>CP102274.1:2940000-6931886 GCA_025149285.1 Hungatella hathewayi | reverse complement strand
TTCAAGTCTCCTACATCTATCAAAATGCAAATAACGGAAAGTCCCCCTCATACCTGTTTGGGGGAATAGTGCGCATTAGCCCAATCTAAAACCATTTTATACTATTTCGAACTATTTTTCAATGATAATAGAAAAATTTTGTGGATAAGTATGTGTAAGACATGTGAATTTGTTGTTTATGGGGTGTTGATAATGATTCTGAAGGGGAGTTGTCCACAAAAATGAGGCATTTTCTAAGTTCATTTATACACAGACGGAAAAATTTGAATTTAAGAGGCCTTGTGAATACGGGATGTGAACAATAAACAGGTTATCAAGAGCTTATCCAGAGAGTTATCAACAACTTATCCACATTTTGGGGATAACATTATGTAAATTAACAATATGCATGTGAAAAAGTACACATCACACCATTGACGCGGCGCCTTCTACTGGGTATAATTCGGTTGTAACAGTTGCATTGTATCTTGGAAAAGAACAGTAGCACAGGAGGTAAAAAATGAATATTGAGAACAAAACGCGCAACCTGGTACTGGCCGCAGTCTTTATGGCCATTATCATCATCATGGCATTTACGCCTTTTGGGTATATCCCGCTGGGATTTATGAATGCCACCATCATTCACGTTCCGGTCATAATTGGAGCCATTATACTTGGACCAAAATATGGCGGATTCTTAGGATTGGTGTTCGGAATAACCAGTCTGTGGAAAAATACGTACATGCCGAATGCCACCTCGTTTGTGTTCTCCCCGTTTATAAAAATCGGAGAGTACGGCGGAAATTTCTGGAGCCTGGTGATCTGCCTGGTGCCGAGAATTCTGATTGGAATTGTGGCATATTATGTATTCAGAGGTATTATGAAGACCCTGAAAGCGAATCGGGCAAGAAGAAGCATTGCTCTGGCTGCAGCGGCAGTTGCCGGATCATTAACCAACACTCTGCTGGTAATGAATCTGATTTACTTATGTTTTGGAAAAGAGTATGGAGCGGCAGCAAAGGGACTGACGGAAGGAATCTATACAGTTATACTGGGAATCATTTGTTTGAACGGAATTCCTGAGGCTATTGTGGCGGGAGTTTTAACCGTGGCGGTCACGCAGGCACTGTTTAAGGCAATGAAGAGATAGAACAATGAAACGATAGAAGAGTGAAATTGTAAAGAGCAGTAATCCATTGGAAGAGAAGATGGGTTACTGCTTTTGTATTTTCAGTAAAATAGATATTAAGCATGGGAGGGGAAGTGTCAGGCCTCTTTTTCTGATAATGATTTACGAAATACCAGTAGTATGATAAACTGTAAGTGTGAATTCCACAAGGATTCAGAATCATGATTTAGTAATAAATATCTAATTTTTAGTATGCCGCCCGTGCAGAACGGCTGTGGCAGTCAGGTAATTTCATGGAGGTTCCTCCAAACATATTCAAAAAATAATTTAATATCTCAGGTAAATATGGAAAGGCGGCGGATGCATATGGATAGGGAACGCTAATGTATTTTTTATGCTAAAAAAACAAAAGAGAAAGGAAAAGTATGCAATGAACCAATATCACGATATGTATGACCGCGTGGCTAAAAAGTGCCTGACGCTGTCAAACCGTGCGATTATCCAATTTATAAATGGGACGTTTGGGGTGAATCATCCGCTGGATAGTAAAGTGACTTATAACTGGACGGAGCATGAGGATGATGATTTACGAAAGACACTGGCGGATACGATTATAACAATAGGACTATCTGCATATCATATGGAATTTCAGACCACTGAGGATGGCAGTATTACATTCCGTATTTTTGAATATGGATTTCATCATGCTATTAAAATCAGAAGAGAGGAAAATGTACTGGAATTTCCGGATCCGGTTTTGATCTGCCTGTATGAAGGGAAGTCTGAACCAGATGAGAGAGACTTAACAATCCGGTTTGGAAATAGTGGTACTTATATTTATAAGGTACCTGTTATAAAGTATCTTTCATTGTCTCCGAAAGAACTTCAGAATAGAAATATGATTATTCTGATACCATTTCAGCTTTTGAAACTTAAAAAGTCGATGGAAAAAAAGAGGACAAAAGAGAATCTGGATGCGTTGAAATACCTTGTTACCCATGATATAATTGGATCAATAGAAGTGAATGTAAAAGCAGGAAATATAACACCAACTGATGGCCGTAAATTAAAAAATATGACTCTGCAGTTATACCATCATATTTATGATCGGTATCAGGAAGTTTCAGATGAAGGAGTGAGCGAAGCGGTGGAAGAGGCGTTGATTCTGGATATTGATGTAATTGAGATGGAGCATAAGAAGGAACTGAGAGAAAAAGAGCAGAAAATTGAACAAAAAGAGAAGGAAATAGAGGAAAAGCAGAAAGAAGCAGAAGAAAAAGGCGAGGAAGTGAAGGTCTTAAAGCTCCTCTTAAAAGGGAAATCTCCAAAGGAAGCAGCCAGAGAGCTGAATATTTCTCTTGAAAAAATTGAGAAAATGATCAATTCATAAGAGGAAGGAATTGATTGGTAAAGAAATCATTGAGTAAAAAGTCATAGAAAACAGGTAGCTGGAAACAGGATTCCGGCCGCCTGTTTTTTTTGATACAAAATATAGATACAAAATATAGTAACAGATTTTTGATAACCATACATTTTATGGTATAACCCTTATTTTATAAGAAAAAATAGCATTTTTAGCTTGACGAACCCTTATTTCTTCTATATAATTGAAACGATGTTTAACTAAAATAGTCTCAATATGTTTATTCATATTGCTATGATAAGCTATTGTAATAAGAGGAGGTGTCCGTAGATATGAAGATGACGTTTCAGCCGAAGAATAGACAGAGATCTAAAGTTCATGGTTTCAGAGCCAGAATGAGCACTCCAGGCGGAAGAAAAGTTTTAGCTTCCAGAAGAGCAAAAGGTAGAGCGAAATTATCAGCTTAAGGAAAGAAAAGCCCCTCGCATTTTGTACGGGGGAATCATGGAAAAGCCCCTTCACATGCGTTCAGGGGAAATGATGGACCAGGCCGCAAGTAATTGTGGCCTTTTCTTTTCTTCATTTCCGTGAGCGGCGAGCCAGGCAGAGGGAGTTCATGAAACATTTTAATTCGATTAAAAAAAACCGGGATTTTCAGGAAGTATACCAGACCGGGAAATCCTATGCAAACAAGTTACTTGTCATGTATGTGAAAAAGACGGACAGGCCGGAAACCAGAATTGGGATTTCGGTCAGCAAAAAAGTTGGCAACAGTGTGGTCCGGCATCATATAACCAGATTATTGAGAGAAAGCTTCAGGCTTCATGAAGACATGACAGAGACAGGGTTAGACATCGTGGTCGTCGCCAGAGCGGCGGCAAAAGAAGAAAATTATCATTCAATCGAGAGTGCGTATCTGCACTTATGCGGACTGCATAACATTTTAAAAAAAGAATCGAAGTGATCTTATGGTAAAGAAAATCATGATACTGTTGATTCGGGGTTACCAGAAATTTCTTTCCCCGCTGAAAGTAAGAACTCACTGCATTTACACGCCTACGTGTTCTCAATACGCCATTGAGGCACTGCAAAAGTATGGTGTGTTTAAAGGTACATTTTTGGCTTGTAAAAGGATACTTCGGTGTCATCCTTTTGCAAAAGGCGGTTATGATCCAGTTCCGTAAAAGACAGGAATTTGAGGAGGTAGTTCATTGGAATTTTTAGTACTCACGAAAGTCGGAGGCATTTTGGGGCCGTTCGCAACTGTTCTGGGCATTATTATGGATTGGCTGTTTAAGCTGACCAGTATTTTCGGAATCCAGAACATCGGTTTATGTATTATCTTATTTACTCTTGTAACAAAACTTCTTATGTTCCCACTGACTTTAAAACAGCAGAAGTCATCGAAGCTGATGAGTATTATGCAGCCGGAACTGAATGCCATTCAGGCAAAGTATAAAGGGAAAAAAGACCAGGAATCCATGATGAAGCAGAACGTGGAAATCCAGGCTTTATATGAAAAATACGGTACATCCATGACGGGCGGCTGTTTACAGCTCGTGATCCAGATGCCGATTCTGTTCGCACTGTATCAGGTTATTTACCATATTCCGGCCTACGTATCCAGTGTTAAGGATGTATTTATGAATGTAGTGACATCTATTACATCTCTTGGCGTGGATCATGTGGGAATGCTGACCCAGTTTGCAACGGATAATAAAGTCAATATGGCTATGGTAAAGGATATGGCTACAAACAATGGCCTTGTAGATTTTCTTTACCAGTTGAATCCGACTCAGTGGTCGGCGCTTCAGGATTTATTCCCGAGTATTCAGGGAACGATCGTGGAAAATGCTGCAAAGATTGAGCATATGAACTCTTTCCTGGGAATCAATCTGGCGAGCACACCGTTTAGCGTTATGTTCCCCAATGGATTTACCGGAGGATTTCATTTCAGTCTGGCAATCTTAATTCCGATTCTTGCAGGTTTATCCCAGTGGTTAAGTGCAAGGTTAATGACAGTGAATCAGCCTTCAACCGGTAATGATGATGGTAATTCCATGGCTCAGTCCATGAAGATGATGAATACCATGATGCCTCTGATGTCTGTATTCTTCTGCTTTACCTTTGCTTCCGGTATTGGTATTTACTGGATTGCATCCAGTGTATTCCAGGTTATCCAGCAGGTATTAGTAAATCGTTATATGGACAGAATTGATATCGATGAAATGGTAAAACAGAACGTTGAAAAGGCAAACAAGAAGCGCGCTAAAAAGGGACTTCCTCCGCAGAAGGTGGCACAGAATGCAACAGCCAATTTAAAGAGCATTCAGGCAGCGAACGAGAAAGAGGAAGCCGACAGACTGAAGAAGATTGAGAGAACACAGGAGCAGATGAAGGCCTCCAATGATTATTACAGCAGCGGAGCAGCCAATCCCAACAGTATTTCTGCAAAGGCACGCATGGTTCAGAAATATAACGAAAAGCACAGTAAATAGGAGGGGTTCCGGATGGATATGATTACAGTTTCAGCTAAAACCGTAGATGAAGCAATTACGAAGGCATTAATCGAATTGGAAACGACCAGCGATAAGCTGGAGTATGAGATTGTTGATAAAGGAAACAGTGGAATTCTGGGATTCATCGGTTCCAAACCGGCCATCATTCGTGCAAGAAAGAAAGAGACTATAGATGATAAGGCGATCGCATTTCTCGGAGAGGTGTTCGGCGCCATGGATATGGGCGTGAATATCGAAACCGCTTTTAATCAGGAGGAAAAAGAACTTTCCATCAATTTAGCAGGCGACGATATGGGAATACTGATTGGAAAACGCGGTCAGACCCTGGATTCTCTGCAGTATCTCGTAAGTCTCGTTGTAAACAGGGAGAGTGAAGATTATATCCGGGTTAAGCTGGATACAGAGAATTACCGTGAGAGAAGAAAAGAGACACTGGAAACACTGGCTAAGAATATCGCATATAAAGTGAAGAGAACGAGACGTTCCATATCGCTGGAGCCTATGAATCCATATGAAAGAAGAATTATCCATTCCGCGCTTCAGAATGATAAGTATGTAGTGACACGAAGCGAGGGTGAAGAGCCCTTCCGCCACGTAGTGATTTCCTTAAAAAAGGATTACTCGAAGAAGGACCGCTATCAGGATAACAGAGAAAAATAGAGTAACGTCGATTGAGGGGTTGGGGCTGTCGGAAGGCACCTCACCCCTTTTCTTTTTCAGGTGAAAAATATGAAGATGAATACAATTGCAGCAATTGCCACTGCCATGAGCAGTTCAGGAATCGGAATCGTCAGGATCAGCGGGGATGAGGCATTTACAATTATAGATAAGATTTACAGGGTAAAAGGGAAAAACAGCAGGAAGTTATCGGATGCTCCTTCCCATACCATCCATTACGGGTATATCGCAGATGGTGATGAAATCATTGATGAGGTTCTGGTCATGTTAATGAGGGGACCGAAGAGTTTCACGGCCGAGGACACGGTTGAGATTGATTGTCACGGCGGTGTTTTGATTACGAAGAAAATACTGGAAACGGTTTTAAAATATGGAGCAAGGCCCGCAGAGCCCGGAGAATTTACGAAGAGGGCGTTTTTAAACGGGCGAATCGATCTGGCCCAGGCGGAAGCGGTCATCGATGTGATCAATTCCAAAAATGATTACGCGTTAAAGGCCTCAGTCAGCCAGCTGGATGGAGCGGTTTCAAATGCGGTAAAGAAACTGCGGGAGCAGATTATCTATCAGATTGCGTTTATTGAATCGGCGCTGGATGATCCGGAGCACATATCTCTGGATGGATATGGAGAGTCACTGTTATCGGTGATTCAGGGGCTGAAGGAAGGCTTATGGAAGCTGATCCGTTCAGCTGATAACGGCAGAGTGATGACTGAGGGGATTAAGACTGTAATTCTGGGAAAGCCCAATGCGGGAAAATCTTCTCTGCTGAATGTTCTGGTGGGAGAAGAGAGAGCCATCGTCACGGATGTAGCGGGTACCACAAGGGATACGCTGGAGGAAACCATCCGTCTGGAAGATATTACACTGAATGTGATTGATACTGCGGGAATTCGAGATACGGATGATATAGTAGAAAAAATCGGAGTGGAGAAGGCAAGAAATGCTGCCGATGCCGCCGACTTAATTATCTATGTGGTGGATGGTTCCTGCCCTCTTGATGAAAACGACGAGGAGATTCTTAAGTTTATCAAAGACAGAAAAGCAGTCGTACTTTTGAATAAATCGGATCTGACAATGGAAATCACTGCTGATATGCTGGCTTCCAGGACGGCACACCGTGTGATTGCCATTTCTGCAAAAGAACGGGTAGGAATTGAACTTTTGGAGGATGAGATTAAGACCATGTTTTATCATGGTGAGATTGATTTTAATGATGAAGTCACGATTACGAATGTAAGACATAAGAATGCACTGGAACAGGCGTACAGCAGCCTGGAAATGGTGGAGCAGAGCATCCAAAACGGTATGCCGGAGGATTTCTATTCCATCGACTTGATGGATGCTTACGAGCAGCTGGGCCTCATTATAGGCGAAGCGGTGGAAGACGATCTGGTTCATGAGATATTCAGTAAGTTCTGTATGGGCAAATAGAGAGAAGGAAGGTTGTTATGCCAAATTTAGAAGAATCATATGACATTGTGGTGGTTGGAGCCGGACATGCCGGCTGTGAGGCGGCTCTGGCTGCAGCCAGACTGGGACTTGAGACCATCATGTTTACAGTCAGCGTGGACAGTATCGCGCTGATGCCCTGCAATCCCAATATAGGCGGCAGCTCCAAGGGACATCTGGTAAGAGAGCTGGATGCCATGGGCGGAGAGATGGGAAAGAACATTGATAAGACTTTTATTCAGTCTAAAATGCTGAATGAATCGAAGGGACCCGCGGTTCATTCCCTGCGGGCTCAGGCGGATAAGCAGAATTACTCCAGGGAAATGAGAAATACACTGGAAAATACGGATCACCTTACCATTCGCCAGGCTGAGGTGACCGATATAATTGTAGAAAATGGTGTTCTTACCGGGGTAAAGACATTTTCAGGAGCGGTATATCACTGTAAAGCGGCTGTTTTGGCTACTGGAACGTATTTAAAAGCAAGATGCATCTACGGCGATGTGAGCAATGCCACAGGGCCTAATGGCCTTCAGGCGGCGAATCATCTGACGGATTCACTGAAGGAACACGGTATTGAAATGTATCGGTTTAAGACGGGAACACCGGCCAGAGTGGACAAACGCAGCATTGATTTTTCCAGGATGGAAGAGCAGTTTGGGGATAAAAAAATAGTACCGTTTTCTTTCTCTACGGATCCGGAAACCATCCAGAAGGAGCAGGTTTCCTGTTGGCTGACGTACACCAGCGAGAAAACCCATGAGATTATACGGGCCAATCTCGATCGGTCTCCGCTGTTTTCCGGTGCGATTGAGGGAACGGGCCCCAGATATTGTCCTTCGATTGAAGACAAGGTGGTAAAGTTCCCGGATAAGAACCGTCATCAGGTCTTCGTGGAGCCGGAAGGATTGTATACCAATGAAATGTACCTGGGCGGTATGTCGAGTTCTCTTCCGGAGGATGTGCAGCACGCGATGTACCGGACCGTTCCGGGACTGGAGCATGTAAAAATTGTTCGGAATGCATATGCAATTGAGTATGACTGCATTAATTCCCGCCAGCTGAAAGCCACGCTGGAATTTAAGACCATCAGCGGCCTGTTCAGCGGCGGCCAGTTTAACGGCAGTTCCGGCTATGAAGAAGCGGCGGTACAGGGCTTTATGGCCGGTGTAAACGCGTCTATGAAGGTTTTGGGAAGAGAGAGTTTTGTTCTGGACCGGTCTCAGGCATATATTGGTGTTCTGATTGATGATCTGGTGACGAAGGAAAACCATGAGCCTTACCGCATGATGACATCCCGGGCAGAGTATCGTCTGCTTCTGCGTCAGGATAATGCCGACCTGCGTCTGATGGGGATTGGTCACGAAATCGGCCTTGTCAGTGATGAGCAGTATGAGAAGCTTTTGGAAAAGGAGTCAGCAATTGAGACGGAGATAAAGCGTCTGGAAAGCACCAATATCGGTGCATCAAAAGAAGTTCAGGAGTTTTTGGAAAGAAATGGAAGTACCCTTTTAAAAACAGGAACGACGCTGGCTGAACTGATTAGAAGACCGGAGCTGAACTATGTTATGTTAACTGAATTAGATTCTAAAAGACCGGAATTATCAGTGGATGTCATAGAACAGGTTGACATAAATATAAAATATGACGGTTATATCCGGCGCCAGAAACAACAGGTGGCTCAATATAAAAAACTGGAAAATAAAAAACTGGATGCAGACTTTGATTACAGCAGTGTAAAGAGTCTTCGGAAGGAAGCAGTACAGAAGCTGGATTTATACAGACCCATGTCGATAGGACAGGCATCCAGAATCTCCGGTGTATCCCCTGCTGATATCTCTGTTCTTCTGGTTCATTTAGAGCAGCTGCGTTATCAAAAACGGGACGAAAAGAGTGAAGAAAAGTAAGGAGCAATAGTAAGGAACAAAAGCCAGCATGATTTGAGGGAATATAAGAAGATGTGGAAGGAAGTGTAAGATGACGGCAGAATTTAAGGATAGATTAAGTCGAGAATTGAATCAATTTTCTATTATTTTAGAAAATTCACAAATAAATCAATTTTACCAATATTATGAATTATTAGATGAATGGAATAAGGTCATGAATCTGACAGCAATTACAGATCAGAAAGAGGTGATTACAAAGCATTTTGTTGATAGTCTGGCCCTGGTGAAAGCAATGGGCGAAATATCCACGAAGGAATATAAAATCATCGATATAGGTACCGGAGCCGGATTTCCTGGAATTCCGTTGAAAATTGCATTTCCACAATTAAAAATAACCTTAATGGATTCACTAAATAAAAGAATAAAGTTTTTAAATGAAGTGATTGAGCAATTAGGGTTGAAAGAAATTACTGCGGTGCATAGCAGGGCCGAGGATTTAGGAAGAGATAAAGATTACAGGGAACAATATGATCTCTCGGTGTCCAGAGCAGTTGCCAATTTATCAACACTTTCGGAATACTGTATGCCTTTTGTTAAACCCGGTGGTTTCTTTATTTCCTATAAATCAGGGAAAATAGAAGAGGAGCTTTCGTCTGCGAAACATGCGATTTTTTTACTTGGTGGAAAAGTTAACGGGATTGAAAGTTTTACGTTGGATGGAGCAGAAGCAGAGCGTACATTAATAAAGATTGAAAAAGTAAGTGAGATATCAAAAAAGTATCCACGCAAAGCAGGGGTACCTGGTAAAGAACCTTTAAAGTGAGTAAATGAGAAGCGGATGTTTCACGTGAAACATCCGCTTTTATAATGGAAAAACCATCCAGAGAACGAGAGTAAAATACATCCTATTTCTTTCTATAATTATACAAAAAACATTTGGATGGTTTTGTATAACTCCATAGGATTTTCCAATTGTGGCAGATACTTGGATTCACTGATCAACGAACTTTCAATCGCAGGATTATATTCATGATATTCTCCAATCAGCTGCTTGATAGAATCCATAGCAGTTCCACCAACAATATAAATACTGTTATCTATTTTTTTCAGTGCATTGACTATATTACATTTTGTATAATTACACTTTACACTGGCATACAGCGATTTCGGAGACTCACCCAAATGTGCTGCTTCATAGTAAGCATCTACATAGGAAGATTTTACTGAATACGGATTAAAGTAATAATCCCGTGTGAATTCCTCTGTGATGGCCTGTTTACTGGATGCAATGTGATATAATAAAGTTCCGATAATTGGAAGGTCGAGAATAAACTTATAAACTTTTGCATGTTTATTCGGTATCTGACTGCATGTAACGATACTGTCAGGATTAATCAGCATGATCTGATCAAATAACTCTGATGACTGATTGCAGGCCATAATTACGAGAGCAGCTGAGGCACCGGAAGTGATTACATTTGTTCGATGCCCGATTTCTGATTTGATAAAGTCGGACAGTAATTGTACATATAGGAAATTCGTATAAGTCAAATCAGGTTTCTCTGATCGTCCGCAGCCTAACAAATCAATTGTATATACGGTATATTGATCTTTTAAATAATTAACCAGTTGCGTCCATTCATAGCTGCTGGAAAATGCTGTTAAATCATGAACCAGTAAAATAGGTTTTCCTGATCCTGTTTTTGTATAATGGATATTTCCGAAGCGCCATTTATAACAAAGTGATTTAGATTCTGCCAGAATATTTTTGGAGGTGGCAGATACTTTAATACATTTATTGATTACTGCAGTAGCAGCAGCAGCGCCGGCTGCCAGGGTTAGCAGTGTAAGTAATTTATTTTTTGTTTTCATGATTTCCTCCATTCCATGCACCAGTCCGTACAAGATATATACCTATTATAATATAATAGAATCCCAGTTACAACGGGGAACATATTAAAAAATTCTTAATCTTAAGAAAAATGTTTCACGTGAAACATTTTTATCCTATTTCTCTATTTTTTTCTTATAAAGCATAGGAAAAAGAATTGAAATGTGCTATACTCTATTTTGAACCGTATTTTCCGGTTGCTACAGGGAGAGGAAATATAAAAATGGGTAGAATTATTGCTATTGCAAACCAAAAAGGCGGTGTCGGTAAGACGACGACCGCAATTAATCTGTCCGCATGTCTGGCAGAATCAGGACAAAAAGTATTAACTGTAGATTTTGATCCCCAGGGTAATGCCACAAGCGGCCTTGGAATTGAAAAGGGCGAAATCGATAAAACCGTTTATGATTTGCTGGTTGGAGAGTGTGATATTGAGGAATGTCTTATTTCTAATATGCAGGAAAACCTGGATCTACTGCCTTCCAATGTAGATCTGGCTGGAGCTGAAATAGAACTGTTAGAAATAGAAAATAAAGAAGCTCTTCTAAAGACATATCTTTCTAAAATCCAGAACAACTATGATTTCATCATCATAGACTGTCCACCATCATTAAACTTATTAACGATCAATGCCCTGACGGCTGCCAATACTGTATTGGTGCCCATTCAATGCGAATATTATGCATTGGAAGGTTTAAATCAGGTATTAAAAACAGTTAATCTGGTAAAAAAGAAGCTGAATCCATCGTTAGAGATGGAAGGAGTTGTATTTACCATGTATGATGCCAGGACGAATTTGTCATTGGAAGTTGTGGAGAGTGTAAAAAATAATTTGAATCAAAATATTTACAAAACAATTATACCGAGGAACGTCAGACTTGCAGAAGCGCCAAGTCATGGAATGCCGATTAACTTATATGATTCCAGATCGGCAGGCGCGGAAAGTTACAGGCTGTTAGCAGCTGAAGTGATTAGCAGAGGGGAAGATATTTAGTTATGGCGAAACGAACAGGATTAGGAAAAGGTCTTGGAGCAATATTCGGAGATGAAGTGATGGAGTCTGCGGCGGAAGAGCAGGAAGCAAAACATCAGGCTAAGAGTAAGAGTGCTCAGGAACCGGAAAAAAAAGAGGAAGAAAATGATATTGGCAAGGAGTTAATGGTAAAAGTTACAGCCATAGAGCCGAATCGGGAACAGCCCAGAAAGGACTTTAACGAGGAGGCAATGGAGGAACTGGCTGAATCCATGAAAGTATATGGAGTATTACAGCCGCTTCTGGTACAGAAAAAAGGCGATTATTATGAAATAATCGCAGGTGAACGCCGTTGGAGAGCGGCAAAGCTGGCGGGACTGAAGGAAGTTCCGGTCGTGATCCGTGAGTATACGAAACAACAAACCATGGAGATTGCCCTCATAGAAAATGTCCAGCGTGAAGATTTGAATCCGATTGAGGAGGCTAAAGCTTATCAGCGCTTAATTCAGGAATTCGAACTAAAGCAGGAGGAGATTGCGGCCAGAGTCGGTAAAAACCGTGTAACCATTACGAACAGTATGAGATTACTGAAGCTGGATGAACGGGTACAGGACCTGCTGATTCAAAACCAGATTACCGGCGGACATGCGCGTGCACTGCTGTCGGTAGAGGATGGACAACTTCAGTATGAACTGGCAGGCAAGATTATTGCTGAGAATCTGAGTGTACGAGAGACAGAAAAGCTTGTTAAATCGTTATCAAAAAAGAAAAATCCCAAAGAAAAGAAAGTGGAAGATGAGAGTCTTACTTTGATTTTCCATGATCTGGAAGAACGGATGAAATCTGCAATGGGAACGAAAGTAAGCATTAACAGAAAAGACAAAAATAAAGGAAGAGTAGAAATTGAGTACTATTCTGAGTCAGAATTGGAAAGAATAGTAGAATTGATAGAATCCATAAGATAGTAGTAACGGAAGTGAGGACGAAAGAAATGGAAAACAGTATGATGGATTTATGGCCGGTCGACCCGGGCTATATGATTCTGGGGTTGGCTGTACTTACACTAATATTGTTGATTATCGTAATCATCTGCCTGATTCAGATGAGACGGCTTTACCGCAGATACGATTATTTTATGAGAGGTAAGGACGCGGAAACCCTTGAGGAGATCATCATGGAGCAGATGGGGGATATCGAGGCGCTGAAAGCGGAAGACCGTGCAAATAAAGACTCGATCCGCAATACAAACAAGAATTACAGAAGCGCTTTCCAAAAATTTGGTCTCGTGAAATACAATGCTTTTAAAGGTATGGGCGGAAATTTGAGCTTTGCAATGGCTCTTCTTGATTATACCAACACAGGTTTTGTTTTGAACTCTGTACACAGCAGGGAAGGCTGCTACGTCTATATAAAGGAAGTAGAACGGGGAGAAACAGATGTGTTGTTAGGAAGTGAAGAAAAAGACGCTCTGGAGCAGGCACTGGGATACCATTAGAGTTGAATCCAGATACACTGACTTTGTCACCCTGGCTGATTTCTGTAATACAAGGACAAACCGTGTAGTGAAATAAAAACCCCTTTTCATTTGGGAGGAGATGATTCCTCACAAATGAAAAGGGGTTTTGTATTTAGAGAATCTCAGTCATATTCGCATGGTGCGATTCTGTCAGAGCAGCACCAATTGCGGTTCCATACTCTGCCTGTTCCGGTATAATAAAATGAACATCAAACATAGTTTCCAGAGAACAGAAAATATCTTTACACTGAGGGAATTTCGCAAGATTCCCAATCATGACGAAGTTATTGATCTCACTGTTGAGAGAGGAGAGAATAGCGGATTTTCCAATTGCCTGAAGCACCATGTTAATGAGGCCGATGGCAATATCCTCTTCATTGACCTGCCCTCTTACCTTGCCAAAATTGGAGGCTGTGGCTGTAAGAGGAAGTCCCGGCAGCGCTTCCTTTGATATATCACAGATCTGTAAATCAACGTGGCTTAAATCGCCGCCGCTTGCAAGTTCCATAATTTTACTGATCTCCTGGGTTTTTAAGAGAAGGCTGGACAGGCCAATAATCGTGCCGCCGCCGATACCGATACCACCGGTATGTACGATTTTATCGCCGTTTACCTGGACAAAAGAGGTACCGGTCCCCATGCTGACAACAATTAGATCATTCAGGCCGGTAAAGTAGCGGCCGCCTAATCCGTTGGATGTAAACTCATCTACCTTAAAAGTAGGAATTCCATAAAGCGGCTGTTCTACATTGGCGCTTCCTACTCCTGTAATCATGATCTTTTCAATATCACCCAGTTGTATTGCATTGTCGTAAATAAATTTTCCAAAAGCACCGAAGAGAGATGCGATAGGATTATTAGCTTTCACGAATGTTGGAATTTTCAGGTTATTATTATCAAAACCAACAATTTTGGTGGTGCTTCCTCCAATATCAATTCCTATGATAATTCCCATAAGCAAGAATCTCCTTTGATTGTAGCAGTGACACGCATGCTGTATAAAGATCAAAAACTTTGCCGCAGGCAGTCATACATCAAATCTGCAGCGCCGCAAGCAGCGGTTTTTTACCCCGGCGGCAGTTGTGAAGGGAGATGCTGGCGTGTGTATTCGGCAATTGTATGCAAAAATAAACGGGTCACTGTTTTCAGTGACCCTAGTATATCATAGATTATTCAGAATGCAAAGTTTTTAAATCAATCCAATGATCATATAAACGGCGATGGCAATTGAAAAGACGGCCACACCCTTCTTTAGAATTTTTACATTAATGCGTCCTGCCTGTCCGGCGCCGAAGAAGACGCCGATCGCCTGGCATATAAAGCTGACCAGACAGAGAACCAAAAGTCCTTCTCTGGGACAATTGGAGAGGTATCCAACACAGGCCGGAAGTGCAATAAAAATAGAGTCAAACAGGCTGACACCAACGGCTGTCCGGACCGGCATGCCAAGCGTAACCAGGATTGGCATAACAAGAATCGGGCCGCCTGCACCGGAAAGAGAGCAGATAGCGCCTGTAATAAAACCGAACAACAGTACGAATGGCTTGTTGGCAAGTAACCCGGTATAAACCGGAGAGGCTGGCTGGGCTTCCTGTGGTGTCTCTGACTTAGTCTCTGGTTTTTCTTTCTTAAGTAAAATAGAAAGACCGGAAGCCAGTACGACCAGATAGAGAAACATCTTGGCAGTAGTCAGTGGAATCATAAAGTTAAGCTTAACACCAAGTACCGCTCCCGCTATACTTCCTGCTCCTACCAGAACCCCGAATTTTATATCCATCTGTCCCTGCTTCTGATAGCGGTAGGAACCAATGATTCCCGAGGTGAGGAAGGAAATAAAGCTTAAGGCCAAAGAGAGGCTTAAATCCATGCCTAAATAGCCCGTAAATACAATGGGAAGCAGGAATCCGGCGATGCCGGAGACTCCTACCAGGGTGCCGACAATCAGGTTCATGACTGCTATTACCGGTAACATAATTCGTCCTCCATAAGATGGTTTTTCGTAAGCCAGGAATGCGCCTCAAAGCGTATTTTTTCTTCATCCAGCGTGAGAATCTCCCTGTTCTTCATCAGAAATTTCCCAGCAGCAACAGAATGAATTACATCCTGAGAAGAAACACTCTCTACCAGGGTGTGCACCAGATTATTGGTAGGGTAGAGATGGGGCTGGTCTAAGTCGATTGCGATGAAATCCGCACAGCAGCCTTCTTTTAATACACCCGCTCTATTATGTAAACCTAAAACGCTGCTCCCGCCTTTCAGTGCCATGGAGAGAATCGTCTCAGCGGGCATAATTACAGGATTTGAATCCGTAACACCGTACCGGATATTCATAATCGAACGGAAAATCTTCATTTCCTGGAACAGGCTCATGCCGCCATGAGCGGTTCCATCTGTACCAAAGGCGACGGATATTCCGCTTTCCAAAAGCCTTGGGGTATTGGGAACTCCTTTGCCGCAGTTACTGAATGGGCAATGGACGGCCTTTACTCCATGCGCTGCCATAAGCTCAATCTCATGCTCCGACAACAGAATGCTGTGTGCACTGACAAAACGTTCAGAGAGCACTCCAAGGCTGTCTAAATACTCTACAGGGCGTATCTGATATCGCTCCAGGTGGTAGTTGATTTCATTCGGATATTCATTCATATGGGCTTCCACCATGGCACTGCGCTCGTCAGCAGCCTCAAATACACCGCGAATCAGTTCCTCGGAACAGGAGATCAGGGAGCGGAGTGAATAGCAGACACTCAGCCTTCCGTCGCCGGATCCGTTCCAGGTATCGTAATACTCATTTAAACGGGAAATCGATTCAGCCGCATCAGCCCTCATGGAGTCAGGAACCTTCGTATCATCCATGGTAGACAGGGTAAGCGCGCCGCGCAGACCGGATTTTATATAGACCTCGGCCGCTTGATCCATATGAATACCGCCTGCATCAAGAAAGGCAGTAGTACCGCCGCGTATCATTTCCAGGGAACAGAGAGCGGCGCTTAAGGATACTGCCTCCGGAGTCAGAGTACTCTCAAACGGGAGCATAATCCGGGTCCATATCATAGGCAGTGCATCCAGTATCTTCCCCCGGAGCAGCTGCTGGCAGGTATGCATATGACCGTCTGTCAGGCCGGGCATCCAGAGAAGACGGCTTCCGTCGACAGTCTGGTCCGCCTCCGCAGGAACGTGAGAGCCGGAATCGCAGATAGAGGCAATGATACCGTCCTTCACAGCCACATCCACACCGGTACGGATCTTCATGTCCTCAGTGAGGATGCGGGTGTTCTTAATCAATATATCATAAACAGGTTCTTTCATATAATAATCTCCATAAATCAATTGTGTCAGGGCAAGTTAGATTGCGTGGGTCAGAGACAGGATGATATTGGCAACCAGAGCCGAGCCGAAGAAGGTGCCTGTCATAACCAGAAGCGCGATAATAATCATTTTCCAGCCCTGTTTTGCAAATGCTTTAATTTCGTTTCCGATGGAAATACCGGCAAATGCGCCTACCATAGTCAGAGGAGCCGTAAAATTAATCTTGTTGGCAGACTCAATGACAAAAGAAGAAACAGGTGAGATCGGACAGGCCGCTAAGAGTCCCACGATGGAGCAGTAGGCTACAATCGGAAGCTTTAACGGAATAATCTTGCTCAATACGACTCCAATGCAGGAGATGACAAGGAGCACGCATACACCAGGCAGAGAATCGAGAAACGCTACCTTAAATCCAACAAAGTTTGCAGTCATAATGCCAAGGCAGGCAATAATCAGTAAAAAACCCCATTCTTTATATCTCATAATCGTCAGTCCTCCTTATTTCTCTCCACGCAGGCGTGCAATTTTGGGTTCCAGAAACGCATACAGTTTGTTGCAGAGCGGAATTCCTATAAAGATGGCAACGTAGATGCCGGTGATTCCTGAAAGTGTCTCGCTGGTACTGGCAAGAGCCGATATCTTATCGGCCATAGCCGGGTAAATCTCTGTCAGGCTGGCTGTGGCTGACGCCATCATAATGCCGGCGCCGACGCCGGATGCCATTCCCAGTGCATAGGGATGGAAAATATTTAAAGCAGCTACCATGGTAGCCATAAATCCGAAATAGATGGTACCAATCATGCCGCCGACTATGTAAATGGATAAGCTGCCGCGGGCTTCCGCTGAATCAGGTCCGTACATATCTGTGATCAAAGCCAGATTGGTTTCACGGTTGATGGAATGCGTTGCACCGATCGCCTCGCGCTTTAAACCGAGGAGAAGTGCAAATGGCAGGGCAAGGAAGATTGTACCCAGGTTGCCGATTTCCTGTAATAAGAGGGCCGGGCCGGCCTGAATCACTGTTGAGAGGCTGGCGCCTGCATTAATGCCGAGCTTTGCGATAAAAGGACATATGGCGACTATTACCAGCTTTGACGCTGCGGTTACTTCCTTCTCTTTCATAATCTTTAAGATCTGAGGTCCTGATAAAATCCCCATAAAGAGGGAATAGAAGATGGGGAACAGGATCAGCATGCCGGGGCCGAGAGGAATCTTAATCTGCCCGATGCTGTCTGCAATCAGGATAAAGATGAAGGCTAAGATGTACACGCGGTACTCTGTCTTGATCCGCTCCTTTAGGGAGGAATACTGGAAGGTTTCTTTTTTCATACACTTACGCTCCTTTTTGTAAAATGGTAACATTCGCTTCGGATATGTTTGTTAGCTCCATTCTAGCGGAAGAGAAGCAGATAAAAAAGGACAAATGAGATATTTTGCACAAAAACAGGGAAAAATGTTTCGAATATTATAAGATAATACTAAAACGGCAGAGGAAAATGAAAGAAAAAGGCAGTAAAAAAGGTCTGAGCAGACAGCAGGGAGTTCCTGACATCTGATCAGACCTTTCTTTATCAGTTCAAGCGTTGAAGCTGATTAAGCTGCGTATACGTTAACAGCCTGGATTCCACGGTTGCCCTGAGTGGTATCGAAAGTAACTTTCTGGCCGTCTTCCAGAGACTTATAACCATCAGTCATAATTCCGGAAAAGTGAACAAATACTTCTTCTCCTGTCTCGTCGTTTGTGATGAAGCCATATCCCTTTGAGCTGTTAAACCATTTTACTGTACCCTTATTCATTGAGGTACCTCCTGAATTAAAATTATTATATTTGTTCTGAAACTAAAAATCACATATTTTTGTAAATCATCATCAGAAAATAATGACTTACAAAAATATGTGAATCAAAATCTCATTAAAATACTCTCTTATCCTATCACATGGATGGAGAATTGTCAAGCAATTCTGAAAATTATTTTATTCCATATTTTACATTTGTTTTTTAACGCTGTATAATAGAAAAAGGAAAACATCGGAAAAGGAGCCGGAACATGAATTGGGAGGAATTGCTGAAACGAGCGCCAAAGCTTACAGACTATATAAAGAATATGCCGCCGGATATCAAAAACCGCTGCGTCATAAAGGTAATACCACCGGGACAGATCATTCACCAGAAAAATTATGAACTGGATTATTTTGCATTTGTCTGCTGTGGTGATCACCGGGCCATCAATGAATTCGAGAACGGAAACGTGTATATGATCGAGAAGAACGAAGCCATTGATTTTGTCGGTGAGGTAACCATCCTGGCGGGGCAGGAGAGGACCTCCGTTACTCTGGAGACGATTACAGAATGTGTCCTTCTTCAGATGCCGAGAAAAGACTTTGAAAGGTGGATTAAGGAAGATATTGACCTTCTGTACTTAATTGCCAGCAAGGTGGCATTTAAGCTGTACCGTTCTTCCTCAAAGAATGGGGCGACACTGTTTTATCCGCCGAACTTTCTTCTCCTGGAGTATCTGGTGCAGTATGCGGACAAACATATGACAGGCAATAAAACGAGCATTACCGTTCCATTTACCAGGAATCAGCTGGAGGAGGAGCTGGGAATCAACATTAAGACCTTGAACCGTACGGTGAAGAAGCTAAAGGATACAGGCATGATCGGGATCGTGAAGGGAAAGCTGACATTTAATAAGGACCAGTATACCAAGGCCATTGCAGAGCTGGCTGTGTTGAGAAAGGGGGCAAATCACTGGTAATTCAGCTGGTTCAAACTGGAAATTATATCAGTATAAAAGTATTTATTAGATTTGAATAAAAAAGGAGGTGATATTGTTATTTTTTTGTCAAATATAATATTGACAATTATTTAACGAAATCATATAATGATACTACAAAGTTCGTTAAAAAAATATCGAACATAAAAAAACCTATTAAACTTATTAAAAAACTGGAGGTAAGTCAGGATGGCAAAGAAAGAAGAACAGGTAAAAGTTCCGGAAATCATTGACAATGTAGACGCTTTGATTGCAAAGATGGATGCAATGAGAGAAGCTCAGAGAGAATTTGCAACCTTCACACAGGAACAGGTGGACAAGATCTTCTATGAAGCAGCAAGTGCAGCCAATAAGATGAGACTCCCTCTCGCCAAGATGGCAGTGGAAGAAACCGGCATGGGTGTTGTGGAAGATAAGGTTATCAAAAACAACTACGCAGCTGAGTACATCTACAATGCCTATAAAGAAACAAAGACCTGCGGTATTATTGAAGAGGATAAGGCATATGGAATTAAGAAGCTGGCAGAGCCGATCGGTATCGTAGCAGCTGTTATTCCTACAACAAATCCGACATCAACCGCGATTTTCAAGACACTGATCTCTTTAAAGACAAGAAACGCGATCATCATTTCCCCACATCCGCGTGCGAAGAACTGTACCATTGCAGCAGCAAAGGTAGTTTTAGAGGCTGCTGTTAAGGCCGGTGCTCCGGAAGGAATCATCAGCTGGATCGACGTTCCTTCACTGGAATTAACAAACGAAGTTATGAGAAGCGCAGACATTATTCTGGCCACAGGCGGCCCTGGAATGGTGAAGGCAGCTTACTCTTCAGGAAAGCCGGCCCTGGGCGTAGGCGCAGGTAATACACCGGTTATCATCGACGATACAGCCAATATTAAGCTTGCAGTTAACTCCATTATCCATTCTAAGACATTTGATAACGGTATGATCTGTGCATCCGAGCAGTCTGTGACGGTCCTGGAAAGTGTATATGATGAGGCGAGAAATGAATTTGCAGCAAGAGGCTGCTATTTCTTAAAAGACGATGAGATTGAGAAGGTTCGTAAGACCATCATCATCAACGGCGCTTTAAATGCCAAGATCGTAGGACAGAAAGCGCACACCATTGCAAAGCTTGCAGGTGTCGATGTACCGGAAGATACCAAGATTTTAATCGGTGAGGTTGAATCTGTTAATATAGAAGAAGAATTTGCACATGAGAAGCTGTCTCCGGTTCTTGCCATGTATAAGGCTAAGGATTTTGATGAGGCGCTTGCAAAGGCTGCTCAGCTGGTTGCAGACGGCGGATATGGCCATACGGCTTCCCTGTATGTGAATGTAAATGAACATGAGAAGATCATGAAGCATGCCGAAGCCATGAAGACATGCCGTATCTTAATCAACACTCCTTCTTCCCATGGCGGTATCGGTGATATCTACAACTTCAAGATGACACCATCCTTAACATTAGGCTGTGGTTCCTGGGGCGGAAACTCCGTATCTGAAAATGTAGGTGTAAAACATCTGTTAAATATCAAGACCGTTGCCGAGAGGAGAGAGAACATGCTGTGGTTCAGAAATCCTGAAAAGGTTTACTTCAAAAAAGGCTGTATGCCTGTTGCACTGAGCGAGTTAAAGGATGTATATGGCAAGAAGAGGGCATTTGTTGTAACAGACTCCTTCCTTTACATGAACGGATATACAAAACCGATTACAGATAAATTAGATGAGATGGGCATCGTTTACACGGTATTCTCCGATGTTCAGCCGGACCCGACGCTTGCCAACGCACAGGCCGGAGCCAAAGCCATGAGAGCATTCCAGCCGGATACGATCATCGCACTGGGCGGCGGATCTGCAATGGATGCAGGTAAGATCATGTGGGTAATGTATGAGCATCCGGAAGTAGATTTCCAGGATATGGCCATGCGTTTCATGGATATCCGTAAGAGAGTATACACCTTCCCGAAGATGGGTGAAAAAGCGTATTTCGTAGCGATCCCGACCTCTTCCGGTACAGGTTCCGAGGTTACCTCCTTCGCAGTTATTACAGATCAGGATACGGGCGTTAAGTATCCGCTGGCTGACTACGAGTTAATGCCTAAGATGGCAATTGTAGATGCAGACAACATGATGAGCCAGCCGAAGGGCTTAACGAGTGCCTCCGGTGTTGATGTTCTGACTCATGCTCTGGAAGCTTATGCATCTGTTATGGCTTCTGATTATACAGACGGTCTCGCTTTAAAGGCAATGAAGAACGTTCTGGAATATCTGCCGACAGCTTATAATGATGGATCTAATGTTGAGGCAAGATGCAAGATGGCTGACGCTTCCTGTATGGCCGGTATGGCATTTAATAATGCATTCCTGGGTGTATGCCACTCCATGGCGCATAAGCTGGGTGCGTTCCATCACCTGCCGCACGGCGTTGCAAATGCGCTGTTAATTACGCTGGTTATGGAATTCAACGCTTCAGAAGTACCGACCAAGATGGGTACTTTCCCGCAGTATGAATATCCTCATACACTTGCCAGATATGCGGAATGCGGACGTTTCTGCGGAATCCAGGGCAAGACAGATGCGGAAGTATTAAAGAAATTCATCGATAAGATTGAAGAATTAAAAGCTGCAGTTGGAATCAAGAAGACGATCAAAGAGTATGGTGTAGATGAGAAATACTTCCTGGATACACTTGACTCGATGGTAGAGCAGGCATTTGACGATCAGTGTACAGGGGCTAACCCGAGATACCCGCTGATGAGCGAGCTCAAGGAAATGTATTTAAAAGCTTACTACGGTAAATAAGTTTAAATAGGTGGCAAAGGGCCGTACCCGATTCGCGGGACGGTCCTTTGTGTTTGGCGGGACAAAAAAGCCCCTGCCGGGAGATAAGTTTTTCCCGGCAGGGGCTTTTAAAGATTCTCTTTCATAATCAAATGACAAAAAATAAAGTAGGCGCTATAATAACAGAAAGGCGGTGTAAGGTCCTGCAGATGATAGGGGTAGAGTATGAAATGGTTTATGAAATTTGGTATTTGGAAAAAGACATTGACGATACTGGTGGCAATCTATTGCGTCACATTTTTAATCAGCGGTGCTGTCTCCCTGATGATATACAGTAACCTGCAGAGGCAGGTGGTTATGGATTCTGTTAATCAGACACTTCAGGAAAAAAATGATGTTCTGGTAAACTATTTTGAGCAGATCGATGAGATTGCTTACAATCTCAGCTATAGTAACTGGATGCAGCAGATCTTCTTTTTTGAGTCGGATGACCGCCGGCGTCAGGAGTGCATTAACACACTGAAAAAGAATATGGGCAGAAGCTCCTTTCTGTATAATAATATTCAGTTTGCACTGGAAACAGTGAACGGTACCCAGATTGCCGGTAATGAGATGACTTATTTTGACTATAATTTCCATGTGGAACATCAGTTCTGGTACGGTGAACTGATGGAAAATGAAAAGTATATGCTGATAGGAGACGAGCAGCTGTGCTACTATTCCGGGTACCGGGATTCTATTACCATGGTTTATCAGGTTAAAAATTATGAAACCTTAGAGCTGGCTGCATATTTTCTGGTCAGAATACCATTGAAAAATATTGAGGCTCTTATTCAGGAAAATTACATTGAAGGTGAGAGTGTTACATTATCTTTTCCACAGCATAATCTCTTTCTTGGGGGATCAGAGGGAAATGAAGAACGAGATCATGCAAAGTCGTCGAATTACAGCTATGAACAGCAGAAAAACCTTCGTATCAATCATAAAAATATGGTTATTCAGGCTGGCAGAGCATGGAGTTCTGTTCACGCGGATAATACCGGTATCTGGTCCTTTGCTGCCTTAATCATGATTGTAGTAGCGGCGTTAATGGCGGTAATTGCGTTTATGATTTCACGATATTTAACGAGGCCGATTTTAAAATGCAAAGAGGCCATGTCAGAGATTCAGGCCAATCATATAGGGATCACATTGGACAATCCGTATCAGGACGAAATCGGTGAGCTGATTACGGGATTTAATGAAATGTCGGTATCTATCTATGATCTGATCAAGACAAATCAGAATATAAGCCTTATTCAAAAGGAAACGGAGATTAAGATGCTGGAGAGGCAGATCAATCCTCACTTTTTATTTAATACACTGGAACTGATCAGCGGATTAATTCTGGATGAAAAAGAAGAGGAAGCCATCTCTCTGTGCGGAAATTTAGGACAGTTGTACAGATATAATTTACGACAGGAAAAATGGATACAGCTGAGGGAAGAAATTGAGTATACAAAGCGGTACCTGGAAATCATGCAGTATAAAGTGGAGAATCTTGAGACTTTTTATGATATTGAGGATGAGGTTCTGGAGGAAAAAGTAATTAAGGCAATCTTACAGCCTCTGGTGGAAAATTCCACGCGTCACGGTTTCCGGGATAAGGCGGGAGAGTGCTGTATTGCGATACAGGCAAAACGAAGGGGATGCGGGCTTATACTGGAGGTTATGGATAATGGAAATGGGATGAGTGAGGAGCAGCTGTGTCAATTGAACCGTGATATTGAAAAAATTAAAGAAAATCCAGATAACAGGCTTGCAGAGTCAAAACATATAGGCGTTAAAAATGTGTTCCAGAGATTATATCTGGAGTACAGGGAGAATCTGGAATTCAAAATCTCATCGAGAATTGGATTTGGCGTTAAAATAGAAATTGTTATTAAAGACCCAGACAGAGGAGAGGATGCCGGTGTATAGAGTATGTATTGCAGATGATGAATTATATGTAAGAAAAAGTATTACTCAGAGAATTGAGAAATCAAAGCTTCCGCTTTTGGTGGTGGGGACAGCTGAAAACGGTGAAAAGGGATGGGAGCTGTTTAACAAAGAAAAGCCGGATATTTTCCTTGTGGATATAAAAATGCCCATGCAGGATGGATTGGGCATGATTGAGAAGATAAAGAAAGAATATCGGAATGTTAAGACAAAATTTATCGTGATCAGTGGATATGATGATTTTGAATATATGCAAAAGGCCATACAGGTTGGTGTGGTGGATTATATCAGAAAACCATTTGAAAGTGAGCAGTTTATCAGGGTTCTGGAAAAAATCTGCAGTCAGCTGGAGGAAGAGGAGATAGAGGAAAGCAAGAAGATGACAAAAGGGAGGATGATCTTCTGGCGTGATTTTTATAAAGTTATGAAGCATAAAGAAGTCAGCGGAACATTTCTGCTCTTGTATCAGAAAGATATGCTCAGCCAGGCGAATGTCTGGAAACTGGAAAAGATTTATCCGGACAGCGATTGGAAATATATCTGCTTTCACTCTACGAACCAGATTCTTCTGCTTTACAGTGACAGGCCAGGCACGCCTGTTTTTGCCAGCCATAAATCAGACGCTTTGATGGACATAGCCAGATATGCAGTTTTGTATAGCGGAAGAGAGTCGCTTGATCAGATTCTTCAGTGCCTGGAGCAAAATCTGGATCGCCGGTTTTATCCTGGCACACCATTTCTTATAAAGGCTGATACCATTCCTGAAAAACATAAAACAGTCTGGGATCTCCATGAGCTGGAAGCCGCGCTTAAAAATACCAGAGAAAATCAGTATCAGGTGTTGATTCGTAAGATCGTGGGTGAACTGGAAGCTGACAATGAAAATTTTATTTATTATACTGAATTTTTTCATGTTTTTAATGCCGTCATAGCCAGTATTTATACGAGCTACGGTCTTAATTTGCCGGATGATATCAGCAGAAGCTTCTCACCCATGGCCCTCGCTGATTTTAACAGATCTGAGGATCTTTTAAAGTCAGTAAATGCCAGTGCGGAAGCCTTGGTGACAAAGGTCAGAGAACTGACTGGCCGCAGTGAAATTGTTGATAATGTGATCAGATATATAAAAAATCATTACAAAGAGGATATTAATTTGAATGTATTAGCAAATGAATTTTTTCTGTCTCCCGCTTATCTCTCCAGAAAATTCAGTCAGACGACGGGAGTCTCTATTATGTCATATCTTGAAGACTATAGAATAAATGTCGCCACAGATCTGTTGAAGGGATCAGAGCGTAGTATATCGGAAATTGCAGATCAGGTAGGATATTATGATGCCAATTATTTTACAAAAATATTTAAAAAGGTAAAGGGAATCACACCAAAGGAGTTTCGGAAGATGTCAAAATCTTGCTAATTCTAAATCAAAATCTTTCTATGATTCATCTGTATAATCCAATATAATAAACGTAATCAAGATTGATTACCTTACCGGTAAGGAGAAAAATTGAAACAAAAATGGTTACCTGTCATTACTTTTTTGATACTGCTTTTTATATCAATACTGGGGGGCTGTAAAAGAATACAGAGCACCTCCGATCCGGCGTTATCAATGGAACCGGATACAATTCTCACTTTTTACAGCTGGGCATCAGGAAGTGAAAAGGCCTTCACAGAGGCAATGATCCGGCAATATGAGAAAGAAAATAAAGGCATAAAAATTGAAGCAAATTTTGTATTGAAGCCAGATTACTTAAGCAAAATCAGCATATTGAATGCAGAGGGAAAAATGCCGGATGTATTCCTGCTTCCGGAGTCAAATGTATATCAATGGGGCAAAAAGGGAGTGCTTCACGAATTTGGGGAAGGGATATATGGAGCAAGATTGAATTATGTAACAATGTGTCTTTATTATAATAAGGAACTTTTAAAAGCAGAAGGGATTACGCCACCTTCTGTAAATGGCGAAGTATGGACATGGGATGAATACGTTGAAAATGCAAAACGCCTGACTGTTGATATGAGCGGTAAAAACGCATTTCAGGATGGATTTAATGAAAAACGCGTAAAAACCTATGGTACCCGTATGCCGACATCGTGGGAGGCAATCACGGCTCTGGCCGTGTCGGCAGGAGATTCTGAACCATTATCCGGGGGGTATGGAAAACTCCACTTCAGCGATGAAAAGATTCATGTCATTCAGTCAATTGCAGATTTATCCTTAAGTCATCATTGTGCACCTGACCATGTGGTTGCAAACTCCACTTATACAGATGCCGCCGCCATGCTGATGAGCGGCCGTCTTGCACTTTTTATTGGTACTTCCGGAGCTTTTGCGGATTACGCCAACAGAGGGTTTGATGTGGGGGTAGCACCCCTGCCGTATTTTAAGACGGCCTCTGACATTAAGTGGTCTGAGTATGTGTGCGTATCTGAACAGTCTGAGCACAAAGGAGATGCAGTGGATTTTACCACATATTTTTCTGACTATTTGAATGCACTGAAAGTTTCGGAACAGAAGTAGATCAGTTTGGGCTTTTTGCCGCAGTACGAAAAGGTATATACGGATGAAGGGATGTTCAGGCAGTGGGTTTCCTCTTATCCGGATATCGATGCCTTGGAGGCATGTGAAACATTTTCAGACATTCTGACGTCAGATCGTACCGTGAATATCAAAAAAATTGAGGGTGAGGGCAGCGATCTGCTTGATCAAATCATGGAAAACATCTGGCTGGGATCTTTTGATGCGAACAGTGTACTGGAGGGTGCTGATTAAGTAAGGGGAGAGAAAGAAAAGGAGAAATGATATATGGGTGAAAGTGAAAAAAATGCATTGTGGTATGGGGAAAAGGCCTGCAATACTATCATGAGAAAGTACGAAGCGGCAAAATTACCGCCTGTAGACAGATTTCATTACCATCAGGGAGTGTTTCTGTCCGGTATGTATAAGATTTACAGCCTGACAAAGAATGAAGATTATTTTGATTATATAAAGGGATGGGTGGACAGTCAGATTGATGAAGAGGGCAATATTAAGAATTACGATGACGGACAGCTGGATGATATGCAGTCGGGAATTCTGCTTTATCCTTTGATGGACAGAACGGGCGACCCAAGGTATAAGACAGCGCTGGACCGGATCGTTCCTAAAATCTATGATTTTCCAAAGACAGAGGAGGGCGGATTCTGGCATATGCGCACGCTGCCTCATCAGATGTGGCTGGATGGTCTGTACATGGGAGGTCCGATCTGCGCAGAATATGGGTATCGCTATCATAAACCGGAATACACGGAACTGGTGATCAAACAGATTCTGCTTATGATTTCAAAAACCCGGGATTCCAGGACCGGTCTTCTGTATCATGCCTGGGACGAAAGCAGAAGTGAGGTTTGGGCAGATAAGGAGACCGGATGCTCGCCAGAGTTTTGGGGGAGATCAGTCGGATGGGTTCCGGTTGCCATTCTGGATGATCTGGATTTTATCAGCAGGGATCACCCGAAATATGGGACAATATGCCAGAGTCTTTGCTCCCTATTGGATGCAGTATGCAAAGTTCAGTCATCGGAAGGACGCTGGTATCAGGTGCTGGATAAAGGGGACACAGAGGGAAACTGGTTGGAAACTTCCTGTTCCTGCCTGTTTACTGCCGCCCTGTGTAAGGCAATTCGCAAAGGGATATTAGATAAAAAATACTTCCAGTATGCAAAAAAAGGGTATGAGGCGGTAATTCATTCACTGGAGTGGGCTGGGGATGATATTCTTATCGGCAATGTCTGTATCGGGACCGGCGTTGGAGATTACAGACATTACTGCGACAGACCTGTGGTGGTAAACGATTTACATGGTATGGGCGCGTTTCTGATTATGTGTGCAGAGTACTGTCTGGTTAATCAGTAAGGTTGTATCACAGAGATTGCGAGGGAACCAAATGAAAATGATAAAGGGAAACGGGCTGCTCTATACTAAGAATTTAGGGCGCAGAGTTTGGACTCATAAGTGGCTGTATGTTTTATTAGCTCCTGCCATTCTGTATTACGTAATTTTCAAATACTGGCCGATGTATGGCGTGGTGATTGCCTTTAAGGATTATAACGTATTTAAAGGAATAAATGGGAGTGAGTGGGCTGGTTTAGAAGTCTTCAGAAGAATATTTAAAAATGCGAATTTCTGGAGTGCGGTCAGAAATACACTCCTCTTGAATCTGACAACCCTGTGTGTGACATTCCCCATTACTATTATCGTGTCGTTAATGCTGAACGAGGTTTTAAGCATACGGTTTAAAAAGATTTCTCAGTCATTGCTGTATCTGCCTCATTTCATTTCCTGGGTAGTCGTTGCAGGAATTGCCACTAACTTATTTTCACAGAGAAATGGAACCATTAATAATCTGATTGTTAATGCAGGAGGTCAGGCAATACCATTTTTAAGCAGCAATGGCTGGTGGATTTTTGTATACGTAATGCTGAATCTGTGGAAAGAGGTGGGCTGGGGAACTATTATTTATCTGGCGGCGCTTACCAATGTCGATGAATCGATGTATGAAGCAGCCTATTTGGATGGTGCCACCAAGTTTCAGCGAATGATCTATGTGACGCTGCCTGCAATAAAATCCGTGATTGTGACAATGCTTATTTTACAGGTTTCTAAAATGATGACAATAGGACTGGATGCACCTCTATTGCTGGGAAATGATAAAGTAATGGGAGTATCGGAGGTTATCAGTACCTATGTATACAGGCTGGGTATCCAGAATGCAAAATACAGTGATTCGACAGCGATTGGTCTCTTCCAATCGGTTGTTAATATTCTGATTCTGTTTCTTGCAGATAAATTCGCAAAGCTGATTGGGGAGGAGGGGATTATATAACATGGAGGAAAAAACGGCACAAAAGCGTAAATTTACAGTAGGAAAGTTCTTTTTATATTTAGTACTGACACTGCTTGTATTTGCCTGTGTATATCCTTTTTTAAATGTCCTGGCATATTCATTCAGTGGATATAATGCAGTTCTGTCGGGAAAGGTTACATTTTATCCCATTGATTTTACAATCAGCGCTTATCAGCAGATTATTGGCAAGCAGCAGATGTGGAAAGCCATGAGTACCACTGTTTTTGTTACTTTTATGGGTACTTTTGCAGGTCTTTTACTGACAACCTTTGCGGCATATGCTTTGTCAAGGGATACGCTGCCGGGTAAAAAGATTTTGTTGGGGCTGATCATTTTTACCATGTATTTTAATGGCGGGATTATACCGACTTTCCTTGTGGTGAAGCAGCTTGGGATGTATGACTCGCTCACTTCTCTGTACATACCACAGGCAATGAGCGTATTTAATTTTATCGTAATGCGAACCTTTTTTAAGCAGCTGCCGGAGAGTCTGGAAGAGGCGGCCAGAATCGATGGTGCATCGGATATCGCGGTATTTTTTAAGATTGTAATCCCGCTTTCGGTACCGATTATCGCCACGATTGCATTATTTTACGCAGTGCAGTATTGGAATAATTATTTTGATGCACTGCTTTATATTCAGGATCCGGATAAGTATACACTTCAGCTGAGGCTGCGGAGTCTGCTGTTTGCGGATGAGCTGAATTCGGGAGCGGCCAGTGAAGCGGATGTCCAGGTGATGTCACAGTCTCTTAAAATGGCATGTGTGGCAGTATCCACGATTCCGATTCTGGTAGTATATCCATGGCTTCAGAAGTACTTTGTTAAGGGAGTTATGCTGGGAGCTGTAAAGGGATGAGTGCACCCGAAAAAGGGTGTTGGAAAGAAAGGAGAAGAGGGAATGAAAAAGGGAAGTTTTTCAACTAAAAGAGGGGTGTCCGTGATGCTTGCAGCTGTGATAACGGCTGGTTCACTGGCCGGATGCGGAGGAAAACAGGAAAGTGAGACAAAAGTAGCAGCGGCAAAGGATGCAAACTATGTAACAACATACGGCGAAAAAATGTTTGACAATGTTACGATAAAGGTTGAACTTTTCGACCGAAGCAATGCTCCGGAAGGCAGTACATTGACGGATAACAGATGGGTTAAATATGTGAATGAAGAGATGAATAAGGTTGGCATCAATGTAGAATTTGTAGCTGTGCCCAGGGCAGATGAGGTTACTAAGATGCAGACCATGATGTCATCCGGAACCGCTCCTGATATTGTTACAACTTATACCTATGCTTATGCGGAAGATTACTGGAATCAGGGCGGTATCTGGGATTTGACGGAATTTGTTGAGGGAGAGGATCAGGCCAAAAACTTAAAAGCATATTTAGGACAGGATGTAATTGATGTAGGAAAAACCGCTGATAACCATTTATATGGAATTGTGGCGAAGAGGCCGACTCTGGCGGCCAGCAATCTTTTTATAAGACAGGACTGGCTGGATAAACTGGGGTTAGAGGTACCGGAAACTCCGGATGAGCTGTTTGAGGTTTTAACCAGATTTGTAAATGATAATCCGGACCAGAGAAAGGATGTGGTAGGTGCTTCATTCTGGACACTGTTTAATCCTTCAAACTCAGTCTGCTATCGCAATACCATGGCCGCGGCCTTTACAAAACTGGGTGATAATGAGAAGGAACGCCATATTGCAACTGGAATTGAATATTATTACGATGAGGGCATCAGGGATTATTTCCGTTTTATTAACAAATGTTATAATGCAGGGCTGATGGATAAAGAGTATTATACAGAGACAAGGGATTCTCTTACCAGTGATATTGTGAATGGGGCGTTAGGTTTCTGCGAATATGACATCAGCTTTAATGTGCGGGTTACCAGTAATCTCCTTAAGTCTTTGAAAGAAAATAATAAGGATGCTGAATTTGTATCCATTCCATCATTAAAGAACGTAAATAATGGCAAACAGTACTCAGCCACTTACTCGCCAGGCGGTATGATAGCTTTTTGTCCGAAGACCGCAGATGCGGAAACGGTAGAGGCATGTATGACATATTTAGACTGGCTGTGTACGAAGCAGGGCGGATATGTGCTTATCAATGGATTTGAAGATGAGCATTATACGCTGGATTCCAATGGTCTGCCGAAAGTCATTGACAGTGAATATAATGCCAAGGATAAGGACTGGCTTGGCAATGATCTGTTTATTCTTGGGAACAGTGCCTATGCGAGCACAGCGGACGAATTCCATGAGATGACGGCTTCTAATAATGTAGGGTACGAAAATTACGTATTGAATAATTATAAGAACTCTTTAGTGGGCGAACTGCTGGTACCAGATTCTTATTCCGCACCGTCAGCATCTGAGAGAAAAACAGATTTAGATCTGGTGTGTTCTGAATGGCTGGTAAAATGTATTACGTGTGCACCGGAAGAATTTGATGGAATGTATGATACATTCATGAAAGAATGTGAAAATGCAGGAATAGAAAAGATTGTGGAAGAAAGAACGGAACATTTTAATAAAATATATGGTGACAGCCAGTCTTAACAGAGGGGGCAGTGTGATGGACCGGATTTTATATTTAAAAAAAATGGTAGAAGCTTCAAAGGGAAAGGCCGGTGATACACGTTACGGTTTTCGATCCTTTCATGGAGTTTATTTAGAACTTGCCAAAATGGAGCTGCAAAACTGTGGAGAAACGACTGAGGCGATAGATTATCAAAATATGGATTTGGGATTGGATCATGTCGCAAGCAGGCGGGATTGTGCGGATTTTATTATTCCGGCATATATCAGAATATTAATGGAGCACCGGGACAAGAGTTATATGGATCCGGACTATTGTGCCAGAATAGAATCCACTCTTTTAGGATTCCGGTACTGGCTGGATGAACCGGGAGAAACGACTGGATGCTATTTCACAGAAAATCATCAGATTCTTTTCCACAGTGCGGAGTATCTGACCGGTAAAATTTTCCCGGACCGTATATTTCTTAACAACGGACAGACGGGACAATGGCATCAGGAGCACGCAGCCGGACAAATCAGACAATGGCTGTCATGGCGTATCCGATTCGGTTTTTCGGAATGGCTGAGCCAGGGCTATTATGCAGAAGATATGCTGGCTCTGCTGGGACTGGCCTATTATGCGGATGATCAGGACATCCGCATAAAGAGCAAAATGTTAATTGATATGCTGCTCTTTGATCTGGCAGCAAATTCTTTTCGCGGGCATTTGGGAGGAACACATGGACGTGCATACACAAATGCTATTACGAATCCGCAGAAAGAAGCAGTATTGCCTGTCATGGGATTATTGTGGGATACGGAATATTCCTTTGATGATCTCTCAACCTGTGGGGTTCTGATGGCAGCTTACGATTATACATGCCCAAAGGCGATTGCGGAAGCGGCGTGGCAGCCGGGTGAATGGATTAACAGGCAGCGTGTCAGTATTGATTTTAAGGATGCAAAGACATATGGAATTGATCCGAAGAATTTTGAAAATATCATGTTTTTCTGGGGGATGCAGACGTATTCGGACCGGGAAGTTATTCAAAATTCGTTAAAAGTATTTCCAACTTACAATTGGATGTATAATCGATTAAATGCATATAAGGAAAGATATGAGCTGATGGATAAACTGGGGCTTCCGGTTACGGAGACGCCGGACCAGACAGCAATGACACAGGCGGATATCTATACGTACAGAACCGATGACTATATGCTGGGCTGTGTACAGGATTACCGGAAAGGCCGCCGCGGTTTCCAGCAGCATGTATGGACTGCGTCGCTGGGGGGAAAAGCGGTTGTATTTACGAATTCCCCGGGATCGGAGGAGTATTTCTACAGACCCAATCAATTTGCCGGTAATTTGTTCCTTCCCAAAGCGGTAATCAATAAAAATGTGGTAATGTGTATGTATCGAATTGATGCCGATTACATCGATTATCAGTATACGCATGCTTATTTTCCGACAAAAGAATTTGATGAGGTCATTGAGAAATATGGCTGGGTTTTAGGGAGAAAAGATAAGGCTTATATTGCATTGAAGTCATTAAAACCCGCATCGTGGCAGCCAGTAAAAAAAGAGTTTTATCAGGCAGTATATCCGGAGACATGGAATGAGGAACTTGATATGGACAGTCCGTTTGAATATACGGCCCAGGGACATGCAAATGTATGGATTGCTGAGATGGGATCTGAAAAACAAAACGGAAGCTTTGAGACCTTTGTAAATAACTTTCAGAATGCATCTGTTACAGGTGATAAGTTTGACTGCACCTATCATTCGCCCACACAGGGGGAGATGCGTTGTGGCTGGCTTCTGCCGCTAACGGTCAATGGAGAGGAAATATCGATCCATAACTACAGGAGGTATGATAATCCTGCAAGTTTCACTGAATTTGCCGAAAGCAGAATCGAGATAGCATCCGGAGTCCATAAAACGGTGCTGGATTTTGAAAATGCGGCATATGAAAATGTATAGATTCATGTCTGATATTGGAGCGCCCGTCTGTAAACAGGATGGGCGCTCTGTTTCCAGGAATATAGAAGGGGTGAATGAGGGTATGAGTGGGGGAACCGGAATGAATGAAATCAGATGGTGTGCAATTGGGGATTCATTTACATATTTAAATGATCATTTAAGCGAAACAGGATATCGTGTGAAGTCCGGATATCTGGACCGGACGTGTGAAAAGGTTGGCGGTCTGAGGCTGATGAATCACGGAATTAATGGTTCGGAGACTAAGGACTGGCTTACGGCCAAACTGCCGGAAGCAGATATCTATACAGTTCTTTTAGGGACAAATGACTGGCGCCGTGGAGTTCCAATGGGGACAGACGCCGATTTTATGGAAAAGATTCCTGGAACAATATTGGGTAATCTGGGATGTCTGACAGCACGTATCAGGGAGACTGCACCGAAAGGACGTATAGTGATAATGACACCGGTAGAACGGGGGGATTACGTATGCATTGGAGATCCGGGCTGTCAGACTATGGGAAGTTACCGCCCGCAGGCAGGGCAGCGGTTGTGTGATATAGCAGAGGCGATTGCCAGATCGGCAGAGAAAGCCGGGCTTTGTGTGGTTGATCTTCACAAAAATGCCGGTTTTACAGCCGAGAGTGTGGTTCGATTTAAAAGGCTGCGGAAGGAAGCCGGATATCACGACTATGTTTATCCGGGTTACGTGGATGTTCCCTACGACTGGAAAAGAGATCCGTATCCATACCCTGTGGAAGCGGTGGGAATGACCTTTGACGGTCTGCATCCTTCCGATGAGGGAAATGAGGCTATTGCAAAGCTGTTGGCGGAGAAACTGCAGGAAATATTGGGGCAGCTTTCGTAAAGCATGCAATTGTTTACAAACTTTATGAAAGCTGACCGTGTTTAAAAAGCAGAATCATCTCATGCGTCAGACTCACATTCGTATAATCTCCGGGGATATCTTCCCGTTTCATCCAGACGGCTGTGGATAACTCTGTTTCATCCAGACGGATCTGTGGAGAACCATCCAGCTCGGCAAAGAAACCTACCAGCATGGAATCACTGAAGGCCCATGGCTGATTTTTATAATAGCGGATATTTTTTACTTTCAGGCCGACTTCTTCCATAACCTCGCGGCGGACAGTCTCTTCCAGAGTCTCACCGAATTCTGTGTAGCCGGCTACCAGAGCATAGCGGGTGTATTCACGTCCTGCATATTTGGTGAGAAGAAGCTTATCTCCATCGGTGACAGCCACTATGACGGCTGGTGCGATCTTTGGGTAGACAGTGTTGCCGCAGGACGGGCAGACCATGGAGCGTTCCTTTTTACTTTTTATGTTCGCTGTGCCGCAGCGGCCGCAAAAATGGTTATTGCGGTAGAAGCGGTGAAGCTCTGCACCGTTGGCAGCTGCAAATGAAATCCAGAGCGGTTCTAAATCGCGGATAACCGAAGTGGGATAGAATGCCAGCGTCTCATCTTCAGTCAGAGATACGCTGGTTTCATCGAGTAAATAGTATTCTTTCGTATCAATGGAAAAGAGGTAATCACAGTGGCCGGAGATCATGTCGGCATCAGCGATGTTTAGTTCGGAAAATTTCGGGATTTTCAATGAGTCGGTATGATTGAGCAGGATGGAACCATCCTGGAAAAACAGGACATAACTGTCCGGAGACGGAGTTTTAATATAAAATTCGTTCCGGAACCGGTGAGGTGCGATTTCCTGAATCATGCGTGAAAAGCCTTCTTTCTATCTATAATCTTAAACCATATCACGGTTGTATTCAGGAAATCATAGCAGATGTGGAGCGGAAAGTCAATGGATGATATCGCCTGTCCCATTTGACTGGGTTATTCGCTGTAAAATGGAACCATTCGTTTTATCTGGTTATACCGGCGCGATTCAGAGTTTTACGAATCTGAATGCCAAAGATAACTGCAAGAATCGTAAGTACAATATCTTTTGGTATAAATGCTGTCATGGAATAGACAAATACTCCCCATACAGACATGTCGCCTGCAAGAGCAGCCCACTGCAGCCCGCCGGCTGTTTCGTTGATGGCCAGACCAATGAAAGAAAAGAGAAAAATGGAGGCAGTTTCCAGTTTCTTATTTTCAGATTTAATCTGCAGTCCGCATAGTACCGCCATGACTGGCCAGGACCAGATATATCCGCCTGTTAAATCCACCAGTACAGAAAAGCCTCCGCGGAAGTTTGCAAAGATTGGAAGGCCGACAGCACCAAGCAGGATGTAAACGAGAGAGCCGTAAAGTCCCAGTCTCCATCCAAAAGCGACACCGATCAATGTAATTCCAAATACCTGAATCGTTATGGGAACTCCGGTTGGCATGGGAACTGAGATCTGTGATATAATGGCAAGAATGGCCGCAATCATTCCCGCAAATGCCAAATCTCTTGTGGAAATGCGCCTGGACGGTACGGCAGTGCGAGTGGTATGTGATGAATTCATAATAGAAACTCCCTTCTGTTACTTTGTGTCAGATTAAACACTTTATGTAAAAAATTGTATCATGTGCAGAAATGAATGTCAACTATAAAAATACGATGGTTAACAATTGGCGGTAAAGAGAGATATAATGATAAAAAATAATAAACCGGCAGTAAACAGTAAAAAATTAATAAAATAAAGTTTTGGTAATTATTGACTTTACAATCTTTACTTGCTATAATTTCTATCAGTTACAAAAGGCAAAGGGGCCGGGACGTATGTTCTGGCCTCTTTTTGCCCTTTTGAGAGCAAAATTTACGTTTTTTGCGGATGTATGGTAACATGAGGAAATCACAAGGAGGAAAAATCTATGTCGTATGTTGATGAAGTTTATGAGAGAGTGGTAAATCAGAATCCTGGAGAGGCGGAATTCCACCAGGCAGTGAAGGAAGTACTGGATTCTTTAAAGCTGGTGATTGATGCCAACGAGGAAAAGTACCGTAAGATGGCACTCTTAGAGCGTCTTGTAGAGCCGGAGAGAATTATCTCATTCCGTGTACCGTGGGTTGACGACAAGGGCCAGGTACAGGTGAACAAGGCATACCGCGTGCAGTTCAACAGTGCAATCGGACCGTACAAAGGCGGTTTGCGTCTTCATCCGTCTGTAAACCAGGGTATCTTAAAATTCCTGGGCTTCGAGCAGGTATTCAAAAACTCTTTAACAGGACTTCCGATCGGCGGCGGCAAAGGCGGTTGTAATTTTGATCCGAAGGGTAAATCTGACAGAGAGGTTATGGCATTCTGCCAGAGCTTTATGACGGAACTCTTTAAGTACATTGGGGCAGACCAGGATGTACCGGCCGGAGATATCGGCGTGGGCGCAAGAGAGATCGGCTATATGTATGGCCAGTATAAGAGACTGACCGGTTTATATGAAGGCGTTCTGACCGGTAAGGGCCTGACTTATGGAGGATCCCTGGCACGCACCCAGGCAACCGGTTACGGCCTTGTGTATATTGTAGATGAAATGTTAAAGCACAACGATAAGGAACTGGCCGGTAAGACCGTAGTGGTTTCCGGCTCTGGTAATGTAGCGATCTACGCGACAGAGAAGGCACAGCAGTTAGGCGCTAAGGTGGTTGCATTAAGCGATTCCAACGGCTATATTTATGATAAGGACGGCATTAAGCTGGATATCGTGAAGGACATCAAGGAAGTACGCCGCGGACGGATCAAAGAGTATGTGGATGCGGTTCCGACAGCCGTTTATACGGAAGGAAAGGGAATCTGGACCATACCCTGCGATATCGCTCTTCCGTGTGCGACACAGAATGAACTGAATTTAGACGACGCGAAGGCGTTGAAGGCCAATGGATGCTTTGCAGTGGCAGAGGGGGCCAATATGCCTTCTACAAGGGAAGCGACTGATTTCTTCCAGGAGAACGGAATGATGTTTATGCCGGGTAAGGCAGCTAACGCAGGCGGTGTAGCTACTTCCGCACTGGAGATGAGCCAGAACAGCTTAAGAATGTCCTGGAGCTTTGAGGAAGTCGATGAGAAGCTGCATGATATCATGGTTGGAATCTATGCAAAGGCAGCCGATGCCGCTGAGAGATACGGCGTGAAGGGCAACTATGTTGCGGGCGCTAATATTGCGGGATTTGAGAAGGTTGTGGAAGCTATGATGGCTCAGGGAGTTGTGTAGGAATTAAGATTTCAACAAGGTTGAGATGTAGAATTTTAAATTATATGGCAAAAAAGGCCTCCAGTTAAGCGATTGATATGCTTAACTGGAGGCCTTTTTTTCCTTTGACTGACTGTTTATGAAAAGTACTTTAGTTATGTTGATTCTCCAATAATAAATTCTGGAAAAAATTCTACAGAATGCGGCGAAGCTTTTTGATTATTTTTAATGTTTTCTATTCGGGCAATTGCCTCACGTGCACATTCGCGGTATGGGTGGCGGAATGTAGTCAGAGAAAGGGGAGACATGGCCCCTACGTCTACGTCATTGTCGCAGCCGATAATACAGATATCCTTTGGGACACGCACACTGTTCTTTAAAAAGAAATTCATCAGCGCTACCGCAATACGGTCAAAACTGCATACAACGGCGGTCGGACGTGGTGACAGTGATAAAATTCTGGCACCGATACGGTCTATTTCCTCCTGTATCTCTGAGATTGATCCAACATTTGCATTAGATAAGGCAAATATGCACTGCTGATCTAAAAATACAGCAGAGCGTTCTAAGGCATTCTCAAAAGATGAAAACCTGTCCTGTATGGTAGAAATCTTTCCATAGGCCTTTATATAAGCAATATGTCGATGGCCATTTTCCAATAAATAATCGGCAGTCCGGCTCCCGATAAAATTGTTGCTTACACCAATATAGTGAAAATTTTTACCGTGAAAGTAACGATCAATCAGGATGCAGGGGATTTCTCTGCTGATCTTCTGAAGCAACTCAAGGTTAGGATTCATAGTGCTGTCGCAGGTGGTTAAAAAAAGAAAATCCGGCCGCAGAGCTGCTGGTTTGGAGTAAATCGTTTCCAATAAACGACCCTCTTCTTCCGCGGAATTATGGGTATTGCTAAAAATCAGGTTAATACCGTGTCTTGAGAAAATATTTTCAAAGCTTGATAAGTATTTGTTAATTGTGTAGTTCCAGGTTGTAAAAGGAAGTAGATACTGAACAGATAATTCCTTTTTAGGATTATGGTTGCCATCCAGTCTGAGTGGTTTTTCGCAAAGGCGATACCCCTGCCGTGGAGAAGTTCCTTTCTTTATAACTCCTTTCTCACTAAGCGACTGAATAGCATTTAGTACGGAATTGCGCGACAAGCAGAGACGGGATTGAAGTTCGCGTACAGAAGGAATTGTATCGCCTGTTTCAAGCTCATCCAGATAAATTTGCTGTAAAATTAATTTTTCGTGTGTAAGCAGATCATTCTTATTCATGTTATTAATCTTAGAAGAAGTATGTAAAAAAGTCAATACATTTATATTAAAAACGGAACAAAAAAACAGACAAAAACGGAACAAAAAACTTGTATAATATGACAAAAATAACAAACTAGGAACAATAAAAGAACAAAAGTGGTTGACTTTACAGTAATAGATATGTTTTAATTCAGATAGGACGAAGAATAGACTCGATTTGAATATAAAAAGGGGGAGTGCTTATGGAACTGACACAACAAATCAGGGATGGTATAAAGCTGGCAATATGTTCTTCTGGAGGAGGACACGCAGGAGGGAGCCTTTCTGTAGCAGATATCATGGCTAGTTTATATGGTACAGTTATGAAATATGATCCTTTAAATCCAGATTGGGACGAAAGAGACCGGTTCATTTTATCAAAGGGACATTCGGGACTGGCTCTTTATGCAGCACTGGCAGCCAGCAGATTTATTCCATACGACGAGCTTGCAGAATTTGGAACTGCCGGAAGCCGTTTAATGAACCATCCAGATGCACATCAGATACCGGGAGTGGAGATGAGTACTGGTTCATTGGGACATGGATTATCTCTTGCAGTTGGAATCGCTTTAGCCGGGAAGATGAAAAATAAGGAATATTTTACTTATTGTATTCTTGGTGATGGGGAATGCTGTGAAGGAAGTGTATGGGAAGCTGCAATGTATGCCTGTCAGCAAAAATTAAAAAGACTGGTAGTAATTATTGACCAAAACAGAGTCGGATGTGATGGTCCGTTGGAAGAAATGGTTCAGATTGAACCATTTGGAAGAAAGTGGAGCAGCTTTGGATTTTCTGTAGAAGAAGTGGATGGTCATAATGTGACAGAGATGGACAGGCTGTTTTTAAGACTTCGAAATGAATGCAGTGGACCATATGCGGTTATTGCACATACCGTAAAAGGATATGGTCTGACCGATGAAATAGCCGGTACTGGAGCCAGTCACTACATATCGGGAAGTTATAAAGAACTTATTAATAAATTTACATTTTAGGAGGCGGAAGTATGCAGGAAAAGGCAGAAAGAGCTGTACATTCACAGCTTGAGGCATCAGCCGCTATGCTTGAATTTTTAATGGAAACAGATGACAATATTGTTGTTATGACAGCAGATTTGGCAGGCTCCAGTAAATTAAAAAAAATAGAAGATCGATTTCCGGACAGGTTTATAAATGTCGGTATTGCGGAACAAAATATGATTTCTATTGCAGCAGGATTGGCACATGAAGGACTGAAGCCTTTCGTACACACCTTTTCGGTGTTTTCCAGTCTGCGGGCATGCGAACAAATCCGCACGGATGTATTTTATAACAGGGCGAATGTAAAGATCATAGGAACACATTGTGGTATGAGTGCAGGACAGGCAGGATCAACACATTTTTCTCTTGAAGATATCGGTGTTATCCGGTCCATGCCGGAGAGTGTGATGATTGCTCCGGCAGATGCCGTATCTGCAGCAAAATATATAGAGTTGTTGTCATCAATTCAGAATCCGGCTTATATCCGGCTGGACAGGAATCCAGTTCCGGATTTATATGATGAGAATTATGAGGCTGTAATCGGAGAAGGGAAGGTGGTGGCTGCGGGACATGATATTGCAGTAATTGCTATTGGAGAGGCAGTGGCGGAGGCTGTATCGGCACAGAAAGAACTGCTGGAAGCAGGAGGGCCTGCTGTTACTGTTGTAGATATGCCTACAATTAAACCCATTGATAAGGGATTGTTAAGCCAGTTATCAGAAAATCATTCAATCTTTCTGACGGTAGAAGAACATAATATTTATGGCGGTCTGGGAAGCGCCGTCGGACAGGCAGCAGCAGAACTGGGACTGGGCATAAAACTTCAGTGTATTGGTATACCGGATTGTTATCCGCAGGGGAATCCAATCAGTTATAACAGAGAACTGTTTGGTTTAGACTGTAAATCAATTCGTAAGGCCGTAATGGATTTTTTCTAATAATAAAGACAATGATAGGAGGAATTAAATTATGAGGGCAGCATTGATGAATGAATTCAGCCAGGCTGGAAAAAATGCATTGATTGTACGGGCTCTGGAAAAAAGCGCTGCTAAATATCATGTGGAATGGTTTAATACAGGTATGAGAACCGATAATGACCGGCCAGTGCTTAATTATATTCATCTGGGGATTCAGGCATTTGTCCTTCTCAATACAGGTGCAGTTGATTTTGTAATTACCGGCTGTGGTTCCGGTCAGGGAGCCTGTATGTCACTTAACAGTTATCCGGGAGTGAACTGCGGTTACATAACGGATGCATCGGACGCATACCTGTTTACACAGATTAATAACGGAAACGCGGTTGCGCTGCCGTTTGCCAAGGATTTTGGATGGGCTGCGGAACTAAAATTGGAAGATATTTTTGATAAACTGTTTTCATGTGAAGGAGGGGGCGGCTATCCCGTTGAGATGCGTGATATACAAAGAAAAAATGAACTGTTTTTTAATAATGTAAAACGTACGTTGTGCAATGAACCGGTTGACATTTTAAAAGCATTGGATTCAGAGCTGGTTAAAACGGCATTGGAAGGAGAATGGTTTCGAAGATGTTTTCTGCAGTATGCAGTACCTGGGGAGTTGACAACTTATGTGAATGAATTGATTGAGGAAAAATCAGAATAAAGGAATTATGGGGTGATGTAGATGGATACAAAAAAGTCATTGGAGAGAAAGACAATGCCAGGAAGTATTCTACGCAAGGTACAACCATATTTGTATCTTTTACCATTGTTTGTCCTGCTTGGTGTTTTTAAGTTGTACTCTTCTGTTTATGCTGTTTTCCGTTCTTTTTTTGAATGGGATGGTGGACGTATATCGGTATTTATTGGAATACAAAATTATATCAGTTTGCTATCAGATGCAACGTTTGGAAAATCACTGCTGAATCTTTTGATTCTATTGGTGACCTCTGTCATTAAAGTGGTTACATTGCCTCTTCTCGTGGCTGAACTGGTAATGAGTGTAAAACGAGAATTTTCCAGTAATTTGTATAAATATTTGTTTGTTATACCAATGGTAGTACCTGGTGTGGTGATGATATTACTGTGGAGATGGATTTACGATTATAATGGTCTTCTTAACGGCTTTCTTTCTGCATTGGGGCTTGAAAATTTCATGCATTCATGGTTGGGAGAGCAGGCGACAGCTCTGGGGGCTCTGGTTTTTTATCAATTTCCATGGGTAGCGGGAATTCAATTCCTGATTTTTCTTGCAGGACTGCAGGGGATTGATACCAGCATCTATGAGGCGACAAAGATTGATGGTATTGGCCCTGTCAGCCGTATCTTTTACATTGATATACCGCTTTTGACAGGGCAGTTTCGTTATCTGATTATTACAACTATTATTTCTACTTTCCAGACATTTGAGCATGTACTTATTATGACGAATGGAGGACCAGGTGATTCTACCATAGTACCCGCATTGCATATGTACAATGAGACGTTCTCATATTATAACATGGGATATGCATGTGCTATGGGTACTGTTTTGTTCCTGATTACATTAGGTATTACCGCCTTTAATATGAAATATATCAAAGGCGCTGAGAACCAATAGGGGGAGGCATGACATGCAAAAAAAACGTATGATTGGTTTGGCTGTACACGGTACTTTACTGTTTATACTTTTTCTTACGATTTATCCACTGTTTGTGATGGTCATATCTTCCCTGAAAACAAATATTCAGATTTACCAGAATTTGTACTTTTTCAGTCTGCCATTACATTTTGAACATTATAAAATTGCATTTGGACAAATTTACAGGAGTATTTTAAATTCACTGATTATAACAGCTGGCAATGTACTGCTTACATTGATTATTTCTACACTGGCCGGTTATGCTTTTGCGAGATTCCAGTTTAAAGGGAAGAATCTATTGTTTATGACAATGATGATGATGATGATGGTGCCGTATTTTCTTATACTTATACCACAATTTATCATTTCACAGAAAATGCATCTGTTGAACACCTATGCGGTACAGATTCTGCCGCCATCTTCAGCATTTGCGATTTTATCTACATTTCTGATTACGACACATATGGAATCTCTGCCTAAGAGTTTGTTTGAAATGGCAACGATTGAAGGGGCCAGTGACTTTAAAATTTTTTATTATATTGCGCTGCCTCTTAGTAAGCCAATATTGGCTACTGTATGTATTACGACTTTAATTTCCAGCTGGAACAACTATATCTGGCCTTTGGTTTCAGCCAATGCAGAGAAAGTACGGCCTGTAATTTTACAGGTGTCCAAGGTGGTTGCCAGCACTTATCAAATGCCAGGTGTTAACTTTGCTGCTTATGTGATTGCATCAGTACCTCTGCTTCTTATTTTTACTGTTGCGACAAAACCATTTGTAGAGGGGCTTACAGCGGGAGCGGTAAAAGCTTAAATAAAATTATTTTAATAAGAGGAGGATATTTATATGATGAAGATGGGAAAGAAACTTTTGACTTTTACACTGGCTGCCTTTACGCTCACAGCTTTAAGCGGCTGCGGAAAAGAGAACAGAAGCAGTTCAGAGACAGCGAACACAGCCACAGAGGTATCTTCGGATACTACAAGTGAAAAGTCTTCTGATGGAAACTGGCATCCCGATAAGCCGGTTACTCTTAAATGGGCTACGTGGGAGTACAATAACACGGAGGGGCAGGAGTATTTAAAAAAGTCACTGGATTTGTATAAAAAATATCAGCCTAATATTACGGTGGAATATGAATACATTGATAACGATCAGTATCAGACGTGGCTGCAGACACAGTTAATGGGCGGAACGGCTCCGGATCTGTTTCTGGTTCGTCATGCGTGGGGACAGCAGTATTTACGCGATGGCTCTGTAATTGATTTGACTGATTACCTAATGAATGAGACCAATCCTTACAATGAGAATCAGAACTGGATGGATACATTACAGGAATCAGTAATGGCCCAGGTAATGGATCCCACCAATGGCAGATATGCCAGTGTGCCTACGAATGGTGTTCTATGCAAATTATTTTACAATAAAAACCTGATGGAGAAAGCAGGTGTTGACAAGATGCCGTCAACCTTTGCTGAACTGCTAAAAACCTGTGAAACATTACAGGGGGCAGGGATTACGCCTATGGTTGTAGGTATGAAGGTCTCAGAAGGAGGTGGGTATCATTGGTTTGAGAGGATGATGATGGACCCACTTGCTACTCAGTTTATTGAAGAGCTGGATATTAACAAGACTGGCCTTATAGAGGTCAATGAGATTGCGCGTGGAGTAGATAATGGTGTTATTGATGTTACGAAGGAACCGTGGAAGGATATTTATCCTATGATTAAGGAATTGTCTCAGTACTGGTATCCTGGTTTTACAGCTATGGATAATAATGAGGCATTGGAGCAGTTTATGAGGGGAGAAGTTGCAATGACTTTTTCGGTCGGCAGTAATGCAAAGATTATGTCCAGCAATCCTGATTTAAGCTTTGAAATTGGTATTACGGAGTTTCCAACACTGACAACTGAGAGCCATCCACAGTCTTCAGGGATTGCATATGAAATAGGAGGAGCTCCTCAGGGTAATATTTGTATTCCAACGACTACAAAGGGGGATCAGCTGCTGGCTGCTGTAGATTTTCTAAAATTTAAGACTGGCCTGGAAGATTCCAGTCTTTATGTAAATGAATTATGGGGAGTCACTCCGGTAAAGAATGTACAAATAAGCAATGAGAATCCATTGCTGCAGGCACTGCAGTTTAAAAATGATGTATCGCCGTTAAAATTGTATGAAACCTATTTTGATAAACAATTTTTTGACGATTCGGTTATGTATGGACAGTTATATCTGCAGGATAAATTAGAACTGGACGAGTACACGAAGATTTTGCAGGAGGATCTGGTCAAGGCCAAAGAGAATTATGTAAAAAAAGAAGGATGGAGCGACGAAAATAACTGGGGAGAAAATTAGAGCGGTACAATGGGATCGTTAATAAATGATAGCGAAAGGATAGGAAGAATATGAAACTTACAATATCACCGGATAGCCATTATTTTATGAATGAAGGTAAACCATATTTTCTTATGGCAGACACCTGTTGGAGTGCATTTACTCATCCGGATATTGAAGAATGGCAGGAGTATCTTGATTTTCGTAACGAACAGAATTTTAATGCAATACAGATGAATCTGCTTCCACAGCGCCACTCCTGCATGCCCCGGCAGTGGCTTCATCCATTTACTGTTACACAGGAGGGAAGTTATGACTATTCCAATATAAAAGCTGAGTACTTTGATCATGTATGCCAATATCTTGACGAAATGAAAAATAGAAGTATGCTGCCCATGATTGTTCTGCTATGGGGAAATTTTGTGCCGGGCACCTGGCAGGGAATCAGGGATGCAGGACGCACAAATGTGGAAGATAAACCATATTATCAGCCAATGACTATATTGGAAATGGAGCGCTTTTTACAGTATGCAGTTCCAAGACTGCGGGGCTACAACCCGGTATTCCTGGTGAGTGGTGATGTAAATCTTGCAGAAGATGATGTAAAATATAATACTGTGGAAGATCAAAGAAAAGCAAATCCGGAGACAGTGGCATTCTATCACAGAGCTTTGCAGATTACAAAAAGGCTAGCACCGGATTGCCTTACGACTCTTCATATTGCACCAAAAGTCGAATTGCCTCAGTGTCTGCAGGAGGCAGAGGAACTGGATTTTTATATGTATCAGCCGGGTCATACGTATTCTGATCCAGAACTTAACCGCACATTGGCACAGGATCTTCGATTATACCCCATAACACGTCCTGTATATAACAGTGAAACCAGTTATGAGGCCAATGTATATTTTGACAGCCCGCAGGGACGATTTGATGAGCGTCAGATACGAAAAGCTTTCTGGCAGGGAGTTCTTAACGGGGCTAATGCCGGTTTTACCTACGGTGCCGGTGGAGTATGGTTATGGAGGCAGAATCAGAACTTCTGCAGCGAAAGAGCAGATATCGGACTTGTAAATGACTGGCGGGATGATCTGCGTTTGCCGGGTGCGTATGATATGGGATTTGCAAAGATGATGGCTGATACGATAGGGCTTTATGATTTAAAACCGGCTGCCGGTATGATACAGGATAACCCGTGCGGAGAGATAGGATGCGCGGCTAATGATGATCAAAGCAAACTGGTTATATATCTGCCATTTTCCTGGCCGGTGAATCTTAATATTGATTTGACAGGATATCAAGTGTATGCAGTTGATCTGGAGACGCGCTGGGCTTTGAATCCCATATTCTATCTGAAAAATCATGTGACTTCATTTAGGCAATTGCGCTACAATCATGATTATCTTATCATTGCCTGCAAGGAATAATAATAGAATAACAGGGGCATTGACAAGTGTTCCTTATGGACAGGGATAATGAAAGGCTTATCTCTGTCCATTTTTTATTAACCTTCCTTTCATTTTTTACAGGCGGTATAAACAAACAGATATCCATCTGTCAGTAAAGAATTAGTGATGTCTGGAAATCTGCTCCCTGAATTTTGACGGTGTCATCCCGATGAATTTTTTAAAGATCCTCGTAAAATAGTTGATGTCCTGAATGCCGCAGTAAGACGCGATCGTCTGTATCTGCATATCTGTGGTGTTCAAATAAAAGACAGCCTGTTCTACCCTTCTTTTGTTTACATAGTCGGTCAGGGTAATTCCCATTTCTTTTTTAAATAAAGAAGATAAATAATTTGCACTGATATGGAACATTTCTGAAAGATCTTTCAGTCCTAAATCACTGGTTAAGTTTAAATTGATCTGGTTAATCACTTTCTGGATTACGGGAGAGTATCCGCGCACGGAATAATTCCGGACAAGAAGGCAGTATTTACGCGCCATTTCCTTCATCAGAGACGTATCCTGCGGTGTGGTCAGATTTTCTATCTTTTTAGCGTATTTGGATGAAATCTCATCGAGATAAACCGGGTGTACATATCCCTGTTCGGCCGCTTTACGTAAAATAGTATTGTAAATAACCATATAATTCTTGTAATCCCTGAGAGAATCGGCAAGACGGGGGATCAGTCTTCGGTTTTCAAAGGAAGCCAGCGCCTGATTAAGCAGCTCCTGATTATCCTGGCTGACTGCCTGCATCAATTGATTTTCAGCTTCATAACGTTTTTCCAGGGAGATGGTATTAACCGGTGACAAATAAATTGTTTCAGGAAGTGAAGTGAGGTAGTGGTTATCATCGGGGGCGTTCCATATATTCCCCTTAATTTCCGCAACCGTATATTGGTCCACACCCTGCCAGATTATCTCAGCCAGTGTTTCCATAAGATTATTAAACTGAGATTCTGAACTGACGAATGCAATATTATAATAATATGTTTTCAGAATGGGAAGAAGCGCAGCCGGTACCTCCAAATTTGACAGTAGCTTATAATAATTCATTTTGTTAATTTCAACATATGTGAATGGCCCTGTAATAAAAAACTCCGCAGTATCTGAAGCGGGAAGCCACATACAGACATAAGTGCAGTAGTAATTGTCTGTAAAATAATAAAGAGTATGTTCCTTGCAGCATTCTGTAAGCTTTTTAAATGATTTGTTTTTGTCAAAATCCTCCATTAAGCTTTCTCTCAGTCCCATATCGAGAGATTCTATATCTTCAAAAGGTTCCCGGAACAGGAAGGAAGGGATGCCCCTGTTCTCCAAAACTTTCCTGACATACATAAGGACACTGTCATAATGCATGATATCGTCCTCCTTTTTTATTCAGATGATTTTACTATATTATCGTACAATTTTACGTTTATTTCAAGTGTATCTAAAAAATATGCGAAAAAAGATAAAATTGTACTCACGGTTCGGGCTGTTCTAATGTTAAGTTACTATAAGAAACGAAGAGAAAAGACCAATATTAAGGAGGTATCTTATGAGTAAGGAAAAAACAGTCAGACCATTTGGAATGAGCGATAAAATCGGCTATGCATTTGGTGATTTTGGTAATGACTTTACCTTTATACTGTCTTCCATGTTCATGTTAAAGTTTTATACCGATGTCATGGGAATAGCAGCAGGCGTTGTGGGAACGCTGATGATGGCGGCACGCTTTGTTGATGCAGTTACTGATGTGACGATGGGACAGATTGTAGACCGGTCCAAACCGACGAAAGACGGTAAATTCAAGCCCTGGATTAAACGGATGTGCGGTCCGGTGGCTATTGCCTCATTTTTAATCTATCAGTCCGGACTTTCAGGAATGTCGTATGGATTTAAGATTGTATGGATGGTTGTCACCTATCTTTTATGGGGTTCCATCTTCTATACATCCATCAACATACCTTATGGTTCCATGGCATCTGCGATTTCTGCAGAGCCGAAAGACAGGGCGCAGCTGTCCGTATGGCGTACAATTGGAGCGACACTTGCCTCCCTTGTAATCGGAGTGGGAACGCCTCTGCTTGCATATGAGGTGGTAGACGGAAAGACCATTTTATCCGGTTCCAAAATGACAATGATTGCAGGTGTCTTTGCAGTCTTCGCAATTATTTGCTATCTGCTTTGTTTTAAACTTGTTACAGAACGCGTACCGGTGGAAGCCAACAGTGAAAAACTGGATATCGGAAAACTGTTAAAAAGTTTATTATCAAACCGTGCGCTGATGGGAATCATTGCAGCGGCGATTCTTTTGCTTCTGGCTCAGCTGGGGATGCAGGGGATGTCATCTTACGTATTTCCTAATTATTACGGTTCTGCAGGCGCTCAGTCAGCATCCAGCATGGCCGGCAGTCTGGGAGTGCTGATTATCTGTGCACCGTTTGCTGTAAAACTGGCACAAAAATTCGGCAAAAAAGAGTTATCGATCGTATCCTGCCTTGCCGGCGCGGCTTCCTTCGTCGTCTGTCTTATTGTAAAGCCGCAGAATCCGTATGTTTATGTAGCTTTCTATACGCTGGCTATGGTTGGTTTGGGATTCTTTAACACCGTGATCTGGGCAATGATTACAGACGTCATTGATGATGCAGAGGTCAAAAAAGGAGTTCGTGAAGATGGAACGATTTACTCACTCTATTCCTTTGCACGTAAGCTCGGCCAGGCTTTTGCCTCCGGCTTGACGGGCGGTCTTTTGAGCCTGGTTGGATATACGCAGGCTACGGCTTTCGATGCGGAGGTTACGGCTGGAATCTTCCGCATGTCCTGCATCGTACCTATTATAGGATTGATTGCAGTTGCCCTTGTACTGATTTTTATCTACCCTCTTAACAAAAAGAAAGTAGAGGAAAATACGGCGGAATTGGCGCTGCGCCGAAGTAAAAACGCATAAAAGGAGGCATATATGGAGTCTATATTCGACGGTTTTAAAAAGAGCAGGGATTATCTTATCTGCGTGGATTCTGACGGCTGTGCCATGGATACCATGAATATCAAGCATATCAGGTGCTTCGGTCCCTGTCTTGTGGAAGAATGGGGGCTCCAGAACTGGGAAAAAACAATTCTTGACAGATGGAATGACATCAATCTCTATTCGATGACCAGGGGAATCAACCGTTTCTGCGGACTTTTAAAAGCACTTCAGGAAATCCATCAGTGCTATACGCCCATAGAAGGGCTTGAGCAACTGGCGCAATGGGTGGAACATTCTCCGGAACTTTCCCAGGCAGCCCTGGAAGCGGAGATAGAAAAAAATCATAGTGCTGTTTTGAAAAAGGCTCTTCACTGGTCGGCCGCCGTGAATTTAAAGATCGGGCTGCTGGAGGAGCAGGAGAAACAGCCGTTTCAGGGAGTCGGGGAGGGCCTGGCCTTCGCGCACCGGTTTGCGGATATCGCAATTGTTTCCTCTGCAAATATGGAGGCGGTACTGGAGGAATGGGACGTCCATGGCCTGCTGGAGCATGTTGATCTGGTACTGGCACAGGAGGCAGGAAGTAAGGCATACTGCATTGGTCAGCTTCTTTTAAAGGGCTATGACAGGGATAACGTGCTGATGACGGGCGATGCACCGGGAGACCAGAAAGCAGCGCTGGAAAACGGCGTGTTATATTATCCCATCCTGGTCCGCCACGAAACGGAATCCTGGAAAGAGTTTAAAGAACAGGCAGTTCCGAGGCTGATCGAGGGTACCTATGAAGGAACCTACCAGAAGAATAAAACAGAGGAGTTTGTCCGCAACCTGCAGAGGTAATTTTACAGAAGAGTAACCAAAAATCGTACAAATATATTGACAGGAGACTGCTTATGACAGATTTAAAAAAGAATCCATACTATCTTTCCGATGAAGACTGTAAGTGGGTTCAAGATACCATTGCCGGCATGACGGAGGAAGAGAAGGTGGGACAGCTTTTCTTTCAGCTGACTCAGTCCCGTGATGAGGCGTATTTAAAAGGGTTAATGGAAACCTATCACCTGGGCGGATGCCGGTATAATTCGGCGCCGGGAAAGGATATACAGGAGCAGAACAGAATTTTACAGAAATATGCCAGAATTCCGGTATTGATTGCCTGCAATACGGAAGGGGGCGGAGACGGGGCCTGTGCTGACGGAACTCCAATTGCCTCTGAAATTAAAATCGGGGCGACAGGCAATGAGGATTATGCCCGTGCTCTCGGGAAGATGTCCAGCGAAGAGGCGGCCGCGATCGGCTGCAATATGGCGTTTGCGCCGATCTGCGATATTCCTTATAACTGGGAGAATACGGAGATCATCACCCGCAGCTTCGGCAGCGATCCTGAGCTTGTGGCAAAGATGAGCGCCGCTTATATGGAGGGCGCCCATTCGACGCCGGGATTTGCCTGTACGGCTAAGCATTTTCCCGGCAACGGTCTGGACTTCAGAGATGCCCATATAGCCAACAATGTCAATACGTTTGATCCCGCAACATGGGATGCCACCTATGGAATGGTGTACAAAACCATGTTTGACAACGGTCTGGAAGCAGTTATGGGAGGCCATATCATGCTTCCTGAGTATGCAAAGCTGATCAATCCGGATTTAAAGGACGAAGATATAATGCCGGCCACCTTAAGTCCGGAAATTATGACAGGACTTCTTCGTGACCGGATGGGATTTAACGGAGTGGTAGTTACGGATGCTTCCCACATGGTTGCCATGACGAACCGGATGAAGAGGAGCGAGATGCTTCCCAGAGCCATCAATGCCGGATGTGATATGTTCCTGTTCTTTAACGATCCGGATGAAGATTTTTCAGTGATGCTGGAAGCTTACAGAAATGGCACAATCAGGGAAGAACGGATGACGGAAGCACTCACCCGGATACTCGGTCTGAAAGCGCATCTCGGACTGAATAAAAGGAAACCGGAGGAATTGGTGCCGACACCGGAATTTCTCGAAAAAGTACTGGGAAAAGAGGAATATAAGGAAACTGCAAAATCCATCAGCCGGGACTGTCTGACATTGGTAAAATATAAAGACAGGGAGGTACTGCCGATTACGCCTGAACGCTATCAGAGAATTATGATTGTTCATGTAAAGGGCAGCGGAGGTGCTATGGGGGAATTGATGAAGCTGATGGGCGGATCGAAAGAAAATCCGGCTGAACTTCTGAAACAGAAGCTGTGTGACAGAGGATTTGACGCATTTATCTATGAAAGTCCCATGGACAAGATGAAAAAGCAGATGGAACAGGGAGAAAAACCGAGTCTGGATTTATATTTTGCGGGAAAGAATGCAGTAAAGGACTTTATAAAGGATATGGACCTGGTTATCACCCTCTGTGATGTTCCAAGCGGCAGGCCGGTGTTTGGCATGTCAAAAGGCGGTGGGGAGATTCCATGGTATGTGTTTGAACTGCCGGTCGTAGTGGTAGGCTGCGGTCAGCCAACCATGCTGGCAGACATTCCTCAGGCAAGGACTTACATCAATACGTATGATGCCCGCAATGATACACTGGGTGCACTCGTGGACGCGCTGATGAAAGGACCGGAGGCATTTCCGGGGACGGATCCCATAGACAGTTTCTGCGGCCTGTTTGATACCCGGTTATAATGGGAGCCTCGGGCAGAGTATGAACAGCAGCAAATGGGGATAAAATCATAATAATTTTATAAAATTTTACTGGCATTATCTCATATTATAGTATATAATAAGCGATAAGACTTGAGGCGGAGTTTTCTTCGCCTCATTGTTTTCTTTCCTGAAATATGAGAAAATAGAGATAGAAGAACAGGAAAGCAGTAAAATTCAGATAAGTAAAGGCAGGTGACGACATTATGCATAAATTCTTAAGGTCTATTGGATTCAGCCTCTACCAGAAGGACCGGGATATCGATAAATTGTTAGATCAGATGACAGAAGATGTATCCGGAATGAAGCGGATTCAGCTGGATGAGGAGACGAACCTTTGTGAGATCAGAAAAGAGGTTGCGCCAGGAATGGGTATCGCCGTATTCGGTCAGATGGACCGGGACGGAGTATTTCGCAGGAACTACTATTATCCTTACTTAAGAAGCGAGGATATGACATCGGATGTGTCCTGTTCCATTCAGCGCCATACGGAGCGTGAGACGTATGCGGGACTGCTTGATGAGTATAAGGTCGGTATTTCCCTGATATTTTATATCGATAATTCATTCGAGTGCAGGGAGAGAATCATGGACCAGCGTTCCCTGGAGACTAAGCGTGCCAATCTAACCGGACTGGCGGTCAGCGGCAAGATTCTTCTGCCGATTCAGAAGACGGAGAAGCAGCGGGAAAACGCGAAGGTTACGGCGAAAGAGCGTAACACGCTTTTGGAAGCGGCCAAGAATGGCGATGAGGATGCCATGGAGACTCTGACCATCGAAGATATCGACATGTATTCCCAGATCTCCAGACGGGTGATGAAGGAAGATTTGTATTCGATCATTGATTCCTGTTTTATGCCTTGCGGAGTGGAATGTGACCAGTACTCAGTGATTGGTGAGATTACAGAAATTGTAGAAAAGAAGAACCAGATCACAGGAGAAGAGGTTTATGATTTGAAACTGGAATGCAGCGACATCGTTTTCCATGTGGGGATCGCCAAGCAGGATTTGACCGGAGAGCCGGCGGTTGGAAGACGGTTTAAGGGGCAGATTTGGATGCAGGGCAATGTGGTATTTGATGAGGCGGCGGATTAGACAACGGGATTTTGAAGGATTTGGTGAAAGATTCTTCAAGTAAAACTTGACGAAACGCATAATTGTTAATATAATAATATACAGCCTGTGCGCGGTTATGGCCGCAGCACAGGGGATGTTTCTGTAGCTCAGCAGGATAGAGCGTCCGCCTCCTAAGCGGTTGTTCAATCCTCACTATTTACAATTTCATTTGATATACGCGCCAATAGCTCAGCTGGATAGAGCGTCCCCCTCCTAAGAGAACTTAGAGCGCTCGCTTTTTGGGGATTCGCCCCACAAAATTTAATACGTGTTTCTGTAGCTCAGCAGGATAGAGCGTCCGCCTCCTAAGCGGAAGGCCAGCGGTTCGAATCCGCTCAGGAACACCAGACACATCGCCGAAAGCCTTGATTTTACTAGGTTTTCGGCTTTTTTGTTTTTGGTGAACCTTTTAAAATCTGCTAATAAAATTGTGTCCTTGCTAATAAATTCGGGTCTGCTAATACGAGGTGAACGGTTTTGGGCTGTTTTTACATGAAGTTCTGTTTGCTAATAAAATGGTCTTTTTTTGATCCCATGGTAAATATTTGGGGGCTGATTTGCTAATACGATTTTTCAGCCCCTAAAATTTTTTGCTAATAAGATTATTCTTTATTAGCAGACTGGACAGACTGGATGACTTGTATTAGCAAATCAGGGTTGGCCTGAAACAGGGTTTGCAGCGCCTGTTCTATCGCGCCGGGTTGGGCGATGACGGTTCCGCCATCGTTTCCGCTTGCTTCTTCCAGGCCATTGCCAAGGAAGTCATCCATCTTATGAGCAAGCTTTTCACGGTTGTCTTGGAAGGAATGTTTGCCGTAACGTCTGGTAAGCATCTCTAAGTTTGCCCAGCCTCCGGCCTGCATGACTGAATTAAAGTCTCCCTGGGATACAAACAGCTTTGCAGTGGCGCTTGTGTGACGAAGGCTGTGAAATACAATTTCTTCCGCTTTTATTTCCGGATCGTTCATTTCTACCAGAATCTCTTTAAAGCGCTTGTTTAAATGCTCAGTCATCATTGGGCGGCCGTTTGCCTGGCAGATTACCAGATTGTAGTCTATATATCCATCGGAGCCTAATTCTGCCTTTAATTTTTCCTGCATTTGTCTTAGTATTTGTAACGAATTGAGAACCATCTGCGGGACATCTACATCTCGCGCAGAATTATCAGTTTTAGGCTGCTTTAGGACAATACAGGTTTTCGCTCCGGGAATCAGATTGGGAAACTTGAACAGTATCCTTACTTTGGGCAGTTTCAAGTTTTTCTTACTGATCCGGTCAATGGCTCTGTCAATGTGAAATATCATTTTCTCATAATGGACACGGTCCCATTGCAGCCCGCCGATTTCGCCGCCGCGAATCGTGCAGCCTATGGCAATTAATACGGCGCAGTGAATCAGGTAGTAATCGTAATTGTCAGGGCGGCAGGTATATTTTAAAACCTTTAGGATTTGGTTAGGCTCCAGGACTACCCGCTCCTGTTCTTTATGCTCTGGAAGAGTTGCATTAAGGAACGGATTTTTCTTTCTGTAGTCCCAGCGCACGGCCAGATTAAAGGCACAGCGCAGGATTTTGTGAATGTCATGGATTGTGGACGCTGTAATGTGTTCTCTTGTGGGTTTCCCCATATTTGTGGCAGGCTCCGCTTCCTTTTCTAAAAAGTCGTAATAATCATCAATCATTTTGGTTGTGAGAGAAAGAAGCTTTTTATCACCTATATGAGGATGGACATAATTCTCCAGCAGCCCTACATTGCCATCATAGGTTGAGGCAGCCCATTTTTTATATCCATACTTCTCTATGAACTCATATAGAAATTCGCTGATGGTCATTTCTTTCAGACGGTTCTTTGATTCGTCACCTGTAGTCTGCTGTGCCTGTTCATGCTCAATTTTTGCCTTCATGGATTTTGCCGCAGAATACGTCAATCCAGATTCCCATTTCTGCTGTCGTTTGTCTCCTGTTCCCTCATAGTAAACTACGGAATATGTTTTACCTCGCTTTACAATAGATGCCATACTGATTCTCCTTTTTATTTTCGGGTATCAAGCCATTCATCGAAGGAGGGTTTTGAGACTCTGACATATTTACCAACCTTGACTGTCTTAAAAAGCGACTGTTTGCAAAGGTTGTATGCCATGCTGCGGCTGATCTGCAGGATGTCTGCTATCTCTTGAACCGAGTAGGTTCGCTTTTCTGAAACGGCTTGTTTCTCATGGTTAAATTCTCCAACTGCCATGTTTACTCCTTTCTTTTGCAGTTGAAAGGGGAAATCAGCATAATCCCTGTTTGTTGCTCTCCATATATCTTATACGTGGTGAACCTACGACTTTTCAACTGCAATTAGCAAATTATTTCTAAAATAACCATTGTTGGTTGCACAGTGTTTCAGATCATTTCCTGCGCCGGTCTTCCGCCGCGTATTTGCAGGCTGCCGCTATGAGGCAATTAGGCTGCGGGCGTGCTCCATGTTGTCATCGCACACAATCCACAGCACCTGTATAACTTCTGAACTGTGCTATAAATTTGTCAAGGTACATGCCGGAAAGGGAAAGTGACTTCGCTTTTCGTGGATTTTACTGTCTCAATAAGGAAATAAGGAATTTTTAGAAGTTTTCTGCAGAAATATAAAAAGATATGGTTCATGATGATTTATTTTAGAAAAGAAAAGCCCCGGGACTATAAATATCCAATCCTTGAGTATTATTTACACTATCCAGCCAGTCTTTCCATTTTTTTATCCGGTATCTATGAATGGTTTTAAAAATAACTTGACAGTTTCATTCTATTACAGTAGAATAAAAACACATTCTATTGCTATAGAACAAGAAAGCTGGTTCATTTTATGGAAAAAAGACTATTTGATAGCGAATTAAAGGTTATGGAAACTCTATGGGAAAATGGAGAGCTGTCCGCGAAACAGATTGCTGAGCTTCTGCGTCAGCAGATTGGCTGGAGCAAAACAACTACTTATACAGTATTAAAAAAGTGTATTGATAAAGAAATAATAAAAAGAAGTGATCCCAATTATATTTGCAGTGCCTGTATTTCAAAAGAAGATGTACGCCAATATGAGACACATGAATTGATTAATAAAATGTATGACGGAGCGCCGGATAAACTAGTTGCATCCATCATTGGAAATGAAAAAATGGACAAAGATATGATTAGGCATTTGAAGGAGCTTATACAGAACTTATGAAAGCGGAGGCGCTATGGAGGGAATTATTGCCGCTCATGTTTCCGGAAGCATCATGATTTGTTTCATTTTGTTATTACGGAAACTGTTTGTTTTTCACTTTGTTGGCAGCGCGTGGGCAATTTTTTGGAAGATATTAACCTTGCGTTTGTTATGTCCTTTTACAATCCGGTTGCCAGGAATAGAGCATTTCTTTATTACAGAAAAAAAGAACAGCCATATCCGTGATACGGCTGAAAGAATTGTGCAATACGAAAATAATATACCGAATGAGTTGGCGATAATGATACCGATAATCTGGGGGATAGGCGGACTGATTTGTATGGGGAAATTCGTAATACCACATATCAAAAATCGGAAAGTATATCAGATGGCTCTGCCACTAGAGAATGAGTCGGTGGCTATCTGGATAAAACGCCAGAGTTTACGCCGTAAAATATATGTCAAAGTATCTGATCGAATAATCACTCCTTTGACATATAGCATTTGGAAACCAGTCATTTTACTGCCAAGAATGGATGGGGAAATCGACGAACTGCACCTGGAACAAATTTTAGAACATGAACTGATTCATATTAAGCGGTTTGATGTACTGTTTAAATGGTTGTTGGCTTTCATCTGTGCTGTTTACTGGGTGAATCCTTTTATATGGATCATGTATTCATTTGCTAACCGGGATATTGAACTTGCCTGTGATGAAGCGGTTTTGAAATCCAGGAGCAAGGATTATAAGAAGAGCTACATACTTACATTGATATATTTAGAAGAAAAAAGAGTTAGAGGGGATTTCCTCTGTAATTTTTTCAGCAGATATCCAATGGAAGAAAGGGTACAGATAATGATTAGAAATGGAGATAAAAAAGCGTTAAAAAACATGATACTGCCAGCTATAGCGGCTCTTTTGATAGCGCTATTCAGTATAAGCTCCATGGCGGGGGAATATGACGGAGAGTGGTCTCCCAAAAATGAAAGGAGGGATAACCGTAATTTAACAGCTACTACAACAGATATTCAGATGCAACTGCCAATATTTCAGAAAAGATTACCAGATAATTTTGGTTCTCTAAGTGGAGGTGATTTTGATATTCCCACAATCATCATTAGAAAGTCCAAAGAAAACTATTCAGCTTGCGCTGTTGATAAGAACGGGACCGTTATTTATGAGGAGAGTGGAACTACCAAAAATGTGGAAGCTACACTGGAACATATTTATAATAAACTATTCCAACGTAATTAGGAGAAACGAATATGAGGATAGGTAAACACTTTTGGGTATTAATTATTGCCGTGCTCATTTCTTTATCAGCTATAAGCAGCGTAATGGCAGAAGAAATAAATTCTAATGTAACGGATATTCCAACCTTGGAAATAACTAGGGATGAAACAGGATGTTACTCTGTACTTGCAAAGGATCATGAAGGCAGTATCATTTTTACTGAAAAGGGATTGACGGGAACAATAGAGGATATTATAGAACATTCATACAGTAATATATTCCGGGCTGCGACAAAATCATGCACCCATATTCCCTGTAACCATGAAATTGTTACCGGGGGCATAAATCATGTAATCGACTGGGATACCGATATCTGTACTATGATTACAAATGATTTTTATAGATGTGCCTGCTGTGATCAGATTCTTGGGATAGTTCCAGGAAGTACCACGGTAGTTGGAACACACCCGGCACACTAAATAATTATCGTATAGAAGATGGAAGGTGAAATATGAGAAAATTTAAAAGCAATATATTAAAAGTTTCATTAGCAATGGGTCTGTTACTGTCGAGTTCATTTCCAGCCTATGCGGTTTCTACGGATTCTACCGTAGTAGGTGGCTGGGACGAAGATACAGGGTATTTTGTAAATGCAGATGCCTATAACAAAGCTATGGAGAAAAGAGGTCTTTTACGGTCAGATCCCGTTCATGAAGGAGAAAGGCAGAGGAAGGATCAGAGCGGCAATACTTATTTCCGAGCACATGGCTGGACCAGTTGGCCTGGGGTATATCATTACACGAGAGCAAGAATGGAGACATATGGAGGTAGTATTTTAACAGATTCAGGGCGTAAATGGGGGACAAGCGAAACCCAGGCAACATCACCGTGGCATAAGTTTGATCCAGATGTCAGTGACAGGGCCAGGACATATTATGGTTCCGAGGAATAATATTCTATCCTTGAATTTTTAAGTGACTTTATAAATTTTCAAGCAAAAATCCGAATGTGAGAAAATACATTCGGATTTTTGTCACATTTACTATAACCTTTACTTAAAGATAATACCTGTGGGAGAAAATAATATGATCAAAAGCAGCCGTATTTATAATTTTTTCTTTAAAAACAGTTTTAGCGTTTTATGTATTATGTTACTTACAGTATTTATTTTTATTGTGGGAATAACATTAACCTCTCTTACGATCTCAAAACCAACTTCAGAAAATAAAGAGCATGTTTCGATTGGTGAAAAACGCTATACTTTAATAGACAATTTTCTTGACGCGGATTCCTTTCGTGAGTTTAGGCATAATGATAAAAAGGTAAATATGCTGGGGGATTTTTATAACAAGCTTACAGGCATGGATAATGCTAAATTATTATCTATGTTTAATCAGTCTGTTGTTATAGATGATTTTCAGGGGGATGAAAAATTTTATTACCACACAAAGGAATTCCGTGATAAATTCCCAGATGCTGAACTTGCAATAAAGTCAATGCAAATGAATCAATTAGCCTTTGAGCACAATAAGTTGAAGGTAAAAAAAGGAAATATGCCTATATGGAATAAGATTAGTTTTAATGATAATACATTTCCTATCTTACTGGGGTCTTCCTATGAAGGAATATACAATATCGGAGACATTGTTAAGGGGAGTTTTTATACTAAAAATATAAATTTTCAAGTAATTGGGATTTTAGAAGATAACACCCAAGTATATTATAAAACTGATCCGGCATATATGTTGGACGAATATATTATTATACCGTATCCAGCAATGGCATGGACAGTCAATCCCAATGATTTTGTGTTCGAGGGCATCCTGTACTTTGCCTTAGTTAATTCAGATATTGTGATAGATTCCGATGAAAAAAATTTTTTGACTGGTATCCGCGCTATTGCCAATTCTACAGGCTTTGTTGATTTTTCTTTAGTCGGCATTGATGATCAGATAATCAAAAACCAAGAATTGATTTTTATGATATCAGAGCATCAACGTCTTATAGGCTGTATTTTAGTGGTTATGTATATCATACTCACGGCTGTTCTATATTGTCAGCTAAAAGTACACTTAAAGAAGAATGATATTTCAGGTCAACCCGTGTTTAATGGTCCTTCTGATAGAAAAAAATTTTTTCGTAAATATAGTATGTTTTATGTGATAAGCTTTATACTGTCGTTGGTTCTGCAGTTAAGATTAATTCCACGAATATTTTTGGGTGTTTTTGCTGCTGAACTTTTGATTTTAGGTAGTGTGTATCTAATAGTGAGCCTTGCTTATTATAAAATGTTTCTAAAAGAAAATATGAAATAAGAACTGCTTATTTTAGGGTTTTAAATAAGCACAAAGTACCATTAAAAATTTAATAAAATGTTAATGTGTATGCTGTTTCCAATCCGTGAGGTTAATTCCTTTTTTATAAAAAAAGGAGTTACACATGGAAAGGGACAAATTATGCAGTAAAATTAGGGATTATAAAAATGGCAATCGGATTGCATTAAATGAGATTATCAGTCAAATGACACCATTGGTTAAAAAATTTGCACGAAAATGTTTTTTTATGGAATACGATGATGCCTTTCAAGAATTTTCAATGGTGTTAATTGAGGCAGTCTCTAAAATCCGTACATATGAAAATGACGGTCAGTGTATTGTCTATATTAACACCTGTTTTAAAAACAAATACTGTTTGTTATGTAAAAACTATTATATCTATAAAGAGATTGAAGAGTTATACGAAAACAAAGATATCCCGTCACAGATAGAGTGTTTTAGCGATATCATTTTTATTATTGATATAAGCCGATATATTAACCAGATAGAATGTGATAGCCATAAAAAAATTGCAGAGCTGTACCTTGTGGAAGGAAAAAGTGATCGGGAGATATCGGAGACCCTCTGTATTTCCAGGCAATATGTTAACAGGGTACGAAGAAGATTGCTCAATGATCTGCGGACAGAATACTTTATGCAAAAATAGTTAGGGCGGTTCCATTATCGGAAACCGCCCACTATTTATTATGCTACTATTGCCACTTTAGCTGCGGCTCCCAGTACAGCTTTAGTTGCTGCAATGAGCCCGCTGATACCACCTGCAAGCAATAGTGCTTTAAATGCTATTGCAAGTCCGATAACCGCAGCTACACCTACCACCACATTAATTTCTTTACGATATTCGGTTACGAATTCCTCGACAAGTTCAAAAAAACGTGCTCCTGCAGAGTCATCTGATTTCAAACAAAGTGTGTATTTGAAAACAAAATTAACAGGTGGATACCCATCGGCAATTTGTACTTCTTTTTTAACCGCATATGAAATATAAAACCAGGTTCCATCTGCCTCTGTTCTGATTCCGCTTGCTACGACAGACGCACCAGTATCGAGAGACATATTGATATCGAAAACAATATCTGCCAAACTCTGGGCATCTTCAAGTCCTGATTCCTCAAAAGTAAGTGTAAGAGCTTCTGAAAGAGCAATCTCCTGGGACATTGCAATACCGCCCTCCACATCGAAGGTAACAGCATTCGGATTATTGATGCTGTTGTCAAAGATAGTTGTATCAGCACTTGCCTCAACAAGGGCTTTGCCATTAGGAGGCATGGGGATTGTAGCTTCGTAATTCAAAGTAATCTGCTCAGAGGGAAGTATGATATAACATGCATCCAGGAACTCCCTATAATGATCAACCAAAATTTCATTGATTTCTTCCTCTGTCGGAGGGGCAGGAAGTTCAATGGCTTCTCCTCCATTATCGCCATAACCATCTATCGTGGAATGATTGCGGTTATAAGTTCTTTGTTCCACCGCGTCTATTGTGGTATTTCCTTCAATCGTGGTGACATAATTTTCATCTCCATCAACGACAATCCCAGTATGAGCCACCCGGCCCAGTTCATCGTTGTAGAAGAAAATGACATCGCCTTTTTTGGGAATATAACCGCTGTTTCTCTTGTGATATTTCTGGCGGTTCTTGTACCATGTCATTCCAGACGGACACCATGCAAATTTGGGCACAAGGGTGTCGAGAACGCCTGCCTGGTATGCACAGTAAGAAACAAACATGGCACACCACGGACTTCTATTCATCTCATACCACTGTCCATAAGGCGTGATGTTATTTGCATTGTCTTCTGCAAATCCCCAGGCCAGCTCATGTTTTACCACATTCAGCAGTTTTTCTACACCGGTTCCTGGCACGTCAACCCGGTAAACTTCAAACAACTTTCTCCATGTGCCTCCGCCAACAATTCCGTCAGCTTCCAATCCATGCGTTGTCTGGAATGAGAGTGCAGCATTATGGGTTTCCTGTGAGAAAATACCATCAATCGGAATCTGGTAGCCCAATTCATTGAAAAGCCTCTGAAGGTAACGGGTCAAAGAACCATTAGAACCTAATTTCAAGGTAGAGGAAACTGTCCCGCCGCCTGCGGTTCCACCCAAAAGCAGAGCTTTAGTGGCATTGCCGATCATGCCGTCTGCTACCAGGTTATGATCTGTCTGGAACTGTAATACTGAGTTATAAACTTTTTCAGTTGCAATTCCATCTACAAATCCTACATCATAACCGCGGTTAACAAGTGCAGTTTGAAGCGGCCGGATTTCATCACGCATCTTTTCCCAGGTAACTGTATCAACCATTCCGTCAGCTGTCAGCCCTTTGCGGGTTTTGTAGCGGTCAACTGCAGATTTAGTTCCCGGTCCGTAAACTCCGTCCGTACCGTTTGGGTTGATACAACTGATTCTTAGCGCATACTGGAAATATAAAACTCTGGGTCCCCTGGACCCTGTTTTTAATGGCAATGCGTCGGTAGCGCCGTCTTCCACATCACTGAATAAAAGCTCATAAGTGGCAGGTCCTACCTGTCCATCGGCTGTAAGCCAGTTAGCCTCCTGGTATTTTTTTATTGTCTCAACCAACGCGGAGGTTGCCAATCCATCAACAATCGCAATACTGTAATTTCGTTCAAGCAGACGGCTCTGGATATCCGTAATTTGTCCTTTTAAAGTATTCCAGGTTGTGGTGTCTGCAATCCCGTTGTCCGTAATTCCGTATTTTGCCTGAAATTTTTTTACTGCCTCCGCAGTTCCGGAACCAAAAACTCCGTCCAGCGCGCCTGGACTACAGCACAAGATTCTAAGTCCGTACTGAAGGTAAAGAACGTAGTCTCCCCTGTCCCCAATCGACAAAGGCAGCATGGATTCATCGCCGCCCCCCTGATCTTCATTAAACAGCCTTGCGCGGGTCGCGGCCCCTACCATGCCATCTGCTGTTAGATCCCTGCTGCTCTGGAAACGAATGACTGCGTTATAGGTACTGTCCTTTGCAATACCGGTAATGGCTCCGGTATAGAACCCTTTGTTTTTTAATGCCTGCTGGATTGGTTTGATTTCTGCAAGCAGACAATTCCAGGTATCATTGCCAACAATTCCGTCAACTGTCAATCCCCACTCTTCCTGGAATTTCTCCACGGCGGCCTGTGTTCCGGGACCAAATGCTGAATCAATACTGCCTGGATTACAGCACATAATTTTAAGACCCTGCTGTAAATATTTTACCTGAATTCCTGTGTCTCCATTTTTTAGTAACATAAAACGTCCTCCATTCAAATTATTTGAATTTGCAAATTCATATAATAAAAAATAAAAAGGACGTTATTTGTAAACCGAAGTTTAATAAAACAATGTGGTTGGATTAGAAAATCGCAAAGAGAGCCGTTTTAATTCGCTAATCGGACTTTTCTTTGAGGACAGCTTGAATAGTATCGAGTTTTTCATTTACTGTATTTACGATGGAAAGCTTTACCGTAAGCTGTGTCAATAGTTCCTGGTACTTTCGTTCACGGGCTTCCTGTAATTCGTCTAACTTGTCATTCTTTTTTATGGTATATAGCAGCAGAAAAACAAATAATACTGCCCAAATTCCCTGGGACTGCACCAGATTGACGATTAATTCTTCCAATATTCAACATCTCCTTTCTGTAAGTTTATAATCTAATAAGAGCAAAAATATAGATTATGGAAACCGTACATGAAATTATTTAAGAGAAAAAATATTAGCTGAATATAACATCACTGGTGATCTGATGGCAGTGCCTGATTATTACCACCTGCCTGCCCCATTAAATTTCTATTAATTATAGGGATAGGGTCTTGCTATTTTATGTATTATCCGGTATGATAAGACAAATTTTGAAAATAGAGGACTTTATGGACACCGCCATGGATGACGCTGCCCGGTTACCCGATTTAAGTGTATATCTTATGACATTATATACGCGCGGCCTGCGTCTTTTTGAGATGCTGGGTCGCGCTTTTTCTCTGTTTTCCGGTAACAAGGGGATGAATTTACAAACAACAAGGAGACGCTTATGAAGAGAAGCAGGCTATGGCTCTTATTTCCCATACTGTCAGTATTTATGATTATTTTTGCTTTCTGGCTTTCACGTCAGGAAGGGAGCTACAAACAGACCATAGAGCTTTCATTTGAACCTGTCCAGGATACGTTCACAATAGAGCTTCAGGCCGAAGAAAAATATATGGAGCCTCATGTGAGCCATGGGGACGCAGAGTTAATGTGGGAAAGTGCAACGGGAAATGGGAAAAGCTATTTAAGAATGAAAGGAAAACTCCCGGAGCATCGGCTTGGAAAGCCTGTTGCGCTGCGTATCGAGAGCGACTCAGGAAATAGAATCAGGGAAATGGAAATACTGTCCGTCAGCGGGATATCTGCGGCCGGCTGCCATATTGATGTGGTGAAAGACGATACCTGGCCGCTCTATGTTGGTTTTTCCATCGCCTTAATTGCCGCCATGGCGGTTTTGCTGGCCGGAAGCTTTGGAGTGATAAAGAAGAGGAAGAAGTTTGCTTATGCGTTAGAACTGGCGGAGGGATTGAGGGATGATCCGTCAGCCGGGGACTGTTTTAAGGAGGGACAAAGATACTTTCTTGCAGTTGAGAGAATGTGTATTGTGGATACTCTATCGGGGATGCTTTTCGTATGGATTTCGGTCCTGTGGGTTTACCGGCGGTCTTACAGTCCGGGCTGGTCTCGGGCAATCAGCTGGTTTCTGCTTGCAATGGCCGCATTTTTCATAATTACTTATTTTCTTCGGATTTACAGAAACCGGATAATGCTGCGCCCGCTGCTCTGCGAAAACCGTCCTTTAAGCGCTTCTGCGGCCTGTCTGCTGTCTGGAATCAATGGAATCGGAAATATGAAGGAACGGGCGATTTCCTTGCACAATGCCGCGGTGGGATTATACCGCAGCGGCCGGGTCAGAGAGGCTCTGACACTGGAAGATCTGGCATGGAAGCTGGCAGGAAAGCATAAAGGCGCCATGCTCTGTTTCCTGCACAGCGATCTGCGCAGCGCCTGCCTGCGCTGTTTGGGAGAAGAACAAGCGGCTGAAAGAGAAGAACTAAAGCTGGAGATTATGCTTGAGGAGACGCCGTGGCTCTGTAAGAATAAAGATATTCAGATGCGTTCACTGTCCGCAAAGATTCGCGGTCTGATAAGTGGAGGTGATTTGGAGCAGGCTGAAATAGAAGGGAACTATTATTTAGACCGCTGCCACAATGATTACCACCGCCTTCCTATGTTGGCTATGATAGCAGAGGTGAAGGAAATGCTTGAAAAGCCCCTGGAAGCGGCTGACTTGCGGAAACGTCTGCTCAGTTACAGTCCTGAAAATCATGAGGTCTTAAAGGCTATGGCCTACGGACCCTGCACTTATTCATATACCAGGCTGAAGGCGCATGACTTTACCGGAATTATATTACGAGCGGCTTATGTGCTGGCTGTCATGTTCTTTCTGTTTCAACTGGCAGACGGGGCAACTCACTCCAAAGGACAGGAAGACAGTCCTGTTTACACAGAAACGGAAATGTCCTCGTCTGCCGGGATAGACAACCGGGAAACTACACCGTCTGCTCTGAAAGAAACGGCGTCCGGGGAACCTGCGGAATCCTTAGTTAGAAAGGCGGCGGATTTTTCCATCACCTACCCGGAGAACTGGGACGGACTCTATGTTGAGAAGCCTTTGGAAGGGGGCGGAATTTCAGTTTTCCAAAAAAGTTCTTTTGAACAGAACGGGGACGGGCTGCTGTTCTCGATCCGTATTTTTAATAATGGTGATTATGTGAATGAACCAGACTATGAGATCTTAGGCTATGACGGAGCGAATGTATATGCTATGAGCTTGCCTACGGATGTGACCTTTCTTTTAGAAAATGAACAGGTACAGCATGAGTATGAACAAATGGTGTGGGACATTGAACCGGTTAAGTACAGCTTTCGCATAGATTCCGATTCAGCCCGGTATGACGGCAGCGAATTTATATTTCCAAACAGCAGCGATGCCGCTCTGAACGAGGCTAATTTGCTGAATTTATCCGCGCAAAGGCTGCGGATTGCGAAAAACGAGATTTACGCGCGGCACGGGAGGCGCTTTACGGATATGGAACTGCAGCAATATTTTAATAGTTGTAGTTGGTATGAGGGTAAAATTGAGCCTTCTGAGTTTACAGACGACCTTTTAAACGAACTGGAGAAGAAGAATGTACAGTTGATTCAGAAGCAGCAGGAACGTATGGAGTAGCGGATAGTTATAAGAAAATATCAAATCTACAGTAGGCGCTATTTCATAAAATAAATAAGCATGGGAATATACAAAAAGGAGTTTCTATGAAAGTGAAAAAAGTTTTGGGGATTATAATGGGTATATTGGGAACTATTTTGGTAATTATTGAGATTCTATTGAAAATGAAAGAAAGTATGTCCATATCTGTTATAGGCGGTGCAGATGGGCCAACTTCTATATTTTTAGCTGGCCGAATAGGCGGGAATATATCTATTTTAATAATTATTTTGGGAGTGATTCTTATGGTTATAGCAGGATTCATTCTTTTTAAGCGTAAGCACTGACTTCCGATGCTCTTTCTTCTTAATAGGTTTGTTTGATATAATTGGCTTAATCAGAAATAGCGGAGGTGGTGTAATATAAATGAATGGTTCTGTACTGATACAATCCTTAAAACAGTTATGGGGTATTATTGTTCTGGAATATAAATATCACGGCGATCTTCCCAGTATTGAAAGCTATCATCCGCAGGTGAAATATGCTTTGCCCTTTAGCGGTGAGTGGGTAGTTGTAAATGGCGGGGTAACTGAAAAAACCTCTCATTCCTGGGAGATACCAACGCAAAGATATGCTTATGATTTTGTTATCCTGGATGGCGCCGGCAGCAGCTTTCAGGGAGAAGAGACAGAAGCAGGTTCCTTTTATTGTTATGGCAGGGATATTTTAGCTCCGGCAGACGGCACGGTGGCGGAAATTTGTACCGGGAATCCGGATAGCAGGATCACGAAGAACAGGGCCGCCTCATGCAATGCCCGTGATATTCGGGGAAATTACGTTCTGATTTGTCATTCTGATGGTGAATACTCCTTGCTGGCCCATCTTAAACCTGACAGTATACGGGTGTCTGTGGGGCAATCCATAAAAAGGGGAGAGAAGATCGCTGAATGTGGAAATTCGGGGAATACCTCGGAGCCACATCTCCATTTTCAGGTACAGTTGGGAAAAAGCTTTTATTCCTCTCCCGGGCTTCCGGTTGAATTTGAAAATATCAAAGTGAAGAAAACTTTGAATTATGAGAAGTTTGATGATAGATATTTGAAGGAATATAGTGAAAATTATTATCCGCCGTTTATTGGAGTTGGGCAGACGGTCTATAATGTTAATACCGAAGGTTGGAACCGTGATTCGATTATTTAATAGGGGAATCAAACTTCATAGAAGGCAGGTCTGACAGGGTAACTAAATAGCGCTGTAGGTTAAGAGGAGGACTTTATGAAACAATTTGTACTGTATGCATTACTAAAGGCATTTGTGATTTCTGTTGGCTTTGATTTGGTGTGTCTGATTTATGGGGTAGTATCCGGCAATCCTTACAGAATAACCTTAGCGGGTGGAGTAATATGTTTCCTGGTATTGTTCTTTGTTGAACTAATTGAGTGTTTATGGAAGAGCCGAAAAAAGTAACAGGTTTTATAATTTGATAGCCGATTTCTTCGAGATGATTGATATGAGGTAAAACAATATGGAGTTTAGAAGATTAACAGACAGCAATCATGCCATGTATCATCAGGCGATGGATCTATACCAGGCCAGCTTCCCGATTCATGAGCAAAGGGAAAGTCATGTACAAACCTGTATTATGGGAAATGAAGCATATCATTTTAATTTGATTTATGAGAACGATATGTGGGTCGGTATGATTCTCTGGTGGGAGACGGCAGAGTTTATCTATGTAGAGCACTTTTGCATCCTGCCGAAAATGCGCGGTAAAAAGTATGGGCAGAAGGCATTGGAGCTTTTAGACGGGGAGCGAAAAACAGTCATTCTTGAAATCGACCCTCCTACTGATGATGTATCCGTTCATCGCAAGCAGTTCTATGAGCGTTCGGGATACCAGGCCAACAGGTATTCTCATGTTCACCCGCCCTATAAGAAGGGCTTTAAAGGGCATGACCTTGTTGTGATGTCCAGTCCGGATCAACTGTCGGAAGCAGAGTATCGCGCTTTTAACAGTTATTTAAGTGCGGTAGTCATGAAAAGTTAAAACCTGGCAATCAGGCAGTAAGACACCATATAACAGTTTTTATAGGGCCTTACCGCCTTTTTATTTTTACGAATCAGAATATGTCTATAAGTTCTGTTCTAAAAACTGTATACATGCCTGCTCCATCTGCTTCAGACCAATCGCTTCCATTGGAAAATGACCGGCGCCTTCCAGGATTACAGTCTGTTTTTTACAAGCCAGGCGATTGTAAAAGAGATTGCTTAGCTTTATATCTGTCCAGCGGTCATCTCCAGGATGTGACAGTAAAACCGGACACGCTGTAAATTGTTCAGGTTCTATTCTTATTTCAGGATTGAGCATGGAATATATAAAGTTTATCGGGACTCTCACGCCAGAGGATTTCTTATCTTTCATAAGAATCCGGGCTACCTCTTTCTGATTGACTATGGCTTTCATATTTCCGATCCACTTCATTGGAATTTTTACTCTGCCGGCAAAAGTGTGCATAGCTGTCATAAGGGGCTTCGCCATAAGCCCCAATAATGGATTTCTAGCTGAGTTCCTGGTGACGGTTTTCTCCCGCTGATCGAGAATACAGGAGACAATCAACCCTCGGATATTTTGACTTTTACAAGCAATCTGATAAGCTAACATTCCTCCGGCGCTAAATCCAAACAGGAATATGGGTAAGCTCTCATTACTCTGATAATATTTTACTATTTCTACGCTGCATGAAACCCAGGTGTCATACGTTATGTCCTTTATATAGCAGGTACAGCCGTATAAAGGTAAATCCGGGCAGATTACCTCAAACCCGGCTCTTGCCAGTGGCAGGGCGATGCAGGAAAGTAATCGTCCATTTCCCCCAACCCCATGAAACAGTATCAGCCGGCCCTTGGACACAACTGGCTTGTAGTGGTCGATATGTATGTCCATGCCAAGGATCGGTATAAAATACTCTTCAGGCAGATTGTTCGTAGTTAACCGATTGCTTTTAGGTAAATATGGTTGAAGCATTCTCCAGAACGGATCGCAATGATAAGTTTGTATGTTTGTTTCCTCCTTTAAATTAACTGTCCCACTTGTGGCACTTATGATTTTATAGTACAATAAGAATCCAGTCAACTATGTTAAAGCAAGTTCCACATTTAACGTAATATGTGGCAGGAGGCATTATGAAAGCGCTGAAAGAAAACCCGATTGCAGCCCAATCAAAGCAAATGATATTAAAAGCATTGCTGGAGTTAATGGAGTGTAAAGCCTATAACAGCATTTCCATCAAGGAACTGGCGGAGTGTGCCGGGCTTGACAGAAAAACCTTCTATCGTAACTTTAAGTCGAAGGAGGAGGTGTTGTATTTACGTCTCCATGAATTGTGTCAGTTATATATAAAGGAATTGAAAAAGCTACCGCAGTTCACCTCATATACGGTATCAAAGGCATATTTTCTTATCTGCCGGCAGAATGCGGATTTTTTTATGCTGTTGAAAAAGAATGATCTGCTTCCTTTGGCATTACTTAAATTCAATGAGTATTTAGAGGAATTGATTACTTTATTCCTCGACGATCCTGTATACAGGAAGAAATCTCAATACGAGATTTACTACCAGGCAGGTGGGTTCTGGAATGTCACGATTCGGTGGCTGGAAGAAGGCGCAAAAGAAAGTCCGGAAGAAATGGCACAGATGATAGGCGCTATCATGCCGCCGCTTAAAGTTGAGGAGTAAGAAAAGCCTGATTAATGAAAAAACAGGGGATAGTCTGAAGCATTTACGCTTTGAAACTATCCCCTTAGTGCTTAAACCCTAAACTGAATGATACACTTTAATAATGTTATACTAAGTTCCTGGAACAAATCTTCATCGTAGCTGCCGTCAATAATTGAATTTTTGATAAGCAGCGGCCGGTACATCTCCAAAATTTCAGCGATAGCCGGCTCATTTCCTGCTTTTGCCTGCTTCAGAAGTTCCATAAAATCCATTTCTGCCTTCTCCCATCCTCTGTTTGATTTTTTGAATCGTGCGGTAATAAATAGCGGCTGCGCCTTTATAAGTGATTCCTAACTCTGCGGCAAGCTCCTCAAAGCTCTTATCCTCCAGGGCGTGTGAAAGAAAAACGTGCCGCTCACGGTCTGTTATCTGTTTCAGCGCATAAATAAGCGAATCATTTTCCAACTGCATAGGAAGCGGCAAATTATGATACACTTGCTCGTCATATTCTAAATCCCAGGCTTCGTCCTCCATAGAACATTCCATACGGAGTTTCCTGTTTCTTTGGTTCATGTAATCTTTTCGGCGTCTGTTTACAGCCGTTACCAGATATGATGTAAAACGGTTCTGCAGTTTCTCTGCTTCTCCCTGTCCATTATTTCTCTGCCACATGGCGTTTCCTCCATTTTCAAGAATTGTTGTGCGATTCTTGAAAAATGGAGGTCCGCGGCAGCGGGTGGGGACTTTAAAACAAAGAAAGCAGCCATGAGTACGCCAATATGCGTAAACGGCTGCTTTTCTGACTGATACATTGAGAAGTTCAATAGTTAGCCCATCACTTCTTAAAAGTGGTGGTATCCGTATAAATACAGATACTTTTTCTTGAAGTAATCTAAAAAGTCCTATTGGGTCAAGTATCCTGAAAGCTGTGTGTCGTGGAGCTGTATGGCTTTTGAACAGCTCAATGTTGTGGATAGTATTTTTATCCATAACATTGCTCCTAGCCCGCAGCTATGCGGACGGCACACAGGCGGCGTCTCATCCTTTTTCTTGGATTTGGCAGCACGAGCTGCCACCCTGCCGATATATTTTTTGTTGTTTTTAAAGCGAGACGGGACTTCCTGCAAAAGAACAGGGAGATCCCGGCATTTTATAAATGACAAGTCCCCCTATTGACATTTCCGTATTCTATTGTGGTATTCTGACTGTGTCTGCTCCTCCCCAGTTATATTTAAGCTGCCATAAGTAAATTTTATTAGGAAAGTGTTAGATAAACGTGAGTTAATTGTGAGTAATGTATAAGACCGTTCGACAAATTTTGCACGTCAGATATTTGGGTCATGAAAATGAATAAATATAAAGACAGTCTAAAGTTTTTATAAACAAACAAATTTTGGCTTGCGATTCCACCCTCCGTCCCGTATAATAGGCGCAATATCTGTTTTACGGAAAGGAGGAATACGATACCATGGACAACGCCGCAGGCGACGCTGCCCCTTGTACATACGCTCAAAACATGAATTGTTATGATACTACGCACGTCTTGCGCCCTTTTGCGTCCAAGAGGTGCTTTTTTCGTGGTAAAAGCATCTGCGGTATTTCGATGGTCAACTTATGAACCGATTATTTCAGTATTTGAAAGGTCTTCCCCCGGGACGTTTGATAACTTTGGGGTTTGCAGCGGTGATCTTATTTGGAACCTTTCTGCTGCTGTTGCCGGTGTCTGTGAATCCGGGCATGAAGGTAGAGGTAATTGACGCCCTCTTTACATCTACAAGCGCAGTCTGCGTGACAGGTTTGATTGCCATAGATACCGCCGACCATTTTACCGCATTTGGACGGGCTGTGGTTGCGCTGCTGATCCAGATTGGAGGACTGGGGGTTACCTCTGTCGGCGTGGGTTTCATTTTAGCAGCCGGTAAACGGGTAGGCTTTAAGGGCAGGGCGCTGGTGAAGGAAGCATTAAATGTGGACAGCTCCAAAGGTGTAATACGGCTGGTTAAGGCGATCCTGCTTATGACGCTGTTATTTGAAGCGATGGGAGCAGCCTTGAGCTTTATCGTATTTGTACAGGATTATCCGCCTTTAAAGGCTATGGAAATCAGTATCTTCCACTCGATTGCGGCCTTTAATAATTCCGGATTTGATATCCTGGGAGGGCTGCAGAACCTGATACCATATCAGACGGACGTATTGCTGAATCTGGTGACCTGCGGTCTGATTATTTTTGGCGGTCTTGGTTTCCTGGTTATTCTTGATGTTTTGAAAATGAGGTCTTTTAAAAAGCTCTGTCTCCATTCAAAGGTTGTTATTACCACGAGCGTGATTCTTCTGGCGGCTGGCACGCTGCTTTTAAAAGCAACCGAGGATATATCATGGCTGGGAGCATTTTTTCAGAGCGTTTCGGCACGAACGGCAGGATTTTCTACATATCCGATTGGAGAGTTTTCTAATGCAGGATTATTTACGCTGACAATGTTAATGTTTATCGGAGCGTCTCCGGGATCAACGGGCGGCGGTATCAAAACCAGTACCTTTTTTGCCCTGTTAGTATCCGTGAGAAGCCTTATGACAAAAAAGCATTACGGAGCGTTTCACCGGAGTATACCGGCAGAAGGAATTTCCAAGGCTTTTATGATTGCGTTTCTGTCTTTTCTGGTAGTGTGCGGCGGAACCTTTCTGCTCTGTGTATTAGAACCGGGATATAGTTTTATACAACTGATGTTTGAAGTGACCTCGGCCTTTGGCACGGTTGGGCTTTCTACTGGAATCACGCCGGAACTGGGAAGTATCAGCAAACTGGTGATAATTCTCATCATGTTTATCGGCAGACTGGGAGCCTTTACGCTTGCTTCCATGTGGGTATGCAGGCAGATGCCTCATGCCAGGTATATAGAAGAATCAATTATTATAGGTTAAGGAGATACAAATGAAAAATACGAAGCACACCACATTTGGAGTGATTGGACTCGGGCGTTTTGGAACAGCGCTGGCGAAAAGCCTGGCGGAAGCCGGCAAAGAAGTAATTGTGGTTGACTGTAATGAGAGTAAGGTCCGGGAGCTGCGGCACTATACGGAACATGCATTTGTCGCGGAGGATTTGACAAAGGAGACTCTGGAAGATATCGGAATTCAGAATTGTGATACGGTCATTATCTGTATTGGGGAAAAAATCGACACCAGTATCCTTACCACCTTAAATGTGGTAAGCCTGGGGATTCCCCAGGTGATTGCCAAGGCAATCAGCCGGGATCAGGGCGCTGTGCTTGAAAAAATCGGGGCGGAGGTCGTCTATCCGGAAAGGGATATGGCTTTGAGGCTTGGGAAACGGCTGGTATCCAACAATTTTCTGGATTACATTTCGCTGGATAATGAAGTGGAGATACAGCAGATTCCCGTTGCGTCTAAAATGGTGGGAATGACTGTGCAGGAGTTTAATATCCGGCAGAAATATGGGCTGAATATTATTGCGATTGAGCGGGGGCATGTGACGGATATCGAGGTGTCACCGCAATACCGTTTTGGAAATGACGATATTATCGTAGTAATCGGAAGGGTTGAAAAAATCAAACGGTTTGAATCGGACATAGAAGATTAAATGTGTAAGGAAGGCTGGAATATCAACCTATGCAGACAGAAAGACTGCCAACGGCTTCCCAGGGGGGAGGAGAGTATACCGCTGGCAGTCTTTTTCTATTCTAATCTGGTGTGAAAAGCAGAGTTAGAATCTAATCAAAATTAACATCTCCAACAGGAAGGGCTATATTTTTACCTTTCCTTAGAATACAGCTATATGTAAACATTCCCAGGCACCCGACCGCGAACAGTATTCCTATTGGATAGGCTACGGAGGTAGAAAGACGCATCCCTTCTTCCGCCATCAGAATATAGGTACAGGATACGGCTGACATAAAGGTTGCCGGTAATGCTGTCACAAGATAAGCTCTTCCGCGTTTTAATAAATACACGCTGGCTGCCCAGAGAGCGATCATAGCCAGAGTCTGGTTACTCCAGGAGAAATATCTCCAGATAATCTGTACGTCTATCTGGGTGAGGAAGGCTCCTACACCTAACAGAGGAACTGTCAGGACCAGGCGGTTTTTAATGGGCTTCTGATCGTAATTAAACCAGTCTGCCAGGGTAAGCCGGGCGCTTCGGTAGGCGGTGTCTGCTGAAGATATAGGACAGGCGATAACGCCAATCATTGCGATAACCGCGCCTATCGGTCCCAGCAGGGTAAAGCAGATTTCATATACCACGGACGCCTGCCCCTGTCCGAGAGCGGCCAGCAGCCCGCCGGTGCCGTTATAGAATGCGGCTCCCGCAGCAGCCCAGATCAGAGCGATAATGCCTTCTGCGACCATGGCGCCATAGAATACGTTTCTTCCGCTCTTTTCACTTCTCATACACCGTGCCATCAGCGGAGACTGGGTGGCATGGAAGCCTGAAATGGCTCCGCAGGCTACAGAGATAAACATAACCGGCCATATGGGAGTCCCGTTGGGGTGAAGGTTCTGCAGGGTGATTTCAGGTATCGTATAATTGCCGCTGAATAAAATCATTCCGCCAACGCCAAGTGCCATCACAATCAGGCAGATCCCGAATATAGGATAGATTTTTCCAATCAATTTATCAATGGGTACAAAGGTTGCAAAAAAGTAATAGACGAGAACAACAATCAGCCAGAAATTCATATCCAGCACTTCCGGAGTCAGCATAGCCAGCAGGTTGGCGGGACCGGTCGAGAAGCTGACGCCTACCAGTACCAGGAGAACAACGGAGAATACGCGCATGACCTGTTTCATTCCGTTTCCCAGATACATGCCGGTTAACTCGGATACGCTGGCTCCCTTGTGGCGCATGGACATCATGCCGATCATGTAATCATGGACTCCGCCGCCCAGAATGGTTCCCAGGGTAATCCACAGGAATACGGACGGTCCCCAGGCGGCACCGGCTAAAGCTCCAAAGATAGGCCCCAGCCCGGCGATGTTTAAAAGCTGAATCAGGAAAATACGGGCGGTTCCCATGGGAACATAGTCAGCGCCATCTTCCATGGCGATTGCCGGCGTGCGGCGGTCATCCGGTCCAAATACTTTTTCGGCGAATTTACCATAAACAAAGAAACCGCCGACTAACAGGAACAGACAGATAAAGAAACTGATCATACGTTACGCCTCCTTTTTTTGATTTATTTTATGGTCTTATTATACAGAAAACAAATAAAATGAAAATATTTTTTGTGGGAAATGTGAAGTTCGACGAGCGAACAGCAGACTTCGGCGCAGAAAAAGGGCTGAAAAAAGGACCGTCATCAGGAAGGCGGTCCTCAAATCTTCATTCTCTGCCGAAAGGCTTTTGTTTTTTCCCTTCCTATGGGAAATATCTCGGAGCCACAGCCCTTCAGTTTCAAAGCCAGTCCATTGTTGGCCCAGGGGAAAACTTCGGAGACAAATGCAAGGTTGACAAGATAGCTTTTATGAATTCGGAAAAAACCGAGGTGAGAAAGCCTCTTTTCATAATCTCCAATCAGGATATTTTCCGCATAGCCGTCTGTCACGGTATGTATCATGCAGCCGCGGCCGCTGGTTTCAATATAGATAATGTCTTTGGTGTCCGTAAAAATCACCTTGCGGTTAAATCTGATGGCGATTTTATTTTCCATCGGGTCTGAAACGGACAGGCTTGCGCCGGGGACAGCCATACACTTTTTCAGGACGCTCCGCAGGCGGTCCGGCTCAACCGGTTTTAAGATGTAATCGGCAGCACCCAGTTCAAAGGCTCTGACTGCATATTCAGAGTAGGCGGTGGCAAAAACAACCGGTACGTCCGGAAGAATTTTCTGCATGGCAGCGGCCAGGGTGGTGCCCTCCATGTCGTTTAAATTGATATCCAGGAAAGCCAGGCAGATATCCGGAGTCGAAAGAAAAAGCTCCAGAGCCGCGGCTCCGCTTGCCGCTTCCAGAATCTCAGCTTCCGGCAGGATATCGGTTATCAGAAAAGCCAGTTCGCTCCGCGCGGGGCGTTCGTCATCGACAACCACTATTTTCATCTGTTGTACCTCCTGATTTTATCTGTATCCGTTCCATACCGCTATTCTGCAGCTTCCCAATCACCAGACCTGTGAGCGGCACTGGAAAAGGGAATTAGAAATGAAATCCTGGTTTCTCCATCGGTGTGCTGGATGGAAAGGCCGCCGGAGGAGCCGTAAATTTTTTTTAGCCGCGTGTGGACGTTGTAAAGCCCATAGGATTTATCTGGTTCCTGACCGGATAAAATGGCTTCTACAATGGTTTCCGGAATTCCGGGACCGTGATCGGCCACTTCAATTTGTATCCCCTCCGGCGTCTTCCGGGTGCGGATTGCAACAGATCTAAGCCCTGCTCTATCAGCGCCATACCGCACGGCATTTTCCACTAACGGCTGCAAAATGAAGGAAGGGATAAGACAGTTCAGTCCTTCCGGAACATCAGTCTCTATCAGCAGGTTTTCTTCAAACCGTGCTTTTTCCATCTCCAAATAGCGGAGAACCTGATACAGCTCTGTTTGCAAGTCCGTCATTTCATGGTGTGGTTCCAATGTCTGGCGGTAATATACGGAAAGCGTCCGTGACAGCTCCCTGGCCCGCTCCGGGTTTTCCCTGCACATACAGGAAATGGTGTTCAGAGCGTTATGCAGGAAGTGGGGATTGACCTGGGAGCGCAGAGCTTTTATTTCTGCTTTCCGGCGCAGGCTTTTCTCGTAATTCAAATCTGCCAGCTCCAGCTGTGTGGAAAACAATGTGGAGAGATTCTCTGCAAACACAATCCGAGACTGTGATCTGTGCCATCGTTTTTTATAAAACAGGCCAAGACAGCCGGATACCTGGCCCCGGCTTGTCAGGGGGACCGCCACTAATACATAATTTTTGAATACAGAAGTAAGTGGATCGGGGGCGCTTGCATCTGACACACAGATGGTCTTATTCTGCTCCATGGCAATTTTTATATGGGAATTCATAAGGCTTTCCACCGAAGTAAAGTCCTTGTTTCCTGAAAGGCAGGAAAAAGCCAGGATATGTTCCCGGTTGGTAATCATGACAGCCGAACAGGTGGTGGACTGGAAGATAATATCCGCCGCCGCCTTTATATCCTCGGGACTGTCCAGCCCTTTGCGGAGGTGCGGCAGGCATTTGCTTGCCACATGCAGCGCCAAGCTGATACCGCTGGTTCTTTCATTATCCTTTTCCATGGATAATGCCCGGAAGGTTCCAATAAATACCACCATGCCGCAGGAGTTTAATATAATCATTGGCAGAGCAATCTCCTTCACTACTTCCAGGGCGGAGGAAAATGGGCGGGCAATCAGCAGGATCAGAAGCATCTGGCAGACTTCGGTGACAGCGGTTAGCAGAAACAGCATTCCATTGTCCCACTTACCCCGGTGGAAATACCTGGAGCAGAAAACACCAATCATGCCCTCCGCCATCGTAGACACTGCACAGGCGGCAGCGGTCAACTGACCTGCCTCATAAAAGTATCGGTGGATACCGCCAATCAATGCGGCTCCGATCCCGATTACGGGTCCTCCCAGCAGACCGGCAGACAGCACGCCAATAACGCGGGTATTGACGATAGCTCCTCCTGTCTCAATACCTGTATAAGTGGCAAGTATGCTGACAAAGCCGAACAGGACGGCAGCCAGAAGCTGACTTGGAACGGATAAATTTTCGCACGTTAACATGTTTCTGACAGTGGGAATTCTGGTCAGAATGAAGGCCAGGAAGATTAGAAATCCTATATTGAATAGCAGGGAGAGGAAAAGGTTGTCCGGCATGGATAAGGCGCTCCTTTCCGATACTGTTAATATGGGGTGTTACAATCATTTTAACATGAAAGTAAAGGTATAACAAATATTTTTTTATGATTTTGCAGACATATAAAATGTCAAAAACTCTTGACATTTTGTATTGAAATTTATATACTTAAAGTGTCAAAAGTTTTTGACATAATGGAGCGTGGTTTATCTGTGGAAAGGAGTTTATTATGAGGGAGTTTGGACTTGTTTTGTTTGTTGTTTTTCTTCTTGTAATGGTGATTTTAAATGTTTCTATGATTATATCGCTGATAAAGCCGGGAGACGAGCGAAGGCAAATGATTATATGGAAGGCCAGTACATGGACCTTGATTGCAACTATGGGCAGTTTGGTCTTTCGTGTAGTAGAGAGTGTTATCAAGGTAGAGAAAATGAGTGTAAACCCTTTTATCACGCTTACTTCTGCTGCTGCGATTTATTTTATATGCCTTTTATATTACCGGAGAAAATATGGCGACTGATATGGAAAATATTATAAGGAGTATGAGAAAACAGCAAGGCTTATCCCAGGAAGAGCTGGCTAAAAAATGCGGCGTTTCCCGCCAGACCATTAATGCGATTGAAAATAATAAGTATGATCCAACTTTAGCGCTGGCCTTTCATTTAGCAAAAGAATTGCAAACTACAGTTGATAACCTTTTTATATGCCAATAACACTTAAAGAGTGATGCGGCATTTCTCGGAGTTTAAGTTAATACAGTTAGATACACAATATATAGAAAAACAATCTTGATTTATCCAATATATTGTGTTAAACTGTTCCTGTAATTGATTTTTGTGCGTAACCTTCAGGTAAGGCGGATATTTTATGATGTAGAATAAAGATCCGCATTGCACACGTTGTTAAGTTTGTATCTTTGTACCAGTAGTATCATTGCGCCTTTCCGGCCGGTGATTATACTGGTTTTTTTATTTTTAAGGTTTTTTCTTTTTTGCGAGAATGGTTGTGGTCCATAGAACATTATGGACATGAGGTGCTTTGCCCCTTAGCCGTTCTCGCTTTTTTGCTGCCCAAACGCCTGTATATGGCTTTGAGGATAAATTTTATGACAGAAAGGTGGTACGGACATGAATGTAAAACAGAAGCAGAGCTTTCGAGGCAATTCAAGAAGGAGGTTGATTTCACAAAGATGGAATACTGGAAACAAAAAAGTGGAATTACGGAATTGGAACCGCTGTGCAGTCACAAAATCGGTTTTTATTCCCCGCAGAGCGCGAAGGGGGTGCTAATGGATGGCTTTGAACGGCGCCCTGAAGAGGGATCGGTACCGTCCGCTGGTACTCGTAGATACGGAAAATCTTTCGGAAGAAGAATGGCTTTCTTACCGGAGACGCGGGATCGGCGGCAGCGATGTGGCAGCGATTCTCGGCATATCACCGTTTCGCACGTCCAGGGATTTATACTATGATAAGTTGAACATTGTTTCAGTCAATGACAATGAGGAAAACTGGGTAGCCATGTCGATAGGCCATCTCCTGGAGGATTTGGTAGGCAAAATATTTCAATATAAAACAGGCTTGGAGATTTACCAGATAAAAAAGATGTTTTATCACCCAAAGTATCCTTTCATGCTGGCGGATCTTGACTATTTTGCAACCCTGCCTGATGGTACGACAGCCTTGCTGGAGCTGAAAACCACAAATTATAATGCCCGTAGCAAGTGGTGGCTGGATAAACAGGAAATAGTCCCGTCTTATTATGAAGCCCAAGGGCGGCATTATATGTCCGTCATGGATATTGACCGGATTTTTTATTGCTGCCTTTACGGAAATAATCTGAATGAGGTGATTATCCGTGAACTGAAACGGGACCTTGCTTACGAAGAAGAAATGATTTTTTTAGAGCAGGAATTCTGGCAAAACCATGTACAGGCACAAGTACCTCCGCCCTATACGGAAGATGGCGATCTCATCATAAAAAGTGTCCGCCGCTATGCAGGCCATGCAGATGAAAACGCGTCTGCGATTAATTTTGATGAGAAGATGAAAGAAAAGCTGATTCGTTTCCAGGAACTTCAGGAGCAGAAGAAAACCTATGAAGCGCCTGCAAAAAAGGTAAAAAATGAGTTAGAGCGATTAAAAGCTTTGATGATAGCGGAAATGGGTACCAGCTGCACCGCAGTCTGCGAGCAGGACGGAACCAACTATACAGTTACTTATAACCCGGTACGAGAGCCTGCAATCAGTAAAGATAATCTAATGCGTCTGAAAATCCTGTATCCGGAAATTTATAAGGAGTTTGTCACTGTCTCTGAATCCAGGAGGTTTCATATTGCCGCTTCGGCGAAGAAAGCCGCTTAAACATTTGATGAAAGGAAAACATATGAAAACAAAATGCAGATATACGGTCATGAGCATTTGCGTAGCAATTTCCCTTGTTTCTGGTGCTCTGAAAGTTGTTGGAGTGATTGAGTTGGAGTGGCTTGCGGTATTTGCTCCAATTTTAGCCGGCCTGGCATTTAAGCTGGCGTCATTACTCCTTACACTGACAGTAATCCTGTTTAGATGGAGGTTACGAAAATGAAGTATACCGGGACTTACGAAAAAACCATATTTTATAATCCGTCAAACAAATACTGTATTGTTATTGTCAAATCTTCAGACCAGACGATACCGGAGAATGTGCGCTCGCTTGAACGAAATAAGGATCACCTGATCCGTTTTATTGCTGTAGGGTATGAACTTCCCCGCACAGACGCGGTGGAGTTGGAATTGGAGGGAGAATGGGTCCTCAACAAAAAACATGGTTATCAGCTGCAGGTGGAGCAATGGCAGGAAATTGTTCCAAAAACAAAGGGGGGCGTGGAGGGATATCTTTCATCCGGTCTGATTAAAGGAATTGGTCCTAAACTGGCTGCTGACATAGTAGCCCGGTTCGGCGTGAGTGTTATCGACATTCTGGAAAAGCAGCCGGAACGCCTGCTGGAAGTCAGAGGAATAACGGAAAATAAGCTGGAGGATATTAAAACCTCTTACGCGGAAAACCGTATGCTCCGTGATTTGATGACTTTATTGGCGCCTTACAAGCTGACACCCAAAACGGCATTAAAGATATACCAGCATTTTGGTCCTGCCAGCATAGAAATTCTTGAAAATGACCCTTTTGCATTGTGCCGTATTCCGGGCTTTGGCTTCCGGAGGGTGGACAGTATCAGGCAGAAAAGCGGAGGCGATCTGCATGACCCTATGCGTATCAAAGGCGCACTTCTGTGCGTGCTGGACGAGGCCAGGGGAAAGAGCGGACATTTATATCTGGAAAAGAAGGAGCATATAAAAGCGGCTTTATACCTTCTGAATGAAAAAGTTCTGCTTTCCAACAATCGCATTCGGGAACAGCAGGTGACGGACACGCTGCAGGAGCTTATTCTTAACGGGGCGGTCGTGTCGATGAAGGAAAATATTTATAAACCTAATATCTTTGAGATGGAGGACGAGACGGCACGCCAGATTGCTCTGCGTTTACTGGATAGAACGCCATGTCCCAACATGGATTCTCTTTTGGAGCAGGTAAAGAACCGTTTTGGTCTTTCTCTGTCCAACATGCAGGCAAAAGGCGTACAACAGGCATGTATGTATAATTTGTCTATAATAACAGGACCTCCGGGATCGGGTAAGACTTCTGCTATTAAAGCGATTATCGAAATGTTCCGCATTCTGCATCCGAAAGGGATCATCAAGCTCATGGCTCCCACTGGCCGGGCAAGCCGGCGAATGGTGGAGAGTACAGGGTTTGAGGAGGCCAGCACGCTCCACAGTGGTATGTGTATCGTCAGTGAGGAGGACGAAAACTACCGGAAAAAAGAACCGGATCTTTTAGAGGCTGATTTAGTTATTGTGGACGAGGTTTCCCTCGTAGACATGTGGCTGATGAGCCAATTTTTTAAGCGGCTGAAGCGGAACACAAAAATCGTGCTTGTGGGTGATGTGGACCAGCTTCCAAGCGTAGGCGCCGGCAATGTACTGTATGAAATGATACACTGTGGGCTGATTCCGGTCACGGTGTTGGACGAAATCTTCCGACAGGAAAAGGGCAGCACGATTCCCCATAATGCCAAACTGATCAACCAGGGCTGTACAAGGCTGCACGGTAGTGACGATTTTATTTTTATTCCCAGCGTCAACCAGGCAAAAGCCGCGGAAACGATTGTAGAGCGGTATTGTCAGGAAATAGCGGAAAATGGAATTGAGCAGGTACAGATTCTCTCGCCGTTCCGTGAAGAAGGGGCAGCTTCCGTAGCACATTTAAACGCAGTAATCCGGGAGAGGGTGAATCCGTTTTGTTCCACAGAAGATGAAATACATACGGGAAGTAAGTCCTTCCGGGTGGGCGACCGCATTATGCAGACAAAAAATACGGAGCATGTGTCCAATGGAGATTTAGGATTTATCCGATATGTTAAGGATACGCCCGAGGGAAAACGGGTCGGTATGGATTTTGGACCCGGTCGGGAACTGGAATATGGGTTCGAGGATCTCTCACATGTTGAGCTGTCTTACGCCACTACGGTTCATAAAGGAATGGGTTCGGAATTTTCGATTATACTGTTTCCAGTGCTGGAGGCCCATAAAATCATGCTTTACCGCAATTTGATTTATACAGCGGTTACGCGCGCCAAAACAAAGGTGATGCTGGTAGGGCAGAAATCAGCGCTCCTTACGGCTATTCACCGGAATGGAAATAATAAACGCAATACGCTCCTGGGACACAGAATCCGGTTATATTACAGAGCGTTTGCCAAGAGCGCGGGGATTCCGATACCGGCAGATTTAGAAGAACTGGAATTAAAAAACGCAGGTTAAGAATGAGATACAATGTGCAGAAAACGCATGAGGTGTCTCTTATTTTATTTATGAAGGGAGTTTTTACAATGAGTGAAAAGAAACATCATGTAACATCTTTGTACGAAAGGATTCCTGCTGTGGCAGAACTGAACAAGGTTCCGGGCTTTGACCCGCGTAAGCTGCTGCGCCGTACTGTTTCAAGGACGGGTAATGAGGAGGTTTTAAAGCTGGACCTCCGCTATAAAAAGCTGTGGTTCAGGCTGGCCCACCCCCATGGGAGGCTGAAGCTCAACGCTCTCCGTATTACGGAACAGCTTGCAATCTTTGAAGCTGGAGTGTATTTAGACCGCAGTGATTCGGAACCCATAGGAAACTTTACAGCCGCCTGTACCCGGGAGGAAATTTCAAACGGTCACTATGTAAAGGCGGCTCAGGAGGCAGCATTGGACGAGGCGCTGACAAACGCCGGTTTCGGCCTGCAGTTTTCTGATATCTGCGTTGGCAGAAATGGGGAACGGTATGGGAGCGAAATTCCTTTAGCTGATGTACAGACTGTCCGGAACGATAACAATGTGGTTGAACCCGCCAAAATCCCAACACGGGCAGATTACAGGACAGTAACGCCGCAAACATCTTCCACAGAGGTGAAAAGGGTGACGGAATCGACTTCTATCCCAGAGAAGGAAGAAAGGACAGTCACAATACTGGAGGCAGATAAAACCTTAACCAGTGAGGCTCGTTCCGATAACAGCGGGGAGATGGACCAGCTGCCAACAGAGCTGATGGAGGCTGTAACGGCTGAAAGCACAGTGAAAAGCCTGAAAACAGATACGTCTCTCCCAGAAAACAGGGCGGCTTTGGAACCGATGGCGCAGGAAACACCCCAGAGCCAGGTCAGCTATACGGCTGATATGCCTGTGGCGGAAATCATAAAGAGAATGACCTTTGAGGAAGCCCAGAATGTAACGGTCGATGAAGGAACCTGCAGCGGCTGGACCATGGCCGAGGTAGCAGAGCGCCGGCCGCCGAGCCTGAAATGGTATGTTTACGGATATAAAAAGAACAACAATATCCTCCGTGCGGCGGCCCAGATCATGTGGGATTCCTTAAACGGCCAAAAGGCTGGCTAAAGAAACACGGAATAAGACACGCAGCCATGAAGAAGGGAGAAACGGCAGATGGACTCTTATCCCCAGGATTTCCCATATGGAATATTGGATGTGGCGGAGCTGCTTCATTTGCAGAGACGCCGGCCTGGTCCAAACAGCATTTATACAGACTGCCCATTCTGCGGAGACCGGCGGGGTAAAATGAACCTGAACTATGTCAAGAATGTGTGGCGCTGTAATTATTGCGGAGAGCAGGGGGGAATGTTAAGTCTGTATGCAAGGCTGAACCATATTACTAACTCGGAGGCGAACAGAGAAATACGCGAGGCGCTCCGAATAGAGAATACCGTGTACAGCAGCTCGCCGGCAATAAATGCCAGAGGGCGTGCCGCTGATTCTGATTCGGGAGAACCTACACCCGTTGCTTTACCGGAAAACGCTATGGTACAAGCCGGCAGGAGATTAGAAGAAACACCACAATCCCCCCGCGCCAGTATACAGGAGATACATCAGACTCTTTCGCTGCTTTTTGGTATGTTGACATTGAGAACACCGCACAGATTGCATTTGCGCTCTGATAAGCGCGGCCTGACGGATGAACAAATTGACATTTTGGGGTTTAAAAGCACACCTCCGCCCTCTCAATGCCGCTCTCTTACTGATCGGATAATTCAGCAGGGCTGTACGGTACAGGGCGTTCCAGGTTTTTATCTGGACGAAGACAACCGATGGACGGTAAAGTTTAACCGCAGGTCATCAGGTATTCTGATCCCGGCGGTTGGCATAGACGGTTTCATCCGCGGCGCCCAGATATTGCTGGATATCCCAATGAAAGATAAGAACGATCCGCCGGATAAGGCGGGGACGAAATATATCTGGCTTTCATCTTCTAACAAAAATATGGGAGTCACATCGGGAAGTCCCGTTCATTTTATTGGGAATCCATGTGCGCGCACCGTCTATATTACGGAAGGACTGCTGAAAGCAGATATAGCCCATATGCTGATGGACCGCTCCTTTGTGGCTGTTGCCGGAGCCAATAATGTTGGGCCGCTGGACCCTTTGTTTGCAGCGCTGGCCCGGAATGGAACGGAGCTGATTGTCGAGGCAAATGATATGGATAAGTTTAATAACAATATGACATCTAAGGGAGCATCCAAAATATATCTGATGGCAAGGAGATATGGAATGGATTGCCGGCCGCTGACATGGAATCCTAATTATAAAGGAATCGACGACTGGCAGCTTGCGCTCCGAAGGAAGGAAAAACTGGTACAAGAAAATCCTAAATCGAGCTTTAAAGCGAGTTATCTTTTTGGCAAATGCAGTTTTGAAGCTATTGGCAGTTATATAGCTGATTGGCAGACGGATCAGAAAAAAGGAATCAGTCTGCAGGAATATTTAGGGCTGGCAAAAGCAGAATACGAGCTGTATACCCGGAACGAAGCATCGGAATTGGAATGTCTTTTAAATTCCCAGCGGCACTGTTGGAAGTTCCGTATTTATCAGTTAGATTTTGACGGGGAGCAAAAGACCATTCCCTTTGCTTTTATGGGAATTGAAGCGCTGTACAAAGCAAACTATACGCAGCCGCCTGCGGTGGAATACCGGCTGATGTGCGAGGATACGCTGATTTGTCCTGCGGATATGCTGGAAGAGCAGGTTTTGGATTACATTTTCAGCCGTTATAGCGGAAAATTGCCGGAACATTATCACGGGCGCAGTCTGGCGCCGTCCGATGTGGTGGAGTTATATGATCAGGGTAAGAGGAGTTATTTTTATCGGGATAAAGGAAATTTTGTTCCGGTAAACTTTTCACCTTTTTTTGCAAAGCCTATGAAGGAAATGAACTAATCCCGGCATAAGGGATTGAGAAGCAAACAGATTAAAGTTTAAAGGTAAAACAAAGGCGTGGAGCAGGTTAAAACCGATCTCCACGCTTTTGTTATCAGGAGGGAAGAAATGTTAAAAATTGATTTTATTTACGAAGTAACTGACAGAATCCGAAACAAGATGGTCGGCACATGTGAGGTGCTGATTAAAAGAATTACCCACAATAACGGGCAGCAGCTGACGGGTATATTGTTTAAGAAACATGGCAAAGAATCACCGCTAATCTATCTTGATAAATATTACGATCAATATGTGGATGGCCGAATGAGTATGGTTGAAATCGTCGATGAAATTATGAGGATACAAGGTGAAGGAGGGGTACAGGAATTGATAGATATTGGCGGTTTGGCCGATTACGAGGCTGTACAATCAAAAATCAGGCTGAAGCTGGTAAATTATGAGGCAAATAAAGCCCGTCTGGAAGGAATGCCCCATGTTCCGTTTCTTGATCTGGCAATCATGTTCTATGTTGAGATTGACAGCAACAGCCAGAGAATACTTACCGCTGCTGTGGAGCATCATCACCTGGAAATGTGGGGTATTGGGAAAGAACGTATTTATAATGACGCTCTTTACAATATGCGCGCCTGCTGTCCGGTTAGGATAAAATCTGTCATGAGTGTCATAAAGGAGGTGGAGGAAGAAAACGATGGAAACCTGGATCTGATAATATCAGAGGAAGATATTTCCCATGAGCAGGGTTTTTGGATTATGACAACAAAATTAGGGATACAGGGAGCTTCCACTCTTGTACATGGAGATGGTTTGAAAAAGTTTGCCCAGATCAATAGAGATAATATTGTAATACTTCCTTCGAGCATCCATGAGGTGATGTTGATTCCCCAAATGTTGGCAAATGGGAATTACGAATACCTCTCACATATGGTAGAAGAGGTTAATAGAGACGAGGTTTTAAGGGAGGACCGGTTATCAAACAGCATTTATCTTTATAACAGAAATGAGGATTCTATCACCATTGCATACAGGGGTCCGGAATTATGAGGTTGAGAGATACAATTTAACAATTACAGCAAATAGAAAAGGAGAATTTACTGATGCAGGATTCTTTAAATATTCATGTGTTGCAGCGTGATGAAACAGGAGTTTTGAATCCGGTGGATACCGCTGCGGAGGAACTGATGCTGCCCTCTGATCTGGAGGACAGCCGGGCTGAGACAAAGGAAAAGGACGAGGATGAAATACAGGAAGAGGATGAAAAACGCATGGAGCATGAAGCTTCCGAAGCTAGACGTAAAGAAAAATGGGAGGCAAGGCAGCAGGCAAAAAAGAAAGCAGAGCAGGAACAGCAGGACAGATTAAAAACCATGGACAACGATGAGGTCATGGCCGCTTCTATGAAGCGTGTCAGCGCCGATACGGAGCGGCTGACACGGCGGAATATGAAGGAGTGTGTGTCGGAGCATATACAGACTCTGTGCCTGGAAAGCCCGGATTTTGCCCGGTTGGTTATGCACCCTAGGAAAAATATGATTCACTGCTTCAGATACATTTACCGCAGAGCCAAAGATTTTATTGAGCAGGAAATGAAGAATAACAATGTCGAACTAACAACAGGATTATATGGTGAGGATGTGCCGGACGACCTCTGTTATCAGTGGGCCGAGGATTATTTCAGAGATTTGGACGCGGAAGAAGATAAGGAGAAGGAGGAGAAATTTGTTTCCAGGCAGTACCACGCAAAAACAGCCGGTAAGCCTCAGAAAGCAGTCAGGAAAAAAACGGAGAAAAAACAGGAGCCGGAGAAACAGGAGGTCTCGGCCGATGAAGGCGTTACAGGTCAGCTCATGTTAGATTTTATAACGGAGGTGAAGGCAGGATGAAGTTGAATAAAAAGGTATGCCGGAAATTTGCAGAACCAAAATGGAGTATGGATTTGAACCATGGTCTGTTCTGTGCGGAGCAGATTCAATACATTGTGAAGTCAGAGGTAAGGAATGTGGATCACCAGAGGGTTCTTATTTTGCATATCTATGACAGGAAAAAGGTGGCGGCAGGAGAAACACGTCCCTTGTGGACCATGTTTCAGAGCCGTAAACAGTATTTCACTCTTGCCCGCCGTGATGATGGCTCAACCTTCTGGAGAAGCGCAGCTTTTGACAATTTAGACAGGTACTATTTATTCAAAAATAAATGCGCGTTCTATTCCATGAATGATGAAAAGAGAGTCATGCAATTCTGCAAAACGGATCAGAAAGACGGCTTTTCCTGCCTGAACTCCCTGCAGTCCAGAATGATGTATCAAAGTATGCTGCAAAAGAGGCATAAAATGCAGAGGAAAATTATTGAAAAAATGAAAACAGTTCCTGGGCTTCCCAGAGGGATAAAGGGCTGGATAGACCGGGAAATTGTGCCGGCCTACATATTTTACACGTATTCTAAGGACAGAAAGGAAATGGACGGATACTGTACTGCCTGCAAACAAGCGGTAAAAGTGTCAGGAATAAAACATAATGCGGAAGGAAGCTGCCCGCATTGCAATAAGGCTGTGACTTACAAAAGCCGCGGACGGCGCGGAACAGTCATAGACAGGGAAACCGTACAGGTCTTACAGAAGATATCAGAGAAAGAGCTGGTGGTCCGTTTTGTTAAAGTATACCGTAAATATCCAAATGCCGATGTGCCAGAGGATAGTCTCTATGAAAGCGCCAGAATATTCATAAATTCGGATCGTGAAGGACGTAGAAAGTCGGAGCATTTTTATCATCAATTTAGCTGTCAGGATATTACTCCATGGAAAAAGGGGAACCGTCCTGTGTTCAGCAAATGGCAATATAATTTTAACGCGGATCATAACGGCTATCTGTACGACAGGAATCTGGAATTAGTTCTGGAGAACACACCCTGGAGGTATTCCCAGCTGGAGCGTTACTATCAGGCAAACAGGACGCCATTTTATGTGATAAATTACCTGCAAAGATACCTGGATTATCCGATGCTGGAATATATGGTGAAGCTGGGCTTGTACAGATTAGCGGCAGATATTGTGAATCCAGATTATTACTGCTATGCGTTGAGTCAGACAATTAATGAAAAGGGTAAAAATATCCAAGAGGTACTGGGCCTGAATAAAAGCCATCTGCCGATGCTTCAGGAGATTAATCCTGGCAGCAAGCAGCTGACACTCATCAAAAAGTATTTAAAGAACCACATTCATTTAGATGTAACACTTTTTAACTGGTGTGCGAGAAATGGGGTCAGCCGGCTGGAAAACCTGACGGTTCCATTACAGTACATGACAGCCTATAAATTAATCCGATATGCAGATGAACAGTTTGAGATATATAAAACAAAAAGCTGGGCCACAGCTGGATATCGTGATATGGAATCACTTTTAAACAGCTACAGAGACTATCTTTCCATGTGTGAGGCACTGGAATATGATTTAAGCAACAGCTTTGTCCTCTATCCGGCTAATCTTCCGAAAGCACATGATAAGGTCAATGATTTATCAGATAAGGAGCAGGCTAAGGTGTATGAGGGACAGATCCGGAAGCTGTATGAAAAACTGAACAGCCAGTATGCCTTCTCGAAGTACGGATATTTTATAACTCTCCCGCGCACAGTAAAAGAAATTATTGAGGAGGGACACAAACTCCGTCATTGTATTGGAACATATGTCAAAATGGTTGTTAAAAGACAATGCCTGGTGTTCTTTGTACGAAAAGTCAATGAACCGGAGAAGCCTCTTTGTACGGTTGAATTGAATGGAGCGGAAATCGGTCAGACGAGCATGTTTGCCAACCGAGCACCAACTCCTCCCATTAAAGTATTTCTGAAGGAATGGGAGCAGGAAATTTTGCAGGCGCCGGTTCTGCAGTCCGCAGCTTGAGCAAGGGGGAAAAGGCGTTTATACCTTTTCCCTTTTCTGTTTTTCCGAATAAAGCATGTAGCGCTTACCTCCGTTGTGCTTTGCATGATAGAGAGCCTGGTCCGCCAGTTTTATTAATTCTGTCAAGCTGTCAGCGTCTGATGGATAGAAGGCGATACCTATACTCACAGCCAGTCCGCATTTCTTTTCCTCCATCTCCAGCCGCTGTGCCATTATATCAATAAGCTGCCGCGCCTTTCGAGCCGCATCTTCTGGTAGCGCTATTTCATTTGAAAAGACAATAAATTCATCACCGCCGAGGCGTGCCACAAAACTATTGCTGCCAAAGATTTCAATAAGGCAGTGTGCAAATTTCTGCAACACACGGTCACCTTCCGGATGACCGAGCGTATCATTGACTTGTTTGAATCTATCTAAGTCAAGCATTATCAACGCGCCGGATCTATTTTCCTTGTGGAGCAACGCCGAAAGTATTTTCTCAACGGCCAGCCTGTTTTTCACACCAGTTAGAGGGTCAATCATTGCCTCCTGTTCGGCATTCATTAGCAATTTTTTCTGTTCGCTGATGTCGAAAAAGGCACACAGCACTGTTTGAGAAGTATTAGAGCAATCAAAATTTCCATAAACCCACTTTGTCTGCCCATTAGCGTCCAGCACCCGAAACTCATGTTCGGATAATCCGACAGGAAGCGAGGCAATAGAGTCACGGTCCTGTGGGTGGATGATAGGAAGTAGAAAGCTGCCGATTCGTTTGTTATATTCTTGTGGTGAATAAGCGAGGAAATTATAAAAAGCGTCATTTGCACTCAAAATGGAATAGTCGCGGTTATTCTTGAACTGTACCACTGAGCTGGGCACGGTCCGGTATATAGACTGAATATTCTCATAGGATTTCTGGAGTGTCCTGTGGTTCTGATGTTTCAAATAAAAAAGGAGTGAAGCAACAACTGAAAATGAAAGTATTATAACAGCGCTGTAAAAACTCGTACTTCTTATGATGGACTGTGCTTTTGCATCAATGACGTTGGAGGGGATTACCAGAGCCAGGTTCCAGTCATTGATCCCCACTGGAATAAACTTCATTATGCGCTCCTGCCCGTCCCGATTATAAATGATACTGCCGCCAGTGCCAGATTTCATATTGCGGAGCATGACTTTTACATCGTCCGATGTCAAGGTGCTGGAAGTGTTTTCTGCAATATCATTAAGCGTCTTATAGTTTGATGCTATGGGGTCGGTTAGTGCCCGAAAAATTATGCTTCCGTTTGATTTTATGACATAGTTATATCCTTTTCCATCAAAAGCGCCAACTGTAAACAATTCGGATAAATTTTCCATAGAATAGCGCCCGAGCAATACGCCTTCTGGCTGTCCATTGTCAGTGATGGGTACGGAAATAACAAGTTTTTCACTTTTTCCATCGACTTCCGGCAGCCACATGACGGAGGAGCTGCCGTTCATTGCACTTTGAAAATAAGGCTCCTGGGAGATATCGGGTGTTTCCGGATAGTCGGGCACATAAAGCCTTCCCTCTTTATCAGCCGCTGCCATCCATTTAAAACGGGTTATATCAATCCACTGGCTCAATATCCTCAAAGTCTGTGGAGATGATAGCGGCACATCAAGTTCACTGATAGAAGCTGCCAGCCCTTCCAAATAGGTTTGATCGCTTTTTATACGTTCACAAATGAGCCGGGCATTTTGTTTGGTTAATTCCTCCATATAGGCATCGGTTTCTTCTTGCAGAGCTTTATGGACAGAATTACTATAAACGAGAGTTGTTATGATAATTACCGCCAGTACCAAAAAAAGTGAAACGCTAATGGCGAATAATGGCTTTTTATAAAATCGCATTGTAGTCTCCTGTCCAATGTGTCAGTAAATACTGACATTATATAATGGCACAACCTACCTGGTCAATGTGTTTTATGGAATCAGGGATTCTGTCTTTTTAATAAGTTTCTTAGAATAGCAAGTATTAAATATTTGTTAAAATTGAATCATCCCTGTTGACAGGAGATGCCCTCGCTCATATAATGCCAATAAAACACATAAACATATTTTTATTTCAGAAAGGAACTTAAATCTATATGGACGACGCCGATAGCGACGCTGCCCGAAGTTATAGTAATATAAACAATCGAATAAGCTTCAGTACATAAAAGGCATAACCTGCGTTGTTTTATAAAAGCGCGGGCTATGTCTTTTTGTCTTCTGACTTAGAATAAATAACTAATAATATCTCAAAAAGAAAGGAGTGGTCTTTCCTATATGGAAAATCACAAGCGACTGCCTTGGCACGCAACAGAGCCGGAGGCAATTTACAAAGCGTTACACACCTCTGAAGAAGGGCTCAGCGATGCCGAGGCTGCCGAAAGGCTGGCCCGCTTCGGGCGCAATGAACTGCGTCAGAAACCGAAAAAAACCATCTGGCAGATGATTAAGAGCCAGATTACCGATCCCATGGTGCTGATTTTAATTGGCGCCGCTGTTTTCTCCGCCGTGCTTTCAGAATGGACGGAGGCAATCGTCATACTGACGATTGTAATTATCAATGCGGTAATCGGAATTGTACAGGAAAAGAAGGCGGAAAGCTCCCTCGAAGCATTGAAACAGATGAGCGCGCCTAACGCCAGGGTTTTGCGCCAGAGAGAGGAAAGTATTGTGCCGGCCAGCGAACTGGTTGTCGGAGATATCGTCCTGATTGATGATGGGGCAATGGTTCCGGCTGACTTACGGTTAATCGAATCAGCGAATTTGAAAATACAGGAGGCGTCACTCACCGGGGAGTCCGTTCCATCGGAAAAGGACGCCAAGGAGATTATGCCGCAGGAATGTGTGCTGGGAGACCGGGCCAATATGGCCTATACCTCCTCTATCGTGACCTACGGCCACGGAACCGGCGTGGTGGTGGCAACCGGTATGAGTACAGAGGTCGGCAATATTGCAGGGCTTCTGGAAAACCAGGATGAGCTGGATACCCCGTTAAAGAGAAAGCTGAACGCGGTGGGTAAGACCCTCACCGTGGTGGGTATCATTGTCTGCGCCCTTATCTTTGCAATCGGCGCTTTTTACGGAAGGCCGTTGATTCCCCAGTTTCTGGTGGCTATATCTCTGGCAATTTCTATTATCCCGGAGGGACTGCCTGCCACGGCAACGATTGTCATGGCTCTGGGTGTCCAGAGAATGGCTAAGCAGAACGCCTTAATCCGGAAGCTGCCGGCGGTGGAAACACTGGGCAGCGCCACGGTAATTTGCAGCGATAAGACAGGAACCCTGACCCTAAACCAGATGACCGTCACCCAGATTGCGGTGAACGGGGATTTTGAAGCGGGGACAACGACAGCGGTTGAATGTGCGGACAAAGAGCACCCGGACGTTTACCGGGAGCTGGTTTACGCTGGAGCGCTTTGTAACAACGCGAGTCTGGACCCGGATCACAAGGGAGAAATCATCGGAGACCCCACGGAGGGGGCCTTGATTTTCCTGGCACAGAAATTTGGGATAGACCATGAAGAATTGGAAGAAACGTACCCCAGGCTGTTTGAGCAGCCCTTTGATTCGGAGAGAAAGCGGATGTCCACCGTTCATGAAATTAATCAGAAGCTGGTTTCCTATACAAAAGGCGCTGTGGACGAAATGCTGCCTTTGTGTACGGGTATGCTGACTTCCCGGGGTGTGCGTCCGATTACGCAGACCGATATCAGGCAGATTCAGGATATGTGTGATTCCATGTCACAAAAAGCCTTGCGAGTGCTGGGATTTGCCGTGAAAACCCTGAAACATCTGCCGGAGGACGAAGAAGAAAATATTGAGTTTGATATGACCTTTATCGGCGTGGCCGGTATGATTGACCCGCCAAGGAAAGAGGTAGCCGAATCTGTACGGACCTGCCGGAACGCCGGTATCCGCACCATTATGATTACGGGAGACCATAAGGTAACCGCTCTTGCCATTGCGAAGGAGCTTTCCATCTGGCAGAATGGCGATACCGTAATATCGGGTGAGGACTTGTCTGCCATGAGTGAGGAGGAACTGGACCAGGCGGTAGAACACGCCACGGTATTCGCAAGAGTGTCTCCGGCGGATAAACTCCGCATTATCCAGTCCTTAAAGAGGAACGGCGAAGTGGCTGCAATGACGGGTGACGGCGTAAACGACTCCCCGGCGTTAAAAGCAGCAGATATTGGTGTGGCGATGGGACGCACAGGAACGGACGTTGCAAAGGAAGCGTCTGATATGATTCTCCTGGACGACAGTTTCACCACGATTGCCTATGCAATCAAAGAAGGGCGCCGCGTATACCGGAATATCCAGAAGGTAATCCAGTTTTTGCTGGCGGGAAATATTGCGGAAATCACAACCTTGTTTCTGGCAACCTTATTTAACTGGGAAGCTCCGCTTCTGGCCGTTCATATACTCTGGGTAAACTTAGCGACCGCTACACTGCCGGCTCTGGCTTTGGGCGTTGACCCGGCAAGCAAAAATATTATGAAGCATAAGCCGGTCAAGGCGGGAACCTTGTTTGAACGCGATTTGATTGCCAGAGTGATACGACAGGGAATTTTCGTGGCGGCTATGACAATCGCCGCGTACTTTATCGGAGCGGATCAGAGCAGCCATACCACAGGCCAGACCATGGCTTTCAGTGTGCTGGCAATTTCTCAGATGCTTCGTGCATTTAACCAGCGCTCCAACACAGAACCTATCTGGGTGAGGGCGGAGGGGCCGAACCCGTGGCTGGTTGTATCGTTCCTGGTATCGGCCGGTCTGATGGCATGTATCCTGTTTATCCCGTCTCTGCAGAGCGCTTTCCGGCTGACCTATTTAACCGGAACCCAGTGGCTCACCGTTATGGGGCTTTCTATCCTGTCCATTGTTCAGATGGAGGCTGTGAAGTGGGTGAAACGCGCCAGGAAAAGGGAGAAACGATGATTTCTATACGAGGAGGTAACGTATGAAAACAGAAAAGAGGAGAGCATTCATTATCCATTTTGCTTATTTTTCAATTTTGTTTTTAATGGCTTTTACGGTTTTAAAATATGGCTTGTCCATGCTTTCCCCGTTTGTGGCGGCATTCCTGATTGCGTGGGTTTTAAAAGGCCCGATTGGATTTGTGTCAGGAAAGCTTCGCTTAAACTGGAAGCCAGCGGCTATTCTGGTGGTGCTGTTGTTTTACAGCACCATCGGATTTTTAATATTTCTGTTGGGTGTCAAGGCTTTGTCCGCAGCAAAGGAACTTACAGCCAATCTGCCCGGTATTTACGCATATTATGTAGAACCTGCTTTAATCAGCCTGTTTGACAGCTTCGAGCAGTCGATTTTCCGGGTAGACAACACACTCCTGGCTGCCTTTATGGAACTGGAAACTCAGTTCGTCCAGTCGGCGGGGCAGATGGTTTCCGGCCTGTCCATGGACGCCATGGGGCATATCTCTGGGATTGCCTCTTCCCTGCCAGGCTTATTTATTGAAATCCTGCTCATGATTATTTCTACGTTTTTCATTGCTTTGGATTACCACCGGCTGACGGGATTTTGTCTGATGCAGCTTGATGGGAAAGCAAAAGATGTATTTTTCCAGATCAAAGAATATGTGGTAGGCACTTTGCTTGTATGTATCCGGTCCTATGCGCTGATTATGACGATTACGTTTGTGGAGCTGGCAGTAGGACTGTCTGTCATTGGCGTAAAAAATTCAGTTTTAATTGCGTTTTTAATTGCCCTCTTTGATATTCTTCCGGTATTGGGAACCGGAGGCATTATGATCCCGTGGACTATCCTTACGGCGCTGCAGGGAGATTATCCGCTGGCGCTGGGACTTTTGCTGGTTTATCTGTTTGTTACAGTGGTCCGCAATATATTAGAGCCAAAGATTGTCGGCAGCCAGATCGGGGTTCATCCGGTTGTGACCCTGGCGGGTATGTTCGTGGGCGCCCAGTTGTTTGGCGTCCTGGGGCTGTTTGGTTTTCCAATCGGGATTTCCCTGCTGCGCCACTTGAATGAAAAGGGAGCAATAAAATTATTTAAGATGGCGGAGGAAAAGTAATGAGTATGGGAATGTTTTTTGGATTATTGGGCGGTTTGGCGCTGTTTTTATATGGTATGCAGATGATGAGCGTCAATCTGGAAGCGGCGGCCGGCAGCCGTATGAAGCATATTCTGGAACGCCTGACAGCCAACCGCTTTTTAGGGGTATGTGTGGGCGCCGGCATTACGGCGGTGATTCAGTCCTCTTCCGCCACAACGGTAATGGTGGTGGGCTTTGTCAATTCCGGACTTATGACGCTTAGGCAGGCAGTCTGGATTATTATGGGAGCGAATATCGGAACTACTGTCACCGGGCAGCTGATAGCTCTTGATATTGGTGAATTGGCCCCGCTCATTACTTTTATTGGCGTGGCGCTGGCACTTTTTGTTAAAAGGAAACAGACCCAGTTTGCCGGAGGTATTATTGCTGGTTTGGGAATCCTGTTTATCGGCATGGGCATGATGGGGGAGGCCATGGTTCCTCTGCGTGAATCGGAGGCATTTGTCAACCTTATGACCCGGTTCTCAAATCCGCTGCTCGGAATTTTGGCCGGAGCTGTTTTTACAGCCATCATTCAGTCCTCCTCCGCTTCCGTGGGAATCCTCCAGGCGTTGGCTGTCAGTGGTCTGATCGGTTTAGACAGCGCGGTGTTTGTGCTGTTTGGACAGAACATAGGAACCTGCATTACGGCGGCGCTTGCTTCTATTGGAGCGAGCCGTGACGCAAAGAGGGCGACTCTGATCCATCTGTTGTTTAATGTAATCGGAACAGCTGTATTTACGGCTGTCTGTATCATTTGGCCGCTTACAGGCCTGGTGGGAAGTTTTACGCCACATAATCCTGCGGCGCAGATTGCCAACATGCACACGCTGTTTAATATTGTGACAACGCTTTTGCTGCTGCCATTTGGAGCACAGCTTGCCCAGTTGGCAGGAAGGCTTCTGCCTGATAAGGCCATGGGAAAGGCGGAGGAGGAACGCTGGTTTGAGGATCTGCTGGAGTCAGAGCATGTGCTGGGGGTATCGGTAATTGCCAGAAAACAGTTGAAGGAGGATATCGGGCGGATGCTTTCCCTGGCTGCGGAAAATGTGGACAAGGGCTTTCTGACATTCGGGGACAGGGACGAGGCGGAATTGGAAAAAATCCTGGAGCGGGAGGAAGAAATCGACCTGCTGAATGCACGGCTGTCGCGGAAAATCTCAAAGGTTCTCCAGGCAGAGCATTCCCCGGCTGAGGTGGAAGCCCTGCGCCACATGTTCACGGTTATCGGCAACATAGAGCGTATCGGAGATCACGCAAAAAATCTGGCGGGATATGCCAAAAACATGATGGACCGGAAACTGGAGCTGTCAGATCAGGCGTCGGACGAGTTGGCGGAAATGAGGCAGTCCTGCAGGTGCGCCCTGCGGCTGCTCTGCAACGCGGATTATATTGCTTCGGGCTATCTGGCGGAGGAAGCCGCTCTGCTGGAGCAGGAGATTGATGATAAGGCAGCTTTGTACCGGTTGAACCAGATGGAACGTATGGGCGTGGGAACCTGCCATGTTGAGACTTCCATTCTGTATTCAGAAATTTTGACGGATTTTGAGAGGATTGGAGATCATGTATTAAATATAGCACGCGCCTGGGCCGGCCTGGAGGAGACGGACCGGCTCCCTGTAAGTGAAAAGGAGAAATTATGAAACCTGGAAGAAAGAGTCTGGCGGCTATGCTGTTGCTGCTGGTTATAAGTGCTGCCGTTGTATGGTTTGGGCTGGGGGACGAGATAAAAGGTGCCAGGGATATGAGGTTTGGCATTGATATCCGCGGCGGTGTGGAGGCTGTTTTTGAGCCGGTGGGCCTAGACCGCGCTCCCACGGAGGCAGAGGTCACGGCTGCCCGCAACATCATGGAATCCAGGCTGGATGATAAAAATATTCTGGACAGGGAGGTCACGGCGGACATCGACCGGGGATATGTGATTGTCCGCTTTCCATGGAAATCAGGGGAGACACAGTTTAACCCGGAAGCAGCCATTGCAGAACTGGGAGAAATGGCGAATCTGACGTTCCGCGACGAGGCGGGAAATATCATGCTGGAAGGAAGGGACGTCTCTACCAGCAGCCCTGTGGAAAGCGGCGGAACCGGATTAAAGCAGTATGCCGTGGAACTCCACTTTACAGAGGAGGGGGCAAAGAAGTTTGAGGACGCCACAGGGAAGCTGACCGGTCAGCGCATGGGGATATTTATGGATGATGTCATGATCTCAAACCCAGTGGTAAAGGACCGGATTACGGGCGGGAATGCTATTATTGACGGAATGGAAAGCTATGGGGAGGCGAAGGAGCTGTCTGACAAAATCAACGCGGGCGCCCTTCCTTACTCTATGGCGACCCGGAATTTCAGCACAATCAGCCCTTCGCTGGGATCGGCCGCCCTGGATATCATGATGGGAGCCGGGATTGCGGCATTTGTATTACTCTGTATCTTTATGGTGATAAAATACCGGCTTCCGGGTTTTGTGGCCTGCCTTGGAATGGCTTTTCAGATGTGCCTGCAGCTTTTAGCCATCTCAGTCCCCCAATATACACTGACACTTCCTGGTATCGCGGGTATTATCCTGTCTCTGGGAATGGCGGTGGATGCAAATGTAATTATCAATGAAAGAATCGGTGAGGAATTAAGAGATGGATCTTCTTTAAGGGACGCGGTTCTTGCCGGGTATAAGCGGGCCTACAGTTCCGTGATGGACGGCAACATTACCAGCGCTATTGTGGCAGTCATTCTGATGATTTTCGGCTCAGGTCCTATGCTTAGCTTTGGTTATACGCTACTGGCCGGTATTATTATCAATGTTGTAATTGGAGTGTACTATTCAAAGGTGGTTCTGCTGTCCCTGGTGAAGGAGGGCTGTTTTTCCTCTCCAGGCTGGTTCCGTTATAAGAAAGAACAGCGGATCTACCAGTTTATGAAGCACAGAAAGGTCTGGCTGTCCATATCGGCGGCGGCCCTGTTTTTAGGTTTCCTTGGACTTGCCAGAAATGGCGTGAGCTTGGACACCCAGTTTACCGGGGGAACGACACTGAAATATGAGATTCAGGAGGAAACGGATTCGGAACGGCTGGCATCATCCCTGGGAGAAGCGCTTGGAAGAAATGTGAGCGTCCAGTTTACCAGGGAGGATGGACAGGGAAGGCAGTCCATGGTTGTTACGTTTGCCGGAAAGGAAGGTATCAGCCCGCAGGAACAGAAGCAGGCCACGGATCTGATTCACAGAGAATATGGAGAAATGAACGCGGAGCTCTCGGAGACGTATTCTGTCCAGCCCTATATCGGGCAGCAGGCGTTAAACCGATCTATAATCGCTATGGGACTTGCGGCAGTATTGATTACTCTGTATGTATGGATTAGGTTCTCGATTCTGTCCGGGCTTTCCGCGGGGCTGGCGGCCATGGCGGCGCTGGTACATGATGTGCTGATTGTGTTTGGCGTGTTCCTTGTTTTTGCGATTCCTCTGAATGACGCATTTGTGGCGGTGGTGCTTACGATCATTGGGTATTCCATCAATGACACTATTGTTATTTATGACAGGATACGGGAAAATATGAGGAAGGGGGAAGGGAAGGATATATTCTGGTTAGTGGATATGAGCGTATCCCAGAGTCTGTCCCGGTCTGTCTATACGTCCGTGACAACCGTAATCGGTGTGCTGATTCTGGTGGCAGTGTCATGGTATTACCAGATACCTTCCATTTTTGAATTTTCTCTTCCTATGCTGTTTGGAATTGTCAGCGGCTGTTTTTCTTCGGTGTGCATTGCCAGTATCCTGTGGGCTTTATGGGTGAAGAAGAGGGACGCGTGGCAGACGGGGACGGAGTAGCTTGGCGGAGCGTAATTTAACCGGGGTACTATGCCCGGTTTCCGCGTGAATAAACAACAGGCAAAAACAGGGGCGTTGGGATATGTGTTGATTATCCCACCGCCCCCTACTCGATTTTGTATCCACCGGATTCCGGTTTGACAAAACATAGTCCCGTTCTTACTAATCAGGTGTTTATCAAAGATTATTTATCCTGTCTCTAACTTTTTTCATCAATTTAAACCAGATACGGCTGCAATACTGTTCATTATGTATTAGCAACTCATACATATCTATTTTACCTACGGATTGAATGAATCCAAAGGCGCCCAGGGACAGACCGATGAAAATGAAGATATGGTATACGGCAGAGCCGATATAGCCTTTTGCGTCGATAGCAATAAATGTGATACAGACTGCCAGTAATAAGGCGCTCACGGTTGCTGCAACTTGATAACGCTTCTTAATCTGCATATATTGAGCGGACAGTTCCTGATAAAATACATGATCCAGAATCAAGGGTTCCTGCTTCAGAATTTTATGCGTGTCGTTTTCTTTAAAGGCACCGACAATCCAGATACAGATACCTGCCAAAAGAAATACGGCAATGCCTGGTGTTTTTAGGGGATCTCCGTCTGGCAACATGTTGTAAGGAATACCGCCAAGCAGCCAGGCTGCGGTTCCAAGGCCAAAATATCTATTAACCATGCTTTCGCTGGAAAGATAGCTGACCGCCATCTCTCTTGTGACATAAATATTGCCGCTGTTTTGATTTTCTATTCCAGTGGTTTCTTTTAAAAGAAAGTCTACAGGAACCTGAAAAATATCTGACAGCTTTAATAACTTTTCTGTTTCAGGATATCCATGGTTGTTTTCCCATTTACTGATTGCCTGACGGGTTGTATTTAGCTGCTCGGCAAGGGCTTCCTGTGACAATCCCTTTTCTTTTCTGAGGTTGAAAAGCTTCTCTCCAAAATTCATGTAGATTCCTCCTGATTTTGATGTTTTTATAATACCAGAACAAGCGGAATCCTTCTATCTTTTGCTGGATACACTTTGTCAACTTTTGGTTGCAGTCCTGAAAGATACTTATTCTTCAGGTAAAGGCGGTTGATTATCCTTCACCATCACACGGATCTGCTCCACCCGTTTTTCCGCCATTTTTAAAACAGTAACATTCAAATTCTGGTATTCAAACGAGTCCCCTTCCTTTGGAATCCGTCCGGCCAGTTCCATCACCCAGCCGCTGGCAGTGAGAAAATTAAAGTCCTGGTCTTTCTGCAATAATTCAAAAAGCCGGTCAATATTGGCGCTTCCCAGGACCAGGTATTCCTGATCGGATATCTTTTCTATTTCCTGCACCACTGTATCATGCTCGTCCCAGATATCGCCCACCAACTCCTCAAGAATATCCTCCAGCGTGACAATTCCCACGGTTCCACCGAATTCATCCAGTATGACGGCAATGTGCATTTTATCCCGCTGAAGCTCCTTTAAAAGCTGACCTATTTTCTTTGTTTGGGCGATGAACATGGCGGGCTTTATCATTTCCCGTATATCCCGGTCAGTGCGGATAATGTAGTTATGGAAATCCTTTTGATAGAGGATTCCGATGATATGGTCGATATTATCTTCATACACTGGCAGCCTGGAGAAGCCGGTCCGGGCAAACAGCTCTGCAATTTCCTCTTTGTCAGCATCCATTGGGATTCCTATAATATCAATTCTTGGGGTGAATATATCGCCTGCCTCCAGCTCCGTGAATTCAATGGCGCTGCGGATCAGGGTTCCTTCCTGCTTGTTGATCCCCCCGCCCTGCTCGGCCTCGTCTACAATGGTAAGCAGCTCTTCTTCCGTAATTCCCCGTTCATCGGAAGAACGGAAAACGGCGGACAACAGCTTTTTCCATTGCCGAAACAGGAAGTTGGCGGGGGCAAGTATTTTAATAAAGACATTGAGGAGGGGGGCGGATAGCATGGCGAGGCGCTCCGGCGATTCCTTGGCAATACTTTTTGGAGATACCTCCCCGAATATCAGGACTACAATAGTAGTTACCACGGTGGAGACGCTGGCTCCGGCCTCGTCACCCAAAAAGCGCACGAAGATGAGCGTGGACAGGGAGGCGCAGGCAATATTCACAATATTGTTGCCAATCAGAATTGTGGAGAGCATACCGTCGTAGTCCTCCGACAGCTTCAGGACAAGAGCGGCCCGTTTGTTCCCCTTTTCCGCCATGTTCTTTACCCGGATACGGTTAAGAGAAGAAAATGCCGTCTCCGTGGCGGAAAAATAGGCTGACATAATGATGCAGAAAACAATAATAATGAGGGATATGGTGTCACTTTCCATTAAGGTGATTCCTTTCTGTGATGTTTTTTCTTTCTTTTTACACGAAAACAGGCATGACTTCCCGCAACGGGCGCAGTCATGCCTATCTATGTATGGAAAAACAAGTTGTCGTTATATGGGGCAGCGTCTTCTGGCGCGTTGTCCGGCATGTAATGTATTCCCTCCTCCAGTTTAATGATATGGCAAAATTATACCAGAACAGAGAGCCGGAATCAATAAAAATCTGTTATTTCGTACCGTTCCAGAAATCACCATATCTTTTTGAAAAAGCCAGGGCCTGACAAAATATAAAAATAGTGTTAAATGTATCCACATCCTGTTGACAGCAGATGCCCCTCCCCATATAATACCTTCATAACCTTGAAATGGATTGATACGAAAGGAAATTACGGAACGTATGGACGACGCCGATAGCGACGCTGCCCCAGAATATAAGAATAAGAATCAGAATAAAAAAGGCATAACCTGCGCTTATGAAAGGGCGCAGGCTATGTCTTTTTGTATTCTGACTTATATAAATAATGATTTAGAGAAGAAAGGTGGGTGAAACATTGACAATTATAGAAGTTGTGGAAATATTAAAGGCGATTATCTTTGGCTTCATTCAGGGAGTGACGGAATGGCTTCCGGTCAGCAGCACAGGGCACATGATTTTGCTGAATGAGTTTCTGCCGCTGCGCCAGTCGAATGAGTTTATGGAACTGTTTTTTGTGGTTATCCAGTTTGGATCTATTCTGGCAGTTCCGCTTTTGTATTGGAAACGGATGGTCCCCTGGGCTTTGAAGGGCGGTTTTCGTCTAAAGCCGGATATCCTTCTCCTATGGGGGAAGATTGTCGTTGCCTGTATTCCCGCGGGCGTAGCGGCGCTTTTATGGAACGATGAGATAAACAATCTGTTCTACCACCCTTATGTGGTGGTTATTATGCTCATTGTTGTGGGGATTCTGTTTCTGGTGGTGGAGGCGCGAAAAAGAGAACCTGTGGTTCATACCGCGGTGGAGCTAACCTGGAGGGCTGCCTTATGGATTGGTTTTTTCCAGATGATTGCCGCCGTACTTCCAGGGACGTCCCGGTCCGGCGCAACGATAATCGGAGCATTGATGATCGGGGTATCACGTATTGCGGCGGCGGAATTTACCTTTATCATGGCAGTCCCTGTCATGGTGGGGGCAAGCTTATTTAAGATACTTCAATTTGGCTGGGAATTAACCTGGGTAGAGGCGGTTATCCTGCTGACCGGAATGATTGTGGCGTTTCTGGTATCTCTGCTGGTGATACAGGGACTAATGAATTTTATTAAGAAGCACAGCTTTAAAATTTTCGGGTGGTATCGGATTGGCTTAGGGATTGTTATGGCAATGTATCTACTTACTTAAATCAGGAGGTATAAAATTTGAAAGGTTCTGTTTTATCTGTCATGCTGAAAGGTCTCTGTGTTGGCAGCACCATGATGGTCCCCGGCGTCAGCGGAGGTTCGATGGCAATGCTGCTGGGGATTTATGACAGGCTGATATACTCTGTTAATTCTATTCGCAGCGTCAAGAGTCTGCTGTTATTGGGGACATTTTCTGCTGGAGGTTTTATCGGTATCCTCCTGTTTTCCCAGCCGCTGCTCTCCCTGTTGGATCGCTATCCCATGCAGATGCTTTATTTTTTTATGGGGGCGGTGGGAGGAGGGATTCCATTGATGTTAAAGAAAGCGGAGGTCCGGCAGTTATCCATACCCGTTTTAGTCTGGCCGGCATTGGGGATGCTGCTCGTATGGACACTGTCCGTACTTCCGGAAGCTCCTGTCCAGACGGGATTGTCCATGGGGGTAAAGGAAACGGTATTTCTATTAATGACCGGTATTGCAGCTGCGGTGGCTTTGATATTGCCTGGAATCAGTGTTTCCTATCTGCTTCTTGTTTTTGGGGTTTATGACGGTATGATCCTGGCCCTGCACGGGTTTCATCTGCCTGTTTTAGTTCCATTCGGAGCCGGGGTGCTTTTGGGGATTTTTCTTTCTACAAGAACTTTGGAACATGCAATGAAGAATTATCCACGGCCCACGTATTTAATTATTTTTGGATTTATACTGGCTTCCCTGGTGGAAATTTTCCCAGGGGTGCCAGAGGCCAATCAGATGCTTCTGTGCGGTACACTGGCTGGGGCGGGATTCTTTGCAGTCCGTTCACTTTCCGGGTTGGAGGAAACAACATAGGGGGAAGCTGGTGCCCAGAGGTTTTATGTCAAAACGCTGTATGGTAGGTTTTGAATAGATTAAGGAGAGTAGTACAGCTGAAAGGTGATAAGAAAGAATTTGAAATGAACCGGATAACAGCTTCTTATTTTACAAAAATAGCTGCTTTCCTGGAGTTTTTTGTGGCTGCAATCCTCCTTGTTGCCATATTATCTGGAGCGATTCTTTTAGCAGTGAATTTAATGGGGGACTTGATACATAATCCGCAGGTGGTAGACTTAAATCAGGTTTTAGGGGATGCGCTGGCGCTGGTTGTGGGGATTGAGTTTATCAAAATGCTGGTAAAGCACGCTCCGGAGGCAGTAGTAGAGGTCCTGCTGTTTGCCATAGCCAGGGAGATGGTGGTAACACATGCTGGATCGGCTGAAACCCTTATGGGGGTAATTGCTGTGGGAATTATTTTCCTGATTCGCCATTACCATTGTCCTGCAAAAACTGCCGGGGCGGAAAGGGGTAAGGAAGTTTGATAAGATTGCTATTACGGAATTATGAGTATTGGAATTGAGAGGAGGTGCCAGGATGGGAAAGATTGTTATTATCACTCTTGATGAAGCGGAGGAGCATGTTTTAAATAAGATATTGGACAGCATAGAAGCTGAAAAAATCCAGTTTGTAGATATATCACCAGCTCCGGTGCTGTCCCTATCAAACCTGTCACTTTATCCGCATGAATGTAAGGTAGAGGTCAACGGTCAGGAATTGACATTAGGGCCTCGCCAATTTGCGCTTCTGTATCTCCTGGCTCGCAATGTGGGACGCATTTTTACGAAAGAACAGATTTACTATCAGGTGTGGAATGAATCCACGGCTATTAATGTAGATGAAACAATCCGCTATCATGTCAGTGAAATCCGGAAGAAGCTGGAACAGATATATGGCTATGACTGCATAGAGACGGTCTGGGGAATTGGATATCGGTTTAAGCACGATAAATAATACGCAATACGCATAAAATTTCTGTGGTCTGTTGAAAAAGACGTAATTGGAACGTAAAGGATAAGTATAAAAATTAAAAAGGAGATGTATTCTATGTTATTAGCAATCGACCACGGAAATAAACAGATCAAGACGATTCACTGCCCGCCATTTGTGTCCGGGCTGCAGCAGAGTATTGAGAAGCCATTTGGAAAAAATATAATTCAATGTAATGGGACTTACTATACTCTTTCCAACCAGCGAATTCCTTACCGGAAGGATAAAACGGAGGATGACCGGTTTTTTTATCTGACACTGTTCGGCGCTGCTAATGAAATTGAGGCTATGAAATGTTATTCAGAAGATGTGATACGCATTCAGCTTGCGGTAGGGCTTCCGCCAGCTCACTTCGGCGCTCAAAATAAGAGCTTCACCGGATATTTTATGAACCGGGACGTGATTAAGTTCCATTATCACGGTAAGCCACATTCGATATATATTGAAGATGTGGTCTGCTTCCCCCAGGCTTATGCGGCCGCTGTAACCATGATGGAATCTCTGATTGACAGCCCCAAGGCGTTGGTTTTGGATATTGGCGGGTTTACGGCGGATTATCTTTTAATGAAATACGGACAGGCGGATCTTTCCACATGTGATTCCCTGGAAAATGGCGTGATTTTGCTATACAATAAGATTCGCTCAAAAGTAAATGCTGAACTGGATTTGCTTCTCGATGAAAGTGATATCGACGCCATACTGAAGGGACAAACAGACGGATATACAGAGCAGGCGGTTCAACTCGTTGAATACCAGGCGCAGGAATTTATTAATGATCTGTTCAATACCCTGCGGGAGCGTATGATTGATTTGCGGTCAGGCAGCGTTGTATTTGTTGGGGGAGGAGCGATTCTGCTTCGCAGACAAATAGAGGCGTCCGGCAAAATTGGCAGGCCCTTATTTGTGGACGAGATTAATGCCAATGCCAAAGGATATGAATTTTTGTATCAGCTTGAAATGGCGGGCAGGTGATTCCTATGGCGGCTAAAAAGGACAGGGAGCGCTTTACGATTAAGTTTAATGAAAATGATCCTGCACACAGAAAGGTCATTGAGATCCTAGAGAGCCAGGGAGCGCACAGCAAGGCTCCCTTTATCGTCAATGCAATCCTGCATTATATCCATTGTCCTGAAACCCCGGATATTCCTGTTTCATGGCTGATGGATAAAGGGGCGATTGAGGAGATGGTGAGGGGGATTTTGAAGGAGCAGGCGTCAGAAGCTTCAACGCCGCAATCTGTGCAAAAAACGCAGCCGACAGTTAAGGTTCACCCCGGGCCTGCAGCAGCAATACATACTGCGGCAGACATGCAGCCTGCGGTAAATACCGTGCAGACTCCAGAACAGGAAGAGACGCCGGCAGCGGTTTCCCGACAGGAGCAAACGGTTCCCCCAGTCTGCAAGGAGGAAGAAAACCATGCACGGGCTTTAATTATGAATACATTGTCGGCATTCCGGAATAACTGAAAAGGAGACATGGGAGGTTTATTTCTCCTGTGTCTCCTTTTCTTTAACAGCGGCTACAAAGCTTCCGATAATATCTTCCAAGTGTCTGTATTGATTCGGCGTCAGTTCAGATACCTTCGGGGAAAGGAGTGATTTATCTTCCTCTGTGACCTTACCCAGCAGCAAATAATCCGTACTGATTCCAAGAGCGGCGGATATTTTAATAATTGTGTCGGGCCGCATGGCTTTCTGTCCCAATTCAGCGGTGGAAACGGTCTGCGGTGTGATGTTTGCTAACTCCGCCAGGTTTTCCTGCGTCATATGAAGCTGTTTTCGCCTATCATGAATCCGTTTACCCATTTCTTTTAAAAGATCGTCCATTTATCGTGCCTCCATGCTATAGTTATAGTTTATCGTCTATGGCATGGTTAATTAAGCGTCTATGGTTGATTTTTAACGTCCATAGCATGTATAATAGTAATAATTTTAGAATTTATTAAGGAGGAATTGGATGGAAAAACTCGCATGTACAGTGATAGGACATAAACCAACGCGATTTAAGTTTAAATACAAAGAAAATTATTCTTTATGCAAAAGAATAAAAAATGCTATGGCAGAACAAGTTAAGATACTCCATGCAATAGGTGTACGCCGTTTTTATATAAGTGGTTCACTGGGAGTTGGCATATGGGCCGGTGAATTGATCCTACGCCTGAAGGAACGGCCTGGATATGGGGACATAGAGTTTTGCATTGTTTTTCCATATGAAGGCTATGATGCGAATTGGGATGAACGGAGCCGAAAACGCATGAACTTTCTGAAAAAGCACAGTGCGGAATGTATAACCATTAGAGGTGCAGACGGCAGAGAAGGATTTTTCCGGCAAAATTATTATATGGTTGATCAGGCGCAGCACATGGTAGCCATTTATGACGGAAATCATACGGTGAAATCAGTCACAGGACAGACCGTAAAGTATGCCATGCGAAAGGGGCTGAAAATCGTATACATTCACCCGGATACGGCGAAAATCCTCTGAATGATTCGGCCGGCTACTTTTTTAACCCTTTAATAATGGCTTTCACATTCCCCAACTGCTCATGATCCAGGGCCTTTATATCGTCAAGCATTTCTTTATACTCTGTAGGATAGCTGTTATCACTGTCGAAAAATTCGGCTGGCGTAACGCCTAAGTATTCGCAGATATAGAAAAAGACCTGCATGGACGGAAAGCCGTTTCTGTTTTCCAGCGCGTTAATATACCCCGCGCTTTGTCCAATGGACAAGCTCATATCCCGCGCAGATACCCCTTTTTCAGAACGTAATTTTTCTAACCGTTGATAAAACAAGTTTTCATACATACCAAATCACCTCTGTATATGATTTTACCCTATAGGTGACTGTAATATGTCTGGATAGGCTAGATACTCACCCCTTAATATCTGATTGTATTAGATATAATGATAAAAATAACTTTTTTAACCAGATAGGAGATCTTATGAAGAAGATATTTACTTTTGGCATATCAAGAAAAGTCTGCATACTATTTATCACTTCTGTTTTGCTTTTGCTGGCATGTATAGTTGGCGCTGGTCTGTCAAATAGACAAAGAGGGGATAAAACCAGGCAGTGGGAGCAAGAGCAGCCAGGACAAAACGAGCCAGGGCAAAGCCAGGAATCTGATATTGAACAGGAGGAACCTCCGCGATACAGGTCGGATACAGCGCCAGAGGATTGCCTGCTCTGTAATGGAGGAAAAGAGACGCTGCTAACCTGGTACTTTGGGCAGGAAAATGTAGGCTTTATCAGCCTGAATACTTTTAAGCTGTCATGTGTGGAAATTAACCGGTATGATGATCATAAGAAACTGATAGAAGAGCCTGTAAAGGGGTCATCTTCTCACATATTGAATACTGGTGACGACGGTTTTTTGTCATTGGTTTCAGAAGATCCGAACAGAGGATACGCCCGTGCCTCCCTCACCTTTAATAATGATGAAGTTCTGGATATAAAAAAGGCCGGTAAATTTTTATGTACAGATTGTCTGAATCGTATGATGAGTGAGAGCTGGAGCGATGAACCGTATGGAATCGGGGTGATTGACTTTAGGACAAAAGATATACGGCTCCTGGAGCCGGATATTACGGCATTTATTTTTAATGACTATTATATTACCTGCGATCTGCGTGAAAAAAGGGAAGAGGATTCAAGCGTGGAGATGGATTTGTTGGTTTTTTATTGCCCGGAGAGATATGAAAAATAGATGGTGTGAGAATACTTCCATTAAAAAGCGTCCCCTCTGATTACTGCTGCGGGGACGCTTTGAACATAATATGGCGAAAGAAGTCACTACTGCCCTAGAATGCTATTTTAAATAATAATGTACATATAGGTTATAATCTTTAAACCGTGTTATCAGCCGTAACCATATTTGTAAGCGTTGTGTTTCGGAGTAAAGGTTGTATTCCGTTTCATCGCGGGTCGGCTCCGCGCAGGCAGCACAAAGCCGTTTCATGGCCGATAATGATGTAAATTCCGGCAATAGGAATAACGCTTCCGTAAATTCATCAATCTCCTTTACTAATTCTGGGTCCAGCCGCTCCTTATGGCATTTAAACCAGGAGGTATACCATCTGTATCCATCATAATCGGAGCGGGAATAAACTAATTCACTGGCCGGCCGGTCGATACCGTTTTCCCCCTTTTCAATATTTTGAAAAACATGGTTAAAGGAACAAACCGGCGTGAGAATGACCTCTGATTCGGACGCAATATCCGGCAGCTTTGTGTATATATTTATTTTCATTGGTAATATACTCCTTTCTTTGGATTGCTTAACATGCAATCCGCGTAACCTCTTTCTTTTTCTGGCTGCTATGTAAAATTTGAATTGCAGCATTGACATCTCTGCTTTCATACTCATGGGTCAGATTATCAAAATAATCGCCATAATACAGTTCATTATCATAGGCACGAAATGTATTTTGCTTCCATAGTTTATCATTTTCTTCGTCCAGCTTTTTATATTGCTCCTGGACGCCATACATATACCAGTCCATCACATCATATTTAGTTTTCCATTTATCAAACTGACGGCCCTCTAACATTCGCTCAAATGCCCACAAATAAGCCTTTTCAAAATTAGGCCAGCGCCGGAATTCCCGAAGCATATTTTTAGATGATGTGAGAGGACAGCCAACACAGCCGATCCGGCTGAAGCCTTCATCGTATAATTCGCAGTATGGAATATGGTTATCGTCTATGACGTTCCAGAGCTGTTCATCAGTCCAGTCAAGAATGGGATGAAAAAATGTCACACCCTTGTATGCCTGACAGGTTTCAACTCTTGAGCGGTTCCTTCGCTTTACGCTTTCAGCTTTGCGTACCCCAGTCAGCGTAAGGACATGCCCCTCTTTCGGGCATGTGTTTCGTTCCTTGTATTCACTGCAGCAATATCGGCAGACTCTCGTAGGAGGGAACCCTTTTTTAATAATTAGGTGGAACATGGATATTCTGGGCGGTTCTTCTATCACATCGGAATGATACTTTCTGATGAAACGAAGCAGCTCAGGGGGATCAACGCTGGTTCGGCTGAATCTGGCCTGGTAGGGGATACCGGCTTGATCGAATAACCATTTCAGCACCACACTGTCTTTGCCGCCGGAAAAACGCAGACACATGGTATGGCAGCCAGCTATAACGCGCAGTTCCTTGATGACCTGCCCCACATAATCACCGTACACGGGTAAATCTATCTGGCCTCTCATTAGTATTCCTCACATTCTGATCTGTTCCTTTGGTCTGTCATAGTGGAAATCAAGATTTAACCACCATAACCTCTAATGCACCGTCCTTCCTGGCATATGGCAGGTTTGAAAGGATATCGGCGTAATATTTTCCTGTCCCTACCTCACTTTTCAGATAGCTATGGTGAGAAAGAGGCAGCCCATCGCTTCCGATAACGCCGATTACAAAAGCATCTGTCTCACGGGTGCTGTGGTACAGCATATAAGTGAGTCCTCCCTGATTCCACTTAGCTGCCCGAAAGTTATCGGCGCAGATTAAGTCCTGCCAAAATGCTTTTACCATTCCAAGCTGCTTTGAAAATAACCTGTCTTTGTGAAACGGATCAGCAGTTACCTGTGGTGCATATAATTGATGTGTTATAAAATCATTTGCCATATAGTTCAGTCTCCTTCCTTAATCGAACAGGTTCATTTGTACCGGTTGTTCTTGTTCTTCCTTAATCCTTTGCAGCCGTAATTTTTCCAGTTCCTCAATTCGTTCGGGTGTCAGCCATTTATCTGCATGAATCTTATCTAAAGAGTAATTCTCCAGGCTGCCATATCCGTTTTTAAGGATTTTTGCTTCCAGCTTTTCAATTCGTTTTGTTCGCGCCCTTTGACGCCGTTCCCGTTTTGCTTCCTTTTGGCATTTTACTAAATCTGATGAATGCGATATGTTGATACCCTCCTGGATATCAGCCAGATCCTGCATAAGGTCACGGCTTGGCCTGGATTCTGCTCTGACATTTAGAATCTCAGCCTGGAATGTGGGATCAAATAGTTTTATGGTGGTATAGGTATTCCACTTGTATTTATTCCAGATGATTTCTTTTCCATTTTGGCGGATAAAAGCCTCGCAGATATCCATACACACAGGGCGTTCAAAGTAGCGTATTCCCTTTTCAATGTGGACGATCACTTCCCCATCGAACAGGGTTCCATCTTTCCTGATGTGGCTTGTCTTTAAGTCATAGTATACGTTGGCCTTTTTCCGGCTAAGCCGCCGGTCTAAAACAGGGCACCACCCATTTTGTGAATAGCAAATCCTGGCACACCTTTGTGGTTCATAGTTTAGTCGCCATTCTCGCGTCCGTTCGTCAAAATACATATGATTCAAACATACCCGTCCATTGTGGGCTTTCGAGTATTCTTCATATTTTTTGTCCTTTTCCGCCTGACGCTCATCGTCCGCTTTTTCAATACTATTCTCGTAATCATAGCTTTCCTCTGTTCTATGGCAGACGCAATGGCACATAATACAGAGTCCTCCGCCATGAGTGCCATGGAGCAGCGGGTCATTGTCCGGACAGTCCGGGATATCGTAGGGACACCGGATAACCGGATTATCATTTTCATGACACCACAGGATACCCATATAACTCATATCGCTGTTTACATTTTTGCCCAGAACATATTTGCCGCAGCCTGTTTTATAGGTACAGTCATTCGCAACGGCTCTTTTGAAGATGAAGCCGCCGCCTAGGTTGTTAAGCGGATCGCCACCGGGAAGGGTGCTGTCTTGAATCTGTACATAATTGGGATAATGGTCCACGGAATATCCTTCTGACAAAAGGCGCTGTGTTAAAAGATTGTATTCAGCCATAAGTTCACCTCATAAACCAAGGCAGGGCCTGATGCCCAGATAATGCTCCATGCGGTTTCGTAAGGCGTCTATGTCCATATCATATTCTTTGGCGATACATGCCTCGCAGCAGGGATATTTGTAAGATAGTACCTTTGAGATCCTCTTATCCCAGCTATTAATTTGCTTGTTGCAGCTATTGCAGGTTTCGTCCAGCCATTTTAATTTTTTCATTAAAAGAATTCCTCCTTATAGATCAGCCGGCTTAATCCATTGTGTTGGCCGATAACAAAAAGAGCTGACGAATGCTTATTCAAGCAGTCAGTCAACTCTCTTGTTAAATTTCCTTAATTTCCTTCTTATCCTCTTTTATAGAATACTTTTAGTGGAACCGGTCAGCTGCTTTACGCTGCCGAATTCTGCTTACCATATAGAATCTCCTCGGGTATCCACTTCCCGTCACGCAGAATACAGCCGTTGACATCGCTATAGATATCCGGCGTCCTGGGCGGGTCTGCGAAACAATCCTCAGTCAGGTAAAGACCAAGGTGCTGATAGTAGAACGGTTCCAGAGCCGCTGCAATCTGTTTATTTAAAGTATGGGATAATTGTTCGATCTCCTTGATATCCTGACGTTTGAAAGCCGCGGCCGAAATCTGCCGTAGCAGCCCCGACTGTTTAATAGAGGTTTCTATAATAGCAATAGCTTCCTTAGAATATTCCTTGCGGATACGGATTCCCTGCAAAACCGCCTTATTGACATAGGCGGAAGTTGCCGCTCGTATATCTTCGCAAAGCGCTGTATATGGCTTGCGATACTTTGTTTTTAATTCAGATAAGGATACAAGCTCCCGGTTCCGTTTTAATTTGTCGAGCAGAGCAGACAAGGATTGATAAAGTTCCGTAATGTCCATTGCAATCCCTCCTTTCGGTAAAATTTAAAAGCCGTTCCAGATTGGCTTTCCGCGATAATCAAATGTCTCTGCGTCATTGCACTCTGTATCGGTCAAGTTCCTGATGCGTTTTCGGGAACGGGATATGAACAATTTGCTGCGTATCATGGTATTAGGCTGTTCACGCTCCAGCGTTTGATCAAAAGCCACCAGATCCTGAAAACGCTTCGGATGATGACGTTTTAGATGCCAGAAAAAATAATTGCGGTGAAATGGACAGAAAATGCAGGCGCTTGCTTTGGTGTCCAATCCCCAAACATCTAAACAGTAGCGGTAATTATCAGCCCTGGTAAGTCCCATCTCCACAAGGGGAAAGCGATTAACAAACATAGGGTGATAACTGTCAAAAATTCTTTGTTTTTCCTCAAAAGAAAAGCCAATATGCATTTCATGAGCGCCTCGGTCAGCTTCACGTAATTTTTCACGCCAACGATAACCCAGCAGCTCATAACGAACAAACTGTTGAATCTTTATAATTTTAAAATCTATTGTGCAGTGCCGTCTCATTTTAGCCTTCTTGCCATCAGCTCCTATACTCCAGAAGGGAATACTGGTGACATGTCCATTGCCAAAGTTTTTCATAAAGACGCCGTACAAATCTGTAGTGAGGACATAAAACGAAATACCACACTCCTTGCAGGCGTCAGCAATAAATGCTACCTGTCTATATACCCAGGGTGCTTCGGAACATAAATCACAGAAAATAATGGCATCATAAATCGGGACCAACGGATATTGAATACCGTTTTTAGCATTTTCACAAGACATTAGTGCCAGTGCCGTAGACTGCATTCCGGCTCCGCAGCATAATATTTTTAATTGCTTAGTCCTGTCAGAATCCATTGCAAACCACCTTTCCAAGTTATTACGTTGCAGCTTTCAAATCTTCTAAGCAGAGCGCTCCAAAAGCTGCCTTAACAGATCCTCCTGGCAATGATGCTGTTCCAGACAATGACACAGCCGGGGAATATCAATCGCGTGTACAATATCCAGACCTTCCAGCCGTTTTTCACTTTCTTCCCATACCCCAATGCCATTTGTAATGTAATGCTTGCCAGAGTTGTTTTCAAAAATAACACCTTCCCACAACCCGCTTTTATGCCTGCAGAATTTAAGTATCTTCATTCTCTGACTCCTTCCCTGCCGGCTCTAAAAGACCGGCAAAAATCAACTGTGTGGCGGTACAGAACCCGGATTTAAACATTTTTCCTGCCGGTGTTTCATAGAAATTCATTGGTTTTCCTCCTAATAGTGATAATCCAAAACCGCGCCAACATAATAGGGGGTACTGGTTCTGGCTATTCTGATAAACTGATCCAGGGGAATGGGAGCGTTCCGGTCCAAAATAAAATAGGTATCATATTGGTTACAAAAGCTCTCATTTAATCGCAATATGAGATTTTCTACCTCATAATAGTGATTGATAAACTGATCCTCGGAAACCATCTGCATATCCCCTAAAGCATTTTTAAATTGCTGGAACCGTTTTTTAAAATAGATAGTCCGTACATTGGTATTCAAGCGGAAGGCTTCACCAGAAAGCCTGCCAAGACAGTGCTGCTGCAGCCAATCTCCCAACACGCTGACCGCCTTTGCCCGATTTATCGCGGCAGTGATAGAATCTGCTGCCGGCAATGGCTGGTCCTCAAAAAAGTGCAATCCCGTCCACTCATTCCGCTCAATCGGTTTAGTGGAAATCTGATAAATATACTGGTACATAAAAATTCCTCACTTTTAAGCAATGTTTTGTTTCCCCCAGCGAATCCGCAGCCGTCCCTTATCGTCCTCTTCCTGGTACATGAGCAGTGACAGCAAATCATAATCTACATCAAAGCGCTCGTATATTTCATCTAAATTCGTATCTTGTCCTTTCATAAATAAGTTTAACTTTTCTTTTACCAGGATCATTTGCATAAGATTTGATTCAATGCTCCCGGCATAGGTGATAAAATATACGTCCTTGTACTCTGTTGAAGTGTAGCGTATAAACCGGAAATAAAACTGACTCATGCCGGAATTGTTATAATGAAGCTCCGGAATGATAATTTTATTGACGAACTCAAAGTTTACACTGGACGCAAGGCTCTGCTGGGTGCAGAGCAGGATACCGTTCTTGCTTTCCCGCAGCGTCTGCCGCAGGGCGCGCCTTTTGGCAAATGTGGTATTAGATCCGGTCACAATGTACAGAGGCCGGTTCGGAAGGTATTTGCGGATTGCCCTGGCATAAGAATCCAGAACCACCTTATGCCGCACGCCGATGGCGACAATTTCATTTTCCCACCCGGCGGCCAGCTCCACGGCAGCCATAACCTTGACAGGCGTATCGCCCCCATACTCCTTTACTGTGTCCGGCGCCGCGCTGATCCGCAGCAGCAGGACAATCTGTTGAATTAACTTCATCATGCTGTCTTTTCTGGAGTTGCCTGTCAGATTAAAGTAATCGTTCCGCATAACGAGAAACTCGTCCATGGCTTTTTCGTATACCTCTTTTTCCTCCGGCGGAAAAAGGACAGGAACCTGATGAAGCTGCTTGATGTTCTTTCCGCAGACTTCCTCAAAGGTACGTGTGATGACGGTCTTACCCAGAATTTCACTTAAAACATCGGCGTTGTAGATATCCTGTGTCTTTTGTTCCACCCCAAAAACAGTGATTTTATCTGGAAGGTGGGAAGCGGAAAAAAGAGAATATCCTTTTTTATAAGCCGGAATGGGCTGTCTGTAATACGGATTATTATGTGATTCCAGGTGAGAATCCTTTCCCTTATGGCGATAGAGCTTAGAGCACCATGAAAGCATATGGATAGAATTGTTGTAAAGAAGTTCTAATTGTGGTGCGAACTCGGAAATATTGTTTCGTGTGCTGGTGCCCGTAGTCAGAAGCTTCATGCGGCAGCGCCGGAAGCAGGCCAGTACAGCTTTGGTTCTCTGGCTGTTGGCGTTGGAGATCTCATCGCTCTCATCTAGTACGAGCTGGATTTTTTGCCGGCGCCGTTTTATCCACTTAGAAATCTGCTTCTGATACTGGCTGATTTTATTTAGGGTGATAATAACAAAATCCCCCGAGCGGATTTTCTCCAAATCCTTTAGCTTTTCCACGAATACATAGGAGATACCGTAGTTACGCAGCACCACATCCCAGTTATTCCGGATAGAGATAGCGGACGAGACTACCCAGGTATACCGGACAGCCTGACAATCCATACGGTACTGTCCAACCGCAATTCCGGCAAGGGTTTTTCCGCTGCCCTGCTCCCACTGGAGAAGGGAGTTGCGTTTTTGCAGCACAAGATTAAGGTCATGCCGCTGAAGTTCGTTTAAATGGATTGCTTCATTGTTTTCAGCATCCCACAGGACAAAGCCGGACAGCCATCTGGCGATGTTCGGGTCCTCCTTCATATCTGTAAATTGTTTGTTCTGGTTTTCGTAATCCCTTCGTTTTCCGCGCAGTAGCCGGGCATATCCGGGATAGCGTTCCGGGCTGTTTTCCAGGACCGCCTGATAGATTGGAGTTTTCACTCTCAGATCATAATCCATCTGCCGGCGTATTTTTGCGCTGTACCCTTTATAGGCAAAGTGGTAGTTTTGTTTAACCAGGGCAATTACATCCCGCTCCGGCGGCAAATTCTGTCTTTTTAAGGTTTTACGCAGATACGATAATACTTTCTTTTCTGTAATACGGACCCGGCACCATTCCTCATAAGTCATTTCATCGGGTTTCCTTTCCGTGCAAAACCGGTACAGATATTCACAGCATTTTGTATACCGGGATTTAGTCTCCGGATGTATCTTGATATGGTAGAGCAGTTTTTTAATTTTATACTGAAACTCGGCTGACGTGTCACGGCTCTTTGCAAGCTCCAGCAGGATATGTGATTTATGTACCTCCAGGTCTGATCTGGCCTTTTCCAGAAAGCAGTCATAGATCCGTTTTGCCTCTGACTGAATGTGGAAGCCCGCTGTCAGTGACAAGCCTGGTTTTGTGGTATAAGGCAGTGGAACCCAACCCTCCAATCCGCTCCGCCTTTGCCAGAATTGCAGCTTTGTGGGGAAACGTCCCGCGCCCATAGACAGGAAGGCATTGTCCGGAAGGGCAACCTGCCCGAGAAAGCTGTATCTGTTCTCCATCGCCTGAATCAGCCGGCCATCGGTAAAGGTATCGGCCAGAAAAGATTGCGGTACAATTAGAGCCATGATACCAAAGGGCTTCAGAAGTTCGGCAGCCTTAACGCAGTAATAGATCTGTGAAAGCATTTCGCTCCCGTCCTCCAGATACCATTTCAAATGGAACGGCGGATTGCCAATCACAAAATCAAAACGGATATCGGACTCATATGTGCGTATGTCTCCCAGCTCAATATTTGCCTTTGGGTAAAGGTAATGGGCTACCTTGTAGGCTTTGTGGTCAATTTCACAGCCATAGGCGTTTGACTCTGCGGGCAGAAAGTTAAAAAAATTTCCCATTCCGCAGGTTAAGTCTGCGATTAAGTCAGACGCGGAAGGCTTCAGACACGATACTACCAGGTCACAGATTGGCGGTGGTGTGAAAAACTGTCCGTTTTCTATTTCTTTTTTTGCGTCACTGTATTCATGGTAATTCTTAAAGTCACCCCGCTGCAGATTGTGCAGCCCGCCGTCTCCTGTATAGGCATTGAAGATATCAGCCGCAGTAATTCCCGCCGAGTCTGATTCGCCATGATTTATGAGATAAAGAACCTTTTCATTCAGAGTTTTTCTCTGATTGAATGAGACAGGATTAGCCTCATAGGGATATTTCATGAAAGTACCTCCTTAATAGACACGGCCCAGGTAATCGTCTGCAAATTGCCGGGCAATGGCTTCACTGGCAAATTTGATATCAACCCGTCCGTTTTTAAACATTTTAAGCTGGCTCACCTTGCTGCAGGTTGAAAATTCAACCGTATCAGAACCGGAATGACGGTAGCCTAACAGGCTGTCAAAGCCATGGGGCAGAAGCGCAAAGCGTCCTGTCTCAAAGTGTGCTATGCCTTTCAGGATTTCCTTTAAGCTGCCATAAAGCTCCCATTCTCCACTGCCATACCAATTTTTGTAAGAGCAGCCACATGCGAACCGCAGAACACATTTCTTAATTTCAAATTCCGCAGTCTTGTTTAAATAGCTCCATGCTGCGTTATGGCATTTATCCTTTAATTCATAAAGTGCCTGTTCACCAAAGTCACGGCCGTTCATTTGTTCAAAGATAAGTTTAACAATGTCCTCATAGAGAAGGGACCATGCAGACATGTCACCTTCATCCTGTTCTGGTTTTGTCCATCGTGATTCGGAAGCTTTTTGTGGTAGCAGCTTATCCTCAATCGTATTCTGATCAATGGAAACGTGATAAGTTCTGCTGAAATGCGTAACGATATTTGAGATAAATCGGGAGTGCAGCCCCACCATGTGTTCACGGATCTGTTCAGCGGAAATGTCCAGGCCGCCGCTGGTGGATAAATAGGGGGAATGAGAATCTACCTCCGACAGGATATCTGTTTGTCTGCTGCAGATATCCTCCCATATGTATTCCATTTCCTGAAAGCAGGCCAGGGCGTTTTTATAAGCGTTCTCATGAGCCTCGCAGAAGCGCCTGTCTGCCTCCGCCAGCCTGATGGCCGCCTTTATTGTGACGGTCTCGAACTTTGCTAAAATATTCATCGGAATCTCCTGTCTTTTTATCATCAGTTAGTCTGCAAAGTCTTATGAAGCTCTGACATCAACAGTTTTTGATTTTTTTCGTATTGCGGCAGAAACGGTTTTTGCAGATCATAATTGTAGTATCGAAAATACAGAAGCGAAAACAGAGCCGTCTCCCGGACCGATGGCCGGAGCTGGCGCATAAAGCGCACAATCTCCTCAGCGCATTGATATTCCAGCTTGATAAAGTCTCTGTCCTCCCTCTTAAAGTTTTTGTAAAACCAGTCATTTACCAAAACACGGCCTCCAGTCAGATGGTGAGTCTTGTCTGTACAGAGGAAGTATTCAAAATCTCTGCCTCGTTGTCCCGGCGCAACACTAAAGGGGTAAATCCTGCAGGTCCGGGGTCTGGCCGGATAGATACTGCAAAAGCCGTCCTTCAAAAAGATACAGGCATCGTCTGGCCCGACAGTCCGGACCAGATAGACGGGAAATCCGTCTGACGTCAAGGGTGCAGGCAGGCTGTATTGGCTGTAAACATCGTCGATACATGTAACAGAGTCACCGTTCTCACGTAGATAGTTCGCCAGACGGTAAGCGTCCAGGCTTTCCAGCATGACGCTGTTCTTTATATGGCGGCAGCACCTGCCGCAGCATTGACACTGATACGAAATCCAATCCTTGGACCGTACCGGTTTTACTTGTAAGGTATTGTTATCCATTCTGTCCTCCAAATAAGAAAGCCGTGGAAGAATCAATCTGCCACGGCTGAAGCGTCAGAAATCAATCTGTCTGCCGATTCTGCGCTGTTTATGATGTACTTTATGCTGCCATAGCCAAGCTAGCAGGAATCATGGCACTGGCTGACCTTGGAAAAGGGGACAGTGACAAATGATACTCTGTTTTTGCTGTTTCAAAGCGTACAAAATCTTCCATCTGTTCATGAATCTTTACTACGGGCAGGGTATGGCATATCTGCCCGTTCGCATAGAAAAAAGCGCTCTGTCCCACCACAAGGGGGCGCATAAGACGCCCGCTCATTACAAGCTCCTTTTTACCTTTTTTCATTCATTCCGACCTCCAGTCTGCTTTTGACATTTGTTTATTCATAGCATAAGTCCATCAGGATACCGCGGACTTCCTCCAGCAGCTCCTGGACGTGCTTTATGCTTGTTTTCTGCCTGCGGGCAATTTCCCTGACGCCATAGCCATCGGATTTTAAGCGCACCAGATCAAGCTGCTGCCTGGAGACTCTCCTGGCCAGGTCATGCAGCAGGAGTTTTACTTCCAGCTGTTCCATCATTTCATTACGAGATGGAATACTGTGCTCCAGCGGCGGACCATCAGGAGATAAGCTCACATGAAGGCTTACTACTTCAGCATTGCGCTTTTGGCTGCGGTTTGCTTTATAATAGTTGAGTAAATCGACCCTCATACAATTCCATGCAATCGTGCCGAATTTATACTTTTTCAGGCCGGCTTCTGTAAAATAACGCCGGACGGCCCGAAGGTAGCCGAATATCACCACATCGTAGAATTCCTCTTCGTCTAAGCTGTGAGCGTTTAAAAAAGCATAGACAAGCCCGTGATTTTCCTCGGCAAAATCTTTCTGTATATCTGATAATGGTATTTCAATCTTCATAGCTCCTCCTAAAAAAGAGGACACCCCCGGCCCAAAACCGGAGATGTCCTTTGCTGACGTATTGATCGTTTCAATGCTGTTAAAAACCATTAAGCGGGTAAGGCTTCCCGTTCCCCGTCAATCGCGGACGGAAGGGAAAAATTACCGTTTTTATCCCCGGGCAGTGTGCCTGTCTCAAGGTAATCACAGCCATCATCATGCAGCTCCTCGGTAGATGCTGCGCGCTGCTGAAGAATTCCCTTTACCTGTTCTTTAAAGCCGTCGGCATAAGCGCGTATCTGCACCAGCTCCTCGCCAGTGAAGTCATACAGACGGCGGAAGGTGGCGACACTGTAATCATTTGTGCCGTTGTTCATCTTTTTAAGCCCAATCTGCACCACGCTGCCAAAGGTCGCCCGCCGGCGAATCGCAAAGGACTGGTTTAAAAACTCACGGAAGGGGCTGATACTGGTGGGCGGAAGGGTCAGCTGAATCGGCATATATTCACCGCTGCGGAGCAGATAGAGAATCCGCATATTTTTGCAGGCCTTGGCTTTTCCGTTGGAATCAGTGCCAAAGCGGTTTAAGGCACAGGCAGCGCAGGCGCCTCCCGGATCGCCAATTCCCTGCTTCCCGTCTACGGAGGAACAGAGCGGGGCGGTATTATCATCGTACTCGCTTCCTTCCGGCCAATAGGCGCAGGTGGCGTGATTGTGAAGAATTACGCCTACCAGCGTCTTTGCGTAGTCAGGGTTTTCAGGAGCGTCGGACGGAAGCTCAAACTGAATGGTGCCGCCTGCCGGGATTTTTACCCGCTGAAAGCTCATCTGCAGACCGTCCATATCCTCGGCCAGTTCCTCGGTGCTGAATTCGCTTTCCACCATAGCCGGCAGTAAAAATTTCTCATTTTCCATTAAAGCAGTCGTATTCTGGTTATACATATTGTTTTCCTCCTCTGGTAAGGCCGCTCATTTATGCGGCCATCTGGTTAATTTTGTTCCACTGTCTCGGGGGCATGGTTAAAATCTTATACCCGATGCTTTCCAGCGTCGTAGCCCTGTCATAGCTTTCTACATTCTGGCTGTGCCTGGTAACAGCGTTGGACAGCCCGTAGAGAGTTAAATCGTTGCCTTCAATCAAATGCTGAAGAACACCGGCACTCTCGTCTTCGGTAATATGGAAGTCCCGGCTCGTCAACCGGACAATTTCAGGAACGTCCACCGTATTCATTTTGGCGGTAGTCGCATTTCGCATAATGTCTATTACCTGGGAAAAACGTGCTTCCTCCACGGCTGCTTTTACCGTATCCTCAATCTTCTTTACAAAAGCGTGATCCTCCGCAGCCAGCGTTTCCTCGGAATATAACTGGAAATTTTCTTCCAGTGTATTGATCCGTCCCGTATGATACTGGCGTGTCCTGGCGTCATTTACTACCATCCCATTCTTACATACCAACCGGTATACAAGGGGCTGTATATTTACAGAACCTTGTCCGACCTCGCTGTTGGAGATAATCAATCCGGCCTGGACAATATCGCCGGGGACAACCTCTGCTTCGAGGCGTGTATTGACAATCTTCATGTACATTCGACTCTCTGTAATCTGGCAGCTCTCAAAATGAGCGCCTTCCATCTGGCCGATGATGGGAAGTACCACTTTGGCTATCTCCATATTGTCAATGCGCCGGTAACGGTTGCTTAAAAAGGCGCGTGCCGTTCCGCCGATGGTCCGCAGCATACGCTTGGCCGGTTCCCGGTTAAACCAGGAATTGACGTTCTCAGCCAGAAGCTCCGGGTAATCAGTCCGCATACGGTCATAATAGTCTGCGGGTATCTTTAAATAGCTGCCGACCTGCCGGTGGGCAATGGAATTGATTTCAAAGGGTTCCAACGCCTCCGCTTGATTGTCATACATATGCAGGTAGAGCTGATTTCCGCTGGGTTCCAGTTTGAGGCTCCTGGTATCCACCAGATAATCTTCCTTTAACTGATTCTGACGTGTGATTTCAGCAGCCATTTCCTGCAGGGAAATACCTTCTTTCATTTGTAATATTCACTCCTTCCGTAACTTGCGCCTTACCAGGTGACTACAATCCCGGTATCGGTTATCTTCGCCGCCAGACCATTGCGCTCAAACACCTTAACCAACCGGGGCCAGTAGGTTCTTTCCGGAAAGGCGGGCAGTTGTTCCTGCGCTACCTCCTCATTGTCCTGGCGGATACAGATATTCCCATTTTCATAAAGGGTCAAGCTGTTGTGTCCGCGCGAGTTTAAGTCGGCCATAAGCGTTTCCAGTATCTTTCTGCCCTGCACCTCATACCATATTTGCGGGTCTACTGGCTGACGGTTGGGCGGCGCCTTGTGTTCCTCGTCCGGCGCAGCTCCAATATGAGACAGAGGAACAATTTTCACCATACTACAGTCGATATTTGCCTGCTGATCCACAGTTACGTCCGCATGGTCAAAATCAGGAATGCCATAAACGCGGATTCGTCCGATTCCTCCATAAACGGCAAGCCGTTCCGGTTCCTTTTCGCACCAGGACCAGGTAACATCTGGATAAGCGGCCCGTAAGTAGCTGGAAATACGATGGTTTACGTGTCGGAGCAACAAATGTTCCATCGGCGCCCCTTCCTTTTTTTCTTTTGCCTGGGGAGCCGGAGTGTAAATTCCGTCTGCATAAAGCCGTTTAAGCCGGTATTTCCGCTGCTGGCGTCTCTTTGCCTGACGCATATAGGGGAGCAGGAGAATCACTATAATCCATGAGCCCCACAGAGAAAAAACGCCTAACAGAAGCCAGGTCTGCATATCTCCTCTTACCAGCGCGAGAATAGCGATTACGATTCCTACAAGAATACTGATGCTGCCCCACAGGGCTTTGTCTTTTTTCATTATTTCTTTCATCCTCTCTTTGTAATTTTCCGGAAATAAAAAAAGAGGAACCGCACTAAGCTTTCAGTTTCTTTCTGAAAAACTTAATGTGGTTCCTCTCAATGAGCTGGAGTCTCAATCACTCCGGCAGGGTCTCGCGTTCACCGTCCAATATCTCCAGGGGTGGAAGGCTATTGGCTGGCGCCGCTGTTTCCTGGCAGTCCGGTAAACTTAACTTTTGATCCTTCGATTGCCAGTCGGGCAAAAAGCCGCAGTTGTCTAAGTAAACCTTCAGACGTTTTGTTTTGACATCGCCGTTCTGGCTGGTGCAGTCCACCAGCTCCTGGGAGCCGGAGATCCAGATCATGCTGCCCTTCTTAATTTTCAGGCGTATGAGCCGCAGAGCGTCCTCGCCCCATGTCCAAACCTGATAGTAAATAGTTCTCTGCCCGTTTCCAAAGCCAATATGCTCGGCAAGGTCAAAACAGACATAAGGGGTTTGCTTTTGGCTCTGCTTTAGCTGCAAATCTGCAGTCACATAGCCAAATACGAAAACCTGTGCCATAACACTCCTTTCTGCCAAAGGCTTTTATATCTATATAAAAAGTGCCAGCAGACAAGACCGGCCGTAGAATGGCGCGGTAATACCACTGACACTTGATTACAAACTTGACAACGTGTGCAATGCGGGCTTCTTCCGCTATATGGAGCATTGTCCATATCCCATAGGGGGGGGCGCACAAAAATCATTTACAGAGCAAGTATAACACTATATATAGTATATGTCAAGATAATGCAATCAATATATAGTATAAATGTATTGCCAATATACAATATGTAGCGATTTTATTCCTGCAACAGCCTGCCGATACGCTCCACAGTATCCAGCACTTCTGAAAACAGGAGCTTTCCGATATAGGGATTTTCTGCGGTATATTTATGCCAGAAGGATACCAGCATCGGTTCTTCGCGGATATCCTGCAATATTTCTTCCCAGTCTGCCAAGGCACTGGCAGAGCCGCGCTTCTTAGCTGTGTGAGCCACGGCCATGCGCAGGATATCCGGACGGATTTCTGAATACCGTTCCCTGTATAGGGTATGTAGGTCATAAAAGTCTCTTGCCCTCGTGGTTCCAATATTCCGGCGAATGATGGTTTCATATTTTTCAGCAAGGATCGTCTCCAGAGTGTAGGCCATAACCGGCACTGTTTTATGTTCAAACAGAAGTGGGTAATCATACTGGATTGCCGCGGGGGTAATCTCGTCTCCGGTGGTAATGTCTAACTTCATAGGGCTGTTGATTTTTCCGTACCGTGCGTCGATATGTACACGGAAATTGCTGTACGTGTCATCCTCACGGATTGGTTCTATCTTACGAAAAGAAAAGTCTATCCCATCGCCAACGTCAATAGACAGGATCTCCTTAATGACAGAAGTTATTTCCGGTTCCTCCATCCGGATTCCCCGCACGGTCGTATCCATGTCAATGGTGGTGCGCTCTTCAATGCCAAGCATGGACGAGATTAACAGTCCGCCCTTTAATATAAAATTTTTCCGATAGCGCGAGCCTGCCAGACGCTCCAGGACCCGCTCGAACAAAAACATTTGCAGAACCTCCTGGGGACGCAGGTTTTTCTGCGCTGCCATGTTGCGGATTGTCCCCTTTAGTTGTTCCGGTGTTTTCATGAGAGTACCTCCATATATGTTCTGATTTGTTCTTCAATTCCAAATTTTTTTCCGTATTTCAATAATTTCCGGCAGTCTGACCCGGAGCGGAAGTAATCCTTCAGAGCCTGGGTGTAGAGCTGCATATCCACATTTTTCTTATCCCGAATTATGTCACAGAGACAGCGCTCCCTGTCGTACAGGCGGATCAGACCACCTTGAGGCGATGTTGTTTCCGTTATGCCGATACTGTACATGGCGCTCATGACATAGTGAAAACGCGCCTGGGGATAATCCCTTTTTATAGTGGATATATTTGTTCCCTGCGGAACCGTCATATCAATAAAATGGGGCGTCCGGTCAGACAAACCCCAGAAATACAGCGCGGTCCCATAAGAAAAAATGGCTTTTGCACTTCTTATCTGCAGCGCCACATATTCATCGGGCAGATCCCCATGGAGCGTGTACAGCCCCTTGCGGATACGGACCAGACGGTTATCCTCCACATATTTTTTTAGCACAGCACGGCTGATCCCCAAACGCTCCACCTGCTTTGTGGATACAATTCCATTTCCGTCAGCCGCAAGCTCCTTTACCTTTAACCAGATATCATCCATCTTTGCACGCCCCCTTTGGTTTTACATTCATACTTTACATTATAAAATATTAAAGCATGAATGTAAATAAAAGCTTATCTGATTTTACTTTAATTTATGGCGGCGTCTTCAGACGCTAGGTCCGGTATGTGGTTCATAAAGCGGTAATAGTCGTCCAGCAGGTAAAACTCGTACTTTGTCGCATTAGGCTTCCTGTACCGGAAAATCAGTCCATAAATGTTTCCGGTCCCGTCCAGTCCCAGTTGACCGAGCCAGCAGGTCATAACATGGCCGTTGCGATACCAGAGACGGATATCTAAAAATTCTTTTTCCGTTACCAGACCCTTAGACACGATCCTGCGGACGGTCTCATCATCTATGAGCGGATAAACCAAAAAGTGCCGGTAAAGATCGTCCGTAAGCCCTAAAGCCTGCTGCAGGGTCAAGGGATTGGGATGTTCCAGCCACCAGAGGGTAATGCTCTCAAAGTCATTCAGACAGGGCTTCGGCTCCAAAGCATGGAAACTTTTAAGAAAAGCCTTTACCTCTTCGATGTCCGGGGGTGACGGAAGGTCTATTTCCCGGACAGATCCATTTTGGTACTCGAAGGCCAGCTTATCACCAGCTTTGTCCTCCAGCAACATGGAAGTCCTGGAGATAGGATACAACAGGAATTCTTCCAGATAAAATTTTTCCTTTAAATAACTATAGATTTTATATTGCTCTATCGTGCCCGGTTTATACAAAAGTACCCTCCTTTCATGGTATCTATAGAGGAAATAGGACTGGGCCTATTTAATTTCTGCATGATATTCTAATAATTTTTCGTACCCAAGAAACGTGTTGGTTGACAGCATGGTATCCAGATAGTCGTTTCCCAGGACAGGGGAGTTTTCATTTTGAAAATAAAAGCAATATTTCTCCCCGGTTTGTACGGCAGTATGGCTGCTGAAGAGAAGAGAGTGTTCCCTGCCAGACAGATCTGTGATCTGAACCCTTTTGTACTTTCGCAAAGGGGATACGGTGATACCGGTACAGGTTCCGGAGATGGCTGCGTATGCATCCCTTCGTATGATATTCCACAGCGACACGGAGCGAAACAGACAGAAAAGGAATATGACGCCGCTCATGGAGAGGAGCATGGAGTCAGCGGAAACCATATAGACCATGAAACTGACAATCACACCGGCAGTTCCGGTCAAGAGGGTAAGATACAATTTCCTTTTCAAAACGCGGGGGTATTTGTTCCATTTTTTCATAAATGTCAAATCCTTTCAAAAATAATCTGCTTACGCAGGTACAGATTTGCAACAGCCAGGACAACAGGCTTGCTGTTGGAGCTGGATTTAACCAGATAGGCAATATTGTCGCTGGTGGTGTCCCTGTCATCATAAAGCTTGTCAAGCACACTTTCCTCGTTGGGCAGACTGTGAATTCCCTTTTCCACACATTTGATGATTTCCGCTGTGGACATCAGGGTCTGTCCGGCCAGGCGCATTACCTGCTTTTCCCCGGCTGTCCGCTTGTCCCCACAAAGAAGCCTGCGGGCCATGGACAAAGGCACATCCTTCACCAGCACAAGCTTTAAGAATGAAAACAGCCGGAGGGGAAAGCTGCCGGAGGCCGGTATGATATACATAGTGCTTAACAAGTCATATAAAGCGTCATAATCAGTTGCTCCGCTTCCGGAGACCAGCAGCCCACGGATCAGCAGACGCTCCACGCAGGCGTTCCATGTACGGTCTGCCTGAAAGCTGTAATCGAGTACCGCCTTATTGTAAAGCTCTCCAATTTCGTTCTTCCTGGCAATCCGCCAGTTTAAGCTGCTCCAAACCAGCATTTCCTGTAAATCAACCATGTAGTCCTTCCCTCCCAGCACGATAACCGGATAGGAGCGGCCGGGGCTGTCAGTTCTTTTTTCCATACGGCCAACAGCAGTAAATAGTGTCTTTAACGTCATAGTAAATACCTCCTTTATCTGTTCCTTACGGTTGAAGCGCCGCCTTTTCAACAGGCTACCGGACACTGTCCAGAAATTTTCTGTCCTCCCGCAGCTTATAAGCGGAGCGGGAAATCCAGGCCCCCACATGAGAGGACGGCACGCCGTACATCTGTGCAATCTCCTTAATGGTAAGGCCCTTTATTTTTAATTCCAGAGCCTCGATTCCCAGCCGCGCGATGCCGTTATAATCCTGCTTCCTGGATTCCAGCAGTTCGAGCGTCTCCAGCATGGAAATATGTGCGCTGAATCCATCGACACGGTTTAAGACGGCGCCATCGGCAATCAACTCCCCCTGTTCACCAATCTCCAGCCGGGTGAAGTGACGCTGTTTGTCGCACATAGTCCGGCAGTAGGAGAGCAGCCCGTTGCGGACAACCTTTCTTGCATAAGTGGAAAACTGGGATAGGGACGGGTCATAGGAGACAGCGGCCCTGCATAGCCAGACACAACCCTCCTGGAATAAATCGTCATAGCTAAAGCCGTAAATCCTCTCATTTACATGGATGTTCAATAGAATCACCCAATGGACAACGGACATGTGTTCTGTTACCAGGCACCTCTGTTCTTCTGTCAGGATACCGTCTTTCCTCATAAATGCCGCCTCCCTTCATGCTGCCCGAATATGGTCAGTTTCCAATGCCTGATTACAAAGCTCAATCGTCCTGTCACACATATATTCCGAAAACATGCCGATATGGGTCTCCGCTTCACTAAGCCCCAGCTTGGCCTGCAGCCAGATATAAGCTTCCCACTTCTTCATATGGCAGTTTTGCTGCAGAGCGTCCAATGAGCGGTGAGCCAGAATACGCTTGCGGCGCAGTTCTTTATTGGCCGGCGTTCCCAGGGGGCGTCGGTCTTTTCTGTGGGTTCCCACATAGGAATCACAGGCCGGCCATCTGGAACAGATATACAGGTATGAATTTTTAGTTGTACCGGATTTGCCATAGACAACGCTGGCAGGCCGGCAAGTGGCGTAGGCCCCGCAATAGGGGCATCTGATTTGATGCTTCCGCTTCATAACGATTACCTCCTGATTACTCGCCGTTTACGGCGGGATTACGTTTATCAGGACAGTTTTTTGTTGAATGTCAGCGGTCGGCGTCCTGGTAAAGCTGCAGGAGCGGACAGCTGGAATCCGAGATTGTATGCCATTCGATATACCGGGAGAAAACAGCCTCAAAGGTCTTTCTCACTAAAGTCCCCCGGCATTCTGACGGTTCTATCAATTCACCGGTAAACTGCCTGACGATTTCCACAGGCATTATGATCAGGCTTCCGTCCGCATCTGCTGCCATCAGATAGCCTTCACACGGCGGGTTTTTCCCATGGGGACAGAAGGAACCGCCGCACATAACGTACAGTGTATTTCTCCAGTTGCCCCTGGTTGCCCGCATAAAGGAATAAAACTTACAATGGTTTTGATTCAATGCCTTCACCTCCATTACCGCACATTGCGAAAAGTAAAATAAAAAAGGGACCAGCGCCATCTTTCTGCGCTGATCCCCAAGGTATCTTTATCCGAATAATGCCTCAATCTCCCTGGTGATTCTGGGAATCACCGTGTCGTTAAAAATTAAGGTCAGGGCTGCCAACAGGAGGGCGCCCAGCACAACGGCTATGATTATCTTTACTGCATCGCTGATATAAAAATCACCGCGCTGATTGGAGAGTGCGGCTCGGGTGTTTAACATAAGGCGGGGTGCGGTTCTGTTTAATTTTAAAATCATTCTTTTCATGGATAAACCTCCTGGTATATTGTTGTTAAGTAGTTGTAAAACTGATATGGACCAGTTAACCGAAAAATGCGCCGAGAGAGCTTAATACTTCCGTACACAGCACTACAAGATAGATAATCATAATACATATAAGCATCATCATGGAGTACCGCTGTATTTTCTTCGGCCGTTTTGCGGCTTCCTTTTTCAGGTTGTTCTGCTCAATCTGTCTCATATCAAAGCAGATCATTTTAAAGTACATGCGCTGGTCGTCCCCCCGGAGTACGCCAACCAGACCTCTGATAACGTCCGAGAGCATGGGGCTTCCGATTCTGGTTTCAAAATGAAGCAGAGCGTTCTCATAGTTAGAAGTAATCATGTCCGCAATCGTCTGATCCAGTTCCGCGCCAAAATCCCTGCCCGCCACACGCCGGTAGGAAGTCAGGATTTTCAGCACATCCCGGTCATTTTCCAGGTTCTGCCCGATGGTCAGGGCAAAGCGCGGGATTTCCGCTTCAATGAGCTTCCGCCGCTTTCTGACAAAATCAAAAGCAGCGTAGTATGTCGAGAACCAGAGTGCCACGGCCAATCCGATTATAAGCGGCACCATGAGCGGCATCACAAATACCGCGGGCAGAGCACAAAGCCCGGTCATGCCGGCTGTTACCCAGGCTTTTGCAGTATAGACCTCCGGGGTCAGCTCCAATCCGGCTATATTTAAAGCGGACTGGAGTTTGTTGCGCCTCAGCCTGTCCAGCTTTAGGCAGGGGGCCAGAAGCACTGCGATTTTTGTAAGGTAAACCTCCGCCAGCTTTTCATTCCGTCCGCCTTGCTGCTTTCGGACCATCAGCATTGTGCGGGAGGTCCTGCTGGTGGGAATGTCTGCAAACGCACAGGCGAGATAGTAGATGCTAAAGCCAGCCAACACAACCGCCAAAAGTGCTAACACTGTCATTTGCCGTCACCTCCGTATTCAATAGGCTTACTTAGTTTCATGATCTGTGTCAGTGAAAACAGGATAATCGCGCCACAGATGGCAAGGGCGATTTTTCCTGGGGTGGTGAAAAGCAGGGTATGAAACCAGTCCTTGTTGAGGAAATATAACAGAGGTATGTTGGCAATTACCAGAAACATCATAGTAATTGCCTCACGCCGCGGCCCCTGCATCATGGCCTCCAGCTCTGACTGTACGATACGGACATCGCTGAATTTCTGGGCAATGGTAGGCAGGGTGTTCTTCATGGAACGGTCTGACTGGCACTGGATTAAAATATTGCACCATTCATGGAATACCCGGTTTGGAATTTTCATTTTCAGGCTGTTGATGGCGCTGGTGGTATTGGCGTTTATCAGTCTGGCCTCATATACAAACGCTTCAAAATTGGCTTTCACCGGTTCATTGATATAAGGCAGGTTTTCCTGTATGGACCGGATAATATCCTCTGTACGCAGGTACGAGGTTGTAATAATGGAGATGGCCGTCTCCAGCTCCTCGTTCAAATGCTTTTTGTAGCTGGCCGCCGTGCTGTGCAGATACCACACGGGCAGCAGGGAAAAGCCGATTCCCATAATCGGGACCATGTACACATTGTCGATCAGAAGCGCCAGCACCGCGCCTACCGCAAAGAGAATCAGGGTCAGCCGTTTGAGAGCTTCAAATCGGTCTGCCCTGCCTGTATCCCTTAAAATTCGTTTGATTTCATAGTCCTGGTTAAAAAATCCCTTAGACGGAGTGCCCAGGAGCACATTCAGTTCATCGCTTAACGTGGCGGCCCTGCGTCTGGACAAAAAAACAGCGTCAATGAAATCTCCGGGGCGGACCCCGAGCAGAGCCATAAGCCCGGCATTGATAAGGACAAAGCAAATCAAATAAATCCAATGCAACTAATCCACCTCCTTTCCTGTGAATTCCTCCAGTTCTTTATGAGATATTCCGTTGTCCAGCAGCCTTTTTTTCAAGCCGTCAGAGATAGAGCCTACTTTCCGATGATGCCCTACCACGCGGGTTTCCCCGCTTTCCAGAGTTACGTTGTCCACTACCTCATACTTGTAAAGAGAGCGATAGATCAGCTTTCCATCCTGGTAGTCCTCCCCCTCTATGATTTCCATGATTTTCCGGGAACGGTCCTCCAGCTGCTTCGTAAAGACAACCACCGGATAGGCTTCCACCATAATCTGCATGAGTACGGAATCGTCCATGTTATACTTGCGCTTGGCAAGCGTCATCATACGCCGGTAGGTGCTGTTGCAGGAATTAGAGTGAATGGTGGTGCAGACCGTATGACCGGTCCGGGAGCTTTCCGCAGCCGAAAGGCTCTCGGCCGCCGATCTCATTTCCCCCACGCCGATTACGTCCGGGTGCTTTCGCAACACACGCTCCAGGAGAAAATCCTGGTTGATGTTCATGGCTGGGTTCTCATGGGGCCTTGTAAGCAGGTGTACAACGGAATTGAGGATATTGCCATCGGCGTCCCTCTTGATTAAATCAAATTCCCGGCTGCCCTCCTCAATGGTAATCAGGCGCCGGTTATTGGGAACCTGGGACAGCAGCCAGGCCATCACGGTTGTTTTTCCCGAGCCGGTGGAGCCGGCGATACAGACGCTGACGCCATAGCGGATACAGGCTGTGAGAAAATGCAGCATTTCAGCGGTAGCGCTTTTGGACTCCAGAAGCTTCTGTTCAGAAACCGTCTGCTGGTTGACAATACGGATGGAAGCGTTTATCCCCACATCAGAATCAACAATAGGGGCTTTATCCACGGAGATACGGATATTCTTATCGAGAAACCCAATGACGCTGGGCATGGTATCATCAATTACCATGCCGCAGGCGTTTAACATACGGCGGACCACATCAATGGCGTGCTGGGGCGAGGTGAATTTATCCGGTATCTTGATACTGCGCCCGCTGTTCATAATCACCTCAATATCGTTATAGGCGTTGAATAGTGATAGGTAATCCTTTGAAGTTATCTCCGGATTTTCCCCCACTCCACACCGTGCATGAAACTTTCATTTCACACGGCGTTCCATCAATATTTACTTATTCTCACTAATCTCACAATTTCCAACTAAACGTCTCAAGTTATTCAGCTTCACGAAGTCTATTGATTTTCGTTTCAACAATTCAAGGTATTTTTCAATGGTTTCTACTTCTTTTGTATGAATCAGCTTATGCACTGCTCCAGTAACAAACACCAGATTTTTATATGCATCTGTGCCTCCCTCCGAACGCATGGTTTTATGATGTACTTCCATATCTGATATTTTCAGTTTTTCTCCTGTAATAAAACACCTTCCACGTTGTCCAACGTAAAGTGATATCCGGTTATCATTGTATTCCAGACTTTGGTTCTGAACAGGATTCTTCATGATATATTGCAATGTATCATAACTGAAATTTTGCAGATATTTATGGATTTTCTCCCTGCCGTTCACCGTGTAATTGCATATATCCTGCGAAAAACATACCGGTGGAGTTGTCTGCACGTAATGGATTGGATAAAGTGCCACCCGCTGTATAAATAGGGGCTTTACCTTACACTTTCCATAAAAGCGTTCATATGCCCTGCTTTTATTACCTCGTTTACTTCGTATACATTTCGTTCTGCAATAAAGGCTCTTATTGACATGAAAAGCGATTTCTGCAAAGTCTTTACTGATATGACTGGCTATCTTATAATACCCATGCAACCCCAGTACAGTAGCATTAAACTGCTGTACCCGTGCACCGATAGCATCATGTTGTAATACTTTGATTTTCTGTTTTAATTCTTTCTTGCATTTTTCTTTGCTTTTCTTTGTCATGTGGGATTTGACCACATATTTCTGACCTTTCTTCCAAAGCTTCAACTTAAATCCTAAAAATTCAGAATATCGTTTTCTTAGATTTACTATCTTGGACTTTTCCGGGCTGATTTCTAAGCCCAGTCTTTCTTCAAGCCACTGTTTTGTGGCTGCAAACATCTTTTCGGCAGTTTTTCTATCTTTACAGAGTAACTTAAAATCATCGGCATATCTGACGATAAATACTTCTTTTAAATTACCCCTTCTCAACAACTCATATTTTCTTGTCGGATTTTTATATGAGTGGTGGGTTTTATGGTTCTCCCACTGGCTTGCAATCCACCAGTCTAACTCATTAAGAACGACATTAGATAATAATGGACTGAGAATTCCGCCTTGCGGGACCCCTTTTTGTGGAACCCCTATTCCTTTAATTTCAGTCTTTAGCATCTTGGATATAATACATAACAATTGTTTATCCTGAATCCCCAGGCTCCATAACTGTTTCATGAGTTTCCCATGATTGACATTATCGAAAAATCCTTTAATATCAATATCTACTACATACTGAAAGTTATGCCGGTTGGTCAGTGCCAACACTCTGGCAATGGCATGATGAGTGCTCCGATTCGGACGGAAGCCATAACTATGTTTATAAAATTTGGCTTCACAAATCGGCTCAAGAACCTGCTTAATACATTGTTGTATCAGCCGGTCTTCCATGGTCGGAATCCCCAGTGGTCGTACTTTCCCATTATCTTTTGGAATTTCTACCCTACGAACTGGCATTGGTTGAAAATTTGACATTCTATTTCGCACATATGAGATTAACCTCTCCGGATTGTCTTTTCCAATATCCAGAATCGTAGTAGCATTGACTCCCTTGGTCTTACTGCCTTTATTCTTTTTGATGTTACGATATGCAAGCAATATATTTTCTCTGCTTACAATCAGGTCATATAGATTTGTAAATCTCCGATTTTCTTTTGCTTTGGAATACAGTTCATCATAAATCGCCTGAGTATCATAATACTCATTGTTTCTCAATCGCTGTTTCTTCCTTGATTTTCTAGTTGCCATAAGTCGGCTTTCACTTCCTTAATTGCGGAAATCCTGCCTCTCTTAGTCATACTCGAACCTTATGCAGTTTCATAACTGTTTGTAAGTTGTGTTTTACTGTAAATACTGACTTGTGGCTATCCCTCCACCGCTTATTATCACGGCTTCATCGGTACTGTGCCACTACTTTCATCAACATAAAAGCAGGTTATACAAAATGTTTTCCCTGCTAACGCTTCATAGGGATTAAGCCCTCCACGTTGCTGACTTACCACGTTCCGATAATCCTATCTTTACATATATACCCTTAGGTTCCTTCTTTAAGCCTGTCTGCTTTGACACCGCCTGTAACGGTGTAAGGAGTTTCATATCAACAAGTTTTACTAATCCTCACAGACCTTGCATTCTGCAAGCACAGCCGTTAGACTGTTTAGAGATTTAGACCCGTACACTCAAAGGTTCGCCGTCTACTGCCTTTTTACAGTAGAATTCTAACCATAGGTATTTTATAGACCCCGCCCTATCACTCCCAGCCACCTCTGGCTTGGTTTTGCTGTATCCTTTTTGACCTTAGCAAGTGCATACAGGCGACTTCAGCGAGCTTTATGACAATCTTGTGCTTAATCACAATCATGCCATTCGCAGTTTTAGGCAGGCGTTTCAAGGCGTTCCCCTATCATTCCACCTATCGGATTATCAGTTCTCCTAAACCGAACTTTGTTACATTCTTACGTTTGGTGCCTAACCTTTTCAGCTAGGAACGTGTCGCACTATTTACTTCCTCAACGCCTGGCTTATAAATCCATTGATTCAAAAAAGAATAGCCTGCCATATCTTCATAGAGCTTTTCGCAGAGCTCCTTAGTTGTCAGCCCGTCAGCCGTATATTTCCGCTTGACGATATACTGTACCATCAGTTCCTTTAAAACGGTGGTAGCCTTATCCGTATTTTCCTCGCCGGCCTCTGCAATGGTGGACGCATGGTTCTCCGAAAAATACCGCTGTACATCTTCAAGGATCTGGTCATAGGTCAGATTATCATTGGCTGCCGGGGCGAAGAAAATATCATTCAGATTGTTCATCTGCGCGCTCCTCCTGTCTCTCCTCCACGAAATCGTCCTGCTGACGTTCTTCTTCCTTTGGTTCCAGCATTTCCAGAACTTTATTCAGGGAGGCCGTATATTTAGGGTTGCAATAGCTGATGGCGTGAAACATACCGCCCTCCGTGGCACAGCGGTCCACCTCCTTTCCGTAGGGCAGCAAACCGTCAAAACCGCCTATGAGGTGTCCCATTTCTTCGATTGCGTGGAAGGGACGGGCGAGGCCTGCAAAGGTTAAATGTTCGTGATAACGGAAGCGGCTGTCTGCCAACAGAGGCTGATGCGCTTTCAGATAGTGAATCCCCTTTAAATCCGGAGTCAGGATTCGGATAACCAGATCGCCGGATTCAATGGCTGCGGGTGTAAACACGTTCGTCATGGCCGAACTGCAGTCGAGAATGACAAAATCAACCAGCCTGGACGCCGCTGCAATCAGCGCCATCGCCATATCGTATTTCATTTCCGGATAACTCAATGGATTCTCGCCGGCACAGTAGCCCATGAGTCCGATAAAGGGATAGGATTTCAGCACAGTCACATGGCTGGCTGCCAGGGCGGTGTCAATCTCCACGCTGCTTAAAACCTGCCCGATTGAGGCGTTAGCAGGGGCAAGCTGCTCCGGAAGCCACACAGGAAGCATGGGTACGCTGATATCCGCATTGATAAGAATGGCCTTGCTTTTATCTCTCGTGAGTGCCTTGGCGAGTATACAGCAGAACATAGATTTTCCGCTGCCTGGACTCCCCCATACGGTAATTACTTTTGCCATATGTAAAATCTCCTTTCTGGCTGAGTTATGGATTTTGACCGGGTTCTTCTCCGGTGGTTGAAGCTTCTGGTGCTTCACTGGAGGAAGTGGAAAAAACATGGCCGGAATCTGACATCTCCTCCGGCAGAGCCGGAGATTCCAGGTCCGAAAGCATTTGATCCTGCTCTGCAAGCAGTTCGGCCGCCAGCTCCTCATTGTTGCGGGAGATAAGGGCCACGTGGGCAACGCCATCGTTTTCCAGTTCCGTAATAATCCGGGCCTGCTCAGGGGTCGCCATGACGGTGACAGTGGCAGATTGTTGTTTTTCCTCGTCCTCTGCGGGCTCAGCTGTATTGTCTATGTTGGTCCCGTCAGCGCCGGTGACTGATAAAACCCTTACAAAGCGCAGTTCCGGTATCTCCCTTGCAGTTTCAAGAAAATGGTAAATACGCACAATGTCACCTGCCTGCAGCTTATCCGACAAACCGGAGGCCAGGGTTTTAACGCTTAAAGAGATTGCCACCCTTCCGGATGGGATATCATTCAGCGCAATATCCGAGGTGAGCGGAAGTGCGCTGATCTTTGACGAAAGGATATAATCTCCCTCCATTAAATCCGAGACAGCATACTTTCCCACCACGTCCTCTGTGGAGCGGGCAATATTTGCCGGCAGGTTATAGCTTCCCACCTCCGCCAGTTCCACATTTTTGTCGGTAATAATGGCGCCTTTTAAAACAGGCTTCGACACGCGGACAATTTCAGTCTTGCCGTTGGTCTGTCTGGCAATCGTTGGAAGGGCGACAAAAGCAATGACAGCGGCCAGCAGAAGGCTAAGCAGCCCAAATAAAAAACGGTTATTTAATCTCATGTTCATCTCTCCTGGTTTATTATTTCAAAGCAGCGGCGACCACCAGATTTCCCATAGCAAGAAAAGGGACAAAGGGAATCGCCAGATTTTCATTTAACTGGTTTCTTCTGGTGAGAAACACTGCAATAGCGGCAAGGGCGGCAGCGGTCAGCAGGATTGCGGTCATACGATTGACGCCGTAAATAAACCCCATGATTCCAGCCAGCTTGATGTCCCCTCCACCGACTCCGGTGCCGTCCTTAGAGACAAGGGCGGCGGTGAGCAGGACTCCAAAGCCCGCCGCCGCACCTGCAAGGGAAGCCAGCCAGGCTTCAGAAACCATCTGCCAGTTAAAGGAACCGGCGTTTAACAGAAAGGGAGCGGCAAGTGCAGCCGGACAAAATAAAACGAGCGCCCGGTCAGGCACCCGCTTATGGAACAGGTCGTAAATGGCAAAACCGGTAATCGCGCAGAATACCAGCGTTTCATATAAAAGGACCGGAATATTATTCCCGGTTAGTATACCAGTCATCATAAAGACTCCCCCGTATGGATACATGGTCGTTTAGATTGATTGACAACATTCCGTCCGGCGTCCATGTATCCCAAACCTGGGTATACACGCTGTATTGTGTATGGTCCGGAAACCACAGCGGTGTGAAATGCACAGATCGGTTATAGGTTGAGAATGCATTTGGACGGAAGGTAAATTTAGCGCTCCTTCCCCCGGAAGTCCGCTGGAGCAGACGAAGGTATGTCCCATAGTCAAATTCCGGAAATACGGAAAATGCGGTCTGAGGGTGGGTGATGTGGCTGGATGGGGCGCTGGTGGAAAGCGTTGCCCTCACGTCGGTTTTTACCCCATATCCGCTTTTCATGTTTTTTCCGGAAGCAGTCGGTACGAGATCATCCGGCATCAATGACATGGAGCCGGTGATGGAGGCGGAATATCCTGTGTAATCGTATTCCCAATATCCATTGTCAACCCAATGCCCGCCGTCGTCATGGTCGCACCAGTCCCATACCGGCACCCAGTAGCAGCGCCATACGCCCCAGTTTGCTGTCCGTTTCTGCGGGGCGTCCGGGAGTGAGGGAACCGAATAGCCCGGATTCGTGTCTGTTGCCAGCGGATCAGGCGGGACTTTCTCATTTAAGTCAACTATTTTTGCGGTAAACGTATCCTGCGCCGTATAAGCGCGCCGCACGGATATGGTGATGGGAACGGTCTGCGGGGTGCCGGGAGTGCGCCATTTTACCCAGACAACCTGTGAATCTCCGGCCGGAATCACAATATCTTGAATCCGGTAAGTCCTGCCCATAATATGAAAGGTTACAGACGCCGGATTGTCGGGTGTCAAATCCCGGTCAGACCGGAGCGTGACTGCGGTGATCACATCTGTATTCACCCGGTACTCCATGTCGGGAGCCTCTATGTCCTCGCCGGGATTTTCCGGCTCCTCGGGTCCCTCGTCAAACCACACGAGGCCAAGACCCAGATAGTTTATAATATCAGCATTGGATTGCACTCCGGTTTTGGGACCTGTCCATGCAAAAAAGCCGATATCATCATATTCCAGGAACATTGCCAGGGGCAGGTTCTGAAAGGCCACGGTGGGAAGCCGCTGTCTTAGCGCTCCGCCCGAAAGCTGATCGTACAGGGCGGCTTCCGTTGCGGTAAAACAGTAATTCATGCCATTAAATGTGACATAAGCAATGGGTTCTAAGAGTATTTTGTATTCTCCGGAAAGCATCTTTTCATAGTTGACTCCGGTGGCTTCGGCAACCATCTGGCACGCGTACTCAGAACAAAAATAGCGTTTGATAATTTCAATCGAGGTAGGCCGGCTTTTGCTGTTTACAATGGGAGGCATGGAATAAGCGGGCTGTCTGCACTGATATGGAACTGCTGATTCCATGGCAAGCGGCGTTCCGTTCCGGTACTCAATTTTATTATTGGTGCCAAAATAATAGATGGTTGCCGGCTGCGGACGGTTGGAAAAGTCTACAGAACCGCTTACAGGAATGCCTGTTTCAGCATCTACCACAGTTATCCGAACACCATCGTTTCCGGGAGACCATTTATTTTGGGACGTTCCCTGTCCCATGTTACCGCCTCCCTGGTCGATATTCCCCTCCCCGGCGGCCAGGGCGCTGGCAGGAACCAATACCAGCATCATAATCAGGGAACAGAGAATAGCAAATAGTTGCTTCAAGTGATATCACGCTCCTGTTCTTTTAAATTCTGGGTATTAAAAAGCCGCCACTCATTCAAGCGGCGGCAATACATATATTAAACTAATCTCCCATATTTCCGACCATTTTGTCCGGGTCCCCGTCACTGTCGATTGTGGACTGGATTACCTCTGCCGGAGTCACCCAGCCGAATACCGGATCGTAATACGCCCCGTTCCCATCGGTGCTGCCTGGGGCCGGCGCGCTTTCCGCTTCTGGAGCCGGCGCGGTCACATCGGGAGCGGGATTGACCGGGTGTTCCGGTCCGGGATCTTCAATAATCGTCTTTCCCTCCGGCGCAGGCGGTGTCTCTGTCGGCTTTTCTGTGGGAGAAAACTCCACAGCAACATCCTTTTCTGTTTTCTCTGCAATCTTGGGGTATTCTGCGGTTGTTGTTTCAGCCGGAGCAGTAGTTGCCGACAAGGTGGTTTCGGGAACCGCCCTTGTTGTCTCCTCTAATTCGGGCGCTGTTTCAGAAGATGATTCCACCCATTCCTGTGAGGCTGTGGAAGGGGGAGGTTCATCAGCGGTAAACTGGCTGTTCTTATCTCTGTTTACCGCCCAGCAAATTCCCAGAATAGCAACACAGCACACAGACAGCATGGTGATAAGGAAGCCTCTGGATTTAAAAAATTTCTTCATTCATTATCCTCCGATTGTTTTATTTAGCTATACTTTACGGGATATCTCTGCATTTTTCAACAAAAAGAGTATTAAAATTTTGTGTTGTGATATCCGGTCAGTTCAATTCCCTGTGTGATAACAGGATAGGAGCGTCCAAACATTTTGACATAAAACTCCGCGTCACAATAAAACGTGTATTTGACCCGGTCCCCGGTCACATGAAAATCCAGGGTGATGTTTTTGATCTTGTAATCGTCAGTAGACAGGGGAACCTTTGTGGACAGCCCCTCCCGCACCGTATCCTCCAGCATCTCCGTATAAGAACTGCTGGAATAAAGAGTGCTTAAATATTCGCTGAAATTCGTTTCCCTTTGGGATCGGTAGGTATCCGCATAGATGCTGGCACTTAAATTGTTCAGCTCCATCTTGGCTCCATTGCGGATATTGATGCAGTTAATCCGGATAGAGGCGTACAGGAGAAGAAATGAAATCAGCATGACAATTCCCACAACAAAGAAGCAGGAGTAAATGGCAATCTCTCCGTGTTCATTACAGAGCCGTCCTCTTAGCCTGCGGTAAATATATTTCATGCGCCACCTCATTTCCAATAATGTTCACTGACTCCGGAACCCCTTGCTACTATATTGATACGGACAAGACGGAGGTTCCAGAAGCCCCCCAGCTTTGCGCTGCCTTCAATCGTGATATAGAAGGGCGTTCCCAACTGGATTCCATAGCTCATGCCCGGCGGGGTGGGAGAGTGATAGGTGGCGTCAACAGAATATGTGATATTTTCCGCCCCCTCAATCTGGGAGCAGAGAAATTCAAACATCTCATCTGTTTCAGAATTGATACCGCCGGAAAGCTGTATCTGCTTTACCATCTCGTCCGCACAGTAATCCAGCTCCTGTTTCGTGGAAATGATAGAAAACAGGTCAATGATAAATGCCAGCAGCAGCACCGCGATAAAAATGAATACCATGGTGCTGAAATAGCTTGCCTCCGCCCGTTGGCTGCCCAGTATTACGCGGATTCTTTTCACTAAAATAATAATCACCGCCTTTACAGCAAAACAGCCGTCCGTGACACCAGGCGGCTGTTTTGCAAAGTTTTAACTGTACACATTATATCAGATACGGCTTTACGGTAAAATAGCAGAACCGTGCCAATATTGTGCAGATCTGTGCCAATATTCTGCCATTGGTACAGATCAAAGATTCTGGCGGATAATGCGGGTGATAATTCCAACCGCCACGCCGCGCTCCTCGTCAATTCTCGTCACTGCAAAGCTCACATCGTCCTTTTTTCCAGGCATACGCTGGTCATAGCAGGAATGGGCCACCGCATTTACCCCGTTGGAGAGCCGGACATAAACGACACCTTTGTGAACGTCCGTAACCTTACCCGCATACTTGCTTTGAATCCGGCATTTTTTCAAATTCTCGCTGTTATTATTCTGTGTTACACTCTTGATATCAGCCTTTACACTGATTTCCTCCAGGCTGTCCCGTCTCACCCCAAGAACACGCACCAGAACCTCGTCACCCACAGAAAACCGCTCATGGGCGTCCCCGACCCAGTCCCAGGCCAGATCCCGGGCCATAATGGAACATTCTACGCCGAAAATCTCCACACGGATAACCTTTTCAGCCACAGCTATAATACGGGCCTGGACAACGCGCCCTTCATAGATACGGTACATGCCCGCAGAATCACTATCCAGATAGAAAATCTGCCGTTTTTTCAGCATGGCTTCCTGTCTGCTTGCGACCACGCTGCGGGTTTTGGAGTCAATTCCCTTTACCACAAAATCTATATGAGCGCCCAGCATATTGTTCAGAATCTTGTTCTGCCGCAGCATCAAATCCGCATAAGCCTGGCCCGAAGGACTGCGCCCCACCTGAATCATCATTTCCTTCAGGGGGATTACAATACGGAAGCCTTTATAATCCGCAATGGCAATGGTTTTTCCGGAATCCGTCTGTTCAATCCCGCATAGCTGCCCCATGAGAATCCGGCGTGTTCGGTACGCATTATGGATTTCATGCCAGATAACATCTTCCCGTTCCTCGGCCGTCTCAACCTCGCTGCGTGCTTCAATCGTCAGTACCGGGGCCTCTGCCGCAGGACGGCCGCGGGAAGCACGCCGGGAGGCAGGAGGAGAAGAGGCAGAGGCCGGCTCTCTGCCTTCAGCCAAATCTTCTGTGAATTCCGTCATTTCCGCAGTCAGAGCTTCCGTCTCGCCTCCATTGGCCTCTGTGATAAAAGACGATGTTACCGATCCTTCCATAGCGTCAGACTGTTCTACAGCTTTCGTACTTCTGGTGTCGCTTTTTTTCCTTGCCGCTCTCTTAGGACTGGCAGAGGGAGGGGGATCGGAAGCTCCATCATTGATTCCAGTGACTTCAACTTCGCTGTCCTCCCAGTCAGCAGTTTCACAAGATAATTCATCATCAGACGATCCGGGAATCGCATTACCGGTTAAGTCCGGTCCCATGTCCGACAGAAGCTCGTCCAATTCAGGCTCAACTTCCCCTGCTGCAGCAGGAGCGTCCGTGCAATCAGCCATTTCCTCCAGCAAAATTGCCCCGCTGTCAGCAGCTTCGGAATTTTCTGTACCGATAACTGCGGGTTCCTGTTCTAATAATTCCTTTTTCTTAGCAGCCATAAAAACCTCCTTATAAAATGTATTAAGATAAAATAGAATCTTTATCCGATGTAATGATATCAGCCGTAAAAGTCACTTCTGGCTCAGCCGGCGCGGCTTCTTTGGCGGCGGTCTGTGCCCTGGTTTCTTTTGGCTTTCGTGCCGCCGCCTTTTTAGGCGTCTTTGGTTTGGCTTTTGCCATATCCTGTGCCTCCTGTTCTAATCTGCGCCATTCCGGAATATGGGCAGAAGCCTTGCAGGATTGGAGCTTTGGATACTCCGGGTGCTTCGAGTAGTCGAATTTATTGACTTTCAACGCCTTCTTTCCCCGGATAATTACAAGCGCCTGGTCAATCGGCAGGCGCAGCACTTCGTCCGGAGTCAGGACCGGACGTTTGCCCACGCCGCTTGTCTCCCGGTATTCAGGCGTATAGTTGGAAATACGCCATGTTCCCAGCTGCTTTGACTTGCTGGATACCGCAACGCTGGCAAGCCCTGTGCGGGAACTGATAAATTCCGCGGTCAGCTCGTCCGTACAGCCCAGAAAATACTGGATATCGCAATTTCCCAGGATTTCCTGCCACTGATTCAATGGGTAGCGGTTCTGAAGCCCCGCCAGGTTTTGAAATACGCAGCTCATTGATATATTTCTGGATCGAATTACCGAGATTTTTCTGCTTAAATCCGGAATGACGCCGCAGGCGCACAGCTCCTCTCCTAAAACATGTACCGGAACCGGAAGCCTGCCGCCCTCACAGTTTTTATCCGCAAACCGTACCAGCTTGATAAACACAAAGGACAGAAACAGCGAAGAGAGAAAATCAAAGGTGCTGTCCTGATCGCTGGTAATGCAGAAGTAAGCGCATGGTTTTTGACCCGGAAGCTCCAGGTCAATTTCATCGCGGGCAGTAATTTTCTTGATGATTTCGGACTGGAACACCTGCAGACGGCTTCCCAGCCCAATGATAACGCCGCTCCTCACAGAATCGGAAGCCTGCTTAAACAGGCTGAACGGCGCTTTTGCCGGGTGTGTGGAAGGCAGAGTATCAAATAAATTGTTGAGATCGGATTCCGCATTCAGCGTCAATAGCTGGTAAACCTGCCCGATATTCTTATTTTCAGGAGCATAGCTTCGGTCCACATATAAAACCAGAGCCTTTAATAAATTCATTTCCGCAGAATCCCAAAAGTGGTCGCCTTTTCCGTTGGTTGTGGTGTTTTTTATAATAACGTCTACAAAAAGCTGCGCCATCAGCTCCTGACCGTCAATCTCGCAAAGGCAGTTCCAGGAATCGGAATTTTCAGCGGAAACAAGATTGAACACTCGGACAATATACCCTTTATCCCGCAGATATTCGCTGGACTTTTCATAAAGCTCTGACTTTGGATCGCAGATAATCAGGGATTCCCCGCAGGCAACGCTCTGTAAGATGCGGTTCATGCAAAAGGATCGGGTTTTCATGGAGCCGCTGGCGCCATACACGGCCAGATTGCGGTTGAGTCTGGTTTCCTTGGGCACACAGACCGCCTTATTGTTCAGCATACCGAGAATGGTGCCGGGGTGCCCGCGCAGATCCGACACCAGCTCCAGGACCCCGTCCATTTCCTCACGGTTCATCCAGCCGGAGGTTCCATACGTCCCCTTGGTGGAGTATGTAAAATTCCGGTCCTTATCGTACTCGCCGTCCTCGCTGTACCCAAGACGCATGACCATAACCAGCAAAATGGCGAACAGGCCAATGCAGATTAAGACGCCATACACTCCATAGGGCGGACGGAACACCAGGGTCAGGCAGGTAAAAAAATCAGGCGTTGGCATAACCGGAGATGTACCGTCTCCAGGAACGCCGCCGCCTTGCTGCCATACTGCATAATTTCCGATAAACTGCGCCAGATAGCCCCCTGCATATAAAATGGAAAGGACTGCCAATGGCGCGGCAATCATAGTTTTGATTAATTTATATTTTCCTATGGAAAGAACCTCCTGTTAAATTTAGTAAAATCAATGGTCTGGAAGCGCATTGCGGGAATGCAGTACCGGCGCAGCACATCACACTGGAAGTCAAAGCAAACCAGCGTTCCGCCTTTCCCCTGCAGGCTGAGGGCCGCGTTAAACCGGGCAATCCGGGGCAGGTCAAAAAAATATCCGAACAGCACCGGTTCCCCACTCCGGTCAATGGCGTCATTTTCAATATGCCAGTCAGGTATCCGTTCTCCAAAGCCCTGCCCCAGTATCCGGTCAAGCTCAGCGGTCATAGCCGGATTGCAGAGAAGCCTTAAAAGCGTCTCCCCATGTGGATTGTTTGTCAGATAATAAAAATGTTCATAGTTGCCATCAAGAATAAAATAATTTTGTTTTTTCTCCCTGCCGGCAACGAGTATTTCATAAGCCAGCTCCATGCTGTCTCCAAACAGCAGCGCTTTTACATCGTCCATCTGATACTGGCTGTGGAGACGGCGCTGGCACAGCTCCATCTGCAGCAGCGCCTTAACACGAAGCTCGGAACGGTTTTCCCATCGGGTAAGGGAGTCACCATTGTTGTAGACGGAGAATATACCAGAGGGGGACAGGAGCACGCCGGCCATACGGGAGCCCCTGATTTTTGCGGCCTCCATTCCCAGATCCTTGACCTCCCGCGAGCTGTAAAAGGCCGGTTCCCCAATATGGGATACCGGGGAGCCGGACGGTGAGAATACCTCTGGTTTTATATCCCGGAAAATATGGACGCCCGCCAGTTTCATGTTTACATAGACAACTGCAATCTGATAGAGGCGCAGCCGCCTTGTAAATTCCCCCTTTAGAAGGTTTGTATCCGAATTCCCCTCCAGATAAAAAGAGAACCGGCCGGGCTGTTCTGCCATCAGCTGCGCTTTCGCCTGGGCGGTTAACCGGTATGTCCTCAAATGATCCCGGTAAAACGTGCGTATCAGCCCTTCTCTTTTCAACGTCTTGACAACAGACTCCTTATAGGTACTGCCGCCAGGAAGTCTGGAAAGCAGGTCAGCCGGAAAGTCGCCGGACAGCGCTATCAGTTCAAGAAGCTGATACAGTTGTGTATCGCGTCTGGGTAGAGTGTGGATAATTACCCCATAAAACCACCTCCTTTGTGGAAAAGACTACCGAGGCTGAAAAGACTTCGGTAAAATTCAGCCGGGCTGCTTTGCAAAAAGTAACGGAACTGTCGAAAAATCCGGTGTTAAGGTACTATCCCTAAAAAAACAGGGCAGATACCTAAAAATCGGATATATTTTTCAGCCCCTTTTCCCGCTTAGCCAGCCATGCCGGAAAACGGTTTTTGGGAATGACAAAGATACGCGTGCAGTCCTTTTCGCCAAATTCCGTTGTATTGTAGGCATCACAGAGGAGTCCCGTATCATCAACCATGATATAGGAGGCCAGAACATCTAAAATCTGCTTCAGCTCCATATTGTCGTAATCGTGGACACGCCGGGCGGGAAGCTCCATGCTGTAGGTATGGGAAAAACAGACTACGCACTCCCTGTATTTTGGCAGCGTATTCTGTCCGGCATATTGGCTCAAATAAAAGTGAAGCGGGTCAAGCAGAAATTCCACGCTCTTGCGGTTCCGGCGCTTTGGAAGCAGGCTGGGCAGCGTCACCTCCAGGATTTCATCTTCATAAAGGATCTCAACTCCATGGACCTCACAGGCCAGACCATGATATTCAGGCTTTTTTATCCCGCCGGTGGAAAAAATTAAATGACGCAGCTCACAGGCGATTTTTTCTGCCCGCAGCGCGGCGTCCGTAGACAGCACCTCATAGTTATCAGGATACCGCTGGATATCAGCAGTTCCCATAGCGTAGAGGGTATTTGACAGACGGGCCAGGTCATCGAGTATCTGCCCGATTTGTTGGGAAAGATGTTTTCTCTCCAATCACATTCCTCCATTCGTTTTTTTATAGTATTGAACCTCTCCGGACAGCTCCGCGGTACAGAATCCGGTAATACCGGGAAAATCCAGCTGATGAAGCTGCTCATGGCTGTCTACCAGCACAATCCGGCGCCCGTCATGTATTCCATGCTGGCGCAGAATGTGGCTGATCAGAACCTCCTGACCTGCCGCGGCATAGATAATTTCATAAATTTCACCGGAAAGGAAGAAGGTGATCTTAACCGGAAACTCGCCGGACGAGTGGTATTCCACACGGTCAATAAAATCCAGCAAAACCCAGACCGCCCGATTCAGTCCGCTGTCAATCGTAAAATCGGTAGTTCCAGCCGGAAAGTATCTGCCAACATTAGTCGGTACGATACGGGCCTGTCTCTGTAAGTGAGCCAGCAGGTTCTTAACCTTATCTGCTTTGTCAGGATAAAAGCGGCAGAGCTGCGTCTCCGACAAACCGGGATACATAGCAATCAGCCGCAGCAGTTCTGTGGCCTCCTGTCCGTAAAGCTCGGCTCTGGTCTTTATTTGAATCACCTCCTTATGCGTAATCAGAACGTAAAAAACACGTAATCATCAGAAAATGCGTATATAGCGCGTAATTACAGCGTATTGCGGACGTAAACGACAGTACGGGTACGGCAGAGAATACGCTTAACAGAAGTATACGAAGCGTATTCGCCACCGCAAACGGTTCTTTACAGGATTCGCAGATTACAGCAATCCTCTCGGTTTGGGTTTACATGCTGCCGCCAGTATTCGTAATGCTCCGTGACGTCCTCACATATGGTTTTTTCTGGTATATGGATTTTATCAAGGATTTTAAGCTTTACATCTAAGGGCAGGTGGCGGTAGCCTCCGTGCTGAAGGCTGTACTTTGTAAAATCCACCTCTTTGAACCATTGTCTGATCCATGTGTTGATTCTTAAAAACTCAATGACACACCTTTCAATACCAAGAGAATTAAGCATATCAAAATCCATAAATTCCTCAATCACAGGACTCAGGCGTATGGAGACATCGAAGCCAGATTCCTGCAATTTTTGAATCGCCAGTATCCGCTGTGACGGCGGGCTGGCCTTTTCATAGGTAAATGCCTTTTTATTATCTAAACAGGTGACAGTAATCTGGATATGAGCCAGTGATCTGTCCAGAATCTCCATATATTCCGGCTCTGCAATTAAAGCGGACTTTGTGACGATGAGATAGCCTATCCTGCGCCGGTTCATTTCAAGTATGGTATGGTAGGTTACCCGTTGTTCCCGTTCGCAGGGCTGGAAGCAGTCAGTCATTCCCCCCAGGCGGATAATCGTTCCCGGAGATAACTGATTCACTTTTCGGGCTATCTTCCGTACATCGGCAGCCTTTGGCTGGTCCGCGTTCCAGAAGCCGCGGAAATGAAGCAGAGAGCGGGCGTAGCAGTAGCTGCAGTTGTGCTGACACCCGCACCCATAGGTATCCAGTCTTGTATTGTATCTGCATTTATCTCCTTCATTTCCCTGGACACTCTTATAAAAACTTTTAAACTCGCTTGTATCTACCTCCTTGTGTGTTAAATAATAGTTGGTTTACGGGCTGCGGCAATCAGTAACCGGCATCACCTCACTTTTCATAGCGGAGAGCAGTACCGCCCTGCTTTCATCTGGTAAAGCAGCCAGATATGTTCTTTACACCACTCCGCGGCAGTCATATAGGATGAGAATGAATGTATAGGCGTCCCGATGCCGGAACGCCTATGAAGCTACTGTAATATAAGGTTTTCCTTCCTCTTGCGGTCAACAAGCTCCTTCAACTCCCGCCTGTCCGTTGTAATCAGTTCCTTTTCCAGATGACTGGCCTTAAATTCCACCATAATATTATTGTTATTGGTGCTGATTAATCCGTGTCCCCGTTCAAAGTGCGTTACCTCCATGGTTTCGGCGTCTGACAGGTGCAAAGATTCCTGTACGCGCATGGCCTCATCGTCCTCCAGGTTCAGAATGATTTTAGTCTTAGAGTTGTTGATAATGCCCTTTCCGAACCGTCCTTCGTCCAGATTAAAAAAGTCGTTTAAGTCCTGGCTGGCACAGACCGCAGAACCGCCATAACCGCGTATGGTTTTAAATATTTCCAGTATAAAATCACCGGCCAGCCGCGTACCCGTAGCGCCGGCGCCGGAAAGAAGCTGCCAACACTCGTCAATGAAAATAGCCTTCTCCTCCGTCCTGTTTTCCTTGGCCCTGTCCCATACGAAATCAAGCGCCACGAACATTCCCACCGCCAGCATGTCCCCTGTAAGGGAAGAAATGTCTAATACCGTATACTTGTTGTCTAAGGATACGTTGGTGGGCTGGTTAAAGCTGCGGGCAGAGCCATTTACAAGGCGGTTGATGATGTTTGCCAGGCGCCTTGTATCCTGGGACTGTTTAAGAAGCTCATATAATTCCCCCAGAATTGGCATTTCCCGATAGTTACCCGGCCGTTTTGGATCCTCCAGAGAAGCATTATCATGGGTAATGCCTCTGGCGTTGTAGGTGCGTATCAGCGCATCGTCTAAGAGCTGCCGTTCCTCGTGGGTCATATCGGGAATCAACAGGCTGAAAAAAATATGCAGCCGCTGGATTTTGGCAGCCAGCTCCGACAGGTGGATACTTGGACCATCCAGTAAGTCATTAACTGTGTGGTCGATCCGCCGGATCTCCATGATATTGATACAGTGGGGGCTGGCCGGAGAAATCTGGATAAACTCCCCGCCTACATTGGCGCAGGCCCGGTGAAACTCATGGGCTTTAAGAGGAGCCAGAATAAAGACCTGAATCCCCTTCCGTCTCATTCTCAAAGCCATGAGCTGCATGGTAAAGGTTTTGCCTGCCCCGCTGGTGCCAAGAATCGCTATATTGGCATTTTTATATACTGCGCTGTTAAAAATATCCGCAATAATAAGAGAACTGTTATATTTATTTACCCCCAGCAAAATGCCATTATCATCACACATTTCATAGCTGGTAAAGGGGTAGCAGCTTGCGGCGCCCTCTGTCAGAAGGTTGCGTTTACTCTGTTCATACAGCTTTTTCTCCATAGCCGCTAATGGCAGAGAGGTAAGAAACGCCTGCTCCTCCCTGAAGTGGCATGTATTGACGCGCATATCCTGGGAGAGCAGCAGCTTCTTCATTTCACTGACCTTCCATTCCAGATCATCTTCACTGTGGGCGGTAATGGTAATCAGCAGATTCAGGAAATAAAAGTCCTCATTGCCGGATAACCCCTCTTTTAAAAAGTAACCGCTGCGGATCGCGCCGTCGATACTGTCAAAATCCGTGTTGGTATCGCTGGCGTCCTTTAGCTTGGAGCGGTTAATACGAAGCTGCTGTCCCACCTTCTGGACAATCCTCTCTTTGGGCTGACGGGTAAGAAACATATCTAAGTCAATTCCGTCACCGGCGTTCACAATGAGGCTAAGCCATCCCGCAGGAACCTGCGGTTTAAAGCCGTCAGAGGGAATCAGCAGGTAGGAGTAATAAAGACCATCAATACAGACAGAGCGGCTGCGGGTGAAGTCTATGCTGGACGGCGCGAAAAATTCATTAGCAGGAATGCGGTCAACATCGCTTTCCCGCCCATTTTCCATGTACTTTGCAATTACCTCCTGCACCCGCTCAGAAAGCGGCTTAACGGCGCTCTCATTGCGGCACAGCAGGTTATAGAGGATATCCACGGTAAACTCGTCCTCACTGTCAGGTATGATAACCTCGTTCCCGCATTGCCGCAGGTAATTGGAAGCTGTGCGGACCGCGCTTTGTAAACACCCGATGGCTTCCCCCTCCTCCTCGGAGCGCTTGGTATTAGACCAGGGCTCATACTCAAAGATAAGAAAAAAGCGGCGTGTAACAGCTTCACGGGAGCCAACCTGCTGTACAAATTTCAGGTAATCCTCCTGCATCAGCCGGCACTGTTCATTGGTTTCCGTCGCCATCTCGCACCGCACCGCGTCCATATGGCGGGAAATGTCCGCCCGGCGGGTCAGAACCTTAAACTGCAGCTTAACCGGACTGATTTTTAAGTAGGAGATGAAGGAATAGATAATACTCCGTTGTTCCCTGGCGCTTCTCAGCATAAAGTTGATAGGCACAACTTCAACCACCTTGATATAGCGGTGATCCTTGGTATAAATAATGCCGTTTTCAATCTTGGTGATTGGAAAATAGTCAGCCACAGGATTCAAGCAGGAAAATGCTGGTTCCTGGGTGCGGGCAGCTTTCTTTAAGTGAGGCCTTTGTTTGCCATGATGTTTCTGTTTATCAGGCTTTGACTTTACGGTCCTTTTCCGCTTAACCCCTTTGCAGGGCCGCAGCTTTTGCTTTATCTTATATTCTCGTATTTCATCAAATTCTGCCGGAAAATCAGAATCAGCCAGGGTGCGGCGCTTTTTCTCCATGCTTCCTTTTGCGGATTTTTGGGCCTTTGCAGTCCTATGATCTTTCATGGATTTAGCGGCCCTTACCCGCTTTTGCTTTTCCAATTTTTGCTTTTCCGATTTGGGAGAGACAGTATCATTGGAAGTCTCTTTCCCCACAACCCGCCGGTTCTTTAAAAATTTAAGAAATATCATTAAAAAAGAGGACAGGCTTTCTCCAGATATGCCAATAAGGGCAAGGAGCGCCAGCGGCAGCGCGGTTAAACAAAGCACAATGATTCTGGCAGTCAGACCGAAAGGGAGGAACAGGAAAACCGGCAATCCGATGGCAAATGCCAGGATGCCGGCTTCAATCACGTTGCGCGCTTTAAACATACCGCCGAAAAAAGTACCGGTTTCCACGAAATTCGGCGGTATAATATAAGTATCGTGGTCATTCTGATTGTTCATTGATAACCTCATTTCTTCAGCCGTCAGGCATTTATCCGATAATCCAGAAGGGGCCACCGGCAGCAGCCCGGCGGCTGGCTTCATTTAAAATAATTGATAAATCCCAGAGCTGATTACTCCGTTTATAGCTGCCTGAGTCAGCTACCATAATTTTACCGTCCTGAACTCCCCGCAGAACAATAAAATGTCCTGACGAGGTAAAATGTCCCTTAGCCATAATCGCCACCACCAGCTTTCCTTCCGACAGGGCGTCAATAATTCGCTGGGGTTCCGAAGCGCTGCAGCCGGAAACAGGAAGCCCCCAGGCTTTAGCTGCTCCCGGAACGAGCGCGTGGTAGGAGCCGCTGCCTTTGCACCAAAAACCGTTTTTATAGGCCCAATCCGCCATTTTTGCAGGGTCAACAATTTCATCGGTGAGAGAAGAAACCACAATCGCCATAGCGCTGGGGCCACAACCATAACTTCCAACATGGTCCGTCCCATAAGGTTTACCTGCGTATCGCTCGTCCATCTGGTTAAAATAGACAACCGGGGTGCCACCGTCCGCAAACCGGATATCCCCCAGAGAAGGAATACTGTTTCCGTTCCATGCTGACAGGTTTTGCAGCATACCATCCCCCAGAAAAAGGCTCAAATTGGAAGCATAATCAGCGGCCAGCTCCTTCTGTTCATCAGTCAGCTGAAAAACATTGTCCGCAAAATGAGCTTCCCCGTTGTAGGAAATGGTATAGACCATCCATTTTTCAGTGACCGTGCTTTTTTCGTTGGTATCAGGATCGGTCTCCTCCCTGTCCCGAAACTCCTCTTTCCGGGTAAAAGAATAAAAGTAGCTTTTATTTCTACGCAGCACAGCCTCCATATCGGATAGAGATATGGTTCTAAAATCTGAATTCCGTGCCGCACAATATTGTGATATGAATAAATTCGCGTTGTAAACCGGGGCGGAGGCGTAAGGATTATGTACCTCCATCTCATCACCGTCCGAAGCAGCAAAATCCGCATCTATGCGTGCCATCACATCGTCCAGCCCCTCACTTAGAATCTGATTGATGGAAAAGGTTATGTCATTTGCATTCTCAATGACCGCCTGTTCATCATTCAGGACGGGAAGTCCATCGGTTCCGGAAGAGCCGGAGCCTGTCAAGCCGCCAAACAGCAGACCAGGGAGCATTAACACAAACAGAACCGGAAGCATAACCAAGACAGCGATAGCCGCAACAATCTTACCGATATGCCTGCGTCCGGCCAGGACAGCGCCGACAGCGGCTCCGTATGGCCCGCCGACAGCGGCTCCTTTTGCGGCGGCTGATACGGCTTTTCCTGTTTTAATTGCCCCGTGTATCGCCTGCGCTGCTGGAGCTCCTGTCTCTACGGCTTCTGATAATCCATTTTTTTGTTCTTCAGCCATTCTATATCCTGTCCTTTCTCTGCGGGGGCGGCGGGAGCTTCTTTACAATAGATTCGTTGTATGCGATAGAGCCGTCCGACGCCATGTATGGTGATTTCTCGACAGCATCGGCGGCGTACTGTTTATACCAGGAAGCCCCGTCCGCTGTCTGGATAGTGGTATAGCTCCCTGATGGAGCAGTGTACTGGGCGGTATGATACATGCCAAAGGCAGCGCCCTCCGGGTATTCCTCTGAAACTTCGGTTCCGGTAATACGGCCGCCGCCAATCTCCACATCGGAGAAAGAAGGGATATGCTCTGCGCCTTCCCCCAAAGCGGCATAGCCCATATAAGATTGAAGGGCCTGGGCTGCCTTTTCTCCTGTCATGGAGCCGGAAGCTGCGATACTTCCAGTTGCAATGGAGCTGATTACGCTGTTGGCGAAGTTCCCGCCTTTACTGACAGAAGAAGCGAATATTTGACCGCCAATTCCGCCTGAATCTTTTCCAACGCCACCGATCCCGCCAGGCGTTCCGGTCTCGGAGGAACCAGTAGCCGCCCTGGCGGCTCCATTCTGTATGGACCGGCTGACAACACCAGCAAGCCCACCGCTCATGAACCCGCCCATAGCGCCTGCAGCTCCTGACTTGGAGCCTCTGACGGAATTAGTATGAGTGGAGCTGCTGCGTCCGCCCCCGAAATGACGGCTGGAGGCATTGCGGACTGTGGACAGTCCCTTTGTGGCAATCATGGCTTCCGCCAGCATACTTCCCCCGGTATGTCCCACGTTGACGCCCAGACTTGCCATAAACGAATCTATCTTCTGGGATATTTTCAGGAAGCTGACCGCACACAAAAACCAGATCAGCACATTTCCAGCCACGGCTTCCTTCCCGGCCGAATCCACCTGGGCCTGTACATCACTTTCGCTAATAGCGGCAAAAGCCGGTTGGCAGGATAAACAGACCAGCAGCGCTACCGCCAGGACGCCCACCAGAAACTTACAGACAGCCGGGCACATGGCCGCGTCATTGAAATTGCTCGCCTTCCCGCTCGTTATGAACCATAAAAAGCCCTTTCGGGCATACTCTTTTTTCACTGTAAATAAACCTCCTTATACAGAGAGTGGATTGGCTATAAATGCGCCAACCATACTTGTAAAGAGCCGCAGGCACCAGGCGTTCATAATCAAAAGAAACACCTGTCCGCCCAACATACGGCACCATGACTTAAAAATGTTTGATGTAGCCTGGGCGGCTCCCATGGAAAAGGCCACAGGTGCAGTATAAACAAGCACTCCCAGCAGGATATAGCGCTCCGCAGCCTCAAAAAGCAGCTTTAAATAATTCCACGCCAGAATCAGCACCAGAACCAGGGTTATGAGAGCAACCGCGCCATTGGCGCAGACGCCGATGATAATCAGCATTACGGAGTTAAAATCAGCAAAGCTCAGAGCCGGAAGTTCGGAATCCAAAATCCAGCCATAAGGGGTTCCCCCGATTTCTAGCACCGTATTGACAATATTATCCGAAAAGTATGCTAACAGGATAAAAAGAACGGACCGGATGGTGAGCTTTACCGGATCTTCTGCTTCGACTCCTGTGCCAAGTCCAAAGTTTTTAAAGAGCTGCCAGACCAGATTGAGCAGTATTAATCCGATGGATAAGGCCACAAATACGTGATACATGGTTTCGGCGGCGGGAAAATAGCGCAGGAACACGGTCATATCGCAGCCAAGCGCACCTAAGACTGATGTAGTCACCAGGTCGAGGCCATTCATTACCTGTTCTGCAATCCATTCCACAATGCCGTCTAAAATCCCCATAATAGAATCACTCCCTTCTAAAATTCACCCGGCACCGGAATCAGCCGGTCCACTTTCCATCTGCGAAAAATGGGGTAATGTAAGCCATAATAAAACCCAACCCGTTTATGATGGCCCAGCTTAAACAGATACGTTTAAGCCACGCCCTGCTTTCGTCCACGGTTTTGCCGCTGCGGGAAAAGTTCATCATCAACAAAGCAACCGAGGCTGTTACAATAGCCGCCACGGTAGAGATAAGCACAATCTGGTTGTACACATCCTGCATGATTTCCTTGGCTTTTGTCCACACATCAGCCGCATAAGCGGGTTGGGAATACATGACGGATAAGCATACGGCCAGATAAGCGCAGTATGCCGCTTTCCGGACAGGGAAACGATACCTGCGCTTTCCCATCGGCTCGGGCGGTTTTGCTGTTTGGGATACAGTCATTTTTTTCAATTTACTGACCTCCTAATTTGATTTTGAATACCTGTAAAATGGAAATGCCACATTGAGTAAAGGTTATCCCAACGCGGCATTTTCCTGGCGGTACAGCCATTTGGGCATGAAAAAACACCTTTCGGAAAAGGTGTGGATTCAGCCCGATTTAATTTTAGGTGCAAGTTTGAGCATATTCATTTTAACACATCGGGATTTACGGCGAAAGGGCAGAACTGTGCCAATGTTCTCTCAATCCTGTGCCAATTTTTTGCCATGGAGCTGATCCGGGAAAAATTGTTCCAGAATCGCCATACTGTCTTTGGCGGTATAGCCCCACAGGACTGAACTCAGTGCGTCGATAGCTTCCCTTCGGCGCCGGTAATAGGTTCGGAAGCTGATATCACGGATATGTGGGCGCAGCTTTTCGATAATTTCGTCCACATTGCGAAGCTGCTGGGGGGATAAAAAGGAGTAGTACAGCAGCCAGTAAAAAGATTCTCCATTTTTGTGCTTTGTGCGGAGAAGATCAATGGCCGTATCCAGCAGCTTGAGCATTTTGTGGCTCTGTTCAATGCATTGGGCATGGTGTTCGATTGCGCTGCCGGTCAAATCCGCCCCGGCTAAGTAAATGGAATCCAAAAATTCTTCAACGGCGTTTCCGTATTCAATTTCAAATGTGTTGCGGACTTGCTGCACAGACAGTTCCAGGCTCCATACGACATCACGGTATTTTTTCAGAAGTGTCCAGGTATTGTGGTACAGCGGGTTATCAGCATGATTCAGTTCATTCTTTTTTTTCATTCTCATTTCCTCCTGGGTTCCATCTCCGCACAGGGAGAGAGCGTAAGTTCAAAGGTACAGACCTGTTTACCATCACCGCAGAGGACAGCCAGACCAATGCGGGATTCAGAAATTCCTCGTGCGCGGATTAGAGACTCTTCCATGCAGGCGTTTGATAAAGGATATAACTTATATTGGGATTTGGGACATTCAAAGCACGGAATCCCTTGTGCAGACAGGACTTTCGCCATCTGCCGGAGTATGATTTCAATGTGCGCTTTTGAAACGCTGGAAAGCTCATTTGAGACGCAGACATTATATTCCGGCACAGGCTGATTATCCCCGGATTCTGCTTCATCGGGCAGCTCCAGCTTAATATTCAGTATCATGGCAACCTCCTCTTTATCTATCATGACGTCTGATATCTGAAACATGGTGGATAAGTAGCTTTGAAGATAAATCACATTGCCATGGCGGCCAGGGAAGGTCAGCAGAGTGAGGTATTCCAGATCGGAAAGTCTTTTTAAGACCCGTCCAACAGTAGCTTTAGAGATCCCCCACCGGGCGGACAATTCCGTGTAAGTTACAAGAGGGTTTCCGGTGCCGTTTCTAATATAGACTACCGGACCGACATCAGAGCCGTCCACCTGCTCATCGTTGTAGACCGTAGAAATCCATAAGTCCAGCGCAATGTCCATTTCAGAGCAGCGGCTGGTACTTAAAAGCTCCATGGCCGTGGAGACAGGCATAAAAAAGAAGCCGGTGTCCTTTTGGCAGGGGCAATTATAATCCAGGACAGTATTATGCTTTTTCCAGTCCCGGATTTTATATTTGATTACCTTACCACGGTTAAGCTGCAGGAAGGATATCAGGTGGAGGCTTTGGAGCTTTTCCAGGATATTGACGGCCTGGTATTGGAAGCGGGTGCGGAACCATGCTGCCAGCTCTTTTGTGGTACAAATCCACTCGCCAGGGTAGATGGTATAGCTGATCCCATCTATGTGGCGGTACGAGGTACGGAAATTGGCAAAATTACAGAGTACCACATAATGAAAAAGACCGGAGCCTTCACTTGCGCGAAAGCTTCGGTCATCCATAAGTGTACGGACAAATTGGCGGTATATCCGGCAGCGCGGATAGTCCACGATCTGCTTGATTTGAAGTTGATATTCTGACATAGATTCTCCTTGTTAAAAAGTATAATTTGCGGTAATATGGGATAAGACTCAGGTGAACCTCGAACCTATCCTTTTCAACTATATTGTAAAACTGCTAATATTTTGCTAATACGACCAGCAAATATCATCAGCAGCGTGGTGGAACAAGGAGCGCTCTGGAAGAAAATAGAAGTTCAAAACCTTTGATTTTATTGGAACAGGAGAGACAACAGGGACTGTGCGATTTCCCTGTGGAAATGGACTTTTCAACTCCTAAGGGGAAGGCCGGGGGTTCGAATCCCTTTTGGCGCGCCAGATAATAACGCCGAAAGCCTTTGTTTTCAAGGGTTTTCGGCTTTTTTATTGAGCAGTAAAAGAAAAAATAATCAAGCTTCGCTTGGAGAGGTTTTTCTCTTTTATTGCTGCAAGGGAATCATGGTTCGGGTGTTTCGTATCGCTTATATTATACAGTAAATTCAGTGGTTTTGTACAGTAGCTAAATATTTAGGTGATTAACGGCGTTAAATACGGTTGGTGTCGGATGACCTTTAATTGCCCGAATTGTTCTTCTCGTACATGGCGATAGCAAACTCAAGCATCTGTTTTCCGGCTGAATCAGAAGCCACTTCCTCAAGCTTTTTTGCAAAATCTTCATCTGCCAGAGAGATTGTCGCTTTGGATTCAGAATCCGATTTGCCGGAGCGACTAAGAAACTTTCCAATCGCTTTCGCTGTATCAATTCTTACGCTGTCCTCCGGCGTTTCGTAATAGTCCTGTATCGTGCTCAACTGACGATGGGCGGTATCCTTAGCCAAGCTCACATAGTCATGCTTGTTATAATCAAGTTTTTTTGTGATTGAGAAATGCCTTAGGCTATACAGGTCTACTTTTGGAAGTCCTAAAGGCTCATAGAGTGAACGGAACATATCATCGGCGTATTGTGAACTGATATGCGTACCATCCTCGTGAGCAAATATCAAATCATCATCAATGTAGCTGTCTCCTGCAAGCTGCTTATGCTGATTCTGAACAAGCCTGTAATCACGGAGCATGAAAATGACTTCCGGCGCTATATAGATTCTGTCCGTCTTTGCTTCGATTTCCTTTTCCGTCTTGGTAACATGAAAGACCGCACGTCTTTTTGCATCCGGTCGAGTGCTACGAACTTGGTCGAATACTTTGAGAATCCCCCGACCATTTGTTTCTTTAATAAATTTCTCAGTGCGGTAAGTCAACTCCTTGTAGTTACGAATATAGGACGGTTCATGCTTGTCCTCGTTATCGTATACATCAGACCATGTTAAGGCAAGACATTCTCCAATACGGCTGCTCAATGCCACCATAAGGCTGATTAGAAGCTTGAGCTGTGGATCGGAACAGTTATCATACGCAAAATTAAACTGTTCTTCTGTCCACACCTCACGCCTGCTTGACTTCGGCTGCTTTACAGTCACACCCAACATGGGGTTTTCTGTGATAAGCTCCAAATCATCCGTAGCGTACTTAAATGCTCGGCTGATGATTTTCTTGCAATCATAAACAGTACGCTGTGATACCCTTGCCCCATTTGCCTTATGATTCCCGTTGGCTTGCGGTAATTGAAGCATATCCTTGAAGCCCTGTCTCATATCGACACGGGTTATTTTCCATATAGGGAATGAACCAAACACGGGAACAATGTAATTACGAATCTTACCGATATTCGCTCTGTAAGTGCCCTCGTCCCATCCATATCTGTCTCCGATGGTATGTAAATACTTAGTATGTTCGGCATAGGCGTACAAGAGTTGTTCAACGGTTTCTATCTCCGTTTTATCAACTTTTGAAGCTACTGTTGTGCCCTTGGCAGCCTTATGCTCCTTTTCTCGGAGCAGAAGATAGGATAAGAACTGATTCTTCGCACGTTCGTTGTTCACAGTCTCGGTGGTCTGGTGTTCCTTGCCTTCGGAATCAAGATACCCATAGCGGATGCGCCAGTTGTCATTGGTAGCGTTAATCTTGGTGGGTTCGCTATGCCACAAATACTCAGCTATGTCTTTCTTCTTAGGTTTTCTGCCCATAACATCCGTTAGAACTCGTTCGGATGATTGTTATACCAATCTTCAAAACTGTTCTTGTCGATACGAAGATATTTCCCCACCATGAATACACGAAAATCATTGTTTTTCTGATGCTTTTTGATAAAGTTGCGGACACTTTCCTCTCCGACACCATAGATGTTCATAATGTCCTGCACAGAGTAGTTGCGACACTCCATGATAGACTGGGTTACTCCTGCCATAGTATTCATCTCCTTTGTTATTACTGGTTAATGCGGCTTTGCAACACAGTATAACGTTAATGTTATATTGTGTTATATTCTTATATTACTCCTGAGTAGTGCCGTTGTCAATACGGTTGAAGCAAAATAGTTACGTTAATAGCGTTTTTCATTCGAATGCGAATGGTTAATCTTGATTTCCGGCTCAAACGATGGTATTATCTGAAGTGTATTGTTGGGGCAACACAGTTGGGAGGAAAACAAATGGGTTTGTGGGATAAATTTCGAAGCGATAAAAAGTCTGGAAGGTATCTGGGAACAGGAACAAAAATTCGAAGAATCCGTTCGCAGAAAGATACAACTGTTGTTGAATTGGCAAACGCTTTAGGGGTAAATGAAGCCGCTATAAGGAATTATGAAATTGGATATAGACAAGCGTCCCGAGATAAATTAGAACTGATTGCCCAAAGGCTCGGTGTGCCAGTAGAAACACTCATTGACCGCCAGATCGACAGCTATAACGATGCCATACACATTTTGTTTGAACTGTCCGAGAAATATGACCTTGTGCCAATCGAACTTCCGCAAGAGCCTAAATACGCTATCCAGACAAAGGATGAGACAATTCTTCAAGCGTTACAAGCATGGTACAACGAAAGGCGCAAATGGGAGAACGGGGATATCACACAAGCCGAACTGCAAGAATGGACGGACACATTCCCTTTACAGTGCGAAGAAAACGAACCTCCGGCAGAAAAAGTGGAATCCCGTTATACAGACTTTGAACGCATTCTGGGGTTGAAATCCTCGTTAGAGCAGTTTGATATGATTGTGAATGACAATGTAGAACTGATTGAGGATTGCATTGCTCATAAGGACTATAAAACAGCTCGGGAGCATTTGAGAACGCTTAAAGCCACCGTCCACACGCTGTCACAGGTGGATATCAAACGATACGGAAAATAAGAAAATCACAGGCGATTCCTATTGCACTACGCAAAGGAGCTGCCTGTGATTTTTTGTTATTTGGGTTCGATGGAGCAGCGGTCTAACGAAAACTCCAACAGTATACCAATCAGTTCATTTCGGCTGCGCCCTGTCTGAGCCGATATTTCATCAATGCGCTGCACAACGTCCTCTCTGATACGAACAGAAAAGGTCTTATAACCGTCATCCCCCTTGGGACGTTTCGGATGAATTATCAATTTTTCCTCTTTCATGCTAAATCACCTCTATGTTAGATTTTATGTTTCCATAGATGTGATTTATATGTTATAATTTATGTTATAAATTATATTGGAGGGATTGAAATGAACTCGGACGAATTATATACGCTGAAAAGTATGGTGCTTGATAACTATGAGCAGTACCATGACGGCCTTAGAATACTCTTAGAAAGCGATAAGGGGCTTTTCAAGGCGTTTGGACAGTCTCCCCGTACAAAGTACCTAAAGACGGAGAACTTCTACCTAACGTCAAAAGAACGTCTTACATACATGATGGGATTTATTGATGCCTTAGCTTGGCTGACAAGACAGGGAAAGTTGGTGCCGGATACATTCCCTACAGATATCACAGGATTCACAGACCCGGAGGAAACCCCGGAAGAACGTGCAGAATATTTTGAGCAACGATACAAGGGCTTATCGCCGGAACAGCGTGCCGAACTGGAAGCGTTTGATAAAGAAAACGAAGAACTGTGGCTTGAACAAGTCGAAGAAAGCATTAAAGAGAATAAAGTAATCAATAATCTGATTCTGCGTTTTATTACAGGGGAAGATTTTTGATTTAAGATTACACCGCCAGAAACAGAAAATTGAATTTGCGGAGGTATATATGAGCAGAATTACAACAAAAATCTTAAAAATGATAATTTTTTTAGGAATCTTTGCTTGGTACGTATATAGCCAGTTCCAAAAAGGAGGGGCGATTTTTTCATTAGAAATAATAGGTGCCGGTCTTGGACTTGCCTCTTTAGCCTATATAAGCTTATCGCTTTATGGATTTATATTAGATGTATCAAAGAGGTATCTCCTTGCATTTATAATAACGGTAGCGATAGCGTTGTTTGTAAGTTTTAAAATAGATGGAATTATTGCTTCTATTCCTTGGCTGAGCGAAGATGGATTTGTATTTATCATAATTGTTCTGACAGTTCTCTGTGTGGTTCGGGATGTTAAGACAATACGAACAATATCACAAATTCAAAAAAGCAGTGTAACACAAACAAATTCTACGGACGAGCGTAATACATAAAAAATTCTACAGCCATGAGCAAAACTCCGATTTACTCATAACGACATACAACATATAGCACTATCAAGCTCGATACAGCGGCATATGGTGGTATCAATGTTGCAAAACCTGCGTTTTGCTCATGGCTGAAAATTCTATTCTTGCGAGGTGATTCATTATGAAAGATTACAACTATAATGAAAATAGAGAAGAACAGAGTGCAAGGGAGATTGGCAAGAAATTTGCAGAGTTGGGTTTTGGCACTGTTATGACAGATGAAGAATACGCAAGGTCAGAAAAACGAATTGAAAAGTCAGAAAAAAGATATAAGTTTTTCGGTTCTGTTTTCAGTGAATTGAGGACGATTATTTACACGCCACTTTCCATTGCGTTTCATGCGGTTTCCTATGTCGCAAAAGGAATTGGTTACATTTCTTCTTTCGGACTGATTGCAGGAGTTTACTATCTGTATCAGTCTTTTTGTGCTTTCAAAAGCGGCGTCCCATTTGGAGAAATTGGAGAATTTACAAAGGCAGTAGGCTTCATTGTTTTTCCTTTTATCGCTTATCTGGTAAGCTATGTTTCGGAAAAAATCTACACCTACTTTGAAGAAAATGCGTACTAATACCAAGGTATGCCCGACAAAAGCTCTGCATTAGCTTTTCGAATATGATAAATAACAAGAGCACCTCTGCACTCAATTGAGTATAGAGGTGCTCTTTGCGTTTGCGTCAGCAGTTAAAGTGAAATCAATACGTTGACAGTTTATCGCTGGTAAACCACAAACGCAACCATCATCCCCAAAAGCTGTTGTGTGCTAATCGGCAGCTTTAAACGACTTTATTTTGATACAATTAGTTCGTAAAACTGGAAGTTAGATGACAAAGCTATTTGATAAGCCACCGTTCCCCGTTTGGCATAATACGAATATCACCCGGAAGTCTCTCCAAAATCGCTCCGTCTCGCAGAGAACGCACCAGCGTCTCCTCCCGATAGTCCGGGTCTTCGTACCAAATATTGAAATAAAGGTCATCCCCCTCCCGAAAGTTAAAAGATTCCCTATCATTTATCGCAAAGCTTATTTTCTCAGGCCAAATCATCTCAAATGTCCCGTCATTTGGCTGCCGTGTCAGCGATAATGGAGAGGTATGAAGGATGAGATTATAGCAGTCTTTCACTGTGGACAGAGGCAACCTTGCCACTTCCTGCGTTTTCTCTTGTTGATGTATGAACCGAAGAATATATATCATACTTTCTGCGAAATTCACTACCAGCAGCACAATAGCGCCTTCATCATACACGGGATAGCCAAGATATTGACCGTCCACAGGCGGCACAGGCTCATACACTGTACCGTCCGGATAGTGGATAAGATACAAGCGGTTACTCCGCACATGGTGTCTCTGCCGGAATAGTTCTTCCGCTTCATAGAGATCGCCGTGAATATAGTCCGTTGCCCAGTACCATTCGTCGGTTCCTCCCTGAACAAGCTCCATATTGGTCATGCCATGTATGTCAACGGTCTTCATTAACGCACCTCCCGCTTCACAAATATATACTGCTCAAATACGTCTCGTTCATAGTGCAAGTTAAGCCTGCTCACTCATCAAGGACACATTTCCCCTTTGTACCATCAGCATTCATATAGTATCCATCTATAATGGTGCGATAGCCACCGCCAAAACTCCACTCATTTTTCTCAATGAATGCAATAAATTTATCAATAACTTCATCCATCGAGACGTCTTTTGGAATGGTAATGCAGCCTTGAATTTCAATTTCTTTTGTCATCGGAAGTCCCTCCCGGAATCAGCATCGTCTTATTTCCAAACAATAGAATGATGGCCTGTTAGGATACATTTTATCGGGCGTATTCCAAACATCGGCGTGGTCAATTTCTTTGATATGCTATGTTGAGTATATAAACCCACACCCCTCTGGCTTCGCCTTGACCGCTAATCTTATCAATAGAGTTTTTCCACCTTTGGTAAAGTATAGCACATTATACTTTACTCCGTAAAGTCATGTGCAGGGGATACTCCCCTTGCCCCCTCTTGGGGCTTTGCCCCAAACCCCACACTCGCCGTGTGGCAGGGGAATAAGCCATTGCTTTTTCCCCTTTGGGAAGTGTTACACTCCACTCCGTCAAGGTCGGGTAGTATAAACTAAATGTTTAAATATATGCGCAAAAGCCCTAAGATTAGAATATGTACTGGATAAAAGAAATAGTTGAACCATTTATATTGTTTGCCTCTTTCACCATTATAGGTTAGAGTCATGCCAAAACCTATAAATGAGTAAAGTTCTTTTATAATTGATATATATCCCAGGCCAGCACCAAGGAGAGGTTTATCATAGAATATATAAAAGAGATAGGCAACGACTATTGCGTGATAATCATAATCAAGATTTAGCTCCATAGATAGAAACCCAAAAAATGCTACAATCAGGATTGATAAAGCATACCAAGGATATTTATTGCTGATTTTATCTTTAAGAATGTCAATAATCCAAATTGTAATAAGGCATAGCGCTAAGGTAAACATTATATTGTTCCAATATGGAGAGAAACAAGTTTTTGATGTAAACAAATCAAAAGGCACTTCTGATATTACACCAAAAATTAAAAGCATAATCAGATATTTCATTCTGTTGCCAGTTTTGAAGAATCCCTCTACAAGAAAAAAAACAAACAGCGGGAATGCAATTCTGCCCAAAATAGAAAATAGATTGGACAAATGTAATAGAAAACCTTGTCCATTTAAATAAGGTGTTATTAAAGCGTTATTAACATGATCTATTAGCATAGATGCAAATGCCAAATACTTCAGTTGTGCTCCATTGAAGATCTGGAGCTTCTTTAATTTTGTCTGGTTGAACCTTGTATCCATAATATCCCCCTCTAATAATTAAATGTTACTTTATCCTCTGTGCAAATCGTCACTGTCGCAAGTAGCCAAAAACTCATATATGCGTATCTCTTTTTCAATCTTACCCTGTTACATCAGCTTCTTATAGCTCTCTGCCATTACCGAAAAACCATTCATCTTTCACCCTCCTGTGTCGCTTATTGTCGAACTTCATGCTCGTTTGCCCTCTGACCTGTGCGTTCTTGACCTTTAACACTTTCCATAAAAGGACAAAGGAGGGATATCTCAAATATCGATTTGTTGGTTTCATTTTATCATATAGCATCATCATCTTACAAGCGTATTTTCTACCATGGTTAGAAAACAGAGATTATTATACACTTGAGGAATCGTCCTTTGGCATCAGTTCCAGAATCTTTTTATACCAGAGTTTTTCCTCTCCGTTCTCTCGCAACGCAAACTGACAAAACAGTGTCATTAACTCAAAATATTTTGTTTGGAGTTCTCCCCAATCCTTATTAGAAGAAAATCGAACAGCATTTGTGTTATAAGCAATTTGATTGACATTGTTTCCAATGCGGTTCACTTCGTAAATCAACTGCTTTGCCTGGTCTCTATCCATGTGCCACTGCTTACCCGTCAACGATTCTGCAAGAATCAGTTTTCTTAAATATTCCGATTTCGATAAGCCGTACTCAAAAGCATTTTTTGTGAGCATAGCATTTTCCTCTGGAAGCAAAGTAAAACGGAATTGCTCTGTGCGAACTCTATCTTTTTCAGCCATTTATTACTTCTCCTTTCAAAACTTCCTCACCGTGAGGAAATTACAAAATTGTTCGTCAGTGGTTTTAGTTTTGTTGTGCCGTCTGTGGGACAGTCATTTTGCCGTTTTGCAAAATGGTACAGGTGGGGGTATTAGGGGGCGTTGCCCCAGTGCAACGGCTAACAAGTGGGAAAATGACACGAGTGGGTACATTTCCCCTATGCTTGCTATTGCAAGTATAGGGAGAATAATGGACAACGAGTGGGTACAATTTCCCCATGCTTGCTATATGCAAGTATGAGGGAATGGGTACATTTTCCCCCTGCTTGCTAATAATGTGTTGCTATGGATTTTCGGGGTCGAGAATTGTATCAAGCTGCGATTTCCACGCCATAATATTTTCGATTTCTTTTTCAAAAACATAGGATTCTTTTTGACGTTTTCGCTCCAAAAATTTGCCCCAATAATAATCAATTTCTTTCTGCAACTCATTGATATACTCTTGCAGTTCGTCCCGTTCCTCAGCGGAGTATTCTTCGGCATCGGCTGTCATTTCCGCCATTTCTTTTTTATTGCTTTCAAGTTCATCCATCAAATCAATATAATCGTCCAAATCCCCCCACAGCAGCAAAAATTTCAGAAATGTATCATCCGAAAACATGGCAAACCAACAACGCTGATACCACTGTTCCGCATACATCCGTTCATCACTTCCGTTGGAATATGTTCCGTCTACCAAATCCCCGATGAAGTTCTCCAACAGCTCTGAAATTGTCAACCCACCCTCGCCGGATTTTTCGGCAAGGCGTTTCACATCTGCATTGGAAAGATTCACTGTTATGGTTCTTGGTTTTATGGTTTCAATCTCAATTTTTTGTGAACTGTAATCTCTCATTTCGTCTCCTTTGCTTATAAAATAGATTGATTTAAGCTGAGGACAACGGCAACTACGGGTGCGCCGTTGTTTCCGTTAGGATAAGCGGTAGAATTTTGCCGTTGTCCTCAGAAATCCGACTACGGGTAATTTTTCTTCATCGTCCTATGAAAAACAACGGTGCTGGCGTAGTACCCGTAGTTACTTGACTTCGATATAGTCAAGGGTTATCCATTTTTTCTTGTTATGGAATGCGCTCACATAAGAAACCCCATAGATCTCTCTCAGCGAATCTTGCGCTGCTTTCAAGCTCTTTGAGAACACAGCAGCACTGTAACTAACAAGAATCGGCTCTCGTGCCTGTAAGTTTGTCAGCAGCTCTGTTGCCGTCCCCTCCCAATGGTGTGCTTCCTCTGCTTTGACGAAATTAACGATAGCGTGTAAGAACCGCTCCTTTTCATTGACAACAGATTCGTCACGGGTGAGCTTGTTCCAACGGCAGGATTCTTTGTCAAATTCAAGGGCAAATTCAAAGGCTTCGGTATCACGGTTGGAAATGGTGAGATTGGCTCTGGTGTCGGTGCGCTTGCTCTTTGTCAGCACCCAGTTCCCGTCTGTTCCTCCTGCCATGCCCTCGCTGCCGGAAATCTTGCTGATATCATCATCGTGCTTGCCTTTGTTGGTGTGCGTGAGCGCAAGGATGGTAAGGTCAAACTCCATGCTTATCTGGCGCAGGATGTTGGTAAACTCCACGTCCCCGGCATAGATGTTTTTTACAAACTCATTCCCTCTGATATGTTGGAGCGTGTCAATGACCACCAGTTTGATATTGGGATGCTGCGTTAAGTAATCACGGATATCTTCCTCAACGCCGGAAGTGATGCTGTTTGCCTTTAAAACGAAATGGATGTTCTCCATACCCTCATAGGCTTCAAGCATCTCAAAACGGCTCTGTAAGCGTGTTACGGTATCTTCCAGACCGAGATACAAGACCTCGGACTGTATGGCTTGATAGCCCCAGATTTGCCCTCCACTGGCAACAGCGTAGGATATCTGCTCGGCAAGCCACGATTTACCCACTTTAGCACCTCCGGCGAGGATAAAGAAACCGTGCGGTAAAATGGTACTGATGGTGTAATGAAGCGGCGGCAAGTCCATTTCCATCAAGTCTTTTCCATTGATGGATTCAAAGCGGCTCTCCTTTATTTTTTCTTTTATCGCTTCTTCGGTTCTCATATTTGTAGTCGATTCATTCATTGCGAATACTCCTTTGCGTACTATTGTATTTTGAGATTCGCCATGCTATAATGTGGTATATTGTATTTCATAGCATGGTCTGAGCTTCTGTGTATTTGCCTATACAGAAGCTTTTTTCATGTAAAAAGAAAACCACAACTTCGATAAACGAAATTGTGGTTTAGTGAGTGATATTTTGTAGAGACATCAAGCTATTTGTACAGTTGCGTTTTTAAGTATAAGCCGTGATAACCAGTTTTAATCGGCTTGATGTCTCTATAATCGTCACGGAGAAAATACAGAAACCGGGCACTAACGTCACGAATCCGTTACAAAACGGATAACCCGGAAGCCTCGATTTGCCTCCTAAGCGAAAGGCCGTGGGTTCGAATCCCGCCAGGGACGCCAGCAAACACGCCGAAAACCTTTGATTTATCAGGGTTTTCGGCTTTTCTTATTTCTGCGGCTTTTGTGGCTTTTTTGCAAAAAAACTTGGTTTGCTAACATTTGCTAACGAGATTTGGCCTTTTGCTAAGAAAGGCGGTAAGTCAGAGGTTCGATTTTTACCAAAGGAACTTGCAAACATTTGTTAGCAGAAATTAGAGGAAGTTGCAAACAAAATCGCGAATTTGCTAACATCGCTCAAAAATGCTTTCAGAACCTTGCTAACAAAAAAAGTGTTTGGTCACTGTGCAAAGTGGTTCAAACGAAGAAAACCTCTCACAAAGTGAGAGGCGTTCTTCTGAGGGAGGGACTTTATAAAGCTTTTGCCAGCTGCTTGAGCAGTGCGGCAGTTTCGGGATTTTTAAGCAGTTCCAGTATCTTCGCTGCATCACTTTCATCACTTTCAGTGACGGCAGTATCCGCAGTTTTAGGCTCTGTATCTTCAACAGGGTCAGGAGTCTTGGATGAGTAAAATGCTTCCTCCAATCGCTGAGCGTTTATGCAGCGATCCTCGTCGATGATGTGAGAGTAGACATCTGCAACCATTTTTACCTGAGCATGACCAGAGTCGCCCTGGACGGATTTCATATCGCCACCATTGAGTTTCAGCTTGTAGGTGATACTGGAGTGACGGAGAGAATGGAATACAACATGAGGCAGTCCGTTTTCTTTGATAAGTTTATTGAAAGCACGGTTAATCACCTGGCTTTCCATCGGACGGCCATTGCTGGAGCAAAAGACCAGGTTATTGTCGATGTATTCATCTCCAAACAGATCCATCAGCTCATCAATTTCTTTTTTTCTCTCTACCAGCATATAGGCAACTGTTTTCGGCAGGTACACGCGGCGAATACTGGTTTTGGTTTTAGGCTCTTTCAGGACCAGAGCAGTATGGGTACTGGCTATGCAAGGTGGAAACTTCTTAATAACACCTTTGTCGCTCAAATCGTCCAATGCACCTCGTGTAACCCGTTGCAGCTCTTTGTTGACGAATATATAAGCTGAACCATTTTCTATGCTCTGTGGTGCAATATCAATGCAGTCCCAGGTAAGGCCCAGCATTTCACCAATGCGTAAAGAGCAGGAGAACGCCAGATTTAAGGCAAGGGAGAGGATAGGATCATCACAGACTTCCATAGCCTTGCTCAGCGTTTCGGCAGTCCATATATCCCGTTCTTTATGTTCTTCTTTGGGAAGTGTCGCATTCAGGACAGGGTTACGGCTGATTAGTTCCCAACGCACCGCCTGATTAAAGGCACTGCGAAGTAGCTTGTGAATTTCTCTTACTGTATGCGGGGTCAGATATTCGCTTGTGGGTTTGCGGTTGTTGACGCTTACCGTTTTCACAGAGAGCAGATCACGGTAATACTTATCCATCATCCTTGGAGTGATGTCGGATAGTAACATATCTCCGATAATAGGAGTTATGTAGTTTCTCGCCAGACCACGGCGGCTTTCATATGTTGACATTGCCCAGGTATTTACACCATAGATGGACATATATTCATCGAGCAGATCGTTCAGGGTCTTTGCCGTAGGAATAAAGAAGGTTCCAGAGTCCTGCTCATACTCAATTTGCTTTTTTCGTTTTTTTGCTTCTGCATTTGTGCTGAAGGTTTCCCAACGCTGTCTGCGTTTTCCGTTTTCATCTGTGTAATCATACACCACAGAATATTTGCTTTTACGCTTCACGATAGATGCCATTTTCATTGCTCCTTTCTGAGATTTTCACATAATGAGTTTGCTTTTGATACCAGGCTTCAAAACTGCTGGTAATGATACGAATTCTTCGATCAATCAAGGTCGTCTCAAAATAGCCCCTTTTAACAAGGTCATAAGCTGTGCCAGATTTCAGCCCCAAAAGATCCGCCATTTCCGGAACTGACATCGTAGTATGCCTCCATTTCTCTCCGGGCGGTGTACCATCCACTTTTTTATAGTGGAACTGGCCGGCATACCAATCTTCAAAGCTATCCAGCATAACTCTCATTCGTCCGGCCACTTGAATTGTTTTGAAATAGTTCTTTTTAACCAACCAGTAGGATTCTACTTTACCAAGCCCAAGCATTTTGCCCATCTCTGGTACAGACATACTGGTCTTTACTCTTTGTTTTTGCATGGCTTTTGCCTCCTCTATAAAGTTTTTCTTGCTATGGCCTCATTGTAAGAGAAAGCAGAAAAAAAGTTAAGGATGTCGATTTGGAGATCGGCATCCTTGACAAATCATTCATCTGCGTGATCCAGCCAGTCATCAAAGCTCTTTTTGGAAATGCGGATATGACCGCCGACTCTGACGCTGTGGAATACACCCTGTTTTACCAGATTATATGCTGTGGGACGACTGATACCCAGAATGTCCTGAATCTCATCGACCGTATAGGTTCTTTTGTCATAGCTGACAGGATTTTGTTCATTAAAGCGGTTCAATTCCGCAATTCTTGCTTCAAACATAAAAACGCCTCCTTTATCCGGTAAGTGGCCTTACGGAGCCTCCATTTCCTCCGGAATATGAATATCTAAACTAACTTGCAGAGCATCATCAATCGCTCTCATTTCTTCGCGAGATACGCGCCCAATGTACGATAAAACACGCCTTTTATCAATCGTTTTAATTTGCTCCAGCAGAACAACAGATTTCAGTCCAAGCTCTGGAACGCTCTCCAGTGCATAGTGTGTGGGCAGTTCCTTTTTCTTAATCCATTTACTGGTGAGTGGAGCTACGATCAAAGTGGGGCAGAAAAAATTCCCCACATTGTTTTGAAGAACCAGGACAGGACGGGTGCCGCCTTGCTCTGATCCAAAATAAGGGTTCAAATTGGCATAATATAAATCCCCACGCTTATAAATCCAATCTTCTTTCATGTTCATCCTCCTATGTTTTGAGATTTGATTATGTAAGAAGGAGGCTCTGCAAATTACAGAGTCTCCTTCAATTTAGCGCCTGTTTTATCCCTTACTTGTCCACGACACCCCAGGGATTTGGGTAATCATTAAGCCGCAGGTGGCTGGCCTGCTTCTCAGGAGTTTCACCTCCACTTCGTTTGGTCTTACCCATGGCCTGCGACGGTTATTATCACGCTCGGACTATGGCTGTAAGAGAGCTTTCCTCCTTGTTATGCCATGACCGGATGCCATCCGATGTATTCCAGCCTGATATATTTCTGATAAACCGAAAACTCATCTATACAGCAAAAATGGGTTGGCCTGTTATGCGAGTGGCAGCTCTCAGAAAATATACCGCTGATGTAGCGGCTATTACGCCCAAAGAGGATCAAACTTAATGATTCGTATATGAGGTTGTCAAGGTGCAAGTGAAAGGATTTCCCTCTCACTTGCTACTGCCACTTTTTTAGAAAATCGCAACCAACTTTTTTATTTTTTCTTCAATTTTTTTCAATCGCTTATCTGCGGCTTGCCGAGTAATACCATATCGTTGGGCTAAACAAGTTGCATTTGGTATTTTCATTTCATAATAGGACAATATAAAATCTCGTTCTGCTGGACTCAGTTTCAATAGAGCTTGGTGTAAATCCTCAAGAAGTAAATTCTGAATAGCTTGTTCCGCAGTATCAACAGATTCATCCACAAACAAATCTGTATCCTGATAACCTTCCTCTGTGCCGTCACGATCTCCCACATGAGAAGCCGGGAATATAGAGCGACTTTTCTCATGTTCCTGGAGATAGCGGCTGTGGCGGTCCTCCTGTTGGTATTTTTCAAAATCTTTGCGAGAACATTCCATGATAATGCGGTCATCTTCATCACGGAACATTTTGACTGTTTCAACAAAAAAGCGCCCAGTAAAGCAACCATTGCGGCGTGCCTTACTGAACGCTGAAAAACTGATTTCCTCCCATTCCTGTGGGCTGTTATTTTTCCAAATGAATACTCTCGTCATATCCTTTCCTCCGTTCAAATTCTTGGTAGTCAGCGAATTTGAACGGTGTCATGGATATTTTGCTATGTACGCCTCCCAGCGCATACCGGCCTCCTAATACCGGGCAAAGAAAAAGGCCGGAAGTGTTTTCACCTCCAGCCATGTTCCTGCCGCCATATTGCAGCAGGAATGAAAAAAGCCCGGTTAATGCCGGGCCTTATGTAGAAAAGTATTCAATTTAGCGCATTCCTGCCACTATAACAAGTATAGCAGGTCGGAAGTCGGAAGGGAGTAGGGATTAGGTCGGGGATTTGTCGGGATTTAGTCGGGATTTAGTCGGGGCAGCTCCTCCAGGACTTCTGGAATAGAATATCCAAACAAGCAAACAGAAAATAAATAGATGGCTTCTCGTTTTCGGTCATAAAAGACACTGCGCTCTATATTTAGTTCTTCCAGCAATTCTTTCTCTGTACTGTTGAACCGATAGATAAATTGCTTAGTCAAAATTTCATAGTAAAGTTCTCCTCGATCCGGATACCGTTTCAGACGAAGGAGTGCACGGTCAATAATATTGACTAGCATTTGATTTTGAACAAGGCAGCAAACTTTTTCTTCAAAGGCTTGCAGTTCAATATCTGGTGCAAAATTTTCAAGATAGCAGAGGCCAGACTCTATATCTTGTTCTCCCATAATCCAAGCAGTTTCTTGTAATTCTTCTGCCCGTTCACTCAGAACCCAGACTACATCACGGTAAATCTTTAGAATCAGCTTACTTCTATGAAACGCAGCGTCGCTGTTAAGCCCCAAAGCTGTTAGCCTGCTGTTACATTTTTGGATTGTTGTGCTTTCTTTTCTCATAGAACATCCCTCCTTGTTCGCAATATTGCGAACATATTAGGTACAAAATAGCATAGCAGAGGAGCGTGAGAGAGGGCAGTGCCTCTCTCTATTCCCCCATTTGGTTATATCAGGTTTCTGGATTTTAGACGAATCTGCATTGCTTGCTTGGAAACCTCAAAAATATTTGCCATTTCAGCAATGAGCTGTTCATCTGTCCGGCCTATTTTAAGCCGGTAAAAACATTTTTTGATCTGCGGTAAAGGCATCAGCAGAGCAGAAGCCAGAGTATCCGCCTGACGCTCAATTATGCCATGACTTTCGTCGGAAGAAACATTTCCGTTATAAGTAGCAACATCTCCAGTACCAGAGTACAACTTCTTATGTAGTACCCAATGAGCCAGCTCATGGGCACAGGTAAAACGGAGCCGCCCTAATTTTGACGGATCACAAAGCCGTTCATCAATTAAGATTGTACCGGCTCTTACTGCAATCATTCGATACTGTCTCTGTATCTGGTCATATAAGACAACAGCACCGTCATCGAAAATTGTTTCCCCTAATATCTTGGGGTTTTTTCTTAGTGTATGAAACTCCAGGATTAGATCAAACTTTGTCTCGATAATGGTTTCGATTGGCACAGGACATGGTTGCCCGGATAGCAGAGAGGGATCATATTCCATCAGGATTTTTCGCCCTACTGCCTCGATTGCTTCTGTACGGATTTGTGGAATTGACAAAGCTCTCCCCCCTATCGTTTACGCTCCTTTAGCATTTTCATAAATGTCTGCCATTCTTCATCGGTAGCATCTACTTCTTTTGCCACACGCAAGGCTGCCCGAACAATATCTTTTTCCATGATATAGTCTGGCAAATCAGCAGATACTGTATTGCGTGATTTTGCAGCCAGATCCAAAAGCAACTCATGTTCTGATTTATCCAAATTCAGAAAGGCAGAGATGCGTTCCACAAAATCTCCATTGGGTGCAGGACGGCGGCTTTGCTCAATATCACACAGATAACCGTAAGCAATATTCAAATGCTTGGCTGTATCGCGTAAATTGAATTTGTGCGCCTTGCGTTTCTCGGCTATAAATGATCCAAAAGTTATATTGCCCACAGCATTCACCTCTCATTTGTTCGACGAACTGCGAACATCTTGCTTATATTGTATATCGAACATCTGTTCACTTCAAGGATAAAAATTTCATTTGAAAAGAGGTGTTAAAAATCAATAACACCTCTTTTGCGCTATATAAATTCCTGAGCGATTTGCTGCATTTCCGTAATGCACTCTTTGGGAGAGAGAATTTTTATTTTCCCTTTGAATTTGAATATCCAGCCATAAAAAGTTCCACTGGGGTTCACTTCAATTTTGGCTGTGAAGTGTGTATCATCATACCTATCAACAGCAGCATCTTCTCCATAATGATCTATGATTACTCTCATCAATTCGTTTTCACATAGAAGGGTTACTTCCTTCGATGACTCCGATGTAAACATATCAACCATTTTATTTGTATAGGAGGCTACATCAAATCCCTCTATCGGCATAAAGTAAGTTTCCAGATTTTCTACACTTGTTAGCCGATCTACACGGAAGTGAGCAATTTTCTGATGCTTCAGAGAAAATCCAATCAAATAGTAATGGTCATTTTTCCATTCAAGCGCATAAGGATTTACGACATAATAATATCCATCATGCTTTAAGATTTTCTTTTTTTCTTGAGTATATTCATAGTATTGGAACCGAATTTGCTGATGGTTTCCAATCGCTGTTTGGATATTGTCAATGATGTAGTAAACCTTTTCATTATGCGGTTTGACACGGCTGGATAAAGCAGCAAATTTTTGAAGCTGCTTTGCCTGATGTAGACTGGTCAGACGGCATAATTTCTGCACCAGCTCCTCAGACTTCTTGGCAGAAATGATCTTCGAGGATGCTACTGCGTCTGTCAGCATTTTCAGTTCTGGATACTCAAACAGGCGGTTTCCCATAAAATATTGGTTTTGGGTACTCTTAACCACCACAATATCAATCCCCGCATCGATCAGCGCATTGGTATCTGCGTAAACAGTCTGCCGCACTGCCTGAATTCCTTTTCCATTCAGATGGGCAATGATGTCAGATACTGTGGCGGGATGGTTTTCATCGGTCCGCTCATAGAGAAACCGGAGTAATTCCAGTATCCGCATATTTGTTGAATTCTGCATACTTCACCTCCTCGATTTTTAAAATGGCCTATTTTGTATGATGTCCAGCCCCAAAGACCAGGAACAGGGCAACCGCACAGAGAAGCAGAACCATCCAATTCCGGTCTACGATCAGCTTGATCACCGCCACAAGCAGCATTCCGCCCACCAGGAGCACAACGCCGTTCATTCAACGCCCTCCCGCGGCATATTCGCCCATGTGGATGTCCAGCACCCCTCTGGGCGGCTGGATCAGGGCGTCCTCATACTGGCACTTCCACTGGATCTCCCGACACATCCGGCCATCCGCCACGCCGTCTATGGTTTCACCATCCTGAATGGGGTTATCATGTTCCAATATGTACGATGCCACATTGTAGGCGTGGTTTACCACCCAGTTGGGGTCCATGTCGTGGAAGTGGTATTGGAGGTCGGGCAGGAACAGGGTGCTCATGCCCACCGTGTCGATGAGCATATCCTCCGTGCCCTCGATGTTAAAGAAGCGGACATTGACGCCAAAGCGGATGAACCGATCCGAGCCTTCAATCTGGTGAGAACGCACATCCTCCGCCAGAAACAGTTTGCCGCAGTTCTGGAAATAGAATGCCTCACAGGTGGGGTACAGCTCCGCCAGAGCCTCCAAAAAGTCGGCATCCAGGTTGGCACGCTCCAGCGCCGGAAGCGCCGCGGCCAGCATATCGGTGGCTACCACCTGATATTTGCACTCCCGGAAGATCCGTTCCCGGTCCTCCTGGCAGTCCCACATCTGGCTCATCAGGAAGGCATCAAAGCCTTTGCCCTTGAACTTGTCGCATTTCATCACCATCAGCTGCACCGGGCATTTTCCGTCCTTGAACTCTGCAATATGCTCCTGTGCGGCAAAGCCAGCCATTTTCTTATCATAACAGAAGCACTCTGTTGATCCGATGTGCTTCTCCATTACGGCAGTCATTTTTTCTTTATCCGGCATTTCTACCGGCTCTTTGAACAGCATCTGAATGAGATAGGGGCCACCGGGCTGGAGGCCTTTTTTGTCGTCCAGATTTTGCTGGAAAGCTTTATTGCTCATTTGGTTTCCTCCTTCTTTTCTGGGAACAGTTTCCACCGAAACTCCAGCTCTTTCTGGACAAACTCTTTCGGCAGGCCGCGGGGGTTGGCGATGAGATACCATACCCGAAAGGTGCGCTTCTTCGGATCTGTTTCCTGCCGGTAGAGCTGATAGCCCGCCTCATCCTCCTGTGTCCACTGTCCTGTCTGCCGCTTGGCCTGCACAAAGGGTTCCACTACCTGGTCCAGTTCCTCTCTGGTGCGGCTTGAGACCCAGGCTTGATCCACATCATTGGCGTGGGAGAGGTGGAACAACATCGAACCCATCCAGTTCTTTGCCTTGTGTTCAGGCGTTCCGCGCAATTCCGCCTGATGGCGGTACTCCGCCAGCTGCTCCGATGTTCCGTACCGTTCCACCATCTGCTCCCGCACATGAATGCACCAGCTGTAATCCTCCGGCTGGATAAAGGGGGCGCAGACCGGTTGGAGCGCCTCTGCTGGGTCCACCTCAAAGCGAGAGATAAAGTCAAGGTAGTGGGCTTGGATCAGGGGCAGAAAGGTGTCCAGCAGCTCGGTGTTCAGCCGCAGGTCCTCTGTCAGCATCCGAAAGAATGAACCGCCTGTTGTGGGTTCAATTCTGAAAGAGTAGAGGTAGTCATCTCCCTGCTTTATGATACAGCTGAAGCCCACCTCCACATTCCCATGGCCGATTTCGTAGTCTATGTAGTTGTAGCGGCTCCGGTCAAACCAGATCTGATAGGTCAGCCCGTTTTTCATTTTCTTTTTGAAGTCGCCCTTTTTCAGACGCTTCCAGCCCTTTTCCTCCAGGCCCAGGCCGTTCCACAGGTAGTCCAGAAGTTCCTGAATTATATCTGCCGGCCGTTTTTGTTCCACGGTCTCCACCCCCTGACGAATTCTCTTTAATAGTCAAGCAGGATAGGCACCTGCTGCTCCTCGGCAAACCGCATGGCCCGCCAGAACATGGAGAAGGCAAACTTGGCAAGGGATTGAGTGTCATACTGGGTGTGTTCCGGGATGTCTGCCTTGCTGTACTGTCCATCTGAGTCTACGGTTCCGTCTACCGGGTATCCCTCCGTGTCTGCCCAGCCAAGGATAGTGTCCTCATCGGCCTGCCACGCCAGCTGGTTCAGCTTTTCCAGCTCCTTCCGCAGTCCGCCCAAGGTGGCGATAGCGGCGGTGTCATCGGTAGGCAAGGACCCTTGGAACAGAAAGTTGTCAGAAAGAGGGAGCCACCAGGTAGCCCCACGAAACAGGGACCACACCCGCTCCTCATCTGATGCAAGGCGGGCGACCAGAGGATGCTCCCCGAAGATCCAGTCCTTCTCCACGGTGGAAGGCACCGGTTCCTCGTATGTACGACAGGCGGCCACCAGCAGCATAGCGCCGAAGGCATCCCAATCCGGCTTGTCGGTGTAATAAGGTTTCTCATTATCTTCAAGCCAGGGAGCGTAGGGGGGCTGGCCCGGCTGAGAAATGGCGCTCAAGATCTGATCCCGCCAGTTCTCCACCGCCGCCTGGACCTCAGCCGGGGACATTTCTTCCTCGTTATCAGCAGGTTCCCCGTCCGGGGTGATGCGGTTGAAAGAGTATCCGTTTTCCTCCGCCCACTGCTGAACAACAGTTTTCCAGTTGTGAGAATAGTACCGGGTCAGCGGCCCGGCGTAAATATCAAGTCCCATAGCAATGTCTCCTTTTCTGTTATGCAGTCATTCTTTTGCTGGAGCGAACATCTGGTCAATCTTCTCCAGATCGTATTCCAAAATCCAGTCATGAAATTGATGATAGAGAGGCAATAGCAGCTTCTGTGAGCCGCCCAGCACATCCAGCCCACGGTCATCGTACAAATGGTAGAGGAACGGCCCCGGCCCAGCCAGATAGACGCTGGACACAAAGCCGTTCCAGCCGCCGATGTCCCCCAGAATGATTTCCCGAAGAAGCAGCTCTGGTTGAAAGCTGATCTTGCTGAGATTCCAGTAAAACTGCACTTGTGCATGGGTATCCCCATCTTCATCCTGCTCTGTGGCCGAAAGTTGTTCATCGGGAACTGGGAGGCCCACTCGCTGCCGGATAACGGTCAGCAGGGACTCGGCGGGTTCTTCATCGGGATACCCGTCGATCCGCAGAAGGTCCGGCACCGCCGGAAGTGCCCGATAGATCGCGGCGGCTCGGTCCAGCGCCCCCTGAACATAAGCGGGGTTGGTTTTCAGCTTCGCCGCACGCCTATCCAGATAGATTGGTTCCTCCCCGCCGATCTTAAAACGAATGCCCACCGGTGCATGGTAGAACAGAGGGTGTTCCAGCCCAGCCATGCCCAGATCATGTAAAATGTGTTCAAACCGCTTTGCCAGCATGGTATCCCTCCGTTCTCATGTCATTTCATACAGCAGAGCAGCATCGCCCTGCACCAGTTCCAGATGGGAGCGCAGCGTATTAAGCCCGCTTTGCACCGCCTCGGTGGGCAGATCCCAGTCCGGGGCAATTTCAGCGGCCAGCTCCGGGAGATCCTGCTCCCGCAGAGCTGCCAGCAGTTGAGACGCCAGCTCTCCCTCCAGCAGAGCGCAGTCCAGGGTGTCTTCCGTCTGGGGAGCAGGAAAACGGACATCCAGATCCAGTTCGCTCTCACACCAGTCCCAGATGGCCATATAGACCGCGCCGGAGCAGTCACCGTCGGACAACTCCTGCCGCTGGTTATTTTTTATCAGATAAAAGGACGCGATCTGTGACATGGTGGTTCCTCCTAAATGTTATTCGCTTCCATCAGCCCTTCGGCCTGCAACCGGATCACATAGAAAGCCCGCACCCAGTCCAGTTCCTGCTCCATGGAGTCCTCCAAAGCCAGCAGGCGGCGCTTTCCCAGCCTTCGATCCAGGAGAGCAAAGATGCGGACAAGAGGATTCTCGCTGACAAGGCTTTTCTCGATGCTCTGGTTGTCAAAGATCCCAAACGCCTCATAGAACACCTTTTGGTCAAAGGTGCCCTGCTCCAGCGCATAGGCATGAGCCTGATTGATGGCCTCTTTTGCGGAGTCGTGATCTTTCAGCGTGGTGGAGCGCAAGTGATGAAATTTCGTCCACACATTTTCAAAATAGGTGTAGTAGTTGCTCCGCAGCACTTCCACGCCGTCCACACGAATGGCGGCCCGGCCCTCATGGTCGGCGCTTTTGCTGTAACTGGTGGCAAAATACTGGATGTGGCCCCGGAGTGCCGGGCACAGGTAGTCATTCTCCAATTTGTTCCGGATTCCACTCCAAGTGGATACTCTACTGTTTGACATAGGTGTTGTTTCCTTTCTGCTGATTCCTACTGCTTTTGGAGATACTCCCGGAAGCATTCGATGAACTCCCGATTCCGCTTAGGGACATCGAACCCCTTCCGATGGGGGAAGAACCCCTCCTGTTCCACATCGTCCAGCAGCTTGGGCAGATTGGAAAACCGGGCAAAGAATGGTAGTGCATAGTCCTGGATCTGCCCGGAAATTTCCTGGATAGAGCGTTCCCGCTCCAGCAGAGTAGATACCTCATAGCGGGGGAAGTCATCATACCGGTGGGTCAGCCGGGCGATGGAGGTACCCACGATACCATCATAGGTTTCCTCCGTCCCTTCCTGCTCACTGCGCCACTGGGCAATCACCGGGGAACTCACATCGAAGAAGGCAGTAAAAGTGGTGGAGCCAAAGCGGATGGAGGGGGAAAAGTAAAAGGAGAACACAAAGATGCCGTCTTTTTTGTAGATGTCATTTTTGCTCTTGCGGTATTTGTAGCCCAGCGGGTTCAAAGGCTCCGCGATCCGCTCACAGGTATAGACGAAGATCTCACGGGGCTTGGTTCCCTTGGGAAAATCCTTCTTCTCCATGTTGCCACCTCAATCAAAATCCATCCAGACCAGGTGTTTTCCGCAGTGGAGGCACTGGAACAGATAGCATTGCAGATGCCCGCCATTGACGGATTCCTGAATCATTTTCTTCTGTTCGTCATCCCACATGGGATCGTCCAACACTTCCTCGAGCACACCCAGCGCCCGCAGTTCCCTGGCACCCACATGGCCCAGGTAGGCGCAGTAGTCGCCGCAGTGGGCGCGCCAGTATTCCTGCTGCCAGCCGGAGTAGCCGGGGGTGCGGTGGATCAGCTCGTCCAGCTTCTCCGGATCGTCTACACCATCATCCACAGAGAAATCATCTTGAAAACTACCGTCATATTTCCGGGCTGCTTCGCCGTTGGCGATGCACTCTGGGCACAGATATGCAATATCCTCCACGGCGTAAAAGGGGGCTGTATAGAAAATATGGGTCGTCTTGCCACAGCAGTCGCAGACAACGCCGTCTGCGGATTCCTCAAAAGCCCCAGTTTCCAGAGGGTTTGGGTGATACCGGAAGGCGGGCAGGCCCAGCTGGGCCTGCCGTTCCTTCTCTTTCTGCTTTTCCTCCGGCGTTTTGGGCTTGGGGAGAGCATAATGATTGCCCCAGTTTTCCGCATAGTCCTTCAGCGTGCCCAGCCGCTTGAGGGTCTTTTTATCGGAACGATTTCCGATTTGGCAGAGCAGTTCGTAGGCGTCCTTCTTAAAGTCCAGCAGGTCATATACATCCACCAGCACTTCCTTGGCCTGCTGATCCTCACTCTGCTCAAGTTCTTCCTTGAAGGTATATAGAGCGCGGACATTGTCTGGACCTTCATTGGTCGCAACAAACTGTTTTTTTAGTTCGATATAGGTTTTCTGATATTCTGTCATTGGTCGCACCTCCCATCAATCCCACCAGAAATACCAGACAGTGGACTGCCACAGGACATCTGCCAAGGAGCCAATGCTTCCATCCTCATTCTGATCCAGATCTGGGCAGAAGCCATATTGCTCCACAGCCACTTCCATAGCTCTTTCCTTAGAGATCGGAGTCGGAAGTTCAAACTCCAATTCATCGTGGCTCATGGCGGCAGGGATGGCACCATGCTGCTCGAACCAGTATTTCGCCACTGCCATCAGGTCCGGCGTGTCGGGGCACTCATTCCAATTTCCAAAGGGCAGGTAGGCGAAGATCTCCCAGGGGTTCTTTACCGGAATTTTAGCCAGAATGAGCGGATATGTCATTCCGGTATCATCGTTCCAATAGTTTGCGAAGCGGTCGTTGGGTTCTCCGCCCTCCATCTCGCCCAGGACTTCCTCCTCCCAGTCCATGTCATCGTCCTCGGCTTCTTCCTTGCGCTGGCCGGTCAATTCCTCCAGAACCGCCTTTCCGTCCTTGATGGGAGCGGAGAGCATCTTCTTTCGATACTCCTCTACTGTTTTGAGGTCAAATTCGTAGAAGTCCGCATTGTGCTCCGGATCGGCGTTCATCACCAGACACTCCAACAGCGTTTCATCATCCGCCTTGATGAGCACGGGAACAAAGCCCTCCCGTACCCCCAGCCGCTGGGCGTAGCTGTATGCCGACATGATGGGGTCATCATCTGCCATGGATGGGAAATAGGTACACTCGCAGTCCAGATACTCCATGATGGCCTGAGCAACCTCGGAAGGCTCCAGCGTATCCTCGTCGAAGTCCTGTCCCTGCCAGTTTTCAAACCGTTCCCCGATCACCTCTGCCATAGCCTGATAGTAGTCCTCGTCAAAGGGGATGAACAGGTATGCCTCCTGCTGGAACTCATTGGAGTGATACCGTTCCGGGCCGAAGAAGCGGAGGGCATTGTCGTCAATGTCGGCGGGATAGTAGGGACTGTCGCCCTCTCCGTAGTAATAGCCGGCAAAGGCGCGACCTTGCTGATTGAACAGCACAGAGAACAGGCAGCCGTCCAGCTCATCTTGGATGAATGCCCTCAGGTCTACGCTGGCAGGGTCGGCTTTGACCTGTTTGGCCACTTCGCTGTATTCTTTCAGGAAGTCCTCACCCATCAGGTCATGCTCCATGCACCAGCGCAGATAGATGGCCATGTGGTTATAAGCATTGATGGGGTCAATAGGCAGTTCCTTCTCCTCAATGCTCTCAAGGTGATAGGAAGCGTCGTCCATCTCACCGTCAAAATCATCATTGGAAAGAGTGCCACGAGTGATAGCATCCTGGCGGGTGGGGTTGACCACAAAGCTGATGCCGTTCATTTTGTCCAGCAGGGCGTCTGCGTCATGGGCCAGCTTATATTCCAATTCATCCCGGTAGAGGGGGATCACCTGATAGAAGTTGACCTCCTCGCCGCTCGGAAGGATGCAGACTTCGTTGCCATCTTCGGTATCCTGGGGACCAGTCAGAATGGCGGCGCACAGCTTTGTGTCCTTTGCAAAATCCTCCTCATTGTCCATGGTATGGCCGAAGCCCAGCCAGGTATCGCTGGCAATGGGAAGGCGGGCCAGGGTTTTCAGCAGGCGAATGGGCCAGTACCACCGCTCATCCTGCATAGATTCCTGAACCAACTTCCAGTCCGCAGGCAGCGCGATAGCCAGCTCCGCCCGCTCCAGCTTGTATTCTGCCAGTTCTTCCGGCACATTCATCCGGTGAGCACCCATACCCATGGTGACCAGGGTATAATAGTCCCGCTCCTCAGTGGGCGGCACGATGCAGATGTCCACATGGATGTCCGGGGAGACCAACTCGTGGAACACATTCTCGACCTTACCGAAATACTGCTCAATGTGACCCTCGACGGCCTCCATCTCCTCCTCTGTGTAGACTTCGGGATTACTGAATTCTTCCTCATCCTGTGTGTCATCATTGTCTGAGTGGTCGCAGCTGTCATCCTCTGGATCTCCCTTTATAGGCTCGTAACCGATCTTCAGGGTCATCTGTTCCTCTGGCAGAGAGACACCGGGGCTGCGGGTGATGGTGTGCTTATCGTCCGCAGAAAAACCGATGGTCTCGCCGTCTTGCAGCGTCACATCACACGCCAGCACATAGGAGGCAAGGCTTGCCAAAAAGTCCCGTAGTTCCTCCGGCTCAGCGTCGGTGTTCAACACCTCCATTTCCTCCTTGCCAAACACATCCATGCCGTAGGTGTAGCCGTTTAGGCCCCCCTCGCTCCGGTACAGGCCGAACCAAACCCAGTTGAAGATGGGCAGTTCGTCCTTTTTGAGCATATCGGCAAGGCCCTCATAGAAACGAGGCTCAAATACCACGCCGCTGGTGTAGACACCGGTGGCGTATTTCTGCTTGCAGCACACTGCCATCGCCTTGGTGAACAGCTTACCTCGTTCCAGCAGTTTTTCCTCCTCGCCCAACACAGCCACCATGATATGGGCCTTGTGCGCTTTGGCCACTTCTACGGCCTCTGGCCACATATAGTTGTTTTCGGCGTTGATCTCTGCTTCATTGTCAGGGATGTGACCGTGGAATAGTGTCACGATCAGCATCATATTGCCGACCCGCATTACCACAGCGTCATCGCTGTTCTCAACATCTTCGTCGCCCTCATCCGGCTCCTCATCTACGATACCCCATTCTTCCCGCAGATCTCGAATCAACTGCTCCTTGTCCCACTCTGCTTTGGAGAGGAGCACAGATCCGGCAAAGGAACCCTTATGGTCGGTTTCCTCCTCGTCGGCGTCATCCTCAAGACCCTCTGCATCTTCATCCGGATCATAGAGGGATTCATGCTCCAGTCCGCGGATAAATTCCTCAAAGCTATCTGCCAGATGGGTAATTTTATAGTCATTTTCCTGATCCACATGGACTACCGCAGGCTCTCCCTGGGGACCGCAAGCCCGGTAGTCCAGGAAAATCATATCGTGTCCGGCGCTTGGACAGTCGCAGATGGCCACACCGATGGCAGGATACTCCCACTCATCGATCATAAACTGGCTGCCCAGCTCTCCACAGAGGGAGCAGCTCTTTTCCCGTCCGATTCCGAAAATGCCGGTGATGGCCACATGATCATCTGACCAACAGGTAGGCTCATCGCAGGGATAGCAGGTGTTCACCGGAATGCCGCCGTTGTGCTGCTTCATCAGCCAAATGTAGGCGGCGGGCAGCTTGTAGCCCAGTTCCTCCTCCACGCTGGCAATCAGCTCATCGGAAGGCGGATCACTGACATATTCTTTCAGTGCATACCAATTATCATCCCAGAAGTTGGTGAGGTCGAAGCCCTCAAATGGGGTATCACCGGGCACGAATTTGGCCTTCTTCTTCCGGCTGCGCTGGCGTTTCCGGATCTCCGCCTTACACTCCCGAATTACCGCCGGAGCATTTTCATCCTCCGGGTCCAACTCTGCCCACCGCTGGGCGTAGGGAATGGCCTTTTCCTCCTGGCCGTAGAGATACTGATAGCCATAGGCCATCCGCATATTCCACTCCGCCTTGTCCTGGCCTTCCTCCCGGACGGACTCCAGCACCTCAATGGCCCTCAGAAGGGCTTTGTCTCCCTTGGATTTCAAAGTACCTTCGTCATGGTCCCCGATGATGGCGTAGTTCTCCAGTGCACGGGCCAGGGCATAGGCGGTGCGGTAGTTCCTCCAGTTCTCCGGGATGGCATTCAGTGCCTGGATACAGCGGGTGTACTCGTCTTCGTCGTTCCACTGCTCCAGCTGAGCGAAGAATGCTTCGGCGTTCTGTTGGGTGTAAGGAATATAGTCCATGCCCGTCAGCGTTTCGTCCAACTCGTCATCCTGATTCTCAGTTTCTGTCCCATCATCTTGTTGCTTTAGGGATACAGAACCGGCTTCACGGCGGAAGGTGTGGAAGATGGCCCATGGGATGTCCGTGCCTTCAAAGAACTCTTTCGCCATGTTCAGCGCCTCTTGGATGTCCCAGGCGATGAAGTCCACATAGCCACAGTAGAGGCCGGTAGCCCCGCCGGTGAGAGTGAGCACTTCCGAACCATCCCCGCCGGTGAGCACTTCCTCCAGTTTGTCCCGGAAGTCGAAAATTTTCTGACTGCCTTCCTCCTCCCGCAGGGTATCCAGGGGATAGCAGAAGAAGCCCGCCACCGCGCCGTCGGCATGGAGATCGTCCATAAAATCATTGTCGGCATTCAGATAGCCGTTGATGAGCGGCACACAGCAGGTGGAACCGGCCATTACATCCAGCCGCCAATCGGCGTCCGGGTCCTGTTTGGGTTCCATTTTGTAACCAAGGTAGCTCTCCAGATAGGCTTCCGGGTCGGTGGAGAGCTCCAGGCCCTGCTCCCGCAGTTTGTCGGGCAGCTGGGACAGGAGGAAGGACGGCTCTGCCTTGGGTTCCTCCAGCACATCAAAGCTGTCTATGTATCTCATGTGGGGGATCTCACCCAGCACCTGATCGGTGAGGGTGGTGAGCATCCACCAGGCCCGGCCTTCTTCCTCCCGGAGCATAGGCAGCAGCTTTTCGCAGTAAGCGGAGATGGCGAAGCTGTTTTCACCCTGCTCCTCCAGCCAGATCTGCACATCCTCCCCGGAGATATCCCAGCCGTCCTCGGTGCGCAGGCCGATGTTCTGGAGGGGCTGACGGCCCACCAGGATGTTCCAGTGCTCCAGCACCTCCTTGGGGGCGTGCTTCTGGAAGTAGACCAGCTCAAACAGCTTGACCTTGTCGCCCTCCGGGGTGAGGATCAGCTCATGCTTTTTGCCGTTGAAGCCCATCTCGAAAGAGATCTCATCAAAGACCAGATTCAGGGTTTCCTGCATTTGGGCCACGAGTTCGGCACCGCGGGTGTGATCTTTGTCCTCATCCATCATCTGGCGCAATTCTGCTTCCATTTCCGCAAAGGTTTCCCACCAGTCCTCTGTCCGCTCCCGGAAGCACTCCCAGAACTGCGGCAGAGAAATACCCTTCTTGCACCGTTCGATAAACTCTTTGGTGTCATCGTCACCAGGGCGGACTTCCAATGCCTTTTCAAAATATCGCAGAGCCCGGCCCTCCTGATCCAGATAAAAGTAAGAGTAACCCATGCGGAAGTTCCAGTAATAGTCGTCCTCGAAGTATTCCTCATGGGGCTTTAGCAGAGCGAGGGCCTTTTTGAGCATTTCTTTGCAAGTTGGCTTATGTGGGTCTGCCAGATTGTTATAGGCACGGGCTAACTCACTGTCCATCTCAGGGGTACGCTCCTCGGCGGGGATGGCCTCCAGCGCATCAATAATTTTATGTTGTTTGCTCTCCTCATGCCACTTCTGGCACTGCTTCAAAATGTCCATATCAGGGTCCTCCTCGTCCTCATCCGGTTTCCAGTCTTTGATCTGCTGGAACACACCGTTCTCATCCCGCTCAAAGGCGCAGGGAGCGGAGGTGTTCAGCAGCGGGATAATGTCGGGATCGTCGTTGCAGATCGTGTTCAGCTTGTAGATCCCGGCATTGTTGGGATCGTCCATGTACGCCTCGCTCTCATCACCAGCAGTGAAGCGCCAGCCACTGTCCCAGCCGCCGTCCGGCTTCTCCCGGTAACAGTAGCCGACCTTGTAGCCCTCCACCGTGATACGGTTGGTGGCGATACAGCCATCAGCACCCTCCCAGTCAGGGAGCAGATGTTTTACATCTTCCGCCTTTACATGGTAGTTCCGATTACGGCCGGAGGCTTCGTACAGCTCTTTCCGCAGCATCTCCACCTGATAAGCCATATCTGTGATCTCATCCTCACCCATCATCTCGCTGATGTCGTATTCCAGCGGGTTCTGGGCAAAATCCGCCAGGGACTTGTTCATTGCGTCATGCTCCTCTGGCGTAGCAGTGATGCGGATACGGCAGACGGGGGTGTTGTACTCGTCCAGATCCTGAAGGTTTACACTGCCACTGACGCTGCACTCCAGCAGGATAGCGGCCAGATCGGTGACCACATCAATGGCGAAGTGGAAGTCCATCTCCACGCCATCGGAGTGTGTAAACTCCAGATACTCCACGGTTTGGCGGAAGTCCCAGCTCTGCTTGTCCAGACCGATCTTGGCGAAAATCTCGCTGAGGGGGATCTCCTCCTTTTTCTGATCCTCTAAAAATGCCACAAGGTTCAGACTGTCGTCCGAGCCTCCGATAAAGTTGCCCCAGTATTTTTTGATATACATTTGTCGTGCCTCCTGTTCTGAATCCAGTCGATCAATGAGCTGATTCAAGTGTTCCAACCACGCAGGAGCGATCTCACCGCTGTCCTCGTTCTTCCAAAGATCCACAATCTCACGGATGCCGTCCTCGTCCGGCACCTCGTTTTTGATGTCGGTGAGCTGCCGCAGCAGGAAAGCAAGGGCTTCTTTGGATGCTGTGAAACCGGTGACTTTATCCCATATAGCTTCTTCATGATCGTAGCCCAGTTTGCTGTTATCCTTCCATTGGAAATACAGCTCCGCCAGAGCCATCGCAGTATTGTCAAAGAGGAAGTCGATTTGTGAGAAGTCAGATCCCAGCATGACTTCCTCTTTCATCAGTTCGATCATCTCGCCCAGATCCATTACCGGATGCTCCGGTACATATTCATTTTTGAGGATGTCCAGTACATCCAACCCTTCGTCACGCTCTAATGCTTTTATGCCCCATGCTCCCATGTCGGCACCTCTCTTTCTTTATTTCGTATCAAGCTTCTATTGTCAATCATGGTTCTCCACCCGGATAATGGGCCGGTAGAAGTCATAATCTCCGTTTAGTTCCTTGTCCTCCTGCACTTCCGGCTTACAGTGGGGCGAACAGGGTAGGAAACCGAGAAATGGGCCCAGCCCGCCGCAGATATTGCACCCGCCGTCACCGCCGCAGGTGGTAAGTCTATCAGCCTGCACCACTTCCCGCATATAGGGGTCGTAGGCGATGGACAGGCCGAAGAAGTTGGGTTCCTCCATATCATAGGGCCGGTTCTCATCCTCATCCATGTCCTCAAACCAGCGTAGACGCATGGAGTAGTCTAACCCATCTCCCCATGGGAACAGGGTCCGACATCCGCCGCCGCACAGGTAGGCCCACTCGTCCGCCGTGGGCAGCGAAAGCCCCTGCTTTTCCAGCCCGGTAAGAAGTTCATCGTAGTCTGTGCGGTTATAGATCCAGGTCTGAAATCCATCTTCCGTCCGTTCTATGCGGGCCGACTGGTGCAAGGTAAGACTGCTGCTGTCACTCCAGGCAAAGTCACGGAACTCCTTCGGCCAGTCAGGGTGGGCGGTCAGCCTGGGATCGTCCATCTTGACTGACTCCCAGCAGAGTTCCTCCAGCTCCCGGCCCACCAGCATGGGGCCAATGGCCGCTTGCCGGACGAGAGCCATGCTCTCTCCGATGAGTTCCGCCGGGTTCTGCTCCATTTCCCATTCTCGGAACAGATACTCCAATTCCTCCCGGCTCTCCTGATTCAGTCCCTCGGCAAACTGCTCCCAGCCCAGGGTGACGGTATCGCCGGGGACAAAGACGAACTCCCGACCATCTTTCTTGAAGATGCCGGTGGTGCAGTTCTGGCCCCAGCGGTCAAAGGTATGTAGACCGAGAAAGGTCATATCATAACGAGCAGCCAGGCTCTCCATCAGCACCTGCTTCTCGATGTTTTCCATTTGATTGAATTGGGTGCGGAATAGTCTTTTGTTCATAACAAGTCCTCCTACAGCCTATCCAGGTTTTCCTGTAAATCGCCCTGCATCAAGTGCTGGGCAATGGCTTGGTTCAGTGCCTTATGGGGGTGATAGGCTGCCTGCTCTACATCGTGCAGGCACTCCTCCATCAATGCCTCCGGAGAAATGCCTTCCCGTTTGCCATAAAGATGGCCGAAGGCATAGCACACGGACTTGAGAAAGTCGAAAATATAGTCGTGATTTCCACGCATACTGGGCAGGTCGTTGAACGAGCCCATACCTCCGTATGCCCGAAGATGGTGGGCAACCTCCCGCCGCTGGTTCCAGTCCTGAATGTCCCGCTCCAACCAGTCGATCCAGTTTTGGAACTCTGGATGGTCTGCCAGAAGGATGGAGCGCAGACAGGTCAGAGCCTCGGTATAAATATCAGACTGTTTCATTGGCCATCGCTCCCCCAAATACCTCCATAGAGCACACCATCTTTTCCAAGGAACAACATCCGGCTGCGAAGCAGGCTGCACTGCTCCACAGCGACCTTGTTTCCGTCACAGGTGGGAATAGCCTCCTGTTTTTTCCCAAGGTGATCACCATGAGCGGTAAGGAAGTAGAATTTATCCCGTTGCTGGTATCCGCCTTGAAACAGGAAGGTATTGCCGGACGGGGCAACAGAAAAAGCTCCGCTTCCTTCGATTGGCAGTTCAAATACAAAGTCCTCTTTGAAGTTCGTCCGCACCAGCCGGAATTCATCGTAATAATAAAACCACAGGTTTTCTTCTTCGTCCAGGCTGATGGCGTAGCAGTCATAGATGGAATAGTTCTCATTCTTCCAGAGAGGAGTTCCCTCCGATGTCCATGCAATCAGGCCGCAAGCACCCAAAGGTTCATCCCAACCGTAATTACCAAATACACCTTCGTCAAAGTAGCTGGTAATGATGGTGCCATCTTTTTTTACCACACAGTCTTGAATGCCATCCCCCAGGCAGAAACGGGACAGCACAGCTCCGTCCCGGCTGACGATCCAGGCGTTCTGGTCGGGGCCGTTTTCCCGATAGGCGCATCTTGCCCCCAGCAGGAGGAAGTGATCACCTGCGGGCCGCAAATAATGAAACTGGAACTTCAAGAGGCCAAGAGGAAACAGCGTCGTTTCCAGCACCCGCTGTTCCGCCCAATCCAGCTGGATTTCCACTGCGGTATAGGTGGAAGGAGTGCTGAGCCAGTCCTTACCCTGTGTTTCGGACGGCTGTTCCATGAGAAGATAGACTTTTCCATCCCTTGCCGTGAAAAAGTCTGTCACTTCTGTGCCCTCCAGATGTTTTTCCCGGCGCAGCTGGTCCAGGTCAATGATGGAGAACAACGGCAGATTTTTGGCTTTTATAGGTTTGTTCATAGTGTCTCCTCCTGGCTACTTTAACGCTCCATCATAGGTGTGGCTTTCCCAGGCGGCCTCAAATTCCGCCTGCTCTATGACGCAGGCGTGGAACTCCTCACCCCAGACATGGGCGTTCAATTCCTCCACGGTGGGGATCGGCGTGATCTCGATGGCGCCGTCGTAAAGGTCAGGGATATTGCGGGTGCGGCCATCTGCAAAGATGTCAATGGAGTGGAGGGCCAGCCGCTCATTTTCTGTATCCACTTCATAGAGGATCACCGACGGTTCTCCCTCCGGTGCGTCCTCCCAAAAAAGCTTGATGTACTCCATCATTCCATTTCCCTCATTTGAACCAATGCCACCCCGTCATGGTGCCGGTTACCTCATCTATCTGTATTGCAATATCATAATTGCCGCGACAGCCCAGCAAGGCCGCGAGATGATCGTTTTCCATAATCAAATCATAAAACTCAACCGCTATGTCTTGGAATTCCTTCGGAATTTCCAGTGCAGAGAAGAAATCCACTGATTGAGCATTTTGGAAAAATTCAATGGCCGTTTTACTGCATTTTACTATAATCCCTGTTTGAGTGGTCAAATCTTTCATGCTTTCGCAACCTCGCTCATGTTCAGATACATCCCCATCGTTTTTTCATTGTCACAGGCCGCCCGGATCATTTTGGACAGCAGCATCAAATCGTCGATGTATTGGGAGTACACGCAGAACACATCCTCGTCAGAGTCGAAGTGAAACAGATCCACGCCGCTGTTATTTTCCTCGAACTCCTGGATCACGCCCCGGACCAGCCGCTCCCAGTCTCCGCTGCTTCCAGTCAGTCCCAGCCGACGGAATACTTCCGTCCGGAATCCATTGTTGATTTTCAGCAGAAGGGAGAGCGCATAGGGGTGGTGGGGAATGAGAAAGAATGGCGCAATCTGCTCCGGCTTCACCCAGATTTTGAAGGGCGGACGCGGGTCAGGTATCCAGGGCAAGATTTCCCATTCGTCCTCCGGCCGGTTTCCGTATTGGCAAAGGTCTTTCATAGTGTTCTCCTTTGTTCTGTCACATTTTTAATCCTGCTCTCGATAACTGGCTTCAATGTCAATGAACCGCACATACACGGCGCAGATTTTGCCCTTGGCGTCATACCCGAAGTAGACAGGATAGTAACCATCCCCCCAGCCGGAGGCAAAGATGGGCAGGTTGCAGTCCGTGCCCGGCACTGTCCAGTTGAGCCAGTCGCCGCAGTCCCCCTGATATTTGGGGTAGGCTTTGGCGTTTTCTTCCAGAAGATCGCAGAACAGGTCGTTGTAGGGGTCGATGTCCGGGTCTTCTTCTAAACGCTTGGCCCAGTATGCCTTGAAGGCCGCCTGGGTCTGGATGTCCGCGACACAGCCCATCCCGGCGTCTACGCCAAAGCCAAAATACTCGTCCTCTCCCAGTTCCTCGTCCAGATCCTCGTTGCCCACCATGCCCAGCTCATAGCGGACAGGCTTTTCCTGAGAAACCTCCACCTTGACGCAGGCATAGCGGTCGCCGTATTGTTCGCTGGGCACCACGCAGATTTTTACGGGATAAGTTCCGGCGGGGATCGTTTGAAGGAACGGCAGAGTGTCCTCCAGTTCCACCAGCGGATCACAGGCGAAAATCTGCCCGGTGGGGAAATGGACGGTGCCGATGTCCAGCACATCCACCGCCATGTTCCCAATCACTTTCTCTGTGAAATGGGCCTCCAAGTCATCTTTACAGGTCAATTTATCCTTGATTGCTTCGTATTTGTTCAGCCATTCAGTTGTAGGCATATCAGTTTCCTCCTGTTGATTCTGTTTCTTGATGTACACACTCTTTGAGCCGTCCCAATAGCAGTTCACACACCGGCCATCCTGAAAATGATGGTCACAATTCGGGTAGCCATAGAGAACATGGGCACATTCTGGCACAGCCCCATCATCTGTGAGGAGCCTTTGAAAAACAGGCTTCCGCACTCATCACAAAGGGCCAGTTCTTTTTCTGCCATAGGGTTCACCAGTCCCGTTCCCGGATGGCCTCCTCGGTGTCAATGGGGATGCCAAACCACTCCAGAATGTAGGCCACGGTTGCCGCAATACATTCCCGCGCCACCGTTTCGATCTCGCTGTCGTTCTCGTCAAACTCCTCCTGGAGATCATTGATGCCGCAGACCGCCTCGTCCAGCGTTTCCTGCACCACTTCGGTGTCGGTTTCGCCGCTCTCCAACAGGTCAATGACCTTCTGAAGCTCGTCTTTTACCTTGTCCACCAGAAAAGTGGGATAGTAATTGTCCTGATACATCTCGTCCAGCAGTTTGTAATTGGGGTCAAATGTTTTCATAGGGATTGCTCCTTTCTTCGTGCTCGGCAGTCATGCTCAACTCGATCTCATCGTCGCTGTAAATTAAGTAGAGCCCATGAGGGGCCTTGCTATCGAAATGCAGTTCAATTTCATGATATTTGAGGATCAAAGGCTTCCCATCACTTCTCATGGTGGAAACAGCATCGGGCTTACCGAAGATTTCTATGACCTCATCCTGTGACATACCAAATTTCAGCGGTGAAATGTTCTGGGGATTCTGCAATATTTGATTGCGCCAAATCGTAAAGTCCTGTTTCATAGTTTTCCGTCCAGTGCCTCAACCGTTTTCATGGCAGCGGAATCAAATTTGCACTGCCGCAGTTCCCGTTCGATCAGGGCAAACACATCCGGAAAGCACTCAATCTCATCCTGGTACTCATATTTCGCATACAATTTCCCGTACTCGGAGATCCAGACCTCCGCCGGGTAGTAGTAGCCAATATGACCGATAGGCTGGCATTTTTCACCGGCAGCCTGTTCGATCTCTGCCAGTTCACAGCCGGACATATCCCGGAAATAGGCGTCCTCCAAATGGTTTTTGATCCCATTGACCAGGTAAGGGAATAAAGCAAACTCAAAGTCAGCTGCCCATTTCAGCTTTTTCTGTGCCAAGTACCACTCGCAGCACAGGCCGAAATATTTGCGATAAAACCGCTGGGTGGTCTTCATCATCGGGACGCCATGATCGGCGTAATACTGCTCCGCAATGGAGATGTCCACACTGCGGCCTTCGTACCACCCGGCGTACTCCATCAGCTGCTTAACCTTGCTGCCCAGATCGCCAGAGATAGGGATGCGTTCTTTGATCATGGTAGTATCCTCCTGTTTTTCGTCACCACAGCCGATCGATCTGGGTATATATCTTATTCGGTTCTCTGTCCGTAAAACTGGTCAATGCGTCGGTGGGTTCTGCAAGCGGCATCACATTCAAAATATCCAGTACATAATACCAGACCCCAGTGTCCCAGTCTCGGAACCGCCCATTGCAGACAGCTCGACCATAATCACCAGGAATCAAATCCAGTGCCAGCTCATTGAGAGGCTGTTTCTGCCCGGTCTTATCGTAGGTATATCGCTCCGGTATCGCCCCGATGTGCCAATCATTGCGGTAACGCACATGGATTCCGGGCTCCTGCTGAATCAGTTCGAAAGGGTGAAGCCGCATTGTGCCATTCGGCTTCCATTCCATCAGCCTACGACAGTCCCTATCGATCTGAAATCCATCGGGCCTCTGTATGATAGATGCAAAGTGAGTAGGCAGACCAAAAGGATAATAGGAGAAGAAGTCTTTCGGCAGACGCATGGCTCTGGGATACTGGTTCCGCTGTGCGGCCGCATTTCCGCCCCGGCAGTCTTTATACCATTGCAGGCGGATCTGCTGAACCAGAAGTGTGGGCAGATGCTCCAACTGATGCTTATTCTGTTTCATCGCCATACCTCCTTCCTTGATAGATCCCTCCAATGGTCTTCCATGTTTCAGGCATTTACAACTCTGCTGCAAACTCATAGGAAACCGCAATGATGTTGTAAACATCATCGTATGTAAACAGCCGGTAGTGCCGATAGATGCCTTTGTCAAAGTCCTCCCGCACTGGCAGAGACTTCAGCCAGGTGCTGTCCTCAATTAAATCGAAGGAACTGCCATCCAGATACTCCGTCCCAGCCATATTTTCATAGGTGTCCAATTCACAGGTAAAATAGGCCAGCACCTGCCGGAAGGTGAGTGTATAGGGAAACCAGTCTTTTTCGTCCCTGCACTGGGAGATTAGATGGCCATTGATGTCCCCCGTAAAGGTCAGATTGTTCAGAGCATCCTGTTTCACCTGATCCAGATAGATGCAGTCCCGTCCCTTCAAAACACCTAAGCAGGTATTAACAGCAGTCGCTTTTTCCATAGACAACTCCTATCCCTCAATGTTGGCAGTTTTGAGGCCCTTTTTCAAGGAGCCGTAGATCGTCACCGCATGGTCGGTGAACATCTCGTCGCAGTCAAACCAGGCGGTGAAGCTGCCACCGGAGGTGACGGACAGGCTCGTCAGGCTGATCCGTCGGGCCAATTCTTCCTCTGTGATGGGGTCGGTTTCCGGATTGCGGGGGGGTTCCTCATCCTGGGAGAGCCAGTTGTTGGCCAGCTCGGTCAGGTTCTTGGCCGCAAGCTCTCGCATGGCCTTGTCCCAAGTTTCACAGTCGGCCAGCAACTTCTTGGCGGCACTGCGGGCGCGGGTCCAGGAGGGCTTGCTCTCCGCATTGACCTCAAGGGAAAGAAGCACATCCTTTCCGCGCCACTGGATCTCACCCTCAAAGGCATCATGGTCCTTGTCCAGCTCGAGCTTTCCCAGCACCTGGTCCTGGATCACCACCGGCTTGTGGCACTCGTCCAGAACGGCCTGAAGTTCCGGGCAGTCCTCATGGGTCTTGACCACCTCGGAGATACACCAGGGCCACGCCACCAGATCCTTTGCCCATTCTTCTTTCATCCGGCGGATTTTCAGGCGGCAGATCTGCTCGTTTTGAAAGCGTCCCCAGCCCTTTTCACTGTTGCGCTCCTCGTCGGTGACTGGCCACTCCAGCCGCTCCTCTTTGGTGGTGACCTTGCCGGTGTCACAGAACACCATGCCCAGCGTCACAACAGTCATTTGCCAAAAGTTGCCCCTGTTGTTATATCCGCCCCCGATGCAGCGATTGATCAAAGCGACCACTTCCTGCTCCTCGGACTCGTACATCTCATAAAATTCTTCAAACATAGATCATTCTCCTTATTCCTCAAACTCGCCCTCAATCATCCCGTTCAGATACCGGCCGGGATCTGCGATGAAGTCATCCCATTTGGCCAGAGAGTGGAATTCCTCATGCTCGATGTCCAGATACCACAGCTTTTTGTCCCTGGGGCTCCACAGCAGCAGGTAGTCGCTGTAATTGTCCATGGCCGCCATGAGGGAGAGCAGCTTCTTCCGTTTCCAGGTCATCTCCTGCACATCCATGTAGGCGTACAGCTCCGCCCATTTCACCCATTCCTGCTCCGGGAATTCCAAACGCAGGGGGCCGGTTTTCAAGTATTCCACCAGCTTGGCAGGCAGCTTGTAGGGCATAAGCTGCCGGACCTTTTCTTGTTCGTTGTGCCAGTCCTCCGGCTCCAGCGCCTTCAGGTAGTCGGCCATCTCTTGATTCTTGTTTTGAACTGCCACACTGTAAGGCCGGTCGCCGTATTTGTTAACAAGGGTGATATTCGCTCCCTGTTCCACCAGCCAGCGCACCATGGAGAAATTGTTGGAGCGGGCGGCCTCGGTGACAGGGGTGGAGGCGTAAGGGAACACCATGTCCGGCTTGTGGTAATTGATGTCTGCCCCTTTTTCCAGAAGCAGTCGGGCAAGTTTGGCATTGCCCTCGGACACAGCGGCCCGGAATGCCTCGCCGCCAAACTTATCCACTGTGATCCCAGCCTGCTCCAGCACCGGGATATTCTCCGGGCGCTTGCCCCAGCGTACTTCCTGAAAGGCCCGCTCTTTCTGCTTCAGGCTGAGTTTTGCAGCCTGTCCAGCAAAGAGCGCCACCACCTCCGGCCCACAACAGCGGGCAGCGGTAAGCAGCAGGGGCTGTTCCTCTGCCAGACCGGGATCAGCTCCATGCCCCAGTAGGAAGTGAATCATGGGCACATCATTCCTAAAAACCGCGATCTCCAGTGGTGTGAGTTTGATATACTCGCTGAGCTGAATGGGGTCATCTAAATCCAGACCGCCCTGGAGCAGTACCTCCAGCTTGGAAGTGTCATAGTCACAAATGGCGGCAGCCGTTTCCGGGAGGGTCTCCCAGCGGCCAATATATGCAATTTGGTACATAAGGCACCTACTTTCGTTGTTGTTTCACTTTATAGGGAACGGTTCGGCCCAGCACCCGGCCCTTGCCAACGGCATTGGCTCCCTCATAGATCAAAAATTCCGCATTGTTTTCCAGCGGGGCATAGTCAATGGTATCTGGATATAGGGGTTGGGCATTTCCCAAAGCTGGTGTATCAAATGTACACTCGGTTCCGTCCAGAAAGCATACACCCAAATATTCTGTAGTTCCTGTGACCACAAAATGGGGACAATACTTTCCGCTGACCAGGCTGGGTGGTATTTTTCGTTTGCCGCTCCAGAAGATGACCTCCACATGGAGCACCGCCCGGTTTTCATCTGTCCCGATCACGCTGTCGCCCTCCTTTATCCCGTCATCTGGCTGCGGTATACTCAGGCCAGCTCTGCGTCCAGGATCTGGACTGGTTTTCCTTTCTCGTTCACATAGTAAAGGGCGATATAGTCGATGCCGTCCCGCTTGGCCTGCTCCCACGGCATCCGTTCACCGTTGATCAGTTCCACGGTATCCGCCTCATCCGGTTCAAAGTTCTCTTTTTCGTCCTCATAGTCAATGCTGTACCCCAGCTCCAGCACCAACTTGGAGGCGGGGATCTCATACCGCTTGAGGGGGCGGTGCTCCAGCTCGGATGGATCATGTTCATCGCAGAACATATTGTCGTAGCCATGCCGTCCACCGTCAAAGATGACGAACTCCTCGCCGCTCTCCGGGTCACGGGCTGTCACCAGTCCGGGGGCCTCGTCGCTATCTATGATATAGGATTGGGGTTCTCCTTTCACCGTGAGCAGATCTCCGTAATACCAAACCTCCAGCAGTTCATTGCCGGTGGTGGAACAAAGTATCACGGTGGGCAAACGCTTCTCCGCCCATTCTTTCACATGGCCGATGAGCCAGGTGGGATATTTCTCAGTCATCATAGTCTTTCTCCTCCTATTTCAATTTCAGCACAAATCCCCAGATACTCACCACAATCAAGAGGACACCCAGCAGAAAGAAAACCACACGCCGGTATCCTCTGCTGTGTCGATGGGCATCCCGCGTACCAGTGGGGTCGCAGAGCCAGTTCCAGTTGCGGATCGCTCCAAACAAAATCACGGCCCCGATGAGCACCGAGGCAATGTACCAATGCTCTTGTAAAAATGCTGTGATCTGTTCGCTGTTCATTCTACTTCCTCCTCACGCAAATACCTGCTGGTATTTCTCTTTTCATACTCTTTTCAAACAATAAAAAAGCCCCACGCCGCACTGTCATAAAGACAGGCTGACGCAGGGCATGAAGAAGCCGCGTTGAAGGAGCCGCATCCACCAGCAGATGTAGTTTCTTCAACAACCAAAATATTTTTTTCGTATCTTAAAGCAGCAAATTGCTGTCCAATATATTTGTTCATAGCGGCACCATTTGTTCTGAGCGTAGTTTTATATCTTATTATATCACAGCACCCCTTCAATGAAAATATTTTGTTGGAAATGCTAATGAAAAATTTTTGTGAATTTGTTAAGGCGCAGGGGCTGTTATCTCCATAGTGTCTGGATGGATCAGAGTGATTACTTTTCCCTGATGCAAGGCATAGTTGACTGTCTGTGCTGTACCTGAGCGCAGCTTTTTCTGATTATCAAACACACCGATGATGTACTCTGCATGATCGACCATATAGTAATTCCTTTTTTTTATAACTGGAAACATCCGCAGAATGTGAAATAACAATAGAATCGTTTGCGTTTTGGATCAGCTTTTTCAATCTATGTTTACTCTGATCCGGCCATTTAGAGTCATAGCCGATAAAGGGAACTACAACGATAATTTTAATATCCTCGTATCCCGTTTGTGCTCTCAATGTCAGCAGCTGTTCTCCAGCCCACATATCCACACCAAGAGCACCGCCGACAAAAAAAGTACGGACAAATTTCTCGTCATGGAGTATCCGAAACTGCTCCAGGAGACATTCTTTTAGTTTTTGGCATAGGGGATCTTCCTCATTATATCCAAAGCAAAATCTTGTTGGTCTGTGGCCGGTAATGGCGCAGGCATACTGATTCATATAAATCACCCTTGATAACTGCCGTGATTACGCATATAAAGCAAAAATAACGCAAATAATAATGCGTATAAAGGTCATATTACAAAATTATAACACAACACATACGAAGTATCAAGAATTGCTTTCTGCTATGCTAAAAGAGCAGAGAGGTGAGCGTATGGACGAAGAATTTATCCGCAATCGAATCACAGAATTACGATTGAAAAAAGGCGTTTCAGAATATCAGATGAGCATGGAGTTAGGGCAGAACAGAAGCTATATTCAGGCGATTTCTTCTGGGCGTTCTATGCCGTCTATGAAGCAGTTTCTCAACATCTGTGAGTATTTTGAAATCACGCCGCTTCAATTTTTTGATGCACAGGAAAATAACCCTCAGCTTATCAAGAAGGCTTTAGACGGAATGAGAAAGATGTCAGATGACGATCTGATTATGCTGATTGGTTTTATAAGTCGCTTAAACACAGAAAACTAACGATAGGAGGCAGTAAATGTCCCGTCGTTAGTTTTTTATTTTATGCGCAGCATATTGTGGCAAGCAATGCTTGTGGCTATCCATTTCGCCACAAACTGCTTGTTGAGGGCAGTGCCCCCAAGCCCCTTTGAACACAGAATTTCATTCTGTGGCTGCGCGTTCTGCGAACGCTTTTGACCAGGACCAGCTTATCGCTGGCCGTGGTCTTTTTCTTTTTCAACATCCTGTTCTACCTCCATTTTCAGCACCCGATCCACATTGGCCTTTGCAGTTAAAAGCTCCCGCATTTCCTCACGGGAACGCCGGTACTCGGCATAGGTCTTTTTCTTTTCTTCCAGCAATTTCGCATACTCTGTCTGCAACTCTTTGACCTTGGGCAGCTTCTTGACGCCCATCTCATCAAAGGCATTCTTAGCAGCCTGGTGGAGCAGAATTTCTTCCTCATGTTCCTCCCGGAATTTCTTAGAGTAGCCTGCCTTGCGGTATGCCACATAGACCTCACGGGTCTTGGCATAATTTACAATGTGAGTACGCAGAACAGCAATCTCTGCCATGCGCTTTTCAGCCGCTTTGATCTGCGCCGAAAGCTCATTGTGATGTGCCGTGGCAGCCGCAGCCTTTTCTTCCAAAACCGCATACTCCAGCAGGTTATTCTCTGACAAGTAATTCATGGTCTGCGCCATCTGCTTGAGGTTGAACACCTTGGCCCATCGAGCATAGCCAGCACCTTTTCCAGCCTGCAATTTTGCCTGAATGTCCACCAGCAGATTGACCTTCTGCGTCTCTGCCTGTGTAACTATTTTCTTTCGTGGGGTATGCGCTTTCTTCCCGGAGAGAACCGCCTGCAAATCATCTAATCCATATCCTTCGCCCAGGCTGTCCATTCGGGCGGCTTTCTCACAGCCGGGGAGTTTCAAACGATACGATTTTCCGCGCTTTGATACTTCACAGCCGGACTCTTTTAGCAGCTTCAGCAGTTCCTCAAAATTAGCAGGACTTTGTGATAATGCGTTGTCAATCGCTACACGCAGCAGCTCTCGGTGAGAGGGCTTTGCCTGATCGCCCAGCCACTTGTTATAGCTCTTTCCGTGAGGTTTCGGATTCTCCACAATGGACAGTCCGTTTTCGACGCAGATGGTGTCACTTAACTGTCGGACTGCCTTGGTGCTGCCCCAAAAGTTTCGGAATTTCCGGTCATATTCTAAGCTGACCGATGACCAGATAATGTGATTGTGAATGTGCGACTTGTCTATGTGGGTGCAGACCACAAAGGCATGATTGCCCTTGGTGAATCGCTTGGCAAATTCCACACCCAGCCGATTGGCTTCCTCCGGTGTGATCTCACCGGGGCGGAACGACTGGCGCACATGATAGGCGATCACATCATCCGCACCTCGCACTCGTCCGGTCGCGGCAAGGTACTGCCGCTTTGCCAGAAGGAACTCTGCATCCGCAGTCCTGCTGTCACACGCATAGCCGGTAATGAGCCTGCCATTATCTGTTTTTTTGGGATTGGCCACATAGTCGATGATGTCACTGATCGCCCGACTTTCTGTGCGGCCCTTGCCGACATGAAGCGGCATGATTCTTGTGGTTGCCATAGGTCAGACCTCCTTCCCGAAAAGAAAACGGCCTGCCATAGCAGACCGCTTTCACTATTCTATAAAACTTTCTTCATCGAAAAAATTGAACTCATCATCTTCTAAGTGTCTTGGTGGAAATCTCATTTCATATTGCTCTTGCGCCAATGCACGGACATCAGGCCGCCTATCCTTTAGTCGATTTTTCAGCCAGGACAACTGCTCTTTCGATAGCCTCCATGGAAGATTCAAAAGACGATTCAGTGTCATCAGTTCAGCCTGCTTTTCTGCTGGTAGCGAAGCACAGGATTTACAAATGTGGGATGCATGACCTTTGCCTGAAAATTTTTCGTTGGCTTTGTATTCACCACAAACTTTACAATAGTGTCCATGCTTTTTCATAAGCTGATGCCCTTCTCGCAAAGAACATATAACCTGCGAATTGCTTTCATAATCACATCCCATTCCAAATCAGAAGCATAAGAAAACTTTTTACGGTATGCCTCCCAAAGTTTTTGCATAACCGAATCATTTTCCACTTCGTCAAAAACTTCTTCAGCCTGGTTAAGATACTTCTCCGATCCCCGTTTATGAGCAGTTGCCAGAAGCGCATCATGTAAAATTTTCGGGTTCAGCGTGGTTCCATGCAGCTGTTCTAAAATGTAAATATCGTAGAAATCTCTCATGCGGGTATTGGTTGTGGTTCTAGTAATAATGGTTTCCAGTTTTTCTGCCAGCACAGTTTCTAAATTATAAGCCCAAATATCAATGGAGCGATCTTCCAGCATAAGTTTGAATGAATACCGAACCTCTCTTGGAGTGATTGCATCTCCCGTAGAAATATCAATTTTCAAAGGGGTCACTACACCATCGAATGTTGTACTCATGCTGACACGAATCCCCGGATACTCTGCTTCATCCATAATCTCCGAAATACTTTTCAGCTGAAATTTAACACCATCATCAATCGGAACAGTTACGATTGATGAAATTAGATTCTCAATATCCTCCACATTAACATTAGCTCCTTTTATGGTTGCATCCAAATCCATCGTAGAGCGGGCATCCAATCCAACCATAGCCGCTACCAACATACCACCCTTTAAGATAAACTTATCACGATACTCAGAAAGAGAAATACGCTCCAAAAAACGCTCCATCATGTAGTTCCTCATTAAAATCTGAGCATCTGCGGATTTTTCTCTGGAAAGGTTTCGTATTAAATCTTTAAGCTGCCTTGCTGTTTTTATCATAAAAGTACCTCCAAATACTGTCGTAAAATTTTTTCCACCTTGAACATCCCAGCATATTGCATTAAAGCTCGCAGGTTCTTATCTTTTCTACGGGCATACGCTTTCAGTGCTCCCTGAAAGGTCTGAATTTCAATTCTGCTACGGCTTCTGAGCAAATCACAGATCGTTCGCTCCATATCATAAACCGGCACAGTATGCCCGAACGGAGTTTTCGCTGTTGTAAGTCCTACATCATGTAAGTCTGCTTTAATCGTAAAAACTTGAATGCCTTCTGCTTTCATTTTGCTTGGATTGCATCCAGTTTTGACCGTAACTGTATATTCTATTGGTTCACGGTCTGTCAGATCGTGAAAAAATAAAGCTGTTTCATGTGAAAATACTGCTTGTTCAAATCGCAAATGAAGCAGATACATGGCATCCACCCAGGAATCTTTGGACAGATAAATCCCATGTGCGACTCTATCCAAATCTCGTGAACGCACATAATCATAAAATACCGGCTTTGAAATTCCAGAAGATACGACCTGCGATGTTCGCAGCATTCCTTCTTGTGCTGTTAGCATCTGATCCAGCTGTTCAAATTGTCCCATCATGTCACTTCCTTTCGTACTAATATTATATTCAATATTAGTTCAAAAGTAAAGTCGTGGATATAAAATTCCTTTTCCCAAATTTAACAGACGGTGTCTGGCATTTTTATGGTTTTGCGTATTTTTATCCATAAACCAACTCCTGAATTGCAAATTTCAAACTCTGCACCTTGCCCAGTAGCCAGATTGCAGCCAGTGGCAGCCCCATCGGGCTAATCAAAAATGCCATAACCAGCAAAATCACACCATTCTGCGGGGAATAGGTAATAAGCACAGCCACGCCAAGCAGAGCAATTACAGTGCTGAGCAGACCAAGCACCAGACCGGATATGTAGATCAGCCCCGTGCAGAGCCAGACAAAAAGCGTCAGCACCAAAATGACCGGTGCAGTTATAATCATCAAAAGCCCTTTCAAAATCTTCATGTTATTTCCTCCTTGCAGCGTTCTTGGTATCTTTTCTAATCATATTATCCGGCATGGGCAGGCAAAAGACAAGGATACCGATAAAAAGAAAAAGCGGAGAGAGGAGCAGCGAAGTAATGCCGTTCCTCCCTCCGCAAATGGAGTATCTATCCCTGTTATAAAAGTTTGGAAAGCTGGGTAAGAATTTCCTCTACGCCCTCCCATAACTGTTCCTGCCGCTGGGATATATCCTCCAAGTCAGCATCATAAACCCGTCCAGTCTCATGCACTTTACGGGTCAGCTGGTTTAAGTTGTTGCTGCTTCGGCGCATCAGGGAAACAAGCTCCTTCAACTCCGGCAGCTCCAGCTTGACTACATACCCATCCAGCGCCATTTTTCTTAGATAGGCTTCACGGTTGGAGGTTCCAAACTGAGACATTTTTTGCTCAATCACAGCAAGCTCCTCCGCTGAAACTCTAAAGTTTAATTGCATATCCCGCTTACGCTTTGCCATAGTTATCGCTCCGGCTCCCGTTTCTTCGGGGCGGCAGGCTTATGGGCAGGCAGCTCCTGTTTGAGCTTATCCCGTACTGAGGGGCGGGACGGTTGCAGTTTTTCTCCCTGAGTACGGCTGCGCTGCTGTTCTACACGCACCAGATCAATAAAGCCATCCAGCACAGCAGGGTGGCTGTTTAAGGCATAACCACAACGGACAGTTTCGGGATTATCGTTGGGAATGGTCTTAGCCCATTCTTTGTTGCGTCGGGAGTAGCGCCCATCCCAGTCCTGAAGCTGGACCGTGTTAGACAGAACCATGGACACACGCTCCATGCCATAGATCTCGATCACACCATTTGCCGCATCGTGGCTGAGATACATTCCGTCGAAGTGTTCCCGCACCGCCGCTTCAATGGACTCCTTGCATTGGAGATTTGCATTGTTGGAAGCCCGGTACTGCTCCAGCTCCCCATGTTCTCTCGCATAGGCGGCAGAATGGGGATAGACCGGTGTTGTTCGCAGTTCCTCTTTGGCTCTGCACACATCATCGGCACGGTTCTCAATGCTGTCCCGGATCACATCCATGTGACCGGTCTCCAGCTTTTCAAAGTAACGGTACACATCCGCCAGCGGAGAGGGAGATTCCAAAAGTGCCTGAGCCTGGGCATCAGTCAGCTCCAGTTCCTCCATCGCCATCACAATGTCCTCACGAACCGTGTACTCATAGGTGTGGTGCAGGATTTCTTCCGGGGGCTGTCTTTTCAGCCAGTCCCGGAACTTGTCCTGTTCGGCAGCCATCTTTTCATAAAGGGCTGTATTCAGATCGTTAGTATTCATGTTATCGCACCTCCTCATGCTGTTTTGGTTTCTTGTCTGTACTGCGGGGTTGCACCGGGCGTTTTAGGTTATCCAGCACCGAAGGCCGTGTACTTTTGGCAACAACAGACTCGGTGTGTGCCTGTCCCTTTCCGTCGATGTTGAGCAGGGTATCCAGCTCCACCAGACGGGCGTTTTTGCATCTCAGTTCTTCTTCATAAAGGAATGGCTTTCCGACTTCCTCCTTTGCCGCAGCTTGCTGCTGACAGAGGTTATCCAGCTGTGCCTTTGCCGACTCCAGACGCTGGGGCATCTGAGCAAGGGCATTGTCGATACGGGTAAGATTTCCGCGAGGGTCTGTACCAAGGGTTGCCCGGTGGGTCATCTGTCCTTTCAGCAGGAGCGTATACTCCTGTTTCCAAGCGGAAAATTCCACGGACATGGCATACCCCCGGTAGTTGCCGATCTGCACCGGATCGGAGGTTTTAACCTCCTTGCAGGCATCCAAAAGGGCTGCGCCGGCGTTCTCCTTATCGGTCAGCAGATCGCCACGGATTTCCATACCAGCAAAACCGTCCTCCGGGTGCGGGTGCGCTGCCAAAACCTCCAGATCGGATTCAAAGCCCTTGATAAAGCCCTTGTGCTTTTCAATCTCCTCCGGGAAGTATTTGAGCAGCTGGTCCTCCAGACGATATTGCTTGCTCTGGTGGTCGGCTTTCATCAGCTTCAGGCGGGATACCTCCACATCCAAATCCATACGCTCTTTGATACGTGGGTCTCCGGCACACAAAGCCTTGATCTCTGCAAAACTGAGGGCGGTTTCATCCACATCATCGCAGGAGCGTACCGGCGATTTAGAAGTCATGATCTGACTAATGAATTTTTGCTTATTCTCCACCGTCTGCCAGAGGTATGCGTCAAAGGTTCCTTCGGTCACATAGCGGTACACATGGACAAGAGGATTCTGGTTACCCTGGCGCTCGATACGGCCCTTGCGCTGGGCAAGGTCTCCCGGTCTCCACGGACAGTCCAGGTCATGAAGTGCCACCAGACGGTCCTGCACATTGGTGCCTGCGCCCATCTTGGCGGTGCTGCCCAAAAGGACACGAACCTGACCGGTACGGACTTTAGAGAACAGCTCCTTTTTCCGCACTTCGGTATTGGCTTCATGGATAAAAGCGATCTGGTCGGCAGGCATCCCCTGAGCAATGAGTTTCTGACGAATATCGTCATATACCGTAAAGGTCGGTTCCTGTTCCGGCAGAGGCACAGCGTCTTCCAATGCGTGAAGCAGTGGATTATCCAGCGTTTTCGCCGCCTTGCTTGCAGGAGCTTTGGCCTGTGGTGTAGAAATGTCGCAGAACACCAGCTGGGTCAGCTTGTCAGCTTTGCCGTCCCGCCAGATCTGCATGATGTTGTCCACACACTGATTGACCTTTGTGCCAGGTTCGTCCGGCAGCATCTGGTTGACGATCCTCTGGTCCAGCCCCAGCTTGCGGCCATCCGAGGTAATCTTGAGCATGTTATCCTGGGACGGGTCAACAGTTCCGCTGTGTACCAGCGATGCACGCTCCGAAAGAGCTTTGACCATTTCCTGCTGATGTTCGGTAGGCTGCGCCACGATGTTGTGGTATTCCACTTCCGGGGTAGGCAGATTCAGCTGGTCGGCAGTCTTAATGTCAGCCACTTCTTTGAACAGGTTCATCAGCTCCGGCAGGTTAAAGAACTTGCTGAATCTCGTTCTTGCCCGGTAGCCGGTGCCTTCCGGTGCCAGCTCCAATGCTGTGACGGTCTCCCCAAATCGGGAAGCCCAACAGTCGAAGTGGGTCATGTTCAGCTCTTGCAGGCGTTCATACTGAAGATAACGCTGCATGGTGTAAAGCTCGGTCATGGAGTTGCTGACCGGGGTGCCGGTGGCAAAGATCACACCACGATTTCCGGTGATCTCGTCCATATAGCGGCACTTGGCAAACATATCGGAGGATTTCTGCGCGTCCGATGTGGAAAGACCAGCCACATTCCGCATTTTTGTGTATAAAAACAGGTTCTTGTAGTTGTGGGCCTCGTCCACAAACAAACGGTCCACCCCCAGCTGCTCAAAAGTTACCACATCGTCTTTTCGCCCCTCGGCTTGCAGCTTTTCCAGTCTGGCTTCCAGAGACTTTCTGGTACGCTCCAGCTGCTTGACGGTAAAACGCTCGCCGCCGCTGGCCTGCACCTCTGCGATGCCCTCGGTGATCTCGTCGATCTGCTCATAGAGAAGCCGTTCCTGACGCTCCCGGCTGATGGGGATACGCTCAAACTGGCTGTGTCCCATGATGATGGCGTCGTAGTCACCGGTCGCAATACGGGCGCAGAACTTCTTGCGGTTATGGGTCTCAAAGTCCTTTTTGGTGGTGACTAAGATGTTGGCAGAAGGATAGAGACGCAGAAACTCCGACGCCCACTGCTCTGTCAGATGGTTTGGAACCACAAAGAGAGATTTCTGGCACAGTCCCAGGCGTTTGGCTTCCATCGAAGCAGCTACCATTTCAAAAGTTTTGCCTGCGCCTACTTCATGTGCCAACAGGGTATTTCCTCCATACAGCACATGGGCAATGGCGCTTTTCTGGTGTTCCCGCAGGGTAATGGCCGGGTTCATGCCTCCAAAAGTGATGTGACTGCCATCATATTCACGGGGACGGGTAGAGTTCATTTCCTCGTTGTACTGGCTCACCAAAGTCTGGCGGCGCTCCGGGTCTCTCCAGATCCAGTCCCTAAAGGCTTCCCGGATCGCCTGCTGTTTTTGAGCCGCCAGGGTGGTCTCCTTGGCATTCAGCACGCGGCGCTCTTTTCCGTCTGCGTCCTCTATGGTGTCATAGATGCGGACATCCCGCAGGTTTAAGGAATCCTCCAGAATCTTGTAGGCGTTGGCGCGGCTGGTCCCATAGGTGGTATAAGCTGCCACATCGTTGTAGGATACAGAAGATTTTCCCTTGATCTGCCATTCAGCGGTAAAGGACGAATAGTTGACCTCGATACTGCGTTGGAGATAAAACGGGGTATTAAAGGTCTCATACATAAACTGCTGGATATATTCCTTGTCAATCCAGGTAGCGCCCAGACGCACCTCGATCTCCGACGCATCCAGGTCTTTGGGCTGGGCGGCGGTAAGAGCTTCCACATTGACTGCATAAACCGGGTCCTGCTGTGCTGCCCGCTGTGCCTGACGCAGCTTTCGGCGTACATTGCCAGAGAGGTATTCATCAGCAGTCACATAATGGGGCGTTCTGTCCTGCTCCAACTGTCCCGGTACACGGAAGATTACGCCTTGCAGCTCTCCGGCCAGTTCTTCTTTTGTTTTTCCGGTAAGCTGGCTCATATAGTCCATATCCACGCAGGCTTTTTCCGAGATGGACACCGCCAGTGCTTCACTTGCCGTATCCACCACAGCCACCGCCTGATGGGGCTTGATGGTACGCTTGGTGAACATATCTGCCTTACGTTCCAGTTTACCGTCCTCGTCGATGACTTCCAGCGCACAGAGCAGGTAATAGGAAGAATCGTCTGCATAGGCCAGACGGTTTGCACGGTCATTGATGAGACCGTATTTGGCAGAAAAGCTGTCATAGAGGCTGTTCAGTTCCGCCTGCTTCTCCCGAATGGTGCTGTCCGGAACCGCTGCATCCATCTGAAGGTCGATCAGTTCCTGCACACAATCACGCAGTCCCACAAGACCTTTTACACGGGCTTCGGCGGTGGCGTTGAGGTCAGGGCGCACCATACGGCTGTTTTCCCGGTAGTACACCTGCCCGTCTACAATGGCATAGGAATAGTTCTTCACATTTGGGTCGGCAGGAATGGAGGTGTCAATGGCTTCGCCTTCGCCCAGCTCCGGCAGCTCTGCCTCCTGATAAGTGCCATGAATATACTTCACCGCATCATGCAGCTGGTCGGAAAGCTCCAGTCCCTCGATAGGGTTCACGGTGTAGTCCATACCATGAGCAGTGCTTACCGGCTCCTGTCTGCCCAGCACCATTTCCGGATGGTCGATAAAATACCGGTTGATGGCAAACCCATCCTGCGTCGTCGCGGACTGCGCCTGCTCGTTTCCGCCTTGCGGCGAAAAGCTCGCTTGCTCCGTCGCTCCTCCTTCTCCCACAAAGTCTTGCGACTTTGCGGGAACCCTGATAATGCCGGTCTGCGTCCACTCTGGTGCAATGTCCAGCGGGCGGTCCCGCTTTTGGAGGAAGATGATGTCCGATACCACCTCGGCACCGGCATTCTTTTTGAACGCGTCATTGGGCAGACGGATAGCTCCCAGCAGCTCGGCACGCTGGGCAAGATAGCGGCGCACGGTGGAATCCTTGGCGTCCATGGTATAGCGGGAGGTTACAAAAGCCACCACACCACCGGGACGCACCTGGTCCAGTGATTTGGCGAAAAAGTAGTTGTGAATACTAAAATTCAGCTTGTTGTAGGCTTTGTCATTGACCTGATACTGACCGAAAGGCACATTGCCGATGGCAAGGTCAAAGAAGTCACGCCTGTCGGTGGTCTCAAAGCCGCCTACTGTGATGTCCGCCTTGGGATAGAGCTGCTTTGCGATGCGCCCGGAAACCGGGTCCAGCTCCACACCGTACAGACGACTGTTTCGCATTTCCTCCGGCAGCATACCGAAGAAATTGCCCACACCCATAGATGGCTCCAGAATATTTCCGGTCTCAAATCCCATACGGCCCACCGCTTCATAGATGGCCTGAATGACCGTAGGGCTGGTGTAATGGGCGTTGAGGGTGGAGCTTCTGGCGGCGGCATATTCCTCCGGGGTCAGCAGCTCTTTCAGCTGGGCATACTCGGAAGCCCATGCCGGTTTCTCCGGGTCAAAGGCATCAGAAAGACCGCCCCAGCCCACATAGCGGGATAGGACTTCCTGTTGTTCCGGGCTTGCCTGCTGTCCGGCAGCTTCCAGCTCTTTCAGCAAACGAATGGCATTGATATTTGCCTGGAACTTGGCTTTCGGACCGCCTTCGCCCAAATGCTCATCGGTAATACGGAAGTTTTGTGCATTGCGGCGCAGGTTGGCCTTGTATTCCTCATAGGAGGCTTCCTCGGCAGCTTTGGCATTGGGGAAGGTCTGCCACTGGCCATTGACCTGAATGGAAACCGGGTGTTCGTCCAGCACTTCCTCAAAGAGTTTCTCCGACTCAGTCACAGGGGCTGGTGGCTCCGGCTCCTCGATATGCAGCCGTTCCACCACCACATCATAAGGCAGATTGTTCTTATCGCCCGGATAGACGGCCACGGTCTCGGAATGGAAGGTCGGGGATTCGGTAGACGGTTGGGGCTGTTCCTGTCCAAAGCCATCCATCTGACGGGCATACATCCCGCGCAGCAAAGGCGCAACTTCATCCCAGCGGAAATACAGCACAGCCAGACGCTTTTCCTCTGCGTCCAGGACTTCCAGCTCCATGCCCTGTGCCGTGGTACGGTAATCGGCAATATCGCCGGTCTCCAGATTCAGGGTCTCAATCTCATGAGGGTAGGCTCTGCTCAGCCAGTAGGCAATCTCACTGTTGCTCCTGCCGGATTGCAGCAGCGTGGAAACCTGTTTTTTATCTGCTTCATCCATCAGTCCATGGGACAATACATCCCGCAAGTCCTGATCTGCCTTGTCCGGGTCAATGGGAAGAAGCTCGGTATAGTAAGCATTGCGGCGGTCTGCCCGAAGCAGCTGCTCGAACTGTTCTTTGCGCTCTGCCCGATAGATGGGATATACCATGCCGGTGGGCAGAAGCTGTACGGTGTCCTCCCGCAGCTCGGTGATCTGATAGGCGTCATCCTCGATATACACGGTATCGCCCACAGCATAAACCGGGGCGGCAGGGTCATAGGAGGTTCTTTGCGGAATTGGGCGGCGAACTGCGTCATATTCCTCATCGGAAATGGAAACTTCGGAAGTCTGCTCTGTCTCGGCATCTGACATCACCTGTTGGATAAATGGGGCATTGTCCAGTTTTTCCGAGTCTGCCACCTGGCCGTTGACGATGCCCCTTTCCTCCAGGGCTTCCCGGATGGCGATGGGGTCGATATTGTCAAAACGGTCCTGTTCTTCTTCGGTATAGAACCGGTCCTCCTGAATGAGCTGGGCGATTCGGCGCTGTACCTTCGGCCAGGGCAGCTGCGTTTCCTCCGGGCTTCCGGCACGGACAACGAACAGGCTGTTGCTGCCGCCGTATTCCTGAGCCAGCCATGCAGCGGTATCTTTCTCTCTTGCATGATCTTTCATATAGCGGACGACAGCGTGTTTACTCTCAATATTGCCGTTCCATGCACAAAGGGCAGTATCAATATCTTCCTGAGAAAGAGGGCGCAGAAGCTCATGGAGCTTTGGATAGGTTTCGTCGATCACTTCCCGGTGCAGACGCTGGCGGAACTCCGGCACATCCGAATAGAGGCGGATCAGCTCCATATCCTTAGAACCAAGGACCGCACGGCGCACAGCGGCATTGCCCTCGATGACAGCATTTTCATGGTCAGAATGACCGCAGGCATTGCGGTATGCGGCATCCTCGGAAATAGCGGCAGTCACCACAGGCTTATACTGCTCAAACTGCTCCCGAAGGGTAGGCTTTGGCGTTTCTTCCTCCACCTCCGGCTGCTGGGCTTGGATGGCATCTTCTTCTGCCAGTTCCTTTTCAGCCTGGATTTTGTCATACTGCGCCTGTTCCTGTTCGGTAAGATAGCGGCCTTTCTGGACAAGAGAGGTAATGCGTTTGGCAACCTTTTCCCAGTTCAAGTGAACATCCGGGCAGTCCTGCTTTTTATAGTGCAGTCCTTTCCCGTCGTGATCTTCGCCGCTGTGTGTTGCGCCGGACAGGGCATGAGAGCGTCCGCCAATGCCATACTCGTCTTTAAGGAATCTCACTTTTTCCTTATCCGTATGGTTTTCCATGAAGAACGCATAGATACGGCCTTTTCCTCCGGCAAAACTGCTTCCGCCGGTCATGGCGGCGTCGATCTCATCCTCGGTAATGAAATGCTGGACGGTTGGCACTTGGGAAAGGTCCGAAGAAAAAGTTCTGCGTGGCAGGTCAAGATCCTTCAGGTTCTCCCAGATTTCCCTTGGCCTATGGTAATGAAAGCGCAACAGGTCACGGTCCTGCTGATAGGCAGTCCAGAAGGCAGCGTATTCTTCCTTTAGGGTTTGGCGGAAAGCCGGGTCACTCAGCTGCTCGGCAAGCCATGCAGTTTCTTCCGGGAACCCGGTTCTCTGAATACCGGACAGACAGGACAGATACCCGGAATCTCTGGCTTTATCGCTGAAATCGTGGTACAGATGCCAAAGTTTTTCTGCAAGGAGGGAGCGTTCATAGCCTGCCGCTTCTGCAAGCTCCACATTGGAGGCAAACTGGCCACTTTCCAAAAGTTCCCCGATGCGCTCTGCGGCACTCTCCCAGGAAATGACCTGGGCAGACCTGTCATAACGGACAGACTTCCCGTGGGAAAGATGGATACCATCCTCGGCATACCATGCGCTCACGCTGCCAAGGCCATTGCCGCCGTGGTACAGCGTTTTCAGTATCTCGGCAATCTCAGCGGTGGTTTTCTGCTTTTCAAAGGCTACAACCACACGCTCCCTCTGGCGGTCTGTATTGCCGCCCAAACGCAGCACATGGTCAATATCATTTTGGGCAAAAGAAAAAGCAGAGGATGTATGCGCTACATTCTCTGCTTCATCTATGGATTGGATCTGCTCCGCTTCGGAGAGGAACAGGTTTAGGGTCAGCTGTTGATAAGCTCCACCATCAGGATCTCCTCTGCCTGGGCTTTGCAGGTGTTCATCAGGCCCACCCACTTCATGGGATCGCTGGCTTTCAGTTCCTCGGTGGCTCCCGCTTCCTTCGCCAGCTGGGGCATCATCTGTTCCAGTCTGCTCTGGGCGGTCTCGTCGATCTCGATGAGGTGCGGATACAGCTTCTCGCTCAGCAACATCTGGTTGTAGAGGATGGGACGGTGTTCCTTCAGGTAGGTTTTCCTCATCCTGCCGTACTTGCCCAGGGATTTCTCCGGCTGCTGGCTCAGCTTCAGGTCGGGAATCTGATAGTCTCCGTTCTGGATGTAGGTCATGGGATTGTTCATCTTGCTTGCTCCTTTCTTGGTTGGCTTCGCGCTCTGCATTTCGGACGGTAACGCCGATCTGCCGCAGCACCTGCTGGTTGATCTGGCTGACCGCTGTTCCCAGCGCCCCGATGGTGGACGGGGTGTTGAAATCAAAGATCGCCATGAAATCTTCGTGGTCGAAGTAGCGTTCCGGCTCCAGTCCACAGCGGGACATCAAAGCGTAAGTGATGCTGACGGTGGCGGCTGCCTTGAACTGCACTCCGATGTTATACTCATCATATTCCTCCAAAAAGGAACCGTCAACGATATAGAATAAGTCCTGCTGATGCTCCGTCCAGTATTCCTCGGCCAGTTTTCCGGCTACCTCCGTGAGCTGTCCGGCAAGGTCCTCACCGGAAACATCATAGGTGCGCTCCAGCATGGCCTGCACGGAATCCAGATGGCGCTCCTCCAGCTGCCACAGCCAGGGAGTGCGGGAATGTTCACGGGTTCCGGTGTCGGAAATGTCAAAGACATAACGCAGGCGAGGTCTGTCCCCGGAATCATCCACCAGAGCGATTCCCTTGGAACCGCGCCTTACATAACGGCCCATCTTTTCATTCCACAAATCGTACTCCGCACAGGCGGTGGCGTCCGGTCGCTGGGCATAGATCATCAGCTGCTCATGGAACGGGTACTTGTAAAGGCGGGAAGCAGTAGTGAGAAACCCTGCCCATTCCTGCCAGCTCCCCGTGAGCTGTGTTGCCACCTTGTCCGCCATCTGTGCATATAGTTCAGCTTTGGTTGGCATAGTGTTCTGTCCTCCTTTCAGTTTTGGGGTAAAAAGGCGGGGTGGCAATTTGCCACCCCATCCCTGCGGTTATGGTGTTTACTGGTCAAAATCCGGGTACAACTCCAGCTCGGCAAACTCGGCATCACTCATGGCCTGGAGCTTGCCCAGTGCGCTGTCTGTCAACTCCCGCAGCTCGGTTTCCTCCGGGGCCAGCTCGCCGCGCATCTCACGCAGGCTGTCGATCAGTCCGGTACGGCTGCCGGTATTGTAAATGCACATCAGGTTCATTTCCTCAAAAGTAAAGTTTCCCATATCAAATCTCCCTTTCCGCACTCTTTTTGGGTGCTGTCTTTTTGTGTTCTGTCTTGGGCTGGCCTTTCAGCTGCTCCATGACGGACTTTTTCTTTTCCCGTTCCTTCCGATGAACGGCATCAGCCAAGTCCATCAGGGAAATGGGCTGACCGCTTCGGGCCTGCTGTTCCAGCTCTGCCACCGTAGGTTCTTTTGCGCCATTGTTGATGATACCGTCGATCATGCCGTAATCGTCCTCCAGCATCATTTCCGCATTTTTCAGCGGGTTTTCTGGCAGGAATCCGAGGATCTGGGTAAAACCAACGCTGTCACAGTAATGACAGGATACCTTACCGTCCTGTCTGATTGCAACGATGTCGCTGACGCTCATGGAGGGACTGTGAAAGTCCACGGGCTTTTCCAGATTGAATTGCTGATAGAGTTTTTCCAGCTGCTCCGGCACAGTGCCAGACTCCCTCAGAGGAGCTGTGTAAATGAGGTCATAATTGCTGCGGTCTATGGAAATGTCATGGGACTTTAACCAATCCAGATTCATAAAGCGCACATTCTGCGGATCGTCACGACTTACCTGATAGATGGCAAAGCAATCTCTGTTCTGGGAGAGAAATGCCTGTTCGCGTTCCTGCTGATGTTCCTGACGCTCCATGACCTTTTCGTGGAACTGAGGGCTTTTCTCCCATTCCTCATGGTCCACACCGAAAAGACCGCCATGATCCATGATTTCCTGCGGGTCAAACACCATGCTCTCCGTATTGTCCTCATGCAGCACATAGACGGTCAAACCGGCGGCATCCAGTTCCAGCGCCCGTTCTCTGGTAACAGGGAGCATCCCATCATAGGAGTAGCCATATTCCTGCATATCCGGTGTGGAGACCTGCTCATCCGGCATGGGGTATTCATCCAGTGCCTGCTCCTGTGCCTCCGGCAACTGGGAAGAAGCAATCATCTGACTGGTCTCTGCCTGCATTTGCTGATAGGCCGCTTCCTGCAAGGTCTCAATCATGGACATAGGAGCGTGTCTAAGTGAAGTGCTGTCCAGATTGTTGTCATCACAAATCTGGAGAACTGCATTTTTGCGGGAAAGCTCCGACATATCCAGCTGACCACCATCCAGCTCTTTCATGGACGCAGCATCGTAAAGAGTGTAGTCCCATCCGCTGTCACAAGGTTGGATATGAAGATAGGTAGTATCGTTGATCAGAAACAAAGCCTCCTGCTGGTTGGCATCCGCCCCCAGTACCTCCATTTCCGGCATGGTCGCAGCCAGTTCCTTTACCGCTTTCTGTACCAGCGGATTGTCACGGTAATAGTCGATTGCCTGAATAGTGTCCAGGTCAATGGTCTGCCCGGTCAAAATCGGAAACGGTCCTTCATAGTCGCTTCCGTCTTTCAGCTCAAAACCAATTCCTTTGATCCCGTTCATTCGCTCTGCCGGAATTTCCTGATAGATGCGGACCGCCTCCTCCAAAGACAGGTTATCGTGGTATTCTCCGAGGTTTGGAAACTCCATGCACTCTGCCACATAGTAAGTCAGATTGCCGGTTGGCTGCTCTATCGGGGCGGTTTCCGGCTCTTTTTTTGCATTGGGGTCAATTCCACGCTCTTTGCAGATTTCCTTATAGTGGCGCTCAATGTCAGAGATCAAAGTGCCGGAGGTCTTGTTGATGGTTTCCAAACTGGCTCTCAGCTCTTTCAGTTCCTTGCCCTGACTCCAGCTTGCAATATAGCCGAAGCTGTTTTCTCCGGTCTCGATGCCAAAATACTTGCAGACTGCATAGGAGATGCTTTCAGCCTCCACTTCCTCCGTGTGGCGGTCTTTCCTCTGTTCTTGCAAAAACTGGGCGAGGGTAGAAAAGCCGCCAACAAAATTCAGCCCTTCTTCCTCGGTCAGCATCAGGCGTCCATCTTCCGCCAGCTCCAACGGCTCTGTCAGCAGAACGGAACCTGCATGGTTTACAACCACTCGTTCTTCTACACAGACCTGCTCTCCGGGGTCGTAGTCAGAACCGCGCAGGTCATAGCAATAAACGCCCTCCGGCAGATTATCACGGACAATCCGCCCATTGGAGAACAGACCGGGTTTATCAAACAGCTCGATCTCCTGATATTGCTCGTCATTGGCAATCTGAATCTTTTTCTGATTGTGGAGCTTGCTGTGGGCAATCTCATGAACCGTGGCCGAAACCGTCTGCACCTCGCTCATGCCCTGGCGAATGGCAATTTTCTGATGATCGGCAGAAAAATAGCCGTCCGTATCGGCGGCCATTGCTTCAAAAGTGATCGGCACCAGCGCACTGCGGCGCAGGGCCTCCATAAATGCCTCATAATTTGGCACATTTCCGGAAAGGGAGGAAGCAAGCTCCGGCAAAGGTTTCCCATCAGTCTGGCTCACATCAAAGACCTTGACCGGGCGAAACATGGGGATCTCGATTTCTTTTTCCTCTGTGATGATCTTTCCGTCTTTATCCAAAATCGGAGCCTTGGTATCCGGGTCCAGTTTCTGCTCCTCGATTTTCTTCTTGTACGGTGTGGGGGCGATGATGGTAATGCCATGTTCTCCCTTTTTAACATGACGCTCAAACTGGTCTTTCCACTTATTGTATCCGGCTACCAAAGTGGCGTCCGGCTTCTGCATATAGATGAGCATGGTGTTGTTTACCGAATAGCGGTGGAAGCGGGACATAACGGACAGATAGCGCATATACTTTTCACTCTCAAACAGTTCCTTGATGCCCTGCTCGATGCCGTCTGTGATTTCCCTTAGCCGCTCTCGGTTGGTGGGCTTATCAGCCATGATGTTCACTCTCCTCTCTAAATTGGTGATTGTTGATTGATGTTCAGCGATCCATAGCTTTTGTTCCTCCGGGCTGTCCTCCAGAAAAGAATCCAGCAGATAGCCGATATAATCCTTTTGCTGCACCGCCTCTAAAAAACGGGGGTGCATGGGTTCCTCCGGTGTTTTGGGCGTGTAGCCCGCTTCCCACTTGCGGAGAAGATGGAAGTAGTCCGCCAGAACCCGAAAGGCATGGTCCCGGTTCTCCCGAAACTTCTGTGCCTCGGTTTTCTGGCGAACATAGTTCCTGCGGGGCGGGGCCTGACTGTCATAGATCAGGCCAAAATCCTGCGCCAGCTTCTCGGCGGCTTCCTTGGGGGACAGGTTGTAGAGCCGGGCGGTCAGGTCTATCACATCGCCGGTGGCTCCGCAACCGAAACAGTAGAAATATTCTTCGTTCAGCTTCATGCTGGGATTTTTGTCATCGTGAAAAGGACAGCAGGCCATGCCGCCCCTTTTGACCTCAATCCCATATCGTTCTGCGGCTTCCCGGACGGTGACAGACTGCTTGACCGTCTCAAATACATTTGCGCCCATCGTCAATCAGCTTTCGGTTTGGGGATGGGCGGCCTGTACCCGGCAACCTTGGCCCGTTCACTGGCAGCCTTGCGGCGCTCGGCGCTGTATGGCTCTCGGACGGACACACAGCGTTTGGGGACTGTAAAATTGTGCTTATCCTTTTTGCAGACCTGTTCCGGGTGCTTTTTGGAAAGGCGGGTCAGCTTCTCCATCAGTTTTCGGTCATGGGTATAAACTTCGGCGGTGTCCTCGGCCTGATTGTAGAGGAGAATGGTTTCCTGTTCATAAAGGGAGAGCTTCATTTTGCACCGCCTTTCTGCCGGTCAAATTCCAGCTTGAAGTTGGCGTACCGCCCATCGTCCTCCAGAACCACCGTAGCGTCATAGGTCTTGCCGGTCTTTTCGGAATAGCAGCCGGTGAGCCTTGCCCGGCCATCCTTGAGCAGCGCTGTCACCAGCGCCTTGGTAGGCTGCTTTTTCTTCATGGCCCACCATTTACTGTTTTTCCAGATGGCAAATTTGCAGGATTCTGTCTGGCAGAAGAACCCTTTTTGCAGTTCCGCCACATCACCGCCGCAGCGGGGGCATTTGCCCACCACTTCGCGGGGCGGCGTGAACAGGTACTCAGTCCCCTTGATGACCTGATAGGTTCCCACCAGATCTTTCAGCATGGTGCTGATCCCGTCCAGAAACTCCTCCGGGGCAAGCTGCCCGCGCTCGATCTCTCCCAGGCGGTACTCCCACTCGGCAGTCAGAAGCGGCGATTGCAGCTGTTCCGGCAAGACTGTGATCAGGGAGACTGCATCGTGGGAAGGGAGAAGCTGCACCGTTTTCCTGTTCTTTTTTCGTTCCAGAAAACCGGCAGATACCAGCTTTTCCAAAATACCGGCACGAGTGGCCGGTGTCCCCAGACCTTTTCGCTCGGCATCCTCCGGCATATCCTCTTTTCCGGCAGTCTCCATCGCGGACAACAGGGTGTCCTCCGTAAAGTGCTGGGGCGGACTGCTTTTGCCTTCTTTGACGATTGCCGCAGAAACCGAAAGGGTCTGTCCTTCAGTCAGCTCTGGCACGGCTTTCTCTGCACCCTCTTTTTTCGGCTCTGCATCCTTCGTTTTGGCACGGTAAGCGTCCTCCAGTGCTTTCCATCCGGGGTGCCTCACCGTTTTTTCTTTGGTGGTAAATTCCCCACCGGCACACGCTGCAATCACAACGGTTTCCGAATAGATATGGGGCTGGGCCACGGCGCACAGCAGACGCAGGGCCACCAGCTCCAGCACTGCTTTTTCTCCCGCAGGAAGGGCAGAAAGGTCTGCATCCTTGAGATTTCGGGTGGGAATTACTGCGTGGTGGTCGGTTACTTTCTTATCGTTGATGACCGTCTGCGGATCACAGGTAATGGCGATCCCTTTGCGAAACGGCATAGCATTGGCAACCAGATTCACCAGCACCGGCAGGCTGTCTGCCATATCACTGGTCAGATAGCGGCTGTCAGTACGGGGATAGGTGCAGAGCTTCTTTTCATACAGGCTTTGCAGATAGTCCAGGGTCTGCTGGGCTGTAAATCCAAGCAGGCGATTGGCATCTCTTTGCAGAGTAGTCAGATCATAGAGGGCAGGCGGCTTTTCAGACTTTTCCTTGCACTCCACCTTTTTGATTGTGACAGCTGCATCCTGGCAAGCTTCTTTCAGCTGCTCTGCGCTTGCTCGGTCACTTATGCGCTCCCCGGATACGGTAAGACCGGGCAGCTCCAGCGCCACGGTATAAAAAGGAACCGGCTTAAATGTGTCGATCTCAGCTTCTCGCTGGACAATGAGTGCCAGCGTTGGGGACATCACGCGCCCGATGTTGAGGGTGCGGTGGTACAGCACGGAAAAAAGCCTTGTGGCATTGATCCCTACCAGCCAGTCGGCCTTGGCACGGCAGAGAGCAGCTTTCCGAAGTCCATCATAATCTACACCTGGACGCAGGTTTGCAAAGCCCTCCCTTATGGCGGAGTCCTCCATTGAAGAAATCCAGAGCCTTTTCATCGGCTTTTGGCAGCCTGCCAGCTCATAGACGCTGCGGAAGATCAGCTCGCCCTCGCGTCCGGCATCGCAGGCATTTACCACTTCGGTCACATCTGGGGCGTTCATCAGCTTTTTGAGAATATCAAACTGCTTTTTCTTATCCTTTCCCACCACCATCTGCCAATGCTCCGGCAGGATAGGCAGGTCATCATATCGCCACTTGGCATACTTGGGATCATAACTGTCTGCATCCGCAAGACCAGCCAGATGGCCCACGCACCAGCTGACACGCCAGCCGTTACCCTCCAGATACCCATCCTTACGAGCAGTTGCACCGATTACCGCAGCCAGACTTTGTGCAACCGATGGTTTTTCAGCGATTACCAGTTTATATCTCATCATCTTCAGCCTCCCATTCATTCTGCCAATTATCAGACAGTTTTTTTGCAATGCTGTGTTCTGAGGCAAGTGTAATGTCATAGCCAAAGCGATAATCATATCGGTACAACCTGCCAATCAAATCATTGATTATGATATTGCAGGCCATAATCACACGCTCTTTATCCACCTGCATCAGTTGATAGCGTTGATAATTGTTGTAATATTCTCGATGTCTGTGGGTTCTGCTGACCGTATCTTCCATCAGACAATCTATGGCATCTTTTTCACCATCTTCTTTGCTGCCCTGTGTATAAGACAACAGTTCCTTAACCATGGGAAAACTTTGTTCATCTACCGTTACTTCTTCGCTCAAAAAACCGATATAAGCTTTTAGTAACAGGCTAACTGCTGTTTTTTCAGCTTCAGATAAAGCGTTCATGGTCTCCGCTGCATCAGGCAACAGTTCCTTTTCCACAAATTCATCTATCTCACCAGAATAAAGCATTCGGATTGAGTCCACACATAAAGAGCGCTTTTGGGGTGCGGTCTCAATTTCAAAATCATAAAGATCCAAGTCATCGTCCTTCTTTGACTTTTTTTGAACTTTGCTGATAGCAGTGAAAAGAATGTCTCCTCCAAAGTAAATTCCGAAGGCGACCAGATCAAAAATAATCAGAAAGTGTAATAACCAGTTCCATGTGTTCATTGTGAGGTCCTCCTTTCTTTGACCATGTGCTGATTTTGGGTGTGGATTTACAGTAAGAGAGTGAGTAGAGCAGCAGAGGACAGGAATTTCTCCCTGTCCTCTGTCCCTTATCCCGCAATGATTTGAAATACGCTACGCTCAAATGGTTCAATCTGCTCTATCGCGTTCCTCATTAGGGTCAGAACCCTCAAAACCATCCTCAAGGACTTCCTCATCTTCGGTTTCCCATTCCTCGGAATCTTCCTCACCATAATCATAATCGTCCAGACTGTCATTGCCCTTGGTCTTAGGCTTATTCTTAACGAGCTTCAAGTAGGCAAATACGCCACCGCCGCCCAGCAGAGCCAGCAGAAGGATCAGCGCAGCCGGGTTCAGTCCGGCAGGCTTCTCTTTTTCCGGCTCCGATGTTTCTGCCGGAGGTTCCGGTGCTTTTCCCGTACATTTACTCTTATCAGTTACACAGACCGGACAGGCCGTATTGACTGCCCCTGCTTCACATTTCTTCGTGCAACTGCACACCGCAGGCGGCTCCTCTTTGGGTTTTCCATCCTCCATCAGCGCCATCAGGTCCGCTTCATCCACCTGGTTCAGAAAGTGAACAGCAGTCTTTTTATCCTCATTGGCCCTGTCGATCAGGATATAAAAATAGTTGCCTGCCTTGGTGGTAACGGTAATGAGCTGCTTGTTGCCACCAAAATCATCCACCAGAGCGGCGTTGCCATCCGGGGTCAGCGGAGGTGCTTTTTCCGTTTCTTCCACCACCACATTGCTGTCATTGGTGGTATCCTCTGCCGGGGGCGGCGCTGCGCCCTGGGCAAAAGCGGGAACAGTAAAGCCCGATGCCAGCACCAGCGTCAGGCAAAGGGCGGAAAGTGTTCGGAGCAATCGTTTATTCCTCATAGCTGTTTTCCTCCTGTTCGTTGTTGTCATCAGCCAATCTGCCGGGAACTGTGCCGCCGGACAGCATGGCGCTCAGCTGAGCCGGGGTCATACGCAGTGCGCGCACCATCTGGACGATCTCCAGATTTTCTGCCTCGGTTTTCTGTGCCTCCAGCGCCTTGAGCTTTTCCTGATATTCTGCGATCTTCTTGTGGACCTTTGTAATCTCCTGATCAATGCGTTCAATTTTGTTCTTTGCCATCGTCTATCACTCCTTCTAAAAAATCTCTGTTACCAGTTCATTAGGCCGTAGCCTTTGATACTCTGATAATTCAGGTCATAACTTTTGATCTTGCAGGCATCGCCGGAATTTCCCTCCACGGTATAAACACGGCTGCCATCGGTGCCGACAAAAATTCCCACATGGTCTGCGGAACCATCCAGATCCCAATCGAAGAAAATGGCATCACCGGGGGCAATGTTTTCATATCCTCGTGCGCCCCACTGTCCATGAGACTGGAACCACGGAACGCCCTGAGACTGACAACCAGCAAAGCGTGGTTCCGTTCGACCGGATTGACCATAGCACCATGATACAAAGCAGGCACACCATTCCACACGGGAGTCAAAGCCGTACCAGCTCCAATAAGGTTGTCCTCCCACATTGCCCACCTGACTTTTCGCCAGTTCCACCAGCTGCGGATTGCCGGGGCGGGAGCCATTGATAAATTCAACACCAGTCAAATCTTCAGAAACACCTGTATCGGGAGAACCGCCACCAAACAACAGCGGCTTATTGCCCATAGTCTGTCGGTAGACCTGGTACATCTCCATCTGCTCCGGAGTCAGTAGTTCTGGCGCAAGAGAGGCAATGGAACGGCTCGTTAAAGTTACATGGAGAATACGATATTCATATTCATGCTCATCCCCATCTTCGTCAGTGTAAGTGCGAATCTGAATTTCTTCTCTCAGCGTGAGCTGATACTGTGCATCAAACACACGACTCAACTCTGCCTGTGCGCTGTGGCGTGTATAGCCTTGCAAGACAGCAGAGAGAACTGCCGCCAGCTCATGGGGGTCATGGCCAATCATATCCAGGTTATAGCGATACTCGTCATACCCTGGGTGGCTGCTTTCGATGTTGTCGATTTTCTCCTGCAACCGAGCTTCTCTGTCTGCATAATCTGCCTCCACCGCCAGCATTTCCGGGTCATCCGATGGATAGGTAGTGCCGGAAATTACAGAACCAATACTCTGTGCCATCATAGAGCAGGAGGACATGGTATTCATCAGCATACAGGCGATGAGGAACAAAACCCCTGCGATCAGGAAGCCCTTCTTGTGGCGCATGACGAATGCCCCTGCCTGCTGTGCCTTTTCTTTTACCGTCCTTGCGGCTTTTCCGGTTTTGGACGCAGCCTGGGCGGTATTTCCGGCAGTCTGACCGGTGCGCTTGGCGACGGCATACTGCTTTTTGATACTCTGTTTTTGCTGCCAGCGGGAGAGAGGGTTGCTGGCAAACTGAGGATTTTCCCGTAGGGACTTCTGGTACAGGGCATTTACATTTGCCTTTTCCAGCTTCTGCTCGGCCTGGGCTGCTTTGCGGTACGGCTTCAGCTTGTGGCTGCGATAGCCCTCCCGCACCAGATAAGCGCTGGTCTCCACCGCCTCCTCGGACTTGTGGGCGCTTTCCACACCCACATTGTCCTGTTCTGTTTCCCGGATCTCTTTGTGAAACTTGCCCGCGACCAGATGGACGGGAGCTTCCTTAACCCCTTGAGAAAGTTTGGAAGGTGGTTTTTTCTTGTCCTCAAAGGTCAGCTTCGAGGTCTTTTTCCCGGTGTCCGGGTCAATGACCGTCTGTCTGACTTTTTTCTTTGGAATATTGGCCTGCGCCTTATCTGCTCTGGCCGTAGCTTTCTCCGTTTTGCGGATCGGCTTTTCCAGTGCAGGGTCAGCCCGTTCCTCATCAGTAAAGCGCAGGCGCGGCTCTTTATTCAAACCAATCACCCATTAGGATAGCATCCATCATGTGGTGCAGCTCCACATAGAGGGCCAAACCTTCCGGATCATATAGCGGATGCACGGTGAGATACGCATGGACTTGCGCCAGAATCTCAGAGAGCATTGTGATAGGTCTGCACCCTACAATGGTTGCTGCACCAGGGGCACACATCATATTCGCCCAAATCGAAAAGAGACGGGCAAGACCAATTTCGCCATCCTCATTCAAGGTTTTGAGTTCTTTGTCAGCGGTACGACACTCAACAACAGCGGAGGCCATTACCGGAAGCAACATGAATTCGTGAGCCTCCAATGCCTCACGGAAAAAAATCATGGTATCAAGTTCGCAAATATTCTGTTTCATAGTTATTCATCCTCCTTTTTCAGTTCCTGGGGTTTGGTGGTCATAATGCGGTAAAGCTCAGTATTCTTCGGGAAGTGGTCAACGAAGGGCAGGATGGTGGAGCCATAGAACAGCAGGCCCTCGCCCTCACCGGAGTGGGTCACATAGCTAAGCTGGTGCGTGGAAATGCCCAGCTGCTTGGCGAGAATCTGACGGTCTCCGCCTGCCTGGTTGAGCATATACACGAAGTCGGAGTTTTCAAAGATGTTCTCCACCTCGCGGCTACTCAAAAGGTCTTTGACATTCTGGGTGATACCTGTCGGAATACCGCCCCATTTGCGGAATCGCTTCCAGATTTCCACCGTATAAGCGGCGGTCTGCTCCTCCTTCAAAAGCAGGTGCATCTCGTCGATGTAATAACGGGTGGACTTGTGGGCAGCGCGGTTAATGGTAACGCGGTTCCACACCTGATCCTGGACCACCAACATACCGATTTTCTTGAGTTGCTTGCCCAGCTCCTTAATGTCATAGCAGACAATGCGGTTATTGATGTCCACATTGCTCTGGTGATTGAACACATTGAGGGAGCCGGTTACATAGATTTCAAGGGCCGTGGCGATATACTGGGCTTCCTTTTCCTCCTGTGAACGGAGCAGGTTATATAGGTCCTCCAAAACCGGCATATTCTCCGGGCGCGGGTCATTGAGGTAAGTCTGATAGACCAGGCGCACACAGCGGTCGATGATGGTTTTCTGCACCGGCTGCAAGCCCTCCTTGCCGCCCACGATCAGCTCACACAGGCTGAGAATGAAGTCGGACTTGAGGGACAGCGGGCTTTCATCATCCGAATAGTCCAGGTTCAAATCCATGGGGTTGATGTAGTTGGTGGAAGTAGGCGAAATCTTAATGACCTGCCCATGCAGACGCTCCACCAGAGGGGCGTACTCTGCCTCCGGGTCGCAGATGATGACATCATCCGAAGTGAGCAGGAAACTGTTGGCGATCTCTCGCTTGGCGCTGAAGGACTTGCCGGAACCCGGCGTACCGAGAATCAGGCCATTGGGGTTCTTCAGCAGCTTGCGGTCCACCATGATAAGGTTGTTGGACAGGGCGTTGATGCCATAGTACAGCGCTTCTTTGCCGTTCTGGAATAATTCCTGGGTGGTAAACGGCACAAAGATCGCCGTGGAACTGGTGGTCAGCCCCCGCTGAATCTCGATCTGATTGAGACCCAAAGGCAGGCAGCTCATCATCCCTTCTTCCTGCTGGAAGTCCAGACGGGTCAGCTGGCAGTTGTATTTCTGCGCGATGGAGCTTGCCTGAAACACATTGTTGTCCAGCTGGCGGGGATTGTCTGCCGTGTTCAGCACCAGGAAGGTCACAAGGAACATTCGCTCGTTGCGGCTCTGCAAATCCTGCAAGAGCTTTTTGGCCTCGACACCATAAGTGGCAAGGTCGGAAGGGATGATGTCCATGTCATATCCGGCACGGACAGCTTTTTTCTGTTCCTCAATTTTGGATTTATCCAGATCGGTGATTTTCCGCTTGACCGTCTTGATGGCCTTGATCTGATCCACCGACTGGATGTGCAGGCTGACGATCAGCGAGCTTTCCATGTCCAGAAAATCAGCCAGCATCCGGTCATTCAACTCTGGGGCCAAAATTTGTACGAAGCTGACGGCTCCGTACTTTTTACCCATGCGGAACTGCTTGCCGGTGCGGAACTCAAAGGAGCTGGGGGCGATAAAGTCCTTGGTGGACAGGCCGCTGGTGGGGAGCCAGTCCCACTCAAAACGGAACGGCAGCTGCTCATCCATGTGGAAGATACCATGCAGCTGGGCAAGCCGCGCCTTTCCGTCCAGCGTTTCCGCCGCCACACCCAGCCGCTTGAAGTTATTGAGAATGTCGGTCTCAATGCGCTCCAAACGGGGCTTGGCCGCCTTGATGCTGTCCGCGTCAATGCCAAAGGTGAGATACTTGGTTTTGATAAGGCCGTTGTTGCCCTTTGCCAGCTGGTTTTGCAGCATGGTGGTGTACTCCACCCGGATGCTGTCAAAATCGTCCCTTTGAAGGGGGATGTTGATGGCGCGGGCAAAGGTTTCCTCCGATGCGGCAAGGTTCAAAAAAGACAGCTCAAACTGAATCGAGCTGTCGAAGTAGTTGAGGAAATCGCACCAGCCCTCGAAGATCGCGGTTTTATCCTCGTTCTGTGAAAGCTGATAGTTGATGTCCTGAAACTGAATGGTTTTTGTGTAGTGACCGTCTGATACCCGGCAGATCCCGTCCGGCCACATCCGTTCATAAGGGATACTGTCCTGCGCGGATTTTTCCTTTTTGTCCGTGCGATTGGCGCGGGCAATGGCAGCTTCAATCTGCTTTCTGTCGGCGCGGGACAGCTTTTTCTTTGTTTTGACCGGCTGCACAGCTTTTTCCTCGGTTTTTCCGAACATCCGATGCAGCCATTTTTTTATTGCGGTGAACAATGTCATACACCTCCTTATCGAGCATTTCCTGCCGCTTTAATACGGCATAAAAGTTGTTGGTCTGGTAAGGTCGCTGCTTGGGACGGATCACAGCTACTTTGAGAATGTTGCCCACGATCTTTTCCAGGGGCTGTCCATGCTTTTCGTACATAGCCAGCATAAAGAAGGGCAGCATAACCAGTATCATACACATAGCCGCTACACTGTTTCCGGTAGGTTTTCTGAGCAAAAAGAAAAGCGGTACGCCAATAAGCGCTCCGCCCGTGAAGCAGATAAGCTGCCGCTTGGTCAGATTGAACATGACCTTTGTTTTGACTTTTGTTAAGTCCTTGGGTACGGGTACATAAGCCACAATTACACGCTCCTTTCTGACAGCACCTGATAAATCCCTTGCATGATGTAAGCAACACAGGGAACAGCCACGCTGTTTCCTAACATCTCATATCTCTTTGAATCACTGATTATCCCATGCTCAAAATCGTATGCGGTCCATCCATCCGGGAATCCCTGCAACCGCTCACACTCCATAGGGGTTAGCCGACGCACAATATATTTTCTCTCCGGTTGGGCGACCAACGCTCCGCAAGGTTGATATGCCATAAGAGTTGGAGCCAATTCCTCCTGATACCCTATACTGCCGGCCGCACTTCCTGCTTTATAGCGGAAACCGGCGCTGACCATGGCGGGCGGAGATTGTGACATAGCAGCTATGATTGGCAGATTTCCGTGTGTCTGGCTTCGCAGAGTAGGAGAAATATTACTGCGCTCCACGCTCATAGAAGCTCCGCCCTGGTCGTTGAGTATGACAAGCGGCGCAACAACCGCATGACGGTCTGCCCCTGTCAGGGTATAAGAAATGTCACTTTGGTATCCAGCTCCATTTCCACCGTTATGCGGCTGGCGTCCAATGATATTGCCCACAATGCAGTACACTTCGGTATCGCTCAAATATCGGTCTTGCGGGACTGTTCCTCCAGCGCTGCTTGCAGCAAAGGAGGTAAGTGCTTGCCGCGGCGTTCCGCCCGATTCAAAATACCCTCGCAGGCTTTTGGGGATAAAAAGTATTTGTCCGGCGCATTTTCCTCTAAAATCAGCGACAAGGAACACGCGCCTGCGTCGCTGTGCTGTTCCGAAATATTGGGCGTCGTACACGCACCAAGCGAGATCAATTCCTCGGCTTCGTACCATTCCGGCGTTGGCCCATCGCCCAGAATAAGGCATTGGAACCGGGGTTTCTGTGAACGCTTGCAGCACAGCCGCAAAGTCACATCCTCCTGCGGATGACAAAGCTCCGGGGACGTTTTCCCATATTGCGATTTGCGGATATTGTCCATGTGTTACCTCCTGCATTTCTCGAATAATACGGATTGCTTCAGAAAACAACCCGCTACGCTCATCTGCTAACCCTAACCTGCGTCCGCTGATGGATAGCCCCTGACAGGGTGAACCAAAAGTGATGATGTCCACAGGTGGCAGCTTGCGTCCGTCCAGTTTTGTAATATCTCCTACATGGACCATTTCTGGAATATGCCGTTTTGTGACCGATATGGCTGTCGGCAGAACTTCACTTGCCCAGACAGGACGGATTCCATAAAATAAGGCGGCATAGGGGAAACCCCCTATCCCGTCAAAAAGTGTTCCTAAAGTTATCTCTTTCATAATGTACCTCCCAGCAATGGTTTAATGAGCCTGAAAGACTGATTTTGCGAGACTGCCGGTTTTGAACAGCGTAAAACATAGCAGTACGGTGTAGCCCACGCAGCTCCAGATCGCCATGATGATGTCATCTTCCAGAGCGATGTTCTGCACCAGCACAGCATAAATTGCCACGCAGACGATGATGAGAAACGCCTGAAAGCCCAGCGCCAGCAGGGAGCGCAGATAGTTCTGGCCCATGCCGCCCCATTCCTTGCCCATCATGGCAGCCATGGGGATGGGCGCAACGGATGTCACAAGGTAAATTTCAATCATACGGCCATAAATCACGATAAAGATACAGATATACAACGCCCACATGGTAATGCCAATAAAGAGGGATTGGAACCACAGTCCGAACAGCGGTCCCAGATCCATTTCCATCAGCCTCGGTTCCAGATCGGTCATAACTGAGGAAATGTCAATGGACGCATCCGAATTGATAATCCCTGCCGCCTGCGCCACTACGCTCTGCGCCATATCAAAGACGCCCATCACGATATTCCATGTATTTGTGACAATGAGGATGGCAGCGGCTGATTTGAACACCCACTTGAAAATCATCCAGGTGTCCACATCATGCAGGTTGTTCTTGTCTGCGATCATCTGGATCAGGTCTACGGTCATCACGATAGCCAGGATCACGCCTGCAATCGGCACCATGATGGAGTTGGACAGATTCTCAATCATGCTGAAAATACTGCCATTCCATCCCTGTGGGGTCTGGCCTACCTATACGGATATATCCGCGACCTGCTGGTTTACACTGTCAAACATCCCCGAAAGGTTGCTCATAATGCCGCCCACCAGCATTTCTTTCAGCCAATTTGTCAGGGCTTCAAGTAAGAAATCCATACGGTGTCAACCTCCTTTCCGCCGCCCCCGCAAAACTGCGGGAGCGGCAAGGATTTCATACGGAGACGCTTAGACAGAGAAAAGCCCGGAGAGCAGAGGTACAAGGACCATGCCTACCACGGCTACACCAGCACCGGCCATGAGCTGCTTCATGCCCTGGCTCTTGGCGCCGGGGTTGTCGTTGCCGTAACCTTCCAGCAGGTTGATAACGCCCCAGATACCGAGACCGGCACCGAGCGCGATAACGAGGGTCTGAAGAACGGTGATTGCCTGTTCAAAAAATGCCATATAGTTTGTTAGCCGGAATCTGATTAAAAAATAGGTTTGTCATGTTTCATAGGCATACAAAAGCCGGAACAATCTGCCGCCCGGTTTCCGGGGGCATGATTCCGGCTGTCCTCCTTTTTCATTATTTTTTCTCGCGATTGTCCGCTTTGTACGCCAATGGCCCATAGAGGGCAGATGCGGCGAATAGATAAGATCACTCCCTTCTAAAGCGGAACGAAATTAAGCGCCCTTTGTGTCTACTTCATATACATCGCAGACCTCATTGGGCTTGAGTTTCAGCCTTGCGGACAAGAATGCTTCAATATCAAAAGCGTTCTTGTCATCCGCGTCGGCAGTGTACTTGAAATTGGGGTGCTTGGTGATGTCGTACTTATCCGAAAGGAAAGGACGCACACCGCGCAGCTGGAGGATACACTTGCCGCCATCCATAACAGCAAGCTCATCCTGGCTCATCAGCTCTTTCCCCAATTTTTGATAGTTGAGTGAATGGGATGTTTCCCTCCCACGGCTCTCTCCGGTGTTGTAGGTGTCGATGGTTTCCTTGCCCAGCACGGCGGCCAGCTCCTTGAGAGTGGTCGGCTCCTTACCGCCCAGAAAGATGGAAGTATCCATGTTTCCGATAATGGTATCTGCGTTATCCTTATAAATCGCCTTGAGCTGACTCTGCGCCTGCAACACCAGACAGGCGGAGATCTCACGGCTTCGGATGGTGGCCACCAGCTTTTCCAACTTGGGTATCTGGCCAATGTTGGCGCACTCGTCGATCAGACAGCGCACATGAACCGGCAGTCTGCCGTCGTACACATCGTCGGCCTTTTCGCAGAGCAGGTTAAACAGCTGGGTATAACACATGGATATAAGGAAATTAAAGCTGTCATCAGTGTCACTCATGATGAGGAACAGGGCAGTTTTCCTGTCTCCCAGAGTATCCAGCTCCAGCTCATCATAAGCCGTGACCTCACGCAACTCTGCAATGTCGAACACGGCAAGGCGAGCGCCGCAGGAAATCAAAATCGACTTGGCTGTTTTTCCGGCAGCCAGCTTGTACTTCTTGTACTGACGGACGGCGAAGTGGTTGGGCTTCTCGGCTTCCAGTGCATCAAACATCAGGTCTACGGGGTTTTTGAACTCCTCGTCATCCTCCCGGACTTCCATGGCGTTGATGAACTCGATGAGGGTAGAGAAATTCTGCTCCTCTACCGGGGCCTCATAGTGGATATACCCAATCAGCGCGCAATACAGCAAGGTCTCTGCTTTGACCCAAAAATCGTCCCCGGCCTTGCCTTCGCCTTTGGTATTGGCGATCAGCGTTGTGACCAGCTTCAAGATGTCCTTTTCGCTATGGATATAGGCGAAAGGGTTATAGTGCATTGATTTTCGGAAGTTGATGGTATTGAGGACCTTGATGCGGTACGGCTCATAAATGACCTTGCCGTGCTTATCCTTCATGGGCTTTCCGTCCTTTCCCAGTTTGGGTGCGCCCCTTTGGAGCATTTTCCCGCACTCCACCAAAATGGTTCCCTTCGGGTCTGTGACCACATAAGAACTGTGCATCTGCATCAAATATGAGGTAGGCACCCTGCGCCTTGCTGACTTTCATCAGTAGGTTTCAGGGAGCCGCCTCCCAAACCGGACGTACACCTCTCAGCGTATCCGGCTTTCCATGAATCACCTTGATTCTTTGGTTTCGTGTAAGAGTTCAAAGCAGTCAGGGCAGAGAGCCAGAGATTTTCTTCTCATTTTCAGTATTTTCTGCTCAAATATATCCCTGCCTTTCAGCGATTTCAGCGTTCTTACGTGGTGCATACATAAATAGTCTGCATGTTCCCCGCAAATCTCGCATACTCCGGCTTTTATGCGGTTTACTATCGTGTGCCTGCTGTCATATTTCCTATAACTCGGCATAACGTCTGCCACATTGTCATAGCCGTCGCTGTGCTTTCTGAATCCATCATGGTAAAATTCGCAGTATTTACGTCCCTTAGTTGTATCGTATGGGATTCTCAGTACTCCGTTTACCATGTGCCGCTTCTTAATAACACTGACATTCGTTCTGTGCTTTCCTGCCAGAGTTTTTAACATGCTGTACCGCACCATGTAGTAATACTTGTGCAATGCGCCTACGTTTTCTGCTATCCGATAGAAGTTATATAACCCTCGAATTTCGGAATTGAAAGTAGACACAATCTCTGCATCGCTGCGGTTCATCAGGTCTTTCCTTGGCATAGGACGCCACATTTCTTTGCCTGTGTCATTGTTGCGTTTCACCTGTATCGCTCCCCGTTCCATCGCTTTTTTAATCCATTTTTCTTTCGGCATATACAGGAATACTTTTCCATACCACACCCGTTTCATGTCGCCGTTTTTACAACGCTTCATGTTCTTGGAATGGATTACTTTGAAATCGTACCCCAGATAGCGTACCGGCTTACTGGAATGGGTGACTTTCGTCTTTTCCTCGGACATTTCCAAATGCAGTTTTTCTTGGAGAAAGATTTTTACATCTTCCTTGATTTTTTCTGCGTCCTTTTTGGAGCCGATAACGCCAATTACAAAATCATCGGCGTAACGGTTGTACTGGATTTTCTTGAAGCCTTCCTCAAACGGATTGTAATAGTGCTGATTCATCTTCTTCCTTCTGGAATCCTTAAATTCTTTTACCAGTTCAGGAGTTGATTTTTCTGCGCCCATTAACGCTTTACGTGCCTTTCTGTATCTCCGGGACGCCCGCTCGTATTCTCTGGTCGTCCTTCTGCGTTCTGGCTCGCAATCATACTTTTCTTTGTATTCCTGCATATAGTTGTCCAGTTCGCTGAGGTAGATGTTTGCACATATCGGACTGATACCGCTGCCCTGCGGAACACCGGAGTAGGTGCAGTTGTACTGCCATTGTTCCATATATCCGGCTTTCAGGAACTTCCAGATTAGACCGATAAAAGCCTCGTCTGAAATCCTTTTCCGCAGTAATTCAACCAACACATGATGGTCGAAGTTATCAAAGCACGCCTTAATGTCTCCCTCGACAATCCATGTAACACCTGTGAAGTTTTTCTTCACTTGCGTAAGTGCCGTGTGACAGCTTCTTTTTGGTCTGAAACCGTGTGAATTGTTGCTGAATGTCGGCTCATAGATTGCTTCAAGAATCATTCTGACCACTTCCTGCACTAACTTATCATCAGTAGAAGTGATTCCCAACGGGCGAAGTTTCCCGTTCTTTTTAGGAATGTACTTTCTTTTTGCAGGCTTTGGCTGATATGTCCTGTTGCGTATGGATTCAATAATCCGGTTAATTCTCGGCAGGCTCATGTTGTCCAGCGTCTGCCCGTCTACCCCCTGCGTCATGCTCCCCTGCGATTTCGCAATGTTCGCATATGCAAGGAGATAGAACTCTGGATTGTATAGGTTGCGATATAATCTTTCATATTTGTTGTTACTTACACTTGCCTTTTCTTCAAGGCTTTTCAAGACATGAATCGGATTTCTCATAGTGTCTCACACACCATCCTTTCTGTTTTGAAAATGATTCACTGTTCCCCTTTGCCATGTAGACGGCTTTCCCGTCCGCAGACTACTATGGGAACTCTGTTGCCATGGTGAATATTCAGAACCCCGCATTTCAGCGTTTTCATAGCCTTTCGGCATTTCACTTTAGGCAATCCCCGTTTAGTACGGTATAAACAAGCGTTCCACGTTGTCGGTATGTGACGTTCGCCTTTTTCCACTTTCCCGTGGCTGAACCTGCTCCGAGTATCAGCAGCCGCATAGCCAAACAATGCGACTGTCAGGAACACTGACGAGTACAACCTCTCTACGTCAGGGGTACGCTCTTGGTCCCGATTTCAGGCTGTCATTCAAGCAGTCTAGCTTCCATCCTCATACGTGGATTTTCATTCCGTCACGCCGGCGCTTCTGAGGCTTCAGCGCCCCGTGTCCTCCGTCATGCTATGGTCGCCCTCCGGTTTCCCTTTTGGGGTAAGACGGGGAATGATAGGTTGCGGCACAATGCCGCTTGATACTTTTACCTACTACTTGCTCAAGGTAGGATTTATACCGCCCTTACGGGCGCACTCGGTTTGAGCCAGAAGCGGGTCTTACCGGAACCGGAGCCGCCGATCACCAGCACATTTTTGTTTCTGGCGGTCTTTGGGTCCTTGGGGCGGCTGTTCATGGTCAGGCTTTCGGTTTTGGTCAGAATCACATTGTTCTGGAACACCGGGTCGATGTAGGGAGCAATATCCTCACGGGTTCCCCAACGGGCAGAGCCATACTCCATGCCGTGACGGTACTTCTTGGCGTTTTTACTTTTGAGATACACCGCCAGACGCAGGCCAGCACCGCAGCACAGCCCCACCAGCAGATCCAACGGATGCAGGCTGGGCCAGAAACTTTGCAGCGCCCCAGGCAGGACAGCAAACAGGGAAAGGAATTTCTCCGAAGCATTTGCCCCCTGAGCCAGTCGCCATGCCTCCCCAAAGTTAGTAGCAAACAGCCCCATCAGGAGATAAGGCAGGTTCAGCAAAACGAGCTTTTTGATGTCAAACTGCTTTTTCATCGTTCCAGCTCCTTTCGCTTGGTGCGGTCCACCACGGCATTTTTGATCATCTCTTTGAACTGACTGAGTTTTGCTAGCACAGACGGGCGTTCCGTTTTCTTGGCCTTCTTGACCTTTTTGCTGGTGTACTCGGTAAATGCAGCGGTCAGCGCATCGGCGTCACGGCCTTTGAAAAAGATCAGGTACTTGGGCGGGGAGCTGCTGCGGTCTTTCTTCACCGCATAATCCACACCATATTTCCGGGCGATCTTCTCAAATTCCTTGATGGAAGGGTCTGTGATCTCGATATTGGAGATCCCCTGATTCTGACCAATGAGCTGCTTGACGGTCTGTTTGCCGTGGGGTGTCACAGGGGCGTCACGGCTTCTCTGCTTTTGCAGCTTCTTTTCCTTGCAGTGGGCCATGTACTTGCTAATGGCGGCTTTGAGCAGCCTGCCGGTGAACTTTGTTCCGCTGACAACCAGCGTTAAAGTCCTGTTTTCCACTTCTTCCTGCATTTTCATCGCCTCCTTTCCACAAAATGTGCAGGGGTGGTGCATTTATTTCTAAGGCGGGACCACCAGCCGCCGGAGAAAATAGTGATTTATCATATCACCATCAGGATACTGTCTCGCAGTTCGGCAAAATACAGCTTGCCTTGCGGAGTTATCAGCGTATAAGAACCGGTATGTCCGTGATTGCAGTAGTCCTTTACACAAAACAGCCCTTCATTGGCTGGCTTTGCATAGGGCAGTACATTGCCGGACGCAGTGCGGTACACAAAACGCTTTTCCAGAAGAAATCGGACAAAGCGGCGTTCCGGTACATCAAGCTCTTTGGCAGTAGTTCTGAGATTGGTGCTATGCTCCAAATCAATGAACAGGTCATAGAAAGCGGCTTTACCCTCCAGCTGTGCGTTTGCTATGCGCAGAGATACATTCTCCTCTCGCTCAGCCAGAAGATCCGAGCAGAGCTTGAGCAGCGCCTCCGGTGAAGTAGCTACTTCCCATAGCTTTTCTTTTGTGAGATAGGCCCCATGCTTGCGAATGGTAGGAAGAACCTCGTCAAAGACCCATTGCTCAAATCGTTCTGCTGATGGCAATTTACTGTGGACAATCAAACGATACAGATTTCCTTCACTGATGAATTTAGCTTTCTGTTCACGCCCCAAATTATCGGTGAGGTGGTAAAACGCCACCCCATCTTCTCTGCAATGTGTCTTTAGGGCGTTTACTGTATCTTTGTACCCCAGCGATTTTGCAACATCAGCGCCGCAGAACAGGTATTTCCCATTTTCCTCGACTATTCGAATGCTTCCAAACTCTGGACTATTGAAAATTTCAATCTGATTCATGCTGTGCCTCCTTTGGTGTAATACAAAAGCGGCTGATTACCAGCCGCCTGCGTGCATATCGTGATTTACCAGTGAAGTGTAGTGGTTATTCATGGTGGTAGGAGCGTTGAACAGCACTGCAAGCAGGTACTGCTTGATGTTGCGTACCTGGGTGGTGTTCTTTTGCAGACAGTCCATGACAAACTCGATGTGAGAGCTGTCCAGCTTCAAAAAGCGGGAGCGTACAATCTCGTGAGGAAAGTCCGCACCAGAGATCCGGGTGGTCTTTCGTTTGGCACAGACCGTTTCTACCAATAGCTCTACAATCTCATTCAGGTCATCCAGGTAGAGAGGATAACGCTGCTTCAGACAGTCATACTCGATATTCTCCAAAATCAATTCCCGATAATTTTCTATCTCTGTGACAGACATCGCATCCCTTCCTTTCCGTTCCGGCGGTATTGCCGCCGCTGTTTCCCGGAAGGGAATGGAATCGGTATTTGATCCATGAGTATTTTGTTTTTGGGTATTTGATTTCTTAGTATTTAATTGTGTTGGATTTTCCGGTAACGGATTTACCGCTGACGGGTTTACCGTTATCGGGTTTTCCGACGACGGCTTATCCAACATCGGTTCTCCCTCGATGGGACGCTCAAAAATGGTATACTCATTGGCTGCGAATTTACCAGAAGCATCAGTTGTCTGTCTGCGCCGAATGTATCCGGCTGTTTCAAGCTCATTGACAGCAGAGCGGATTGCATCTTTGCTTTCTCGATTGATATAGCTGAGTCCTGACAGCGTATAATCCCAGTCATCAGGCAGAGATAACATCTGTGACAAGAGCCCCTTTGCCTTCAAAGAAAGCCGTTTATCCTTTAGATGGAAATTGCTCATAACCGTGTAATCGCCAGTGCGTTCTACACGAAAAACAGCCATTTACTTCACTCCTTTCATTTCTCAGGTATGAAAAAAGCCGCAATTCATAAGAGAATTGTGGCAGCGGTTAGGGTCTGTCTGTATCTTTTTTCTTGCGTCGGTAGGGGCGTTTTGGCATTGGTGGTTTATCAAACAGATCCCTTTCCTGAGAAAATGGTAAGGTTTGAAAAACACGGTCAATCTCGGTGGATTCCATATCACGCTGTGAGCGGCAATCTTCTTGAATAGCTTCTCGGATTTCTCTTACAGTACACATATTCATTCCTTTCCTTTCGTTGTATCGGTTATGAACGACGGTGTTTTTTAGGCTTGAAGTCGAGAATATGCCCCTCAATAACATGAGCATATCTCTTAATTTTGATTTCTCGACGCTGCTGGCTTTGCAGAGCTGACTGATACCCGTCCTCTGTGAGAAAAAGCCTCATTTCGTCACCGGGTTCTCCATAAGCAGTAGGGCGCAAGACAGTAAACTCAATCATCCAGCAAGTGCTGTCCCAAAATCGCTCCACTGCAAGAATGTTGTGGCCTTTCAGCTCCCTTGCTGCAATATCTTTCATAGGCTCTCCCTTCATCGTTCCTGATCTCGTTGGCGTTTTTTCTGCCATTGTTCCAGCAGTTTAATAATGGTTTCCTGCATTTTGGCCGGTGTATAGCTTTTGGGGAAATACTTTCGCAAGGTATCGCTGCTCAAGGTCACTTTATCCAGATCACCCTTTTTTTCCTCTGACATGATGGCAAGCATCACATCTTCTGACAATTTCCCGTCCTGGCTGAACTTTTTCATTCGCTGAGCCTGAGAAAGAGAAGGGGTGGCCTGCTCATAGTCCATTGTTTCCACCAGCATTTGCTGTTCGTCCGGTTTCAAAAAAGAGAGTTCATAGGCTGGATTAAATGCGATTTTCTTTTCATCCACCATATCCAAAAGCTCTGGAATCAGCTCAGTCAAACGAACATATCGCATTACCTGAATACCGCTTCGTTCACCGGCTTCTTTTGCCACCTGGTCTCTGGCGCTCAACTTCTGTTCAACTTGAACAGAAGTCAGGTCTGTTCTTGCTCCTTGATGTTTAATGGCTTCCAGCTTCATTTTGTAGGCAAAAGCCCTTTCACTGGGGAGCAGATTTTCTCGCTGCAAATTGCTGTCAACCATAATAATTGTGGCAGCATCGTCATCCAAGTCGCGCACAATGACAGGCATGGTTTCTTTTCCGGCCAATTCGCTGGCTCTGCGGCGTCTGTGACCGGCTACCAGCTCATAACCGCCATCAGGCAGTGGTCTGGCAATCGCAGGAACCAAAACTCCATACTTTTTGATGCTGTCTGCGGTTTCTAACATTGCATCATCATCCTTGACCTTGAAGGGGTGATCCTTGAACGGATGCAGTTCAGATAGGGGAATTTCCTGAATTTTTTCCAGTTGCTCGTCTTGCCGACTTTCTTCAGTAGAAAACAGGTCATCTACTGAGGCCAGCTCTATTTTTTTCGCGCTGCTTTTCAAGTTTCAATACCTCCTTCGTCAGATTTTTGTAGCCCTCAGCCACTTTGCCATTAGGATCATGGGCATAAATGCTTTTTCCTTCAGCACTGATTTCTTTAGCCCTGACAGAATGAGGAATTTCTGATGTAAACACCTTGATCTTACTGCCATAGGTTTCGCGCAGGAGAGCGGAGATTTCTTTGGCAAAATTGGTTCGGCTGTCTACCATCGTCAGCAGAATCCCATCAATTTGCAGCTTGGGATTGATTTGTCTGCGAACCTTATTGATAGTTTGCAAAAGCTGCTCTAAACCTTTAGCGGGAAGATACTCTGCCTGGACGGGGATTATAACCCTATTAGCGGCAGCCAGTGCATTGACCGTAAGCATACCCAGGGAGGGCTGGCAATCAATAAGGATATGGGAGTATTGCCCCTTCAGCGTGTCCAGATATTGTCGCAGAATGGTTTCTCGGCTCATAGCGTTTACCAGAGATACCTCCATACCAGATAGCTGGATGTCCGCAGGCATCAGGTCTACGCCCTCAGGGTGGTGCAGGATACCCTCGCCGGGACGAATTGGTTCATCCATCAAAATACGGCCCATAGCGTCTGACAGTGTAAAGGGCAGCTTGTCAGGTTGGGGATTGCCCAAGCTGATGGTCAGGCTTCCCTGTGGGTCTCCGTCAATCAGAAGGACTTTCTTCCCAGACTGAGCCAGACCAATTCCAAGATTGGCACAAGTGGTTGTTTTGCCGACACCACCTTTTTGGTTGGCTATGGCAATAATCTGTGTATTCATAATTTCACCTCATTTCTTTCTAAGTTTAGATATGAAAAAAAGTGCCTGCTCTACCTTTCCTGAGAAAGATAAAACAGGCACTTTTACTGGCTCAATACCTCTTGTAATGAGCCTCTATGTATGGTAGACTATGTCCACGAGACCATAAATATAATTAAGTCCCGACGGGAATTGAACTTTTGGCTAACGCTAAAATTCGCGCCTTTGCAAACAGAGTGCAAACAATAGGGGGCTAAAATCCTTTGTTTTTGCTTGATTTTGCTTGTACGAGGTTTACAGTGAATGTGGAGAAATGCCTTGATATAACTGCATTTTCTTTATCTCCGTTGATAGGGAATATATGCACTGGGTCCATCTCCTAAGCGGAAGGCCAGCGGTTCGAATCCGCTCAGGAACGTTTCATGCAACGCCGAAAGCCTTGATTTTGGTGTACTACCTGTTAAGTAGACATTTTAAATATCGAACGTTTTTTGGCTTTTGCCGCCCGTAACAGGGCGGTATTTTTATGTTGCCAACATTATTTTTTGGTGATACTCTGCCTGCATTTTTTAGGATTGACTGAAAAGCAGAACCTGTATAGAGAACACATTGACCCCATTTTCTCCCGGTTCCGTATTCAGCCATACGTCTCCACTATATTTCTCAGCCATGGAACGGACGGAGGAAAGTCCAATGCCGTGCCGGCCCTTTTCTTTGGAAGAATAAAAACTTTTCCCGTCTGGAACCAATTCCCCTTTAAATGTGTTTTTCACTTCTATGCAGACTGTTCCCTCCTGACAGATCATAGCCACGGTAATGCGGCGCTGATTCTGCGGTACCGGAGTACTGGCATTGAATGCATTTTCCAGGATATTCCCAAGGATTACACATAAGTCCTCTTCCGGAACTCCAGGTTTCGTAGGGACATTTGCATGGACTGTCATAGGTATGTGAAGATCCTCTGCGCAGGAATAGTAATAACGAAGCAGTACATCAACGTAATACGCCTCACAAAATGTCAAGGGGGCAGATGTAGAGGTGCTGTGTGTGACTTTCTCCAGGTACTGTACGGCCGCCTCCGTATTCCTGTCTTTTAGGAGAACAGACAGCTGGGTGAGATGGTGACGGATATCGTGGCGCATAGTGCGGATCTTTTCGATCTGCGACGCCAGTTCGGAGTAATGTTTTTTCTGCATCTGAATCTGCGTTTCCATGTGTTCCTTTTCCTGGGCCAGGATAAACTGCCGCTTGTAAAACCGGGCTGAATCACGAAGCAGAAGGAAACTGAGTAACAGGACAAACAGGAAACCGGCAATCTCCGAAAACCAGCCGAAACGGATCGGTTCAAACAATGGGTATAATCGGTCGGCCGCCAGAGAGGATGCAAAGATACAGATTCCAATGAGAAGTATGGTGCGGTCCCTCTCTGGTTCCTGTTTTGTTTTGGAGAAGAAGGCGGTACCCAGCAGCCATAGCGCACAGAGAACCTTATAGGTTCCGGCCGTGTGGGAAAACAGAACCATCTGGCGGCAGGACAGACGCGGTGCCAGCAGGGATACTGCCAGAGCCAGGAACGGGAACAGGGCGGCAGCATAAGAGGCCGCCTTTAATGCCCGGTACTGCCTGCCGCACAAATCCAGGACGAGAATCAGGGACAGCCCATAAATGGCATAGCGGCAGAAAATTTCAAGGCTATACCAGGGAACAATCCCGGTGGCAGTCAGCTGGTGGAGCGCCGGAGTACTTGCAGAGGCGGCAAAGGCCATACAGATGAGACCAGATAACAGCGAACGGCGGTTCTTTAAAATAGCAGCCAGCGCAAGCTGAAAAAAGCCCAGAACTGCAGCCAATGCGGTGACGGTCAGACTGATGGCAAACCGTTGATTTAAGAGTGCATGAACCGCGTTCGGAGTACCAAAAGCCGGAGGATAGACCATACCGCTGTACAAGTGGGACCAGTCCGAGACGGCAAGTAAGAGCTGTAAGTCTCCGGATGCTTCAAATGTGACAGAGCCGGAGTACAGAGACGGCTCATAGTGCTCCGGGTCCGGGTTTCCCTGGGAGGCCATCAGACGGCTGCCGATATAGAGCCGGTAGGCCGAGTAAATCTCCGGCAGCTCCAGCGTATAAAAGGCGGGTGTTTCCGGAAGGGATAAGGTCAGCCGGTATGTGGCGCTTCCGTGAGGGGATGCTTCCGGATTACCACTCTCCATGCCGGAATACTGGCCGATATAAACGTAGTTGTCCGGGAGCGGGAGATCGCTTATAAAATCTTCCGGTGTTAAGAGCCTGCCCTGATAATATTCCCAACCGTTGATTAGATAGACAGGGTCAGTCTTCTCCGGCGTATAGAACAGGATACCATTTATGGGCTGGACAGACTGCGTGGTATACTTATTGTCAAACCGGTATGCGGCTGTAAACATCCCCATGGTGAGAAAAAACGTAATGGTTAGAAGGAGGAGCCGCTTTCCAAGTTGTGTCAGTCTATTATTCATGCCGGATCCCTCCTTCCACGTCTGCAAAAACGCAGGATAATGAAGCCGGATACCAGGATACCTGCAAGGAGGAGGCACGCAACCACATCTATAGAGGAAGAACTGGAAGAAACGGAATCACCGGCCTGCCCGTCTGCCGGATCAACCGGGACAGATGGTATCACAGCAGCCGGAGCCTGTGTCTCTATGGTAAAGGTGCCAGTTTCTGATAGCTGGAAGGTGATGGTGAAGGAATCCAGGTACGTGGCCGTTCCCAAAACCTCCCCGCTTTCGTTTATAACTTCCAGAACGGGCCTTTCGTCAGTTGCCTTCCAGGGCATTGTAATTGTCATGGAAGGCAGGTCTGTCAGTGGTACGCCGTCCATGGAGAGCATCACAGAGATATGGTGATCGTCCAGGGATATTACTTCTGCACGGAATAAGGACTGCACTGGCATATTAGTAAACAGTCCGCTATCGGCCGGTATTTCCAGTCGGATTCGGTGTTTGGTAATGATAAGCGGCCTGCCTGGATTCAGTTCCAGTTCCTTGTGGATTCGCCTGCCAGACAGAATTGTATAATCGGCGGTATCCGCTTCCTGCCCGGTTGAAGCCGGTGCAGATATAGCGGCAGCCGTTTCAGACGCTTCAACGGAAGGCCCTGATTCCGGCAGCGGAGACAGGGATGCAGACGAGGTTAAGGCTTCCTGATATCCTGGGCCGCTGACGAAATCCGAAACGGCGCTGTGCCGGGACGTTTTGCCGGATGTACCGGAGGAGGAACCTGTATGGCTGGCATTCTCCTGGTCTGTCGGCTGTGTTTCTGCTGGTGCGGGTAAGGTTTCTCCCGGTGGCGTCTCTGGGGGAGTGTTTTCCTCTGGTCTGGTGGTTCCTAAAGGTGGCGTCTGATCCGGTTGATCTGGTGGCAGGGTGACGGTAGGCGGCTGCTGTTCTCCCCGGTCCCCTCCATCCCGGTCCCCTTCGATGAGATCGTAGTGCAGATCGCCTTCCGTAATAGAAACCTTTAAAATGTTAGAACATTCGCCGTCATACTCCAGCTGGAAATAGTAGGGGACTTCATACAGGAAATCTTCAAAATATAAGACAGACATCAATTGTGTATTATAGGTAGCAATCTGCATAAAATTCCCGGTGGTGTCTTCCTGCCATTCTCCGTCGTCCCCGATGGAATAGTAACGGTGTAATTTATCCAGCTGCGGCGTTGGTTTCGTCCAGCGGGTGAAAAAAGAGATTCCATCAAATATGGGCGGTGTAAGGGAAAACGTCCCGGTTTCCTGAATGATTACATCGCAGGGGAAAGAAGAAAATTCGTCGCTTAAAAGAATTCCCTCGGGAAGATCCGGAATCCCATGAATCCGGTAAGTGCCGGGCGTTCCAAAGTTAACGCTGCTTACATCCCAAGTAAGCGGAACTTCCAGAACTATGTCATCATCACAATACAGGTAAGTGTGACTATTGTACTTCAGTTCTTTCTGGAGATCCTCGGACGAGGAATCCTGGGCGAGCAGGAGCTGACTGTCTCTGACCGGATTACTGGAGTGCGCCTGCAGTTCACAGGGCAATTCCGGATCATAAAGGAAAACTGGAATCGTGACAGCTGTAAGCTCCGGATCGATGGAGACATCATCGGGAACTTCCACGGTACCGTTTAGAGAGATAAGCCCGGTCTGCGTCACATCGAGTGCCTCCACATCATACTGAATCGGATAAAACTCCCTGGTTCTGTCGCTAAACAGGGCAACTGCGGTAGAATAATCGCGGTTTTCCAGTTTGGAATTAAGCAGTTCCCTGGCATTCTGACGCTCTGCCAGAATGAGTATGTCAGAATAAGGAGTTATGACCTTAACAATTTCGCGCGGTTCCGCATTGGAACCGGTGGCAATCCTGGACGAAGCCAAGGCAGGGGCCTGTATCTTATCGTAGGGCATCGAAACAGAAGCGGAAGATTCGGTCTCGCTGGGAGGGCCCAGGGGAGCCGATGGAACCGCATCTGTCTCTTTCTGTTCTTCTGTTTCTGCCTGCCGTGTTTCAGCTGGTGCCGTTTTTTCTGGCAGCTCCTCCTCCGCATCAGAAGGGGTACCGATAGAGGTCCCGGCCTGTGCCGTGGAAGGGATGTCAACAGAAGGAAGTGTCAGAATCAGGGAAAGCATGGCTAAAAAATAAAGGAATTGTTTGCGTTTTTTCATAGTGTATCTCCAGGTTATTGATCCTCATCCTGCATAAGCAGACGTAAGCGAAACATTCCGTCCAGAACCGAATGAAACACGAGGGTATCCGTGTATTTCCGCAGCGCCAGGACCTGCATGGTTAAAGGATTGTTCTGCCGGCAGGTCTCCATATACTGATAACAGCTCACAAAATTTTTAAATACCGTGGTATACACGATCTTCCTGCTTCACTCCCTGAATCATGTACTCCATGTAGCGGTGTTTGGCTTCCGAGTACGCGCGCGCGACTAACAGCTCCTTTCCGTTCTGCAGGATTAACCCCTTTTTGTTGATAGTCTTAATGCAGCGCATACTGACAAGTATGGAGGAGGAGATCTTCACGAACCTGGAATCGCTTAAAAGGTCCTGAAGTTCCTGATCAAAACTGGCACGGCTGGTAACACTTTCGAGGACCATGTCGTTTGTCAAATGGTATGAAAAGACATGGTAATTCTGTTCCACATACATGATGAGATCGGTGCGGATGGATTTAAGCCCATCTTTTGTGCGTACCGTGATATAGGTATCGGTTTTCTTTGTAAGGTTCTCAATCTCCCGGCCCAGAATCCGGAAGAACTTTTCCTTTTCTACGGGCTTTAATAAGTAATACTGTGCATCGACGGAATAGGAAGCCAGCGCATAGTCCGGGGAGACGGTCAAATAGATAATGGCCGCGTGGCTGTCATTTTCCCGGATGACCTCCCCAACTTCAATTCCGTTTTTCCCGTTCATGAGAATATCGAGAAGATAGATCTGATAGGTTTCGTTCTTTAGGCGCTCTAATAAGCTTTCGGAAGAGTCAAAACGGGTTATGGTAACACCCGGGTTCGGATGATCTTTTATATATTCGGAAACAAGGTCCTGAATCCGGTTCAGATCCAGAGGCTCATCGTCGCAAACTGCTATTTTTAACATGATTTTATACCTCCCAAACTGGTTACAAAATTCAAAAAAATGCCTATGGGTGTCAATTTAGTGTAAAAAGGTGTCAATTTAGTGTAAGACCACAAATTTGAATTATTTTGTGGTAAGATGAAATCAATAGCATTTGGGAAAATATTTAAGCTAATCATAGCTTAGCTGGAAATAAAAGTCAAAATGATTTTAGGTAGAAATCCCTGGCAATTTAGTCAAAAAAAGGAATTCGCAGGGGCTGTATTTTTTGCACCCATTTTTAAGAAAAAAGGGGACTTATATGTACAGAACGCATATAAGTCCAGGCAGAGAATAAGCTGTCCTATTGTAATACAAAATTTATATCGTTTATATAAAAAGGCGTTTGCCTTCTTGAATACATCAAAGGACAGACGCCTTTTTGCGCCTTTAAGGGAGTGGAATGATAACCGGAACAAAAGAGCCTGTTGGAGAGGGAAAGGAAGCGGCTTATGGTAATTGCAGTATGTTCAAAACAAGAAGTGGAATACCAGGCGATTGCAGATGCGATTAGGAGTTATCCGAAACGGGAACAGTATGTCATGATTTCCAGGTGGTTTCCGTCCGTGGCGGAGTACCGGGATACACATTTAAAGCATCCGTTTGCGGTCACGATATTTGCCTTCGATGACATTGATAATCAGGAACTGTCCATACTGGTTCATCGGACGTCCGAGGAAAGCCAGATTGTATGGGTAGGAGAAGATAAGCGGTTCGGTGTTGCTTCTTACCGGGTAAGGGCGGCCAACTTTTTGATGAAACCGATAACAGAAAAAGAAATCTGGATATCTTTGGACCGCTGCATTAAAAGATTACAGGAAGAGCATGCCATTGATGGTTATGACTGTGTGAACATTAGGGAGTAATGATGATTATCTTTTTCATTTCACTTGTACGGATAGCCCGGTGTATGAATGGTGAGAGACAAGCGGAAGGTATTTTATGGTTCCGTATGCCGGACATGATTGCTTATCCGGTTAAAATTGCAGTCATGATTTTGTGATTTGGGATTTTTATATTTGAATCTGTGGGAAGTGCGGAAAATAACAGTATGCGGGAGTTTATCTGCAGATGCTTTTATATATGATAGAAAACAACGGAAATAGGAGGAATGACGTATGCGAAAGCAATTTATGCCAAAAACAAAGGGACGCCGCATAATGGCAATGTTTTTGAGCATCTGTATGGTGTTCACATTGTCTCCAGCCATGGTATTTGCCGATGAAAAGTGGGAAAAAACAGAGGCGGGCAGTATGTACACATATGAACAGGGCAGTCTTGCAGATGAGACGAAGGAGTGCAGCGAGCTTGATGAGAGCGATGGGACGGATGAGACCGACGAGTTTGATGAGATCGATGGAGCGAACAAGATCGATGAGACGAACGAGACCGACGAGCTGGATGAAAACGATGGGACGGACGAGACCGGAGCGTTTGATGAGACCAATGGGAAAAAGGAGACCAGCGAGTTTGAAGAGACTGGCGGGACAGATGAGACCGGTGGGACAGATGAGACTAGCGGGACAGATGAGACCGGTGGGATCGATGAGAATGGCGGTGCAGATGAGACCGACGGGATTGATAAAAACGGAGGAGACAGAGAAAACGCTGATCTTACAGACTGTTTTGGTGAAATACTGGAAACGGATACAAAGCCGGAATTGGAATGCCTCTGCGATCCTGCCATAGAGGGCGAGGAAGAGCATACAAATAAGGACTGCCCATTTTATAAAGAAAAAGCAACCGTTTGTAACTGTTCTGTCTTATGTACCGCGGATCAGACGGACACAGAATGTCCTGTTTGCAGGGAGGATTACAGTTTATGTGAAGCAGAGGCTGCGTCAGCCGTCCCCTCATCTGATGATATGGCAGTAAAAGCGATAATCGAGCAGATGGAAGCGCTCCCAACCGTGGACAGTATCTATGAAAATATGCCCGGGGATGGAGATGAGGAATATGATGCGTGGCTGAAGAAAATGCAGCAGATTATTGCGGATATCAGGGCCGCTAAAGAAGCTTATGACGGGCTGACGGAAGAAGAAAGGCAGCTTGTAGGTGAAGAATACCGGGAGAAACTGCTGGATTTATGGAATTTTGCGGAACGGCTGGGGGAGATGAAGACTCTCGATGTAATCGCCAGTGGTACAAGCGGGGGCTGTACCTGGGTGCTTGACGGGGATGGAAGTTTGACGATATCGCCGACAAATGGTGTGAGCGGGACGCTGAATGGCTTATCGTCAGTAGATAAAGCGAAAGTGACAAAAATTGTTGTAGACAATGAAGTTATGATGTCGAATGACTATAACCGGATTTTTGCTGATTTCAATAATTGTACCGAGATGGATCTGTCCGGACTTAATACAGCGGGGCACAAGGATTTTGGAGGAATGTTCGAAAACTGCAAAAGTTTGCAGGTGCTGAATCTCAGCGGCTTTGATACTTCAGCGGCTACGTCACTGAGCAGCATGTTTAGCGGATGTAAAAAGCTAACAACGCTGGATCTCAGTGATTTTAATACTTCCAAGGTAACGAATATGTTTGAAATGTTCAAGGGCTGTTCCGAACTCACCGCACTGGATGTCAGTAGTTTCACTACTGCCAATGTAAGGAATATGTCTGAGATGTTCTACAACTGCTCCAAGCTCACCGAACTGGATCTCAGCAATTTTAATACTACTAACGTAACGAATATGCAGCGTATGTTCGGTGGATGCTCTGGTATAACCGTACTGGATTTCAGTAACTTCAGTAACTTTAAAACGACCAATGTAACGGATATGTCCAGCATGTTCGTCGACTGCTCCGAACTCACTACACTGAATGTCGGGACTTTCGATACTGCCAGTGTAACGGATATGTCTAATATGTTTAACGGCTGTAAAAAACTCGATCAATTAGATGTCAGTGCGTTTCATACTTCAAACGTAAAAAAGATGTTTAATATGTTCCAGAACTGTTCTGGTCTTCAAACACTGGATATTGAGAATTTCGAAACTTCCAATGTAACAACTATGTCCTCGATGTTCATGGGCTGTTCCGGACTTGTCGAACTGAAATGGGACAACGGTAAATTTAATACCTCGGCTGTGACGAACATGAGCGCCATGTTCTCTGGGTGCAAGAGCCTTCAAACACTGGATGTCAGTAATTTTAATACATCACAAGTAAAGGATATGGGCAGTATGTTCAGTGGCTGCTCCAACCTTACCCAGCTGGATGTCAGTCATTTTGATACATCAACGGTATCAAGTACGTACATCGGGATTGTGACGGGTGGTATGTCTCATATGTTTTCAGACTGTTCCAGCCTTACTGAATTGGATGTCAGTCATTTTGATACATCGAACGTAGTGCTCATGTCCTATATGTTCAACAACTGCAGCGGACTGAAATCTTTGGATATCAGTAATTTCAAGACGGGAAATACAATAAAGATGGACGGGATGTTCTCTGGGTGCAGTGGACTGTCAGAGCTGGACGTCAGTAAATTTGATACAGCCCAGGTGAAGAGTATGGCAGTGATGTTTTATGGGTGCAGTGGACTGTTGGAGCTGAACGTCAGTAATTTTAATACGTCGAATGTGACGGATATGGGCTCCATGTTCTCTGGGTGCGAGAGCCTTCAAACTCTGGATGTCAGTAACTTTAATACATCGAGTGTGACGGTCATGAGCTTCATGTTTTCTGGATGCAGTGGACTGTTGGAGTTGGACGTCAGTCGCTTTGACACATCCCAGGTGATGTATATGATCTCCATGTTCTCTGGGTGCAAGGGCCTTCAAACTCTGGATATCAGCAGCTTTAGTTTTAATGAAAAGTGTTATTTTCCCAATGTATTTGAAGGCTGTTCCTTAGGACTCAAGACAGAATTTTATCATGCTCAAATGGGTGGAAGCAGTATTTCAATCTATAACAAACATAGGTTTGAAAATATGACTGATTCCGATATAAGCTGGTATAAAAATTTGATATGTACCCCATACGTGATTACTCCCAACGTAACAGAAGGCGGAACTGTTACTTATAGTGGAAAATATGGAAATAGAGCCGCCTGCGATACAGTATATCAAACCTATTTTGTCAAGACTGCTCCATTTTATAATGAGGAAACAATAGCTCCGGAATTCGATGCAGCTAAATTTTATGCTCAGGATGGGGAAGGTTTTAAAATTTCCTATACGCCCCTGGACGGCTACGCAGTTACCAAAGTAGTCGTGGATGACATGAATATCAATTTAAAGCAGTATCCAAAAGAGTATACCATGAAGGTTACGAAGGATATGGAAGTATCTGTTACATTCACCAAACTTGTAAATGTTACTTTGATGACCGGTAACGTCTCACTCAGAACGATTAGTTCTGCCGCAGGAGAAAAGCTTGAAAAGCCGGCTGATCTGGTCAAAACAGGGTACATATTTGCCGGCTGGTATAAGGAACCGGAGCTGCTTAATCAATGGGATTTTGACAATGATATTTTAAATAATGAAGATATTAACCTGTATGCCAAATGGATCGGAATTACGTACAACGTGACCCTGTATCCGAATGGCGGAACCATTGAAGAAGGGGAAATAACTAGTTATACGTGTGGAGAAGGCGCTGTCCTTCCTACAAAGGTTACAAAGACAGGATACACATTTGGCGGCTGGTATGATAATCCCGAATGTACGGGATATTCTCCAACCAAAGCAATCTTCGACAACGCTACTGGGGACAAGACGTTTTATGCTAAATGGAACGTGAACAGTTATTGGATAACACTGTATACCCTTGGAGGAAGCATTCAAGAAGGGAATGTGACTAAATATACATACGGGCAGGGAGCTGTTCTTCCTACAAACGTTACAAGAGCAGGATACAAATTTGCCGGCTGGTATGATAATTTCGACTGTACGGGAGAGCCCGTCGTTAAAATCAGCGCCTCCGATATAGGGGATAAGGGATTTTATGCCAAATGGAGCGCGAACAGTTATACGATAACACTGAATACCAATGAAGGAACCCTGGAAGGAGAAGCGGTTTCTGAGTATACATACGGGATAGGCGCTGTTCTTCCTGCCAACGTTACAAGAGCAGGATACACATTTGCCGGTTGGTATGATAATTCTGGCTTGACGGGAAATCCCACCGCTGCAATCAGTACCACCGATACGGGGGACAAGACATTTTATGCCAAATGGAATGACACTCAAAAACCTGTTTTGACGGTTTCCCAACCGCCGAAGGACTGGAAGGCTGAGAATGTGACTCTGACTCTGTCCTACAGCGACAATGAAGGGGTAACCGCCCTCTACAGCAGGCTGGATGACGGAAGCTACGCCGAGATTACCGACTTTACAGCCGGTTCTTACCAATATACGGTTTCTGTGGAAGGAGAGCATACCTATACCTTTAAAGCAGTGGACGCGGCCGGTAATGCGAAAGAAACCGCGCCTGTTACGGTGAAGCTTGACAAATCCGCTCCGCAGATCGGAACGATTACCTTCGATTCCGGCCATCAGAGCTTCTGGCAGTGGATATTTGGCAGAACCAGCCTGGAAGTTACTGTTCCGGTATCCGATCCATATTCAGGCGCGGATCATATCTCCTGGGTGCTGACCCCTGCAGGGAAAATGCCTGCATCGCCGAAGACGGCGGCGGTAACGAACGGAACCGCAGTCTTTACCGTAGATTCCGGTTTTAAAGGTGAAATACTCATTACAGCGTATGATAAAGTGGGAAACAGCGAAACCGCCGATGTAATCCGGGCGGCGCTGGAAGACCACCAGCCTGTGATTTCGGTGACGGACGGGACAAAGCCATTTACCGGAGACTGGTATGACGCTCCGCAGATGATTCACGTTGAAGTTACAGATGGAGAGGACGGCAGCGATACGGAATCCGGGCTACATACGGTAGTTTACACGGTAGATGACAATTTGACGAATACGCCTTTATTTACCCGGACGGAAGGGGAGCTGGCTTATTATGCCGAACGAAGCTTTTCCGCCAAAGAGGGGGACCATACATATCACATAACTGCCGCGGATAACGCGGGAAATTCCGTAACGGTCCATGTGACAGTGAAGCAGGATACGACGCCGCCGGTAGTCACGGAGCTTACCGCGGATAAGGCAGGGGAAAAGAGTATTGGAATAACATTTACATCGGACGATACCGGGACGTATCATTATCTGGTCAGGACGGCCAGGGATGCAAAACCGGATGCGGAAACGGTCATCGCCTCCAATTCTGCGGATATCGCAGAGGCTGGCGCGAAAGTAAGCTTTACCGCAGACGGCCTGCTTCCGAATACAGAGTATGTCCTCTATCTGGTCACGGTCGATAAGGCTGGAAATAAGGGCACGGTCCAATCCATCTCATTTGCAACGGAGAAGGAGGATATAGAAGGAACAGTGGTCCTGGATGATACAGCGCCCCGCTACGGCGATGTAATAACCGTGGAAGCCCATCTTACCGGCAGCAATCCGGGCGATCTGGCTTTTCAGTGGTACAGAGGGGATGAGGCGATTGACGGAGCTGTAAAACATTCGTATACGGTAACGAAGGACGATGTAGGGGAATCTTTGTCGGTGAAGGTATCGGCAGAAAATTACAAGGATGTTCTGTGTTCCGCCCCTATGGATCCGGTTGGGAAACGGCAGCTGACAGTGACGGCGGAAGCGGAGGATAAGATTTACGATGGAACGGCGGATGCGGTTATTTCTCTGGAAATTACAGAAGGGAAGATAGACGGCGACGACGTGACTGCTGTTGGAGCGGGAGCATTTTCAGATGTGGATGCGGGGCCCGAAAAAACGGTTGTCTTATCGGATATTGCCCTGGAAGGGGCGGACAAATCGTACTACGAGCTGAAGTCACAGCCGGATAATCCGAAGGCTGACATCGGGAAGATGGCCGGTTCTGCCGCTCCGGAGGTTTCCTCTGTGGATGAAACGTATCCGGGCGCCAGTGATGGGAAGATCACCGGCCTGACTGCGGGGCTGGTTTATGAAATCTCATCGGACAATGGAGTTACCTGGGAGGACGCTGTCCTGACGGGAACTGAAATCCACAATCTGCGGGCGGGTGCTTATCAGGTTCGGATTAAGGAATCGACGAACAGCCTGGCAGGGGAGATGACAGCGGTCACAATTGGGACGACTCCTCCGGTTCATGCGCCGGTTCCCCAGACGGTATTCGACGCGTTCTTGATGACACTGGCTGGAACCAGAGAGGGGATGCAGTATTCTTTAGATGGCGGAATAACCTGGATTGACATTACCCATGGGACAGAAGTGAAGCTTGAAGAAGGTATCACTGAAGAGAACGGCATTTATGTCAGGCAGAAAGGAAATGGAACGACGCTTTTAGATTCTCTTCCCCAGATGATAACCATCACAAAATCCCCGGTTCCTGAAGGAATTATCTCTGTGGGAGAGACAGGAATGGGTTTGGGAGACGGGAAATTAAAACATGTGACACCCGACATGGAGTACAGGAAAGACGGGGAGAATGCCTGGAGGAGCTGTGAAGGCACGGAGATCACCGTAAATCCGGGGGTATATTATGTCCGGATGAAGGGAAAGGGAACTGAACTGGCAAGCGAAGAAGCGGGGCCATATGTGATCCAAAAATATGAGACGAAAGCGGTCACAGGCATCAAAATGGATGTATCCAGCCTGATCTTGGCACAGGGGGCATCCTTTGGGCTTACCTTTACCTTAGAACCGGCTGACGCGACAGACCGGACGGTGGTCTGGAGCAGCAGCAATCCGTCGGTGGCTGCTGTGGCAGAGGACGGCAGTGTGTCGGCTCTGCATATCGGAACAGCGGTAATTACGGTAAAGGCCGCTGACGGCGGCTGGAGCGATTCCTGCCGGATTACCGTCAAAGCGCCAGGCGGAGTAAATGGTATTGTAAAGGATGATTATGGGCCTGTGGAAGGAGCCACGGTGGAAGCCCGGGAAGGCGGAACAGACGGAACTCTGGCAGGTGAGCCGGCAGTAACCGGAGCGGACGGCCGCTATATTTTTAACAACCTGCCCCGGGGCATCTACAGTCTGGTTGCTAAGAGGACTTCGGCTGAAGGGAAGCTTCAGGTGATTACGCACATCATTAAAATTACCGATGAGATGGAGAAATGTGATATTTTCATGCCGGCTGGAGACAAGAACACGATTGTGGAGGTTAAAGCCGATACTCCGCCGGTGGCTGTAGACTATCTGGACGAACTGTTTCTGCACGAGAATCTGGTCGAAGTGCCGGAAGAGGGCGTGACACCGGAAGATGTGGAAACGGTGGCGGCCGGAGGAAGCCTGGAGATCAAGCTGCTGGCTGAGAAAAAGGAAAGGAAAGATGCCGCAGTACAGGAAGATGTGGGCAAGATTGAGGAAAGCGCAGGGCCTGGAACGGGACTCCTGGTGCTGGATCTGGCTGTGGAAAAGACAGTCAGGGAGGCCGGAGCGCAGACAGGAAGTACAACGAGGCTTAAGCGTCTTCCGGAGCTGATAAAAATTGTAGTTCCTATTGATAACCTATCCGATAAAGAGAGAATCCGTGTTCTGCGTGTCCATGGCGGAGAGACTCAGGAACTGCCATTGGGAGATGAGTATTTCGAGGTTGATGAGAATAATCTGATTCTGTATGTAAATCAATTTTCCATCTACGCCGTGGCTTACGATGAAGAAATAAAGGTATCAGATGGAGAAAAGGAGAGAACGTCAGATTCCAAGTGGATTGAGGGAACATGGATTCTCGACGAGGTGGGCTGGTGGTATGATTACGGAAATCGGTTATGGCCGTCAAACGGCTGGTACTATCTGCCGTGGAGGAAGGAGTACTACTGGTATCATTTTAATAAAACCGGTTATATCGATACAGGATGGTTTACAGACACAGACGGGAAGATCTATTATCTCCATCCATACCACGACGGAAGCCAGGGGTATATGTATACCGGATGGAACTTTATCGACGGGAACTGGTACTATTTCGAGACAAAGCAGGGAAAAGAGAAGGGGATGCTTTATGTAAATCGGAAAACGCCGGATGGGTATCTGGTGGATGCATCAGGAGCATGGGTGCAGTGATAGCTGGAACTTATTTGAACATAAGGAATGAGATATGACAGAAATGGCAGGCAATTGGTGTAATTGCCTGCCATTTCTGGTTTGGGGAGGGAACGAGGAACAAAACCATGAACCAGTTTCCTGCGATCAATAAGCAGGAAATATCAAGAATTTCGATCACCGGTCTGCTATAATAAAACAGATTGTGAAAAATCAGATATCATACAATCCGAATGACACGGGAAAGAGGGATAACGCGATGGAAGATATGATTGTTCAGGGATTGACTCAAAATAACTTAAAACATGTGTCTTTTCGAATTCCAAAGGAGAAGATTACGGTATTTACCGGAGTATCCGGATCAGGGAAGTCCAGTATTGTGTTTGATACCATTGCTGCCGAATCACAGAGACAGATGAATGCCACCTATCCGTCGTATGTACGGTCAAGGCTTCCGAAGTATCCAAAGCCGGCAGTAGAACGCATCGATAATCTGACTGCCTCCGTTGTAGTGGACCAGTCACCACTGGGAGGGAATGCCCGTTCAACCGTAGGGACAATCAGCGGTTTGTACGCCAGTCTGCGCCTGCTGTATTCGAGAATTGGCAGTCCGTATGTGGGAACAGCCTCTTACTTTTCATTCAACGATCCCAACGGGATGTGCAGGACATGCTCGGGCCTGGGAAAGATTACACAGGTTGATATCGAAGCGGTCATAGACCGGGACAAATCCTGGAATGAAGGCTGCGTGAAAGACTCCCTGTACAGTCCGGGGACCTGGTACTGGAAGCAGTATGCCAGGTCAGGTCTGTTTGACCTGGATAAGCCGGTGAAAGAATATACGGCTGAAGAATATAATCTGCTGTTATACGGCTCCCGAAGCGGTACGGGCAAACCGGAAAATCCGAAGGTGACTGGAATTTTTCATAAATATACAAAAACTCTTCTGAACCGGGATATCAGCAGTAAAAGCAGGCATACACAGGAAAAATCACAGAATCTGATTGCAGAGACGGTATGCACGGAGTGTCATGGAAGGCGTCTGAATAAGGCGGCTTTACGCTGTAAGATCAATGGGTATTCCATCGCGGATTTATGTGAGATGGAGCTTACACAGCTGCGGGAGGTGCTGTCCCGGATATCCGACCAGACTGTGGAGGTGCTGGTGCAGACTCTGATCGAGGGACTGGACCGTATGATTGAGATTGGTCTGCCTTATCTTCATCTGAACCGTGAAACACCATCCCTGTCAGGTGGTGAAGCACAGAGACTCAAATTAGTCCGGTACATGGGGAGCAGCCTGACCGGAATGACGTATATCTTCGACGAACCCAGCGCGGGAATGCACCCACGGGACGTCTGCCGCATGAACAGTCTGCTGAAACAACTCCGTGATAAGGGCAATACAGTACTGGTGGTGGAGCATGATAAGGATGTAATTTCTATTGCTGACTATGTCATCGACGTAGGGCCCGGTGCAGGGCAGGAGGGCGGAGAGATTGTTTTTGCAGGCAGTTATCAGGAGCTTCTGGAGTCCGGCAGTCTGACGGGGAATGCCATGCTTGCATCTCTTCCGGTTAAGATAAAAACGAGAAAAGCGGCTGGAAGTCTTCCGGTCCGTGGGGCCAGCCTGCATAATTTAAAAAATGTGAATGTAGATATCCCGCTGGGAATTATGACCGTAGTGACGGGAGTCGCCGGATCTGGAAAGAGCACGCTTATATCACAGGTGTTTGCCAGACAGTATGAGAAAGATATTGTGATGGTCGATCAGGGCCCGATCACGGCTACAAACCGCTCTACACCGGCATCCTATCTGGGATTCTTCGATGAGATACGGAAAGTGATGGCCAGGGAGAGCGGAAAGGCGGACAGTTTATTCAGCTTTAATTCTGCCGGTGCCTGCCCTGTGTGCGGGGGAAAAGGAATTATAGTCACAGAACTGGCGTTTATGGATCCGATCGTTACAGAGTGTGAGGCCTGCTGCGGAAAGCGGTATAACGAAGAAGCACTGGCGTGTACGTACAAAGGAAAAAATATCGTAGAACTGCTGGAAATGACCGCCTCACAGGCAATGGAGGTGTTTGAGGATGCGAAAATCCGAAAGCATTTAAACGTGATGAAGCAGGTGGGGCTGTCTTATCTGACGCTTGGTCAGCCGCTCAGCACGCTGTCCGGCGGCGAGCGGCAGAGGGTTAAACTCGCAAAGAATCTGGGTAAAAAGGGAAGTATTATCGTTATGGACGAACCAACAACGGGACTGCATGCGTCGGATATCCGGAACCTGTTAAATCTGTTTGATCTGATTGTATCCCGAGGCAACAGTCTGGTTGTGATTGAACACAACCTTGACGTGATGAAGCAGGCGGACTGGATTATCGATATTGGCCCTGACGGCGGGAAGAACGGCGGGGAAGTGGTTTTTGAGGGTGTGCCGATGGAGATGATACAGTCTTCGGAAACATTGACGGCACAGTGTCTGCGGTCGTCGTGTACTTTATAATACCTTTGAAACCGGAAGATCAGAAGCAGGGATTTTGCCCGAATCATAAGAAACAGAATCATAACCATACAAAGACAACCGCCGGGGACCCGTAAACCCGGCGGTTTCTTTCAGGCTTGAATTATCGCCTTATATTATATATAATAATATAATACGGAAATCCAGATTTTTATTAGAAATACGAATAAAATGGGAAGTACAGGGCGTTACGATAAAAAAATCAAAGGAGACAAAAAATGAGAGTAAAAAAGATAGCAGCCGCACTGATCTGCGCGGCACTGGTATCAGGGATGACAGGTATGACGGCACTGGCAGTGGTAGAAAGCAAAATCAGTTCGGTCACTCTTGTAGTGGAAGCGGATTTGGAGGTTGGACAGAATATTCAGGATCAGGAAATAGAATTTACTCCGAAGAGCGATAAATACACGGCGGGAGAATATGAATTTCTGAATACGGGATTTACCTGGTCGGAGGAAGATATTCCAACTGTTAAGGTGAGCATCTATGCAGAAGACGGATATAAGTTTGCAGTCTCAAAGGATAAAATAACGTTAAAAGGCGCAACACTTGTTGATTACGGGCGTGAGGATGAGTCACACACACTGGTCCTTACCATGCAGCTGCCGCCTCTGGCAGAGCAGACCTCTGCCATTGAACAGGCTGGCTGGACCTCAACGACCGGAGTATCCTGGAGCCAGTCCGCAGGAGCGGGCAGCTATGAAGTAAAGCTTTACCGTGATGGAAAGACGGTGGGAACGACGAAGACAACAGAGAGCACTTCCTATGATTTTTCAGCAGCCATGACAAAGGCGGGAACGTACTTTTACCGTGTCCGTCCGGTCAACAGGCTGAAGCCGGAGAATAAAGGTGAATGGGTGGAATCTCCATCCAGATACATCGACAGTGACACGGCCGCAGCGATCTACCAGAAGGGCAGTTCCGCAGGTGAATGGAAGCAGGATGAGGCCGGCTGGTGGTACAGAAACGGAGACGGAACCTATACGGTCTCCAACTGGCAGCAGATTGACGGAGCATGGTATTTCTTTAATGAACAGGGATATATGGCAACCGGATGGATAGACTGGAACGGCACCCGGTATTACTGTGATCCGGCCAGCGGAAAGATGCTGACAAATGCAGTTACGCCTGACGGGCATACCGTAGGAGCCGATGGGGCTCTGATGCAGTAGTACAGATACAGGAAAGGAAGAACGATGCCTGTTCTTGGGAGGTAATTCAATATGCCGCAAAACAGCTTGCAGCCTGATTTGCCACTGATCGTCATAGTGGCAGATTCAGCGCAAAAGGTGAGATATGTACATGAAGAGATGCAGAAATTTCTGGATTACCCTGTGTCCGGGTGTTCTGGCAGAGATCTTTCAGAAGTTATCTGGGATATTGCGGGACAACGGCTGAATGGTACGCCGGACAAAGGGTATGGCGAGCTGCTTTTTTCCAGAGGATCAGAAGAATACCGTCTGACAGTTCAGCTGCTTGATTCCGGCCGGGAACAGGCTGCGCCGGAAATCACTGTTATACTCCAAAAGAACGGGGACACGGAAAGACGGAATTTGGAACAGGAGCTTTCTTTAAATCTGCAGAGGTATAAGATCGCGCTTTCCCGGTGCAGCAATATTATATGGGAATACCATCTGGATGAAGACTGCGCTTATCTGCAGGGCGACAGAAGGTTACCTTTTGCACCGTCCGGGAAGATTACGGACTTCAGCAAAAAGATGGTAAAGGATAAGTGCGTGGATCCGGAGAGCCTGCCCGCCCTTCGGCAGATGTTCCTCGATTTGAAGGCGGGGAATCCCATGGCCTGCGCTCTCCTGCACATCAGGCGTAATGACGGAGGACAACGCTGGTTCCGGGTTACCCATACGGTGCTGCGCAGCGGAGACGGGGCGGATCACATCGCCATAGGAGTTGCCGAGGATATCAGCAGAGAGCAGATGGAGCAGGAGAGATACCAGCAGGAAGAGAAGTACCGCCAGGCACTGGTGGTAGATGCACTGGCTTCCTATGAAATCGATATTGACAATGACAGGATCATTGAAAAAATTATCGAGAACAATAAGGACATGCTGGCCTCGGTAGGTCTGTCTGTCAACTGCAGATATACCCAGTTTTTAAAGCGCTGGGCAGAAAAGAATATCCACACAGAGGATCGTTTTATCTTTTTGCAGGAGATGAATCCCGATGTTCTGCGCAGGCGGTTTGAAAATGGCCATCAGGAGGCAGAGTGTGAATACCGCAGCTTAAATGCCAACAACGAGATGATCTGGTGCAATACCACCATCTATCTAATTGAGTCCGGGGGACATCTGATGGGCTTCGTTAATGTGAAGAACATCGAGGAGAAGAAGCGGAAAGAACTGGAACTGCTCCGCCAGTCCCGAATCGACCCCCTGACCGGTCTTCTCAACCGTGCGGCCTGCCTTCAGGAGATCAACTACCTGTTAAAGGAGAACGGCCCGGAAGAAAGTGCGCTTCTCATCATCGATGTTGATAATTTTAAAATGGTCAATGATACCTTCGGACATATGTACGGAGACAAGGTTCTGGCAGGTATTGCGTATAAACTGAGAGATATTTTTGATGAGGATGCCATAGTAGGGCGTCTCGGCGGAGATGAGTTTCTGATTTTCATGTTTCATATTCCGGGTGAGGACGCAGTCTGCCATAAGGCTCAGATCGTAGCCAGAGAGCTCCAGACTATTCAGCAGGAAGGGGAAAACCAGGTTGTGGTCACCAATTCCATCGGTATCGCCTTCAGCCCGCGCCATGGCAGCAGATTTCAGGAGCTGTATGTGAAGGCAGATACTGCCCTGCGCTATGCCAAACAGTCCGGAAAATCCTGCTACAGCGTATTCGGTGATAAGATATCCCGGGTCGTACCCATGCAGTATGTGAACCGGGAGTGGCTTCTCGATGAATTGGAGGAGATTGTTTATATCAGTGATATTCAGGATTACACGCTGCTTTATGTCAATCGGGTGGGGCGTGAACAGATCGGCATGAAGCTGGAGGACTTTGAAAAAAAGAAGTGCTACCAGATGCTGCAGGGAAGAAATACCCCGTGTCCATTCTGCAATAATGCAAAGCTTGTGAAAGAGAGCTTTATCACGTGGGAATATGAGAACCCATATCTGAAGAAGTACTTCATTGTGAAGGATAAGCTAGTGGAATGGAATGGCCGGCCGGTACGTATGGAGATTGCCGTGGATGTGGGAAATCATCTGATCGGTGATTATACCACAACCGACAAATACCACATGGAGACAGTAATGCTTGAGAGTCTGCGGACGCTGAACAGTGCGGAGGACCTGGAGTCGGGAATTACCCGTATACTGGAACTGATCACACGCTTCTACGATGGATGCCGGTCTTATATTATTGAGATTGACCGTGAACGCGGATATGCCCATAACACCTATGAATGGTGCAGGGAAGGGATTCCTTCTCAGAAAGATTCTCTGCAGAATATTGCGCTTGACGCCATTCCTTACATTTTTGAAACCTTTAACAGAAAGCAGCACCTGATTATCTCAAGGGTGGAAGAATTAAAGTACACATATCCCAGTGAATATCAGTTCCTGAAGAGGCGCAGGGCTCACAGCCTGTTTGCAGTACCGTTTGAAGATGAAACGGCTTTTTCGGGATATATCGGGGTGGATAATCCGAACATTAACCAGGACACCATCCGGCTGCTGGATACCATTGCCTATAATATTGCAAATGAGATTAAGAAGAGACGTCTTTATGAACGGCTGGAGTTTGAGGCCGGCCATGATACCTTAAGCGGCCTGTTGAACAGAAGCAGTTTTGTACGTTATCAGAGTGAGATAGAGAAAAAATGTGGAGCGCCCTGTGGGATTATTACCGCAGATATCAATGGCTTAAAACAGCTCAATCAGGATTTCGGGCATTCCAGGGGAGACGAGACGATCATAGAGGTAACCCGGATTATGCGGTCCAGCTTTCCGGAAGGTGATATTTTCCGGCTGAGCGGGGATGAATTTGTCATTGTTGCCATGAACATGGCGTATGAGAACTTTATGAAGCTTGTGAAAAATATGGGGATAGAGCTGGATTCGAGGACTCCCAGCGGAGTATCCTTAGGAACCACATGGGTGGAGCACCTGACCGATTTCGATGTACTTCTGCATCATGCGGAAGAACTGATGCTGGTGAACAAACAGATTTACTATAAAAACAGCGATGAAGTACGCAAGCATTATTCCCCGGAAGGTTTGAAGCTTTTAGTCCATGATGTGGAACAGGGCTACTACAGGCTTTATCTCCAGCCCAAGTTTGATCCGGAGACGGGAACCGTGCATTCCGTGGAAGCGCTGTCGCGCTACCAGGCACCTGGCCGTGATCTTCAGTCTCCGGTGAAATTTGTATCGCTCCTGGAAAAGATGAAGCTGATCCGGTACCTTGATTTTTATATGCTGGAGGAGGTGTTCCGGCTCCTTTCCAGATGGAAAGCAGAAGGGAAACCATTGATCCCCGTATCCGTTAATTTCTCACGGATCACTCTGCTGGAGAGCGATTTATTCCAGATGCTCACGGAGATTCAGAGTAAATATGACGTTCCCTGTGACATGGTGATGATCGAGATCACGGAGAGAATCGGGGATATGGAGCATAAGGTGATGGAATCCATCGGATCGAAGCTCCGGAAGGCAGGATTCCGTATTTCTCTGGATGATTTCGGTGCAGATTATGCCAATATGTCCATTCTTTCAATCATGCATTTTGACGAGGTAAAGCTGGATAAGTCGCTGGTTGAAAATCTGGTGGAGAACGAGAAAAATCAGATCATTGTGAGATGCATCATTGAGATGTGCCGCAGACTTCATGTAGACTGTGTGGCGGAAGGGGTAGAGACAAAGGAACAGCTGGATCTTTTAAAAGAGTACGGCTGCACTACCATCCAGGGCTTTTATTACAGCAAGCCCGTGGATGCAGAGCAGTTTTTGATATAGGCTTAAAACCAGAACCAGTCAAAGGAATCCCATTCCTTTTCCAGCTCGGATATCTGTCTTCCGGCCTTTTTAAAGCGGTGTGAAGCTACGAAGTACTGCACCACATGGAAGACACCCAGTGTGAATAAGATGGCGCCCATCATCATGACCATGGCGGCAGCCGTGGCAAAGGGATTGAAGATGGAGAGGGCGCCTAAAAGGATCGTGATGACAGCAGTAATCAAATGAAACCACCAGGAATCCAGACCAAACCTTTTAAGCTTCATCGAGGTTTTCAGTCCCATAATTCCATAGACAGCCAGAAAGACGCCCAGGATGAATGGAAGAATGGAAGTCGCGGCCAGCGGTTTAAAAAGGAAAATAACCCCGAATACGATGGGGAAAAGAGCCAGCAGGCAGTGCAGCCAGTACTTACCGAAGAAACTTTTAAACCGGGTGATTTCAACCAGCTTTGTGACGCCGTAGACGATAAAGCAGACGCCGGTGCAGATGCCGGCCGTCGCCAGGGTGGGGCCGGGCAGTAAAAGCAGCAGAAGGCCCAGGAACGCGGCGCAGATGGATATAACAAGGTATGAGCGTTTCATTTCTTTCCAGATCATAATAATTCTCCTTTAAGCTGAATATGGGGATAGAGGTAATTGGATAAAACAGGGCGGACCGTAGTGATGCGGCCCGCCCTGTTCCGGAACAGAGGACTGTTTCGTTCCGGGATTTATCGGTTATTCAATTAAGATGCGATGAGATTCCTCAACCTGCTTTGGCGAAGCTTTCGGAAACTCCAGATGCAGGATACCGTCTTCAAAGCGGGCCTTCATATCTTCCTGTTTCACATCCTCGCCCACGTAAAAGCTTCTCTGGCAAGAACCGCTGTAACGCTCCTGGCGAACGAACTTGCCGGTCTTCTCGTCTTTTTCGTTTCGTTCCATACCGCGTTCGGCGGAGATGGTTACATAGCCGTCACGAAGATTAACGGTGATCTCATCTTTCTTAAATCCGGGCAGATCCATATCGAGTTCATAACCATTGTCATTCTCTCTGATATCGGTCTTCATCAGATTCTTTTCCCGTTTCCCGAAAATCGGGCTCTTGAAAGCATCTTCCATAAAGTCGTCAAATAAGTTTTCTCCAAAAATACTAGGCATCATCATAAGTCATTCCTCCTAACTTGAATTTCTTATATGTGTTGACACCTTGTCGGCAGCACATATATGGTTTAAAGTCGGCCACCTTTTCCTTGTGGTGCTTCTTTTTTGTTACAACTATGTTATAACACGATTTATTAGCACTGTCAATAAGAGAGTGCTAATTTTATGCTTTTTTCACAGAAAATTCATATTGTAAATACAATTACTAAAAACTAATGGATTTTGATTGAGATTTTTAGAAAAATAATTGTCCAAAATAGGAGGCATGAACTTGTATGAACAGAGAAACTATCATATAATAGCACAAAGGAGACTTTTATGAAGAATTATATAGTACTGGATTTGGAATGGAATCAGAGCCCCGACGGAAAAGAGGGGACGATTGACCATTTTCCTTTTGAAATAATAGAAATCGGAGCGGTTCGTCTGGATGAAGAACGGAAGGAGATCGGGGAGTTCCGCCGTCTGATCAGGCCGCGGGTATATCCACAGATGCATTACCGGATCTCTGAGGTCACCCATATGGATATGGCTGAGCTGGAGCGAAACGGAGAGACATTTGAGACTGTAATCAGGGACTTTCTGGAATGGTGTGGAGACGACTGCATATTTTGTACCTGGGGGAGTATGGACTTAACGGAGCTGCAGAGAAATATGGTGTATTACGGGGTGGAGATCCCCTTTGACAAGCCTCTTCTCTATTACGATGTTCAGAAGCTCTACAGCCTTCTTCAGGGAGACGGAAAACAGAAACAGTCGCTGGATATCACGGTAGAAGAACTGGGGATCAGGGAGGACCGTCCATTTCACCGGGCCCTTGACGATGCCCATTATACCGGCCGGGTCATGGCGGCCATGGACTTTGAGCGGGTGCTGGAATACTGGTCAACCGATTATTACCGGCTGCCGGAGAGTAAGGAGGAGGAGGTCTATCTGGTCTTTCCCGGATACTCCAAATACATTTCCAGAGCCTTTGAGACGAAGGAGGAGGCTATCGCGGACAAGACGGTCACCGACTTAATCTGTTACCGCTGCAACCGCATGCTCAGAAAGAAGGTACGGTGGTTTTCTGTGAATCAGAAGTTTTACTTTGCTCTGGGAATCTGCCCGGAGCATGGATATTTAAAGGGTAAAATACGCATGAAGCGCAGTGACGACGGACGAATCTACGCCGTTAAGACCATGAAGCTGGTTGACGAGGAAGGCGCGCGGCAGATCAGCGAAAAGAAGGAAGAAGCAAAGAAGAAGCGCGTGGAAAAGACGAAGCACAGAAAACAGAAAACAAATATGAAAATGCGGGGAAGCGATTAAGTTTCGCTTTCCCGCATTCTGTATCCGACTCCGATTTCCGTATAAATATACTGAGGTTCTGCCGGATTGAGTTCCAGCTTTCTCCGGATATGTGCCATATTGACCCGCAGGATCTGGTTGTTGCTGTCTGCGTAGGGACCCCAGATTCTGCTGATGATATAATCGTAGGTAAGGACTTTTCCGGACTGTTCGGCCAGAAGGGATACCAGCTTGTATTCGATCTGGGTTAAGTGGATCTCCTTATCTTTAAGCATGACGAGACGTTTGTCAAAATCGATGACCAGATCTCCGCTGCGGTACGGCGGCTGAATGAGTTTCCCGTCTCCGGTGCTGACGGTCGGCTTGCCGTGGCGGAGTGCGGTGCGGATGCGGGCCATGAGCTCGCTGGTACCGAAGGGCTTTGTAATATAGTCGTCGGCGCCGAAATCCAGTGCAGCCACCTTTTCCTGCTCCTGAGTCCTGGCAGAGATGACAATGATCGGGATGCTGGACCAGCTGCGCACATTTTTGATGATGTCAATCCCGTCTAAATCAGGCAGTCCCAGATCCAGGAGAATCATATCCGGGCAGCAGGCGTTGATCAGTGAAAGGCCCTCTTTTCCGCTGACTGCGGTGAGTACCTTGTAATCATGAGTCTCCAGCGCCGCTTCGATAAAACTCAGAATGTTTTTCTCATCTTCGATGATAACGATCGTTAACTTACTCATATGTATCTTCTCCTAACGGTAACGTAAATGTGAACCGGGCTCCATGTTTTCCATTGGCGGCCGTGATGGTGCCGCCATGAGCGGTAATAATAGTTTTACAGATTGACAGTCCGATTCCCATTCCTTTGTGGGAATCTCCGCTGCTGTTCGGGGAGGGGGTATAGCCGTCAAACAGGGTGTCCAGCCGTTCCGGCGGAATACCGATGCCGTGATCCGTGATATCGAACCAGGCCAGACCGTCGTGGACGGTGACGGTCAAATCGATGGGCTCATCCGTATGCGAGTGGTAGACTGCATTTTCCAGCAGGTTTATAATGACCTGTTCGATCAGGGTGGCATCCATGGGCACCATGATAAATTCATCCGGTACCGTAACGTGAACAACGGTATCGGGAAGCCGCTTGTGGAAGCGCTGTACCGCCTCAGAGGCCACTTCTTCCAGGGGCTCTGAGGATTTCGTCACCTGAGTCTCGGAATCGCGGATCCTGGTGACGCTGAGCAGATTCTCCACCATGTTGAGGAGCCAGTTGGCATCCTCGTTGATGTTGGATACCATGGCAGTCTTTTCGGTCTCTGACATATGATCCCTGTTTTCCAGATAGGCGCTGCTGGCGCCGATGATGCCTGTCAGCGGAGTCCGCAAATCGTGGGAGACGGCTCTCAGCAAATTGGCCCGCATCGTCTCTTTTTCAGCCTCCATCAGGATGTGGTTCTGCTCTTTTAAATGAGTGGTGGTCGTGCTTGTAATACCGGAGATCAAAAGCATGGCAATGAAGGTTACCGGATAGCCATCCAGCGTAAAATCCAGCTCCATAAACGGATACGTAAACACATAGTTTACACAGATGACGCCGATGACAGAAGCGATGATTCCCGGTACATACCCATCTGTGTAACGCGCCGTCAGCATGACCGCCAGCATGAATACGATCCCCACGTTGGTTCTGTTCCCGCCGATAAAGAGAAACAGGGTGGAGCAGATGGTGGCTAAAAGCAGAAAAACCGATGTGACGACAATATTGCGCATCAGATCTTCTTTGGGCATCTTGCCTTGTCTTTTTATCTTCATTGTCCTTCCATGCCTTTCCGCGAATTATTTAAATTTTAAATGCCGGTTTCCGCGGCCTTTCTTTCGCTTGGAGGTGTAGGCGCTTCGGCGCTGTTCCATCAGGCTGTTGAACTCATCGGCGGATACGCCGGAATCCTGCAGACGTTTTAACCTCTGTTCATGGCGGAAATGGTATTCCTGTTCTTCTCTGTTTTTTCTAAGGACCAGAAATGTGATCAGCGCGCCGAGGAGAATGATACCGGCGACACTTCCGAGAATAATCCAGGCAATGGAAGGGATCTCGAAGGGTCTTAATGCCTTTTCTCTGTAATCCTCCGTCTCTTTTGGAAGTTCTGTTTCGTCCTGGCTGCCCGCCGTTTCTGCGGCGCTGGTCTCCGTGCCGGCGGTTTCCGCATCGCTGCCGGCCGGATCGGTCTCTGCTGCGGATTCTTCCGTGCCTGCGTCTGCCGCCAGAGGCTGGGAGGAGGCTGCGCTTTCAAACAGCGCCGGATTCGTCTCTAAATACGTACAGCCGATCTGGCGTTCATTGTAACGGTAACAGATTTTTGCAACTGCATGATCGGGATCGCTGTCTGATATATCGTAACTGAGCGCTGCCTCGGCATCTGAAAATTCTGCCGTCTTCGGAAGAATAATCCGTCCGTCGGGATCTAAAATCAGCGCGGCCGGTTTGTCAAGAGCAAGGCCTCCAAAGGTTAGATCACTGCTGACAGGGCTGAATTTCGTCTCGTGATCCGCAGCCCGGACGGATACAAAATTCTCGAATCCAAAGTCCAGCAGATTTTTTGTGTCCGTCCAGTACTGGGGCGTCGAGCCTTTCAGGATGACGGCAATAAGCTTTAAGCCGTTCTTTCTGGCGCAGGTGACCAGCGTGTTGCCGGCCAGTGTGGTATAGCCGGTTTTACCGCCCACGATGCCGGGATAATAGTACGGCGTACTCTTTTTAAGCATCTTATGGCCCGGGTAGATGGTCAGACCTTCCGGGTTAATGGAATTCGGCGGAAGCTTGTAATAGGCGGTGGAATCGATTTCCTCGAAGGTGGGATTTAAAAAGGCAGCTCTGGCGATTAAGGCCATGTCGTAAGTGGAAGTATAGTGTTCCGGGTCGTTTAAACCGCTGGGGTTGGCGAAATGGGTGTCGGTGCAGCCCAGTTCCTTTGCCTTTGCATTCATCATATCAGCAAACGCTTCCGTACTTCCGGCCACATGTTCTGCGAGGGCGTTGGCCGCTTCGTTGGCCGATTTTAAAAGCAGGGCATAGAGGCAGTCCTTCACGGACAGTTTGTCGCCTTCATTAATACCCGCGTTGCTGCTTCCCGCCTCCACGTTAAAGACCGCGTTGTGGGAAAAGGTGACGGTTTCATCGAGGCTGCATGTTTCAATGACGATCAGTGCCGTCATAATCTTCGTAATACTGGCCGGAAAATACTGATTGTGAATATTCTGTCCCCAAAGTACGGTTCCGGTGTCCGCGTCTATGACGATACCGCTTTCCGCCTGAACAGAAACACCGGAGGGCCAGTCAGGGGCCGCCAGTGCTGTTGCTGGAAATGCCCCCATAAGGAGCATCAGGCATAAGAGGAACGCCGACATTCGTTTTATCAATTGCGTCATATCGTGTAATCTCTCCGTATTTTCATTCGGTTTCATAAAAAGGTCCACTTTACAGTATAGGTTATTTCCTGTAACAAGTAAAGGTTCAAACGCTATTTTTCTTTGATTTTCTAAGGAAAAAGAGGGCCAGACCGAAGACAACAGCGACACAGAGAAAGAAGGTGATTCCTATATGAAGCACCGTATCACTGAAAAATCCTTCCGGGACGATATTGATCAGCATGTCTGTGGCAGGATCCAGAATCCATAAGTCGTTGTGAAAGAAAATATGATGGAACATGATGAAGTATTTCGTGAAATCCGTGGATATGATGGCAGCGAGTACCGCGGTGATTCCGAAAAACAGGCCGGTTCCCAGGCAGACCGATTTCGGGAATACCCGTTTGAAGTCGGCTTTTAACAGGAACAGAATTATTACGCAGAGAGCCATGACAAGCAGACAGCCCCGGCGGATGGAGAGTGCGTCCAGGAAGAGTCCGCGGACATCCTCCATGTGGGCAATTTCACGCTCATTGAAAAACTCCCGGGATACGCCTCCCATGGTGGTGGCGACATGAAGATCGGCCCGTTTTCCCCGCAGATAGGCCATCATCTGGTCCGTCACATCGAGTAAATCTTCCATTGTCATGTCCACTGCTTCGGTGACGTTGTATTTTGCATATTCCTTTTCAAAATAGCCTGGGGTCCAGTAGACAACGGCCTCCACTGAGGTGATTAAGAGCGCAGCCATCATGCAGAGGGAAAAGACGATGCCTGCGGTGTAATGAATCAGTGTTTTCATAGTAAGTCCTCCTGTAATGGTGTAACGGTTATTTTTTCGTGGCCGTCGGCAGATCCCAGCAGTAGCGGGTCGCCAGAATCCGGATCAGGATGACGGAACCGGCTCCGATCAGCATGGCGGCATCGTTGTTCATATAGTCCTGAAGATAGGCGTAAAGGACTGCACCCGTGATGGAGGCGCAGGCGTAGACGTGTTTCTTCAGTATATAAGGCGTTTCTCCGGCCATAATGTCTCTTAAGAGACCGCCGCCCACTCCGGTGATCACACCGAGAAAGATAATCAGAAAATGGTAGCGCCCGTAGCCGGCCAGCACTGCGGTGTCGATGCCTACCACGGTAAAGGCGCCAAGTCCTACCGCATCGAAGATATTCATGACTTTCTCATACATTTCGATGGACCGGCTGGCAAGTATCTTCTGGTTGCACCGTACGATTACAAACAGGATCATAACCGTTATGAAGGCAAGTAATACATAGACCGGATCCTTAAAGAGATTTGGCGGCACATTTCCGATGATGATGTCCCGCAGCATACCGCCGCCTACGGCTGTGGTGACGCCAAGGACGATGACTCCCAGAAGATCCAGCTGCTTTTTGATGGCCACCATGGCCCCGGATGAGGCAAAGGCGATCGTCCCAACCGCTTCCACGAAAAATAGTAATGACAACTGCAGTTCCATATTCAAAAACCCCCGAATGTTCCATATTAAGCATTTTCACGTTGAATCAACAAAAGTATACGTTTCTGTGCGAAGTTTGTCAATAAATATGCAGAAACAGAAAGAAGTATTTTCTTGTTTTTAACACGCTGAAGTGGTATAGTACTATTGGACTGAATGTAAAAAATTGATAAATTTAAAATATTTTACTTGCAATTTTTCGGAAAATTATTTATTATTGAAAGTGAAACAGTTCAAAAGTGAACAATCGGGAGGTGACCATATCTATCGAAGGCCCAAGGGGGCCGAAGGCATGTGACCATGCCGGAGGACTTCCGGGAAAGCAGCGGAACTTAATCATTAATTTTAAGAAAGAGGTGTTTGCATGATTGATCAGAAAGAGTTTGTAAAAAATGTTGATGAGTGGTCCAGTATCTGTTTAAACGATGAGAGGATCGACTTGGGGTTATATGAAAAATATGACGTAAAACGAGGGCTCAGAGATAAGAACGGCAATGGTGTTGTGGCAGGTCTTACAAAGGTGTCGAAGATTTTGTCCAGCAAGACGGTGGATGGAGTGAAGATGCCGTGTGAGGGCCAGTTATTCTACCGTGGTTATAATATTTATGACCTGGTGGGCGGTGTAGTGAAGGACAGCCGTTTTGGTTATGAAGAGATCGCCTATCTGCTTCTGTTTGGCGAACTGCCGAATACGGAACAGCTGGAGCGCTTCTCCCAGACACTCGCCTATAGCCGCACCCTGCCTACAAACTTTGTCAGGGACGTGGTCATGAAGGCTCCCAGCAAGGATATGATGTCCTGCCTGGCGAGAAGCATCTTAACGCTTTCCTCCTACGATGATATGGCCAGCGATATTTTCGTTCCAAACGTGCTGCGTCAGAGCCTGATGTTAATCAGCGTCATGCCGATGTTAGCCGTATACAGTTACCACGCTTTCAACCATTATGAGCGTGACGAGAGTATGTATATCCATCGTCCGGACGAGAATCTGTCCACGGCTGAGAATCTGCTGCGTCTGCTCCGGCCGGATAAGAATTACTCCAAGGTGGAGGCACACGTGCTGGATCTGGCTCTGATTCTTCATATGGAGCACGGCGGCGGCAACAACTCCACATTCACGACGCACGTCGTCACCTCCTCCGGCACGGACACGTATTCGGTGGTAGCGGCGGCACTCGCTTCCCTAAAGGGACCAAAACACGGCGGCGCCAACATCAAGGTCGTCGAGATGATGGAAGACTTACGGAAGGAAGTCCACGACTTAAAGGACGAGGAAGAAGTAGAATTCTATTTAAGAAGACTGTTACATAAAGAGGCATTTGATAAGAAGGGCTTAATCTACGGCATGGGTCACGCCGTTTACTCCAAGTCCGATCCGCGTGCGGAGATCTTCAAAGGGTTTGTTCACCAGCTGTCCGAAGAAAAGGGGCGTATGGATGACTTTAACTTATATTCCATGATCGAGCGTCTGGCACCGCAGGTGATTGCGGATGAGAGAAAGATTTACAAGGGCGTCAGCGCCAATGTGGACTTCTACAGCGGTTTTGTATACAGCATGCTGGATATTCCGAAGGAACTGTTCACTCCGATTTTTGCGATTGCCAGAATCGTCGGATGGAGCGCTCACCGGATTGAGGAGCTGATCAACATGGATAAGATCATCCGTCCGGCCTATACGAGCGTTATGATGGAAGAAGAGTATACACGTCTGGATGACAGATAGGAACTGAATAAAGATGCGGGAGAAAGCGGTTGTAAACAGTGGATGAAATCCGGCTGGTTTACAGCCGTTTTTATATCCCTGTCCGACAGGATTCCATTGAGTTTTGTACCTGGAAGCGCTATAATAAAACTAATATTGCCCCGAGGAACCAGGTTCCAGGCGGCGGACCGCACAGGGAAAGAGAGGTACATAAGATGACGGATCGTACATTGGATATCTTAAAGCAGGCATCGGTGGATGTGGAGGAGGCACTGGCCCATTTCAGCGGAAACAGCAGGCTGTATGAAAAATTTCTTATAAAATTCCTTCAGGATGACTGCTTTAAAAGGATTGAGGGCGCAGTGAAAGCGAGGGACAGTCAGGAGATGCTGACTGCTTCCCACACATTAAAGGGAGTAGCCGGGAATCTGGGATTTGTCGCTTTGATGGATGCCTGTGCAGAGATGGTGAGGCAGCTGAGAAGCAATAATATGGAGGGGGCGCTGGAGGCCTATCCGGGTGTGAAGGAGACCTACGAAACAGTGTGCGCCGCAATTAACAGCATGGAGGATATGGGTGGATGAAAACGCGTGATACCCTTCTGATTGTGGACGACATGGAGGTAAACCGCGCAATCTTAAGAAGCCTTTTTGAGCATCAGTATAATCTTCTGGAAGCAGAAAACGGTGAGCAGGCGCTTCTCCTGCTTCGTGAGTATGAGGAACATGTGGCAGCCATGCTGCTGGATCTGGTCATGCCGGTGAAAGACGGCTATGAGGTCATGGAGGAGATGGGAAAAAGCGGACTTGTGTCGCGCATTCCGGTTATTGTTATAACCTCAGATGATACGGCGGAAAGCGAAGTCCGCGCCTTTGATCTGGGGGCAGCGGATATTATCATGAAGCCATTTGAACCCCATGTGGTAAAAAGAAGGGTACAGAATGCAGTGGAGCTGTGCCGCCACAAACTTCATCTGGAGGAACTGGTGGAAGAGCAGTCGGCCAGCCTGAGAGAGTCCAACGCCATCATGATTGATGTCCTCTCCTCCATTATTGAATACCGGAGTGTGGAGTCGGGCCAGCATATACGCAGGATCCGCATGTTTACCAGGATCCTTCTGGAGGATGTGGCGAAGACCTACCAGGAGTATAATTTAGACGGCAGAACCATAGAAATCATTGCAGATGCCTCGTCCATGCACGATATAGGCAAGATCGCGATACCGGACTCCATTTTAAACAAGCCGGGCCCCTTGACCAGGGAGGAGTTTGAGGTGATGAAGACTCACACCACAAAAGGGTGTGAGATGCTTTCCGGTCTGGAACGCATGAACGATAAAGAGTATATCGGCTACGCTTATAATATCTGCCGTTACCATCACGAGCGGTGGAATGGAAAGGGTTATCCGGATGGCTTAAAGGGTGATAATATACCGATCTGTGCGCAGGTCGTGGCTATTGCAGACTGTTACGACGCATTGACCACGGATCGTGTCTACAAAAAGGCGCTTCCGCCGGAGCAGGCGTTTAACATGATACTGAACGGCGAATGCGGCGAGTTTTCCCCGCGGCTTCTGGAGTGCTTTAAGAATGTCCGTGAGGATTTTGCAGCGCTGTCCAGGGCATATGCGGACGGACTTGCTCCAACGAAGAAACCGGAAAGAAAAGAAGTGCGGCCATCCAGTACCATTGACACCGCCGGTACGCTGGAACAGGGACAGATGAAGTATTTGACACTGCTTCGGTATGTGGATTCCACAGTTATGGAGGTGGATTTAAATACAGGGGTCTACCATGTCGTTTATATGCCTGACCGCGATTTTGAACTCCTTCGCTCGGGGAGCAGATTTGAAGATTCGGTAAAAGCCTTCGTTCAGGGCGCTGTCTATCCCGAGGACCGGGATATCGTGCTGGGCCTTCTGGGCGATTATATGGAGGAATTTTTTTCGGATGGCCTGATGAGGAGGACGAGAAAATACCGGGTGCTGGACCAGGCGGCAGGCGTATATTACTGGTGTTATGCCACCCTGCTGCGGGTGGACCCCGGTAATCCGAACCAGAAAAAGGTGATGCTGATCTGGCACCGGGCATCGGATGAACCGCTTGAGGTCCCGCATTCGGGGCGCGCAGAGGAGGACCTGTTTCGTGAGACGGTGATCGGCCGGCTGGCCGGCGGAGTCATAAAGTGCAGAAATGACAAATGGTACACGTTTGCGGACAACGGAAAAGGGCTGCACGGCTTAACCGGCTGTACGGAGCAGGTGATCCGCGATAAATACCATAACCGCTATAAAGAGGTCATTTATCCGGCAGACCGGGATCTGGTAAGCCAGGGGCTGGTATCACAGATGGGAGAGGGGCGTATTGCAGAGCTGGAATACCGGCTGGTTACGGAGGATGGAAGGCTGATCTGGGTCATGGACCGGAGTATTCTGGTGACGGAAGAGGACGGAATGGAGTACATCTACACACTACTGGTGGATATTACGCAGTCCCGGAAAGCCATGGAAGGGCTGCAGGAGTCGGTGGAACGCCATAAGATTATTCTGAATCAGACGAAAGACGTGATCTTCGAGTGGAATGTTACGACGGATGAGATCTCGTATTCCAGCAACTGGGAATGTAAATACGGGTATCAGCCGATTATCGAAGGGATCAGGCGCCGGCTGCCCTATGCCTCCCACATCAATCCGGACGATATTCCAGATGTGATGAAATTTACAAACGATATGATGACGGGCAGACAGCTTGGTGAGGTGGAGTTCCGGCTTGCAAACGCAGAGGGACGATACTGCTGGTGCAGAGTACGGGCGACAGCACAGTTTGATCCGGCGGGAAATACGGATAAGGTCATCGGCATCATCGAGGATATTGATGATGAGAAGCGGGAAACGGAAAAATTAATCGACAGGGCGGAACGGGATGTACTGACAAAGCTGTACAATAAACGGGCGGCCAGACATAAGATCAACCGGTTTCTGGAGCTTAGCCAGGGCAGGGAAGGCTCGGCCATGCTCATTATCGACGTAGATAATTTCAAGATGGTAAACGACCGGTACGGGCATATGTTTGGCGATGCGGTGCTGACGGAACTGGCCGCCAGAATAACCTCCCATTTCCGTGACAGTGATATTATCTCGCGGATCGGAGGCGATGAATTTATGGTTTTCATGCCCGGAACAGTAAACCATGAGATGGTTACAGAACGGGCCGGGCGGCTGATGGCATCCCTTCAGACCATGTTCAAAAATAATATGAAGGACGTTCCTTTTTCCTGCAGTATTGGTATCGCGTACAGTCCTGAGGACGGCAGCGATTTCCAGAGCCTCTTTCAGAACAGTGATGCGGCGCTGTACCAGGCAAAGCTTGAGGGGAAGAACCGCTGGATGCAGTACCGCAGGCCAGCGGTGAATGCTGCCTTGGAATTAAAAGAAGAGGCGGACAGACCGGAGGAGATGCGGGAGAATACGGAGCACAGAGGGCAGGGAACTGTAGCCAGGGTAATCAGTATGACCTTTCAGGAACTGTATGATGCGGCAGATTTCGACCGGGCGATGAATTCTATTCTCGAGATAACGGGAAGAATGTTTCATGTCAGCCGTGTTTATATATTTGAAAACTGCACCGACAGCGATGATTTCTGCACAAATACGTTTGAATGGTGCAGGGAGGGGATAACGCCGCAGCGTGCAAAACTGCGGAACGTTGCCTATACAGACCAGGGGGGAGATTACCGGGATAATTTTAATGAAGAGGGAGTGTTCTACTGTCTTGATATTGCAGAGCTGAGACCGGAACTGCAGTACATGCTCGCAGAACAGGGAATCAGTTCAATGCTTCAGTGTTCGATTACAGCGGAAGGCGTTTTTAAGGGATTTGTGGGTTTTGATGAGTGTGAGGCTGGGAGAATCTGGACACAGGAGCAGATTGACTGTCTCGTGTTTCTGTCTAAAATGCTGTCTACATTTCTGCTGAAAAAGAGGGCCGAGGACAAGTTACGGGAATCCATGCAGAATCTGGAGGGCATATTGAATAATCAGAATTCCTGGATCTATGTCATCGACGGGGAGACGTATCAGCTTAGGTATATCAATGAGAAAACGTACCAGATTGCGCCTGAAACCAGGCTGGGCATGTGCTGCTACGAGGCGTTCTTTAAACGGAATGAGCCGTGTGAGCACTGTCCTGTGAGAGAATGCGCCGGAAAGGAAAGCAGCATACTGGAAGTCTATAACCCGGTGCTGAATGTCTGGACACTGGCTGATTCTTCGCGGATCCGATGGGGGGACAGAGAAGCGTTCCTTCTGGCCTGCCACGATATCTCACCGTATAAGCGGATGGAGAAGGAGGGAGCGGCGAACCGCTGATTTTTAACTGAAAAAGCATCAGAGCCCTGTGACGGGATCTGATGCTTTTTCGTGTATCAGGCGCTGGTTTTGTTTCGCTTAATCACCTTCAGCCTGGTGAATTCCTCACGGTCCTTTTCTTCCAGCGCATTTGTTATGTTTCTGGTCAGCGCCTCGTAGCGCGGGATCGTGATATTCTTAAGCGCGTTGGCGCGCTTCTGTGTCCGCTTGATGCTGTTTGCCAGGCGGTATGCGGAATTTTCCACCATGGACAGCTTTACCGTAAGCTCCTTCACCTTTTCAAAGTGGTATCTGGCCTCGTCTAAGGATTCCTTGGTGCTGTAGTAGGCATACGTCAGATTCAAGGGCCTTTCTTCGTGCTGGACGAGGGGAATCTCCGTGCCCATGATACTGCGGGTCTTGATACGCACCGTATCGTCCACAGGGACGGCCGCGGCGATGTCCTGCACGTAATTGATGCCTAACTCAATATTGGCCTTCTGAAGGGCCTTGTAGGCTGCTGTAAAGGTGGTGTCGATCTCAGACTGGATCCCCTTGGCCTCCTCGATCAGCCCCATCAGCTCCTTGATTAAGATATTTCGCTTTTTATCCATCAGCTCATATCCCTGGCGGGCCAGCGTGAGGGAACTCTTGGCGAGAATTAAATTACCCTTTGTGGGAAATGTATTCGGGTCCATACGCGTCCCTCCTATTCTTCGGAAGCTTCTGCGGTTGTCGGCTTATAGTACTGATCCAGTACCTTGGTGTCGATACGGTCGAGTTCTGCTCTCGGGAGAAGCCCTAAGAGCTCCCAGCCGATGGTCAGAGTCTCTATGATATTACGGTTGGCATGGTTTCCCTGGCCGACGAAGCGGCGCTCGAATTCCTTGCCGAATACCAGATATTTTTTGTCTATCGGAGACAGCTCGTCTTCACCAATTACGGAGGCAAGCGCTCTTGCGTCGCCTACCTTGGCATAACAGGAGAACAGCTGGTTTGCCACACCCTGATGATCTGCTCTCGTAAAGCCCTCGCCGATTCCATCCTTCATCAGACGGCTTAAGGACGGCAGTACGTTGATCGGCGGATAGATGGACTGGCCGTATAAGTTCCGGTCCAGAACGATCTGCCCTTCCGTAATATATCCCGTAAGGTCGGGGATCGGGTGGGTGATATCGTCGTTGGGCATGGTGAGAATCGGTATCTGGGTCACGGAGCCGTGGCGTCCCTTTACGATGCCGGCGCGCTCATAGATGGCGGCCAGCTCGCTGTAGAGGTAGCCGGGATAACCTTTTCGGGAGGGAATTTCACCCTTGGATGAGGATACCTCACGGAGCGCCTCCGCATAAGCGGTCATATCCGTTAAGATAACCAGAATATGCATGCCTTTTTCAAATGCCAGATACTCTGCCAGCGTAAGCGCCACCTTTGGAGTGATCAGACGCTCAACGACCGGGTCATTGGCCAGGTTGATGAACATGGCCACGTGATCGGAAACACCGCTTTCCTCGAAGGTACGGCGGAAGAAGTCAGCCACATCGTATTTGACACCCATGGCGGCGAACACGACAGCGAACTTCTCACTGGACTGCGCGTCGTCGCCCAGCGATGCCTGCTTTACGATCTGGGCCGCCAGATCGTCGTGGGGAAGTCCGTTGCCGGAGAAGATCGGCAGCTTCTGGCCGCGGATCAGCGTCATAAGGCCGTCGATGGCCGAGATACCGGTACGGATATAGTCACGGGGATACTCCCTCGTAACCGGATTTAACGGTTTGCCGTTGACGTCCAGACGGATATCGGAGCTGATGTCGCCAAGTCCGTCGATGGGCTCGCCGACACCGTTGAAGGTACGGCCCAGCATATCCTCAGACACCGCCAGCTCCATGGGGCGGCCGGTCAGTCTGGTATGAACGTTTCTTAAAGCCAGGCCTTCCGTACCTTCGAAAACCTGAATAATCGCCTTGTCTTCGTAAACCTCGATGATACGGCCGATTTTCTTTTCCCGTCCCTCTACAGTCATTTCCACAATCTCATCGAAAGCCGCATCCTGGACGCCCTCTAAAACGACCATGGGGCCGTTAATAGCACTTAAGCCTAAATATTCAATTGCCATTTTATGCCGCCTCCTTATGCGTTGCGCTCGATGACGGATTCATAGAAGGCATCAATCTGCTTCCTGTAGTCATCAAACATGTCGAGTCTGTCATTAGGTACATCGTACTTGATGGAGATGATCTTATCAAAAATCGGGTCCTCCTTGAGCACGGACATCGGCATGCCCATGGAGACGAGGGAACGTGACTTTTTATAGAGATAGAGGATTAAATCCATCATTTTAAACTGCTTTTCCATTGGAACACACGTATCGTCCTTATGGAACGCGTTCTGCTGCAGGAAACCGATTCGGATTACCTTTGCGATCTCCAGGATCAGCTTCTGGTCGTCGGGAAGCATATCGCCGCCGATCAGCTTGACGATCTCCATCAGGCTGCTCTCCTGTGTCAGCAGGAAGACGAGGCGGTTTCTGTAATCGACAAATTTCTTGTCCACATGTTCCACATACCATGGGGCTAAGTCGGTCAGATACTCGGAATAGCTGCTCAGCCAGTGGATCGCCGGGAAATGACGTTCATTTGCCAGGTTTCTGTCAAGGCCCCAGAAGCAGCGGACGAAACGCTTGGTGTTCTGGGTAACCGGTTCGGAAAAGTCGCCGCCCTGCGGGGATACCGCACCGATAATGGTGACGGAGCCTTCCGTTCCGTTCATGTTCTGCATCATGCCGGCGCGCTCGTAAAACGCGGATAAGCGGGATGCAAGATAAGCCGGGAATCCTTCCTCGGCAGGCATCTCCTCCAGACGTCCGGACAGCTCTCTTAAGGCCTCCGCCCATCTCGAGGTGGAGTCGGCCATGATAGCCACGTTGTAGCCCATGTCGCGGTAGTATTCCGCCAGGGTTAAGCCGGAGTAAAGACTGGCCTCACGGGCGGCCACCGGCATGTTGGAGGTGTTGGCGATCAGCGTGGTGCGGTCCATTAACGGATTGCCGGAGCGCGGGTCGATCAGCTCGGAGAATTCCTCCAGAACCTGGGTCATCTCATTGCCCCGCTCGCCGCATCCGATATAGATGATGATATCGGCGTCGGACCACTTGGCAATCTGGTGCTGGGTCATGGTCTTGCCGGTACCGAAACCGCCGGGGATACAGGCGGTGCCGCCCTTTGCCAGCGGGAATAAGGTATCGATGATACGCTGGCCGGTGATCAGGGGCCGGGAAGCCGGATATCTCTTAAGGGTAGGTCTCGGTACTCGAATCGGCCATTTCTGTGTCATGGTAAGCTTCTTCTCCGAACCATCCGGAAGCTGAAGCGTCAGAATTTCATCGTGAATCGTGTAGGAACCATCGGAAACAACATCGAGGACGTAGCCTTCCATGTCCGGAGGAATCATGACCTTGTGGACAATGGCCGGGGTCTCGGGAACCTCTGCGATGATGGAGCCCGGGAATAAACGGTCGCCCTTTTTAACGGTGATGTGGGTGTTCCATTTCTTTTCGCCGTCCAGGGAGTCCACATGGACGCCGCGGTCGATATAGGCGCCGCCGGTCTTTGCGATCTCGGTTAAAGGACGCTCGATACCGTCGAATATGTTGTTTAAAATGCCGGGAGCCAGTGTGACGGAAACCGGTGAACCCGAGGCCGTAACCGTCTCTCCCGGTTTTAATCCGCTGGTTTCCTCGTATACCTGGACGATGGTGCGCCCGGAGGTGAGACCGATGACCTCGCCGACTAAGTTGTCCCTGCCGACGTAAACCATTTCATTCATTTTGAATCCGGGGTCGCCCTTTAAATAGATAACAGGGCCGTTGATACCGGAAATTGTGCCAGTATTATTCATTGGTGATACCTCCCTCCAGATCCTTTAAGTTAAAGCGGAAATCCCGTCTTGCCTCCTCCAGTTTTGTCTGGAAGGAGTTGTCAATCAGGATATGGCGGGAGGGAATGACGGCCCGTGTGCCGCCGCCGAAGGAGTACTCACTCACGCGGATGTCGGCGCTGTTGTGGAGCGCCAGACGGTTCAGTCTCGTCTCGTCCGCCGGGTCAATGTAGATCGTAAAGAATTCGTTTCCGGCAAATTCTCTGGCGTGGCGGATCTGCTTCTCCAAAAGCTGTGTATATTCGGGAGTTTCCATGTACTGTTCCAGCACATCCTTAAGCTCCACAAAAATTTTGTCTTTCAGTTCTTCCTGTTTATGTCCGAGCTCCCGTTTGATGCCAATCTGCTCCAGGGAAAGCTTTTTGTTCGTCTCATGTTCGATCCGTTCGCTTTCCAGTTCCACCTGCTGTTCGGCTCTCCGTCTCGCATCTGCCTGATGCTCTTCAAAGGTCTGTTCCAGGGCGGCGGTATATTCATCGAGCATCTTTGCACTGCGGTTTCTCGCATCTTCCATACAGAAATCCAGGAAATGCTGTAATTTTTCCTCAGTTGTCAAGATGACCACCTCTTTCCTATAGTTTTAATCCGATGGCTTCGTTTACATAATCTGTGATAAAGTTCGGCTTGCGGCCGGTACCATGGCGGTCGGGGATTTCTATGATGAGGGGCAGCTTCCGGTTCAGCTTTACATCATCGATGATGTCCGGAAACTCCCGTCCGAATTTTTCTGTCAGTAGAACAATTCCGATCTCCTTGTCGGCCAGGACTTTATCCAGTTCCTGTTTTAACTCAGCCTTTTCATGGACGACGGCACCTTCCACCCCGGCCAGCCTCATGCCGGTCCAGGTGTCGATGTTGTCGCTGATTAAATACATTTTCATCGATTATAACTTACCTAAGATCATGAAAGAAATGATCAGACCGTACAGACAAACACCTTCGGCAAGACCTACGAAGATCAGTGATTTACCAAGGATGGAACCATCTTCGCTGATGGCGCCAAGAGCTGCGGATGCAGCGGCTGATACGGCGATACCACCGCCGATACAGGCCAGACCGGTGGAAAGTGCGGCAGCTAAATATCCCATGCCTGCCACGCCGGAAGCTGCGGCAGCCGGTTCAGCAGCCACTGCGCTGCCGGAGAACATGAAGACTGCGGATACCATCAGAGTGCCGAAGAATAAGAGGGCGTTAGCACCCAGCGCCTTTTTGTAACGGCCTTTGGATTTCTCACCCATGGCAAATGCGCCGAAAGGAACTGCGATACTTAAGATTAAAGCTGCTGCTAAGGTTATTTTGACTAAAGTTGACATAATAAGATACCTCCTGATCGATTTTATTTAATTTGTCTTTCCGTATGGTTTAAATGCACGGCCGGTTCCGCGGTAGAAACGGCTGAACAGCTCGTAATATTCAAGACGGAGCACCTGGATGCCCACGATTAAGCCCTCCATGCCGCACACGAACAAGTTGCCGAGTACGACGATCGCCCAGTTGGGGCTGCCGGCTTCCGCGCCGGACAGCATGAGAACAACCTCCATCATGGCTGCATGGCTCACTGCGAAAGCGCCTACTCTGACGAAAGAAAGCGTGTTGGAGAAGTAGCTGAGCAGTACCTCAAACAGTTCGAAAAATCCCTGAACCACAAACATGCCTTTGCCTGCCGGCATGATCTGTGCTTTCTTTTCCAGAATATGGGTAAGCGGCTCCTTGAAGAACATGATGAGCAGCGGAATCCCAAACATGATGACTAACAGAATGGTCGCCGGTACCGGATTGCCCGTCATATATAATACAATTGTAAGAACCAGGCTCGCATAGAACACGAGACCCGCCACACCGTTGGTGTCAAACCATGTTTTTTCCGGATCATGATCCCGGAGACTGTTGATGATATTAAGCACCATGGTCAGCAGGATGATCCCCATGCCGATGGAGACGGCCACGATAAATACCGTGTTCAGTTTACCGATAAACGGCAGATTCGTCATGTGTTCCATAGGGCGCAGCCATACGGCGCCGATGATATCCTCGAAGCCGAACACGCTGCCGAACATGAAGCCGAATATGGTGGAGAAGAAGCCGCAGCAGGAGATGATAGCCGCCAGATTCATCTTCTTGAACCGGTAAAGCAGAAAGCCTCCGAGAAGGAGACAGAGTCCCTGTCCCACGTCTCCGAACATGAAGCCGAAGAGGAAGGAATAGGTGATGCCGATCAGTATGGTCGGGTCGATCTCGTTATAGGCCGGAAGGCCGTACATCTGGATAAACATTTCAAACGGCTTAAACAGCTTTGGATTATGAAGCTTTGTCGGCGGTCTGCTTATGATATTGTTGTGGTCATCCTCCACGATGCAGAAGGTCTTTTCATCGTTTGAGATCTCCTTCTGGAACGCCTTGGCTTCCTTTTCACTCATCCAGCCGCACAAGATATAGAAGGTGTTGACGTTCTGCTTCGTGCATGCCGCCAGCTTCCTGACGTTAAAGTTGGTGGAGAAAGTGGAAAGCTTGTCATGGGAGGCCAGAAGCTTATCGCGCTGACTGCCCAGTACCTCGGCCATCTGTCTGTGGATGCTGTCGATATCCGCCTGCAGCGCGGAGATTTTGTCCTCCAGGGTGTGAATGGCATCTAACGGCGTGCCCTCGTACTCATCCGGAAGGAAGAAACGTTCGAAGTGCATGGAGGAGTAGATTGCGTCAATCTGGTTGGAAATGGTCTCGGGCACGAAATAGACGACCCAGACGTATTCCTCGTCCTCACGGCATTTGTAGAGCACAGTATCGATGGAATCATAGACGTAGCTCTCAAACTTCTTATAATATTCGTGGGAAATGCGTCCGAATCTGAACTTAATATATTTAAAATGCAGGATCGAACTCAAATCGTAGTTAAGCCCCGTAAAGGGAACTACCTTGTCTAAGGATTCCTGTAAGGAATCGCGTTCACCGGTGAGCACGGCTTCTTTTTCCGTAAGCTCCTTCACCGTCGCGTCCAGTTTTTCAATAGTGCCGATGGCCTCTTCAATGGAAACTGCGGTGGCTGTGGTCTTCGGCGCTGTGGCCGGAAGCAGTTCCACCAGCTCAGCGGCACGCTGGTATGTGTCCCTGTACGGGTTAATCTCAATATATGGTCTTAAGTCTTTTACCGTCTTTAATTCTGACAGTGCATTTTCCAAATGGATCTCGTATTTGGACAAATACGTGTCAATGACCCGGTCGATGTCTTCTTTGGGCCCGGTGATACTTAAGAACTTCATCTTTTCTATCACGGATAGTAACCCCCTTTACTGGTTCTTTACCACATAGGAGAGAATTTCATCCGGGCTGACGCCGTAACGGATACTCTCTATGACGGTAATAATCTTCTGAATCTCTTCCTCCTTAAAATAGAGGTATGAATTCAGTGTGGCAATGGAATACGGATTCTTGCGGCTGGTGGCACTGTAAATTTTGTTAAGCGCTTCCTCGGCCAGCATTTCCAGTTCAGTCTGATCTGAGGCATCCATATCTTCCAGTCTGCCGTAGTAGGTTGTCTGCAGCGCATGGAAGAACTCATCCAGCGTTCCGGCCTCCACAAGTTTTGTAATCTGCTCCTTCTTGATATGGAACTCGATGGGAATGAGCAGTGCATAGATGTCTGCCGGCTGCAGGTTATAGTATTTTTTTGAACGGTATATCCACTGAATATTTAAAAGGTCCAGTTTGCTGCCGAAGCAGTCGGTGAGGAGCTTCTGTTCTGTTCGGGAAAGATACTTTCCCTTGACCTTCCAGATGGTTTTGAAATACAGAAGATCCAGATGGATCTCGTAATCAAACAGGGAGGGATGTTCCACATCATCTAAATGGGTCAGTAAATCGTAATAGATCGACCCGTCCAAATTAGAGATAAATTCCTGTACGCTTCCCGATGAAGACAGCTTTATTAGATCAAGCTTTGAGTGCTTCTCAAAAAATTCCTGAAATACGGATAAGTCTATTTCAGGCTTCTGGTGGCCCAGAGCATTGCGGAAGCATTTTTTCAGGATATCGATCTCGTAGTGCATGAAATATAAATCCAGGAATTTGCGCTGCGAGAGATTCGCAAAACGATAGAGCTTTGCAAAATCCTGGTATTGAGACAGTATCAGGCGCTGTTCGATGGCACCCCGGTGTAAGTCGACTCCCTCCAGATTGGAAAAAATCATGCCGTAAGCGGGCAGCCGCCGTAAGTATTCCACTGCGTCAGATACAGATTCAAGCGTGGACATCTCGCCAAACTGGCGGTCGGTGATCAGATGGCTCTCCATGGCCCGGACCTTGGTGGTGATGCCGCTGTAGGATAGCAGGCCTCCCATATGATCACTCCTTTATCATTTTTTTAAATAGTTCCTCCACATATTCTGTGTGATGTTCCTGGTAACGTTGTTCCATTGCGCGAAGGACGTTCTGGGAATCGTTCCGCTGTTTCTCGAGACGTTCGTTCATCTCGATCTCCATTCTGGCCCGTAGTTCTTCAATCCGTTTATTCGTCTCAGCTTCCAGCTGAGCATCAAAAGCTGCCGTCCGTTCTTCCATTTCTTTGGCAAATGCCTTTTTTCGTTCGTTGGCATCTTCCATAATCCCGGTGGCAGCAGATTCGATCTCGGATATCTTTTCAATCACAGTATCCATATATTGCCCTCCTCTTTCCTATAAGCACCTGGCGGGCGTTTGCGGCCGCTTACGTGCAATTCCTGTCACATCCATTCAGCGTATCCCTTATGATCGGGCATAATGAGGTCTCTCATGAGCTTAGTGGAATGACTGATTATGATAAAACCTGCAAATACACAAGTTTCAACTTATAATCATACTACAAATTTAAAAATTTTCCATAGTAATTTTAGAAATAGGTCATTAAAAATTATGGAAATTCAATATTATTTCATTTTTTTGATGAAAAATTATCAAAAATTAGCTTTTCTGGGTAATGATGGAAGGTTCAATCAGTGAAAGCAAAAGAAAGGAAGAGAGTATACGTTTCACTATTAAAAAACGCGGTGCAGACATAGCCGCCATATGACGTCTGTCTGCACCGCGTAAATAATTCGTTTTCCGCGGAGTCATGGATCGTACCGTGATTCTGTATTTTAGAGCTTACTGGGCTGCAGTTGTCGCTTCTGTACCGGCATCTGATGGCTGAGGTGCTTCCTCTGCGGCCAGATACTGGCTGGATACATAGGCCTGCTTGCCCTCGAACATAATAACCGACCACTGCTGATCATAAGTCTGGACGAAATCAACCACTGTACCAGGGGCAAGCCTTCCTAACACAGCTCCGGTAGTTGACGGTTCGGCTCTGACATTCAGATTAGGTGTTGCCGTGGTCTTATAAATCATAGGCGCTTCCGTGGCGGGCTCTGGTTCTGTAGCCGGTTCCGGAGCTGCAGTCGCTTCAGTGGTAACTTCCGGTGAAGTGGACGGAGCGCTTGTCTCCTTCTTATCATCCTTACCGCCAAACAGCTTAAAGAGTCCCATGGCAGCCAGAACGACAACGAGGATAATCAGGAAGATCACTGCCGGTCTTAACAGATCGTAGGGATCGAATCCTTTTTTCTTAGAGCGTCGTCTGCTCCGGTTCGCCGAAGATGGTCTCTGCGCTGTTCGCTGGCCGTTTCTCTGGGGAGACGAGCTCCTCTGGCCGGTGCTTCTCTGAGCCGGCTGTGAAGATCTTGAGGCCGGGCGCTGCTGCGGCCTGGTGGGCGTGGTACTGCGGCGTCTGCCGCTATAGATATCTGCAAAGGCTGTAGCTTCCTGGGAAAGAAGCTGGAACGCTTCGTTCGCATCGTAAGGGCTGTCATTACCGTCGTGAACAGCTTTGTTGCCGAGTACCCGAATTCTGTGATAGTGGTCTTTCGTGGCCTGTGATATCCAGTGCCCTTCGAACAGCTGGTCAATACTGTCTGCCAGATCCCCATCTACAATCAAAGCCTTTTCTCCAAGGCAGTTTACCATAAATTCCAGTGTCTGGCGGGATTTGATCATGGCCAGATTATACTGCTTCTGGCCGATGAGACGTTCCGTCTCCCGGACACTTTGCTGGATCCTGGTCCAGGTGTTGTTGTCTGTAGTTCCCATATGCTTCCTCCTTTGCAAAAAACGATCGTATACCAATATACAGATATTATACTAGATTATCTCTAATTGTGCACCTATTATTTTGAAGTTTTTTATTTGTAAGAGAAAAGTAAAAAATAACCCAAAACAAGATTGATCCTTCTGTCAAATGGGCCTGTACTTGCGCTCGGATCGTATTGTATGGTACAATCAGAACGAAAAATTAACAGGTACTGGAGGAGATAGATATGAGATTACGCCATATTCCAGGCTCGGAGGAAGAGATCGCAAACAGCCCTTACGTGGTTTCCAATCCGGAAGAGAAGAAGGGGCGCTGGAACGGCGTCTTTGGGAATGATAATCCAATAGAGATAGAAGTAGGCATGGGAAAGGGCCGGTTTATTATGGAGCTGGCCGCCAAAAATCCGGAAATCAATTACGTCGGCATTGAGCGGTACTGCAGCGTCCTTCTGAGAGGCATCCAGAAACGCCGGGAGATGGAGCTTTCCAATATCTACTTTATGTGTGTGGATGCGAGAGAGCTTTCCGAGATTTTCGCCCCGGGTGAGGTAAAGAAAATTTATCTGAACTTTTCAGATCCGTGGCCCAAGGACCGCCATGCGAAAAGGCGCCTGACGTCGGAACCGTTTATGGAAGTGTATGATAAGATTCTGGCATCGGATGGCGTCGTAGAATTTAAGACGGACAACCGGGGACTGTTTGATTATTCCCTGGAGTCCATACCGGCAGCGGGCTGGGAGATACGAGAGTATACGTATGATCTGCACCATTCCGATATGGCCGGGGGAAATATCATGACGGAATATGAGGAGAAGTTTTCCTCCATGGGAAATGCCATATTCAAGCTGGTGGCAGAACGAAAAAGAAACGAATAAAGAAAAAGAATTAAAGAAAAGGACTGGCACGCCGGGACCCTCCTGTCATAGAATAACGTTAACAGGATATGACAGGAGCGGTCCATATGGGAATGAAAGACAAGGTAACCGTAAAACTTCTCCAGGCGACAAGCGATAAGACAGAGCTCAACAAGAAGGCACTGCAATGGAAGAAATCCTTCGTGGAAGTGAACAAAATTCTCGGTACTTCCTCCCCGAAAAAGAAGAAAAATAAATAATTATGAAAGAGCTGTAAATTTTTTGTAAAAAAGGGGTTGACTTTTGTCAAACGCAGTTATATAATAACACACGTGTCACCGAGACAGGCACACAAAACTGAAGAGAAGCGCCTTTAGCTCAGTTGGTAGAGCAGTAGACTCTTAATCTATTTGTCCAGGGTTCGAGTCCCTGAAGGCGCACGAAAAAGTTCCGATTTTGCAGACAGAGAGTTGCGGGGTTGGGGCTTTTATTTCGTTTTACAGATAACTGCCGGAAGCGGCAGGGAATTACCTCAATGAAGCGGCCCGCCGCAGGCGGAGAATCCTTTCAGCAGGATTCTCGTTTGTGTCACGGGATTATTTTTACGATATAGGATCAGCTGCTTTCCCTCTCCACCAGCGATGCAGAAAACACCAGGTGCTGTACGCTCGGTTTGCTGTCGGAAGGCGCTTCGATTTCATCGATGACCATATGTGTCGCTTTTTCTCCCATTTCGTGGGCGGGAATTTCCAGTGATGTCATGGTTGTCTCTAAGAGTCCGCCAATGGAGTGACTGGTTAAGCTTACCAGCCGGATCTGCTCCGGAACGCGGATTTTTCTGTCTTTTAGGGCGCGGATCGCGGCCATCCCCTGAATATCCACGGCCGCCATGATGGCGTCCAGATGCGGATTCTGGTTCAAAAGATCTTCGGTACACTGATACCCGTATTCAAAGTTGTTGCCCGGCATGGGAGAGGTGGCACAGGTTTCTGTAAGTTCAAGCTCTTCCATGGCCCGGTGATAGCCGTTATAACGTTCCCGGTACGGGGCGAGGCTTGTGGTGCCGTTAATCAGGCCAATTTCCCGACAGCCTTTGGAATAGAGATATTTGACAGTATCGTAGCCGCAGGCATCGTAATCGGCGATGACGCTGCTGATGCTGTTTTCCTGTTTTCGGACAATCTGGGTCACTGCGATGCCTCCGGCGTGGATATCCCGAAGCAGGTGGCCATTGCGTCCTGTACCGGCTATGATAATGCCATCCACGAAACCATTGCGCAGACGGTTCAGACACTCTTTTTCAATCAGCGGATCATCCTCTGTGTGACAGATGAGCGTTGCATATCCAAGTTTTCGGGATTCTGATTCAATGCTCTGGGTAATATCGGCAAACAGTGTCAGATGAAGGCGGGGTACTACGACCCCGATCGTATGGCGCTTGCCCTGCCGCAGCCCCTGGGCCAGAACGTTGGGCTGATAGCTTAATTCCTTTACGGCCGCGAAGATCCGGGCTTTCGTGTCCGGATGAACATAGGAAGTATTGTTAAGCGCCCGGGAAACGGTGCTTACGTCAACACAGGCCAGTCTTGCAACATCTTTTAATGTAGCCATAATATCAAATCCTTTTCCTTGTTTTTTAAAATTATATACAATCGTTTGCCTATAATACCAATATAATACAGATGAAAGCGAAATACAAGCAAAATGCTAAAGAATTACAGGAGAAACATTTGGGAACAGATGTGCTGATACATATCAGCCTGTTTTATTGAAGAAACGGGTAAATATATACAAAAATATTGGATTGAAACATATTAAACTATACTTTATACAAATTTTTGTAGGTCATATGCAATAAATTGCAGGTGAGCCCGTATCTATTGACCGTCGCCCTGCAGTATGGTATAAAGGAGCTACAGACATACAAACGATTGCATAAACGGAGCCGAAACACCAGCGCGCGATGGTGAAGCAGGTTCAGGGCAGGCAGTTATGTCAGATGAAAATCAGAATGAAGAAAACAGAGAAAGCTTATTGAATAAAAAGGAGAATAAAATTATGGCAAAAGTAAAAAATTTTAAAACAATCTTCCCGGCGGTATCCGTACCTTTAAATGACGACTATACAATCAATGAACCGGAGTTCCGTGCTTACCTTCGCTGGATGAAGACTTTCTATAATCAGGGAATCCAGGGGCTGGTATGCAACGGCCACACAGGCGAGATTACAGGTCTGTCCCGTGCGGAGCGGAAGCGTGTGGTTGAGATCTGCAGTGAGGAATGCGGTGATATTATGACTATCATCTCCGGTGTCAACTGTGAAAATACCATAGAATCCATTGAGATGGCAAAAGAAGCAAAGGAAGCAGGAGCTGACGGAATCCTGTTAATGCCTCCTCACATGTGGCTGCGCTTTGGCATGCATGCGGATGCACCGTTTGAGTATGTGAAGGATGTGGCGGAAGGCGCGGATATCGATATCATCATCCACCTCTATCCGGCCACCAGCAAGGCATTTTATCCGGTAGAGACACTGATTAAGATGTGCAGGGAAATCGATCATGTAAAATGCATCAAGATGGGAACACGCGTTACCTCCATCTATGAACACGACGTCCGCCTTCTTCGCCAGGAATGCCCGGATATTTCTTTAATTACATGCCACGATGAGACGCTGTGTGTCAGTTGGTTCCCGGGCATGGATGGTGCTTTAATCGGATTTGCAGGCTGCGTGCCGGAGATCATCTGCCCGGCCCGCGAGGTATTTGCTAATCCGGATAAGCACACATTAAAGGAGGCTCAGGACTGGTCCGACCGGATCTATCATATTTCACAGGCTATTTACGGCGGCGGTCAGCCATCCGGCGAGGCCCATGCGCGGCTGAAGGAAGCTCTTGTACAGCGAGGTATATTCTCCAGCGGTTTAATGCGCAAACCGGTGCTTCCGCTGAACCAGGAGGAAAAAGACTGGATCGCACTGGGGCTTAAGAACAGCGGCATGGAAAAGGTGGACATGAGCCAGTTTCAGTAATCAGTAACAAAAAACAGAGAATTTCAGAGAAGTGAAAGGATTGTGAAAGGCGGCGCCGGAAGCAGCCGGTGCCGCCTTTTGCAGGAGAGGTGAAGATATGGGGGAAGCATTTGACCAGACAAAAGTCAAAAAAGCATCATTTCTGGAACTGTTAAAACGTATTGGTCCGGGTATCATTCTGGCGGGGGTTGTAATCGGGCCCGGAAATATCACCACATCTGCGATGTTGGGATCCAACTATGGATACTCAATGATATGGCTTGTCGTTCCCATTGCATTTATGGGCATTACATTTATGCTGACGACATACAGAATCTCCATGCTTACGGGAATGCCGGTGATTCATGCCATCCGCCATTACTATGGAAAAGGGGCGGCGGTCATCGTCGGCATGGCTACATTTTTCGCGTGCCTGTTCTTTACAATGGGAAATATAACAGGATCGGGAGCCGGTATGAATCTGATCTTCGGAATGAACTGGAAGCTGGGATCCCTTATTATGATTGCGATTATCCTGGTATGCTATTTCACGAAAGGGGTTTATTCCAAGGTGGAAAAGCTGATTACTCTGTGTATCCTTGGAATGATTGTCTGTTTTTATGCCACACTGGCTGCCACAGGCGGGCCGGCGTGGGGAGAACTTGGAAAAGGGCTGACTCACTGGACGGTTGCGGAAGGCAGCCTCACGACAGCACTGGCGTACATAAGTACCAATGCAGCTATCACCGCCGGTATTTACGGAACGTATCTCGGCGTTGAAAAGAAGTGGAAAAAAGAAGATTTATTTAACGGAATCATGCTTGCGGATGCCATTGCCCATGTTGCTGCCGTTATCCTGATATCAGGAGCCATTGTACTGGTTGGCGCGATTGTGCTGCATCCAACGGGAACGGCTATAAAGGCACCGGCTCAGCTGGGCGACCTTCTCATTCCGTTTTTAGGAAAAGCGGCGCCGGTCGTTATGGGTATTGCACTGCTGGCGGCGGGATTTTCATCACTGCTTGGCAATACACAGCGTGGGATGGTACTGCTGGCAGCGGGTATTGATAAACCAGTGGGACTGGAGACAAAGTTTATCCGCTGGGGCTGTCTTCTCTGCATCGCTTTTGCGGCAGTCATCTGCTACAGCTACGGCGGTTCCCCCACCCAGCTGATCTTTATTGCCAATATTGCGACGGCAGTCGCCACACCATTCGGCGGATTCTTCGTCTGCCGCCTGATTTTCCGCAGGGATGTAAATGCCGGCTTAAAGACTCCGCGGGTGCTTCAGATCTGTATGGTGATCAGCTATGCCTTTGCTTTGATTATGACAGGTTCTGCTCTCTGGAAAATGTTCTTTCTTTAATAGAAGAAATGGAAGAAGGACAGACTGTGGGATGACGGAAAAATAAAAAACCAGGAAAAAGAAAACAATCCGAGTTTCAGCAAGATTGTTTTCTCTTTCCTGGTTTTTTATTCTGTATTTCAGGTGAAGAAGGGATTGCGGCGGTCCGGCCTTTCAGTTTCCCAGCAGCATTAACATCACTGTAACCACAAATTCCTTTTCATTGGGGGTGACCTTCATTTCTCCATCGTACTTTTCTACCGTGGTGCGCACGTTGGAGAGGCCGATACCGCAGAAATGCTGGTCCTTTTTGACGCTTTCGTACCGGTTTTCCTTCAGAATGTACTGGCCGTTAAAGGAATTGGTTACTTTAATAATAAGAAAAGACTTCCTGAATACAATTTCCACCTCAATAAAACGGTCTTCCTCATTGCCTTCCATACGGCAGCATGCTTCCCGCGCGTTGTCCAGTAAATTACCCAGAATCACGCATAAATCTACATTGTCAATCGGTAAATCCGGGGGTACCATAACGTTTACCGTCATGCGTATGTTATTCTGAGAGGCCCTCTCTTTCGCGTCATTCAGCAGAATGCTGATCAGATTGTTGCCGATGTTAACGGTAGAAGACAGGTGCCTGGAATTCGCGTAAATCTCTTCGATATAATGAAGCGCATCATGATACTGTTCCAGTTCGATAAAGGAAGCGATGCAGTGCAGATGGTTTTTCAGATCGTGCCGCATGGCTGCCACTTCATGCTGAGACTTCTCCACACTCTTATAATAATCTTTCTGATGTTCCAGCAGCTTGGAGGCCATCAGACTCCGCTCACTGGCTTCGTCGATCATCTCGGTCTTGTCAATCAGATAGAACAGCGCAAAGGAGGTACACATCAATATTCCGGACTCCGACAGATAAAACGGAGCGGTCTGACCGGCGGTCCGCAGATAGAACTGATGAATGACGATAAAGAGAATTCCGGCCGGCGCTAAGTAGGTGATGGCGGAATACAGGTTGTATTTATTGTGGCGGCGCATGCTGCGGAAATAGATGAACAGCCAGGTAAACAGAATAAAAACGATGCAGGCAGCGATCTGTGACAGCGGGCTTTGAATGAGGTGGGAGGGGACCGACGGCAGATCCGCGTGCTTTAATGCCATAAAAAATGTGGAGCAGGCCAGTTTACACGAATAATGCAGGGTGACAAAGAGGTATGTCACGAGAATTTTAATCTGAAGTGTATCCGCGAAAAAGAGGCATGCCAGCAAAAGCGTAAACAGCAGATAGTAGATCCAGGCCGAAAACAGGGGCCAGCGGCCGGCGTACGTGACAAGCTGAAAAACGAAATATGAAAAAAGCCCCAGATAATAGTATTTGTTGGGGCGGGAGTTACGCCTTAAAAAAGCGCGGTACATCTGAAACAGAATCAGTGTTTCGGCACAGGAAAGAATCGTGTCCAGCACCAGCTGGTAATAGACCATCATATGATCTGCTCCTCCATATAATCTAAAAATTTCTGATTTACTTCCCTGTGGCGGTGACGGCTTAAGGGAATCACTTCTCCATTATCTAATGTTACGGAATCCTTAAAAATATTGTGAACGTGCTTTAGATTTACAATGAAACTCTTATGGACCCTGAGAAATCCATGGCCTTCCGTCTGCTCTTCCACAGCGCTGATCCGTCCGGTAAAGGTATAGTCACCCTGTCTGGAAGAGATATGGATGGAACGGATGTCCGACTCAAAATAGAAGATGTCTTCCATGGAGATGACGGTAGTTCCGCTTTTGCTGGGAAAACGGTAATAAGCCCCTCTCTTTTTATCAATGAAGGCAAAAATATTCCTGGTGATCTTTTGAAATTCCCGTTTTGATACCGGTTTTACAATGTAGCGGGCTGCGTTGATCTTATAGCCTTCAATGGCGTATTCTACAGTTGCCGTTACGATGAGAATGGCAACGTTTTGATCCACTTTTCGTATTTTTAGTGCTGTTTCGATCCCGTTTAACCGGTCCATCATCATATCGAGGATGATTAAATCAAACTGACCTTCCTTTTGATACGCATGAGCCAGCTCTACGCCGTCATGGAAGGAGAACAGTTCCAGCGGATAATGAAATTCTGGTTCTGTCAGATAATCAGTTATTAATTGTAAGTCTGCCGGATTGTCATCACATATTGCAACTTTATACATAAAGCTTCTCCTCTCTGAACCAATTCGCCGGGCGAACAGATCAAAATTAACGAAACAGGTGCCGTTTCTGACATGAAAAATGTCTTTTGTGCACAGACAATTGACTATAAAATCATAAGAGTTAAAATGGCTTTTGTCAAGTGACACATATACCAAATAAAAGGGGGAATTAATTCTATGGCTGGTTCCAAACAGACAGCTCCGGAAGGGCCGGGTATGCAGAAAACCTTATCCATCTGGAACTACTTCACAATCGGTTTCGGCGCGATCATCGGGACGGGCTGGGTGCTTTTGGTTGGTGACTGGATGATTATCGGCGGCGGTCCTGTCGCTGCAATGATTGCATTTTTTATCGGCGCTTTATTTCTGCTGCCGATTGGCGCGGTATTCGGGGAGCTGACGGCAGCGATACCGATATCGGGAGGAATCGTCGAGTATGTCGACAGAACCTTCGGCAAAAATGTTTCTTACATAACGGGCTGGTTTCTGGCACTTGGAAACGGTATCCTGTGTCCGTGGGAGGCAATCGCAATCTCGACGCTTGTTTCCGACATGTTTGGCGACATGCTGCCGTTTCTTCGGTCAGTAAAGCTCTATACCATTATGGGTGCTGATGTCTATCTGTTCCCGACCATCATAGCGCTGGGCTTTGCATGCTACGTGATTTTTCTGAATTTTAAAGGGGCAAGTTCCGCTGCCAAGCTGCAGGCGTTTTTGACGAAGGCGTTGCTGGGAGGCATGCTTCTGGCTATGGCTATTTCCTTTGTAAAGGGCGGCCCGCACAACATATTACCTGCGTTCGGACAGGTGGAAGGAGCGGGATCTTCGACGAGTGCGACCAATATGTTTGCCGGAATCGTATCCGTTCTTGTTATGACACCGTTCTTCTATGCCGGATTTGATACGATTCCGCAGCAGGCAGAGGAAGCGGCGGAGGGCCTTGACTGGAATAAATTCGGCAAGGTGATCAGTATGGCGTTATTGGCTGCCGGCGGTTTCTACATGATCTGTATCTATTCCTTCGGAACCATCATTCCGTGGTCCGATTTTGTAAAGAATTCCGTTCCGGCTCTGGCCTGCTTAAGAGACATCAATATGATCCTGTATGTCATTATGCTGGTTATCGCAACCTTAGGGCCGATGGGACCGATGAACTCCTTTTTTGGAGCCACCAGCCGAATCATGCTGGCAATGGGGAGAAAAGGCCAGCTTCCTGAGAAATTTGCTGAAATCGATCCCAAAAGCGGTGCTCCCAAAATGGCAAATACGCTTCTGGCCTGTCTGACCATCGTCGGACCGTTTCTGGGAAAGAAAATGCTGGTTCCTCTGACCAATGTATCCGCACTGGCATTTATTTTCTCCTGTACTATGGTAAGCTTTGCCTGCCTTCGCATGAGGACGACGGAACCGGACCTTCCGAGACCGTATAAAGTACCTGGCGGCAGGCTGGGAATCGGAGCCGCCTGTCTGGCTGGTTCCATTATTATCGCATTGATGGTTATTCCGATGAGCCCGGCGGCCTTAAAGCCGGTAGAGTGGCTGATCGTGGCGGGCTGGCTGATCGTTGGTCTCATTTTAAAAATGTTTTCTCAGAAAAAATAATATATCAAACATTTAAAGGAGGTTTTACCATGAAGAAAGAATTAAAAGATACCGCATTTGTCGGCGGACTGCTGATCGACGGTACCGGTGCGGAGCCAGTTAAGGATTCCCTGGTTCTGGTCAGGGACGGAAAAGTTGCCTATGCGGGAGCGGGAAAAGAAGTTGGACCGGAGTATGAAATCGTCGATGTTTCAGGAAAGACAATAATGCCCGGCTTAATCGATACTCATCTGCATTTCTCCGGAAACTTAACGGATGACGACAGTGACTGGGTACTGGAAAGTGTTGAGCAGAAGGCTGTTGTAGCTGTTCAGCAGGCGCACGAATGTCTGGAAACAGGCCTTACCACGGTTGGCGAGATCGGACGCAACGGCCTTGCAATCCGCGATATGGTAGAAGCCGGAATCATGGAAGGTCCCCGTGTTGTCGGTACCGGTCTTGGATTCTGCCGTACAGCAGGCCATGGAGATTCCCATAAACTGTTAAAAGAGCATAATGATTTGGGCCATCCGTGGGCAGAGAGAATCGACGGGCCGTGGGATTTAAGAAAAGCAGTGAGAAGAAGACTGCGTGATAACCCTGATGCAATTAAAATCTGGGCAACCGGCGGCGGAATCTGGCGCTGGGACCAGAAGCTGGATCAGCATTACTGCATGGAAGAGATCCAGGCGGTCGTAGACGAATGCAATATGGTGGGAATCCCGGTGTGGGCTCACTGTGAAGGCTTTGGCGGTGCATTAGACTGCGCAAAGGCCGGTGTTCATCTGATTATCCACGGCCAGGCTTTAAATGACGAGTGTCTTGATATCATGGCGGAAAAAGGTATCTACTTCTGCCCGACGATCCAGTTCTTACACGAATGGTTTAAGACATATCCGCCGACATACGTACCGGAAATCCATGATCAATTCGAGGGCGGCGATGTCGTGGAAAAAGAATTAAACCGTGTTTACGCTAACTTAAGAAGAGCAAAAGAGAAAGGCATTGGTCTTACCATTGGTTCTGATTCCTTCTGCTCCAGTCTGACGCCATACGGTTATACCGCAATGGGTGAGATGTACTCCTTCGTGGAGTGTGCAGGCATCAGCGAAATGGATACCATCGTTGCCGCTACCAAAGTAGGCGCTGAGATGCTGAAGGTTGATGACGTAACCGGTACACTGGAGGAAGGCAAGAGTGCTGATTTACTGGTTCTTGACGGGAATCCACTGGAAAATATCAGGAACATCTGCGTGGAGAATATGAAGGTGATCATGAAGGAAGGGCGTTTTGTAAAACGCCATTGAATACATGAATAGAAGGGCCGCAGGATACAGCGGCCGCCAGAGGGCGGCGCTGTTTTCTGTGGCCTTTTTGTAAGAATTCAGACAGCCGGCGCCTGGTGGGCTTACTCTTTTGAACGGAGTCAGAACAGAAGGGACTCTTTTTTAATTGACTGATATGTAAAAATATGCTTGAAAAAGAAACTGAATTGTGGTACTCTATAAATGGATAAAATATACTTTTAGTTAAAGTATAAAAAGAGCTTGCGTTAAAAATAAAAGTCAAAAATCTAGTATTCAAGGCCATAACCAGGCCAGTTCGGGCAGTTCAGCCAGTAGATCCCTTATATGCTTTAATGACAGAGAAGAAATGCTCCCGAAGGCCGTGGGGCTGTATTTGTAGCGTCTTCGACAGCGTAATAAAAGGTTTTTCTCTGATCCGGTGAACTGTAGCAGGAACAGGAGGTAAAACATGGGAAAGTGTGATGTTGCGCTGGCACAGTATTTCGAGGATGAGTACCGGTATGCAGACCTGATTAATGCATATATATTTAATGGCCGGCAGATTGTTAAAGCAGAAGATATAGTGAGTGGTAATCCTGTGATAAACGGACTGCTTGGGCGGTTTAAGGAGTGGGTGACCATTCAAAAATACCGGGATGCCGTTAGGAAGATCATCTTTGGAATGAACTTTATAATCGTTGGCCTGGAACATCAGAATCTGATTCATTATGGAATGCCGGTGCGGATTATGCTGGAAGATGCGGCAGGATATGATGAACAGCTTCGAACGCTTCAAAGACAAAATCGAAGGCTAAAAAAGCTTTCTTCTAAAGAATTTCTTGGAGGAATCAGAAAAGAGGATCGGCTGAAAGCGGTTTTTACCATCGTTCTGTATTATGGTACAGAACCATGGCGGGGGGCCGGTTCGTTATATGAGATGCTGGATTTAACCGGAATTCCGGAAGAAATAAGGGGAATGCTTAATAATTACCGGATACATATTTTAGAAGTCAGGCATTTTGAAAAGACAGAGAGGTTCCGGACGGATTTGAGAGAGGTATTTGGATTTATCCAAAAGGCAGCGGATAAGAATGCTGCAAAAAGGTTTACCTTTCAGAATGAAGAACGGTTTAAGGAACTTGCGGAAGACGCGTATGATGTAATCAGTGCATTGACGGAATCCAGGGAGCTGGAAGAAGTAAAAGAGCGGTACAGGGAGAAAGGCGGGAAGATCAATATGTGTGAAGCGATACGTGGAATGATTGAGGATGGCAGAATGGAGGGGCTGTCAGAAGGATTGTCAGAAGGAATTAAAACGGGTGAGGCCATGGGTATCATTCGGGGAGATGAAAATCGGTCTGTAATTACAGCTAAAAATATGTATGACAGGGGGTTCTCAGCGGAAGATGCAGCCGGAATGATAGGAATAGACTGCAGCCGTGTACAGGAATGGTATCGCAAATGGGGAAATGGAGTTCACTAACAGACAGGGCGGCTGTTTTAGCCGCCCTGTACGGATCTATATTCTCTGTTCGATCCACCGGATCGCATCTCCAATCACTTCATCGCGGCAGTATTCATTAAAGATTTCATGGAAAAGACCGCCGTATATTTTCATCTGTTTATCTTAGGATGGCGCTTCCGCAAAGAAATCGTAAGTATCTTTTACGCTTACAAGTCCGTCCTTTTCTCCGTGAAGCATAAGCACCGGATAGGTAAAGTCCCGGATAGCTCCACTAAACCAGTCGAGGCCGCTGCAGAGCGCGTAGCAAAGACCCGTTGTGAAGGTTTTGGTGTTATAGGGATCCTTTCCATACCAGTCTACAACCTCGGCTACAGAGCAGACACCTGCTCCCAGCTCATTGGGAAGAAGGGTGTGGGGATCCAAGTCTTTTGGAACGCCGGTAATCAGTCCGCCGTTGTCTTTTGTCAGAGCGCCGCTGGTTATGGGACCCCGCAGCTTCTTATCCGGATATTTAGCCCCGTATAATGCTACTGTGAATCCCCCCATACTGTGACCAATTAAGAAGACTGGCAGGTCCGGATTATCTGCAATCGCCATATCCACGACTACGTTGGTATCATCCAGAAGTTCGTTAAAATCGTCATAATACGTGCGTTCACCCTCAGAACGGCCATGCCCCCTGTGGTCGAATCTGTATGTACCGATGCCTGCCTGATGGAAAAGACCTGCGAGATAATCATACCGCCCCTGGTGTTCGCAGAGTCCATGCACAATGACGGCAGCAGCTCTTGCCTGTTCCGGCATTTCTCTGTTAAAGTAAAGCTTTGTTCCGTCGAATGAAGAAATCATTTCTCCCATGGGAAACCTCCTTATTATTAGTTTTTGCGTTGTCTCTATCATACCATAAACCGCAAGCGCGTGAAAGTCCTCATTCCAATTATAGCGGTATCTTTATGAATCCTTACATAATCCTTACACTTCCTGTCATACCCTTGCATTCCATAACCTTCCATGATAGAGTAATGGAAACGCCATAATGGTGAGGAATACTGTAATCGAAAGAAAAGAGAGAGGAGGACCTGCGATGAAACGCGGCTATTCATTCTTTATACAAACACAGATCATACAGTCACAAAATATCATACAGCTGCATACAGATGATATCATACGGTTTCAACCAACAGCCAGCCGGCTGAGTCTTAAACTGGTCCATCCTGATCGTCCGCCAATGAGAGGTGAACGAACTGCCTGATGTGTAGCCGGAGGAATGTGAAGCGTCCGGGACGGACGATACAGGAATTCAGGCAATGCACAGGGGTTACAGGAAGTATTTGACATCCTGCCGCTTATAATAAGCGGATTTTAGCGACAGGATCAGAGAAAGAGACAATGACAGGAATAGGAAAGATGTTGGAAGAGCCGGGAGGCTCTTTTTTTAGTTCAGGAGGGATGACAATGAGACAGGTCAAAGAAGAAGTATGTCTTTACTATATGGGCTTTGGTATATGCGCCAGAGGGCTTCATGTAGATAAAAAGGGATGCTGCGCCGGATGCAGCCAGTATAAAGCATCGGGCGTTAAAATCGGTAAAAAAAAGCAAGGTGGTAACGGGAAAGAGGGCATAGAGGTAACAGATGAAAACGGTAAAAGGAACGTACAATGAGGCCATGGATGATATTGTGAACTACATCGATTCCACGGTAAAAATTTTACAGGTGATAAAACCAATTTATAACTTTAAGGCGGGAGAATAAGCTATTTAATAAGAAGAGTTTTTCGAAAATATTATAAAAAACATAGATGAGCCATTTGTAAGTTTTGATGGTCAAAATAAAAGGCTGTCCCATGGGGATAGCCTTTTTATCTATCATTTGCAGAATATTAACTTAACGTTTAGGTAGTAATGACGATGGAAATAAAAAACACAAAAAAAACACGGTCAAATTTCACAAAATACTGAAATGATTTTTGGTATAAAATTAAGAAAAATGGGGTTCAAATTAATAATGTTCATAATTCCTTCATAATTTCCTTAAAAATTTAATAAGAATTTCAGAAATAACTCCGGGAAAATTGTTCCAAATGTTCAAACAATTAGTCTCATTAACGATTTGTTAAGAAGCGGCGGAAAAGTTGACAATTGTTGCAGATGCAAGTATGATACACGGTATACTTAATGTACAAATATGAGTACAAGTATTATAATGGTATTAGAAAGTCTTAATGAAAGGAAGTGAGCATTACGGAGGATTTGGCAGAGAGGTTAATGGAAGAACTTAACTGCGAAACGGTATTTACCATTCCGGTATTTGGTGGAATTCCTATCGCTGAATCCGTAGTGGTATCGTGGATTATCATGGCGGCGCTGACCATACTTTCCATCTGCCTGGTGAGAAATTTAAAGGTGGAGAATCCCGGAAAGAAGCAGCTGGCGCTGGAAGTGGCAATCGGCGGCATTTACAAATTCTTTGATGATCTGGTTGGAGAAGAAGGGCGAAGATATATTCCGTATCTGATATCCGTTGCCATCTATATCGGCGTTGCGAATCTGATCGGCTTAATCGGCTTTAAACCGCCAACCAAGGACTTGAATGCGACTGCGGCACTTGCCCTTATGAGCATCGTATTGATTGAATACGCGGGCTTCCATAAGAAGGGACTTAAGGGATGGGTAAAAAGCTTTGCAGAACCGGTAGCGATTATCGCTCCGATCAATATTCTGGAAATTTTTATCAAACCGCTGTCTTTATGTATGCGGCTTTTTGGCAACGTGCTTGGTTCATTTGTAGTCATGGAGCTGATTAAGCAGCTCGTAGCGCCAATCATACCGATTCCGTTCAGCATGTATTTTGACATCTTTGACGGACTCATTCAGGCGTATGTATTCGTATTCTTAACTGCCCTCTTTATCAAAGAAGCAGTGGAGTAACCAAAGTGTTGGAGTAATCAAAACAATTAAAAAGAGAAAAGGAGATAATTATTATGTTAACAGCTATTGGTGCAGGTATCGCAGTTTTAACAGGTGTAGGCGCAGGTGTAGGTATTGGTCTGGCAACTTCAAAGGCAGTAGACGCAATCGCAAGACAGCCTGAGGCAGAAGGAAAGATCAGCAAGTCCTTATTACTTGGTTGTGCTCTTGCCGAGGCAACTGCTATTTACGGTTTCGTTATTGCTCTGTTAATCATCTTATTCTTAAAATAATGCCTGACAGACAAAACGTTAAGAATATAGATAGAAAGGCAGGCGATTTCGATGTTACGTTTGGATTTTAACCTTGTGTGGAACATCGTCAATGTCATCGTCCTGTATCTTCTGCTCAAGCATTTCCTGATTAAACCGGTGATGGATATTATGAATAAGCGCCAGGCTATGGTGGATCAAAGCATCACAAATGCCAGGGAATCCGAGTCTCAGGCTTCTGAGCTTAAAAGTCAGTATGAAGAGAAACTGGCGGCATCGGCGGAAGAAGGAAAGAGGCTTGTGGAAGAGGCAAAGGCAGAGGCGAAGACCGTACAGGAACGCATGATAAAAGAAGCCGGAGAACAGGCTGACAGAATCATTGAAAATGCCCACAAGACAGCGAATGCGGACCAGGAAAAGGCAATGAGGGAAGCAGAAGCGCAGATTGCAGGTCTGGTACTTGCGGCCGCTGCAAAGGTTGTGCAGGGCGAGATGAATGACAGGAAGAACCAGGCACTCTACGACCAGTATATAGCAGAAGCAGGTGATTCTCATGACGCAGGCAGCAAATAATTACGGACAGGTGCTTTACGAGCGGAAGGTTCCGAAGGAAATGGTGGCAGATGCGGAAGCGCTGTTCCTCGAGGTACCCCAGCTGAAGGAAGCCCTCGTGAGCCCTGTGGTGAAAAAAAGCGAAAAAAACCGCGTCATTGACCGGGTATTTCCGGCAGAGCTGAGGAATTTTCTTAAGGTGCTCTGTGGACATCAGGACATGGACTTAATCGAAGACGTCTTCGAGGCGTACCATGCCTATGCATGCGAACAGGAAGGCAGTCTGCGAGCGACGTTGTATTACGTGACGGAGCCGGACGCAGAGCAGCTTAAGAAAATTAAGCAGATGCTGATGAAGAAATACCAGAAACAGGATGTGGAACTCCGCCTTGTTAAGGATTCCAGTCTGGGCGGCGGATTTGTGATCCGCACCGGCGATGTGGAGACAGATTGGAGTATAAAAGGACGTATGAAACAGTTAGAGCAAATATTGATGCGGAGGTGAGAAGCGTGGGTTCAATCAATTCAGATGAGATTATTTCCATCTTAAGAAGCGAGATTGAAGATTATGACGTACATGCAAGAGACCAGGAGGTCGGCACAGTCATCGGAATCGGTGACGGAATCGCGACGATTTATGGAATTGACCACGCCATGTACGGTGAGATCGTTATCTTTGATAACGGTGTAAAAGGTATGGTACAGGATATCAGACGGGATGACATCGGCTGCATCCTGTTTGGTTCAGATAAAGAGATTAAAGAGGGATGTAAGGTTACGAGAACGAAGAAACGTGCCGGTATCCCGGTTGGCGACGCTTATATAGGAAGGGTTGTCAACGCATTGGGCGCCCCCATTGACGGAAAAGGCGAGATTAAGTCCGATGATTACCGCCCGATCGAGAATGAGGCGCCGGGTATTATTGACAGAAAGAGCGTTTCGGTCCCCATGGAGACTGGAATCTTAGCCATTGACTCCATGTTCCCCATTGGCCGCGGCCAGCGTGAGCTGATCATCGGTGACCGTCAGACCGGTAAAACCTCGATTGCCATCGATGCCATTTTAAATCAGAAGGGCAAAGACACAATCTGTATCTACGTGGCAGTGGGCCAGAAGGCTTCCACCGTTGCAAAGATGGTAAACACATTAAGCCAGTATGGCGCTATGGATTATACCATCGTTCTGTCCTCAACGGCCAGTGAACCGGCGCCGCTTCAGTATATCGCACCCTATTCCGGAACGGCTCTGGCAGAATATTTTATGTATCAGGGAAAAGATGTGCTGATTGTTTATGACGATTTGTCGAAACATGCGGTTGCTTACCGTGCGCTGTCTCTGCTTCTGGAGCGTTCTCCGGGACGTGAGGCGTATCCCGGCGACGTGTTCTATCTGCATTCCAGGCTTCTGGAGAGATCCAGCAGGCTGAGTGAGGAAAAGGGCGGCGGTTCTATTACGGCGCTGCCGATTATTGAGACACAGGCCGGAGATGTTTCGGCATATATCCCGACAAACGTTATCTCCATCACGGACGGACAGATATTCCTGGAGAGCGATTTATTCTTCTCCGGTATGAGACCTGCGGTCAATGTGGGACTTTCCGTATCCCGTGTCGGCGGCGCGGCTCAGACAAAGGCTATGAAAAAAGCGGCAGGAAGCCTTCGTATCGACCTGGCCCAGTGCCGTGAGATGGAAGTATTTACCCAGTTCAGTTCGGACCTCGATCCGGCGACGAAGGAGATGATTCAGTACGGCAAGGGACTGACGGAGATGTTAAAACAGCCGCTCTGCCATCCGATGAGCTTACACGATCAGGTCATCAGCCTGGTAGCCGCTAACAACCGGCTTCTTCTCGATGTGGAAGTGTCAAAGATCAAGGGCTTCCAGAAGGAAATGCTGACATTCTTTGAGCAGAAGCATCCGGAAATCGTGAAGGAGATCGAAGAGAAGAAAGTTCTTTCCGACGAGCTGAAGCAGAGCATTGTAGACGGTGTGAAAGAATTTAAACAGAACACAATGGCATCATTTTGAGTTGATCTGCAAACTCGAAATGTGAATTGAAACAAATAAACAGAAGCAGGTGTAAGATATGGCAAATGCGAGAGAGATACAAAGCAGGATGAACAGTATCAAGAGTACGATGAAGATTACGAATGCGATGTATACGATTTCCTCGTCAAAGCTTAAAAAGGCCAGAAAAAACTTAACCGATACAGAACCCTATTTCTATGCGCTCCAGAGGACCATTTCCCGAATTGTCAGGCATACACCGGAGATAGAGGACCCGTATTTCGATACGAGGCCGCAGATTAAGCCGGAAGACAGGAAGATCGGATATATCGTGGTAACCGCGGACAAAGGCCTTGCGGGCGCATACAATCACAACGTATTCAAGCTGGTTCAGGAACAGATCGACAAGGGCGGCAATCCCATGCTGTTCGTGGTCGGTGAGCTGGGCCAGCAGTATTTTGTGAGAAAGGGGATTCCGGTAGAGCAGGATTTCCGGTATACGGTGCAAAACCCGAATATGAGCCGGGCGAGGATCATTGAGGAGAAAATCGTGGATTATTTCCTGTCCGGGAAACTGGATGAGGTATACATGATTTATACCAGAATGGTCAATGCAATGAAGATGGAGGCCGAGATTACGCAGCTTTTACCGCTTCCGAAGTCTAATTTCAGCGTGCCCCAGGGCATACCGATCGACATCCATTTAGAGGAAATCACGATGAAGCCATCGCCCAAGGCGGTGATCGATGCCATCGTACCAAACTATATAGCCGGATTTATCTATGGCGGTCTGGTGGAATCCTATTCCAGCGAGCAGAATTCCAGAATGATGGCCATGCAGGCCGCCACGAAGAGTGCGCAGGATATGCTGGATGAACTGGCAATTACCTATAACCGGGTCCGCCAGGCTGCCATTACCCAGGAGATCACTGAGGTAATCAGCGGAGCCAAGGCCCAAAAAAAGAAGAAGAAAAAATAACAGAGAGGAGGAGTCCTCACGAGCTGTGAGAAACAGATTATGAATAAAGGAAAAATTGTGCAGGTTTTAGGGCCTGTTGTAGACGTGGAGTTTGAGGAAGGCGTGGAGCTGCCGTGCATAAAGGACGCCCTTGAGGTAGATAATGACGGAAAACGCTGCGTAATGGAAGTTTCCCAGCATCTGGGAAATAATACCGTGCGCTGCATTATGCTTGCTTCCAGCGAAGGACTCTGCAGAGATATGGAAGTAACGGCCACCGGTTCGGGAATCAGGGTTCCTGTCGGCGAGCAGACACTGGGACGCCTTTTTAACGTCCTGGGTGAGACAATTGACAACGGCGAACCGTTAAAGGAAGGCGAGAAATGGGTCATCCACAGGGATCCGCCGTCATTTGAGGAACAGAGCCCGGTAGCGGAGATCCTGGAGACGGGAATCAAGGTTATCGACCTTCTGGCCCCCTATGCGAAGGGCGGAAAGATCGGTCTGTTTGGAGGCGCCGGTGTAGGCAAGACGGTCCTCATTCAGGAGCTGATTCATAACATTGCCACAGAGCATGGCGGATATTCCATCTTTACCGGTGTTGGAGAGCGTTCCCGTGAAGGAAATGACTTATGGACCGAGATGGGAGAGTCCGGTGTTATTGAGAAAACGGCCCTGGTATTCGGTCAGATGAATGAGCCGCCGGGAGCCCGTATGCGTGTAGCGGAGACGGGGCTTACCATGGCGGAATACTTCCGTGACCAGGAGCATAAAAACGTGCTGCTGTTTATCGACAATATCTTCCGTTTCGTTCAGGCCGGTTCCGAGGTGTCCGCGCTGCTCGGACGTATGCCGTCCGCTGTTGGCTATCAGCCGACACTGGCGACGGAGATGGGCGAGTTACAGGAGAGGATTACCTCCACCAAGAACGGTTCTGTTACTTCGGTTCAGGCGGTTTACGTGCCGGCCGATGACTTGACGGATCCGGCTCCGGCGACCACCTTTGCCCATTTGGATGCGACGACGGTTCTTTCGAGAAAGATCGTGGAACAGGGTATTTATCCGGCGGTTGATCCGCTGGAATCCAACTCCCGTATTCTGGAACCGGATGTGGTAGGTGAGGAACACTATGAGGTTGCCAGAATGGTTCAGGAGACCCTTCAGAAATACAGAGAGCTTCAGGACATCATCGCAATCCTCGGAATGGAGGAGCTGGGCGATGAGGATAAGACCACGGTAAATCGTGCCAGAAAGATCCAGAAATTCTTATCCCAGCCATTCTCCGTGGCGGAGAATTTCACCGGCGTAGCCGGAAAGTACGTTCCCTTGAAGGAGACGGTGCGCGGCTTTAAAGCCATCGTAGAAGGCGAGATGGACCAGTATCCGGAGGCGGCGTTCTTTAACGTGGGAACGATCGACGAGGTAATCGAGAAGGCAAAGACATTAGGAGCCGAGGAAGGCAGATAGAGGTGAGGGCCTGTGAGCGCAAATACATTTTTTCTGCAGATCATTGCAACTGACAAGGTGTTCTTTAAGGGACCGTGCCAGAAGCTCATCATCCCCCTGTTAGACGGAGAAAAAGAGGTTCTGCCGCACCATGAGGACATGGTAATTGCAGTTGCGATCGGCGAGATGAGACTGATGAATGAAAGCGGCGAATGGATTAACGGCGTGGTGGGCAACGGCTTTGTACAGATTATCAATAACCGTGTCACCCTTCTGGTGGATACTGCGGAACGTCCTGAGGATATTGATGAAAGGCGTGCCGAGGAGGCCAGAGAGAGGGCCGAGGAGCAGCTCAGACAGAGTAAGAGCATCCAGGAACATTCGCATTTTGAGGCGTCGCTGGCGAGGTCGCTGGCGAGGCTGAGGCTGAAACATAAGTATGAGATCTAAGAATTGAAACACACCGTAATAGAGCGGATGAAAAGAAAGAAAGCTTCTGCAAAGGCACCTGCGCAAACGAGATGTTTGACGGGGAGTGCTTTTGCAGAAGCTTTCTTTTTTGCAGAAAAGTTCAATAAGCCGGATTCCTGGTTTTATGCATTCAGATTATTTTTCAATACTTCTCACCATAGCATACTGCCCCAGCTCCTTAAACCCAATCTTGCGGTAAATGACGCCGGCTTCCGGATTATCATAGAAGAGACAGAGAAATTTCATGCCGTCGGCGAGGCAGTCCTGACACAAACGGGTTACCAGCCGGGTGGCGTATCCGCGGCCTCTGTATTCGGGCAGAGTCGCGACGCTGACGACCATGGCTGACATGGAATTTTCGGCCGAGGTCCCGGCTACGGCGGCAAGCGTTCCATTTTCAAAGACGCCGTATATCCGGCCTTCATTTGTCATGGAATTCAGAATATCTTCCCGATTTTCCTCTTCCGTCTTACTCCGCATGGTGAAAAACTCGTCTATCTGCTTTAGCAGTGCGTAGATCGCGTCAATATCATCCGGGAGAAGGCGCCTTGCAGGAAAGGCAGGGTCGTCGGGAATGGCTGTCTGGTTAAGTCTTGCCAGATACGTAGGGACCAGCTCAAGACCTTTTAAAAACGGCATGAGGGGTTCAAGCAGTTCCCGTTTTCCACTCAGATTCCGCATCTGGAATTCGGAGAGAAATTCGGCTACTTCAGCCTTATTGTAATCTGTGGTATGGCTGTAGAACAGGAAATTACTCCTGTAATCCAGAATAAAGTAGGGGAGCGTACCCCCTGTCCAGGTGTCAGCCGTGTATACGGAGACGTTTTCCGACTCCAGGCCGTAGTTTTCTAAATCTCCGATGAGGAAGAGGTTGAATTCCGGTTCCAGAAGGGCATAGGCCATGGCGTCGTTGTAATGTGAAGCAGTTAGTTTTTTCATAAATTCTTCCTCCTCAGACTGAATGTCAGATGTATACAGAATGTGATGGTATCAGTATAGCAGAGAAGGAAAATTTTTCCAAGTGTCCGGCGTTATCCATCTATTATAATAAATTTATAGAAACTGGTTTCGATATTCTTTAGGAGAGAGTCCCACATGTTTTTTAAATGTTTGATAGAAATAAGCATAATCTTTAAATCCGGATAAATCAGCGACTTCATTGATCCTATGGCTAGGATTCTGTAGAAGTTTTTTTGCGTGTTCCAACCGGGCTTCAATAATTATATCTATAAAATTTTTTCCAGTCTCTTTTTTGATTAGAGAACTTAAATAGGAGGGGTTTACTGAAACAACCTTTGCAACTTCTGAAAGACTGAGTTCCTGCTGATAGTGGCTTTCGAGATACTGTAAAGCATGGGTAATTATGAGGCTGTAGTTCTGATGTTCTCTCGCAACAGACAGATGGAGCCGGTTATAGTAGCCCATAAGAAAAGCGGACCACTCCGCCTCACTGTCTGGAACCTGAGTAAAGTGATACAGATTCGTGGTTTCCTGATCAAGGTTAATTTTTTGCGGTGCCAGATTCCAGAAGTAGTGCAGGATAATGGAACAGACCTGGCGCATACAGTTAAGCAGTATATCAGAGGAATCATCGGGAGCCTTTTGCACTAGATAAATGGCTTTTCTGTATATAGAAGACAATTTTTCTTCAAATGCTTCCGGGGCATTTTGCTGTAAGAAGAGATTGAGTTCCTGAAAACCCTGTATCATGGAGGGCGCATTTTTTTGAATCTCATCCTTTGCAAGTGCAATTGCCTCTAGAAGCTGGCTATCATGTATTGGTTTCAACAGGAAGGCACAGGCATGCAGCCTGATGGCAGCATGGGCATTTTCGAAATCCTGATAACCGGTGATAAAAATAATCTGAGAAGCCGGCAGGGATGACTGGACCATGCGCACCATGGACAGGCCATCCAGGTCCGGCATTTTGATATCGCTGATAATAATATCGGGACATACAGACTGTATGCAGCTTAAGCCCTCCCGTCCGTTGGAGGCGTCGCCAACTATTGCGCAGTCGGGCAGCTGCCGCTTTATTGTTTTGGCGATTGATTTGCGAGTCAGTTCATTATCATCAATAATAACTATTTTGTACATATTCAATCACTCCTGGTCTTCTGAATTGTGATCATGATATAGAGAAACAGCAACAGGCAGGATAATCCGAATCCGGGTTCCCTCTTCCGGTACGGATTGAATACGAATGCCAAATTCAGGGCCGTACAGAAGACGGATGCGCTCCAGAACGGTTATGAGACCTACTTTGGCATGTGATGGAGAACCTGAGTCTTCCGATGAGTATCTGGAATTTAAAATCATTTCAATCATATCCTGAGACATCCCATGCCCGTTATCACACACTTCCAGGATCAGAGTATTATCCTGGCTAAAACTGCAAATATGAATGATCCCGTGTCTTGAGATTCCCTCAATTCCATGAACAATGGCATTTTCTACTATGGGCTGAAGGATAAATGCCGGAACTGGTATGAAAGAAAGTGAGGGATCCGATTTGTAAATAAAGGTTACATGATCCCGATACATCATTTGATACAGAGTCGTATATTTTCTGACATAGGATATTTCTTCATCCAGTGGAATCAGGCGCTTTTTTTGCCCAATGCTTTCCCTCAGCATGTCACTGAGCAGACAGATCCAGTCACTGATATCATATTCATCCTTCAGTTTGGCCAGACTACTGATAGAATCCAGAATATTATAAAGAAAATGGGGGTTCAAACGTGCTTGAAGAGCATTATATTGGAATTCCAGCATCTGGTACTCAATCTGCTGTTTTTGCTTTTGTTCCAAAGCAACCTCCCTCATCAGCGCTTTTATTTTTTGTCCCATTGTATTGAAATTATCCGCAATGATGGCAAATTCATCGTGACTGGCCGGCACAATGTGCTCATCAAAATTTCCGTTGGAGAATTGTTTCATGCTGTCTGTGAGCAGCTTTAAATTTTGAGAGATATTGCCGGAAATCAGGAAGGCAAGGACAATAGCCAACGCAAATACAGCAAATCCTATAAAAAGTATCCAATATCCGATTACATGAAGTTTACCGGTCAGCTGAGAAAGGGAAACGATATGAGTAAGAGTCCACTGCCCGTCAGGAGTATTGTATACGGCGGCAGTATACGTTTCTCCATTCATTTTCACTGTATGATTTTCGGCTTGGGTGGCGCTTGATATTGCCTCCAGAGCGATTTTTTCAAACGTGTCATGGTCAGAGATCATAGGCTTATGAGCCGGGTTAAATATTACAACACTTCCGCCGTAGCGGTCAATCGACTGTTCATACACTTTAATCAGGTAATCCCTGTCTATTTCCACAAAGAGGCAGCCGATATACGTACCGGTAGGAAGGTGATAGAGTGCCCGTTTTAATAACAGGTTTCCGTTTGGGCAGCTGTCCCACACGCATTGTCCCCATGATTTTTTTATTTCGGGAGCCTCGTCTGTAAAATAGTCTATACTTTGATCAGACAGAAGATCAGATCCGGCGGTATACAAGTAGTTATTTAGATCCAGGAAAGCAATACTTTTATAGTAATCGGTAGAATAGAGGAGATTGTCAACGGCGGACTGGTATGATAAGCGGTTTTGAATTGGTGTATAGTCAGAGACAGGGAGAATCTCATTAAAGGCCCCGTCATTCTGATATTTTATAAAGTTTGTCTCCTCAATATTATCGACTCGGGAAGCAAAATTAGAAGCAATCTGACTGGAGATCGCAATGGAGTAATCAGATACATAGCGAGTAATTAACAAATTGCTTACAGCATAATTGGTACCGCTGATACAGAGCGTTGTGAGAAAAATAATAACAAGGAAGGAAAGCAGCAGTTTTTGTTTGAACTTTAGATTTAAATACCATGTTATGAACTTGGACATATGCGTCTCCTCCTGCTTTTATGTTTTTAGAATACCCGGATAGAGATAGAAAGTCAATAATAGAAGTGAAAGTCGTTTATATATCAACTAAAATCTAAAAATAACTAATAAAATATAGAATTACATATATAGTAATGAAAATAAAAAACAAATATACTATAAATACAACAAATTATGCGCGGTATTATTTGAATAGGAGGGTTATGTTATGAGAAAACAGAAAAAAATGATGCTCATGGTCATGGCGGCTTTAGCACTTACTGCATGCGGGTCATCAGAAGAGCCCAAACAGGAAATGGTTCAAAGCGAAAGTACTCAAAAACAGTCAACCGAAGAAGAAAAAAAATCTTCCGCAGAAGAGTCAAAGACCGGTGAGAAAGTTAAGCTTGTGCTCATGCATTATGCAGCGGAAGAGACAAAGAGGAGTGGAATTGATGCATGGGTACAGTCCGTAACAGAACAGTACCCTGATATTGAAATCGAAGTGCAGGCAGTCACACCATGGGCACAGTTTGCATCTTCGCTGCAAACGAAAATTGCAGCAGGCGACGCACCGGATATTTTTATGGGGAAACCTTCTCAGTTTATTCAACTGGCAGAGGCCGGACAGGTTCTTGACTTAACAGGACAGAAGTGCCTTGATAACCTGTCGGAAGTAGATAAGGCGATGGTAAGTGTAGGCGAAAAAGTCTATGGTGTTCCGGTAGACAGATCTATTGCAGGCGTATTTTACAATAAAGATATGTTTGATGAATATCAGCTGAAGCCGCCGACAACTTTAAGCGAGTTTAATGAGATTATCAGGACATTTGAAGAACAGGGCATAGTTCCTTTTGTAAGAGCCTATAAAGATAATATATATCCTCGTGTGGATTTTGATAGTTCTTTTGGAAGTATGGTTGCAAAAGAGGATGAGAAGTTTTATGAAAAGATACAAAATGGGGAGAAAAAATTCAGCGATTATCCGATGTTTAAACTACAGGCTGACATTTATGCCGCACGATTATCCGCAAAAAGAGATGACGATCTTGGAACAGATGCTTCGAGAGCCAACCAGTTATTCGCCAGCGGAAAGTATCCTATGTGCATTACCGGTTCCTGGGCGATCGGAGACATTAGAAAGAATAATCCAGATGGAAAATTTGGCTTCTTTACAACCCCCTGGTCGGACCAGGCAGAGGAAAATACGCTGCCAATTGGAGTAGATACGGCATTTATGGTTAGTGCTCAGACAAAGCATCCGGATGAGGTAATGAAGTTCATGGAACACCTGACATCAGCGGAAGGAGTCCGGCAATGGTACGAAAATGCAAAAGTGCCTACGATTATACCAGTGGAAACAACGGATCTGGATCCAATCTTTGTGGACATGAATGCAATTATAGAATCGGGTAAGGTAGTAAGTAAAGACAGTTATCCTTATTTTAGCGGAGAATATAAATCCAAGTTTGAAAGTGACTTACAGCTGTTTGCGGCAACACCGGAAATCGGGGCAGAAGGACTGATATCAATGCTTGATAAAGATTTTTCGGGAATTTCAAAATAAAAATAAAATCAATACCAATAATGGAAGGAAGATGGGAATGAGAAATAAGAAGATGGTTAAAAAGACAATACAAAACATTTTATTTCTTGCTCCATGCGCAGTTGTGTTCTTTGTTTTTGTTATCATGCCGTTTTTGCAGGGAATCCCATATTCCTTCCGCAGGTGGGATGGGTTTAGCGTGGATTACACAATCGTTGGATTGGAAAATTATAAAAATGTGTTAACGGATGGGAGCATTGCAGCTCCGGCAGTAAACACAATTAAATTTGCGGCAATGGAGGTGGTATTCAGTAATTTGTTTGGTCTGCTGCTGGCTCTCGGAATTAGCAGAAACACCAGGTTTCACCGTATCCTGCGTACGATTTATTTTATGCCGTACGTAATCAGTATCGTGCTGGCCTCTTATATCTGGTCCTATATCTTCAGTGATGTCTGTTACTCGATTCTGGGGATGAAAAATCTACTGGCCTCCCCTAAGACGGTAATACGCGGTCTGGCTATAATCTCGGTTTGGAAAGATACTGGATACTGTATGATTGTCTTCCTTGCTGCGCTTAAGAGTGTTCCGGATGAATATTATGAGGTTGCACGCGTAGAAGGGAGCAAATCGCTTCATACCTTTGTTAAAATTACACTTCCACTGATTGTACCGGCTTTTACAACCAATGCAACACTGGTTCTGTCGTGGGGGCTGAAGGTTTTTGAATATCCGATGGTGACAACCGGAGGGGGACCGGGAACATCCTCCGAAAGTCTGGCAATGTATATCTATAAAAATATTTTTGTGTATTATAAAGCGGGGTATGGTCAGGCGGCGGCTATTCTTTTTACATTATTTCTTGCTGTAATCAGCTTTCTGGTTGCCAGCTTTTTCCGGAGCAGGGAGGTGGAGGTATGAGTATAATCAGGAAATATTCCATTGGAAAAAATGTGATACTGCTGTTTGCAGCGGCAATTATGTTGTCTCCGTTTTACATATCTTTTGTCTATTCAATGAAGACAAGGGAACAGATTACATTTACCGGTTTGAGATTTCCATCAGAATTCCATCTGGAAAACTTCAGCCAGGCAGTTGAGGCATCAAATTTCTATGTGGTTTTAAAGAACAGTGTCATTACAACCGTTCCGACAGTGCTTCTGCTCATTATTATTTGCCCGATGGCCGCCTATGTTCTGGCGCGCAATACGGGAAAGGCTTATAACATTATTTATTCGCTGTTTCTTACAGCACTTTTGATACCGTACCAGTCAGTTATGCTGCCGCAATATATGAATCTAAAACAGGCAGGCCTTTTAAACACATACCTGGGGGCTGTCATGGTCCGGGCCGCATTTAATATTTCCTTCAATATTCTGCTGTTTACAAGTTTTGTAAAAACGGTTCCCATAGAATTAGAGGAAGCGGCTATGATTGATGGGGCGGGGAGGATGAAAACTTTTTTTCGGATTGTATTTCCTCTGCTAAAATCCGTGCTTTGTACTGCAGTTATTATTAACGCACTGTTTTCCTGGAACGATTTTACTATTACATTAAACATATTGATGAAAGAGGAGATGAAGACAATTCCGCTTATGTTATACCGATTCTTCGGCGAGTATAATGTGGAACTAAATCTGGCATTTGCGGCGTTTACGCTGTCAATGATCCCTATCCTGATATTATACTTTCTGCTTCAGAGGTACATTGTGGAAGGGGTTATGAGCGGCGCGGTCAAAGGCTGATAGATTGGAGGAAAATCATGTTAGAGAACAGAAATCAGTTGGAAATAGAGCAAAAACTAAAGAGGGAGATGGAAAGAGAAGGGCTTGATGCGTTAATTCTGACAGAGCCGGAGACAATTCTGTATGCCAGTGGATTCGCCAGCCATTTCCTATATGATTCCAGGCGAATAGGTACGACTCTGGCGGTCGTACGAAAAGAAGGACCTGTCATACTGATCCTGAATGAAATAGAGAAACAGACCGCTGAAAATCAGTGTAAGGATATTAAAATGGAAACATATCCTGTCTGGATTTATATTGATGGACTGGAAGATGATGGACTGGAAAAGCCGTCTCAACCGGATATGATGATCCCTGTTAAGATGGCTTTAGATTTCATTACAGAGCGGACGAATAAGGCAAAAATCGGAGTGCAGAGTCCTTCCATACCACATGATATATGGGACTTTCTTTCGGATTGTACGGGAGTGGGAAGCCTGTGTAACTGCGAAAAAGTACTTAACAGAGCGAGGGCAATTAAGACAGATTGGGAGATCGGCCTGCTTCGCCGGACAGCGAAAATTACAGAAAGCGCTATGCTGGAAACGGCATACCGTATTGTTCCCGGGATGAGTGAGAAGGAAATTCTTTCTATATACAGAAATGCAGCGTTTTCACAAGATCTTGATGTAATAGGTGCTTATACAGTCTCTGGAATAGGTACCGAGTATTCAATCGTGCAGATACCCAGAAATATTTCGGTAAAAGAAAATGATATTATCAGGCTTGATGGGGGCGCGAATATCTGTGGCTATCAGGCAGATATTGCAAGAACCTTTGTGGTGGGCAAACCAGAGGACAAGGCAGTCCGGATTTTTGAGGCATTATACCGTGCATTCGATGCAGGGCGTTCCATGATCGGTCCTGGAGTTCCGTTTGAACCCGTATTTCATGCCATGCAGGATACCGTGCGGAAATCCGGCTTTGAAAAGTACACGAGAGGTCACTGTGGTCATTCCGTAGGATGCAATATATTTGTAGAAGAACGGCCATTTGTGGCTCCTGGAAAAGAGCAGGAATTTACAGTATTTATGCCTGGAATGGTTATGTCTATTGAGGTGCCGTTTTACAGTGCAGCCTATGGCGCGTTTAATATTGAGGATACTGTCCTGATCACAGAGAGTGGCTGTGAGTGGTTTACGACAGTAAATGACAGCCTGTTCTGGCCAAAGCTTTAGTTGATAAAAAACGGGGGAAGAGCAAAGTAAAAGCAAAAGAAGAGCAGAAAGCTAGAAAAGAAGCGAAACGGTCTATAGCAAAAACCGCTTTGCTTCTTTTCTTAAGATATCATCTCATAGAATATCATCATCCAAGTGCCACATCCAAAATCATCATAATCACGAATCCCCCCATAACACCCAGTGTCCCGGCGTTAGAGTGTTCACCTAAATGAGCTTCGGGAATCAGTTCCTCCACCACGACATACAGCATGGCGCCTGCCGCGAAGGAGAGCAGCCAGGGCATCAGAGGTTCTATGGCGCCCGCCACCAGTACGGTGAGGATACCAAAGACTGGTTCTACAATACCCGACATACTGCCGCGGAAGAATGCCTTTCCGGTAGAGAGACCTTCCTGACGCAGCGGAAGGGAGATTGCCGCACCTTCCGGGAAATTCTGAATACCAATACCGATGGCGAGAGCCATGGCTGCGGTATAGAGCGCCGGATCATTGCCGTGCTGTGCAGCCAGTGCAAAGGACAGGCCAACCGCCATGCCTTCCGGTATGTTGTGCAGTGTAACCGCCATGACTAACAGGGTAGTCCGCTTCCAGCTGGAAGAGACGCCCTCTGCCTCGTTACAGCCCGGATTGCTGCAGTCCGGATGAAGGTGGGGGAGATATGTATCGAGGGCGATCAGGAAGAACACACCCAGTAAAAAGCCTCCCGCAGCAGGAATCCAGCCGATGCCTCCATTCAGAGACGCCTCCTCAATTGCTGGAATCAGCAGGGACCATACGGAAGCCGCTATCATGACTCCGGCAGCGAATCCCAGAAAGATTCTCTGAACGGAGGCATTGACTTCTTTGCGAAAGAAAAAAACTACGGACGCGCCCAGCGTGGTCATTAAAAATGTAAATCCGGTTCCACCGGCTGCCCATAATAAAGATGTACCCATAATAAAACCTCCTTTCGGTTTCTGAGTTAGCAAAATCTAACTCTATTTAGTATATCATATTGGTTTTGACTGTGCAATGGAGTGGTAAATTAAATGTAACGCTCAGGCGGTGGAAAATTCCCGTATGAGATAAATTTCCTTCCCTTTTCCCTTGTAAATGTGCTAAAATAGACCTGATTCGACAAAAGGAAAGGAATCCCGTTTATGAATAAAAAAGCACGATGGTACACATCTTTCATACATAAAGTACTCCTGGCTGCGGCGGTCGCAGCGGTTCTGGGAGGCTGCGGAAAAAAGAATGGTGCGGAGCAGGAGACAACGGCACCGGAGCCCTCTGCCCTCTCGATCGAACTGGAGACTGAGAAAAGCCCCCAGCCGGTAAAGATCCTGACAATTGGAGAAGAGCCGGTGCCGGTACTGCCGGACCTTCCGGTTCTGGACGAGAATCCCGTTCCGGAATATCTTCGAAATGGCGTGGAACATCCCATTGTGGCAAGCCTGCAGCAGCGGCTGATGGATCTGGGATTTATGGATAATGATGAGCCGACCCAGTATTTTGGAACGATGACAGAGTCTGCAGTCAAGACATTTCAAAGACAGAATCATCTGGCGCAGGACGGAATTGTGGGCCCGGAGACGCTGAATGCAATTATGACTCCTTCCGCCAAATACTATGCGGTTTCAAAGGATGTCGACGGCGATGACATCAAACGAATTCAGAACCGCCTTTATGAACTGGGATACCTGGCAACCGGGGATCTGGTGACCGGACATTTCGGAGATGATACGGAGGCCGCGGTAATCAAGCTTCAGGAGGTCAATGGCTTGAATGTCGACGGCAAGGTGGGACGGCAGACGATCAATCTCCTGTACAGCGATGAGATCAAACCGAATTTTCTTTCCTATGGAGAGAAGAGCGATGTGGTTCTGGCATGCCAGACGCGTCTGAAGGAGCTGGGGTACTTAACAACCACGCCGGATGGGGCGTATGGGGATGATACGGCGGCTGCGGTCAAGCAGTTCCAGGCAAGGAATGACCTTGTGGTGGACGGCTATCTCGGGCCATCGACCCGTGTGGCGCTGAACAGTGCAGAGGCACAGGCCAACGGTCTGATGCTGGGGGAACAGGGGGAGACGGTTACCCGGATTCAGCAGCTGCTAAATAAATATGGTTATTTATCTTCCGCCAATGTTACCGGATATTACGGTGAGGTGACGGAAAAAGCGGTGAAGTCTTTCCAGAGCAGCAACGGTCTTACCGCAGATGGCTCTGTGGGCCGTCAGACCATGAATAAGCTGACGGGAAGCAACGTAAAGAAGGCGGGTTCAGGCGGTTCCTCCGGAGGCAGCAGCAGCTCCAAAGGCGGAACGGTAAAGGGCGGCTCCGGTGTCAGCGGACTGCTGTCCATTGCCAGATCCAAACTGGGGTGTCCGTATGTCTACGGTGCAAAAGGACCGAATGCGTTTGACTGTTCCGGTTTCGTCTACTACTGTCTGAACCAGGCAGGCGTACGGCAGAGTTACCTGACCTCGGCCGGCTGGCGAAGCGTGGGAAAATACACGAAGATCACGAATTTCAACAGCCTTCAGGCAGGTGATATCATCGTCGTAAGCGGTCATGTGGGAATCGTGGCCGGCGGAGGAAAGGTAGTGGATGCGTCCTCCAGTAACGGACGTGTTGTGGAACGTGCATTAAGCAGCTGGTGGAGAAATAACTTTATCTGTGGATGGCGTATATTCGGATAGGAATGGTTTAAAATAAGGGTATGAAAAAAGACAGAAAAGCAGTAAACATGATAACCGATTCACCGGGCAGGGCGTTGCTTCTGTTCGCACTGCCGATGATTCTGGGGAATTTATTTCAGCAGTTTTATAATATTATGGACTCGGTAGTGGTAGGCCGGTTCGTAAGTGAGGAGGCGCTGGCATCTGTCGGCGCTTCCTATTCCATTACCAATGTCTTCATTGCCATTGCCATCGGAGGTGGGATCGGAAGCTCGGTGGTCGTATCCCAGTTTCTGGGAGCGAAGCAGCTGGGGAATATGAAGACGGCGATCTCCACGACACTGATCAATTTCCTGACTCTGAGCGTTCTTCTCGGCACTCTGGGATTTCTGTTTAATGAGCCGATCCTGACGTGGATGAATACTCCGGAAAATGTATTTGCGGATGCCTCTGTATATTTAAGCATCTACTTCGTGGGGCTGCCGTTTCTGTTCATGTATAATGTACAGGCGGCTATTTTTCAGTCACTGGGGGATTCCAGAACACCGCTCTATCTCCTGATCTTTTCGTCTCTTCTGAATATTGTGCTGGATTTGCTCTTCGTAATCCGGTTCCATCAGGGAGTTGCAGGCGTTGCGGTGGCGACGCTGATGGCTCAGGGGCTGTCGGCGGTGATCTCCTTCACCATATTGCTGAAGCGCCTGAAAACGTATGAGGTGACGGAGGCATTTCATTTTTACGACATGACAATGATGGTCAATATGATGCGGGTGGCGATCCCTTCCACGCTTCAGCAGTCTATCGTCCATATCGGGATGCTTTTGGTACAGTCAGTGGTAAATGTCTTCGGTTCTGCGGTCATGGCCGGATTTGCCGCAGGCACCAGGATCGAGTCGATCTGTATCGTACCCATGCTGGCCATCGGCAATGCCATGTCGACCTTTACCGCACAGAACATTGGAGCCGGCCGTCCGGACCGGGTGAAGCAGGGGTATCGCTACTGCTATGCCATGGTCGGATTTTTTGCAGTGGTTATCTGCATAATCATGCAGCTGTGGGGGGATCTTTTCATACGCGGATTCCTAAACGAGGGAAGCGCTGAGACTGCTTTCCAGACCGGTATGGCATATGTGCGGTTTATCTCCTTCTTCTTCGTGTTTATCGGCTTAAAAGCGACCACAGACGGTTTGCTGCGTGGCGCGGGAGACGTGGTGGTCTTTACCATTGCCAATCTTGTAAATCTTGCAATCCGCGTGATTGTAGCGGCAGTATTTGCACCGGTGATCGGCGTACAGGCGGTATGGTACGCGGTTCCCATGGGCTGGGCGGCGAATTATGCCATTTCGTTTATGCGGTATCTGACGGGAAAATGGAGCCGGGTCCATCTGATCACTCCTAAATAAAGAAGCATTCTGAGAAGATCTGGAAAATAAAAACAGGAATATGACTGGCAGCCTTTTGAAAGGTGGATGCCAGAAAATATCCCTGTTTTTTTATTTCTGTGAAATGAGAGTTTCCGTGTCAGGAAGTTCCTTTTCCGTTCTGACGCGGAAAGGATAACTGCACTTTAAATAAATCTCCATCAATATAGATGGTGAACGTTCCGCCGAGAAGTTCCGTAAGGCTCTTGGCGATGGACAGGCCCAATCCGCTTCCTTCCGTGGTTCGTGCCACGTCGCCGCGGACGAAACGCTCCGTCAGTTCATCTCCTTTAATATTCAGCGGATTCTCTGATACATTCTTTATGGTGAAGAGTACCTGACTGTCTTCCGCGGTGACATCAACGTAAACGCGGCTGTGTTCCATCGCATATTTAAACGCATTGTTATAAAGATTTTCCAGCACGCGCCACAGATGGCGTCCGTCGGCCTGGATGATAACCGTTTCTTCCGGAAAACTGGAGACCAGTTCCAGATGGCGTATCAGGAATTTTTCTTCGAATTCGCCGTTGGTTTGATAGATAAGCTCGACAAAGTCGATACTGGTCAGCTCAATCTTTAAATTGCCGGAGCTGGCTTTGGAAGCCTCGACCAGGTCTTCCGTCAGTGTCTTAAGCCGCTGGGACTTCTGCTCCAGAACGTCTAAGTACCCCTGAATCTTTGGGTCCTGAAGATGTTCCCGTTTAATTAAATCTACATAGTTAATAATTGAGGTAAGCGGTGTTTTGATATCATGAGATACGTTGGTAATGAGGTCAGCCTTCAGGCGTTCGCTGCTTACCTTTTCCTGCAGTGCGGTCTCTAAGCCGCGGCTGATATGGTTGATGTTCTCAGCCAGTTCCCGTTCTTTTCCGTCAAACGCCTCCGCGTTGATTTTATATTTGGTGTCACCGTGGGAAATCTTTAAAAGCGCTTCATTAATCTGATCGGTCTCCCAGGCATTCTTGTACAGCTGATGGAAAACCCATAGGTCCATGCAGAGCAGTGCGAGAGCAAGAAGGCCTGTTAAAATCCGGGATTCCATGCTGTCATAGGTAAAATATACGAATGCACCCGCCACAAGCATCACACAGTTAAATACAAAATAGCAGATATAACCCAATGCAAGCCGGGTGGTAAAACGATGATTTTTAATATAAAGACTGACGTTCACGCAGATCCGCTTTGTCAGACTGCCTGTCCAGAGGGTTCCCGCCTTATAACGGCGGATCATGCTGAATGCTGCGATCATGCCGATGGTATAGAGAATCAGCAGGCGTGCGGCCAGTTCCCCGTAATACCAGCGTTCTTCCGACAAAAACAGGTGGATGACCTTGTAGACGACGTGTTCTCCCAGAAACAGGGCACACATGGCGGCGGCCACAAACAGGATCAGACAGGTTTCCGTGGCGATCCTGTCGATTCTTCCCAGTGTAACCGCATCCTGACAGGAAGTCATATGGCCTGTCATACTAATAAGGAAGTACAGGCTTGCGGCACAACCCAGGATACCAATGGCCAGAGATACAAGGCCGATGATAAACAGCAGACGCATATGGTCATAGGATCTGGCCGCCTCAGAATAGGAATCCTGAACGGGATACGCCGTGTTTACAGCCACAATCATGTAGTAATTGCTGTTGTTGTATGGATTAGACTTTTCCAGCTGGGCCGATATGGTTTTCAGCGTTGTATTTAAATTGGTATCGATATACAGGGATTCGCCGGTTACATAGACATAACGGCCCAATGCTTTCAGTTCATCGGGATTATCAATGACCGTATTGCTGTACAGCCTGGGGGCCTCAGAATCACCCTTAAAAGATACCCTGAATTTTAAATTGCTGGGGTTCTGGATAAACTTATAGTGAAATGCATAGTAATTCCCTACATGGGCAAGCACTTCTTTTGCCAGGTCCGCCATGGTGGTATAAGATTCCCCGGGCTCGGAATCCTGATGGTCCGGGTCGTAAGAGCGCCAGTCCACCCGGATGTCCTGTTCTCCGTCTTCCGGTGTGTAACGGCCATCCACCTTAAACTTTTCATTCAGATAATAGCCCATGGACTTGGCCATCCGTACCATCTCGTCGACGGTATATTCCTGTACTTCCCCGGGACCGGTGGTCACACGGACGACAGGCTTGTCATAGGCCAGCTTCCCGTTCGATTCAAATACCTCTTTGTATTTGATATAGTTAAAGATATCGTCAATGTCCGTCTTGAACTGACGGATGAACTCCGGTGTATCCTCGTACGTCTCATTGGTAAGCCAGCTGATGCCTTCTCCGTAGTGGGGATTGTTGTACATGATGCTGATTCCCGTTACCACGAGGATGACAAAAAGAATGTGCAGCAGGACTGCATGTTCCTTTTTTCTTTTCATACGCTCTCCTATTGCTTCTCAATCTTGTAGCCGACTCCCCAGACCACTTTTAAATACCGCGGCTCCCGCGGGTTAATTTCAATCTTCTCGCGGATATGGCGGATATGGACGGCTACGGTATTATCCGCGCCGATCGCTTCTTCATTCCAGATCTGTTCATAGATCTCGTCAATGGAGAACACCTTTCCGGCATTCTTGACGAGAAGGAGAAGAATGTTATATTCAATGGGAGTCAGCTTGATGAGTTCTCCATCAACCGTGACTTCTTTATTATCATCATTAATTGCCAGACCTCCGCATTTATATACCTGACCGGCTGTCTGCTGGTTCATATTACCGAGCTGGGTATAACGGCGCAGCTGGGATTTTACTCTTGCTACCAGCTCCAGAGGATTAAACGGCTTTGTAATGTAGTCATCCGCACCGATATTGAGCCCCAGGATCTTGTCGGTGTCTTCTGACTTTGCGGACAGGATGATAATGGGAATGCTGCTGGTCTCCCGAACCTTTAACGTGGTCCTGATACCATCCAGACCCGGCATCATCACATCCACGATCATTAAATCTACCTGATTATTCTCCAGCAGATCCAGCGCCTCGTAGCCGTCATATGCTTTTATTACGGTAAAACCTTCTCCGGTCAGATAGATATCAATCGCTTCCACAATCTGTTTATCATCATCACAAACTAATATACTCTGCATGTCAAAACCTCCTTTTCCATTATTATACAACGGGCAGAATAAAATTCACATTACTTTTTTCTGAAGAATCAGCAACAAAACACATAGATATAGTTAAAAGTACAAATTATATAAGTAATATAGCAGGAGTCTTTCCGCTACAATAAAAAGAAAAAGGATTGATACAATGGGAAAAAACAGAATCTATAGTTTGAGGAGACAGAAAAAAATTCCCCAGGCATTACTGGGAGATTTACTTGGCGTCAGCCAGCAGACCGTCAGTAAGATAGAATCACAGCCGATTCCAGATATCTCATCGGAGTTGCTCTGCCGAATTGCCGATTACTTTGGCGTTACCGCTGATTATTTAATGGAGCGTTCGGAACAGTCCTGTGATTTTAATTTTGCCGATATGGACCCGAGGGAAATCGGAGAATGCCTGACACCGGCCGATAAGAAAATGTGGCTGGAAATGGGGATCAGGCTGGCGGGAAACGAGTTTATGGCAAAGCATAAGAAAAAAAGCGGGAAATAATGCCTGACGGCGGTCAGGGAGTATGGCCCATGTACCGGTATACCAGTACTGTATTGTGCTGGTGCCAATAAATTTAGTACTGGCTTCCGCTGGACAACTCCCTGAATGCTTTGGGCGATAATCCGGTGTCCTTTTTAAACAGATGGTAGAAGTGGCTGGTGTTGTCAAACCCCACCTCTTCACAGATCTGTAAAATGGACCGGTTGGTATATTCAAGAGCAAGTTTTGCATTGGCGATGCGGATGTCATTGATAAATTCAGTCGGCGTCTTATTCAGGTGCTTTTTAAAGACGCGGCATAAGTAAGACAGCGGGAAAGCTGCCGGAACACAGACGGAAAATCGTCTGTGTTCCGGCAGCTTTTTTGTGCGATTAAAAAGCGCTTCAATTACACAAAAATCCCCCCGGGCAGGTTTTGATTTCATGAAAAAAACAGAAGAAAAAGCAAAAATCCCGCATTGTGGGTATCATGGCTGTCCAGTATAATGGTATGTGTGACAGTCTGTCCGGAAAAGGGGGAACGTGTATGTATACACTGATCATAGTTGATGATGATGAGTTAATACGGAAGGGACTTGAAAAGGTTATTCAATGGGAGAAGATGGGGTTTTCGGTGTTGGGAACATTTAAGGGAGCAATGGATGCGCTGGAGTATTTAAAGAACCATACGGCGGATGTGATTCTAACGGATATCCGGATGCCTCAGATGACAGGGCTGGAGCTGATTGATGAGGCAAAGAAAATCAGAAAGGATATCAAGTCCGTGATTATCAGCGGTTATGGAGAATTTGAGCTGGCAAAGAAGGCTCTGCTTTTAAAGGTGGAGGATTATCTCTTAAAGCCGCTGGGAGAAGAGGAGATTGAGGCTGCTTTTTTTAAACTGAAAAAGAATCTGGACAGTGAAAGGTCTGTGACAGATGGTGACAGCAGGCAGAAAATCGGTCGGGAATACGAACTGATGAAGCTTTTGGAAAAGCATGTCCGTATGGATTCTCTGTTTGAAAAGAATAACCGGGGTAAAAAATATTATGAAATGATACTCATACGCATCAGGGCAAAGGAGGGAGGAGACCGGACCGGTGAGCAGATGGAGGCCTGTGAAGCCATGATCAGGCAGGTCTTTTCCGATTGTCTCTCTAACGATGTTCAGGGGCTTTTTGCGATTCTGGTACCTCCTGAACAGCTAAACGGGATACTGATGCATTTAAAGCGGGAATTCCCTAAATATACGGGAATTTTATATCAGATACTGATCGGGAGAGAGGTGTACTCCGAGGCGGAGGTAGTGTCTTCCTACTGGTCCGCCGTCGACCTGGGCCGGGATGAGGAGAAGAGCGGTGTGATCCATTATGAGCGGGAGAGAAATATCTATAAAAAAGAGTGGGATATCATACAGGAACTGAAAAACCGCATGGTGGATAATTTTGAAAACGGCCGATTTCAGGAGATTGATCAGCAGATTCGGGAGATCAATTCCGTACTGGAGCACTATGAAAGCAAGGACATGTACTATTTTTACTGCAATATTGTCATGAAGATGCTCAAATATTTTGAACTGGAGAACAACGGCGCAGTCTATCTTTTTGCGCACCGCTATTATGCCGATGTGGAGCAGCAGTATCCCACGACAGAACAGCTGAAAAAGAATTTCAGCCAGGATATCGACACAATACGGAAATCACTGTGGGAAAACTCCGACAGTATGAGAAATCTTATCGTGGCCAAAGCGAAAACCATGATAGAAAAGGAATACGGGAATGAAAATCTTAGCCTCGCATTGGTGGCGAACCAGTTAAACATCAGCTACGGTTATCTGTCTACCATCTTTACGAAGGCAGAGGGCCGCAGTTTTAAGACATACCTGGTGGAGGTTCGCATGGAAAAAGCCAGGGTGCTGCTGCTGTCGAGAAATTACCGTATCTATGAGATCGCAGAGATGGTCGGTTATAAGAATCCCAGGTATTTTACAGATGCATTTAAAAAATACTATAATTACTCACCGGCAGATTACATAGCCAGGTTTCGGGGAAACGAGGAGAAATGAGGGGAAAGAAAACCAGTATCAAAACCTACCTGCTGTTGATTTTTATTGTATCAATCGTGGCTACCATTTGTTTATCCGGTCTTGCCATGCGCAGGAGCATAACGGAAAATGCCAGAGAAAGAATTCTGGAGGGGGATGCGTGGCTCGTTTCCCAGCTCTGTGAGACGGCAGATTATTTAAGCGGGCAGGCGGAAAATATCTCTGCAACACTGGCATTTGACAGTGACATCCAGTCTGCGCTGATCGCCTATGAATACGGCGGAGCCGGACTCATGGATCTGGATCAGGTCCGTATCCGCATTAATAATAATTTGCTTTATAAAAGCAGATTTAATACCGCTCTTTACAATTGTGTTAATATTGTGCTGTTTTCCAATGACGGAGAGGTAATTGGAAGTAAGGAAGCATTTAATCAAAGCACCTGTATCTCTGATTACGAATGGTTTGATCAGGTGGAGAACTCTCATGGCAAGAGTATCTGGCTGCCCCTCGGATATGATTTAAACAGTAAATCAACCTCAAAGGTACTCACCATACCTGTTGTCAGAAAGATATTTTCCACCCAGAGTGGAAAGGAAAATACGCTGAATGAGGTGATGACCGTAGGCAAGGCGCTTGGCTATATTACGGTGTACATCGATGCCGCCATGTTTTCTGATATCGTAGCGGAAGACGCTGCCGTGTACACAAAACGTTTTTTTCTGCTGGATGAAAACAACCGGATCATCAGCTGCCGGAATAAGGAAAAGATCGGGGAGACATTTGAGTACCAGGTTAAAAAGAACGGATATATTACTGTGGACGGGGCCGATTACGTGATGGCAGAGAAAAAGATCGAAAACAGGGGATGGAATTACATCTGCCTGACAGAACAGAAGGAGGTTACCCGTGATGGTACTATTGTATTGAGCGTCTGTGCGATTCTCGGCGTAATTCTGATTCTGGTGTTTGCGGCCATTGGGCTGATGCTGTCCCGAAGCATTGCCATTCCGGTAAAGGTGCTGGCGGATCACTTTAAACGGGCGGAAAATGGTAATGTGACGATACAGGAGACAAGCGGAATTACGGAGTTTACAAATCTATATGATTCCTTTAACCATACAATGGAGAAAATACACGATCTGGCAAACCAGATCTATGAGAATAAGCTGGTTCATCAGGAACTGGTGCTCAGCATTAAGGAAAGCCGTATTCAGGCGCTTCAGATGCAGATTAATCCTCATTTTTTATACAATACGCTGGATTGCATCAATTGGAGAGCTCAGATCGACGGAAATAAAGAAGTGGCCGAGATGATTCGGATCCTGGGGAAATTTTTCCGTTCCAATATGGAGATAAAAGGCGAGTTTACCAGCTTAAAGGCTGAGATTGATAACATTGAGTTATACATAACCTTATCAAAGCTGCGGTTTGGAACCCGTCTTCACTGTTTTATCGATATAGATGAAATGCTGTATGACTGCCGCATCATGAAGCTGCTTCTTCAGCCGCTGGTGGAAAACTCGATCAAGCATGGGCTGGAGGTAGAAGATATCGATGAAAATATCTGGATCTGGTGCGGCATGGATGACAGTGATCTGGTGATTTCTGTAAAGGACGACGGCAGGGGGATGGCACCGGATACCCTGGAATATCTGCGGGGACTATGGGCTTCAAGAGATGAAGATTATAAGAAGACGGAATCGATCGGCCTTTATAACGTCATGAGGCGTCTATGGCTCTGCTATCGGGAAGCATGCAATTTAGAGATATTCAGTGAAGCTGGAAGGGGAACCGAGATTGTCATTACTTTCCCGGTTTCCGGTGATTATTCAGTGGGCAGTGAACACAGTCAGGCCGGCGTAACGGAGTCATATGATGTGAAATGAAATAATCAGGACAATTCTAAAATTATTCCGGAGTGTCATGAAAAAATCAGAACTTATATAAAACAGGCCTCCTTGTGAAATAACTGTGAGGCAGTTATCATAGAATCATCAGTTAACAAAGGAGGAGAAAAATGAAAAAAGCATTAACTATAACACTGGCCTGTGTCTTAGCCGCGGGAGTACTTGGGGGCTGTTCCGGCAAGGGCGGAGAAAACATGACAGAAGGCGTAACCGGGGGAAACAGTGAAGCTGTATCGACAGAAGCCGGAAAGGAAGAGAAGGCCCAGAGCGCGGCTTCCGGAGAAAAGACAGTAATCCATTATTACGACTGGGTAACGATGGACAGCTCCATTATCGATGAATTTAATGCTGCGAATCCAGACATTGAGGTACAGTATCATGCAATTCCGGATAATGGCTCCGACAAGCTGACTCAGCTCGATATTCTTGCCATGGGTGGCGGTGAAATCGATGTTATGCCGGGGTCCGACGGCGAGCAGATGCTTCGGATGAAAAATGGAATGTATGCTCCAATCGATGAGTTTATTGAAAAAGACGGAATTGATATGGAGAAGAATTTTGGCGGGATCTTAAGCTATGCAAGCTATGACGGTGTGACATACGGGTATCCGATCCGTTCCACCATTGAAGGAATCTGGTATAACAAGGACATGTTTGACGCTGCGGGAATCGAATATCCGGATGGTTCCTGGACATGGGACGAATACAAGGCGATTGCAGAAAAGCTTACCAGCGGCGAGGGGGATTCCAAGGTATACGGAACGTATACCCACACCTTTAACGGCCAGTGGGCTCCTGTTGGAAACGAGGTCTCCCCATGGTATACGGAAGACGGAAAATGTAATATTATGGCAGAGGGCTTTAAGTCTTCCCTGGAGCGCAGAAAAGAACTGGATGACTTGGGCTTACAGCTTTCCTTCAGCCAGATCATCGCGACAAAAGCAAATCAGAGCTCCGCATTCCTGGGCGGTAAATGTGCCATGGTTCAGGCAGGTTCCTGGATAGTTCAAAATATCAAGGATCAGGAGAATTATCCCCACGATTTCCGCATCGGTGTTGCTCCGCTGCCGAGATTTGACGATACGGTTAAGGCGGATGATAACTTCAGCGTTGCAACCACGATTCTGGCAATTCCGGCAACGTCAGGGCATAAGGAAGAGGCATGGAGATTTATCCGCTACATGGTGGAAGAAGGAGCGGAGCGCGTGGCAGGAACAGGAAATTATCCTTCCTATAAGCCCGCCTATAATGACAGCCTTATTCAGACTTTTATTGAGGGATCCGGTCTGGAGGTAGATGATGTGAGAGTGCTGTTTGAAGACATGACAGCAGTTAGCCAGAAGCCAACCGGTCTGGGAGCAGCCGAGTACCAGCAGTCCATGCAGGAGCAGACCCAGTTGTATTTCAATGGAGAGAAAACGGCAGAAGACGTTTTGGGGCAAATTGAGAAGATTACCAACGAAGCAATTGAAAAAGAGGTAAGTGGGAAATAAAAGCAATGAGGAAAAGCCGTAGAATATAGCAGCCGGTCGAGGCAGGTCGTATTTTGCGGCTTTTTCTATTCGCATGGGCGAATGAAAGCTGCCTGATAGAGGGAAAGGGTTAGAAAGATGAAAAAAACAAAACAGAGACTGTCGAAACGCCAGCTTCGGGAGGAACGGGCCGGATATTTATTTGTCATACCCAATTTTATCGGAATCCTGATTTTTGTGGCACTTCCCATTGTATTTTCACTGCTGTTGGGATTTACAAAATGGAACCCCATGCAGGGGCTTTCTGCCATTGAGTTCACAGGAATGGAAAACTTCGCAAAGATGGTGTCGGATGACCGCTTAAAAGCGGCTCTTATGAATAACTTTGTCTACACCTTTACGTATGTGCCTGTATCCGTATGTCTGGCTCTGGTTATTGCCGTTTTGCTGAACAAGTTTGTGTTCTGCAAGGTTCCGCTGCGGCTGATGTGTTTTATGCCGTACATATCCGCCATGGTGTCGGTGGCATACGTTTGGCTGATTCTCTTAAATCCGGAGGGAGGTCCGGTCAATTCCATTCTGGCGGCATTGGGAGTGAAGAATCTGCCTGGCTGGTTTACGAAGAGCAATTCGGCGCTGGCCGGTATCATCGTCATGTCCATCTGGCACGACGCGGGTTATTATATGATTATTTTTCTGTCAGCGCTTCAGGGGCTTTCAAAAGAGGTATATGAGTCTGCCAGGGTGGATGGCGCTAATGGGCTCCAGACCTTTTTCAGGATTACGGTTCCCATGATGGCTTCCAATATTCTGTTTGTATCGATCCTGGCTACCATGAATTCCTTTAAGGTATTCGACCAGATTAATGTTTTAACGGAGGGTGGTCCGGGGTATTCCACCAATGTACTGGTTTATTGTATTTATCACTATGCATTCAGGGAACATAACATCGGCTACGCCTCTGCGGTCGCGGTACTGCTGTTTTTAATTATTGTAATAATCTCCGCAGTGCAGGTAAAGCTGAAAGAAAAGTATACGATTTAGGGGGAAAGATGATATGAAAGCAAATACAAGAACTCTGATACTTCGAATCGGAGCTACTCTGATCGTCGCGCTGCTTGCTGTGATCTGTGTGTTCCCCTTTATCTGGATGGTGTCTGCCTCCTTTAAAAATGAGATCGACGTCATGGAATTTCCGATTCGTATCATACCAAAGGTGGTGAACTGGACCAATTATTCTACCGTGTGGCTGAAGAGTGATTTCCCGAATTATTACCGGAACAGTTTGATTGTAACAGGAATTACGCTGGTTGGAACGATCTGCCTGTCTACTACGGCGGCATATGGGTTTGCGAGGCTGAAATTCCGCGGCAAGGGGCTGATCTTTGGGATCTATCTGGCAACACTTATGGTACCTGTGCAGGTTACACTGCTTCCTAAGTATATCTATTTTGGCCAGCTGCACCTAAACAATACGTTTTACGCATTGATACTGCCCGGTATTTTTTCGGCTTTCAATACGTTTCTCATGCGTCAGTATTATGAGGGAATCCCCTATGAGCTTACTGAGGCGGCGCAGATTGACGGAGCGGGCCATTTTCGAATTTTCTGGCAGATTATGCTGCCGCTTACGAAATCAGGGTTTGTAACCCTTCTGCTGTTCTCCTTCACATGGACCTGGAATGATTATATCAATCCCCTGATCTACTGCAATAAGGAAGAACTGTTGACATTAACGGTTGGCCTTCAGCGGTTCCAGCAGGCTCAGAGCACACATTATGCCCTGATTATGGCAGGCTGTACTCTGGCATTGGCCCCGCTCATCGTATTGTTTTTATTTACCCAGAAATACTTTATTGAAAGCTTTGCATCCAGTGGTGTAAAGGGATAGAAAGGAATAAATCATGAACGAAAAGATAAAAGAACTACTAAAAAGCTTAACTTTGGAAGAGAAAGCCTCCCTCTGCTCTGGGGTAGGACTCTGGCAGACGAGACCGCTGGAGGAAAAAGGAATCCCGGAAATCTGGATGGCAGACGGCTCCAACGGAGTGCGGATTATGAAGCCGGTGAACCAGGAGAGAAAACAGGACACTTCAGATTTCTTAAAGGTTACGGACTTAACACAGAATTCTCCCACCATTACAAACCAGTATGAAGCGGTCTGCTATCCGTCAGGTGCGTCGCTGGCATCTACATGGGATACGGAACTGATTGAAGAGATGGGGGAGGCATTGGGCGATGAATGCCGGTATTTTAAGGTGAATCTCCTTCTTGCTCCGGGGATTAACATTAAAAGGAGCCCGCTGGGAGGCCGCGGATACGAGTACTACTCCGAAGACCCTTACCTGACAGGAAAAGTTGCTGAGAGCTTTATCAAAGGAGTTCAAAAGACCGGAACGGGAACAAGCATCAAGCATTTTGCCGCCAATAACGCCGAGACACTGAGAATCAATATGAGTTCTGATGTGGATGAACGTGCCCTTAGAGAAATCTATCTGGCGCCATTTGAAATCGGGGTAAAGAATGCAAAGCCATGGACCGTGATGTCCAGCTACAATAAGGTAAATGGAGTCCAGATGGCGGAAAACAGGGAACTGCTGACTGACATCCTGAGAGAGGAATGGGGGTTTGACGGTGTCGTAGTATCGGACTGGGGCGGCGTAAAGGACAGAATCAAGGCATTGGAGGCAGGGAATGACTTAGATATGCCTGAAAACCGGCGTAACAATCAGTCTATTATAGATGCGGTGAGAGATGGGATCCTGTCCGAATCGGTTTTGGATCAGAGTGTGGAGCGGATTCTGGAGCTTGTATTCAAGGCAAAGGAACAGGAACGTTTTACGGATGAAGTTGATTTTGAGAACCACAGGAATCTATCGAGAAAAGTGGCGGAAGAATCTGTTGTGCTTTTAAAGAATGAGAAAGAACTTCTGCCCATTACAAAGGAAAAATATAAAAAAGTAGCTGTGATCGGAGCGTTTGCCAAAGAGCCGCGCTACCAGGGCGGCGGCTGTACGCTGGTAAATCCGATTCGGATCAGCAGACCCTATGAGGAAATGGAGAAGCTGGCCGGAGATGATATAACGCTTACCTATGCGAAAGGATATGAACTCAAGAATGAGACATCGGATGAGCTGATCCGTGAGGCTGAGGAGACAGCCAGGGCGGCGGATGTTGCTGTGATCTTTGCCGGATTATGGGTGGCATACGATCGGGAAGGCTTCGACCGGAAGCATCTGGAAATCGATTCCTCCCATATCCGTTTGATTGAGGCGGTATCACGGGTACAGAAGCGTGTAGTAGTGGTATTGAGTAATGGCGATGCTGTTGTCATGAATCCCTGGCTGGATCATGTGGGCGCTGTTGTGGAGCAGTTCCTCGTAGGTGAGACGGTAGGCGAGGCCCTGGCGCGCGTTTTGTTCGGAGAGGTGAACCCTTCCGGTAAACTGCCTGTGACATTTCCAAAGCGCCTGGAAGATACGAGCGCCTATCCATATTTTCCAGGTGAATGCAGCCACCATGTGTACGGAGAAGGTATTTTTGTTGGATACCGATACTATGAAAAGAAAAAAATTGAACCGCTGTTTCCGTTTGGATATGGAATCAGTTATACGACCTTTGAATACTCAAATTTAAGAGTTGACCGGAACCGGTTTAAGGATACGGATACGGTAACTGTCTCTGTGGATGTGACAAATACAGGCAGTGTAAAGGGAAAAGAGACTGTTCAAATTTATATAAGTGATGAAGAATCCCGGTTAAAACGGCCGGAAAAGGAATTAAAGGCATTTGGAAAAGTAGAACTGGAGCCACAGGAGACGAAGACACTGACCTTTACTTTGGGATATCGTGATTTTGCCTATTACGATCCGGAAGCCTCAGACTGGGTAGTGGAAGAGGGGGGCTTCTATATCCATGCGGCAGCAAATGCCGGTGATATACGTCAGAGTATCCGGGTAGAAGTCACAGAGGCAAAAAAGAAGTTCCGCAGACTTTATCTGGACAGCCAGCATACGGCAGTGTTTGAACATCCGGTGGCCAGGAAGATGTACCTGGATTTCCTGGTGGAAGCCGGGGTGATCGAGGCAGACAGGATCGATGCTATGGTACCGCTGTTAAAGGGAAACTATATGGGAATTTACAATGTGGTAACTTCGCTCCTGGGGGGCAATGTGACAAAAGAGGAGATGCAGGCGGTAATCGACAGGATTAATGAGGTTTGCAGAAAAAACAGTTCCGGCAGCGTTCTCTCTTAGTAACATGCAGCTATCAGGAAAAGCCTTGTGAAATATGAAAAAGGGGGCTGTCACACCCGAGTTATTTAGCTCGGAGTGCGACAGCCCCTTTTAAACAATTTTTAACTTATCTGTTGTAACCAAGACACGGCAACTATAGTACTATATACCGTTATACAATGCTAAATTCAACGATCTGATCCGGAAGGTCAGAATTCAGCGTGTGGATTGTCACGGAAGCAGTTCCCGGTCTGCCGGCCGCTGTAGTACGGATCCAGAAGGCAGACATGCCGCCCATGGCTGGGAAAATCTCCGGGCCCCGCAGTTCAATATCGCCGTGACAGGCTACCTTTATAATACCCGGATAATAGGGAAGCAGATTGCCTTCCTGATCCAGGAAGCGGAGCGTAACCCGGGTATCATCGGCGTATTCGCTGCTCAATTCAGACTGATCTGCAGCAGCCTCCAGTGTGGTGAGTCTGGCATCGCGGACGAAACGGCGCTCGGCCACTTTCTGATTGCCGATAAAGCCAGTGATCACAGCGCCCTGCCAGATTTCAATCCAAAAGCTGTCGTGGGTGCTGATCTCGATCGGCGGATGGGGAAGTCCCACGTAGTTGTTGCTGGGATAGAAACGGCCGATGGAATTTCCATACAGTTCTACTTCAATAAAATCACAGTTCGTCATAATCATGACCGGCGCCACTTTATTATCGCCTTTTTCGCCCCGGGAAAATACGGAGGTTGTCTCCAGAACAACTTCCTCGGAAGGGTCTTTCTGACTGCGATATAAATAGGAGGCAAATTTGGGCATACGAAACATGTCCATGACGCCGTGGTAACAGATTTTGTCCCCGGAGCCGTAATCTCCATGTGTCTGATAGTCAAAAGCGCACCAGGCCAGTGCCCCCATAATATTGTCTGTACAGGCGGCCCTGCTCTGAACTCTTGCGTGCATTCGAGCATGTTCTTCCCTGACGTTTTCGTTGTCCCATGGTTTACAGGGGTAGACGTGTCCGCAGAACTCGGAGACCAGATAGGGTACATCATGGTCCAGGCCGGTTACCTGGCGCTGGCTTTGAAGTACATCCTCACGTTTTGGGCCTTTATGGCAGAAATCATTGATGGCGTAAACGTCTTCCTTAAGCTCACTGCCCTTGAAATAGCGGACGCCCGTGGTGGCCCGGTCCGGATCCAGGCGCTTGGCCAGTTCGTTCGTTCTGGTGTAAAGCTCCGGGCAGTCGTTGGATTCATTTAAGCGTACCCCCCAGATGAAGATAGAGGGATGGTTATAGTCCATGGTGATCATCATTTTTACATCGTTCATCACCACGTTTTGATAGATCTCGCCGCCGATGTAATGCCAGCCGGGGATCTCCTCAAATACCAGCAGGCCGATCTCGTCACAGCGCTCCAGAAAATACTGAGACTGCATATAGTGGGAGGTGCGGACTGTGTTGCAGGCCATATCATAACGGATGAGTTCCGCGTCCTTTCTCTGGACACCCCGCCCCATGGCATAGCCGACGTAGGGGTAACACTGATGGCGATTGACCCCGCGAAGCTTGATTTTCTGTCCGTTTAAGTAAAATCCGTGGCTGGTGCACTCTGTTTTACGGAAACCGGTTTTTGTGGAATGACTGTCGACAATATGGCCGTCGATCAGAAGCTCGGTCTCCACTGTGTAGAGGACGGGAGCATCGATATCCCACAGATCCACCATGCCGGCAGAAACCGGGGACATTTGAAAACTGGATTCCCCCTCTGCAACGGAACATGATTCCGTATGGGAAAAAACAGTGGTTCCATCCTGGCGGATCAGGCGGCAGCAGATGGAGGCTTCACGGCCTGCGGTTTCATGACTGTGAAAAAATACCTCGGGATAAAGAGTCAGGGACCAGTCATCCTCCAGGCGGTAACGTGCCATAACGTTGGAGATATAGGTTTGCTCCGTCATGTAAAGGTAGACATCACGATAGATTCCGCCATAGGTCAGAAAGTCTACGATATAGCCAAATGGCGGTATATCGTTCCTCTCTGTAGAATCTACTTTGAGAAAGAGATGATTGACTGCTCCATAACGAACCGCTTCTGTGATGTCCATAAATGAGATGGAGTATCCGCCGCGATGGTCTCCGATCCGTATTCCGTTGCAGTACAGATCGTAATAAGCCATGACACCGTCAAAACGCAGAATAATGCGTTTGCCAGCTGCCTCCGCCGGGATCGTAAAGTCTTTCCGGTAGGAAGAAATCATGGCGGTTTCGTCATGGCTGAAACAGTTGAACGGCAATTCCTTTACGGTGTGCGGAAGATTGACCTTTTGCCAGCCCCCGCAGTCTGCGTCTGCATCAAAATGCGAGAGGTCTTCCTGGCAGAACTGCGGTTTAAAGTACCAGCTGTTGCTCAGTAAGATTGGATTATTCATATAATCGCTCCTTTTCCATGTTCTTGTGTCGTATCCGGCTGAAGAGCTGCAGATCATAACGGCAAAAGAGGGACTTTTCCCGTCGGTGACAGAAAACCTGTTGCAGATCCGGCTGAATATATGGATATGGCACAGAAGGATGGCCCCCTCCCCATTGCTGGGTCCATAAATTGATGTGAAACTTACAATATTATTTTAAGAAATCCGGGGACACGGCACAACGATGGGAATTTCAGATTGTTACTGATAATTTCATGAGTTGGCGTGGAAGAGAACTGTAAAAGTTACGGGCAGTTTTTGAGGGAGGAGGCATATATTGTAGTAATACAGATAGAAGGATGCTGACATGCAGATATATGTTGTAAAAAGCGGAGATAATGTAGATTCCATAGCCGCGGAAGCCGGGATTCCCGTGAGTACGCTTCTGTGGGACAATCAGATTGTATATCCATATCGCCTGGCCGTGGGTCAGGCGCTTTTACTGGATAATGAAAGAAACGGAAAAGAAAAGAGCCCTCTGCACGTAAATGGGTACGCATATCCGTTTATTAACCCGGAAACTTTGGACTGGACGCGCCCTTATCTGACGGATCTATCTGTCTTTTCCTATGGATTTACGACGGAGGGGGACTTAGTTCCCCCGTTGGCTGATGACAGCTGGATGGTAACTGCGGCTGCGGCAGCCGGAGTGCGGCCTGTCCTGACACTGACGCCTCTCGGAGAGGATGGGAGATTCAACAATAATCTGGTGACGACGCTGGTGCGCAGTCCCGATGTGCAGAAGACTCTCATATGGGAACTGGGGCGAACCATGACACAGAAAGGCTACGGCGGAGTGGATATTGATTTTGAATACGTACTGGCCGAGGACCGGGTGGAGTATGCGGAATTTGTCAAGCTTGTGAGACAGGTGATGAATCTGTTCGGATATCAGGTAAGCGTTGCGCTGGCTCCTAAGACGGCCAGAGATCAGAGGGGGCTGCTCTATGAAGGGATCGATTACCGACTGCTGGGAGAGGCGGCCAACCGGGTCTTGCTGATGACGTATGAATGGGGGTACACCTATGGCCCACCCATGGCCGTAGCTCCGATCAATATGGTCAGACGCGTAGCTGAGTACGCCCTGACGGAAATACCGGCGGAAAAGATCAGCCTGGGAATCCCCAATTACGGTTATGACTGGTCTCTTCCCTACGAGCAGGGCGTGACAAAGGCGGAGACAATCAATAACCTTCAGGCCATAGAAACTGCCATTGATCACGGTGTGCCTATCCAGTTTGATGAGACGGCAATGACGCCGTATTTCCGTTACTGGCAGTATGGAATCCAGCACGAAGTGTGGTTTGAAGATGTTCGAAGCCTGAAGGCAAAATTTGATTTAATAAAAGAATACGGCCTTTCCGGAGCCGGTTACTGGCAGATTATGAACTTCTTCCGGGCAAACTGGCTGCTGCTGGCAGATATGTTTGAAATAAATAAGGTAAAAAAGTAATTATTTTCTGTATTCATCTTCAATAACTCCTGAATAGTGGTATAATTAAAGAAATGTAATCCATGTAACCATTTTTATCTGCTCAGGAGGGATGTTATGATGAGAAAAGGAAAATGCCTTGCGGCACTGCTGATTACGGCAGCCCTGGCTATGGCGCCGGTAAATGCGTACGGTTTTGAGACATCGGGAGAATACTTTGAGATCAGCTCAGAGGAGGCGGGAGCCTTCCTGTATGATGGAACGACTGTGATGGCGGGAACTGACGGAGAAATGATCCTCACAAAATCGGAAAGCGGCTGGGTGCGCCGCGCCGCCATAAGGACCACCGATATGAACGTCATAACAGCAGAAATTGTGCTGAATGAGGAAGGCCTCAATATGATTCGTTACCATGCGAAAAATGCCGGAAAGGCTCAGCTGATCGTCGTGGTGCCCAGCGGAGCAGCTGTGAATATGGGAACCTTTTATGTTATGAACGACAGAGGAGACGGTACCATAGACGGTGGCTGGATACAGGAAAACGACCATTGGAAATATAAAAAGGGCGATGGCAGCTTTTTAAGCAGTGCCTGGCTGATGGATAAGGGAAAGCGTTATTATTTTGGAGAAGACGGTATCATGGCTGCAAACCAATGGCTGAAAGGCTGGTTCTGCTGGTACTATGCCGGGCCGGATGGAGCAATGCTGACCAATACAGTCACGCCGGATGGGTATGAACTGGACGACACAGGCGCGTATTATGATCCTGCATTGAGTGAATAAAAGAACAGGGAGGAGGGCGTTATATGCCCCAGCCTCCCTGTTTCACGGTTATTTCCGCTCTTCTATTTCTTTCTTCAGCATTTCAGCAAAGTCTTCCACTGACATGGTGACATTCTCACCGGAGTCACGGTAGCGGACTGCTACCGTATGATTTTCCTCCTCTTTCGCGCCAGCAACCAGCATATACGGAACTTTTTCAAGCTGGGCCTCACGAATTTTGTAGCCGATCTTTTCCGGGCGCTCATCGATCTCACAGCGAATGTGGTTCTTCTTTAAGGTATTGTATACATCTTTTGCATATGCCGCGTTCTTGTCGGAGATCGGAAGTACCTTTACCTGAACGGGAGCCAGCCATGCCGGGAATTTTCCTGCATAATGTTCGATCAGAATACCGATGAAACGCTCAATGGAACCCAGCAGCACTCTGTGAATCATAATTGGACGGTGTTTCTCGCCATCCGCACCCGTATATTCCGCTTCAAACCGCAGCGGAAGCTGGAAATCAAGCTGAATGGTACCGCACTGCCAGGTACGGCCTAAGGAATCCTCTAAGTGGAAGTCGATCTTCGGTCCGTAAAAGGCGCCGTCTCCTTCGTTTATAATATAGTCATATCCCATCTCATCCAGCGCTTCTCTTAAGCTGTTTGTCGCCATCTCCCAGTCTTCGTCGCTGCCCATGCTGTCTTCCGGGCGGGTGGAGAGTTCCACGTGGTACTTGAAGCCGAACATGTTGTAGACTTCATCAATGAGACGGACCACACCCTTGATTTCATCGGTTATCTGTTCCGGCGTCATATAAATATGGGCATCGTCCTGCGTAAAACAGCGAACCCGCATGAGGCCGTGGAGCGCGCCGGATTTTTCGTGGCGGTGTACCAGACCGAGTTCTCCCATGCGCAGCGGCAGATCGCGGTAGGAGCGGGGCTGGGATTTGTAAACCAGCATACTTCCGGGGCAGTTCATGGGTTTGATGGCGAATTCCGTATCATCAATGGTCGTCGTGTACATGTTTTCTTTATAGTGATCCCAGTGTCCGGAGGTCTCCCACAGAGAGCGGTTTAACATGATGGGAGTAGCGATTTCCACATATCCCTCGCGCTCGTGGATTTCACGCCAGAAGTTTGTCAGAGCATTTTTCAGTACCATGCCCTTTGGAAGGAAAAATGGAAATCCCGGGCCTTCATCCATGATGGTAAACAGACCCAGTTCTTTTCCAAGTTTCCGGTGGTCACGTTTTTTCGCCTCTTCGATTCTGGTCAGATAGGCCTCCAGATCGGAAGCCTTTGGAAACGAGGTACCATAGATTCTGGTCAGCATCTTATTGTGCTCGTCACCGCGCCAGTAGGCGCCGGCGATGGAGGTCAGCTTAAATGCCTTCACAGGCCCTGTTGTCATTAAATGCGGTCCCGCACAGAGATCGGTATACTCACCCTGACGGTAAAAGCTGATGATTTCTTCTTCCGGAAGATCTTCGATGAGTTCGACCTTATAGGGTTCATCCTTTTCCTGCATAAGGGCGATGGCTTCCTTTCGCGGAAGTGTAAAATATTCCAGCTTCAAATCTTCCTTTACGATCTTCTTCATCTCCGTCTCCAGAGCCTCTAAGTCTTCCGGAGAAAATGGTTCCGGGCGGTCGAAGTCATAGTAAAATCCGTCTGTGATCGACGGCCCGATAGCAAGCTTTGTCTCCGGGAACAGCCGTTTAACAGCCTGCGCCAGTATGTGGGATGTGGTATGATGGAAGGCTGCCCTGCCGCCTTCGTCATCAAAAGTCAAAATCGTGAGCGCGCAGTCGCTGGCGACAACGGTGCGAAGATCCGCCGGGGTTCCATCGATCTCCGCGGCGCACGCCTTTTTTGCCAGACCGGCGCTTAAGGATGCCGCGATCTCGTACACGGACAGCGGGCTGTCAAATTCTTTCACTTCTTCATTTTTTAACGTTACTTTCATGATGATCCTCCTTATTTAATTTAACAAAAAACACCCCTGAACAGAATAATCCTGTCCAAGGGTGCATGAATATCGGATGCACGGTTCCACCTTGATTTTTCACTCGTGTCCAAACGTGAGACACTGCTTCCTTAACGCAGAAGATACGCCGCCATTGGTTTGCCGGTGCTCGGGAGTGGTGTTCGCCATACTGTACGGAAAACGGCTTTCAGCAGGTATGCCGTTTCTCTCTGTCACGCACTTAAGATGGGTACTGGTTCCGTCGTTGCAGTTTGTTTTGCTTTTATGATTCTTAGGTTATACCTTTCTTTTTGGTTTGTCAAGTGAAAATTTATCCATTGCAATTCCCGGCTGTTTCTGTTATATTCATCTGTTATACAGTCAATCGTACTATTTATAACTCCAGATATGTATAACAGAAAGGCAGGACGTCTTTTTCATGTTTTTATATCAGATTAAGAACGAAACAATCGCGATACTCGGCTGCAGAAGCTACGATGGTCTGGTCGAGATTCCTGAGACGATAGACGGAAAACCGGTAACAGAGCTGGCAGCGTACGCTTTTTCCGAGGGCTGGGGACGGCGGGAAATGTTAAAGGCGGCAGGAACGATTCTGCTGGCCGATGCTGAAGGAAAAGCAAAGCATGGGATGGAAGCGGGGACAGAAACCGGCACTGTGGAAGCAGAAGAGCTTCCGCCTGTGGCATGCTGCGGTCACTTAAAAGAAATCATTCTTCCGCGCACGATTAAAAAAATCGGCAACTACGCATTCTATAACTGCTTTGAACTGGGTACCATCCGGTGCTGGAGTGCGATCGAAGATGTGGGCTCCGGTCTGTTTACAGGATGCACCAGTATCAGACACATGGATATTCACATAGTTCTGCACCGCCGTTCCTGTTTGAAAGAAATGATTTCGGAACTGAGACAGGAACTTTATGTCAACTACTATGTGGAATCGGAAGCACCCGCAAAGGATCCGGTTCTCCAGGCAAAGCTGGTATTTCCGGAGATGTTTGAAGAATCCGTGGAAAATACACCAGCCCGCATCATCATGAGGGAAATGCACGGCTGCGGCCACATGTACCGTTACTGTTTTGAGCAGACCGATTTCCGGTTTTCCAAATACGACGCGCTGTTTCCCCATATAAAAGTCCAGGAGCCGGAGTGGGTCGTCTGTGCGCTTGTCATGGGGCGGCTTAGGTATCCCGCCGAATTGATGGAACAGCATCGCGGGGCGTACGAGGAATATTTGAAGGAACATATGGGAGGAGCCGCGGAATGGGCGTTGTCAGAGGGAGACACGGAGACGTTTTTCTGGCTGGCAGACCGTTATGGGGAACGGAAGGAAACGCTGGATGAGATGATCGAACTGGCCGGCAGGAAGGGCGAGACGGAAGCCCTGAGCGGTCTGATGGATTTGCGCCATCGGCGCTTTCCTGTAAAAAAGAGAACATTTTCATTGTAGACTATTAAGAGAAACTGAGAAAGGCAGGTGAAGCCGTATGATCGATCCTTTGCGGCAGCAGCAGCTCTGCGAACTGGAGGAGGTGCAGATTTGCCATGATATACTGACAAATTCCAGAAATGAGCTGTATTTGAACTTTCGTTATCTGGACGTGGCCTTAAGCAGCCTTGGATTTGAGGCTGACCGTGAGGGGCGCGGCGTGGCGACGGATGGATTTCTTATCTATTATCAGCCGGAGCATTTGATGAGTATGTATAAACGGGGAAGAGTGCTGATTAACCGGGCTTTTCTTCACATGGTATTCCACTGCCTGCTGAGCCATCTGGATACACGGGGAAAACGGGCGGTTCCGTACTGGAATCTGGCCTGTGACATTGCCATAGAATCCATCATTGATGAGTTTTACGTAAAGAATGTGTACCGCCACCAGTCGGTCTGCCGGAGGGAAGTGTATGCGAAGCTTAAGGAAAAGCTCAGGGTATTGACGGCGGAAGGCATTTATAAGGTGCTTCAGGAAATGAATTTAAGCGGTGACGAATACGAGCGTATAGCCGCAGAATTTTACGTGGATAACCATGACCGCTGGGATGAGGAAGAAGAGCCCAGGATTCGTCAGGAACGTCAAAATATATGGCAGAATAACAGAGAGAAGATGCAGACGGAGATGGAATCCTTCGGTGAGAAGGACGCGGAGGACTCCAGAAGTCTGTTGGAGGCCGTGCGGGTTGAAAACCGGGAGCGGTATGATTACAAGCAGTTTCTGCGCAGATTTTCCGTGCTCCGGGAAGAGAACGAGGTGGATCAGGATTCCTTCGACTACGTGTTTTACACGTATGGAATGGAGCTTTACGGCAATATGCCTCTGATTGAACCGCTGGAATCAAAAGAAGTTCACAGGATCGAAGATTTTGTGATTGTGGTGGACACTTCCATGTCCTGTTCCGGGGATCTGGTGCGGCGCTTTCTGGAGGAGACGTATTCCGTGCTGTGCGAATCCGAGAGTTATTTTCGGAAAATCAACGTTCACATCATTCAGTGTGACGAGATGATACGGTCCGATGAGACAATTACCAGCCAGGACGAGATGAAGGCCTATATGGAGAACTTTACCATATCCGGTCTGGGTGGGACTGATTTCAGGCCGGCCTTTGAATACGTCAATGGACTGATGAATCAGGGGAAATTTAAGAAGCTTAAAGGACTTTTATACTTTACTGACGGAAAGGGAATATACCCTGTCCGGATGCCGGTCTACGACACGGCGTTTATCTTCGTGGAAGGACAGTATGAAGAGGTGTCCGTTCCGGCGTGGGCGATGAAAATAATCCTGACAGAGGAGGAGATTTACAAATTATGAATATCAAACGAGCGAAGGAAGAAATAAAGGATACCATTGAAGCGTATCTGCTGAAGGACGAGTACGGCGCCTATGAAATCCCGTCTGTCCGCCAGCGTCCGGTTCTGTTAATCGGGCCGCCGGGGGTTGGAAAGACGCAGATTATGGAGCAGATCTCACGGGAATGCGGAATTGGACTGGTAGCCTATACCATCACCCATCATACCCGCCAGAGCGCGATCGGACTGCCGTTTATCGTAAAGAAAGAGTACGGCGGGACGCCGTACAGCGTGACGGAGTACACCATGAGTGAGATTGTAGCGTCCATTTACAATAAGATTGAACAGACCGGCCTTTCGGAGGGAATTCTGTTCATCGATGAGATCAACTGCGTTTCAGAGACGCTTGCGCCTGCAATGCTGCAGTTTTTACAGTGCAAGACATTTGGAAACCATCAGATTCCGGAGGGCTGGATCATAGCGGCAGCAGGCAATCCGCCGGAGTATAACAAATCTGTAAGAGATTTTGATGTGGTGACGCTGGATCGAATTAAAATGATTCACGTAGAGCCGGACTATGAGGTATGGAAGCAGTATGCGTATGAACAGTCAATCCATCCTGCCATCATTTCCTATCTGAACGCGAGACCGGAGTCGTTCTGCCGGATTGAAACAACGGTGGACGGCCGCCTGTTCGCCACGCCGCGAGGCTGGGAAGACTTGTCACGCCTCATTGAGGTGTATGAGAAGCTGGGCAAAAAAACGGATCGCGAGGTAATTGGACAGTACCTTCAGTTTCCCAAGATTGCCAGGGATTTTGCCAATTATCTGGAACTCTATTATAAATATCAGGACGATTATCAGATCGATGAGATTCTATCCGGTTCTGTACGGGAAACTCTCTCTAATAAGTTAAAGCGCGCCCAGTTTGATGAGAAGCTGAATGTGATCGGCCTCCTTCTCTCGAAGCTGAACGGCGGATTTAAGCAGGTGGTAAGAGACGCGGAAAAACTGGAAATTCTGATGGCGGAGTTAAAGAAGCTGCATGACGGAAGTCTGTCCGGAGATATGGAAGCGCGCCTTTGCACTGTGAGGAAGGAATTTAAACAGGCGTGGGAAAAGAAGCGGCAGGCCGGACTCTTAAATCGTCAGAGCGATTATCTGCATCGCGATGTGGAACATCTCCTGGAGCAGTATGAAAAAGAAATCCATTTTGCGGAAACTCCGGATCCGGAGGCAGCGTGGGAGACGGTAAAGTCTTACTTCGGCCGTGAGCGGGAAGTATATGAGACACAGTTTGATGAAAGCGGAGCCATGCTGGAACACGCCTTTGACTTTATGGAGATAACCTTTGGCGACAGCCAGGAGATGGCAGTGTTTATCACTGAACTGAATACGAATTATTACAGCATAAAATTCCTTCAGGAATACGAGTGCGGGAGATACTATCAGTACAACGAGCGGCTTTTATTTAACCGGCGTGAGGATGAGATAAAGGAGCGGATTGACCATCTGGGCAGATGATGTGAGGTAAGACAGCGAAAGATTGTCTGTTAATTTAGTACAAAGTGTATAAAATCCCAAAAACTTCCCCATAATAAAAAAAGAAAGCCACTTCAAAGGGAAAGGAACTTCTTCCCGTCTCTGAGAGGCGGCAGTTATCGCACACAGGCGGAGAAAAAGCCGCCGGGTGCTCACAACAAGGAGGTAGTGCCATGGGTAACAAAGCATTGGACTATACGGCCCTTACCATTGCCATTATCGGCGCGGTAAACTGGGGTCTGGTAGGATTCTTCAATTTTAATCTGGTGTCATTCCTTTTCGGCAGCATGTCCTGGATATCCAGAATTGTATATGCGCTGGTAGGAATCTGCGGATTATACCTGCTCACCTTTTATGGTCGCTCAGAAGTAAGTACAGAAAGATAGTTAACAGGAAAACGGTGGGAGAATTGACAGGCCCTTGGGTCTTGGCAGTTCTCCCGCTTTTTTATTTATCTGGAATGAGATTCTGCCATTTGGGTTATGCAGAAGTACCTTTAATCTAAAAAAGATTTTGATAGTTAATTAACGATCAAAACATAAATTTGTCAGAAAATGTATAATATATACAAAAATAATAGAATTAATTGTGAATAAAATATCTATTGTTGCTATTGTTTTTGCGAACTGCTATACTGAAAATAGAACAAAAGAGTGCGGCAGGGTCGCGGAGAATGCCCTGCACCAAAATTTTTATCAGGAAGGAGACATGATATGGAAAATGTAGCAAGAGAGAGCTATAACCTGTACATCAACGGCCAGTGGGTCGACGCTTCCGATGGCGGTACATTCAAATCCTACTGTCCGGCTAATGGGGAATATCTGTCCACATGTGCGGAAGCTACGAGAGAGGATGTGGACGCTGCGGTGGACGCCGCTTGGGCTGCGTGGGAGAGCTGGAAAAAGACGACGCCTGCGGAGAGGGCAGATGCGCTGTTAAAGATTGCGGGTGTGATCGATCAGAATAAGGAAAAACTGGCGCTTTTGGAGACTTTGGACAATGGAAAACCGATCCGGGAGACCATGGCGATTGATATTCCGTATGCGGCCGACCATTTCCGTTATTTTGCCGGAGCGGTGAGGACGGAAGAAGGTGAGGCGGCCATGCTGGATGAGAATACGCTGAGCCTGATTTTAAGGGAACCGATTGGCGTCGTGGGCCAGATTGTACCGTGGAATTTCCCGTTTTTAATGGCGGCATGGAAGCTTGCACCTGTGCTGGCAGCAGGCTGCTGTACGGTATTTAAGCCTTCCAGCTATACCTCTTTAAGCGTATTGGAGCTGGCGAAGCTGATCGACGGAATTTTGCCTCCGGGTGTTTTTAATATTGTGACAGGCAGAGGATCGAAGTCAGGCCAGTATATGCTGGAGCATCCAGGCTTCCGGAAGCTGGCATTTACAGGTTCTTCCGAAGTAGGCTGCCAGGTGGGCTGTGCGGCTTCGGAAAAATTAATTCCATCCACCCTGGAACTGGGCGGCAAATCGGCCAATATTTTCTTCCCGGACTGCAAATGGGATATGGCGATGGATGGCCTTCAGCTGGGAATTCTTTTCAATCAGGGTCAGGTATGCTGCGCCGGTTCCCGTGTGTTTGTGCATGAAGATATCTATGACCGGTTTGTGGAAGAGGCGGTTGCGAAGTTTAACAGTGTAAAAGTGGGGCTTCCCTGGGAAGCGGACACGATGATGGGATCTCAGATTTACGAGGCACATTTAAATAAGATTCTGGATTACATAGAGATTGGAAAGAAGGAGGGAGCAAGAGTAGCCTGCGGCGGTGAACGAATCACGGAGGGAGAACTGGCAAAGGGATGCTTCTTAAAGCCGACACTGCTGGTAGATGTGACGAACGACATGCGGGTTGCGCAGGAAGAGATCTTCGGACCGGTAGCAGTTGTGATGAAATTTAAGGATGAGGAGGAGGTCATCCATATGGCCAATGAGAGTGAGTACGGACTGGGCGGTGCCGTGTGGACCCGCGATATCAACCGGGCTGTCCGTGTCTGCCGCGCAATCGAAACAGGCCGTATGTGGGTGAACACGTATAACGCCATCCCGGCCGGCGCGCCATTCGGCGGATACAAGAAGTCGGGAATCGGCCGCGAGACCCATAAGGTTATTCTGGAGCACTATACTCAGATGAAGAACATTATGATTAATTTGTCTGAGAATCCATCGGGATTTTATTAATCCGCCGCAGCGGAATCGGATCTCGATCATAAAATGCCGGCCAGACTGCTGTGTACAGGAATATCCAGTAAGGAAGATTCTGTATACGGCCGGTCTGGCCGGCTTTTGTATCTTTCCTTTCACTCAGCAGTCTTCTTCCAGAATTCCAACAATTCGTTTCATGGATTCCTGGTACTCCTGATCGGTGGAGTTATAGAATAACAGGAGGTCATCCTCAGAACTGTCCGGCCGGTCGATGGCTGAAGGAATGGAAAAATCCACGCCGCTGATATACTGATCCCAGTTTTCCAGTTTCCAGGTGTCGCGGCTGGAGTTGCGCCGGATCATGCGCTGGTGGCAGATCTCGGGATCTGTTACAACCCAGATGATTTCCAGCCGGGCATTTTTGGCTGCCAGCCGTTTCCGGAACTGATCCATGTATTCCGGGCTGCGTATTTCACGGGTAAATGGTGCGTTAATCAGGACGATATCATCATAATCCAATGCCTCCATGGCAATATTGATAATAGCCTCGTATTCAAAATTCCGGATATTGGATTCAAAAAAATCGGAACTTCTGTTGCGCTCCTCGCCCGCCACATCGAAAATACGGTTTGACAGGACGATCAGGGTATCTTTGTCCAGGTAGACGACGTGTTTCAGATTTTTTGCCAGTTGTTTCGAGATGTAGGTTTTTCCGCATGCCGGCGGTGAGGTTACCAGTATCATTTTTTTCAAGATATATTTCCTCCTCTTGCGGCCTGCAAATGGCAGACTGTGATAGTTTACGCTTATTATAAATGGTTTGTCTGTAAAAGTTCAAGGCGGATTTCTGTAAAGATTATTAGCAGAATATAAAAAATATGGTATACTGAAATCTATAAATTTACTCGTGAAGGAGATTTACTATGTTTTTCGTTTTTGGAATCAGTCAGGGGAAGAAAATGCTGGATTATGCGAAGACCGTTATCTGTGCGCAATGCGGCGGTTACGGACGGTATCAGGTTTTTATGACATACTCCTATTTCAGCCTTTTTTTCATTCCCATTATAAAATGGAACCGCCATTATTACGTACAGATGTCATGCTGCAGCACTGTTTATGAGCTGGACCCGGAGGTTGGAAAACGGCTGGGACACGGTGAACAGGCCGATATAACCGAGACAGATTTAACACTTGTACAGGCAGGCCGCAGAACATCCGGCTGGAACCGGAAGCATTGTGAAGCCTGCGGGTATGAGACGGAAGAAGATTTTGAGTACTGCCCCAAATGTGGCAGGAAGTTTTAACATATAGTGACTGGGCGCATGCAGCAGATCGGGCAAGAGAGCAATGACAGGAGACTTTTCTTTTTGGGGGAGTCTCTTTTTTGTGATGTTCTGATCTTTACTTACTGCTGTTTTGATCTTTATTTACTGCTGTTCTGATCTTTGCTTACTGCTATTTCGATTTTTTCTCACTGTTATTTTGACTCTTACGAAACAATGCGTTTATTCTGGCGGGCTGTCTTCCAGCAGATCCCTTTTAAGCTTACTCGGAATAGGTGATATAATACGGGAGGAATAAAATATTTCATAAAGTTTTACATGGTTGAAACTTTTCTTTTTTGTGGCTCGTCTAAAGATTATAGTTAGAGGTTAAGAGGGAAAGACAGATAAAGAAAAGACAGATAAAGATAAGAGAAAAGAGATAAGAGGTAACAGGATGAAACGATTACATAGGAAAATAAAAGCATTGGCACTGGTATTTCTGGTCTTTGCAGGTACGATCCAGGCTCCCGTGCAGGCAATCAGCGCCCGGGCGGAGGAGCCTGTAAAAATAAGCTATCAGGCATTCAATTATCCCACTGCCTGGAGTGATAAGCAGGCAGATGATACACCGTACACTGCACCGGAAGGTACTTATATGACAGGTTTTCAGGCTGTTTTACTCAACAAGCCCCAGAACGTCACCGGCGGCCTGGAATACCAGGTGGAGGTGAGCGGTTCCGGCTGGACGGAATGGACGGCTGGAGCTGTGATGGCGGGGCATACGGAGGGAGAAGCGCCGGCTGCCGCTCTCTGTATGCGGTTGACCGGAGGACTGAAAGATTTGTACGATGTCTGCTACTCCATTCAGCAGAATGGGACATGGTCTCCCTGGGTTAGAAACGATGAGGGCACAGCAGGCCAGGAGGGAAGCGGGCTTAAAATCACAGGAATGCGCATGACAGTCATTACAAAAGGTGCAGCCATTCCCGGCGAAAAAGCGGAGAAAACCGGTATTGATCCAAACCGGCCTATGGTTGCACTGACCTTTGACGATGGACCCCACGCACCCGTTACCAACCGGATTCTGGACAGTCTGGAGGCAAACGGTGGATGTGCCACCTTCTTTATGGTGGGAAACCGGGTGAAGGGAAAAGCCAATACGGCGGCGGTAGCGAGGATGACCGCACTGGGCTGTGAAGTGGCCAATCATACGTATGAGCATAAAGCAATTACGAAGCTGAGCGCGGCCGGGATTCAGTCCCAGTTAGAGCAGACCAATGATCATATCCGCATGGCAGGAGGCGTATCACCGGTGCTCATGCGGCCGCCGGGCGGTGCAAAGAATGATGTGTCGATGAAGACCGTAGGATCTATGGGAATGTCTGCAGTGCTTTGGTCTATCGATACTCTGGATTGGAAAACCAAGAATAAGCAGAAAACGATTGATGCGGTAATCGGCCATGTAAAAGACGGCGATATCATACTGATGCATGATATATACGGTCCTACGGCTGATGCGGCAGAGGTTATTATCCCAAAATTGAAAGCTATGGGATTTCAGCTGGTGACGGTTAGTGAGATGGCGAGTTACAGAGGCGGAATACAGCCGGGGAAGGTGTACAGCAGGTTCCGGCCTTGACAGATATGGGTATATTGGTGGCTGTGGCTGCAGTATAAAGAAAATCCCCCGTTGTTCTCAACGGGGAGTTTTGCTATTCAGTCTCTTCCACAACAGATATTTCCTGAGATTCCCATACAATAGAGGCTAACCTGTCTTTCGCCTCCATTTCAATGTCTACAAAGGATTCAATATCGCAGTCTGCATGGTAAATCCCTAAAATCCCGTTGCTGTCTGTATTTAATACCATATCATTTCCCCAGTAAATGAAATCAGGGAGAATGGTTTCCTTTGTGGCAGAATCAAAGTATCCGACGAGGGAGCGATGCGCACCGGAGCCCCAGGAATAGGTGAAGAACAGTTCAAAATAGCCGTCCTGATTTAAGTCGGAGACAGCAAAGGAGGTCACGCCGTATCCCCCAAACCATATGCCAAGCGGATATACTTCCTTATCATACGACAAAAAACTGCCACAGGATGTATCATACTTAAATATGCAAAAATCATAGCGGTCTGTAATATCCTTTGGTGTTATATTATAACAGATATCCTGGTCGTATGTGGTCTCGTAACCTTTAAACTGCCTGAGAAATTCGCCAACGCCTGCGGTGGAGGGAGTCAGCTGAAAGACAACGGTCTCATTCTGAGCGGCTGTTTGTTCAGTCTGTTGACAGCCGGATAATGTAAGTGCTGCAACAGTCCCAATGAGTGTCAGAAAAGTGTTTAATACCAGGTTTCTCATATCGGGTTCCTTTCAAAAGAGACATGTCGTTTTCTATATATCTAATTTAAGAGATAACAGGATGGCTGTCAACTAAAAAAGGGAACATTTAAAAATTCTTTACCGGTAATAAGCTATGATGAATATTGATCAATTAATAAAAACGGCTGTTACAATAAGGTGAAAACGTTGTAACGCTGGGGAGAACGCAGTATAATAAATAAGGAAAAGTATCTGTGTGATATAATCAGGGGGATATGCTATGGCGATGAAGACAAAACAGGACTTAATAAAATACTGCCTGACCTATTCGGACGTCTATGAAGACTATCCGTTCCATGACACGGAGTGGGCGGTGATTCGGCATAGAAAGAATAAGAAAGTATTCGCGTGGATTTATACGCGTGAGGGAAATACCTGCGTGAATGTGAAATGTGATCCGGAATGGACGGAATTCTGGAGAAATGCATTTCCGGGCGTACTTCCGGGGTACCATCTTAATAAGAAGTATTGGAATACGATTTTACTGGATGGTACGGTTCCGGATCAGGATATAAAGAGAATGATCGGTGAAAGTTATGATCTGACAATGGAAAAGCGATGAGGCAGGCGGATCCTGTACCATCGCCTTTTTTGTTCAGTAAGAAGCTCGTTGTTTCAGAAAGGGTTCACCCACCAGTCCAGCCAATTGAATATGAAAATATTGCACCCTTTTAGAAATTTAGTCTCTGTTTTTTCCATATAACCGATGGTAGAATTTAACTATCAAATAAAAAGCGCGCGCAGAGAGTTGAATATAAGACAAAACAGGGAGGTTTCAATCATGAAGCATAAATTAGTATCGGTGGTACTGGCGGCGGCCATGCTGGCATCGTCTTTAACAGGCTGTGGTTCCAAATCGGAGACAACGGCAAAAAATGACAACGGCACCATTACATTAAAAGTATTCTCGAACCTGCCGGATAGAAAAAATGGTCAGGGTCTGGTGGAACAGATGATTATCGATGACTACATGAAGGAAAATACGAATGTGAAAATCGAAGTGGAAGCTCTGGACGAGGAAGCGTATAAGACGAAGTTCAAGGCATACTCCATGGAGGGCATGCCGGACGTCGTCAGTATCTGGGGACAGCCGTCCTTCTTAGACGAGGTGCTGGATGCGGGAGTGCTTGCTGAGTTAAATGAGGCAGACTATGCGGATTATGGTTTTATCTCCGGTTCCCTGGAAGGCTTTAAGAAAGATGGCAAGCTGTATGGCCTTCCCAGAAACACAGACGTGGCCGGCTTCTATTATAATGAGAAAATGTTCAAGGACAACGGCTGGGAAGTACCCGCTGCGTATGATGAATTATTAGACCTGGCTCAGAAAATCAGCGGTGCGGGGATTACACCACTGGCCATGGATGGCGGAGACGGCTGGCCGATGGCAATCTACCTGTCTGATATCCTCTTTAAACTGACCGGAGACTATACGGGCATTGTCAGCAACGCAGTGAGCACAGGGGACTTTACGGACCCGGCATTCAAACAGGCGACAGAGATTTTAAAAGAGACGGCGGACGCCGGCCTGTTCCAGAATGGTTACGATTCTCAGGATTACGGAACGGCCATGAACTTGTTTACCAATGGCCAGGCGGCCATGTTCTACATGGGAAGCTGGGAGGCTTCCATGGCCATGAACGAAGACATCCCGGAAGAGGTCAGAACCAATATCAGAGTGTTCACCATGCCGACGATTGCCGGAGGAAAAGGCGCGGCTACAGATATTGCGGCGTGGAACGGCGGCGGTTATGCGGTGTCTGCGAAATCTGAGGTAAAAGAAGAAGCGATCAAATTCTTAAACTATATGTATCAGCCGGATAAGTTATCCAAGTATGGCTGGGAGAATGGCGTAGGCATGTCGGCGCAGGATCAGACCAGCTACATGAGCGGGAAAGAGACGAAGCTTCAGATGCAGTTCGTAGAAGCAGTAAACGGGGCCTCCAGGGTATCCGGGACACCGGTCAATGACTGCGGCCCATCCGCATTCAAGACCAGCATTGAAAGTGAAATCCAGAGTGTTTCCAACGGCACAATCACGGTGGATGAGTTCCTTTCTAAAATCGGCGAAGCATGCAAATAATGAACAGAGAAAAAGTGTAAGCTGATTACGGCCGCCGGAGAATAAACCGGCGGCCGTAACTTTCAGAAAGGGGAAGTTTATGAAAAAATTATACAGCAACAAACTGGTCATTCTAAGCCTTGTCCTTCCGGGCCTGCTGCTGTTCGTGTTTGCGATTCTGGCTCCCATTTGCCTCAGTGTTTATTACGGATTTACAGACTACTCCGGAATGGGTTCCTACAATTATATTGGACTGGAGAATTATCACAGACTGATGAAGGATCAGGTTTTCTGGACCTCCCTCAAGAATTCGCTCCTCTTAGCCATCGGCTTCATCTGCATTCAGCATCCGCTGGCGCTGATCGTGGCGGCAGTGCTGGATAAGCTGGGAGGGCGGGGAGAAGGTTTTTTCCGCTGCGTGTACTTTGTGCCCAATGTTATCTCCGTAGCGGTTATCGCATACCTGTGGAAATTTATCTATAATCCCGATTTCGGCCTGTTAAACAATATTATCAAGCTGTTTGGCGGAAAAGGCGGAATCAACTGGCTCAGCCAGGGCAGGGCCATCTGGTCGGTACTGATCGTGCTGATCTGGCATGGATTCGGCTGGGGAATGTTAATTTACCACACGGGAATCAAAAATATAGACCCTACCCTGTATGAGGCGGCGGCAATTGACGGGGCCAACCAGAAAACCACATTTCTGCGGATCACCCTTCCGCTGATGAAGCCGGTGATTCAGGTAAATGTGACCATGGCGGTCATATCCGCATTAAAACAGATGGAAACCGTGTACCTGCTTACGAACGGCGGACCCGGCAACAGCACGCAGTTTGCGGCGAACTACTTATATCAGCAGGCGTTTAAAGCGTTCAAGTATGGCTACGGCAATGCCATCGGCGTCATTTTCATCATCATCTGCCTGGTGGTTACCGTATTACTGAACACCGTTTTCGCAGACCGCGATGAAGAAGCGGGAAGGAAACACGGGTTGAGCAGAAGGAGGGCGAAATCATGAATCAAACGGATATAAGAACGTTTTCCTGGAAAAAACCACTTCTTTGGGCGGTGCTGATTCTTGTGGCGGTCGTTCAGATCTTCCCCTTAATCTGGCTGGCGGATTTTTCCCTGGCAAGCAGCAATGAGATGTTTACCAGCGGACTTCTCGTAATCCCGAAGAAGATCCAGTGGGGAAATTATGTTAAAGCTTTTATAGACGGTCATTTTCTGCTATACTTAAAAAACAGTATTCTGATAAACGGACTGGCGGTCATCCTGGTGCTTCTTGTATCGATTATGGCAGGCTTCGCATGCCGCAGAATGAACTGGAAATTAAGGGGCCTTGTGAAGACGCTCCTGCTCATGGGGATGATGATTCCCATTCATGCGACGCTGCTTCCCAATTATAAGATATTCAATCAGCTGGGGCTGACCGATACCATCTGGGCGCTGCTGATCCCGTACGTGGCATTTTCACTTCCCCAGGGTCTGTTTTTGATGTCCAGCTTTATGGAATCCATTCCGGTTGAGCTGGAGGAGGCGGCGGTTATGGACGGATGCGGGATCTACCGGATCGTTTTCCGGATTATCACGCCCATGATGAAATCGTCCATCGCCACGGTGTCGATCATGACGTTTCTGAACAACTGGAATGAATTTATGATGGCCAGCACCTACTTAAGTTCACCGAAATGGAAGACGCTTCCGTTCTCGGTTCTGGAGTTTACCGGCCAGTATTCATCCAATTACGCCGTGCAGTTTGCGGCTATGGCTCTGACAGCGGCGCCGGCGGTGATTGTATATATTCTGCTGAATAAACATATTACGAAAGGTGTGGCTATGGGAGCGGTAAAAGGTTAGGCGCGCCCAGAAAAAGGGCGGATAGTTTAGCGGGTGGAACACCCGGATCAGAATGATTATAAGGAAGTACGGCTATGAAGAAGATAAAACAGTGGGTAAATCAATTAAGTGTAAAAATGAAACTGATTTTTTATGGGTATTTGATTATCACGCCGGTGTTGATTCTCATATGCGCCGTGCTTCTTTTTTACAACTATAATAAAGACCTGGAGAGCAGACTGGAAAATGACAGGAGCAGTGTCAATGCTCTGGCGGAAAGTATTTTTGTCCTCCAGTCCGATATTAAGGATTTTTCCACCTATTTCTGCATTAACGACGAGGTGCATGCCCTGCTGACAGCGAAAAATGCGGAAGAGCTGAACAAGAATGCAAAACTCTGGCTGGAGGCGGCTCCCATGCAGATCGTACAGGACATGGTAGCGCTGAAAGGCCATATTAAAACCATTGGCATTTACCCGGAAAACGGGGTGCGCCCTTATCTGCGGTGTATGGATGCCAGCGCCTATGTACCGGATCTGGAGACCGTTAAGAAGACGGCGGTCTACCGGGATACGCTGGCCAGCGACAACGGGATCTTATGGCGGAGTGTAAGTAAATACGATAAAGAAACTTATAATACCAACCGTTCTGATAAGTTAGTCTTATATAGAGGAATCTTTGACCTGACTCAGAAGAAGACGCTGGGGTATATTGTCATCGGTGTCAGCCAGGAGGTCTTTCAAAAGCTGGGAGAGGGGATTCTTCACAGCGACAGGGAAGGCGTGCTGATTCTGGATAAATTTGGCGGCGAGCTCTCGAGAAGCGGCAGCATTCCGACACAGGTGGCCGAATACTTAAAATCAGACGATTTTATAAAAGAGGACTATCGGGAGCGCAAACATAACTTTACATTTGGAGACTATCAAGTGGTTTGCAGTCAGAAAGAGAAGAATTCCAGCATCATTGTCAAGGTGGTGCCCCGGTACAGCAGGCAGATGCAGCTGACGGATATCGCCTATATGCCGATTACCCTGATGATTGGAGTTTTGCTTGGGCTCCTTCCCCTGCTCCTCATCATTTCCAATATTGTGACCAGGCCGTTAAAACGGGTCAGCGAAGCCATCGTCAAATTCTCGACCGGCGATTTTGACCAGCGGGTGGAGGTGGAAACAAGGGATGAAGTCGGAGAGGTTGCGGAATGCTTTAACAAAATGGTGGAAGATATCAAGTCACTGATTGACGAAAATTACGTCATTACTCTTCAGGAAAAAGAGAGCGAGCTGGCTGCACTTCAGGCTCAGATTAACCCGCATTTTCTGTATAATACGCTGGATTCCTTATACTGGCAGGCCACGGAAGCGGATAACGACGAGATTGCGGAAAGCATTCTGGCCCTGTCACAGCTGTTCCGCCTCGTTTTAAGCCAGGGGAAGAAGGAAGTCACGGTAGCCCAGGAGATTGAACTGGTATCCAGGTACTTACAGATACAGAAAATGCGTTTTTCCAGGCGTCTTCACTATGAAATCAACGTGGCGGACGAGGTGAAGTCGGCATATATCCCCAAGCTGATCCTGCAGCCATTTGTGGAAAATGCCATTGTTCACGGGTTTGAAAATGTCAGTATACCCTGCTATCTGACGGTAACCGGAAGCCTGGATAAGGGAAAGATCCGGTTCGAGATAAAGGATACGGGGATAGGCATGCGCCAGGACCAGATCGACGATATCTGGGAGGAGGAACCGGCTCAGTACGCCCGTCAGAGAATCGGGCGGTATGCAATTAAAAATATCAAAGAGCGCCTGGAGCTTAGGTATCATGGAGATTTCGAACTGGAGATTCAAAGTGATGTGGGAAAGGGTACCACAGTAATTCTATGTATTCCTTTTGAGAAGCCGCTCCACTAAGTTCGGGAACGATTTTACGATGCCCGATAAAGGGGGCGCGCTGAGCGGAGATGGCATGTATCGCACGTAAGAGACCAAAATACGGTCTTTAAGCGCTTATAACGAGGAGGAACAGAAGTGTCGGTAAAACTGTTAGTCGCAGATGACGAAGAGGTAATCCGCCGTGGTGTGGCGAAATATATCCGGCTCCATACGGACCGGTTTGACAAGATATATGAGGCTGAAAATGGCCAGGAGGCGATCGATCTGCTCTTAAAGTATCAGCCGGATATTCTGCTTCTGGATGTCCAGATGCCGCTGAAAAATGGCCTCGATGTCATGAAGGAGGCGCAGCGGGCGGGTCTGCATCCCATCGTAGTAATTTTAAGCGGATACGATGAATTTAAATACGCACAGCAGGCGCTGCGTTTCGGGGCAAAGGAATATTTATTAAAACCGGCGCGGGCCGCGGATATTTTAAAGTGCTTAAACCGGCTGGTAGATGACGGCACGGGACTGGAAGAGCCGTGTGTCCAGGAAGAAGAGAACGGAACCAATCAGCTGGTAAAGCGGGCAAAAGAGTACATTGCTGAGCATTACATGGAAAATATCACGCTCAGCGGCACCGCGGAAATCCTGGGAATAACCGGAGGCTATCTCTCGACGCTGTTCCAGAAAAGCCTCCAGTGCGGATTTATCGACTATCTCAATCGGGTGCGCATCGAAAGGGCATGCTGCTATCTGGAACAGAATTACTTTAAGACGTATGAGATTGCGTATAAAGTGGGGTTCCGGGATGAGAAGTATTTTTCCAAGGTGTTTAAGAAGGTGATGGGGATGTCGCCGAAGGAGTATCGGACCATCTGATTGCAGTATATCCAATTGAGCGGATATTACGATATGGGGTACCATGTAAAACTATCTTTTGCTATAATCTATAGAGAAAACAAAGCGCAAATGGGAAATCAGCACTATTGTAAATTTTAGTAGATATTTATTTTATCAGAATAAATAAAACTCTTGACTCTCACGCTGCGTCATACATTATAGTAAAAAAGAAGGCGGTGATAACTATGAGACTGACAGTAAGCGAGACAGCAAAATTAACGAATATCAGTGTGCGCACACTCCATTATTACGATGAGATAGGACTGCTCAAACCAACCGACACGACGGAAGCAGGATACCGTTATTACGACGAAGAGGCGCTGGCAGTGCTGCAGCAGATTTTGCTGTACCGGGAACTGGATTTTCCCCTGAAGGAAATCAAGGACATGTTGTCGAAGCCTGACTATGACCGCCAGGAAGCGCTTGCGGCCCATAAGTCGCTGCTTTTGCTGAAGATCGAGCGGCTGCGCCGGCTTACCGGACTGGTGGACAGTATGATGAGAGGAGAAAATACCATGAGTTTTCAGGAATTTGATATGCACGAGATAGAAGAAGCAAAGAAAAAGTACGCCAATGAAGCGAAGAAACGCTGGGGTGATACCCAAGCATACCGCGAAAGCGAAAAGAAGACTTCCGGTTACAGTGAGGAAAAATGGAAGGATTTAAATGGAGAGATGAGTGATATTTTCCGGGAATTTGCGGAGTGCGTCCAGGCGGGTGAAGCGCCGGATGGCAGCCGCGCGGCCGGACTGGTGGAACGATGGAGGAACCATATTACCGAAAACTACTACGAATGCACCCTGGAAATCCTGGAGGGACTGGGGAAAATGTACGTGGAGGACGGACGTTTTAAAGAAAATATCGATCAGTTCGGAGAACATACAGCCGAATTTATGAGCCGGGCGATTGAAAGCTACTGCCAGCGGTAAATAATGGAAATTGGGGTGGAAACCACCATAAACGTGGTAAAAACACAAAAACAAAGGAAAATAGCAAAAAAATATACAAAAAACACTGCGATATAACGGCGAATAATAGTGCATAATCACATGGCATAACGGACACCTAAAAAAGTACAGTATGGTTACAAAAGTATATTTTCATAGTTTTCAGTTTAGAACCGCTTTTGTCAATTGTAATAAATTTTAAGAAATCGGGTGACTTTTAATTAAGAAAAAAATCACAGAAAGAACATTGACTTTAAACGTTTGGAGTGATAAACTGACTTTCGACTTGAGGGCATAGGACAACCGAAGGTCATGACATAATTCTAAGACATAACAAAAAGACACCTATGTAGTCGCAAGGAGGAGAACAATTATGAAATTGACAGCAAAGAAACTCGTACTTACAGGCATCGCAGTATTAACTATGGCATCTATCTCTGCATGTGGCAGCGGCACAACAGCTGAGACAACTGCAGCAACAGAAGCTGAAGTTACAACAGAAGCAACTACAGAAGCAGTAACAACAGAAGAAGCTGCAGATGAAACTACAGATGCAGAGTCTGCTGACGCAGAAGCAACAGAAGCAGTAGAATCTGAGGATGCTTCCGCAGAAGAGTCTTCCGAAGAAGTTGAAGAAGCATCTCTTGAAGACGCAGAAACAGTAACAGAAGAAGCTACAACAGCAGCTAACTAATCAGAACTGACATAAACTGTTGCAGTAAAAAGGTATTTTATTTGGGCGGAGACGAGTGTCTCCGCCCTTTCTGATTATACAGGATAAATTTCTGGCGGCAGTCCCCTGTTTTTACAGAAGAAAAAAGTTGACAAACGCCTTCCGTTATAACAGAATAGGGATATCGGGAAAGGAGGCGTCATATGAAGATTACTTATATCCACCACAGCTCTTTTTTAGTGGAACTGGAGTCGGTTTATCTGCTGTTTGATTATACAGAGGGAGTGATTCCCGGGCTGAAGCGGGAAAAGCCGCTTCTGGTATTGGCAAGCCACAGGCACGGGGACCACTATTCACCGGTGATATTTGAGTTGATAAAGAAACATGAAAACGTTCGGTTTGTCCTGTCTGGTGATATCTGGAGGAAGCGCCTGCCGGAAGAGGCATTACCGGTCACGGATTCCATGAAGCCAGGAGAGATGGCGGAATACAGGCTGGAAAATGGCGGAATGTTAACCATACATACTTATAAATCAACGGATGAAGGTGTGGCGTTTCTGATTGAGGCGGAAGGCAGAACGATCTATCATGCGGGAGATTTAAATAACTGGAGATGGGAAGGCGAGCCGGATAACTGGAACGATTCCATGGCAAAAAAATACAGCGCACAGATTGATAAAATGGCGGGTATGCATATAGATGTGGCATTTTTGCCGCTGGATCCGAGGCAGGAAGACGACTTTTATCTGGGAATGGACGAGTTTTTGAATAAAGTCGATGTAAAACATGTATTTCCCATGCACTGCTGGGGAGATTATTCTGTGATAGGGAAGATGAGAGCGCTTGACTGCTCGGCCGGTTACAGAGACAGAATACAGGAGATTACTGGGGATGGGGAGGTCTTTACGGAGGAAGATGAGCGTTTCGTGTGAGTTAAACGGGGAGGAACAGCGGGAAATCTTGGATGCCGCGATGCAGGCGGGCCATATTCTGCTGGAAAATGGAGCCGAGATTTTCCGGGTGGAGGAGACGGTAGACAGAATATGCCGCTATTACGGAATTGAGTCGGAGAATGCATTTGTACTGAGCAATGGAATATTCATTACCTCCGGCAGCACGCGGGAGGAGATCTTCGCCAAGGTTCAGCATATCCCGGTTAGCGGGGTCCATTTAAACCGGGTGGCTGCGGTGAACCAGCTGTCCAGGGAGATCGTGGAAGGACGGTATACCATTGGAGAAGTGAGGGAACGGCTTGATGAGATCCGCGTTATGCCGGGAAAGACGAAGACCATGCAGATTCTGGCTTCCGGTGTGGGAAGCGCTTGCTTCTGCATGCTGTTCGGAGGTAATTTAACAGACAGTGCGGCGGCGTTTGTATCCGGTGTGCTTCTGTATTTCTATGTGCTGTATATCAGCGGTCCTCATTTATCGAAGATCGTTGGAAATATTGGAGGCGGAGCACTGGTAACCTTTCTCTGCTCTGTGATGTATCTGTTTTCCATAGGGCAGCATTTAAATTTCATGATTATTGGTTCTATTATGCCTCTGATACCGGGAGTCGCATTTACCAATGCCATCAGGGATATTGCGGATGGCGACTATATCTCCGGTTCTGTGCGGATGCTGGACGCTCTGCTGGTATTTTTCTGTATTGCCATGGGGGTTGGACTCGTGTTCAGCGTGTTCCATCAACTGACGGGAGGTGTGATGCTGTGACGCTGTTGATTTCAGTGGTGGCTGCCATTGGAGGGACGGTTTCGTTTTCCCTTCTGTTCGGGGTTCCCACAAGGTATTATCCATACTGCGGTCTGATCGGCGGAGCCGGCTGGGGTGTTTACTCCATTTTGATTCAGAGCTGTACCGCACCGACTGCGGCGCTGCTTGCCACAATCGTAGTGATCCTGCTGTCGCGGCTGTTTGCGGTCAGGGAGCGGTGCCCGGTTACCATATTTCTGATTTCCGGCATATTTCCGCTGGTACCGGGAGCCGGGGTATATTGGACTGCCTATTATATTGTGACAAATGAGCTGGACAAGGCGTCTCAGACTGGCTTTATGGCTCTTAAGGTGGCAGTGGCCATCGTCCTGGGGATTGTGTTTGTGTTTGAACTGCCGCAGGGGATTTTTAAGGTGTTTTCGAAAAAAGAAGAGAAACAGGGCAGTCTGTGAAGCCGGTAAATGGCTGGGCGGAGTGCTCATGATAAGGAGGTACGGCATGAGGATGCTGATAAAAAATGTCCGGATTGTGAGTCCGGGAAATGGACTCGACAGGATTGGGGACATCGCTGTTTCGGACGGAACCATTCTTCGCGTTGGAGAGTGCGCGGAGCCGGAGGACAAATTTGATACGGTCATCGACGGCCGGGGACTTGTTGCGGCGCCGGGACTTGTGGATGTACACGTCCATTTCCGGGATCCGGGACTTACGTATAAAGAAGATATTCATACCGGCGCTGCCGCTGCGGCAAAAGGCGGTTTTACGACGGTTGTCTGTATGGCGAATACGAAGCCGCCGGTGGATAATGTGGAGACGCTCCGGTACGTTCTCGAGGAGGGGAAAAAGACCGGGATTCATGTGCTTCAGGCCGCCGCGGTGACGGTTGGACTCGCCGGGAAGGAGCTGACCGACATGGAGGCGCTGAAAGCCCATGGCGCTGCGGGCTTCACCGACGACGGGATACCGATTATGGATGAAAAGCTTTTAAAGACAGCCATGGAGGAAGCGGCGCGTCTGGAACTGCCGTTAAGCTTCCATGAGGAAGATCCGGCGTTTATTGTCAATAATGGAATCAATCATGGGGCTGTCTCGGACGAGCTGGGGATCTATGGCTCGCCAGCACTGGCGGAGGATTCTCTGGTGGCCCGCGACTGCATGATCGCCCTGCACACAGGGGCCGAGGTGGACATTCAGCATATCAGCTCCGAGGGCGCGGTGCGGATGGTGAAGCTGGCGAAGGAGCTGGGAGCGCGTGTATACGCGGAAGTTACGCCGCACCATTTTACACTGACGGAAAAAGCCGTTCTGGAGCATGGGACTCTGGCGAAGATGAACCCGCCTCTCCGGACGGAACGGGACCGCCAGGCTATAATAGAGGGCCTGAAAAATGGCAGCATTGATATGATCGCCACGGACCACGCCCCGCATAGTGAGGAAGAGAAGGCCAGACCGCTTCAGCAGGCGCCCAGCGGGATCATCGGGCTTGAGACGGCGCTGGGACTGGCAATTACAAAGCTGGTTCGGCCGGGCCATTTAAGCCTGCTTCAGCTGATGGAGAAGATGAGCCTTAATCCGGCGAAGCTCTATCATCTGGATTCCGGTTCTGTGGAAGAAGGAAAGGCGGCGGACCTGGTGCTCTTTGATCCGGAGGAAGAGTGGACCGTAGGGGAATTTGCATCAAAATCTTCTAATTCACCATTTACCGGAAGCAGACTGTATGGAAAAGTAAAATATACAATCTGTGACGGGAAAATCGTGTATCGGGATGGAGAATAAGGCCGGAGGGGGAAACTTTCATGAAACAATATACGACCATCCTTTTCGACGTGGACGGAACGCTTCTCGATTTTGACTCTGCGGAGGAACGCGGGCTTGCCAGTGTATTCAAGGAGTATGAAGAAAACGGGGTATGCCGGACGGCGGATTTAATCGGGACGTACCGCAGGGTGAACCGCGGCTTATGGGATGCCTATGAGAAAGGTCTCATTACGAAAGACCATATCACGGATACCAGATTCGGCGCCGTGTTTGAGGCCCATGGCATCAGTGCTGACGGGATACAGACTGAGCACAGATACAGAGAAATCCTGAATCATACCGCCATCGTCATGCCGGAAGCCGTGGAGGTGCTTACGTATTTACAGGACCGGTATGATCTGTATGTGGTGACAAACGGTTTTACAGAGACTCAGAAGATGCGGATGGCGGATTCCGGTCTGGACCAGTATTTTAAGAAATCCTTTATTTCCGAGGAGGTCGGGTACCAGAAGCCGCAGAAAGAGTATTTTGACCGCTGCTTTGAGGCGATGCCGGGAGCGGAGAGGAAAGGAACCCTGATCGTGGGAGACTCCTTAAATTCAGATATAAAAGGCGGAAATACGGCGGGAATTGATACCTGCTGGTTTAATCCGCAGGGGGCCCTTAACACCGCCGGTGTCACTGTCAGCTGGGAGATCCGGTCGCTTAAGGAGCTGAAAGAATTTTTATAGCCGGCAGGCGGGAACCCGGGCGTTCCATCTGCCGCCATGGCCTGGCGAATAAAAAGAATCATCACTATTTTAAATTTGGAGGTACTAAATTATGCTGCAGGCAGGAACAAAAGCACCAGACTTTACATTAAACGATAAGGACGTCAATCCCGTAACACTTTCCTCCTTTCTGGGGAAGAAGGTCGTTCTCTATTTTTATCCGAAGGACAACACACCGGGCTGTACCCGTGAGGCGTGTGCCTTCGCCGGCGCGTATGCGGGATATCAGCAGAGAGGCGTGGAAGTCATTGGAGTGAGCAAAGACAGTGTAAAGAGCCACAGTAACTTTGCCCAAAAACACGAACTTCCCTTCATTCTGGTTTCCGATCCGGAGCTGGAGGCCATAAAGGCGTATGACGTCTGGCAGGAGAAAAAGCTTTATGGAAAAGTATCCATGGGCGTGGTCAGAAGCACCTTCGTGATCGATGAGAACGGTGTGATTGAAAAGGTCTTCGAGAAAGTAAAACCGGATACGAACGCACAGGAGATTCTGGAGTATCTGGATGAAAGGGCAAATGCATAAAAAAGAGACACCAAAAGTCCGGGTCAGCCGAACGCGCCAAAGAAAGACGCGTTGGGCCGGCCCGGACTTTTAGCTGTATGCCGGACACTCTGCAAATAAGAGCGAAAGATAAAAATTCTGCTTTACAGAAATACTTTAGTATGCTACCATGGTAGCACATGAAAATGCAGAGGAGGAAACAACAATTATGAAGAAGAGAGCAATCTTAATGGCGGCAGCCCTGGGAATGATGGCGGTGGTGTCCGGATGTTCCGGACAGGCAGCGGGCAATACGGCGGCGGAGACCGCTGGAACTACGGCGAAAGAGGCGGAGACAACGGCAGCGGAGACTGCTGCAGATACCGATACAGATACGAAGGCGCCAGAGACAGAGGCTTCTGAGGCGGGAGCCGCGGGCGGTACGTTTACGGTAGGATTTGATCAGGAATTTCCGCCTATGGGGTATGTGGGCGATGACGGTGAGTATACCGGTTTTGATCTGGAGGTGGCAGAAGAGGTTGCCAAACGTCTCGGAATGGAATTCGTTCCGCAGCCGGTTGACTGGGCGGCTAAGGACATGGAGCTGGAATCCGGCAATATTGACTGTATCTGGAACGGATTTACCATGACGGGCCGTGAGGACGATTATACATGGACGGAAGCTTATATGGCGAACCAGCAGGTCTTTGTGGTGACGGCTGAGTCCGGCATTAAGACACTGGCAGATTTGGCGGGAAAGGTAGTGGAGGTTCAGGCAGAGTCTTCTGCGGAAGCGGCGTTAAAAGATGACCCAAACCTGACCGGTACGTTTGGAACACTTCAGTCTACGCCGGATTATAATACGGCTTTTATGGATTTACAGATGGGCGCGGTTGACGCGATTGCCATGGACGAGGTAGTAGCGCGTTTCCAGATCGAGCAGAGACAGGTTGATTTTATCGTATTGGATGAAACGCTTGCCGCGGAAAATTATGCAGTCGGCTTCAAGAAGGGGAATGACGCCTTAAAGGATCAGGTGCAGGCACAGCTGGAAGCGCTGGCAGCAGACGGCACCCTGGCGAAGATTTCCGAAAAATGGTTCGATAAGGATATTACAACGATCGGTAAATAGAGACAGACAGCAGGGGCTTACCCTTTTTTGGGCCTGGCCCCTGTTTGAAACCATGGAGAAGATAAGAGGGGAATACCATGACTTTAACAAAGATTTTTTCACAGCTGACAGGAGGCATGTGGATCAGCATCCAGATCTTTTTTGTGACGCTTATTTTTTCACTTCCTCTGGGACTTTTCATATCCTTTGGCAGGATGTCGAAAAATCCTGTAATCAGAACCATTGTAAAATTTTATATTTCAGTCATGAGGGGAACACCTCTGATGCTGCAGCTGATGGTGGTCTATTTCGGTCCGTATTATCTGTTTAAAATTAAAGTGGGCAACAACTACCGTCTATGGGCAGCCTTCATCGGTTTTGTCATCAATTATGCGGCATATTTTGCGGAAATATACCGAAGCGGAATCCAGTCCATGCCGGTTGGCCAGTATGAGGCGGCGAAGCTGCTGGGGTATTCGAAGACACAGACGTTTTTCCGGATCATTTTTCCTCAGGTAATGAAGCGGATTCTCCCTTCGGTAACAAACGAGGTTATCACACTGGTCAAGGATACTTCCCTGGCATTTACCATCAGCGTGCTGGAGATGTTTGCAGTGGCAAAGGCGCTGGCATCTTCCCAGACGAGTCTGATCCCCTTTGTGGCGGCCGGACTGTTCTATTACATATTTAATCTGCTGGTAGCCGTTATTATGGAATACGCGGAAAAACGGCTGGATTACTACCAATAAGGAGGAGAACCCATATGTATCTGCTGGAAATGAACCATGTCAAAAAATCATTTGACGGACAGGGCGTGCTGAAGGATATCTCCTTATCTGTGGAAGAAGGCGAGATTGTCTCCATCATTGGTCCGTCGGGGTCCGGAAAGTCCACCCTGCTTCGCTGTGCAACAATGCTGGAAAAGATGGACAGCGGCGAGCTCCTGTACCTGGGAGAGAAGGCGGCATGGAACGGCCCGGATGGAACGGCCGTCTATGCCGGAAAAGAAAAATTGAAGGAGATCCAGGGAAATTACGGACTCGTTTTCCAGAATTTCAACTTATTTCCCCATTACAATGTGCTGAAAAACATCATTGACGCGCCGATTCATGTTCAAAAGCGAAAGGCGGATGAGGCCATCCGCGAAGCATATGATCTGCTCCGCAAGATGGGGCTGGAGGACAAGGCGGAGGCATATCCCTGCCAGCTCTCGGGCGGTCAGTGCCAGCGGGTTGCCATCGCAAGAGCTCTCGCCTTAAATCCCAAGATTCTGTTCTTTGATGAGCCCACCTCCGCGCTGGACCCGGAGCTTACAGGGGAAGTGCTGAAAGTGATTCGTTCTCTGGCCGATTTACAGATCACCATGGTAATCGTGACTCATGAGATGGCATTTGCGAGAGACATCTCCGACCGCGTCATCTTCATGGCCGACGGCCTGATCGTGGAAGAGGGAACACCGGAGGAAGTTTTCACTTCCAGTCATGAGCGCACGCAGAGTTTTCTTGGCCGTTACGGCGATGGATACGGTTCTCTCAAAAATTAAGAAAAAAGCAAAGCAATATTCACAATCGGATGATATACTATGAGCACTCAATAAGATCATGACAGTATATAACAGAGAGAAGAGGATGCAAATGAAACGAACCCTGATTGTGATAATGGCGGTCTGCGCGGCCCTCGCATTTACGGCCTGCGGAAAATCAGCCAGTAATACGGAGACGACACCGGCCCCTGCCGTGACGGAACCGGAGACGAAGGAACCGGCGACAACGCCGGCCGCGACGCTGGAGGCGCCGGGCGATACCGCAGAGTTTAAGATATTGACGTGTGATGTGGTATCGGTATCGGATACGCTGGAGGATATGACCGTTAAAAACGGCGATGCGGAAGTGAAATTTAACTTAAACGGCGTGGTAATCGAGACGTCCTATGAGCTGAAGGCGGGAATTCCGGTTTCCATCATTTATAAGGGTGAGATCTCCGGAGATGACGCCGCCAATGCAGCGATCGTGCTGGTGCTGGATGCCCAGGAGGACATGGAAGTGAAGACCATGACCGGAAGCGTAACGGATCAGGCCATGAGCAGCTTTACGATCCGGAATGAAAAAGGGGAAGATACGGGCTTCTTAAAAGATAACTGCGAAGGCCTTAATACAGGTGTACTGGGGCAGGCCACAGATGACAGCAACGGCAGCGGCGCCATGGTAAAAGTGACGTATGTAACAGTGAGCTATGACGCAGGCAGCGAGGCTAATTTCCCGCTGAAAGTAGAGTCTGCCAAATAGAATATGAAGATCCAGCTGAAAATCACCGGATTTACAGGCTTTTTTGATAAAAGGCTTGCAAATTCGGGATTTTCATGTAAAATAAGAGAGATGAGAGACGGGGCTGTATGAGCCCTGTTTTGTGTGAGCGGAAACTCCCGCAGAGGGTGCCTGCTCACGAGTGCTGCCGGGCGGCACTGAAATATTGGCAGAGTGAGCGGCATTTGAAGAAAGGAATTTATTGGGAATGATTAGTGCGAATAATGTAACCTTACGTATTGGCAAGAAGGCATTGTTTGAAGATGTAAATATTAAGTTTACAGAGGGCAACTGCTACGGCATGATCGGTGCCAACGGAGCCGGAAAATCTACATTTTTGAAGATTTTATCAGGACAGCTGGAGCCAACAAGCGGCGATATCGTGATGACGGCCGGCCAGAGGCTTTCCTTCCTCCAGCAGGACCATTTTAAATATGACGAGTTCCAGGTTCTGGACACGGTTATTATGGGAAATGCCAGACTGTATGAGATCATGAAAGAAAAAGATGCCATCTATATGAAGGAAGACTTCACGGATGAGGACGGCATCAAAGCAGCTGAGCTGGAAGGCGAATTTGCTTCCATGAACGGCTGGGAAGCAGAGTCTGACGCGGCCAACTTATTAAACGGCCTCGGTATCGAGACGGAGTATCACTACAAATACATGAAGGAATTAAACGGCGCCCAGAAGGTAAAGGTACTGCTTGCCCAGGCGTTATTCGGCAATCCGGATATCCTGCTTCTCGACGAGCCGACGAACCACCTGGATCTCGATGCCATCGCATGGCTGGAGGAGTTCCTGATTAATTTTGAAAATACGGTAATCGTGGTATCCCATGACCGTTATTTCTTAAATAAAGTCTGCACCCAGATCGCGGATATCGACTACGGCAAGATTCAGCTGTATGCCGGTAACTACGATTTCTGGTATGAGTCCAGCCAGCTGATGGTGAAGCAGATGAAAGAGGCCAACCGGAAGAAGGAAGAGAAGATCAAGGAGCTGCAGGAGTTTATCCAGCGTTTCTCCGCCAACGCTTCCAAGTCCAAACAGGCGACCTCCAGAAAACGTGCGCTTGAAAAGATCGAACTGGATGACATCAAACCATCCAGCCGTAAATATCCGTATATTGATTTCCGTCCGGCCCGTGAGATCGGAAACGAAGTGCTGACCGTACAGAATTTATCCAAGACCATCGACGGTGTGAAGGTGCTGGACAATATCTCCTTCATCTTAAACAGAGAAGATAAGGTGGCCCTGGTTGGCCCCAACGAGCAGGCGAAGACGGTGCTGTTCAAGATTCTTGCCGGAGAGATGGAACCGGATGAAGGCGATTATAAGTGGGGACTTACCACGAGCCAGTGCTATTTCCCGAAGGACAACAGTGCGGAGTTCAACAACGATGATACCATCGTGGACTGGCTGACGCAGTACTCTCCTGAGAAGGAGGCGACCTATGTCCGCGGATTCCTGGGACGTATGCTGTTTGCCGGCGAAGACGGTGTGAAGAAGGTACGCGTTTTATCCGGTGGTGAGAAAGTGCGCTGTATGCTTTCCAAGCTGATGATTTCCGGCGCTAACGTGCTGATGCTCGACGAGCCGACTGACCATCTGGACATGGAATCCATTACAGCATTAAACAACGGTCTGGTGAAGTTCCAGGGCGTGCTGATCTTTTCCTCCCGTGACCATCAGATCGTGGAGACGACTGCTAACCGTATTATGGAAATCGTGAACGGCCAGCTGATCGATAAGATCACCACGTACGATGAGTACCTGGCAAGCGATGAGATGGCACGTAAGAGACAGGTATTTACTCTGACTGATGAGCAGATGCAGGAGAATGAATAAATAAAACATGGCAGTGCCTGTCGGGATCGATGGCAGACAGGCAGGAAAGCCTCCACTGAAAAGTGGAGGCTTTCTTTAACGGGAATCCGGAGTTTGAAACATTACGGCTGCATGGCGGAATTGTCTTTGACAATTGCATTTGGATAAATCCATTCCATCCTCTTATCCGGGAAATGGTCATCCAGAAAGTAATCAATGGAATTGGCCGCTTCTTTGCCCGTCTGGCGGTCTGAATAGCGTGCCAGTGCCATGGCCGAGATTATGATATTAACAGTCATAAAGACGATCATGAGCCAGCTTAGAATCTTTCCGGTCTTTACCGGGACCCGTTCGATGAGCGCTGAGATGCGCGGATAGAGAATCTTAATCCAGACAACAGCGGCGAGTCCCCAGAAAAAACAGTACAGAAGGTTGATTCTTCCGCCCAGGTTGAAGGGAAGTTTGCTGTAATCCCAAAATACGGTTCCGAAGGCGATCTCCGTGAATACACTGCAGATGTATTCGTAGGCGCCGCCAACCACAGTACCGAACAGGAAAATATAGCGGTCGTCGCGGTCTTTATACTTGTGCAGCATCATGGTGAGGACCACGACTCCGAGCCCCCATACGACGCTGAACGGTCCATAGACCACACTGCTGCGGCTCATCAGAATTCCGGAGGTTGCGTAACAGAAGATGGTCTCGGTGATATCCCCGAGGAATGCCCCGATAAAGAACAGCCAGACAAGCTTATGGAACGAGCAGCCGTCGGCAAAGACGGCCGGAACCGCCTCGCAGGAACGGGTTTTTACGCGGGAACCGGTGTCTGCCTCCGGGTGTTCCTCCGCCGCTCCGGGATGGGCCTTTGCCATACGTTTTTCGATCCGGGTAAAAATGGCGCGGGCCAGCCTGTTGGAAATCTGCTGCATGCCTTCCGCCAGTTCTTCCACACGGGTGTTGTATTTCTGCACCTGGAAGACCACGCCGAGGACACTGATAAAATCCATGGCCAGGATTACGAGTCCGGCGATCAGGATAATCTGTCCGGCCAGTGCGGGAACCCGGCTGATCATCATATGGATCAATGGATGGATAAACCGTAGTGTAAGGGCAGCGCCCACGCCCCAGAGGGCTGAAAATGGAATACAGACGTAACCACCCAGATTATATTTATAATCGGAGTAGTCCCACCACCGCTTCTTAAAGAGCTTTTCCATCAGCGCTCCGGTAAAAAACTCCAGAAGGGTGGCGATGACAGCGCTTCCGATGGCAAGAAAGACGAGACTCTCTTTTAGAGAACTGAAAAAGGTCAGAATCAGGATCATACCGATTCCGTAAACCGGACAGAGAGGGCCGTTTAAAACGCCGCGGTTATAAAAATGTTTCTTTTTCAGGGCCGCATAGGCAATTTCCATGCACCAGCCCAGGAATGAGTAGATGAAAAAATAAGAGATCAGTTGAAAAAATGCTTCATTCATATGTACAGGTCCTTTCCGGCGCCAAAGTAAGGGGCTTATGGCATATGATACCATAAGCCCCATAGCGTTGCAAGAAAAAGAGCGCTGTATAGAGAAGGACGGAGGTCTACTTCCTCATTAGAATTTCAATATAGGCAAGTATGAGAGGCGCGATGCCTTTTGCTTCATTTTTCACAATTGGCTCCCGCATGTAATATTCAAAGGTTCCCTCCCGGTTCTCGGTGTTGCCGAGGCCGGCCACGAGGCAGATGCCATCCAGCTGCAGTTCCCCGTTTTCTTCGGATAAGTACTTATCGCAGATACCGGAGAATGCCTTTTCACCAAATGGAAGATATGTGTCCGGCAAGTATCCCAGCCGGACGCTTTTCATGATGGCGTAGGCGAAAATGGCGGAACCGGAAGTCTCAAGGTAGTTGGGACAAATACCGCCCCGGTTTACGACCTGATACCACATGCCGGTCTCTTCATCCTGATAAGGGAGCATGGCGTCGATCAGTTCCCGGTAGATGGTATTTAACTCGGAACGCTGGCTTTTTAAGGAATCCGGCATGATTTCCATGGTGTCTATGAGAGCCATGGAGAACCAGCCCAGCGCGCGGAGCCAGAAGTTATCGGAGAGCCCGGTTACCTTGTCGCACCAGAACATCTTCCGGGAATCATCAAATGCGTGGTAGTACAGGCCGTTCAGCGGTTCCCTCATCAGCCTCCTGACGTTTCTGAACTGATCAATAATATCGGTACAGTTTTTGCAGTTGTTGTATTCCACCTCATACTGCATATAGAAAGGAAGGGCCATATAGAGTCCATCCAGCCAGATTTGATTGGGATAAATCTTTTTGTGCCAGAAGTTGCCGGTGGAGGTGCGCGGCTGTCTTAAAATCTGGCTGTATACGGTTTCGATTCCCTTCCGGTATTTCTCTTTTCCGGTCAGCTTATATAAATCAAACAGGGTCTTGCCTGCATTTACATTGTCCAGGTTATACTCTTCCGGATCATAGGAAACAATAGAGCCATCCTCGCGGACAAAGTGATCGATGAAATGATCGGCGAATTCCAAGTATCTGCTGTTTTGTGTAATATGATAGAGCTCCAGAATCGCTTTGATCATGCAGCCATCCATATAGTTCCATTTGGCCGGGGCCGATGCATCGCTTTCTTCCTTATACCAGATCGGAGACTCCGGGGTGCTCTGATCTAATAATTGATGAATATAGCGGTCCAGTATTTCCATATTAAATGCTCCTTTTCTATCTATAGAAAATAAAATAAGATTGATAATTCAAACGTTTGCAGTTTCTATTATAATATCATATTATTGGAAAAATAAAATTAGTAAATATACATAAAAAGATAAAAAAATGATGTGCATAATATACAATTGACATGGGAAAAGAATGGTGTTAAGATAAAAACATCAACGAGACAATGTATATTTGCTGGCAAAAAGACACAAACGAGGGGCTGGGATGTAGCAGATATGCATATTTTTAAAAACGGGACTGCAAACCTTTGCAAAATCGAAGCAATGAGAACTGCACCCAGGAAAGAAAGGGAGATTGTCTTATGAGAAAGAACTGGAAAAAAGCTTTAACACTGGTAATGGCGGCTGCGATGGCAGCTGGACTGGCTGGCTGTGGCAATGGAGCAAAGCAGACAGAGGAGACAACGGCGGCACAGACAGAGGCTGCCAAGACAGAGGCGGCAGCAACGGAGGCTGAAACTACAGCGGAACCGGCGCAGGCAGAAGGCCTGACGGTAAACACCACAGATCCCATCGAGATTTCCTTCAGCTGGTGGGGCGGCGATTCAAGACACGAAGCTACCCTGGCTGCAGTGGATGCATTCATGAAGAAGTATCCGAATATTACGGTAAAGACTTCTTATTCTGCATGGGACGGCTGGGAAGACAAGATGTCATCTCAGTTTGCCACAGGAACAGCGCCTGATGTGAACCAGATTAACTGGAACTGGATTACTTCCTTCAGTTCAGACGGAAGCGCTTTCTATGATCTGAACAAGTTATCCGATATTCTGGATCTGTCACAGTTTTCTGAAGATTACCTGGCTCAGTGTACGGTTGCAGACAAACTGCAGGGCGTTCCGATCTCCATGACGGGAAGAATCTTCTACTGGAACAAGACTACATACGATCAGGCAGGAATTGAGACTCCGAAGTCTCTGGCCGATTTAAGAGCAGCCGGAAAGGTATTCCAGGAAAAGCTTGGCGACGATTACTATCCTCTGGCTATGAACGAGTATGACAGAACCATCTTCATGGTTTACTACTTAGAGTCCAAGTATGGAAAAGCCTGGGTAGAAAACAATGAACTTCAGTATTCCGAAGATGAGATCAAAGACGGACTGGAATTCATTCAGTCTCTGGAAGCAGATCACGTGATTCCGTCTATCGCAACCATCGCAGGCGACGGCGCAGCTTCCTTCGACAAGAACCCGAAATGGATGGAAGGCAAATACGCAGGCATCTTCGAGTGGGATTCTGCGGCAACCAAGCAGCAGGGCGCATTAAATGAAGGCCAGGAATTCGTAGTAGGGGAAGAATTTGCAGATATGGGCGACTATAAGGGCGGCTTTGCGAAGGTTTCCATGTGCTTTGGTATTTCTGAAAATACAAAGTATCCGGCTGAGTGTGCGGCACTGGTCAACTTCCTGTTAAATGAAGAAGAGGGTGTTAAGATCCTTGGTTCTGAAAGAGGAATCCCATGTTCCGCAGAAGGCCTTAAGATCTGTGAAGACAACGGCCTGTTAAATGAACTGGTAGCAGAAGCAAACTCCAAGGTTTTAAGCTATGTTTCCTTCCCGCTGGATCCAAAATTTGAAGCAAGTGCATTAAAGGCAACAAACGAAGGTGTTTACTGGGATGTCATGGCAGGCTTAAGCTACGGCGATTACGATATTGATGAAGCTGCAGAAGTACTGATTGACGGTGTAAATAAAGTGTTAAGTAAATAATGAGTGACAGTCAGCGGCCGCCGGTAACGGAGGCCGCTGCGCAGGAAAGAGGAGGTAACGGTATGAAGCAACCAGCGGCTCAGAGTGCAACCGCAGAAAGAAGGAGCTTTAAGAGGATCGTAAAAGAAAATAAAGGCTTTTTCTTCATACTGCCGTGGCTGATCGGATTTCTTATCTTTAAAGTATATCCGTTTGGATCATCACTTGTATACAGTTTTACGGACTATCATTTGTTTGACGGAGTTTCCAAAGTTGGCCTGATGAACTATGATGAGATTATCCATACCAAGAAAATTGTAAAAGCCTTTGTGGTTACGATGAAGTATGCGTTCATGACCGTACCGCTGAAACTGGTTTTTGCGTTATTTATTGCATATATTCTGAACTTTAAGTTAAAGGGAGTCAATCTCTTCCGTACGGCTTACTATATTCCGTCTATTCTGGGCGGATCCATTGCCATTGCTGTGCTGTGGAAAGCAGTATTTAAGGACGACGGTATTATAAACATGCTGCTGAGCTATATGGGGATCGAGGGCCCTAACTGGCTGGCAAGCCCCTCTCACGCGCTGTTTGTAATCTGCCTGCTGAGAGTCTGGCAGTTTGGTTCGGCCATGGTGATTTTCCTGGCGGCCTTAAAGGGTGTGCCGGAAGATCTATACGAGGCGGCCTCCATCGACGGAGCCGGAAAATGGAGACAGTTTTTCAGCATTACAGTTCCGCTGATCACCCCGGTTATTTTCTACAATCTGGTTACCCAGCTGTGCCAGGCGTTCCAGGAATTCAACGGACCGTTCATCATTACCCAGGGCGGACCGCGTAATTCGACCATGCTGATCTCCATGCTGATTTATAACAATGCGTTCAAGAGCTACGAAATGGGTCTGGCAAGCGCCCAGGCATGGCTGCTGTTCCTGATTGTTATGACCTTTACGGCGGTTGCATTCTTCAGCCAGAAGCACTGGGTCTACTATTCAGATGAGGACGGGAGGTAAAAAAGATGACGAGAGAGACAAGAAAGACTGTCAATACAATCGTGCGCTACGTAGTGCTGATTGTAGTAGGCTTCATCATGATTTATCCGTTGATCTGGATGGTTGGGGCTACATTTAAAACAAATAATGAGATATTCAGCGGAATTGGATTTATACCGAAGAATCCGACTCTGGACGGCTATAAAAATGCGTTGAAAAGCTATGGCGGTGATATTGACATTTTTAAGGCCATGATCAATACATACTCTATCGTATTGCCGAAGGTAGTATTTACAATTGTATCCGCCACTGTAACGGCGTATGGATTTGCCAGGTTTGAGTTTAAGGGAAAAAAGTTACTCTTTGCAGTCCTGATGTCCACGCTGTTCCTTCCTCAGGTCGTACTCAATGTGCCGCAGTTCGTTCTGTTCAATAAATTTGGATGGATCGATTCCCCCATTTATCTGGCGCTGATCGTACCGACTCTGTTTGCGACGGACACGTATTTTGTATTCATGCTGATCCAGTTCTTAAGAAACATTCCCAAGGAACTGGAGGAAGCTGCTACCATTGACGGCTGTGGTTCTATCAAGACCTTATGGTACGTGATTGTGCCGATGTTAAAGCCATCGATTGTATCGTGTGCGTTATTCCAGTTTATGTGGTCTTCCAATGACTTTATGGGACCGCTGCTTTATGTCAACACACCGGCCCGTTATCCGGCCTCCATCTTTGTGAAGATGTCTATGGACGCGGATACCGGTTTCGAGTGGAACCGTGTGCTGGCGATGTCCCTGATTTCGATCATTCCGTCTTTGATCGTGTTCCTGCTGGCTCAGGATCAGTTTATCGACGGTATTGCAGCGGGCGGCGTAAAGGGTTAAGTGAATGGCGGAGGTTGCTGTACCTCCGCCTGTTTTTTGTTTTCCTCTGAGTAAAACTGAGAGAATTAAGGTGTTGCAATCTTCGGACGTCAAAGGTATACTAAATCTATTACGTATTTATGGCAGGGAGTGTGGGATATGGCAGTTACAATTAAGGATGTGGCAAAAAAAGCAGGGGTGTCTTACTCTACGGTATCCAGAGCCTTAAACGATCCGAATGCGGACAAATCCGATAAAAAGAAACGTATTTTAAAAATTGCAGAAGAGATGGGATATGTGCCGAATCAGGCGGCGATTCAGCTGAAGATGTCGCGGTCCTATGTGATTGGACTTTATTTCTCTACCATCAGCAAGATGAGTTCCCCCTTTGTTCTTCACGATGTGCTGACCGGGGTTTACAGCGTGGTGGGAAGCAAATATAATGTCATTGTCAAAGGTATCGATATGCATGAGCCGGGGACGCTGAACCCCTCTTTTTTGGACGGGATTATCGTGCTCACGCAGAAGGATGACGATCTGGAATTTATGGATGAAGTACTGAATAAGGAGATTCCCATGGTGGCGATCTGCCGGACGGTATTTTTGGACGTGCCCAACGTTACCACAGATGAGGCCGGAGCGATGGAAAAGGCCATGGATTATCTTCTGGAAAACGGGCACCGCAGAATCGGAATTATCGAAGGCAATTCAAATCTGGATTCTACGAGAATGCGTCACCGCGGCTGGCGTGCCTCCATGATAAAATACGGTCTGGATCCGGACAGTCTGCCGGTGGAACATGGTACATACCGCTATGCCAGCGGATATCAGGCGGCTAAGAGGCTTCTGGAGCAGGACCTGACTGCTATTTTGAGCTTTAACGACGAGATGGCATTCGGAGCCCGTGAGGCGATTAATGAGGTTGGGTTAAAGGTGCCGGACGATATATCGCTGGTCGGCTTCGATAACTGGGACCTGTCGGGGTACGCGAATATGAAGCTGACTACCGTGGAGCGGAACATGGGTGAGATCGCCCGGGAAGGGACGAAGATTCTACTGCGCCGTCTGGAGGACGGTGTCATAGATAACCGGCGGATTTATCTGGAAAATAAATTGATTATACGGGAAACCGTAAAAAATCTGAATATTTAGCTGTATCATATGAGGTACGCCTCTCCGGCGCGAAGCTGATTCGCGGGAGAGGCGTTTTTGATCGTACTTGACAATTGCCTGAAATATGGTATAACTTAATAGTTAGGAACCGAACTATATAATGCATAAGGTCAGTAAAACCTGGAGGAATACAATGGACACCGGAAAACTTATCAATAAAATATCCATACGCTTAAGGCGCAGATCAGAAAAAATGGGAAAAAATTTTGGAATTACAGAGATTCAGGGAAGGATTCTGGATTTCATACTGGTTGACGGCAGGGACAGGCCGCTGTACCAGAAGGACATTGAAAAAGAATTTGGACTGCGTCCGTCTACGGCTACGGAGCTTCTGAAAACACTTGAGAGCAGAAAGATGATCCAGAGGGTCAGCAGTGAGGAAGACGGGAGATACAAAAAAATTCAGTTTACGGAGGCGGCGGATGAAATCAGAACTGCGCTGCAGCAGGAGATCCAAAAGACGGAGGAGCTGCTCATAGAGGGGATCCCCCAGGAGGATTTAAATACATTTATGAGGGTCGCGGAAACCATGCTTGCGAACCTGGAACGATAAAAAGGAGGAAATGATGTCAAAGAATAACTCGTTATTAGATGATTTTACACAGGGAAGTATCGTGGGAAAGCTTGTTAAATTTATGATCCCTGTGCTTGGAGCCCTGATCCTGCAGGCGATGTACGGCGCGGTTGATCTGCTCGTTGTGGGACAGTTTGGAACGGACGCGGGCATCTCGGCAGTAGCCACGGGAAGCAATGTCATTAACCTGGTTACATTCGTTATAACCGCCCTGGTCATGGGCGTGACGGTTTTGATCAGCCGGTATCTGGGAGAGAAGCGGAATGAACGGATCGGCGGTGTTATTGGCGGAACGGTCTGTTTTTTTGTAATATTCACCGTGGTGATTATGGCCCTGCTTCTGCTTATGGCCCCAGTGTTTGCATCGCTTCTCAATGCCCCGGAGCAGGCCTATGAGCTGACGGTTCAGTATGTAAGAATCTGCGGTGTGGGAATTGTATTCGTAGTGGCATATAACGTGATCAGCGGTATTTTCCGTGGGCTTGGCAACTCAAAGCTTCCTCTGATCTTTGTATTGATTGCCTGTATCGTCAATGTTATTGGAGATCTGCTTTTTGTAGCAGTCTTTCATATGAATGTAGCGGGCGCCGCGCTGGCCACGATTCTGGCCCAGGCTGTCAGCGTGGTCCTGTCCCTGCTGATTATCCGCAGACAGGAACTCCCGTTTACGGTAAAAAGAAGCGATATCCGGTTTAACTGCGAGATTCCGATCTTTCTGAAGCTGGGAATACCGTTGGCGCTTCAGGAATTGCTGACAAATATATCATTTTTAATTCTCTGTGCCATCGTAAACGGTATTGGTCTCGAGGCATCTTCCGGCTATGGAATCGCTCAGAAGGTTATCTCCTTTGTCATGCTGATTCCTTCCGCTCTGATGCAGTCCATGTCGGCCTTTGTGGCCCAGAATGTGGGCGCAGGAAAAGAGGAGCGGGCCAGGAAGGCGATGCTCACAGGCATGGGGCTTGGCGTCTGTGTCGGAGTGCTTATCTTTGGGGTTACATTTTTCAGAGGGGATCTTCCGGCGTCGCTGTTCACCGCCAATGAGGCATATATTATGCGTGCGGCGGAGTACTTAAAGGGCTTCAGCTTTGAGGCGGTTCTTACCTGTATTGTATTCAGCTACATCGGTTACTTTAACGGTCACGGCATGTCGCTCCCTGTTATGCTGCAGGGAATAACCGCGTCATTTCTTGTGAGAGTGCCGCTGTCATATGTGTTCAGCCTGAAGGAAGGCGCCAGCCTGTTTGATATCGGACTGGCGGTACCGCTGGCGTCGGTGTATGGGATTGTGTTTTTTACGGTGTGGTATGTGTGGTACCGGAAGCGTGCGGCCCGGAAGGAGTAATCTTTCATTTCAATTGCCATACACCGCCTCCCGTTATATAATAAGTCATATCGGCCAGTGCCGGTAAATAAATTAAAGGAGGTGAACACAATACACAGAGGTCATAAACACGATGCGGCGTATTCCATTGATTTCTATGCCTGTGAATCAAGGCTTCGAAGCTGGAATGCGGGGCTCAAGATGGCGGTGGGCATGGCGGCGCTCTGCCTGTGCATCGCGGCGGACAAACTGGCGGTGTCGGTATTTGTAATTCTTACCATGGCCTGCATAACGGTGATTGCAGGAGGTCTGGCGCCGGTACGGTATCTAAAACTGCTGACCATTCCGCTCGCTTTCCTTTTTATGGGAACCGTGGCGATTGCGGTGGGAATATCGCGAATGCCCTATGGAGACTGGTATATTAGTGCTCCGTGGTTTTCACTCTATGTGACCAAGAACGGGCTTATCCAGGCGGTGGGGCTGTTTACCAGAGCGCTGGGGGCTGTGAGTGCCATGTACATGATGACGCTTGCCACACCGGCCAGCGAGATGATCGGAGTCATGAAGCGGATTCACGTGCCGAAAATGATCGTGGAACTGATGTACCTGATTTACCGCTTCATTTTCGTGCTGAGCGATACTTACAGCCAGATGAAACAGGCTGCGGGCTCCCGGCTCGGGACCTGTGATTTCAGGACATCCTGCCGCACCTTTGGAAGTACCGCCGGTAATCTGCTGGTGATATCGTTAAAAAAGGCGGACACGTATTATGACTCTCTATTATCCCGGTGTTACGACGGAGATCTCTGTTTCCTGGAGGAGGAGAAACGGATTAAGGCCGGCCAGGCAGCGGCGGCGGTGGGATATCTGCTGATGACTGCGGCAGTATGGCTGGTGTTCTGACGGCTGCGGCGGGGAACCGTCCTGTGGCCATGAACTGCGTGTTCCGGCAGGAGTACAGGGAAAATGAGAGGAAAGGCGGTGAGTATGTGGAGGTGAACGGAGGAGATGTGATTCTGGAGACAGAGCATCTCTGTTATTCCTATGACGGGAAGAAAATTGCGCTTCAGGATGTGAATGTATCAGTCAGACAGCGGGAACGGATCGCGGTGCTGGGATCCAACGGAGCAGGAAAATCCACGTGTTTTCTGAACCTGAACGGGGTGCTGACGCCGGATTCCGGAAGAATCTTATACCGGGGGACTGAAATTACGAAAAAGAACCGGAAGGAACTGCGAAAACACGTTGGAATCGTGTTTCAGGAGGCGGATAACCAGATTATTGCGTCAACCGTGGCGGCGGAGGTATCCTTTGGCCCCATGAACTTAAAGCTTCCGGTCATGGAAGTGAAACGGCGCGTGGATGAAGCCCTTGAATGCATGAATTTAACGGAAATGAAAGACCGGCCGCCCCATTACCTGAGCGGCGGTGAAAAGAAACGGGTCTGTATTGCCGATATTGTTGCGATGGAGTCGGAGCTCTTTCTGTTTGATGAGCCGACGGCGTCGCTGGACCCGCTGAATGCGGCGATTTTTGAGGCGGTTCTGGATAAGCTGTGGAATATGGGGAAAACTCTTTTAATTTCCACCCATGATGTGGATTTTACCTGGAGATGGGCGGACAGGGCGCTGGTATTTTCCGGAGGGCGCCTGATTGCGGATGACGCGCCGTGCCGCATTTTCCAGGATGAAAGCGTGATAGTGCAGGCAAATCTAAGAAAACCGGTCCTGATGGACGTGTGCAGCCGGCTGGCGGCCCACGGGATTGTGCCGGATGGTACATATGTGAAGGATACGGAGGAACTGGAACAACTGCTGTGCCGGTAAGAACAGGAATGGACAATGTCAAATGTATTTGACAGCCGGAGTTAGTTAAGTGTACAATACAATAGAATTACGCAAGAGGTGCCTGTGAAATTCTCCGCAGGATAATAGGGAAAAGGGTGAAAGTCCCTTACGGTCCCGCCGCTGTAAAAGAGGAGCAGGGCTCAATAGATCACTGGGTAACCGGGAAGATGAGCTGCTGTGTTGAACCTTGAGTCAGAAGACCTGCCTGTTGCGATACGATGCGTCCGGTTACGAGCGATGACCGGGGGCCGATGCCCCCTTTTGCGTCCGGAAATCCGGATATTTCCGTGAAAACAGGAGATAGAAGCGAAGTGGAGGGGCTGTCGTTAAAGTACCGGTCTGATGAGTGGGAATCATCGGATAAGGTGCTTATTTTTTTTGAAGGGAGAATAGAAATGACGAAGAAAGAAAGAAGAATCATGACACTTGCAGTCGCACTTGCATTTGTGTTCGGCGTGATGCCGGTCTCGTATGCGATGCACATTATGGAGGGGTATCTGCCCTTTGGCTACTGTCTGGCATGGGGGGCTGTCTGCGTGCCGTTTCTGGCAGCAGGATTTTTCTCTATCCGCCGCACACTGGGGCAAAACAGAAAGAACATTACCGTGCTTGCCATGGCCGGGGCGTTTATTTTTGTGATCTCATCCCTGAAGATTCCGTCTGTTACGGGAAGCTGTTCCCATATGACAGGAACCGGTCTGGGAGCGATCCTGTTCGGACCGGCCTCCGTGAGCATTCTCGGAATTATCGTACTGATTTTCCAGGCGGTGCTGCTGGCACACGGGGGACTGACGACACTGGGGGCCAATACCTTCTCCATGGCGATTGCGGGGCCGTTCGTGGCCTTTGGTATCTATAAATTATGCGGAAAGCTAAAGGTAAACCGTTATGTATCCGTATTTCTTGCGGCTGCCCTTGGCGATCTCTTTACATACTGCGTAACCAGTTTTCAGCTGGCGTTAGCCTATCCTGCGGAGCCGGGCGGTGTGGCTTTATCGGCGGTGAAGTTTTTGGGCGTGTTTGCGCCGACACAGCTGCCGCTGGCCCTGATTGAAGGAATACTCACCACGGTTATCATCATTGCACTGGAATCCTATGCCGGGCCGGAGCTAACCAGTATTGGATTTGCAAAGCCACACCACTAAGTTCGTGAAAAACCTCACTAAGTGGAGATGACATGTATCGCACGTAAGCGGCCAAAGGACGTCCGCCAAGTGCTCGTAACGAGGAGGCAAAATAAGATGGATAAGAATAAGAAAATAATTGTAACCGTTTTACTGGTCATTGCCTGTCTGATCGCAATCGTTCCCCTGTTTGCGCTGAAAGGTGCAGAATTTGGGGGATCCGATGATGCGGGAAGCCAGATGGTGGCGGAGATCCGCGGAGAAGAGTATGAGCCGTGGTTTACTCCGGTTATGGAAACCCTGATTCAGGGTGAGCTCCCAGGGGAGGTGGAAAGCCTGCTGTTCTGCGTTCAGACTGGAATCGGCGTCGGCATCATGGCTTTCGTAATGGGACGTTTCGTAGAACGGAAGAAATGGATGACGAAAGCAGAAAACAGTTAAATATACAGTTATCAGAGCCGGGAAACTGCCTTAGATGTAGTATCCCGGCTTTTTTTCTGTGGCGGCAGGAAGCAAGAAATGTGATAAAACCGGTTGTATTTTCTGGTATAATAAAGAAAAAAACCGGAGGGAAAGCGTATGGGAAATCAGCCGGAGGCGGTGGATCAGCAGGAGGCAGGCGCCGCTAATCATAAAAGAAATAATATAGAAGAAATAGCGGCAGTAATAGATTATATAGAAGAGCATCTGATGGAAGAGAAGATGGATTTAGAGAGTATAGCCTCCATCTTTCATTATTCCAGATACCATCTGCACCGGATGTTTGCATCTGTGGCCGGCTTTCCCCTGCACACCTATCTTACGAGGCGCAGGCTGACTGAGGCAGCCCGGCTGCTGGTATGGACAGACCGCCCGGTTCTGGAGATCGCGCTGGCGTCCGGATACGAGACACAGCGATCATTTTCCAGAGCGTTTCAGAAGTACTTTCAGCACAGCCCCTCCCGCTACCGGAAAAAAGGGGATTTTTTCCCTCTTCAGCTGAAATACGATGTTTTCCGCCGGGAAAAGCTGCGGGGAGACAGGATAATTACTGTAACCATGAGGGAAGCGAAGGAACTGTCTGTCGTCGGTTACTGTAGTTCCACAAAGGGCGGATTTGCAGGAATCGGAAGATGCTGGAGACGGTTTCATGCAAAAAAGGACAGAATTTCCGGGTGTACGAATAAGGAATTCCTGATCGGGATCAATGACTACTCCTATTACCCCTGTAAGGGACTGGATCAGGTTTTTCGGTATATTGCGGGCGCGGAGGTTATGCAGGAATACACGGCTCCGAAGGGAATGCAGAAATTTACACTGCCGGCCGGCCGCTGTGTCGTGTTTTCCTTCCGCGGAAGAAATGAGGACAGCCTTCAGCCTGTGGTGGAGTATATTTATGGGGAATGGTTTCCGGATTCTACCTGTCGGTTTGACGAGGACAGACGGTATGATTTTGCCCGATATGGGGAACAGTTGGACGAACATGGGGAAAGTGAGATTCAGCTATGGGTGCCGGTTATGTGAACCCCCGTTTTTGATTTCATAGAAATGTTTTCAGACACGTTCCGGGCTGGGAAGCCCGGTGAGCCGGACTCCCCATGTTTTTTGACAGACAGATACTTTTAATCGGATCAGTCAGATAAATTAATTCCTGTTATCATCATAGTTCCATTTACGTCATGAAAGACAATTGTGCCATTTTCGCCCATCATTACACCAGCGCCGCAGAATTCAAGCTCCGATTCCTGCACTGCGGCGATGGTGTCTTTTACTTTCTGTGTAAACAGAGTATCTGCCCCGAGTGCAGTAAAATCCTCCCGCGTCTCAAGCTCCCGGCTGTCTCCGTATTCCAGAGTAATGCAGACTGGATAGCCGCAGAGATCTGCCAGTTCCTCCATATCGGCCGCCGCGACGGCTTTTTTTATTTTCTGCGCAAATGCGGCGGCTCTTTCTCTTTCTGTTTTTGCTTCTGCTTCCGTTTCTGTTTCTGACGTGCTTTCTTCCGGTGTTTCGGGGGCATGCTCCTGAGAATCCGGAGGAACGGTTTCGGCGGTTTCCTCGATTGTGTCGATTTCTGTGTTTTCCGTATTTTTTTCATATGTAGAAGAGACTGTCTCAGAAGAAGCAGAGGATGCCGGCGCCAGCGCACAGCCGGAAATACCCATGGATACTGACAGCGCCAGCGCTGCCAGGCTGTTTAAATGCTTCATATAGATTCGTCCTCCTTTCCACGTATTCAGTGGCAGTATACCACCCTGTCAGTGAGGAATCAACTTGAGAATAATTCTCAGGGATTCCTTCATTGCTGCGGTCTGTAAACAGGAACCAGAACCGTCATACCTGAAAAATTTTCATTTGAGGGCATGAAAATTTCCACCAAGATTCATCTTTTCTATTGTCATGGAAAATGCTATACTAACATTATCTATTGTCTAAGGAGAGACTGTGAAATGAAAAAACTGATATCATGGAATGTAAATGGCCTTCGCGCGTGCGTGGGAAAAGGCTTTTTAGATTATTTTAAAGAAGTGGACGCGGATATTTTCTGTATTCAGGAGAGTAAGCTCTCAGAAGGGCAGATTGAACTGGAGCTGTCAGGCTACCATCAGTACTGGAACTATGCGGAGAAGAAGGGGTATTCCGGCACTGCCATGTTCACCAAAGAAGAACCGTTATCTGTGGCGTATGGAATCGGAATCGAGGAACACGATCATGAAGGCCGTGTAATAACCGCCGAATTCTCAGATTACTATGTGGTTACCTGCTACACCCCCAATTCTAAGGATGGTCTGGCGCGTCTGCCTTACCGTATGGTATGGGAGGATGCATTTCTCCGGTATTTAAAAGGGCTGGAAGAGAAGAAACCGGTTATTTTCTGCGGCGATTTAAATGTGGCCCATAAGGAAATTGATTTGAAAAATCCGAAGACAAACCGGAAGAACGCCGGTTTTACAGACGAAGAGCGAGGAAAGTTTACGGATCTTCTCGATGCAGGATTTATCGATACGTTCCGATGGTTCTATCCGGACAGAGAAGAGATATACTCCTGGTGGTCCTACCGGTTCAGCGCAAGATCTAAGAATGCAGGATGGAGAATTGATTATTTCTGTGTCTCAGAAGCGCTGAAGGACAGGCTGGTCAGTGCGGATATCCATACGGAAGTACTTGGCTCCGACCACTGCCCTGTGGAACTGGTGATTGAATAGAAGAATTTCTGATTTCCATATTCAGGCGATCAGACGCAGGCGGCGATTAAGGAACGGGGAGACGAAAGACTGAGATGAATTTATTAACAATAGAACACTTAACAAAATCATACACGGAGCGGCTTCTCTTTGATGATACCAGCTTCAGCATCAACGAGGGGGAAAAGATCGGCCTCATCGGTATCAATGGGACGGGAAAATCGACTCTGTTAAAGATCGTGGCAGGACTGGAGGAGCCGGATGAAGGGAGCGTGGTGCGCGGACGGAATCTGGATATCCGCTTTTTGTCACAGAATCCGAAGTTCCATGAGGGCGATACGATACTGGAAAGCATCGTCCGTGAGAATGAGGGACATGCCCACGCTTCGCTGAACGCAGGTGAGGGTGACTTTCCGATGTGGGATCTGGAGAGTCAGGCGAAAACCATGCTCACAAAGCTGGGATTCACGGATTTCGATGATCGTGTGGAGACTCTGTCGGGCGGACAGAGAAAGCGGGTTGCGCTGGTAAGCGTCCTCCTTTCCACTCCTGATTTACTGGTCTTGGATGAGCCGACCAACCATTTAGACAGCGCCATGGCGGACTGGCTGGAGACGTATCTGCGACGGTTTAACGGAGCGCTCTTAATGGTAACCCATGACCGGTATTTTCTGGACAGTGTGACGAACCGGATCGTGGAGCTGGACAAAGGTAAATTATACAGCTATCAGGCCAATTACGAAGGATATCTGGAGCAGAAGGCGCAGCGCCTCGATATGGAGCAGGCCACGGAACGCAAAAGACAGTCCATCTTAAAGGTGGAGCTGGAATGGATGCAGCGCGGCGCCCGGGCCCGCTCAACCAAGCAGAAGGCCCATATTGAGAGGTTTGAGACACTGCGTGATCAGAAGGGGCCGGAGGCGGATCAGAATGTGGAGCTGGACTCCGTATCCAGCCGTCTGGGCCGCACGACGGTGGAGCTGGAGAGCATCAGCAAGGCATTTGGCGATAAGGTCCTGATGAAAGATTTTACTTATATCTTTTTAAAAAATGACCGCATTGGCATCATCGGACCCAACGGAAGCGGAAAGTCGACGCTGATGAAGATAATCGCCGGATGGCTTGAGCCGGATGGAGGCATAGTGACCGTCGGCCAGACCGTTAAGATGGGATATTTTTCCCAGGAAAATGAAGCTATGGACGGAAGCGTCAAGGTGATCGACTATATTCGCGGGGCCGCAGAGTATGTGAAGACGAAGGATGGCAGCATCAGCGCCTCTCAGATGCTGGAACGTTTTCTGTTCCCATCCAGTATGCAGTATACCGTGATTGATAAGCTTTCCGGAGGGGAAAAAAGGCGGTTATATCTGCTTCGCATCCTGATGGAAGCGCCCAATATCCTGCTGTTAGACGAACCGACAAATGATCTGGACATTCAGACGCTGACGATTCTGGAGGATTATTTAGACAGTTTTCAGGGGATCGTAATTACTGTCTCCCATGACCGGTATTTTCTGGATCGTGTGGTGCGGCGTATCTTTGCCTTCGAGGGTGAGGGCCGTGTGACCCAGTATGAGGGTGGCTATACGGATTATCAGGCGGCATTTGCACAGAAGTATCCGGAAGGCGTGCTTCCGTCTGGAGTGGGAGCCGGCAAAAAGTCTTCCGATGCAAAAGAGGGAAAGAAGACTGTCGGTAAGCCTAAGGGAGAGCAGAAACTGAAGTTTTCGTTCAAAGAACAGAGGGAATGGGATACCATAGAGGAGACAATTGCGGCTCTGGAGGAGAAGATTGCGGATTTGGACGCACAGATTGAGCAGTGTGCCAGCAATTATACTAAATTGAGTGAATTAATGGAAGAAAAGAGAATACAGGAACAGCTTCTTGAAGAGAAGATGGAGCGCTGGATGGTTTTAAACGATCTGGCGGAGCAGATTGAGAAGCAGTAACTTGTCTTATGCGGGGGCCGGAATGGGAAGTGAGACCACCGGCTGATTTGACCGGCATCGGAGGAAACGACGGATAGAGGAGATAAGCGGTATGGAAGGATACAGAATTGCTAAGCAGGACAACAGAATTTATTCCATGGGACTTACCGTAGTTGATGGCGGGATTCATGTGTGCGTAGCTGCACAGGGAGAGAGATGTGATCTCCTTTTATACCACAGCGGGGAAGAGACCGAATATGTACGGCTGCATTTTTCGGAGGAGGCAAAGCGCGGGGATGTCTGGAACATGACTGTTCTGGGCGATGACTTTTCCGGTCTGGAGTATTGTTTCGAGATTGACGGAAAGGTATTTGCCGACCCTTACGGGAGACAGTTTATGGGACGGGAGATCTGGGGAGATTTGTCGGCAGCAGACCGTCCCATGAGAACGCCGGTTGTTATAGAGGATTTTGACTGGGATGGGGATAAGCCTTTAAAGATTCCGTATGAAGAGATGATTCTTTACCGGGCGCATGTGAGAGGCTTTACAAAGCATTCCACCTCCAGAACGAAAGACAAGGGAACTTTCCGGGCGATGATAGAAAAAATTCCATATTTAAAGGAACTGGGAGTTACGAGTCTGGAACTCCTTCCCGTCAATGAGTTTCCGGAGCTGATGATGCCGGAGCATGTGGATGGCAGTCCCTACGCTGTGGATAAACCCACTGGAAAATTAAATTACTGGGGATATACCCCCGGCTATTACTTCGCGCCCAAGGCTTCCTACAGTTCCGGTAACGGCAGGCACCCGGTATCAGAGTTTAAAAATCTTGTGAAGACGTTTCACCAAGCGGGAATGGAAGTGATAATTGAGCTTTATTTTACCGGTAAGGAGAATCCGGCCTTCGTTCTCGACGCGGTTCGTTTCTGGGCGGAGGAGTTCCATGTAGACGGGATTCACCTCGTAGGATTTGCACCCAATGACCTGATCGGGCGCGATCCGTATTTGAGCGGTACCAAGCTGTTTTCTACTTCCTGGATGGGCGTTCCGGGCGGGCATGAAAAGCACCTGGCAGAGTATAATGACGGTTTTCTGGTGGATATGCGCCGGGCGTTAAAAGGGGACGAGGACGAGATGAATCATCTGATCTTCCGAAGCAGGCGCAACCCGGCGGATTTCGGTGTGATTAATTATATGGCCAACACCAACGGTTTTACACTGATGGACATGGTATCGTATGATACGAAACACAATGAGGCCAACGGCGAGGGCAATCAGGACGGTAATTCCTATAACTACTCCTGGAACTGCGGCGTGGAAGGACATACAAGGCGGAAAAAGATCGTGGAGCTGCGCAGAAAGCAGATAAGAAATGCGGCTCTTATGCTGTTCTTAAGCCAGGGAACACCGCTTCTTCTGGCCGGGGACGAGTTCGGCAATTCCAAGGACGGCAACAACAATTCCTACTGCCAGGATAATGAGGTCTCATGGCTGAACTGGAACCTTCTGAAAACCAACCGGGACATCTATGAGTTTACAAAGGCAGTGATTGCCTTCCGAAAGAGCCATCCGGTATTTCATATGGCCGGGGAACCGAAAATTATGGATTACTTATCCTGCGGCAGGCCCGATGTATCGTACCACGGCGTGAAGGCGTGGCGGCCGGAATTTGAGAATTTCCGGAGGCAGATCGGTATTATGTACTGCGGAGAATATGGAAAAAAACCGGATGGCACCGCGGATGACAGCTTCTTTGTAGCCTATAACATGCATTGGGAGTCGCATGAATTCGATTTGCCGAATCTGCCGAAGAAGCAGAAGTGGTATATTGTGTTTAACACGGACGATAAGGAATTTAACGGTATGTATCAGGAGAAGTCGGGCGATGGAGAAGATGTGGAGAAGAAAGGCGGAATGCCGGTGATGGAGACCAGGCAGTTTGAGGTGCCGCCCAGGACGATTGTGGTGTTTGTCGGGAAATAAATACTTGTGGCCCTGTCTGTATGGACGGGGCCACAAGTTTATTGCAGTCTGCGAAAACTGTTTTTATGGATGCTTATTTAATAACTGAGCCTCGATACTCAAAACATCCGGTAGTATGAGCTTAATCCCCTTGCGTTGGAGTGCAAGTACCCGTTTTGCCTTTTGTAATAGTTCCCGTTCAAAAGCACCATTTACTTGAACCGGAATATTGGAAACACTGTCGATGTACTCGTTTTTTATGTAGTAATTAGTAACAGGACACATATTTTGAATTAAAAATGCTTTTTCGCGCCCTAAAACTTCACCAAAAGTAATCGTATCACAGCATTTATACTTCTGAAGTTTGGTATTATAATATCTGCGATATTTAGCTACTTGGGAAGAAAAGGGAATTAACCAATATAGCCCTGTTCTTTGGTCTTCGAAGGCATAAAAGCAAGGGCGGTCATGAGGTTGTCCGCTAATTGTTTCTTTGTTTTTCATTAACATTGTATCAGGAAAATCGATAAAGTACTGATCGTTAATGTAATAAAAATGTCCTTTGTCCATTGGGAATACCTCTTAGTAATAAATAAACTCCATTCTTATGAATGGAGTTTAAAGCATTTGAACTCGACCTTTTGATGAGTCGCATATCGAGTAGCGACAAACATTTGAACTCGACCTTATTTTAGTTGTATATCGAGTAACAACAAACATTTGAGATAGCTTCCTATCTGTAATTAAATTATAGCTTCAAATGTTCTGTTTGTCAAGATGCCGGTTCAAGGAAGGCAAAAATGTCTGCCTTTTTTATTTTATGCAAATTACTCATTTTTAGTCCTCCGGATACACCAGATGTTCCTCATCGATGTCATACAAAACATGATCCAGATAGTTTGCCGCGATATACTTCGCCATCCCCAGATTCATATCGAGGTAGTTTCCGCAGTCTCTGGCGGCGGCTCCCGGAACCTCGCCTTCAAAGTCACGGATAAACTCAAAAAGCTCTGTTATGAGCGGGACGATGTCTTTCGACTCGTAATCCCCGGACAGGAGCAGGTAGAAACCGGTGCGGCAGCCCATGGGGCCGAAATAGAGGACCCGGGAGCCGTAATCCCTGTGATTCCTTAAAAATGTCGCTCCCAAATGCTCTATGGTGTGAATTTCAGCGGTATTGATAACCGGCTCATAATTCGGCCGGGTCATGCGTAAATCAAAGGTCGTCACGGTATGGCCGCCCGCGGTATCTTTTCTCGAAACATAGATGCCCGGCAGAAGTTTTAAATGATTGATGGTAAAGCTCGTTATTTTATCCATAAAACGTCTCCTTTCAGCAGTTCATAAACACTTATCGGTACCAGTATAACGGATGGAATAGGGAAATGGAAGGGCAGCTGTCCGCTTTTATGAAATTTCATGCATGAAAAGCAATTTTTGACTCATACCATAGTAGGAGAGATGGGGAAGGAGCGTCAGCATGGAAGAATGGTTTCATTTATCAGAAGAAGAAGCACTGGGGCGCTTAGAGGCGGCGAGATCCGGGCTTTCTTCCCGGGAAGCGGCAGTGCGGAAGGAGGAGTTCGGGCCCAATGCCCTTCGTGCGGGGGAAAAACGGAGTGCCCTTCAGGTATTTCTGGATCAGTTTAAAGATCTTCTGGTCATCATTTTAATCATAGCGGCAGTCATCTCCATGATATCGGGAGATGTGGAGAGCACCGCGGTCATCTTCGCGGTGCTCCTTTTAAATGCGGTTCTGGGCACCGTGGAACACCAGAAAGCGGAAAAGTCCTTAGACAGCTTAAAATCCCTCTCCGCACCGATGGCGGGGGTCCTTCGCGACGGCCGGAGGCAGGAAATCCTGTCTTCCGACGTGGTCCCGGGAGATATTCTGCTTCTGGAGGCGGGGGACATGGTGGCGGCAGACGGCCGCCTGCTGGAGACGCATTCCCTGCTGGTGAACGAGAGCTCCCTGACCGGAGAGTCTATTAATGTGGAAAAAAAGACGGGGAAAATAAGGGCGGAAAAGGTTCCTCTGGCGGAACAGCATAACATGGTATTTTCCGGCTCTCTGGTGGCGGCCGGCCGCGGCACGGTCCTGGTTACCGGAACCGGAATGAACACTGAGATCGGAAGGATCGCCGCTCTGATGAACAGCACGGGAGAAAAGAAAACGCCGCTGCAGATCAGTCTGGACCAGTTCGGAAGCCATCTGGCAGCGGGAATACTGATCATCTGCGCGCTTGTGTTCGGACTCAGCATTTACCGCCGGATGCCGGTTCTGGACTCCCTGATGTTTGCAGTGGCCCTGGCGGTCGCGGCAATCCCTGAGGCGCTCAGTTCCATTGTCACCATCGTGCAGGCCATGGGAACACAGAAGATGGCCAGGGAACACGCCATTATCAAAGACTTAAAGGCCGTGGAAAGCCTGGGCTGCGTATCTGTGATCTGTTCCGACAAGACGGGGACCCTGACACAGAACCGAATGACGGTGGAGGAGGTTTATGTAAACAACCGTCTCTATCCGCCGGAGAATTTAAATCTTGAGAATCTGGTTCAGCGGTATCTGCTCTATGACGCCGTCCTGACAAATGACGCCTCGTGTACAGATGGAAAAATACTGGGAGATCCCACCGAAGCCGCTCTTGTCGTTATGGGGCGGAAGCTTGGAATTTCAGAAAGTGAACTGCGGCATTCCATGCCCAGGATCGGAGAACTTCCGTTTGATTCGGACCGGAAGCTGATGACGACCGTGCACCGTGTCGACGGCGTGCGGATTATGTTTACCAAAGGGGCATTGGATATTCTGCTTCCCCGCTGCGAATCAATTCTGACAGGCGAAGGGGTCCGCCCGATGCGGGAAAATGACCGTCAGCGGATCAATGAGCAAAACCTCGGCTTCTCGCGGCAGGGGCTGCGCGTGCTCACCTTTGTATACCGGAAAATGGGGGAGAAGGAGATCCTGACGGAGAAGTCGGAATCCGGGTACATATTTTTAGGAATGACAGCCATGATGGATCCGCCGAGACCGGAGTCAAAGAATGCGGTCTTAAATGCCAGAAGGGCCGGTATCAGACCGGTCATGATTACGGGGGATCATAAGATCACAGCCGCAGCCATTGCGGAAAAGATTGGAATTCTGAATGAAGGCGGAATTGCAGTGAGCGGTCCGGAACTGGATGATATGGCGGATGAGGAGCTGGACCGGAATCTGGACCGGATCAGCGTTTACGCACGGGTTTCGCCGGAGCATAAGATCCGGATTGTCAGCGCATGGCAGAAAAAAGGCCATATTGTAGCCATGACAGGCGATGGCGTCAATGATGCGCCTGCGCTGAAGAAGGCGGATATCGGCGTTGCCATGGGGAAAATGGGAACGGAAGTCTCTAAAGATGCTGCTTCCATGATCCTGACGGATGACAACTTTGCCACGATCATCAAGGCGGTAGCCAACGGCAGGAATGTGTACCGCAACATCCGGAATGCAATCAAGTTTCTGCTGTCCGGCAATATGGCTGGTATTTTAAGCGTACTGTATACATCTTTAATGGCACTGCCAACTCCGTTTGCGCCGGTGCATCTGCTGTTTATCAACCTGGTGACAGACTCCCTTCCGGCCATCGCCATCGGAATGGAGAAGGCGGAGCCGGGCCTGCTGACGAAAAAACCCAGAAACCCGAAGGAAGGAATTTTGACGAAGCGGTTCATCCTCCAGATTCTTCTCCAGGGGGCGCTGATAGCGGTCTGTACGATGACCGCCTATCATACGGGGCTGGCCACGGGAAGCGAAGCTGCGGCCAGTACCATGGCGTTTTCCACCCTGACGCTGGCGAGGCTGTTCCACGGCTTTAACTGCCGGAGCAGCCACTCTGTCTTTAAGATTGGACTGATGAGCAATTTATACAGTATTATGGCGTTTGAGGCGGGGGTGGTGCTTCTGGCCGGAGTTCTGTTTGTGCCGGGGCTTCAGACGCTCTTCTCCGTGGCCGATTTATCGGTGAGACAGCTGCTTACCATCGTGATCTTCGCGGTGGTGCCGACGCTGGTGATTCAGGCGTTTAAGACGGTGAGAGAGAGTATGCGGTAGAACCGTGGAAAATCATAAAATATCTGCAAATCAGGGGCGTTCCGGAGGCAACCTTTGGGACGTTCCCTTTTTCCGGAGCCATGTAACCGTATGGCCTCTGCTTCCGGCTGCTGAACTGTCATGGAGATATCTGTAAATTTAAGAAACTACTTGTGAAAAAACGTAAAATGCGATACGATAATACCATTAAAGTTTTATTCTGTAACGTGGTTATTCAGCCTTCAGAGACGGGCGGCCCGGGGAGAAAAAGAGCCGGAATATGCGGCGGCTCCGGTAAAATGAAGATTCCGTGACAGGATTACGAAAGGACAAGAGAAGATGAAGTGGAAATACATAGCAAAGCGGCTTCTGATTGCCATACCTACCTTTTTGGGAATTACAGTGCTGGCCTTTTTTATTCTGAATCTGGCTCCCGGTTCACCTCTGGATGCACTTCTTGCGGATCCCAGGATATCTCCTGCGGAACTGGAACGAAAGCGGGTTGCCCTCGGGCTTGACAAGCCTGTGATAATCCAGTATTTCAGCTGGCTGAATCTGCTGCTCCATGGGGATCTGGGGTTCTCCTACAGTACCCAGAGACCGGTGGCGGCCATGATCGGTGAGCGTCTTCCGGCTACGGCATGTCTGGCAGGAGCATCGATTCTGCTGTCTCTTATCGTAGCGATTCCTCTGGGGATTTATGCGGCGTCGAAGCCAAACTCAAAGAGAGATTACGTTTCTGGCGGTATTTCACTCTTAATGATGGCAACCCCCAACTTCTTTGTGGGTCTGGTCTTTATCTACCTGTTTGCCATTGTGTTTAAGATTCTTCCGTCGGGGGGAATGTATGATTCGGCGGGAGTGAAATCGGGAGCAGCGCTGATGCGCCACATGATCATGCCGTGCCTCGTACTGTCCTTCCAGCAGATCGGCGGCTGGGTCCGCCATATGCGCAGCAGTATGCTGGAGGTTATGCAGGAGGATTACATTCGGACGGCCCGCTCCAAAGGACTGAAGAAATGGGGCGTCATCTATAAGCACGGATTGAAAAATGCACTGATTCCGGTAATCACCGTGGTAGGCATGTCCATCCCGTCTCTGGTCGGCGGCGCTGTTATTACGGAACAGGTATTTGGCTGGCCGGGAGTCGGATCTTTGATGGTGACTGCGATTAACGGACGTGATTATCCGGTTATTATGGGAATTACGGTCATGATTGCGGCGGCGGTTCTGGTTGCCAATATCTTAACTGATGTGGCCTACGGACTTCTGGATCCGCGAATCAGCTACAAATAGGAGGGTAGACGAATGAAAAAAAGAGAGAATGAAAGCTACCTTTCCGAGGTACTTAGCAAACTGACAGAGCATAAGATGGCCATGGTTGGGCTCTTTATCATCACGCTGGAGATCATACTTGTGGCAGTGCTGCCGTTTATCATGCATTTGAATCCTTATGATTCGGACTATACGGCATTTTCCGCGGCGCCGAGCAGTCTCCATATACTCGGCACGGATGCCATCGGACGCGATATATTTGCCAGACTGGTTTACGGAGGCAGGACTTCCCTTCTGGTAGGTCTGCTGTCCACCATCATCAGCTGCGCCATCGGTGTTCCCCTGGGACTGATTGCAGGATATTTCCGGGGCAAGGCGGAGATTGCGATCATGCGTGTGGCGGATATCTTCATGTCCTTCCCTTCCATCGTATTAATCCTGGTTCTGGTGGCGGTAATCGGGCCGTCCATCTGGTCCGTTACCATTGTAATCGGTGTGCTGGGCTGGACTCAGTTCGCCAGACTGATTTATGCCAATGTGCTTTCTGTCTCGGAAAAGGAATATGTGGAGTCTGCAAGGGCGATCGGTACTTCTAATTATAAGATCATCACCAGGTATATTCTGCCCAACTCCTTCGCCCCGATTTTGATTGCCATCACCTTTCAGATGGCCAGTGCAATCCTGATGGAATCATCGTTAAGCTTCCTGGGAATGGGCGTACAGCCGCCGGGGGCCAGCTGGGGCAACATGCTTTATGACGCCCAGTCGATCACGGTTCTTTCCAAACGGCTCTGGATCTGGATGCCGCCGGGAATTGCCCTGCTCATTACGGTGCTCAGCATCAACTTCCTGGGGGACGGAATCCGCGATGCTCTGGATCCGAAGATTAAGATTTAAAAAGCAAAACAAACGTAGTAAGATCTACACAAAAAGGAGGACTCTATGAGAAAAAGTAAGAGTAAGATGACAAGATTGACAGCCATTGTCATGGCAGGAGCCATGGTATTGGGACTGAGTGCCTGCGGCGGAAAAGACGCAGGCAGCACAACGACTGCGGCCGGAGATGCAGGCACTACTGCCCAGGCAGCGGGAGAGACGACTGCGGCGCAGGGATCAGCCGGCGCGGCAGCAGGCGAGAAGGTGATTACGGCGGCGGTCAGTACCGCATGGGACACCATGATGCCGATGAACACAACCAGCAATTATACCCGCATGATCTGTGACCAGATCTATGACCGTCTGACACAGTCTAAGGCAGACGGAACGTACGAGGGACGTCTGGCCAAATCCTGGACAGTAAACGATGATTCCAACGCAGTAACCTTTGAATTATATGACAATGCCGTGTGGTCCGACGGAGAACCTGTCACAGCGGCAGATGTAGTTTTCAGCTACCAGATGTACTCGGATCCCAGCGTGGATGCCAAGAGCCGTTACCATCTGCAGTACATTGCCGGTGTTGATGATTCCGGTGCAGAGCTTTCCGAGGATTCCATCGAAGTAACCGCGAACGGTGATCACGAGGTAACCTTCAATTTAAAGAGCTCCATGTTCGTGGATACATTCCTCCAGGACATTGATACCGTCTTCATTATTCCGAAGCATATTTTTGAAGGCAAGACGGCACAGGAGATCAATTCCCCTGACTTATGGGCAAAGCCTGTAGGCTCCGGTCCATTTATTTACGACAGCGAGATCAACGGTGAGAGAATGGAATTTGTAAAGAATCCCAACTACCACTTAGGCGCGCCAAAGATCGACCGTCTCGTCATCCGTGTGACAGATTCTGCCTCCATGCTGGCAGGCCTGATCAATGGAGATTTGGATTTAATCGGCTACGGTTCCATCTTAATCGATGACTGGGATCTGGCAAATGAGCAGGAAAACCTGGTTGCAGAGTCGATTCCGACCACTTCCTATACCACACTGATCTTCAACACCCAGAAGCCGTATCTGACACAGGAAGTGCGCCAGGCTCTGAGCATGGCCATTAACCGTCAGGTTCTCGTAGACGCTCTGTTACAGGGCCAGGGCCAGCAGATCATAACTCCGATTGCGCCGATGAGCCCGTATTATAACAAAGATGTAACGGTATGGTACGATCCTGACAAGGCGAAGACCATGCTGGAGGAAGCCAACTTCCCGTTTGATCAGACGCTGACCTTCTATATTGCGGCAGGCAACAGCATTACCGAGCGTACAGCGGCCCTGATCGTACAGGATTTACAGAAGGTGGGCGTTAAGGTTCAGATTGAACAGGTAGACTTCCCGACCCTTATGAGCAACATGTTAGACGGCAAGCACGATATGGGAACCATCGGTTCCGGCGGTACCTTGGACCCGAGCGAGAGCCGTGAGATGATCCATCCGGACAGCTCCGTTAACTTCTGCCAGTTGAGAGATACTGAGATGACAGACTTAATCGACAAGGGCAATGCAGAGCTGACCTTCGACGCCAGAAAACCATATTTTGATGAGTATCAGGTGATGGTGAAGGAGCGTTCTGCCATGGCTTACCTGTATACAAAGAATACATTAACGGTTCATAATAAGAGAGTGACAGGCATCGATGCAGAGAATTTCGATTCCCTGAACTGGTCAACCTGGAACTGGGATGTACAGTAAGGAACTTAAGAATAAAAGTTAAGAGGGAAAATTTATGGATTCATTGCTTACGGTGGACGGTTTATCAGTCCAGTTTAATACAAAAAAAGGAATTAATACAGCGGTTGACGGCATCAGCTTTTCGGTTGGAAAAGGCGAGATACTGGGAATCGTGGGAGAATCGGGCTGCGGTAAGAGCGTAACCAGCTTGTCCATCCTGCGGCTTTTAGGAACCAACGCCCGGATATCCCAGGGAAGTGTTAAGCTGGAAGGCAGAGAGTTACTCTCCCTGTCTGAAGACGAGATGTGTAAGATCCGGGGCAATGAGATCGCCATGATTTTCCAGGACCCGATGACGGCGCTCAATCCCACTCTGACCATCGGCGACCAGCTGATCGAGCCTCTGGTGATTCATCAGGGCTTCAACAAGAAGGACGCCAGGAAGGAGGCGGTCGAGGTTCTGAAAAAAGTAGGAATCTCGGCGCCGGAAAAGCGGCTGAAAGAGTATCCCCACCAGTTATCCGGCGGTATGCGCCAGAGGGTCATGATCGCCATGGCCGTTTCCTGCGCACCCAAGCTTCTGATCGCAGATGAGCCGACTACGGCGCTGGATGTGACGATTCAGGCTCAGATTCTGGAGCTCATGCTGGATTTAAGGCAGAAGATGGATACGGCGGTTATTCTCATCACCCATGACATGGGCGTGGTGGCCGAGACCGCGGATAACATCCTGGTACTTTACGCGGGCAAAGTTGTGGAATACGGATCGGTAAAAGAGATCTTTAATACCCCCAAGCATCCGTATACAAAGGGGCTCTTAAGCTCCATACCGCCTTTGGAAGAGGATGTGGAGGAACTGAACACCATAGAGGGAACGGTGCCCGGACCCGGGCAGATGCCGGCCGGATGCCGTTTCAGCCCCAGATGCCCTTATGCGGATGAACGGTGTAAGAAAGAACAGCCGGGAATCTATGAGGCAGGCGGTGCGAAGGTGAGCTGCTTTAGATACGAGGGTGATAACTATGAGAAGTGAGAATCAGGTATTACTGGAAACGAAAGATTTGAGAAAATATTTTAGCGGGAAAAAGGGTCTGTTCAACTTAAATCCTGCAGTGGTCAAGGCGGTTGATGATATTAACCTGACGATCCATAAGGGGGAGACTCTGGGACTGGTTGGCGAATCCGGCTGCGGGAAATCCACTCTGGGCAGAACCATCTTAAAGCTGATTCCCATGACCTCCGGTCAGGTAATCTATAACGGCGAAGATATTGCCGCATATGACAAGAAGCAGATGTGGGAGATGCGCAAGCGGATGCAGATCATCTTCCAGGATCCCTACAGCTCGCTCAATCCGCGAATGACGGTGTATGATCTGGTCAGCGCGCCTCTCGAGGTCTACGGAATCGGAAGCGCCGCGGAACGCAAGGAGATGGTGATCTCCATCTTAAATGACGTAGGTCTGGACAAACAGTACTTAAACCGCTTTCCCCATGAATTCTCGGGAGGCCAGCGCCAGAGAATCGGCATAGCCAGGGCTCTGATCCTGAATCCGGAGTTTGTGGTCTGCGACGAGGCGGTATCGGCTCTCGACGTGTCTGTGCGGGCACAGGTACTGAATCTGATGAAAAAGATGCAGCAGAAGAGGAACCTCACCTATTTATTCATATCCCACGATTTGAGCGTGGTTCGCCACGTCAGCGACCGTGTGGCGGTTATGTATCTGGGAAGTGTGGTTGAGATCGCCGACAAGCAGGATTTATACGGAGCGCCGCTCCATCCTTATACCAGGGCGCTGCTCTCCGCCATCCCCATCCCGGATGCCAACAGAAAGCGCAACCGCATCATCCTGGAGGGAGATGTTCCCAGTGCCTATAATCCTCCGTCCGGCTGTAAGTTCCATACCCGCTGTCCCTACGCGACAGACCGGTGCCGGGAAGAGGTACCGGCATTAAGGGATATGGGGGACGGCCATGGTGTGGCGTGCCACTTTCCGCTGAACCAGGATTAGGGACTTTCCCGTGACGGATTGACGAAATTTCTTGACATAAGCCAGGACCCGGTGGTACTATAATCTTAGTTTATATAGAAACCTTAGAGATGACAGAGCAGGTTAAACACACGGGGCCGTAAACCCCGTTGTTTTGCCCGCTCTTTCCTTGTTTATCAGGGCTGCTGTGCTTATCAGGGCTATGCTGCCGGAACGGGAAACGCCGCGGGGATATGGCTTCCCGTTTTCAAGGGGACCAGGCGGTCATCTCAGAAACGGCCGTGTCGGCTGCCGTTTATTATTACAGCAACCTGTGCGCAGAGTGTGCGGGGCGAGTTACCAGGAGGGAGAAGAAACATGGGGAAGTATGTCATTGCATTGGACCAGGGAACGACAAGCTCCAGATGTATCCTGTTTGATGAACAGGGAACGATCTGCAGCGTGGCACAGAAGGAGTTTACACAGATTTTTCCGCAGCCGGGCTGGGTGGAGCACAATCCGATGGAGATCTGGTCTTCCCAGCTGTCCGTAACCATGGAGGCGATGGGAAAAATAGGAGCGCATTACAGCGACATCGCCGCCATCGGCATCACCAATCAGCGTGAGACTACCATCGTATGGGATAAGGAGACCGGAGAACCGGTTTACAACGCTATCGTATGGCAGTGCCGCAGGACGGCGGACCGGATCGAGGAACTGAAAAAAGAGGAGCTTGCGGACCGGATTCGGGAAAAGACCGGCCTCATTCCGGATGCCTATTTTTCGGGAAGCAAGATCGAATGGATTTTAAATCATGTGGAAGGCGCCAGGGAACGGGCGGAGCGTGGAGAACTGCTGTTTGGAACCGTGGATACGTGGCTGATCTGGAATCTGACCAAGGGCTGCATTCATGTGACCGACTATACGAATGCATCGAGAACCATGCTGTTTGACATCCACAGAAGGTGCTGGGACGATGAGATTCTGGAGTATTTCGGAATTCCGAAGTGCATGCTTCCGGATGTAAAGCCCTCCAGCTGTGTTTATGGCTACACGTCCTCCGACGTGATGGGCGGAAAGATTCCGATTGCCGGTGCGGCAGGGGATCAGCAGGCGGCGCTGTTCGGCCAGTGCTGCTTCGACGAGGGCGAAGTGAAGAATACATATGGAACCGGCTGTTTCCTGCTCATGAATACAGGGGAAAAAGCGGTTCTCTCCCGGAATGGACTGCTGACGACCATAGCGGCCAGTGAGGGAAATGAGGTGCGTTACGCGCTGGAGGGCAGTGTCTTCGTGGCTGGAGCTGCGGTTCAGTGGCTGAGAGACGAGATGCGAATGGTGAGAAGCGCGCCGCAGACGGAGGAGTACTGCGCCGCGGTACCGGATACGGGCGGCGTCTATGTGGTTCCTGCCTTTGCAGGTCTGGGGGCGCCTTACTGGGATCAGTATGCCAGAGGAACTATTGTAGGGGTGACCCGCGGTACCAGCAAGGAACAGTTTATCCGTGCCACCGTGGAATCCATGGCGTATCAGGTGTATGACTTAATCGAGGCCATGCAGCAGGATTCCGGAATCTGCTTAAGGCAGCTTCGGGTAGACGGCGGCGCCTGTGCCAATAACTTCCTGATGCAGTTCCAGGCAGATCTTTTGAATACTGCCATTATCCGACCCGACTGTATCGAGACCACCGCGCTGGGAGCCGCCTATCTGGCGGGACTGGCCGTGGGCTACTGGAAGGACAAGGAAGAGATCCGAAAGAACTGGAAGGTGTCCAGGGCCTTTGAGAGCAGTATGGAAGAGGATCAGCGCAGCCGGCTCGTAAAGGGATGGAAGCGGGCGGTGAAGTGTGCCCTGTGCTGGGCAGAGGAAGAGTAAACGCGTTCGGTGAAACTCAGAATATTTATACTTGACACCGGTCACTGTGTGTGATAGCATGAAACTAAATATGAAACCTTGAGACGACAGAGTAAGGTAGATAGACGGAGGTAATCCGTTTGTTTCCCTTACTCTTTTTGCGTAGAAGGAAAGCGCTCTTATTCCCCAAAACGCTTCGTTTCACAGGAACGAGAGGATCAATCAGGAGGAATGAAAATGGAAAGTTTGAATTACGATGCGGTCATTATTGGCGGCGGGGTAACCGGATGTGCGGTAGCCAGGGAACTGTCCCGCTATGAGCTGTCGGTCTGTGTACTGGAAAAGGAAGAGGATGTGTGCTCGGGAACATCGAAAGCCAACAGCGCCATCGCCCATGCCGGGCATGATGCCACACCAGGCTCCTTAAAGGCGAAATTCAATGTACAGGGAAGCCAGATGATGGAGCCGCTCTCGAAGGAACTGGATTTTGATTATGTGAGAAACGGTTCTCTCGTTCTCTGCTTTTCTGAGGACGATCTTCCGGCGCTGGAAGAACTCCTGGAAAAAGGGAAGCGCAATGGGGTCCAGGGGCTGGAGATAATCTCCGGAGATGAAGTCAGGAAGATGGAGCCGAACGTAACGGATACCGTGGTGGCAGCCCTCCACGCGCCGACCGGCGGAATTGTCTGCCCCTTTGGCCTTACCATCGCTCTGGCGGAAAATGCGGTGGACAACGGAGTGGAATTTAAGTTCCTGACTGAAGTAAATGAGATTAAAAAAGACGGAGAAGGCTACATTCTGGAGACAGGAAAGGGAGCCATAACAGCGAAATATATTATCAATGCCGCAGGCGTTTACGCGGACCGCTTCCACAACATGGTCAGCAGCAGTAAAATACATATCACCCCGCGGAAAGGCGATTACTGCCTGCTGGATAAGGAGGCAGGCGGCCATGTAAGCCATACCATTTTCCAGCTCCCGGGAAAGCTGGGAAAGGGCGTTCTGGTGACGCCGACCGTTCACGGAAATTTGCTGACCGGGCCGACAGCCGTGGATATTGAGGATAAGGAAGGCAATGCCACGACGGCTGAGGAACTGGCATTTGTCACAGAGAAGTCTTCCATCGGCGTGAAAAATGTTCCGTTCCGTCAGGTCATCACATCGTTTTCCGGTCTCCGGGCCCATGAGGACGGCGATGATTTTATCATCGGAGAGGCGGAGGATGCACCGGGATTTTTCGATGCGGCAGGCATCGAGTCCCCAGGTCTTACCAGCGCGCCGGCCATCGGCGTCTATTTGGCAGAGCTTGTAGCCGGAAAGGCGGGAGCAGCTCAGAAGAAGGACTGGAAGCGGGAACGCCGGGGGATTGTCCGGCCGGAGAAGATGAGTGTGGAAGAGAGGGCCGAGCTGATCCGGCAGAGACCGGAGTACGGCACGATTATCTGCCGCTGTGAAGGCGTCAGCGAAGGTGAGATTATCGATTCCATCAGAAGAACATTGGGAGCCGTGTCTCTGGATGGGGTGAAGCGCAGGGTCAGACAGGGCATGGGAAGATGCCAGGCTGGCTTCTGCACGCCGAGGACCATGGAGATCCTGTCCCGGGAACTTGGAATCACAATGGAAGAAGTCTGCAAAAATGCGCCCGGATCCAATATGCTGACCGGTCAGAAATAAGGGGGAGAATGATATGACACAACATGATATCGTAATCATCGGAGGCGGCCCTGCCGGGCTGGCGGCAGCGGTGGCTGCAAAACGGGCAGGAGCGGAAGATATCCTGATTCTGGAAAGAGACAGCTGCCTTGGCGGCATCTTAAATCAGTGTATCCACAACGGATTCGGACTTCATACGTTCAAGGAAGAGCTGACAGGCCCGGAATACGCAGCACGCTATATAGACATGGTGGAAGAGGAAAAGATTCCCTATAAATTAAATACCATGGTCATTGATATCAATCAGGAGAAAGAGATCACCGTCATCAACCGGGAGGACGGATTACAGGTAATCAGGGCAAAGGCCATCATTCTGGCCATGGGCTGCCGGGAACGTCCCCGCGGCGCCTTAAATATTCCGGGTTACCGTCCGGCCGGAATCTATTCGGCAGGTACGGCGCAGCGCCTTATGAACATCGAGGGCTTCAGCGTGGGCCGTGAGGTCGTGATCCTGGGTTCCGGCGACATCGGACTTATCATGGCGAGAAGAATGACGCTGGAAGGCGCAAAGGTGAAGGTCGTTGCCGAGCTGATGCCTTATTCCGGCGGATTGAAGAGAAATATTGTCCAGTGTCTCGACGACTACGGCATACCGCTGAAGCTCAGCCATACCGTGATCGATATTCAGGGAAAAGAACGGGTTACCGGAATTACTCTGGCCAGGGTAGACGAAAACCGGAAACCGATTCCGGGGACAGAGGAACATTACAGCTGTGATACCCTCCTTCTTTCCGTAGGTCTGATTCCGGAGAACGAACTGACAAAGGGGATCGGAGCATCCATGAACCGTGTAACCCAGGGACCGAATGTCAACGATCAGCTGGAGACCGATACCAGCGGAGTGTTTGCCTGCGGCAATGTTCTCCACGTCCATGACCTGGTAGATTACGTTTCCGAGGAGGCCACGCTGGCCGGCGCCAATGCCGCTGCATACGTGGGGGCGGAAAGCGAAAAAGAGGCAGGCCGCATCGTCGCTTTAAAGGCGGAGAACGGCGTCCGTTATACGGTCCCCCAGGCAATCGATATCGATCATATGAAGGATAAGGTGACAGTGAGATTCCGTGTGGCCGACGTCTATAAGGACCGCTTCATCAGCGTCTATTACGACGGCGTGCGTGTGTCTAAAAAGAAGAAAAAAGTCCTTGCACCGGGTGAGATGGAGCAGGTCGTGTTAAAGAAAGAAAGCTTTTCCAGCTGCCCCGACTTAAAAAATATTGTGATTTGTACGGAGGTGGAGTAAAATGGAGGTTAGAGAGTTAATCTGTATCGGCTGTCCGCTTGGCTGTCCCCTGACGGTCCGTCTGGAAGGCGGTGAAGTGGAGGTCTCCGGCAATACCTGTGCGAGAGGTGCCGATTACGCGAAGAAGGAAGTGTTAAGCCCTACCAGAATTGTTACATCTTCCGTTCATGTGTCTGGAGGAACCATCGAGATGGTTTCTGTAAAGACGGAGCACGATATACCGAAGGGCAAGATCTTCGAATGCATGGATGAGATACGCAAAGTGACGATACCGGCTCCGGTGAAGATCGGAGATGTGGTAATACCGGACTGCGCGGGTACGGGTGTCTCCATTGTAGCGACGAAGAATGTAGAGCTGGCTTAACAGACTTTATGTAAGAAAGGAATCAGAAGACGTATGAGATGGAATATCAACAGATTTTTTAATCCGGAGAACCGGTTCTGGGCATTTATGGAAAGGGTAACGGATATCTGTGTTCTCAGCTTCTTCTGGTTCCTTTTCAGCATCCCGGCAGTGACCGTGGGGGCGGCGACTACCGCTCTGTTTCAGTATACGCTCCGGCTGACGGCAGACGAGGAGGGATACGTCTGGAAGACCTTCCGGGAAGGGTTTAAGAAGAATTTCGTCCAGGCCACCATTCTCTGGATCGGTGCAGTCCTGGCAGGCGCGTTTTTGGTGTTTGATCTGTGGTGCTGTCAGTTTCTGGCTCCGCTGGGGGCGATTCGTTTCATCGCGTTTTTCCTGCTGACAGGCGCAATTTTTGTCTATTTATTAACAATAATTTATCTCTTTCCGCTTCTTGCTTTCTTTCATGTCGGTACCTTGAAAGTGATAAGGGATTCCTTTGTCATGTCTGTCGGAAATCTTCACGTTTCCATAACAATCCTTGTAATATATGGAATTACAGCAGTTATTACGTATTTCTTCCCCATGCTTTTTATGTTTTGGTTCGCACTGGGAAGTTATGTGGCTTCCTTTTTCTATCGTTCTATTTTTTATAAATACATGAAAGATGAGGAAGAGTAACTGGTAATAATTGTTAAAAAAAAGTCAATTTTTATGAAAAGGAAATAAAAAGAGAAAAGAAAAAATAAAAAAATTATACAAAATAGATAAATAATAGCTTGCATAATGGAATAATCTGTGATACCATAGTCCTATCAGAAGAGAATATGGGTTGCTTGAGAGAGACTGAGATCGGAGCAAGTGTAGGATGCATATGAGCAATATGCTTTCGGCGCATGCACAATCTCTTTTTTATTGCAGTTTTTTCCGCCGGGAGGAGTCGTAACCTTCGGGCGGAGAGGTCTCAGAGAGCAGCGGAAGGGAGTCGTAAAGACATGAAGAAAAGGGGTATTGCATTATTAATGGTGGCTGCAATGATGGCAGGAACGCTGAGCGGATGCAGCGGCGGAGGTTCCACAGGCAAGGCGGGCGGCGGCGCGCAGACAGAAGCACAGACTGTGGCGGAGGTGGACCCGTCTCTGTATGAAGTGACGGAACCTATTACCATCAAGTGGTGGCACGCGCTGGAGGAACAGTATTCAGAGACTGTGCAGAAGGTGGTAGACGATTTCAACAAGTCACAGGATATGATTACGGTGGAAGCCGAGTATATCGGAAGCTACAAGAAATTAAATGAGGCTCTGGTAGCGGCTCATGCGGCAGGAACAGATCTTCCGGCAATTACGGTTGCCAATACTCCCTACGTCGCAGAATACGGTGCGGGCGGCCTGACAGAAGATTTGACGCCATACATTCAGGCCAGCGGCTATGACTTAAAGGACTTTGGAGACGGTATGATCTCAGCTTCCAGCTATAACGGCAAGCAGGTATCCCTTCCCTTCCTGATTTCCACACAGATCGTCTATTACAACAAGGATATGGCGGACGAACTGGGAGTCGAGATTCCTGAGAAGTGGGAAGATATGGATGCATTCCTTGAGAAGACTTCCAAGATCAACGCCGACGGAACGACTGCCGTATACGGAACCATTATGCCGGGCTGGGATCAGTGGTATTATGAGACCTTCTACTTAAATCAGGGCGTAAAGATCATCAATGATGACCAGGTAACCACAGACCTAGGCGATGAGAAGGCAGTGGAGATCGCGGCCAAGATTAAAGAGTGGTGCGATAAAGGATATACATACTGGACAGGAACCGCGGATGACGCGTCCTCCATCATGCGTCAGCACTTTATCGACGGCGAGGCATTTTCCGTTGTACATACAAGCTCCCTGTATACGAACTATTTGAGCCAATGTAATTTTGAGATTGGTATGGCATGGCTTCCGGGCGGCGAGACAAAGAACCAGGAGATCGGCGGCTGCGTGCTGTTAATCCCATCCAAGAACGATCAGGCTACGAAGAATGCGGCATGGCAGTTTATGCAGTACTTATGCAGCAAGGAAGTAAACTTAACATGGGCAAGAGGAACCGGATATATTCCGACCAGAAAGTCCGTGCTCACAACCGATGAAGGAAAGGCATTCCTGGAAGAGAAACCGGCGTTCCAGTGTATTTTCGATAATCTGGACTTAATTCAGCCGAGAATTCAGCATAAGGCATGGTCTCAGATGGCCAACATCTGGAAGAACGACATGGCACAGCTCATGCTGGAAGGCGGAGACACGCAGAAATCCATGGAAAAGATGGCCGAAGAAATTGATGACGTGTTGGGAGATTCCTGATGCAGTAAGGCGGGGGTAACATATGAAAGAGAAAAAACGTATGAATCCAAGAAAAGTATCCGCGATGAAGGATTTTGCCTGTGTGCTTCCGGTGCTGATATTCCTGGCGGTATTTACTTATTATCCGATCGCGGAGCTGTTCCGGATCAGTTTTACGGACTGGAACATGTTAAATGATACGTGGCACTATGTGGGATTTAAAAACTGGAAGTGGCTGTTTGGAGGCTCCGGTACCAAATATCTCTGGAACTCCTTAAAGGTAACGATTCTCTATTCGGCCGGCGAAATCTTCATCACGCTGGTAGGGGGTATGATCTTTGCCCTGATCTTTAACCGGATGACGAAGGGATTCTCCGCCATGAGAGCCATTGTTTTCATGCCGAAATATGTGGCTATGTCCTCAGCGGCCGTTGTGTTCCTGTGGATTTTAAATACGGACGGCGGTATTTTAAATTACCTCCTGTCTCTGGTTGGAATCAGTAAGGTAGACTGGCTGGGAAACCGCCACACCGCTTTGATCTCGGTCCTGATGCTGACCGGGTGGCGGTGCGTGGGTTATGGAATGATGGTGTATTTGTCCGCCATGATGGGTATCTCCACGGACTATTATGAAGCCGCCTCCTTAGACGGAGCCAACGCGGTACAGCGGTTCTTTAAGATTACGATACCGATGCTGTCGCCGACCACACTGTTTTTATTTGTCACCACCTTCCTTTCTTCCATGAAGGTGTTCCAGTCCGTAGATATCTTAACGCAGGGCGGTCCGTACCGTTCGACCGAAGTGTTTGTGTATAACATTTACCGTTATGCAATGGAAGACTTCCGAATGGACCGCGCTTCCACAGTGGCTATCTTCTTCTTCCTGCTTCTGCTGGTGGTGACGGTGGCTACCATGAAGGTATCTAACGGCAATGTGACGTACGATTCATAGGGGGGAACAACATGGAGAAACATACAATGAAGGACGGACGGGATATTAACCGTTCCGCCAGAAGAAAAAAGGCGACGATTACGGCGGTTCAGTGGGTTCTCGCGATTATCGTCCTGATCATCATCGTGTTCCCGATCTACTGGATGCTGGTGTCTTCCGTGAAATCCCAGGAGGAGATCCTGCTTCCGGTGCCGACCTTATGGCCGAAGGAATTCCACTTCGAGAACTATATCAATGTGTTAAGAAAAGGCAATTTCGCCAGATATTATTTTAATACGGCAGTCATGACGGCAGGGATCCTGATCGGTCAGGTTGTAACCGGTATCTTTGCGGGCTATGGATTTTCCAAGGGCAGATTTAAAGGCCAGAACTTCTGCTTTATCATCGTTTTGGGCGCCCTGATGATTCCGCTTCAGGTTACGTTTATTCCGATCTATATCATGATGGCAAACTGGGGAATGTCAGATACCTTCTTAGGCCTGATTCTTCCGGAAGCGGTGTCGCCGTATTACATATTCATGCTGCGCCAGACCTTTATGGCTATTGATGACAGCTATATCGAGGCCGCGCGGATCGACGGGCTGGGCCGCGTGGGCATTATCACGAAGATCCTGGCGCCCATGTGCCGCTCCACGTTATTTACGGTGACGTTAGTAACCTTTACCAATGGCTGGAACGCTTACTTCTGGCCGAAGATCATAGCCAAGGGCGAGAAACGCCGCGTGCTTACAGTCGGACTTGCCTACTTAAAGAATACCTTTGCCGGCGCTGAATCCATGAACAACCATGAGATTATGGCCGGCGCGGTGATGGCGGTTGTACCTGTCATCATCCTGTTCTTCATTTTCCAGAAATACATGCTGACCGGATATTCGAAGGCAGCAATGAAATAAGAAACCGGGGGAGCAACATGAAAATATACGCACACAGAGGTTACAGCGGAAGGTATCCGGAAAATACCATGCTCGCGTTTCAGAAGGCGGCGGAAACCGGCTGTGACGGGATGGAACTGGATGTACAGCTGACAAAGGATGGAACCGTGGTGGTGATCCACGATGAAGCGGTTGACCGGACGACGGATGGAACGGGCCTGGTGAAGGATTATACCTTTGAGGAGTTAAGAAAACTGGATGCGGGTACGATTAAGGGGGGCAGATATGGCTTCTGCCCCATTCCCTCTTTTGAGGAATACTGTGAATGGGCCGGCCAGTACGGATTTGTGACGAATGTGGAGATCAAAACGGGAGTGTATTATTACGAGGACATCGAGGAAAAGACCCTGGAGCTCATAAGGAAGTATCATTTGGAGGACCGGGTAATGTTCTCTTCCTTTAACCACCTGTCGCTGGAGCGGATGAAGGAGCTGGCGCCGGATATTCCCCGGGGAGCCCTGCTGGAGCATGCGGGCCTGGGAAATGCGGGATACTACTGCAGCCGTTTCGGTTATGACTTTTACCATCCGGGAATCAAGGGACTTACAGAAAATACCGTAAAAAACTGCAGAGACCATGGAATCGGGGTGAATGTCTGGACGATCAACGACATGGAAAGCCTGGAGAACACTTATGAATGGGGCTGCAGCGGGATTTTTACGAATTATCCGGAGATCTGCAGGAGCTGGGTTGAAAAAAAAGGCTGACCGGAGAGACAAAAAAGTGCCGGAAAGGAACTTTATATGGAACGCGGTGCGGAAACATACGGCTTTTTGTGCAGGCAATTTTCACAGAAATGACAAAAATTCGGATTCTTACTTGACTCTGTGGAGAAGGATTGCTAAAGTATAAGAAGTTGGGAAAAATTTTCCGGCCGTCTTCGGCTGCGCCGCGGACGCGGTTTCGCCGTGTACGGGAAAACCGTGGTTCATGTAAGGGAGGAAGTACGTTGAAGTTACTGACATATGAAGTTGACAGAAGAAAAGATATCGGGGTCATGAGCAGGGATGAGATGTGGGTATACCCGCTTCGGGCATTCGGCATGGAATATACGAGCATGATGGAGGTAGTAAAGGGATTCAGCCAGTCGGAAAAGGATTTGCTGGAGCACGTATCCGGATTGGAGCCGTACGGTGTCACAGGGGCGGCCATGCGTTCCGAGGTAAAGATTCTGGCTCCGATCGAAGCGCCGGAACAGGATATCATTTGTCTTGGGCTTAACTATATGGAGCATGCGGAGGAGTCCGCCAGATTTAAGAAGGAAGCGTTTGACGGAGTACGGAAGGAAGCAGTTTATTTTTCCAAAAGGGTAAACAGGACGGTTGATCCGGACGGAGAGATTTCCGCTCACAGCGATATCGTGGACAGCCTCGATTATGAGGCGGAGTTGGGCGTGATCATCGGAAAAGAGGCTTACCGGGTTCCGAAGGAGCAGGTAAAGGATCACATCTTTGGCTATACCATTATTAACGACGTGAGCGCGCGCAATGTGCAGAATGCCCATAAGCAGTGGTACTTTGGAAAGAGTCTGGACGGATTTACGCCGATGGGACCGTGTATTTTAACTGCGGACAGTGTGGAATACCCGCCGAAGTTTCCGATCCGCTCTCTCGTAAACGGTGAGGTGCGGCAGGAGAGTAATACCGGACAGATGATTTTTGATATCGATCATATTGTGAGCGAGCTGTCCATGGGAATGACGCTGAAGGCAGGAACCATCATATCTACAGGAACTCCTTCCGGAGTCGGAATGGGCTTTACGCCGCCGAAGTTTTTAAAAGCAGGCGATGTGGTGGAATGCGTGATCGAGGGGATCGGTTCCATTAAGAATACGGTTTCTGAATAAAAGAACAGAATAAAAAACCTTTGAGAGAAAGAGTAAGGAATAAAAGCGAACAGTATTCGTTTTATTTCCCTGCTCTTTTTTTGCCGTTTGCGGCAGTAAGGGAAGTTTTTAGTATAAATGGGAACAGGGGGCAAAAAAATGCAGGGATATTTAGCCGGGGTAAGTGAGGGCACCAGAGTGCTGCTGATTCTGTCAGTGATTCTGTTTGCCGGATTTATTATGACGAGGCTGACCAATACGCTGAACCTGCCAAAGGTAAGCGGTTATATTATGGCCGGAATTTTGATCGGGCCGTGCGGATTAAACCTGATCCCCGTGGATATCATCGGCCACATGGGATTTGTCAGCGATCTGGCACTGGCGTTTATCGCGTTTGGAGTTGGAAAGTTTTTTAAGAAGGAAGTACTGTTAAAGACGGGAAGCCGGATTATCATTATTACACTCTTTGAGGCCCTGCTGGCCGGCGTGCTGGTAACGCTGTTCTGTGTGGGGGTTTTTCGTATGGAGTGGAATTTTGCACTGATTCTGGGAGCGATCGCAACGGCTACAGCGCCGGCCAGTACGATGATGACGATCAACCAGTATAAGGCCAAGGGAGAGTTTGTCAATACGCTGCTGCAGATCGTGGCGCTGGATGACGTGGTGTGCCTTCTGGCATTCAGTATTGTGGCGGGGATCGCTGGACGGACGGGTGAGGAAGAGGTGACCATGTCCACGCTCCTGATGCCGGTGGTTTATAATATTCTGGCTCTGGGGCTGGGATTTTTCTGCGGTTACTTCTTAAGCCGGCTGCTGATACCGGCCAGAAGCAAGGATAACAGGCTGATTCTGGCGATCGCCATGCTGTTGGGGATTTCAGGTATCTGCGCGTCTCTCGATATTTCACCGCTGCTGTCCTGTATGATCTTCGGCGCAGCGTATATCAATCTTACCAGTGATAAGAAGCTGTACCGTCAGATCAATAACTTTACACCTCCGGTAATGTCCATCTTTTTCATCGTGTCAGGCATGAATCTGGATTTAACGGCGCTTACTACGGTGGGAGCTGTGGGACTGGCCTATTTCATTGTGAGAATCATTGGAAAATATCTGGGAACGTATATCAGCTGTCTGATTACGGGAACCAGCAGGGAGATACGGAATTATATGGGCCTGGCGCTGATCCCGCAGGCAGGCGTCGCCATTGGTCTGGCCTTTCTGGGACAAAGGTTGCTTCCGGAGGAGATGGGAAAGCTGCTTTTGACGATCATTCTGTCCTCCTCCGTCCTCTATGAGATGGTGGGGCCGGTCTGCGCAAAGATGTCGCTGTTCCTTTCCGGAAGCATTACTACGGAAAAAATGAAGGAAGTGGCAAAGGAGCGGGAGGCGGAGATACATGAGGAAAACCTGATTGCCCGGGAGAATGAGGAACATGGGGAAGATGACGGAGCATGGGAGAATGAAGCACCCTGCGAGAGTGACGGCAGCTGCGGCGAAGAGGAGAATCCTGCAGCAGAGGCAGAAGAGTCGGCTGACCTGATCTGTGACAACAACAGCGGAAAAAATCATCGCGGCGGAAAAGGGCGGAAAAATGAGCTCCTGGAGCAGATTAAGGAACTGGAGGCGGGAGTGGAGGATCAGGAAGAGGACTACGACATCGAACGCGAAATCCAGCCGGAGAAAGAGAAGAATGCCAGAAAGGGGAAGGCGAGGAAGAAGAAAAAATAGTCTTTTCGGTATATTATAGAAAACAGAATCCATCTGGAGGACCGTGGTCATGAACGGATGGAAGCCTGTAAAAAAGTCCATGAAAAAAGAGCGCTTTCAGGTACAGAACCTGGAGGCGTTCTTTTTCATGGACTTTTCAGTCCTTTTCTAAGATAATACGTTTTAATAACACCCTTTAAAAAATTCCTCGTAGGATTCTGGTGCGGGAGTTTCCTCATAGGCGTCAAACAACAGGCTGATCAGCTCTTCCCACAGATTCCTGCTCACCTCTACATCCCTATAATCGTTTGTCGATATGTAATATGACTCACTCGAACTGTCTTCATCCCAATGGTAGACTGTTTCAAAACCGGCATAAATCCGATTTCCATTTCTGTCTTCCGATTCGTAGCTGTAGATATCTTTGCTGGCAAGACACGGATTGTGCCAGAAGATCTGCCCGGCGCCCATGAAATAGCTGTAACTGCTGTAAGTTGAAAGAAACAGGTAGACGTTATCCTGCTTCGGATCATATTTTAAACCGTAGAGTCCCGTATTCCGAATGATCAGCTCCGGCAGCCCATCGCCGTCATAGTCTACATAATAATAGCCGGAATCCTGTTTCAGTTCCTGCCTTAAAAATTCCTGGTCGCTTAAGGAGTCACTTCTCAAAATATACTGATACGTGTTTTCCTCATAATCCAGTGACCGGTATGCCCGGCAAAGCACCGGTTTCCGGTTGGTTACAGCCTGATAAAATGCTTCCCGGTATTTTCTGTCCATTTCTAAATCAAACAGAGATGTATCGATGGGATACTGCCTTACATGAAAGTCAATTGCCCGGATTTGATCGGAGGCAGCCTTGATCAGCTCCTTGGAATTAAGAGAATCGCCCGGAGACGGTTCTTCCTTCTGATACCAGGTGTTCTCATATTCTTCCCACCGCTGGTAGTAATCCTGAGAGTCATCTTCGTGATCCTCATAGGGCCAGTAGCCGGCTTTTTGAATATACATGCGTTCCATACTGTTGTCCCATTTGAGAAGCGTATACGCGGTGCCCAGGCCATCTGCGCGCCCATAGAGATACGTATACTGGGCAGTCATGATCTCGTAAATGCCGTCACCGTCCGTATCTACAGGCTTAAAGAGATAGAAACAGGGATCGGTGTTCAGCCAGTCAGTTTCATTATTTTCTCTGCCTTCATCGGTGAGGTTTCCTTCTGCGTCAAAGTATGGATTTCCCTCCGGGCCTTTGCGTGTGAAGACAGTGTAAAAACCGGCAGAGCCGTTTTGCACGGTATGGGTATATCCCTCTGAGAGATGAAGCGAAAAATACGTATCGAAATAGCCGTTTCCATCCGGATCCGGGCTGCCGAACAGTTTAGACGGACCGCCGTCAGTCAGGCGGTAGATAGCGCTCTCATAGGCGCCGGCGCCTCCGGTGATGCCGGTTAAATGCTGCATCAGGAGTTCATCCCGGCCGTCTCCGTCAATATCCGCCAGATACCATTCATCATCGTAGGAACCGCCGCACAAAACCGTGCAGGAGGTGTTGTCTTCTCCGATAATGACAAGGACAGGAATTCCATATAGTGGGCTATTGCAGAACATAGCCCGGTAACAGACAAGGGTGAGTTCCGCTCCGTCAGCTGTGTACGTCTTTTCGATCAGAGCAGCTCTTATGTAAGGTACGGCAGAATGATCGTATCCCAGTGCATCAGCAGCCAGGAATTTGAATTGATCGTACCCCGGGAGTTCTTCCGGCAGCTCCTTCTGGAAAGCGGAATTCTCAAGAGGAACCGGAAGCGTCTGCGTCGATACCATTTTTAAGATCAGGTTAAGGCCGGGGCAGACCACGATATAACTTTCCGAGCCGGGGCGTTTGTAATATTCAGCATCTGAGGGGATATCCCACGTAAAGTCAGATGTCTTTAAGTCTTCCCACCAGTCCGGATTAACCTGTTCCGGAAGAATTTTCTTCATGTCCTTTGTCCAGAGCGGCAGATCGCCTGCAGCTACTGTAAAGGCGGCCCGGATATTATAGTCTGAAGGACCTGGAACCCGTCCTTTGGAGTTATCCTGATAAATAATGTGATACGCCGTATCGATGATCTCAGAAGGCATATCAAGATATCTGTCCAGGAAATCCAGCTTTCCGTCTCTGTCTTCGAAAACAGTACTTTTTGTATCCGTGGTGTAATCCGGAAGAGGAAGACTGCCTCTGGTATTGTCTGGCGGTACCCGGCTGTTCGAATAGCTGTCAAAGTCATCCGGGCGACCTGGCCCTTTATGATTCTCTGCCGTGCAGTACAGAAGAAGGAGGAATAAAAACAGCAGGAGTAAAAACAGCGGGAGTAAAATCAGAATGTAACGTTTTTTACCGAAAAATGCGTGGATGCCGGGGGACTTTGGATTTCTTTTGTTATTCTGTTTCTGCATTGGCGGCCCCTTTTGCCTTTCTCTAAAAGTAGATGTAAAATCGTGAGGTTACCGTTAACTCAAACAATGGTTCCGTATACTTCTATTGTAGCATGGCGTTGTGGTTATCGCCATGATATTTCCGGAGAATATCATTACTTCTGCAGACGTTCCCGAAGGCACAAAAATACTCCTTATTGAAAAGAATCGCAACAGCCAAATTCCTTCCAATAAGGAGTTATTTTCAAAGATACTGTTTATTCTGCTGTCTGTACAGCGTAACATCCAGTTCCTTTTCGTATTAAAAATTAATAATTCTCAACTTTTCTTTCAAAATAAGCCTTCGGGTGTGCACATGTCGGGCAGATTTCAGGAGCTTCTGGTCCCTCATGAACGTATCCGCAGTTGCGGCACTTCCAGCCAAGAGGAGCGTCACCCTTAAAGGTCTTGTCATTCTTTAAGCTGTCAAGAAGCTTTAAGTAACGTTTCTCATGAGCGGCCTCTACTTTTCCAACATACTCGAACTTGATGGCTAACTCTTCGAAACCTTCTTCTCTGGCTTCCTCGGCCATTCTCTTGTACATATCAGTCCACTCGTAGTTCTCGCCTTCCGCTGCATCTGCAAGGTTCTCTTCCACACTGCCGATACCGTGGAATTCCTTGAACCACATTTTCGCATGCTCTTTTTCCTGATCTGCTGTCTCTAAGTATAAAGCAGCCATCTGCTCATATCCGGCTTTTTTTGCTACGGAAGCATAATAAGTATATTTATTTCTTGCCTGAGACTCGCCTGCAAAAGCGTCCATTAAGTTCTTTTCTGTTTTTGTTCCTGCATATTTAGACATGTGATAAACCCTCCTGATTATTATTTTCTTTAGTGTGCATCGTTTCAACGATAGCTTCTGACGTCACCAAATGGTTTTCCTGCGGTTCTTTCAGTGAAAAACCAGGGAACGGTATAATCATGTTATGCCGTCCCCTGAAGATGGTGAAGTGAATATTATGAATTAGCCAAAGTATCTGTCAAGCAGACCCTTGAATGCTTTGCCGTGGCGAGCTTCGTCTCTTGCCATCTCATGTACGGTATCATGAATTGCATCAAGATTTAACTCTTTTGCACGTTTTGCTAAGTCAACCTTACCTGCGGTAGCGCCGTTCTCAGCAGCAACTCTTAATTCAAGGTTCTTCTTTGTGCTTGCAGTTACGCACTCGCCAAGTAATTCAGCGAATCTGGAAGCGTGATCAGCTTCTTCGAAAGCTGCCTGCTTGTAGTACATGCCAATCTCCGGATAGCCTTCTCTGAAAGCGACTCTGGACATAGCTAAGTACATACCAACCTCGGAACATTCTCCTTCGAAGTTTGCTCTTAAGTCTTTGATGATATCTTCACGAACGCCCTGAGCTACTCCTAATTCGTGCTCAGCTGCCCATGTCATATCCTCTTCCTGTAATTTGAACTTCTCAGCCGGTACCTTACATACTGGACAAAATTCCGGAGCTGTCTCTCCTTCGTGAACATAACCGCATACTGTACAAACCCATTTCTTCATAATTCATGTCTCCTTTTCTTTTTTATATATTTGTATTTTTTAAACTTGTTTTGTTGTAATCAATAACAGTAATGATTACTGATATTAATTTAGCACATCTTTCTGTTCCTGTCAATACTTATTGCAAATTTTTTTCTAAACAATTTTTACAGGTACCGTAGAAATAGATGGTATGGCTGTCAACATGGCCGTCCGCATATTCCTGAGCCAGTTGGTTAATGTTATCCAGGGTTTTCAAAGGCAGGTCGAAGACCTGGCCGCAGTCCCTGCAAACAAAATGATAGTGCGGTGAAGTGTCTGCATCAAAATGATCTGCCCCATCTCCACATGTTAGCTTCTGAATTTCCCCCAACTCCACCAACAGATTTAAATTGCGGTAGACAGTCCCAAGGCTGATGTTTGGATATTCTTCGCGGATCGATGTGTATAGGGCGTCGGCAGTCGGATGGTCATGTCTGGCCATCAAACAAGATTTGATGGATTCCCGCTGACGGCTATACTTCAATGTCTTCATAGCAGCTCCTTTGCATTAAAATAGTAATGATACTGATAATGGTTACTATTTAATAATACACCACCAAAAGATGATTGTCAATGCCGTGAAGACCAAAAATGCAGGTAAATACGCGGTTTTTTCTATATTAGTATCGTTTTATATGTTTTCTCTGGCGATCCGGATGAATTCTTCCGTAGCCTGAGACAGATAGCGGCCTTTGTGGTAACCAAAAGCCAGAATCCCGTGGGTGCGCCCTTTGGGCAGGGAATAGAAATTAAGTCCCTTTTTGTTCCTGGGCATCTCGGTTATGAGTCCGGTCCCTGAGATAAACATCTTTGGATAAAAGGTGATTCCCATTCCTTTGGAGGCCAGGGCCAGTACCGTTTCTATATTTTCCGTCTCCAGAATGATAGAAGGCGTAATCTGGGCATCTTCAAAAATTTCATCGGCAATCGTCCGAACGCGGTTTCCTTTATTAATAAGAAGATACGGGCAATCCTTCAAAAGACGCACATCCGCATTCTCTTCCAGCTGACTCTTTACTTCCTCCTGCCGGCCGGGGAAAAAGCGGTCCAGGATCTGATCTGGTACAATGAGCAGAATCTCTTCTTCACAGATGGTGACGGTCTCCACATTTTCCGCTTTAAATGGAAGCAGGTCAATGATTAAGTCGATGTCGCCGCGGATCAGGGAAGTGCTTAACTCGGATGAATTGCCCTCTACCAGGTGAAGCTCAATGTTCGGAAATTTTTCACGATAGACCGGCAGAATCGCAGGAAGGAGGAAACGTCCCCGTGTGTGGGACACTCCGATGGATATCTGGCCGGTGGTAAAATCCTTGATGTCTGCCAGCTGCCGGTAGGTCTCGTCCTTTAATTCCAGAAGCTGCTTGGCACGCTGCTTCAGCGCTCTTCCGGCATAGGTAAGTGTCAGCGGTGTCGTCCGGTTAAACAGCTGGACGTCAAACTCTTTTTCCAGATTGGAAATATGATTGCTTAATGACTGCTGGGATATATAGAGGCGTTTTGCTGCCCGGGTGATGTTGAGCTCCTCGGCGGCGGCCAGAAAATATTCCAGATTCAGAAAGTTGATCATAAGCACTCCTTCAGCCTGGGGATATACGGAAGCAGACGGTCCAGGGAACCGTTTACAATCAGCTCCTCCGGAAAGCCGGTCTCGTCGATGAGCTCCCAGGCAAGTTTATGATTTCCCACGTCAGCCTCAATGTGGGCGTCACTGTCGATGATGACAGATGCCTTGTACTGTTTACATAATTCCAGCATAACCCGGTAGTTTTCTTTCGCATGAATCCGCGTGCTCGCCGGATGCAGCGAACTGCTGTTGAGCTCCAGCAGCGTGTGATGTTCCGCGGCAGCGGCTACGACGGTTTCGTAATCGACAGGAAAACGACCGTCATCCGGGTGGCCGATAATTTTGACATAAGGGTTTTTGATGGCCCCTAAATAGGCATTGGTATTTTCCGTAACGGATCCGCATTTGTAACAGGGCTCGTGAATGCTGGCAATGGTGTAGTCGAGACGTTCCAGAATTCCTTCCCTTAAATCAATGCGTCCCGTGTAATCCAGAATGTTAAGTTCTGACCCCATCAGTATCTTTACGCCGAACAGGGTGCGCGGTATGACTTTAAAATTGATAAAGTAAAATTCGTGACAGGTGCCAGGCATCTTTGGTGCGTGGTCCGTCGATCCGAACAGCGTGAGCCCTTTCTCCGAAGCGGACCGCGCCATCTCGTAAAGCGTGTTGTAAGCATGGCCGCTTGCGGTGGTATGGGTGTGTAAATCCATAATATCTTTCATAAATAAGCACATGGAGGCCAGCGTTGCGATGAGCAGAATAAAAATCTCACGGTTCCCGCCAGGGCCTCTTCTCCTTTTTATTATACAATTTGTGTCAGCCTGAAGTGTAATCGTTCTAATTACAAATATACCATATTTTGGATAAAAGTAAACAGATTTGTCACTGAAAAGACCGTGTGTTACAGAGAGTTTTTGTGCTGGAAATTGATATTTTAGAGAAAAAATATTTCATTAAGACATTTGTCCTTTTATAAATCGATTTTTATGGAGTATAATACCAGTAACAGATCAATACTAATAGAGTTGTAAAAGGAGAATGATACAATATGGAAAAATATCGCAGAATTTTTACCATCGTGCTGGACTCCCTGGGGATCGGAGCGATGGATAATGCGGCGGACTATGGTGACGTGGGGACGGATACGCTGGGACATATCGATGAGAGGATGGAGAGTTTTCATATACCGAATCTGGCGAGAATGGGAATTGCGAATCTGCACCCGTTAACCCATGTACAGCCGGCCGAAAAGCCTCTTGCTTATTATACAGAGCTGAATGAAGCCAGTACCGGCAAGGATACCATGACCGGGCACTGGGAGATGATGGGACTTCATATTACAAAACCGTTTCAGACATTTACAGAGCACGGATTTCCGAAGGAACTGATCGAAGAACTGGAGAGACGTACGGGACATAAGATCGTGGGCAACAAATCGGCCAGCGGGACAGAGATTTTGGAGGAGTACGGCGAACACGAGATTGCGACCGGCGACATGATTGTCTACACTTCTGCTGATTCCGTGCTTCAGATCTGCGGAAATGAAGAGACATTTGGACTCGATGAGTTGTACCGGTGCTGTGAGATTGCCCGGGAGCTGACAATGAAAGATGAGTGGAAGGTAGGTCGTGTGATTGCAAGGCCGTATGTAGGCAGAAAGAAAGGGGAGTTCAAACGGACCTCTAACCGCCATGATTATGCGTTAAAGCCTTACGGAGAAACCGCTCTGGATGCCTTAAAGGCAGCAGGCTATGATGTGATAAGCATTGGCAAGATTAAAGATATATTTGACGGCGAGGGGATTACGGAGGCTTATAAGTCGAAGAGCAGCGTCCATGGTATGGAGCAGACCATCGAAGTCATGGATAAGGATTTTCACGGGCTGTGCTTTGTAAACCTGGTGGATTTCGATGCGCTGTGGGGACATCGCCGTGACCCGATTGGTTACGGGAAAGAGATTGAGCGGTTTGACGAGAAGCTGGGAATCGTTCTGAGTAAGTTAAAAGAGAATGATTTGCTGATTTTAACGGCTGACCATGGAAACGATCCAACGTATACGGGGACGGACCATACGAAAGAGAAAGTGCCGTTTCTGGCGTATTCGCCATCCATGAGTGGGGGCGGAAGAATCCCCTCAGAAGATACTTTTGCTGTAATTGGAGCTACGATCGCGGATAATTTTGGAGTTACAATGCCGAAAGGAACAATTGGAAAATCGATGCTTAATGAATTAAAATAAGAGGTTACACGATGATTGTGTAACCAGGTGTAAGAACAAAACTGAATGAATGATGTAAAATGTGCGCCGGAAATGCTTAAGGAGACTGTGATCTCCCGGTATTTCCGGCGTTTTTTGCGTTTGCGGACCTCGGTTTAAAACTATTTTTATGATTACGGTCACACATCACAAACAATTTTAATTAATTTTCAAAAAACTCAAAATGTAACCAATTTGTAACCGATATGGTATATACTGGTTACAGACACTGGGTGAAACTATATTTTTTTGAAGAAAATGTAATGAAAATAGATAACGTAAAGGCTCTAAACTAAGGGAGAAAGAAAAAGTTATGACGATAGCAAAGATGAGTATGAACCGCAACTCTTCCCGTTACTTCAGGATATCGGTAAATGGATTTGAGAATGGTTGTTTGAGCGGTATCATTTATCATGAAGGAGCAGCACCGGGGATCCGGTTCAGGAATTTCCTGGAGATGATGCTTCACATGAACCGGATATTTGATGAATTGGCATATCCGAAGAGAACGATGGATTACCGGAAGTTTGGCGGAACGAAGTTACCCAGACCACCCGTCCAGGAATATGATCAGCTGGAAAACGGTACTCTGGCCACATTTAATCTTAATGTAAAGTTCAGATACAATGCAAGCTGGCAGGGAGAGATCTTCTGGCTGGAAGGACAGGAAAAACAGGAATTTGAGAGCTTTCTGCAGATGACCTACTGGATTGAGCGGGTATTAAACGGACCGGTCGAACGACAGCAGTTACAAAAGAGCTCCAATATCTGCCAGATCGCGGTAGATTCTTTCGAAGGCGGATTGCTGACAGGAAGCGTTCAGAACGCATTTCTCAATTATCTGGAAGATTTTACGGGAACCATAGCCCTGGCCGATGCCATGGGGCACTTTATCGGACTTGGAAGTCTGAAGGAGGACGATTCCGGAGGACAGGGCGATGATATCAGGATCATACCGGATAAGATGTGGTCCGTATACCGGGAAGGCGGGAAAGAAGCCACCTTTCTGATAAAAATCCTGTTCAGGGAGCATTCAACCTGGCAGGGTGTCATACGCTGGAGAGAAACCGGTGAAAAACAGGCGTTCCGAAGTTTTATGGAACTGGTTCTCCTGATGGCCTCCGCACTGGAAGGCAGTGACGGACGAATTTTATATGAAGAACGATATTTAAATAATTATAGAGAGAGTGCCCTAATGGAAGGGTAAGAGAGGGGAAACTATGAAAGGGTTAAAGAAAAAGTTTAGAAGAGGTCTGGCAGGATTTCTGTCATTTGTTCTTACAATGACTTCTTTTAACATGGTATCATGGGCGGATGTGGCGTCTGCTTTTGAGAAAGAGAATGCCACATTTGTGATGAGCGGGGAAGATTTGAGGGATTCCGCTCAGGCAGCCATTGACAATGGCGATGAATTTAATTTTGAGGATCTCGGTGTGGATACGTCCGACCGAAGCCTTGCAAAGGAATACCAGAGACTGTTTGAAACAGGTTCTGTGTTTGAGTTTGCACCGGCTTATGATATGGATGAGGAGGAATATGCAGATGGAGCAGAACTGCGTATGTTTATCCGTATCAATGGAGATCCGGAAGGATATCAGATTACAGGCGATGAGGATATCATTTTCCTGTATATCAATGATTCCAGTGCGAGAGTGACCTTCCGCTCCAGAATTGACGGTTATACGACACAGAAGGTTACAGTAAAGGGGAATTCCACTTTATTAGAAGCAGCTGGACCGACCGTGCCTTCAGATGGCGCAGGAGCAGCTGGTGGTGCCGGCGCAGGTACTAACGGCGCAGCAGGCGGCGAAGTACAGAACCCGAATGAGAATGCAGGCGGGGAAAATGGAACCGTTGAAGGAAATGTACAGAATCCGGACAGCGATGCTGCGGATGGAAGCGTACAGAATCCGGACGCAAATGCAGGCGAAGGAAACGGAACGACTGACGGAACCGTGGAAAATCCAGATGCCGGCGTAAATGACGGAACTGACAATGGCACAACCGGAAGTGATATTCAGAATCCGGCAGGGAATGCAGATGAAGGTAACGGAACTGCTGGTGAAACAGCAGGAAATCCGGAGATTAATGGAAATAATGGCAGCGGTACGGCTGGAAGTGATATCCAGAATCCGGATGCCAATGCGGACAGCGATAAGAATGCAAATACAGGAAAAGATGAGCAGATCCAGAATCCGGCTGATCATTCTGGTTCATCCGATAATGGACAGAACTCTGAGAACGGCAAGACCGAAGAAGGCCAGAAATCAGAAGCCGGAGCAGATAAGCAGTCTTCAAATGATGACAAGGGCGGTTCCAATGCGTCTTCTGACGAAGGGAATGCTGGAAGCGGGGCATCTGACAGTGGATCTTCCGACAGTGGGTCATCTGACAGTGGAGCCTCCAGTAGTGGAGACGCTGTAGTTTCTGCGGCTTCCGTTATCCGTAATTATACTCATATTCTGACAACCTCTGTGAACAATGAGGCGGGAAGTGATGAGAAAGCATCTTCTGATGAGAAAAATGAAGAGAAAGAAGTTGTTTCGGCTGATTCCGGTGATTCCAAAGAGAAGGCGGATGCCGGAGAAAAGAAGGATGCAGAAGAGGTTAAAGCAGATTCTGAAGACAGCAATAGCAGCGACAGTGATAATAAGGAAGCAGCGGCGGCTCCGGCTGATGATGTAGAAAGTAATACGGTTGATGATGGAGATAAGGCAGACTCTGTGATACCGGCCGATAGAGAAGGACAGAATCCTTCTGACGATCAGGCGGATGGCCAGGGCGAAGTTACTGCACCGGCTGATAATCAGGATAACGCGGTAATCGATGATAACGTCAAGGATGACGCAGATAAGAACGCTGCAGCGGACAGCAAAGCAGACGATACAAATGTAGCTGGAAATGATCATGGAGTAAACGCAGACGGCGGAAAGAATGATAATACTCCGGCGGTGGAGCCTGAAGATGAGGAAGAAAAAGAAGTAGTATCCAAAACAGGAACCACCAGCGGCAAGACATATGGTCAGATAGTATTAGATGAGTCTTATTATGCGAAGGCTTATGTTACCACTTTAAATAAGCTGCATGTTGATGTGTCCAAAGAAGGCTACGCTGTTACTTATACGGTTACACCGGTTGGCACGGCTGCTGTAAAGGGCGCTAAGAATGTAGAAGCAGGAAAAGATTTAACATTTACAGTAAAACCTCAGGTTGGCTATGTAATTGACAGCGTAACTGCAAACGGGGAGAGCCTTGATGCAGTTGAAGAGGATGATGCAACGGATTCTAATGCAGAGACAGGCGTGAAACGGTTTGTTGTTCCGGAAGTTGAGGAAGAGCAGGAAATCGTTGTGGCTATGGCGGAGACCGGGGAGCATCCGGAATTTAATTTCAGTAAGACCCTGGGTGACGTTGTGGTGAGTCTTCATGCAGAGGAAGGTATTCTTCCGGCAGGGACTGTGGCTAAGGTAACGGAAGTTACGGAAAAGGTTGAGGAAGCTGTTAAGGAAAAGACGGCAGAGGAGACTGGTGAAGATACTTCTGCAAATACGGTGCTTGCTTATGATATTAAGTTATTCGTAGAGAATGAAGCGGGTGAACTGGAGGCTCTGGATAATAGCTGGAGTGAAAATGGATACGTTGAGGTTACATTTGCAGGTAAGGCGATTGAAGAGAAGAGTGCGGAAGCTGAAAGCTTAGAGATAGTACACGTAGATACAGGTTCTATTGATGTTACAGAAAGAAGTATTAAGGTAGTAGCAGCGGATCAGGTACAGGGGGTAGAAACTGTTTCTGAAGCTGTTGATATTTCGGGAGATAAGAGCGTATCAGATATCTCTTTCGATGCAAGTCATTTTTCTATATATGCAATAATTGCAGCCAAGAAAGTATATAAAGAGGTTACGATCAACAAGGGTGAGACCATTACACTACACTCCGAATTAGGCTTTGGAACATGGAAATCAAGCAATTCTGATGTAGCAAAGATTAAAGTAATAATGGAAATTCAGTTTCCATATCCGGAGTGAGTAAGGGTGAAGCTACCATTAAAAGGGGAAGTCAGGAAACATTTAAGGTTATAGTTACAGATGATACAACAGCGTATTTTTATATTTGGAGGCCAGATAGCTCTATAGACCAAGAATATACGGTTACATGGGAATATTCAAATACAGGTACCGTTATAAACTTACCTAACCCCAAAAATGTAGCGGGTAATACAAAATTTGATGTTAGCAATATAAAACTGTTTCCAAAATCATATCCTGTTATTACAAAAGCGGGTAAGTCTTACGTATATGATGAAGATGGCGGTGAAGGCACATACACTGTTAATTGGTCCTATATAATACGCAGTGATGGTTATAACATAGGTACAGATGCATACAAGATAGGACCTTGTTATCACGTTGATGGTTATGCAGTCTTAGTAGAAGAGACGAATTGTACGGTGAGCTTTGATGTTCAAGAGGTCGGAGATGAGAACTTTAGACCAGTTGAATCGTATCCAATAATTATAAAAAAGAATACAAATATAAAGGATTTAAATGTACCTGTAGTAGCGGATAAAACTGTAGACGGAGATCAATATAAATTTGATGGTTGGTATAAAGATAAAGAGTGTACGGTTAAAGCGTCGTTTACAGAAGGTCGTATTACAGAAAATACTACATTTTATGGCCGATATGTTCAAGTATTAAAGCCAGGACAGCTTGCATATGATGCAAATGGCGGTATAGGTGTAATGACACCAACGAAAGGCAGTGTTAATAAAAATGTAACAGTTGCCTCCAATACTTTTACAAGAGCTGGTTATTCTTTTTCCGGGTGGAATACTGAGCGAGAGGGTACCGGAACCTATTATGCTCCAGGTTCACAGTATAAATTGTTAGCAGGAGATAATATTCTGTATGCACAGTGGACTCCTGATAAGAATACAAAATATAGTGTTGCATATTATTATCAAAATTCGGATAATGGTAAATTTGTAGAAGATACAAAGCTGCGTGATGATACACGTACAGGAGTTACCGGGACATTAGTTGAAATAGCCGAAGATGACAAAGTCGCAGAAAAAGCCGGTTATATCCTGGATAATTCACAGATAAAAAATTGGCAGGGAACGATAAGCGGCGATGGAAAGCTGGTATTGAAGGTATACTTTAAATTACAGTATACGATAGCAATAGCAGGAGATGATCATGTAAATATAACCAGCGACTCACCTATTTATGTTGACTGGGGTAGTAATGCCACAGGAAGCTGGACTATAGATGAAGGTTATAGTATATCAGAAGTTACAGTAAATCGTGTACCAGTAAAAGTTGCATCAGATGCTACGAGTTATACGATGTCAAATATCAAAGAAAATATTGATGTATATGTAAAAACAAAGAGTGAGGATGCAAATTATAAGATAGAATATTACCAGGAGAATCTGCCGGGAGCAGAAGCTCGATATACAAAAGTTAAAGAGGGAAGTGGAAAAGGAAAAACAGGAGAAAGAGTACAGATAAATGCTGAGAATTTTGATGGTTTTGAGTATCAAAAAGATAAAGATGAGTACTTTGTTGGAAAAACACCACAATCACAGTCTTCTCCGATTATTGCTGGAGATGGAAGTCTTGTCATAAAGCTTTATTATGATAGGAAGACCAATTTGTCTGTTGAGGTAAAATATGTAGAGTATGTATCTGATGATGCTGATTATAGTACTGCTGAAGAGTTGATAAAATCAGAGAAATTGACAGGTACTTTTGGTACTGTATATGACATACCAGAAAAAAGTATTCAAGACTATGACTTGAAACTTATAATAGATAGAAATAATCCTAAAGTGTTTAATGAAAACATGGATACTATCTATGTAACCTATACAAAAAGGGCAGCTTATACCGTTTGGTTTAATGGAATTCAAATTACGGATTTGATCAATGATCAGAATCAGAATAATTATCAAACGAGTGATGATGAATGGATTACTAAATTATCCTGGAATGGTATGGCCAGTAATAACACATCGGTTCCGTATAGTGAAAATGAAATCAAAGATTTGGCGGATCAGATGTTAAAAATCTATAGTGATAATACGGGGTGGGATAATTTATCTTATAAATCGTTTGATATAGTTCAAGAAATCGATTTACCAAATGGCAAAAAAGACTGGGAGACTCTATATACATCTGGTGGCCATGAATCACTAAAAAATGTAAAGCTGCGTGCAGGATACGAGACAAGATATCAGATTTATTTTGACTCGACAATGAGTATTAAAGCGACAGGTGCTAATCGGATTTATAATGGAGAATTACAAAATTTAATTGAAAGTCTGACGACTCAAATCGATGGAAGCGGAGCAGAAATAACGCCTACTTATACTTATGAAATAGCGAAGATTACAAATAATGTAATTGGAAATTACAAGGCCTCAAAAAATCCTACGGAAATTGAGGCTGGAGAATATTCAATTAGAATTAAGGCTAAAAAGGATAAGTTTAAAGATACGGAAACTGTAATCAGGGCAGTTATTTCAAAACGTCCAATTACTGTTTATGCGGGATCGCTGACAGAAAAATATGACGGAAGTGAGAAGGAAGTAACAAAATTTACTTATACTGTATCGAATGAAGATAATACAGCCGGAGCTTTAGAGGATCATACGGTAAGTGCAGTTCTGGAAAATAATAAGAGAACTGAAGCCGGAGATCAGGTGGTAAGAGTAGTAGAGAACAGCGTAAGGATATTGTCAGGAGAAACTAATGTAACGGGGAATTATGTAGTAAGTCTCGAAACGGGACTGTTGATAATTAGTAGGAGAGATGACCTTAAAATCACAGTCGATGCGGAAAGCTTAAGCCATGTATACGACGGAGCAGGCCATGGAATCAAAGCGGCCGAAGCAAGTGACACAAAGGGAACGACCATTGAGTATTCCACTAACGGCAGAACCTGGAGCGGAACAATTCCGCAGTTTACGGATTATAAAGAAGGTGGATATCCAGTCTATGTCAGGGCAAAGAATCTGAATTACAGTAATACAGCAGAAGCAGAAGTTGTATTTAACATAACAAAACGTCCAGTAACTGTATCAGCCGGAACTGAGACTTTTACCTATGATGGAAGTGAGAAAAAAGTAACAGAAATTAAGGCAGAGCCAGTAAATGAAACTAATACGGAAGGTATTCTTCCGGATCATACAGCGAAAGCTGAGTTGGAGAATAATAAGAGAACAGATGCTGGAGAACAGATCGTAAAAATCAAAGAAGGAAGCGTTACAATTCTGTCAGGAAGAAAGGATGTAACGGAGAATTATGCGGTAAGCCTTGGAGACGGAAAGCTGATAATTAATCAGAAGGGTGGCCTTAGAGTTACAGTCGATGCGGAAAATCTAAGCCATGTGTATGATGGAGCAGGCCATGGAATCAAAGCAGCGGAAGCAAGTGATGCAAAGGGAACGACCATCGAGTATTCAACAGATGGAGAGAGCTGGAGCGGAACAATCCCGCAGTTTACGGAATACCGTGAAGAAGGGTACCTGGTGCATGTAAGGGCGAAAAATGATAACTACAGCAACGTGGCAGAAGCAGACGTGGTCTTCAGAATCACCAAGCGCCCGATTAAAGTAGCGGCGGGAATACTGGAAACAGAGTACGACGGAAGTGAGAAGGCAGTAACAGAATTCACTTATACGGTATCAAACAAAGAAAACACAGCCGGAGCTTTAAAAGACCATAAGGTAAGTGCAGTCCTGAAAAATAATACGAGGACGGAAGCCGGAGAGCAGACGGTAAGTGTGGAAGAGAACAGTGTCAGGATACTGTCAGGAGAAGCTGATGTCACAAAGAACTATGCAGTAAGCCTCGAAGACGGAAAGCTGACAGTTAAGAGGAAAGACGGCCTTAAAGTCACAGTCGATGCAGAAAGCCTAAGCCATGTATACGATGGAGCAGGCCACGGAATCAAGGCAGCGGAAGCAAGTGATGCAAAGGGAACGACCATCGAGTATTCAACAGATGGAGAGAGCTGGAGCGGAACAATCCCGCAGTTTACGGAATACCGTGAAGAAGGGTACCCGGTGCATGTAAGGGCGAAAAATGATAACTACAGCAACGTGGCAGAAGCAGACGTGGTCTTCAGAATCACCAAGCGCCCGATTAAAGTTGCGGCGGGAATACTGGAAACAGAGTACGACGGAAGTGAGAAGGCAGTAACAGAATTCACTTATACGGTATCAAACAAAGAAAACACAGCCGGAGCTTTAAAAGACCATAAGGTAAGTGCAGTCCTGAAAAATAATACGAGGACGGAAGCCGGAGAGCAGACGGTAAGTGTGGAAGAGAACAGTGTCAGGATACTGTCTGGAGAAGCTGATGTCACAAAGAACTATGCAGTAAGCCTCGAAGACGGAAAGCTGACAGTTAAGAGGAAAGACGGCCTTAAAGTTACAGTCGATGCAGAAAGCCTAAGCCATGTATACGATGGAGCAGGCCACGGAATCAAAGCAGCGGAAGCAAGTGATGCAAAGGGAACGACCATCGAGTATTCAACAGATGGAGAGAGCTGGAGCGGAACAATCCCGCAGTTTACGGAATACCAGGAAGGCGGATATCCGGTTTATGTAAGGGCGACGAATGATAATTACAGCAACGCAGCAACAGCCGAGGCCGTGTTTAACATAACAAAGCGTCCGGTAACTGTATCAGCGGGAATCATGACAGCTGAGTATGACGGGAGTGAGAAGGAAGTAACAGAAATCCGCTATACGGAAGCAGACAGTGAAAATGCAGAAGGTGTACTGGCGGGTCATACCGTGACAGCAAAGCTGTTGAACAATAAGAGGACAGACGCAGGGGAGCAGGCAGTAAGCATAGAAGGCGGAAGCGTCCGGATACTGTCGGGCAGAACCGATGTCACAAAGAACTATGCGGTAAGCCTCGGAGACGGAAAGCTGACAATTAGTCAGAAGGGTGATCTTAAAGTCACAGTCGATGCAGAAAGCTTAAGCCATGTATACGACGGAGCAGGCCACGGAATCAAAGCGGCCGAAGCAAGTGATGCAAAGGGAACGACCATCGAGTATTCAACAGATGGAGAGAGCTGGAGCGGAACAATCCCGCAGTTTACGGAATACCAGGAAGGCGGATATCCGGTTTATGTAAGGGCGAAAAATGATAACTACAGCAACGTGGCAGAAGCAGACGTGGTCTTCAGAATCACCAAGCGCCCGATTAAAGTAGCGGCGGGAATACTGGAAACAGAGTACGACGGAAGTGAGAAGGCAGTAACAGAATTCACTTATACGGTATCAAACGAAGAAAACACAGCCGGAGCTTTAAAAGACCATAAGGTAAGTGCAGTCCTGAAAAATAATACGAGGACGGAAGCCGGAGAGCAGACGGTAAGTGTGAAAGAGAACAGCGTCCGGATACTGTCAGGAGAAGCGGATGTCACAAAGAACTATGCAGTAAGCCTCGAAGACGGAAAGCTGACAGTGAACCAGAAGGGCGGCCTTAAAGTCACAGTCGATGCAGAAAGCTTAAGCCATGTGTACGATGGAGCAGGCCACGGAATCAAAGCGGCGGAAGCAAGTGATGCAAAGGGAACGACCATCGAGTATTCAACAGATGGAGAGAGCTGGAGCGGAACAATCCCGCAGTTTACGGAATACCGTGAAGAAGGGTACCCGGTGCATGTAAGGGCGAAAAATGATAACTACAGCAACGTGGCAGAAGCAGACGTGGTCTTCAGAATCACCAAGCGCCCGATTAAAGTAGCGGCGGGAATACTGGAAACAGAGTACGACGGAAGTGAGAAGGCAGTAACAGAATTCACTTATACGGTATCAAACAAAGAAAACACAGCCGGAGCTTTAAAAGACCATAAGGTAAGTGCAGTCCTGAAAAATAATACGAGGACGGAAGCCGGAGAGCAGACGGTAAGTGTGGAAGAGAACAGTGTCAGGATACTGTCTGGAGAAGCTGATGTAACAAAGAACTATGCGGTAAGCCTCGAAGACGGAAAGCTGACAGTTAAGAGGAAAGACGGCCTTAAAGTCACAGTCGATGCAGAAAGCCTAAGCCATGTATACGATGGAGCAGGCCACGGAATCAAGGCAGCGGAAGCAAGTGATGCAAAGGGAACGACCATCGAGTATTCAACAGATGGAGAGAGCTGGAGCGGAACAATCCCGCAGTTTACGGAATACCAGGAAGGCGGATATCCGGTTTATGTAAGGGCGACGAATGATAATTACAGCAACGCAGCAACAGCCGAGGTCGTGTTTAACATAACAAAGCGTCCGGTAACTGTATCAGCGGGAATCATGACAGCTGAGTATGACGGAAGTGAGAAGGAAGTAACAGAAATCCGCTATACGGAAGCAGACAGTGAAAATGCAGAAGGTGTACTGGCGGGCCATACCGTGACAGCAAAGCTGTTGAACAATAAGAGGACAGACGCAGGGGAGCAGGCAGTAAGCATAGAAGGCGGAAGCGTCCGGATACTGTCGGGCAGAACCGATGTCACAAAGAACTATGCGGTAAGCCTCGGAGACGGAAAGCTGACAATTAGTCAGAAGGGTGATCTTAAAGTCACAGTCGATGCAGAAAGCTTAAGCCATGTATACGACGGAGCAGGCCACGGAATCAAAGCGGCCGAAGCAAGTGATGCAAAGGGAACGACCATCGAGTATTCAACAGATGGAGAGAGCTGGAGCGGAACAATCCCGCAGTTTACGGAATACCAGGAAGGCGGATATCCGGTTTATGTAAGGGCGACGAATGATAATTACAGCAACGCAGCAACAGCCGAGGCCGTGTTTAACATAACAAAGCGTCCGGTAACTGTATCGGCCGGAATCATGACAGCCGACTATGACGGAAGCGAGAAGGAAGTAACAGAAATCCGCTATACGGAAGCAGACAGTGAAAATGCAGAAGGTGTACTGGCAGGCCATACCGTGACAGCAAAGCTGTTGAACAGTAAGAGGACAGACGCAGGGGAGCAGACGGTAAGCATAGAAGACGGAAGCGTCCGGATACTGTCAGGCAGAACCGATGTCACAAAGAATTATGCGGTAAGCCTCGGAGACGGAAAGCTGATAATTAATCAGAAGGGTGATCTTAAAGTCACAGTCGATGCAGAAAGCTTAAGCCATGTGTACGATGGAGCAGGCCACGGAATCAAAGCAGCGGAAGCAAGTGATGCAAAGGGAACGACCATCGAGTACTCAACAGATGGAGAGAGCTGGAGCGGAACAATCCCGCAGTTTACGGAATACCAGGAAGGCGGATATCCGGTTTATGTAAGGGCGAAAAATGATAACTACAGCAACGTGGCAGAAGCAGACGTGGTCTTCAGAATCACCAAGCGCCCGATTAAAGTAGCGGCGGGAATACTGGAAACAGAGTACGACGGAAGTGAGAAGGCAGTAACAGAATTCACTTATACGGTATCAAACGAAGAAAACACAGCCGGAGCTTTAAAAGACCATAAGGTAAGTGCAGTCCTGAAAAATAATACGAGGACGGAAGCCGGAGAGCAGACGGTAAGTGTGAAAGAGAACAGCGTCCGGATACTGTCAGGAGAAGCGGATGTCACAAAGAACTATGCAGTAAGCCTCGAAGACGGAAAGCTGACAGTGAACCAGAAGGGCGGCCTTAAAGTCACAGTCGATGCAGAAAGCTTAAGCCATGTGTACGATGGAGCAGGCCACGGAATCAAAGCAGCGGAAGCAAGTGATGCAAAGGGAACGACCATCGAGTATTCAACAGATGGAGAGAGCTGGAGCGGAACAATCCCGCAGTTTACGGAATACCGTGAAGAAGGGTACCCGGTGCATGTAAGGGCGAAAAATGATAACTACAGCAACGTGGCAGAAGCAGACGTGGTCTTCAGAATCACCAAGCGCCCGATTAAAGTAGCGGCGGGAATACTGGAAACAGAGTACGACGGAAGTGAGAAGGCAGTAACAGAATTCACTTATACGGTATCAAACAAAGAAAACACAGCCGGAGCTTTAAAAGACCATAAGGTAAGTGCAGTCCTGAAAAATAATACGAGGACGGAAGCCGGAGAGCAGACGGTAAGTGTGGAAGAGAACAGTGTCAGGATACTGTCTGGAGAAGCTGATGTAACAAAGAACTATGCGGTAAGCCTCGAAGACGGAAAGCTGACAGTTAAGAGGAAAGACGGCCTTAAAGTCACAGTCGATGCAGAAAGCCTAAGCCATGTATACGATGGAGCAGGCCACGGAATCAAGGCAGCGGAAGCAAGTGATGCAAAGGGAACGACCATCGAGTATTCAACAGATGGAGAGAGCTGGAGCGGAACAATCCCGCAGTTTACGGAATACCAGGAAGGCGGATATCCGGTTTATGTAAGGGCGACGAATGATAATTACAGCAACGCAGCAACAGCCGAGGTCGTGTTTAACATAACAAAGCGTCCGGTAACTGTATCAGCGGGAATCATGACAGCTGAGTATGACGGAAGTGAGAAGGAAGTAACAGAAATCCGCTATACGGAAGCAGACAGTGAAAATGCAGAAGGTGTACTGGCGGGCCATACCGTGACAGCAAAGCTGTTGAACAATAAGAGGACAGACGCAGGGGAGCAGGCAGTAAGCATAGAAGGCGGAAGCGTCCGGATACTGTCGGGCAGAACCGATGTCACAAAGAACTATGCGGTAAGCCTCGGAGACGGAAAGCTGACAATTAGTCAGAAGGGTGATCTTAAAGTCACAGTCGATGCAGAAAGCTTAAGCCATGTATACGACGGAGCAGGCCACGGAATCAAAGCGGCCGAAGCAAGTGATGCAAAGGGAACGACCATCGAGTATTCAACAGATGGAGAGAGCTGGAGCGGAACAATCCCGCAGTTTACGGAATACCAGGAAGGCGGATATCCGGTTTATGTAAGGGCGACGAATGATAATTACAGCAACGCAGCAACAGCCGAGGCCGTGTTTAACATAACAAAGCGTCCGGTAACTGTATCGGCCGGAATCATGACAGCCGACTATGACGGAAGCGAGAAGGAAGTAACAGAAATCCGCTATACGGAAGCAGACAGTGAAAATGCAGAAGGTGTACTGGCAGGCCATACCGTGACAGCAAAGCTGTTGAACAGTAAGAGGACAGACGCAGGGGAGCAGACGGTAAGCATAGAAGACGGAAGCGTCCGGATACTGTCAGGCAGAACCGATGTCACAAAGAATTATGCGGTAAGCCTCGGAGACGGAAAGCTGATAATTAATCAGAAGGGTGATCTTAAAGTCACAGTCGATGCAGAAAGCTTAAGCCATGTGTACGATGGAGCAGGCCACGGAATCAAAGCAGCGGAAGCAAGTGATGCAAAGGGAACGACCATCGAGTACTCAACAGATGGAGAGAGCTGGAGCGGAACAATCCCGCAGTTTACGGAATACCAGGAAGGCGGATATCCGGTTTATGTAAGGGCGAAAAATGATAACTACAGCAACGTGGCAGAAGCAGACGTGGTCTTCAGAATCACCAAGCGCCCGATTAAAGTAGCGGCGGGAATACTGGAAACAGAGTACGACGGAAGTGAGAAGGCAGTAACAGAATTCACTTATACGGTATCAAACGAAGAAAACACAGCCGGAGCTTTAAAAGACCATAAGGTAAGTGCAGTCCTGAAAAATAATACGAGGACGGAAGCCGGAGAGCAGACGGTAAGTGTGAAAGAGAACAGCGTCCGGATACTGTCAGGAGAAGCGGATGTCACAAAGAACTATGCAGTAAGCCTCGAAGACGGAAAGCTGACAGTGAACCAGAAGGGCGGCCTTAAAGTCACAGTCGATGCAGAAAGCTTAAGCCATGTGTACGATGGAGCAGGCCACGGAATCAAAGCGGCGGAAGCAAGTGATGCAAAGGGAACGACCATCGAGTATTCAACAGATGGAGAGAGCTGGAGCGGAACAATCCCGCAGTTTACGGAATACCGTGAAGAAGGGTACCCGGTGCATGTAAGGGCGAAAAATGATAACTACAGCAACGTGGCAGAAGCAGACGTGGTCTTCAGAATCACCAAGCGCCCGATTAAAGTAGCGGCGGGAATACTGGAAACAGAGTACGACGGAAGTGAGAAGGCAGTAACAGAATTCACTTATACGGTATCAAACAAAGAAAACACAGCCGGAGCTTTAAAAGACCATAAGGTAAGTGCAGTCCTGAAAAATAATACGAGGACGGAAGCCGGAGAGCAGACGGTAAGTGTGGAAGAGAACAGTGTCAGGATACTGTCTGGAGAAGCTGATGTAACAAAGAACTATGCGGTAAGCCTCGAAGACGGAAAGCTGACAGTTAAGAGGAAAGACGGCCTTAAAGTCACAGTCGATGCAGAAAGCCTAAGCCATGTATACGATGGAGCAGGCCACGGAATCAAGGCAGCGGAAGCAAGTGATGCAAAGGGAACGACCATCGAGTATTCAACAGATGGAGAGAGCTGGAGCGGAACAATCCCGCAGTTTACGGAATACCAGGAAGACGGATATCCGGTTTATGTAAGGGCGACGAACCCGAACTACAGTAACACCGCTATGGCAGATGTAATATTTATGATAACTCAGCGTCCTGCCCATATCCAGGCATCAAACGATGGCAAGGTATTTGGCACAGCAGATCCTGAATTGATGGCTTCTGTAACAGGTATTGTAACAGGTGAGAAATTAAATTATAATCTGAATCGTGTAGCTGGAGAAGATGTTGGAACTTACCCAATTGAAGTTATCCTTGGAAGTAATCCAAACTATTCAATAACTTACGATAATGCAGTATTTGAAATAACATCAGCTGACACAAACAAAGTATTTATAACAGGTACTACAGCAACTTACGATGGCAAAGCATATGGCGTAGATGCCAGCGTAGTGCAGAATGGTTCCACGATTCTTTATTCTACGAACCAGACGGATTGGAGTGAAACAGCCCCAACCTTCACCGAAGCCGGTACCTATACCGTATATGTAAAAGCCACAAATCCGAATTATAACGAGACTCAGGTAGCAGAAGGAACCGTAGTAATCAGCAAACGTGAAGTTACAATCACTGCCGACAGTGCTGAGAAACGTTATGATGGAACTGATTTAACTGCCCCGACAGCAACGATTACGGGTGGAACACTGGTGGAAGGCCAGACACTTGAAAGCGTAACGGTAACAGGAGCTCAGAGATCGACAGGAACCAGTGCCAATGTTGCAAGCAATGCAATGATTAAATCCGGTAATACGGATGTTACTGCAAACTATGCAATAACCTATACTGATGGCGTATTAACCGTGACATCAGTGGGTGGCAATAGCGGCGGCAACCCGGGTGGTAACGGCGGTGGCAGCACCCCGAATGAAAACAAACCATACCAGCCAGGAGGTCCTGGGGACAACAATGGTCCTACCGTAACCATCGATCCGGACGCAGTTCCGTTAGCCAATGCACCGGTTGATGGCAGTCCGACAGACAACTTAATCCTGATTGACGATGGCAATGTGCCGTTGGCAGGTCTTCCAAAGACTGGCGACCGCGCAGGTGCGCAGGCAGGATTAGCAGCAATTCTTTCCGGATTCTTGTTGGCGGCATTCTCAATGCTGAATAATAAGAAAAAGGAAGAAAACAAGTAATTAAGAAACAGATGAATAAGCAGTAAAGCGGCGTCCGCCCGGCAGAATGTACAGTCTGCCGGGCGGACGCTTTTTATTTTTGGTTATTCCCCCATTTCTGAAGAAATCACTGGTAATCACAGAACAGATGTGATAGATTATATAGTTGATTTTAGTAGTTGAATTGTGAGATGAGGAGTATAGAAAAATGACAAAGGATATGACACAGGGAAAGCCGCTGAAGCTGATTCTGGCTTTTTCCATTCCACTGCTGATCGGTAATATTTTTCAGCAGTTTTATAATATGGTGGATTCCATTATAGTAGGGCAGTTTATCGGAGAGGAAGCGCTGGCAGCCGTGGGCGCGACCGGCTCCATGGTATTTCTTGTCATCGGTTTCTGCAACGGAATTGCCAGCGGGTTTGGGGTTATGATATCCCAGGCATTTGGAGCAGGAGATAAAAAGCGTCTGCGAAACTACGTCGCTGTGGCACTGATGCTCAGCGCTGTGGTAATGGTGGTTTTAACCGGAGTGACCATGGTGACAACGGAGCCGCTTCTGCACCTCATGAGAACGCCTGAAAATATTATGGATGGTGCTTCTTCTTATTTAATGATAATTTACGGCGGTCTGGGCGCAACGCTTTATTATAATGTGCTTTCCTGCATACTCAGAGGCGTGGGGGACAGCAGGACGCCGCTCTATTTCCTGATTGTGTCCTCTCTTTTAAATGTAGTGCTCGATCTGTTGTTTGTTATCACCTTCCATATGGGGGTGGCCGGTGCCGGGCTGGCTACGGTAATCGCTCAGGGAGTTTCAGCAGTGCTGTGCCTGATTTATATGTTTAAAAAGTTTCCGATGCTGAGACTGGAAAAATCAGATTTCCGATGCCGGTGGTATACGGTAGTTCAGATGTTCAGTGTTGGCCTTCCCATGGCGCTTCAATTTTCCATTACTGCTGTTGGCGTTATGATATTGCAGAGTGCAATCAATGATTTCGGCTCCACCGTGGTGGCTTCCTACACAGCAGCTTCTAAGGTGGAGAACCTGTCTACACAGATCATGATTACGCTGGGGGCGGCGATGGCGACGTATTGCGGACAAAATATGGGAGCCGGACGGTTTGACCGGGTGAAAGAAGGGGTACGCCAGTCCTACATAATTGTACTGGGAGCGGTAGGTGTTGCAGTGTTTGTCTCGGCCGTGTGCGGCGAAAGCATTGTCCGCTGGTTTATATCCAACCCATCTGAGGAGGTGCTGGCGTATGCGACAACTTATCTGCATACGATTTCATGGTATTTCGTATTTTTGGCGTTCCTGTTTTTATACCGCAATGTCCTTCAGGGGCTTGGCAATGGAATTCTGCCAATGCTGTGTGGTGTGGCTGAGATGGTGGTGAGAACAATCATCGCCTTTACACTGACTGGAAAATGGGGATATATGGCGATTTGTATGGCGAGTCCGCTGGCCTGGATCGCGGCATGTATACCATTATGGCTCTGTTATCAGATACAGATTCGTGATCCTCAGAGATGGTTTTTAAGAAAACGTACAGTACGTGCCTGATCAAAACGGCCTGTTTTAAGCTCCGCCGATCAAGATAAAATGCCCGGGAAGAAATATGGTTCCCGGGTTTTTCAGTCCGAAAAATGCCTGTTTTTGCAATTGCCGGATATTTAACCAATATTTAAGAAATTTGCAGTAAAGGCAGGGCTTCCACGAATCCCCTGTTTATGGTATACTGTAAAAGAAAATCATTAAATTTACATATAATCTAACACACTGGAGGAGAGAAACATGAGTGAAGAAAGAAATGAAATTTTGGAGCAGGCTGCAGCAGCGGATGCAGTGACTGAAACAGCAGACGCAGTAGTGGACACTGCAGGGACCGCATCAGAGGAGGCGGCAGCCCTGGAGACGGAGACCCCGGCTCCCCAGCCGGAAGCCCGCGTTGAGACTATGGAAGACTATGCCAAAGAACTGGAAGCTTCCTTCAAACGCGTTAAGGAAGGCGATATCCTGACCGGAACGGTAGCAGGAGTGACAGAAGATCAGGTTCTTGTTGATTTAAAGTACTACGCAGGCGGAGTCATCAACAAAGAGAACATCAACGGTGATCCTGATTACCAGCTTCAGGCGGAGATCCATCCTGGCGATGAGATTACAGCCACGGTCATCAGCACCGACGACGGGGAGGGCAATATCGAGCTTTCCATGAAGGAGGCCAATGAGAACCGGTTATGGGATAAGTTTGCCGCGATGATGGCTGACCGCACTATTGTAAACGTTAAGATCGCCGAGATCGTCAAAGGCGGAGCGGTTGCCTATCTCGAGGGCGTCAGAGCATTTATTCCGGCTTCCAAGCTTGCGGCGGAATATGTTGAGAACTTAGAGGAATATAATGGAAAGACGATAGAAGCCACTGTCATTACCGCCGATGCGGAAGCGAAGAAACTGGTGCTTTCCGGTAAAGAACCTGCGCGTGCAAAGCTTCAGGAAGAAAAGAATAAGAAGATTGCCAGGTGCGAGGTGGGCGCCGTTATGGATGGAACCGTAGATACGTTAAAAGAGTATGGCGCGTTTATCAACCTGGAAAATGGCTTATCCGGACTTCTGCACATTTCACAGATCAGCAATCAGAGAATCAAGCATCCGGGAGCTGTCTTAAAGGAAGGCCAGACTGTAAAAGTAAAGATTATCTCCATCAAGGACAATAAGATCAGCTTAAGCATGAAGGCTCTTGAACCGGATGAGGAAATCGACCTGGAAGGATTTGATTACAAGGGCGACGGAGAAGTGACTACAGGCCTGGGCGCACTGTTAAAAGGATTAAAATTTTAGAAAGTCAGGAAAAAGAATATAAAATGCCGGGTTTCTATGGTATACTAATTCTAACGGGCAGAGGCGTTTTGACGCGGCTCTGCCCGGACTGACTAGAATGCGGACACGTGGTGAGGAAGGGAGGAATGAAGATGAATATTCCCAATTCATTTAACCAGGTTGACCAGTGGAAATCTGTGATGTTTTTGTATGACTCGGCATTAAAAGAAATCAATACGAAGATTGAGATACTCAATAATGAGTTTGTGCACATCTACAATTACAATCCGATTGAACACATCAAGTCCCGCCTTAAGACGCCGGACAGCATCGTTAAGAAGCTGAAGCGCTACGGATTTGAAGTGACGATCGACAACATGGTGGAAAAGTTAAGCGATATCGCGGGAATCAGGATTATCTGTTCCTTTACATCAGATATTTATCAGATTGCTGAGATGATTACGAAACAGAGCGATGTTACGGTGCTCTATGTAAAAGATTACATTAAGAATCCCAAGCCCAATGGCTATAAGAGCTATCACATGGTGGTGACGATTCCCATATATCTGACTGACGGGCCTGTCGATACAAAGGTGGAGATTCAGATCAGAACGATTGCCATGGATTTCTGGGCAAGTCTGGAACATAAGATTTATTACAAATTTGAAGGAAATGCCCCGGCGTATTTACAGCAGGAGTTAAAGGCCTGTGCAGACGTGGTGAATATGCTGGATGTAAAGATGTTTTCCCTTAATCAGGCTATTCTGGAACTTGCTGAGGCACAGCGGATGCAGGATCAGGAGATGCCCGATGACGAGGAAGTGGCAGAGGAAGAATTACCGTAGAACGTGGGCAGCCAGAGCGGATTCCATCCGTTCGGGCTGCTTTTTAACAGGACAGTGAATGGAACGAATAACCCTGTAGAAGAAGGTTGTATATGAGGACGTTGACGAAGGAAACATGCCAGATTCTTAAATTTAATCAGAAGAATGCATTGCTTTTTGAAGTCCTGTACCGCCTGCTCACCGGGCCGCTTTATCTCTTTCTGCTTAATAAGGGGTTAAAGTGGTCCCTAAAGATGGCCGGATACAGCTATTTAACTGCGGGCAATTTCGGTTATTTCCTGCTGAAGCCGGGGACGATCCTGATGATTCTTCTGATAGGGATTGTTGGTGTCCTCTTTCTCGCGCTGGAGACCGGCTGTCTGCTGACCCTGTTTCAGGGGGCGGCGTATTTCAGGAAGCTCCGTGTGGGAGAGATCTTTTTAGGCGGCTTATCGAAGCTGTCTGATGAGGTTAAGAAGAAAAACTGGAAGCTGGGTCTCCTGATACTGGCTGATTACGGGATCTCCAATCTGTATCTGATCTACCGGGTTTTAACCCATGTTAAGCCGCTGAATTTTGTCATGTCGGAACTGATGAGGCAGAACGCGGGACGGCTGGCAGTCTGTGCTGCGGTGGTGCTCATCCTCCTGGCCGTTGTACCGGGGCTGTACACCTTTCACGCCTGTATGATCGAACAGAAGAATTTCCGGGATGGATACAGGCGAAGCCGGAGGCTGCTGAAGGGGCATTTGGCAAACACGGTGGTTTTGCTGGGCGGATATTATGCCGGACTGATTCTACTGCTTCATGTGATCTATATTTTCTGTATCCTGGTAGCGGCGGTTGGTATGAGCCTGTTTACGGACAACCGCCTGGCGCTGGCCATACTGCCGGCGGTTGGAGACAGGATCGAGCTGGTGCTTATCTTCCTGGCCAGCATGGGGCTGGCCCTGGGGAATTTTGCGGCGCTCAGCGTTCAGTATTACCAATACAGCAACCGGCTGAGCCGGGAACCCCGGTGGGATTTTTCCTATCCCTCCAGAAAATCGTTCCGCGGACGGATCCTGGGCGCGGGAGTGGCTGTGGCGGCAGCGCTCAGCCTCTTCTTTCTCTTCAACCTTGTGAGAAATGGTTCCGCCATTACAGACGATATCCTGACGGAGATTCAGATTACCGCGCACCGTGGCAGCTCTAAATCTGCACCGGAGAATACCATGGCGGCGATGGAACTGGCCGTGGAGAATATGGCCGATTTTGTGGAGATCGATGTGCAGGAGACGGCTGACGGCGTGGTGGTTCTGGGCCATGACTCCACATTGAAGCGGGTGGCAGGTGTGAACCGGACGATTGGCTCCTATACGCTGAAGGATCTGCAGGATCTGGATGTGGGCAAATGGTTTTCCAGGGAGTTTGAAGGGGAGAGGATTCCGACGCTTACAGAGGTTATGGATTACTGCAAGGGCCGGATTAAGATGAATATTGAAATTAAAAATCTGGGGAAGGACAGTCCGCTGCCGGATAAAGTGGTGCAGTTAATTACGGACCATCAGATGAAGGAACAGTGTGTGGTGACGTCCACGCGCCTCTCCTATCTGTCCAGGGTGAAGGAATTGGATCCGGATATACGAACCGGATATATTATTTCTGCCGCATACGGCGATTATTACTCGGATGATGATGTGGATTTTATCAGTATCCGCTCCAGCTTTGTCAGCGGAAAGCTGGTGGAAGCCGCCCATGAAAAAGGAAAAGCGATCCATGCATGGACCGTGAACAACAAGAGTGAGATGGAGCGGATGAAGATGCTGGGAGTTGACAACATCATTACGGATTACCCGGTACTGGCGAGAGAGATTGTCTATCGGGAAAGAGCGACGGAGACGCTGTTTGAATATCTCCGGCTGGTATTAAAATAGACGCAGCAGTTCAGGAAACTGCTGCCAATAGACAGGAGTGAACGACATGAAGGTGGTACTGCAGAGAGTGTCCCGCGCGGCGGTGTCCGTGGATGGGGAAGTGATTGGCGCCATCGGAAAAGGATTTCTGCTTCTGCTGGGTGTTTCGGATACGGACACAGAGCAGACGGCGGACCGGATGGTGGATAAGATATGCAAATTGCGTATCTTTGAAGATGAGAATGGAAAGACAAATCTTTCGCTGGCGGATGTCGGCGGAGCGCTACTGGTGGTAAGCCAGTTTACGCTGTATGCCGACTGTAAAAAAGGTAACCGTCCCAGCTTTATAAAGGCTGGAGGCCCGAAGCTGGCGGAGGAACTGTATGAATATGTGATTTCACGGTGCCGCGAGCGCGTACAGATGGTGGAACATGGAAGCTTCGGTGCACACATGATCATTGATCTGGAAAATGACGGACCGTTTACCCTGGTACTCGACAGCGAAGAACTTTAATAAACGAATAGTACAATAGACAAATATGGAGGTTATTGACACGATGGAAAAGACTAAAGGAGAACTTTTAGCAGAAGAATTAACCTGGGAATTCCCCAATATTGCAAAGGAAGCACCGGAACAGAGAGAGGCTGCAGAGATGTTCTGTGCAGGCTATAAAGCATTTCTGGATAAGGGAAAAACAGAGCGGGAATGTGTAAAGGAAGCCGTTAAAATACTGGAAGCGGCAGGTTATGAGCCTTTCGAAGCCGGCAAGAAGTATGCGGCTGGAGACAAGGTATACATGGTGAACCGGAAAAAAGCAGTGATAGCGACTACCTTTGGCAGCAAATCCGTGGAAGAGGGGCTTCGTTTCAATGGAGCGCATATCGATTCTCCGCGTCTCGATTTGAAGCCGAATCCTGTTTATGAAAAGAAGGATCTGGCGTATTTTAAGACTCACTATTATGGCGGGATCCGTAAATACCAGTGGGGAGCCACTCCGTTATCCATGCATGGAGTGATCGTGAAGAAAAACGGTGAGATAGTAGAAGTGAATATCGGCGAGCAGGAAGGTGATCCGGTCTTCTGTGTGACTGATTTACTCCCTCATCTGGCGGCCGATCAGAATATGCGCCCCTTAAAGGATGGGCTGAAGGGCGAAGAACTGAATGTAATCATCGGTTCCATTCCCTATGTTGATGAAGCCAAAATCAAGGAGCCGGTTAAGCTCCTGGCGCTTCAGCTGTTAAATGAGCGCTATGGAATTACCGAGGCTGATTTCTTCCGTGCAGAGATCGAGCTGGTTCCGGCTCATAAGGCCAGCGATGTAGGTCTGGACCGCAGCATGATCGGCGCTTATGGACAGGATGACAGGGTGTGTGCCTATACGGCGCTTATGGCGGAAGTGGAAACGAAGAATCCGGTTTATACGACGGTGACGATTCTGACAGACAAGGAAGAGATCGGTTCCGTGGGAAATACGGGACTGAATTCCGATTATGTGCTTCATTATGTGGAGGAACTGGCAGAGACGCAGGGAGCGGATGTGAAGCGCGCGCTGAAGAATTCCATCTGTTTATCCTCCGATGTAAATGCAGCTTATGATCCGACGTTCCCGGAAGTCTATGAGGAGCGGAATTCCTGCTTCTTAAATAAGGGCTGTGTACTGACGAAGTATACAGGAAGCCGTGGAAAGTCTTCTTCCAATGATGCCAGCGCTGAAGTGATGGCAAAGGTTATCGCCATGATGGATCAGGAAGGCGTGTACTGGCAGATCGGCGAGCTTGGCGCGGTCGATGTGGGCGGCGGCGGAACGATTGCCCAGTATGTGGCTCATATGAATGTAGATGTGGTTGATTTGGGAGTGCCGATTCTTTCCATGCATTCTCCGTTTGAACTGGCCTCCAAGCTGGATGTATACAATACATACAAGGCCTTTCTGGCATTTTACAGGGCTTCCTAAAACTCTGTGAACAGTAACCGCCTATTCTGAAATTTTTGTTAATTTCGGTAAAAAGCTTTTTTTACATGCTCCGATATGGTATAACTGTCAGGAAGCATTTTATATTTTTATTATTTTGATTAAAGGAAAAGGAACGTATTATGAGAAAATTTTTAAAAGTTGCTGCCTGCGGACTGATTATGGCGGCAGTTGTGACTGGCTGCTCCAAGAAGGCGGCAGAAGAGACGACACCTGCGGAAACTACCACGGAGACTACTGCAGAGGCAGGTTCAGAGACGGAAGCATCTGAACAGCTGGAGATGATGGATTTATCCGGAATTGATAACGGTACCGTGACACTCGGCGAATATAAGGGCATTGAAGTGACCAAGACACCGGTGGAAGTATCTGATGAAGAAGTAGACGCGGCAATCTTATCAGAGCGTGAGAGCAAGACCACCTACGATGATGTAGACCGTGCCGTTCAGGATACGGATAAGGTAAATATCGATTACGTTGGAACGAAGGACGGCGTGGCATTTGACGGCGGTACTGCACAGGGACAGGATCTTGTGATTGGCTCCGGCCAGTTTATCGACGGCTTTGAGAGCGGACTGATCGGTGCGAAGAAGGGCGATGAAGTAACGCTCGACTTAACCTTCCCGGAAAACTACGGCAATGCTGACTTAGCCGGTCAGGCTGTGGAATTTAAGGTAACCGTCAACAACGTACAGGAAAAGAACATGCCGGAATTAGACGACGCGTTCGTTCAGGAAGTATCTGATTTCAAGACGGTTGATGAATACAAGGAGAGTAAAAAGCAGACCATTCTGGAGCAGAAGGAAGGACAGGCGCAGGCCGCTGTTGAGAATGATATCCTGAAAGCAGTCGTTGAAAACAGCCAGATTGAGACGACACAGGAAGCTGTTGATGCGAACTTCAATAACTATCTGCTTAATTATACGAATCAGGCCGCAATGTATGGGATTGATTTAAATACATTTACATCTGCATTTTACGGTGTGGATGAGGAGACCTTTAAAGAAAACTACGTGAAGAATATCGCTAAGTCTGCGGTTGAGCAGAGACTGGTATTCCATGCGATTGCGGATAAGGAAGGCATTACCGTATCGGATGAAGACCGTGATAATCTTGCCGCTGAGATGGGATACGAGAGTAAGGATCAGATGATTGAGTCAGCCGGAGCTTACAATGTGGACGATTATCTGATTTCTACCAAGACCATGAAATTTTTAGTTGATAATGCAGTAATCAAATAAAATAATTTTACGAGTAGGGGGAACCTTTATGCAGCTTTTAAAGGACAGGATACGGAAAGACGGAAAGATTAAATCCGGCGATGTATTGAAGGTAGACAGCTTTTTAAACCATCAGATGGATATTAAGCTGTTCGAAGAGATCGGAAAGGAGTTTAAAAGACGCTTTTCTGATGCTGACATCAATAAGATCCTTACAATTGAGGCATCCGGAATCGGCATCGCATGTATTGTTGCCCAGTATTTCGATGTTCCGGTAGTTTTTGCGAAGAAGTCCAAGACGAAGAATATCGCCGGAGATGTCTACACCACCAAGGTGGAATCTTTTACACATGGAAAAGTCTATGATATCATGGTTGCCAAAGAGTTTTTAGGTGCCGGAGACAAGGTGCTGCTGATCGATGATTTCCTGGCTAACGGCAAGGCTTTAGAGGGCCTGGCAGCTGTGGTGAAGGATTCGGGAGCGGAATTGATCGGTGCCGGGATTGTGATCGAGAAAGGGTTTCAGCCTGGAGGAGACCGCCTGCGCGCAGATGGAATCCGTGTCGAATCCCTTGCAATCGTAGAAAGCATGGATGAAAAAACGGGCAGTATCCGTTTTCGGGGTGATGAATGACAAGTAACAGAAAGGCATTATTTTTTGATATAGATGGAACGCTTCTCTCGGAAGTGAACCGGAATGTACCGGAGAGTGCCAGGAAGGCTGTTGCGGGAGCACGGGCGGCCGGACATCTGGTATTTATCAATTCCGGCCGTACATACAGCCTGATCGGCCCGATCAGGGACCTGGTTGAAGTGGACGGCTACTGCTGCGGATGCGGCACGAGGGTGATCGTGGGAGATGAAGTGCTGTTCTCCTTTACCATTCCTCATGAACGCGGTCTTCAGATTAAGAAAGATATTATAAAATACAATCTGGGAGGAATTCTGGAAGGCACGGAGCACTGCTATTTCAGAAAAGAAAGAACCAGATTTACCCAGCTGGAGCAGATTCGGGAGAATATCGAGAGAGACGGCCATGGGGCTCCTTATACCTGGGAAGACGACTGCTTTGATTTTGATAAGTTCTGTGTGTTTGCAGATGAGCAGAGCGATCTGGCCGGATTTTCAAGGGCTCTGGGACTGGAATACAACATCATTGACCGCGGAGACGGATTCTACGAATGTGTTCCGGCGGATTATTCCAAGGCGACTGCTATCGATGTGGTTCTTGAGAAATACGGGATAGCGCTGGAGGATGCTTATGTGTTCGGTGACAGCACCAATGATCTTCCTATGTTTGAACATGCGAAGAACTGTATTCTGATGGGACACCATGATGTGGAACTGGAACCGTATGCCACGTTCTTTACAAAGAATGTGGAGGATGACGGAATTGAGTATGCCATGAAGAAGCTGAAGCTGATTTAAGCGGTATGCAAAGACAAAAGTAAGAGATGAGGACAGGCGCCACTGCCGGATATTTGGAGTGGCGCCTGTTTTGTATTTGAAAAAGGTTGACATTCCCCGGAAAAACAACTAAAGTTAATCGTAGTTTAACAAAGGAATGGGTTAAAGTATGAAAGCAAAGGTAAATGTGATCGCGGCCATGCTGATGTTTGGAAGCATCGGGCTGTTTGTACGGGGAATCGCGCTCCCCTCCAGTGTGATCGCACTGGTGCGGGGAGTGATTGGCTGCTTCTTTCTGGTAACGGCGGGGAGTCTGATGAAACAGCCGGTTAACTGGAAGGCGGTTAAGAGCAACTGGCTGGTGCTGGTTTTATCGGGAGCGGCAATCGGATTTAACTGGATTTTTCTGTTTGAGGCGTATCGCTATACGACGGTGTCCTGCGCGACGCTCAGCTATTATTTCGCGCCGGTGTTTGTGATTCTGGTGTCTCCGGTTGTGCTGGGGGAGAAACTGACTAAGAGAAAGCTCTGCTGCGCGGCAGGAGCGGTCATTGGAATGATACTGGTATCCAATGTACTATTTCTGGATCAGGGGGAAAATGGCCTGATTGGCATATTCTTCGGCCTGATGGCGGCGGTTCTCTATGCCAGTGTTATGATACTTAATAAATTTATGAAAGGACTGACCGGCCTGGAGACCACCGCTGCACAGCTGGGGGTGGCGGCAGTCATTCTGCTTCCTTATACACTGTTGACTTCGGCTGAGCCGTTCTCGGCGGTCCTTTCGTCGGTCCCGGCGGTCTCCTGGATTCTGCTGGCATTTGTCGGGATTGTGCATACCGGAGTGGGATATCTTCTTTATTTTTCGGCCATGAAGAAGCTGCCTGCGCAGACCGTTGCAGTTTTAAGCTATATCGATCCGGTGACGGCGATTATCTTATCTGCCGTGATCCTCGGAGAGACCATGAGCGGTCCACAGATGGCCGGAGCCGTGCTGATTCTGGGAATGACATGGATGGGCGGCAGGGAACCGCAGAATAAACAAGGAAATTAAAAAAGCTTTGGAACTACTGCCGACAGTAATTCCAAAGCTTTTTTTACCTTATAATTTTAAAATGAACCTGTCCTGTACAATCTTATTCTGCACTGTTTCCCGATTCCATGGCCTCGCTGCTCTCAGCCGCCGCAGGTTCATCCCTGTTCTGAATGCCGCTGGAGCCTTCGGCTTCATCTCCATCCGGCACCTCACTGCCCGGTGAAGATGGTGGTAAAGGAACAGGCGGTTCAGCCGGAGCTGTTTCTTCATCTTCGGATATCTGTTTAAACTCCAGATTGTCGAATGCGGTGGCGATGCAGATTCCGGTACCGCTTGCCATATAGCTGATCTTTACACGGTCACCAGGCTCTGTGAGGGCCAGTTCATTGCTCAGATCGTAGGAAATGGTGAAGATCTGGTTCGGTTTTTCCTTCAGGATCAGCTTGTAGGTGATACTCTCACCCAGTGCCTCGCTGGCGATCCGGTAGACCTTTCCTTCCGCTTCCTTCGCACCCTGACCGGTTATGATGCCGTCGTTGCTGCTTCCCATTACCTGCCTGAAATTCCGAAGAGCACTGTCAATGGTCTCCCCGGTACCTACATTTGTATAGTTGGATACAGAGACGAATGCGTACTGTTTGATCAGACCCGCTCTGTCCTTCAGTGTCATGAAATACGTGGCTTTTCCATCCAGATTGATAATCATCGGGAAGGAGGCGGTATAGCCATACTGCTGTACCTTACCCTGGGCGGACTGCTGGGCCGCCATCTCCGTGGCACCGCTCATCTGGTACATCTTCGGCTCCTTTGTCACCATGTCCACCATGATGAAGCCGATGGCCGATTCGTCGGAGCCCACGCTGGTGAGTCCTGTGAAGAGGTAGCAGTCAGAACCGTTGTAAACGATGATATTGCCCTGGCTGGTACGGAACTTATCCTGGTTGGAGAAGTTGAATATGCCGTGAACGTATGCGCCCTGATTCTGAATCTGCTGCATGATGAACGCTTCCGGCTGAACACGGTCGACCCATTCCGGCAGATGATCGATATCGTAGTAGTTGGTCTCACCGGTGGTGGCGTTGACGATCGCCACTCCGCTTGCTTCGGGCAGGCTGAACAGCCAGCGGTTCTTATAGGTGGTGATGACCCAGTACGGAACACCGTCATCATCCAGCTCGAAGGAGTAATCTGTCATACCCCGGAAGAGACCGCCTTCAAACAGGCGAACGTGACGGTTTAAGTCATCCAGCAGATAGGCATTCTCCTGATACTTGATCTTGTGGTCTGTCACCAGATCTACATCGCTGACATCGGTTGCGGAAACGACAATGTATCCGGCGGAACCGTCCAGATTCTTTAACCATTTGAAGAAACCGGAGTGCTCCAGCGGTACAACCCATACCAGCTTATCATTGACCTTCTGGATGACCGGTGTGCCCAGTACGACCTGGCTTCCCAGTCCGGGGTTTTCACCGACCTTCTTATCGGCCAGTTCCCTTGCCAGAGCCTTATCCACGACCGGAAGCTGGTTTAAGGCCAGCGGCTGCACGGTGTCGGTGAATTCTGAAATCTCCGGCTGTCCCAGCTGGTCACGGTAGGCCTTGTAATTAAACAGAGGCATGGATATAACCGTAGCTGCAAAATACAGCACCCAGAAAATAATGAGCAGCGTAAATCCTGTTTTAATTCCCTTGACGTTCTTGTCCACACTGACGGACATATGAGAAGCCTGATCCGTGGTAATACGGATTCCGCCGAGCCCGATCAGGAAATTTAAGACGACGTAGGCGCTGAATATAAAACACCAGGCAAATGCGCCGTCTGAATACAGCGGATTTAAGTTGGGGCCCTTGACAATGATCATGACCGCAAAAAACAGGGTCAGAGCAAGGTTTAAGAGTAGCTTTGTTTTTTTCTTCATGCGAAACTCCCTTTTAAGAAATATTGAGTGGAAATAAAAATAGTAATAGTATTATTATATTGCAAAATAGAAAAAACACAAGGAAGGTTTTGCATTTCGGATATAAAGATTTTATAAAGACTGTGAAAATGGGATCCGGAACGAAATACAGGTTCCCATATGCTTCTTGCTCAGTATTTTCAGTCTGGATTCCTCCCCGTACTGCATGACCAGCCTGCTGTTTACGTTGGCTAGTCCGATGTTCTCATTTCCGGGATGGTTTATTTTTTCGTAAAGCGCTGTTATTTCCGCTTTTTCCATACCAACACCGGTATCTATCACAGTGACTGTCAGCCAGTTATCCCGTTCCGTGATCTTTAACTTGATAAAACCGGAACCGTCTAACGGTTTGATTCCGTGATACAGACTGTTTTCAATGAGGGGCTGAAGAATGAGCCGGATAATAGGAGTGCTTTCCAGCTCTTCCTCGTAGTCGTAGTAGAGGATGTATTTGTCCTCGTACCGGTACTGCTGGATGTGATCGTATTTTTTCAGATATTCGATTTCGTCTTTCAGCGTGACCATGGACATTGTGTTTTGGAGCGAGTATTTGAGAATATCCGACAGGGCCTCGATGATTCTGTTTAAGGCTGTAGGCATCCGGGTATACTCCAGTGCCTTGAAATCCAGGGTCTGAAGCGTGTTAAACAGAAAATGGGGGTTGATCTGCAGCTGGAGGGCCGTCATTTCCGCCAGCTTCTGTTCCTGCTCCTTTAAGGCCAGCTTGTTCTTAAGGAATGTCTGGTTGATAAAAAGCTGTACGATATTGTTCAGGATGAGGTCATATTCATCTTTGATAAACGCCGGTTTTTCATTATTATAGGTTCCCCGCTCGGCATCGGAAAATACGGTGACAAAGTAATCAATCTGCTGAAAGTTCTTTTTGGTAATGGTGTATGCGATCCACACTACGGTGCAGATGATGACTGCCAGTACGATAAACAGCTGTAAAAGAAGCGTGTACAATGCCTGGTAATAGCTGGAACGGCTGGTGCATGCAGCGATGTAGGTGCCGCAGTCCGCGGGAATGATCCGCACCAGATATCTGGTGCGTCCGAGTGAGAGCCAGTCCTGGAAGGGAGTTCCGGAAGCGGCATGTACCGCCTCTATAAGGGCCTCTTTCGATTCCGGATCCGGTTCCTCCGTCCCTCTTCCCTGAAGAAGAAAATTGCCGTCCGAGTCGATGATAAAGAACTGATCCAGGCTGGAATTTGATTCCAGCATCTGTTTTAACTGGTCCTCGTAGATATTTACCATGACGACGCCCCGGAACATGCTGAGCTTTTTATAATAGGTCAGCACCGGGACCGGATTGGTATAAGAGTATAAGTGCATATTCCGTTTCTCGATCCATTCATTCTGATCTGATTCGGCATAGGAGGGCAGCCAGTTTAAATCGGAGTACTGGGCCAGACTGGTGAGGCCTCCTGTATTGGAGGTAAGGAGGGAATCGTAACCGTCCAGATAGTAGTAGACCGAAGCAATGTAGGAGGCATGGTTGGTCAGCGAGGCAAAATTGGACAGGATGCTGTTGGTGAGAATCACATCCAGATAGCCAATCTGTTTATGGGATATGTAATTGCGCAGGGAGATGGACATCCTGGGATTTCGTGCCAGAAGCTCGTATTGGGTCGCGGCGCTGTCCAGCACAAGAGAATAGTTATCCCTTACAGCCTGAGCCGATTTGATGGCCTCAGTCTCGATGTCCTGCTGTTTTCGGTATACGATGACGGCCATGAAGATAAAGCACAGCGTAATAATGGGAATGGTGATGATTCCCGTATAGTATAAAAAACGTTTGATAAAATTGCGTTTTCTCATGATATCCCCCCGTAATCATGATCTGCGCCGCTGCTTTTCCGATACTGCGAAGGCGTCATGTGAAAATACTGGTGAAAGGCCCTGGAAAAGTTTTTGGGATTGTCGTAGCCCACCCGATAGGCGATCTCATACTGTTTGCAGCCGATATCCTTTAACATCCGCGCGGCATTTTCCATGCGGGTTTTTAAGAGATAATCGGAAAAATTGACATCAGAGTGTTCCTTCATGATTCTCGATAAGTAGTTGGGGCTTAGATTTACGAGCCGGGCCGCCTGTTCGAGCGTGGCATTCTGATAGTCGGTGTCCAGGTAATTCTTAACCAGGCTGATGATTTTTTCGTAATAGGTCAGATTCTCTTCCTCCCTGGCGGGGGCCGCGTGGGTTTCGCTGTTTAAGCGATCCCGGATGCGGGTGAGGCAGTCCACCAGATCCTCGTATTTTACCGGTTTCAGCAGGTAATCGACGACTCCGGTGCGCAGCGCCCGGCGGACATACTCGAAGTCCTGGTAGCCGCTGAAGAAGATGATTTTTATATCCCTTTTCTCGAGGAGCTTTTCGGAGAGCTCCAGGCCATCCATGATGGGCATGCGGATATCAGACAGTACCAGATCCACATGGTTGGCAAGTGTGTATTCGTAGGCGGCTTTTCCATTGGAAAAACAGCCGGCAATCTCAAAGCCCAGCTGGCTCCACGGGAACAGCCCGGCGATTCCGTTGCGAATCTTGGCTTCATCGTCGACAATGATGACCTGATACATACGAAGTGACCCCTTTCTCTGAACGTATGGTTTCTGTTTGCTTCTATTGATTGTTATTATATAGAAAAAAAGGAGAAAAAGCATCCGTATTTTTTCAACAAAGCCATTCTTCCATGATAATGAAGAAATATCATAAGAAATGATACCTTTTTCCACAACTTTGTAAGAAATGATACGATTCCGTAATTGAAGTTTCTTCTCTCTTTGTAAAAAATTCGTTATACTGGGATTAATCAGTTAACGGTACCGTTAACAATAAACGGAGGTAACAGATATGAGAAAAGGAAAGAAACTTACCTGTCTGCTTATGACAGGACTGATGGCAGCGTCGTCACTGACGGCCTGTACCAATGAACCGGCTCCGGCCGCATCAAATGCGCCGGAAGGAGGACAGTCAACAGAGAAGGCAGCGGAGAAAACGACGGAAAAGGCTTCCGGAGACCAGATTACCCTGCGGTTTATGTGGTGGGGCGGCGATGCCAGAAATGAGGCGACTCTGGCCGTTATCGATCAGTATGAAAAACTCCATCCGGAGATTAGGATCGAAGCCGAGATGAACTCCGATCAGGGATATATCGATAAGGTTTCCACCATGCTGGCCAATGGAACAGCTCCTGATATTCTTCAGCAGAATGTGGACTCTCTCCCGGACTTTATCTCGAGAGGCGATTTCTTCGTGAATTTTAAGGATTATCCGGATTTATTTGATCCGTCCGGATTCGATGAGACCTTTATCAGCCAGTTTGGTACATTCGACGGTAAGCTGTTAGCGCTTCCGACCGGTATGTCATGTCTGGCGACGGTAGCCAACACGGCGGCGGCAGAGGCTAACGGCGTGGATTTGACGAAGCAGATTACCTGGGATTCCATGCTGGAGGATGGAAAAGCCCTTCACGCCCAGAATCCGGACTATTATTATATGAACGTGGATACCAAGATTCTGTGTGAGTATGTATTGAGACCGTATTTACGTCAGATGACAGGTGAATCGTTTATTATTGACAGTGAAAAGAAGATCAGCTTTACGAAGGAGCAGCTGGTGGAAGTGCTTCAGTACATCAAAGACTGCTACGACGGCGGTGTCTTTGAACCGGCCGAGGACAGTGCGACCTTTAAAGGACAGATTCATACCAATCCAAAATGGATCGACGGCAAATTTGTATTTGCCTATGGACCGTCTTCCAGTATCAGCCTTTTAATGGATGCGATTCCGGAAACGAAATGCAGCGTAGTCCAGATGCCGATGGCGGAGAACCGGGTAAGCGACGGCTACTTTGCAGACACACCTCAGTACATGACGGTGAACAAGAATTCCGATCATGTGGAAGAGGCTGTAAAGTTCATGGATTACTTCTATAATGACCCGCAGGCCCAGGAGACCTTAAAGGATGTAAGATCCGTACCGCCTACCGCTTCAGCCAGAACACTCTGCGCAGAGAAAGGTCTGTTAAATGCAACCGTAGTGGAGGCTGTTGATCTGGCGGCAGGGTTAAACGGTAAAAGTGATAAGGGCTATACGACGAGCGCCGAGGTCTATGCGATTCAGGAAGACATGATCGAGAGCGTTGCCTATGGTCAGAGTACGCCTGAGGAGGCGGCAGAGAATGCCATTGATTTAATCAATGATTACTTAAGCGGTTTGAATTAAGAAAGAGTTTGAATACGCCCTGAAATGAGATGTGCGGCCCGGATAGAGAACGATTCCGGGCCGTTTTAAGAGGCAGGAGGAAGCTACTATGGCGAATGTGAGTGTGAAGCCGCGGCCAAATCACGGCGGCTGGACCAAGAGGAACCGGATTGGATTCCTTTACGTGTGTATCTGGATTTTTGGTTTCCTGGTATTTCAGCTGTATCCCTTTGTGAGTTCATTGTTTTATTCCTTTACCAGCTACGACATTTTCCACAAACCTGAGTTTGTAGGTCTGGACAATTACGTGCGGCTGTTTACAAAGGACAAGGAATTCTGGAATTCTTTAACCGTTACCTTAAAATATACGTTTATTACGGTCCCCGGCAAGGTGGTGCTGGCTCTGATCATTGCCATGATCTTAAACCGGGAACTGAAGGGGATCAATTTTATCAGGACCGTATACTATATTCCGTCGCTGCTCAGCGGCTCTGTGGCGGTCGCTATTCTATGGAAGGTGCTGTTTATGAATGACGGCTTCATTAACAGTCTTCTGGGCGTGATCCATATTGCGCCGGTCAAATGGCTGGGCAGGCCGGAGATGGCTCTGACCACCATCTGTATGCTGGAGATCTGGCAGTTCGGCTCTTCCATGGTTTTATTCTTGTCCGCACTGAAACAGGTTCCCCAGTCGCTTTACGAGGCGGCCAGGATCGACGGCGCTTCCAGGGTAAGAATCTTTTTTAAGATCACGCTTCCGATGATCACGTCCATCGCATTCTTTAACATCATAATGCAGCTGATCACGGCGCTTCAGAATTTCACCTCGGCGTTTGTCGTGACGAACGGAGGTCCCAACAAGGCGACCTACGTGCTGGGGATGAAGCTTTATACGGATGCGTTTAAATATTTTAAGATGGGATACGCCTGTGCGACATCGTGGATCCTGTTTGTCATCATCATGATCATGACCCTGATCTTGTTTGCAACATCCAGGAAATGGGTTTACTATGATAACTAGGAGGAAATCGGGATGAAAAATAAAGCAGTAAAAAAGGGTCTGACCTACGTGTTTCTGGGCCTGTTCGGCATCGTCATGCTGTTTCCGGTCATCTGGATGTTCTTCGCGTGTTTTAAGACCAACAATGAGATATTCGGCAGCTTAAGCATCCTGCCTCAGGGCTGGAGCCTGGAAGCTTTTGTGAAGGGGTGGAAGACCACAGGGACCTATACGTATGCCCAGTACTTCATTAATACCTTTGCCCTGGTAGTTCCCACGACGCTGCTCACGCTGGCATCCTGTTCGCTGGTGGCCTACGGGTTCGCCAGGTTTGATTTTCCGGGAAACCAGTTTCTGTTCATGGTTTTGATCGCGACGCTTATGCTTCCCAATGCGGTGATCATCATACCGAGATACGCGCTGTTTAACAAGCTGGGCTGGCTGGACTCCTATATGACCTTCTTTGCTCCGGCGGCGGCAGGCTGCTACCCGTTCTTCGTATTTATGCTGGTACAGTTTTTAAGGGGGCTCCCGAGGGATTTGGACGAATCGGCTTATATCGACGGCTGCGGCCCGTTTCAGTGTTTTATCCAGATTCTGCTTCCGCTGCTGAAGCCGGCTCTCTTTTCCGCAGGTCTGTTTCAGTTCTTATGGACATGGAATGATTTCTTCAATACCAATATTTATATCAATACGGTTTCCAAGTTTCCGTTGTCTCTGGCACTCCGGGTCAGCATCGATGTCACCTCCAACATTCAGTGGAACCAGGTGATGTCGATGGCGCTGGTATCTATTCTTCCGCTGATTCTGCTGTTTTTTGCGGCGCAGAAGTATTTTGTGGAAGGGATTGCAACCACTGGTATGAAAGGATAGGAGACAGCCATGGAGTTTAATCGGGGATTGCTGTACCATGTGGAGAGTCTCGAACAGGACGATACATATGGGGATTATATCATCGGCCGCATTCCGGAGGCCGTCAGGCGCCAGCTGAATCCAAAAGCACAGAGCAACATGCTGTTTGTAAGCAACAGTGAGCTGCGTTTTGTAATGGAAGAGGATGCGGTTACCATTGTTCTCAGAAGACTGCCGGTAAGCGGGCAGATTAAGTCCAGGGGAATCCTGGAGGTCTTTTCGGGAGATTACCAGGGGAGCTGTGAGATCAGCCCGGAGGTTATAGACGTGAATGAGACGGAGATCACCATTCGCAGACAGGACTGGAGCCATATCTGCCGTTTCCCGCGTAATCCGGGCGGATTTGCTCCCCAGGTGATGAGAGTCCTGCTTCCCTACGACTGGGGCTGCTGTATCCGGGAGATCCGGGGGGCGATCCGGCCGCCCAAAACGGAGGAAATGCCGGAGAAGCGCCTGCTGTTTTACGGTTCATCCATCACCCACGGCGGCAACGCTTCCGTTCCATCGAGGACATATGCGTTTCAGACGGCGTGGGAGCTGGGATACGATTTCATCAATCTGGGAAGTGCCGGCAGCGCATTTATGGACTGTGCGATGGCAGAATATATTGCAGGCCTGACAGACTGGGATGCCGCCGTGTTTGAGCTGGGAGTGAATGTGATTGAAGAATGGACCGACGGCCAGCTTTACGAACGGGCTTATCAGTGGATCGATACTGTTAAACATGCCCATCCGGAAAAGACCGTTATCGTGACCGACATGTATTACAATCATTACGATTTTGAGGGAGACGAACGGTCTGACGCATTCAGAAAAAAGATAGAAGAGTGTGTATCTGTACTGGAAAAAAAGTATGATCGGTTGTATTATAAGAAGGGAACAGAGATCATGGGAACTTTCCGGGGGCTGTCTTCAGACGGACTGCATCCTTCGGACGCGGGTCATACCATGATTGCACAGAATTTAACGAACTTTATGAGAATACATGGCCTGTAGTAACATCTTGTTCACAGCCTGCTCCTGCCGGAGCGGGCCGCAGGGGCAGGCTGTGAACAAGAACGGCAGGGCAGAAACGGAGGATTTTATGCAGACTTACAAAAATCCGGTATTGTATGCGGACTATTCGGATCCCGATGTGATTCGGGTGGGAGAAGACTACTATATGGTGGCGTCTTCTTTTACTTATCTGCCTGGGGTACCTCTCCTTCATTCGAAGGACCTGGTGCACTGGGAACTGATTAACTACTGTGTGAAGGAGCTCCCTTATGAAAAATATGCGGTGCCTTCTCACGGTTCAGGAACCTGGGCGCCGGCCATCCGGTACCATAACGGGACCTTTTTTGTATTTATCCCATTGGTGGATGAGGGGATTCTGGTAGCCAGAAGCAGCGATCCATACGGAGAATTTCAGCTGAATATGCTGTGCGAACGGAAGGGCTGGATCGATTCGTGTCCGTTCTGGGACGAGGACGGGAAAGCTTATATGATATTTGCCTATGCGGGCAGCAGGGCCGGGATTAAGCACCGTCTGATGCTGGTGGAGATCGACCCGGACTGCCGGGAGCTCATCGGGGAACCGGTTCTGATATTCGACGGCGAGCAGATTGCCCCAACCACAGAGGGACCCAAGATGTATAAAAAAGACGGATATTATTACGTTCTGATGCCGTCCGGCGGAGTGGAAAACGGCTGGCAGTCCTGCTTAAGATCCAAATCGGTATATGGACCCTATGAGTATAAGATTGTCATGCGCCAGGGAAATTCTCCGGTTAATGGCCCTCACCAGGGGGGCTGGGTGACCTCCACGGATGGGAGAGACTGGTTTCTCCATTTCCAGGATGTCATTGAACTGGGAAGAATCATTCATCTCCAACCAGTGTGCTTTGTAGACGGCTGGCCGTTTATGGGGCAGGATACGGACGGAGACGGAATCGGCGAACCCGTAGCAGAATGGAATATGCCTGCGGAGGACATGCCGGAATATGAGATTGTGCGTGGGGATGATTTCTCCTCGGAGAAGCTGGGACTTCAGTGGCAGTGGCAGGCGAATCCGAATCCGGAAAACTATTCATTGACCGCTGTTCCGGGACATTTGAGGCTCTACTGCCGCAGAAACCCAGACAGAGATAATCTCCTGTGGTACGCCCCTAATGTGCTGACACAGATTCCGCAGCAAAAGGAGTTTTCCATGATTGTCAAATTGGAACTTCATGGGGAGAAGACCGGAGATTTTGGCGGTATCGGTATGGTCGGTCATTCCTATGGGTATGCAGGACTTTACCAGGGGGCAGAGGGACCGGAGCTTCGCTGTTACGAGGGAACGGTATCGGAGAAGATGTTTCTGGGAGAAGCAGAAGAACGGTGTATCCTTAAGGTACCGGCCGAAGGCAGCTGCCTGTGGTTAAAGCTCTCTGTTTCCGGGGATAAGACATACCGTTTTTCCTGGTCTGCCGACGGAACTGTTTTTCAGAAACTGGAGCCGGTATTTACACTCTGCCGGGCTACCTGGACGGGAGCCAAGCTCTGTCTGTGGTCCTGCTCGCGTGAAAATGAAGAATCGGCGGGATACTGTGATTATGAGTATGTTTTGTTTGAATAAAATGTGAATCGGTGCATGGGGAGACCCTTCGGTTTAAATGCAAATAATTAAATTAAAAAAGCGTGGAAAAGCCGACAGCAATTCTGGCCGGCGTTTCCGCGCTTTTTCTGTTCTATGCCTTTTTCTGACTCTCTAATTTTTTAAGAATACTTCTCGCCACACTGATTCCGTTGGCGGACGCCTGCTGAAGTCCGCGAGTCACAGAGGCACCGTCGCCAATGGCACGAAGACCTGTAACGCTGGTCTCAAAATCAGAGTTAACCACAACCTTGTTGGAGTAGAATTTCACTTCCACACCGTAAAGCAGCGTCTCGTCGCTGGCAATACCTGGAGTAACCTTGTCCAGAGCCAGCAGCATTTCCTTGATATCGACCATGATGCGGTGCGGGAATACCAGAGATAAATCGCCGGGAACCGCGTCTTTTAAGGTTGGGATTAAGTTATTGCGGCAGAGACGCTCTTCCGTGGTACGTCTGCCGCGCTGGAAATCACCAAAGGTCTGAACCAGAATCTTGCCGTCGCAGAGCATGTTGCTGAGCTGGGCAATGTGTTTGCCGTATTCGATCGGTGTCTTAAACGGTTTCGTGAAGTTTTTGGAGACAAGGATTGCGAAATTCGTATTGTTAGTCTTATATTCCTTGGACTTATAGGCGTGACCGTTGACGACAGCCAGTCCATTTTCGTAATACTCTGTAGCGACCTCGCCGGAAGGGTTGGTACAGAAGGTACGCACCTTGTCGTCAAAGGTCGGGGTGTAGTAAACCAGCTTTGCCTCATAGAGGTTCTTGTTTAAGAATTCCATGATCTCGTCGCGGACTTCTACACGGACCCCGATATCCACTGTTCCGACGCGGGTTTCGATGCCGTGGGCGTCACAGATGTGGCTGAACCAGTCAGAGCCTTCACGGCCGATGGCGGATACAATCTCCGGCGCGTAATACGTTTCGCCTTTGTCGGTAACGATGGCCTTTGCCTCATTGTCCTCTATAATAATGTCTTTTACCATGGTGTTGAATTCCATCTCTATGCCCTGAGCCAGTAAATGCTCCTGAAGGCGCGTATAGATCTTGTAGCCTTCCTCTGTGCCGAGATGGCGGATCGGACATTCAATCAGTTTTAAGTTGGCGTTAATCGCCTTTCTCCGGATTTCCTGAATCTCTTTCTGCTTGTCAATGCCGTATACATTCGTGTCGGCGCCGAATTTCAGATAGATATTATCAGACTCCTTTAAGAGCTCTACCGTCTTATCATATCCCAGAATCTCCGGGAGATTCCCCCCAACATCCGGGGAAAGTGACAGCTTGCCGTCGGAAAATGCTCCCGCTCCGGCAAAGCCGGTGGTAATGGAACACGGTTTGCATCCGACACAGGTCTTGGTCGTCCGTTTCGGACATGTCCTGTTTTCGATTCTGCGCCCCTTTTCGACCATCAGGATCTTTAAATCCGGCTTTTGCTGAATCAGCTCATAGGCACAGAAAATACCGGAAGGCCCCGCCCCGATGATGATCACATCATAGTTACTTGAATTTGAACTCATGAACAACACTCCTTTTCCCATAAAAATACCAACCAGCCTTATAGTCAACTATTCCGGTAGTTGGTAGAAACGTTCAACCTATTTTGAACCTATATAAGGTGTGATTCAGTGACACTTGCATTTTACCATATTGAACGGGGCACCGCAAGGTGCGGCGGGAGAAATTTGGTAAACAGTAATAAGCAGTTATGAAGTGACTTCAAAACAATTGAAAAATACATCTGATTGCGGTAAAATAAACAACAGGAAAGCACTCATGACAGGAGTGGCCGCCTCCAGGACTGGTAACCCCTTTTGGGGAATACATAGGAAAGGAGGTATCGTCTATGACGGCATATGAGATTATATCAATCTTTACAGGGATATTAGCACTATTGATGTCCTTTGGAAGCCTGCTTGTAGCGGTAATCGCCTTTCTCGATAAGAGAAATAAGCGCAAATAAAATGCCCACCCTGTCGGCCAACAGGATGGGCGGTGTCCGTAAGGACATTTAGCAACCCCTGGAGCATCCACTTTTGGAGTGGATGCTTTCTTTAAGTCTATTATAATCGAATTTTACCCATTTTTCAAGTACTTTTTAAAACCATCATGATAAATCTCTCGTCCCCCTTTACATTAAGGTTCCAAACTGTTAAAATGAGTAAACCAGCCAGCGTTAGATACCCCCTATCAGGAAATCTAGCGCTTTTCGGGCGTTCTGAAGTCAAATACTCCGCTATAGGCGCAGAGTGTTTGACATGATTATGAACAAAAAATTTTCGTGCGGCATTATTCACGGAAATAATTGGTATGAACTCGGAGATATATTAATATAGAACATAGTAAGGAGCGAAATATATGTATCTGATCGCAGGACTGGGAAACCCAACAAGGGAATATGAAAAGACGAGGCATAATGTAGGCTTTGAAGCCATCGATATTCTGGCGGACAAGGCCGGAACGACGGTGACGGAGAAGAAGCATAAAGCGCTGTACGGTAAAGGTTATATTGGCGGCCAGAAAGTGATTCTGGCAAAGCCGCAGACGTATATGAACTTAAGCGGGGAAAGTATTCGGGAAATAGCGGATTTTTATAAAATAGAACCGGAGAACATTATTATTCTCTGTGATGATATTAATCTTTCTGAAGGGCAGCTGCGCATCCGTTTAAAAGGAAGCGCAGGCGGCCATAATGGTTTAAAAAATATCATCAGCCATCTGGGAACCCAGGAATTTCCAAGAATCCGCATCGGAGTTGGTGAAAAACCGCGCGGCATGGACTTGGCGGATTATGTGCTGGGGAGATTTCCGAAAGAGCAGCAGGCTGTCATGGAAGAGGCATACCGGGACGCGGCCGATGCGGCCTGCATGATGATCGAGGAGGGGGCCGATGCGGCGATGAACCATTATAACAGAAAGCATAAGGAGAATTCATGAGCGATGTGTTTGAAAGTCCATTAAGAGAGCTGAAGGAATTTGAAGACTTAGACCGTGATTTAAACCGGAAAAAAGGGCCGGTTTTAATAAGCGGCTGTATGGATTCCCAGAAAGTTCACCTAATGTACGAGGCGGCGAAGGAGGTGCCCTGGAAGCTGGTGGTTACGTATGATGATACCAGAGCCAGGGAGATCTACGAGGACTTCCGCAATTTCGAACCGGGAGTCTCCCTGTATCCGGCCAGGGACTTACTGTTCTTTAATGCGGATATTCACGGTAATCTTTTAACCAAACAGCGTATGGCTGTGTTCCGCCGGCTGATGGAGGAGAAGTCCGGCGTGGTCGTCACTACCTTTGACGGATTGATGGATCATTTGCTTCCGCTGTCTTTTTTACAGAAACAGATTCTCGAGGTGGAGAGCGGACAGACCTTAGATATCGCAGAGTGGAAGGAAAAACTGGTGGAACTGGGATACGAGCGCGTGGCCCAGGTAGATGGCATGGGCCAGTTCTCGATCCGCGGCGGAATTATCGATGTCTTTCCGCTGACAGAGGAGCTGCCTGTCCGCATCGAGCTTTGGGACGACGAAGTGGACTCCATTCGTACCTTTGATATCGAGAGCCAGCGTTCCATCGAAGAACTGGAACGGGTCCTGGTCTATCCGGCAACGGAGATGGTGCTGACGAAGCAGCAGATCACAGACGGACGGGAAGCCATTGAAAAAGAGGCTAAGAAATACGAGAAAGAGCTAAGGAACCAGTTGAAAACCGAGGAAGCGGCCCGGATCCATTCTATTGTCTCGGAACTGTTGGACGGCTTAAGGGAAGGCTGGAAGCAGCATGGACTGGACGGATATATCCACTATTTCTGCAGGGACAGCGTGTCGTTTCTTGATTATTTTCCGGAAGATAACACGGTTATCTACTTAGATGAGCCGGAGCGGCTGAAGGAAAAGGGGGCCACGGTGGAGGAAGAGTTCCGGGAGAGCATGATATCCCGCCTCGAACACGGCTATCTGCTTCCCGGACAAACGGGACTTCTCTATCCCGCGAAGGAAATGCTGGCGAAGGCTCAGAGAGACCGTACTGCGTATTTAACCGGACTGGAGCAGAAACTTTCCGGCTTTACGGTAAAGGAACGGTACAGCCTTTCCGTGAAAAATGTAAACTCCTACCAGAATGGATTTGAGCTTCTAATAAAGGATTTAACCAGATGGAAACGGGAGGGATACCGTGTCATTCTTCTCTCCGCTTCCAGAACCAGATCCAGCCGTCTTGCCAGCGATTTGCGGGAGTACAGCCTGCGGGCCTGGTGCCCGGATGAGAGCCGGGAAGAGGTGGAGGTGAAGCCGGGCGAGATTCTGGTGACCTACGGAAACCTGCACCGTGGTTTCGAGTATCCGATGATTAAGTTTATCGTGATCACGGAAGGCGACATGTTCGGTGTGGAGAAAAAGAAGCGGAAGAGGAAGAAAACCACTTACGAGGGAACGAAGATTCAGAGCTTTTCCGACCTGGCAGTGGGAGACTATGTGGTTCATGAGGACCATGGCCTCGGTATATACCGCGGAATTGAGAAAATCGAACAGGACGGGGTGATAAAAGATTACTTAAAGGTGGAATACGGAGACGGAGGCAATCTCTATCTGCCTGCTACCCGTCTGGACGGAATTCAGAAGTATGCTGGTGCCGAGGCGAAGAAGCCCAAATTAAACCGCCTGGGAGGAGATCAATGGAATAAGACCAAAACCCGGGTAAAGGGCGCTGTAAGAGAGATTGCGAAAGATTTAGTACAGCTTTACGCGGCCAGACAGGATACGCAGGGCTTTCAGTACGGACCGGATACCGTATGGCAGAAGGAGTTTGAAGAGATGTTTCCCTATGAGGAGACGGAGGACCAGCTGGATGCCATCGATTCCACCAAGAGTGATATGGAAAGCCGGAAGATCATGGATCGTCTGATCTGCGGTGACGTGGGCTATGGAAAGACAGAGATCGCCCTGCGCGCCGCCTTCAAAGCGGTTCAGGATGAAAAGCAGGTGGTGTATCTGGTTCCGACTACCATTCTGGCGCAGCAGCATTACAACACCTTCGTCCAGCGCATGAAGGATTTTCCGGTGCGTGTGGATCTAATGTCCAGGTTCCGTACACCGTCTCAGGTGAAAAAGACGCTTGAGGATTTGAAACGCGGACTTGTGGATATTGTGATCGGTACCCACCGTGTGCTGTCAAAGGATGTCCAGTTTAAAGATTTAGGGCTTCTGATTATCGATGAGGAACAGCGGTTCGGTGTGGCACATAAAGAGAAGATCAAGAAGCTGAAGGAAAATATAGATGTTCTCACGTTGACAGCGACTCCGATTCCCAGGACACTGCACATGAGTCTGGTGGGAATTCGTGATATGAGCGTTCTGGAGGAACCGCCGGTGGACCGTATGCCGATCCAGACGTACGTGATGGAGTATAATGACGAGATGGTACGGGAGGCCATTAACCGGGAACTTTCCCGTGGCGGACAGGTATATTATGTATATAACCGTGTCAGCAACATCGACGAGGTGGCAGGCCACATTGCCAGTCTCGTACCGGAAGCCACAGTCACCTTTGCCCATGGACAGATGCATGAGCATGAACTGGAACGCATCATGTTTGATTTCGTGAACGGAGAGATCGATGTGCTGGTTTGTACCACCATTATTGAGACGGGGCTCGATATTCCCAATGCCAATACCATGATTATACAGGATGCGGACCGTATGGGGCTTTCGCAGCTGTACCAGTTAAGGGGACGCGTGGGCCGGTCGAGCCGTACCTCCTATGCGTTTCTCATGTATAAACGCGACAAGATGCTTCGGGAAGAGGCAGAGAAGCGTCTTCAGGCTATTCGGGAATTTACGGAGCTGGGGTCCGGCATCAAGATTGCCATGCGGGATCTGGAGATCCGCGGGGCGGGCAACGTTCTGGGAGCGGAACAGCATGGCCACATGGAAGCGGTCGGTTATGATCTTTATTGTAAGCTGTTGAATCAGGCGGTATTAGAGTTAAAGGGCCAGCGCAGGGAAGAGGATACGTATGAAACGGTAGTGGACTGCGACATCGACGCCTATATTCCCACTTCCTATATTAAGAATGAATATCAGAAGCTGGATATCTATAAGAGGATTTCCAGTATTGAGAATGAAGATGAATACATGGATATGCAGGATGAGCTGATGGACCGTTTCGGGGATATTCCAAAACCGGTGGAAAATCTTCTGCGTGTGGCTGGGATCAAGGCGCTGGCTCACAGTGCTTATGTCACCGAGGTAAATATCAACAGCCAGGAGATCCGCCTTACCATGTATCAAAAAGCGAAGCTGAGTGTGGCCGGTATACCGGCTATGGTGGATCAGTACCGCGGGGATTTGAAGTTCCATATGGCAGAAGAACCGTATTTTACATTCATTGACAGACGGAAAAACCAGACCACTGCCGGCATGATGGAGCAGGCAGAGGAACTGTTGAAACAGTTGTATGAATTGACAGAAAAATAAAGAGTATTCTGAAAAGTGTTTATAAAAAATTAAGCTTACAGTGGTTGCTATTAGCCTATTTTATGATATAATAATAGTAGAAGAAGGGATGAAAATCCCCAATGCATGCTATATTTCCATAATCATAAAACAAGAGAAAGGTGGTAACCATGGACGTTTTAGGTATGTATCTTCTGCAGAGAGTTTCGAATGAGCTGACCATTCAAAGGAATGAATCGTTTGAGAACAGATTTGTTGCTCCGGTTCCTGACAGCACGGCGGCAAGGGTGACGCATGAGGCATATGTATGTTCCTCAAAGGACGTATCACCAAGGGTCACGGAAGGGGCGTTCTGATTCAGACAATGAAGACTGCGAAAGAGTAGTGAGAGTTTCGTAAGCAGGCGGCTGTTCCGGATTCTGTAAGGAGCATGCTTAAAAGATTTTGAAAGGGAGCTGCTGCACCGGCTGTGTAAAATCGGCGGTGCGCAGCTTCTTTTTATCGGGGTGAAAAGAGTAAATTACCATACAGGGAAAGGATAACGATCATGAAGCAGAATTATTTCGTATACGCAGGATGCTATGGACCGGCTGAGGAAACTGGAATCCACGGATACAGGCTGACGCGGAGAGAAGGCAGAGAGCCGCAGCTCACAGAAGTCTTTGCCGCCGCCGGAGTGTCGAATCCATCGTATCTGGCGGTTTCCGCCGATGGAAAGTTTTTATATTCCGTTATGGAGGATATGGCTTATGAAGGAAGGGAGGGCGGAGGCGTGGCAGCGTTCCGGATCGACGAAGGCTCCCTGACGCTTCTCAATACGCAGGGAACCGCTGGAACTCTGCCGTGCCATCTGCTTCCCGATGAGAAGAGAGGGTTTCTGTATGCAGCCAACTATCTGAGCGGCAGCGTATCCATGTTCCGGTTAAATGCAGACGGCTCTGTCGGAGAACTTTGTGATTTGAAACAGCATTACGGTCACGGGCCGAATGAAGAGAGGCAGGAAGGGCCGCATGTACATTACGTTGGATATTCAGCGGATGAAGCAGGACTCTGGTGTGCAGACTTAGGAATTGACAGAATCCGCTATTACCGGATTGATGAAGAGAACGGAAAACTGGTTCCGGACGAAAAACACGATATGATATTTCCGGAAGGTACGGGGCCGAGACATTTTGTCTTAAATCGGGAAAGAAGGGAGCTTATGTATGTGGTGAGCGAACTGAGCTCGGAACTCTTTGTGATGGAATGCGGCGCAGAGGAAAATCGAATTCTGCAGAGAGTTTCCACGCTGCCGGAATCTATGGAGAATAACACATGTGCCGCTGTTCATTTATCAGAAGACGGGCGTTACCTCTGTGCCTCCAACCGGGGGCACGACAGCATCGCAGTGTATGCGGTGGACGCCGGTACGGGACTTCTGACGTTGGCAGGACGGGCCGGAACAAAAGGAAAGACGCCCAGAGACTTCTGCCTGTGCGGGGACATACTTCTTTCTGCCAATCAGGATAGTCATACGATTACCATGTTACATTTTGATGAAGAAAATGGTACGATCACCGATATGAACCGGGAAATCAGCTGCGCCTCGCCGGTGTGCCTGGTTGGAGTACCGGAACCGTAAAAAAGAGTGTAGAAGGGAAGGAGAGGCATGGCAGAACGGGCCATCAATCGCAGAACCTGATATCACTGGCGCCAGTTCATAAGAACTGGCGCATTTTCATATAAAAAAACTCCGTTCAATGGAAAGCGACAGGGATATATTACGAAAAATGGCAGACATGAGTATAAATCTCAGCGTTCGTAGCAAAATAGTATCAGTGATATAAAATTGTACACCATGGAGGAGTTTTATATGAAAGCAACAGGTATTGTAAGGAGAATTGATGACCTTGGCCGTGTGGTAATCCCGAAAGAAATCAGGAGAACCCTTCGTTTGAGAGAGGGGACGCCGTTAGAGATATTCACAGACAGGGAAGGCGAAATCATTTTAAAGAAATATTCACCGATGGTTGAACTGACAGCGTTTGCATCTCAGTATGCGGAAGCCATGGCACAGACCACGGGACTTACCGTCTGCATCAGCGACCGGGATCAGGTGATCGCAGTGGCCGGTGGATCGAAAAAGGAACTGCTCCAGAAGACGATCAGCAAGCAGCTGGAAAATGTGATTAACGAAAGAACCGTTATCCTGGCTGGAAAAGATGATAAGAATTTTATTCCGCTGACCGGCGAAACGCTGGAAGGAATCACCGCTCAGGTAATTGCGCCGATTATTTGTGAAGGCGATGCCATAGGAGCGGTTGCATTATTAAGCCGGGAGCCGAGAGCAAGATTTGGAGATATGGAAACGAAGCTGGCTACAACGGCAGCAGGATTCCTTGGAAGACAGATGGAAGGCTGATAACAGCTCAGAGAAGGAGGTGACGGAAATGGCATTGTATGATCCGAAAGAAGATGATTACGGTGACAGAGATATTCCTGAAGTGGACACAGAGCCATATAAGGACGGTTTCTATGTGGAGCCGCTTCCCGAGTCGACACGACCCAGAAGGGACGGCCCGGGCGGGGACTGATGACGAAAATAAAACGGCCTGTCAGCTTCATGGCGACAGGCCGTTTTATTTTCGTTTCTTACATTGGGAATTAATAGATTACCTGATCGCCATCCTTGATGCAGTAGTTGGCGCGAACTCCCAGTTCCTCCATCCACTGGCGGGTTTCCAGTGTCTTCCAGTCTCCGCTTCCGACTCCGCCGCCGTTGTCATTGTCCCAGAGCCACTGGGGGCAGGGCCATAAGGCAATCTGCGGATTGATGGCCGCATAGACGTCACGGTTTACACCGTACTGTCCGTGATGCGACATCTGCACGATATCGCTCTTTAAATCAGCGGGAGTGTATTCACTCATCAACAGGTTACCGCCTTCCGGCCCTAAGTCCCCCAGGACCAGGATGCTCACGCCGTTTAAATAAAATTTATAGACGACCGAGCTGTTATTGACGGAGGTGACATCCAGGAGATAGGGATCGTTCATGACGACGGCCCGGATATCGCCCAGCTGTATTTCCTGCCCTTTGGTGATGTCGCCATGAAGCTTCTCAGGAGGAAGCCCCGCCAGAGCATCCCGAAGGCTGACCACGAAGTCACCGCGTCCGGAACCATGGGTATCATACCACTCCTGGTCTGTAAATTTGTAATAGACGTTGTCAATGGTAATCTGGCTGTCCGGATTATTTAAAATTTCAATCAGGGCGCCGGCATGATCGGAATGGGGATGGGTGATGAACCAGCCGGACACATGGCCGCCCCTGGAGCGGATTACGTCGAGTAAATGAGCAGAATCACTGTCCCAGCCGCCATCGATAACGACCAGTGTCCCATCCTTCGACTGCATAACCATGGACAGCATCTGACGGTTGCCGTGGTCAGCTAAGAGAGACAGGCTTCCACCGTCAAAGAGCTGGCTTCCCGGTCCGATGGCCAGTTTTGAGGAAAACCCCATACGCTGTATGGCAGGCTGTCCTTCCGTTCCTTCTGCGGCCACGGGCTGTCCGATAAAACTGGTTAAAACAATATTCAAAAACAGGATTCCCGCGGCTATTTTCTTCCAGATATTAAATGATTTCATATTTCCCTCCGGTTTCTTTTTTGACTAATCCTTATTATATAAGATTGTCCCCGTTTTTAACAGGCGGTGACGTAAATTGTCAGGAAATCGTCAGAAATGGCGGAAGCTCCCGCTGCTATTGAGAAAATATGGGGCTTAAACATCTTTTTCCACGGGCACAAGGATGTGGGAGGCCAGAGCTCCGCCGCGGTATATGGTGTTGTGGGCGACTCGGTTTACTTCGCTGTCGAACCCGTTTTCTGTATTGCTGTTTGGAAACATGAAATTTTTTGCGCTGGAAGTAACGGTAAAACGCATCCGGTGGCCGGCTTTAAATGTGTTGGACAGCTTCGTGGTCCGAATGCGCACTTCATAGACTTGACCCGGTTCCATGAATTCCGGTTTTTCAAAGCTGTTTCTGTATTTTACATCGATGACGCCATCTGCCAGCTTGATGGAGGTTCCGGCTTCATCCACATCCGTAATCCGCACAAACAGATCTGTGTCGGGGCAGTCGGATGAAAGGCAGAGGACAGCAGTGATGTCTCCGGTCACGGTTAAATCGTGGTCCAGCACCGGCGTAGTGTAACAAAGGATATCACTGCGTTTTTCTTCCTCGGTGTAGTCTTCCGGAACCTCCAGTTCATTTTCCGAAACATCAATGATGTGAGCAGCTGGAGATTCCGGATCATAGTCGTAGGAATCGGATTCCTGAATTGCGGGTTTACATAATGTAAGAGCCTCCCGGTCCAGATACCAGACGGTGGAGACTGCTTCCGGCAGAGGCCAGTGTTTCCCGTGCTTCCAGCAGTTATTACCCAGTGTATAGTATTCTACAGGTGCGCCTGTCTCGATGCCATTCTCTTCATTCTTCAGAAAATGATCCAGCCAGGCAAAACACAGAAGATCCATATCGTACCGCAGCGCATGTTCTCCCATAAAGATGCCGTGAATGTCGTAATTGGCGTTACCGCTGTGTTTCCAGGGACCGAGGACAACCTTGTACGTTCCGGCGGGGTAAAATGCATCGATCAGTTCCAGGGCCTCGGTCGTTCCCATCCCATTGTCGTCAAACCAGCCCGACATGACGAGGGCGGGAACGACATGACCGCAGCTGCGCTCTCTCCAGTTTGCCTTCCTCCAGAAATCATCGTAGTCGGGATGGTTCAGCCACTCATTTAAAAATGGAACATCGATGCCAAGTGCCTTTCTGGCCATGTCTCTGACAGGCCGCAGCTTTAAAACCTCCTCCCAGTCACTGCGAACCATGCGGTCTTCACGGAACCGCTTTTCTGTCATGGCGAAGTTCCAGGCCATGGAGCCGGAGGTGAAGCAGCCGCCCCTTCTGGGAAGATCGATAAAGGGACTTCCCGCACAGACGCTGCTCAACATTGCTTTCAGATGGGGATTGCCGCTGGCAGCCGCGGCCCACTGAACGTATCCGAGGTAGGAACCGCCGGTCATGCCAACGTTTCCATCGCTCCACGGCTGGTCCGCGATCCAGTCCAGCGTATCGCTTCCATCTTCAACTTCATGGTAATTCGGCATCCACTCTCCGGTGCTGTCTTCCCGGCCTCGGACATCCTGAACGACAACCGCGTAGCCGCGCTGAACAAACCGGTAGTACTGTTCGACACCGTCGTGCTTTCCGTAGGGAGTCCGGATCAGGACCGCCGGTACCCGGGGGGAGGACCCGGAGAAGCCGCGGGCGGGTTCCGGCTGGAGCCCGTCAGCCGTCGTGGCGGGAAGATAGACGTCTGTAGCCAGCTGTTCGCCGTCGGCCGTCGGGACCATGTAAGTACCGGCAAAATGGACCGCGCAGACCGGATCAGCCGTCCATTCTTTTAAGATCGTCTGTTCCTCCATCCCGTTTAATACCAGGACACCGGTATAATCCCGCCCGGCCATCTGCACTGCGTAAACCTTTCCGTCTGAAAGATACAAATCCAGAGGGAATTTGACCTCCCTTTGAATGTAAGAGCCACTGGCAGAAGCGCCGTGACCGCTTAAACGGCGGGTGAAGACCTGTCCGCCTGCGGTCGTAAAACGTTCTTCGCCTGCTTTGGCATGAATCTCATACTCCGGAAGTGATTCGAAGAAGTCCCGCAGTTTCCGACGGCACAGAACTTCATAAAAATCATCGTTGTGAAGCGGTTCCTCCGGGTGAAAGGTGTTGGTGAACACATCCAGCGTCCGGTGATACAGTTCCTTTCCATCCCCATTCTGATCGCGGATGATACCGTAAAGAATTCCGGAAAAATAAAAGTTCCATTGTTTCATCGTGTTGTTCCTCCTGTTTATGCTTCTGATTATAAGGGAAATGAAGTAATATGGATACCGTTTTATTGGAAAAATATTCAAAAAAAGATTGACAGACGATGCCGTCTCCTGTACAATAACACGCAATACATAGCAAAGAGATATGAATACTATGAATCGAACGTGTTCCGCATGAGGAACGGGGAAAGGATGGATGCATATGTCAGAGAGAAAAGGGTTAAGATTTGAAACATTACAGATCCACGCCGGCCAGGAGGAACCGGATCCGGCCACAGGGGCCAGAGCGGTTCCGATCTATCAGACCACATCGTACGTATTTAAAAACTGCAAAGAGGCGGCGGACCGCTTCAGTCTTTCGGCGGCAGGCAATATCTACGGACGTCTGACGAATCCGACAGAGGAGGTGCTGGAACAGCGGGTTGCAGCTTTAGAGGGAGGCAGTGCGGCGCTGGCGGTGGCCAGCGGAGCGGCAGCGATCACTTATACGTTTCAGGCGCTTGCCAGGGAAGGCGACCATATTGTGGCAGCTTCCACCATCTATGGAGGCACCTATAATCTTCTTGCACACACACTTCCGGAATTCGGTGTGACGGCTTCCTTTGTTGATCCTGACGAACCCGGGGCGTTTGAGCGGGCCATCCGCCCCAATACAAAGGCCGTCTTTATCGAAACGCTGGGAAACCCCAATTCCAGCATCATCGATATGGAAGCCGTGGCCGCCGTGGCTCATGCCCATAAAGTTCCCCTGATTGTGGATAATACCTTTGCTACCCCGTATCTTTTCCGCCCGCTGGAGCATGGGGCTGATATCGTGGTACATTCTGCAACCAAATTTATGGGCGGTCACGGTACTGCGCTGGGAGGTGTTATCGTGGAAGGCGGAAGCTTCGACTGGGAGGCATCCGGCAAATTCCCCGGGCTCGTGGAGCCGAATCCCAGCTACCATGGCGTCAGTTTTACGAAAGCAGCCGGACCGGCGGCTCTTGTGACGAAAATCCGTGCAGTACTTCTGCGGGACACAGGAGCCACACTTGCGCCGCTGCATGCCTTTTTGCTGCTCCAGGGATTGGAAACGCTGTCCCTGCGTGTGGAACGCCACGTTTTTAATGCCCTCCGGGTTGTGGAGTATTTAAACGCCAATCCCCACGTAAAGAAAGTCAACCATCCATCACTCCCCGGGAGTCCGTACCATGAACTCTATAACCGGTATTTTCCGGAAGGCGCCGGATCCATCTTCACCTTTGAGATAGAGGGCGGAGCAGAGAAGGCAATGGAATTGATCGATCACCTGAAGATATTTTCCCTGCTGGCCAATGTGGCGGACGTCAAATCGCTGGTAATCCATCCGGCCAGCACCACACACGCCCAGATGACGGAGCAGGAACTGGCGGCAAGCGGTATCACGCCGGAGACCATTCGCCTCTCCATCGGAACGGAGCATGTGGATGATATTATTGAAGATCTGGAACAGGCATTTGCTTGTGTTTTCTGACAAAAAAGCGTATAATTTTCTGGTAGAGAAAATCGTTCCCGGGCCGGATGGTGCAGCAGCCCATCCGGCCCGGATTTTTGTTAAAAGGGGGATATCTATGTATTCATTTGAGGATCTGGTAAGAATTACGGCGGAACTCCGCTCGGAGCACGGTTGTCCGTGGGACAGGAAGCAGACCCATGAGAGTCTGAAACCATGCCTGAAAGAAGAGAGTGAAGAGGTACTGGCGGCCATTGACAATCAGGACATGGAAAATCTCTGTGAGGAATTGGGAGATGTGCTGTTCCAGGTATTGATACACAGCCGGATCGCGGAGGAAAACGGTGCGTTCACAGTGGCTGATGTGGTAAACGGTATCTGCGAGAAGATGGTGAGGCGTCATCCGCATGTATTTGGTGATGCAAAAGCGGCTACGCCAGAGGAAAGTCTGGAATTGTGGAATGAGATAAAACGCCGGGAGAAGATGGGAAAGAAATAGGCGTAAAAAACCTTGACAAAAACAGGAGAAACAGCTATAAATGATATAGTATCGTATTAACGAGAAAAATCGTAGTTAAATACTACATTCTAGGAGGAAGATATCAATGAACAAAACAGAATTAATCGCAGCAGTAGCAGAGAAGGCAGAACTGTCCAAGAAGGATGCAGAGAAGGCAGTTAAGGCTTTCACAGATGTAGTATCTGAAGAATTAGTTAACGGCGGAAAAATCCAGTTAGTTGGTTTTGGTACATTTGAAGTTTCTGAAAGAGCAGCAAGAGAAGGAAGAAATCCGAAGAGCGGCGAAGTGATGAACATCCCGGCCTCCAAGACACCGAAGTTCAAAGCTGGCAAGGCATTAAAGGATATGGTGAACGCATAATTCATGAGACTTGACAAATTCCTAAAGGTTTCCCGGCTCATCAAGAGAAGAACCGTGGCCAACGAAGCCTGCGATGCGGGCCGCGTGGTCGTGAATGATAAACCGGCGAAGGCCTCCTTAAATGTTAAGGAAGGCGATATCATCGAAATTCATTTCGGGACAAGCTCCGTGAAGGTGGAAGTCCTGGATGTGGCGGAGACTGTAAAAAAGGATGAAGCGAAAGAGCTTTATCGCTATATTTAACAGGAATAAAGAGGCGTGCCTCCTAATATACTTTAGACAGGTATATTAGGAGGTTTTTTAATGGAAGAGAAGATGAATATCCGCCCGCATAAGCTTACACTGGAAAACAGAGGGGCCGGAACCGTTACGGGAATCCGGGAGGTCGTGTCGTTCGATGAGAATCAGGTGGTGCTTGATACAGATCTGGGGCTTCTTACTGTCAAGGGGAAGGACTTGCATGTCAGCAGGCTGACCCTGGAAAAAGGAGAGGTGGATTTAGACGGTACCATCGACAGTTTAAACTATTCCTCCAACGAGGCGTTAAGAAAGTCCGGGGAATCCCTGTTTACCAGATTATTCAAATAATGAGCCTAAAGGAGTCCTATGAGCGTCCATATTCTATATGAGGTGAGACTTCTGCTCTACAGCTTTGCCACGGGCGCAGGGCTAATGATGACGTACGATTTTTTAAGAATCCTCCGCATCTTCATTCCTCACCTTCCCGTCATTATGGGCGTGGAGGACATGGTATACTGGGTGTATGCGAGTCTGGTGACCTTCTCCCTGCTGTATGAACAGAATGACGGAGGCTTAAGAGGATACGTCATCGCAGGTGTCTTTACCGGAATGTTTTTGTACGACCGGCTGATCAGCAGGTTTTTTCTAAAGTTCTTGAAAAATACGTGGAAATATCTTAGAATGAAGCTAGACAAGTGTTTCCGCCGCAGAAGAAAACGGCAACGATAGAATAGCTGGTGATGAAAAGAATGAGTAGTTTTGGAAAATCTAGGAGAAGACGAAAAGATAAATGGGGCAACCGTATGGCTCTGATTGGTATCACTTTCGTGGTATTCAGCCTGGCTGTTATCGTGACGGTCAAGGGCGCCTCCTTAAAGGACAAGGAACTGGAATACCAGATACGTGAGGAGAATTTAACCGCTCAGAGGGACAAGGAACTGGAACGCTCGAAGGAGCTGGAAGAGTACAGGATCTATGTCCAGACGAAGCAGTACATAGAAGAGGTGGCGAAGCAGAAGCTGGGACTGGTGAACCCTGACGAGATTCTGCTGAAACCGAAAAAAAAAGAATGAAATCTGTCGTAATATTTTTGGGACAGGGTGTTAAGATTTGACAAATATTTCCCTCCAACCTGTATATAATGTGCGTTAGGAACAGTATGCATAAAAACAGTATGCATAAAAACAGTATGCATAAAAACAGGCAGGAGGGAATTTTTGTGTTCAGACGTAAGGCGGAGCATCACGATATGGCTGATGTGAATGTATATACAGCGAAGAGATTAAATGACATGGCAGGCTCTCTCGGGGAACTGGCCAGAGCATGTACAGATGAATTGTCCGCCGGACAGGGACTTACGAAGGAAGATGGGATTGCGGCGATGCAGACAGCCGCAGCCATGGTATGCGCAGGCTGCAACAAGTGCAATATCTATTCCAGCCAGGAACAGGAAAACAACTACTATCTGTATTATCTGATTCGCTCGTTTGAGCAAAAGGGAAATCTGGATTACGGGGACATGCCCCGCATGTTTCTTGAGACCTGCAAACGCCGGGAGGAGTATGTCGACCAGCTGAACCGCAGTCTCGGAAAAGCAACGATGAATTTAGCCTGGAAGAACCGTTTTCTGGAAAGCCGGGATGCGGTGATCATACAGTTTAAGGAGCTTGCCGTCATCCTGGAGGAATTTTCCCACCAGATGGAAAAGGCGGTGGACATTACCCCGGAGAAAGCTGACGCCGTAGAGAAAGTATTCAGGCGCCGCCACATCGTAATCGAGAAAATGCTGATTCTGGAGTATGAAAATCACCAGAAAGAAGCCTTTCTCACCATGCGGACTGGAAACGGACGCTGCGTGACCGCGAAAGAGGCGGCGGAGCTTCTGGAGGAAGCCATGGACGAAAATGAATGGTGTGTTGCCCACGACGGCCGAAACTTAATCACGAAGCAGCCGGCCACCATCCGCTTTGTGGAAAAGGGGCGTTACCGTATGGTCTACGGCGCGGCCCGGGCCATAAAGACAGGAGAATCCGTATCAGGAGACAACTACAGCTTCAGCCAGATTATGCCGGGCCAGGTCATTATGAGTCTTTCCGACGGTATGGGAAGCGGTGAAATCGCAGAAGAGGAGAGCCGTCAGGTCATAGAATTGACAGAGAGACTTCTGGAAACCGGTTTTTCTGCGCGGGCCGCCTTAAAACTGGTCAATACGGTTCTTCTGCTGACCGGCAATGTCCAGCATCCGGCAACCCTTGACCTGGCCTGTATTGACCTACATACCGGAATTCTGGAAGCCATGAAGCTGGGAGCCGCGGCCACCTATATACTGACACCTACCGGAGTGGAGCTCCTGGAGGCCGGAGAGGTGCCCATGGGCATCTTAAATCCGGTAGAACCGATTCTTCTGTCCAAAAAACTGTGGGATGACAACCGGATCATCATGGTCAGCGATGGCGTCCTCGATGCTCTTCCCGGGGAGGACAAGGAGCTGTCGCTTCTGGAATTCATAGCCGGAATGCCTGTAAAAAATCCTCAGGACATGGCTGACCGGATTCTTCTCTTTGCCCGTTCCTTCCATGAATTTGTAGGCGATGATATGACCGTGCTGACAGCCGGTATCTGGGACCGGTGACGGCAGATCCGTCCTGTAAAGCGCTGGCAGGCGCCGAAGCTAAGCTGTGCGGACAGGTATCAGATTAAGAATTCAGAAGGCGCAGAGGCTGTGCCTTCTGAATTCTTTATTCCGATACCTGCGGCATTCTTTTTAAATTTCAGGAAGACATTTCGAGTCGGACTTTCACGATTATCCTCTTTATGGTATATTTATAACTATACCGGGAAAAATTTACAAAGGCGGTGTATCCATGCACAGAAAAATACTGGAGAGTATCAGGGAATTCATAGGGGAGAACCATATGCTGGTCCCCGGCGACCGCGTCATCATCGGTCTGTCCGGAGGAGCGGATTCCGTGAGCCTTCTGATGATTCTTCATGAACTGAAGAACGAACTGAACATAGAGCTTTTCGCGGTCCATGTCCACCACGGATTAAGAGGAGAAGAGGCGGACCGTGACAGCGCATACGCACAGGAACTGTCAGAGAATCTGGGAGTGCCTTTTGTTTGTGTGCACGCAAATGTGGCGGAATACGCCCGTGTAAATGGAATGTCAGAGGAGGAAGCCGGAAGGCACCTGCGTTACCGGATCCTGGAGGAACAGCGCCTTGCGCATCATGCGTCGAAGATCGCCGTAGCTCACCACGCGGATGATCAGGCAGAGACGGTGCTCTATAATCTGTTTCGCGGAAGCGGCTTAAAGGGGATCGGCGGGATGAAGCCGGTGCGGGATACTATAATCCGCCCTTTGCTTTCCGTCACAAGAAAAGAGATTCTTGCATATCTGGAAGAAAAAGAGATATCATATTGTGAGGACTCTACAAACAGCGGGACCGATTACATCAGAAACCGTCTGCGCCATGAGATTATTCCGGCGGTCAGGAAACGGATTAATGAAGGGGCGGTCTCCAATATTCTGCAGGCAGCGAAGACGGCAGCGGCAGCGGATACTTATTTTGAGAAGGCAGCAAAGCAGATTCTGGAGAAGCACGGTATTCGGGAGAAAACGGATGAGGGCGGCATTTGTTCCGTGGGAATTGCTGCAGAAATCCTGAAACAGGAAGACTCCATTGTCAGGCAGTACGTCATCCGGCAGATGATTGGAGAGACGTATCAGTCATTGAAGGATATTACGTCTGTGCACGTGGAGGCGGCTGAGAAGCTTCTGTTTAAGCCTGTGGGACGGCGGATTCAGCTGCCGGATGGAGGCTGTGCCTTACGGACGTATGGAGAACTGCAGATTAAAAAAGAGGGAAAAACGATTTTTTCTCAAAACGGCGGCAAAGAAACTGGAATAACGCCCGTTATAACGACATTTCCTTACAAAAAAGGGCAGGAAATTCCCAAAAACGGGTATACGAAATGGTTTGATTATGATAAAATCAATAGTACGCTCTCTGTGAGGTATCGGGAAACCGGAGACTATATCACACTCGCCGGCGGCGGCAGAAAGACAGTCAAATCGTTCATGATCGATGAAAAGATTCCGAAGGAAGAACGCGATAAGATTCTGCTGGCGGCCGACGGATCACACATTCTCTGGATCATCGGATACCGGATCAGCGAATATTATAAAATTACAGACGATACTCATACGGTACTGCAAATACAAATAGGCGGAGGAAAAAATGATGAATGATAAGATACGTGTATTGTTATCGGAAGAAGAAGTAGCAAAGAGAATCAGGGAAATCGGCGATGAAATCAGCAGAGATTACGAAGGCAGACCCCTTCATCTGATCTGCATCTTAAAGGGAGGCGTATTCTTCACCTGCGAGCTGTCCAAGAGGATCAGCCTGCCCCTGACTCTGGATTTCATGTCTGTATCCAGCTATGGCGCAGGCACTGTATCCAGCGGAATTGTTAAGATCGTAAAGGATTTGGATGAACCGATTGAAGGAAAGGACGTATTGATCGTAGAAGACATCATCGATTCCGGCAATACGCTTTCTTATCTGATTGAGGTCCTGAAGCAGAGAAACCCGAAAAGCATTGAACTGTGCACGCTGCTCGATAAACCGGAACGCCGTGTGAAGAAACAGGTTACGGTGAAATACACCTGCTTTACCGTACCGGATCAGTTCATCGTGGGATACGGTCTTGATTATGACCAGAAATACAGGAATTTGCCGTATATCGGAGTAATAGAACAGCAATAAGGAGGCAGCCCGTTGAAACAACAGCAACCATTTAGAGGGTTAGGTCTCGTTCTGATTCTCGTGATCATGCTGATCGTAGCAAGCATGTTTCCAAGGCAGAATGAGAAGATCAGTAACCAGGAATATATGAAGGCCATCGAGGATGGCAGCGTAGTCGCAGCCACTGTTAAGCAGAACCAGCAGACGCCTACCGGTCAGGTCGTGCTGATTATCAGTGACGGATCGACAGAACAGGCAAAAGTCGTAAATGTTCCGGATGTGATTGCAGCACAGGAGCTGCTGGACAGGAATGGAATCGTCTACACAACGGAGAATGTCCCTCAGGAGAATTATTTCCTGACCATCGTTCTTCCGATTATCCTGACTGCCGTGGTTCTCGTCGGTATGTTCATGCTGATGAACGCCAGGGCGGGAGCGGGCAGCGCCAACGCGAAGATGATGAACTTCGGACGCAGCCGGGCCCATATGGCCAAGGATACCAATAAGGTTAATTTTGGAAAGGTAGCCGGTCTGGAAGAAGAGAAGGAAGAACTGGCCGAGGTGGTGGACTTCTTAAAGAATCCGCAGAAATACACCAGTGTCGGAGCGCGTATCCCCAAGGGGATTCTGCTTGTGGGCCCTCCGGGAACCGGTAAGACACTGCTTGCAAAGGCGGTGGCAGGGGAAGCGGGTGTTCCGTTTTTCTCTATTTCAGGTTCTGATTTCGTAGAGATGTTCGTCGGTGTCGGCGCATCGAGAGTCCGTGATTTATTTGAAGAAGGCAAGAAACACGCGCCCTGTATCATTTTTATCGATGAGATCGACGCTGTGGCCCGCCGGAGAGGTACCGGTATGGGCGGCGGCCACGATGAGAGGGAGCAGACCTTAAACCAGCTTCTGGTAGAGATGGATGGATTTGGAGTCAATGAAGGCATTATCGTTATGGCGGCTACCAACCGCGTGGATATCTTAGATCCTGCGATCCTGCGTCCGGGCCGTTTTGACCGGAAGGTGGGAGTAGGCACGCCTGATGTTAAGGGAAGAGAAGAGATTTTGATGGTCCATTCCAAGGAAAAACCACTGGGAGAGGATGTGGACTTAAAACGTGTGGCTCAGACTACGGCAGGATTTACAGGGGCCGATCTGGAGAATCTGATGAATGAGGCGGCCATCAATGCGGCCCGCGACAACAAGAAGTTTATCAGCCAGGCCGACATCAACAAGGCATTTGTCAAGGTTGGGATCGGCGCGGAAAAGAAGAGCAAGGTCATCTCCGAGAAGGAGAAAAAGATCACTGCCTATCACGAGGCTGGCCATGCAATCCTGTTCCATTTACTTCCGGATGAAGGACCGGTACACACCATTTCCATTATCCCTACGGGTATCGGAGCGGCGGGGTATACCATGCCTCTGCCGGAGAGCGACCGGATGTTTAACACGAAGGGAAAGATGCTGCAGGATATCATGGTGGACTTAGGCGGCAGAATCGCGGAAGAACTGGTCTTCGGCGATATCACTACCGGGGCTTCCCAGGATATTAAGCAGGCGACGGCGACCGCCCGTTCCATGGTGACACAGTACGGTATGTCAGACCGTGTAGGCATGATTAACTATGATAACGATGGAGACGAGGTTTTCATCGGCCGCGATCTGGCCCATACCAAGAGCTACGGTAATGAGGTGGCCAATGCGATTGACAGCGAAGTGAAGCGCATCATCGACGACTGCTACACCAAGGCAAAGGATATTATTATGAAGCATGAAGAGGTACTCCATGCGTGCTCCAGGCTTTTAATTGAGAAAGAGAAGATCGGTCAGCAGGAGTTTGAGAGCCTGTTTCCTGTGGAGATCTAAAGGTTAAGAGATGGATCCTGTTTAACAGAATTTTGCAGATGCCCGGTAAAATGCCTAAGATTGGCGCCTGGTATCTGCATTTTTTTGTCTGTAAAACGGGGAGAAATCAAAAATGACTAAAAAACAGGAATGAAAAAAATGATGTTTGTGCACACTTATTTCTGAAAGCATGCTATATTAATAATCGTAAACCCCCCCAATACATTATATAGTTTTTGCTACACCCCATAAGAAACGAAATACCTTCTCCGAAAAACGGTCAGCTCCCCCGCTGACCGTTTTTTATGCCCATAGCCGGGAATACTGAAAAGGTTGGAAGAAAACATGGGAACGGGCATGAAAAAATGAAGAAACTAAGAGCCTGCGGGGTTGTATATTCAGGCCTGATCAGATAAAATAGATACAGGAGTAAATTGAGAAAGGGAAGGATAAATATATGTGCTTCCAGGCAGAGGCGTTAAACAGAGAGGCGTTATTTACCGACGAGACAGAAAATTTCCGATTTCCCACAGAACCCGAGGCCGGAGACGACGTATACTTACGATTTCGAACAGCCAGGAATAATGTGGATTATGTGTGTTATATAGAGGATGGCAGCAGCCTGAAAGAGGCCGTTATGGAGAAGACGGACTCCGATGGCCAGTTTGATTACTATGAATATAAAATTACAGTTGGCAGTGATAAACTCAGCTATAGCTTTAAAGTGGTAAAAGGAAGTGAGGTCTGTTACTACAACCGGCTGGGTGCGACGATGGATAATCAGGAGAGCTTCCATTTCCGGATTGCTCCCGGGTTCAGCACTCCGGACTGGGCCAAGGGCGCCGTCATGTATCAGATCTATGTGGACCGGTTCTGCAACGGTGATCCGGCCAACGACGTTGTGGATAATGAGTATTTTTATATTGACCAGAATGTGGAACACGTATCGGATTGGAGCAGGTATCCCAGTCAGATGGACGTGGGCTGTTTTTATGGCGGAGATTTGCAGGGAGTATGGGATAAGCTGGATTATATCCAGAATCTGGGTGTGGATGTCATCTATTTTAACCCGATTTTCGTGTCGCCATCGAACCACAAGTATGACTGTCAGGATTACGACCATATCGATCCGCACTACGGAGTTATAGTAAAGGACGGCGGAGAACCCTTAAAGAGCGGAGCCACCGATAATCGTCAGGCAACCAAGTATATGGTGAGAAGCACGGCGAAGGAGAATTTAGAGGCCAGTGACGCGTTTTTTGCGCGGTTTGTAGAGGAGGTTCACCGCCGCGGGATGAAGATTATCCTGGATGGCGTGTTTAATCACTGCGGATCCTTTAACAAATGGCTGGACGGGGAGCTTCTTTATCAGATGTCCGGCGACTATGAAGCCGGAGCGTATGTGTCGGAGGATAGTCCGTACCACACGTTTTTTAAATTTTACAAAGATGATGCATGGCCCTGCAATGATTCCTATGACGGCTGGTGGGGCCATTCCACACTGCCGAAGCTGAACTATGAGGAATCTCCGAAGCTGTATGAATATATCATGAATATCGCCCGTAAGTGGGTGTCTCCGCCGTACAATGTGGACGGCTGGAGGCTTGATGTAGCTGCTGATTTAGGGCACAGCAGCGAATACAACCACAAGTTCTGGCGGGATTTCCGAAGTGCGGTAAAGGAGGCCAATCCCAAGGCGATTGTGCTGGCCGAGCATTATGGAGATCCTTCCAGCTGGCTTGCAGGGGACCAGTGGGATACCGTGATGAACTATGATGCATTTATGGAGCCTGTGACCTGGTTCCTGACAGGGATGGAGAAACACAGCGATGAGAGCAATCCCAGTCTTTACGGGGATGGAGAAAGCTTTTTCCGCTCCATGAATTACCATATGAGCCGTATGATGACAAATTCAGTGATGGTGGCCATGAACGAACTGTCAAATCATGACCACTCCCGATTTTTGACGAGGACGAACCGGACGGTGGGACGGATCAGTACGAAGGGTGCGAAGGCAGCTTCCGAGGGCGTCAACTACGGCGTATTCCGTGAGGCGGTGTTGATACAGATGACCTGGCCGGGAGCGCCTACCATCTACTATGGCGATGAGGCCGGAGTCTGCGGCTGGACGGATCCGGATAACCGGAGAACGTATCCGTGGGGCAATGAGAATCTGGAACTGATTGAATTTCATAAATATATGACGGGACTTCACCACCGGATTGCAGCGCTGAGACGCGGTTCCTTAAAACAGCTGCTGGCCGGAAGGCAGCTGATCGCGTACGGCCGTTTCTGCGGAGACAGTGTCTGTGCCGTGATAGTCAATAACCGGGCTGCAGAGCGTGATGTACAGCTTCCTGTATGGCAGCTGGGCCTGGCGGATGGCGATACGCTGGTACGCCATATGCTGACGTACGAGACGGGATACAACGTAGGGAAAATCAACTATGAGGTGGCAGACGGCCAGGTGTCGGTTTTCATGCCCGCCAACAGTGCCATACTTCTTGCAACGGACCGGGTGTAGGATGAAACTGGTCCGGCAGAGATTAGAGCGCCGGGCCGGGCGAAATGACGGGCTGGGAGAAAATGCACGAAAAAATGTGGGATAGCGGATGAAAACTACTTGATTTTTCACGTTCCCTGTGATAAAATAATCACTGCTTGTCAAAGCAATCTGGATGGTTTCCCGAGTGGCCAAAGGGGACAGACTGTAAATCTGCTGCAAATTGCTTCGGTGGTTCGAATCCACCACCATCCATATGCCGGCGTGGCGGAACTGGCAGACGCACAGGACTTAAAATCCTGCGGGCCTAATCGCCCGTACCGGTTCGATTCCGGTCGCCGGCAGTAAAAAAGCTGCAAAAGTGATTGTCACTTTTGCAGCTTTTTTTGTATGGAAGAATGAAATTTTATTTTCTTAACAATTCCCCCATCTCCTTCAGAGAGAGATAGACGCCGTCCGGGCTTATTTCCGCATGCCTGAGATCCTCTCTCTTCGTCTCCCCGGTCAGCACCAGCAGCCCGGCCGCCCCGTTGTTAACGCCGGCCGCCACATCTGTATACAGACGGTCTCCGACAAAGGCGATCCGGTCTCTGGACACACCTGTTTTTTCCAGAATCATTTCAACGGTTTCAGGGTATGGTTTGCCCACATACTTAGGCTTTTTGCCTGTCGACAGTGTGATCGCCGCGCAAAAGGAGCCGCAGTCAGGGATAAAACCGTCTTCCGTCGGACAGTTGATGTCCAGATGTGTAGCCAGAAATTCCGCACCGCTTCGGATGTAATGGCATGCCCGTTCCAGCTTGTGATAGGTAAGCGTTGTATCAAAGCCCACCACCACAAGATCCGGCTGTTCTTCTGACAGATTGATGCCGGCCTTCTCAAAGCTTTCGCGCAATACGGGAGTTCCAAGCAGATAGACCGTTTTTCCCGGATGAGAATGCTTCAGGTACTCAATCATCACATCTCCTGAAGTCATGATCTGACTGGAATCGATGAAGCAGTTCATAGACCTGAGCTTTTTTATATAGGCGCCGGAGGACTTCGAGGAGTTATTGGTGAAGAACAGATAACGCCGCCCTGTTTCCTGAAGCGTCTGCAGAAAGTCCAGGGAGCCTTCCAAAAGGTGTTCACCAAGATAAAAGGTTCCATCCATGTCCAACACAAAAAGCTCTGTCTTTTCAAGCAGTGATACTCTTTGCTCCTTCACGCCGTTCTCCTTTATGAGCCGCTTAATATTTCGTTGATTTCCACTTCCATCTCTTTCAGCGCGGTTTCAACGTCAAGATCTTCCTGAATGATTTCGTCCATCCAGTTTCTCCATGTGGTGGATACCTGACTCCAGTCGGTACGCTGGATTCCGGGAGTGATGATATCGAGGTTATCAAAAATAATCTGAAATTCCGGTTTTTGTGCCAGAAATGCCTTTCCTTCATCGGTTTCCTGTACAGATTTCCTGGTAGGCAGATAACCGGATTCAGAAGCCCATATCATGTTGACGTCCTTGCTCATTAAGTAGGAGAGAAATTCCCAGGAGGCATCCTTCACCTTCTGATCGTTTTTAGCCGGGAGAAAAAGGACGTTGCCGCCTAATACCTGCTCCTTTGTTTTTCCTCCGGGCAGCCAATCCATTCCGACGTCAAAGCTGCAGCTGTCGACAATGGTGTCATATAAAGAACTCGTATAGATGACGGACAGCGCCTTTCCGTCAATGAAGTTCTGGCGCATCACAGAAGCGGCGTCTTCCCCGGTTGCAAGGTAGGAGTAGCCCTTTTTGGTCCAGTCTTTCAAATCGGAAACCAGTTTGACTGAATGTTCAGAAGCAAGGTCGGTCTTGCCTTCGGCAGTAACCAACTGAACACCGTTATTGATAAAGAACGGCTCATAATACCATGTAATCCAGCCGGGAAATACCATGCCGTAGCGGTTGGTTTTGCCGTCTGCGCTGATATCGGAGGCCTTCTCTAAAAACGAGGGTATTTCATCCCAGGTTTTCGGAATCTGAAGCCCTAATTCGTTTAATAAATCCCTGTTATAGTATACTACCTCGGTAGATACCAGAAATGGAAGTGCTACCTGTACATCCTCGTATTTTGCAGCCTGAATCAAACCTTCTCCAAAATCGTCTATCTCAAATCCGTCGCGCTGAATATAAGGACCCAGGTCTTCGCATAAACCGCCTGCGCCATAAGCGGTAACGTAAGGGATATTGGCCATGGCAACGCCCGGCAGGTTGGTATTTGCCGCATTTGCGGAAACGATGGCTTCGTTTAATGCAGTATAATTCCCGATATACATTGGCTTAATCACGATGTTGTCATGAGAATCATTGAATTCACCGACAACGCGGTTCAGTGTTTCCTGGTACTGGCTTTCTAAGGCATGCCAGAATTCTATCTCCAATACATCGGAGGCAGCTTCTATATCCGCAGCGGTTTCTGCCGCCGGAGCTTTCGAAGTGTTTGCCTCTGCCGTTGTTTCTTTGTTGGCTGCGGAACAGCCGCTTATTGCGATAACTGTAAGTAATGCGATCCCCACCAAATACTTTCTAACCATATCTTCTCCTTTTCGTTAGTCTGCCAGTGTAAGCAGATATTCCCCCAGTTCATACGCATAACGCATCATTGCATCAATCATTGGATCAGGCAGCCTGTCTGTCATTTTGTGAGTTTCGTAAGCGAACACACCCTGATAGTTGATTTTTTTCAGGGTTTTCATGATGGGTTCCCACTCTACGGTGCCAAGAAATGGAAGTAAATGATCGTCGATGACTCCGTAGTTATCCTGAACATGTGTGGCAATCAGACGGTCTCCCATCATTTCAAGACATTCCGGCTGGTTCCAGTGCATCAGATTTGCATGTCCAAAATCCCAGACAATCCCCACATTGTCATAAGACTGATGCAGTGTGTCAACCAGGTCGATCAAGTCTTCCGGATCGGCCAGATAACGGGGAACACGAACCCGTTTTTCGCTGTCGTTTAAATCAAATAGATTTTCTATGGCCAGTTTCACGCCATATTTTGCGGCAAACTCCAGATGGGGTTTGAAATATTCGATATTTTCCTGCTTGTTTTTGCGGTAATCCGGGCGGTAAGGACGCGAACCGCCATGAATAACGACAATGCCTGCTCCCAGTTCCGACGAAGCGATGATAGAACGGCGAACCATCTCTTCCTCTTCCTCCCGATATGGATAGTCCGGATTGATCACATTATAGAACGGGGCGTGAGACTGGCTGACTGTCATTCCGAGTTCTTCAATTAACGCCCTGCATTCCTTTATCCATTCTCTCCAGTTGTCGTAGTACAGTTCTGTTTTATGGCTCCTGGTCCATGCAAAGTTGAGGTCTAAATCCCGAAATCCCGCTTTGTGAATTCTGCGGATACTTTCCAACATGGGCCCTACACTTCCGTCCGGCCTCGGTCCATAGAACAATGTTGTTGTTGATAGTTTCATCTCTCTTCTCCTTAGTTTTATTAGCGATCTGACTGTTTTTTCTAACCCGTTTCCCCCTCCTTTTTATGATCTTTGATAACCATGCAGTCAGTCTGCTTCGTTCATTAAAAATAAAAAAGAGCAAGGCATCCGCGTGAAAGCATGCCTTACTCTTAATCTCATTAGCATTATTTAATTTATAGTCTAGCATATGGATATCAGATCGTCAATGAATGTTTATATATTAACAAAGAATGGGTTGAAAATAAGGGGAAAATAGTGAAAATGACGAAAACCCCAAAATGCCAAAAGAGGAGGAGAGCCGAAGGTATGTTTTTTCCCGGACTTTTATGATATGATGAAAAAAATATGGAAAACGGCTTAGCCGGAAGGAGAAGAACATCATGAAAAACACAGAAATTAACATCAGGGATCCATTTGTACTCGCAGAGAACGGAACATACTATATGTACGGGACGAGGGCCGCTACCTGCTGGATGGCGGCAACCGGCTTTGACTGCTATGTCAGTGAAGATATGGAAAATTGGGACGGACCGTACGAAGTGTTCCATAAACCGGAGGACTTCTGGGCGGATATGAACTGCTGGGCTCCGGAAGTACATAAATACCAGGGGGCTTACTACATGTTTGCAACATTTAAGGACAGCAGTGTACATGGGGGAACTGCGATCTTAAAGTCGGAGAGTCCGCTGGGGCCGTTCGTAATGCACAGTGACCGTCAGATCACGCCGAAGGACTGGGAGTGTATTGACGGGACATTCTATGTGTCACCTGACGGAAAACCATATATGGTGTTTGTCCATGAGTGGGTTCAGATTTCGGATGGCAGTATCTGCGCGGTGGAGCTGAGCCGGGATTTGAGGGAGGCAGTATCTGACCCGGTGACATTATTTCATGCTTCGGAGGCCGCAGGCTGGGTAAAGCCGATCACCAATAAAAAGCGGCCGGGCCTTCATTATGTGACGGATGGGCCGTATCTGTACAGGACAGAAAGCGGCCGTCTCATCATGCTCTGGTCCAGCTTCGGAAAAGAGGGGTATACGGAGGCGCTGGCCTATTCGGATAATGGGGACATTACAGGTACATGGACACAGGATGACCGTCTGCTGTTTGAAAAGGACGGAGGCCACGGCATGATATTTGAGAGTAATTCCGGGGAACTGTATTTGACCCTGCATACGCCGAATGAACATTTGAAGGAGCATCCGGTATTTTACCGTCTGATCGAGGAGGAGGACACGCTGCGCGTAGCGGAAACATCATGAAAGAAGTATTCTTCACGGGGAAATGCGACGGGATCGGAATCAGCCACGTCGCCAGAGACTGTGATTTAACAGAGACTATCGGATTTTATAAAAATGAGTACCAGATTTACTATATTCTGGATGGAGAACGGTTTTTCTATCAGGGAAGCAAAAGCTACCGGATGGACAGGGGGACGCTTACTTTTATTGACAAACGGCAGATTCCCTTCACGAATGTGATTGGGGGGAAATACCACGAGAGAATCTTAATTGAGGTGGATGAGAAATGGCTGGTCAGCATGGGAAAGGCCATGGAGCTGGACCTGATCGGTTTTTTTGCAAATTATCATGGCGTTTACCGGCTGGAAGGAAAGCATCTGGCGGCGGTGGAGAAAAAGCTTAAGAAGATGGAAGAGGTAATGGGGCAGAAGAGGGCCTTCGCGTCCGCGGAGGTAAAAAATCTATTGATTTCCATTATCATTTCCATGCTGTACGGAGCTGGCACAAGGTGTGCGGAGTATCACATGCCCAACGGAAAGATGCTCCGTTACGCGAAGGCAAGGGAGATAATCCAGTATATCATGGAGCATTACTCGGAGGTCTACGGGCTGGAGGACCTGGCCGGAATCTTCTATATGGACAAAAGCTATTTGAGCCGGATCTTCAAAGAGGTGACTAATTTTACAGTAAATGAATTTATCAACTGCCAGAGAATCGGTCATGCCAGGGACATGCTGTTGGATGAGTCGCTGTCCATGGAGGAAATTTCTCAAAAACTGGGCTATGAAAGATTATCCTATTTTGACCGCGTTTTTAAGAAATATGTGGGAATGTCTCCGCTGCAGTACCGTAAATCCAAGCGGAAAAAGAATGAGGACGAGGAAAACCAGTCAATATAGTGCAAAAACCGGAGATTTTTTGATGGATTGGTGAAAGTGCCCAAATCGGTTGAAAAAATAAGTCTGAAATAGTAAGATATGTTTACAGAAACGTATCGGATCCGAAAAAAGCTTAAGCAGGTAACAAGTGAGAACAAAGACAGCGAAAGGTGTAAAAGGGGATCAATTATGAAATTAAGAAGACTTATGGCATTGACAACAGCGGTGGTTATGGCAGCATCACTGACCGCGTGCGGAGGACAGAAAGCCGAGACAAATACACAGACGGCGGACAGCGGAAAAGAATCGGCAGCGTCCGGTGAGCAGATCACACTGCGCATGGCGTGGTGGGGATCACAGACGAGGCATGACGCTACGAACAAAGTAATTGAAATGTATGAGGAACAGAATCCGAATGTACATATTGAAGCGGAGTTTTATGATTTTGACAGCTACTTTACAAAGCTGGATACTCTGGTGGCAGCCGATGATGTATGGGATATCTTCCAGATGGGCGGAAACTTCCCGAAATATATAAACAGCATTGAACCAATGGACTCCTATATTGAAGCAGGAACCATTGATGTAAGCGATACCACAGAGAACTTCCTGGCGACTACGAGAGACAACGACGGCACTCAGGTGGGAATCTCCATTGGAACCAACACTTACGGAATCGCTTACGATCCGGCCATGTTTGCAGAAGCAGGACTGGCAGAGCCGTCTGATAACTGGACATGGGATGAGTGGAAGGCCGACTGTCTGGCGATTACAGAGAAACTGGGAATCTACGGAAGCTCAAAGATGGATAACTTCATTGCGGGTGTAACACAGAGGGCTTCTCAGGCTGAGAAGGATGGAAACTTCTTTAAGAAGACTAACGATGGCCTGGAATTTACTGATACAGCCACATTTGCATCGTATATGCAGATGATCAAAGATTTAACCGATGCAGGATCGTATCCTGATACAGGAGCAATCAAGGAGATCAAGGACATTGAAGGCGACTATCTGGTGACAGAAGACGCAGCCATGACCTGGGTATCGTCCAACCAGATTGCCTCCATCGTCAATGCAGCGGGCAGAGAAATAAAGATCGCGCCGGTACCGCGTATCACAAAGGACGGTTCCTACGGAATGGGAGTTCAGTCCTCCCAGCAGTTATGCATGGCTAAGAGTTCCAAAAACAAAGAAGAGGCGGCTAAGTTCATCAATTACTTTGTTAATGACATCGAAGCCAACAAAGTATTAAACGGCGAGCGCGGTGTACCGATCATGTCGAAAGTAAGAGACGTAGTCATGGAGCAGGCAGACGACAGCAGCAAGATGATCTACGATTTCGTAGACAAAATCGGAAACTTCCCCAAAGAAGACTGCAACGTCATCAGCCCGGACCCAAAGACGGAGATAGAAGATCAGTACAAGCTGCTGATTGAGAAAGTACAGTACGGAGATGTAACCCCAGAAGACGCGGCCAGTCAATTAGTCGAATTCGCGGAGAGTAAATTTACACGCCAGCAATGAGCCATGCGAAAAAGGGCAAATGCAGATCTGCGTTGTGCTCGCACATAAGCAGATCTGGGTTTGTCCTTTTTCATAGGGCGAAGCCCGTGACCGAGATGAAGCGAAGCGGAATCGAGGTGCATGGCGGACTACCGGGATACCTCACAAAACCGAGGCACCGCAAACCAGCAAAAGGCAGGTGGGATCAGCCCCTATATTCACCTCACCTGCCTTTTCTGTGCAAAAAAATGGAGGAAATGACCAATGGAAGAAAGGAAAGCCAGCATAAAAAAGTTCTGGTACAACGACAACACGGTGGGCTATATATTCTCGCTCCCGTTTATTATCGGTTTTCTGGCATTCACCCTGATACCGATAGCGGTTTCCATGTACTATTCGGTAACCGACTACAAACTGGGCCAGACGCCGGCATTTATCGGAATACAAAACTATCTGGATCTGTTAAAAGATGAGCGATTCATCAATTCCGTAAAAGTAACGTTGATATACGTCGTTACATCAGTGCCGACGAAGCTGATTTTCGCTCTGTTTGTGGCATATTTGCTGACACAGGGAAGACGGGGAGTCACATTTTACCGTTCCCTGTATTACGTACCGTCCTTAATCGGAGGAAGTATTGCGGTAGCCCTGGTATGGAAGACGATCTTTTCAAGAAAAGGTCTTGCCAACACCATCCTGGCTTCCCTGGGACTGCAAAAGCTGTCCTGGCTTGGCGACCCGAAGCTGTCCATGGGAATCCTGGTCCTAATGTCGGCCTGGCAGTTCGGCTCCTCGATGATCATCTTCGCAGCAGGCCTGAAAGAAATCCCGGGCAGCTATTACGAGGCGGCTGAGATTGACGGAGCAAATAAATGGCAGCGTTTCCTGCGCATCACGCTTCCCTGCCTTTCCCCTATCATTCTCTATAACCTGGTTATGCAGACGATCACGGCGTTCATGGCCTTTACCCAGGCATTTGTCATCACCCAGGGCGGACCTAACGATGCAACCAACTTCTACGCGCTCTATGTCTACAACCACGCGTTCAAATGGTCCAATATGGGGTATGCCAGTGCGATGAGCTGGCTCATGCTGGTTTTAATCAGCTTAATCACATTTATTCTCTTTAAATCCTCGAAATTCTGGGTATTTTCTGAGGCAGATCAATAAGGAGGGGAAAGATTATGACGAAAAAACACAAAATCGAAGCAGTCCTTTACCATTTGTTTGTGTGCCTGTTCGGACTCCTTATGATATATCCGGTGCTCTGGATGATCAGCGGCTCACTCAAAAATAACACGGAAATCTTAAACGGAGGAATGAATTTGATTCCTCCGGCCTGGAGAGTGGAAAATTTTGCCAACGGCTGGAAGGGATTCGGCGGAATCAGTTTTGCCACCTTCTTCTCCAACTCGTTTTTCGTAGCCGCGGTATCGACATTTGCCACGGTACTGTCGTCAGCCTGTGTGGCTTACGCATTTTCGAGGGTGAAATACAAAGGGAGAAATATCTGGTTCACTGCCATGATCTGTACGATGATGATCCCGACACAGATTATTCTGGTGCCGCAGTATATCATCTACAACAAACTTGGCTTCGTAGGAACGTATCTTCCTTTAATCCTGCCGCATTTCTTCGGCCAGGCGTTCTTCATCTACCAGATGATGCAGTTCGGAGCCGGCATTCCGAAAGATTTAGACGAGGCGGCCATCATCGACGGATGCAGCAAATATACGATATTTACAAAGATATTTCTGCCGCTTTTAAAGCCCTCCATTGTAACCACGATCATCATTCAGTTCTACTGGAAATGGGACGATTTCATGTCGCCGATGATCTACTTAAGCAAGCCCAGAATGTACACGGCTTCCGTGGCCATTAAGAATTTTGCGGATTCCACCTCCACTACGGACTATGGCGCCATGTTTGCCATGTCCACGCTGTCACTGATTCCGGTATTCCTGATTTTCCTGTTCTTTAACCGGTATCTGGTAGAGGGAATCAGCACGAGCGGCATCAAGGGCTGATATCTGCGGTACTGTGAAACAGCGGTATTACGACACTGCAATATAATGACACAGAGAGGAAAAACGTGTGAAAAATCAAACGAGTGTATCATTTCAGACCTCCTGCGGCCTGCTGCAGAAGCTGGTGGATACGGCTGAAAGAAAGTCCAGAGAGAATCTGAAACAGTTTGGCGGCAGACTGGTGCTGATTGAAGGCGGCGGCTATGAAAAAATATGGCTGGAGACGCAGCCCATGGGCGGAGAGATGTACGCCAAACGGAATTTGGAAGCGGGAATCAACAATCAGCTGCTTTTTATGGAAAATCAGAGGGCGGATGGCAGAATTCCAGGAAGCGTAGCGTGTGAAGACGGGAAAATCATTCCCCAGTTCAATAAATTTCAGGGCTTTTGTTTTCCTTCCGCAGCTTTAAATGTATATTATTTGATGGGAAAGGATCCTGGATATCTCGATCTGCTTTACACCACGCTGGAGCGTTTTGACAGCTACTTATGGCGCGTGCGGGATTCTGACGGGGACGGCTGCCTGGAGACCTGGTGCAAATACGACACCGGGGAAGACCATGCCCTCCGGTACGGGGATGCACCCGACGACTGGAGTAAGGAGACCCCTCCGGAAGGATGCAGCGTGGTGCCCATGGCCTCCATGGATATTATGAGTTTTTCCTATGCGTCGAGGGAGACGCTGGCGAAGATCAGCAGAATCCGGAACGACGTGGAGAAGATGGAATTCTGGAAGGAGAAGGCGGCGCAGGTACAGGGGAAGATCCGGACCTATCTGTGGGACGAAACGGCAGGCGCCTGCTTTGACCGGGATAAGAATCACCGGGTTCTGCGCACCATGACCCATAATAATCTGCGTGCCATGTACTGGAACAGCTTTACCCAGCCGATGGCCGATCGCTTCGTGAACGACCATCTGCTGAATCCGGAGGAATTCTGGACGCATATGCCGCTTCCCTCGGTTGCGGTAAACGACCCGCTGTTCCGAAACGTGACGACCAATGACTGGAGCGGCCAGGCGGAGGCGCTGACATATCAGCGGGCCATCCGGGCGCTGGAAAACTACGGATATGACAGTCTGATTCCGGAACTGGGAGAAAAGCTGTTTCAGGCCATTGGCGAGGACTGTATCTTTGTCCAGCAGTATGACCCGTTTACGGCAGCGCCGTCGCTTGTCTGCCTGGAAGGGGAACAGGATTGTTACGGACCGGCTCTTTTATCGGTGCTGGAATATGCGGCCCGGATGTACGGCGTACATCTGGAACAGGACACGGTCTTCTGGGGGACTGTGGGCGGCTATGAGAGCATTTATGAACAGATCTGGGGGGAGCGTTCCTTTAAACTGGTGCAGAGCGGAAATGGAGCGGAAGGCTTTATAAACGGGAAAAAAATATTTGAAGCCGGGCCGGGAATCAAGGTGATAACCGGTCTGGATGGAACTGTGCTGGAGGTTAAAAAGATGTCAAAAGATGGAGATGTCAGAAGGATCCGGCAGAAGATATAGAGACAGGGAAATACTATAGGATATGACAGAAGCAAGGCAGAGGAACGCCCCGAAAGCAGATGTTCGGAGCATTCCTCTTTTTTTGCATTGCCGTGTTTTTTGAACCCCTGATCTGCTGCATTCCACGGTTCGGTCTTTTTATGCTTCGGTTTTCCAGAAGCCGTGGAGGTTGCACCAGGCGTAGGCGGCTTTCGGAGCGTCACCGTCCTCCAGCGTAAAATAGGCAACCGGATCACAGGCAGAGTCTAAGGGAACGCGCATGGTGACGCCGGCCTCTGTCTCCAGACAGACCCAGCCGATGTTATGCTCCTCGCTCATGGGATGAAAGATGCTTCCGACCTTTACCGTTACACGGTTCCCGTCAGTTTCAATGATGGGGAGATGCTTTTCGGAAGCGCCTTCCGAGGTGTTGGGATCCAGGATTTCAAATGGTTTTAAGCTGTCCGGGACTGCCGCGTTTGGCATTCCTGTGATGGCCTCGAGTACAACGAGATGGTCTCTGTCCGTTAAAAATACAGGCTGTTTATTCATAGAATCCTCCAGTCATCATGATAAATTCATAAAGTAGTCAGTTACGGATACTCCATTATTTTTCCTGTCCTGCCGCCGTTTTATGCATGAATCTGAAAAGCTTTGCGGTTTCACTGCCGCCGGGAGAATGAATTGCTGCATTTTGCCCCATACTATCAGGGAAATTAATAATGAATGAAAAGAGGTGTTGGAGATGAGCGCAGATGCGGAAATGCTTAACTTTGTCTATCAGAACTCCCAGATGGGAGTTGAGACCTTAAACCAGCTGCTTCCTATGATTGATAACGAGGCGTTTAAGAAGCGGATTGAGGCACAGCTTAAGGAGTACAAGCAGATTCATGAGGAAGCGAAAGAACTTTTAAACCGCCATGGCTACGATGAAAAGGGAATTGGAGCCCTGGAAAAAATTATGACCTATCTCATGATAGACATGAAGACCCTGATGGATAAGTCTTCCTCTCACATTGCGGAAATGCTGATTCAGGGAAGCAATATGGGAATTATTGATGCGGTCAAACGGATTAACCAGTATGAGAAAGAGGCGGAGAAAGAGGTGACGGCTCTGATGAAGCGTCTTCTCAAATTTGAGGAGAATAATGTGGAACGGTTGAAGGACGCTCTTTAATAGGGTATAATGGCTTTAGCATAAACGGAACGGAGACCGGCCATGATACTGAGCGTGAGCAGAAGAACGGATATTCCACAGTACTATTCCGACTGGTTTTTTAATCGAATGAAAGAGGGATTTCTCTACGTGAAGAATCCGATGAACAGCCACCAGGTCAGCAGGATTGAGCTGTCTCCTGATCTGGTGGATCTGGTGGTGTTCTGGACGAAGAATCCGGAGCCCATGATGAAACGGATTGATGAACTGGGAGAAATCCCGTATTACATACAGTTTACACTGACGGGATATGGACGCGGCATGGAACCGGGGCTTCCGGACAAACGGGAACTGATCCGCATATTTCGAGAAACAGCAGAAACGGCTGGCAGGAACCGGATGGTATGGAGGTACGATCCGGTATTGTTAAATGAAAGATATCCTGCAGAGTACCATTTCCGTGCATTTGAGGCGATAGCAGAAGGGATTTGCGGCTGTACGGACAAGGTGGTCATAAGCTTTCTGGACTGTTACGGGAAGACGAAACGAAATATGAGAGGGATTCCTCTGGAGACGCCGGACACGGAGACTATGAAACGGATGGGGGAGACATTCGTTAAGACGGCGGAGCGGTTTGGCATGAGGGTGGAGAGCTGTGCGGAGGCCGTTGATTTGAGTGATGTGGGAATCCGGCACGGAAGCTGTATCGACCCGGCCATGGCCGAACAGATTCTGGGGGTTCCAATCCATGTGAAGAAGGATAAGAACCAGAGGCCGGTGTGCGGATGTGTGGAGAGCGTGGAAACGGGGGCATACGACACCTGCCTGTGCGGCTGTAAATACTGCTATGCCAATGACAGTGAGGAAGCAGTAAAGAGACGGAGGGCAGTATACGATGCAGATTCGCCGCTTCTCTGCGGAACTGTGGAAGAAGGGGACCGGATAACGGTGCGCAGGACGGCCCGGATTCGGAGCGGAGAATAAGTCTTATCAGGGGGATATGATACAAATGAAAAAATATTTTAGAACGCTGCTTCTTCTGCTTTTAGGAATGCTTGTGGCGATCAGCGGGGTTTCGATCAAACGGATTTCAGATATTCGGGATTATGGGAAACTGATCAATTATGTTGGGATCGTGAGGGGCGCTTCCCAACGGGTGGTGAAGCTGGAGACGAACAGCCGGCCGGATGATGAACTGATTGCGTATGTAGAAGGCATTCTGAATGAACTGATAACCGGACAGGGGGTATACGGTCTGGTTCTTGCCGACTGCAGACAGTACCAGTTAGATTTGGACCTGCTGAAGGACCAGTGGGATCACGTTAAGAAAGAGATCGGCGAAGTGAGGCAGGGAGCGCGTGCAGATGTGCTGATTGATTCCAGCGAGAAGCTGTTTGAGATAGCCAATGACACGGTTTTTACCATTGAGCAGTATTCCGGTGAAATGGCGGAAAAGACAGCGCGTATGATTTTTGCAACAGCTCTGGTCAGTGCCGCTGCGTTTGCATTCACTGTCTATTTTTACATAAGGAAATTTTTTCAGTTAAAGGTTACAAATGAAAAGCTGGAGGAGTTAACGTCCAGAGATGAACTGACCGGGGCCTACCGTGCGGATAAGTTTTATTCGGAGGTAAACCGCATGATGGAGCGGGAACCGGATGCGAAGTTTGCGGTATTATATATTGATTTCGAAAATTTTAAGTATGTAAATGACGTGTTCGGATATTCGTATGGGGACGATCTGCTGAAGGGATATGCACAGCTGGTCATGAGCCGCCTGAAAGAAGAGGAACTGCTGGCCCGCGATGTGGCGGACCGGTTCGTACTTCTGCGCCGTTACGAGACGCAGGAGGAACTGCTCGAGACCCAGAAAATGATGGATGAGGAGTTCTTAAACTCCGATATTGTCATGCTGAACCGTCATATGCTGACCATTGCATGCGGAATCTGCTGTGCAGAAGACCTGGTGGAAGAGCCGGAGGCGGTCAAGATGGTCAACCGGGCTAATTTTGCCCAGAAGGAAGTGAAGAATAAACCGGGAAAACACTATGCATTCTATGGGGAAGAGATACGGCAGAAGCTGATCGCAGAGATGGCGGTCAAGGACCGTATGCAGGAAGGGCTCGACAATGAGGAGTTCGTTGTCTACCTGCAGCCCAAGGTAGGCGTGGAGGACGGCGCAGTGAAAGGTGCGGAGGCGCTGGTGAGATGGGCGATTCCGGGGAACGGACTGCTCTCCCCTGGGCTCTTTATTCCGGTGCTGGAGAAGAATCATTTTATTGGAAAAGTGGACCGTTACGTCTTCGAAAAAGTGTGTATATGGCTCCATGACAGGATGGCAAATGGGAAGACTGTGGTGCCAATCTCTGTAAATGTGTCAAAAATTCAGTTTTATAACCCGGATTTCATTCCGGTATACGCAGGGATTAAGAAGCAGTACGGCATTCCTGACGGGATGCTGGAGATTGAACTGACGGAATCGGCGGCATTTGAACACGAGGAGTACCTGATGCAGGTGGTGAGAGAACTGCATGACAACGGATTTCTGTGTTCTCTCGATGACTTTGGCACCGGTTACTCTTCTCTGGGGCTTTTAAAAGACCTTCCTATCGACGTGATGAAGCTGGACGGTGTGTTTTTCCGTGTGAGCGTAGATGTGAACCGGGGACATACAATTTTAAAATACATTATTGATATGGTGAAGGAACTCAATATCAGTACGGTTGCCGAGGGCGTAGAACGTGAGGAGCAGGTGGAATTCTTAAAATCCGCAGGCTGCGATCTGATTCAGGGCTTTGCATTCTACAGACCGATGCCGGTGGAACAGTTTGAAGAGGTGCTGGACGGGCCGGTGTGATGTGCGGTTTTATAAAAAATATGAGTAATCAGATTAAATTTTTCTTGACAAATGAAGGGAAATCTTGTAAACTTATTCGTGTTGTGAGTGAGAGGAGCAGTTAATCGAAACTGATTCCGGATACGCACAGGGACATCGCATGTCTGCCCAGATAGCTCAGTTGGTAGAGCAGAGGACTGAAAATCCTCGTGTCGTTGGTTCGATTCCGACTTTGGGCATTGTACTCGCGAGAGTACATTTGAAATGCTTTTGGAATTTCCTTTGCGGGTGTAGTTCAATGGTAGAACACTAGCCTTCCAAGCTAGATACGTGGGTTCGATTCCCATCACCCGCTTTAGAAAATTTCTGTTGCATTTTCAAAAGATATGTGCTATAATGCCTTTACGAAAAGTTCATATTTTGTTTTTAGTTTATGCGCGAGTGGCTCAGTGGTGGAGTACAACCTTGCCAAGGTTGGGGTCGCGGGTTCGATCCCCGTCTCGCGCTCTTTTTATTTGGCGGCCGGATGCCTGCAGTTATGCGGGAGTCCGGTTTTTTTGTATCACAAAAATGTGTTTCTGTGATCCTCTTTCTTTTGCATTTCTTGTAAATCCGAAACTTTCTATTGAAATCCCACACAAAATCAGTCATAATATGCAATAAAATTTCATAATAATGCCGAATAATTGACACAATTATTTCACATGCTATGATGAAGGAGAGGTAGGAACTATGGCAGCGAAAGGATTGCTGCTGCGCCTGAAAGACTACCAGGTCAAGGCAAGCGCAGCGGAAAAGAATGCGGTAACAATCATCCTGAACCATCCGGATCGGGTGATTGGAAAGAGTATACACGAGTTTGCAGATTTGGCCTATGCGTCGCCGGCGACCATTATCAGACTCTGCAGAAAACTGGGCTGTGCGGGATACCGCGATTTTCAGCACGCGCTCGTATACGAAAACGCTCTGTTCAAGGACAGCAGGGAGATATCCGTTCAGGAGATCATTCCCACGCCGTCGACAGAGGATATTATTCAAAAGGTTACACGAAAAAACATCGAGTCTCTTGAGACGTCAAGAAAGCTGGTAGAACCGGAGATCATCGACACCTGCGTCAAAATGATCGAAGAAAGCAGGATTATCCAGCTGTTTGGACTCGGCTCCTCCTTACTCGTTGCACGAGACCTGTACTTAAAATTGATCCGTGTGGAGAAACTGTGTAATATCTGCGATGACTGGCACGCTCAGCTGCTGGCAGCGAGAACCATGAGAAAAGGCGATCTTGGCATTGTGATCAGCTATTCCGGTCTGACGGAGGAGATGATTACCTGTGCCAGGGCCGCAAAAGCCAACGGCGCCAGAATCATTGTGCTTACAAGGGCCGCTGACTCCAAGCTGGCGGCCGAGGCGGACTGCGTGCTGGCCGTAGCTGCCACGGAGCTGATTCTGCGCAGCGGAGCCATGTCGTCCAGAATTTCACAATTAAACATGGTAGATATCCTCTATGTTGCCTATGTAAATAAACACTATGAGAGCTGCATGAGGAGTTTCCCAAAAACACACATTCAAAAACCATTGGAGGAATATTAGAATGCTTGATTTGACAAAGCTGACAACAGAGACAAGAAATGATAAAACCATGAATTTAGATCAGATGACTCCGGCAGAACTGGCGGCCGTGATGAACGAGGAAGACGGAAATGTCGTTAAAGCCGTCAGGGAGGTGATCCCGGAGATCGCAACAGCGATCGAATGGGCGACGGAAAGCTTAAACCGCGGCGGAAGAATCATCTATATGGGCGCAGGAACCAGCGGCAGACTGGGCGTTCTGGATGCAGTTGAGTGTCCGCCTACCTTTGGAGTGTCTCCTGATCTGGTGATTGGTCTGATTGCCGGCGGTGAAGGGGCGTTCGTAAAGGCGGTGGAAGGCGCAGAGGACAGCCAAACCCTGGGCGTACAGGAGCTAAAGGATTTATCTCTCAACGAAAATGACATCGTAATCGGTCTCGCTGCAAGCGGAAGGACCCCCTATGTGATCCACGGTCTCGCATACGCGAATTCCGTGGGCTGCAAGACGGTCGGAATCGCATGCAACCGGCAGTCGGAGGTGGGAAAAGCCGCGCAGCTTGCAGTTGAGCCCGTTACCGGTCCGGAGGTACTGACCGGTTCCACAAGGCTGAAGGCAGGTACGGCCCAGAAAATGATTCTGAATATGATATCAACCGGCAGTATGGTGGGATTCGGAAAGGTATATCAGAATCTCATGGTTGACGTTTTGCAGACCAATGAGAAGCTGGTTGTAAGGGCCCAGAATATCACCATGACGGCCACCGGCTGTACGAGAGAAGAGGCAAAAACCGCTCTTTTTGAGGCTGACGGCCATGTGAAAACGGCCATTGTCATGATCCTGCTGAGCTGCGGCGCGGAGGAAGCGAGAAAGCATCTGGATGCAGCCCGCGGCCATGTAAGGAATGCTTTGTAACAGACACATCATAGACGATCAGGCAGAAGGTCTGATCTTTGAAACAGGAGGGACCATATGAACTACAGGGAATTGAGTGAAAAGCTGCTCTCGCTGCTGGGCGGAAAAGAGAATATTCTGGGCAATGCCGCGTGCATGACCCGTCTGCGCATCAGCGTCAGAGACTTAAGCATTGTAGATATCGAAGCAATTAAAAAAGTGGACGGCGTGCTCGGCGTCGTGGAATCGGAAACAGTTCAGATTATCCTGGGGCCGGGAAAAGTGAATAAGGCTCTGGAGGAGTTTTCCCGGCTGACAGGGCTGGCAAAGGGCGCGGTTTCGGATGCCCCGCCTTCCGCCGGCGGAACCGTGGAGGATCTGGCTAAGGAAAATAAAGCCGCGCAGAAGGCCAAATACGATAAACCGCTTCAGAATTTTTTGAAGAAGATTGCCAATATTTTCGTGGCACTTCTTCCGGGCATCATCGCAGCCGGTTTAATCAACGGAATCAGCAATGTGGTCAACGTCTCCACAGGAGGAGCGCTGAGCGGAATCTGGTGGTATGAATGCATCCGCACCATGGGCTGGGCCATGTTTGCCTACCTGCCAATCCTGGTCGGCTACAACGCCGCGAGAGAATTCGGCGGTTCCGCATCCCTGGGAGGTATTGCGGGCGCTATGTGTATTGCCAATACGGCGATGCCGCTTTTAGCCAAATATAATGACGCGCAGATCCTTCTGCCGATCACCGGTAATGTGTTTAACCCGGCAGCCGGCGGTATGCTTGCTGCTCTGATTGCAGGTGTGTTTTTCGCATTCTTAGAGAAGCATATCCGTAAGATTATGCCGGATCTGATCGATACGTTTATCAGTCCCCTGCTCGTATTGATCATCGGCGGCCTTGTGATTCTTCTGATCATACAGCCTCTGGGAGCAGCTCTGACATCCGGTATTTATACTGTTTTGACGTTTGTATATGAAAAACTCGGCGTTGTGGGCGGATATATCCTCTCGGCAGGCTTCCTTCCGCTGGTGGCCGTCGGTCTTCATCAGGCGCTGACGCCGATTCATGCCATGTTAAACGATCCGGCCGGTGCGACGCAGGGCATCAACTACCTTCTTCCCATGCTGATGATGGCAGGCGGCGGACAGGTAGGCGCAGGTCTGGCCCTATACTTCAAAACAAAGAACAAAAAGCTGAAAGGCTATATCCGCGATTCGATCCCGGTAGGTATCCTGGGTGTGGGCGAGCCTCTCATGTATGCGGTCACACTTCCGCTTGGAAAGTCCTTTATCACTGCCTGTTTAGGCGCCGGTGTCGGCGGTGTTCTCTCCGCACTGTTTCATTTGGGAACCGTATCCCAGGGTGTTTCGGGGCTCTTTGGCCTGCTGATCGTAAAACCGGGACAGCAGATTCCATATATTATCGCCATGGCTGCGGCTTACGCCGGCGGTTTTATTCTGACCTGGTTCTTCGGCGTGGATGAGAAGCGGATCAACGAAGTCTATGGGGAATAAGCTTATGAAAACAGGAATATCACTCTATTTCAGCAATGGCGTGGAAAAGAACGAGGCGATGATCCGAAAAGCCCAAAATGCCGGTATCAGATACGCGTTTACCTCCATGCACATTCCGGAGGAGACGGGCATCGATTATAAAGCGGATGCCAGAAAGCTTTTGGGACAGTGCAGAGATGCCGGGATCAATCTGATTGTCGATGTCAGCCCGGTTACATTAGAAAAGCTGGGCTGCACCTCCTTTGAGGAACTGCTGGCGCTGGGAATAACCTATATCCGCCTTGACTTTGGATTTACGGCAGAGGAAACGGTGGCGCTTTCGGAAAAATTCCATATCGTTTTTAACGCCTCTACGATTTCACAGGAGGATATCCAGAACTGGAGGGCGGCGGGGGCTGATTTTACCCGCTTTGCCGCCTGCCACAATTACTACCCGAAACCGTATACCGGTTTGTCCCTTGACCGGGTAAAGGAGATGAATCAAAGGCTTAAAATTCTCGGTTTTACCACGATGGCGTTTGTTCCGGGGAATTCCGAGCTGCGCGGCCCTCTCTGTGAAGGGCTTCCCACGGTGGAGGAACACCGGTTTTCGAAGGACGAGGTGCTTCTTCACATGCTGGAGCTGTACCGGGCGGAGTCCGACATTGTTCTGGTGGGCGACAATGATGTGACGGAGGAAGTCTGGAAGCAGCTGGAGGAGCTGGGCAAAGGGTATGTGACCCTCCATGCGGATATGCTGCCCGGTTATGAATTCGAGAGAGCGGTGATCCATCATGACCGGCCGGATTCCAGCGAGTATGTGATCCGTTCCCAGGAATCCCGTTTTAACTGCCGGGACCGGGTCATTGCGGCAGAGACAGCGGCAGAATTTTCCGGTCAGAGGCTGGCCGGCAGGATCTGTATTGCCAATGAGGCGTATTTACGGTACATGGGCGAGCTTGAAATTTCCAGAATTGATCTGCCTTCCGATCCGCGTGTGAATGTGATCGGACAGGTGGCCGAAAAGGACAGAAAATACCTTCCGTATATCAGGGACGGGCTGGGATTTTACCTCTGTCCGGCTGACGGACAGTGATGAGAATCAGGAAGAAATCTTGTTTGACGGATTTCTTCCTGATTTTTTGCTTTCTAGGAAACTTCGCAAATCGGCCAAGATAGTGTATAATGGACTTGAAATAAAAAATCACATAACAAAAGAGCGAATGTAGTGATTCGCCACGACGTTGATTATGTAGTTTTTTGTTTTGGTTTAGACTGCGCTGTCTGACGGCAAAGAAAGAATAAGGGGCATGGAACTATCCATAACCCATTACCTTTCGGAATCGTTCAAACAGCGCAGTTTTTTTGTAGTAAACTTCTAAAACCAACATAGAAGTGCCACACTTCGGACATTTGAGTGGGTCATATCCAAACGTCAGAATAATCGAGTTACGCCAATCCAGAAGACTGGAAAGATAGCGTTGTTTCTGAGGGGATAAACATTGCCGAAGATTTTTTTCCTGTTTATGATGTTTTGCATAAATACCGTAGTAACGAACCATTTTGAAGTGCTTGTCAGGGATATGAATAATCAGGCGTTTTATAAAATCAATGACGGGGAGGCATTCTGTAACCGTCTTGTGATCCTCATGCCTGGTGTAATGAAACGTCACGGAGTCACCATCGTAAGAATCAATTCTGGAGGCAGCAATAACCGGTCGTCCGAGATATCGGCTGATATACTTAATGGTGATATCAGGAGAGCAGAGATTGGGTTTGGCACGGACATAAAAACCATCCGGGTGATCCTTATAAATCTGATTTTTAAGTTTAAGGAAAGAAGAACCGAGTTTATGCGCAAGTTTTTCTAAAAGAACCTTACGGAAAGCAAAGCGTAAAAATCTGAAATCAAAATGTTTGTTTGGACGCCAGGAGGTAAAATTACCGGCCCCGCCCTCGGAAATGAGCGCATGGATATGAGGATTCCATTTGAGGTCTCTACCAAAAGAGTGAAGGACACAAATAAACCCGGGAGTAAAGTTTTCAGTTTTATTAAGTTTAGAAAACATACGGAGGACGACATCTCGGACGGCATGAAAAAGACAATTCAAAAGAGAATGGTCCTTAAGAAAGTATATGCGAAGTTCCTCTGGAATCGTAAAGACACAGTGTCTGTGGTTACAGGAAATGAGCTTGCAGGACATACGAAAAGCCCGTTTCTGATTATACATGTTACCACAAGATGGACAGAAACGGCTTTTGCAGGAAAAAGGTACAGATTTAAGTTTACCACAATGGGGACAGCCGTAGACAGCTTGTCCATAAGAAGGATCGTGGCAATGGATCATACGTTTGATGTTATCCATAACATTTTTGCCAGGACGAAGAGCATACTGGATGTACTCAAAGTGGTCACTGAAAATAGTTTGAAGAATGTTCTTTTTATACATAAGAATATTTTACAACAAAAAGTGACAAAGGAAAACCCCAAAACCCCTCATGAGTGAGGGGCAGGGGAGTTGAGAGTGCCGAAGGCACTTTGTTCCTTCCGTATTTTCTGTTGCAATTCCCCTCTGCCCTGTGATAAACTTTCCTCATAAATGGCCGCTGCCGGAATGGCTGCGGAAACGGGAAAGAGGGAGTGGAAATTATGAATACGAAACTGGTTCGTTTTACGAAATATATGCTGGATGCCATGTTTTATATTGGGATAGTGCTGACGGCGGCGATCCCGGTCCTGTTTTATTTTTTCGGGAATTACATCGAGGCCTTCCGGAAATACTATGTATTTCAGTGTGTGATCTACATGGCTTCCGGGGTGATGGCGCTGTTAATCGTCCGGGAGCTTCGGAAGATGTTTCAAACTGTCCTGACGGAGAATCCGTTTGTTATGGAAAATGCCGGTTCACTCAGGAAAATGGGAAAATGCAGTTTTATGACTGCGTTTCTTTCCATTGTGCGTCTGCCTGTATCGCTCACTCCGGCGACGGCTGTGATCATCATCGTCTTTACTGTTGCCGGACTCTTCTCCATCGTGCTGTGCCAGGTATTTGAGAAAGCGGTGCAGTATAAGCTGGAAAACGATTTGACAATATAGGAGGGGACAGAATGGCGATTGTAGTAAATCTTGATGTCATGATGGCGAAGCGGAAAAAGGGATTGACGGAGCTTGCGGGCGAAGTGGATATCACCATGGCCAACTTATCTATTCTTAAAAATAATAAGGCGAAGGCTGTCCGTTTTACCACGCTGGAGGCGATCTGTAAGGCGCTGGACTGCCAGCCGGGAGACATTCTGGAATACGTTCCGGATAAGCCGGAGGAATAAATAGAAAAAAATTTCATAAAGTACTTGACAATATTAACTGTAACTTTTATAATAACAGTACAAACTGAAACAAATAAAATTACAGTTAATAACACGTTCAGGAGGCGATATGGGATTTTCAGTTGAGGTCGGAATACCGGCAATTACAGTTTTTATACAGGGACTTTTAAGCTTTTTCTCACCCTGCGTGCTGCCACTTGTACCGCTTTACATCGGATATCTGGCAGGCGGAACGAGGACCGTCGATGAAGAGGGACGCGTCCGGTATTCGAGAAAAAAGGTTATGATTAATACGCTGTTCTTTGTGATTGGCGTGAGCTTCGCATTTTTCCTGCTGGGCTTTGGCTTTACAGCGGCAGGCAGGTTCTTTGGCAGCAACAGAACCATGTTTGCACGGATCGGCGGCATTATCGTGGTCCTGTTCGGATTGTTCCAGCTGGGAGTATTTGGAAGCTCTGTGCTGGGGCAGGAGCGCCGCCTTCCCTTCCGTCTGAATCAGCTGGCCATGAATCCGCTCCTGGCGCTGGTGCTGGGCTTTACCTTCAGCTTTGCGTGGACTCCGTGTGTGGGACCGGCGCTGGCAAGTGTTCTTTTGATGGCGTCATCAGCGACCTCACAGGGAACGGGCTTTTTGCTGATCGGAGTCTATACGCTGGGCTTCGTCATTCCGTTTCTGGCGGTTGGACTGTTTACCGGATCGGTGCTCGACTTTTTTAAGAAGCATCAGAACGTGGTAAAGTACACGACAAAGGCCGGCGGCGTGCTGATGATCGCCATGGGTGTTATGATGTTTACCGGCTGGATGAACGGAATTACCGGATACTTATCAAGCTTTGGCGTGGGTGGTCAGACAGTAACCGAGTCTCAGACGCCTGCAGGCGGTGACAGCGGGACAGCCGAAGGAAAAGAGACGGCGCCGCAGACCGAGGCGCAGAGTCCGTCAGATAACGGACAGAATCCGGACCAGAGCGCAGGACAGGGGACGGACAGCGGTCAGGATCCGGCAGGATCGGCAGCCGGTGATGCCAGTGAGACAGACAGCAGCCTTCCGGATACGTCAGACCGTGTGGAAGCTCCTGATTTCACGCTGGTGGATCAGTACGGCGAAGAACATACGCTTTCAGATTACAAGGGAAAAGTCGTATTCTTAAACTTCTGGGCGACCTGGTGTCCGCCATGCCGCGAGGAGATGCCCGATATTGAGGCACTCTATAAGGAATATGGAGAAAATTCGGAGGATCTTGTCATTTTAAGTGTGGCAAATCCAAAAACGAAGGATAATCCCAACAATAATGACAAAACTATAGAAGAAGTGACAAAGTTTATGGAGGATAATGGATATTCTTATCCTGCACTTATGGACACAACGGGTGATGTTCTGTTACAATACTATATAACAGCATTCCCAACCACGTTCATGATTGACCGTGAAGGACGCGTCATCGGCTATGCCAACGGCGCGCTGACGAAAGATATTATGAAAAATATAATTACACAGGCGCTTTCAGAAAGCGCGGAATAAGGAGGAACCATATTATGGCAGTAATAACATTTACACAGGAGAATTTTGAGCAGGAAGTTTTAAAGAGCAGTGATATCACGATCGTCGATTTCTGGGCGACCTGGTGCGGGCCATGCAAGATGTTTTCACCAATTATCGACGAGATCGCGGAGGAGAATCATCCGGGGCTGAAGGTTGGCAAGGTGAACGTCGATGAACAGCCGGATTTAGCAGGCCAGTACCGCGTTATGAGTATTCCGACCCTGCTTGTATTTAAAGGCGGCAAGGTCGTAGCGAACAGCGTTGGCGTGCAGAGTAAGAAGGCCGTTCTGGATATGGTAGAAAAGGCCAGATAGCGGGAAAGATAGCAGAAAAAGCCTAAAAAATTTTTAGAATTTGAATAAAAAAGTGGGAACCGGGGTAAGATATAGCAGACCGGCTCCCTCTTTTTTTGTACTAAAAAATGTACAAAACCTCGCAAATTGTATATCATCCAATATTATCCAGTAAAATTTACGTACATAATAGACAAAATCAAAATTTTTAGGTATAATACCATGTATATGTGCAAAATGCAGAAAGCAGGTGGATTCATGCGCCATAAAAAGAGCGTAATGAGGAATATGATGATGGTTACCCAACTGGGTCTCAGCGTCATGGTGCCTGTATTTGTCTGTATTCTTGCCGGCAGCTGGATTGACCGGCATGCCGGAACGAACCTGACAATCTTTTTGATGTTTCTGGGATTTCTGGCAGGCGGCTGGAACGGCTACAAGGTAGCCATGACGACGCTTAAGATGAATGAACAGGAAGAGAAAAAAGAGGATCAGGAGGCACGCAGGGAGCAGAAGGGAGAGCCGCGTCCGCCGGTGCACAAGCCGAAGCAGAAGAGCCGCGTAAGGAGACATGAGGATGATGAAAAGCTTTAGAAAACAGGAGGATTTGTGAATTGGGGAAGGAAACAAGGAATCTGGTGCTTGAGGTTTCATCGGGAATCGTGATTTTTACCGCGGCAGCCATGCTGGCTGCGCTTGTTGTGTATCCGAAGCCGTCGGTTTTTACCGGGCTCCTGCTGGGGATGGTCCTGGCTCTTGCCATGTTTTTTTCCATGGCTGAAGTGCTGGACCGCTCCATGAAAACGGAGGATTCGAAGATTGTCCAGAAACGGACGGTGATCAGTTCGATCATCCGCTATGTCGTGCTTTTTGCTGTTCTGGTTATCGTCGTGGTCTGGTTTCCGGACCAGGTCAATGCGGTTGCCCTAGTAATCGGAGTCCTCGGACTCAAGGCTGGTGCATATCTGCAGCCGGTTATACACAGGATCGTGTCGCGTGGAAAAAAAGAGGAGTAATTTTCGTGTACAGGAGCCGGTGTGATCAAGTAAGAAAGGAGGCTTAAGCGTATGGGCATAGCTAGTGCCAATAATGTGGACTTTATGATCAAGGGCGTGTTCAAGTTTCAGGCATTTGGCCAGGAACTCTGGGTAACAACGACCGAGATCGGTTTAAGTATCGTGACCATTGTCATATTGCTGATCGCAATCGTAACCAGTGTCAAGATGAAGAAAGCGACGGAAGTACCGGGTACATTTCAGAATATCATGGAATTCGCTGTCGAGACGCTTGATAACATGGTAAGCGGAACAATGGGCCATAATGCGAAAAAGTTCGTTAACTATATCGGAACTATATTTATTTTCATATTGTTCTGCAATATTGGCGGCTTATTTGGACTCAGAACACCAACAGGAGACTTTGGTGTAACGTTTATGCTGGGTATCTTCACATTCTGCATTACACAGTATCAGGGTATTAAAAACCATGGGATCGGTCATCTGACGAGCATGTTCAAACCGTTTCCAATCCTGTTTCCGATCAACCTGATCGGAGAGATTACAAATCCACTGTCTCAGGCGCTTCGTCTGTTCGGCAACATGATGTCAGGCGTTGTAATCATGGGATTGTGGTACGGCATGATGCCAATCTTTGTAAAAATTGGTATCCCGTCATTTTTACATGTATATTGTGACTTATTCTCGGGCTGTATACAGACATATGTATTCTGTATGCTGACCATGGTATATGTCAATGATAAGATGGATTAACAATGAAAAAGCGCGGCTGAGCGCGTAATACAAAATTGATTTCAGGAGGAAGTTATCTATGAACGGAATTTCAGGACAGGATTTTATCTTAGGTTGTTCAGCAATCGGTGCGGGCCTTGCGATGATCGCAGGTATCGGACCTGGTATTGGACAGGGTATCGCCGCAGGTCACGCAGCAGCAGCAGTAGGCCGCAATCCGGGCGCAAAGTCTGATATCACATCCACCATGCTTTTAGGCCAGGCCGTTGCAGAGACAACAGGTCTTTACGGTTTCGCTGTCGCTGCTATCCTTATGTTCTTAAAGCCATTCAGCTAAAGAAAAGAACGGATAAGAATAGAGAGCGAGAGGAGGCGAAACCTTGGAACGATTATTGGGATTTGACCCACAGCTGCTTTTCGATGCGTTTGTGACGGGCATTAACGTCTTTATCCTGTTTTTCGCATTATCCTATCTGCTGTTCAATACCGTGCGTGATGTTCTGGAGAGAAGAAGACAGAAGATCGCCGGGGAACTGAAGTCCGCTGCCGATGACAAAGAAGCTGCGAAGGCCATGAAGGAAGAGTACCAGACACGGCTTACCAGCGTCAATAAAGAAGCGGAACAGATATTAGAGGATGCGAGAAAGAGAGCAAAGCAGCGCGAAGCGGAAATACTTACAGAAGCCAGGGAAGAAGCGAACCGCATTATTGAGAGGGGTAACCGCGAAGTAGAGCTGGAGAGAAAGAAAGCGCTTGATGATATGAAGGAACAGATCATCTCCATCGCTTCTGTCATGGCCGGCAAGGTTGTGGCTGCGTCCATTGATACAACGGTATCGGATGCCCTGATTGAGGAAACTTTGAAAGAGATGGGTGAGAGCACATGGCAAAGCTAGTATCAAAAGTATACGGCGATGCATTGTTTGAGGAGTCCATCGAAAAGCAGAGTGTCGACACCCTGTTTTCAGAGGTGAAGGCTTTGCTTGCCATCTGGCGTGAGAACCCGGAACTGGCGGAGCTTCTGGATAATCCGAAGATTGTGAAGGAAGAGAAGATCGGTATTATGACGAACATCTTCGCCGGCCGTGTGTCGGACGATTTGATGGGTTTTCTGGCAGTCATTGTCGACAAGGGCAGACAGAAGGACATTCCTGCAATCTGCACGTATTTTATCGATACGGTCAAAGAGTATAAAAAAATCGGCGTGGCCCGTGTGGCGAGCGCCGTGGAATTAAAGAGTGAGCAGAAAGCCATGATTGAACAGCGGCTTTTAGATACCACGCAGTACGTGGAATTTGAGATGGAGTATTCGGTAGACCCGTCCTTAATCGGAGGTCTGGTTATCCGTATCGGAGACCGCGTCGTGGACTCCAGCATTAAAACTCAGATTAACGAGCTGCACCGCAGCTTGTCAAAACTGCAGTTATCGTAACAAATAGAAAGATAGAAGGAAGGTGCAAACCTTAATGAATTTAAGACCAGAAGAGATCAGTTCTGTCATCAAGGAACAGATTGAAAGATATTCTACAAAGCTGGAAGTCTCTGATGTTGGTACAGTCATTCAGGTAGCGGACGGAATTGCACGTATCCACGGTCTTGAGAACGCCATGCAGGGTGAACTTTTAGAGTTCCCGGGAGAGATCTACGGCATGGTACTCAACCTGGAAGAGGATAACGTGGGCGCCGTTTTACTCGGTGCCGGAGACATCAGCGAGGGCGATACCGTTAAGACGACCGGCCGCGTGGTGGAAGTTCCTGTCGGCGATGCGATGACCGGCCGCGTGGTGAACGCGCTGGGACAGCCGGTAGATGGCAAGGGACCGGTCCAGACAGACAAATTCCGCCAGATTGAGCGTGTTGCTCACGGCGTAATTGACAGAAAATCAGTAGACACGCCGCTTCAGACCGGTATCAAGGCCATCGATGCCATGATCCCCATCGGAAGAGGCCAGCGTGAATTAATCATCGGCGACCGTCAGACCGGTAAGACTGCGATTGCCATCGATACCATTATCAACCAGAGGGGGCAGGGGGTTCACTGTATCTACGTGGCCATCGGCCAGAAGGCTTCTACGGTTGCTACCATTGTTAAGACTCTTGAGGAGTACGGCGCCATGGATTACACCACCATCGTGGTATCCACAGCCTCCGATCTGGCTCCTCTTCAGTATATTGCTCCATACTCCGGATGCGCCATCGGCGAGGAGTGGATGGAGAACGGCGAGGACGTACTGGTTGTTTACGACGACTTAAGTAAACATGCGGCGGCTTACCGTACCCTGTCCCTGCTGCTCAAGAGACCGCCGGGACGTGAGGCATATCCGGGCGATGTATTCTATCTCCATTCAAGACTTTTAGAGAGAGCAAGTAAGTTATCCGACGCGTTGGGCGGCGGCTCCTTAACGGCTCTTCCGATTATTGAGACTCAGGCAGGTGACGTTTCGGCCTATATTCCGACGAACGTGATCTCTATTACTGACGGCCAGATTTATCTGGAGACGGAGATGTTTAACTCCGGTTTCCGTCCGGCCATCAACGCAGGTCTGTCCGTATCCCGTGTAGGCGGCGCGGCTCAGATCAAGGCGATGAAGAAGATTGCGGCTCCGATCCGTGTGGAGCTGGCTCAGTACCGCGAGCTTGCAAGCTTTGCCCAGTTCGGCTCAGAGCTTGATAAAGAGACCACGGAACAGCTGGCACAGGGCGAGAGAATCAAGGAAGTGTTAAAGCAGGGGCAGTATCAGCCGATGCCGGTAGAATACCAGGTCATGATTATTTTCGCTGCCACCAGAAAGCTTTTGCTGGACATTCCTACCCACCGTATCCTTGATTTTGAGAAGGCATTATTCAGCTTCATCGACAGCAAATATCCGCAGATTCCGGCTTCGATCCGTGATACGAAGCAGATTACCGAGGAGACGGATGCGCTGCTGACGAAGGCGATTAACGAGTGCAAGGCGGAGGCTTTTTAACAGGATTGTAATAAAGGCAGGTGAAGAATCATGGCATCCATGAGGGATATCAAACATAGAAAAGAAAGTATTCAAAGCACCGAGCAGATTACGAAAGCCATGAAGCTTGTATCCACCGTGAAGCTGCAGAAGTCCAGAACAAAAGCAGAAGAATCAAAACCATATTACGACATGATGTATGATACGATCTGCTCCATGCTGCGTAAATCCGGCAATATAGAGCATAAGTATTTAAAGGCGGGAGATTCGAAGAAGAAGGCGGTCATCGCCATCACTTCCAACCGTGGTCTGGCAGGCGGTTACAACAACAACATCGTCAAGCTGGTAACGGGAGCGGAAGGTCTGACTCCGGAAAACGCCGTCATCTATGCCATCGGCCGTAAGGGAAAGGATTCATTTGTGAGAAAAGGCTATGAGATTGCCGAGGATTATTCCGAGGTCATCAATGAGCCGATCTACCGCGACGTGGCCGATGTGACCGCGGAGCTCCTGGATGCGTTTGGTCAGAACCAGATTGGTGAAATCTATCTGGCCTACACTTCATTCAAAAATACAGTGACCCATATTCCGACGCTTAAAAAGCTGCTTCCCGTAGAGGCAGGCGACGCAGGCGAAAAGACGGATCTGGTGCTTATGAATTATGAACCGAATGAAGATCAGGTGCTGGATTCCATCATTCCGAAATATATGAGCAGTCTGATCTATGGCGCGCTTTTAGAGGCCGTGGCAAGTGAAAACGGCGCCCGGATGACAGCCATGGATTCGGCGACAAATAATGCGGAAGAGATGATTGAAGAACTTGGTTTGGCATACAACCGTGCAAGACAGGGCTCCATTACCCAGGAGCTGACCGAGATCATTGCAGGTGCCAATGCAATATCATAATAATAAGGAGAAACAAGATGGCAGAACAAAATATTGGTAAGATCACCCAGATCATCGGTGCCGTACTGGATATCAAGTTCAGCCAGGGCAGGCTTCCGAGCATCAATGATGCGATTGACATCACGATGAAAAACGGAAACCGCCTGGTTGTGGAAGTATCCCAGCACCTTGGCGATGATACCGTAAGATGTATCGCCATGGGTTCGACCGATGGACTGGTACGTGGTATGGAAGCCGTCGCAACGGGGGCGCCGATCACAATACCGGTCGGTGAAGAGACCCTGGGACGTATCTTTAACGTACTGGGTGATCCCATCGATAATAAACCAAAGCCGGAAGTGAAAGAGTACTTACCGATCCACAGACCGGCTCCTACATTTGAAGAGCAGTCCACCGAGACTGAGATCCTGGAAACGGGTATCAAGGTAGTCGATCTTCTCTGCCCCTATCAGAAGGGCGGTAAGATCGGTCTGTTCGGCGGCGCCGGCGTAGGAAAAACCGTATTAATCCAGGAACTGATTCGTAACATCGCTACAGAGCACGGCGGATATTCCGTATTCACCGGCGTTGGCGAGCGTACCCGTGAGGGAAACGACTTATACTATGAGATGCAGGAATCAGGCGTTATCAATAAAACCACCATGGTGTTCGGACAGATGAACGAACCGCCGGGAGCCCGTATGAGAGTCGGACTGACCGGACTGACCATGGCAGAGTATTTCCGTGACCAGGCAGGCAAGGATGTACTGCTGTTCATCGACAATATCTTCCGTTTCACGCAGGCAGGTTCCGAGGTTTCCGCTCTGCTTGGCCGTATGCCATCCGCCGTTGGTTACCAGCCGACCCTGCAGACCGAGATGGGTGCTCTTCAGGAGCGTATTACATCGACAAAGAACGGTTCCATCACATCCGTACAGGCTGTTTACGTGCCGGCCGATGACTTGACCGACCCGGCTCCGGCTAATACATTCGCCCATCTGGATGCGACCACTGTTTTAAGCCGTGCCATCGTAGAGCTGGGTATCTATCCGGCCGTAGATCCGCTGGAGTCCACCTCCCGCATCTTAGACCCGCGTATCGTGGGTGAAGAGCATTACAACGTGGCCCGCGGCGTACAGGAAGTACTTCAGAAGTATAAAGAGTTACAGGATATCATCGCCATGCTGGGTATGGATGAGCTTTCTGAAGAAGATAAGCTTACCGTATCCCGTGCGAGAAAGATTCAGAGATTCTTATCCCAGCCGTTCTTCGTGGCAGGACAGTTTACCGGTCTGGAAGGCCGTTACGTTCCGCTGGCTGATACGATTCAGGGCTTCAAGGAGATTCTGGAAGGCAAACATGACGATATTCCTGAAAGCTATTTCTTAAATGCAGGTAGTATGGATGATGTTCTTGCCCGTGTGAAATAGGGGGTGGGAATATGGCTGATTTATTCAAACTGCATGTGATTACTCCCGAACGGAGATTTTACGATGGAGAAGCTTCCATGGTGGAACTGTCCACGACGGAGGGAGACATCGGTGTATACAGGAACCATATCCCGCTGACAGCCATTGTGGCTCCCGGAGTCTTAAAGATTCACGAGGAGGGCGGGGTTAAGGAAGCAGCCCTGATGTCCGGATTTATTGAGATTCTCCCGGAGAGAATCACCATTATGGCCGAAGTGGCCGAATGGCCGGATGAGATCGATGGCAATCGTGCGGAGGAAGCGAGAATCCGTGCGGAACGCCGCTTAAAGGAAGAGAGCGGTGAAATTGATACCATGAGGGCGGAACTGGCACTCAGAAGAGCGCTTGTACGACTTTCCCTCAGAAAATAGCGGTTGAAGCGAATGGACCGGTATTCGACACGTAATGTGTTGGATGCCGGTCTTTTTGGGATACAACAGGTTACATAATTTGGAATATTCCGGTAATTTATTCTTGATTTGAAATTATTCTCCAGCTATGGTACACTGATAGCAGCAAACGGTTACGCCGTTTATTATTATGAGATGAGTCAGGGGATTACAAATGATGGGGCATCAGAGACCGGTTCGGTGCTGCCGTTTCCTGCTGTTTGTCACTGCTGCCGTCTGTCTGGGGCAGATGGTTTCCTTTGTATCGGCGGCCTCGCCCATATCCGAAGCGGAGCGGGAGAAGCAGGAGGCGGAGGCAAGGTATGAGGCGGTAAACGGGGAAGCGGAGGAACTGGAGAGAAAAAAGGGGGAAGCCGCCGCGCTGGCCGGCCGGCTGGATAAGGAGCTGACCGGTTTACTGACCGATATGGATCTGCTGGAGACCGACATGGATGATATGACCCGGCAGATCGAGCGGGAGGAAGCGGAATATCAGCGGGCGGAGGAAAAAAGGAAGCGTCAGTACGAGATACTGAAAAAGCGGATCCAGTATATTTATGAAGAAGGTGAAGTTACCTATCTGGATATTCTTCTGAAAGCGAAAACCATTGGTGATGTAATCAACGGGAATGAGTATTTTCAGCAGCTCTACGAGTATGACCGGAAGTTAATCACGGAGTACGAGAAGACGAAGTGCGATGCGGGGAACCGGAAGGAAGCGCTGGAGGAGCGGCAGTCGGAGCTTTACAGCTTACGGCAGGAATACGGAGTCCGGGAAAAGACGCTGCGAACCATGATGACAGAAAAACGGGCAGAGGAGTCTGATTTCGATCTCAGACTCAAGGCCGCCAGGGCGGAAGCGGGAAAACAGGCAGAGGTTATAAGAAGGCGGACAGAGGACATCAGGCTTCTTCGGGAGGAAGAGGAGCGGAGAGCAGAAGAACAGAAGAGGATCAGCGAAGCAGCCCGAAACGAAGCGCAGTGGAGGCAGAGCGGTTCTCAGGGAGCGCAGGGCGGGCCGGGGAAGACGCAGAACGGAGGACCTGGAATCATCAGGAGTACCGGAGGCACAGAATTCGGAAGAAGTGTGGCAGACTATGCACTGCAGTTTGTGGGGAATCCCTATGTGTGGGGCGGTACAAGCTTAACCTCGGGAGCGGACTGCTCCGGATTTGTTCAGTCGGTCTACCGCCATTTTGGCGTATCAATCCCGAGGACGTCTGCGGAACAGGCCGGTTTTGGCAGAGAAATTGCATATGAAGACATGGAGCCGGGAGACTTAGTCTGCTATCCGGGTCACGTAGCCATGTATATCGGCGGCGGAAGAATTGTTCACGCGCGCTCGGCAAAGGCGGGAATCCGGGTGGACGATAATCCTGCATACCGCACGATTGTGTCAATACGAAGGCCGTGGTAAGAGAGAAAAGATAAGAGGGGGAAAGAAAATGAAATACAGAAAAAAGACCGGCAGGCTATGGCTGCTTCTTGCCGCAGTAACGTTCCTGGCAGCCGGATATTCCATGACTGCCTTTGGAGAAGAGGCGATTAAGTCCGTGTCGGTCACCGTCACTTCATCGGTGGAGGCGGAAGCAGATGAGGGCACGGTTTCAGCCACGGCAAACAGTTCAAAGTACCGGGTGGTATCGTGTGATTTCGCAAATTCCAGAGGAAGCTGGAAGGCGGGAGAAACCCCAAAGGTAACCATAGAACTGGAGGCGGAGGAGGGCTACTATTTCAGTTCCATTAACGCAGGAAAGGCCACCGTAAAGGGGGCTGTCTATTCGTCTGCAAAGAAGGGAAGCGACAACCATTCTCTGACTCTGTCAGTAAAGCTGAAGGGGGTTAAGGGGACACTGGGGACCGTGGAAAGCGCTTACTGGGAATCGGCGCCGCTGGGCAAGGCGAGATGGAGCAGAGTAGAGAACGCTCCGGCTTATGAAGTAAAGCTGTACTGCGGGGACAGTATGGTATACCGGGTGGAGAAGACGTCATCCACCAGCTATGACTTCTTTTCCCGGATGACGTCGCGCGGCGATTACTATTTCAAGGTGAGGGCTGTGGCAAAGACTGCGTCGGAAGCAGATTATTTAAAGGCGGGAGAATGGACGGAGTCAGACAATCAGGAGATTACAAAACGGGATGCCGAAGCCGCAGAGGCCCGGAATTCCTCAGGGAACGGCGGCTCCGGCAGCAGTTTTGGCAGCGGCAGCCAGGGCCCCGGTCAGGGAAACGGTCCCGGTTCCCGAAGTCCCGGCTGGGAGCAGGACAGAAACGGCTGGTGGTACCGGAATGCAGATGGTACCTATCCGGTGAACAGCTGGCAGCTGATCAACGATAAATGGTATCTGTTTAACATGGATGGTTACATGCTGACCGGCTGGCAGACGAAGAACGGTCACGAATACTATCTGACCAGCAACGGAGACATGGTGACAGGCTGGCTCCAGGACAACCGGGTGTGGTATTATCTGGATCCGCAGGTGGGAAAGGTGTCAGGCGGATGGCTTCAGCAGGGCAGTGACTGGTACTATCTGAATCCGGACGGCAGTATGGCGGTCGGCTGGATCCGGTATAAGGATAACTGGTATTATCTGGATCCGGATAACGGACGCATGGTGAAGGACAGGATGGTAGAGACGTATTACATTAATTCAGATGGTATCTGGATACCGTAGCAGACAGGAGGATAAGATATGTTACGCAGGTTAAGACAGGCCGCGGCGGCAGTTCTGGCGTGCGGCTTGCTGACGGCAGCACTGCCGAATGCTTCAGGAACGGTTTGGGCCGCTGTGAAAAATGAGACGAGAACACCGATTACTTCCGTATCGATTACGGTGCGTTCTGATGTAAAGGCCGACTACGATCTGGATGCAGCCACAGTCTATGTGACGACTGACAGCAGTCTCTACACCATCGGCGCATATACGTGGGTGAACGGCAATAAGGAATACTGGGAACCGGGAGATGTGCCGAAAGTGCAGATAGAGATCCATGCCAGAAGCGGCTGCTATTTCGAAAAGACGACGGGGGCGGGGAAGTTCCAGATTACGGGGGCAGCCTATGCTTCGGTAAAACGCCAGAATAATAACGAGACGCTTCTTTTGACAGTTAAACTGACACCGGCTTCCGGCACGCTGGATATTCCCAATTCCGCGGAATGGGTTGGTTATCCGCTGGGAAAAGGAACCTGGGAAGCGGTTCCTTACGCCGGGGCATATGAACTGAAGCTGTACCGTGACGGTCAGATGATTCAGGGAGTGGCAAAGGTCAATGCCACCACATACGATTTCTATCCTTTTATGACTCAGGCAGGCCGTTACCAGTTCCGTGTCCGTGCAATTCCAAAGGATACGGAGGAGCAGGGCTATATTACCAGCGGTGACTGGGTATATTCCGATGAACAGGACATTGATGACGATCAGACATACAGCCAGGGCGGGGGCAGACAGAATTCAAATCTGACGCCGGCCAATATCGGCTGGGTAAAGAATTCGGATGGCTGGTGGTACCGCAATGCGGATGGAAGCTATCCGGCAAACACGTGGCAGAACATTGACGGGGCATGGTATCTGTTTGATTACGATGGTTACATTTTAACCGGCTGGCAGCTGAAAAACGGAAAATATTACTACCTTGACAGTAATGGAGCGATGCAGACCGGCTGGTTCCAGGATAACCGGAAATGGTATTACCTGTCAGACGACGGAAGCATGCAGACCGGATGGCTGACACTGGGCGGCAGTACTTACTATTTCGACGGTGACGGAAGCATGCATACTGGCTGGCTTCTGGACAGCGGAAAATGGTACTACTTCGCGCCGGATACCGGAGCTATGGTGCGCGGGACGAGTGTGGGCGGTTATTACCTGAATTCCGACGGAGTGTGGGTTCGCTGAAAGAAGTAAAATAGACTATCATAGTTGATGGCTGAAACAGAAAACAGCCATGTAACCATGATAGTCTTTTTTTGGAAAATTATGGAAAAATGTAAGAATTATTACAAAAACATACATTTTTCTTAAGTTTTAAGTTGACGTAACGATTTTAAAAAGTTATACTGAAAATAGCCAAATTTTGTAACCAAAAGCAAAATTACAGGGGCGTTTGGAGGGGAATTATGTTTATAGTGCCGATAACGAGGCTGGAGGGTCCGGCATCTCTGGAGGAGATGAAAAAACTGGACAAAGCCCCGCAAAAGCAGGGAAAGAGCAGCTTTCAGAATATATTGACGGATGCGGTCAGGAAAGCGGATCAGGCGGTGAAAGATACCAGAGAGATGGATGTGAAGCTTGCGGCCGTCAGATCGATAATTTACATACAGCATTGATTCAGGCAGAACAATCCGCTGCTGCGATCGAGTTTACGACACAGCTGACCAGTAAGGCAGTCAGTGCGTACACTCAGATTATGGGAATGCAGATTTAAAATAACGGAAAGATAGCAGTGGTGGAATTATGGGTGTGAAAGACAAAGTGAAAACGGCAGTCGACGGCAGCGGTACGGTCGGCCGTCTTTTGGGCAGCAAAAAAAGGAAAGCAGCGGCGGCGGGAGTTCTGGCGGCGGTCATCGTCGCTCTGGCGGCGGCAATCCTGTTAAATACAAATAAAGCCGGAGAGTACGTGGTACTTTTTCCGGGAATTTCAAGAGAAGAGAATAATGAAATACTCGCAGTGCTGAACGGTCGTGGAGTAGGCGCGAAGAGAAATGCAGAAGGAGAAGTGACGGTTCCGGAGAACCAGGTCGGTGACATTATGCTTGATATGTCAGAACTGGGATATCCGAAAACGGCACTTCCTTTTGACATTTTTTCGGATAATATGGGATTTACCACGACAGAATTCGAGAAGCGCCAGTATCTTCTCCTGAATCTTCAGGACAGAATTGAACGGACCCTGAAGGACATGAACGGCATTAAGAATGCGATAGTGACGCTGAATGTATCCGATGACAGCAACTATGTGTGGGACGATCAGGGGGCCGACAGTACGGGGGCCGTTTCCCTGACCCTGATGCCCGACTGTGAACTGTCGCCGGAAAAAGTGGGGGCCATCAAGAACCTGATTGCCAACAGCGTTCCCAGGCTGCTTCCGGAGAATGTAACCGTAGTCAATGCGGAGACGATGCAGGAGATGGTGTCTGACGATGTGGGCGGACTGACCAGCTACGGTCTGGGCCGTCTGGATTTTGAGACAAAGGTGGAAAAGCGCCTTCAGGACAAGATCATGAATGTGCTGACCCTGGCGTATCCGCCGGGGCAGATTCGGGTATCTGCGACGGTGGTTATCGATTACGATAAGATGATCACCGAGGATCTGCAGTATGAGCCTCAGGACAACGGTCAGGGCGTGGTGGAGCACTATAAGACTGGACAGTCGGTAAACGGCCAGGGCGGAGGCGCCGGCGGGGTGGCCGGAGAAGAGAACAACACGGATATTCCAACGTATGGAGCGGCGGGAACCGGAGGAGCCAATGGGGCCAACGGAGATTATTACCGCGATGTGGACTATCTGGTAGGATATATCAAGAAACAGATTGAGAAGGACAACGTAAAGCTGCAGAAGGCGACTGTGGCGATTACCGTGAATGACAGTAATCTGACAGAGTCAAAGAAGCAGCAGCTGATCGATGCGGCGTCGAAGGCCGCCAATATCGCGCCGGAAGACATTGTAGTATCCAGCTTCCAGCAGATTGCATCGGATAAAACTCCGGAACCGGAAAAACCGGTAATTCCGGTGACGGCTCCTGGTGTCGGGGGAATCGATCCCCGTATTCTGATAGCGGGAGCTGCGGCCGGTATTTTCCTGTTCCTTGTACTTTTGTTCCTCATTTTACGCCACAGGAAAAAGAAACAGAGAAAAGAAGACCAGGAGCTGTTCGGACCCTTTGAGGGGGATGCCGTTGAGCTGGATCGTGATATCGCGGAGCGCGCCGAAGAGAGCGCGGTAGAAAACCGTCTTACCAATATTCCCGTAAAACCACAGGATCCGGTGAATCAGGTCCGCTCCTTTGCGGAGGACAACCCTGAGATCATTGCATCTATGATAAGCAACTGGCTGAAGGAGGATAAGAAGTAGTATGCCGGCAGAAGAAAGAAGACCAGCAGAAAAAGCTGCGGCCGTCATATCCATGCTCGGTACGGAACGGGCCTCCGAGGTGTTCCGGTATCTGACAGAGAATGAAGTGGAACAGCTGTCCATGGAGATTACAAGGCTTCCTCACCTGGCACCGGATGAGATGGAAGATATAGCCAAGGACTTTTACAATTGTTGTGTGACGGAAAAGGTGATTACCGAGGGCGGAAAAGACTACGCCAAGGAAGTGCTGGAAAAAGCATTCGGCCAGCAGCAGGCGAGAAATTTAATGGACCGGGTCAGCAAGGCGCTTAAGACCAAGGCGTTCAGTTTTATCAGAAAAGTAGATTATAAGACACTGATGACCGCGATACAGAACGAGCATCCGCAGACACTGGCGCTGATCCTTTCCTACGCCACTCCGGAGCAGGCGTCCAAGATTATCGCGAATCTTCCTCAGGAGACGCGGGTGGATGTGGTGGAACGCATCGCTGCCATGGACAGGGCGCTGCCGATGGCCATCAAGATTGCGGAAGAGGTGCTGGAGAAGAAGATCGGTTCCTCGTCCTCGGAAGAGACCATGGAAGTGGGCGGACTCAATTATATCGCTGATATTATGAACCATGTGGACCGCAGCACGGAGAGAGATATTTTTGATGAGCTGAACCTTAAAAATCCCCAGCTTGCCGAGGATGTGCGCAAGCTGATGTTTGTATTTGAAGACATTGCATATCTGGATCCTCTGTCGATCCAGCGTTTCTTAAGAGAGACCGATTCCAAGGACCTGGCGGTCGCGTTAAAGGTATCCAACAAGGATGTGATGAATGCGATATTCGCCAACATGTCAAACCGTATGAGGGAATCCATACAGAGCGATATGGAGTATCTGCATAATATCCGAATGAGCGATGTGGAAGAGGCGCAGCAGAGAATCGTGGCTGTGATCCGCCGTCTGGAGGAAGAGGGGGAGATCGTAATCTCCAAGGATGGAAAGGATGAGATCATTGTATAGGGTAATCAAGTCCGGACAGACGGTGCTGGGAGAAGGAAGGGTTCCTGCCTATCAGATGCCCGGCCCCAGCGCAGATCAGGCGGAAACGGCCAACGGGGAACCGGAAACTGCAGTTCAGGAAGCTGCCGATGGTTCGATCCCCCGGTATGCGCTGATATCTGAAGAAAAGAGAAAGATTCTGGAACATGCCAGAAGCCAGGCGGAGCAGTCTGCCGCCAGGATTTTAGAGGAAGCCTACGCCCAGCGGGACAAGATTGTGAATACGGCTCTTGCGGAGGCGGAACGGCTGAAAAAGCAGGCGGAGGAAGAGGGCTATGAGGACGGTATCAACCGGGCTGAAGCGGATATTTCCACGGGCCTGGTCAGGATTGGACAGGCCGTGGAACAGGCAGGGCGCCGGCTGGAAGAGCACTCGGAGGAGATAAAGGCCGGGATTACAGAGATAGCCCTCATGATAGCAGAAAAAATTCTGCAGAGAGAGGTGGACGCCGGCAGAGCAGGGCTGGCCGATATGGTGGAGCAGGCGGTGTTGTCGGAGCGGGATAAGAATGAGATCACCGTGCATTTGTCAGACGACTCCATCGCCCTGGTGGAGGAACTGGAGAGACGCCTGGAACCATTGAGAGACCGAAACGGCGGATATGTCCGCATCAGACCGGAACAGCAGCAGCCCGGCTATGTGCAGATTGAGACGGAGGAAGGGATTGTGGACGCCTCCGTGTTTGTGCAATTGGAGAATTTAAAACGGCAGCTGGCGGAATTACTGAAATAGTGAGACAGGCGGCGCATAAGATGATAGAGAGTGTGAGACAGGCGGTTCAGAACGCCAATTTGTATACCTATCTGGGGAAGATAGACAAGATTGTGGGGACTACGGTGGAATCCATGGGACCTGCCTGCAGAATCGGTGATGTCTGCACCATCGATGTTCCGGGAGGCAGTCCGCCGGTAATGGCTGAGGTGGTGGGATTTCGTGAAAACCGGGTGCTTTTAATGCCCTATGAAGAGACAGAGGGCATCGGCTACGGAAGCACGGTCCGCAATACGGGAGAACGGCTTTTGATACCGGTATCCAATGAGTTAATCGGCCGTACCGTGGATGCCATGGGAATGCCGATCGACGGCCAGGGGCCTTTGGGGGAGGTCGCTTATTATCCCATAACCGGCAAACGCTCCAACCCCATGGAGCGGCCCAGAATTGATACTGTGATCCAGATGGGAGTCAAGGCCATAGACGGGCTCTTAACCATTGGAAAGGGCCAGAGAATGGGGATCTTCGCCGGAAGCGGCGTCGGTAAAAGCACGCTGATGGGCATGATTGCCAAGAATGTGAAGGCGGATGTCAATGTCATTGCCCTGGTCGGGGAGAGAAGCCGCGAGGTTGTGGAGTTTATCAACCGGGATCTGGGAGAAGAGGGATTAAAGCGCTCTGTTCTGGTGGTGGCCACCTCCAACCAGTCGGCAATGATGCGTTCCAAATGCACCATGACGGCGACGACGATCGCAGAGTACTTCAAAGATCAGGGAATGGACGTTCTGCTGATGATGGATTCCCTTACACGTTTTGCCATGGCACAGCGGGAGGTGGGGCTGAGCATTGGAGAGCCGCCGGTGGCGAGGGGATATACCCCTTCCATTTACTCGGAGCTTCCCAAGCTGTTAGAACGGTCAGGCAATTTTGAGACGGGATCCATCACCGGAATCTACACGGTGCTGGTGGAGGGGGACGATGCCAACGAACCGGTGTCCGATACGGTGCGGGGTATCATTGACGGTCATATCATGCTGTCGAGAAAGGTGGCGACACAGAACCGGTATCCGGCGATCGACATCTTATCCAGCGTCAGCCGTCTGATGAGCGACATCGTGATGCCGGAGCACAAGGAGGCAGCAGGGAAGATCCGAAAACTTCTCTCCGTCTATGAGAGCAACATCGATCTTGTTTCGATCGGAGCGTATAAGAAGGGGACGAATAAGGAACTGGATGACGCGCTGATGAGAATTGATAAAATATATGAGTTTCTGCAGCAGAAGACGGATGAGAGCTTTACTCTGGATGAGGCCGTCATACGTATGATTCAACTGACCGAATAGAGGGAATTTTATGAAAAAGTTTGCATTTTCACTGGAGCGTATGCTGAATTTTCAAAGCCAGAATCTGGAGAAGGAGATGGGAATCCTGGGCCGTATGACTGCAGAGCGGGATGCGCTGGAAGCACGGAAACGGGATATGGCTGAGAAAGCCGCCGGTATACAGGCGGAGATCGCCAGGCGGGAGGCGGAAGGAACAACGATATTTATGCTGAAAGCCTGTTACTCCATTCTGGAAAGTGCAAGAAACCAGCTGGAGGAGCTGGAGAAAGAACGGAAGCTTTTGCAGGCAGGTCTGGAACGGCAGCGTCAGGTAGTGACGGAGGCCTCCAGAGAAGTAAAAAAGCTGGAAAAGCTGAAGGAAAAACAGTTAGAGGAATACCACCGCGGTGAAGCGAAGGAGCAGCAGGAAACCATAGCGGAACATGTTGCGGGAAATTTCGTACGTCGTGGTGCTTCCCAATAAATATGTCACAGAGAGAAAGGCGGTGAGAAGAAAATGAATATGGAAACAGCCATGAAAGCTTCGGTTACCGGCTGGAAGCAGCAGGTAACTGCGGATCATGGAAAAGGCAGAGCGGCAGGTCAAGCGAATTTTGCCGATACCTTCAGCGAGATGCTAAAGACGGGGAAAAAGGCGGCAGAGGACAGAAATCAGTCACAGAGCGCACGGAAGACGCCTGAGATTCAGACTGGTTCGAAAACCGATGACACCGGAAATGATACGGTGAGGGCTGAGGTTTCCGGACCGGCAGATACCAGGGCTGAGAAGGCTCCGGAAAAGAAGCCGGATACGAAAAAGACGGAAGATTCTGCACAGGAAGAAGCGGGAAAAACGGCAGATCTGGAAATCATGGCAGAGCAGGCAGCAGTTATGGCGGAAGCTCCGGCCGTGCCGCTGATAAACGGTGCGAACGCAGAAGAAGACGGGCTCCAGGCGGTAACGGAGGCAGGCAGCGTATCGGATCAGACGGAAGCTGCAGCAGTACCGGGATCCGGTACAGGCGCCGGATACGAGGCGGTTCAGGCGGCAGCCGCAGAAAACGCGGGTGCATCAGACGCAGTCAATACCCGGGAGATGCGTTTCCAGCCGGCAGCACAGAAAGTGGAGGAAACGGAAAACGGGCAGAAGACAGAAGCCGTGAAGTCAGCAGAAGCGGAGCATACGGCTCTGGCCGGTCACCTGCCGGTTTCGGATGGGAACGGTGCAGGCAGAGAGGAAGGAAGTTTTTCCGATTTGCTGAAGGGCCATTCGGAACAGATGAAGGCCATGGGAACCGGAACGCAGGTACAGACAGAAGAGGAGACCGTTTCTGACGATGCGATGGACAACCGGATGCTGGAGGAACTGAAAAAGAATTCAGACGGAAAAGGCATGTCGTTTCAGGACAGGCTAAGCGTATCGCAGCAGGGCGCGTTAAAGGGCGTGCCGACGGTGGACAATACCGCTTCCGATCTGCACACACCGGTAGCAGAACAGCTGAAGGCAGGGGTAGAACAGGGCATGAAACGGGAATTGTCGGAATTCACCATCAAGCTGAAGCCGGAGGGCCTGGGAGAGATCGTCGTACATATGGCAAGCGCAGGCGGCAGGACATCGGTCAGCATCGGAGTGGCCAATCCGGAGACGGAGAAGCTGGTTAACAGCCAGATGATGAGCCTGAAGGAGATGCTGGAGCCGCTTCATGCAGAGGTGGAAGAGGTATATCACAACAGCCAGGGCGGAATGGATTTTGCAGGATTCGGCCAGGAGCTCTATCAGAATCAGGGGCAGCAGGCCCGGGGACATTACCGCCGCGGCGTGAATCAGGGATTGATGGCGGACGACGGAGTGTTTATACAGGAGACAGAGCGAATGGCGGCGGAGAGCCTGGTTCGCAGACTGTATGCGTATGTGTAGCCGCCCCATGAGTAAGGAAATGAAGAGAAAAGGAGAGACATGTCAGTACAGATACCAGAATATTCAAATCCGTACCTGAGAACCGCCTCCTCCGGAAGCAGCGGACCGGGAGTGCCGGGAGATGCTGCACCGGCAAAGGCATCGGAGGATGGTGAGAAAGAAACAGAAGGTACAAATGGCGCGTCGGGAAACGGAGATGTCATAGATGCTGTGTTTGGCGATGCATCCGATAAAGCCGTCAGCATGGAGGATTTCCTGACTCTGATGGTAGCCCAGCTGAAAAATCAGGATTTTATGAATCCGGTGGACGACACCCAGTATGTGACGCAGCTGGCCCAGATATCGACCATGCAGCAGATGGAAGAGATGGCGTATAACGCCAAGAGCACCTATGTGACCTCACTTGTGGGCAAGACGGTTACGGCTGCCAAATTTACGGTCGCCGGGGACTTAAAGAAGACGGAAGGCGTCGTAAACAAGGTTTCCCTGCTGGACGGAAAATTCGTGATCTATGTGGAAGGAGAATCCTACGGAATGGATGAGATCATGGAGATCAGGACAGAGGCGCCGGAGAAGGACGGAACGGAGCCCCCGGATTCTGAAGGCAGCGGAGACGGGGATGGAGAAAATCCCGGCGACAAGGATTCAAAGATATGAGCATCAGTGCAGTAAGGAGGTAAGAGAATGGATTCCATGATATATAACAAAATGCTTCATACCCCCATATGTACCGGAAAACCGTGGGAAGCCGCCAGGAATAAACCGGCGGAGGGCACGGAAGGCGGCAGCGCGTTTAAAGAGCTGCTGGAACAGAAACTAAAGGAAGAAAGCCAGGTGACGTTTTCCAAACATGCCGTGGAGCGGGTGATGGAGCGAAGCGTGGATGTGTCCTCTGATAAGCTGGAACGGCTGAATGAGGGGGTAAAACTGGCCGGAGAAAAGGGGCTTAAGGCTCCGTTAATCCTGATGGATTCCACGGCATTTGTTGTAAATGTAAAGAATAACAAAGTAGTAACTGTTGTGAATGAAGAAAGCTTAAAAGGCACTGTATTCACAAACATTGACGGAACCGTTATGGTATAGCCGGTCCTTTTGGAGGCTATTCTTACCCCGATTGACGGACGGGTAAGGCGGTTAGAAAAGGAGATATCAACTATGTTAAGATCATTGTATTCCGCAGTGTCCGGTATGAAAGCACACCAGACAAAGCTGGATGTTATCGGCAATAATATTGCCAACGTAAATACGTACGGATTCAAATCCAGCCGCGCGCGTTTTCAGGATGTATTCTATCAGACATTACAGAGCGCAGCAGGCGGCGACAACAATAAAGGAGGAACCAATGCCAGCCAGGTTGGTTACGGTTCCCAGTTAGGCGGCATCGATCTGGATATGAGCCGTTCGGCGCTGCAGTCTACAGGCAGACCCCTGGACGTGGCGATTGCAGGCGAGGGATTTTTCCAGGTCATGGATGCGGATGGAAATATCTTCTACACGAGAGCAGGAAACTTAATGCTGGATTCCAACAGCGGCAACCTGGTGGATTCCAACGGCTACACGGTACTCGGCGTATCCGGTGATCCGCTGGGCAAGGCGCCATCCTCCGACAAGATCCATTTGAACATTCCGACCAAGTCCAGCGGACTGGCATCGAAGACACTGACGATCAACGGAACCCAGTTTACGATCACCTCGGAGAAGGCCACAACGGATGCCAACGTATCCATCACCTTTAAGGCGGAGGACAATCTGCCTTCCGGTTCCGATATCGTTGTGAATCCATCCGATATCAACGATTCCAGCATCACGGTGCATGTGAATAAAAATGCTATCTTTACGAGTCTTTCAGACTTTAACAGCAAGATGAACAGCGCCATCACCCGCGGCTGCGGCGGAAAGGCCCATCCGGGCGGTAACTTTACCATCACCGCGACACCGGCGGAGAATGTGTTCCAGAAACCGCTGACCGGCGCGGAGCTCCTGGGCGACCACTTTGGAATTAACGAAGGAACCTTCGAATTTGTCACCTCCACAGATGCGGCTGACGGAATCTTCGGCGGACTGAAGTTTTCCGGCATGAGCACGAGCCCTGCCTTTGACGCGGCGGGTCCGGTGGACTTTAAATCAGAACTGAGGCCGGGTACAGGCGGAAAGATGGCCTGGGTTGTGACGGCCACAGTGGACGGACGGGAGTTTGTCGGCGAAATAAATGAGAACACCACAACTGCAGGCAAGATGTGGCTGAAGGAAGCCGGAACGGGGCAGTACATCGAGATGAGCCATCCGGGTTATACGGCGATCACTTCTTCGTTTAACGCAGGCACGGGAAATACGGCGCAGTCTTTTCACAATGTGACGATGCCGGCGGCAGCGGGGACCGGATTTTTCAACAAGAGTATGAGCCTTAAGGATTACGGCACCTCGGGAATCAATCCCGGTGACGACATTGAATACAGCGCGGTAAAGATACCTGCCAGCGCGGGCAATAAGGCAAAATGGCATGTAACTGCGGTAAGCGGCGGCAAGACGTATTCCGGTGATATCAGCGAAGGCGACGCGGCCGGAGACCTGGTGCTTACGGAAGAAGGCGGCGGAACCCTGACCATCGACCATAAGGGCTATTCAGACATTAATACCGCATTTTTAAACGCAGATGAGGCAGATAAGACATACGCTTCCTTTGTGCCGAAGGATCATGCAGGAACCATCACCGCGGCTACGCAGTCCAACGATGCAGGACTTGGAAGCGGAACATTTACACTGGAAAATGGTACGGAGGGCGGTGCGATCTCCCTTTCCGGCGCATCGATCGCCATTCTGGGAAACGGTATTATTGAGGCAACCCATCCGGATAAGGGCAAAATCCAGATCGGCCGTATCGATCTGGTCACCTTTGAAAACCCGTATGGACTGGAGGAAAGTGGAAATTCCTACTTCCGGGCGACCTCCAACTCCGGTGAGGCCAAGGCCTGCCAGGCCGGTGAGGACGGAACGGGAGCGTTAAAGACCTCCTCACTGGAGATGTCCAATGTGGATATTTCCACTGAGTTTTCCGACATGATCGTAACACAGAGAGGCTTCCAGGCCAACTCACGTATCATTACAGTATCAGACTCGATTCTGGAGGAACTTGTAAACCTGAAGCGATAACAGGAGGTGGTATCGGTGATTACCCTGAGTAAATTAAATGGAGAGGAATTCGTCCTCAACTGTGATTTGATCGAGATGATCATGGAGAATCCCGATACCACGATTCTTCTCACCAACGGGAAACACCTGATTGTACGGGAATCAAAGGAAGAGGTTGTCGAACGGGTCGCGGCGTTCCGCAGAAAGACGTTCAGTGATCTGATCGAACAGATCAGAGGATAACCGGGCGGAAATACAAGAAAAGTTAAGGAAAAGGATGTAGCAGATATGGATATCATGTCAATTCTGGGTTTTATTTTGGCGGTAGTGCTGGTACTGTTCGGTATGACCTTTGATCAGGAGGCCATGAAGCTGGTCTTTCACAATCTACGGGCGTTTATCGATCTTCCGAGTATGGCCATTACCATAGGAGGCACCATCGGTGTTATGATGCTGTCCTTCCCCTCCGGGGCGTTTAAAAAGATAGGGAAACATTTAAAGATCATTATAAAACCGTATAAGTTTGATCCGGAACAGTCCATTGAACAGATTGTGGAGCTGGCTACGGAGGCACGTATGAAGGGACTTCTCTCCCTGGAGGACAAGCTAAACGAGATTGACGAGCCGTTCATGCACAACAGCCTTTTACTGGTGGTGGATTCCGTGGATTCAGAAAAGGTCCGTCAGGTCATGGAGACGGAGCTGGACCAGTTAGATGAGCGTCATGCGCTGGACCGCGGGTTCTATGAGAAGGCGGCCAGCTTCGCACCGGCGTTCGGTATGATCGGTACGCTGGTCGGCCTGATTCTGATGCTGGGCAACATGCAGGATGTCAATGCTCTTGCAAAAGGCATGGCAACGGCTCTGATCACCACATTATACGGCTCTCTTCTGGCCAACATCGTATGTCTGCCGGTGGCAAGCAAACTGAAGGCAAGGCACGATGAGGAATTTTTATGTAAACAACTGGTTCTGGAAGGTGTTCTGGCCATTCAGGACGGGGAAAACCCGAAATTCATAGAAGAAAAACTCTACAAGCTGCTTCCGGCCAGCCGTAAGAAGGCGGAAGAAGACACTGAAAAGGAAGACGGAAAGCAGAAGAAAAAGAGCAGACGGAAAAGCAGAAAGAATGAGGAATAAAAGGAGCTTATAGCGATGGCGAAGGAAGTAGAGAACCAGGGGATCATGAATAGGACGGACCGGCAGGTGTTTGAGGAACTGATTCATCTGCACGCAAAGGCGGCGGGGGAATCCCTGTCATCGATTCTGAAGGCGGATATAGAGATCAGCAGTCCGGAGATAACGGAGATAACGGTAAAGGAAGTGGAATACGGGATTCTGGAACCTGCTGTCTTTGTCAAAAGCTGCCTGACCTCCGGCGTTGCCGGCAATACGGTTATGATCCTGCGTCAGCGGGATATGCAGGCGTTCTTAAACGAACTGATGGGAATTGATGATCTGCCCGACCCGGATTTTGAGTTCGATGAAGTGGCTATGAGTGCAGCTGCGGAGCTGATGAACCAGATGGTGCATGCGTCCGTGGAGGCCATGGCGGAATACCTGGGCAATACCATGGAGTCATCGGACTGCCAGCTGATCCTTTCGGATGGCAGGCAGAACCTGTCTCCTGCCATCGGAGAAGCTCCCGAATCAAAGACGATTGTGATTCATTACCGTGTGAAGATCAAGGACATGGTGGAGTCTGAATTTATGGAGTGCATATCCATAACGGCGGCCGACAGTATTTATCAGGAGATCGGGGCCAGGAGGGAAGCGGAGAAAAGGGCGGAGGCCGAGGCGAAAGCCATGGAGGAGAGCCTTTTCGTGAAGCCGGTGCAGCAGGGCGCAGCTCCGGCGGCAGCCGGAAGGGAGAGCCTGCAGTCCGGGATGGAGAGCCGTACGGCGAATTCGGTGACGGCCGACACCGGGCATGCCGTATACCAGGCATCGCCGTCTATTAACGGCAATCTGGGCCTTATCATGGATGTTCCCTTAAATGTCTCCGTCGAGATCGGAAAGACCAGACGCAGACTAAAGGATGTGCTGAACTTTAACAACGGTACGGTGGTGGAGCTGGACAAGCAGGCAGATGCGCCGGTGGATATCATCGTAAACGGACAGCTGATCGCCCGGGGAGAGGTCGTCGTGATTGATGATAATTTCGGGGTGCGTATCAGTGAAATCGTAAATGCAAGAAGTATTATTGGAAATGGTGAATAAATTTGAAACGGTTTAATATCCTTGTGACAGCGGGAATCATCGGAATCATTTTCCTGATTCTGATCCCCCTGCCGACGCCCATACTGGATTTTTTATTTATACTGAATATCACGTTGTCGCTTCTGATTCTCGTCATGACGATGTATATCCGGGAAACGCTGGAATTCTCCGTGTTCCCCTCCCTTTTGCTGATCACAACGCTGTTCCGGCTGGGGCTTAATATCTCTTCGACGAGGAAAATCCTGTTTGACAATGGCTACGCGGGGCAGGTGGTGAAAACCTTCGGACAGTTCGTAATCCGGGGGAACGCGGTTATTGGTTTTATCATATTCCTGATCATTGTGCTGGTACAGTTTATCGTTATCACCAAGGGGTCGGAACGTGTGGCCGAGGTCGCGGCGAGATTCACGCTGGATGCCATGCCGGGAAAACAGATGGCTATCGATGCCGATCTGAACAGTGGTCTGATCGATGAGCAGCAGGCCAGGGAGCGGCGCTTAAAAATCCAGAGAGAAGCTGATTTCTTCGGTTCCATGGATGGCGCCACCAAGTTCGTAAAGGGTGATGCGATCATTTCCATCATCATCACACTGATCAACTTCATTGGAGGTATCGTCGTCGGAATGATGAACGGTCAGGGCAGCATCTCTGAGATTATGCAGATATATACCACTTCGACGATTGGAGACGGCCTGGTGTCCCAGATTCCGGCGCTTCTGATCTCCGTGGCGACCGGTATGGTGGTGACGCGTTCCGCGTCGGAGAACAGTCTGAGCGAGGATTTGACAAGCCAGTTTCTGGCCCAGCCCAGGGTGCTTATGACAGCCGGCGGGGCGGCAGCCTGTCTGTGCCTGATTCCGGGATTTCCGGTGCCTCAGATTCTCATGATATCAGCTATGATGATCGGTGGCGGATACGCCCTGATGAGACGGCAGAAAACCATAGTGGCGGACGCGGCGGAAGGATACGTGGAAGCGGAGGTTACCAGTGAAGCTTCCTTTTATAAGAATATTGAAAATGTATACGGTCTTTTGACCGTGGAACAGATTGAGATGGAATTTGGCTACAGCTTAATTCCGCTGGCGGATGAGAGCAATGGCGGCAGCTTTATCGACCGTGTCGTCATGTTCCGCAAGCAGATGGCCCTGGATATGGGATTTGTAATACCGTCGGTCCGGATTAAGGACAGCGGACAGTTAAATCCCAACCAGTACAGCATCCTGTTAAAGGGCGAGGAAGTGGCAAGGGGAGATATTCTCATGGATCACTATCTGGCTCTTCCGCCGGGAGGAGACGCGGATGACATTCCGGGTATCGACACCATTGATCCGGCGTTCCATATTCCTGCTAAATGGATCAGCGAAGACAAGAAGATTCAGGCGGAGCTGGCGGGGTACACGCTGATTGATCCCACATCGGTGGTCATCACCCATTTATCGGAGGTAGTGAAGGAGCATTTACATGAGCTTTTAAACCGCCAGGAGGTCAACAATCTGCTGGAAACACTGAAGAAAACAAATGCCAGCATCATCGAGGATACCATTCCCGCAGTGATTTCCGTGGGAGAGCTTCAGAAGGTGCTTTCCAACCTCCTTCGTGAGGGAATACCGATCCGCGATATGGAGACGATCGTGGAGACGCTGGGGGATTACGGAACCCAGATAAAGGATACGGATATGCTGACGGAATACGTGCGGCAGGCGCTGAAGAGAACCATCTCCCATCGTTTCTCTGAAGCGGGGCAGATGAAGGTCTTAAGTCTGGATGACAAGATTGAAAATATGATCATGTCATCGGTGAAGAAGGTGGATACAGGGTCCTATCTGGCCCTGGAACCATCGGCTATTCAGAATATTGTGACATCGGCCACCGGCGAGATTAACAAGATTAAGGATCTGGTCAATGTGCCGATCGTGCTTACGTCCCCGGTGGTGCGGATTTATTTTAAGAAGCTGATCGACCAGTTTTACCCCAATGTGACGGTGGTGTCGTTCAGTGAGATCGATAATAACATACAGATACAGGCTTTGGGGAATATTGCCCTGGGCCAGAGGTAACGGTTTATGCAGATGGAACAGATGAGCAGAGAAGAAGGAAAGACGGTACTTTCGGTTTACTTAAAAAACGGAAGCCAGGAGCTGCGGAATAAGCTTATCGTCCATTTCCTCCCCATCGTCCGTTCCGCGGCGGCGCAGCTTCGCGGCATGGCGGGCAGCTTTACGGAAGAGGAGGATTTGATCGACCAGGGGGTTCTGGCGCTGATGGAGTGCCTCGACCGGTACGATGCGTCGAAGGGAGCCCAGTTTGAGACGTACGCATTTATCCGTGTGCGCGGGGCGATGATTGATTATATCAGAAGTCAGGACTGGGTGCCTCACCGGGCCCGCAGTTTTCAGAAAAAGGTGGACGAGGCGTATTCCATGCTGGCCCACGAGAAGATGCGGGAACCGGAGGCGGATGAAGTCGCGGACTTCCTGGATATTCCCGTGGAAAAGGTGGAGAAGCACTTAACGTATATGAACCATGCGGCGGTTCTCTCCTTTGAGGCAGTGCTGCAGGATATGACAGGTGTGATTGCAAAAGACAAACTGGAAGCCACGGACATTGACACGAAGCCGGAGGAAAGCCTGTTTTACAGGGACCTTCAGAGAACGCTGGCGGAGGCGGTGGAAGCGCTGGGAGATAAGGAACGGCTCGTCGTTTCACTCTATTACTATGAGGAACTGAAGTATTCGGAGATTGCCGAAATTATGGGGATCGGCCAGTCAAGAGTGTGCCAGATTCACACAAAAGCAATGAAAAAATTAAAGAGCAGTCTGGAAGAATATGTGAGAGGATAGGAAACCATATGTTTTCAGGATTTTATACGGCCGCCTCGGGCGTGCTGATGAACCAGAGGGCGCTTAACATTTCAGCCAATAATATCGCAAATGTAAAGACCAGCGGATACCGGAGCAAACGGCTGGTGAAGACCACCTTTGACGAGCAGCTGGTGCGTCAGATGAATGGACAGACCACAGCGATCGGCGGCGGATCCACCATTTCCCTGGCAGAGCGGGAGATGACGACCCACAGGCAGGGAGCGCTGGTGGATACCGGAAAGAATTTTGATATGGCCATCAGCGGCGACGGCCTCTTCGTGATTCAGGGCGAGGACCGGCAGTATCTGACACGCAACGGTCATTTTACTCAGGATGAGGACGGTTATCTGGTCTTAAAGGGCGTTGGCCAGGTCATGGGAGACGGCGGTCCGATCCAGGTGGAAGAGGGCGGTTTCCGTGTGGGAGAGAATGGAATTATTTACGATAATGAGAATGGCGAACTGGAGCAGATTCAGATTGTGGTTCCTGACAATTACGATAATCTGACCTTTTACGATAACGGTACATACGGTGCGGAAAACGGTGTGGCCCTGACCCAGGTGTATCCGGAGGTCTTTCAGGGGAAGCTGGAGGAATCCGGCGTGAATTTAAACTCCGAGATGACGCGCGCCATGGAAGTCCAGAGGGCATTTCAGTCCTGCAGCCGGGCGCTTACGATTATCGATCAGATGAACCAGAAGTCGGCTTCAGAAATCGGGAAGCTGTAGGAGGAAATAACGGATGAACATATCTTATTACACTGCAGTATCAGCGATGAATGCATTTCAGTCGGAGCTTGATGTGACTGCCAATAATATGGCAAATGTCAGTACTCCGGGCTACAAGGTACTGCGCAGCTCCTTTGATGACCTGCTTTATACGCAGATGGATACGAAAAATGCAAATCAGATGGTGGGCCACGGCGTGAAGACCAATGGCGCGGAGACCGTGTTTGAACAGGGGATCTTTGAAAAGACAGAGCGGGAGCTGGACTTTGCTATTCTTGGTAAAGCGTATTTTGCAGTGGAATCCGAGAATGAAGATGCAGAGGAACCATACTATACCAGAGATGGCTCGTTCCAGATATCAGCAACGGATGAAGGCAACTATCTCACAACGAGAGACGGGCATTATGTGCTGAGCCGTGACGGGGACCGGATCGAGCTGGAATATAAGACGGTCGAGGAAAGTAATGGAAAGAAGCAGTTTACCAATGAACTGGATTTGAGCGGTCTCAGTGAGGTGATCGGTTTGTATACGTGTGAGAATCCGGATGGCCTCGTCCCGGTAGGGAAAAATTTATACAGTACGGGAGCCGCTTCCGGAGAATGGATTCCTATTGAAGACATGGATGAGACTCAGGCGGGAAGCAGGCTGCTTACGGGAACGCTGGAGCTGTCCAGTACGTATGTCCCCACGGAAATGATCAATCTGCTGCAGGCGCAGAGGGCGTTTCAACTGAACAGCCGGATTGTCAGCGCCGCGGACCAGATGGAGGAAATGATTAATAATCTTCGCTAATCGTAACTTGCAGTATTTACTTAAAAGGGGGGAATCCCATGAGCGAAAAGAGCCTGATTTTTAGCATGTTTTCAAAATTCCTCGACAATGGAGAGGAAGACGAGACAAAAGAGCGTGAAGTCCGGCCATATACAGAGGATCAAAAACCGAAGGCGGAGACGGATCAGCGTATCGAGACGGTGGAAGACTGGAATGATGCGGAAAGAACGCGCAGAGAACGGCTGGAAAGAGAGCTGGCAGGCGAAAACGGCTCTGAGGAGGCGGATCATGCGGAAGACGCGGAGGCGGAAGAAGACGTGGAAGCCGGAGAAGACGTGGAAACCGGAACAGACCGTGATGGCGGCGGTAAAAGTTCCGGTGAGGAAGAATGCCGTGACGCCGGGATTGAACTGACGGTGTCCGATGACCGTATGGCTGTCTCCGTAATGTTGATCGAGCCGTCAGGCGGCGGCAGGGATATCACCCGGGAGCGGATTGAACAGGAACTGGAAGCCCATCGAATCATTCATGGAATCGATGAGGAAAAGGTAAGCACCATTGCGGCTGAACATTTATACCGCCAGATGTTTATCATTGCCAGAGGTACTCCGGCGGTCGATGGAAATGACGGCCGCATTAAGGATTATTTTCCGCGGGAGGCTAAAATAAAGTATGCCTCTAAAGGGAATGGCGGCATTGATTTTAAGAGTATGAACCTGATTCACAATGTAGGAAAGGGGGAACTCGTCTGCGAACTGACGATGCCTACCGAACCTCAGGACGGGATGGATGTCTTCGGACAGCCAGTCAGGGGAAAGAACGGCACAATGCCTCCAATACCACAGGGAAAAAATGTTGTCTATTCGCCGGAGCGCGACAGGCTTCTGACCGCCTGCGAAGGCAACTTAACCTTCCGGAACGGCAGATTTCAGGTGGAAAATGTCTTTGTTGTATCGGGAAATGTGGATAACTCCATAGGAAATATTGATTTTACCGGAAGCGTCACCATCCATGGCGATGTTTTCGAAGGATATACTGTTAAGGCCAAGGGCGATATCACGTTCATGGGAATTGTGGAAGGAGCGGCCCTGCAGGCGGGCGGAAGTATTCTGCTCCATAAGGGGATGCGGGGAATGAAGAGCGGCATTCTGGAAGCCGGAGTGGATATTACTGCAAAATTTCTGGAAGACTGCACCATTTATGCGCAGCACAACATTCAGGCTGAGTATATTATCAACTCGGAGGTCTCCTGCGGCCATGATCTTACGCTGATCGGGAAGCGAGGGGCATTTATCGCCGGAAGCTGCGCGGTTCATAACTGCATGAATGTAAAGACCGTGGGAGCCTCCAGCCATGTTTCAACGGTGGTGACGCTGGGGGTGACGCCTCAGCTGATGGAGGAAGTGGAGAAAATCAGTGCTGACCTGGTGGCCGTCTCCAGGAAGCAGGCGGAGACAGCAAAGGACATCAGTTATCTGAATGGAAAGCTGAAAGACGGCAGTATAACGCCGAGACAGAAGGAGCGTCTGGCAAAGCTCAAGCTGGAGGCTCCGATCCACAATTTAAAGGAAAAACGGTTAAAGACGCAGGCGGCAGATCTGGCGCGCCAGCTGCGGGAGGTCGGCAAATGCCGGCTGACGGCGGGCGAGGTCCATCCGGGAACCGTGATCAACATCGGGGACTGCAGGATGACCATAGTAAAACGGGAAGAAAGCTGTTCTTTCTATTATCTTGACGGAGAAATCAGGAAAGGAATCAGGTAATGGCAGATATTTTACGGGTGACGTCCCCTGTGATTAATAAGAATATCATTCAGCCCGACAGGGCGCAGAAAGACCCATCCGTGCCATTCGATATGCAGGAGATCCGGCATATCACAAAGAACCCGTCGGGAAGCGGGCTGCTGGGCCAGCACAACGTGTTCCAGAAGGAGGCCGGAGCTGCGACGCTCATGAACCTTTTGAAGGATCCGGCGGTAACGGTCAACTATCTAAAGAATATCTATATGCTGGAGGAGATTATCAGCCTTCTTCCAGTGAATAACAATACCATGACTCAGGAAATCAGACAGCTGTTTAACGCGCTTCTCATCAAACCCGATGATATTGTGGGAGAACTGGTGGATCAGGAGTATGCGTCAACGCTGTTTAAAGGGCCGCTGTTTGATTTTCTGAGGAATTTGCTGAATGAGAAGCCGGAACTGCGGCTGGAAATGGCTGATTTTCTGAAAGCGGTGAATGGAAGCGTGTCGAGAAATGATGTGCTTGATTCCGTGGCCAACAGCCTGGAATTTCTGTCCGGTCAGCTGGCAGGAAGCCGGAATTTATCCGGAACGTTTGGAATGCTGTCGGACCGGATCCGGGCCATGATCGGAGGAGACGGCGGAGCAGAGCCAAACAGCGGTGTGTTAGACCGCGGAGCGGGACTTAAGAACCGCCTGACGGAATGGGAGGCAGCCAAGGCGGATATTTTAGATGCGCTGAAGGAACTGGAGAACAGTGTTTTATTCTCTCCCCAGACGGAACGGATGATACCCAACCTCCTTTATAATATGTCGCGGTATCAGGATAACGAGTCTTATCTGCAGGAGGCACTGTTAAACCTGCTGATTCATGTAAACAGCCGGGAGGATAAGGACCAGCTGAAAGATTTGCTGCAGGATTATGTAAATCAGTTTGGCAGCCCTGAACACAGGGAGAATCGTTCCCGAATCATGGATACCCTGGCAGAGATCATCAGTAAGCAGGACCGGGAGACACCCATGAACAGTTTAAACGGCGAGAAGATTGAAAAAATTATCACAAGCCTTCTCTCGTCCCCCTGCAACTATACGCCTCTGCTTCATTTTGTCATACCGGTGGAGTATCAGGGGATGAAGGCATTTTCCGAATTGTGGATCGATCCGAAGGATGAAGGCGGCGGCCAGGAACAGGACCGGGAACGTGATGACCATGTCCATGTACTGATCACCTTTGATATTCCGGGAATCGGTCAGATGGAGGCAGAATTTAAGGTGGCCGGCAGGGAAATGCAGTTTTATCTGTACTGTCCGGAATCATATACATCCGTGTTCGGGCGGCTGGCGCCGGATTTTAGAAAGATTATGGAGGAGTACGGCTACCATGCGGCGGAAGTGGAGGTCAGCGGACTGGACCACGTGCGTTCGCTGATGGACGTATTTAAAAATCTTCCATACAGAAGGACGGGTGTGGATGTCAAAATATAAGAAAAACAAGGCGGTTGCTTTAAAATATAACGTAGAAGAAGACGCTTCCCCGGTTGTTATCGCTTCCGGTTATGGAACTGTGGCGGAGCATATCATAGATATTGCAGAGAAAAAGGGAATTCCGGTATTTAAGGATGACAGTGCGGCCTCTCTTCTCTGTATGCTGGAGGTTGGGAGCAATATACCGGTGGAACTATATGAGGTGGTGGCGGCCATTTACTGTAAGCTGATCGAGACCTCGGCGTCGATCCGGGGATCGGAGACGGCGGCAGAGGCGGCTGCACAGGTTCGCGGTAAGGAGAGCGGGGCAGGCGAAAGACTCCGCAGAAACCTGGCCTCTGGTAAGAAAAATGAAGAATCTGCAAAATAGCGCTATAGTATGACAGAATGGAAACAAAGAGACTGATGTGACAGATAAACGGGGGTACGCGATATGGTTGACTTGTCAGACGGATATGTTGGATCTTCCTGTGTGATAAAGGCTAAAAACAACGACTTAATCACCATGGGAGTTATGCACCGGATCGGAAAGAATTTTATAGATATCGGCAGTTCGAGAAATGAGCTCCCTTCCATACCGTATAATTTGCTGGTCAAGATCGAGATTTATAACACACAGATCGGTTTTAAGGTATTGATCGGGCGTGTCTATTTATCGTCCCCAAAGCTGGCCCGCGTGATTGACTTGAACGAGGCGACCAATGATGAGCGCCGGGAGTATTTCCGTATCAGTACCAGGGATACGGGAGTGATCTATAACTGTATGCGGGGGGATGATATCCTCGACATGGAAGAGGAATCCACAGACTATAATGGTTTAAAGGTTCATCTGGTGGACATCAGCCTGGGCGGACTCATGTTCCGAAGCCGGGAAATATTCAAGATAAAAGACCGTTTTAATATTGTGATTCCCGCCATGGGAGATTCCATGCTCTTTACCTGTGAGGTACGCAGAAGCGTTGACCGGCCGGATGGAGAGTTTGGGTATGGATGTGAGTTTATGGAGATGGCGACGAAGCAGGAGGATCTGCTGTATCGGTATATATTGAAGAGGCAGAGTGATCAGTTGAGAAGGATTCGGTAGGCGAATCGGATACGGCTGGCAGGAGGAAACGTTACAGATGGGAAAAAAGAAGCCGGAGAACCGGAAGGTGATTAGAAACCGGCGGGTTATGATATATACATTTTTACTTATTTTTATGCTTCTTTATATTTCAGCGCATTTTACGGTGCAGGAGCGAAAGGCAGCGGAGGCAGAACAGCGTGCAGAGGCTGTGACTGTGGCAGCTGTGGAGATCAGGGAAGAGAAACTGATGCAGGAAAGTTCGGACCGGAATGCTCCGGCTGGGGAATTAAAGGAAGGCGGTTCGATGGAGGAGACTGCTGACGGAGGAAGTGCTGAATCAAAAGGGCTGGTAATCAATCCGGAAGATATGTGGTGCCTGATCCTGACCAATGCGGAGTATCCGGTACCGGAAGATTATACGGTAACGCTGAAGGATGTGCCGGGAACGGATCAAACAGTGGATGAGAGGATTTACGAACCGCTGATGAAGATGTTGGAGGCCATGAAGGCGGAAGGTCTGTCGCCTGTAGTATGTTCTGGTTACCGGACCCTGGATAAACAGGAGAAACTGTTTAACAGAAAGGTTTCGTCGTATGTGAAAAAAGGGCATTCAAAGGAAGAAGCAAATGCGCTGGCCCGTCAGACACTGTCTATACCAGGCTCGGGTGAACATTGCCTCGGATTGGCCGTGGATTTTTATACACGATCCTACCATCAGCTGGAACGGGCGTTTGAGAGGACTCCCGAAGGGAAATGGATGCGGGAACATGCGCAGGATTATGGATTTACCCTGCGTTATGAGGAAGGAAAAGAGGAAATCACGGGGATTGGATATGAGCCGTGGCATTTCCGGTATGTGGGCGTTGAGGTGGCGCAGTATTTGAAAGAACATAATTTGTCGCTGGAAGAGTTTTATATTGAAGAAAGTCTTTATGGATAGAGTGCACAAAAATCGAAGCGATTTTTGTGCACTTTTACGATGAAGGAAAAAGTAAAATCGTACGATATATATTACAGAGTGGAAAAGATGGTATGTTTTGGAAACTCGGTCCGGTGTCAGACAGGGCCCGTCCGACATTGGAGGCACTTATTTATTATGAGGGACAGGGAAGTCCCGGTGAAAAACAATTACATGGAGGTAATTATTATGAGGATTCAGCACAACATTATGGCACTTAATTCCAACAGGCAGTTGGGGATTAACAACAGTGCAGTAGCAAGATCACTGGAGAAGTTATCATCTGGTTACAGGATTAACCGAGCAGGCGATGATGCTGCAGGTTTGGCAATTTCTGAGAAGATGAGAGCACAGATTAAAGGGCTGGAAGCAGCTACCGATAACTCACAGGATGCGATCTCATTAGTACAGACGGCTGAAGGCGGATTGCAGGAAGTTCATTCTATGTTAAACCGTATGACAGAACTGGCTACGAAGTCTGCAAATGGTACTTATACGGATGATGTTGACAGAAAGGCTTTGCAGGATGAAATCTCGGCATTGAAGGATGAGATTAACCGTATTGCTGATGGTACGGATTTTAATGGGATTAAGTTGTTGGATGGTACGATGGGGACCGGGTCTGCAGGTAAAGTAGATACAGTTGCTGCAGGGGTAACGGCTACAACAATGGATGCTGCGACAAAATTTACATTTTCAGGTCCAGAAGGGTATGCGGTAAAAATTCAGGCTGCTGAGAAAAATACAGCAAGTAGTGCTGCATGGAATGGTACTACTTTAACAATAACTTTAAACGGTGATAAAAGTAAAACGTATACACAAGAGGATATTGATAATCTCATTAGAAATGCTAGTGGAAAGCCTAAAGATGCAGGAGTTAACATAAAACTTACAGTTGACCGAGATTTTAAGCTTGGAGATGATACAGGTACAGGAGCAACTAGTGATATTAAAACACTAACGTCCGAAGCAGCCAGCCAAGCATTTGCAGTAGATAATACTGCGGGTATTAAAGTGACGGCTAAAAAGGCAGGCCTTAATAATTCCTCATTAACATTTAAAAATACTCCAGCAGATAAGGTTGGGGGGAGTATTACTGGCGCGGGTGCATATGAAGTAAATCTGGTAGCTGCTACATCTTATACATCAAGTGAAATCAATAAGATGTTAGCTGACGCTGGTATTGAGCTTCAAGTTGATTTTGAAGGTACAAAAACAGGGGCTGATATGGCTGCAGCAGGAACCACTGGTGCGTTTACACTTGCAGGAGGTACCGGTCTTCCGGAAGGAGGCGGTTTAAAGCTTCAAATCGGTGATACCAGTGATTCTTATAATCAGCTCGAATTAGGAATTGCAGATATGCATGTGAATGCCTTAGATCTTACATCTGTAGATATTAGTACTCGAGATGGGGCAGCTGCCGCCATGAGCAAAATCAAAACGGCCATCAATACCGTATCCACCAGCCGTGGCAAACTTGGTGCTATCCAGAACCGTCTTGAGCACACTATCAACAACTTAGGTGTAACCACAGAGAACATCACTTCCGCAGAGTCTCGTATCCGTGACGTAGACATGGCGAAAGAAATGATGAACTACACAAAGAACAGTGTACTGGTTCAGTCTGCACAGGCTATGCTTGCCCAGGCAAATCAGCAGCCACAGTCAGTATTACAGTTATTACAGTAATATATAAAGTATTTTACATTACATAATATAACCGTAATTCTCAAGAAGGGGAGAGTTTGTTCAAGACAAACTCCCCCTTTTTTCTAAATGTTATATAGTTTATAAGGCCCCATTTATAAAATCTGATGTGACCATAAAACGCCTGTTAAATCTAGTTACTACAATTCTAAATTTTACTGTTTTATCAGCGTTTCGCCTATCTGCAAGTCTGTCCAGTCTGGATAAGTATTAATTAAGTCGATCACTTCCTTAACATAGGAGTAATCCAGTTCTAATTCATCGGAGATACTCAATAAATTCTTCTTTCTATCATATTTTCGCCGAATCATTGCTACAATTTTGGCTTCGCCTTCAGTCCGCCCTTCCACTCTGCCAGCCTCGATCATTCCCAGAATTGCTTCACACATATTGATCTTCCCCCTTTTATCCTGATACTCATTTTTCAGAAGTTCCAGCTCCTTTGAGTTGGTTACCGTTGTAATGACATCAAAGGCATCTTCGTCCAGTTCCTGGAATTTTTCTCTGTTCTCGAAAGTGAATTTGCGTTCTTCATCAGGGCTGCCGGATCGCTGAATAAATCCAAATACCTCACGTAAATCCGTTTGAAAGCAGTCGATATCGTGGAAATGTTTGATTTCCAGGACATGAATTTTGTAATTGTTTAGAAACGGCTTCAACTTGTCCGGCAAAGTTTCGTATTCCATGATTTGGTAGAGTTCTGTTGCTCCGTTATAAGGCTTGTCACCGTAGTAAATGCAGATGGTAATGACCGGATAAACTTTATCGTGGATGGTGAAGCCGCTTAAAAATTCTTCTTTCTGCAAATCTTTTTTATTGCGGTGATGCTTCTGGATTTGACGCATTTGCTTATCGTATCCGGCGGCATCTTCCAGCATGATCCGAATGGGCATGGCATAATGGATACGGTCCTGATTTTCAAGACCTATAATGGCAAATCCAAGGCCTAATACTACTTTTCTTACAGAATCACGGTATTTCTGAACCTTAAATCCCTTTTTTATCTTTGACATAAGTCCGGTTACGCGGGAATCAAGGTCCTGAATATCATTGCCTGAAACAACCTGCTTTCCACCAAATATAAAACCGTTAATTAAATCAGCATACCGGCTTTCGTCTTCAAAGTAACGAGCCAGAGAGATGTCTTTCTGTCCCATAGAATTTCCCCTTTCCTGTTATGTCGGGAAAGAGAGCTATAGCTTCCCGGCACAGGGCGTGTGAAAGAAAGGCACTTTCGGGTTATATAGAATCATGAATCCTATAAAATCATGAATCCTATAAAATGCAGCTATCAGCGGGTCTTTTCCCAATTACCAAATTTGAAAATTCCCGGCGAAACTGCCGGTATGTGAATTAGCACGATATGACGTGTGCGGCAAAAGAAACACATAGATAAAATTTATACAAGTAAATTATACTATAAATATATGTGGAATGCAATGATATTTTTACTGTTTTCTCTTTCCTTTTTCAGCATGCGTTAATCGCACTATTCGCACATGGTAATCACACTATACACACTATAACTGGACTGGTTATTTTTGATGATTCTGGGTATTTATGACCAGTCCAATATTTGCTATACTTCACAGTAACAAGAATACGTTTAAGGAGGATTTAATGCATGAAACGAATCGTTACACTTCAGGATATATCCTGTGTTGGCTGCTGTTCCATTACGGTCGCACTTCCTGTTATTTCCGCCATGGGAGTGGAATGCGGAATTCTGCCGACGGCGGTGCTGTCTACGCATACGATGTTTAAAACTTTTACCTGTAAGGACTTATCTGACCAGATTGCGCCGATCTCCCAGGCCTGGAAGGCGGAACAGATTTCGTTTGACGGTATTTATACAGGTTATCTGGCATCTGCAGAGCAATGCGAACAAATCTGTGATTTCTTCGATCAGTTTGCCACAGGGGAAAATCTGGTATTGGTTGATCCGGCCATGGCGGACAACGGGAAGCTGTATCCTGCATTCGATGAGAATTTCCCGGCTGCGATGGCGAAAGTATGTGCGAAAGCGGACGTGATACTGCCGAATATTACAGAGGCCGCTCTTCTTACCGGTATGCCTTATCGAACGGATTATGATGAGTCTTATATCAGGGAAATGCTGGAACGGCTGCTGGCGCTTGGGTGTAAAACGGCTGCCCTGACCGGCGTCAGCTTTGAACCTGACAAATTGGGTGTGGCTTACCTGGATCGTGAGGGGGAGAGCTTTTCCTATTTTACGCACCGCTGTCCACAGAGCTACCATGGAACCGGCGATCTCTACTCCTCGGTAGTCCTGGGAGGTATGATGCGGGGCTTAAGTCTCGGAAGCGCGCTGACGCTGGCCGCGGATTTCGTAGTTCTCTGTATTGAGGCAACCGCCGCAGCCGGCAGTTCCCGATGGTATGGCGTCGAGTTCGAATCCCAGATTCCGAGGCTGTGCGAAATGCTCGAGAAATGCCTTTAACCGGAAGAAAAATCCAATTGTATGTTTCCCGGATTCTTGCTATAATAACAATAATGTCATATTGTGTGGAAAATTGTAAGTTATGGGGGAATTCTTATGGCAGCTACTATTGTGTTGTCAAATCAAAAGGGCGGTGTTGGAAAAACAACATCGGCATACGTACTGGCCTCGGTTTTTAAATCCAAAGGTTACCGGGTGCTGGCTGTGGACATGGATCCACAGGGAAATTTAAGCTTCAGTATGGGCGCTGAAACGGATGGCTGTGCTACGATCTACGATGTTCTGAAGGGGGAATTAAAACCCAAGTATGCAGTTCAGAAATCATCTCTGGTGGATTTGATTCCGTCCAATATTTTGCTCAGCAGTATTGAACTTGAATTTACAGGAGCAAGACGAGAGTTCCTTTTAAAGATGGCTCTGGATTCGCTGAAGCCCTATTATGATTACATATTCATTGATTCCCCGCCGGCATTGGGGATTTTGACGGTGAATGCATTTACAGCGGCCGACTATATTCTGGTGCCGATGCTGTCTGATATTTTCAGCCTGCAGGGAATTATGCAGTTAAACGAGACCATCGAGCGGGTGAGAAGCTACTGTAATCCGGATATTAAGGTTCTGGGGGCGTTTTTAACGAAGCATAATCCGAGAACCCGGTTCAGCAGGGAAGTCGAAGGGACGCTGAATATGGTGGCGGCTGATTTGGATTTTTCGGTTATGAACACTTATATTCGGGAAAGCGTGGCGCTCCGTGAAGCCCAGTCGCTGCAGAAATCGGTGTTGGAATATGCACCCGGATGCAACGCGGTGAAGGACTACGAAAAGCTGGCGGACGAACTCTTCCAAAGGGGGCTTGAAGCAAATGGCTAAAAGCAGATCAGAGATTGATAAAGAGATGATGTACCGGAAGATTATGCCTTCCGCGGCAAAGAAGAGCGGGAGTGCTGTTTCCGGACCAGATGAAAGCGCTGTTACCGTGGACATGGGGGCTGCCGGACTTATGGGGAGTACGGCAGCGGTTCCGACGGCTGCCAGTATGGCGAAGGCCATTCGGCGGCCTGCCGTATCCTTACCGGTAAAGGAAGAACAGAATATGGTTCTGATCAACCTGATGGAGGAACTGGTCTTATCAAAACTGGATGCCACTCTGGATCGTTTTAACTGCTGTAAATGCGATAAGTGTAAAAAAGACATTGCAGCCCTGGCGCTGAACCGCTTAAAACCACATTATGTGGTGATGAGTGAACAGGACGAGGATCACAGAAGAAAGAATGAGGAGATGTATGCCTCGGAGGTGACCAGTGCGCTGATCCAGGCAATTCTGATGGTGAAGAAGGAGCCTCGTCATTAAAAACTGCAGAGAACAGTTTAAAATCTGACAGGCTGATTGAAACGGAATAAGTAATTGAAAAACGGACCAGACAGATGGTGAAGGCTTCGGGAAACAGCCCTGGAGCAAACACTGCGGGATCAGGTTCGTTTTTTGTTTGTGAAATATAAAAAAATTCCTGCAAACTGTAAAGTATTTACGGTAACGTACGATAAATACTATAAGAGTTAACAGATCAAGCAGTGAGAGAAAGGAAGTCGGGGATATGGATGTGAAGGTTACGAGGAATTATTCCGTTTATCAAAACGCGGTAAACAGTGGCAGGCATGCAGAAAAATCCGTTTCTGTCCCGGCATCGGCCGATAAAAAAGTGCGTGGTGACGCCATCTGCATCAGCAGTGACGGCGCGAAAAAGAGCGAGGCGTCGTCATTTGCGGCAGCGCTCAGGAAGTCCATGGACGAGGGCGCCCCGGCGGATCGAATCGCGGCGTTAAAACAGCAGGTGTCCGAAGGCACGTATCAGGTGTCGGCGGAACAGATTGCGAAAAGGCTGATGAGCGGTTTATAGAGAGGGAAAGACATTGGAAGAATTAATTCGTTTTCTGACGGAATATACAGAAATGTTTGAAAAAATGGAACAGAAGCAGGTGGAAAAGCTGGGACTTCTGATGACAAAGGAGCTCGACAAGATCGAGGAATCCATTATGATGCAGCAGGCTATGGATAAGCAGCTTCAGAACATGGAGCAGCGGCGCCAGGAACTGTTTGCGAAAGCAGGTCTTAACGGTAAGACACTGCAGGAGGTTGCAGAACTGTGCGGGGGAGAGGAACGGAAACAGCTGACAGACTTATACAGGCGTCTGGATGGGGCTATCGGAAATATCCGTTTTTACAATGAAAAGGCAGAGAGTCTGGCAAAGTCAGAGCTGGAAAAGATGGGACTGGATGCGAGGCTGGTGGGAAATCCAACCGGAATTTACGGGAAATCCATAGGCCCCAAGGGCCAGCGGTTCGAGAAAAAGGTCTGATGCGGGACCGGTATAGGAGAGTGAAGAATTGAGACCGACATTTATGGGGCTGGAGACGGCTAAACGCGGACTGATGGTAAACCAGAAGGCGCTCGATATCATTGGCAACAATATCAGCAATATCAATACAAAGGGCTATACGAGACAGCGGCTCGATACGGTTTCTGTGCAGGTTTACGGCAGTGACAGGTTCCAGTACAGTTCCATACCGCTGGCGGGACAGGGTGTGGATGCAAGAGGCGTAAGTCAGATCAGAAATCCGTATCTCGACACGAAATTCCGGGAACAGTATTCCGACGTGGGATATTTTGACCAGAAGGCTGCTATTATGGAGCAGATGGAAGGTATTTTGAGTGATCCCGAGGTGGAGGGAACCGGTATCAAAGATGCGCTCACCGTGCTTTCCCAGGCGCTGGCAGATTTCAGCCAGCATCCATATCAGGAGACTAACGCCAATATTGTGCTGAATGCATTTAAAGGCGTGACGCAGGTGCTGAATGAATATGATACCAATTTAAAGAGTCTGGAGGAACAGACGAAAAATGATCTTTCGATCGCGGTGGATGACATTAACACGAAGCTGCAGCAGCTTAGCGAACTGAATCAGACCATTGCCCATGAGATCTTTGTCAACGCCGATTATGACGGTGTAAATTATGGCCCCAATGATCTGCTGGATCAGAGAAATACCATCATTGATGATTTATCGCGATATGGAAAACTGGAGGTCATTTCTCTCGATCAGGGAAGAATTCAGGTGAAATTAGGCGGCAAGCTGGTGGTAGACGCCAACGGCGGAAGCTGCAGCAATGAATCAATAAGGATTGGACTGGATGGCACGACGCTTTCCTGGGGAGACGGAACGGCGGCCAACTTAGGAGCCGGAGCGATCAGGGGATTTGAAGATATGCTGACCGGCAGCAATTCACTGAATGTGGGAATCCCCTATTATGAACGCAAGCTGGATGAGTTCGCGCAGACCATGGCAAATGTGTTCAACAGTATGGTTCACGAGGATGATCCGGATAAACCCGGTCCATTTAAGACTCTGATACAGGGGGATTTTAACGGGAAGGTCAGCGCCGGCAGCATCCGGATCAGCGATCTGTGGACAAAGGATTCATCCTACATAATCCGAAAAAAGAATCCGGACGGAGATCTGGACAACGAAGATATTCTTGCCATGAAGGCGGCGCTGGAGAAGGATTTTGAATTCGGTGACGGCAGCGACAAATTTACCGGAACATTCAGCGAATTTATTACGGGATACACCAATACACTGGGAACCGATAAAAAGACGAATGATTCCAGACTGAAAGCGTCTCTTGCAATTGCGGAGAGCGTGGAATCAGACCGCATGGGCGTATCGGGAGTGTCGCTGAACGAAGAAGGCATTAACATGATGACGTATAACAAGGCATACTCGGCGCTGGGCAGACTGATGACAACCATGGATGAACAGCTGGATATGATAATCAACCAGATGGGGCTGGTAGGAAGGTAAAGAGGGGCGTATGAGAATTACAGAAAATATGATGACGGCAATGTATAACAGGAATCTTCAGAGAAATGTAGCGAATCTGGCGTCCTCAAACCTGAAGCTGACCTCTCAGAGACAGTACAATCACGTTTCCGAGGACCCTGCGGCGGCGGCCAAGGCATTTACCGTGCGTGATCAGATCGCCAGGAGCGAGGAACATATCAACACCGTGAAAAATGCGGTGGGAGAGCTGGATACTGCGGATTCCAATATTGCAACAATTAATTCGATTCTGGAGACTGTCTTTGAGAAGGCGACCAGGGCGGGCGGCGCCAGCAGTCAGGACAACCTGGACGCGATCGCCGAGGAGCTTGGCGGACTCAAGGAAGAGATTCTTCAGACCATGAATGCCAGATATGGAGATAAATTTTTATTTTCCGGTTCAGCGAACGGTGAGGCACCGTTTACACTGGACGCGGAGGGGAATCTGCTGTTTAACGGCAAGGCGGTAGATGCCTATAAACCGGATGATCCGGCTACCCATTTCAATGAAAATAAACCGGTGTATCTGGACATCGGTTTCGGAACCTACGCCAGCGGTACAAATACGGAGGGAACAGGAATCCGGATATCCACATCCGGTGTCGATGTATTGGGCTATGGCACCGATGATCAGGGAATTCCCAATAACATCTACAGCCTGATCGGGAAGATAGAAAGCCAGTTAAAGGACGGAGATAAGAGCGGAGCCATGGATACGCTCTCACAGCTTAAGAAGAAACAGAGCAATATTTCGATAGCGACCTCTGAAATCGGTACCAGAGAAAAACTCTTAGACCGCACCAAGGACCGGTTAGAGAGCGGTCTTGTCAATCTCAAAGAGACACAGAAGAATCTGGAAGCGGTAAGCGTGGAGACGGAGGCCGTTAACAACAAGTCTTATGAAACTGCCTGGATGGTAACTCTGCAGCTGGGGTCCAGCATCATACCACCCTCGATTTTTGATTTTATGAAATAATATCAGGAGAAGAGGTGTCATTACATGAATGTATTGAAAATTACGACTACACCCATCAAGTTGTCCATGACGTCACAGCGAGCCAGGCTGGACAGCCAGATTCCGGATCCGGAAATCGGTATTATCCAGAACCCGGGACGCCTGAATATGAAATCCGAAACGATTAAAGTAAACATCGATACCTCACGTTCCAGAGACAGCATGGGATTTAAGACGGCCCGGGGACTGATGAGCGATGCGGCCCAGGCGGGGATCAAAGCGGCTGCCGATGCAACTGCCCAGTATTCGCGGGTCGGCAATCAGATGATGCAGATTCAGGATGGAGTCACTGTGGCGGATATCATGAAAAACCAGATGCTTGCCCAGACCAGTGTGACAACGGGAATCGGTTTTATCCCCTCCGTGGGAGCAGATATTTCCTGGACTCCAGCGGATCTGGCCGTTGATTTTACACCGGCCTCCGTGGATTTTAAGCCGATGGTACAGAAGACGGAAGCGGTCTACGTACCCGGCGAGCTGAATGTAAATGTGGAGCAGTATCCCAAAGTGGATATCGAGTACATAGGTGAGCCCATGTATGTTCCGCCGAGTGCAAACCCGGCTTACGAGGAATAACAGGGGTTAAAAAGGCGGAGGGAAAAACTTGAAGATTGAGACAAGGGATTTTGGAATCCTCGAAATAGAAGAGAAAAATATCATAACGTTTAAGCAGCCGATCTTTGGCTTTGAGGAGTTCACCCAGTTCGTCCTGGTCAATGATTCCAATATGGGAAATGGGATCTGCTGGCTGCAGTCAATTGAACAGAAAAACGTCTGTTTTATCATGCTGAATCCGCTGGAGGTGAGGCGGGATTATGCACCGGTGGTCATGCAGGACGTTCTGATTATGCTTCAGGCGGTACCCGAGGATGATCTGGACTGCTGGGTCCTTATGGTCATAGGGGAAACCTTCCGTAAATCTACAGTCAATTTAAAGAGCCCGATTATCATCAATCATAAGACAAATCTGGCGGTACAGGTGATTCTGGAACAGGACTATGCCATACGGCAGCCCATTTTCGATGAGGAAGCGGAGGATGACGTATGCTGATACTAACCAGAAAAAAGGGTGAGTCCATCAAAATCGGTGATGATATCGAGATATTTGTAACCGAGGTAAAGGGAGACAAGGTACGTCTGGGGATATCGGCTCCCGAAGACATGAAGATTAGCCGTACAGAGTTGTATTTAACAGTTGAAAATAATAAAGAAGCTTCGGATAAGGTCGACTTGCTAAAGGTGTTCCAGCTGTCCAGAAATTTACGGGCCATGTCATCTGAGGAAGAGGAAGAGAAGCAGCAGGAGGAAAATCATGGAGATGATTGATGAGATGCGGAAACTGCTCCATGAGAAGAAAGCCTGCTTTCTTCAGTATGAGGAGGAGACATGCCGGATTGCCTCACAGGAGTGCAGAGAGGCGGAAGAGTTTGAGGCCGGAATTGCTGCAAGACAGCGGCTGATCGAAGAGATAGACGGGATTGATGAGCGGCTGAAGGCAATGAAGAACTTTTCGGCGGAGGGAGAACGGCTCTTTGAGATTTCAAAAAACAGGTGGGATTTCAGGAAGCTAAGTGAAGAGGAGCAGGCACTTTTTTCGGAAGGGCAGGAAATTTTTACGGTTATGACCCGAATCCGGGAGCTGGAGCCCGGAGCCCTGGCTGAGATGGAACGAGTCAGAAACCTGCTTCAGGATAAAATCAGGAAAAACAACACAAATACCAGGTTCACCGGTTATTTAAAGCAGATGGACCAGGGAACGAAGGGCATGCTCTATAATCAGAAAAGATAGGGGGAGGCGTGATGTCATCGACGTCATCAATTAATACAGTCAGCAACAGCGGCAATAAAAACTATATAGCGGGGCTTGCTTCCGGCATGGATACGGAAAGCATGGTACAGAGTATGCTGTCCGGAACCCAGTCCAAGATCGACAAACAGACGGGACTAAAACAGCAGCTGGAGTGGAAACAGGATATCTACCGCAGCCTTATTACGAAGATCAACACGTTCAGTGACAAATACTTTTCCTATTATGGAAGCGGCGATACGAATCTGCTGAGCAGCAGCTTATATAATACGATGACTGGTGTCAGCAGTTCATCGAATATTAAGGTTACATCGGTTTCAGGGAATGCAGTCAGCAGTATGAAGATTGATTCGATTGAGCGTCTGGCTACGGCGTGTACAGTGAAAACGGCAGGAACGGTGACGGGAACGCCTGTGGGAAGCGGCGCTGATATGAGCCAGTTTACCAATGGAGATACGTACTCATTTTCCGCGACACTGGACGGGGTGAACCGGACGATCACATTTACTGCAGGTGCAAATGATGCGGATACAATAAAGAATATTAACCAGGCGCTGTACCGGAATTTTGGTACGGCAGTCGGTATGAAATATACGGCGGGAACGGGAAGTGATAAAGGAACGATGGAGCTGGTGCAGCTGGATGCGGCTGGAAACCCAACCGATGTTCCCGTGGACTCTTCAAGAAGAGTCATTATTCAGTCCTCCGGGGATGCAGGTACGGTGGAGAATCTCGGATTCGGGACTGGATTTTCCAATAAACTGGACTATGGCACCTCCCTGAAAAACATGAACTTTGCCAATAAACCGCAGGGCGGCAGATACGAATTTGAGATTAATGGTGTAACCATTAAAGGATTGACTGAGGATTCTACTCTGAGTGATGTGATCAGTGCCATCAACAACAGCGGAGCGGGAGTAAAGGTGTCGTATTCTTCGGCGGCGGATAAGTTTATTATGGAATCGACTTCGACCGGTGATATATCAAATATTACGATGTCACAAACGTATGGAACATTACTTACAACCATGTTTGGCGTGGATGCGAAGGGAGTTCAGTCATCGTTGTTTTCAAAACGGTTGGCAGGCGGTGAGGCTGAAGTTCTGGATTCAATCAGAACGGATTTAAATGCCGGGCATGATAAAAAGTTTGTATTTCAGGTGGACGACAAAACTGTGGAAGTTACCCTGGAAGGAAAAAATGGGAGCAGTAATTACAAGACGAATCAGAGTGTGATTGATGCACTAAACTCTCAGCTTGATAAGAAATTAGGAACTGGAGCTGTTTGTTTTACAATTGAAACAAAAAATAACGCGGGTACCGATGTTGACACTATTATTTTAGCATCTAAGACTCACAAGATCAGCTTTGTACAAGATAATTTGGATAATGGAATCGCTGGAGCACTTGGCTTTTCGGATGGGATCAATAACCTTCTTGGAACAGGAAATTCCTTAAGAGCAGCAGGGTTTACTGGTACAATGGTAATTAATGGCGTTACTTTAACTGAAAGCAGTAAAATCAGCGAGTTAGTTAATGCATTAGGAGCTGGAGCAGCATATTCTGCAGATGGCAGAATTGAAATAAGCGGGAATACAACAATTAGCATTTCAGGAGATAATGCTGATGGAAAAGCTGCATTGAAGAAACTGTTTGGCGTAGAAAATATTTCGATTGCACCAGTAAATGGCAGTTTCACTTCTAACGCTGCATCATCTATCCCGGGTTCAGGGATTATTTATGTTAAAGCAGGTAATAAAAATATTATGGTTAATATGGCCAGCAGCAGCCCTCCGGATTTAGATGCCTTTAAGAATGCTGTTAAAGAAGCAACTGGTGGAATCGTAGAATTCAATGGTGATAATAAACTGACCATTACAGGTGGAACAAATATTGCTACTATATCCGGTACAGATGCCGCAACCAGCCAGTTTATTAAAGAGCTTTTTGGAACTGATAATTATACATTCAGCCCCCAAATGACCGCCCAAATCACCGCCGGCCAGAACGCAAAACTTACCGTTGACGGCGTCACCATGGAGCGTAATACCAACACATTTGAGCTGGATGGAATTACCATGGAATTAACGGGCACAACCGGTGCCGGAGACCCCCCAATTAGCTTGATTACCTCCCGGGATACTGATAAAATAATAGATAGTTTAAAGAGTTTTGTAGAGGATTATAATACTCTGATTGAAGAACTGAACAGTTATGTATCGGAGGAGGCGACTTACAAGAAGTACGCTCCGCTTACAGACGCCCAGAAGAAAGAGATGAGCGACCGGGAGATCGAACTCTGGGAGGAAAAATCGAAGAAGGGGCTCCTTCATAACGATTCCAACGTCTCCAGCTTTTTGAGTGATATGAGAATGGTGCTTTACAGCAGTGTAGAGGACGCGGGGCTTGCGCTTTACGATATCGGGATCGAGACTTCGGACAACTGGCGCGACAACGGAAAACTGGTTATTGACGAAGATACGTTAAAGTCCATGGTAGCTACCAATGCGGATAATATCCGGAAGCTGTTTACGGACAAGGAGCAGGGCGTGGCGGTAAAGCTGCAGCAGGCGATCAGGGAAGCAGCGAATGTCAGCAGCGGAAGTCCGGGAAGTATGGTTCGTTACGCGGGTACCAAGGATGTACTGATTACCAGCAACACGATCTATGATGAGATGAAGCGCATATCCGAGACACTGTCCAAGTTAAATACCAAGTATGAACTGGAGCGGACCCGTTACTGGAAGCAGTTTAATGCCATGGAGCAGGCCATTTCCAACATGAACAGCCAGAGTTCCTGGCTGACCCAGCAGTTCTCTTCATAATAAAGGAGTATAATTATGCAAAACCCATATGCAAGATATAAAGAGCAGTCTGTCATGACCATGACGCAGGGCGATATGATCAATCTGCTGTTTGACGAGGTGATCAACCGGTTAAACAAAGGGCTTGTGAGCCTGGAGCAGAATGATTATGAGGGAAGCAATGCGCATTTTAAGAAGGCGCAGGCCATCGTTGCCCACCTGTCTTCCACGCTGGATCACCAGTATGAGGTGGCGGGAGGACTGGCCTCCCTTTATGAATATTTTAACTATCAGATTCTTCAGGCGAATATTAAGAAGAGCCCGGAACCGGTGGAAGAAGTGCTCCCCATGATTGCCGAGCTGAAGGAAGCGTTTTCCCAGGCGGATAAGCAGGTTCGAATGGGACACACAGGATGAGATAAGGAGTGTATCTATGCCATTATTTGAGGATGCGGCGTTTCGGGCGCTGCAGAGCGGACTGGACGCCATGTGGCTGAAGCAGCAGGTTGCCGGCCATAATATCGCCAATGTCGAGACGCCGGGATTTAAAGCGAAAAAAGTAGAATTTAAACAGGTGTTAAAAGAGGCGGCGGACGGAAGCGGTCCTGTCTATAAGGCGGTTGTCGGAACGGATAACGATACGGAGGCCAGGCCGGACGGGAACAATGTACAGGTGGAAAAAGAGGAGCTGGACTTATGGAAGGCGTATACCGAGTATTCGGCCATGACGTCCCGGATGTCGGGAAAGCTTTCCACACTTAGATATGTGATTAACAATACGGGTAAATAAAAGGAGCGGCTTATGGGGTATTTGGATTCTCTCAATATAACGGGTTCGGCCCTGACGGCGGAACGGTTCCGCACGGACATTATCCTGCAGAACTTAGCGAACCAGAATACGACAAGAACGGCAGAGGGAGGCCCCTACCGTAGAAAACAGGTGGCGCTGCGGGAAAATCAGCTGGATTTCAAGTCCGAGCTGGGCAAAGCCATGACAAAGGCAGACCGCGGCGGAGTCTATGTGGAGGAAGTGGTGGAGAGCCAGAATCCTCTCGTACCGGTCTACGATCCGGATCATCCCGACGCCAATGAGGACGGGTATGTTATGATGCCGAACGTGAACAGTGCCGAGGAGATGGTGGATTTGATGGCCGCCACCCGTGCCTATGAGGCCAATGTGACAGCACTGAACATTGCAAAAAGCATGGCATTAAAAGCCCTGGAGATTGGGAAATAACATGAAGAAACGAAGAGAAGAAGGAGGAGGTCAGGAGTGGTTAAATACCTACGCGGATATGATAACCCTTGTCCTGACCTTCTTTGTACTGCTATACAGTATTTCCAATGTAAATATCAGCAAGCTGGAAGAGATCGCGGCGGCGATGCAGCGTCAGCTGGGAATTGAATCGACCAATGACCTGGAGGATGTGCCGCAGGATCTGAAATATCCCAGTATCAGTGAGGGCGCCGGTGCTCCGGAGGGCGAAGGCTCTCAGTTTAACACCGGAACCGGCGGCGGAGCGCGGTCTGCCTCCTCTCTTGCCATGGCCGATATGGCGAAGGATATCCAGTCGTATTTCCAGATGGAAAACCTGGATGCGGTTGTTTCCGACAGTGAGAACGCGGTCTATATCCGGTTTAAGAATGATCTGCTGTTTGCACCTGACAGCGCGGTCTTACAGGAGAACAGCAAATCCATGCTGGATGCCCTTGGGATCATGCTGAAGGACAGGCAGGATGAGATTATGGCGATCTATATTAACGGACACACCGCCCAGGCGGCCAATTCTCTGATCAATGACCGGCTGCTTTCTTCTGAGCGAGCCGACAATGTGGCAATCTATCTGGAGGATCACGTCGGTCTGGAGCCGAAAAAGCTGATCTGCCGCGGTTACGGCAAGTATTATCCCATCGCGGATAACAGCACGAAGGAGGGCCGTGAACTGAACCGCAGGGTGGACATGATCATTCTGGGCAACGACTATGAGGTCTCCCAGGATAACCTGGATGGGATAGAGACGATGGATCCGCTGTTTCCGGTTGACATGCCGGCGGACATGAGCGGGGGACAGGAAGGTACAGCGCAGTGATAAAGACATACGATTTTAAATCGCCCAAGAAATTTACGAAAGAGCGCATGAGCACGGTGGAAAACTTATATGACAGTTTTGCACGTGCGCTTGCACCGTATCTGACGGGACTGATGCAGTCCTACTGTGAGATAAGTGTGACGGGGATCGTGGAGAGACGGTATCAGGAATTCAGTAATTCTGTTCCTGACCGGTCTCTTTTTGGCATGATTACCCTGATCCCGGACAACAAGGATTACAATGAGGCTCCTCTGGTACTGGAAGTGGATACCAGACTGGCCTTTTTCATGATTGAACGCCTGCTCGGCGGCGCTGGCACCGAATATGAACTGAGCCGTGATTTTACGGATATCGAAAAAGCGATTCTGCAGTATTTACTTGGGAAGATAACGGAATTTATCGGCGACTCCTGGAAGGAATATCTGGATGTAGATGCGGCGCTGACCGGCCTTCAAACGAATCCTCATCTGCTTCAGGTGAGCGCCCCCGAGGACGTGGTGATACAGGTGGAGCTGGAGGTGCGGATCGATCAGCTTTCGGCAGTGTTAAATCTGGTGATGCCTGCACCTAATGTGGAGGAACTGACTTCGAAGTTCGGTTATACATATGCGGTCAGCCAGAAGAAGGATGAGGCGAAGCAGCTGGCAAAGAGAGGCTATATTGAACAGCATCTGCTGGAATCTGAGGTGGAACTGCGGGCTATTTTCCATGAATTTTCACTGGATGCCCAGGACATTCTCCAGCTGCAGCCGGGGGATGTGGTGCCTCTCAATAAAAAAGTGGACAGCAGCATTGATATTTACGTCGAGGATATAGCCTGCTTCGAGGCCAGGCTGGGGCACACGAAGCTGCGCAAAGCGGTTGAGATTAATAAGGTATTATAGCCGGGAGGAAGAGTATGGGATATTTGGATCAGGAAGCGTTGACAGAGCTTCTGGATATGGAGGCGGTGCCTGTCTGCAATACGCTGGCTTCTCTTCTTGGCAGAAATGCCAGGGCGGCGGTGACAGAGCTTGGCGAGACAGATAGGGAGACCCTGACGGAATATCTGCCCCATTTTAATGTGGTGATCGAGGCGGAGCGGACGGCTGAAGGGCTGCGGGTTCCGCAGCTGTACGTATTTGACCGGGCGGATATGTTAAAGATTTCGAATTTTATTATGGGTCTGCCGGTGAATACGGAGAGTCCCCTTGATGAGATCGCTTTAAGCACCTTAAAAGAAGTCGCGTCCCAGTGCATGGGTGCGGCCATGGAGAATCTGGGTGATTTTCTGGGGCGTGAGATGGGGGAAGTACTGACACGCGTTACGGCGTTTGACAGTGCGGAACGGATTCTGGATACGATTAGCCTGTGGGATAAAGTGCCTCATCTGCTGCTGATCCGCTTCCACCTGGAGATTGAGGGCGTTTTGTCAGCGGAGGTATTGGGCATCGCCACGGAAGAGCTTCAGGAGATTTTCGGGATTCCGGTCATGGGACAGGAGCCGGCGGCAGAGGAAGCGGTGCATACGGAGGAGCTGCCTTTCAGGAAAAAAGAAAAGACGGTTGCGTTCCGGGAGGTGTCATTTCCGGAATTTAAGTATGTCCCTTTGGATAATCAGGTGGATCATATCGGTGAGGAGAGGAAAAAACTCCGGGATATTACACTTGATGTGTCGGTCAGGATTGGCGGCACGGTATGCAGTGTGAAGGATATTCTGGCGCTGCAGAAGGGACAGATTCTAACACTGGATAAACAGGCGGGATCGCCTGCTGATGTGGTGGTCAATGGAAAACTGATCGGAAAAAGCGATGTTTTAGTGACAGATGACAAGTTTGCCGCAAGGATTATTGAGATAATCGGCAAGAGGGATTAATATGGCGGTTCTTAAAGTGTTATTTTATCTGATTGTACTGATACTGGTTCTTATTCTGGCATATGTGACGACAAGGATGCTGGGAAGAGGAATGAATGGAAGACAGCAGTCCGGCGATATGAAGATTCTGGACCGTCTGGCCGTGGGGCGGGACAGCTATCTGATGATTGTTGATGTTCAGGGACGGATTCTGCTTGTGGGAGTATCTCCGGCCGGTATCACCAGACTGGAGGAACTGGAAACTTATGAGAGAAAGAGTCCGGCGGAGGTTTCGCCGGACTTTGCGTCTGTATTTACGGAACAGCTCAAAACACTGGTCAAAAAAGATGGGCGGCAGCAGGACGAACGACAGAAGAAAAACGGGAGAGATCTATGATGAAGGGGATAAGGAAAATTGCCGGGGGCGTACTTGGCCTGGCGGCGTTTATCAGGGTGTCCGCTGCGTGCGGACAGATCGCGTTTGCATCGGATATTTCTCTGACGCTGGAGGGAAGCTCCGGAAGCGGAAAGCCCATGGACATGCTGGATATCATGTTCCTGTTTCTGTTTCTTGCCGTAGTGCCATCGCTGCTGATTATGATGACAAGTTTTACACGGATTGTCATTGTTCTGTCATTTTTGCGCAATGCGCTGGGGACGCAGCAGTCTCCGCCCAACCAGGTGATGATCGGACTGGCGCTGTTTCTGACACTGTTTATCATGAGTCCGGTGTTTGCCAAAGTGAATACACAGGCGTACGAACCCTATAAAGCGGGAGCAATCACAAGGGAAGAGGCGTTTACCAGGGCGCAGGAGCCCATGAAAGAGTTTATGTTAAAACAGACAGAGAAGAAGAGTCTGGATTTATTTCTTTCCATCTCAAAGACGGAGGTTCCTGATGTATCGGGGGGACCGGAAGGCTATATGAAGCTGGGCCTGACAGTACTGGTTCCGTCTTTTATTTTGAGTGAGCTTAATAAGGCGTTTACGATGGGATTTCTGATCTATATCCCGTTTCTGATTATCGATCTGGTGGTGTCCAGCACGCTGATGTCCATGGGAATGGTGATGCTGCCTCCTACGATGATCGCGCTGCCATTTAAGATTATGATGTTTGTTCTGGTAGATGGCTGGAGTCTTGTGATTAAGACGCTGGTTACCGGATTCCGATGACGAGGGGGTACATAGTATGACTGCAGACCAGGTAATGGAAGTGATGAAGGAAGCCATGATGGTTGCATTTGAAATAGCGGGACCGCTGTTGATCATCAGTATTGTCGTGGGGCTGATCGTAGCGATCTTTCAGGCGGCGACGCAGATTCATGAACAGACTCTTACGTTCGTCCCGAAGCTGCTGGTGATTGCGCTGGTGCTTCTGGCGCTGGGATCCTGGATGTTTAAGGTGATGGATGAGTTTGTGGTGGAGCTGTTTGCGATTATGGCATCGCTTTAACACGGGGAATATGTGATGGATAGCGGCGTTTTAGAGTATTTTGATGTGTTTTTGCTGGTGTTTGCGCGGATGGGAGGACTGATCTTTGTTCATCCGGTGTTTGCCAGGAGGGGAATTCCCGCCATGGTGAAGACGGGGCTGGTGCTGACGCTCAGCCTGGTGATCGCGCCGACAGCGGTCCAGGGCAGCGCCGCCATACAGGCCTACAGTACCTTTCAGATGGCGGAGGCACTGATGCGTGAGGTGATCATGGGGCTGGTGATCGGAAGCGTGTTTCAGCTGTTTTTCTATATGATCTATGCAGCGGGAGATTTGATGGACACGGTGTTCGGGCTGTCCATGGGCAAGATCATGGATCCGGCGGGAGGCGTACAGACCGCGATTCTGGGACAGTTTATTCATGTCTTCTTTTTCCTGTATTTCTTTGCGACCGGCTGCCATCTTCTGACGGTGAAGCTGTTTGCCTATACGTACGAGGTGATACCCGTGGGAGCCGCCAGGCTGGTGACTCAGGATATTGCCTGGTATCTTGTGAGCATATTCGGCAGTGTCTTTTTAATGGTGATCAAGCTGGCTCTGCCGTTTGTGGCGGCAGAGTTTGTGCTGGAGGTATCCATGGGTGTGCTTATGAAGCTGATTCCCCAGATTCATGTATTTGTGATTAATATCCAGTCGAAGATTCTGCTGGGTATTTTATTGATGATGCTGTTTGCGCGTCCCATCGGGGCGTTTATCGACTCCTATTTCGGAATGATGATGAGCGAGGTACAAAAGGTCATGATGATGTTTGCATCATAGACGCTTAAGGGTTTAGTCTGCAGACAGAAGGGAGTGATGAGCGTGGCGGCAGATGAAAAGACCGAGAAAGCCACACCGAAACGACGGCAGGACGAACGGAAAAAAGGAAATGTGTTTCAGAGCAGCGACGTAATTGCCGTCTGCTCTCTTCTGGTGCTGTTTAATTCCTTAAACGCTCTGGCACCCATGATATACCGAACGCTGAAGGCGTCCATGGAACTGTTCTTTTCTTATGCCGCTTCGACGGAGCCATTGACAGCGGAGGATTTGCCGGACAAGCTGTTAAAAGCCATGTTCCTGTTTGGGCAGGCGGCTCTGCCGCTGCTTTTTATCGGGGTGGCGGTGGCGGTTGTCACGACATTCTTTCAGACACGACTGTCGTTCTCTGCGGATGTCATGAAATTTAAAATGGACCGGATCAGCCTTTTAAAGGGCTTTAAGCGGATGTTTTCTATCCGCTCAGTGGTGGAACTCTTAAAAGCGATGATTAAGATTACCATCCTGGCCTGGGTGATCTACAGCTACATAAAGGGGAGAATCCACGAGTTTGCACGTCTGATGGATGGAACGGTACAGGCGGCTTTCGTGTATGTCGGGGACACTGCGGTGTCGCTGGTGAACACGGTGGGGGCCGCCTTTATTTTTCTGGCTGCGTTTGACTATCTCTACCAGTGGTGGGAGTATGAGAAGAATCTGCGCATGAGTAAACAGGAAATCAAGGACGAGTATAAGCAGACAGAGGGCGATCCGCAGATCAAAGGACGGATCAGGGAGAAACAGCGCCAGATGGCGTCCATGCGTATGATGCAGAATGTCCCGAAGGCAGATGTGATCATCAGAAATCCCACCCATTTTGCGGTAGCCCTTGGATATGATTCCAATACCAACCGGGCTCCGGTGGTTCTTGCGAAAGGCGCCGATCATCTGGCGCTTAAGATCGTAGAGGTGGGAGAGGCCAACGGGGTCTATATTATGGAGGACAAACCTCTGGCAAGAGGGCTGTATGCCAGCGTTGAGGTGGATATGGAGATTCCGGAGGAATTCTATCAGACGGTGGCAAAGGTGCTTGCTTTTGTTTATAAGCTGAAGAAGAAAGACATCTGATCCCGAAGAAAGACTGTTTATTTCGTGGATAACTGCGATGGAAAAGGGGAGTACTGTGGATAACACTATGATTTCATTTGACAGAGTGACAAAGACATACGGAACGGGGCAAAAGGCGCTTGATGACGTGAGCCTGCAGATAGAAAAAGGGGAATTCGTCTTCCTTGTGGGGAACAGCGGGGCCGGAAAGACGACGCTTCTGGAACTGATTCTGCGGGAGACGGAGGCGGATCAGGGAAATATTGTGGTGAACGGCATTGATTTGAGGCAGCTGAAGGAACGGCAGGTCTGCCGTTACCGCCGGTATATTGGTATGGTATTTCAGGATTTCTGCCTGTTTCCCGATTTTACTGTCTATGAAAATGTGGCGTTTGCCCAGCGTGTCGTCGAGGCAGACCATAAACGGATGCGCAGCCGGGTGATGGAGGTTCTGGGACAGGTGGGGCTGGAGAAAAAAGCAGGCTGTTATCCGGGGCAGCTCTCCGGCGGAGAAAAACAGCGGACGGCATTGGCCCGTGCGGTGGTAAACCAGCCGGTACTTTTGCTGGCTGATGAACCTACGGGGAATCTGGATCAGAAGAATGCCGAAGAGATTATGCGCCTGCTGGAGAAGATTAACCGTCAGGGCACGACTGTGCTTGTGGTATCCCATAATCAGGAGCTGGTGAAGTACATGCACAGGTGTCAGATTGCGCTGAGGTATGGAAAGGTGATTAAGGACAGCAGCAGGGGAGGTCTGATGTATGGCTGTTAGGACATGGCTGTATTTATGCCGGCTTGGATTTAAAAATCTGTGGCATAACAAGGTGTACACGGCGGCCTCCGTCCTTACCATGGCGGCGTGTATTTTCCTGTTTGGCATTTTTTATATTGCTGTTTTAAACCTGGACGGTGTGCTTACGAAGACGGAGGAAGATGTCTATGTGGCGGTATTCTTTGAGGAAACGGCAGCCCCCGAACGGGTGGAGGAGATCGGAAATTTAATCCGTGAGAGACCGGAGGTTGAGCGAACGGTTTATACCTCTGCAGATGACGCCTGGGAAGGATTTCGGAATGATTATTTTGAAGACGGGGAACTGTTAGATGGAGTCTTTGACGGGGATAACCCGCTGGCGGTGTCCAATCACTATCAGGTCTATATCAAAGGAATCGAGCAGCAGGAGGGCTTCGTGGAGTATGTGAAGGGGCTGGAAGGGGTCCGCAAGGTGACACATTCGGCGGATACGGTGCGTGCGCTGCTTCGTATCAAGACGGTGATATCGAGACTGACTGCGGGGAGTGCGGCGATTCTGCTTCTGATTTCCATTCTGCTGATTCACAACACTCTTTCTGTCGGTATTGAATCTCAGAAGGGGAAGACCCGGGTTATGCGGCTGATGGGAGCCAGGGAGGAATTTATCAGTGTTCCCTTTCTGGTGGAGGGACTCGTTATGGGGCTTGCAGGAATGTGCATTCCCATTCTGCTCCTGCTGGCGGGGTACCGCTGGGGGCTGGAGCTGGTGGCCGCAGGGCTCAGTCTGTCCGGCGGCACCGTGAGTCTGCTGCCGCCGGCGGAGGTATTTCCGAAACTGACGGCTGCATCTGTGATTCTGGGGCTGGTGACGGGAGTTGCGGGTGGCTGGTCTGTCATGGGAAAATTGAAGAAGTAATATCCCAATCCGGTGAAAAAAGGGTTAAGGCCTGGTGAATTAAGATGGATACACTTGAATCTGATGTCATATTAAAATATAATAAAAGAAGAAAGATATGAGTGAAATCGCATCTCAGAATAAGAACGCGGCGGCGAATGTGACCGATAAAATGTAAGTGAGAAAGGCGGTGCTTTTTGGCATTTGTTGAACTTAAGGATGTAAGAAAAAGTTACCATATGGGCGAGATTACCATTCATGCGGTGGACGGAATCAGCTTTGCCATCGAGAAGGGCGAATTCGTGGTGATCGTGGGGCCCAGCGGGGCGGGAAAGACTACGGTATTAAATATTCTGGGAGGGATGGACACTGCTACCTCAGGGGAAATCCTGGTGGACGGCGTCAACATTGCTTCGTACCCGGAGAAAAAGCTGACGGGGTACCGGAGAAATGATATCGGCTTTGTATTTCAGTTTTATAATCTGTTACAGAACTTGACAGCTCTGGAAAATGTGGAGCTGGCGCTTCAGGTCTGCAAAAATCCCCTCGACGCGGAGCGGGTTCTGATCGATGTGGGACTGGGGGAGAGACTTAACAACTTTCCTGCGCAGCTTTCGGGCGGGGAGCAGCAGCGGGTGTCCATCGCCAGGGCGCTGGCGAAAAATCCCAAACTGCTGCTCTGTGATGAGCCCACGGGAGCGCTGGATTATCAGACCGGAAAGGCTATTTTGAAACTGCTTCAGGATACGTGCAGGGAGAAGAAGATGACGGTGATCGTGATCACTCACAACTCGGCGCTGGCACCGATGGCGGACCGGGTAATACAGATTAAGAACGGGAAGACGGCAAGTATTGTGCTGAACGAAAAACCGCTTCCGGTGGAGAAGATCGAGTGGTAAGTGGAATGCCTCAGATCGGATGGTGTTTGTATGAAGAATGCAAAACGCAAAGACTTTATGGTGGAAATAGGGCGCAGCATGAACCGGTTTTTATCGATTCTTTTTATTGTCGCGCTCGGAGTCGCGTTTTTTGCCGGCATTCGTTCTACAAGGCCGGACATGGAGCTCTCTGCTGATGTTTACTATGATGATACAAATTTAATGGATATCCGTATTGTCGGCACCCTGGGTCTGACAGAGGATGATGTGGAGGCGGTGCGCCAGCTCCCGGAGACAGAGCATGCGGAAGGCGCCTATACCACGGATGTGCTCTGTGAAAGTCCGGACCGGGAGCAGACCGTACGGATTTTTTCGATGAGCGGGCAGATTAACCAGTTTACGCTGCTGGACGGCCGTATGCCGGAGCGGGCAGGGGAATGTCTGATGGACCGGGGAAAGGCTTATAAAGGCCAGTTTGGACTGGGGGATACGGTGAAAGTCTGTTCCGGTACGGATGAGGAACTCTCCGACACGCTGAAATGTGATACTTTTACGATTGTGGGCATCGGTATGTCCTCCCGGTACCTGTCGCTGGAGCGGGGGACGACGACGATTGGGAATGGGAGTCTCGATACCTTTATGGCCGTGACGCCCGATAATTTCAGCATGGATGTATTTACGGACATCTATGTCCAGACGAAACAGGGAAAATCGTTTCTGTCCTATTCCGATGAGTATCAGGACTATATCGATCTTGTAACGAAAGAGATTGAGGATACGCTTTCCGAACCCCGGTCCGCGATACGGTACCGCGATGTGACAGACGAGGCGAACAGAGCGTTAAATGACGCCAGAAGGGAACTGACGGAAAAGACGGCGGAGACCGACCGGAAGCTGGATGATGCGGCCCGGCAGATTGCGGATGCACAGAAGAAAATCGACGAGGGAAAGGACGATATTAAAAAGGGCCGTGCGGATCTGGAAAAAGGGAAAACTGATTTAGAAAATGCCAAAAACGATCTGGAAGACGGAAAACGGACATTGGCGGAAAAGGAACAGGAGTTAGCGGACGCTAAGGTAACGCTGGCGGAGAAAGAACAGGAACTGGAAGACGGGAAAGTGACATTGGCGGAAAAGGAGCAGGAGCTGGAGGACGCCAAAAAGGAAGTAACGGACAAGGAAAAAGAGCTGGAGGATGCCCGTAAAAAATTCGACGAGGAGCTGCCGGGGGCCCGTATGGAGCTGGATGACGGATGGCTGGAATACGAGATTGGGCTGGAAGAATACGAAGATGGAAAGGCGGAGCTGGAGGAACAGCAGGAAACCCTGAAGGAGGGCTGGAAAGAGTACCGGAAAAATGCGCCTGAGGTGGAACGGAATTTAAAGAAAGCCTTAAACGGGCTGATCGCCATGGGGGTTCCTCTGGATATCACGCCTTCTGAAATCAGCCGTATCCAGGTGGAGGAATTTGAGATTGACGCGTATGCACCCTGGCTGGAGATGATACCGGGCGGTGAGGGGGCAATGCTGGTGGAGGGGGTACATACGCTGCAGGCCTCCTATCAGGAGCTGACTTACGGTGATGCGGCCGTGAAAGAGGGAAAAAAAGAACTGGCTAAGGCAAAAAGAGAACTGGCAAAAGGCAAAAAGAAGCTGGACCAGGGAGAAATGAAGCTTAAAAATGCCAGGCGTAAACTGGATGAGGGAGAAGAGCAGCTGGCGGATGCCAGACAGAAAATCATCGATGGTGAGCAGAAGGTAGAGGATGCGAAGCAGGATATCGTGGATGGCGAGGCAAAGATTGCAGATGCCCACCGGGATATTGCCGATGGGGAAGAAAAGATTGCAGATGCCCACCGGGACATTGCCGACGGCGAGGCGAAGATTCCGAAGGCGGAGAAGGACATTGCGAAAGGGGAGGCGGATATTGAGGAAGCGCAGAAGAAGCTGAATGATGGCGAGGCGGACTTGGAGGAGGCGAAGGGCAAATACGAGGATTCCAGGCGTGAGGCGGAAGAGAAGATCGCGGACGCCGGAAAGAAGATTGACGACGCTCAGAAAGAGATTGATGACATTAAGGAGCCGGAGTGGTACGTTCTGGACAGAAATTCCATCCAGACTTATGTGGAGTTCGGAAGCGACGCAGAACGCATCGGCGCGATCGGAAAGGTATTTCCGTTTATATTTTTCCTGGTGGCGGCTCTTGTCAGCCTTACTACCATGACACGTATGGTCGAGGAACAGCGTCTGCAGATCGGAACATTAAAGGCGCTGGGGTACGGGAAATGGAGTATTGCCTCCAAATATATTGGCTACGCCCTGGCCGCTACCCTGGCCGGAAGTATTCTGGGAGCGGCAGCGGGGGAAAAGCTGCTTCCCTACGTGATTATGACTGCGTACTTTATCCTGTATGAGAACCTTCCGGTGATGCTGACCCCGTTCAACCTCCATTACGCGCTTCTGGCCTCCGGCCTGGCGCTGGCGTGTACAGTTCTGGCTACCGTATTTTCCAGTTACCGGGAGCTTTTGTCGTCACCGGCTGCGCTGATGCGGCCTGTTCCTCCAAAGCAGGGGAAACGGGTGCTGCTGGAATACGTGACTCCGCTGTGGAGGCGGCTTACGTTTATCCAGAAGGCCACGGTGCGCAATTTGTTCCGCTATAAAAAACGGTGTCTGATGACGATATTCGGAACCGGCGGCTGTATGGCGCTGCTCCTCGTGGGATTTGGCCTGAATGACTCCATATCCACACTGGGAGAAAAACAGTATAACGATATCTGGACGTACGATGTGCTGGTTCAGACTGACGACGAGGCAGATGAGGCGGAGCAGGAGAAGCTCCGGTCCTTTGTATCACAGGGAGATGTGGAGGCGTGGCTCCGGGTGGAGGAAACGATTCTGGATGTGTCGGCGGGTGATGTGACGAAGGAAGCCTATCTGTTTGTACCGGAAAATCTGGATGAGGTGAACCGGTTTGTTCATCTGCGCAGCAGGGAAAGCAGAGAGCCGTATGTTCTGGATGATGACCACGTGCTGATTACGGAGAAAATGGCGGGACTGCTGGATGTGAAGGTGGGAGATACCATTTTCTTAAAGGAGGATGAAGGAACTCATCATCCGGTGGTGGTGGGAGGAATTGCGGAGAATTATCTTCACCATTACGTGTATATGACACCGGCTCTGTATGAAAAGGTCTATGGAGAGGCGCCTGAGTATAACACAATGTTTCTCAATCTAAAGGATTTGAATGAGGAGACACAGAACCGGCTGGGGACGGAACTGCTGTCCTTTGATTCCGTGATGGCGGTGACCTTTATTGGTACCATGCGGGGGCAGATAAACGACATGCTGGACAGCTTAAATGTGGTCATCTGGGTGCTTATCATCTCGGCGGGACTGCTGGCCTTTGTGGTACTCTATAACCTGAACAATATCAACATCAACGAACGCCAGAGGGAGCTTGCAACCATGAAGGTGCTGGGCTTCTATAATCCGGAACTGGCTGCCTATGTATACCGGGAAAATATTATGCTTACAATACTGGGCAGCATGGTGGGAATCGTCATGGGGTATTTCCTGCACAGATACGTCATGACTACCGTAGAAGTGGATATGCTGATGTTCGGAAGGCAGATCAGGCCCGTAAGCTACGCGTACAGCGTTTTGATGACGTATGCGTTTTCCGCGTTTGTCAACCTTGCCATGTATGATAAGCTGAAGGGAATTGATATGGTGGAGTCGCTTAAGAGTGTGGAATAATCGGTTTTTTTGTGTTATACTAGGGGCACTTAATAAAAAAACAGAGGAGAAGCATTATGAAGAATACGGCATTAGTGATTATGGCGGCAGGTATCGGAAGCAGGTTTGGCGGTGGAATCAAGCAGCTGGAACCGGTAGGACCCAGTGGTGAGATCATCATGGACTATTCGATTCATGACGCGCTGGAGGCCGGATTTAACAAGATCGTGTTCATTATCCGGAAGGATCTGGAAAAGGATTTTAAGGAGATCATCGGGCGTCGTATCGAGAAGATTGCTCCGGTTGAGTACGCATTTCAGGAGCTTACAGATCTCCCGGAAGGCTATGAGAAGCCGGCGGACAGGACGAAGCCATGGGGAACCGGCCAGGCGATCCTGTGTGCGAAGCAGGTGATTCATGAACCGTTTATCGTTATCAATGCGGATGATTACTATGGCAAAGAGGGATTTAAGAAGATTCACGAGTATATGGTGAATGAGATGGATACGGAATCGGACGTGTTCGACATCTGTATGGGCGGATTTATCCTGGGCAATACGTTGAGCGAGAATGGCGGTGTTACCAGGGGCGTATGCCGGGTGGATGAGAACGGCGTGCTGATAGACGTCACTGAGACGTATGAGCTTCAGAGGGACAAGGATGTGGCGAGAGGCCGTGACGATGACGGCAATCCGGTGGAAGTGCCGATCGGCCAGCATGTATCCATGAACATGTGGGGAATTGCGCCTTCATTTTTAGAGGAGCTGGAGAGAGGGTTCCCTGAGTTTTTAGACAGTCTGAAGGAAGGCGACATCAAGACAGAGTACCTGCTTCCAAGGATTATCGACCGCCTTGTACGTACAGGGCGTGCACGGGTGACGGTTCTGGAGACGCCGGACAAGTGGTTTGGCGTTACTTACCGGGAAGACAAGCCGACGGTAGCGGCGGCGATTAAGGAACTGGTGGCAGACGGAGTTTATCCGGAGAAGCTGTTCGAAGATTAAGAGGATAGAATGGGTGTGGCAGGAAACGGATTTTGTAAACCGGTATCTGGAGAGCAAAATTTATTTCCTGCCACACCTGTTTTTTATGGGCAGCGTTATAGGCAGCCTTTGTGACCAGTCTCTGTGAGTGGCTTAACGGTTTTGGTCTGTGTTGTTTAGGATACTGCCGAGCAGCTTTCTGTCGGACTCGGTGGTGATGATTTCCGATATTTTCTTTTTATTGAACTTCTTTAGAATGCTGTGTACCTGGGACTTAACGGTGCTCATCTCCACGCAGCGCATCTCGCAGATCTGGCGTTTGTTATAGCCGGTAGAGAGGAGATAGAGTGTGTCCAGTTCCTTGGGAGTTAAGGTGGAGAGTATATTAAGCATGAAGAGAAAACTGCTTTCGTACGTCTTGACGCGGCGGAACTCGCTGCGTATTTTATCTGCGATCTCCGGCCGGATAGGAGACTGGCCTCTGTAGGCGGAGGTGACTGCGTTTACAATCTCCTCATTGGAGGCATTTTTCAGGACATAGTCGCAGGCGCCTAAACGAAATGCGGAAAAGACCAGCTCATCCTCTTCATAAACCGTCAGGATAATGATTTTGATATCCGGCATTTCAGATAATATCTCTCCGGTGGCACGGATTCCCGCATCTTTTGCTTCCATCTCAATGTCCATAAGAATGACATCGGGATTCAGTTCTCTGGCGGCTTTGCAGGCTTCTTCGCCTGTGGCCACATCGGCTACGACCTCAATGTCGGGACACTTTTTCAGGACCGCTTTATAACGCCTGCGGATAGGGTCCACATCTTCTGCAATGAGCACTTTTATCGTTTCTTCCATGATTTTAAACCTCTTTTCCTGTTTCAGATGAACTCGTTCCCGGTGTGATGTTCGGGAGCAGGACTTCTACCGTGGTACCTGCACCCGGAGTACTGTTTACGACAATTTTTCCCTCGTGAGCGTGAATTACCTTGTAAGTCAGAGTCAGGCCGATTCCCCAGTGTTTGGAGTAGGGATGGGAGGAGTAAAAGGGGAGAAAGATATTTTCCAGGTTTTCCTTCGATATTCCCTTTCCTGTGTCTTTGATGTCAACTGCGATCCACTGTCTGGAGCTGCCGAGAGTAACGGTGAGCTCTTTTTTTTCAGCGGGGGTGTCTTCCATGGCATCAATGGAGTTCTTAATGATGTTGTGAAGCGCCTGTTCCATATAGACCGGGTCCACCATAGCCAGAATCGGCTGCGGCGGAAGGTTTAGCCGGACGTTTACGGATTCCAGCTCGTGGGAAAAGATGGAGAGCGTTTCCTTTATCAGTGTCTGGAGAGAGTACTGTTTTAAGTTCAGTTCGCTGGTTCTGGTGCTGCGGTGAATCTCGTCGATTCTGTCATAGAGTGTGTGGCAGCGCTTTATGATACTGTCCGACGTCTCTTTTACTTCGTCTTTATCATCTGCGTTTAAGGCCAGCGTCTCCACCTCGGACTGGATGGCCAGAATTTCGTTTTTGATATAGTGGCAGAAGATCTTTGATGTCGTCTCGGAGGAACTGATTTCCTTGGAAATACTGAGCTCCTTTAAACTGGCCTGTCCCGAGAGGCGGGTCAGCATGTAGGCACAGTAGGTGATGACGGCGGCCGCGGGAACCAGAATATAAGGAAGGGCCCGGTAAATAAAGGCATTGCTTCCAAGCTGCAGGGAACGGTAGGAATAAGTACCCGCGATTCTGGAGACCTTCAAGTAGAAGTCCGGAGAGGATGAAATAAAGTAAATGTATACAAATGCCAGGGTGGCATAGCTGATGGCCAAAAACAGGTGGTTATAGCGAAAAAGCTTCAGCTTTGGAGCCTTGATAAATGCAGCCAGAAGTCCAAGAAAGCACAGAAGGACAACGGCAATATTGATGGCATGGGTGATCCCGTAGATCCTGTCTTCCAGCTGAATGTACTGCTGTACCGTCAGGCGGGCCGGATAAAAGAAGTAGTAGGCCTTTAAATTCGTGAAGGGATCATAGAGGATGAACTGCAGCAGACAGTAAGCCCATACGACATATTTTACCATTTTTTGAACCCGTATGGAAAAGGGCTCGTAAAAATGGAAGACGAGATACACACTGATTATTAAGATACTCAAGCTGGAGGCATTCATGATCCGTATGATATTGCTCTTGCCGATATCAATAAAGAACAGCCATCTCCACAGAAAATCTGGAAGGTAAAAATAATCTTTGATAAGATTATAATAGTAGGTATCCTTTGACACATAGAGAATGATGCTGCAGAGTGCGGCAAAGTACGGCAGAATTAAAATCATGAGAAAATCATGATTTCCTTTTATTCTCTGAACCAGCGTGTACAGGATCAGAATGAACAGTAATAACAGCAGATAGAACATGGTTTTCCCCTCCCTTCCATGAGTAAATAGTATCACAATTCGCATACGAAGAAAAGGAGGATAAAATTTCAACCTGTCCGGCGTCAGATTTCCGTGATATCGTATGGTTATCACGAACCACAGACATTGCAGCACAGCAATGGAACATGACATCAGGGAATTACCGGGGAGAGTTACCAGAAGAACATAGCAGGAGGAGATTGGAAATGAAGTTAAGAAGAGTAAGTGCAGTATTACTGGCGGCAGTACTGGCAGCGGGGACGCTTGCCGGCTGCAGCGGGGGAAAGGAAGCGGCAACGGAGGCGGCTTCCGGTGAAAAAGTGAACTTAAAGTTTTATATCTGGAGTGACGGTGAGAACTATACGAGAGAGATCGTGGACAACTACAACAAGAGCCAGGACGGCGTAAATGTGGAAGTGATCAGCATGCCGAACGAGACGTATGATGACAAATTAAAGGTCATGCTGTCTGCGGGAAGCGATGCGGACATAGTCAATGTCCGGTCCCTCGATCAGGTCATGCAGTTTAAGGAAGCCGGAGCCATGAAGGATATCACGGATATGGTAAAGAACAGCGACTTGGATATCAGCAAGTTCGGTTCCATGTGGGATACCTGCTATCCGGATGGTGTAATTACCGCGCTTCCCATGCGATCCAGCTGCTGGATGCTGTTCTATAACGCCGATATCATGAAAGAGGCGGGAATTGATATGGCGAAGCAGATGACATGGTCTGAATATGGCGATATCGCAAAGCAGCTGACCAGCGGAGACGGAACGAAGTACGGCGGCTGCTGGGTAGACTGGAACATCTACCAGTGTATTGGAACACAGAAAGGGGTTTACCTAAATGACGACGATATCACGGCTGTAAAAGACGGGCTGGCCACATTAGGCAGATTCTTCTTAGAGGACAAGTCTCATGTGCCGTTAGCGGAGGTAAAGGCCAACGACAGCCAGTATTTATCTGACTTTGAAAACGGAAGGGTAGCCATGCTCCCTAATGGTGAGTGGCTGATTAACATGCTGATGACGGATGAAAAAGACGGCAAGACGGATGTCAACTGGGAAGTGGCTCCTCTTCCAATTCCGGAGGGCGCGGATCCCGGCGCAACCTGGGGGGCGTTCCAGTTCGCGGCGATTCCAAAGGATGCCAAATATCCGCAGGAAAGCTATGACTTCCTGAAGTATTTATGCGGTGAGGGCGGTTCCGAGGTCCTTCCGAAATACGGCATGCTTCCGGCGTACGGCGGTGACGCGGCCAAAGAGGCGTTTGACGAGGTAGTCGGCAAGGAAAGTGTCTCTTCTGTTGCCTTTAACTCCAAGAAGATTCCGGAGGCGCCTTCTTATGAGAAGTACAATGATCTGAAGGTTGCATTTGCAGAGAATGCGGAATTGTACCTGTACGGAGAAAAAACTCTGGAAGAGACCATGGATAAATTTGAACAGCAGAGACAGGATATCATGAGTAAATAATCTGTCCGGTATCATTCGGCGGATTCGGCATGGGGAAGCAATCGACAGTCTGATTGTTTCCCCATCTGATTATCACGGCGGCCGGGTGTAAGAGCATGCGGGGGTGGTTATCACCGCTTAACCGGCAGAGAGAGGATATGGATATGGAAAAGAATAATAAAATCAGGAAATACATAAAAGGATACCTCTTCATCCTTCCGAATTTCATCGGTTTTTTCGTTTTTATGGCACTTCCCATCATTATGGGACTGGTGATATCCTTTACGGATTACAACGGATTCAGCCAGTTTAATTTCGTGGGGCTGAAGAACTATATAAATATGTTCCATGACGAATACTTTACGGTTTCCATGAAGAACAATTTACTCTACACCCTGGTGACGGTGCCCGGAACCATCGTGTTTGCGCTGCTCCTGGCTGTAGGGGTTAATAAGGGGATTAAGGGCAGCGGCCTTTTTAAAACCATGTTTTTCCTGCCGAATATCAGTTCCATGGTTGCGGTAGGTATTGTGTGGGCCATGATCTTTAATCCAACCCAGGGCCCTTTAAATCAGGTTCTGATGGCGCTCGGCATCGCAAATCCGCCGCAGTGGCTGTCCTCGACGAAGACGGCCCTGGGCTCTGTCATGGTGGTCGCCATCTGGAAACAGGCCGGGTACTATATGATTATCATTCTGGCCGGGCTGCAGTCCATACCGTCCCAGCTCTACGAGGCGGCTTCCATTGACGGTGCAAACAGCGTGGAAAAATTCTTTAAGATCACGCTCCCCATGCTGTCTCCGACCATGTTTATGGTCACGATTTTAAGTATTATCAATTCCTTCCAGGTGTTTGATCTGGTCAACATCATGACCCAGGGAGGACCGGGGCGTTCCACCAATGTGCTGGTATACCGCATCTATCAGGAGGGCTTCCAGAAGCTTCAGTTCGGATACGCGTCGGCAATGGCATATTTCCTGTTCATCATCATCATGGTTATAACCCTGATTCAGTTCCGAGGACAGAAAAAATGGGTTAATTACATGTAAACCGGGGAGGTAGAAAAAATGATGACAAAATCGTATAAAACAAAGACGAAGGTATCGAACGGCATTCTGTTTATCGTTATGCTGCTTTTGGGAATCTGCATGATTATTCCGTTTGTCTGGACCCTCTCGTCTTCCTTTAAAAATAATAATGAAATCTTCGCCTATCCGATTCAATGGATTCCAGAGGTATTCCGGTGGTCCAATTATGTAGAGGTATGTGAACGTATCCCATTTATTACATATTATTTAAATACATTAAAACTGGCGGTAATTGTTACCATCGGTCAGGTGATTACCTGTTCCCTGGCGGCATATTCCTTCAGCAAAATGCAGTATCCGGGAAGGGATAAGATATTCCTGTGCTATTTAGCAACGCTGATGGTCCCGTGGCATGCGATCATGATTCCCCAGTTCTTAATCATTAAGACACTGGGGCTCAATGACTCACACTGGTCCCTGATCCTGATCAATATATTCAGCGCATTCGGTGTATTTTTACTCCGCCAGTTTATGATGGGGATTCCGGAGGAGCTGTCCGAGGCGGCCAGAATCGACGGGGCTGGAGAACTGAAAATCTATTCTCAGATCGTATTCCCCATGTGCAAACCGGGGCTGGCGACGCTGGTGGTGTTTACATTTAACTTTATGTGGAACGACTATATGGCTCCTATGATTTACTTAACCTCTGATAAGCTGAGGACGATTCAGATTGGCCTGGCCTCCTTCCGTACCCAGTACGGCTCGGAGTACGGCCTGATTATGGCAGGCACCGTGTGCGCCCTGATCCCGATGCTTCTGATTTTCATTGTGGGGCAGAAGTATCTGGTGGAAGGAATTGCATTTTCTGGTTTGAAGGGGTAAAACGTATGGCATTTTCAGACAGGGTATCGAAGATTTTATATGGAGGAGATTACAATCCGGAGCAGTGGACGCCGGATATATGGGAACAGGATATGGAACTCCTGACGCAGGCCGGAATCGATGTGGTGACGCTGAATGTCTTTAATTGGGCGTCACTCCAGCCGTCGGAGGAGACGTATGACTTTGCGGAACTGGACGCGGCGGTGAAACGGGTGACGGAACAGGGGATGGCCATCTGCATGGCCACCTCTACCGGAGCCCACCCGGCGTGGATGGCCAAACGGTATCCCGAGGTCCTGAGAACGGATTTTGAAGGCCGCAGGCGGAAATACGGAGGACGCCACAATTCATGTCCCAACAGCCCTGTATTTAAGAAGTATGCGAAGCGGCTGGCCGGGAAGCTGGCGGAGCATTTCCGGGAACAGAAGAATATCGTGCTCTGGCATGTAAGCAATGAATATGAAGGCGCATGTTACTGTGAAAACTGTGAGAAGGCGTTCCGTGTCTGGCTGAAGAAGCGTTACGGAACCATTGATAATTTAAACCGGCTGTGGAATACGAGATTCTGGGGCCATACCTTCTATGACTGGGACGAGATTGTGGCCCCCAGTATGGTGAGTGAACATTTTGAGGAAGCCAGAAGCATGTATCAGGCCATAACACTGGACTATAAACGGTTTAATTCGGACAGCATGCTGGCCAATTACCAGGCGGAGGCGGAAGCGATCCGGGCACAGATTCCGGACGCCTTAATCACTACCAACTTTATGGGGGCGTATAAGCCGCTTGATTATAAAAAGTGGGCGGCCAGCCTGGAGGTTATTTCCTGGGACAACTATCCGGCCGAGGGAGCTGATTCTGCCGCTGCCGCGATGAATCATGACCTGATGCGCGGGCTTAAAAATGGCCAGCCCTTCCTGTTGATGGAGCAGACGCCCAGCACCTGCAACTGGCTAAACGACAACCGCCTGAAACGCCCCGGCGTTATGCGGCTTCTCAGCTATCAGGCCGTGGCCCATGGGGCGGATACTGTGATGTTTTTCCAGATGAGGCGCTCCAGAGCGGGCTGTGAAAAGTTTCACGGGGCTGTCATCGACCATGCAGGCCATGGAAATACCCGTGTGTTTCGGGAATGCCAGGCCCTTGGAATGGAACTGAAGGCACTGGGCAAAGCGGTGGTTGGGGCCCGTGTTCCGGCAAAGGCCGCGCTGATCTTTGACTGGGATACGTGGTGGGCGCTGGAGTGCTCGGCGGGGCCCAGCGTGAGGCTTAACTATCTGGATGAGTTTCAGAATTACTACCGGGCTCTGTCAAAACTTCACATTCCGGTGGATATAATCGGAATGGAGGACGATTTTTGTGGATATGAACTGATTGCCGCGCCGCTTCTGTATATGGTGAAAAACGGCGTTTCCGAGAGACTGGAAGAGTTCGTGAGGACTGGGGGAACTGCGGTTTTTTCGTATTTAAGCGGATACGTGGACGAGAATGACCGGATTACTCTGGGCGGTTATCCGGGAAAACTCAGGGAACTCTGCGGAATCTGGGTGGAAGAGACCGATTCCCTGCCGGAGACGGAGCAGAATTCCTTTTGCTATGAAGGGGAACTCTATCCGGCGGGACTGCTGTGCGATATTATGCACACGGAGGGGGCGGAGGTGCTTGCCCGTTACCGTGAGGATTTTTATGCAGGCACGCCCATTATTACCAGGAACCAGTATGGAGGCGGACTGGCCTATTACGTTGGAACACGGTCAGGAGAGGACTTCTATCTCCGGTTTTTTGCTGACAGATGTAAGGAAAAGGGGCTGCGGACGGCCTCCCATGATACGGTGGAGACGGCGGCCGCTTTATCCGAAAAGGGAATCGAGATAACCGTGCGGGAAAAAGACGGTGTGGAATACCTTTTTCTGCTGAATCATTCCGGGAAGAGACAGGAACTGGCGGTCTCCGCCGGCGGAACGGATTTGCTGAGCGGGAGGGAGATTCACGGGGGAGAGGCGTTTGCAATTGATGCGGCGGGGGTTATGCTGGTGAAAGCGGCAGAATGATAGTACAGGCGAGGGCAGAGAAATGGAGCAGAAGCAGCTGATTGATTTGTTAAACGATATGAGCCTGGAGGAGAAAGCAGGGCAGCTTTTTCAGGTAACAGGCGACTGGTTTGACGGCACAAAAGAGTTGGAGCAGACGGGGCCGGAGGCGGAGGAGACCGCCAAAATCAGGAAGAATTACGGCCATCTGGCCGGTTCTGTGCTGGGAGTCTATGGTGCTGCCAGTATAAAAAAGATTCAAAAAGCGTATATGGAACGCCAGCCCCACCATATCCCGCTGCTTTTTATGCTGGACATTATCAATGGATTTAAGACCATCTATCCGATCCCGCTGGCATTGGGAGCCATGTTCGATCCGGAATTGGCCGGCGACTGTGCGGCTATGGCAGCGAAAGAGGGGGCGGCCGGGGGACTTCATGTGACGTTTTCTCCCATGGTGGATCTGGTGCGCGATCCCAGATGGGGGCGTGTGATGGAATCCACGGGAGAGGATGGGTACTTAAACAGCCTGTATGCAAAGGCTCTGGTGGAAGGCTATCAAAGGCAGCAGGGCGGCATGGACTCTCTGGCAGCCTGCGTCAAGCATTTTGCGGGTTACGGCGCGCCGGAAGGCGGGCGGGAGTACCAGACAATGGAACTCTCTGACGAAACGTTTCGAGAGTTTTATCTGCCGGCTTATGAGAGTGCCGTAAAAGCCGGAAGCAGAATGGTGATGACCGCATTTCAAACAGTGAAGGGCATTCCTGCAACAGTAAACCGGAGTCTGCTTCGCGGTATTCTGCGCGGAGAAATGGAATTTGACGGTGTGCTGATATCGGATTACTCGGCAATTGGTGAGACGGTTGTCCACGGGGTTTCTGAGGACAGGGCTGATGCCGCCGTCCGTGCGCTGGAAGCGGGCGTCGATATCGATATGATGTCGGGGGTATATCCGGAGTGTCTGGCCGGGCTGGTGAGGAGCGGAAGACTGGACGAGGCGCTTCTCGATGAAAGCGTCCTGAGAGTGCTGGAGCTTAAAAACTGGCTGGGGCTGTTTGAAGATCCGTTTCACGGTGCGGACGAGGCAAAGGAGTCCGGTACGTATCTCTGTGAGGACCATCGAAAGCTGGCGTATGAAGCGGCGGTAAAATCCTTCGTATTGCTGAAAAATGAGGACGGCGTACTGCCGCTTTCCCCGGAACGGAAGACAGCATTTATCGGTCCGTATACCGAATCGCAGGAAATAATGGGAAGCTGGTCTTTTACGGGAGGAGCCGGGACAGAGATGGTAAAGACCATACGGATGGCGGCGGAAGAGGCACTGGCTGGATGGCCGGTTACGTACCACACCGGCTGTCCTCTGCTGGCTCCGGGGACAGTTCTGGAAGGATTTGACAGGTACAGGCCCTGCAGCGCATCCGGGGAAGAACTGGCCTGCTGGAAAGAGGAGGCATTAAAAGCCGCCGGGGAGGCCGACGTGGTGGTTATGCCTCTTGGTGAACACTGCTTTCAGTCGGGGGAAGCCGCGAGCCGGGCGTTTCTTGAGATTCCGGAGATTCAACAGGATCTGTTCCGCGCGGTCTGCGAAGTGAATTCCAATGTGGTGGCTGTGGTATTCAGCGGCAGGCCCCTGGATCTCCGGTTTCTCTCGGGGCATGCCAAAGCTGTGCTTTTTGTGTGGCTGCCGGGTATGGAAGGCGGTCCGGCGATTGTGGATGTCCTGACGGGAAAGAGGGCACCTTCCGGCAGGCTTCCCATGAGCATGCCATACTGTGTGGGACAGATACCGGTTCATTATGACAGCCTGATGACGGGGCGTCCTTACCGGGAGGGAAAGCCGGAACGGTACGTTTCCAGATACCAGGATATCCCGGCCGATCCGCTGTTTTCCTTTGGATACGGACTGACCTATACAGAGATGGAGCTTTCCGGGGTCCGGCTGAGCAAAACGGTACTGTCGCCGGGGGAAACGATGGAAGCCTCCGTGACTCTGAAAAATACAGGACGGCGGGAAGGAACCGAGACCGTTCAGCTCTACCTCCGGGATGTGACCGGCAGCACAGCGAGGCCGGTAAAGCAGCTGAAGGGCTGGAAGCACATCACGCTGAAGCCGGGGGAGGAGGCAGAAGTTGTTTTTTCCATCAGCGAAGAACAGTTGAGATTCTATCAGGGACCGGGAAACTGGGACAGCGAGGCGGGAACGTTTTATGTCTTTATTGGAACGGACAGCAAAACGGAGAATGCAGCGTCGTTTCGGCTGGAAAAGTAAGAATCACCGGAGATAATTTCCGGAAGCAGCGGGAAGTCAGAATTGAGAAACAGGAGGTGCCGGAGAGGTATGAGAACCGTATTGATCCTGATGGATACTTTAAACAGGAGATTTTTAAAATCCTATCATGAAAATGCAAAGGGAATCACACCGAATATGGACGCATTTGCAGAGGAGGCGGTCCGGTTTGACAATCATTTCATTGCATCCGCTCCCTGTATGCCTGCCAGGCGGGATATATTTACCGGCCGTATGAATTTTCTGGAGCGGGGCTGGGGAGGGATGGAACCGTATGACCGGACGCTTCAGGGGGAACTTCGGAGCCATGGAGTGTATACCCACATTACAACGGATCATGCCCATTACTTTGAACTGGGAGGGGAAAACTACTGTTCTCTGTTTGATACCTGGGACTACCACCGGGGACAGGAAAATGATCCCTGGATATCGAGGGTGTCCCCTCCTTTTAAAGAGCCGGATTCGTATGGACGCAAATCGGTTCAGCATCTTTTAAACCGGCAGGAGTATGCCCGGGAAGAGAAGACGTATCCGACCCCGGCCACCTTTCTTTCGGCCTGCCGCTGGGCCAGGGAGAACCGGGGGGCGGACAACTTTTTTCTGATGGTTGAGGCCTTCGATCCTCACGAACCGTTTGATGCACCGGTTTCCTACCATGAACTGTACGGGGATCATTACAGCGGAAAGGAGTTTAACTGGCCGGGATACGCGCCTGTCACGGAGCCGGAGGCTGCCGTATTACATCTTCGGAACTGTTATCTGGCCACTATGACCATGGCGGATCGGTGGCTGGGGCATTTTCTCGACGCTCTGAAGGAGAACGGGCTGTATGATGGGACACTGGTGATCCTGACTACGGATCACGGCCATATGCTGGGGGAACACGGATTTACCGGTAAGAATTATATGCATGCGTATAATGAGATGGCCCATATCCCTCTCTTCGTGAAAATGCCAAATGGAGAATGTGCCGGAGAACAGCGGAAACAACTGACACAGAATATTGATCTGATGCCTACCATACTGAAGCACCACGGAATTCCGGTTCCGGTCAGTGTAAAGGGGAGAGATTTATCGGAAATGATTCTCCGCCGCTCTCCTTCCAGAGATGCCGTCATCTATGGCTGGTTCGGCCGGGCTGTCAATGTATACGACGGCCGTTATACGTATTTCCGGGCGCCTGCGTCACTGGACAACCGGCCGTGTTACCAGTATTGTGCAGTTCCGACGACGCTGGGGCGTTTTTTGGGGGAAGAGTATGCCGATGAGATGGAAATGGGGCGTTTTCTCCCCCATACCAATTATCCGGTTTACCGTATCCCGGTTCATAACGAAACAGACTGCATGGGAGATTTACGCTTCATAGAGGACTCCTGTCTCTACGACCTGGAACGGGACTATGCCCAGGAGCATCCCATGACGGACGAAGCTGTGGAGACGGCCATGTGCCGGAAGCTGATTGCAGGAATGAGGGAGGCTCAGGCGCCGGCAGAGCAGTATGAGCGTCTTGGACTGTGGACTGTCAGAAAAGGGGAAGACCGGCAGCGCTGAGACACCGCCGGCTGCTGAACGGAATGGAGAAGCTGGAATTTAGCTGTAGACAGGAAATAAGTGAGGAAAATCGAGGAGGAACCATGGAGTTTGTAAGAGTAAAGGGAAATGAATTTATTTATCAGGGGCAGAGCATCCGGTTTGCCGGCCTGGGGATCGGGAGCTGGCTGAATCTGGAACATTTTATGCTCGGAATTCCGACGCCGGAAAAGCAGATGAAGGAAGCGTTTACGGAGGTGTTCGGTCCGGAAAAATCGGCCGTATTTTTTGATGACTTTGTCTGTTCCTTCTGCTCAGAGGGGGATTTTAAGCTTTTAAAGGATACCGGAATCAATTTAATCCGTGTGCCGTTTAATTATCGCCTGTTTCTGGACGATCAGAATCCGGAACTTCAAAAAGAAGAGGGGTTTCGGTATTTTGACCGGCTGCTTGATCTCTGCAGGAAGTATGAAATTTATCTTCTTCCGGATCTGCACAGCGTTCCGGGAGGTCAGAATCCGGACTGGCATTCCGATAATCAGACGGGGACGCCTGCATTCTGGCATTACGATGTGTTTCAGCAGCAGATAATTTCCCTGTGGAGGGAAATTGCTGCCCGCTACAAAGATGAACCGTATCTGCTGGGATATGATGTCTTAAATGAGCCATTTCTCATGCCGGCGGCAGAAGGGAAACTCCAGCGGTTTTATGAGCGGGTGACGGCCGCTGTCCGTGAGGTGGATCAGAACCATATTATTTTTTTGGAGGGGGATTCCTTTGCCATGGATTTCTCCTGCTTGAAGGAGATCAGAGATGCGCAGACCGCCTTAACTTTCCACTTCTATCCAACGGTGTGGGAAGCTGATTTATGCGATCCGGATTATCCGCGCGGGGAGAGAAGGCAGGTATTTGAACAGCGCTTCCGGACAATGCTTGAGAGTCTTCTGCCTTTTAACCGCCCCCTGCTCTGCGGCGAGGCCGGATATGATATTGCGGGACACAGCCTGGGGCATGTGATGGAGATGGTGGAGGATACGCTGGATTTATTCTGTAAATACGGTGTATCATGGACCCTGTGGTGCTATAAGGATGCACAGTTTATGGGGCTGGTATATCCGAAGGATGATTCTGAATGGATGAGATTTGCGAAGGAAATCCGTACAAAATGGACTCATTACGGAGAGATGGCGATGGGAAGGTCTCTGGTGGAAACCATGTGCGGCCTCTTTCCGGGAGAGGTGGAAGAGGAACTGAAATACAGGCTCCAGTTCCGCCAGAGGGCGCTTCTGTATACGCTTCAAAAGGAACAGATTTTGAAACCGCAGCTGCGCGCCTGGGGCTGGGAGAGAGTCAGCCGCATGCCGGAGTCATTCCTGTTTGAGAACTGCAGCTATTATAAGGAGTATCAGGAGCTTCTGGCTGATTATACAAAAAAAATCAGGCAGTTGGCGCAGCGGTCCTGATCGTGACAGCGGGGAAATCCGCCGGCGGAAATCATGTTACCGCTGGCGGATTCTGTATTTACGCGCAAAATCTATGGGGCAGTAGGACAGCTTGGCCTGTCTGAGACCGGGGTCACCTAAGTCATCCTCGCGGTTTACAAGGACCGCGTCAGGAAATTCGTGAATGAGAAACTGCTGGTTGATGAACTGATACAGCCCTTTTATCTCAGGATTGGCTTTTTCAATGTGTATGACGGCCATCTGCTCCAGAGGGTTGTAGCTGCCAATCGTAAATGCTTCCAGGTTGCCATCGATATAAATACCTGCCATGGTAATGTCGAGGAGGGAGCAGCAGCGCAGAATCTCGTGAATTCCCAGAATTTCATGCTCCAGCTGGCCTTCCATACGCTCTTCTCTGGCGAGGCCCCAGCGTGCGAGGAAACTCTTGATTTCCGGACCGTCCGCACAGGACAGTCTGCGGTATTCGAAACGGCCTTCCCAGCTCTTTACGAAGGAGTTGACCAGGTTTTTCTTCTTATGCAGCTTTCTGCCGGCCAGAGAGCGAAGGGCGTCTCCGGAGTATAAGTAGTCCCGGGCATCCTCCAGTTCTTCGATCTCAAATTCATCCTGCGGCAGATTTAAGAGGCGGACTGCGGCTTCATCTGCCAGAAATATATTCAGCTTTAATCCCAGGATTCGGTTAAAATAATCCTTCAGCACGTCAAAGGAGTGGGGCAGATCAGCCGCCTGGCAGATGGGAAGAGCTGCGTACTCCTTTCCGTCGGCAGTGATACGAAGGAATATGTTGTTTTCAGCGCCGATCGCATAGCGCACCTGATAGTAATCCTTCCAGAGGAAGAGGCCTAAGAAGACGCTGTCACAGGTTTTGTTTTCTCTGAATGTAAAATGGGGTGCCAGTGTTTTCAGTGCGTCAGAGTCTAAATCTTTAAATTGCAGTTCCATATATTGCCTCACTTTATCTTTCAATGTTTTTCTATCCCCTATTATTTCCAGATAAGGCCTTCGCCATTCCCGGAATTATAATAAGAGGCTGTTTACTGGGGTAATCCACGGTAAAGGATGTCCGTATACGGGAATTACACGTAAAAATTTTATTATGATGAAAAAATATTACAAAAATTCATTATAGGATAAAAATGTAATAAAATCTACCCTTTTTCGGATATCCGCGCGGCAGGCATACGGATATTATATAGTGGACAGAGGAGGGGCTGCTTAAATGGACGGTACCTCTGGTTCCGGTTGAATGACTTCAGGGGCCGCATGAAAATACTGGAAGACAGATAAAATAAAGGGAAAAAGTCCTGTTTCTCATCACATCCCGCTGAAACGTGCATAAGATGATTATGTATAGAAAGAAGCAGGGAGTGATAACCGCTGTGCAGGATAATTTAGAGCATACTTATGGAAACAGCTTCCAGGTTCTGGAACCGTATATGTTGTATGGAGACAGAAGTACTGTGGAGGATCTGCCGAAGATGCAGAGGGAACATATGGTACAGGATTTAGAGTATCTGCAGGGAATGTATCCGGGACATATGAAGCGGATTCAGGAATATGTGATGGCAGCCTGCGATCGTCTGGATTATAAAAACAGTCCGATGTATGATGAATTTCCGGACCGCATTATGGTGAATCAGGTGTGCGATTCCGTAAGCCGGCAGATTCTGGAAGATGGAGTGGTGAACGGGTCGGAGCTTGGACTGCAGAATACGCCGGAACAGACAGGAGAAGAAACTGCGGAAACTGTAGAAGAGGTGGAAGAAGTAGAGGTGTACGAGGTAAACAGCGTCAATACGCAGGATGCAGATTGGAGAATGCAGCAGGTGGTGTCGCAGAACCCGCCCGCATGGGGCCCGCCGCCAGGCCAGCGGCCGCCTCAAGGTCCGCCGCCGTGGGGGCCGCCGCCACGTCCGCAACCGCCACGTCCGCCGCAGCCGCCGCGCCCGGAACCACCACGCCCGCCGCAGCCGCCGCGTCCACCGCAGCCGCCGCGCCCGGAACCACCACGTCCGCCGCAGCCCCCGCGCCCACCGCAGCCGCCGCGCCCGGAACCACCACGTCCGCCGCAGCCGCCGCGCCCGCCGCAACCACCGCATCCACCGCAGCCACCGCGCCCGCCGCAGCCCCCGCGCCCGGAACCACCGCGTCCCCCGCAGCCCCCACGCCCACCGCAGCCACCGTGGGGGCCGCCGCCATGGGGACCACCGCCTCGTCCACAGCCGCAGCCGCCTCGCCCGCCTCAGAATCCGGGAAATAACTGGCTGAATGATATTGTTAAGATTCTGCTTTTAAATGAGATGCATCGCAGACGGTGCCGTTCAGGCATCTGTTTCTAGATATCCTTTAAAATGGCATTATAATAGAATATCCGGAGATGGCAGCCTGCAGATAACAGATTAGGCATTAAAGAAAAAAGCCGTATATATATGGCCTGGGATTTCCTTTTCATTACAGGATATCCCAGGCCATATTTCACGTCTGTTTGTCCATTTATGCCATCAAAACGGCATTGGGGAAGTCAAGTTCATATGATGTGAGAATCAAATTGCGCGGAGGCGGATAGAACGGGAGCCGGTTTCTTACCGGGTTTCAGAAGATATGGTATCTTGTGACGACTGTGTGCTCATATACAGCCATGTTGGAAGCACCAAATTTTTCCAAATAAAATATACAGTTTTACATAAAACTGATAAAATAAAACATTAGAAACTTAAAAATTTGATATAACTCTTTTCCGTAGTAAAGAGCAGCAAAAAAACACATGCGCCGTAAAAAGCCGTGGGTGTCGACTGCCCTCTGAAACCGGAAGCAGATGTGTCAGCTGCAGGCATTCAAGCGATCGTATACAATACGGATCATGTGATGTGAAATGTTTTATGTATAAAACAGCAGTTAATGACAATTTTTATGATCTGCCAAATCTTTTTCTTAATTCTTCCCTGATTTGTGGTACGATGTTTCTTTTTTTCATCTCCGCAATTATTTTTTCGAATTCACCTTTGGGAGCAGGCGGTATTGCGGTGTCACAGTACCCGTCCACGCGATCAAATTCCTGCATCAGCTCCCTCTCCTCTTTTGGTGTGAGTTCTCCCGTTTTTTTTCTTATCATGCTGTATCAATCCTTTCTATATCACTAATATATTACATAAACGGACAAAATATGACTGGATTAAAATAGTAAATGAATAATGCTCCGTATATAGAGCAATTATAGAACCTGGATAAGATAGAATCAATTGAAAATGTTCGTTATAAGGAGCAAAACAGGATGGAGCAGAAGATTAAGCAGGATATGGTAATTGGCTACAATATCAGAAGATTAAGGAAACGGACGGGTCTCACGCAGGAACAGACGGTGGCGAAAATGCAGTTGATGGAATGCAACATAACAAGGGGGAATTATGCAAAAATTGAGGTCGGGCTGGCAAACATCAGGGCTACGGAAATGATGGCATTAAAACGGATTTTCGGGGTGGATTACGGTGAATTTTTCGTACCTGTCCCAGAAGAACGAAAAACGTGATGCTGCCGGAAAATGTCAGCTTTATCCCCCTTCCGGGCCGCAGATTAATAAACTTTTAAGTTGTAGTTTTGTTGGATATTGTATAGAATAAAAGGGAAACATAGGGAAAATAGAGGAAGTCTGACATGAAACGATTAGGAAAAAAGATAGGAATACTATTTATTATATTTATTGCGGCCATTGCAATCTACTTTGTATGGAACCAGAAACGAACGGAAAAACCGGATTCCATTGTGTATACTGCCATGGATGAAGCGGCTCTTCCGGTGGTCTCAGCCACCATGTACGGGAGAGACGTTAATTTTCTGCACGGTTATACGCAGGATATGAAGCAGGCGGCGGCGAGAGATTCGCTTACCGTTCTCCCGCCTGACCGCGCGCTGAATATACGGATCGCGGATTATGACGGCAGTATACGCGGGATCAGCTACGAGGTGAGAAGCTTAAACCTGGAGCGTCTCGTGGAGCGCACGAGTCTGACGGAATGGGATACGGCGGATGGGAATACGACTGCTGTTCTGCCGATACAGAATCTCCTGTCCAAGGACAGGGAGTATTTACTGATTCTCTCTCTGGATACGGCGGAGCGGGGAGAGGTACGTTATTATACCCGGATTCTGTGGACGGATAATGAAAATGCTAAAGAGATGATTGATTTTGCCGTGAATTTCACCACGAAAACCTTTGACTATGACCAGGCGAGAGAACTGACGACCTATCTGGAGACGAATGCATCCGAGGACAACAGCTCCCTGGGACACGTGACCATACGGTCCAGTTTTTCCCAGCTTACGTGGGCCGGTTTAGATGTAAAGCCTGTGGGTGATATCCGTGTAACGCTGAAGGATCTGGACGGAATCATGTGTAATGTCCGCCTGGATTATCAGATAACGCGAACTGCGGACAACGGCATGAATGAACTCTACGAGGTGGAAGACGATTTCACCATGAAATGGGACAGCAAGCGCATTTATCTGATGGATTTTGAGCGCAGTACCAACCAGATCTTTTCCGGCCAGCGCGATCTGTTTTCCGGAAAGCGCATTATGCTCGGGATTATGAATGATAACGAGGTAAGAACGAAAGCAAGCCCGGATGGCCGCCACATTGCGTATGTGGTCAATCGAGATTTGTGGTCTTATGACCAGTCTTCCGAAAAGGCAGTCAAGATCTTTTCCTTCCGCAGCGGCGATGAAGATGAGATCCGGAACAATTATGACCAGCATGATATCAGGATTCTGTCCATCGGAGATAACGGTGACGTGAATTTTATCGTATACGGTTATATGAACCGCGGCATACACGAGGGGGCCATGGGAATTGCCATGTACCAGTACACCAGTGATGAGAACGCCATCAACGAGAAATTCTTTACACCGGTAACGCAGTCGTTCGAGATGCTGAAAGGCGATATTGATAAGCTGGCTCATCTGGGGAGCAATGGGATGCTGTATATGATGGCGGATCACGCCGTATACGGTATCGATTTAAACAGCAACGAGTACATGGTTCTGGCAGATTCCCTTACAGAGGGGAGTTTCGCGGTAAGCAGAAGCGAACGGCGTTTTGCATGGCAGGAGGGAAATGATCCCTACGGTTCCCGGGTGATTCATCTGATGGACTTAGACACGGGAAGCAAGAAGGAGATTACCGGGGAAGACGGCAGTCTCTGCCGGCCTCTGGGCTTCGTAGGAGATGATTTTATCTACGGTCTGGCGAGAGAAGGCGACATGTGGATTGAAAACGGACGGGTGAAGGATGCCCCCATGTACCGTCTGGAGATCATGGACGATACGGGCGCAATCGTCAACCGGTACGAATATCCCGACACCTATATTGCCGATGTGGAAGTGGAGGAGAACCGGATCCGTCTGACGAAGATTGCCAGAACCGGGGATCAGACTTATACGGAGTTAAAAGATGATATTATTGTCTGCAATGAAGCGCTGAAGGAAGATCCTTTAAAGGGAATCGGCTGGTATGCCTCCGAAGACCGAAGAAAGCTGTATTTTGTTCAGCTCGATAAGGAGGCCGCTTCTCACGATGTGAAAGTTTCCGTGCCCAAGAAGATGGCGTATGAGTCCTCCGAGGTGGTGGAGTTAAAGTCTGCCACCGGAATCACGGAAAATCTGTTTTACGCCTATGGCGGCGGCCATTATCTGGGAAGCAGCAGAAGCTTTACGGAAGCGCTGAATCTGGCATACGACAAGATGGGAGTGGTGACGGATGAGAACCAGGAGATCGTATGGAACCGTGTCAACCGTCTGCCTGCCCGCAATATCAAGGATCCGGAGAACAAGGGGGCACTTTTAATCCGGCATATGGAAGAATTCAGCGGAAGTAAGAACTACGATGATGGAATTTTGATGCTGGATGCCCGCGGATGTATTTTAAATCAGGTTCTGTACTTTATCAGCAAGGGCTGTCCCGTGGCTGTGTATACGGAAAACGGCGGTTACGAGCTGATTGCCGGATACGATCAGTACAATGTAACCATTTTTAATCCGGAGACAAAAGAAGCCCGTAAAATGGGCTTAAACGACGCCTCTCAGTATTTTTCCAGTGTCGGAAATGACTTCGTCTGCGGCGTATTTACGGAATAAGAAAGTGCGTTCTCTTTACAAATCCGCAGGATATGTTATAATCATTAAAGACGCAAAAGAAAAACTTAATAATTTTGTAATAGATTAGATCATAATCAGAGGTGTGGAATGGAACAATATATTATGAAAGGCGGCAATCCGCTGGCCGGAGAAGTAACCATCGGCGGAGCCAAGAATGCCGCCCTGGGTATTCTTGCTGCTTCCATCATGACAGACGAAGACGTAGTGATAGAGAATCTTCCTGATGTCAGGGATATCAATGTATTACTGGAAGCCATCGAGGAAATCGGAGCTGATGTTGAGCGTATTGACAGACATACCGTTCGTATTAATGGGAAGTATATCCACGAAGTTTCCGTGGATGACGAATATATCCGTAAGATCAGAGCCTCTTATTATTTTATCGGGGCAATGCTGGGAAAATATAAGAGCGCCCAGGTACCGCTTCCGGGCGGCTGCAATATCGGCAGCAGACCGATTGACCAGCATTTAAAGGGCTTTCGTGCGTTGGGCGCGGAAGTGAAGATTGAGCGCGGCGCAGTGATTGCCCATGCCATCGATCTGGTTGCCAGCCATATTTATCTGGATGTGGTCTCAGTTGGTGCGACGATTAATATTATGATGGCGGCAACGCTGGCGGAAGGACAGACCATTTTAGAAAATGTGGCCAAGGAGCCTCATGTCGTCGATGTAGCGAACTTCTTAAACAGCATGGGCGCCAACATCAAGGGAGCCGGTACGGATACGATTCGCATTAAAGGTGTCAGAAAGCTTCACGGCACGGAATATTCCATTATTCCGGATCAGATTGAGGCGGGGACTTTTATGTGCGCGGCGGCGATTACCCGCGGCGACGTTACAGTAAAGAATGTAATACCGAAGCATTTGGAGGCTATTTCCGCCAAGCTTCTTGAGATGGGCTGTGAAGTGGTAGAATTCGACGACGCGGTTCGTGTGGTAGGAAAGACGCTTCAGAGACATACCGATATCAAGACACTGCCATATCCGGGATTTCCGACCGATATGCAGCCGCAGATGACGGTGACCCTCGCTCTTGCAGAGGGAGCCAGTGTCGTAACCGAAAGTATCTTTGAAAATCGTTTCCGCTATGTAGACGAGCTGTCCCGTATGGGCGGCAACGTCAAAGTAGAAGGCAATGTGGCCGTGATCGACGGCGTAAAGAAGCTTACCGGTGCATCTGTAAACGCGCCTGACCTGCGCGCCGGAGCCGCTCTCGTGATTGCGGGGCTGGCGGCAGAGGGATATACGATCGTGGAAGAGATCGGATATATTCAGCGTGGTTATGAGTGTTTTGAAGAGAAGCTTCAGGGGCTGGGAGCGATGATTGAGAAAGTGGATTCCGAAAAAGATGCGAAGAAATTCAAGCTGAAGGTTGGATGAGTGATTAAAAAAAGCAGTAAGGGAAAAAGGGAGGAGCGCTGTGTTGAAAAGAGATATCTGATTTTCAATACGGCGGCTCTTTGTTATGAATGAATATAAAATCGTACAGAAACAGGATTGCAAATTTTGGATAATCGTGCTATACTGTGCAAGGTAAGGGGCATTAGCGCAGCTGGGAGCGCGTTCGCTTCGCATGTGAAAGGTCGTGGGTTCGAATCCCATATGCTCCACGGTAAAGGTCTGAGTTTTTCAGACCTTTTTTCTTTTTGTACAGAAAGTTTATGCAGACAGAACCCCATGTAACATGGAGCACTGCTGTCAGCCTCTTCACCTGTTTTCCAGGACTCTGACCCCGTCCGCTCCGCCGATTATCAGCTTTTCGCAGAAATCCGGGAACAGTCCGGTTTCGACAACGCCGGTTAAGGACTTCAGCAATGCCGATTTTTCCCTGTAATCCATGGACGAATCACCGGCCAGGTCCAAAATATAGTTTCCGTTATCAGTCAGAAAGGGCATACCGTCGTTTAAGCGCAGTCTGGGCCGGAAACCCAGAGCGGCGACTTCCTTCATGACATAAGAAAAGCCAAAGGGGACGACCTCTATGGGGAGCGGAACCTCACTTAAATGGTTTAAGAGCTTGCTCTCATCCAGTATCCAGATCACCCTCCGGGCGTTGGAGGCGATCAGCTTTTCCCGGAACAGTGCGCCGCCGCCTCCTTTCACGGACCAGAAATGGCTGTCCACACCGTCTACACCGTCAATTGCCAAGTCAGCGGCCGGGGCGGTATCGGTTGAGAGCAGAGGGATGTTAAGCTGACTGGCAAGACTCCGGGTTTGTTCTGAGGTTGGCAGGACGTGAATGGTAAGTCCTTCTTTTACCAGCCTGGCGATTTCCTGTATCAGATAATATACGGTTGTACCGGTTCCCAGGCCTGCGACCATGCCGTCACGCAGTTCACCCGCGGCCATAACGGCCGCGGCTTTTTTCTGTTCTTTTATCTGTTTGTCTTTTGTATCTGGCATCAAGAGTTCCTCCTTATTCCAGCCAGTGGTGGCCAAAGGTATTTAAGAGTGTTTCCGCCTCTCTGGGGCCCCTGGTGCCGGGAAGGTAGGGATAAAGCGGCAGGTTCCGGGAGGCCGCCAGCTGTTTCAGCTGTTCGATGTAATTCCAGCTGATCTCGACCTGGTCCCATTGGGAGAACCAGGAGCGTTCGCCTTCGATACAGGCGGTGAGAAGCCGTTCGTAGGCCTCCGGTGTGTTGACCTGATTTTCTAATATACAGTTCTGGCAAAAGTCCATACTGGCGGTAATCACTTCCTCGGAGTCGCCGGGCCGTTTGATATTGAACCGGAGATAGATGCCTTCTGTCGGCTGGATCTTGATCAGAAGAATATCGGGCTCTGTCTCCGCATCGGGGCGGCGGAAGATAACCGCCACCTCGGTTTCACGGAGACCAGTCTTTTTGCCGGTGCGGATATAGAACGGCGTCCCGCTCCAGCGCTCATTGTCGATAAAGAGCCGCATACAGGCGTAAGTTTCCGTGACGGATTCCGGTGAGACCAGAGGTTCCTTTCGGTAGCCGTCGTACTGTCCCAGGACGAGAGACTGTTCGATATCCTCCGGCGATACCGGTCTCAATGCTTTTAAGACCTCCAGCTGCCGGGCGTGCATTTCCTCACCTGTGAAAGCTTCGGGCCGCTCCATTGCCAGAATGGACAGGATTTGAAACAGATGATTCTGAACCATGTCTTTGAGCGCGCCGCTGGCGTCATAATAACCGCCCCGGGTCTCTACCCCCACATCTTCCAGTGCGGAGATTTCTACTGCCTCGATCATTTTCCCATTCCATGCGTTTGCAAATACAGGGTTGGAAAAACGGATTGTCTGAATATTTCTTATCATTTCTTTGCCGAGATAGTGGTCAATGCGGTAAATGTTGTCCGGCCCAAAGCAGGATTCCAGCTGCCGGTTTAACTCTCTCGCTGAGGCCAGCGTTTCCCCAAAGGGCTTTTCAATGATGATCTTCCCGTCTGTTAACCCGGTGATCGTTTTAAGGCCTGCCGCGATGACGGAGAAAAAGCGGGGGGCGACGGCAAAATAGAAGATGTGGGATGCCGCCTGCATGGCCTCATAGGCCTGTCCCAGCCCTTCATAGGCGGATCTGTCTGAAAAATCCATCCGGTAATACTCCAGATGGGCGGCAAAGTCCTCCAGCAGCTCCTCAGAATAGGGGAGGCGGGAGAATTTGCGGATCCAGTCCCGGGCCTGGGAAATATAGGCGGCGGTATCGTAATCGCGGCGTCCGATGATAAGAATTTTGCTGTGGACGGGCAGTTTTCTCGTTCGGCTCATGGTATACAACGCCGGAAGCAGTTTGCGGAAGGTCAAGTCGCCGGTTCCGCCGAAGATGGTAATGCAGACGTCATAATTCATGGACGGCCCTCCATTCATGATGGAAGATACCTTTCCTGTCGGTGCGTTCAAAGGTATGTGCCCCGAAAAGGTCACGCTGTGCCTGGATCAGGTTGGCTCCGGCCGTCTTTGTGCGGAAGCTGTCGAGATAGGATACGGCATTGAAGAGGGCGGGAACAGGCAGGCCGGAGGAGACGGCCAGACCCGCTGTCTTTCTTAAATTCTCCTGATACCGGTTGATGCGGGATAAGAAGAAATCGTCAAAGATCAGACTCTCCAGATCCGGCGCCTTTAAAAAGGCCCTGGTGATATCATTTAAAAATTCAGCCTGTATGATGCAGCCGGCACGGAAGATGGAGGCAATGCTGCCGAGGTCTAAATCCCAGCCAAAACGGCGGGAGGCATCCTGCAACAGGGAGAATCCCTGGGCGTAGGCGATGATTTTACTGATGTAAAGTGCTTCACGCACCATTTCTGTGAAAGCCTGCTTATCCCCGGCAGCCGTGATGACAGGGGCTGCGATAAGGGAGGAGGCTTTTTGCCGCCGCTCCAGATGGTTTGACATGATGCGGGCGTTGCAGGCGGCGGTGATCATGGAGATATCCACACCCTGTCTTAAAGCCTCGATGCTGGCCCAGCGGCCGGTACCCTTCTGACCTGCGCTGTCGAGAATATGATCGATTAAATCTCCGTCAGCCATGTCGTCGGCTTCGAGGAAGATATCAGCGGTAATGCCGATGAGATAGCTGTGCAGCTCTCCCTCATTCCAGGTACGGTAGATTTCCGCCAGTTCCCGGTTGGTGAAGCCGCCGGCATATTTGAGCAGAAGGTAAGATTCTGCGATCAGCTGCATATCGGCGTACTCGATGCCGTTATGGACCATTTTCACGTAATGCCCGGCGCCGTCAGGACCGATATAGGCACAGCAGGGGGTGTTGTCAGCTTTTGCGGCAATGGTTTGAAGGATCTGGCCCACAGCTTCGTAAGCTTCACGGGAGCCGCCCGGCATGATGGAAGGACCGAACCTTGCACCTTCCTCACCTCCGGAAATGCCGACGCCTAGGTAGTGCAGTCCCTTTTCTTTCAGCAGCGCGGCCCGGCGGTTCGTGTCTCCGAAATAGGAGTTGCCTCCATCCATGATAAAATCGCCTTCCTCTAAAAGTGGGATCAGCTGGTCAATCACAGCGTCTACAGGAGCACCGGCCTGAATCATTACCATGATTTTCCTGGGCTTTCGCAGAGCGGATACCAGTTCCGGGAGACTGAAAAATGGTGTCAGATTAGGATGCGGGTATTCTTCCATGACCTTCTGGGTGACTTCAGGGCTGCGGTTATAACCGGCCACCCGGAAGCCGTGATCGGCCATGTTCAGAGCCAGGCTGCGTCCCATGACGGATAAACCGATCAGGCCGATATCCAAAAGCTCATGTTCCGGTGTTGTTCTCTTTAAATTTTCATTCATAGGGGTACGTCCTTTCTTTTATGAGGTTCTTCATTTCTGAGGTTCTTTTTGCTTTTTTGCTTTCAAAGGGTATGGGGCCCGTCAAGGACCACCGCTACGGCTTCGGGAGCAGCGATTCTGGAGCACAGCCCGGTAATCATACCGGTGCCGGGATTTATCCGGAAGCTCGCCAGTCCGCCTTCATAGCGGTTGGCTGCGAGCAGAAATCGGCCGTCGCCGGTGAGTATGAAATCTCTGGGATGGGAGCCGCCGCTTTCCGTCTGCTGGATCTTTACAGCTTGAAAGCCATCTAACTGGTAAACCGTGATGAGATCTGCAAAACGGGTTGACAGATAGAGAAAGCGTTCATCAGGGGATAACCGGACAGCTGCTGAGGCAGCGGCCGGAGACCAGACTCTGCCCTCCGGAAGAATCTTTTGTACGCTTCTTAATGTAAATTGCGGTCCAGTTCCGGCTTCATACAGGAATAGTTCATTGGAGAGCTCGCTGACGAGGAAAAAGCGCCTGTGAGCCCGGTCAAAGACTCCGTGTCTTGGCCCGGTTCCCTGTGGGAATGTGATGGAACCTGCCGGGGCAAAATCACGGTCCATATCGAACAGCAGGATCTGGTCGCGGAGAAGGCAGGGAACCATCATGATATGCCCATGAAACAGAATCTGGTGACAGCCCGCCTGATATCCGGTCTCAATGCGTTTGCTAAGAGAGATGCTGTGGGCTTCCTTCCGGTAAATAAGGATACTTCCCTCATGGTAATTTGCCGTGTAGATAAATGTGTCATCCTGAATGACGTAACAGGCGCTTTTCGTCTCCTCAAATAATTCACCTGCCAGAAGCGGGCGCTCTCCTGTAGTGTCAATCAGGCAGACGCCTGCTCTCCCCTCTTTGACCAGCGGGGATGCAAGCAGCCCATGGGAGAGGGATAAGTATTTGGAATCGGGTGCTGTATAATACAATTCCGGTTCGGTTATGATACCGGTATCAGAATCAAACTGAAAACGGTAGATACCGGCACTTTGTTCAGAGAAATATGTTCCGAGATAACCATTTTGTACTTGCAAACTTTTGCCTCCTGACGTATAATGAGATGTGTAATAAAAATAGTTACAGTTTCTTAACTGTTATTATAGCGATTACAGTTAAGAATGTCAATGGTTTTTCCTATAATTTCTATAGGAAAGGAGGGGATTGATACGATATCATTAATTTGGGAGTATTTCGGCAGCCATATGGACGACTATCTCACCGTACTCCGGGAGCACGTGGCGATCAGCCTGATGGCGCTGGCGATATCCGTGATTCTGGGAATATCCGCAGGATATGTCTGCGTCCGGTCTCCCAGGCTGGAAAAATGGCTGACAGGTACGTTCCAGACGCTGCGTATCGTTCCAAGCCTGGCGATTCTGATTCTGCTCATTCCGTTTCTGGGGACGGGAGTGAAGCCGGCCCTGGTCGCACTGGTATTGCTGGCAATTCCGCCGATCCTGCTCAATACAGTTACAGGGTTGACGGAAGTACCGGATTTTATGCTGGAAACGGCGAGCGGGCTTGGGATGACAGAAAAACAGGTGATGTACCGCGTGAAGTTTCCGATGGCATTTCCACTCATTATGACTGGTGTAAAGACCGCCATGATTGAGATCGTGGCCAGCGCTGCTCTTGCTGCCAAGATCGGAGCCGGCGGGCTCGGAGGCCTGATCTTTACCGGGCTGGGATTAAACCGCCTGGATTTACTCCTGGTGGGGGGAATCTCTGTGGCACTGCTGTCTCTTGTATCAGGAGCGATTCTGGACGGGATCGAGAAAATGATGACTCCATATCTTCAGACTGCACCGAAACGAAGAATCAGGGGGAGGAGAAAGGCCGGGAGACTTTAGACAGAAGGAAAACAGCGGGGATAATGCCGCATCAGGGATGGCAGAAACAAAAAAGAAAGAGAGAATTTTTATGAAAAAACAGGATGGAATAAAAGCATACGATGGATTAAAAAAACAGGACAGAATAAAAAGAAGTAGTGGATTAAAACGACACAGCAGTATAAAAACAGCGGCAGCCCTGGTGCTCACCGCCGTGATGGCGGCAAGCCTGACTGCGTGCGGGGCTTCCTCTTCCGGGAAGGATGTCATCCGGGTGGGCTCCAAAGACTTTACCGAGAGTCTGGTCGTTTCGGAAATCTACGCGCTGGCCCTTCAGGATGCCGGATATAAGGTGGAAAGAAAACAGGACATTGCGGGATCAGTGGTTCACACCTCTCTGATTAACAACGAGATCGATCTGTATCCGGAGTATACGGGAACCGGCCTGCTTTCGATTCTGCAGATGGACATGATAACGGATCCGGAAGAAGTATACCGGACTGTTAAGGATGAATATGAAAAGCGTTTCCAGGTGACATGGCTGGATTATTCGAAAGCCAACGACGGACAGGGACTGGTGATCCGGACGGATGTGGCAGAACAGCTGGGAATCCGTACCATTTCTGATTTGCAGAAGCATGCCAAAGAGCTGCGCTTCGCCTCCCAGGGAGAATTTGACGCGAGGGAGGATGGTCTTCCGGCACTGGAACAGAAGTACGGAGCCTTCGACTGGAAATCCAGCCGTGTCTATGACGGCGGATTAAAGTATGAAGTGCTTTCTAATGGAGAAGCTGATGTGGCGCCAGCGTATACGACAGAAGGTCAGCTGGCACAGAAGGACAAGTACATGCTTCTGGAGGACGACAAACAGGTGTGGCCGCCTTATAATCTGGCTCCGGTGGTTCGTGACGATGTACTCGAAAAGAATCCGGGGATTGCAGATATTCTGAATAAGATCAGCGCGTCTCTGGACACGGATACGGTTACCGCGTTAAACGCGGAGGTCGACGTGAACAAGCGGGAATACGAGGAAGTCGCCCGGGAATATTACGATTCACTAAACTAAGGAGAGGAGGGACTCATGTCTCAGACTGCCATTGAATTTCAGAATGTAACGAAAAAATTTAATAATGCTGCCCTCCCTTCGGTCGACCGGGTCAGTCTGACCATTGAGGAAGGCGAGTTTATCACGATTCTCGGCTCATCGGGAAGCGGAAAAACCACTCTGCTGAAGATGGTGAACCGCTTATATGAGCCGACAGAGGGAAAGATTTTTCTGTTTGGCGAGGATATATCTATGGTGGATGTAGTCAAAGTACGCAGACGAATCGGTTACGTCATCCAGCAGATCGGTCTTTTTCCCCACATGACCATAGCAGATAACATCTCCGTTGTTCCCAAACTGCTTAACTGGGACAAAAAGCAGACGGATGAGCGGGTGGACGAGCTGTTAAATCAGGTGGGACTTCTGCCGGAGGAATTTAAGCGCCGGTATCCCTCCCAGCTCTCCGGAGGTCAGCAGCAGCGGGTGGGGCTGGCGCGGGCGCTGGCAGTAAATCCGAAGATTATGCTTCTGGACGAACCGTTTGGAGCGATCGATGCGATAACCCGCATGAAGCTGCAGGATGAACTCCTTCGAATCCACGGTGGGCTTAAGAAGACCTTCCTGTTTGTGACTCACGATATCAATGAGGCATTTAAACTGGGAAGCCGCGTGATTGTGATGAATGAGGGAACGGTCAGGCAGTTCGATACTCCCGCCCGTATCGTGAAGAATCCGGCGGATGATTTTGTGGCCTCCCTGATCCGTTCGGCCAGGGAGCAGGAAGAATTCTGGAGGATGACCATTGATTGAATATGCGCTTAAATATCCCGAAAAACTGTATGGGGCGCTGGGACAGCATCTAATGCTGGTTGCTGTTACGCTGGTGCTCTCCCTGATTCTGGCAGCCGCGCTGACGGTCTGCGCCATGTATTTTAAGACGGTGTCGAATGGTCTGATCCATCTGTTTTCCGTCATCTATTCCATACCAAGCCTGGCCATGTTCGCCATGCTGATTCCCGTCACAGGGCTGGGAACGAAAACGGCATTGATTGTACTTACCCTTTATAACCAGTACCTGCTTCTGCGCAATTTTACGGCAGGGCTCAACGGAGTCGATTCCTCTGTCATTGAAGCGGCCGCGGGGATGGGGATGACGACGATGCAGATCCTGTTAAAGATCCGCCTGCCTCTGGCAAAGCGGTCCGTCTTTACCGGAATCCGCCTTGCCATCGTCTCGACGACAGGTATCGCCACAATCGCGGCCACCATCAACGCCGGCGGTCTGGGCACAATTCTTTTTGACGGCCTGCGGACGCTGAATGTAGTAAAAATACTCTGGGGAACCGTGCTGTCGGCCGGACTGGCGATTGTGCTGAACGCCGGACTGGAGCGGGTTGAGAGGAGACTTTAAAACGAGAGCGCCTGCGGGTCAGATGGTTCCAAACACGGACTGAAGCAGTACCGTGGTCTCCCTCCCTATTATCAGTCTCTGACCATCGGAATAACCTTCCTCCCGCTCCTTCAGCTCCTCGATCAGCAATCCGCGCAGCAGCCCGATCCGTTCCTGATACTGCGTATCGGCGATGCCGTTGTGCAGTTCCCGCCGGTCTTCGTCGAGATTAAAATACTGCTCCCGGCCTGTCTGCGAGTACCACACGTATTTATCGTGTTCCGTGACAATGAAATGATTGGAGTTGACTCCCGCCTCATGTTCTCCGTGAAGCCATTGCCGGATCACGGGGAGCGTTCCGTCGGGATCCGGAATCATACTTTTTCCGTCCACGGTCTCAGGTATGGGAGCACCGGCCGCGTCAAGAAGGGTCGGCATCACATCCCGGAGCTCCGCCACGCTGTGGCATACGGTGCCCGGAGCCGCATGGATCAGCCTCTCAGGGCCGGAAAGGAGCATGGGTATGCGGCAGCTTCCCTCATAAGGTCTGGACTTACGGAACAAATGGTGGTCGCACAGCTCCTCGCCGTGATCCGAGGTGAACAGGATGATGGTGTTGTCCATCAGCTTATACTCCACCAGTGCCTGAATCAGACGTCCGATCTGGTGATCTAAATGTGTAATGCAGGCATAGTAACCAATCTGGGCCTGGCGGATCAGTTCCGGGTCCACAGGGCCGGTCGCGGAATCATAGATTCTTCCCAGACGCTGGTAATCCCCTGTAAAATCTTCATCTTCCCAGTCCCCCACTGCCGGCGGCGTCAGCTGTTTATCCCGATACAGATCGAAATAATACTGTGGTGCATCGAACGGCGGGTGCGGCCTTAAGTAGGAGGCCATCAGGAAAAATGGCTTCGACGTGTCACGTCGCCTTAGAAAATCGATGGAGCGCGTGCTGACCCAGTTGGTCGGATGGTATTTCTCTTCGTAAATCCAGGGTCTGGAGACCCAGGAATTGCATTCCATGCCGGTGTCCGTCACATCCGCATCGGCTCCCAGCTCCTGTTTCAGCCAGTAGAAATAGTCATCCGCCTGCTTCTGGGACTCTTCCCAGGCAGCTGCCGGATCGCGGTAGGCGTGGAGATAACCGTCGTGAAGCTCTATATTGTGGAACCCCATTAAATTGCGGAGGGGATGCACGTGCATTTTCCCCACACACTGGGTATAATAGCCGGCGGCTGCCAGTTCACCGGCCATGGTATGGGGATAATTCCAGTTTACCATATCCTGGTATCCCACACGGCCGTGGTGCTCCTGTCTCATGCCGGTATGCAGTGCGGCCCGGGCCGGAACACAGCTGGGGCACGCGGAATAGGCGTGATCAAACAGGATTCCTTTTGCAGCGATGGAATCGAGATAGGGCGTCTTGACATCGGGATGTCCGGCGATGCCCAGACAATCCCCCCGCATCTGGTCGGTCATGATGAGGACAATGTTAGGTGGTAATTCTCTGTTCTGTGACATAATAACTCCTTTCTGACGTAAAGCAAATATTCTGTATTTCTCAATCTTTCTGTCCGCCTTCTTCTTTCCTGCTTCCAAATGTACTGTACTCTGACAGGCGCCGAATGGAGGTGGCATACTCGGAAGGCGTCATCCCCGTCAGCTTCTTAAACTGTCTGGAAAAGTAGTGTACCGAGGTATAGCCCAGCCGGTCCGATATTTCGGTGAAATTTAAGTGATTGTCTCGAATCAGCTGTTTGGCTGTGTCAATCTTCATGGAAGAAAAATAGTCGATCACCCCGCACCCATGCGCTTCCCGAAAGATTTTCTGGAGCTGGGAACGCCCTGTCAGCGTATCGCGGCAGATGGTGTCAAGGGAGAGCCGCTCTCCGATGTGTTCCTCCATGTAGCGGATGATCCGGTTGTAGGCGTCGCTCTTAATGTGCACCTCCGGCTGCCGCCTGGTTTTAAACTGCCCGGGATTTTCGAAGTATCTTCGGTAGAGATGAATGATCAGTTCTTCCAAGTAGTTGGCGATCATCTGTTCAGCTCCGAATGCAAGGGGAGAAGGATTCCGTACCAGTTCTTCCTGATAAGGGTCGTCCATCCGACCGGAAAACGCATTGCGGGCTTCTATGATAATTCTCGCCAGCAGTTCCCGTTCTGTCTCCGATACAGTGAGTATCTTCCCTTCAAACGCCTTCATGCAGGGGGAATGGCACTCAAATCCGATGACCACCAGATTCGGCGCCACTTCGCCGTTGGTGATAATGTTATGAAATTCCCCCGGTTGATGGAAAATAATATTCCCGCGTTTTAAAGGAATCCGTTTCTCACCGGCCATAACGTCAATCACTCCCTTGTCCACACAGACGAATTCCCAGAAATCGTGACTCTCTCCCGGAAATGAGAAATCGCTCATGTATTCAAAATAGTGTATGGAAATAACTCTGTGTACAACGGCACTGGGCCGAAGCACCGTGCTCTTGTATTCCATGACTGCCTCCCTTCGTGAAAAGACCTCGTTAAGTGTTTACAGTATATCACATTCTGTGGTAAAATAGTGAAATGTGTACGATAATGCAAATAAAATAACAGATAGTGCAAATATATTTTGCTGGATATTCACTATACTGGAGTTAGTAAGAAGTGTATGAAATTCTCGAAGGAGGCAGTTGCGATGAGTAAGAAACCAGTTCTGGTAATTATGGCAGCAGGGATGGGGAGCCGTTACGGCGGTCTGAAGCAGATCGACCCGGTGGACCCATACGGTAACAAGATCATTGACTTTTCTATTTACGATGCGGTGGAAGCAGGATTTGAGAAGGTGGTATTTATTATAAAGAAAGCCATCGAACAGGAGTTTAAGGAGCAGATCGGAGACCGCATGGCAAAATATGTGCAGGTGGAATACGTGTTCCAGGAACTCGATAAGCTTCCTGAGGGCTACAGCGTACCGGAAGGCCGTGTGAAGCCATGGGGAACGGCTCATGCGATCCTGTGCTGCAAAGATGTGGTAGACGGACCGTTTGCGGTAATCAATGCCGACGATTACTACGGCAAGAGCGCCTTTCAATCCATTTACGACCAGCTGGTTGCATATTCTGACAATGAAAAGTATCAGTACACGATGGTTGGATATAAGCTTTATAATACCCTGACAGAGAATGGCCATGTGGCGCGCGGCGTCTGCACGACGGACGAGAACAGCCGCCTGGTGGACATCCATGAGAGGACGAGAATCGAAAAACACGGCGACATCGCAGAATTTACGGAGGACGACGGTGCTACATGGACGGAGCTTCCTGAGGAGACGATCGTATCCATGAACATGTGGGGCTTCACGGCCAGCGTGTTAAAGGAGATCGACGCCAGATTCGCCGCCTTCTTAGACCGGGAACTGCCGAAGAATCCGATCAAATGCGAGTATTTCCTGCCCTTCGTGGTAGATGAACTGTTAAAAGAGGGAAAAGCAGACGTGACGGTGCTTAAGAGCATCGACCGCTGGTACGGAGTTACCTATAAAGAAGATAAGGAAACGGTAGTGAACGCCATAAAAGGACTGAAGGAAGCCGGATTCTATCCGGAAAAATTATGGGAGGAAGCGTAATGGGAGACGCACAGTGTGGTAAGATCAGAGAGGCAATCGGCCTCTTAAGCTTTGAGGGGGAGCCTGTTTCCTGGGAACGTTACGGAAGCGGCCATATTAATGATACGTTTCGGCTGGTATGCAGAGACGGGGAGAAGGAAAATCTATACATACTCCAGAGAATTAACCATGAGATCTTTACGGACCCGGTGTCTCTGATGCGGAATATCGCCGGCGTCACCTCCTTCCTGCGTGAGAAAATCACTGCCCAGGGCGGAGATCCGTACCGCGAGACGTTAAACATCGTTAAGGCAAGGGATGGCAGGGATTACGTACAGGACAGCGACGGAAATTACTGGAGAGGTTACTTATTCATCTCCGGAGCCACCTGTTTTGACAAGGTGCGCAATCCGGATGACTTTTACCAGAGCGGCAAGGCCTTTGGCCATTTTCAGCGCCAGTTAGCCGAATATCCGGCAGAAGAGCTTACTGAGACGATCGTAAACTTCCATAATACACCGGTCCGTCTGGAGACATTTAAGAAGGCGGTGGAAGAGGACGTGTGCGGACGCGCTCATCTGGTGCAGGAAGAGATTCAGTTTGTCATGGACCGCGCCGATGAGGCAGGAGCTGCCATGAATATGCTGAAGGAGGGGACGCTTCCTCTGCGCGTCACCCATAACGATACGAAATTAAATAATATTATGATCGACGACATTACGGGAGAGGCTCTTTGTATCATCGATCTGGACACCATTATGCCGGGGCTGTCCATTTTCGATTTCGGTGATTCCATCCGGTTCGGAGCCAATACAGCCGACGAGGATGAGCCGGATGTAAGTCTTGTGTCCCTTTCCCTTCCGTTGTTTGAGATATATACAAAGGGATTCTTAGAAGGCTGCCAGGGCAGCTTAACCAAGGCGGAGCGCGATATGCTTCCGATGGGTGCCAAGCTTATGACCTTTGAATGCGGCGTGCGCTTCCTGACGGATTTCCTGCAGGGAGATACGTATTTCCGCATCAGCCGTGAGAACCATAACCTGGACAGAACCAGAACCCAGTTTGCCCTTGTTGCAGACATGGAGAAGAAATGGGCCGATATGGAAGCGATTGTGCGTAAATATTAAGGATAGCAGGAGGAAAGTAAATGAGAATTTTAGTGACCGGAGGCGCCGGATATATCGGAAGCCATACATGTGTGGAACTGTTGAATCAGGGACAGGAAGTCGTTGTTGTCGATAATTTATGCAATTCTTCCGAGGAATCCTTAAACAGGGTAAAACAGATTACAGGAAAAGACGTGACCTTCTATAAGGCGGATTTACTGGACAAAGACGCCATGGAAGAGATCTTCAGCAAAGAGACGATAGACGCGGTAATTCATTTCGCCGGCTTAAAGGCGGTTGGGGAATCCGTGGCAAAGCCGTTGGAATACTATCATAACAATATTACCGGCACGCTTGTCCTGTGTGACGTGATGAGAAACCATGGCGTGAAAAAGATTATTTTCAGCTCTTCCGCCACCGTGTACGGAGATCCGGCATTCGTTCCGATTACTGAGGACTGCCCGAAGGGAGCGATTACCAATCCTTACGGCCAGACGAAGAGCATGCTGGAGCAGATTCTGACCGATTTACATACTGCAGACCCGGAATGGAGCGTGATCTTACTCCGCTACTTCAATCCGGTGGGAGCTCATAAGAGCGGCCTGATCGGAGAAGATCCGGCGGGCATTCCGAATAACTTAACTCCATACATCACTCAGGTTGCCGTAGGCAAACTGAAAGAAGTGGGCGTATTCGGCAATGACTACGATACGCCGGATGGCACGGGCGTCCGTGACTACATTCACGTTGTGGATCTGGCCATCGGTCACGTAAAGGCAGTAGATAAACTGGCTCAGTCGGAGCCGGATGTACGTATCTATAATCTGGGAACCGGCAAGGGATTCAGTGTGCTTCAGATGATCGAAGCATTCTCGAAAGCCTGCGGAAAGCAGATTCCATATGTAATCAAACCACGGAGGCCGGGCGATATCGCCGAGTGCTACGCGGATGCGGCGCTTGCAAAGAAAGAACTGGGATGGGAAGCAGAAAGAGGAATTGACGAGATGTGTGAAGATTCCTGGAGATGGCAGTCCAATAATCCAAACGGATACAGATAAGTTTAATCCCGGGAAGAAGAACTTCTTCCCGGGATTTTGTTGTATGACGGCAGAGGAATATCCGCCCAAACAGTAGTAAGGGGCTCCTGTTAAAGCGTTGGATAAACCAGGTCATGCAGGAGCTTTGGAAGCTCTTCTTCCATGGTTTCATCGCCAAACTGGCAGGTGCCGACGTTCTTATGACCGCCGCCGCCGTATTTTAACATCAGACTTCCGACATCAAGAGAGGCGGTACGGTTTAAAATGCTGTATCCGACTGCGACCGAGCAGCCGATGCCGCCCTTTCCATTGACGATCCATGCGGAGATGTTCTGCTCCGGATACATGCTGTAGATCAGGAAACGGTTGCCGGTGTAGATGGGATCGACCCCGCGCAGATCGGAGATAATGACGTCGTGGTCCACTCTTGTGTGCTGCGCAATCATGGCCTTAAATTTTTCTGTCTGCTCAAAATAGACGTCGATTCGTTCCTTTACATCCGGAAGATTCAGAATTTCCGCGGTATCCATGGTGCGGCAGGCGTCGATTAAACGCTCCATCAGCTGATAGTTGGATATGGTAAAGTTTCTCCAGCGTCCCAGACCGGTCCTGGGATCCATCAGAAATCCGATCAGGATCCAGCCCTTTGGGTTCTGGATTTCGTCAATGGTGAGGTGGCCGGAATCGACCTTATCCACAGCCTCCATCATTTCATTAAAATGAGAAAAACGCTCATTTCCGCCGTAGTATTCGTAAATAATTCTGGCACAGGACGGAGCCAGACGGCTCTCCCCCTTGTATTTGCCTTCCAGTTCGAGCCGTTCAAACTCGCTGGAGTGATGGTCGAACCAAAGGCCGCAGCCTTCTACAAAGGGGACATTTGCCAGACAGTCATCCTCCGTGATCTCGACGAGACCATCCTGCAGATCCTTCGGATGTGCAAATTTCCAATGGTCGATGACGCCTGCTTCCTTTAGAAGCGCACCGCAGACGAGACCATCAAAGTCAGAACGTGTTACTAATCTCATAGTTTCATTTCCTCCTGCTTTTGACATTTTCGTACACTTTTTGTAATTACTGACTCTATCATATCACTTTTGAAGGCGGTTGAACAGTCAATAAATTTTTGAACGGGAGCCGGGTTTTGTGAAGATATGCTTGACAAGGTTTCGTTCATACGATAATATTAATATCGCAACAGAAACAACAGGAAACAGAATAACAATTGAAAAGTACGTAATATCCCTTATTCAGAGTGATGGAGATAAAAGGATCTGTGAAGTCACGGCAACCCCGGCCTGAATGACGCACACTGGTGTGCAGTCAGGAGAGGACGGAAGGTGCCAACCTGAGCGAGAAATCGAGCAATAAGAGGATTTGATACATGATTGATCAAGTCCGCATTGCTGCGGGCTTTTCTTTTTGTTATTCCCCCATGTACATAAGGAGGAAATGACAACATGGAGAAATTATTATTTACATCCGAGTCCGTGACGGAAGGCCATCCGGACAAAATGTGCGACCAGATTTCCGATGCGATTCTGGACGAGATGTTAAAGCAGGACCCGATGAGCCGTGTGGCCTGTGAGACGTGCTGTACCACAGGACTTGTGCTGGTGATGGGTGAGGTGACTACTCACGCATATGTAGACATCCAGAAGGTGGTTCGCGAAACCGTTCGCCAGATTGGCTATGACCGGGCCAAATACGGCTTTGACTGTGATACCTGCGGGGTGATCGTATCCCTGGACGAACAGTCCCCGGATATCGCCATGGGGGTTAACAAGGCTCTGGAAGCAAAGGAGCACACGATGTCTGAGGCAGAGCTGGACGCCATCGGTGCCGGTGACCAGGGGATGATGTTTGGTTTCGCAAGCAACGAGACGGAGGAGTATATGCCTTATCCGATCGCTCTGGCTCACAAACTGGCGCTTCAGCTGACCAAAGTGCGCAAAGACGGCACTTTGAAGTATTTACGCCCGGACGGAAAGACACAGGTCACCGTGGAGTACGATGAGAACGGCCGCCCAATCCGTCTGGAAGCAGTGGTATTATCCACCCAGCACGACGAGGCAGTCAGCCAGGAACAGATTCACGAGGATATCAAAAAGTATGTATTTGACGCGATAATACCGGCTGACATGATCGATGAGGAGACTAAGTTTTTCATCAATCCGACGGGGCGTTTCGTTATCGGCGGCCCGCAGGGAGACAGCGGACTGACGGGAAGAAAGATCATCGTGGACAGCTACGGCGGATATGCGCGTCACGGCGGCGGCGCCTTCTCAGGCAAGGACTGCACCAAGGTGGACCGTTCCGCGGCCTACGCGGCCCGTTACGTGGCTAAGAACATGGTGGCCGCAGGTCTGGCTGACAAGTGTGAGATTCAGCTGTCCTATGCCATCGGTGTGGCCCATCCGACTTCCATCATGGTGGATACGTTCGGCACGGGTAAATTAAGCGATGACAGGCTGGTGGAGATTATCCGTGAAAACTTCGACCTCCGTCCGGCAGGAATTATCCGCATGCTGGATCTGCGCAGACCGATTTATAAGCAGACTGCCGCTTATGGCCATTTCGGAAGAAATGATCTCGATCTGCCGTGGGAGAAGCTGGATAAGGTGGAACTTTTGAAGAAGTATTTATAATTGATAAATGAAATAGCGTGAGACGCCCGGTATCCGGCCGGGGAAAAACAGGTGAGAAAGAATTGGAAGTGCGCCGGAAGGCGTTTGAAAATTCTTTCTCACCTGTTTTGTGTAATCAGGATCGTATTCCGGTAAGTTTATAAAGGTACAGGCAAATTTTATAATAGTTTTATAAATGCGGTCTTCAATCTGTGTTATAATATTTTTGTATAAAATGGAATACTATAAGCAGAGGAGAGACGTGCGTTGTGAAACTAAAATTAAGGACACGTCTGGCGGTCGCTTTTGTGATTATTACCGTAGTTCCGCTGGCGCTGATTTATGCGGTTGTGGCGGGACTCAGCAATTATCAGATGAAATCATTCCGCAAGGCGTATAATTTAACGGAGCAGGTAAATCTCTTTTCCGGTAATTCCCTTCAGATTTTTAACCGGATGACCCAGGTTGAGCAGAAAGAAATCGAAAAGATTTTAGACAGCAGTCCGGAGAAGTTTAGTGATATGGAATATATGCAGAAGCTGAATGAAAAGCTTTCAAATAAATATGCATATATGATTGTGCGGAAAGACGATCAGATCGTATTTGACGGAAACAGTCATGTGACCCAGGAGCTCCTCGATCAGCTGCCCAAGTATGAAGATGTGGACAGCAGTATTGACGGAGCCATCTATCTGGATGGGGATACGCAGCATCTGGTCAAGCAGATGGATTTCCTTTACCCGGATGAGGGAAAGGGCAGTGTGTTCATTGTATCCAATGTAGACGGACTTCTGCCGGAGATCAAGGCCATGATGGCGGAGATGCTTCTGGCGGTCATTCTGATCATCGTGTTTACGGACGCGATCCTGATGATGTGGGTCTACAGTTCTGTGGTGCACCCGCTGGGGCGGCTCCAGGAGGCCACGAAGAAGATCAGGGACGGCAATCTGGATTTTGCACTGGAAGTGGAGAATGACGACGAGATCGGCCAGCTGTGCCAGGATTTCGAAGAGATGCGCATGAGGCTGAAGGAGAACGCGGAAGAGAAGATCCAGTATGACAAGGAAAATAAAGAATTAATCAGCAACATTTCCCACGATTTGAAGACCCCGATCACGGCGATCAAAGGCTATGTGGAAGGGATCATGGACGGAGTGGCGTCCTCGCCGGAGAAGCTGGACCGGTATATAAGGACCATTTACAATAAGGCGAATGACATGGATAAGCTGATCGACGAGCTGACTTTCTACTCGAAGATCGATACGAACAAGATTCCCTATACGTTTTCCAAGATCAATGTGGCCAGCTACTTCAGAGACTGTGTCGATGAGGTGGGGCTGGAGATGGAAGCGAGGAATATCGAACTGGGGTATTTTAACTATGTGGATGAGGACGTGATGGTCATCGCCGATGCAGAGCAGATGAGACGCGTCATCAACAATATTGTCAGTAATTCCGTGAAGTATATTGATAAGAAGAATGGAATTATCAATATCCGGATTAAAGACGTGGGAGATTTTATCCAGATTGAGATCGAGGATAACGGAAAAGGCATAGCGGCCAAGGATCTGCCCAACATTTTCGACCGGTTCTACCGGACAGACTCTTCCAGAAATTCATCTCAGGGAGGAAGCGGTATCGGGCTTTCTATCGTTAAGAAGATTATCGAGGACCACGGCGGAAGAATCTGGGCGACCAGCAAGGAAGGCATAGGCACGGAGATACACTTTGTGCTAAGAAAATACCAGGAGGTTATTGCAGAATGAGCAGGATACTGATTATTGAAGACGAAGAGAGCATTGCAGAGCTCGAGAAGGATTATCTGGAACTGAGCGGCTTTGAGGTGGAGATTGAGAATGATGGAGAAGCCGGGCTTGCAAAGGCTCTTCATGAGGACTTTGATCTGTTGATTCTGGATCTGATGCTTCCGGGCGTGGATGGATTTGAGATCTGCCGCAAGGTCCGGGAAGTAAAGAACACCCCGATTATCATGGTATCTGCGAAGAAAGAGGATATCGACAAGATCCGCGGCCTGGGGCTGGGGGCAGACGATTACATCACGAAGCCATTCAGTCCGAGTGAGATGGTGGCCCGCGTGAAGGCTCATCTGGCCAGATATGAGAGACTGATCGGGAGCGGAACCCCGGACAATGAGATTGTTGAGATCCGCGGCTTAAAGATTGACAAGACTGCGAGGCGCGTATGGGTCAACGGAGAAGAGAAGAGCTTTACGACCAAGGAATTTGATTTGCTGACCTTCCTGGCACAGAATCCGAACCACGTGTTTACCAAGGAAGAACTGTTCAGTAAGATCTGGGATATGGAATCCATCGGAGATATCGCCACGGTAACCGTGCATATTAAGAAGATCCGGGAGAAGATTGAGTTTAATACGGCAAAGCCGCAGTACATTGAAACGATATGGGGTGTGGGGTATCGGTTTAAGGTGTAAGAGGGAGCGGCAAAATGAAAGAAAAACTGTATGAAATACCAATGAATGACGCTATGGACGAGGACGATGAATGCCCATTCTGCTTTGTGGAACGGAAAACAGAGCAGGAATTAATGGATTTCGTTCTCGGTTCCTGTGCTTCCTATATGGAAAGCGATACAAGGGAAGCGACGGACAAGGCCGGTTTCTGCCGGGTTCACCAGAAGAAGATGTTTGACTATGGAAATGCGCTGGGGAACGGCTGGATTTTAAAGACGTATTATAAAAAGTTAATCCAGGAGATGAAAGCCGAGTTTAAAGATTATACGCCGGGAAAAACCTCCATGATGGACCGGATCACGGGAAAGGCCGGGAAGCGGGACGGCGGGAACGGGAACCCCATTGAGAAGTGGGTGAGCGAAAAGGAGCGGACATGTTACATCTGTGACCGTTTTAATCAGGTCTATGAGAGATATATCGCCACATTTTTTCATCTGTATAAAAAGGATGCGGCTTTCCGGGAGAAGGTTAAGAACGGAAAAGGATTCTGCCTGCACCATTTTGCGGAGCTGTGCGCCGGTGCGGACCGGTTTTTAAATGATGCCGAGCGCAAAGAATTTTATCCCATGATCTTCGAGGTGATGGAACGCAACATGGAACGCCTGTCCGCAGATGTGGACTGGTTTATTGAGAAATACGATTACTTAAACCGGGATGCGGACTGGAAGCAGTCCAAGGATGCCATTCAGCGGGGAATGCAGAAGATCCGCGGCGGATATCCGGCGGATCCGGTTTACCGGATGAAATAGAATACAGAATATACAGAGGCTGCCTGCTTACCGGAAGGATAAGCAGGCAGTCTTTTACAGATAACTTTCCATGTAACAAGGAAGAAAGCCGATGCCCTGTCAGAAGGTCAGCACCGCGTTGAATCTGTCTTTTCTGTAGGGATCATAAAACCCATCGCTGATATCCCAGCCCTCAAATTCCTCCGGAGTAAAAAGCAGATGTTCCGTTCTGTGGGACCGGATGGGAAGCTCACCGATCAGTACGCCCTTTTTCGCCACACGTAAAAGTTCCTCTGTGGCCCTTTGGGCGTATTTTTTGTTATCAAAATAAAGAAATACTCCGTAGCAGATGACCTTATCAAAGGTTTTATCCTTAAACGGCAGATTGGCGGCCTCGCCTACCAAGACCGGATTGTGCAGCAGCTCGATGTGGCGTCTGACAAGTGTAGGGGAATAGTCGATGCCGGTATAATCGCAGTCCAGGTACTGAGCCAGCGCTCCGGCGCCGCATCCGACCTCCAGTACTTTATCTTCTTTTTGAATATCGAGGCGGCGGCTGATCTCAGCAGCCACCTCTTTCATATTAACCTGGGTTCGCTCATATCCATCGAAGGCAAGAAGATTCTCTATGCCGCCCTCTGCCTTTCCCTTGCGTGTCCAGATCTGCTTCCAGGTTTCTTCTGCTGCTGGCTGCTCTGTACCCATCTGTATGATTAGCTGGTCTGTCTCTGCTTTTTTGCTGCTGTTGTCCAATCCATTCATGATTTGTCCTCCTTGTGGTGTGCATTGGAATGATAATGTGTTCAAAAATATTAAAATTAATAAATTATTGAACATCCTAACAGCAAAGAAGCAGTTTGTCAATAGTTTTCTATATAAAAATAATTTTATGCGCTCTTCTTTTCCCTTACAATCAGAAGAATGCTGATACACATGGCTGCCAGCTGTGAGAGCGGTACTGAGAGCCACGTTCCGCTGATACCGATGATTGGCGGCAAAATGAGCAGCAGCAGGAAGAGAATTATCACTTCCCCGTAGATCATCATGCAGGCCTGCAAGTCTTTGTCTGCAGCGTAGAAATATGCTGTCGTCACCCTGGATATGCTGACAAATAAGTAGCCGCTCAGAAAAACAGGAAGAATATCTGCAACGCGGGCTGTAATCTGGTGAGAGGCACCGAACAGTGCGGCTGCCTGCCCGCGAAGGAGAAACAGCAGTCCCATACACAGGAGTGAAACCATGGCAGAGAAGCAATACGCCAGGTTCCGGAACTGTCTGGTGCGGTCGTGGCGTCCCTCACCGTAGGAGCGGCTGATAAGCGGCTGACAGCCGTCGCTGACACCCTGCAGCAGAAGGATTATAATGGCGGAAATATAGCTGACCGGCGCATAGCAGGTAACGGCTGCAGCACCGCCGACCAAAGCTGCGCTTTTATTAATCAGGATCAGCGTGATATTCGGTGAAAATGTAAGTCCGAAGGGGGAGAGCCCTGTCTTCAGAATCGTTTTGAAGAGAAAGGCACCATTTCCTCCGAACCGGAGCAGCGGTATCTTTTTTTTCGCAATGAAAAATGCCGCGCATACCAGAAAGGTAACTGCCTGCCCAATCACCGTTGCAGCAGCGGCTCCCATCATACCGAAGGGAAGATGCCATACAAACAGATAATCGAGAAATATGTTCGTTAGAAACCCTGCGATCATTGCGGCCATGGCTGAAACCGCGCCTCCCATATTGCGAATAAAAGGAACGAGTCCCGTCCCCAGAACCTGGAAAATGGCACCGAAAGCAATATAAAGAATGTACTCCTGAGCCAGCTCTCCGATCGTCCCGGATGCACCGAAAAAACGGAGGACCACAGGGGCGCTGAACAACAGCAGAGCCGACAGAAGAAGTCCGGAAATAATTAACATAAAGAGTGACATGCCAAAGTACTGGCGGCACCGTTTGTGATTTTCCGTACCTGCGCTGATGGCATACTGGATCGCACCGCCCATGCCGATTCCGGTGCCGACGGCCTGTAAAAACGCTGTCAGCGGGTATGCAAGATTGACTGCAGCCAGGGCGCTGTCGCCCAGGGCGTTGCCTACAAAAAAGCCATCGGCTATGGCATAGACGCCCGACAGCGCAAAGGCCAGCATGGAAGGAATGACGCAGTGAAAAAATTCTTTATGCAGTTTCATTTGAGTCAGTCTCCTTAAATAGTTTGTTATAGAGTGCGGTGCTCTCTAACAGTGCCCTGGCATTCTCCTGTCCCATCCTCTGCCAGACAGATTTTTCATGAGCCTGCAGGTCGGAAACGGTTGCTTCCATAAATAACCGGCCTGTGCCGGTTGGCAGAATGACCCTGCCCCGCCGGTCTTCTGCAGAAGGTACAAGCGTGATCCAGCCGCGCCCGGCAAAGTTTTTCAAGATGGTGTTAACCGTCTGTTTTGGCAGCTGCCAGTGGGTGCAGATGTCTTTCTGAAGACACGGGCCGTCTGGGTTCATGATGGAAAGAATAACCAGGAGTTCGTAATAGGAGAGAGCATGTCTTTTTGCCCATTCTTCGTACAGGGCGCTGGTTTCGCGCCAGAGTACGGTGTAGTGCTGCAGCTGTTCAGTCAAAATATCACACATAATCGAAGAACCTCCATATCGTTAAAATAGTCCGGTAACGGACTAATAGTAACATGCAGAGAGAATTTCTGTCAAGAAAATATTTCTGAATATTTTTCTGGATTAGATATTTTTCGGTATGGTGCGATGGGGCATTATGACTTGCGGCAGTTACTTCTGTGATATATAATGAGGTGAAGAGGTACTACAGCGTGGGAGAAATAATAGAATGACAGGAGGCAGCGCCAATGCGTGAACTGGAGGTTCAGCTTTCAAATAAAGATATTCGGCGCATGATGTCGGATATGAGGCTTAAGAAGGACGGGATGAAGGAATCGAAAATTCTGGCTGTTATGCTAATCATTGCTTTCATATCCCTGATCTACACCGTGGGCGTTGGGCTGCTGCTCGGCGGTCATGACCCATCCATTCTCTGGTGGCTCACCGATCTGTGTGCCGGAATCGGACTGTGGCTTGGCATTGCCGTAGTGCTTGCTGTTCTCATTAAAACAGTCCAATACTTCAGAATCATAAGGGGTCCGCTTATGCACCGGCAGCTGGTGCGGTTTGAAGAGCATCGGATTGAGATGTACACAGAGGAAGGCGTAAGCTGTTATCCTTATGCCTCTATTTTATATGCGGAAAAGACGAGGCACCAGATTCTGGTTTATATGAAGCGGATCGGGACGGTAAAGACTCTTCTGACACTTCCGGATTCCGCATTTACCGGCGAAGATGAGATGGACTGCTGTCTTGCCTTTCTGAAGGAAAAGCAGCAGCAGGAGGCCTTTATGGATCCCCTGGACCAACAGGCGGAGATCATAAGTCCTGAAGAGCAGATATATTCCTTTGCATTCATTCAGGAGGAGGCAGAATGGCTGGATGCACTGACTGCGGGCAAGTATTATATGATGCGGACGGGATTTGCGCTTAAAATGCCGGAGAGCATGACTCTGATACTGGCGTTGTTTCTGCTTACCGGCGTTGGCATCTTATCATTTATACGGGACAGGGATCCGGTGACTGCTGTGGTCTATGGTATTATTATGATTCTGTTTACTGGTATTTCATATCAGATCCTTTGCAGCAGGAGAGGGATTTACCGCGGCGTAAAACGGGCCTTAAAACGCGGGAAAACGGTGCCGGACAGAACCGGCCGCCAGGTGATTTCCTTCGGCCGGTCCGGAATCAGCCTCTGTACGGATAAGGAACAGTGGGACCTGACTTACCCCATGATTTACAGGGTGGTGGAGAGTAAAAAAGAGGTATTTATTTTTACGAAAGGTCCGTATTTTTTAAATATTCCGGTCTGGGCATTTCAGACGGAGAGGGAAAAGCAGGAGGTTCTGGACTGCTTAAGAGCGCATGGGATTTGTGTACTACAGAAAAATATCTAGTTGAGATATCATGGATATAGAGAAAACTCCTTGACATAAAAAAATATTTCTGTTATAGTTTAAACTTGTGAAACGAGAGGATGAAGGTCTGAAACGTATACCTGACACCTCTCGTTTTCTTTGCGAAAAGTGTGTGTGCGGCCGTCGGCAACAGTAGAACCCGGCAGGCCTAGAAAGGACTTATTTATTTATGGAGACATTGAGATTTGATGAATTACAGCTAGACGAAAGAATTTTGCGGGCAGTAGCAGACATGGGATTTGAGGAGGCTTCACCGATTCAGGCGCAGGCAATTCCGGTACAGATGGAGGGCAGGGACATCATTGGCCAGGCTCAGACAGGAACCGGTAAGACGGCCGCATTTGGTATTCCGCTGTTACAGAAAGTAGATCCAAAATCTAAGAAACTCCAGGCGATCGCCCTGTGTCCCACCAGAGAACTTGCAATTCAGGTGGCTGACGAAATCCGTAGATTAGCAAAATATATGCATGGTGTCAAGGTTCTTCCGATTTATGGAGGCCAGGACATTGTAAAACAGATACGTTCCTTAAAGGATGGCACTCAGATTATCATCGGTACACCGGGCCGTGTGATGGATCATATGCGCCGCAAAACGGTGAAATTTGACCATATTCATACCGTGGTTATGGATGAGGCGGATGAGATGCTGAACATGGGATTCTTAGAGGATATGGAGACGATCTTAAGCCAGCTTCCGGAAGACCGCCAGACGGTGATGTTCTCCGCCACCATGCCTCAGGCGATCGCGGACATCGCGCACAAGTTCCAGAAGGAGCCTGTGACTGTGAAGGTGGTTAAGAAAGAACTGACCGTTCCGAAGGTAACCCAGTATTATTATGAAGTAAAGCCGAAGACAAAGGTAGAGGTTATGTGCCGTCTGTTAGATATGTACGCTCCAAAGCTTTCTGTTGTATTCTGTAATACGAAGAAGGGCGTGGACGAACTGGTACAGGCACTTCAGGGACGTGGCTATTTCGCAGAAGGCCTGCACGGTGATTTGAAGCAGATTCAGCGTGACCGCGTAATGAACAGCTTCCGTAACGGCAGAACCGATATTCTGGTGGCTACTGATGTGGCTGCCCGCGGAATCGACGTAGATGATGTGGAAGCCGTATTTAACTACGATCTTCCGCAGGATGATGAGTACTACGTACACCGGATCGGCCGTACCGGCCGTGCCGGCCGCGAGGGTATCGCATTCAGCTTTGTGGTTGGAAAAGAGGTTTACAAGCTTCGTGATATCCAGCGTTACTGCAAGACCAAGATCATTCCTCAGGCGATCCCTTCCCTGAATGACGTTACCGGCATTAAAGTCGATAAGATTTTAGAGAATGTGGCGGATACCATCGAGGAATCTGATTTAAGTGAGATGATTAATATTCTTGAAAAGAAGCTTCTGGAAGAAGATTATACGTCCCTTGATCTGGCGGCAGCTCTGTTAAAGATGATGATGGGCGAAGAAAATGAGGATATTATCGATACGAGAGAACCACGTTCTCTCGATGAATTAGACAGCTATTACAGGGGCGAAAACCGTAATGGAAACGGACGCGGAAGAGGCAGAAACGGCGGCGGCCGTGACAGCCGGTACGAAGGCGGCCGTGAGGATATGGCCCGTCTGTTTATCAATATCGGAAAGAACCAGAATGTGAAGCCTGGAGATATCCTGGGAGCCATCGCAGGCGAGTCAGGCATGCCGGGCAAGATGGTCGGAAGCATCGATATGTACGATAAGTATACATTTGTGGAAGTGCCGAGAGAAAACGCGGATGCGGTACTTCAGGCAATGAAGGATGTCAAGATCAAGGGTAAGAATATTCATATGGAGAAGGCTAACGGCGGCAAGGGAAAATAGGAAGCAGACAGCCGAAGCTGACGAAATGAGACGAACAGGCAATAAGAGGCAAAAATGTCTGAATAGATGATATCTTGAGATATACGAAAACGGTTGTATAGGGACGTGAATAAAGCGTCTGTATACAACCGTTTTTATTTGGCAGAATGGATGAAGGATAAGATATTTCTTGCGTATTGATGGGAAAGAGGATAGAATAAAACTTATCTGAAAAGAAATGCATGGCCTCTGAGTGCGGCAGAAATCCACAGTGAAAGAATGAAAGCTGATGATGCCATTGATGTGGAATAAAGTGGAGAGTATAAAAACAGGAGAGAATGATTAAGATGGAATGGAAAAAGAACGACAGGATTCAAGTGAAGATAGAGGATATGGGAGACACGGGAGAAGGAATCGGAAAGACGGATGGTTTCACCTGGTTTGTAAAAGATGCAGTGATCGGGGATGAGGTGGAAGCCAAGGTAATGAAGACGAAAAAGTCTTATGGTTATGCCCGATTGGAAAAAATTATCAACGCATCGCCAAACCGTGTGACGCCGCCATGTCCGGTGGCCCGTCAGTGCGGCGGATGCCAGCTCCAGGCTATGGATTATGAAGAGCAGTTAAAATATAAAGAACGGAAAATTTACAACAATATTAAACGGATTGGCGGATTTGATGAGGTCCCGATGCTTCCTGTTATGGGGATGGAAGAACCCTGGAGATACCGCAATAAAGCTCAATTTCCGTGGGGGACCGATAAGGATGGGAAGATTATAACCGGTTTCTTTGCGGGACGTACCCATGCCATTATTGAAAATGAGGATTGTCTGTTAGGCATTGAAGAGAACCGAGAGATCCTGAAAATAATCAAAAATCACCTGGAGCGTTATCATATCAGACCATACGACGAGGCGTCTCATTCAGGTCTGATTCGTCATACACTGATTCGAAAGGGATTTCACACCGGCGAGCTGATGGTATGTCAGGTCATCAATGGAAAGAGCCTGCCCCATCAGGAGGAACTGACGGAGCAGCTGTTAAAGGTTCCGGGAATGACGAGTATTTCAGTTAACATAAATCGTGAACAAACCAATGTAATCCTTGGCAATCAGGTGATCAACCTTTACGGTCCGGGTTATATCACGGATTATATTGGCGGTGTCAAATACCGTATTTCCCCGCTGTCATTTTACCAGGTAAACCCGGTGCAGACGGAGAAACTCTATTCCACGGCACTGGAATATGCGGGATTGACCGGCGGTGAGACGGTGTGGGATTTATACTGCGGGATTGGCACTATATCACTATTCCTTGCGCAGAAGGCAAAGAAGGTATACGGTGTGGAAATCGTGCCTCAGGCCATCGACGACGCCAGGGAGAATGCAAGAATTAACGGGATGGAAAACGTGGAATTCTTTGTCGGAAAAGCCGAGGAGGTGCTGCCGCGGGAGTATGAGAAGAATCAGGTATATGCCGATGTGATCGTCGTAGACCCGCCGAGAAAAGGCTGCGATGAGGTCTGTCTGGATACGATTGTTAAAATGGGCCCGAAGCGGGTGGTCTATGTGAGCTGTGATTCTGCTACGCTGGCGAGGGATATGAAGTATCTGGCGGAGCGGGGGTATGAGGTGGTGAAGGTGAGAGGGTGTGATATGTTTCCGCACTCCACACATACAGAATGCTGCGTAAAATTAGAACGGAAAGAAAAATAAAAGAAACAAAGAGATAATGATGATGACTGCAGAAACACTTGACGTTGTGTATGAGCAGGTATTTGTGTTGCCGAATGAAGAGAAAATAGGATTTGGGAGAAATATATGTTTGGAACAGTTATAATTGATGCATATAGAAAAGAAGAAACTATAGAAATAGCAGATGCGGTGGAAGATTTGTGTAGCCCAAACGCTAACTATGGGTGGGCATCAGCAGGAATCTATTGCTTTTGGGATTATTATATAGAGGAAATTCTTTATATTGGATTAGCGGGTGATTTAGCTGAAAGGTTTAAACAACATAATGGAATATTGCCTCTTAAAGAAGGCTCAAAACAGAAAAAAATAGAAGAGTATTTCTCAAAAAACGAACGCCTTGGCTATACGATATTTGTGCAGTCACCGTTATCTCAACCATTAGTGCATAGAAATCAGAATATGTATAAGGACTTTGCAAGACAGAATAATGCGCCAATAGAGGATATGACGAGTGATGAAGGAAGAGAAAATATTAAGATAGTTGAAGGAATACTGATAGAGGCTTATCGCAGAAAATATGGGCATTTCCCACCGTGGAATGATATAGGTGGTTCAATGGTGGGTCAAAAGCGGGTTATGCCTAACAATATAAATATTGTTAAAAGTTTTTGTACACCTGATAATTGTTATGTTAATCCAATAGTATCACGTTCGACAATTAGGGAACTATCCCAAAATCCCGAATGGGCATGGTATGAAAATTATTTACATGCAGTTAGAATGAATATGTTAATACACGGAATGGAGTATCAGGAAGCACTGGAATTTGTACGAAAAAATGACAATATTGACACTTATAATCAAATATTAAAGAGTAATTACTGGAAGAAAAAATTAGTTGTTTAATAGATAGGGATATATGAGTGTTTCTTTGTACAGCAGGGATTAAAGTAGATTTTCAATTGATTGTTTTTACAAGAAAAAAGAGTGCATGTGCAGGCCTGGTAGAGTAATTTGGCTTTAGCATGAGTAGAATTCTTAGGACATATGGCTAATGTAAATCGGTGGTATACTGTTCGAGGGATAAGATGTATTCCCCAAATGGGGAGATAAGGAGATGGCTTATGAATTTATATACTGAAAGGCATGGTATAAGAGCACCACGGGAAAAGACATATTCTATTAACAGAGATATGTATTCATTGCTTGTTGATTGCTGTAAAAAATATCAAAAAAACTTAACACATATTTTTACTATGAATTGTCACGATGATTTTACAAATAGTGACTATATTGCATTTGATGAAAAGGCATTTATTACTAGAATTAAAATAAGAATACCATCTCTCTTTCGGGATGAGTATGATAGGATTTGTGCTCCGTTACATGATTATGAATATGATCAGTATGCACTTTTAGACCTTATTGAGTTTTTTGCACAAAATATTGAAGATATCTCTGAACGGTGGAATAATGAGAGATATCGAAACTACCAAACGATAGACTGCCTTAATACTTCAGATGTATTTGAAAATTTTCAAGAGGCAATAAATGAAATATTTATTGAATCAGGATTACTTTATGAACTAACAGATGAAAAGATTATAGAAAGAATTGTTGAAAACAGTCCACTTACAGCAGAAATCGAAAATAATTTTGCAGTAGTACATGAGGTAGGCACAAGAGAGTTATTAAAGGATGCTGTTGCATTATATAAGACACCCAATCCTTCAGCACGACAAGATTCAGTGGAAAAGATATGGGATGCGTTTGAGCGTCTTAAAACTTACTATATAACATTGGATAAGAAACATTCATCAGAAAAAATAGTGAATGATATGGCAGGCGGAAATGATAAGTTTGTTGATTTGTTTAATGATGAATTTAAGATGTTGACGGAAATCGGTAATAAATATCGCATACGTCATCATGAAACTGATAAGATTGATATTACAGATATCCGTTACTATGATTATCTTTTTAACCGTTGTTTATCGCTAATTGCGCTTGCTATAGAATATTTGATGTAACAAATAAAATACATAAGAAGCTGACATAAAGCTGGATTCAGCAAATTATGACGGCTTCTATTTTATGTCCGCTCTGGATGTTTCAAAGCGGTTTTATATTATAGAAGGTGGTGGTAAAATGACTTTTTTGAAAAGGAACTAAATGTTGTTTAAAAGAAAATTGAAAACATACAAATTCAACTATAAAGAATAAAGTTTTAGATACTTATAGTATTGAGAATTTTATTGTTGGCATTATAAAACAACAAGGGCACATCTAAAAAGCAATCTTTGAATGAGACAGGAGTCGCCAGTTCTGAGAAATCATGTTATAATTTTGTGGAAGATAATTACATCGATCGGTCTGTAAAAAGAAAGGTTGATTCGTTATTTGGAGTGGATTATGGCGTTTACGCCAAGGCCCTTTTGCGCCTTTTGGAAATCAGAATCACACACTCCAGACATGTGGAGACGGTGATAATGATGAAGAATTGTGGTTTTAAGAAAAAATAGAGGTTAAAACCACAAGATATAGTAATTTTGCGTTGCAAATAGTCTATTCATAGGATGGAATCTTAGCTGTTTTATATGTTAAGAGAATTGGTTTTACCAGAGAGACATTAAACATAAGTATAGATAAACAAAGGAGAGGTGGTGAACTGGGTGAGTAGTCAAGGCGATATAGATAGAAAATCCAATATTATTATTCACACAACAGAAGATGGTTTGGCAAAGATAGATACAACTTTTGATGGAGATACGGTCTGATTGTCAATTAATCAGATGGCTGAGCTGTTCTAGAGGGATAGAAGTGTAATAGACAAGCATATTAGGAATGTTTTTAAAGAAGGAGAATTGTCTAAAGAATCAGTATGGGCAAAATTTGCCTACACTGCTGCTGATGGGAAAGTTTATAATGTAGATTATTATAATTCTTGACGTGATTATTTCGGTCGGTTATCGGGTGAAGTCAAAGCGCGGTACACAATTTAGGATTTGGGCAATAGGTATTTTAAAAGAATATATGAAAAAAGGTTTCGCACTGGACGATGAGCGCCTGAAAAATTTGGGAGGTGGAGGCTACTTCAAAGAATTACTTGAACGCATTAGAGATATATGTGCTTCTGAGGAGGTACTTTACAGACAGGTCTTAGAAATTTATGCTACAAGTATTGACTATGATCCGAAAGCTGAAATATCAATTCAGTTCTTTAAAAAGGTTCAGAATAAGATACACTATGCGATTCATGGACAAACTACAGCAGAGGTTATTTATACCAGAGTGGATGCTGAAAAAGAGTTTATGGGACTTATGACATTTGCAGGAAACCAGCCAATACTAAAGGAGGCTGTCATTGCCAAAAACTATCTGAATGAAAAAGAGCTTCGGGCTATGGGACCACTTGTTTCAGGGTATCTTGATTTTGCGGAACGTCAGGCAGAGCGGGAACAGGTAATGACTATGAGCGATTGGGCAGAGCATTTGGAGCGTATCCTTACAATGAGTGGCGAACAGTTACTTCAAGGAAACGGAAGTGTTACTCATAAACAAGCAGTTGATAAAGCAACGAGTGAATACAGAAAATATAAAACCAGAATCCTCAGTGATGTGGAGAAGGATTATTTGAATTCGATAAAAATCCTAGAACAAAAGACGGATAAGAATTGAAACGGTGACTTATTTGCGATGTAAATAAAGTTAGACAAGAGAATCTCTACCAGGGGTGATACACATCTTTATTTTACATTCAAGATATTTTGAAGTTTGTGTTGAAATTTGTCGAATAAATCATTGTAAATTACTGCCGAAAAAAGTAATATACGTAATAAACTTAATGTGTTAAAATAATGAATAAGATAGAACGTAAATATTCAGGAACAGAGTTGTATTATATCATTTACCGGCAGATAGCAAATCTTTAAGATTGGTAAGTATAAAGAATAAGATCGTTTCTTAGCCTTGAATTGTCAAAAATCACTCTACAAAATGCCAAATTTGCGAACTCCCGGATTTGATTATAATAAATCAAGGGAGTTTGTTTCTTTCCAAGAGACTATAGCAGGGAGGTATACTAATGGCATCTAATTTTGAGTTCTTAGATCAAGCTTTTCCAGTGCTTTCAGCTTTTGGCCGCCAGGCAGAGGCTTACTGTTTAAATGACTCCAATTCCTGCCTGATAAAGTTAGGTATGATAGGGGAAACCATTGTAAATCTGATGTTTACTTATGACAGACTACCTTTTCCAAAAGATAATACATCAATTTCAAGAATTGACACTTTATACCGTGAAGGATTGCTAACCAATGATTTAACGGATATTCTGCATTTGATGCGGAAGAAACGCAATAAAGCAGTTCATGAAAATTATGAATCAGAGAGTGACGCAAAAATATTACTGCAAATGGCTCATAGTTTATGCCAGTGGTTTATGCAGACATATGGGGACTGGAACTATCAGCAGTCACCGTTTATTATGCCGTCAGATACCACAGGTATACCGGCTATTATTGGGGAGCAGGAAGGGGATAATGGGGAGACCTTAATCAGGCAGGCGGAATCTGTGGCTATCGCTGCACCATTCATATCGCCATCAGAGCGTAAAAAACAGGCGGGCAGAGCGGCTGGTATGCGTCAGAAGTCAGAAGCGGAAACCCGATATATGATTGACGAGCAATTACGGAAAGTAGGTTGGGAAGCAGATACTGAAACTTTATGTTACTCCAGAGGGGTCCGGCCTCAACGCGGGCGCAATATGGCAATTGCAGAATGGCCGACTAATTCTAACGTTGGTAAGCGTGGGTATGCTGATTATGCTTTATTTATTGATAAGAAAATGGTAGCCATTATAGAGGCGAAAGCGATGCATAAGGATATTCCTTCCGTTATTGATTATCAATGTAAGGACTATCCCCGCTGTATTCGGGAGGAGGATGCAGACTATCAGATTGGAAGATGGGGGGCTTATAAAGTACCACTTACCTTTGCAACGAACGGCAGGCCTTATATGGAACAGTTTAAAACGAAGTCAGGAATCTGGTTTTTAGATCTGCGTAAGCCCTCGAATATTCCCAGAGCCCTGCATGGATGGATGAGCCCTGCTGGAATTATCGAATTGCTGGAAAAAGATATTGATGCCGGAAATCAAGGTCTGCAGAACATGCCTTATGACCTGCTGCGGGATAAAAACGGACTGAATCTAAGGGAATACCAGATGAAAGCGATTCAGGCCGCAGAACAGGCTATTATCGAAGGACAACAAAAGATCCTCCTGGCAATGGCAACCGGAACTGGTAAGACGAGAACAATTCTCGGTATGATATACCGTTTTTTAAAGACTGGGAGGTTTCGCAGAATTTTGTTTTTGGTTGACCGGACCGCATTGGGGGAGCAGGCCCAGGATGTTTTTCGGGAAGTCAAGCTGGAAGAGCTGATGACTCTGGATGCTCTTTATAATATAAATGGTCTGGAAGATAAAGTGATTGAGAAAGAAACCCGTATACAGGTGGCAACGGTACAGGGGATGGTAAAACGGATTCTCTATAATGATGGAGATGATATGCCTGCGGTTACGGACTTTGATCTGATTATTATTGATGAGGCACACAGAGGTTATATTCTCGATAAGGAGATGGATGAGACTGAGCAGCTTTACCGCGATCAGAGGGAATATCAGAGCACGTATCGGACCGTTATTGAATATTTTGATGCGGTTAAAATCGGCCTGACTGCAACACCGGCACTGCAGACCACCGAGATATTTGGCCAGCCGGTATTTCGTTATTCTTATCGGGAAGCGGTCATTGAAGGCTATCTGGTTGACCATGATGCCCCTCATCAACTGCAGACGAAATTGAGTACGGAAGGGATACATTATAAGAGCGGTGATGAGGTTACGATTTATGATCCGGTGACCGGCGAGCTGATGAACAGTGAATTGTTGGAGGATGAACTGGATTTTGATATTGAGTCGTTTAACCGACAGGTAATTACGGAGAATTTTAATCGTGCGGTGCTGGAAGAGATTGCCCGTGACATTGACCCCGAAAATCCGGAAGAACAGGGGAAGACTCTGATTTTTGCCGTAGATGATCAGCATGCCGATATGATTGTCAGTATTCTGAAAGAGATTTATGCAAGAACAGAGATTGACAATGATGCAATTATGAAAATTACCGGCAGCGTCGGTGGTGGAAATAAGAAAAAGGTAAGGGAGGTAATCCGACGGTTTAAAAACGATCGCTATCCCAGTATTGTTGTAACAGTTGATCTGTTGACTACCGGTATCGATGTACCGGAAATAACAGCACTGGTATTTATGAGGCGGATAAAGTCCCGTATCTTGTTTGAGCAGATGCTTGGCCGTGCTACTCGTTTATGTCCTGAAATACATAAGACTCATTTTGAAATATATGATCCTGTTGGAGTCTATGATTCGTTAGATCAGGTTAATACTATGAAACCTGTTGTTGCTAATCCATCAGTAACTTTTACCCAGTTGTTAGAAGGCTTGGAAGTGATGGAAGAGGAGCAGCAAGTTAAACGTCAAATAGAGCAGATTATTGTGAAGCTGCAGCGTCAAAAGGCCAGTATGGATGATACTACACGGGAACATTTTATTGATATGGCGGGAGGTCTTGATCCAAACCAGTTTATTTCCGAAATTCAACAACAGAAACCGGAAGAAGCCAGAAAACGTTTATTGGCATATTATGAAATGTTTCAGATGCTGCAGGATACGAAAACGAGAGGCCGGCGGCCGGTAGTGGTATCTGATGCAGAGGACGAGCTTATCAGCCATAAACGCGGGTATGGGAACAGTGACCGGCCGGAAGATTATCTGGATGCATTTGCAAAGTATGTACAGACCAATATAAATGAAATTGCCGCTCTGAATGTTGTCTGTACCAGCCCGCGGGAACTGACCAGAGAAAGCTTAAAATCCCTGCGCCTCACACTGGATCGGGAAGGATTTACAACCAGGCAGCTTAACACTGCTGTCTCGCAGATGACAAATGAAGAGATTGCCGCCGATATCATAAGTCTGATTCGCCGTTATGCGATAGGTTCAGCTCTGATTAATCATGAAGCGAAGATCCGCCGGGCAGTGGCGCGATTGAAAAATGCTCATAGCTTTTCCATGCAGGAGTTGAACTGGATAGGCAAGATGGAAAAATATCTGTTGGAAGAGTCGGTTTTAAATGTATCGGTATTTGATGAAGACAGCCGCTTCAAGGCTCAGGGCGGCTATGTAAGAATTAATAAAGTATTTCAAAATCAATTGGAGAGTATTGTACTGGAGCTGAATGAGTATATGTACGATGACGGAGGAAGAACGGCATGAACACCCAGGAAATTGTATCAAAATTATGGAATCTCTGTAACGTCCTGAGAGATGATGGCATTACCTATCACCAATATGTGACAGAGCTTACTTATATCTTATTTTTAAAAATGGCAAAAGAAACGGGTGTTGAAGAACAAATTCCGGAGGAGTACCGATGGGATTGCCTGGTTTCTAAAAGTGGTATGGAACTAAGACGATATTATCGGGAACTACTGAATTATTTAGGGGAAGAGTGTACAGGCCGTATACAGGAAATCTATCAAGGGGCGGCAACCAACATTGATGAACCGAAAAACCTTGAGAAAATAATCACAGCAATTGACAAGTTGGATTGGTATTCTGCAAAAGAAGAAGGCCTGGGAAATTTGTATGAAGGGTTGTTGGAGAAGAATGCCAATGAGAAAAAGTCAGGAGCGGGGCAGTATTTTACGCCCCGCGTTCTGATTGATGTGATGGTCAGGCTGATGAAACCACAGGTTGGCGAACGATGTAACGATCCGGCCTGCGGTACTTTTGGGTTTATGATTGCCGCCGACAAGTATGTGAAAGAACATAATGATTTTTGGGGGATTTCAGCTGATTTGGCTGAGTTTCAACATAAAGAGGCATTTACTGGATGTGAGCTGGTTCATGAAACACACCGTCTGGCACTGATGAATGCGATGCTGCATGATATTGAAGGGCAGATTATGCTGGCAGATACACTATCCAATGCCGGAAAGCAGTTAAAGGGATATGATCTGGTGCTGACGAATCCGCCTTTTGGTACGAAAAAAGGCGGGGAACGGGCAACACGTGATGATTTTGTTTTTTCTACCAGTAATAAGCAGTTAAATTTCCTGCAGCATATATACCGAAGCCTAAAACCGAACGGCAAGGCCAGGGCAGCCGTGGTTCTGCCTGATAATGTGTTATTTGCCGATGGCGATGGGGAACGGATTCGGGTGGATTTGATGGAGCGCTGTAATTTACACACAGTTCTGCGTTTGCCGACAGGAATTTTCTATGCCCAGGGAGTAAAGACAAACGTCCTGTTTTTTACAAGAGGAACTACGGACAAGGATAATACAAAGGAAGTCTGGTTTTATGATCTGAGGACGAATATGCCGTCTTTAGGCAAGACCAATCCGCTTAAAACAGAGCATTTTGCGGATTTTGAGAAAGCGTATGAGGCAGATGACCGCCGGGCGGTAAATGATGAGCGGTGGAGTGTTTTCACAAGGGAAGAAATTGTTGCGAAAGGCAATAGTCTCGACCTTGGTTTGATTCGTGATGACTCTGTTCTGGATTACAATGACTTGCCGGACCCGATTGAAAGCGCCGAAGAGGCAGCTGCGCAGTTGGAGGAAGCGGTTGATCTTTTGAAGAGAGTGATTAATGAACTGAAAGCGTTGACGGGAGAATTGTGATGGCCAGAGGAAAAAAGAAAGAGGAAAACTTGACGTTGGAGGAAAAGCTTAAACAGGCTTTGGTGCCGGAGGAGGAGTGGCCTTATGAGGTGCCGGGGAATTGGTGTTGGGTAAGGCTAAAAGATGTAGCATTTGTGATTACTGGTGGAACACCAAGCAAAAACAAACCGGAATATTATGGAGGTACATTCCCTTTTTTCAAACCGGCTGATTTGGATTATGGCAGGAATATGGTAGCAGCATCAGAATTTTTGTCAGAAGAAGGAAAAGCAGTTTCAAGATGTATACCTGCTAAATCAACAGCAGTATGTTGTATTGGCTCCATAGGTAAGTGTGGTTACCTGTGTGTAGATGGGACAACAAACCAACAGATCAATTCAGCAATACCCAAAGTTAACTCCTTGTTCCTATATTATTATTGTAATACAATTTTATTTACAAAGCAATTACGTTTGAAAGCTTCTGCTACAACAATTTCGATAGTAAACAAAAGTAAAATGGAACAATGCCTTTTTCCATTACCACCGCTAAGAGAACAGCAACGGATTGCTAATCATATCGAGGAAATGTTTTACAAGTTAGATGAGATAAAAGAAAAAACACAGTTAGTTTTAGAAAGTTCAGAGGACAGGAAAGCAGCCATTCTTTATAAAGCATTTTCTGGAGCATTGACAGCAAAATGGAGAAAACATAAAGGCGTAAGCTTTGAGGGGTGGATAACAAAACCGCTTAGCGAAGTTGCAACTTTACAAACGGGGTTAATGAAAGGAAAGCGCAATAATCAGAAAACTGTGTTGCTACCTTATTTACGTGTAGCAAATGTACAAGACGGGTACCTCGATTTAAAAGAAATAAAGAATATTGAGGTTGATGTATTAAAGATTGAACGTTATAGACTCAAGAAAGGTGATGTATTATTTACTGAGGGTGGTGATTTTGATAAATTGGGTCGTAGTAGTGTGTGGAATGAGGAAATACCAGACTGTATTCATCAAAATCATATCTTTGTTGTAAGAACACAAACTGATACGTTAGATCCTTATTTTCTATCATTACAGGCGGGAAGTCGATACGGAAAAACATATTTTATTGGTTGTTCAAAACAAACTACAAATTTAGCTTCAATTAATTCTACTCAATTAAAAAATTTCCCCGTGTTAATTCCTACAATAGAGGAACAGAGGGAGATTGTTAATATATTAAATTTCTTTTTAGGTAAAGAGGAACAGATAAAGCAAAATTGTTTAAAACTGCTCGAAAAAATAGAAGAAATTAAAAAATCCATCCTCTCCCGCGCCTTCCGTGGCGAATTGGGAACCAACAACCCAGACGAAGAAAGTTCCATAGAATTACTGAAAACTATCCTATAACAGATAACCCACCCTCATACCAGTTCATTTATCCCAACCCGAAAGGAGGCGCCAGTATGAACCTGTTCGATATCCTAAACCCTAATTTTTTCAGCCCTCTAACAGGAGTCAACAAACACAGATATGCCGATATCATCGGCTTAATCTGGGATCGCTGCAGCCAGAATCCCTTATACAGTACAGAAAAAAGCACGCTCCTTGACGAAGTGGAATCCTATTTCACCGGGCTGGAACAGATCGGTGAGGGGAATATACCATTAGACGAAGAAGAAATTTCTGGCGAGGATAAACCGGAAGATACCGGCAGTACAACTCCGCGTTTCTGGGCCTCCCACTATCTGCGGCGGTTGAAAAATACCGGATGGTTGGAAGAGAAAGATGGCGGATATGATGATGAGGCCAGATACGCGGTCAATCACCGGATTATCCCCATTATCCAAGCATTTATAGACGTAATATCACCGAAAATGGTCACCTATCAGGGGAAACTTTATAAAATTTATACTCTGTTATCCGGGATTGGCACCCAGGCGAATCCTTATGAAACAGTTCTGAAAGAGGTAGAGGAAGATATGGAGGACTTGAATATTTCCCTTCGGCAGCTTGCTTCTTCCATTGAGGAGCATATGGACCAACTCACACAGGGCAAAACACCGGTGGAGATTTTGGAACTGTTTAATGCATATGAAGAAAAGGTAGTAGTGGGGGCTTATCATCGGTTTAAAACAAGTGAAAATCTCTTTTACTACCGTGCAGAGTTGTTTGAGATGCTTGAGCGCTGTGAAGATGAATACAAAGAACGGCTGGAGCTTGACTATGCCCAGATTATGGGAGTGCCGGTTGATGAGGCCGGTTTACAAATCAGACGGCTTCTGTATAAGCTGCGTGATGAAATCAAAGAGATGGGGAATATTATCCGGATCATTGATGAAAGCCATGTTCTTTACCGTTCCAGGGCGGTACAGCGGGCTCAATTTTTGCTGTTGTCAGATGGCAGCATTAAGAGTAAAATCAGTACCATTCTTCAGTATTATGCAGCCTCTATGGAATCGAAAGAAGAAATGCTGGAATACGATGAAGGGTTAGCATCCCAAATTTTTCAAATCTATATCCAGGGATATTTTTGCCCGGAGTCGCTGCAAAAGCCGGTGACCCGCAGAAAACCTACGGAAATTGAAGATATGGAAGCACTGGAACCGCTTGATGAAGAAGTGCTGAAAAGAGAGCAGGAGCGTCTGCTAAAAATAGCCAGGGAAGCATTGACGGAAGAAAATGTAAACCAATATGCAAATCAGCTTCTGCAAGGCCATGAGGCCGTGGAAGCCAGCAGCCTGACAGAGGGTGAGGATGAGCAGATGATCAAACTGATTGGTCTGTATACATATTCACAGTCAAGGGAGCGGACTTATGATATTGAAGTAAAGAATAGAGTTATAAAGAAGGGGAGAACCAGGTTCACAGACTTTACCATCGAAAAGAAACGATAAAAGACGTAGGAGGAAGGCTCAATGGCTGTTGATTTAAGGGAAGAAACGGCAAATTATCTGCTCAATAACTGTTTTCTCATCGGCACGCTGGAGAATATGCGGGAGAAGTATTTTGATGTAATAAATCATGAAAATGATTACCGTGAATTATTTCGCCCGTTAGGCTATACGCTTGTGATTCATAAGGCGCTGAGGGTTGTTCAAGTCATCAGCCGGTATCTATCGGGCAGAGTGGAGCTTAAAAAGTATGAGAGTATTCTACTGCTGATTCTGCGTCTCTTGTACGTTCAGAAACGGGAAAGTCTATCGACCAATGAAAATCAGGTGCTGGTTACTGTGGAGGAGATAAAAGATGAATATGATAAGTTAAGCTTTCCCAGAAAGCTGGATCAGCAGCTTTTAACAGACGGACTCAGAACATTGAAACGATATAATCTGGCAGCTGCGATTGATAAACTCGGTGATTTGACTGCCCGCATCCAAGTTTATCCGTCGGTTATGCTGGCGATGCCGGAAACGCACATTAAAGAGGCGGCAGAAAAGACCAGGGAATATTTACTTCTATATACAAAGGCGGTGGAGGAGGGCGATCAGGAATGATACGGATGACAAGAGTCAGGCTGGTAAACTGGCATAACTTTACTGACAGCATTCTGGACATTAAGATGATCACCTATCTGATTGGAGTGAATGCAGTTGGCAAGACAACCATCATGGATGCGGTCCGCTACTGCCTGACAACGAATAAGAATTTTAACACGGCCGGAAACCGCCGGAGTGAGAGAACGCTTCAGGGCTCCGTGCATGGGAAACAGAGGGCTGTAAAAGTATATACCAGACCAGGGCATACGGTTTCTTATATTGGTGTGGAGTTTTATGATGAAATAAAACAGAAGCCATTTGTTATTACCGTTCGAGTGGAATCGGAAAATCCAGCGCAGGAACTTAGGCATGTTTCACAAGACTGGTATCTCACCAAGCCGGGATATAACTTGGAGCAGCTTCCTTATATTATTAAAAATCGCCCTGCTTCCAGAGAACAGTTTCGGCTTTCCGGGAAGGGACTGGAGATGGCCCCCAACCAAACAGAAGCTAGACGCCGGATCAGCCGGATTCTGGGAATCGGAGAGGCTGATTCACCACTGGGCAAAAAGTTTCATGAAGTTTTTCATATGGGGACAAGTCTGGAGGATATCAACAATATTCGTGAATTTATTTACACTTATATTTTACCGGAGCCAGAGATGAACCTGGAGACACTTCAAGGAGATATGAGAGAGTTGGAGCGTCTGTCAGAGGTGTTAATGGAAGCGCAGCAGCGGGAGAAGTCACTTCAGGAAATTATTGATTGTCTGGATGAGGGAAGAAGGCTGGATGGGAGGGTAAGGGTAGTTGAATTGCTGATTGAATATGCCAGATGGCAGGAAGCGGTGGAAAAGGATCGTTACTGTGAACTGGAAATTACGAGGAATCAGCGAATATCTGTGACAGCTGGAGAAGAACTGAAGGTACTTGAAGAACGTAAGTCGGCACTCACCCGAAAGCGGGACGAAGCGATCCGTAACCTGGGACAGAATCCGGAGAATCAGGCCCTGACTTATCTGCAGGAGAAGGAAGAAGAGTTAAAGAAACAATGTCGTGAACTCAGAACAGCGAAAGATAAACTGGATCGTTCTGTATCAATGCTGAAACAGTTGGATGAGCAGTTGAAAATACAAGACTTTGTTTTAGGAATATCCGACGAAATCACCAATATCGATATTTCATTGGAGGAAAGAAAAGAGCAGATACATACCCTTGCGGCGGGACTGAAACAGTTAGAACCGGAGATAAAAGAGCGGGGACATCAAATTTGGGCTTCAATCGAAACGGCGGAACAGGAACTTAAGGGAATCGGAAAACGGTTGTTGCAGTTAAAGAGCGGCAAGATGGTGTACCCAAGAGATGCTGAAAAACTAAAACAGGTGATCAATTCGGAATTACAGAAACGGGGAATGCCGGAGGAGGCCCGGATATTTTGTGAACTGCTTTATATGACGGATGAGTCTTGGCAAGACACTGTAGAGAGCTATTTGGGCAGCCTGCGATTTCATGTTCTGGTTCCGCCCCGTTATTATCAGGTTGCGAAAGAAGTATTTGTCCGGATGGGCAGGGAGGTTGGCCATGCCGGATTGGTCGATACGATTGGTCTTGAGCGGGATTATCATAAAGCGGAGTTTCCGGAAGGTGATTTTCTGGTGGGCAAAATCGAAAGCAAAAATCCATATGCCCGGATGTATATTAAATTTTTGCTAAAGGATACTGTTTGCTGCGAACACGAATCAGATTTGGAACAATACCGCCGGAGTGTAACCAAAGATTTGCTGCGCTATCAGAATTATTGTTTAATTCGGATGGATAAGCGAGAACATTATATCGGGCTGAACGCAAGAAAGCAGCAGATAGATGTTTTGGAAAAACGGCAGAATACATTGCTCACAGAAAAGCGGCATTCAGAAAATTCAAAAGTAGAGTTGGAGCGATTAGAGCAGCTGTATTATCCATTTGTTCAGGGAAATGCAATGGAAGACCTCTATCAGCATCTTGATGCTCCGGAGCGGTTAGAAGAGACGGAACAACAACGGTTAAATGTCCGGAAGGAGATCGAAGAATACGAGAATAATCCGATTTTACGAGCAATGTTTAATCAAATAGATTGTTTGAAAAATGAGTTGGAAGATCTGGATAAGGAATGTGTGAATAAACAAGCAAGTCAACAAACAGCTGATCAAACAATCCTTAAAATGAGGCAGGAGCAGGAGAAAAACCGAGATTATATTCAGGAAACCCGGCAGCAGTATGAAAGTCTGCTGCACCAGTATTCAGAGTATCAGGAAGATGCATTGGCCAGATATGAGGAGTATGCGAAGACGCGCTCGCCGGCTGAGATTGTCAAAAACCAGATTAATAGTAACGCTTTGGCTCAGCTTCAGAGCAGGAGGGACAATTACATTAATGCTATACTGATACCGAAGCAAAATGATTACAATTCCCATTATGCCTGTGATTATGCTCCTGGATTGGCCGGTGATGGGGCATTTCGGATGGCTCATGTGAGCCTCGTCAATATCGATTTGGAAAAATATAAAGAGGACTTGCGTCAGGCACAAATCCGCTGCGAAGCAAGATTCCGCAAAGATGTGCTGTTTCGTTTGAAAGACGATATTACAACTGCAAAACAGCAGATTAAGTCTCTTAACCGGGTTATGGAAAACCTGGCTTATGGTGAGGAACAGTATCGTTTTTACGTAGATGGGTGTAAAGAGGGGGAGTTAAAGGCCTTTTACAACATAATTATGGCTGAAAAAAATGAAGAGTACAGCGAAGATAGTCAGCTCTCACTTTTTACGGAAACCAGAGACGAGGCTTATGAAACCCAGGTTCATGACTTTATGGAACGGATTATGGTCGATGCGAAAGAGATTGCCCAGGCGAGGGCAGAAGGAAAAAAGGTCGCATTTAAACCGCTGTCCCAATATGTGGATTACCGAACTTATCTCGATTATGATATGTATGTGAAAAATCTTTCCACTGGCTATGAGGTTCCGTTATCAGAAGTCAGCGGCGACGGCAGCGGCGGAGAGAATCAAGCGCCTTTTTATGTAGCGATCTGCGCATCGTTTCTGCAGATTTATGAGCAAAGTGAAAACAGTATTCGGTTGATTCTGTTAGATGAGGCATTTAACAAGATGACGAGTGACAGAATTGCTCCGATGATGAAAATGTTTCGTGATCTGAAGATGCAGGTTCTTTTGATTTCGACGGTCGAAAAGTGTTCGTCAATTTATCCATATTGCGATCTGACTTATTCCATTTTAAAAGTTGGAAATCGAAATTCAATCGGATTATTCGACCGGGAGCAGATTTAAAAAGAAGGAGGATGGTTGTGGATTATACGCAAAAGCTAATTCAGGAAGGTATTTCTATCTATGAACGGAGAAGGTACTTTGTCCATGAACCAGAGGTAAAGCAGCGGGCTATCAATATCAGCATAAATAAACTTTTTCCTAAATACCAGGATAACCATGACCATCATGAGTATAGAAATGTGAATGCTGTGGTTGAACAGCTTGTACGGGATGGGATATTGGAAGCAAAAACCGATCAAAGAGGCTATTATAAGATTGTGCGGTTCAGGCTGGAGGCTGTTTCATATTGCTATCAATTTTTAAAGCGCAAGTCCGTCCCGGAAATTTGCCGGGATTTAGAGCATATCATAGATATTTATGATTCCCCGGAACAAGAGATACTGCATTTGTTTTGCCAGAACCAAAGAACACTACTGACAGAGTATAGAAAGCTGCCTTATGGAATTGGCTTTGAAGAGGAGAAACTGGAAGGAATTTTGATAGCTTTGAGGGGAATTGAAAGGCTTCAGAAAGAGACGTATATTCGTAATTTTTCAACTGCTGTTTATCACGACTCAAAAAAGTTTGCTCGTTTCAGGAACTGTGTTCAATCAATTTTGTTCGATTATAGTGAACGGGTAGTTGAAAAAGAGTTGATCTTGGAACGATTTCATCTAGTTGATAACCCCACTTATGCCATGTTCAAAGGTGATGCAAAGCTTTTTGGGGAGGGCCTTTCGATAGAGCTGGGGAAACTTCCGGGAGGCATTGCGCTGCCGTCAATCGCTTTAAACCACGTGACAGGGATTCAGCTAAATGGTCAAAAGGTTATTACTGTAGAAAACCTGACGACTTACCATGATACTGAGACGGCTGAAGGAATGGTAGTATATCTTGGGGGTTTTCACAATGAAGTCAGAAGAAGGTTTCTTCAGGCCGTATATCAGCAAAACAGTGGGGCGGCATATTTTCATAAAGGAGATATTGACGTATATGGCTTTTTGATATTACAAAATTTGAAAGCAAGGACTGGTATTCCATTTCAATCTTTGGACATGGACGTTGAGACTTTAAGAAAATATTATCAGATGGGGTATTGCAAGGAATTAGATGAAAATGACCGGAAAATGATGGGCTCAAAAAAACTTGACGACTATCGGGATGTGCTGATGTTTATGGATGAGCATAATTGCAAAATGGAACAGGAGTCAGTCATGGCTGCTGAAATTCAAATACATGTTTTGGGGGAAATGGATGAGACAAAAAACATTGGAGTTACGCAGATGTAACCAATCAGTCTGAATGGCAGCCAAATCCTGGATGATCGAGGATATGATAGTAGACGGCTGATTGATTAAATTTATGGCCCTGGTGGAGAAGCTGAAACGCGGTTTGCGGCTTGGCTTGGTAGAAAGATAACGTTTCCGCCAAGGCATAACCACGCCTCTCTGAAATCATTATCACACACTCACCACATACAGAATGCTGCGTAAAATTAGAACGGAAAGATGGGTACCAGCAATTACCACTTTTTGTGGAAGAAAGTCCGCTTGAATAGAAGCAGATGTAAGATGCATTGCAGGCAGCCGGTGAAAGGTTAACACATCTGTGGGACAGTGATATGTTCCATGGGTGTGTTTTTTTAACTGTTTTGGCAGTAAGCTGGTATGAACCAGATATGATATATTTTAGCTTTTTGTTGTGCTGTCAATCATTTTGTCTTATAATAAATTTAACAGTTTTTCCGGTAGCAGGAAACCGAAAATCAGTAGAAAAGTATAAAAGCCCAAAGGCTGTCAATGAGGAAAAAATGAAGATAATAAATAAGAAGTGGTTGATTGGATGCAGTAGTATAATTGCCATTTGTGCGGTTACGCTCAGCGTCTGGGGCTGCAGTAAAAACACGAAACCGGAGATAGAGGTGGCGCTTTGGAATTTAGACGTGTATGATCATTATACGGAACAAGTGCAGAGTCTGGTACCGGATGTAAAGATTAAATGGGTCGAGGGACAGAGAAATCTGGATTATTACAAACAGCTTGCAGAGACGGAGAGCCTGCCCGATATAATAACGGTCCGCAAATTTTCCATGAAGGATTCTCTCAGTCTGAATCCATATCTCATGGATCTGACCAGGACTGAAGTGGCGTCTTCTTATTATGATATTTATCTTGAAAATTATAAAACCAGTGAGGGAAAGGTATTTTGGGTTCCCATGTCTGGTACGGTAGACGGAATCGTAGCCAACAAAGAACTGTTTGAACAGTATAATATACCGGTTCCCAGTGATTTTGACAGTTTTATTTCAGCTTGCCAGGCGTTTGAGACGTATGGAATCAGAGGTTATTCCATCGATTTGAGTATCGATTATAATGCCCTGCATCTTTTACAGGGAATGGGAATTGAAAGCTTGTCTTCCGTTGACGGGATTATCTGGAGGAAAGACTATGATGACGGAAAAACAAACCAGCTGGATTCCAGAGTATGGCTGCCTGCTTTCGAGAAATTGGAGCGGCTTAATACGTTAAAGATCCTGGATCAGGACACCATGTATTCAGACGACCTCCTTTCTTATGAAAGATTTATAGAGGGTACACAGGCCATGGTGAATATCAGCAGTGAAAGTATTTCTAAATTACTCCCGGGAAAGGAGGTGGAAATCCTTCCATATTTTGGAGAGAACCAGAATTTTTTGCTGACATATCCCACATTTAATGCTGCCATCACCAAAGCAGGGGGAGAAAACAGTGTGAAAAAGGCAGCAGCCTGGAAAGTTTTGATGGCTATGACCTCATCGCAGGCCCAGGAGGAACTGAATCGATATACAGACGGATTGATTCCTTATAAGAGAGATATTTCTTTTGAATATGACGGAAGTATGAGCATGGTACAACAATACCTGGAAAGAAACCGTACATATATTCGTCTGGGCTCTGAAGAATTTTTTGAAATTTCGAAAATCACTGTTGATGAAATGCTGGAAAATCATTTTTCTGCTGAAGGCGCGCTGGATTTGATGAATGATCTTCTGAGCCATTCAGAATAAACACGGGGTTACTACTATACAAAAGAAAAAGTTGGAAAATATATGATACTGAAGAAAAAAGAGAAGGATATCAGTAATGATAAGTATAAACGCATACGCAATGTCACCGTAACAGGAATCTTACTTGCCATATCAGGCATCATTTTCCTGATGACAGTATTCTTAAAAAATATGGAGAATAATGCAAGAAAGGAAAATGAATATCATTTATTAGAGATTGCACATCAGGTGAGCGATAATATCAATTCCAAGCTAAATCAGAATTGGTCCCTTCTGCGTACGATTGATTATGATCTGAGTGTTACCCGGATGTCAGAGGCTGACACTCAAAAATATCGGCAAAACCTGGTGAAAGAATGGAAGTTCAGTCATATTTATCTTATTGATGATGCGGGTAACTGCAGTGATGAATTTGGGGAAAAGAGCAGGCTGATAACAAAGGATAATGCGATTGCTCTTTTAAGGGACAGGACTGACGTCTCTTTTTTAAGAAGAGATATTAATGGGAATGCCACATTATTTTTTGCAATTCCGGTGGAGAAGAAACAGGCGGGCTCTGAGAATATTTCAGCCATAGCGCTTGAATATAAGTTGGATAACATTTTAGAGATATTAACCATATCAGCCTTTGAAAGGAAAGGAATATGCTACGTTATTGACCAGAATGGAAGCAGGCTGTTTAATACCCAGGCTGACAATGCAATTAAGGATTATAATATTTTTAGTTATCTGGAGTATGCATCAAAGGATGGAAAAAAGAGTGCTGAAGTAATACAGGATGCGATGGACAGCGGCACCAGCGGAGTAACGGTTTATACAAAAGACGGACATCAGGAATATATCAGCTACAATCCACTGGAAAACGGCAAATGGACCCTCCTTCTGTTTGTGGGCGGAGATATTATCGGGGAAAATATGAACAGGTTTTCCAGAAATGTATTTACTTCATGTGCCGTAATTGTTGGACTTCTCATCATCATAAGCGGAATTGTATTTTTCCGGCTCAATCAGCTCGCGAACAGAAAGCGAGATGCCGATGTATACAACCGTGAAAGAATGCTGAACCTTTTGATCGAAAGGGGAAATGAAGTCTATATGATGTATAATAAGACTGAAGGCTGCCTGGAATATGTAAGTCCTAATCTTGAAAGCGTGATGGGGTGGAGCCGCCAGGAGGCTGAACAGTTGTTTACGGAGGGAGAAAATACTGACGAGGAAGACATTGCCGGGATCAAGGATGAATTTATCCATTGGGATGGGCAGGGCGATTTTGTGGGTTCTATTCATCAGCATAGAAACAGGAATAACGGGAATCTAAGCTGGATTCGTCTTCAGGTTAACCCTGTTTATCTTAGTCCTGAAGAAGTGTGGATTGCAAATCTCTCTGATATGACGAAGGAGTGGGAGCAGCGCGAAAATTTAGAGCAGGCGCTTATGGCGGCCAATAGTGCCAATATAGCGAAAAGTAATTTCCTTTCCAATATGAGCCATGACATCAGGACACCGATGAATGCCATTCTCGGTATGGCAGCAATTGCGGAGCAGTATGCCGGGGATCCTGAAAAAGTGATAAACTGTATGAAAAAAATCTCGTATTCTTCCAGGCATTTGCTGGCGCTGATCGATGAGATCCTTGATATGTCAAGGATTGAAAGCGGCAAGATGCTGCTTGAAAATAAGATTTTTTCACTGTCGGGCATGCTGGAAGGCATTGTATCTATGTTTCAGGAGCAGTTTAAAGGAAAAAAACTTTCGTTTAACATGGAGAAACGCAGTATCAAACATGACAGCCTCATTGGAGATGAATTCCGCCTCAGCCGTATATTGGTGAATATATTGTCCAATGCCATAAAATATACACCGGAACAAGGACAAATTGTATTCTCTGTAACGGAGCTTCAGGCAGGCAAAGAGGGATATGCCAGATATCAGTTTGTAATAAAGGATGACGGAAGGGGAATGACCGAGGAGTTCCTGAAAACCATTTTTATGCCTTTTACCAGAATGGAGGAAAAAGAGGGAAGCTATACGCAGGGAACCGGTCTCGGTATGGCCATCGCTAAGAGTATGCTGGATTTGATGGGGGGAAGTATCAACGTTGAGAGTACGCTGGGAAAAGGAAGTACTTTTACTGTAGATGTAGAGTTGGAGACGGCAGAAGAAGGGGAATGCCGGGAGGAAAAGAAAGAGCAGAATGGAGGCCAGACGAAACGCTTTGATTTTACTGGAAAGAGAGTGTTAATTGTAGAGGACAATGAAATTAACGAGGAGATTTTAAAAGAGCTTCTGTCTATAGAAGGAGCTTTGACAGAGAGCGCCGGAAACGGGAAGGAAGCTGTAGATAAACTGGAACAATCAGCCCCTGGTTATTATGATCTTATTCTGATGGATGTTCAGATGCCGGTTATGAACGGATATGAAGCAGCAGCCATTATACGAGGTCTGGATCGCTCTGATGCAGAAACGATTCCAATCATTGCCCTGACAGCCAATGCCTTTTCCGAGGACAGAAGCAAGGCGTTAGCCGCCGGCATGAATGCTCACGTGACAAAACCGATCAATATGGCAAATCTCTGCAGTGTGCTGGCAGAAGTATTCTCTTCATAAAATGGAGTACAGGTGAAACTCTCTAATAAAAAAACACGAAAGTCGGAGCATAAATACAGGAGTGAGGCAATGCATGGCTGGCATCGTCATTGATGCATGGTATTTATGTATGTACCCCATGAAACCCCAGAAAATTCCGCGCCGCCCGCGACAGCGGATACTCCTTATTCACAATAAACGCGCTGGTAATAAACAGATTTTCATCAGAAAAATGTTTCACTGCCAAATCCTTAATATGCTGGAAGTCAGCGGTTGTCAGTGAGGCCAGCGCGACAGTGCCGAAGGATCTGGCCCACTCGATGGCGGTCGCGTTGGAGGAGGTTATAATAGAAATATTCGGTGCCAGCAGGCGGTGGCCGAAAGAAGAGCGGACCAGATCCAGGCAGTCAAAGGGAACCGCCAATGGGTAATCGGCCAGCTGGGAAATATCAAGAATATCACTTTTGTGTACCAGAGGATGATCGGGACTGCAGACTGCGACGATCTCCTCTTTTTCATATGGGTAGACGGCCAATGATGCATAACCGGGCAGACTGGAACGTATGAGGCCGATCTCCGTTACGTGGTTTAAGACATTAGGAATGGCAAAATCACTGGGAATCTCATAAAAATCAAAATTAACATTGGGGTACGCCTTCCGAAAATCATCGAAAAGATGGTGCAGAAAATAGGCAGAGTTTCCCGCCGGGATGGACAGCTTTAAGAGTTCGGAAAAAGCTGTCTTTTTGTTGTGGATCTCGTTTTGAAGTTTCTCCTCGGCCTGACAGATCTCTCTGGCATGCAGATAAAAGACACGCCCGGCATCGGTCAGCTCCAGCTTATGCCGGTTTCGGATTAACAGCTTCGCTCCATAATAAGCTTCTATATTTTTCAGCTGGTTGCTCAGAGATGGCTGTGCAATTAGCAATTGGTTCGCAGCCGCCATAATACTTCCGCATTCCACAATTGCAACAAAATTCCGGTAAGACTCCAAAGTCATAGAGAAAGTCTCCTTTTAATATAATAATATTATTATATAATATATGTAAAAATGATAGTTTTATTATATATAAAAATATGCTACAATGCAAATTGTTTTTAAAAATGTATGCTTATAAAAGATGTAATAATTATAAGATATACTAATTAATAGAAATAAGGGGGACTAAAGATTACCATGAACGCTTTACTGACAGATTTACTTGCCGTATTTGGTGTTGTTTTGAATGCGCTGCCTCAGGGACTGCTGGCGCTGTCATTTGGATTTGCGGCCGTGCCTACGGCGATGGCGTTTTTTATCGGAGCAGTGGGCAATGTAGTTACGGGAAATGTAGCGCCGATTTCGTTTCAGGCGGAAACCATAACCTATGCGGGAACCAGCGGCAGGAACCGTTCGGAGCGGTGCACCATGATCTTTATTGGGGCGGTTATTCTTGCTGTTGTCGGCGCCTGCGGGATGCTGACAAGAATTGTGGATTTTATCGGGACGGATATTGCTAACGGAATGATGGCCGGCGTGGGACTGATATTGACAAAAGCGGCTGTCAATATGGTAAAGGAAGATCGTGTCGCCGGCGGCGTATCGCTGGCTGCGGCTGTGATTACCTATCTTTTGACCCGCTCCAGTGCCAACGCTCTGGTCTATACGATTGTAATCTCAGTCATCGCCTCCAGTGTGGCATCTGCGGTTCTGAATAAAGAGAAGAAAAACATCGTGATTGTTGACGATACATTTAAACGACAGAAATTTACGATAAACGGAACTGTCATATTTGGCGCGCTTGGAATGGTATGCTTAAATATCGGCTCCAACATTTCCTTCGGAGCCATCACCGCCAGCATGGCGGGAGCAGATACTTTTAATGTGGATCATTTAACCCTGATCTCTTCCCTTGCGGATATCGGTTCCTCCTTCTTTGGCGGCGCCCCGGTTGAGTCGATCATCTCGGCTACCGCCAACGCCCCCCATCCGGTTTGGGCCGGCGTTGCAATGATGGTGGTGGTAGGTGTGATTCTATTGAGCGGTCTGCTTCCGAAGATCGGCAATTACGTTCCGTCCTCATCGATTGCAGGTTTTCTGTTTGTGCTTGGACTGTTTAAAACCTTTGTACTGGATGCACCTGCGGCGCTGGCAGTCAATCCGGCGGTAGGCGGAAGTGCACTCGTTGTCACGGCAATCTCCAATCCGTTTCTTGGTATGCTTGCCGGAATTGCAGCCAGAATTCTGGGAATGTAAAGGAGGAAATTATATATGGAAAGCTACGAATTAGAACTTTTTGGCGTTAAGCGGAAACTGCCTTTTATCGATCTGGAGGACAATCTGGCATTTGCCAGTTTTGTAATTATGGGGGATACAGAGCTCATCATGGCCTGCGCGCCGAAGCTTGCTGAGAAAATCGGGGACGTGGATGTCATTATAACCGCGGAAGCCAAGGGAATTGCGCTGACCTATGAAATCAGCAGACTTCTTGGCAAAAGTAATTTTATTGTTGCAAGAAAAAGCATCAAATCTTATATGAGCGGCGTGGTTTCCGTGTCGGTACATTCCATTACGACATCAGGCGAGCAGCATTTGTATCTGGACGGCCACGATGCAGAGTGCCTCCGGGGAAAACGGGTATGTATCGTGGACGATGTCATCTCTACCGGCGAATCACTCTATGCACTGCAGGCGCTGGTGGAAAGTGCAGAGGGAATCGTCACGAAAAAAGCAGCTGTACTCGCAGAGGGAAATGCGGCAGAGCGGGATGACATTATCTTTTTGCAGAAACTGCCATTGTTTCAGAAATCTGAAAACGGTGAATATGTGGTCAAGGAGTCATAAGGAAAATCATTCAGAATAAGTCTGACAAGTCTAGACGGATAAGAGGGCAGATATCATGCATTCCAGATGGGAGTGAATGATATCTGCTTTTTAATACACGGTTCATGATTGTTGATGAACGAAGAATAAGCAGATTTACTTTTGCTTCGAAAAAAGGTATGATAGGAGTTAGTAAGACTGTTTGAGCAGTGCGCTGTGTGAAAGGCCCATTGATGCCGCAGTCATGCGGAAGGGGGAGGTGTTCTTGTGAAAGAAAGATTAGAAACCGACAGATTGATTCTCCGTCCATGGGAAGCGCAGGATGCTGCGGACTTATACAGCTATGCAAAGGATGACCGGGTTGGCCCCATTGCAGGCTGGCCGGTACATACCGGTGTGGAGAACAGCCGTGAGATTATTAAGAATGTCCTTTCTAAGGAAGGAACGTATGCCGTCGTCTTAAAGGAGACCATGCTTCCGGTGGGGAGTATTGGATTCATGGCTGGCAAAGAAAGCAATTTAGAGATCCCGGACACGGAAGCGGAAATCGGATACTGGATTGGGGTCCCTTATTGGGGCCAGGGACTGATTCCGGAAGCGGTGCGTGAGCTGATCCGGTATGGATTTGAAGAACTGAATATGGAAAAACTGTGGTGCGGTTATTTTGACGGAAATGAACAATCCCGCCGCGTTCAGGAAAAATGCGGTTTTGTCTATCACCATACCAATGAAAAGATCCCGTGGGTGCTGATGAATGATATCAGGACAGAACATGTCACCTGTTTGACGAGGGAACAGTGGGAGAAGGCAAAAACACAGGCCGGCAGGGAGGAAGCATGATATTTCGAGGACTGGGACTGTTGGCGCTTCTTCTTTTCTATGGAGTTTATTTTGGGAAAATGGCAATGCAGAAAAAGCAGGGAATACAGACTGATCATATTGCGAAAGGCGGAAAAAGGGGGAGGTTATTTCGGGTGGAAATGACCATGAAGGCAGCGACCTGTGCGGCGCCTGTGGCGGAACTCATAAGCGTATTCACAGGAATCAGCCTGCTTCCGGTTTTTGCCAGATATACAGGTGTGTTGGCGGCATTTGCAGGAGTGATGTGTTTTGCTGTTTCTGTCTATACGATGAGGGACAGCTGGCGGGCAGGCATACCGGAACATGACAAGACGGAGATGGTGACAACCGGTATCTACAGCATTAGCCGTAATCCGGCATTTCTTGGCTTTGATCTGGTGTATTTAGGTTTCCTCCTCATGTTTTTTAATCCGGTTTTACTGGTTTTTACGATTTTTGCAGTGGTAATGCTGCATCTGCAGATTTTGCAGGAAGAAAAATTTATGGCGGATACATTTGGCAGTGAGTATGAGAAGTACAGAAAACATGTTTTTAGATACATAGGGTCGAAATGAAAATATGGAGGGTTACAAATGAAACGTGAAATGGGTATCGCAAGATGTGGTCTTGCCTGCTGTCTTTGTTCGGTAAACGATACATGTGCAGGCTGTAATTCCGGTGAATGTGCGGATCGGAACTGGTGTGAAAACAGGAACTGTTCTATGGAAAAAGGAATCGCAGGCTGTTATGTCTGTGAAGAATCCTGTTCAAAAGGGCTGCTGGGGAAAATAAAGCCGCTTGGATTCAGAACATTTATTCAGCGGTATGGTGTGGAAGCCCTGCTGGACTGCCTGGAGCGCAATGAAAAGAATGGAGTCATGTATCACAGGGAGGGAATAAACGGGGATTACGACAAGTTTGAGAACGTGGAGGATCTGATTTCTTTTATCCAGTCCGGGAAATAGTCAGAAGTGCTGGTTCCGCGTATAATTTAACGCAGTCAGTGAAAACATAACAGGGTAACCATCAATCTCAGATCATTTACAGGGGGTGTATTTGCAACTGCAAGTATGCCCTCTTTTTACAGAAAGGAGGTGGTCCTGTGGACAATCATAAGAATATACCCAATAGGTTAATCAATGAAAAGTCGCCGTATCTGCTGCAGCACGCTTATAATCCTGTGCAGTGGTATCCGTGGGGCGGGGAAGCATTTGAGAAAGCGCGGCTTGAGGATAAGCCCGTTTTCCTATCTATTGGGTACAGCTGACGTGTCTGCAGGGATGTACTTGTCACTGGTGTCACGTAATGGAGCAGGAATCATTTGAAAATGACAGGATTGCAGCACTTTTAAACAGGGAATATGTCTGCGTAAAGGTGGACAGGGAGGAACGGCCGGATGTGGATGCGGTGTACATGTCGGTCTGTCAGGCAATGAACGGACAGGGTGGCTGGCCGCTTACGATTATTATGACTCCTGACTGCAAACCGTTCTTTTCGGGAACGTATTTTCCGCCTTATGCCAGATATGGCCGTGTAGGGCTGGAAGAATTGCTGACCGCGGTGGCCGGGCAGTGGAAGGCGGACAGGGAAACATTCTTAGACAGTGCGGGGCAGATCGAAGCTCACTTAAAAGCGCAGGAACGAATCACCATGTCAGCAGAGCCTGGAGTCGACGCAGTGCATCAGGCGTTTCGGCAGTTTTTGGGTAATTTCGACAAAAAGAATGGGGGCTTTGGCGGTGCACCTAAGTTTCCGACACCCCATAACCTGATCTTTCTGATGGAGTATGGCGTAAGGGAGAAGAAGCGGGAAGCGCTTGCGATGGCGGAAACAACGCTGGTACAGATGTACCGGGGCGGAATTTTTGACCACATTGGAGGCGGATTCTCCAGATATTCTACGGATGAAACATGGCTGGTGCCGCATTTTGAAAAAATGCTTTATGACAATGCGCTGCTTGTGATGGCTTACGTGGAAGCGTTTGGCCTGACTGGACGTAATGGATATAAACGTGTGGCCCGCCGGATTCTTGCTTATGTGGAGGCAGAACTGACAGATGAAAAAGGAGGCTTCTATTGCGGGCAGGACGCAGACAGTGAAGGGTTAGAAGGTAAGTATTATGTATTTACTCCCCAGGAAATATGCCGGATTCTGGGCCCGGACGCGGGAACGGACTTTTGCAGCTGCTACGGAATAACTGAACGTGGGAATTTTGAAGGGAAAAGCATCCCCAATCTGCTGAAAAATGAAGCGTATGAAGCGGTATGGGAAAATCACGAAAGCCCGGATTTAAAAAAACTGTATGATTACCGCATCACCCGTACCCGGCTTCACAGAGATGATAAGATACTGGTCTCCTGGAATGGCTGGATGATTTGCGCGTGCGCGAAGGCAGGAGCAGTCCTGGATGATACAAACTATCTGGATATGGCTGTCCGGGCGGAGACATTTATCCATGAAAATCTCGTACGAGATGGACGGCTGATGGTGCGTTATCGTGAAGGAGACTCTGCGGGGGAGGGAAAGCTGGACGATTATGCCTGCTATATTCTTGCCCTGCTGGAGCTTTACAGGGTGACATTTCAGACAGATTATCTCACGCGGGCAGCCCAATGGGCGGAAACCATGGTACAGCAGTTTTTTGACCGGGAGCGGGGCGGGTTCTGGATGACTGCGGAAGACGGGGAACCGCTTATTGTGAGAACAAAAGAGACTTATGACGGTGCAGTGCCGTCAGGAAATTCAGCTGCAGCTTTAGGACTGTATCAGCTGGCCCGGATCACCGGGGAGACGAAATGGCAGGATGTATTGAATCAACAGTTGCATTATCTGGCAGGCGCTATGGAGGGATATCCGTCCGGACACAGTTTTGCGCTGCTGACGATGATGAATGTCCTGTATCCCTCCAGGGAACTGGTGTGCACGGTTTCACCTGATGAAAGCGGTGAAGCGCTGAGCATTCTGGCTCGCCGTCTGGCATATCTGGCAGAAACCGTGCCGGGACTGACCGTTGTGGTGAAGACGGCAGACAATGAAACGGAGCTGACGAAGCTGGCACCCTATATCGGAGATTACCCGCTGCCGGAAGCCGGATCTCTTTTTTATCTCTGCAGCGGCAGCAGATGTATGCCTCCTGTGAAGAGTCTGGAGGAATTAGCGGGGAAATGGACATGAATCTAAACACACAGATCCACTATACCTCCAGACGGTCAAACTGTGTTGGTTTATTCAAACTTACCAGCGGCAACGCTTTCAGATCACCGCCGGACGCCGAAGGCAGTTTGGCAGATGTAATCCGGCTGTTATCATATGTTTTAAAGAAATATTCTTTTGCAGACAGATCAATAAATGCCGTGTACTGGGTATAGCTGGGCGTACCGCGGGAGGTCATGACGGCTCCTTTTGGAATGGTGACGCTGTTCATAATGTGAAAACAGGTGTTTACAGCCGCCTGCCTGTCAGCCGGAATGGGGGTGTGACTCTTTAGCCATGCGGTTCGCACGAATCTCGACGGCGAGGTATAATCTCCCGGAAGGCCGAATGTTCCTCCTCCCTGTCCAAATGGCGTAAGCTTTACAGAATCCCACTCTCTCTCGGGAGGCTGATCCGGCGTCACATTCATGTAGTTGCGGAGATTGGTCAGATGCCACGGAAGATCAGGACTGTTGGCAAGCACCCCTATGGGATTCTCCATAATATGTAAGCCGTCTGCTGTTTTTTCCGCGACAAGGCATTTACCGCTTTGATCCGCCATAATCCAGTGAAGCGGTGCGATAGAATGGGTGACAGAGTCTTCCGCACCGACGATTCTGACAGAGCGGAGCAGAGAGGCGGCATGATCTGCAGAATGGCACATTCCCAGCAGAAAACTGACGACCTCGAGGGCAGTAATGGAAAGCCCCCTGGAATCCGGTGAGGCGATGGGATCGTAAACGGCGTAACCGGGGAAATACAGCATTGCAGCCGCAAACCCCATCTCGTTGACACCATCGGCGAAGATAATCCGTGAGATGTCCTGGCCGATTCCCATGAAACTGTATTGATTCCTGATTTTGTGAGTGTTCAGGAGATTCTTCCATTCATATCCCTTTGGAATAAAATACAGCTCCGGTTCCAGCTGATAGGAAAAATCCATGGTGCGTCCAAAATAAACTTCTCTTTGCGGTGTCTGGACAGTGATTGCGGTACACATTCCAATTCCTCCATGTTCAGGTAAAATAAGATATGGTAATGTATATTCCTGTCACAGTATAAATATTCAGACGGGTCTGTCACCGCCCCGAGACTGTATGATAAATGGCAATGAACCCTGTAATGGTTACAATGGCGACCATCACCGGAGTAATAAACTTGATTAAGAAAATCCAGATTTTTGCCAGTCTGAAGCGCACACCGTTTTGCTCGATTTCCGCAATCAGATTTTTGGGACTCCATTTCCAGGCCACATAGTAACACATGAAGATGCCGCCCAGAGGGAGAAAGATGTTGTCCGTCAGCATGCAGACAAAATCAAAGATATTGTAATTCAGTATGGAGATATCCGCCAGTGGTCCGAAGGACAGGGAACTGGGGATTCCAAGCAGGAAGATGGCCGTGGCTAAGAGAAGCACGGCTTTTTTTCTGCTCCAGTGCCACGTCCCCATGACGAAGGAGGCACATACCTCCAGGAGAGCTACTGCGCTTGTCACAGCGGCAAACAGCACCAGTAAAAAGAAAAGGGCAGCGAAAACCGTTCCGCCCTTCAGGGCATCAAAAACCTTTGGAAGCGTGACGAAGATCAGACTGGGGCCTGAGGCCGGCTCTAAGCCGCTGGCAAATACAGCCGGGAAGATGGCAATTCCCGCCAGCACGGCGATAGTGGTGTCCAGCGCGGCAATATTCATGCAGCTTCTCGGGATGCTGACTTCTTTGTTTAAGTAGCTTCCATAAGTAATGGTGATCCCCATGCAGAGACTTAAGGAGTAGAAGACCTGTCCCAGAGCCGCACTGACCGACGTAATGTTAAACGCTTCAAATTTTGGTGAAAAGATAAACGCAAGCCCTTCTCCGGCTCCCGGCAGAGTGACGCCGCGGATGATGATGACGATCAAGATGACAAACAGCGCCGGCATCATGAATTTGCTGGCCTTTTCAATTCCATTTACACCGAAATAGCAGATCAGCCCGGTAATCAGCATGAAGATGAAAAACCAGATCAGCGGTTCCACCGGCTTCGCTGTAAATGCCGCGAAATCGGCCGGAGCCTGAAAGGCAGTTGCATAGCTGACAAAGTATTTGATAATCCAGCCGCCGATAATCGCATAATAGGACAGGATGACAAATGCCGCCAGAACACCGAAATAGCCAACGATCCTGGCGTGCGGGTGAATCGTGTCATACGCAAGAACGGGGTTTTTCCCGGTTTTCCGTCCCAGGGACATCTCCGTGATCATAACGGGAACGCCCAGAATGCAGATAAAAAACAGATAGGCGACCAGAAACGGAAATCCGCCGTTACGCCCCATGAGATACGGGAACTTCCAGAGATTGCCCAGGCCGATGGCCGCACCGGCGGTAGCCAGGATAAATCCCATCTTGCTGGCCCATTTGTTGTTAGTTTTCATAAGTGATAACCCCCAATAATATGTTCTTTTCTCGTGTGTATACGCCAAAGGCCGGAACCTGAAAACGGGCGGCTGATACACAGCTTTTTTATTATACTGAATAATTGGGGAAATAGCAATTCTCATTCCATGTAAATATGACAGTTACTGAGAAAAATGGTTCAGTAAGCTGTATTGACTGTTTTCTGATTTTGTCGTATCATAACGGTGTTATATAACACTGTTATAAAAATGCTTGAACCAGAGCAGAATTGAGGTAATATATGGGTACCCAAAACAGAGATACGGCTGCGGCAATTCTGGAGGCCGGCAGGAAAGAATTTATGGAATACGGATATGAGAAGGCTTCATTAAGGCGGATTGCCAAAGAAGCCTCGGTCACCACCGGCGCAATCTATGGTTATTTTGCAGGGAAGGAGGCGCTGTTTGCGGCGCTGACGGAAGATGCGGCGGAGGAACTGGTGGAACTGTATACAAAGGTACACAGCGATTTTGCGTCGCTTCCGCCCGAGGAGCAGCCGGCTATGTTGAATGTTGTGACGGAGGAGTGTGTTCCGTGGCTGGTGAATTACATCTATGACCATTTCGAGGCGTTTAAGCTGCTTCTGTGCTGCGGCGCTCCCGGCTGTGGAGAACGCTTCTTTGACCGGCTGGCCGAGGTGGAGGAGCGGTCATGCCATGATTTTGTGGCGGCGGTAGAGCAGATGGGTTATCCGGTCCCCAAACTGGGAGACGCGTTGATCCATATCGTGTGCAGCACCTTCTTTCGGCAGATTCAGGAGTTTGTAGACCACGATATCCCGCGGGAAGAGGCAGTGTCCTGCTCCCTCATCTTAAGCCGTTTCCAGCATGCGGGGTGGAAAAAGATCCTGAATCTGCCTTCATAGTCAGGAATGGAAGACAGATAAATCAGATGCAATAGTACCTGTAGACAGGTACGTATTGTACTATACGGTTAGTTAAAACTAACTAAACGGCGGGAGACGATGCGAGTTACGATACAAGTTACAATTCAACAAAAAGGAGGATGAAAAATGGAAAGCAGTAACAGGAAAATCATGACACGGCTTCCGGAGACAAAGAAAGTCACGCTGATGACCTTTGCCGGAAAATACCGGTTCCTTACGGGAGCCGGCTGTGTCTTATCAGGAATCAGTTCCGTGATTGCGCTGGCACCCTATCTGTGCATGTGGAATGTCGTAAAAGAGGTGGTTCTGTCCTGGAATACCGGACTGGACAACCGGCACCTGGTTTATTGGGGCTGGCTGGCGGTGGCCTCCTCACTGATCAGCATGCTGTTATATTTTGGAGCGCTTATGTGTACCCATTTATCGGCGTTCCGCACGGCCAGAAATATGAAGACCGTGGCACTTCACCATCTGACAAGGCTGCCGGTCGGATATTTCAAACAGGAGGGAAGCGGAAAGCTTCGCCGGATTATCGATGACGGAGCCGGGCAGACGGAGACTTATCTGGCACATCAGCTTCCGGACCTGGCCGGGGCTGTCGTAACGCCTGTCGCTGTTCTCGTGCTTCTTCTGGTCTTTGACTGGAGATTTGGCCTGATCAGCCTGGTTCCTATGGGTGTGGGCGTATTTTTCTTAAGCCGCATGATGGGAACCGGGCTGGCGGAGTGTATGCGGCAGTATCAGAATGCCCTGGAAGATATGAATAACGAAGCGGTGGAGTATGTCCGGGGAATTCCGGTGGTTAAGACGTTTCAGCAGAGTATATTTTCGTTTAAGAGCTTTCACGATTCGATTCTACGGTATCGGGACTGGGCGGTGAATTATACCATCTCCCTGCGCATTCCCATGTGTGCCTATACAGTCAGCATCAACGGGATTTTTGCCATACTGATTCCCGCCGGAATTCTGCTGGCCGGTGATATTTCCAGAGGGGCTTCCTATACGACTGCTGCGCTGGATATTATCTTTTATATTCTGTTCAGCCCGATCTGTGTGGCAATGATGGATAAGATCATGTGGACCAGTGAAAATACCATGGCAGCCAGAGATGCCATGAACCGCGTCTTAAAAATTCTGAAGGAAGAGCCGCTTTCCGAACCGCCTGTCCCGAAGAAGCCGAAGGATTATACGATTCAGTTTCAGGATGTGACCTTTTCTTACCGGAAGGGAGGTATTGCAGCTCTGGATAAAGTCTCCCTTACGGTTCCGCAGGGGACTGCCGCGGCCATAGTGGGGGCTTCCGGCAGCGGAAAGACCACACTGGTAAGCCTGATTCCCCGATTTTTCGATGTCAGTAGCGGAAGTATCACCATAGGAGGTGCTGACGTGCGTGAGATCGGTACGGAAGAACTGATGAAAAGGGTCAGCTTTGTATTCCAGGACTGCCACTTATTTAAGGATACCCTGCTGAATAACATACGGGCAGCCAGACCCCAGGCTGCGGAGGCAGAGGTGAGGCGGGCTCTGGAAGCCGCACGATGCGAAGATATCATTGAGAAAATGCCGCAGGGGCTCCATACCGTCGTCGGCACAAAAGGAGTCTATTTATCGGGAGGCGAGGTACAGCGGATCGCCCTGGCGAGAGCGATCTTAAAGGATGCCCCTATCGTTCTGCTGGATGAGGCGACTGCATTTGCAGACCCTGACAATGAGTACCTGATTCAACAGGGATTCGAGAAACTGGCAGAAGGCAAGACGGTTATCATGATCGCCCACAGGCTGTCCACCATTTGCCGTGCGGACCGCATCTTTGTGATGGAGAAGGGACGCATTGCGGAAGAGGGAAGCCATAACGAGCTTCTCGCAACCGGCGGACTGTACGCCAGGATGTGGGAGGATTACCAGAGGTCAGCAGAATGGAAGGTAGGTGGAACGGCATGAGTAAATATCTTCAGAAAAAATTTGCATTGAGCGAGCAGGGAGGAAAAGATCTGACAAAAGCAATCGTTTGCTGTGCCCTGACGAATATCAGCCTGATGTTTCCGATGGGAATCCTGTTCCTGTTTATGGAGCGGCTGACCGGCCCTCTCATCGGTCTTGTCCCCCCGGACCTGGGAATCGGCGGGTATGTGGGAATCAGCGTGGTTCTGCTGGCGGTTATTGGCTTCTTTGAATATCTGCAGTACAACGCGACGTTTCTCTCCTCCTATCAGGAGAGCGCCGATATGAGAATCAGACTGGCGGAACGGCTTCGTATGCTGCCTCTGTCATTTTTTGGAAAACGAGATCTGGCCGATTTGACAACCACAATTATGGCGGACTGTGCATTTGTGGAGAAAGCATTTTCTCATTTTATCCCGGAACTGATCGGAGCTTTGATTTCCACAGTGCTGATCGGAATCGGACTTCTGGCCGCAAACTGGAGGATGGGAATTGCGGTGTTATGGGTTGCTCCAGTGTCAATTCTGCTGGCAGTTCTGTCAAGACCGCTTGTGGACAGGATGGAGCGCAGGCAGAAGGGGAAAAAGATTGCAGCCTCCGATGGTATCCAGGAATGCATTGAAAATATTCAGGATATCAGGGCCAATAACCAGCGCGCGGATTATCTAAAGAAGCTGGACCGGAAAATCATGGATGTGGAATCCATTACAGTTAAGCTGGAACTGTTAAATGGCACGCTGGTGACCTCGGCTCAGATGATCTTAAAGATCGGCATGGCAACTACCGTGCTGGTTGGCGCGTCTCTTCTTGTGTCTGGTTCCATAAGCTTTATGATCTTTCTGATGTTCATGCTGGCTGCGACCAGACTGTACCAGCCGCTCAGCGGCTGCCTTCAGAACCTGTCTGCCGTATATTCCACGCTGCTTGTTGTGGAGAGGATGAAGACAATTGAGGAACAGAAGATTCAGCAGGGGAGAGAAGATGCCGACTGTCATGGCTATGATATTGTGTTTGACCGGGTGGGCTTCTCTTATAAGGAAGGGGAACCGGTTCTGCGTGAGGTGTCCTTCACTGCGAAGCAGGGGCAGGTTACGGCTCTCGTGGGGCCATCCGGAGGAGGCAAATCTACCAGCGCAAAGCTGGCCGCACGGTTCTGGGATGCCGACAAGGGCAGGATCACCATCGGCGGCAGTGACATCAGCAAAATAGAGCCGGAGACGTTGCTGAAGAGTTTCTCCATCGTATTCCAGGACGTAGTTCTGTTCAACAATACGATCATGGAAAATATTCGTCTGGGCAGAAAGGGGGCCTCCGACGAAGAAGTCCTGGCGGCAGCCAGGGCAGCTCAGTGCGAAGAATTTATTAGCCGTCTTCCCGAGGGCTATCAGACCAGAATCGGAGAAAACGGCTCCACCCTTTCCGGCGGCGAACGGCAGCGGCTGTCCATCGCCAGGGCTCTCTTAAAGGACGCACCGATCATACTTATGGATGAGGCTACCGCTTCCCTGGATGTGGAAAATGAGACATTGGTCCAGGAGGCCATCTCCAATCTTGTAAAGGATAAGACCGTGCTGATTATTGCTCACCGGATGCGGACTGTGGCTGGCGCCGATCAGATTATCGTGCTAAAGGACGGATGCGTGGCGGAACAGGGAACGCCGGAGAAGCTGTTGGAGGAGAATGGAATTTACCGTCATATGATGGAGCTTCAAAACAGGAGTTTGTCCTGGAGTCTGTGAAGACAGATCTCCTATTCATCAAAAAATCATAGAATTGCCTGTGTTTCTAAGGAAAGTATCTGTAAAAAAACGGTATTTGATGGTAAAATGGTTAGTAACACAAATAAGGTGACTATAACATAGATGAGAGAGGATAAAATGGAGAATCAGAAAATCAGAATTATAAAGAAAAACAATGATTTTTCCCTGGAATACAAGCCAGGCGATATTTTCACGGTAGACAGCACCTGGTACGGAGGCGTCAACGTTACAAGCAAATCCGGAATTCCGCTGTCGCTGGACCGGGAGGAATACGAGCTTTATCAGGAGGCAGAGGAGCCACGCCGTGAGATCGACCGGTATTCCTATCATTTGGGCGCTATGGACAGTTTCTGTGAGATGGTGGCGGCAGGAGTAAAGAAGTTGGCCATGAGCCATCCCTGCGCCACAAAGGAGGAGCGGGACTCATTTTTGCCGGAGGTGAAACGGATTTGTGATTCATACGGGATCCTGTTCTATCCGGAAGATGAAGCATTTCTGACAGATTTATTTCCTGAAGAACTGAACCGGGGGACGTATAACTATCTGTTTTACAGCACGAACGAGGTGCTGGAGGCGTACCTGGGGCTGAAAGAAGAACAGAAGCGGCTTATGGAAGACGGCACATACACCAGACAGCAAAGCTATGAGACCGCCAGGCAGTTCGGGCGGCTTCTCTCCTATACGGAAGAAGGAATTGCGCGGCTGATAGAGAAAACAGAGAAGCAGAAGATAGAAGGATAAGCTGACCGAGGTCCGGATGGAGGAAGCCGGGAAGCTGCTGGAGGAGTCAACCGTGAACGTAAAAGAGATCGGTAAAGCAGTCGGTTATGCGGACTCCAATTACTTTGCAAAGGTATTTAAACGGACTACGGGACAGAGTCCCACAGAATATCGTATGGCTATTTTTCAAAGGACGTAAGAATGGAATGCTTTTTTACATCGAAAAAGAAGGAATACGCTTTTGGCTGTATCTGCAGCAGAGCGTATTCCTTCTTTTTTGAAAACAGCCATGAGATTTTAATGCTTCCCTTTCCCATGAGAACGGAAAGCAGGCTTCCTTTTCATTTATTGAAATGCCTTGTAAAATTCATGAAATTCTGGGCAGCAGCTGAAAGCTTTTTCCCTTTCAAATAACACAGATCAATATTGCAGTTATAAGCCGGTTCAAGGTCAACGACAGCGATATTCGGATTATCAAATGTCAGCGCTACCTTTTTCATCAGAAAACAGATCCCCATATTATGGGAGGCGAGTTCCACCAGGTTTTCGGTTCTATGGACGCTTAAGCTGATGTTTGGCTTAAACCCGGCCGCATTACATGCTTCGTTAATAAAATCATACATGAAGGAGTGTTCCTTAAACATCAGAATATTCTCCCGTTCTAAGTCTTTTGCAGTGACTGAGGTACGGGAGGCCAGGGGATTTTCCCGCGAGCAGGCGACCGCCAGCCGGTCTGTCGTGAAGGGGATCGCTGTGATTTCGCTTAAATCAGTTTTATCCGTGTATCGAAGGAAGGCGAAGTCATACTTTCCATTTAACAGGTTCTGATAAACGGCATAGGGACTGCCGCCGTCTATATCCAGATGGTAATTGGGATAATCCCGCTGAAAACTTACAAAAATATCGGATATCCGGTAAGCTACAATGTTGGTCACGGACCCAATCGATATTGTATACTGGGTTTCTCTGGTATAAGAGCTGAGCGCCATCTGATATTCATGCTCGATCTGCAGCGTCTGCTGTGCATAAGGAAGAAATATTTTGCCGCATTCATTTAAGCGCACACTCCTGGAAGTCCGGTCAAACAGAGTAGTACCCAGTTCGGACTCTAATTTTTGTATGTGTTTTGTGAGCGTTGACTGCGTGGTATAAAGTTCTTCCGCAGCTTTTTCATAGCTGCCCAATTCAGCGATAGTCAGGAAATCTTTGAAGTAGGTCGTATTCATAGGTAAACTCCATCCCAATTTTCAGAAAGTAAAAACAATGCATTCCATTTTGGAATTGATTATACCATAAACGGATTTGAAAGTCAAAAAGGTCTCCTGTATAATATTTACAAAAGGAGGGGGGAAATAAACAAAAAAATTGTTTAAATACTTTATATTAAATTCTTAAGGAGGAAGGTTTTTATGAGAAGGGATTTACGTAAGACACTGAGGAGAAGTCTGGCAGCACTGTGCACGATCAGCTTGGCTGCAGCAGGAATGACGGGCTGCGGATCAAAGACTGCAGACAGTGCAGCAACAACAGCGTCAACAGCCGGATTAACAAATGAAGCCACGGCAGAGGGGCCTGTAGTCAATCAAAAAGGCAGTGAGGATAAAACAGCTGCAAATCTGGAGGTAATCAATGTCGGCATCGAGGCAGACCCCGGTGATTTATCGCCGTGGGGACCTAATAATACGGGACGAACGGCTACGACTGACTGCATTTATGAAAATCTGGCCCATTGTATTGATGGGGAGATTCACGGGGTGCTCATGAAGGATTATGAGCTGGCCGAAGATGAATCCAGTATGACCGTACATATTTATGATAATATCTATGATTCAGCAGGAAATCATTTAACTGCATCCGATGTGAAATTTTCGTTTGAAAAATGTGTGGAGGCCGGCAATATCTACGGGCTTTCCTATATTGAGAATGTAGAAGTGATTGATGATTATACCGTACAGTTTAATTTTAACACTACGCTGTATGTATACGATCTGGAAACGTTATTTGAAACATTTTATGTAGTGACCCAGGCCGCCTATGAGGCCAGCCCGGATGGAATGGCAACGACGCCAGTCAGTACCAGTCCATATAAAGTTTCAAATTATGTCAGCGGTTATATTTTGACTATGGAGAAGACGGATAATTACTGGCAGACCGATGAAACGCTCATTAATCCTCGTGACCGGGCAAACGTAAATAAGATCAACTATTATATTATTACGGAATCCTCACAGATGACGACAGCCCTTGAAAACGGCTCCATAGATATGAGCTGGGCGGTAAGAACCGATGATCTGTCAACATTCCAGGAAGGCGGAGCACAGGCGGACAACTTCTGGGTATACCAGGTTCCGGATAATTTAGTCAGCCAGATATTCTGTAACTGCAGTGAAGACAAGCTCACCAGCAATGTCGATTTGAGAAAAGCTATTTATTATGCAATTGATGCAAATGTAATTCTTCAGAGTGTATATAACGGAAACGGCACGGTCACCTATGACGTAGCCAGGCCGAAATGCCCGGACTATCAGGATTCGTGGGAAACAGAGGATAATTACTACCATTCCGATCTTGAAAAAGCAAAAGAGCATCTGGCGGCAGCCGGATATAAAGAAGGAGAAGTAACCCTGTCTCTGATGTGTGAGTCTACAGATGCCATGAGCGATACCGCTGTTCTGATCCAGGCATTCCTGGGACAGATCGGAATCAATGTAGAGATTAACGCTGTTGAATCTTCACTTTTAGGTACCTATATAAAAGATCCGACCGCATGGGATATTTCGGTTATTTCAAAAGCGGCTTCCAACTATGTGACAACCTGCTGGAAAAACTGTTTCTCCCAGTCCTATTTTACATGGGGCGGTACCATTAACTTTGCATATGACGATGAGCTTCAGAAGCGTATTGACGCGGCCCGGCTTTTAAGCACGCATACAGACGAAACGGTGCAGGCGGCCCATGAATATATTATTGATATGGCATACGGCCATGGACTGGTAAATTATTATAACAATCTGATTATTCCGGCAAATTGCAGCGAGGTTGTATTAAGCTATAAAAACGCAATTATGCCAGGTGCCTGTACCTATACAGAGTAATTATTACAATTAAGAAATGGTGGAGCGTATGGGAAAATATATTTTAAAACGTCTTGTCATGACGCTGTTTGTTATAGTCGGCGCTGCAATCCTGATTTTTTCGATTATGTATTTTGTTCCCGGCGATCCGGCTATGCTTCTTCTGGGATCGGAAGCGTCACCGGCAGAGCTGGAGGCAAAAAGGGTTCAGTTGGGGTTGACGGATCCTTATCTCATCCGTCTGGGAAAATTTTTATACAATACATTTTTCCATTTTGATTTAGGAACCTCCTGGTTCAGGGGGATTCCAGTCCTGACCGAGCTGACAGGCCGCTTTCCGCGGACCCTGTTTCTGGGAATCATGTTTGTGATCATCAGTACCGCCATAGCACTTCCACTGGGAATTACGGCTGCCATCCATCAAAATGGATGGCAGGACCGGATCTGCATGGTGGTAGCCATGGTCTGTACCTCGGTGCCTGATTTCTGGCTGGCACTCATGATGGTGTATTTATTTTCATTAAAGCTGGGATGGCTCCCATCCTTTGGAATTGAGCGGTGGCAGTGTTATATTATGCCCGTTATTGCCGGATCGCTTCATGGAATCGGACAGCTGGCCCGTCAGACGCGTTCCAGCATGCTTGATGTATGCCGGTCTGATTTTGTCACAACCGCCAGGGCGAAGGGACTTCCTGAGAAAAAGGTCATATACAGCCACATGCTTCCCAATGCTCTGATTCCGGTCATTACAATCATCGGAGGAAGTTTTGGAAGAAGTATTGCGGGAACAATTATCATCGAACAGGTATTCTCCATGCCGGGCATCGGTTCCTATATTACTACGGCGATAACCGGTCGTGACTATCCTGTTGTTCAGGGATGTGTCATTGTACTGGCTATATTTATTGCCATTGTCATGCTGCTAGTAGACCTGGTTTATGCCTATGTGGATCCTCGCATAAAAGCGCAGTATGTAGCTCAAAGTAAAAGGAGGACAAAATAATGACCGGTTATTCGATGGGAGCCGCCGCCCGAGTGGGGAGAAAAGAAGGCATCGTGATTCAGACAATCCGGAGACTGCGAACAAACAGCACGGCGATGTTCGGTTTAATTGTTCTGGCCCTGTTAATTCTTCTCTCTGTCTTTGCACCTGTAATTGCGCCGTATCACTACACGGAAATGGATATGCTCCAGTTAAATGCGGCGCCATCGCTTAAACATCTCTTCGGTACGGATTCGCTGGGAAGAGATATTTTAAGCCGGCTGATCTATGGCGGCCGTTACTCGATTTTTCTGGGTTTTTCAGCATCCGTTCTTTCCATGGCGGCGGCAATTGTTCTGGGATCATTAGCGGGTTATTTTGGAGGCTGGGTCGATAATGTCGTTCTCAGAATCTGTGATGTCGTACAGGCGATACCGGGAATTTTGCTGTCAATCGTAATATCGGCAGTGCTGGGACCTGGATTTTTTAATACGATACTTGCACTGGCGATTGGAGGGATTCCCTCTGGAATCCGGTTGACGCGCGCCCAGATTTTAAGCGTTAGAAGTGAGGAATATTTAGAAGCGGCAGCTTCTGTCAACTGCAGTTCCATGCGCATCATGTTCCGCCATATTCTGCCCAATATCCTGTCTCCGCTGATTGTCGGATTTACCATGGGAATAGGAAATACCATCATGCTGGCATCCTCCTTAAGCTTTATCGGACTGGGAGTTCAGCCGCCGGCGCCGGAATGGGGAGCCATGCTTTCCGCGGGCCGTGATTTTATCCGAAATTATCCGTGGCAGATCATATTTCCAGGAATCTTTGTTTTTGTAACCGTCTTAAGTATAAACTTATTTGGTGACGGTCTGCGCGATGCATTAGATCCTAAGATGAAGAAATAAGGAGAGGGAGCTATGAACGGAGAAACGAAGAAATTTGTATCTGTAAAAGATCTGGTTATAGAATATACATCAGGAGGAAGTGTTATCCACGCGGTCAATGGTGTTTCCTTTGACTTAGCGGAGGGGAGCACCATCGGTCTCGTCGGGGAAACGGGGGCGGGAAAAACCTCAATAGCAAAAGCGATTATGAGAATTTTACCGAATCCGCCGGCACGTATCTGTGGGGGTGAAATATTTGTTGACGGCGAAGACATTTTAAAAAAGCCGGAAAAGGATATGCTTGAAATTCGCGGCGATAAGATATCCATGATATTTCAGGATCCGATGACAGCCTTAAATCCCGTAAAGACCATTGGTGAGCAGATTGCGGAAGGAATTCTGTTACATAATCCCATATCAAGAGGCGATGCCCGGGATGCGGCCATTGATATGCTTAAAATGGTAGGTATCACGGAAGAGCGGTATGATGAGTATCCATTTCAGTTTTCAGGGGGGATGAAGCAGAGAGTGGTCATTGCCATGGCTTTGGCCTGTAAGCCGAAGCTGCTGATTGCAGATGAACCGACGACGGCTCTGGATGTAACAATTCAGGCTCAGGTGCTGGAGATGATAAGTGATTTAAAAAAGCAGCTGAATACTTCCATGATTTTAATTACCCACGATTTGGGCGTTATTGCCGAAATGTGTGATGAAGTGGCTGTAGTATATGCGGGACAGATCGTGGAATATGGTAAAAAGGCTGATATTTTTAAACATACTTCCCATCCTTATACGATAGGTCTGTTCCGGTCGCTTCCAAGCCTTTCCGGGGACGAGAGACGGCTTTGGCCCATCGAGGGGCTGCCTCCTGATCCGTCAAATCTGCCGGAAGGCTGCTGTTTCAGCCCGAGATGCCCTCATGCTACAGAGGAGTGTAAAAAGGTAAAAGCGGAACTGAAGGAACTCAAAACCGGCCATTACTGCCGGTGTCTATATGCAAAGCGGGAGGATTAAAGAATGTCTGCGTGTGTTGAAGTAAAAAATTTAAAGAAATATTTTGATACTCCGGCTGGAAGACTGCATGCAGTTGACGATATTTCCCTGAAGATTGAAAAGGGAACCACCATGGGAGTCGTCGGTGAATCAGGCTGCGGCAAATCCACTCTCGGCCGTACCATTGTTCATCTGCAGGACAGCACAGAGGGGCAGATTTTTTTAAACGGTGAGGACATTACACATGTACAGGGGAAACAGCTGAAACGTTTGCATGAAAAAATGCAGATTATTTTCCAGGATCCGTATTCTTCCTTAAATCCCCGTATGACCATCGGGGAGACGATCCAGGAACCGCTGATGCTGTCGAAACGTTTTTCGAAAGCTGATCTGGAAAAAGAAGTTACAAAGTTAATGGATAAGGCAGGAATTGAAGCCAGACTCAGAAACGCATATCCACATGAACTGGATGGCGGAAGAAGGCAGCGCGTGGGAATCGCCCGTGCCCTTGCCCTCGATCCGGAGTTTATCGTATGCGACGAACCGGTTTCCGCGCTGGACGTCTCAATCCAGGCGCAGATATTAAATCTGCTGATGGATTTGCAGGAGGCGGATAAGCTGACGCTGATGTTCGTAACGCATGACCTCTCTGTTGTCCGTCATATATCGACCTCCATCTGCGTTATGTATTTAGGTCAGCTTGTAGAGACTGCTCCATCGAAAAAATTATTTGAAATGCCGGTACATCCTTATACCAAAGCGCTTCTGTCAGCAATTCCATCGACGGACATTGACAAGCCCAGCAGCCGTATTCTTCTGAAGGGAGAGCTGGTATCACCGATCAATCCGAAGCCCGGATGCCGTTTTGCAACGAGATGTATCTATGCGACGGAACAGTGTTCCCAGGAACAGAAGCTGGAGGAAGTGGAGAACGGACATTTTGTATCATGCTGCAGAGTAAAAGAATTGAACCAGATGTAAAACGAGATCAGAAAAGGGAGAATGAATGGAAAAGGAATATCACAGCCGTTCCTATCACCGCTTTTTTGAAGGCTTTACAGAAAAAGAACAGGTTGATGAAAACGGTAAGAGAACGATTAACAGATTATATACCGGAGAGTATTACCGTCCCGGCATTTCAGAAGAAGAGAGACAAAAGCATAAGATCTTTAATGTACTTCTGTATCTGATCGCTGTTGTTGGTTATGGGGGTGCTGCTGTACAGAGAGTACCCATTAACAGCGTATGGTATATCGCCCTGATACAGTCACTGGTATTGGTCAGTTTCCTCTGGCTGCTGTGGCCGTTGTATTACTATCTGGTATCAAAACAGAAAATGACAGTCAGAGTCTATAAGGATTCCTCGCTGCGCCTTCAGTACGTCAGCATCTGTTCCGCTCTGCTGCTGGAGGGAGTTGCACTTCTCTCCATTTTATATCTTATGACAGAGAATTCGGCCATGGCTGTAAAAAGCAGTTTTGCAGCAGCAGGGTATGCCGTGAGCGGATTATCTCTGTTCGTCATGTTCCTGTACGAAAAAAGAGTCCCATACCTTACTATGGAGAATCCTGCAAAAAAACCGGAAAAGGGAGTGACTATCCGTTATTAAAGCAGGAAAGATTCGGTTGAGAGGAGAAATGGATGAAAACAGACGAAAATTTAAAAGGGGGAGCCGGAATCGCCGAAATAAAATATCCGGCAGATTTTTTCCCGGAAGAGGGCTTTAAGGGAATTCATGATCCGATCCACGCCAGGGCGCTGATCCTGGAATCCGGTGAACGGATTGCCGTCATATCACTGGAGCTTCCGTCTTTAAGGCCGTATACTCTGATTGACGATATGAAGGAAACTGTCAGGGAATGCACAGGGATCGATCACAGAAACATCTGGATTTGTATGACGCATAATCTGGCGGCGCCGCATGTACCTGATGAAAACAGAACGGAATATAAATACCGGATTCACATGGAAGCGGTCAAAAAAGCAATTCACAGCGCCTGTGAAACGGCGTTGTTAAATATGGAACCGGTGCGGATCGGTACAGGAACCGGTTATTCTGATATTAACGTAAACCGTGATATTGAAACTCCGGAAGGCTGGTGGCAGGGGATTAATCCGGCTGGAATTTCGGATAAAACCCTGACGGTTATCAAATTTGAAGGTGTTACGGGGAAAACAGCCGCAGTTATTTACCACTATGCTGTTAAATCATCTGCCATGGCAGCGGCTGTTATGGAGGATGGGAGCAGATATGTCACATCAGATGTTACAGGCGCTGCCAGCCGGATCATCGAAACAAAACTGGAGGCACCCGCTATCTTTTTCATGGGAGCGGCCGCAGATCAGGAACCAAAACGCCGGGCTGCGTTCGATCAGATTAATGGGAAGGGGGATATGATCCATGTAAATCTGGGGAGCGCGGGATTTGACCTTGTGGAGGAACTGGGAGAAATCCTTGCAGGTGACGTAGTGGAAACAGCAGGGAAAATCGTATGCAGCGAGAACGCACCTGTGATCCATTTGGAACACACCTCATTCTGGCTTCCGGGGCAGCAGTTCTACCAGGGTGGAAAACCGTACCATCCGATGAAAAATTATGAATATATTCCTTCAGAGGATCAGGAACTGAAGGTTGAACTGCTTTTGTTCGGAAATACCGTGTTGTTTGGTCTTCAACCGGAAGCTACAGCTATTGTCGGTATGAAGCTGCGTGAGATGAATCCGGATTTCGTGCCTCTGATGGCTGCCATGGTAAACGGGGGAAAAGATTACTTATCCGATGAATCCGCATTTGATAGAATGACGTTCGGTGCTATTCATTCCGTTTTTGCAAGGGGAGCCGCGGAGCTGTTTTTGATGAAGTCTAAGGAACTCCTGGATCGTCTGCGTTTAGAATATTTGGAGGAAAGTAATGATTCCAAAGAAATTAAGTGAAACGGTTGTGTGCAGGCCGGATTATCCGGTAGCCTGCACGAAAAAAGGTAAAATCAGAGGGATTTTGTCAGAGAGTACCTTTATCTTTAAAGGAATACCATATGCGTCAGCCCGGCGATTTCATAAAGCAGAGGAGCTGCCGCCATGGGAAGGAATAAAAGATGCACTTTATTATGGGTATACAGCGCCGCAGCTGGTTCATACAATTGCGGCCGATGAGCGCTTTATTCCCCATTATTATACCGTTGAAGATGAGAACTGCCACTATATGAATATCTGGACTCAGTCTCTCGACCACGGATCGAAACTTCCGGTTATGGTCTGGTTTCATGGCGGCGGCTGGAAAAACGGATCCAGTGTAGAACAGTTCGCTTATGATGGTGAAATGATATCAAAAACCTGCGGTCTGGTGTTCGTTACGTTTAATAACAGACAGAATTGTTTCGGTGCGCTGGATTTATCATCCTTCGGAAAAGAATACGAAGACTCTGTCATGGCCGGATTGAGTGACGTTGTGGCTGCCATGAGATGGATCCAGGACAATATTGGGGCCTTTGGAGGTGATCCCGGTAATGTAACCGTGGTGGGACAGGCAGGAGGTGCAAAACGGGTACTGGCCCTTATGCAGACGCCGGAAGCGGATGGACTTTATCATAAAGCAGCGGTGGGAAGCTGTGCCGGAGAATGCATGAAAGTGCCGGAGGGAATTACGAGGAAGCAGATTGCAAGGCGTATGGGGGAACTGACGGTAAGACAGCTGGGGCTGGACTACAGAACAGTCGGAGCCATTGAAAAGCTGCCTTACGGGAAAATTGTGGAAGCGGTAAATTCTTCTGAAAAATTGCTGAAACAGGAAATACCGGAACGGTTTCGATGGGAACCGGTTGCCGATAATCAATACATATTTGAAGAGCCATTTCAGGCTGGTTTCCGCAGGGAAACGCTGAAAATCCCCATGATGACGGGGACCAGTTTTGGAGAGATGGCCAGTAATGCAAGAGTCCGGACAGGATCCGGAAATAAGAATACCTGGAGTGAGAGTTATACGCAAAAACTGCTGGAAGAGCAGTTTGGCAGCAGAGCCAGGTCTGTTGCAGCAGCTTTTAAGAAGGCGTATCCGGGAAGAACTGTCGCAGATGCTCTGTTTATAGACAGAATGCTTCGTGGGAAGCTGACAGAGCTTTCCATGAAAAGAGCAAAAGCAGGCGGCAAAGTATGGAACTGGCTGTTCGATTTGGAATCGCCTGTAGACGGAGGCACGGTCGCCTGGCACTGTTCAGAGACGCCCTTTATTACAGGAAATTCAGCGTACATGGAAGCCTCCTTTATCGCAGGAATAACGGAAGAACTGCAGGAAAAGATGATGTATGCCTGGGCTGCTTTTGCGCGGGATGGAGATCCCGGAAGTCACGGACTGCCAGCGTGGCCGCAGGTGACAGAGGATTCTGTCCCCACTATGATATTTGGCAGAAAGAGCTCTGTCAGGACAGACCATGACAGGGATTTACTCCATATTCTTATGGAAGAAGCATAGAATAAGAACTGACAAGAAGGAGGAAAACGGATGAAAAAACAACTTTTCTGTGGAGCATCAAAGCGCGAGATTACGCCTGGAGAGGATATACTGCCGTATATGATGGGATTGGGCAAAGCTGTGTTCGGAATGATTCAGGATAAGCTTTATGTGCGTGTCATAGCCTTCAGCAATGGAGAGGATCAATCACTTCTTGTTTCTTTTGATCTGGATAAAGCTCCATATCCCGAGGAAAATGTCAGGCTGCTGCATGAAAGGACAGGAGTTCCTGCAGAGAACATCCTGTTTTTCGCAATTCATACCCATACTGCGCCGCTGACCGGGTACAGGCCGTTTGAACCTTCTCATGACATAACGAAGAAGTCCCTTAAGGTACAGGAGGCAGTAAGAGAATACGAAGCCTTTCTTACCAGTCAGATGGAGGAAGCCGCTGCGGAAGCTTTGGAAAAATTAAGACCGGCAAGGCTGGGATACCGGTATGGAAGCAGTTATATTAATGTAAACCGCTGTCAGGATTACAGCGTCATGGAGGAGGACAACAGTACTCATACGGAATGCAGTGTGGGAGTCAACGGGGCAGGTCCTGTTGATCATACCGTCTTTGTCATGAAGATAGAAGATATGGCTGGAAACGCAATTGCTTTCTTCATCAATTATGCAGTTCACTGTGTGACGATGTTTTTAAATGATATAGGTAATGGAATGTCGGCAGTCAGCAGTGATATTGGCGGAAATGTAAGCAAATATATGGAACAGCGGTATGAAGGCTCGGTTGCTGTATGGTCAAGCGGTGCAGCCGGCGATATCAATCCGGTTCTGATGACGCAGACGATTTATCCGGATTCCGTTTCAGGAAAACCTACCGGAACGTGCGTGAAAGGCCTTGAAAATTCATGTCTGATGCTTAATGCAATGGCAGGAAGGCATTTTGCGGATATCATACAGATTGTCAAAAATATAAAATGCAGCGTGTTCGAGGTGGAAATCGGATCCGCTGTCGAGTGGTCCAGAACTCCTGCTTCTGAAGGCATACTTAAAAATCCGGAATACAGGAACAAAACGCCGGATGGTTACCACATCCGTCTTCATCTTGTGCGGATAGGTGATATTGCCCTAATGGGAATTAATGGAGAGCTGTACACGACGCTTGGCCAGAAAATCCGGGAGGTATCGCCCATGAAGAATACCATTATCGTGAGCCATGAGTGCAGCCTGCTTCCTGACAACCCAGGATATATTCTGGACGATGAGACGATATACCGGTGCCAGATGTCCGGAGGCGGTAAAATTCCGGTCAATGGCTTTTGCGGCGTTCCTGACACGATTGCGTCCGCTTTAAAGAGCCACACTAAAATAATGTTTGAAAGGGTCCTGTGCGGGAATTGTCTGATTCCCGATTTCCAGGAATAGTATTGTTATGATAAAAGATCAATTGGGAATCGCATGTATTGGAGAGTGGCACGTACATGGAAAGGATTTTGCTGATAAACTGGATAAATATCCAAATTGCCGGGTAACTGCTGTCTGCAGCGATATACCGGAAACAGGGAGAGCGTGGGCTGCGCATATGGGCTGCCGGTTTGAACCGGATTATAGACGGGTGCTTGAAAATCCGGAGGTTGACGCTGTGATGATTACGGCGGCAACGTCGGATCATGGCAGATTGATAGTTGACGCAGCAAAAGCAGGAAAACATGTATTTGTAGAAAAGGCGCTGGCGGTATCCAATGAAGAAGCGTATGCAATACAAAAAGCAGTTACAGAAAACAGAATTCATTTCACGATGTCGGATCCGGTCATGAAGGCTCCGCAAATGTTTGTAAAGAGGATGGTCATGGAAGGAACACTGGGAATGATCACCAACGCCCGTATCCGTGTGGTGCACCCTCTGGGTATTATGGGACAGCACAAACCTCAGTTTTATAATAAGGCAGAAAGCGGAGGAGGTACTACGATTGACTTAGGCTGCAAGGCCGCCCATACCCTGTATCAGCTGTTTGGAAAGCCGTTTAGCGCCTGTGCCATGTTCTCCACCTATACAGACATGGGAAAAGCAAACGGGATTGATGAAAATGCAGTTGTATTGTACCGATTCCCAAACGGGATTCTGGGAGTTGCTGAGAATGGCTGGGCGTCTCCGAAGTACCAGTATTCCCTGGAGGTGTACGGGACAGAAGGCTGTGTGACAATACATGATGCAGAAACAGCATACCGGCTGAATTCCGGCTGCCGTGTAACAGTTCAGGAAGCCGAACTGCCGGAACCAATGATTTATCCATTGGATGACTGGATTGACAGTATCAAAAAAGACCGGCCGAATCGTAATTATGGAATTGAGGAAGCCGTACATATTACGGAAATGATTACGGCGGCATATCGTTCTGAAGGGATGGAGACAGCCATATGAATCTGGAAACACGTACTACGGCAGATCCATCACAGGATCAGCCGAAAAAAATATTTAACAGATGCTTTGTCAGTATTTTTCTGGCCAATTCCCTGATGTATTTAAGTCAGTGGATGGTTAATTCACTGGTTGCAAAATATGCGGATTATCTGGGGGCAACGGCCTCAATGGTTGGCATCGTATCCAGTGTCTTTGCCCTGACGGCGCTCTTGTTCAAGATTGTATCAGGACCGGCTCTGGACGTTTATAACCGCAGGATTATTCTGATTCTCGCCATGTGTGTCATGGGGATTTCGTATTTTGGTTACAGCGCCTCTTCAAATGTGCCAATGCTTGTCTCTTTCCGGCTTTTTCAGGGCTGCGGCCAGGCGTTTACAGCGACCTGCTGTCTGGCGCTGGCGTCTGATACGCTTCCGCCGGATCAGTTTGGCACTGGCATCGGCATTTTTTCCCTGGCACAGGCAGTCATGCAGGCAATCGGCCCAACGGCGGGTCTGGCACTGATGAACCGGTTTGGCTACCATATGACCTTTGTAATTTCCGGCTCCATTATGGTGGCTGCCGCCATACTGGCCGCATGCGTTAATGTTCCATACAAAAAAGAGAAAAAATTTCGAATCACCATGGACAGTATCTTTGCAAAAGAGGCACTTCTTCCGGTCATTCTTATTTTCTTTCTGTCCACTGCGTTCAGCGTAATAAACTCTTTCCTGATTATCTTCGCAGGTAAACAGGGAATTACGGGGAATATCGGGCTTTATTTCACAGTTTATGCCTGCACACTGCTTTTTTCCAGGCCGCTGATTGGGAAATTATCTGACCGTCTGGGGATGGTGAGAGTGGCAATCCCTGCAATGTTCTGCTTTGCACTGTCATTCCTGGTAATCAGTTTCTCTACAACCTTATTATCACTATTGACCGCAGGTTTGATTGCGGGCTTTGGATATGGTGCATGTCAGCCGGCAATACAGACCCTTTGCATGAAATGCGTTTCACAGAAACGGCGCGGCGCGGCCAGCAGCAGCAGTTACATCGGCAACGATTTAGGACAGCTGCTTGGACCTAACGTTGCAGGCGCGGTTATTGTGGCATTTGGATATAACGCCATGTGGCGTTTTATGATGCTGTTTATCTTTACAGCGGTGGTTCTTGTGATCATTTTTAGAAAAAAGATTTATCTGATCGAGAAAAATTTCAGGACAGGTGTTGTCCGGTAAGACTTCAGGAGGTAGAAGATGGGAAAAATAAGTGCAGGGGCTGCGAAAATATGTATTACACCGCCGTCAGAGATGATGCCGGCTTATTTTCACGGCAAAATGATTTTTGAAGGAATCTATGAAGATATTTATCTGCGTGCTCTCGTATTTGACAACGGGGACCGCCGCATGGCCTTTCTGTCGTATGAATCCGGCGACATGGCGCGAATGGAGGAACTGCGTTCTGCCGTGAAGCGGGAATGCGGCCTTGATCCGGAGAATGTGTGTTTCTCGGCAGTACATAATCATGAGGCTCCTACCTTTGCCAATACACATAAAGGTGTTAAAAACATTCCGGAAAAACTTGACTGGGTTATGAGGTACGGCGATTTTATAATCCGTCAGACTGTCCTGTGTGTGAACGAAGCAATATCCAGGATGAAACCGGCCAGATACTGTGTCAGTACAGGGAAAAGCTTTATAAATGCCAATCGCGACCAGCTTTTTGAAAACGGTCTGTGGGGGCAGGGGCGTGATTTTGAAGGCCCGTCGGATAAGGAGCTGGCTGTGCTCCGCTTTACGGGGTATGATGGTAAAATCATCGGTGCACTCGTTAATTATGCGGTACATGGAACTGCCTGCTATCAGGGAATGGATGAAAAACAGGAGAAGTATCTGATTGCCGGTGATTTGCCTGGAATGATCAGCAATTACTTAGAGGAGCGCTATCGGGATGACGGAGCGGTTTTTCTGTGGACGAGCGGCGCAGCCGCCAATCAGAATCCGATATTTTTCAGCAGTTATCAGAAGTATGAGCATGATAAGAGCCATAGTCTCCAGTATTCTGTCGGATATGGGGTATGGACGCTTTGCAGACACTTGGCGGAAACCCAGGCAGTGGATGTAATTAAGGTACTGGAAAGGATGGGAGAGGGGAAAGAGAAACTGCATGCAGCAATTGTAGACAGGAAAATCATTCTTCCGGGCCAGGTGATCCGCTATCCGGATGATGGTGAGACAGCCGTCATGGCCAGGGCGGATACTCCTTTTTCGGGGACAATTGAAGACGGAGAACCGGTGGAACTGGAACTTAAGCTGCTTACGCTCGATGATTACGCCTTTTTAGGACTTAACGGTGAACTGGACTGTGGCACGGGGCTTCGACTCAAAGAAAAGTCGCCGCTGAAGAATACATTTATCATAACCCATACCGGCGAAAGGGCAGGGTATCTGCCGGATAAACAGGGATACGACAACCACACACAGGAATTTTATGCATCGAATGTAAAAGACGGCTGTACGGAGGAGTATTTAATTCCGGCTGTAATGGAGATGTTTACAGACAGGTTTGAAGACGATGAATAATACGATTAAGAAAGAAAAAATAGGGATGGATATGACGGAAGGCGCCGTCATGAAGACGCTGCTTCTGTTTTCTATGCCTCTTATAGCTGCAAATCTGCTTCAGGAATTTTACTCTATGGTCGATCTGATGGTGATTGGACAATTCGCCGGAAGCGTCGGGACTGTAGGCGTTTCAACAGGCGGTGAAATTGCAGATATTCTGACTCCGGCCGCTATGGCGCTGGCAGCGGCCGGCCAGATTTATATTGCACAGCTGGCCGGAGCCGGAGAAGAGAAACGAATAAAAGAGGCGGTTGGAACGCTGCTTTCACTAATGCTGGGAATTGCGGTTGTTTTTTCCTTTCTGATCCAGTTGTTCTGTCCCCGGCTTTTGAATCTTCTAAACTGTCCGCAGGAAGCCATGAGCGAGGCAGTTTCCTATCTGCGGATAACTGCTTTGGGTATTCCATTTATATTTGGATATAACGGGATCTGCGGATTGTTAAGAGGAATGGGGGAGTCTAAAAAACCACTGGTATTTATCATGATTGCCGCTGCTGTAAATATTTTCCTGGATCTGCTGTTAGTAGCAGTGTTCCACATGGGAACGGCAGGAACTGCGATAGCCACTGTTCTGGCACAGATCGGCGCATGTGCGGCTGCATTTGCCTATCTCTATTTAAAACGGGAACAGTTTGATTTTGAGTGGCGATTGTCCTATTTTAAAATCCGCAGAAATGCAGCGGTTATTTTGCTTCGTCTGGCAATTCCCAGAATTTTTCAATCCTGCTGTATCCGTTTTTCTCTGCTGTGGTGCAACTCCAATATAAACAGTTATGGTATGATTGCGTCTGCGGCCAACAGCATAGGTAATAAGCTGCAAAAAATTTCGACAACTGTTCTAACGGCGGTTGATACAGGATCCGGCGCGATGATTGGCCAGAATATTGGAGCCAGAAAGACAGAACGAGTGAAGAAGATTGTATTATCGACGCTGGCGATTACTCTGACAGCGGCCACAATTGCTTCTGCATTTGCCCTTTTATGCCCCAGGACATTGTTTGGTATCTTTACTATGGACAAAGAGGTAATGGAGCTTGGCGTCACTTATTTAAAAATAATGGTTATCACGTTCTATTTGGCTGCACTTTTAGGAACCTTCCAGGCGGTGGTGACGGGAGTTGGATTTGCCTCCTTTGGATTTGCAATTGGCATGCTGGATGGTGTCGTTTGCCGTATTGGTTTCAGCCTGTTCTTTGTCTATGTTCTGGATTGGGGGGTCAAAGGCTTTTTTATGGGACATGCGATGGCAAGGCTCATTCCCTTTATCCTTTCTTTTCTTTACTATATCAGCGGGCGATGGAAGAAGAGAAAGCTGTTGATCGAGAGTTCATAGAGAATCAGAAACTGAATAAAAGCAATCTCTCTTATTCCTCCGTATTCTGAATGGCAGGTACGGATCCTGATGCCGCCTTTAAACTTGATTCTTCATGCGCTTGGATGTATGATGGATATGGTGCCGATTTTGTTTATGGTTATGTGCTTATGAACTTGGGTTGAGAAAAGACCTGGCAGAAAGGAGGTACTGTGCTGTGAGAATAAAGGCGGTGTTATTGTTTGGTTTAGCAATGGTTATTCTGACTGCATGCGGCGGACGGAAGGAAGATCAGAAAATGGCTTCTGCTCCTGAATTCGTTTTTACGTATGCAGAGAATCAGGCGGAAGACTATCCCACAACACAGGGGGCCCGCAGATTTGCTGATTTGGTGGAAGAGAAGACCGGAGGGAGAATTAAGATTCTGGTCAAGGCGGACGGCGATCTGGGCGATGAGAAGACGGTAATCGAGCAGATACAGTTCGGCGGAGTCGATTTTGCGCGTGTGTCCCTGACGCCACTGGCGGAATTTGTCCCCAGGCTGAATGTGCTGCAGATGCCTTATCTCTATACGGGAAGGGAACATATGTGGAAGGTTCTGGATGGGGAGATCGGAGACGATTTCTTAAATTCCTTTGACGGTTCCGGCTTTGTAGCCCTCTCCTGGTACGATGCGGGAGCCCGCAACTTCTACAGTTCGACGAAGCCGATCACAAAGCTGGAGGACATGAAGGGCATGAAAATCCGTGTCCAGGAGTCGGAGCTGATGGTGGGAATGATAGAGGCGCTGGGGGCTTCTGCGGTGCCCATGGCCTATGACAAGGTCTACTCTGCCCTGCAGACCGGACTCATCGACGGGGCGGAGAATAACTGGCCTTCCTATGAATCCACCGCTCACTACGAAGTTGCTGGATATTATACGATTGATGAACACAACCGGGTTCCGGAGCTTCAGCTGATATCCCGGGTCACATGGGAGAAGCTGACGAAGGAGGATCAGGATATCATACGGGAATGCGCCCGGGAATCTTCTCTGTACGAACGAGAACTGTGGGAAGAACGGGAACGGAGTTCTGAGAAAAAGGTGCGGGATGCAGGCTGTCAGGTGGTGGAGCTGTCTCCGGAGGAAAAGGCCAGATTTCAGGAGGCGGTCACGTCCATGTACGGAGAGTACTGTGCGGAGTATATGGATATGATCGACGCGATTGCAGCTGCGGGGAAATGAAACCTGCCGGAAAATAACAGAAAATGGGAAGTGGACGCCGGACAGGGCGCTTCACTTCTCATTTTTTAATCTTACATTCTGATTGCTTTTTCCAATTCGTGGATCAGCACGCTCACATCCAGCGGTTTGATCAGATAACCGTTCATGGAGGCTTCGAATGCCTTTTTCCTGTCTTCTTCAAAGGCGTTGGCAGTCATGGCTAAAATCGGTATCGAGTCAGAATCCTCACGGCCCAGGGCACGGATTCCCCTGGTAGCCTCCAGACCGTCCATGACAGGCATGCGGATATCCATTAGAACAGCCTGATAAGTTCCGGGATCGTGACTGCTGAAGCAGTCTATGGCGGCCGCACCGTTTCCGGCGACATCTACGACTGCGCCGTTCATCTCCAGAAGCGTCTTTGCGATCTCCTGATTAAGCTCATTGTCTTCGACAAGGAGAATCCGGGCCCCCACCAGTACAGATTCCTGAGTCTGCAAATCGGGTATGGCTGGTTCCGGAGCCTCCTTTCTGTCGAGTTTTAAAAGTGTGTCGTAAATTGTCGAACGGAATAACGGCTTGGCGATGAAGTAATCGATTCCGGCCTCCCGGGCCTCCTCCTCAATGCCGCGCCAGTCATATGCGGTTATCATGATAATCATGGTATCCGGACCTACCAGACGGCGGATCCGGCGGGCGGTTTCGATGCCGTCCATCCCCGGCATCTTCCAGTCGATCATGGCGATATCAAACATCCAGTGTTCCGCCATGGCGTTTTCCACTTCCCGGACGGCGCGGATACCGGAGTCCACCCAGCGGGTGGCTGCCCCGATGTCGTCCAGAATCAGAGCCGTCTGCCTGCCCACAGAAGGATCGTCGTCCACCACCAGTACCTGGAATCCTTTTAGGAGATTCTGGCGTTTCCGCTCCCATTCCTGCTCCTCGTTGTCGGTTACCAGCTGGAAGGGAACGGTGACGGTGAAACGGCTTCCCTCCTGCTTGTGACTCGTGACGGAGATGGTACCGCCCATCAGCTGTACGAGGCTGTAGACGATGGAAAGGCCGAGGCCGCTCCCCACATTGTTCCGGGCATTGCCGGGGGCTTCCTGCTCGAAGGGCTGGAAGAGCCGATCCATGAACTCTTCTGACATTCCGATTCCGTTATCCTCAATGACAAATTTAATATAGGCGTATCCGTTGGTCCGTTTTTCCTCTGCTATATCGACGGAGACAGAACCGCCCGGCTGTGTAAATTTCAATGCATTTGACAGGAGATTCATGAGAATCTGCTTCATACGGAGGGAGTCTCCAATATAGTGGCTTTCCAAAGGTTCCAGGTGACGCATCTCATAAGCAATCTCCCGTTCCAGTGTCTGCGGATAGATAATCTGATTAATCTCTTCCACAAACGCCCTGAAATCAAAGAGATCATGGGCGATTTCCATCTTATCAGTCTCAATCCTGGACATATCCAGGATATCATTGATCAGGGAAAGAAGGTATTTGGACGAAGTATCAATCTTTTGGAAACAGTCCTTTACGGTTCTGGAATCATGAAGCTTGATCTGTCCGATGGTGCTCATGCCTATGATGGCATTCATCGGAGTCCGGATATCGTGGCTCATGCGGGAAAGAAAGTCTGATTTTGCGCGGCTGGCTGCCTGGGCGGAGGCAAGGGCATCGCGGAGCAGCTGTTCCTGGCGGGCCTGTTCCTGACGGAGTTCATCGAGAAACTTGACGAGACAGATCGTCAGAACATCGTCGTTAAAGGGATTTTCCACGGCAATTGCGTGAAGGGACAGCCAGTGGTACTTCCCATCCTGTCCCTGTCCCTGCAGCTCCATATAGATTTCCTGTTCTCCGGCAGAGAAGCGGCGCTGGAGAGCTTCAGGGCTGAAGGTGCTGGCAAAGTCAGCCTGATAGGAACTGTAGATCTCTGGAATACAACTGGCATAAAGCTCCGTAAAGCATCCATCCGGACTCAGCTGATACTCCTCCTGTTCATTTAGAAAACAGTGGTAGGTGTCCTGCGTCAGATTGACACTTACGATTAAGGGATAAGCAGTGCAGATCGCAGCACGCAGGAAACGGTTCTCCAGTACCCGCTCCTGTTCCTGTGCCTGTTCCAGCCGCATCTGTTCCGTGATATCAGTAAATACCGCCTGGATGACCTCCATACCGTTGCTGTTGATGATTCGTCCCATAACGACATTGATCCAGGCCTCCTCCCCATCTCTCCTGATACAGTGACGGCGGTAGGAAGCAGATTCTCCATTCAGGGTCAGCCGGTCGAGGAGTGTGGAAATCCATTCCTGATCCTGTAAGTCAACCTTCTGGAGCGGGTTACTGACGGCTTCCCGGTACTCGGCCTCAGAGTCATATCCATAAAATTTCCATACCATGGGATTGACTGAAATGATAGTATGGGCCGGATCTGTAGAAAACTGGAGAATACCGCAGGGAAGCGTATGATACAGCTGCTCCAGAAAACGCGTCTGATGCTCATACTCCTGTTTTTTCGTGTCCAGGGCAGATTTAAGACGTTCAAAGGCCTCGCGGCCTGATTCCACCGGAAAGAGTTCGTCATCATGAATCTCCGAAAACGGGACAGAGTTGTGAATATGGACTGTCTCTAAGCCATCCCCTTTTTCGCGGAAAACAAAGGTGGCTCTCTGCTGGGTGTTTAAGTAGGCCCCGGATTCCGGTTTGCTTAAGAGACGGCTGACTGCTTCACATAAGTAGGAACCGCCGCCTAAATCGATGGAATGATACTGCTCATCGTACATGCTGCAGGCAATCATACCATCTTTTCCACTGCGGAATACCGCGGCCACTGCTTCTTTTCCTTCCGCCTTCTGGAGTTCTCCGCCGCCAAGCCATATGATGTCATCTGCAAATGTCGATATCATAAATTCCATGTCAGAGTCGCAAAAGTACGTAGTCAGTATTTTGCGGGTCAGTGACTCTATTTCAGCCAGTGTCTTTTTACCCAATACAATTACCTCCCGGATTAAACCCAAAGTATATTTCTTTTATCATAGCACAGATTGATATCGGAAGAAAGTGCGTACGGGGGGAAAACCGTGAAATTGAGGGAATTTACCTTTTACATCTGCAAAGGCGGATCGTTATCATGGATCTTCATGGAAGAAAGCCAGCCCGCATCAGATGCGGACCGGCTTTCCTTTTCTTACGGTTACTGTATGGATCAGAAGGGTTGAAACTGTCTCCCTTCCTGTGTTTTAATCGGCTTCTTCCTCTTCTTTATAAGGAATGAATTCCCTCGATTCCCCAATCCCCTCATCATAGAAATACGCCGGTTCCCTGGGAGTCTTGTTTACGTGGAGCTGAAATACGTCGAAACGCTGGTAGGCTCCCGCGATATCGTGGATTCCTTTTGCGGTAATTTCAGCTGCAATATCGCAGTCGGCGTAAATAATGCCTTCCTGGTTGTTCTCGATTGACGGGCAGCATGGCTGGCCGTTAGGTCCGGCGATCATGGTGAGGGCCCAGGACTGGTTGTGGAGCCATTCCTTTAAAGCGGGATCGCCCACAGACATCTGCTCCATGGCATCTTCGTCGAGAGACGCAGAGGAACAGATATTAAACACCTTAGCCTCAAACGCATGAGCACAGGTGCGTACCCGCAGGCAGTCCGCGTAATTGCCCTTGTCTCTGCTGGTCGGCCAGCATGGCGGATAGACTGAAATATGTACCTGCTCTCCCTGGGCTACCAGGGCGTAACGGGCCAGTGTATTGGAGTTCTCGCCGCAGATCAGGGCGCCGATTCGTCCAATCTCTGTGTCATGGATATTGAGCGAAGAACCGTCACCAAATGACCAAACCAGCTTTTCTCCCCAGGTGGGAAGAAGCTTTCTGTGATGACCGATCATATTGCCTTCCCGGTCAAATAACAGGGTGGTGTTCCACATTGTCCCAAAGTTGGTGGTGCTCTTCTCACAGATGCCGACGGATAAGAAAATACTGTTGTCGCGGGCGATTTTCTGAAGTTCATTAAATGCCGGACCTGGCACGGTTACCGCATTTTCAAACAGCCTCTTGTAGAACGGATGCTGGTCTACCGGCGGCAGGAACAGGCACCAGAGCGGGAAGGTAGGAATAAAAGATTCCGGGAACACTACGAGGTCTGCACCGTTATCCTTAGCTTCTTTCGTCAGGCGGGCTACTTTCTGAACGGTTGCATCGCGGTTTAAGAATACGGGAGCTGCCTGAACGGCTGCGGCTCTTAACTTTGGCAGTGTATCACCAATTGTGTGAGTAACTTCTTTGACTGCTTCTTTTTTAGACATAGTATCTGCACTCCTTTTCTTCGTGTGAGGTGTTTCAATTGTTTACGGTATCAGTCCCAGAATCTTCCAGTAAGGCACGCTGGCCGTCAGCGCCAGAATGCTTACGATATGGAAGACCAGACAGAACGGCACCAGCATGGTATGACTGAGCTTTTCATCTCCGCCGGCTGAGTTGAATGCGGCCAGGAAGTTGATGTTCTGGTATTTTGTAAAGTATGGATATACCACGCAGTAGGACGCCATGGCTGCGATCCAGGGGCTCATGCCGGCCTGTACGCAGAACGGAGTCAGAATTACAATAAAGAGCGTGTAACAGGTGGTCATATCCACGATGATAAAACGTGCAAGCAGTGCGACGGTGGCAATGACAAAGACAAATAAAAACGGGTTGCTGATAAGACTTGCCATGGAAGCACCGAATGTATTGCCCAGCCAGGTGTCGATCCCCACTGTGGTAAGGGCATTGGCCAGGTTGATGGCGCCGCCCATAAAAGCGATGATGCTCCAGTTGATGCGGCTGTTATAGTCCTTCGGTGTGATGACGCCGAGGGCCAGCAGCGCTGACATGCCTAACACGGCTGTTATGGCTGCCGGAATATTTAAGGTGCGTTCCAGAACCCAGAAAAATATGCAGGCAACGAGCACGATCAGTGTGATTTTCTCACTTCTCGACATGGGGCCTAAATCGGTCAGCATCTTATTGACATCTTCCTTTGTCAGCTTCGGTGCCTGTGCAGGCTTATAAAGTATCCGGATTGCGAAGTAACTGGCGATCGTACAGATTATGAGCCAGGGAAGCATGGCCCGCAGCCAGAACATCCAGCTGAACTGGGCCTGTACTGTCTGGGGAAGGAGGCCCATGATGATGTAGGAAAAGAAGGATGCGCTTAAAACGGCCTGGCTGAGCAGTGTATAGCCCGCATACATGGCAGACCACATGCCTGCCATTCCTTTGGAACGGTCCTCAAATCCCAGCTTTTCACCGATGTCAGTGGCCATGGCGCCTACAATGGATACTTTTGCGATGGTGGAGGGAATAAACGGCCCGATGATAACACCGGATCCCAGCAGAGCCAGGACCTGTCCGTTAAAGGTCGGCGGGCAGACCCGCATAATCCAGAGTGCGACTCTTGCCAACAGTCCGCTCTTCGTTACGGCAGCGCCGATTCCCATGGCTGCGATGAGCAGCCAGACGGTGGTTCCCGAGAAACTTCCGAATGCCGTTGTAAAGGGCACAATTCCTAAAAGAACCCACGTACAGCACATAATAAAGATGCATACAAAATCGGGGATTGCATTGGTCATCCAGTTGATAATGGCCCAGATTAACAGACCCATTGTCCACATCGCCTTCTGTTCCAGCCCCCCGGGTGCGGGAATCAGAGCGATGGCAAGGCCCACAGCGATGGCGGCAGCTTCACTAATAAGCTTCTTCCTTGTCTCTTTTGTCATGATAAAAGTACCCCTTCCTTCAAAAAATGAATGACTGGGCACAGCAGTCTGTACTTTACCGCGGCAGCATCATCCCCCCGGATAATCATGTTTCCTCCTCTCTTTTGCCTGATCAATTTGCGATAGAAAGTAAGTATCTGTGCCTTCTCCCAATTGCATACTGCAATAGTGACAAAAAGTATTTGCTATATAAGGAATTATATGTACAAAACGCCAGAATGTAAAATACTAATACTTTTATGGATTTATGCCTTTTTTGTTATGTATCGGAGGAAATGATTGATGCTGCAGGTGATATGAATGTGAAAATGATAATAGCCTGGGGAGAATCCCCAGGCCAGAACCGGCATGTCTATTTCTGAAACGCTCTAAAATAATCCTGAACAAAGTCGCGAAACAAAATGGCAGCGGGAGAGAGATAACCCTGAGACCGCCAGGACAGGTTAATGTAGCGTCTGCACTGCGGAAAGGAAATAGGGACCAATGCGATGTTCTTCGTATCCATGCCCTGCCAGGTAATGGAAGGGATGAAGGAGATACCGATACCGGCCCGGATCAGTTCGCGGACCGTCTCAGGACTGTCGCTCTCCAGCACGACAGAGGGTTCAAAGCCGGCTATCTTGCAGAAAGTATCAGTGATGGTCCTTAAACTCTTTCCCTGCTGAAGACAGATAAATTCCTCGCCTGCTACCTCGCTTAAGTTAAGATTGTCCCGTTTGGACAACGGGTTGGAATCAGGCAGTGCCAGGAGAATTTCTTCTTCTATCAGGGTGACAGAATAATCCTGTGTGCATGGCTGCATGGAGGAAAACAGGGTTAAGTCGCAGCCGTTGGGTTGGTTCTTCGTTAAGTCCTCCTGGATGATCTGAAGCCGGATAGAGGGGTATTCATGCTTAAATGCCATGACCAGTTCCGGCAGCAGCTTGGAAGCCGCATAGAGGGAGAGCGTGACAGTCCGGCTGCGTTCTCCGGCTGCATCGCCGATCTCCTGCTCGATATCTTTCAGTTCCTGGAGAATCCGGTTTGTATGCTTCAGAAGAATCTCGCCGTAAGAATTTAAGATAATATTTTTCCCGGAACGCTCAAACAGCTGGACTCCCAGTTCCTTCTCCAGCCGGGAAATTGTACGGCTTAACGAAGGCTGTGCTACGTGGAGCTCTTCGGAAGCCCGGGTGATGTGCTGAAGTTCCGCGACTTTCTTGAAATAGGTGAGAGAATGAATGTCCATAAATCCGCCTCCTTTTATAACATTTTAGATATCGTTATGTAACAAAGTATATATTGGACGTTATAAAAAGTCAATGCTATTATTTTTTTATCAGGAACGTATTGTCAGAAAGGGGAGAGCACATGATTTGGGATCAAGAACGCCGCTCAAAGGCAGAACGGATGGAGAAGGCCGCCGGTTATGCAAGGGGAAAACGAGTCGGAACGGAAGAGATCGTTCCATTTTTAGAGAGTGTGATAAGGCCGGGTGACAGAGTCGTACTGGAAGGCTGCAATCAGAAGCAGGCTGCATTTTTAGCCGGAGCGCTTAAGGAAGTGAATCAGGGAAAAGTCCATGATCTGAACATGATTATACCATCGATTTCAAGAGATGAGCACCTGGACCTCTTTGACAGGGGAATTGCATCGGAAATCAACTTTTCCTTTGCCGGGGTGCAGAGCAGGCGGCTGGCGGAAATGGTGGCAGAAAACACTGTGAAAATTGGAGCGATCCACACGTACCTGGAGCTGTACGGCAGGCTGTATGTGGACCTGACTCCCAATGTCTGCCTGATTGCCGCGGATAAGGCGGACTCAAACGGTAATTTATATACCGGCTATAACACGGAGGAGACGCCCATACTGGCGGAGGCGGCTGCGTTTAAGAACGGCATCGTCGTTGCACAGGTTAATGAGATTGTGGGAGAGGACGATCTTCCGCGTGTCGACATTCCGGGCGGCTGGGTGGATTATATTGTCAAGGCCGATGAGCCATATCCTATGGAACCGCTGTTTACCAGAGATCCGGCCAGGATTCAGGAAGCCCATATTCTGATGGGCATGATGACAATCAAGGGAATCTATGCAAAGCATGGTGTGAAAAGCTTAAATCACGGTATCGGCTATAATGGCGCGGCAATCGAGCTTCTTCTGCCCACCTTCGGAGACTATCTGGGGCTGAAAGGGAAAATATGTACCAACTGGGTCTTAAATCCCCACCCCACCCTGATTCCGGCTGTGGAGGCGGGATGGGTAAAACAGGTATGCGCCTTTGGGGGAGAACTTGGCATGGAGCGGTATACGGCCGCGAGACCGGACATCTTCTTTACCGGAAAGGACGGCATGCTCCGGTCCAACCGGGCAGCGGCCCAGGTGGCCGGGCTTTACGGGATCGATCTGTTTCTGGGAGGCACACTCCAGATGGATTATGAGGGGAACTCTTCCACCGTGACGGGCGGCCGGCTCAGCGGTTTCGGCGGGGCTCCCAACATGGGAAACAGTACCGGCGGCCGGCGCCATACTACAAAAGCATGGCGAGATATGGCTCCGCTTACCGGTTCCATGGCCTCCGGGCGGAAACTGGTGGTTCAGATGACAAAGAGCCAGAGCAAATACGGCCCGGCCTTTGTTCCGGAGCTGGATGCCGTGAAAATTGGCAGAAAAGCGGGTATGGATGCGGCTCCCGTCATGGTCTATGGCGAGGATGTGACGCATGTGGTGACAGAGCAGGGAATCGCTTACCTGTATCAGGCTCAGAATGCGGAGGAGCGCACAAAAATGCTGGGCTGTATCGCTCAGGGAACGCCGGTCGGCTCTATGGTGGGGATCGGAGAGATCGAACAGCTGCGCAGAGAAGGAAAGGTGGCCTATCCGCAGGATCTTGCCATTTCTCCTGATGCGGCAAAGCGGGAACTCTTAGCGGCAAATTCTCTGGAAGAGATTGCCGACCTGTCCGGCGGCTTATACCGTGTGCCGGAGCAGTTTAGGAAACAGTCTGAGTGACAGTCTGGAGGGAGAAAGGTTGGCTACAAAAAAGCAGGAAGAACTGTTAAATTTAAAAGAGAGGCTGCGGATGGGCGGCGGAGAAAAGGCTGCAGAGAAGCAGCATTTGGCGGGCAAGATGACCGCCCGTGAGAGGCTTTTTGCGCTGTTTGACGAGGGAAGCTTTGTGGAGACAGGTTTATTTGTAAAGCACCGCTGTACGAATTTTGGCATGGAGAAGAAGCAGTCGCCGGGAGAGGGCGTTGTGACAGGCTATGGGACCGTGAATGGAAGACTTACATATGCTGCGGCCCAGGATTTTACGGTGATAGGCGGTTCTCTGGGGGAAATGCATGCGGACAAGATCGTGAAGACACAGGAGGCTGCCATGAAGGCAGGGGCTCCCATGATCTGCATCAACGACTCGGGGGGAGCGCGCATTCAGGAAGGCGTGGATGCCCTGGCGGGATATGGGCGCATCTTTTATAACAATACCATGGCTTCGGGGGTGATCCCACAGATATCCGTGATTATGGGGCCATGCGCGGGAGGTGCTGTATATTCACCGGCTCTGACAGATTTTATCTTTATGGTAAAAAATACAAGCCAGATGTTTATTACCGGTCCCTCAGTAATCGCCGCTGTCACAGGGGAGTCGGTGACGGCGGAGGAACTGGGGGGAGCGAGGACTCACAATGCCATCAGCGGAGTGGCCCATTATATGGCAGAGGACGAAGAAGACTGTATCCGGCAGATAAAAGAACTGCTTGGGTATCTTCCCCAGAACAACATGGAGACTCCGCCGGAAATGGAGTCAGGGGACGACTGGAACCGGCAGGACGATTTTTTGAATGAACTGATTCCCGAAAATTCCGGAAAGCCCTATGACATGAAGACGGTGATCGAAGCGCTGGCGGACAACGGACGTTTTATGGAATATCAGGAGTATTTTGCCCCTAATCTGATCACCGGATTTATTCATATGGGAGGAAGGAGTACGGGGGTGATCGCAAACCAGCCGAAGGCCATGGCAGGCTGTCTGGATATCAACGCTTCCGATAAGGCTGCGCGTTTTATCCGCACGTGTGACTGCTTCCATATACCGCTCCTTACGCTGGTGGATGTGCCGGGATTTCTGCCTGGGACGATGCAGGAGCACAACGGAATTATCCGCCACGGCGCCAAGCTGCTGTATGCCTACAGTGAGGCGGTGGTACCGAAGATAACGGTTATCACAAGAAAATCATACGGCGGGGCCTATATTGGAATGTGTTCCAGACATCTGGGCGCCGATGCGGTCTTTGCGTGGCCCGATGCCGAGATTGCGGTCATGGGAGCCGATGGAGCGGCCAATATTATCTTTTCTAAAGAGATTAAGAATGCTTCTGACGGAGCGGCCAGACGGAAGGAAAAGATTGCCGAATATCAGGAGACCATGATGAATCCGTATGTGGCGGCTTCCAGGGGATACGTGGATGATGTGATCATGCCGTCAGAGACGAGAAAGCGCATCATCAGTGCGCTGGAGGCATTTCGCGGCAAGCGGGTGCAGAAAATACCGAAAAAACATGGAAATATTCCATTGTAAGGAGGTGTGTCATGTTTGGTGACAGTTTGACTGTGGCGGATACGCTATTGATTTCCGGCTTCAGTATACTCAGTGTATTTCTGGTACTGCTTCTGCTTTCCTATATGATTGATTTCTGTGCGTTTCTGGTAAAGCGGAGTGAAACCCTGCCGGAAACCGGCACAGGGACTGCTGCACCGGCAGCAAACGACAGCAGCGACGTGCTATTGGCTGCCGCGGCTGTCGCTGCCTGTCTGTCTGTGGAGCCGGATGACATTGTGGTGCGCAGAATCAGAAGAGTGGAAGACTGCGGCGGTACATGGGCTCAAAGTGCGCGTTTGGAGTCCATACGATAAATAACAGGAAGGAAAGGGAGTTAAAACCATGGGAATAAAAGTATTTCGGATCGTACTTGACGGTGTGGTTCATGAGGTGGAGGTAGAAGAGATACACAGAGAAAGCCGGGGAGGCGGCCAAACAGCCCAGGGAAAGACTGCCGGTGCAGAAGACGGAGAAACACGGAATATGCGGCCTCCGGTAACGGCGGAAGCGGTTTCACAGAATCGGCCGGCGGGAGGAGCTGGGGCGGCTGCGGTACAGAAGGGGGCTTTTGCAGGCGCCGAAAGGATCACTGCTCCTCTACAGGGGACGATCCTGTCGGTTCCAGTGACTTCCGGGCAGACGGTAAAATGCGGAGAAGTGCTGGTAATCATCGAAGCTATGAAGATGGAGAACGAGATCATTGCCCCGCGCGACTGCACGGTAACATCCATAATTACCTCAAAAGGAGCAGCCGTGGCAGCAGGGGATCCGCTGATTGAAATCTCTTAAGGAGGCCTGAAGGATGAGTGAAATTTTACTGGAGTTCTGGAAGAGCAGCGGCTTATCCCAGCTGTTTCAGTGTGATACTGTACTGTTTGGACTGCATCTGCCCGGTGAACTCATTATGATTGGAATTGCCTGTCTTTTTCTCTATCTGGCAATTCATAAGGGGTATGAGCCCTATCTTCTCATTCCCATAGCGTTTGGCATGCTTCTGGTGAATCTGCCCAGGACCGGTCTGATGGCTGCCGCGGTAGGGGATGAGAATGGCGGTCTCCTATATTACTTATACCAGGGAACCGATTTAGGCATCTATCCGCCGTTAATCTTTCTCTGTATCGGAGCAGGGACGGACTTTGGCCCGCTGCTTGCTAATCCGCGAAGTCTCCTTTTGGGAGCTGCGGCCCAGCTGGGGATTTTTTTGACCTTCGCCGGAGCGATTATGCTGGGCTTTACAGGACCGGAGGCAGCGTCGATCGGAATCATTGGAGGCGCGGATGGGCCGACGGCCCTTTATTTAACCAGCAGGCTGGCTCCTCATCTGCTGGGGGCCATTGCCATTGCGGCCTACTCCTATATGGCTCTCGTACCGATTATTCAGCCGCCGATTATCCGGCTTCTGACAACGGAGAAGGAGCGGAAGATCAAGATGGAACAGTTAAGAGCGGTTGGTAAAACAGAAAAGATCATCTTTCCTATTATAGTGACTCTGTTTACAGTCCTGCTTCTTCCTTCGGCGGGCGCGTTGATAGGCATGCTGATGCTGGGAAACTTAATAAAAGAATCCGGCTGTGTTCCGCGTCTTGTCGATGCACTGCAGAATTCCCTGATGTACATCATATCTGTGTTTCTTGGAATAACCGTTGGAGCCAAGGCGAGCGCAGATGCGTTTCTGCGGGTGGATACATTAAAGATTATTGTGCTTGGCCTGGCTGCATTTTCCGTGGGTACCGCGGGCGGTGTTCTGCTGGGAAAGGTGATGTGCAGACTGTCAAAGGGCAAAGTAAATCCCATGATAGGCGCCGCAGGTGTCTCTGCGGTTCCAATGGCGGCCCGTGTGGTGCAGAAGGAGGGACAGAAATACAACCCATCCAATTTTTTGCTGATGCACGCCATGGGGCCTAACGTGGCCGGCGTAATTGGTTCAGCGGTAGCGGCCGGGATGCTTTTGTTATTTTTTCGGTAACAGGAAACAGGGGGAAAATCATGTAACAGTTCCCGGATGCATGTCCGGGAACTGTTTTTGCCAGTAGATTCTGAGATCAATCCATTGTATAATAAAACAAGCCGGCAGGCCGCGACGTGGCCTGCCTTTCTGATTTGACTTATTATAACTAAAATGGAAGGAATTAAATTATGCCGGAAAATAAAAATGGGAACGGTTTTCTGCCCTACGCCCTTGCCCCTGAAATTATCCATGCGCTGGATCTCCTTGGATATCAGGAGCCAACGGAAATACAGAGGGAAGTAATACCCGCCGTTCTGGAGGGACGGAATGTGGCAGCGCGGTCCAGGACAGGTACGGGTAAGACTGCGGCGTTTGGGATACCGCTCTGTGAGAAGATCGTCTGGGAAGAGAATCTGCCTCAGGCTCTGGTACTGGAGCCCAGCAGGGAGCTGGCGGTTCAGGTCAGCAATGAGCTGTTCCACATAGGACGCAGGAAACGTCTGAAGGTGCCGGCCGTCTTTGGCGGATTTCCGATTGATAAGCAGATGCGCACAATAAAACAGAAGTCACACATTGTGGTGGGGACTCCGGGACGCGTCATGGATCTGATTCAGAGAGAGTGTTTAAAGCTCGCCGGTATCCGGTATCTGGTGATCGACGAGGCGGATCTTATGCTGGACATGGGATTTCTGGAGGAAGTGAAGCAGATCATGGCTCTGTTGCCGAAAGGAGGAAGAGTTCTCCTTTTTTCGGCTACCCTGGATGAGAAGGTACGGCTCCTGGTGGATGAATATATGGCGGATGCCGTCATGATTGCTCCGGAACCGGATGCGGAGGAAGAACCCGCAATTTCCCAGGTGGTATACCGCGCGGACCCGGAAGAGAAATACGACCTGCTGAAGCGGACCCTGATTCTGGAGAATCCGGAGAGCTGCATGATATTCTGCGGTACCAGAGAGATGGTAAATGTGCTCCTTCAAAAGCTGAAACGAGACCGGATATTCTGTGGGATGATACACGGAGAGATGGAGCAGAGAGAGCGTTTAAAAACAGTGGATGCCTTCCGCAGAGGCGGATTCCGTTTTCTGATTGCCACCGATGTTGCGGCCAGGGGAATCGATTTCGATAAGATCGATCTCGTGGTAAACTATGATTTCCCGGGCGGACGGGAGACTTATGTACACCGTATCGGGCGAACCGGAAGAAACGGAGAAAATGGGAGAGCCGTAAGCCTTCTGTGTGAGAGCGAGGAACGAATGCTTCATATGGTGGAAGCCTACATGGGGCGGGAACTTTCAGTTACAACATGCCCGGAACCGGATGAGGAGGCCACAAAGGCGTTCTGGACGAGGCAGAGGGAGAGAAGGGCTCCGAAAGCTCAAAAGGGAGCCGCTTTAAATGCGGGAATCACGCGTCTGTCCATCGGCGGCGGCCGGAAATCGAAAATGCGTGCAGTCGATATCGTTGGAACCATCTGCAGCATTGACGGAATTGGGGCGGAAGACATCGGTATTATCGACATCAGGGAAAGTCTGACTTATGTGGAGATTCTTAACGGCAAGGGGCAGGCGGTACTGGAAAAGCTGCAGGAAAAGACAATCAAGGGCAGGCTGCGGAAAGTGAGGATTGCCCGCAGATGAGCGTGACGCTGGCCGGCATGACGGCCGGATTTTTATGGTCCGGATTCTGCTTTTCTGAATAGGATGCCATTAGAACATCATATCAGACGGGAGAAATCTATGAATCAAAGAGTACTGTTGGAACCGGCGGCGGAGACTGTCTGCATTGAGAATTCAGTTCCGCCGCTGATTTTTGAACTGCCGCCGGAAGAGGGACGCCGGGTGCTGGAGGAGGCACAGGATGCGCCGGTCTGCCTGTATCCGGCACAGGTGGAGGCGTCCATGGTGGACACTGGCCAGTGGGGCCGCATTCCCGTGTACCGGGTAACACCGGTAAACAGCGGGTTCGCGGAACATGTGATCTTCTATATTCATGGGGCCGGCTGGGTATTCGGAAGCTTTCATACCCATGAAAAGCTGGTGAGAGAGCTGGCGGCCAGGACCGGTTGTACGGTGATATTTCCGGAATATTCCCGCTCTCCGGAAGCGCGTTATCCAACTGCTGTCGAGCAGTGCTACAGCGTGCTCTGCCAGCTGCCGGATCTGTTTGAACAGGCGGGACGGAGGATGAACGGGAATACACTGACTGTAGCCGGGGACAGTGTGGGGGGCAATATGGCGATCGCCATGACCCTGTTCTCCAAATACAGAGGCGGTCCTGTGATTCATAAGCAGCTTCTTTATTATCCGGTGACCAACGCCTGTTTCAATACAGCGTCATACTGTGAATTTGCGGAGTGCTACTACTTATACCGGGCCGGAATGATGTGGTTCTGGGATCAGTACACCACCTCGGAGAACTGCAGAAACCAGATAACGGCCTCCCCGTTAAGGGCGTGCACTGAACACCTGGAGGGACTTCCGCAGGCCATGATCTTAAATGGCCAGGCAGATGTACTGAGAGACGAGGGCGAGGCCTACGCCGAAAAGCTGCGGGCCGCCGGAGTGCCGGTGACGGCAATGCGTTTTCAGGCGATCATCCACGATTTCGTCATGCTGAATGCGCTGGATGAGACCAACGCATGCAGGGCGGCAATGGATGCATCCACAGAATGGATTAACCGGAAAAATATGGAATGGTATCAGGATCATGCAGGCCAGTCTGCGGACGATTGCAGCATTGCATAAATCACACGGGACACTTTGCTGTTTCAACGGTCCGGTTTTCCGGGCGGACAGACGCAAAACGCAGCCTCACTGTGCCTGCGTTTTTGCGTCTTAACTCTCGGAGAGTCTCCGGATCAATACGGAAGGAATACGGAGGAAAAGGTTTTATGAATCAACATGCATACAGAAAGCTGCGTATGGAACGCCAGCATTTTACAAAACCCGCGTCAAAGAAGCAGTATGGAGAACTGTTTAAGCAGATGTCGCCCGTACTCTGTGTGTACTGGAGCTGTCCGGGAAGTCCTCCGGAGCTTTTGTACCGCGCGGCCTTTGACGACAGCAGATATTGCTATAAGATGAGGGAGAGCCGGACGATTATTAAGGGGAGATTCCAGAACGGCAATATTGCTTATATTTATGCGGACGAACTGGAGCTGTTTGCAGCAGTCTACCGGAAGGACAGGCCTTTTACGGATACGGAGCAGGAGCTTTATGACCTTTTACAACGGGAAGGTCCGATGACGATCCACGTCATGAAGGAGTTTACAGGCCTGCTGGCGAAAGAGATCACGCCCGCTCTGCACCGGCTGCAGGAGAAATTTCTCGTATTCGAGGATCAGACCGATAACGAATGGGACCGGGCCTGGTACCCGTTTGAGTCGGAGTTTCCTGATGCAGATCTGGACCGTTATACGAAGGAGGCAGCAGCAGAGGAACTGGTGAGACGGTTTGTATGGCTGAACGTATGGATTGATGCGGCCATGGTGAGATCCTTCTACCGTCTCCCGTTAAAAGAGATCAAAGGTGTGCTGGAGCGGCTGGTATCAGATGAAACGCTGGAGCCGTATGAGGGCGGATACATTCGCCGGGAGGACCTGCCTCTGCTGGAAGGTGAGCCGGCAGAGGTGCCGGAGAAGAACCATACGGTGTTTGTACTTCACAGAAATGATTTTCTGGTGAAATCCAATGAGCACTGGCTGAAGGAACGGTTCACACATGCGGAGTACGATGTGCTGGGCTATCTGCTGATTGACGGGGAGTTTGAGGGATGTCTGCTGGGGCATTTCCGGAACGGTCCCTTCGAGCTGGAGGATGTGGCCGTCCGTATGGAAAAAGGCGCTGCAGATGCGTTGAAAGAGGATATACGAAATGCCGTGGAACTTCTGTACGACCCGGAGACAAGCCCCCTTAAGCGGTATATGGGAGAGGCGTTGGAGCGCTGAAAAATATTTTGAATTTCATGCTTGACTCTCACACTGTGGTATGGTCTATAGTGATACTGAGCTCAAAAACACATATATGTGAGGTGGTACTATGTTAAAGATTGGTGATTTTTCAAAGCTGTCGAGAATCAGTATCCGTATGCTGCGCCATTACGATGAGATCGGCCTGCTGGAACCAAGGCTGGTTGATCCAGCCACCGGTTACCGGTATTACGGGGAGGAACAGCTCTCCGCGGCCGGACAGATTCAGAATCTGAAATCCATGGGATTTGGCCTGGCGGTCATCCGTGAAATTTTAAACTGCTGCGGCAGACCGGAGGAAATGGAGAGATTTCTCCGGGTTAAGAAGAAAGAGCTGGAGGACCAGATGGACGGCATCGGTACGAAGCTGCGGCTGCTTGATAACACCATCGAATGGATCAGAAAGGATGGAGATATGATGGATTATCAGGTAACGTTAAAAACTTTGCCGGAGAGGTACGTGGCGAGTGTCAGAAAAGTAATTCCGGCTTATGACCAGGAACAGATATTATGGGGGATTCTCCATGAAGAGACGGGAGCGCAGAACCTGCAGATGGCATCGCCCGGTTACGGAATGGCTGTTTTCCATGATGAAGGATATAAGGAAGAGGATGTGGATGTGGAAATTCAGATTTCCGTTGAGGGAACGTACCGGGATACGGAGCACGTAAAATTTAAGACGGTGCCCCCGATTCTGATCGCTTCGGCTGTTTATCAGGGCAGCTATTCACAGATCACAAGAGTCAATGAGGCAGTGGCCCGCTGGATACATGACAACGGGTACGAGTACGACGGCGCTTCGTTCTGCATTTATCACGTCAGCCCTCACGACACATCGGATCCGGAAAAACTGGTAACGGAAGTGTGTTATCCGGTGAAGAAAAAATAGAATATGGAACTTTGCAGGAGCCGGGTATGCTGTATTCAGGATACCCGGCTCTTTTCAGCTTCACGGCCGCCATACCCCGGGTAAATTGTCTTTTCCAGTCCGGGATGATATAATAGGAACCATGAAAGAAATGAGTCGGAATTTTATGAAAAAGATCTGGAAAATGGGGCGCTATCGTGACGCGTCCATTCAGAAAAAACTTACGCTGTCGACATGGGTGGTGGCAATTATACCGATTATGATTATATTTGCCATTGTTTTTTTCGTGTTCACAAATGTCAGTGTGGAGAATTCAAAACGCCAGTCACAGATGCTTTTAGATAAGACAGTGGAGGAACTGGATGCGTATTTCGCGCAGGCGCAGGAAGGCATGAATCTGATGGTGACGGATATTAATGTGCAGAATGCCATCGATAATTACGTGACCGGGACCTATAAGGAAAAACTGGATTTAAGGGATTTTATCAGAAACCGTCTGACCAATATGAGTACGGTGGGCAGACGAACAGGTACGATATCCATTTATATCAAGGATGCCAATCAGACCTTTTCCAGAGACTTTTCCGACCAGGATTTAGGGCTGGCCTGCTCCGGTGCTCCCTGGTTTGAAGCGCTGCTGTCAGGGGAGGCGTCCTTTGTCCGCGAGGATGGGAACTCCCTGCAGGACGGGCGGCCTGTCTGGATTCTGGCGTCCAATATTGTCAGCGTCAAAAACGGAGAGGTCCAGGGGCTGGTCTATGTGGAGCTGGATAAAAAGAAGATGATTCAGCCGTTTTACGATCTGGTGGAGGGCAGCGGAGATGAGATCATCTGTAATGGACAGGAGATTGTATCCGATGCCTGCAGGGAGGGCGGCCATTTTGTTCCGCTGTACTCTTATTCCACGGCGCTGGGGCAGAATGTGGAGTTCAGACTGCAGTTAAAGGAACTGCAGAGAGGCTATGGCGCAGCCCTGGTTTACTTTCTGATCGGTATGGTGGTTCTCATTATCCTGATCTATCTCATTGACAAGCTGCTGGCAGACTGGTTTTCCAGGAGAATCATCACGCTGCGTGATGCGACGAGGGAGATCGCCAAGGGGAATTTAGACGTGGTTGTCTGTGATGACCATCCCGATGAGATCGGGGAACTGGTACAGAGCTTAAATACCATGGTAAAGGATATGAAGCGTCTGATTGAAAGCGAATATCTGGTTAAAATCGAGAGCCAGCAGGCCACCTTAAGGGCGCTTCAGAGTCAGATTAACCCTCATTTTATCTACAATACGCTGGAAAGCATCTCCATGCTGGCCCTGATTCGGGATCATTATGAGATTGTAGATATGGCACAGGCGTTTTCCCTGATGATGCGGTATTCCATGGAGCCGTCCACTCTTGTGGCGGTCAGAGAAGAGGTCGAGAATGTGCGGAATTTTGTGACCATACAGAAAATCCGTTTCCCGGACCGTTTTCTGGTGGAGTACGCCATCGATGAGGAGTGCATGGCGGAAAAGATACCGAGGCTGACCATGCAGCCGCTGGTGGAAAATGCATTTAAGCATGGATTCGAGGACACGCCGGAGCACAAGCGTCTCCTGGTTTCTGTTCTGAAACGGCGGGGATTTCTCGTTATCAGAATTTTTAACGATGGTATGGCGGTTCCGGCGGAGCGAATTGCCAGAATACGGGAGCTGCTGATGCCGGATAACCAGGAGGAGACGCTGGACTGTTTTGCTCTCAGGAACTTAAGCAGGCGTCTTAAGCTTCTGTTTGGGGAAAACAGCCGGGTGACGCTGCGCTCGGGAAAAGGCATTGGAACGATTGTTTCATTGAGAATTCCACTGCGAGAAGAGGGGGAAGAGGACGATGAGAAAGATTTTGATCTGTGACGACGAGGCCATCATACGGCAGGGGATCAGAAAAATTCTGGAAACCTGTTACAGGGATATGGAGATACGGGAATGCAGTGACGGTATGGAGGGGTATAAGACCATGGCGGTGTGGAATCCGGACGCGGTAATTACGGATATCCGCATGCCGGTGTTAGATGGGCTGGCCATGATCGAGAAGGCCCAGGCCGACGGAATCACGGCCCAGTATGTGGTGATCAGCGCTTACCGGGATTTTGAGTACGCCAGGACAGCAATCCGGTGCGGAGTCCGGGAATACATTCTAAAGCCGGTCAACCGTTTTGAACTGACAGACTGCGTGTCACGCCTCCTGGACATGAAGGAGCCGGAGGATGTGGAGGAAGAGACGGGAACGGCGCCGGAGGAGAGCGGAAGTATCGGCAGGGCAGTTCAGTATATCGAAAATAATTTTTACCGCAACATCAGTCTGGAGGAGGTCAGTCAGGTGGTTCATATGAACACCGCCTATTTTTCCACGCTGTTTAAAAAACAGACGGGTAAGAAGTACATTGACTACGTAACAGACTTACGCATGGAAAAGGCGAGAAAGCTGATTCTCAATACGGATTTAAAAATAGTGAATATCGCAGAGATGGTAGGATACAGCAGTACAAAGCATTTTGCACGAATCTATAAGGAGAAATACGGAGTCACACCCAATGGGGAGAGATAATATGCACAATAAATATGAACAAGATAACTAAAAACTATAAAAACAGCACTAAAACCAAAATTTGGGTCCCTTCTCTTTTGGTCATCCTCTGTTATAATGAGAGTATAAAAGTTAAGCGGAATGAAACAGACCGAAATAGAAAAAAGGAGGATTTTATATGAAAAAAACGCTTGCTGTTGTACTGTCGGCCGTTATGGTCAGTGGATTAGCCTTAAGCGGATGCGGAGGAAACAGTGCATCAGCCACAACCGCTGCGCCGAAGGAGACGACGACTGCCGAACCTGCGGAGACGAAAAAAGAAGAGACAAAGGGAGAAGAGGCCAAAGGCGAAGCCCCAGCCGGAGAACAGGTGACGATCACCATAAGCAACTGGCTGGAGGCAGAGGAAGCCACATCCGCTATTTTTAAAGAACTGCTGGATGATTTCATGGCGGCCAATCCGGATATCAGGGTAGAATCCCAGGCCATCCCGTTCAACCAGTATAAGGATCAGGTTCTGATTGCAGGAACCTCCGGCAATGCGGCCGATGTGATTATGGGAAATTCCCAGATGATGAGCGCCTTTAACGGAGCGGGAATTCTGGCGGAACTCGATGATCTGGCTTCGAAGGAAGTGCTCGACGATATTTACCCCGGTTACTTATCAGGAACGACCTACGACGGAAAAGTGAAAGCACTGTCCTGGGCGCCCCATCCCATTGCCATGTATTACAACAAGGATTTATTTACGAAAGCCGGTTTAGATCCGGAGAAGGCACCTGCAACGTGGGATGAGATGACGGAGGCGGCGAGAGCCATTGCAAAACTCGGAAAGGACGAAGCGGGCAACACGCTCTACGGCCTGGGAATTCCAACCGGCAAGGTAGCCCATACCGGTACCGTATTCAACGGCATTTTCTATACGTACGGCGGTCACTTCGTGGACGAAAACGGAAACGTTGATTTAAACAACGAGGGCAATGTGGAGGCGCTTACCTGGACCAAACAGCTGGTAGATGAAAAAGTGATTCCGGCAGGTCTGGAAATTAAGGATTTAAGAGGGTTATTTGCATCAGGCCAGATCGGTATCATCTTCGACGGCGACATGGGACGCAGCGCTTTCAGAAGCAGCAGCGGACTGGGCGAGGAATTTGATAAAAAGATGGGAATCGCTGTAATTCCGACGGGAAAGACCGGACGCAGTGAGACCGTTTATACGGAGCACCAGCTTGGCGTATTTGCAAAATCAGAGCATAAAGAAGCGGCTGTCCGTCTGGTCGAATACTTAATCGGCAAGGATGCCATGGTGAAATACCATAAATCCAATGCAGTTCTGTCTGCAAGAAAATCCATTGCGACTCTTCCGGAGATGAACGAGGATTCCTTCATGGAAGTGTTCAACAAACAGTCTGAGACTGCCAGCCCGCTTCCGGCTACCAACGCGATGTTTGACAATGCCATGAATGAAGTGACAAAGGCGATTGAGCGAATCGTTGTCAATAATGAAGATATTAAGACCGTGCTGGAAGAGACCAATAAGACGATCAAAGAAATGTACGGACAATAAGAATGGAACAGAACTCATCAGTCTGAACGATCACTCGCACGCTCTGCGCACGAGTCACCGTGATAATCAGGAGCGGCTGCAGATCATCCTGCATCCGCTCCCTTTGTATCTATTGGAGGTTGCATTATGGGTGAAAATACGAGGAAAAAGAAAAAAATAAACTGGTTTATGGTGATGCTTTTAGTGCCCGCCCTGGCCATGCTGACAGTCACCATCATCATCCCGGTCTTTGTCGTGGTTGGAATGAGCTTCTTTCATTACAATCTGCTGGATATGGGCAATATTAAATGGAATCATTTTTCAAATTACAAAGCGGTCTTTTCCGATGCTGAGTTTATACGGACCTTTGGAAGAACGCTGGTCTATGTGTGCGGTACGGTATTTGCCCAGTTTTTTATAGGTCTGGGGGTGGCTCTGCTGTTAAACAGCGGAAGCTTAAAGGGGAGAAAGGTGTTCCGGAGCCTTTTGTTCCTTCCGTGGACGATCCCGTCGCTGGTGGTGGCGGTTACCTGGATGTTCATCTTCCAGCCGCAGTACGGCATTGTCAATTACTTACTGGGGCTGGGAGACTACAGTGTCCTGGGAAGCCCGAAGACGGCCATGCTGGGCGTTATCATTTCCGCAGTGTGGAAACAGATGCCCCTGATGATGATCATGCTTCTCTCAGGGCTTCAGACCGTACCGGAAGATTTAAAGGAGGCTGCGGAGATCGACGGCGCCACAGGAGTACAGAAATTCTGGTGTATCACAGTTCCGTGCATTATGCCGGTGGTGAAGACCGTGACGCTGACCTCCATTGTCTCCAATTTCCAGATGTTCGTCTTGTTCTTTACCATGACGGGAGGAGGTCCGGTCCGCGCGACCACCACACTGCCGCTGTATACGTATGAGACGGCGTTCTCGGGCTTCAATCTGGGAAAAGGCGCGGCCATCGGAGTCTGCTGGCTTGTGTTCCTGGTGATTTTCTCTACCATTTATAACAGGGTTCTTTCTTCCAAAGAAGTGGAATATTAGGAGGTGGGCGAATGAAGAAGAAAACTTATCGGAAAATTCTTATGTACGCGGCGATTCTGGCCGCCACGCTCTGCTTCGTATTTCCCATTTACTGGATGCTTCTCACATCCTTAAAACCCAATGAGGCGATTTTGCGCCTGCCGCCTCAGTTTCTGCCGGTAAATGCGACTCTGGCCAATTATAAAGGAATCCTGACTGATGGAAAATTCCTGATTTTTTATAAGAATAATATTATCGTCTCGGGCATCACCACGCTGGTGACGCTGACGCTGGCAGTGCTGGCAGCCTATGCATTTTCCCGGTACCGGTTTAAGGGCGACAAGTTCGTGATGATGCTGTTTCTCTCCACACAGATGTTTCCGGCCATGACGCTTTTAATTGCTCTTTACAACATGTATTTCCGCCTGGGGCTGTTAAATACGTATACGGCGCTGGTTCTGGCCTGCTCTACCAATGCGCTGCCCATGTCGGTGTGGATCCTGAAAGGCTTTTTTGATACGATTTCCAAGTCTCTGGAGGAAGCGGCCTACATTGACGGCTGTTCCAAGGGAAGAACCCTGGTACAGGTGATTCTTCCGCTGGTCAAACCCGGAATTCTGGCTGTGGGCCTTTATTCCTTCCTGATTTCCTGGGAAGATTTCCTGTGGGGGTTAACCCTTGTGAATAAGACGGAGATGAGGACGCTGGCTTCCGGTATCGCCATGACGTATTTAGGCGAGTATAACTACGACTGGGGCCGTGTGATGGCCGCTGCCGTGGGGGCAGCAGTTCCGATCCTCATTATCTTTATTTTTCTTCAGAAGTATATGATTGCCGGTCTGACGGCCGGTGCGGTAAAAGAATAGGAGGCAGTGTATGAAACAGAGACAGAATATCGTATTTTTCTTTTCGGACCAGCAGCGGGCGGATACGCTGGGCTGCAACGGCCAGCCTCTTCCGGTAACGCCGAGACTGGACCGGTTTGCCTGTGAGGATGCGGTGAATTTTGCAAGTGCATTTACACCCCAGCCGGTATGCGGGCCGGCCAGAGCCATGCTTCAGACCGGACTGTACCCCACACAGACCGGCTGCTACCGCAATGCGGTTTCCCTGCCCCTGAACCAGAAGACTCTGGCAAGGTATCTGCGGGAGGCGGGTTACCGGGTGGCTTACGTAGGAAAATGGCATCTGGCTTCCGATGAAGAGGAGAACCATTATGAGACGATTGCGGTTCCGGCCGAGAGGCGCGGTGGTTACGACGACTACTGGATGGCGGCCGATGTGCTGGAATTCACTTCCCACGGGTATGGCGGATACATCTTTGACAAGGACGGGAATAAGCTGGATTTTACCGGCTACCGGACCGACTGTCTGACCGATTATGCGGTGCGTTATATCGAGGAATATGAAGATGAGAAACCGTTTTTTCTGATGATTTCCCATATTGAACCGCACCATCAGAATGACAGGGGGGATTATGAGGGGCCGGACGGCAGCAGAGAACAGTTCGCCGGTTTTGTTCCGCCTCCTGATTTAACGCCGGGGAAGGGAGACTGGGAGCAATTCTACCCTGATTATCTGGGGTGCTGCCACGCCCTGGACCGGAATTTCGGCCGTGTCGTAGATGCGCTGAAAGCGCGGGGCATCTATGAGGATACCATGGTGATTTACGGCAGTGACCATGGCTGCCATTTCCGCACCCACGCGGATGAGGTCGAAAAAGGTGGATACGATGACTATAAACGCAACAGCTTCGAGGGAACCATACACGTCCCGCTGCTGATTAAAGGGAACGGATTTGAAAAAGGGAAGCGGGAGGAGAAGGTGGTGAGCCTGATAGACTTGCCGAAGACGATTCTGTCCGCCGCCGGATACGATACGGCGCCTTTGGGGCTTCAGGGACGGCCGCTCTCAGAGACGGAAGAGCCCGACTGGGAGGAGGCTGTCTATATTCAGATCAGCGAGAGCTTTGTGGGCCGCGCACTGCGCACAAACCGGTATAAATACGTGGTTCACGCTCCTGACTGTGATCCGTGGAAGGAGAGCGGAAGTACGGTTTATAAGGAAAAGTATCTTTTTGATCTGGCCAGTGACCCGCTGGAAACGGTGAATCTTGTCAATGACAGGGATTATGAGGAGATCAGGAGAGGGCTGAAGGAACGGCTGATCCGTTTTGGAGAGGAGGCAGGAGAATCCTTTGCAGTGGAAGGCTAGCCGGGATTTTATACTTGCATTTCCGCCATCCCTTTGATATACTATATCCCGGGAATGAGGTCTCCCGTGGTAGTGAACATGTTACCAGAACCGCTTATTACAGCTGATGGCTTCTGCATTGTGCAGGAGTTATCAGCTTTTTTGGTGCGCCCGGCGGCGCACGTTTCTAACCGGTGCAAGTCCGGAATCCGCCCGGTGGTGGGAAGGATATAGCCGAAGGCAAGGGTGTCCATCGTGAGGTGGAATCTGAAGGAAGCTGGATATGGGGAACATACTAACCCATGGGCAAATCTCTGGTCTGACGAACAGAAATCACATCAGGCCATGCGTGAGGGTAAGGCTGCCAAACAAGTCGAAGCCCAATAACCACACGGAATCATGTATGGTAAATGTGGCAGATAGATGGAGAGAAAGAAACGTGTGGTACCCGGGGAGGTCTGTGCGGAATGTCCTGAAAGGGATAACCACTATCGTGAGGTAGTGCTGAACGTACAGAAGTCAGCAGAGGTCATAGTAGTCGAGAGACGAAGGACCGAATCAACAGGAGTCTTTAGTACAACCGGGAAAGGAGGAAAGAACATTGGGTACAGAAAACAGAGATAGCTGCTCACAAAGAGACAGCGCGGAACGTGAAGGGTATGTGAGAGCGCACCGTTCTTTCCGCCGGATATGGAAGGAAAGAGACAGTGCACAGCCGGAACTCTTAGAGAAGATACTGAATAAGGACAACTTAAACAGAGCTTTTAAGAGAGTAAAGGCGAATAAGGGAGCGCCGGGAATCGACGGAATGACCGTAGAGGAAACAGGTGACTGCCTAAGGGAAAATCAAAAGGAACTGATAGAGAGAATCAAAAGGGGAAAATACACCCCCGACCCAGTAAGACGAGTAGAGATTCCCAAGCCAGAGGGAGGAATGCGAAAGCTGGGCATTCCAACCGTGAAAGACCGTATCTTCCAGCAAGCCATAGGACAGCAGTTAATGCCAGTCTATGAGGCGCTGTTCTCGGAGAACAGCTATGGGTATCGGCCGGGAAGAAGCGCCAGGGACGCCATTTTAAAGGTAAAAGAGTATGCAGAACAGGGATACACCCATGCCGTTGCATTGGACCTGTCGAAATACTTTGATACTCTGAACCAAGAAATGCTATTAAATATCCTGCGCAGAGATGTAAAGGACGAAAGGGTTATCCAATGGATAAAGAGATACCTAAAGAGTGGTGTCATGGAAAACGGTATAGTCATGGAGACAGAGGAAGGATCGCCGCAAGGAGGAAATCTATCCCCGCTGCTGGCAAATGTCTATCTGAACGAGTTCGACCAGGAGTACGAGAAACGAGGAGTGGCTTTTGTACGTTACGCAGATGATATAGTATTGTTAGCTAAAAGTGAGAGAGCCGCAAAGAGACTTCTGGAAACAAGCACGAAATATCTGGAAGGGACGCTGAAATTGCAGGTGAACCAGAAGAAAAGCCGTGTAGTAAGTGTATTTGCAATCCGAAATTTTAAGTTCCCTGGCTTCACATTGGGAAAGAACGGAAAGGGCATTTATGTCCGGGTTCATGGGAAGTCATGGAAGAAAATGAAGTCAAAACTGAAAGACCTTAGTTCCCGAAGGTCTGTTCAGAGCATACGCCCATCGTTAGAAAAGATAAAGGTGTATATGCGGGGCTGGCTGAATTATTATGGAGTAGCAGATATGAAGAACCGAATAGAGGGACTGAACCAATGGCTATATCACAGAATCCGAATGTGTATATGGAAACAATGGAAGAAACCGAAAACGAAGGTAAAGAACCTGCTGAAAATGGGGGTGCCGAAAGAATTGGCATGGAAGGCAGGGAACAGCCGAAGAGGCTATTGGTTTACCACACAAACGGTAGCGGTAAATATGGCAATGACAAAAGAAAGACTGATAAACAGAGGCTATTATGATTTAGCCACAGCCTATCAGTCCGTGCACGTCAACCGTTGAAACCGCCGTGTACCGAACGGTATGCACGGTGGTGTGAGAGGACGGGAGTTAATCACTCCCTCCTACTCGATTATTACAAAAGCGCGGTTCTGTCCTGCAAATAAAAATAAGGGATTTGGAGGTTATATTGTTATGCTTACAAGTTTGTCACTGGTTTTTCTTCTGGGGATGCTGCTGAGCCAGGCGTTTCAGAAAATCAGACTTCCCGGGCTGCTGGGAATGCTGCTGACGGGCATGATTTTGGGGCCGTATGCCTTAAACATGCTGGATGCTTCTATTTTAGGAATTTCCGCGGATTTGCGTCAGATTGCGCTGATCATTATCCTGACGCGCGCAGGTCTGTCCCTGGACATTCAGGACTTAAAAAAAGTAGGGCGGCCGGCCATACTGATGTGCTTTGTTCCGGCCTGCTTTGAAATTGTGGGGATGGTTCTTTTGGCACCCCGCCTTCTGGGAATCTCCATGCTGGATGCGGCTGTTATGGGAGCGGTGGTAGGAGCAGTGTCCCCGGCCGTGATTGTTCCGAAGATGCTGAATCTGATGGAGAAGGGGTACGGAGTCAGGAAGAGTATTCCACAGATGATTCTTGCAGGTGCATCGGTGGATGACGTATTTGTCATTGTCATGTTTACGGCATTTACCGGTCTGGCACAGGGCGGAAGGTTCTCTGCGGGCAGCGTTCTCTCCATCCCGGTTTCTATCGGAACGGGAATTGCGGTCGGAGGCGTGACCGGAGTTTTACTCGCGCGATTCTTTCAAAAGATCCATATCCGGGATTCTGCAAAGGTAGTAATTCTCTTAAGCATTTCGTTCCTGATGATTGATCTGGAAAACCGGCTGAAGGGCTGCCTGCCGTTTTCAGGGCTGCTGGCTGTTATGAGCATCGGAATTGCCCTGCAGAGAAAACGGCATGAGGCGGCGGCGCGTCTTTCGGTCAAATACTCCAAGCTGTGGGTAGCGGCTGAGGTGCTTCTGTTTGTTCTGGTGGGTGCCACCGTGGATATCCGTTACGCATGGGAAGCAGGCGCGGCTGCCGTGATCCTGATATTCGGCGTGCTGATTTTCCGTATGGCGGGCGTATTCTGTTGTCTGCTGAAGACGGAACTGAACCGGAAGGAACGTTTTTTCTGCATGATTGCATATATGCCGAAGGCGACGGTTCAGGCAGCTATCGGCGGAGTGCCGCTGGCGATGGGGCTCGGCTGCGGAAAGATTGTTCTTACGGTGGCTGTGCTTGCGATTCTGATCACTGCGCCGTTAGGGGCGTTTGGCATGGAACGGACCTATAAGCGGCTTTTGAAGGCCGACTGTCCGTGAACGGTATGATGAAGAACCGGAACCGGGATCAGAAGAGGTAAGGTGAGCGGCGCAAATTTATTAAATTTTTATATTTATTTAATAAACACACCCTATATTTTTTGTAGCAGGAATGGTATCCTATAATAGTTTACATATAAACTATATCCGGCTGAATAAAAAGAAAGAATCAGGAGGAAGGGGCCATATGCCGTTTATTAATTTTAAGGATCAGTGGTTTCAGGAGCTGCGCAAGGTAAACTGGCTTGTCCGGGAAGGCGTGGAGGAGAAGTGCAGACCATTTGGCATTACCCCGGAGCAGGGACGGGTTCTCAATCATCTCTTTTTGGCAGATGGGCAGGTGAATCTGACCCAGCTGAGCCGGAGTCTGCATGTGACGAAAGGAAACTGCTCCATGTTCTGCCGCCGTCTGGAACGGGCCGGTCATATAACAATGACCAGGAATGAGAAGGACGCCCGCTTTATAGATGTGGTTCTTACCGAAAAAGGCCGGGCACTGGTTCAGAGCATGATGGAACAGATGGGGAGCCATTCTGAGAAGGATACCATGAGCAGGGAAGATCTGGAGACTATTTTAAAGGGATTAAAATGTCTGGAAAAGTATTTGCAGAGCTGATCACTTTTCCGGATATTTTTATTTGCAATAACAAGGAGGTAAAACATGAAGAAAATATTTGCAGAACTGAAAGCATTCCGGCTGGAACTCCTGTGCGTGCTGGTCAGTGTAGCAGCCGGAGTAGGGGCCACGCTGGGGCTTCCTACCTATCTGTCAGACATCATTAACAGGGGAATCGCGGACAAGGATATGAATTATATTCTTCACACCGGCATCATCATGCTGGGAATTGCCATTCTGGGTATGGTATGCAATATCACCACAGGATTTTTTGCATCCAGAATTGCGCTGGGCTTAGGGCGGAATGTGAGGAGCCGGATTTTTTCCAAGGTGGAATACTTTTCCCAGGCAGAAATTGACACATTTTCAACCGCGTCTTTGATTACCCGTACCAACAATGACATTACCCAGGTACAGAATTTTATGGTCATGTTTCTGCGCGTGATCCTGACCGCTCCCATCATGTGCGTGATGGGCATCATACTGGCTTACAGCAAAAATCCGAAAATGTCCAGTATCCTTGTGGTATCCATGCCGGTGATGGTGCTGATCATCAGCCTGATAGGCAGGAGGGCGATGCCTCTTTCCAGAAAGATGCAGACCAGGATTGACCGGATCAACCTGATCATGCGGGAAAAACTTACCGGCATCCGCGTGATCCGGGCGTTCGGGACAGAGGATTACGAAGAAAAGCGTTTTGACGGCGCCAACAAGGACCTGATGAACAATGCCATGAAAATGATGCATGCCATGTCACTGATGGGTCCATCCCTGATCCTGATATTAAACCTGACCGTTGTGGGACTTCTGTGGCGTGCTGGCCAGGGAGCCGGCACAGAGCCGGTGATGCCGGGAGATATTCTGGCTATTATACAGTATGTCATGCAGATCATGATGTCTGTTACCATGCTTTCCATGATTTTCGTTATGTACCCCAGATGTGCCGCCTCGGCGGACCGTATCTGTGAGGTGCTGGATACAGAAAATTCCATCGGGGACCCGGAAGCTCCCAAAACATCAGAGGGGCAGAGAGGTTATCTGACCTTCCGCGATGTAAGCTTTTATTTCCCGGGGGCAAAGGAACCGGCTGTCAGCCATGTCAGTTTTGAGGCAAAGCCGGGAGAGACAACTGCCATCATTGGAAGTACGGGCAGCGGCAAGACTGCTCTGGTGGGATTGATTCCCCGTTTTTATGATGTGCAGGAGGGCGAGGTCCTGGTGGATGGGGTCAATGTAAAGGACTATGACCGCAAGACCCTTCGCAAAAAAATTGGTTATGTACCTCAGAAAGCCTTGCTGTTTAAGGGGACAATTATGGAAAACATTCGTTTCGGCGATGATTCGGCCAGTGATGAGCGGGTGAAGGAGGCTGCAGCCATTGCACAATCCACGGATTTCATCGAGGATAAACCGGAGGGATTTGACTCGTTTATAGCTCAGGGCGGAAGCAATGTTTCAGGCGGCCAGCGCCAGCGCCTGGCAATCGCCAGGGCCATTGTCAGGAAACCGGAGATTTACGTATTTGATGACAGCTTTTCCGCGCTGGATTTCAAGACGGATTCAGCCCTGCGCCAGGCTTTGGCCAGGGAAACGGAGAACGCCACCGTGGTAATCGTGGCACAGCGTGTCAGCACGATCATGAATGCGGATCGTATTATCGTCATGGATGAAGGGAAGGTTATGGGAATCGGAACGCACAGGGAGCTTTTAAATACCTGTGAGACCTATCAGGAAATCGTCCGAAGCCAGTTGTCAGAGGAGGAGATGAGTGCATGAAACAGGGAACTGTCAGTAAAACAGATAAAAAAATCAACACCAGGGGAACTTTGGGCCGTCTGTTCCGTTTTATGAAACCGTATCGAATCAGAATCATTCTCATGGTGGTCTGTCTGGTCATGGGAGCCGTGTTTACCACCCAGGGACCATATACCCTTGGCCGGGCCATGGATGCGCTGGTGGCCGTGGTGGTGAACGATGCAGGTGTCCTTCAGGGATTTCAGGCGTTCCTCACCGTGCTGCTGCAATTGGGCTGTGTGTATCTGCTGGCCTTTCTATTCAACTATTCCGGCCAATACATCGTGGCAGGGGTGGCAGAGCGTACCATGCATGATTTGCGTATGGCAGTGGACAAGAAAATCCGCCGTCTGCCCCTGGCCTATTTTGACAGCAATACGTTCGGCGATGTGCTGAGCCGCGTCACCAATGATGTGGATACCATAGACACCTCTCTTCAGCAGAGCATCAGCCAGGTTATCACGGCGGTCTGTACCATGGTATTCATCTTTGGGATGATGCTGGTAGTCAGCCCGATCCTGACCCTGATCGGCGTTTGTGTTATCCCGGTTTGCGGTCTGGTGAGCATGAAGGTAGTAAAGCATTCCCAGCGGTATTTCCGGGGACAGCAGTCCGCGCTGGGGGATCTCACCGGCTATGTGGAGGAGATGTATAACGGCCAGAACGTCATTGCCGCTTTTGGAAAAGAGGAAGATATCATCACAAATTTTGAGGATATCAATAACCGTCTCTACGACAATGGCTGGAAAGCGCAGTTTTCTTCCAGCATTATCATGCCCTTGACACAGGCGCTGACCAACATCGGCTATGTGGGGGTAGCGGTGGTCAGCGGCTGGCTCTGCATCAACGGCAGGTTAAGCATAGGGATGATTCAGTCCTTTATCCAGTATCTGCGGCAGTTTTCCCAGCCCATCAACCAGATATCCAACATTGCCAACATTATGCAGGCGACTATGGCTGCAGCTCAAAGGGTCTTTGAATTCCTGGATGAACAGGAGGAGGTGCCGGAGGCAGAAGATCTTAAATTCCCCCAGAATCCGGAAGGCTGTGTGGATTTCAGCCATGTACGGTTTGGCTATACAGAAGGGCAGACCCTGATTCATGATTTGGATCTGCATGTACAGGCAGGCGACAAGATTGCGATAGTAGGCCCCACCGGGGCAGGAAAGACCACACTGGTCAATCTGATTCTCCGCTTTTACGATGTAAAGGGAGGAAGCATTACCATCGACGGCGTAGATGTACGGGATATGAAGCGTGAGGCCCTTCGGTCCATGATTGGCATGGTGCTGCAGGATACATGGCTTTTTGCTGGTACCATAAAAGATAATATACGCTACGGAAGACTGGAGGCAACCGACGAGGAGGTTATCGCCGCTGCCAGGGCTGCTCACGCGCATGGATTTATCATGTCCATGCCGGGAGGCTACGAGATGCAGCTTCATGAGGGCGCTTCCAATATCGCGCAGGGGCAGCGACAGCTTCTTACTATTGCCCGCGCCTTCCTGTCTGACCCGGAGATCCTGATTCTGGATGAGGCAACCTCATCTGTGGATACAAGGACTGAGGTGGCAATCCAGAAGGCCATGAACAAACTGATGGAGGGACGGACCAGCTTCGTCATCGCCCACCGTTTATCCACGATTAAGGACGCGGAACTGATTGTATATATGGAACATGGAGATATCAAGGAGGTAGGAAACCATAAGGAGCTTCTGGCAAAGGGCGGCTACTATGCGGCCTTGTATAACAGCCAGTTTGCCGCGGAGAATGCGGGATAGGTGGTCTGCAGCACTGACTATGAAGAACAGGAAAAAATAAAAGCCCCCTTCAGGCCGGAAATGGCGGTCCGGCCTGAAGGGGGCTTTTATTTTTTTACTAGATAAAGCATCCACAAATTAGGAGAGAAAAATTAATTAATGCCTGTCTGAATAGAAAGATCAGCTGACAGATTATCTTACACAAGAATCCTGTACCATAACCTCTACAGCGTCATAGCCCGCATCGAAAGCCTTTTCATTTGCTTCCCTGAATTGGGATTTTCCTTTTTTCTCAAACATATGGTTCATAGCTGTTATGGCGGCTTCCTTTGAAAAGTCTCCCATAAGTTTGACAATAGCCCCGGTCATGACGATATTGGCACTCTTTGGATTCCCCTGGTCAGTGGATATCTCTGTGGCGGGTACCCGTACATAGATGACATCCTTTCTGGCATCCTCCGGAATATCAACCAGATCACCAATGACAACAATACCGCCCGGAGTAACCAGGGGAAGAAACTTCTTAAAAGAAGGATTGTTCATGGCCAGAAGGACGTCAGGCTCTTCCTGGGATGGATTGTATATGGTATTTTCACAGTATTTCACAGTACAGTTGGCAGTGCCGCCGCGCATGGCGGAGCCGTAAGAAGGTACCCAGGTTACATTGAGGCCTTCTTTGGCGGCGATATCAGAGATAATCAGGCCGGCTGTTAATACACCCTGACCGCCAGAACCTGCAAATACGATTTCCTTCATGTTTATTTCACCTCTCTCTTTTTAAATTCACCTAAAGGATAGTAAGGAACAAGCTCATTTTCAATACGCTCCATAGCCTTGATTGGAGTCAGGCCCCAGTTTACCGGGCATGGGGATAGTACCTCTATGACAGAATAGCCTTCGTGATTCATTTGTGCCATTAAACCGTTCTTTATATATCCTTTTAACTGGTTAATCTTAGCTGGACTGGTGACGGTACCTCGGGCGGCATATGCAGCATTTGGGAATTCTCTGGCAACCATTTCCGGGAAGCGCAGCGGATAACCGGTTACGCTGCAGTCACGTCCATATATGCTGGTTGAAGTCTTTTGGCCTTCCATGGTAGTCAGACTCATCTGGCCTCCCGTCATACCAAAGTTGGTGTTATTGACTACCACCACAGTGATATTTTCATTACGGTATGCTGCGTTGAAGGTCTCTGCAATACCAATATTATACGCATCACCGTCACCCTGATAGGAGACGATCAACACGTCCGGGTTTACTCGTTTCATACCTGTTGCTACGGCGCCTGCGCGGCCATGTGAGCAATGAAGACGGTCACATTCCAAGCCTGCACCCAGATTCGAAGAACAACCCACGCCAATAGGAAAGATGATATTATCATTCTGATTCAATTCATCCAGACATTCCATGATCAGCCGGCTAATAATACCATGACCGCAACCGGGACAAAAGTCCATTGGTTTGTCTACCAGTGCAGGAACCTTTTTTTCTTTCTTGGAAGCTGACATTTTAATATATCTCCTTTTTATTGCCTGATTTAATTTCATAATAATCCTTTTTAATATTGCGGATTGTCGGAGTACCAAATACATATGTAAGCGCATAAGCTGGAATATTGCGTTCTTTCAGGGCTTTTTTTGTATAGAGGGCCGCGTCATCTACTAATTGTCCAGTGGCATTGGCTTCAACGGTAATAATGCCCTTAACTTCAGGATTAATCTTATGAAATGCTTTCTCCGGGAACGGCCATACGGTGATGGGCCGAATAATTCCGACCTTCTCACCCTGGGCCCGCAGTTCGCGGACAGCCCCAAGGGTACTGCGGCCAGGTACGCCGTAGGATACGAATACATAATCTGCATCCTCTATTCCCCCATCTGCCCAGCGTTGCTCGTTTTCTCTGATGGTATTATATTTTTCAACCAGTTCAACTGCCTCTTGCATGGAATCTCGTTGGAAAATGCCGATTTTTTTAAATGTATAATGCCCATTGAGCGCCCAGGGCGTGCGTTCTGGTTCTACAAACTCCGGCAGCGTCACAGGTTCCATCATCTGTCCAAGCGTTGCTTCTCCCATCATAACAGATACTACCCGGTATTTTTCGGCCAGTTCATAGGCAGGACGCATCAAATCTACGAACTCCTGAACGGAAGATGGTGCAAACACAAGACATCTGTAGTCTCCGTGTCCGCCTCCTCTGGTCTCACGGTTGTAATCACACTGCGCGGAAAGCAGGGTTCCAAGTCCGTTGCCATACCGGACTTGAGTGATTACCACTGCAGAGAGCCCTTCATCGGACAGGGTAGAGACCCCTTCCTGTTTTAGTGATATGCCTGGTCCGGAGGAGGCAGTCAATGCTCTGACTCCGGAGGCTGCGGCTCCGATTACCATGTTAATGCCGGCCAGTTCACTTTCTGCCTGAACAAAACTGCCGCCTGTTTCTGGAAGTCTCCAGGACAGGTACTCCATGATTTCACTGGAGGGGGTAATAGGATAACCTGCATAAAATTTAACGCCAGCTCTTACAGCTGCTTCTGCAATGGCTTCATTGCCTTTCATCATATCTGACATTTCATTGAACCTCCTCTTCTATATCTCCTGATATGTAGAATACACCGTCTGGACATGTGATATAGCACATTCCACAGGCGATACACGCCTCATCATCCACCTGGACAGGATAATAACCGCCTGCGTTCAGAGTATTACATTTACTGATGGCCTGTTTGGGACAGTGATGGATACACAACCCACATTCCTTGCACCGGTCTTTATTAACAATGACCTTCATAAAAAAACCTCCTGTTTAAAATTTTTTGAGTGTTCCATACAATAGAACAGTGTTCCGATGTATAGAATTATATATCCGATTGATTTTAAATGTCCACATCCTTTTTCGCTAAAAATGCAGATGAAAATATGTGATAAATGCACAAAGACAGGAGGGAAGAAAACTGCAGACCGGGGGGAAACATTGTTAACCGGGGCGATGGCTATAAACCTTGACATGGCAGAAGAAATAGTATTTAATATTATATGACTAATGGTAATTTTGCACATAATGTGTGATCTGAGATACAGGAGGAAACAGAAAATGGCTGATACAATTCAGGCGTTGGATCGGGCGTTAGAATTACTGATTTATCTGAATAAAAAGGGGAAGGAGGTAGGGATTACACAGATTGCCTCAGATATGGGAGTGTATAAGAGTACGATTTACCGTACACTGTCAACTCTGGAAGCCAAGGGATTCGTCAAAAGGAATCCAGAGACAGAGAAGTACTGGTTGGGAAGTCAGCTGTTTATACTAGGAAAAAGTGTGGAGAATAAGATGGGAATTCCGGAGGTGATTCGTCCCTATGCGCACAGACTGCATCAGAAATTTCATGAGGTAGTCAATGTGTCCATACTGGAATATAATCCAGGAGATGTATACCATAGTGTTATTATATTGAAAGAGATGAATGACAGGCAAATGCTGACAGTAAACCCGCCAGTAGGTTCTCTTAGTGAATGCCACTGTTCTTCTGTGGGAAAATGTCTGCTGGCCTTTGGAGACAAGGTTGACCTGTCTATTTACGAAGGTAAAGTGCTGACCCGCTATACACCAAATACGATTACATCTCTCGATGAGCTGAAAGAGGAACTGGTTAAGGTAAAGAGAAGAGGGTATGCAATGGATCACGAGGAACAGGAATTAGGGCTTACCTGTATTGGCGCGCCTATTCTCGATCAGAATATGAAGGCAGTGGCAGCTATCAGTCTGTCCGGTCCAACCAGCCGCATCACTTCTTCCGACATTGAGGACAGGATCGAGGCAGTCTGCAATATCGCCAAGGAAATTTCCAACAATTTTTAGGAGAAATGACGAATCATAATAGGGAGTGTTATACTAAAAGGTGAATGTGCACAAATAGTGTTTGACAATTGAATAAAGCTATGCTATTATGCTCATTATAAACATTACTGTGAGTGAATGAATACATTTGAAGAAGGGAACAGAAAAAGTTTCCTTTCTTTTTATCTCTTTTATAGAACGGTGTTCCGAACAATAGAACAACATTGATCACCAATATGGAAAGAGAGGTAATTGTGTCATGAAACTTTTAATGAAACTGCTAATCATCAACCCTGGAGGTACATCCACGAAGATTGCTGTATTTGAAGATGAAAAACAAATACTGAAGTTAAACATTACTCATACCCAGGAGGAACTGAGCGAATATAAACGAGTATTTGATCAATTCGATTATAGAAGAAAATTAATTCTGGATGCACTCAGTCAGGAAGGAATTGAGATCAGTGACCTGTCCTGTGTAGTGGGCAGGGGAGGACTTATGAATCCAATCCCCGGAGGAACGTACAGGGTCAGTAACAAAATGGTAGAGGATCTGCGAAACGCTGTTCATGGTGAGCACCCGTCTAATCTGGGATCTGCCCTGGCTAAGAGTATCGGTGACGAGATCGGAATTCCATCTTTTGTCGTAGACCCTGTATCAGTGGATGAACTTATGCCTGTAGCCAGAATATCCGGTATAGAAGAACTGGAACGTCCCAGCTGGTTTCATGCCCTGAACCAGAAAGCGGTCGCTCGTTGGGCGGCAGAACGCATCGGTAAAAAATATGAGGAGAGCAATCTTATAGTTGCCCACCTTGGATCAGGAAATTCTATTGTAGCTCACAAAGAGGGAAAGATGGTAGACGGAAGCGGCGGGCGTACGAATGGCCCCTTTTCACCGGAACGGAGCGGCGGACTTCCCACCTACCCCCTGGTGAAACTGTGTTATTCCGGTAAATATACTCATGAGGAGATGGTAGATAAGATCAGCAGTACCGGTGGTATCTATGATTATCTGGGCACAAAAGATGCCGAGGAAGTGGAACGCAGGATAAGCCAGGGAGATGAAAAAGCAAAACTGGTATATGAAGCATTTGTATATAATGTGGCAAAGGAAATCTGTTCTTACGGAGCCGTTTTTGATGGCAAAGTAGATTGTATCGTTCTAACCGGTGGTATTGCCCATTCCGAGTATGTAGTAAATGAAGTCAGACGTATGACTGGCTTTATGGCTCCTATAGAGGTAGTGGCAGGGGAATTTGAGATGACAGCCCTTGCTCTTGGAGGATTAAGGGTACTCAGAGGAGAAGAAGTACCGAAAGAATATGAATAGGGTGCATAAAAGGGGAAGAGGGTGTATGGATTGAATGAAAACCATAAGGAAAAACTACAGCCCGGTATAGGGATGTCCATGGTGGTATTTGGAGCAGCCATAGCAGTCCTGTTGATTGGTGTTGTCCTGTTGGACTACGATATACATATTATGCTGCTCTGTGCGCTGGCAATCGTATGCCTGGCATCCGTCCCCCTGGGATACAGTTTCATGGATCTGGTAGGCTGTATGAAGAAATCACTGGGGCAGGCGCTGGCGGCTATGATAATATTTATATTTATAGGTGTTATCATCAGTTCCCTGATATTCTCAGGCACAGTACCGGCTTTGATTTATTATGGACTTCAGTACATCATCCCTGATTATTTTCTGCCGATAGGTCTCCTTCTGTGCAGCCTGACATCAATTTCCATAGGTACATCCTGGGGAACCGTAGGCACTATGGGCCTGGCTATGATGGGAATCGGTACCGGTTTGGGAATACCAGCCCCTCTTACAGCAGGCATGGTTATATCTGGAGCATTTTTCGGAGATAAAATGTCTTCGATTTCTGACAGTACAAACCTGGCACCGGCAGCTGTGGGGACTACTTTGTATGCTCATATAGGTGCAATGTGGAAAACCACCCTCCCTTCCTATATAATCACTCTGATAGCGTTTACCGTGCTTGGGTTGTCCTATCGGGGAGGAAATTTTAGCATGGATACAGTGGAGTTATTTCTGGCAGCCATAGGCGGACGCTTTCACATCAGTCCATTGGTTCTCGTTCCCATGGCTGTACTGCTGATACTGAATTTGAGAAAATATCCGGCGGTGCCAAGTATGGCCATCGGTACAGTTCTGGCAGTTCTGGTGGCAGTATTCTACCAGGGATATCCTTTAAAAGAGGTTATTGCAGGGCTGAATTATGGATATACAGAACCTACAGGAGTAGAACTGGTCGATAAATTACTGCTTCGCGGCGGCATACAAAGTATGATGTATACATTTTCCTTGTCTTGTATCGCTATTGCATTTGGAGGCGTCATGGAACATGTGGGATATTTGCCCTGCATTATAGAAGTAGTGATCCATAAGGTAAAGCGTGATAAGATGATGGTGCCGGTGGTTATAGCCAGTACCACACTTGGTACCCTGACTATGGGGGAGGTGTTTCTTTCCATCGTCATAAACGGAAGTCTCTATAAAGACGCTTTTAAGAAACGAGGGCTGAAACCGGAAATGTTATCCCGGCTTTTGGAAGAAGGGGGAACACTGACTCAAGTGTTTATCCCCTGGTCAACTAGCGGTGTATTTATCTTTTCTACGTTGGGAATGAGCGTGTCTCAATATTGGAAATATGCAATTTTCAATTATGTAAATCCCCTCCTGTCTATTGTATTGGCGATGTTCGGGATATACATTATGCGGATAGGGGATGAAGAACGTAAAAGTATAGATCACAGACTGAGTAAAAGACATAAATTAGGTTAAGGAGAATGGGACATGATAAAAAATTTTAAGGAATTACGGGAACGGGTTAAATCTTCCAGGCCTCTGGTTGTCAGTGTGGCAGCAGCAGCTGATACGGAACTGCTTCTGGCGGTAAAGGCGGCAGTAGATGATGGTTTTATCCAGCCGGTTCTTACTGGTGATAAAGAGAAAATAGAAGATATCTGCCGTCAGATAAATCTTGTACCAACGGAGATATTGGGAGCTGAAACGGAAACAGAGGCAGTGGAACGTGCTGTTCGAGAAGTCCATAATGGTAATGCACAGGTTCTTATGAAGGGACTTGTCAACACAAGTATTTATATGCGGGGGATTCTTAACCGTGAGTGGGGACTTCGCACAGGCCGTCTGCTTTCCATGATGGCGGCCTATGAAGCGCCGGGATATCATAAGCTGTTATTTTGCTCAGACAGCGGGATCAATGTTGCTCCCGGTCTGGAGCAGAAGAAGGATATATTAAAAAACCTTTTATATGCAGTGGAAAACATGGGAATCCATACCCCAAAAGTGGCAGTCCTCACTGCCAATGAGATGGTAGATCCAAAAGTACCTTCCACCATGGATGCAGCTGGACTTGTGGAAGCAGTCAAAACAGAAGACGGTTTTCTTCCCTGTATCATAGAAGGTCCGATTGCCTTTGATGTTGCATTTGATCCCCAGGCGGCAGCTCATAAGAAGATTGACAGTAAGATCACCGGGGATGTGGATCTTGTGATATTTCCAAACATTGAAGCAGGTAATATCATGGGAAAGTCCTGGATCCATCTGTGTCACAGCTCCTGGGCCGGGATTGTATTGGGCGCATCTAATCCGGTTATTCTTGGATCTCGCTCGGATACTGCAGAAATTAAAATGAACTCGATTGCTTTAGCATGTCTGGCGGCTCAAACTTGAACAGAGTCGTATCAGTAAGAATGAGTTACTATAAAGTGAATAAAAAGTAAAAAGTACCGCTGCCTGGACAGCGGAGAGGAGGGCTTTTATGTCTAATTCAAAAGTATCCATCACTGGCAGACAACTGTTGATTGTATTTTTTATGGGGCTTGCCTTTGCCGTGGTGTATGCAACACCATTTGTACAGTATGTATTTTATGATGATCTTGCAGGTGCTCTGCATGCTAGTAACACCCAACTGGGGTTTCTGATCGCGATCTTTGGCATTGGTAATCTGCTGGCGCCTTTGGGAGGTGCGCTTAGTGATAAATTTAATACGAAGAAGGTCTATTTACTGGGGATGTTTATTACCTGTGCACTGGATTTTCTTCTGGCCATGAAAATGAGCTATGCATTTGCTGTTTTTATATGGGCAGGGCTGGCAGTGGCCGGCCTGATCCTATACTTTCCTGCCCACACCAAACTGGTTCGCCTGGTAGGGGACGAGGAGAGCCAGGGAACCATTTTTGGTTTCACCGAATCGGCCTGCGGTCTTGCCAGCGTTATCATTAATTTCGTAGCTCTGGGGCTTTATGCTAAGGTAGCTGTCGGGGCCATGGGAGGCGTGGCCGGACTGAAGGCAGTTATCATAAGCTACGGTGCAGTTGGCCTGCTGGCAACTGTTGCTTTAATTTTCCTGCTTCCCAATCCTGAAAAAGCGGGATCATCTGCCGATGGAGGCGAAGAGACAAAGCTTTCTGTAAAAGAGTGGATCGGGGTATTTAAAGATCCGCGTACATGGTTTGCAGGTATTGCCGTATTTGCCACATATTCTACATATCAGACGCTGTCCTACTTTACACCATATTTTACGAATGTCCTGGGTGCCACTGTAATCGGATCCGGTGCAATTGCCATTATCAGGACATATGGGATACGTATTATTGGAGCTCCACTGGGAGGATATATGGGTGACAGAATACACTCAGTATCCACCGTAATCTCGACTGTGTTGGCATTTGCAGCAGTCATTACCCTTATTTTTATGTTTATGCCTGCCGGAGTACCGTCTGTTCTTCTGACCGCTATGACTCTGGTCATCGGATTTATGGTACATATAGCAAGGGGCGGCATGTTTGCAGTTCCTTCAGAGGTAAAAATACCATGCCGCTATGCGGCTTCTACAGCTGGCTTTGTCTGTGCCATCGGTTTCTGCCCGGACCTGTTCCAGGCCGCCATGTATGGACACTGGATGGATACCTACGGAAATGCAGGGTACACAAGGATATTTATATATATTATCATTATCATGCTGATTGGTGTTGTTAATGGTATTGCTACGGCTTTCTATAAAAAGAAATATGTAGTTACAGGCCGGGTGCCTGTAGAAGGCGGATCAGAAGGGGACCGGGCATCATGAGAAGCCATCCGGCATATTTGACTTATTATTAAATGGAGATTTTATAAATGAAACAAGAACGCTTTCAGGTATCGAAAATGGAAGCGTTCTTCTTTTTTGGGGTAAAATCCTATTTTTACTCAATTGTCAAAGATGGATTTTAGTGCGAAACCAAATTTGCCGCTGTATCTTTCAGAGTGTATGGATATCTGTGATTCGGTATTAGACAGAATCATGGTGGAAAATGGAATAGAAACTTATCTTTAGCCGGAGCCTTTCTGTGTAAAAAAATAAAGAGGCTACAGGATGTAAGCAGAAGGAAAAAAGAGCTCCTGCCATGCCGAATCGGTTTACTCAGTACATGAAGTGAAAATCGGACAGTAAAATCATGAAAAGTAATAATTACTTATAAATAAAGTGTAATCAGATAAAATATATAATATGTAAAATATTGACACAAAATTAAAAACCTGATATTCTGATCATACATTAACAGATCTATATACATACAGGGGTGCATTTATGGTAAGAATATTGGGAGTTTTTATTCCTGGTAAGGAAGAACGGAGAAAGCGGGATGAAGAAGTGCTGCGTCATTATTTCGTCTACGGTGCGAAACACAGGGATAAGGTAGGAGAACTGCTGGAAGAGCTGATTCCGGGAGAGAAGCGGGAGCATCTGATCCTGTATTATATGCAGATCAAAGACCGGCTGGAGATGAACGGAGGGCAGAAGTTTGAAGAGGCGGTAAGACAGATAAAGCGTAAATATATTATTATTTCAGCGAATGACACAGTAAACCGATACTATAAAGCAGTCATGGAAGCAGATGCGGCAGTTCAGGAGGATCTCTGTTTTCCGTGTGCGGACGAGATACGAAAGATGGTTGAGCAGGATGGGAAAGATTCTACTGTATGATCCGGAAAAACGGTTCGCTGGCCTGGAATGGGCGCTGTCTGCCGGCGACGCGGCAGATTACAGAGCCTTACATACATTTACGGACAAAGACCAGCTGATGTTCTACTTAGAAGAGGTGAACGAGGACGCAGAAATCCTGATTGTAGATCTGGTTCATCAGAAAGAAAAGGGGACAGGGGTTGCCAGAACCTGTAAAAAGAAGATTCATCATCTGAAGCTTGTTCTGGTGGTTGACCGTATGGACTGGCCGGAGCATTTATTCGATCTTCAGCCGGATTCCCTGCTCTTTTCTCCTCTGGATAAAGATGAGTTCCAGAGAACCATTCTCCGTCTGGAACAGATGGCACAGCAGGAATACAAGCGGTGCCTGACTCTGGTGACAAAGGGAAAGATCTACCGCATCCCTTACCAGAAGATTTTGTATGTGGAGAGCATGGGGCATCAGCTGTGTGTAAAAACATGGGAAGAGGAGATCCGGTCGTATGGGAAGCTGGACGATCTGCTGGACAGGCTTCCGCCGTACTTTCTTCACTGTCATAAGAGTTATCTGATTAATCTGAATTATGTCCGGCAGCTGGAGATGTACCGGATACGGCTGGAAGGAGAAGAAGAGTGGATTCCGGTCAGCCAAAAATATTATAAGCATATCAAAAACAGCCTTCTTGCAGAAGCGGAATAGTAAAAATGATGGTTCCGCCCTCGATTTTGCAAAATCCCCCATATAAAAAGTTCAGGATTTATAATGACAACAGAATAAAGTTTACCAAGGTTAGTAAATAAAGTTTACTTACTAAAAAGCGAGGATCGACATGAAGGGGCTGAATCTGTACCTGATCAATGGGCTGTACTGGATTACAGCATCACTGTATCTGCCTTTTATATCCATGTATTTTTCACAAAGAGGAATGAATTCCATGCAGGTTGGAATTCTGTCTGCGGTCCTTCCTGTTGCATCTCTGACGGTACAGCCTTTATGGGCGGCACTGGCGGACCGGACGGGAAAGAGGCGCTGTGTCCTGATTCTGCTGAACCTGTGCTGTTCCGCGGCGGTTCTGCTCTTTCCGGGAACGGAATCCTTTCGTGAAATTCTGGGGGCGGTTATCTGTTATGCGTTATTTAACAGCGCGGTTCTCCCGGTCTGTGACGCTCTGGTAGTGAATCAGGCGGAAGAAAAACGAATTAATTTTGCATGGATCAGGATGTGCGGGACGATCAGTTATGCGGTCATAGTTTTGGGTATGGGTTTTTATTTGAAAAAACGGATCAACCTTATGTTTTATGGAAACAGCGCCTGTTTTCTGGTGTTTGCACTGCTTTGTCTGACGCTGCCCGGGGACAGAAAAACCTGGAAGGTGCAGGAACCGGACACAAAGAATCCGGATACCGGTAAATTTAAAGCAAAGGCAGACAAAGGCCCCATTTTCAAATCAAAGGAAATTTATCCGGTCCTTGTATTCGCTTTTGCCATGCAGTTTGGAATCAACTATTACTCGGCCTTTCTGGGGGTGTATCTTCTGGAACTGGGATACAGTCAGTCGCTTCTTGGGGTGCTGAACTGTATCTCGGCGCTCAGTGAAATTCCGGTACTGCTTCTGATTCACCGGCTGTCACGCCGGTTTAAGGAAACGGCGCTGCTGACTGCAGCCGTAGGCTGTATGGCTTTAAGACTGATACTGCTGTCCGCAGGGAACGTACCGCTGATGGCCGCAGCCCAGCTTTTGCAGGGACCTTCGTATATGGTATGTTACTTTGTCTGTGTAACCTATATCAACCGTATGGTGATGCCCGGGAAGATCTCCCAGGGCCAGAGCACACTGGCAGTTGTCCAGATGGGGGCAGGAAGTCTGAGCGGCAGCCTGCTGGGAGGTGTTCTGGCCAGTGCGTATGGAATAAGAGAAGGATTTTTGATTATAGCCTTTTTGCTGCTGGCCGTGACGGCTGCGGCAGGGATAACGGCAGGATGGAGAAGATCGTGAGATGAAGATGAAAAGATTGGGAACACTTCCTGATTGTTCCGATGTTCTGGAAGTGATGATTGCGAACGGATCTGGCATGACGGCCAGCATTATGACCTACGGTGCTGTTATAAAGAATCTGTATGTCCCGGGGGAGAATGGAAAAGCAGACGATGTAGTGCTGGGGCAGAATACACTGGAAGAATACAGAAGGAATCCCTCCTGCAGTGCGGCCGTTATAGGACGGGTAGCCAACCGGATTAGGGGCGGGGAATTTCATGTGAACGGAAGGGGTTACTGGCTTGAACGCAATGACCGGGGCAACTGCCTTCACAGCGGAAGCGCGGGCTACGCAACAAAGAATTTTCATATAGCGGCTGGCGGAGATGACTGGGTTACACTGTACTGGAAGGATTCGGCAGCAGATGGGTTTCCGGATAGTGTCTCGCTGGAGGTCACTTACCGGGTAACGGAGGATGATGCACTCGATATCCGTTACCGGCTGGTGCCGGAAGAGGACACCCCGGTGAATCTGACCAATCATGCTTATTTTAATCTGTCCGGCGGAAGGGATGCCGATGTTTTGAACCATGAACTGAGATTAATGGCTGATTTCTATACGCCGGCAGCCCCGGATATGATTCCAACAGGAGAGATCCGGAAGGTGGAGGGGACGAACCTGGACTTTACCGGGAGGAGAAAGCTGAGCGAGGTACTGAGTGAGACGTTTGGCCTTGATCATAACTACGTTCTGCGCGGCTTTGGATACCGGAAAGCAGCAGAACTGCGGCATGTGGAGAGCGGAAGACGGATGGAGGTCTATACAGATCAGCCGGGGATTCAGATTTATACAGGCAATCATTTTGACGGCAGTCTCGCCTGTAAAGGCGGCGTACATTATCAGAGGTACGCAGGCATCTGCTTCGAAACACAGGGATTCCCCGATGCAGTCAACCGCAGCCATTTTCCAGGATGCATTGTCAGAAAGAACACCGTGTTTACTTCCAGGACGACATACCGGTTCCATATGGAACCGTAGCTGGCGGCCGGAAAGTAAAGTGAGGATGGTTTGCCATGTTGGATGCAAGAAAAGTAAAAGCGGAAAAACCCAGGAATATAAAACGAAGAAATCAGAAGGCAATTGTAGCACTGCTTCAGAACAGCGCAGAGATGACCATTCCGGAGATTGCGGACAGGCTGGAACTGAGCCGGACGTCGGCGACTCAGATTGTAAACGAACTGTGCAGAGAAAAGGTGCTGAAAAAAGTGGGAACCAGAGATTCTACGACGGCAGGTGGGAAGCCTCCCAGAGTCTTTTCCATGAATGCCTCCTTTCGCTACACAATTATTGTAATCATTGGGAACGATTTTATCAGCTGTAATATTTCCAATATGAAGTGCAGGGTTATTCAGAGAAGAGTGCGGGAACTCTCAGATCTTGGCAGATGGAATGGCTGGAATCTGGCGATGGAGGTTACCGCGGATGAAGTAAAACTTCTGTTGAAAGAGAGCGGTATCCGCAAAGAGCAGATATGTATGATGGTAGTGGCATGTGGGGGCGTTGTTGACAGAAAAAGAGGTGTATGCATGTTCCCCATAGGAACGAAGCGTATGAATGATTTTCCCGTTTGCGAATTTCTACGGGCAAAACTTCAATTTTCATTTCCAATTATGATTGATAATGTGGGACGTTTTCTGGGATATGCAGAGCTGCTGGAGGATCCGTCCCTGAATCACAAGACAGTGGCTGCATTATTTATGCATTCCACAGGCAGCGTGGGAGGCTGTGTGATAGAGAAGGGAGAACTTTTGTACGGCAGGCATGGATACCAGGGAGAGTTTGGCCACCTTCTGGTGGAGACGAATCAAGGCCGGCGGTGCGTCTGTGGAAACGATGGCTGTCTGGAGAGCATGATGTCACCGGAATCCTTACGCTCCATCTGGAAAAAGTATGAGGCTGCGTATCCGCATAATGCTCTGGACAGCCGGAAGGCGGGCGATATCCGGGAAGTCTTCCTGGAGGCCAACAGCGGTAATCTGCTGGCCGGGGCTGTGGTGGATGAGTTTGCTGTCTATATGGCGAGGGCTATTTATAATATTGTACTGATGTATGATCCGCAGCAGATTATTTTACAGGGACTGCTGGCATATGGAGGAGAGTATCTGGAAAAGAAACTGAACGATCTGGTAAGAATTTTTCCCTCCTATGGCAATGCGGACACGGGGCTGGTCACTTATTCAAAGATTAACGATTCAGACGAAGGCTTTATAACCGGGGCGGCGCTGTACGCGCTGAACAGCTGTCTGTTTGGTGACAAATATCTTCTGGACAAAGCGTGACAGAGAAAAACAGGGGTTTATTAAAATTTATATAAAAGACAAAGGAGGAGACAGTTATGAGGTACAAGCATTTTAAAAACGCCGGTGTATCCGTCTCAGCATTGGCGGTGGGCACCTGGGCAATCGGCGGCCAGAATTACGGCCAGGTCAACCGGAGTGATTCGGTACGAGCCATACGAACCATGATTGACCAGGGCGTCAACTTAGTTGACACGGCTCCATGCTATGGTAATGGCGCATCGGAGAAGATTGTGGGAGAGGCGCTCCGGGGGATTCCGAGAGATCAGATTCTTATTTCCACAAAGTTTGGCCTGATCACAGACGTTTATTCCGGCGAATACATCAAACATGCCGGTTATAAGAGCGTTATGCGCGAGGTGGAAAGTTCTCTGATGAATCTGGAGACGGATTACATTGATTTCTACTACGTTCACTGGCCGGATGTGAACACACCCATTGATGAGACCATGGCAGCATTAAACACACTGAAAAAACAGGGGAAAATACGGTTTATCGGTGTGTCCAATTTCAGCAGGGAACAGATTCTGGCGGCAGAGGAGTATGCACAGATTGATGTTCAGCAGCCCCCATATTCCATGGTTAATCAGAAATTTACTGATTTGATGAAATGGGGGTATGAAAAAGGGATTGATTCCATGACCTATGGTTCCCTTGGCTCCGGTATACTGACGGGTGCGATTCGTACGATGCCTGATTTTGAGCCGGGCGATATGAGACTGACCTTTTATGATTTTTTCCGTGAACCGGTATTTTCAAAGATTATGGAATTTTTAAAGACCATGGATCGGATTGCAGAAGATCACGGCGTCCCGGTGGCACAGGTTGCGCTTAACTGGAGTACACAGAAGGAATTTGTGGGAACGGCGCTCTGCGGTGTGAGAAATGAGCAGGAGGCACTCCAGAACTGTAAGGCGTTTGAGTGGAGTCTGACCGAGGATGAAATTACGGTTTTGGATAAGGAACTGACAAGACTAAACATAGGGGTTTAAATTGGGAGGAAGCATATGAAGAGAACAGTTAAAAAGGCATTTGCATTATCACTGACGGCAGTATTATGTATGACGGCGTGCACCCAGAAGACGGCGGAGACATCTCCCGCTGCAGACGGAGGCGGTACGGGAACGACGGCTGCAGAAGCGGCAGCAGCGGAAAACAAATCGAACGGAGAACGTCCGGTAGCGGGAATGACGTGTTATATGTACTCGGACACCCATATTGCCAATGTGCGCAATACCGTACTAAAAGCGGCAGAGACAGGTACTGTGGCAGTTGAAACGTCCGATTCCCAGTTTGACGTGGGCCTCCAGATGAACGCCATGGATGCGTTTGTGACAAAGGGCTGTAAATACCTGGTAATCAACAATATTAATACGAATGCAAAGGATCAGGTAATTGACGTTGCGCGGAAAGCAGATCTTCCCATCATTTTCTGGAACACAGATTCTCCTTCTGATGAAGAGATGGATTCTTACGGCCCCTGCTATTTCGTCAGCTCTGCGGCCGAGCAGTCCGGTGTTGTACAGGGAGAGGCTGCGGCTAAATACTGGAAAGAGCACCCGGAAGCAGACCGTAATGGCAATGGCAAGATGGACTACGTCATGCTGATGGGGCAGATTGGAAACTATGATACGGAGATGAGAACCAAGTATTCCATCGACACGGTCAAAGAAGCCGGTGTGGAAACCAACTGTCTGCTGGAGGTTGTCTGCGAATGGCAGAGGGCGAAGGCACAGGATCAGATGGCATCTGTAATTTCTGCCAATGCGGATGATATTGATATTGTATTTGCCAACAATGATGATATGGCTCTCGGAGCGATTGAGGCTCTGAAGGCAGCCGGATATTTTACCGACGAAAGTAATTACATTCCGGTCCTGGGTGTTGATGCAACTAAGGTGGGCCTTCAGGCGCTGGAGGACGGAACGATGCTGGCTACCTCGTTAAACAACCCGGTAATCATGGGAAAATGTATCTATAAGATTCTGGAACTTCTGGAAGCCGGAGAAGAGATTACATCAGAGAATCTGGGATATGATATTGACGACCACAAACGGGTATGGCTGGATTATGTTGCGATAACTAAAGATAACCTTGAAGACGCGGATCTTTCAAAATACGAATAGTCACCAGTCCTTTTTTGGCGGGCCGGTATCGTTCATACCGGCCTGCAATCATTGCCGCGGTTATTTCAGCAGGCCATGATCCGGGTGGAGCTGCCTGCATATCGATCCGGCCACTGCTGTGAAGGGAATGACCGTATAACAGAAATAGGAGAAGACAGTATGGAAGATAAGAGTATCATATTGGAAATGAAAAACATCAGCAAAAGCTTTCCGGGCGTAAAAGCACTAAACAGCGTCTCTTTTACTTTAAGGCGGGGAACGGTACACGCTCTGATGGGAGAAAACGGTGCGGGAAAATCGACTTTGATGAAGTGCGCGTTCGGCCTGTATGATCCGGATGAAGGTGAGGTGTATTTTAACGGAAGCCAGGTACACTTCGATAATCCGCGGCAGGGGCTGGAAGCAGGGATCTCCATGATCCACCAGGAACTGAACCCGATCCGCAGAAGGAGTATTGCGGAAAATATCTGGGTGGGACGGATGCCGGAGAAGAAGATCGCAGGCCTCTCGTTTATCGACCATAAGAAAATGTACGAGGAAACGAGACGCCTTTTCGATCAGCTTCATATGGAGGCAGATCCCAGGACACAGGCGATTGAACTTTCCGCCTCGGTGCTGCAGCTGGGTGAGATCGCGCGCTCGATTTCTTATGGGGCGAAGGTCATTATTATGGATGAGCCCACATCATCGCTGACAGAGACGGAGACTGCTACACTTTTCGAAGTGATTCATAAGCTGACCTCAGAAGGAATTGCAATTGTATACATATCTCATAAAATCGATGAGATTCTCAAGATATCGGATGAAGTGACAATTATGCGTGACGGCTGCAGGATCGGAACATGGCCGGCAGAGGAACTGACTGAGGAACTGATTGTAAACCGAATGGTAGGCCGCCAGATGGATAACTGGTTCCCGGAGCTTGACAATAAGCCGGGAGAAGTGGTTCTGGAGGTCAAAAATTTCACCTCTCCCAATCCCATGTCATTTCAGGACTGCTCCTTTCAGCTGCGGCGCGGGGAGATCCTGGGCCTGGGAGGACTGGTGGGAGCACAGAGAACGGAGTTAATGGAGGCGCTGTTTGGAATCCGCAGTATCAAATCGGGCGAGGTCTATAAGGATGGAAAGAAGATCACCATCAAATCATCGGCGGATGCCATTGCCAATAAAATCGGGCTTCTGACAGAAGAACGAAGGGCGACAGGAATTATACCGGGAGCCAGCGTGCTGGATAATACGGTGATAGCAAAGCTGGGAGAATACAGCAATGTCCTGGGAATGCTGGATTTGAAAAAGTGCCGCCAGGATACGGACGAGTATATTAAGACCATGAATATAAAAACTCCGACCAGGGATACGAGAATTGCAGACTTATCAGGCGGAAACCAGCAGAAGGTGCTCCTTGCCAGATGGCTTTTGACAAACCCGGATATTCTGATTCTCGATGAGCCGACACGGGGAATTGATGTCGGCGCCAAATACGAAATTTATACCATCATGCTGAATCTGGCAAAAGAGGGAAAATCCATCATTATGATTTCCTCGGAGATGCCGGAGCTTATGGGAATGTCAAACCGGGTGATGATCATGTGCGAAGGACATGTGACCGGTTTTCTGGAAGGGAAGGACATTGATGATTCCAAGATTATGCAGTTTGCCAGCAAGGTGAGTTAAATCTGCCGGGACCTGCGGCAGATCCGTCCAGGTCCGGGTAAAAAGAAAGGATTGGTTCATATCATGCAGACGAAGCAGTTTGATATAAAAAAATGGGCGCAGAACAATGCGATCTATCTCGTTTTAATTGCAATTATTATCATGATAACAGTAAAGAATCCGGCATTTCTGTCCCTCCGTGTATTCCGGGATATTTTGATGCAGTCTTCAACGAGACTGATCATGGCCATGGGGTGTATGTTTGTTATTCTGTCCGGAGGCGCTGATTTATCCGGCGGCCGTATGCTGGGAGCAGCGGCTGTGCTGGCCGGATCTCTTGCACAGATGTCCACATACGCCAATAAGTTTTTCCCTAACCTGGCAGAGCTTCCAATTATCGTTCCGATCATAGCCTGTCTTCTGATGGGGATGGCCATGGGACTGTTGAATGGTATCGTCGTAGCAAAATTAAATGTTCCCGCTTTTATTGGTACGCTGGGCGTTCAGCTCATCATTTACGGCGGAATCTCTATTTACTATAATATGGAGCCTAACCGCTCCCAGCCGTTAGGCGGTTTCCTAAAGACATATTCCAAACTGGGAACCGGGTCTTTTTTCGGAATTCCGTACATTTTAATTATCGCGGTTGTTCTGATGATTGCCTGTCATATCGTATTGAACTATCATCGGTTCGGAAAAACACTGTTTGCAGTAGGCGGCAACCAGGAGGCGGCCAGAGTCTCCGGGATCAATGTCCAGAAGATCATTATGGTCGTGTATATCATTGCCGGAGCATTTTACGGACTGACCGGAGCGCTGGAGGCAGCGAGAACCGGCGGCGCCACCAACAACTACGGTCAGGGCTATGAGCTGGATGCGATCGCGGCCTGTGTGGTCGGCGGCTGTTCTGTGGCAGGCGGTGTCGGTGCGGTTCCGGGCGTGGCCATCGGTGTTACGGTGTTTACAGTAATCCAGTACGGGATGACCTTCGTGGGGATCAATCCATACTGGCAGAATGTCGTAAAGGGAGCAATCATCGTTATAGCAGTGGCAATTGACGTTCGTAAGTATGCCAGGAAACGGTAGGTTATGTGACTGAGAGAGACAGGGCGGTACTTGCAGACGGTATACAGAAAGGAAAAGATTATGATTCGATATACACAGGACAGAACGGTTGTGCTCGGTTACGTTCCGGTGCGCAGAGATATGTTTCCCTCCGGACCGGCATCTGAATTAAAGAGCAGGGTAAAGGCCAGATTTGATGAGATGGCGGAAAAATGCGGGGATGTGGAGCTGGTAACCATCGACGACACGGTGGAGGGCGGAATGCTGTGGGATTTACGCGATGCAGACCGGGTTGTGGAACTGTTCAGAGCAAAAAAGGTGGACGCCATTGCGTTTCCTCACTGCAACTTCGGACAGGAGGAAGTGGTTGCTAAGGTGGCTGCGGAAATAGGGAAGCCGGTACTGCTCTGGGGGCCGCGGGATCCGTCTCCGGAGACTGACAAGTCCGGAAAGACAGGACCGAGAGACTTTGATACCCAGTGCGGAATGTTTGCGACCTCCCGGGCATTAAAGCGGTACCATGTTCCGTATACCTACATAGAAAACTGTTGGCTTGACAGTCCGGTGCTGGATCAGGGGTTTGACGATTTTATCCGTGTGGTCTCCGTGGTAAAGGCTTTCCGCGGCATGAGGATCGCCCAGATCGGATCGAGACCGAGACAGTTCTTATCAGTGAAGGTCAATGAGTCGGAGCTGTTGTCCAAATTCGGTATTGAGATTGTTCCAATATGGCCGGAAGAGGTAAAGCGAATGATTGAAAAGCTGAAAAGAGGCCTGCCACCGTCTCCGGAAGGCTGTGAGCTTCCCATGGGACAGCCTCCGCTTCCGCCGCTTAAGGGGCTCCTGCCTGATCCGAGAATCGCTTCAGTTGCAGCGGAGATCGAATCTTCCGTGGACTGGTCTGCTGTGGGACACGGGGCGGTAGAGACGATGGCTTACTTAGAAGTGGCCATTATGGATCTGGCGAAGATACACCAGTGCCAGGCGGCAGCGGTGGACTGCTGGGGATTTTCCCAGGATGCATATGGGATTCCAAGCTGCTTCGTACTGGGAGAACTCTTTGACAGAGGTCTTCCGGCAGCGTGCGAGACGGATATTCATGCGGCTATCGGCGCCGTTCTCCTGCAGGCGGCCTCAAGGTATTCTTCCCCGGCCTTTATTGCCGATGTGACCATTCGCCATCCGGAGGATGACAATACAGAGCTGTTGTGGCACTGCGGTCCATTTGCAAAATCACTGGTGAAGAAGGGCGTGATTCCTGCTGTCAAAGAGTGTAAGGGCATGTATGAGATTGAGGGCGGACCGCTGACAGTCGTAAGGTTTGACCAGGACGACGGCAATTACCTTCTTCTGGCTGATGAGGGAGAGGGTACTGAGGGGCCGAAGACTACAGGAAACTACGTGTGGTTTAAAGTAAACGACTGGGTGAAATGGGAAAAGAAGCTGATGTACGGGCCATATATCCACCATGTGAGCGGTATTCACGGCCACTTCGCAAAAGTGCTGAAAGAAGCGTGTAAATACTTAGGGCCTGTGACGCATGACAGCGTTGAGCCTGTTGAAGAGATGTAGAGGGAGAAGGAGGTTTCTTATGTCATTTGTTAGAGTAAAAGATCTGCTGGAGATGGGAAAGAAAAATAACGCGTGTGTGCTGGCTTTTGACGCCGCGGATGGAAACATGATCAAATCAGTGATTAAAGGCGCGGAAGCGGCAGGAAAGCCGGTTATGGTAATGCTCTATCCCGGAATGAGAAATATTATGCCGTTTGGAGTATTCGCTGAGACAACGAAGTATTACGCGGAGCGGGCCAGCGTGCCGGTGGGACTGCATTTAGACCACTGCAGTGACTTTGATATGATAATGGAAGCGATACATGAGGGCTTTTCATCGGTAATGGCGGATGGTTCTGTGCTTTCCTTTGAGGAAAATGTGGCCTTTACCAGAAAGGTTGTCGAGGTTGCCAGAAATTTTGATGTGGATGTGGAAGGCGAACTTGGCCACGTGGGAACGGCTGCGGATTCCGATGAATTCAGCCGCAAGGAATTTTTTACCAGACCGGATGAGGTAAAGGAGTTTGTGGAGAGAACAAAAGTAACGTCCCTGGCAGTCTCTTTTGGCAGCGCCCATGGTTTGTATAAGAGTACGCCAAAGCTGGATATTGACCATTTAAAGGTCTTAAGCGCTGCGACCGACACTCCGCTGGTACTGCACGGCGGAACCGGAATTCCGGATGACCAGCTTGCATTGGCCTTTGCCAACGGCATTAACAAGATTAATATCGGTACGGAATTTTTCAACCTGAATACGAAGCTGAATCAGGAATTTTACGCTCAGGATTTTACGAAGTGCGACCCGTTCGGATTTCCGGAATACATTCAGCCGAAGCTGACAGAGTACATCGCGGGCCGTCTGGAGCTGTCCAAAATCACACTGTAGAAGGAGTCTGCCATGGAGAAGGTTTATGATGTAATCGGAGTGGAAAATCCGATCATGGATTTTGCCGTCAGTATCGACCGACTGCCGAGAACGGATTCTATGAGCGTGATGTACGATTATCTCTGGCAGTCCGGGGGAAATGCTTCCTCTGCAATTGCAGCACTTGCCCGTCTTGGCGCCCGGTGCAGTATGCTTGGCGTCGTGGGAAACGATGCGTTTGGAGCATTCTGCCGCGACGATATGATCCGCCATGGTGTGGATGTCTCCCATTTATATACACAGGAGGGGGACACCACCTTTACCGTCTGTCTGGCGGAGGAAGAGACAAAAGGCAGAAGCTTTCTGGGTAAAATGGGAGTTAACGGTGCGCTGGACGATGAACAGGTGGATGAAGCTTTCATCGCGGGCACCCGCTATATCCATACCAGCATGATCGAGTGTTCCGCTAAGAAAAAGGCGATTGAATATGCAAGAAAACACGGCGTTTTAGTATCTGTGGACGGCGGCGCTTATACGGACGAGGCAGATTTTGTGATCGGTAATTCCGATATTCTGATTATCTCTGAAGAGTTTTACAGCGCTGTGTTCTCAGATGACAGCTACATGGAAAACTGTAGGAAGCTGACGGAGCAAGGTCCGCAGATTGTGATTGTGACGCTGGGCGCAAAGGGCTGCGCCGGTGCAAAACGGGGAGGAGCCGCGTTTCAGCTTCCTCCGTTTGAGGGCCATAAGATTGTCGACACGACGGGAGCGGGAGATGTTTTTCACGGTGGATTCCTCTATGCCCACAGTCAGGGCTGGGAACTGGAATACTGTGCAAAGTTTGCAAGCGCCGTCTCCTATATCAACTGTACCAGCCTTGGAGGAAGAGTGGGCATACCGAATCGGAAGATGGTAGAGCAGTTCCTGAAGGATCACACGATTGATTATTCCGATATAGAGCCCAGAAGGGAATTCTACCGGAATGTGATGAAATTTGAATAGGAGAAGGCAGCCATGAGTGCAGAAAAGAATATCCGCAGTTCCCATGTGGGTTTAAATGTCCGTGATCTGGACAGAAGCATGGCCTTTTATGAGGTACATTTAGGCTTTCGTCCAGTTAGCCGAATCGAACTGGAAAATGGAACGAGAATAGGATTTGTTGAACTGCCGGAGCAGTTTCAGCTGGAGCTTGTAGAAGACGTCAATTATGAAGCCGGCAGGGATGGGCCCTGGAATCACGTTTGTATGAGAGTAGCAGATTTTGATGAGAGTTACCGGAGGCTTATCCGTGAGGGGATTCAATTTGAAACGGAAAAGCTGTTTATGAAGGAGTTCTGGGAGAACGGTATGAAATTTGCCTTTTTTCGGGGCCCAGATGGAGAGCGGCTGGAGATCGCGGAATATTGAGAGAGGGTGGTAACATGGAGCAGGAGTTATATCAGAGATTGCTGAGAAGCCTGGCGGCTGGGGAATACCGGATTGATGCCGGAGGTGCAGAGATAGCGGTGCGGGACTGTTTTGACCGGATTCCAGGCCATCTCGATCCGAGGACTGAGGCGGCTGCCTCTGTGACGCGGGAAGACTTCGAGACGAGAGCAGGGGAGATTGATCCGGAGCTTACGAGGAATCAGGACAAGCTTCTGGGTATGGATAACCCGGAAGGACACAGTCTGCTGGAGCAGCTGAGATACCAGTTTGGCTGGAGAACACTGGACAGGAGTAAAGGAATTGAGACGAGATATGAAACATTCCTGGTGGACGGCTGTGAGGGAACCAGATGGATCTACAAGCCAAAGACCAGAAAAGAGGATAGACCATGCCTGATCTATATCCATGGCGGCGGCTTTTTCGGAGGGGATACGCTGACCGTGGAGAACCAGTGCAAACGCTTTGCAGAACTGGCGGATGCGGTGGTCATTTCCATTGATTATCCATTATCACCGGAAACGAAATATCCAGTCGCGTTTCACATGTGCTGCGAGACTGTGAGCTGGGTATGGGACCAGGCCGCGCACCTGGGGATCGACAGAAAGAAAATCGGGATTTCCGGAGACAGCGCAGGGGGAACCATGGCGGTAGCGGTAACCTTATGGGATCGTTTTGAAGGTAGTAAGCGTCTGGCCTACGCGGGGCTTATCTATCCCTCCATAGTCTGGGGGCCAGACAGGAACGGAACCTATTCTGTATGGAAGAAGGAGATGTTTGATAACCCGGAAGACAACCAGTATATCAAAGAGCAGATTGAAACGACGGGAAAGCTGAAGAAAGAGGCAGCAGACTGGTATCTGAAGGAGGGAGAGAATCTTCATACTCCATATTTAAATCCCGTGGAAGGTGATTTTACAGGATTTCCGAAGACGCTGGTGATGACTGCGGAGTATGACTATCTGCGGCCGGAGTGCGAGCTGTTTACAAAAAAGCTTAAGGATGCCGGAGTTCATGTACGACATATCCGCTATGGAGGGATTGTCCACGGGACGTTCGACCGCCTGGGCTATGCACCGCAGGTGGAAGATATGCTGATGGAGATGGCGAAAGATTTCGAATCCTTATAAGGAGAGGAAAAGCATGAGAGAAATTAAAGTACAGCAATTAAATGAGGAAGCATTTCGAAAGTACGGTATGTATCAGAGTCTGACAGACAATGAGCAGATGAAAAGCAGGGTGATACCCTGCGGAAGCTTTTATCCGGATTTACTGACTCTGGACTTTGCACAGACGACTCTGCCGACCATATCCTGCTGTCATGTGTTTCGGCAGGAACAGATGGTGGTGGATTTTATGGAGTACCATACCTGTACGTGTGAGGGACTGATCGCACTGGATGACGATGTGGTGATTTATGTGGGGACGCCGGATATGGGCGAATTGAAGATAGAGAATCTGGAAGCCTTCTATGTACCGATGCATACGTTTGTCAAGTTTAATCCAATGATTATTCATGGCGGACAGTACCCCGTTCATAAAGAAGAGGCCCATTTGATCTGCATGCTGCCGGGCCGGACATTTAACAATGATATGGTATTCCGTAAAATTGAAAAAGAGGAAGAAAAGGGCGTCCTAATTCTATAGGAGGATAAAATGCAGAAGAAAAAAATCATTTTAGGAGTGGCACCGACAAAGAGAAGCTTTCTGAGCATGGAAGAGGCGGTTCGCCAGAAAGAGCGTTTTATGGCGGTGATCAGAAATACTCTCTCTGATTCTGTAGAGATTGTGGATATTGATGATATCAGTGAGAATGGAATCTGCTGGAATATGGATGAGACGCGCAGAATCATAGAAAAATTCCGGACCGCCGGAATTGACGCTCTGTTTATCCCGTTTTGTGATTTTGGAGAAGAACAGGTGGCCGCAGCGATTGCGTCCGGATTTCATCTGCCTGTGCTGATATGGGGAGCGAGAGATGAGAGGCCAAACAGCGATACCAGCCGCGGCAGGGATACGCAGTGCGGTATGTTTGCAGCGACAAAAGTGTTGAGAAGGCATGGGGTGACATACAGTTACATCGTTAACTGTGAGACGGAAAGCGATGAGTTCCGTCAGGGGTACGACCGGTTTATCCGTGTGGCAGCAGTGCTGAAGGCTCTTAGAAATCTCCGTATTGCTAAGATTGGAAACCGTCCTGTACCGTTTATGAGTGTGATGACAAATGAAGCAGAGCTTCTCCGACGCCTGGGCGTGACCGTGATTCCGGTGTCGCCGGCAGACGTAAGCGCACGGGCCAGGAAGATTGCTGAAGAGAGTGGAACCACGTTTTTACAGTATTATGGAGACCTGACTTCCAGAATGGATGCCAGTGCGATGAACGCGGAGGAGGTAAAGCTTTCCGCGGCCATGAAGCCCGCTCTTTTGGAGGTTATGAAGGAAAATAACTGTACTGCCGGGGCGTTTGAATGCTGGTCCGCCTTTCCCTCCCTGATCGGAGTTTGTCCCTGTGTCGTGCTGGGAGAAATGGCAGACGAAGGTTACCCGCTTGCGTGTGAGAATGACATCAATGGAGCGGTTACCCTGGCAATTCTCCAGGCCTGTAATCTTTATAAAGAACCGCCGTTCCTTGCAGATTTGACAATTCGTCATCCGGAGAATGACAATGCCGAGCTTCTCTGGCACTGCGGCCCATTTCCATATTCTCTTAAGGCGGAGGAGAGCAAAGCGCGGCTGGTGGATGGGCAGGAGCGCTTTGAACTGAAGCAGGGGCATATAACAACCTGCCGCTTCGATGACGCGGAGGGCCGGTACTATCTGTTTGCAGGAGAAGGCGATACAACCAGAGGGCCGGAGACAAACGGAACCTATACGTATTTGGAGGTAGATGACTGGAAGCGCTGGGAAGAAAAACTGATGTTTGGCCCTTATATCCATCATCTGGGCTGTGCATACGGTTCTTATAAGGAAGTACTCCAGGAAGCAGCACGCTATCTGGGGATCATATTTGACGACGCATCGGTACCGGGAGTAAGCAGTCTTTAACAAAATAAGCGAGAATTCCCCCGCCTCTGTAGGTGGAGGGATGAAACACTAAAAACAAGTTTAACGGCAGTGGCGGGCGGAGAAAAATCGGTATCCCCCACGGACATGAAGTCAAGCCGCATATCTTTAAGATGTAGTTGCACTCTGTGAAATTATCGAGCGTGGATTGAAACAAAGGAGATAAGAGTGAAATTCGAAAATATCCAAAATGTAGAGAAGCTTTTTCAGATTATAAGAGATGAGTGCACCGGAACCGTTGAACTTGTGTCCACGGAGGGTGACAGAATTAATCTAAAATCAAGACTGTCCCAATATATTTCCATGGTACGGCTGCTGGATGCGGAATTTGTAAGGGAGCTGCAGCTGGTTGCCTCAGATCCTGCGGATGTAGAGCGCTTATTGCGTTTTATGCGGGATGGAGAATAGAAAACGGTTGGGAAATGCTGCATTCATGACTGAACCATGTATAAAGTATGGGGGTGATGCAAAACTGACGTAAGCTGGTTTTGCATCACCCCCTTCACGCTCTCTGTTTTATTTGGAGGAACAGAGCTTTATGATATCAGTTTTAGGAATTTCTTTTGTTTCGGCAGCACCTGCAGCAAAATGGAACGGGCAGGCATGGAAAATGAAAGTGGCAGTCTCCCTGCAGTCCCCCTGAGGTGTGGCAGCAGGAGGATTCAGGCTGACATGGAAACCATGATTGGGGCGGACTGCATGGCTGCCCCGGAGGACACGAGGGATCCTGGTTACATGGCCACTGCGGAGAACATGGAGGCTGCGGCGGGCATGGGGGCTGTGGCGGGCATGGGGGCTGCGGCGGGCATGGGGGCTGCGGCGGCCACGGAGGCTGCGGCGGCCACGGAGGCTGTGGAGGCCACGGAGGCTGCGGCGGGCATGGAGGCTCTGGGGGATAAGGTGGTTGCGGAGGCCACGGCGGTTGCGGAGGCCACGGCGGTTGCGGAGGCCACGGAGGCTGTGGAGGCCACGGCGGTTGCGGAGGCCATGGCGGTTCCGGCGGATAAGGCGGTTGTGGAGGCTGCGGTGGATACGGCGGCCACGGACCTACCGGAGGAAATGGCCAGCCGGGATAAGGCGGAAGTCCCCAAAAACAGGGAGGAAACCATGGGAAGCCATTGTTTCCGCCACCGTTGTTGCTGCTGTTATTGTTATTATTATTGTTATTGTTGCTATTATTATTATTGTTGTTATTGTTTGTACTATTGCTGTTATTATTTGTTATACAAATTCCTCCCTTTCCTGAAGAACCGGAACTGTGCATACTGGGATTTACGATGCATACACATATGGAGGCGGTTGTTGTGACCGGGTAATCTTCTAACGTAGCTCCGATTGGCTGATAGTTAAGCGTGGTCTCGGCAGTCGGATCCATAAGAACAACGCGGGTAACAGTGCCGGAAAGAGAGGCATTGACACGGAAGCACATTGCGTTATGAACCAGGCGCAGTGCAATATAAAATTCCTGACCAACGGCTGGGGACGTAATGGGATTTCCGCAAAAATCCATAAAGCTTGCAGAAAAATCCTCGCCGCAGTCACAGAAGGTTTCAATCGTTAAAATGGGAGTGCCTGTAAGGCTGGATCTCAAAGAGAACGGTCCTACGAGCAGCCGTCCGCAGACATTTCGTATCTCACTGGGACAGCCGTGGAAAACGAGATACGATTCTGACGGATTGGAGGGAATGGTTCCGGTGTTGCAGCAATAAATAAATTCCTGACGGCAGCAGGAGGCGCCGGTCCCCGGAGGATAAGAGTAGGCGGGCCGGGCAGCTGTATCGGCAAAATTACCCGCCATTTCGATCAGACGCAGTACAGTCTGATTCAGCCTGTCGGATTTTGGATGAGCAGCACCGTCAGAACAATTCAAAAATACTGCTTCAGACGGTGAGATCTGGCCTAAAAGCACCCAGATGGCTACCTGAACGGCTGCGTAGGCATCGTTGTTGTCCAGAGGTGGAGCCGCCGTATCATCGACTCCGACCAGGTTAAAGGTCTGGGAGGCGGAAACTGTCGGATAGGCATTTGCCAGAATCCATGCGAGCATCTGTTTCTGGCGCTCCGTGGCATCCGGAAACAGGGTCTCAAAAGTCTGACTCCGGTACGGCACGTCACCGTATGGTCCATCTTTAAATTTATCAAGGCAGTAGGCTGGTCCGGTGGTTCCGTTAGCTGTGAACGTAAATCTGAAAATCTGATTGTGATCGTCGCGGTTTAACCGATATCTGGAAGCTTCCGTGTCCGGAAGCGCACAGTAACTTCGTACTTCGGGATCTCCGGTAGCGGTTCCCGTCAAATCGGTTCCTGTATATAAAATAAATGGCCGTGAAGAAGGCGTGACGGTACCGGACGGTCCTGTCACTGCGATCTGTGTGCCCGGTGAGTTGGGGGCAGCCGGGGAGATATCTGTATTACTCATTCTATATCCTCCTTATCAATGGAATATGAGCCTGCAGGGATTTGTCCTGCATATTATAGAGTATGACAGGCTCTGCCAGTATGTTCCGGTATTGGTTTTGGGCTTTCGAAAGTCCGTAACCGGAAGCGTCCGGTTGGACTGCGGCGCCCCGGGCAGGGGTTGGGCAAAAAACTCATTCCAATGGCATAAATTTAAATACCATGAAAAAGACTGTCAAAAGCCATTGGAATGTGTTATAATAGAGATAAATCAAAATTGATGCTTTGGATGCATTCTCTTCTGAAGCGTCTTTTTTTTGTTCTCAGACGCAATGCTGTCTCTGAATAATCGATTTGGCGGTATCTGTTGGTTTGTTTCAAAGGAGGTTAAAATGTTTCAGGTAAATGATCATGTTGTCTATGGAAACTATGGGATCTGTGTGGTGAAAGCGATAGGAAGTCTGGAGATGGATTCTGTAGTGAAAGACCGGCTTTACTATACGCTGGAACCGCTGTATTCGGAGAAAAATACGATCTATACCCCGGTGGATAAAGAAGATTCCATGCGATGTGCGATAACGGAACAGGAGGCATGGAAACTGATCGATGGGATACAGGCACAGGAGATGATACAGGTTGCAGATGAGAAAAGAGCGGAACAGGCATATAGAGAAATTATGAGAACGAATGAGTGCAGTGGCTGGAGCAGAATCATAAAAACCATATATCTAAAAAACAGGAAACGGTTGGCGGAAGGAAAGCGGTATACAGCAAAGGATGATATCTATTTACGGCTTGCCGAGGACTTTCTGTTCCGGGAACTGGCGGCTGCGCTGAAGGTTAAAAAGGAAGATGTGGAATCAATTATATCAGACAGGGTAAAACAACTGGGCTGAGATAATGCGGCTGTCTGTTGAATGACAGCCGCGTTTCTTTTTGATAAAATATTCTGTATCGGATTGGCTGCCGGCAGTGAGGGCTGAACTGTTACAGAAAAACAATTTCTGTCAACTTTTTTAATGGCAAAAAAGCGAAAGGCATGGTAAAATAAGAATAATTGTGTGCAGACAGACGCCTCGCAGTAAGCTGCGAGGGATTTGACACTGCAAATGGCTGCCGGGAACATGCTTGTATGCCCACAGGGGCCGCCGCTTATGCGGGAATCAACAAAAGTCGAAACAGAGGGACAAGAACAATGAGGTTTATCGGAAGCAAGACATTGCTGCTGGATCATATCAGAGCGGTTGCAGAGGAGAAGGCGCCGGACGCCCGGAGCTTCTGTGATATTTTTTCGGGAACAGCAGCTGTGGCGAGATATTTTAAACAGTGGTATGAGGTGTATTCCAACGATCTGCTGTATTTTTCATACGTACTGCAGCGTGCCACCATAGAGAATGACAGTATACCGGAATTTGACCGGCTGAAGGAAGAACTGGGGATTACGGATCCGGTGGAGTACTTTAACGGAAAAGAAACCCGGGATATGGAGAGCTTAGAGCAGAAGAGACGTTTTTTTCAGAATACGTACGCGCCCACCGGCGGCCGCATGTATCTAAATGATGACAATGCCCTGCGCATTGATTATGCCAGATGTACCGTGGAGGACTGGAAGACTGCAGGACTGCTGAATGAGAATGAATACTACTATCTTGTAGCCTGTATCGTGGAGGGAATCCCATTTGTATCCAATACCTCCGGTACGTACGGTGCGTATCATAAGAGCTGGGAACGGCGCAGCTATAAGAGATACCAGCTGTTCCAGCTGGAGGTGACGACGAATCACAAAGAAAACCGCTGTTATAACGAGGATGGGGCCGAACTGTTAAAGCGGCTGCAGGGGGACCTCCTCTACATTGACCCGCCTTACAACGAACGTCAGTATCTTCCGAATTACCATGTTCTGGAGACTGCGGCCAGGTATGACTATCCGGAGGTGACCGGCGTCACGGGACAGCGGCCCTATGAGAATCAGAAGTCGGAATTCTGTATGAAGAAGAATGTGACCGATGCCTTTGAACGGCTCATCAGCAATGCACGTTTTCAGCATATTATCTTAAGCTACAGCACGGACGGTTTGATGACGACTGAGGATATTGAAAGAATAATGAAGATGTATGGAAAGCCGGAGACCTTTCACATTTATGAAATTCCGTACCGGAGATATAAGAGCAGAAAGGTCAAAGAGACAGAGCGCTTAAAAGAGCTGATTGTATATGTAGAAAAGCAGGTGGAACCATGTATATAAAGAGCCCGCTAAACTATACCGGAGGCAAATATAAAATATTAAAACCGGTTCTGGGCGCATTTCCGCGGCAGATCGGCAGCTTTGTGGATTTATTTGCCGGGGGCTTTAATGTGGGAATTAATGTGGAAGCGGACCGTATTTTCTGCAATGACCAGATTACTTACTTAATCGGTATGTACGATATGTTCCGGAAGACGGATACGGAGGTGCTTCTTACAAGAATCCGCAGCCTGATCGGTTCGTATCAGCTGACTCAGCAGAATAAGGAAGGCTATTATGCGCTGAGACGGCATTATAATGAGAGCAGGGATTTGACAGAGCTGTTTGTTTTGACCTGCTATGCGTTTAACCATCAGATTCGTTTTAATAACAGCCATGAATTTAACTCTCCCTTTGGAAAAAACAGGAGTTCCTTTAATGGAACGATCGAAAAAAATTTAACAGCATTCTGCAGGGCCTTAAAGGAAAAGAATATTTCCTTTTATACCACAGATTTCCGCGAGATGAATCTGGATTTTTTGGGAGAAAATGATTTAATATACTGTGATCCGCCTTATCTTATTTCCACTGGCTCCTACAATGACGGGAACCGCGGGTTTAAAGACTGGCACGAGGAGGAGGAGGAGGCTCTCTTAACACTTCTGGACCGGTTAAATGACCAGGGAACGAGATTTGCACTCTCCAACGTTCTGTATCATAAGGGACTTTCCAACGATCTTCTCATCGACTGGAGTAAAAAATACCATATCACCTGCATCGATAAGAGCTACGCCAACTGTAACTACCATTTTAAGGACAGAGATGCGGTGACTGTGGAGGTGCTGATTACTAATTATGTGCCGGAAGGCATGGAGGAATAGAAAGCGTCACTTTGATTAGCTGAGCCGTAGAATCAGGCATGGATAATCAAAGCGGCGCTTTTTCTATTGACATTTCCTGTGTTGTCTTCTATAATTACATTAACGATAACATTAACGTTAATGTAAAAGGAGTGAAAATGAGAGAAGGAGTCGTTTTCGATGTAGAGGAGTTTACTGTTTTCGATGGTCCAGGCCTTCGGCAGACTGTGTTTTTAAAAGGATGCCCGTTAAGATGCAGCTGGTGTCATAACCCGGAGGGGCTGAGTGGGGTTCCCCAGTTGATGGTAGGTACGGCGTCCTGCACCGGATGTGGGAAGTGCAGGGAGGTGTGCAGACATAAGACGTGTATTAGCTGCGGGGAATGCATTCCGGTGTGTCCCCTGCATCTGAGACGGATTGCCGGAGAGAAGATGACATCAGAGGAGCTGATCTTCAGGATCCGAAAGAGCAGTGATTACTATGCCAGGTATGGAGGCGGAGTTACATTTTCGGGTGGAGAGCCGCTTATGCAGGCGGAATTTTTAACGGAAGTTTTAAGCGGGATTCCAGAGGTACACCGGGCGGTAGAAACCTCTGGATACTGTGAAGAAGACGTTTTTCGGAAGGTGATCGCCCATCTGGATTACGTGATGATGGACATTAAGATGTTTGATGCGGTTCTTCACAAAAAGTATACAGGAGTGGATAATAAAAAAATTTTGGGGAATGCCCGGATTCTCTGTGCGGGAGAGATTCCGTTTGTCATCCGTATCCCTCTGATTCCGGGAGTGAATGACAACGAGGAGAATTTCAGGAGTACTGCCAAGTGGATCGCAGGGGCAAAGGCGCTTATAAAGGTAGAGCTTCTGCCATACCATAAGACAGCAGGCGCTAAGTATGCTATGGTAAAGAAAGAATACCGGCCGGCGTTTGATCCGGAACAAACTGTTTGGGTGTCGCAGAAAGTATTTGAAGAATATGGAATAAGGAGCGAGGTATTATGACAGAGAATATTGAAAAAATGCGTCAGTTTTTTGTAGTGGATAAGGGACAGAAGGCCATGTGGCAAGAACCGGAGGACCCTTATATTTTAGCAGAACAGTTTGCGGCAGAACAGATACCGGATGTGGATCGGGCAGCCAGGAGGCTGATTTATGTACTGGATAAAGAAGAGCCCGTCTTATTTGAGGGAGAGCGGATCGCGTTTACCAGAACGGTGACGACGATACCGGAGATCTTTACAGAAGAGGAGATGAGAGATTTAAAAAAGACACACTGGATCCATGAGAAGGGTGATGTGTGCAATATCAGTGTCGACTATACGAAACTGCTGAATCAGGGATTTTATGCAAAGAAGACGGAGCTGGAAGCTCTTAGGGAAGAATTTTTCCAGCGTGGTGAGAGAGAAAAAGCTCATTATCTTCAGCTGCAGATTGATATTCTGGATCACGTACTTTCCCTTGCATCCAGATATCAGAAATTGGCTGAACAGAGGGGGAATGAAGTGGTTGCCAAAACGCTGCTGTCTGTTCCTGCACACGCACCGCAGAGTTTTCTGGAGGCGCTTTCTATGTTTCGGATTATCCATTTTACCATGTGGTGCGGGAGGAACTACCACAACACAGTGGGCCGGTTTGATCAGTATATTTATCCATACTTAAAGGCTGATCTGGATAAGGGGATACATACGAAGGAGAGCGCGCTGGAACTGCTGGAAGAATTCTTTTTAACCTTTAACCGGGACAGTGATTTATATCCGGGCATGCAGCAGGGGGATAACGGACAGAGTCTGGTGCTCGGAGGATTAAATGAAGATGGTACAGACAGCTACAATCTCTTGTCGGAATTGTGTTTAAAAGCCAGCCTGGAGCTGAAGGTGATTGATCCTAAAATCAATCTGCGAGTGCACGAAAAGACTCCGCTGGATACATATATATTGGGGACACAGCTGACAAAGCAGGGGCTTGGATTCCCGCAGTATTCCAATGACGATGTGGTGATTCCGGGGCTTATGGAGCTGGGGTATAAGAAAAAGGATGCTTACCGCTATGTAGTAGCCGCCTGCTGGGAATTTATCATTCCAGGCACAGCCATGGATATTCCTAATATCGAAGCTCTTTCTTTCACAAAGGCTGTCTCCGACGCTGTCATGGAGAAACTGGAGCAGTGCCGCTCCTATGAAGAGTTTGAGGAGGCGGTAAGAAACAAGATTAATAGTCAGGTTGAAGCATTATGTAAACAAGTGAATGGAGTCTATCTATATCCAGCGCCGTTTTTATCCCTGATGATGGAAGGCTGTTGTGAAAAAGGAATTGATGTGTCCCTCGGATGTAAATATAACAATTACGGGTTCCATGGAACAGGAATCGCCACAGCGGCAGATTCCATGGCAGCCGTGAAAAAATTTGTGTATGAGGAAAAGAGCACGGATGCCCTCAGTCTGGTTAAGGCCCTTAAGAATGATTTTGAGAGCGACGAGCTGCTTTGTAACCGGCTGCGCTATGAATCTCCCAAGATGGGAAATGATAATGATTACGTAGATGGGATCGCGGTCCGGCTGCTGAACATTTTTGCAGATTCCTTAAAGGGAAGAAGCAATGACAGAGGCGGTATTTACCGAGCGGGAACAGGATCTGCCATGTACTATATTCGTCATGCCGAGAATCTGCCAGCGACTCCGGATGGAAGGCGCAAAGGAGAGGGGTTTGGTGCAAATTACTCACCCAGCCTGTTTTCCAGATGCAGAGGTCCTGTGTCGATTATCCAGTCTTTTACCAAACCGGATTTGAAACGGGTAATTAACGGAGGACCTCTGACGCTGGAACTTCATGACACCGTGTTCCGAACAGAGGAAAGCTGTGCCAAGGTCGCGGTGCTGGTAAAGTCTTTTATGGATCTGGGAGGCCATCAGCTTCAATTGAATTCCGTGAACCGGGACACTATGTTGGAAGCGCAAAAACATCCTGAAAATTATAAGAACCTGATTGTACGGGTGTGGGGCTGGAGCGGCTATTTTGTGGAATTGGATAAGGAGTATCAGGATCATATTATCCAGCGGATGGAGCTGATGCTGGCTGTTTAGGAGGAAAGCTGCCAGATAGCTGCTGTTCTTTACGCATTTCTTACCGATTCATTTTTTTTGCCCTATATCACAGGGAAGTCTGACAAATGCTGTAGTTCCTCTGTCTGGTTTGCTGGTAATCGTAAGGGTATACTTGTCTCCATAGAGCAGTCGCAGCCTGTCGTTGACATTTTTCATGCCATAGCCGCTCGTCTGTACGGAAAACAGATGTTCTACAGCTTCCTTTTCCATGCCACAGCCGTTATCCTTCAATCCAAATAGAGATAAAATCTACTGCCATGTACTCTTCTTTTTTTACGGTGACAGTCAGCTTTTTGTCCTTCTTCAGACTGTTCTTTAAGCCATGGTCCAGCGCATTTTCCACCAGTGGCTGGAGAATGAAATTGGGAAATGGAACGCCGGCTAAGGCCTCCTCGATGTTGTAAACAACTTCGATGGACTCGCTGTAGGAGAAGAGCTGAATCTTTACATAGGCCTGAATATTCATCAGTTCATTTTCAAGTGTAGTGATATCTTTTCCTTTATTCAGCGCAGTGCGGTAAAACGTGGACAGGAGAATGACCATTTCGCTGATATCGTTCTGCCCGGACAGAATCGCACGGCTGTTGATAAGTGATAAGGAATTATAAAGAAAATGTGGATTAATCTGTGCATACAGAATTTTTTGTTGATAATTCTTCTTTTCCAGCTCGTGTTTTAAGTTTACCATAATATAGTGATTGATTTCCCCCATCATACGTGAAAATGTTTGAAAAAGCGTGCCGATCTCATCGTGGCGTGAACTACCCAGGGAAACCGACAGATCATTCATATCTCCGGTACGCACCTCGTCGATCTTCTCAGTCAGATTTTCGATGGGGGTGACGATAGAAACTGAGATGATTAAGACCATGACTCCGAGGAACAGAAGGATAATCCAGCCAAAGGCATAAGTACCGCGGGTAATCGCATTGACTGCACTGTGGATGGAGGTGTAAGTCTTATAGTAACAGATATTCCAGCCTGTCTCCGGTATGGAGGAAGTCAGTTTTAAGTACCGGGTATCAGATAAATCAGTTAGAAATGCTGTCAGTTCCTCCCTGGGAAGATCAGAGGTGGAAAAGATCAGACTTCCATCCTGAGCCGTAACTGCAACATCGTATTTGTCCTCCGAGAGAGATAAAAACGGTTCAAAGAACATATCATAATTAATTCGGAAGGAGAGGTAATTTGAACTCTTGTACTGCCTGATATCTCCAATTAGTCTGGTGGAGTAAAGATATGGTTTGCCGTCTTCCACGGCAGAGACCCAGGTAGGAATATACTGGTTATGTACCTGGGGAAACCATTCCTTCTGATACAGGCTGTCCAGACCCAAAATATAATTATTATAAGGATGAATATCACCGGAAGAGTAAATTGTGATAGCCTCCAGATCCGGATACAGGGCATAGTAGGTGAGAAAAAGAGGTTCAATGGTGTCGGAATAAGCCTTGTACATTTGGAAATAATCGTCATGATAGCTGGTATTTAATACCTTCATAATAGCATTATTATTAAACATGAAATTAGAAAGATTATTATAAGTGATTAGCTTATTGTCTACAGAACTGACTGCCTGCTCCAGTGCAAGTTCGGTCAGGGACCGCTCTCTTTCCAGGATGATCCGGTTGGTATAGCGATTGGAAAGGATGATATAGCACAGGAACGGAAGTGCACCTACCAGCAGAAAGACGATCAGGACTTTTCTGCGGATCCCCATGTCCAGAAAGCCCCTTCTGATTCGTTTTAGAGTATTTACCATTAGTAAGTCTCCTTCTGGCGGTAATTTTCCGGACTTTCTCCATAGTAGTCGCGGAAACGCTGGGAAAAGTAGGAGGGATTGGAGAATCCCACGGTTTCAGCTATTTTGTTGACTTTCATCTCTGTCTCCAAAAGCAGTTTTGCGGCCTGTTCCAGTCGGTATTCATTGATAAATTTCATCAGATTACATCCCGTCTCTTTTTTAAATACGGAGCAAAGATAATTGGGACTTATGTAAAAATGGCTGGAGATATCATTTAGAGACAATGGCTGGGTGTAATTCTGATAGATATACTGCCGGATCTTATCTGATTTCAGACAGCTTCCCTGATTTTTCTGCGTCTGGCTGAGCAGTTTTTTGGCCTGACTGCAGGTCATGTCCATCAGTTCCACGATGTTTGCAGAACTATAGATTTTTTCTGCCACTTTGTTTAAATCCGGCTTTTGATCGTCTGGAAGGTAATGGATTATTTCTTTCATCAACTCGGTGAAACAGTACTTGACGAAAATCAGGGAGTGGGTTTTCTCATGCTTTAAAGATTCAAAGAGATCCTCCAAATGATGCATCAGGGAGTCATAATCCTTCAGGCGCAGATCATCGGATACGATATCAATGGAAATATGACCGGAGGCAGCGTAAGGGTGATCCGGACCATCCGGCAGAAAAATGTTTTGTTCTGGAAAGAAAAAGTGATTCTCCAACCGTTTTTCCAGCTGTGTATAAATCTGGCTTATGGAACTGTTGTCAGGGAGATCCTGAAACGCCACACAGCATTTCTGATTGAATTCTTTTTCAGCACATAAACATACAGCCTGTGCACAAGGAAAGAGAAATGCCTCCTCCTTAAAGAACAGAATGCTTCGGGCTGGATCAAGATTCAGATAGTCAAAAGGGACAGTGAGGATGCCTTCCAGTTTTTCCTGAAAGGATATGCCTTCCAGACTGAAAAATTCATTGCTGCATTCGATTAGCATAAGGCCGGTATAACGATCCTTAAAAAATGAAGAACTGTCTGCAGGCGTACCATTTTTTCCATTGACAGCCAGCCATAGCATATGATTTTTTAAAAGTCTGGTCTCACTGCGGCGTGTCTGGATCTGGCGGTTAGTCTCCTCTACTCCGTTAATAACGCGAGTCATGACAGAAACGAATTCATCAGGAATGACCGGTTTCATCAGATAATCTTCTACGCCAATGGTGATGGCGGTTTTGGCATATTCAAAATCATTAAAGCCGCTGAAAATGACGATTCTTGTATTCGGTGAAAGCTTTCTCACCTCTTTGGACAGTCCCAGGCCATCGAGAAATGGCATACGAATATCCGTAAAAAGAATATCAAAATGATTTTCAGGGTTCTGAAAGAGTCCCAGAGCCTCCTGGCCATTTACCGCGGTGGCAACCTCAAGAGGCAGTTCGTATTTATTAATAAGAAATGTGATGCAGTCAACATCGAGAACGGAATCATCGACGACTAAAATCTGATACATGGCTAACACTCCTTCCATTCATGTAAATCTATAAATTTATTCTAGCAGATTTTCCAGCAGGATAACAGTGGAAGGCCATAAAAGGGTAATTTTGTGATAGGAATGCGAAAAACCTTGTATATACAGGGAAAATACCAGAGGATATAATAAAGACATGAAATAAATCGTTGCTTAAGGCGCCGTAAGCAGCAGGGGTTGAAAACTAATTATAATGGAGGTTACCATGAAAAGAAGGAAAAAATTAGTATCACTGCTCGTGACCGCATGTATGGCAGGGGGCTGTATGGCTGGTTGTGGAGGAAATACGAAGGCACCGGAAGATTCTTCTGTCAAGACTGAATCAACAACGAAAGATGCTGCGAAAGAGTCGAATGTTCAGTCGGCCGCTGTCACAGAGGAGGTAGATCCTTACGGTCCGGTAAATGAGGAGACAACTGTGATTCATGTGGGAAGAGCGGAGTCAGCCAATGTTACGTATCCGGACGGTGAGGATTCCCATAACAACTATATTGTAAAATATCTTCAGGATCAATTAAATACAGAATACATATATGATTTTTCCGTAGATGACGCCTCATATCCAACGAAGGTCGCTATGGCCATCGCATCGGGAGACATGCCGGACGTCATGAATGTAACATACACTCAGCTGGTTCAGCTGGTCAATGCCGGTGCGGTGGAGGATATGACGGAAGCGTTTGCAACTTACCGCTCCGATGCATTGAAAAAATGTTTTGATTCCACTAATGGTATGTCGGAAGGTCTTGCGACCTTTGACGGAAAACTGATGGCAATTCCTGATATTCAGCCAGGTATGGACAGTGTACCTCTTGTTTATATCCGGGGGGACTGGATGGAAGAATTGGGGCTGGAAGAGCCAAAATCATTGGACGACATTGTGAACATTGCAAAAACCTTTATGGAGAAGAATCCAGGTGGCAATGTGACAGATGGAATTGCGGTAGGGCTTTCTTCCGATAAAAAACTGGTTCAGAAGAACGGAGGAACGTGGCATATAAATGGACTGTTTACCTTATTTGATGCCTATCCGAAGATGTGGATCAAACAGGATGATGGCTCTGTGGTATACGGTTCCATCACAGAAGAGGCTAAGACAGCTCTTGGAGAGATCAGAACGCTGGTGGAAGAGGGGGTTATCGATCCTTCTTTTGCAGTCAGAGACTCCGAACAGTGTGTGGAAATGATCAGCAATGGCCAGGCGGGTATTTTCTTTGGCGCATGGTGGTCGAACCAGTGGCCGGTGGTATCCATGCTGGAAGGTGCGGATGATTCTGTAAAATGGAATTCTTACGTAGCTCCTTTAAATGCGGAAGGCAAACTGAACGTCCCCATGAAGAGTCCAACCACTACCTACATTGTAGTAAAGAAAGGCTGTTCAGAAGATATCAAGGAAGCGGTCGTAAAGACGATTAATTATCAGTATGATTTAGATCAGTCTCAGGCAGAGAATGTCCGGCCCAATGGTATGGATTCCCCATTCTCCTGGCACTATTATCCCATCAATGTTCTTCACTGTGATTATGATGCCAAGGAAAAACAGATTCAGTCTGTGATGGACTGTATTGACGGAAAAGTGGCTTACGATGATTTAAGCGGCGATGGAAAGACATGGTACAACGGATATACCGCAGTTCAGAAAGACGGCTTCAGAAAGACTGTAGAGAAAAATATTTCTACTGCGAATGGCTGGGGATGGGCCAATGGTGCCTGGACCGTACAGAGTCAGGCGGATAAGCTAAATCTTCAGTATGCGGCCAGCTATGCGGATTCTCCTTCTATGGAATCCTTATGGGCAACCTTAGAGACGCAGGAAGATGAATTTTATTTACAAGTCCTCACTGGAAACACAACGATTGACGAATTTGATAAATTTGTCAGCCAGTGGAAGGCACTGGGTGGTGATACCATTACGCAGGAAATGTCAGAACTGGCTGGTGCCAACTAGGAGATCTCAGCAAATGAGGAATGGAAAACCGGAGGTCAAAAACCTCCGGTTTTCAAAATCGGGAAGAGCAGGCATTCCCAATTACAGGGAGTTCAAAAAGGAAGGAAGTTTCGTATGGGAAAAGTAGCAGGAAGGAAGAGAAGAAGAAAGGAAGGGAGACACGTAACCATAAGGCAGACATACCAATATCATCTGCTGATGCTGCCGGGCTTTGCTATATTGTTTATTTATACGATTATTCCGTTTTTCGGAAATATCATGGCATTTCAGAATTATCAGCCGATTATGGGATTTTTAAAGTCCAAATGGGTGGGGCTTGCCAATTTCAAGCACATGCTGCTGTTGCCCGATACGGCCAGAATATTCCGGAACTCGTTCACCATCGCAGTGGGGAAACTGGTACTCACGATGGTGCTGTCCATATTCTTCGCCATTCTTTTAAATGAGATTACCAGCGTAAAGTTTAAGAAATCGGTTCAGACTATCTGTTTTTTGCCGCATTTCCTGTCATGGGTAATTCTGGCGACGATATTCAAGAATCTTCTGGACACAGGAGGAATCTTAAATCAGGGCCTTATGAGCCTCGGAATCTTAAAAGAACCGTTAATGTTCCTCGGATCCAATAAACTGTTTCAGGGCGTGGTGATCAGCACAGATGTGTGGAAGGAGTTCGGCTACGGGGCCATTATCTTCATTGCAGCCCTCATGGGCATCAACCCGGAACTCTATGAAGCGGCCTCGGTGGACGGCGCAGGCAGACTGGCGAAAATATGGCATATTACGCTGCCCAGCATCCGCGTCACCATTGTCATGGTAGCTACCTTAAATATCGCCAATATCTTAAACGCTGGCTTCGACCAGATCTATAACATGTACAGTCCGGTCGTGTACCAGAGCGGAGATATTATCGATACATACGTATACCGGTTGAGCTTCGTCAACGCCCAGTACTCACTGGCCACCGCCATCGGGCTCTTAAAGTCGGCGATCAGCTTCATTATGATTGTCACGGCGCATAAGCTGGCAAAGAAATTTGCCAATTATCAGATCTTTTAGGGGGGGATAAACCATGAAAAAATATAATACGTGGCAGAACCGGTTGTTTGACTTCTGTGTCTTTCTGCTTCTGCTTATCCTGGGGCTCAGCTGTTTAATCCCTCTTTTGCATGTCATTGCACTGTCACTCAGCAGCAAAACGGCTGCCCTGTCGGGGAAGGTGACACTCTGGCCGGTGGAGCTGACCTTTACACCGTACAAGGTCTTAATGACTGATCACAAGTTTATGCAGGCCATGTGGATTTCTGTACAGCGGGTAGTCTTAGGCGGTGCGATCAACCTGGTTCTGACGGTTATCACTGCATTTGCCCTTTCCCAGGACGAAACGGATTTCCCGGCCAGAAAAGTGTATATGTGGTTCATGATCTTCGCCATGCTGTTCGGTGCGAGTCTCGTCCCATGGTACTTCGTTATCAAGGCGACCGGGCTTATGGATACCATATGGGCGCTGGTAATTCCCGGAGCACTTCCGGTTTACAACACCATTCTCCTGATGAACTTCTTCAGAAATCTTCCCAAGGAGATCAAGGAGTCGGCTATGCTGGACGGAATCACTCCATTCCAGATGATGATGCGTATCTTCGTGCCGTTAGCCAAACCGGCGATCGCCACTGTGACCGTATTTTCCGTGGTGTTCCACTGGAACAACTTCTTCGATGGCCTTCTGCTGATGAATACGCCCAGCAATATGCCTTTGCAGACCTATATCCAGACTTTGACCAATACGACGGTCAGCGTCATGAGTTCCTCATTAACTCCGGCGGAAATTGAAGCGCTTACCTCGCTTAAAACGTTTAACGCAGCAAAGATTGTCGTGGCGTCCCTGCCGATCGTAATATTCTATCCATTTATGCAGAAATTCTTCGTCTCCGGCCTGACGCTGGGGTCAGTGAAAGAGTAGGATTATCAAATAAAGGAGATTTAATCATATGAGAATCAATCGCATGGCAAGCGTGCCCCTGCTGGTGCACGACCCCTATTTTTCCATCTGGTCATCGGCCGACTGTCTTTATGATGCGGACACGGCACACTGGAGCGGAAAGGAAAAAAGACTTTACGGCCATATTACCGCGGACGGAGAACGGTTCCGTTTCCTGGGCGGTGAGGACGGTTATCCGGTCATTCCCCAGACAAGCCTGGAGGTTACACCGACTGCGACCACATATACCTTTGAAAATGAGAAGCTGAGGCTTTTCGTCCGTTTCCTGTCACCGCTTCTGCCTGAGGATCCGGTTCTGGTCTCCAGACCGTGTACCTACGTTGATTTTACCGTAAGCAGGAAACAGGAGGTCTCCGTGAAGATCGATTTTACTGTTACCGGCGATCTGGTCTTCGATACGCCGGGAAAAATCATTGGCGGAAGCCATGAAAATGAGACGTATCATTTCCATTACGGTACTATGAGAAAGGCATTCCAGACGCCTTTAGGCCACAGTGGGGACCGGATCACCATAGACTGGGGCGACATGATTCTGGCTTCAGAGGACGAGGCTGTCACAGTCTTCTTCGATCCGGAGTACAGCCTGCTGAAGGCATCTGCGGAGTTGGGTACCGATCAGATGGCGTGTACGGTGATCGCCGCCTATGATGATCTGCTCTCGATTTTTTACTTCGGTTCCTGGCAGAAGGCCTATTGGACGACAACGTATGAAACCATTTTCGATGCGATTGGAGAAAGCTTCCGCGATCGGGAAGAGGTGACTGAAAAGGCGCAGGCATTTGACCGGAGTCTGGAGGAACAGGCCAGGAATACAGGCGGGGACGACTACGCGTTTCTATGCAGCATCTCCTACCGCCAGGTCATGGCAGCCCATAAGCTGATCGCGGACCAGGAGGGAAATCTCGTCTTCCTTTCCAAAGAAAATGATTCCAACGGGTGTACGGGGACCGTCGATATCAGCTATCCATCTGCCCCCATGTTCCTGCTCTTTAATCCGGAATATGTGAAGGCCATGCTGCGGCCTGTCTTCCGTTTTGCCGGCTGTCCGGTGTGGGAGTACGACTTTGCGCCGCATGATGTGGGACGCTATCCGTACGCGGCAGGCCAGGTCTACGGGCTTAGCAAAGAAGGAGAAAACCGGGAATTTTGCTGCGATAACGGTGCTATTTTCCCATTTTACTACGAGTATCCCGCGGGACTGTCCGTCTATGATGTGAGGGACCAGATGCCGGTGGAGGAATCCGGCAATATGATGATTTTAACGGCGGCAGTGTGTGAACTGGAACGTTCGGGAGCATTTGCCTCGCCGTATTACGAGGTGCTGAAAACATGGGCCGGGTATTTGCTCGCATACGGTGAAGATCCGGGAGAACAGCTCTGTACCGATGATTTTGCCGGCCATCTGGCTCACAACGTAAATCTTTCGGCTAAGGCGGTTATGGGAATTGAGGCATTCAGCAGAATTTCTGCCTGCCTTGGAAAGGAAGAGGAGGCGAAACGGTACCATGAGGCAGCCGTGAGGATGGCACAGAGTTGGGAGACGCGCAGTGACGCCGGCGATCACTACCGCCTGACCTTTGACTGTGAAGAGTCCTGGAGCCTGAAATACAATCTGGTGTGGGATCATTTCTTCGGAAGCGGTCTCTTTAAACCGGAGGTATTTGAGAAAGAGACCGCATTTTATTTAAAGAAGAGCAGCACCTTCGGCGTGCCGTTAGACAGCCGGAAGACGTATACGAAAAGCGACTGGATTCTCTGGTGTGCCGCATTTGCACCCGATCGAGACGCATTATACCGTCTGATGGCTCCGGTAGCGGAGTATGCAAGGTCCACAGAAGACCGGGTACCGTTTTCTGACTGGTATGATGCGGAGAGCGGGAGATACTGTCATTTTATAGGAAGAAGCGTTCAGGGAGGCATATATATGCCGATGCTGATAGAGAAGAGGAAGATTAAACAGGAGGCTTAAAGCATGAAAAAAGCGGTAATTAAGATTGACAAAGATTATAAAATCGGCCCGATCGACAACCGGATCTACGGTAATTTCATCGAGCACATTGGCAGAGCGGTCTATGGGGGAATCTATGATCCGGGCCATCCGCTGGCGGATGATATGGGATTTCGAAAGGATGTGATCGCGCTCACAAAGGAACTAAAGGTTCCCATTGTGCGGTATCCGGGCGGCAATTTTGTCTCCGGCTACAACTGGGAGGACGGAATCGGACCGAAAGAGCTGCGGCCGAGGAGAACGGAACTGGCATGGTTTGCCATCGAGGACAACCAGGTGGGGACGGATGAATTCTGCGAGTGGAGCCGCCGTGCGCATACGGATGTGATGATGGCGGTGAACTTAGGAACGAGAGGCGCGGATGCCGCACGTAATCTGGTAGAATACTGTAATTTTCCGGGAGGCACCTACTGGAGCGATCTGCGAATCAAAAACGGTTATTGTGATCCTCATGGTGTAAAACTCTGGAATCTGGGGAATGAAATGGACGGCCCGTGGCAGATCGGCCACAAAACGGCAGAAGAGTACGGACGCGCGGCCTGCGAGACGGCCAAGGTCATGAAATGGGTGGACCCGTCGATCGAACTGGTGGCCTGCGGCAGCTCCAATTCTGGTATGAACACGTGCTACGAATGGGAGGCTGCGGTGCTGGATCATACCTATGACTTTGTAGATTACGTGTCCATGCACCAGTACTACGGAAATGAGAAGAATGATACGCCCAGTTTCCTGGCCAATACCATGGATATGGACCGTTTTATCAACCACATCGTCTCTGTCTGCGATTACATACAGGCGAAGAAACGCTCCAAAAAGGTTCTGAACATCTCCTTTGACGAGTGGAATGTCTGGTATCACGCATTTGCGGACAATGCCAAAGCGGAGAAATGGAAAGAAAAACCGGCGTACAATGAGGATCAGTATAACTTCGAGGATGCCCTTTTGGTGGGCGGCATGATGATCACGCTCTTAAAGCACGCCGACAGGGTAAAGGTCGCCTGTATGGCTCAGCTGGTCAATGTCATCGCGCCGATCATGACGGAAAACGGCGGCAGGATCTGGAAACAGACCATCTACTACCCCTACCTTCACGCTTCTCTCTATGGCAGAGGAACAGCCTTAAATGTGCTGGTGGATGCTCCTAAGTACGACTGTAACGAGTACACTGATGTGCCGGCTCTCGAGAGCATCGCAGTGGAGAGCGAGGACGGAGCGTATGTAACCATATTTGCCATGAATCGCGGCGAGGAGGATCTGGAAGTTACCTGCTGTCTGCGGGATTATCCAGGATGCTGTGTGGAAGAGTTCATCACCATGGCGGGATACGATTTAAAGCAGTATAATACGGCGGACCAGCCGGATCGAGTGATTCCGCAGTCCTCCAGTGCCTATGAGATGGAGGGAGACTGCCTTACGATTAAGTTCTCAGCGTATTCCTGGAATGTTGTGAGGGTGAGAGTGGGGAGATAGATTTAATAAATTGAAGCAATATCATAATTTACAAAGGCGGCAGTACCATATTCATATAATTGGTTCTGCCGCCTTTGTAAATTATCCTATCTATTCCAGATAGTTCTAAACGTTCATTTTGAATTTCACTGTGAGAAAATTTCTTTCATATCCAAATGTTGGAACAGACGCGCATTTTCTGATTAATTGATAATGAATGGTAAAAAATGGATATCCCGGCAAAACGAAAAAAAGCGGTCTTCTGTATGGTATAGTTATGATACCGGAATACAGAAAACTGCTTTTTATCTTTCCGCCTGAATTCTGTCCATCACACATTTATGCTCTTTGTATATCTGTTGAATAATATGAATACTGCTGGATAATGGTTTGCTCAGATACTTATTTTTGTGATAAAGCAGGAGAGTCTTTCTGGTTCCCTGAAATTCCATGACAGGAAACACATGCAGTGATTCAAAACATTTTGGCTGAGTATCGTATAAGTGTTTTAAAAGCATGGGGGTACTGAAAAATATACCGTATCCTTCCGCACAGAGAGATACAAGAGAGCTGGTCAGTGATGTTTTTATGCGCATAAACGGCGGTGTACCATTCTGGACGAGTTTTGACACGATCGCTTCGTGCAGGCGGCTGGAGGCAGGATGTAAAAACATTGGAACATGAGAAAAATCGGTTACAGACACACCCTCCATAAAGGCTGTCTTACAGGCTGGATACTGCTCGCTGAAATATTTGCGTAGCAGTCCATCCGAGATAATCAGATATAGGTCTTCCGTTTCCAAAGGAACGATTTCACATAGATCTGAATCAAAATACTCATATTTTGATACGAGTGGGAGTGCAAGGTCAATCTCATTATTTTTAACGGCCGCAGATAAATCAGGAGATGTTTTTTCAACCAGATGTATGGTCATGTTCGGATATTCGCTGGAAAAATGCGGAGTAAATTCGCAGACAAATGCTGTCGACCTGTTTGGCGGCAGTCCAATGGTAATTTCGCCGACAAATTCGTCCTGCATGGTAATAAACTGGTTCAGCAGCTGATTTTCCCGGTCGATAATATCTCGTGCTGCCTCTAAAAGCATCTGACCGGAGGGCGTCAGCTTCAGAGATGGTTTACGTTCAAACAGTTGTACCTTATAGGTACTTTCGAGATGCTTGATGTGAAGACTTACTGCCTGCTGAGATGTATAAAGAGCTTCAGCTGCCTTTGTAAAGCTCATTAGTTCCGTCACCTTGATAAAGCATTGAATATCGGTCATATTCATAATTAGGTTCTCCTTGCATAAAGACAAGTTTTTTATTGTGACTTTGACAAAAAAAACAATATTTTCTTTTAATTTTAAACGAATTATAATGGAAATACAATAAAAATTTTTGTTGATAACAAGAGAATGAGAAGGAGAAGATTATGATAGTCGGTTTTATCGGTTTTGGCGAAGCGGCATCGTCAATCGCGCTGGGTCTGCGCGGAGAAGGTATCGACAGAATAGTGTGCTATGATGCCATGCAGGATGATGAACGTATGAGTGAAATCATGAAGGAGAGAGTAGCAGCCTGTCAGGGAGAAAAAGTGGAGAGTGCTGCAGAGGTATGCCAGAAAGCGGATGTGGTGATTTCGGCGGTTCCTTCCAACTATGCGGTAGCCGCTGCTGAAGACGCAGCGGCGGGAATCAAAGAAGGACAGCTTTTTCTGGATGTGTCTACAGCGACACCAATAGAAAAGAAAAAGATCAGTGAGATGGTGAAGGCCAGGGGAGGCCTGCTTATTGACGGAGCGATGATGGGGGCATTGCTAAAGAGTAAGCATCAGGTGCCGATGTTGTTGAGCGGCGATGGAGCGAAAGCCTTTCGGGATAAAATGGAGCCATACCATATGTGCCTGGAAGTTGTGGAAGGGGAGGCAGGGACTGCGACGAGTATTAAGTTCATACGCAGTATTACAGCAAAAGGACTTAGCTGCCTGCTGATTGAATCTCTGCAGGCGGCACAGCGGTTCGGCGTGGAGCAGACGATTGTAGACTCGTTTGTGGATACTTTTGGACCAGACTTTATTGGAATTATCAATGGATATGTCTCGGGAGCGATCATTCATGCGGAACGGCGTGAACATGAACTGAAGAATGTTGTTGATTTCTTACAGAGTGAGATGCTGCCGTATACAATGGCCGAAGCTACTCGGACAAAGCTGCAGTGGCTGGCCGATCATCATGTGAAGGATAACTTTGAATCCGGTGTTGCCCGTGATTGGAAAAAGGTATTGGAGGGCTGGAAGCTGTAACACATACCGGTAAACGTGTTAAAAAGGAGAAGTGAGAGATTTGATAAAGATTAATGTTCCGTTTAGAGACAAAGAATGCAGGCTCAAAGCTGGTGATCTGATTGAGATGAGCGGAAAAATATATTGCGGCCGTGATGCGGTACTCCCGTATGTCGTGGAGCTGGCAAAGAAGGGGGAGTTATCGGAGCATGGTATTGAACTGGACGGGGCTGTGATTTTTCATACTGCGGTAAGCTGCGCCGGCATAGCTCCAACTACTACGAGTAAGCCGGAAATTGAGGGATCAATGATACCTTTATCAGAAAAAGGAGCTATGTTCCATCTTGGAAAAGGCAGGCTCCTTCCCGAGACCATTGAGGGATTAAAAAAGAATGGGGCGTATTTTTTGATTACTCCGCCGGTATCGGCATTACTGACGGCTTCGATGAGTGAGTGCCGCGCGGTACTGCATCCGGAATTTGGGATGGAAGCATTCTATGAGATTACGGTAAAAGATTTTCCGGCAATTGTTGCAGTGGCTGACGGTGAAAGTGTTTTTTCGAATTAGGGGGGACATATGGTGTTTTTAAATAAAGTGACAGAAGATGTCGCTCAGACGGTTGTAGATGCAAGCTCTCACTGGAGAGACGATCAGGTTGCCTGCTGGAAACAGGCATGTGCAGAGGAAGAGATTCCACACGCAAAATGGGCAATGGAAAATTTTATAAAAAATGCAGCTGTTGCAGATAAAAAACATTGTGCATTGTGCGATGATACAGGGACGCCGCACCCGTTTCTGGAAATTGGAGATGAGGCCGTCCTTCCGGCTGGATTTTTGGCGGCAATGGAAGATGGGATCAGAAAGGGATTAAATGACCTGCCGGCGCGTCCGATGGGAGTACGCGGAGACGAATTAGAGCGTATTTCACAGTGCAAAGGCCTATATGACGAGCCTGGGATGTTAAAACCCGCTCCTACACAAATCCGCCGTATGGCGGGAAGTAGAATTCGTCTCACTATCCTGATGCTTGGAGGAGGACCAGAGATCAGGAGCAGAACACAGGCTTTATTTCACATGCATTCTCTGGATCATGTTGTTGAGGAGATGATAGAATGGGCGGTTCCACAGGTAGCAGCGCTTGGCTGCCAGCCGTGTACGCTGTCATTTGGCCTTGGGCGTACTGCGGTGGAAGCCTCTTCGCTTTCTCTTGAGGCAATGAAGGATGGATGTTATGACGTGCAGAGTGAGATGGAGAAACGTATCACGGATGCAGTCAATGGAAAGGGGATTGGACCGATCGGCTTGGGTGGTGCCAGTTCGGTGCTTGCTACATTTATTAAAATCGGAGATATGCGTGCGAGCGGTTTCCGGGTGGTTTCGATGCGCCCGAACTGCTGTATGGAGATTCGTAAAGCCTCCTGTGAATGGGAGACTTTATTATAACGGAAACAAAGTCACTGCACTAAGCTCGTGAAAGACCTCACTAAGTGCCAGTGACATGTATCGCACGTAAGCGGCTAAAAGACAGCCGCTAAGTGCTCATAACAAGGAGAAGAGTATGAGAGAATTAATTCAAGGGGCATATGATCTTCATGTGCATACGGCCCCGGATGTGCTGCCAAGAAGACTTGACGATTTCGAGATGGCACAGCGGGTAATGGACAGTGGGATGGCTGGATTTGCAATGAAGTCTCATTACTTTTGTACGGGAGAACGCGCTGCAATGACCAGGAAGCTTTATCCTGAATGCGATGCGGTGGGGACAATTACACTCAATGGATCGGTAGGGGGAATCAATCCTGCAGCTGTGGAGATGGCAGCACGCGCTGGTACGAAGCTTGTCTGGTTTCCAACCAGTGATTCAGCACATGAGCAAAATCTTACACTTGGAGGAGATCGGAATCCGGATAAAAAACTTCCGTACTGGGCACAGGTGGTTTTGCAGATGCGTGAAGAGGGAATTGACAATCCGGTTATCCGCGTGGTCGGTGAAGACGGGAGGCTGACAGAAGCAACGCATCAGGTTCTGGAGGTGATTGCAGGACATCAGATGATCCTGGCAACGTCGCATCTTTCACATGAGGAGACATTTGCGCTTGTAAAGGCGGCGAAAGAACACCGGGTAGAGCATATTATTATTACACATGTGGACTTCCCAACCACATTTTATACGGTGGAAGAACAATTAGAACTGCTGCGCTGCGGTGCTTATATGGAACATTGTTTTGTTACATACAATTCTGGAAAAGTAGACTTTGAAGTAGTGTTGGAACAGATACGTGCCATTGGAGCCAGCCATATTATTCTCTCTACGGATTTAGGACAGAAAACAGGAATATATCCGGATGAAGGTCTGGAACAGTTTGTGACAAGCCTGTATGATCGGGGTATTTCAGAAGGGGATATTAAGAAAATGACAAGTCATAATCAGCGGATACTGCTGGGAAAAGCATAGCTGACATCACTCGCAATATTTATCACAGAAAAAACAGGGGGTTTCAAATGAAGAGAAAAAATACAGGTTTGGCAATGCTTTTGTTGGCAGCTGTTTTCATGACTGCGGCATGCAGCCCGACAGATGTAAACAGTACAACGGGGAATTCCGGCAGTACGGCGGCCGAAGGTGCTTCAAGCGGAGGAACACATTATGACCTGACACTGGGAACCGCGGCCAGTACCGGTACTTATTATGTTGTCGGAGCTGCAATTGCTAATGAGGTCAATACAAAGAATCCAGACTTAACGGTTGTGGCACAGACTACAAATGGAGGAGTGGAGAATGTAAACCTTTGTATGTCAGGAGAGATGGATCTTGGCATGACAAATGCAGATGCTGCCTACTGGTCATCGCATGGAGGCGGCAGTGGTTTTTATGAAATCTATGCAGAACCAGGCAATGTAAAAGGCGTTATGCGTCTGTATGAGAGCCAGGGACATATGATTACAACGGCAAATTCAGGTATCGAGACGTATGAGGATTTAAGGGGCAAGACAGTTTGTCTTGGACCGCCAAGCAGTACGATTCCTGCTATGTCTATAGCAATTTTAGAAGCTTACGGTATCAATCCTGATTCGGATATCAAAGCGGTTTACTACTCAATTGACGAGGGACTTGAGAAACTGACTGATGGTGTGATTGATGCTACATTTTTTGTCGCCTCGGCACCGGCATCGGGTCTTACAAGCGCTTCTGCTACCTCTGATTTAAAGTTTGTTGATGCAGGAGAGGAGATCCTTAAGCAGGTAGTAGAGAAGTATCCATACTATACCGCTGCGGCTACAAAAGAAGGGGCATATCCAAATATGAATTCCGTGAATACACTGAAAATATATACGGAAATCATTGCATCCGGAGATGTTCCTGAAGAGGCGGTCTATCAATTTGTGAAAGGGGCTTTGGAGGGACAGCCTGATTATGTAGACGCACATGTGGCATGTCAGGAAATCAATGCGGAGACGGCAGCCTCTGCTGCGGCCAAACTGCATCCTGGTGCGGCGCGTTACTACAGGGAGTTGGGATTGATTGACTAGAGATTGAACTTGCGAAAGGAATTGTTTATGACAGAAAAATTAAAATATCAGAAGATGGTAGATATGATCGCACTTGGCATGTCTGTAATACTTTGCCTGTTTCATATGTTTTCTGCCTCTTATGGAACCTGGACCTCCTACGTCCTGGCGGCGGTGCACTGGGGTTTTATTGGGAGTTATATTGTGCTTAGAAAGCCCACAAAACTTAAGTATATCGGACCAGTGTACGATGCCGTTATTATTATACTGACGATCTATGCCTGTTACCATCAGGTTGCCATGCAGGCGCGTCTTGTCACACAGGCAGGACTTTATACCACAGAGGATATTATTGTAGCGGTGATAGCTGTACTGCTTGTGCTGGAAGTCGGACGGCGGGCTGTAGGGAAGATTCTTCCCTTGATCGGAGTTGCGTTTCTTCTGTACTGCTATTTTGGAAATATGGTACCGGGACTGATGAAGACAACCAGGTTTACAGTGAACCGAATTGCGATTTTTATCTATACATCCAGTGATGGAATCTTTGGACAGACCCTGTACGTGAGTGCGAAGTATATATTCCTGTTCATTTTATTCGGGAGCATTCTGGAACTTACGGGAGCCGGCGCATTTTTCGTGGATCTGGCATTTGCGTTTGTGGGGAAGGCGAGAGGTGGTCCGGCACAGGCCGCGATTTATTCCAGTATGCTGATGGGAACTATTAATGGTTCAGGGGCCGCAAATGTAGTAACGACAGGTACCTTTACCATCCCGCTGATGAAGAAAATTGGTATTCGCCCGAGTACCGCGGGTGCGATAGAGGCAGTTGCATCGTCTGGCGGTCAGATTATGCCGCCGGTTATGGGGGCCGTGGCATTTCTGATGGCTGAGATGACAGGGATCAACTATGCTAAGATTGCATTGGCGGCGTTGGTTCCGGCAATTCTTTATTATATGACATTGTCAGTGTCAGTATATCTGATTGCCCGCAAAGATAATATAGCGGCCGGTAATCCGGAGGATATCAAAAAACCGCGTGAAGTATTGAAAGAAGGCTGGTTGTTTATGGTTCCTCTGCTGGTACTGGTGGCACTTATCATTTCAGGCATGAGTGTTCAATTATCTGCGTTTTACAGTATTATCGTAACATTAATTGTTGGTTTTATGAAAAATCGCAGGAATATGACTGTTGGAAATATATTAAGGGCCTGCGAAAATTCGGTAAAAAGTATCGCCCCGGTAGCTGCTGCATGTATATTGGCAGGCATTATCATGGGATCTATGAGTCTTACCGGTTTTGGACTTAAGATCAGCAGTTTGATCGAAATGATATCCGGAGGAAATTTATTGTTTGCACTATTGCTTTCCATGGTGGCCAGTCTTCTGCTTGGCATGGGACTCCCGACATCAGCGGCATATATGGTATTGGCGGTATTGGTCGCTCCGGTATTACTGAACCTTGGAGTGAGTAAAATGGCGGCACATTTATTCTTGCTGTATTTCGGCGCGATTTCTACAATTACACCTCCTGTCGCACTGTCGGTATTTGCTGCCTCCGGGATATCAGGTGCGGGGGTATGGGAAACTGGCTGGGATGCACTGAAACTTGCTCTAACCGGATTTATTATTCCATTTATCTTTGCCTTTGATAATAGTCTGCTTTTGATGGGAACCCCGGTAATGATTGTAATTGCAGTAGTAACCGCAGTCATAGGCTGCATGATTTTGTCAGTGGCGGTGTCGGGATGGCTAATACATAATTTGAATGTAGGAACAAGACTGCTTTTGCTGGTTGCGGGAGTGTGTATGATTATTTCAAATCCGTTATGGATTAACCTGGCAGGTTTGGCGCTTGCCGTTATCGTAATAGTTACGGTTTTAAAAACAAATCAAAAGAATATAAAAACTGAGGGGGTATATTAATTATGGAAAATTATTATGAATTGCCGGAATTAATTTCTGAAGATCTTATTGAACGCGCATCTAAGCTTAGTTCTGCAAATATTTGCGATGGCTTAAGCAAACTTGGACTTCTCGCAGGCCGCTGTATGAGCGGACAGATTAAACCGGTTTCAGATAAGATGAGTGTTGTGGGAACCGCTTGTACCGTGGAAACAAAAGATGGTGACAATCTGCCGTTACATGTTGCAATTTATAACTGCAGGCCCGGATATGTAATTGTTGTGAGTGGGAAGGCCTTTGAAGAGAGAGCATATATGGGTGATCTGATGGGCGGCGCGGCGGAGGCAATCGGTGTGTCGGGAATTATCGTGGACGGATATATACGTGACAAGACAGGTCTTGATGAAATCGGAATGCCGATGTTCAGCAGAGGTTATAAGCCGGCGAGTCCGGCAAAAAAGGGACCAGGAGGATTGAATATTCCAGTCGAATGTGGCTCTGTCCTAGTAAATCCGGGAGATTTAATTGTTGGAGATTATGACGGAGTGGTGGTTGTACCGAGAGAAAAAATAAAAGAAGTATTAGAGGCAGCAGAAGTAAAAGTTGCTTACGAGGAAAAACGGGTAGCTGCTATCAGTGAGTACAGGAAATACAGGACAGAAGGTTCTGTTTTGCCGGATTTAACACCTGCATGGGTTAAAGAAATGATGGAGCAGAAACAGGAGGCGTAATAATGCCGCGGATTCAGATTCAAATGCTTAAGGGGCGAACAGCAGAGCAAAAACGACGACTTGCTAAAGGGGTAACAGAAGCAGCGTCTGAAGCGCTTGGAATATCACAGGAGCGTATTTCACTCATTATGCTGGAGGTGGAGGAAGACCAACTGGCACACGGTGGTCTGTTATGGTGCGACAGAGAGGTGAAGCCTCCGATTTAATGACGGAAATAATTTTTTGCCCTGATAACAGAAACTGGTATGCTGTTGGAAGGAGGAAATAAGCCGGACTCATGATTGAGTACCGGTTTTTCCTTTTTTATGGACAGTGCAATTAAATTTGTCTGTTTCGGCTGGAATAATGACTCTGTCCTTGTGTTTCCACATGGAACAGGATATTATTACAATATTAAGCCGCTCTTATGATGAGTACTTTGGTTTCAATCAACAAGAATCTGATCGTATGTTGCAAGACTATAATCTTGAGGCGAAAAGTGCTGTCACGGAATCATGATTGGGGTTCTAAATAATTTAAGAGATTATCTCGTAAAATCGAACCGGGAGAGTGTAACTGGCCGACTGGATATTTTAGTATGCAGCAGCAACGTGTCAAAAACACCAGTTATTATGGAACTTAAGGTATTACCAACTTATAAAAACATGGAAAGTACCTGTGATATGGCAATCAGGCAGATTGAAGAGAAGGCGTATGATTCCAGTCTGCCAGAGGAGGGATATACAGAAGTTCTCTTCTATGGTATCGCTTTTTACTTGACGCACCGTATAAAAAAAGCTATACTGACATTAACGTTAATGGAAAGGAAGAGCATCATGAACAGAACCGTATTTGGAGTAGTAGATGGAGAAAAAGAGGTCAGCCTTTTTACACTGAAGAACAGAAACGGCATGGAAATCACCGTGTCGGATCTGGGAGCCGTTTTGACCAGAGTGATTGTACCGGATCAGGAGGGCCAGCCGCGCGACGTGGTATTGGGATATGGAAGTGCCAATGAGTACCGGAAGAATACAAGTACCTATTTCGGATCAACGATAGGGAGAAATGGTAACCGGCTGGAAGGCGCCGCGGTCACCCTGGAGGGGAAAGTCTTTTGCATGACGCCTAATGAGGGGAAGAACAATCTTCACAGCGGCCCTGATGGATATCAGATCCGTTTATGGAACGTGAAAGAGCCGGCAGAAGGCAGGAATGAAGTTACGTTTGTTCTGGAAAGCCCGGACGGTGACCAGGGATTTCCAGGAAATCTGGAACTGTCCGTTACATACGCGCTGACAGAGGACAATGAGATCTGCATTACCTATAAAGGCGTATCGGATGCAGAGACTGTCTTTAATCCGACGAATCACAGCTATTTTAATTTGAATGGCCATGACAGCGGTACGATTTTGAACCATGTCCTGACGCTGATGGCAGATTTCTATACGCCGGTCAGGGATTCTGCTTCGATTCCTACGGGCGAGACGGCGGATGTGACAGGCACACCCATGGATTTCCGACAGGGAAAAGCAATCGGAGCCGAGATTGATGCTGATTATGAACAGCTTCAGTTTACCGGGGGATATGATCATAATTTTGTTATCAGCCAGAGTGCTGGTTCAGGCAGCCGCATGGGTCTGAGCAGAGCTGCTGTTGTCACGAGTCCGGAGAGCGGGATTTCCATGGAAGTAGAGACGGACAGACCTGGTGTCCAGCTGTATGCGGGTAATTTCCTGAACGAGGAGCCCGGAAAGGACGGGGTAAAGTACGGCAAACGATGCGGATTCTGTCTTGAGACCCAGTATTTCCCCAATGCAGCCAATGAACCGGCGTTTGAGTCCCCCATCATAAACGCCAATGAACCTTGTGTCACGAAGACGGTATACCGCTTTAAGAGCCAGGGGTTAAAACAGGGCGGAGAAGACAGATGAAGAAGAGAAGGCCGGCCGTCACGTTAAAGGATATTGCAGCGAAGACCGGTTACAGCGTTAATACGGTTTCAAGGGCCTTGAGGGACAAAGATGATATCGCCGTTGAAACGAGAGAGATGATCCAGAGAACCGCGCGGGAGATGGGGCATGTGAGCAATACGCTGGCGGCCTCCCTGCGCCTGGGCTATACGAATACCATAGCCGTTATTTTAGGAGACATTTCCAACCCTCATTTTTCAATCATGATGAAGGAAATCGAAGGCTATGCGTGGAAGGCCGGGTATACCTCCATTCTGTTTAATACAAATGAAAATGAGGAGCTGGAGCTGGCGGCGATTCAGTCGGCTCTCAATAAAAATGTAGATGGCATTATCATCTGCCCGGCTCAGAAAACACCGGACAATTTAATTTATTTAAAAGAGTCTGGAGTGCCATTTGTGCTGATCGGGCGCAGGGACGAGGCTTACAGCTATGTGGTCTGCAATGATGAGCTGGGCGGCTTCCAGGCGACGAAGGAATTGCTGGCCGCAGGCCACAGGGATATTCTGCTCCTTCATGGAGCCACTTATATATCCAGTGCCAGAGAGCGTCTGGAGGGCTACTGCAGAGCGTTTCGGGAGGCTGGCCTGCCTGTGAACGAGCGGCTGATCTGTCAGGTTCCGGTGGTTTCCGATGGCTGCGAGGCCGTCTTAACGGCACTGGAGAAGGAGGGACAGGAGTACACTGCCATTTTTGCGTTCAGTGATATGCTGGCCTGGGAGGCATGGTGCTGCCTGTTAAAACGCGGGAAAATGGTGCCGAAAGACTGCTCGATCATAGGGTTCGACCATATTGAGTCGCGCTTAAAGCTGCCGCTCGGCCTGACTTCCGTCAGTTCCTACAAGGGAAGAATGTCTGTCTGTGCGGCTGAGATACTTGTAGAACAGATACGGGGCAATACAGGGATCAGGCAGGTCGTCATCGATACGGCGATTGCAGCGGGAGAGACAGTCAGAAAGCCGGAGAGAATATGATATACAAGGAACAGGGAAACAGGGACGGGTGAACGGGCAGAAGTAAAACAGGCAGAAGCAAAGAGAGAAGAAATAAATAAGCAGAAATAAAACGAATATAAGCAGACGAGGATAAATAAATGGGGATTATGCATTCGGAATACAGAGACAGAATCAATCATTGGATCAGGACCCTGAAAGAAGATTTTTATACTCCGGTGGGCACCCTTAACTGGGAAGTATTCAAGACCATGGAGCAGCTGAGTTACGAGGAAGCCGGCGCAGGAACGTACGAGAGAGTGGAACCGGGATATACATGGGGGAAGACTTACGAATATGCGTGGTTTCGCACCACACTTTCACTGCCGGAAGAAACCGCGGGAAAGAGAGTTGTACTGGACTTATGTCCGGGCGGAGAATCCACGGTGTTTGTGAATGGAGCCGCGTTTGGAACATACCGGGCGGACTGGGTGAAGCAGCCCCATCATTTCCTGGTGGATAATACGCTGACCCGGGAGGCGAAGCCGGGAGAGGTATTCGATATCTGCATGGAGACGTACGCCGGCCATTTCTATGCGGAAGCCCAGGACAGCGGCTGTGCCACCGGTCCCGTTCTTCCCGGTCTTTACAGGGATGAACTGACCGAAGGGGCGAGAAGGACGCTGAGGGAAGGGACCTATGGAATCTGGGATGAAGATGCATACCAGCTTTTTATGGATGTGGAGACACTCTCCAGCCTGCTTAAGATCCTGGATGAAGATTCCCTGCGTGCAGCCAGAGTCGCCGAAGCGCTGGAGCAGTTCACGCTGATTGTGGACTTTGAGCAGGAGAAAGAGGCCAGGAGCAGAGATTACCGGAAGGCCCGCGCTGCGCTGGAGCCTGTGCTTTCCGCGGTGAACGGTTCAACGACCCCGGTATTTTCCGCGATTGGAAACGCCCATCTGGATCTGGCCTGGCTGTGGCCTATGGCGGAGACGTACCGGAAGACTGCCAGGACATTTGCGGCGCAGCTACGTCTGATGGAGGAGTATCAAGATTATAAATTTATCCAGAGCCAGCCGGCCTGCTATGAGATGTGCCGGCAATACTATCCGGAGCTGTTTGAGGAAATCAGAAAGGCAGTTAAAAAGGGCCAATGGATTGCCGAAGGGGCCATGTGGGTGGAGCCGGATACAAACATGGCGGGTGGTGAGGCGCTGATCCGCCAGCTGCTGTACGGCAAGGCATATTATAAGAAAATGTTTGCGGTGGACAGCAGGATGCTCTGGCTGCCGGATACCTTTGGCTACACCGCAGCGCTTCCTCAGATCCTGAAAAAATGCGGTGTCGATTATCTGGTTACCCAGAAGATTTTCTGGTCCTACAACGAGGGAGAACAGTTCCCCTACCATTATTTTACCTGGAGAGGGATGGACGGCAGTGAGATCGATGCGTTCCTTCCTACCAATTATACGTATTATACGTCCCCGGAAGAGATGAACACAGTGTGGAAAAATCGTGTTCAGAAGCGCAGTCTGGATACATTTCTGATTCCATTTGGGTATGGAGACGGAGGCGGAGGCCCGACGAGAGATCACATTGAGTTTATAGAACGTCAGAAGAATTTAGAGGGCGGCGTACGCATTGAAATGGAGAACCCGGTCGACTACTTTGAGCGCATGGAGAGCCGGGGCGGTCCATCCAATACGTATGTGGGAGAACTGTATTTTACGGCTCACCGCGGCACCTATACCTCACAGGCCGCGGTCAAGAAATGGAACCGGAGGGCGGAATTTGCCATGAGAGATTTAGAACTGTGGGCTTCCGCCGCCGCATCCATGCCTGCGGGCAGCGGTATGGTTCCCGATGGAGAGAACGCCGCAGGCAGCGGATACCGGTATCCTGCAGAGGAGACGGAGCGCCTGTGGAAGGAAACGCTGCTGAACCAGTTCCATGATATTCTTCCCGGTTCCAGTATCCACCGGGTATATGAGGAGGCAGAAAGTTCCCTTGGCCGCGTCTGTGAAGAGGCCGGGAAATTCTGCAGAGACGCAGTCACAAGCCTGATACAAGAGGGCGAGGGATTGACTGTATTCAACTCGCTTTCTTTCCCGCGCGTCTGCCTGATCGATGTTCCGGAGAATTACGGAACGGGGGCAAGGACTCTGGACGGGGAGACAGTTCCTGTGTATACCGATGGTAAAACGGTTACCGCCAGAATTATGGTTCCGCCGCTGGGAGCGGTTACCGTGGTTCCGTGCGGAGACGGGGAGACTGCGCCCGAGGCTGTGAAAGAGACAGGATTGACTCTGCCTCCTGCTGTAGTTAAAGCGGAAGGAGACGGTTTCGTGATGGAGAATGACAGGCTTCGGGTGACGGTTGCCTCCAACGCCGAGATCACCTCCTATGTACTGAAGGAGAACGGAAGAGAATTTGCCGAAACACCGATGAATCATTTCCGCCTGTTTAAGGATGTGCCGAGAAAGTTTGATGCCTGGGATATTGATTCTAATTACAGAGAGCAGGAGATCGAAGGTGCCTTCGATGTAAAGGTGGAGATTATCTGCGCCGCAGGCGCCAGGGCAGCGCTGAGAGCGACGGGAAAGATCGGCAGTTCTTCCTTTTGCCAGGACATCACGCTGGCAGTGGGAGAGAGCAGAGTAGAATTCAGGACAGAGATCGACTGGCACGAGCTTCACAGACTGTTAAAGGTCAGCTTCCCCACCATTTTATATGGTGAGTACGGGATCAATGAGATGCAGTTCGGCTATGTGGAACGTCCCATGCACCGGTCCAGGGCATATGAGAAAGAGCGGTTTGAGGTATGCAACCACCGGTACAGCGCCGTATGTGACGGCGGCAATGGCTTTGCTGTCCTGAATGACTGCAAGTACGGAATCAGCATGGAAGACGGGGCATTGGAGCTGACGCTTCTGCGCGCCGGCGCCTGCCCCGATATGCAGGCGGATAACCGGATTCATACCTTTACGTATGGCGCGGCGGCGTGGAACGGAAGCTTCCAGGAGAGCGATGTGGTGAAACAGGGGTATGAGATCAATGTGCCGCCCCTTGTAATCAACGGAATCACAGATACCTTCTCGCTGGCAGACACCGGATCCGACCACATAGTCATTGAGGCGGTGAAGCTGGCCGAAGACGGAAGCGGAGATCTGATTTTCCGCCTGTATGAGTGTAAGAAGCGGATAGGTTCCACCGTTGTAAAGATCAATCTCCCTGTGAAAGCGGCATGGCTGTGCGACATGCTGGAAAATAAGGAAGAGGAAGTCTGTGTGACGGACGGGGCTGTGATTCTGGACTTCAGGGCATTTGAGATCAAAACAGTAAGGATTGAGTTAAAATAACAGGAGGTATCTCATGACCATTCAGCAACTCCAGTATGTAATGGAAATCAGCAGGACCGGCTCTGTATCGAAAGCTGCTAAAACGCTTTTCCTTTCTCAGCCAAACTTAAGCAATGCCATCAAGAACCTGGAAAATGAACTGGGAATTACCATATTTGAGCGCACGCCCATGGGGATGCAGCTGACGGCCAGCGGTATGAAGCTGGCGAAGAAGGCCGCCTCCATCATGGCGGACATTCAGGAGATCACCAGTGGAATAAGTGAGGAAGAAGACTGCCTGTTCCGTCTCGTCTATCCCCGCTATGTGCCTGCCTTTGAAGCATTCTGGGATTTATGTACAGAGTATCAGGAGATGGCACACCTCCACTTTTCCTGTTACATCGGTGACGGTGAGAAGCAGGTTGAGGCACTCTACAGAAATCTTTGTGACCTGGTGATTTATCTGGACACAGGATCGTCCGGTTTTGCAAGACTCTGCTCTGATCTTCACGTAAAATTTGTGAAACTGAAGGATGCCTGTTTCTATGTCCAGCTGGCTGAAGATCATCCGCTGCTTCAAAAACCGGAATTTAAGATTGAAGAACTGAAAAATTATCCCTATGTGGCGTTTTCGGATCTCTATGAGAGAGATGCTAACTGGATGCCCTGGCAGGACATTGTCAACCCGAACCGGTTGATCTGCGTCCAGTCCACTTCATCACGGGTATCCCTGGTCTCCAATTCTCAGGCCTTCAGTATTGTGCTCCCTCATTCGGAGGAGTATAACCGCCTTCATCACGTGGTCAGTATTCCCTTTGACAGCCGTCAGCTGGAGCTGGGGTATCTCTATTCCACCGACCGCGGTCTGAGTAATTTTGCAAAAGAATATCTGGAATATTTTAAAGAACGGATCAGTTTTTTATGATAAAAGCGCTGTGCGGAGAGATTCCGCCAGCGTTTTTTCTGTAACAGGAAACTCATTGTAGAATATCGCCATATAAATTCTTTATATATCTCTATAAGTGAAACATATTTCCTTTATCCCCCGGCTATCTGATACTATTATCTATAATAAATGCACAGAAGAAGAGGGAAAGATGGAAGAAAAGCAAATGATTCATGAGATTGTGATGGAAAAGGCAGATACTATTTCCGAAATTAACCGGGCTGTATGGGATTATGCAGAATTTGGTTATCAGGAAAAACAGAGCGCGGAAAAGATGAAAGCAGTTTTAAGACAGGAAGGTTTTGAGGTAGAGGAGGGACAGGCTGGTATTTCAACTGCTTTTGTGGGCCGGTTCGGAACGGGAAAGCCCGTCATCGCCATTTTGGCGGAATATGACGCCCTGCCGGATCTGAGCCAGAAGGCCGGCTGTGCGAAGCCGTGTCCTATTGAGGGTAAAAAATACGGTCACGGATGCGGACACAGCGCATTGGGAGCCGGGGCTGCCGGGGCTGCGATCGCGGTGAAGGAGTACCTGCAGAGAACCGGGGTGACGGGAACCGTGGAATTATACGGATGTCCGGCAGAGGAGACCGGATTTGGCAAAGCGTTTATGGTAAAGGAACACTGTTTTGATGGAATAGACGCGGCATTTTGCTGGCATCCAATGGACAGAAATATGTCCATGTCAGTCAGGACAGTGGCTTATTATAAGGTCCGTTTTGATTTTAAGGGGAGAACAGCCCATGCCGGAGCGGCCCCGGAGCTGGGGCGGAGCGCTCTGGATGCCTGCGAGCTGATGAATGTGGGGGTCAACTACCTGCGCGAGCATATAATCTCAGACGCCCGTGTTCACTATGCGTATTTAGACTGCGGCGGAGAGGCCCCCAATATCGTGCCGGATCACGCCTCCCTGCTGTATTTTATCCGGGCTCCCAAGCTTACCCAGAGCGGAGAGATATTAGAACGGATCAAAAAGATTGCGGAAGGCGCGGCGCTGATGACGGAGACAAGTGTGACCATCAAGGTTCTGGGCGGGCTGAGCGATACGATTCCCAATCCGACGCTTTCCAGTCTCTTATCCGATGCGTACCTGGAAGCCGGAGCCCCTGATTTTGGAGAAGAGGAATTTGCCATTGCAAGAGAGTTCCTGAATGCCATGCCAGAGGAACAGAGGGAACGGGTGGTAAAAAAGGGAGCCAGACAGAATGGAATCAGCGAGGCAGAATTTGCAGAACGTCCACTGAACACCTTCATTGTACCTTATACGCCTGCAATGAGAAACCGGGTGATGACCGGCTCCAGCGACGTGGGTGATGTGAGCTATCAGGTGCCGACTGCCCAGATTACAGCGGCTGTCGGAATCCCTGAGACCGGTGTTCATACATGGCAGATGACGGCGCAGGTGGGAACTTCGATCGGTGACAAAGCCAGTCAGGCGGTTGCGCGTGCCATTGCCCTGGCCTGCGCGAAAATCTACGGGAAACCGGAGATACTCGATACTGCAAAGAAAGAGCTGGAGGAGGAAACCGGAGGCGTCTATACCTCTCTAATACCAGAGGGCATACTGCCGGGAGATATTTCATAAAACAGTGAACCGCTCTATCATACAAGAAGGAGAAAAGAATCATGACATTTAATGAAATAATGAACAGTCCGCTTCTCTATGCGCTAGTCGGAGCCGGAATCGTATATATCCTGATATTCTGTGTCATTACCCTGAGAAAGGCATACCGTCACGGTCTGGAAATCGGCCTGACGAAAGACAAATTAAAGACAGCCATTACCTCGTCAGCCATCTATTCCATCGTCCCCTCCATCTCCATTGTTATCGGTCTGTTCAGTTTAGCGGCGGTTCTGGGGGTGCCGTGGTCATGGTTCCGACTGTCCGTGGTAGGGTCTGTAACGTATGAACTGATGGCGGCCGACATGGTTGCCACAGGCGCAGGCTACGAATCCATCGCCGCTTTAAATGCCGCGGGAGATGCCTCCATCGTAGGTACCGTGATGTTTGTTATGAGTATCTGTATTCTCGGCGGGATCGTGGGAGTTCTGATCTTCGGCAAAAAGGTGCAGACCAGCTTACAAAAGGCGAAAAATACTCATGGTGCGTTGGGAGCCCTGCTGACAGGCGTTCTGTCACTGGCGATTATCGAAGCATTCTTACCGATCCAGATCATGAAAGGACCGGTCTATCTGGCCGTAGTCGTTACCTCCTGTGTGATTGTGGTAATCCATATGGCAGTTATAAAGAAATTTAAGATACTCTGGCTGCGGAACTTTGTTATGGCGGATACGCTGCTGTTAGGAATGGCGTCATCACTTTTGTGGGTCAGAATACTTGGTTAATGGGGAAAAGGAAAGGAAGGTATGATTATGGATAAAAAATACGAGACGAGCATCCACCGGACCGGGCGCATCGGTGTCATCATAGCAATAGTTTTTATGCTGGGAATTCCAACCATTCTGTCAGCCGTCTATGACGTATAGCCGGAGAGCATCGGACAGATTTTCGCCGTGGGCGGAGGCCTGCTTGCGGTCTTTCTGCCCACGAATATCGCGGAAGTATTGAGCTATACTCCCATCCTGGGATCCTCCGCTTACTTAACCTTTTTAACCGGAAACGTCATGAATCTGAAGATACCGGTGGTTATCAATGCGCAGGTGCTGACAGATACCTTTCAGGGGACGGATGAGGGAGACACCATCGCGACCATTGGCGTGGCGGTTTCATCTATTGTGACGACGCTGATCATTGCGCTGGGAGTCGTCCTTCTGGTACCGCTTCGTCCGGTACTGACAAGTCCGGCCGTTCAGACTGCAACTCAGTATCTGCTTCCCGCGCTGTTCGGCGGAATTCTTCTGAGCTTTGTCAATGATGACTGCGGAGAATATGAGGCAAAGGGCAAATCACTAACCATGATTCTTCCGCTGATTCTGGTATTTGTAATCAACGCGTTCTATCCGCTGACCGGAAAAGAGGGATTTGTAGTGCTTCTTTGTATGGGAGTTACGGTAATCTGTGCCCTGGTAATGTATAAGGCGGGGATCATTAAAATGACGCGGAAGAGCGAATTAAAGGCCCGAAAGAAAAATTAATGGAAATGCAGAACATATCCCTGTTACTCTAATGAAAAAAGAGGACTTTCCACTCAGGTTCATGGGTGAAAGTCCTCTTTTTGCAGTGGAATTTCATCTCTCGCAGCGCACGGTGTGCGGTGGATATAAGAGTCAACAGCCATTGATGAAAACCAAAGTTTTGTATATATTGTACAATTATTGCAGCTTCTTATCGTAAATCCTTCACATAGACATCATATCTTATTCGTGTTATGATGGATTCAAACAAAAGGTAATACCTATTACCTAATACTATTATGCGGGAGGATTTTATATGAGTTACCAGAGCCATGAATACTATTTAAGACGTGCAATCGAGATATCAAAAGAGGCCCGTGCTGCGGGCAACACCCCCTTCGGAGCGCTTTTAGTAAATAAGGACGGGGACATCGTGATGGAGCAGGGAAATATTGAGATCACAGATAAAATCTGTACCGGTCATGCAGAGGCAACGCTGGCAGCACGTGCTTCCCATGAATTTACAAAAGATTATCTCTGGGACTGCACCTTATATACTACGGCAGAGCCATGTGCCATGTGCGCCGGCGCCATCTACTGGGCCAATATCGGCCGTGTAGTTTATGGCATGACAGAGCGCCGTCTGTTGGAGCTGACTGGCAGCAATGAGCAAAATCCGACCTTTGACCTCCCCTGCCGTGAAGTATTTTCCCGGGGACAAAAGGCAATTGAGGTGGTGGGACCTGTCACGGAAGTGGAAGTAGATGCAGCCAAAGTTCATGAAGGTTATTGGGACTGACAGGAGGGCCTGATATGGATACGTTTTCTGAGAAAATAAGCCCTGGCAAGAACCTGCTGGTAGGTTTCCAGCATGTGCTGGCCATGTGCCCCGGAACGATAGCGGTTCCTCTGATCCTGAGCGGCGCCATGGGGCTGGACGCCAGGACCACCGCGTTTCTGGTATCTGCCAACCTTTTTACCAGCGGAATCGCTATTCTGATCCAGGTATTTGGATTGAGCAAATACATAGGTTCCAGATATCCTATCATTCTGGGATCCTCCTTTGCTCCGTTGGCTCCCATGATTATGATTGGAAATACTTACGGCCTTCCCACCCTGTTTGGAGCCATTATGGTATCCGGTGTACTGATCTTCATTCTTTCCTTTTTTCTGGATAAGATTCTGATGCTGTTTCCGCCGGTGGTCGTTGGAACCTTCGTTACGCTGATCGGTGTCAGTCTGGCACCTACGGCTATCCAGGATCTGGCCGGCGGTACCGGCAGCAGTACGTATGGGTCGGTGCAGAATCTTCTGCTGGGATTTGGAGTCTTGATTTTTATCATCCTGGTGGAGAAATTCGGCAAAGGAATCTGGCGCGCCATGTCCCTTCTGCTGGGAATTATCGGCGGAACTCTGGTCGGCGCTTTCATGGGAATGGTGGATATCACCCCTATTCAGGAGGCAAGTGCATTCCGGCTGGTGACGCCCTTTTACTTTGGCGCTCCGCAGTTTGAAGCGGGTTCCATATTGATCATGACCATTTTCTGTATCATTAATATGATTCAATGTATTGGTGTCTTCTCTGTACTGGATGAGATTGCCGGAACGCATACAGACAATGCCACCAAGATTAAAGGAATCAAGGCGCAGGCAGTTTCGCAGGTGATAACAGGCGCATTTAACTCCGTACCTTCTACCATGTTTAATGAAAATGTCAGCCTGATCGACCTTACAAAAATAAAAAGCCGCTCTGTCATTGCGACGGCTGGGGTAATGATGCTCCTTCTGGGCATATTTCCCAAGGTATCCGCGGTGATAACAGTGGTTCCGAAAGCTGTACTGGGAGGAGCTACCCTGGCTCTGTTTGGCGTCATTACCTCGTCAGGCATCTCCATATTGTCAAAGCTGAATTTCTTTGAAAACAATAATTTCACAATTGTGGGAACCAGTATTGCCATCGGTGTCGGTGCCACCTTTGCCTCCGATATCTTTGCAGGTCTTCCCTCCACGCTCAGCATGATCTGCAGCAATGGACTTTTTATGGTAAGTGCCAGCGCCATTCTTCTAAATCTTCTTTTAAATGGAAGCAAGGGTTTGAAACGTTGACAAAGAGCCTCCTACCAACTATGATTAAAGAAAAAGGCAGGAGGCTATCATATGGAATACCAGAAGCTGAATACACTGACGCTTTCCGAGCAGGCAAAGCGTGAAATACATAAATACATCAAGAACATGGATCTTTCCCGTAATAATAAGCTTCCCAGAGAAGAAGTGCTGGCTGAGATGATCGGTGTCAGCCGTATCACCATCCGACAGGCGTTAAATGACCTGGCCTCAGAAGGCATTATCTTCCGCCGCCAGGGAAAAGGTACCTTTGTAAACGTAGATTCTCTCAATATCAAGGTCAAATTCAACCCCTGTATGGAATTTACCCAAATGATTGAGAACAGCGGATATACACCTTCCGTCCGGCTGCTGAACATTCAGAAAATTGACCGGGATGAAGCCATCTGCCAGCAGCTGCAGATGGAGAGCAGCGAACAGCTCGTCGTAGCAGAGAAGATGTTTCTGGCCGATGATCTGGTATGTGCGTTCTGCCGTGATTATTTTAGTTTATCTCTGATCGGAGGGGAGGAGGCGTTTTGTGAATTCAGCAAATACGAGAATTCTATTTTTCAATACATCTACAATCTTTCTGGTGAGAAAATTGAATGGGACAAAGTGGAAATCGATACCATTCTGACGACAGAGATTGAGGGGCTGGAACAGTATGTAGATATCAATCAGCTGGGCTGCAAACCTTTTCTGTACTTAAAAGGAATAAACTACAGCTCCTCTGACCGGCCTCTGATTCATGCCAACGAGTATATCAACACGGCCATTATAAAGTTTAATATGATCCGGCAGAAGAACATAAGGTACTGAAAGACGGCAGGTAAATACGGATAACCGTATGATTTCGCAGACAGGTTAACAAAAAAGAGGACTTCCAGCTCCGTTTCATGAGCTGAACGTCCTCTTTTACATCCTCACTTATTCAGATTCCCGTTCCACCTTGATTTCCCAGTGAATCAGGAATGTCAGCGCCGCCCTTAAGGCGATAATCGCAGCCACCACGGCCACTTCCGACAGCTGACGGACCACTACGGTACGGAGAATCTCGCTTCCCAGCTTAAATTCCAGCCCCAGTGCCATGCCCTGAGCCAGATTCAGACGAATGGAAGGATTCCTCTTCACGTAATCATAAATCCCGCGGAGTCCTGCCGCGATGATGACCAGAACTCCCATAAATTCAAACAGGAGAATGGTGATATCGACCACCTGCTGTAATAGTGTTTCTAATGCGTTTACCACGATGCGTCCTCCTGACTGCTGTTGGTACTGTCATGCGTAAGCGATGCAGCCCTAATTCGATTTCACTTCTTTCCAGTATTCATTATAGATAGAATCTACATCGGTTCCAAGGTACTGAAAGACTTCACAGTTCTTCAGAGAATCCGTGTCCGGGAATACAGCCTTATTGTTCTGAAGATCCGCATCGAGCAAATCAAAGGCTCCCTTGTTCGGGGTGGGGTATGTGATGTATTCAAAATTCTTCTTCGCGATATCCGGGCGGCAGAGGAAATTAATCCATTTCTCCGCATTCTCCTTGTTTGGAGCGTTAGCCGGGATTACCCAGGAATCCAGCCAGAGATTGGTTCCCTCCTCGGGGATCACATATTCCAGCGAGTAATCCAGTCCGAGATCAGCCACCTCCTGCTGAATGTAAAGCATCTCACCGGAATAGATGACGCCCATGGCGGCTTCGCCGCCGATCATCTTATCGCGGACCTGATCGATGACATATGCCTGGACCAGAGGTTTCTGCTTGATCAGCAAATCTCTCGCCTCGGCGATTTCCGCTTCATTGGTGGTGTTCATCGAGTAACCCAGAGATTTTAAAGCCACCATGAATGCGTCGCGGACGCTGTCCTGCATCAGGATATTGTCCTTAAATTTCTCATCCCACAAATCGGACCACTTAGTCGGCGCATCCTCCGGGGCTACCATGCTGGTGTTATAGAGGATACCAACGGTACCCCAGCAGTACGGAACGGAATATTTATTATCCGGATCAAAGCTTTTGGACATATCCATATACTTGGGATCAATCTCTTTTATATTAGGAATATTGTCAAAATTGATTTCAGCAAGCATCTGATTCTCGATCATCTTCTGAATCATATAATCGGAAGGGCAGACCGCGTCGTATTTCACGCCGCCCGCTTCGATGACCGGATACATCTCTTCATTCGTCTCAAACATATCATAGATGACCTTAATTCCAGTCTCTTCCTCAAACTCCGCTTTCACATCCTCGTCAATATACTCGCCCCAGTTGTAAACGTAAACTTCGCCGGCGCTTCCCGCCTTATCGGCAGATTTGCCGCACCCGCTCACGGTGACGGCGGATAATGCAGCCACAGCCATAACGGCCATGATGGAACAATACCTCTTTTTCATAATCTGTCTCCTTATAAAATAATCTCAGTGTTTCTTCCGCTTCGGTGCAAAGTTGGTAATCAGTAAGAGAATCAGCACCGTTAAGAAGATGATGGTGGACAGCGCATACATGGACGGCTTGATGCCGCGTCGTACTTCACTGTATATTAACGTGGATAAGGTGTTGATGCCGGCGCCGCGGGTAAAATGGGTGATGATGAAATCATCCAGCGACATGGTAAAGGCCAGCAGGAAACCGGAGAGAACACCCGGAAGGATATCCGGAAATACGACCTTGAAGAAGGCATAGACCGGAGTTGCCCCTAAATCCATGGCGGCCTCGTAAGTACTCTTATCCGTTTGTTTTAACTTCGGCATGACACTTAAGATGACATACGGAATGTTAAAGGTAATATGTGCAATCAGAATCGTTTTAAACCCGAGGGAGATTCCAAAGGCGATAAATGCCAGCATCAGGGAGATGCCGGTCACTATATCCGCGTTCAGCATGGGGATATTGGTGATTCCCATCACAATTGTGCGGGGAACCCGTTTCATGTTATTGATAGCGATCGCCGCTGCCGTGCCGATGATGACTGCGATGATGGAAGATAAAAATGCAATCAGCAGCGTATTATAGAGCGCCGTCATGATGGTACTGCTGGAAAACAGTTCCGTGTACCACCGCGTGGTAAACCCGCCCCACTGAGTCCTGGACTTGGAGCTGTTAAAAGACAGCACCGCCATGGTAGCGATGGGAGCGTATAAAAATACCAGGATCAGGACCAGATAAAAGTCCTGAACAAAACGTTTGAGTAAACCTGTTTTTTTGCCCGTCAAAATGCAGTCCCCTCCCCGTTTTTATCGTATTTGGCGATCAGCGCCATACTGATTAAGATAAAGATCATCATGACAAGGGAGAGGCCGGATCCCAGATTCCAGTTGCTGCCCTTGGTAAACTCCTGCTCGATGACGTTGCCGATTAAGAGAATCTTGCTTCCGCCCAGTAAGTTGGAGATAACGAAGGTGGTGAGAGCCGGTACGAACACCATCGTGATTCCGCTGACGATTCCCGGGATGCTTAAGGGAAGCAGGATACGGAACAGGATCTGAAAAAAGTTGGCCCCCAGATCCTGGGCGGCATTGATCACATTGTCGTCGATCTTGGACAGTACATTATAAATAGGCAGAACCATAAACGGCAGGAAGTTGTACACCATGCCGAGGATAATGGCGCCCGGTGTGTTGATTAAGCCCTGGGGCGGCAGATGGAGCGCCGATAAAACTCCGTTGATGACGCCGTTCTTCTCCAGAAGCGTCTGCCATGCCAGCGTGCGCAGCAGGAAATTCATCCACATCGGAAGGATGAAGATGAAGACGATAAAGCTGCCCTGGCCGATGCCCCGCGCCCGTAAAATCAAGGCCAGCGGATAGGCGAGAATAAAACAGATGACCGTGCTGATTAAGGAAAGGCCAAGGGACAGCCACAGTGCCTTGGAATGTTCCGCCGTGGCGATGGACAGGACGTTTGCCATGGTGAAGGCCCCGCTTCTGTCTGTCAGACCGTAAAATACGATCAGAGCCAGCGGAATGATGGTAAAGCCGATCATCCACATGAGATACGGACCGGATAATAATTTTTTACTCATTGACTCCCACGGCCTCCTCATCCTCTGAAGCCGGCTTGTTCATGATCTGAATGTCAAATGGATCCACATGGATATCCACTTCCTGTCCGACCGGGAACATGTCCGTGCTGTGTACAAGCCATTCAAAGCCATCCGGAGTGGTAACTTCCATCTCGTAGTGAACGCCTTTAAAGATTAAATGAGTGACTACGCCTGAAATAGAGCCGTTTCCCGGAGGCACCAGATCGATATCCTCCGGCCGGATCACCACGTCCACCGGCTTGTTGTTTCCAAACCCCTTATCGACGCAGACGAACCTGGCGCCAAAGATTTCTACCAGCTCGTCCCGGATCATAATACCCGGTACGATATTGCTTTCCCCGATAAAATCGGCTACAAAAGCATTTTCAGGTTCATTATAAATGCTCTCAGGAGATCCCATCTGCTGGATATATCCCTGGTTCATGACGACGATGGTGTCAGACATGGTAAGGGCCTCCTCCTGGTCATGGGTTACGTAGATAAACGTGATGCCCAGCTCATTTTTTAACCGGATCAGCTCATACTGCATATCCTGGCGAAGCTTTAAATCCAGCGCGCCCAGCGGTTCGTCGAGGAGCAGAACACGGGGTTCATTGACAATGGCCCGTGCAATGGCGATACGCTGCTGCTGGCCGCCGCTCAAAGAATCCACGGTACGGTTTTCGAAGCCGTCTAAATTAACCAGCTTTAAGGCATACTTAATCTTATCCTGGATATATGTTTTTGGTTTATTTTTAATCTTAAGTCCAAATGCGATGTTTTCCGCAATCGACATGTGGGTAAACAGCGCGTATTTCTGAAATACTGTGTTCAGCTGGCGTTTGTTTGGCGGAAGGCTGGTGATATCCTGTCCGTCAAAGATGACCGTGCCCTGATCAGGCCGTTCAAATCCGCCGATTATCCGGAGCGTTGTGGTTTTTCCGCAGCCGCTGGGTCCAAGCAGTGTAACAAAAGTATTTTCCTTTACGGAAAGATTTAAATCATCCAGCACGACCGTGCCGTCAAATGTCTTCGTAATGTTCTTTAAATCAATTAATGGCTGACCCATGACCCTTTATCCTCCTTGAAATTAAAAGCTCGGCGGAGAGCTCACCCAGATTAAGACGGCGCCTGCCTTGCTGCTCAAATAGTGTTTTTTATCAGAAACAAAGTAAAAGGATTCCCCTTTTTTTGCTTTATATGTCTTGCTTCCTATATGAATGGAAATGTTGCCCTGCAGGACGTAGCCGAACTCTTCTCCCTCATGGGGATTGTCGGGGTAGGTTTCCCCGCCCGGCTCCAGTGTCAGGAGAATAGGCTCCATCATATTTTTCTGTGCGTTGGGAATGATCCATTTGATCTCATTTTTCAGTTCCTGATCGTGCTTTTCAAAGTAATCCGTTTTCCCGAAGACGATCTGTTCCTCCGGAGTCTCGTTAAAGAACTCTCCGATGGAGGTCCCAAGACACTGCAGGATGTCCATGAGAGTCGCGATGGAGGGGGAAGTTAAGTCCCTTTCCAGCTGGGAAATGAATCCCTTTGACAGCTCCGCACGGTCTGCCAGCTCTTCCTGGGTTAGGCCTTTTAAGATCCGCAGTTCTTTTAATTTCGCACCGATATCCATACGCTCCTCCTTTTAATAAATATAAGCCTGGAGTTTAGTTATACTAACTGATGATAATAATAATTAAAAAGTTTAGTAATAATAAACACACGGCAAAATACATTATACCCGATTTTATCCGTATGTCAATAGTTTCTCCTTAACAAATATACTTTTTTATGATATGATATTTTTAGTTTATACAAGGAACAATCCAGGAGGACGCGAATATGAAAGGAAAGTATATGGCATACGTAGGTTCCTACTCCTACAACGGCCAGGCAAAAGGGATTACGGTGTACGATGTGGACGTGGCCAAAGGCCGTTTTATACCGAGATGCGAGGTGGAAGTGGACAATTCTTCCTATTTAATAGCATCGAATGACGGAAAGACCCTGTACTCTATCGCGGACGAAGGCGTCGTATCATTCAGGATTCATGAGAACGGGGCGATTACAAGACTCAATTCCGCCAACATTAAGGGGATGAGGGGCTGCCATCTGTCTACGGACGCAGAGGACAAGTATATATTTGTATCCGGATATCACGACGGGAAGTCCACCGTACTGCGGCTGAACCCGGATGGAACGGTGGGAGATATCGTAGACGGAGTGTTCCACAAGGGACTGGGCAGCGTGGCGGAGAGAAACTTCCGTCCGCATGTAAGCTGTACGAGGAGAACGCCGGATGGCAGATTTGTCATGGTGGCGGATCTGGGGATCGATCAGGTAAAGATTTACCGGTTCGATGAAAAAGAGGAGAAGCTGATACTGGTGGATGCGCTTCGCTGCGAGCGGGAATCTGCTCCGAGATGCTTCCGTTTCAGCTCGGATGGAAGATTTTTCTACCTTTTATATGAGCTAAAAAACGTGATCGACGTTTACACCTATGAGACAGGCGAGCGCCAGCCGAAGATTGAGAAGATACAGACCATCTCCACGACCGGGCCGAAGGCGTTGTCCCAGCTGACCGCCGCCAGCTCCATGCGTTTTTCTACCGATGAGAAGCACATGTTCTGCGGTAATGCCGGCGATAACACGATAACCGTCTACGACCGCGATCCGAAGACCGGCCTGCTGGATTATATCTGCTGTCTGCCCATCAGCGGCAGTTATCCGAAAGACATCTGCGTATTCCCGGATGACAGGCACATCGCATCGATTAACCATGAGAACGGCAGCATCACATTCTTCTCCGTAGACTACAAGAAGGGTCTGCTGATCATGAACGGCAAGGAAATCAGAGTCAATGAACCTAACAGCTGCGTGATCGTAAAGGTCAGCGACTAATTGCAGAAAATGGTATTTAAAAGCCGGGGACCCGTCCGTCTGCATGATGGACGAGGGCCCCGGTTTTGAGAACTGAGATAAGGAGAAATCATACATGGCAGGATCAACACTGGGGACCATATTTAAGATAACAACCTGGGGAGAGTCGCATGGAAAGGGGATCGGTGTCGTGGTGGACGGCTGCCCGGCGGGACTTCCGCTTTCGGAGGAAGACATTCAGGCGTACTTAGACCGCAGAAAACCGGGGCAGAGCCGCTTTACGACCAAACGCCAGGAGGCGGACCGGGTGGAAATTCTTTCCGGTGTCTTTGAGGGAAGGACAACGGGGACCCCGATTTCCATGGCGGTGATGAACACGGACCAGAGATCGAGGGATTACGGAAACATCATGGAGGTCTACCGTCCCGGCCATGCGGATTACACCTTCGATGAAAAGTATGGATTCCGGGATTACCGGGGCGGCGGCCGTTCCTCCGGCCGGGAGACCATCGGCCGTGTGGCTGCGGGAGCCATTGCGGCAAAGCTGCTTGCGAGTCTGGGCATCACGGTATGCGCCTACACGAAGGCGGTAGGGCCGTATGAGGCGGATCCTGGCCAGTTTAATATGGAAGAGATGCACAGAAACCGTCTCTATATACCGGATGCAGGCACCGCCGCTTTGGCGGAAGCGTATTTAGACCGTATGATGGCGGAATGCAATTCGGTCGGCGGCGTGGTGGAATGTGTGATCGACGGACTCCCGTCCGGAATCGGAGATCCGGTTTTCGAAAAGTACGACGCGTCGCTGGCAAAGGCCATCCTGTCGATCGGAGCCGTAAAGGGCTTTGAGATCGGAGACGGATTCCAGGCGGCAAAGTCGGTGGGCTCGGAAAACAACGACGCTTTCCGGGTCGATGAGTCCGGGAAGGTACAGAAGGAGACGAATCACGCGGGGGGAATTCTGGGAGGCATCAGTGACGGAAGCCGGGTTGTGCTGCGGGCAGCCTTCAAGCCCACGCCCTCCATTGCACAGCCGCAAAGAAGCGTGACACGCGGGCTGGAGGAGACGGAACTTGTGATCAAAGGCCGTCACGACCCTATCATCGTGCCGCGCGCGGTGGTCGTGGTGGAAGCTATGGCAGCGCTGACGACAGCGGATCTGCTGCTCTGCTCCATGACCTCCAGACTGGACCGGATCCAGGCGTTTTTTGGCAGACAGGAAGCTAAATCATAAATCAGACAATCGACAGAAACAGGAGTGAATACAATGAAAATCGCAATAGGAAATGATCATACAGCACTGGAAATGAAGAATGAGATGAAGAAATTTCTGGAGGAAAAGGGATACGAAGTAATCGATTACGGCACAAATTCCACGGAGAGCTGCGACTACCCGGTTTACGGTGAAAAAGTGGGGAACGCGGTGGCCGGCGGAGAGGCGGACTTAGGGCTCGCCATCTGCGGAACCGGAGTAGGCATCTCTCTGGCCTGCAACAAGGTAAAGGGGATCCGCTGCTGCGTCTGCAGTGAGCCGTATACGGCAAAGCTTTCCAGAATGCACAACGACTCCAACGTCCTCGCCTTTGGCGCCAGAGTCATCGGCGTGGAGATGGCAAAAATGATTACGGAAGAATGGCTGAATGCCAAATACGAAGGCGGAAGGCACCAGAGACGCGTGGATCAGGTGATGGATATCGAGAGACGTAACCAGAACGCGCGGTAGTCAGGCGCATGGGATGAACGGATGAAAAAAGGAAAGATTACCAAGAGTCTCTACCTGTGGGTGCGGTCCTTTATCATCGTATCCGTCGTAATGATCGGCATGCTGGTGGCGCTCACCACCTGGATGGTAAAAGAGTTCTCCGGAGAGATCGAGGAGCTGAACCACGGTCTGACTTCCGTGCTTCAGACCAGCATTGATATACGGTTGAATGACATCGACAGCTTTGCCGCCCAGCTCCAGATGAACGCTGTGAACCTGAAGCTGAGCCGATCAAAGGAACTGAGTGAGATCGATAAGGATTTTCTGATCCAGTTTTCGCGCCAGCTCTATGATTACAAGCTTTCCAACACCTTTATTAAGGAAATTTACGTCTATTACCCTCATTTAAACTATGTAGTAGGCGATCTGGGAAACTTCGGAGCGGAGAAATACTATCTGCTGAAAAATGATTTAAAGCTGGACGGATATGAGGAGTGGCTGGAGATTGCCGGCGGTCAGAAGCGAGACGGCTACAGCTTCATGGCGCAGAGCGACGGCAGCCTGGAACTGTGCCTGTTCCGGCAGCTCCCCTACGATTTATCCAGTGACAAATCGGCTGTTTTGGTGATCCTCATCAACAAATCGGAGGTGGAATCGATTCTCCGGAATGCAAACGAGGGGATGGGGAATACCATGACGGCGGTCGTTGCCGGGGATGATTCTGTCTATGCCAGCTTTGGGTCGGGGATCTCTCCTGCAGAGCTGAAGGAAAGCATGCGGGAAAACGGAGGAAAGCCATTATTTAAGCTGCAGGGCAATTACGGTTCCGTTATGGAATCGGATTATTACGGAATCCAATACGTCACCTTAATAGAACGGCGAAAGCTGCTGGATTCCGGTTACTTTATCCGGAACATCGCCTATGTGTCCATCGGCCTGTGTATGATATTCGGCGCGGGCTTATTCGTGCTCCTGGGACGCCGCAATGCAAAGCCGCTTAAGGACATACTGGACAAGCTGGCGAATAAGACGGATGAGGGCGGACGTTTCCTGGACGATTACGACCTGATTGACAGCGGAATCAGCCAGATGCTGAAAACCAATGTGGAGAGCACCCGGAAGCTGGAGGAACAGAGGGAGGCCATCGAGGGGCTGTTCCTCTGCAATCTTTTAAGCAGCGAGGAGCGCAATAATTCCGTGATATTTGCTTCCATGCAGAAGTTCGGAATCCAGATGGAATACTCCCTGTTTCAGGTCGGGCTGATCCGGAATCCCATGGGATTCAGTCAGGAAGAGATCCATGACGCGGACATGAGAATCCGCAGTGTGCTGAAGGGCAGAGAGGATATCGCAGTCATAACTGCCGAGTTTGACGGAAGTCTGGCACTTCTGTTTCATATGGAACCGGAATACGGAAAGGCAGAGATGCGGGATATTGCGGCAGAAATTCTAAACAGTCTTCACTCCCTGGTGGAATGCAGAATAATGCTGGGCGGTATCTATGATTCCATGTCCAATATCATAACCAGTTTCCATCAGGCCCAGATGGTTGCCGAATTCTGTGAGAATGACAGGGGCCGCGTGTTCTTCTACGATGAAACGATGGTGGGAAGACAGGAGAATGACGTATACGTGAGCGTCATGCCGGAGTATGAGATGGCCATGCTGGAAGAGAAGTTTGAGGAGGCCGACCGCCTGCTGGATCTCCTTTTCAACCAGTATATTGGGAATGACCGCAATGTCTACACCAGCAGGGCGAAAAAATATGCGGTGATCAATCCCGTACTGATGGCGCTGGAACACCATGCGGATGACCGTACCGGGTATCACATGGAAGAGTACATCGGCAGTCTTTCCGAGGCAAAGGATGGACAGAAGCTGCTGAAGCTTCTCCATGAAGGCTTCGGGTATCTGATCCGGTGGCAGCAGAAGCGTCAGCTGGATCAAAAGGAGAATATTGCGGAACGGGCCAGGCAGTATATTAATTTAAACTTCGAAGACCCCATGATCGGACTTTACAGTATTTCCGATATGCTTGGAGTGAGCAATACCTACTTATCTACCACCTTCAAGAAAAAATATGGAATCGGCATCGCACAGTATATCAACAGCCTGAGGATCGAAAAGGCCAAACGCCTCATTGTGAATACGGACGAGAACATCAAGGAAATCGCGCTGTCTGTGGGATTTTCCAGTGACGCCGCCTTTATCCGGGTGTTTAAGCAGTTTGAAAACACGACTCCAGGCCGTTACAAGAAAAAATAATGCATAAAAAACTGATTAAAATGGTGATATTTTAATCAGTTTTTTTGATTTTGACCTAAAAAATTGAAAATCAGTGAAAAAATGTATATCACAGTGCCTCGAAATATCAATATTAGGTATTTGCAAATTAGAAAAACAGCACAAAAATAGAAAATATACAGGATGGGGGTTTCAATGCTATGATAAGGCCATCACCAAACAGATAGGAAAAGGAGGCAAAAATAATGAAAAAGAGAATGAAGAAATGTCTGAGTCTTGTGCTTGCAGGGGCGATGGCCGGGATGCTGGCCACAGGCTGCGGAGCAAACGGAGGGAAGGAAGGAACGGCCGCCGGAGACGGCAGTGAGACAGCGGGAACCGCAAAGGAGACCGGTATCAGTGACGCCGCTGAACAGAAAGCGGGAGGGGAGACAGCCGGAGGAGAGAAAACGAAACTGGTGCTCTGGATGCCGCCGTTTGGAACGGAAGAGTCCCTTGATAAGGAAGTGTGGGGAGAGATCTTAAAGCCGTTTGAGGAGGAGAATAACGCCCAGGTTTCCATAGAGATTATTCCGTGGAGTAATTACGAAGAAAAGTATCTGACCGGAATTTCCTCGGGGCAGGGGCCTGATGTTGGTTATATGTATATGGAAATGATCAACGACTACATAAAAGCAGGTGCCATCACACCGTTCGATGAGTATCTTACGGCGGAAGACAGGGATAATTACTACTATCTTGATAAAGGCGTCATCGACGGAAAACAGTACGCCATGCCGATTGTAGTAGGAAGCGCCCGTGTGATGTTCTATAACAAGGCAATATTAAAAGAAGCCGGCGTAGAAACGGTTCCTCAGACGTGGGAGGAATTTGAAGACGCATGCCGGAAGGTGGCGGCCATCGGCAAGACTCCGATGCTTCAGCAGTGGGGAGACAAGTCCAAGGGTGCCATGAATTCCATCTTCTTCCCGTATTTATGGCAGGCAGGCGGAGAAATCTTCAGCGAAGATGGTACAAAAGCGGCATTTGACAGTGAAGCAGGCGTTAAGGCGGCCCAGTTCCTGGCGGATTTACGGTTTAAGGATGGAATTATGCCGGAATCCATCACGTCCATGTCAGAGGATCAGGTGTTTGCAGAATTTAAGGCGGGTAATACGGCGTTTGTCGTAAGTCCCACGAATCAGGGAAGTGCATTTAAAGAGGCCGGTATCGACTGGGGCTTTTTCACCTCACTGAAAGATCAGAGAATGGGAACATTTGCGTCAGCCGATTCCCTGGTGCTGATCAGCGCCAGCAAAAACAAAGACCTGGCGGTGAAAATGGTGAAATACATGCTGAGCGGTCCCTCTATGACAAAGTTCCATGAGATGGCGGCATTTCCGCCTGTAGCAAAGGATGAGGAGTACCACGACGACCCGGCGTTTAAAACGGTATATGAGGACAATCAGGATGCTCTCATTACGCTTCCCGCCGTTCAGGGATCCGCAGCCGTCTATGATAATTTATACAAGAACCTTCAGCTTATGATGCTTGGGCAGATGACGCCTGAGGAGGCATTGAAAAATGCAGCTGACTATGCGAATAATACGCTGTCGCAGAATAAGTAAGTAAAGAAAAACGTCACGGTGCCGCAGAACCATTCCCAGGAACATGTTCCGCGGCATCGTTTTAGAAAGGGGATCATCTGCTTGAAGGGGATACAGGAATTTATTAAAAAAAACAATGGTTTTTTATATGTGCTGCCCAGCTTTCTGCTGCTGGTGCTGTTTTCTCTGATTCCGCTGTGTATGACCGGATACTTCAGCTTTACGGAATACAGCGTGCTGAAGCCGCCGGTGTGGATCGGACTGGATAATTATAAAAGTATGGCCGGCGATCCGTTTTTCCGTCCGGCAATCCGCAATACGGTAATCTATACGCTTGTTACGGTTCCGATACAGACCGTACTGTCACTGGTGATTGCCAATCTGCTGGCTTCCCGGTTCCGGGGGAAGCTCGGCAACTTTTTTAAGAGCACCCTGTTCATCCCGGTCATCTCATCCATGGTTCTGGTCGGTACGGTCTGGAAGTTCATGCTTGCCACAGAAGGAGGAATCATCAATAACATTCTGGCCCTCGTGGGGATTGGAAAGGTAAACTGGCTGGGAAGATATAATCTGGCGCTGATCAGTGTCAGTATTGTGGCCATATGGAAAAATGTAGGTTACTTCCTGGTTATCTATTATGCAGGGCTTATGGATGTGCCGAGGAGTCATTACGAGGCCGCAAAAGTGGACGGCGCGTCTTCCCTTCAGCAGTTTTTCTATATTACGGTCCCGGCGCTGAAGCCGATTACGTACCTGGTGGTAACACTGGGGACCATCTGGTCCTTCCAGGTGTTCGACCTGGTTTACACCATGACCGGAGGCGGCCCCGGAACGGCGACGATCACCATGGTAATGTCCATCTATCAGTCCGGATTTAAGCAGTATAAGATGGGGTATGCCAGCGCCATGGCGTTTGTTCTGTTCCTGATTGTCATTCTGATCTCGATCCTTCAGAAGAAGGTGTTCAGTGGAAAAGGAGGAGAGTAAAAATGGAAAAGAAAATACAGCCTGTCCTCTGGGCCGAGACGGTTCTCCTTGCAGTGCTTGCACTGGCTGCCTTGTTCCCGTTCGTCTATATGATACTGACATCCATGCGTCAGACGTATTCGATGGAACTGAATCTGGGGCTGTCGGGACTAAATCTTAGAAACTATTCGACCATTTTCAAAAATTTTGAATTTGGAAAATATTTATACAACAGTGTGTCTGTCGTGGTCATTGCCTGCGTTCTCAATGCGGTGATCTCCTCTGCGGCTGCCTATGGTTTTGAAAAAAAGAAATTTGTGGGAAGTGAGCTTCTCTTTGCCGTCTATCTGGCCACTCTCATGGTGCCCTCCCAGGTAATCTTAATCCCGTTATTCCGGATTGCACAGAAGCTCCATCTGCTTAACACCTATTTAATTCTGGCGCTTCCGGTGGTCAATGCCTTTGGCGTGTTCCTGATCCGGCAGTTTATCACCAGCGTGCCGGATGACCTCATTGAAGCCGCGCGGATCGATGGCTGCAGAGAATTCCGGATCTTTTACTCCATTGTCGTTCCGCTCATCAAACCGGTTCTGGTATCGCTGACCGTGTTTACATTTATCACCACCTGGAATGACTTTGTGTGGCCGTTAATTGCCATTACGAATACGAACCGGAGTACCCTGACGCTGGCGCTGGCTTCCCTTCAGGGGAATTATGCAACGAATTACGGCCTGGTCATGGCGGGGGCCACCCTGACATTTATGCCGCCCTTTATTCTGTATATCTTCCTTCAGAAGGAGTTTGTAGAAGGAATTGCCCTGAGCGGCGTGAAGGGCTGAGAAAGGAAAATCTATGGCGAATTACGAATTTATACTGACAGACAGCCTGGAAAAGGTGTTTCCGGGCAGACGGCCCAAACGGCGTCTTTGCAAAACCATCAGCGCTCTGGGCGGAGAGCGGCTTTCCCTGCAGCTGGCTTATTATATGGAGTACGATGGCTGCGAACTGAACGAACAGGAGATTACGGTTACCTTTGACTCGGCTGTGGCAGACCGCATCCGTATGAGAAGGGTTGACCTGGTACCGGCTGCGCTGGCAGCGTATCGGGAACAGCTGGATGACAATTATTTATTCACGGATCCGTGCCTCTGTCCGGACCTTCTGACGCCGGTGCAGGGAGGGATTCTGAGGCCCTACGCCTCCCAGTGGAGAGCCGTGTGGATCGATCTTTCGGTCACTCCGGAAATGTGCGGCGGCTCTTATCCGGTCACTGTGGCTGTAAAAAGAGGGACGGAGCTTCTCTGGTCTGAGACTGTTACGCTTAAGGTGGTTCGCAGCGTTCTGCCGGAGCAGCGGCTGATCTACACGGAATGGCTGCACGCGGACTGCCTGGCGGATTATTACAGGGTGAAACCATTTTCAGAAACGCACTGGGAGATTCTGGAGCGGTTCATCCATACGGCGGCGGAGCATGGGGTGAACATGCTTTTAACTCCGGTCTTCACCCCGCCTCTGGATACGAAGGTGGGCGGCGAGAGGACCACAGTACAGCTGGTGGGCGTCAAGAAAGAGGAAAGCGGTTATACCTTTGATTTTTCGCTTCTGCGCCGTTTCATTGCCGTGTGCAGGAGAAATGGGATCAAATATCTGGAAATTTCCCACCTGTTTACACAGTGGGGGGCCAAGCATGCCCCCAAAGTGATCGCCCTCGTGGACGGGGAAGAAAGACAGATCTTTGGCTGGGATACAGAGGCGGCGGGGGAGGCATATCGCGGATTCTTAAGCGCTTTTCTGCCGGAGCTGAAACGCGTTCTTAAGGAAGAGGACATGTTTGAACAGACGTATTTTCATATTTCCGATGAACCTCACGGGGAACAGATGGAAAGCTACCGCGCGGCGAAGGAGAGTATCCGGTCCTTGCTGGCCGACTGCCGCGTAATTGACGCCCTGAGCAGCTTTTTCATCTACCAGGCGGGGGTGGTGGAACACCCCATTGTCTGCAGTGACTGCCTGGAACCGTTTCTTGAAGCCGGAGTTAAAGATCTCTGGACGTATTACTGCTGTGTTCAGGGATACGAGGTGAGCAATCAGTTTATGGCCATGCCTTCCGCCAGAAACAGGATTCTGGGAGTTCAGCTGTATTTGTACCACATAAAGGGATTCCTTCACTGGGGATATAATTTTTATAACTCCCAGCATTCCGTATCGGCGGTTAATCCGTATCTGGTCACAGATGCAGGCGGCGGCTTTCCGTCGGGGGATCCGTTTGTCGTCTATCCGTCGGAAGACGGGACTCCCCATGACTCGCTGCGCTTTATGGTTCTTACAGAGGCAATGTATGATTTAAGGGCATTGGAAAGGCTGGAGGAACTGGCCGGCCGGGATTACACAGAGCGCCTGATTCATGAGGGGCTGGAGTATCGGATTACGTTTAAGAAGTATCCGAAAGAAGCCGAATATCTGCTGCGCCTGAGGGAAAAGGTGAACCGGGCGATTGATGAGAGGATGAACCATTAGAAAAAGACAGGAAAACCGGGTATCTCAAATTTATGAGGCACCCGGTTTTCCTGTCTTTTATTCCATATATCCGCCCTTCATCGGCGATACGGCATGTTCAGAGAAGATCTTCAGCACGCCGGAGGTATACTTTGCAGGCTTCGGCGTCCAGTTCTTCCGGCGCCCGGCCAGTATGGCGTCGATTTCGTCCGCTGTTTTTTTCTCTCCCCGGACTCCGACAATCCGCAGAATTCTCGCGGGAATATCGATTTCTATTAAGTCATCCTCTTCAATCAGGGCGATCGGTCCGCCGTCTGCGGCTTCGGGCGATACATGGCCGATGGCAGGCCCTTTGGAAGCACCGGAAAAACGTCCGTCAGTGATGAGGGCAATGCTCTTCGACAGCTCCTCATCGGAGGAGATGGCCTCCGTGGTGTAGAACATCTCCGGCATACCGCTTCCCTTTGGCCCTTCATAGCGGATGATAACGGCGTCGCCGGGCCGGATGGTTTTGTTTAATACGGCTGCGATGGCTTCTTCCTCACAGTCGAAGGGCTTCGCCTTTAACACGGCCTGGAACATTTCCTTTGGTACGGCGGAATGCTTCACCTCTGCGCCCTCGGGAGCCAGATTGCCGCGAAGAACTGCGATGGTGCCGTTGTCTCCGATGGGAGTCTGGAAGCTCCGAATAATGTCGGTGCGTTTCCGGCCGGCCTTTGCCAGATATTCATCACATTTCTCATAGTAACCGCTGCTCTTTAAGTCTTCCAGATTCTCTCCCAGCGTCTTGCCGGTGACGGTTAAGACGTCGAGATGAAGCATGCTCTTAATCTCTTCCATAATTCTGGGAACCCCGCCGGCGTAGTAGAAATACTGGGCCGGCCATTTGCCTGCGGGCCGGATGTCCAGCAGATAGTGGGCATTCCGGTGCATACGGTCGAAATAGTCCGCATCGAGTTCATAACCGAACTCATGGGCTGCGGCCGGAATGTGAAGCAGGGAATTGCTGGATCCGGATATGGCAGCGTGCACCATGATGGCATTTTCAAAGGACTTCATCGTTACAATATCGGTGGATTTCAGCCCCGTCTGCGCCAGCTTTACCGACTGTACTCCGGCGTCATAGGCCGCCTTCTTCAAATCTTCGCAGGTGGCCGGCATCAGGGCGGTGCCCGGAAGCATCAGTCCCAGCGCCTCCGCCATAATCTGCATGGTGGAAGCCGTTCCCATAAAAGAGCAGGCGCCGCAGGAAGGACAGGCGTGCTGTTTGTACCAGGTCAGCTGTTCCTCTGTGATTTCGCCTCTCTGGCATTTGGCGCTGTACATTCCGATCTGTTCCAGGGTGAGGAGATCGGGGCCGGCATCCATGACGCCTCCGGTCACGACGATTGACGGAATCTTCAGTCTGCCGATTGCCATTAAATGAGCCGGAACTGCTTTGTCGCAGCTGGCAATAAAAACACCGGCGTCAAAGGTGGTGGCGTTTGCGTGAATTTCAATCATGCTGCATATGGTGTCGCGGGAGGCGAGAGAGTAGTTGATTCCGTCGTGGCCCTGAGCCATGCCGTCGCAGATGTCCGTGGCAAAATACCGCGCTCCCTTGCCTCCGCTGTGATTGATTCCTTTCACAGACTCTTCTACGAGCCCTAATAAATGAGCGCTGCCCGGATGGCTGTCTCCAAATGTGCTTTCTACTATAATCTGAGGCTTTGACAGATCCTCTGCTTTCCAGCCCATTCCCATGCGCAGCGGATCCATCTCCGGCGCCAGCGCACGGACTTCCTGACTTTTCAGTTTCATTGCGGTTCCTCCTGATTTTATATTTTTCGAACAAAGGCATAATACGTATGATGTATTTTATAAGTACAAAATACCATACTCACAGCGCAAAGTCAACAAGCCATTGGAAAAATATATCAGGTGCCCCTGCCCGGAGCTGCGGTTCGCCGCACATTGCAACGCTAACGGAGCGTCTTCTCCTCCTTTTCAAGCTGCCGGAAGACTCTCCGGTTATAGATTAAATGCATGTACATCGCGCATTTTGCGCCTTCCGCGTCGCGCTCTGCGATGCAGTTTACGATCTCGCGGTGGGTCTCGATGGTTTCCTGGCCCAGCGCCCGGTTGGTGACATCGACAAATACGGCGATGGAAGAGTTGATGACCGGAACCAGCTTTTCCACCACGCTGTTGCCGCTGCAGGAGGCAATCAGTGTATGAAGGCGGATGTCTGCTTCCATATGATCCCGGCCGGATTGGATCAGTTCTTCGATCTGGCTGCACTGGAGCCTCATCTCCTCGATCTGTTCCGGCGTCGCGTGGTCTGCCGCCATCATGGCGATCTCCGGTTCTAACATCAGACGTACGCTGACTAAATCCAGCGCCAGCTTGGTCTTGTCTTTTACAAAGGTAAGGCCAAGCGGATCGTCGGTGATCCCCTGCCTCTCGGAGACAAAGGTGCCGGCTCCGCGCCGGATCTCCAGAATCTGCCGGGATACCAGGATCTTGATGGCCTCGCGAATGGTCGTACGACTGACGTTTATCATCTTGCCGAGCTCAAATTCATTGGGAATCTTGGCTCCTACTTCCAGACTGTTATCGATAATATAGTTTAAAATGTAATCGGCGACCTGCTCCGCCAGCGGTTTCCCGTTATAAAACTCTAAACTGTTCAACCTTTCTACCTCCCTGCTGAATTGAGTTTATTTTAACACATTGCCGGTCGTTTGTCACCAGATGGACACGGAAAATGAAGCGAAAGGCAGCTGGGACGTACAGATGTCATAAAAAACACAAGACTGAAATAGGTCATACGTATATTGGGTAAAATTGCACAAAACGGTATTGCTGTATTTGTGCAAAAGATGAAAATATAGGAATAATACTTGACATATATCGGCAGTAATGATAATTTATAGGAGAAAAGACATCATACGTATTATGAAGAGATGAAAAAATGAAACAGGGAGGTATTTTTATTATGGATTATGTAGCTAATCCGGCGCAGTTGATAACTGCCACACTGGTAGGGTTTGTGGTGCTCTTGTTCCTGATTATTAAGCTGAGGCTTCATGCGCTTCTTTCGGTTCTTATCGCGGGAGTCATCATTGGAGTCGGAAGCGGAATGCCGTTTTCACTTGTCACTCAGGCGGTTACAGACGGCATGGGCAACACGTTAAAGGGGATCGCGCTGATCGTCGGACTCGGTTCCATGTTTGGAGGAATCCTGGAGGTAAGCGGTGCGGCGCAGGCGATTGCTGACAAGCTGGTCAAGGTATTCGGCGAAAAGAATTCTGCGTTTGCCCTGGGGCTTGCAGGCGTTATCATCGGTATTCCGGTGTTCTTCGATCCGGCTTTCATCATTCTTATGCCGATTGTTTACTCCATAGCCAAAAAGACAAATAAATCTTTACTGTATTATGTGCTTCCAATGACTGCAGGTCTCGGCATCGGATCCGCCATTCCTCCGACACCGGCTCCCATGCTGATCACGGGAAGTCTCCCTGTAGACCTGGGAACGGTCACTATCCTGGCTCTCGTGCTTGTTATCCCGAAATATCTGATCAGTTATGCGGTAGCGGTACCATTTGCAAAGAGGCTTTATGTTCCGGTTCCCGAAAATGCAGTGTTGGCTCCTGAGAAGAAAGAAGGCGCTGCGGGCGGGCCCTCCTTTGGTCTGGTTATCTCCATTGTGCTTCTGCCGATTCTTTTGATTCTGGTCAGTGCGTCGGCAGGTATGATGACAGCGGACAGCGCCGGCATGCAGAATTTTCTGGATTTCTGTGTGTTTATCGGTCAGCCTTATCTTGCGCTGATCATTGCCAATGTGGCAGGAATCATATTCTTATGTGTGCGCAAGGGAATTACCATGGAGACGGTGGAATCCGTTCTTGCGAAATCCCTTCAGCCTGTAGCCATGATTGTCCTGGTTACCTCGGCCGGCGGAGTGCTGCGCTACGTTCTGGACTATTCCGGAATGGGGACGTTAATCGGCAATGCCCTGCAGAATGCCAATCTCTCCATCATTCTTGTGGCTTATATTATTTCCACACTGATGAGAATCGGCGTGGGCTCCACCACGGTAGCGCTGACGATGACTTTGGGAATTGTTGCTTCATTTCCTCAGATATCCACCTACTCTCCGATGTATCTGGCCTGTATCGGTATGTCTGCCATGTTCGGAGCGACCAGCTTCTCCCATGTCAACGATTCCGGTTTCTGGCTGACAAAAGAGTATATGGGAATTGATTTAAAGACGGCGTTTAAATCCTGGACCCTGTATGGAGGCTTCTGCTCCATCCTGTCATTTATTGTCTTATATGCCATCAGCTTTATCTGGGCATAAGATTTAGAAAGGAGTATACATATGGCACTTTTAAATGTAGATTTTTACTCATATTATCTCGGTATGGATTCCCCTCTGACCGTTCTTCTTCCGGAAAAAAGAGGGAGAAAGCCGGAGGCGGCTCCTGACAAAAAGTATCCCGTGCTCTACCTGCTGCACGGTCATGCGGACGACAACACCGCATGGATCAGAAAGAGTGATTTAGAGCTGCTGGTCAGGGATCACGATCTCATCGTTGTCATGCCGTCGGCACACAGAAGCTTTTACACAAACGGCAGGTACGGCCATCTGTATTTTGATTACATTACAAAGGAGCTTCCTGTCATTGTGGGCAATTTCTTCCCGGCATCTGCCAGGAGGGAGGACACCTACATCGGAGGCTTGTCCATGGGCGGCTATGGCGCGCTGAAGGCGGCGCTGTCCTGCCCGGAACAGTATGCCGGAGTGGCTGCAATGTCGGCGGCCAACAGCCCGTTTGGAGCCATGAAGGCGGCGGGACCGATGTTCTCTGTTCCGGACTTTATGGACAATGTGTACCGTATTTTCGGCGACGAGGCGGAGTATAAGGGGTCCAAGGAGGATCTGGAGTATCTGGCAAAGCAGGCGGCATCGTCCGCGGGAAGCGGGCTGAAGATCTATCACAGCTGTGGAAAACAGGATCCGCTATACGGCCTGAATGTGGAATTTAAGCAGTTTATGGAAACGGAGTGCCCGGAGCTGGATTACCATTACTGTGAATGCGACGGCAGTCACAATTGGGGCTTCTGGAATCCTCAGCTGAAATGTATACTGGAATATTTCGGGCTGATTCCTGCCAGCCAGGACAAGTCTGGCACCTGAACATCAAATTGAAATGAGAGTATCCAAGCGCGATAGCCCAATTTAGCGGCAGCCGGCGCATGGATACTCTCATTTTACGTTCATGGCCAGCCGCCAGCCGAAGACGCGGACCTGTCCGCTTGATTACGGATTATCGGAGCCTGTTATGGATTGTGAAAAAATTATTAATTTTTAATAATAGTTATTGTTATTAGTTTAACGGTGTGATATAATGAGACCATCTTGGAAATACTCTAGTTATCTGCAGCATATTTTAAGAACTGGGATTTACTCAGCCAAATCATGATAGGAGGATATTCACATGAAAGAAACTATTGTAGTAATCGGGGCAAATCATGCTGGAACGGCGGCGCTTAACACCATCCTGGATAATTATAAGGATAAAGAGGTAATCGCCTTTGATTCCAACAGCAACATCAGTTTCCTGGGCTGCGGTATGGCGCTCTGGATCGGCAGACAGATATCGGGACCGGAGGGACTGTTTTACTCCGACAAGGCGGCTTTTGAGGCAAAGGGCGCCAAAATATACATGGAGACACCGGTGACTTCTGTCGATTACGACAAAAAGATCGTCTATGCATCCGACCGCGAGGGGAATACGTATGAGCAGCACTTCGACAAACTGATTCTGGCAACCGGTTCGCTTCCGATTCGTCCGGCCATCGAGGGGATGGATCTGGAAAATGTGCAGTTTGTAAAGCTGTTCCAGAATGCTCAGGATGTGATCGAACGTCTGAAGGATGAAAGCGTAAAGCGGGTCGCAGTGGTCGGCGCCGGTTATATCGGTGTGGAGCTGGCGGAGGCATTTAAGAGAAACGGCAGAGAAGTGGTGCTGATCGACTGTGCGGATACCTGCCTTGCAGGCTATTATGACAGAGAATTTTCCGATCAGATGGCGGATCATTTAAAAGAGCACGGAGTTACCCTGGCTTTTGGAGAGACCGTGAAAAAGCTGGAGGGTTCCGTTCGCGTACAGAAGGTGATTACGGATAAGGGAAGCTATGATGCCGACATGGTAGTGTTTGGAATCGGCTTTAAACCTAATACCGCACTGGGCGGAGACCGGATCAAGCTGTTCCGGAATGGTGCGTTTTTAACGGATCTGTGTCAGGAGACAAGCGTTCCGGGCGTCTATGCGGTTGGCGACTGTGCAACGGTTTACAATAATGCCATTCAGGCCACGGACTATATTGCGCTGGCTACAAACGCGGTCCGGTCCGGGATTATTGCGGCTCACAATGCCTGCGGTACGAAGCTGGAATCCGTGGGTGTCCAGGGCTCCAACGGCATCAGCATCTGGGGGCTTAACATGGTGAGCACGGGAATCAGCCTGGCCAAAGCCGAAAAGCTGGGAATTGATGCGCTTGTGACAGATTTTGAGGACTGGCAGAAGGCAGAGTTCATGGAAAATGGAAATTATAAGGTGAAGCTGCGCATCGTTTATGATAAGAACACGAGGGTGATCCTTGGCGCACAGCTCAGTTCCGACTACGATATTTCCATGGTTATCCACTTATTCTCGATGGCGATTGAAGAGCAGGTGACCATCGATAAGCTGAAGCTGTTCGATGCATTTTTCCTTCCTCACTTTAATAAACCTTACAACTATATTACCATGGCGGCGCTGGGCGCGAAGTAAGAGAACTGAAAATCCGGAATTTACAACAGACATGGCTCGTGTTAAAATCGGAATAGAAGATGGACAACACGAGAAGGAGGATATGGACACATGAAAAAGGTGGGATTTATCGGAATTGGAATCATGGGAAAATCCATGGTGCGTAATCTGATGAAGGCTGGTTTTGAGGTGGCGGTTTACACGAGGACCAGGGAAAAAGCTGAGGAGGTGATCGCGGAGGGAGCCGTCTGGTGCAAAGATGTAAAGACCTGTGCCGCCGGACGTGACGCTGTGATTACCATCGTGGGATATCCGAAGGATGTGGAAGAGGTTTATTTCGGGGAAAACGGAATCATCGCCAGTGCGGATCCGGATACCGTTCTGATCGATATGACAACCACGAGTCCGAAGCTGGCGGTCAGGATATACGAGGATGCCAAAAAGGCGGGATTAAAGGCTCTCGACGCACCGGTAACCGGCGGAGATACGGGGGCCAGAGAGGGAACGCTGACGATTCTGGCCGGTGGAGATGAAGCGGACTTTACCGCCTGTATGCCGCTCTTTGAGGCCATGGGAAAGAATATCAAGTACGAAGGAAAAGCCGGAAACGGCCAGCATACCAAGATGTGCAATCAGATTGCCATAGCTGGTGCAATCTCCGGCGTATGTGAGGCCATGGTCTATGCGAAGGCGGTGGGCCTTGATGTGGCGCAGATGGTGGATTCGATTGGCACCGGAGCGGCAGGCAGCGCACAGCTTAAAACGGTGGCCCCGCGTATTCTGGCAGGAGACTTTGATCCGGGCTTTTTTATCCGGCATTTCATTAAGGATATGAAGCTTGCATCTGAGGAAGCGGAGGACGCAGGCGTCCATCTGGGCGTGCTGGAATACGTGCTTTCCATGTATGAGGATATGGAGGCACAGGGGAAAGGAAGTCTGGGAACCCAGGCTCTGGTTCAGTATTATCAGTGGTAAACCCGGTACCGGGAATCAAAAATGCGGAGATCTGCCGTGAATAGACGGCAGATTTCCGCATTTTTGATATCATGGAGAAGTGCTCCCTCGATATCGGAAGTTCTCCGGGCAGGACCGTTTCCTGTTTATTCGATCTTTCCGATTCCGGGATAATACCGGAACAGCACCTTCGCAATGATTTTATCGCGTTTTACGTATTTGTTCTCCCATCGTCTGGCGTCGGCGGAGAAATTTCGGTTATCGCCCATCATAAAGTAGGAATCTTCCGGCACCTCGAAGCAGGCGGGAAGTTCCGGGTCCATAGGCTCCCGAATGTAAGGTTCGTCGAGAGGTGTACGGGATCCGTTTAAATAGACCTTTCCATCGATGATATCAACAGTGTCTCCGGGCAGACCGATGATCCGCTTTACATAGTAAATGGTACCGGTGGGGTCATCCGGAAAATGAAAGATAACGATGTCGCCGCGTTTTGGATCGCCGAATTTGTACGACAGCCTGGAACCGATGACGCGGTCTCCGGTCATGATCGTATTTTCCATGGAACCACTTGGAACCTTGCTGTTTGCGATGATGAAGTTGTTTAAAACAAAGGCAATGACGGCTGCCGCCGCAATGATTTTAATCCAGCTTATGATTTCGGCTTTCCAGTCAAATGCCTCATTTTTCTCCAGTCTGTTATCTTCCCTGTTCATAAAGACCTTCTTTTCTATCCATTATTTTGTCCATAAGAGAGTTTAAATGAGTTTTCCGGATTCCGCAAGGGGTTTTCCTAAATGGTAAGAAAATATTCACAAACATTCCACGGAATGTCCATAAAAATATGGTACCGTTATTTTAAATCATTTGCTGTGCGGGGCATGGCGAAATACTTCGGGGGGAAGGCGTATGGGAGAGAAAATATGGAAAAACGCTCATAAGAATAAGGAGGGGGCTTCGGCGGAATTCGGAAGTGAAGAACAGGGGAAGAACCTCCGGGGCAGGAGGAAGGGGACGGAAGGCCGGCTTCTTCTGGCTTCCGGCATTCTGTTTGCCGTGTCGCTGCTTCTTCAGCTCCTGGCCCGTCTCGTGCCGGGATTTGGAGAATGGTATGCGGTAACCGTTTACCCGGTTATTGTGGGAACGCTGGGAAGAGTATCCGGGAGTGTTCCCTTTTCCGTAGTGGAGGCGGCCGCGTATCTGTTGACTGCAGCCGCAGTCTGGTACACGGCCGTTCATTTGAAAAGGATTCGGATGGTGCTTGTGCGGGCGCTGCTTTTTTTGACGGGTATCTTTTTCCTGTTTACCTGTAATTGTGGTGTCAATTATTATAGAAAACCGTTTTCCAGTTATTCCAATCTGGAAGTGAGGAATTCTTCGAAGGAAGAACTGATCGATCTCTGTACCACGCTGACTGAGACGGTCAATCAATACTGTGAAGACGGTGTGGGGGCAGCTATGGAATTGAAAGACGCGAACCGGGAAGGTGTGGCGGCCATGAGACGGCTGGGAGAACAGTATCCACAGCTCGCCGGCTACTATCCGGGACCGAAGCCGCTTGCATGGTCGTATTTCTTTTCCGTTCAGCAGCTCTGCGGCCAGTATTCGCCGTTTACTGTAGAGGCAAATTATAACCGGGAGATGCTGGATTATAATATTCCGCACACAATCTGCCATGAGCTGTCCCATCTGCGGGGATTTATGAGGGAGGATGAAGCAAATTTTATCGGCTATCTGGCCTGTATCGGTTCTGATTCCCCATCCTACCGCTACAGCGGATACCTGACCGGCTGGGTGTATGCCACCAATGCACTGGCAAAGACGGATATGGAGGCGTATCTGGAGCTGTGCGGCGTTCTGGATGAACGGGCCTGGGCGGATTTGAGAGAAAATAATGAATTCTGGGCAAGATATGACGGGAAGGCGGCAGAGGTCTCCAATCAGCTGAATGATACGTATTTAAAAATAAACAGCCAGACAGACGGAGTAAAGAGTTACGGCCGCGTCGTCGACCTGATGCTGGCTTATGCCAGAAAACAGGCAGATTGACAGACGGGAAAACGGCAGAAAATGATGGAGGAGTCAGGCTTTTTGTCGGAAAAATACGGAAAGTGCTGTGGGATTCTATTGTAAAATACGCATATGAATGCTAAAATAGACTCAGTTACAGACCCCGCCGCAGTCAACGGGGCTTTCAAACTGCAGCGCCGTGAGCGGCGGTTTTCCGGCCCTCGCGGCAGTCACCGGAGGAGCGGCATTCGCGTCCGTCCGGTACGTTGCTCGCGGGAATAAACAGGGACCAGGAGGATATTGTATGGACAAAAAGTTGTATGATTTGATGGATTGGGCCGGGATTGAGGAGATCGTATATTCAGAGGCGGCGGACCCCCACAAGCTGCTGGGACCGCATGTTACCGACGACGGGCTGTTGATTTCCGCATTCATACCGACGGCGGTCATGGTGACGGTCAGACTGGCCTCCTCGGGGAAGGAATTCCCGATGGAACTGGCAGATGAGGCGGGCTTTTTCTCCGCACTGATTCCGAGAAAAAATATTCCGGAGTACACCCTGCTTGTGGTTTACGATAACGGCACGACAGAAGAACTTTACGATCCGTATGCATTTTCACCGTTATATACGGAGTCGGATTTGAAAAAGTTCGAAGCGGGCGTACATTATACGATCTATGAGAAGATGGGCGCGCATCCGGCCAATATCAACGGTGTGGCCGGTGTGTATTTCTCTGTGTGGGCGCCCTGTGCCATGCGCGTCAGCGTGGTTGGAGATTTTAATTTATGGGACGGAAGACGCCACCAGATGAGACGTCTGGGCGACTCCGGAATTTTTGAACTGTTTATTCCGGGACTGGCTTCCGGACTGATCTATAAGTATGAGATTAAGAACGGTCACGGAGATCCCCAGCTAAAAGCGGATCCGTACGGTAATTTCTGTGAGCTGCGCCCTAACACGGCTTCTGTCGTATGGGATACGGACCGTTACGAGTGGCAGGATGGCGCGTGGATGGAACAGCGTGCGAAGACGGATTCTAAAAATCAGGCCATGTCTATCTATGAGATTCATCTCGGATCGTGGATCAGGAAAGAGACAGAGCGGGATGAGAACGGGAATGATATCGTTGGTTCCGAGTTTTATAACTACCGTGAGATTGCGGTAAGGCTGGCAGAGTATGTAAAGATGATGGGATATACCCATGTGGAGCTGCTTCCGGTTATGGAGCATCCGCTGGACGCTTCCTGGGGCTATCAGGTGACCGGGTATTACGCACCCACCAGCCGGTACGGTACGCCGGATGATTTTATGTATTTCATGGATTATATGCACGGACAGGGGATCGGCGTGATTCTCGACTGGGTTCCGGCCCACTTCCCGAGAGACAGCTTTGGGCTGGCTAATTTTGACGGGACATGCGTATATGAGCATAAAGATCCAAGACAGGGCGCCCATCCCCATTGGGGGACTCTGATCTATAATTACGGCCGTCCGGGAGTTTCCAATTTCCTGATTGCCAACGCCCTGTTCTGGGCGGATAAGTACCACGCGGATGGAATCCGCATGGATGCCGTGGCTTCCATGCTGTATCTGGATTATGGAAAGAATCCGGGCGAGTGGATTCCTAATATCTACGGCGGCCATGAGAATCTGGAGGCCGTGGAATTCTTAAAACACTTAAATTCCGTGTTTAAGGCGAGAACGAACGGAGCCGTCCTGATTGCCGAGGAATCGACCGCATGGCCTGAGATTACAGGCGATATCAAGGAAGGCGCCCTTGGCTTCGATTATAAATGGAATATGGGCTGGATGAATGATTTTACGGGATATATGCAGTGTGATCCTTATTTCAGAAAGCACCATTACGGTGAACTGACCTTCAGCATGCTTTATGCATACAGCGAAGATTTCATTCTGGTATTCTCGCACGATGAAGTGGTCCATGGAAAAGGCTCCATGATCGGCAAGATGCCGGGAGAGGAGCTGGAGATAAAGGCGGCGAACCTGCGCGCCGCATACGGTTTTATGATGGGGCATCCGGGCAAGAAACTGCTGTTTATGGGGCAGGAATTTGCACAGATCCATGAGTGGAATGAGAATGCAGAGCTGGATTGGGGAATTGTGGAACAACCCCTCCATAAGCAGATGCAGGAGTATGTGAAGTCCTTGAATGAACTTTATGTAAACTATCCTGCGCTTCACCAGATGGACTACGAACCAGAGGGATTTGAGTGGGTAAACTGTACGGATTCGGAGGAAAGCATCGTTGTATTCCTGAGAAAGACGAAAAAGAAGGAGGAAACCCTTCTGATTGTCTGCAATTTCGATACGGTCCTGCACGAGAAATTCCGGGTGGGCGTGCCGTTTGCGGGAAAATATAAAGAGATATCCAACAGTGATGCGGAACTATACGGCGGCAAAGGCCGTACCAATCCGCGCGTGAAGAATTCGAAAAAGGCGGAGAAGGATGCGAGACCGGATTCTATTGAGATCACGGTGGCGCCGCTCTCTGTGATGATCTTCACCTGCACACCAGCAGAAGATAAAAAAGCTGCAAAGCCAGCGGCAGCAAAAACAGCCGGAAAGACGAAGGCTTTGAAGGCTGCGGAGAAAAAAACAGAGGTCAAAAAGACCGGGCTTCAGAGAACAGCCGGCAAAAAAAATGAGACAGAGAAGAGCGCGGACAAGAAACCGGGGCCTCAGAAAACAGCTGATAAGGAACCGGAGACGGGGAAGATAACGGACAAGAAACCGGAGGCAAAGAAGATCGAGGACAAGAAAACCGAGCCTCAGAAAATAGCCGACAAGAGACCGGAAGCGAAAAAGATCGAGGACAAGAAGCCCGAAACTCAGAAAATAGCCGACAAGAAACCGGAAGCGAAAAAGATCGAAGACAAGAAACCGGAAACTCGGAAAATAGCTGACAAGAAACCGGAAGCGAAAAAGATCGAGGACAAGAAGCCCGAAACTCAGAAAATAGCTGACAAGAAACCAGAGGCGAAAAAGATCGAGGACAAGAAGCCCGAAACTCAGAAAATAGCCGATAAGAAACCGGAAGCGAAAAAGATCGAAGACAAGAAACCGGAAACTCAGAAAATAACGGACAAGAAACCGGAAGCAAAAAAGATCGAGGACAAGAAAACGGAGCCTAAGAAAAAAGCCGACAGGGGACCGAGGGATGAGAGATCTTAGATGCGGGAGCTGAGCTGACCGGATAATTTTTGAATAAACTGATTTGATTGGAGAGATATAAAAATATGATCACAGGCGATTCCACCGCGGGCCTGCCGGATGAAACTCTGGCGGCCCTGCAGCAGGAAGTTCAGCAGAACTTAGAACAACTGAAGCCCAATGTAATGCTGGAGACTATGAAGGGCTGGGTCCCGGGACTGATTGCATTTGGCATCAAACTGCTGATCGCAATTGCAATATTTGCTGTTGGTTCCAGAATTATTAAGATGATTTATCGTATGCTGAACCGTTCTTTTACAAGGATGGACATGGAGATCAGTTTAAGAAAGTTTCTGCTTTCTGTACTGAATGCCACCATGTACTGCCTTCTGGGCTTTATCATTGCCGGGCAGATCGGTGTCAATTCAGCCTCCATTGTAGCACTTCTGGGATCGGCCAGTATTGCCGTGGGTCTTGCTGTTCAGGGCAGCCTGGCGAATTTTGCCGGCGGAGTACTGATTCTTATGATGAAACCGTTTCGGGTGGGAGACTATATTGTCTCCAAAGACGGAGAGGGGACGGTGTACACCATCGGTCTTGTCTATACGGTCCTGAATACCGTGGACAACAAACAGGTTGTAATCCCTAACGGGACACTGTCCAATTCTCCTCTGACTAATGTGACGGCCATGGATAAGCGGCGTATCGATATTAAAATCGGCATTGGATACGGCTCGGATTTAAAACGGGCAAAACAGATTATGGAAGAGATATATGTCACCCATCCCGCTGTCCTGAAAGAGGAATCCATCGATGTATTTGTCGATGAATTAGGGGCAAGCTCCGTTACGATTGGCGGTCGTGGCTGGGTCGCCACGGAGGACTACTGGTCTACAAGGTGGAATATGATGGAACAGATTAAGCTTGCATTTGATGAAGCGGGAATCGAGATTCCGTACAATCAGCTTGACGTGCATATCAGAGACGGGAATACGGAGAAACAGGACGTTTAAAGCAGTCCGGCCGCTGCCGGATCAAGCTGCAGAGGGGCGCTGTTCAGACGGTAAAGGACCGGCGGACGGTGCCCCTTTTTGCAGCTGCTCCGAAATGGTTTTGCAGCAGCAGGAAGAAACACGGACTGGGTCCGGATAAAAATGCAGGCAAAGGAGTACGGAAGATGAAGCGAACACGGTTTATGAATAGGTTCGGGATATGGGCTGTTTTCAGCCTGATAATCATTATGATATCAGCCATATCTGTCACACCTGTGGCTGCGGAAAGCCAGCCGCGTGTGCTTCGTGTAGCTTTTTGCGAAATTGAAGGGATTACAGAAAAGGACCCGGATGGAACACGCCATGGGCTTGTGGTGGATTACCTGAATGAGATAGCGAAATACACCGGCTGGGAGTATGAATACATTGATACTACAGCGGAAACCATGCTCGAGGAGTTTGCGGATGGAGAGTATGAGCTGATGGGCGGCAACTATTATATGCCTGGCCTGGAAGCGTATTATGGTTATCCGGACTACAGCATCGGAAACAGTAAGGCGGTTATTTTAGCGCGTGAAGACGACGACTCCATACAGAGCTACAATCTGAAGTCCTTAAATGGTAAGACCATAGGGGTTTATGAACGGGCAACGGAGAACATCCGCCGGTTAAAAGAATTTTTGTCCATGAATGCTCTGGACTGTACACTGAAATATTATGCATATGAGGATCTGACGAATGGGAATCTCTATCCCTGCCTGGAACGGGGGGAGGTCGATCTTCTGCTGGGAAACAGCAGTGAACAGAGTCCGGGAATCCGGGTGGTGGTTTCTTATGATTCGCAGCCGTATTACATTGTTACCAATGTGGGAAATCAGGAGGTTTTGGATGGCCTGAATATGGCGATGGCCAGAATCGCAGATTCTAATCCCAATTTTGCGGCAGAGCGGTACAATGCTAATTTTTTAAACGCCTCCAATGTACGTATCCGGCTGAATGAGGAGGAGCAGGAGTATATCCGGCAGAAGGGCAGTGTGACTGTGGCGATGCCGCGCAATTTTCATCCTCTGGCCTGTGAAAACCCCAACGATATACATGATGGGCTGGTGCACGATATTCTAAAGGAGATGGCCGAATTTACCGGACTGGAGTTTCGGTTTATTTCTGCGGATTCCTATATGAATGCCATGGAGCTGGTACGGCAGGGCGCGGCGGATCTTCTGGGCTTTTATCTGGGAGATGTTTCGGATTCCATGCAAAAGGGAATGGTGCTTACGGCGCCATATGCCAGTATGAACAGTATTGTCGTGCGCAGCAAGGCGTCCAGCTTTCCGGGGGATGGACTTGTGGGGGCGGTGATCGTGGGAAGAGGACTGCCGGGAACGATCCGGGCGGACAGGGTGGAGTTCTTTCATAACGCCAGTGACGCTTTAGAGGCGGTGAATCGCGGTGAGATTGACTTTGTTTATGGTTTGGCTTCCTACATGGAATACGAAATTCAAAAAAATCATTTTACCAATGTAGTCCCTGTAACTCTTGTCAATGATCGTATGGATGTCAGCTTTGCACTGGCGAAGCCGGCAGATCCGGAGCTGCTTACGATTATCAATAAGGCAGTCAACAGTATATCGAGTGACAGAAGAAATGAACTGATGGACCAGAATCTGATCTCCGTGGGATCGGGACAGCTCTCCCTTACCGAACTTATTTATGCAAATCCTTTTATGTTTATTGGAGTTTTAACAACCCTCCTTCTGATCCTGGTTACTTCAGTCCTGTGGTTTAACCGTATGCGTGTAAAATCGGCGGTTATGCAGAGCAGCTTAGAGAAGGCGGAAGCGGAGAACCGGGCAAAGGGAGCGTTTCTTTCCCGCATGAGTCATGAGCTCAGGACGCCTATGAATGCCGTGGTAGGTCTGGCGGAGCTGGCCGGTATGACAGAAGGGGTACCGGAAAATGTCCGTGAAATGCTTGTCAAACTTCGCGCCTCTTCCCATTATCTGCTGGATCTGATCAACGATATTCTGGATATGAGCCGCCTGGACAGCGGGATGCTGGAAACGGCCAGCGAACCGTTTTCGCTGGAGGAGCTGTTGGGAGAGCTTCGAACGATGATGGAGACGGAGGCAGGGAAACGCGGGCTGATCTGTGAGATGGAGGCAGACGTTGATCACAGCAGAGTAACCGGTGATTCCATACGCCTGAGACAGGTTTTGATGAATCTGCTGTCCAATGCATTTAAATTCACCCCGGAAGGCGGTACCGTGACTCTGCGTGTGACCGAAAAAACGGGCGTCAATGGGAGCGCGGACTTCGATTTTCGTGTGACAGATACCGGAGTGGGGATTGCTCCTGAGGATCAGGAGCGTATCTTCGATACCTTTGAACAGATGGGGACAAACTACTCCAGGAGCCAGGGGACCGGTCTTGGGCTGCCGATCAGCCGCAGCATTGTACAGCTGATGGGCGGCGAACTGCGTGTGAAGAGTGAACCGGGGCACGGCAGTGAGTTCTATTTTACACTTACGCTGCCGTTAGACAGCCTTTCCGAGGAATGTGAGGACGGGAACCCGATGGTGACAGATGACAATCTGTTAGAAGGAGTCAGAATCCTGCTGGCCGAAGACAACGATTTAAATGCAGAGATCGCCATACAGCTTCTGGAGTTAAAGGGAGCGCAGGTGAGCCGGAGTGAAAACGGCAGACTGGCGGCAGAACGATTTGCGGCCAGTGCGCCGGGAGAGTTTCAGGCGATCCTTATGGATATCCAGATGCCGGAGATGAACGGGCTGGAAGCTACCCGGGCGATACGGGCCATGGACAGACCGGATGCCGCCGTTATCCCGATAGTGGCGATGACTGCAAATGTGTTCAAAGAGGATGTGGATGCGGCTATGGAAGCCGGAATGAATGGCTTTGAGGGGAAGCCGCTGGATGTAGAACATCTTTACCGGCAGCTCTGCAGACTTCTTGGGATCGATACGGAATGATGAAATGGCAGCCTAAAAAACCAGTTTTGGAATGGTGAATTCCAAAACTGGTTTTTTAGTGGACAAGAGGCTTTGAGCGTAAACGCATTTGCCTATGTGGTGGCCTGCTCGTTTGCTTTCTGCATTTTTCTGTAGAAAAACAGCAGATGATTCATGTGGGCAGTGCTTCTCTGGAAACCGCCGCTGCGGTTTCTGGCGGACCAGAGAGTATAGTGAACCTTCAGAATATCGTCCAGATCATCGAACAGAACCGCCATTTCACGGGAGAAGGCCCCGGGGTCATCTCTGAGCACGGTCATGGTGTAATACAGATGAATCCCATGGCGCACCATACGGAGACCGTTTTCCATCTCCCGGCGGATCAGCTCGCCGTCGGCACAGGCCAGGGCTGCTTCCGAGACCTCCTTTTCCACCTGGTCCAGATATTCCTTCATGGCGGCAAAGTCGATACAGATCGCAGGTTCCCGGGGAGGAATGGAGTTCGTTTTTGCAATGTTGGCGGAAAGAGTCAGGAGCCGCTCCATCTTCGCATCGAATTCCTCAATGGATTCATAAGTGTATTTGCTGGACATGACTGCGAATGCCAGCGTGGTGTTGTACAGCGGCGCATGCTCTAAGGGGTAGTAGTTGCCAAGGTCCCAGGCAGTCTGGAATGCGTTTTCTGCGGGGCTTTCATAGATGAAACGGTTGCAGAACCAGGCCGTTAAATCAGAATCACTTTCGGGTCCGCTCCAGGAACAGGCGGCCGTATAGGCGAATCCGGGGTAGCTGGCGCTTAAGTACTGCCAGTGGCCTAAATCGCCCCAATCGGTGGTGATAATTCCGAGACCGCCATATCGGATGGCACAGGAAGCGGCGTCCCGGATGTTTTTTGCCATATTGTCAGAGCGCCCGGTCAGGGATCCCCAGGAACTGGTTCCGGGGCAGAGACAGTAATTTAAACCGGTCTTCTGCATCAGTCTGGCATGGTCTTCAAAATGAGCATCGCCCTCGTAGATCCAGTCCAGCAGGATGGCATCCTTTGGAAAACGGGATACGCAGTCCGGGTGGTGCAGGATCTCATCGCCCCACATGAGCATTCTTTTTCCGCGGGAGGCGCAGTAAGCGTGCAGCTTTTCCACATATTCAAAGTACAGGTTCAGGCGGCCTTCCTTTTCGGCGGCCTGCTTATTCTTTCCCATCCCCAGCTCAAACGGTTCATCCATGTTGACATTGATACAGCCGGAGGAGGAGGCATCCATCAGCGTGCCTAAAAGCGTTTCCGCCAGTTCGAAGCTTCGGCTGTCGCGGACATCCAGGGTCATCGGCGGCCGCCAGAAGAGATTTTCAAAGATATACCCGTCCTCACATTCTGCAAGACTGCGAAACTGCGGTTTTTCCAACCATTTTTCCATGTGGCCCAGGACGTTTTGGTTGGGTACGAGATCGATAAAATGAGCTCTGGCATACTGGGAAAGTTCCCGGAATTCCTCCGGCGTCACCGGTGTCTCGTTGGTAAAAAGATAGTGAAAATCCTCGTAATCAAAACTGAATCCTTCCATATACAACTGAAGATGGTTGATTCTCATGGAAGCAAATAAGTCAATCAGTCCTTTAAGCGTCTCCATGGAAGGGATTTTGTCACGGCCGATATCGAGCATGATCCCTCGGACGGAAAGGGACGGTTCATCCGCAATCTCTGCACAGGGAAGAACACCGTCTGCCTGCGCAGCCAGCTGGACCAGTACGCCCAGTGCATAGAAGTAACCGGCGCCATCCTGGCAGGTGATCCGTATTCCATCGGAACTGATGCATATATGAAAGCTTTCCGGAGAACAGGTAACGTATTCCGCAGCCAATGTGATCCCGTCCGGCGAGTAGCCGCCGGGAAAAGCTTCTGCGAGAAGGGCGGCGGGGTCGAAACCGGCGTCCCGGCAGGAGGCTTCGATCTCAGGTGCGGTGGTCACGGCGCCATATCTGATGCCGGAAATGGTATTCTGCTGAAACGTGCATTGTTTTGGTGCAGGGAAAATTCGGTACATCTTATATACCTCCTAACATTTATCAAGATGTGAGACTGACAGCGGCAGCGGGAACCAGTTGACGGAATAAAGCGGGGAAGACGGTTCTCTGCCATAAAAGGAAGCCGGAGAGAATAGAAGATCTACCGCTTCTACATCGCTCATGCAGAGATCCGGTGTATCCCCGCACGGCGATACCGTAATTTCGCCGTGGGATACTGTGACAGCCAGTGCGGATCTGCCGCCGATTTGCAGAACGAGGCGGCCGTCGGTTAAAGGTTCTGACTCCGATTTGATGGAAAGGAAGAACCGGATTGCGTCACTGTAGTTGAATATTCGGTAATTATCTTCTTCCCGTACCGAAAAACGTTCATAGAAACCGGATATACCGCGGATTCGTTCTGTGTCATAGGAAGGGACTGCAAGCGTAAAGGCGTCACAGCCGTGGAGTGTGCTCCAGGCCTTCAGGGCGGAGAACAGCATTGCTTCATCCGTCAGAACCAGTTCGTAAATATGATCCTTAGTACCGCAGAGGTAACCGGCTGCGGTGCCTTCGCATTCTACTGCGTACAGCCCGCTGCCCCAGCTGGTGCAGACCGGGAAGAAATCCTGCTCCGACCTGACGGTATGTACCGGCAGCAAAGCATACATGCGGCTCAGCTTCTCAATCAGAGCGGTATCCCCGGCGGTTACCGGCTGCAGTGTGATCGGAATATCAGGATAGCGGGACGCGCAGTGACGGAAATTATCAGAGATGAATCGGTATTCCAGATAATGACCGCCGGGTTCATAGCCGTAATACTGATAGCGGTGACGCCTTCCATCCAGAATGCCTAAGGTAATCCCCTGGCGTTCCATATCGTCAGCGGCCATGGCCATCAGCTGCTTCATATAGCCTTTCCCCCGGCTGTAAGGATGAACCGAGACGCTGCCCACGGTGGCACAGGTAATGGTATGGCCGCTGTGCTCCAGGATGATGGGAAGGACGCAGACGACAGCGCGTATCTGGCCGTCTTCTTTAGCCAGATAGTGGCACCATTCGGTCTGGCGGTCCGTTCCGTAAAGTTTGGGTAAGAGGGTCCGGAAGTTATGAGGGACCCGGTGCATGCTGAATACCATATTGATGAAGTCCAGAATCTCCGGAAGTTCTCCCGGCTGGCCCTTGCAATAGACGGTCATGAGACAAATCTCCTTTCTGTTTCAAACACATTCTGAGCATCTGCAGCCACGCAATGGCGCGGCGGCCTGACAGCTGCTGTTATGCAGCACCAAAAGAAAAAATATTCCTAAAAGTATGAAAAAAGCATAAAAACAGATTAAAATTTAGATACCATCCATGTTAGCACAATTTGGGAAGCAACACAATATAAAAGTAAAAAAATCAAAAATATTAGGAAAGTTCCATAATATAAGGTGAGTAAATACGGCATATTGACTATATTGACAGATATGAGAGAAACGTGTACGATAAAGAAAAATATTAAAAAAAGTATGAAAAAGGAGAAGCAATATGTCAAAGATTGTATTTGTCCCTTTGGATGAACGGCCCTGCAACTATCTGTATCCTGATTATATCGGGCGGATGAGCGGACTGGACTTAAGGATACCTCCGAAGGAAATTCTGGGAGATTTAAAAAAAGAGGCCGATGTGGAAGCTGTATGGGAATGGACAAAAGGACAGGTAAAGGGGGCCTCCCATCTCGTGGTATCCATGGATATGCTGTTATACGGAGGCATTGTACCATCGAGACTCCATCATCTGCCGGAGGCGGTCTGTGAGGAACGGCTGGAACGCTTAAAGGAGATCAGGGGGCTGGAGCCGGATATTCAGATATATGGTTTTCAGCTGATTACCAGGGCTCCGGCCAGAGATGGCAGCGGGGAAGAACCGGATTATTATGAGGATTACGGATACCGTATTTTCCGTTACGGAGTAATCCGGGATAAGGAGTCGGTAAATGCGGCCACACCCGAGGAACTGGAAGAACTGGAGACGATCTGCCGGGAAGTACCGGAGGAGTATTTAAATGATTTTTTGGAACGCCGCCGCGTAAATTATCATAACCATATTCGAACCATCGAACTGGTGGAGGAGGGCGTCATCGACTATATGATAATTCCTCTGGATGACTGCCGGGAGTACGGTTATGCTCCCTCTGAGCGGAAAAAACTCAGCTCTGTTATGGCGAAGAAAAACCTGCTTTCCCGCATCGCCATGTATCCGGGAGCGGACGAGATCGGCTGTACACTGCTTGCCAGGGCGATTAACGGGCAGAGCGGACTGACACCTGCCGTTTATGTGGATTACTCTTCTCTGCGGGGAAAGACACAGATTCCTTCCTATGAGGACCGAAGCATCGGCGAGACGGTTCTGTCCCATTTGCTGGCGGCAGGCTGCAGCGAGGCGGAGACCTCGGCCGAAGCAGACTTTGTGCTGGCGGTCAACCCGCCGACACCATTCAGTTTAAAGCTGGAAAAAGAAATCCTTACTGACGATATTATCCTGGAGAGTGAGAGGAATCTGTCTGCTTTTCTGGCAAGAATCAGGAAATACCGGACAAGAGGGCTGGCGGCAGGCGTTGCCGACTGCGCCATTCCCAATGGGGCTGACCGGGCGCTGATGCAGTTTTTATACGAACAGGATATGCTGAAAGAGCTGACCGCCTACGGCGGCTGGAATACCTCATCCAATACCCTTGGAACGGTACTGTCCCATCTTTGCGCGTGGAACGCGGCGGAGAGGCTGGGACGCTTAACTGGAGAAGCGCGTGAGGCTTCTGAAGAATTCCTGTTCTTCCGGTATCTGGAGGACTGGGGGTATATGGCGGAGGTGCGCAGAGACGTTACTGACCATCTGACGGATATCGATCCGGAGCTGAACCGTCTTGACTTAAGGGATAAGGAGCCTGTGGTCCGGGAGATTGTGAAGAAGAGGCTGGAAGAGTTCCAGGCGAAGTATTTTCCGAAGGAACCATACCGGTTTGAACTGAGGATGCCGTGGAATCGGATGTTTGAGGTAGAGATTAGTCTTTATCGATAATTAAGAAAAGTATGTTGTGACATTGCTGCCTGAACCGTTGCAATATGTTTTTTCCAGTTTGAAAATGTGCCATAATTATCGATGTATTTGCTTATCTCCCATGATAAAATATTTATGTATAGTCGTACAGAAATCAGAGGATAGCTGGTAACTATAAATTACTGTAGCAATCCGAAGCGCAATCATCAGACGCACGAAAGTCTTTTGATTACTTCTAAGTAAATTAGACACGGAGGGTTTGGATTTTTCAAGCCCTCTTTTTGAGTTCATCATCAGCTCAAAGTATTGAATGACTTTTCAAAGGCGAATGATTTCCGCGGACAGTGAGCCTAACGGACACGCTGAAGGCGCGGTTTGATTTTTTTACAATAATAGATTCCCATGCAGACCGCAGCGGTTCCCCAGGTGACGGGATAGCCGAGATACAGGGTGTAGATGGACGGGAAGAAGGGAATCATGATCGTCAGCCAGAGGATTCTGAGGCCGCATAAATTCAGGATTGACAAAAGCATGGTACTGAAGGTGTCCCCTGCGCCCCTGGCGGTTCCAATCAGAATCTGACATGTGATCAGCAGAATGTAGCCTGGTCCCAGCACCTGACCCATCATGGCTCCATAATGGACGACCTCAGGGGCGGCGGTGAAGAGCCGGAGCGGCCCTGCGCTGAAGAAGAAGAGCAGGATTCCAATGGCGGCTGCGTAGAGGTTGCCGAGCCACAAAAACTGTTTAAATCCTTGCTTTACACGGTCAAACTTTCTTGCTCCCATGTTCTGTGCGATGTAGGTGGTCGTGGTCAGAGAGAGGCAGTTGGCAGGGAGAAGGGCAAAGCTGTCCACTTTCCCGTAAATGTTGCTGCCGGCCATGGCCAGAGAACCAAAACCGTTTAAATAGCTCTGCACAATGACGTTGGACAGGGAGGTGACGGCAGTCTGAAGGCCTGTGGGAATGCCGAATTTTAATATCTTAATCAGCATGGCCTTATCGGAATGAATCTTTGATGGAATCAGGCGGTAAATGTCATCGGTATGAGTCAGCTTCCATAACACACAGGCGGCCGAGACCAGCTGTGCGATTAAGGTGGCCAGCGCGACTCCCAGCACGGCCATATGAAAGACTGTGACAAAGACAATATCCAGCACTACGTTAATGACAGAGGAAAGGCAGAGGCAGTAAAGCGGATGCTTCGTATCTCCCGCCGCCTGCAGAGTGCCGGCCCCCATGTTGTAAAAGATATTAAAGAGTGCTCCAAGAAAATAGACGCGCAGATAGAGCGCTGCGTCCGGGATGACGGAAGAGGGGGTGTTCATAGCGGTTAAAATAAGGGGAGAAAGAAGACAGCCTGCGATAGAAACCAGAATTCCTCCCAGGATACAGAAGCAGAAAGAAGTATGGACGGCTGAATGAAGCCGGGTACCATCTCCGGCGCCGTAATACTGTGCGATGATGATTCCAGCACCGGTAGTCAGGCCGATGATGAAGCCGATGAACAAATTAATAATCTGGGCGCTGGCGCCAATAGCGGCCAGCGCACCGCTGCCTACGAAATTGCCTACGATAAAGGAATCTGTAGTGTTGTAAAGCTGCTGAAACAGGTTCCCAATGATGAGGGGGCCTGTGAACAGCAGAATCGATCGGGTTATGGGCCCTTCAGTCAGTGAAGCAGATGGTCGCTCCTTCATAATCCTGTCTCCCGCCTGTCCTTTCAGGTCTGGTCGCTGTCAGACGAATCCGACTGGCTGCGGCTGCTTTCAAGGTAATTATAAAAGGTAAATTTGCTGATTCCCAGAAGTTCACAGATCTGTTCCCCGGACTTCGTGATGAGGAATGCTCCTTTCTGGTCAAGGAAACGGATAAACTCAATCTTCTCGTTCTTGTTCATCTCCAGCGCAGGCTTTCCGATCTGTTCCTGTCCCATCTGAATCAGATGGCTGAGAAGATTATTCACGTCGGGAGCGAAAATCTCCTCGTCGTTGGAAGTAAAGCTGTCAAACTGGTTAAACTGGCGTAAATACCCTTCAAACTGAAGTGTCTCTGTGATATCCAGGTTCACGCAGATCGATCCGATGACCTCGCCCTGATCATTTTTTAGATAGATCGATGAGGAACGGAGAATCTTTCCGTCCTGTGTGGTGGTAACATAGTTAAAACGATCCCCATCCAGCACGGTTCCGCGCAGGACTTCCAGCCCTAAGTTGCTTCCGCAGCCCCCGATGGAACGGTGGGTGATGTCTCCGTTTCGGATATCGACAATGGTATGGTTGTAATCCTTTGTCAGATCATGAAGCACGATTTCGCATTTGTTACCGAAGTGCTGCTCTACTAATGTGAGAAGCTGCTGAAGTATAGGCATAATTTCATCAAGGGTTTTCATGGTAATCACCTCTCAAATATGAAAAAAAATAAGAATATAGTTGCGAATACTGTTTGTAGACTCAGTATATCATATTAAAAGTTTTTAAACAATAGAGAAATCAGAAAAAAAGTATGAGAGTTACGCCGAAATCCCGGAGAGCACCGGCGCCGGTGCTCTCCGGGATTTCGGCTGTGTACTGGCTTCGCTGGATAAAAAGATGCATGGATATTATTTTAAAGGGGATAGCTGGTGGGCTGCTGGGATCTGATGGTGCAGACAGCGGGAACTAATGATGTAAATGTGTGCCGCAGCTTTCGCCGATAATGAGTTCGGGGGGGAAGGTTATTCTGGCGTTTTCTGTGGAGCCCTGTATGGACTGGATCAGGGTGCGGACAACCATCTGTCCCCAGCGCCGGCTGTGGTGATGGATGCTGGTGAGACGGGGCATCGTGTAGTCGGCAAAGTAAAAACGGTCGCAGCTGATGAGGGCCACGTCGCGGGGGACGGAGAGGCCGTGATCGGCAAATGCACGGATAGCGCCAAGCGCCACATTGTCATTCATGGCGATCACGGCGGTGAAGGGCGTCTCCCTCGTTAGAAGTGCTTCTGCAGCCTGGTATCCGTCCGGCAGATAGTAATCAGATAGAGATATTAAGTCTTCCTGTACCGCACTGCCGGAGGAGGCAGCCGCTTTTTTATATGCTTCCAGACGGGTCTCCGTGATGGTGACGCCGGGCTGGCCGCCGGCAAAGGCGATATGCTTGTGGCCCAGTGAGGCGAGGTAATTGTAGGCGGTGACGACTCCGCTTCCATTTTCTGAATCAAGAAAGATACAGTCGACGCCGGGGATTGCCCTGCCTGCCGCTACGACCGGAATGGAGGCGGCCAGCTTATTCAGCGCCTCCTTATAGGCGGGATTGGGCTCGACCATGTCCAGCTGGCCGCCGATAATCAGTATTCCATCTACTTTTTTGTCCATCATCATGCGGAAATATCCCGTCTCGTCGATCGGTGAATCCCCATGATGAAAACGGGTGTTGCACAGATAAACAGAGTATCCCTCCTCGGCGGCACACCTCTGGACTTCCTGAAAAATGGTTGCGAAATAGGGATTGGTGATATCCGGCAGAATGACGCCCAGCGTCATGGTTCTCTTCGATATCAATCCCCGGGCGAGCGCGTTCGGCGTAAAGTCGTATTTTTTGACTACCGCTTCGATGCGGGCCTTTTTATCGGCGGAAACCGGTACTTTTCCATTTAAAAAACGGGAGACGGTGGCGACAGAGACACCGCTTTCCTGGGCGATCTGGGTAATTGTTATATTGGATTTCATAATCAGCCCCTCCAAAATATGCTTGAATCCCACGGACGAAGAACCGGGGGTCTTCCCAGTATAACACGGACGAAATGAAATTGCAATGAAACCCTTTTCACAAAAATATCAAATGAAATTTATGAAATATCACGAATTGACAAGAAAAAGAACGGATGGTATCGTAAAAATATGAAAAGGTTTTCATAAACTCATGCGAAGCGTGTGGAGAAAGGGAGTAAAAGAAATGGATACATATCTGGGAATTGATTACGGTGGAACCAAGCTTCTGATTGGGGAGGTCCGGGAGGATGGGGTGCTTTTGAAGTACAGGAGGTATCCGACCGGGCTTACGGGGCAGGAGGAGATTGCCGCTCATCTGCTTCAGTGTCTCGATAACTACGTAGCGGAGGAGGCTCCGGAAGGAAGAATCCGAGGGGCAGGAATTGGTATTGTAGGGATCAGCGATTTTAAGAATGGGATCTGGCATTCGGTGAATCATGAAGACGGGATACCGCTCCCTCTGGCGCAGATGGCCGCTGCGCGGCTTGGAGTGGAGACGGGGATCGACAACGACGTCAGGAGCGCGGCTGCAGCGGAGCTTTTGTGGGGAGAAGGAAAGAACTGCTCTGATTTCATATATGTCAATGCGGGAACCGGGCTGGCTGCCGGATTTGTAATCGATGGGAAGGTGCTGCATGGGGCTCACTGTGATGCCGGGGAAATTGGCCATATGGTTGTGGATTACAGGAGTAGCAGAAACTGTGTCTGTGGACGAAAGGGCTGCTGTGAGCTTACGGCTTCCGGAATCGGGATTCACAGGATGGTCGAAGAGAGACGGGCTGATGCTCCGGCTGAACTCCTGGAGCTGGGGAAGAGCGGGAGATATCCGGCGGCGGCCGTATTCCGTATGGCCAGAGAAGGCAGTGAATTCTGTCTTTCCATCGCAGAGGAGGCGGCCTCAGTGCTGGGCTGCACCATTATGAATCTGGTGCGCATGTCAGACCCTGATATGGTGGTGGCCGGCGGCGGACTGATGTCGGATCCGTGGTTCTTTCAGCGCGTGGAAGGATATTTGGAGAAAGTGACCATGCGCCATGTATCAAAAGGGTTCCGGGTATCAGGCTTCGCCCCGGCATTTTCCGGCGTAATCGGCGCTGCGGCTGTAGGACGCCTGAAAAGCGGGAGAGAGGGAAGAAATATCATTTAGAAAGATAGAATTTATAACATCAGATTTTATGACAAAGGAGATTAAATCATGAAGATAACGATTGCAGAAACAGAAAAACAATTTGACGAAACAGGTGCCTGGAGAATAATCGGACAGATTCTGGCCAGGAAAAATTCCGTTATCGGCCTTTCTACCGGGCAGACGACGACTAATATGCACAGAATTGTCAGCGAATTATACAAGCTCCATCCCTTTGATGTGTCAGAAACCGTCTTCTTTAATGTGGATGAACTGACGAATCTGCCGCGGAGTTACGAGGGCAGCTGCTACGCCATGATTCGCAGCCAGCTTTTAGACCACCTGGGAGTACCGGATGAGCGCTTTTTGATGCCGCTTACGGAGAGCGACGATTTCGAACTGGAGAGCAGAAAATTTGAGAACAGTATCAGAGAGCACGGCGGCGCGGATCTGGAGATTCTGGGAATCGGCTGGAACGGCCATATTGGAATCAATCAGCCGGGAACTCCATTTGGCAGTGATACCTGGGTGTCGCCTATGGATGAGATCTTTGAAGCCAGAGTGCGAAGAGAGACGGCAGTGCCCGATGATCATGAACTGGGTGGCCTGACCCTGGGAATTAAGACCATCATGCAAAGCAGGAGGATTATTCTGGCGGCCAAAGGAGAAAAGAAGGCAGAGATCATAAGGCAGGCGCTGGAAGGCCCGGTGACCGAGGCGGTTCCGGCCTCCATTCTGCAGCTGCATCCGAACTGTGAGGTACTCCTGGACCGTGAGGCAGCAGGTGCATTGATGCGCAAGACCATTTAAAAACGCTGGGCTGGCCGGGAACAGTAACAACTCTTGAAAATGCAGAGTGATGCAGAAAGGACGAATATGCATATAAATACAGAGTTTCAGCAGGAACTGGAAGAGAGCGGTTATATTCACAGACCGCTGCCTCTCCATGAAGAAGTTTCTCTGGAACAGAGGGAAAAGGAAAAGAAGGTGACGGCGAGAAAGACCGTGTGGAGCGGAGATGGAAAGGGCTGCTGCGGGGATCCTGTATCTATGGAGCGGGGGACGGTGGAAACCGTCCGGCTGGAGGCGGAAACTGTTCTGGCAATGGAGGCACCTCTCATGTGCCGGTGCTGGCCGGAAGGAATGCCTCAGGACGGGGACTGTGCCTATTACGGCCATATTCACGCCGCATTTCCGGTGAAAGAGACGGACTGGACTTCGTTTCACCGTGTACGGGCCCTGATCAGGCCGGAGTGTGACGGGGCGAGAACCGTCAGCCTTTCCATGTATCTGGAAAATGACGGCGAGCGTAAGGTTCCGGACCGGTACAGACGGCAGGGATTTCACATGATGAATTTAAAGAATCACCAGTGGAATGACTGTATCTGGGAATTTCCGTCTCTGCCCCGTGACTGCGTGAGCGGATTTGGCTTCCGTTACCGGATCAATGGACGGGACACCGCAAGCGGTGAGACGGCCGCCTTCTTTGTGAAGGAAATCTGGCTGGAGGCCGTGGAACATCCGGGAAAGGAGAGCGGCTGGCTCCCGGAACGGAACACTGTGTGCTATTCCACCTGCGGTTATGAGACCGGAGCAGTGAAACGGGCGGTGCTGGCTGAGGAGGCGGAAACATTTATAATTGAAGACCGGAGCGGCAGAATATGTCTGAAAAAGAGCCTGGAACATGTAGTCTGGAAGGAAGATGCCTTCCGGATTGCCGACTTTTCAGAGCTGACCCAGGAAGGCGAGTACAGAATCCGGGCGGGGAATGTGACCGGAGACTGGTTCCCGGTCAGAGACGGTGTTCTGAATGAGGTGACGTGGAAAGGGATAAATTTTCTGTTCTGCGAACGGTGTGGTTATCCGGTTCCGGGCAAGCATGGACTCTGCCACATGGATGTTTACGCAGAACATAATGGGGTAAAACTGCCATACTGCGGCGGCTGGCATGATGCAGGAGATATGTCCCAGCAGACAGTCCAGACGGCAGAGACGGTGGAAAGCCTGCTGGAGCTTGCCGCAGAGCGGAGAGGGAACACGCTGCTGTACCAGAGACTGATGGAAGAAGCCCTGTGGGGGCTTGAATTTATCTTCCGGACGAGATTTGGAGACGGTTACCGGGCTTCCAGTATCGGCCTGATCCGATGGACCGATGGAAAAATAGGCAATGATGACGATGCAGCCAATGTCCGGGTTCACAACCATGCACTTGAGAATTTTATCTGCGCGGGAGTCTTTGCACTGGCTGCCGAGTGTCTGCGGGATTATGACGGTGAGCTGGCCTGGCGGTGTGCGAAGGCAGCCGAGGAGGATTTTGGATTTGCCCTGGAACGCTGCCGGACTCACGGAATGGAGCTGCCTGTACCATGGGAACATACATACTCTTCATCTGCAGCACTCTTTTACGGAGAAATCGTGACAGCCGCGGTCAGAATCTGGAAGGTAACGGGAAAAGAGGTGTATGAAACGGCTGCGGCTGAGTATGGAAGAAAACTTCTGGACTGCCAGGAGAAGGACTCATCAGAGACAGGGCTGCGCGGTTTCTTCTACAGGGATAAGACCCATCGCGATATCGTCCACTATAATCACCAGGCCAGGGAGCATGTTCCGGTCACGGCCCTTGTGCTGCTGTGCCGGCTGTTGGATTCCCATCCCGATAAAATGCTGTGGGAAGAGGGGATCCGCCTGTACGGCGAGTATGTGAGAGACTTAATGGCCTGTGCCTCCCCCTATGAAATGCTGCCGGCCGGCCTCTATTCCGAGACGGCGGAGGATCAGGAACTTTTTCGTCTCCTTCATCTGCAGACAGATTATGAGACAGAGAAAGAAAATCACACCCTTCAGGTGAGGGCGGGAATGTGTGTCCCAACCGGCACTGGGGGAAAATCAGGCTATGGAGTCCGCCAGTTTCCGGTATGGTTCTCCTTCCGAGGCAACACCGCGGTGATGCTGTCGGCGGCAAAAGGGGCTGCCGCTGCAGGCGGATATTTAAATGACGCATTCCTTATGGAAGCCGCAGCCTCCCAGACCGACTGGCTGTTCGGGAAAAATCCGTTTGGGCGGTCTCTTATGTACGGTGTGGGTACCGGATATCAGCAGCTTTTCTCCACTTTCCCCGGCATCTGTGTGGGGCAGCTGCCTGTGGGAATCGAGACGGACGGCAATTCCGATGTCCCGTACTGGCCCGGCGGCAACCAGTCTACCTATAAAGAAGTCTGGGTCACGTCAGTTGCCAAATTGTTTGCAATAATTGCGGAAATATATAAAAATCATACATAAAGTATGAAAAAGCAAACTAAAAAACATGTAAAGAAAAGTGAAGAATTAAAAAAAGTAAGCTGTTAATTAAAAAAAGTGATAAAAAAGTCCAAAAAAAAGAAAAAAAATACTTGAAAACTAACAAAAAGTATGATATTCTAAAATCACCAAAAGAAAAAAAGATTTTTAAAAGCATAAAAAAAGTTTGAAAAATATGACGAATATTAATAACTGATTTTATGCAAAAAAAGGAGGAGAATTATATGAAGAAGAGATTTATGTCCTGTCTGCTGGCGACTGCTATGGTGATTACATCACTGACAGCGTGCGGGGGAGGAAAGAGTACCACAACCGACACCACTGCAGCTGCAGGCGGAGAGACAGCAGAGACAACCGCCGGAGAGACAGCAGGGGACACAAAGGCCGAGAGCGGTGACAGGAAGAAAGTCGTATTCTGGTATTCCCACACAGGTGATGAGGCAACCTGCTTTGAAAATGCGATTAAGGCTTACAATGAGAGCCAGGACAAGTATTTCGTAGAGGGCTTGAGCGTATCTGATAAGCAGAAAATCATCGTTGCCATCTCCGGTAATGAAGCGCCTGACGTTATTGAAGTCTCCAACCAGGATGTCCTGGCGTACGCCACCAACGGACTGGTAGAGTCCATTACCGATCTGGCCGCAGCTGATAATTACGATCTGACAGGAGTATTTTCCAATCAGTCTCTCGTAGCCAACACACTGAACGACACTGTATACGGTGCGCCGCTGGCATCCATGATTATCCAGATGTTCTATAATAAGGACATTCTTGAGGAGATCGGCTACACAGAGCCTCCGAAGACCATGGAAGAGCTGTACGAGATGGCGGTAAAGGCTACGGAGGTTGACGATAAGGGAACCATCACGAGACTGGGCTACCCGTTATTCCCGCTGGCAAGCGCAAGACAGGAACTGATCTATGCCTTCGGCGGAAAGTGGTGGTCAGATGACGGATTAACCCTGACACCGGATGATCCGGCTATCCTTGACAGCCTTAAGATGAACATCGACTACAGAAGCCAGTACGGAATCGAGAAGGTACAGGAATTCGTCGCAACGGCCAATACCAACCGCTATACGGAAAATGACATGTTCTTTGCAGGTAAGCAGTTATTCCGTTTTGACGGAACCTGGATGGCAGCCATGATGAAGAACTTTAACTCCGATGTCAACTATGGCGTGGCGCTGATCCCGGGAACGGAAGCACATCCGGAGATCGCAGGTACCAGCCGTTATGAGACAAACTCCTTAAGCATTCCGATCGTAGCAAATGAAAAAGAAGGCGCATGGGATTTCGTTAAGTACTTCACTAATTCTGAGGCAACAAAGGAACTGTTAATCGGTATGGCAAATCTGCCGACACAGCTTGCATTATATGATGATCCGGATATTCTGGCACAGCCGAATTTCGATATGTTTATTGAGGCTCTTAAGACAGAAAACGGTATTCAGTACGCCAAGATTGAAGATCTGGCAAAATATACTTCCTTAATTGAAGAGTATCTTGACTATGCTTACAATGGCATGCAGACGCCGGAGGAGGCCATGAAGGGCCTTGCCGACCAGGCGAAGATGCTTCAGTAACAGAGTTACCGCGGGTTTTTTGTGACTTCCGCTTCGCTGCACTCACAAAAAACACCTCGCGGAGCTGTCCGTGCAAAGCAAAAGAATATCACATATGATGCCGAAGCACATATGTGATATTCCTTTATAAGGGGCCTTTTCATAATGTTTTCCGATCTCACACATCAGAAAGGAGTAGTCCAATGTCAAAACCGACTGCCAAGAAAATGAGCAAATCAGAACGGCGGGACAATATCAATGGATTTCTGTTCGCACTTCCATGGATTATTGGATTCGTATGTTTCAGTCTGATACCGCTGCTCACCTCGTTTTACTATAGCTTCACATCCTTCAATCCGGTGAAGCCGCCGGAATGGATCGGCCTTGAGAATTTCAAATATATTTTTAAGGACCCGCTAGTGTTCAAGAGTCTGAAAAATACTCTCTTTATGGCCTTTGTATCCACTCCGATTAACCTGTTTATTGCAATGCTCCTTGCTTCCTTATTAAATAGTAAGTTTAAGGGCAGAGGCGTGGCAAGAACTATTTTCTTCATGCCTTCCATCATCCCGATGGTTGCAGCTACCATGGTATGGATCTGGATGTTCGATCCTACATACGGCTATATCAACCGCGTGCTGGAGATGATCGGAATCAACGGCCCCTCGTGGCTGGTTAACCCGGCCTACACAAAATGGGCGCTGGTATTGATGGGAACGTGGTGCACCGGTACGACGATGCTGATCTGCCTTGCGGCTCTCCAGGATGTGCCGAACAGCTATTACGAGGCGGCCGAGATCGACGGAGCGAACGCTTTTGACAAGTTTTTCCGGATTACGATGCCGTGTGTGGCGCCGGTTCTGGTGTACCAGGGGATTTTGAATATCATCAACTCGTTCCAGTATTTTACTCAGGTATACGTTATCATCAACGCCAGCTCCGGCGGCGGTGCCAGCAACGCCAGCGGCGGACCGGCCAACTCGATCTTAATGTATCCGCTGTATCTGTTTAACACCGCATTCTCTTATATGAAGATGGGCAGAGCTTCCGCTATGGCATGGCTTCTGTTTGTCATTGTGTTTGTGCTGACACTGGTCATGACCAGAATCACGAAGAAGGTATCCGAGAATGGCGTAGGGGGTGAATAAGTATGAAAAACAATCACGCATATTATAAAAAACGATTAAAACCGATTCCGAAGTATATTCTTGTTATTGTGCTGAGTTTTATCTTCTTTTCACCGTTTTTAATCATGGTGACAACGGCTCTTAAGACAAACGCGGATGCCTTCCAGCTGCCGGTAAAGCTGTTTCCGAGGGAGGTCATCTGGAACAATTTCCCGGAAGCCATGGCAAAGATACCGTATGTAAGATATATGATGAACACGATTTTCATCACGCTTCTTTCCGTAGTAGGACAGATGGTAGCCACCCCGCTGGTAGCCTATTCCCTGGCCAAGATCAAGTGGAAAGGCGCTCCCATCATCTCTGCCCTGATTATGGGGACGATGATGATTCCTTATACGGTAACCATGATTCCGTTATATAAGATCTGGTCCAGACTGGGATTTACCAATACATACGTACCGCTGATTCTGCCGACCTTCTTTGGCAGTCCGTTCTACATTATCATCATGAGACAGTTTTTTGCAGGTCTTCCCAATTCCCTGATGGAGGCGGCAAAGATCGACGGTGCGGGCGAATTCAAACGCTACATCGCCATTGCGCTTCCGCTCTCAAGACCTGCCCTGACGACCGTTGGTATCTATGCGTTTATCAATGCCTGGTCCGATTACTTAGCACCGCTTATCTATATCAACAAGACGGAAAAACTGACGCTGTCCTTAGGTCTGCAGGGCTTCTTAAACCAGTATTCGGTTGACTGGACGCACCTGATGGCGGCGGCAACCATATTCGTAATTCCGGTCGTAATCTTCTTCCTGTTCTTCCAGAGGAACTTTGTAGAGGGCATTGCAACGTCCGGTATTAAGGGCTGATACATTTTTTGAAGAGGAGCAGACTATGGAACATCGAATTACGCTGAATGGCACCTGGAACTGGTGCGATACGGAAACGAAGGAATGGCATAAGGGGTCTGTCCCGGGAACCGTTTTGACCGATATGGCGGACGGAGGCCTCATCGAGGATCCCTATTGGCGGACGAATGAGTATGAGACACGGGAACTTTCCCGCAGAGACTACCGATATGAGAGAGAATTTGAAGTGCCGGACAGCTTTTTCCGGGAGACGGAGCAGTGCCTCGTGTTCGAGGGGCTTGATACCATTGCAGACATTTATTTAAACGATGAACTGCTCCTTGCAGTCAGGGATATGCACCGCACCTGGAGAATTGATGTAAAGGGAAAGCTAAAGACGGTAAACCGGCTGGCTGTTACCTTTCATTCTCCTATCGCCTTTATTGAAAAGGCGGACCGGGAAGGGGACATCTTTTATGCTTCCACAGGCTGCATGAAGGGAAACGGAGCACTCAGAAAGGCCCACTACATGTTTGGATGGGACTGGGGGCCTCAGCTGCCGGACGCCGGAATTTTCCGCAGCGTCTATCTGTCCGGATATTCGGGCGCCTGTCTGGAGGATGTGAGGGTCCGCCAGGAGCATGGAGATACCGGGGTGAAGCTGTCGCTTGAGAGCAGTGTGAGAATGCCTGGCAGAAGTGAAACGTCTGAAGCCTATACGCTTGCATGCGAAATTACGGCGCCGGATGGAACCGGGATTTTTGTCAGCCAGACCGTTCATCCCGGCAGCACGGCCTGTACTTCGGAAACGATAGAAGCACTTATCGAGGACCCGCAGCTGTGGTGGCCGAATGGATACGGCGAACAGCCACTGTATACGGTGCGGGCAGAACTTAAAGCAGCGGGCGCTGTTCTCGATGTATGGGAAAGAACCATCGGATTGAGGACTGTCACTGTCTGCACGGACGCAGATGAATGGGGCAATCAGTTTGCCTTTGTGGTCAACGGCCAGAAGATATTTGCCATGGGCGCCAACTATATACCGGAAGATAATCTCCTCGGCCATTTGAGTGAAGAGCGGAGCGAACGGCTCATCCGTGACTGTGCCAGGGCTAATTTTAACTGTATCCGAATCTGGGGCGGCGGCTATTATCCGGAGGATTATGTGTACGATGCCTGTGACCGGTACGGTATTCTGGTCTGGCAGGACTTGATGTTTGCCTGCAATGTCTATGATTTAAACGATGAATTTGAAGCTGATATTCTGGCTGAAACGGCCGATAATGTAAAACGGATCCGCCATCACGCCTGCCTCGCCTTATGGTGCGGCAACAATGAGATGGAATGGGGCTGGCGCGACTGGGGACGTCTGGAGGGACACAGGCCGAAATACAAAGCGGACTATACGAAGATTTTCGAGATGCTTCTGCCCCGCCTGGTAAAACAGGTGGATGATCAGACGTATTACTGGCTGTCTTCGCCGTCGTCAGGCGGATCGTTCGACGATCCCAATGATTTTAACCGGGGTGACAACCACTACTGGGAGGTATGGCATTCCAACAAGCCGTTTACGGAGTACCGGGATTTCTATTTCCGGTTCTGTTCAGAGTTCGGATTCCAGTCATTCCCGGGAAAGAAGACCCTGGATGCATTCAGCCTGCCGGAGGATCAGAATATCTTCAGCGAGGTCATGGAATCACATCAGAAGAATGGCCTTGCCAACACGAAGATTTTCTCCTATATCTCCGGTTACTATAAGTATCCGAAGGATATGGAGAGCATCGCCTATATTTCCCAGATTCTTCAGCTGAAGGCGATTCAGTACGGCGTGGAACACTGGAGAAGGAACTGGGGACGGTGCATGGGTTCCATCTACTGGCAGTTAAATGACTGCTGGCCGGTGGCTTCCTGGGCCAGCGTTGATTATTACGGACGCTGGAAAGCACTCCATTACGGAGCAAGGCGGTTCTACTCCCGTTTTATGGCAACAGCCTGTGAAAAGGAAGAACTGAGTACCGATATCGGCTACTATATTCATAATGAATCTTTTGAGGAGAGAAAAGCCGTATTGGTGGTCCGCCTCTTCGACCGTGATTTCCATACACTGTATGAGACGGAGACAGAGGCTGTGACCGGGCCCTTTGAGGTGAAACAAGTGCTGGCCATGGATTTTGCCCCGTTCCTGACAGAGGAAAGAATGAAAAAGAAAGCGGTGGCAGAATACCGTCTGATCGAGGATGGCCGTGTGGTAAGCCGGGGAACGACGCTTTTTGTGAAACCGAAATACTTCGAATTCCAGAAGCCGGAATACCGGATTTCTGTGACAGAGAGGGAAGATGTATTCTGTATTCACGTTGATGCAGATACGTATGTAAGTTATGCGGAACTGAGCATGGATGAGTATGATGTTATTTTTGAAGACAATTTCTTCGATATCACATCGGAAGAGGGCGTGGACATAACTGTGGATAAAAAGGAATTCCCGAACCGGATAACGGCAGAGGAAGCAGCGGCTGCGCTTCACATCAGAAGTGTGGCGGACAGCTTTTAAAGGGAGGAATCACGTATGCAGAAAGAATTACTGGATCAGCTGGAGACACCCTGCGTTGTAATCGATATGGCTAAAGCAGAGGAAAATGTGATACGGATGCAGGCGGAGGCGGATGCGGCCGGATGCAGACTGAGACCGCATATTAAGACACACAAGATGCCGCTCTTTGCCAGAATGCAGCTGGCTCACGGAGCCGCAGGCATCACCTGTGCGAAGGTGTCAGAGGCGGAGGTGATGGCAGACGGGGGCGCGGATGATATTTTTATCGCCTATCCCATGGTTGGCGGCTTCAGGATAAAAAGGGCCGTCGCCCTGGCCAGGCGTTTAAAACGCCTGATTCTGGCGGTGGACAGTATGGAATGCGCGGTGCCGTTAAATGAGGCTGCAAAGGCCGCGGGCATTACTCTGGAGGTTCGTCTGGAGGTGGACACCGGGGCAAAGAGAACCGGTGTCCAGAGGACGAAGGCCGCTGAACTGGCGAAGGAAGTCCATCAGCTTTCCAATTTAAACCTGACCGGCATTTATACCTTTAAGAGTCTTGTCTATCACGATAAGCCCACCGAGGATAAAGTGATCGCGGGAGCCGAGGAAGGCGATATGATGGAGGCCATAGCGGATGAGATCAGGAAGGCCGGCGTTCCCATCGCAGAGATCAGCGCAGGTTCCACCCCTACGGGTGTGGAGGTTGCAAAGACGGGAAAGGTGGATGAGATCCGTCCGGGGACATATATATTTAAGGATCACATGCTTTGCAAAGAGGGGGCGGCCGAACCGGAAGACATTGCCGTGCGGATCTATGCCACGGTTGTCAGCACTCCATGCAGGGAGTATGCGGTGATTGATGGAGGGACGAAGACGTTTCCCATGGATATCCTGCTGGATACGCCTCCGTACTGCTACCCGGGATACGCGCTGATTGCAGGGAATGACGATCTTCAGCTCCGCCGAATGAATGAGGAACACGGGATCATTACCAGCAAAAAGGGAGATACCGGATTGAAGGTCGGCGACAAGGTGGAGCTTATTCCGATTCACGTATGTACTGCCATTAATATGCAGAATTCAGTCTATCTCTATGATGGAGAGACGCTGCGTCAGGAAGTGGTGGCAGCGAGAGGGATGCTGGTATGAGAACGCTGATAAAGAATGGACTGGTCTATGACGGAAGCGGTGATAAGCCGTTCCGGAAGGACATACTGATAAGAAATGGCGTCATTGAGGCGGTGACAGAGAACACGGAAACGGCCGGGACGGAAGCACCACCGGCAGATTCTGGCGGGCTGGAGGTTATCGATGCAAAAGGACTCGTTGTGACGCCGGGATTTATCGATACACACAGACACTGTGACATCGATGCCCTGTACAATCCGGAATTCGGGCGGCTGGAGATGGCGCAGGGGCTTACGACCGTGATCGGAGGAAACTGCGGCCTGGCGCCGATTCCGGCGCCGAAGAAGTACCGCCGGGCTATTTATGATTTTATCGAGCCGTGCCTTGGCATTGCACCCGAAGAGATGGCTTTGGAGCGGTTCAGTGATTACCTGGAGGAACTTGGAAAACGGGACCTTCCGCTTCATGTGGGCAGTCTGATTGCAACGGGTACGCTGAAGGCTGCCATTAAGGGATATGGGAAAGGACCGTTTACCGGACCGGAGATGGAGCAGGCAAAGGCTTATATCCGCGAGGGGCTTGAAGCCGGGGCGGCCGGGCTTTCCATGGGTATCATGTACCAGCCGGAATGCTATTCTGCGAGGGCGGAGATACAGGAACTGATAAGCGCTGCAGCACCCTTCGGCCGGCCTCTGGCCTGCCACATCCGGGGAGAAGGGGATAATCTGGTCTCCTCCGTGAAAGAGGTAATCGAGGTCACAGGGGCAGCCGGGGTTCCTTTAAATATCAGCCATTTCAAGGCTACCGGAGTGAAAAACTGGGGCAGTGAGATTTATAAGGCGATTGAACTGATCGACGCCGCCAGAGCGGCAGGCCAGGATGTAACCGTGGATTTTTATCCCTACTGCGGCGGCTCCACCACACTGATCAGTCTGCTGCCTCCGGCCGTAATGGAAGACAGCGTGGAGATGACGCTTAAGAAACTGGGAACGGAACGCGGGAAGGAAGAACTGCGGCGTGAAATTTACCGGGAACATACAGGCTGGGACAATATGGTGACTGCCATAGGCTGGGAGCGCATTCTGCTGAGCTCCGTGACGAAAGAGGCGAACCGGAAATTCACAGGAAAGAATTTCCGGGAAGCTGCATCTCTGGCCGGATATGAAGAGCCGGCTGATTTCTGCAGCGACTTACTGGCAGAGGAACAGGGAAAGGTGGGAATTATCGTTCTCTCCATGTCCCAGGAGGATGTGGATACGGTAGCCAGACTTCCGTATTCCATGGTGATCTCCGATTCCCTGTATGGTGTGAGCGACTGCCCGCATCCCAGACTTTACGGTTCCTTTCCGAAAATTATCAGGGAATACGTCAGGGAACGGGGCGTTCTGACGATGGAGGAAGCCGTGAAGAAGATGACGCTTCTGCCTGCAAAGCGGCTGTCTCTCGAGGGAAGAGGTATGATAAAAGAGGGTTACCATGCAGATATTAACGTGTTTGATCCTGAAAAGGTCAGGGATTATGCGGTTTATGAAAATCCAAAACAGCTGTGCAGCGGATTTCGGATGATAATGGTTGACGGAACGATTGCTGTTTCCGACGATCTTTTATTGAAAAGAAACTGCGGCAGTGTTATAAAATTATAGTATCACAGAAAATGTAGAAGAATGAGGGAATGAATGATGAATGACGTATATGCAAAGTTAAAAGAATTAGGGCTGGAACTTCCGAAGGCACCTGCAAAAGGCGGAGTTTACTCCTCCTCCAGAGTGTTTGCGGGCAATCTCGTGTATATCTCCGGCTGCGGCCCTGTTATCGACAGCCCGGTGGCAGGCAAGGTTGGTAAGGAATATACAAAGGAAGAGGCGCAGGTCTTCTCCAGGAATTCCATGTTAAACGTGCTGGCTGTGCTGCAGGACCGGATCGGTGATTTAAACAAGGTAAAACAGGCCGTGAAGATCCTGGTCTATGTGGCCAGCGATGATGACTTCTATGAGCAGCCATACGTTGCAAACGGCGGTTCCCAGCTTCTGGTGGACTTATTCGGCGAGGAGGCGGGAGCGCCGACCAGATCCGCGGTAGGCATGAACGTGCTGCCGGGTAATATTCCGGTGGAGACAGAGGCTATTTTCGAAATCGAAGAATAAGCCGCAGGGATACAAGGAGAGCGAGATGGAACCGGTATATTTGGATGAGAGCAGGACAGATGAAGAGAGAGTGCGGGACTTAGTGTCACAGATGACGCTGGAGGAAAAGGTTTCCCAGCTCCGTTACGATGCCCCGGCGGTGGAGCGCCTGGGCATTCCCAGCTATAACTGGTGGAATGAGGCGCTGCATGGCGTAGCCAGAGCCGGGGCGGCTACGGTATTTCCGCAGGCCATCGGATTGGCGGCAATGTTTGATGAGGCGCTTCTGGAGAAAATCGGTGATGTGACTGCTCTCGAGGGACGGGCAAAATACCACGAGGCCGTGAGGAACGGGGACCGGGGGCTTTATAAGGGAATTACCTTCTGGTCTCCCAATATCAACATTTTCCGCGATCCGAGATGGGGACGGGGACATGAGACGTATGGAGAGGACCCGTGTCTGACGGGGCGTATGGGAACCGCTTACATTAAGGGGATGCAGGGCAATGGAAAGAGACTGAAGGCGGCTGCCTGTGTGAAGCATTTTGCAGCACATTCGGGGCCGGAAAAGGGACGTCATTCCTTTAACAGCGTGGTAAGCAAAAAGGATCTGACGGAGACGTATTTTCCGGCATTTGAGCGGTGTGTGAAGGAGGCCGGAGTCGAAGGCGTGATGGGGGGCTACAACCGGCTGAACGGTGAGGCGGCCTGCGGAAGTCATCATCTGATCACAGAAATCCTGAGAGAAAAATGGGGGTTTGACGGTTACTATGTATCAGACTGCGGTGCGATCAAGGACTTCCATATGCATCACGGCCTGACGGATACACCTCAGGAATCCGCGGCCCTGGCTCTTAAGAGCGGCTGCGATTTAAACTGCGGCGCCGTGTATCTCCATGTGATGAGCGCCTATAACCAGGGCCTGGTGTCCGCAGAAGATATCGACAGAGCGGTTACCCATTTGATGATGACAAGGATGAGGCTTGGAATGTTCGATCAACATACGGAATTCGATGAGATTCCGTATGAGATCAATGACTGCGCCGAACATCACGGTCTTGCCCTAAAAGCGGCGGAAGAATCCATGGTACTTTTAAAGAATGACGGAATTCTTCCCCTCGATAAGACTGCACTTAAGACGGTGGCTGTGATCGGACCAAACGGTGACAGCGAGGAGATCCTGAAGGGAAATTACAATGGAACGGCGACAGAGAAATACACGATTCTGGAAGGAATACGGGCGGTGCTTGGGAAAGAAACCAGAATATTCTGTTCAGAAGGCTCCCATCTTTACCGTGACAACGTGGAAAATCTGGCGGAAGCGGATGACCGGCTGAAAGAGGCGGTTTCCATGGCGGTGCGGAGTGATGTTGTGTTCCTGTGCCTGGGATTAAACGGAACACTGGAAGGCGAGGAGGGCGATGCCAACAACAGCTATGCCGGTGCAGACAAGGCGGATTTGAACCTTCCGGAGTCCCAGATGAGACTCTTAAAAGCAGTTTGCGGGACGGGAACACCGGTGATTCTGCTTCTCGCTGCGGGAAGTGCCATGGCCATAAACTATGCGGCTGAGCATTGCAGCGCCATTCTTCACATATGGTATCCCGGACAGATGGGAGGTCTGGCGGCGGCGAGGCTTCTGACAGGTGAAGCAGTTCCTTCAGGCAGACTTCCGGTCACTTTTTACCAGACCACGGAGGAACTGCCGGAATTTACGGACTACAGCATGAAAGGCAGAACGTACCGCTATATGGAACGCGAGGCGCTGTACCCATTCGGATATGGTTTGAGCTACGGCGATTTTGAATACAGCAATTTTAAGGCGGAGCAGACAGAAGCCGGTCCTGACGGGCAGGTCAGGTTCTCTGTGAAAATAACAAACCGTTCCAAAGCCGAATGCGATGAGATCGCTGAAGTGTACGTTCGGATTGCAGATTCGGAGCTGGCCGCACCGGGTGGGTCCCTGGCAGATTTTAGACGGATACATATGAAGGCAGGGGAGTCTGTGACGGTTCCGTTTACCCTTCCCGTTAAAGCATTTATGGTGGTGAATGAGGAAGGGGAGTATATATTGGACGGGAGCACGGCGGTTGTCACCTGCGGTGGGAGCCAGCCGGACAGCCGCAGCGTCAAATTGACCGGAAAGACTCCTTTAACGCTTGAGGTAAAGCTGGAGGATTTAAGATGGTAGAACGGTACCGGACGATATTGGCTGCAGAGGCGGCCGAGCTGAAAAAACGTCTTCCTGAAGGAAAACTGGCGGATATGTTTGAACAGTGCTACTTGAATACGATCGATACGACGGTAAAGGAACTGGAGGATGGCAGTCTGTTTGTAATCACCGGTGATATTGAGGCCATGTGGCTGAGAGATTCAGCGGCGCAGGTGCATCACTACTTGCCGGCCGCGGCCCGCTATGAGGAAATCTATGACCTGATCAGGAGGGTTCTTCAGAAGCAGGTCTGTTACATTAATAAAGATCCCTATGCCAATGCATTTAACGCCGCTGCCAACGGCCGTCACTACGCTCCGGACCGGTCAGGCCAGACGGACTGGACCTGGGAGAGGAAATACGAAGTAGATTCTCTGTGTTTTCCGATTTCGCTGGCGTTTGAACTCTGGAAGACTACCGGCCGCACAGAACATCTGGACCATGCCCTGAAAAGCGCCTGCGAGACGGTGACAGAACAGTGGGCGGCAGAACAGAACCATGAGGAAGAATCCCCTTACCGGTTCGAGCGGGAGACGGATAAGGAGACTGAGACGTTAAGCCGTTCCGGACTGGGAAGTCCGGCTGCCTATACCGGTATGACCTGGTCAGGTTTCCGTCCCAGCGATGATGCGTGCACCTACGGATATCTGATTCCCTCCAATATGTATGCAGCTGTGGCGCTGAAACAGATGAGTGAGATGGCGGAAACTGTTTGGCAGGATCGTGGGCTGGCGGACCGGGCCGCGATTCTCGGAGGGGAGATCCGGGAAGGAATCGAGCGGTATGGAATTACAGACCACGGGAAATACGGGCGTGTCTATGTTTACGAGGCAGATGGACTGGGAAATACGCTTTTGATGGATGACGCAGGAATTCCGGGGCTGCTGTCCATGCCGTATTTTGGATACTGTGACGCTTCCGACCCTGTATACCAGAATACCAGGAGGCTGGTACTCAGCAGCGATAATCCCTGTTTCTATGAGGGAACCAGGCTCACCGGAATCGGAAGTCCCCATACAAAACCGGGACACGTATGGCCGATGTCTCTCATCATTCAGGCTCTTACATCGGATGATGATGCAGAAATTGAAAGGCTGGTCCGTATGCTGGTGGAAAATGACGCGGGTACGGGATATATTCATGAGAGTATTCATAAGGACGATGAGAGAATTTATACAAGGCCCTGGTTTGCGTGGGTCAATTCTCTGTTCAGTGAGATGCTGATGAAAAAAATTATGAGATAACAGGCTTGCCTGCCTGGCAGACGGAATGAAGTCTTCCAGGCGGGCAAGCCTGTTTTATGCCTTACTGAATTTCAAACTCTACCGTTACCTGGGCCGTTACACTTAACTGTCCCGGCTCTACGGCCATGGCTGCCGCGCCTGAGGCCTTATCCTCTGTGGCTGCGTTCCGGTAACTGGAATAACGTGCAGTTTGGTTGTCACTATACTCCTGCACATGGACGACCGCGCCCAGCGAACAGCCGCCTGCTTCCGCTATGGCTTCTGCCTTAACCCTGGCGGAAGCGATGGCATTCTTAAGCGCCTGCTGGTAGGACTCGTCATACTTGCTGGAAAGGTAGGTGACCTGGCTGATGCTGTTGATTCCGGCTTCCACACTGGAAGATATCAGTGCTCCTGCCTGGTCAATCGGAACATCGGATACGGTGATCTCCGTATTCATCTCATAGCCGGTGATGGTTCTTCCCGAATTCCAGTCGTAAACCGGATCAAGCCCATAGTTGGAGGTCTGAATCGATGTCTCCGCAATGCCGGAATCCTTTAGAAAGCTGATTACATTTGCCAGATCTCTGCTGTTCTGCTCCTGACACGCTTTTGCGTCTTCAGCCTGTGTGGTTACTGAGAAGACCAGCTCGGCCATGTCGGGGACGACCTTCACCTCTTCACTGCTCTGTACGGTAATTACATGATCTTTTACATTTTCTACTTTGAGTGTGTCCGGTATGGGGGCGGAAGTGCTGCCCTGTGCGCAGGCCGTAAGGCCAAAGGCCGAAACCGCGGCCAGGATCACTGCTGTCTGAATCAGGTGTTTTTTCATAATGATACTCCTCCTTAGTCTGTCGTACCTTTATTTTACACGAAAATCCAGCGTATACTATTTCTTTTCTCTTAACATTACAGGTCAAATTCTTGAATTATCTCGTCAGTGTGACACAGCTGGATGAATTCCCTGGCAGACGGTGTTAAGTATTTATGTTTATGGTAAATGATAGAAAATTTGCGGGAAAGTGAGATGCCCTCCACCTCCTTTTCCAGAACAATGCCGTTTTTGATATCATCAGCCACCAGGAGATAGGGGAGAATGGAGATTCCCAGACCTTCCGCAACCGCTTTTACAATGGCCTGGGTGCTGACGCTTTCCCAGGCGGCGTTTAAATGAATCTGAAAGCCGGTTAAGAGGCTTTCCAGTATCTCGCGTCCTCCGCTTCCCGGTTCTCTCAGAATAAAATTGTGCTGCTCCAGTTCAGACAGCAAAACCGTACTTCTCGAAGCGAGAGGATGGGACGTGCCGCAGATCAGGCAGAGGCGGTCGTTCATGAAGGGGTCCCGGATAATTTGGGGTGATTCCGGAATTCCTTCGATCAGGGCGAAGTCGATCCGGTTGTTTAAAATGGATTCTTCAATATAAGAAGAATTATGAACCGATGCCTTCACGTTCATATTCGGGTGGGCGGTCGTAAACTTTTTTATAAGACCCGGCAGAAGAAAGTTTCCTATGGTGATGCTGGAACCGATACGAAGCGTTCCCATGTGTTCCCAATTGCGGATTCCCAGTTCCATCTCATCGAACAGGGAAACAATATGGAGTGCGTAATCGTAAAACATCTTTCCCTGCTCAGTGACGTAGAGCCTTCGGGAGATCCGGTCAAACAGCCGGATTCCATAGTAATCCTCCAGTTCCCGAATGGCCAGGCTGACGGATGGCTGAGCCAGATGGAGCTCTTCGGAAGCCCTGGTAATTCCGTTGTTCTGGTAGACTGAAACAAATATCTTCATATGGCGGAGCGTCATGTGAATCCCTCCTTATAAGGAAAATGTTATATATTTGATATAATAATACTATTTTACTTATTAATCAAGTGGAAATATACTGTAGGTAAGAGGAGGGAAGTACAATATGAAACGAGAAAAAGGAATTTTGTGGAAGCTGTTTCTTTCCATGATATCGCTTGGAACTTTTACCTTTGGGGGCGGCTACGTGATCGTGACTCTGATGAAAAAGAAGTTTGCCGATGAATATCACTGGATCGATGAAACGGAAATGCTGGATCTGATTGCCATTGCCCAGTCCGCGCCGGGGGCAATCGCCGTCAACGGATCCATTGTAGTCGGCTATAAGCTGGCGGGGATACCGGGCATGCTGGTATCCATACTGGGAACGATTCTTCCGCCGTTTGTGATTCTGTCGCTGGTGTCCATGTTTTATATCGCATTCCGCGATAATATCTGGGTTCACTCCATGCTGACAGGCATGCAGGCTGGTGTTGCAGCTGTCATTATTGCTGTGGTATTGGAAATGGGACATGGAATTCTGGTTGAGAAAAACAAGATTTCCATGCTGATTATGGCCGCGGCTTTTGTTCTGACATTCTTTCTGAATATCAATGTGGTATACGTGGTAATCGGCTGTATCGTGTTCGGAGCTGCCAGAACCTGGAGATCGATGAAGAAGGAGGCGGTAAAATGAGCTATATCCAGTTGTTTTTAAGTTTTTTACAGATCGGTGCATTCAGCTTTGGAGGCGGCTATGCGGCAATGCCGCTGATCCAGAATCAGGTGGTGACGCTGCATCACTGGCTGACAGCAGGAGAGTTTAATGATCTGGTTACGATCTCACAGATGACGCCCGGGCCGATTGCCGTCAATTCCGCAACCTTTGTAGGGCTGCGCATTGCCGGACTTCCGGGAGCGGTTGTAGCCACTGCAGGCTGTATTCTGCCATCCTGTATTCTGGTGTCGATTCTGGCATACGTTTATACGAAATATAAAAAGCTTACGATGCTTCAGGGAATTTTAAATACGTTAAGGCCGGCCGTAGTGGCAATGATTGCGACGGCAGGCATGAGTATCATTATTACATCGTTTTGGGGAGAAGCAGGATTTTCGCTTCCGGCCCTTATATCCGGACTGAAGGTGGATGCGGTACTGATCTTTGCGGCAGCACTGTTTGTGCTTCGGCGGTTTGATATCAATCCCATTTATGTTATGGTCCTGGCGGGGGTATGCCAGACCGTTATTACAGCAGCAGGAGGTATGGCAGGATGAAAATAAAGATTAAAGAATGTGTTGGAAATTCCAGAATCTACGGAGAGGATGGGAAATTGGCCGGAACAATAGAGGGCTGGCCAAAAAACGGCCCGGTCCGTGAAATATGTGGGACAGACGGCAGCGTTCACTACCGTGTCAGAAAAGAAAGAGGCTGCTGTGTGATAGAAAACAGAACAGAACCCCAGGCTGAACAGGAAATTTCAGTCCCATTCCAATATGAGGAACGGACAGACATCAGCGGAAACAGCAAAGGAGGCGGAGCGGCGGTTCTGTTTCGGGCGCCTCTGGCTGTAAAGGCGGTGGTTCCACTGACGGCAGGAGCTGTTATCGTACTCCAGAACCGGAAACGGGAGATTGTTCTGGAAGATTGTGAAGGACGAATTGGAAGAATTACCCGGATCGCTTCGCTGACCGGTCATGAGGTGGAATGTGAAAAGGAACTTGATGCATACGAGGCGGCGGTGCTGTTTGCGGCAGCTGAATATATGTATCACGATGATGATATTGAGATGGTATAGCGCCGGAGTGGGCAGCAGGGCGGGAACAGGATGCGAACAGTAATAATGACGGCTTTTTTATTTTATGACTATTTGACAGAAAGGGAATAATCGTTTATTATTAAAACTAAGAAATGATATGAAACAATTGCATGGATTCACAAAAATCGATCCCCCAAAGAGGTGCGACTCTTTGGGGGATCTTTTTTCCTCTTTTGGGCGGGAATACCCAGGCAGGCTGCCATTATTTATTTTCTGTCCAACCATTTGCCTATGTAGTAACAAGCTACACCGGCCGCGACAGAAATAAGATAAGAAACAATATATTGCACGGATTCACCTCTTTCCGGCTGGAAAGAGTCAACAGCATATATAGTATAATTTGTAAGAATTCAAAACTTGACTTCAGATTTTTGTGTCATATAATATGTGGCATATGCATAAAATTATAGGATAATATTGTAGTATAGTGACAAAAATAGAAAGGAATTTAAAAAAACTATTGCATCTCTTCATACACTGTGCTATAGTGAAACCAAGGTTATTGGAAACGTTACCGATACCGTTACCGAGAAGGTTCCCGGTAACAGTTCCAAGAGTAACATTTTAAGGAAAGTACCTGCGGCAGAGAACGCAGATACGGAAGGAGGATATATATTATGAAACTTAGAAAACTGGCAGCACTTTCACTGGCAGCCGCGATGGCGGCAGGTACACTGGCAGGATGTTCTTCCAAACCGGCGGAGACAAAACCGGCAGAGACCACAGCGGCTCCGGCTGGCGAGACCACCGAAGCGGCAAAGGCAGAGGACACGTCTGCAGCGGCATCTGATGCAAAGGGACAGATTTACTACTTAAACTTTAAGCCTGAGGTTGCGGATGTATGGGTAGAACTGGCAGAGAAGTACACGGCTGAGACCGGTGTACCGATGAAGGTTCAGACAGCAGCGGCCGGAACGTATGAGCAGACCTTAAAATCTGAAGTAGCAAAGAAAGAACCGCCGACACTGTTCCAGATTAACGGACCGATCGGATATAAGTCATGGGCAAAGTACTGCCGTGATTTAAAAGATACGGATATCTACAGCCATCTGGTTGACAAGAGTATGGCAGTAACCGACGGAGACGGTGTATATGGCATTCCGTACGTAGTAGAAGGCTACGGTATTATTTACAATGATGCAATTATGCAGAAATATTTCGCCCTGGATGGCGCAAAGGCAGCATCCATGGACGATATTAAGAACTTTGATACATTAAAAGCAGTTGCCGAGGATATGCAGGCCAGAAAAGCTGATCTGGGAATCGAAGGCGTATTCGCTTCCACATCCTTTGCTCCCGGTGAGGACTGGAGATGGCAGACCCATCTTGCAAACCTTCCGATTTATTATGAATATAAGGACGATAACGTAAGCGATAAAGACGCGATCGACTTCAAGTATTCCGATAATTTCAAAAACATTTTTGACTTATATTTAAACAACTCCTGCACAGATCCGAAGATGGTAGGTGCCAAGACGGTTGAGGACTCCATGGCTGAGTTCGCTCTGGGCAAGGTTGCCATGGTTCAGAACGGCAACTGGGGCTGGAGCCAGGTTGCAGGTGTAGAAGGCAATACCGTGAAGGAAGAGGACGTTAAATTCCTTCCGATCTATACAGGCGTAGCAGGTGAAGAGAAGCAGGGCTTATGTATCGGTACCGAGAACTTCTTCTCCATCAACAGCCAGGCCAAGGAAGAAGATCAGCAGGCATCTCTTGACTTCTTAACATGGCTGTTCAGTTCTGACACAGGAAAAGATTATGTGACAAACAAGTTAGGCTTTATCGCTCCGTTTGATACGTTCACAGCAGATGAGAAGCCAACCGACCCGCTGGCAAAAGAGGTTGACAGATACATGAGTAATACGGATTTATATTCTGTATCCTGGAACTTCACATCATTCCCGAGCCAGACATTTAAAGATAACTTTGGCGCTTCCCTGTTACAGTATGCTCAGGGCGGAAAAGAATGGCAGGCCGTTGTTGACGATATGAAGGCCGACTGGGCTAATGAAAAGGCCATGACCAAATAAGAGTAAGGCAACAGACATGAGATGGGTGAGCGTAAGGGAACTTCCTCACCCATTTCTTTACCTAAACGCTGAGAATCACTATGTATGTTCAAGGAGGGTGCACCATGCAAAAATCCATCAAACGGTATTTTCCGATTTTTGTGCTGCCGACGCTGATTGCATTTATCATTGCATTCCTGTATCCGTTTATCATGGGTATTTATCTGTCATTTACGGAATTTACCACGGTAAAGGATGCGACGTGGGTGGGCATAAGCAACTATAAAAAGATATTTCTGGACCAGAACTTCATAAATGCGCTGGTATTCACCGTGAAATTCACCATAGTGTCCGTTGTGACGATCAATGTGTTTGGATTTTTGATGGCGTATGCTCTGACGAGAGGCATTAAGGGAACGAATTTATTCCGAACCGTTTTCTTTATGCCGAACTTAATCGGCGGTATCGTTCTGGGCTATATCTGGCAGCTGCTGTTAAATGGTATTCTGGCAAAGTTTGGGGTTACGCTGTCCTTCGACGCCAAATACGGTTTCTGGGGTCTGGTTATCCTGATGAACTGGCAGCTCATCGGTTATATGATGATCATCTATATCGCAGGCCTTCAGAACGTTTCTCCGGATTTAATCGAAGCGGCAAAGATTGACGGAGCTACGAAGACACAGACGCTGCGGCGCATCATCATTCCGATGGTTATGCCTTCCTTTACGATCTGTCTCTTCTTAACCCTGACCAATTCCTTTAAGCTGTTTGACCAGAACCTGGCTCTCACCGCAGGTGGACCCGGAAGACAGACCAGTATGCTGGCTCTCGATATTTACAGTACGTTCTACGGCAGAGTCGGCTGGGAAGGCGTCGGTCAGGCGAAGGCGGTTGTCTTCTTTTTGATGGTTGCGGTTATTTCCCTGACACAGCTGTATTTAACAAGGCGTAAGGAGGTAGAAAACTGATGAGCGTGAAAGCGAAAAAAGCGGAAAATCAGCAGATGGAAGTCAGCAAATCGACCGGCATGATGATGACTGTGTTCTTTGCCATACTTTCACTGGCATTTCTGTTCCCTATTTTCCTGGTTCTGGTGAACTCTTTTAAGAGCAAACTCTACATCAGCGATGCGCCGTTCCAGCTGCCGAAGGCGGGAACCTACGTGGCCCTTACGAACTATTTCGAAGGTGTGAGGAAGACCGGATTTTTTCCGGCGTTTGGAAGGTCTCTGTTTATTACGGTTTGCTCCGTAGCAGTAATTGTACTGTTTACCTCCATGACGGCATGGTACATTACCAGAGTGAAATCGAAATTTAACAGCATTCTTTACTATATCTTTGTATTTGCCATGATTGTACCGTTCCAGATGGTTATGTTCACCATGTCCAAGACGGCCAACGATTTATACTTAAACTCCATGTACGGGCTGGTTCTTCTGTACCTGGGATTTGGAGCGGGGCAGGCGGTATTCCTGTTCTGCGGATTCGTAAAGGCAATACCGCTGGAAATCGAAGAGGCGGCCATGATTGACGGCTGTTCCCCGATTCAGACGTATTTTAATGTGGTATTTCCGATGCTTCGGCCTACCGCTGTTACGGTAGCGATCTTAAATGCCATGTGGATCTGGAATGATTATCTGCTTCCGAGCTTGATTCTTCCGCAGGAAAAGGGTACAATACCCATGGTTATCCAGAACTTAAAGGGCGGCTACGGTTCCATTGATATGGGAGCCATGATGGCCATGCTGGTTTTGGCGATTGTACCGATCATTATTTTCTATTTAAGCTGTCAGAAATACATCATTAAGGGTGTAGCTGCCGGCGCAGTAAAAGGTTAAGGATAAAGGAGACACACGATGCGGGAATGTGGTATGTTGCTACCGGTTGCCAGTCTGCCGTCAAAGTACGGAATCGGAGCATTTTCTAAAGAGGCTTATGAGTTTATTGATACATTAAAAGAGGCGGGACAGCATTACTGGCAGATTCTGCCGTTGGGACCGACCAGCTACGGGGACTCACCCTATCAGTCTTTTTCGGCTTTCGCAGGTAATCCATATTTCATTGATCTCGACAAACTGGTGGAAGAAGGTCTCCTTACAAAAGAAGAATGTGACTCCGCGGATTTTGGAAGCAATCCGAGAGATATTGATTATGGGAAGATCTATTTTAACCGTTTTCCGCTGCTTCGCAAGGCGTATGAGCGCTGGCTGAAAGACGGCCATACAGCGGCGGAGGCCAGGGAAAAACTGTGGTCTGAGACCGTGGAATACTGCTTTTATATGGCGGTTAAGAACCAGAATAAAGGCAGGAGCTGGACGGAGTGGAATGAAGACATCCGTCTTCAGAAACGGGAAGCGATGGAACGGCTTCAGTATGAGCTGGCGGACGAGGCAGGGTTCTACGCCTTCCTTCAAATGAAATTTGAAGAGCAGTGGAGTGCGTTAAAATCGTATGCCAACGAAAAGGGGATCCGTATCATTGGAGATATTCCCATCTATGTGGCGCTGGACAGTGCGGATACATGGTATCATCCGGAACTGTTTCAGTTTGATGAGAACCGGGAACCGGTTGCGGTAGCCGGCTGTCCGCCTGACGGCTTTTCTGCCACAGGTCAGCTCTGGGGGAATCCGCTGTATCAGTGGGAATACCATGGGAAGACCGGCTATCAGTGGTGGATGCGGCGTATGGAATACAGCTTCCGCATGTATGATGTGGTGCGTGTGGACCATTTCCGGGGCTTCGATGAATACTATTCCATACCGGCCGGTAGTGAAAACGCGATTCACGGAACCTGGGAAAAAGGGCCGGGAATCGAGATTTTCCAGAAAATGCAGGAAAAGTTTGGTAAACTTGATATTATTGCGGAAGATCTTGGATTTTTGACGCCATCTGTGTTAAAATTAGTAAAAGACACGGGATTTCCGGGAATGAAGGTCCTGGAGTTCGCGTTCGATTCCAGAGAGGAAAGCGATTATCTGCCGCATAACTATACGACCAACTGTGTGGTTTATACGGGAACTCATGACAATAATACAATCCGCGGCTGGTATGAGGAGATGGATGAGGCGGACAGACAGCTTTCTATAGATTATATGAACAATGCACACACTCCCGAGGACGAAATTCACTGGGACTTCGTACGCCTTGCACTGGCGAGTGTGGCGAAGCTTGCGGTGATACCGGTACAGGATTACCTGGGGCTGGGAGGGGAAGCGAGGATTAACACACCTTCCACTCTGGGGGAAAACTGGAGATGGCGCATGCTTTCCGGGGAGATGACAGATGAAATCGCGGTAAAGTGCCGTAAAATGGCGAAACTTTACGGCAGGGTATGACAGGGGATGAGTATTTCTTATGGATTCTATCAATATTAAGGATATAGCCAGAATCTGCGGGGTTGGCGTAAGCACGGTATCACGTGCAATAAATAATCACCCGGATATTAATCCGGAGACAAAGAATATGATTATGCAGGCGATTAAGGAACATAATTATATTCCTAATAACAGCGCCCGCAATTTAAAACGCACGGATTCGAAGGCTATTGCGGTTTTGATTAAGGGCATCAGCAATCCGTTCTTCAGCAAGATGATCCGTGTTTTTGAAGAGGAGATCCAGAAGAAGAAATACTTGTTTATCATGCAGCGCGTGGATGCCTGCGAGGATGAAGTGGACGTGGCGCTGGAACTGATTAAGGAGAAGAAGCCCAGGGGAATCGTGTTTCTGGGGGGCTTCTTCTCACACAGCAAAGAGAAGCTGGAACAGCTGACTGTTCCGTTTGTGTTAAGTACCATTGGAATGACTGATTCATTGGAGGAATCCTCTTCCTATTCCTGGGTTTCCGTTGATGATTACGCGGAGAGCTACAAAATGACTGATTATTTATGTAAACTCGGCCATAAGAGAATTCTGATTCTGGCGGCGACGCAGGATGATGAGAGTATTGGAAAACTGCGGCTTGAGGGATATAAAAAAGCCCTGGAGGACAACGGAATTGAGCTCGATGAAAAACTCTGCATTTTCTCTGAGGTAGGCAGGGACTGCTATACCATGGATTATGGATTTATGTCCATGAGCCGGATCCTGAAGGAGAAAAAAGTGGATTTTACAGCTGTCTACGCAATTTCGGACAGCATTGCCATAGGAGCCTGCAAGGCGATTACAGAGTGCGGCGGGAAAGTTCCGGAAGATTATTCTGTGGCCGGATTCGACGGACTTGATATCGCACATTACTATAATCCGACGCTGACCACCATAAGACAGCCGGTGGAGGAGATGGCGAAAAGTACCATAAGGATCCTGTTTGACGTAATTGGCAAGAAAGCGGACCATCAGAAACGGGTGTTTAAAGGAGAACTGGTGGAGGGAGAATCGACCAGGAGAATTTGAAGCCAGTGAGAAATGGGAGATTCGAATACATCTAAATTATAATTGACACAATAGAGAAAAAAGGGTTATAATAAAGGTACAAAAAGGCAGTCCACTCCACAGAGTGGCTTCCAGAAGATAATTTCTAAAAAAATAGTCACTTACCTTTGGGATGGCGGGGTGACTATTTTTTTTGTACCGTTCTTTCTATCTATGTAAACGAGAATGGCAACGATCAGCATCGCTGCATTTATGATAACCATAAATTCTTCATAAGTAGACATATAATAGAACCACCTCCTTTCGGAGATGGAAGTCACCCGGCAGATGGACTGTCTGATTTTATTATATCAAAATAAAGTAAAAAAAACAATTAAATACAGTGAAAACAAAAAGTAAAACTAAAAAATAGTGGGAATTATGGATAAGTGTATGATTAGAGCTGAAGTGGAATTTTGTGGTATCATATGGTTTGCAAAACGGGGACAGTGAACTTCTATAGAACACTGTCCCCGTTTTTGCTCACTTCTGACTGATGTGCTTTTTGTCAGGATTACCCGGCCAGCCGTTTTCTTAAGAGTTCCAGATACGGTTCGTTTACTTGGCAGTTTAGAAGCGCAAAGGACCGCATGATTCTGGCAATGTCACCGGCGGAACAGTCCTGAAATGCTTTGGCGTATTCCGGCTGCAGGACTCCGGCGCAGAAACTGGTGAGAAGGGCGTAGTTCATACATTTCTGGAAGGTGCCGAAGGTGTAGTTGGGGGACTCGCTCAAAAGTGACATGATGTAGCGGGTGAACTGCCCGGTGACTTCTTTGCCGGGACAGGCGCTTCGCCAGGCCGTGAAGTTCTCTGCACCGAGCAGACCTTTCATGCGCTGGACCTCAGACACGGTTTTCATGTATTCGCTCTCGGGATCTAAAGTGACCCAGCCCATGGTGCCGCAATCCTTGTACGTCCAGGTGGTCCAGTGAATCCCCAGTTCATTGAAAGCCCGGAGCTGGTCATCCATGGAGGCCAGACGGTAAGGGATATCGTCGGCTCCTGTGCAGTATTGGGAACCAAATTCGCCTACCCAGAGAGGAACCTGCCAGGTCTCGGAAAACTGCCAGCCTTCCGTCTCCTTTATGTGGCGGATCTGTTGTTCGTAATCCCAGTAGCAGCCGGCCTCAACACGGTCGTTGTGAAGCATCTCATACTGGCCGGGATAAGCGCCGGGACCGAAACTGGAGACAATATAGTCGTGGGAAGAGTATACCAGGTTATCGTCAAAGGGAGCCTCCAGACCGGAAAAATTGTGGCCGTAGGAGTCGCCTTCTATGAAGATGATGTGGCGTTTGTCAATCTCTCTGATCCGGTCCACGGCTGTGTGGATGACCCGGTTGAAGGTCTGATAGTCGGAAGTAAAGTTTTCGTACATATTGAAGGGATAATCGCCGCTGCGGCAGCTTGAGCTCGGTTCATTGAGAAGCTCATAGCCGGCTACGGCCGGACAGTCCTTGAAACGGGAGGCGATTTCCTGCATCAGGGCATAGTAGCGCCTCTGATAACAGGCATCAGACCAGAACAGGGAGATTCCCCGGTCGTTGTCACTGTGCCAGTGAGTGTTCTGCCAGCCTTGAACAGCATGCATGTCAAAGATTACGTAAAGTCCATGCTTTTCGCAGAGGTCCACGGTTTCCCGCAGGAGACGGAACCCCTCTTCTTTGTAGACGAAGGGAGCGTCATCGCTCTCAAAGTGCCGATAATTCAGTGCCAGACGCACGACGGTAGCTCCCGTGGAAGCGATAAAAGCCAGGTCCTCCTCTGCCAGAAAATTGTGAATCATTTCCTGGAAAAAGTAAGATCCGTTCTCTTCCCCCAGCCTTTTTCTCATGTGCTCGCGAAGCGAGATCTCGGTTCCGGGGAATCCGTTGATGAAATTCTCCATGTTCATCCAGCCGCCCACACAGGTGCCTCTTAGCCAGACCGGCGTTCCGGATTCTGTTATAATATTCTTTCCTTTGGTTTTAAGGAATTCCATACAGTATAACTCCTTTCTAAGTGAAATGTTTATCTAATTTTACTATGACAGCCTGCGGCGCACAAGATGAAAAAATATAAACATATACAAAAAAATAAGTAATAAATGCGTTAAACTGGAAAATGTTTATAAAAAATCATACTTATTTTTTTGGAGGGGATGTGCTAAGATGCATTCATAAAGTTCAGATGACGCCGGCGCCGGCAGCGGGACTTGTAAATGAAAAAATGGAGGAGTTTATCATGAGGTTAAAAAAGTATTTGGGGATTTTACTGAGCGGGATAATGGTGCTTTCCATGACAGCCTGTGCTGGAGCGGATAAAGGCCAGACGGCGCCGCCGGAGAGCGGTCAGACGGAGGGGACAAAGAAGGAGCAGACGCAGGCGGAAGCCGGAAGCGGCGATGTTACCAAGATTACCATGTGGTCCAACGACCAGCATGACCAGGCGGTTTATGAAGAAAGGATTAAAGCGTTTAATGAGACCATCGGAAAGGAAAAAGGTATTTCCGTGGAATACACCGTCTATGGAAGTGATTACTATACGACGCTTGATGTCGCTGTGACTGCCGGAGAGGGACCAGATATTTTCAAGTGTAATAAAATTGGCAATTACGCGGAGGCCGGATACATCATGCCATGGGAGGCTGAAGCCGGATTAAAGGGGCTGGTGGATCGTTTTGCGGAGTATAACGCGCCCGGTTATGGAGAATTCGGCCAGAAGACATACTCTATCCCGATCCGTGTGACGACGTATGGGATCGCCTGTAATATGGATGTCTTTAACCAGTACGGACTTAAGACACCTGAGACATGGGACGAAATGAGGGCGTGTGCAAAGGCAATCACTGAGGGAAGCAAGGAGTCAACTTACGGATATGCGCTGGCAATGGGATATGGATCCTACAACTATTTCTATGTGAATTTACCAAATGCAGCCAGCGTGGGAGATGAGTATTTCAATCACACCACAGGCCGGTATGACTTTGAATCCCTTGGCGGTTTCTTTGACCATCTTCAGGGATTTATTGATGACAAGAGTATGTTCCCGGGCTACGAGACGATGGATGGGGATACGGCGAGAGCTCAGTTTTCGGCAGGAAATATTGGTATGATCGGTGTTATGTCTTCAGACGTGACGACATTTAAGAATCAGTTTCCATGTGATTTCGAGTGGACCGTTATTCCATATCCGGTTGCTGATGGGTCTAACCGCTATAAGGAACCGGTTGGTGCCGCCATGTCCTATGTCATCAATTCCAGGGCGGCGAAGGACGGATATTCGGACAAGGTTGCGGAGTTTATAAATTATCTGTATTCCGATGAAATGTTTGTGGCTACGAATGAGGCACAGGTGGATATCAGTATCTTAGGTGATGAGATTACCAGCCAGTCCAAGGTGGATGGCCTGGATCCAAACTGGATTAAATTCTCCGATATGGATGTATTCTGTATTAAGTATCCAAATCCGGATGGCGATTTATCGATTGAGGGAGACAGCTATCAGGACGTTTACAACAAGATTTTGACTGGAATTATCACGGATGTGGATGGCGCGCTGAAGGACTTGTCGGAACGTTACAATAAGGCTCTGGATGAAGCTGTTGCATCCGGAAAGGTGAATATTGATGACTACATTGATCCGAATATTGCCGATAAGATGAAGTGGAACCAGTAGCGGCTGAAAAAATTGGCGGGGATATGCACGGTATCTGCCAGCTCATACAGAGCTGGCAGGCCATGCCGCAATATGGCGAAGAGATAGGGTGAGAGTGAAGGATATATGATAAAAACAAAGAAAAAAATAAAAAAACTGCATTCCGCAAACAAGATTCAGGAAATCCTGATGATTACGCCTATGACGATCGGCTTTCTCCTGTTTTCCGTCTATCCGATTATCTGGGTGCTTCGGTGGTCATTTTTTAAGTATAACGGATACAGTGAACCGGTTTTTGTAGGACTGGGAAACTTTATCAGGGTGTTCAGCCGTGATCCGGCATACTGGAATTCACTGAAAAATACGTTTCTGATTGCCGGTATGAAGATGATATTTGAGATTCCGCTGGCTCTGGTCTTAGCAGTGCTTCTGAATAATAAGATAAAAGGCAGCTCTTTCTTTCGGGTGGTGTTCTTTCTGCCCTCCGTGTTCAGTATCGCGGTTGTAGGACTGATTTTCTCTATTTTGTTTGGGGCTTATAATGGAATTGTAAATGCAATTCTCAAAAATATCGGGCTGATTACCCAGAATATCAGCTGGTTCAGCGACAAGGGGCACGCCATGTTTGTGATTATCCTGGTGTCGCTGTGGACGACCTTTGGACTTAATATGATTTACTTTTTGATGGGGCTTCAGAATATATCCAAATCGCTGTACGAATGCGCTTCCATCGACGGGGCCAATGAAGTGCAGCAGTTTTTTTACATTACCATGCCTCTGGTAGCACCGATTCTGCAGCTGGTTCTCATGCTGAGCGTTTTGGGAACCATGAAAATGACGGATTTGATCCTGGTACTGACGAACGGAGCACCGGGAGGTTCCACGGAAGTGGTGATGACGTACATATTCAAGTATTTCTTCTCGTATGGTGAAAGTGCCGCCATGGAAGTTCAGTTTGGCTACGCTTCCTCCATGGCTGTTGTCACAGCGGTGATTCTGGGAATTGTCACACTGATTTATTTAAAGGTATCGAAGAAAATGCAGGAAGTAGAAGAATAGGAGGCACTATGAGAACAGTCAGTAAGAGTATCTGGAAGGCAGTGATCTACGCGTTTCTCCTGGTGATTGCCGTATTTGCACTGTTTCCGGTTATTTACATTTTACTCGGCTCCTTTAAGTCCAATAAGGAGATTTTAGTTGGGGGACTGAGCATTCTTCCGACAGAATGGCACTTTGAAAATTATATCCAGGCCTGGAAGCTGGCGGATTTCGGCAGGCTGACCTTTAACAGTATTTTCTATGCGGTTGTAGTGGTGGGCGGCTGTGTTGTGACGTCGATTACGGCCGGCTATGTCTTTGCCAGAGGGACGACCCGGTTTTCCAAAGTGGTGAATGCCATGGTGCTCTGCTCTATGTTTGTATCGATCGGAACGCTGTCGCTCTATCCGCAGCTCAGTCTGGCCAAAGTGTTCGGGCTCAGCGGAACGCTGTGGGGACCGATCATCATCCGTGTGTTTGGCATGAATGCGACGCAGGTGTTTATCGCTACCGGCTTTGTCCGGCAGATATCCAGGGAGATTGACGAGGCCGCACAGATCGACGGCTGCAGCTTCTTTAAGATATTCTGGAGAATCATTTTTCCTCTTTGTAAGCCGCTGGTGGCAACGACCGGACTGGTAGCATTTCGGACGGCCTGGAGCGATTACCTTCTGCCCTACGTATTTACCATTGCGGCAAAGGACAAATGGCCGCTGGTAGTCGGAGTTGTCAGCCTGAAATCCAGCGGTGAGGCGGTGTCCTCCTGGAACCTGATGCTGGCGGGAATCAGTATTTCCATTTTACCGATGCTTATTGTATACTTATTCTTAAACAAGTATTTTATTTCGGGTCTGACGGAAGGGTCTGTAAAAGGTTAATAGACTTTCGAGACGAATGGGGAGTGGGGGAAGCGTATGTTTTATACAATTGGTTTACTGGTCGCATTTTCTGTAATACTGCTTATTTTTGACCATAAGAGCAGATATTCTTATCTGTTTGTTCTAATGGCAACAGGGGCGACGCTGGCCTTCTTCTCCATCATTCTGCATATCAATATGTTTGCCAGCTACGGGGATTACTATGGAGGAAGCATTTATTACCGGCTGGATTATATGATCTATAAAGCAATAACGACCAGACTGGCACTTCCCATTGTCGTGAATATCCGGCTTATGAATGTAGGGGTCGCACTGTTTCTTTTGGCCGAAATGATTTTTAACTACGAGTTTCAGAAAAACCTGGGGAGGAGCGAGCCGAAAATGGAAAAGGGGAGCCGGAGGATGCGGCGCCTGCTGTTCTTTGCGGTTCCCCTTCTTTCCATAATTCTTTACGATCCTGTAACCTCTACAAAAATGTATATTTTGTATCATACCAGCGGGAATAAACCGTTCGTGTATGGTCTGTACTGCTCTTTAAATGTGATCTTTAAACTTGTAGTCCTGTTGCTGCTGCTTCGGCCGATCTGCGTTTTGATCCGCTACGTGATGGTGACATCCGTCCGCTTTCTTCGCAAACGAATATTCCTGTTTTCCATGGGACTGATGCTTGCTGCCGCGATCTTCTATATTTTTTTCTATATCGGGCCATTCAGCATGTCGGTGGACAAGGTGATTCGCAGCGGTTTCTGGATCTTTGAAAACGTTCAGGCGCGGATTCAGAAGGTTTATTTGACGGCTCCGTCGCTGGTGCTGGTGGTGATCTCGTTCTGCATGTTTATACTGCTGAGTTTTCGGATGGATATGTCGGCAACACCGTTTGTGAAGCGGAAGATTCAGAAGAATTTAAACATCATGAACGAAGTCCTGGGGGAAACGCTCCATTCCCAGAAAAATCTCTTTTTTTCTCAGCAGATACTGATCACAAAGATTGAAAATAAGGTGGATAACACGGCGGAGATACCGGAAATCGGCCGCATGCGAAAGCTGATAGACGAGTCGCTGGGGCGGACGACTCAAATGCTTGATGAGTTAAAAGAAATTAAGTATCACTATCTAAATAACAGTGTTTCCAGCATTATCGATGAAGCGCTGAATGAAGTTACAGTGCCTTCTTATATCACGGTGGAGTGGAATGGAGAGGGGTATGAGGATATCTGCGGGATGTACGACCGCTATCATCTGTGCAAGGCGCTGGTAAATATCTTGAACAATTCCGTGGAAGCCATCGAACAGTCCGGGAAGGAAGAGGGGAAAATTACAGTCAGGCTGGAATTTTTGTTCCGATGGCTGATCATCATGATCCAGGATAACGGAAAAGGTATTCGTTTCCGTGACCGCGGCCGGATCTTTTCGCCGCATTATTCCGGAAAACAGGGGAAGATGAACTGGGGGCTGGGCCTTCCCTATGTTTATAAGGTGATCAGGGCGCATTTGGGACAGATCAAGATCGACAGCAGATACGGGGTATATACGTCAGTATTTCTTCTCCTGCCCATGAGCAGGGAAGAGAAGACCAGTGTCTCGCAGCGTAACGGGGGAGGAAGGAAACATGGAGAAAATCAAACTGGTCATTGCGGATGACATGGAGGAAATCAGGATCCATCTGGCGGAGGAGATTGCTGCACGGTCGGATGATATTCTGGTGGTGGGGCAGGCGGCTACGGGCCATGAAGCATTTCTGATGGTGGAACAGCTGCTTCCGTCTGTCGTGCTTATGGACATTCAAATGGAGACCAGAACCTCCGGAATTACAGCGATTGGTAAAATCCATGAGAGATATCCGGGGGTGAAATGTATCGCACTTACCATCCATGAGGATGAGGAATTCATATTTCAGGCATATCTGGCCGGAGCAGTTGATTATATCATAAAGACCAGTTCCATTGAGAAGATTGTGGGGGCGATTCATGATGTGATCGATAATAAGCTTCTGGTCCGCCCGGAGGTGGCGAAAAAACTGATTGACGGGTATCAGAGAGTCTATGAGAAGCAGAGCCGGTTAAAAGAGACCTTTCAGGTGATGCTTCTGATTAATACAACGGAATATGAGATATTAAAAATGGTATATGAAGGCTATACGTATAAGGACATTGCGTCAAAACGCTTTGTGGAGGAAACTACGATCCGGTCGCAGATCAACCATATTTTAAAGAAATTCAAGAAGAAGCGTATGAAGGATGTGGTGGCTCTGTTAAGGGAACTGAATATTTTTGATGAATCATAATGACAGATAGAAATGGAGAAAGACAGCGATGGAATATAATATATTTGGAAGAACAGGTATGAAGGTATCAGATATTGGCTTTGGAGCATGGGCAATCGGCGGCAGAGGCTGGGGCGACGGAATCTGCGACAGGGATGCAGTGGAAGCTTTAACTGTTTCGTGGGAAAAGGGAGTAAATTTATACGATACGTGTGATGCCTACGGTGATGGGCACAGTGAGGAACTGATCGGAGAGTTCCTAAAGGGACGCAGAAAGGAAGCTGTTATCGTGACGAAAGGCGGTACAAACTTCCGTCTGCCGGAACGAAGCAAGAATTTTTCCAAAGAGTATCTCATGATGTGTCTGGAGGAAAGTCTGAAACGGCTTCAGACAGACTATGTGGATGTTTACCTTCTGCATGTTCCGGATGCGAAGCTGCAGGATGAATGTGGGGTTTTTGAGACACTGAAGGAGATGAAGCGGTCTGGCCGTGTACGGTTTGCTGGTCTTGCCATGTGGGGAGCCGGAGACACCATGCACGCGCTGGAACGTGATACGGAACGGGTAATCGATGTGCTGGAATGTCCGTTTAATATTCTGAATAAATCCAATTTAGAGGTTGTGAAGCTGGCGAAGGAGCGTAATATTGCGGTGATGACCAGTCAGCCTCTGGCCAGCGGAATTCTGACCGGAAAGTACCGGGAAGGAACACAGTTTGCCGAAGGAGATAACCGAAAGGGATTCTGGACAGCGAAACGTTTCGAGGAGGTAAAACCGGATCTGGAAATTGTGGAAGCGTGTACGGCAGAGACAGGGCTCTCTATGGGGCATCTGGCGCTGGCCTATAATATGACGTATCCTGGTATCAGCTGTGTGATCCCGGGAGCAAAAAATGCAGCCCAGGCTCTCGACAACGCCGCGGCCACAGGGCTCCGGCTGAATGATGACATTATGGAGCGTCTCAGCAGTACAAAAGGCTTTGTTTTCTAGTGTCAATACACTGGCAGCAGTGAGCGTTGAAGGCAGCAGGCTAAAAGGGAGACTGGTATGAAGAAAATGGTATTACGGGAAGGCTGGCTTTTGAAGCGTTTTCCCACGGGAATGGACTACAGTCCGGAAGAGTTGGAAGCTGGTTTTAGAGTGCCGGGAACCGGAAAGGACCGCAGTTTTCCGGTCCTGAATTTTCCGGAACAGGTCCACGATGTACTTCTGGATTACGGAGTGATAGGTAATCCCAATGAGACAGGGATTAACCGTGATTTATGGATTGATGAGTATGACTGGGTATACCGCCTTGAATTTACCGGTGATGCGTCTGCAGCTGCAGGCGGTCAGGTTTACCTTACTTTAGAAGGGGTAGATACGTTTGCAGCTGTTTATTTGAATGGAACCTTAGTCGGGAAATGCGGCGATGTGTTTCTGGATTACCGGTTCCCGGTAAATGAGGTAAATCCGGGAGCGAACGTGCTGCTGATCTGGATTCAATCCGCAGCGAAAAAAGTAAGCGGGATAAGGCTTCCGGAGCGGTATGAGGGACGTGTCCCGGCAATCTCTGCGGTGCGGGCGTTCCGCTCCGGCTTTCATGAGTACTGCGGTCCGGTTCCAGGCCTGATCAGGTGCGGAATCTATGGTGACGTGACTCTGATGCAGGAAGATCCCCTTCTGTTTGATGAAGTGACAGCGGACAGCAGTCTTTCGGAAGATGGTGACTGCGGCGTGGTTACGATTACTGCCTCTTTTCTGGGGGCTTTGGAGGAATATCAGGGCGAACCGCTGCAGGCCAGGGTTTTTGACAGCACCGGCCAGGTGAGGGCGGAGGAAGTACGGCAGATTATGAGCCGTTCTGAAACCATGGTTCTTCGTGTGCCGCATCCTAAACTTTGGTGGCCGCGGACGATGGGGGAGCCGTCAGTATACAGACTGGAGCTTACCTGCGGCAGCAGAACAGCGGATTTTTTGGAAAAGGTGATAGGATTCCGCAGAGTTTCCATGGCTGGAGATATGGATTTTCGGATCAATGGAAGACCTCTCAAGCTGTGGGGGGCCAATCTCGTCCATCCCGATACTCTGAGCAACCGGTACCGGCCGGATGTGATGGGACGCCTGCTGGATCTTGCAGAACTGGGGAATTTTAATATTCTGCGGGTCTGGGGGGAGAGCGAACGCTATCCAGAGGCGTTTTACGAGGAATGTGACAGACGGGGGATTCTTATCTGGCAGGATTTCTATCTCTGTTATACTGCTTATCCAGAGGAAGCGGAGTTCCTGGAACTCTGCCGCAAAGAGGCGGAGCAGATGACGAAACGGCTGAAATCCCATCCGTCCATACTTCTCTGGTGCGGCGGAAATGAGACTCTGTTATCAAGGGATTATGAAAATCCCGGAGGCCCCTGTTTTGGTGAAACGATTGTCCGGCAGGTGTTTCCCGGGGTCTGCATGGAACAGGATCCGGAACGGTACTACCATCCGTCTTCCCCATGCGGCGGTGCATATGCCAATGATCCCCTGGCGGGAGATACCCACGGCTATACCCATCTCTGGTTCGTTCCAGGAAGGGAATTCCCTGTATTTTTAAGTGAGAACTGCCGGGTCTCCACACCTTCCATGAAGTCCATGAGGAAGATGATGAGACCGGAGGAGCTCTGGCCGCCGGAATATACGGGGAGGGTTAGCCGGAGACAAAGAAAAGAGTGGCCGGAGACATGGGAACTTCATAATACAAACCAGGGCGTCATAAAGCTTGGACCTGTAGAGCATTATTACGATGCAGGATCGGCAGATGAACTGGTCTACCGGATCGGTGCCGCTCATGCGGAGTATATTCATGAACAGGTATGCCGGTTTCGGAGAGGCTTCCGGGGAGAAGAAGCCGCTTCTGCCGGTACGGCCAGAAGGACGAAGGGCCATATGCTCTGGAAGTTTAATAATAACAGCAATATTATTTCATATGGAGTTGTGGACTATTATCAGGAGCCGTACTACCCCTATTACGAATTAAAACGCTGCTACGCGCCGTTTCTGGTGTCGTGCGAGCTGGGGGACCATGGTTATCTATGGGTGACGAATGATACGGGGCATGCCGTAAACGGGCATCTGGAAATATTCCTGTTTGATATCTTAAAGAATGAACGGCAGGGCACTTTTTTCCAGAAGTTTCATGCTGAACCGGATGAATCAAAACCAGTCTGTACCATCGACTGCTACGGTCAGTTCAGAAAAAGTAACCTGGTCTGCGCTGTTGCATATTCCGATGAAGGCGAGGTCATGGGAATGTGCGCTGAACCGTGCGAGATTGAGCGAAGAATGGAGTACCCGGAACATACGGGGCTTCAGCTCAAGCAGGAGGGGGATATCCTTGTTGTCACTGCGAGCCGGTTTGCAAGATGTGTGGAACTGGGAGGAGACGAGGATGGAGATGAATTTGGCTGGCTGTTTGAAGATAATTACTTTGATTTGCTGCCGGGAATGGAAAAGAGAATCCGGGTTCTGGGGCGCCATGAGAGGGGAACGGTGACGGCGAAGGCCGTATATGATGAGGATAAGGCGGTGCTGAAATATGAAAAGAGAGATTGAAGAGTACAGGAAGACGCCGGTTCAGTATGAATGCGATGTAGTCGTGTGCGGAGGAGGGACGGCGGGCTTTACAGCGGCGCTGGCCTCTGCCAGAAACGGCGCGGATACCATACTGGTGGAACGGTTTGGCCATGTGGGGGGAACTCTTGTAAATGGAGCAGGCCCGCTGCACAGCTTTTTTAACCTGTATAAGGCCTTTGCGGGGGCGGAAAAGACTCAGGTAGTCAGAGGAATCCCGCAGGAAATCGTGACGCGTATGATGGAAGCGTCTGGATCGCCGGGCCATTTAGAACAGGATAAGGGTGGAAACTATGATTCAGCCATTACGCTGATCGACTGGGAGATTTTTAAGGATGTTGCATTTACCATGCTGGAAGAGGCGGGGGTGAGAATCCTGCTTCATACAGTAATCGCGGATGTGATAAAAGACGGCGAGCGGGTATCGGGTGTCATCATTGAAGGAAAATCCGGAAGAGAAGCCATTCTTGCCCACACAGTAATTGATTCTACCGGTGATGCTGATGCAGCGGCGCTGGCCGGTGCCGGAGTTGTAAAAAAACACGATACGACTTCGGCAGGGATGCCGTTTGGCATGACAAATGTGGATATGCCTCGGCTGGTGGAATTCTGCCGGGAAAAAGGCATTGTCAATCAGTTGATAGAGGGCGATAAAGGAAGCAGTACCGACCATGTAATACGGCTCGGTTTTGAACTGAAAAAAATTCCTGAATTTACAGAGTTTATGGAAAAGACGGGAATGTGGGGACCTCTTGGTTTTTCTCTGCATGAGAGAGAATTTACTTATATTAATTCGGCGGCTCTGCCTGACGTGGACGCCGCCAGTACAGAAGAGTATTCAAAAGCAGAGATCACACTGCGCCATCAGGTTATGAAACTGGCGGGGATGCTGAAACAGTATATTCCGGGATTTGAAGATGCTTATGTGAGCTGGACACCGGCCAGTATCGGCGTGAGGCTTACGAGAATTGTGGAATGCGAGTATGATCTGTCGCTGGAGGAGATTGTATCCGGAAAACGGTTTGAGGATGAAGTGTATTTATACGGATTCCATGACTGTGCACCGAGAATTACCATCCGGGAAGGCGGCTATTATGGCGTTCCTTACCGGGCGTTGATTCCCAAACGCGTGGAGGGACTGCTGGTGGCCGGAAGATGTATTACCGGCACATGGGAGGCGCATATGTCCACAAGAAACACGGTATCCTGCATGGCCCAGGGACAGGCGGCAGGAACCGCGGCCGCGCTGTGCGTTAAGGAGAATATCCTTCCAAGATATCTCAATACGGAAGAACTCCGGAAGGTGCTGCGAGAGCAGGGGGTATATTTAGGCTGACTGATCAGAAGGAAGGAGAGAAGGCGTTTCCCGAAAACCTTGTCTTTGTAAAGAAACTGTTATCCCCATAGGAATTTCCTATATAATACAATAAAAAAACTATATTTCCTTATACCGCTGCCCTGTGCTATGATTATGGTCATAAAATCAGAGCCGTGAAAAGATGAGAGGGCCAGCTTCCCTTTGCATATGGATAAAGCGGCAGGGAGACAGAAAAATGAAGACAACGGATTTGTTCGCAAAGAAACCGGTACTCTCCTTCGAGGTTTTTCCTCCAAAGAGAACCAATCCGGTTGAGACGATTTATGAAACACTGGACAGTTTAAGAAAACTGAATCCGGATTTTATCAGCGTTACATACGGAGCCGGAGGCAGTGAAAACTGTAAGGCAACAACGGAGATTGCCTCAAAGATCAAGAATGAATATGGTATCGAGAGCGTGGCCCATTTGCCGTGCATCGGCCTGACGAAAGACGATGTAATCAGTCTGTTGGGTGGATTTAAGAGAGCGGGAATCGATAACATACTCGCGCTGCGCGGGGATATCCCCGAAGGCGGACGCCCGGCCGGTGATTTTGAGCATGCCAGTGACTTAATCTCTTTTATAAAAGAAAAAGAGGAGTTTAAAGATTTTAATGTGGTGGCGGCCTGCTATCCGGAAGGCCATACAGAATCGGAAAACATCCTGACAGACATCCGAAGCTTAAAGACCAAGGTGGACGCCGGAGCCGACCATTTGATTACGCAGCTTTTCTTTGACAATGACTGTTTCTACCGGTTTAAAGAACGCGCATTGCTGGCGGGAATTCATGTCCCGGTGGAAGCGGGGATCATGCCGGTCACCAATAAAAAACAGATCGAGCGGATGGTGTCCCTCTGCGGCGTAAGCCTGCCTTCCAAATTTACCGCAATGATGGAACGGTATGAGCATAATCCCGAGGCCATGCGTGACGCCGGTATCGCCTATGCGGTGGATCAGATCGTGGATTTGATTGCGCGGGGTGTCGACGGCATTCACCTTTATACTATGAATAATCCCTACGTTGCTTCCAAAATCCACGAGGCTGTATACCGCCTGCTGGCCGCGTGAGAACCCTCACCGGCCGGATTACGTCAGTATGACGAAGCCCTCTGCCGCGATCACGTTTTTCAGCTCTCTGATATAGGAAAGAGAAATCGGGCTTAAAGGGAATTTATCGCTGCAAATATAGCCGATCCGCATCCATTCCTCTGTCTTAAGCGGTACCGACACGATGTTGTCGCCGTTTAGGTTGCTGTTTAATATTCCGCTGCAGATCGTGTAGCCGTTTAAACCGATCAGCAGGTTAAACAGAGTCGCCCGGTCGCTGACATGAATGGTTTTCTTATGCGGGGCCGTGCTTAAGATTTCCTCTGAAAAGTAAAAGGAATTGAAGGTTCCCTGTTCAAATGCCAGAAACGGGTAGTCTTCCAGATCTTCAAGCGTGACCTCCTTCCTTCCGGTAAGCGGATGCATGGAACTGATAAACACATGGGGGGCCGCCTCAAACAGAGGGATAAAGAGCAGATGATTTTCCTTCAGCAGTTTCTTCAACACCTTTTCATTAAACTGGCTGAAGTAGAGAATCCCTACTTCACTTCGGAAATTAGCCACATCTTCAATAATCTCATACGTTCTCGTCTCTCTCAACGTAAACTCATACTCATCCGTATCGATTCGGGAGATCAGGTTGACGAAGGCATTGACTGCAAAGGCATAGTGCTGTGTGGATACGGAACAGAGCCGCTTGGCCGGCTTCCCGTTTGTATAGCGCTGCTCTAAAAGCTGTGTCTGCTCGATAATCTGGCGTGCATACGACAAAAATTCCGTGCCGTCGGCCGTTAAGGATATTCCCTTTGCTGTCCGGTAGAACAACTCAATTCCAAATTCCGATTCCAGTTCTTTTAATGCGGCGGAAAGGCTGGGCTGCGAGATAAACAACTGCCTTGTTGCCTCCGTAATAGACCCGCATTCCACGATTTTTATGATGTATTTCAGCTGCTGAATCGTCATAGGACACCTCCCATAGTTTTTTTCTATAATATACTGTATTTTTTTGAAAAACGCAAATAAGTACGTAATTATGAGCCTTTCAGGCGATTTTTCGCCCTATCAAAATCAGCAGATTGGACGAACCGTCCTGATTTTCTGAAAAATACGGATCTGGAAAAAATTACCATTTTTGGAAATTACCAAAATATGGTATGATGGTTCCAGGTTTTTAAATTCAGGAGGAGAAAAATTGAGAGGCTTACGATGGGATTATGACTTGCAGGAGAGAATTTATCAATTTATCGTGTACTTTGTTTCTGAAAATCTGTATTCTCCCACCATCCGCGAGATTTGCGACGGTGTGGGAAAAAATTCAACGGCTACGGTCAGCCTTTATCTGGAGGAACTGGAGGATATCGGGAGAATTATTCTCGGCCATGGACCGCGGACGATTAAGCTGGTAGGATTTAAGGTCGTGGAAGAGTGTCAGCATTAAAACTGTATGAGATCCAAGGGGGGGATCGAGTAAAAACCGGGAGAGTGTTTCATCTGAATTGATCAGTTGAAAACGCTCTCCCGGTTTTTTATATCATAGGAAAGTACCCCTATGATATAAAAAAGCCCTCCGGGCAGGATCGCACTGCGGCGGTAAGGAATCATGTCGCTAATGCGACCCGCCGCAGGCGGAGAATCCCGCTTGCGGGATTCATTCTTGTACTGGATTGATCCAATTATTCTGCAGATTCCAGACCGGTCTGGTCTTCCTTGCTTTCACCGGAAGCGGCATCGCTGTCCTGAGCTGCTTCCTGACTGGCTAAAGCGGCCGCTTCCTCCGGGTTTAAATTCTCCCCCTTTGGTGTAATCGTTACACGGGCTTCGTTGCCGACCTGGTCCTTTACGCAGATGGTCAGATTCTCCTTCTGCATGTCGAAGGTAATGATTCCTGTGCTGCGGTCAATGGAGAGAGGAAGGATCTCCGGAGTGTCATCATCGTAAGCATATATGGTGTCATAGTTTACTCCGGACTGGGTATCCTCCAAACGGAAGGAAAGGACGCCATCCTCGATGATGGAATCTTTAATGTCCGGCGGGGTGTCATCCAGAATATTGACCTGTTCTGAAAATACATTTTTCATACCGTTAAAGGCTGTTAAGCTCACCTTTACGGTTCCATTGGAGCCGAGTACAGCCGTGTAGGTCTTGGAAGCAGTTTTGGTGAGCTCCACTTCGTTGCCGTCCAGGGTTACTGTCATGGCTTTGATGGGAAAAAGTGATTTTATCTTTAATTCCATGGTGGTTGTCGTAAAATTATCGGCTTCCCCGATTGTCAAATCCCCCTTTGGTGCTGCAGTAACCAGAATAAAAATAATAGAGTTGACAACGATGAATGGAAGCACATAAAACAGGAGGACCGTCATAAAGTCACTCCGTCCGGAATCGTGCCGGCTGGAGCCTCCTCTCCCTCGGTTCTGCCTGGAATTATTGGTATATGGGCTCATATTGATTAAGGTTCCTCCTCATGTTTTTTACGTTTCCTAGCATAACAGAAAAATGCGTTTCTTACAAGATGATCTGTTAAATCGTAATAAATTAATGCATTCTTAAGAAATGCCCTGTTTATGCATGTTTCATGGGTATGATATTATCGTTTGACTGCATTTTGACTGCATTATAGTAATCCTCCAGTTTATCCGGCTCCACATCGAAAAATCCAAAATGGGTGTAGGTGTCAAGCGTGGTCTTAATGTCATCGTGTCCGAGGAGATACTGAGCCTGCTTGATATCAACACCTGCTTTGTATAAATCACTGGCATAGGTGTGCCGGAAAATATGTGGCGTGATATCATCTGATAGAGGGGTGCTTGATACAGCCTGAACTTTTTTAAGTATTTTTTCCCATTTATAATCGAGGGTAGAAATATATCTGCCGCTTTTTGAGGGAAAAAGAATTCCCGATCGGCCTTTTATGAATTCGAAAAGGATTTTTGCCAACGGGGCGGGAATCGGTATCTGGCGGAGTCCGGCAGCAGTCTTTGTGTATTCCTGCAGGCAGGTATTGATTTTCTTACTGGCAACCAATGTTTTAGAAACGTAAATCTGATTCTTTTTTAAGTCGATATCTTTTACATCTAATGCAAGCGCTTCGCACTTTCTTAAGCCAGTGTAGAGAAGCAGGTTGATGAAGCAGCGCTCAAAACTATCAAGGTCTGTTATTTCAAATAACAGACGTTCTTCAGACGTAAGAGCGCGCTTTGGTTTTTTGTCTATTTTGACTCTCTTCATTCCAGCAGTAATATCTTTTGCCATAATGTCTTTCTGGACTGCATAACGGACGATTGCTTTGATTCGGGACAGGCACAGATTGTACTGGGCCAGTTTTTTTGATTTTATCATATAGCTTCGAAACGATTCAATGTGCGACATCCGTAAGTCTTTGATTCTTATATCTCCGATATAGCTGTTAACGGTACTTAACTGACCTTTAATCGTACTTATTGTCTGGTCTCTAACGCTTCCGAGCTTCTCGTTTGTAAGCCATAATTCAGACAATTCTTTAAAGGTGGTGTTCTGTTCCTGTAAGATGATTCCTTTGTCCATAAGACTCATAAAATCACGATAGTTCTTATCTAATTCTTTGATAGTGCTGCCATAAATTGTTTTACGGACTGGTTTTCCGTCTTTGATACCGATGGTTACCTGCTTGGAGTATCTTCCATCTTTACGTTTCTTAGGCATAATACTTCTCCTTTCTTTCGAAAGGGCATAAAAATAGCCCTGTATTTTTTGCCAGAGCTGTGATACAATATGCTTGTTGAGGGCATGTGTATCGGCTCTGGCTGATATGTGTGTTGGAAAGCTCTGGGAGTTGGTAGCTCCTGGGGCTTTTTTCATGCTAAATTAATTCTGAAATTATTATACTCAAATCTTCATAAATGCCAACTTCGGCTTTTTCGTTAAATGGGATGATGATTGGTGCAGCATCTTCTTCATAGTGGTAGATGGTGGTACGTTCTTTGGCGAGATCGACAATCCAATATTCGCGTACACCTGCTTCGGAATAAAGAGCATTTTTCTTAGTGTAATCCATTTTTCTGCTTGAAGGTGAGACTATCTCAATAATGAAGTCTGGCGCGCCATTGCAACCACGATCTGAAAGTTTGTTTTTGTCACAAATCACAGAGATATCAGGTTCTACCCAGTTTTTGTCATCGGCATCAAGATTTACAGCAAATGGCGCTGGGTATACCTCACAATCTCCGCGATGGCTGTCAATGTAGTTGCCGAGAATCTTCGTAAACGCGGCAATCAGCTTCTGGTGATTCCTGCTGGGCGGTGCCATGGCGTAGAGCTGGCCGTCGATCAGTTCGGCGCGGTCACCTTCGGGGAGATTCCAGTAGTCTTCTGATGAGTATGTTTTCTTGTCTGGCAATGGCATGAAGGGCACTTCCTTTCTTGTTTCAATTCACAATAGGGGGTGATAGCATTAAGGCTTTCTGGTTAAAGTTCAATATCAATTCCAGCCTCTTCAGCTACTTGCATGAGTTCCTGGAAATTTTTTGAGTTTCTATTTTTCATTCTTCGATATGCACCAAAGGATTTGGGCGCATGTTCTGGAAGTTGATAAAATATATGATAATATTCTTTTCGATCTCGATTTTTCTTTTGACGCTCTTGCTGTTCTTGAATTAACTCAGGAGTATTGACAACATTACTTCTTAAAAAAACTTTATTTGGTGTATGATATAGAAAATTATTTAAGTCAAGCTCCGCTCTCTCTGCTTCTTCAAAAAATCCCATCTCTATATTCCACTGGACAATTCTATAGTAATCATATTCTCCCCATAAAATCGTGCTATGTTTCATAAGTTCGATCATTTTTCTTAGACAAGTTGAGCAAAGTTCAAAATCGTGTCTTATATAAAAATGTCCTGCTTTCATGCGTACAATATAATCCAAACATTTTGTTACATCTGGGAATGGACCATTTTGTCTTGAAAAATTTGGAATTGGTAACCTTTCAATATCTCCTTTATTTTCAAAATCATACTTTTCTCCATCAGAGATAAAAAATCTTGCTTGATAATAATTTCTACCATCGTTGGGATCAATTTTGTATAAAATACCATTCTTAAAATAAAGTGTCTGTTCCATTAATGCACTCCAAGATATTGCTTAATCTAATGGTCATTAATCATAAGCTGCTACCATACCATTGCTGACTATCAGCCAGTTCAAAATCATCGAAGCCTTTCATGCTTCGTACAACTTCAAGGTGTTCTTCTAGCTGCTTTAGCTCTTTTTGTATCCTTTTCTGTTCGGCTTGGATTTTTTTCAGACGCTGCAAAAATCTTTTAGCGGACATCGGTTGAGTCTCTACAGGAATTGTAATAGCAGCGTGCGCGGCAGCTTCTATAGTTTGTACGTTTTCTTTTTGGAAATCATCATTTTCAATATGACGCATGGCATGGCGATAGGCTTTGAGCTGTTCGTCATATGATAGCCGTGCGTTAATCATGATCGTAAAGCTATCATCTTCATTTTCAAAAACCATTTCATTCCCAGGAGCTGGGAAATCAAGTAAGACGACATTAACATCCGGTGTCATCGTTACCACGTTCCTTTCTTTTCAAAGCGAGCGCCATATTGTGTAAGGCGCGAAGATCGTCTGCATCCATGTCGCGCTGAACATCGAATAATGCGCGAAGTTCCTTGTTCTCGAATATTTCCTGGGCAGCCTGAGCGGTTTCGTCGTTGAGATAATAACGGTCATTAGAATCGTCTTTTTCTTCAATCAGATCAGACCGTTTACAGTTGAACAAATCGCACATTGCGTCAACTTTGTCCATTCTGGGCGTTTTTATACCATTACACCAATTATATACAGAAGTGGTTCCGACGCCTAAGTGCTTAGCTAATTCGGCCTGTGTTATTTCATATTTACTTAGATAATATCGAAGTCGTTTAGAAAATACAGCATTAAATTCTTGTTCTGGCATTTTTACACCCCTTTCTTCTTTAAGATTATAATACACCAAAAGTGAAAAAGTTGCAACATAAAAATGAAAATATATCACTTTTAGTGTTGACACACACTTAAAGTGATGGTATACTAATTCCAGAATAAAGGAAGGAGGTGCGAAAAGTGGCAGAAGTGATACAAATTAGCTTGGCAGCAGCGAGAGTAAATGCCAAGTTGACGCAGGAAGAAGTGGCAAATATGATGAAAATCGGTAAAAGAACGGTAATTAATTGGGAAAAAGGAGTGGCTATGCCGTCATTTGCAGACTTAAACATGTTGTCTAATATTTATGGAATACCTGTAGATAATATTTTTTTGTCTGCGAAATCCACTTAAAGTGATGCGTGAGGATGAAAAGGAGGCGAGAAAAGATGGGGGACGGCCAGATATTAACCATCAAAGACTGTATGGTCCGCCATAACAAGAGCTACGACACCATAGCGGCCCTGTTCAAGCGTAAAGGCTCTCCGGCCTTCCGAGTAGGGCGCGAGTGGCAGGTAGACGTTATAAAGTGGGATGCTTATCTGCTTAAACTAGCGGAAGAAGCAAAAGGGTAGCATGGCGGGCAGAGTAGAAAAAGGGGGAGATAACGATGCAGAAGTATTACACAGACCTCGACGACTTCGAGGACGACAGCCGATCCCGCCTGCTGGAAGTAACGGAGCGGTGGCTGATGCCGGCGGTTATCTTTGTGGCTGGAGTGATTATCATTTTAGCAGTTTGCGCACGATTGGAGGCGCTGCGATAGGAGGTGAGAAAGTGGATGAGCTAATGAAAATAAGCTACGAGAGCGGACAACCTACGGTGTCGGCAAGGGATTTATATGATCTGCTTTCCGAAGACGGAGGAACAAAAGGAACCGAACGTTTTAGTAAATGGTTTGAAAGGTACCGCGGATATGGTTTTGAGCAGGGCAGTGATTTTTCAACCCCGAACAAAAAAGTACGGGTTCAAACCGAGGGTACAAGAGATGTACGAAGGGAAGTCGAAGATTACGACCTGTCTGTGGATATGGCAAAACAGATTTGTATGTTGCAGAGAACAAATAAAGGAATGGAGTTGCGGCAGTATCTCTTGGATTTGGAAAAAGCGTGGAATACACCGGAACAGGTCTTCGCCCGGGCGTTAAAGATGGCAGATCAGACAATCAACCGGCTACAGAGCGATATCACCCGAATGAGGCCGAAAGAAATATTTGCCGATGCTGTTACGGCGAGTCATACATCAATCCTCGTGGGAGATATGGCAAAGCTATTAAAGCAGAACGGTGTAGATATGGGCGCCCAACGGCTTTTTACATGGCTCCGCGATAACGGATATCTGATCAGGCGTAAAGGCGCAGACTGGAACATGCCAACGCAGCGGTCTATGGAGATGGGGCTGTTTGAAATCAAAGAAAGTACTCATCTGGACGGAAACGGCTGTAATGTAACGACCAGGACGCCAAAAGTTACCGGAAAAGGTCAGCAGTATTTTATCAATAAATTTTTGGGAGGTGAACAGAGTGCATAAAATCATACTCAATATAATTTACCGGCTTGAAACTCTACGGAATCAGGCACCGGCGTGCGAGAAATCGGCGTACACGAAAGCTATTGCGGAAGTAATGGATATATATGACATAGCCTGCTTTAGCAAGGCAGAAAAGAAGGATAAGAAAAAGAGCCCGGCAGGTGCGAACTGCCATGGCTCAGGTAAATAGAAAACAAATTTTCATCCTCATTATATATGAGGCATTGGAGGAAATCAAGCGTGAAATTAACAAAAATAAAGATCAAGAATCTTTTTGGTATTAAAGAGTACGAAGCAGACGGCCAGAGCGTAGAACTTTCCGGCAGAAACGGAGCCGGTAAAACTTCTGTAATTGATGCGATCCGTCTGGCGCTAACAAACCGTTCTGATCGCGAGTACATCGTAAGGGACGGGGAGACAGAAGGGGAAATTTTAATTGAAACTGACAATGGGCTGCGGATTGATCGTAAGATCAGAACAAACCAGGCAGATTACAAGAGCGTGAAAAAAGACGGCCACGAAGTCGGAAGCCCTGAAACTTTTTTGAAGGATATCTTCACCCCGTTGCAGCTATCCCCGGTAGAATTTATGGCAATGGACAGAAAAAAGCAGAATGCGATTATCTTGGATATGATTGACTACCCATGGGATATGAACAAAATCCGGGAATGGTTCGGAGAGATCCCAGGCTGGGTGTCATATGACCAGAACATTCTCCAGGTACTCCATGATATCCAGTCCGAAAACGGCGAGTACTTCCAGACCCGGCAGGATATTAACCGGGATATCCGTAACAAAAGAGCATTTATCGAAGATATCGCGGATGTGATCCCGGCCGGGTACGATGCCGAGAAGTGGGATAACGAGAATGTCGGAGAGCTTTACCGGGAGATCGAGAAGATTCGTAAAGAGAATGAGACAATCGAAAAGGCAAAACGGATGCTTGAAAGTCGTAGCAATAAGATGAGAGCCTTTGAAGCGGACAGAGAGATCGAATTGTCTGCCATCGAGAAGGAGTTTACCCGGCGGGAGACTAATCTTAAAGAACAGATTGCCTCTCTTGAGGAGCAGATCAGGTCATGCAAAAAGGAACTGTCAGGGCTCAATGAGAAGAAACAGGACAAGATCAGCCTAGCGGAGCAGACCTATAAAACGAACGTGGCTAAGTATGATGCAGAACTATCCCAATACGAAGAATATGCCAGCAAAGAAGTGAAAAGTACCGCAGAGCTCACCGAGAAGGCCGAATATGCCGAGGAAATGAAGGGCCATTTAAATGAGTACCGCCGCATGGAGAACCTGCAATCAGAGGTTGAGAAACTGGCGGCAGAATCCAAAGCCTTGACCGATAAAATCGAGAAGGCAAGGGAACTTCCGGGGGAAATCCTTCAGGAAGCAACCATTCCGATTGATGGACTTACGGTAAAAGATGGCATTCCTTTAATCCACGGACTTCCAATCAGTAACCTTTCCGATGGCGAGAAACTGGATCTTTGCATCGACGTAGCTATCCAGAAACCGAACGGATTGCAGATCATTCTTATTGATGGCGTAGAGAAGCTGTCATCTGATATGAGGAACGAACTATACCGGAAATGTAAGGAAAAGGGATTACAGTTCATTGCCACAAGAACAACTGATGAACCAGAATTAACCGTAGTCGAATTATAGGAGGAAGCCATGGAAGAGATTATGAATGTTGAAAATACAGCGCTTGCAAACCCATTTAACAACGAATCGAATTTTAAAATGCTGATGAAGATGGCGGAGGCTTTCGCAAGTACAGAAATTATACCGCAGAACTACCAGAACAAGCCGGCCGACTGCATGATTGCCATTGACATGGCAAACCGGATGCATGTAAGTCCTATGTTTGTTATGCAGAATCTCTATGTTGTGAAAGGAAAACCTTCATGGAGTGGACAGGCCTGCATGTCGCTGATTAAGTCTAATACTGAGTTTAAGGACGTTAAGCCAGTATATACAGGGGAAGCAGGCACAAATACATGGGGGTGCCATATAGAGGCTATAAGGCGGTCTACAGGTGAACTTGTCCGTGGTCCTGAAATTACAATAGGGGTGGCCAAAGCTGAAAAGTGGTTCTCTAAGATCGACCGCTACGGAAATGAAACATCAAAATGGCAGACAATGCCGGAACTGATGCTTGCGTATCGCGCTAGTGCATTCTTTGCCCGCGTCTACATTCCTGACGCCCTCCTTGGGTGTTCTGTTGAGGGGGAAGCTGAGGATATAATCCGGGAGAAAGACATTCCTGAAATCCCCGATATCTTTGGTGAGAAAGAGAAGGAGGCACAGGCATGATCTTAACAGCAGAAAATTATTTTAGTAAGGAAGCTGACCGGGAATATCTCTCGGTCAGCCAGTACAAGAACTTTATGGGAACTATTGGGCGCCCGGCCTGTGAGGCTGAAGCTATGGCAAAATTAAACGGAGAGTGGGAAATGAAAAAGACCACGGCGCTTATGGTTGGGTCTTATGTAGACGCTCACTTTGAAGGGACTCTTAGTCTGTTCCAGGCACAGAACCCAGAAATTTTCACGAAACAGGGAGCATTGAAAGCCGAGTATCGCAAGGCCGAAGAAATCATCAATAGAATTGAGCGTGATGATCTTTTTATGAAATTCATGGGCGGAGAGAAACAGGTTATTATGACGGCAGACATGTTCGGGAGTCCGTGGAAGATAAAAATTGACAGCTATTTGCCCGGTAAGGCCATCGTTGACTTAAAGGTCATGAGAGAACTGCATAAGGCGGAGTACACGAAAGATTACGGCTATATGAATTTCATAGAGTACTGGGGTTATGACCTCCAGGCGGCAGTCTATCAGGAAGTAGTCTATCAAAATACCGGAGAGCGTCTTCCGTTCTTCGTTGCGGCCGCTTCGAAAGAAGAGGAAACCGATATAGAACTGATATGGATTCCAGACGACCATTTACGTGAAAAGCTGATTGAGGTGGAAAATAACACACCGAAGATCGTAGCGCTGAAGAACGGAGAAGTAGAGCCGATCAGATGCGGTCTCTGTGATTACTGTAAACACACAAAGGTATTGATGAGACCAATACACTTTACAGAACTTTTAGGGGAGGTGTAAGCAATGATATCATTATTAACCGATGATATGGATCACTGCTTCTTCTGCGGCCGCCCTGCCGATTGTGAACATCACCTTATTTTCGGATCGGCAAATCGAGAACTGGCGGATGAAGACTGTCTTAAGGTTCCTATTTGCAACAACTGCCATACCGCAGGAAAAGTTAACAGCAGAATCCATGATAACCCGATGGCTGAAAAGCTTTCAAAGATGCTTGGTCAGATGGCATATGAAAAAGAATTGGCATTGAAAATGGTTCCGATGGGAAGAGAACTATTCCGTGCAAGGTATGGAAAAAGCTATTTATAGCCTTGTGATCCCGAAAGGGAATTACATACAAGCATGTGTCACGACATGCCATTGGTATTACCGGTACTGCCTATTTCAGGGGCGGTACCGGGGAAAGGAGCCTATGGAATATAAGTTGGTGATATTTGGCCGCCTCGATGGCCTGAATGACTATACAGCAGCAAACCGGACAAACCCGCATAAGGGTGGGAAGATGAAGAAAGACAACGAGGAAACCGTCATATGGGCGATCAGACAGCAGTTACGGCGGTTACATATAGAAAAGCCCGTGTTCCTTAAATTCTCATGGTATGAGCCAAATAAGCGGAGGGACCATGACAATGTGTCAAGCTTTGGCAGGAAGGTGATCCAGGACGCACTTGTGAAATGCGGTGTGCTGAAAGATGATGGGTGGGACTACGTCATAGGGTTTACGGACCAATTTTTCTGTGATCGAAATGAACCTCGCATCGAAGTACTGATTGAAGAACGGGAGTGATATTTTGGGAGGAGATGGAAACTACATAAAAATAAGCCGGAACATTCTCGAATGGGAGTGGTATCGGAATATCAATACAAAGGTTCTATTCCTTCACATGTTACTGAAAGCAAACTGGAAAGAGGGAAGGTTTGAAGGTACAACGGTTCCGCGTGGTTCTTTTATTTCTTCTTATCCGCGTCTTTGCGAGGAATGCGACCTTACAATTAATGAGTTACGGACTGCTTTAAAACATTTGACGTCAACAGGAGAAATCACAGTCAAAACACAGTCCAAATACAGCGTATTTACGGTAAATAACTACAGCCTGTATCAGGATATTAACAGTCAAACCACAGTCAATCAACAGTCTGATACCAGTCAATGCACAGACAAGGCACACTCTATTAACAGTCTATTAACAACAATAGAAGAAGGAAAGAAAGAAAAAAGGGAAGAACTTGAAGAAGAGAAAGAAGGAAAGAAAAAAGATAATCGTAATTATCAAGAGATAATTACTCTGTATAATTCGCTTTGCAAATCATACCCCCATGTGACAAAGCTGTCAGACAAACGGCGTCGGGCAATTGGGGCAAGGCTTAACAGCGGCTATACGGCAGATGATTTTCGTAAACTCTTTGAACTTGCAGAGCAGAGTGAATTTTTAAAAGGCAAAAATAATAAAAACTGGTCAGCGACATTTGACTGGCTTATCAGTGACGGTAATATGGCTAAGGTGCTTGACGGCAATTACAGTAACAGGCCAGAGCCATCATACAGCCCTGTAGGGAAACAGCAGGACAAGCAAAACGAGAGCCGGGAAATGATGTATAACTGGGCGATGTCAAGAGGAGGAGAGGAATGAACACAAAGGAATTTGCCGTATTTGCAGATCGGATAAAAACAGCATATCCAAAAGACAACCTGCTGGCAACGGGAGATCAGATGGACTGGTGGTATGAACTACTGGGAGATATTCCTTTTCAGGTTGCTATAATGGCTCTCAAGAAATACGCACTGTCTAACAAATTTCCACCTGCAATATCAGACTTAAGACTGTATGCGGCAGATTTGATGGAAACGCGTATCCCCGATGCTGACGAAGCGTGGGGCGAGGTCAACATGGCTGTAAGGCGCTACGGATATATGAGGGAGGCGGAGGCACTGAAAAGCCTCAGCGGTCCAGTACGTAGGGCTGTAGAGCGTACCGGCTGGCAGAACATATGCCAATCACCTTATGATCAGGTGAACACACTGAAAGCACAGTTCCGTGGAGCCTATGAAGCAGAGCAGCGACGAGCTGTCGAGTTTCACAAAATGCCAGAACATTTAAAAATCGAGCAGGCAGGAATACAGCCTGAAGCAGCCCTTCCGATGATGGAGGACCAGAAATGAATGAAGAAGCGGCAAGAAAGCTGGCAAGGTATCGTGTGGGAGAAGACCAACACATGGGAAAGTCCATGACTGCTGATGAGATTGAACTACGGCGTGGTTATGTACGAAACATGTTGAGAAATGTGCCAGGGTGGAAAGATTTGACTGACGAGCAGCTTGACAGGGTGAGGATTTACCGTACAGGAGAGGACTGGTACGTGGAAGATGCAGATTTCTATGAATACAGATTTTAGGAGGCGACAGACCATGAAAGAGCGTCATGAGCAGATCAGGGATTACATTGTACAGTACACCATATCCCACGGCTGGCCTCCCTCTGTACGTGAAATCGGGGAAGGCGTAGGGCTGGAGAGCACGAGCAGTGTACAATTGCATCTCAAGCAGATGGCAGACGCGGGGATCATTAAAATGGTGCCGGGGCAGCCGAGGTGTATTGCGGTGCCGGGAGTAAAGATCACATGGGAAGGGGATGCAGAATGCGGAAAAGTAAGTGTCTAAAAATGCATTACCCGGAATCTATTTGTATGGCAGAAAGAATTGTATTGTTTCACGGAACCAGATTTCGCATTGCTTTGAGTGTTCATGAGTTTTACTGCAAGAAGTGCAAGAAGATTCGGAATTTGTGGTTTATCAATAGATAATTGACGTTTAGGAGGTGCAGAATGAAAGATTATGCGCAATTGTACGATGATGAACTGGATTATGAGAGAGATATCGAGACAGGATTAGAACAGCTTTGCGAGCTGAGGTTAAAAATGTACCGTGAGAAAGACACCGACATTTTGAAAGAGATTACCCCTGTGCTCAACGCGATTATCCACGATGCAGAACGGTACAGGGATTGGATTCAGGCACAGAATTAAGATTGAGGTGATGCAGTGAGAAGGATGAGATTGATTAAGATAGTTGTGCCAGAAATTGTAGCTTATTTCGTACAGGGGACGGAAGCGCCAGAACCAGAATATAATTGCACCTGTGGAATGGGTGTGGCTAAAGAATATAAATGCTGTCCATACTGTGGCGCAGAGCTGGCGTGGGGGCAGGTAAAGAAGCCATCAAAAGAATTCAGCAAAATGCTGGAACGATTGTAAATTAGTATTTTCAAGATACCCGGAAAGGATGATGAGATTGCGGAAATTATTATTAAAACTGGCACATAGGATTCTAAAAAAATATGGGGTGATTCCTCTGGATTTTAAAGACAAGGTCTTTTTTATGGGAACGATTTACGAAATTCAGAGTTATGTTATTTCAAAAGAATTTTTTAAAACTGATGTTACTATAGAGATGTGTGATTGCTTGAAATTGCCTGATTTTGGGGAATCATGATTGAAAATTCCGGAGGAGTGGAGGAAAGTGATACATGTTTAATTGGATTCGACATTGTCTTTGTATACATGATTTTGAAATAGTAAAACAAAATGAGTATCCAGACAAGACAGTAACGACGTATTTGTGCAAGAAATGTGGCTGGATTCGGAAGGTGACGACAAGATAAGTTAGATTAATATTCCGGGACTGCCGGAAGAAAGGAAAAAAATCATGGGATTAATTGATGTGTTTGAGAAAGAGGATCGAACGGAAATAAAGTTGAGCCAACTCTGTGAAATGTTAAGCGCAGGTGCCAAAACTGAATTGCTTATGAACGCTGTAAACTGTGATGTGCCTCACCAGTATATCAGAGAAATGGTAACAGGAGAAAAAGAAGTGTCTGATTGCGTCTTATTTTCAACAGAAAAACGATAATCGGTAGTATTAATATTTTGTAAAGGAGTGATTGAAATAGAAAGAGTATTAGATGCTTGTTGTGGTAGCCGGATGTTTTATTTTGACAGGCAGAATCCAGAGGTAATCTATGCTGACAACAGAGAGTTAGAAACAACCTTGTGTGACGGACGTACTCTGCTGATTAAACCTGATGTAAAGATGGACTTCCGGGATATGCCATATCCTGATAACAGTTTCAAAGTTGTTGTATTTGACCCGCCACATTTGATTCATGCGGGGACGGGGAGCTGGTTGGCCAATAAATACGGAATCCTACCGGCTGACTGGCCGGAGTATTTGAAGCAGGGATTTAGCGAGTGCATGAGAGTAATGGAGCCTGATGGGCTATTGATTTTTAAATGGAATGAGGATCAAATAAAATTATCTGAAGTATTGAGAGTTTTTGATAAAAAACCATTACTGGGAGACCAGAGAGGAAAAACAAGATGGCTGGTCTTTATCAAATAAACTGATATTTTCCGTATGAAGGGACAAGGGGGTGGGAAATATGGAAGGACAAATAAGCCTGTTTGATTTCATGGCAAAGGAATTCCAGCCGGGGGACTGGATCGAGGAATGTTGCCTTGGAAGAGAATTAACATTCAACGAGATTACGGATATGGTGGGAAAATTGATTGTGATGGATATGAGCACAGAAAGTCACAATTGGTACAAAGTTGTTCAGGTAGAAAAGATTGTAGAGGGGGATAGTGGACGCCGTAGGTTAGTGTATTATGACGGAAAGCGGCAGCGCGGGCTTGTTGATGAAATATACTTTGATCCGCAGAGGTCCCGACCGGAAAAAACTTATACACTAAAAACTGATTAAGAGAAAGGAGCCGGAACCTTTCCGGAAAACAGGCGCGCCGGGTTCCTTTCGCAGAAAATGTTTATTAAAGAGGACGATTTAAAACTTAATGACTGGCAGTTCGGCCAGAGGAAATACCTACCATGGGAAATAAAGCTTCAGCTTACCAAAACACGAATCCGTGAATGGTATGATAACTGGGGAGGAATGGTATACCTGAGTTATTCTGGAGGACTGGATAGCCGGGTCCTGTTACATCTGATTCGGGAGACCGTCGGAAACGATGTGCCGGCGGTATTTTCCAACACAGGATTAGAATTCCCTGAAATTGTAAAGTTTGCGCGGCAGGCCAGTGGGGAATTTCGGGAAATTTATCCGGTCGATAAAGACGGTAAGCGGATCACATTCCGTAAGGTTATTACTACATATGGATATCCGCTCATAAGCAAGGAAACAGCCAGAAAGGTGTATAAGCTACGACATGGTAATTTGTCGGACAGGCACAGAAATTATCTCTTGAATGGAGATGAAAGAGGAAGTTTTGGAAAGTTGGCGGACAAGTGGCAATTTCTGATTAATGCACCGTTTGAGACCACGGACAAGTGTTGTGAAATGATGAAAAAGAAGCCATTTGATAAGTTTGTAAGGGAAACTGGACGTTATCCATACATTGGGATCACCCAGGACGAAGGCTTTAAAAGGGCGCATCAATATGCACATACCGGCTGCAACGTCTACGATGGCAAGACAATCAAGAGCCAGCCTATGGGATTCTGGACAAAACAGGATGTGCTACGGTACGTTGTGGAAAACGATCTTGAAATTTGTTCTGTGTACGGCGATATCAAACAGACTCCATGCGGCGAGTATTACCTCACTGGAGAGCAGCGGACCGGCTGCATGTTTTGCGCATTCGGTGCACACCTGGAGCCAGAGCCTAACAGATTCCAACGTATGGCAACCTCTTACCCGCATCAATATGATTTCTGCATGAAACCAGTATGTAAGGGCGGTTTGGGTATGGCTGAAGTGTTGGATTATGTAGGGATACCATGGACCACATGGGAGGCACAGGGGCAGATGAGTATAACAGACTTTCCGGAAGTATTACCGTAAGGTTAATTCGTAAAACGATCATTTAGAGGAGGAACGGAATGTGTAATTGCATATATGACATGAAAAAAAGGCTGGAAGAAAAGGGATATGAACATGTACAGCCACCCGTTGAAATTTTGTCAGGGAGAGTATATATATCTTTCACTGCCAGAGAGCCGGGGAAGAAGAGAGAAAGGGAAGTTCCCATCCTACTTTCAAAATGCCCGATTTGTGGAATGAAATACGAAAAAGAATTAGACCCACGAGACATAATTGATTAGATCATGTAGAGGAGGAAAGAAATTGAAGGCAAAAATATGCGCTGGAGAATTTAAACGAATTATTGATAATACAAAGCGATTTGTGGGTGACGGAACGCTCTCGGAGTTAATGCGGTGGACATACTTAGAAATCGACGCGAAAGAAAAAGTAATCCGGGCCACAGCGTTAGAGGGCCACAGAATCTCGATTGAATATGCGGAGCTGGTAGAAGCTGACGAATCATTTACCTGTTACATAAGGCCAACAATTCCGAAGATCACAAAACGCGATAACTATGCGGAATTGGAAGTGAGTAATAGCCGGCTGTATGTGCAGGTGGGAGAGTCAATCATGGGATATGTGCAGCCGGAAGGCCAGTACTATCCTGTTGACAAGATACTGAAGGAATATCAAGAAAAAGAGAAAATGATTACGATAGGGATTAACGCAAAGTACTTAAAAGACGCACTGGATTCCATTAGCACCTACGATTCTGATAAAAAAATGGCGAAGATAGATATATACGACTCTGTATCCCCAGTGATTATCAGAACGGGAAGAAAGGGAGAGCGGGAGAATTTAAAAATTGTTTTACCGGCTCGTTTGAGAGATGACTAAATCGAGAAAGAAGGGGAAAATCAGTGTTCAAAACAAATAAGGTGAGTTCATATTGTTCTGTTTGCGGAAAGGAAATATCGATAAAAGGGAATGATTTGAACCAGATATTTATACACCCGTTACACGCATTAAAACATGAAATTCATTTATGGAGAGTACACCACAGAAGGATGTTGAAGGTAAGTGATTTGCTAAAATGTATACTTCAGGTGGCAATCGGATTTTTATTAAGAATCGTGATGATTATATTATGGATTGTTACTTTTCCCTTTTGGGCGATCCATGAGTTTTGCGAGTAAAATCGTAATATGAAGGAGGTTTGAAACGTGATAGACAACACAAGCTGTAAAATAAGAGGATGTAACAAATGCGACGAATATAAAAAGCACTGTGATGATCTAATGCAGGAGAATGAGGCGTTGCGAATGCGCCTGGCAGAGATACGTGAGCGCATAAATGGCATGGAACTGCCTCACGAATACCATATACTGTATACACGCGGATGGTATGACGCAGTCGAAGAGGTCAGGAGGTACATAAATTGAAACATCAAGAAATCCCGAAAGGGTACATAACCCAGAAGGAGATACAGGCCGCACAGCGGTATTACCGGATCGGCCGCAACGTAATCGTACATACTTACAAAGCCCAGGGGATCGATTCCATGGGGCATACTGGCGAGGCGCACCGCGGAAAGATTGTGGAGCATTATAAGCATTTTGCGCTGGTGAGGCTGCCGAGTGGTGTACTGGATAGCGCGCTATGGCCAGATTTAGTATTGCAGATGCGGAAACGAAAAAGATATAGGCAGGGAGGCGAGGCCGGTGGAGCAAAACAGTCCGGCTAAAGAACTGGAGAATTTCTTGAATTTCATAGACCAATGTGTCCAGGAATACAAGGCAGCGTATGAAAATGTGAATGAAGAGGACCGGCGTCTGCAAGATCTGGTTCATGCAATAGAATTTGCAGTGGATAAGTCTGAGCGGAACCGAGTAGCAACGAAGTTTCAGCAGAGTCGGAAATACCGCAGGCAGAATAAAGATATTGTCAAGCGAAATGAGCGGATCGTCAAGTTCTTTGAGGAACAGAAGAACCGGGATACGCTGAATCGGATGCGGCAGCTTCTGGGCCAGCAGAGGAAGGAAGAGGAGTACCTGGATGGGGAACGTGTGTACAAGCCGCGGGTAGGAAAGGGGTGAGGCCGTTGAATAAGGAGGTGCTGGAACAATATATAGATGCATGTGAATTAATCAAAGAGACAGAGGCAGATATTAGAAGAGTAAAAAAGCAACGCAAGACCATAGTGCAGGATAGAGTACGTGGGTCTATGAGTGAGTTCCCTTATGCAGCACAGAGTTTCAACATACATGGTATGGTATATGCCGCGGCAAGGGAGCCGGGAGAACTGGCGGTGTATGAGCGGTTGCTGGAAGAACGGAAGGCCAAAGCGGAGGAAATCAAGGTGCAGGTGGAAGCCTGGCTGAACACAGTGCCGCAGAGAATGCAGCGGATCATTAAGTATAAGATTTTTGAGGGGAATACATGGGCAGAGACAGCTTCGAGGATAGGGAGGAAAGCCACTCCCGATGGTATACGTAAGGAGTATGAAAATTTTATGAAAACAGCATAAAGTTTTTCCGTTTTTTCCTGTTTTTCCGTTTTGGAAATGTTATAGTATAGACTGGAAGATCTGAAAACAGATTTCCTCCCCCCAATTGACTGCCTCCGGCTTTTACCGGTCGGCGGCTGAAGCGCCGGTATCCATGGATACGTCCGGCAACGCGCGTTAATAAGGTTGATACCACCTGACTTACTGCTAAGCTGCAGCGACAAAGGTATCCGTCTAACAGTTTGCCGAGTTTTATGTCCCCACGGACGAGGGATTAAAACCGGCTCGTCAGGACAGAGCCTCACGGAGAAGGCGCGTAGGAAGAGCTTGCCGAAGTAGACTGGGTTCGACTCCCAGTGTCCTGAATTTTCTCCTTTGGAAGAGTCCTTGCAGAGATGTGAGGGCTTTTCTTTTGCAGAGGTTTGTGGTAAGATTGAAGTACACAAAAGATAGGAGGATATATACTTTGGCAGGCTGGGATGACATATTGAGAGAATTTAATGAGACAATGTCTCAAAGTGATTTTGTCCGAAGGAAATATTTGAGAAAGCTATCTGAGTATACAGGAAGAAATACTATTGCTTATTATTCTGCATTTCTAAATAAACCCAACGCATCTAATCTTGATATCAATGATTTGGATATGACGGGTTTTATGAATGCCTTGAAGGGGATGGAATGCAGTAAAGGACTTGACATTATATTGCAGACGCCAGGTGGATCACCTGCTTCAGCTGAGGCTATAATTAGTTATTTGCGTAAGAAGTTCAGCAATGACATAAGGGTAATTGTTCCACAGATTGCAATGTCAGCTGGTACGATGATGGCATGCGCAGCGAAGGTAATAATTATGGGAAATCAGTCGAGTTTAGGGCCTGTAGATCCACAGTTTAATGGAATACCAGCATACAATATTCAAATGGAGTTTGAAGAAGCAAAAAAAGATTTGGCTTCTAATCCACAAAATGCACAATATTGGGCAATAAAATTACAACAATACCCCGCTGCGTTTTTAAAAACAGCTATGGACGCAATTGCATTATCGGGAACTTTGTTAAGGGAATGGTTAAGCACATGCATGTTTGAAGGAGAAGATGCGACAAAAGTCGAAGCAATCGTAGCCAAATTAAATGAACATGATGATTCTAAGACTCATGGAAGGCATTTTAATATAGATTTTTGTAGAAATATTGGTTTAAAAATAGTTGCGTTAGAAGATGATAATATATTACAGGATGCAGTGCTAAGCGTTCATCATGCTTATATGTTGACATTAGGAGGCACAGATGTTGTAAAAATTATTGAAAGTCAAAATGGAAAAGCAATAATAAATCACGAATAATAGTTGCATAATATAGTTATTATGTATATAATGCAATAAACAGGAGGATGTGATGAACAATATGAATTATGCAGTTGTAGATCGACTATATCGTACTTTAGGAATCAAAAACGATGATAAGATACCTAAAAGAATATTAAATACAGGAACAATGGATAGGAAATTAAATACAAATTATTCCGCCGTTATTGGTAATAAACCAAATACAACTTGGAGCAATAGTGCAGAAATGACTAAATAGTGTTATTATAAAGGGCCACCTACCAGTGGCTCTTTTTCTATACTCAAAAACAGAAAGGAAGTGAGCCTGATGGCAAAAGGAAAATACGAATATTGGTTATCGCCTGATGGCTTGCTCCGGCTGGAAGCATACGCCAGAGACGGCCTGACAGATGAGCAGATAGCAAAGAATCTGGATATCGTTCCATCTACGCTGTATGAATGGAAACGGCAGTATTCGGAGATTTCGGAGGCCCTAAAAAAGGGGAAAGAGGTTGTTGACATAGAGGTCGAAAATGCTCTCCTTAAACGAGCCCTCGGATATTCCTATGAGGAAAAGAAGGTGGAGGTCAGCGAAGAGGGGACGAAGGTTACTAAAACCATCAAAGAGGTTGTTCCAGATACAACGGCACAAATATTCTGGTTGAAGAACCGGAGGCCGGATCGATGGCGCGATAAGCAGGATATAGAGCACAGCGGACAGATAGGAGGGGTAACAATTGTCAACGATATCCCCAAACCAGACACAAGTTAGGCTGTCGAGTCTGATTGCTCCGTCCTTTTATGATCTGCATTGGGATATAGCAGAGCACAGACACACGCACTATAAACTCGCCGGAGGCCGAGGATCCACAAAGTCATCGTTTGTTAGCCTGGAAATTATTCTCGGTATGATGCAGGATCCGCAGGCGAATGCGATCGCCATGCGGAAGGTTGGCCGGTTTCTCGATGAGTCTGTATTCCAACAGCTCATATGGGCCATTAACGTTTTAGAGGTGACTGACAAGTGGAAAATACGATATTCGCCGCTTGGACTGACGTATACGCCGTTTGGAAACAAGATCATCTTCCGTGGAGCTGATGATCCGCAGAAGATTAAATCTGTGAAGCTGGCGAATGGATATTTCAAGTATATCTGGTTCGAGGAGCGAGCAGAGTTTGATGGCGACTCGGAAGAACGTACTATACTCCAGTCATTGATGCGAGGCGGCCCTCAATACTTTGTTTTCTACTCGTGGAATCCTCCAAAGTCCATGAATAGCTGGGTGAATCAGGATATCCTCCAGAGTAAGGAAAACGCGATTGTACACCACAGTGACTACAGGACTGTGCCGAAAGAGTGGCTGGGAGACGATTTCTTCATAGAAGCTGAAGACCTGAAAGAAACAAAGCCGAAGGCATATGAACACGAATATCTCGGTATTGCTACAGGAACCGGCGGTCAGGTGTTTGAGAATGTCACAGTACGCCCGATCACAGAGGAAGAGATGGCGCGGTTTGACCGGATTTATCAGGGCCTTGACTTTGGCTTCGGAGCGGATCCGGCTGCTTATATAAAGATGCATTATGACAGGACGCGGAAGCGTCTTTTTCTGTTTGGTGAAATATATGCGCCGCGGCTGGGAAACACAAAGCTGGCGGATCAGATTAAAAAATACAATCCGCTCAACAGAGTAGTGACAGCGGATAGTGAGGACCCCAGAGCGATTGATGCCTTGAATGAACTGGGGTTGCGTGTAGTCGGTGCCAGGAAAGGGCCAGGGTCCGTAGATTTCGGTATGGAGTTCTTGGCTGATGAGGTGAACGAAATCATTATCGATCAGCAGCGTTGTCCGAATGCAGCCAGAGAGTTTACAGGCTATGAACTGGAGCAGGATAAAAACGGCAACTTTAAAGGCAGCTATCCGGATAAAGACAACCATTCGATTGACGCGGTCCGGTATGCATTGGAAGATGTAATGACGAGCAGGAAGGCAAAGGTCAGAAAGAAATCCGATTATGGATTACATTAAGGAGGTGATACCATGTACATATACACACTGCCCCGCGAGAACTGGGATGAGACGAACCCGGATAAACAGGCAATCCGCACACTAATAGTAAAACACCGGCGGGAGGCCAACCAGCTGCGAAAGTCTATGAAGTATTATGAGGGAGAGCATAAGATCCTAACGGAGAGCCGGAAGACAAAGCTGGTGTGCAACCACGCAAAGGATATCAGTGACACGGCCAGCGCCTACTTTATTGGCAACCCAATTTCATATAACAGCAAAGAGGATATAACACCGCTCACCGATGCCTTTGAGATTGCCGGTGCTGATGAGGCTGACGGGGACAATGGTCTGGACCTGTCAGTGTACGGCCGGAGCTATGAGTACATCTATCCGATGGAGGGCGAGACGGATTTAACGATTAAGAGCCTGTCCCCCGAAAATACCTTTATGGTATATGACGACACGATCGAACAGAAAGAGCTTTTCGCGGTGTATTACTACGCGAAGAAAGATGATTCTGACAAGAAGAGGGCCATCTACGTAGCTACCGTGTTGACGGAACATTATAAGTGGGTGCTGAACATTGAGAATATCGACTGCCCGCAGGCGTTACTTGAAGAACCAAAGCCACACTATTTTGATGAGGTGCCGGTGATAGAGTATTTAAACAACAAGCTTGCAATCGGTGACTTCGAACTTCAGATTCCGCTGATCGACGCCTATAACGCGCTGATGAGTGACCGGATCACGGACAAGGAGCAGTTTATTGATGCAATCCTGGCGCTGTACGGGGCCATGCTGGGAGATAATGAGGCAAAGGACGCAGACGGCAGGACAGCGGCACAGAAGCTTAAGGAAGACCGTTTAATGGAGCTTCCGAAAGATGCGAAGGCTGAGTATATTACCCGTACATTTGATGAATCGGGCGTGGAAATCCTTAAGAAAGCCATTGAACAGGATATCCACAAGTTTAGCCATATTCCGTGTATGACCGATGAGTCCTTTGGCGGGAATGTCAGTGGTGTAGCCATGGAGTTTAAGCTTCTCGGCATGGAGAACATCACAAAGATTAAAACACGGTATTACAAGCGAGGATTACGGAAGCGTCTGAGACTGTTCTCGGCCTGGCTGGCAAAGAGTAAATCAGTCCAGGTGGACATATCCGGTATAACTCCAACATTCTCCCGGGCGATGCCGAAGAATCTGCTGGAGATCAGTCAAATCGTAACGAACCTCTGGGGAAAGATCAGCAGGAAGACGCTGCTTTCGCAAGTGCCGTTTGTGGAGAATGTAGAGGAGGAGCTGGCGGCAGTGGAAAAAGAGGAAGATGAGGCAGCTAAAAAGCAGATGGAAATGTTCGGACTGGGAAGCAATACACCGCCGCCGGACGATGAAGACGAGCCAAAGAAGAAAAAGCCGGGTGAGATAGATGAGTAGTGCATCATACTGGGAGCGCAGGAAGGCCCGCGAGATGTTTCACTATATGGAGAAGGCCGAGGATACCGCCGATGAGATTGCAAAACTGTATCTGAAGTCTTCAGGATATCTCAGTGCTGAGCTGGATAAGATATTCGAGCGATACAAGCGCAAGCACCATTTGACCGATGCAGAGGCGTACAGGCTGCTTAATAGCCTGCATGATAAAACCTCCATCGATGAGTTAAAAGAGGCACTGCGGACCGGCGACGGCGCCCAAAAGGACATTCTGGCAGAGTTGGAAAGCCCGGCATACTGCGCAAGGCTGGAACGATTGGAGCAGCTTCAGAATCAGCTTGATGCGACAATGAAGAATGTCTATCGCCAGGAAAAGAAGATAAATACCAGCCATTATGTAGACCTTGCCAACGAGGCATATTACAGGTCCATTTTTGATATTCAGCAGCGTACAGGGTTAGGGTTTTCCTTCAGCGCAATAGACCCGGCTGTGATAGACCGGGTCATTAACAGTAAGTGGTCAGGAGCCAACTACTCAACACGTATCTGGAATAATACACAGGCCCTTGCACAGGATTTGAAAGAGGAGCTGCTGGTCAATCTGATCACTGGCCGGACCGATCGGGAAGTTGCCGAAATCATAGCGAATAAGTACGCACAGGGAGCCAGTAATGCTCGGCGGTTAGTACGTACAGAATCCTGCAACCTGGCAAATCAGATGGAAATGCAGTCCTATGAGGAATGCGGGATAGAGAAATACCGGTTCGTGGCTACTTTGGACTTAAAGACTTCGGCGGTATGCCGGGAGCTGGACGGAAAGGTTTTTCCAGTATCGGAGCAGCAGCCGGGAAAAAACTGCCCGCCAATGCACCCATGGTGCCGGTCAACGACGATATGCGTGATCGATGAGATAGACATGTCGAATATGAAACGCCGCGCACGTGATCCGGTAACAGGAAAGACGAATACTGTACCTGCTGATATGACATATAAGCAATGGTATGACAAGAATGTCAAAGGAAACGTAGATGCGGAAGCCAAAGAAAAAGAATTACGAAAAAGAAAAAAGAGCACGCAGGAATAACCTGGGTGTTATTTTTATGCCATGGTCCGGGCAATGAACGGACTGGGGCGGAAAGGATAGATATTATGAGAAAGACAGGATTTACGGGGATCAGCCCCAAAATGAATTTACAGTTTTTTGCAGAAAGCGGAGACGGTGCCGGCGCGGATCAGGGCGAAGGCGGCGGAACTGGAAATAAGCCAGATGAAGGCAGCTCTGACGGAGTGGATACTGGCAACAAGGAACCGAAGAGTTTCGATGATCTCTTACAGAATAAAGATTATCAGGCGGAGTTTGACCGCCGTGTCCAGAAGGCCCTGGGGACCGCGAAAGAGAAGTGGACGGCCCTCATGGACGACAAGCTTTCCGAAGCTGATAAGCTGGCGAAGATGAACAAAGAGGAAAAGGCGGAGTACCTGCGGCAGAAGCAGGAAAAGGAGTTGAAGGAGCGGGAAGCGGCAATCACGCGACGGGAGTTGATGGCCGAGGCGAAGAACACACTGGCAGAAAAGAAGCTGCCTGTAGGGCTTGCAGAGGTGCTTAATTACACCGATGCAGAATCCTGCAATAAATCTATGGCGGCAGTAGAGAAAGCCTTCCAGGAGGCCGTACAGGCTGCCGTTGAAGAGAAACTGAAAGGCGGTGAACCGCTAAAGAAAGCACCGTCAGAAGATGGTAAGGACCTTGCAAAACAGGTTGAAGACCTGATGATGGGAATATAAGAAAGGATGAGAAAAGACTATGGCAATTAACACATTAGCAACAGCAACACTTTTTATGAACACTTTAGACAAGGTGGCAATCCGGGAGGCCGTCACTGGCTGGATGGACGCAAACGCCGGACAGGTAATCTATAACGGAGGAGCCGAAGTAAAGATTCCGAAGATGAGCGTTCAGGGCTTGGGAGACTATGACCGGGACAACGGATACCAGCAGGGCGGCGTAACACTGGAATACGAGACCCGCAAAATGACTCAGGACAGAGGCCGGAAATTCCAGCTTGACCCGATCGATATCAACGAGAACAATTTTGTCACAACCGCAGCTGCCGTCATGGGAGAGTTTCAGAGAATGTTTGTAGTGCCTGAGATTGACGCGTATCGTATTTCTAAAATTGCAACCGAGACAATCACGGCTAACAAGGCTGGAATGATCGAATATAATTATACACCAGGAGCAACCGGGACCTCTGCTCTCCGCAAGATCAAGGAGGGAATTAAGGCAATCCGCGAGCTCTACAACGGTCCTCTGGTGATCCATGCCACACCTGACATGATTATGGAATTGGAGATGGAGCTTTCCGGAAAAATCACGAATACCACATTTTCGAAGGGCGGCATTGATACCGCAGTACCATCCGTTGATGGCGTCCCGATCATTTCCACACCTTCCAACCGTATGTACACAGCTATCAAAATTAATGACGGTAAGACACCTGGACAGGAGCGCGGAGGATATGAGAAGGGGGAATCTGCAAAAAATATTAATTTCTTCATTTGTCCGCGTACTACTCCGATTGCCGTCACGAAACAGGATATCATGCGTATTTTTGACCCGACGATCAACCAGAAGCTGAATGCCTGGCAGATGGACTACCGGAGATTCCATGATATTTGGGTACTGGACAATAAACTGGATTCCATCTTCCTGAATATCAAAGACACAAAGGAGTGATGATATATGAGGTTCATCAAAGATAATGTTGAACGCGTAACTGAATCAGAAGCAATGGCTGACAAATTAAAAGCATTGGGTTTTAAGCCACTTGGTTTAGAAACACTTACGCGGGAGCCGGGAGAAGGGAACACGAATATTGGGAAAATGACCGTCCCTGAACTAAAAATCCTAGCAAAAGAAAAAGGTATCGAGGGAGCGGCATCATTGAATAAAGAGGAGCTGCTGGCGGTCCTGAAGGGGTGATCGTAGTGACCGAAATCGAAAAACTGAAACTGTTGACAGGGGAGAGTGATGAGGACTTACTCTCCCTTTTGCTTGCTGATGCAATAGAATATGTACTGGGATATACAAACCGCACCGAGCTTCCCGCAGCGTTGAATAAGCCGGTCCGAGATCTGGCTGTAATTGCCTACAACCGGCTGGGTACTGAAGGAGAGACCGGACGGAGCGAAGGCGGAGAAAGTTACAGCTTTGACGCGGCGCCGAAACAGATATATGACGTATTGGACCGGTACAGGCTGGTAGGAGTCGGAGGCAGACGATATGAGGCTAAAACAAAACAGGCTGAAACTGTACAGCCACAGGCAGGCGATACCGAAAAAGGATAATGAAGGCAACTCGTACATGGAGTATGGGCTGCCTTCTTCTTTTAAGGCCGAGGTCTGGCCGGCAGGCGGGAAGCTGCAGGCGGAGATGTACGGCCAGCGTGTCAACCATATCCAGAACTGTCGGATTAATGCGGGATATGAGACCGTGGTCGATGAAAAGGGCCATGTCAGTTATCGGATCAGCAGCATGACGCTGCAGGAAGGTGACGGTATATGCTTAAATGTCCCCGGAGACCACGAACCGGATTACCGGATCATTGCCATCCGGCCGTACCGGTATCTGACATTGGAGGTTGAGCGCATATGAATGAGACCATCAAAGGATTGGATAAGCTGTTGCAGAAGTACGGGAGCCTGGAGGCTGCGGCGGAACATGGAGTAAAGAAGGCGATAGGCCAGGGAACAAAGATCGCGCAGGCGGGAGCCGTACTGATGTGCCCAGTAAATGATGAAGAACTGCGGCAGAGTATCAAAACCAGAGTGATGGTGGAGGAAGGCCGGGTAATCGGTACAGTGTATACCAACAAAAAGTATGCTGCCTATGTAGAACTGGGAACTGGCCCACGCGGTCAGGTGGATCATGCCGGCATCTCCCCCGAAATAACACCTGCCTATTCCCCGTCTCCCTGGTGGATCCATGAGAGCCAGATCGACGCGGAGACGGCAGAGAAATACCACTGGTTTTACATAGATGCGCCAGACGGCCGGTTTTACCAGTGTTCAGGGCAGCCGGCCCAGCCGTTTTTATATCCTGGTCTTAAAGACAACGAAGAACTCATCTGCCGGAAGATAAACGATGTACTGGCGGCAGAGATCAGAAAGGCAAGCCAATGATTAATGTAAAAGACGAAGTATATGGGGCCCTCTGCACGGTAACGGAGAATGTTACTGATTATTACCCGCGAAGCTGGGAACAGGATATCTCGATCCAGTATATGGAAGAGGATAACAAGGTTGCAGAGGAATCTGGCCGCGGGGAAGTGAAATCTTACGTCAGGTATCGCATTGATATCTGGTCGAGAAAGAGTACATCTGTGGCCGCGGTGGCTGTAGATGCGGCCATATCACCTCTGGGACTTAAGCGAGCCCAGTGCATGGACGTAGAGGATCCCAGCGGCTTAAAGCACAAGCAGATGCGCTATGAAGGGATTATTGATGTTAGGAACAAGCAGGTATACCACGCAATAGGAAAGGAATGATGATATGTTAGCAAATGGAATTACACTTGAGGTAAAGAAAAATGGATCGGAGAGTTATACAGCGCTTCAAGATTTAAAAGAAGTGCCGGAACTTGGAGTGGACGCTGAAAAAGTGGAGAATACCAGACTGAAAGACAAGTTCAAGCATTCAGAGCTCGGGATCGGAGACCCTGGCGATATGGCTTATAAGTTCGTGTATGACAACTCCAGCGCAAGTTCGGATTACAGGGTTCTCCGTGAAATTGCCGATAGCAACAAAGTAGCGTCCTACCGGCAAACATTCCCTGACGGGACAAAGTATGAGTTTGATGCATACAGCAGTATAAAAGTCGGCGGCGGCGGAGTGAATGCGGCGATTGAATTCACACTTACTTTAGGTTTGCAGAGCGATATTAAGGTCACAGACCCAACAGAATAGAACAGGGAGGAATAGGCAATGACACAGGGATTTGACGAGGAATTAGAATCAAAAGAGGAAGAGGATAAAGTAGTGAGCCTCGAGGAAAAGAAGAAACGCAGACCATTCGCATATTGGGAAGTGGGCGGACAGACATACAAAATGAAACTGACCACGCAGAATATCTGTCGCCTCGAAGACAAATTTAAGACCAGTCTTTTAAACGTGTTGTTCGGGGCCGGAAGTGTGCCTCCGTTATCGGTTATGCTTACAATCACACAGGCCGCCATGCTGCCGTATAACCACAAGATCAAGTATGAAGGCGTGCAGGCGCTGTTCGATAAATACTGTGAGGAAGGTGGTACTCAGATGACCTTCATGACAGACGTATTTATGGAAATCTACAAGGTGTCTGGTTTTTTTACGGAGGATCAGGCGGAAGAGATGGACAAGAGACTGGAAGAGGCGAAGGACCAGATGTAAGCCTTGTATCTGATATGATCGACGATCTGTTCCCTCTCGCATTGGACTGCGGGATATCCCCGGAACGTTTCTGGGAGCTGTCCATACCGGATATCATCGATATCATGGAGTGCAGCCGGCGTCAGGAGGAACGGAAGGTTAAGCGGGAATTGATGAACCTGCATTTCCTCGCACGGGATATCGGCCAGTTTACAGCCGTTGCAATCCAGGGCAGTGACAAGGTAGAAATTATGGAGTTGTGGGATTTCTTCCCGGATCTGTTTGGACGGGAACACGAAGAAACAGAAAAGAAGATACAGGAAAAGCAGCTGGCGGAGTACAAAGCCCGGTTTAACGACTTTGCAATCCGCCATAATCATGCCAGGGCAGGAGGTGGAAACTGATGGGCAAAGGAATGACACTGGAAAAGTTACAGGTAATCATTGAGGCACAGACGAAGCCATACCGGGACGAGGTAGAGAAGCTGAAGAAGCAGACAACGACAGCGGCGAGCCATGTTGAGAGGCAGACTGCGAAGATGAAAAAGTCATTCGGTGGACTAGGGAAGGTAGTTGCTTCCGTTCTGGGAGTTGGCGCCATCGTAGCATTTGCGAAGTCGTGTATTGATCTCGGTTCTGATCTGGCGGAAGTACAGAACGTTGTAGATGTCACCTTCGGCAAAATGTCAGGAGCGGTGGACGCCTTTTCCAAAAACGCGATCACGCAGTTTGGCCTGTCAGAGCTGACGGCCAAAAAGTATATGGGTACTTATGGAGCCATGGCGAAATCGTTTGGTATAGTGGAAGAGGCCGGCTATCAAATGTCTGCCTCTATCACTGGCCTGACTGGTGATGTGGCCTCCTTCTACAACCTGTCTACTGACGAGGCATACACGAAGCTTAAGAGCATCTTTACAGGCGAGACGGAATCCCTCAAGGAATTGGGCGTTGTCATGACACAGACAGCCCTTGACCAGTACGCCTTGAATAATGGCTTCGGTAAGACCACGGCCAAAATGACCGAGCAGGAAAAGGTCATGCTCCGGTATCGGTTCGTCATGTCCAGCCTCGCGGACGCTTCGGGAGATTTTGCCCGAACAAGTACTTCATGGGCAAATCAGGTCCGTGTGTTATCCTTACAGTTCCAGTCTCTGAAGGCTACAATCGGCCAGGGGCTTATTAATGCGTTTACGCCGGTAATCCGGGTAATCAATACAATCCTTGCTAAGCTCCAGACGTTGGCGGCTTACTTTAAGGCATTTACTGTGGCACTGTTTGGTGACGCCGGCGGAAGTAGCGACATAGCGGACTCTATGGATTCAGCGGCCGGTTCTTCCGGGGCTGTGGCCGATAACATGGACAAGGCAGCCGGAGCCGCAAAGAAGATGAAGGAGTACACTCTCGGGATCGATGAACTTAACGTACTGAATCCTGATGAGGGAAGCGGCGGATCGGGCGGAGGTGCCGGAGGTGGCGGTTCCCTGGATTTTGGCGATATGTCAGGGGAACTGTTTGGCGAAGTCACGGTCAATCAGGAGATCGAAGCGGCGGTAGAGCGGTTACGTAAAGCTATCGATGCCATCAAGGAACTTGCGAAACCCACCACGGCTGCACTGAAAAGGCTGTGGAATGAGGGACTGTCCCTGCTGGGGAAATTCACCTGGACAGCGTTAGAGGACTTCTGGAATTACTTTCTTGTGCCGCTTGGAAGCTGGGCGCTTGGAGAGGGATTCCCGCGGTTCATTGACATCACAAATGATTTCCTTAAGACCATTAACTGGGAAGCCATTAACGAGGCGCTGAGGAACTTCTGGAAAGCATTGGAGCCGTTTGCTGAAAGCGTTGGTGAAGGGCTGCTTGATTTTTACGAAGACCTGAGCAAAGTCGGAGCTGCTTTTATTAATACTGTGGTGCCTGGCGGATTAAATGCGCTTGCAGATGCATTGAATAAAATTGATTCAGATCAGGCCAAAGCAATAGGGTATGGATTAGGAGTAATAGCAACATCCATATTGACGTTTAAAATCACGAAAAGTATTTTGGATTTCTTTGACAAACTCAAAGGAGTTATTTTAGCAGCCGGCGGTGCATCAACGTTTGGAATTACACTTACTCTGTCCCTTATTGCATCGACAGGCATATCCTGGGCGTCCGCACTTGATCTTCTTGACCGATATGAGAATGGTACTGACGAAGAGAAAAAAGAGATTGAGGCGAGCTGGGATAAAAACAAGCAAGATTCCGTTGACAAGAATAAATGGGGCATGGGAAACCGCTATGGACAGATGGCAGAGTCAGCAAATGCCTATAAGAACGACAATGCTTATAAGAAGCAGTTTGATTATTTAAAGTCTATGCCCGGGGAAGTAAAGCAGTGGTTTAACCAAAATCTAAAGGATACAAAAGATTGGCTAGATGCGCTTAATGAACAAAGAGAAAAAGAAAGCAGCGACTTTCAAACATGGATAGAGGATAAGAAATCTAATGCGAAACAAAACTGGGAAGAAATCCAGACCTGGTGGGATAATACGATTGGAAGCTGGTGGGATGAACATGTAGCCCCTTGGTTCACAACCGAAAAGTGGTTAGGATTATATGAGAGCGTTAAGACAAGTCTTAAAACTAAGTGGGATGAGACTGTTGCTGTTTGGATATCTGATATTCAAAACTGGTGGAATACACATGTTTCGCCCTGGTTTACAGCAGAAAGATGGTCGCAATTATACAATGATATAAAAGTACAGCTAAAGACAAAATGGGATTCTACAGCTGTTGAGTGGGGATCAGGCATTAAATCTTGGTGGAATCAACATGTATCACCATGGTTTACACCTGAAAGATGGTCGCAGTTGTACCAGAATGTAAAAGTCAAATTAAAAGAAACCTGGGATAATACCGTTGGAGAGTGGGCGATAAATATTCAAACATGGTGGGACAAACATGTAGCTACCTGGTTTACCGCTAAAAAATGGTTGGACGTCTACAAGAGTGTAAAGGAGAGCCTTGGAACTACATGGACGAATACAGTTAATGACTGGAAGAAGAATATAGGAGACTGGTGGGCAAAAGATGTAGAAAAGTGGTTCAAACTTGAAACATGGATTGATATGATGAAAAGAGTTCCGGACGCTTTCAAGGAAACGTTTAAGGGGGCTGTAAATGCGGCTGTTGATCAACTTAACAGATTGATTGACTGGTTAAATGATAAGCTTAATTTCAGCTTTGACGGACTTGAAATACTTGGAGAAGAGATAATTCCTGCTTTTAGCGTCCAGTTGTTTACCATTCCACATATTCCACAGTTTGCAACAGGTGGCTTCCCTGAAGATGGGCTATTTATGGCGAACCACGGTGAACTTGTTGGAAAATTTGCTAATGGGCGCACCGCTGTAGCGAATAATGATCAGATAACACAGGGAATCAAAGAAGCTGTGATTGAAGGAATGAGCGTCGTTATGGCTTCTTACAGTGGAAATAGCGAACCGATTACTATCGAAACACATGTCGATATGGACGGCAGAACTATAGTCAAGCAGACCGATAAAGTACAAAGCCGTAAAGGATTTAACTTCCGAAATCCGCAAACTGTTTAATGATGCTGTTGCAATTCCTCCCAGATTTGATATAATTAAGTTATATTAATTTGGGAGGCGGAGTATGGATAATTTCTTTTTTGCGCTTATTGTACTGGGAATATTAAGCTTTTGCGTTATGATTATAGTTGATTTTATTTTCGTGCTTATGCGAAAAGAGGTGCGTGTAAAATATCTTTTGATACCAGCGGTTGCATTTATTGTAGGTTTTTTCGGATTTGCAGCTTCAGTCAAGCCAAGTACAAATAGCGATTCTGTAAAAGAAAGCCAAATAGTAGAAAAAACTACAGCAGAAGCAACGACGGAAGAAGAGACGTCTACTGTAGAGGAGACGACCGCAGCAGAAGAAACAACAACGCAGCCGGAAACAGAGGAAACAACTACTGAAGAGGAAACTACAGTTGCAGAGACTGAAAGTGAAGATGAGTTCAAGTCATCGTGCCAGGAGATCGGATACAAGAAACTGTTAAGGACGCCAGATGATTATGTTGGACAGAGGATTGTTATAACAGCGGAAGTACAGCAGGTGATCGATGGTGGCCTGTTTGATGATGGCAAATATTATCGAGTACAGACGGACAACAACGGTTCGGGATATTATTTTGATGATGAGTATTTCATGTATGATAACCGTGTTGATGATAATATGAAAATCCTCGATGGCGATGTCCTGAAAATCTACGGAGAATTCACCGGACTGGAAACTATGAAACGTGTCATTACCGGATCCAAAGATGAAGTTCCAGCAATCAAAGCGTATTATATCGAGTTAATAAGTGAGTAGCACACAGCACCCCGAGCGATCAGGGTGCTTTTCTTCTGCCCGAAAGAGAGGTGATACAGTTGTTAGATGAGCGGCAGGCAACAATATACGTAAACGGCAAGCCCTTCCCTTCCCCGAAGAGAGGGCTTAATTTTATCGCATCGACTATTGTCACGTCGTCCCGTAATGCAAACGGTGAAGTGGTAGGCCAAAAAGTAGGCCGCGATCAGAATAAGCTTGACTCTCTTGTCTGGCCAGTACTGGACGCGGAGACATGGTCTGAAATGCTCCGGGAATTCAGCAACTTCTACGTTACGGTAAAGTTCCCGGATATGGTCACAAACAAATGGAAGACGCTCAAAATGTATCCCAGTGACCGGAGCGCGGAGCCTTACGAGGTGGACGAAAACGGATTCCCGACGAAGTATATTAATTGTAAAGTAAACCTGATTGACTGCGGGGTGATTGATTAATGCAGACAGTAAGCCGCGAATATAAGCGGAGCATGAAAGAGAAGCTGCGGAACCGGTCCTATATCCGGGTGACAATCGGCGTAATCAACCAGCAGGCCCAGGCATCTGCCTGCGTGCCGCACCCTGAAAATTACACCTATTACAGCAACCTGAAATGGCCCCTGGATAATTACCAGGTGCAGGAGCTGTATGCCACCTGTGATCAGGATTACACCGCGGTGGACGGCAGCATGTATTTCCTGCCGCGGGCCAGGGAGGATGTAGTCCTCAATCAGGGAATTGTGTCGGAGGATCTTCCGGGATCCATAGAGATACAGTTTCCCATCAGATATGACATTAAGGGGCTGACGGTCGAGTTTGGCCGGGCATACCCAGTAGATTTCCGGATTGAGTCTGATAATAAGACCGTGGAGATTGCCGGGAATGCCACGGAACATTTTGTGACAGAAGAAATTTTTGAGGGAGCAACATTCCTGCGGTTTGTGCCGGCTTCCATGGCCAATGGACAGAGCAGATTCAGGATCCACCAGCTGACCACGGGAATCGGAATCTATTTTGATAACCGGAAAATCCTTTCAGCCACAAAGAAAGAGCATATCAGCCCGGTCATGGAAGAACTGCCGGCGCTGGATTTTGATATGACAATTGATAACAAAGACCGTGCGTATGACGTGGAAAATGAGGAGAGTACAGTTAATTTCCTGGAAACCGGGCAGGAGGTCAAGGTTCTGTACGGCCAGGAACTGGATAACGGGACGGTGGAGTGGCTGCCGGGTGCAACGGTGTATCTCAGGGAATGGTCAGCAGATGATGAAGAAATGAGCTTTACTGCAACGGACCGCTTTGAAAGCATGGACGGAACCTATTATAAGGGAGAGTATCGGTCGGAAGGAATCAGCCTGTATGATCTGGCCGTTGATGTGCTGAAGGACGCCGGCGTGGACAGCCGGACATATTGGCTGGACAACTATTTAAAGGACGTGTCGGTATGCAATCCGATGCCGGTGGTATCCCATAAGGAAGCGCTGCAATTAATTGCTAATGCCGGGCGCTGTATCCTCTATCAGGACCGGAGCGGAAATATCTTTATGAAATCAAGTTTTGTACCGGACATGGAGGCAGCATCTGACAATGAGGTGTATTTCAGCCATGCCGGAGCGGTTCTGGATAAGAAGGCCAAACAATCTTACGCCATGACAGCCAGAGATTATACAGATGTGCAGCCGACACAGTACTTCCTTCCGCGTCAGGAGACAGGGAAGGCATATCTAAACACCGGTTATATCTCGGAGGCTGTGGCCGGCGCTGACGGGACGTTTGCGGTTAATCCTGCCGTAGAAATCAGCCTGGAAGCGCGGTATAAATGTTTCGGACTGACTTTGAAGTTTGGCCGGAACAATCCGGACACGGTAATTTTCCACGCCAGCCTAGCCGGGGAGCCGCGGGAAGATTATATGGTATCCGGGCTGACAGCCATGACAGTTATCAGTCACGAGTTTCCGGAGTTTGACCGGCTGGTTCTGGAATTCACGAAAGGCTGTCCGTATAACCGGGTGATACTGAATAACATCATTTTCGGGGACAGCACGGATTATATGCTGGAATACGGCCACGAACTTACGAAGACGCCAAAGGGGACACAGCTTCCCAAAGTCAGGGAACTGCATGTGGTCAGGACCTTCTATAGCCAGGGCGTTGAGGTGAAGGAACTGGCGAAAGAGACCGTCACCGTGAGCGCCGCGGATAACCGGTATACGATCTATTTTTCAGCCCCGTCTTATGACCTGTCTTGTACGATTACAGAGCCTCAGGCAGGCCAGACGGCGGTGATTGTGGACAGCAGCAATTATTATGCTACCGTAGAACTGACAGGCGTTACAGGGGCATGTGAAGTATTGATAACAGGCCGGGAATATATCGTCACACAGGCCAGAGTCAGCCGGCGGTTGAATCCAACCGGGAGATTGGAACAGTGGGAGAACCCGCTGGTGTCCGATGTCGTTCATGCGGCTGATCTGGCGGACTGGGTCGGAGACTACATGCGTGCAGACCGGGAGTATGACCTTCAGTACCGCGGGGAACCGAGGATTGACGCCAACGACATAGCATTCCTGGAAAATAAATATGTGCCGGGCCTGCTCCTGCGGGTGTATGACCATACGCTAAAATTTAATGGTGCGCTAAGCGGAACGATAAAAGCAAGGAGGGAAATTGGCTATGTGGCAGACACCCAAGACAGACTGGCAGGAAAGTGATTTTTTCAATGTTGAAGATTATAACCGCATAAAGGGGAACTTAAATGAGATTCGTGCTCAGGCGGTTATTCTCTGGCCAGAATTTTCGCTGGAAGATATGGGAGCGGATAAAACATATGAGGATTATAGTTTCTATGCAGATGAGATCAACCGGTTTGAAACCAATGTGGGGCGTATTTGTGCTGGAACATATCCATTTGCAGTAGGAAATCAGAAGACGTTTTATGACAATCAGCCATTTATCGACTGGCAGGAACTCAACCGAATTGAAGAGGCGTGCAGACTTATCTACAGTAATATACAAAGTAGACTGAATGGTCGGAAGATACTGGCGTTTACGTTGAATGGAGGCGTTATTTAGTGAAGTTAAAGACGAATTACAAAGATGCATTATTCGACGGAGCCCGAAAGTACCGGATTACGGCAAATGCAGATGGAACATCGGGAATTGCGGATGAGACGGTGTATACCCAGGAAGGTGATCTGTTTGGAGCCAACGACATAAATGCAACAAATGAAGCCGTGAATAAACTGGGAAACCGCCGGATATTAAAGCTTACGGCCGCGGGCTGGAGCGGTTCTTACCCGTTCACTCAGACAGTAGACGCTGCGGGGATCACCGTGGCTGATGATATCAAGGTGATTGGAGTTTACGTTCCGGCGAACGCCACATTAGAACAGGTGAAAGCCTGGAATAAGGCGGCAGGGTACCTGATGTGTAATCCGGATGGGGTGGCAGATGGGAAAATAACCTTTAAGGCATATAAGAAGCCGGCAGTAGATTTTCAGATTTTGACAGAAGGAGCGTGAGACAATGGGAAAAGTAATACCAATGTTGGGTGGTGGCGGGAACGCGGATAGTGATGAACTTACCGCTTGCAGGCAGCATGTGTTAGAAAATTATACGGCCATTACACATGATACAGATGGAGAACCCGGCACTGGAACGATGCCTAATCTAACAGCTGGATCGACGGTAAATCATGCTACAGGTAACGCTACTAAAGTAATTGTAGGAGATGAGGCTTTTATTTCTACAAATACCGATGGAGTCACGCGGGCAGAAATACGTTATAATAATAAACCAGGATACATTGAAGGGAATACGTTATTAGGCGTAGAACAATCCAAAATGGCTAATGCAATCGGACTTAATTCTCTCAAAATAAGTGCCGGAAATACTGTTCTTGGTGTCCAGGGAGATGCGTGGACAGTATGGACTGGAGACGCTAGCGCTGAATCAGGCCACGTATTGCCTGGTAAGACCTATTGGCGTAACGGTGTCAAAATGACAGGAAATATGGCGATTCAGAATGCAGATGTATCAGGAAGTGATAGAGCCTATGCAACGAATGTAAGTGCGTGGGGCGGCGTGATATGTTTGGGGGTACGCAATGGGCATTATCTGAACGGCGTCAATTGGATCCAGGCGGATATCGCAGGCTTACAGGCCGCAAATATTCGCGAAGGTATAAACATAGGCGGATTAACGGGTACATTAAAAGATATGTCGGTGAACCATGTCCCTTTTGATGGTGCGTCCTTTTCCGGAGTCCTGGCGAAGGGCGCTGAAATATGTAATTGGTATAACAATAACGTGCTTAGAAATCCTGTAGAAATAACTGGTGATGGATTAAGAATGATGTATTCCAGAGCCAACTTACAGTTTAACAAATTTTGTCCGAAAGAGTCGATAACGTTTTCTCCGTTCAAGACCGTAAGAGTATCTATCAAATTTAATGGATCGTCAAGAGGCAAGGGGCATGCCACTTTGATGGTATATCGTTCAGACACCTCGAGATCTGACATTCTGCTGAACCGCAGTACAGGATTGTTGAAAAGCACAACCATAGGCATGACCAACTCAGGGACGATATATACAGGGGACCTTGACGTATCCGCAGTGAATGATGAAGGATTTTTAGCAATCCATTTCACGAATGCCGAAGATGTCAACTACACATCATATTTCATTACACGTATAGAATTTCTGATATAGCAACCTGCCGCATAACAGCGGCTTATTTTATTTCTACAAGAAAGAGAGGAATCACTATGAATAAGAACAAGCCAGACATGAACTACAAGACAACCGTACCTTATGGCCCCGCAACCGGAAAAGAGGATCCCGGCAGACAGCCAGTGATCGACAGCACGCCGTACGAGGGAGACCGCGGCCCCGATCACAGACAGTTTAAGCCAGGGCATGTACCGGGAGGTCCGGGGCACAAGGACTGCGAGCATGAATAACTGACAGGAGGGCTTACATATGCCTACAGATGTAATGGTGGCTCTGATCGGCCTGGGAGGCAGTGCAATCGGTACATTCGCCGGCGTGTTCGCGTCAGCGAAACTGACCGCCTACCGACTGGAGCAGCTGGAAAAAAAGGTAGACAAGCATAACACGGTGATTGAGCGGACCTATAAACTGGAGGAGACACAGGCAGTTATACAGGAACAGATTAAGGTCGTCAATCACAGAATTAGTGATCTGGAAAGAGAGGAATAATTATGAATTTTGGAATTGCAAGTGTTGCAGGAATTACAGTGATCTGCTATCTGGCCGCTATGGCCGTCAAAGCAACAGAGGTTGACAATAAGTGGCTGCCGGTGATCTGCGGCCTAATTGGGGGCATTCTTGGCGTTGTGGGAATGTTTTACATGCCTGACTTCCCGGCTGCCGATATCATCAACGCAGTGGCGATTGGTATTGTCTCCGGACTGGCTGCGACTGGTATCAACCAGGCGTACAAGCAGCTGACAAAATAAGCTATTGCGATATCGCAACGGTTGTAATATCATAACTTTTTCTGGGCCTGGGATTCCGGGCCCTTTTCTTTTTATGAAAGGATAAACCATGAATATAGTAAAAGATTTCATAGATTCTGCAACAAAATGGAATGGATATTTAGAGAAAAAAAGCAATAAGGACTTGGATAGCTTCACGGCTAATGCGGGCAAGAACAATTATACTTGTTTTTCCAGGGACTACCAGAGAGACACCGGCCTGAATCTTCAGGGGCAGCCGTGGTGTGCGATGTATGTATCCGAAGTATTTGTCCAGGCATTCGGCCTGAATACTGCAAAGAAGCTCCTGTGCGGCGCTCTATATCATTATTGCCCTACCGGCGTTAATCAGTTCAAGGCTGCCGGCAGATGGCATAAGGTTCCAGAACCGGGAGATGTGATCTTCTTCACGAACGGAACCCGCGCATATCATACGGGAATTGTGACGGAAGTAACGTCTAGCCGAGTGAAGACTATAGAGGGCAACACTTCGGTAGCCAGCGGAGTAATAGAGAATGGTGGTGGAGTCTGCCGAAAGTCTTACGCATTGGTTGAAAGTAAGATTATGGGATATGGCCGCCCGGACTGGAACAGCGCGAAACAGCCGGCAGAGCAGCCGAAGAAATCCGGCTGGGTACAGGAGGACGGCGGCTGGAGATATTACAACGGTGATACCTGCCAATATGTCCGTAACGATTGGGTACAGGACGGCCAGGACTGGTACTGGTTCGACGGCGCCGGCATGATGGTACGAAACACCTGGTACCGGTATAAAGATGCGTGGTACTATCTGGGTGATGATGGGGCCATGTGCACAGGCCAGGTAACGGTGGACGGCAAGTGGTACATCATGGACAACGCCGGACGCATGATCGTCGAGCCAGTGACGCTGACGCCAGATCGGGATGGAGCGCTACGGTGGCCGGGGCTGGCCGAGTAACAGAATAACAGAATAACAGAATAACGTAGATCAAGCCTTGGGATATCCCGGGGCTTTTATTGTGTGCAAAATGCACGGAAAGGATTACGACTATGAGACTACAGCTTGTTAAACAGGGAGACTTTTTAGGAACGAAGTGTGATTTTTATGTAAATGAAACCGGTGATATTTTCATGAGCAGAACCCAGATAGGATACGCCTTGAAGTATAAAAATCCGAGCAAAGGTATAGAAGACATACATAACAGACACCATGACCGACTTGACACCATGAGCGTAAAAGTTGACCCCCTCAGTTTGCAGGGGTCAAATCCACATTACAGGAATGGCGAAAGAGCCTATATGTATCCCGAAAAAGGAATATACGAAATCTGTAGGTATTCCAGGCAAAAGGTTGCTGGGGATTTTTATGATTGGGTTTATGATGTTATTCAGTCCATCAAAAAGAACGGTTACTACATCGCTTCCGAGAAAGACGAGAAGTGGCTGGGAATCCGTCAGGAGACCAAAGAGGTACGCAAGGCCGAGACGGATCAGATCAAGTTATTCGTGGAATATGCAAGGGCACAGGGAAGCCAGCATGCAGACCGGTATTATGTGTCACTGACCAAGCTCATAAACCGCAGATTAGGCATAGAGAGCGGCGGGAGGGACAAGGCAGACCAGAGGACGCTGATGCACTTAAAATCACTGGAAACGGTGGTGGAGCTGCATCTGGTCACGCTGATGGCGGAGGGGCTGCCATACAGGGAGATATATCAGGGCGTGAAAAAGTTTATCGAAGCACTGTAGGAATCTCATGGCTGAAAATTCAGCCGCCAGTTGGAGGGGTAAGAAAAGGGCGGTCCGTAGTGGGCCGCCTAATTATCATTTCTTTTAGTTCTGTTTTCCTTCGAAATATATTCTTTCAAAACCATGTTGACATACTGGCTGAATGAACGATCATCGTTTTCTGCCATTTCCTTAATTTTTTCAATAATATCAGCGTCTAAAGTTATGCTTACTTTTGATTTCAATGGTTTCATGATTTTACCCTCCGTATCCTACAATATAGCATTATGTACGACATAATATTGTTAAGTAGGATAAAGTATGATAAAGTAGTATTACATAAAGGCGAAGATATTATTCTTAAGGGGTGATATGGAAATGGAAGAATTTGAGCAAATACTGGCAAAGATGAGAGAGCGTGGAATCATACCGAGAATCCACTATGAGCTGATGGCGATCCGGGTGCTGGGGGCAATTGTTGCGGTGCTGATCGGCGTGGGGATTGTGTGGGTGATGGTAAAATAATGAAGCGGCCTGTGGTAGCCGCCTATTGACAGAAACGGCTCCGTGAACTATACTATATACATAAGGTCGTGGGAAACCACGTGGATTGAAATAAGTCATATTATATTTACAAGCGTTCATAGGAAAAGGCGGCTCATAACGAGCCGCCTAACTATTTTCTTCCCGATACTTGCGTATCCTCATGGCATTGATTGTTGGAGTGTCTGATCTATAAGCCCCTTTTGTGTATGGCAGGCACATGTTAACGCACGACTTGCTTATTTTTAACTCCTTGGCAATTTCCTGTGTGCTTTTTCCCGTCGCATATAATTCCATTACCCGCCTCGAAATCTCATTTTCATACGCACCTGCTGTAATAAGTATCTTTTTAACTTTCCCCTTGCTGATTCCAAATTTATAAGATACTTCGTTGAGCGACTGAAGACTTTCATATGCTTTAACGATTTCAGCGTAATTCATATCATACATTCTTTCGTCGATTATCAGTATAAGGTGTGTTTTTGCGAATACACCAGTTACGGCCTAGTTTCTTAGCAGGGAGATTTCCCCTCAATATTTTCTGGCGTACAGTATCAGGAGATACTTTTTGCATATGTGCATATTCTGCCAGACTTACATACTCAGCCTCTTTTTCTTCGTGAAGTTCCTCACCTAATATTGGGTAATAGTCATATTCTGGCAGACCTCTGTGCTCGGCAACAATCTTCCCCTCAGCATCAAGCCAGCGCATCCTGACAAGGCCGTTATTGTACTGCATGATGGCCGTGGCCTTAATGATCCCTTGCCACTTTGGCGTCTTTAGAATCTTGTATCCATTGCTTCCTATGTCATAGGAAGCCTGTTTGTAGCTGTCTGCAAACATATCTGTATACATTATATTTCCTCCTCATCTCCCTATCCTTCTTCCGGCAGGGTGTTATTGTCACGTTTTTCTGCTATTTTTGCATCTACTTGCTTCCTAAACTCTGCATCGCTGATGAGGGTATCAGAAACAGCCCATATTGTTTTCTCACCTGGAACTACTAATTCATAATAGCTGTAATACCACATTAGGTCATCTTTGTTTTTCCGCATGTAGTCCAGACCTTCTTCCTCTGTCTGGAATTCCTTAATCAATACGTGTCCTTCTCCTACTAATTTTATCATGGTATTTCTCCTTATTGTATTATTGTACTACGTTATCGTAGCATTGCAAAGTTTAAATTTGGCTCTTTAAGAGCCTTGTCAAAATATAATTTTCATGTTATTCTATTGATAGATGGGGGAGCGGTGGCAAGCCCGCCCTCCCTTGTCTTTTCTCTTAAGCCTATTCTGTAGGTTTATTTTTTTGTTTCGGTTTGTATTTCTCTTCTCCGGTTTCGATAAAAAGGATAAAATCATTTATATCTTTTTCATTCCACCCGGCGTCTCTCAATCCTAAAATTAATCTTGCCGCTTCTGACATGTTCACGTTCATATGACCCTCCTTCCTCCGGCTTGCCTCGGCGATTAGTTAAGATGTTCTTTAACTATTTTTATTATATCATATAGCGCACTATATGTCAATGCAATTAGCGCACTAATTTAAAGCTTATTTATGCTTTCTAAAGTACGTAGTTATCTTCTGGCCATTCAAAGGAGGTTTATTCCATTCAACCTCACGATTAAAACCAAACTCTTCCATGCATTCACCAAAAGTCATGTTAAAATGTTCTTCAACTACTTTACTTTCAATCCATTCGTTTCTATCCCATGCTTTTCGTCAAACATAATTCTCCCTTACTTCCTTATTCCCTTAAATTTAAAATTTTATTTACTTTCTCATCTATCGCATCCATATAGAATTGTCGCATACTTGGATATCCTGCTTTTTCAGCAGCTTCCTCATACTTCTGGTATTCTTCTGGTCTAACTCGAAATCTGATCTCTTTTAATTTTTCCAGATATTTCATTGTGTATTCTTTTTGCTTTTCGCTATATGCCATATTTAAGCCCTCCTTTTATTATAGTGTAACAAAAAATAGTTTAGCGCGCTATATACATACTGCACAATATTAGTGCGCTAATTTTAGCGAATGTGTATATTGAAATATAGGGCGCTATAGTATATAATAAGATCATAAGGAACAGGAAAATAAAAAAACAAGGAGAAAACAAAATGAAAAAATATAACTTAAGTAGTATAATGAAAAGAGCATGGGAACTGGTTAAGAAGGCAGGCACTGCGATGAGCGAGGCTCTCAAGCAGGCATGGAGGGAAGCTAAAGAAACGATGAAAGAACTGAAAGGGACCCCGAAGCAGATCGCATGGGCTGAAGACATTCGTAATACTGCCATAAAATATGTAAAAGAAGGAAAAGAAGTGTGGGGAAAATATCCAGAGCTTCTAGCGGGATTCGAGTTCGTAGAAAATAGATTCAGTCAGCTTTTTGAGATGCATGACGAAGCAGTATTCTACATTGAAAAAAGAAATTTTTTCTCCAAAGATAACATCAAGGAGAAAGTAAATGACATTGCAACAAAAAATGTTAAGAAAAACAATATGGCCGAGGGGCATATTCTTGGATGATGTCACATACTGCCCTTTTTCCTGCTTTGCGTCACACCACGGTCCGAAAAACGTTATATAAGTATGCTCATATCAGCAGGGCGGCAGCTCCCCCATTAGCTCCGCCCTATCTCCTACATCAGCCGTCATTTGGTATCTGGTATCCGCTGTGTCAAAAACCACATAGATGATATATCCACATCGATTATCATTTCCGCCATCTCGCGGATCTCCTGGTATTTTGCATTTTTGACAGCCTGGGCATGGCGCTGGTAGGTCTCAATTATCTCAAAAAATAATTCATCTGTTCGGTTCATCTTTTCATCTCCATTCAGTTATATTATTTCACTTGATTATTTTGATTAGGCGGCCTGTTTGGTACCATCTAAATGCATAAGCATATTGTATCATTCTCTGACTGCATTTTGACTGCATAACACTTAGTTTTGACTGCATTTAGTTAGTGATAGTTAGCGCGTGAAATATCTCAAAAAGCACGGTTTTAAGCCAAAAACAACGTAATTGCTAGATGTTAAAAACATGTACTGTTAAATCGTAATAAATTGTGGTAATATATTAAGAAAGAGCTTAAAAGGAGATGCCATATGGTTGACGAGGCCGTAGCATTTGCGATGAAGGCCCATGAGGGGACCTTCAGGAAAGGGACTAAAGTTCCCTATATCGTCCATCCGCTGGAGACGGCAGTGATTGTTTCCATGATGTCGGAGGATGAAGAACTGGTTTGTGCGGCGCTTCTCCATGATGTCGTGGAGGATGCGGGAGTATCGGAGCAGCAGCTGGAGACGTTATTTGGCCAGCGGGTTACGGCATTTGTGATGGAAGAGACGGAGGATAAGACAAAGTCGTGGAAAGAGCGCAAAGCGGCGACGCTTAAGCATCTGGAGACGGCGTCAAGGGAGAGCAAGATCCTGGTTCTGGGGGACAAGCTGAGTAATCTCCGGTGCACGGCCAGAGATCATATGGTAATCGGAGAAGCAATCTGGGACAGGTTCAATGAGAAGAGAAGGTCGGAACATGCCTGGTATTATAACGGTGTGGCGGAACGGATCAGGGAACTGTCAGAATATCCGGCATGCCAGGAGTATTTTGGGCTGTGCAGGAAGGTGTTTGGGGATTCGTGAGTAATCATTGGGCTGTCTGTCCTGTTACGGGGCTGCCGCACTGTGGGTCAAATGACCTGGGTGCGGCAGCCCCGTGATGTTGTTTCCCTGTTTTTACCGTTATAATGTATTTGCCCGGTCTGCAACATTTTTATTAAAGTTGATTACCTGATGTTCATAGGTTGTGCTCATCAGCGGAGACGTGATGATAAAGTCTGCAGTCGCTCTCGTATTGGCGATGGGAATATCGTAAACCTGTGCAATACGAAGCAGTGCCTTCACATCGGGATCGTGGGGCTGAGCGGTCAGCGGATCAGAAAAGAAGATAACCAGGTCGATTCTTCCTTCTACAATCTTTGCGCCGATCTGCTGATCACCGCCTAAAGGACCGCTATTGTAGCCCTTTACGGACAGGCCTGTCTGATCCGTGATCATACGCGCGGTGGTGCCGGTTCCGCACAGCGTGTGCTGGCTTAAGATGTCTTTATGTTCTTTGCACCAGTCGATGAGAGCGTGCTTTTCATTGTCATGGGCGATGAGAGCAATATTTTTCTGTTTCTCCAGTGTCAGTGTGATAAAATCTTCCTGTATCATAAAATTCCTCCTTTAAAATTGTGGCTTTTGATCTTTTGTCTGTTTTTCTTTCAGTTTCATGATCTCTTCCATCATAAATGATTTTCAGGTAATTGGATAGTGGAAAATGGTAAAATCTTTCTAAAAAACAAATTGTAATGGTGCGACAGGTATTGTAGGAAAGATTTAAGGAATTTAAATGCCATCCGCCCGGAATCTATGCTATACTTATAGCAGACAGATGCTTGCGGAGGTGGGAAATATGAAGAGTATTAAATGGAAGATTCTGAGACGAATCGGGGCTTTTGTGCTGGCTGCCGCACTGGTGGCAGGCGGACAGCCCTTCTGCTCCTGCGCTGATGAGGCAGCGGCAGAGGAAGAGATCGGTCCGGGAATTATTCCGAAAGTGAAGCCTGAGGATTTGACGCCGCTGGTGGTGAGTTACAGCACCTATCAGGACAGTGTGGGCTGGAGCGAGGTCAAGGCCGACAACGATCCCTTAAAGGTTCAGACAGGCAGTTTTGCCAGTGCCATCCGCATGACGGTTTCCGGACAACCGGAGGTCTTAAAGGGAACTCTGGCCTATCAGGTGAATATTACAGGTAAGGGCTGGCTTGACTGGGGAGAGAATGATGTGGAGATCGGAGCGGCTCCGGAACAGCTTCCAATTGAGGCCGTAGCCATGAAATTTACGGACAGGCTGGCAGAGTATTACGATATCTATTATTCCGTTTGGGAAAATGGTGCATGGACGGAATGGGCCATGAACGGAACGGCGGCGGGAGCGGAGGGCTCCGGCATCCGGGTGGAAGGCTTAAGAGCCGCGGCTGTGTTAAAGGGGGCTGAGCCGCCGGAGATGAAACCGGAGGAAATTGATCCGACAAAGCCCATGGTGGCTCTTACCTTTGACGACGGGCCGAGCACGCCTGTGACCACGAGGATTTTAGACAGCCTGGAGGCAAACGGCGGGCGCGCCACCTTTTTTATGGTGGGAAACCGGGTCCCTGGAACTCAGGCGGTGGTTCAGCGCATGAATGCACTGGGATGTGAGGTGGCAAACCATACATACGAACACAAATATCTGACCAAGGCAGGAGATGCAGGAATCCGCTCCCAGGTAGGGCTGACTAACCAGAAAATCACTGAGGCATGCGGAGTGACACCGACATTAGTAAGGCCGCCGGGAGGTTTTTATAATCAGGCGTCCCTGGATACCCTGGGTTCCATGGGGATGGCTGCTGTTATGTGGGATATTGACACTCTGGACTGGAAGACAAGAAATGCACAGAATACGATCAATGTTGTTCTGAACCAGGTAAAGGATGGGGATATTGTGCTGATGCATGATATCTACAGCACGTCGGCGGACGCCGCGGAGGTGATAATTCCGGAACTGGTGAACAGGGGATATCAGCTGGTAACGGTCAGCGAGATGGCCCAGTACCGGGGCGGAATTCAGGCCGGACACGTATATAACCGTTTCCGGCCCTGAGGATTTTCCTGTAATCTTAACTTGGTATAATACTTTGAAGTGAATATGTAATGGATAAGTCTTTTCTGGAATACGCTTTTTTGAAATTCTGGATTATCCGCTTTAATACCATCTCTCCGTTTTCATAGGTGGCTGTCGGAAGCAGCATGAGGTACTGGCTGACGCTGTACCGGCTGTAGATGTCGCCCCGGCGGAGAGAGGTGCGGATGGACTCACCCAGTTCATCCATGGCCCTCGTCTGTACGGAGGGCTTTAATAATTCGCCCTTTAAGTTGCTGATGGTGATCAGGCATAAAAAGATGGAATCACCGGTACGTTCGATGGCGCGTGTCTCCAGCTGGTAAACATCACGGAATACGGAAGGCTCACAGCAGAATGCGCCCTTTTCTTTGGCTCCTTCCATCAACGTCTCCTGGATCGTGCTTAGATCCATGGTGATGCCGTGCTTTTTGTCGCTGATCAGTTTATAGAGCTCTTTAAACCGCGTGGATGGAGTGATGGCGAACTCATTGTAGAACATGTCATTGACGTGCTGATAATGTTCCATAGCCATATACTGATTGCCGCTCTGGTAAAGAGCGTAGATCAGATAGTAATGGGCATCCTCTTCATACTGGTCGATGGCGATGGCCTGCTGGCAGACATCGATGATCGTGGGATAATCCTTCTGCTCGTCAAGCAGCAGCAGCGTCCGGTGAATCAGATTCTGATAGAGGGTATGGTAATAGGTATGGATCGGTACGACCCAGGATTCCCATTCGGATTTCGGAAGAAAATTACCCTTATAAAGGGATACCGCTTCTAAACAGAGGGAGAGGCATTCCTCACTGTTGATATCAGTTGACTCGGAACGAAGACACAGATCCTCAAACCGGTCCGTGTCGGTGATGGTGGTCAGTTCTTTTGTCCAGCCGTAGGCTTTCCGGTTTTGCGTGATTAAGTCCTGAGGTGGAATTCCCAATGGCTCTAAAAGCTTCCGGACACGGAACATCAGGGTCTTCAAAGCGCCGGCCGGGTTATTGCTTGCCTCGTCCTTCCAAAACAGATCGATCAGCTCCTCAACCGGAATGTTGCGGTCGCGGAACGTAATTAAGTACTCCAGCAGACTCCAGGGCTTTTTGGACTGGTTGTTTCGGTCCATGATCACCTGGCTGCCGATCGTTATGGAAAATTCTCCGAGCATATTTACATATATAATATTATTCTTGTTATTCATGAGCATCTCACACTCCCATTTTCTAATATTAGTATAAAGAATAAAAGGAAAAATGTCCAGTACTGCTTGTGAAACATTTCAAATATGAAGAAAGACGTATGGAGTGAGGCTGCTGCGAATCATTCCCAGCCGGGACTGACGCCGCGGATGCGGACGGAAAAAAGATTGAGATTTCACCGGAAATCATTTATACTGTAGGAAAAATACATCATATCAAGGGAGAGTGGCTGGATGAAGAAAAAACGTATTGCGTCGATCCTTCTGCTGCTGGCCGTGGTGCTGGCAGCGGCAGCAGGAATAAAAACTTATGTGGATTACCAGGTTCGGGCAGCGGCAGAGCGGGAATATGAGAGTCTTGCTGAACTGGCCCGCCAGACGGAAGCGCCGGTTGAGACAGAGACGCCGATCGAGTCAGAACCGGAAGAGACGGAGGCTCCCTACGTGTCCCCGATCCAGTTTGATGAGCTTAAGGAGATCAATCCGGACATCGTTGGCTGGCTGAAGGTCGAGGGGACAGAGATTGACTATCCCATCGTTCAGACCGGAAATAATGAAACTTACTTAAATACAGACTTCGAAGGTAAAAAAAGTGTGGCGGGTGCCATTTATCTTGATTATGAGAGCGAACCTGATTTTTCCGGCCGGCATAATATAATCTATGGGCATAACATGAAGAATGGCAGTATGTTCAAAGACATTGTAAAATATAAGGATGAGGAATATTTCATGGAGCACCAGGATATCACCGTCTACACGCCGGAACGCGAGTACCATTTACGCCCCATGTCGGTTCTCTATACGGAACCTACCGGTATGAGAAGAAAGACGAAGTTTGCCACCGAGGAGAGTTTCCAGGCGTATGTGGAAGAGATGACGAAGGGATGTTCCTTCGCCCAGATCCCGGAGAAGCCGTTGGAGCAGCTCTGGTCCTTTATCACATGCAGTTATGAATTTAACGATGCCAGGACCATTCTCTATGCCTATGAGGTAACGGAGGAATAGCACATTAAGAGAAATTTAATTGAAAAATGAAATCATGTGTGCTATAGTACATTCTGATTCTGGAAAACCAGTAACAGTAAGCTGGCTGGAACATTAGTACTGTATTGAAAAGAGGAGAAAAAGTATGGGCAAGTATTTTGGAACTGACGGTTTCCGCGGAGAAGCCAACGTAACGCTGACAGTAGAAGATGCTTTTAAAGTAGGCCGGTTTCTGGGCTGGTACTACGGGCAGAGGAAAAAAGGCGATGTATGCCGTATCGTCATCGGAAAAGATACGAGAAGAAGCAGCTACATGTTCGAATATTCCCTGGTGGCGGGATTAACCGCGTCCGGAGCGGATGCCTATCTGCTTCATGTGACGACAACCCCCAGCGTGTCATACGTTGTCCGCACAGAGGATTTCGACTGCGGTATCATGATCTCAGCCAGCCATAATCCTTTTTATGACAATGGAATCAAGGTAATCAATGGAAACGGAGAGAAGCTGGAGGAGAGTGTAATCGTTGAGATTGAAAAGTATCTGGACGGTGAGACTCACGAGGTACCTCTGGCAAAGCGGGATAAGATTGGAAGAACCGTAGATTTTGCCGCCGGCAGAAACCGTTATATCGGATACCTGATCTCAATTGCAACCCGTTCCTTTAAAAATAAAAAAGTGGCGTTAGACTGTGCAAACGGCAGTGCTTCCGCCATTGCCAAAAATGTGTTTGATGCTCTTGGCGCGGAGACTCATGTAATCAGCAACAGTCCTGACGGCTTAAATATCAATACAAAATGCGGATCTACCCATATTGAGATGCTGCAGGAATATGTGAAGGAGATTGGAGCCGATGTGGGATTTGCCTACGACGGCGATGCAGACCGCTGTATTGCGGTGGATGAGAACGGCAATGTCGTTGACGGCGATGTGATCATGTTTATCTGCGGCAAATACATGAAAGAGCAGGGGGCGTTAAAGAATAACAAGGTGGTTACCACCATCATGTCCAATTTCGGTTTGTATAAGGCGCTGGACCGCGAGGGAATCGGCTACGAAAAGACGGCGGTCGGCGATAAGTATGTTTATGAGAACATGGTGACTTATGGAAACTGTCTCGGCGGCGAGCAGTCCGGCCATATCATATTCAGCAAGCATGCCACCACTGGCGATGGTATTTTAACTTCCCTCAAGGTGATGGAAGTGATGCTGGAGAAGAAGGAGAGTCTTGCGAAGCTGGCTTCCGAGATTGAGATTTATCCGCAGGTACTTAAAAATGTCCGTGTAAAAGATAAGGCGGCGGCTCAGGATGACGCCGTGGTGAAGGCAGAGGTTTCCAGAGTGACGGAAGATCTCGGTGACAGCGGAAGAATCCTGCTTCGCCAGTCCGGTACGGAACCGGTGGTCCGCGTTATGGTTGAGGCGGCTGATTTGGAAACGTGTGAGAAGTACGTGGATCAGGTAATCGAAGTGATGAAGCAGCAGGGGCATGTTCTGTAAGGGAATGTGACCGGTGGAACAGTGCCGATGAGGCCTGCGCTCAGGGGGAGAGGAAGATAACATCAGTTCCTTTCCACTTGGGCGCGGGCTTTTTTGTTTTTCCGGGAACCGGGCTGATTTTAAATTGTAAACGTGCTGGATTCATGATATGATAGGTAGTGCTATGAAGGATGCGAATGTTGAATGAATTATGAAGAAAGGCCATTGTTTATGGATCATAAAGACTTTTCAAATTTAGGGGATCAGATCAGGGATTCCGTGCAGGATGCCATAGATTCCATGGATTTTAAACAATTAAACAGAACGATTTCAGATACGGTGAATTTTGCGCTCGATGAGGCCAGGAACCAGATGATGAAAGGGATGGATGCGGCCAGAAGAATGGACTCCGGGAACGCCGGATGGAAAGGCCCCGATACCGGCGCCGGTGATAAAACCGACGATGCGCGAAACACATTTCAGACAGAGGCAGGCGCAGGAAGACGGCCAGGGGCAGCGAATGACAGCGGCAGTACCGGAGAGAGAGGGCGGACAGGCTGTGAGAACCGCCGGTACACGACGGAGAACGCCAGCCGCCGGACAGACCGGCCGGGATACCGCGCCTTTCAGACCAGCGAGACGGCGGGAGAAAACGGAACCGCGTACCGTGTCAGGAAGATGGCTCCCAGCCCGGCTGCCATAAGAATGAATCAGCCGGGGCGTATTTCGGGAATTCTGTTTACCGTGTTTGGCGGGATTGGGCTTGGTGTAGTCGGAATCCTGTTTCTGGTCACATGGATTCTTGCGCTTGTGGTAAAACCGCTGTGGGGGGCTGTGCTGGGATCGTCTGGGCTTCTTCTGGTGCTGGGCTGCGTGTTCGGGACCATGCTGGGGACCGGCATCTCCACAAGAGGCCGGTTAAAACGGGCCGGGCTCTACTTAAAGCAGGCCGGCAGCAGGCTATACTGTGATATCGAGGAGCTGGCGCGCAGCATTGGAAAGACGAGAAGATACGTTGTCCGGGATTTACAGAAGATGATCGAAAAGGGGATTCTGCCGGAAGCCCATATCGACGAACAGAAGACCTGTCTGATGTTGAATGAGGAGACGTATAAGCAGTATTTAAGTGCTCAGAAGTCCTTAAAACAGAGAGAGAAGGAGATGGCCCTTTTAGCTGAAGCGGAAAAGAAACAGAAGAAGGGTGCATCGGCTCCGGAAGAAAGGAAAAAGGCGGAAGAGGATGAGAAACAGCTTCCGGAAGGCCTGAAAGAGATGATGGCTCAGGGCGGGGAGTATTTAAGGATTCTGCGGGAAGCCAACGATGCGATACCGGGAGAGGCGATTTCCGGGAAAATCTCCAGGCTGGAGACTGTCATCAGAAGAATTTTTGAGACGGTGGAGCGTCAGCCGGACCAGATGGAGGAGATGGAGCGTTTTATGGACTATTATCTTCCCACAACGGTAAAACTGGTAACAGCGTACCGCGATTTCGACAGAATTGAGATAGAGGGCGATAATATTGTCTCAGCGAAGCATGAGATAGAAGAAACGCTGGATACGATCAATCTGGCATTCGAACGTCTTCTGGATGATTTATATCAGGATGCTGCCATCGACATTACCACTGATGCGTCCGTGCTTCAGACGATGCTGAAAAAAGATGGATTCGCGGAAAGCGATTTTAGTAAAAGCGACTTAACAGGAGGGAAGAATCATGAGTAAAGACATCGAGACGATGATAAATGAGGCACCAGTGCTGACCCTGGACCCGTTCAGCACTACGGAACTGCCGGTGGAGGGCGCCCATGCAGTGCCTGCAGAGGTGGAGGAAGAAAACTTAGCAGAATCCATACCCGAAGCGGAGCTGACGCCGGAGGAGCGAAAGATGATTGATGATTTCGCTGCAAGGATTGATCTGACGGATTCCAACCTCGTCCTTCAGTATGGAGCAGGGGCTCAGAAAAAGATCGCTGATTTCTCTGAGGCGGCGCTGGATAACGTTAAGACAAAGGATTTAGGTGAAATCGGAGAGATGTTAAGCAGCGTGGTAACTGAACTTAGAAGCTTCGAAGCGGAAGAGGAAGACAAGGGATTTTTCGGCTTCTTTAAGAAGAGTTCAAACAAGCTGGAGAGCATGAAAGCCAAGTACAATAAGGCTGAGGTGAATGTGAACCAGATCTGCAAGATTCTGGAGAATCATCAGATTCAGCTTTTAAAGGATATTGCCCTGCTGGACAAGATGTACGATTTAAATACCACTTACTTTAAGGAACTGAGCATGTATATTCTGGCAGGCAAGAAGAAGCTGAATGAGGTGAGAGGAACCATGCTCCCGGCCCTTATGGACAAGGCTCACAAGACCGGCCTTCCGGAGGATGCACAGGCAGTTAATGATATGGCTTCGCTCTGCAACCGGTTTGAGAAGAAGATCCACGATCTGGAACTGACCCGTATGATTTCCATTCAGATGGCTCCCCAGATTCGTCTGGTACAGAATAATGATACTCTGATGTCGGAAAAGATTCAGTCGACCATCGTCAACACGATTCCACTCTGGAAAAGTCAGATGGTACTGGCCATCGGAATTAACCATTCCGAGCAGGCTGCCAGGGCTCAGCGGGAAGTCACCGACATGACGAACGAACTTTTAAGAAAGAATGCAGAGGTCTTAAAGACGGCTACCATTGAGACGGCTAAGGAATCAGAACGGGGTATCGTGGATATGGAGACCCTTAAGATTACCAATGAATCCCTGATCACCACTCTGGACGAGGTAGTCCGGATTCAGACGGAAGGACGTCAGAAGAGAAGAGAGGCGGAGACAGAGCTGGCCCGTATGGAGGGCGAGTTAAAGCAGAAGCTTCTGCAGCTGAGCAATTAAACTTAACGAAGATTTTTGTTGTAACTCAATTCTGAACGTGCTATAATAATATAACACTTTACCTCGGCAAATTCCGGGGAGGTGATTCTTATAGTAAAGGAATGATGAAGATGGGGTTAGACCTGTAAAAACCACGTTGTTCATTGTCAAGAAGTATAGCGTGATTTATCGACTCCAAAGCCCTGGATGAAGATAAAAGGGAATGAATCGAATAAAATTTAAAATTTGGAGGAGAAAGACATGTTAAACTATCAGAGATATAAGCGGGTACCAGTAATCAATTATCCGGAGAGACAATGGCCGAACAAAGAGATTGAAAAAGCGCCGGTATGGTGCAGTGTTGACTTAAGAGATGGAAACCAGGCGCTCATTGAGCCCATGGTCGTGGAAGAGAAGATTGAGATGTTCAACCTTCTTGTGAAGCTTGGCTTTAAGGAGATCGAGATCGGATTTCCGGCTGCTTCCCAGATTGAATTTGATTTCTTAAGACAACTCGTAGAAAGGAAACTGATTCCTGATGATGTGGTAGTTCAGGTTCTGGTTCAGTGCCGTGAGCATCTGATTAAGAGAACATTTGAGGCTATTCAGGGAATTAAGAAGGCGATTGTACATATTTATAACTCCACCTCCACTCTGCAGAGGGATGTGGTATTTCACAAGAGCAAAGAGGAAATCAAGGAAATTGCCATAGAAGGCACCGAGATGGTAAAGAAGTACATGGATGGGTTCGACGGAGAGGTTATCCTCGAATATTCACCGGAAAGCTTTACCGGAACAGAACTTGATTTCGCACTTGATATCTGTACGGCAGTACAGGATACATGGGGAGCGACTCCTGAGAAGAAGATCATTATTAATCTTCCTTCTACGGTAGAGATGACGACCCCCAACGTTTACGCAGATCAGATCGAGTGGATGGACCGTCACTTTAAGAACCGTGACAGCATCATTTTAAGTGTTCATCCCCATAACGACCGCGGCACCGGCATTGCGGCTACAGAGCTTGCGCTTCTTGCAGGCGCTGACAGAGTGGAGGGAACTCTGCTCGGCAACGGCGAGCGTACCGGCAACGTGGATATTTTGACCGTAGCATATAATATGTTCTCCCAGGGAATCAATCCTGAGTTAAATCTGGAGAATGTCCGCGAGATCGTGGATGTATGCGAGCGGTGTACCAAGATGGAGGTCGAACCGAGACACCCATACGCAGGAAAGCTTGTCTTTACCGCGTTCTCCGGTTCCCATCAGGATGCCATCAACAAGGGCATGCAGGCCATGCACGAGAGAAATCAGGAGTACTGGGAGGTTCCGTACCTTCCGATCGACCCGGCGGATATCGGCAGACAGTACGAGCCAATCGTGCGCATCAACAGCCAGTCCGGCAAGGGCGGTGTGGCCTTTGTTATGGATACCTTCTATGGTTTCAGGCTTCCGAAGGGCATGCACAAGGAATTTGCCGATGTCATTCAGGCGATTTCCGAGAAGCAGGGTGAGGTTGCGCCTGAGCAGATCATGGATGAATTCAAGAAGAACTACAGCGAACGCAAGGAACCGATCCATTTCAGAAAGTGCCAGATTACAGAGGCTGAGGATGATACAGAGTTCTCAACGCTGGCGAAGGTCCGTTATACCGATCACGGTGTGGAGAAGGTCTTTGAAGGAGTTGGTAACGGTCCTATCGATGCGGTTCAGAAGGGACTTGAAAAAGCACTGGGAATCGAAATTCGAGTTCTGGATTACAATGAGCATGCACTTACTTCCGGTTCCGGAGCGCAGGCGGCATCTTATATCCATCTGCTGGATGTGAAGACGGGACGCGCAACGTACGGCGTAGGCATCAGTTCCAATATTACGAGAGCTTCCATCAGGGGGATCTTCAGTGCGGTGAACAGACTGTTCTATTAACGAAACTGCATGGGTGAGGCTGTCCTACTGATGTAAGATAGTGTTTATTGTCTGATATATAAATGGTTGAGGGGGTCGCAAAATCATCAAATAGATGATTGAGCGGCGCCCTCGCTCTGTATGTTTTGATACGGTTCGGACTTTGGAATCCATGACCGCCCGGTGCCATCGGTATTCAAAAATAGGGAAGAAGAACTGGAAGGCTATCTCGTCTCATACCGGCAGGAATTCCAAATCCCGCTGCAGGCCCAATAAAAGGGGCCAGGGCGCCACATGATGTTATGTGGCAGCCCTGGCCGGTAATTGGGTTTGCTGATCTATAGCGGATAGATGTTCAGCCGTTTGATTTTGCCGTTCTCATCGGTCTCGGATAAGAAGGCGGTAACCGGTATGACATGATCGTTATAGGTGATAAAATACCATACTGTATTATCCCCAACGTATTTTACGCTGTGAATCGGAAATGGGCCGCCATTGAATCCAAATTTATGATGAAACATCATTTCTACAGCCATCTTTCCTTCCAGGTGAATGGTATCCATACCGGCCTTGATGACGGAAGAGTCGTGAAGCACACCGTACTCGTTAAATAAGTCGGCAAGTGCCACCTCATCCCCCTTTTTCATGCATTCTATGTATTGTTCTAATATCGTCATTGCTTTATTCCTCCTTGTTATGAGCACCTGGCGGGAATTTTCTGGCCGCCTGCGTGCAATCCGTGTCACTTCCCACTCAGCGCAGCTTTTCTTAAGCTGGAGCATTTTAAATGGGAATTTTTTAACTGGCCGGGACTGTAAACCCTGGCGAAGCGGCTCTTAAATCTGCTCGGAGCGAAGCAGTGCGTCAATACCGCCGTCCACGAACAGAATGACTCCGTTAATTCCGCTTGCCAGCGGGGAAGCCAGGAATACGATTCCATTGGCAATCTCCTGTGCATCGAGAAATTCCTTGCGGCCATAGCGGGTCGGTATCGGAATTAACAGGGCGGCTTCCATCTGTGCGTCCGTCATGCCCTGAGTCATGGGAGTCGTCGTGTTGCCGGGGGCTACAGAATTGATTCTGAGACCGTCTACAGCCCAGGAAGGTGAGATTCGGCGTACCCAGCGGGCTAGAGCATGCTTGGATGAACTATAGCAGGAGGGCGTCTGATTCCTTGGAATGTCTTCCGCCAGCTCCAGAATACGGTCTTCATCCATAACATTGGAAAGCATGTCGACCCAGTCCATACGAACTGTCATGTTCGTGATGGAGTTGGAGGAAGTGATGACGCAGTTACCGTGTTTCTTCTTCAGTAATGGCCTTAAGCCTTCCGCCAGCTGCACGCTCGCAAAGAAGTTTAAAGCAAATATTGTCTTAGGCGGCGCAGTCGGACCAACACCGGCGTTGCAAATTAGAACATCGATTCCGTCAGGATATTTCTCAAATACGGCATCAATGGCACCCTGCCTGCCTTCTTTCGTTGATAAATCGGCCAGATAGTCTCCACCCTTAAAATCGATATTAAATACTTCATGTCCCTGATCCAGCAGTGTCTTTCGTACTGCGGCTCCGATTCCGGTTGTTCCGCCGGTAATTACATATGTACTCACTGTTCTTACCTCTCTTTCTGATATCTGATTTCCTGTAAAAATTCTCTTGATAAATAATAGTAATTATTATTAACTTATGAAAACAGCATATCACAGCAGAAATTGATTGTCAATTAAAATAAAAAATTCACAATCATTTGGTAAAAAACGAATTTTTCTGTATTGTTGTTGCACAAAAATAGTGGTAAACTGGGACTATAAAATGCCTGTCCCAAGAAGTTGGACAGGAAGGGAAAGGGGACAGAATATGGCCAGATTTCAATGTGGTGTATGCGGGTTTATCTATGATGAGGAAAAAGAAGGAAAGCAGTTTGGCGAATTGAAGGAATGTCCGGTGTGCAGACAGCCGGCGTCTGTATTTTTCCCGGCAGGTGGGGCAGAAAAAGCGGAACAATCAGAACAGGCTGCCGACGGTCTTGGGTACGATCCGGCCTATGTGAGAGAGGACCGCTCCTGCCGCTATATGAAAGAGATTCATGAGATGGCAGTAAGCGGAAATACGATTATCGATGCCATGGGAACGAAGATGGCCATGCCGGGCTGGGATGACATCCTGATTCTGGGCGCGCAGCTGAATCCGCCGCCGCTTATGGAGCACGACCCGGTAACCATCACCACGGTGATTGGAAAACATGCAAAGAAGCCCATGGTATTAGACGGGCCTGTCTACATATCACACATGTCTTTCGGGGCGATGTCAAAGGAGATGAAGGTGGCTTTGGCAAAGGGCAGCGCCATGGCGGGGACAGCCATGTGCAGCGGCGAGGGAGGAATCCTTCCGGAAGAGAAGAGTGCGGCGTACAAATACATTTTTGAGTACGTTCCGAATCGATACAGTGTGACACCGGATAATCTGCGGGAATCGGACGCGATTGAAATCAAGATTGGACAGGGGACAAAACCGGGTATGGGCGGCCATCTGCCAGGCGCCAAGGTGACGCCGGAGATTGCGGCAATCCGGAATAAGCCTCTTGGAGAGGACGTGATCAGTCCATCCAAATTTGAGGATATTCGGAGCAAAGAGGATTTAAGAGACTTGGTTGCCCAGCTTCGCATGGCGTCGGAAGGGCGTCCCATAGGAATAAAGATTGCAGCAGGAAAAATCGAAAAGGATTTGGAATACTGCGTCTTCGCGGAACCGGATTTTATTACCATCGACGGAAGAGGCGGCGCTACGGGAGCGAGTCCGAAGCTGGTGAGGGATTCGACCAGCGTACCGACTGTGTACGCCCTTTCACGCGCGAGAAAGTATCTCGATGAGGCCGGTGCAGATATAGATCTGGTCATAACCGGCGGGCTTCGTGTGTCCTCCGATTTTGCCAAGGCGATTGCTATGGGAGCAGATGCCGTGGCCATAGCTTCTGCCGGACTGATTGCGGCTGCGTGCCAGCAATACCGGATCTGCGGAAGCGGAAACTGCCCGGTGGGAGCGGCTACCCAGGATCCGGAACTGAGAAAACGCTTAAATGAAAGCGCAGCCGCGGCGCGGGTTGGAAATTTCTTAAAATGCAGCTTTAAAGAACTTAAGACTTTCGCGCGAATTACAGGCCACGAGGATATTCACGATATGACAGTAGACGATTTGTGCACCTTGAACCGGGAAATATCGGAGTTTACCAGTATCAGGCATGCATAGAACAGATGGCAGCCAGGGCGGAATTTCCTGTGATTTCCGCTCTGACTGCAATTGTTTACATTTTTTCAGGGATATAGTACAATGAGAAGCAGATATTACAGAACAGGAGAATGGAAAAGACATGAAAAAATATGATTATATACTGGTAGGAAGCGGGCTCTATTCCGGAGTTTTCGCGTATCTTGCAGGCAAAGAAGGTAAGCGGTGCCTTGTTGTGGAGAAGCGGGACCACATTGGGGGAAATATCTACTGTGAAGAGGTGGAAGGAATCCATGTGCACCGTTATGGGGCCCACATTTTCCATACGAGCAACCGGGAAGTCTGGCAGTTTGTGAATGAACTGGCAGAGTTTAACCGTTTTACCAACAGTCCGGTGGCTAATTATAAGGGTGAAATGTATAATATGCCATTTAATATGAATACCTTCAGCCGGATGTGGGGCGTATCCACTCCGGAGGAGGCGAAAGCGAAGATTGAAGAGCAGAGAGCTTCTGTGCAGGGAGAACCGAAGAATCTGGAGGAGCAGGCGATCCGGCTGGTGGGAACGGATTTATACCGGAAGCTGATCAAGGGATATACGGAAAAACAGTGGGGCCGGGACTGTAAGGATCTGCCTTCCTTTATCATTAAGCGGATACCGGTGCGGTTTACGTATGATAATAACTATTTTAACGATCTCTATCAGGGAATTCCTGTGGGCGGCTACAATGTTATCATAGACAAGCTGTTTGAGGGATGCGACATCGAGACGGGAGTGGATTATTTAGAAGATAAGGAGCGGTATGACAGTCTGGGGGAGACGGTGATCTATACGGGAACCATCGACGCCTATTTCGGGTACTGCTTTGGAAAGCTGGAATACAGGAGCCTGCGTTTTGAGACGGAGACGGTGGATACCGATAATTATCAGGGTGTGGCCGTGGTAAATTATACGGACTGCGAGACGCCCTATACGAGGGTGATCGAACATAAGCATTTTGAGTTCGGCACGCAGCCGAAGAGCGTGATTACCCGGGAATACCCGGTTGCCTGGAGCGAGGGTATGGAGCCGTATTACCCGGTAAATGACGAGAAAAACCAGGAGCTGTACCGGAGATATGAGACGCTGGCGGAAGGGGAGAAAAATGTTGTCTTTGGGGGAAGACTGGGGGAGTATAAGTATTATGATATGGATAAGGTGATTGAATCGGCGATGAGGAAGGCCAGAGAGGTGTTGGGGAAATAGTCAGAAATCTCAAAATAAGGAACTGCGGATAGGAAGACAGGGAGTAAAATTGTATGGAGAAGGGGATCATTGGAGATTCGTGGGAAATTTTTTATAAAGATGAATTTTCATCAAAAAAGCATTGGCATAAGGAGATTGAGTTCACTTATCTGGTTACTGGAAAACTCATAATCTGTGTAGATGAGGTAATGCATGAACTGCATGAAGGTGAATTATTCGTTGTGAGCGGCGGTGTGGTTCATTACTATATTGAGACAGAAGAAAAATATAAAGTCGGAATTGCAAAGATGTCTTTACAGGCTTTTGATGGCTTTTCCAAAAAAGTAAAGGATTTCTTTCGTGGTTTTTATTCCTCTGTTCTTTATGTGGCAAAGGACGATCAGATTAAGACAATTTTCAGAGATATTATTAATCTGATTTCAAAGCAGAATATTGTAATTCAGGAAAGCGTCCTTATTTCCAGAATTATTGATTTGACCGTTTATTTAAGCAGTCATGAGGAACTGATAAAAAACAGGGAAGAATATAGAAAGAATAGTGATGCAGAACTGTTGGAGAGAATGAGAACTTATTTTGCCGAGCATTATAATGAGAAAATCGGACTGGCGGATATGGCGTCCCATCTTGGGTTCAGTGAGAGTTATTGTTCTAAATATATAAAGAAAAAGACAAATATGAATTTTCTGGAATACTTAAACAGCTGCAGAATCATGCGGGCGGAAACGCTTTTAAGAACGACTGAAAATTCGGTTACGGAAATTGCTTATGCTATTGGATTTACGAGCATTCAGTCGTTTAACCGTGTATTTAAATCATTCTGCGACGAAAGTCCTACTGAGTATCGAAAACGATTACACGATAAGAAGAATGATCCGTAATTTAAGAGGAAAGCGAAAATAGCATCTGATTATTGGTCGAATATAAGAGGAGCCCGGCAAAACGGGCTCTTTGTTTTGTCTTATTCAGAAAACGATTACTTGACAAGTTATAAGATGTTTTGGATAAAATATGAGTGGTAAACTATTGTAATTTCGATATAATTAACAATATCAGAGGGATGAGATTTATTTTCTCAGAAAACGATTACTTAATAAAAAAGGTGAAGGAGGATTTATGAGAGAGATTAGATTTGAATATTTGAGGCCGAGACAGATTCTGGAAGCCATGAAAGAAAAATCAATTGTATACCTTCCGGTTAGCCCAATTGAATGGCATGGACTGCATAATCCGGTTGGAGTAGATGGATTTCATGCATATGAGTCGGCTCTTGAAGCGGCCAGACGGATCGGAGGGGTAGTAATGCCGCCGATCTATGCGGGACAGGGCGGCAGGATGAGGGAAGAGACACTGAGAAATTTGGGCTTTGAAGAACCATATCCGAAGGTAAACGGTATTGACGTACCTGCTAATTTAGTGCCCAGCATGTATTGGGACGAGGATATATACAGGCTGATGATAAAGGAACAGATCCGTCTTGTGGCTGCGTATGGTTTTAAAATGATAGTAATTGTAGTAAATCACGGTGCGCTGTCGGGCGTAGCGGAAGAGATGGATGAAAAGCTTGAAAACTGCAAAGTTATTTTTACCTCCTGTGTCGGAGCGAAATTTGACGAATATGACGACAGAGGCCATGCTACGATGGGAGAATCTTCAATTGTCATGTATATAAGAAATGAGTGTGTTGATTTAACGGAATTACCCTCAAAAGAGGAGGAACCGTATCTGCTATGCAGAGACCATGGCGTCATTGATGCAAGGTTCTTTAATCCGGAACTCAATACCGATTACAGATTGCTTAAGGATCCCAGGGACGCGACCTGCGAGATGGGGAAAGAGTTCTTTGAAAGCGGAGTAAAACAGGTAATTGATAAAGTAAGTGAAGAGTATGAAAAATTACATATTTAGTATAAAAGACGAGGAGGAAAAGATAGAAAATGAAAAGATTGATCAGTTTATGTATAACGGCGGCAGTGGCAGCATCTCTGTGTGCATGCGGTTCAAAACAGGATACGGCAGCGACAAATGGAACGAATGGTGAGGCGCCGGTGGCATCGGCGGAGACATCAACCGAAGGACAAGAAAGCAAAAGTGGAAAAAAGACTCAGTTGCGCTGGATGAATATCGTTTCAGAAGGATCAGACTCCTATCAGCTTTACCAGGATGCAATAAAGAAGTTTAATGAAAATAATGATAAATATGAGATCGTGTCAGATACTCCAAGTGATTTAGGAACCAAGCTTCTTGTTGAATATTCCGCTGGAACAGGACCGGCAATTTCGTGGTCGCTGACAGCCCAGGCGAAAAAACTGACTGACAGTGGTTTGATTGTCAACTGGTCTGATATTTATGGAAAAGACTACGGAAAGAATTTTACAACGTGGTTTACGGATCAGGTACGCAGCTATTCTGATTTCGGAGATGGTACGCTTATGATGCTGCCCAATGAGGCGAGTGTAGATGGACTTTTTTACAACAAGACTCTGTTTGAAAAATATGGATGGAAGCTGCCAGAGACCTTCGACGATTTGATCAGCCTTGCAGAAGAGGTACAGAAAGAAGGGTATTATTTGCTTTCTGCGGGAGGTGCGGAAAACCGTTGGGCATGGCTGATGTCACAGCTTATGGTAAGAACGGGAGGAATTGATTCTTATAATCATCTGACTTATGGCGAGGGATTAAAAGACTGGGCGGATCCTCAATATGGCTATCCTCAGGCGCTTGAAAAGTTTAAGCAGCTTGTGGATGCTGGCGCCTACTATCCGGGAACGGTAGGCATGATGGTCAATGAAGCAGATACCCTGTTTTGTACAGAGAAGGTAGTAATGTATTACGAAGGCTCCTGGAAACCTGGTAACTGGAAGAATATTGTAGGGGAAGAATGGTTGAATGCCAATGTGGGAGTTATGTCCTTCCCGGCTATGACAGATATGGAGAAAGGGGATCCTGAAGCGATTATTGGAGGTACTTTAAACGGCTGGATTATCAATGAGTCCCTGTCGGATGAGGAAAAACAGGCATGCTGTGAATTTCTGGAATCCATCGTTTCACCGGATTTTTATAAGGGAATTATCGAGAGCGGCTCCATGTTATACACCGGTAAGGTGGATTATGACAGGGAGAAAGCGCCGGAAGCTACAAACATGCTATATGACAGATTCCAGTCAGGAGTACAGATGGCGCCTTCCATGGACTGTGTTATGGACCAGGCTATGCTGGACGCAGTCGTAAACTCTGTTCCTTCCGCGTTGATTAATGACACTATGACTGTGGAAGAAGCTGTGAATGTAGTAGCCCAGGTTGGCCAGGAATCCTATGAGGATTATATGGCATCAAAATAATTTCGTTTAGGAAGTAGATGAGAGTATGAGAAATAGAATGAGTAAGAAACAAGAGGGACAGACCTCAATAGAATTTAGGTATTTAAGCAGGTTTTCAAAAGGCGTCGTATATTTTGTACTGATTTTATGTGCAGTCTGCGTTCTGTATCCGCTATTTTGGCTGTTATCTGCTTCCTTAAAATCACCTATGGATTTGGCGGTTAATGTATGGGGGCTGCCTAAAAAGATAGTCTTTCAGAATTATATTGATGCCTGGCAGGTAGGAAAAATGGGCCACTACATACTTAACAGTGTAAAGGTAGCCCTGGTGTCTATCGCTACGACGCTGATATGCTCTTCCATGCTGGCATTTATACTGGCAAGGCTGCGTTTTAAAGGACGAAGTATCATTTACTATGGAATTTTGCTGGGGCTTATGATACCTATCCATGCGATCATCATTCCGCTTTATATTACGACCCGTGATCTTGGACTTCACAACAATCTTTACTGCATCGGTCTGGTGTATGCAGCATTTCAGATACCTTTTTCCGTTTTTGTCCTGAGAGGATTTATGGCCGGCATCCCGGCTTCTCTCGAGGAAGCAGCCATCCTGGATGGCTGCGGGGTGATCAGGGTGTTTCTCTACATCATTCTTCCACTGACGAAAGAAGGATTGATTACAATTGCGATTCTTACACTAATGTCCGCATGGAATGAACTTCTGGTGGCAATGCTGCTGATCAGCAACGTATCTTTAAAGACACTGCCGCTGGGCCTGATTGGATTTATCACAGAGTATGCTTCTAAATACGCGGAACTGTGTGCGGGACTGATTATTGCCTGTTTGCCCAATATTCTTTTCTATGCGGTTTGTCAGGAAAAGATGATTAAAGGAATGACCATGGGGGCTGTAAAGGAGTGAGATTATGAGATTAAAAGGAAAAAAATTATATCTGACCGTTTTATTATTTGCAGCACCGGGACTGTGTCTATACTTATTCCTTGTATTGTTTCAGATTATTCAGGGAATCGAGATGAGCTTCTTTTCATGGCCTACGTTGACAGAAAAGGTATTTGTAGGTATACAGAATTATAAAAGAATTTTTACTAATGTATACTTTTGGCGTTCTTTTAAAAACACATTGCTGTATATGCTGCTGACAAGTGCTTTGCAGTTGTCGATTGGTTTTTTTGTCGGATATCTGCTTTACCTGCAGATGAGAGGTTATAAGTTCTTCCGGCTGGTCGTATTCCTTCCGGCTGTACTGGCGGGAACTGCGGTGGCATTTATCTGGCAGTATATGTACAGCCCGGCATTTGGCATATTAAAGCCTTTATTTGAACTGCTTGGAATCAGCGAGTATTATATTCCGCCGTTATCTTCGGAAAAACTGGCGCTCGTATCTATCATTTTTGCTCAGGTCTGGGGAGGCGTGGGTATACAGATTATGATGTTCAACTCTTCGTTTATGAGGATACCGCAGGATGTGGTAGAGGCTGCAATTGTTGACGGGGTAAAAGGGTTTGGTATGATAAAGCATATTATGTTTCCATTATCCCTGGATGTGGGAAAGGTTATTATCATATTGCAGGTTGTAGGCTCTTTAAAGGCATTTGACTTAGTTTATGTCATGACTAAAGGGGGACCAAATCACGCAACGGAGCTTTTGGGAATGACGGTTTATAAGACTGCTTTTGAGCGTTTTAAATTCGGAGAGGGTAATGCAGTTGCAGTTGTAATTTTTGCACTTTGTCTGTTAATGACATTGGTTCTGCAGAAGGTGTTTAAGACGGATAATGATTAAAAAATGAATACCGTGTGATATCGTTATAAGAAAGCCGCTGTAAAGTCAGATGCTGATGAATGGCCACACTGTCTCAAGTGTGGTCATTTTTCTATGTCAAATCATTGATTTGAACTATGACGTATGCGGTGATTTAGAGATGAAAATACCTCCTAAGCAGATTTTGGTTATTTACCATGTCTACTTAAGAGGTATCATATCACATCAGGAACCTGCGGCACCTTTTTTCTGGAACTTATAAAGTGTCAATATAGGATATTCCAAACGTATCGGTTTTTCTTGTCAGATCGACATCCAGAAGCTCAAGGATGGCGAATTCGGCCAGATACTGAACTTCGCATCCGGGTTCCATATGACCTGCGTAGAGCGAGTTTTCTTCTGATATAACCAGATGAAAGTGAGGCTCTCCATTAATGATCAGTCCCTGGGCTGCTCCCAGTTCAATCGGTTTTTCGACTGTTATAAACTGATTGACCGGCCAATCGTCCGTTGAGGTGATTACGTGGAGAGAAGCCTTACGGAGGGAACCAATTGCAGATAATAAAATTCCATTTTTTAAATGTAAACGCTTAATTTCTTCCGTCAGACTTTCAAGCAGTTTTTCACCCTTTCCAAGATGAATGATAACCGTCCGTCCATATTGATTCGTTGTGTAAGTTCTCATTTATAATTACTTCCTTTCTTAAGAGACTCTTCCTGGCTGCGCTGCCACACACAACCGGAGATAAAGTGAAGTAATCGTTTACAGATACAATGTAACAAATCTTTCCGACATATACAAGGAAAGATTGGAAAGAGAACCGCAGATGTTAAAGAAAACAAAATTTTTAGACAGATGCCACCGCATTTCCGCGAATTAAAGAAGGGCTGAAAATGTATTCGCGGTTATCGATGGAATTATCTTTGATTCGTTCCAGGATTGCCTTGCCGGCCGCCTTGCCGATCTTGTATGGATCGTAATCCGCCACAGTAGGCCGGGTTTCCATAAGCTCAAGGTGATCAATACCATTGAAGCCGGCGATGGAGATTTCTTCCGGAATACGGAGGTTTAACTGTTTGAGTGCCTTTAGTGCTCCAATTGTCATGGTGTTATTTGTAGCAAGTATCGCTGTGGGAGGTTCGGAGAATGAGGCCAGTTTCCGGATGGCATCAATTCCTGACTCTAAGGAGTAGTCTCCGTGGTAACGATACGGATAGCTGTTTATCTCTGTCATGCCGATTTCTTCCATGGCCTTTGAAAATCCTTCTAGGCGTTCGGCTGTATTACTTAACCGTTCTGGTCCTTCAATGAGATAGATGCGCCTGTGACCGTGATCGATCAGTTCACGGGTCAATAAATACATGCCCAGCACGTTGTTGCAGTCAGCGAAGTCACCATGAAACCCTGGGGTATTCAGCCGACGGTTTACAAGAACCATGGGAAGTGTCTGGTTCAGTTTCAATATAAATTTGTCGTTTTCACCGCAGGTGTTAAGAACCAGGGCGTCTACATTCTTTCCGACCAGCAGCTTTAAATACTGGCGTTCCGCCTCAGCGTTGTTACCGGTGCTGCAGACGACCAGATTATAATTTGCAGGCCGTATCATGTCTTCTACGGCTTTGGCGATCATAATATGATAGCCATTGGAGATATCCGAGGTGATATAACCAATAATGCCGCTTGTATTTAATTTTAAACCTCTTGCAGCAGAATTTGGAATATACCCCATGCGGTTGACTGTGTCTAAAACCCGATTTTTTATATCAGGAGTGACATAGTAGTTATCATTCAGCACTCTTGATACCGTTGCAATTGATACTCCGCATGCCTCTGCTACATCCTTTATGGTAAGCGTCTGTTTTCCCATGTTTCACCTCCTGGCAATTTTTGGGATATTGCAATTCTATAGTAATTGCAGTGAACAAAAAAGTCAATAATAGAAGGCGGGAAAACGATTACTGGACAAATTGTAATCCGCTTATGATAAAAAATGAGTAGAAGAAAAGGACCATTCCGCTATAATTACAATAAGAGCAGAAGCGCGGTATACGACGCTTATTATGAGGAGGAATTGCTATGAATAGTGAGAATCAGGAACTTTTAAAGCTGTTTGAGCCATTGCGTGTGGCAGATGTCCGCGACGGAATGGACTGGATGGGATATCACCATTACGGAACCATGGATTATAAGATACGCCCGCTGTATCGCACGAAAGCGGTAGGAATTGCCAGAACAGCGCGGTATCTTCCGTATGAAGGACCGGATCCGGAGGTAAAGGGAGACGCATATACAGAGTGGTCTAACTGGTATTACGGAACAATCTGTACCTATCCATGGTTTAATGAGATTGAGGAAGGAGATTTTATTGCAATTGATATTTCGGGAGTTGACGTTGGACTGATCGGATCTGAGAACGGACTTGGAGCTATAATTAAGGGCGCCAGAGGGTTTGTAACAAACGGCGGCGGAATACGTGACACGGATGAGGTGATACTGCAGAAAATACCGGTGTGGAGTTACTTTGTTTCACAAAAGATGGATCAGGTCAGAGTACAGTTCGATGCTAAGGATGTACCAGTTGCAATAGGCGGAGTCACTGTTCATCCGGGTGATGTGATTGTTGCAGATGGTGATGGCGTAATCGTGGTTCCACGTAAGATTGCGAAAGATGTTGCAAAATATGTGCATAAAGAGCTGTATAAAGATAAAAATGCAAGACGCGAAAAGTATGAAACACTTGGATGGGAATTAGATGATACTGTAATAAACTAATTATAAAGGTTAAGTAATCGTTTACAGACTGCCACTCGTAATACAAATTTCCCTGTCTGCCGAATTTTGGAAGACAGGGTAGCTTTTAGTACCACAAGTAAACGTTTTCTTTAAAGGAAGGTGAAGCATTTGCAGGTTGGCTGTGGGCTGGTCTCAGTACGCGATATCGGACCAGCCAGTGAGGCTGGGTTTGACTACATAGAATTTATGGGTAAATATCTGGTTTCCGCATCAGGAAGGGAATTCTTGAAGATTCTTAATACGATAACGAAATATGATATAAGATGCCGGGGATTAAACGGATACTGTCCTGAGGAGATTATTATCGCGGGGCCGGGTTTTGATTTGGGAAAGGCCAGGAGATATGCAAAAACTGTGGCAGACCGGGCCAAAGAACTGGACGTTGTTGTGGTTGGAATCGGTTCCCCATCTTCCAGAAAGCTTCCGGAAGACTTTGACAGGAAAATAGCGAGGAAACAGCTAAAGGATTTCCTGAAAGTAACCGCAGAAGAACTAGGACGCTATGGAATTACCGTGTGCTTAGAAGCCTTGGCCCCGTGTTACTGCAATTTTGTTAATACAGTTGAAGAGGCGGTCGAAATCACACGCGAGATCGGCTGGAGTTCCATTAGAACGGTATTGGATTTTTATAATATGGAATATTCAGGAGAAGCCGATTCCGATGTAAAGCCGTGGCTGAATGAGATTGCACACGTGCATATTTCAGACGATGCAGGAAGCCCGTTTCAAAGGGATTTTTTGAGAGAGGAAAAAAGTGGGATCCATAAGCGCAGGCTGTACAGGCTGTTTCAGGCCGGATATAGAGGTCTGGTGACGGTAGAAGTAGATTTACCTGTCAATGGTCCCAAATCATTCAATTCATTGCATGTAATAAAAAATGCTTACTAAAAGATTTTCATATCAGGAGGAAATTAAATCATGAGTAAACAACAAAGAAAAGTTATCATTTCAGCAGCAATAACCGGCGGTGTCCACACCCCGACCATGTCTCCGTATCTTCCAAAGACGCCGGATGACATTATAAAGAATTCTATCGATGCATACAAAGCAGGCGCGGCGGTGGTTCATATCCATGCAAGAAAAGAAAACGGTGAGCCGACGGCGGATCATAAGACGTTTGAATACATTTTGTCCTCTATCAAAAAAGAGTGTGACGTAATCATCGGGCTGACAACCGGAGGAGCGCAGGGGATGACGGTGGAGGAGAGACTCTCCGTAATCGACCGGTTCCGTCCGGAGATGGCTTCTGCCAACGGCGGTTCCATCAACTTCTGTTTCAGCAGGCTTGCGGATACGATGGAGAATCCGGAGTATGACTGGGAGAAACCATTTATCACCAGGACGTATGACAATATTTTTAAAAACACATTTAAGGATATGGAGTACTGCATCACGACCATGAATAAATGCGGGACCATGCCAGAGTATGAGATCTTCGATTACGGACAGTTAAGCAACCTGGCGTATTTTAAGAAGAAGGGCGTAATCACCCAGCCAATCTACTTACAGTTTGTACCCGGAATTATGGGCGGTATGCCGATCAGCCAGGAAGGTATGATGTTCATGATCGACCAGTCAAAGAAGATTCTGGGAAACGATATTCAGTTCTGCAGCGTGGGCGCGGGTAGAAGGATGTTCCGCACCGAGACGCTCTGCGCCTTAAACGGCGGGAATGTGCGTGTTGGACTGGAAGACGGACTTTACATAAAACCAAACGGTGAGCTGGCGGTGGATAATGCCGCACAGGTGACGAAAATCAGACGGATTCTGGAGGATCTCGATTTTGAGATTGCAGATACGTCAGATGCCAGGGAAATGCTCCATTTAAAGGGAATTGATCAGGTCGGATTCTAATATCCGGCGGACAGGAGGAGAATTATGTTTCAGGACGTAGTAGTAGCTTCGGCGGTCAGAACTCCGGTAGGAAGCTTTGGCGGTTCGTTAAAGGATGTGAGCGCCATCGATATGGGCGCAATGACAATAAAGGAAGCCGCAAACCGCGCGGGAATACCGGCTTCCATGGTAGAAGAAGTGGTGATGGGCTGTGTGGGGCAGTACGGATATAATCCGTTTCTTGCGAGACTGGCCGGCTTAAAGGCAGGATGCAGCGTGGAGAGTTCAGGCCAGACCGTTAACCGTCTTTGCGCTTCCGGTCTCCAGGCCATCGTCACCGGTGCCATGACTGTGGATCATCACGATGCGTTAATCTGCGCGGCAGGCGGAACCGAGAACATGAGCAGCTATCCGTACAGCTCCTTTACAAACCGCTGGGGGAACCGTATGGGAAATACAGAGCTGAAGGACAATTTAACCATGGCTTTAGGCGAGCCGGTGGCAGGCATGAATGGAAAGGATATCCACATTGCCATTACAGCCGAAAATATTGCTGAAAAATATGGAATTACGAGGCAGGAAGCGGATGCCTACGCTTTGGAAGGACAGAAGAGGGCGAAGCGGGCAATTGAAAATGGTACGTTTCGTGAAGAAATTCTTCCTGTGGAGATAAGAGTTAAGAAGGAGACGAAAGTCTTTGACACCGATGAACATCCGAGAGAGACTTCCCTGGAAAAGCTTGGAAAACTGCGCCCCATCGTAAAGAGCGACGGAGTGGTGACGGCCGGCAATGCCTCAGGCATCAATGATGCGGCAGCGGCAGTGATTTTGATGAGCGGCAGCCAGGCGAAGGAGATGGGAATTACTCCTCTTGCCAGGGTAATCGACTACGCCGTGGCAGGTGTGGACCCCGATTATATGGGAATTGGGCCGGTGGCAGCGACCAGAAAGCTGTTGGAGAAACAGAAGATGGAGTTATCAGAGATTGGCCTTTTTGAGCTGAATGAGGCGTTTGCCACCCAGGCAATCGCCTGTATCCGGGAGCTTGGCCTTGATCCTGAGATTGTCAATGTAAACGGCAGCGGGATTGCTCTGGGCCATCCGATCGGCGCCACCGGGGCGGTGATTTCTGTCAAGCTTCTCTATGAGATGAAGCGGAGAAAAGTACGCTACGGCATTGCCTCTCTCTGTATCGGAGGTGGACAGGGGCTTTCCGTATTGTTTGAAAGTATGTGACAGCAGATGCTTTGGCGGATGAAGGAGGACTTTTAATATGGAACAGTTTAAAATTATCGTTCTGGATGACGATCCGACGGGAATTCAGACAGTACACGGCGTCTGCGTCTATACGAACTGGAGCGAGGAGAGCATACGGGCCGGATTTGAAGAGGAAAATCCCATGTTTTTTATCCTGACTAATTCCAGGGGATTTACGGCGGAGGAGACGAGAAGCGTCCATCAGCTGATCGGCCGCCGTATCGTTAAGATATCAAAGGAACAGAAGGTTCCGTTTGTTCTGATCAGCAGGGGAGACTCTACCCTGCGCGGCCATTATCCGCTGGAGACGGAGACACTTCGTGAAACCCTGGAGGCGGAGGGGATTACTGTGGATGGAGAGATTCTGTGCCCCTTCTTCCCCGAGGGGGGACGTTATACCGTCGGAGACGTCCATTATGTGGCAGAAGGGACAAGGCTTATTCCGGCCGGAGAGACGGAATTTGCAAAGGACCGTACATTTGGATATAAGAGTTCTGACTTGAAGGAGTGGATCGAGGAGAAGAGCGGCGGCCGGTGGAAGAAGGATGAGGTTCTTTCGGTCTCTGTCGCAGAGCTGAGAGGCAAAACGCTGAAGGGGACAGAGGAGAAGCTGCTTTCCTTAACAGGCTTTCAAAAGCTGATCGTAAATGCAGTGGAATACCGGGATGTGGAACGGTTTGCAGAGGTCTGCAAAGCCTGTATCAGCCGGGGAAAGACGTATATTTTCCGGACCGCGGCGGCGTTTCCCAAGGTGTTAGGGGGGATTACGGATCAGAAGCTTCTGGGAAAGGAAGAACTGGTAGAGCAGGATAATCCGCACGGAGGCCTGATTATAGCCGGCTCCCACGTGACGAAGACGACGAGGCAGCTGGAGGAACTGAAAAAGGATGAGAGAATCCGGTTTATTGAATTTAACGTCGCTCTCGTGACGGATGAGGAGAAGTTTCGGAGGGAGCAGGAACGTGTCATCCGCGAGACGGATGAGGCGCTGGCAGCAGGCGTAACGGCTGCTGTCTACACCAGCAGGAAACGTCTGGATTTAGATACCGGAAACCGGGAAGATGATCTGCGGCTTTCTGTGAAGATTTCCGACGCAGTAACCGGTATTGTTCCTGCGTTGTCGGTCCGGCCTTCGTTCCTGATTGCCAAAGGAGGGATTACCTCCAGCGATATCGGAACGAAAGGCTTAAGGGTAAAAAAGGCCATGGTGGCCGGTCAGATACTTCCGGGGATTCCAGTCTGGAAAACCGGTGAGGAGAGCCTGTTTCCGCACATGTCTTATGTGATATTCCCGGGAAATGTGGGCAGCGATACGGCCCTTTACGATGCAGTGCAGAAGTTGATTGGATGACAGGAGGAAATGAATATGCGGTTTGAAGGAAAAACAGCGGCAGTGACCGGAGCAGCCCAGGGGATTGGCCGGGCAATTGCCAAAAGGCTTTATGACGAGGGCGCGAAGGTAGCGCTGCTCGATATCAGCGATGAGAAGGTTAAGGAAGCGGCAAAACAGATCGACAAAGAGGGAGTGCGCGCCGTCGGTTTTGGATGCAATGTGGCAGACCAGGCTTCTGTAAACAGCGTAATGGAAGAAGTAGAAAAGCAGCTGGGGCCGGTGGACATTCTGATTAATAATGCGGGGATTACCCGGGACGGTATGTTCCATAAGATGAGCACGGAGCAGTGGAATCAGGTAATTGATGTGAACTTAAACGGAATTTTCAACTGCACCCGGGCCGTAATCACCGGGATGAGACAGCGCAAATACGGTAAAATCGTAAATCTTGCCAGTGTGTCTGCTTTTGGAAATATGGGACAGACCAATTACGGAGCTTCCAAGGCTGCGGTAATTGGATTTACAAAATGCCTTGCCAAGGAGTCGGCCCGCGCCGGAATTACGGTCAACGCCATAGCTCCAAGCTACATCAATACGGAGATGCTGCAGGCTGTGCCGGAGGACGTAATGCAGAAATTCATTGCAGCGATCCCATCCAAGCGCCTGGGAACGCCGGAGGAGCTGGCGGCTGTCGCGGCATTCTTAAGCAGTGACGATTCCAGCTTCGTGAACGGTGAGTGCATCGTCGTATCAGGCGGCTCCTACATGTAACAGTCTGTTATGGCGGAAAGGAAAGCAGGAGGAGGAACGTTTTCTGGATGAAAACGGCGTGGTTGAAGGCAATTACCGCATCGCGTTCATCCGGGATCACTTAAAGTGGCTTCACAAGGGGATTACAGAGGGAAGCAATTGCTTCGGATACCACCTCTGGTGCCCGTTTGACTGCTGGTCGTGGACCAATGCCTATAAGAACCGCTACGGTTTAATCCGCGTGGATACCGAAGACGGATGCAGCCTTCAGCCGAAGCGATCGGCGGCGTGGTTTAAGCAGGTCAGCAGCAGTCACAAAGTATCAGATTAGCCTGTAAAATAATAAAGCATACAAAAAAGATGCAGAACCTGCCGCACCTTTTTTGTATGCTTTTCTAATCTAAATCAGATCTTTCAATGCAGTGGTCAGCCTTCTGTTGTCCTCACCATTCCTCACAGCAATCCTCACATACTGCCTTCCATTATGAAGCTTTGGCGTCAGATCTTTGATGAAAATATCATGCTTTAACAGTTCGCAGGCGATTTCCCGGCTGGTGCGGCCTTCCGTGACCTCACACATCACGTAGTTGGCCTGTGATGGAATTGGCCGGAGATATGGCACAGAGTCTAACTCTTTGACCAGTTGCCTTCTGTCTGCGGCCAGCTTCTTTAAGGATTCACGATAATCCTTTTTGTATTTTTCGCTGTTCTGCATAAAGAATTCGCCGAAGGAGTTGATGTTCCAGATCGGCGCTTCTCTCTTTAATAGGGAAATCATGGCCTCGTCGGAACTTGCCAGAACACCCAGCCGGATTCCGGGAACTCCATAGGATTTGGAGATGCTTTTTACAACGAAGAGTCCGCTGTAAGAGTGCAGCACCTCCTCATTGATCAGGGAAAGATCCAGGGCCTCTGTATCTCCCGGCAGCTCCGCAAAATCAGAGAAGCTTTCATCAATTATGAGGCGAATGGAATTCTTCCTGCCCCAGTCAATCAGTTTTTTAAGTCCTTCGCTGTCAATGTAATTGCCGCTTGGATTATCGGGGTTAATGAGAACCAGTGTTCTGACCGCATGGTCCGGGCTTCCAAAGTATTCGATTAAATCTTCAGCCGTATAGGAAAAATCTTCATTATCCGGTGTAAAGACAACCGATAATGCGCTGTCATAGCGGTTGGGATATTCCTCGAAGGTAGGTCGGATAAAGCCTGTAGGCCCTTCTGTGTGTTCCATAAGTACCTTAATCAGCTCCGCGGCGCCATTTCCAATCACGATGTGCTCCTGCCGCACGCCAAAATTTCTGGAGGCCAGCAGACTGTTGATCCGCATGCCGGAGGGATATTCCGAGATCAGAATCTCAAAATTGGATTTCATCTCGTCAAGCATCTTCTGAGGCGGAAAATAGGGATTGACGAGATAGCAGAAGTCCAGCAGCTTCGGATAACGCCAGTGACCGCCGTAACGGGAAGCAATCGCGTCATAGCGCTTCTCTATGGTATCGGCGAAGAGGCTCTCCGCAATATCCAGATCCTGAATGTCATCGATCTCGTACCAGACTTGTCCGCTCAGCCTCTTGGCTTTGATCTCCTTTGTCTCAAGCAGTGCAATGAGCTTGATTACGGATTCATAGTATTCGTTGTTGCCCATGGCCTTCGCATACGCCTCGAGGAAGGGAACATACGTTTTTGCAGAAAAATGCTGACTGAATTTATAGATGTTTACAGTCTTATAGTAGCCGCCTTTGTCTTCAAATTTTAAATATTTGCCGGGGATGAAATCTTTGATGGAGTCGTCGTCATCTAACACCATGCAGGTTCCGTCCATCCAGCTTGCAAACTTATCCACCAGGGCCAGCGTCTCTCTGGGATCTTCGATCAGGATATCCACCAGAGCTTCCTCAAAAATGATGTCAGATTCAAAGAGCAGCGTGTCTTCCGATATCAGGGATTCTTTTGCCAGTGCCAGGGAATAGATGTTGTTTGTCTTGTCGTAAACCTTATTGTTGATAAAGCAGACTGGAGTCTGAATGCCCAGCGTGGTGATATAGTCCATAAGCTTCCTGCCTTCATATCCAACAACAATGATAATTCTGGAAAGCTGCTTTTTATCGAGAATGCGCAGCGCGCGTTCAATTAAGGTAGTCCCGTTTACCTTTACCATACACTTCGTATTTTCCGCGGTATATTCCTTCAGTCTTTTTCCCATACCTGCGGCCAGGATGATTGCCTGCATCACGTTCCTCCAATCTGTGTCCGTTTACGGACGCTTTGAGATTCAGAACTATTTTATCACAGGAGGGGGACGATTACAATGCAGAAACGTATGGCACACCACCAATGGAGGATTATGGAATTGCTGGAATTATTAAGAATTCTTACAATTTTCTTATAAAATTACGATTTTCTCCGATGCTTTACTTTTAAAAAACGCTATAGTATAATGAGATTATCTGCTTTTTAGAGTATGGAATGCCCGTTTCTTTCGGGAAAAAACGGATGTATCAGGAGGATAAGGATATGTTACAGGCATTGAAAAAGGCGGCGGCTGTCGCAGCGCTTGCCGCTTTCATGGTGTTGGGATGCATGACGGCTTTTGCCGACGATGAGATACAGAATCCACCGTCTCCCCATGTTGTATATCAGGTGTTTACCAATGGTCAGTGGAAAAATGAGGCTATGGACAGGCAGCCGGCATCAGATTCGGCATCGCCGGTGGAAGGCTTAAAGGTATGGCTTACCGGTGTGGATGGGACTATTTCCTACCGCGTATACTTACACGACGGCGGCTGGCAGGGCTGGGTTTCTGACGGCGCTGTGGCAGGCGGAGAGAATACCGGTAATCAGATTGAAGCTGTACAGATGAAGCTTGGCGGATATGCCGGACAGGTGCTGGACGTCTGGTACCGCGCAACTGTATCAGGAAGGGAAAAGCTTGGACTGGCAAAGACGGGAAGTCCGGCTGGAACCGTAGGGGAAGGAGCGCCCTTAACGAGTCTGGAAGCTTATTTAACGGAAGTGAATCACAATGAGAGCGACGGTACCCCGGCTGTCAGAACGAACTTCCCATTTGGATTTTATGATGACAACGGCGTGACACGCTACACAGATGTTCCGGGCGGTATCTATACAGGCTGGGTCGATCACGACGGCGTACGTTACTATGTCAGAGATAATTCTTTCCTGACCGGCTGGCAGTACATAGATGGATTGAAATTCTATTTTGATGAACAGGGAAAGCTGGTTCAGGATCTGGATCCGATTATCGGGATTCAGAGTTCTTACGTGATTAAGATCAACAAGCAGTTAAACACACTGGTTCCATACGCCAAGGATGGCGACAACGGATATATTATTCCGGTTAAATCGATGCTTTGTTCTGTCGGTGACGATACTCCCTTAGGAACCTTCCACACACCGGAAAAGTACCGGTGGCGTCTGATGGTAAACGATACGTACACGCAGTATGCTACCAGAATTACAGCTGGACAGGGATTTCTGATCCATTCGATCTGTTACGACAAACCCGATATCTATACGATGCAGTCGGTGGGCTATAACGGGCTGGGCGTGGTGCGTTCCCTTGGCTGTATCCGTCTGACCGCACAGAATGCAAAGTGGGTGTATGATAACTGCCCGATCGGTACTACGATTGAGATATTCGAAGATCCGTTAAATGTGGGACCATATTATAAACCAACCATAACTCCGATTCCGGTTGAACAGACATGGGACCCGACGGATCCGCTGGTAAGTGAGGATGTTAAGAATCAGGCAGCTGCAGAACAGCAGGAAGAAGCAGCGCGCCGCCAGGCGGAAGAGCAGGCTGCAGCCGAACAGAGAGCAGCAGAGGAAGCCGCGAGAGCAGCCGAAGAGGCAGCAAAACAGGAGATAGGACCGGGATACGGCCTGTAAACCGGTAAGATAAAGGAACAGTGATGAATCTGTTGTGAACAGAGGCATCACTGTTTTTGTATAATCACGAACTTCTATTCCAGGGAGGCCAGCCGTATAAACTCATCCATTTCCCTGGTTTTCCATTTATCTTTGTGATAAAAAATCTGGCGGTACATGGAAGCGTGAAAATCTATGACATCGAGAACACGGATGTGCCCGCTTTCGGCGCTTTCCTCGACTGCAAATCTGGGGAGAAAGGAGAGGCCCTTGTTTTCTTCGATCATTTTGAGGATAAACTCTGTATTGCTGATCTCCAGAAATGGGGTAAGCAGGATGTTCTTAGAGGCGAGATAACGGTCGAAGGCCTTTCTGTAATTGGCATTTTTTTCCGTCAGGAAGAATGGCTCCCCCAGCAGCTCCTCCAGCCGGATTTCCTTTTTATCTGCCAGCGGGAAGGAAGGGGAGGAGAGGAAAACGATCTCTTCCTTCTGTTCCATGACTTTATACCAGTTGCTGTTAAAGCGCGGCTCGTCCAGAATATAGATCAGATCCAGCTGATTGCGTTCCATCATTTCGATCAGTTCTTCCGGCGGCGCCGTGGTGATCTGCACCGCTACTTTTGGATGATTCTCTCTGAAATAGCGGAGAATGGAGGGGAATTTTGAGAAACACAGCGATTCGATCGTACCTACGTGAAGTGGATTCTCAAGCTCCGCTCCGCCGCTGACAGACAGCTTTGCCCGGTTGACCTCATACAGGATATCATATGCACTTGTGAGGAAACGGCTGCCCTGGGGCGTAAGCGTTACCTTTCGTCCAATCCGGTCAAAGAGCCTGGTCCCCAGTTCCTCTTCCAGAAGCCGAATCTGGACGGTAACGGCGGACTGTGAATAACCAAGGCTCTCTGCAGCCTTTGAGAAACTCTGAAGCTGGGCTGCCCGGATCAATGTGCTTAACTGCCGAAGTTCCATTTGCTTCCTGTCCTCCTTTCAAAAGGTAAAATATTGATGAAAATTATTCAATAAGTACATAAAATATATGAATTGGATTCATACATAATGCCATGATATAATGAGACCATAAAGATGTCAACCGTGAAATGATAAAAACAGGAAACGGTGCAGGGAGGTTATCATGTCATTTATCAGTGTTTTTGATGTATTAGGGCCCAATATGATCGGCCCCTCCAGTTCCCACACGGCTGGGACGGCTGTTATCGCGTATCTGGCTCAGAAGATGATAAACGGGCCGCTTAAAAAAGTGGAATTTACGCTCTATGGTTCCTTTGCAAAAACGTACCGGGGACACGGTACGGATCGTGCGCTTTTAGGGGGAATCATGGGATTTTCCACAGATGACACAAGAATTCGGGATTCTTTCCGGATTGCAGAAGAGCGCGGCCTTGAGTATCATTTTATCGTGAATGAGACGGACACGGATATTTATCCGAATACCGTCGATATCCGGATGGAAAATGAGGCCGGACAGGTCATGACCGTGCGGGGGGAATCTCTGGGAGGCGGAAAAGTCCGGATCGTGCGAATCAACCAGGTGAAGGTGGATTTCACCGGGGAATACAGTGCGGTTATCGTCGTGCACCAGGACAAGCCCGGTGTGGCCGCCCATATCACGAAGGTGTTAAGTGACTGTAGCGTCAACATTGCTTTTATGAGAATTTTTCGTGAAGCAAAGGGGCATACCGCTTATACCATTGTTGAATCAGACAACCGTTTGCCCGGGAATATAACTGAAACACTGAGAGAAAACATACATGTACATGATGTAATGATCGTACAGTCGTAAGCAACAGGGCCGCCCGTGTACTGATGCCGGAAGGCACCGGGCGGTACGAATGAGGAGAAGAGAAATGATGGATTTTAAAAATGCCAGAGAGCTTCTGGAATTATGCAGCGAGAACCAGTGCCCGATATCAGCTGTTATGCGGGAGAGAGAATGTGATCAGGGAGAGACGACAGCCGAAGAGGCGGATGATCGTATGCGGCGCGTGCTGGAAATTATGCGTTCTTCCGCATACGAGCCGATTGAAAAACCGGGGAAATCCATGGGCGGCCTGATCGGCGGGGAGGCCAGGAAGCTGTCTGCCCGCAGAGAAAATGGAAAGGTTGTCTGCGGCACTGTCATGAGCCGTGCAATCACTTACGCCATGGCCGTTCTGGAGGTGAATTCCTCCATGGGACTGATCGTAGCGGCTCCTACAGCCGGCTCTTCAGGGATTGTCCCGGGGCTTTTGCTGGCGCTCCAGGAAGAGTATGGGCTGGCTGACGACAGACTGATCGACGCGCTTTACAACGCCGGTGCGATTGGCTATCTGGCTATGCGCAACGCAACGGTGGCCGGTGCAGTAGGCGGCTGCCAGGCCGAAGTCGGAATCGCTTCCGCCATGGCAGCATCAGCTGCAGTAGAACTGATGGAGGGAGCTCCGGAGCAGTGCCTCTATGCCGCCTCCACGGTCCTTATGAATATGCTTGGACTGGTCTGTGATCCCGTAGGCGGCCTGGTAGAATATCCCTGCCAGAACCGCAATGCTTCCGGGGCAGCCAATGCCCTGATTGCCGCAGAGATTTCCCTGAGCGGGATCAGGCAGCTGATTCCGTTTGATGAGATGCTGGCTACCATGTATTCTGTGGGAAAGAAACTGCCTTCCGAGCTGCGGGAGACGGCTCTTGGCGGATGTGCGTCGGCTCCGTCGGCGTGCCAGTTATGCCATTTGATGAGTGAAACGTAAGGAGGTCCGAGGTTCCAATTCACAGCCCCGCCGGCCTCGGCTTTCCGGTCTTCCACGGCTGGCTTATGCGGCCATTCCAGTTCCGGTTTCGGTCATAAGCACTTCTAAACGTGCAAACTTTTTCTAAAAGCCAGGGAAAATGCCCAAACTCGCTGCGCTCTGACAGGTGGGCATTTCCCCTGAACGAAAAAATTTGTGCGTTAAGAAACGCTAATTCCCTGCAAAGTCACAGGAATGGCCGCATAAGCCAGCCGTGGAAGACCGGAAAGCCGAGGCCGGCGGGGCTGCGAATTGGAACCGTCCACAGGCTATTTTAAAATCTCCGTTTACTTTTCCCCTCCAATATTGTAGAATAAAACGGAACATTGTTAGAAATTGGAGGCAGACGGATGGCAGGTTTTTATGAACCGGAGATCCTTTCCCGTGTACAACAGATGGAATTGGAGATACTTAAGGATGTCATGGAGCTGTGTGACAGCCATGGGCTTCTCTGTTTTGGTATGGCGGGGACAGCGATCGGAGCGATTCGGCATAAGGGATTTATTCCCTGGGATGATGACATTGACGTTGCCATGCCAAGGAAGGATTTTGAGTGCCTTTTGAAGCTGGTGGAAGAAAAGCTCGGTGATAAGTATTACGTCTTAAACTGGCGGACCAGTGAGAATTATCCGCTGATGACGACGAGGATCTGCCGCCGCGGTACCAGATTCGTGGATTCTCCCATGAGGGATGTGGACAGCCCTCTCGGTGTTTTTTTAGATATGTACGTATACGATGATATACCGGATTCCGGGGTTCTCATGAAGCTTCAGGCATGGGAGGCCTGGTTTTTCAGTAAACTTTTAATACTGCGGTCGATTCCCCGGCCTTATCTGGCTCAGACGGGATGGAAGGCGAAGCTGATCACCGCTGTCTGCATCGCGGTGCATCACGTGCTTAAGGGGCTTTGCATCTCCAAGCGGGGACTGGCTTCCCGCTGTGAAAAGATCTGCCGCCGTTATGAGGGGAAGAATACGAAGCGTATGGCCTTTTATCCGGATACGAATCCATTCTGGAACGTGGTGGAAAAGGCGGCGTTTTCACCGGGACTGAAGCTGGATTTTGAGGGATTCAAGCTGGTATTTCCGAGAACAGAGCATGATATTCTGACTTATATGTACGGGGATTATATGCAGATGCCTCCGATAGAGAAAAGGAAGACTCATTATCCTTATATTCTCGACCTGGGAGACGGTACAGTACTGTCAGAAGAGACGGTCACAGACAGAGGAATGAAGAAGACATGAAATGGCTCAGACAAAGGATGTTCGGCAGTCTAAGCACAGGAACTGCCGCAATCGACCGGCAGAATATTGCCTGGAACATGATCGGAAGCCTGATTTATGCCGGCTCCAGCATGATTCTGACTGCTCTGGTTAATCACTTAATCGGCCCGGAGCAGGGCGGTATCTTCGGATTTGCGTTCAGCACATTTGGTCAGCAGATGTTTCTGGTGGCTTATTTTGGTATGCGGCCGCTTCAGAGCACCGATGTGAATCAGGCGTATACCTTCGGAGAGTACCGGAGGGTCAGGCTCTATACGTGTATGGCGGCTGTTCTGTTCGGTATTTCTTATATTTTTGTTAATACTTACTTCGTTCCGAACGGTTATTCGCGTCAGAAGACACTGGTTGTTTTTCTGATGGTGGTTTATAAGGTGCTGGACGGCTTCGCTGATGTCTATGAATCTGAATTTCAACGGGCCGGACGCCTGTATCTGACCGGAAAAGCGATGGCTTACCGGACGATTCTGTCGGTCATCCTGTTTCTGGGCACGCTCTTTTTGACGCGGGAGCTGGTATTTTCCTGTGTAATTGCGGTGCTGGCCCAGGCAGCCGGAATTCTGCTGTTTGACTGGAATCTCATGAAGCTGGTGCCCGGAGTGGACATTTCGCGTGCAGCGGGGAAATCCCTGGCTCTGGTCCGGGAATCGTTCCTTCTGTTTCTGTCAGTCTTCCTCGATGGTCTGATCTTTGCTATGGCTAAATATGCGGTGGATGCGCAGATGACTGCAACGGATACCGCCATCTTTGTGGCAGTCTTTATGCCCACCTCTGTCATCAATCTGGCGGCCAATTTTGTGATACGGCCGTTTTTGACGAAGATGTCCTATCAGTGGGAGGGAAAGAAGTTTGATGAGTTTACCCGGGATTTAAAGAAACTGATGGCCATTATACTGATATTAACGATTATTGCGCTGGCCGGTGCATGGGCGATCGGCGTGCCGGTGCTGGGGGCAATCTCTAATGTGAAGCTGGCGCCTTATAAGTCGGGACTTCTGTACATTATTCTCGGCGGCGGATTCTTTGCAGTCATGAATCTGTTTTATTATGTGCTTGTTATAATGAAATGCCAGCGCAGGATCTTCTTCGGATACGTTCCCGTGTGCATTCTGTCCGCGATTCTTTCGTTTCTGCTTGTGAAGACCGGAGGGATCAACGGTGGGGCATTGTCCTATATGCTGGAAATGCTGGTGCTTATGATGTGCTTTATGGGACAGGCATTCTACGTATTTCACAGGACGAAGAAACAACAGGGAGGACGTTAGCCATGGACAAGGTGCTGGTGATTATACCTGCATATAATGAGGCCCTCAATATCGAGCGGGTTGTGACGAGACTGCAGGAGGAATATCCCATATACGATTATGTGATCGTCAATGACGGCTCTGCGGATGAGACTGCGGCGATCTGCCGGAGCCGCGGATTTCAGCTGATCGATCTGCCTGTCAATTTAGGGCTGGCAGGGGCGTTTCAGACAGGACTGAAATACGCATACCGCAGAGGATACCGTTACGCGATCCAGTTTGACGGCGACGGACAGCACCGGCCGGAATACATTGGAGCAATGCGGGAAAAAATGGATGAGGGATACGACATCGTGATTGGTTCCCGTTTCGTCACGGAGAAGAAGCCGAATTCCATGCGAATGCTGGGAAGCAGACTGCTCTCAGGGGCGATTCGTCTGACAACCGGCGTCTCCGTCTCCGATCCCACCTCCGGGATGCGCATGTTTAATGAGCGCATGATCCGGGAGTTTGCAGAAGGCTTAAACTATGGCCCGGAACCGGATACGATTTCCTATCTGTTAAAACAGGGCGCACGGGTCGCAGAGATCCAGGTGACGATGGATGAGAGAATTCTTGGTGAGAGTTACTTAAAGCCTGTGAGCGCCGCCCGGTACATGGGGAAAATGATGTTTTCCATCCTGCTTGTACAGAATTTTCGGAAACGCGGCAGAAGATAAGAGAAGGGAGAACGTGCGATGACCGTTATACTTCGGTGTGTACTGATTGTAGTTTCCATACTGCTGACATTCTTTGTGCTGAAAAAGATCCGGCAGTCTAAGGTGAAGATTGAGGATTCCATATTTTGGGTGATGTTCGCCCTGATGATGGTGGTATTCAGCATTTTCCCGGGATTGGCTGACATTCTGTCTGATTTTGTCGGAACGTATTCCACATCCAATTTCATCTTTATGTTTGTGATCTTTATCCTGTTGGTGAAGGTGTTCTTCCTGTCTCTTAAGATTTCCCAGCTGGAAAGCAGGGTGACGGAGCTGATCCAGCAGCTGGCTCTCGACAGAAAGGAAGAAGCAGACAGAAAGAGGGCGGCTGACAGGGAGGAAGAGGCACGTGATGAAAGCAGATACTGTTAAAAATAAAAAGAAAATAAGTTTCCAAACTGCAAAAGAGATCGCGGGACAGAGCGGCCTGTGGATGGCGGCGGCCACGATCCTTTTTCTTATTGTAGTCTTTGTAAAGCCGTATCACAGTGTAATTGACGCCATTCCCTCTCCGGATTATGAGTCTGTGCGCCTGTTTTATATCTGGATTTTGCGGCTTGGGATCCTGTTTCTGGCTGTTCTTGCCGGCATCCTGTGGGTATACGGGAAGAGACCAGGCTGGCTGTTTCCGGTTACTGTAATCTGCCTGGGATTCTTTTACATGATGATTCTGCCGCCGTTTTCGGCTCCGGATGAACCTCGTCATTTCGTCAGCGCTTACCGGCTGTCAAACCAGATTATGGGAAAGGAAGCGGTGGCGGATGAGTCGTTTCTTTTATCGGCATCGGATCAGGAGAAGGAATATATCGCCCGGGGCGGCAATGTTCTGGTGCGGGAGCAGGATGGCAGGGAGGAACCGTATTCCAGTGTGGGAAGAGATTCTTATGCGCTGATGCTTAGGGAACTGTTTACAAAGAACACAGGGGGCGGTACTACGGTCCGTTTCGAGGCGCCGGTGAACACGACGCCGGTGGTCTACTTACCTCAGGCGCTGGGGATTTCCCTGGCTAGAGTGCTGCACCTGGGATATATTCCGCTCATCTATATGGGACGTCTGTTCAATCTGCTGGCATTTGCCGGAATGGCATGGCTGGCGGTTCGCATCATGCCGTTTAAGAAAGAATTGTTTATGGCCGTAAGTCTTCTGCCCATGACGCTTCACCTGGCTGCTTCTCTGTCATACGATGCAGCGCTCATCGGCCTGTCGCTTCTGTTTTTTGCCTGGTGTTTTTATCTGGCCTATGAGAAGAAGCAGATCGGAATCCGGGACACGGTGGTTCTGGGACTTCTGCTGGTCCTTTTAGAGCCGTGCAAAATCGTGTATCTGCCGCTGGCCGGTATCTGTCTTCTGATTCCTGCGTCGAAATTCGGCACAAAGAAACAGTACTGGATATCGGTAGCTGCGGTGATTGCGGTAATGGCGCTGGCTATTTTCTTAATTAATAACGTGGTTCTGTCTGCTTGGATTCAGGATACGGAGAATATAATCAGCTGGGAAGGCGGTGCGGCCGGTTATACGATTCAGGATATCTTAAAGCAGCCGTACCAGGCGTTCCTGATTTACTACGAGACACTGGTGACACAGTTCGATTACTATCAGGCCACTATGCTGGGCGGTTATCTGGGGAATCTCGACCCGAATCTGACGGTGCCGTATTTCTGCCTGTATCTGCTGTGGGGAATTTTGGTCGTGAGCTCTGTGCGGAAGGCTGGAGAGCACACTCCCATGAAATCCGGTCATAAAGTCTGGATTGCGGTTTTGGCCTTCTTAAGTATAGTTCTGGTGCTGACATCCATGCTTTTGGGCTGGACGCCTAAAGGCTTTACCTATATCGCAGGGATTCAGGGGCGGTATTTCCTGCCGATTCTTCCGCTTGTCCTGCTGATGCTCTATGGGGATAATCTGACAGTGAAACGGGATTATTCACGGGGAACCTATTACCTGGAGTGTTTCGTCAGTATTTACGCGCTTGTGAGAATCTGCTCCATGACCTGTATCAGATAATTATGGGAAATAAAGATAGAATAACTGATATACCGTAGAAAGGCTGAACTATGACTGCAGAAACGATGGAAATAAAACGCACAGTGGATGTAATTATTCCGGTTTATAAGCCGGATGCTGTATTTGAAACGCTTTTGGAGCGGCTGGGAAAGCAGAGTTATCCGATCCGGCGCATTATTATTATGAATACGGAACAGTCTTTCTGGAAAAATGATGCTTACGAGGCTGTCCCGAATCTGGAAGTTCACCATGTGAAAAAGAGTGAATTTGATCATGGGGGAACGAGAAACAAAGGGGCGTCCTTTTCCGAGGCTGATATCATGGTATTTATGACGGATGACGCGGTTCCTGCAGATAGAGAGTTAATCGGGGAGCTGGTAAAGGGCTTGAGTTTAAGCGGGCCGGCTGGGGAACCGGCGGCGGTGGCCTATGCGAGACAGCTGCCAAACAGTGACTGCGCATTAGCGGAAAAATACACCAGATCTTTCAATTATCCAGACCAGAGCCGTATCAAGACGAAGGGCGATTTAAAAGAACTGGGAATCAAGACGTTCTTTGCCTCCAATGTCTGCTGCGCCTATGACCGGAAACTTTTTCTGGAAGCCGGCGGATTTATTAGCCGTACAATTTTTAACGAAGATATGATATATGCCGGCAATGCGGTCCTGGATCGGGGCCAGGCCATTGTCTATGCCGCAAAGGCCCGGGTGATCCACTCTCATAATTATGGCTGTATCGCTCAGTTAAAGCGTAATTTCGATCTGGCGGTTTCCCAGGCGGATCACCCGGAGGTATTCGAGGGAATCCGCTCGGAGAGCGAGGGAATCCGGCTGGTGAAAAAGACGTGCAGATGGCTTATGGAACAGAAAAAACCGTGGCTGATTCCCGGAGTGATTGTAAAAAGCGGATTTAAGTATCTGGGGTATCTTTTGGGGAAGCGGTATCGGAAGCTTCCGATTTGGATGATTATGAAAATTACGATGAATCGGGAGTATTGGAGAAGAGGCTAGGAAAATATATTGTGAAAATGAGTGAAATATACAATTGATAATTGTAAAAGAGCAAGGTATATGGTATTATAAAGATGGGTGCTGCCAAAACGGTAAGCGGTTCGCCTTTCGCCAAAATGAGTACATTTTGAGAACTTCCCGTATTTCCGGAGGTGATACATATGTGGAAAATAAAAACGAAAGGAAGAAATGATGTTAGGCATTGTTGTTGGAATTGTCGGTATCATTGTAACGGTTATTAGTATCATAGTGACGGTTATAAGTATCAGGCATACTGACAAAAAAGACAGGATAAATTGACATCAAAAAAGCAACCGCGCTGCTTGCCAAAGTAGTAGTTGCTTTTTTGAAGGTAACTATTAACAAAGGTGAACCGTTTGCAATGGCAGCACCTTTTTGTATTTACATTGTAACAGAGTAGATTGACGATGTCAAGAATTTAGAAAGAAAATTTGGCTTTTAGGGCAGATTGTAGGAAACATAAGGGAAGTAGTTTGCCTGGAACTGAAGACTTACTTTATCATGATAAGTGTATAGAATACAATTTACATTAAATAATGGTAAAAAGAGAAATGATGTTAGGCATTGTTGTAACGGTCATTAGTATTATAGTGACAGTTATAAGTATTAGACATACCAGCAAAAAAGACTGAAATCAAAAAGCAACCGCGTCTCTCCAAAGTTGTGGTTGCTTTTTGTTAAAGTAACTATAAACCAAGGTGAACCGTTTGCAATGGCAGCACCTTTTTGTATTTACATTGTAGCAGAGTAAATTTCATCTGTCAAGATTAAGAGATACACGAATTCTCAGGTAAAATCCGCCATCCAGTGGAAATTTAAGCGGAGTTGTGATAGAATGCTACAAGACAAGAAATGACAAATTGTAGGTAAGGAGCATAAAAATATGGGAAAGATAAAAGTAACGCCGTGTGACATTAAAGGACTCTATGTGATTGAACCGACCGTATTTCCGGATTCCAGAGGATATTTTATGGAGACCTATAACCAGAATGATTTTAAGGAAGCGGGACTGAATATGGTGTTTGTGCAGGACAACCAGTCCATGTCTGTGAAGGGAGTGCTTCGGGGCCTTCATTTCCAGAAGCAGTTTCCGCAGGGGAAGCTGGTGCGCGTGGTGCGGGGCAGCGTCTTTGATGTGGCCGTAGATCTTCGTTCTGATTCCGAGACGTACGGCAAGTGGTTTGGCGTCCTGCTGTCTGCGGAAAATAAAAAGCAGTTTTATATTCCGGAGGGATTTGCCCACGGCTTTCTGGTGCTGTCTGACGAGGCGGAGTTTGCTTACAAATGTACGGATTTCTACCATCCGGGCGACGAGGGCGGAATTCTTTGGAGCGATCCGGAGATCGGCATCGACTGGCCGATTGAGGAAGGTATGGAACTGATTATTTCCGATAAGGACCAGAAGTGGAGCGGAATTCGGGATACATTTAAATTTTAACCGGAGAGGAGCGGACCATGAATTATCTGGTTTCCTTATGTAAAGAGATTGTACACAAGAGAAAATTGATTCTGGACCTGGCAAAGGCGGACTTTAAAAAGCGGTTTGTGGGTTCCTATTTCGGTATCGTATGGATGTTTTTACAGCCGCTTGCGACGGTACTGGTTTATTTCTGCGTGTTCCAGCTGGGGTTCAAGAGTGTGCCTCCTGTGGACTACCCATACGTTCTGTGGCTGCTTCCCGGTATCATGCCGTGGTTTTACTTCAGCGAGGTGATGAACGCCGGGACAAACTGTCTGCAGGAATACAGCTATCTCGTTAAGAAAGTCGTCTTCCGGGTGGAGATTCTGCCGGTGATCAAGATGCTGTCCTGTATGATGGTCCATGGGATTTTTGCCATCATTATGATCGTCGTCTTTCTGGCTTACCGGATTCCGGTGAAAATCAGCTGGATACAGATTATTTACTATACGTTTGCCTGTTCCATGCTCTCTCTGGCGCTAACGTATTTTACCAGCGCCATCAATGTGTTCTTCAAGGATATGGCGCAGATCGTAGGGATTATCCTTCAGTTTGGTATGTGGATGGTTCCCATCATGTGGGCGCCGGAAATGCTTCCGGGTGCGCCGGAGTGGCTGGACAAGGTACTGAAATTTAATCCGTTCTACTACATCGTGGCCGGTTACCGCGACAGCATGCTGACCGGGGACGGATTCTGGATGCGTCCGACCCTGGGAGTCTACTTCTGGGCGGTGACGATTGTGCTGATGCTGATCGGACTGAAGGTATTTAAAAAGCTGCGGCCGCATTTTTCCGATGTACTGTAAGAGGCCCGAAATGGAGGATAAAAGAGCGGTGGAATCAAAGAATAGTGCGATTTCGGTAAAGGATGTAACAAAGATTTACCGGCTATACGACAAGCCCATCGACCGGTTAAAAGAGGCGATGAGCATTACCCATAAAAATTATCACAGGGATTTCTATGCGTTAAACGGGATTTCCTTTGATGTAAATAAAGGCGAGACAGTGGGAATTATCGGAACCAACGGTTCCGGTAAATCTACGATCTTAAAGATCATTACCGGGGTGCTGACCCCGACGACCGGCGAGGTGGAGGTGGACGGAGTGATTTCCGCCTTACTGGAGCTGGGCGCCGGATTTAACATGGATTACACTGGTATTGAGAATATCTTTATGAACGGCACCATGATGGGATTTTCCAAAAAGGAGATGGAGGCGAAGCTTCAGGATATTCTGGATTTTGCTGATATCGGAGACTTCGTCTATCAGCCGGTAAAAACGTATTCCAGCGGTATGTTTGTGCGGCTGGCTTTTGCGCTTGCCATTAATGTGGAACCGGAGATCCTGATTGTGGATGAGGCGCTGTCGGTAGGCGATGTCTTCTTCCAGGCCAAGTGTTATCGGCGCATGGAGGAGATACGGAAGAATGGAACCACCATTTTGATGGTGACTCACGATATGGGAGCCATTATTAAGTACTGCGACCGTGTTGTGGTGCTTAACAAAGGCAATTTCATCGCCCAGGGAGAGCCGGGGAAGATGGTTGATTTATATAAGAAGATTCTGGCAAATCAGATGGATGCGCTGGAGGAGGAGCTGGTGGAACTTCGTTCTGATGAGTTAAGTGATTTCTCAGGAGACAGTGCGGCCGCCGGGCAGAGACATAAAACGGAATCACACGGCGGTCTCATGAAGGAAAAGCTGACGATCAATCCCGCGAAGACGGAGTATGGAGACGGTCGGGCGGAGATCGTGGATTTCGGTCTGTTTGATGAGCGGGGCAACTTGACGAACCTGCTTTTAAAAGGCGAGATGTTTACCATTAAAGAGCGGATCCATTTCAACACCAGTCTGGATACACCGATTTTTACGTATACGATCAAGGATAAACGGGGAGCCGATTTGACGGGAACCAATACCATGTATGAATCGGCGGATGTGAAGCCGGTGAAGAATGGCGATGAGTATGAGGTGGAATTCAGCCAGAAGATGACGCTTCAGGGCGGCGAGTATCTGTTGTCCATGAGCTGTACCGGATTTGAAAACGGGGAACATGTGGTATATCACCGTTTGTATGATATTGCCAATATTACGGTGATTTCCAATAAGAATACGGTGGGCGTCTATGACATGGAGTCCGAGGTGAAGGTGGCCCTGAAACGAGGAGGAAAATGATATGGGGAACATCAGTTCCGAAGTGAAAGATCTTCTGATAAAGTATCACGGCGATACGAAGCTGGCAATGAAGGAAGAGCCGGAACTCAAGTATTTCCTTGCGCTGTCGGTTACCCGGGAAAATGTGCTGGAGTGGTTTGAGTTCAAGGAGGGGGCCTCTCTTTTGGAGGTCGGCTCCGGCTGTGGCGCGCTGACTGGCCTTTACAGCAGGCGGGTGAAGGAAGTGACCGTTCTGGACGAAGATTCCGAGGACCTGGAGGTAAACCGCCTGCGCCATGAAGCCTGTGGAAATATCTGTTATGTGAAGGGCAGCTTAGACACGTATGAAGGCGGTCTTTTTGATTACGTGGTGATGGCAGGTTCCTTAAAAATGCCGTATGAAGCGCAGATTAACAGGGCAAAATCGCTGCTGAAGCCGGGAGGAACCCTGATCGTAGCCGTGGACAACCGTCTGGGGCTTAAATATAAGTCGGGTGTAAAACCGGACGAGGCATGTCTGCTTAAGAATGAGCTGACAGAGCTTCTGTGTGGTTCATCTGATGGAAAAAACGGAACACTCACATATTACTATCCCATGCCGGATTACCGTCTGCCGGTAACCATTTATTCGGATGAGCATCTGCCGGTAAAAGGGGAACTGGCTCACGCGGTCCTCGCTTACGATTATCCGGAGTATATCCGGTTTGATCCGGGGAAATTTTACGATGAAATCTGTGAAGCCGGAGTGTTTGAAACGTTCGCAAATTCATTTTTAGCCATATGGAGCAGCTATGAAGAAGACTAAGTATATTAAATACAACAGGACCCGCCGGGAAGAGTTTCAGATACGTACCTGTATTGTGGAAGAGGACGGGAAGCAGTATGTAGAGAAGACGGCTTTAAACGAACCGGCAGTCGCTCATATTCGTTCAATGAAAGAGAAATACGACCGTCTGACCAGCCAGAGTCCGCTGGGAGTAGCTGAAATGGCGCTTAGCGGAGATGGAAAGACCGCGCGTTTTGCCTTCCTGAAGGGTGAAACCATGGCTGAGATTCTGGGCCGCAAAATAATGGATGGGCGCATCCCGGTGGCGGAACTGAAAGAAGCCATGGAACAGGTTCTGGAGGTTCGGGAAGGTTATTTAAAACCGTTTAAGAGGACGGATGAGTTTATCGCCGTGTTTGGACAGTGTGCGGATGAGAGCGGAGAACTGGAGGCGGATGAGGCGTTTGATGCTTCCAACGTGGACTGCCTGTTCGAGAATATCATGGTGACGGAGTACGGCCCGTGCTGCCTCGACTACGAGTGGGTGTTCTTCTTCCCGATTCCGGTACGCTTTATCCGTTACCGCATGCTGTACTATTTTTACGAGCAGTACAGAAGCCTTTTGGGAGAGACGACGCTGCCTGAGTTTTTGGTGAATTTCGGCATCCGTCCGGAGATGATTCCGGTTTTCGGAGAGATGGAACACCATTTTCAGGAGTTTGTTCATGGAGAAAACCAGAAAATTTATCTGACGAATTATATGCACGACGTCCATATCATTCCGGAGGATATGAATGAGGTAAAACGGGCGGTTGAAAAACAGCGCCAGTGGGTGAAGCAGCTTCAGCTGGAGATCGAAGAAAAAGATTTATCGATTCGCAAGCAGATTGAGCTGAAACGCCTGACGGACAATCACGTGACGAATCTGGAAGTAATGATCGGCAATCTGCGCCAGGATAACGAGAACATGGCTCAGACCATAGCAGTTTTAAACCGCCACGAAGCGATTATTTTCAAGGTCAAAAGAAAGCTGGGAGAGAAATTTAATCAGAAGTTCCCGAAGGGAACCAGAAAGCGGAAGATCCTGGGATACGTGAAGAATACGTTTTGTCATCCGGTTGCTTCCTTCCGTTTATATACGACCCCGGAAGGCAGAAACTTAATCGAAGGCGATATGAAGATTGGAGATGGCTACCGGATCCACGGAAAACTTAAGTTCCGGGAAGAGAAGGAGCCGATGGTCTCCATCGTCATTCCGGTATACAACCAGATCGACTACACGTACGTCTGTCTGGCTTCCATTTTGGAACATACCACGGATGTTGCGTATGAAGTAATTATAGCGGACGACGTTTCTACCGATGCCACCATGGAACTGGCAAAATTCGTGGAACACGTGACGATCTGCAGAAATGAGACGAATCAGGGATTTTTACGCAACTGCAACCAGGCGGCTAAGGCGGCCCGGGGCAAATACGTGATGTTCTTAAATAACGATACGCAGGTGACACCGGGCTGGCTTAAGAGTCTGGTGGATTTGATTGAGCGTGATCCGTCCATCGGCATGGTGGGCTCCAAACTGGTCTATCCTGACGGCAGGCTTCAGGAAGCGGGCGGTATCATCTGGAGCGACGGCTCCGGCTGGAACTATGGCCGGCTGGACGATCCGGATAAACCGGAATATAACTATGTGAAGGATGTGGACTATATCTCGGGCGCCGCGATCCTGCTGTCGAATGCGCTCTGGAAGCAAATCGGCGGTTTCGATGAGCGGTTTGCCCCGGCATACTGCGAAGACTCGGATCTGGCCTTCGAGGTGAGAAAGGCCGGCTACCGGGTGGTATACCAGCCGCTCTCTAAGGTAATCCATTTCGAGGGTATTTCCAATGGAACCGATGTGAATGGAAGCGGCCTGAAGCGGTATCAGGTGGAGAATTCGGAGAAACTGAAGGAAAAATGGGCGGAAGAGTTCAAAAAGCAGTGTGTGAATAATGGCAATCCCGACCCATTTCGGGCGCGTGAGCGGAGCCAGGGCAAGGATATTATTCTTGTGATCGATCACTATGTCCCAACGTATGACAGGGATGCCGGGTCCAAAACAACCTTCCAGTACTTGAAGATGTTCCTGGAAAAGGGGTATGTGGTCAAGTTCCTGGGGGATAATTTCCTTCATGAAGAGCCGTATTCCACGACGCTGATGCAGATGGGAATCGAGATCCTGTATGGCCGCGACTATCAGGTGAAAATCTGGGACTGGCTGAAGGTGCATGGCGATGACATCACAGCCGCCTATTTAAACAGGCCTCACATTGCGGAAAAATACGTGGACTTTATAGAGGAACACACTAATATCAAGATGATTTACTATGGCCATGATCTCCATTTCCTGAGAGAGGGCCGTGAATACCAGCTGACCGGGGACGAAAAGAAGCGGGATGCGTCGGAATACTGGAAAGCCATCGAATTCCGCATTATGCGGAAGGCGGCGGTATCGTATTATCCGTCCTATGTGGAGCGAGGCGCGATCCATATGATCGATCCCACAATCCGGGTAAAGGCAATTGTGGCCTATGTATTCGAGAAATTCTTAGAGTCAGTTCCGGACGATTTTGAAAAGAGGGAAGGTCTGCTGTTCGTAGGCGGCTTCGCCCATCCGCCGAATGCGGATGCGGTTCTCTGGTTTGCGAGAGAGATATTTCCTAAAATCCGTGAAAAACTGGAGGTTCCCTTCTATATCGTCGGATCGAAGGTGACTGAGGAGATTCAGGCCCTGGAGCAGCCGGGAAACGGTATCATCGTGAAGGGCTTCGTCTCTGAAGAAGAACTCTCCGAGTTGTATCGTACCTGCCGGATCGTGGTAGTTCCCCTGCGCTACGGCGCCGGAGTCAAAGGCAAGGTCATCGAGGCGCTGTATAACGGTGCGCCTGTCGTGACAACCTCCATCGGTGCGGAAGGGATCGCGGAAGCCGAATCGGTGATGTGCATTAAGGACGCTCCGGAAGAGTTTGCCGAAGAGACGGTTCGGCTCTACCAGAATCCGGAGGCACTCCGGGAGCTGAGCCGGAAAACACAGAATTACATCCGCCGATATTACAGCGTGGATGCAGCGTGGAGTGTGGTTGAGGAAGACTTTACGAAGGAAACCGTGAAACGATAGAAGTTAAGGGAGTTCCTCGAAATGGAGGAGACGCTGAATCAGGCCCGCCCGGCAAAGGGGGGCCTGATTCTTTTATCTGCAGTTCGCAATATTATGACACATAATCTCTCCAGTGGTGTACCGGCTGCCAGCCAAGAAGCGCTTTTGCTTTGGCGTTGGAATAGAGTGTTTCGTAACTAGCCAGATCGCCTCTGATGTCTGTAATATCCGGGAATACCTCCTGAATCAAATCACGGCTCTTTATGTCCATACAGTTGTCATCCGCCGCCAGATTCATGATATCGCAGCCTAAACCGTCTCTTTCTACAGCCAGGCGGCATGCGGAGGCGATATCTCTTGCATCTATATAATTCCAGACATTCAGAACTCTCTTATGGGGATCATGAATCCAGTCTTTGAAGTTTTCATACATCGGTTCGGTGATGATGTTGCCCAGACGGAATGTGATAATCTGCATATGGTTTCGTCTGTGGATCCCTTCGGCCACTTTTTCGGCCGCGATCTTTCCGATACCATAGGAGTCCTCAGCAAGCGCCGGATGTTCTTCATCAACGGGAAAATACTGAGGGCGGAGATTATTTTTTGAGAAACAGAACCCGTACGCACTTTCACTTGATGCGATGACGGCCTTTTTAATCCCTAAATTGTCCGCTGCCTCCAGAATATGATAAGAGGCCAGAATATTATTCCCAAAGGTAACTTCACTCGTATAGATGCCGGGTCTTGGGATTGCCGCGAGGTGAACGACACCCATGGCGCCGGACAGAGCCGAATACACCTCACCTGCATTTGTCAGATCGACAATCAGATTCTCCTGTGCAGCCGATTCTTTTGGGACAGCCCTGTCGATCCCCACGACATGATAACCGTGCTCTGCAAAATGTCTTGCAACATGGGGACCAAGTAGTCCTGCCGTACCGGTTATGACGATTTTTTTCTTACTCATTTACAGCTTCAGCCTCCTTTTTACGTATTCAATGCTTTCCAGATACTCTTTTTCAGAATGCAGATGTTCTATAATCATGGGCATATCCGGATTGTATCTGGCTGCAAGCTCTGCATATTTTTCCAGATTTATTATACCGCCGCCGCATTTCACTTCCCGGTACATCATCGTGAAATCCTGTTCGAGCAGAACGTCCTTAATATGGCAGCTCTTTATGTAACGGCCAAGTTTTTCAAAGACTTCCTCCATGAATTCCTCGTTGAAGAAGTACCGGTAAGGCGTGGTGATCCAGTTGAAGATATCCATATGAACGGCAAAACGGTCTCTTCCGACGTCTTCAATGAGATGCAGATACTCATCAGGACTGATCGGGTACATCCACGGCATCGGCTCTATGGTATAGTAAGTGTGTTTCGGAGCCGCCTCGTCGATGATGGTCTGAATGCTTTTTACTGTTTTTTTCCAGGTCTCTTTTGTGAAATTATCTTTATAAGCCCCATCCCAGCGTTCCCCCATTGAGCCCGCTACGTTGACGGCACAGTTTGCACAAATGGAATCGGCCAGCCGAAGCTGTCCCACAGCGTATTCTATGGCATCCGTTCTTACGTCTTCGAATGGGGATACCGGGTTTCGCCACACCCCGACTTCTGCAATCAGCAGATCGTGATCTCCGGCGGCTTTTACATAGCTTTGGACGAGGTCTTCCCCCTGTCTGTAATTGATTGGAAAATTTACACACCTGCAGCCGGCAGAGGCATTTCTCTGTGCCCATTCCAGAGGTGTGGCGTGTTCCAGTGCTGCTGATAAGCCTATTCGTATCATCTGATCCGGCCTCCTCCTGATTACTTTTTATAGCTTTCGAGAAGTTCTACAATACATTTTAAGTCTTTTTCGCCGTTCATATAGTTATATTCGCCGGATCCATCCCCGTATACACCATGCTGTTCCAGACTTAAACCGAACGCCTCGCACCGGGCGATTGCCTCTTTCGAATCCTTTACCTGAAAGGCCACGTGATGGATGCCTTCTCCTTTTTCATTCAGATAATTTCTCCATGTGGACGGCGCTTCGTTAGGCTGAATCAGTTCAAGCTGGAGCCCCGGTCCTACATCGAAGAATGCCATGAGGCAGCTCGCTTCGGGAGCCGGCTGGCCTTTGTAGACTGTCCCGGTTACGGCATAATCGCCAACCGGCTGAGTCGGAGGTACTTCTACCCCTAAGAACTGCGCCCATTTTTCTTTTGCAGCCTCAATATCCTTTACAATAAATCCTACCTGTGCAACTAAATTTGTTCCTACTACTCCACTCATGATTGGTTCTCCTTTAATTTTTATAATATGTTTCATTGATTCCTTTTAAGTGCCAGGGTTTCTGAAAATTTTCCTACAGCTCTCCCACGAAAAGACCGGGCTCTATCGGTTTTGGTATCTCACAGCTGGTAGCCATCTTACAGACGCAGTGCTCATTTGCAGCCGTTATGATTCCATCTATGACTTCTGTAATATGTCTTGCCAGCTCCGCACTGGCTCTGTTCGGCTGTTTATGTTCAATCGCATATGCCAGGTCGAGTACGCCGAGCCCGCGGGAATAATTGCTGACTCTGTGATAGAGTTCAGGCAGCTCATACATCTTTGCTTCACGCTGCCGGTATTCTTCGTTTTCCTGAAAAACCGTGTCGAGCACCTGCTCTTTGCGGTAAACGGAGGGGACTCCTCCGCCGAAGTTCGGATCGGGGTAGCTTATTGTGCCGTCGGTTCCATAGATTTCAAATTTCGGAAGACCAGACCGCCAGATATCGAAACTCATGTTCATACTCACAATAACACCTGATTTAAGATTCAGCACCGCACTGTAGTGCGTTGGAATTTCGACGTCAAGATACGTCCCAAACTGTGCTTTATTGAGAATTAAACGTCTGTCAAACCCTTTGCCGCAGAAGCCCGATACAGAGTCAACCGGGCCCAGCATAGAGACGATGGCCGAAAGGTAATAGCCCGCCATATCGTAAAGCGGACCTCCTCCTGCCTCATAGAAAGGGGCTGGGCAGGGATGCCACATCTCCACGCCGTATGACATCATATTGGCTGTGACATAGAGCGGTTTTCCGATGATGCCGTCGCGAATATATTTGTTCATGCTCTGCAGACCGGATGACAGAAACGTATCCGGAGCGCTGCCTATCATCACTCCCTTTTCGCCGGCAAGCGTAATCAGTTCATCGGCTTCGGGCAGGTTCATGGCAAATGGCTTTTCCGTAAATAAGTGTTTGCCTGCCGAAAGTACGGAGAGATTGATCTGCTGATGAAATCGCGGCGGTGTTAAATTGACTGCTATCTCAATTTCGTCATCGGCCAGCAGCTCTTCTGTCCGGTATGCATGTTTAATACCGAATCTCTTTGCAGTTTCCCCGGCGCGATTAAGATCTGCGTCCGCGACTGCGTGTATTTCGAGATCGTGATAAATGTTCTGTATATCGGGAATGTAGGTATTGCTTATGCTGCCGCACCCGATGATGCCTATTTTATAAGTTCTCATAATCTTCCTTTTCCGCGGTCAGTGCGGCATGGCTTCCCCTTTATAGTTGATAAACGGTATTTCCAGTTTCGGGTCTGTCTCCCCTTCTATCACCTTATAGATGCCTTCTGCGGATTCTGATGAAGGGATCTGTGCGTTCTCCGCTCCCATAACCGTCTGCATTCTGCCCGGATGCATCATAAAGATTCTCACGCCGAGTTCGGGGCGTTCATCATGCAGATAGTTGCGGATTTTCTGTGTATACATGTTCGCCGCGTATTTTGAGACTGAATACGACAGATAGTTATAACCGCCGGAACCAAGATAAGCAGCCTCGGAAGTTATATTAATGATGACCGGGCAGGAAGACTTGTAGAGGTAAGGCATGAAATACTTAAGAACAATCGCCATGCCCGTTACATTGACGTCTAAAGTTTTCCTGAATTTTGCAACATCAAGGTCAACAATCTCATCAATTTTGTCGTATTTTGAACCGAACAGCACACCTGCATTATTTACGATAAAATCAATCTGCTTGAATTTATCTGAAATTCTGTCCGCAGCATCACGGATCGAGGCCTCGTCTGTGATATCCGCAGCTATGATTGTCAGCTTATCGCCGTATTGGGATTTTAGACCGGTTATGTTTTCTCCGGATGCATGGAGCACGATGGCGATCATGGTATTGCCTCTTAAAAGTCCCAGCTTTGTAAGCTCAAACCCTAATCCCATATCCGCTCCTGTTATAAGTCCTGTTGCCATATTACACCGCCTTTCAGTTATCTGATTCTCCAAATTTGAATACTTTAAACAGTACAAGAATAATTGCGAGTGATATCAAAAGCAGTATCCAGCCCATCGCACAGGCATAGCCCATCTTAAAGAAGCGGAAGGCGTTCTGATATAAATATAGTGAGTAGAACAGCGTTGCATTGCCGGGGCCGCCTTCTGTGATGATGAGTGGTTCGGCAAACCACTGGAACACGCCTATGATCAATGTCACCGTATTATAAAGAATCGTGGAACGCAAAAGCGGTATGGTGACAGATATTGTCTGGCTTATAAAACCCGCCCCATCAATTTCAGCGGCTTCATAAAGACTCGGATCAATATCCTGTAAGCCCGCAAGATAAATGATGACGGCATTTCCTATCGTCCATATCATGTAAAAGATAAAAGCCGGCTTCGCCCATGTACTGTTTGACAGCCACGCCGGTCCCGATATGCCGAAATATCCAAGTACTGTGTTAACAATACCACCTGACTGAAACATCCATATCCATAAAAAACAGGCTACGATTGTCGGGACAAGTGTAGGTATAAAGAATACAACTCTGAAAATTCCTGCGTGATGCAGGTGTTTATTGTTTAAAAGAATGGATACCGCTACTGCGACAATTGTGGTAACTGGAACACCGAAAATCAACATATAAACGGTATTGCCAAGTGCTGCTAAGTAACTCTTATCCTTAAAGAGATCAATATAATTCTTAAAACCGATAAAAACAGGTGCTTTAATTACTTTATATTCACAAAATGAATAATAAAGCGAACTCAAAATAGGATAAAGTGTAAATACTAAAAAGCCGATAATCCATGGCGATATGAAAAGTAATGCATTGCGAATGTCTTTTTTTCTATAGTCCATGTGCCCCTCCTTAACCTTTTATGCCGGACATGGTCACGCCCTGAATAAAATACTTCTGCAGTACAAAAAATAGTATCAGCACAGGCATAACGAGCATGGATCCCAACGCCAGAAGTACCGTCCACTGCGGATCAAGATTAGATTTTAACATGGAAGCGGCAAGTGACAGTGTGTAAAGTTTTTGATCCGAGAGAAAGATCAGAGGACCAATGTAGTCATTCCAGCTCTTCATAAATGCAAAAACGGCAACTGTTGCGAGTACGGGCTTGGCAAGTGGAAGGGTAAGCTGCCAGAATATCCTGAATTCTCCGGCGCCGTCTATTTTTGCGGATGCGGACAGTTCATTCGGTATCCCGATTAAAAACTGCCTGATCAGGAAAATATAGAATGGGGAGCCGAAAAAGCAGGTGACGGTAAGCGGTAAGAACGTACCGATCCAGCCCCACTTGTTAAACATGAGGTACAGGGGAACCATGGTGATCTGAAAAGGCAGAATCATGGTGATAATGACCAGTATAAATACCTTATCCCGTCCGGGCCACTTAATGCGGGAAAATCCGTAGGCCACCAGACTGTTAGAAATAAGAGAGCCGATCATATTAAAAAATACAATGATTAAAGTATTGTTTAAATACAAAAAAAACGGTATTTTTTCGAAAACTGCTTTAAAATTGGCTAAACTGAAACTGTCCGGAAGCCATTTAAACGGTACTCTGGCCAGTTCCATGGTCGTTTTGAAAGCGCCGAAGAACATAAAGGCAATTGGAGCGATAAAAGCAACTGAGATGAGGATCAGTATCGCGTACATTACAATTTTTCTTACGATTACGCCGGGAGAGTATTCAATGCTGTCGTATTTTCTTGTTTTAACGGAAATACCTGTTTTTTTTTCCATTTTTACACTCCTTACTTCTGCGGCAGGGCGGTTATTCACCGCCTGCCGCTTATCATCTGCGCAGCTGTTCAATCTGCGCGTCTGTTAATTTGCACTGTCAAGTGTGGCCTGCATTCTCTCCTGAAGTGCCTGCAGGGTAGAAGTAATGTCAGCACCGTTAAATACTATTTCCTGGCGCGCTTTCTGGAACTGGTCGGCAAGTTCTGTTGAAACGGAACACATGGCAGGAACTCCGTTTTCCGGATTGTTGGCGATCTCACGCTCCAGAGCATACATTGCATCGCCGTTCTTTGTGAGGCTGACGCCGTCAAAAGCAGCATCTGAACAGGGAATGGATCTCCACTGTGCAAAGTTGTCTTCCTGAATCGCAGGGCTGATACAGAATTTGATAAAGAATGCCGCAAGTTCTGCATTCTCAGAACCTTCGATGATTGCAAACGGGTTAGCACCTAAGGTAGTTGCTTTTGCACGACCGTAATCAGGTGCAGGAACCGCTGTTACGCCCCACTCAATAGCATCACCGACTGTCAGTTTGATGGCATTGGCCATCCAGTTGCCGCAGAAATACATGGCTACTTTTTCCGTATAGAAAGGACACGAAGGATCGAATACGCCTCCGGCCGAGGTGCCCCATTCCTGAATCGTGGGTGCATATTTCTCGGAATATCCTTTTATCCATTCAAAGTATTGAATCATCTTATCTTCTGTAAGGTTAAGCTTATTGGTTGCAGGATCGTATACGTTTGTGCCGAATACGAACGGAATGTGGAAAGCATCGCCGCTGGTATCACCGCCGTCGCCAATCCATGGAATCAGACCAAGTTGTTTGAATCCGCCTTTATCATCCGGTATGGAGAGAGCATCAGCCCAGGCGTCAAGTTCTTCCAGCGTTGTCGGAGGTGCTTCCGGATCAAGATCAGCCTCTCTTGCCAGTTTTTTGTTATAGTACAGAAGATGTACGTTTGCATCCTGCGGTACCAGGTACGTCTTTCCATCTACCTTAATGAGGTCATCAAGACCATCAAAGAAACTGTCGGGATCAATGCCTACTTTTGGGAGAAGGTCATCTACTGCCATAAAGGCGCCTTCAACCGCAAAAGAGTATACATCGATCGGCGAGTCGGAAATAATTAAGTCAGGAGCGTTGGTCCCGGAGGCCACTGCCGACATGAGAGCCCCATTTTTGATACCGGCGCCTTCAATCTGCTGGCGGGTGACATGGATACCGTTATCCGCATACATTTCATTGAATAAGTCAACCCGGCTCTGATCCCATTCACCGGAACCGCCTGTAAATGCTGACCAGTAGACGAGTTCACCGGTAAGGTCCGTCTCCTCTTTTTCGATTCCGGCAAAAGTACCGGCTGCCGAATTTTCGCTGGCCGTTGTTTCAGCGGCAGCTTCTGTCTTTGTGGCTTCTGTGGCTTTCGCTGCTTCTGTGCCTGACGGTGTTGTACCCGAACTGCATGCCGCTAAGTTTGCGGCTGTTATTCCTGCGAGTGCTAAGGCTGCGATTTTGCGTAACTTCATAATTTTTCCTCCCTGATTTATAAGTTTTTGTCTTCTTTCACCTGGATAAAGGTACCGAATTTTTCTTTACTGTCAAATACCGTATAGTTGCCGCCTGTATATTCGCCATAATGGCGGACCGGCATCCCGTTCTCTTCAAAATACTGGACAACCGGTTCTCTGTCTCTGGTCATAAATGCGATGTGATGGATGCCGTCGCCATTTTTATCCAGGAATTCCCGCCAGGAGCTGGGCTCGCTGTCTGGTTCCGTAATTTCCAGTACAACCTGTCCTAAATCAAATACCGCCAGTTTTGCTCTCGTATTTGTGGGCTGCCCTTTAAATTTTGTGTGTGCCTCACTCTCAGGCGGAACCGTAAATACATCCGGAACATCTACGCCGAAGAGTTCGGCATATGCCTTTGCAGTTTCCTCAATGTTTTTTACTACCAGTGCCACCTGACAGATGGTCTTTCCGTCAACAATCCCCATAATCATAGTCCTCCTTTTTGTCTGTAAACATTTTCGTGTACAATATACCCTGCGATATGTTACTATTAAGGATAGAAACATTGAAACAGTGTAAATATTGTGCGGTTCCCTTGTTCTTTTTATTTATTATGCGGTATTTTGCGGGGCAAAACCACTGAAATGTTGCGCAAAGTGCTGTCATATATTGCTGTGCTTGAGTATGGTGTGGTGAATATTACATGATAATGCAAAGGAGAAGAAGATGATTCTTAGTGAATATTATGAGAATTTGAGCTTTAATCACGGACTTATGGTTAATATTTCTTATGCCGGCATTCCAACGGATTTTCCGCTGCATTGGCATACGTTTGTCGAAATTATGATAAGCTTTGACGGGAGTTTTGAGCTGGGACTCGGATATGATACCTACCAGATGGAAAAGCTTGATGTGGCAGTCTGCTATCCCGGGGTTCTCCATTCCATCAAATCAAAGGGATGCGAAAAAGAGCTGCTGATTGTTCAGTTCCCGTTTGAACTGATAACGAATATGAAGGAATTCAGCTGCATGTCATACAGACTTACGCAGATGCAGATCATGCGCGCCTGCGAATCAGAAGAACAGATACTTTTGATGAAGGATATTTTTATGCATATGAGAGATGTATTTTATTCTGATCTTCCATTTAAAGAAGTGATTTTATATACGGATTTATTATCAATATTTATACATTTGGGAAATCGCTGTTTCAGTGAGATGAAGGAGGCTGCTGCGGATCCCTGCAATGCAAAAACGACGGAGCTGATAGCGGAAGCCTGTTTTTTTATCGCCAGAAACTGTACTGAGCCTCTCGAACTGGAGACTGTGGCAAAGCATGTAGGGTTCTCCAAATATCACTTTGCGCACACGTTTAAAAAGTATGTGAATATGACTTTTTTAGAATTTCTCACAACTGAGAGAATCAAAAAAGCAGAGATACTGCTTGCCGACCCGAACATATCAATAACCGAAATTGCCATGCGTACTGGGTATACGAATCTCTCTACTTTTAACCGGACTTTCAAGATCAACAAGGGCTGTACGCCAAGGGAATTCAGAAATAAGGTTCATCGGCTCGACTGAGGAATCTTCCGGGGACTGGCCGATCTTACGCATCTGTTTTTTCAACATTTTTATTTCAAAATCCTTAAGATGGTGGATTGTTCCCTGCAATCTATGGTATAATGTGATGCAAAATGGATTATTATGCATATTTTTAAATAACAGGAGGAAAACAGACGATGCAGGCAGTATTACTGGCAGGCGGGCTGGGAACCAGACTTCGTTCCGTGGTGGCTGACCGTCCAAAGCCCATGGCGTTAATCGGGGATAAGCCATTTATGGAGTATGTGGTGCTGGAGTTAAAAAACCATGGAATCACGGAGATTATATTTGCTGTTGGATATAAAGGCTCTATGGTGGAAGAATATTTTGGTGACGGGGCGCGTCTGGGAATCAGAGTTTCCTATGCTTACGAGGAAACTCTGTTAGGTACCGCGGGCGCCATTAAGAATGCAGGACGCCTGGTGACGGACGACCGCTTTTTTGTATTAAATGCGGATACCTTCTACCAGATTCCGTACGGCCGCCTGGTGAAGATGAGCCGGGAAAAGAATCTGGATATGGCGCTTGTGCTGCGGGAGGTGCCTGATGTGTCGCGGTATGGCCGGGCTGTTCTGGAGGGAGAGCGTCTGACCGCGTTTGATGAGAAGACAGAAGAGGCCTGTCCGGGGACGATTAACGGCGGGGTCTATTACATGAAACGGGCCCTTCTGGACGAGATCCCGGAGGGAAAGGTTTCCCTGGAGCATGATATGATTCCGAAGTGGCTTTCCAGCGGGGATAAGGCTCTGGGAGGAATCGTGAACGACGGGTATTTCATTGATATCGGTGTTCCGGAGGACTATTACCGTTTCATTGACGATGTAGAGAAAGGGGCAGTAACTGTATGATAATCAGAGGAAGAGCACCGCTTCGGGTCAGTTTTGGGGGCGGAGGCACAGATGTGGCGCCGTTCTGCGTAGAACAGGGCGGTGCGATCATTGGAAGCACGATCAATAAGTACGCGTATTGTTCCATCGTTCCCAGGAATGACGACCAGATCATCGTCCATTCCCTGGATTTTGATATGACGGTGAAATACAATACAAAGGAAAACTATGTGTATGACGGCCGCCTGGATCTCGTAACGGCCGCATTGAAGGCCATGGATATCAAACAGGGGTGCGAAGTCTATCTGCAGTGTGACGCGCCTCCGGGATCGGGGCTTGGAACGTCTTCCACGGTCATGGTAGCGCTCTTAATCGCCATGGCAAAATGGAAAGGCGTTTACTTAGATGGGTATGCCCTGGCTGATCTGGCCTACCAGGTGGAACGGGAAGATCTAAAGATTGACGGCGGTTATCAGGATCAGTATGCGGCTACTTTTGGCGGGTTTAATTTCATCGAGTTCCATGGACGCAATAACGTGGTGGTAAATCCGCTGCGCATTAAGAAAGAAATTATCCATGAACTGCAGTATAATTTACTGCTGTGTTATACGGGGAATATTCACGTGTCTGCCAATATTATCAAGGATCAGGTGAAGAACTACGAAAAGAAGGACGCGTTTGATGCCATGTGCGAGGTAAAGGCCCTGGCTTATGCTTTAAAGGACGAGCTCTTAAAGGGAAATTTATACAGCTTTGGCAAACTCCTGGATTATGGCTGGCAGAGCAAGAAGCGTATGAGCAGTAAGATTACTACACCACAGATTAACGAGCTTTATGATGAGGCGCTGAGGGCCGGCGCTCTCGGAGGAAAGCTGTTGGGTGCCGGAGGCGGCGGATATCTTCTGGTATACTGTCCTTATAATGTGCGCCATAAAGTGGCAGCCAGGCTGGAGGCGGCGGGCGGTCAGCTGACGGACTGGAATTTCGAACTCCGGGGTGCCCAGGCGTGGGTCACGGATGAAGAACGGTGGAATTACGACAGTGTCAAAGTCCATATGCCCAACGGAGATTACACATTTAAATTATAATACAGATTACAGGAAGATGATGCATGGACAGAGTGATATTTTTAGACCGGGATGGAACCATTAACGAAGAAGTGGAGTATTTGCACAGGCCGGAAGATCTAAGGTTTCTTCCCGGAGTCGGAGACGCGATCAGACGCCTGCGGGAGAATGGATTCGCTGTCGTCGTGGTGACGAATCAGGCCGGAGTTGCAAGAGGCTATTATAAGGAAGAGGATGTAATCCTGCTTCATGAGTATATGAATGAACGGCTAAAAGAGCAGGGCGCCTTCATCGACCACTTCTTCTACTGCCCTCATCACCCGGTTCACGGAATTGGAAAATATAAGACTTCATGTCACTGCCGCAAGCCGGAGACCGGAATGTTTCTCATGGCGGAGCAGTATTATCAGGTGGATAAGACACACTCTTATATGGTCGGCGATAAGCTGTTAGATGTAGAAGCCGGCCATAATTACGGGATAAAATCCGTGCTCGTGGGAACCGGATACGGCGCGGAGACTGCGGCGGAGATGACTGAGGAAGAGCAGAAGAAGGCGTTCGAACATTACTCTCCGGATCTGCTGTCTGCAGCGGAATGGATCATCGGAGAACAGAGCAGCTCATTATGAGGAGGAACGATAAGATGGAACCTATGAAGTATTTAGAGGAACTGGTGGAGCGGTATCCGGTACTTGATGTGGTAAAAGACGATGTGCTAAGTGCCTACAAATTGTTGGAGGGCTGCTATGCACAGGGCGGAAAGCTGCTGATTGCCGGAAACGGCGGAAGCTGTGCCGACTCGGAACATATTGTCGGTGAACTGATGAAGGGCTTTGTCAAGCGGAGAGCGGTACCGGATTCCTTTGCTGAAAGCTTAAAAAGCGTCGATGCGGTACGGGGAACAGAGCTGGCTGGTAAATTGCAGGGCGGCCTTCCTGCCATCGCATTAACCGGTCATGCGGGCCTCTCCACCGCTTATTTAAATGACGTGGACGGCGATCTGATCTTTGCCCAGCAGACATACGGATATGGAAAGCCGGGCGATGTGCTGATGGGAATTTCTACTTCAGGCAATGCAAAAAATGTAATGTATGCACTGACTGTTGCGAAGGCTCTTGGCATGAAGACCATTGGACTGACCGGAAAAGACGGCGGAGCGCTTAAAAGAGAAGCCGATACCGCGATTGTCGTGCCTGAGACGGAGACATTTAAGATTCAGGAGCTGCATCTTCCTGTTTATCACGCCCTGTGCCTGATGCTGGAAGAACGCTTTTTCTAAATACGGGATAGATTGGAGACAGCTATGACAGAAAAGCACTTTATGGATGGAATCGGTAAATGGAAGGACGAGATCATTGCCGCAGGACTGCTTATGGCATTTGCCTTCTTCATAAACAGAGGAATTGAAATAAAGGGGCTTTATATGGATGACCTCTATCTCTGGTCCTGTTACGGGGAGCAGACCTTCGGGCAGTTTATTTTCCCTCTGGGGAGCACCCGGTTCCGATTCCTGTATTATCTGGCCGCATGGCTGGAGCTGGCTGTAATTGGAAATCACATCGGCTGGTTTGTACCCGTTAATATTATCTTAAACGGCTGTATCGCCTATTCGGTATACCGGTTTGGAAAACGGTTGTCGAGAAGTTATCTGATGGGGCTTGGATGCGGCTTCCTATATCTCTTATCCAGAATGTCCTACTACCAGATCGGACAGGTGTACGGGCTGATGGAGAGTCTGGCCCTGTGGGCTGCGCTTGGGATACTCTACTGTCTGCTTCGTTACGTCGATGAGAAGGGGGACGGCAGGAAGTATCTGATCCGGTCGTGTGTGCTTTATTTTGCTGTGTGTTTTATCCATGAGCGTTATCTGGCACTGCTTCCTCTTATTTATCTGGCGCTTCTGTATAAAAAAGGGAAAAAGAAGGCAGGCTGGTTTCTTCCTGCCGGAGTATTTGCAGTGGTTATGGCGATTCGTGTGCTGACGACCGGTGGTGTGGCTCCGGCGGGCACGGGGGGGACGAATGTCGCTGATACCTTCAATATCATGACTTCCCTGCGCTATGCGGTTGACCAGGTTCTGTATATCTTCGGCGTGAATGCCGGACCCGGTCATTTAAGCGGCGCAAGCTGGGCAGAGTCTCCTTCGTGGATTCATGTCCAGATCATAGCGGCAGATCTGGCACTTCTGGTGCTTGTGATACTGGCTGTCATCCGGTTGATCCGGGATAAGGAAGGCAGACGGAAGGCACTTCGCGATATCAGCCTGTTTCTCGTATTCATCGCCCTCTGTATCGGTGCTTCCAGCGTTACCATCCGTGTGGAGACCAGATGGATCTATGTATCCATGACGGCCGCATATCTGCTGGCCGCCTGTTTATACGGGCTGATTACGGCAAAGCCGGAACACGGCAAAGTCGTTGATATCAAACGGGAAGTGCGAAAGGCAGCCGACAAAAAGGCGGGACGCCAGAGTGCAGTTCTCTGCGGCGGGCTCTTTCTGGTCTACATCATAATCATGGCTCCGGTGGAGAATTATTACCGGGGACAGTATCACAACCTTTATTTCTGGGCTGACCAGCAGCGGTATAATTCGCTGGCGGAAGAGACGTATGAGAAATATGGAGATGATATCTTCGGCAGAAAGATCTATATTATAGGGAATTCATATCAGATGAGTGATTTTACGGCCAGAACCTTCTTCAAGGAGTTTGACCGTGACAGGAAGGCGGAGGGAACGGAAGTTTATTTCATCGATTCGATCCATGATATCGGCCTGATCACCAATAATATGCTGGTACTTAAAGAAGATCCGGCTCATAACGCATTTCAGGATGTCACTGATTTTGTCCGTAATTTAAAGTGTGAGGCGGTCTACGGATATTACCGGGACGGCTGGATGGACGAGAGTGCAGAGGTTCGGATTATGACGGGATCCAGTGGTGTGATCAAATTAGAGATTTATTACCCGGGAGCGTTGACGGGGTCAGAGATCTCCACGATTTCTCTGAATGGAGAGCCGGTCAGGGATCTGGTCATCAATCAGAATACCATGAAGCTGGAGCTTGAGGCGGAACCTAATCAGATCGCCAGTCTCCGGTTTGATAATAATTTCTATTTAAAGGATGCGGGAGAGCAAAGAGGGGAGAAGCGATTCTCCATGATTGTGAACTTTACGGCAGACTAATAACTGGAAAGGAACTCTATGAAACGCAGATACTATTTATCCATTCTTCCGCTGGCCGGAATCCTGTTCTGTATGTGGTATATCCACATTGCGGCTTCCGATGTGATCTATTCAGACTATATCAGGCTGGTAAACAGTTATCTTCCGGATGTGTGGAATCCGGCAAAATTCTTTGTGCCGGACGTACTTACAAGGATTCCGGTAAATTACCTGGCCCGCATCATCAATGTGGAATTTTTCGGATTTAATACCATGTTTGACCGGGTGCTCGGTGTTCTGGCGCTGGGCCTGTCAGGCTTTATTCTGGGAAAATACTGTCAGTTAAGGAAGGTAAGGACCGTCTGGTTCGTCATCCTGATGGCGCTGATGTTCAGTCTGAATAAATGGGAGATGCTGATCAATGGAAGCGGCTGGGCGCATTTTCTGGCCTTCGCCGGATTCTATTACCACTATCTCGTCATGGACAGGCTGTGGACGGGGGATGAAAGGCCGGGAGACAGAAAGCTTCTGGTAATCCTTCCATTTGCCATCACAATCCTGACGGCCGGTCCGTACTGTGCCATCTATTCTGTGGCAGTCATGATGGCCTATGGATTTATGACGATTCTGGATTACAGAAAAACGAAACGGTTTGAGAGGACTTACCTTCTCTATGCGCTGTGTACATTAGCGGCGCTTCTGCTTTACATGTGGAGCAATTCGCTTACGGTGGAGGACCATGCGGCTGCGGCCGAGGTGGGGCTGTTCACTCAGCTTACTCAGACCCCGGGATTTTTTGTCCGTTTTATTCTGATTTCTTTTTCATCCATGGTCGTTGGAATCGAGGAGGCCATTGCCGCATTTAAGGGAAATATCGTCCCGTTTGCAGTTCTGGGACTTCTTGTGATAGCGGCTTACTTATATGCACTGTATTTGAATTTCCGGTACCGTCTGTATGAAAAGTCAATGGTGCCGCTTATACTGATTGTATCGGGGGGACTGAACCATGTTCTGATATTCCTGTCACGGTGGATTTTTCTGGTTGATGACTATGGCGCCAGCTCCAGATACGCCCTGCAGTTTCAGGTAGGCATATTTGGCATTATCCTGACCTTTGCACTGTGCCGCAATGAAATGGTGACGAACAAAAAAGCGCGGGAAAAATACCGTCGGTTCTCTGCTGTGGCCGTCGTCTTCTGCCTGCTGTTTCTGGCCGGTAATGTGTATACGACGTACCATGAACTGAAGAAGGCGCCGGATCGGAAAGAAACCTTCGAAAAACGGGCACAGATGGCACTGGACTTTGAAGAGATGACGGATGACGAATTGAGAGCGGAGTTTGAATACCGGACAACCCGTCCGGAAAGCGGCGGCCAGATCCGGGACGCGCTGACCATATTAAAGGACAACGGCTGGGGTGTCTTTCGGGACCGGAAATAAACATGTTACTGAGGTGGTGAAACGGATGGAACGGACTCATAAATCTCCCCGCGGAAGGAAGTCAGGCGGCTCTTTGCAGAGCAGAGGGCTGGTTTTGCTTCTGTGGGTATGTGCTTTGGGCGCGATTGCATATTCCGCGGACCAGGTGTTCGTAAAAGGAATCCTGTCCTGGCACAGGCAGCAGAAAGAATATTACAATATGATGGCAGAAGTGATTGCTCTCTTCTGTGTTTTTGCTATCCTGTATGGACTTATAAGAAGCCGGATTTTAAAGGCGGCCGGGACCATTTTAGTTCTGTCCGTCTTTTTCTGGGGGCATATGGTGTTTCTTCCGGTGGTGACGGCAGGCATCTACCTGATCTACCTGATTCTGTTGGGAGAATTTTTTTGCAGAGATATTTTAAAGCTGAAGGAGTCCGATGGAACTGCTGTTTATTTTCTGGGCGGCTCTCTTCTTGTAATTCTGATCTTCTGTCTGATGTCGGCTGTGGGAATCGGCGCTATCGGAGATTTACAGATTTTTGTCATAGCCAGCGGTATCCTTCTGATTCTCCGGCTGTGTATGCGGCGTGGGAAAGAAGATAGAGGTTTGTCGGCATGGTGCAGCCGGAAGGCCGGGCAAAAGAGGGAAAACAGTCCCTGGCTGACGGCGCTCTGTATTGCGTTTATCGTGACCATGTTCTGCATTCAGGCCGGGCGTATGAATATTGCTCTCGATTTTGACAGTCTCTGGTATGGCGTCCGATCCCGGTATGTGCTTGATAACGGGAATGGGATTTATGAAAATATGGGGACGATCGGAATCGTCTATACGTATTCAAAGGGCTGGGAAGTGATGACGCTTCCCCTTGCCAATCTGCCCTCATACAGCTTCCTGCTTGCTTTTAATCTGTGGCTGACGGCGGGCGTCATCTTTATGGCTTACCAGGCTGCCCGTTTCTATATGGGAAAAGGCCACTCGACCGTGTTTGCTGCTCTTTTAGCCGGTGTGCCGGGAATCATGAATATGGCGATTACCACCAAGACAGATATTGCTACGCTTCTCTTCCAGGAAATCATGATTTTTTATCTTCTTAAGTATTTGAAGGAGGGCAGAAGGGAGTGGAGATATCTGGCATACGGATTCGCCTCTTTCTTTCTGACATGGACACTGAAGCCGACGGCTCTCGTATTTTCCACAGCCATCCTTGGTATGAGCCTGCTGTTTCTGGTGTGGAAACGCCTGCTTCCGTCGGGAGGCGGGAAAGGAAAAGCGGGACAGGCAGGTGGAAAAGGGAATGTGGGACAGACGGGCGCGCTGGGGCTTTTTCTGTTATCACTTCTGGCGCTTGCAGGAATCTGGGCCAGAACTGTAATGATCACAGGACTGCCGGTGACCTCGGTGTTCTCCTCCATTCTTACGAAGCTGGGACTGGAGATGAAATATCCCTTCAATGTCAATAAAATTCCGAACAGCGGAGCGGAGCTGCCTTTTGGCGAACAGCTTGTGAATTTTATCAGGCGGGCGTTCGGATTCCTGCTCCGGCCTCTGGGCGTGGATATGGACCATGTGATTCTTGCCTGGGGTGGATTTCTGCTCTTTATTGTGCTGCTTTTGTGGATATTCAGTTTGTTTTACAGAAAAAATGTGGAAAATGACAGGGAGAGGCTGCTTTCGTCCTGGCTGAACGTGGTGTTTATTCCCTTTCTGATCGTCTGCGTAGTCAGTCTCTATATGCTGGTCCAGGTGGATGGGAATTACTTTATGCTGCTTTACGTCCTGGCTGCGCTTTATGTGATGCGGCTCGTAGTCCGGATCTCGGACAAGGCGGTTAGAAACGGGCTATGCGGTATTCTGGTTCCTGTGATGTGTTTCTGCGCTGTGGTGTCCTCCCTGACAAACTGGAGCTGGGTTGTGGGATTTTCACCGGTATCCTGGAAGCATCACGGGTATTACGACCATCAGGAGGCGAAGCACCAGGAAATGGTTGAAAAAGGAAACGGACAGATCTGGGATATTCTGGCGGAAGACCCCGAAAACCGTCTGATCGCGGTGGGAGATCATCCCGGAGTACTGGGATTCCCCTGCAATGCCCAGTCGTACGATGATATTACCGGTTCCTGGGGAAATGTGGTTCTGGTGAAAACCATGGATAATTTCGTGGAGTTTATGGACTATGCGAAGACGGATTACGTTTACACAGAAGCCGGATACATGGAGGAGGAGCAGCGGTGTTACAGCCTCGTTCGCACGCTCATTGAATATGGCAAGCTGATTCCCATCTGTTATGAGGAAGGGAATATGCTGGCGCGGGTGGATATCGATGGAGAATATACGGAAACCAGTCGGGCGGCATTGACAGAATTTGACAAATGTTATATAAAGAAGAATGTGGATTAGGCGGAAAGGTTGGAGTTGGAAATGAAGAAAGAAGTTAAAATAGGAATCGGACTGGTATTTCTGGCGTTTTACGTGTTTCTGATCATGCAGTTCGGCAAAGTATTCGTGTATTATGATGACTTCGGATACTTATCGCTCAGCTATGGGAATACGGTGCCGGATGTGATTGGTTCCAACTATACGTTATCCCAGCTGCTTTCATTTATGGGGAAACATTACTTCTATTCGAATGGAAGGCTGTTTTACTTATTCCTGTTCAGCTTTTTAAATATGACAGGCGGACTGGCTGCGGTCCAGGCCTTTATGGCAACCAGCGTTCTGGCGATTCTGGTTCTGGTCCATTACGTGGTCATGCGCCACAGTAAGCCTGCGGGCTGGCGCCCGGTATTTCTGGCGGCTTTTATCTGCCTGCTCTACGGGACCATTGGAATTCTGATTCAGCGTCTGGGAACGTACTGGTATGCGGCCAGCTTTCTGTATGTAGTACCTGCAGTCACATTTCTGGTCCTGGCAGTTCTTTATTATGAGACAATCGGGGAAGAACCAAAGACCTGGAAAAAGGCGGCCTGCATCGTGCTGGCGTTCTTTGCCGCGTTTTCTCAGGAAGAGTGGCTGGTGGCTGTGATCGGTTATATCTGTATGGTGATTGCCTGGAAGACTTTGAAGAAGTACCGTGTCCGCGCTTACGATTTCGGAACGCTGGTGGCGGCTGTGGCCGGAGCGCTCCCGATCCTGACATCACCGGCGGTTAAGATGCGTATGGACAACAACAGCGAGTTTTCCAATCTGCCGTTTGTTCAGAAGGTGCTGACCAACTTAAGAAATTTAATGAATCTGTTTTTTTCTTCTGATAATCAGAATTATCTGGCAGTGCTGTTGATGGCTCTGATGTGCCTGGGAGCCTATATGATATGGAAGCGTATGAAATATACTGTCTTGAATATCGGGTATCTGGCCTTCTCAGCGGCGGTCACCGTGTACCTGTTTCTAAAGTTGAACCGCCATGTCCTGGGGCCGGGCGGTCATTCCCAGGTGATGATATGGGTCCTGTTTCTCTATCTCCTTGTGACGGCGGTGCAGGTAATCCGTATTCTGTATGACAGAAACCAGATTTTGATGGGAATGATATTCTTATCAGCGATTCTGACGCTGGCCTGCCTCGTGGTGGTGCCGGAGCTTCCCCAGCGGGTGCTGCTTCCGTTTATCTATCTGTCTTACACGCTGTTCGGGTACTTATTCTGTCTGATTCTGCTGGAACGGAAAAGTGCCGTATGGGGGATTGCCGGACTTATTATAGTGGCGGCTGTCAGTATTCCAAACCTGAAGAATATTTACCGGGGCTACAGCATCAACTATGAAGTGCTTATGTACAACGATGGAGTGATCAGGGATGCGGCGGCACGAATCCGTGATGGCGGGGAGGAGATAAAGAAATTAACGCTTTATCAGAATCCGGATCGTTTGTGCAGCTGCGAGATGGTTTACGATGAAAATTTTAAGTATATGATATACTGGATGGATGAGTATTACGATCTTCCGTCCGAAGTGGAACTTGAATATGAGCCAATCACTGATCTGGGTGCATGGCGGCAAACACACTGATTTAAAGGAGTATAAACTGTGGAGAAAAAATTATCGGTCGTCGTATCCTGCTATAATGAGGAGCTGGCGCTGCGCCAGTTTTATGCGGAGACGGCGAAGGTGCTGAAAAGCTTAAGCTGGGATTACGAACTTATTTTCGTCAATGACGGAAGCCAGGATGGCAGCATCGGGATCTTAAAGGAACTGGCAGCTGGGGATGAGAAGGTGAAGGTGGTGGATTTTTCCCGTAATTTCGGCCATGAAGCCGCCATGATTGCGGGGATGGACTACAGCAGCGGTGACGGTATCGTCTGCATGGACGCGGATCTTCAGCATCCGCCGGAATGCCTGCCTGGAATTATAGCAAAACTGGATGAGGGGTATGATGTCATCAACATGGTCCGCACGAAAAATGAGTCCGCGGGCTGGTTTAAGAACTTTGCCGGAGCCGCGTTTTACCGTCTGATAAATATTCTCTCCGATGTGAAATTCGAACCCAATGCATCTGATTTCTTTGCGGTCTCGAAGAAGGCGGCAAAGGTGCTCAAGACGAATTACCGTGAAAAAGTCCGGTTTCTCCGGGGCTATGTGCAGAATATCGGATTTAAGCGGACAACCATCGAATACGAGGCCAGAACCCGGGTGGCAGGGGAAAGCAAGTACAGTATTAAGAAGCTGATTACATTCTCCATGAATACGATCATGTGCTTTTCTAATCTGCCTCTGAAGCTGGGAATCTATGCCGGAGGTTTCGCGGGTGTTCTGGGAATTATTATGATGATATATACAATCTGGAGCTGGGCAGAGGTTGGAACGCCCAGTGGTTATGCGACCACGATTGTGCTGATCTGCTTCATGTTTGCGATTCTCTTCCTTATAGTCGGTATTATCGGGAATTATATTGCGATTCTGTTTGCGGAATTAAAGGACAGGCCGATTTATATTGTGGGAGAGACGAAGAACTTTACAGATGATGAAGAATAACAGGGCATAGTGCTGACAAATCGTTGTGTAGAAAGGCTGACGGGAAATGGAATTTCTCTGTCAGCCTTTTTGATTCTAACATACTTCTTTAACGGTTGCAACCGCCATTTGAATTTGCTACAATGTGAGAAGTAATGCAGGATCATGCAGTATCAGGACGCCAGCCCTGCCGTACAGGGGATCGAAAATTCAATCTGGGGTAAAGCTGTAGCAGCTGGCTGTGTGAATAAAAATGTGAGAAGAGCGAGGATAGTTAAGATGACGTGTGATAAAACAGATACAATGAATTATGTGGTCTCTTTTTTGGAAAAACTGGTAAATACTCCGAGCCCCAGCGGCTTTACGGATGAAGTGATGGCTCTGGTGGAAAAGGAAGCGGCCGGTTTTGGTTTCCGGTCCCATTACAGCAGGAAAGGCGGTCTCATCATCGAGGTGCCGGGAAATACGGAGGCGGTTCTGGGGCTTTCCGCCCATGTGGATACGCTGGGGGCTATGGTTCGTTCCATCAGCTCTGAGGGGATGCTGCGCATCGTTCCGGTGGGCGGATTTATGATGGAAAGCATTGAGGGAATGTACTGTAAAGTGCATACCAGAACAGGCAAAGTGTATACCGGTACGATTCTGACGAAGGAACCGTCTGTTCATACGTATGATGATGCAAAAACCCTGGAGAGAAAACCGAAGAACATGGAAGTTCGCCTGGATGAGAGAGTGAGAAGTGAAGACGATGTCAAAGCGCTGGATATCTCCGCCGGTGATTATATCAGCTTTGATCCGATGTTTGTCTATACAGAAAACGGATTTATCAAGTCACGCCATCTCGATGATAAGGCTTCCGTGGCTGTGCTGATGGGAGTTTTAAAGGAGTTGGGGGAATCCGGTGTAAAGCCGGAGCACACACTTAAGATTGTAATCAGCAATTATGAGGAAGTTGGCTTCGGCGCAAGCTGGATTCCGGAAGATATCGAGGAATTTATCGCGGTAGACATGGGAGCGCTGGGGGATGATCTGGCCGGGGATGAATACCGGGTATCCATCTGCGCGCTGGATTCTTCCGGACCATATGATTACAAGATGACAAGCCGTCTGATTGAGATTGCAAAGGAGCGGGAGATCGGGTATGCCGTGGACATTTTCCCGCATTATGGCTCTGATGTGGGAGCGGCTCTGCGCGGCGGTCACAATATCCGCGGCGCACTGATTGGACAGGGGGTACATGCGTCACATGGAACGGAGCGGACGCACGTGGAAGGGCTGGAGCAGACACTTCGGTTGATTGAGGGATATCTTGGACTGAAGTAGTACAGTCTTGTTCAATTGTTGCGTTATTCATGCAGTGCTGTACCAGGATGACAGACAGGGAGGCAGAATGGAGACAGTTAAATTAACCAGAGAGCAGGCAAGACGTTTCTTGCTGCGGAGACATGGCCTTTTGGGCGGATACCAGTTTGAAGGAAAACGGGGAATCCTGGAGTTTGTAAAACAGGTGGGCTGCATCCAATTCGATCCGGTTAACGTATGCGGGAGGAGTCCGGAGCTGGTGCTGTTGTCCCGGGTAAAGGGCTTTACGAAGCAGATGCTTCATGAACTTCTGTATCAGGACAGGCAGCTGATTGATTACTTCGATAAGAACCTTTCCATTTTTGCCACGGAAGACTGGCCTTATTTTGAATGCTATCGGGAACAGCACCGGCAGTGGGAGCGGAGCCATGCCGATATCGAGACGGTAAGTGAACAGGTGAAAGGGATTATCGCAGAGCGGGGAGCGGTCTGTTCCGCTGACTTAGACATGCCGGGAAAGGTACACTGGTACTGGAGTGATACAAAGCTGTCCAGGGCGGCGCTGGAGCATTTATATTTTACCGGTGACCTGGCGGTTCATCACAAGAAGGGGACGGTAAAATATTACGATCTGATCAGCCGCTGTGTCCCGGAGGAGCTTTTAATGCAAAAAGATCCGCTGCCGGATGAACGGGAACATCAGAAATGGCATGTTCTGCGGAGAATCCGTTCCGTCGGCCTTTTATGGAATCGACCGTCGGATGCCTGGCTGAACATTTTAAACTTAAATGCTGCAGGACGCCGGTCTGCTTTTGAAAGCCTATTGAAAGAAAATGTCATCGTTCCTGTTTTGATAGAAGGGATTACGGAACCTTTCTATATGGCAAGTGAAGACCGGGAGCTGGCAGATGAGTGCGGATCGGGGAAAAACTGGAAAAAAAGGTGTGAGTTTCTGGCCCCGCTTGATAATCTGCTGTGGGATAGAAATTTGATTCGTATGATCTTTGATTTCGATTATAAATGGGAGATTTATACCCCGGCGGAGAAACGGAAATACGGCCATTATGTACTGCCTGTATTATATGGCGACCGTCTGATCGGCAGAATCGAAGCGTCGTACGATCGGAAGGAGCAGCAGCTGAATGTGAAAAACATCTGGTATGAGCCGGGAGTCAGAAGGACGGAGGGAATGCAGCAGGCATTGAGCGCTGCAGTGAACCGGCTGGCTGAATTTAACCGGGGGGCGGAGGCGGAACTCTAATAAATATCAATGCTGTGGAGCGCTGCTGGAAATCTATTTGCGATTCAACGATATCTATAGTATAATGGATTCATATTTCAATACCGTTAGTTCCTATAATGGCACTTATAAGAAGCGTATATTCTTATAGGTGCCATTTTCATCAGCTCTGATTCATTCCGATTCATGTATATTTGGAATTTCCCGAAGATTTCGGTTTATTTTTTAATCATTGATAAACATAAGTGCCATTATAGGAAAATTTCGAAAGAAGTGCGTTTAAATCAAACGTACCGCGAGAAAGGAGTTCCTAAAATGAGTGATAAAGTATGTTTCGACAAGCTGGGAACAGAGGAAAAGTTAAGTGTTCTCTATGACGAGATGAGAAAAATGACGCAGAGACAGGTTCAGATGATGGAGGACTTAGAATACATGGGGAAGCAGCTCAGAAGGGTTGAAATCATTCAGGATGATACGATTGCAGACGGTATTACTGCCATTGCAGCGAATATCGCAGACGTATCCAAAAAGATGGACAGTTTTATTAACATGGAAACGGTCCTGAATACAATCAAATCCGATGTGAAGATCATAAAGGAACTTTAACATCTACAGATTGAAGAAGGGCCGGCTGACTGCCGGCCCGTTCCAGATCCTTATGAAAGGCTTAACAGCTAAGGCTAAGAGTTATTTTTCCTGAAAAAAATGTCATACGTGAAGGAACACAATTGTAAATAAAAGACAATTGCAGTTAAAATATAGGTACTGACAAACCATGTCCATGACAACGGATGATAAAAAGCAGGGACCACGATTATAAAGAGAATAATAACGATAGCGTTGATAAGTCTGCTATACCAGACCGGCATTTTGCGCTGCATTAATATTTTTATATATAGCAGGATGGAAACTGCTATTGGGACAGCTATAGATAAAACATACAATGGCATAGCAGTAAACGTAAACTGTTTACAGACTCGAAACGTGATATCGGTGAAAACAGTTAATGCAGCTGCAGCCATGTTTACAGCTGCATAAAAAATCATTGAACGGTTTTTATTATGATTCATCTTTGATCCCCCTTATGTAAAGCGCCTTCAGTTATTGAGGTGTTGTGAATTTCGGTAGGATTCCCATAATTATAGATCTCTAAAGTATAAGAATCTGCTCCTTTTTGTTGACATAATACAACTGCTTTATGGTTGCGGATAAAATCTCGGAAGTATGATATTTCTCAGGCGCTGGTACCGTATATTTAGCTGGATAAACATCGGTTTCATCGGTGCCGAGTGCAGGATCCGGGGCAGAGTCAAATGTCACTTTTTCCCTATAACCTTAAGGATACGTACTTTTCAACTTGTTGGAAAGATTCAGTCGTGATTGTTGATGGGACTGGATAAATCTTCCTTAAACACATACTTTCGGATCGCCCATGCCACGCCGTCCTCCGCATTGGACTTCGTAATGTATTTTGCCCGTTCGCGGATACAGTCCATGGAATTAGCCATGGCTACGGTCCAGCCGAATTCCGGTGTAAACATGGAGATGTCGTTGTCGCTGTCACCGAGTACCATGACGTCCTCCAGGGAAATGCCTTTCGCGGCAGCATAGTTCTTCAATGCGCTGCCTTTCTGAGCTGCAGTGTTGGTCAGTTCGATATTATTGGGAAATGAGGAAGCCGCCGCTAAGTCCGGATAGTCCCCAAACGCTTGTTTCATGCGAATTACCAGATCACAGTCCAAGTCATTTCCACAGATTTTGTAGATGTCTGTGGGGGCAGGAATTTCGCTTAAATCCCGGATGAAGGTCATGCTGTCCATACGCTCCCTGGCAGCAGCCTGGATCTCATCGGGTATTTCTCCCTGAAATGGGGCGCGGCCATTTAAAAAACCGTAAAACTCCAGAAGCTTTTTTTCGGGATCGGCAGTGGAGTAGCGGCCCCGGGAAGTCAGAATATCCATGGGGGCCCCAAACTCTCCGAAAACGTGGCTGATATCTTTTAAATTCTGGCTGTTCAAAGGAAGATTAGCCATCTGCGTCCCATTCTGGTCATAAATGACGGCTCCGCTCAAACAGATATAACCGCAGGAAATGCCGCAGCTCTCTATCATTCCCTTAGCATCGTGAAGGTCGCGGCCGCTGCAGATTAAAAATTCCACGCCATAGTCGGACAGGCGGTGAATCGCGTCGATATTGGCCTGAGAAATATTTGTATATGGGTCAAGAAGGGTGCCATCCATGTCGGAGGCAATCAGTCGAATGCTCATTGGTACATGCTCCTTTATTGGTAAATTCTGATAATAAGATTCCTTTCCATAGCTTATACTAAAAAGAGATATTCGTCAATGAATAAACTTGACTGTGACCCGACGTCACCCTGTATACTCCGGTTAGCAGAGTAAATGGTTAGCTGAGTATAAGCCCGGCTAAGTAAAAATCAGGAGGAAAAGGAATGGGTGGTTTTAGGTTTGAGCAGTGCGGGAATATAGAAGGACTTTATCTCGTTGAGCCGCAGGTGTTTGCAGATGAGAGAGGATATAACTTTGAGGCATACCATGCCGGCAGCTTCCGGGAGGCGGGGTTGGACATGGTATTTGTGCAGGACAATTTATCCATGTCTGCGAAAGGGACGCTCAGAGGGATGCATTTTCAAAAAAACTATCAGCAGGGAAAACTGGTCTGTGTCGTGTGCGGGGAGGTGTTTGATGCAGTGGTTGATATCAGAGAAGGCTCCAGGACGTATGGCCAGTGGTTCGGCACCGTACTTTCCGCAGAAAAGAAGAACATGCTGTATGTACCGGAAGGCTTTGCACATGGCTTTCTGGTGCTATCGGATACTGCTGTTTTTTCTTATAAGCTGTCCGAGCATTACCACCCGGAGGATGAAAGCGGCATTCCGTGGAATGATGAAACCGTTGGAATCCGGTGGCCCATTCCCGAGGATATGACGGTGCTCACCTCGGAACGAGACAGCTGCCATCCGGCTTTTGGCGAGGGAAGCGCTTTGAAACCGAAAAGGAACCGGAAAACAATGGGGGCGGCGGCCCATGAGAATGTGATGGACGAAACAGGCTCTGGCCGGATGGAACACCAGAAATTCTTTCAAAATAATGAATAGGGTAGATTGTTTGAGGCGGTTTATGGTATACTAGGAACACTTAGTGAGGTAAGAAACCACGCATAGAAAGAGTAAAATATCATGAAGCCACATACATTTGCAGTCTGCGCATACCGCGATTCTCCATATTTAGAGGCGTGCATCCGTTCCCTGAAGGGGCAGAGCGTGCCGTCGGATATTATTCTCTGTACTTCCACACCCAGCCCCTATATTATGGATATGGCGGACAAGTACGGCATTCCCGTTCATGTGCGCGAAGGAAAGAGCAGTATTATGGATGACTGGAACTTTGCCTACCATATGGCAGATTCCAGTCTCGTGACGATTGCGCATCAGGACGATCTGTACCAGAAGGATTATGGGAAGCTGCTTCTGGAGTCTTGGAAACGATATCCCGATATGACGCTGTTTACAGGCGGGTATACGGTGGTGAAGGGGGATACGCTTGTTAAATTTGAGAAAGTAGAATTTGTCAAACGATTCCTGCGGCTGCCGCTGCGGCTGCGCTCACTCAGCCACTTGCGGGCCGTCAAGAGAAGCGCGCTGCTGTTCGGAAATTCCATCTGCTGTCCGGCGTGTACGTACAACAAGGAACTTTTGGGGGAGCCGCTTTTTGACTCGCCGTATCACTTTGCACTGGACTGGGACACGCTGTGGAAACTGGCAGGAAGAGACGGCCGCTTCATCTGCATCGAACGGCCGGTCATGTATTACCGGGTCCACGAGGAGGCCACGACAAAGGCCTGCATCAGAGACAACAGCCGGGCGCGGGAGGAAGCGGAGATGTTTGCGAAGATATGGCCGAAGCCCGTTGTGAAGTTTCTCATGCATTTTTACCGAAAAGCATATGAGGAATATGAATAAATTGCAGCTGCACAGCCGTACGGCTGTCAGCTGCAGAAAAGGTTCGAAACAGTCATGATAAAAAGAAATTGGAGGATAGACAGATGAAAGTTGTACTGCTGGCCGGTGGATTAGGAACCAGAATCAGTGAAGAGAGTCATTTAAAGCCGAAGCCCATGATCGAGATCGGAGGCAGGCCGATTTTATGGCATATTATGAAATATTATTCCGAATTCGGTTTTCATGATTTTGTGATATGCCTCGGATATAAACAGTATGTGGTGAAGGAATTTTTTGCGGACTATTTCCTTCACACATCGGATGTGACCTTTGATCTTGCCAATAATAAGATGGAAGTTCATAATAACTATTCTGAGCCATGGAAGGTGACACTGGTAGATACAGGCCTGAATACGATGACTGGCGGAAGAATCAAACGGATTCAGCCGTATATCGGCGATGAGCCGTTTATGATGACGTACGGCGACGGCGTGTGTACCGTGGATTTGAATGCTCTTGTGAAGTTCCACAAGGAGCATGGAAAGACAGCCACCATGACGACGGTGAACATCGCACAGATGAAGGGGGTTCTGGACATCAGCGACGACAACGCGGTCCGTTCCTTCCGTGAGAAGGATGAGAAGGATGCCAGCCTCATCAACGGCGGTTTTATGGTTCTGAATCCGGAGATCTTCTCGTATCTGGAGGATGATACCACCGTATTTGAGAAAGAACCGCTGCAGCGTCTGGCCGCAGAAGGGCAGCTGATGAGCTTCCATCACACCGGATTCTGGCAGTGCATGGATACGCAGCGCGAGATGCAGAAACTGGAGGCCTTATGGCAGACAGGAGCGGCACCGTGGAAGATCTGGGAAAACTGATGCCGGAAAAGGAAGAAGGAATACTGAGGCAGGAGAATTGATATGAAAGAATGGACAAAGGAAATGCAGCAGGAATTCTGCGCATTTTATAAAGGAAAAAAAGTACTGGTAACGGGCCATACCGGATTTAAAGGAGCCTGGCTCACGCGTATGCTTACGAACGCCGGTGCTGTTGTAACGGGATACTCTTTAGAGCCGCCGACAGACCCCAGCCTGTTTTGCGTCGCCGGAATTGAGGATACGATGGAATCGGTGATTGGAGATATCCGGGACCTGCCTCATCTGATGGAGGTGTTTGAACGTACACAGCCGGAACTGGTATTTCATTTGGCGGCACAGCCCATCGTGCGGGATTCCTATAAAGACCCGGTCTATACGTATGAGACTAACGTGATGGGTACGGTCCACGTGCTGGAGTGTATCCGGAGGAATCCGTGTGTGAAGTCATTTTTAAATGTGACTACAGACAAGGTATATGAAAACAGGGAGTGGGAATACGGCTACCGGGAGTGCGATCCCTTAGACGGATTTGATCCTTACTCCAACAGCAAATCGTGTTCCGAACTGGTGACGCACAGCTATGCGAAGTCCTTTTTTGCGGACGGCCATACGGCTGTATCCACATCCAGAGCGGGCAATGTAATCGGCGGCGGTGATTTTGCCAATGACAGGATTATTCCCGACTGCATCCGGGCGGCGACGGCCGGCAGAGAGATCGTGGTCAGAAATCCTTATTCTACACGGCCATACCAGCTGGTGCTGGAACCGCTGGCGATTTATATGGCCATCGCCATGAAACAGTATGAAGATTTGAACTATCAGGGATACTATAATGTGGGCCCGGACGACAGGGACTGTGTGACGACAGGTGAACTGGCGGATCTCTTCACCGATTTCTGGGGCGGCGGCATCACCTGGGTGAACCGGTATGACGGAGGCCCTCATGAGGCAAATTTCCTGAAGCTGGACTGTTCCAAAATTAAGAAAACCTTTGGCTGGAGACCGCGCTATAGCGTGAAGGAGGCCGTGGAAAAAACGGTGGAATGGACAAAGGCTTATCTGGCCGGCGAAGACATGCTGGCTGTGATGGACAGACAGATAAAAGAATTTTTTTCATAACAGGAAAGAAACGCGCTCCGGCGTGGGAGTCCGGCTCAACGGACTCTTGATTCTATACAGAGAGGAATGATACAATGTTTGAAAATAAGACAGAGCAGGAAGCGAAAAAGCAGATCCTGGATATGGTAGAAGCTTACTGCGATACCTATCACAATCAAAAGAAGCCGTTCAAAGAGGGAGACAGGATCCCCTATGCGTCCCGTGTATATGACAGCAGTGAGATGGTGAATCTGGTAGACAGTTCCCTGGAATTCTGGCTGACTTCCGGCCGGTATACGGATGAATTTGAAAAGGAACTGGCCGGATATCTGGGCGTGAAATACTGTTCCCTGGTAAATTCGGGTTCCTCCGCGAATCTCGTTGCCTTTATGACGCTGACGTCCCCGCTTCTCGGCGAACGGCGGGTGAAACGCGGCGATGAGGTGATCACCGTAGCTGCCGGTTTTCCTACCACAGTGACACCGCTTATCCAGTACGGCGCGGTGCCGGTATTCGTGGACGTGACGATACCGCAGTACAATATCGATGTGACGATGCTGGAGGAGGCGTATTCGGAGAAGACAAAAGCCGTGATGATTGCTCATACGCTGGGCAACCCCTTCGATCTGGCGGCCGTAAAAGCATTCTGTGACCGCCATAATCTGTGGCTGGTGGAGGACAACTGCGACGCTTTGGGAACCAGATATACCATTGACGGCGAGGAGCGGCTGTCCGGTACCATCGGCGATATCGGTACCTCCAGCTTCTATCCGCCTCACCATATGACGATGGGAGAGGGCGGGGCTGTTTATACGAATAATCCGATGCTGAACAAGATTATCCGGTCCTTCCGCGACTGGGGCAGGGACTGCGTCTGCCCATCGGGAAGGGACAACATGTGCGGTCACCGCTTTGACAGACAGTTTGGTGAGCTTCCGCTGGGATACGATCACAAATACGTGTATTCCCATTTTGGATATAACTTAAAGGCAACCGACATGCAGGCGGCCATCGGCTGTGCACAGCTTAAGAAGTTCCCGTCCTTCGTGGAACGCCGCCGCCATAACTTTGACAGGCTTCGCGCCGCGCTTTCAGAGGTGGAGGGACAGCTGATCCTGCCGGAGCCGTGTCCGAATTCAAAACCCAGCTGGTTCGGTTTCCTGATTACCTGCCGGGAGGGCGTAGACAGGAACGGAATTGTGCAGTACGTGGAATCACGGGGCGTGCAGACCAGAATGCTGTTTGCAGGCAATTTAACTAAGCATCCGTGTTTTGATGAAATGCGTGCGGCAAAGTCCGGATACCGGATTGTGGGAGAGTTAAAGAACACCGACCGGATCATGGCGGATACGTTCTGGATCGGAGTATACCCGGGCATGACAGATGAAATGACTGATTATATGGCCGCAGCGATTATAGAAGCAGTAAAGAAAAACAGCTAGACGAAAGAAGCCCGGACGTGGGGATTCGCTTAAGACGTTCCTGGCATGGGGAGAAGGAAACCAAATGGAGAATTACGATCTTACAAAGGTCCATGAGGCGAACCTGGCTATTTTAAAGGAAATTGACCGGATTTGCCGGAAATACAGGATAAAGTATGTTCTGGATGCGGGAACCCTTCTGGGGGCCGTGCGCCACAAGGGCTTTATCCCGTGGGATGACGATGCGGATGTGGCATTCACGAGGCCGAACTACGATGCATTTTTAAAGGTGGTAAAAAGAGAACTGCCTGAAGGCATGACGCTGGTGGAGCCAAAGGACCTACGGGGCGGGAAGGCATTTTTCGATTTCACGGCCAGGATTATCTATGAGAAGAGCCAGATGCATGAGGATACGGAAGAGATGCAGTATTACGGAGGCAGGCTGAATCACCTTTGGGTGGATTTATTTACGATTGACGAGCTTCCGGACAACAAGATTGCTTCCACCTGGACGCTGTTTCTGCACACAGTGCTTTACGGACTGGCTATGGGTCACCGCTATAAGCTGGACTTTGGAAAGTATGGTGCGATGGGAAGAATCTGCGTGTGGCTCCTTTCCACTGTTGGCAGGCTGATTCCCATGAGCGTTATTCGAAAGCTTCAGCATATGGCGGCGGTGAAGGACAGAAAAGGTAAGAGCCCTCTGCGCTACTACAGCAATTACCAGCCGGATTACTTATATGTGACGCTTCAGAAGGAGTGGTGTGAGGAAACGGTAGATCTGCCGTTTGAGGATACAAAGCTCATGGCGCCAAAGGGCTGGCATGAGGTTCTGACCTGGATTTACGGCGATTACATGACCCTGCCGCCGGAAGAGAAGCAGGTGCCCTCTCACTCCAGTATGAAAATAAAAATCATGGACTGATTACTTAATGTCTACTGAGCGTATACTGCGCTGGAAAATATTTCCAATCGGACATTATATCGACCGAATTCTACAATTTTTTTAGATACACTAAAGAAAAAAGGAGGGATTCGGTCATGACGATATGCGAAGCAACCAGTAAAAGGATTGAACAGTTATGCAGACAGAAGCGTCTGACGGGATATTCTCTGACCTTTCAGGCAGGGATGCCGCCATCAACCTTTAAGAGTATTATGAATGGAAAGAGCAAGAACCCCGGAATCTGCAATATCAAAAAAATCGCCGATGGCTTTGGAATGACCATCCGCGAGTTCTTTGATTCCGATTTGTTCAACGATCTGGACCAGGACGATTAATTCGCCCTGGTCTTTTCAGGTTTCTTTTTATTTTCGTCAGGTTCACCGCCTTCGCTGTGGTCCAGATATTCTTTTGCATCTTTAAAGAAACTGAAGAGTATCAGCAGTATGATGATCCCGATGGGGAATGCCGCAATGATGGATACGGTCTGCAGATTCGCCATCGAGTTCTCCGAGAAAATGAGCGCGATGGGAAAGAGCATCAGCAGGATGGCCCAGAACAGCTTCACGTGCTTGTCAGGCTGGGCGTCGGGCGGCAGTTCCTTATAGGAATAGGAAGAAGCCACCATAGTCAGTGCATCGAAGGACGTCGCGTAAAAGGCGATCATGGTTACAGCCAGAAGGATAAGGCCAAGTTTTGCCAGTGGAAGTGTCTCAAAGACAGCCATAATGGTCTGATACAAATCTCCGGTTGAGGCATAGATCCCCATGACGTCCAGATGTCCCTTGGTCTGCAGCGCCAGGCTGTAATTGCCGAGGATGATAAAGGAAGTAAAGGTTCCGGACAGTCCAAAGAAGTAGCCTCCGAGAACGGTCTGCCGGATGGTGCGTCCCTTGCTGATGGTTCCGATGAAGAATGGCGTGGCCACACACCACACCATCCAGTAGGCCCAGTAGAAGATGGTCCAGTTCTGCGGGAACGAGGAGGTGCGCAGCGCATCGGTCCATGTGGACATGCCGATAAAATTCTGCACCATATTGCCGACAGCCGTGATTCCGGTCTCGATGGTATAACGGGCCTCTCCGCCGCCGATCAGCACGTAGAGCAGCAGGCCGAAGAAGAGCCAGGTACAGGAGGCGGCCAGCTTGGCAATACCCTTCATACCGAAATACACGGTGATGGTGTAGATGACGCAGATGATGACAAGAATGGCGATTGTCAGCATATTGGACTCCGGGATACCGGTCACACGGCTGATCGCCATGGAGAGCAGCGGAGTAGCCAGGGAAAATGTGGTAGCCGTTCCTGCCAGAAGTGCAAATACGGCGATCAGATCGATGATTTTTCCTCCGATTCCGTCTACGTGTTTACCAAGAACCGGGCGGCAGGCTTCGGAATACTTCTGTTTCGTGCGCTTCTTTACATGGAGCATAAAACCGAAGGCCACGGCCAGCACCATGTAAAAACTCCAGGGAATCGGTCCCCAGTGGAAGAGGGGATAGGTGGAAGCCCAATCCTGAAAGGCCCCCATATCCGCGATGTGAGGTTCGTTGGCATAAAGCACCCACTCGCAGAGGGAGTAGAAGAGAATGTCAGCCGCAAGTCCCGCTGTAAACATCATGGTTCCCCATTTAAAATTGGAATACTGCGGTTTTTCTAAATTTCCCAGCCGGATCTTTCCGTATCTGGAAAATGCCATATAGAGGGAACAGAGAAAGACGCCGAGGCCAATCAGCAGATAGTAGCTTCCGAACTCATTGCCAAGGAAGAAACGGACCTGTGACAGCATGTCGGTTGATTTCTGAGGGAACACCATAAATAAAAGGCATAGTATGATAATACAGACAAATGGGATTATGGTCGTAACCCAGTCTAATTTCTTAATCAGGTATTTTTTCTCGTCCTGGTCCATGATAGTACCTCCTAAATGTTCAAAAAAGTAAAAACAAAAATGATATTGAACATGATACCATGGTTATCCAGAAAATGCAAGAATTAATTGTGAAGATTTTCTGACTTTTTTCCAAAACCACTACAAAAATGAAGCGCCATCCGATATAATAGCCTCGTGCAGAAAAAAGGAGGACGGAATTTGACCATGAAGAAAAAAGTGTTAATTATATGCGGAATTGCGGCGATGCTGCTGGCTGGCTGTACCAAGAGCAATATTGTTACAGGAGGACCAGCGGAGCCGGTATTTGAAACCCAGGAGGGGATTGTACTGGATTGGGGACAGATCGGAGACGATCTGGATGAACAGTATCTGAATAATGAGGATTATCCGAAGGCGGTAAGCATCAATTACAGCGTGGACCCGGATAAGAAGACGATCGATTTAACGCTGATGATGAACGCGGGAGCGACCACGGAGGAAGCGGTGGACTTTGCAAACGCCGTTGTGAGAACGATCAATGACGAGGCGGCTGTTCAGGACTTTTCCATCGAGACATCCACAGAAGATTCCTATGGCGGGTTCTTTCAGGACTATACGCTGAATCTCATCGTAATGCCTGACGGCATGATGACAGACAAGTCTGTATGGCTGGTGAATATGACGATTCCAGCAGGGTCTAATGAGGCCATTGTGCCGGCAGAGGGCGCGAAGGTCATGGAACCGACATCAGCGGAAGATGAGATGGGGGAAGACATGGACGGTGATATGGAAGACGACGGCGCGGAGGAAGGCCAGGAATAATTCCTGATACCGTGTGGTATGAATCAGAACCGGGAATCAGTCAATTTATCATGTAGATATCATGCAGCAAAAAGGTGCAGCAGCGAAATTTTCATTCGCGTCTGCACCTTTTCCCATCCTAGGATACTGCCAGGCCGCTGTGGTAAGAGTAGTTGCCCAGTTCCTTCAACAGCGTTCCATGGTCCTGATGAGAGAGCGGAGTGGCTGATATCAGCTCTTCATTAAATAAGTAAAATACATCGCTGCATTTGCGCATGGACTGGTGGAAAAGGTCCGGAAACGATGCCTGGGAAGCCAGACGCTTATCCCATGGATTACACCAGGTCTCATGATCCAGGTTCATGGCTTTTACCGGATCCGGCGGTATGTCCGTGACCAGCTTCTTAGAGGCGATGGGATTCTTGAGAAAGAGATTTTCCACCACCGCAATGCTGTTCCTCTTGCGGCTTCTGGGATCGGCCAGGGTACGGCAGCCGATGCGCATGGCAAGAATGGAGCGGGACACCATCCGGGGCGTCACGCGAAAATTATTCCGGTAGTTGATCGGATAGTAGGCTTCGTTGATGCAGGAGGCGAGAAAACCGGAGATAAACTGCGTCTCCAGCCCGTTTAAGCAGATGGTCGCCGCCTGGTTAAACTGGGACGGCTTCTTCTTTTTATATTTCATAAGAAGAAGAGCGTCTATGTCATTCTCCAGCGTGGCATGAAGACCGTGGTAGTAGTTTCCTGAATTCTTGATGTCGTACTCAATCCGGCCGTACACGTAAGGATGGCAGATGGAATCGGCAATATAATGGCAGAAATAACCGCTTAAGTAGGAGATGGCCTGCTCCCGCTGCTGTTTCGACTCGATGGTGGCCATGTGGTTTAAACATACGGAAAAGAAGGTGCTGACATGGTTCTCATGCATATAGGAGCCTACGTTTCGATAATCGCGGTGGCGCAGGATCGGAATGTTGTAGAAAAACATATCGGGGCCCTGCAGGCCTAACTGATAGAGCCAGCGGTATTTGGAGATAATCCGTCTTAGCTGGTTATTTGGAAGATCATTGTATGCTTTGACGCCTAGAAGATAATGGGTGGTAAATCCGGGCATGTAATCACCTCTTGATGGAGTATTTTGGGGAACAGTCAGAGAGCATGGATGAATAAATCCGGCCAAACTGACAATCCCGGGCAGTACCGCCGGAATGCAGATGCGCCGGCCGACGGCCCTATACGCACATTATACCACATCCCGCCTCTCATGGTGTAATATATAGTGTGATTTTTAATGGAAATTTTATTCCTTATTTATTTTAAGGAATAGCCTGCGGATCTATACGGTCCTGAGGTATGGAGATGCCGGGCAGCGGAAGAAATCACGGAAAACAGATGCCCGCTCTGCAGGATTGTGGTAATATAACCTTTGAACGCAGCCGGTCTGTTTGCGAACAGGGCAGGAAGCTGCAGAACTGAAAGAAGAAAAGGGGGAGAGAATCCATGTTTCATGGAAAAATGAAGGCGCTGACCTTCAGCTACGACGACGGGGTGACACAGGACCGGCGGCTGGTGGAACTGTTTGACCGTTACGGACTAAAGGCGACATTTAACATCAATTCAGAACTGCTCGGAAAGCCGGGAACGCTGTGGAGGGAGAATATGTGGGTGGATCACAATAAGATCCGGCCGGAGGAGGCTGCGGAGCTCTATCGGAATCACGAGGTTGCCGTGCATACGCTGACCCATCCTCATTTGACGGAACTGGAAGAACCGGAGATTATCCGCCAGGTGGAGGAGGACCGGATCAATCTGGAGCGCCTCACTGGCAGGCCGGTTATGGGCATGGCCTATCCCGGAGGCGGTGTCAACAACGATGAGCGGGTGGCAGAAGTCATACGGAAGCACACGGCCATGAAGTATGCCAGGACTATCACATCCTGCTATCATTTCGATCTGCAGCAGGACCTTCTCCGGTTCCAGCCGTCTGTTTATCACATCGAGTTTGACCGGATGGCTGAGATGGGAGAAGCATTTTTAAAGCTGCAGCCGGATAAACCGCAGATTTACTATATCTGGGGGCACAGCTACGAATTTGATTACCACGATACCTGGGGGGAATTTGAGAAATTCTGTCAGATGATGAGCGGCCGGGATGATATTTTTTACGGGACCAACCATGAGGTACTCAACAGCCTGTACCATGCATAGAACGTTGTCTCTCCGAATAAGTCTTAATAAAAGCAATTTGGAGCGGCATCGATGATACATAGAATTCATGAGCTTGTCTGGGGGCCATGGCTGCTGGTCCTGTTTCTGGGGATTGGCATTATTTACACGGTGAAGTCCGGGTTCTTCCAGATCCGGAGGCTGCCGTACTGGTGGAAAATGACCATCGGAAGCATACGGGAGGAGGAGCTGGAAGAGGACGGCGCCGTGACAAAATTCCAGACGGCCTGTACGGCTCTGGCTGCTACCATCGGGACAGGAAACATCGTAGGAGTGGCAACGGCGCTCACTGCCGGAGGTCCGGGAGCGATCTTCTGGATGTGGGTGTCCGCCGCCATCGGAATGATGACAGGCTATGCGGAAACCATGCTCGGAATCCGCTACCGCTATCGGGATAAGAAGGGAAAATGGGTCTGCGGTCCCATGGTGTACCTGGAACGCGGAATGCATATGCCGTGGCTGGGGATGGTGTACAGCTTCCTCTGTGTCATGGTGTCTCTGGGAATGGGCAGCATGGTGCAGTCCAATTCCATTGCGGAAACCTTCCGTTATACATTTGGTAGCCGGCCGGAGGTAGTGGGGGTGATTCTGACGGGAACTGTATTTCTCGTTATTTTTGGCGGAATCGGGCGGATTGCCATGGTATCCGAACGGCTGGTTCCCATATCTGCAGGGATTTACATGCTTTTTTCCATGGTGGTTATCATGTCATGCTACGATCAGATCCCCGCCGTTTTTGCCGCAATTTTCCGCGATGCGCTGAAGCCGGGGGCGGCTGTTTCCGGCGCTGCGGGATACGGAATCTCAAGAAGCCTTCAGTACGGGATGTCCAGAGGCGTATTTTCCAACGAGGCGGGACTGGGCAGCATGGCGGTTCTGCATGGAGCGGCTGAGGAGACGACGCCGGAGCAGCAGGGCATGTGGGCCATGTTTGAGGTGTTTTTCGACACCATTCTGATCTGTACGATGACTGCCCTGGTAATCCTCTGTATGACCGGCGGCGATGCGGCGGGCTCCGGATATGAAGGAGCGGCACTCACAGCCTACTGTTTTTCCAAACGGCTTGGCGGTGTGGGGGAGTATCTCGTGTCAGCGGCGATGATGCTGTTCGCATTTGCAACGATTATCGCCTGGTATTATCTGGGACGGCAGGCATCGGCCTATCTGGCCGAACGGCTGAAGGAGCACAACCGCTGCCTGCTTCTGTCCCGGATTCTGCGGGGCAGGGCGTATACATTCCTCTATCTGGGGGCAGTATTTTTAGGCTGTGTGGCCAGGCTGGAAACGGTATGGGAGCTGTCCGATATCTGGAACGGTCTCATGGCGCTGCCTAATATTGCGGCTCTGATCTTTTTAATGAAGGAAGTGACTTTTCCGAGGGGAAAAGGAGAAGAGATACGGACTGAAAAAACCTGACAGGCTGGAAGCCGAAAAGAACCTCTCCGCTGCGGAGAGGCTCTTTTTATATATTTGTTTGAAAAAGGGAGGAGAGCTGATAATAAATTATCAGCTCGAGTATTATGAAAAAAATCTTATAAGCTATTTATTTGTTTACAATTAAAGTATATCCATGAATCATGAAGAAACCATGTTATTTATGTAAAAGGTTTTTGAATGAAATTTAAACAAAATATGAACGAAAGCCGAAAAACTCCGATTTACTGTCTTCCGTCTTGAAATGTCAGGACAGATTTGGTAAAATACTTTCAGATTGTACAGAATACAGAGTGAATGGTACAGAGAAAGGAAGAATTAATCATATGAAGAATCCGGTTGTAACAATAACCATGGAAAACGACGATGTCATGAAAGCCGAACTTTATCCTGAAATTGCTCCGAACACAGTAAATAATTTTATCAGTCTGGTAAAAAAAGGTTTTTATGACGGACTGATTTTCCACAGAGTCATTAACGGCTTCATGATTCAGGGCGGCTGTCCGGACGGAAACGGAATGGGAGGCCCGGGATACTCCATTAAGGGGGAATTCAGCCAGAACGGATTTTCCAACGCGTTTAAGCATACAGAGGGTGTATTGTCCATGGCCAGAGCGATGAGCCCCAACTCCGCAGGTTCCCAGTTCTTTATCATGCATAAGGTTTCCCCGCATCTGGATGGCGCCTATGCGGCCTTTGGCAAGATTATTGAGGGAATGGATGTCGTGAATAAGATCGCCGATGTACGCACCGATTATAACGACCGCCCGATGAAAGAGCAGAAAATCAAATCCATGACGGTGGAGACTTTCGGCACAGAGTATCCGGAACCGGAGAAGTGCTGATTACAGAGTGTGTAATAGAAAGAGACAGAGGATAATTGTATGACAGAGAGACGAACCGTGTTGATCGGCGGTACTCCGTATCCAGTCACCATATCCAGCGAACAGGAGGTCCTGTCGGCCGCGTATGCGGCAGGCGGGGCCATCCTTGGTTTATGGGATAAAACCAGAAGCGGTCAGAGCCTTTCTCCGGCGGACTATGTCGTGGAATGTATGGAAGATGTCGATGAAGAGTTCCTGGAGCGGGTAGTGAGAAGACGGTTTCATCTTCCATGGCTGATCGCAGAGACAAAGCGGCTTATCATCCGGGAGTTTACGGTGGAAGACGCCGCGCACATGGCGGCGGGGGAAGCGGGACCCGGTGATGATATTTTTTGCAGCAGTGAGAAACTGGCCGCATATATCGACAGCCAGTACCGGTTCTTTGAATACGGAATCTGGGCCCTGGAAGAAAAAAAGAGTAAAGCCGTGATCGGAAAGGCCGGGCTCTTTCAGCCGGACTGGAAATTTGATGATGCAAAGGTTTTCGAAACGGGGACTTTCCAGGCAGAAATTCTGCCGGCGCTAAAAAAAGAAGATACCCCGCTGGAACTGGGGTATCACATCTTTTCACCCTGGAGGCGGTCCGGTTATGCCAAAGAGGCCTGCAGGGAAATATTAAATTACGGTACCGGCCGTCTGGCCAGATGTATCTGTGCGGTCATAGAGGAAGAGAATACGGCGTCCATCCGTCTGGCCGAATCGCTTGGTTTCCGTCTTACTGCTCAAAGATATAACGGATCAGCTGGATTGCTGTATCTGTATGAGGCGAATTACTCATAACGGTGAGAACCGGATTATCCAGAATCAGGCCTGTCTTTTCTCCAAAGGAGGTATCTTCCAGCCGGAGGCCGCAGAACGATTCCTGGCCGGTCTCTGCATTGGTGACCGGATAGAGGTAATCCTTTACCTGTTCGTATAAATCCGGAGGAAGGGCTTCTTCCAGATTGAGAAATCCATCCATCTCTCCGTAATGATCAATGACATCCGGTCGGCCGATCATGACGTCTAACCCCTTGCTGGAGATCATGGCGGTGAGCTTAGCCAATTCGGCATAAGAGTATTCGTTCATGGCTGATTCATCAAAGGTAGGTGACATGGAGTAATCCACATCAATCTTCGTATTTTCATCAAGACCGATAAAGGCGCGGAAGCCTTCATTGAAATACTGGTCAACAGTCAAAGCATCGCTGTCGTAGCGGCTGTTTAAGACCGCGCAGCTCAGTGCGGTGTCAAACCGGTTGTTGTACATGGCGCTTCCGATGGAACCCACCAGAAATACCGCGATGATAACCCCGATGATAGGAAATTTGTAATATTCCCAGATATACCAGAATTTGTCTTTGAAAGACATCTCTTTCAGCTTGGCGGCTTCCTCATGCAGCCGTTCTTTAAAGGTAACATTTTCATAAGGTGTCATGGATAGTCAAACCTCTTTCGTGAATTAGTCAGTCCGGATACCACCGGTACCGGTTGAGCGGCCGGTAAAAGACCCGAACCAAAGCTCATTGTATACCACATTATACCACAACACCGGCATAATAATTGTGAAATTTTCATGAAATAAAGAAGAACATTTGCTTTTTGGGACAGGATTCGTTATAATACTCTGTAATGCTACTAAGGAAAGAGAAGGGGTACGACTTATGCTGTCTGGTTTTTTTAATTATGATAATCCCGTCTGGCGTTTTATCGGGAAGTTTGGAGATCTGATCATACTGAATGTTCTGTGGTTTGTATGCAGTATTCCCATATTTACAATCGGAGCGTCGACGACCGCGGTCTATTACGTAACGTTAAAGCTTGCAAGGAATGATGACGGGTATACGATCCGGTCCTTTTTCAAATCCTTTAAGGAGAACTTTAAGCAGGCGACCATTATCTGGCTGATCCTGCTGGCCGTAGGACTTATTCTGGGGTTTGACATGCTGTTCTTTACAAGAGGCGGCTTCAACCTGTCGCAGCAGTTTAAGACTGTCATGGTGACGATTTTTCTTGCGATGTCCATTATATATCTGGCGATTATGACTTATATATTCCCGCTTCAGTCCAGATTTTATAACACCATTAAGAGAACCTTTTTCAATGCGTTTTTCATGTCCATCCGTCATTTATTCCAGACGATCGCCATCATCGCAATTGATGTGGCCGTGGTAGTGGCGATGATGATGATTCCGCAGATCATGATGTTCGGCGTTCTCTTTGGATTTCCGCTTCTGGCGTTTATTAACTCCTATATATTATCTCCGATCCTTCAGAAGTACATGCCGAAGGAAGAACGGGAAGACGGTGAGATGAGACCGATTTTTGCTGACGAGGAAGAGAATTCGAAGACTGCAGGGCTGGTAAAAGAGGAAGATGCCAAAACGGAAGAGACGACAGAGCAGTAATTGATGACAGGAACGATTTTATTTATTATAGAAGAAAGCGTTGTGATTCTGATCAGAAAAAGTTCAGAAACCACAACGCTTTTTTTAGAATTTGGACATGGGATGGACACAAAAAAGAGGTATACTGAACATCAGTATGGTTGGTTTTAAAAAATCCGGGAGGTGGCATATGACGGAAGAGGAGTATGTTGTGTTTATCCAGCCTTATGAGGATGCGCTGAAGAACATACGCGTCCGCGTCGAAGTATTAAATGACGATTACCGGCGCAAATACCAGAATTATCCCATTCACCATGTGCAGGACAGAATTAAAAAGAAGGAAAGCATTGAACAGAAGCTGGCGCGCAGAGGCTGCGAATGCGATGTAGAGTCAGCCAGGGACTGTCTGACCGATATTTCAGGAATACGCGTGATCTGCTACTTTGTACGTGATATTTATGCAGTGGTGTCTCTGCTCAAGAAACAGACCGATATCGTTGTGATCAAGGAGTGTGACTATATCAGCCATCCCAAGCCCAACGGCTACAGAAGCTATCACATCGTGTTTGGCGTCCCCGTCTATCACACGGACGGCATGGAGTATTATCCTGTGGAGATTCAGCTTCGAACCATGTCCATGGACTTGTGGGCGAGTATGGAGCACCGCATCTGTTATAAGGGAAGCCGGAATACGGAAGCGAAGGCGGCCCGGGAATTCCGGGAATATGCAGAATATTTAAAGAATATGGAAGAGGAGATGGAGGGGTATTTATAAGGAGTATCCCAGTCTTCCGATGAACAGTCATACCCCCGTCAGCAGTATTCTGCTGGCGGGGGTATGATGAATAGGATAATATGAGGGAAAGCGTGTGTTTACTTATCAATCCGGAAGCCGGAGTATGCGGTCATGCCGTGTTCATGCATATCCAGTCCATCCAGCTGTTCCTGATCGGTTACCCGCAAACCGATGGTGAGTTTGATTGCGGTGAAGATGATAAAGGCCAGTACCGCCGTGTATACAAGAACGGATGCGACTCCGATGAGCTGTGCGATAAACGTACAGCCCTCGCCAAATATGCCGGTAAGGAGCGTGCCGACGAGACCGCAGCAGCCATGGACGCCGACCGCACCGACCGGATCATCAACGCGGACCACCTTGTCAATGAATTCGATGGCAAATACAACGATAAAGCCGGCGATCACACCGATTATGACCGCTTCGTACGGGGTTACGACGTCGCAGCCGGCGGTGATGGCGACGAGACCGGCCAGAGCACCGTTTAGAGTCATGGATACGTCGGGTTTTCCGTAGCGGGCCCAGGTGAAAAGAAGCGTGACAAATGTGGAAGCTGCAGCCGCCAGATTCGTTGTTATGGCGATGTCGCCGAGATTCAGCGATGCCGCTGTAGTGGAACCGCAGTTGAATCCAAACCAGCAGAACCAAAGGATGAATACCCCGAGGGCACCGAGCGGAATGTTGTGCCCGGGGATGGCGTTAGGCGTCCCGTCGCTGTTGTATTTTCCGAGACGCGGTCCGACGATCTTCGCTCCGACGAAGGCGCATACGCCGCCGACCATATGGACGGCCGTTGAACCGGCAAAGTCATGGAAGCCCAGTTCGGACAGCCAGCCGCCGCCCCAGATCCAGTGGCCGGTAACGGGATAGATAAAGATGCTGATGGCTGCCGAGTAGATGAGGTAAGAAGAGAATTTCGTCCGTTCCGCCATGGCGCCGGAGACGATGGTGGCGGAGGTGGCGCAGAATACGGTGTGAAAGATCATGAATACGCCGATGGGAAGTCCGTTCAGCATACCATCCGCATCCGCCAGGGAATAAGGATTGAAGAAACCGGATCCGCCGATGATGCCCGCGATATTTTTTCCAAACATGAGAGGGAATCCCAGAATGAAGAAAAAGAGGGAACCGAGAACGAAATCCATCATATTCTTCATACAGATATTTCCCGCATTTTTCGCCCGGGTGAAGCCCGTTTCGACCATTGCAAATCCCGCCTGCATGAAATAAACCAGAAATGCGCCGAGCATGGTCCATATAATATTCATTAATAAGGTCGTGTTTTCCATAATGTTGCTCCTCCTGAACTGTTTTGGTAAACGCCGCCAGAATCCTGAATGGATGAGAAAAGGGGATAACCGCTTACCTGCCGGCAAGCAATTATCCCCTTTGATAATTGATAGAATGGATTCTGTATGGAGTTTGAATGGATACGGTCAGCCGTATCGTGCCGTCTGCGCAGAACGCGCCGTTACAGTGCCCCTCGTCCGTGCTCTCCGGTGCGGATCCGGATGGCATCCTGCACATCGTAGACGAAGATCTTGCCGTCGCCGTAGTTTCCCGTATTGATCTCATCGACGACCGCATCGATGATGGGATCTGCCAGTTCCTTTGGAATCACGGTTTCCACCTTAACCTTTGGAAGCAGGTTTACATTGTACTTGGTACCGCGGTACATCTGTGTATACCCCTTCTGGTTGCCGTAGCCCATGACATTGCTGATCATGATACCGTTGACCTTGCAGCCTTCCAGTATCGCCTTTAAATTCTCCAGCTTTTCCGGCCTGATGATGATTTCCAGTTTTTTCATACAGCATATCCTCCTTTATCGTGTTGACAACAAAAACGAGGGCAGTTCCGCAAATGGAACGCCCTCGTTCGATATTAAACATTATACATTTCTGAACATAAATGTCAAATACATTTTAAAACGGAATAATTAGAAAAGTTTGTGAAATATTGACAACATTATGCGGTCACAAAACTTAGAAAAGACTTGTACTTTTTCCTCTTTCGTACTATACTTAATACTGTATACAAAATAACGAAAAAGTACAATCTGAAGAGATTAAGAAAATGCGAGGTATTTATGCCTATGATAAGACATCTTGGACTTAAGGCCTACGGGAAGATTAATCTGGGGCTCGACGTTCTTGGGAAGAGAGAGGATGGATACCATGAAGTCCGCATGATTATGCAGACGGTGGGACTTTATGATAAGATTGATCTTTACTTAAAAGAGACGCCGGGGATTACCGTAGAGACGAATTTATACTATCTTCCGGTGAATGAGAATAACCTGGTGTACAAGGCGGCGAAGCTTCTCATGGACGAGTTCCATATCAACCACGGAGTTACCATTCATTTAAAGAAGTTTATTCCGGTATCCGCCGGGATGGCGGGGGGCAGCAGCGATGCCGCGGCCGTGCTGTTCGGAGTGAATAAGATGTTTAATTTAGGGCTTTCCATGGAAGATTTGATGAAGCGCGGTGTGAAGATCGGAGCGGATGTTCCGTACTGTGTGATGCGCGGAACTGCGCTCTCAGAGGGGATTGGAGAGATTTTAACTCCCCTTCCGCCGGTTCCCCAGTGTCAGGTGCTGATTGCCAAACCGGGGATCAGCGTGTCCACTAAATTTGTGTATGAGCATCTGGATGCCGCATCTCTGCGCCCGGCGGATCATCCGGATATTGACGGCATGATCGCGGCCATTAAGGACCGCGATATCTATGGCACGGCTTCCCTTCTGGGCAATGTGCTGGAGACGGTTACAATCCCGGAATATCCCGTTATCGCGGAGATTAAAGAACGTTTAAAATCACTGGGAGCTGTCAATGCATTGATGAGCGGAAGCGGCCCCACTGTTTTTGGAATTTTTACCAGCCCGAAGGCGGCGGAGGAGGCTTACGAGGAGATGCGTTACGGCAGGTCCGCCAACCTGGCAAAATCTGTATATCTGACTAATTTTTATAATACAAAGGAGGTTTCCCATGGGAAATGATCTGAAGGTGAACATGAATGAATATCTGCCGCTGCGCGACGTGGTCTTTAATACGCTGCGTCAGGCTATCTTAAAGGGAGAACTGGCTCCGGGTGAGCGCTTAATGGAGATACAGCTGGCGGAACGGCTGGGGGTTTCCAGAACACCGATTCGCGAGGCCATCCGAAAGCTGGAGCTGGAAGGGCTGGTTCTGATGATACCGAGAAAGGGAGCCGAGGTTGCGAAAATCTCCGAGAAGAGTCTGCGGGATGTCCTGGAGGTTAGACGTTCTCTGGAGGAACTGGCTATTGAGCTGGCCTGTCAGAGAATGACGGAAGAAGAGATTAACAGTCTGGAACAGACCCAGGAGGAATTTAAGAAAGCGGTGGCCAGGGGAGATGCCATGAAGATCGCGGAGACCGATGAGACGTATCACGATGTCATCTATAAAGGCACCGGCAATGACCGGCTGGTACAGATTCTCAATAATTTGAGGGAGCAGATGTACCGTTACCGTCTGGAATACATCAAGGACGAGGACAAGCGTCAGATTCTCCTTCTCGAACATGACAAGATCTTAAAGGCCGTAAAGATGCGTCATGTGGAAGAGGCAAAGGAAGCCATGAGGGAACATATCGATAATCAGGAAATTACCGTTTCCAGAAATATCAAAGAGCAGGAGGGATAAAGAGGCATGATGACGTTTAAGGACCGGTATTTAGCAGGTGAAGTCGAATTTGAGGCGATCGACGATTACGTGGAAGAGTGGAACGGCAGTGACGATCCGAGGACACTGGCCCAGTTTTTAGGACTGAATGAAGAAGAGGAAGACGTCTGGATTGAGGAAAGTGATGAAGCGCTTCAGGCCCTTCTTGACAGTAAAAAATAAATGGGAATAAAATTTATAAAAAAAGTATAACCTTTATTGACAAGGTGACAACATGTCATTATAATAAGTGACAGGTTGTCACTTTTTGCATTTCTGAGAAGGCTGGCCGGAAGGAAAAGTGAGAACAAACAGTAAGGGGTGAAAATATGCCGACAGAACGATTTAACAAATTGCCGGAAGAGAAGAAAAAAGCGATACGTGATGCGGCCATGGAAGAGTGTATCCGGGTTCCTTTTGAAAAGGTTTCCATTAACAAGATTATCCAGAATGCGGGAATATCCAGGGGAAGCTTCTATACTTATTTTGAAGATAAGCGTGATGTGGTGAGGTACATATTCAGTGATACCGCGGATAAGCTGAAGGATTTCTGGACGACATCGGTGGTCAGCAACGGAGGCGACTTATGGTCTGCTTCAGAGGAGCTTCTGGATCAGGCCATTACATTTGCCCAAAAAGGGAAGACATTCCAGATGCTGCAGAGCTTTGTGCTCTACCAGGACTTCGATAAATTGTTTTCTGAGGTCCACGGCGGCAATCATATGGGAGAAAAAAAGGGGAATGAGATACTGGCAGCGCTTTACGAGGTGACGGATAGAGCGAATTTCCAGAAAACGGATATGAAATCATTCACTCTTCTCGTCTCCATGATCATGGCATGCGTCATGGAAAGCATAGGCTGGTATAACCGGCATATGGAAAGTGAGGAAAATATTAAGAAAATTTTCCGGGAAAAATTAGAAATACTGCAACATGGAATTTGTAAACAGTAACTAGAATAATCTGTGTGATGAAGTGAGGAGTTCAGCATGAGTAAGAAGAAGGTAATAACAATTGCGGTCAGCGTGGTTCTGGTGGCTGCTGCGGCAGCTTTAATCGTATCCAATGTTGCCGGAGGAAAGAAAGAGGAGACTGTAGCGGAGGTGCCGCCGGTGGTATCCGCAGAACATCCGGAGCTCCGGTCGATCGTGGTGAATACAGAGCTGATCGGTACCATTGAGCCCGACAGTATTGTATATGTGACCCCCAAAGGGGCTGGAGAGATTATCAGCGTCAATGCCCAGACCGGTGACCAGGTGACGGCCGGCCAGCTCTTATGCGAGATTGATACAAAGCAGGTGGAGGCCGCAAGGCTGACGATGGAGACCGCCCGTGTATCGTATGAGGATGCGAAGAGCAATCTGGACCGGTATTCGGTTCTTCACGCGGCAGGAGATATGGCGGAAGCGGATTTTCAGAAGCTGGCTGACAACGTAGAACTGGCAAGGCTTCAGTATGAGAGCGCGAAACTGGGATATAATCTTCAGCTGGAGAGCAGCCGGGTTACCGCTCCGATTTCCGGCCGGGTGGAGAGCTATAACGTCAAGGTTCACGACATGGTTTCCCAGCAGAGCCAGATCTGCGTGATCGCAGGCGCAGGAGACGGAAAGGCAGTTACCTTCTATGCCTCAGAGCGAATTGTAGAAGGCTTAAAGGTGGGCGACGCCCTTACCGTTGTGAAAAACGGTGTGGATCACGCGGCATCGATTACAGAAGTCAGTTCCATGGTTGATCCACAGAGCGGGCTGTTTAAGGTAAAGGCATCTGTTCCGGACGGAGCCGCCCTGGCGACGGGAACCTCAGTAAAGCTGCAGGTGGTATCCCAGAGGGCCGATAACGTTCTCACCGTACCGGTTGACGCGGTTTACTACGAAGGCGGAGCTCCTTATATCTATACGTACGGGGACGGTGTTCTCCATAAGAATGCAGTTACAGTCGGGATTGCGGATAACAGCTACATAGAAGTAAAAGAGGGTATCAATGCCGGAGACCAGGTTGTAACCACATGGACAACAGAATTCTACGACGGTTCCAAAGTCACCTTAAGTGAGAATCAGACATCAGAAGACGTGACACCAGACGCTCAGACTGAAACAGAAGGTCAGACAGAGCCGGCTGATGCGAATCAGTAAGGGGGCGGAAGAATGGGAATTACAAAAAGTGTTCTGAAAAGACCCATCACCACCGTCCTGGCAGTCCTCTGCCTGCTGGTATTCGGTCTATCCTCCGTGTTTTCCTCCAAAATGGAGCTGACGCCGGAGATGAATTTCCCGATGATGATGATCACAGCCGTGTACGCGGGTGCCAGCCCGGATGACGTCAATGAACTGGTCACGAAGCCGATCGAGGAATCGGTTGGAACCCTGTCAGGTGTTAAGAATATCCAGTCCATGTCCCAGGAAAATATCTCGATTGTCATGATGGAATATGAGTACGGAACCGACATGGATAAGGCTTACTCTGATTTAAAGAAGAAGATGGATAATATCACCATGCCGGATGACGTGGAGGTACCCAGTATCTTCGAGTTCAATATGAACGATATGCCGAGTATGACACTCTCTGTCAATGATCCCTCGGCAGACAATTTATACAATTACGTGAACGATGAGATTGTTCCTGAATTTGAAAAGATCTCTTCCGTGGCAAGTGTGGATTTAAGCGGCGGTCAGGAAGGCTACATCAGCGTCCGTCTGATTCCGGAGAAGATGAACCAGTACCATCTGACCATGAACTCCATCAGCCAGGCGATCAAGAGTGCGGACTTCACGTATCCGGCCGGAAGCACGGGAGTCGGAAAACAGGATTTATCGGTCAGCACTTCCGTTAAATTTGACACGGTGGACAGTTTAAAAAGGATTCCGGTTGTAGCGGGGAGCGGAAAGACCATATATCTGGAGGACGTCGCGGACATATCCGAGACGACCGGAAAAGATACGAGTATCGGCCGTTACAATGGAGAGGATACCATGTCCTTATCCATCAACAAACAGCAGAAGAGCAGTGCGGTGGACGTATCGAAGTCGGTAAACCGTACTATTGAGACGCTGAAGGCCGAACATCCGCAGCTGGAGGTCATTGTGGTAAACGATACCAGCGACCAGATTACATCGGCGTTAAAATCCGTGACGACTACCATGGTCATGGCCGTTATTATTTCCATGATCATCATTTTCCTGTTCTTCGGAGATATCAAAGCGTCTCTGATCGTCGGAAGCTCGATACCGGTATCCATTCTGGCGGCACTGATCCTGATGTCGGTTATGGGATTTTCATTAAACGTTGTCACCATGGGGAGTCTCGTTCTCGGCGTCGGTATGATGGTGGATAACTCCATCGTTGTTCTGGAAAGCTGTTTCCGCTCCCACAAGGGGCAGGGCTTCCGGGAATATATGGAAGCGGCGCTGGAGGGAACCGGCAAGGTAATCCAGTCGATCTTCGGCGGAACGGTTACCACCTGTGTTGTATTTATCCCGCTGGCACTCTTAAAGGGCATGTCGGGACAGATGTTCGCACCCCTCGGATTTACGATTGTATTCTGTATGGCAGCGTCTCTGATTTCTGCCATGACGATCGTACCTCTGTGCTACAGCCGGTTCCGGCCGGTCGAGAAGAAAAATTCTCCGGCTTCCGGTCTGGTTCGCATGATGCAGAACGGCTATCGAAAGATTATTGGAAGGCTTTTAAACAAAAGAAAAACAGTTATGGGCGTATCCATCCTGCTCCTGGTGTTATCCTTCCTGATTGCGGGAAGACTTGGATTTGCCCTTATGCCTGACGTAGATCAGGGAACCATTGCAGTAACGGTGGAAGTACGGCCGGGACTGCAGATTGAAGAAGTCGATAAGATTATAAGCAGGGTAGAGAAGATCATCATGGATGAGCCTGACAGAAAATCCTGCATGGTTACATACGGAGGCAGCGGCTTAAGCCTTGGCGGAAGCAGCGCTTCTCTGACCGCATATTTGAAGAGCGACAGGGAGCTTACCACGAAAGAAGTTGTGGATAAATGGAAGAAAGAGATGCGTGATATTCCGGACTGCAACATAACCGTGGCAGCCAGCTCCATGATGAGTGCCTTCAGCGCCTCCAACGATCTGCAGGTTATTTTACAGAGCTCTCAGTTAGATGAACTGAAAGAGGCTTCCGACAGTCTGGTGAATGAGCTGACTCAGTATCCGGGCCTCATCAAGGTACATTCCGATCTGGAAAATGCCGCGCCGGTTATCAAGGTTCACGTGGATCCGATCGAAGCTGCAGCGGAAGGAGTTGCGCCGGCATCTGTGGGCGGGCTTCTCAACAATATGTTAAGCGGTGTAAAGGCGATGACCATGGACGTAGACGGTAACAATGTGGACGTTAAGGTCGAGTATCCGGACGGTGAATACGATACGCTGGATAAAGTAAAGGGAATCACGATTCCTACACAGACCGGTGGTTCTGTAGCGCTTACGGATATTGCGGATATTGTATATGCAGACAGCCCGGCCGGAATAACGCGTAAGAATAAGCAGTACCAGGTGACGATCACAGGATCGTTTACCGATGAAGTGAGTACCAAAGAGCGGCAGGCGGCAGTGTTAAAAGATATTAATGAGCAGGTGGTAAGCAAGTACTTAAACGGTACGGTTACGAGAGCACAAAACAGCATAGACGAGTCCATGTACGAGGAGTTCGGCTCTCTGTTTAAGGCCATCGCCATTGCCATTTTCCTGGTATTTGTAGTGATGGCGGCTCAGTTTGAGTCACCGAAGTTCTCCCTGATGGTTATGACGACGATTCCGTTCAGCCTGATCGGTTCCTTTGGACTGCTGGCGGCCATGGATGTGGAAATTTCAATGCCGTCTTTACTGGGATTCTTAATGCTGATTGGTACGGTTGTCAATGCCGGTATCCTTTATGTCGATACCGTCAACCAGTACCGTTCCACGATGGATAAGAGGACGGCAATGATTGAGGCCGGAGCGACGAGATTACGTCCCATCCTCATGACTACCCTGACGACCATCGTGTCCATGATTCCGCTGGCGATTGGATACGGCAGCAATGGAGAACTGATGCAGGGGCTTGCCCTTGTCAATGTCGGCGGCCTGACGGCTTCCACTGTCCTTTCGCTCCTGATGCTTCCGGTTTATTACTCAATTATGAGCGGAAAAGTAGATACCACACCGATGCCTGATTAAGGAAACCATGTCCGGAGGGAGCAGCAGGCGAACTCCGGACTAAAAAATTGGAATAATGTGTCTTTGAACTTATGGCAGTTATATGGTAAGATAAGGATACAAAAAGAGCAGATGATTCAGACTGTAACATGAAATCCATCCGGTACGAGGTTAGGAGGACCAATTGATGAAAAAATGGAAACAGATAAGTGCCTGCTGTATGGCAGCAGTTCTGGCGGCTGCCGTTCCGACAGGGACTGCCTGGGCCGGCAGCCCGGAATTTGCCAGAAGCGCCGAGGAGTGGGCAAAGCTTCGCGACAATGTCATGGAGTATGACGAACTGGCGGGGCTGATACATGAATACAATGTGACGGTACAGAATAATCAGCGTGATTTTAACGAGAAAAAGAATAAAACAAGCGATGAAATCGCACAGGACTACCGTGACGCGGCCGACGCGATCAGGAGCAGCATGTCAGGAGAGGATGACGCGGGATCGATTCTTTCCGATGCGATGTCCGAAGCCCAGGCGCTGACGCTTGAGCAGCAGGCTGATGACAGCGTGGAAGACAGTGAGATATTTAAAATGACGTATGATCAGACGGAGAAGACGCTGGTGTCCAACGCCCAGGCCAACATGATTTCATACCATCAGAAGGTTCTGGATTTGGAATTGAAACAGAAAAACAGAGAGCTTCTGGCAGCGACCTATGATTCCGTGGCGCTTAAGATGAACAATGGCATGGCCACGCAGATGGATCTGCTGACAGCCCGGGAAAACTTACAGAATGCAGACGCCGCTATTTTAACCGCCCAGTCCGATTTAGAGAACACGCGGCAGAAGCTCTGCGTTATGCTGGGTTGGAGATACGATGCTTCTCCGGAGATCATGGGGATACCGTCCGCTGACCTGAACCGGATTACAGCCATGGATCCGTCGGCAGATAAGGAAAAGGCGTTGGAGAACAATTATACGCTCCGCATCAACCGGAAAAAACTGGCCAACTCTTCCAGCAATTCTAAAAAAGAGAGCCTTCAGATGACCATAGACGACAACATTCAGAGAATCGGCGCCTCAGTGGATTCTGCATATAAGAATGTAATTCAGGCGCAGACCGCCTATCAGCAGGCGTCAGTGGCTCTTGACGCGGCTTCGAAGAATATGGAAGCGGCTGAGCGGAAGATGACGATCGGGACGATCAGCCGTCTGGATTATCTGTCCCAGCAGTATGCGTATCTACAGGCACAGACTGCCATGAAGAACGCGGACATGGACTTATTCCAGGCTATGGAATCGTATGACTGGAACGTAAATGGTCTGGCAAGTGCCAGCGCAGGCATGTAGCCGGCAGACAGGAAAGCTTACACCAGCCGGAAGGAGTAAAACATGAGAAAATGGAAGATAATGCTGTGCATGGCTCTGGCCGGTGCACTTACATTTACAGGCCCGTCCGCCGCGTGGGCAAAGCTGTCGGACTACGATGCGGAGACCGCGGCCAGACTGCAGGATAACAATCTGGAGTATGATGAGCTGGAAAATCTGATCCGTGAGTATAACCCGGAGATCAGTTATGCATACAGCCAGCTTGAGTTCAATGAGGATGATACTGCGTCGACGGTCAGGGCAGTAAGGAACGATATTGAGGACAATGATTATAAAGATCTGGTAAAGACGTTAAAACAGCAGAAAAAGCAGCTGGAGGCAATGCCTGATTCAGAAGAAAAAGCGAAGGCGCTGCTGGAACTGAATACCACGATCAAAGGACTGGAGGGACTGATTTCCGCTCCGGCTTCCACGACAAAAGCCACGGACAAACAGCTGGAAAAGGCCAGGAAGCAGCTGGATACAGGTGTGAAATCCGCCTTAAAGGGAACGCAGACTCTGATGATTTCCTATGATAATCTCCGCGCCCAGGTGCAGACGCTGGAAAAGGTGGTGGAACTACAGAAAGAGGCGCTGGAAGCCGCAAAGCTTCAGGCCGGACTCGGCATGGCTACGGACACCGGCGTTTTACAGGCTCAGAGCGACTTGCTGTCCTCTCAGTCCCAGCTCGATAATCTCCGCAATCTGGCCGGTAACCTGCGCACTCAGCTCTGCCTTTTGACGGGCTGGAAGGCTGACTCTGTGCCGGAGATCGGTTCTGTCCCTGCGGCAGATCCATCTAAAATTGCCTCCATTGACCTTACGGCTGACATACAGAAAGCCATAGGAAACAATCAGACTCTGATTTCACAGCGTCATGCGTCATCGACCAAGTCTACTGCGGCGATTGATAACCGTCTGAAAAACATAGACGTATCGGAGCAGCAGCTGACGGTTGAAATGCAGCGTTTATATCAGGTCATGCAGCAGAAGAAGATATTAAATGATGCGGCAGAAACCGCGTATCAGAAGGCACTTCTCGCCAAAGGGGCAGCAGAGCGCCAGTATCAGTTAAACATGCTGAGTAAGCTTCAGTACCTTGGAGCCGAGGTTCAGTACTATCAGGCGGAAGGCGCCAGAAAGTCCGCCGACACGGCGCTTCTTCAGGCCATGCTTGATTACGACTGGGCTGTCCAGGGATTCGTATCTGTTCCCCAGTAAAACGGAAGCAATTCATTGAGTGAATAGAGCACGGCGAAACAGCAGTGTAACAGACAGGGATGGGATCAGCGGTCAGGCTGTTCCCGTCCTTCTGTTACACTGCTGTCTTTTTTCAGCAGATCGAGAAACTTTGAGCGTATCCGCACGTGAACCTCCGGCTGCCTGATGAGCAGCGCCTGGTAATCAGCGGCATCCAGGGACTGTCTTAAAACTTCTTTGGAGGAATCGGGAACGACCGCATAGGTCGAATCAACAAAACAGAGCGGAGGATAGAGGACACACCACCAGTTGTGTCCTTTTCCGCTGCCTATTTCCACCCGTACCGCGTCATAGGTGCCGCAGGGGAACACCATGTCGCCGTAGGTTTTTGTCGGGAAATAGCATCTGGTCACTTCCATATGTGCGGGATAATCGTATCCCTGGGCTTTCATGTAATCTTCCGCCTGCTGTTCCAGGCTGTTTTTATTGGAAAGAACGTATTCTTTTGTATCGTTCAGGGAGGCATTTTCTCCCAGTCCCTCATATATTGAATCAAGGAGCAGGGTTCTTACGCGCAGCTTTAACTGCTGGTCTTCATCGGAATCGCTGTTGGCCAGGACGTGGAACCGCAGGATTTCCGGTGCGATCCGGGCGGCCATGGCTTCTTCATTCCGGCGTCCGGAAGCCATGGTAAGAAGAAATGCCAGTAAAAGGCAGGTTATGCATAGGAACAGGTCACGTTTATAGTTCATCAAAGTACCTCCTGTCTGTAATATCTGTATTGAGAAAACGAAACAATCTATCAGTTGTAATTGTAACCATATGTGCTATAATATAAACACTGTAAAAAGGAAATTCCTGCGGAGACAGAATGCCGCAGGGGATGGAAAGTATGAGGAGAAAGCAAAATGAACAGGAAAACAGCGGTCGTCTTATTCGGCGGCCAGTCATCTGAGCATGTGGTGTCCTGCATGTCTGTGGTCAACGTCATCAATCATATGAATAGAGAAAAATACGACCTTCTTCTGATCGGAATTACAGAAGACGGGCACTGGATCAAAACGGAATCGGCAGAGGATATTGAATCGGGCAGATGGAGGGAAGGGAAGACGAGTGCAGTCATTTCCCCGGATGCTACGAAGCAGTGCGTCATCCTGACGGAAGGAGACCGGGCAGAGTTTGTGAAAGTGGATGTCGTATTTCCGGTGCTTCACGGCCTGTTTGGGGAGGACGGAACCGTTCAGGGCCTCTTAGAGCTGGCGAGAATTCCGTATGTAGGCTGCGGTGTCCTTGCTTCCGCCGTATCCATGGATAAACTGTATACAAAAATTGTTGTTGACGATTTGGGTGTGCGTCAGGCCGCTTACGTTCCGGTGATGCGGTCTGATCTGGGTGACATGGAGGCTGTGGTCGGCAGAGTCGAAGCGAAGTTTACTTACCCCGTATTTGTGAAACCGTCCAATGCCGGTTCGTCCAAGGGAGTGGCCCGCGCGGACAGCAGAGAGGAACTGGAAGCTGCACTTTATGAGGCGGCAAAGCATGACAGGAAGATTCTGGTGGAAGAGATGATTAAGGGGCGGGAGATCGAATGCGCCGTATTCGGAGGCGGCCTGGTTCCCGTGGAGGCATCTGGTGTGGGTGAGATTCTGGCTGCCGCTGAATTTTACGATTTTGATGCCAAATACTATAATTCCGACTCCAGAACCGTTGTCAATCCGGAGCTCCCGGGAGATGCGGCCAATACGGTACGGGAAGCGGCAAAGGCCATCTTCCGGGCCGTGGACGGCTACGGTCTTGCCCGTGTAGATTTCTTTGTAAAGGATGACGGAACCGTGGTGTTTAACGAGATCAACACGCTGCCGGGATTCACGGCCATCAGCATGTATCCCATGCTGTGGGAAGCTGCCGGAGTCAGCAAGGATCAGCTGGTTGACCGTTTGGTTGATCATGCGTTTGACCGCTATAAGCTTTAAACGACGGATCAAAACCTGAGGAGAGACAGTATGGCAGACAGAAATTCACCCATAGGGGTATTTGATTCCGGTGTCGGTGGTCTGACTGTCGCGCGGGAGATTATGAGGCAGATGCCGGAAGAGCGGATCGTCTATTTCGGTGATACGGCCAGAGTTCCGTACGGCAATAAGTCCGGCAATACGGTGATCCGTTTTACGAGACAGATAATCCGTTTTCTTCTGACGCAGGATGTAAAGGCGATTGTTATCGCGTGCAACACTGCGACGGCCTATGCGCTGGAGGCGGTGGAGGGAGAACTGGATATTCCCATCATCGGTGTAATCCACGCAGGCGCCAGGACGGCGACCCAGGCGACGAAAAACGGAAAGATCGGGATCATCGGCACGGAGGGAACGATACGAAGCGGCGTCTATACAAAGGTAATGATGGAAATGCGCCCTGATATCGAGGTAACCGGAAAGCCCTGTCCGCTCCTGGTACCGCTGGTGGAGGAGGGGCTTCTGCACGATTCCGTTACGGATGAGATCGCCTCCCGGTACTTAAGTGAGCTGAAAGGCAAATATATTGATACGCTGGTTCTGGGCTGTACCCATTATCCGCTCTTACGTTCTACGGTGGGCCGCCTGATGGGGCCGGAGGTGACTCTGGTGAATCCGGCGTATGAAACGGCTCTGGAACTGAAATCCGTCCTTACGGAAGCAGATTTGCTGTGCAGCGGCCCGGCAGAAGGCCAGGAGCAGTATCTGTTTTACGTAAGCGATTTGGCGGAGAAATTTACCAGCTTTGCGACGTCGATTCTTCCCGGCGCGGTGAAGGAAACCAGGCAGATCAACATAGAGGAGTTTTGATATGACAAGAGATGTACTGATTACCATAAGCGGCATTCAGCTTGCAGAAGGTGACAGCAATGAGGTCGAGATGATCACAGCCGGCGATTATTTTCAGAAAAACGGCAGCCATTATATTTTGTATGACGAGGTCATGGAAGGTCAGAACGACATTATAAGAAATACGATAAAAATCCGCCCCCAGGGGCTGGATATCATAAAGCGGGGATCTTCTAATGTCCATATGACGTTTGAAAAGGATAAGAAAAACCTTTCCTGTTATGCCACGCCTTTCGGGGAGATGATGATCGGAATTAACACGAACGATATCATGATTGCCGAGGACGAGGACAGTTTAAAGGTAAGGGTATCGTATTCTTTGGATATTAATTACCAGCATGTGTCGGAATGTAATATTAATCTGGATATTCACTCGAAGTCTACGGCGAATATTCATTTGTAAAAGGTAACGCCCCATACCTGCCGGGCGGTCCGGGGAAGCGGGAGGGACGGGGGAACAAACCGTTTCTTGTTTCTTCGGTGGCAGGAACTAAAGCAGAACGGCGGGAAAAATGGGCGGATCGCGAAAACTCCGCCGAACTCCTAAAGGACTTCGCCTCCGTGTTCACTTGAAAGTTGGCTTTGAGGCCAACTTTCACCACCCATTTTTCCCACCGTTCTGCTTAAGTTCCTGCGAACCTCAGAAAATGAAACGGTTTGTTCCCTCGTCCCTCCCACTTCCCCGGACCGCCCGGCAGGTATGGGGCTGTGTACTGGCTGAGTAAGAAAAGCAAAAGCAAAAAGCTAAAACCTTTTCTTTAAATAATCAGTAAAATCAGTAAGTAACTGTTGTCTGAATATTACTGTAGATTCACCCAATTCTATTTATAAATGATATAACCTTAGAATATACATCTCTTAGTGGAGCCAATACACAGCCCCAGTACCTGGAGAGAGGCGGAGGGAGGAATGGGAAACAGTTTCCTTTTCTGAGGTTCGCTGGAACTTAAGTGGGAAGAGACGGAAAAGAGGGGGTGAAAGCTGGCCTCAAAGCCAGCTTTCAAGTGAACACGGAGGCGAAGTCCTTCAGGAGTTCGGCGGAGTTTTCGCGATCCCCCTCTTTTCCGTCTCTTCCCGCTTTAGTTCCTGCCACCGAAGAAACAAGAAGCTGTTTCCCATTCCTCCCTCCGCCTCTCTCCAGGTACTGGGGCGTAGCTCCCATCAAAAAACCGCCCCATCAGCCCTCAGCCAATGAAGCGGTCTCCAATTTACTTTTTGTCGTTCTTTTCTTTTTTCCCTTTTTTGAACCTGTCCATAAATTTCTTCTTCTTCGGCGCAACCGGAACCGCTCCGCCGCGAATGCTCTTGATCTCGGTTATGTAGATACCGCTCACCACGACCTTAGCCTCCGTCTTGACTGGAAGAACATCGAATACCTTCGCATCTGCAATCAGCGTCATGACCTTCGGACCAATCTTGGCCTTAACAATCGGCACCTTCGCACGCCGCATGTACTTTGGCGTCTGCTCGTAAACGATCTTTGGAAGTCCGGCGTCCTTCAGCTTCATCTTTTTCTTGTCGATGACCAGCATGGATACGGTCTGTGCTGCCGCTTCCAGAGCCTGCTGCTGTTCAACCTGGCGTTTTTCCAGCTTTCTTCCGAGAAAATAGAGAACAGCCAGTACCACGACTAAGATGAGAAGAATCACCAGTAATACGTTTAAAAATGTGCTCACGGGGAATACCTCCAATAGTTCATTTTGTAAATAAAGTCTATCTGTAATAGTATAGCATTTTATTATGGAAAGTGCAAGCAAAAAATGCTTGACACCTTGACAACGCTATGATATTATGGAATGTGCACTATTGTGGCATCATGTGCCTTGAGGGACATTTATGCCCAAAAACAGAACCAATAGAAAGAAAACAGGGGTGAAACGTCAATGGAAAAAAGCAGAATGCGTCCGGTCCCAGCCGGTAAAAGCCTGAGAATGAGCTTCTCGAGACAGAAAGAAGTCCTTGAGATGCCTAACCTGATCGAGATTCAGAAGAATTCCTATCAGTGGTTCCTTGATGAGGGATTGAAGGAAGTCTTCGAAGATATCTCTCCGATCGCAGACTTTGCGGGTCACTTGAGTCTGGAATTTGTTGACTTTACATTATGTAAAGACGACATCAAGTATACCATAGAAGAATGCAAGGAAAGAGATGCGACTTACGCGGCTCCTTTAAAAGTCAAGGTAAGGCTTTGCAATAAAGATAAAGATGAGATTAATGAACATGAGATCTTCATGGGTGATCTTCCGCTTATGACAGATACCGGTTCCTTCGTCATTAACGGTGCCGAACGTGTTATTGTCAGCCAGTTAGTACGTTCCCCAGGTATCTATTATGGTATCGGACATGACAAGGTAGGTAAGGAACTCTATACCTGTACGGTAATTCCAAACCGTGGTGCGTGGCTGGAGTATGAGACTGACTCCAACGACATTTTCTACGTACGTGTAGACAGGACCAGAAAGGTCCCGGTTACCGTGCTGATCCGTGCCCTTGGTTTCGGAACGAATGCCGAGATCATAGAGCTGTTTGGCGAGGAGCCAAAGCTTTTAGCCAGCTTCGGTAAGGATACGTCCGATAATTACCAGGATGGCTTATTAGAGTTATATAAGAAGATCCGCCCAGGTGAACCTTTATCTGTTGATAGTGCAGAAAGTTTATTAAACAGTATGTTCTTTGACCCGAGAAGATATGATCTTGCCAAGGTCGGAAGATATAAATTTAATAAGAAGCTTCATTTCAAGAACCGTATCGTGGGCCATGTGCTCTCTGAGGATGTGGTGGATACCACTACCGGCGAGATATTAGCGACGGCCGGCACGACTGTAGACAAGCAGCTTGCCGTGGATATTCAGAATGCAGCCGTACCTTACGTATGGGTGGAAGGCTTAGAGCGCAGGCAGAAGGTCTTATCCAACTTAATGGTGGATTTAGGGGCTTACGTATCCTTCGATCCGAAGGACGCAGGTGTTACGGAGTTAGTATTCTATCCGGTCCTTGAAAAAATTCTGGAAGATGTTGGCACGGAAGATGAGGAAGTATTAAAGAGCGCGATTCACAGAAGCTTAGGCGAACTCATTCCGAAGCATGTCACAAAAGAAGATATCCTGGCATCCATCAACTACAATATGCATTTAGAGCAGCAGGTGGGGAATGCCGACGATATCGACCATTTAGGAAACCGTAGAATCCGTGCGGTCGGCGAACTGCTGCAGAACCAGTACCGGATCGGCCTTTCCAGAATGGAACGTGTGGTTCGTGAGAGAATGACGACACAGGATATGGAGGGAATCACTCCCCAGTCCTTAATCAATATTAAACCGGTGACGGCGGCTGTGAAGGAATTCTTCGGAAGTTCCCAGCTGTCCCAGTTCATGGATCAGAACAACCCTCTGGCTGAGCTGACCCATAAGAGACGTTTATCCGCATTGGGACCAGGCGGTCTGTCAAGAGACCGTGCCGGATTCGAGGTTCGAGACGTACACTACACCCATTACGGACGTATGTGCCCGATTGAGACCCCTGAAGGTCCTAACATCGGTCTGATCAACTCCCTGGCTACGTATGCGAGGGTTAACCAGTACGGATTTGTGGAAGCGCCTTACCGTCTTGTAGACAAGAGTGACCCGAATAACCCCATCGTTACCGACGAGGTCGTTTATCTGACTGCCGACGAAGAAGATAACTTCGTAGTCGCACAGGCGAACGAACCGCTGGACGAGGAAGGCCACTTTATTCATAAGAATATTTCCGGACGTTTCCGTGAGGAGACATCCGAATTCCAGAGAAAGAGCATCGATCTGATGGACGTTTCCCCGAAGATGGTATTCTCCGTGGCGACAGCCATGATTCCTTTCCTGGAGAACGACGATGCCAACCGTGCGCTGATGGGATCCAACATGCAGCGTCAGGCCGTACCGCTTTTGACAACGGAAGCACCTGTGGTCGGTACCGGTATGGAAGCCAAGGCAGCCGTTGACTCGGGTGTCTGCGTTGTGGCGAGAAATGCCGGCGTGGTAGAGCGTTCCGCTTCCAACGAGATCATCATCAAGAGAGATGCCGATGGCGGAAGAGACGTTTACCATCTGACAAAATTTAAGAGAAGCAACCAGAGCAACTGTTATAATCAGAAGCCGATTGTATATAAGAATAACCACGTGGAGAAGGGCGAGGTCATCGCAGACGGCCCGTCCACACAGAATGGTGAAATCGCCCTTGGTAAGAACCCGCTCATCGGATTCATGACATGGGAAGGTTATAACTACGAGGATGCCGTTCTGCTCAGTGAAAGACTTGTTCAGGAGGACGTTTATACCTCCGTTCATATTGAGGAATACGAGGCGGAAGCCCGTGATACCAAGCTGGGACCGGAAGAGATCACCCGCGACGTACCAGGTGTCGGTGAAGACGCGTTAAAGGATCTGGATGAGAGAGGTATCATCCGAATCGGTGCGGAGGTCCGTGCCGGCGATATCCTGGTCGGAAAGGTAACTCCGAAGGGAGAGACCGAGCTGACGGCCGAGGAGAGACTGCTTCGTGCGATCTTCGGTGAGAAGGCAAGAGAAGTCCGTGATACTTCCTTAAAGGTACCGCACGGCGCCTACGGTATTATCGTGGATGCCAAGGTATTTACAAGGGAGAACGGCGACGAGCTGTCCCCTGGCGTGAACCAGACGGTACGCATTTACATTGCCCAGAAGAGAAAGATCTCCGTTGGTGATAAGATGGCCGGCCGTCACGGAAACAAGGGTGTTGTCTCCCGTGTGCTTCCGGTTGAGGATATGCCGTTCCTTCCGAATGGCCGCCCGCTGGATATCGTACTGAACCCGTTGGGCGTACCTTCCCGTATGAATATCGGGCAGGTGCTGGAGATTCACTTAAGCCTTGCGGCCAGAGCCCTTGGATTTAACATTGCGACTCCTGTATTCGATGGTGCAAACGAGATCGATATCATGGATACACTCGATGTTGCCAATGATTACGTTAACATGACCTGGGAAGAATTCCAGGATAAATACAATGACACCCTGAAACCGGAAGTAATCGAATATCTGGGAGAACATCTGGACCACAGAGAACTGTGGAAGGGAGTTCCGCTCAGCCGCGACGGTAAAGTAAGGCTTCGCGACGGACGTACCGGCGAATATTTCGACAGCCCGGTTACGATCGGACACATGCATTATCTGAAGCTGCATCATCTGGTTGACGATAAGATTCATGCGCGTTCCACAGGCCCATACTCCCTGGTTACCCAGCAGCCTCTGGGTGGTAAAGCCCAGTTCGGCGGCCAGCGTTTCGGAGAGATGGAGGTTTGGGCTCTCGAGGCGTATGGCGCATCCTACACACTGCAGGAGATCATGACAGTGAAGTCGGATGATGTGGTAGGCCGCGTGAAGACGTATGAAGCGATTATCAAGGGCGAGAACATCCCTGAACCGGGTATTCCGGAATCCTTCAAGGTACTGTTGAAAGAGCTTCAGTCACTGGCGCTGGATGTGCGCGTGCTTCGTGACGATAATACCGAAGTACAGATTGCAGAGTCCATGGATTATGAAGAGACAGATTTACGATCCATCATCGAGGGCGACAGAAGATTCAGGGAAGAGGAGCCGCTTGCAGATTACGGCTTCCAGAAGCAGGAATTCCAGGATGATGAACTGGTGAGTGTTGAAGAAGAAGAGGATGTAGACGGTATCGACGATTCTTACGAGGATTTCGATGACGCCGATTTAGACGAATCAGACGAAGAATAGTTGTGTATGTTAGGAAGGAGAACCGCTCATGCCTGAGAATAATGAAACTTATCACCCAATGACGTTCGACGCTATCAAAATTGGGTTAGCGTCTCCGGAAAAGATTCTTGAATGGTCCCATGGCGAGGTTAAAAAGCCTGAGACGATCAACTACAGAACCTTAAAACCGGAGAAAGACGGTCTTTTCTGCGAGAGAATCTTCGGACCGAGTAAGGACTGGGAGTGTCACTGCGGTAAATACAAAAAGATCAGATACAAAGGCGTTATCTGTGACCGATGCGGTGTCGAAGTCACAAAGGCCAGTGTTCGAAGAGAGCGCATGGGCCATATCGCCCTTGCCGCTCCGGTTTCCCATATCTGGTATTTTAAGGGAATCCCGAGCCGTATGGGCCTGATTCTCGATATCTCACCGAGAACCCTTGAAAAGGTACTGTACTTTGCATCCTATATCGTGCTGGACGCCGCGGATACGGGACTTCAGTATAAGCAGGTATTATCTGAGAAGGAATACCGTGAAGAGGTTGATAAATACGGTTACGGCGCATTCCGTGTTGGAATGGGTGCAGAGGCCATCCTTGAGCTGTTGCAGGCCATCGATCTGGAGAAGGATTCCGAGGAACTGAGAAAAGGACTGAAGGATGCGACCGGCCAGAAGCGTGCCAGAATTATTAAGAGACTGGAAGTTGTAGAGGCATTCCGCAACTCCGGCAACAAACCGGAATGGATGATCATGACTGCAATCCCGGTTATCCCTCCGGATATCCGCCCGATGGTACAGTTGGATGGCGGACGTTTTGCCACCTCCGATTTAAATGATTTATACAGAAGAATTATCAATAGAAATAACCGTCTTGCCCGCCTTCTGGAGCTGGGCGCGCCGGATATCATTGTCCGCAATGAGAAGCGTATGCTTCAGGAAGCTGTTGACGCGCTGATCGATAACGGAAGAAGAGGCAGACCGGTTACCGGACCGGGAAACCGTGCTCTTAAATCTCTTTCTGATATGTTAAAGGGTAAGCAGGGACGTTTCCGTCAGAACCTGTTAGGAAAGCGAGTTGACTATTCCGGACGTTCCGTTATCGTTGTAGGACCGGAACTGAAGATTTACCAGTGTGGTCTTCCGAAAGAGATGGCGATCGAGTTATTCAAGCCGTTTGTTATGAAGGAGCTGGTTGCCAACGGCACCGCTCACAATATAAAGAATGCCAAGAAGATGGTTGAGAGACTTCAGACCGAGGTCTGGGATGTGCTGGAAGATGTAATCAAGGAGCACCCGGTTATGTTAAACCGTGCCCCCACTCTGCACAGACTTGGCATCCAGGCGTTCGAGCCGATTCTGGTGGAAGGTAAGGCGATCAAGCTGCATCCGTTGGTTTGTACTGCATTTAACGCCGACTTCGATGGCGACCAGATGGCTGTTCATCTGCCTTTATCTGTAGAAGCACAGGCTGAGTGCCGCTTCTTACTGCTTTCGCCAAACAACTTACTGAAACCTTCCGACGGTGGTCCTGTGGCCGTTCCGTCTCAGGATATGGTTCTCGGTATCTATTACCTGACCCAGGAAAGACCTGGCGCCAAGGGCGAGGGCATGGTATTCCGCAATGTGAACGAGGCAATTCTTGCGTATGAGAACGGAGCTGTAACCTTACACTCCAGAATCAAGGCGAGAGTGACCAAGAAGATGGCGGATGGCACCGTAAAGACAGGCATTGTTGAGTCCACGGTAGGCCGTTTCATTTTCAATGAGATCGTTCCTCAGGATCTTGGCTTCGTTGACAGAAGCATTCCGGGCAACGAGCTTCTGATGGAGGTGGATTTCCACGTTGGAAAGAAGCAGTTAAAGCAGATTCTGGAAAAAGTTATCAACGTTCACGGGGCAGTTCAGACCGCTGAGACGTTAGACGATATTAAGGCGATTGGTTACAAGTATTCCACGAGAGCGGCAATGACCGTTTCCATTTCCGATATGACCGTGCCGGAGAGCAAGCCGAAGCTGATTGCCGACGCTCAGGCGACGGTTGACCAGATTGCCAAGAACTTCAGACGTGGCCTTATCACGGAAGAAGAGCGTTATAAAGAGGTTATTGATACCTGGAAGGAAACGGATGATCAGCTGACTCACGATCTGTTAACCGGTCTTGACAAGTACAACAACATCTACATGATGGCGGACTCCGGTGCCCGAGGTTCCGATAAGCAGATCAAACAGCTGGCCGGTATGCGTGGACTTATGGCCGATACAACCGGTCATACCATTGAACTTCCGATTAAGTCCAACTTCCGTGAAGGTCTGGACGTACTGGAGTACTTTATCTCTGCGCACGGTGCGCGTAAAGGACTTTCCGATACGGCGCTGCGTACAGCCGACTCCGGTTATTTAACGAGACGTCTTGTAGACGTTTCCCAGGACCTGATTATCCGTGAGGTAGACTGCTGCGAAGGCAAGTCAATTCCGTTTATGGAAATTAAGGCATTCATGGATGGCCAGGAGACGATCGAGGGGCTGGAGGAGAGACTGACAGGCAGATATATTGCTGAAACCATCACGGATCCGGATACAGGGGAAGTGGTTGTGAAGGCTAACCATATGTGTACTCCGAAGCGTGCAGCTGCGGTTATGAAGGTATTACAGAAGCTGGGACGCGATTCTGTCAAGATCCGTACCGTTCTCACCTGTAAATCCCATCTGGGTGTCTGTGCAAAATGTTACGGTGCCAACATGGCTACGGGACAGCCGGTACAGGTCGGTGAGGCAGTCGGTATTATTGCCGCTCAGTCCATCGGTGAACCAGGTACACAGCTTACCATGCGTACGTTCCATACCGGCGGCGTTGCCGGCGGCGATATCACACAGGGTCTTCCCCGTGTCGAGGAGCTTTTTGAGGCACGTAAGCCAAAGGGACTTGCGATTATCGCAGAGTTCGGCGGCGTAGCCACGATCAAGGATACGAAGAAGAAACGTGAGATTATTATTACAGATAATGAGACCGGCAATTCCAAGACGTATCTGATCCCTTACGGTTCTAGAATCAAGATTCAGGATGGCGTCTATTTAGAGGCCGGCGACGAGCTTACAGAAGGTAGTATCAACCCGCATGATATCTTAAAGATCAAGGGCGTCCGCGCGGTACAGGATTACATGATTCAGGAAGTACAGCGTGTATACCGTCTGCAGGGTGTTGAGATCAATGATAAGCACGTTGAGATGATCGTAAGACAGATGCTTAAGAAGATCAAGATCGAGGAGAGCGGAGACAGCGATGTGCTTCCGGGAACCTCCATGGACGTTCTTGATTACAATGATATGAATGAGGCGCTTCTTGCAGAAGGCAAGGAACCAGCGGAAGGAAAGCAGGTTATGCTGGGTATTACCAAGGCATCCCTGGCTACCGATTCCTTCTTATCAGCGGCCTCCTTCCAGGAGACGACCAAGGTTCTGACCGAAGCCGCGATCAACGGCAAGGTAGACCACTTAATCGGTTTAAAGGAGAACGTCATCATCGGTAAACCGATTCCGGCAGGTACCGGAATGAAGCGTTACCGTACTGTTAAGCTGAGTACAGACGGGGAAGAGATGAATGAGGATGAGATTATCCTTGGTGATGATCTTGTAATTCCCGTGACAGAAGAGTATGCAGAGGCTGAGGAAGTTCTTGATATTGATGAAATCGATGAAGAGGACGTATAAAGAAGTCTGAGAAATAATTATAAGTCCCGGCGGAGAGCGCCGGTTGGGTGTAAGCTCAGCCGGCCTGTTCGCCGGGTTTCTTATTACCGTGCGCTGTGGATGATGTACGGTGGGAAAGGCTGTATTTTATATGCAAATGTCAGATTTTATGTAACAATGCTAAAATCCGATGAAATAACAAACCGGAGGTGGGTTCATGGCGGATCTTATAATAGGAATCATTCTGATCGCTGCTGTTGCTGCAGTAATATGGAAGAAGAGACGGGACAAAAAGATGGGAAAGTCAGGATGCGGAGGATGCTGCGGCAGCTGTGGGATAGAGTGCCATCAGAGAAACGGCAAGGAAGATGGGGCGGTCAAACGCCGCGATGCGAAATGACAGCTGCAGAAATGAACGCTATATAAAGCGAGATGAAAAAACAGAGATTGCGTCCTGGGTGAAAATGTGATATCTTTAGTATACGGTATCAAAAACAGCAGTTCTGCTGATTTGCCGTTGTCCGGTCATTTCGACAGATGTCCCAGAAGAAAACAGTACCATGATAACTGTATATTGTTGGACTTTGCCTGTTTTTCATGTTATGATAGGGAAAGAAACTTGCCTGTCACTTTGCAGAAGAGGAGATGATACTATGGCAGATCAGGAAACATTAGATGCGATTGCCGTCATGCTTGATGGACTGGAAAGGCGGCTGGATCAGAAATTCGACCAGAAGCTGGAAGAAAAGTTAGAAGAAAAACTGGAAGAAAAATTAGAAGAAAAATTAGAAGAAAAATTAAAACCGATTCGCACCGATATATTAACGCTGTATGGCGAGGTGCATGGACTGAAGAATGAGATGGCGGATGTGCGGGATAATGTTTACGAACTTCGGAAAGATATGGATACCGTTAAGAAACAGACTGTGTACAATTACGACAGAATTATTGACAATTACGCAGCCATACGGGAACTGCAGACGGTAGTGGAAGGGAAAATGGATAAACCGAGACTCGTTCAATAGAACGGGGATAGAAAAACAGAGAAAAAGAGGCAAAGTCCGGGCCGGATGTGCCTCTTTTTATTTTGTTTTCACTTTCGAACCCCGGCAGAGTCGGTTTTCCGACAGGGGGAGTGTGGAATGCTGAGATCAGTGGTAAAACGATTTTTGAATGTTTAAAAAATTTTCCTGTCAAGCGTTTTTGAAAATGTCCCAAAATAAGTGAAACATTAGCCCCGGCAAATCGCTGGGGCTTTTCTTAAGTTTCGTTTGTGTTGTTAAGCTTGAATCAGATGTGTTTCTTCATTTTTGGGTATCACAACAGAGCCCTTGATCCGTTATCCTTCGCCGGGAAGGCAGGGAAAGAAACATTGTTTCTTTCTGGCGGATAAGGGGGGGTCCGTGAATCTTATGTCAAGAGACTTTCACGGAATAACAGGGCATAACCCTGTTATTCCACGGTTCTCTTGTCAACGATTCCGCTCCATTTCTAGGAAGCATATACTTTTTCGTCATCATTCCAATGATGTTCTTGTTTCCTGACAAATTTCCCGAATACGGACTTTCTCCATGGATGATTCATCGGGGGAATGTATTGTTTTTTCGGCTTGGGTTCTTTGTAATCCAAGTCCAGATCTTTTGATTTGGCTTCGTGTTCTGGAATACAGTCTAGCGCATGGATTGCCGTATCATTTACACAACAGTATTGATTGCCATCAAAAGCCTGTATAAACATAGTTTTGGTTCCTTTACGGTAGTGTACCTGTACTCCATTTTTGTCGAGCATCCTGTAGTAATGGTTATTGTGCCTGAGACAATGGCCGGTATCCACAGTACGTTCACTCAGAATAGCGAGGATCAGATTGATTTTTTCATCTGATGGTTGCACTTCGAATACGGATTTGATAGTATTAAGAGGAAGTGAGAACTTCTCATTGAATTCTTTTACTTGGAGGTTGAGGAATTCGTTGGCAGCTTCTATCGTCGTAATGCCTGCCAGACGCATTTCAATTGGCAGGCGCGACTGTAGGGTCTGGTTTAATCGTTCTACGCGCCCTTTGGCTTGTGGTATGCTGCTTGACTCTAATTCGACGCCGAGTTGGTTACAAGCATAGGCAAACTGGGTATAGGTATCCTCATCGAGAGATGGGGAATTTTTCTTTTTATAGGTAAATACAGTGCGCCTGTCAGTGAAAAACTTATACGGGATGCCATAGGTGGTTAAAATCTGGTGAAAGATATGATAGTAAGCGTTTAAGGTTTCCTGCGTATCAAACCATGCAGCGACAATCCTTCCGGTTGCATCATCAATAGCGACGTGAAGATGCCATATAACGCCAGGAATCCATGCATACGGGGTGGCGTCCATTTGGATCAGCTCACCAAAATAAGCAGCTCTGGGACGTCTGGAATGGGCATCCTCCACAGCAACGAGGTTGGTTTGGATCGTATCGGCTTCCTTCTGTGGCCTGGCCGCCTTCTTCAGATCTTTTAAGTGCTTTTTGATTCGTTTTTGTTTTGCACGGGTAACTTTAGGAGAAAGAATATATTCCTCCTCCAGGATTTTAGAAACAGAGGACGGAGAAACAGAAATGCATTCATGTTTCTCAAGTAATTCCGTGTAGTGAGTAAAGTTAGCGTCATAGTACTTGCTGCGATAGAGATCAACAATAACAGACCGGGTCTCATCTTTGATTGTATTAGCGGGTTTACGTCCCTTGTTTCCATGTGAGAAGTATTCTTTACCGGATTTCTGATATCCGGCAAGCATACGGTTAATATGGCGTACGGTATAACCAAGAGTCAGGGCGGCTCTTTCTTTGCTGGAGCCCGGATGGTCTGACAATCCTTTGATAACTTCATATTTCTTCTGTTCGTCCATTGATAGTATTACCTTTCTGATCGTGATGTCCTCCTTCTTAGATGTATATCTAGAGGATTATACCATACTTGGGACATTTTCCCTTGCGGTATATAAGGACATTATCATAAATGGCTCATACGATTTTTGAATGTTTAAAAAATTTTCCTTGACAGAAAAATGCAAAGTGTATATAATTATTAGGCGTGCATAAACGCGTCATGTTTTTGTACGCGCAACCAGGCTGAACGAAATACAGCAACCACAGACAATATCACAGGAGGTGAAAAGAATGCCAACATTTAACCAGTTAGTTAGAAAGGGAAGACAGACATCCGTAAAGAAATCCACAGCTCCGGCTCTGCAGAAGGGTTACAACTCCTTACAGAAGAGAGCTACTGATGTTTCCGCTCCTCAGAAGAGAGGTGTCTGCACAGCAGTTAAGACTGCCACACCTAAGAAGCCTAACTCAGCACTCAGAAAGATCGCCAGAGTACGTCTTTCTAACGGTATCGAAGTAACAAGCTACATTCCAGGTGAGGGTCATAACTTACAGGAGCATAGCGTTGTTTTAATCCGTGGCGGAAGAGTAAAGGACTTACCAGGTACCAGATATCATATCGTCAGAGGTACACTGGATACTGCCGGCGTAGCCAACAGAAAGCAGGCTCGTTCCAAATACGGTGCTAAGAGACCGAAAGACAAAAAATAATAATTAGAACCACATGATTGAATTTCTAGTGCCGGACTTTAGATATTGAACCTGTAGGTTGCAGGATTATATATAAGAGAACCGAGCGCGAACGCAACTTCAATGTTTGTGAGTACCTAAGATCTAATGAAGAGCTGTGGAACCTGCACAAAGCAGGCTCTGGCGGCGATATTAAGGAGGGAAGTAACGTGCCACGTAAAGGACATACTCAGAAGAGAGACGTATTAGCAGACCCGCTTTACAATAACAAGGTTGTTACCAAGTTAATCAACAACATCATGTTAGATGGTAAAAAGGGCGTTGCTCAGAAGATTGTATACGGCGCATTCGGCCGAGTAGAAGAAAAGACAGGCAAACCTGCCGTTGAAGTATTCGAAGAAGCGATGAACAACATCATGCCTGTACTGGAAGTAAAGGCAAAACGTATCGGTGGTGCCACCTATCAGGTGCCGATCGAAGTTAAGGCTGAGAGAAGACAGGCTTTAGCACTCAGATGGATCACTCTGTACTCCCGTAAGAGAGGCGAGAAGACCCAGGAAGAAAGACTGGCTAATGAGATTATGGATGCTGCCAACAACACTGGTGCTTCTGTAAAGAAGAAAGAAGACATGCACAAGATGGCAGAGGCAAACAAGGCATTTGCTCATTACAGATTCTAATAGGAGGAAAAAGCTTTGGCTGGAAGAGAATATCCATTGGAAAGAACCAGAAATATTGGTATTATGGCCCATATCGATGCTGGTAAAACAACATTGACAGAGCGTATCCTCTATTATACTGGTGTAAACTATAAAATCGGTGATACTCATGAGGGTACTGCTACCATGGACTGGATGGAGCAGGAGCAGGAAAGAGGTATCACAATCACTTCAGCTGCTACAACCTGCCACTGGACTCTGCAGGAACACTGCAAGGTGAAACCAGGCGCTTTAGAGCATCGTATCAATATTATCGATACTCCAGGCCACGTTGACTTTACAGTAGAGGTTGAGCGTTCCCTTCGTGTACTGGATGGCGCCGTAGGCGTGTTCTGTGCAAAGGGTGGAGTTGAGCCGCAGTCTGAGAACGTATGGCGTCAGGCGGATACCTACAATGTACCGCGTATGGCATTCATCAACAAGATGGATATCATGGGTGCGAACTTCTACGGTGCCGTTGATCAGATCAGAACCAGACTTGGCAAAAACGCAATCTGTCTTCAGCTGCCGATCGGCGCAGAAGATGAGTTTAAAGGTATTATCGATCTGTTCGAGATGCAGGCATATATCTACAATGACGAGAAGGGTGAGGATATTACCATCACTGAGATCCCTGAGGATATGCAAGTCGATGCCGAGCTTTATCATACCGAATTAGTAGAGAAAATCTGCGAGCTTGATGATGATCTGATGATGCAGTATTTGGAAGGGGAAGAGCCTTCTGTAGAGGAACTGAAGAAAGCACTGAGAAAAGCGACATGTGAATGTACAGCGATTCCGGTATGCTGTGGTACTGCCTACAGAAACAAAGGTGTTCAGAAGCTTCTTGATGCAATTGTAGAATTTATGCCTGCTCCGACCGATATCCCGTCCATCAAGGGTGTGGATATGGATGGCAATGAAATCGAGAGACATTCTTCCGATGACGAGCCGTTCTCAGCACTGGCATTTAAGATTATGACAGACCCGTTTGTGGGTAAGTTAGCATTCTTCCGTGTATACTCCGGAAGTATGAATTCCGGTTCTTACGTTCTCAATGCCACGAAGGGCAAGAAAGAGCGTGTTGGACGTATCCTTCAGATGCATGCCAACAAGAGACAGGAGTTAGATAAGGTTTATGCAGGAGATATTGCTGCTGCTGTAGGTTTCAAGACCACAACAACTGGCGATACTATCTGTGACGACCAGCATCCGGTTATCCTGGAATCCATGGAATTCCCGGAGCCTGTTATCGATATCGCAATCGAGCCAAAGACCAAAGCTGGTCAGGGCAAGATGGGCGAGGCGCTTGCAAAGCTTGCAGAAGAGGATCCGACCTTCAGAGCGAAGACAAACCAGGAGACCGGTCAGGTTATTATTTCCGGTATGGGCGAGCTTCATCTGGAGATCATTGTAGACCGTCTGCTGCGTGAGTTCAACGTAGAAGCTAACGTAGGTGCTCCTCAGGTTGCTTACAAGGAGACATTTACAAAGGCTGTTGACGTAGACAGCAAGTATGCGAAGCAGTCCGGTGGACGTGGACAGTACGGACACTGTAAGGTTCACTTTGAGCCGATGGATGCCAACGCAGAAGAACTGTTTAAGTTTGATTCCTCCGTTGTCGGCGGTGCTATTCCGAAGGAATATATCCCGGCAGTCGGTGAAGGTATTGAGGAAGCTTCCAAGTGCGGTATTCTTGGCGGATTCCCTGTACTGGGTGTTCATGCAACCGTATATGACGGTTCCTACCATGAGGTAGACTCCAGTGAAATGGCATTCCACATCGCCGGTTCCATGGCGTTCAAGGATGCGATGCACAAAGCAGGAGCTATCTTACTTGAGCCGATCATGAAGGTTGAAGTAACCATGCCGGAAGAATACATGGGTGATGTTATCGGTGATATCAACTCCCGTCGTGGACGTATCGAAGGTATGGATGACTTAGGCGGCGGTAAGATTGTCAGAGCATTCGTTCCGCTGGCAGAGATGTTTGGCTACTCCACAGATTTACGTTCCAAAACACAGGGACGTGGTAACTACTCTATGTTCTTCGAGAAGTATGAGCCAGTACCAAAATCTGTACAGGAGAAGGTGCTTGCTGAGAAAAACGGTAAATAATCCGTTGATCCCCAAAAGGACTTCAGCAGGCCGGAAAATCCGGGTACTAAATGGACTCCGAGCGGCTTAAAACCGCCCGGAATCCATCAAATAGGCTTGAAAATAGTGCATAAATAGCATATAATAAAAGACAGCCTAACATAAAAATGAAAGCTCAAAAGAGCACAAATTAAGGAGGACGTTATAAAATGGGCAAAGCTAAATTTGAAAGAACCAAACCGCATTGTAACATCGGTACCATTGGTCACGTTGACCATGGTAAAACAACTTTAACAGCTGCTATCACAAAGACTCTTCATGAGAGATTAGGTACTGGTGAGGCTGTTGCTTTCGAGAACATCGATAAGGCTCCGGAAGAGAGAGAGCGTGGTATCACAATCTCTACTGCTCACGTTGAGTACGAGACAGAGAAGAGACACTATGCACACGTTGACTGCCCAGGCCATGCTGACTATGTAAAGAACATGATCACTGGTGCTGCTCAGATGGACGGCGCTATCCTTGTTGTTGCTGCTACCGATGGTGTTATGGCTCAGACAAGAGAGCACATCCTGCTTTCCCGTCAGGTAGGCGTTCCTTATATCGTAGTATTCATGAATAAGTGCGATATGGTTGACGATGCCGAGTTACTTGAATTAGTAGACATGGAAATCCGTGAACTCTTAAACGAGTATGAATTCCCGGGCGATGATACACCAATCATCCAGGGTTCTGCATTAAAGGCTCTTGAAGATCCGACCAGCGAGTGGGGCGACAAGATTCTTGAATTAATGAACGCTGTAGACGAGTGGGTTCCAGATCCGGTTCGTGAAACAGACAAGCCATTCTTAATGCCAGTAGAGGACGTATTCTCTATCACAGGCCGTGGTACTGTTGCTACAGGTAGAGTAGAGCGTGGTACATTACACGTATCTGATGAAGTTGAAATCGTTGGTATCCATGAAGAGACCCGTAAGGTTGTTGTTACAGGTATCGAGATGTTCCGTAAGCTGTTAGACGAGGCTCAGGCTGGTGATAACATCGGTGCATTACTTCGTGGTGTTCAGAGAACTGAAATCGAAAGAGGACAGTGTCTTGTTAAACCAGGTTCTGTAAAGTGCCACAAGAAATTTACAGCTCAGGTTTACGTTTTAACAAAAGATGAAGGTGGACGTCATACTCCTTTCTTCAACAACTACAGACCTCAGTTCTACTTCAGAACAACTGACGTAACTGGTGTATGTGATCTTCCAGAAGGCGTAGAGATGTGTATGCCTGGCGATAACGTAGAGATGACTGTAGAGTTAATCCACCCAGTAGCTATGGAGCAGGGTCTTCGTTTCGCTATCCGTGAAGGCGGCAGAACCGTTGGATCAGGAAAGGTTGCTACAATTATTGAATAATGCGTAAGCAATGAGCAGTGCAAAAATAAATGCGGAAACACCCGGAGGAGAGCTCGCTCTTCGCCGGGTGTTTTTGCATTTATTTTTATAGGGCGAAAGCCCGAAGCTTCTTGTCCGCCGACTTTGCGGACAAGAAGATGCACTGCGGACTGGCGGGAGGCCAAAGGAGGAATACCTATGAAACTATTTATCAGTGCCGACATCGAAGGCTGTGCCGGTCTAAGCTTTACCGAAGAAACACACAAAAATGAAGCTGTATATCAAAGATACGCGGAAGAAATGACAAGAGAAGTCGTGTTAGTATGTGAGGCGGCCCATGCCGCCGGAGCAGACACCATTGTAGTAAAAGACGGCCACGGAGATGCCTCCAATATAAACCCTCTTGCGATGCCGGAGTACGTTACGCTGATCCGAGGAAAGAGTGGTCATCCATACAACATGATGTTCGGACTTGACGAAACCTTTGACGGAGTCTTTTTCCTTGGATACCATGCGGCCGCCGGCAGTCCGGAATTTGCAGTCAGCCATACGTCTACGGGAAACAGCCAGTACATCCGTCTAAACGGCCGTTACATGAGTGAATTTATGCTAAACACCTGCACGGCTTATTCACTGGGGATTCCCGTTTTGTTTCTGTCCGGCGACGAAGCTGTGTGCCGGGATGCCAGAGAACTGGCACCACATATCGCTGCTGCCGGAATAAAACACGGCACAGGCGGCGCTACGTTCTGTGTCCCGCAGTCCGTAGTGGACAGGCGTCTCCGGGAAGCGGCCGGAACCGCTGTGGAAAACTTAAAGGGATCCCTAATACCGGCAGTCGCACTTCCTGACGAATTTATTTATGAAGTAACGTACAAAGACTGGAAAAAGGCTTACCAGATGTCCTTTTACCCGGGCATGGAGCGTGTGGACCGTTTTACGAACTGCCTGAAAACCGAACACTGGATGGAGGTTGTCACAGCACACAGCTTCGTCGTTTACTAGAGCATGTCTGTACCAATATTGTAAGTAAATTTAGAATTCCGTAATAAAAACGTTATTGCAAATGGCGGGGCAATTGGGTATCATGGTAGGGTACATATAGTCAGACATCACGGAGGGAACAGGAATGGATAGTAAGTTGATACGAAAAGGAGCGGCAGGCATACTGATTACAGTGCTCTTGTGTTTTACCGGTGTGTTTGCTTCATTTGCCAGTACGGAGGAAACTGCGGACGCAGCGGAAGCTGAGACACAGGGGCCAAAGGTGGAGTCGTCAATCACCTCCTGCCTGATCAATCCCGATAAGAAGAGTGTGACGGTAAAGGTCACCAGCAGCGGAGACATGACCGGTACGGATGGAGTTCTCTATCTGGTGGAGCAGAAGCCGTATCAGAAGGATTTAGAGGGACGCCTCGATTATGCGGGAGCTGCGGCGTTCGGAACAGAAGTTACCTATCAGTTTCCGCTTAACAAGGGAACTGCGGATGACCGGTTATACAGCCGGTTCGTGGCAGCGGTCTGGGATGGAACAAAATATATCGAAGTCAGCGAGCCGCATTATATAACAAATCCCGAGGCGGTAGCGTCCAACACGGCTGAATTTAATGATCCGCTGACGAAAAAAGGGCTTAATATCGAACTTAATATGCTTGCGGATGCGTTTGAACTGGGTGTCAAGCACGTAGGTACCAACATTGCGTTCCATCAGATTCTGGGACAGGGAATTGATTACCAGTACGATGGGAAGACGTATCACTTTGATAAGCGTGTCATCGAGGATTACGACAGGACCATAAGCGCACTTTCCGGGAAAGGCATGACGGTTACGGCTATTATTTTAAATGGCTGGAATGATGCTACACCGGACCTGATCTATCCCGGTACCAAAAAGTCCTCCAATGCATTTTATTATCTGTTTAATGCAGCGACAGAGGCCGGTTTCGAGCAGACAAAGGCGATTGCCTCCTTCCTTGCAGAGCGCTATGACGGTTCCAATCCGGATCAGGGCAAGATATCCAACTGGATTATCGGCAATGAGATCAATAACCAACAGTGGAACTATACCGGCGCATGGGATTTGAACAGCTACGTTCAGGCGTATCAGGATGCGTTCCGCGTGTTCTATACGGCAATCAAGAGCGTCAGCGCCAATGACAGGGTGTATTTCTCTTTGGATTACAACTGGAACAATGAGATTGACAATAAGTTAAAGTATGGCGGAAAGAATATTGTAGATACGTTTAATTCCATCGCGGCGGTTCAGGGCCAGATGGACTGGGGACTGTCTTACCATCCATATCCGGCGCCGATGACAGAACCGGAGTTCTGGGATGATGCTCAGACCGGATGGATTACCAGTGATTTTAATTCCCCTGTCATCAACTTTGCCAACTTAAATGTTTTGACGGATTACATGGCACAGTCTGCATTCCGCTCACCGACCGGAGATGTACGCCATATTATCCTTACGGAAGAAGGCTTTACGGCCAAGAGTCCGACAAGAGGAGACATTCCACAGATTCAGGCGGCAGCATTTGCCTATTCTTATTATCTGGTGGACAGTAATCCCTACATCGACGCTTATATTTTAAGCCGTCAGGTAGATGCACCGCTGGAGGTGCGGAGCGGGCTGGCTTTCGGCCTGTGGGAATGCGATATGAACAAGGGTGATACCATTGTGGCCACAAGACGCCGTAAGATATGGCAGGTATTCCGGGATATTGACAAGAAAAAATATACGCTGGAAGCCACAGATTTTGCAAAACCAATTGTAGGCATTAACAAATGGTCCGATATCATTCCGAATTTCAGATGGAGAGCCATGGAACAGTAGAGAACGGGCGGGAGGAGTCTGAAACTTCACCGGAGACGTGGATCTCCTGTGACAGCCGGACTCCATGCCCTTTATAGAAAATGAACGTGATTGTATGACACAAAACGTATGTGTCGGCCGGTCACGTTTATTTTTATAGTAAGACCGGAGGCCTGACTGGATAGTTCAGGAAACGGCCTGATGAAATGGGGGAAACCGAATATGATAGAAGAGAGAACAGGGAAGAAGAGAGAGATGCAGGGAAAGAATGGAAAGAAAAATAGCCAGAAAAGAGATGATCCGTATAATTTTGTCATACTGGAAAAAAGAAGCAGTGAACTGATTGCCTGTCTGACCGGAATCTGGCGGCGCTCTGTAAAGGAGACCCATCTTTTTCTCAATGATCAGGAGATCAGAAAAATAGAAGCGTATGTTCCGGAGGCGCTTCTTAAGGTCCCTGTACTGATCATTGCTGTCAATGCAGAGAATGAGCCGGCCGCCTTTATGGGGGCGGATGGCGGGCGGCTTGAAATGCTGTTTATAGAACCGGAGGAACGGGGAAAGGGGCTGGGCGGGCGGCTTCTTGCCTATGGGATTGAGAAGCTTGGAATACGGGAACTGTGTGTAAATGAACAAAACCCGCGGGCGAAAGGCTTCTATGAACATATGGGGTTTACCTGTTACAAAAGGACGGATACGGATGAACAGGGAAATCCTTATCCGCTGCTGTATATGCGTCTGAGTGAGAGAAAGGACGTACCTGTTTAATCTTCGACAGGTACGTCCTTTTTACGGCTCCCAGGAGCCTGATCCAATCTTCTGTTACTGCTGATAACTCAGTGCGGCATACGCATCAAGTATTCCGCCGCTTACCATCTTTCCGCTTAACTGGTCTGATTTCCGGCTGGAATTCAGCAGAATATTTTTCACATCCTGAAGAGAAAGCTCGGGGCGGTAAGAATAGAGCATCGCGGCGACTCCGGTTACCATGGGGGCCGCCATGGAGGTGCCGCTCATGAAACCGTAATCATTGCCGGGCAGCGTGCTGACGATATAGGTTCCGGGAGCTGCAATATCCACGCTGGCGGCGCCATAATTGGAGTCACGGCTTAAGTTCCCGTCAAACAGTAAGTTGGCAACGGAAATGACGTTGTCAAATGGAAACGATGCGGGATAAACGGGATAGAGATCGGTGTCGTATCCCTTCCCGGCGAAACCGCCGTTGCCGCAGGCGACGATGAACAGCATCTTCGAATTCTGCATGGTCTGGGCCAGCGCTTCGTTATAAGAAGAGGTTCCCATACTCAGGTTGCAGATGGAGGCGCCATTGGCTTCCGCATAGTGGATCGCCTCGATTACGGAGTCCGGGGAACCGGTTCCGTCACTGCCGCCCAAGGCCTTCAGCGACATGATCTTTACGTAACTGTTATCCGTGATGCCGGCGATTCCATAGGAGCCCCGGACCGCAGCGATGGTACCGGCGGCGTGAGTGCCGTGGCTGTCTTCCTCTCCAACAAATATCTGGCTGTTGCCGGAATAAAAGTTCCAGCCGTGAATATCATCCACGTAACCGTTTCCGTCATTGTCGATTCCGTCACCGGGGATTTCACCGGGGTTCGTCCACATGGCATTGGAGAATTCCTGATGATTATAATCGATCCCTGTGTCAATGATGGCAACGACGACGGAACGCTTATTTTCGGACTGGTCATAGAGGTCCCAGGCGGGACGAATGTTAATATCGACGCCGGTAACTGCATCGGTAACCGTCGACTCAAAGTCTCCGGGGCCCAGCCCGGGAAGACCGAAACCGCCTTTGCCGCGGGAGTAAATATTGTCAGCGGCCTGAAATTTCGCTTTTATCTCAACGAGCTGAAATTCACCGTCATTTTTAAGTCCCCACTGATAGGTGGAAAACTGATCTGCCGGGGATAAGTTTACAACTCCCGGACCCAGCGCAAAGGCCTGCAGGGGCTGGCCGCTCTGGCTGATGGACAGCATATCTTCCTGTGCCGTCTTCCCGGAAGCCGTCACATCACTGGCCGAACCGGACATGGAACCGGAAGCTGGAATCCATGGGTTCACGGCATATGCGGTGATAGCAAGGGCGAAAGAAAGACTGACTGCACACATTCTTTTCTTCATTCTGATGATTCTCCTTATGCCAGGGCCTGCTTGAAAATTCATTCCCGCACAGCTGAGTGGAAGCTGCGTTCAAACACACCCCGGGAACATTTTTCTTTAGTATACCATAATCCCCAGGCAAAGGAGTGGAAAAATATGTGAAAATTCCCTTAATATTTTCTCACCAGACTGGCCAGAGCCGAGGCCAGCGCCTCATGCCCTTCTTTTGTCAAGTGCATATAATCGATTTTATTGTTTTCTTTCACGACAGTGTTGGCGTCAAAGAAGTAACAGCCCATAAGCTCTGCGATCTTTTTGTATTCACTGGAAAGACCTTCTGATTTTTCTGCGCAGCCACGTCCCATGGTGGCGCCTACAGCCGTAGTTTCATACTCTTTCTCGATATTTTTTGGAACCACCACCAGAATATTGGGCCGTTTATCACGCCAGCAGTCTGTCGTAGAGATGGCCTTTGCAATCAGACGTTTGAGGCCCAGTGCAATACAGGCGGCAGATGCGCCGAATCGTTCCTTGGTATCGTTGGTTCCCAGCATGATGATCAGTAAATCTACGGGTTCATGGCTCATAAGGCATGGATAAATATAATCCAGTCCGGAAAGTCCCTCGTGGATCGGATCGTCAAAGCAGGTGGTGCGGCCGGATAATCCTTCCTCGAATACGAGATAATCGTCTCCCAGCTTCTTTTCAAGAAGCCGCGGCCAGCGCTCATTCTCATTAAAACGGCCGTCATCTGCGGCACAGTAACCGTGGGTATTGGAATCTCCATAGCATACAATGTGTTTTTTCATGATATCCTCCTAAAATAAAAGAGAGGATGCAGCCTGCAAGCAGGTACATCCTCTCAGACTGTTTTTTAAGTCTTTTATAAATCTTTTGTATCCTCAACTGCTTTTCTGATATCCCGGTAGAGTTCCACCAGCTTCGGATCATCCAGGGCAACCGGAAGGAATGGAAGTCTGGGATCGCCCATCGGGCAGCCGTCGAGGGAGATGATACCTTTTACTGCACCATGCATGGACGGGAAGGAACAGAGGCGGTAAATGAGCGGGGTAACGAGATTCTGAACCTCTCTGGCCTTTTCCCATTCGCCGCGGTTAACCAGTTCATCCATCTTTAAGTATAATTCCGGCATGGCTCCGTATGTACCTCCGATCCCGGCGTCGGCTCCCATCAGACGTCCGGCGATGAACTGCTCGTCCGGTCCGTTAAATACGATGAAATCCCTGCCTCCGGCCAGCTTAAAGCGCAGGATATCCTGTGCCGGATCGGAGGAGCATTTCACTCCGGCCACACGCTCGTTCTCCAGCATGCGTCCGAACAGCCCCATGGACAGATTGAATCCGGTCAGCTGCGGGATGTTATAAATGAAGAAAGGAAGATCGGCAGCCTCGGTAATTTTTGTCCAGTGCTGGTATACACTTTCCTCGCTCATGTGGTAATATACACAGGGAACTGCAGAAGTAGCGTCGGCGCCTGCGGCCTCTGCATGCTTTGCGAGTTCGGCGGAATGTCTCGTATCAGGACAGCCTACATGGACGATGATATTCATGCGTCCTGCCGCTTCCTTTACAACAGTTTCCGTCACAGCCTTTCTTTCTTCCGAATCGAGAAGGAAGCCTTCGCCGGTACTGCCGCAGACATACATCTGCTTGATACCCTTGCTGCAGAAATAGTTAACAACGGCTTTAGTCGCTTCCAAATCAACATCACCATTCTTATCAAAAGGTGTGTTGAGGGCAACAGTAACGTGTTTGAATTTGTTGATGTCATACTTTGACATAATACATACCTGCCTTTTCAATTATTATAATAATTCAACAGTATCTGTGTGTATCATATCATCATTACTGGCAGAAATCAATAAAAATAAAAACTTTTTTTTATTTAATGTTTGTATTGAAAATATTTTTTATACGTGCTATGATTAAAACAGTTAAAAATCCCAAAATCAGTAAAAAATATAAGAGGGGGTATCTAATATGGATTATTCAGTACTGGAACGAATCAGAGGTGGTCTGATCGTATCCTGTCAGGCATTAGAGGAGGAACCGCTGCACAGCTCCTACATTATGTCCAGAATGGCATACGCGGCGAAAGAGGGCGGCGCAGTTGGCATCAGGGCCAACACCGTGGCAGATATTGTGGAAATTAAAAAGACAGTGGATCTTCCGGTAATTGGAATTATTAAAAAAGTTTATGGAGACTGTGACGTCTATATTACGCCTACCATGAAAGAGGTGGACGCACTTGTCGAGTGTGGAGTAGATATTATTGCGACAGACTGTACCGACCGTATCAGGCCGGATGGGAAGACTATGGACGAGTTCTTCGCGGAAGTACGCGCCAAATACCCGGATCAGATCTTTATGGCGGACTGTTCCTGTTATGAGGAAGGCCTTCATGCCGCACAGATCGGACTCGATCTGGTCGGAACGACGATGAACGGCTACACGGAGTATACGAAGGGAGCAGTTCTCCCTGATTTTGATCTGATGAAGCGCCTTGTCGAGACCTGCGGCAAGCCGGTGATCGCGGAGGGCGGGATCTGGTCGCCGGAGCAGTTAAAGGCGGCTCTCGACACCGGAGTACTGGCTGCAGTTGTAGGTACCGCAATCACGAGGCCGAGAGATATTACAAGACATTTTGTAGCGGCAATACAGTAAAGAATAGGTGTGTAAGACGGACAAAGAGGCCAGAAAAGTTAGTTTCTTTGTCCTTTTTCTATCAGGAGGAGATTGTTATGAGGATTGCGGCACTGGATATCGGAGGAACCTCCATCAAGTCTGGAATCTGGAATGGACAGGACATGGTGGGAGTGAAGGAGCATGCCACCAATGCAAAAAATGGGGGACGGTATGTAATGGAGCGCTCAGTGGAGATACTCCGTCAGTACGATGATTTTGAAGCCATTGGAATCAGCACCGCCGGACAGGTAAATTCCGCAGAAGGATGCATCCGTTATGCAAATGAAAACATTCCCGGATATACCGGGATGAAGGTTCGGGAGATTATGGAGAGAGAGTTCCATGTGCCTGCCGCTGTGGAGAATGATGTTAACGCGGCAGCCATCGGAGAAGGCCAGTTCGGAGCGGGAAGGGCATTTAAAGATTTTCTATGCATCACCTATGGAACCGGAGTTGGCGGAGCGATTGTCATGAATAAGCAGATCTATACCGGAAACGATGGCTCGGCGGGAGAATTCGGCGGGATTATGATTCATCCTGAGGACAGTGTGTATGGAGAACCTTTCTGCGGATGTTACGAAAAATATGCGTCGACTACAGCGCTGGTGAGGAAGGCCATGGCTTACAACCGGGATCTGGACAATGGGAGAAAGATATTTGCCAGACTGGATGATCCGAAAGTGAGAGACATTGTGAACAGCTGGATTGATGAGATTGTGTATGGACTGATTACCGTTATCCATATTTTCAATCCGGCCTGCATCGTTTTAGGCGGCGGCGTCATGGCACAGCCTTATATTTTAAATGAGGTGAAGCAGAAGGCGGCAGCCAGGATTATGAGCAGCTTCCGCAATGCAGAGCTGTGTCAGGCACAGCTTGGCAACCGTGCCGGCCTGATGGGGGCGGCTTATCTGGCAGGCATTCGATTGGATCAGGAGGCACAGGTGTAATTGTTTTATTAATAAACACAATAAAGTAAAAATGTATACAATATTACAAGCGCCTGCAAGGGTTATTTGTAAATCGGATAAAAAATACATAAATCATAAAAAGAAAAAAAATTTTTTCTATTCAATGTTGACAAAATAAATTTTCAGTAATATAATGAGTTTATCAACAACCAGGGCGTGACGGATGAAGGACCAATAATCCATTACGCCTTTTTATTTCGAAAAAGGAGGAAGTATTGCATGAAATTGAAAAAAATCTTTTCTTTGGGACTGGCAGCAGCAATGACAGCATCTTTACTGGCAGGGTGTGGATCCGGTAACCCGGCGAGTTCGACCACAGCTGCCACCACGGGGGGACAGGCAGAGACGACAGCAGCACCGGCAGAGCCGGCAGCAGCAGGGGACTCTGGTGTTCTTTACAGCAACGGCGGTCCTACGGAGTTCTTTGAGACACCGTGGCTGAATCCCGGCACCTATATGTACAACAAGACTCTCTATGCACATCTGATTTTTGCTGATGAGAACCTGGCGCCTGTAAGCGGCGAGGGCGATTTGGCCAAGTCCTATGAGATGTCGGACGACGGAATGACGCTGGCCTTTGAGCTGAGAGATAATATTTTCTGGCACGACGGCGAAGCGATTACTGCCGACGATATTCAGTGGAGTATCGAGTATGCACTGAAAACAACGGTATTAAACTCCGTATTCCGTTCCACCTTTGAAGCGTTAAAGGGTGCGGCGGCTTATGAAGACGGAAGTGCCGAACACATCGAAGGAATTGCCGTTGACGGAAATAAGATTACACTGACCTTTGAGAAGGTTGCACCGGACGCACTGCTGACATTTACGCAGTTTGCTCCTCTGCCTAAGAAGTATCTGGCCGATACGGATCCGATTTCCTTACAGCAGGCCAAGTACTTCCAGAGCCCCATCGGTTCCGGCCCATTCATGGTGGATGAGGTTCAGATGAACAACTACACCACGTTAAAGCCGTTTGACAAGTACTACGGCGGAACGGCAAACTTCACCATCCACTTAAATCCGAGTGCAGGCGACAGCGACGCGAACTTCGTAACGAATGCGAAGGCAGGCAAGCTGGATTACGCTTATACGAAGAACATCGCCGATGTTAAGGCACTGGAAGGAACACCGGGACTGACCATCGACACCGTAAACGTACGTTATACCCGTCTTCTGTATTTAAACAAGTTTGATAAAAAGGATGGGAAAAAAGCTCCTCTGGCCGATGAGAGAGTGCGCCAGGCCATCGCTTACGCACTGGACATGAAGTCGATCTTAGACGGCGTTTTCGAGGGGGCTGCACTTCCTGCAAACAGCCTGACACCAGACGGAGCAGACAAGGTGGACGGACTGAACAATTACGATTACAATCCGGAAAAAGCAAAGGAACTGTTAAAGGAAGCAAACTGGGATCCGAATACAGAGCTTGATGTCGTTTATTACTATACAGATCAGATGACACAGGATCTTATGGCGATCATTCAGCAGTACCTTGCAGAAGTAGGCATTAAGATGAACGCAAGACTGGTGGAAGGCGATCTGGCCACCATCCTCTGGAAAGCTCCGGAAGATCCGGTTAACGGACCGAGTGCAGTTGACTGGGATATGTGCTATGCAGCCAATGCGGCATTATCCTTACATGAGTACTACGACAGATACCAGACCGGTTATTCCATCAACTCCCATACACCGAGTGATCCGAAGCTGGACGAGCTCATCGCGGCTACCAATTCTTCTGTAGATGCTGAAGTTCAGAGAAAGGCATTCTTCGAATTACAGAAGTATGAGAATGAAACATTATTCGAACTTCCGCTTTACTATCAGCCAATCTTCCTGCTGCAGAGCGATAAGATTGTAAAAGGTGCGAAACTTGGCAACCCGCAGTTTAACTACAATTGGGATATTCAGAACTGGGAAATCAAGTAACATATACATTGAATGGTCACATTCAGGAGGTGCTGTTAAGGGATTGTATGTATCAGGTACAGTCCCTTAACTTTTAAGAAAGGTGATAAAATGGCTAAATACACAATTAAAAAAATTCTTGGTATGATTCCCATGCTGTTGATCATTACGTTTATTATTTACTGGCTTCTGGATTTAACACCGGGCGATCCCGTGTCGTACCTGATGGATCCGGAGGCGCTTGCGAGGCTGACTGCCGAGCAGGTGGCGGCGCTGCGCGCGCAGTATGGACTGGATGATCCGTTTTTTATCCGTTATTTTAAATGGCTGGGCCGCCTGCTGACCGGCGACTTCGGCTACAGTTCTTCCAGCGGAGTGCCTGTAATCCAGATCATGGCGGAACGGCTTCCGGCAACCCTCGAGCTGGCGGTAGCGGCACTTTGTATCTCAACCGTATTAGGAAGTATTCTCGGTGTTCTGGGCGCGGTCTACAAAGGAACCATCGGCGACAACGTTCTGACCGTAGCCGGTATGATCGGCGTTTCTATTCCTCAGTTCTTCTTCGGTGTCTGTGCAATCTTAATTTTCGCATTAAACTTAGGCTGGCTTCCGGTTGGAGGACGAACCGATCCGACCGTGGTCAATTTTGCAGGGCGAATCAAGTATCTCGTGATGCCGGCCCTGGTTCTGGGAATCTCCATGACAGCCGGCGTTATGCGGTATGCCAGAAGCAGCATGCTGGATACCATGAACAAGGATTACATAAAAACGGCCCGGAGCAAGGGGCTCTCTGAATTCCGGGTCAATTTGGTACACGGTTTCCGCGTATCCTTAACACCTGTTATCGTCCTGGTGGGCTTCCGTCTTCCGACTCTGATCGCAGGTTCCGTAGTTATCGAGACCGTATTCCAGTGGCCTGGAATCGGAAGTGCATTCAATACGGCGGTTCGTTCGCAGAACTATAATCTGGTCATGATGCTGGCGCTGTTATTCGTCTTCATGACACTGTTTGCCAGTACGCTGGTGGACATCCTGACTGCCGCTTTAGACCCGCGTATTAAGCTGGAACGATAGGAGGGACGGAAGATGAGTATAAAATCAAAACAGTTGCATTTAAACCGAAAGTTTGACCAGATCCGGCAGATGGAGGAAGCCGGGGAGCTGAAGAACAGGAAATCCGGCAACCGGGCGCTGCGAAAGCTTTTGAACAACCGTCTCGCCATTGTGGGAGGCGTGATATTTCTGATAATCCTTCTGGCCTGTATCTTTGCTCCGCTTTTAACCGGCTATTCGCCGAAGGCTGTGGATATGAAATCCATTTTAAAGCCGCCGTCCGGCGAGCACTGGTTTGGAACGGACAAGATCGGCCGGGATGTATTTGCACGTGTCTTATACGGCGGCCGCATGTCCATCGCGATCGGATTCGGAAGCGCCCTGGGCTGTGCGTTCATCGGCGTTCTGCTGGGATGCTACAGCGGCTACCGCGGCGGCTGGTTCGACAGGCTGATGGTCCGTATCTCCGAAGTGTTCATGTCTATTCCGCAGCTGATTCTCGTTATGATGCTGGTAGCAATTATGGGACAGAGCGCGAAAAATATTGTGATTATCTTTATCATCTGCGGCTGGGGCTCCTGTTTCCGAATGGCCAGATCACAGGTTTTATCCATCCGGGAGGAGGAATACGTACAGTCCTTAAAGGTGTTCGGACTCAATCCGTTTATCATTTGTTATAAGCATATACTGCCGAACGCCTTAAGCCCGATTATTGTCAATGTTACACTGAGTACAGCCATGTTTATCCTGGAAGAAGCTTCGTTAAGCTTCTTAGGCCTGGGCGTACCGCTGGAAGTCCCGACCTGGGGCAATATATTGAACGCGGCTCAGGATATGTTTACCCTTCAGAATAACTGGTGGATGTGGCTCCCAACCGGTATTGTGGTTTCCTTATTCGTCATGAGCATCAACTTCATGGGCGACGGCATCAGAGATACCACAGATCCGACACAGCAGGGCTAGGAGGCAGGATATGAGCGATAATGTAGTAATTTCTGTTAAAAATTTAAAGACGTATTTCTATACGAATGAGCGCTGCAACCGGGCGATCAATGGTGTTTCCATGGACATTAAAAGCGGCAAGACACTCTGCATTGTAGGAGAGTCCGGCTGCGGCAAGAGTGTGACGGCTACTTCCATCATGCAGCTGCTTCCCAAGCTTTCCAGGATTGAGGAAGGGGAAATTATCTATCACAGCGGGGATAAGCGGGGAGATATTAAGATCCATGAACTGGAGAGAAATGGAAAAGAAATGAGAGATATCCGCGGAAAGGATATCGCCATGATCTTCCAGGATCCCATGACTGCGCTGAACCCGGTCTATACGATCGGCTGGCAGATTGAAGAGATGATCCGTTCCCACAACAAGAATGTGACGAAGAAGGAGGCCAGGGAAACCGCCTTAAAGCTTCTGACCGACATGGGAATTCCGAATCCCCAGAAGAGAATCGACCAGTACCCTCACGAATTCTCAGGCGGTATGCGGCAGCGCGCCATGATTGCCATGGCCATGAGCTGCAATCCGAAGGTTCTGATTGCCGACGAGCCTACCACAGCTCTCGACGTGACCATTCAGGCTCAGATTTTCGAGCTGATGGATCACTTAAAGAAGAACTACAACACGGCGATTATGCTGATTACCCATGATATGGGCGTGGTCTGTGAACTGGCCGACGATGTGGCCGTCATGTATATGGGCAACATCATTGAAAGCGGCTCTGCGGAGGAAGTGCTGGATCATCCGACCCATCCGTATACGAGGGCGTTATTAAAGTCCATCCCGGTTCTGGGAAGAGGCGCGGCTCAGGACATCAACCCGATCAAGGGTTCCACGCCGGATCCATACAACAGGCCGGCCGGATGCCAGTTCGCGCCGCGGTGCGACTACGCCTGTCCGGAATGCGATAAATGCATGCCGGAGGAGGTACAGCTTGGCGGAACTCACATGGTACGATGCGCACGGTATCAGGAGGTGACAAACGATGGCAGATAAGAGTAAAGAAAAGAATAAAGAAGCACTGCTCACAATTAAAGGATTAAAAACGTATTTTCCCGTGAAAGGCGGCTTTATGGGAAAGACCCAGAACTACGTCCAGGCCGTTAATGACATAGACTTAACGATTTACAAAGGGGAGACCCTGGGCCTGGTGGGCGAGTCCGGATGCGGAAAGACGACGCTGGGAAAAACAATCCTTCAGCTCTACAAGCCGACGGAGGGGGAGATGATCTATGAATTTGAGAATGGCCCCCGCAATCTGGAGAAGTTAACCAGTGCAGAGATGGATGAGGCCAGAAAAAAGATTCAGATTGTATTTCAGGATCCCCAGTCCTCCTTAAATCCCTCCTTCACAATCTATCAGTCCCTGTCCGATCCTCTGAAGAAATTCGGAGTCAGGACGAAAGAGGAGAGACGAAAGATCATCGGCGATCTTCTGGAGGCTGTAAATATGAGACGGGAATATATGGACCGCTTTCCTCATGAATTTTCAGGCGGACAGAGACAGCGAATCGGGATCGCCAGGGCACTGTGCATCAATCCGGAGCTGGTAATCTGCGACGAGGCGGTCAGTGCGCTGGATGTGTCGATCCAGGCTCAGGTATTAAACCTGTTAAAGAAACTGAAGGAAGAGCGTAATCTGACCTATATCTTTATCACGCATGATTTGAGCGTGGTGGAGTATATCAGCGACAGAATTGCAGTGATGTATCTCGGAAGAATTGTAGAGCTGGCCGATGCGGATGAACTGTACCGCAATACGATCCATCCCTATACCCAGGCTCTTCTGTCTGCGATTCCGGTAGCGGATATCCATCATAAGAAAAAGAGGATAATTCTGGAGGGGGATGTACCTTCTCCGATGAATCCGCCATCGGGCTGCCATTTCCATGGAAGGTGCAGCCAGTGCCGGGAAATCTGTAAGAACCAGAGACCGGAACTTAAGAAGTATGAGATTGACGGGCGTGAGCATTACGTCGCCTGCCATTTTGCAGAGGAAAATATGAAACATGCGGCTGAAAAACGAAATAACATGTGATGTGCTTGTCATGGGGGCCGGGATCGCGGGCATTATGGCTGCGATCTCAGCCGCCGAAGCGGGGGCGGATGTCTGTATTACAAGCGGTACATGCATCTGCTCCGGTTCCAGCTTTTATCCGGGGACATGGGGGCTGGGACTTGTCGGGCCCGAGAGTGAAGCGGACGAAGAAGATTTGGAATCCGTGATTTTAAAAGTCGGTGAAGGCATGGCGGATCCGGAGCTGGTCTCTGTCCTGGTCAGCCATATCCACAGGGGCACAGAGCGGTTAAAAGCATTTGGAATCCAGCTGAAGGAAGCTGAACAGAAAGGGGAGAAAGAATTCATCCCCTGTTTTGATTATAAAAACAGAGACTGGCACGGGATCGTGAAAGACAGCGCACGGAAGGTTTTCCAGGCGCGTTTGGAGGAGCTGGGAGTCAGAAGCTTTCCGGGTACCCGGATTTTGCAGTTTATTATGACGGAAGGACGGGTGACCGGCGCGGTGGCGATTGCGGAAAAGAAGGGTCTCACCGCGTTCTCCTGTAAAAGTCTGGTGGTCGCTTCCGGAGGTCTGGGAGGACTGTTTCAGTACCGGCTGAATACGGATGACGTGACCGGCCTCGGTCAGTATCTGGCCCTCCGGTCCGGGGCAAAGCTGGTAAATATCGAATTTATGCAGATGATGCCAGGATATCTGTCGCCGGCGCCGAAGACGATCTACAATGAAAAGGTATTCAAGTACAGTAATTTCTGCCGTCAGGATACGGGGCGGTCTGTCTTTGAGGACTGGCGGAAAGAAGACTTAGAAGAGCGGATGAACGTCCGCTCCACCCATGGTCCCTTTACGTCCAGACTTTTATCTGCACCGGTAGACATCAGACTGTTCACGGAATTTTTAAGGAATCCAAAGGGCGTTACGGTGACATACCAGGATTCTTTAAAGCAGAATCAGCCGGAATTTGTCAGAACCTATTTTGAATGGCTGAAAGAGGAGAAGCATTTGACGATCGACGATCCCATTCAGCTGGGAATATTTGCCCACGCTTCCAACGGGGGAATTAAGATCGGACCAGATGGAAGCACAGGGGTTCCCGGTCTGTATGCCTGCGGGGAGGCAACAGGCGGAATGCATGGTGCGGACCGGCTGGGCGGTTTATCGACAGCCAATGGCCTGGTGTTCGGAGAGATTGCGGGAAAATCCGCAGCCGTCTTTAGCGGCATCAGCAGACCGGGGCCGGAATGGTCAGACGTATCGCTTTCGGTTATACCGGATGCCGGTACCTGTCTGAAGCAGATTCAGGAAATGAATTTCGAGTGCGCCATGGTGATTCGCAATGGCGCGCGGGCGGAACTTGCCTTAAATAAGCTGGAACGGCTGAAAGTATTTTGCAGGCGTGAAGCAAAGGAATTCAGGGAAGGGGACGACGTGGCGGGACTTGATGCGTCCTGCCGCCTGACGGCGGCTCTGTATCTGTCGGAGTGCCTGATGAAAGCGGTTCGGCTGCGAAAGGAAAGCCGTGGTTCGCATTACCGCTGGGATTACCCGGAGAAAAAAGAAAAATTTTCCAAAAGGATTTTATCAGTATGGGATGATGGGGTGAAAACCGGCTGGGAATAATTTGTCAGTTAAAAAGAAAATTTTAAATTATATAATAAAAAAACTTTTTTTTATTAATTGACAAACGACTGTTCTCTGGTATATGCTATTAGCAGAGGCGGCGTAGGCGCGACGGAAACGGCATGATGCGGTGCCGTTTCCGCCGTGCTTTTTTTGGTGCGCCCGGCGGCGCACGTTTCTAACCGGTGCAAGTCCGGAATCCGCCCGGTGGTGGGAAGGATATAGCCGAAGGCAAGGGTGTCCACCGTGAGGTGGAATCTGAAGGAAGCTGGATATGGGGAACATACTAACCCATGGGCAAATCTCTGGTCTGACGAACAGAAATCACATCAGGCCATGCGTGAGGGTAAGGCTGCCAAACAAGTCGAAGCCCAATAACCACACGGAATCATGTATGGTAAATGTGGCAGATAGATGGAGAGAAAGAAACGTGTGGTACCCGGGGAGGTCTGTGCGGAATGTCCTGAAAGGGATAACCACTATCGTGAGGTAGTGCTGAACGTACAGAAGTCAGCAGAGGTCGTAGTAGTCGAGAGACGAAGGACCGAATCAACAGGAGTCTTTAGTACAACCGGGAAAGGAGGAAAGAACATTGGGTACAGAAAACAGAGATAGCTGCTCACAAAGAGACAGCGCGGAACGTGAAGGGTATGTGAGAGCGCACCGTTCTTTCCGCCGGATATGGAAGGAAAGAGACAGTGCACAGCCGGAACTCTTAGAGAAGATACTGAATAAGGACAACTTAAACAGAGCTTTTAAGAGAGTAAAGGCGAATAAGGGAGCGCCGGGAATCGACGGAATGACCGTAGAGGAAACAGGTGACTGCCTAAGGGAAAATCAAAAGGAACTGATAGAGAGAATCAAAAGGGGAAAATACACCCCCGACCCAGTAAGACGAGTAGAGATTCCCAAGCCAGAGGGAGGAATGCGAAAGCTGGGCATTCCAACCGTGAAAGACCGTATCTTCCAGCAAGCCATAGGACAGCAGTTAATGCCAGTCTATGAGGCGCTGTTCTCGGAGAACAGCTATGGGTATCGGCCGGGAAGAAGCGCCAGGGACGCCATTTTAAAGGTAAAAGAGTATGCAGAACAGGGATACACCCATGCCGTTGCATTGGACCTGTCGAAATACTTTGATACTCTGAACCAAGAAATGCTATTAAATATCCTGCGCAGAGATGTAAAGGACGAAAGGGTTATCCAATGGATAAAGAGATACCTAAAGAGTGGTGTCATGGAAAACGGTATAGTCATGGAGACAGAGGAAGGATCGCCGCAAGGAGGAAATCTATCCCCGCTGCTGGCAAATGTCTATCTGAACGAGTTCGACCAGGAGTACGAGAAACGAGGAGTGGCTTTTGTACGTTACGCAGATGATATAGTATTGTTAGCTAAAAGTGAGAGAGCCGCAAAGAGACTTCTGGAAACAAGCACGAAATATCTGGAAGGGACGCTGAAATTGCAGGTGAACCAGAAGAAAAGCCGTGTAGTAAGTGTATTTGCAATCCGAAATTTTAAGTTCCCTGGCTTCACATTGGGAAAGAACGGAAAGGGCATTTATGTCCGGGTTCATGGGAAGTCATGGAAGAAAATGAAGTCAAAACTGAAAGACCTTAGTTCCCGAAGGTCTGTTCAGAGCATACGCCCATCGTTAGAAAAGATAAAGGTGTATATGCGGGGCTGGCTGAATTATTATGGAGTAGCAGATATGAAGAACCGAATAGAGGGACTGAACCAATGGCTATATCACAGAATCCGAATGTGTATATGGAAACAATGGAAGAAACCGAAAACGAAGGTAAAGAACCTGCTGAAAATGGGAGTGCCGAAAGAATTGGCATGGAAGGCAGGGAACAGCCGAAGAGGCTATTGGTTTACCACACAAACGGTAGCGGTAAATATGGCAATGACAAAAGAAAGACTGATAAACAGTGGCTATTATGATTTAGCCACAGCCTATCAGTCCGTGCATGTCAACCGTTGAAACCGCCGTGTACCGAACGGTATGCACGGTGGTGTGAGAGGACGGGAGTTAATCACTCCCTCCTACTCGATTAATAGCAATCCGTTTTTATTACACAAAGATTATGGCAGTCCATGCGGTAAATACGACTGACTATACTCATGCCGGTGGAAACATAAAGGGGGATCAAACATGCAGGGAGACTTTTTAACAAAAATCAGGGCAGAGTACAACCAATTTACAAAAGCAGAGAAAAAGGTAGCCGATTATATTCTGCAGAATCCGAGAGAGGTACTGTTTATGTCAATCACGGATCTGGCAGAGGTATGTGAGGTTGGCGATACGAGTGTATTCCGCTTTTGCAAGACAATGAATTTGAAAGGATATCAGGAGTTTAAGATGATGCTGTCCTTAAGCCTTCACGATGGAAAGCCGGGGCTTGGGCAGCTGGATGGTGACATCAGCCAGGAGGACAGCTTCCCGGAGATGGCTCAAAAGGTGCTGAACACGAATGTAAACGCGCTGAAAGAGACATTTTCGCTTCTGAACGAGGACAACTTTGATAAGGTAATCAGATATCTTCATAATGCGGAACGGATCTGCTTCTATGGAGTGGGCGCCAGTATGCTTACGGCCATGAAGGCGGCCAACAAGTTTCTGCGCATTGAACCGAAGGTGTACTGCGTTCAGGATTCTCATATGCAGGCCATGGTGGCATCCATGATGAAAGAGAATGAGGTGGCGGTGGTATTTTCCTATTCCGGAGCCACAAAGGATACGATCCAGGTGGCGGAACTGGCCAGGCGTGCAGGCGCGACGGTAATCTGCGTGACCAGATTCGTCAAATCGCCTCTGACTTCTTTTTCTGATGTCACGCTGCTGTGCGGGGCCAACGAAGGACCCCTTCAGGGAGGTTCCACCTCGGCGGAGATCAGCCAGCTGTTTTTGATTGATCTAATGTATACAGAATACTACAGGCGATACTTCGAAAAATGCAGTAAAAATAACGAAAAGACTTCTTCTTCGGTCATTGAAAAACTCTACTAACTAAAGATTATTCCTAAAAAAAATAAAAAAAGAAAAATTTTTTTATTTCAGATTGACAAAAAGAAAATTCCGATATATAATAAATTCATAAACGAGAAAGGCGCAAAATTGATAAAAGTATACAGATTGACCAAATGCCTTTGGCGTTAATTTGACTTATTATAAGGAGGAGTAGTAATGAAGAAAATTTTATCTCTTGGTTTGGCAACGGCTATGGTAGTTGGTACTCTGGCAGGATGCGGCGGGAATAAACCGGCAGAGACAGCGGCAGCTCCAGAGACGACGACAGCAGCGGCAACAGATGCAGCGAAGGCACCGGAGACAACTGCAGAGGGTGAAACCACGAATATCGTATGGTGGGCATTCCCGACATTTGGCGTGGATACCGGATATGAGCAGGAAGTCGTTGACGCATTTACTGCGAAGAATCCTGACATTAACGTCAAGGTAGAGTATATCGACTTTACATCCGGCCCGGATAAGCTGACGGCAGCTCTGACTTCCGGTACAGCACCTGATATTCTTTTCGATGCGCCAGGCCGTATCATCGAGTTTGGAGAAGCCGGCTATCTGGTTCCTCTGGATGACATGTTAGATGAACTGAAGAGTGATTTAACCAGCCAGTCTCTGGTTGAGACCTGCGTAGGTGCAGACGGAACTGCCTGGATGTATCCGATTTCTTCTTCTCCATTCTATATGGGGCTGAACAAAGAGGCTCTGGAAAAGGCGGATGCACTCCAGTATGTAAACCTGGAAGGCGACCGTACATGGACGACCGAGAATTTCGTAAAGATGTGTGAAGCGCTTCGTGATGCAGCTCCCACACAGGTTCCGGGTATTGTATACTGCGGAGGACAGGGCGGCGATCAGGGTACCCGTGCTCTGGTAAATAATTTATACGGAGCTTCCATTGTTGGCGATGACGGCAAGTGGAATATCAGCGAAAACGGTGTAAAGGCCCTCACTCTGTTAAAGAGCATGTATGACAGCAAGGCTCTCGACGCAGGCTTTGATATGGCAGCGGCTGACGAACTTCAGAAGTTCCAGCAGGAGACTGCAGCGATGACATTCTGCTTTGGTACTTCCAGTGAGATTACCTATGCATCGGATGACTTTACGCAGCTTTCCGTTCCGTTCCCGTCTGAGAACGGCAAACCTTCCTTAGAGTATCTGGTAAACGGTTTTGCTATCTTTGATAATAAAGATGAGGCTCGCGCTGAGGCATCGAAAAAATTTGTGAAATTTATCTGTGATGATCCTGAATGGGGTCCGAAGAGTGTTGTTAAGACCAATGCATTCCCGGTACGTACTTCTTTCGGCGATCTGTATCCTGGAGATGAGCATAAAGCAATGCTGGCTTCCTGGAGCCAGTACTATGGCCCATATTACAACACACGTGCAGGATTTGCAGCAATGCGTCCGCTGTGGTTCAACATGCTTCAGCAGGTATTCAACGGTACCGATCCGCAGGCTGCTGCTGACGAGTTCAATACGAGTGCAAACAGCAATTAAATAACTGATTATGAACGGCAACATATACATGGCTTCCTTCTTCTGCAGAGCGCAGAGGGAGGAAGCCAATCTTTAGGGAGGAAGTGTAAACACATGGCAAATACAACTGTTTCCACACAAAAACCCGGGCATTCAAAAAAGAAAAAAGAAAAGATGCCTGCACGCAGCAAAGTGCTCCAGCGAAGAGAGACGTTCGTTTCTTACATGTTTCTGCTGCCGGCGCTGATCTTCTTTGTAGGGTTCGTTATTTTTCCGATGGCGTCGGGCGTGATCACCAGTTTTACCAATGCCAGTTTTCAGGATCCTAAGGGGACTGCCGTAGGATTTGCCAACTATATCCGGCTTTTTCAGGATAAGATTTTCTTAAAATCGGCGGTTAATACCGTGATTATCGTGGTCGTATCGGTTCCTGTCGTAACCGCATTCTCTCTGTGGGTTGGAACAGCCATTTATAAGATGCGCTCCGGTATCCGCTCCTTCTTCCGCTGTGTTTTCTATCTGCCGGTTGTTACCGGTTCCGTAGCGGTTGTTGTTGTATGGAAATGGATGTTTGATAAGTATGACGGCCTTTTTAACTATATCATCAGGAGCTTTGGCGGGCAGCCGCTTCCATGGACCTCCGGTGAGTCCATGGCCCTCTGGTGTATTATTCTGATTCTGTTTACGACCTCCATCGGCCAGCCAATCGTTCTTTACGTGGCGGCGTTAGGCAATGTGGACGCCTCCATGGAGGAAGCCGCCAAGGTGGATGGAGCCAATAATTTCCAGGTGTTCTGGAACATCAAGTGGCCGTCTATTATGCCGACGACGCTGTATGTGGCGGTAATTACCACCATCAACAGTTTCCAGTGTTTCGCGCTGATCCAGCTTCTGACCTCCGGCGGCCCGAATTACAGCACCAGTACGGTAATGTACCTGCTGTATGAGATTGCATTTAAGACCACCAAGGAGTTTGGATATGCCAATGCCATGGGTGTGGTTCTGGCGATTGTAATTGCTCTGTTCAGTGCCCTGCAGTTTAAGGTCATGAACGGCGGCACATCGGAATAGGAGGAGCGAAAGATATGGAAAATAAAAAGAAAACAATCAGTCCGTATTATATTGTTTCACTCATCCTGCTGGCAGTCCTCGCAGTTTTCTTCCTCTTTCCGCTGTACTGGATTATTACCGGTTCCGTAAAAGAGAAAAGCGATATTATTATCAAGTCCGGCGAAATGGTAAAGTGGTTCCCCACAACAATTACATGGGATAACTATAACCGGCTGTTCAAGAGTGGAACGAAACTGTTCGGCATTGGTATGCCGATGGCAATCCGATGGCTGTTTAACAGCGTGTTTATCTCCGTTGTGGCGATGGGGCTTACCTGTATCACCTCTTCTCTGGCGGGATATGCACTGGCAAAGAAACGTTTCTGGGGTAAGAGTGTGATCTTCGGACTGTTCGTATGCGCTATGGCGCTTCCGAAACAGGTTATTCTGATTCCTTTGATGAGACAGATGTCCGCGATGGGATTTTTAAAATCCGTATGGGGCTCCATGTTTGCGGTAATCTTCCCGGTAGTAGGCTGGCCGTTCGGCGTATTTATGATGAAGCAGTTCTCTGAGAATATTCCGACGTCCCTTCTGGAGGCATGCCGGATTGACGGAGCAGGAGAACTGACCACCTTCGTGAATGTGGCATTTCCAATCATCAAACCGGGATTTGGTGCGCTGGCTATCTTTACATTCATTAACTCCTGGAATGAATATCCGCTGCAGCTGGTTATGCTGACTCAGAATGAATCAAAGACGATTGCTTTAGGTATTGCCAGTAAGCTGAGTGAGATGTCCAACGACTTTGGACTGATCATGGCCGGTGCGGCCCTGGCATCCGTCCCGATCATCATAGTATTCCTCTGTTTCCAGAGATACTTTACGCAGGGAATTACGATGGGGGCGGTAAAGGGTTAAGTGCACGAAAACGGAAAGCTGCGCATCTCCATATAATATAGGAAGAGACTGACTGGAATGAATCCGTCCGTCTCTTCTTTTTTTGAGAGTTGTTACAGTGTACCTGGTGTCCGCGGCCCCAACAGCCCGCTCTGGCTCCTGCGGATTTGACTAAATGTATTGCCTGTTCTTTTCCTGATGTGATAGAATAAAATAGATATCAGAATGAGAGGGGAGGTACCGTGACCATGGCAGAAAAAACATTCAGAAACAAAATATACTGGTTTACCTTCCTGTTCAGTGTGCTGGTTATCTGGGTGCATTCCTATAATGCCGTGCTGTTTCTGGGAAATACCAAATCGGCGGCTTCCCTGGTGCGTCTGGAACGTTTTTTTGGAGACAGAATCGCCCAGATCGCCGTTCCCGGCTTTTTTATGATATCCTCCTACCTCTTTTTCCGCGGATACAGACCGGAGATCTTAATGCGAAAGTGGAACTCCCGGATCAGGAGCGTTCTGGTTCCGTATATCGTGTGGAACAGTCTGTACTATTTTGGTTATGTGATCGGAAGCAGACTTCCTTATATTTCTGATGTGATCGGTAAGGGGAAGATTCCGTTCGGCCTTCCGGAAACGGTTGATGCAATTCTGAATTATACCTATAATTATGTATTCTGGTATCTGTACCAGCTGATTCTTCTCATTCTTCTTGCTCCCCTTATTTACCTGGCGGTAAAACGGGTTTGGCCCGGAATCGCGTTTCTGGCAGTTTTGCTGGCTGGCGTCTACCTGGGAATTGATCTGCCGCTGCTGAACCTGGACGCACTGTTTTACTATTCCTTCGCTGCCTTTGCAGCCGTGCACGGAAAAGCGGTGGTGGAAGGCGTCTGGACGCGGAAGCGTCTGCTTGTAGGAATCGCGCTCATGATTGCCGGCTGCATCTCCCTGGGAACGGATCTGCCCGGCAGCAGTCTGGGAGAGGCGGCATCTGTCACCGTGGTTTACCGGCTTCTGGTTCCGGTGGGCTTATGGCTCACGGTTCCGGAGGAGCGCCTTTTCGAGGCCAGGGATTTTATGAAGAATAATTTCTTTTTGTATGCGGTTCACTTTGCACTCGTACGGCTGATCAACAAAACGGGAGCATTGCTGCTCCCGCCTGTACCGGTTCTTGCATTTCTTCTGTTCTTTTTTATGCCGCTGTTTGCAGTTGTGTTAAGCTGGCTGGCCGGCGGCCTGATCCGGCGTTTGATGCCTGCCGTGTGGAGACTGTTAAACGGGGGTCGATGACCAGCGGCCTGAGGCACCGCATGGAAGTACGAGGCCCGTCCGGGTAACCGGAAGACCGACCTCCTCCGACCGGACGAAACCGCCGTGTTTCTTTCCCACTTCGATGGAAAGCATGTAGGTTAAGACGGCGGGGGCCAGGCCCGTGGTATAGGAGTTGATAAGATAGAAGAGCGGATCATCCGAGAGAAGCTGGGCACAGAGCTTTACCAGCGGATGAATGGATTCTTCGATCTTCCAGATCTCTCCCTTGGGGCCGCGGCCATAGGAGGGAGGATCCATGATGATTCCGTCATAATGATTCCCGCGCCGGATTTCCCGTTCCACGAACTTGACGCAGTCGTCTACGATCCAGCGGATCGGAGCCGATTCAAGACCTGAGGAACGGGCGTTTTCCTTCGCCCATCCCACCATGCCCTTAGAGGCGTCCACGTGAGTGACCGATGCTCCGGCAGCGGCAGCGGCTAACGTTGCTCCTCCGGTGTAGGCAAACAGATTTAAGACCTTGACCGGGCGTCCGGCCTCTCTGATTTTAGTGCCGAACCAGTCCCAGTTGGCCGCCTGTTCCGGAAACAGTCCGGTATGCTTAAAACTGAAGGGCTTCAGCTGAAATGTGAGCTCTCTGTATTGAATACTCCACTGCTGAGGCAGATCGAAGAATTCCCATTCTCCGCCGCCCTTTGCGCTGCGGTGGTAATGTCCGTTTCTATGCTTCCAGCCTTTCTCTGTCTTCGGGGTGGACCAGATTACCTGAGGGTCCGGGCGAACCAGTGTGTAGTTCCCCCACCGCTCCAGTTTTTCTCCTTCTGAACAGTCTATTACTTCATAATCCTTCCAACCGTCTGCAATCCACATGCCGTTTATCCCTGACCTTTCTGTATTCACCGTAAATTCATTTCATGATTCTATGATTATACTGGATAAGGCGAAAAGCGTCAAGGGAAGCGGGGACTGAACTGCAGACGATACAGTTGCATTGTTACGAAACTGTATATGATCCGTAATCTGCGTAAAAATTGTAATAGAAATGAAAGATAATAATAGTTGAATAATTTCAGATAAATTGCTACAATGAATAGTGTAAAAAGGAGAATCCTGTAAGGAGTGACAATATGAAGAGAAAAGGTTTCGTTGTACTGGCGGTTGCTGCAGTACTGGCATTAGGAACTGCCACCATGAGCGCATGGGCAGCGGAGGGATGGGCGCAGTCTGGAAATACATGGGTTTACTATGATTCCAACGGATATAAAGTGACCAATGTGTGGAAAAAAGGCGCGGACAACTTATGGAGATATTTGAACGGCAATGGCGAGATGGCCGTGAATACATGGGTAGATAATACTTATTATATGGATTCTAACGGGATTCTGGTAACGGATAAGTGGATGAAGTTTCAGGAGACCGGCAGCTCCGAGTATAAGTGGTATTACTTCGGAAGCAGCGGAAAAGCGATTATGGATAACTGGTCCAAGATTAATAATAAATGGTATTATTTTGATTCTAACGGTGAGATGCAGACTGGCTGGGTTCTGGACAACATGTATTACTGCGGTACGGACGGAGCCATGAGGACAGGCTGGCAGAAGCTGTTTCCGCCGGACAGCGATTACGATCCAGACCGCATGTCTCCCGGAGATGAGGGCGACGACGGCAAGCACTGGTACTATTTCAGTGACAGCGGCAAGAAGTATATGCCGAAGGATACCAGCGGAGACTATGGTACCTATAAGATTGACGGCGTAGCGTACTGCTTCGATTCTGACGGAGCCCTTCAGACGGGCTGGAAGAATGTCGGAGTGGATAATGCGGATTACGATATCCAGAATTACAAGTATTACGATTCCAGTGGGAAGCTAAGAACCGGATGGTATTCAGTAGAACCGCCGGAGGATTTAACGGGATATGAAGATGAGGTGGAATGGTTCTATTTCTCTACCAACGGAACGCCAAAGGCGGGGCCGAAGGAAGGGGAGGCCACGACACAGAATTTAACCAAGATTAACGGAAAGACGTATCTGTTTAACGACAAGGGGAATCCGGTCTACGGCCTTCAGAAGGTCAGGATTGGAAGCAGCACGGAGTATACCGCTTACTATTTTGGTGACAAGAAGACGAGTACCATGCAGAAGGGGAAGATCAAGGTCAGCGAGGGAGACGGCGGTGAAGAGACGTATTACTTCAGCGACAGCGGCCGTGGCTATACCGGAGTAAAGGACGGGTATCTCTATTATATGGGCAGGCTGCAGAGAGCGGAGGACGGTGTCAGATATGAGCCGATTACGATTCCGGCTGGAAACAGCTACACGACCTATGTAGTAAACTCCTCGGGCAAAGTCGCCAAGAACACGACGGTTAAGAATGCGGATGGGGTGAAGTACAAGACGAGCAGCAGCGGCTCCCTTTTAAAGGTGGATGACGAGAATGCCTCCGGAAGCTATCGTGAGCCGACCGAACCGGTTTGGAAAGAATAAGAATCCGTGTAAGAGAGATTCAGAAGGAATATCATAGACATGACAGGAATGCAGGATTGGAGCAGAAAAGGCGGCTCTGATCCTGTTTTTTGTCTGGCTGATCCGGCTTATCTGCCCTTCGCCGGTTCGGCACCGCAGCTGGCTGCGTTTCCCGGACCGAGGCATGGACAGGTGGGATGCACCGGTTCTTTACAGTTATTATTAATAAGAAGAAACTAAGAAGAAACAGCGAAATATGCCACGAAAACAGCGGATTTGCAGCGGATGGGAAAAAATCAAAAAAAATTATAAAATAAAGAAAAAAATGCTTGCAATGTAAAAAAAAGTGTGCTATTCTGTAAAGGCTGTGGCATGATAGCTGTGAAGCGTGAGGTTGCTGTCTGAATTCACCGAACGAAAGTGCGGGAAGCAAAGGCAGGTTTTCCGTGGAGCGAATGTCAAGTTAGGAAACTGGCGACAAGTCACTGTACAATTAAAGAATTCTGTTTCGAAAAAACGGAAAGTCAGTGTGGGGTCCTGGAGGACACACACGGGAACGTGTACAGTCACCGCTTGTCGTACTTCTATTAAGTGCGAAAAGGAGGCGACTTTTTTTATGGCAAGTCAAGTAATGAGAATCACATTAAAGGCGTACGATCATCAGTTAGTTGATCAGTCTGCAAGCAAAATCATCGACACTGTGAAAAAAACAGGATCACAGGTGAGCGGACCGGTGCCGTTACCAACGAAGAAGGAAGTGGTAACCATCTTACGTGCAGTTCACAAGTACAAAGATTCTAGAGAGCAGTTCGAGCAGAGAACGCACAAGAGACTCATCGATATCATTACACCAAGTCAGAAGACTGTGGACGCATTATCCAGACTGGAAATGCCGGCCGGTGTATACATTGATATCAAGATGAAGAACAAATAAGCATTCTTCATCACATCAATTAAGGTAATATCCTGAAGGGTTTAGATATAGAAGCAACACACCATTCCGCCGAACCTCGGTGAGGGGAACTCTCCAGTTCCTCCAAAGGAATCAACATCTCCCGAAAAGCCCGCTGTGTAAGCACCAGAGGGAGCTTCAGACGGAGTCATAGTGTTCCACTTATATTGGACTGTTCTAGGATGATTGCAGAAGGGATTTATAATCCCGGCAATCCGCTGTAGAATTAACAAACAGGAGGTAAAAACATGAAGAAGGGTATATTAGCTACCAAAGTCGGAATGACACAGATCTTCAATGAGGACGGAGTATTAACTCCAGTAACAGTTCTTTTAGCCGGCCCGTGTGTAGTAACACAGGTTAAGACAGCTGAGAACGACGGTTACGATGCAGTACAGGTTGGTTTTGTTGACAAGAGAGCAAAACTTGTGAGCAAGCCAGTGAAAGGCCACTTTGATAAGGCCGGTGTATCTTACAAGAGATACGTAAGAGAGTTCAAGTTCGAGAATGCTTCCGAGTATTCCGTAAAGGACGAAATTAAGGCAGACATCTTCGCTGCAGGCGATAAGATTGATGCAACCGCAATCTCCAAAGGTAAAGGTTTCCAGGGTGCTATTAAGAGACACGGACAGTCCAGAGGACCTATGGCTCACGGTTCCAAGTTCCATCGTCATGCAGGTTCCAACGGTTCCTGTTCTGACCCGAGCAAGGTATTCAAGGGCAAAAAGATGCCTGGACAGATGGGTAACAAGCGTGTAACAATCCAGAATCTTGAGATCGTTAAGGTCGATGCAGAGAACAACTTAATTCTGGTTAAGGGCGCTGTACCAGGACCGAAGAAGTCCTTAGTAACAATCAAGGAAACAGTAAAAGCAGCAGTTTAATGCTTTTATAAGAAAGGAGGAACACACAGATGGCAAACGTATCTGTTTACAATATGGAAGGTAATGAAGTTGGCACATTAGAGTTAAACGATGCTGTGTTTGGTGTGAATGTAAATGAGCATCTTGTACACTTAGCAGTTGTCAGCCAGCTTGCGAATAAGCGCCAGGGCACACAGAAAGCGAAAACTCGCGCTGAAGTATCCGGCGGTGGAAGAAAACCGTGGAAGCAGAAAGGAACCGGTCATGCAAGACAGGGTTCAACAAGATCTCCACAGTGGACAGGCGGCGGAGTTGTATTTGCTCCAACACCAAGAGACTACACGATCAAACTGAACAAGAAGGAAAGAAAGCTTGCGCTTAAATCCGCTCTTACAAGCAGAGTGAACGAGAATAAGTTCATCGTTGTTGACGAGTTAAAGTTTGACGAAATCAAGACAAAGAAGTTCCAGAACGTTTTAAATAACTTAAAGGTATCCAAAGCACTTGTAGTTGTTGGCGATGACAGCACAAATGCAGTGAAGTCCGCAAGAAACATTCCGGCTGTTAAGACTGCTTTTGTTAACACGATCAATGTATACGATATCTTAAAGTATAACACAGTTGTTGCTACCAAGACTGCTGTTGCAGCAATCGAGGAGGTGTACGCATAATGGCAGATATTAAATATTTTGACGTAATCCAGAAGCCGATCGTTACTGAGAAGAGCATGAACGCTATGGCGTCCAAGAAGTATACATTCATTGTTCATCCGGAAGCAAACAAGGCTATGATCAAAGAAGCTGTTGAGAAGATGTTCCCGGGAACCAAGGTTGCCAGCGTGAACACCATGAACTTAGAAGGAAAGACCAAGAGAAGAGGAATGACCTTCGGCAAGACAGCAAAGACGAAGAAAGCGATCGTTCAGCTCACCGCTGACAGCAAAGATATCGAAATCTTCGAAGGACTGTAAGCAGCCCTTCATCTATGTGATGAACACTATATCACGATAAAATGAAACGCCTGGAGGCGTTGAAGCACTTGCGGGCCCGTAAGGCTCATGTATAGGTGCTTTTGTTAGAAAGGAGAGTTACAACATGGGAATCAAAAAGTATAACCCATATACCCCTTCCAGAAGACATATGACTGGTTCTGATTTCAGCGAGATTACAAAGAAGACTCCTGAAAAGTCCTTAATCAGCGCTACCATGAACAAGCAGGCTGGTCGTAATAATCAGGGTAAAATCACTGTTAGACATCGCGGAGGCGGTGCTAAGAGAAAATATAGAATCATCGATTTCAAGAGAAACTCCAAAGATGGCATTCCGGCAACCGTTATCGGTATCGAATACGATCCGAACAGAACTGCCAACATCGCTTTAATCTGCTACGCAGACGGTACCAAGTCTTATATCCTTGCTCCGGCTGGTTTAACAGACGGTATGAAGATCATGAGCGGTGAGAATGCAGAGGCCAGAATTGGTAACTGCTTACCATTAGGCCAGATCCCGGTTGGTACACAGGTACACAACATCGAACTTTATCCGGGCAAGGGCGGTCAGCTGGTCCGTTCCGCTGGAAACTCTGCTCAGTTAATGGCAAAAGAAGGCAAATATGCAACCTTAAGATTACCTTCAGGTGAGATGAGAATGGTTCCGATAGGCTGCAGAGCTACCATCGGCGTTGTAGGTAATGGAGATCACTCCCTTATCAACATCGGTAAAGCTGGTAGAAAACGTCATATGGGTATCAGACCTACTGTACGCGGTTCCGTTATGAACCCGAACGACCATCCGCACGGTGGTGGTGAAGGAAAGACCGGTATCGGCCGCCCGGGTCCATGTACACCATGGGGCAAACCTGCTCTTGGTTTAAAGACCAGAAAGAAAAACAAGCAGTCTAACAAGTTAATCGTTAGAAGAAGAGATGGAAAGACCATTAAATAATTGAAGGAGGTTAGAACCTATGGCTCGCTCACTGAAAAAAGGACCATTCGCGGATGCGTCTTTACTGAAAAAAATTGATGCTATGAACACAGCAGGACAGCATCAGGTAATTAAGACCTGGTCCCGTCGTTCTACCATCTTCCCACAGATGGTTGGACATACAATTGCAGTTCATGATGGAAGAAAGCACGTTCCGGTATATGTTACAGAAGATATGGTTGGACATAAACTCGGTGAATTCGTTGCAACCAGAACCTACAGAGGTCATGGCAAGGACGAGAAGAAATCCGGACGTAAGTAATAGATTGATTAATTGAAAGGAGGCTTCACCAATGGCTAAGGGACATAGAACCCAAATTAAGAGAGAAAGAAATGCTCAGAAGGACACGAGACCGTCAGCAAAGTTATCTTATGCCAGAGTTTCTGTTCAGAAGGCATGCTTCGTATTAGACGCCATCAGAGGCAAAGACGCACAGACAGCACTTGGTATTGTAACCTACAATCCCAGATATGCTTCTACTTTAATAGAAAAGTTATTAAAATCAGCGATCGCAAATGCTGAGAATAACAACGGTATGGATCCGTCCAAACTTTACGTAGAGGAATGCTACGCAAACAAAGGACCGACAATGAAGAGAGTAAAACCGAGGGCACAGGGCCGCGCTTATAGAATCGAGAAGAGAATGAGCCACATCACCATCGTGCTTAATGAAAGATAAGGAGGCAAATAATGGGACAGAAAGTTAATCCACACGGCTTAAGAGTCGGTGTTATTAAAGACTGGGATTCCAAGTGGTATGCAGAAGCTGACTTTGCAGACAATTTAGTTGAAGACTACAAGCTCAGAACATACTTGAAGAAGAGATTATACAGTGCCGGCGTATCTGATATCGAGATCGAAAGAGCGTCTGACCGTGTTAAAATTATTATCCACACTGCAAAACCGGGCGTAGTCATCGGTAAGGGTGGTTCTGAAATTGAGAAGTTGAAAGCAGAAGTTCAGAAGATGACAGATAAGAAATTATTTGTTGATATCAAAGAAATCAAGAGACCTGACAAAGACGCTCAGTTAGTAGCTGAATCCATCGCACAGCAGTTAGAGAACCGTGTTTCCTTCCGTCGTGCCATGAAGTCCACCATGGGCCGTTCCATGAAGGCTGGCGTTAAGGGTATCAAGACTGCAGTTGCAGGACGTCTTGGCGGCGCTGATATGGCTCGTACAGAGTTCTACAGCGAGGGAACAATTCCGTTACAGACATTACGAGCAGATATTGACTATGGTTTCGCTGAAGCAGATACAACCTACGGCAAAGTTGGCGTTAAGGTATGGATCTACAAAGGCGAGATACTTCCAACTAAAGGAAATAGGGAAGGGAGCGATAAATAATGTTAATGCCTAAGAGAGTTAAACGTCGTAAACAGTTCCGTGGTTCCATGGCTGGTAAGGCTTTAAGAGGCAACACAATCAGCAATGGTGAATACGGTTTAGTCGCTTTAGAGCCATGTTGGATCAAATCAAACCAGATCGAGGCAGCCCGTGTTGCCATGACCCGTTATATCAAGCGTGGTGGTAAAGTCTGGATTAAGATTTTCCCGGATAAACCTGTAACAGCAAAGCCAGCAGAAACCCGTATGGGTTCCGGTAAGGGCGCTCTGGAATACTGGGTAGCAGTAGTGAAACCAGGCCGTGTATTATTTGAAATCGCTGGAGTACCTGAAGAAACAGCTCGTGAAGCTTTACGTCTTGCTATGCACAAGTTACCATGCAGATGTAAGATTGCTGCTAAAGCGGATTTAGAAGGCGGTGATAACAGTGAAAATTAATAAATATGTAGAAGAATTAAAGGCAAAATCAGTCACAGAACTGAACGAAGAATTAGTAGCTGCGAAGAAGGAACTCTTTAACTTAAGATTCCAGAACGCAACGAATCAGTTGGATAACACCAGCAGAATCAAAGAAGTTCGTAAGAACATTGCCAGAATCCAGACTGTTATGACAGAGAAGGCTAAACTGGCTTAAGCAGATATTTTCATCTCAGTATGACACACACGACCGTGTGGAAACTTGTGAGTGATAGAAACACTTTTGAGTGTACTCTGTATCCAGGAAACGGATACAATCATTGAAAGGAGTAACGTAACGTGGAAAGAAATTTAAGAAAAACCCGTACGGGCAAGGTAGTCAGCAATAAGATGGATAAGACCATCGTTGTAGCTATCGTAGACCATGTAAAACATCCTTTATACGGCAAGATCGTAAAGAGAACGTATAAATTAAAAGCTCATGACGAAAACAACGAATGCAACATGGGCGATACAGTAAAAGTAATGGAAACAAGACCGCTGTCCAAGGACAAGAGATGGAGACTTGTTGAGATTATCGAGAAAGCGAAATAAATTATTTCCAGGAAGGAGTAACAGGCATGATTCAGCAGGAGACCAGATTAAAGGTTGCCGACAATACCGGTGCGAAAGAATTACTGTGTATCCGTGTTATGGGCGGCTCTACAAGAAGATATGCTAATATTGGTGATATTATCGTCGCTACCGTTAAGGATGCAACACCAGGCGGTGTTGTAAAGAAAGGTGACGTAGTAAAGGCCGTTGTTGTGCGTACTGTAAAAGGTGCCCGCCGCAAAGACGGTTCTTATATCAAGTTCGATGAGAACGCTGCAGTAATAATCAAAGATGACAAGACTCCGAGAGGAACTCGTATCTTTGGACCGGTTGCAAGAGAATTAAGAGAGAAACAGTTCATGAAGATTGTTTCCTTAGCTCCAGAAGTATTATAGGGAGGTGTCGACTGTGCATAAAATTAAGAGAGATGACCTGGTAAAGGTTATCGCAGGAAAAGATAGAGATAAACAGGGCAAAGTTCTTCATGTAGATACAAAGAACAACAAAGTCCTGGTGGAAGGCTGCAACATGATCACCAAGCATGTAAAGCCGGGCCCTGGCAATCCACAGGGTGGTATTGTTCAGAAGGAAGCTGCGCTTGACATCTCCAACGTAATGCTCGTTGTAGACGGAAAAGCTACCAGAGTCGGCTTCGAAGTAAAAGACGGTAAAAAAGTCCGTGTTGCCAAGGCGACCGGAAAAGCGATTGACTAATTCGGAGAGGAGGAATAAAAATTGGCTAGATTAAAAGAAACATATCAGAACGAAATCGTAGAAGCTATGATTAAGAAATTCGGATATAAGAATATTATGGAAGTGCCGAAGTTAGATAAGATCGTTATCAACATGGGCGTTGGTGAAGCAAAGGAAAATGCCAAGGTTTTAGACTCTGCGGTCAGAGACTTAGAAATCATCTCCGGACAGAAGGCAGTCTTAACAAAGGCTAAAAAATCAATTGCTAACTTCAAGCTCAGAGAAGGCATGCCAATCGGCTGTAAGGTAACATTACGCGGCGAGAGAATGTATGAGTTTGCAGATCGTCTGATCAACCTTGCATTACCTCGTGTACGTGACTTCAGGGGTGTGAATCCTAACGCATTTGACGGCAGAGGAAACTATGCCCTTGGTATCAAAGAGCAGCTTATTTTCCCTGAAATTGAGTACGATAAAGTTGACAAGGTAAGAGGTATGGACATTATTTTCGTTACTACCGCTAAGACCGATGAAGAAGCCCGTGAACTTTTGACATTATTCAATATGCCATTTGCAAAATAACAGGAGGAATATTCCATGGCAAAGACTTCAATGAAGATTAAACAGCAGAGACCTGCAAAGTTCTCCACAAGAGAATACAATCGCTGCAGAATCTGTGGACGTCCACATGCTTATTTAAGAAAATACGGTATCTGCCGTATATGTTTCCGCGAATTAGCATACAAAGGCCAGATCCCGGGTGTAAAAAAAGCAAGCTGGTAAAACTGGCTGGCGAAGAGCCGGTAAAAATCAGCAAAGGCAGGCTGATCCTGCTGGCAGGAATCAGGCTGGGTTTGGTGATTTTTAGAAATTGCGCAGCAATTTCAGCAGCGTGAGCTGCGTGTCCGGCGGAACAGGCTTATGCGCCATTTCAGGAAACCAACCGACATCGAGAAAACCGAAGGTTTTCGAGATGCTTTCGGCTAGCAGACAATTAAAGCAAAAGGAGGCAATGTATCTCATGACAATGAGCGATCCAATCGCAGATATGCTTACAAGAATTCGTAATGCAAATACTGCCAAACATGATACAGTAGATGTACCTTCATCCAAGATGAAATTAGCTATTGCTGATATCCTTGTAAAAGAGGGCTACATTAAGAAATATGATCTCGTAGAAGACGGTGCTTTCCAGACCATCAGAATCACCTTAAAGTACGGCAAAGATAAAAATGAAAAAATCATCACAGGAATCAAGAGAATCTCCAAACCTGGTTTACGTGTATACGCAAACAAGGAAGAGTTACCGAAGGTTCTGGGTGGTTTAGGAACAGCTATCATCTCCACAAACCAGGGCGTTGTAACCGATAAGGAAGCACGTGAACTCGGCGTAGGCGGAGAAGTGCTGGCATTTGTTTGGTAATTTAAGAACTACTGAAAACAGAGAAAGCGCAGACGCTTTTTCCGAAAATTTAAGGAGGTACACGGCATGTCACGTATAGGAAGAATGCCTATCGCGATTCCGGCAGGCGTTACTGTCACAATCGCAGAAAATAATAAAGTGACTGTAAAAGGTCCAAAGGGAACTCTGGAAAGAGTATTACCGGCTGAAATGTCCATCAAAGAAGAAGATGGCCAGATCATCGTTAGCAGACCCAGCGATTTAAAGAAGATGAAATCTTTACACGGTCTGACAAGAACACTGATCAACAACATGATCGTCGGCGTAACCGCTGGTTACGAGAAGAAACTGGAAATCAATGGTGTAGGTTACAGAGCTCAGAAGCAGGGCAAGAAGCTTGTTCTTTCCCTCGGCTATTCTCATCCGGTTGAGATGGAAGATCCGGAAGGTCTGGAGTCCACAATGGAAGGCCAGAACGTCATCATTGTAAAGGGTATCGATAAAGAAAAAGTAGGCCAGTACGCTGCTGAAATCAGAGACAAGAGAAGACCTGAGCCGTATAAGGGCAAAGGTATCAAATATGCTGATGAAGTTATCAGACGTAAAGTTGGTAAGACTGGTAAGAAATAATTTAAGGAGAGTGTAAAAATGGTTAGCAAACAGTCAAGAAGCGAAGTTCGCGTGAAAAAGCACACCAGATTACGTAATCGTTTTGCAGGCACTGCAGAAAGACCGCGTTTAGCTGTGTTCAGAAGTAATAATCATATGTATGCTCAAATTATTGACGATACAGTTGGTAAAACTTTAGTCTCAGCTTCTACAGTTGAAAAAGAAGTAAAGGCTGAATTAGAGAAAACTAACAACGTTGATGCTGCAGCATATGTAGGTACCGTAATTGCCAAGAGGGCTCTCGAAAAGGGAATCAAGGAAGTTGTATTTGACAGAGGCGGCTTCATATATCAGGGCAAGATTCAGGCATTAGCAGACGCAGCCAGAGAAGCTGGTCTGGAATTCTAGTAGAGAGGAGAATAGGGCGTTGAAACATACAATTATTGATGCAAGTCAGTTAGAATTAAACGACAAAGTAGTTGCTATCAAGCGAGTATCGAAAACCGTAAAAGGCGGACGTACTATGAGATTCTCTGCTTTAGTAGTCGTAGGCGATGGCAATGGCCACGTAGGTGCAGGCCTTGGCAAAGCAGGCGAAGTTCCGGAAGCAATCCGCAAGGGTAAAGAGGCTGCTGTTAAGAACATGGTAACTGTACCGGTAGATGAGAACAGCAGTATTCCTCATGATTTAATCGGAAAATTCGGAAGCGCAGCAGTTCTTCTTAAGAGAGCTCCGGAAGGTACCGGTATCATCGCAGGCGGTCCTGCACGTGCGGTAGTTGAGCTTGCAGGAATTAAGAACATCCGTACAAAATCTTTAGGTTCCAACAACAAGACAAACGTAGTTTTGGCTACAATCGAAGGATTGACTCAGTTAAAGACTCCTGAGGAAGTTGCAAAGCTTCGCGGCAAATCTGTAGAAGAGATTTTAGGCTAAGGAGGATAGGATAATGGCAGATAAATTAAAAATCACATTGGTGAAATCCCCGATCGGCGCAGTTCCGAAGCAGAAAGCAACCGTTGAAGCTTTAGGTTTAAAGAAGCTTCATAAGACAGTTGAAATGCCGGATAACGGTGCAGTCAGAGGCATGATCCAGAGCGTAAGACATTTAGTAAAAGTTGAAGAAATTTAAGCAGAACAGTAAGGAGGTGCAAACGATGGAATTATCAAATTTACAGCCTGCATTAGGATCCAAACACAGCGACAGTTTCAGAAGAGGCCGTGGCCATGGTTCAGGAAACGGTAAGACTGCAGGTAAGGGCCATAAAGGACAGAAAGCTCGTTCAGGTGCTCCGAGACCAGGATTTGAAGGCGGCCAGATGCCTTTATACAGACGTCTTCCTAAGAGAGGCTTTACAAACAGAAACAGCAAGACTATCATTGGCATCAATGTTAGTGCTTTAGAGCAGTTCGAAAACGATACTGTTGTGACAGTTGAGACTCTGCTGGAGAGCGGCATTGTTAAGAATCCGCGCGATGGTGTTAAGATCCTTGGAAACGGAGAATTAACCAAAAAGCTTACAGTAAAGGTAGATGCTTTCAGCGAAGGCGCTAAGACCAAAATCGAGGCTTTAGGTGGAACCTGCGAGGTGAACTAATATGTTAAAAACGCTCCGTAATGCATTCAAGATCAAGGACATCAGAAAGAAACTTCTGTATACGTTCGCGATGCTGGTGGTTATTAGAATCGGTTCTCAGTTACCGATTCCTGGAGTAGAAACAGCATTTTTCAAAGATTTTTTTGCTCAGCAGAATAACGATGCGTTCGGCTTTTTTAACGCAATGACAGGCAGTTCCTTTACCAATATGTCTGTGTTTGCACTGAGCATTACCCCGTACATCACATCTTCCATCATCATGCAGCTTCTGACCATTGCGATTCCGAAGCTGGAAGAGATGCAGAGAGATGGGGAAGACGGAAGAAAAAAGATTGCAGAATACACCCGTTACGTAACAGTTGCACTGGCGTTAATTGAATCCATTGCTATGGCAATCGGATTCGGCGGCCAGGGACTGTTAAGCGAGTTTAACGCGATCAGCGTAATTATCGCAGTTGTTACGATGACTGCAGGTAGTGCGCTTCTGATGTGGATTGGTGAGCGTATCACGGAAAATGGTGTGGGAAATGGTATCTCCATCGTCCTGCTGTTTAACATCATTTCCAGTCTGCCCTCTGACGCATCAACACTTTATACCAGATTTATGTCTGGGAAATCGGTTGCAGTTTCCGCAGTAGCCGCCATTATCATTGTGGCAATTGTGATTGCGATCGTGGTATTTGTCGTTGTCCTTCAGGATGGCGAGAGAAGAATTCCAGTCCAGTATTCCAAAAAGATGCAGGGACGCAAGATGGTTGGCGGCCAGTCCTCCAACATCCCGTTAAAAGTAAATACAGCCGGTGTTATCCCGGTTATCTTTGCTTCCTCCATCATGTCATTCCCGGTAGTAATTGCCCAGTTCTTCGGCAGCCGGATTAACTATGACAGCATTGGCGGACATATCCTTCTGATGCTGAATTCTTCTAACTGGTTCAAGCCGGAACGTCCGGTCTACTCGATTGGTATGGTGATTTATATCGCCCTGATTATCGTGTTTGCCTACTTCTATACATCGATTACCTTTAATCCGTTGGAAGTGGCTAACAACATGAAGAAATCAGGCGGCTTTATCCCGGGTATCCGCCCAGGCAAGCCAACCAGCGATTACCTCAATTCCATTTTGAACTACGTAGTATTTATCGGTGCATGTGGTCTGACGATTGTATGTATCATCCCGATTATGGTATCCGGCCTCTTTAATGTAAGCCGCCTGTCATTTGGTGGTACATCCTTAATCATCATTGTCAGCGTTGTCTTAGAGACAATCAAGGCAATTGAATCTCAGATGCTTGTACGTTATTATAAGGGATTTTTGAATGACTAATGGACAAATCCAAGAGGAACACATAATGGCGTGTTTCTCTTGGTCTTTGTGCTATATGAACATATTGCAGGGAGGGACTGCTGATGAAGATTATCATGTTAGGTGCCCCAGGTGCCGGTAAAGGGACCCAGGCAAAGAAGATTGCTGAAAAGTATCAGATTCCACACATTTCCACAGGCGATATTTTCCGTTCCAACATCAAAGAAGGAACAGAACTTGGAATGAAGGCAAAGGCATATATGGATCAGGGAGGCTTAGTACCGGATGAGCTGACGATCGGTATGCTGATGGACCGCATTCAGAAGGATGACTGTAAGAACGGCTACGTGTTAGACGGTTTCCCAAGAACGATTCCGCAGGCGGAAAGCCTTACGAATGCTCTTAACGAGAGAAACCAGAAGATCGATTATGCCGTTAATGTGGATGTTCCGGATGAGAACATCGTGAATCGTATGTCAGGACGCCGTGCCTGCTTAAGCTGCGGTGCTACATATCATATTGTCTATAAACCCAGCAAGGTGGAAGGCATCTGTGATGTCTGCGGTGACAAGCTTGTCTTAAGAGATGACGATAAGCCGGAAACCGTTAAGAAGCGTCTGTCCGTGTACCATGATCAGACACAGCCTCTGATTGACTATTATAAGGAAGCCGGCGTACTGGCGAATGTTGACGGAACACAGGATATGGAAAAAGTGTTCTCCGATATCGTCGCTGTTCTGGGAGCGTAATGTATGTCAGTTACAATTAAATCTGCAAGAGAAATAGAACTTATGAGAGAGGCCGGGAGAATCCTCGCGAAGACCCACGAGGAGCTGGCGAAAGCCTTAAAGCCCGGTATGACAACCTGGGATATCGACCATTTGGGAGAGGAGATCATCAGAAGCTACGGCTGCATCCCTTCCTTCAAGAATTACAACGGCTATCCGGCTTCAATCTGCGTATCTGTGAACGACGAGGTGGTTCACGGAATTCCCAGTAAGAAGCATTTCATAGAGGAAGGCGATATTGTGAGCCTGGATGCCGGCGTGATCTACAAGGGATACCATTCCGATGCGGCAAGGACGTACGGGATCGGCGAAATCTCCCCCGAAGCAGGCAGACTCATCGAGGTGACAAAACAAAGTTTCTTTGAAGGGATTAAATTTGCAAAAGCTGGCAATCATCTGAATGATATATCTTCTGCAATCCAGACCTATGCGGAAAGCTTCGGCTACGGTGTGGTCCGGGATCTGGTGGGTCACGGAATCGGAAGTCATCTCCATGAAGATCCGGAGGTGCCCAATTTCGCAGGAAGGCGACGCGGCCTGAAACTGAGGCCGGGTATGACTCTCGCCATTGAACCGATGATCAACGAGGGGACACCGGAGGTCGTGTGGCTCGATGATGACTGGACGGTTGTAACAGAGGATGGAGCATTATCAGCCCATTATGAGAATACGGTCCTGATTACAGAAGGTGAACCGGAGCTTTTAAGCCTGGTTTCGGAAGCCCATTAGGGAGTTTAAGTGAGGACAGTATGGAGATCACAATAGGAAGTCTGGTAAAAAGTCTGGCCGGACACGATAAAGATGAAGTTTTCTTCATATTAAAGGAAGAGGTCGAATATGTTTATCTGGTGGACGGAAAGTACCGTACGCTTGCCAGACCGAAGAGGAAAAACAGAAAGCATGTGGAAGCCGTTTCCTGTGAAGCGGACTGTCCGGGTAAAAAGATCAGAGAAAACCAGAGAGTCACCAATGAAGAGATCGCTCGTTTTATCAAATGTTTCAAAAAAAAGCAGTGAGTAAAGACACAGGTTGTCAGGAGGTAAGATTTTATGTCGAAAGCAGATGTTATTGAAATTGAAGGAACCGTTGTTGAAAAGCTTCCGAATGCCATGTTCCAGGTGGAACTGGAGAACGGCCATCAGGTGCTCGCACACATCAGCGGCAAACTTCGTATGAACTATATCCGTATTCTGCCGGGTGATAAGGTAACCATTGAGTTGTCCCCTTACGATTTGTCCAAGGGAAGAATCATCTGGAGAGATAAATAAAAGTAAAAACAAGGAAAAAATGCTTGCATTCCCATATGGAAAGTGTTATAATGCTATAGCGACTTTGTTGAAATACCGGGTGTATTATGCCCAAACGGCAGCACTGGTTTATTTTAGATAAAACACATTGCGGGTATACCTGGATGTCCTCTTTCGGGGACGCATAACGGAAAGGAGAATTGCTGTGAAGGTTAGATCATCAGTCAAACCGATTTGCGAAAAATGCAAAATCATTAAGAGAAAAGGCAGTATCAGAGTAATCTGTGAAAATCCTAAGCATAAGCAGAGACAAGGTTAAAAATTATTAATGGAGGTGTACTACACACATGGCTCGTATTTCAGGTGTTGATTTACCAAGAGAAAAACGTGTTGAGATCGGATTAACTTATATCTACGGTATCGGTAGAACAAGTTCAAACCGCATTCTTACAGAAGCTGGCGTTAATCCTGACACTCGTGTTAAGGACTTAACAGACGACGAAGTAAAGAGAATTTCAGCTGTTATCGCTGACAGTCAGATGGTGGAAGGTGATTTACGCAGAGAGATCGCTATGAACATCAAGAGACTTCAGGAAATTGGCTGCTATCGTGGAATTCGTCACAGAAAGAGCCTGCCGGTTCGTGGTCAGAAGACAAAGACCAATGCAAGAACTCGCAAGGGCCCGAGAAAAACCGTAGCAAACAAGAAGAAATAAGCATTGAACATTTCGTGAGATTACTCACGATGAATGAAACTAAAACAGTGAATCACGTTACATGTTTTAAAAACAGGAATAACAGGATTCAAGAAATGAAGAAAGTAGGTTAGTTTAAAATGGCTAAAAAAGTGTCCACTACTAAAAAAGTGACAAAAAAGCGCGTAAAGAAAAACGTTGAACGCGGACAAGCACATATCCAGTCATCTTTTAATAACACAATCGTGACATTAACAGATACTCAGGGTAATGCCTTATCATGGGCAAGTGCTGGTGGTCTGGGATTTAGAGGTTCAAGAAAATCTACTCCATATGCAGCTCAGATGGCGGCAGAAACTGCTACTAAGGCAGCTCTTGTACATGGTTTAAAATCAGTAGACGTTATGGTAAAGGGTCCTGGTTCAGGCCGTGAAGCAGCTATTCGTGCACTTCAGGCATGCGGTTTAGAAGTAACCAGTATCAAGGATGTTACTCCGGTTCCACATAACGGATGTCGTCCGCCAAAACGTAGAAGAGTCTAATTAGGAGGTAATTACAGTGGCAGTAGATAGAGTTCCTGTTCTTAAAAGATGTAGATCCCTTGGTCTTGATCCAATCTATTTAGGAATAGATAAAAAATCCAACAGAGAATTAAAAAGAGCTAACAGAAAGATGAGTGAGTACGGCCTTCAGTTAAGAGAAAAGCAGAAAGCCAAATTCATCTACGGCGTTCTTGAGAAACCATTCCGTAACTATTACGCAAAGGCTTCCAGAATGAATGGTATGGTCGGTGAAAACCTGATGATCCTTCTGGAGAGAAGACTTGACAACGTAGTATTCCGTATGGGCTTTGGAAGAACAAGAAGAGAGACCAGACAGATGGTTGACCATAAGAGCATCCTGGTAAACGGCAAGTGTGTAAACATTCCGTCTTACTTAGTAAAAGCTGGCGACGTAATCGAAGTAAAAGAGAAATGCAAAGGAAACGCCAGATTTAAAGATGTTGTAGAGACCACAGCAGGACGTTTAACTCCGGCCTGGGTTGATGTTGACCATGAGAATTTACGTGGTACTGTTAAAGAGTTACCAACAAGAGATGAGATTGATGTTCCAGTGAATGAAATGCTTATCGTCGAGTTGTACTCCAAATAATTGAAAGTCTGTTAAAGAGAAACAACAACTTTCGCCCGGAGTATGGGAAACTGTACTCCGGGCAAGGATTTGAGTATAAGACCCTCGATACAAATTACCCAAAAGGAGGGGCTATTAGTGTTCGATTTTGAAAAACCAAACATTGAGATTGCTGAAATCTCTGAGGACAAGAAATATGGCAAGTTTGTAGTTGAACCGCTTGAAAGAGGTTACGGTACGACTTTAGGCAATTCCTTGAGAAGAATCATGCTTTCTTCTTTACCGGGAGCCGCAGTCAGTCAGGTAAAAATCGACGGCGTTTTGCATGAATTCAGTTCTATCCCAGGCGTTAAAGAGGATGTGACTGAGATCATTATGAACATCAAAAGCTTAGCAATCAAAAATAACAGCGACACCAATGAGGCAAAGGTTGCCTACATCGAGTTTGAAGGCGAAGGTGTGGTAACGGCTGCTGATATTCAGGCAGACCCGGATATTGAAATCATGAATCCGGATCAGGTGATCGCGACACTCAGCGGCGGCACAGACAGTAAGTTCTACATGGAACTGACGATCACAAAGGGCCGCGGCTATGTAAGCGCAGACAAAAACAAGAGTGAAGATTTACCGATTGGCGTGATTGCCGTTGATTCCATCTATACACCAGTAGAGCGCGTCAACATGACGGTACAGAACACCCGAGTAGGTCAGGTTACCGATTTCGATAAGCTGACATTAGATGTATACACAGACGGAACACTGGCACCAGACGAGGCAGTCAGCCTTGCTGCAAAGGTGTTAAGTGAACATTTGAATCTGTTCATCGATTTATCCGAGAATGCCAAGACTGCAGAAGTCATGGTAGAGAAAGAGGATAATGAGAAAGAGAAGGTTCTGGAGATGAATATCGACGAACTGGAACTTTCCGTCCGTTCATACAACTGTTTAAAGAGAGCCGGAATCAATACGGTGGAAGAGCTGTGCAACAGAACTTCTGAGGATATGATGAAGGTTCGTAACTTAGGCCGCAAGTCTTTAGAAGAGGTGCTGGCAAAGTTAAAGGAGTTAGGCTTACAGCTTAACCCGAGTGATGACGCGAGCAGCTGATCGCTCGTTACAGGAATTTATGGAGATTTAGCGCGGGATGCAGTAAGACCGAAGAAGCATGCGCCGGCGTTCCACAAATGGAGGGAAATAAGACATGGCAGGATATAGAAAGCTGGGAAGAACTTCCAGTCAGAGAAAAGCACTGATCAGAAGCCAGGTAACAGCATTATTACACAATGGCAAGATCGTTACAACAGAAGCAAGAGCAAAAGAAATCCGTAAAGTAGCAGAAGGACTGATTGCTCTGGCCGTGAAAGAGAAAGACAATTTCGAAACCGTTAAAGTAACCGCTAAGGTTGCCCGCAAGGACAAAGACGGCAAGAGAGTCAAAGAAGTGGTGAACGGCAAGAAAGTTACCGTATACGATGAAGTAGAAAAAGAGATCAAGAAGGATCTTCCTTCCAGACTTCATGCCAGAAGACAGATGTTAAAGGTACTGTATGATGTAACAGAAGTACCGCAGGAAGCTGCAGGCAGAAAGAAAAATACAAAGAGTGTAGATCTTCCGAAGAAGTTATTTGAGGAGATCGCTCCCAAGTACGTATCCCGCAATGGTGGCTACACAAGAATCGTAAAGATTGGCCAGCGTAAGGGTGACGGGGCTATGGAAGTACTGCTGGAGCTTGTCTAAGCACTGAGCAGTGTCAAAAAACGCCAGGAGAAAATTTTCGTTGTGCTAGCACATAAGAAAATTTTCTCCTGGCGTTTTTTGTAGGGCGAACGCCCCACACCGAACTGGAGCGCAGCGGAAGTGAGGTGTGCACTGCGGGGCAGCGGGATACCAGAAAAGGCATGTTTATCCGACGATGCGCAAGCGAGTCGTCGAATTTCGTCCTTACATATTTCCCCACCCCCTCAAATGTGTTATGATACAAAAGAGCAATATAGAAAATAAGTAAAAGGAAGAGAAAAAGAAAGAGAGGGCGGTTACAATGATAAAATACTACGAAGGCGACATATTCAGCTCCAATGCAGACTTAATCTGCCATCAGGTAAACTGCCAGGGAGTGTTTGGGCGCGGCATGGCGGGCCAGGTAAAGAAGCTGTTCCCGGAAGTAGAAAAATCCTATAAAATTCTGACAAAGCAGTGGACAGAGGAAGTGGGCGGCAAGACGGCGAAGCTGTTAGGCCGGGTATCAGCCCAGCCGGTTGAAAAGGACGGCCGCTGGTTTCTGATTGCCAATCTTTACGGCCAGGACGACTACGGGAAAAACGGTGTCTACACCGACTATGAAGCCCTGGAAAAAGCGTTGGAAGAGATCTGTGAGTTTTTAACGGTGCGGGGAAGGAACGAGACAGCCGCGTTCCCGCAGGGAATGGGATGTGGATTTGGAGGCGGTGACTGGGACGTTGTAGAAGCCATCATTAAGCGTGTATTCGAAGATTATCCGGGAGAGGTACAGATCTGGAAGTATGACGGAAAATAAATGGAATGAGATACCAATAAGCAGCTTTAGAAAGGATATTGAATGAAAGACAAGTTTGTGATTGTAGACGGCTCTTCCATGCTGTCCACCTGTTACTATGCCGTACTTCCACGAGAAATCATGTTTGCGAAAACGGAGGAAGAAAAGCAGAAGCATTACGGAAAAATTCTGCATGCAGGAGACGGGACATACACCAACGCGATTTTTGGTATGCTAAAGACCATTGCCTCTCTCCTCAAGAAGCAGGAACCCGGATACATTGCCTTCGTGTTTGATAAGACGAGGGATACGTTCCGGCGGGAGCTGTACGCGGAGTACAAGGGTACAAGAGGGGCGACTCCCGAACCGCTGAAGCAGCAGTTTGTCCTGATTGAATCAATCCTGGAGGAAGCCGGTTTCAGAGTGCTCTACAGCGATGACTACGAGGCTGACGACTATGCGGGCTCTCTGGTCATGAAGTTTCGCAGCCAGGTGCCTGTGGTGGTCATGACAAAGGATCACGATTACCTGCAGCTGGTGAATGACGAATACAACGTCAGGGCATGGATGGTGCAGGCGAAGCAGGAGAAGGCGGATGAACTGTACGAAAAGTACTACGGCCCCTATGGCCTGACGAAAAAAGATGTCAATCTTCCGGAGAAGACATTTGAATTTACAGCGGAGCATGTGTTTGCAGAGGAAGGCGTATGGCCGGAGCAGATCACCGATTTAAAAGGGATTCAGGGCGATACCTCGGATAACATCCCGGGAGTGAAGGGGGTCAGCAGTGCGGTGCCGCCTCTCTTGGCTGAATATGGAACCGTGGAGGCGATGTACGAGGCGATCCATGACGCGGAGACGGATAAAAAACAGTTAAAAGAACTCCAGGATTTCTGGAAGGAGAAGCTGGGAATCACCAGAACTCCCTACAAAGCGCTGACGAAGACCGGGGAGGACGGGGAACTGTGCGGGGAAGCCGCAGCCCTGCTGTCCAAGCGTCTGGCTGCCATTAAGACAGATATTCCGCTGGATCTGGAGCTTGCTGATTTTTCTGTGGAGAAATATCAGGAAAAGGTTCTCCGGAAATGGTGTAAAAAACTGGATATCAAGGAAGCTTCCGTGTTTGGCTAAAGTCTGGCTCTGATTCGGCGTGGATTTCTGGTAAAGAATACCATTCTTGCAAATTTATTACTCAATTTTTCCTAAACGCAAGAATAAAGAAAGAATATCTTAAGTTGACGGTGAATTGCCCCAGGGGCTATAATAATAGTAGGAAAAATGCGGAGTAACTATAAAGAGTGGGAGGTATTTTTATGAAACGGTTTGGAAAACTATTGGCTTTGACCGCCATTGTGAGTGTTCTTGGGGTGAGTATTCCATTTCAGGCATTCGCTGCGTCAAAGACGATTTCATCAGTGACGATCTATGCAGGATTAGAGGAAATGGAATCCGGGGGAACTCTTCCGGAGGAAACGTCCTTCGAGCTTAAGGAGAATTCAACGGGGAATTATGTGTATACAAACAACAGCAGATATGAGGTTAACGGAATCGAATGGATTACCTCAGGATCGAAAGAGATGACCATCGGATATGAACCTAAGATGAGAGTGGAACTGCATGCCACCGATTCCGATGAGTATGCATTTAAAGGGGGATATCAGTCCAGTAACGTGACGGTAAAGGGCGGAACGTATGTGTCAGCCAGCCGTTCCGGCAGTGATACGTTGTATGTGACTTTTAAGTTTAAACCGATTAAGGGCACATACAGTTCTCCCGATGATGCCTACTGGAGAGAAAACGGTTACGGCGGAGCCCGCTGGAGTAAGGTTGATAATTCGTCTGATGCCTATGACGTGTATTTATACCGCGGCAGTTCTGTTGTAAAGAAGGTTGAGGGCCTTAAGGCCACGTCCTATAATTTTTATCCTTATATGACGAAAGCCGGCACATATTCCTTTAAGGTTCGCACAGTTCCATATACCGAGAGTGAGAAGAAGTACGGGAAGAAGAGCGACTGGACGGAATCCGACGAGGTTTATCTGCCGGAGGAGAAGGTGTCTGACGGCTCCGGACAGGACAACGGAACGCCCGGCAGTACCAGTCAGGTTGGCTGGATCAAGGACGGGAACAACTGGTATTTTAGATATCCAGATGGAAGTTACCAGAAGAACAACTGGGCCAAGATCAATGAGAAATGGTATTTATTTGATTCCAACGGTGTGATGCTCACCGGATGGCAGCAGAGAAATAATCTGTGGTACTTTTTAAACGATCAGGGAGCTATGGTAACCGGATGGGTGTTATCCAATAATAAGTGGTATTATTTGAATCCTTCCACGACTACAGGCGTAGAGGGTGCGATGCTTACGGGCTGGATCGCCTATAATAATAAGTGGTACTGTACCGACGCTTCCGGCGCAATGCTTGAGGGCTGGCGCCAGGTTGACGGAAGCTGGTACTACTTCTATCCTGGTGAGGGCTCCAAGGCGGTGAATACTACCATTGATGGTTTCCCGGTTGACGGCAACGGCGTGTGGCATAAGTAAAATCATCAGGAAAGGAAGATGACACGATGCGAGGAATAAAGGGAAAGGGCAGATGGCTGATACTTCTGGGAGCGGTAATGACGCTCGGTACCGCCATGACGTCCATGGCTGCGAAAAGTGTTAAGATTCGGTTTGAAAACGATGTGAGAAGTGAATGGACGGAAGATATCAAGGTACCAAAGGTTACAGTAAATTACGACGAGGTATCACCGGAGTGGAGTAAGACTCCGGAGGACTGGGTTCCTGGAAAAAAGGTGACTGCTACCTTTACAATCGCCGGGGACTATGTGAAGAGCAGCTGCAGTGTATACGGCGGAGAACTGGTTTCAGCCAAGGCTGCAGACGGCGAGACGACAATTAAAGCTACTTACGTACCGGTGGCACAGCTTGGAGCGCCGGAGACCGCTGGCTGGAGTGATGCGGCAAAGACGAAGGCATCCTGGAAACGAGTTCCTTACGCTTCGAAGTATCAGCTTCGCCTTTACCGGGAGGATCAGTGGATTAAGACGCTGACGACCGGTTCCACCTCCATCGATTTACTGGAATATTTACAGGATGGCTACAGCTATTACTATGAGGTGAGAGCCATTGCGAAGGACAGTTCCGAGGAGAAGTATTTAAAAGACGGTGAATTTACGGTTTCCACTGATTCTGAGGTCCAGGAACTGGGAGATACATCGGGACGATGGGCCAACACCCAGGCCGGCAAACGGTACCGTGACGAGGATGGAAATTATGCGGCGAACTGCTGGAAGATGATAAGCGGCAAGTGGTATTATTTTAATCAGGACGGCTACGCGCTGACTGGTTGGCAGTATCTGAACAGCAAGTGGTATTATATGAATGAAAACGCTGAGATGGTGACCGGATGGCAGCAGATCGGCGGAAAATGGTACTATTTCAATGCGAATGGCGACATGGTGACCGGTTGGCTTCAGGCAGAGCCGGGGAAATGGTATTACTTATATGAGGACGGAAGCATGGCGGCGAATACTGTCATTGACGGAACGTACAAGGTGAATGAGTCGGGACAGTGGGTGCCGTAAGGGAATTTGTTATTCGGGAAAGACATGGCGGAAGGCGCCGTGTCTTTCTTTTTTTCCGGTCTGACTAAGAAGAATTGGTCTGATTATGAAATCTGGCTTGACTGTTGCGTAAAATTCAACTAAAATTATGTGACATATAAGACTTCTTATTTTTATGGGGATTTTCGTTTTTTGGAATTTTTGCCGGAAGTCTTTGACCTGATTTTTGTCCGCGTTTATCGCAGAAAGGTAAGCCATGGGAATTATAAAGACATCGAAGCTGATTTTTGATTATATCAGAAGAGATGAAGAAGAAAATATAGAAGAAGTAAACCGTGCCATCGATGATGTCAGCATCGAGATTAAGGAAGGCCAGTTTGTGGCGGTCTTAGGCCACAATGGTTCCGGAAAATCCACCTTTGCCAAGCAATTGGATGCGATTCTGCTTCCGACGGACGGCACGGTGTGGATTCAGGGACTGGATACCTCCAAGGAGGAGAATCTGTGGGAGGTTCGAAAGAAGACGGGGATGGTCTTCCAGAATCCGGATAACCAGATTATCGGTAATGTCGTGGAGGAGGATGTGGGCTTTGGTCCGGAGAATATGGGGATTCCCACCGATGAGATCTGGAAGCGGGTGGATGAGAGCCTGGAAGCGGTGGGCATGACGGCCTACCGTATGAAGTCTCCCAACAAGCTTTCCGGTGGTCAGAAGCAGCGGGTCGCCATCGCAGGCGTCATGGCCATGAGACCGCAGTGTATCGTTCTGGACGAGCCTACGGCCATGCTGGACCCCAACGGGCGCAGGGAAGTGGTAAAGACCGTCCATGAGTTAAACCGTCAGGAGGGCATCACGGTGGTGCTCATCACTCATTATATGGAAGAAGTAATCAATGCCGACCGGGTTATCGTTATGGATGACGGCAGAGTGGTTATGGATGGAACGCCCAGGGAGATTTTCTCCAGGGTGGAGGAACTCAAATCCTACCGGCTGGATGTACCGCAGGTGACCGAGCTGGCTTATGAGCTTCAGAAGAACGGGGTAGAGTTACCGGATGGAATTCTGACGCTGAATGAGCTGATGAAATATCTGCTTCCTATATTTGCGGAGCGTTATCCGGGCAGAGTGACTCTGGGAGATGGAGGCAGTTATGGCAATTAAGATTGAACATTTGAATTACATTTACGGGCAGGGCACTGCGTTCGAGCAGCAGGCGTTAAAGGATGTAAATCTGGAGATTCAGGATGGCCAGTTTATCGGGCTGATCGGCCATACCGGTTCTGGTAAATCCACATTGATCCAGCATTTAAACGGACTAATTAAGGCGACAAGCGGTGCAATCTATTATAATGGAGAGAATATCTACAGCGACGGCTACGATATGAGAGCGCTGCGAAGCCATGTAGGTCTGGTGTTCCAGTATCCGGAGCATCAGCTGTTTGAGATCGATGTGTTTACGGATGTCTGCTTCGGGCCGAAGAACCAGGGACTGCCGAAGGAGGAGATCGAAAGCAGGGCAAGAGAAGCGCTTACTATGGTTGGGCTTGACGAGAGCTTTTATAAGCAGTCGCCGTTTGAACTGTCGGGCGGTCAGAAGCGCCGGGTAGCCATTGCCGGTGTGCTGGCCATGGAACCGGAGGTGCTGATTCTGGACGAGCCCACGGCAGGTCTGGACCCGAGAGGGCGCGATGAGATCCTGGATCAGATAGAGCGTCTGCACCGGGAGAAGAAGATGACGATCATACTGGTTTCCCACAGTATGGAGGACATAGCAAAGTATGTAGACCGGATTCTCGTGATGAATCACGGGGAGAAGGTGTTTGATGACACCCCAAGGGAGGTATTCAAACATTACAGGGAACTGGAGGCCATCGGTCTGGCCGCGCCGCAGATCACCTATGTGGTGCATACGCTGCGGGATCATGGGGTTCCGATTGACAACAATATTACGACGGTAGAGGAAGCGAGAGATGAGATCCTTGCGCTGTTAAAAAAGGAAGGACAGGCGGCCCGCGGGAATGGAAGCCGCGGACAGGAGACAATATGTTAAGAGATATTACACTGGGGCAGTACTATCCGGTGGCTTCCGTACTTCACCGGCTGGACCCGAGGACAAAGCTGTTTGGTACCATGGTATTTATCATTTCCCTGTTTGTTGCGGACAGTATCTGGGCTTACCTGGCTGCCACGGTCTTTCTGGCCGCTGCCATAAAGATAAGCCACGTACCCTTCCGGTTTATGGTGCGGGGATTAAAGGCCATTATTTTTCTGCTCTTAATCAGTGTCAGCTTTAACTTATTTCTGACCCAGGGGGAAGTACTCTTTCAGCTGTGGTTTTTAAAGGTGACGAAGGAAGGGCTGAAGACGGCCGGTTTTATGGGGGTCAGACTGATCTATCTGGTTGTGGGATCGTCTGTTATGACCCTGACGACTACCCCCAATGAGCTGACAGACGGACTGGAGAAGAGTCTTGGATTCTTAAAAAAGATCGGTTTGCCGGTCCATGAGGTATCCATGATGATGTCCATTGCACTGCGGTTTATCCCGATACTGGTGGAGGAGACGGATAAAATCATGAAGGCGCAGATGGCGAGAGGTGCTGATTTTGAAAGCGGAAATATCATTCAGAGGGCGAAGAACATGATTCCTCTCCTTGTCCCGCTGTTTATCTCGGCATTCCGGCGTGCTACGGATCTGGCTATGGCCATGGAGGCGAGGTGCTACCGCGGCGGTGAGGGAAGAACGAAGATGAAGCCGCTTCATTATGCAAAGCGGGATGGCGTGACGTATCTGGTTTACATCGCTTATCTGGCCGTGATCATTGTTTTGAGAATCCTGATATAAGGCGGTTTGGAAGAAGATGAAACGGATTAAGCTGATAGTGGCCTACGATGGCACAAACTACTGCGGATGGCAGATTCAGAACAACGGACGGACCATAGAAGAGGTCTTAAACGAGGCGCTGACGGCCCTGCTTCATGAGAAGGTGGCGGTGATCGGTGCCAGCCGGACTGATTCCGGTGTGCACGCGGAGGGAAATGTAGCGGTATTCGACACGGAGAACCGGATGCCGGCGGATAAGATCTGCTTTGCGCTTAATCAGAGGCTTCCGGAGGACATCAGAGTGTTAAAGTCGGAGGAGGTTCCCCTCACCTGGCATCCCAGAAAATGCAATTGCGTGAAGACGTATGAATACAGGATTTTGAATCGGAGGATTGAGGTTCCGACGCTGCGGCTGTACGCCTATTTCTGTTATTATCCACTCGATGTGGAAAAGATGAAGCAGGCGGCGGAGTATCTGGTGGGAGAACACGATTTTACCAGCTTCTGCGCACCGAGGACCCAGGCGGAGGATATGGTTCGCACCATTTACAGCCTGGATGTCGGGAAGACGGGCGATATGATTACCATTCGGGTCAGTGGAAGCGGATTTCTGTACAATATGGTTCGAATCATTGCAGGGACGCTTATGAAGGTGGGACTGGGAGTCTGGCCGCCGGAGCATGTAGAGGAGATTCTGGATGCCAGAAGCCGTGCGGCGGCAGGCCCTACCGCGGTGGCCAGGGGACTGACCCTGATCAGCCTGGAGGAAGAGACGGAGCTTCGTCCTGTTATCGCGGCTGAAAATAAAGAGTGGAAATACTCTCTCGACCAGTCGGGGACAGTGGCTGAGAAACAGTCGTTTCTGACCATAGAGCGGTGTATCCCGAAAGAATTTGACCGCCTTCTGTTCCGGGTGGTGCATCAGGCAGTCAGGAACGGAGCGGAAACGGTTTATGTAAATGACTGTGAATCCGGGGAACGGATCGAGGCGGGAAAACCATACGGCTATTACGTATTCCAGCCTTCGGAAGAAAGAAACGGGTGGTATGTGACACACGACGAATATCGCAGAGGCGCCGGGAAGGGCAGCCCGAAAGAATAAAAACATCGAAAAAACCTTGATTTTATGGGAAAAAGAGGTTGACACACCCGGCTGAATGTAATATAATGTATAACTGTGACGTTAGACGAAAATGCTTAGGCCAAAGCCCCGGAGTGAGCATTTTACGATATAGTTATGAATAATAACAGCAATTTAACAGGAGGTTAACCAATGAAAACTTTTATGGCTAGTCCAGCAACAATTGAGAGAAAATGGTACGTAGTTGACGCTACAGGACATACATTAGGACGCTTGGCTTCAGAAGTAGCTAAAGTATTAAGAGGAAAAAATAAACCGATCTTCACACCACACATGGATTGCGGCGATTACGTAATTATCGTAAATGCAGATAAGGTGAATGTAACTGGCAAGAAGTTAGACCAGAAGATTTACTACAATCACTCCGATTATGTAGGCGGAATGAAGGAAACAACCTTAAGAGAAATGATGGCTAAGAAGCCGGAGAAGGTTATGGAATTAGCAGTTAAGGGTATGCTTCCAAAAGGACCTTTAGGAAGAAGCATGATGACAAAACTTCACGTTTACGCTGGTCCGGAACATGATCATGCGGCTCAGAAACCAGAAGTTTTAGAAATCAAATTTTAATAAGGTACTGAAAGGAGGAAGTTATCATGGCTAATGCAAAATTTTACGGAACAGGCAGAAGAAAAAAATCTATCGCCAGAGTATATTTAGTACCGGGTACAGGTAAGATCACAGTTAATAAGAGAGACATCGATGAGTACTTCGGACTTGAAACATTAAAAGTTGTTGTTCGTCAGCCGTTAGTTGCTACAGAGACTAATGATAAGTTTGACGTACTGGTTAACGTTCACGGTGGTGGTTTTACAGGACAGGCAGGTGCTGTAAGACACGGTATTGCAAGAGCTCTTCTTCAGGCAGACGCTGATTACCGTCCGATCCTTAAGAAAGCAGGTTATCTGACAAGAGATCCGAGAATGAAAGAAAGAAAGAAGTACGGTCTCAAGGCAGCTCGTAGAGCACCTCAGTTCAGCAAGAGATAATCTGCTGTTCAAACCGTATCAAAATGGTTCAAAAACCCCGGAAAATCAAGGTTTTCCGGGGTTTTACTATATCTAAACGGGCTAATATAGTTTGACTAAATTTGGTAAAACGAGAGCCGTTTTCACCCAATTTTCCGTGGTTAAATATAGGACAACCGGCAAAAATGGGGGTAAAAAAAGGGGTTAGTGGTTAAATTATAGGACAACCGAGAGCTGATTTTTGCGGTGTTTTTGGGGCGCTTTTCAGCTCTCCTTCCCTTTGTTTTGGGCTGTGGCAGTTTGGCATAGCTTGACCTAATTTGGATAATTGAATATGAATTTGATACAGCACTCAGTGTAAAATGACTGGGTGTTTTTTCATTTCAAGAACTCGTATTCCGGCGATAGAAAGAGCCGTCACTTCACTTTTAATTTTGGAGTGGCGGCTTTTTCTATTTCCAGAAGCAACAGCAACAATCAGAAATGAGGTGAAGTCAATGAACACGCAAATCATCGCCATCGCCAACCAGAAGGGCGGCGTTGGCAAAACCACAACCTGTGCCAATCTTGGAATCGGTTTGGCGCAGGCTGGGAAGAAAGTCCTGCTGATCGACGGAGACCCGCAAGGCAGCCTGACCATCAGCCTGGGTTATCCCCAACCGGACAAGCTACCCTTTACCCTTTCCGACGCGATGGGACGCATCCTGATGGACGAGCCGCTGCGACCCGGTGAGGGCATCCTGCACCACCCGGAAGGCGTTGACCTGATGCCTGCTGACATTCAGCTCTCCGGCATGGAGGTTTCTCTGGTGAACGCCATGAGCCGCGAGACTATCCTGCGGCAATACCTGGACACCGTAAAGGGACAGTATTCCCATATCCTGATTGATTGTCAGCCCTCCCTGGGTATGCTCACGGTCAATGCGCTGGCAGCCGCCAATAGGGTCATAATTCCCGTCCAGGCTGAGTATCTGCCCGCAAAAGGATTAGAACAGCTGCTCCAAACAGTAAATAAGGTGAAGCGACAGATTAACCCCAAACTCCAGATTGACGGCATCCTGCTGACGATGGTGGACAACCGCACCAACTTTGCCAAGGAGATCGCCGCCCTGCTGCGGGAGACCTACGGCAGCAAAATCAAGGTGTTCGCCACCGAGATTCCCCATTCTGTTAGGGCAAAGGAAATCAGCGCCGAGGGCAAGAGCATTTTTGCCCATGACCCTGGCGGCAAGGTGGCTGAGAGCTACAAAAATCTGACGCAGGAGGTGACGAAACTTGAAAAGCAGCGCGAAAAAAGTAGAGCTGGCATCGGTAGATGATCTTTTTACCACGGAGCAGGAACGTCAGGAAGCCGACGAAGAGAGAGTTGTCCGTATCCCCCTTACACAATTGCACTACTTTAAAGGGTATCCAGCTATGCAGACCGAGGTGCCATTTACAGGTCAGCCTTACCGTTTCAAGGATGATGACCCCAAGATGCAGGAAACGCTGGATAGTGTTAAAAAGCGCGGTGTTCGTGCGCCTGGCCTTGTGCGCCCTGACCCGGATGGTGGCTATGAGATTATTTCTGGCCATCGCCGCCACCGAGCCAGCGAGTTGGCAGGTTTGGAGGATATGCCAGTCATTATCAGGGATATGACCGATGAAGAAGCGGTTATAGAGATGGTAGATGCCAATATCCAGCGCGAGAAAGTTATGCCCAGTGAAAAAGCATGGGCTTATCGCATGAAGTTAGAGGCCATCAAACATCAGGGAGCAAGAACAGACCTTACTTCTGTTCAAGTCGAACAGAAGTTGAGTGCCCGTGACAAGGTGGCCAAAGATGCTGGTGAGAAAAGTGGCATTCAGATCATGCGTTATATCCGATTAACCGAGCTAATTCCCGAACTGTTGGATATGGTGGATGAAAAGAAAATCGCCTTTAATCCGGCCTACGAGCTGTCTTTCCTCAAAAAAGAGGAACAGATCCAGCTTTTGGACGCGATGGACAGCGAACAGGCCACCCCCTCTCTCTCCCAGGCCCAGCGGCTCAAGAAGTTCAGCCAAGAGGGGCGTTTATCCATTGATGTGATGCGGGCCATTATGGGCGAGGAAAAGAAAAGCGATCTGGACAAGGTGACATTCACTTCGGACACTTTGCGGAAGTATTTTCCCAAGAGTTATACTCCGGCCAGGATGCAGGAAACCATTATCAAGCTGCTGGAACAGTGGCAGAAAAAACGCCAGCAACAGCATGAACGCTGAGAAAGGAGCAGCCTATGAGGGATATTTCAGCCCGTGAGCTGAAAGGACATAACATTCTTGCCGTGGAGCGTTTTCAGGATAACACTCGCCGGATGATTGAGTTTTCTGTCCTGCGTTCCTGCGCCTACGGCAGTCCCGGTGATGAAATGCGGCTGTTTCTTACGGAGGACGGCTATCAGGCCGCCCTCGTAAGCCAGAAGCGCCGGGAAATCAAAATCAGGCGGCACGCCCGTATCATCGAGGGACACATCCTCGATTTTAAGCCGGACAAGCACCGCCGCCACTCATAAACAAGCCATTACTGCGAAAGGAAAGGATTGAAATGTGCACTGTAAAGGAAATCCGGGAAGCAATCCGGGAGGATTGTCGTTCCCAGCATGATATGGAAACCGCCGACATTGACCGCATTTTCCAGACGCTCCCGTTTTCACAGAGGAATAGCCTGCTGGATAAACCGCCCATGCCTAAGCGCCCCTACCGGCGCAGGAAAAAAGAACAGAAATCGTGACCGCCACAATTCTTTTTACAGGAGTGTGGCGTTTTTCATACCCTGAGAAATTTGGAAGGAGTGAGGTCAATGGCCATATTTCGTATTGAACGAACCAGAGATTATACCGTGATGAGCAACCATCATTTACGCAACGGGAAGCTGTCCCTCAAGGCCAAGGGGCTGCTTTCCATGATGCTGTCCTTGCCGGAGGACTGGAACTACACCACCAGAGGGCTTGCGAAAATCTGCAAGGAGGGCGTGGACGCTATCGGCGGCGCGCTGCGGGAGCTGGAAACTGCCGGGTACATTGTACGCCATCAACTGCGGGATCGGCAGGGCCGGATCAGCGACACCGAGTATGTCATCTATGAGCAACCGCAGCCGAAGAACCCGGATACGCCCCAGCCGGATACGGCTTCACCAGATACGGAAAACCCGGATATGGAGAAACCGGATACGGAAAAGCCCGCAGAATTAAATATAGAGAAATCCAATACTCAAAAAATAATAACAGATGGATCAAGTATCGATTCTATTCCCTTCCGGGAGAAAACGGCGGCAAGACTGCCGGAACGGAAAGGAAGGGATGCGATGTCAGTCTCCGAGATAGAAAATTATCGGGATTTGATTTTAGAGAACATTGAGTATGACTACCTGTGCAGGGAGTTTGCTACCTATCGGGAGGATTTGGACGAGATCGTGGAGCTGATGGTGGAAACCGTCTGTGCCAGACGCAAAACCACCCGGATCGCTGGCAGCGACTTTCCCCATGAGGTGGTGCGCTCCCGTTTTTTGAAGCTGGACAGCGAACATATCCGGTTTGTCATGGACAGCTTGCAGAAAAACACCACCGAAGTCCGCAACATGAAGCAATACCTGCTGACGGTGCTGTTTAACGCTCCCACCACCATCAGCAACCACTACACTTCACAGGTCAATCACGATATGAACGCAGGCGGCTGGTAAGGCCGTCTTTTTTCATCCCACAACAATGTCTTTTACAGGAGGTTACGCTATGAATCAGATGGAAATTTTCAGCAATCAGGAGTTCGGCAGTATCCGCACTTTTGAGCAGGACGGCAAAGTGCTGTTTTGCGGAAAGGATATTGCGAAAGCACTTGGATACCAACGTACCGCTGATGCCATCACAGCCCACTGCAAAGGGGTCTGCGTTTTACCGACCCCTTCTAACGGCGGTATTCAGCGAATGAAATTTATTCCCGAAGGCGATGTGTACCGCCTAATCGTTCACAGCAAGCTGCCCTCTGCGGAACGGTTTGAACGCTGGGTATTTGATGAGGTGCTGCCCTCTATCCGAAAACACGGGGCTTACATCACCAGAGAAAAGCTGTGGGAGGTTGCCACTTCCCCGGAAGCCATGATGAAACTCTGTTCCGACCTGCTGGCCGAGCGCGAGGAAAATGCGGTGCTGCGGAAAGAAAACGCCATGCTGGAGGGCAAGGCAGCCTTTTATGACCTGTTTATCGACCTCAAGCACAGCACCAACCTCCGCACCACCGCCAAAGAACTGGTTGTGCCGGAGCGCCGGTTTGTCCGATTCCTGCTGGAACAGCGGTTTGTGTACCGCGCCCCGTCCGGGAATGTGCTGCCTTATGCAAAGCCTGCCAACGACGGCCTGTTTACCGTTAAGGACTACTGCAATCATGGGCATACCGGCTCCTATACACTGGTAACGCCCCAGGGCAAGCTCTTTTTTGCCCAGCTGCGGGACAGCATCCTGCTGATGATATGATGATGCGGTATCTTCTGCGGCGGCTGGTGGTTCCGCCTTAAATTTTCTGACCCATCCCTGCAAAATCTGCGGAAAGGAGGCGTTATCCCATGCAGGAAGAAGTGGAAAACAGGACTTTAACGCTGGTAGTCAACGGCACAAAGTTCACCGGGCGGCTGTTTAAGGCCGCCATTTGTAAATACCTTGCCCACTGCAAGGAAAAGAAGCTGAATAAGCAGCGAAAACGGGAAATCCCAGTCAAACCCCAGGGCAAGCAGACGGTCAAGCAGCTTGTAGGGCAGAATCAGGGCGTATCCAACATTGAGATCACCGACCCCTCCATCAAGGAGTTTGAAAAGATTGCCCGGAAATACGGTGTGGATTATGCGGTGAAAAAAGACCGCAGCACCTCCCCGCCCAAGTACCTGATCTTTTTCAAAGGTCGGGATGCGGATGCGCTGACCGCCGCCTTTACTGAGTACACCGGCAAAAAAGTGAAAAAAGCAGAGAAAACAGAGCGTCCGTCTGTGCTGGCAAAGCTGAACCAGTTCAAAGAGCTGGTCAAAAATGCCGTGGTGGATCGCACCAGGCGAAAGGAGCTGGAACGATGAAAAAGCAGCTTGACATCAAAAAGCTCCTGATTTTGAACCTGCCGTATATTCTGATGGGACTGTTTGCCACCAACTTCGGAGAAGGATGGCGCAGGGCGCAGGGCGCGGACGCTTCGGCAAAAATGCTCTCGTTCTTCTCCACGCTGCCGGTGGCGCTGGCAAGCTGGTGGCCCAGCCTGCACCCGCTGGATTTACTGGTGGGTCTGTGCTGTGGTGCTGGCCTGCGGCTGGCGGTCTATCTCAAGAGCAAGAACGCCAAAAAGTATCGCCACGGCATGGAGTATGGTTCTGCCCGCTGGGGAACCCATGAGGACATCGCTCCTTACATCGACCCGGTGTTCCAGAACAATGTGATTCTGACGAAAACCGAGAGCCTGACTATGAACAGCCGTCCCAAAGACCCCAAGACTGCCAGAAACAAAAATGTGCTGGTGATTGGCGGCTCCGGTTCCGGTAAGACCCGGTTCTGGCTGAAACCGAACCTGATGCAGATGCACAGCTCTTATGTGGTCACAGACCCCAAAGGCACCATCCTGGTGGAGTGCGGCAAAATGCTCCAGCGAGGCACCTCCAAGCTGGGCAAGGACGGCAAACCCATGAAGGATAAGCACGGCAAGGTCATCTATGAGCCGTACCGGATCAAAGTCCTCAACACCATTAACTTCAAGAAGTCCATGCACTATAACCCCTTTGCCTACATCCACTCGGAGAAGGACATCTTGAAGCTGGTCACCACGCTGATCGCCAATACCAAGGGCGAGGGCAAGGCCGGGGACGATTTCTGGGTCAAGGCGGAAACGCTTTTGTACTGCGCCCTTATCGGGTATATCCACTATGAGGCCCCGGTGGAGGAACAGAATTTTTCCACCCTCATCGAGTTCATCAATGCGATGGAGGTCCGGGAGGATGACGAGGAGTTCAAAAACCCCGTTGACCTGATGTTTGACGCGCTGGAGGCAGAGAAGCCCAACCATTTCGCTGTCCGCCAGTACAAAAAGTACAAGCTGGCAGCTGGCAAAACCGCAAAATCCATCCTGATTTCCTGCGGTGCGCGCCTTGCTGTGTTCGACATTGCGGAGCTGCGGGAGGTCACTTCCTACGACGAGCTGGAGCTGGACACCCTGGGAGACAGGAAAACCGCCCTGTTCCTCATTATGAGCGACACGGACGATAGCTTTAACTTTTTGATCTCCATGTGCTACACCCAGCTGTTCAACCTGCTGTGTGAAAAAGCGGATGATGTTTACGGCGGCAGACTTCCGGTCCATGTGCGCTGTCTTATCGACGAGTGCGCCAACATCGGCCAGATTCCCAAACTGGAAAAGCTGGTGGCCACCATCCGAAGCCGTGAGATCTCCGCTTGTCTGGTGTTGCAGGCGCAAAGCCAGCTCAAAGCCATTTACAAGGACAACGCCGATACCATCATCGGCAATATGGATACCTCCATTTTCCTGGGCGGCAAGGAGCCGACTACCCTCAAGGAACTGGCTGCCGTGCTGGGCAAGGAAACCATCGACACCTACAACACCGGAGAGAGCCGTGGGCGGGAAACTTCCCACTCGCTCAATTATCAAAAATTAGGGAAAGAGCTGATGAGCCAGGACGAGCTGGCCGTCATGGACGGCGGCAAGTGCATCCTTCAGCTGCGCGGTGTGCGCCCTTTCCTTTCGGATAAGTACGACATCACCAAACACCCCAATTTCAAATACACAGCCGATGCAAGCGACAAGAACGCTTTTGACATTGAAGCATTTCTGTCCACCCGGCTGAAGCTCAAGCCCAATGAGGTCTGCGACGTGTACGAAGTAGATACAGAGGGTGCTTAAATCTGTTCCGCTGTGAAAGGAGTGGTCTTATCTATTCGCCGCAACTGCCCTTTTGGGACCATTGGCGTACAAGGCGGACAGTCACCAAAAAATAATGAAAAAAGGAGGACAGCCGGAATCAGCCCCCGGAAACCGGGCGGCGGATTGTCCGGCTTTTGTATGCCTATGAATGACTGAAACTTTATCAAAACGATTCCGGCTAACTATAATTTATGGCATTTTTTAATCAGGCAATCACCGTTTTGCAGACTCTCGTTATCGCTCTGGGCGCTGGTCTCGGCATCTGGGGTGTCATCAACCTGCTGGAAGGTTACGGAAATGACAATCCCGGCGCTAATGCTCATGTGCGGTAAAGTAACACACAAGAATTTGATAGACAGCCTTCACTATTCAGAAAAATTAACCAAAAAAAAGCAAAATTGAATTTGATAATTGATATAATAGCTAAAATATGGTACTATAAAACAAAAGGAGATGATGCCAATGGTTTGATGAAACACACAACAAAATATAACTTTTTAAGCAAAGGAGGAAGTCCATAATGAGAAAAATCAAAACAATATTAGGGATAGTTTTTTCTTTAGCTATTGTAACAACAATGAACACTACTGTTTTTGCAGCTAACGATTCAGGAATACCAGAACGTAGAGGAGTATATATACGAGAATGTGTAGGTTATGAGCCTAATTATACGAATATTGATTATACTCATAAATTATTAGGTTCTGTTTCAGGCGATAATACTCAAGGCTCAAGTCCTATGCAAATTACATATCAATATGAACAAAGCGGAACAACCACCGCATCTATTGCGGGTTATGCCAATGGCACAACAGAAGCAAATGTTGTTTTTGCAAAAATGCAGGCGGAAGTAGGAGTTGAAGTTACCGGTTCACGTAGTTGGACAAAAGGAACATCAGCGGGTGTCTCATATAGTATTGCACCGGGGAAATTTGAAGTGTTAAATGTTTATATTCCTGCTGTTAGAACAGCTGGTCGTTTAAAATACAAGGTTTATATGGACGGCTATCCTGAAAATGTTTTTTATGAATATAAAACATTAACAGAATCTTATGCACCACAAAAAAATTCTGTCCATTATAAAGTAACAACTTCTAGCTACTCAGCCATAAAAGTTCCAAAGGGAATGACGGTATACACGCCAACAGGAGTATATAAAGCACAATGAAAAACAAATTGTTTATATTACTATTAGCTTTTGTACTTTTGTTGAGTGCTTGTTCTAATAATTCTCCACCTGATGACAACACAAAAGAAGTACTGCCAGAGCTTGAAAGTGCCGGTTCTATTGAAAGCCGGGGCGAGAAATTTATTGAAAATTTTCCACAGGACTATCCTTCATTTGAATTATTAGAATATGTTTTTGGTTCCGCTGAAAATGCCCCAATACAACTGGTTGCGATAGCCCGAAATAAAGAAACTGGTTCATCAGCTACATTATTTGTGCTTGATGAAAATGGGGTAGGTCAGGTAGTTCTTGCAAGTGGTTATTCAGCGACATATTGCAAAGAAGATGGATTACAACTTGATAAAAACGTAATTTCTATTTCTTTGAATTTGGAAATCTCTAGTACAAATTCTGAAATTCACGACTTTAATATTACAGTAACACAGGAGGAAAATCAAGGTAAAGTCAATACAGTGTATTCTTCACAAGAAAACATCAGATCGAAAGTAGCAAATCCAGCCGAGCCAGTCAACGGCAAGTAAATGGGCTTCGCCCACCGTTGACAGCCCCGCCTGTCTTTGCAAATGTGTAGCCAAGAGGACGATAGCCCAAAGTGCTACCGCCCTCTTTTATTTTACAACTGAATAACCGCTGCCCCATAGCGGCACATGAAGCAGTAAGTCTGAAAAAGATTTGCTGCTTTTTTTGCGCCCATTTTTGGCAAATCGAGAAAGTATCGGTACTGATAAGTGAGCAGGGGGAAATTCCCGTTTTCTATCAAGCAGCGGGCAAAACACAGCTTCTGAAACGCCTTATTGTTGGGAAAGACCAAGCCGCCGGAAAAGTCTTTGCCAGAAAGAGAGGGAGAACGCCAGCCCGCAGCCTTTTATGAAAAAACTGGTTGCGATTTCCCGAAAAAGTGGCAGTAGGAAGTGAGCGGCAGTCCGGCAGTTTCTTAGAGCAAGATTCTACCGCAGTACCAAAATTCGCTTATCGCTCATTTTGCCCCTGCGGGAATCTTGTTGGGGAGTGCCTTCCCCAAACCCTGCCATGCGGCTTACGCCGCTTATCCCGCCGCAGCCATGCGGCAGTCGAAAGGAGGTTTTACCATGCGAAAACGATACAACACACCGCACCGCAGCCGGGTAGTCAAAACACGCATGACCGAGGAAGAATACGCCGAGTTTGCAGAAAGGCTTTCTGCCTACAACATGAGCCAAGCCGAGTTTATCCGGCAAGCCATAACCGGGGCAGCCATACGCCCCATCATAACCGTTTCTCCCGTCAATGATGAGCTGCTTGCCGCTGTTGGGAAGCTGACCGCCGAATACGGCAGGATCGGCGGCAACTTAAACCAGATAGCCCGGACGCTGAACGAGTGGCACAGCCCCTACCCGCAGCTTGCCGGGGAGGTACGGGCGGCGGTTTCCGACCTTGCTGCCCTAAAGTTTGAAGTCTTGCAGAAAGTGGGTGACGCTGTTGGCAACATTCAAACATATCAGCTCTAAAAATGCGGACTATGGCGCAGCGGAAGCCTACCTCACATTTGAGCATGACGAGTTTACCATGAAGCCCACCCTTGATGAAAACGGGCGGCTGATACCGAGGGAGGATTACCGCATTTCTTCCCTTAACTGCGGGGGCGAGGATTTCGCTGTTGCCTGTATGCGGGCTAATCTCCGCTATGAGAAAAACCAAAAACGGGAAGATGTGAAAAGCCACCACTATATCATCAGCTTTGACCCACGGGACGGGACAGACAACGGCTTGACCACAGACCGGGCGCAGGAACTGGGGGAACAGTTCTGCAAGGCACATTTCCCCGGACACCAAGCCCTAATCTGCACCCACCCGGACGGGCATAACCACAGCGGGAATATCCATGTGCATATCGTCATCAACTCCCTGCGGATTTACGAAGTCCCGCTTCTGCCCTACATGGACAGACCAGCCGACACAAGGGAGGGCTGCAAGCACCGCTGTACCAATGCCGCTATGGAATATTTCAAGAGTGAAGTCATGGAGATGTGCCACCGGGAGGGGCTTTACCAAATCGACCTCTTGAACGGCAGCAAGGAACGGATAACCGAACGGGAATACTGGGCGGCAAAGAAAGGGCAGCTTGCCCTTGATAAAGAGAACGCCGCCAGAGAAGCCGCCGGACAGCCGACCAAGCCCACCAAGTTTGAAACGGACAAGGCGAAGCTGCGCCGGACGATACGGCAGGCACTTTCCCAAGCTGCCAGCTTTGACGAGTTTTCTTCCCTTTTGCTGCGGGAGGGTGTGACCGTCAAGGAGAGCCGGGGGCGGCTTTCCTACCTCACGCCGGACAGGACGAAGCCTATCACAGCCCGGAAGCTGGGGGACGATTTTGACAAGGCTGCTGTCCTTGCCCTGCTTACGCAGAACGCCAACAGAGCCGCCGAACAGACCAAAGCCATACCCGAATACCCTGCCGCAGCTAAAAAGCCGTCACAAGGGGAAAAAACCGCAAAAACCACCCCGGCAGACAACACCTTGCAGCGCATGGTTGACCGGGAAGCCAAACGAGCCGAGGGCAAAGGCGTGGGCTATGACCGTTGGGCGGCAAAGCACAACCTAAAGCAGATGGCGGCTACCGTTACCGCCTATCAGCAGTACGGCTTTTCTTCCCCGGAGGAACTGGACGAAGCCTGTTCTGCCGCCTATGCCGCCATGCAGGAAAGCCTTGCAGAGCTGAAGCAGGTGGAAAAGACGCTGAACGGGAAAAAGGAGCTGCAACGACAGGTGCTTGCCTATTCCAAGACCCGCCCTGTCCGGGACGGGCTGAAACAGCAGAAAAACGCCAAAGCAAAAGCAGCCTACCGTCAGAAGTACGAAAGCGACTTTATCATAGCAGACGCAGCCGCCCGCTATTTCAGGGAGAACGGCATTTCCAAGCTGCCGAGCTATAAAGCCATGCAAGCAGAGATTGAAACCCTTATCCAAGAGAAAAACAGCGGCTACAACGATTACCGGGCAAAACGGGAGGAATACCGCCGCTTACAGACTGTCAAGGGCAATATCGACCAGATTTTACACCGGGAGCGCAAGCCTGTGAAAAGGCAGGAACAGGAACGATAAAAACCGCCCCAAAATGTACCCGAACCTATACAGAACAAGGGGGCTGCCCCGTACCCTATCCGCAAATACCAAAGGATTTTTTGACGGGCTTATAGGGCAGAAAAACCCCGAAAATGATACCGAGATGATACAGAATTACCGCCGATACCGTCACACCAGCGGAAACGGCAGAAAGGAGCGCACCCATGCCAAGAATGAGCAAGAAACGGCGGCTGGAATGGTCTTTTTTCCTGCGGCAAGTGAAAGTCGGGAATTCCACCTGCGACCGTATCACATACAATGACCTCTGCCGGGGCTGTACCCATAGCTGCAAGCAGAGCTTCCGGGCGATTATCATACTCTGCCCCCACTACTACTCCAAACGCCGGAAAAAGGAGGACAGGGACAATGGCAGATAACCGCAAATATTACTACCTCAAGCTGAAAGAGAACTTTTTTGACAGCGACTCCATTGTGCTGCTGGAAGATATGAAAGACGGGATTTTATACTCCAATATCCTCTTGAAGCTGTACTTAAAATCGCTGAAAAACGGCGGGAAATTGCAGCTTGACGAGCATATCCCCTACACAGCGCAGATGATAGCGACACTGACCCGCCACCAGATAGGAACGGTTGAGAGGGCTTTGGAGATTTTCCGGCAGTTGGGGCTTGTGGAGCAGCTTGACAGCGGGGCTTTCTATATGACCGACATTGAGTTGATGATAGGACAGTCCTCTACCGAAGCCGAGCGAAAACGGGCTGCAAGGCTGGAAAACAAGGCACTTTTACCGCCCCGGACAAAAGGCGGACATTTGTCCGACATTCGTCCACCAGAGAAAGAGATAGAGTTAGAGAAAGAGATAGAGATAGAAAAAGAGAGAGAGGGAGAAACGGGACACCCCGCCCCCGCCGCTTATGGCAGATACAACAATGTGATACTGACCGATACAGAGCTTTCCGGGCTGAAAACAGAGCTGCCCGACAAGTGGGAGTATTATATTGACCGGCTTTCCTGCCATATCGCTTCCACTGGGAAGCAGTACCACAGCCATGCAGCCACCATTTACAAGTGGGCGCAGGAAGACGCTGCCAAAGGCAAGGCTGCCCCGAAACAGGGCATACCCGATTATTCATGCAAGGAGGGCGAGAGCTTATGAAAAACGAGATTGAAGCTATGATTACGGACATTACAGCCACTACCGCCGAAGCGGAGGACTACACAGGCGAGGACGGGCTTTTATACTGCGGCAAGTGCCATACGCCCAAAGAAGCCTACTTTGCAGAGGGAAAGACCTGTTTCGAGCGTGACCGCCACCCAACAGACTGCGACTGCCAGCGAGCAGCCCGTGAAAAGCAGCAAGCCGCCGAAAGCCGACAGAAGCACCTTGAAAAAGTGGAGGACTTGAAACGCCGGGGCTTTACCGACCCTGCTATGCGGAACTGGACATTTGAGCATGACAACGGCAGAAACCCACAGACCGAAACCGCCCGCTTTTATGTGGAGAGCTGGGAAACCATGCAGGCTGAAAATATCGGCTACCTGTTTTGGGGCGGCGTGGGGACAGGAAAAAGCTACCTTGCCGCCTGTATCGCCAACGCCCTTATGGAGAAAGAGGTTGCCGTCTGTATGACAAACTTTGCAACCATACTCAATGACCTTGCTGCCAGCTTTGATGGCAGGAACGAATATATTTCCCGCCTTTGCAGCTACCCCCTGCTGATACTTGATGATTTTGGTATGGAGCGAGGAACAGAATACGGGCTGGAACAGGTTTACAGCGTGATTGACAGCCGTTACCGAAGCGACAAGCCGCTGATCGCCACGACCAACCTCACGCTGGAGGAATTGCAGCACCCGCAGGACACGCCCCACGCCCGTATCTATGACAGGCTGACTTCCATGTGCGCCCCCGTCCGCTTCACGGGCAGCAACTTCCGAAAGGAAACCGCACAGGAAAAGCTGGAACGCTTAAAGCAACTGATGAAGCAGCGAAAGGAGAACCTATGACAGAAACGAAACAGACAAGCACCACCAAAACAGACCGCCGCCCGGACTGTGTGACGGAAATCCGCATGGGCAACTCCGTCCTTACCGTTTCCGGCTTCTTCAAGCAGGGCGCAACCGATACCGCAGCCGACAAGATGATGAAAGTGCTGGAAGCGGAAGCTGCTACACAAAAAACGGCGATTTGACCGACCATAAAGAAGCAGATTTGACGCTTTTGCCGCTATACAGACCGCCGCCCCATGTGGTACAATCAAGGTACGGAATAGTGGGGCTGGCTGTCGGAAACGGAGGATTTTATGTTAAGACAGACCAACCAACAACCAATTACCGCCCTTTACCCAAGACTTTCCCATGAGGACGAGCTGCAAGGCGAGAGCAATTCCATTTCCAACCAGAAGCGTATTCTTGAAACCTATGCAAAGCAGAACGGCTTTTCCAATCTGCGCTGGTACACGGACGACGGTTATTCTGGTGCGAACTTTCAAAGACCCGGTTTTCAAGCCATGCTTGCGGACATTGAAGCCGGAAAAGTCGGGACAGTTATCGTAAAGGATATGTCGAGGTTAGGGCGAAACTACCTGCAAGTGGGAATGTACACGGAAATGATTTTCCCACAGAAAGGTGTCCGCTTTATCGCTATCAATGACGGAGTGGACAGCGCACAAGGCGACAATGACTTTGCCCCGCTGCGGAATATCTTTAACGAATGGCTGGTGAGAGATACGAGCAAGAAAATCAAAGCAGTAAAACGCTCAAAAGGCATGAGTGGCAAGCCCATCACAAGCAAGCCTGTGTATGGCTACCTCATGGACGAGGACGAAAATTTCATTATTGACGAGGAAGCTGCACCCGTAGTCAAGCAGATATACAACCTCTGCCTTGCCGGGAACGGTCCGACTAAGATAGCCCGTATGCTCACAGAGCAGCAAATCCCCACGCCGGGGACGCTGGAATACCGTAGGACGGGCAGCACCCGCCGCTACCACCCCGGCTATGAGTGCAAGTGGGCGACCAATACCGTTGTGCATATCCTTGAAAACCGGGAATACACAGGCTGTCTGGTAAACTTCAAGACAGAAAAGCTCTCTTACAAAGTCAAGCACAGTGTAGAAAATCCCCTGGAAAAGCAAGTGATTTTCGAGAACCACCACGAGCCTATCATAGACACCCAGACATGGGAACGGGTGCAGGAACTTCGCAAGCAGCGCAAACGCCCCAACCGCTATGATGAAGTGGGCTTGTTCTCCGGCATACTGTTCTGTGCGGACTGCGGTAGTGTCATGTATCAGCAGCGATACCAGACGGACAAGCGCAAGCAGGACTGTTATATCTGCGGCAACTACAAGAAACGCACCCATGACTGTACGGCGCACTTTATCCGCACTGACCTCTTGACCGCTGGCGTACTCTCCAATCTGCGGAAAGTGACAAGCTATGCGGCAAAGCATGAAGCCCGGTTTATGAAGCTCTTGATTGAGCAGAACGAGGACGGGGGCAAGCGCAGGAACGCCGCCAAGAAAAAGGAGCTGGAAGCCACCGAGAAACGCATAGCCGAGTTATCCGCTATTTTCAAGCGGCTGTATGAGGACAGCGTGACCGGGCGCATATCAGACGAGCGTTTCACAGAGCTGTCGGCAGACTATGAAGCAGAACAACGGGAGCTGAAAGAAAGAGCCGCTGCTATCCAAGCGGAGCTTTCCAAAGCACAGGAAGCCACCGTGAACGCAGAAAAGTTTATGAATGTTGTTCGGCGGCATACCAGCTTTGAAGAACTTACCCCTACTCTGTTGCGGGAGTTTGTAGAGAAAATCGTTGTGCATGAGTGCAGCTATGACGAGAACAAGACCCGTAGGCAGGACATTGAGATTTATTATTCTTTTGTTGGCAAGGTGGACTTGCCCGAATAACCGCCCGACCTATCCGACATACCTCATGTGCCGGATAGGAACGGCAAAATTTTTTACACTTCTATTACTTCTTTATCACACATCAGTAAAAAGCCAAGGCATGAAGCAGCTCATGGCTGGCGCTGGCGTCGCCGTGGTCGGCATGGTCCTCGTACCCCTGCTCTCCGGTCTGTTTACCGTCTAAACTGTCCCTGGAAAATCCTTGCCCCTCCCGTAATAATCGGGAGGGGCTGAAAGGAGGTCGCACTGTATGGATTTTCTGCTGGACGCGCTTACTGAGTGGCTCAAGGAAATGCTGGTAGGCGGCATTATGGGAAACCTGTCCGGGATGTTCGATTCTGTAAACCAGCAGGTCGGAGATATATCCGTGCAGGTTGGGCAAACACCGCAGGGCTGGAACGGCGGTATTTTCAACATGATCCAGAACCTCTCCAACTCCATTATGGTTCCCATCGCCGGTGTGATTCTGGCGATTGTAATGACGCTGGAACTAATCCAGATGATTACCGATAAAAACAACCTGCATGATGTGGATACCTGGATGATTTTCAAGTGGGTGTTCAAGTCAGCCGCAGCCATACTCCTTGTCACGAATACATGGAATATCGTCATGGGCGTGTTCGATATGGCGCAGAGCGTGGTGGCACAGGCATCCGGGATCATTTCTTCGGATGCCGCCATTGATATTTCCTCTGTCCTTACGGACATGGAACCCCGGCTGATGGAAATGGATTTGGGTCCGCTGTTCGGGCTTTGGTTCCAGAGTATGTTTATCGGCGTTACCATGTGGGCGCTGTATATCTGCATTTTCATCGTGATTTATGGCCGTATGATAGAAATTTACCTTGTGACATCCGTTGCGCCCATCCCCATGGCTGCCATGATGGGCAAGGAATGGGGCGGCATGGGCCAGAACTATCTGCGCTCCCTGCTGGCGCTGGGATTCCAGGCATTTCTTATCATTGTCTGTGTGGCGATTTATGCTGTACTGGTGCAGGGCATCGCTACCGAGGAAGATGTGATTATGGCGATTTGGAGCTGTGTGGGCTATACGGTTTTACTGTGCTTTACCCTCTTTAAGACCGGAAGCCTTGCAAAAGCTGTATTCCAGGCTCATTAAGGAGGAGGGAGTTTCTATGGCCTATGTACCTGTACCCAAAGACCTGACGAAAGTCAAAACCAAGGTTGCTTTCAACTTAACCAAGCGGCAGTTAGTCTGCTTCGGCGGAGGGGCGCTTTTGGGCGTACCGCTGTTCTTTCTGCTCCGTGGCTCTGCCGGGAACAGTACGGCAGCCCTGTGCATGATGTTCGTGATGCTGCCTTTCTTCCTGCTGGCGATGTACGAAAAGCATGGTCAGCCGTTGGAAAAGATCGTGGGCAATATCATCCGCGTCACGGTGATCCGCCCCAGGCAGCGCCCCTACCGCACCAATAACTTCTATGCCGTGCTGCAGCGGCAGGCAAATCTCGACGAGGAGGTGTCACACATTGTTTACGGCAATCAAACGCTGGCTGCACCGGCTGTTCGGAAAAAACGAGGAAAAAGCTGTGCAGCCGGTCAAAACAAAGAAAAAGCTGTCCCGCGCCGACAGAAAGCAGATTGAAGCTGCGATTGCCCGCGCAAACCGCACGGACAAAAAGGAAAAATCGGCACAGGACAGTATCCCTTATGAACGAATGTGGCCGGACGGTATCTGCCGGGTATCAGACGGTCACTACACAAAAACCATTCAATTTCAGGACATCAACTATCAGCTCTCACAGAACGAGGATAAAACCGCGATTTTCGAGGGCTGGTGCGATTTCCTCAACTACTTCGACAGCTCGATTCAGTTTGAGCTGTCTTTTTTGAACCTTGCAGCATCGGAGGAAACCTTTGCCCGCGCCATCAACATCCCTCTCCAGGGGGACGATTTTGACAGCATCCGCATCGAATACATGACCATGCTGCAAAACCAGCTGGCAAAGGGAAATAACGGCCTGATCAAAACCAAGTATCTCACCTTTGGCATTGACGCGGACAGCATCAAGGCGGCCAAGCCCCGTCTGGAGCGCATTGAGACCGACATTCTCAATAACTTCAAGCGGCTGGGCGTGGCGGCGGAAACGCTGGACGGAAAGGCGCGGCTTGCCCAACTGCATGGTATCTTCCACATGGACGAGCAGCTGCCGTTCCGGTTTGAGTGGGACTGGCTCCCCTCCAGCGGCCTGTCCACCAAGGACTTTATCGCCCCCAGCTCCTTTGAGTTCCGCACCGGCAAGCAGTTCCGCATGGGCAAGAAGTACGGAGCCGTCAGCTTCGTACAAATTTTGGCCCCAGAGCTGAATGACCGGATGCTGGCCGATTTTCTGGATATGGAATCCAACCTGATTGTCAGCCTGCACATCCAGTCAGTGGATCAGATCAAGGCCATCAAGACGGTCAAACGAAAAATCACCGATCTGGATAAATCCAAAATCGAGGAACAGAAAAAGGCTGTCCGTGCCGGGTACGACATAGACATCATTCCCTCCGACCTTGCCACTTATGGTGTTGAGGCCAAAAAGCTCTTGCAGGATTTGCAGAGCCGCAACGAGCGAATGTTCCTTGTTACCTTCCTGGTGCTGAACACGGCGGATAACCCCCGCCAGCTGGACAACAATGTGTTCCAGGCAAGCTCCATCGCGCAGAAATACAACTGCCGGCTGACAAGGCTGGACTTCCAGCAGGAAGAAGGGCTGATGAGCTGCCTGCCTTTGGGTCTCAATCAGATCGAAATTCAGCGGGGGCTGACCACCAGTTCCACGGCTATCTTTGTGCCGTTCACCACACAGGAATTATTCCAGAACGGTAAAGAGGCGCTGTACTACGGCATCAACGCCCTGTCCAACAACCTTATCATGGTGGACCGCAAGCTGCTGAAAAACCCCAACGGCCTGATTCTCGGTACGCCGGGTTCCGGCAAGTCCTTCAGCGCCAAGCGCGAGATCGCCAACTGCTTCCTGCTGACTTCCGACGAGGTGGAAATCCTGGATCCGGAAGCGGAATATGCCCCGCTGGTGGAGCGTCTGCATGGGCAGGTTATCAAAATTTCGCCCACTTCCACCAACTACATCAACCCCATGGACCTGAACCTGGACTATTCGGATGATGAAAGCCCGCTGTCCCTCAAATCCGACTTCATTCTCAGCCTGTGCGAGCTGATCGTGGGCGGCAAGGAGGGCTTGCAGCCGGTGCAGAAAACCATCATCGACCGCTGTGTGCGGCTGGTCTATCAGGACTATCTCAACGATCCGCGCCCGGAGAATATGCCCATTCTGGAGGATTTGTATAATCTCTTGCGGGCGCAGGAGGAAAAAGAGGCACAGTACATCGCCACAGCGCTGGAAATCTATGTGACCGGCTCCCTCAATGTGTTCAACCACCGAACCAATGTGGACATCAACAACCGTATTGTCTGCTATGACATTAAGGAACTGGGCAAGCAGCTGAAGAAAATCGGGATGCTGGTGGTGCAGGATCAGGTGTGGAACCGCGTCACCATCAACCGCGCCGCCCACAAGTCCACCCGTTACTACATCGACGAGATGCACCTGCTGCTGAAAGAGGAACAGACCGCCGCCTATACAGTGGAAATCTGGAAGCGGTTCCGCAAGTGGGGCGGCATCCCGACTGGTATCACACAGAATGTCAAAGACCTTTTGAGCAGCCGCGAGGTTGAGAACATCTTTGAAAACTCCGACTTCGTGTATATGCTCAACCAGGCGGGCGGAGACCGGCAGATTCTTGCCAAACAGCTGGGCATTTCCCCGCACCAGCTATCCTATGTGACCCACTCCGGCGAGGGCGAGGGACTTTTGTTCTACGGCTCCACCATCCTGCCTTTTGTGGACCACTTCCCCAAGAATACGGAACTGTACCGTATCATGACCACCAAGCCGTTGGACTTAAAAAAGGAGGATGAACAGCATGACAAAGAAAGAAATTGAAAAAGGCGCAGGTCTGCTTCTGGCCGCTGTCAGCGGATGTGAGCAGATGGTGGAACTGCTTCGCGCCGCCGTCCATTACTGCTATGAGCAGGAAAAGACAGCAAAAAATCTCACGCCCAAGGGCTATGCCGGATTTACCCGGATTCACCATATCTGGACAGAGGGCATACCGGATGTTCCCAAGCTGTTTATGGGCAGCCCGATTCAGGATCGGGACATGGCAAGAGGAACCCTGATGGCGCTTTTCCTGTCCACAACGGTCTTTCCGGCAGAAACCATTCAGATTCCGGTATATGCGGAAACCTGTGTGCTGCTGGATGACCTGATGGCGGGTGGCTGGTATGCGTAAGGAACCGCGCCTGCGCTTTACAGACGAGGAACGGGCTGACCCGGCGCTGGAGAAGCCCATCCGTAAAGTAGACCGGGCCGCCGTCAAAGCAGACAAGGCGCAGGCGAAAATCCCGAAAAAGCAGGTGCGGCAAAAAGCGGTGGACCTGGGGACCGGCAAAGTGATTACCAAACTGGTGCTGGAGGACAAGAAAAAGCCGCCCTCCAAGCTGTCCCATGCGGTCCGGGATGCTCCGGGAGATGCGGCGCTGGGGAAACTCCACAAGGAAATCCGTGAAACGGAACAGGACAATGTGGGCGTGGAGAGCGCCCACAAGTCCGAGGAAGCTGTTGAAACCGGTGCGCGGCTGGTCCGGGAAGGCTACCGCAGCCACAAGCTGAAGCCATACCGCAAGGCGGCACAGGCGGAACAAAAGCTGGAAAAGGCCAATGTAAACGCCCTGTATCAAAAGTCCCTGCGGGAAAATCCCCAGCTTACCAGTAATCCGTTTTCACGCTGGCAGCAGAAGCAGGCCATCAAAAAGGAATACGCCGCCGCCAAGCGCGCCGGTCAAGCTGCCGGAAACACCGCCAACACCGCAAAAAAGACCGGCAAGGCCGCCAAGACGGTCAAGGAAAAGGCACAGCAGGCCGGAGCATTTGTTATGCGCCACAAAAAAGGCTTTTTGCTTGTGGGCGCGATTTTTCTGCTCATCTGCCTGCTGCTCAACACCATGTCCTCCTGCTCCATGATGGCGCAGAGCATTGGTTCTGCCATTTCCGGCTCTACCTATCCGTCGGATGACCTGGAGCTGGTGGCGGTGGAGGCCGATTACGCCGCCAAGGAAGCGGCGCTGCAAGCTGAGATCGACAACATTGAGATCAGCCATCCGGGATATGACGAATACCGTTATGACCTGGATATGATCGGGCATGACCCCCATGAGTTGGCGGCTTATCTGTCTGCTGTGTTGCAGGGCTATACTCGCCAGAGCGCACAGGCGGAGCTGGAGCGTGTGTTTGATGCACAGTATCAGCTTACGCTCACCGAGGAAGTCGAGGTGCGCTACCGGACGGAAACCCGAACGGACAGCGAGGGCAACAGCTATACCGTTGAGGTTCCCTACAACTACTACATCCTCAATGTGAAGCTCACCAGCAAGCCTATATCCTCTGTGGCTTCGGAGCTGCTGACCCCGGAACAGCTAGAGATGTATCAGGTGTACCGGCAGACACTGGGCAACAAGCCGCTGATCTTCGGCGGCGGTTCCACGAATACCAGTGATTCCGAGAGTTTGGAGGGTGTGGAGTTTGTAAACGGCACACGCCCCGGCAACCCGGAGCTGGTGGAACTGGCCAAACGTCAGGTAGGAAATGTGGGCGGTCAGCCCTACTGGAGCTGGTACGGATTCAATTCCCGCGTGGAATGGTGCGCCTGCTTCGTGTCCTGGTGCTACGGCCAGATGGGGCTGTCTGAACCGCGCTTTGCGGGCTGTCAATCCCAGGGTGTACCCTGGTTCCAGTCACATGGGCAATGGGGCGCGCGGGGCTATGACAACCTCGCCCCCGGCGATGCCATCTTCTTCGATTGGGACCTGGACGGCAGCGCCGACCATGTGGGCATCGTCATCGGCACAGACGGCAGCCGCGTTTATACCGTAGAGGGAAACAGCGGCGATGCCTGCAAAATCAGAAGCTACGATGTGAACTATGAGTGCATCAAGGGCTACGGCCTGATGAACTGGTGACAAATCTTTTGATAGGAGTGATTGATTATGGCTACGAAAATTGAACGCATTGACCGGGAAATTACGAAAACCCGTGAGAAAATCGCAGAGTATCAGGAAAAGCTGAAAACGCTGGAAGCGCAGAAAACCGAAGCGGAAAATCTGGAGATCGTCCAGATGGTGCGCGCCCTGCGGCTGACCCCGGAGCAGCTGAACGCTATGCTCTCCGGCGGTACGGTCCCCGGCATGGCCGCTGCCTCCGCCGACTACAACGAACAGGAGGACACCGCCCATGAAGAATAAGAGAATTTTCAAGACCTTTTCGGCCCTCTGCGCCGCCCTGGTGCTGATGATGGGCCTTTCCGTGACCGCCTTTGCCCAGGGAACGGAGCAGCCCCCGGCAGAGGATGCCACCAACGATGAAAATGTGGTGGTGGAAAAAACCGAGGACAGTCCTGCCCTGACCCCGGAGGGCAACGCGGCGCTGGTAGATGATTTCGGCGGCAACAAGCAGCTGATTACCGTCACCACCAAGGCGGGCAACTACTTTTACATCCTCATTGACCGGGCCAACGAGGACAAGGAAACCGCCGTCCATTTCTTAAATCAGGTGGATGAAGCTGACCTGATGGCGCTGATGGAGGATGGGCAGTCCGCCGAGAAACCACCCGTTGTCTGCAACTGCACAGAAAAATGCGAAGCCGGTGCGGTCAACACCAAATGCGAGGTGTGCAGTACGGACATGACCGGTTGTACCGGCAAGGAAGCGGAGCCGGAAACGCCTGCGGAACCTGCGGAGCCTGAGAAAAAAGAATCCGCAGGACTAAACCCGGTTGTCCTGCTGCTGGTGCTGGCTGTGATGGGCGGCGCTGCCTTTACCTATTTCAAATTCATTAAGGGTAAGGCCAACCACAAAAACAGCAGCAATCCAGACGATTATGACTATGAGGACGGCGAGGAACTGCCGGATGAGGAAGAAATCGAATTGGAGGACGAGGAATCGGGCGAGCCGGACGCTGACGGGGGCAGCGCAGAAGAAGATGACGAGGACAGCGTGAAATGACTCGTTTCACAGACAGTCCCTATGAACGAATGATGACACGCAGGCCGGAGGGCGGGAAGGAAACTTCCCGTCCTCCCTCTTTGCCCCAAAGCCACCCCTGTTATGGCTGCGGGAATTATGGAAGTCCCTGCGTGGGCATTTGCCACCGTGAGATGGAACGCTGGCTCAAAGAAAGGAAACGGAAAAAATGAGTATTCTGATTACATTTATCAAGCTGCTTGCGGTTTTTGACCTGCTGGTGATCGCCGCGTATTTTGGCCGCGACATTCTCTCAACTGTGTGGAGCAAATTTCGGAAAAAGCCCAGACGGGAGGAACCTTTTGATTTCTCCCTGGATGCCGCAGCGGTTCCCCTGTCCATAGATTCCATCCGTCAGCTTTATTCAGGAGACGCGGCGGATTTTGTGGAAGAAAGGCTCCTGCCGAATGCCGCACAGACAATGGCGGTTTTGACAGACCGGGAACAGACAGCCGCCCGCCTGCTTTTGTCTGCACTGGTAGGTTTTCTGGCAGAAGAAGCCCCAATGGATGAACGGAGCTTTCCTATGGTGATGGAACTTCTGAACTGTATGGAATGTGAAAAAGAGGACGGCTGCCAGGACCCGGTGGATATTTTGTTTGAGGAAACCGTCCGCCGTACCTGCCGCCATGAGGAATATTACAGCAATTATCAACGCTACCGGTTGATGCAGGTGGACAAAACCCGTGTCATTCTGGCCTGCCGTATCCTTATCAACGATCTGCTGGGGAAACTGTACCGCTATGACTACCGGTTCGGCTATGACCTGCTGCTGGATGAGGAAAACAGCATTGAGAAAAAACTGCACACATCTGTGCGGGAAGAATGGGAGGATGAAGATGATGGGATGTAAACTGGTAATCGCTGAAAAGCCGTCGGTTGCCCAGAGTTTGGCTGCCGTGATCGGCGCGACTGTCCGCAAAGACGGCTATCTGGAGGGCAACGGCTGGCGTGTCAGCTGGTGCGTGGGACATCTGGCCGGTCTTGCGGATGCAGACAGCTATGACCCCAAGTACGCCAAGTGGCGATATGATGACCTGCCGATTCTGCCGGAACATTGGCAGATGGTGGTGGACAAAGATAAAAAGAAACAGTTTGATGTTCTCAAAAAGCTGATGAACGCCCCGGATGTGACCGAGGTGGTAAATGCCTGTGATGCCGGACGCGAGGGCGAACTGATTTTCCGCAGCGTCTATGAGCTGGCAGGCTGCCAAAAGCCCATGAAACGCCTGTGGATTTCTTCGATGGAGGACTCCGCCATAAGGGAGGGCTTTGCAAATCTGCGCCCCGGTGCGGACTATGACGGTCTGCATCAGGCGGCCCTCTGCCGCGCCAAGGCGGATTGGCTGGTGGGTATCAACGCCACAAGACTGTTTTCCGTGCTGTACCACCGCACTTTGAATATTGGGCGCGTCATGTCCCCGACGCTGGCCCTCATCGTCCAACGGGAAGCCGAGATCGACACCTTCAAGCCGGTTCCGTTTTACACGATAGTCCTGGAGCTACCTGAGTTTTCCGTTTCCGGGGAACGCATGGCGGATAAGGCTGCCGCCGAGCAGCTGAAAACTGCCTGTCAGGGTGCGGATGTGACAGTGAAAAAGGTGGAGCGCAAGGACAAAACCGAGAAGCCGCCCGCCCTCTATGACTTGACTACCCTCCAACGGGACGCCAACCGATTGTTGGGATATACGGCCCAGCAAACGCTTGATTATCTGCAAAATCTGTATGAAAAGAAGCTCTGCACCTATCCCCGCACGGATAGCCGCTATCTGACTTCGGATATGGCGGAGGGATTGCCGGTGCTGGTCAATCTGGTTGCCAACGCCATGCCGTTTCGCAAAGGGATCGCCATTTCCTGCGATGAGGCTCTGGTCATCAACGATAAGAAAGTGACCGACCACCATGCGGTGATTCCTACCCGCAATCTTCATGGCGCAGACCTGTCCGGCCTGCCGGTGGGTGAACGGATGATTTTGGAACTTGTAGCTTTGCGCCTGCTGTGCGCGGTGGCGGAACCGCATACTTACTCAGAAACTGCTGTCACCGTGGAGTGTGCCGGTGCGGAGTTTACCACCAAGGGCAAAACGGTGAAGCGCCCCGGCTGGCGGGCGCTGGACGCTGCCTACCGCGCTGGGCTGAAAAATGCGGAGCCGGACAAGGAAACCGAGGACAAGGCCCTGCCGGACGGAGGCCGTCTGCCAGAACTGTCCGAGGGTCAGACGCTGCCCCTTTCCAGCTCTGCCGTTAAGGAGGGCAAAACCAGCCCGCCCAAACACTTCACCGAAGATACGCTGCTTTCCGCGATGGAAACTGCCGGATCAAAGGAAATGCCGGACGATGCCGAGCGCAAGGGTCTGGGGACCCCGGCCACCCGCGCCGGTATCCTGGAAAAGCTGGTGTCCACCGGCTTTTTGGAGCGAAAAAAGAGTAAGAAAGCTGTGCAGCTCATGCCATCCAAAGATGCGGTGTCCCTGATTACCGTTCTGCCGGAACAGCTGCAATCGCCCCTGCTGACCGCTGAATGGGAACACCGTTTAAGCGAGATCGAGCGCGGCGAGCTGTCCCCGGAGGACTTCATGGGCGGGATCTGCGCCATGCTCCGGGAGTTGGTAGGAACCTATCAGGTCATCAAGGGGACTGAGTACCTGTTCACGCCGCCCCGCGAAGTGGTGGGCAAATGCCCTCGCTGCGGCGGTGATGTGGCGGAACTGCAAAAAGGGTTCTTCTGCCAGACAGAATCCTGTAAATTTGCCATCTGGAAAAACAACAAGTGGTGGGAAATGAAGCGTAATCAGCCTACCAAGGCTATTGTGACAGCGCTGCTCAAAGAGGGACGCGCTCATGTGAGCGGCTTGTATTCGGAAAAAACCGGCAAGACCTACGACGCAACGGTGGTTCTGGTGGACGATGGGAAGTATGTGGGTTTCAAGCTGGAGTTTGACCGGCAGAAAGGCGGCAAACGATGAAACTTTCCCTCTACGAACAGGAAACCATCCTCCTCTACAACCAGGCCGAGGACACCGCCGAAGTTTATACCCATGACCGGAAACTGATGGAGAAGCTGACCAGCCTTTCCAAAAAACACCCGGAACAGGTCTGTAAAAAAGATAAGCACAATTTTACGGTCCCCAAACGCTGTGTGTCCGTCCGGGAGCCATACAGTGCCGAGCGCCGCAAGGCTGCCAGTGAACGGGCCAAGGCTGCCGGGTACAGACCGCCTGTTAGAAAAGCTGACAGTGAGTAAATATGGACAATCTTTTTGAAACGGTCAAGCAGTCTATCACCATTCGGGAGGCCGCAGAACGATATGGGATTGAGGTCAAAAGGGGCGGCATGGTCTGCTGCCCCTTTCACGATGACAAAAATCCCAGCATGAAGTTGAACAAGGAATATTTCTACTGCTTCGGTTGCGGAGCCACCGGCGATGTGATCGACCTGGCTTCCCGGCTCTACAACCTGTCCCCCAAGGAAGCCGCCGAGAAGCTGGCGCAGGATTTTGGCCTTATTTATGACAGTCAGGCCCCTCCCCGGAGGAACTATGTTCGCCAGAAAACCGAGACGCAGCAGTTTCGGGAGGACCGGCAGCGGTGTTATCGCATACTGTCCGATTACTACTATCTGCTGAAAAAATGGGAGAATGCCTATTCTCCTCACACACCGGAGGAAGAACCACACCCCCTCTTTGTGGAAGCGATCCAGAAGAAAACCTATGTAGAGTACCTGCTGGACCTTTTTCTTTACGAAAATGAAGAAGAACAAAAGGCATGGATTACAGAACACACAGCAGAAATCACACATTTGGAAAGGAGACTGAAAATCATGGCTGAGAATAAATCCACCAACCGAGAGCGGCTAAGGGAAATCACAGATGGCATCGAGCAGGGCATCAAGGAACTGTTCGAGAGTGAAAAGTATATGCGCTATCTGTCCGTTATGTCCCGCTTCCACCGCTATTCGGTAAACAACACCATGCTCATCTATATGCAGAAGCCGGATGCCACTTTGGTGGCCGGGTTCAACAAGTGGAAAAACCAGTTTGAGCGCCATGTGAAAAAGGGTGAGCATGGCATTACCATCATCGCCCCCACGCCCTACAAAAAGAAAATCGAGGAAATGAAGCGCGACCCGGATACCCATGCCCCCATTCTGGATGCAGACGGCAAGGCGGTCATGGAGAAAAAGGAAATCGAAATCCCCATGTTTCGCCCGGTCAAGGTGTTTGATGTGAGCCAGACAGACGGCAAGCCGCTGCCGGAGTTGGCATCCAGCTTGTCGGGGACTGTGCCGCATTATGAAGCGTTTCTGGAGGCGGTGCGGCGCTCTGCCCCGGTTCCCATCGAGTTTGAGCCGATGGCGGACAACATGGACGGCTATTTTTCACCCGAACGCCAGCGCATCGCCATCCGGGAAGGCATGAGCGAGGTGCAGACTGTTTCCGCCGCTGTCCATGAAATCGCACACAGCAAGCTCCATAATCAGAAAAAGATTCAGATTGACAATGACCAGCAATATCAGGAGGTGGAGTTGTTTGAGAAACCCGCCCTGTTTTCCAATGGGCGTATTTCCCATGATGATCTGCCCGAAGGCGTTTATTGCTATGACCTGCGCGGTTCGGATGATGACCCCGGTTTCCCGATTTGTGTTGAGGAAAGAGTGGTGGTGAACCACGCTGGCTCTGTTATTTTGACTGCTCCGTTAGAATTTTCAGAAGAAGGCAGGCTGTATTTTACAGATGAGAACGGACTGAATTTTAACGGCGGTATGCTTACCCTCTCGCAGTTTTTGCAAGAACAGAAAAAAGACCGTCGCACAGAGGAAGTCGAAGCAGAAAGCATTTCCTATGCAGTCTGCCAGTATTTCGGCATCCAGACCGGGGAAAACAGTTTCGGTTACATCGCTTCCTGGTCCAAGGGCAAGGAACTGAAGGAGCTGCGAGCCAGTCTGGAGACCATCAACAAGACTTCCTGTGAGCTGATTAACGACATTGAACGCCACTATAAGGAAATCTGTAAGGAGCGCGGCATTGACCTGACCGCCAAACAGGAGCCGGAACAGGCGGATATACCGCAGAAAGCCCTGTTTCTTCTGAACGATGCCACCTATCTGCATATTCAGCCGTGCGATACTGGCTGGGACTATACCCTCTATGACAAGGAAACCATGAAAGAACTGGACGGCGGCCAGCTGGATGAACCGGAACTGTCCCGTTCCGCCGCTGTCCGGCAGATTTGTGAGGGGCTGGAACTGGAAAATCCGTCGATTCAGGATGCACCGCTGTCTATGATTGAGACCTTGCAGGATGCAGCCTGTCAGCAGATGCAGGAACAGGTCAGCCAGCAGACCGCAGAAACTGCCGCCACCCAGCTGCCCGATGCTCAGGAGCAGTCTTTGGATGAGTACCCCATGCCCGACAGCGAAGTATCTGTTTCGGATATGCAGGAATACGGCTATCTCTATGACGGGATGCTGCCTGTCACCAGAGAACGGGCGCTGGAACTGGACGCTGCCGGTCTGACCGTCTATCTTCTCCATGAAGATAACACGGAGAGCATGGTGTTTGACACCGAGGAAATCATGGAGCATGGCGGGCTTTTCGGTGTGGAACACGAGGAATGGGAGCAAAGTCCGGCGTTCCATGAAAAGGTGCTGGAACGACAGGAACGGCAGATGGAACGAGAGCAGGCATTTCTTGCCCATGAGGGCAGCTGCTTTGCCATTTATCAGGTGAGCCGGGACGATCCGCAGAATGTGCGGTTTATGAATCTGGACTGGCTGCAATCGCACAATCTGGCTGTGGACCGAAACAATTATGACATGATCTACACCGCCCCGCTGAACGGTTCCGGCAGCGCCATGGAGCAGCTGGAAACGCTGTATGAGCAGTTCAACCTGCAAAAACCGGTGGATTTTCACAGTCCGTCCATGAGCGTCAGCGACATCGTTGCCATCAAGCAGGACGGTAAGGTATCCTGTCATTACTGCGACAGCGTTGGTTTCACCGAGATTCCCGGATTCCTGCCGGACAATCCGCTGAAAAATGCGGAAATGATGCTGGAGGATGACTACGGCATGATTGACGGCATCATCAACAACGGCCCAAAAGAGCGGACCGTGGCGCAGCTGGAACAGCAGGCCCGCAGTGGCCAGCCTATTTCTCTTATGGATTTGGCTGCCGCCGCCCATCGAGAGGAACGGGACAAGAAAAAGTCCGTCATGGAGCAGCTGAAAAGCCAGCCCCGGACGGAACGCAAAAAGGCAGCGCCCAAAAAGAGCGCGGAAAGGGAGATTTGATATGGGAAACTTTACTTTTGAGGAAATGAACCTGATGTGCATTTACAACACCGGCAGCCGCACCGGGCTGATGGAGGCTCTGACCGAGATGCGCGGCGAACTTTCGCCGGAGGAAACGGAACTGCGGGAGCTGACGGACAGCGCCCTGATGAAGCTCCAGGCTATGAGCGACGCCGAGTTTTCCCAGCTGGAACTGTACCCGGATTTTGATGAATAAGCAAATACTTGATAATTACTGACTGTTGTGGTATATTTATAGTTAGTTAATGCTAACTGGTAATATCTTCGGATATAAAAAGAGGTAGATGCTATGAAAAAAACACTAATTGGCGGTTTTTTAACTTTGAGTGGAACGATTGGCATTGTTATTCTGCTGGTGGCTTGTATCTTAAATCCCGTAACGAGTTGGATAACACCACCGGGCAGATTGATTTGTACCATGCTTGAACATGGTATTGCTGTTCCCATCGGTTGTTTTTTAATCATATTTATCACTGGGTTGTTTATTTTAGGAATCGAATACAGGAAAAAGATATAAATATATCAAGAACGGGTTGGAAATGGGAAATGGGAATTGTAAAAAAATTATTTAATAGCACAAGAAAACCAGAAGGCTTGCTGGGCGAACTTATGGTGAAAAGTATGAATAAAGGCCACGCTGCTGTTTCGGATTGGGGGATGGAGCATATTACAAAATTGCACCCATCTAAAATCATAGATCTGGGGTGTGGAGGTGGGCGAAATGCAGCAGAATTATTAAAGCGATTTCCGGCTGCAACGGTGCATGCTTTAGATTACTCTGAGGTTTCTGTCCAAAAAACAAAACAGTTCAATCAGCAAGCGATTAAAAACGGAAGATTGCAGGTTACTCATGCAAATGTTTTGAATCTTCCTTTTAGTGCAGACACTTTTGATTTGGCTACAGCATTTGAAACCGTATATTTCTGGCCAGGACCTCTTGAAAGTTTTAAAGAGGTGTACCGAATCCTCAAAAAAGGTGGCTGTTTTTTAATTGTGAATGAATCCGATGGTACAAATAAAGCGGATGATAAGTGGTTGAAAATCATTGACAACATGAAAATTTATACTGTAGAGCAGTTAGAATTTTTTCTAACTGAAGCAGGATTTTCAGAAATCACCATCGATCATAAAAACAAAAAACATCATATCTGTATTCTGGCAAAAAAATAGGTAATAAACGTATAAGCAGCAGGAAATCTTTCAAGGTTTCCTGCTTTTCTTTTACCCAAAACTGAAAGGAGGACAAAACACCATGCCATCCAAAACAGAATTTTACCGGCAGATGGCCGACCATGTGGCAACCCAGCTCACAGGCAGCTGGCAGGAATGGGCGGGATTTCTGACCACCGCTGCCCGCCTTTACAAGTATCCATTCCATGAACAGCTGCTGATCTATGCCCAACGCCCGGACGCTACCGCCTGTGCAGAGTACGACCTGTGGAATGAAAAGATGGGCCGATATGTAAGGCGCGGTTCCAAGGGGATCGCTCTGGTGGATGATTCCGGGGACAGACCCCGCCTGCGCTATGTGTTCGATATTTCCGACACCGGAACCCGTGAACATTCCCGTACCCCTTGGCTGTGGCAGCTGGAGGAGCGCCATCTTGATTCCGTGCAGGCCATGCTGGAGCGTACCTATGATGTTTCCGGCGATGACCTTGCCGGACAACTTACCGAGGTAGCCGGGAAACTGGCTGAGGAATACTGGACGGAGCATCAGCAGGACTTCTTCTACATCGTTGACGGTTCCTTTTTGGAGGAATATGATGAGTATAACATCGGAGTGCAGTTCAAGGCAGCCGCCACCGTCAGCATCACTTACGCATTGATGTCCCGCTGCGGACTGGAGCCGGAACGCTACTTCGACCACGAAGATTTCATGGCGATCTTTGATTTCAATACCCCGTCCACCATCGGGGCGCTGGGAACAGCGGTCAGCCAGATCAACCAGCAGGTGCTGCGGCAGATCGGCGTTACCGTCCGAAATGCAGAGCGCGAAGCCAACCAAGAAAGGAGTAAGCAAGATGAACAATCCCATGACCTACATCCAGAACGGAGACTATCTGATTCCCGACCTGAAGCTGAGCCAGCAGCCGGAGAAACCCCTGGGCAAGTACGGCAGGATGAGGAAAACCTACCTGAAAGAACACCGTCCCATCCTCTACAACCAGATGCTGCTGAGCGAGAAGTTGTACCAGCACCTTCTGGAGATCGACGAGACCGCCCAGAGCAGACTGGAGCAGATGATGCCCCAGCTGGCGAAAGAAGCGGGAGCCACCGAGCAACTGAAAGCCAGCGATCCCATGAAGTGGGTGGGGCTGATGAATACCTGCAAAGCACAGGCAGAGGAGATCCTGATGGCGGAGCTTATCAACAGCTGACCCTAAACCTGTTCCTCTCCGAAGCAGAACAGATCCAATCTATAGATGAGGCAGAGAATGTAGCGCATACATCCTCTGCTTTTTCTTTTGCCCAAAATGATATTGACCATGTGCTGCGTTTGGGCGGCAATACAGACCGCCAGAGAGAGCGCGTGGTTGCAGCCTTTGAAAAGCAGAAAACCACCGCTGAGATTGCCGAGATACTGAAAACGCTGTATCACGGCGGCAATGGCCTTGGCAGCGTGAGCGCATGGTATGCCGAGGATGGTATCCATCTTTCTCATGGGAAGTCTGTCCGTTATGACAGGTCTGCCAAGGTCATTTCCTGGGAGAGCGCCGCAGAGCGTATCGGGGAGCTTTTGGAGAGTGGCCAGTTTGCCTCCAATGTGGAGCTTGCAGAAGCGGCAGGCTATGAACGCTCCCTCCTTGCGGAAAAACTTTGGCATTTGTACCACGATTTCAGCGATAAAGCCAGAGATTCCGGGTATCTGTCCTGTCTGTCCGGTATTCAGAGGACCGGGTTCCCGGAAGAAACCGCATGGCTTACTGAACAGCTGAATAGCCCGGAGTTCCGCCAGACCCTTGCGGAAGAATACGCTGCTTTCTGGACGGCCTACCAGCAGGATCGGGAGTTGCTGCGGTTCCATTACCACAAACCGAGAGAGATTTGGGAAAGTCTGCAAGACCTGTCCCTGCCCCGCAAGAGTTTTTCGTCTGAAATGCAAGATGTTCCTGCGGTCAAGCAGTTCATCACAGAGGACGAGATCGACGCAGCCATGACCGGCGGCAGCGGTATCGAGGGCGGCAAGGGCCGCATTTTCACCTTTTTCAAAAATCCCCATACGGATAAGGAAAAGGTGGATTTCCTGAAATCTGAGTACGGCATCGGCGGTCACTCTCACGCCCTGTCCGGCGCTATGGGCAGTAATGAAGATCACGATGGAAAGGGTCTGCACTATAAAAAAGACGGCTGCCCGGATATGCATTTCACATGGGAGAAAGTTGCCAAACGGATTACCGGCCTGATTCAAAAGGGACGCTATCTCACTGAACAGGAACAGGCGCAGTATGACAAAATCCAGGCAGAAAAAGCGCTGGCCGAAGAAGATGCCCTGCAAGCCCAGCAGCCGACCCCGGAGATATGGGAATACAACGGGGTCAAGGAGCGTCACTCGGATGACATAGTTCTCTATCAGATGGGCGATTTCTTTGAACTGTATGGTGAAGATGCCAAAACTGCCGCTGCGGAGCTGGACTTCCATCTCACGACCCGCGCTATCCCCGGCGGTGGCCGTGTGGAAATGTGCGGCTTTCCGGCAAACCGGCTGGAGCAGGTTGTAGAACATCTGCGGGATCAGCATGATGTAACTATTTCCGCTGTCCCGGAGGGCGGCAGAGAGCGTCAGGAGTATTCCATGCTCTCCATCGACCATGAGGCAGAACAGCACATCAATGCTCAGGAAGCAGAGTTTGGCGCAGATGGAACCAGAGTGTTCCGGGATATGGAGCCGGAACAGGCAACCCCTACGATTCGGGAACTGTATGAGAAATACAAGCCCATCGTGATGGAAGCTGTTACCCAGGACACCAGATACCGCAACGCCTGCGGCCATAGTGATTATGAAAACGCTATGATCGAGTGTAATGCTGCTGTGCGCCGCACCATTCTTGATTCCCACGATATAGAGCTGATCCGCCTGTTCTCTGATGTGCCGGAGTTTCGCCAGTGGCTGCACCGGGAAGTGGCAGACGAAACCTATCCCAAACTCCATGAGCTGCTGCGTCCTCTCTCTCAGGAAGATATTGATTCTGCCCTTTGTGCATGGAACGGCAATATCGAGAGTAAACACGCCGTTGTCCGCTATATGAAGGACCATGCAAGGGAGAAAGACACCGCCGCATGGCTGGCTCAGGAATACGGCGGCAGTAACAGCCTGTTTGTTGTCCGTGCCGGCAGCCCGGAGGAAATGCAGCTGCCTTGGCCCAAGGTACAGCGCAGGCTTGCCCAGCTTATTCAGGAGGACAGGTTCTATACCGAAGAAGAACAGGACCGTTTTGACAACATCGACCCTATCGCCATCCGGGAAGCCTTGGAGGAAAGAGGGATCGTCAATGGCCAGGTGGCAGACCCGGAAAAACTGGACAATGACCCGTTTATCCAGCGAGTAATGTCGGATGCAGAGCAGATTGCAGCTGCTGAGGCAGAACAGACTTCCGAGGTTTCCATTTCCGATGAGGAATATGACGCCGTTCGCAGCCCTATTCCGCAAAGAACCTCCTATGACCCTGCTACCCCGGTCTATGCCGTGGGAGATACCGTGTATATCGAGGATGACGCCTATCAGATCACCGAGCTGCGGGATGACACCGTGCAGCTTCTGCCCACCGGCATGGTATATCCCATCTACCGGGCAGAGCGCAAAGAACAGTTCGAGCAGTTGCTTCGGGCAGACCGCCGCAATGCTTACTATACCGAGTTTCTTCCCATTGACCCGGACAAGGCAGATCAGGACTTGCGGGATGTATTGGCCCATGGACTGATGGATGAAGCAGATAAAAAACAGGTTTCCACGCTGCTGCAATCCGGCAGGAGCAACAGTGAGATCGCCTACTGGCTGAGCAGAGCCTATCCCCGTGAGATCGAGACGCTGGATCTGGAGACCGGTGATATTGCCGATTACCGTACCACGGCACAGGGCATGGAGCTGGAAGTCCTGGACGCAGAGGAAAAGCGTCTGGCTGTGCTGTATATTCGCTGGGATGAGGTTGCGCCTTTGCTGCGCGGGATGTATGCCCGTCAGCTGGATGGCTTTGGACAGGAACAGCCCCAACCGTCTGCCGAATCCCCGGCCTTCCATTCCGAGACCGTGGCCGTCTATCCTGGCGACAAGAACAATCTGCCTTATGATGTGGTGGTGGAACGGCTGCATATCGAGGAGCCAGAGCCACCAGCCCCTGTGACAGAGCCGGAGAAAACCTTTGAGGAAGTGCTGGACGAACACCCGGTTTCCATTCCGGTAAACGGCCAGTGGCAGACCTTCCCCAATGCCAGAGCTGCCGAGGAAGCTTCTTATGAGGAATACAAGGCTAACCTGCGCCACAATGCACAGAACTTCCGTATTACCGATGCACATTTGGGCGAAGGCGGTCCGAAAGCCAAGTTCCAGGCCAATATCGAAGCAATCAAACTGCTGAAACATCTGGAAGAAACCACCGGACAGGCAACGCCGGAGCAGCAGGAAATCCTTTCCCGCTATGTGGGCTGGGGCGGTCTTGCTGATGCCTTTGACCCGGAGAAACCCGCATGGGCTGCGGAATATGCCCAGCTGAAAGAGCTGCTGACCCCGGAGGAATATGCTGCCGCCAGAAGCTCCACCCTGAACGCCCACTACACCAGCCCTACGGTTATCCAGGCCATCTATGAAGCGGTGGGGCGCATGGGCTTTGAGACCGGCAACATTCTGGAGCCGTCCTGCGGTGTGGGCAACTTCTTCGGTATGCTGCCGGAGAAAATGCGAAACAGTCGTCTGTATGGCGTGGAGCTGGATTCCATCAGCGGACGGATTGCAAAACAGCTCTATCCCAAGGCCGACATCACTGTGGCTGGGTTTGAAACCACCGACAGGCGGGATTTCTATGACCTCGCCATCGGTAATGTGCCTTTCGGCCAGTATCAGGTTCGGGACAAAGCCTATGACAAGCTGAATTTCAGCATTCACAACTACTTTTTCGCCAAAGCACTCGACCAGGTGCGTCCCGGAGGCGTGGTGGCCTTTGTCACCAGCCGCTACACGATGGACGCCAAAGATTCCACCGTGCGCCGGTATCTTGCCCAGCGTGCTGAGCTGCTGGGAGCCATCCGTCTGCCCAATGACGCTTTCAAAAAGAACGCCGGTGCCGAGGTGGTTTCAGACATCATCTTCCTGCAAAAGCGGGACCGTCCACTGGACATCGTGCCGGAATGGACGCAGACCGGACAGACCGAGGACGGTTTTGCCATCAACCGCTATTTCCTGGACCACCCGGAAATGGTGCTGGGCCGACAGGAACCGGAAAGCACCGCCCATGGTATGGACTACACCGTGAATCCCATCGAGGGACTGGAGCTTGCCGATCAGCTGCACGATGCGGTGAAGCACATTCGCGGCACTTATCAGGAAGCCGATCTGCCGGAGCTGGGTGAGGGCGAAGCCATCGACACCTCCATCCCCGCCGACCCCAATGTGAAAAACTACTCCTATACCGTGGTGGACGGAGATGTGTATTTCCGTGAAAACAGCCGCATGGTACGCCCAGACCTGAATGCCACCGCCGAGGCCCGCGTGCAAGGGCTGGTGGGGCTGCGAGAATGTGTCCAGCAGCTCATTGACCTGCAAATGGACGCTGCCACACCGGACAGCGCCATCCGGGATAAACAGGCCGAACTGAACCGGCTCTATGACAGCTTTTCCGCAAAATATGGCCTGATCAATGACCGGGCGAACCGGCTGGCCTTTGCCGATGATTCCAGCTACTATCTGCTCTGCGCGCTGGAAGTCATTGACGAGGACGGCAAGCTGGAGCGCAAGGCAGATATGTTCACCAAACGGACCATCAAGCCCCACAAGGCGGTGGAAACCGTGGATACCGCCAGTGAAGCCCTTGCCGTTTCCATCGCGGAGAGAGCCTGTGTGGATATGGCATATATGTCGGAGCTGACCGGTAAGACCAGCGACGAACTGGCTGCCGAGCTGCAAGGCGTGATCTTCCGTGTACCGGGACAAGTGGAGAAAGATGGCACACCCCATTATGTGACCGCTGACGAATACCTGTCCGGCAATGTGCGCCGCAAGCTGCGTCAGGCACAGCGGGCCGCACAGCAGGACCCATCCTTCGCCGCCAATGTGGAAGCCCTTACCGCCGCCCAGCCCAAAGACCTGGACGCTTCGGAAATTGAGGTGCGCCTGGGTGCAACATGGATCGACAAAGAGTACATCCAGCAGTTTATGTACGAGACCTTTGATACCCCGTTTTATATGCAGCGGAATATTGAGGTCAACTACACCCCATTTACAGCAGAGTGGCAGATCACTGGCAAAAGCTCCATAAGCCAGAACAATGTGGCGGCCTATACCACCTATGGAACCAGCCGCGCCAACGCCTACAAGATTCTGGAGGACAGCCTGAACCTACGTGATGTCCGTATCTACGACACGGTGGAGGACGCGGACGGCAGGGAGCGCCGGGTGTTGAATGCCAAAGAGACCACCCTGGCCGCCCAAAAGCAGCAAGCGATCCGGGACGCTTTCAAAGACTGGATTTGGAAAGACCCGGACCGCCGCCAAGCTCTGGTCCGCCAGTACAATGAGGAAATGAACTCCACCCGTCCCCGTGAATACGACGGCGGACACATTACTTTCGGCGGCATGAACCCGGCCATCACCTTGCGGGAACACCAGAAAAACGCTATCGCTCATGTGCTGTACGGCGGCAATACGCTGCTGGCGCACGAGGTAGGCGCTGGCAAAACCTTTGAAATGGTGGCTGCCGCCATGGAGAGTAAGCGTCTGGGGCTGTGCCAGAAATCCCTCTTTGTTGTGCCGAACCACCTGACCGAGCAGTGGGCTTCGGAGTTTCTGCGGCTCTATCCCTCCGCCAATATCCTTGTGACCACGAAAAAGGACTTTGAGACCCACAACCGCAAGAAGTTCTGCGCCCGGATCGCCACCGGTGACTATGACGCTATCATCATGGGACATTCGCAGTTTGAGAAAATCCCCATCAGCCGGGAGCGTCAGGAACGGCTCCTATATGAGCAGATTGATGAAATCACGGAGGGGATTGCCGAGGTACAGGCCAGCGGCGGTGAGCGTTTTACGGTCAAGCAGCTGGAACGCACCCGCAAATCGCTGGAAGCCAGGCTGGAAAAATTGCAGGCCGAGAGCCGCAAGGACGATGTAGTGACATTCGAGCAGCTGGGCGTGGACCGCCTATTCGTCGATGAAGCGCATAACTACAAAAACCTGTTTTTATACACCAAAATGCGGAATGTGGCAGGTCTCTCCACCAGCGATGCCCAAAAGTCCAGCGATATGTTTGCGAAGTGTCGCTATATGGACGAGATTACCGGAAACCGTGGCGTTATCTTTGCCACCGGAACCCCGGTCAGCAACTCCATGACCGAGCTTTACACCATGCAGCGGTATCTCCAGTATGACCGCCTGCAAGAACTGAACATGACCCATTTCGACTGCTGGGCCAGCCGTTTCGGAGAAACCGTCACGGCGCTGGAACTGGCCCCGGAGGGAACCGGCTATCGGGCGCGCACCCGATTCTCCAAGTTTTTCAACCTGCCAGAGCTGATGAACCTGTTCAAAGAGGTGGCGGACATCAAGACCGCCGACCAGCTGAACCTGCCCACCCCGGAGGTGGAATACCACAATATTGTGGCACAGCCCACCGAACATCAGCAGGAAATGGTGAAGGCACTCTCCGAGCGCGCTTCCGAAGTACACAGAGGAAGTGTGGACCCGTCCGTGGATAATATGCTCAAAATCACCTCGGATGGCCGCAAGCTGGGACTGGACCAGCGCATCATCAACCAGCTACTGCCGGATGAACCCGGCACCAAGGTCAATCAGTGCGTGGACAACATCATGCAGATCTGGCGGGACGGGGACGCAGATAAGCTGACCCAGCTGGTATTCTGCGACATTTCCACACCCCAGGCAGCCCCCTACAAAAAGGCAGCCAAACAGCTGGACAATCCGCTGCTTCATGGGTTGGAAGAAGCAATCCCACTGGATGAGCCGGAGCCTGCCTTTACCATCTATGAGGACATCCGCCAAAAGCTCATCGCCCAGGGGATGCCTGCCGACCAGATCGCCTTTATCCACGAAGCCAACACAGAGGTACGGAAAAAGGAACTGTTCTCCAAGGTCCGCACCGGGCAGGTGCGCGTCCTCTTAGGCAGCACTGCCAAGATGGGCGCTGGCACCAATGTGCAGGATCGCCTTGTAGCCCTCCATGACCTGGATTGTCCGTGGCGTCCGGGAGACCTTGCCCAGCGCAAGGGGCGCATCGAGCGTCAGGGCAACCAGAATCCGCTGGTTCATGTGTACCGCTATGTCACCGAGGGGACTTTTGACGCTTATCTCTGGCAGACAGTGGAAAACAAGCAGAAATTCATTTCGCAAATCATGACCAGCAAAAGCCCAGTTCGCTCCTGCGACGATGTGGATGAAACGGCTCTTTCTTTTGCTGAGATCAAGGCCCTGTGTGCCGGAGATCCCCGTATCAAGGAGCGCATGGATTTGGATGTTGAGGTTGCCAAGCTGAAGCTGATGAAAGCCGACCACCAGAGCAAGCAGTACCGTCTGGAGGACCAGCTGCTCAAATACTTCCCCCAGGAAATCGAAACCAACAAGGGGTATATCCAGGGCTTTGAAGTCGATTTGGAAACACTGGTTGCCCACCCACACCCGGCAGATGGCTTTGCTGGTATGGAGATCCGGGGCGATGTGCTGACCGACAAAGAAAACGCCGGTGCAGCCCTGCTGGATGCCTGTAAGGAGGTCAAAACCTCCGATCCGGTACAGATTGGCAGTTACCGTGGATTCATTATGTCTGTGGAATTTGAAGCATGGAAACAGGAATATACGCTCCTGCTGAAAGGACAAATGACCCATCGGGCGACCCTGGGTACAGACCCGCGCGGAAATCTCACCCGTATCGACAACGCACTGGCGCAGATGCCCCAGCGTCTGGAAGCGGTCAAAAACCAGCTGGAGAACCTTTACCAGCAGCAGGCCGCTGCCAAGGAGGAAGTTGGCAAGCCGTTCCCCTTTGAGGACGATCTGCGGATCAAGTCCGCCCGTCTGGTGGAACTGGATACCTTACTGAACATTGACGGCAAGGGCCACGCCCAGCCGGAAACAGTGGCTGCCAAGAGCGCGCGTCCCTCGGTGCTGGACAGCCTGAAACGCCCTGTGCCGCCCCGCAGCCCTGAAAAGAAACCAAAACAACACGAGGAGGTACGATGATTATGAATACCAACGATCTGAATACGGCTCTCTATGAAAAGATGGCCGCTGAACAGGATAAGTACAGGGACTGGCTGAAAAGCCAGCCCCCGGAAGAAACCCTGCACCACACCTATGAGTACGCCATCCGTGAGGACATCGTGATGGCGATGGAGGAACTGGAGCTGACCGATGCACAGGCACAGGCACTTTTGGAGTCTCCCTCTCCGCTGGCAGATGTGTACCGCTATTTTGAAAAGCTGGAGACCGGCTATATGGATGCGATCCGGGACAGCATTGAAAACCGGGCGGATGATGCGTGCAGGGCGCAGGAAGAATTACGGACTGCCCCTCTCTACCCCCATTCTGCCGCCTATGCGTCCCAGCATGGGGAGATGGCACAATATAACCGTTCTTATCAGGCAAACAGCGCCTGCAAAGAAGCCATTGAGCAGACCATCAGCGCTCACTATGCAGAGAACCGGCTGGATACGGAGGCGGCGGTCAAAGATGTGCTGGAAAAGTTCGGGGCGGAACGGGTACAGTTTATTCTTGCCAACACCATCCAGCACAAGAACCGTGACGGGCGTATTTCTCAGGACAATAAAGTCTGGGCAAAAACCATTCCCATGCCGGAAGACAGCGGTACTTCCCGCCACTGTGCCTATCTGGTTGTGGATGGGGTCAATCCCGGTCTGACCGACCTGTTTACCAGACAAGCCAGAAAAACCATGCAGGAACAGCAGAAAAGCTCTGTCCTGCAAAAGCTCAGACAAGAACCATCAATTCACAAACCTGCCGCCCCGAAGAAACGGGAGCCGGAGCGATGAGCAGCCCCAAACGCAAGCGAGATGTGCCGGTTCTGTTTTGGGTATCCGCTGATGAAATGGAATTGATTCAGCAGAAAATGGCGCAGTTTGGAACAAAAAACCTGAGCGCCTATCTGCGAAAAATGGCTGTGGACGGCTATGTGGTGCAGCTGGATTTGCCGGAACTGAAAGAACTGGTATCCCTGCTGCGCCGGAGCAGCAACAACTTAAACCAACTGACCCGCAAGGTGCATGAGACCGGGCGTATCTACGATGCCGATCTGGAGGATATATCTCAGCGGCAGGAACAGCTATGGGACGGCGTTAAGGAGATACTGACCCGGCTCTCCAAACTTTCGTAACCGGGACAAATACCCCATCTGCGGAGGGAGGAACGGCGTTCTTTTCGCCGCGCCTTCCTCCGCTTTTTCTTTTTGCCCGTATCCTTGCCTTTTGGCTGTGAGACAGGGATAATGGAATCAGGAACAGGAACTGTGATTTTGGGAGGAGGCATAACAATGAGGGCATTGGTATTTTTGCTGAAACTGTTGTTAAAGATTTTAGTGGCTCCGGTGATTTTGGCACTGACCCTGTTTGTATGGATTTGTGTGGGAATCGTGTATATCTCCGGTCTGGTGCTGGGGCTTATCAGCATGGTGATCGCCCTGCTGGGTGTGGCGGTTCTGATTACCTACTCCCTGCAAAACGGCATTATCCTGCTGGTGATGGCATTCCTTATTAGCCCGTTTGGTCTGCCGATGGCTGCCATCTGGCTGCTGGGCAAGGTGCAGGATTTGAAGTTTGCCATTCAGGATTTGGTTTATGGATAAAATATGTCACTGATGTTATTTTACTTTCCCTAAAAAATAGGATATACTATATAAGAATATATTCTGCCGCCGAGTGCGGATAGTTTTAGATAAAGGAGGGCGTGTATGGAAAATCAATTAACGCCAAACAACTCCATGATTTTGGAAATCCGAGAGCTGCTGGAAAACGCCAGAAAAAATGTTGCACAGCAGGTTAATACGCAGCTTTTGACAACCTACTGGAACATTGGCCGGATTATCGTGGAGTATGAACAGCAAAATCAGATTCGCGCAGACTATGGAAAACAAACCTTAAAGGAACTTTCCAAAGAACTAACACGGGAATTCGGCAAAGGCTTTTCTCGTTCTAATCTACAAAATATGCGGGCATTTTATCTTGCCTATGAAAAATGCCAGACAGTGTCTGGCAAATTGTCCTGGTCCCATTACTGCGAGCTTTTGAGTATTACCGATGAGAACAAGCGCAGCTTTTATGAGAAGGAATCTGTCAATTCGGGCTGGTCAGTTCGGGAGTTGAAACGGCAGATTGACAGCTCGCTGTATGAACGGCTGCTGCTTTCCAGTGAAGATGTGAATAAAGAAAAGGTTCTTTCTTTGGCTCAGAAAGGGGTTGAGATCAGCCAGCCAGCTGACATCATCCGTGATCCCTATGTGTTCGAGTTTTTGGGTGTGCCGGAGAACAAACCCATGTTGGAAAGCGATTTGGAAAAGGCTCTTGTGGCACAGATTGAAAAGTTTCTTTTGGAACTTGGACGAGGCTTCATGTTTGTCGGAACCCAGCAGCGTGTGACCCTGAACAATACCCACTACTATGTGGACATGGTGTTTTATAACAAAATCCTCCGCGCTTATGTGCTGATTGAACTGAAAACGAAAAAACTGACACCAGAGGCTGCCGGTCAGCTCAATATGTACTTAAACTACTATGCGGCGGAAGTCAACGACCCTGACGATAACCCTCCTATCGGTATTATCCTCTGTACGGAAAAAGACAGCATCGCGGCAGAATATGCCCTGGGCGGTCTGTCCAACAATATCTTCGCATCCCGGTATGTTCTCTATATGCCGGATAAGGAACAGCTGATTGCTCAGGTAGAGGCTGTCTTGAAAAACTGGCACGAAAAGAAAGACAACCGCCATGACTGAAAAAGAACTGATTGGAAAAGTACATTCAGCGGTCTATCATCAATGCCAGCGCCGTGGTTATGCGGCTCCGGTGGATGTGCTGATGGAGGTCGGTGTCCTGCCAAAGCAGAAATATGAGGACTGGCGGTTTGGACGGGTGGACTATTTGGAACGGGTCTGCACCGTCAATCTGCGCAAACTCTCATTCATCATGCACCAGATGCGGGTGTACGCACAGAAAACCGGCTTAAAACCCTCCTTCTGTTACTACAAGCAATGGGGTGTAAAAAAGAAAAATGGGCAGGGACACAAGCCGGTGATTCCGCTGCGGTTCAGCAAAAGCGGAAACTCGGAAATTGAGAAATGGTATGCAACTCATTTTGTGGACACCAAACGGATTGCAGCCTTAAAAGCACAGCAGCCTGTTGAAAATTCAGATTAACCAAAGGACAGCTCACACAGCTGTCCTTTTCTTTTTGGAAAGGAGGTTCCCCCCCTATGGCAACCACACGCATCATGCCGTTGCATATCGGCAAGGGCCGCACCGAAAGTCAGGCAGTCAGCGACATCATTGATTATGTGGCAAATCCGCAAAAGACCGACAACGGAAAACTAATTACCGGCTATGGCTGTGACAGCCGGACTGCCGATGCAGAGTTTCTGCTTGCGAAGCGGCAGTATATCGCCGCCACCGGGCGGGTGCGCGGGGCGGACGATGTGATCGCTTACCATGTGCGCCAGTCATTCAAACCCGGAGAAATTACCCCGGAGGAAGCAAACCGGCTGGGCGTGGAGTTTGCCATGCGGTTCACCAAAGGTAATCATGCCTTTGTGGTCTGCACTCACATAGACAAATCGCACATTCATAATCACATCATCTGGTCGGCGGTCAATATGGATTGTGACCGAAAGTTCCGCAACTTTTGGGGCAGCACCAGAGCCGTCCGGCGCTTGAGCGACACCATCTGTATCGAGAACGGACTGTCCATTGTGGAGAATCCAAAGCCCCACGGAAAAAGCTACAACAAGTGGCTGGGCGATCAGGCCAAGCCCTCCCATCGGGAGCAGCTGCGGGTGATGATTGACCGTGCGCTGGAGCAGAAACCGGCAGACTTTGATGCGCTGCTGAAGCTGCTTTCGGAAATGGGCTGCGAAGTATCCCGGCGCGGGAAAGCGATCCGTCTCAAAGCACCCGGCTGGAAGAATGTAGCCCGTATGGATGACAAGCTGGGGGCCGGGTACAGTGAAGCAGAAATCCGTGCGGTACTGGCCGGAGAAAAACAGCATACGCCCCGTAAGAAATCCATCGTGCAGCCGGAGCCGCCCAAGGTCAATCTGCTGGTGGACATTCAGGCAAAATTACAGGCTGGGAAAGGCGCTGGGTATGCGCGCTGGGCCAAGGTTTTTAACCTGAAACAGATGGCGCAGACTGTAAATTTTCTTACCGAACATCATCTGCTGGACTATGCGGAACTGGCAGAAAAAGCGGCGGCAGCCACCGCCCACCACAACGAACTGTCGGCGCAGATCAAGGCAGCGGAAAAGTGCATGGCGGAGATTGCTGTCCTGCGTACCCACATCGTAAATTATGCCAAGACCCGCGAGACCTATGTGGCCTACCGGAAAGCTGGTTACTCCAAGAAATTCCGCGAGGAACATGAAGAAGAAATCCTGCTTCATCAGGCGGCAAAAAACGCCTTTGACGAGATGGGTGTGAAGAAGCTGCCCAAGGTCAAGGACCTGCAAGCCGAGTATGCCAAGCTGCTGGAAGAAAAGAAGAAAACCTACGCCGAGTACCGGCGCTCCCGTGAAGAAATGCGGGAGCTTTTGACGGCCAAAGCCAATGTGGACCGGCTGCTGAAAATGGATGAGGAACAGAAAAAAGAACAGGAAAAAGACCACGGCCAGCGGTAAGCCGGTCATGGTCCAAAGCGTTCGCAGAACGCGCAGCCGCAGAATGAAATTCTGCGTTCAAGGGGGTTTGGGGGCGCTGCCCCAGGCAAGCAAAGCGGAGGGGAAAATCACGGCAGGATTTTTCCCTCTGCGGGCCGAGTGTATTAACACCGGCATTGCTTGCCAGATTTACCCCGAATTCGGGACAAGTACTACAAGCAATTTGATAAGTACTTTATTTTTGTTGAGCAGGCTATCAGAAAAACAAAGGATGCAGGCTACATTTGTTATATTGTCCCAAACAAATTTTTCAAAGTTGGTGCAGGAGAACATCTGCGAAGCTTAATTGCAAAAGGCCGATACTTGGTAAGCCTTGATGATTTTGGGGATGCACAGTTGTTTGAGGATAAGACTATTTATAGCTCCATCCTCCTTTTATGTAAGTCTCCACAAGAGAAATTCCGTTACACTGGCGTGGATTCTGCCGATAAGCTATGGGTTGGAGAGGAAGTCAGTTCCATAGAATTTGGCTCCTCTATTCTCAACAAGCTTAGAATGGCAATAACACAAGGGAGAGACGGCTCAAAGAGCTATCTCTCCCTGTTTATCATTACGGCCAACAACCCTTTTAATCCGAAACAACTTCGTTCAGCCATTGCTGTATCAGTTTTCGTTTTGGGGAAGTAGGTTTATAAATTACGTAGTTCTTCATTGAAGGTATCTCTTCATTCAAAATTGTAACCTCAAACAATGATTCGTTGGACAATTCCTGCTCCACCATCTTTCGCGGCACAAAGGCATAGCCGTCATCATTCAATAAGTATGGAACGATATTTTCCCCTATATCTATATCGAGCTGAAATGCCTTGTATCTTGAAAAAATCCTGTTATGTGTATCCGCATATAGGAAATTTGAATTGTAGATGCGCAGCGTTTCCATGTCTTTCAGTGTTATGCATTCATTTAGATCAGTAGGTTGTTTACTGGTAACAAGTATGATTTCATCTTCACACACAAGATCACACTGGAAACCGGTATGCCTAAACGGGTGATGTGAATAGCCTATATCAATCTTTCCTTGGTGCATAGCAGAAATAATATGTCTTGAATGCCCGAACTCTATGCGAACAGAAATGTCACTATGCTTTTCCAAAAAACGTCTGGTTCCTTGCACCAGATAACACTTGTGGAAAGCATAAACCGTTCCGATTGTCAATCGCTCAGAAAACTGACCAACCAAGCCAATTCTATCAATTGCTCTGTTCTCTAATTCCACTATGTTTTTTGCATATTCCAGAAAGGCCTGCCCTGCTAAAGTAAGTTCGGCGTGGTTGTAGCTACGAATAAAAAGACTCTGCCCCAACTCTTTTTCCAGTTCCTGTATTCGGCTGCTGACCGTGGACTGGACTACAATGTGCTCTTTCGCCGTTTCGGAGAAGCTTCCATTCTCCGCAAGTGTTAGAAATGTTCTCAGGTAATCTATATTCATGTACTCCTCCACGCTATCAATAATTCCGATTAAGTTTGTAAAAACTATTCGTTGGACAAATTATATGGCAAGAACTACAATATGTCAATAGGAGCGTCATAACCACATTGACTATGATGCTCTCTATTAAAAGAAATGGAGGAATAGCAATGGCACATTTGCTTATGATTGAAAGCTGGGTCGGAGCAAGCGGAAACCTCTTACCACCTTTATTGAGGGAACTCGGACATAGCTATACTTTTGTAACCCGGAAGGCATCACATTATCAAAATCCGATGAGCTCGGAAAAGCACGCTGTTTTCCGTTATGCTGACGATGTTGTCGAAACAGAAACGAACGATCTGCAACAGCTGATCGAATCGGTTAGGCACGTGCGGTTCGATGGTGTGATAACGGTGTGTGATTATTACATCGAAACGGTTTGTGAAGTTGCAAAGGCTTACAATGTACCGTGTCCGTTTTCAGCCAACGTTAAGACCGCACGACAGAAACATTTAATGCGGCAGGCTGTAGATCGTGCTGGATTGTCCAATCCAAAGTACATGCTTGCTTATAATTGGGAGGAAGTTGAAAAGGCAGCGCAAGAAATAGGTTATCCTCTTGTTCTTAAACCTGTGGATTTAGCCTCAAGCGCATTTGTTAAACTTATTCAGACTTCAAATGATCTGCAACAGGCATATCGTGATTTGGAGAATTTCCCGCTTAATTTCCGTGATCAAGAAAGAGAGCGAGCATTTTTGATTGAAGAATATATATGCGGAGAAGAAGTCAGTGTGGAGACGGTTTCAAATAACGGTGAGATTACCGTTGTAGGTATTACGGACAAGTCTGTGACTGGCAGTCCGTACTTTATAGAAAACGGACATATGTTCCCGGCAAAACTGGATGAGGACGTGAAAGAGGAGATAGGCGATTATGTGCGCAATGTATTGCTGGCAACAGGATATGACCACGGAATCGCTCACACAGAGATAAAACTCACGAAGGATGGTCCCAAAGTGGTGGAAATCAACCCTCGTACAGCAGGAAACTATATCGTGGAACTCATTGAATATGTGACCGGCGTAAATATGCTTAAAGCCTTTGTATCCCTTGCTTTAGGACAGCAACCGTCCGTTACTGTATCTGATACCAACGTGAGCAGTGCTGCGATTATGTTTATTGTTCCGGATTGCGGCGGCAAGATAAGGCAGATTAAGGGCGCTGACACGTTAAGGGAAGATTCAAATATCATACGGTATAGAATCGAGGACTGTGTGGGTAAATCCATTGAAAAACCAATCGACAATGCCTGCTATTTGGGACACGTTATAACGCGAGATTGCGATGGGTACGGCGCTCGCATGTTCGCTGAAACTGCATTGAGAAGGTTGGAAATTGAGTTTGAGGAAACGGAGCGAGTACATGAAGCAATATAAAAATGTTAATGAATTATGGGGTGCTATCGTGAATGGAGATATGGATCCCTCTGTTTCTGATTTTTTCGTAACAGGAGCGTCTTATATTTATCAGACAACGCAATTTCCAAACTCCATTAATAAATACCACAACTATTATCTATTACTGAGAGTCGGGACATACTTTGGAGCATGCTCTCATGTGCCGGAGCAATTAGGCATTGAAGCAGGAAGAGAGTTTTCAGGCAAGTCTCTCAAAAGCTGCGTGATTGACCCGCGTTTGCCGGTTAGAATTGCAGCAATGGACGCTTATCTTGGCACAGTATATCCTCACGAAAGGCAATGCAGCGATGCTGTGGAACTACCGGGGGGAACCCCGGCCGAGAAAGCGGATTTTCGTGACAACCTGATTGCTGATATTGCCAACATAGAACAGGGCATGAGGATTGCGTTGATTGGGGTTGTAAACCCGCTTATAGCTGCAATACGAAAGCGCGGAGGAACCTGCCTTCCCTGCGATTTGCAAATGGAAAGAACACAATGGGGCGACCCCGTAGAAAAGGATATGGAAAAAGTATTGGATTCTGCAGACGGGGTAATCTGTACAGGAATGACCCTAAGCAACGGAACCTTTGATCGAGTCGTAGAACGGGTACTGGAGCGCAATATTCCGCTGACTGTTTATGCGCAAACTGGCAGTGCTGTTGCTGCGAGGTTTGTGGGCAACGGAATCACCTCTCTCTTAGCGGAATCGTTTCCTTTTTCGCAATTCAGTGCAAACGCGACCCGTGTTTTTTGCTACAAAGGATAAGGTGACTAGAATTGATTCGTTTAAAAACAAATACCGACAACTTGCTGCACTCCAATCCGGAACTGTATGCTGTGTTTGAAAACGATAAGTCTTTTGAAATGGCGCGTTTTATACACGCGATACTCCAAAAATACGAAACAGGAAAAAAGGTATTGGATGTTGGATCGGGTTTGGGGAGAGAAGTAGCTTTTCTAAGAGAAAAAGGATACGATGCTGTAGGCATAGATGCTTCGGAAGATATGGTTGCCTGGTCACAAAAGCACTATCCAAACGCCAATTTTTATATTGGGCAACAGGCAATGTTTGACCTAAACCAGACATTTGATGCTCTGGTTTGCGTTGGGAGCACCTTCCTGTATAACTACACCAACGAAGATGCTGGTTCTACTCTGACGAATTTCCGAAAGCATCTTAAAGATGGCGGCATTTTGTATCTTGATATGAGGAATGCAGCTTTTTTCTTAACAAAGGAGGGACAGAGATGGTTGACGGACGAGCTTTTGGAGGAAGCGATATTCGATGGTAAACCAGCAATTGTAAAAACACGCTTTTACATTGATTTAGCAAAACAGATTTTAAAACGTGACTATAATTGGAAAATTGGAACTCGTGAGGCGATTATTGAGCACTTGGAGCATCGTCTTTTCTTCCCGCAGGAAATAGCAGGGTTGTTATCAGCAAATGGCTTTGAGGTTGTTGAGTTGTTCGATAAACCGGAACCTCATATCAGTTCATTTACTGATATCCGTCCATTTCAATTTGGATATGAACTAAGTGGGCGGAGGCTTCAAGTAATAGCAAAAGCAATCTAAGGCAGTAAGGAGGTGTTAGGAAGCGTGGAAACGCAGATCAATCAACGCCGCGGCTTGCTCATACTTTTATTTTTTACGTTTTTCATGGTGGTTGGATTTGATATGATTATGCCGCTGGTTATCGGGCATTATGTCAACAACGTTGGCCTTACTGCGACTGCCGTCTCAGTAGCGCTTGCAATACGGCAGTTTTCGCAGCAGGGTCTTGCGATGATCGGTGGTGCCTTGGCAGATCGGTTTCAGGTCAAAACACTTATCAGCGTGGGCGTATTTCTAAGAGTTCTTGGATTTCTGACCCTGGCATTTTCAAGTGCCTATGGGATGCTGATTGCTGCCATGATATTGATCGGCCTAGGCGGAGTTCTTTTTGAAATGCCATATCAGTCTGCGATTGCAATGCTCACAACAAATGACAATCGTCCTAAATATTATTCGCTGAATAACACAATTACGGGGATAGCAAGCGCAATCGGCCCCCTTTTGGGAGTAGCCCTGCTTCGACTGGATTTTAAAGTTGTCTGCTTTGGCGCAGCGAGTTGCTTTATGATTAATTTCGTATTATCACGTGTTGCCATGCCACCGATTATGCGGCAGGCAAAGTCGTATGCGGTTATGCCTGCTGTCAAAAGAATTGCAAAAGACAGACCATATCAAATATTCGTCCTTTTGATGATGGTGTTTTGGCTGGGAGCGTCCCAGATTGATATTACATACCCCCTAAGAGTCCAGGAAATTTACGGCTCAGCTGATGGTGTGGGTATTATGTATACGGTGTATGCCGTTGTCATGGCAGTATTACAGTATCCTCTGGTAGCACTTGCTTCCAAACGATTCTCGTCTCGGGCAGCGGTAGTAATCGGAACCGGAATCATCACAGCGGCATTGATTGCTACCCCGTTCGCCGCCGATGTAAAGTCGTTTATGGCAATTGTGGCCTGCTACGCAGTGGGCATGATACTGGCGAGGCCGAACCAGCAGAATATCGCTGTATCAATGGCAGATACACGAGCGTTGGGAATGTATTTAGGGGTGAATTCTACAGCTTTTGCGATTGGCAAAGGTTTTGGAACGATTATTGGCGGCGCGTCCTTTGATATGGCAAAAAAATACACTCTAGAGAATGCGCCGTGGTACTTGTATGGCGTTCTGGTAGGAACGGCAATGATTGGATTTATGTTGTATAAGAATTTCGGCACCCCAAAAGATGAAACAGAAAAACAAAAACAATAGATACGGAGGAGGCAAAAAATGACTGGTACGAAAAATAGACAAAAATCGATCCTTATGATTTGCTGCTTGCTGGCAGTTTCAATGCTTGCTGGCTGCGGTGCAAAACCGACCGATGAGAGCAGCAATGCTCTAACTGAAAGTAATGCTACTATTTCTGCATCTGAACTGGTAGTTGCGGGAAATGAAATTGCCATTGGCGTAGATCCTACCGTATATCCTGCGGCGGATTATCTGCTGAATATGGGCGCTGGAGAAATTCTATTCAAAGCGGATGCAAACGGTGTGATTCAACCCTATTTTGCCAAAGATGTTTCACAACTTGATGAATATACATGGGAGATCAAACTGCATCCCAATGCCACGTTCTGGAGCGGCGACCCGGCCGATGCAGAAGCCGTAATCGCTTCCTTGATGCGATCAAAGGCGCTTGATCCAAAAGCCAACCCCTTCTTACAAGGGATTGATTTTACTGCGGTAGATTCCGAGACCATACAGGCCGTGACAGAAACTCCTAATGTGGATATTACTTTGAATTTGTCATTCCCACAGTTGCTCATTCATAATACCGCAGAAAAATATACTTATGAGAGCATCGAGACAGCAGACTATACCGGTATGTACCGAATTGTAGAGTTTAAGCCTGCACAGTGCATGGTTTTTGAAAAGAATGAAAACTATTGGGGTACAAAACCTGAGATCCAGAGGGTCGTACATGAACAGATTGGTGATGCGGACGCCCGTGTCATCGCTGCACTGAGTGGACGATACCATGTGGTAATGGATATTCCTCAGTCGGCTTATAGTCAGTTTGATAACAGTGAAGAGGCGAAGATTGTACTGGTTCCGGGTGCGCAGACCCAGACAATTTATCTCAACTGTGAAAAAGAGGCACTGAATGATTATCGTGTGCGTCAGGCTTTAGGTTGGGCTTTAGATCGTGAGGAGCTGATTGCTCTGGGTATGGAAGGATTAAGCGAGCCGGTTACTACATGGCTTGGTTCCAATCCCACATATGAAAAAGTAAAAAATGCGTATTACGATTCCTGCAACGTGGAGAAGTCCGCGCAGCTATTGGATGATGCTGGCTGGATTCTGGACGAGGATGGCTTCCGCTACAAAGATGGACAGCAGCTTACCATCCTGCTTCGTACTTTCCGAAACGATCAGGCACTCGGCGAAACCATTCAGATGCAGTGGAAGAAAATCGGTGTTAATGTTTCTGTGCAACACGGAGATTATTCGTTAATCACCACAGCGCGTGAAACGGGTGATTGGGATGCATCTGTCGAAGCATGGGGGACGTTCGGAAATGTGTCGGCGCTTCTGAACGCCCAATACGCTGCCGACGGCGCAGCCAATTACGGACGATTCCAGGATAAAAAATTGGCAGGAATGCTAGAGAGTCTGGCGCAAGCGGCAACCACGGAAGAACGCATAAAAATCGGTGAGGAGATTTCTCTTTACGTAGCAGAGCAATCCCCTGCGCTCTATATTGCACCAAGGCCGCAAATCACTGCTGTTAGCACCTCACTTGAGGGATTTGTCCCGCATTTCCGTCAGTTTGAAAATGTGGTGAATGCCAATCTTAGGATTAAATAATATCGAAAACGGCAGCAGGAGATACGGAACTGGACTCCTGCTGCCATTTTTTAAGTGAGGTGACATGATGATCAGAAATATGGTTCTGAAAAGGATTGGCAGTGCTCTTCTTGCTCTGCTCCTGTCCTCAGTTGTTATTTTTTTATTAGTTAGACTTGCTCCGGGCGACCCGATCAACCTGGTACTTGGAGAGGGGCCGGGCGATATTGGCGTAAACACGGAACTGCTTGAAGAACGTAGAGAATCTTTACGGGAAGCGCATGGATTAAATGACAGTATTCCTGTTCAGTATGCAAACTGGTTCAAAAAGATCATAACCCTGGACATGGGGACTTCTATTCGTAGCGGCAGACCCATCACTCAGGAACTATGGAGTAGAGTGCCCGCAACATTCACTCTCGCTCTGGCGGCATTATTTATCGAAACGATATTGGGTGTGCTGTTTGGTATCTATTCGGCAGTCCATGCCGGCAAATTACAGGATCGCGCAATCCGTCTGTTTTGTGTTATCCTTGCTTCGCTTCCTGCTTTCGTGTTGTCGTTGTTGTTTCTGTTTTTATTTGCTGTTCGGCTTCATTGGTATGAAATTAGCAGCCAAATGGAGTGGGGCAGATTGTGGCTGCCTGCAATTACACTAGGGATAATTGGAGCGCCCAGATGTATCCGCATGGTTCGTGCAGCAATGCTGACTGAGTTGGGTCAGTTATATGTTTCCTCGGCACTTTCACGAGGACTTACCTCCAAGATGGTTCTTCAGGGAGCGTTTCAGAACGCACTGCTCCCTGCCATTACAACCGTAGCCCTGTCCTTTGCACATATGATAGGCGGCTCCGTTGTGATTGAAGCTATTTTTAATTGGCCGGGAATTGGAAATTACGCAATCAACAGCATATTGGTACATGATTACCCTGCTGTTCAAGGATATACTGTGTTGACGGTTGCTACAGTCATTTTGATCAACCTGACTGTAGAAATCACCTATATACTTAGCAACCCGATGGTGCGCAGAGGCGGAATTTCCCGCCCTACTGCACAGCAATAGGAGGTGACTTTGTATGGGAAACAGAAAAATTCCAAGCACTGTTTTACTTGGCTCAATACTATTACTGGTTATTATCCTGCTTGTTATCGCTGCCCCTCTTTTTACCAGCTATGCGCCCGATGAAGCAATTGCGGAACGATTGCAGGAATTTAGCTTTTCACATCCCTTTGGAACGGATCGCTATGGGCGTGATATTTTCTGCCGAACGCTGTATGGCGGCAGGACTACCCTCACTGCGTGCTTTCTTGCCCTTGTAATGGCGTTGTTTATAGGCACGTTCTTTGGTATTATCACCGGCATGAGAAGTCGCGGCCTTTTGGATACGATCATAATGCGGGTTATAGATGTCCTGATGGCGTTTCCCTTCATGGTGTTTGCTATGGTGTTTGCCGCGCTGTGGGGCACTGGGTTGGCCAATTTACTTATTGCAGTAGTCGCAGTCTGGTGGGTTCCGTTTGCGAGACTGGCAAGAAGCATCGTTCTTCAGGTAAAGAATGACCCGTCTATACAGGCTGCTCGTGTGCTGGGAGCGTCTGGGTGGCGGATGGGAGTTTTTGAGCTGCTCCCCAAGATGATTGGTTCTCTATTGGTACTGGCCACGTTTGAATTGGGCACACTGATACTCTCTGTTTCGGCCCTTTCATTCTTAGGCATGGGAGCGTTACCGCCAACCCCGGAATGGGGAAGCATGCTGTCTGACGCCCGGGCACATTTCTTTCAGGCTCCGCACATTTTATTGGGTCCTGCTTTGTTCATTGTTCTTACGGTCCTTTCGCTTAATTTGATTGGAGAAGGTTTGCGGGATATGCTGGACCCGTATGAACATATTGATATTTTGAATTAGGAGGTCGCTATGGATAATTATTTGAAAGCCGCACTATCTGTCGAGCAACTCAAGGTTAGCTATGTGCAAAACAAAAAACGACTTCCCGTGCTGGACGGAATTTCTTTTGTATTGGAAAAAGGAAAGATTCTTGCTCTGCTCGGAGAAAGTGGTTCGGGGAAATCCACTTGTGGGAAATCGCTCATAGGCGTATTGCCGCCATCGGCAAAAATTGATAGTGGTACTGTCCGTTTCGGGAACGGTGATTATGTGGATATTTCTGACAATGATATCAATTGGAAAACAATACGTGGAATGCGTATTGGGATGATTTATCAGGACGCACAGCTTGCACTTAATCCCGTGAAAACAATACGTGTGCATTTTGAGGAGACTCTAAGAAACAAGCCATTTCCATCAAAAGAAGCTATGGAGAAAGTTTGTTATGATATGCTCCGGTTACTGAACTTTGATGATCCTGAGCGGGTACTGAATGCTTATCCTTTTGAGCTAAGCGGCGGGATGTGCCAGAGGGTTTATATTGCGATGATACTCAGCCTTGAGCCGGAAGTTCTTATTGCCGATGAGCCTACTTCTGCGCTAGATACAGTAAGTCAAAAAGAAGTGCTGCAGTTACTTCGGGACACACAAAAAAAGCTGGGATTATCTATTGTTTTAATTACCCATGATATTGGTGTCGTTCATGAAATCTGTGACCGCGTAATTGTTTTAAATGAAGGGAAAATTGTGGAACAAGGGGCAGTACAGGATGTTCTTTTACACCCAAAGGAACATTATACAAAACAACTGATTGAGGCGCGAAACTTACCCGCTTTTTCGCTGCCATGCTCAAAATGCAAAGAGCCGCTGTTGAAGATTGAGTGCATCAAAAAAGCATTTCAAAAAGGAAATAAGTGCAAAAACGTCTTAAACCAAGTAGACTTGCTTGTGCATAAAGGGGAAACTATTGGAATATTGGGATTTAGCGGTTGTGGGAAATCGACATTAGCAAGGTGCGTCACCGGACTGGAATTGCCTGATCAGGGAAAGATTATGTATAACGGCCAGGATATTTCCATGCTGCGAGGAAGGAAGAGACAACACATTTGCAAATCATTACAAATCGTTTTTCAGGACGCAAGAGCCAGCCTTAATCCTCGTCGCTCTGCACTGGAGCTTGTGCAGGAACCTTTGAAATACCTGAAAATAGGAACGACGAAGGAACGCACAGAAAAAGCTCGATTTTATTTAAAGAGTGTAGGGATTGATGGAGATGCCCTGCACCGTCGTCCTCCCCAACTCAGCACGGGGCAGTGCCAAAGGATTGCTATCGCCCGTGCCCTTATTGTGGAGCCTGAGCTTCTAATTTGCGATGAAGCCGTATCGGCACTGGATATGATACTGCAAAAGCAGATTTTGGATCTCCTGTTAAATCTCCAAAAATCCATTGGCTTTGCATATATTATGATTTCCCATGACGCAAGAGTCATCCGTCATTCCTGTGAAAGAGTTGCAATTATGAACAATGGGGTTTTTGTAGATATGGTTTCGACAGACAGGTTAGCCGCTCAGTCGGAAAACGAGTTTACACACTGCCTGTTGAGCAGCGAACTACACATAGCAGAGGTATCATAATTTAGCAGGCTGGTATAAATGGGTAGTTTTCGATGTACAGCCTAAAAGAGCAAATAATAAATAAGGTGGTGATAGAATGCATTTGCTGGAAACAATAGGAAATACTCCGCTGATTGAACTTAGAAACACTACCGCTTCTACGGAAGGACGACTTCTGTTTAAATATGAGCGTGGTAATCCGGGAGGAAGCATAAAAGACAGGCCGGCGTTGTTCATTGTGACAGAAGCTGAAAAACGAGGATTATTAAAACCCGGGGGAACCATTATAGAATCCTCAAGTGGAAACTTCGGAATATCCTTGGCGATGATAGGAGCTGCTAAGGGGTATCGAGTTATTATTCTGGTCGATCCTAAAACCACTGCGACTAACTTAGCTCTCCTGAAATGCTTTGGCGCAGAGGTTATTGTTGTAACAGAACAAGATGATTCCGGCAGTTATCACAAAACAAGGATTTCTCTTGCGAATAAATTGGCCAGTGAAATCCCTGATGCATTTCGTCCAGATCAGTGCTTCAACCTGTTAAACAGCACTGCGCATTACCAAGGAACAGCACGTGAAATCTTTGCTGATTGCCCAGATAATGTCGCAGCTATTGTGGCCGCAGTAAGCACTGGCGGACAACTGGGTGGGATTTCACGATACACGAAAACATATAGGCCGGACGTAAAAGTGATCGGTGTTGATGCTGTTGGGTCCTCTATTTTTGGCGGTGAGTCACACTCATATCTGATTCCTGGTATTGGACTGGCATGGACACCGTGCAATGTTGCAGTCGAGAATATCGATTCTGTGTATAAGGTCACTGATGAGGCGGCTTTTGTAGCAGCAAGATGCTTTGCCAGAAATGAAGGTGTTTTGATGGGGCCGTCCGGCGGAGCTTGCGCTTTGGTCGCATTAACAATCACTAAACAGCTTTCTCCGCACGATTGTGTCGTGTGCATTATTTCTGATGGAGGGGATCGTTACATTCAAACTTTACTTGATGATGCTTGGATGCAATCCAACAACTTTTCAATTGAAACAAGCTTAGAAAAACTTTTGGCACTCACAGGAACTATTACACCTTGGAGCATACATCCTGATCAAAATGCAAATTACAAACCTGAATTGAAAAGTCAGTTATGTGTTCCTGCATCGACTCAGACTATCAATGAGAATATAGATGAAATCAATGAATCAGCGTCTAGAATTTCTTTTATTGATTAGCATGGTGTTTATTTCGTCTGTTTGAAATCCCTGTTTGATCATGGGAATAAGATGAGGGAAAACCTGTTGCGAAAGAGAATTAAGAATTTATCCTGAAGTGCAAGAAATAATTTTAAAAACATAAGTTCCTCTTTGGACGTTGCGAAGAAATATAATAACGCGCAAGGGTTAGCTCGTGCTAACTTGCTTTTAATCAAATCTGATCACACGGTATGAAAGGAGTTTTGTCTATGTTTGCAGTATACAAAAAACTGCTCTATTATGTGCCCAAGCAGCGACCTTTGGCCTATATTGCAATCGGCCTGACGGTGGTGTCCACATTGCTCAATGTAGGCGCTTATTACTACCTCTATGAGTTTTTGAAACGATTGGTGGTAGACGGAGATATGGGGCATGCTCAATATAATGCGTTTCTGGTTGCGGGGCTGTTGATTGGCGGTTCGCTCTTGTATTTTGCAGCCGTGCTTTTGACGCATATGTTGGGCTTCCGGCTGGAGACCAACTTGCGCAAGCGTGGGATTGACGGCCTGACCAATGCCAGCTTCCGCTACTTTGATCTGAACTCATCGGGAAAGACACGTAAACTCATTGATGACAACGCGGCCCAAACGCATTCTATTGTAGCCCATCTGATTCCTGACAATGCTGGAGCAATTCTGACACCGTTTTTGGCGCTTGTGGTGGGGTTTTTGATCAGTCTGCGGGTAGGCATTGTTCTATTGGTTCTGTTCCTACTGAGTGGCGTGCTCCTTGTCCTGATGACCGGGGAAAAGAAGTTTATGGAAGTCTACCAAAAGGCGCTGGAGACAATGAGCAGCGAGACCGTGGAGTACATACGCGGGATACAGGTGCTCAAGATTTTTGGCATAGACGCTACATCTTTCAAGACGCTGCATCGGGCAATCGCGGATTATGCACGGCATGCCTTGAACTATTCCATGAGCTGCCGCAGACCATATGTGTTATTCCAGCTGATTCTATTCGGCTTTATTGCCGTACTCGTTTCAGTGGCAGCCTTAACGCTGAATCGGATGCAAGACCCTGCCGTGTTGGCGGTGGAACTCATTATGACGTTATTCCTTGGTGGAGTAATGTTTACCGCCTTTATGAAAGTGATGTATGTAGGTATGTATGCATTCATGGGAACTTCGGCGGTTGAAAAACTGGAGCAGGTGTTTTCAGATATGCAAAAGGATCGGCTTACATTTGGGAACAAGAGCACATTCAAAAACTATGACATTGAATTTGAACGGGTATGCTTTGGGTATACAGACCAGATGGTGCTGGAGGATGTTAGCTTCACTCTGAAAGAAGGCAGGAGCTATGCTCTGGTGGGATCTTCTGGAGGAGGAAAGTCCACGATTGCCAAATTGATTTCTGGTTTTTACAAAGTGGATGGAGGAGCGGTCAAGATTGGGGGAGAGCCCATTGAAGCCTATACAGAGGACGCCTTAATCCGCAATATCGCCTTTGTGTTCCAGAATGTCCGTTTGTTTCACATCAGTATTTACGAGAATGTCCGTCTGGCGAACCCAGACGCTCAAAGAGCGGAGGTCATGGAAGCGCTGCATCAGGCAGGTTGCGACAGCATTCTGGATAAGTTTAAGGATCGGGAAAATACGGTGATTGGCTCCAAAGGCGTATACCTGTCGGGCGGTGAGAAGCAGCGGATTGCAATCGCACGGGCAATGCTAAAGAATGCGAAAATCGTGATCCTTGACGAGGCCAGCGCGGCAATCGATCCGGAGAATGAGCATGAGCTGCAAAAGGCGTTTGCTCACTTAATGAAGGGAAAGACTGTCATTATGATTGCACACCGGCTGTCCAGCATTCGAAATGTGGATGAAATTCTGGTTTTGGAGGACGGGAAAATAGCAGAGCGAGGAACGGACGCAGCGTTGATGGCGACCGATACCAAGTACAGAGAATATCAAACGCTCTATGAACAGGCAAATGAATGGAGGGTTGTAAGATGAGAGAACTGTTTAAAACGCATTTTGCCCTGACCGACAAGGGGGCCAAAGATTTGCAAAAGGCCAGCGCGGCCTCCTTCTTCGTCTATGTGATCAACTTTTTCCCTGCAATGCTGCTGCTTCTCTTGGTGGATGAGTTGCTGTTGAACAATGTCAAGGAAACAGGGCTGTATTTGTGGGGATCTATCCTGGTTCTGGCTGTGATGTGGATTCTGCTCCGAATTGAATATGATGCGCTGTATAACACCACTTATCAGGAGAGCGCGAATCTTCGCACGGAGATTGCAGATATTCTGACCAAGTTGCCCTTATCCTACTTTTCCAGGCATGACCTTTCGGATCTGGCGCAAACCATCATGGCGGATGTGGCAGCTATTGAGCATGCTATGAGCCACGCTATGGCAAAGGCAGTGGGATTCCTGTTCTTTTTTCCGTTGCTTTCGGTTCTGCTGCTCCTTGGCAATGTTAAATTGGGGCTTGCTATCATTCTGCCAATTCTGCTTGGATTCGGGCTTCTTTTATTGTCGAAAAACCTTCAGATTCGGGAGTCATTCAAACATTATCAAAAGCTCCGGGACAACTCTGAGAGCTTTCAGGAGGCCATTGAAAATCAGCAGGAAATCAAGAGCTTTGGCTTGACTCAGAAGATCCGGCAGACTCTTTATCAAAAGATGGAAGAAAGTGAGAAAATCCATCTTCGTGCAGAGATTTCAGCGGGTATTCCTATGTTGTGCTCGAATGTCATTCTGCAATTTGCCTTTGTGCTTGTGATCCTGATAGGCGTCCAAATGCTGCATACAGGAGAGATCAATATCCTGTACTTTTTAGGATATGTACTGGCCTCCATTAAGGTGCGGGAAAGCGTAGAAGCGGTCAGCATGAATGTGGCAGAGCTGTATTATCTGGATTCCATGGTCAAACGTATCCGGGAGGTGCGGGAGACAAAGATACAGCAGGGCAAGGATCAGACAATCTCAAGTTATGATATTGAATTTGATCAGGTGTCTTTTTCTTACGATAAGGATACGGAAGTGCTCAAGAACATCAGTTTCACCGCGAAGCAAAACGAGGTGACTGCCTTAGTAGGGGTATCCGGTTGTGGAAAAACCAGTATCTTGCGTCTGATGTCAAGACTTTATGATTATGACGGCGGAAGCATTCGAATCGGCGGGCTGGATATCAAAGAAATCTCTACAAAATCCTTGTTTGAAAAGATAGCCATCGTGTTCCAGGATGTAACGCTGTTTAATGCATCTGTTCTGGAAAATATCCGTATTGGGAAAAAGACGGCCACAGATGAGGAAGTCGTTCAGGCAGCACGATTGGCCAACTGCGAAGAATTTATCCGGAGGCTTCCGGATGGGTATAAAACGATGATTGGAGAAAATGGAGCAACACTCTCTGGAGGAGAACGTCAACGGTTATCCATCGCCAGAGCCTTTTTGAAAGATTCACCTATTATCATTCTGGATGAGATTGCAGCCTCTTTGGATGTGGAAAACGAAAAAAAGATCCAGGACAGTTTGAACCGCCTCATTCTGGATAAGACCGTTATCATTATTTCCCACCGTCTCAAATCCGTTGAAAATGCAGATAGAATCGTGGTGATTGACTGCGGGAGAGTGGAGGCGTCCGGTACTCATCTTGAACTGCTTAAAGCTTCTCCAACCTATAACAATTTGGTGGAGAAAGCAAAACTGACGGAAGAATTCCAGTATTAACGTAAAGGGAACGGGGTGACCGTCATTCCTGGCGCGCCTTGTCCTCTCATTCATAATGAAGAAAGGAAAATCATATGAAAACAAACAACAAATGGACAGTCAAGGATGTGATTACAACAGTATTATTGACGGTGCTTCTCATCGGCATTCATTTTGTAGTTATTACTGTCTCTATGGTAAATCAATTTTTCAACTGCGTTTTATCTCCTGGGGTATCAATGTTTTTCTCTGCCCCGGTGTACATGCTGATGGTCAGCAGGGTAAATAAAAGATTCGTTTCTTTGACGTATCTGACGATTCTGGGCGTGTTTTTTTTGCTGACAGGCAACTTATTTCGTTTTGGTAGGCCTACTATGCGAGGTGGTACTATGGAAGCGGGGATCCTGTCGCAACGCAAAGAGATTAACCTTCGCATGGGCGATGGTGAGCCTGTTTTATAATGGAGGCAATCTTCTTCCGCTTTTGTTTTTCTGGGACACTTTTTACGCGTTTGCCGTCGCAAGCGGCATGGATCAAAGCTATATTGACAGTTACATACAATATTACACCTCCCCCGGCTGGCTGATCTTTATTGTATCTTTCTCTGTTATCTGTGGCTTTTTAGGCAGTATACTTGGGAGTCGGCTGATTGGGAAACACTTCAAGAAAGCGGGTGTTCTATGAGAGGTGAGCACTCCTTTGCTGTCCCGACCAAGTTTTTTGCATTGCTCTGCGCCATGCTAGGTATTTTTCTGGTGAAAAACATTCTGTTTACCACCGTTTTGGTGATATTCTGCTTCGTGTATGTTGGATTCCAGAGAAACTACCGATTAATGACATCCTGTGGAGCCTTTTATCTGCTGTTGTCATTGCTTTTGTACGCGATTCGGTTCTGGGGATATCATACGGTCATTATTTCCGAATTCCTTGTGTTGTTTTTCTGGAGCAGTATGGTAATGCTCATGCTGTTTTGGGATTTGTTTATGACGCCTCCTGGAGAACTGTCGTCGTTCTTGTCAAGTATCCACATGCCCACTGGCGTCATATTGGGACTGATGGTCATATTTCGATTTTTCCCCACCATGAAGGCTGAGCTTAAAGCAGTGGGCCTTTCGATGAAAAACCGGGGCCTTACATCTGTAAGACAATTTGCAGTACATCCACTTGCAAGTGTTGAATATGTCCTTGTCCCACTTCTGCTACGTATTTTGCAGATTGCCGACCAACTGGCCGTTTCCGCTGTGGCAAGAGGCGCTGAGTGCCCTGGCGTGCGAAAGAGTTACTACGAAACAACGATGCATATGCGCGACTGGTGTTTCCTTGCGCTTTGGGGAATCGTTACAGCAGCAGTTCTTTGCGTTGGAGGTGTGAAAATTTGATCGAATTTAAGAACGTATCCTTTCAATATGAGGGGAGCGAACAGCAAATTTGGAACGTAAATCTATCCATAGCACAGGGAGAATGTGTGGTACTCACAGGAGTGTCCGGCTGCGGGAAAACGACTCTGACCAGATTGATGAACGGTCTGGCTCCATCCTATTTCAAAGGCTCCATTTCCGGAAGTATTTGTATAGATGATAGAGACATTACAGGGATGACAGCCTGGGAAATCGGAACAATCGTCGGAAGTGTATTCCAGAATCCTAAAAGCCAGTTTTTTTCATCAGAACTTGTGGGTGAGGTGGCCTTTGGATGCGAAAACCACGGCTTCTCCCGGGAGGCAATTCAAGAGAGGACGGATAAATCCATTGAAACCTTTTCTCTTTCCTTAATAAGAAAAAGACCTCTGGATGTGCTTTCCAGCGGAGAAAAGCAGCGCGTGGCAATCGCTTCCGTCTATGCCATGCGCCCCAAAGTATTCGTTTGTGATGAACCAACTGCGAATTTGGATTTAGGGGGGATCGAGCAACTATTGGGAACGCTTTTTAAGTTGAAAGCCCAGGGCTACACGTTAGTGATCGCAGAGCACCGTCTCTCATGGCTTTCTGAGCTTGCTGATCGGATTATATATATGGAAAAAGGGAGGATTGTACGCGAATACACTCCCAAGGAGTTCACAGCTATGCCGGAAATGGAACGGCGCAACAAGGGGCTTCGGACGATGCACCGTGTACAAACACGCGAACCGCTACCACTTCCGAAACTTTTCGAGCGTGGGTCGCTGATTATGCACGACCTGTGTAAAAAATGCGGAGAAATAGAGGTGTTTACAAATCTTTCAGGAGCTTTCCCCCAAGGTTCTATCACTGCTGTCACCGGGCGAAATGGCGCCGGAAAAAGCACTCTGGCTTTAGTGCTTGCAGGTCTCTCTAAGAAGAGCGGCGGTGACATCATCGTTTGTGGGAGTAAAAATCATCTGTCTAGAAGGCGAAAAAAAGTATACTACTGCGGCAATGACACGACAACACAGTTCTTTACCGCAAGTGTTTCAGAAGAGCTGCTCTTGAATCAACCGTTGTCAGAGGAGCGAATGGAAAGGGCAAGGCAGTTGTTAAAGAACATGAATCTGTACGAGTATCGGGATGTACATCCGGCAGCCCTGTCAGGGGGACAGAAACAGAGACTTGCCGTTGCCTGCGCTATATTTTCGGAGCGTGAGATACTCTTGTTGGATGAACCTACAAGTGGATTGGATGGCGCAAACATGAGGAGAATATCCGATGCATTGAAAGCCGCTGCCAGCCGCGGAAAAACCGTGATTGTTATCACACATGATCCGGAGTTTATGGAAGAATGCTGTCAATATTGTTTTTCTTTAAAGTAGTTTTGTATCAGTATGCAAAGGAGCATACCTACATCTAGCAGATATTGGCTGCGGGGTGCCCGAAAAAATCTATGAGTGCCATTAATTCTTCATGGAGCAGTTAATAACCGCAGGCGTTAATCCTAAGACAGCGGAGGCCGATGCTTGCCATATGGAACATACTATCAGTATAGAAGCCTTTGAGAAACTCAGGGATTACTATTCCTCTCAAAAGGAAAAACAGTTTGCCCGTATAGCAACGGACAGATAATGCGGCTGGGCAATACACCCGACCGCATTATTTGTTATCTTTCTTCTCTTTTGTATCCAGCATTTTATCAATCAGGGCGAGCAACAGCTCCTGATCTCGCTGACTGCATTGTGGGACCAAGCGCCTAATCCGATCAACGATTTCGCTGTCTGTGATCATCTGCGGCGCAAGGATTTCGTCAAACGAAGCGCCGATGGCATTGACAAGACGAATCAGGACATCCAAGCTAGGCTTTCGCCGGCCGCTTTCTATGGCCGCCAAAAAACGAGGACTGATTTCTGCACGTTCCGCAATCTGTTCTCTCCTGTAGTTTCGCTTTTCCCTGGCATTCCGTAAGGATGCCCCAAACGAAAAATCTATATGTCGCATTTTTTTGTTCACTCTCCGTCACCTCACATAATTATATTTTACGGGGTAAAAGTATTATGCGAAATGATTGAAGAGTGGCTTTTTTATAGCTACTATGCGTTGTTTTTTTGCTTAGGAGGAGATGATTATGTGGGAAAATAATGACCTGTCCGCTTCTGGCAGGTCCTCTTAACGAAGAAAACCTGGTTGTAAAACTACGCCAGAACCCCAAAATTCCCGCTTCTTCCCTGCCAGTCTTTTATGGCCTTTATGGGAACTATTAGTAGCAATTAGAAAGCGACAAAACAGAACGGACACCGACATGGGATATTCCTGTGCCTGTGTCCGTATTATTTTTCCCTTATTCCCACGCTGCCGTTCGCCGCCTTCCGAGAGTTCGAAAACGATCCACTTTTCAAACTCTTGGAGGTAACGGCTGTGAGCAAAAATCGTGAAGAAAGAGCGAATTATTATCTTTATATAGATGGACAGGCTGTACCGGTAAGCGAACAGATTTACCGCGTGTATCAGCACTACGAGCGAAAAGAAGAATACTTTTCCTACGATCTGAAAACGGAAAAGTTCCAGAAAGACACTGCATCTTTCCTGCCCAGCAGAGAGGATTCCTATGAGCGTCTGTTGGAAAAGGACAGGCAGTTTGCTGCGCCCGGAAAAAACGTAGAACAGCTTGCATTGGAACATCTGGAAGCGGAACAGATACGCTTTTGTTTGGCTCAATTAAACGAAGACGAACAAGAACTGATTTTCCTGCTTTTCTATCAAGAAAAGACAGAACAGGAAGTCGGGAATATATTGCACATTTCGCATCAGGCGGTCAATAAGAGAAAACGGGTTCTACTGTTGAAGCTGAGAAAAATTTTTGAAGAATTTTTCTAAAATCGGTTGCTAAACTGCTCTCCCAACGGGGAAGTAAGTGAGAGGGTCTATCTCCCTCATGCAGCTTGACAACTGAATAGACGGCATTTCCGGTACATAACCCATGTACGAGCGAATCAGGCGCGCCGCGAAGATGACAGTCCAGGAGGTGATGAACAAGACTGTTCTGAGCAATCTACGCAAGCCTGAAACCCGAAAGCGGCATTTCGGGGCGCGATGACTGCATGGGGGCTTAAAGATACTTCCTCACGGCCTCCTAAAGACTTGGGGGGAACCCTGCGGCGCACGAGTAAAACGACGCTGCGGAGTTATGACAGCCGCGCCAGCGGAGACCGGAATGTCCCCATCGTCAGGGGTGCGTGGCAAATGTGGCGAGAATTGAGTTGCATTAAAAATAGGAAGCGATTACTTTCTTAGGTGGCCGTTTTCTATTCAAAATCAGATACCATGCGCTGGCAGTTTCGGTTGCCAGCGTATTCATGTGGTTTTGAAAGCAAGATGATAACCTTGACAGATTGGAGGGAATATGGTCTATGGAAAAACTCATTACACGAAAAGAAGCTGCTGAAATCTTAGGAATCAGCATAGCAACGCTGGATGCCGCCCGTAACAACGGCTTGATCTCTTATGTGCAGTATGTTCAGAATGGCTGTGTATATTTTACTGCGGCAGGTCTCCAGGAGTATATCGCCAAATGTACGCATAGAGCAAAGCCAGTTGAGAGAAGCACAACTTACCGTAAGCCTCGAAGCGGAAGATCGTGAGCCGATCCGTATCCTTGATGGAATCAGAGAGGTCTGATAAAACAAAGGTACAGCGCTGGAGATTATTCTTAGGAGGTGGAGGAATTGGCAAATAGAAAACGAGCGATTCCACAATACGGTACAGTTACGCTGAACGGTCTTGACTATTACAGGACAAGAGTTCAGGATGCAGATGGAAAATTGAGGGCTCTTTATGCAAGGACACCTGAAGAATTATATGATAAGGAACTGAATGCGTTGGAGCAGATCGACAATGATACATTTTGTCGGAAGTCTCCTACCGTAGCAGAATACTGTGAGAAATGGCTGCTGATGCAGTCGGTTCATGTGCGGGCTACCACAATGACTGACTATACATCTAAAGTTAGAAGGCACATTATCAAAGAGTTGGGTGATATGGGGATGGCGGATGTGACTTTGGATGACATCCAGCTTGCCCTCGTTCCTGTTTCAAAAAAATCGGCTTCGGTTTATAAGTCTGTGGTTGTTCTTTACAAATCTATTTTCCGGGCAGCAAAGGAAAGCCGGATCATTGATAAGAATCCCACGGTCTATCTGACCTCAAAAGGCGGAGGGGTTCCGCAGAAAGAAAAAGAAGCTCTGACAGATGAGCAGGCAGCCCGCTTATTGGATGCCATTCAAGGGCTTCCGCCGTATGTATTTGTGATGCTTGGTCTGTACGCGGGCTTACGGAGAGAAGAAATCCTCGCCCTGCAATGGGATTCTGTATATCTGGATACGGATACCCCATACCTGACAGTACGAAGGGCATGGCACACAGAAAGCAACCGACCGGTCATTCTTGATGAATTGAAAACAAAAGCAGCGGAGAGAAATATTCCTCTCCCTATCTGCTTGGCTGACTGCCTGAGAGAAGCAAAAGCAAACTCCGCTTCGGAGTATGTTGTTCCAAATCGTGATGGCGATCCGCTGTCCTACACGCAGTTCAAGCGGCTCTGGCAGTATATAGTTACCAGAACAACAAAGGAGAGGGTTTATTACCGATACGAAGATGGGAAAAGAGTAAAGCATACTGTCACACCCGTCTTGGGAGAAAAGGCTGCTCATAACGGAAAAGTGGTTTACAGCTTGGACTTTGAGGTAACACCCCATCAGCTCCGGCATACATATATCACGAACCTGATTCATTCATCGGTAGACCCCAAAACAGTACAATACTTGGCAGGCCATGAGAGCAGCAAGATTACAATGGACATCTATGCAAAAGTCAAATACAATCGACCGGATGAGCTGGTTAAAAGCATGGGCGGTGCATTTGCTCAGTGGGATGGTGTTTGAGCCTAAAGTGCAGAAGCAATGAAACATCATAATTAGTTAAGAGCGAGGCAAGGATGTCTCGCTCTTCATTTTCCTCAATCCGTATCTTTGATTAAATTCATGCTTTCTGATAAAACGAGAGTGTAAGTTGTAAACGCTCATTATCAAGAAAGGAAAAACTATATGGCAAAGAAAAATAGAAGTGTTCCGCAGTACGGAACTGTTATGAGAAAAGGAATCCTATATTACAGAACACGGATTCAGGATGCGGATGGCAAGCAGGTCAGCTTGTATGCGACCACTTGTGAAGAACTATATGAAAAACAGCAGGCAGCAAAAAAGCAGGTCGAGGAGATTGTTTTTCGCCGAAAGCATCCGACGGTTGCTGAATATTGTGAGAAATGGCTGCTGATGCAATCAGCAAAGGTATCTTCAGCTACGATGAAAGCATATACCTCTGACATGAGGAATTATATCATTAAGCCTTTGGGGGATATGTATATGGAGGAAGTAACCGCAGATGATATTCGTCTGGCGCTTGTGCCGCTGACCAACAAATCGGAGGGGTTATACAATACGGTAAATATGCTCATTAAATGTATTTTTTACTCGGCAGAGCGTAGTGAGCTGATCACTTATAATCCCTGTGTAGGAATATCTGCAAAGGGCGGAAAGCCAACGAAGAAGAAAGACGCATTAACCGACCAGCAGGTTGAGGTGTTATTGGATACAGTCAAGGGGCTGCCACCCTATTTGTTCATTATGATTTGCTTGTATTCTGGGCTTCGCCGGGAGGAGGCACTTGGATTGCACTGGGATTGTGTGTTTCTGGATGCACCTACTCCGTATATATCCGTGCGGAGAGCATGGCGGTCAGAGCATAACAGACCCGTGGTTTCTACGGTGCTAAAGACCCCGGCAGCAAAAAGGGATATTCCGATACCGAAGTGCTTGGTAGATTGTCTGCGAGAAGCGAAAGAAAATTCTATATCAGATTATGTGATCGCTGACAGCAAAGGAGAGCCGCTTGCATATTCACAGTTTCAGAGGGTATGGCAGTATGTAGTTGTCCGTTCCACTAAGCCCCGGAACTACTATAAGTATGTAAATGGGGAGAGTATCAAATATACGGTTACTCCAACGCTGGGCATGACACAGAAGAACCAACCCAAAATCAAATACACGATAGATTTTGATGTGACACCACATCAGCTGCGGCACACTTACATTACCAATCTTCTCTATGCGGGAGTGAATCCTAAGACGGTTCAGTACCTTGCAGGGCATGAAAACAGCAAAACAACTATGGACATCTATGCAAAGGTAAAGTACAATAAGCCTGAGGAGTTATTTGAGGTGGTAAATGATGCGCTACATCAGAGGGGCTTCTGATTGAAAAAACACCTATTTTTGTGGTTAAGGAATAGGACAACCGAGAACCGAAAGGGCAAAAAAGCCTAGAATATCAAGGAAAAACGGCAATCAAAGAATTTCAGTACGGCTTAAAGGCAGCTCGTCGTGCTCCTCAGTTCTCCAAGAGATAATCAGACAGAACACGAGTTTATTCAAATCCCGCAGGCGGTTTCGTCTGTGGGATTTTTTAATACGGCGGAAGTGCGCAGGGAGGTCTTATGCTTCAGATTGCCATATGTGATGATGAAAACTATTACCGGGAAACCATCAGAACGCTTCTCACGGAGTATCTGGAAAGGCGCGGTCTTGAGTATGCGCTTTCTTTGTTTCTGTCCGGAGAAGAATTCGTAAGCCAGCCGGAAAATGCTGTGAAATATGATGTTGTATTTATGGATATCAGTATGAGCCATGTGAACGGGATCGAGACGGCTGCCTGGATGCGGTCCCTCTGTTCTGAGACGGCGATTGTGTTTGTGACCGCGTTTCTTCATTACGCACCGGAAGGGTATAAGGTGGATGCGGTGCGGTTTATCATGAAGGATACGCTGGAGGCGGCGCTTCCGGAGTGTATGGATGCGGTTCTTAAGCGAAAACGGCTGGAGCAGGTGGAATTTTCCTGTGTAGAGGGAACGGTAAGGCTGTTTACCGAGCGGATTCTCTATGTAGAGAGCCGGAAGCATAAGGCTGTCTTCTGCTGTCAGGGGACGGAGCCGGAGACCTGTCAGGCGTATTTAAAGCTGGACGAGGTGGAACGGCGGTTGAAAGAATACGGTTTTTTACGTATCCACAAGAGCTATCTGGTGAATATGCGGCACGTGAGGAGAATCAGGAATTATGAGGCGGAGCTCGATAACGGGGAATGTCTGCCTATTCCCAGGCCCCGCTTCCAGGCAGTGAAGGAAGAGTATGCAGTATACAAAGGAGCGATGCCATGGGGATTGTGATGCGGAATATTCTGCTGTGCCTGATGCTGGGGATCGGATGCGGCATATACTATGAAACCATCGTGCCGATGCGTGTGTGGCGGTACAGGTGGGTGAAGGATACGGCTGTTCCTGCATTTACCCTGGGATTTCTGGCCATTGCATTGACGGAAATACCGCCTTATATCCTGCAGCCGGTGAGAGTGATCGTTGTTTTGTGGCTGGTTTCGTGGATTTATTTTCAGATGAAGGCGGTGCAGAGTTTGATTCTTTCCGTGCTGTTCTGTGCTCTTATGTGGATCGTGATGGCCATCGTGGTATCGGCTGTCTGGGCACTGCCGCCGGAGTACAGGGGGCTTGAGGCATTGGAGGAAGAGTTGTCCTACAGTATTCTGCTGTGCCTGATTCTGCTGTTTCATTACCGGTACCGAAAAGGGCTGAGAGGCTTAACCGGGGGGCAGTGGGCCAGGTATGGATATTTCCCCGTATTCAGTATGATCGTCATCATGGCAATCAGCATGATGACGGGAAGCGGTGAAACAGAGCGGCTGGTAGCGGTATCCGGTTTTGGCATTCTGAATGTCATTGCCCTGTATTTCATCGGAAGTATTCTGGAAAAAGACGCCAGGGTCCAGGAGATGCGGCTGCTCCAGGAACGCACGCAGAACCAGATGGAGATGTACCATAATATGCAGAGGAATTATGAGCGGCAGAGACGGGAGCTGCATGACTATAAAAATCAGTTAAACTGCATTCAGGGGCTGCTGCTGGAGGGCCGCCTGGAGGAAACGCTTCATTACGTTGAAACACTGAATGGAAATCTGCGGGAAAGCGCGGATGTGGTAAACACGAATCACGCGGTTGTCAATGTAGTTTTAAACCAGAAATATCAGAGCGCGCTGGAAAAGAATATTACCATGATCCTGTCTGTCAATGACCTGTCCGGACTGACGATGGGGGAGGAGGATCTGGTCACGCTTCTGGTGAATCTGCTGGACAATGCGGTGGAGGCCTGTGAGAAGCTGGAAGAGCGCAGGATCATCCGGTTTAAAATGGTCCTGGAAGATGGGGAACTGATTCTCTCCGTCAGTAATCCTGTGGCGGAGCCTGTCATCATCGATGGGAAGAAGATTGCCACTACAAAAAAGGATGGCAGAAACCACGGGATTGGGCTGCTTAATGTGAATGGCGTGATTGAACGCCTGGGGGAACCTCTGCACTGAGATGCGAGGATGGCTGGTTCTGCTTTTCCGCGATGATTCCCGCGGCAGAATGAATGATTTGAGAAAGAACAGAAGGAGGCGCCGGAAGGCGTCTTTTTTTGCTGCCGCACTGCCGGTTTGTGCTGCGGCCATTGTTCCATAAAGCGGGGAATCGTATAATAAAGGGAACAAAGCGCGGAAAGGGGAGAGTTAGAAATGAAGGGACTTAAAAAGATAGTATTCATGGCGGCAGCCATATGCGTATGCCTGGCGGCATGCAGCGGGAAGAAAAGCACGGGTTATGCAGAAACGCCGGAAGCGGCGGTACAGTCAGCGATGGAAGCCTTGCAGACACTGGATTTGGAGACATTCAATGCTCTTACGGATAATTACGTGAGCACAGAAAGAAACTGGCTGGGAATACCGGTGAGAAGGCGTTACCGGGTATTCAGTGAGCTGCAGCAGCCGGGGATTTTGGAGGGAGCGAAAGAGAAGGCCAACCGTGCGTTTGCGGAGAAGATAGTGAAGAATCTGACGTGGGAGATCACTGGTGCGGAGACGGAGGGCGAACGGTCTGTAATCTCCGTGCGCATCACAAATACGGATATGTCCGATGTAATGGGGCGCTATACCGTGCATGTTCTGGAGAAAATGACGGACGGAAAGGGAACGGGGCTGAAAGAACTGTTTGAGGAGATCGCGGAAGCGGATTACGACAGGGGAGGAGTCCTCCCGTATCTGGACGAGGCAGAAGGAAGTGTGACGACCGATGTGGCGGTGACGGTATGCCGGGAAAACGGCAGATGGATCATGAAGATTACAGACCCGTTGATCGAGGCGTTTATGGGGAATTTCGGAGCAGGGGAATTCTCCGGGGAGGTGAATGCGCGTATCGAGGAACTGGAGGAAGAGTATGAGAAGAAGATGGTACAGTGGGGGGAAGACTTTGGAAGCCGGATCGGACAGTGGCTGGAAGGGATTTTTAATTGAATAGTGCTTGTATCCTGGGCCGGACTGTGGTAAAATCTATTTTTTCCTAAAATTGAAAGAGATGGACTGAGCATCGGAAAGGAACTGTATGGAGTGGGAAAAACTGCTTTCAAAGGAACGGTTTTATCAATCAGGAGACGGGGAGGAGCCTGGCCGGTCTGACTATGATACGATTATCAGGAGTACGCTGTTTCGCCGTCTTCAGGACAAGGCGCAGGTATTACCGCTGGAGTCGGATGATTATGTCAGAACGCGTCTTACTCATTCTCTGGAGGTCTCCGCGATCGGGAAGAGGCTGGGAGAACTGGTGTACCGGCGGCTTAAAGAGGCAGGGAAAGACGCCTGGTTTGAGCATAACCCGGAGACTGAATTTTCGGATACGCTTTTGTGTGCCGGATTGGTTCACGATATTGGGAATCCGCCGTTTGGTCATTTTGGTGAATATGCTGTCCGGGAGTGGTTTCAGCGGTATTTAGGTGGGATGACCGATAATTACGCCAGACGGCTGTACCGTGAGCTGTTTTCCTAGACGGGAAGGAGCCAAAGCGGGTTGCGGACCACCGGACAGGGGGTGAACTATAATGCCTGGAACGATGGCGAGCAGCTGTTTGGCCTTCTTCTCTGGTATTAATTGCAAAAATATGTTAATATTTCTATAAGAATACTGGGTTCGGAAGCCGGAACGGTAAACAGGAAGCGGTACAAGTTGGCTCTAAGCCGGACAGAAAGAAGGAACAGGAATGGGACATTTGACAACGCGGGACGCCTACCGGAATCTAAGCGACCGCATCAACTGGTTTACACAGGGGGCTCCGACCTCAGAGACCCTATATAAGATACTGGAGGTCCTGTATACGGAGAAAGAGGCGAAGTGGGTGGCGCTCCTGCCTGTACGTCCGTTTACTGTGAAGAAGGCGGCGAAGATCTGGCAGACGTCGGAGTTTAAGGCGGAGCGGCTGCTGGACCACCTGTGCGAAAAGGCGCTTCTGGTGGACTCCTATCACAACGGTGTGCGCAAGTTTGTGATGCCGCCGCCTATGGCGGGGTTCATCGAGTTTGCGCTGATGAGGACGAGAGGAGACATCGACCAGCACTATCTGGGGGAGCTCTATTACCAGTATATGAACGTGGAGGAGGATTTCATCAAGGATCTGTTCTTTGCCACGGAGACGAAGCTGGGGCGTGTGTATGTCCAGGAGCCGGTTCTGGCCAATGATAAGACGAATCATATCCTGGATTACGAGCGGGCCACCCATATCGTGGAGGAGGCGGAATACATCGGACTGGGGCTGTGCTACTGCCGCCATAAGATGTACCATGCAGGCCATCCGTGTGAGATCAACGCGCCATGGGATGTCTGCCTTACCTTCGATAATGTGGCACGGTCTCTGGCGCAGCATGGCGACTACGCGCGTCTGATCTCCAGGGAGGAGGCGCTGGACGCCCTGGAACGTTCTTATGCCAGCAATCTGGTACAGATCGGGGAGAACGTGCGGGAACATCCGGCCTTCATCTGCAACTGCTGCGGCTGCTGCTGTGAGGCGCTGCAGGCGGCAAGACATTTCAGCCCGATGCAGCCGGTGGCAACGACGAATTATATTCCGGAGATATCACTGGAACGCTGTGTGGGCTGCGGCAAGTGTGCAAAGGTCTGTCCGGTTCTGGCTGTTTCCATGGAAGAGGGGGAGAACGGAAAGAAGAAGGCAGTGGTGAATAAGGAGATCTGTCTGGGCTGCGGCGTCTGCGCGAGAAACTGCGCGGTGAAGGCCATCGAGCTGCAGAGGAGGCCGGAACAGATTATCACGCCGGTCAACAGCACTCACCGGTTTGTGCTCCAGGCGATTGAGAAGGGGACGCTGCAGAATCTGATTTTCGATAATCAGGCGTTTGCCAACCACCGGGCCATGGCGGCCGTGTTTGCCTCTATTCTGGAGCTGCCTCCGGTTAAGCAGGCATTGGCGAGCAAGCAGTTAAAGTCCGTGTATCTCGATAAGCTGCTTTCCCTTCATAAGAAGTAAGGGAAAGAAGGTCAAAGAAACGGGGAAAATAACCGATGAAATGAAAACAACACTCCGAAAACGGGTTTCAGTATCCGCTTTCGGAGTGTTGTGATGTTAAGAGGTCCCTGCCGGTTTCAGCGGGTAGCAGTGATGCAGCAGAAGCTTATCTTCAATATCAGCCGTCTCTGCATAAAAGGCTTCGGAGATTCTCCGGGCGATCAGTTCCGCGTTTTGACCGTCCACGTCGGAAACCATGACGAGGTACTGGCAGCTGCTGTACTGGGTGAAGACGTCGCCGAGACGAAGGGAATACTGGGTGACGGATTTTAAGGTATCCATCTGATTCTCACGGGTCAGCAGCTTTGGAAAATCCCCGTTTTTGTCGGTCAGAGTAAAAAGAATGATGTAGGCGCTCTCACCGCTCCGGCGCAGCCGGCGTTCTACGAAGCGGTATATGCTTTTGAAGGTATCGTAATCCTGGCAGTATGCGCCGGTGGTCAGTTCCTGCTCCGACAATTCGGTGCGAATCAGCGCCATATCGATCTCAATGCCTTTCCTGGCGGCAGAACGGCGCTCTTCGGCTGCGGTGAGAAACGGCTTCTTATTTTTCTTTCGTTTCTCTGACAGAAGCAGCTGATCGGCGCGGTCAAACAGGCTTTTATAATCGTCTCCGGGCTGATACAGGCTTCCGCATACGGTGACGGAGATTCCGTTGATAAGCGGATTGGTCATCTGGATTCCCAAAAGGCGGGACCGGATCTGACGGCACCGCTCATCTACAAAATTCTGGTTCTGTGCAAGGGGCATATAGATAACGAATTCATCCCCGCCTACACGGCCCAGGATATCATGTTTAAAGGTCATGAGGCTTAAGATTCGGACGACCTCCTGAAGAACAGAATCTCCGGTAATGTGGCCGTATCGGTCATTGATCTGCTTGAACTGGTCTACGTCCAGTACGAAAAGGACGCCGGTCTTTTTCTCGGCCAGCAGCTGGTTGATCTTTGTCTCCGTAGCACCACGGTTATAAATGCTGGTCAGCCAGTCGTGGCTGGCCAGTTTGCTTAGTATTTCATTTTCCTCTTTTAAGGCTGCCCAATCCTGTTTCATATATTACGCCTCCTGCTAATCTGCTTTAATGATACACAAAAACTATGATATAAGTCAAGAAATATAGCAGAAAATAAATTAAAAAGGCCATGAAAACGTATGAACAGTAAATTCGGATCGGGCCGTTGAAAAAACGTGATGACGAAGATGGAAATGAATGCGCCGATATGATATACTCATTAGATGGCAGAATGACAGAAAGGGAAGCGGAATTATGTATGATAAGCTGACAAAGAATGATATTCAGAAAATGCAGGAAGAGATCGATTACAGAAAGCTGGTGGTGCGCAGGGAAGCGCTGGAAGCGGTCAAGGAGGCGCGGGCTCACGGAGATTTAAGCGAGAATTTCGAATACCACGCAGCCAAGAAGGACAAGAACCAGAATGAGAGCCGGATCCGGTATTTAGAGCGTATGATTAAGACGGCGCAGATTGTGTCTGATGAATCCAGGGAAGATGAGATTGGCCTTTACAATACGGTGGATTTATATTTTGAGGATGACGACGAGGTGGAGACGTACAAGCTGGTGACCACCGTGAGAGGGAATTCCATGAAGGGGCTCATCAGCTCGGAATCACCTCTGGGCAGCGCTATCATGGGACACAGGGTGGGAGACCGGGTCTATGTAAGGATTAACGAGAAGGCGGGATACTATGTGGTGGTAAAGCGTCTGGAGAATACGACGGACGACGGGAGTGATAAGCTGAGGAGCTATTAAGGCCCGCGGGAGGCGAGGGATGAAAAAAACGCGTGGTGACAGAGGTCTTACGATAAAATATGCGGCACTTCAGGGGAATTACTGGATGCTGTTTGGTGCGGTCTTTACTTTTATTGCGGTATTTCTGCTGTCCCAGGGATTTAAAGCGGGGGATGTCGGTGTTCTGATGGCGCTGGGAAATGTTACGGGCGCCATACTGCAGCCATGGATCGCGGCGGCTGCAGATAAGAGTGAGAGATACACACTCAGACAGAGGATGACGGGGATTACGTGCCTCGGCATCGTTCCGGCTGCGGTGCTGATGCTGGCTCCGGGATCCCGGTTTCTGTCAGCGGGACTGCTTATGGTGATAATGGTTGTGGTGAGCGTTCAGCAGCCGCTGGTTAACGCGGTGAACGGATACTATATTAGCCGTGGAAAATCCATGAACTTCGGAGTGGCGAGAGCAACGGGCTCTTTGGGATTTGCGGTCCTTTCCTGGATCATGGGTTATTTGGTGGCAGCATTCGGCGAACGTGTAATACCCATTGCCATCTGTTTCCTGCTGGTTACCATGGTGGCAGTGATTTCCTCCTTTCGGATGGAGAGAGATAAGAGCTGCAATGGGGAAACGATTGAAGCAGCAGAACCATTTTCCGGATCAGGAAAAAGGACTGGTACTTCCCCGCGCGCACCCGGCAGCGGATGGGCGCTGATTAAGAAGTACAGGAGGTTTTTTCTGGTTCTGGGCGGCATTGTATTCTTGTTTGCCTTTCACAATATGGTAAATACCTATTTGATACAGATTATGGAGCGGTTTGGCGGAAACAGCTCTGATATGGGAACCTCCATAGCGATTGCCGCAGTCTGCGAGATTCCGGTGATGGTTCTGTTTTCAAAACTTGCAGAGAAAATCAGTCCCAACCGTCTGATTAAGATTGCAGGGCTCGGCTTTCTGCTTAAGGCAGGTGCAATCTGGCTGGCCGGCAGCGTGCTGATGGTCCATGCAAGCCAGCTGCTGCAGGCACTGTCATTTGCAATTCTGATCCCGGCCTCTGTGTACTACTCGGATGAGGTGATGGAAGCGCAGGACCGGATAAAGGGACAGGCATTTATTACCGCGTCCATCACGGCAGGCGGGATGGTAGGCAATTTCTTTGGCGGAAAGATCATTGATGCGGCAGGGGTTCCGGCCATGCTGACCGCCGGTGTGGTCTGTGCAGGAGCCGGAATGGTTTTAGTCTGGATCGGTGCGGTTCCGGCAAAGGGAAGGGGAGAAGACGGTACATTATGATGAAGGATATGACAACAGGAACTATACCGTCACAGCTGATCCGTTTCTCTATTCCGCTGGTTCTGGGCAACTTATTTCAACTGACCTATAATGCCGTGGACTCGATTATCGTCGGCAGATGGGCGGGAGAGAATGCCCTGGCGGCGGTGGGGACTGCAAATCCCGTGATGAGTATTGTGATTCTGGGGATAACCGGAATCTGTATCGGAGCCTCGGTTCTGATGAGTGAATTCTTCGGGGCGGGACGCGGGGAGCAGCTGAAGCGCCAGGTATCCACTACGCTGATTTTCGGCTGTTTCTTCTCGGCTGGCGTAGTTCTTCTGGGGCTGGCGTGTTCGGGGGCGGTGATGAAGGCTCTGCGGGTACCGGAAGAGATCTTCGGGGAGGCAGTGCTGTATCTGAGGATCGTATTTCTCGGAATGCCGTTTACCTATCTGTATAATGCAGTGGCGTCCGCCCTGCGGAGTGTGGGGGATTCCAGGACACCGGTCCGTTTTCTGGCGATGGCCTCGGTTCTCAACGGCTGCCTCGATCTGGTCTTCGTGGCAGGCCTGGGGCTGGGCGTTGTGGGCGCGGCACTGGCCACGGATATCGCGGAGGCGGTATCGGCCCTCCTTTGCGTCGCCTACGTTTACCGGAAGGTGCCATTGCTTCAGCTGAAACGGGAGGATCTCCGTGTGGATGGGGAACTGTTGAAGCTGACTCTGAAGCACGGCTCCATCACAGCGCTGCAGCAGTCCTGCCAGCCCATCGGAAAGCTTCTGATTCAGGGGGCGATCAATCCGCTGGGGGTCAGTACGATTGCGGCGTTTAACGCGGTGAACCGGGTGGATGACTTTGCATTTACACCGGAACAGAGTATCTCGAGTGGTATGATGACATTTATCGCCCAGAACAGGGGCGCAGGGAAGAAAGAACGGGTTAAGAAAGGGTTTCGGTACGGACTCCTTGTGGAAGCGGGGTACTGGGTTATCATCTGCACCGTGATTCTGCTGATGAAGGAGCCTTTGATGAGGCTGTTTGTATCGGATGGAGATACGAAGATGGTGGCGCCCGGCGTGGAGTATTTGAGCCTGATGGCATTCTTCTATCTGATGCCGGCGTTTACCAACGGAATCCAGGGGTTTTTCAGGGGAATGGGGAATATGTCGATTACGCTGGTCTCCACGCTGATCCAGATCTCCTTCCGCGTTGTCTTTGTCTATCTTCTGGTGCCGCGGATGGGGATGACGGGGGTCGCCTGCTCCTGCCTGATCGGCTGGAGCTTTATGCTGATGGCGGAAGTTCCATATTACTTCTGGTTTAAACGCCGCCATGAGCTGCTAAGGGATTGAAACAACCACCGGTACGCTTGAGACGGTACGGTGTCTGGGGGTTAATTGCCTAAATCGCCGCTTCTGTCGATGTAGGAGGTGTGAAGCATCTCCTCGGCGAGAGGGCTCAGCGGCTTCTCATAGAATTTTTTATAAATTTCCTTTATCTGCGGATTTTCATGGGATAAACGGAGCTTCATCTGGCGGTCTCTTGCATAGAGGCCGTCGATTCGTTTCTGGCGCAGTCCGTCGCCTGAGAAGTTCTTATCCTTTGGCTGTCCGCCGCCTCCGATGCATCCGCCAGGACAGGTCATGACTTCGATGAACTGATAGAATTTCTCACCGCGCTTGATGCTGTCCAGCAGGCACCTTGCATTGGCGGTGCCGTAGACGACGGCTATATCCAGTCTGGTTCCGGCGATGGTCAGAGAGGCCTCCTTTGTACCGGACAGCCCTCGGACTTCTTTAAGATCATAGAGGTCATCGGGAACCGGTTCGCCTGTGAGCACAGCATAGGCGGTGCGGACCGCGGCTTCCATGACGCCGCCGGTATTGCCGAAGATGACTCCTGCGCCGGATCCTGTTCCCATAAACGGATCGTATCCGGAGGGCTCCAGGGCAGGGAAATCAATCCCTTCCGCACGGGCCCACTGGGCCAGCTCTCTTGTGGTGATGACATAGTCCATATCACGCATGCCTTCGATTCCAAGCATGCTGCCTGCGGAGCACATCTCCTTGCGCCGTATCTCGAATTTCTTCGCGGTACAGGGGGTGACCGCTACGTTCACAATCTTTTTCGGATCCAGATTTTCCTGGTTGGCAAAATACGTCTTGATAGTCGGCCCCTGCATACCGATGGGGCTTTTGGAGGTGGAGAGATTTTCCTTGAATTCGGGATAATACGTCTCCACAAATTTTACCCAGGCGGGACAGCAGCTGGTGAGCTGGGGAATGGGGATATTGCTGCTTGTTAAACGGCGGATCAGTTCGTTGGCCTCTTCCATGATGGTTAAGTCTGCTGCAAAGTTGGTATCCAGTATGTAATCACCGCCCAGAGCACGGAGCAGTGCAACCATGCGGCCTTCCACAAAGCTCCCCTCTTCCATGCCGAATTCTTCCCCGAGAGCTACACGCACAGACGGCGATGTGGAGAAGATGACAATTTTGCCGGGATCGTTTACGGCCGCTTTTACGCGTTCCCATTCAGGAACTTCCGTAATACAGCCGACGGGACAGACATTGGCGCACTGACCGCAGTGGATACAGATGGCGGTGTCGCCGGTCTTCAGCAGATCGTAATAGCCGGCTACCCCGATGGATTCGGTACAGACCGTTTTACACTGGCCGCATTTGATGCACAATTCCTCATGCCGCATAACAGAGGGATTGTCAGGTTCGATGGGAACCCGGATGTCGGTAAAGAGATGTTTGCTCATGTGAATATATTCCTCCTGGGTAAGTTATAATAATAGTAACTATTACTAATTATAGAACGGCAGGGAAATTTTGTCAATCTACTTTTGATCCTTATCCGCCTTTTTATGTTTGCAGGTATTTTGAAGGCAATGAGCAGGCCGGAGGAAGGGCATGTAAAGAAAACGTGAAGATTCGGGATAAGCTATTGTAAGAAGGGGGCGGAGGCGGTATAATTTTCCTGTAATTAAGGAAGCACCCCCCCCAATAATAATGTTTCCATACAACACTCTCCCCGTCCGGGAACCATGGCAGCTGATCCGGCTGTCCAGGTACCCGGGCGGGGACTTTTTTTGCAGATGGAGCGGAATGAGGCAGCCGCGCTGTGTGTGTGTTTTCTTGACGGAAAGGGGAATATCCGATACAATGTAGTCATCTGTAACTATAAGAGACGGGAGATAAGAAGATGATAAAGAATATTGTATTTGACATGGGAAAAGTGCTGGTCGGCTACGATGCGGACAAAGTCTGCAGCCATTTTATGGACAATGAGGAGGAGAAAAAAGCGGTCTGCACCAGCGTGTTTGTGTCGCCGGAATGGCTGATGCTGGACATGGGTGTGATTTCAGAGGAAGAGGCCTTACAGCGGATGCAGGCCAGACTGGAAACGGATCATGCAAAGGAGATGGCCGCTCTCTGCCTGGCGCACTGGCATGAGTACAATATGTGGCCTCTGGAGAGTATGGGAGAGCTGGTCCGGGAATTAAAGGAGATGGGATATGGAATCTATCTCTGTTCCAACGCATCGGTACGGCTCCTGGAATGCTATCGGATAATTCCGGGCATCGAATGTTTTGACGGAATTCTCTTTTCGGCGGAGGTGAAATGCATTAAGCCGCAGAAGGAGATGTACCAGCACCTGTTTGACCGGTTCCAGTTAAAGCCGGAGGAGTGCTTTTTCATCGACGATGTGATGGTGAATATTGAGGGCGCCAGAGCCTGCGGCATGGATGGATACTGCTTTGCCGATGGCGATGAGGCGGCGCTCCGTGCGGCTCTAAAGCGTTTGAACAGGAACTAGAGTGCGTGCCGCGTCAGCAGAATGGAGACCGTGAATGTACGAGACAGAGATAAAAAATATGGATTTGGGCCAGCTGGCGAAATCCGGTCAGTGCTTCCGCATGCGGCCCGCCGCGGAAACGGAATGCGGCGGAATATGGTCCGCTGCAGCGGGAGAACAGTATGTGGAAATCATGCAGGACAAAAGCCGCTTTCTGTTTTCCTGTGGGGAAGCTGAATTTGAAGGGATCTGGCGTTCCTATTTTGATATGGATACCGACTATGAAGCGGTGAAGCGTTCGGTGGACCCGGAGGATGAGTACCTGCAGGCGGCCATGGCCTTTGGCGGGGGCGTGAGGATCCTCCGTCAGGATCTGTGGGAGATGATCGTCACCTTCCTGATTTCGCAGAACAATAATATCTCCAGGATTCGAAACAGCGTAGATGCGCTGTGTGAGAAATTTGGAACCAGGAAAACGGGCACCGGGCTGGTCCTGGACCCGAACGAAGGCGTGAAATCGGTGGAGAGAACGTATAACGCGTTTCCGGAGGCCGGGGCAGTGGCTGCAGGCGGCCCGGAGGGGCTCGGCGGCCTGGGACTCGGGTACCGGGATAAGTACATATGGGCCATGGCGCTGAAATGCAGCGGTCCGGACGGTGCGGCGTGGCTCGATGATCTGCGCGCCGCCGACTACCACACGGCTCACGGCATGCTTACCGCGGAATTTGGAATCGGCAGGAAGGTGGCCGACTGCGTCTGCTTATTCGGGCTTCACCATGTGGAAGCATTTCCGGTGGACACTCATGTAAAGCAGATCGTGAATGCTTATTATCCGGGCGGTTTTCCCCTCGAACGGTACAGGGGGTACGCGGGGATTCTGCAGCAGTACATGTTTTACTATAAACTGAACGATAAGTAAGGCAGGGGATCTTATGGAAAAAGAGATGAGTTTTCATATTCTGGGCATCGAAGAGACGAAGGATGAACGCGCCGTGAAAATGGCTTACATGCGCCTTTTAAAGGAGACGAATCCGGAGGATGATCCGGAGGGCTTTAAGCGGCTTCGGACGGCGTATGAGACTGCGGCGGCGTTTGCGGCGGCGCCGGAGGAGGAAGGGGAATCCGGAGCAGGAGACGTGTCGGAGGAAAAGACAGAGCTCGACGAGTGGATCGACCGGGTTGACGCATGCTACCGTGATGTGTACGGCCGCACCGATGAAAGAAAGTGGCGGCAGTTTCTGGAGGATCCGGTCTGTGACGGCCTGGATACGTCTCTGGAGGCTAGGGAGCGGCTTCTGGTCTATCTGATGAACCATGTCTATCTGCCGCAGAAGATATGGCAGCTGCTGGATAAAAGCTTTCAGATTGTGGAGGATATCGGGATTCTGGAGGAGAAATTTCCTAAGAATTTTTTGAATTATGTGGAATATTACGTGGAACACGAGGGATTTATCCGGTTCGAGTATTTCCGGCGCAGGGGCGCGGGGGAAGAGAATGTGGACGGCTATCTGGACGGCTATTTTTCGGTGAAGAAGAAGGTGGACAGAAATGAATTCGAGGGCTGCAGGCAGGAGCTGGACGACCTGGCAGCATTCGGCGTCTGGCATCCCTATGAGGAGGTGGAGCGTCTGCGCCTTCTGCTCGCGGAGCATGATGTGGACCGTGCATCACGTCTCGCCGATGCGCTGGAGGAAACATGCGGCGATTCCATGAGAGACGATCCTTATATCTGGTCGTATATCGGCCGTGTCCGTTATATGGAGGAGAAAAAGGATGAGGCTTATACCATCTGGATCCGGGTGCTGAAAAGCTATCCGGATTATTATCAGGCAAAATCCGGCGCCGTCTCATGCCTGATGGAAAAGGGAAGATTCTGGCAGGCGCGGGAATGGATGATGGAGATTCTGGAGCTGGACGGGCGGGATGAAGATATTCTGGGCCGGCTGAAAGCGGCGAATGAGGCGCTGATCGCCAAGCTTCGTGAAAATCCGGAGTACCACGAGGAGGGAAAGGATGTTCCGGCAGAAGAGGGGGCCATTGAGCTGGCATGGTGCCTGTTCCAGAACGAGCGGCTGGATGAGACGATCCGGTATCTGGAGAGCTATACGCCGGAAAAAGAGCAGGAATACAGCTATACCAATCTGTTTGGACGGGTTCTATTTCAGGCGGAACGCTATGAGGAGGCACGTCCTTATTTGGAAAAATGGCTCCGTATGATTACCGAGACCGTGGACGACGGCACGCAGGAAAACCGGAGGCGGAGATCGAGAAAGGGCAGGGCCCTCTATATTCTGGGCGGCTGCTGTTTTCAGCAGGGGGAATCAGAGGCCGCGGCCGGTTACGTGGAGCGGGCAGCCAAAGAGGCGGACGGGCAGCAGGAGCGGATGGGATATCTCCAGTACCTTGCCCACATTCTCTGCGAATCAAAACAGTATGAACGGGCGGTAGATGTCTGTGATCAGATGACAGCAGAGGACGAAAATTACTATCCGGCCTATCTCCTCAGGCAGGAGGCGTGTTATGAGCTGAGAAAGGGGCAGCAGGTGGTGGATGATTACCACCGGGCGGTAGGCATTTTCGCCGGCTATTATAAGCCGTATCTTCTGGCGGCGCAGGTCTTTTTTTACCACAATCAGTTTGAAGACGCCAAGGAGGTCATCGACCGGGCCAGGGAGAACGGTGCAGAGTTTTCCAGCTGCTTAAAGCTGTATGAGGTGAAGGTTCTGCGCAACCTGGCCAGAACGAAAGAGGACCGGGAGCTTCCCTTAAAGCTGTGCGGGGAACTGATGAAGGAGATCGAGGGGGAAACGGACATAGAGGATGTTTCCGAGGTGGAGTTTGAGACGGCTCTCCTTCACTGGGACAATGAGGAGTTTAAAGAGGCGCTTTCCCACCTGGCAGAGGCAATCCGGAACAATAAGGACCGGATGCAGTACCGTCTGGTGCGGGGAAATATCTATCTGGATATGAAGAAGTACAATGAGGCACTGACGGAATACGCCAGCGCCGCGGAGGTCTATCACGATTCTCCTTCTCTCTTCTTCAACCGCGGCCTGTGTTATGAGGGAAAGAAGATGAAGGTACAGGCAGCGGAAAACTTTGAAAAGGCTCTGGAGCTTCAGGAGGGGTACCGGGACGCCTGCGAGAAGCTGGCGGATTATTACCGGGAGAAGTATGAGAATCAGTACAGGCGGGCCGATTTTGATACAGCCATTGCCTATATCAGCCGTCAGATCGCAGTTACGGAGAACTGCTACTATCTGGTGCACCGCGGACTGATCTACATGAATGCCATGGAACTGGACGAGGCCATACGCGATTTTGAGAAAGCGCTTACGTATGTCCCGGAGGACTGGGCCGCGTATAATAACCTGGGCTGCTGTTATAAGTATCTGGGCCGTTTTGAGGAGGCCGTAAAGTACTTTGAGAAGGCCGTGGAATACATGGAGGACAGTAAGAGCCTGCTTCCGTACAGCAATATGGCTGACTGCTATGAGGCGCTGGGCGATTACCGGAAAGCGATTGAGTGCTATGAGAAGGATTTGAAGCTGTTTCCGGAGTATATGTCATTCTGGAAGGAAATCGGTCAGCTTTACGCCTATCTCGGGGAGTACGAAAAGGCGGAGGAGGCGTACGGCCATACGACGAAGATGGACGATTATTACAGCCGCATGGGGGATCTGTGGTTTTACCAGGGGAACGAAAAAAAGGCTCTGCGGTTCTATAAGACAGGGATTGAAAACGCAGCGGCAGATAAGAAGGCGGAGCGGCAGTCTGATTTAGGCGAGGCTTATATGGATCAGATGCAGAATTATCCGAAGGCGGTGGTCTGGCTGAAGCGTGCGATTGGCAGAACGACGGATCACGGCGATTTATTTGATTATGAGCGGTATCTTGCGCGGGCGTATTACCGGATGGGGAAATACGGTCCTGCGAGAGAGCATGCGAAAGCGGCGCTGGAGCATTTTAAGCTGTCCGAGGAAGGGACGGAGGAGGACTATTTGGCCTATGGTCCCTACAAACCGGCCAGGGAAGGCGTGATGGGCTGGCTTTATATGGCGCTGGGAGAACGGGAGAAGGGCCTGGAGCTGTTCGGGCAGATGGATCAGGGACACCGGTGCAAGGGCTGCCGCTACCGGAAGTGTTACGAAAAATTCCTGTTCCAGGGCTGGTATTATGAGTCAATGGGAGATCAGGAGAATGCACTTGTCATGTACCGGGAGGCAGACCGGCTGAATCCCCATTCCATAGCGGTCAGTTGTGCGCTTGATAATCTACAGAAGAGGGTGGACAGAAAGAAATGATCATAGGTATTGATTTGGGAACGACCAACAGCCTGGCGGCTTATTATACAGAGGAAGGTCCAAAGATTATCCCGAACAGACTCGGCAGGCGTTTGACGCCTTCCGTGGTCAGTATCGAGGGGGAAGGACAGATCCACGTGGGGGATTCCGCGGTGGAACGCGGACTGCTCCATCCGGAGAGTACGGCCAGTGTTTTTAAACGCGATATGGGAAGCGGGAAGAAGTTTCAGCTGGGCCATAAGAGCTTTCTGGCGGAGGAGCTCTCCTCCTTCGTGCTTCGGGCGCTGAAGGAGGACGCGGAATACTATCTCGGGGAACCGGTGACGGAGGCGGTCATCAGCGTGCCGGCGTATTTTAACGATGCCAGAAGGCGTGCGACCAAGCGGGCCGGAGAGCTGGCGGGACTTAAAGTGGAGCGGATCATCAGCGAGCCCACGGCGGCGGCTATCGCCTACGGACTGTACCAGAACCGGGAGCACGCCAGATTTCTGGTGTTCGATTTAGGCGGCGGAACGTTTGATGTGTCCATCCTGGAGCTCTACGACACCATTTTAGAGGTGCGTGCCGTGGCGGGAGATAATTACCTGGGAGGGGAGGACTTTACCGCTGTTTTGGAGGATATGTTCTTTGAGAAACACCGGGAGCTGGACCGTCTGTCCCTTGACGAGAAGACGGTCCGCCATATTCATAAGCAGGCGGAGCTGTGCAAGATGGGATTTACGGAGTCCAGAAGCTCTGGGATGCGCTGCAGGATCGGGGAAGAGATCGTGGAATTTAATGTGGAGCTCTCCCGGTATGAGGAGGCGTGTGAGGACCTCCTGGAGCGGATACGAAAGCCGGTAAAGCGGAGCTTATCAGACGCCCATATCCGGCTTTCCGATATCGATAAGGTGGTGCTGGTGGGCGGCGCGACGAAGAGCCCCGTCATCCGCCGTTTTGTCAGCAGGCTGTTTAAAATGCTTCCGGATACCAATGTGAATCCGGATGAGGCCGTAGCCTTAGGTGCGGCGGTCCAGGGCGCCATGAAGGAGCGGAAGGAATCCATCAGAGAGGTGATTCTGACGGATGTGTGCCCGTTTACGCTGGGAACCGAGGTGGTGAGGGAATGGGAGAAGGGTGTGTTTGAGAACGGTGTGTTCTGCCCCATTATCGACCGGAATACGGTAATTCCCGCCAGCCGTACGGAACGGCTCTATACGGCCAGTGACAATCAGACAAAGATACGCGTGAACGTGCTTCAGGGAGAGAGCCGCTTTGCAGCAAATAATCTATCGCTGGGAGAGCTGATGATCGATGTTCCGGCTGGGCGGGCCGGTGAAGAGGCTGTCGATGTGACGTATACATACGATATTAACTCGATTCTGGAGGTGGAGGTAAAGGTGGTCTCCAGTCAGAAACAGGTGAAAGAAGTCTTTAAGGGAAGCAATGTGGATATGACGGATGAGGAGATCCGGGAACGGTTCGAGACGCTGTCTTACTTAAAGATCCATCCGAGAGACCGGGAGGAAAACAAGTATCTGCTTCTGCGCGGTGAGCGGATCTACGAGGAGAGTATTGGCGAGAAGCGGCTTCATGTGGAGGCGGCGCTTCATAAGTATGAGAAGGCGCTGTCTACGTATGATACGGGACTGATTGAGGAGGCGAAGGAAGAGTTTAAAAAGTTTCTGGAGGAGATTGAGGAACTGTAGAGACCGGGGGAATGCAGCCGTTTTGCTGCATTCCCCCGGTGTTTTTCAGGTTAAGCTGTCAATTGTTTCTGACCGCACATTCATCGATTCGTCTGACTACGCCGCTGGTATACGGTTCAAAGTATTTGGGCCAGAAGTGTGCCGCGGTGGGATTGATACTTTCATAATCGACGCCCAGACGGGTCCAGCCTTCCGCTTTCAAGGTTTCAATCACGTGATTTAAGAGCCCCTGGTAAACACCTTTTCCGCGGTGCTGCGGCAGGCAGTAAGCGCCGCATATATTGCGGATGCCGCCGGTTTCCGACACGAAGGTTTCCGCGGAAGCTGAGAGTTCCAGGCAGGCGATGGCGGAGCCTCCGGATAAAACTGCAAATATGCGTGAATCTCCGCTTTCGGCCCGTATAAGAGACTGATCAATCTCTTCCGGCGATTGATACATGAAGCAGGGGCTTTTTCCCATATGTTCGATCAGCATACGGCGTAAGTCCCGTATTTTGTACTGATGCTCTTTTCCAAGCTCCTCGTAACGAATTCCGCTGGAAAGCGTGAGGGGGAGCGGGGCGGTAAAGGACAACGGCTCCATCGGCCGGATTGCATCGACGCATCGTAAACCAAAACCGCAGGTGAAAAATGCCTCAAGCCCCTCGCGGTCGTGTGCGTAAAGGCTGACCGCGTGCGACACAATCTTATGTTCCACCCATTTTTCGGCGGCTTTCTGATACATTCGCCTGTAAAGGAAGGCCCGGTTCTCTTTGACGGCGCCATGTGCATGAACCGGTGAGAAGGTTCCGACTGCCTCCGTATGGAAGGCGTGCTCAAAGGGGGAACAGCAGCAGAGAAACCCCGTCATTTTCCGGTTCTCGAATGCAGCTACTCCCAGCCCATTGTCAGCAAATGACTGAAGACCGGGGATCCGGCTGACTTCAGGTAAGCATGTTACTTTCGTTCTCTCTTCGTTATAATTAGCCATAGCCAGAAGAGAGGCTTCTTCTATATATTCCCGTTTAAAATCAATAATTTCCATGTTTTTCCTCCATAGTTTGCGGAGGGATTTTTATTCCCGCGTGCTGTAAGCCGGGGCTTATGACTTTCCGTGTCCCCTCCTGACACTGTTTAATGAGAGATATGCTGTACTTTTCATGCGCGTCAACTCCTTTCAGGGATGAAAATTAAGGGATATACGGATCGCTTATTTTCATTATGGCTTCTGCCGTTGATAAAAATGGTTACACTGCGATTTTACCACAGGGGCGGTAGATTTGCTACCTGATATTAGATGACTTCTTCTCCGTACGCAGCAGTGGTAAAGTCAAATAATTTATGCTAGAATGATGTCAACTGATTAAGCCTGCAAATAAAAAGTCAATAGGAAAATGAAAAATTTTCAAAATTTATTGTTGATTGAATTTCAGGTACAACAAATAGACCACCGTTATCCGCTGGTCTGAAAGGATGTGGTATCCCTTATTCTGGAAGAGACATAAGATATTCTTTTACTCTTCCGTAATAGATTCGCAGAAACTTATTGGCGCCTGCGGTCATGTAGACATAGTAAGGCTTTCCCTGGGCACGTTTCTTATCAATAAACGCATATACAGGGTCATCCTGCGGTTTTGTTTTGATGAGACAGTCCATGACCTGGAATAAGGTTTTTCTAAGGGAAGATGAGCCACGTTTGGAAGTTGGAACACTTTTTTGTTCATAGGTTCCTGATTCATTGACACCTGGGTCTACACCAGCAAATGCAGTGATAGCCCCTTTATGGGAGAAACGTGTGACATCTCCGATTTCAGCCATAAGCTGGGGGCCAAGAGACGGACCGACACCTTTCATTCCCATAACGACGGGATATTCAGGCAGCTTGGCGGCTGTTTCATTCATTAGGGTACGGAGTTCTTCCACGGTCTTGGAAGCAGTGTTTAATTGTTCTATGGCCTGCTTCACGATCAGCTTGGTTAAATCATCTTTTGGAAGTACAGGAACAAGCTCCCTGGCAGCTCCATAGATTTCTTCAGCTTTATCTCTGCTGAAGTTGTACTTCTTACGTTTGCACCATTTCTGATAATGGTCAACAAATGCGTTTAATGACATTTTACGAACACAGTCCACATGCCAGTATGCAGCGGCAAAATCAACCCACTTCTGGCTGCCGTCCTCACGGGCGGGGCTGTCAAAGTAAGTATTAACCCCCGGGTAAGTCTGATCAAGGATACCGATGAGGTTATTCTTCATAGCTGTTTTGTGTTTCATATAGAACCCAAACTGACGGTTCATAGTCTTTAATTGATTGCGTATTTCGTCCATAAGACTATATTGTTTCAATTCCGTCCAACTGTCAAGAGTGTAACGGGCTATTTTTACAGCATCAGCTTTATCTGATTTCACTTTACGGAGAGAATTGTCTCCGAAATCCTTAATGAGTTTAGGATTTATGGCAGTCACAAAAAGACCTGCCAGAGAGAGTTCACGGGCCAGAGGCTCGTAATAGTGGCCGGTGTGCTCCATAACGATGCGGGATTCCCCTTCGATGGATTTGATCTGTTGAATCAGAGATTGGATGTTACCAGATGTATGCTTGATTTCAAAGGGCGAGGAAACAATTTCCCCATAAGGGCGAAGAATAGCGGCCATGCTTTTGCCTTTGGATACATCAATACCAACTGCGTTCCTGTTCATAAAATTGTCACTCCTTAAGATTATTGCAATGGATAAGTACCAGTTTTACTCATTGCCTATTCCATCTACTGTGGTGTGACACGAACGTACCGAAGGCAGTTCAACCTGCATAAAACGAACGCTGCGAATGAGGAGCTGGTTATCAGTCTTAATTACGGACGCGAGGTCCAAGGAGGAAACCGATATACCGATTGCTCCATCATTATAACAGCTTAAGCAACAAGATGGATAATTCCTTACTGGCTGTAAGGGATATTAACCATAAATACATTGTAGTAGGAGGAAAAAACGTGAATCGAATTGAGAAAGTGCGGGAAGCTGTTGATGCTGTTCTTTTAAACGTAGCCGACGACGCTGAAAGAAGATGCGGATATGCACATCTGTACGGGGTCTCCCAGGCCTGTGTCCTGATCGCTTTAAAGAGAGGTGAAAATGCCGAGCTGGCGGCGACTGCCGGAATGCTTCATGATATTCATACGTATGCTGCCATGGATCTCCGGGATCACGCGCATAAGGGAGCCGCCATGGCCAGGGACTTGCTGGAGGCCATGAAGTGCTTCGAGGCAGGGGAGATTGACGTAATCTGCAGTGCAGTCTATCATCACAGCAGCAAAGAGATAACCCACGCACCGTTTGACGAAGTGTTAAAAGATGCAGATGTGATGCAGCACTGTCTTTACAATCCGCTGTTTGATGTTATGAAGCATGAAACGGTTAGATTTGGGAAGCTGAAGGCAGAATTCGGATTGGCTTAAAGGAAAGGAAAGCATGCTTCCGGCAGTGATACAGAGGAAAATACTGAAAAATAGCTAAAAATCCCCTCGGGATTTTGTGATGTATCCGTATTGTGAAACAGTTCCATAAATGGTATGATAATACAGAAGAAACCGGCGCTGTGATGATGTCTGGGCCGGAAATTGATGACAGAGATAAAAAGGAGTGGGAAAATGGCAAGTATCAGAGAGGTGGCCAGACTTGCCCGGGTGGCTCCCAGTACGGTCTCCCGCGCACTGAACGGGAGCGGATATGTGGCAGAAGAGACGAAGGAAAAGATCAGAGAAGCCGTGGATGAACTGGATTACGTGCCGAATCAATGGATACGGAATCTTTATCAGCAGAAGACGGGAATCATCGGAGTCATGGCACCTGAGATCGTCCATCCTTATTTTTCGTCGCTGTGGAGTTTTCTGGAGCTGGAGCTTAATAAATACGGATATAACATGATGCTGTGCAATACATCCGGCAAGAAGGACATTGAACGGCAGTACCTGGATACGCTGGAACGAAACCTGTTTGACGGTATGATTGTCGGGGCGGCCTTTCTTCCGGATAAATACTATGAGCAGATTCAAAAACCCATACTGTCCCTGGACCGGATTATCCCTGGAATTCCCCTGGTGACGTCGGACCATACTCAGGGCGGCTGTATCGCGGCGGATAAGATGCTGGAGAAGGGCTGTAAAAAGGTGCTGAATTTAATCGATCCGCAGGCGAAGACCGTGGCTTCATCCCGCGGCGGATTAAGTTTCATCAGGAAGATGCAGGAAGCGGGGGCGGAGGTCATCACGGAGGAGTTTCTGTGGGATGATGTTATCCACTACCCCAGAAGCATTCAGCGGACGAGAGAGATTCTGGCAGAATATCCGGATTTAGACGGGATTATGGCCAATGACCTCTGCGCGTCATCATTTTTGAAGACCGCGCGGGAACTGAATAGGAAAGTGCCGCAGCAGCTTAAGATTATTGCGTATGACGGGACGTATATTACGGATTTTAACTACAGGACAATCGCGTCGATCCGGCAGGATGTGGCTCTGATTGCGAGGGAAGCTGTCCAGGTTCTGGTGAAGCTGATTAATGGACAGCCTTTGGGGAATGAGGCTGTCTACGTGCCTGTGAGCTATAAGGACGGAGATACTATTTAGGAGTGAAATAAAGTTTTGATTTTTACTGTTGATTGGATCAAGGGGAATCTGATTGGAACCGCGTCTGACCGGGAACCGAAATTTTTCGGAGGCAGACGCGGTTTTTAGTACAGGAGGAACGGCATTAGTGAAACACAGAGCAGGGGTGCCGCAGGCGATATCCTGCTCCGTGACGAAGATACAGCCGCAAAAGCAGCTGCCTCCGTTCATAAAACTGGCCTTTTTTTGTAAATGTGCAATAAAACGGCACTTCCTATTTGGTGAAAATGATGATTATAGGAAAAATGTGAAAAAGTACTTGAAAAAATACTTTGAAAGTTGTATATTAAGCACATGGAACAGTTCCACACATTGTGGAACTTTAAAAATAGGAAAATATGGAACAGTTCCATATTTTGAAGGAGGATATTTTATGAAGGCAAAAAGAACAGCGGCACTCGGTCTGGCAGCGGTAATGGCGGCATCACTTCTTTCCGGCTGCGGCGCAGGGGGAAGCAAATCAGCAAAAACAGAGATCACGATTTATCAGAGTAAGATTGAAGCAAACGAGGGATACAAGAAGGCGATCGCGGCCTATGAGGAGTCTCATCCGGATGTGAAGATCAATCTGGAGGCGGTAACCGGCAACGACTTCGCAGCTTCCTTAAAGGCAAAGATGCAGTCCGATCCGCCGACTATCTTTTCCGTGGGCGGTTTCCAGGATTTGAAGGATTACGGCGATATCCTGGAAGATATCTCGGATCTGGAAGTGCTTAAGAACGCGCTGCCGGGAACGACGGATATGTTTACTAAGGATGGCAGGGTGCTTGCGGTTCCGCTTTATATGGAAGGCTACGGATTCGTTGTGAACCGTCAGATGTTTGAGGACGCGGGCGTCGACTTTGAATCCATGATGACCTTCGAGGGCATGAAGGCCGGCTTCGATACGCTGAAGGCAAAGATTGACAGCGGTGAGATGAAGGAGAAGTATCCGAACCTGGAGGCGGTTATGGAGTATCCGACCAAGGAACTCTGGATCGCAGGCGATCACGATGTGAATGTGGCGCTGACCCACGATTTTGACACGGCAAAGGCTGCTTACGACTCCGAAGTTCTTCCGGGCACCGGTTTTGCCGACTATAAGACGATGGTTGATTTCCAGGCCAGCTACACCACCAACGCGGACAATACCGCAAACTTAAACTCCGTCGATTACACGGCTTCCCTGGAAGGCGGACTGGCGATTGAGCGCGTGGCTTCCATCAAGCAGGGCAACTGGGTAGCTCCGGCGGTAGAGACCACGGATCCGGAAGTGCTGGCGAAGCTGGATATGCTTCCATATTCGGTTCCGGGATATTCAGACGGCAAGTATTTTGTAGGCGTATCCGGTTACTGGGCCATCAACAGCAAGGTTACCGACGAGCAGAAGGCAGCGGCAAAGGATTTCATCAACTGGTTATATTCCGACCCGGCAGGACAGAAGATCGTGGTGGAAGACTGTAAATTCGTTCCTCCGTATGACAACTTTGGTGACTTAAAGGCCGGCGATCCGCTGTCTCAGAGGATCATGGATGCCAATGAGGCAGGAGATACCATGAACGGCTGGGTATACAGCGGAGCTCCCAATACATGGGGACAGCAGGCTGCCGGTGTTGAGGTTCAGAAGTATTTAGCGGGACAGGCGACCTGGGATGAAGTGACGGAGAGCTGTATAAAGCAGTGGGCTTCCATGCGCGAATCTCAGAAATAGGATTACCCGGACCGGTGATGGCAGTGATTTATGCAGGGGGAGAGGCAGTTTCCTCTCCCCGGACAAGGAAGAGGAAGGTGGAATAATGAAAAAGAGCAAAGCAAGATTCTGGATATTTCTGGCCCCTGCATTGATTTCTTTTTCCCTGGTTGTTCTGATTCCAATGCTGATTGGCTTCTTTTACGCCTTTACAGACTGGAATGGAATCGTGGGAAGTGAAATTACATTCGTAGGTTTTCGGAATTTTATTGAAATATTTACGAGAGACAGTTCCTTCATGCATGCGTTCGGCTTTACCGCACTGTTTTCCATCTGCGCGGTGATACTGGTAAATATCGTGGGATTTGCCCTGGCGCTTCTGGTGACGCAGAAGTTTCGCGGCGCGACGCTGCTTCGCGGAATTTTCTTCATGCCGAACTTAATCGGCGGCCTTCTGCTGGGCTTTACCTGGCAGTTCATATTCGTCTCCATCTTCGGGGCCATCTCCAAGGCAACCAGATGGCAGGCACTGAACGGATGGCTTGCCGACCCGGTCACCGGATTTGCGGGACTTCTGATTCTGACGGTCTGGCAGCTGTCCGGCTATATGATGATTGTATACATAGCGCAGATTCAGCAGATTCCGGAATCCGTTAAAGAAGCGGCCCGCATCGACGGAGCCGGGTTTAAGGATATGTTAAAGAGCATTATTATGCCGCTTATGATGCCGGCGTTTACGATCGGTCTCTTCTTATCCATCTCCAATTCGTTTAAGATGTTCGATCAGAACCTGGCTTTGACACAGGGCGGTCCTTATAAATCAACGGAAATGCTGGCGCTCAACATCTACAATTCGGCATTTGGAGCCAATGAATTCGGATTTGCACAGGCAAAGGCAATTATCTTTATGATCGTGGTGGCGGCTATCGGCGTGACCCAGCTGGTGCTCACAAAGCGGAAGGAGGTAGAGATGTAATGGCAGAGACAAAGAATAGTAAGCGAGATTCCAAAGGGATACAGCGTATTGTGATGGGAATTGCCGGTCTGTTTCTCGGCTGTCTCTTCCTGTTCCCGATCTATATTCTGGTACTGAATTCATTTAAGAATACGAAGGGGATTTTTACCGATGTCATCGGATTCCCGAATGCGGCTACCTTTACTCTGGCTAATTATCCCAATGCATTTGAGGCGCTGGAGTATATCAGATCCTTTATGAACTCCCTGATGATCACTGTGATCGCAACGGTACTGATTCTGCTCATATCGGCCATGGCGGCGTGGGTTTTGGTTCGCTATAAGACGAAGACCAGCAAGATAATCTTCTTCCTGTTTGCGGCCTCCATGCTGATTCCGTTTCAGTGTGTGATGCTTCCGCTGGTGGGATTTGCCAGCCGCATCGGCATTATGAATCCGCAGGGACTGATCTTTATGTACATGGGCTTCGGCAGCAGCATGTCCATTGTTATGTTCCACAGTTTCATTAAGAACATTCCGGAGGAACTGGAAGAAGCGGCCACCATCGACGGCTGTGGTTCCTTCCGGCTGTTCTTCTCCATCGTAATTCCTCTTATGAGAACGATTTTGATCACAGTTGCGGTGCTGAATGTGATGTGGATCTGGAATGATTACCTGCTTCCCTCCCTGATTATCAACAAGCCGGGCTGGCAGACACTGCCGCTTAAGACTTACCTCTTCTTCGGTCAGTTTGCGAAGCGCTGGGATCTGGCCTCTGCGGGCCTGATTATGTGTATCATACCAATTATCATATTCTATCTGTGCTGTCAGAAATATATCGTAAAGGGCATCACAGACGGAGCGATCAAATAAAGAGTTACTGTTAAAAGGAGAAAACTATGGCGGCAGAATGGTGGAAAAAGGCAGTAGTCTACCAGATTTATCCCAGAAGCTTTAAGGACAGCAATGGAGACGGAATCGGAGATTTAAACGGCATCACGGAAAAGCTGGATTATTTAAAGAAACTGGGAGTGGATGTGATCTGGATCAGCCCGATGTATTGTTCTCCGATGGATGATAACGGGTATGACATCTCTGATTACTATCAGGTAGACCCGATGTTTGGTACGAACGACGACATGGACCGGCTTCTTTTTGAGGCAGGAAAACGTGGTATGAAGGTGATTCTGGATCTGGTGGTCAATCACTGTTCCGATGAACACGAGTGGTTTGTGAAGGCGAAGCAGGACCCGGACTGTGAGGAGGCGGGATACTTCTACTTTAAAAGTCCGGAGGATGGAAAGGAGCCGAACAACTGGAGGTCCAATTTCGGCGGTTCCGTGTGGACGGAGCTTCCGGATGGACGGTGGTATTTCCATACGTTTTCAAAAAAGCAGCCTGATTTGAACTGGGAAAATCCGAAACTGCGGGAGAAAATCTATGAGATGATCAACTGGTGGCTGGAAAAGGGCGTAGCCGGATTCCGGGTGGATGCGATTACGTTCATCAAGAAGGACTTAACCTTTGCGTCGCGGGAGACAGAGGATGGCCTTCGCTATCCCATTGAAAATCTGACAGACTATCCGGGAATCGGGGATTTCCTGGCAGAAATGAAGGCAAAATGTTTTGACCGGTACGGCTGCATGACCGTGGCGGAGGCTCCTGGCGTGAGCGGGGACACATTCCGCAGATACGCCGGGGAGAACGGATATTTTTCCATGATCTTTGATTTTACCTGGGAGAACATGGAAGGAGAGACGGACAAATCTTCCGTGGAGGCTGTGGAACGATGGAAACAGCGGATTTTGGAAAGCCAGCGTTTTACCAGTGAGGCAGGCTGGAGCGGCCTGTTCCTGGAGAACCATGACCAGTCCCGCTGCGTCAATAAATACCTGGAAAAGGATCAGATTGGATTTGCAGGCGCGTCGGCCATGGCGGTCATGTATTTCTATCTCTGCGGTACCCCGTTTATCTATCAGGGACAGGAGATCGGCATGACCAATGCAGAGTGGAACTCCATCGAGGAGATGGACGATGTGCGGGCAAAGGGGATGTACCGGGAAGCCCTGGAACAGAACGGTGATCCGCAGAAGGTGCTGGAATACTTCGGGGAACTGGGCCGTGACAATGCGCGGACGCCAATGCAGTGGTGTGACGGAAAGAATGCCGGTTTTACGGAGGGTGTGCCGTGGATGAAGGTAAATGAAAACTACCGGGAGATCAATGTGAAAGCACAGGAGGAACGCGGGGATTCTCTGCTGGCTTTTTATAAAAAGCTGACTGCGCTGCGCCATCAGGAACCGTATGCGTCCGTATTCGCAGAAGGCACGATTCGCCCGGTGCTTAAAGAACTGCCTGCAGTGATTGCCTATGAGCGGGAATGGGACGGACGGATCGTCACCGTGGCCGTGAACTTCAAAAAGACAGAACAGGAGATCCCGGTTGTCGGAGGCAAGTGTCTGCTGAGCAACGAAGGAGAGTTACAGCAGATGGGAGAGCGGTATTTGCTGAAGGCTTATCAGGCAGTGGTGTTTGATGGAATGATTAAATAGAGGCTGGGACGGAAAATCCCGTCTGATACAGAAGAAAGTGCGGTCCATTATCGGACAGCACTTTCTTGCGTTCAGACCACTTCAAACCGTACTTTCTGGTTCCAGAAAGCATCTTTTCGGCAGTATCTCATCAGCAGAAGCCCTGTGACAGCAAGACTTACGGCTTCGGACACCAATGGAGACCACCAGATTCCGGCCCCTCCAAAGAGTCTGGTCATGACGATCAGGCACCCGGCCATCAGGATAAGACCGCGGCCGGCGGAGATGATGAGCGCTTCGGCAGCGCGTTCTACAGAGGTAAAGTAACCGCTGACTGCAATGTTGAAGCCGACCAGCAAAAACGAGGTTGTAAAGATGCGAAATGCAGTCACGGAACTGTCACGCAGAGCCTGCAGCTCCGGGCCGATATAAATATTTACGATACCGCGGGCCAGGATAAAACAGGCGGTAAACGACACCGTGCACATTGCTCCTGCAGCAATGAGACTGTACCGGAACAGCGATCTGCACTGATCCAGCCTCTTCTGCCCGTAGTAATAACTGATTAACGGCTGTGCTCCCTGCGCGATTCCGGTAGCTGACAGAACAACAAGGTTATTGACGTAGGAGATGATGGTGTAGCTGACCAGCGCATCCTGGGTTAAATACATCAGGATTACCTGATTGAAAATAAAGGTTACCATACCGGAGGACATTTCCGTAACACCGGAGGAAAAACCATTGCGCACCTGACGGACCAGGATTCCGAAATCAGGCTTAAAGCGTTTGAAGCTTAATACCCCTTTTCCGCTCAGGAAATGGTGGAGATACAGAACGATCACGGAGGCCTGGGAGAGACTGGTTGCCAGGGCGGCACCCTGTATGCCTTTGTGGAGCACCATTACGAACAGCCAGTCCAGAATACAGTTTTCTACGGCGCCAAATATAACGATCTGAGTTGCCTTTTTGGGGTAACCGTCGGTCTTCAATAAAATTTCAAAGGAGTAGGAGAGCAGATACACACAGGAAAACGGTGCAATCCAGGTTATGTATTGAATCACGTAATCAGCAGTCTGCTGGTTTGGAGCCCCTAAAAAACGGGCAAAGGACTCACGGTTCATCATGACGAAACCTGCAATCACCAGTGAAAAAATCACCTGGAGGACTATATTTTGGGTAAATACTTCACAGGCACGCTGATGGCGGTTTTCTCCCAGCAGTATGGAGACGATTGTGGAAGCTCCCACTGCAAAAAGAAGGGAAAGGGCAAAGAGAAACGCCATAAACGGGTAGGAGAGATTGACTGCCGTCAGTGCGATTTCGTTGACACCCTTTGCGACAAACATGCCGTCTACCATAGAATAAAGGGAATAAACCCATTGGGCCAGAATGGATGGTACGATATAACGGATAAAGTTGCTTTTTAAAGACCTGCCTTCCAGATTCATAATAAAACCTCGCTTTTTTAACTAAACCTATTTATAAAGATCATGTCAATTATGACAAATATGATTTTAGTATAAACCCTGGTATTGTCCCAGAGTCAAGGGGAAAAGAAAAATTGCAAAATTGTGTCTAAAATGTGGTAATATTTTGTAAAATCTGAAATTATGTGATAAAGTAGGAAGCAGATAACCAATTGTACCGTGTGAAGATATCAGGGGGGCTTATATGGAACCGGATAGAGGGAAAAAGCGAAAAGCAAAAGAGAAGTACTACACCATTGGGGAAATTGCGAAACTGTATCATCTGGGAGTGGATACGATTCGATACTATGAGGAAAAAGGAATTTTAAAACCGAACCGGGGGGAGAACGGTTACCGGTATTATGACAGCCAGAGTATCTGGAGGATGAATGTAATTACCAATTTAAGAAATCTCAATTTTTCAGTGAGCCGGATCAGAGATTATTTTCAGAATCATACGGTGGAAACGACACAGATGCTGCTTTGTGAGGAACTGGAAGTCATTGCTGAAAAAATAAATGAGTGGACAAGCCTGCAGAAAACAGTCCAGGAGCAGGTGGAAACCATCAGGCAGGCGCAGACTCTGGAGATCGGAACGGTAAGATCACTGGAATTAGGGCCAAGAAAAGCGTTCGAAATCCGGAAGGATTACAGTACTGACGAGGATATGGATCTTCTGATGATGAAGCTTCTGGAACAGAATCACAGGAAGATTTATATGATCGGAAATAACCGTATGGCGTCTGTCATGTCAGAAGGGAACCGTGACGCGCTTTTTGAGAGCGCCGTAATGTTTGATGACGACGGCGATCTGGTAATACCCGGCGGAACGTATTTATCCGTCTGTTACCGCGGAGTGACAGACAGCAGCAATCAGGCGGATATAATCAGAGACTATGCGGCAGAGCACGGAATTGTACTGAAGCCGCCGTTTATGGATCTGATGTGGATTGATGTGCATATATCCGCGGATCCGGAGGAATATATATCGGAGGTGCAGGTTCGGGCGGAGCAGCAGGAAAACTAAATTAGGTTTAATATAAATCGAAAGCAAGGATAAAAGCCTGCCGCAGACATGTTTGAAATTCTAAACATACCTGCGGCAGGCTTTTAGATTTATTGCAGATGTGGATTAACATGGCTCTAAGACTGCAGCCGGAATGTATCTCGCTCAATCAATTTTGGAGATACAATGATATGGTGAGCAGCATCCTTTCCATCCAAAAGGCTCAGAAGAGTATTAATTGCATTCGTACATACAAACTCTCTTTGGTTGTCAACCGTTGTCAGACGAGGCGTGCAGGCAAAAGCAAAGTCAGAGTTGTTGAATCCAACTACCGGAATCTGTAAACCGGCAGCATTCAGTGCCTGAAGTGCGCCAACAGCCAGGAGATCGTCTGCGGAAAGAACAGCGTCAATTCGTCGTCCATTCTTGATTAAACGCTCAATTTTTTGCTGCGCATCCAGAATTTCATTGCTGTAAATAGGAATGGTCATACATTTGGAAGTTGCTTTTAAATTAAATTTATTAATACCTTCCAGAAATCCATTTCGTTTCTCCATTGCACAGAAGGTAGTGTTGTCCTCCAGATAATAAATATGCCGACAATTCCGCTTATACAGTTCTTCGACCAAATTGCAGATGGCGCTTCGTTCATCACAACGTACGCTGTAAACGGTTGGAACATCTACGAAGCCATTTAAAATAATAAGTGGAACTTCTTCAGAAATTTCCCTGTAGACCTCTAAATCATTTGCATCCCCATAAGAAGAACCGATTTCTATAATCGCATCCACCTGCTTTGCCATCAAAAATTCAAAATGCTTCCGCTGGTAGGGGCGATACTCTCCGGAACAGCAGAGAAAAGAACTGAAGCCGTGTTCGCGCAGCTGTTTTTCCAGTAAAGAGAGGATTTTTGCATGGTTGATATCGTCCAGTTCGGAACACAGGATGCCAATACTTTTAGTCGATTTGGAATTTAAACCTCTGGCAAAAATATTGGGCGTATAACCATGGTCTGCCATGACAGACAGAACCAGCTCGCGCTTTTCCGGCCGTACATTAGGCTGGTTGTTGATTACTCTGGAGACTGTAGCAACAGATACTCCGGATAGCTTTGCTATGTCCTTAATATTCATAAAATATATAATTCCTCACATTTATTTCCGCGGGCAACGAGAAAGACGGACACGCTGGCGTGTACATTTGGCGACTGCCGCGAGGGATTTGGCTAGAATTTAGAATCATCCATATTATACCATGTAAAAAATAAAAAATCCAGAGATAATATTGATAACTGGTTACATTTTGTTAATAAAATGAATGATAGATAAAAGAGGTAAAATAAAAATATATGGTAAAAATGCATATTAAAGTACGGTTTATCGTCAAATATAATAATAAAATATACAAAAAGTGTTGACAAAATAAAAAGATAGTTATAAAATACAAACATAGCTAAATGAAACTAGTTTCATTAAATATCAAATAAAGTAAAAAAGAAAAAGAGAAAAGTCTCAGAAACCTGGGGGAAGGAAGGGGAATTGTGGCGATCAATATTACAAGAAAAGAAGATATCATGCTGAAATTTTGTGATGGGTACGCTAAAACGGAGGTACTGAAAGATGCTTATCCTCTGGTGAGGACGTATAAATGTCTGCTGAAGGCGGGATATACGGTGGAACCGGAAATATATTCGGATAAGATCCAGGTGTTTAGTTTTACAAGTGGTACTGGTTACATATGCGGAAAGAAGAAAGCTTATAACATTGATGAACTCAGCTTTTACATTCCTGATTTTGATCGGGAGAAGTTTTCGTTTTATGCAGCAGAAGATATGGAGATTACACTGTGGGTTGTTGATATGCTGGAATCGGATAAAGCAGCATATGAAGATACACACATGGTGCTTCCCAGCTTTAAACGTTTTTCGGAATGCGAGCCTTATGATCAGAGCTGCAAGGGACCACATACCAAAAGCTGGACGGTTATAGCTGACGGTAATCTGGCAAGGGTGCTGATGGGGGTCGTAAAAGCGGAAGGTGAGGGAACGAAAGAAAGAGGGCACGCAGAGGTGGCGCAGTGGAATTATTGCCTGCCGGGCTCTGACTTTCATTTTACTGTTGAGAATGAAACGGTAAATCATTATGAAGGAGAGTTTAGCTATGTGACGGCTGGCCTGGATCATTCTTTGATCGCGGATCCTGGTAAAACGGTTTTTTATATTTGGTTTGAACACTGGGTGGAAGAAAAAAAGATCAATCCGCAAAGCTATGAATCAAATTAATATAAGTATTGGAAGGAGAAGAAAAGCAATGGCAAAGGTGTTGATTTCCAGAGGTAAAGATTACAATCCGACAGATTACGTGAATGGGCTGGCAAGAGAGGAAGTTCTCCCGGGAGTATGTGATGAGATCACAATGCATCGCTGTACTTTAAAGGCGGGAACAGCATTGAAACCGGCTGTATATGCATTTGAAGAAAAAATGCAAATTTTCCTGTTTGTCATGGGAAATGGTTATATTACGACAGATACAGAGGCCTATCGGATCGATGATCGTGCTGTGTTTGTACCGAATTTCAATAAGGACGAGATACTCATCAAAGCAGGTACGGAAGATTTGTCCTATATTCACATTGTGGGTGAGATGACCAGATGGGATCAGGAAAGAATGAAAATTGATCACATTGTTCTGCCGCGTTTTCGCCTGTTAAAAGACTCTTGGGAATACACAGAAGGGTTTACAGGGGATGCTGGTTCTAATATTAAAAGTCATATGGTTCTGGAACATGAATATCTGGGACGCTACAGCATGGGATGGAACTGCGGAAAAGGTCCTACTTTTATTGGTACACATGTTCATGAAGACCTTCTTCAGTGGTACTTAAATATGCCGGGATCCAGTTTTACTTATCATGCTGGTGATGAAACGGTAAGTGTAGAAAGCAGCGATATCACATTTACCGAAATTGGTTCTCCGCATGGGAGTGAAGCGTCTGAGGGACAGTGCATTGATTACGTGTGGTTTGAGCTGGCAATCAACGGATATATCCATGATGACGATATTCTTAAAGAGCATATAGCGAATGAATAGGGTGGTGAAGGGATCGTATGGCAGCATTGCTGGAAGTGGAAAGCCTGACAAAAAGTTTTGGAGAGAATCAAGTGCTGAGAGGCGTGAATACGAAGGTTGAAAAAGGCGAGGTGGTTTGTGTAATTGGTCCGAGCGGATCGGGAAAGAGTACATTTCTTCGCTGTATCAATAAATTGGAGGTAGCCACTGGGGGGCATATTTATTTTGAAGGAGTCGATATGACGGGAAAAGGGCCTTTGGTGGACCAGAAAATCCAGAAGCTTGGGATGGTGTTCCAGCAGTTTAACCTGTTTCCCCACCGAACCGTACTTGAGAATATAATGATGGCTCCGATCAAGGTCCAAAAGAAGCAAAGGGACGAGGCTGAAAGGCGGGCAAAGGATCTGCTTAAAATTGTAGGTCTGGAGGATAAAGCGGATGCTTATCCGGGCAGGCTTTCGGGCGGGCAGCAGCAGCGAATTGCGATCGCCAGAGCTCTCGCAATGAAGCCGGATCTGATGCTGTTTGATGAGCCTACCAGCGCATTGGATCCGGAGATGGTTGGAGAAGTATTGGATGTTATGAAAGCATTGGCCCAGGATGGGACAACAATGATTGTGGTTACACATGAAATGGGGTTCGCCAGAGAGGTGGCAGACCGGGTGGTGTTTATTGATGAAGGCGTGATCACGGAAGAAGGAGCGCCGAAAGAATTTTTCGCCAATCCAAAGAATGAAAGATTACAGCGTTTTTTAAAGAAAGTTTTATAGTATACAAATGGGGGATTTACTATGAAGAGAACAGTTGCTGTATTATTGGCGGTAATAAGTGCGTTATCGTTGGCTGCGTGTGGTTCTAAAACGCAGGTAAACAACACAGGAAGCGGGGATACTGATAATTCGCTGCAGACGGTTCTGGAAAGAGGGACTCTGCGTGCGGGCGCGGAAGGAAACTGGAATCCGTTTGTTTATAATGACCTTGCTACAGGGAATCTTGTTGGATATGAGGTCGAAATTGTAGAAGAGATTGCTAAAAGAATGGGCGTTAAGGTAGAATGGAGCATTGCCAATCAATGGGATGGTGTAATTGCAGGTTTGCAGGCGAACCGGTATGATGTTGTGTTTTGCGGCTGTACTCTGGCAAATTTAGAGGCTGCACCTGACTGTGTAGGAACAATTCCTTACCGTGAGGATCCGATTGTATTGGTGACTGCAGAGGACAACAACGAGATTAAGTCCTGGGAGGATTTAAAGGGAAAATTGAGTGCCAACGCACTGACTGGGGATTATGGTGCAATCGCCAAGCAGTATGGTGCGGAATTAACCAATGCATCATTGGAACAGGCGATGGAACTGATTGTTCAGCATCGTGTCGACTGCTCTGTGAATTCACAGATTGCGATCAATACCTATATGGCAGAAAAACCGGATACTCCTGTCAAAGTGGCGGCGAAATATGAATACCCCACGCCAGAGGAAGCCTATAGCTATGGCATGATTCTGAAAAGTAAGGTTACACTGACTGAAAAAATTAATGAAATTTTACAGGAAATGTTGGATGATGGTTATTGCCGTGATTTGGCAGTTAAATACTTCGGCCAGGACGTTGCGGATAATATTTCCCTGTATCAAAAGTAAGGGGGACTGGAATGGAACGAATTATACAGCTTTTGATAAGTTCTTTTTGGCCGCTGATGAAAGCGGGGCTGAAAATGACGGTACCGCTGACGTTGATTTCATTTGCGCTTGGCATGATTCTTGCTTTTATCACTGCCATGTGTAGAATTTCAAAAAATAAGCTGCTATCCAAGACTGCTCAGTTCTATGTCTGGGTAATACGTGGAACCCCTATGATTGTGCAGCTGTTCGTAATTTTCTATGGTCTGCCGAAAGTTGGAATTATGTTTTCTCCGATTGTATCTGCGATTATCGGTCTGACAATCAGTGAAGGCGCGTATGATTCGGAAATTATTCGTGCCGCCTTAACGTCGATACCCAAGGGGCAGTGGGAGGCCTGCCATGCGCTGGGGATGTCGAAGTTTCAGACTTTATCCAATGTCATTATCCCGCAGGCAGCTCTTATTGCCGTGCCTTCGCTGGGAAATATGTTTATTAGTCTGGTAAAGGATACGTCTCTGACTGCAATCCTGACAGTTCGAGAGGTATTCCAGATCGGCCAACAGATTGTTGCTGTTACCTTTGAGCCGCTCTGGATTTATCTGGAGGTTGGCCTGATTTATTTGATTTACAGTACGGTTCTTAGCCAGCTTCAGGGAGTTCTTGAAAGAAAACTCGGTAAGCATATGCTGGTCAAAGATGAAAAGTAATGAGTACAGGATTATCAGACATAAGGAGATGGGGCTGCTGTGGTATGTTCAGCAGCCCCTGTTTTAAAAAAAGAGGGAGAGCAAAGTGGGAAAAATCTGTTTGGAAGGCTGTAACCGGCATTATACTAGAGTGGACTTCCGGGAGTTTTGCCGGGATCAGATTCGTTTCGGAAAAAAACAGGTAGAAATATGGGGGGCAGTCCCTCAGCTTTTTATCGATCATCATGGATACCAGGATGCGGAAAAGATGAAGGCAATACTGGATGATTACGACCTTGTCTGCAGTACATTTACACCCAAAACATATCGCTACAATCTGGGAAGCAGCAGCCCTGACGTGAGAACATGGACGCTTTCTTATTTCAAGGAGTGCATAAAGGCTGCTGCAGTACTTGGCGCAGATAAAATGCTTATTTATCTCCCTGCTGTGACCAGAGACGGGGACAGGAAGGGGGCTGAAGAGATATTTGCTGAAAATGTGCAGAGTCTGGCGGAATATGCAGCTGATTACAAAATTTCACTTGTGGTAGGGGGGCTGAATGCATTTGCAGAAGACCTGCCGGAATTTTTAAAGGTGATGAAAAAAATAAATCATCCTTCTGTGAACTGCTTTTTTGAAACGGAAAATTTATTATTCAGTAAATATGAATTAGAAGAATGGCTTGCTGAATTAAAGACTGCACTGGTTCATGTTCATTTTGCAGATGCCACTGAAATTGGAAGCTGTAGAATAGGGACTGGCTGCCTGCCGATGCGGCAATGCCTGAGGGATATCAGGAAGAGTGGTTATCAGGGTGGTTTAAGTCCATTTTTTACAGAATTTTCCTGTGAACAGAATCCTGGTTTCGTTAGTTCGGAGCATGAAAGGGCTTTAAAAGGATTATTGGAGGAGGAACTTTAGGGTGCTGAAACGAGAACAGATTGCAGGGATGAATCAACTGTATCGATTTTATTCATTCGAGTATTTTTTAAATTGCATGGAAGCAACAGGAATAAGAAGCCTGGAACTGTGGATGGGATCTCCTCATTTTTGGATCGACACAACAGGGTATTTCCAATGTCTGGAAAAGAAAAAGCAGATTTGCGGCCATCAGCTTCATGTTGTAAGCGCGTGTGTCCCGAGTATGGCGTACCAGTATCAGTATGGGCATGGAAACAAGGAGTATCGGGAAAAATCTTTTCAGTTTTTTTCAAATGGAATAAAAGCAGCGGCGGCTATGGGAGCGAAAGTGGTTGTTGTAAATTCTGGCAGCTGTGAGTATGGTGTTCCTTTTGAGGAAGCGGTAAAAGGCCCGGCAGAACTTTTGAACCGGCTGGGGCGAGTGGCCGGGCAAGAGGGGGTTACCATGGCAATAGAATCGCTGACTGCAGATGAGACGAATATTGCAGATAATCTGAAACATACGAAAGAACTTATCAGACAGGCTGATACACCGAGCCTGAAAGCGATGGCTGATACTGTAGCGATTTATTTTGCAGGGGAAACTTTAGAGGAATGGTTTCAGGCTTTTGGTAAAGATCTGATTCATATGCATTTTATTGACGGATTTATAAAGAAGCGTACTTACGACCATCTTGCCTGGGGAGATGGAGAATTTCCTCTTGCGGAAATGGTTCGATGTATGGAAAAATATGAATATACCGGATATCTTACTCAGGAATTGGAGTATGAAGCTTATTATGGAAATCCTGCGGAGGCGGAGCGAAAAAACTGGAAGGCGCTTTCGGGTACGACGTTGTGCAATTAATGGTACAACTCAGTTCGTGAAAATGAAAAATGGAAAATTATGCTTTGCAAAAGGTGGTGAGCGGTCAGTGCGTGCTTGTAATAAAACGATCGATATGACAACGGGATCGTCAGTGGGCTGTATTATGTACTTTGCTCTGCCGATAATTTTGGGAAATCTGTTCCAACAGTTATATTCTTTGACGGATGCGGTTATTGTCGGACGGTTTGTTAATCTGAATGCGCTGGCGGCAATCGGAGGCACAGGCTGGGTGCGCTGGGCTATATTGGGTGTCTGTATGGACTGTACCCTTGGGTTTGGTATTGTGGCCTCCCGAAGAATTGGTGCAGGAGATTGGAACGGATTTAAAGAGGTGCTGGCAGCTGGCGTTGAGTTTGTTCTGGCGGCCGGGTTCTTACTGACTCTGTTTACATGCCTTTCTCTTGATTTTGTTCTGGAACTTCTGCACATTCCGGAAAATATCTATGAAGATGCAAGACTGTATCTCTGGTATGCCTCCGTTTCGATTCCAATTGGGCTTATCTATAATATGACCTGTGCGTTTTTGCGGGCAGTGGGCAACAGTAGGGGACCATTTGCTGCAGTGGTGCTTTCGACGTTGATAAATGTTTCTCTTGATCTATACTTTATTGTGGGCCTGCGCTGGGGAGTTTGCGGGGCTGCCCGTGCAACTCTGATTGCACAGACCTCTGCGGCTGTTTTTGTATTGTTTTTGGCGGTGAGACATGAATTGTTTCAAACTACGAGAAAAAACTGGAAGTATAATCCGGGCATTCTCAGAGAGACTGCCGGACTTTGGATTCCGATGTTTTTTAACAGTATTGCCATTTCTGCGGGAGGGGTGATTGTCCAACGCTATATTAATTCCAGTGGCGCAATTGTTGCGGCTGGAATTGATGCTGGGGAAAAAATCTATTGTTTGCTGGAAACAGTAGAAAAGGCAGTCTGCTCGGCGATCAGTGTTTTTGTAGGACAAAATCTGGGCGCCATGAAAATTGCCAGAATCCGTAAAGGGATGAAAAGTATGACTATATTTGCGTTCTTTTTTTCTGTGTGGCTGGCCTTTGTCTTGACTGTGTATGGAGATTCTTTGATCGGACTGTTTCTGAATAAAAATCAGGACCCTGCGGATCTGGAAGGAGCCTATCGAGCTGCCAGAGTGTATTTAAACGTACAGTGTATTTCTGTCTTTTTTATGGTGCCCATGCATTTTTACAGAGGAGCAGTTCAAGCTCTTGGGTATGCAGTGTATCCTATGATAGCAGCGTTTCTGCAGATTGCTGCAAGATGGATTACGGTAGCGCTTTTTGTTCCGGCGCTGGGACTGGTTGGACTATGCCTGCCTGATGGTGTTGCTGCGCTTGCCAGTTTGCCGGTTGTAGTTATTCCATATTTTGTATTTATGAGGGGTTGTAAAAAATGAAGTTGATTTAACTCCATTTTTACAGCTCCCTTCTGTTTTTCGAAACAGATAAGGAAAAACGCTGTCTTCTCTGTTTTGCGCTATAATATTTCTCGGTATTATCATGTATGGCAGCTTAATTTTACTACAAAAAGAAGAACGCCTCCAGATTCTGTACCTGAATGCGTTCTTCTTTTTGCGATGATATAAATGTTAAAAAAATAACGTCCACAAATGACAATATCTTGTTATATTTGCATAAAGAAACAAGATTTTTACAAAAAAATTAGTGTTATAATAATAAAAAATAAAAGGAGGACCTGGAAATGAAGAGCTTTGAACAGAAAATATTTCCCTATCTTTTACTGGCTCCGACCATGATTATCTTCGGCCTGTTTCTGTTTTTTCCTGCGTTGAACGGCCTGTGGATATCGCTTACGAAATGGGATGGCGTAAATCCCCAGGTGTTTGTGGGGGTGAAAAACTATGTGACGCTTTTCGGGGATAAGAGCTTCTGGAACTCATTTGTGAGAACGCTGGTCTTTACACTTGTATCAGTACCATCTGTCTATGTGGCGGCTCTTGGACTGGCGGTTCTGCTGACCGGAGGGATTCGCGGGAGCAATTTCTTCCGGGCGGTGTTTTACTGGCCGACCATGATTTCCACGATTATCGTCGGGCTTACGTGGCGCTTCTTGCTGGGTGAGGATTTTGGACTGGTGAATTACTTACTGACCGCGATGGATAAAACGCCGGTCAAATGGCTGACTGATCCGAACAATGCCATGGGAGTAGTGATCTTTGTAACTGTCTGGAGTATGGCGGGATACTACATGGTTATGTTTGTGTCAGGGATCAAGGCGATCTCCGAGACGTATTACGAGGCGGCCAGAATTGACGGAGCGGGTGCGTGGCAGCAGTTTAAGTTTATTACGCTTCCTCTTCTGAAACCGACCAGTCTTCTGGTACTGGTTTTATCTACGGTATCGATTATCAAGACGTATCCCCTCGTGTATTCCCTGACCCAGGGCGGTCCGGCGGGGGCCACGAAATTCATGGTGCAGATGATTCAGGAGACCGGATTCGAGAAGAACAAGATGGGGTATGCCAGTGCGATGACCATGGCGCTGTTCGTGATACTGGCGCTGTTTACAGTGATTCAGTTTAAACTGAATCAGGGAGGTGAGCAGGATGCAGACTAAGACAAAGAAAATCTGTGCAGCAGGACTTAAATGGATACTTCTGCTTCTTTTGACCTTTTTGTTTCTGATGCCGGTCATTTGGGTGATCTGTTCTTCCTTTAAGAGCGTCGGTGAACTGTTTTCCTGGCCGCCCAGCCTTTTAGGGAAGAATCCCTCTCTGGATAACTACACAAAGGCCATGGCAGAAGGCCATTTTGGCGTTTACTTCTTCAATACGGTATTTGTCAGCCTTGTAGCCACATTTCTGACGATTGTAGTCAACGTGATGAGTGGATACGCCTTTGCCAAGTACCATTTCAAGGGAGATAAGATTCTGTTTGGCATTGTCCTGGCAACGCTGATGGTACCGCTGGAAGTTATTATGATACCCATTTTCAAGGTGATTGTGGCGACTCATTTATACAATAACTTGTGGGGGCTTATTATTCCGGCAGTCGCTTCCCCGACTGCGGTATTTCTGGTCCGCCAGTATTATGTGGGAATTCCGGATGCGTATATGGAGGCGGCCAGAATTGACGGTGCATCGGAGTTAAATATTCTCTTGAAAATCATGCTTCCCATGGCGAAGCCGGTCATATCGGTTCTCTGTATCTTTTCCTTTATGTGGAGATGGAACGATTATCTGTGGCCGAAGCTGGTCATCAACGGAAAGGAGCGCTATACCATACAGCTGGCTCTGGCCAACTACTCGGGTGAGTACTCTGTGGACTGGAACAGCCTTCTGGCCATGTCTGTAATTTCCATGATACCAGTCATTGTTGTGTTTGTTACGCTTCAAAAATATATCATCGGCGGCATGACTGCCGGAGGGGTAAAAGAATAAGAGGAGGGGATGCTATGAAGTATTTGGAATATCCGCTGTTTGCGGAAGGGTATGTCAACCGCTTTCTGACTGCCGGGGTCTTTACGGAACTCCAGCAGTTTGATAAGGCGACGCTGTACGGCCGAGTCAATGAATGGCTGAAAAAGGGCTTTGCAATTCATGAAAATCCGTGCAGAAAAGAGTTTGTCAGAAGGAGACAGGAGAAAAAGCCTGATTATCTGGAACTTGACGGAGCAGCTGACGGGAAAAAGGTGGAAGTCTTCGGACAGACCCTTCCGCTGGTACCCTATTTCCCATTCGGCAATACCGGCGTGGATGCCTCGGGTTTCTATTACAGGCCGACCTGGCTGCGTATGTACAGTTACGTTCTTTTGGAAGCGGAAGCAGACGGTGATGTGGAATTCGAACTGGAGACCTGCGGCGGAGCTGCGGTATGGGTAAACGGAACATTTGTCGCGGACTTTACCCCGTTTACAAGAAATATGGTAAAGAGGACAACCATAGTTCTGCCGCTTAAGGCTGGAAGAAACAGGCTTCTGGTCTGTCTCGATGATCTGGCGGAGCGGGATACCGACTATTATTTCCGTATGAAGCGGCTGGGAGACGCAGCGCTTACGATGCTGGTACCGGTGCGGGATGAGGTGGATCCGTCTGTCGTGGGGCAGCTGGAGAATATGCTGGAACAGATGTATTTTGATAAAGAGGCGTATATCAGTGAGATGGTAAAATTAAATATTACCAATCCGTTTTCTGATCCGCTGTCTGTTACGGTAGCGGTTGCTCCAGGAGAATTTATTGAGAAGATGGAGGGACAGGAAAGTCTGATCCGTACTTTCCAGTATGAAATGGGGCCGGACCAGAAGGCTCTGGAGCTTTTCCATTCGGATGAACTTCCGCCGGGGTACTGCTACTTTACGGAGTGCGTGGATCATCAGGGTATTTCCTTAAAACGAAAAATAGGAAATCAATTGGTGAGAAAGGAATTTTTAGAATATCATGAACCGGATCTGGAGGAGAGAAAACGCCATATCCTGCGTGTGATTGTGGAGTATGCGCCGGAAAATACATACAAGGCTGCGGCACTCTTAACGCTGGACGGCGACACGGAAGCGGCGGAGAGGATTCTTTTGGAAGAACTTCCAGGTGTGTGGGCGAGAAAGGACTGTTCCGATTTTCATTTTATTATTATGTTGTACATTTACCGCACTTTTCAGGAACGCTTGTCGGAGAAAATGCGGGAGGAGCTGGAAAAAACCATGTGCGGCTTCCGGTACTGGATCGATGAGCCGGGAGACGACGTGATGTGGTTTTTCAGCGAAAATCACGCGCTTTTATTCCACTGCTGCCAGTATCTGGCGGGAAGTTTCCTGCCGGACAGGATTTTTACCTGCAGCGGGAAAACAGGGAGAGTTGTAAGCGCCAGGGGAGAGGAACTGCTTCGGGAATGGTTTGAAGGCTTTTTCGAGGAGTTTATTACCGAATGGAATTCCAATGCCTATATTCCCGTGGATGTGCTGGGGCTGGGGACACTCTATAATCTGACGGAGCCTGGAAGCGAGTTCCACCAGAAGGCGAAGAGGGCACTGGACATGATCTTCTACTCGCTCAGAGTAAATGCACATAAAGGGGCCGTAATGACCAGCTTCGGCCGTTCTTATGAAAAGGAGATGAAAGGAAATTACAATGCGGGTACGACGTCCCTTCTCTATCTGGCCTATGGAGACGGATATTTAAACAGGGCCTGCAACGGCTGCATTCCTTTGGCTCTCGGAGATTACGCGGCGCCGGAGGAATATCGGGCTTATGGGGCTTTAAAAGAGAATCAGGAACTTTACTTTATGAATACGCAGGGATTTGAGAAGCATGTCAATCTCTATCTGTATAAGAATGCGTATGCTCTGCTTTCGACCGCGGCAGGATTCAAACCGTTTCAGAAGGGATATCAGGAACACATTGTGCAGGCGGTGATTGATGAACTGGCGCAGGTGTTTGTCAACCATCCGGGAGAATCTTTTCCGTACGGAAGCGGGCGTCCTAATTTCTGGGCCGGAAATGGGATTTTACCTCTGGCGGTGCAGTACCGCAATACGGCAATTCTCCGGTACCGGATTGGCGAAGAGGAGCGAATCGATTACACCCATGCGTATATCCCGATATCCGCATTTACCCGCTATCTTGGGGAAGACGGTGTGATTGCTCTGGAAAAGGACGGCGCTTACATCGCGGTGAAGGCGATGAAGGGGCTGAGCATGCAGAAGGAAGGGCCGAACCGTTTCAGGGAATTTATCAGTCAGGGACGCGATAATGTGTGGATTATCCGCGTGGGACGAATGGACGAGTACGGGGATTTGGCTGCGCTGCTTGCAGCATTTAAGAAAATAGAAATAAGGACGGACGGGGAAGAGACTATGGTGAAGGATGAGAAAGGAACGGAATTTTTAACCGGTCCGGACTTCCTTCTGAAAGTGAATGGAGTACCGGTCTATGATTACCCGCTGAATGTGGAAGGGAAATTAAATCTGGAGGAATGGGATCGTGGTTGAGAAACAGATGATTGAAAAGACGCTGAATCTTGTGTCTGACAAGATGATGGTGCTGAAGAATAATGGCATGAAGGAAAAATACCCTGTCAGCTTAATTGATATCAACTGCTGGGAATGGCCTCAGGGGGTGGGGCTCTTCGGCCTCTACCGGTATTATGAAATGAGCCGGAAGCAGGAAGTGCTCACATTCCTGACAGAATGGTATGACAGGCGCATGGAAGAGGGGATCGTTGAAAAAAATGTGAATACAACTTCTCCCATGCTGACACTCACCTATCTGTATGAAATTACAAAGAAAGAGTCCTATCTCTCCTTTATCAAAGAATGGGCGGATTGGATAATGGAGGAAAAGGGGCTGATCCGGACCGGTGACGGCTGTTTTCAGCATATGATTACCGGCAGCCCCAACGATTCGGAGATCCTCATTGACACACTGTTTATGGCAGTGCTGTTTTTGGCCAGGGCCGGCAAACTTTTAAATCGACAGGATTATATCGAGGAAGCAACGTATCAGGTGTTATGCCATATCAAATACCTTCTGAATAAGAATGAAGGGCTGTTTTACCATGGCTTTAATTTTGAACGGAATGACAATTACGGCGGAATTCTCTGGGGACGCGGGAATTGCTGGTATACGATTGTGGCCATGGAGCTGATTCAGGAGATTCCCATGGAAGACGGTCTGAAGCGCCATTTCCTCACAGTATACGAAAATCAGGTGAAGGCGCTGAAACGGTATGCAGACCCGGAAACAGGACTGTGGCATACGGTTATCGATGATCCGGACACCTATTTAGAGCTCTCTGCAAGCGCGGCATTTTTAAGGGGAATTATGCAGGGGGTGAGGCTTGGAATCCTGAACGGGGAGGAGTATGAGGAACTCATCGAAAAGGCCATGAAAGGGCTGTTAGACAACATCAGTGAAGACGGAACGGTGGAGAATGTGTCTTACGGAACTCCGATTGGACTTGACAAGGAGTTTTACAATACCATTCCCTGCTGTCCCATGACATATGGGCAGGCGCTGATGATTCTGGCTCTTTCTGAGGCTATGACAGATTACTGGCATTAATTCCTGCGGAGGCGGTGTGCCCGTCTGCTGCGGAGAAGCTGACTACAGGAGGTTGTGAAGATGAAGGAACGCGTATTTTTTGAAGAATTTGAATCTCTGTATTATTTTCATGGCAGTACACAGAACTGGGCGATGCAGGGCTTTCATTTTCACAACCAATATGAGATTATTCTGTTCTTAAATGACGGTGCGCTGCTGGAAATCGGTGATCGCGTCTACCATGTAATGAAAGGTGATCTGTTTTTTATCAATAACAGGGAATACCACCGTACCAGCGGGGCGGAGGGAAAAGAGTACAACCGCTATGTTCTGATGTTTGAGCCGGAACTGCTGGAACCGATGACAAAGGCGTTCGGCTATGATTTTACCATGTTTTTCGAGAACAGGGGAGATGACTTTGTCCACAGACTGTATCTGGAGGGAGAGAATCTGAAGCGGGTGGAACGGCTGCTGGCCAAAATCGAAACGAATATAGGAAGCGGCAGCAGCGAGGAGGCATCCGTAAAGATCCGCCTTTCCATTTTAGAGCTGATTACCGCAATTAACGAGATGTATAAATTTTTTATGAAGGAGAAGCACACTGCAGCAGATTCTGAGGAGCAGAAATGGAAGGAGGAGGACGGGAAATTCCGGGATCCGATTCTGTATCGGGAGCGGGTAGAGCAGATAAAAAAATATATTACCGCCCATGTGGAGGAGAAACTGGATCTGGATGAGATTGCGGGGAAATTTTATATGAACCGATATTATTTGAGCCACTATTTTAAAAAGGAAACAGGGTTTACGGTTCTGCAGTATGTGACGAATCAGAAGATCATTGCCGCGAAAGCGCTTTTGAAGAAAGGAACCTCAGTCACCGATGTGGCGCTCAAGCTGTCCTACAACAGTGACAGCCATTTTATATCGGTATTTAAAAAGAATACAGGAATCACACCGAAAAAGTATGCGCAGAATAAAAAGAACAATAATGTATGATTTTTGATGATTTATCTGCGATTAATTGTGCAAAATAACTGATAAAATGTAAGTATTAAGAGTAAAGGAGAGGATCTTATGAAGAAATGGTTATCAGTTCTGCTGGCAGGGGCTATGGTATTGGGGACGCTTACCGGCTGTTCCGGCGGGGGCAAGAAGGCCGAAAATGAAGTGAAGACGTTAGATGTCGTCTGGTTCAGTGATGGAAAAGAGGGGGAATCCTTCATGAAACTGGCCGATAAGTACATGGAGGAGAATCCGTCTGTCAAGATCGAGCTGATTGAAGTTCCATATGCGGATCTCGAAAACAAGATTAAGAACATGATCAACGGTAAGGAAGCCCCGGCATTGGCCAGGCTTACGAATATCGGGCCGTTCCAGAATCAGCTTGTGGATTTGGGCGAGTATGTATCGGATAAGGATGCGTTTCAGAACAGCTTTGGTGAGGGCTTAAAGTTTGTGTTTGACGGAAAAATTCTGGCGGCTCCCATGGATGTGACAGCCAATGGATTGATCTATAACAAGACGGCGTTCGAAAAGGCAGGCGTGGCTGTGCCGCAGTCAGAGGATGAGATCTGGACCTGGGACGAGTGGAAGGAAGCTATGAAGACCGTTATGGAAAAAAGCGACTGTAAGTATGGACTGGTCTATGACAAATCTCCACAGCGTTTTACAACGCTTCTGTATGAGGCGGGAGGCAGTCTGTTAAACAGTGATTTGACAGCTTCCAATTTCAATACAGATGAGACAAAACGCGCGGTAAGCTTCTTCAAGGAGCTGCATGACGAGGGAATTATTCCGACATCGGTATGGCTGGGATCGGAAAACCCGAATAACATGTTCCGTACCGGCCAGGTTGCCATGCACTTTGCGGGAAGCTGGATGATTGCAAACTACAAGGAAGAGATTACGGACTTCGACTGGGGAGTTACCTACCTGCCGAAGGAAGCCATGCGCTCCTCCGTGCCGGGTGGCAAATATCTGGCGGCTTTCCAGAACACCGGCGTGGAAAAGGAAGCGGCGGATTTCATCGAATGGATCTCAAAGGCTGAGAACAATGCCCAGTACTGTGTGGAGAACAGTTATTTGTCTCAGGTGAAAGGGAACGAGAGCCTGGATTATGAGTATGGAAAAGACTTCTTTACCATCTTTTCACAGGAATTGGCAGCTACCGGGCCGCAGCCGGGAGCTGAGTGGGGCTATCAGGCATTTACCGGTGCGATTCAGAACGATTTGAGAGATAAACTGATTGAAGTGCTGGCAGGCCAGCTGACGGTGGATCAGTATGCAGAAGATATGGATAAGCTGATTACCGATGCCCTGGAGGAACTGAAATAGTCTGTATCTGTTAATAGAGGAGCTGCCGTACCGGATGAGGGATTCAGATGGGACGGCGGCTTTTTTGAGGAGAGATAAAACGGAAAATGTGATGTGGCATTCTGGACTTGTAATTTATAGATTGCAAAAAATATGTTTTTGTACTAAAATGATAAGTGAAAAGCACTCACGACAGGAGTGGAAACCTCCCGGCCTTATAACCGGTTCGCCGGAATACATAGGAAGGAGGTGCGCCCATGACAGCATACGAGATTATTACGATATTCATAGGGATATTAACCTTATTAATGTCTTTTGGCTGCTGGATTGTAGCGTTAATCGCCTTTCTCGATAAGAGAAATAAGCGTAAATAAAAAGCCCACCCTGTCAGCACACAGGGTGAGCGGTGTCCATTAAGGACATGTAACTAATCATCTTGGGAGCCTCCACTTTTGGAGTGGGTGCTTTCTTTTATATTTCTATTATAAACAATACCTTCTTAAAATTCAAGTAATTTCTAAAAAAATCCCAATACAGTAACAACTGTGAATGGTAACTGGTACGGTTTCTTGTTTGGCTTCCTGACACTTGATGTATTCTGATGACTTATTAATCTTATTTTAATCTCTTCTGGTGCAAAGGCCGGGCAGTACGTTTCGGGTTACGGCTTTATGCAAAGGCTGCTGTCTTTAGACAGATTGCTTTTGTGATAAAGAAAGAGATTAAATAAAATATAACTTGTTAAAAATATAAAAACAAAGTGCAGTTACCATTTACAATAAAAAACTGCAATATAATAGTGAATAGTATTGTATTAGGCGATTATTACAAAAAAACTTTGTCTGTTTTGTTGAAAACATTGAAAAGAAAGATATTAAACTTAATTTAATAAATGCTCTTGACAATGCTGATAAAGTGGCGTATATTAAGAAACAGGAAGAGTATTGAAACTTCTGACAAGTGAAAATTAAACTTAATTTAATGGAGGAGAAAGGCATGAGGAAAAAACTGATCGGATTATCAATCGCCACAGCACTTGGGATTATGAGTCTGACTGCATGCAAGAGCCAGCCGGCTGAGAACGCGGACACAAAGGGTGCTGCAGATACAACGGTTCAGGCGGAGGGGACAAAAGAGGAAGGCACGGCAAAAGAGGCCTCGGGGGATCGCGTTAAACTGGAAATATGGGACTGGTGGGGAGATGGTCAGTACAAATACGTCATCGAGCAGCTCTGCCAGAATTTTAACGAATCTCAGGATCAATATGAAGTAGTGCATGTCAACTATCCATGGGGGGATGTATGGACAAAAGCGCTGGCAGCTACCGCAGCGGGAAATCCTCCTGATGTGATTATTCAGGATATCCGTACCGTCACTCACAGGGCGGAAGCGAAGCAGGCGACAGATTTAACAGATCTGATTGCGAAAGAGGGCGATGGATTTACGGATCAGTTTTATCCTCAGTTGATGGATGCCATGATGTATGAGGGGCATGCATATGGACTGCCCTACGTAACGGATACAAGAATTCTTTACTATGATAAGGACGCTTTCGCGGAGGCGGGACTGGATCCGGAGGCGCCGCCGGAAACATGGGCGCAGCTTGTGGAGTATGCCAGAAAGCTGGATATGAAAAAGGATAACGGCTCCTATGAACGCCTTGGATTTTTCCCGGGGACCCTGGAGTGGAACGCATGGGCCTTCACTGCTGACGGGAAAGATTATACAGATGCAGATGGTAATGTGTACGTAAACACGCCTGAAAAGGTAAAGATGTTTGAGAATATTTACAATGACTTTTACCAGTATTATGGTAAGAAAGAGCTGGACAGCTTCTCTGCTGAATTTGGCAATGGCATGACGAATCCTTTTGTGGCCGGTAAGGTAGCTATGTGGGTGAATACACCGACCGAGTTTACAAAGGTACGTGATTACGCACCGGATAAGAATTACGGCGTGGCACTGCTTCCGTCCCTGGAAGATGGCGGTGAGCATTACTCCTGGGGCGGCGGTTTCTCTGTTGAGATCCCTTACGGAGCCAAGGATACAGAGGGTTCCTGGGAATTTGTTAAATTCATCACCAGTAAGGAATCCCAGATATACTGGGCATCCCAGGTTTACGATACCGTGGCAAATATTGAAGCGTCCCAGGATCCGTCTCTGATGGAAATTCCTGTATTTAAGATGGCACTGGAGGCAATGCCTACTACAGTTGTCACTCAGGACAGACTGACTGCGCCGGGCGCATCTGATATTGTGCTTCCGTATCTGGATGAAATCATTCTTGGCAGCAAGACGCCGCAGGAGGCACTTGACGAGGCTCAGGCCCAGGTTGAACAGCTGGTTTCAGACAATAAATAGCGGATACGTCGGGAAATGAGAACTGGTGACAGATAAGTAAGATACTGAAGATGGGTACTTCCTGTCATATGGAAGGCTGAGACACAGGGGGTGTCAAATGACAAAGATGAAACACACCATGACGAAGCGTGAAAGCAGAGAGGCGCGTGCGGGCTGGCTGTTTATCAGCCCGTGGCTGATCGGCTTCCTCTGTCTGACAGGAGGACCATTGCTTTTTTCGCTGTATGCATCATTTACAAATTATAACATGACTTCCAGGATGGATTTTATCGGACTTTCCAATTACATCAGGATGTTCACTAAGGATCCTGTATTCTGGAAGTCATTAGGCAACACACTTTACTATGTGGCGCTGGCAGTGCCGAGCTCCTGTATCTGTGCGATTTTTCTTGCGACACTGCTGAATCAGAAGGTGAAGGGGACGCCACTGTTCCGGATGCTGTTTTACCTGCCGACCGTACTTTCCGGTGTGGCGGTATATCAGCTCTGGATGCAGCTTCTGGCACCTCAGAGCGGATTGATCAACTCTGTGCTGCGGCTGGTGGGAATCGAAGGCCCCTCCTGGCTCTCAGATCCGGCCTGGACGAAGCCGTCTCTGGTTATGATGCGGGTATGGGCGCTGGGAACCAGTATGCTGCTATACTTATCTTCCATGAATTCGGTCTCTAAAGATTTGTATGAGGCGGCTGATATCGATGGAGCCTCATTTTTACAGAAATTCCGGAAGATCACGCTTCCGCAGATTTCCCCTATTATCTTTTTTGATATCATTACCAATATGACGGGGGCATTTCAGGTATTTCAGGAGGCGCTGGTCATGAGCAAGAACGGAAAGGGAGATCCGGCAGGATCCCTTCTGTTCTACAACCTGCATATTTATCAGGAGGCATTTACCCATTACGACATGGGATATGCGTCTGCAATGGCATGGTTTTTGCTCCTGATCGTTATGACAATAACCGTGATCAATCTGGTCGCATCAAAATACTGGGTACATACGGAAGAAGGTGAGACGTAATGGCTGCTGATACGAAAACAGTAAAAAGAGGCGGACTGTCCAGCAGGCGCAGAAAAAAGGCAATTGTAAATGTGATCTGTTTTATTCTTCTGGCTGCTGCATCCCTGACTGTGATTATGCCGCTGTGGTTTATGATATCCACCGCTTTAAAAAGCATGGACGAGATATTTACGTATCCGATTACGTGGTATCCCCACGAACCGATCTGGAGTAATTTTAAGGACGCCTGGGCAAGCGCGGAATTCAGCCGGTGGTTTTTAAACTCCGTATTTGTAGCGGCATTTGCCATTCTCGGAGGTGTCCTTGCCAATTCCCTGGTGGCCTACGGATTTGCAAAGATACGCTTTCCGGGCAGAAATATTATGTTCTCCATTATATTGGCGACCATGATGATCCCGGAATTTGTGACGATGATCCCACAGTACGTCCTGTATGCAAAAATTGGCTGGGTTGGTACATATCTGCCGCTGATTGTGCCGCAGTTTATGGGATCGGCGTACTTTATCTTTATGCTGCGGCAGTTTTATGCGGGGATTCCCAACTCGGTGATCGAATCGGCACAGATCGACGGAGCCTCCCATTTCCGGATCTGGAGGAGTATTATGCTTCCCATGGCCAAGCCTGCGATTATGACAGTGGTGGTACTTTCCTTCAACTGGAGCTGGAACGACTTTTTAAAGCCACTGTTGTATCTGATGGATACGAAGACCTTTACCTTGCAGCTGGGGCTTAAGATATTCGTGAGCCAGTCCAATACCCAGTGGAACTACTTAATGGCGGCCTCCTGTATTGTTTTGCTTCCGATTATCGTTGTTTTCATGTGCCTGCAGAAGTACTTTACGGATGGCATGAATATCGGCGGAGCGGTAAAAGGATAGTTGACTGACGCTGCTCACCGTCTTTGGAACCTTTGGCGAATTGAAATATCGTTTGGCCTGAAGTATAATGGTAATATGAAATTCAGACAAATGAAAAGGGAAAAGGAAGAAATATGGCAGACCAGAATAATCAGGTACAGCTCAAGAATTTTAACAGAAGAACAGTGCTGGGGTATATCAGAAGAAACGGCACGGCGACAAAGGCGGGCCTTGCCAGCGTCACCGGCCTGACATTTATGGCGATCAAGAAGATCCTGGCAGAACTCCAGGAGCTGAATCTGATCCGTGACGGACAGATGGAATCGGGTGGCATGGGCAGAAAAGCAGTTTCCTATGTAATTAATGAGAATTACCGCTATACCATAGGCATCCATATCAATAAATTTATTACCGGCATTGCCCTCCTGAATCTGCGGGGACAGATTCTGGCCATTGAGCGGTATTCCATGGATAAGGAATTTGAGAATCAGAATGATTTTGTGACCATGCTGGCAGAGGCCGTGGAGCTGGTAATAGAAAAGTCCGGTGTGAAGCGGGAAGATATTCTGGGAATCGGGGTAGGCGCCCCGGGGCCTCTGGACTGTGAAAGCGGCGTGATCCTGACTCCGCCCAATATGCCGATGCTGGACTATCTTCCGCTGAAGGAAACTCTGGAGGGGAGAACCGGTTTTCCTGTTTTTTTAAATAAGGATACGAATGTAATTGCATTTGCCGAGTACTGGTACAGAAATAACAGGGATTGCTCCAACCTGGCGTATGTGGAAGTGGACATGGGAATCGGCAGCGGCTTGATTATCGATGGAAAGCTGAATGTAGGTGCCAACTGTATCGCCGGTGAATTCGGACATATCACGATTGACATCAATGGTCCACTCTGCAATTGTGGAAATCGGGGGTGCTTAGAGGCCATGAGCTCCGGTATTGCAGTACTCCGGATGTTGGGAGAGCAGCTCGAGAATCAGAAGGATCACCCGCTTTACCATAAGAGGAACGCGCTGACGATAGAGGATGTATTTGAGATGACGGACAAAAAGGATCTGCTCACCATCTCTATCTTAAACCGTTCTGCCTTCTACGTGGGTGTGGCGGTCAGCAATCTGATTAATACCTTTGATCCGGAGATGATTATACTGGGCGGAATTTTGATACAGAAATATCCCATGTATTTTAATATTGTCCAGGACGTGGCGAATCAGAGAAAAGTGAAGGGAGCAAAGGAAAACTACATGGCGGTATCCGTATTAGGGGAAAATGCGGGTGTCATTGGCGCGGGTGAGATTGTGACGGATCACTTCTTCAATCAGTTTGTGAACGAAGTGTTTCATTAAAAAAGAAAAAAGGACGAAAAAGGGGTTCTATGTTTAGCAGCAGAAAAATAACTCAGTGTGATCAGATAGAATTGATTTGGGATGACAGAGTGGTTTTTCTGCTGTCTCTTTCTCCGGAGGAAGGGACAGCGGGAGAACTGCAGGGATCGGTATCGGAAGACACGGTACTCATTACGGTACGGGCGGAAAAGGAGGCGCGGGAGCCCTGCTTTGGACCGCAGGCATATTTTGATTCCCGGGAGGGCATCGTTTACCACCTGGATATTCCGGAGACGGAGCGTTTCCTTGCCGTCTATCAGCATAAGGACTGGTGGGTCAGACCCGCTTTTTTTCGGACATAAAAGAGCTTCCGGACAGGACACAGCTCCTGCTGTTTCAGAGTGGAGCGACGTATTTTGCTGTGCTTTCCGTATGTGGAGAAGATAATCGGACGGATATGTGCAGTATGGACCGGTACCAATTGAACCGGTGCAGTCTGGAAACAGATAGAGTAAATCGTTCAGGTGCTGAGAATCGTCTGGCGGTCCGCATGGCGTCGAATGCGGGAAACCGAAACCGTATGGAAGATTTGAGTCTGGCGATCGCCGGAGGGAGTGATCCGTATCTCTGTTGTGAGAGGGCGGTTCAAGCAGCTCTTGGCAGGCTGGGACGGAGCTCCATGCTTCGGAAAAACAGAAAATTCCCTGAAAAACTGGAGTTCTTTGGCTGGTGCACCTGGGATGCCTTTTATCACAGGGTTTCCCATGAGGGCGTGATGGAAAAGATGAAGGAGTTCCGGGCGAAACAGCTGCCGGTGAAATGGGTGCTGCTGGACGATGGATGGCTTGATGCAGATTACGACAAAAAGGTGCTGATCGGACTGGATGCAGACAGAGAGCGTTTCCCGAAGGGGCTGAAAGGCTGTGTAAAGGAACTGAAGGAAACATGGAACGTGGACAGTGTGGGAGTCTGGCATGCCGTCATGGGCTACTGGAACGGCCTGGCCGGCGAATCGCCGGCGGCTGAAACGCTGAAAGCGGGAACCAGAGTTTTACCGGATGGCCGGATACTTCCGGATCCGGAGGCCGGAAAGGCATTTACCTTTTTTGAAACATGGCATAAATATTTAAAAAACTGCTGCGGCATCGATTTTGTGAAGGTTGACGGTCAGAGCGCGGTTTCGCTGGCTTACGGAGGGATGGAGACTTATGGACACGCCTCCTGCGGAATTCAGAAGGGGCTGAATGCGTCGGCAGCTCTGTATTTTGATAATTGTATTATTAACTGCATGGGAATGGCCGGTGAGGATATGTGGAACCGTCCCAGCAGTGCCGTTGCAAGAAGCAGCGATGACTTTGTTCCTCAAGTGCCTCACGGGTTTAAAGAGCATGCGGTACAAAACAGCTATAATTCACTTCTTCAGGGACAGTTTTACTGGGGTGACTGGGATATGTTCTTCAGCAGTCACGAGGAAAACTGGCAGAACTCCATTCTCCGCGCGGTGAGCGGAGGGCCGGTCTATGTGAGCGATCGTGTGGGGGAGACAAATCCCGGCTTTATCCGGCCGCTTATCACAGAGACGGGCCTGGTTATCCGATGCAGGGAGGTGGGGATGCCTACGACGGACTGCCTGTTTGATAATCCGGCGGACACGCTGCGCCCGCTTAAGATATTTAACCGGTACGGAGAAAACTATGTGATTGGTGCGTTCCATATCTGTGAAAAAGACGATATCTGCCTGGGAAAACTTGAAATGTCTGATATCCCGGAACTTTCGGGACGAAACTGGCTGGTGTACGCTTATCAAGCGGGAACTGTATGCAGACTGGGAGAGTCCGGAATCAATTTTTCACTCCCGGAAGGCGGGGCAGAACTGTTTTTGCTCATTCCGGATAAAGGCCGGGGCAGGCTGATCGGCATTCTGGAAAAGTACATTTCCTGTGGCTGCCTGCGGATTCTGCATGAGGAGGAGAACCGCGTGGCGGCGCTCGTTCTGGAAGCCGGTACGCTTGGAATTGCGGCGGATCGGCCGCCGGTCCGGGTGTGGATAGACGGCAGGGATCACGAAGCAGTATGTCATGGCGGCATGCTCTGGAGCGTTTACTGTGAAAAACCGGACTGCCTGGTGGAGATTGAGTGGCAGTCCGGCGGATTATGACTGAACAATACAGGGAAAGGTGAGGTTGTGCGATGATATCTTTGGGAATCGATATTGGGACTACTTCGATCTGCGCGGTCCTCTATGACCTGACAGAAGATAAAATAATCAAGAGTTTAAGTACGCCCAATTCCTTTATCAATACGGGGAGCTATCTCCAGGATCCGGACAGAATCGTATCGCTGGCGAAGGAATTGCTCAAAGAATTGCTGATGGAATTTAAGGCGTGGGCCGGAGAACATGAAGCGAGGAACATCAGGAAGCCGGCCGGAGTGGGGATTTCCAGCCAGATGCATGGTATTTTGTATACAGACAGGACAGGGAGGGCGGTATCCCCGCTTTACACCTGGAAAAATGAGGACGGGAACCAGAGATACCGGGATGGCCTCACCTATGCACGTTATCTTGTGAAGGAGACGGGACTGCCGTTTTATACGGGTTACGGGAGTGTCACCCATTTTTACCTTCAGGAGAATCAGCAGATTCCGGATGAGGCAGTGGCATTTGTCGGGATTGGCGATTATGTGGCCATGCGTTTGACCGGAAGCCGTAAGGCAGTTGTTCATAAGACGATGGCTGCCAGCTTTGGAGGATATCACATGGCGGAGGGACGGTTTGAACTCGATAAACTTGCGGCTGCGGGTGTGGATATTTCCTGCTATCCGGCTGTCGCCCGGGAGGAAGGCCAGGCTGTCGGAACCATGGTAATGGAGCAGACGGCGGTTCTGCTGGCCGGGGGAACCGCTGAACCGGAAGCGATACCGGTTTTCTGCGCGGTGGGAGATAATCAGGCCAGTTTTCTGGGGGCTGTCAAAGACAAGGAACACAGCGTCAGCATCAATGTGGGTACCGGTTCCCAGGTGTCGGTTTACAGCGGCGAATGGGATCCGGCGGCAGGAACTGATATCCGCCCCTGGATTGATCATGGTTATTTATATGTAGGCGCCTCCTTAAACGGGGGAAAGGTGTATGAGCGCCTGGCTGCGTTTTTCGAGGAGGTATGCGAGGAATTTGCAGGGCAGAAGGTGAACGCCTATGAAACCATGGAGCGCCTGGCGATGGAGGAACAGGAGACTGAGCTGCGTGCGGTCCCCAGCCTTTACGGAAGCAGGGAAGAGACGGACCGGGAACCGGAAGCGGGAATCTACGGATTAAACTCCGGGAATTTTCATCCCAAAGACTTAATCCGCAGCTTTACCACGGGCATGGCCCGCGAGCTGTTCGCCCTGTACAGCGCATTCCCGGAAAAGGCATGTGCTGGGAAGACACAGATTGTGGCGTCCGGCAATGGGATCCGCAAAAACAGGCTTCTGAGGGAAGATGTGGAAAAAGTATTTGGTCTGCCCGTTGTATTTACGGACAGGGAGGAAGAAGCGGCGTCCGGCGCGGCGCTGTACGTCCGCCAGGCGGTCATTGAAGGGGGAGCAGAATGCAGATAATTGCAGGAATAGATATTGGAGGAACGAAGAGCGCCGTCTCCTTTGCCCGTTATGCGGATGGGGGAATTGAGATCCTGGATAAGGTAAAAAGGCCTACAAGGACGGCGGATTATCACTCGGCTTTTCATGAGTATATCGAGATTATCCAGACTCAGTTAAAAGCCAGTCCGGACTGGCGGCTCTGCTCGATCGGTATTTCGTGCGGCGGACCGCTGGATGCGGAAAAAGGAATCATCATGGCGCCTCCCAATTTGCCGGAATGGGATAATGCGGATATTTTCACACCTTTGCGCAATGCATTCCGTGTGCCGGTTATGCTGCAGAACGATGCGGATGCGTGTGCTCTGGCGGAATGGAGGCTTGGCGCGGGGAAAGGGACGAAAAATATGGTGTTCTTAACCTTCGGAACCGGGATGGGTGCCGGCATGATCTTAAACGGCCAGCTGTATCAGGGAGCCACCTGTATGGCGGGAGAGGTAGGACATATCCGCCTGGAAAAGGATGGGCCTTATGGCTATGGAAAAAACGGCTCCTTTGAGGGCTTCTGCAGCGGAGGAGGGATCGCCAATTTAGGAAGGATGAAGGCACAGGAAGCCCTGGAAAAAGGTGTTGTTCCCTCCTTCTGCAAGTCGATGGATATGCTGCCGCAGGTAGACTGTAAGGAAATTGGCCGGGCACTGGAGGAAGGCGATGCCACGGCAAGGGAGATCTTTGATATCGTGGCGGAGTATCTGGGAAGAGGTCTTTCCATCCTGATCGATATTTTAAATCCGGATATGATCGTGCTTGGCAGTATATACGCCAGGCAGAGGGAGGCTCTGGAGCCGGGAATGCAGGCGGTCATTGCAAGAGAAGCCCTGGCTGCGTCGGGAAAAGCCTGTAAGATTGTACCGGCCACTCTGGGAGAGATGATAGGGGACTATGCGGCTGTTTCTGTAGGGATGAAAGCCTACGATGATTTTTACAGATAAGGGAAGAAAACGATGAAAAATAAGATTATGCTGATTACATATGCCGACAGCTTTGGAAAGAATTTAAAAGAGATGAAAGGGGTTATTGACCGGTATTTCAGAAGGGAGATTCATTCGATCCATATTCTGCCCTTTTTTCCGTCATCCGGGGACCGGGGCTTTGCGCCGATCAATTACCGGGAGGTGGATGAAGCCTTTGGAACCTGGGAGGACATAAGGGAAATTGCAGAGGATTACGAATTGATGTTTGACTTTATGATTAACCATCTGTCCAGAAGAAGTCCGGAATTCCTGGATTTTATTGAGAAGCATGATGAGTCGGAATACGCGGATATGTTTCTGCGCTTCCGTAAGTTCTGGCCGGGCGGGGAACCGACGGAAGAACAGGTGGAACTGCTGAACAAGAGGAAACCGTGCGCACCGTGCGAAGAAATTGCATTTCGGGATGGAACCACAGAAAAGATCTGGTGTACCTTTGATGATGAGCAGATGGATCTGGATCTGCGGAGTGAATCGGCATGGAACTACGTGGAACGTACACTGCGTTTTCTGATGGATCAGGGGCTTTCCCAGCTGCGCTTAGACGCCTTTGCTTTTGCCACGAAAAAAGTGGGCACCACCTGTTTTTTCCTGGAACCGGAGATCTGGGAGATGATGGACCGGATTCAGCGCGTGCTGGATGAGAAAGGGATTCCCATGCTGCCGGAGATTCATGACCATTATACCGTACAGCTTAAAATTGCTGAACACGGCTATGCAGTTTACGATTTTGTTCTGCCGGTTATGGTGCTTCATACGCTCTACTCGGGCAGCAGTGCCAGAATCAGACACTGGCTTGCCATATGCCCCAGGAATCAACAGACGACGCTGGATACCCATGACGGACTGGGAACCGTGGATGTCGTGGATTTACTCTCCCCGGAGGAGCTTCAGGCTGTGGTTGACCAGACCGAACAGTATGGAGCTAATTTTAAATGGGATTACAGCGGCGGCAACAGCAGCGGAGAGAAGGTGGTGTATCAGATAAACTGTTCCTACTATTCGGCTGTGGGGGAACGGGATGACAGCTATCTTCTGTCCCGTGCCATTCAGTTTTTCACCCCGGGGATTCCACAGGTCTACTACATGGGGCTCCTGGCCGGCGAAAATGATTATGAACTGATGGAACGCACCAACTATGACCGGAATATCAGCAGACACAACTATACTGTAGAAGAGATTGAACGGCTGGCGGAGAAGCCTGTCGTAAAGCAGCTGTGCGTGATGATGCAGTTTCGAAATGAATATCCCGTGTTTGACGGGGAGATGACAGTTCACAACACGCCGGATGAGCGCCTTTGGATTTCCTGGATGGCGGGACCGTGCCGGGCGGATTTGAAGGCGGAATTAAAGAGCCATTCCTTTGCCATTACGTATCTCGACCGGGAGGGCTGTGAGAAGGCGCTGGATCTGGACCGTGATTTTAGCTTTTAATGGCAATGGCCGTCTGACCGGTCGTCAGGAGAGGAAAACAGATGGGATTTGAGCTGGGACAGGAAATTCTGAAGCCGGAGTCCCCCGACCGGTGGAGAGAGACAGGATATCTGATAACCGGTAATACGCTGGAGGCGGTGAAACGGTCAATCTGTCTGGCGCGCCGGGGCGAAAGGGTGCTGCTGGCTGTGGAGGAGACCTTTCTCGCCGCAGATATAGGCAGTTACTTAGATTATGAAAGCAGTCCGGAACTGCAGGGATTTTTTCCGGATTCTCTCTGGGAGAACGGCTGTCTGCATCCGGATGGATATAAAAAGTATCTGGAGCGGTTATGCCGCGAGCAGGGAGCAGAATTCTGCTACGGGTTGTATTTTATGGACGCGGTTTCTGAGGAGAAGGAGAAAATTGAAGTAAGATTTGCCTCCAAGGGGGGACTGTATAGAGTCCGGTGCCGTTATCATGAGAAGTTTAGCCAGACGAATAAAGGGGGAAGGACGGTCTGTGCGGCCTGGATAACCGATGAAAAAACCGGTAAAAACCGGATTCTGAAGGCGCCGTTTCTCTGGAAGCCGAGAGCGACGGAAGCGGAGAATCTGCTGGCTGGAAGGAGAGAACTGCTTCTGGCCTTTGGGAGATCAAAGGCGGAAAATCCGGCTCTCAATCTGGGACGTTTTGCTCTCCGGGCGGGAAAAGGGGAAAAATCCTGCTCAAACCTGAAAGAGGCACCGTTTGACGTGATCGTCGTGGGAGGCGGCACAGCCGGGGCCATGGCGGCGCTGTATGCCGCCCGGGGCGGCGCCGGGACGGTTCTGATTGAACCGCAGTATGATCTGGGAGGAACCGCCACGTTAGGGGGTGTCAGTACTTACTGGTTTGGAAAACGTTACAGGGATGTGGAAGAGATTGATCTGGAGACGGACCGGCTGGAACAGCAGTATGGAATCAGCAGAAAACCGGGGCTGTGGAGTGAGTATGATGATTTCCATGCGGGGATAAGAGGATACGTGCTGTTAAAGCTGTGTCTTGAGGCCGGTGTATCCGTGGTCTTCGGACAGATTGCATACGATGTGGTAAAGGAGGGAACCCGCGTCTGCGGCGTAAAAACAGCGGGACACGCTGGAAAGAAAACCCTGAGAGGCTCTCTGATCATCGATGCAACGGGCGACGGAGATCTGGCGTATTTTTCTGGTGCGGAGACGGTCTATGGTTCTGGCCGGGACTGCTTTACGTACTGGGCTTCTCTGGCCCAGTATACGGGAACTGCCGGATACCGGAATAATTTTTCCTCCATGGTGATGGCATCTGATCCGGAGGACATGACCCGGTTTGCCGTTCTTGGCAGAGAGCGGGGGGAGGGGACGTTTGATCATGGGGCTTATGTGAGTATGCGTGAGAGCCGCCATATCACAGGGAAAAAAATGATCGATCTGCGGGACATATGCACGTTCCGGACGTATGATGACGGGATCTGCACCTTCTTTTCCAACTATGATCCAAAAGGAAAGCTGGATGCAGACATGGTATACTGCGGATATCTTCCGCCTCAGGTAAACATGCAGATTCCCTTAAGCGCATTGGTCCCGAAACACCGGGAGGGATACAGCCTGGAAGGACTGTATGTGGCGGGGAAGGCAGTCTCTGCTACCCATAACGCCTTTCCCGGGCTGCGTATGCAGCCGGATCTGATGCACCAGGGGGCAGTCCTGGGACTGCTTGCAGCCAGGGCGGCGAAATCCGGCTGTCTGATAGAAGCACTTTCCATTCCGCAGAGGCGGGCATGGATCAGGGAGGCGACGGGGGACAGTCTGACTCTTCCAGATAAAATCCGGTATCAAAGTGGCAGCAGGAATATTCCGGATTATGCATTTTATGCAGGACAGGTAACGGGAGAGAGCCGTACACACTGGATTGACGTTCCGTTTACGTATGAGGAGACGAAGATTAGTCCGCTGCTGGCGCTTGTATGCGGTGAGAGCGAACATGTACTGCCCTGTATCCGTAAGCGGATACAGGCGCTGGAAGCGGATGAATATGGGCGGGACCAGGGAACGCTGGCGGTACTGAAACGGGCGGCGCTGTTTCATGGATGCAATGATTATATGGAAGATATGCAGCAGAGTATTGTGCGGAGGATTAATGAGGCAAAGCCCGGTCTGCCGGTGAGAAAAGGATCTGTGATGTGTGCACAGCTTCTCCCGGATCATGGAGTGATGCCGGAGCTTGTGTATGACTTAAATCTGCTGTCCGGCGGAGACGGATTTTCCATGGAACCATTTTATCTGGTGTTTGAAGTGCTGAAGAAGGAAGAGCGGGATTACATGGATATCAGAAAGGGGACGTATTCCTATCTGGAATGCTTTGCCTATGCGGCCAGGAGGAGCAGCCGTACGGAGTTTATTCCGCTTCTTAAGGGGCTGGCGGAACTGCCTGAGTTTCAGACTGCGCTGCAGGAAGAGAATCAGGTATCCCTGCTGGCGGAGCGTATGCAGATGCTTCAGCTTCTTCTGTACCAGTCGTTAGCCGGGCTGGGGGAGAGAGAAGGGGTAAAAGGTCTGGAACGGCTGAGCAAGGTCCGCTGTCTGGCGATCCGCAGATCGGCTGAGATGGTGAAGCAGTCTGTGGAAGAAGGGGACTTGGGCGGCGCAGAAAAAATATGGTGAGTGAGCAGGAGATGCATGATGGAGAAAAAACAGCTCTATATGATAGGAAATTCCCATATTGACCCGGTATGGTTCTGGGAATGGGAGGAAGGAATGCAGGAGGTAAAGGCCACGTTTCAGTCTGCCCTGGACCGGATGCGGGAATTTGAGGATTACAGGTTTACTTCCACGTCCACAGCATTCTTTCAGTGGATTGAAAAACTTCTGCCTGATTTATTCGAGGAGATCAGACAGCGGGTTCTGGAGGGCAGATGGGAGATAACGGGAGGCTGGTTCATCGAACCGGACTGTCTCCTTCCCTGCGGCGAAGCCTTTGCCCGCCATGGCCTGTACGGCCAGCGCTATTTAAAAGACCGCTTTGGGGAAATATGCCGGATCGGCTCCAATGTGGACAGCTTTGGTCACAGCGGCAGCCTTCCGCAGATATTAAAAAAGAGCGGCATGGATTCCTATGTGTTTATGCGCCCAAGACTGGATACCCCGGTCTTCCGGTGGGAAAGTCCGGACGGAAGCAGCGTGAATGCCATATGCCTTCCTGCGGAGTACACCACCTGGTTCCGGGAACCGACCCTGAAAAATATCAATGATACACTGGAACGTACAAAAGAATATGACAAAATGGTCTGCTGCTACGGCGTGGGTAATCATGGAGGCGGTCCGACGATTGAAAATATAGAAACAATCCGTGAACAGATAGAGGACTTTGACGGTGCAGAGCTGCATTTTGCTTCCTTTGGGGAGTTCCTGGAAGATATCAGGGACTGGAGACTCCCTGTAAAAATGGGACCGTTTGAAAAAATCAATCAGGGGTGCTATTCCAACGATTCGAGGTTTAAACAGTTGAACCGACTGGCAGAAGGACGGCTTATGGCCGCAGACACATTCCTGTCCATGGCGGCCGCGCTGACGGGAGTGTGGCCGGAGGAAACCGGGAAAATAGAAGACCTGTGGAACGGTCTGCATTTCAATGAGTTTCACGATACCATGGGAGGTACTACTATTAAGCCGGCGAGGGAGGAAGCGGTGATGCAGCTCTCGGCGGTATGTGCCAAAGCCGCATCAGTCAGAGAAACGGCGAAGCAGAGAATCGTGAACAGCCTGGATACCAGCGGAGAGGGATACCCCCTGTTCCTGTTTAACCCCCATGGCAAAGACTTTTCTGATTATGTGGAGGTGGAACTGGAATGGTTTTGCCAGAGTCCGCTTAAGCTGTCCGATCCCTTCGGAAATGAGGTACCGTATCAGAGAATACATACTGCGGCAAAAGTCCGCCACACGGTGTTGGGAGGAAGACGCCGCATCGTCTTCCATGCATCGGTTCCTTCCTGCGGCTATGCGGTATACAGGCTCAGGAAAGAGACGCCGTCCCTTGGCTTCAATCAGAACATGGAACTCGACAATCCGGATCCCTATACGCTGGAAAACCGGTTTTTACGGGCAGAGTTTGATCCGGAGACGGGAATGCTGTGTGCCCTGAAGGACAGGACTGCCGGATACGACGCCTTAAAAGGCCCGGCTTCTGTCCGGCTGTATGTGGACGAGCGGGATGCGTGGGGCGGTCTGCAGGGAAAGCGATTTGAAGACAGAAACGTAACCTTTCGGCTGGATTCCATCGATAAGGTAGAAAGCGGAGAGATTCGGGAGACTATCCGGGTCCGGCTGTCTTACGAGGGAACGAGACTGGAACAGCTCTATTCCCTGGGGGCTGATGAACGGGAACTGAGGGTGGAGAACCGGCTGTGTTTTGCGCATCCCCGCGCGCTTTTAAAAACCGCCTATCCGACGGGGGAGGGCTGTCTTATCACCCGGGCGGAGACTGCATATGGAATTGTGGAGAGAGATCATAAAGGGGATGATGGCGAATATAATATGCAGCGCTTTCTCGATGCGGCAGACGGAGCGGGACGAGGCCTTGCCGTCTCAAATGATGGAAAATACGCCTTTAACCTGACTGAGGGCAGAACGCAGATCACTGTAGCCCGGAGTGCGATTTATGCTCAGGGAAGCAGTCCGGACTGGGAGAATGAGATTGAGAGTTATGAATACATGGATATTGGAACGCAGACATTTCACCTGATATTAAAGCCTCACGGGAAACGGCTTCCCGCATCTGAGCTGTACCGTATTGCTGAGAAAGCAAATGGTTCTTATGAGTATCTTATGGACAGCGCCCACAAGCCGCTGACGAACGACGGCCGTGGCTCCATCGTCTTATCGATTGCGGGAACAGACCGGGATAACGTGGCAGTCCAGGTGATGAAGAAGGCGGAGGACGACGATGGCTTCATTCTGCGTCTGCTGGAACTGGAGGGAAAAGATACGGACTATCACCTGTACCTTATGGGAAATACGTATCCCCTGACGATTGGGCATCATGAGATACAGACCATCAAAACAGACAGGGAAGGCAGGAACATAAAAATAGTGAATCTGCTGGAATGGGAAGAGGAAAGGGATCGGAATGGAGAAAGATAAAAAATTATACATGATAGGAAATGCTCATATTGATGTTGTCTGGCTCTGGCAGTGGCAGGAGGGGCTGCAGGAGGTAAAGGCAACTTTTAAATCTGTGCTGGACCGGATGAAAGAATACGACGACTTTATCTTTACCGGCAGTTCTGCCGCCTATTATGAATGGGTGGAGGAAAATGATCCATCCATGTTTGAGGAGATCAGAAGCCGGGTGAAAGAGGGAAGATGGGTGATCGTGGGCGGCTGGTGGACCGAGCCGGACTGCAACGCCCCATGCGGAGAATCCTTTGTGAGACAGGGGCTTTACGGCCAGAGGTATTTTGAGGAGAAATTCGGGGTAAAGGCGGTCTGCGGATACAATGTGGACAGCTTCGGCCACAACGGGAATCTTCCCCAGATATTGAAGAAATGCGGCATGGACAGCTATGTATTCATGCGTCCCGGCCGTCACGAAAAGGGGATTGCAGGGGAAAACTTTGTCTGGAAGTCTGCCGATGGTTCTGCGGTGAACGCATTTCGGCTTCCCTTTGAATACTGTACCTGGCCCGATCAGATCGAAGAGCATGTCAGACGGTGCGCCGGTGAGATCAAAAATTCCGATGGCGGTATCATGTGCTTTTACGGTGTCGGCAACCATGGAGGCGGCCCTACGAAGAAGAATATCGACAGTATCCATCGGATGAACGCCAGACCGGATATGCCGGAGCTTCAGCTGTCCTCCCCCAATGAATATTTTGAGGATGTAAAAAAGAGGGGGAGAGACCTGCCTGTGGTCTGCGGGGGGCTGTTCCACCACTCCAGCGGCTGTTACAGCGTGGAATCGAGAGTTAAGGCGTTAAACCGGGCGGCTGAGATGCGTCTGCTTATGGCGGAGCGGGTATCTGTGATGGCGGGACTCCTTACAGGCATAAGGTATCCGGCAGAGGAGTATCAGAAAGCATGGAAGAGCGTGCTGTTTAATCAGTTCCACGATATTCTGGCGGGTACCAGCTTACGGGAGTCGTACGAGGATGCGGCGGAGGATTACGGCTATGCGCTTCACGCAGCGGGACGAGGCTTAAACAGTGCCGTTCAGTCGCTGTCCTGGCAGATTAATATCCCGATGGAAGAGGGAATGAAGCCTCTGGTCGTTGTGAATCCTAATGCGTTCAATACGAAAGCGGAAGTACAGGCAGAGTCCTGGACATTGAAAGAGGGCACGGTGCTCCTTGATGAGAATGGAAACCAGATTCCCTGTCAGCTGGTACAGTCAAGCGCAGCCTTACAGGGGCGGTGCCGCATCTGCTTTGTGGCAGATCTTCCTTCTCTGGGCTGGAGAACGTACCGGTTTGCGGTCAGGGAGAAGGCAGAGACGTTTCCGGAGGTGGCTGTATCGGAGTGCAGTGCGGAGAATCGGTGGTTTAAGCTTACCCTTGATCCGGAGACAGGTTATATTGCTTCTCTGTTAAAAAAGAACGACGGCACGGAATATTTTTCCGGTCCGGCGGCAGTTCCGGTAGTTATCAGGGACGAGAGCGATACGTGGTCTCATGCAGTGCGGATTTTTGATGAGGTAATCGGCAGGTTTAAGGCTGTTTCCGTCCGTACGGTTGAGAACGGTCCGGTCAAGTGTGTGATCCGTGTAACCAGTGTCTGGGGAAATTCCAGAATCATTCAGGATTTTTCGGTTTTCCAGGATCTGGATTATATTGCGGTCAAGACTACGGTAGACTGGCACGAGAAACAGGCCATGTTAAAACTTCAGTTTCCTATGAATATGAATTATTTACGAACCAGCTGGGAAATACCGTATGGTATGGAACAGCGGGAGCCGGACGGAGAAGAGTATCCCATGCAGATGTGGCTGGATCTGGAGGGGACGAACCCTGGAATGGAGACTTCCATGAATGGGCTGTCCATCTTAAATGAAGGAAAATTTGCAGGCAGCGCGACGGGAAAGACGGCGTCGCTTACCGTGCTTCGGAGTCCGGTTTATACCCACCATGAGCCGTACCAGCTGCAGGAAAATCTGGAATATGTCTATATCGACCAGGGAACACAGACGTTTACGTATGGTCTCTATCCCCATGACGGAAGCTGGGAAAATGCGGCGACCGTGAGACGGGCGAAAGTGATGAATTGCCGGCCGATTGCCCTGTTTGAAACGTACCATGAGGGCCGTCTGGAACAGACGGGGTCCCTGATGGAGGTCAATCAGGAAAATATCGTTGTGGAAGTGCTGAAAAAAGCGGAAGACGGCAGTGGGGATTTGATCCTCCGGGCTTATGAGACAGCTGGCAGAGCGGTGAAGGCAGAATTGACAATCGGTGTACTGGAACAGACCATAGAGGCGGATTTCCAGCCGTTTGAAATTAAGACATTACGGCTGCCGGGCCAAAAAGGCGGAGAGGCTGTCTGGACAGATATGCTGGAAGAATGAGGCAGCTAACAGAGAAAGGGAGAGAGTATGGACCATTTAAAACGGCTTATGCAGCGTTTTCCCGTGTTAATTGATATGGAGGGAGAACTGATGCGTGCTTATGACCTGCTGGAAGATGCTTACTCACAGGGAGGAAAACTGCTGCTCTGCGGTAATGGAGGCAGCGCGGCGGATTGCGATCATATTGTTGGGGAGCTGATGAAAGGTTTTTATAAAAAACGTCCGCTTGACAGTGCCGAAAGAGAGGGACTGGGAGATCTGGGAGACCGCCTGCAGGGAGCGCTTCCTGCAATCTCGTTGACGGGGCACAGCGCGTTGTCCACTGCATTTTTAAATGATGTGGCCCCGGAACTGGTATTTGCCCAGCAGGTATACGGCTATGGCAGGCGCGGTGATGTTTTGGCGGCAATCAGCACATCCGGTAATTCCGTAAATGTGGTAAACGCCGCCAGAGTGGCAAAGGCCAGAGGACTTTCTGTCATATCCATGACCGGAAAAACGGGAGGAGTCTTGAAGGGAATCAGCGACGTATGCCTGGCAGTTCCGGCGGAGGTGACAGCCGACGTGCAGGAACTGCATCTGCCCGTCTATCACACGCTGTGTGCGATGCTGGAGGAACATTTTTTTCCTGACACAGACGCAAAATAAAAGGAATCTCTTTGGTTTTCCACAGGAACAGTAAATAATCCGGTTCATGATTTGATTGCCGATATTGCTGAATAACGGTATAATATCCTTAAAACGTGGAGCTTGGGAGGTAACAGGATCATGAACAACAGACCAGTAACGACATTATTTATGCTGATGTCCGTAGATGGGAAAATCACTACAGGTGCATCCGATGAACTGGACGTAGACAAAAATTTTCCATGTATCAAGGGTGTGAAAGAAGGACTGCACCAGTATTACGAGTTAGAGCAAATGACAGATTTATGGTCATTTAATACGGGAAGAGTTCAGAAAAAATTAGGGGTCAACGAAAAAGAGTTTCCATCAAAATCACCGGTATCTTTTGTGCTTTTGGATAATCATCACTTAACAGAACACGGAGTTCGCTACTTCTGTGAATGGTCAAAGGAGTTTGTATTGATTACGCAAAATCCTGTCCATCCGGCATTTTCCGTCACGGCAGACAATTTACACATTATCAAACAGGATTCTTTGGATTTAGCGGACGCATTAAAAGTTTTAGAAGAAGAGTATGGCTGTAAACGGTTAACAATCCAGTCAGGCGGCACCTTGAATGGACTTTTTCTAAGAAATAAGCTGATTGATTATATAGACATCGTCGTGGCTCCTGTATTGATAGGAGGAAAAGATATCTCCACTCTTATCGACGGGAGTTCTATCACATCGATGGAAGAATTAAATTTATTGGGAGTGCTGCAGCTCGAAACGTGTGAGGTTTTGGAAGATTCCTATATTCGTCTGAGATATCAAGTAACAAAATAGAAAATTAACAAATGTAAGAAGATTCTATGGAACATTAAGTGTGAAAGCACGGAATTCCATGGAATCTTTTTATTTTTGCAGAAGGTGTAAAAACAGATACGATACAGCCGTCCCCTTAACGGTTCACACTTTTATCACAAAAACATCAAAATATGAACACAGAATCATCACAATTATTTTTTACGCTATGTACTAACACCGGATATGCGGTGCATGCGGTGCGGGCAGCTTTTACGGCCCCACTCCTGCCGGCATAAGTCAAAAACCCGGCAGCCGCCAAATGGACGCGCCGGCGTGTCCGTTTGTCTCATTGCCGCGGAAATAAAAAATCAGGAGGAGAACGAGTTGATAGAAGTGAAGAATCTTGTAAAAGATTACGGCGGCCATCTGGCAGTGGACCATCTGAATTTTACCATAGAGGATGGTCAGATTTACGGATTTTTAGGGCCTAACGGCGCCGGAAAATCGACTACCATGAACATCATGACCGGTTATATCGGTGCCACGGAAGGAGATGTCCTGATTAACGGACACAACATACTGGAAGAACCTGAGGAAGCGAAGAAATGTATCGGCTATCTGCCGGAGCTTCCTCCTCTTTATGCCGATATGACGGTGATGGAGCAGCTGGATTTTGCAGCGGAATTAAAGCAGATACCGAAGAAGGAGCGGAAAGAGGCCATCGGTGAGGTGGTGGCTCTGGCGAAGCTGGAAGACGTGCAGGGCAGGCTGATCCGAAATCTGTCCAAAGGCTACAGGCAGCGTGTAGGGCTGGCTCAGGCCGTGCTCGGCATGCCTCCTGTCATTATTTTAGATGAACCAACGGTGGGACTCGATCCCAAACAGATCATTGAGATCCGTGATACGATCCGGGAACTGGGCGAAAAGCATACGGTAATCTTAAGCTCCCACATTCTGTCCGAAGTCAGCGCGGTCTGCGACCGCATCCTGATTATTGACCATGGAAAGCTGATTGCCAGCGATACACCGGAGAATCTGGAGCGCCAGATGGCCGGCGCGTCCGGCATGGAACTGCTCGTGAAGGGACAGGAAGAAACGATCAGAGAGATCCTTGAGCCCATTCGCGGGGTGGAAGAAATCGCGGTAAACGAAAATGGCGGAGAAGATGTGAGAAAGGTGACCTTCCGGCTGGCGGCAGAGTCGGAGGGCTCAGACTACGCGGAAGCAGCCGCTTCCTCCCCGGATGGTGCCTCTCAGACAGACATCAGAGAGACCATATTCTTTGCGTTTGCAGACCGGAAAATCCCCATTCTCTCCATGCAGACCACAAAAGCATCTTTAGAGCAGGTATTCCTGGAGCTGACTGCCGAAGATACTTTGGATACGGCGGACGGCGAAGATGCTTCAGACGAAGACTCCGTGATGGAAACAGAAAAGGAGGAAGTATAAATGGCGGCGATTTATAAAAGGGAATTGAAATCGTATTTCCAATGTATGACCGGATATGTATTCATTGCTTTTCTGGTTCTGTTTGTCGGAATTTACTTTATGGCTTACAATCTGATGAGCGGATATCCGTATTTTTCCTATACGCTGTCCGGTATGGTGACCATAGTGATGATCGGAATTCCGGTTCTGACCATGAGAAGCTTTGCGGATGACAGAAAGACAAAGACTGACCAGCTTCTTCTCACGGCGCCGGTTTCGGTACCGAACATGGTGCTGGCCAAATATCTGTCCATGGTAACCGTATTTGCGGTCCCGGTCCTCATCTCCTGTCTTTGCCCGCTCATCATAAAGATGAACGGCACTGCGTATTTAAAGGCAGATTATGCGTCAATTCTGGCGTTCTTCCTTCTGGGCTGTGTCTATATTGCCATTGGAATGTTTATATCTTCCACGACAGAGAGCCAGATCATCGCGGCGGTGGGGACCTTTGGAGCCATATTACTGCTGCTTCTGTGGCCCAGCCTCGTGAATTTCCTTCCGACGTCGGCCTCCGGGTCGCTGGTCGGCTTCCTGATTCTCTGGACACTGTGCGTGGTGATCCTCCATCGTGTAACGAGCCATAACCTTCTGGCAATCGTGCTGGAGGCGGCGGGAGTCGTCGCCCTGGTGGGAGCGTATGTTGCCAAAAAGAGCATGTTTGACCGTGCGTTTGTTACTCTTGTAGAAAAGATTGCGGTTACGGATGTGTTTCAGAATTTTGCCAGCAACTATATTTTTGACGCGGGTGGTCTCATTTACTATGTGAGCATTATATTTCTGCTGGTATTTCTGACCGTGCAGTCCGTGGAAAAACGCAGATGGAGCTAGTACAGCACTGTATAAGGAGGCTAAAATGACAAGAAAACTGAAAAAAGGCGGTTATGCTGCGATCCTTTCCGTGATCGTAATCGCCGCTGTCGTGCTGTTAAATATGATCGTAGGCCGTCTTCCCGAAAAGGTGCGCCGATGGGATTTAAGCGGTACACAGATTTATACAGTGGGAGATACGACGAAGGAGCTTTTGGCATCTCTCGATAAGAACGTTACGATTTATGTGGTGGCGGATCCAACCATGGTGGATGACAGAATTACAAGCTTTGTAAACCGGTATGCGGACCTTTCCGATCATATTAAGGCGGAGACCGTAGATTCCGTTCTTCACCCGGACCGGGTAAAACAGCTGAATGCGGAAAACAATACGATTCTGGTGGTGTGCGAGGATAACGGAAAGACTGAAACGATCCAGATGAGCGATATTATTAAGTATGACCAGATGTCTTACTATTACTACGGCCAGACGAAGGAGACGGAGTTCGACGGAGAGGGCCAGCTGACCAGTGCGGTCTCCTACGTGACGAACGATGTGCAGAAAAATATTTATGTGACGGAGGGCCACGGGGAGGCAGCCTTAGGAACATTTGCGTCCGATCTCCTGGAAAAGTCGGGCCTTACGGTAAATACCGTTAATTTACTGACCGGAGGCGGGATCCCGGAGGATTGTGAGCTTCTCCTGATCAATGCGCCGGTCAGCGATCTGGCAGACGACGAAAAAACCATGGTGACGGACTACTTAGACGGCGGAGGAAAGGTGCTTTTGATCGCCGGATATTCCGATAAGGACCGCCCCAACTTAAATGCCGTCTTAAACGCTTACGGTCTGAATATGGAACATGGACTGGCGGCCGATACGAAGAGCTGCTATCAGAACAATCCCTACTACATTTTCCCGACGCTTGTATCGGGCAGTGAGATAACGAACGGAATTGACAGAAAGAGCACCGCTCTGATCCTTCAGTCGTCTGCATTAAACCAGCTGGACACACTTCCCGACGGCGTTACGGTAGAGCCGTTTATGGAGACGACGGATGGCGGCATGCTTGTCACAGAGAGCAGTCAGACACCGGGGACGTATCTTCTCGGCGCGATGGCAGAGAAAACACTGGATTCCGGGACTGCAAGACTTACCGTATTCGGTACGCCTTCCCTGATTGACGACGGATTAAACAGTACCTTTTCGAATCTCACCAATTTAGACCTGTTTATGAATGCGGTAACGGCCAATTTCGAAGATGTTACCAATGTCTCCATCCCATCCAAGAGCCTTGAGGTTACCTATAACACCGTAACGCATGGCGGCATGTGGGGAATCGTTTTTATTCTCGTTATCCCGGTGGCAACCGTGGCGGCGGGGCTTATGGTATGGCTGAAACGGAGACGTTTGTAGCAGGTTATGACAGATCTGCACGGTAAAATGAAAATGGAGGCGCGGCAATGAAGAAGAATTACGGACTGCTTGCAGGCTGTCTGGTGGTCGCGGCACTGGGCGTCATCTATGCCGGTGTCGGGGCGTATCAGGATCATACAAAGGAAAAGGAACGGCAGCAGGCGGAGACAGAAAAAATATATATGACCGATTTCTCTGATATAGAGGCCATTTCCTATGATAACGATGGAAATGTACTGGCATTTACAAAGGATGGCGATTCCTGGACTTATGATGGTGACGACCAGTTTCCGGTCAATACGACCCGTATGGATTCTCTGGCAGGAACGGTAAAGAAGCTTCCGGCAGTAAGAAGGCTGGAGGGAGGAGACGACCTTGCCGCATACGGCCTGGACACACCGCTGCGGCGGGTAACGGTATCGGCGGATGACGGGAAGACCGTTACCATTCTCATTGGAGATAAGACGGACGGCGGTAATTATTATGCCGTGATCGACGGCCAGAATGTCCCCTGTCTCATCAGCTCCTCCCTGTTTGACGAGACGGCCTACGGGCTGGAGGACATGATGGCTCTGGAAGAATTTCCGGCTGTCGTGGGGACTGATATTCAGTCGATCACGATTGAGAAAAACGGCGTCAGCGAACATTATGTGAAGAAGAAACTGGCTGAGGAGACCTCACCTCAATCTGGTTCGGCGGAAAGTGAAGACGGAACCATCGCCTGGTACCGGGGGTCGGATGATACGGAAGACAACAAACTGCCGGACAATTCGGCGCTGAATGTACTGGCCGATTCGCTCAGCGGTCTCGTCGTGAAGAGCTGTGCAAACTATAAGGTGACGGATGAAGAACTGGCCGGTTACGGGCTGGATCATCCGCAGGCGGTGCTGAGCTACACGTACGAAAAGGACGGGGAAGATAAAACATTCAGCCTGTCGGTTGGCAATCCCGGCGAGGACGGAACCACCTACTATACGAGGACAGAGGATTCTAAGTATGTGAACGAAATCGACAAGACAGCTCTCGATCAATGCATGACCGCAGACACGGGAAATGATCAGTAGAAAAGCCCCTCCATATTGACAAATACCTGCCTTTCCACTTACAATAAAGGAACCAACAGGGAAGAGAGTGGGGCTATGGGTGTAGAAAAACGATATGAATTATTTTGTGAACTGTTAAAAACGCTGGATGAAGGCGTCGATGCGATTGAAGAATACGATTCGCTGCTCCATGATTATCGCGGAACCGTCCTCTACCAGGCAGAATCTCAGATTATTAAGGCCGTCGGTGACCAGCCGGGAATTACAGCTTCGGAACTGTCCCGGGTGTTTGATAAGACCAACAGCGCCTGCTCCCAGCTGATCCGCAAGCTTAAGAAAAAGGAATGGATCAGGCAGGAGCGGAACGAAAAGAATAACCGGGAATATAACCTTTATCTGACAGAGGAAGGGAAAGTGATTTATAAAAAGCATGAAGAGTTTGAGAATGCCTGCTATGAGAGGACGTATCATATGCTGGATGGGATCTCCGAGGAGGAGATGAGAACGTATATTGGAATTCAGAAGCAGTTAAACAGAGCGTTTAAGCTGGACGTAGAGGAAAGCCGGCAGCTGTCGGGAAACAGCGGGGCCGAATAAGAGACAGGGCCGCAGCGAAAGCATAGAACTTTCGCTGCGGCCCTGTCTGTCCTGTTACTTATGGATAAGATGTGATGCTTTGTCATAATCTGATTTCAAAACGTAGATTCGGTATTCTGTGCCGGCCGTGATATTCTCACCAAACTGCTGTATGGTGGCTCCCCGCGATCCAAAATTACGCATGAAAGTCCCTTTGGTATCGATGATGTATTTGATTCCTTCGGCCGCCAGAAGATTACGGATTCGTGCCTGCTCACTGATGGAATAAGTAATTGCCAGTTCTTTTCTGTTAAATATGGTGATCATCTTGGTACACCCTCCATGTTCTGGTTGCGGTTTGGCAGTTCCCATTACAGATAGTATGAATTACCTGTATCATACCATGGTTTACGGGCAGATTCAAGCGTTGAAAGATTTCAGTTGACAAACAGCAGGAACTGTATTAATCTGAGAGTATGATAGATAGTTAAGCAGATTAAATATTAATTGGCTTATGTAAAAAGTGGAACATGGGACAGGAGGCTGCAAGATGAAGTATGATTTTGACACACGGGTAGAAAGAAGAGGCACATACTGCTGCAAGTATGACACGATACCGGAGGAAGCCGGTGAGAATGCGATTCCGGTATCCATCGCGGATATGGACCTGCCTTGCGCGGAGCCGATTATACGCGCTCTTCATGAACGGATCGACCAGAAGATTTTCGGTTATACGGTTTATGAGAATGAGGAGTGCAAACAGGCCGTTATGGGATGGTACCGGAAGCGTTTTGGATGGGAGATCGACAAACATGATATATTCTTCAGTCCGGGGGTCGTTCCGGCGCTGGCATTTTTAATTCAGTTTCTGACGAAGGAAGGAGACGGGGTGATTATCCAGAGACCGGTTTACCATCCATTTACCGGAAAAGTGGAGGCTAACGGCAGGAAAGTGGTCAATAATCCTCTCATCAGAAAAGGCAATACCTACGAGATGGATTTCGATGATCTGGACAGAAAATTTGCCGATGACAATACAAAGGGAATGATTCTGTGCAGCCCTCATAACCCGGTTGGCCGTGTGTGGAGAGAGGATGAGTTAAGGAAGGTTGTCGACATTGCAAAGAAGTATGATAAATGGATTATTTCCGATGAAATTCATGCAGATTTAACGAGAATCGGAGTTACGCACACTCCGTTGTTAAAACTTGCGCCGGACTACAGCGACAGAATCATCGTCTGTACCGCTCCGAGTAAGACCTTCAACCTGGCCGGTATGCAGTTTTCCAACATTATAATACCGAATAAGGAGTACCAGGAGCAGTGGACAGAGGTCGTCTCGAACCGTTTATCCGTTGGCATGTGCAGTCCGTTTGGACTGACCGCCATCATCGCGGCTTATACGGAAGGGGAGGAATGGCTGGACCAGGCCAGAGCCTATATCGATGGAAATATCCGTTATATAGAAGAGTTTGTAAAGGAGAACCTGCCGAAGGCGGTGATGATGGACTGCCAGGGCACTTATCTGGTATGGCTGGATTTGAATGAATACTGCTCCGATTCTGAGAAGCTGGAAGCACTGATGGTCAGGAAAGCCGGCATTATCTTCGATGAAGGTTATATTTTCGGACCGGAGGGAAGCGGATTTGAACGGATCAATGCAGCTGCCCAGAGAAGTACGGTGGAAGAATGCATGAAGAGAATGAAAGCGGCGCTTGATACTTTATAAGGCACAACCGTTTGAGATAAGCAGAAACACGGTAGAAATCAGCAAAAAGAGGATGTCCCATCAGTCTGCGTTTACAGACTGCCGGATATCCTCTTTTCACTGCAAAGGTTTTTCGGGACTTTCGCTTTTCCTCCTGTTCCTGAGGGAAAATAATGGACAAGGAGCAGTGGAGGAAGAATGGTGTATAACTTCCATTTATAGTACTAATTCCAATCTCATATAGTATTTTGCAGAAAAATCCCGTAATATAGTTGAAAAATCCCTTTAAATGTTCTATGATGAAGGGAAATACATCAGCATGGTACAGTGACAGAACAGAATTGTGAAGAGGGAGACGATAAAGATGAGTTATAATATAGCGGTAATTCCCGGTGATGGGATTGGGCCGGAGATCATTAGAGAGGCAAGAAAAGTCCTGGACAGGATCGGAACCGTGTACGGCCATGAGTTTTCTTATACCGAGGTTTTGATGGGAGGAGTATCCATCGACGCGTACGGTGTTCCTCTTACGGATGAAGCATTGGAGACAGCAAAAAAAAGTGATTCCGTTCTTCTCGGAGCAGTCGGAGGAGACGTGGGAAATTCGAGATGGTACGACGTGGCACCGAACTTGAGACCTGAGGCGGGCCTGTTGGCAATCCGCAAGGGTCTTAATTTATTCGCCAATATCCGTCCGGCTTATCTCTACGAGGAACTGGCAGAGGCCTGCCCTTTAAAAAAGGAGATCATCGGCGATGGATTTGACATGGTCATCATGAGGGAACTGACCGGCGGTCTGTATTTCGGAGAGCGCCATACGACGGAAGTGGACGGCGTGATGACAGCCGTGGATACCCTTACATATAACGAGAACGAGATCAGAAGAATTGCCGTAAAGGCATTTGACATTGCCATGAAACGCAGAAAGAGCGTGATCAGTGTAGATAAGGCCAACGTACTGGATTCTTCCAGACTGTGGAGAAAGGTCGTCGAAGAGGTTGCCAGGGATTATCCGGAAGTGACGCTTACGCATATGCTGGTCGATAACTGTGCGATGCAGCTGGTGATGAATCCGGGCCAGTTCGATGTAGTCTTAACCGAGAACATGTTCGGAGATATTTTATCCGACGAAGCGAGTATGATTACCGGTTCCATCGGTATGCTGTCATCTGCCAGCATGAATGAAGGCAAATTCGGCATGTATGAGCCGAGCCACGGCTCCGCACCGGATATTGCGGGACAGAACATTGCCAATCCGATTGCCACGATTCTGTCGGCGGCCATGATGCTTCGTTTTTCCTTTGATCTTGACCGGGAAGCGGATGCGGTGGAAGCGGCTGTTCAGAAGGTATTGTCCGATGGCTTCAGAACGGGCGATATCATGTCGGAAGGATGTAAGAAGGTTTCCACCAGTGAGATGGGAGATTTAATCGCAGAGCGGATTTAACCTGATACAAGTACATAGAAAAGGAGTGTTATAATATGAAGAGTGATTCAGTAAAAAAGGGCATGCAGCAGGCGCCTCACCGCTCCCTGTTCAATGCCCTCGGAATGACGGAAGAAGAGATGGAGCGTCCGCTCGTCGGTATCGTCAGTTCCTATAATGAGATTGTACCGGGCCATATGAATCTGGATAAGATCGTTCAGGCCGTTAAGATGGGAGTTGCCATGGCGGGAGGAACCCCGGTCATGGTTCCGGCTATCGCCGTCTGTGATGGAATCGCCATGGGCCACATCGGCATGAAGTATTCCCTGGTAACGAGAGATTTGATTGCGGATTCCACAGAATGTCTGGCGAAGGCCCACGCGTTTGACGCTCTCGTCATGGTTCCCAACTGCGATAAGAATGTCCCCGGACTTTTAATGGCAGCGGCGCGCATTAATGTACCCACAGTGTTCGTCAGCGGCGGACCAATGTTAGCGGGCCATGTGCAGGGACATAAGACCAGTCTTTCCAGTATGTTTGAGGCGGTAGGCGCCTATACAGCGGGCACCATGTCAGAAGAAGAGGTCAGAGAGTATGAGTGCAAGGCCTGCCCGACCTGCGGCTCCTGTTCCGGTATGTATACGGCCAACAGCATGAACTGCTTAACCGAGGTTCTGGGCATGGGATTACAGGGAAATGGGACGATTCCTGCGGTTTACTCCGAACGTCTGAAGCTGGCAAAGCACGCCGGCATGCAGGTCATGGAGATGTACCGGAAAAATATAAAACCCAGCGACATCATGACGGAGGCCGCATTTAAGAATGCACTTACCATGGATATGGCCCTGGGCTGCAGCACCAACAGCATGCTTCATCTGCCGGCCATTGCACACGAGGCCGGCGTGGAGTTAAACGTGGACATAGCCAATGAAATAAGCGCGAAGACTCCGAATCTCTGTCATCTGGCGCCGGCGGGTCCTACTTATATAGAAGATTTGAATGAGGCCGGCGGTATTTACGCTGTTATGAAGGAGATCAGCAAGCTGGGACTCCTAAACCTGGACTGCATGACAGTAACCGGCAAAACAGTCGGTGAGAATATTAAAAATTGTGTCAACTTAAATCCGGAGGTGATCCGCCCGGTAGAAAATCCATACAGCAGGACCGGCGGCATCGCCATCTTAAAGGGCAATTTAGCTCCTGATTCCGCAGTGGTGAAGCGTTCCGCGGTGGCTCCTGAGATGTTGAAGCATGAAGGTCCGGCCAGAGTCTTTGACTGTGAAGAAGACGCGGTGGCGGCGATCAAAGGCGGAAAGATCGTGGCAGGTGACGTGGTTGTGATCCGTTACGAGGGACCGAAGGGGGGCCCGGGAATGAGAGAGATGCTTAACCCGACTTCCGTCATCGCAGGCATGGGACTTGGCTCAGAGGTGGCGCTGATCACGGACGGCCGGTTCTCCGGCGCATCGAGAGGCGCATCGATCGGCCATGTGTGCCCGGAAGCCGCAGCAGGCGGACCGATTGCGTTAGTCGAAGAAGGTGACATGATCTGTATTGATATCAATAACAACCGTCTGGACGTGAAGATTTCCGATGAGGAGATGGCGGCAAGAAAGGCGAAATGGCAGCCGAGAGTACCGGAGGTAACGACCGGATACTTAGCGCGTTATGCTGCTATGGCAGCACCGGCAAGCAAAGGGGCAATCCTGGAGGTACCGGGGAATTAAGAGAAAGGGAGTAAGGCGTATGAATAAATTGACAGGAGCAGAAATCGTAATTGAGTGCCTGAAAGAACAGGGTGTAGATACAGTATTTGGATATCCGGGAGGAACGATTCTCAATATTTACGATGCACTTTATAAACACCAGGATGAAATCACCCATATCCTGACCTCTCACGAGCAGGGGGCGGCCCATGCGGCGGACGGCTATGCGAGAGCCACCGGTAAGGTGGGCGTCTGTATGGCGACATCCGGACCGGGTGCTACCAATCTGGTAACGGGGATCGCGACCGCGTGTATGGATTCCATTCCGGTTGTGGCGATCACCTGTAACGTGGCAGTCAGCCTTCTCGGCCGTGACAGCTTCCAGGAAATCGACATTGCGGGCATTACCATGCCGATTACGAAATATAATTTTATTGTCAAGGATATAACGAAACTGGCGGACACCATAAGACGTGCCTTTACGATCGCGCAGACCGGAAGACCGGGCCCTGTGTTAATTGATATTACGAAGGACGTTACTGCCAATACCTGTGATTACGAGTACAAGGCTCCCGAGCCGATTGTGCGCCAGAATTCCACAATCCGCGAAGAGGATATGGAAAAGGCACTTTATTTGATCCGAAATGCGAAAAAACCGTTCATCTTTGCAGGCGGCGGCGCGGTGATTGCGGATGCGGCAGATGAGCTTAAGGCCTTTGCCCATAAGATTCAGGCCCCGGTGGCAGACAGCCTCATGGGAAAAGGTGCATTTGACGGAACCGATGAGCTCTACACCGGTATGGTGGGCATGCATGGGACGAAGACCTCCAACTTCGGAATCACGGAATGCGACTTACTGATCGTTGTGGGCGCGCGTTTCAGCGACCGTGTGACGGGCAATGCGGCTAAATTTGCTCCCAATGCGAAGATTCTCCAGTTTGACGTGGATCCGGCTGAGATCGACAAGAACGTGAAGACGTACGCCAGCGTGATCGGTGATGTGAAAACGATTCTCAAGAAGTTAAACGCACGGCTCGATCCGGTCAATCACGACGAGTGGCTGGCTCATATCGACCGGATGAAGGATATGTATCCGCTCCGCTATGACAAGAATCTGTTAACCGGCCCTTACGTGGTGGAACAGATATATGAACTGACCCAGGGCGACGCGATCATTACCACCGAGGTAGGACAGCACCAGATGTGGGCCGCGCAGTTCTACAAATACAAACATCCCAGAACCTTTGTCACATCCGGCGGATTGGGAACCATGGGCTACGGTCTGGGCGCTGCGTTAGGCGCCAAGATGGGATGCAAAGACAAGACCGTGATCAATATCGCCGGCGACGGCTGCTTCCGCATGAACATGAATGAGATCGCAACCGCGACACGCTATAATATCCCGGTGATCCAGGTGGTATTAAACAATCATGTGCTCGGAATGGTACGTCAGTGGCAGACTTTGTTCTATGGAAAGAGATATTCTCATACAGTATTAAATGATGCGGTTGATTTTGTTAAGGTAGCAGAAGGAATGGGGGCAAAGGCCTACCGGGTAACCAGCAAAGAGGAGTTCATGCCGGTTCTTAAGGAAGCCATCGGACTTAACATTCCTGTTGTTATAGATTGTCAGATTCATTGTGATGACAAGGTATTCCCGATGGTTTCTCCGGGAGCGCCGATTCAGGATGCATTCGACGAAAATGATCTGAAGATATAGCAGATTAAAAACCCTATCAAAGAGGAGGAAAGAGATATGAGCAGAGTGTACAATTTTTCCGCAGGACCGGCTGTACTGCCGGAAGAGGTCTTAAAGGAAGCGGCCGATGAGATGATGGACTACAGGGGATGCGGCATGTCGGTTATGGAGATGAGCCACCGTTCCAAGATGTTCGAAACCATTATCAATGAAGCGGAAGCTGATTTAAGAGACTTAATGGGCATTCCGGACAACTACAGGGTGTTGTTCTTACAGGGCGGCGCTTCCCAGCAGTTTGCCATGGTACCGATGAACTTAATGAAGAACCGCGTCGGCGATTACATCATCACAGGACAGTGGGCAAAGAAGGCATATCAGGAGGCACAGCTTTATGGAAAGGCGAACGCCGTTGCATCCAGTGCCGATAAGACCTTCAGTTATATTCCGGATGTTTCCGATCTGCCGATATCCGAGGATGCGGATTACGTTTACATCTGTGAAAACAACACGATCTATGGTACAAAGTACAAAACGCTGCCGAATACAAAAGGAAAAACACTGGTAGCTGATATCTCCTCCTGTTTCTTATCAGAACCTGTCGATGTGGAAAAATACGGTCTGCTCTTTGGCGGCGCACAGAAAAACGTGGGCCCGGCAGGGGTGGTGATCGCCATTATCAGGGAAGATTTAATCACGGAAGACGTTCTTCCGGGAACGCCTACCATGCTGCGCTATAAGACTCATGCAGACGCGGCGTCCTTATACAACACTCCGCCGGCATACGGCATCTACATCTGCGGCAAGGTCTTCAAATGGTTAAAGAACCGCGGCGGCTTAGAAGCGATGAAGGAGTATAATGAGAAAAAGGCGAAGCTTCTGTATGATTTCCTGGATAACAGCAGGATGTTTAAGGGCACGGTAGAGAAGAAAGACCGCTCCTTAATGAACGTGCCGTTCGTAACCGGAGACGCCGATTTAGATGCTCTGTTTGTAAAGGAAGCGAAGGCGGCAGGCCTTGAGAATTTAAAGGGCCACAGATCCGTAGGCGGCATGCGCGCAAGCATCTACAATGCGATGCCGATGGAAGGCGTGGAAGCGCTGGTTGCCTTTATGAAGGATTTTGAAGCCAGAAATGGTAAATAGGGAAGGGAGAGACGCGGAATGAAGAAGATATATTGCCTGAATGCCATTTCCAGCAAAGGAACGGCTTTGTTAAATGAGGAGTATGAGTTAACCGAGAATATGAAAGAGGCCGCCGGAGTGCTGGTCAGAAGCGCCTCCATGCATGAGATGGAGCTTCCTGATGACCTGCTGGCTGTAGCCCGCGCGGGCGCCGGAGTCAACAACATTCCTCTGGATGCGTGTGCAGACAAAGGAATCGTGGTATTTAACACACCAGGGGCCAATGCCAACGGCGTAAAGGAACTGGTAATTGCCGGACTGATGCTGGCCTCCCGTGACGTGGTAGGTGGGATCAACTGGGTAAAGGATAATAAAGAAGACGAAAATATCGCTAAATCCGTGGAAAAGGCCAAGAAGGCATTTGCCGGATGCGAGATCAAGGGAAAGAAACTGGGCGTCATCGGACTGGGAGCGATCGGTGCGGAGGTGGCCAATGCGGCTGCATCCCTCGGTATGGAGGTCTACGGATACGACCCGTTTATCTCGGTCAATGCGGCATGGATGCTTTCCAGAAATGTAAGGCATATCACTTCCGTGGAGACGATCTACCGTGAGTGCGACTACATCACCATTCATGTGCCGCTGTTGGACAGCACGAGAGAAATGATTAAGCGTGAATCCCTGGCCCAGATGAAGAACGGCGTGGTAATCTTAAACTTCTCCCGCGACGTGCTGGTGAATGAGGATGACATGGCGGAAGCTCTTGCCTCCAAGAAGGTAAAATGCTATGTGACGGATTTCCCGAATACAAAATCTGTCAATATGGAAGGCGCCATTGTGATTCCGCATCTTGGGGCATCCACAGAGGAGTCGGAAGATAACTGTGCGAGAATGGCTGTCGAAGAGATCATGGATTACATAGACAACGGCAATATCCGCAACTCCGTTAATTTCCCGGCATGTGATATGGGCGTATGTCAGATGGCAAGCCGTGTTGCGGTTCTTCATCTGAATATTCCGAACATGATCGGCCAGGTAACCGGAACACTGGCAGCCGGAAACGTCAATATTTCCGATATGACCAACAAGAGCCGCGATAAATACGCGTATACCCTTCTGGACTTAGAGTCTGTTCCGGACAGCATGACGATTCAGAAGCTGAATGCGATCAAGGGCGTGCTGAGAGTGCGTGTAATCAAATAAACGGTACATAAAAACTACAATTCAGACGGGGCATGGAAGTATCCATGGCCCGTTTGGACGTAAAATCAAAGGAGAATAGAATGGCTGTTGTAAAACCATTTCCGTGTGTGAGACCGGATAAAAAGTATGCTGCCTGCGTGGCCGCGCTTCCTTATGACGTGTATAACCGGAAGGAGGCGAAGGCCGCCGCCTCCGCCAATCCGAAATCATTTTTAAATATTGACAGGCCGGAGACCCAGTTTCCGGATGAGTTGGATATGTATGACGACCGCGTCTACGATAAGGCAAAGGAGATGCTGGAGAGCTGGATTGCAGACGGCACTTTTGTGAAGGACCCGCTGGCGGCTTATTACATCTATGAGCTTACGATGGATGGAAGAAAGCAGACAGGGATCGTGGCGTGCTCCTCCATCGACGATTATGTAAATGGAGTGGTAAAAAAACACGAGAATACCCGTGAGGAAAAGGAACTGGACCGAATCAGACACGTGGATGCCACGGATGCGCAGACCGGCCCGATCTTTCTGGCGTACCGTTCCAATGCGATGATTAATAAGGTCGTCGATTTAAAGACAGGAACAGAGCCGTTATATGACTTTACCGCAGAGGATGGGATTCGCCACCGCGTATGGGAGATTGGAAATGCAGATTCTATCCTGACGGTGGAAGAGGCGTTTGCCGGTATTCCGGCTACCTATATCGCAGATGGACACCACCGTGCGGCTTCCGCGGTTAAGGTCGGGCTGAAAAGGCGGGAAGAGCATCCGGACTATACGGGGAATGAGCCGTTCAACTATTTCCTGTCAGTCTTATTTCCGGATGATCAGTTGATGATCATGCCTTATAACCGTGTAGTAAAGGATTTAAACGGCATGACGGAGGAGACATTCCTTAAGCGTGTAGAGGAGGCCGGGTTTACGGTGGCTTCCATGGGGACAGAAGGCTTTGCCCCTGTGGAAAAAGGGACCTTTGGAATGTATTTGTGTGGACAATGGTACTGCCTTACGGCCGCAGAGCGCCTTTTGACCAGCGATCCGGTGAAGGGGCTGGATGTTTCCATTCTCCAGGATCACTTGCTGGGACCGGTTCTGGGAATCGGGGATCCGCGGGTAGATAAGAGGATTGATTTTATCGGCGGAATCCGGGGACTTTCAGAGCTTGAAAAACGGTGTAGAGAAGATATGACTGTGGCCTTCTCCATGGTTCCGACTTCGATTGAAGAGTTGTTTAGCGTGGCCGATGCAGGCCTGTTGATGCCGCCGAAATCCACGTGGTTTGAGCCAAAGCTGCGAAGCGGGCTGTTTATACATTTATTGAGCAAGAGGTAGGGTGAAGTGAGAGCAGGTACTGTTTTAAACGGGAATGGAACGGGGAGGTAAATATGAATAATTTTGAGTATTGTGTCCCGACCAGAGTGATTTTCGGCAGAGACACGCAGAAACGGGCAGGAGAACTCATAAAAGAGTATGGTTTCCGGAAGGTCATGATCCACTATGGCGGCGGCAGTGTAAAGAGAAGCGGCCTTTTGGACCAGGTGACGGCATCGCTGAGAGAAGCGGGCATTGAAACGGTACTTTTTGGCGGAGTCCAGGCGAATCCTACGCTGTCTAAGGCGTTAGAAGGCATGGAGATCTGCCGCCGGGAGGGCGTGGACTTTATTCTGGCTGTAGGCGGAGGAAGTGTCATCGATTCGGCAAAGTGCATTGCGGATGGGGCGCCGAATCCGGAAATTGATCCATGGAAATTTTTCATGAAGGAAGCTGTTCCGCCGAAAGCGCTTCCACACGGCAATATCCTGACGCTGTCCGCCTCGGGGAGCGAGACGAGCCAGTCCTGCGTGATTACCAATGAAGAGAATGGCTTAAAGCGCGGCTTTAACTGCCCGGCTCACCGGCCGCTTTTTGCTGTCTGTAATCCGGAACTGACCTTTACGGTGAGCCGGTTCCAGACAGGCTGCGGGACTGTGGATATTCTGATGCATACGCTGGAACGGTATTTAGGCGGAACCACAAAGGACACGGCGCTGACGGACCGCATCGCAGAGGGGCTTATGAAGGCTGTGATCGAGGCGGGGACAGCGGCGGACTTAAATCCTGAAGATTATGAGGCGAGAGCGACACTGATGTGGGCGGGAAGTCTTTCCCATAATGATTTAACCGGATTGGGACGGGAGGTCATGATGACCGTTCATCAGCTGGAACATGAACTGTCGGGAAAATATCCTGAGGTAGCCCACGGAGCCGGTCTTTCTGCGCTCTTCTGTTCCTGGGCCAGATATGTCTGCAGAGATGATCCCATGCGCTTTGCCCAGCTGGCGGTCCGTGTCTGGGATGTGGAGATGAATTTCGAGAACCCTCTAAAGACTGCACTGGACGGCATTCAGAGAATAGAAGACTATTTTAAGAGTCTGAATATGCCGGTTCGTCTCTCGGAATTGGAGGCGGATGTGAAGGAAGCAGACTTTGACGAGATGGCAGAAAAATGCACGAACTTTGGCAGACGGGTGCTTCCGGGAATCAGGGAACTTGGGAAGCGTGAGATGATGGAGATCTATCGGATGGCGCTTTAGGGGCAGAGATAAGGCAGACGGATTACGCCGTTTAACGGCGTTTTCCGTCTGCCTTATCTACATCCCGGAAGGCTTCTGCCTGCGGGCCGGAAATATGCCCGGCAGCCATGCCTGGCTAATCGGGAATATGCTGTTCCTCCGGTAAGGGAGCGTGGGGGACGAAGTTTTCCGGGATATCCGGATCCTTCATATCGTAAATGCGGTCGTACTCTTTGGTTTCCTGATCCTTAAGCGTCTCTGAGCGGTTCATGGACAGAAACTTTGTGAGTTCGTAGCAGTCCACCCAGATTTCGTTGTTTCCCTCCTTCTGAGATTCGTCAAAAATAAGCTGAAGGCCGAAATGCAGGTGGGCCTCATCAATATTGTTGGTGTTCTCCGTCCGGCTGTAACCGGTCCGTCCCAGATAACCGATGACGTCGCCGGCTGTGATGATGCTTCCCTGTTTCAGCGATTTATGGTAGGGATAGTTTTTTCGTAAATGTGCGTAATAGTAGTAGCGTTTTCCGTCAAAGCTGCGGATACCCAGCCTCCAGCCGCCGTACTGGTTCCAGCCGATGGCTTCTACATATCCGGACTCCACGGCGATTACGGGGGTTCCGACCTGGCCCATCATATCGTGGCCCAGATGCTGGCGCTTATAGCCGTAGGAACGGGAGACGCCGAAGTCATCATAGTCCTGATAGGGAAATCCCTTGGCAATGGGAGAGAAGGCCTTTAAACCGTATTTCGTGACCCATACCCGGTCCGGATCCGCCGTACCGTCGGCATTGACCACGGGAGAGGCGAATAAAGGCGCGTTTTCCGCGGCGATCTGGATGTCGTACTGGCCGACGAGGCCGTCTAAAACAGCGCCGTAGGCCTGACGGTAATAGGAATAATACTTCATGTTTGCCGTCAGCTCCTCCATGGTTTTTCCGGACAGAAGCTGTTCTGCCAGTGTATCCAAGTCTTTAGTGGAATATCGGGAAAAGTCACCGCCGTACCTGGCACCCAGATAGGAGAGCAGCTCCACCCAGTTTAAGTGCGGGCTGGACTGGCACGTATTGACATCGTACCGGAATGCCTCCTGCATGGCTTTGGAGGTAACCTTAAAGTCCACCCATTTAATATAGTTCCGGGCCTCAGAGGACGTGGCTTTTCCGTCCTGATTGGATGCGGGAAATGAGAACCTTCCCTCCGGGCTGATCAGAAAAAGGGAAACTAAAAGGCACGTCAGTACAATGACCTCTATGTATATAATAATGTGATGCAGAGTCTCCGGCGATTCTGCGATTCGTTCTTTCCATGATTTCATAAGAAAATCTCCTCCATCTCATCCTATGCGGGAGACGGAGAGAATATGAAATTTTATGAAAGAGGAATGATGTCTTCATCGCAGGGAACAAAGATTCCGCCATGGAACCATTCCGCCGCTTCTGCCGTGTAACGCTCTCTGCGGTGGTCTAAATCCGTGTCCTCAGTGTGCCACAGCACGATATGTTCCGCCTTCATATCCTGGGCGGTCCGGGCAGCGTCCCTGGCGGTACTGTGGTGTTTTTCATACGGTTTAAACCGGTCCCTGTCCTCATACAGGCAGAATGCCTCATGGAGCAGCCAGGCGCTGTTTTCCACGTAGGGGGCACAGAGCGGGTGAAACGGCTCATCTCCGCAGCAGGTCAGCCTTCGTCCGTCTGAGAGAACGGCGGTGAAACCGAACTGCTTCGCTTTGGTGGAATGGATGTCAAAGAAGGTAACGTCCATGCCCAGAATCTGCCGCTGTTCTCCGTCAGAGACGGGAATCAGCACGATGCGGTCCCCGATGAGCCGGCACAGCTTCTCCTGAAGCGTCAGCCGGCACAGGGTTTCAATCGCCGGCAGTAAGTCCTCATGGCTGTATAAATGCAGCTGTCCCTCATAGGAACCGTTTAAAATCCTGGTACCGATAAAGCGCACCATCCAGACGATCCCCAGGATGTGGTCTGTGTGGCTGTGCGTGACGAAGATATGGTGAATGTGGGTCATGTCCACATTCATGTCCTGGAGAATTCTCAATATGCCGTTGCCGCCGCCGGCATCGGTCATGAAAAATTCTCCGTCCTTTTCTACGGCAAAGCACGTATTATAACAACGTGTCACGGCGGCGTGACCGGTTCCGAATACATATAACTGTTCCATCTTCTGCCTCCTGATTTCCGACAGCCGGGAATGGGCTGTCCTGTGTATGAATGATCCTGTGTATGAATTGTCCTGTATGCAGGTTTTCCTGTAAGTATGTTACTACAACTGAAAGGAACCTGCAAGTCTATCCGGCCATGGATTCCGTAATTGCCGTCTGTTGAATTTACGCGGTTTCTGCCAGGCTAAAGGGGCTTTCAAAAGGCAGTGTTTTATGTTACTATTATTTTATTAGAAATGCAGCTGAACGGCGTGTAACAGGAGAGGAGGCGTATTGCGGTACTGCCGGCAGCGGCATGATGGGTGAGGAGAGAGGATTATGAGAGACTTAGCTTACTTGAAGCTGATGGCGCGGGAGTATCCGACGATCAAGGCGGCCTCCAGCGAGATTATTAACTTAACGGCGATCCAGGGGCTTCCGAAGGGGACAGAATACTTTTTCAGTGACCTGCATGGAGAGTATGAGGCATTTATCCATCTGCTCCGCAGTGCATCAGGTATTATCAGGGAAAAGATCACGGAGACCTTTGGACACATCATTCCGGAAAAAGAAGAGGTGGAACTGGCAAACATGATCTACTATCCCGAGCGGGTGGTAAACCAGATGCAGTTAAAGGGAATGGCTACTGACGACTGGCAGAGAGTGGCCATCTACCGTCTGGTTCAGATCTGCAAGGTGGTTTCTTCCAAATACACCCGTTCCAAGGTGAGAAAGAAGATGCCGCCGGAATTTGCCTATATCATCGATGAACTTCTTCACGTGGATTATAATGACGACAATAAACGGGTATACTACAGCGAGATTATCCGTTCCATCATCGACATCCGGGTCGGAGATAAATTCATCATCGCGCTGTGCGAGCTGATTCAGAATCTGACGATTGACAGCCTGCATATCATTGGCGATATCTTTGACCGGGGGCCCAGGGCCGACATTATCATGAAGGAACTGATGCAGTTCCACGATGTGGATATCCAGTGGGGAAACCATGATATTTCCTGGATGGGGGCAGCAACCGGCAATCTGGCCTGCATCTGCAATGTGCTTCGCATTGCGATCAGCTATAACAGCTTCGATGTGCTGGAGGACGGCTACGGGATTAATTTGCGGCCGCTCTCCATGTTCGCGGCTAAAGTTTACCACAATGATCCGTGCGAGCGCTTTGTTCCGCAGATTCTGGATGAAAATATTTATGATGCGGTAGATCCGGGGCTGGCGGCGAAGATGCACAAGGCGATCGCCATCATTCAGTTTAAGGTACAGGGACAGATTATCGGGCGTCATCCGGAGTATGAGATGGATGACAGGAGGCTTTTAGAGGCCGTGGATTTCGACCGGGGAGTGGTGGTGCTGGAGGGAAAGGAATATCCCATGCTGGATTTATCCTTCCCTACGGTGGACCCGAAGGATCCGCTTGCATTGACCGCGGAGGAGGAAGAGCTTCTTCATACGCTCCAGCTTTCGTTCAGGCATAATGAGCTTCTGCACAAGCATATCCGTTTCCTCTATTCCCACGGAAGCCTGTACAAATGCTATAACTCAAACCTGCTCTACCATGGCTGCATCCCGATGAAGGAGGATGGAAGCTTTGATGAGATCGTGGTGGACGGTATCTCCTATTCGGGACAGGCGCTGATGGACTATGTGGACAGGAAGGTGCAGAACGCGTATTTCATGGCGGAGGAATCCCCGGAAAAGGAGGACGCCATGGACTTTATGTGGTATCTGTGGTGCGGAGCCAAATCGCCGGTTTACGGCAAGGGAAAGATGACGACCTTTGAGCACTATTTTATCGAAGATCCGGCCACTCATAAAGAACCGATGAACCCGTATTACCGGCTCAGCGTGAAGGAAGAGACGTGTGACCGGATTCTGGAGGAATTCGGGCTTCCAAGGTCCGGTTCCCATATCATCAACGGCCATGTGCCGGTTAAAATCAAAGAGGGAGAATCCCCCGTGAAGGCGGGCGGAAAGCTCTTTATCATTGACGGCGGCCTGTCCAAGGCGTATCAGTCCAGGACCGGGATTGCCGGATATACGCTCATTTATAACTCCAATCATCTGGCTCTGGCGGAGCACAAGCCGTTCGATCCGGAGAAGGAGAGCACGCCCAGGGTCTCCATTGTGGAGAATATGCATAAGCGGGTTATGGTGGCAGACACCGACAAGGGCGTGGAGCTGGCAGGACGTATCGCAGACTTAAAGGAACTGGCAGGCGCTTACAGAGAAGGCATATTGAAGGAAAAAGTAGAATAATTATGAAATTTTAATAATTAATTTACAGAAGATTCCTTTACGAAGCCAGGGGGAAATGGTATACTAGGAAAGGTCAGTTACTTTACTGAAGGAGGCTTCAATGAGCAGACAGGAATTTTTACAGCGTTTGCGGGACACGCTGACCGGCGAAGTGCCTGGAAATGTGATTGAGGAAAATATAAGATACTATGACGATTATATCAGAACGGAGACCGCGCATGGCCAGTCGGAAGACGAGGTGACCGGTGCGATCGGTGATCCCAGGCTGATTGCCAAGACGATCATGGAGGCCACGGAGAACGCCAGAGAGGGCGGCAGCCGTCAGTCCGCATATGATACGTATCGGAACGAAGGCCGGACGGTGTATGAAGAAGAGGCCGGACCGGACCGCCATTTCCATTTTGTCGATCTAAACAAATGGTACTGGAAGCTCCTGGCTGTAGTCGTGACAGTGTTATTCTTCTTCCTGGTCGCAAGTATCGTGACCGGTATATTCAGCATTCTGATTCCTCTGATGGGACCGCTGCTTCTGATTCTTCTTGTAATCTGGCTGATCCGGGGCCCCAGGCGGTAAAGGAATATATTAAAAACAAATTTCAAATATTACAAAAGTGTAACGGCAGTTATACCGGAAAAATCGGTGTAACTGCCGTTTTTGCTGATTTTTGCTTGACATATGGCGATGAGTAGAGTATACTGATTTTTGTAACATTTATGTAACATATTACATATTGATAAACAAACGAAATAAAAACGTAAGAATCAGGAGTTGGAAAAGCATGGGAAACAAAACCTGGAAAGTGCTGGGGGTTATCGGCCTCTATGCGGTTCTGGCCTGGAATTCACCAGTTACCGCAAAAGCGGCAGAGATTGAAGTGGAAACGAGTACAACACTGTATGCGAAGATAGATGCGCCGGACGTCGTGGTACGGAAGGCTAAGAATGCGGGCGGAGAGGCGGTTACAAAAGTATCGCGGGGACAGACTTATGAAGTTGCCGCACCGGCAGAAGGCGGCTGGGTGAAGATCAGCACCGCAGAAGGAGAGGGGTACATACCGAGTAACCGGGCGACCCTGATTGAGAAGACAAAGGAAAAAGTCGATGAGAGCGTGAAGCTGCGCCAGGACGTGGTCAATTATGCGCTTCAGTTTGTAGGGAACCGCTACGTATATGGAGGAACAGATCCGAATACCGGAGCCGACTGTTCCGGATTCACAAGATATATCATGCAGCACGCGGCAGGCATCTCCTTAAGCCACAGCTCCAGAGCACAGTCGGGAGAGGGACGCAGCGTCAGCTACAGCGACAGGAAGCCGGGCGATCTGATCTTCTACGGCGGCAAGGGCTATATCAACCATGTGGCCATGTATATCGGCAACGGACAGATTGTACATGCTTCCACGGAGCGGACGGGAATCAAGATATCGAACGCAACATACCGCACGCCTGTTAAGGTGGTCAGGGTTCTGGACTGATGGAGAAACCTGGAAAATAATGGAATGTTACCAGTTTGAAATAGTACTTGACTGAAAAGCAAGGTAAATGTATAATAAACGTAATGATTTTAACAATTACGTAATAATTAGAACGAAAAAGTAAAAAACAGGAGTAATGTCCCAATGATAAAAAATGCATGGAAAACGTTAAGCCTCCTGGCTTTCTGTGGAGCAATTGTACTTGCCAATCCGGCAGATGCCAAAGCGGATGAAGTTTCCGGACCAGGACTCAGTTCAGGTAATTATATCGCAACAGTTGAAGCAGAGACTGTGAATATCAGTACGGATGAGAGCGGCCAGGAGGTATTGATGGCAGCTTCTAAGGGATCTTCCTTTCAGGTCGTGGAAGACATGGGCGACGGATTTGTAAAAGTAAAGGTGAAGGATACATACGGATATCTTCCGGTCGACGGGAATGCGACTGTTACCCAGACCGATGAAGCTACCATTGCCGCACTGGAAGCAGCATATGATGCTCCTGCGGAGTTCCGGCAGAGTGTTGTCAATTACGCGCTGCAGTTTGTAGGCGGACGATACGCCTATGGCGGCAGTGATCCCCATACCGGAGTGGATTGCTCCGGATTTACGAGATACGTCATGCAGCATGCGGCAGGTATCTCACTGAACCGTTCTTCAGGCGGACAGGCTTCCCAGGGAGTTGCTGTGAGTTCTGACCAGATGAAGCCGGGAGATTTAATTTTTTATGGAAACGGAAGGTCGATCAATCACGTAGCCATGTACATCGGCAACGGACAGATCGTACACTCCTCCACCTACAAAACGGGAATCAAGGTTTCTCCGTGGAATTACCGGACTCCCGTCAAGATCGTCAATGTCATTGGCGAATAATGGACAAGCGGATAACTGGATTTTCGATAAGGGATATAAGACTCCCGGCACTGGCTGCCGGGAGTCTTCTGCATCCGATGGACTCCGGAATCGTACGATAAAAAGGAAGAGCCCGGATAGGGGAGCTATCCGGACTCTTCTGAGGGGAGTATAAATAATTAATAAGGATGAGGAAATCTAATTCCTCACTTTAATTATAATATAGGCAGATAAAAAAAGCAAAGTTATTTTAAAATTTTTTTGTATATTATTTGAACAGTCAGCCATACTAACGGTGTAACAAAAATTCCGACAGGAGGTATCATAAGATGTCCAATAACAACTACAATGATAGCTACAACGATTGCAGCAATTCTTCCAGAAACAACAGCCAGAACAGCAATCAGAACAACAGCCAGAACAGCAGCCGCAACAACAGCCAGAACAGCAGCAAGAACAACAGCCAGAACAGCAGCCGCAACAACAGCCAGAACAACAGCCAGAACAGCAGCCGCAACAACAACCAGAATAACAGCCAGAATAAGTCTGACTATTAATCTGACTGGCAGTACGAAAATAACAGCCTGTCAGTAGGCTTGTGATTTCGTCAAAAAGCACAGGGATACGATGCTTATAAGCATAATCTCCCTGTGCTTTTTGCTGTTCTCTCACCTTTTATGCGGCGATGACCAGAAAGATAAACTTTTCACGGGGAGTGAATATAATGGTATTAGAAAGGACAGGTGATTGTATGTTCAAGACAATACCGATTGGTGAAGTCGATTATTATATAGAAAACGAATACGATATGATGGTGATTGATCTGCGTAACGCCGCATCGTATCAGAGAGCCCACATAAATGGGGCTGTCAATATCCCGTATGAAGAGATCGATCAGAGGATTTCAGAACTGCCCAGGGATAAAATTCTGGTTTTTTACTGCGCAAGAGGCGGACAAAGCATGATGGTATGCCGCTATCTGTCCCGCATGGGATATTCGGTGCTGAATGTGGCCAATGGAATCGCCTATTATCGGGGAAAATATCTGGTTCGGGGGTAAATTCATTGACAGATGCGCCCTGTAAGACTTAAAATATACCTATTAATGCAAGAAGGAGAATTTACTTATGAAATATATGATTGCGTCCGATATCCACGGTTCCGCGTTCTACTGCAGAAAGCTGCTGGAAGCGTTTGAGGAATCAGGAGCGAATCGCCTTGTTTTACTGGGAGATATCCTTTATCACGGACCAAGAAATGACCTTCCAAAGGAGTATGCCCCCAAAGAAGTGCTTGCCATGCTAAACGGCTGCAAAGACAGGATCTACTGTGTCAGGGGCAACTGTGATACGGAGGTGGACCAGATGGTGCTGGAATTTCCTGTGATGGCGGACTATGCGCTGCTGGCGATTGATGGAATCACCATCTATGCCACACATGGCCACGTTTATCATGAGAATCACCTTCCACCCATGCAGAAGGGGGATGTGCTGCTTCATGGGCACACCCATGTGCTCCGGGCGGATCGGTGCGGGGATATTACCATCTTAAATCCCGGTTCCGTATCCATACCGAAGGAAGGCAATCCGCCGACATACGCGATTCTGGAGGATGGGATCTTTCGGATCCTGGATTTCGAGGGACGCGTGATTAAAGAGAAGAACCTGGGAGAATAAAGTGAAAAAAACATTTGAACTCATTGCACCGTGCCATTTTGGCATGGAAGCTGTATTAAAAAGAGAAATTACGGATCTGGGCTATGATATCACGCTGGTGGAAGACGGCCGTGTGACATTTATCGGAGATGAGGAGACCATCTGCCGCGCGAACATATTTCTGCGCACGGCAGAGCGGATCCTGTTGAAGGTGGGAAGTTTTCATGCGGAAACCTTTGAAGAGCTGTTTCAGAATACGCGGAATATTCCGTGGGAGGAATATCTTCCCCAGGATGGTAAGTTCTGGGTTGCAAAGGCGTCCTCCATTAAAAGTAAGCTGTTCAGCCCCTCCGATATCCAGTCGATCATGAAGAAAGCCATGGTGGAACGGATGAAGAAGGCGTACGGTCTGGAATGGTTTCCGGAGACGGGAAGCAGCTATCCGCTTCGTGTATTTTTGTATAAGGACGAGGTGACGGTCGGCATCGATACTTCGGGAGAGTCGCTTCATAAGAGAGGCTACCGTACCCTTACCAGCAAGGCTCCCATCACGGAGACTCTGACTGCGGCCCTGATCATGATGACGCCGTGGAACCGGGACAGAATTCTGGTGGATCCCTTCTGCGGAAGCGGCACCTTCCCGATTGAGGCGGCGATGATCGCAGCCAACATGGCACCGGGGATGAACCGTTCCTTTCTGGCGGAAGACTGGAAGAATGTGATCCCGAGGAAATTCTGGTATGAGGCCATGGATGAGGCGGCGGATCTGCTGGATACAGAGGTGGAAGTCGATATTCAGGGTTACGATATTGACGGGGAGATCGTGAAGGCCGCGAGAGCCAACGCGGAGTCTGCCGGAGTGGATCATCTGATTCATTTTCAGCAGAGGCCGTTGAGCGCCCTCAGCCATCCGAAGAAGTATGGATTTATTATTACAAACCCGCCCTACGGCGAGAGAATTGAGGAGAAGGAGAATCTGCCGGCGCTGTATAAGGAGATCGGTGAACGGTTCCGCGCGCTGGATTCCTGGTCCCTCTATATGATAACCGCTTATGAGGAGGCGGAACGGTACGTTGGAAGAAAGGCGGACAAGAACCGGAAGATCTACAATGGTATGATGAAGACGTATTTCTACCAGTTTATGGGACCGAAACCTCCAAAGCGCAAAACAGGAGATTAATTGATTGAAGGCAGGAAAATGGTTGGGAACGGCGGCCGTTCTGGTGCTTGCCGGTACGGCTGTGATCTGGATTAACGGCCGGTGGCCGGAATTAAGCGGTCCGGAGCAGGAATCGGCCGTTACAGGTACCGGAGAGACAGGCACAGAATCCCAGGAGGACAGTGGAGAGCAGGAAAGCGCAGGACGGAGCAGCAGGGAGAGTCACGGACCATTGGAGCCGGAGTCAGAAAGCAGCGAGGAACGTGACGGGGCAGTACGGGAGGATCCGGTGCCCCAGGTGCTTCCGGCGGCTTATGACGGCCGTACAACCGGCCGGGCGCCTTCCATTAAGAATCAGGGCTCTCTCGGAACCTGCTGGGCATTTGCATCGCTGATGGCGCTGGAAGCGCGTTTGCTGCCCGATGAGAACTATGACTTTTCCGAGGACCACATGTCCCTGAATAATGGATTCTGTATTCCGCAGAGTGATGGAGGGGAGTACACCATGTCTATGGCCTATCTCCTGTCCTGGAAGGGGCCTGTCCTGGAAGCGGATGATCCCTATGGAGACGGGGTCTCACCCGATGGCCTGAAGGCAGTAAAGCATGTCCAGGGAGTGGAGCTGGTGCCGGGAAAAGATTATGAGAAGATTAAGCGGGCTGTCTTACAGTACGGAGGCGTACAAAGCTCCCTCTATACTTCCATGACGAACGAGGAAAGCAGGTCCGCCCATTATAATGAGGATCAGTACGCCTACTGCTATATCGGATCGGAACCGCCGAATCACGATTCTGTGATCATCGGCTGGGATGACGGGTATCCGCGGGAGAATTTTAATACGGAAGTTAACGGCGACGGGGCCTTTATCTGCATGAACAGCTGGGGAGACGATTTTGGAGACGACGGATATTTTTACGTGTCATATTACGACTCCAATATCGGGCTGAACAATATTATATATACGGACGTGGAAGATCCGGATCATTACGATCATAACTACCAGACGGATTTAAGAGGCTGGGTGGGACAGCTGGGATACGGTTCCGATACGGTATGGTTTTCCAACGTTTATGAGGCGCAGGGGAAGGAGACGCTAAAAGCTGTGGGCTTCTATTCCACGGACAGGCATTCTTCCTATGAGGTCTATGTTGTGAGACAGCCTGGAGATGAGGAAGCCATAAAGTCAGGCGACGGTTTCCGGAACCGGCGGCTGGCGGCGTCGGGAAATCTCGATTATGCGGGCTTTTATACGATTCCTCTGGAAGCAGAACCGGAGGAAGGGCTGGAGCTTGAACCGGGGGAGCGGTTTGCCGTGATGGTAAAGCTGACGACACCGGACAGCGTCCATCCGGCTGCGATCGAATACGATGCGGGGGATGGAAAGACCATCGTGGACATCAGTGACGGTGAGGGATATATCAGTCCTGACGGGGTGAATTTTACCAGGGTCGAGGAGAAGCAGAAATGCAATCTCTGCCTGAAGGCCTATACCACGGACAGACGATGAATCGTTACTGTTCACGGCCAGTCCGGCACCCACCGCCTGCTCTGGCTCTGGCGCTTCCCACGGTCCTTCCAGTTCCGGTTTCGGGCATAAGCACTTCTAAACGTGCAGAATTTTTCTAAAAACCAGTAAAAATCCCCAAACTCGCTGCGCTCAGACAGGTGGGGATTTCCCCTGAACGAAAAATTATGCGCGTTAAGAATTGCTAATGCCCTGCAAAGTCACAGGAAGGACCGTGGGAAGCGCCAGAGCCAGAGCAGGCGGCGGGTGCCGGACTGGCCGTAAACAGTAACGATGAATCCGTTTTATGAAGGAGAGTATACAGATGAGTGAGAACAGGATCGTATTTGCCACAGGCAATGCGGGAAAGATGAAGGAGATCCGGCTGATTCTGGCCGATCTGGGAATGGAGATTTTATCCATGAAGGAAGCCGGAGCGGATCCGGTGATCGTTGAGAACGGGAAAACGTTTGGGGAGAACGCGGAGATCAAGGCGAGAGCCGTGTGGGCCGAGACGGGGGGAATTGTCCTTGCGGATGATTCCGGTCTGGTGGTGGACTGCCTGGGAGGTGAGCCGGGGATCTATTCAGCCAGATATATGGGCGAGGATACGTCCTACGAGATAAAGAACCAGACCATTATCTCCCGGGTTAATGAGGCGCCGGGGGACGACAGAAGCGCCCGGTTTGTCTGTAATATCGCGGCCGTTCTGCCGGATGGGCGTGTCCTTCATACGGAGGAGACCATGGAGGGAATCATCGCAGAGAAGGCCGCAGGAAACGGCGGCTTTGGATACGATCCAATCCTGTTTTTACCGGAGTTCGGAGTGACCAGTGCAGAGATTACCGTGGAACAGAAAAACAGGATCAGCCATCGCGGAAAAGCGCTTGAGGCAATGAAGCGGAAATTGGAAGAGCTCTATAAGGGGGATGTACGATGAAGATATTAATTGTGAGCGATACACACCGGAAAGATGACAACTTAAAAAACGTGATCGAGAAGACATCTCCGCTTGATATGCTCATCCATCTCGGCGATGCGGAAGGCAGTGAAACGAAGATCGCCGGCTGGGTCGGAGAAGGCTGTGATCTGGAGATGGTACTGGGAAACAACGACTTCTTTTCCAATCTGGACAGAGAAAAGGAATTGAAGATCGGAGAATACCGGGTTTTACTGACCCACGGCCACTACTACAATGTGTCTCTGGGCGTGGAGCGTCTGGAACAGGAAGCGAGAGACCGCCGGCTGGATATCGTCATGTACGGCCATACCCACAGGCCCTTCTATGAGGTGCGGGGAGGTGTGACCATCTTAAATCCCGGAAGTCTGTCTTATCCCAGACAGGATGGAAGGAAGCCGTCGTTTATGATTATGGAATTGGATGATCAGGGAAAGGCACATTTTACCTTAAACTTTCTGGAGCCGCAGTACCATTAGAGGCTTTGGAAACCAGTGCCAGTACTTTTTTATAGTCCTCCGGCGTGTCCATATCGATGATACAGGTCTCATCTTCTGCGGAGAAATACTCCGCCCCGCCGTTAAACGGTGTCAGCGCCCCCTTGAGTCCCGCGCCGCCCTGATAAGAGAGAATCCCAGGAATGCAGGCAGACGAAATAACCGGAGGATGGCCCTTGCGCATGGAGAAAGAGGGATACAGGACGAGGGGCTCCGAACGCTGAAATTCTTCTATCAGATCTGCAATCAGTTTACGCGTTACCAGCGGGTAGTCTACCGGCAGAATCAGAAATGCCGATACGTCCCGGTCAAGAGCCAGAATCCCGGCCTTTACGGAGGTGAACATCCCTTCCGCAAAGGCCGGATTTCTGACTGTGTCTGCATGGCAGCCGGATAAATGCGCTTCTACTTCCTCTCCGCGGTAACCGGTTACCACGATGGTCCGGTCGGTCAGCCCATGAAGGATATCAGCCTGCCTCCGGATCACCGTGGTTTCCCCTATGGGCAGAAGTGGTTTTAAACGACCCATCCTGGAAGAGTAGCCTGCGGCTAACAGTATTGCTTCGATTCTGCCCATCTGTGCACCTCCTATCTGGCATTCAGCAGGGAATTGCGTACCAGTGTTTTTGCTATTTGAACTTTATAACCGTTCCGTGAAAGCGGCAGTGCTCCTGAAAGGGCGATCTCCGCTGCTTCGGCAGCCAGTTCCTCTGTGACTGTTTTCCCTGTGATATAGGCTTCTGCCTCTCTGGCGCGCAGCGGGATCGGAGCTACGGCGCCCAGTACAATCCGGGCATCGGTAATGACGCCCTCCTGCATCTTATAAGCGGATGCGACGCTGACTACGGCGAAATCATGGGAATCCCTGACTCGGAATTTATCATAGCCAACCCGGTATTCCTTTGCCGATGCCGGAATGCGGATCTCAGTTACGATTTCATCCTCCTCAACCAGACGGCAGTGGGATTTCTTCATCATTTCTTCGATTGGCTCTTTTCGTTTGCTGGTTACGATCTCCGCATCCATTGCCGTGAGTACGGTGGCTACATCGGAGGGATTCACAGCGAGACAGCCGCAGTTAAAGCAGCGTTTTGCCTCTTCCTGCACCTGTTCCCACGTAAGTCCGTAGGAATCTTCCAGATGAAGTCCGCGCTCCTCCTTCGGGCGTTCCGGAAGCCTGGCTCCCTGGGAATGGCCGGTACAGGAGGCGTCAAACGTAATCAGGCCTCCAAGCGGATGCTTCGCATCTCCTTCCGGCTCTCCGGTCATAAAGCAATGGACTGCGACCGAAGCTTTCTTGCCGTCTGCGATGGCGTCCACTACTGTTTTGGGCCCGGTTGTGACATCACCGACAGCAAAGACCTTATCTACGCTGGTCTTCATGGTTGCGGGGTCTACAGAAATCAGTCCGCGGCTGACCTTAAACTCCAGTGCCTCGCCCAGGAAGGAGAGGTCGGTTTTCTGGCCTACGGCCATAAGGATAGAGCTGCCGTGAAGCGTGGTGGTCTCATGATCATCGTAAGACGGGGCAAAATGACCCTGCTCATCAAAGACGGCAGTACACCGTTTTAAAACAAGTCCCACGATTTCTCCGTGGTCGCGGAGAATCTCTTTCGGTCCCCAGGACGGCAGGATTGTGATTCCTTCTTCTCTGGCCCGGTTGAGTTCTTCCTCGCTTGCCGGCATCTGATGCTCCGGCTCCAGACACGCCATGACGACATTGGCAGCACCCAGACGTTTCGCTGTGATTGCCACGTCTACAGCCACGTTTCCGCCGCCTACAACGATGATGTCTCTGCCGATCTTGCTCTCCATCCATTTATTGACTTCAATCAGGAAATCCAGGCCAAAGGTGGTGAACTCTTCCCCATCGAGTCCGATAAGGGGCCGCTTCCATGCACCTGTATTTAAAAATACGCTGTCATACTGTTCCACCAGATCGTTGACCGGTATATCCTTTCCGATTTCAATACCGGTCAGGAATTCGATTCCCATGTGTTCTAAGGAGGCAATTAAGTTTCTGACGATATCTTTAGGAAGACGGTATTCCGGGATCGCATAGCGGAGAAGTCCGCCTGCTTCCTCCATTTTGTCGTATACACGGACGCTGTGTCCGCGGCTTCTTAAATAGAAGGCAGCGGTTAAACCGGCAGGGCCGGAGCCTACGATGGCAACACGTTTTCCGCTGTCTGTTTTTGGCGGCGCCATAAAACGATTGCTGTGTTCCAGTATGTAGTCGCCCACGTACCGCTCCATGCCTCCAATATTGACGTGTTCGTCGTATTCCTTCCGCTTGCAGTTCATCTGACAGAAATGGGTACAGACACGGGAGGTGACAGCAGGAATCGGGTTGGCTTCCAGCAGGATCGAGGCAGCTCCGTCCATGTCTCCGGCGCGCAGCTTAGCCAGATATTCCGGGATGTCCACATGGGCGGGGCAGTTGGAAGAACAGCCGCTTAAATGGACTTTTCTGGCCCCAAAGATGGAGTGGTTCTTATTTTCTCCGGTCATGGCGTTGCAGGTATCTCCACCCTTTCGAAGACACTGAATTCTGCCGCCGATCTCGTCGGGATAGCGGTAATACCAGCACCGGACTTCCTGACAGAGATTGCCGCCGATGGTGGCTAAGTTGCGGATCAGGGGCGTTGCCACGCTTCTCGCAGCGTCAGCCAGCGCGCCGTATTCTTCGCGGATCAGCGGTGAGGACGCGATATCACAGAGTTTGGCAGTTGCCCCGATCTTTAAGCCGTCTTCGTCCTCCTCTATGCGGTCCAGTCCGTCGATGGATTTGATATTGACAATTGTTTCCGGGTAATCCGGTTCTAATTTATGTTTCAGAACGCTGAGCAAGTCCGTACCGCCTGCGATAATCCGGGCATTGTTCTGTTCGTCCTTTAAAATGCCGGCGGCCTGGCTTAAGCTCTCCGCATCCGTATGGTTAAAATTTTTCATTTGGTGTTCACCTCGCCTTTCCTAACGCTTTCAGGATTTGATCCGGTGTCAGAGGATAATCCATCAGCTGAATGCCGATTGCATTGGAAACCGCCATTATGATGGCGCCCGGTAACGGAGCACCGGATATCTCTCCAACTCCGATTCCTCCAAATGCGCTTAAATCGTTGGGGGTTTCTTCAATATGGGTTTCAAAGGCCGGAAGATCCGGGAAGACTCTCCATTTAAAGTCAACCAGGTTGTTGGTCAGGAACTTTCCGGTCTTTTCGTCGAGAATCATTTCCTCGTTGATGGCACTGTCGCTTCCGCAGCTTCCCAGGCCGCCTTCCAGCTGCATCTTTAAGGAAAACGGGTCGATAACCTGACCGACGTCGGTGCCCTCTACCACGCGCACAATTTTCACATCGCCGGTGTCGGTATCCACTTCCACCTCTACGAATGCGATCATGAAACACGGCTTGGAGTGATCCATCTCGAAGACACCGTGGCCGGATATGGTGTTCATCGGGCCTAAAACGGCAATCCACGGAAGCGCCACCTCCGGATTATCCTTCATGAAGATGATTCCGTCCCGTGTATCCAGCATTTCCGCAGGGCAGTGGAGAATGGCGGCCGCGGCTTCTAAAAGCTGCTTTCTGGCGCTTCGGGCAGCGTCGCCTACCATACGCCCGTATACAAGGGTGCCCCGCGAACCGGCCAGTCCCCAGTCCCATGGATTGTCCTGGCTGTCGGGAGTCGATATGGTTACTTTATCCAGCGGCAGATTCAATATTTCAGCAGCCATCTTTACGACGGCAGACCTCTGTCCCATGCCGGATTCCGCGATGCAGACGTTGATATTGGCTGTCCCCCATCCGTCCAGCTTGACAAAGGCCTCGCCGTGAAGCATTCCGCAGTCGGCGCTTCCATGGACGCAGCAGCCTGCGCCGTACTGTTTGCTTCCTTCGGTTTTGTACGGCTTTAGCCAGCCGGGGAATTTCTCCTTCCAGCCGAAGTGTTCGGCCGCGTGATCCATGACATCGTTATAGCTTAAGAAATGATTTTCCCACCAGTGTCCCTCGACCCAGTAGTAACCGCCGTTGATGTCACACATATTTTTCTTGAAAAAATCAACCGGATCCAGATTCATTTGCGCCATGGCCATGGACAGAACCGGAACGAGTGATGCGTAGGATTCCTGTCCGCCGAATCCGCGGATACCGCCGGAACGGCAGCGGTTGGTGGCTACCAGGTGGGGCTGATAATTCCAGTGTTTGCACTTGTTGAGCAGAAGCATGGCGCGCCCCAGGCCATTGGCAATCTGGCCCTGGCCGAAATCGGAGTGAACTCCGGAACCGACCAGCCACGTTCCCTCATAGGCGTGAACCGTTCCGTCGGCCAGCAGTCCCACTTTAGCGGTCAGACGGCTGCCTAAGCGGAGCATATAGGTGGAGAGATGCGCTTCCTTGGAGATGACCAGCTTCACCGGTCTGCCGGAGGCTTTAGCCAGGGCGGCACAGTAGAGTCCCTCCATGGGAACCGTGTTTTTGCTTCCGAAGCTTCCTCCGACATTGGCAGAGATGACGCGGACATTGACATTGGGCATGGCAATCTGCATGATCATTTTCTGGATGTTGGGGCTCTGGAAGCTGCCTTTCATATTGCACTGGTTTGGTCCGTCCCACCAGGCAACGAGACCGGGACTTTCGGCCGGAAGCGGATTGGATATGGTCTCATACTTTGAGGTCCCTTCCACGACGACGGAACACTCCTCAAAGCCTTTTTTTGTGTCGCCAATGACCAGCTCCTGAAGCGCTTTGGGGCCGAAAGGCGGGCAGCCCCGCTCTATGATATTGCCCGGGAACTGCTCATACAGCTGGGGGGCTCCGTCGGCGATGGCCTCGTCTAAGTCCTGGACAGCGGGAAGCACCTCATACTCCACTTCAATCAGTTCAGCAGCCTCCTCGGCAATCCGGTTTGATGTGGCGGCGATCAGTGCCACCGGATCGCCGACAAAACGCACATGACGGTCCAGAAGCCTTTTCTGTGCCGGCATACCCGTAACCCAGTCAAAGGCATTTTCGTAGGTCATGATGGTTCTGACGCCGGGCAGCTCCAGGGCTTTGCTCACATCGATCTTTGTAATCATGGCGTGAGGATGGGGGCTCATTTTAATCCGTCCGTAGAGCATTCCGTGCATATGTATGTCGTTCGCGTACTCCGCGGAACCTGTTACAATGGCCTTGCCGTCTATTCGGGGAGTCGGCTTGCCCACATATCTGAATTCCTTACCCATATCATTCACTCCCTTCCCTGGCGGCCTGCTTCACGGCCTCCAGCACCTGGTAATGGCTGATGCATCTGCAGTAGTTTCCGGCCAGAGCTTCCTTGATCTCTTCTTCATCCGGATGCGGGTTTTCCGCCAGCAGCGCTTCTGTCGTCATGATGATTCCCGGCGTGCAGTATCCGCACTGAAAAGCGGAGTGATCGACAAATGCCTGCTGCACCTTATCCAGCTCTCCCGTATTCGGGTCCTGGAGTCCCTCGATGGTGCGGATGTCGGCGCCGTCACATTCGATGGTCAGCACCGTACAGGACGGTATGGCTTTCCCGTTCATGATGACGGTACAGCAGCCGCAGGCGCCGTCATCACAGGAAATCTTGGTTCCGGTCAGCAGAAGGCGTTCACGCAGCGTTTCCGCCAGTGTGTCCGCAGGGGCAATATCACCCACTGCATTTCCCACGCCCAGCCGGTATACATCACCGTTGACAGTGATGGTGACCGATTTTTTGTTATCACCCATAATTTTATAACCTCCTTACAATGGTATTTTTAATTGATCAAACCATATTGACAAAAATATATCATTAAGCCTAAAATAACTATAACACAGGTGTGAGTCAGGCAGTCTACAAAAAGTGAGATACGTTTTTGTAGGGAAAGGAGCTTCACCGGAAATGAAATTAAAACTTGAGTATCTGGCCGGCTGCGGGGCATTCACAGCGTGCTGTTTTCGGACGCCGTTTTATGGGAAAGAGGTCAGCAGCCTGGAATTGATGTGCGGAAATGGGGCGGCTGTCCGGGAGCCGCAGAGTCTGCTTCTGGTATGCAGGGGGCTGATTCCGGATGATGGGGAGAGGCTAAACGAGTGGCTGAATGAGCGAAAGGCACAGGAGGCAGCCGGGTTACTTGTGGACTTATCCGGGGAGAGCGAGGAGAGGATCTCGAAGCTGGCAGAGGCCTGCCGTGAACGGGAACTGGTTTTCGGAACTGCAGAGACGGCCGGATTTACGGCTCTGATAAACGATTATTCCCATTTGATTGCCTCCAGAACGGATGGAGCGGTAAAATCATATGACAGGGTGCTGGAGGACCTTCAGCGCAGGTTCTATACCAGCGGAACGGATTCTCTCTTAGAGGGGCTGAGCTACTGGACAGGCTGTCAGGCTGCGCTGATTGTGGGGCAGGACACGTTTGTGAAGCCGTCGGTTCCCGTACTGAATGAGGCGGTTTTCTATCCGGCCTACTGGAAAAAGGAGCCCCGAAAGTCCGGGTTATCCCATGTGAGCTGTTACTCCTCATCGTTTTCGGATAATATGCTGCTTCAGGCGGAACTGTTTAAAAACCGTCTGCCGTTCGGAGTGCTCTGCCTTCTTGGAGACGAGGACGTATTCGAGCCGTCAGACGATATTCTGCTGAACTATGCCTCCATTCTCTGCACCGGCATCGACGATTACAAACGGCGCTCCCGCCGGATTGAGGCGGCAGTCGAAATGATCTGCGGCGGCCAGATGCCGGATTCCTCTGTGATGGAGCTGTTTCCGGAATCGGGATATGCGCTGGTGCTGTGTGATCAGGAGGCAGGCGAACCGGCGGAGGGAAAAAAAGAGTATTTGTCTTACCTGATTCATCACTATTTTCCCCAGAAGCTTTGTTACAGCTTTTCGGCGGAGGGGAGTCTGCGTCTCTTTGTTTCGGCGGAAGACGTGGACCATTTTGCCCGCCGCCTGCTGGCTATTTTAGACGGCGCCGGCAAACGGTGCAGGGTGGGGGTAAGCCGGCATTATCCTGCTTCCCAGGCGGTCACCGCGTTCTTTGAGGCGGAAAGCGCGGCGCATATTGCAGGACTATTGGAGTATGGCGAGCGCATCTGTTATTACCACGATTTAGGCATCTACCGGCTGCTCAACTACCCGGAGAATTCGTGGCCCATCAATCAGATGCTGGGGGAAATGGACGAGCTTTTAAATCAGATGGACGAGGAAAAACGGGATGTCCTTGCCATGACCATAAGAACCTTTGTCAAATGCAGATTCCATTATCAGAAGACCGCGGACAAGCTGTATACACACGTCAACACGATCCGATACCGGATTAAGCTGATCGAGGACTTGTGGGATGTGGACCTCTCCAGCGATGAGGGGAGACTTCTGTTCAGTGTGCTGGCGAAGCTGCTTCCGCTGTGGAGGAAGAGTGGGTGTTATAGTGGGACGATGCCGAGGGAAGGGGAGTGAGAATGGGTACGCCTCAGAGCTTGTGGAGAGCGGGAGGGAGGCTGTGTACTGGCTATGGGAGGGGAAGATAAAAGGTGCTTCGCTTTTGGGGATATAAAGCGAAGCACCTTTTTATCTTATTTTATTTCCAGCCGTCGGGGAGATAGTTTATGGTATTGGCGATCATGTCGTCTACCAGGGTTTTTACTTCTTCCTCGGATGCGCGTCCTTTTACAAGGGGATCGGCAAGGAAGGCCTCGCAGACGAGGCTGCGGTCGTATGTAAGGGCGGCTTTTAGGATTCTCTCATGATTTTCTACATGAGGGGTGATTAAGGCCTTTACCTGCTCCGGGATGGCTCCGGCGACGATGGGCTGGATGCTGTCTAAACTGAATACGGCATTGGTCTCTACCACGGCGTCGGCTGGGAGATTGGCAATCTGCAGCGCAGTATTCGGGATATTGACGTTGCTGATGGAGCGCTCCAGGCCGCATAAGGACTTGATTAACAGAATTCCTTCCTCCCCTGAGGGCTCAAGCTTGATCTCTTCTTCACCGGAAACGAGACGGTGGCTGCGGTCGAGACGCTTCTGTAAATCATCCTTTCTCCAGTCCACTGTGGTCAGGCCGAATTTCCAGGAAGCTACTGTGTCGGGATCTTTTAAATACTCACCGCCCGGCATGAACTCTGCCAGGTGACGGTCGCCTGCGGCAGCAATGAGGCCATAGCGGCGGAACAAATCAAATTTTACGCGGTGAGCACAGTCGAAAGTGCTGTTGGCCCAGTTCTTATCCGGTTCGTTGTAGCCTTCTTCGTAGTGGCTGTCGATGTAGTCGCGGTAAACCGGGAAGAGATCGATTCCCTTATAGGAAGCCTTGTCGAGCCACGTAAAATGGTTGATACCCAGCACGTTGATGTTGATGTCGCGGCGGTCGATGCTGTCGAGGCCGAAGGTTTCCTCACAGATTCCCTTTAATACCTTCTGGGTACCGAATACTTCATGGCAGCAGCCGAATGCCTTAATCTGCGGGAATACATGATACAGAGTTTTGACGCATAAGGTCATGGGGTTGGTGTAGTTGATAACCCATGCTTCAGGCGCGTATTTCTTGATGGCTTCCGCTATTTCGACGAACATGGGAATCGTACGCAGAGCGCGGATCATTCCGCCTGGGCCGGCGGTGTCGCCTACAGACTGGTAGATTCCAAGGCGTTCCGGCAGATGAACGTCGCTTGCCATTTCATCAAAGGTGCCGGGCAGAATGGAAATGACGACGAAGTCACAGCCGGTCAGCGCTTCACCTATGGTGCTGCAGGTAACGTAATCCCATTTTCCGGTGGTGTCTTCTCTGGAAGTCAGCTTATTTCCAATGATTTCGTTGTTTTTGGCCGCAGCTTCATCGATGTCGTAAAGACGGATGGTTCCGCCTAAGGAATCGTCCATGGATAAGTCGGTCATGAAGGTCCAGGCCCAGCCTCTGGAACCGCCGCCGATATAAGCAATATTTAAATCACGGACTTTGTTGTTTTCATATTTCATGGTTAAATCCTCCTTCTGTGCATTTCCTGCTTTGTTATTTGTTATTGCTAATTATACAGCAGTATAGTATTATAAATCTTATAGAATCGATGCTTTTTATGGTATTTTCGTACTTTTGGCTACAATTGAAACACGACAGGACGTAAAACGACGGGAGATGTGGAGCAGGGAATGGAACGAACGGTATTTTCAGAAAAGATGGCAGGGCTTACCATCGACGAGGTAATCCGTGATTACGAATTTACGATGCAGACCAAACATTTTCATGACAGCTTTGAACTTTATTTTTTGCTGGAGGGTGAACGGTACTACTTTATCGACCGGGAGACGTACCACGTAAAAAAAGGGATGGTGGTTCTGGTTAACCGGCAGCAGATTCATAAGACCAGTCTGGCTGGAAAATCATATCATGACAGGATTCTTCTGCAGATCAGCCAGGAAGGCTTCAGCCCGTTGCTGGAGCAGGCCGGGGTGGTTTCGCTGACCAGGATGTTTGAGGAAAATTATGGCGTAACGGAGCTTCCGGAAAAGATATGGGAGCAGGTGAAACGCCTTCTGTTTGAAATTCGGGATGAGCTAAAGGAGAAACAGGGGAAGTATGACGGGATGGTGAAGTTAAAGCTGGCGGAAATTCTTCTGCTTATTTACCGGTGCCGCAGGAATCGGGTATATCATAAGCGGGGAGGAGAACTATCGACGGTACAGACGCCCAGACACCAGAAGGTTCATGAGGTGGCGGATTACCTGCTTCACCATTACGATACGGACGAGTCATTGGAGGAGCTGGCGGAACGCTTTTTTATCAGCAAGTCGTATTTGAGCCGGATATTCCGGGAGGTGACCGGTTTCTCGGTCAATGAATACCGGAATATTACACGGATCAGGAAGGCGAAGGAGCTGCTTGCAGGCAGTGAATATTCGGTGACGGAGATATCGGAACTGCTGGGATTTGAGAGCGTGACATATTTTGAACGGGTATTTAAGAAACTGACGGATAAGACTCCTCTTCGATATAGAAGGATATGCAGTGGAGATCAGGAGGAGTAGAAGATACTGTGACTGGTTATACAGATAGAAAAAGCAGCGGTTAGATGAATCTGAACCGCTGCTTTACGAAATTACTTAACTGCGGGTAACAGGACTTGAACCTGCACGGTCTCCCACCAGAACCTAAATCTGGCGCGTCTGCCAATTCCGCCATACCCGCTGACACCAATGGATGATACCATCTGAGGGCGGAAATGTCAAGAATTTATGATTAAGCTTTGTGAATCCCGTTTCGGATGATCGGGTAGAGTTCCATTGCCAGCAGTGAGAATACTACGATATATGCCAAATACGTCATATGTAACACCTCTCTTTCTTTGATACCATTATTATATACACGAGGAGGTAAAAGGGCAATTCACATTGTATCTAAAAATTTTTTAGACTCCTGTGGTTTTAAATACAGAATATACAAAAACTTTTAGGTTACCTAAATCTTTTTTAGATGAGAAGTATTGGTTTCCATTCAAATAACAAAAAAGCCGTACTCGACGGCTTTTTTGTTATTCCATATATTCCTGAGACACCGGGGACTCGAACCCCGGACAACTTGATTAAAAGTCAAGTGCTCTACCACCTGAGCTAGTATCCCAAAGCTGGGCCAGCCAGATTCGAACTGGCGACTGCAGGAGTCAAAGTCCTGTGCCTTACCGCTTGGCGATGGCCCATCGCCTTTCATAATTCCTGATAAAAAAAAATTCCCTTAAAGGGAAAGGTGAGTAGAGGGATTCGAACCCTCGGCCTCCAGAGCCACAATCTGGCGCGATAACCAACTTCGCCATACCCACCATAAAACGTTCACATCTCTGGTTAGTTGATGTGAAACGAGCCTGAAGGGATTCGAACCCCCGACCCACGGCTTAGAAGGCCGTTGCTCTATCCAACTGAGCTACAGACTCACAAGCGGGTGATGGGAATCGAACCCACGTATCTAGCTTGGAAGGCTAGTGTTCTACCATTGAACTACACCCGCAAATCAACTTGAGAGACAGCAGTCAAAATAACAAATGTTATCTTTTTACTATCATCGGGGTGACAGGATTCGAACCTGCGACCTCCTGGTCCCAAACCAGGCGCTCTAGCCAAGCTGAGCCACACCCCGTAAACAGAATTTCTCTGTAATTTTTATCCACCGTCTCGCGACGCAAGAGTTATTATATACGATACTGCAAAACTTGTCAACCGTTATTTGAAAAAAATAAAAAATATCGTAACAGTCCGGGCAGAAAATAAAAACCCCCCATAAATGGGAGGGGCCGGCAGTAACAATCGAGTTACTGCCGGCCGAGTATGAAAAATAAAAAGTCAATGTTAAAAGGGTGGGGTTCCTTTACACTATTTAGTATAGGAGAAAATTGTGTCATAAATTTGTCCGCACCATAAACATTTCATAAAAAAACTTAAAGAAATATGAGGAAATATTGAAAAATGGAAGAAGAAATATAAAATCCGGTGTAAAGCCGCCAAATGGGTTCCCAAATGGCCTGTTTATGATATACTGGCTGTTAGAAGCAGGAAGTATGGCCGGATACGGGACGGACTTCCTATTATTAAGAAAATTGCAGGAGACAGAGCGGGAGGAGAGTAACGTGCAGCTGCCATTGGTAAGTATAATAGTTCCGATTCACAATTCGGAAAAGACACTGAACCGGTGTATTGACAGTATATTAAATCAGGATTATCAGGAACTGGAGGTATTTCTGGTAGATGACGGAAGCGGGGATGGAAGCCTTGCGATCTGCCGTGATTATGCGAAGCGGGACGCCAGGGTTAAGGTAATCCGGAAGGAGCAGTCCGGGGTGTCAGATGCCCGTAATCTGGCCATGGACCAGGCAGAGGGGAAGTACCTGCAATTTGTGGACAGCGACGACTGGATCACAACGGATGCTACAAGAATGATGGTATCGGCGGCCGAGTATGGCTCCTGCGATATGGTTATCACTCACTTTTTCCGTGTCAACCACGATAAAATCAGAAGAAAAGGCCATATTAAGGAATACGAAATTATGACCAGGAAAGGCTTTGCAGAGCACATGATGGAAAAACCGGCCAATTTTTACTATGGAGTCATGTGGAATAAACTGTACCGGCGGGATATTCTGAACGCATATAAGCTTCGGTGCAGCCGGGAATTAAACTGGTGCGAGGATTTTCTGTTCAATCTTCAGTATCTCTGCTATGCGGAACGCATCTGTGCGCTGCCGTATCCGACCTATTATTATGTGAAGACAAAAAACAGCCTGGTGGCGAAGGAAGCCACGATGAAGAATACCATACAGACGAAAAAATTCATTTTTACTTATTATAAAGAACTTTATGAAAATATTGACCTCTATGAGGAGAATAAGGGGAAGATCAATCGCTTCCTGGTCTCCATCGCCTCTGACGGGCACTGAGAGGTCCCGTTTCAGGCTTTGATATGGTTGAATGGCGGCCGGTAATCTGTGGAAAATAATGAGAACATGATAAACAGAACATAAAGTTTATTAAGAATTATTTGTGTTTCTTTCGGTTCCTTTAATACGCTATACAAAAGAATTTAAACGTGTTATAATCCTCTTCGTCGCAACAAGTTAAGACAGAACATGAGGAGAGATTATTATGAGAAAGAACAGCAGGATCATAACGCTGGCAGTGGCTGCAGCCGTTATGATGGCAGTAACTGCGTGCGGATCAAAAGATAAGACTGAGACTACTGCTTCCACAGAGGCAACGACAGAGGCAGTAACCACAACAGCGGCAGCGGAGACGTCACTGTCAGAAGCTGAAAGTACAGAGGCAGAAGATCAGACAGAAGAGGAAGAGACAGATGAGGCTGAGGAAGCCGCAGAAGAGACGACAGCGTCTGCATCGGGAGAGATCGGTTCCGACGGCGTGTTTCAGGCAGCCAACGGGAAGTTCGAGATCAAGGTTCCGGCTGGCTGGACCATTGATGAGGGAAGTGATGATGAATATGTGACCTTCCTTTCCGCAAATGGGGAAGACATGCTGGAAATTATGACCATCAGCGGCAGTTCCGCAGACTCTGTCCGGGAAATTTATCCGGATACCGCCGAAGAGTACAAGAATATGGTGAGCCGCGGCGACGGGATGGAAATCCTGTCCTACGATGTGAACACAAAAGAGGATGGAAGCCAGACCTTCCAGTATTCCATGAAGTATACGAATCCCAGCGACGGAATTCATTACCTTGCAGAATCAGGTACTTATGATGCGGCAAAGCAGACCTACTCCTGTGCAACAGGAACTGTGATGTCAACAGATGAGGCTGTGGCCAAACAGATTGAAGAGGCTGTAAAATCATTTAAAATTAAATAATCCGGCGCCACCGGATTGAATAAAAGAAAAGGGATATGACCCGGACTGAGGGGTCATATCCCTTTTCTTTCTGCCGTAAGGCGTATCAGACTGCCGCCCAGAAGAGGAATGTCCTCCTCCTGATGGGTACTGATAATCGCCAGCTTTCTGTTGGTTTTCTGCTTTACAAACGCGATGACCTTTCTGCGCGTGTCCTCATCCAGACCGGTAAACGGTTCATCCATAAGGACTGCATCAAAGGGGACTGCCAGTGCCCGGCAGACGGCAACGCGGCGTTTCATGCCGCCGCTTAAGGTGGAGACAGGCCTGTAGATGGACTCCTCCGGAAGAAGTTTACATAAATCTTCCTTTGCGGCTTCCCGTATTTCCCGTGTAACCTTTGGAAAGACCATCAGCACGTTATCCAGTGAAGAAAAGGATTCGCACAGGCGGTTCTCCTGAAAGACCGCCGAGAGAAAGGCCCCTTCTGTTCCTGCTACGGTTCCGCTGTCGGGCTTGTCAAGGCCAAGGAGAATTCGGAAGAACGTGGTCTTTCCAGAACCGGAAGCGCCCATGAGGCAGTAGATGCCTCCGGTCCGGAAGGTCTGGCTGACCTGGCGGAAGACTTCCCGCCCTTCAAATGATTTTGAGAGATTTGTAACTGTAATTTCCATGGTTTCCGCTTAAGCACCCCGCTTTCCGTTTGCTCTGTTCTGCCGTTTTGCAGCCTTGAGAAGCTGGATGAAGACCTTCTCAAACAGACCGCTGATGACAATGATTACCAGTGTCCAGGCAAATAAATCCGCTGTGCTTAAATAGATTTTTGCCATATACAGCTTCTCGCCGATGGAATGATCCGGCACACCGATGACCTCGGCGGCAATACCGGATTTAAAACTCATACCGAGACTGATAGCGGCGCCGTTTATAAGATAGGGAAGAAGAGCCGGCCAGTAAATATAACGGAACTTCTTCCAGCCGGACATGTGAAAGACCCCGGCCATCTCCAGCAGCTGGGCATCTGCGCTGTTAAGTCCCGAGATGGTATTGACGTAGATCATGGGGAATACCACCAGAAAAGCGATAAAGACCGACAGATTCTTAGAGCCGATCCAGATCAGTGCCAGTATGACGAAGGAAGCTACGGGTACCGATTTGACCAGAACCATGACTGGTTCCAGTAAATCCTTTAAAAAAGGAAAACGGCAGGCGGCACTTCCCACCAGAATCCCGGCAAGGAACGCGCCTGAGAAACCGGAACAGATTTTACCGAAGGTAAGGCCGATCGTACGCCAGAATTCCACGGTGGAAATCTGGGAAACCAGTGCTCCCGCGACCTCCGCGGGGCCGACCAGGACGATGGAATTGTGTACGGCAATGCTGATTAGCTGCCAGAGCACCAGCCAGAAACAGATAATGCCGGCTTTCCGCCCCAGACCTGATGGTTTCATTGAGTTCCCCTCCTTGCTGTTTGAATTGTTCGGCGGCCGGAGACCGGCCGCCGGGTTCGAACTTCGTCCGTCAATTCATTATGGTATATAGAAGAAATCTTTTGTAGGAAGTTCGCCGCCTACTGTGGCCGGATCCATCTCATACAGAGCAGAGAGATATCCGTAGAGTCTGTTTTTCATGTCAGTTCCGTCTATATAGGTGATGCTGCAGTACGGAATGGCCTTTTCGGCTACAGGAGCCTTTTCGATGATGCCTGCGGCCGCGACGAGCTTTGCCGTCTCCGCAACGTTTTCATTGGCAAATGCTGCTGAAGCCTTCTGTTCTTCCATAAAGGTCTGGATTGCATCGGCATGTTCTTCAAATAATTCACCGCGGCAGATGGTTACGCCTGTTACGAGACTGCCGCCGTCTTCGCCGGAGACGGCATCCCATTCTTTGGTCAGATCGAGAACCATTTTGAGCGTGTCATTCTGAGCCATGGCAACGGTGACGAACGGCTGAGGAAGAAGTCCGATGGCATCCGGTTTTTCTTTTAACAGAGCGGCGACCTCGGTTGGCTCTGATTTATATTCCAGAGTCACATCATCCGTGGTCATTCCGTTTGCCTTTAATAAATACTGCAGCGCATAGTCCGGAGTGGTTCCCTTACCGGTTAAGTAGACGGTTTTTCCTTTTAAATCCGCAATGGATTTGATGGAGTCGTCCGAAGACACTACGTACAGTACTCCCAGGGTGTTGATATTTAAAACATTAACTCCATGATTGGTCTTGTTGAAAATAATGGATGCCATGTTGGAGGGCACCAGAGCCACATCGAGATCTCCGCTCACGATTTTTCCGAGCAGTTCATCTGCTGCGGTCACCATCGTAAACTCATAGGAACCTTTGGCCTCTCCCTTTGCCGCCTGATCCATCAGCTCTACCAGTCCCATAGAGGTAGGGCCTTTTAAAGAGCCGATGCGAAGCGTATAGCCGACAGCTGCAGAGGTGCCGGTGCTTTCCGTTTCAGTTTCACTTTCCGTTTCAGGAGCTTCTGCAGTTTCTTCTGCGGATGTCTCCGTGGAAGCTTCGGCAGCCGCTGCAGTGGTGGTTTCCGCCGCCGTCTCACCAGCGCCTTTTGCACAGCCGGTAAGTGCCGCCGCCGTCATGGCAAGAGCCATGAGTACAGGTAATACTTTTCTCATAATTATCATCCTCGCTTTCTGTCCGTATCAATAACCCGATTGCGCAGCCATAAATCACAGAGAGCCCGGCGAGCCGGACTTCCGTACCGGAAAATAAAAAAACCACACCAAAAAGGCATGGGGAATCCCGCGATCGATGATTTCTCCTCGCCTTCTCCGTCAGGAACACCTTCCGGGTTAGAACGAACAAGTCCAGTATACCATTACCTGGCAGGTTTTGTCAAAACATCTTATGGACCTGTGTTCCGGCATGAAAATTTCACGCTGCGGTTCACTGATCGCTTCAACCTGTTCATGATTTCCGTGAAAATTTCACATACCTGCCGGAAGTTTCCGTTTTTTCTGTTCAGATATATTAAAAATTGTGATATACTGTAATCACTTATACTTATATCACAGAAAGGAAATGAAGGAGGACAAAGACAAGATGAACGAAGTATATGAGAAACTGCAGAGGTGTTTAAAGAGTGTGCGGGAAAAGACAGATTTTAAGCCGGAGATTGCGCTGGTGTTAGGGTCCGGTCTGGGAGAATACGCGGAGGAGATAGAGGTTGCCGAGACCATTGACTACAAAGATATTGAAGGGTTTCCGGTGTCCACAGTGCCGGGACACAAGGGCAGGTTTATTTTCGGTTATGTAAACAGCGTTCCGGTGGTGATTATGCAGGGCCGCGTTCATTTCTATGAGGGATATCCGATGAGCGATGTGGTACTTCCCGCACGGCTTATGGGGCTCATGGGAGCGAAGATCCTGTTCCTGACGAATGCTTCCGGCGGTATAAACAGTACCTTCCATGCCGGTGACTTTATGCTGATCCGCGACCATATCGCTTCCTTTGTGCCGTCACCGCTGATCGGGGCCAATATCGATGAACTGGGGCCGAGATTCCCTGATATGAGTGATATCTACCGGAGAGAACTGCGTGATATCATCAAAGAGACGGCAAAGGAAGAGGCCATTGAGCTAAAAGAGGGCGTTTATTTACAGCTGACAGGGCCCAGCTACGAATCACCCTCCGAAGTTTCCATGTGCAAAATGCTGGGCGCGGATGCGGTCGGCATGAGTACGGCCTGCGAGGCTGTAGCGGCAAATCATATGGGAATGGCTGTCTGCGGCATTTCCTGCATCACCAACATGGCGTGCGGAATCAGCAAGGAGCCTCTCAGCCATACTGAGGTTCAGGAGACGGCAGACCGGGTTGCGCCGCTGTTTAAGCGTCTGATCACGGCTTCCATCACAAAGCTGGCAGGCAGATAGGAATATGAAGCAGAAAGGGGTAATTTCATCTTATGGATAAGAAACTGTCAGAGCGGATTCTCGCTTCCGCGGGAACGAAGAAGGCGTCTCTGGTACTGAAGCATGGGACGGTTGTCAATGTATTTACCGCCGCGCTGGAACAGGCGGATATCGCTGTCGAAGACGGCTATATCGTGGGTGTGGGGGATTATGAAGGGGTAACGGAAGTGGATTTAAAGGGGGCTGTCGTCTGTCCGGGACTGATAGATGGCCACATTCATCTGGAGAGCTCCATGGTGGCTCCGGGAGAGTTTGAACGGACCGTTATTCCGCACGGCACCCAGGCCGTCATTACCGATCCCCATGAGATCGCTAATGTGGCGGGCGTCGAAGGGATCCGGTTCATGATGGAGAGGACGGCCGGGCTGACGCTGGATGTCTTCTTCATGCTTCCTTCGTGTGTGCCGGCCACCGGTCTGGATGAGTCGGGGGCTGTGCTGCCTGCGGATAAGCTGGAACCATTTTATAAAGACGAGCGTGTGCTGGGCCTTGCGGAGCTGATGAATTCCTACGGGACCACGAGAGCCGATCAGGGAATTCTCGACAAGCTGGAAGGGGCGCTCGGAAAGAATAAGCTGGTAGACGGCCATGCGCCCGGTCTTACGGGAAGGGAACTGAATGCCTACGTGACAGCCGGGGTGAAATCGGATCACGAGTGTTCCACAGCCTCCGAGGCGATCGAGAAGCTGAGCCGCGGCCAGTGGATCATGATTCGGGAGGGAACGGCTGCGAGAAACTTAGAGGCGCTGATGCCGCTGTTTCAGGAGCCGTATTACCATCGGTGCATGCTGGTGACAGACGATAAGCATCCGGGTGATTTACTCCGCCTCGGCCATATTGATTACATTATCCGGAAAGCCATAAGCCTTGGCGCCGATCCGGTTCACGCAGTAATTATGGGTTCCTGCAACGCGGCTCAGTATTTCGGGTTGAAAGACCGGGGAGCAATAGCCCCAGGGTATCAGGCGAACCTTATTGTAGTATCAGACCTTGAGAATTTCCGCGTGGAGCAGGTTTATAAAAACGGCAGGCTGGTGGCGGAAAACGGCACCATGAAGGAAGGCGTCCTGGCGGCTGAGAGAAAGAACATAGAGACGCCTGTCAGGGTCGGCGATTCATTCCATTTAAAAGAGCTTACACCGGAGCAGCTTTACATAGAGAAGAAGAGCGGACAGGTGCGGGTTTTATGCCTTACTCCCGGTGAACTGACGACCACGGAGCGTCTGGTTCCGTGGACAGAAAAAGAGGGGTATGCTCCGGGGGTGGATGTGGACCGGGATATTGTCAAGATGGCGGTATTTGAGCGCCACCACGACACGGGCCATATCGGTCTGGGCTTCCTGGGAGGCTATGGCTTAAAGCATGGTGCGGTAGCCACCAGCATCGCTCACGATTCCCACAACTTAATCGTTGCGGGAACCAATGATGCCGATATGATACTGGCGGGAAATACGGTGAGAAAGAACCGCGGAGGTCTGGCGATCGCAGCGGATGGAAAAGTTCTTGGAGAACTGGCCCTGCCCATTGCCGGTCTGATGAGCGAGGAAGCGGCTGAAGTGGTGGATCGGAGATTAGAGGCGTTAAAAGAAGAAGCCGGAAAATTAGGAATATCAAAGGAGATTGACCCGTTTATGACGCTGGCATTCGCCAGTCTTCCTGTGATTCCAAAGCTGAGACTCAATACATACGGCCTGATAGATGCGGAGAAGCAGGAAATCGTAGATGTTATGGTCGGATGTATGTGAAAAAGTACAGATTAGATCGTGTTTTTTGATTGATAATAATATGTCAATGTGAGATAATGTACGCAAAGGGCAGAGCCAGGCAGACAGCCATGAAGCCGGCGCGGAATATGAAAAGCCGTTATTGCCTTTCATATTCCGCGCCGGCTTCATGGCTGTCTGCCTGGCTCTGCCCCTTGCGGACATTCAAACTAAGTATTTCACCACCACCACAACCAAACACAAGATATTGGAGGGAGATTCACATGAGAGTTACAATCTGTATAGGAAGCGCATGCCATTTAAAAGGTTCCAGAGAAATCATTGCCCAGCTTCAGCAGTTAGTAAAAGAAAACCATTTGGAAAGCAAAGTAGACTTAAATGGTTCCTTCTGCAGCGGCAACTGCGTCAACGGAGTCTGCGTGACCGTAGACGGCCAGCTGTTCTCTTTAAAACCAGAAGACACAAAGGAGTTTTTCGATAAAGAAATCAAAGGGAGGCTGTAATCATGGCGATTATTGATTTCAAGGCTACGAAGTGCAAGCACTGTTACAAATGTGTCCGCAACTGTGAAGTCAAGGCGATCATGATAAAAGATGAGCGGGCCGAGATCATGCCGGACAAATGCATTTTATGCGGGAAATGCATGCAGGTCTGTCCACAGTCAGCGAAAACCCTTGTAAGTGACTTAGACATCGTAAAAGGCTACATAGCGAACAACATCCCAACCGTCGTATCCATTGCCCCATCCTACATGGGACTGCTGAAATACAAGAGTATCGGCCAGATCAACGCAGCTCTGCGCAAACTCGGCTTCACCGATGTGCGGGAGACCTCGGAAGGCGCGGCCATGGTGACCGCCGAATACGCACGGCTTCTGGAAGAGGGAAAGATGGAAACGATCATCACCACCTGCTGTCCCAGTGTCAATGATTTAATTGAAATCTATTATCCGCAGCTGATTCCCTACATGGCGCCTGTGGTCTCGCCGATGATCGCCCACGGCAAGATGCTGAAGGAAGAGCTGGGAAAGAATGTAAAGGTTGTATTCCTGGGCCCGTGTATCGCCAAGAAGAAGGAAGCGGGCGATGTCCGCCACGACTCCTGTATCGACGCTGTCTTAAATTTCAACGATATTAACCGCTGGCTGAAGGAAGAAGAGATTACCATTGAGGACTGCGAGGATATCCCGTTCCGTCATCTGGACCCACGGGTCAACCGCCTCTATCCTGTCACCAACGGGGTTGTAAATTCCGTTCTTGCGACAGAAGAAAAGAGGGACGGCTATCGGAAATTCTATGTTCACGGCGCCAGGAACTGCATCGATTTATGCGAAAGCATGGTACGCGGAGAAATCAAAGGCTGTTTCATCGAGATGAACATGTGCTCCGGAGGCTGTATCAAAGGGCCGACTGTAGAGGATGAGAGTATATCCAGATTCAAAGTGAAACTGGATATGGAAGAGACGATAGAAAAAGATCCGGCCGAAAAGAGTGAGGTTGAGGAAATCATCAGCAGGATATCCTTCCAGAAGCTCTTCATGGACCGCTCACCGAGGGAAGCGATGCCGACGGAGGCTCAGATCCAGGATATCTTAAAGAAGACGGGAAAGACAAAACCGGAGGATGAGTTAAACTGCGGAGCCTGCGGTTATTCCACCTGCCGCGAGAAGGCCATCGCGGTATTTCAGAAAAAAGCCGAACTGGGCATGTGTATCCCCTTTATGCATGAAAAAGCGGAGTCCTTATCGAACCTGGTTATGGAGACGTCGCCGAATATCGTTTTGATTGTGGATAAAGACATGAAGGTTTTAGAGTATTCTGCAGTTGGAGAAAAGTATTTCGGGAAGACGAGGCAGGAAGCCTTAACGATGTATTTATATGAATTTATCGATCCGTCGGATTTCCAGTGGGTCTACGATTCCCATCAGAACATCCATGGAAAAAAGGTGACTTACAGCGAATATAACTTCTCCATGCTCCAGAATATCGTTTATATTGAGAAGGAAGACGTCGTGCTCGCCACGTTTATCGATATCACGAAGGAAGAGGAACTGGCGAAGCAGGAGTATGAAAAGAAGCTGGAAACCATCGATCTGGCACAGCGGGTAATCCATAAGCAGATGATGGTCGCTCAGGAAATCGCCGGTCTGCTGGGCGAAACCACAGCGGAGACAAAAACCACGCTTACAAAGCTTTGCCGGTCCCTACTGGATGAAGGAAGTGAAAGCGAGGTCAAGTGATGGGAGTAACAGTAGACGTTGCATACAAAAGCCTGAATAAGTTCAATGAGGTCCTGTGCGGCGATAAGGTGGAACTGCTCCAGACGGAGGATTCCAACATCATGATTCTCGCCGACGGCATGGGAAGCGGTGTCAAGGCCAATATTCTGGCGACTCTGACCTCGAAGATATTGGGAACCATGTTTTTAAACGGCGCAACTCTGGAAGAGTGCGTGGAGACGATTGTAGAGACGCTTCCTGTCTGCCAGGTGCGGCAGGTAGCTTATTCCACCTTCAGTATCCTGCAGGTATTCCATAACGGAGACGCCTATCTGGTGGAATTTGATAATCCCAGCTGTATCTTTATCCGGGCCGGACAGCTGGTGCCGATTCCCCAGAATATCCGTGTGATTCAAAATAAAAAGATCAACGAGTACCGTTTCCGGGTGAAAAAGGGAGACGCACTGATTTTAATGAGCGACGGCACGATCCACGCAGGAGTAGGTCAGCTCTTAAACTTCGGCTGGCTGTGGGAAGATATTGCCGCCTATGCGCTGAAACAGTACCGAGTCACCATCTCCGCGATCCGTCTGGCTACAGCACTCAGCCGGGCCTGCGACGAACTGTACCAGTTCCGGCCGGGAGATGACACGACGGTGGCTGTCATGCGGATCATCGACAGAAAGCCGGTGCACTTAATGACCGGACCCGCCAGGAACCCGGAGGATGACACCGCCATGGTAACTGATTTCATGTCGGGTGATGAATTTACCAAGCGGATCGTCTGTGGTGGTACCAGCGCCAATATCGTGGCCAGAACCACGAAGAAAAGCCTGGATGTTTCTCTCGATTACAACGATCCGGATATTCCGCCGATCGCTTACATCGATGGCATAGAACTGGTCACGGAAGGTGTTCTCACCTTAAACCGCGTTCTCCAGCTGCTGAGGCGCTATGTGAAGAACGAGGCGGTCACAGAAGAGTTTTTCCTGGAACTGGATAAGCCAAACGGGGCCTCCATGGTGGCCAAGATGCTGATTGAGGACTGCACGGAGCTCAGTCTGTACGTAGGAAAAGCCATCAACAGCGCGTATCAGAACCCGGGTCTTCCCTTTGACCTCGGTATCCGTCAGAACCTGGTGGAACAGCTGAAGCATACGGTGGAAGAGATGGGAAAAAAAGTTACGGTAACCTATTATTAATGAAATTTGCGATAGAGATCCATTCTGCTTCCGGCAGATGGTAGTTACGAGGAGGATAATTATGGTAACAAACGATGCAACATTACTTCGCCTTAAACATCAGGTATTGTATGAGGTGGCGAAAATGGCGTGGGAGGGAGATTTAGAACAGCACAGAAGTGAAATTCCCTATAAGATCATTCCTGGCCCCAAAGCGCAGTTCCGCTGCTGTATCTACAGGGAGCGTGAGATCATCCGGGAGCGTGTCCGTCTTGCGGAAGGATTATGTCCGAGTGGAAAAGATACGAAGAACATTGTGCAGGTTATCAGCTCCGCATGTGAGGGCTGCCCCATCGCCCGCTACGTCGTAACCGACAACTGCCAGAAGTGTATGGGAAAGGCATGCCAGAATTCCTGTAATTTCGGTGCTATTTCCATGGGACATGACCGTGCCTATATCGATCCCGATAAATGCAAGGAGTGCGGCAAATGTTCTCAGGCCTGTCCGTATAACGCGATTGCAGATCTGACCCGCCCATGTAAGAAGAGCTGTCCGGTAGACGCCATCACCATGGATGAGGACGGCATCGTTGTGATCGATGAGAGCAAATGCATCCAGTGCGGCGCCTGTATCCACAGCTGTCCGTTTGGAGCCATCGGTTCCAAGACATTCCTGGTGGACGTCATTAACCTGATCAGGGCAGGCAAGAAGGTAGTCGCCATGGTGGCGCCGGCAACAGAAGGCCAGTACGGTCCGGATATTACGATGGCCAGCTGGAGAACCGCCCTGAAAAAGATCGGTTTTGCAGACATGGTGGAGGTCGCCTTAGGCGGTGACTTAACTGCGGCGGCGGAAGCGGCCGAGTGGGCGGAGGCCTATAAAGAGGGGAAGAAGATGACGACTTCCTGCTGTCCTGCTTTCGTCAACATGATCAAACAGCATTATCCGATGCTTCTGGATCATATGTCAACAACGGTATCCCCGATGTGTGCTGTGTCCAGAATGTTAAAGGCGCAGGATCCGGAGACCATTACCGTCTTCATCGGGCCGTGTATCGCAAAGAAGAGCGAGACTCTGGATTTAAATATCAAGGATAACGCGGATTATGCCATGACGCTGGGCGAGGCCCACGCCATGATGGTTGCAAAGGGCGTGGATTTAGAGCCGGAAGAGAATACGCTTCAGCAGGGCTCTGTATTCGGAAAACGTTTTGGCAACGGCGGCGGCGTGACGGCGGCAGTGTTAGAATGTCTGAAGGAAACAGGCGAAAATGCCGAAATCAATGTTATGAAGTGCAATGGAGCTGCGGAGTGCAAAAAGGCGCTGATGCTTCTTAAGATTGGCAAGCTTCCGGATGATTTCGTGGAAGGCATGGTCTGTGTCGGCGGATGCGTCGGCGGTCCGAGCAAGCACAAGAGCGAGCTGGAGGCCAAGAAGGCGAGAGATCTGCTGATCGGCCAGGCGGATAAGAGAGAGGTTCATGAGAACTTGAAGATGCAGGGGGCGGAAGAAGTGGCGATGCACCGGCATTAAGGGAAAAATAGAAGTTTAAGGGCCCCGGTCGAGGATTTCGGTTCTTTCTCGGCTTTGGGTGTGTGGCCGTGCCGGAGGGATATCAAGCCCTCCGGCACGGCCACACACCCAAAGCCGAGAAAGAACCAGGATTTCGACAGGGGCTTTTTGTTATTTGTATCCCTGCAAAAGACATGGATCTGTGAACCGTAGTACTCTCTGCAATGCACAAAAACGGAAAGCACCTCACGGGATACTGGCCGTGAATAAAAATGCTTTTTAACAGATGATGTATGCAGAGCATACTGGCTTGTAATCAAAAGAGAAGGATGATAAAATGGTGTTGTACCTGGAGAGTCGCTTTACAACAGTAAGGAGGCTGGTACAAATGACGAAAGAAGATGCAAAGACACTGGTTTTATACCAGACAGAAGACGGAGCAGTCACTTTATAGGTAAGTGTGGAAGATGATACGGTGTGGCTGACTCAGATGCAGATGGCGGAACTGTTTCAAAGAGATATTTCCGTTATTTCCAGGCATATTAAGAATGTCTTTCAGGAAGAAGTGGAGGAAAAAAGCAATTTGCATTTTTTGCAATTTGCACATTCTGATAAACCGATTACCTGTTATAGCCTGGATGTGATTATGTCTGTAGGATATCGTATTAAATCAAAACGTGGTATAGCATTTCGGAAATGGGCCAACCAGGTCCTGAAGGACTACATAATCCATGGATATGCAGTGAATCAGAGTCGTATGGAACAGTTGGGAGGCATAATCAGAGTTATGGAGCGTGTAAATGAGTGTTTGGATACGAAACAGGTTCTCCATGTAATAGAGAGATATGCCTCGGCTCTTAACCTTCTGGATGATTATGACCATCAGAGGATAGAAAAACCAGGGGGCAGTAAACCTGTCTGTATATTGACATATGAAGAGTGCAGAAAGGTGATTGCTACAATGAATTTCTCAGAGGAGAGCAGCCTGTTTGGAAATGAAAAGGATGAGTCATTTAAGTCCAGCATAGGCGCTGTCTACCAGACGTTTGGAGGAAGCGATGTTTATGAAAGTATGGAAGAAAAAGCTGCGAATCTTCTATATTTTATCACCAAAAATCACAGTTTTAGTGATGGAAATAAAAGAATAGCGGCCGCCATTTTTCTATACTTTCTGGATCAAAATGGAATTTTGTTTGATGATGGAAAAAAGCGTATTGATGACTTTGCATTGGCGGCCATTACGATAATGATTGCAGAGTCCAGGCCAGAAGAAAAGGAACTCATGGTAAATCTGGTAATGAAGTGTCTGATCTGATGAAAATGGAGACGGTCATTATCTGTATAGTGCTATTTACGGAGTCCAACTAATTTTTATGCAGCTCATGCAATTAATGGGCGGCAGACGTCCTGGCAGACAGTCTTCCTGCCAGGACATAAAGTTATCTCACAATTACATAGATGAGATACACCAGATACATGGCCAGCATAAAACCGCCTTCCATGCGGCTGATCCGGTTCTTGCTGCGGCAGAGGAGCCAGGTGATGCCGCTGGCGATGATTAAGAATGCCGTGTCATAGATGGAAAATGGATTGACAAGAAGCGGATGAATCGCCGCAGAAGCTCCCAGGACCAGCAAAATGTTAAAAATGTTGGAGCCGATTACATTACCAAGAGCCAGACCGTTCTCACCTTTTCGTGAAGCGACCACGGAGGTGACGAGTTCGGGGAGGGAGGTTCCCAGGGCCACGATGGTCAGACCGATTAAGTTCTGGCTCAAGCCGAAGGAGGCTGCTATGGCGCTGGCATTATCCACAACCAGATCACCGCCCCAGACGATGGCAGCCAGTCCGCCTATGATGTAGACAGCACACCGTACGGGAGAAAGCGTTTTGATCTCCTCACTGGTAACGATCCGGTTGACGATGGCGTCACGAACTGTAAAACCAACAAAAGCAAGGAAGAAGACCAGAAGAATTATCCCGTCCATCCGGTTCACTGTCTGATCGAAAAGGATCATGACAAACAGGGCGGCGGCGACAAACACGGAAGCCGCATAATCCCAGCGCAGTTTGACTGAAAACGGACGAATGACGCCGCAGGCACCCAGAACGACCAGCAGGTTAAAGAGGTTAGAGCCGATCACATTTCCCACTGCGATATCATTATTTCCGGTAATGGAGGCGGAAACGCTGACTGATAATTCCGGTGCGCTGGTACCAAAGGCTACAATTGTGAGCCCGATAATGATACTGGGGATGCGCAGCGCCCTGGCGATCGAAGAACTGGCCTCCACAAAGTAATCGGCCCCCTTGATCAGCAGGAAGAAACCTAAGAGCAGAAGTACGTACATCATAAATATAATCCTTCTTTCGTGTGTTTTAAAAAGGAAGAAGGGCAAAAAAAGCGAGACTTTTATTGCAAAGATGATCATGCAATAAAAGTCTCGCTTTTTATATGTGCACCGGTTTCCGGCAACCGGCTCTGCCGGGCAGATGCCTGTAAGCTTGCGGAAACGGGAATGTCGGCTGCACAGAACGCGGTAAATGTAATGAACCGCGCAAGCTACTCCCTTTTACTGAGTATTAGTATATCCGGTGAGCGAAAAAAAGTCAAGCTTAATGCAGAAGCTTCTGCAGTTCCTCCGATATTCTCCCAAGCACGGCGATGACCTCTGACGTGTTTTCATTCCGGTTTTCGGAAAATGCATAGTAGGCTCCATAGATCTGATAGCTCAGGATGATATTTTTGACCGGATCATCCCGGTATTCCGGCAGACGTTCATAGATCAGTTCTTTGATGCCTGCTTCTATCTTCTGAATCAGACGGCCGCTCCGGCTGCCTGAAAACAGTGTCTGGATCAGGGTATCCCTGGAAAGATAGGCAAGGAACAGCTCCTGTGTAAAGGCGCCGGGATGTTCCACCATATACTCGGGATGATCCAGAGAGCTGATGATGGAGGTCACGATCTCCGTCTCGAGGAAATCGGACAGTTCATAGATGTCTGCATAGTGAAAATAAAAGGTCGATTTGTTGATCATGGCCTTTTCACAGAGTTCCTTTACCGTGATCTTTTCCAGAGGTTTTCCGGAGCGCAGAGCGATGAATGCGTTAATAATACTCTGCCTCGTCTTTTCTATTCGCAGGTCCATGGGACACTCCTTTCCAACGATTTTGCAAAAACGTTGGTTATCCAACCGTTTTACGAAATCGGTGATGGATAACAGATAAAGATTTTTATATAATCAATTATAGTAGGAAAACAGACGGTTGTCTATTATCTTTGAAGAAAAAGACCGGGAAGCCGTCTGCCGCATTTACATGAGGTATCAGTATGGATTATTATGGGTTTTATACGGGGAAAGAGTTTTCAGCTTATGAGTATCTGGGGGCACATCGTTTGGAAAATGGGACGGTGTTCCGCACCTTTGCGCCGAACGCAGTACGGATTTCCGTAATCGGAGAGTTTAATGACTGGGGGGAGACGCCCATGGACAAAGTGTACGACGGAAACTTCTGGGAGTGCACGGTGCCCGGGGCCAAAGCCGGAATGATGTACAAATACAGGATCTACAGACGTGACGGCTCTTTTATCGACCACTGCGATCCCTATGGCTTTTTCATGGAACTGCGCCCGCACTCAGCCTCAGTCATCAGCAGCTTAAGCGGATATGAGTTCCGTGATTCCAAATGGCAGAAGAAGCACAGAGCAGGGCTGGACAAGCCGCTCAATATTTACGAAATACATGCCGGCTCCTGGCGGAGAAAAGAGCGGGTGGACGGCGTGGAAAAGAACGCGGAAAAGCATTCGAAAAAATATTCGAAAAAATATTTGGAAAAAGACGGGGAAAATGGTGTGGGAAGGGGGCTGGTAAATGGCTGGTATTCCTATACTGAGCTGGCGGATTTACTGATCCCGTATCTGGAGGAAAACGGCTATAATTATGTGGAACTGATGCCGCTGTCGGAGCACCCATCCGACGAGTCGTGGGGCTACCAGAATACCGGTTTTTTCAGTCCAACCTCCCGGTACGGAACCCCGGATGAGTTAAAAGCGTTTGTCGATCAGTGCCACTCTCATGAGATCGGGGTGATTATGGATTTTGTGCCGGTACATTTTGCCGTGGATGATTATGCGCTCTGGAACTATGACGGGACGGCGCTTTACGAGTATCCTCACAGCGATGTGGGAAGGAGCGAATGGGGAAGCTGCAATTTCATGCATTCCCGCGGGGAGGTCAGAAGCTTCCTTCAGTCTGCGGGAAATTACTGGCTGAAGGAATTCCACTTTGACGGACTGCGCATGGACGCTGTTAGCAATTTAATCTACTGGCAGGGAGATACTGCAAGAGGGGAAAACAGAAATGGGATTCAGTTTCTTCAGGAGATGAACAAAGGGCTTAAAAGTCTGCATCCGGAGACGCTTCTGATTGCCGAGGACTCCTCCGTCTATCCGGGCGTCACAAAGCCGGTGGAACACGGCGGTCTCGGCTTCGATTATAAGTGGGACATGGGCTGGATGAACGATACTCTGTCATACTTTCAGGCACCTCCGTCGGAGAGGAAAGAGAGGTATCATCAGCTCACATTCTCCATGCAGTATTTTTATCAGGAACGGTACCTGCTTCCGTTGTCCCATGACGAGGTAGTCCATGGAAAAGCGACCATCCTGCAGAAAATGTACGGGGCGTATGAGGGAAAGTTCCCGCAGGCCCGCGCGCTTTATCTCTATATGTACGCCCATCCCGGAAAAAAACTGAACTTTATGGGAAATGAGTTTGGCCAGCTCCGCGAGTGGGATGAAAAGAGGCAGCAGGACTGGGAGATCTTACGCTATCCGGTCCACGATGCGTTTCACCGCTTCATGGAGGATTTAAACCGCTTGTATTTAAACAGTCCGGCTCTGTATGAGCGGGATTATGAACCGGACGGCTTTCAATGGCTGGACTGTCATCAGGAGGAGCGGCTGATCTATGCGTTTGAACGCCGGAGTGAAAAACAGAGGATTGCAGCCGTTTTTAATTTTTCGGATGAGAAACAGGAGGGGTATGAACTGAGGGTGGAAGACGCAGAGTGTTTGGCACTGCTGTTTTCCAGCGAGATGGAGCAGTACGTCCGCTGTGAAGGAAACGCAGTACTTACTCTGCCGCCCTATTCTGGACGATATTATCTGGTCGATCCTGATGAAAAAAGTGGAAAAAGAACAGAAGAAACAGCATAAAACTCCCCCGCCGGGTACCGCATGTTTAGGTACCTGGCGGGGGAGTTTTATGTTGTTTCTTTTATGAAATGGATTCGTCTGTGATATGAAACGCCTTTTTCATTACCATTACGGGGCGTTCGACATACGTACCATACATTTGGATCTCGGCGTCACAGGCGTCCAACTTCGCCTTCACTTTTCTGCAGGAGGCCATGGCAGGAGGCTGTGCTTCCTAAGAGATGATTGCCTTTAAGACGGCGATGCTGACCACGTTGATCGGTACTTTCTGGGAGGACATACTGTCTTCTGTCGTAATCTCTAAGCTGGAGGTACTAGGCGATACGGTTGATGACAGATATGACGATATCGACCCACCGGAAATTCCCTTTTTCTTAATGCCGGTTGCGACGCCAGCTTTATATTGCGGGAGGCGTTTCCACCGCCTCCTTATACCTTGTCTGAACCGCCATCGCAGCCGCGTAGCCGATTCCTAAGGCGAAAACCAGGTGATTGAATGTTCCTCATGGCATCCCCTTTTGCAGCTGATTTGAGGTTTTAAGCCTCTGCAATTCAACTTCTGTAATGTTTTCTATGAGTTGATTAATAATTTTGGACTGGGAATTTGTTCCCGGTCCAATGTTGCATGGGAATATGTAAGTGAGTGACAATATTGCTACAAATATGAACACTAATAAAAGTTAGATAAAATATTAAACACTAAAAAGAAAAACGAGCTTCAATAAAAAAATACTGTATAATAATACAAACAAAAATTATACACAAAACAATAAAAACAACACACAAAATTATGTTATATGTGCAAAAAATATTAAAAAATAAAATAAAAAATAGCAATAATGCACAAAAAAACATATTGACAAATGTACTGCAAAGATATATGATAAATATACACTAAAGATTAAATCAGCGCTGATTTTATAAATGTGTTTTTTAGAAGGAGGGATTGAATGAAACGCATCGTAGTAGCATGTGGAAGTGGGATTGCAACATCGGGACTTGTGGCTAACAAAATAAATAATTTGCTTGAGGAACGAGGGATGGTAGGTAAGGCAAGAGCGGACAGCATCGACATTAAGTCGATTGATTTGGAAATCGGAACGGCGGATATATTTGTTTCCATTACACCAACCTTTGATTTATCAAATGTCAGGATACCGACCTTCAGCGGTATTCCATTTTTAACAGGAATTGGGGAAGAAGAGATCATGGATCAGTTTGTGGGGCTTTTATAGTTGGGAAAGACAGGGGGATAATATGGAACTTATTAAGACATTTTTTTCGGCAATTACGAATGCAGGATCCACGGTGGTGCTGCCGCTGATATTTTTCGCCATAGGCCTGATTCTCAAGATGAAGGTAGGAAAGGCTTTTTCTGCAGCCTTGACGCTGGGAGTGGCGCTGGCTGGTATCAGTGCTGTGACAGGATTTTTATCTTCGGCAATAGGACCGGCTGCCGCTTCTTTTGTAGAAAATACAGGCGCTAATTTAAACGCGATCGATATGGGGTGGGCGCCGGCATTGGGAGTGGCGTGGCAGTGGGAATACGCATTTCTTATGTTTCCGTTACATATAGCCATTAATGTAATTATGCTGGCTGCGGGAATGACGTTCACTTTAAATGTTGATATGTGGAATGTTGCTAATAAGGTGGCGACCGGATTTTTCGTCTATACGGCCAGCGGTAATGTATTGCTTGGTTTTGCATTTGTCATTCTACAGACTGTTTTGGAGCTTTTAATAGGTGATGCGAACCAGAAGAATGTACAGAAACTTTCGGGTGTTCCAGGAGTTACAACACCGCATCCCATGTTTTTGAATCTGCCGCTGTTATGGCCGATTAAGCTACTTCTTGATAAAATTATTCCTGTCAGGAAACCACTTGATATTAATTCGCTTCGCAGTAAGATCGGTATATTTGGCGAAAGTCATGTTATTGGATTTCTGATTGGTTTACTGATTGGTCTGATCGGCGGATACTCTGTGGTTGAATCAGTCACTATGGCGGTTCAGGTTGCCACTGCACTGGTTCTGATTCCGATGGCGGCAAAGCTGTTTATGACTGCGCTGACACCTATCTCAGAAGCAGCCAACCGTTTTATGAAGGCCAGATTTCATGACCGCAAATTCTGTATTGGTCTGGACTGGCCGATTCTGGCAGGAAGCAATGAGATCTATGTAACGACAATATTAAGTATACCTGTTATTCTGGCATTGGCAATGGTGCTGCCATTTAATATTGTGCTGCCGCTGGCAGGGATCATGTACATGTGTATTCCGATTACTACACTGCTGCTGTACCAGGGAGACTTGCTAAAGATGATGATTACACAGGTTATAACGATTCCGTTTTCCTTATATGCCGCGTCCTATTTTGCACCGATGATCGATGGACTGGCCAGGCAGAAAGGTACGGATTTATCAAGTTTGGCAGAAGGACAGATGATGGGGTGGTATGGAGTTGATTTTGGATTTTTAAGATGGACGTTTTGTGAAGTGACACTGGGAAATATTCTTGCGATCGCTATTTTTGTAGGTTATCTTGTTTTAACTTTCTTTTATTTAAAGGCAAGGAAGAAAGAGGAAGCGGCGATAGAACTGTGACAAGGAATGTGAGGAGAAGGAATATGTTTGAAGAGATTAGAAATCAGGTATTGAAACAGGCTAGATTAGCGGAAACATTGGGATTATGTCAGAGCGGCGGAGGGAATTTCAGTATGATTGACCGCGAAAGCGGGATGGTCTGTATGACGCCGCATGATACAGACCGTTTTCAGATGTCATGGAGAGATGTGCTTGTGACAGATTTGGAGGGTAATGTACTGGAGAAAGGACCAGGACTTAAGCCTACCTCTGAAATAGAGATTCATCTGGCAGTATACAGAGCGAGAGAAGATATTTTAGCAGTTGCACATACGCATGCCCCTTATACATCTGTGTTTGCCGGATTGAGTATGGAGGTCAAACCGGTTCTTACAGAAGCGATGACGTATTATGGCAGGGCACCGCTGGCTCCGTTCGGGACGCCCAGTACTCCGCAGCTGGCAGAAAATATTGTAAAGACACTGGGTGAGAAAGGTGTTGCGGCGGTTATGGAAAAGCACGGCTTGATTACGGCATCTCCTTTTGGTATTTGGGATGCGGTACGTAAGAATCTTTATGTGGAAGAAACTGCTAAGGCATATTTCCGCATGATTCAGTTGGTAGGGATTGAACATGTGCCTTCTATTGATATGGATGAGCTGGACAGGATGACGGAAATGTTGGGGATACGATAATGGGGGAAGAACGATTAAAAAAATGGGGAATTGCCGCATGGTATCTGTTGGTACTTGTTGCAATCGTATTATTTCTGTATTCTTTCGCACTCGAAGATCCGGTCATGTCGGTTGCAGCATTTATTCTGGCAATGGTTTTGTCAAAATATAAAGACAAGGTCACATTACCCGGCTGCTTTACGAAAGAAGAAAATGGAATTTATAAATAATACGAATCAATAAACCGATAGGAGTAAACAGATGAGTGGATTTTTAGCAAGTATGATCAACCCGGAACTGGTATTTACCGACTTACCCTGTACGGACCGGCAGACATTTTTGCAGTATATCTCGAGGAGACTGGAGGAAAAAGACTATGTAAAGTGTAGCTTTGAAGGGGCGATCATTGAGAGAGAGAAGAAGTATCCAACCGGTCTGCCGACGGTCAATCAGCATGTTGCGTTGCCACATACCGACGTACAGCATGCAAAAAATCCAATTATTGTACCAGTAAAGTTCAGGACACCGGTTGTATTTAAGGAGATGGGAAACGGTATTAATGATATTCCCTGCAGCATGGCTTTTGTACTTGTGGTAACAGAACCGGAAAAACAGATCGATATCCTTCAGAGCCTGATTAATCTGTTTATAAAAAAAGATTTTCTGGAGGAATTATATAAGGAAAAAACAAGAGAAGGTTTTTTGAAAAGACTATTAGATGAAGCAGAAAAGGATGAGGGATAGATGCAAATGGCCAGGACCCGATTATTAGAAGATTTACATGCACGTCCGGCAATTCGTTTTTCTAAAATCTGCAGCGGATTTCAGAGTGAGGTTAAAATCATAACAGAGAATGGCAGCGTGCTGGACGGTAAAAATTTTATAGAGCTTTTGGGAAAGTACGCGAAAAAAGGTCAGGAGATTATTGTGATTTCTGAGGGGAAAGATGAGCGGGAGGCATTACAGGCTGCAATGGCTTTTTTAAAAGGGGAGTAGAACTTCTGTTTCGGAAAAGTATAACATGCGGTCTGAGAGAAAACTCGTCAGATTGAAGTGATTACAATTGTTTCAGCCATCAGATTTCGATATAATGAGTTTTATGGAGGTGTGTAATGAAAAAGAAAGATGTGGTTTTCGAGACAGTGAAAGAATCATTCCATTATGACGAGTTTATCTCTGCCCTGCAAAAAAACAAAGTTACAGGATTGGAGGCACAGGAGGTATCAGAAAAGGCTGGCCTGGTGCGCAGCAATGCCAGTTCTCTGCTGAATCGTCTCGTTGATGAGAGAAAGCTGATTAAAATTACGGGGCGGCCGGTACTGTTTATAGCCAGGGAACCACTGGAAGCTGCCGTTAAACATACTCTTGTCAAGACTGAATACAGCATTCAGGATTTGAGAGATTTTTGCTGCAGCTCCAGTGATCCATTCTCCAAATTTACTGGATATGATACCAGTATGAAGGAGGTAATCAATCAGGCAAAGGCTGCCATTATGTATCCACCGGGAGGAATTCATACAATTATTTCGGGACCACGGGGATGCGGAAAAACTGTTTTTGCAAAGAGCATGTATGAATATGCCAAAGGGCAGAAGAAAAAGAATGCGGATGAGTATGTGTTTGTGGAGTTGAATAACTTAATGTATTCTGATTTGGTGGAATGCCTTAAAAAGATGAAAACGCTGATAAGCGGAGTTTTATTTATCGACGATGCCTCCGGATTGCCAAAAGTCCTTCAGGAGAGACTTATTCACTATATGGAAAGTACAGAGTGGCAGGAGAATGTTTTTATAATTCTGGCACTGCCTGAAGGAGAACGTCTAAATCAGTCTGTTGCGGAACGATTTCCCATTACACTGAAGCTTCCCTCTCTGACCGAACGAAGCTGGGAAGAACGATTTCGGCTGATCAAGCTGTTCTTTTCCAAGGAAGCTGTTAGAATTAAGAGACCGATGAAGATAGCGTCAGAGGTTGTTCAGGCACTCATGGCTTATGAATGCAGCGGAGATATAAAACAGTTAAAGGCGGATATCAAGATGATCTGTGCCGATGTATTTTTTCAGAATCTGCACAAGACAGATAATAAGATTCTGGAGGTGAATTTCGGAGAAGTACCCGGAAAGATTCGAGCAGATGTGCTTGGTGGAAAGAAGATTAGTTCAAAAAACTGGGGGTATTTGCAGGTAATCGATAGCGACATCCTGATTCGGCCCTCTGAATATTCGGAGGATTATCCGATACCAAAATTTAATATATACAGTGAGATATCGAGAATCAGTGAAAAACTGAAGCGGGAGGGGAGAACGGAAGCTGAAATTACAGAGGTTGTACAGCAGCGGCTGAAAGATTATTTTGCTAAAATCTCTGACTCCATACTGGATTTTCGTAGTGTAAAAAGGGAGTTAAAGAACAGCCTGCCGGAAGATGTAGTAGACTTTACCATTGAAATACTGGAAAAAGCTTCGATGGATCTTGGAAAGGCAATTTCCGCAAAGCTGGCATATGCTCTAGCATTTCATATCAATTATTTGATTCTGAGAAGCAAAATGGGGCATCAGGAATCCGAGCAGACAAAAAGAGTGGCTCAGGAACAAGGAACAAAGGAAAATCAGGCTGCCAGAATGATTGCTTCCAGGATATCAGAGCGTTTCACAATAGCAGTACAAGAAAAGGAAGTGGCTTTTCTAACAGAACTGCTGAAAAACCAGATTCCACAAAAACGAGTGGAAGATAAAGTAAGAATAATGATTATTGCTCATGGAGAGCATGTAGCTACCAGCATGGCGGATGCAGTTAATACTCTGATGATGACGGACCTCGTATACGGATTCGATATTCCGGTTAATGTAAAACACGAGGATGTTTTTGAAAATATATTAAATATTGCAAAGGCGATTAACAAGGGTAGTGGAATATTGCTGATGGTAGATATGGGGTCCCTGGCAAATCTGGAGGAGAAGATTACCGCGGAAAGCGGAATCTTTGTGAAGACAATTGAGAGGGTATCAACGATTTATGTGATTGAAGCAGTCAGACGAATTCTCTATAAAGAAGAAACTCTGGAGGAAATTTACCAGGAGGTATTAAAACTTCAGTCTGTACCGTATCAGATGGAAGTACCGAGCGAGAAGCAGCCGATTGTTATTACCACCTGTTCCAGTGGGGTTGGAACGGGGATCATGCTTAAGGAACGGGTAGAGAGATTAATGCGTGAGGAGAGAATTGAAGGGATTGCTGTAGAGGCCCTGGGATACCAGGAGATATTAAAACAATCCAGGGCTTATGAGGAGATTGTGCAACGATACGAGGTAATAGCCTGCATAGGAAATATGAATCCTGGAATATGCAGCCGATTCTATGATTTATCCACCATACTTTCGGAGGAGAATCTGAACGTATTTGCAGATTACCTGCGGCAGAATCAAGGGGAACAGAAGGCAGATCCGTATAAAAAGCTAGAAAAAATTCTGGAAGAACATGTTACTTATTTTAACGTACATAAAAGTATGCGCTGTTTTGAAGAATTTTTTAGTGACACGGTTGCAATGGGTTTCAGACTTTCGAATAATGGTATGATATCGGTTGCCATGCATCTTTCCTACATGATCGAACGGATTATATCCAGGGTAGAGGCGAAGTTTTCCGATCATACAGAAAAGTATGTGGTCCAAAACAGGGAATTGTATCAAAACCTAGCTAATGCAGTGAAGACATTTGAGCGGGTATTTAAAATTACGATTTCTGATCATGAAATCTGTTTTTTATGTGAAATATTCTTAAATCTTAATAAGATTAACCAATAGGGAAAGTCCAGCCTTCTATGAAAAGGATTATTGTAGCCAGAGGGGGAACGGCTCGACTGCCATCAGGATAAAAATCTGATTTACACATTTGAACGCGGGGGACGGTGAATCTCGGTCTGGAGCTGCATTGTGGAAGATATTATCTGGTAGAAGAGACTAATTAAAACAGGGAAGAATCAAATAAAGAATGCGCCTCGGAGACTTGATATGAGACTCCAGGGGCGCATTCTTATATGAATTATTTAGTTTCAGCTGAAATACTTAAAGCCTTCTTCATCGCTTCCAGCTCCTCATCCACCCGGGACTTCGACTGGTCGCCGTACAGGGCGTCCAGTTCCGCCGCCGTGCTTTTGCGGCCGGTCAGCTCTTCCTTGGCTTCCGCTTCGTGCAGCATGCGGTTCGCCTTTTCTTCCATACGGTCAAACTGGCTCATCAGGCCGGCAGCAGTATTTACGGACTTCATCTGAACTTCACCTGCCTGGTTCTTTACTTTGGCCGTACGGACCGTGTTTTTCATGGCTTCGGCCCGCGCCTTCGTCTTTTCCAGTCCAGCAGTCAGCTTGCGGTAGTCTTCTTCTGCCTTATCGGCCTGAACCTTGACGGTCACGTAGCTGTGCTCCAGAGTCGGTCTTAAGTCTTCCTGCTCCTGCTTCAGGGTAATTGCCTGCCGGGCCTTTTCTTCATTGCCGTCACGCAGGGCGCGTTCGGCATACGTACCAAACTTTTTGATCTCGGCGTCGCAGGCGTCCAGCTTCGCCTTCGCTTCCCTGGAGGAGGCCATGACGGAGGCTGTGCTTCCCAAGAGATCCTTGATGGCATCCTCGTATTTCCTTACCATCTGATCCGCCATCTTTTCCGGGTCCTCGGCTTTGCTTAACAGTTCATCAATGTTTGCAGATACAATATCTTTGATTCTTCCAAACACATCTAATCCCATATATGCTCGCTCCTTTTCCTTGCCGTCAGTCAGGGCCTGAGGCTCTAATTCCGCTTATCCAGAACCGCTTCCACAATCTCGGCGTTGGAAACTTCCTGTTCCATACTGTTCTGGCCGCTTCCCTGTCCGGCACCGTTGATGTTGACATTCGTTGTGGTCTTTCCTAATACATCCGCGTCGATGATCTCCTTGAAATCAATGCCGGTCGTCTCTTTGACTGTCTCAAGCGTCTTGGCAAGGACGGAACCTACATTGCCGGCCAGGTTTCCCACACCATTTTCTCCATTGCCGCTGCCGCTGTCGATAACCGTGATCTTCTCGATTCTGGCGAGCGGTTCGGCTATTCTGCCTGCCATCTCCGGAAGAATGTTGACGATCATCTCTGTTACGGCTGCCTTGTTGTACTTGTTGTAGGCCTCTGCCTTCTTTTCCATACCTTCGGCTTCCGCTAACAGGGCGGCCTTGATACCTTCGGCCTCTGCCAGCTTCTTCGCCCGGATACCTTCGGCCTCCGCCAGCTGCTTTGCCCGGATACCTTCGGCCTCTGCCAGCTGTTTGGCCTTCGTAGCGGTGGCTTCCGCCTCCGCTTTCATACGAATCGCAGCGGCTTCCGCCTCCGCTTTCTTCGTCTCAGCGATGGCATTCGTTTCGGCTGTGGCAAGACCTCTCATTCTGGTGGCCTCTGCTTCCGCGTCAGCCTGTTTCTTAAGAGTCTGGGCGGAGGCGTCTGCTTCCGCTACTTTCTTATACTTCTCGGAATCGGCGATCTGAGCCTGCTTTTCTCTCTCGGCGATGGCGGGCTGTACGACGGTTGCCTGTAAGGAGGCCTTTGCCGTCTCGGCCTGGCGCTCTGCCAGCTCGCGGTTCTTGACTTCCTTGGAAATCTCTACCTGCACAGCCGCCTGTTCGATATCCTTCTGACGCTCCTGACGCAGAAGCTCGGCATCCATCTCCGTCTGAATAACGTCCTTCTCGGTGATGTTCTTCTGGATTGCGTAAGCTACGTCAGCCTGGGCCTTGGAGGTCTGAATCTCCTTCTGGTAGGCCTGTTCCTTGATTAATTTCTCCTTGTTGGCCGCGCTGATCTCTGCCTCTGTGGCCAGCTTCGCCTGCTCACCATCCCTGCGGGCCTCGCTCACCTTGATCTGGCGCTCGCGCTCTGCCTCTGCCTGGGCGATGTCGGCTTCCTTCTTCTTCTCGGCGATCTGCTTGACACCGAGGGACTTGATATAGCCGTTTTCATCAGTCACATCCTTGATCGTGAAGGACATGATCTCGAGACCCATGGTGGAAAGCTCGGTGGCCGCCGCTTCCTGAACGGAGTTGGCGAACTTCTCACGGTTGCTGTACAGCTCTTCTACGGAAAGGGTGGATACTACCTCACGCAGCTTGCCTTCCAGAATCTGTCTTGCAATCTCTTCCATGTTGAGCTTGACTTCCTTGATGTCCTTGCCGTTGAAGCGCTCGATTGCCTTTAAGATGCTGGTGGTGTCGTTCTTGACCTTTAAGACGACGGTGCTGACCACGTTGATCGGTACTTTCTGGGAGGACATACTGTCTTCTGTCGTGATCTCTAAGCTGGAGGCGCTAAGCGATATGTAATCGATACGGTTGATGACAGGTATGACGATACCGCCCCCACCGGTAATTACCTTTTTCTTAATGCCGGTTACGACGCCAGCTTTATCCTGCGGAACGCGTTTCCACCAGGACATGATCACCATTAAAACCAGAATGACCGCGGCTACAATAATGATGATTGGTATTAGCTTGTTGATCAGTTCGCTCATTTTCGTTCTCCTTTTCTCGCCTTTGTTTTTAAGTTTATGTATAAAGACCGGCACAAATCATTCGGCCCCTATTCATCCTCCGCACTGCCGTAACCGGCAAATTCGTCCTTGGGCCGTACCACGGCTATCTCGCCGTCAAACTCGACCAGCTTCACCACGGTGTTCTGCTTTAAGACCTCCGATGCATCGGTACTCCGGCATACGAAGGTGGTGGCGATTCCCTTGATGTTGTCGAATTCCACGGTTCCCAGGCCGCCTGCCAGTACGGTATTAATGATCCTTCCGTCACACAGATATAGCTCTTCCCGGTTCATTGCCTCATTCTCCACCCGCTTCAGCCTCCTTATGACCATCTGAACCGCCATCGCGGCCGCGTAGCCGACGACTAAGGCGAAAATCAGATGATTGAATAAAAGTCCCATACCGCCGAATGCGATGAGCCCGGTACAGATGCTCACCCCTGAAATCGGCAGAAAATTCAGATCAATATCAAAATCGAAGTTTAGAAATGCTTCCAGCGCTCCGGATACATTCTCCAGGAATTCACCCAGAACAGACAGCGAAAGCAGTAAAAAACCGATGACCATACAAATGATGTAAATGTCCCTCATGGCGTCCCCCTTTGCAGCTGATTTGAGGCTTTAAGCCTCTGCCAGCCAGCTTCTGTAACGATTTCTATTATACCATTTTCCGGTAAAACATACTATCTATCAATTCATACAATTTTCTTAAATTAGTTGAACAAAAATGGTAATCAATGCTTGTAGAAAGAATTTACAAACGATTTTGTTTCTTACGGTATCAGGTGAGCGGTTCAGGTGACAAAAGAAATTATTAATAATTCTAAGTAATACTTTATTGATATGACAATCAAGTATATAATAAAACCAGGAAGAGAACATGGCATACGGAGGAGAGAGCGGAATGGGAAACGGATGGAAAGTAAAGAGTTATATAGAGAAGATAAAAGAAGCCCATTTCAAGAACCAGGAAGAAGAACGGCGGCTGTGTGAGGAGCTGATTACATATTCCCAGGCGAATCATAACGCCTACGGCTTAGGCTTTGCATACACGTATCTGCTGGATTACCATATCGCCATGCACGATACGGAGGGATGTTCGCCGGTTCTTAAGACGGCGCTGGAATTTCATAACGGCCATGAGTTTCTGGATCTGCGGATGCAGGTGTTTAACTTTGCAGGGATTTACTACAGCTATATCCATGACGATATTACGGCGTTCGATTATTTCCTGAAAAGCCTGGAACTGGCGGAGGCGCTGAACGACAGCTTTATGAAGTACCGCCTTTATAATAACATTGCCGTCAGTTTTCACAACAAAAAGGATTGCGAATCGGCGCTGGCCTATTACCAGCAGGCGTATGACTATCTGAACTTCAGTCATTTAGAGGGGCTCTATACCCAGTATCAGCTGTATCTGCTTCAGAACCTGATCAACTGCAGCATTGCCCTGGATTCGAAGGAACTGGTGCTGGAATACTGCGGCAGGCTGGAGCAGCTCTATGAGGAGCAGCCCCGTTTGAAGGAAGACTTATCCGTGCCGTGGCAGAATGTCGTGATCCTTTCATACTTTGGAAAACGGGAAGAGGCGTATGAGATTCTGCGCAGCCATTTGTGCTGGGAAGAGGATCCGCTGGGCGCCACGGATATTATTGAACTGTATCCCCATATACTTGATATTTTGCTGGAGTGGAAGGAGAAGGCGCTTGCGGAGAAGGTACTGGAGTCACTCTGCCGCCATTTAGAACGGGAATCCCCCAGAGCAAGACAGGAGGCCTGCTCCCATGAGATTCGCTTTTATGAGATATTTGGGATGACGGAACGGCTTCCGGACGCCTATGAGCGGTATTATCAGGCATCGAAAGAGGCGCTCGGTTCGGTTGCCCACAACCAGATCAGGGCGATGAAAGAGAAGCTGTATTCCTTCGAGGTTCAGCAGAAGCTGAACCGGCTTCAGAAACTGAGTTATATGGATGGGCTGTGTGATATTTATAACCGGAGGTACTATACGGAACAGCTGGAACGCGCCATGAAAGAGACGTCTGTGAAACGGCTGGGGATCATCATTCTGGATATCGATTATTTTAAAGAGTATAATGACTATTATGGTCATAACAGCGGGGATCTGGTTTTGAAGAAGGTGGCTCTCTGCTTAAAGGAGGAGGCGGCAGATCAGATCACGCCCTGCCGGTATGGGGGAGATGAATTCTGCTGTATCTGCGAGGATCTGGGAGGAGAGGATATCGGTCGTTATTTAAGAAATGTCCATGAACGGCTGAACCGGCTCGGCATTGAACATGCGATGTCGCGGGCGGCCTCCGTCGTGACCCTGTCGGCGGGATACAGTGTAAGGCCGCTTGAGGGGCTGAATCAGCAGGAACTGTTTCATGAAGCAGATGAGGCCCTGTACTGGGCGAAGACGAGGGGAAAGAACAGAGACTGCTGTTATCAGACCGATCAGACCGATCCGGATCAGTGCAGCCGGCCATAAAAAAAGCATTGTCGCAGGGAGCTGGAGCCTGCGGCAATGCTTTTGTTTTTCTAAGAAACTATTCCTGTTACACAGAGTCCTGTTTACATTCCGGAGAACTGATTCTTAACCTTTGTGATCTTCTCCTGTGGAGCCTGTTCCGTCGTATACCAGCCCTTTGCGGACATTTTCCTGTAAATATCATCCTGTATACAAAGACTGTCGTTTAACGCGCTGTCAAATGACTGGTGCACATTGGCAGTCGATGATTCGATGGTGCCGTGCAGATATAAGTCACATACTCCCTTGGTAGTAAGGAGAATGTTTTCCATAATACACTTGTCGTCCATGTGTTTGCCTCCTTACACTAAATGATAGAAATTATCAAAAATCTGCTGATGTTTCTGGGAAATCTGTTCTGCGAAAGACTTTAACTCGGGGTCCTGCAAATTAGTGACTGCTTCCTGACACTGGGTCTTTAAAAACTTCTCATGGCTTAATGCATCTTCAATATACGTTAATTCCTTTGGACTCATATGATCACCTCCACATGTAGTATGTGAGGTTTCCGTCAATCCATTCCGGCAATTGATTCCTTTTTCGAAGCTGGAACTATTTTCCTGTAAAAAATCATGGTGAATACGGTTGCGGCGGTCCAGCCAAAGGGCCAGGCCATCCAGATTCCGGTGCTTCCGAACCGCGGAGTAAGCAGATACGCGAAAAGGATACGCAGAATCAGATCCGGTATGGTTGCAAGGACGAAATACACCATGGCGCCGGAACCGCGGAGAATGCCGTCGGTCATCAGCTTGACGGATATCATGAAATAGAGCGGCGATACAATTTTTAAGAACATCACGCCGGCGTGAATCGCTTCCTCACTGCCGGAATCCAGGAATAGTCCCATGATCTGCCGGCTGAATACAAAGTAAAGGACGACAAACGGAACGGAGGCAGTCAGAGACAGCCGGACTCCCTCCTGAAACCCCGGCCGTATCCGTTCGCTCCTGCCTGCGCCCAGATTCTGCGCGGTATAGCTGGATAAACAGCTTCCAAGCGACATAAAGGAGGTAATGGCAAAGGTGTTTAATTTAATTGCGGCGGAGTAACCGGCAATCACGGCAGAACCATAGCGGTTCACGATGATCTGCACGAATAAGTTGCCGACGGAGAGCACGCTCTGCTGAAGAATGCTGGGGACTGCGATGGCAGCAATCTGCTTAAACAGACCCCAGTCAAACATGGCCGCTTTTTCGGCCCCTGCCATGTTCTTTAGACGCTTCCACAGTGTCGCTGCAGCGAGAAGGCAGGAGACGCCCTGAGCCAGAAATGTGGCCCAGGCTGCGCCGGCCACGCCCAGATGAAGACCGGCCACGAACCAGATATCTAACAGGATATTTCCTATGGAGGAACCGATCAGAAAATAGAGCGGTGTTTTCGAGTCCCCGAATGCGGTGAAAATTCCGGTACAGACATTATAGAGAATCAGAAACAGCAGGCCCAGGGTATATATGCGCAGGTACAGCGCGCCGGCAGAAAAGACGTCATCCGGTGTTCTGATCCATCTCATCATGGGCCCACAGAAAATGATGCCGCAGACAGTCAGGAGAATGCTCAGGACCACACAGGAGATAAACGCTGTGTGTATGGCCGTCTTCATCCGGCAGAAGTCCCTGGCCCCAAAGAGACGGGATACGACTACCGACGCGCCCAGATTGCTTCCGGTGGCAAAGGCCATGAAGATAACCGTGATCGGATAGGAGGCGCCGACGGCGGCCAGCGCGTTTTCACCGGCGAACCGTCCGGCGATCATACTGTCCGCGATGTTGTAAAACTGCTGAAACATGACGCTTACCAGCATCGGCAGCAGGAAACGCCACAGGGTTTTTCGGGGATGTCCCACGGTTAAATCGGTTGTCATAAGGTGTCCTCCGGTTCATGTAGTATAAAGAAGAGTATAGCAGGAGGAGGAATGGAAGGCAATCGGGAAAATATATGCATTTGGAACAGAATGGAAAATTTTGGTGATCCTTTCTATTGTTAAAAAATTACTGATCTTTTACAATAGTAGAATACAGGATCTAATAAAAATACCATGGAGTATCAGAATGGAGGCAGCCATATGAGACGAGTGATCAACGCCCCGTCCACCTACATACAGGGGCCGGGAGAGGGAAAGAAGCTTGCGGAGCATTACAGAAGCATTGGAGAGGGCGGAGTCCTGCTGATTACGGACCGGTTTGTCCATGAGGTATATCTGGGCGAAATGACGGAGAGCTTTGACAAAGCTGAAATTACCTGGAAGGAGGAAGTCTTTACCGGTGAGTGCTGTGAGAAGGAGATCAGGAGACTGGCTGTGGTGGCCGGGGACTGCGGGGCCGTATTTGGAATTGGGGGCGGTAAGGTGCAGGACACGGCAAAGGCGGCTGGCCATTACTCAGGAAAGCCTGTAATCCTTGTGCCGACAGCGGTATCCACAGACGCACCGTGCAGCAGAATCGCCGTATTGTACCGGGAGGACGGCACCTTCGACCGTTACCTGTCACTAAAGAAGAATCCGGATCTGATCATCCTGGACACGGAAATTATCGCACATGCTCCGGTACGTCTGTTTACGGCGGGGATGGGAGATGCCATTTCCACGTATTATGAGGCCTCCGCATGCCGGCGAAGCGGCGCAGTGACGAAGGCAGGCGGCTGTGTGTCCATCGCTGCGGAGGCACTGGCGAAGGCATGTCTCAATACCGTTCTCACCTACGGCGAACAGGCCAGAAGGGATGTGGAGAAGCAGCGCTGTACAGAAGCTGTGGAATATCTTGTGGAGGCAAACACGTATTTAAGCGGGATCGGCTTTGAGAGCGGAGGACTGGCCTGCGCGCACGCGCTGCACAATGGTCTGGCGCTTCTTCCGGAGCTGTCTTCCGTGATGCATGGAGAAAAAGTGGCGTTCTGTACACTGGTGCAGATGGTGCTGGAGGGCAGACCGGAGGAGGAGATCAGCAGGATTCGCAGCTTCTGCCGGAAGGTAGGGCTTCCGGTTTCCCTGCAGGACATGAATGCCGGTGAAATTTCGGATCACCGGCTGTTGGAGGCCGCAGTTAAAAGCTGTTCACCGGAAGAGACGATGAGTCATATCGGAAGGGCTGTGGAGCCGGAGGAAGTGGTGAGAGCGATGAAAAGCCTTTGAGAATAATCCGGACAGCGAAAGAGGTCTCCCGCAGGCAGACAGGCGGGAGACCTCTTTCGTTTCGGTGCAGTCTGCACCGGAAGGTGCAGGTATTTCTATTATTTTTTCCCGTTCCAGCAATAGGTACAGAGCTTGCAGGGAGAGATGCCGATAGAGGCCTGTAAATCATCCAGCCTGTGGTAACGGAGTGTGGTGAAGTTCAGTTTTTTTCTGATTTCCTCCACCATCTCCTGATAGTTTGTACTGTCAGGATTGGCGTAGTCGGCCAGTACTTCGTCGGAGACGCTGTCCCCTTCCCGGTCGCGTATGATTCTGCGGGTAATCAGATCCAGTTCCGAGTTGGAACTGGAAAAGTTCAAGTAGGGGCAGCCAAACATAAGAGGCGGGCAGGCCGGCCGGATATGGACCTCCTTCGCACCGCTCTGATACAGGAACTCCGTGGTCTCACCCAGCTGTGTGCCGCGGACGATGGAATCGTCGATCAGCAGCATGCTTTTGCCGCGGATTAAGGCATCTACAGGGATCAGCTTCATCTTTGCAATCAGATTCCGTTCTCCCTGATTCTGCGGCATGAAGGAACGGGGCCATGTAGGCGTATATTTGATAAAGGGTCTTGCAAAGGGAATACCGGATTCATTGGCATATCCGATGGCGTGAGCGATTCCGGAATCCGGAACGCCGGCCACCATGTCGGATTTCACGTCGTCCCTGCGGGCCAGAAGCTTTCCGCATTCATAGCGCATATTTTCTACATTGACACCCTCGTAGGAGGAGGTCGGATAGCCGTAATAGACCCATAAGAAGGAACAGATCTTCATCTCTTCCCTGGCAGGAACCAGGCTTTCCATGCCTTCCGACGTAAAAAAGACGATCTCGCCGGGACCCAGTTCATAGTAGTCGGAGTATCCTAAATTGATGTATGCAAAGCTTTCGAAAGAGGCGCAGAATGCGTCTTCCTTTTTGCCGATGACGATAGGGGTGCGTCCCATACGGTCTCTGGCTGCGTAGATCCCGTCAGGGGTCAGGATCAGTATGGTCATGGAACCGTCGATCCGGTCCTGAGCGTACTGAAGTCCCTCTGTAATGCTGGATTTCTGGTTAATCAGGGCAGCCACCAGCTCCGTCGAATTGATCCTGCCGCCGCTCATCTCCATGAAATGAATATGGCCGTTCTCATAGGCAGACCGGATTAAATCGTCCTGATTATTGATTTTACCTACTGTGGTGATGGCGAAACTGCCGAGATGGGACTGAATTAAGAGCGGCTGCGGCTCATTGTCGGATATGCAGCCGATACCGGAAGTGCCTTCCAGCTCATCCAAGTCCCCGTCAAATTTTGTACGGAAAGGAGTGTTTTCGATGTTATGAATGGCACGGGAAAAGCCCCGTGGCCCGTATACGGCCATACCGCCGCGTTTGGTTCCCAGATGGGAGTGGTAATCCACTCCGAAAAATACGTCGAGTGTACAACTCTTTTTAGATACGACACCAAATATTCCGCCCATAAAATTCCCTCTTCTATGTGATTAAGTCGTGTGATCGTGTAAAAAACAATCCGGACGGTCTGACAAAGCGGCCGTCCGAAACAATTTTAACACAGATGGTAAGTGGGAAACAATGGATTTACCCATTAAATATTCTTATGAGGTTTTAGAAGCAGGGGGAGACGCCCCAGGGCCTGCGGAGAGTCTGAAGACAGCAAGGGCGGGAGTGCGATTGGTTTCTTGTTTCCTCGGTGGCAGGAACTAAAGCGGAAAGGCGGGAAAAAGAGGCGGATCGTGCAAATTACGGAAGAAATCCTGAAGGATTTTTCCTCCATGTGCACTTGAAAGCAGGCTTTGAGGCCTGCTTTCACCACCTCTTTTTCCCGCCTTTCCGCTTAAGTTCCTGCGTACCTCGGAAAAGGAAACCAATCGCACTCCCGCCCTTGCTGTCCTCAGACTCTCCGCAGGCCCTGGGGCTGTGTACTGGCTTCGGGAGGGGAAGAGCACCGATGTAATCAGGTTAAAAAAAGACCGTCTCTTTGGCTTACTTTGATTAGACAAAGGGACGGTCTTGAGTTTAAATGCTAAAAATTAAATTTCATTGACTTTCCGCTTTACGTAAGTCGTGTGAAGCAGGTGGTGCGCTTTTTCGCTGCCTGGTTTTCCGAGATAGGTCTCGTAGAGTTCCTTGATTGCGGGATTCTCGTGAGATTTACGGATGGTATTGGCTGCGTCTTCATCATACAGTACTTTTGCACGCAGAGCCCTGATGTCCACGGTGTTGCGGACGGAACCCGGCTGCTGAGGCTGTCCGCCGCCGTTTACACAGCCGCCCGGGCATCCCATGATTTCGATGAAGTGATAGTCCGCTTCACCGGATTTTACTCTGTTTAAGAGCTCTTTTGCATTGCCGAGGCCGGAAGCGACAGCAACCTTGACATCCATACCGGCTACATTGTAGACAGCTTCCTTGATTCCTTCGGTGCCTCGTACGTCGGTGAAGTCAACTTTCTCTAATTCTTCTCCGGTCAGAGTCTCGACAGCCGTTCTTAAGGCTGCTTCCATAACGCCGCCTGTTGCTCCGAAGATCACGGCTGCACCGGTACCAAGGCCTAACGGAGCGTCGAACTCCTCATCAGGAAGTTCATTGAACCGGATGCCGTATTTCTTGATCATTCTGGCAAGCTCTCTCGTTGTCATGGAGTAATCCACATCCGGGCAGCCATTGGCGTCCTGATTGTCTCTGCCGATCTCGAATTTCTTCGCGGTACACGGCATAACGCTGACAGATACGATATCTTCCGGTTTTAATCCCATTTTTTCTGCATAGTAGGATTTGGCAATGGCGCCGAACATCTGCTGCGGGGATTTACAGGTGGATAAGTTGTCGGTCATATCCGGGAAATAGTGCTCGCAGTATTTGATCCATCCCGGTGAACAGGAGGTGATCATCGGCAGTGTACCGCCGTTTTTCACTCTCTCAATAAATTCATGGGCTTCTTCCATGATGGTTAAGTCGGCGCTGAAGTTGGTATCGAACACCTTGTCAAAGCCGATTCTTCTTAACGCAGCGGCCATCTTGCCTTCTACGTTGGTTCCGATCGGATAGCCAAATTCTTCACCCAGTCCGGCACGAACAGCGGGGGCTGTCTGTACGATGACATGTTTGGAAGGATCTGCAATTGCAGCGGCTACTTCATCGATGCAGGACTTCTCATAGAGAGCGCCTGTCGGACAGACGGCGATACACTGGCCGCAGGATACACAGCTGGTGTCGCCTAAGCCCATCTCGAATGCAGAACCGATGAAGGTGGCGAATCCACGCTCATTGGCGCCGATGACGCCGATTCCCTGTACCTTTTCACAGGTAGCGGAGCAGCGGCGGCAGAGGATACACTTGCTGTTGTCGCGGACCATATGAGCCGCGCTCTCGTCGATACAGGATGGAGTTTTTTCGCCATCGTAGTAATCACTGTCTTCCACGCCCAGTTCCTTACATAAGGTCTGCAGTTCGCAGTTTCCGCTGCGGACACAGGATAAACAGGAGCGGTTGTGATTGGACAAAATCAGCTGGAGCGTTTTCTTTCTGTAATCAACCAGGTCCGGTGTGTTGGTCCATACTTCAAGGCCCGGATTGATCGGGTAAACACAGGCCGCAGCCAGCTTGCCGCCGTTAATCTTAACCGTACACATACGGCAGGCGGCAATTTCATTAATATCTTTTAAATAACATAAAGTCGGAATCTCAACATGGGCGAGTCTGGCTGCTTCCAGTATGGTGGAACCTTCTGGAGCACTGACTTCCATGCCGTTGATTTTAATTGTAATATTCTCCATGATACGTTCTCCCTCCATTATTTCTTGTAGATAGCGCCAAACTTACACTTCTCCATACAAGCGCCGCACTTGAGACACTTCTCGCCATCGATAACGTGCGGATTCTTGACGGTTCCGGTGATTGCATTGGCAGGACAGTTCCTTGCACAGAGCGTACAGCCTTTACACTTCTCAGGATCAATGTAGAAGTTAAGGAGTGCCTTACATACGCCTGCAGGACAGGTCTTATCTACAATATGGGCTACGTATTCATCGCGGAAGTACTGTAATGTGGAAAGTACCGGGTTCGGTGCTGTCTGCCCAAGTGCACAGGCCGAGTTGGCCTTTATGTAGTAGCATAATTCTTCCAGCTTGTCTAAGTCAGCCATGGTAGCCTGGCCTTTGGTAATCTTCTCTAAGATCTCCAGCATACGCTTGGTACCGATACGGCACGGAGTACACTTACCGCAGGATTCCTCAACCGTGAACTCCAGGAAGAATTTTGCGATATCGACCATACAGTCGTCTTCGTCCATAACGATCAGACCGCCGGAACCCATCATGGAGCCGATGGCAACCAGATTGTCGTAGTCGATCGGAATATCAAAATGCTCTGCCGGGATACATCCGCCGGATGGTCCGCCGGTCTGAGCTGCTTTAAACTTCTTGCCATTGGGGATACCGCCGCCGATTTCCTCGATGATCTCACGCAGAGTGGTTCCCATCGGAACCTCAACAAGTCCGGTATTGTGGATCTTTCCGCCGAGAGCGAATACCTTGGTTCCCTTAGACTTCTCAGTACCCATGGAAGCGAACCATTCCGGTCCGTTTAAGATGATCTGCGGGATATTGGCCCATGTCTCAACGTTATTTAAAATGGTTGGCTTGCCAAACAACCCTTTCTGTGCCGGGAACGGAGGACGGGGACGCGGTTCTCCACGATTTCCTTCGATGGAAACCATGAGGGCTGTCTCCTCACCGCAGACGAATGCGCCGGCGCCCAGTCTTAAATCGATGTTGAAGGAGAAGCCGGAACCGAAGATGTCGTCGCCTAAGAGTTCCATCTCTCTGGCCTGCTCGATTGCGATCTTTAAACGCTGTACGGCGATCGGGTACTCTGCACGAACGTAGATGTAGCCCTGGGAAGCACCGATGGCGTAGCCTGCGATGGTCATGGCCTCCAGAACGGCATGAGGATCACCTTCCAGTACGGAACGGTCCATGAATGCGCCCGGGTCACCCTCGTCGGCGTTACAGCAGACATACTTCTGGTCCGCATCGTTGCCCTTGGCCAGCTTCCACTTGAGTCCGGTCGGGAAACCGGCGCCGCCGCGGCCTCTCAAACCGCTGTCCAAAAGAACCTGGATGACATCGTCGGGGGTCATCTCTGTTAAAACTTTACCGAGAGCCTGATAGCCGCCGGTACCGATGTACTCTTCGATGACTTCCGGGTTGATGACGCCGCAGTTGCGCAGTGCGATTCTGTGCTGCTTCTTATAGAAATCGGTGTCGCCTAAGGACTTGACACCGGCCGGTGTTACGGTTTCATCGTAGAGGAGTCTCTGTACGGGACGTCCCTTTAACAGATGCTCTTCAACGATCTCAGGGATATCGTCTTCCTTTACCATGGCGTAGAACGTGGCATCCGGGTAAACGATCATGATCGGGCCTAAGGCACAGAGGCCGTGGCAGCCTGTCTGAACAACGGATACTTCCTCATCGAGTCCCTGCTTCTTTAATTCTTCTCTTAATGATACCATAATCTGCTGGCTTCCGGAGGAGGTACATCCCGTTCCGCCGCAAACTAATACATGTGAACGATACATCTTGTTTCCTCCTTATTTAATGTCAGCTGATCCCAGCGTGTAATTTTCCAGAATATGACCGCCGATCAGATGCTCTTTGTATACTTCTTCTGCTTTCTCGGCGTTCATCTTGATATAAGTTACCTTTTCTTTACCAGGCTCGAGAATCTCGACGATGGGCTCATACTGGCATAAACCGATACAGCCTGTCTGTGTAACGGAAAAACGGTCTGTCATGTTATTTTCCTGAACGAGTGTGGAAAGTTTATTAAGAACAGGTCTTGCGCCGCTGGCAATCCCGCAGGTTGCCATACCAACCAGGACACGGGTACGTGCATGGTCTTCTTCACGCATGCTGACCTGACTCTGCATTTTCTCTCTGATTGCTTTTAATTCTTCAAGAGTCTTCATGTTATTCCTCCAATTCCGGCCGGTCTAGATGACCGCGCCACCATCTGTTTCAAGTTTGTTTTCTGCCAGATATTCTTTGATATAGGCGGATACCTCGGGTGTATCAAAGGGGATATCCCCTAAAATCTCTCGAAACTCTCTGGTATCCAGCACAAATGACGCATCGTTATAGCGGTATGTATAGAGAAAATCCGTATCCGGATGGCAGGTGATAAGCGTCTCTATGGTGCTGTTCATATCGCCAAGGGGCATCCGGTCAATATGGGAAAGACCGAAAACTGCGGTGACCGTGGTTCCCGCACCAGGAGTTGAGTCGATGGTAAAGCTTCCGCCGGTGCTCTCTGCAGCATACTTAAAAAAGGGGATGCCGAGGCCTACCTTTCTTGTCTTTCTGGTCGTAAAAAATGGATCCGTCACATGAGCCACCTGTTCCTCTGTCATGCCGCATCCATCATCTGCGATGGTGATCGTCAGTAAGTCAGAAGCAGTGTCGACGGCTGCGGTGATCGCAACAAGCGCTGCACCCGCTCTCGTGGAATTTTCCGCTACATCCAATACATTTAAAGAAATTTCTGTCATCATGGGATTTTAACTATTCATATTTGGCAAGAATGCCGGGGACGTCATCGGGTGTCAGTCTGCCGTAAACTTCTCCATTGATCATCATGACCGGAGCAAGTCCACAGGCGCCTACGCAGCGGCAGGAATCGAGAGAAAACTTACCGTCGGGAGTACATTCCCCGTTGGTAATCCCGAGAAGTTCAACCAGCTTATCGTAGATGTCGCCGGAGCCCTTTACGTAACAGGCGGTACCAAGACAGACAGATACCTGATATTTACCCTTTGGCTGGAGGGCGAACTGGGCATAGAAGGTAGCAACACCGTAGATTTTCTCCAGTGGTATGCCAGTTTCATCAGAGATCATGGTCTGTACTTCAATTGGAAGATAACCATAAATGTCCTGTGCCTTCTGCATGATTGGCATCAGGGCGCCTTTCGTGCCTTTAAGCTCGGAAATCACTTCTTTTAAAGCGGCTTCCTGCTCTTTTGTCCCGCTAAACAGGACACCTTGTTTTTTGCAAGCCATTTTATAACCTCCTTAAATTGTTGCTTATGCAATGTATCTAACATTCTACCATGATATTGAGAAAAAATCCATAGGTTCGGAGAGATTCGACAAAAAAATAACGATATATATAGGTAAAAATATACTGATTAAGCAATTGAAAACATAGAAAAATAGTAGGAAATAGTGAAAAAATGCGCCGGGGAGTCGGTTTTCATAAGAAATTATATAAAAGGCTTTCCTTTCCAGAGAAAAATTACTATAATCTACTTATGAATTGAAAACAGATCATGGCTGAAGTGATAAAATCATCAAAAAGGAGAGTGTATGTATGACTGCTAAAGATGTTAGGGATGTTTTGGGTGCCAGGGTTCTGGTTGGTGAGGATCATTTGGAGGTGGAAGTGCGGAGTGCCTGCGGTTCCGACATGATGAGCGATGTGCTGGCATTTTCCAAGGATCATTCCGTGCTGCTTACAGGACTATGCAATCCGCAGGTGATCCGCACTGCTGAGATGCTGGATATTGTCTGTCTTGTTTTTGTCAGAGGGAAAAAACCTGATGAGGCCATGCTGGAGATGGCAAGGGAGCGGAACTTAATTGTGATGGCCACCGGCCACCGGATGTTCTCGGCCTGTGGAATGCTTTATTCAGCCGGACTTCATGGAGGTGCGATCTGATGGATGATGTGATTACTTTAAACTATCACATATCGCCGGATGACTTCACCAGAGCGGGTGAGGCCAGCAGCGATGTGAAGGGAAAGCTAAAGCAGATGGGCGTAAGCCCTGACGCCGTGAGAAAGGTTGCCATCGCCATGTATGAAGGGGAGATCAACATGGTGATTCATGCAAAAGGAGGGGAGATTACGGTTAACATAACGCCGGAGGAGATCGAGATGATCCTGGCCGACGTAGGCCCCGGAATTCCTGATGTGGAGCTGGCCATGCAGGCCGGATACTCCACGGCTCCGGACGAAGTGCGTTCCCTGGGCTTTGGAGCAGGCATGGGCCTCCCCAATATGAAGAAATATTCGGATGTGCTGGAGGTTGATACAACGCTGGGAGTGGGTACAACCGTCCGGATGGTGGTGAAGATAGTATAATCTGGGGGTGAAAATGTGGATAAATTTTATCATTCAGTCAGACTGGATGCGGATCTGTGCATGGGATGCATTAACTGTATCAAACGGTGTCCGACCCAGGCGATCAGGGTGAGAAACGGGAAGGCCCAGATCAACAGCAAATTCTGTATTGACTGCGGCGAGTGCATCAGGGTATGCCCCCATCACGCAAAGCATGCGACGTATGACAAGCTGGATGTGCTGAAACAGTACGAGTACACGGTGGCGCTGCCGGCACCGTCCTTATACAGCCAGTTTAATAATTTAGATGACGTGAATATCGTGTTAAACGCCCTTCTGATGATGGGGTTTCACGATGTCTTCGAGGTGAGTGCGGCCGCCGAGCTGGTCTCGGAGGCTACGAGAGAATACTTAAGTGAGAATCCCGACCGGCTTCCGGCTATCAGCACGGCGTGCCCGTCGGTGGTGCGTCTGATCCGCGTCCGGTTCCCGAACCTGATTCCGAATCTGCTGCCGCTCAATCCTCCTGTGGAGGTAGCGGCCATCCTGGCGGCGGAGAAGGCCATGAAGGAGACCGGGCTTCCGAGGGAGAAGATCGGAATCATTTTCATATCGCCGTGTCCTTCCAAGGTGACGTACGTGAAGTCTCCTCTGGGGACGGACCACAGTGAGGTGGACCGGGTGCTGGCCATCAAGGATGTCTACCCGCAGCTGCTGTCCTGTATGAAGGCGGTGGGAGACGATCCGCCGGAGATCGGAACTTCCGGCAAGATCGGGATCAGCTGGGGACGGAGCGGCGGGGAGGCCAGCGGTCTCTTCACGGAAGAGTATCTGGCCGCCGACGGGATCGAAAATGTCATCCGGGTGCTGGAGGACATGGAGGACCAGAAATTTACGAACCTGAAATTTGTGGAGTTAAACGCCTGCAACGGCGGATGCGTCGGCGGCGTCCTGACTGTGGAAAACCCGTATGTGGCGGAGGTCAAGTTAAAGAGGCTGCGGAAGTACATGCCGGTGGCGAGAAGCCATATTGAAGGAAACGCCGAAGAGCTTGTGAAATGGACGAAGGAAGTTCAGTACGAACCGGTATTCAATCTGGGGAACACCATGATGGAGAGTTTTGCGAGGCTAAACCAGGTGGAACGGCTCTGCAAGAAGCTTCCGGGGTTAGACTGCGGTTCCTGCGGTGCGCCTACGTGTAAATCGCTGGCAGAGGATATCGTGCGCGGGGAGGCGGTGGAGTCTGACTGTGTATACTATCTGAGGGAAAATTTACATAAGCTGTCCGAGGAGGTGTCCATCCTGGCGGACGATATCGCCGCAGGCAATGCGGAAGGCTATGAGATGTTAAAGGTCATGACGGAATATATCCAGAGAATTTCCGACGAGATGTCTCTGCTTGACAGCCGGGATGAGAAGGAGAAAGATCAGGAATAGGGAAGGAGCAGAAAACAGTATGACAGTTCAGGAGTTGATAGACAGCGGCATCTTCGGCGTTGTGAATGCCGGTGAGGGGCTGGAACGGGAGATCACAAAACCGTTCTGCTGTGACTTACTCAGTATTGCCATGGGGCGCGCACCGGAAGGATGTGCCTGGGTGACGGTGATGGGCAATATGAATACGCTGGCGGTAGCGTCTCTGGCAGACGCGGCCTGCGTGATTATGGCGGAAGGGGCCGCTCTTGATGAGGCGGCCAGGAAGAAGGCGGCCGATCGGGAGATCACGGTACTGGAGACGGAAGAACCCATCTTTGAGGCGGCTCTCGCCGTCTGGAAAAAGCTTCAGGCGGGGACGCATGAAGAGCCTTAGCTACGATCTGCATATCCATTCCTGTCTGTCACCGTGCGGGGATGACGATATGACTCCAGGGAATATCGTCGGGATGGCGGCGGTCAAGGGTCTTGACGTGATCGCGGTGACGGACCATAATTCCTGTAAAAACTGTCCGGCTGTTCTGCATTTCGCCGGGGAATACGGCGTTCTGGCCATTCCCGGGATGGAGATTAACACCTCGGAGGAGGTTCATGCCGTCTGTCTGTTTTCGAACCTGGAAGCGGCCATGGCCTTCGATTCCTACGTTTATGACAGGCTGATGCCATTTCCCAACAATGAGGAAATATTTGGAAAACAGCAGTTATATAATAAGGAAGACGAAGTGTGCGGAACGGTCCCCAATCTTCTGATCAACAGCGTAGATATCTCCTTCGACGGACTGTGGGAGCTGGTGCGCTCCTACGACGGGGTGATGTTTCCGGCACATATCGATAAGACGGCCAACAGCCTGATCGCCAACTTGGGCTTCGTGCCGCCGGACAGCCGGTTTACGACTGCAGAGGTGAAGGATTTGAAAAAGCTGCATGAACTGAAACGGAGCAATCCGTATCTGGACGGCTGCCGGATCATCAGCAATTCCGACGCCCACTATCTCGAGGATATCCATGAGCCGGAGCTTACGATTGAGGTGGAGGAAATGAGTATGAGAGGCGTTGTGGACTGCCTGCTGCGGTCGTTGTGAGCATAGCAGGGGATCATCAGACTGCGGCAGTGCTTAAGTCCGGCCAATAGAGAAAGAAGCGATCTGTGCAGAAGATGTACAGGCCGCTTCTTTTCTGTTTTTGCGTTAATGGATTCCTTCTGCCGTACACGCTTCCGGAATCTCGAAGTTCTCTGAGTGGAAATTCGAATAGAAGCGGCCGCTCAAGGCGGTAAAGCGGAGGACACAGTAATCCGGGTCCGTGACGCCGCCCGGGTAATACATGGTGTCGCCCTCCCGCCAGATCATCTCCCTGCTTTCGCTGTCCTCCAAAACCTCCATGGTTCCTGTCAGCATGGCGCCGCGGAAGAAGCGGCTGTCACAGACGTATACACACGCCTTCGGATTTTCACGGAACTGGCCGACCCTCATGGAGGAGGTATTTGTAGTGAAATAGATGGTTCTGATCCCATCCCGTTTCCGCGGCCGCAGCATGGCCTTGATATTGGGAAATCCATCCGGGGAAACGGAACCGATCCATGCGACACTCTGCTTATCAAGCATGGTCCCTACCGTTTTCTCTGCGTCTTTCATGGGTAAATCCTCCTTTTTTCTTATTATAGACCGGAGGGAGCTGTGTGAACAGTACCCACTTTTTTGTAACTACAGCAGTCCCTTTTCTCTCAGAAAATCTGCCCGCCCATCCTCCGCCATCATGTCGATTCCGACGCTCTGCATGATGGTGACTGCCTCAAAAATCTTCCTGCCGCGTTCGGTTAAGTAGTATTCCACCTTCAGCGGATAGCCGTCAAAGGTATGTTTGCCGACGAAGCCGTACTGAGCCAGTTCGCTTAACTGCTGGATCAGCATCTTCTGGGAGATTCCGACGATCTCTTTCTTAAGAGCGGAGAGGGAGCTGCCGCCCTTGCTTAACTGCCACAGGATGATGGGCTTCCATTTGCCGCGGATCGCATCGTGGGTCAGTTCCAGCGGGCAGGTGTATTCGGTTCGCTGTTTCATTGATGATACCTCCTGATGATGGTTGTCCCGGAGAGTCATGTTCCAACATTCTCTAAGCCGGGCGGATTGATTTTTTGTATTCGGTGGGGGATACGCCTATTTTTTTCTTAAAGATTCTCGTGAAGTAGTTCACATCTTCAATTCCCACATAGTAGGCGATATCCTGAATCTGAATATCAGTGGTGTTAAGCAGTTTCAGCGCGGTGTCGATCCGGCGGCCGTTGACGTAGTCCGTCAGAGTCATAGTCATCTCCCGGCGGAACAGGGAGGAGAGGTAGCTGGCGTTGACGCTGAACATCTGTGATAAGGATTTTAAACTTAAGTCTGAGCTTAAATTTAAGTTAATGTGGTTTAAGAGATCACGGATCAGCGGCGGGTAGTTCTTGAGAGACTGATTTTGAACGAGTATACAGTATTTCCTTACCATCTCAATCCGCAGATTTTCCAGCTGGAGACAGGAGGTCGAAGCTTCAATCTGAACGGCGTAGTGATGGGAGATTTCGTCTAAATATACGGGATGGACCACCGCTTTCTCCGCCGCCTTGCGCAGCAGCGTGTTCAGAACAATGATTAGATTCTTGCTGTCGCGGATGGGATCTTTATATCTGGGGGCGATCCGGAAGTCCAAAAACGCTTCAAAACGGCGGACAGCCAGAACCTGATCTCCCCGCATGACGGCATCCAGAAATTCATTTTCCGCAGCATAGCGTTTTTCCGTCACGTGGATGGAAAATGCGTGTTCCGGATCGGGAACATAGTTCCAACCGCTGTACTGCTCATTCCAGTCCTCTGTCATGTAACGGATGGTGAGATCGTGGTGATCCTCATATAAGAAGGCGGCAATGTGGTTCAAAGCCGCGGTGATCCGGGCGGGATCCACGATGGATAAGTTCTGGTAGTACTTTTTTAACACGGGAAGCGTCTCCAGAGTCAGCCGGTTGCGGTTAATCGCCCGGTTATACAGGAACTCGTTGGCCTCCTCTGTCAGGTAGGGGCCGACGAGAAGGCAGCCGCAATCCTTCTTTTCAGGAAGCGGCATGAGAATATATTGGCTGAAAAAATGATCCGTGATGCTGTAGATGTATTTTTCCTCAGCCCTTTCCATCATACTGCAAAATAATTCCTTTGCATCCAGTCCGGTGAAGATGGATTTTCGGAGGGAGTAATCAATATCCGCCAGTTCGGCCGAATCGGGAAAGAGAACGGAGGTCTGCACGCCGAGTGTGGTTGAGAGAAGAGTGGTCATCAGATCGATGACGGCTGTCTGGGGGGCATGGCTCATAGGTGGGATTCTCCTTTATAACATGATGTTAATACTACATTTTTTTTGTATTATACCATAGAAAACAAATATTGTGCTGATAACTACAAAAATTATCCTCAAGATTTTTCTGCATTTATGGTAAAGTTTTTTTATCGAAAGAGATAAATTAACCTTTAGGAGGGGACATGTTACATGGAAAGAAAATTTGGTTTCAGGGATAAGATCGGTTATATGTTTGGCGACTTCGGCAATGATTTTTTCTTTATGCTGGCCAGCACGTTTCTTATGGTATTCTATACGAAGGTACTCGGCATCAGTGCGGCGGCGGTAGGAACGCTGTTTCTGGTGGCCCGGTGTGTGGATGCATTTACGGATATTACCATGGGACATATCGTGGATACTGCCAGGATCGGAAAGGACGGAAAGTTCAGACCCTGGATCCGCAGGATGTGCATTCCGGTGGTGGTTGCCGGTGTTCTGATGTTTAATCCGTTTATCGCGGATAAATCCATGACATTTAAGATGGTATATATTTATCTTACCTATTTATTCTGGGGAAGTTTCTGCTATACAGGAATCAATATTCCTTATGGTTCCATGGCGTCGGGAATTACCTCCGATCCAATCGAGAGGGGCCAGCTTTCCACATTCCGGAGCGTAGGCGCGGCGCTGGCCGGCGTATGCGTCAATGTAGGCGTTCCCCTGTTTGTGTATGCCTATGAGGGCGGAAACCAGGTTGTTATAGCTGACCGTTTCTTCTACATCGCCTGCCTGTTTGCCGTCCTGGCCCTGATCTGCTATATCCTGTGCTACAGCCTTTCTACAGAGCGTGTAAAACCGCAGGTGAAGGAATCGAACAGGGGCAGTTTCGCAAAAGCCGTAAAAGGCATGGTACATAACCGCAGCCTGCTCGCCATCATCGGAGCGGCGATCGTTCTCCTGCTATCCATGCTGCTGTCTGGAAGCATGAATACGTATTTATACATGGATTACTTTAAGAGCAAAGAGGCCATGTCGCTGGCCGGTTTCTTCAGCACCGGTGCAACGCTGATTCTCGCACCGTTTTCGACTGCTATTTTAAAGAAGTTCGGCAAGAAAGAGGCCTCTGCAGCTTCCGTATTATTTGCTTCCGTGATTTACTTTATTCTGTTTTTCGTCAGGATTCAGAATCCCTGGGCGTTCTGCGTCATGATTGCTTTCGGCAACCTGGGAACAGGGCTTTTCAACCTGCTGATCTGGGCATTTATCACGGATGTAATCGATTACCAGGAGGTACAGACCGGAAGCCGCGATGACGGCACCATTTACGCAGTTTATTCCTTTGCACGTAAGATTGGCCAGGCGCTGGCCGGCGGCCTGGGCGGCTGGGTACTGGGTGCGATCGGTTACCAGTCCTCCAAGGCAGGAGAGGTCATCGTACAGACGGATTCTGTAACCAGAAATATTTACACGGTGGCAACCCTGGCTCCGGCTGTCTGCTATCTGATTGTCGGCCTGATCCTGCTGTTTGCCTATCCGTTATCCAAGAGCGTGGTAGAGGAGAACAACCGCATTCTTGCAGAGAGAAGAACCGCTGCGAAGTAAAGAGAGGAACCATATAACGGTAAGGAAAGGTGAGGAAACAATGGGAGATGTATTTGAGAACTTTCAGAAAAAACAGGAGTATCTGATCTGCATCGATTCGGACGGCTGTGCCATGGATACGATGGATATCAAACATTTTAAATGCTTTGGCCCCTGTATGGTAAAGGAGTGGGGGCTGGAGCCGTGGGAAGAGGCGCTCCTAAAGCGATGGAATGAGGTGAATCTCTATTCCATGACCCGCGGAATCAACCGGTTTAAGGCATTGGCCATCGTACTCCGGGAGGCCTCCGAAGCATACCGGCCCATCGATGGGATCGATGCGTTTGTCCGTTGGTGTGAGACGGCGCCGGAGCTGTCGGGCGAGGCCTTGTCAAAGATGGAGAAGAACGAATCCAGTGTGTGTTTTCAGAAGGCCCTGTCCTGGTCAAAGGCGGTAAACGAAGCTATCGAAAGACTTCCGGAGGACGTGAAAAAGCCGTATGACGGCGTGGCGCAGGGAATCCGGGCGGCTCATGAAAAAGCCGATATTGCCATTGTTTCTTCCGCCAATAAACAGGCCGTGGTGGAGGAATGGGAGCGGTGCGGGCTTCTTTCCTTAACGGATGTTGTGCTGACACAGACGGAGGGCTCCAAAGCATACTGCATCGGCCGCCTTCTGGAGGCCGGTTACGAGAAGGACCACGTTCTGATGATAGGAGATGCGCCCGGAGATCATCAGGCGGCTCTGCAGAACGGCGTCTGCTTCTATCCGATTCTGGTTAAGAAGGAGGCACTGTCCTGGAAACAGTTCCGAAAAGAGGCGCTGGAGCGTTTTCAGAATGACAGGTACCGGGGGGCGTACGAGGAACGGTGTATTGCGGATTTTGAGAAGAATTTGGGAAAAGGAGAGAACAATGGTTAATTTAAGAGAAAAACCTTATTACCTTAAGGATGAAGAAATCAGGTGGGTGGAAGACACCATCGCATCCATGACGGATGAAGAAAAAATCGGCCAGCTGTTTGTCAATATGGTGACCTCCAGAAAACCGGAAGATCTGGAGAACGTGGTAAAGAACTATCACGTAGGAGCGATTCGTTATCACAATACCTCGCCGGATGAATTGTATGAGCAGAACCGGATTCTCCAGGAACATTCCAGGATTCCGCTGCTCATTGCCTCTAACTGTGAGGCAGGCGGAAACGGAGGCGTAGGCGGCGGTACCGCAGTGGCCTGCGGGGCAGCGACGGCAGCAGCGGACGATGAGGAGACCGCCTATGAGGTGGCAAGGATCGGAGCCGCGGAGAGCGCGGCTATCGGGTGCAACTGGAATTTTGCGCCGGTTGTGGATCTGCTCTACAACTGGAGAAATACCATTGTCCAGTGCAGAGCCTTCAACAACAGCCCGGAGGATACGATTCGTTATGCAAAATCATTTTTCCGGGGAACCAGAACTCAGAATATGGCTACCTGCATGAAGCATTTCCCGGGAGACGGAACCGAGGAGAATGACCAGCATCTTCTCATGGGCGTCAATGACATGACCTGTGAGGAATGGGACAATACCTTCGGGAAAGTATACAAAGAACTGATCGATGATGGGGTCATGACCATTATGGCGGGACATATTGCACTCCCCGCCTATACGAGAAAGCTGAGGCCGGATACTGCGGATGAAGACATTCTGCCGGCAACCCTGTCCCCGGAGCTGATTACGGATTTATTAAAAGGACGCCTGGGATTCAACGGTATGGTGGTGACTGACGCCTCTCATATGATCGGCATGTTTGCCGCCATGCCGCGGCGGGATCAGGTTCCGCGGGCAATTGCCGCGGGCTGTGACATGTTCCTGTTCTTCAATGACATGGACGAGGACTTTGGCTATATGATGGAGGGCTACAGAAACGGCGTGATTACAGAGGAGAGGCTGAACGATGCGCTTCACCGGATTCTCGGAATCAAGGCCGCGCTGAAGCTTCATAAGCTGCAGGCAGAAGGCCGTCTGATGCCTCCCAGAGAGCAGTTATCGGTGATCGGCTGCCGTGAGTTTCGGGAATCTGCGGCAAAACAGGCCGACAAGTTTATTACACTTGTAAAAGACACGAAGCATTACCTTCCCCTGACACTGGAGAAGTATCAGAGAGTGAAGCTGGTATTTATCGGCGGAGAGGGAACGGTGGTCGCGGGTAAGCTGCAGTCGGACGACAGCGCGCCTGTGAAGGAGATGGTCATAAGAAAGCTTACGGAAGCAGGATTTACAGTGGACGGTGAGACACCGGCCGTGAAAGGAAAGATGGAAGACCTCCGTAAAACGTACGATGTGTGCCTGGTGGTACTTAACGTATCGGGATTTGCACAGTACAATACCATGCGTGTAAAATGGGCGCAGCCCGCGGATCAGCCGTGGTACGTATCAGAACTGCCCACTGTCTTCCTTTCTCTGAACTTTACGAATCACCTGATCGATGTGCCGATGGCAAAGACGTACATCAACGCTTACTTAAATTCGGAGGAAGCGGTCTCTGCCGCCATCGATAAAATGACCGGAAAATCACCGTTTAAGGGCAGATACAATGAAACGGTATTCTGCGGCCGCTGGGATACCAGAATTTAATCAGAACCAGTCTTTTTCCTGCACTCCCGGTCTCCGGGGAAGGAAAGCTGCAATAGAAAACTCCCCTGTCGGAATGGATTCCATTCAAACGGCAGGGGAGTTTTTCACATTACGATTTCAGTTCTTTTACAGTCAGACCATTTTCGCGGCCCTGCTTCCTCCAGCCGATATGAGCGGCGGCTATGTAGAGCGGGCGGGGAATGGAGAGGGAGAAGAAGCGATCATTCCCCTTTTCAAGGCGCTCGATGTTTGCGGCCATATCTGTCAGGGCAGCGCCCAACGGTTTTTTCGGCCCCTTTGCCAGGGGGACGCCTTTTAAATGGGCCAGCATGCCCCCGGCGCCGCATCCAATACCCTGTTTATATTCAAATCCGCAGCGTACGCACCAGTTCTCCACAATACGAAGGGCAATGGCAGCCTGCTTTCCCTCATAAAATCCGCAGTTGACAGCAGCATATACGGCCAGTGGTTTGTCGCCTTCCAGAAGCCTGCTTTGATTCTGCCACCGTTCCAGCTCCGTTAAAAAGGAAAGCAGGTGGGACGGTATACCGTCCACATAGAGCGGAAAGGAGAGGACAAGGAAGCTTAAGCCGCCAAGCTTTTTCTGCTCCTCGGGGGAGGGCTCCCAGTGCATGCCGGTATAAGCCGGGGAAGCAGCCGGATGGGCGGCGGTGACGGCCATGACGGCGGTCTCTGTATCGGGAGCGAGTAAAGACCTTAAATCGTCCAGCAGTACACCGGAAGCGCTGCCGTTTCTCTTGGGACTGCCGTTTATTAAAATACCTTTCATGTCATATTCCCCCTTATCTGTTCCGGTGTCTGATAAAAATGTACGGTGAAGCCGGAGGCTCCGAGATTGACGGCGTTGGCCTTTACCATGCGGTTCGCGGTCTCTTCTTCCTGCTTTGTGATGGAGTCTCCATAGAAATGTGCCGTAACTGCCATCTGGTTGCCGTATCGCATGACGTGGTGCATCTCTCCGCCGATGATGCGGAAAAACGGCTGAAGATAGCCGATGCTGCGGTCCAGCACATTTTTAACATGGGGGCTGTAACTGCCATAACAGCAGCGGCTGATAAGGATGAGCTCGCTGGTCCTGGACAGAAGCTTCCCCATCTCCTGATAGGAATCAGGAAGCACGCAGCTGCCGGGAGTCTTGATCCAGCAGCCAAAACAGCCGATGCAGGGGCGGGCCGGATACATGGGGGAGAGAATGACGGCAGGCGGCTCTGAGGTTCCGAGTCTTGTCAAAAGTGCGGTTTCGGGAAACAGCTCTTCAAAAGCGGCGGGGTCTAAATCATGGATGATTGTTTTCACAGAAGGGGCCTCCTTATGGTTTTGGTGTCTGGCTGGCAAGCTCCATACACCAGCCGATCAGCATCTCATAGTAGCGGATTCCGTAGACGAGCACGGAATAGTGGTACGTATGGCGGCATTCCGGGCAGCTGGAATCCAGTTCGCGCTGCTGGGCCCTCAGCTCCCCGAGTCCTGATGAAGCTTCTTCGATAAACTGCGTTAAGTTCCGTCCTGCCGTCTCAGCGTCTAAGCAGTCATAAAAAAAGAACGGAACGAGATGATCAAGGCGGGTTTTTGAGAAGTGGACCGGCTGTTTCAGCCATTCGAGAAAATGTTTCCGTCCTTCCCCGGTAACGGAATATAACTTTTTGAACTTTCCGCCTGTTACCTGTTCCTCAGAACACAGGAACTTCTTTTCCTCCAGCCTTTTTAACGCCGGATAAATGCTTCCGTAGCTTGCGTCAAAAAAATAGGAAGTGCTTTCGGCCATATACTGCTTCAGATCATAGCCGGTGGCTTTTCGGCGCATCAGAAAACCGAGAATAATGTATTCCAACATAATATTACCTCCTGATATATATCAAAACGATATATAACTTAATGATACTATAGCAGGAACATTGTGCAGAGTCAAGCCTAAATTTGTCTTCGGTTTATTCATAAGCCGGAACAGAACCGGTAATTTTTTAAAAAAATTATAGCAGTGCAGCCGGTATATTTGAAAAATTCCCATAATATTTGGGAAGTTCTACTTCCTGGTTGAACATGATATGCAGTTGTTAGAAAGTTTAAAGTATGATAAATTATACTTAGCGGACCGGAGGCAGTCTTTATGGCGGTCACTGCGCCGGAGATCCGGTATTACAGCATCAGATGTCAATGAAAGAAGAAGGCAGGAACTACGCTTATGAAGGAATTGCTGTTGCGCGTCTCACAGGAGGGCATACATGGATTATACTTATTGGTATTTACTCTTTTAATCTGGCTGGTATTTTTTCTGATCCTTGCTGCCAATCCTGGAAATAAGATCAATCAATGGTGCTTTGCTACCGGATTTTTATGCGGTATCGGCACATTTAAAGAATTTTTGTATTATGAACTGGCAGGACTGATCCATTCGCCGGCCGCGCATGCGATACCGGACTGGCTCTATTCTGTCATGAGCGGGGTATTTTATTTCTTTTCCCTGCCGTGCGGTCTGATCTGTGCCCTGTATTTTTCCCACGAAGATGTAAAAAATCCCTCTGCTTTTCGAAAGAAGCAGGCAGCCAGTTTCGCCCTGGCAGTGGTGATGATTCTTATCTTTCCATGTACGCAGACCCTGTATTACCAGAGTAAGGTCTCATTTTGTCTGAGTACTGCGGCTTACAACTGGTTATACGGTATCATTCTGACCTCGATCTTATTAAAAACGCTGCGGGAGGAACGGCTCAGCGCAAACTATAACCAGCGCATGCTGGTAACTGCGAGCGTGCTGCTTCCATTATGGTGCTGGCTTATTGCCGGATTTCCGTATCATGCGCTGGGACTGGGGGGATTTTCAAAGGCGTGGCAGATCAACCTGATTATAATCGTCGTGATCCTGCTTTTTATTGTGTACCATGCGTTTCACAGCGGAATCTGGGGACTCCGCATTCGGGGTGAACAGTATAACTGGAGTTCCGATGAAAAACTGCTTCAGAAAAATGCCCATTATGTGGGACATGCCCTGAAAAATGATCTTGCTAAAATCTCATGGTGTACCGGCCTGCTCCGGCAGGAGCAGGTCCGGATGAAGGAATTGGACATCATTGAGCAGTCGGTTGCTCACCTGGAAAGCTTCGTCGCACGGACGCAGATGTATTCAGATAGGATTGTTTTAAAACAGCAGTTCTGCGATATCGCACAGATTTTTGAGGATTTAAAACAGGAACTCATGCTGCCGGAAGGCAAACAGATTCAGATATGCACCTGTGATATGGATCCGCTTTTCTGTGATCCTGTTCATCTGGCAGAGGTGCTTCGCAATCTGATCTGGAATGCCGCTGAATCGATTAAGGAGGAGGGGCTCATTAAGCTTTCATACCATTGCCAGAAGAACAGACGGCAGGCTGTCATTACGGTCCGTGATAATGGATGCGGGATCGAAAAAGACGATTTGAAACGGATATCAGAACCGTTTTACACGACCAAGAATAACAACCACAATATGGGGCTTGGCCTGTATTACTGCTGGAATGTCATGTGTGCCCACTCCGGAAGACTGCAGGCTGACTCGGCCGCAGGAGAGGGGAGCTGCTTTTCCCTGTATTTTCCGTACGTAAACCCGCAGAAAGGAGCATCTCGTGAAAAAAAAAAAATCATGGTGGTAGACGATGACAAAGATTTTCTGTATCTGATTCAGCAGACACTGGGAAAAGAAGCCGATTTCGATGTATGTTCCCTGTGCAGCAGCAAAAAAGGCGCCCTTCCGGCCGCGCTTACTGATTCTCCTGATCTTGTCCTTATGGATCTGAACCTGGAATCTACCTGGATGGACGGCGTGGAGACTGCCCGCACCATACGGATCGAGACAAATGCCCGCATTATTATTCTAACCTCATTTGACCAGCCGGAAATTATACTGGACGCCTGCCGCCGGGCATTTGCTTCCGGCTACGTACTAAAAAATCAGTTCTCCATGCTCATCCCCACCATTCGGACGACGTATTCAGGAATAACGCCGCAGGCTTTGCTCATATGCAGTCTGATACTGGAGGTACTGTCTCCCGCTGAACGGGCTGTTCTGGACCAGATGCTGGGGAGAGAGATAACGCTCCACTCCAAAAACAAGACGATTGCCAACCAGCAGTCCAATATACTGCGCAAACTGGAGCTGTCCGGCAAACTGGAGCTTTGCCATATCTTTTCCGCCTATTATACCAGTCTGCCCCGGGAGAACGAAAACAGCGGCACGCTGCCTCACTGAGGCAGAATAATCTACAGCACGGACCGGCAAAGAACGGTTTTTCGGCGCTAAAAAGCAAGTGACAGTTGACGTACCCTTTTTCTTTCATGTACAATAAAATGAGATGCCGCCTGTTATCGAGTACAGCGTCACAGGCGGGAAAGGAAGGGGTATGAGAAATATTTTCGCGAAATACCGGGAGATTATCCTCGGTCTGCTGATTCTGATATTATTGGCCGTGTCGTGGCTGTTATATGCGAGAACTCTGAAAAACGATTTTCAGAATGAGATCATCTCATCTCTGGAGGAGGTATCCACTCAGGGAGAGAATATTCTGGAAAAAGAGATCAATGCGAAACTGGAACTGCTGACGGAGGTTTCACGCCGCGTCAGCTTCTATCCGGCGGAGGATTATGAGGAGGCTGCCTCCATGCTGGCCGCCACCGCCATGGAGAATGATTTCAAACGGATGGGGATTATCTCAGCAGACGGGAAGACGTATACAACGGATCATGTGCAGATGGATTTATCAGACCGTCCTTATTACAAAAAGGCGATGGAGGGGGAGAAATGCGTGTCCGATCCTCTCCGGGACAGGGAAGGGAATGAAAAGATTCATGTTTATGCAGTCCCTGTGTACCATGAGGATCAGGTGACCGGCGTACTGTTCGGAACGTATAATCTGAATGAGATGCGCAAGCAGCTGGAGGTGTCCTCTTTTGAAGGGCGGGGATATACATATATTGTAAATACAGACGGAAACTGTATCGTAGATTCTGTTAATCCGTACAGCTATCCCGATCTTCAGAATATCTTCGACGCAATCGAGGAGGTGGACAGCCAGAATTCGGAGGCGGCCGCCGCCATGAAGGCGGATTTTGACTTAAGACAGGAGGGCTGCATCCGGATAGAAAACCATGGCATGAAATACATGTATTACCGGCCGCTGCCCATCAATAACTGGTATCTGCTCACCGTGGCTCCGGCCAGTGTGCTGGACAGCAAAATGAATGCAGTGCTGGGACGGACCTACCTGCTGGGGGCGTTTATGGTGCTGATCTTCGCGGGGATTCTGATCTATATTCTGAAGGATCAGAAGCGGAGAAAGGCCGAGCTGATGCACAGCCTGTACACGGATGAGATCACCGGCGGTTACTCCTTCGCAAAATTCCAGGTTGAGGCGGAGAAAAAGATCCGCCGGGCAGAGGTGGGAAGCTGGTCCCTCATCAGTCTGGATATAGACGATTTTAAGTTTATCAACGAACTTCTGGGATACGAGGAGGGGAATCATCTGATCCGGTATATCCATGGAGTTCTGGGGGAATGGTGCGGCAGTGAGGAGATTTTTGCCCATCAGTCTGCGGATATGTTTGTGGCCCTGGCAGACAGCCGCGATCACGATGTGCTGTGCCGGCGCCTGGAGGAACTGTGCAGCCGCCTTCAGTCGTATTCCATCTGGCCTCAGAACAAGCTGGCCATCGTGCCGGCGTTGGGAATCTTTCAGATTCGTGATAAGGGTCTTACGCTGGATTTCTGTCTGGACTGTGCCGGAATTGCCAGAAAGAGCCGGAAGGGGCAGTTTGCCGTTCACTATGCGTTCTATGATGAACGGGTAAAGGAACAGATTTACCGGGATAAGCGGATTGAAGCCGAGATGAAGGGGGCGCTGGAGAATGGGGAGTTTCAAGCTTACTACCAGCCCCAGTATGATGCAGAGTCCAGACGGATCGTAGGGGCAGAGGCCCTGGTTCGCTGGGCACGGCCTGACGGCGGGCTCGTTCCGCCGGGAGAATTTATTCCGTTGTTTGAGAAAAACGGTTTCATCAGCGAGCTGGACCGTTACATGTTCCGGCAGGTCTGTGAACAGCAGAAGGAGTGGGAAGAACGTGGATACGAGGTGGTGCCGGTATCTGTCAATGTGTCGAGAAAGCTTCTGTATGATTTGAATTTCGTGGAAAAATATAACCTGATTCTGACGGAGACCGCGGTGGATGTCCGGAATGTGGAAATCGAGATTACGGAAAGCGTCTTCTTTGACAACCAGCCCCGGCTTCTGGATGCCATCAGACATCTGCATCAGTCAGGTTACCGTATATTACTGGACGATTTCGGTACAGGGTATTCGTCCATGGCGATGCTGAATGACATGTCGTTTGATACGCTGAAGATTGATAAAAGCTTTGTTGATAATATCGGAGATGAGCGGGGGAATAAGATCGTGGATGGTATCATACGTCTTGCGGATTCCCTGGAACTGAGCACCATCGCCGAGGGCGTGGAGACGAGAGAGCAGTACGAGTATTTAAAGGCGCGGGGCTGCGATGTCATACAGGGGTATTACTTTGGCCGGCCCATGACCGCAGAGTCGTTTGGAATGCTTCTGAGCAGTCAGACGGCCGGCAGATAACGTTTTGGTAAGAGGGAGCATGATTCCACAGGATCGGTTATGGAATCTGCTCCTCTTTTTGATTCTGGGAGAGAATGAGACGGTTGATCTCCTCGGCTTCATGGCGGTGTACGGCCGTAAAGTACCGGTCGATCAGGAATGCGATAAACAGCCAGAGCAGTGTCGTGTAAAGAAAACTGCTGATGGTAAACGCCGCCCAGTTCAGCAGGAAGCCTGCAATCAGGACAATGGCATATTCCAGGGCATAAAATGTGATCTGATATGCTTTTTTCGACTGGAACGGGATGCGGTCACATACGGCGGATACAAACTGGATTAAAAGAATGAGCCCCGCGAGTTCCAGGACAAAGATGCTGCTCAGCGCATCGTGTTTTCCCAGAATCAGGTTAAAGATGACGCTGAACAGGATGACGATGGTAAAGGCGATCGCCGAACTGGGAAGATAGGTTCTTAATAATCGTTTCATGGCATTTCCTCCTTTTATTGGGATAACTTTTCTTTCAGTGCAGGAATATAATTTCTGCTGACAATGAGTTTTTCGCCGTTTTTCAGCAGGGCCTCCAGTCTGTGATTCCACAGAGGGGACACGCTTTTCAACCAGGCGGTATTTACGATACAGTTTTTGCTGATTCTGACAAAGGTGGTGTTGGCCAGCTTTTCCTCCAGGGATGCAAGCGTCTCGCGGCTTTCGTATACATTTTTTCCGCTGTAGAGGAAGGTGCGCCCGTCAGCGGAATCCACGTAGATGATTTCCTCGGAATGCAGGTAGAAGGAGGCCTCACCGATACGCCCTTCCAGCGAAAAGGAATACTGATGGATATAGTCTATGAGACGCTTAAGCCGCGGGTCGGCAATATGACACCGGATTTCGATTTCGGGCTCGGAAAGATCGAGTCCTTCGTGCAGTGTTATTTTCATATGATTCTCCTTTTTTGATGTCCCGTGCACCGGATTTATGGTATTATTATAGAATCGGCCGGAAGAAAGAACAAGGGAAAACGGCCAGGATGCCCTGAGAGGCGATGAGTTACTGTTCCCAGTCCCTGTTGTCCCCTGCTCCCCGGTCAGTCCCGGCAGGCTCATGCGGCCTTTCCTGTTCCGGTTTCGGGCATAAGAAGTTCTAAACGTGCAGAATTTTTCTAAAAACCAGGGGAAATGCCCAAACTCGCATTCGCTCAGACAGGTGGACATTTCCCCTGAACGAAAAATTTTGCGCGTTAAGAACTTCTAATCCCCTGCAAAGTCACAGGAAAGGCCGCATGAGCCTGCCGGGACTGACCGGGGAGCAGGAGACAACAGGGACTGAGAACAGTGACAGGCGATGAAATACAGACACAAAGAGAAGGAGGAGGCTATTATGGGGAACGTTACGGAGGAGAATACAGATGATGAGATCATTCTGGAAACAAAGAGACTGATCCTGCGGCGGCTGCGGAGGTCAGATTACGGTGCACTCTGCCTGATGTTAAAAGATGAAGAGGTGATGTACGCCTATGAGCACGCGTTCGAGGACTGGGAGGCCGCCGATTGGCTGGACCGCCAGCTTATGCGCTACGAAACGTACGGTTTCGGCCTGTGGGCCGTGGTCTTAAAGGAGACGGGGGAAGTGATCGGACAGTGCGGGCTCACCATGCAGGAGGTTGGAGACAGCGAGGTGCTGGAAGTCGGGTACCTGTTCAGAATGGAGTTCTGGCACCACGGATATGCGCTGGAAGCGGCAGCCGCATGCAGGGATTATGCGTTTGAGAAGCTGGGAGCGGAAGCGGTTTACTCCATAATCCGGGAGAACAACGGTCCATCCAGAGCGGTTGCGGAGCGAAACGGAATGACCGTTTGCGGCAGCATCGTCAAGCATTATTACGGACTGGACATGCCCCACCTCCTGTATCGAATCAGCCGCGTGGAATAGGAGACGGCTTTGGTACAGAAGGAGGGGCTGCGCCCGGCAGAGCTGTTATAGTTTACTTCTCGTCACACACCTGGAAGATGAAGAATTTTAAATAATAAGAGGTTTCATCTCCAGACCAGAGTATGGGGTGATCCGGGGCCTGGGTCCGGTATTCGACCTGGCGGAGGCGTTTATGGACATTGGAGGCCGCCTCCCGGATGGTCTTTTCAAACAGTTCCGGAGTCATAAAGTGAGAACAGGAGCAGGTGGCTAAGTAGCCGCCATCCGTCACCAGCTTCATGCCTCGTAAATTGATCTCCCGATAGCCTTTTACTGCATTTTTTACGGAGCTTCTGGACTTGGTGAAGGCGGGAGGATCCAGGATGACGACGTCGAATTTTTCACCCTGGCGTTCCAGTTCGGGAAGCAGCTCGAAGACGTCTGCGCAGCGGAAGTGAACCGTGTCGGAAAGGCCGTTTAACGCTGCGTTTTCTTCTGCCTGGGCGACTCCCAGCTCGGAGGCATCAACGCCTAAGACGGAGGAAGCGCCGGCCAGACCGGCATTTAAAGCAAAGGAACCGGTGTGGGTGAAGCAGTCTAATACCCGTTTGCCCGGACAGAGTCTCTGGATGGCCAGTCTGTTGTATTTCTGATCCAGAAAGAAGCCGGTCTTCTGCCCGTCTTTTACATCTACCATATAATGTACGTTATTTTCTACGATTTCCACCTTCGTGTCGAAGGGATCGCCGATAAAGCCCTTGAAGCGTTCCATGCCTTCCTGCAGGCGTACTTTGGCGTCACTCCGTTCGTAGACGCCGCGTATGTGGATTCCGTCTTCCGCCAGAACCTTCTTTACCTGATCCAGAATCATGGTCTTGAACCGGTCAATGCCCAGCGCAAGTGATTCCACAACGAGAACGTCCGCAAATTTATCGATGACGATTCCGGGAAGAAAGTCAGCCTCCCCGAAAATGATGCGGCAGCTGGAGGTGTCTGTCGTCGTCTTTCTGTACTCCCACGCGGCGCGCACCCTCATTTCGATGAAGGCATCATCGATAACGGCGTCTTTTTTTCGGGACATCATGCGGACCGTCAGACGGGAGTTGGTGTTGATGAAGCCGTGGCCCAGCGGGTAACCGTCAAAGTCTTCCACGAATACCATGTCCCCGTTGGTGAAATCCCCTTTTATGGTGTCGATTTCATTGTCATAAATCCACATGCCTCCGGCCTTTAGTGAGCGGCCTTCGCCTTTTTTAATCCTTACAACTGCAGATTCCATTTTAGTTCTCCTTTGATATATTAAAACTGGTTTTTCAGTCTGGTTAACAGATGATAGAGCGGTTCAAACAACAGAAGTGTCACGGTAAAGTTGCTGATGCCGTGGATGATGTCGAAGGGAATTCCGGCTGTCCACCAGGCAAGGGCGGCTCCGGGACCGCCTGTAAAAAAGTAGGAAACAGCACAGAGCAGTCCGAAGAGCATGCCGAAGATTCCGGCAAGCAGTGCGGCGGAAATTGTCCGCGGTTTACCGGTCCATCGCATGAGAAACACGGCTGTACACAGGAAGGCCCATACGTAGAGATAAGAAAACCACCAGAGGCCGAAGCCGTAGATCAGTCCCTCCAGAATGACGAACACGTAGAGGATGACCCAAACATGGCGGCGGAATACGAGTGTATACAGAATCATCAGGAGAGACACCAGCTCAATATTCGGAAGCCAGGAGAGACTGACCTGCAGCACCAGAAGGAGAGCGGCAAGAAACGCGTCGCGGACAAGTTCCTTTGTTTTCATGGTTTCCTCCTCACTGCGAACCTGTAAGCGGCCAAAGAAACGGCGGTTCCATCACTGGTCCGCCGGTGTATAGACAAGTTTGTAGTGTTCGCCGTCTTTAATGGGCTGCATACTGATGCCGTAGTTGCAGGGCTCATCATTTAGAAGCAGCGCCCAGTAGGCGCCATCCTGTGTGTAGTCCGCCCGCACTCCATTGACCGTGGTTATCATCAGACCGTATTCTTCTGTGACTGTGCCGTCCAGGGTGAGCTCCGGAATGGCGTCCGCTGCTCCTTTTAAGTACTGTGCTTCGGTGGTGACGTGATAGCTGTCTTCTTTTCCGTCTTTGTAAACCACATCGATGGTGATGGTCTTGCTTCCAACCATGGGAACCGGTTTGGAAATGTTATAGATAACCAGCAGCAGTGCGAGCACGGCAACCGCTACGCAGGCCCCCAGAAACGGGGAGGGGCGTTTCAGTCTCTTGTGTCTTTGTTTGTCTGTATTCATCATTAAAGTCTTCCTTCTGTTCATCTGAAATCTTATTCTGACTAAGTATAGCATAGGGAGGTGGGGAAACTCAAGAAAAATGAGGCAGATGTTGATTCTTTTTTGGAGGGAGGTAACGCCCCATAGCTTCCGGGCGGCGCGGGGAGTGGGAGGGACGGGGATCGAACCGTTTCTCGTTTCTTCGGTGGCAGGTACTAGAGCAGACAGGCAGGAAAAAGGGGCGGATCGAGAAAACTCCGCCGAACTCCTGAAGGACTTCGCCTCCGTGTTCTCTTGAAAGTTGGCTTTGAGGCCAACTTTCACCACCCCTTTTTCCTGCCTGTCTGCTCAAGTTCCTGCGAACCTCAGAAAAGGAAACAGTTCGCTCCCCCGTCCCTCCCACTCCCCGCGCCGCCCGGAAGCTATGGGGCTGTGTACTGGCTGTATGAGGGAGGGGAAGAATAAAACAGGTGGCTGGTAATAAGAAAAGACTTTTCGAGTGGGAGGGCATGATGTATAATGAGGGGTAATTGGTAAGCAGGCACCAGGGCTGATGAGGCAGGGCTGGTGAGTGAGCAGGATGGGAAAGGGAGATAAGAATGAAAGAAAATCAGAATATAAGACAGGAAATCGATGAGTGTGAGAAGTTATTGATCGGTCTGGGGGAAGAGTGGAGGGCGGAGCTTGTTCCGGATCTTGATGAGGGGTATGGGAAGCTGGCGGAGTTGACGGAGGGAAAGGATTTTTTTCTGGTGACTACGGTGACGGACGCCAGGATTTTTGAGTCAGGGATCGAGGCGGCGAGGATTGTGGCGCCATGCGGAAATGAGACGTGGCGCCAGTGCTCACGCTCCTGTACGAAGGATATCTGGGAGCCGGGGGAGATTCCGGAGGATATTTGCCCCCACTGCGGCGCTCCGCTTACGGGAAATACCATTCAGGCGGAAACCTATATTGAGGAGGGATATCTGCCTCAGTGGAACCGGTATACGGCCTGGCTGGCCGGTACTCTTAATAAAAAACTGCTGATCCTTGAGCTGGGAGTGGGGTTTGGCACGCCTACGGTGATTCGGTGGCCGTTTGAGAAGACGGTATCACTGAATAAAAAGGCTCATATGTACCGGATACATGGGAAATTTGCGCAGCTTTCCGCTGAAATGGGGGAACGTGCCGTGTCTGTTCCGATGAATTCCGTGGAGTTTATAAGGACGTTATAGAGGAGTGGCCGTCTGAGACACCGGAGGAGGCGGCTGCAGCCGGAATTGGTGTAATCGGCGGTTGAATGTTGAACAATGAGGGTTCCTGTGATAGAATGTTGAAAAAAGGCGATACGAGGTGACGGCCATGATAGCGATTATTGATTACGATGCCGGAAATTTGAGAAGTGTGGAAAAGGCGCTGGATGCATTGGGAGAACAGCCGGTCATCAGCCGGGATGAAAAGACGATTCTTTCTGCGGATAAGGTGATTCTGCCTGGGGTTGGTTCGTTCGGAGACGCCATGGGGAAGCTCCGCCAATATGGACTGGTGGAGGTGATTCACCACGTGGCAGACCAGGGGACTCCGTTTTTGGGGATTTGTCTGGGACTGCAGCTTTTATTTGAACGGAGCGGGGAGAGTGAAGGGGTCTCCGGTCTCGGAATTCTTCCGGGGGAGATTGTGAGATTTCCGGATACGCCGGGGCTTAAGGTGCCCCACATGGGCTGGAACTGTCTGGACATCCGTCCGGATGCAAAGCTTTTTAAAGGACTGGCTTCCGGGGAATATGTGTATTTTGTCCATTCATATTATTTAAAGGCGGAGAAGGAAGAGGATGTGGCGGCGTCCTCTGTTTACGGTGTCCGTTTTCACGCCTCCGTGGAGCACGGCAACGTATTTGCCTGCCAGTTCCATCCGGAAAAGAGCGGTACCACTGGATTAAAGATTTTGAAAAATTTCATTGAATTACCATAGGAGGTGGCTGGATGCTGACGAAAAGGATTATTCCATGTCTCGATGTACATAACGGACGCGTGGTGAAGGGCGTCAATTTCGTGAATTTAAAGGATGCAGGAGATCCGGTGGAGATCGCGGCCGCATACGATAAGGCCGGGGCGGATGAACTGGTTTTTCTGGACATTACGGCTTCCTCCGATAACCGGAGCACGGTGGTGGATATGGTGCGCCGCGTGGCGGAAACAGTTTTTATTCCATTTACCGTGGGCGGCGGTATCCGTACGGTTGATGATTTTAAACTGCTTCTGCGGGAGGGGGCGGATAAGATATCCATCAATTCCTCTGCCATCAATACACCGGAACTGATCTCCGAGGCTGCAGATAAATTCGGGCGCCAGTGTGTGGTCGTTGCCATCGATGCCAGAAGGCGGGAAGACGGAAGCGGCTGGAATGTATACAAAAACGGCGGCCGTATCGATACGGGGCTCGATGCTGTAGAATGGGCCATGAAGGCGGACCACATGGGCGCGGGGGAGATTCTCCTTACCAGCATGGACTGCGACGGCACAAAGGCCGGATATGACGATGAACTGAACGCAGTTATTGCAGACTCTGTATCCGTACCGGTTATCGCATCGGGCGGCGCAGGGACGACAGAGCATTTTTACAATGCCCTGACGAAGGGAAAGGCAGATGCTGCGCTGGCGGCCTCCCTGTTCCACTATAAGGAGCTGGAGATCATGGAGTTAAAACGTTTCCTGGCGGACCGGGGACTGCCCATGAGATTATAGCGGAGGGGATCAGGCAGGTAATACAGAACAATACGAAAGGAAATTACAGCAATATGGGTGCGATCGATAATGACTGGCTGGAGCCACTGAGCGTGGAGTTTAAAAAGCCATATTACAGGGAACTTTATAAGAAGGTCAAACATGAGTACGAGACGAGAAGAGTCTTCCCGGAGGCGGATGACATCTTCAATGCGTTTCAGTTTACACCCCTTTCCAGGGTAAAGGTGGTGATTCTGGGGCAGGACCCCTACCACAACTACGGGCAGGCGCACGGCCTCTGCTTTTCTGTTAAGCCGGATGTGGAGATTCCGCCGTCCCTGGTCAATATTTATCAGGAACTGCATGATGATCTGGGATGCGATATCCCCAATAACGGGTACTTAAAGAAGTGGGCGGATCAGGGTGTTATGCTTCTTAATACTGTGCTGACAGTCCGTGCTCACGCGGCTAACTCCCACCAGGGAATCGGATGGGAGACGTTTACGGACGCGGCTATTAAGATTTTAAACGAGCAGGACCGTCCCATGGTATTCTTATTATGGGGCCGGCCGGCACAGAACAAAAAGAGTATGCTGACCAATCCGAAGCATCTGATTCTGGAGGCGCCTCATCCCAGTCCGTTATCGGCGTTCCGTGGATTTTTCGGCTGCAGGCATTTCAGTAAAACCAATGAGTATTTAAAAGCCAACGGGCTGGAGCCCATAGACTGGCAGATTGAAAATATATAAGAATGGAGACGGAAAATAAAAGATGAGCATAATTGAGACATTAAAGGTAATCGTACTTGGAATTGTGGAGGGATTTACCGAATGGCTCCCCATCAGCAGTACGGGCCATATGATACTGGTAGATGAAATCATCCATTTAAAACAGCCGGAGGATTTTAAAAACATGTTTATGGTCGTGATCCAGCTGGGGGCGATTCTGGCGGTCGTGGTCATGTACTTCCATAAGCTGAATCCATTTTCTCCGACGAAGAAACCTGCGCAGAAGCGGGCTACACTGGAGTTGTGGTCCAAGATTATCCTCGCGTGTATCCCGGCGGCTGTCATAGGTCTTCTGATCGATGACATCATGGAAAAATACCTCATGAACGGCTATGTTGTTGCAGCCACTTTAATTATCTACGGCGTCCTGTTCATCGTCATAGAGAATGCGAACCGGAACCGTAATTTTGAGATGCAGCGGGTGGGGGATATTTCCTACCAGACGGCGCTTTATATCGGCCTTTTCCAGCTCCTGTCCCTGGTTCCGGGTACCTCCCGGTCCGGTTCCACGATTCTGGGCGCCATGATCCTTGGCTGCTCCAGAGGCGCTGCCGCCGAGTTTTCCTTCTTCCTGGGAATCCCCGTCATGTTTGGAGCCAGCTTCTTAAAAATTGTAAAATACGGCCTTCATTTCACCGGTCCGCAGGTCTTTTATCTGCTTCTCGGTATGGTGGTGGCGTTCATCGTATCGGTGTACGCAATCCGTTTCCTGATGGGATATATCAGAAAACACGATTTCAAGTTTTTTGGTTATTACAGAATTGTCCTTGGAGTGATCGTCCTGGTTTACTTTGGGATTACGGCTCTGATTGGTTAAGAGAAGATATGCTGATATGAGACTGACAAAAATCCATAACTGCTTACATGCACAGGTTAAGCAGTTATGGATTTTTTATGCAATTAAGAAAGCTCTTTCTGGACCGCCCTCAGGATCATAACGGAGCGGGGGTGGGCCAATGCAGAATAGCGGATCACCTCATCCCAGCCATCGACGGTCTCAGGAATACTGCCGCTGCCCCGTCCGGTATCTGCAAGGAGATTCCAGAAGAACCCTTCAGGGAGATGCGGAAGCGTGATCGGAAGCGGTTCCCAGTAGGTATTTACGGCAAGGTAGATGATATCCTCCGTTCCGTCGTCGTGTTTGCCGGCATACATGATGCCGACGTAGTGTGTATACGAGGTGGTTTCCCCTTTCCAGGCCTCGGTTCCGTGTACGCTGACCGGGGGAAAACCGGTGCTGGAAGAGAGCGTCTCCCGCCGGATCACCGGATGGGATCTGCGTATGGCGATCATGCGCCGAAAAAATTCATACAGTTCGTGATTCTTTTGTAACAGGGTCCAGTCCAGCCAGGAGATGCTGTTGTCCTGACAATAGGCGTTATTGTTGCCAAACTGGGTGTTGCCGAATTCGTCGCCGGCAAAGAACATCGGCGTTCCGCGGCTGCACATTAAGACGGCGCAGGCGTTCTTTATCATTCGGAAGCGGAGCTCCAGGATGCCGGGATCGTCGGTTTCCCCCTCTGCGCCGCAGTTCCAGCTGTTGTTGTTATTGTCTCCGTCCGTGTTGTTCCAGCCGTTGGCTTCAGTGTGCTTCTCATTATAGCTGTACAGATCATACAGGGTAAAGCCGTCGTGACACGTTAAGAAATTAACAGAGGAATTGAAGCCGCGCGTGGCCGGCGGATAGAGATCCGGGGAACCGGTGATTCTGCTGACGGCAGCCGCAGCCATGTTGTCGTCGCCCTTAAGGAAACGGCGCATGTCGTCCCGGTATTTGCCGTTCCACTCTGCCCAGCGGTTCCAGGAGGAGAAGGAACCCACCTGGTATAGGCCTCCCGCATCCCAGGCCTCGGCGATCAGCTTGGCGCTGGAGAGTACCGGATCGTAGGAAAGAGATTCCAGGAGCGGCGGCTTGTGAAGGGGCGTGCCATCCTCGCTTCGGCCGAGGATAGAGGCCAGATCAAAGCGGAAGCCGTCCACGTGGTAATGGATGGTCCAGTACCGGAGACAGTCCAGAATCATCTGCTGCACAATCGGATGGTTGCAGTTTAAGGTGTTGCCGCAGCCGCTGAAATTATAGTAGAAGCCGTCGGGAGTGAGCATATAGTAAATCTGATTGTCAAAGCCCTTGAATGAGAAGAAGCCGCCTTTTTCGTTGCCTTCCGCCGTGTGGTTGAAGACGACATCCAGATAGACCTCCATGCCGCGTTCCTTTATGGTGCGGATCAGCGTTTTCAGTTCCCGGCCTTCGTGGTTATGCTCGCTTTTTGAGGCGTAGCTGGTGTTGGGGGCAAAGAAACTGACGGGATTGTAGCCCCAGTAATCCAGCAGCATGTTCCCGTTTACGCTGCGTTCGTTGCGCATTTCGTCGAATTCAAAGACGGGCATCAGCTCGATGGCATTGATGCCTAAGTCCTCCAGATAGGGAAGCTTTTCGATAATTCCCTGGAAGGTGCCGGGAGCCGAGACGCCGGAAGAGGCATCCCTGGTGAACCCTCTGACATGGAGCTCATAAATAACTAAATCCTCCATGGGGATTGGAGGATGGCAGCAGTCGTCCCAGTCGAAATTATCTGAGACTACCCTCGCTTTATACTGAAAGCCGCTTTCCGGCTTAGAGCCCCATGTGCCCTGGCCGGTAACGGCTTTCGCATAAATGTCCAGAAGGTATTTTGTTTTGTCGAAGATAAGCCCTTTCTTTGGATCATACGGCCCATCAATGCTGAACGCATATTCTAAATCCCGGGTATCCAGATCAAATACTATGATGGAGTAGACATTCCCGATCCGGTAACGGTCCGGGATGGGGATTCTTGCATACGGTTCGCGTTCGTTATGGTGAAACAATAAAAGTTCGCAGGATGTCGCTTCCTGTGAATGAAGAGTAAAGCTGACTCCTCCAGGTATCAGACGCGCTCCAAATTCTTCGTACAATCCGGGTCTTACGGAAAAACCGGATATGGTGTCAAGTGGTCTGAAATTATCGGTGTACAGTGGCATATGAGTGTCCTTTCTGACAGATTATGGTTGAAACAACATCTCAATCCGTCCTTCGGCGGCTTTTTCATCCTTGCCGTCAAAGTAAAATAGTAAATTTCTGTTCCGCGTTACCAGTCCTTTCTTCATCTCATCATAGTTTTTTACATTTACTTTCGACTTGCCATTATCGATATAGATGTCGCAGTCAAAACAATTGGCTGCCGTAATTAAAACAGCTATGGGGATGGGGGTATAACGCTGATAAATGTCAACTTGTTTCGTTCGCATATCCCAGCCTCCTTTTTATGGCGGGCGGATAATCCGTACGTCGGGTGACAAAACATTAAGATACTCTTCCAGGAAATGGTTAGTGAACTGTGAAATATAGATAAATCATTCTATCTATATTCTACCATATATTTTAATGCGATACAAGACTAAAGCAGAAAAATAAACAGTTTAATGATGAAATTTTTGTAAAATATGTGTAAAAACAAGGGGGAGTCTTAATGTGTCCCGTAAAGCCGGTGATATGCGGAGACCTATCAGACAACAGAGCGGCAGACTTCCTGTAAAAGTGGCGGATCATACAGATATTGTATGACCGGTACGGATGAAAATTGATACGATGCGAAAGATAAGATAATAAAAACTGCCGCCCGCATGAAAAAAATCATGCGGGCGGCAGTTCTCTCTTTTTTATGCGTTTTCTGCAATCTCATAAAGCAGCCGCTCGGAATCCTCCCATCCGAGACAGGGATCGGTGATAGACTTTCCGTAGCAGTGTTCGCCCACCTTCTGGCTGCCGGGTTCGATGTAGCTCTCGATCATCAGGCCCTTGACCAGATCTTTGATAGGAGCCGCGTGTCTTCTGCTGTGAAGAACCTCTTTGGCAATGCGGATCTGTTCCATGTATTTCTTATTGGAATTGGAGTGGTTGGTATCCACAATACAGGCCGGATTGTCCAGGTTACGTTTGGCGTAAAGCTCCTGAAGCAGAACCAGATCTTCAAAATGGTAGTTCGGAATGCACTGGCCGTGTTTGTTGACCGCGCCGCGGAGAATGGTATGAGCCAGCGGATTGCCGCCGCTCTTTACCTCCCAGCCACGGTATGTAAAATCATGGCCCTGCTGTGCCGCAACGACGGAGTTCAGCATAACGGATAAGTCGCCGCTGGTCGGGTTCTTCATACCGACAGCCACGTCACAGCCGCTGGCGGTCAGACGGTGCTGCTGGTTCTCGACGGAACGGGCTCCGATGGCTACGTAGGACATGATATCGTCCAGATAGGTCATGTTTTCCGGATAGAGCATTTCATCGGCTGTAGGGAAGCCTGTCTCGGCAAATACACGCATGTGCATCTTGCGGATCGCGATGAGCCCCTCGTGCATATCCGGTTTCTTTTCCGGGTCCGGCTGATGAAGCATTCCCTTGTAGCCCTCGCCGGTGGTACGCGGCTTGTTGGTGTAAACACGCGGAATGATAATGAGGCGGTCCGCGGTCTTCTCCTGTACCTTAATTAAGCGTTCTGCATAGTCGCATACAGAATCCTCATTGTCCGCGGAGCAAGGACCTATGATCACGAGAAATTTATCACTTTTGCCGGTCAGGACATCGCTGACTTCCTGATCTCTCTTTGCTTTCCGTTCTTTTAATTCAGCGGGAAGAGGGAAGCGCTCTTTGATCTCATCCGGGGTCGGAAGGTTGTTAACATATTGAAATCCCATGGTATCCTCCTGAAGATTAGATTCTTCTCTTTTGTTGTTGCCCATTATATACCAGAATATCGGAAAAATCTACACCTGACCGAAATTTTAGGAAATGTGTTCAAACATGGGAATCCGGGTGTTCCTTTTTTTACAAAAATAGTGTATGATATGAGAAAATATTTGAGAAAAGGAAATGGTGTGAGAGTATGGAACGATTCTGGACCTGGGGCGGCAGATATGTGGGAGTCAGACAGAAGGAGTATCTGGTGGCCTGTGACGGCACGGTGCTGGGGAAGTTTTTCGGCAGAGATATTTATGATCAGGATGGATATTATGTGGGTGAACTGGGGAGAAACGACCGGCTGATCAGGAACAGGACGAAGGCAGCCACGCGCAGGCCCGCGTTCAGCAGAAGTGTGAAGGGCACGATCCAGGCTCCCCTGCGGGACTGTGCACCTTATCCGTTAATCTATGGATTTGACGATTTTGAATGGTAACGCATCTGACACAGGACGCCGGGTTCGTAAGAGATCTGTCAGTATTTTGTAGGAGATATGCTATAGATAAATTACTGTTTTTATATTATAATGAATCCGCATAAGCAGAACAGAAAAAGGAGAAAATTATGAGAAAATCAGTATATGTAACTGCAATGGTTCTGACAGCCATAAGTCTTACAGCCTGCGGAGGCGGAAAGGGCCCGGATAACGGCAGTTCTGGAACCGTGGCTGAGAGCACACAGGCGGTAACGGTGGATTTAGAGAAGGTACACCAGGCTGTAAAAGAGGCATATGGAGAAAACTATATTCCGAGCGCGCCTTATGACGCACAGGCATTAAACGATATATTCGGAGTTCCGGAGGATTTATACGAGGAATTCATCGCGGAAGGGCCGATGATCAGTGTTCATGTGGACACCTATGCCGCCATTAAGGCGAAGGAGGGAAAGGGCGAGGAGGTAGCGAAGCTTCTTGAGGCTTACCGCACCCGTCTTGTGGAAGATTCCGTGCAGTATCCTATGAACATCAGCAAGGTGGAGGCTTCCGAAGTCGTACGCCACGGAGATTACGTCTTCTTTGTGATGCTGGGGACTGCTTCGGACGAAGCGCAGGCCGAGGGCGAAGAGGCGGCTCTTCAATCTGCACAGGAAGAAAACAAGAAGGCTGTCGATGCAATTAACGCATTTTTTGAGGGGTAAACATGGTATTTTCCAGCCTGTTATTCTTATTCCGGTTTCTGCCGGTTCTGTTGATTGTATATTTTGTCGCTCCCAGGAGGTACCGCAATGGGGTTCTGTTCCTTGGGAGCCTCATTTTTTATGGCTGGGGAGAACCGGTGTATATCTCTTTGCTGCTGTTTTCCACTCTGGTCGATTACATCCATGGGCGGCTGGTATGGCGTTTTATGGAGGAGGGAAAACAGATGCGGGCCAGGCTCTGTGTGGCCTCCTCCGTCATCATCAATCTGGGACTTTTAGGAGTTTTTAAATACGCGGATTTCCTGATGGAGACCGTGGGGCGGCTTTTAGGGATCCCACTTCCCCTGCCGGGGCTGGCGCTTCCGATCGGTATTTCCTTTTATACGTTTCAGACCATGTCGTATACCATCGATATATACCGGAAAGAGGCCGCTCCACAGAAGAATATCATTGATTTCGGAGCCTATGTCTCCATGTTTCCCCAGCTGATCGCCGGGCCGATCGTGCGGTATCACACCATTGCAGAGGAACTGCGGGAGCGGACTGAGAACTTCGCCGGATTTTCCAGGGGAGTGTTTCTGTTTACCGTGGGTCTGGGCAAGAAGGTGATGATTGCCAATACCACGGGGGCTCTGTGGACACAGATTTCGGGCGTTCCGGATGCCGAGCGTACCGTTTTGATGATGTGGCTGGGGATTCTGGCGTTTGGCATGCAGATTTACTTTGATTTTTCCGGCTATTCGGATATGGCCATGGGACTGGGAGCGATGATGGGCTTTCATTTTCCGGAGAATTTCCGTTACCCCTACACAGCGAAAAGCATCACGGATTTCTGGCGCAGGTGGCATATTACCTTAAGCACATGGTTTAAGGAATACGTGTACATTCCGTTGGGCGGCAACCGGAAGGGCGCGGCGGTGCAGATACGGAACATTCTGATCGTCTGGCTGCTTACGGGAATCTGGCACGGAGCGGCGTGGAATTACCTCCTTTGGGGGCTTTACTTCGGCGTGCTTCTGCTGCTTGAGAAGCTGCTGTTAAAACCGTATCTGGAGAAACTGCCCTCCCCGGTCAGAAGTGCATACGCCATGATTTTTGTTTTTCTCGGATGGGTCCTGTTCGCGCATGAAGATATGGGCGGGGGGCTGCGGTATCTGATGCAGATGGCCGGTGCCGGAGGCATTGCCTTTACAAGCCGGAGAACGTGGTATTTGCTGGTGACCAGTCTGCCTCTTATCGCGGCGTCTGTTCTGGGCTCCACACCGCTGCCGGGCACTCTGTGCAGGAAGATGAAGGGACGGGTGAGGGAGACGGCGGAGCTTCTGTTTGTAGCTGTTGTTCTCGTACTGTCTGTGGCATTTCTGGTAGATGCCAGCTATAATCCGTTCCTGTATTTCAGGTTTTAGAAGAAGGCGAAAGGCTGGTAATAAGGAGAACTATGGAGAAAGAAAAACACAGTGGCAGAGGCAGAGGAGTGACATTCCTGTTTCTGGGCTTTTTGGGAGTGCTGTCGCTGTTGAGTATCGTCACACCGCAGAAGGCTTTTTCCGATTCGGAGAACCGGTATTTACAGAAAAAACCGGAATTTTCGGTGAAATCCCTGCTGAATGGAAGCTATGGAGAGAAGTACGAGCAGTACTTGAGCGATCAGTTCCCGGGTAGAAACGTCTGGATCGGAATGAAGGTCACGACAGAACGTCTTGCCCTGCAGGAAGATGTGAACGGCGTCTATTTCGGAAAAGACGGATATCTGATTGAGAAGTTTGACACAGAGGACCTGGAAGGGGAGCAGCTGAATAAAAATATCGGAAAGCTGGCCGCATTTACGGGGGCCGCAGAGAAATCTCTGGGGAAGGATCATGTCAGGGTGATGCTGGTACCGTCAGCGTCTCAGATCATGACAGAACGCCTGCCGTTTCTCGCTGCACCCTACGATCAGGGCCGGGTGACCGGGATGCTGTGCAGAAGCTTAAAGGAAGCGGGAGGTTCCCGGGAGACGGTGCTTCCGGCAGAAGAATATTTAAAACGGTATCGGGAAGAAGCGCTGTATTACCGTACGGACCATCACTGGACAGCCAGAGGAGCGTATCTGGGATACCGGCTGTGGGTAGAGTCCGTGGGGCTTACTCCGTGGACGGAAGAGATGTTTGATATTCAGACGGTAAACAGCGAGTTTCACGGGACGGTATATTCCAAACTTAATGTTCCGTGGCGGTACGACACCATTGAAGTGTGGCAGCCGAAGGAAGAAAAGGATTACCGGGTATCCTTCGATGGGGAGCCGAAAGAATACGATTCCCTTTACTTTCCCGGTGCGTTGGAGGGGAAGGACAAATACGCCGTGTACCTCGACGGCAATCATGCCATAACCAAAATCGAAAACAGGAGTATCACGGGAGATCAGAAGGAGAAGAAACTGCTCATGATCAAAGACTCCTATGCCCACAGCTTCGCGGTGTTTGCCGCCAATCATTTCGGAACCGTTTATATGGCGGATCTGCGGTATCTGAACCTGAATTTGAAGGAGTGGATGGAGGAACAGGAGATTACGGACGTTCTGGTGCTGTATCAGATTCCGGGATTCGCAAAAGAGAAATCGGTGTCAAAGCTGGTTTATGACAGATAGCGGGCCGGAAATAAAATTAGGCTCTTGACAAATAAATCGAAACCTCATATACTAATCAATAACTTCATAAGTTTAAACAGGCGTTGATAAGAACAAGTAATAATACGCAAAAGCACACAGAAAGCAGCCGGCAGATGAGAGGCGCGTGGAAAGCGGATTATGAATACATCTTTGAGCTTCACACTGAAAGCCGATGGAAAAAGGACTTAAGGTCCTGTGGACTGGTGAGTAGACTGTGACGGATTCCTGCACACGTTATCGTGCTAGAGTATAAGAATCGTACTCGAAAAGGTAAACGGCGTGAGCCGTTTATAAATTAAGGTGGTAACACGGGATTACAGTCTCGTCCTTTGAACAGGACGGGACTTTTTTTGGTGCGCCCGGCGGCGCACGTTTCTAACCGGTGCAAGTCCGGAATCCGCCCGGTGGTGGGAAGGATATAGCCGAAGGCAAGGGTGTCCACCGTGAGGTGGAATCTGAAGGAAGCTGGATATGGGGAACATACTAACCCATGGGCAAATCTCTGGTCTGACGAACAGAAATCACATCAGGCCATGCGTGAGGGTAAGGCTGCCAAACAAGTCGAAGCCCAATAACCACACGGAATCATGTATGGTAAATGTGGCAGATAGATGGAGAGAAAGAAACGTGTGGTACCCGGGGAGGTCTGTGCGGAATGTCCTGAAAGGGATAACCACTATCGTGAGGTAGTGCTGAACGTACAGAAGTCAGCAGAGGTCGTAGTAGTCGAGAGACGAAGGACCGAATCAACAGGAGTCTTTAGTACAACCGGGAAAGGAGGAAAGAACATTGGGTACAGAAAACAGAGATAGCTGCTCACAAAGAGACAGCGCGGAACGTGAAGGGTATGTGAGAGCGCACCGTTCTTTCCGCCGGATATGGAAGGAAAGAGACAGTGCACAGCCGGAACTCTTAGAGAAGATACTGAATAAGGACAACTTAAACAGAGCTTTTAAGAGAGTAAAGGCGAATAAGGGAGCGCCGGGAATCGACGGAATGACCGTAGAGGAAACAGGTGACTGCCTAAGGGAAAATCAAAAGGAACTGATAGAGAGAATCAAAAGGGGAAAATACACCCCCGACCCAGTAAGACGAGTAGAGATTCCCAAGCCAGAGGGAGGAATGCGAAAGCTGGGCATTCCAACCGTGAAAGACCGTATCTTCCAGCAAGCCATAGGACAGCAGTTAATGCCAGTCTATGAGGCGCTGTTCTCGGAGAACAGCTATGGGTATCGGCCGGGAAGAAGCGCCAGGGACGCCATTTTAAAGGTAAAAGAGTATGCAGAACAGGGATACACCCATGCCGTTGCATTGGACCTGTCGAAATACTTTGATACTCTGAACCAAGAAATGCTATTAAATATCCTGCGCAGAGATGTAAAGGACGAAAGGGTTATCCAATGGATAAAGAGATACCTAAAGAGTGGTGTCATGGAAAACGGTATAGTCATGGAGACAGAGGAAGGATCGCCGCAAGGAGGAAATCTATCCCCGCTGCTGGCAAATGTCTATCTGAACGAGTTCGACCAGGAGTACGAGAAACGAGGAGTGGCTTTTGTACGTTACGCAGATGATATAGTATTGTTAGCTAAAAGTGAGAGAGCCGCAAAGAGACTTCTGGAAACAAGCACGAAATATCTGGAAGGGACGCTGAAATTGCAGGTGAACCAGAAGAAAAGCCGTGTAGTAAGTGTATTTGCAATCCGAAATTTTAAGTTCCCTGGCTTCACATTGGGAAAGAACGGAAAGGGCATTTATGTCCGGGTTCATGGGAAGTCATGGAAGAAAATGAAGTCAAAACTGAAAGACCTTAGTTCCCGAAGGTCTGTTCAGAGCATACGCCCATCGTTAGAAAAGATAAAGGTGTATATGCGGGGCTGGCTGAATTATTATGGAGTAGCAGATATGAAGAACCGAATAGAGGGACTGAACCAATGGCTATATCACAGAATCCGAATGTGTATATGGAAACAATGGAAGAAACCGAAAACGAAGGTAAAGAACCTGCTGAAAATGGGAGTGCCGAAAGAATTGGCATGGAAGGCAGGGAACAGCCGAAGAGGCTATTGGTTTACCACACAAACGGTAGCGGTAAATATGGCAATGACAAAAGAAAGACTGATAAACAGTGGCTATTATGATTTAGCCACAGCCTATCAGTCCGTGCACGTCAACTGTTGAAACCGCCGTGTACCGAACGGTATGCACGGTGGTGTGAGAGGACGGGAGTTAATCACTCCCTCCTACTCGATTATCACAAAATAATTACAGGAAAAGGAGAAAACAATTATGACAGCATACGAAGAACTGAAAGCCCGCGGCCTCATTGCCCAGGTGACGAATGAAGAAGAGATCAGTAAAATGATCAATGAAGGGAAAGCTGTATTCTATATCGGCTTTGATCCAACCGCGGACAGCCTTCACGTAGGACATTTTATGGCGCTTTGCCTGATGAAGCGTTTACAGGAGGCTGGAAATAAACCGATCGCGCTGATCGGAGGCGGTACCGGAATGATCGGCGATCCGTCAGGGCGCAGTGATTTACGCCAGATGATGACTGTGGAGACGATTCAGCACAACTGTGACTGTTTCAAGAAGCAGATGAGCCGTTTTATCGATTTTTCTGAAGGAAAGGCCATGATGGTCAACAATGCAGACTGGCTGCTGGATTTGAACTACGTCGATTTTCTGCGTGAGGTGGGAACACATTTCTCCGTCAACAACATGCTGAGGGCGGAGTGCTATAAGCAGCGTATGGAGAAAGGCTTAAGCTTCCTGGAGTTCAACTACATGATCATGCAGAGCTACGATTTCTATGAGCTGTTTAAGCGTTACGGCTGTAATATGCAGTTCGGCGGCGACGATCAGTGGAGCAACATGCTGGGCGGCACAGAGCTGATCCGCCGGAAACTGGGAAAAGATGCCCACGCCATGACCATCACCCTGCTTCTCAACTCCGAGGGCAAGAAGATGGGCAAGACGCAGTCCGGTGCAGTATGGCTCGATCCAAACAAGACCACGCCGTTTGACTTCTATCAGTACTGGAGAAATGTAGGAGACGCAGATGTCTTAAAATGTCTCCGCATGCTGACCTTCCTGCCGATTGAGCAGATCAATGAGATGGATCAGTGGGAGGGAAGCCAGTTAAATCAGGCAAAGGAAATCCTCGCTTACGAGCTGACAAAACTGGTTCACGGCGAGGAAGAGGCGGAAAAATCTCAGAAGAGCGCCCGTGAGCTGTTTACCGGCGGGAATGCGGCTGATATGCCAACCTGTGAACTGACGGATGAGAATTTCAGAGACGGAACCATCGATATTCTGGATATTCTTCATAAATCCGGCCTTGCCGGTTCCCGTTCCGAGGCGAGACGTAATGTGGAACAGGGCGGCGTATCTGTTGACGGCAATGCAGTCAATGATGTGAAGGCTGTATTTACAAAAGAGAGTCTGCAGGGAGAAGGCGTTGTAGTGAAGCGTGGTAAGAAGAAATTTGTGAAGGTAATTGCAAAATAGAACCGGGAAAAGGGACGCTTTATGGGGCTGCAGCTCCATAAGAATCTGTAAGGTATGTAAGATACAGAGGGAAGCGGTAAATGCTTGTGGCGTTTACCGCTTCCCTTTGTTTTCCGGTTTTCAGCTGTCTGTGCTGAGTGGTACGTATATCTTAATGAAGAACGCCGTCCGCATCCGGGGTGAAGGTCTTCGCCCTGGTCAGCATTTTTCCGTTTTCCTGTAAGTAGTAGGTTTTTCCGTCAAGCGTGAGGAAACCTGTCTGCATGACGCCGGTTTCCGGATTTAAGTAATACCAGTCGCCGCTGTCGTTTAACCAGCCTTTATGGAGGCTTCCGGTACTGTCATAGTAATACCAGCTTCCGTCCCTGGAAGACCAGCCGCGAGGTAACAGCACGTCACCTGTGCCGTCTGTACCGGCTGAGCCGGCAAAGGCTACGATTTTATATGCAGTATTGGAACCGGACTGTGTCCAGACGAGACATTTCCTGCCTTTTACCAGGTCCTGCAGGGTGACGATATTTCTCGTGAGATAAGGGAGAATCTGTGTGTCGGACTGAACGGTATAGGTCGTTTGGTTATCCGCCTTGATGGTACCGGAAACGCCGTCGCCGGCAACCGTTAACGCATCGACTGTAATATAGTCCGGGACTTTGAAGTCGGCCGGGATGCTGCAGAGAATCATCTCTCCATGGGACATCGGCGGAAGACTTAACGTCATGGCCGGACTGATATAGGCGTAAATGGTTTCACCGCTTGTCAGTGCATCAAGTGAGACGGGATATCCGTTTACTGCGTCCAAAATTCTGGTTTCTTCTGATACATTGATGATAAACTCCTGTCCAGCAAAATCTCCGTCCTGGCGGGTAATGGACAGTCGGCCGTCGCTGGTCTGATTTACCGTTCCATAGATCCGGACGGAAGAAGGAGCCATACCTGTATCCGCCTTTGATCGGAACGCAAATCCAGAGGCGAAGACGGCTGTGACGCATAAAAGTGAGAGAAGCAGACTTCCGGTTAATTTTTTCATTGAAAACCTCCATTAAATTCGTTGTGTTTTTCGATTGCTGCCAATTAGATTATAGCAGGTTGGAAGAAAAATGAAAATTAAGAAAGGTTTACAAATACTTACAATGATAAAGGGGAAATGGAATGGTAAAAAAATCAAAGATTTTGCGATCGCAATCTTGTAATAAACTATATCTTGTGGTATTATCATTTGGTGAGCATTGATAACAGTTATTAATACTGATTGTTGAAAAAACGAAATAAAATGATAAAACTTTGGAGAATGGCGGGAAAAGAAATGGATATCAGAAAAAGAAACGGTCAGCCGGAAGCATACGAGTGCGGAAAGATAAAGAGTGCCATCCTGTGTGCGTTTGCCAGTGTAAATCAGGAGCCTGGCAGGGAGCGTATGGACAGGATCATGAGCCTGGTGGAAGAGAAGGTGGAGGGCGCGGTGAAGGAGGGGAGTCCTCTCAGCGTAGAACAGATTCAGGACATGGTGGAGCAGTCTCTGATGGAAGCCGGATGCTACGAGGCGCTTAAGAGTTTCATCCTTTATCGGAATGAGCGGAGTAAGGAGCGCGGTGTGAGACAGGATCTGGTCCGGTATTTTCCTGATGTTCCCGATATGGAAGCCGTTTTAAAGGAGATTCAGAAAAAGTGGACCGGCACTGCATACCGGCTGGAGCACCTGTTTATGAAGTTTTCAGCCTTCTATAAACAGGGGATGACGGAGGCGGAGAAGCTGTCCGCCTTAATTCAGGCCGCCGTGGAACTGACCACTCAGGAAGCGCCGGACTGGGAGTATATTGCAGCCCGCCTTTTAATGGTCCGCTTCAGGAAGAAATTAAGATCCATGGAGGCGAAGTATCAGATCAGCAGCTTTTACGATAAGCTGTATTTTCTGACTTCCGGGCAGCTTTACGGCGACTATATTCTGGAGCATTATACCAAGGAAGAGATCGAGACGTGTGAGGGTTTTCTGGACGGCACACGGGATCAGCTGTTTACGTATTCCGGTCTGGAGCTGCTGCTCTCCCGATATGTGATCCGCAGCCGGGAGAACGTCCCGTTAGAATCCCCCCAGGAAATGTTTCTGGGCATCGCCCTGCATCTGGCCATGTTGGAAAAGAACGACCGTCTGGAATGGGTGAGACGTTTTTACGATATGCTGAGCACGCTTAAGGTTACCATGGCGACACCAACCCTTTCCAACGCGAGAAAGCCGTACCATCAGCTGTCCTCCTGCTTTATCGACACGGTTCCGGACAGTCTGGACGGGATTTACCGCAGTATTGACAGCTTTGCAAAGGTCAGCAAGTTCGGCGGCGGCATGGGGCTGTATTTCGGTAAAGTCAGAGCCGCGGGAAGTGCGATTCGGGGCTTCAAAGGCGCGGCCGGAGGTGTGATACGCTGGATCAAGCTGGCGAATGATACTGCGGTGGCGGTGGACCAGCTGGGCGTGCGCCAGGGTGCAGTGGCCGTATATCTGGATGCATGGCATAAGGATCTTCCGGAATTCCTGGCACTGCGCACCAACAATGGAGACGATCGTATGAAGGCGCATGACGTATTTCCGGCAGTCTGCTATCCAAACCTGTTCTGGAAGCTGGCAAAGGAGGATATCGATGCGGACTGGTACCTGATGTGTCCCCATGAGATCCTTACGGTAAAGGGCTATTCGCTGGAAGATTCCTATGGAAGGGAATGGGAGGAACGGTACTGGGAATGTGTTGCCGACCACAGGATTCATAAGCGCGTGATTCCGGTGAAAGAACTGGTCCGACTGATTTTAAAGAGTGCGGTGGAGACGGGAACCCCGTTTACCTTTAACAGGGATCTGGTCAATGAGGCGAATCCAAACAGCCATAAGGGAATCATTTACTGCAGCAATCTCTGCACGGAGATTGCACAGAATATGAGCCCGGTGGAGCAGGTGGAGCAGCGCATCGAAACCGTAGACGGCGAGACAGTGGTAGTGACCGTGACGAAACCGGGGGATTTTGTGGTATGTAATCTGGCCAGCCTTTCCCTGGGCAAGATCGACGTGACAAACCGGGAAGAGGTCACCAGACTGACACAGTATGCGGTGCGTGCGCTGGATAACGTAATCGATTTAAACTTTTTCCCTGTGCCGTATGCCAGGATTAACAACATGAAGTACCGGCCCATTGGCCTTGGCGTCAGCGGTTACCATCATATGCTGGCCAAAAACGGAATTTCCTGGGAATCCGAGGAACATCTGGCATTTACTGACCGGGTATTTGAGTGGATTAATTACGCGGCAATTGAGGCCAGCTGTGATAATGCACGGGAAAAGGGGTGCTACGAACTGTTTGAAGGGAGCGACTGGCAGACGGGCGCCTACTTCGAGAAGCGGAAGTATCATTCGGAAGAATGGCTCCGGCTGAAGGAGAAGACAGCGGCAAACGGTATGAGAAACGGCTGGCTGATCGCCATCGCGCCGACCAGCAGCACCAGCATGCTGGCGGGTACGACAGCTGGTCTGGATCCGATCATGAACCGCTATTATCTGGAAGAAAAGAAAAACGGGCTGGTGCCCAGAGTGGCTCCGGATTTGTCTCCCGAAACATTCTGGCAGTACAAGAACGCCCATTATATTGACCAGCAGTGGTCCGTCCGCGCGGGAGGAATCAGACAGCGCCATGTGGACCAGGCGCAGAGCATGAACCTCTACATCACCAACGAATATACCTTAAGGCAGGTGCTGAATCTTTACATTCTGGCCTGGGAGTGCGGGGTAAAAACGATTTACTATATCCGCTCCAGAAGCCTGGAGGTAGAAGAGTGTGAGGTATGCTCCAGTTAAATACAGCAGACTGTAAAAGAGGAAAGGAAAGACCATGGAACAATTAATCAGAAAGCCGTTATTCAATCCGGACGGCGATACCGATGTCAGAAACCGCCGCATGATCGGCGGCAATACAACGAATCTCAACGATTTTAATAATATGAAATACACCTGGGTAAGCGACTGGTACCGGCAGGCCATGAACAACTTCTGGGTGCCGGAGGAGATCAACCTGGGGCCTGACGTGAAGGATTACCCCATGCTGGACGCGGGGGAACGGAGAGCATACGATAAGATTCTGTCATTCCTCGTATTCCTGGACAGCATTCAGACCGCCAATTTACCGGCCATCGGCGAATATATTACGGCCAATGAAATTAACTTATGCCTGTCCATCCAGACCTTCCAGGAGGCCGTCCACAGCCAGAGCTACAGCTACATGCTGGACACGATCTGCGAGCCGCAGACCAGGAATGAGGTACTCTACCAGTGGAAAAATGATGAACACCTGCTTGCCAGAAATACCTTTATTGGGAATCTCTATAACGAATTCCAGAAGGACAAGAGTCCCTTCACATTCATGAAGACCGTGGTAGCCAATTTCATTCTGGAAGGAGTTTACTTCTACAGCGGGTTCATGTTCTTCTATAACCTTGGCAGGAACCATAAGATGCCGGGTTCCGCACAGGAGATCCGGTATATCAACCGGGATGAGAATACTCATTTATGGCTGTTCCGCAACATGATTCTGGAACTGAAAAATGAGGAGCCGGAGCTTTTTACCCCCGATCGGGTGGATGTTTACAGAGAGATGATTAAGGAGGGCTGCCGCCAGGAGATCGCCTGGGGCCATTACGCCATCGGAGACAAGGTGCCTGGACTGACGAAAGACATGATAACGGATTATATTCAGTATCTTGGCAACCTGCGGTGTATGAGCCTTGGCTTTGAACCGATTTATGAGGGACATGAAAAGGAACCGGAAAGTATGGCCTGGGTATCCCAGTACAGCAATGCCAATATGATAAAGACGGATTTCTTTGAGGCCAGAAGTACGGCTTATGCGAAAAGCAGCGCTCTGGTAGATGATCTTTAAATCCGGCAGATGACCATGAAACGAAGCGGGCATGAGGACAGTTTTAGAAAACTGCCTTCATGCCCGCGATGTCATCCATGGTCATGGCCCTGGAAATCCGGTCAAAATCCTGTTGAATCCGGGCGTAAATATCAAGAATCGGCTGGCACTGGATTCTGGTCGCTTCCATGATCTCATCATAGTCAGAAATCATGAGCTCCACGATATCGGCGTCGATCAGGCCGTCGTCCTTCATCTCTGTAATAATGGAGCAGATTCTATCTTTGGAAAACGCGGTCTTGTAGCTCCGGGTACCGGAAAGCGCGCTGATAATATCGGCAATCGCCACGATCCGTTCTCCGGTGCTTAAGTCAGCGGCGGTCAGGCCTCTCGGATAACCGGAGCCGTCGAGCTTTTCGTGATGACGGAGGGCAAGACATTTGACCGTCTCCTCGATCACATCCCCGAATATCTTTTCTGTGATGTCCACGTGGGTGCGCATGATATTCATGGCCTGCGGACTTAATTTCCCCGGATACTCCAGGATTTCCACCGGAATTCCGATCTTTCCCAGGTCATGAAGCATGGAACCGCAGACGACCTGATTGCATTCCTTTTCGCTCAGCCCCATGCGCTTTGCCAGTTCCGAGCTGATGGTTGTGGTGGTGATGGTGTGAGTAACGGTGTGGCGGCTGCGGAAATCAATGGTGAAGATGAGCATCTTTAAGTAATCCGTGATCTCATCCTGGGTAAGCGGTATCTCGGAAAGCATCTGGAAAAATAAAGCTTCCGCGTCGTTATTTCCCTCAAACGGAGTGTGGAAATCACAGGCTGCAGCGAGATCTGTGATTACGGGCGCGAAATTTGTGCCGCTGTCCTTTTTTAAGAGAGCCAGGGTCTCCTCCCAGGTCAGGTGCTGTACCTCCATGGCCACGTCAATGCGGTCGGCTGCGTGGAGAACCTGTGCAAGAAGCCGGATTTCCTCCGGAAACGCCTCCAAATTCTCCAGAACCTGCCAGGCAGCGTGATGCAGAAGAATGGCTCCGGCAAGCTTTTTAAGCGGGGAAAAGTATTTGATGAACAGATAGCCATAGACGGAGTGGGCCAAAACGTCATCGGTGTCAAACTGAAGCATTTTGGAAATTTCGTCGGTCTTATAGGCGCCGATATCGTGAAGAAGGGCCAGAAAACAGACGTCCCGTATTTTGCGGGCGTCATCGTGAAAATATGGCTTCAGCATCTCTGATACAATATAGGCCACTCTGTAGCCGTGATTCATCAGGCGGGCGTCCACATAGCTGCAGGAACGGCGGATGATTTCCAGTATTCCACGGTTGTCGATGGGATCTGTATACTGCATAATTGTTCTCCCCTGGTTTCGTTGTAGTAATCATGAGTATAAGTGTAGCATAGTTTTGGAAAAAAGTCATGCGAATGATTGCCGACGGGAAGAATCAGTTGTAGAATAGAAGGGAAAGAACTGCCTGGGCTCTTTTTGAAAAATATGGAAATCGCCGGGAGAACGGCGGGAAAGTAGAGGGAGTTATATGCTGACAAGTAATTTAAATGTGGTGGAGAAGTACGACTATCTGGCTGAGAAATTCCGCAAGGGTTATGAATTTTTACGGACGGCGGATTTGAAGGCACTGCCTGTTGGAAGAGTGGATATTGAAGGCGACGACATTTACGCCAGTGTTCAGGAATACACTTCTCTGAAGGCGGATACGTGCAGGTTTGAGGCTCACAACCGGTATTTCGACATCCAGTATGTGGTGGAAGGGGAGGAACAGTTCGGCTATGCGAAACGAGAGGATCTGACGGAAGATGCTCCTTACGATGAGACGAATGACATCGTATTTTTCCGTGAACCCGAGGAAGCGGGAACGGTCCTGCTGAAGGCTGGGGACTGTATTGTTGTGGCTCCTGAGGACGCCCATAAGCCGAGATGCCAGGCAAAAGAGGCATGCAGGGTAAAGAAAGTGGTCATTAAGGTCAGAGTATAGGAATGTGACGCCGGAAAGAGCGGAACGCCTGGGGGTGCGGCCGCCGGAAGGGAGTTTGAGGTGGAGGGTGTGAAATGGGGACCGTCTGGCCGGTATGCCTGGCCGGCGGGGACTGGCAGGACGGAGAACAGGAATGTGGAAAAGGGACCGCCGTATCATGGGGAAACCCGCAGTACGGCAGCAGTGGGTAAGACGGAACATGCAGCAGGAGCCGGAGACACAGCAGCGGAGGGGCTGCGGCCCGGAGCTCTGGATACGGTGGAATTCGGCTCTGCAGGCAGCGGGGCGGTTTCGGAAGAAGCGGTGATGGACTGTCTGCGCATCCTCGAACGGGATTATCCGGGAATGAACGTCGTGATTTGGGAACGGGAGGGTGCGGCCGACTTGGCACAGCTGGCGGCTGCGCTGGGAAAAGGACGGTTTCTGGTTGTTACCAGGGATTTTCTGGATCGGATGGGACGGGATGCCGGAGAGTATGAGCGCTGCAGGACTGTCCTGAAGGAGACGGCGTGCAGGCTGGCGCAGGGCGGAAGTGCCAGCGTGAGTGAAGGTGTCTGTCTCGATGCGTCGGGCAAAAGGACATGGGTGGTACCGGCAGCAGGAAAACAGGATTCCGGTCCGAAGAAGACAACACCGGGAGAGACGGGATTGCCCGGAAGTCCGGGAAAACAAAGCTGGGAATCGGAATGGAATCTGAGAAAAACTTCGGCAGCTTCCTACGCTGTCAGCGGTCACTACGGGAGTCTTGCCAGGGCGGGCACCAGAGGCCAGGTACAGAAGGTGCTGGGAGATGTTCACCGGAGTATCGGGAATTTAAGGCTGGCGGCCTGTTTTGGAGATGATGAGGAGCGGATGAAAGCAGGCAGGGCGATCCGTTCTCTCCAGAAGCTTCTGGCACGGGGAAACAGGAAAATCAGGCGTCTGGACCGGGAGAGCAGCCTGAAGCGGCAAAAGAAGCACGCGGAGAAGGCACGGAAGGAAAAAAAGGTGCTGCAGATCAGGCTGGAGATGAAGAAGAGCCGGTCCGCCCGGTATGGGGCCGACTACCGTCTGGTGCGGGAGGGACTTGCGGATACCTGCTGGATTTTGGGAGCCGCAAGGCATCGGACCCGGGAAGAAATACGGGCGGAACAGGCGCTTCCGGGCGAGGCCGGCATCGGAGATGGACTGGGCTTTACAGGGCTTGACGGAGGCGGAGAGGGTTCTTTTCACGCGTCTGATGTAGTGATATCGGATGGAGGTTCGGATTGAGCATTGACTAAGATGTACGTATATGTTAAAATACATACAGGAGTTATATGGTCTTGATTCGAATAAAGCGAGGTCACCCATGGAGAGTAAATACAAACATCTTTACAATCAGTTACAGGATCAGATTGAAAAACGGGAATATAAGGCGGGGGACAAGCTTCCCTCAGAAGGCGATTTGATGGAAATATACGGCGCATCCCGGGATACGGTGAGAAAGGCGCTGGACTTACTGGTGCAGGACGGATTTATCAGGAAGGCAAAGGGGAAGCCGGCAGTTGTACTGGATAAGAACAAATTCAATTTTCCGGTATCGGAGATTGCCAGTTTTAAGGAGATATACCGCTTCTCGGATTCAAAGCCGAGAACGTACGTGGAAAATTTAGAGATTGTTAAAAATGACCCGAAGCTGATGGAGGCCTTACAGATCGGCCCGGAGGATGAGGCGTTTGTTCTGGAACGGGTCAGGGAAATAGAAGGGGAAAAGATTATTATCGATAAGGATTTTTTCTCCAGAAAAGTAGTGGAAAATCTTCCGCTCCGGGCGGCTCAGGATTCTGTCTATGAGTATCTGGAGCATGAGGTGGGCTTAAAGATCGGTTTCGCCATGAAAGAGATCACGGTACAGATGGCGGGAGATGAGGACCGCTGCCTTCTGGATATGAAGAATTATGACATGATCGTTGTGGTGAAGAGCTATACGTATCTGGAAGATTCCACACTGTTCCAGTTTACAGAGTCCCGCCATCGCCCGGACAAGTTTAAGTTTGTGGACTTTGCGAGGCGGAAGCTGTAGGTGGAGCATGCCGCGGCGCCTGTGTGAGTGCCGGATCGTGAAACAAACCATGGTATACGTACAAGAATGACAAAATCCCGAAAACCAGCAGATAAGAAATGAATTTTACTGGGAATCGGGATTTTTTGTTTTTATTTTTCCAAACATGTTGACAAACATATACGTATATATTATATTAAATCCACAAGATAAACATACAAGAAGAGAAAAATAAAAAACGTGTATGAAAAGGAGAATGGTTATGGGGAAGTATTCGGATGACGCAAAGAAGCTTCTGGACTATGTCGGCGGGAAACAGAATATTACGGCAGTGACACACTGTATGACGAGAATGCGTTTTGTTCTGGCCGACCCGGAGAAGGCTGATGTGGCAAAGATCGAAGCGCTTAAGAGCGTAAAGGGGACTTTTACACAGGCAGGACAGTTTCAGGTGATTATTGGAAATGATGTTTCCGTGTTTTACAATGAGTTTACCTCTGTATCCGGTATCGAAGGAGTTTCCAAGGAGGAAGTAAAGCAGGAAGCAAAAGGAAACATGAATCCGGTTCAGAAGGCGGTAGCCAATATCGCGGAGATTTTCGCACCCCTTATTCCTGCCATCATCGTCGGCGGTCTGATTCTGGGATTCCGGAATATCATCGGAGAGATTCGGTTTATGAACGGCGGGACAGAGACGCTGATTGAGGTGTCCCAGTTCTGGGCGGGAGTACACAGCTTTCTCTGGCTGATCGGTGAGGCGATCTTCCATTTCCTGCCGGTGGGTATCACATGGTCTGTGACGAAGAAGATGGGAACGACTCAGATTCTGGGAATTGTTCTCGGTCTGACCCTGGTTTCCCCGCAGCTGTTAAATGCGTATGCCATGGCACCCGGCGTAGAGGTTCCGGTCTGGGATTTTGGATTCTTTACCATGCAGATGGTTGGCTATCAGGCGCAGGTGATACCGGCGATACTGGCCGGATTCGTCCTGGTTTATTTAGAGAAATTTTTCAAGAAGATTACGCCTCAGGCGATTTCCATGATCGTGGTGCCGTTCTTATCTCTGGTTCTGGCTGTGATCGCGGCTCACGCAGTTTTGGGACCTGTGGGCTGGGCTGTGGGCTCCTGGGTATCCAGGGTGGTTTACGCGGGACTTACCTCAAGCTTCCGCTGGTTATTTGCAACCGTATTCGGTTTTATCTACGCACCGCTTGTGATCACCGGCCTTCATCACATGACCAATGCCATCGATTTGCAGCTGATGGCGGAATTTGGCGGCACGATGCTGTGGCCGATGATCGCTTTATCCAATATCGCACAGGGATCCGCAGTACTGGGTATGATCTATTTGCAGAAGCATAATGAGGAGGCAAAGCAGATTTCCATTCCGGCCTGCATCTCCTGCTATCTGGGCGTGACGGAACCGGCAATCTTCGGTGTCAACTTAAAGAGGGGATTTCCGTTTATCTCCGCCATGATCGGTTCCGCCATTGCGGCGACGGTATCCGTGGGAAGCAACGTGATGGCCAATTCCATCGGTGTGGGCGGAATTCCAGGAATTTTGTCGATTCAGCCGCAGTACATGGGAAGATTTGCGGTCTGCATGCTTATTACCATTGTGGTTCCGTTTATGCTGACGGTTGTCATTGGAAAGAAAAAAGACGTTCGGTAAGATGCTGGAGGAGAATATGAAAGACTTCAAAAAATCGTGTGTATATCAGATTTATCCAAAGTCCTTCCGGGATACGACCGGAAACGGAGTCGGTGACTTAAACGGAGTGACGGAGAAGCTGGACTATTTGAAGAAGCTTGGAGTTGATTATCTGTGGCTCACCCCCTTCTTCGTATCACCGCAGAATGACAACGGATATGATATTGCAGACTACTACCACATTGACCCGCTGTTCGGCACCATGGAGGATTTAGACCGCCTCATCAAAGAGGCGGCCGACAGGGGAATGGGCCTGATGTTTGACATGGTGTTTAACCATACTTCCACCCATCACCAGTGGTTTGCGCGGGCTCTTAAGGGAGAGAAGGAGTACCAGGATTACTACATTTTCCGGAAAGGGAAAAAGGGGGTCCCCCCTACCAACTGGCAGTCCAAGTTCGGCGGCAGTGCCTGGGAGTATGTGGAGGAGCTGGGACAGTATTACCTTCACTTATTTGACCGGACGCAGGCGGATTTAAACTGGGAGAATCCCAAGGTTCGGGAGGAAATCCGCAGAGTGCTCCTTTACTGGAAGAAAAAGGGAATCCGCGGTTTTCGGTTTGATGTGATCAATCTGATCTCCAAGCCTGCGTATTTTGAGGACGACGATGAGGGAGACGGCCGCAGATTTTATACAGACGGCCCCAGGGTCCATGAGTATTTGAAGGAGATGGTAAAGGAGACCGGCCTGTATGAGGATGATATCATCACCGTTGGGGAGATGTCTTCCACCACAATCCATCATTGTATTCAGTATACAAACCCGCAGGAGCGGCAGCTCAAGATGTGCTTTAATTTCCACCACCTGAAGGTGGACTATAAAAATGGGGACAAATGGTCACTGATGCCCTGCGATTTCATGGGCCTGAAAAAGATATTTCACACCTGGCAGAGCGGTATGGCAGAAGGCGGCGGCTGGAATGCCGTATTCTGGTGTAACCATGACCAGCCGAGGGCCGTATCGCGGTTTGGAGATGATACGAAATACCGGAAACAGTCGGCCAAGATGCTGGCAACGGCTATTCACGGCATGAGAGGGACGCCGTATATTTATCAGGGGGAGGAACTCGGCATGACCAATGCCGGTTTTACCTCCGCCAGCCAGTACCGTGATGTGGAAAGCCTGCATTATTTCGATATTTTGAAGGAGAGCGGTATAGACGAAGCCGAGGTCTGCGAGATTCTGCGACAGCGTTCCAGAGACAACAGCCGTACCCCCATGCAGTGGAGTGATGGTGTAAATGCCGGCTTTACCAGCGCTGTGCCCTGGATCGAAGTCAACCGGAACCATACAACAATCAATGCAGAGGAATGCCTGGAGGACAGTGATTCCATTTTCTATTATTATCAGAAACTGATTCGTTTAAGGAAAGAGTATGATGTCATCAGCGAAGGCGGTTATGAACCGATTCTGGAAGATCACGAGGCGGTATTTGCCTACAAAAGGATATACGGCGGCGAAACGCTGATCGTACTGACCAATTTCACCGACACATGCCAGTTCATAGAGGCGGCGGATATAAAGCTTTCGGAAGAAGAACTGACGGAATACAAAACCCTGATCGCCAATGATGGGCTCCTGCGGAGTGCGGCAGGAATCCGCCTTGCTCCATATGGTGCAGTCATGCTGATCAGGGAGCCCTAAATTCCCAACGTATGCTCCAGAAGTATTTTCACTCCCATAATCACCAGGATTAACCCTCCTGCGAATTCTGCCTTGGACTTGTATTTTGTACCGAAGACATTGCCGACCTTGACACCGATGATGGAGAGGATGAAGGTGGTGGAGCCGATAAAGGAGACAGCCGGGACGATGCGTACCTGAAGGAAGGCGAAGGTGACGCCGACGGCCAGGGCGTCGATGCTGGTTGCGATGGCAAGCAGGATCATATTGCCCGGTGATACGGAGCAGTCCACGCATTCCTCTTCCTGATTCAGAGACTCGCGAATCATATTAAATCCGATGATGCCCAGAAGAATAAATGCGATCCAGTGGTCGATGGACGTGATGGCATTTTTAAACTGGGATCCCAGTATGTAACCAATAAGCGGCATACCCGCCTGAAAGCCTCCGAAATAGAGTCCGACAATGACTGCATTTTTCCAGCTCATCTTCTGCATGGAAAGCCCCTTGCAGATTGAAACAGCGAAGGCGTCCATAGAAAGGCCCACCGCGATGATGAACAGCTCAATTAATGACATGTGATATTCCTCCTGCGTATAAGCTTAATTAGTATATGATGCGGGGAACAAAAAAAGACTTATCTGCAGGCGGCAAAAAGCCCGCAGATAAGTCTCATCTTTTTTGCGTAAAAGCAAGTCAAGCAGGACCAGATAGACGAACGCTATCAGTATGTTGACCCTGCTGCACACCGCATTCCAACGAATGTGAGGGGACTTCCCTCATCCCTGACCCGTGGGAGGCGTGCTGATTACTCCCTCATCTTCCGTTTATTCTACTGGATTTTATGGGGGATGTCAAGCGAAAAACCATCTGTTTTTATTCCAGCGGCTGTATGTAGAAATTGCCCACGACATCGCTGGAGTTTATGACGTTGACGAAGGTGTCGGGGTACTGCTCGCGGATGCGCTTTTTCATCTTTTTTACGTCGCTGTCGGAGAGGACTGTATAAAGAAGATACTTTTTGTTGGCCGAGTAGGAACCGAATCCCTTCAGGATGGTGCTGCTGTGGTTGGTCAGCTCCATTAAATCGGCCGACACAGCCGCCGGATTGTCCGTGACGATGAGCAGCGTCTTTTTCTTGTATTTTTTATAAAGTGTGTTGATCACCTGCGTGTTGCAGAACTGATAGATGATGGAGTACAGTGCGATGTCCATGCCGAAGATGGCTCCGGAAATGAGGATGATAACAGCACTGAACAGCAGCATGTAGTTGAAGGTGGAAATCTTATATTTGGCCGACAGGGACATGGCGATGAAATCCGTTCCGCCTCCGCTGGCCCGGTTGTTTAAGATAAGGCTCATGCCCAGACCGTTGATGATCCCGCCGAATACGGAGATGAGAAGAAGGTCTCCGGTGATAGGGATCACGGGCAGCTGGTCAACCAGAATGGATACGGTTAAGAGGCTCACACAGGATAAAATCGTAAATTTTTTCCCAACAATGCGGTAGGCAAAGACGGCAGGGATGGCGTTGAAAACCACGTTCAAGAAGGTGAAGGAGATCTTCACGCCAAAAAAGGCCAGCCCCACCCTCTGAATCAGCTTGGCGAGTCCGGAAAAACCGCCCGGAACCAGTTTCCCCTGTTCCACGAAGGTGTTGAGATTCACTGCTACGATAACACTTCCGAAAAGGATGAAGAAGAGGGAGACTGCGTCGCGAAGCCGCTTATCCTTTCCTGCCTTTTCGGCGTTCTTTTTGTATAAATCGGAAACTCCCTGTTTTTCTGCCATTTGGACCCTCCCTTTTTCCGGATACCGGATCAATAAGTTATCTTTCATAATGCCATATAAGCGGATGCTACCATTTCCCACAAAAATCCTGTATAATGAAACACAGAGGCAATAATCCATTTTTATGATTATACCATATATTTTACAGAAGGGGCATGAGATTATGAAACAATTGCCGCATTTTAACAGTATTAGAAAAAAAGTCATTTTTTTAGATCTGATATTTGTTTTTCCATTGTTCGTACTGTTTTGTATTCTTATGAGTTACGTGTTTGAAGACAGCAATTATAAATTGAATAACAGTAAATTGAGTCTTCTGGAGGAGAAATGCAGTAATATTGCAAATCGAAATACAGAGATCATTAAAATTTCTGTAGGGATGTACTTGGACCAGAATATTAACCGGTTGATCTCGAAGAAAAATAAACTGACCGGCTATGAGTATATCAGTGCGCAGGACAGTATACAGAGCAAGATGCTGGAATTAACAGAGCTGTTTCCCGACAGACAGTATCAGGTGATGCTGCTCTGCGAAAATGGAATGAACTTTTTTCAATCGTCTCTAAACTTTACCCAGGATATGATTACACTCAAAATGCTGGATCAGGAGAGCTGGTATCAGGAAGCCATGGAAAAGGATGATTCCGTCTATTTCCTTCCAAAGTACAGGAGTCCTGCACTGCAAAAATTATTTCGGGAAGATACGCTGTTTGCCGTTCAAAAGATGCGTAATTTAAACAGCGGCAGAAATGTCGGCATCATGATTGTCGCCATCTCCCGGGATATCTGGGGAAATGTTATTCTCAGTGACGAGGATTCCGATGTAAATACCATGGTCATCGATCAGTACAGAAAGATTATCTTTTCTTCTGATCCTCAAATGTATGGGTATGAAGTAGAGAACAATTCATACTATGATCAGATCGCAAATTATTCAAAAGGTTTTTTTCTGGGTAATGTAAAGAAGCAATACTGTCACATACGTTTTGCCAGTATTGAAGGGGTTGGCTGGAAGCTGATTTCTTATGAACCGTATCAGCATGGCTGGTCCTCCTTCTATGTGATTCTGTTTCTTGTATTGGGAGCGGCAATGTTCAGCGTCCTGGTGATAATCGTTTTTTACAACTGCAGCTTTATTTCAAGAAGGATGGAAAAACTAAACAAAAATATTCTGGAGGTATCGAATGGGGATTTGAAGACAAGGATTCAGGAGGACTATGAAGTAGAGTTCCATGAAATCTGCCACAATTTTAATTATATGCTGGACCATATTGAAAATCTTATGAAGCAGTTGGAAAAGGAGGAGGAAGAAAAGCATGCCCTGGAAATTCAGGCATTGCAGGCACAGATTAATCCTCATTTCTTTCACAATACACTGGTTACAATCCGCTTCATGATTCAGATGGAAGAGTATAATGAAGCGGACAGAGCGCTGCTGGCTTTTTCAAAATTACTGAGAAAATCTTTTGTGAATTCACAGAAGATCATTCCCATCAGGGAAGAGCTTGCCATGGTGGAGGATTACCTGGAATTAATGAAACTCCGTTATCGCGATAAATTCCAGTGGAAAATTCTTGCTGCAGAAGATGTGATGGAACTGGGAATTCTGAAGAACGTAATCCAGCCTCTGGTTGAAAACAGTATCTCACACGGTTTTAATATGAAGGATGACATGGGACATATCGTCATATGCGCATATCGAATAAAGGAAAGCGTCATCATTGAAGTGGAAGACGATGGTGTGGGAGTAGATTTGGAGAAGATAAACAACAGTATACATAATCAGCAGACTGTAAAAGCAGGAGACCAACTGAATGGAATCGGGCTTTCCAATATACAAATGAGGATTTTACGGAACTTCGGCAGTCAATATGGACTGAGTGTAGAGGTAAATTCATCAGGAGGCGTTACCTTTCGAATGAATATACCTGTGATTCAAATGGAGGGGGTAAACAGTTGAACATCGTAATCGCAGATGATGAAGAGATTATTTTGAAATGGATGAAAAAGAATATTGAAGCACTGTCGCCGGAAAATCATGTGATTGCTTCCTGTATAAATGGAATGCAGGTATTGAACTGCTGCCTGAATGGTTCGGTTGATGTGCTGTTTACTGATATCCGTATGCCGGTTATGGATGGGATGGAATTGCTTAAGAAGCTGAATCAGAATCATGTTTTGCCTTATACGGTTGTTTTAAGTGCTTATGATGATTTTTCCTATGCAAGGGACTGTCTGAAACTGGGGGTAAGTGAGTTCCTGCTAAAGTCGGAGATTACGAAGGATGAGCTGGAAACGTGTCTGCAGACTGCAAAGGAAAGAATAAAAAATAACGGGAAGGCTGAGCAAAAGCAATCCTCTCCAGAGGAAGAGCTGGAAAAAGTTTTGCTGCAGTATTTGAAAGAACCGGACTATATCTCCAGAGATGCCGTGAGACAGGTTTGGAATAACTGCTGCGGGATCAGGGGAAAGTATGCGGTATTCCTGATTCGCGATACCGATAGAATATCGAACCCGGATCAACTGAAGGAAATCCTGCCAATTGCTTTTCCGGATGAGAAACGGGTGCAGTATTGTCTGTCTGTGAATGAACGGGAGACGGTCGTCCTTGCGGAAATGATCGACGGCGATCTCCAAAAATTCACGGAGAATCTATATGAGACAATCGCCTCCTTTGGAGGGATTAATATGTATATCGGCAGTTCCGATGCCGGTAAAACGGTAGACGAGCTGGAGGGATTGTATGACCATTCGCGGGATACCCTGGCATATCAGCTGTTTTATCAACACATTGGCGGCCTCAATTATGAAACTATGAAAAAACGGATTGGCCGTTTAGAGGCGCTCCTGGAAGAGATGTTTGAAAAACTTGAATTATTGATAAACAGCCGTAAGTGGAATCTTATCCTGGAAGAGATGAATCAAATATTCGATTACGCCAGAAAGTCGGAGCCAGAGCCTGCCGGTATGAAAAGGCTGTTTTTAAACAGTTTACTGAATCTGTACTGGAGCTGTCTGGAAGAAGCAGACAGGAGATCATTTTCGATCGACAAGATTATCGAAGTGACGAATTGTACGGATATTGACCAGCTTGAAAATATGGTTTTGATACAGGCGGAAGAGATCATCAGGCTGTTAATCGGAAAACAAAAGAAATACAGTGATTCTGTTTTTAAGATTATGCAGTATATGGAAGCGCGATACGCGGAACCTGTTACCCTTGATGAACTGGCCAATCATGTCCATATGAACCGGAGTTATATTTCTCATCTGTTTAAAAAAGAAACAGGCAGAAATATTAATGCTTATTTATTAGAATTTCGAATGGAAAAAGCAAAAATTCTTCTGGAGAGCAGCAACCATAATATCCAGGATATATGCTGCCAGATAGGGATACCGGATTCCGCCTACTTTAGTAAAGTATTTAAAAAATATACCGGTTTTACCCCGATCGAATTCAGACGCATCAGCAATGAGAACTGATGCGTCTTTTATTTACAGTAAAATCAGCAGATGAGATTTTCTCTTTTAGCAACAAACTGATAAGACAAAAATACCAAATAAATTACAAAAAAAACAAAATAATTTTAAAATTAACGAACGTTTTCCAGAGAAAAACAAAATGTATTATAAAAATAATACAAAATAATAAATAAAAACCAGAAATAAATATACATAGTACATAGTAAAAGAACTGGGAAACAGTATAATATAGTTATCAAGTTCCTGGAGTACAACAACCATAAACAAAAGGAGAGGTAAGTAATGAAAAGAAATTTGAAAGCTGTTTTAAGTACAGTAGCAGCAGGTTGTATGGTGCTGTCTTTGGCTGCCTGCGGCAGTGGTAATGAAGATCTGGTTTCTGATGCGGGAAAGGATACCGGTGATGAAAATGTAAAACTGGTTTTTCTCAGGGCAGGAACAGAGGATTATAAGAAGGATGCGTTTACTCAGATGATTGAAGGCTTTGAAGCAAAGTATCCGAATTATACGGTAGAGTATCAGGAAGCTCCCTGGGGAGATGATTTTGAGACGAAGCTGAATACCGGCTTTGCTTCCGGAACTGCTCCAGACGTAATCCATTACTCTCTGGCATCCATTGGTGCAAGAGTTCCTATGGGACAGTATGAATGCCTTGACCCGTATACAGAAGGATGGGAAGGTATGGATGATATGTATGACAGCGTAAAAGAAGCCGGAAGTATTGGCGGCAAACTTTATGGTGTTCCATACACTCCGGATGCAAGAATGTTTGTTATCAATACAGAATTATTTGAAAAGGCCGGGCTCGATCCTGATTCACCGCCTTCAAATTGGGATGAACTTCTGGAAGCCCATAAGAAACTTGTGGTAAAAGATGATTCCGGCAATGTAATACAGTGTGGTTTTGGAGTTCCCACCAGCGGAAGAAATATTAATCAATACCTGGAAATATTCCTTGTTCAGAATGGCCTGGGCAATCTTGTGGATGAGGCAAGTAATGAAATCCTGTTTAATAAGCCGGAGGCAGTTGAAGCCATGGATTTCTTAAGACAGTTAAAGGAGGCAGGACTGGTAGACTGGAATAACACCCAGCAGGACCAGAATCCATTTTATAATGGAACCGCGGCCATGACAGTAGTTTCTGAAAATGAGTTTAATAATATCAATACCGGGGATTTAGAAGGAAAAATTAAACTGGTTCCAATGTTTTCCAAAGTAAACAGCGGTACCTTCTGTGGGATGCATTTTATGTTTATGAATGCGAACTCAAAACATAAAGAGGCGGCCTGGAAACTGATCGAATACATGAGCAGCAAGGAGTCCATGCAGATCTGGATGGATACGGCGAAAACAGCTCCGGTAAGAGCTTCTTTGGAGGAGGCTTACTTGAAAAAGAATCCGGTGAACGGCCCAATGATTATGGAAGCGATTGAAATAGGGAAAGGATCGCCCAAAGTTCCGTACTTTAACAGCGTATTTACCTATGTAGACGATGCGATGGAACAGGTATTCTATGGGCAGTCATCTCCCCAGGACGCGTTAAACGCAGCTGCAGAAAAGGTACAGGAGGAAATTGATAATCAATAACTGTGGCAATGCGGTCTGTTTGGTATAAATAGACCGCATTATTTATTCGCGCGTACAGCGGGCTGGAGAGGCGGTTTTCGAGAGGCAGCCGTGGCCTGTATCAAATAGAAATGAGGAGAGAGGAAAGATGGCCGGAAAGAAAGTACGAAGTAAAACGCACAGCGATAAAGAGGCATATATTATGATTCTGCCTGCTTACCTGATTTTTACCATATTTATTCTGATACCAATCGGAATGGTATTATATTATAGTTTGACCGATTTTAACATGTACCAGATTCCCGAATTTTTAGGATTGAAAAATTATATGAAGCTGTTTCATGATTCGGAATTTCTTACATCTGTTGGAAATACGCTGCTGTATACGGTAGTAACCCTGACAATACAAATGGCATTGGGGCTCTTATTAGCAGTACTGCTTTATCGGGAGTCCAGAGCCGTCCCTTTTTTCCGCACGGCCCTTTACATGCCAAACATTATGTCCATGGTATGTGTGTCTATGGTGTGGCTGTGGCTGTATAATCCCAATTTTGGAATCCTCAACAGTTTTTTAAGACTGATCGGTATACCGGCCCAGCAGTGGCTTATTAATCCGAATCAGGCAATGCTGTGTATCATTATAATAGGAATCTGGAAAAACTGCGGATATTCGATGGTCATCTTCCTGGGAGGCCTGACCGGAATCCCGCAATCTTTATATGAAGCTGCAGAGCTGGATGGCGCAGGTGCTTTTTATAAATTTCTCTATATCACATGGCCAATGCTGTACCCCACTACCTTTTTCCTGCTTGTAACAGGAATCGTAAACAGTTTTGCCGTGTTTGAACAGGTTAATATTATGACAAACGGAGGACCCTTAAATAGAACGACTACGATTGTCCACCAAATTTACAGGAGAGGATTTCTGGAATTCAAGATGGGGTACGCAAGTGCTATGGCGGTGCTGCTGCTGGTGTTTTCTTTATTCGTTACAATGATGGTCTTTAAATTTGGCAATAAAGGTCAGGATGTGGATGTATCTTAGGAGGAACAAACATGAAAAAGAAAAAAAGAAATCATATCATCTGGATCGTTTGCATGACGGTTGTTTCTGCGATTATTCTGCTTCCGATTATTGTGATGATTTTGACGTCGTTTAAGACGACCGGAGAGATTAATTCGGCGGTGTTCCATTTCCTTCCGGATTCTCTTAATTTTGATAATTATAAAACTGCCATGTCTACCGGAAACTGGCTGATCTATTTTAGAAATTCTTTAATCATTACTCTGGTCAGCATCGTATTTTCGCTGCTGTTTAATTCCATTGCGGGATATGCGTTTGCCAGACTGCATTTTAAAGGGTCAAAGGTGCTTTTTACGCTGTTGCTGGTTGGTCTTATGATGCCGCCTCAGGTGACGATGCTGCCAACGTTTCTGATTATGGCAAGATTTCCGATGATAGGCGGAAATGATATTCTGGGATTTGGCGGTTCAGGTCTGATGAACACCTTTCCCGGCGTAATTATTCCCCTGGTATCCGGCTCCTTTGGTGTCTTTTTGTCAAAGCAGTTTTACGAGAATTTTCCAAAATCACTGGATGAAGCAGCCATGCTGGACGGGGCGGGCAAGTGGAAGACATACTTTTATATCTATCTCCCCAATTCAAAGGTTATTCTTGCGACCTTGGCACTGTTAAAAGGGTCAGCAGTCTGGAATGATTATTTATGGCCTCTGGTCATGACAAATTCAGTGAACATGAGGACTGTACAGCTGGCGCTTACGATGTTCAGAGATGAAAGTACCGTGCGCTGGGGACCTATGATGGCTGCGGCAACGTTAATTTCTCTCCCGATGATTCTGTTATTTTTATGCGCCCAGAAGTATTTTGTACAGGGAGTCGTTTCTACTGGATTAAAGTAGACGGCAGAGAGGAGAACTGCAGTGGAAAGACCTAATATTATTGTTTATTTTTCAGATCAGCAGCGTTGGGATACCTTAGGCTGCTATGGCCAGCATCTGAATGTAACCCCTAACCTTGACAGTCTTGCAAAGGAAGGCGTTATATTTGAGAATGCATTTACCTGTCAGCCGGTTTGCGGGCCTGCACGGGCCTGCCTGCAGAGCGGAAAATATGCGACCCAGGTGAACTGCCATAGAAATGCGCTGGCCCTGCCGCAGAATATAAAGACCCTGGCAGATTATTTTAATGAATCCGGTTATGAGACGGCTTACGTCGGCAAATGGCATCTGGCCTCAAACAGAAGCAGTTATACGGCTCCGTTTGATGAAGAAAACTACGAGACCAGGGCGATTCCGCCGGAACGCAGGGGCGGGTATCGGGATTATTGGATGGCGGCCGATGTTTTAGAGGCGACCTCCCATGGATACGATGGATATGTGTTTGATGATGAAGGAAAAAAATGCGAGTTTATCGGTTACCGTGCGGATGCAATAAACAACTATGCGATACATTACCTCCACCAGTATGACGGGGAGAAACCATTTTTTCTGTTTATTTCTCAAATCGAGCCTCATCACCAGAATGATCATGGCCGTTTTGAGGCGCCGGATGGCGCACGTGAGAAGTTTACCGGCTATGAGCTGCCGGCTGACATTCCTGTGTACAGGGGGGATTGGAAGGAACATTATCCGGACTATTTAGGGCAGTGCCACAGCCTGGATGAAAATGTCGGACGGCTGGTCGAAACGCTGAAGGCGAGGGGATTGTGGGAGAATACGATCCTGTTTTACACATCGGACCATGGCTGCCATTTTTGCACAAGGAACAGCGAGTATAAGCGCTCCTGCCATGAGGCGAGCATCCATATTCCGCTGCTTGCAGTGGGCGGACCATTTAAAGGCGGAAAAACAATTTCAGAACTGGTTAGCCTGATTGATTTACCGGTGACGCTGCTGGACTGTGCAGGGATCGAAAAACCGGAGGATTTTCAGGGAAATTCGCTGAAGTCCCTTGCCGATGGAACATCGGAAGGCTGGGAGGACTGTGTGTTTATACAGATCAGTGAAAGCGGGGTCGGCAGAGCAATCCGGACAGATCGGTGGAAATACTCAATCGCTGCAGATGCGGATGGCTGGAACTGCCCGGGTGCAGATGTCTATTATGAACAGTACCTGTTTGATTTAGAACACGATCCGGCTGAACAATGCAATCTGGCGGGAGACCCTGACTGTGAAACGACAAGGAGAATGCTGCGTGAGAAGCTCCTGTTTTGTATGGAACGGGCAGGGGAGAAGAGACCGGTAATTCGTCCTTTTCGAGGGGACTGAAAGGGGGAACTGGTATGAAAGCAATTATGATCATGTTTGATTCCTTAAACCGCAGATTTCTTGAACCGTATGGCTGTCGGGAGACAATCACTCCGAATTTCCTCAGATTGGCACAGAAAACCGTGCGGTTTGAGAACAGCTACGCCGGAAGTCTGCCCTGTATTCCCGCAAGGAGAGAGCTGCACACGGGACGGTATAATTTTTTGCACCGGTCCTGGGGACCTCTGGAGCCTTTTGATGATTCCATGCCGGGAATTCTGCGGGAGCATGGGATCCACAGCCATCTGGTCAGCGATCACGGCCATTATTGGGAATGCGGAGGTGCAACGTATCACACTCAGTATACCACATGGGAAAATATACGGGGACAGGAGGGCGATCCCTGGGCCCCTGTGGTTGGAGGCGCAGAGGATACGGACCCGAATTTTGCCGTATTTACAGAAGGACTGCGCAGCGAACTGTACAGGCAGAACCTGGCGAACCGGACAAGAGTGACCGAAAAAGACCAGTACCCATTGGTGAAGACCTTCGACCAGGGCCTTGGATTTTTGAGAGAAAATGAAGGGAAGGATTCTTTCTTTTTACAGATAGAGTCGTTTTCACCCCATGAGCCTTTTATGGCGGGCAGGGAGTTTAAAGAGATGTATCCCGGGAAGGTAAAAGGGAAAAAGTATGAGTGGCCGGATTATGGACCGGTCACGGAAGCTCCTGATGAAATCGAGGAGGTACGTTACTCTTATTTTGCTGATCTGACAATGTGTGATGAGCAGTTAGGCCGTCTGCTGGATTACATGGATGAAAAGAATCTGTGGGAAGACACGATGGTTATCGTCAATACCGATCATGGATACATGCTGGGAGAACACGGGTATTGGGCGAAGAACTATATGCTGTGCTACGATGAGATTGTCCATACGCCGCTGTTCATCTGGGATCCAAGATTCCCTGAATCTGCCGGAACGAGCAGGACAGCGCTTGTGCAGACCATAGATCTGCCGGTTACGATTCTGAAGTTTTTCGGTATCGATCCTGCCGAAGATATGCAGGGGCAGGATATAGCGCAGATTATAGGGGAAGATAAAGGCAGCCGTTCATGCGGATTGTTTGGTATATTTGGGGCGCATATATGCTGTACAGATGGAAGGTACGTATATATGAGGGCTCCGAGAAATTTAGAGATTCCCCTTCATGAGTATACATTAATGCCAACACATATGATGGACTTCTTTTCTCCGAGGGAATTAGAATCTATGGAACGTCATGAAGCCTTTTCCTTTACAAAAAATTGTCCTGTTATGCAGATTGATGCGGATAAGGCGATCCGGTGTATTGAGGAAGGAGACTATCTGTTTGATTTATGGAATGATCCGGGGCAGAAGCATCCGATTGTATCGGAAGAAATAGTGGGAAAAATGGAGCAGAGCATGGTTCGGCTTATGAGGCTCAACGATGCTCCGGAGGAACTGTATCTGCGATTTGGTTTTGCCTGAAAGAGGAACCTGCTGAGAGAAGGCTGTGATCAATAATGGAGAAAGAATCCCTGGCTCGAAGAAATTCGGCCAGGGATTCTTCTGCGGCTATAATATTATTTATGTAAATAGTGTAATAATTTATAAGATTTCCCATAATTTATTCCTATTTATTTCCGCCCTCTATTCCCCTATAATAAAACCATCAGAAATACCTGCGCAGGTTCAAATAGAATGATGCTACTATAAGGAGGAGGACTTATACTATGAGGAAAAGTATCTGTAAAGCGGCAGCCCTGATTCTTGCCGGAACAATGTGCGCGGGCCTAACAGCCTGCGGTGGAAAGACTCAGGAAACAAAGGTCCAGGAGACGGCGGTTCAGGATACAAAGGAGGCGCAGACCGGAGAAACAGGAAAGGAACAGGCTTCGGAAGCGGGGAAAGAGAGTGCCGCGCCAAAGAAGAAGGTATCACTGGTTCTTGCAACAAACTGGGGTGAGGGGGACTCCAAGTATCACTATTTCTATCCGAAGTTTCAGGAATTTCAGGAAGCGAATGCCGATACGATGGATATTACTCTGGAGACTTACAGCACAGAAGACTATAAGACAAAGATTAAGACACAGACAGCTTCCGGTGATCTGCCGGATGTGTTTACCTATTGGGGCGGTGCGATGATGACCGATATGGTGGAAGCGGGACTGCTGCTCGATGTGGAAGAGTACTTTAACGCGTCGGATCAGGTAAAGAGAGACGGATTTGAACCGACCTCCTTCGGATATTATACGGCTTCCGACGGAAAGACCTACGGAATCCCGATTGAATCTACCAGGGGGATTTTCCTGGCTAATAAACAGCTGTTTGAAGAGAACGGTCTGGACATTCCAAAGACTTATGAGGAGCTTTTAAAGACAGCAAAGACTTTTAACGAAAAGGGCATAATCCCAATCGCGATCGGCAGTAACGGCGGAACACCATCTGAATTCTTTTTCAGTGAACTGTACGGCCAGTATGACGGGGCGGCAAAGGAGCTGGAGGAGCTGGCCGCGACCAGGACCTTCAATACCGGGAATGCGCTTAAGGTAGCGAACAATATAAAGGATATGATCGATCAGAAGATGTTTCCTGCGGATACGGTGGCAAATGGGGGATGGGCTGCGAGCCTTCAGCTTTATACCGACAGGAAGGCAGCTATGACCTATACGTATCCATGGATGTTTGAGTCCATACCGGAAGAGATTCAGGAAGCCAGTGAGATCGTACCCTTGCCCATGCTCCCTGACGCGGATATCGATCCGGCCGGTATCATGACAGGATTTACGGTATACGGATTTGAAATTAATAAGGCTTCCTTTGAGGATGCGGCAAAGCACGATGCCGTGGTGAAGCTCTGCGATTTCCTGGCTTCTGATGAATTATCCGCAGAACTGACGAAGAGCGGCATGATTCCGGCAAAGAATATTGAAATTGACATGGACAGCCAGAAGCTTATCTTTAAGAAAATGATGGAATATGCCCAGGATAAAAAGCTGATTTCCGTCCACTATACAACCATGCCCGATCAGGATGCCGTTAATATGATGGATTCCAGCTTAGACGAGTTCTTTATCAAAGCGCTGACGCCGCAGGAGCTGATTGACAAAGTACAGGCGGTTTTGGACAAAAATAATAAGTAAACGGGGAAATAATGGGGCTGTTCCGGGACGAAAGGAACGGCCCCGTTTTAAGGTGATCGCATGAAAAGAAAATACTTGAAAAAATATCATAATCTGCCGGTTACTGTGATGTTCCTGGCACCGGCATTTTTAATCTACACGGTCTTTCTGTTCCTGCCGCTGATTCTCACATTCTGGTACAGCCTGACGACCTGGAACGGCGTTTCTGCGAAGGTCTTTGCAGGACTTGCCAATTACAGGGAGCTTGCGGCGGACAGCGACTACTGGCTCACATTTTCCAACACGGTAAAGCTTACTGTGATCTCTCTCATCATCCAGATCGGAGCAGGAATTCTTCTGGCTTACCTCTTATACAGCTGGACGAAGGGGATGAAGATCTTCCGCACCATCTATTTTCTTCCGGTGGTTATCGCACCGGTTGCCATCGGTCTGATGTTTTCCCTGTTTTATAACAGCGAAATCGGTATTTTCAATAAAATCCTGACTGCGGTCGGTCTGGGGAGATTTGCGACGAACTGGCTGTCCAACCCGCGTACACTGTTATATGCGGTGATGGCGCCGCAGGTATGGCAGTACATAGGCCTTTATGTAACCATATTTTTAGGAGCACTTCAATCAGTACCGGAGGATTTAATCGAGAGCGCGCAGATCGACGGAGCCGGGAAATTACAGTCATTCTTCCACGTCATCCTGCCGCAGATCACCGGATTTATGAATATCTGCATCATCCTGTGTCTGACCGGATCGTTGAAGGCATTCGATCATTCCTGGATCATGACCGGAGGCGGGCCGGGAGTGCGCTCCGCATATCTGGGGGTATTCATGTATAAATCAGCCTTTGTGAATTCTGATTTTGGCCTCGGAAGCGCGGTGACGATTACCATTGTGACGGTGTCCTTAACGGTTACCATACTGTTTAACTGGTTTGCAGACAGAAAGAAGGGGTGAGGCTTGTGGAACGATTTTTAAAACGATCTCTGAAATATAGGGTTACCGCTGTTTTGTGCTATGCCATCATGAGCATATCGGCGGTGGCAGCGCTTTACCCTTTTATATGGGTGGTCTTTTCCTCGCTCAAGGATAACAATGAGATTTACAGCAATTCCTTCGGTCTTCCGAAGACGGCGGTGTGGTCAAACTACGCGGAGGCGTGGAAAGGAGCCAGAGTCGGCCGGAGTTTTGTAAACAGTATTCTCGTCTGCCTGATAACGCTGGCGGTGCTTACCGTAATTACGTCCATGGCCAGCTATATTCTCACAAGGGTTACAAAGAGCAGACTGCTGTCCGTGTATTTTTCTCTGGGAATCATGATTCCGGTGCATGCGCTTTTGATTCCGTCCGTACTGATCTTTAAAAGGCTTCATCTGATCGACCATCTGTCCGGCCTGATGATCGTATACACGGCGGTGAACATCTCTTTTGCCATGTTTATTATGAACGGGTTCATGGAGGGGATCCCCAGGGAGCTGGATGAGGCGGCTACGATCGACGGGTGCGGTCGGGCGGGAATCTTCTTTCACATTGTGTTTCCGGTAGCGAAACCGGGAATCGCCACGGTGGCTACCATCACATTTTTAAACTGCTGGAACGATCTGCTTCTGGGGCTGGTGCTGATCTCAACACCTGCCAGAAAGACACTTTCCATGACAATCTCCGCGTTGAAGGGATCTTACGTGACACAGTACGGTCTCCTCTGCGCCGGTTTCGTCATCTCGATCGTTCCGGTAGTCTTTATGTATCTGCTGTTCCAGAAACAGGTGATAGCGGGTATGACAGCGGGAGCAGTCAAGGGTTAGGCGCGTCCGGAAAGGAAGCGCCGGAGGAGGAAATAACATGGTGAAATTCACACATGACGGAATCCGGATAAACGGAGTGGAAAGGCCTCTGTACAGTGGCTCGATACATTACTGGAGGACGAAGAAGAAGGACTGGCGGCTTGTTCTGTCACAGATCAGGGGCATGGGTTTTGAGATCGTGGAAACGTATATTCCGTGGTCGGTTCATGAATATGAGGAAGGAAAGTATGATTTTGGAGAGATTGAGGAAGAGAAAGATCTGGACCTGTTTTTAACCCTCTGCGAGGAAATGAATCTGGCCGTCATCGTTCGCCCAGGGCCCCATATCAACGCAGAGATGACCGGTTTCGGATATCCGGAGTGGATTCTGATGGATGAGGAGATTCAGGCGAAAAATCCATGGGGAACCACGGTTTTGTATCCCTATGCCACAGGTCCCTTTCCTATTCCTTCCTATGCAAGTGACAAGCTGTATGAGAAGACAGAGATTTATTTTCAGAAACTGAAGCCGATTCTGCAGCGGCACTGCGGCGGCAGCGGCTGTATCTGCCTGATCCAGGCGGATAACGAGACGTGCAACTTCTTCCGGGACAGGCCGTATATTATGGATTACTCGGACTGCTCGAAGGCACAGTATCATAAATTCCTGGTGGAGCGATACGGTACCGTGGCGGCCATGAACGAGAGGTATCACAGAAATTACAGCGGATTTCAGGAAACAGAACCGCCCTGCGGCTTTGAAGAAGGCGATTTTTCGTCGCTCTGCTATTATCTGGACTGGGTAGAATTTAAGGAGTATCAGATTCTCGCTGCTCTGGGGCGGCTGGTGGACATCATAAACCGCCTGGAGCTTCCGGTACCGATTTTCCATAACTGCGCATATCAGAACTATACGCCTGTCTCGGTTCAGAGAGATGAGGAGATACCAGGCCTTATGGTGGCTGGGATCGATGCCTATCCGGAGCCGGGAGATGCGGCCATGCTGAAGGAGAGAATTCGGTATCTGGCCGGCAGCAGCCGTTTTCCGTTCGTGCCGGAATTTGGTTCCGGCTCCTGGTTTGACCGGGAAATGCTTCTGACCGCAGAGGAAGAGCGGTTCGGATACCTGTATTCTGTGATGAATGGTTTAAAGGGGGTGAATTTTTATATGCTGGCGGAGCGGGACCGGTGGACTGGCTGTCCTGTGACTAACGACGGAAGAATCAGGAAGCCGTATTACGAGATGTTCTCGGATCTGCTGAGACTGTTGAAAGATCATGAAATATATCATTTTAACCGCTCTCCCCGCGTGCTGATTTTAAAAAATTACGATATGGGGAGGCTGAAGGCTCTCCATTCCGTGATGGATTGTAATACATTCTCGTCAAATTGTTTTATCAAGGGGCCGGATATTCCAGCGGCGTTGTTTCTGCCGGAGGGGGAACCGGAATATTATCTGGACAGGGAATTAAATTACTGGGATGATGCATGGGTAAAAGGACTGGCGAAGCGCTTCGACGAAGAACATGAAATCTATGATTATTCTGATGAATATCTGGATTATGGCAGATGGCTCCAATACGATGTGATTGCGGCGGCATCGGGGGATATCATGGATGCGAAGACGCAAAAGCGCCTGGCGGATTTTGCCGGTATGCCGGGAAAGAAGGTAATTCTGGGGCCAGTCATTCCCAGGTACGACAGAACCTTAAAAGCCTGTGAAATACTGAAACACATGGTGGAAGAGGGGGAGGACTCCGGAATTCTGTTTGCAAAAGAGCCGGGAGAGATCGGTGCCGGTTTCTGGGAGCATTTAAGGCGGAGCAGAGAATACGGCTGTGGGGATCCGGAGATCGAGCTGGCCGTTCACCGGAGAGAGAATAGCAGAGATCATCTGCTTTATACAGCCAATCTTTCCGGAAAAGAGAAAACGGCATTTATTTCCGTTAGCGACGAGCCAAATGAACACATTAGCGAATCCATTTGGCGACTGCCGCGAGGTTCGAAATCACCGCTGCAGACGGCGGGGGCGTTGAATGCCAGTGCGGAAAGGCGCCGCTTTTCAGTGCTGCAGGGGCCTGTGAAAATAAACATGGAGAAAAACGGCATAACTGTACAGATCCCCGCTTATACTGTGGCTATTTTGTATGTGGAGGAGAATGTATGATAGACAGTGGTTTAAAAGTGGAATATTTGGATCCGGAGCTCTGGACTCATCTGGGAGAAATCCTTCAGCCTTTATCCGGGCAAGGACAGGTCCTGCATGTCAGAAGGCTGTCTTCCGGTTTGTACCGGGCTGTTAAGTGCAGCAGGGGGACAGCCGCAGTGTGTGAGAGTGAAGCTGGCTGCCCGTTTCTCGATCTTTCCCAGTATATGGAAGGAGAAGAATTAAATACGGAGCGGATTTTTCGGGATTTTTATGATATTATGGAAATCAGGATTTATACGCTGGAGGGTCTGCGGCAGTGTTACGCAGAAAGCCAGAAAGCGGAGCTGTATCGTCTCGATATTGACGAGGCAATATCTAAAATCTATGGTATCTTCGGGCATACGGCTGGAATGACTGCAGTGCGGAGAAAGGAAACGGGCGAGCGATGGTATTTTGAATCGTTGAGACGGCTTTTGGGGGATAAAGATGGAGATCATGTATATCTGTTGTGGATTACGGACAACAGGACGCTGTATTTTAACTGTATTCTGGAGATGAAGAGGGGGAGACTGGTGGGAATCTCCACATCGGACAGATATGGCGGGGAACGAGATTATGATAAGATTCAGGGATTAATAGAGAAGGAATACAGGATGAAGCCGGAAGTATTCTGTATGGAGCTTTCGGAATATCGTACTAACGAAAGGATATTTTGGTTTTAACAACGGGGGATAAGGATGAGAGAGAAGGGAAACAGGAGTTCGCTGAAGGTGAGATTTACGCTTGCCATGGTACTGATGTCGCTGATTCCGGGGCTGATACTGGCGGTAGTTTACTACAGGAATGTGAAGGACTTCTACCAGGATAAGACCTGGACGTATCAGGAGAACACCTTGAGGCTGATGGAGGCGAAGATGCAGGATATCGTCAAGCAGAGTGAGGTGGTGCTGAACCAGGTTCTGGGACTTTCTGTTACCTCCGACCTGTTTTCCGGCTATACAGAGATGAATGCCTATGAGCGCTTAAACCTGATGCGCAATATAAACGGCACGCTGTCGAACATCCGGATTGCCAATAATTCCATCGATCACATCTATCTGCTGGCGTTTGACGGAGGCGCCTATTCGTCCAATGCTGGCTGGAATAAACGTGAATATGCCGAAAATGACTGGACGAAGATTCGGGAAGACCAGCCAGGCGAAAGTATTACCGTACCAACGCATCCGGCCGCTTACAAATACTTGAACCCCGGAGCAGCGGATCCTCTGGTGGTCAGTATCGTAACGTATTTAAACCGATATACGGGAAACAGCGTCATCGGGCTGGTACAGATTGATTTGAGCTATGAAAAGATCAGGGAGGCCATGGACTGTATGGAGATGGATGACAGCGATATGGCGTTTGTCGTGGATGAAGAAGGACGGGTAATCTTTGCGCCGAAGGAGTCCATGGCGGGACTTCCTGCGGCAGACGTTTCCCTGGGGGCGTATAATCTGGCGCAGATTCTATCTGCAGTCGACGGAGGCGTGGAGGAGGACGGAAACTTTTCCATTCATCTGGACTATGGAAGAGACAGCGGTACGATTCGGAAACGCCGCGTAGGAAACAGCGGATTCTCGATTATTCAGATCAACAGCGGACGAATGCTTAAGCAGGAACTGGACCGGTTCCGTAAGGTATGGGCGGCCGTGGTCGGTGCCTGTATGGTGTCCGCGGCTCTTCTCGCCTCAAGCCTGTCAGCTGGTATTGTAAAACCGGTCACCAGCTTAATAAGGAGCATGAGCCGTGTCAGCCGCGGTGATTTTTCCACAAAAGTGGAGACACCGAAAGATAAAGACTTATCTGAGCTGGCCTTAAGCTTTAACACCATGGTGGCTGAGGTGGATAAGCTGATGCATGAAAATATAGTAAAAGAGAGAGAACGGCTGACCATGGAGCAGACAGCTCTCAATTCCCAGATCAATTCCCATTTTCTCTATAATACCTTAAATACCGTGAAGTGGATGGCGGTGCGGGCGGGGAATGAGGAGATCGCGCGGATGATAGTGGCCCTGGTCAATATGTTAGAGTACAGTTGCAAAAAGATCGATATGCCCGTTTTCATCCCAGAGGAAATAAAATTTATCAAAAACTACGTGTGCATCCAGGAAGGGCGGTGCTGTAGCAGTGTTCATATAAAGTTTGATATCGATCCGAAGCTGGAGAATTGCCTGATCTTAAAAATGCTGCTTCAGCCGGTGGTGGAAAATGCCATGCAGCATGGCTTTGGAGAGGATAATATTGATAACCGGATCCTGATAACCGGAAGGCTTTTAGGAGACCGGGTACAGTTTCAAATTCGGGATAATGGACAGGGATTTCTGTATGAGGGCTTCGATAAGCTTACCGGTGTAGGGCTCCATAATATTCAGGACAGAATCCGGTTGAACTATGGAGACAACTACGGTGTGGAGCTGGAAAGTAAGCCGGGAGAGGGAACTGCAGTGACGGTGGAAATACCGGTTTGCCAAAAGGCGGAGGAGGCAGATGGAGAAGATTTTAATTGTTGACGACGAGATGTTTTCCAGAACAGCCATTGAAGACATTCTTCGGGCCGAATGGAGCAGTATAGAAGTCTTCAGTGCCAGAGGAGCCTTGGAGGCGCTGAGAATTTTAGAGAGGGAAGAGATTGACCTTTTGATGACGGATATCAAAATGCCTGGTATGAACGGCCTGGAACTGCTGGCAGAGGTAAGAAAGCGGGGGCTTTCTATGGAGGTTATCATACTGAGCAGCTATAATGAGTTTGATCTTGTGAGACAGGCTATGAAGCTGGGCACGTTTGACTATTTGTTCAAGCCTGCCATGCTTCCGCCGGATATCATCGAGGTGGTCAAAAAGGCGTTGCAGAAACAGCGGGAAAAGAGCAGCAGCAGGATCGCGGAATCTGACAGAAAGAGGCTTTCCAGAGACAGAGAACAGTTTTTTCGGGATCTAATAAGCGCGGCTGGAATCGGAAGGACCTGGTTTGAAGAGCGGGCCGCCGCGTTTGGACTTCCGGAGCCGGTGGGAAAAAATGCAGTTGTGGTATTCCGGCTGATCCGGTACCGGAAAAGCATGGCGGAAATCTTCGAAAATGATGTTTCACTGCTTCGGGCTTCTGTCTGCAATGTCATGTCCGAGGCGCTGGATTCCGAAAAGGACTGCCAGTTTCTGTGCAATAAGTTTGATGAGTACGTGTGGATTGTCTGGGAGGCACGGGAAGATGGAAGACAGGAGTTTTATGAACGGCTGGAAGCGCTGATCCGGACAGCGGCAGACTTTTTGAGCAGGTATTACGGACTGGAGTTTTCCATCGGCATCAGCCGCAGCTCTGCCAGCCTGTTTGACTGCTGTCAGGGATACATGGAGGCTGCGGACAATGGAAGGGAAAGTGAAACGGGGATATTCTATGCCGGTGGTCCGGATACCGGCAGTTTGAAAAAGGAGATGCGGGCTGCCCTGGATTATATCCGGGATCATCTGGGAGATAAGGATCTGTCACTTCAGACGGTGGCGGATCAGGTGGGAATCAGCCGGAATTATTTCAGCCGAATATTTAAGGAGGTTATGGGCGTCAATTTCATCGACTATATCACCCGACTCCGGGTGGAGAAGGCCAGAAGCCTGTACATTAACACGGATATGAAAATCTATGAGATTGCAGAACTGGTGGGATATTCTGACTGGCATTATCTCTACAGTGTTTATAAAAAGCAGCTGGGTCATTCGATGTCAAAAGAAAAGAGGGGAAAGACCACATAAAACGGTTCTTTCTCCTCTTAATCTTTCCCTATAATTCCGGAGCACTGCCGTTAATCGCCTGAACCTTTGAGATATCGATATCCTTGATTGAAAAAGATACATTGAAGGAGGAGTCCGTACCTGCAAGGAAAAAAGTGGTAGTGCCCGGCTTCAAAGTGACTGTTTCCTCTCCGTAAGTCTTGTCTTCGGTATCCGCAAGGAGAATCGTCTCGTCTTCCGGAGTTCGGCAGGAGAGTGTAATATCCCCGGTATTTTTTGTCAATGTGTAGGTGAGGGAAACGGATTCCTCATCAGAAATTTCAATTGTCAGAAATGCGGCGTCGGTGATGTTGACGTAGGCATCCGCTTTCACGATGATGGATCGGTCCGTATGTGTGACGTTCAGCGAATGAAAGATACTGGACTGGGCGTTGGTTGGATGATTCGGATCAGCAGCACAGGCGGTTATTGAGAGACAGAATATCATAAGGATGGTAACGAGTGCAGTACGCTTCATGGTAAATCCCCCTTTCCCGGTTTTTCCATTTGTCTGTATTATGAGAATAACAGATTGAAAGGAAAAAACAGAGCATAATTTTCTTAATATTTTCTAAAAGCAGCTATGATACCTGGCAGGATAAACTTGTAAACTTACAAAATTATTAAGAATTGTGGTTCCTCATGAGGCTGAGAGAGATTTCGGTGTTTCCGTTCCGCCAGGGAGCCGGGGCCGGAGCGCTTCCCCCAGTTTCGGCTCATGGTTTCGGCCGGGGCATCTCTAAGGCCGGAAGGATACAAAAACAAGGGTACCGATGACATTCATCGAGAACTCCTGAAGGACTTCTCGATTCAGGTCCTCTAAAAATCTGACTTTGAGGTCAGATTTTTCCCCTTGTTTTTGCACCCTTCCGACCTAAGAGCTGCCGACGTCCTGCAAAAATCGCCGAAACTGGGGGAAGCGCTCCGGCCCCGGCTCCCTGGCGAAACGAAAACACCGAAATTCCGGCTAAAGTTATTGACGAAAGCAACTTTTTATAATTTTGTAAGTTTACAAGTTTATCCTGGATGCCTGGAGCCGAGTCTTGTTTTTTATTTTTTTAGAGCTATAATAAAAGAGTGAAGCAATGATCTGTTTTCTGTTTCGGCCGTATCACAGCGGCTGGATATCAGGCGTTTCTTTATGTGAATTCACCATGAAGAATCATCACGGCGTTTCAGCCACAATTTCTCAGTCAATTAAAACCGCAATTACGGAGGGGAGGTCTGTCTATAGTGAAAAATAAGTTTACATAAAAATGTGCTTTTCCTTGCAACTACAGATAAAACCATTTATAATGGAGGTAGAAATATGCAGCAGATCAAACTAAACAGAAACTATAAAGACAGATTGTTCCGACTGGCCTTTCAGGAGAAAAAGGATCTGCTGGATTTGTATAACGCCGTAAGCGGCAGACAGTATACAAATCCGGATGATCTGATCATTACCACGCTCGCGGATGCGATTTATCTGGGAATGAAGAATGATATATCTTTTCTGGTATCGGATGTGCTTAATTTATATGAGCATCAGAGCAGCTTTAATCCTAATATGCCTGTTCGCGGTCTGAATTATTTTGCAGACACTTACCGGGAATACATTGACAGAAACGGCTTTGACATCTATGGAGAAAAGCTGATCCGTCTTCCGATGCCGCAGTATATCGTCTTTTACAATGGGACGAAAGAGGAACCGGATCGGATCGAACTTCGGCTTTCGGATGCATTTTTGTGTCAGAATCCGGAGGAAAAAGGCTGCCTCGAATGCAGAGCGACCATGATTAATATTAATTATGGACATAATAAAGAGCTGATGGACCGCTGCAGGCGGCTGAAAGACTACGCGGTGTTTGTAAGCCGGATAAGGAATAATGAGAAGAGAGGCATGGCTCTTGATGAGGCGGTAAAGCAGGCTGTTCATTCCTGTATCGAAGAGGGGATCCTGGCGGACATTCTGAAAAAGAACAGAGCGGAGGTGTGCAATTTGATTCTATATGAATATGATGAGCAGAGGCAGCTGGCAATTGCACGGGAGGGTGCGATGAAGGCGGGGAGAGAAGAGGGCCGTGCAGCGGAACAAGTAACGATTATCCGTAATATGGCAGGTAAAGGACTTAATCCGTCAGCGATTGCGGACATGCTGGGGCTGGAGGAAGGTTACGTTAAAAAAGTGCTGTATCTGCTGGCGGAAGAGACTGGAAGAACGGATCTGGAGATTGCCGGGATTCTTTTGGAGCAGAGGCAGGAGGGGTGAACTTCCCCATAGGTTCAGAAATGATCATCCCCAAAAAAGAAAGCGGGCCGCATGGGTTCCGCTTTCTTTTTTGCTGAAGAGAAGCAGCAAAGGTGTCTTCTTTTTAAGAGATAGCCGCCTTCATTTCTCTGATGTACTGACATACCGGTTCAACGCAGTCTTTTCCATATTTAGCCACCATTCGGACAATTGCGCTTCCCACAATAACGCCGTCGGCGTGTTCGCTCATCTTTTTTGCCTGCTCCGGTGTGGAGATTCCGAAGCCAATGGCGCAGGGAATGGACTGTGCCTCTTTTACTAAGGAAACCATCTCTCCGATGTTGGTGGTGATCTCTGTTCTGACTCCGGTAACGCCCATGGAGGAAACACAGTAGACGAAGCCTTCGGCCTCCTTCGCAATGGCGTGGATTCTCTCTTTCGATGTGGGTGCGATGAGAGAAATCAGATCTAATCCGTACTGGCGGCAGAGGGGAAGGAGCTCGCCTTTCTCTTCAAAAGGCATATCCGGGACAATCAACGCGTCGATGCCGGTTTCAGCAGCCGTGCGGATGAATTTCTCACTTCCGTAGACAAAGATCGGATTGATATACGTCATAAATGCCAGCGGGACCTCTGTTTTTTCGCGGATCCGCTTTACCATATCGAAAATCTTATCGGTGGTGGTGCCGGAGGCCAGCGCCCGTATGTCTGCCTCCTGTATGACGATACCCTCAGCTACCGGATCAGAGAATGGGATTCCGATTTCAATTAAAGCTGCGCCTGCCTCTGCCATGGCGACGATCAGCTCTTCCGTGACGGCAAGCTCCGGATCACCGGCAGTGACAAACGGGATAAATGCTTTTCCATCTGCAAATGCATCTCTTACTCTACTCATAGATTTCTACCCCCTTATATCTGGCGATTGCAGCCACGTCCTTGTCTCCGCGGCCGGAGAGATTGATGACGATTACCTGATCTTTCCCCATGGCCGGAGCGATTTTTCTGGCATAAGCCACTGCGTGGGCGCTTTCGATGGCCGGGATGATTCCCTCCATTCTGGATAAGTACTCGAACGCGTCTACGGCTTCGGCATCGGTGACAGGAACGTACTGAGCCCGGCCGGAGTCGTGCAGGGAAGCGTGTTCCGGCCCAATTCCCGGATAATCCAGCCCTGCGGAAATGGAGTAGACCGGAGCGATCTGGCCGTATTCATCCTGACAGAAATAGGATTTCATGCCATGGAAGATTCCCAGGCTTCCGGTGGCAATGGTAGCGGCATTCTTATCCGTATCGATGCCGTGCCCGGCGGCTTCACATCCCACCAGCTTCACACCCGGTTCATCAATGAAATCATAGAAGATCCCCATGGCGTTGCTGCCGCCGCCGACACAGGCGATCAGCATATCAGGAAGTTTGCCTTCCGCCTCCAGAAGCTGGGATTTTACTTCCCTGCCGATAATGCTCTGGAAATCGCGGACGATCGTGGGGAACGGGTGGGGGCCCATGACGGAACCCAGTACATAGTGGGTATCCTCCACCCGGTTCGTCCACTCGCGCAGTGTTTCATTGACCGCATCCTTTAAGGTCTGCGTACCGCTGGTGACGGGATGAACCCTGGCGCCTAAAAGCTCCATGCGGAACACGTTTAAGGCCTGACGGTCTGTGTCCTCTTTTCCCATGTAGACCTCACACTCCAGCCCTAAGAGTGCTGCGGCGGTAGCAGTTGCAACGCCGTGCTGGCCTGCGCCGGTTTCAGCGATGACCCGGGTCTTGCCCATTTTCTTAGCGAGGAGCGTCTGCCCCAGCGCATTGTTGATCTTGTGGGAACCGGTGTGGTTTAGATCTTCTCTTTTTAAATAGATTTTTGCGCCGCCCAGATCTTCGGTCATCTTTGCAGCATAGTAGAGAAGAGACGGTCTTCCCGTATAGGTGCGGTTTAACTCATCGAGTTCGGCGAGAAATGACTCGTCGTGGATGTATTTTTCATAGGCTGTCTCCAGCTCATTTACTGCATTCATCAGCGTTTCGGGGATAAATTGTCCTCCGTGCTGTCCAAATCTTCCTTTTGACATGATTAAGCACTCCTTACTGTTTGTATGATTTCCTGGATTTTTTTCGGGTCTTTCCGTCCGCCGGTTTCGGCTGCGCTGCTTAAGTCGAGGCAGCAGGCCTCTGTTTTCAATGCTTCTTTTATGGTGGCGGCAGAGAGTCCGCCGGCCAGAAACCACGGCTTTTCGATGTGGGGAATTAAAGACCAGTCGAAACGGACCCCACTTCCGCCGTACTGATCCTTGACAAAGGTATCAAACAACAGATATTCGGCCGGATAACTTACGGCCCTTTGGATATCGTTTCTGTCCTTTACGCGCACTGCCCGGATGAGGGGAACGGAAGCGGCCAGCCCTGCCGCGGCCAGCGCCTTCTTTAAATTCTCTGCATACCGTGCTGTCTCAAAGCCATCCATATCTCCATGGAGCTGGACTGCGTCGATAATTCCCCGGCTGGCGATCCGCACAATGTCTTCTATGGGACTGTTGACAAATACGCCAACAGCCATGATTTCCGGCGACAGGAGCTTTTTCAGTCCGGCGGCCCTCATCTCGCTCACGTTCCGCCTGCTGGGCGCAAAGACGAAACCGATGTAGTCGGGCCGGTACTCATTTACGGCCGCGATATCTTCCGGCCGTGTCAGGCCGCAAATCTTTATCTTCATCATTCAGACTCCTTCTGCATTTCTTACATTACTCACACGCCTGTTTCCAGGAATCAAGAATGAGCTTCTTGCTGCCGGAACGCATCAGCGTTTCACCGATCAGTACGCCATCCACCCCGGCGTTATGGAGAAGCCGGATATCCTCCGCTGATTTTACTCCGCTCTCCGCTATAAAGAGTACGCCTTCCGGCACAAGGTTCCTTAAGCGGATGGAGTTGGAGAAATCCACCTCAAAGGTCTTTAAATTCCGGTTGTTGACGCCGATGATCCGGGCGCCTGCCCGGAGTGCGGATTTGATCTCCTCTTCATCGTGTGCTTCGACCAGTGCGCTCATTCCCAGGCTGTCGCACAAATGAATTCCGGTGCGAAGCGTCTCTGTGTCGAGGAGGGCGCAGATCAACAGGACTGCGGAAGCCCCGATGACCTTTGCCTCGAAAATCTGGTAGGGATCAATGGTAAAATCCTTGCGAAGCAGGGGCACAGAGACGTGCCCTCGGATTTCCCTCAGATAGTCGCTGCTGCCCAGAAAATACTCGGGTTCGGTGAGAACGGAGATGGCGGCGGCTCCGGCGGCCTCGTAATCCCTGGCGATATCGACATAGGGGAAATCCGGGGCGATCAGGCCTTTGGAAGGGGATGCCTTCTTTACCTCGCAGATGAAGGACATTCCCGGCTCCTTTAACGCCTTTTCAAAAGAAAACACGCTTTCCTTCGCACCATTTTGCCGGGCTTCTGACGCCTGGGAGGCCAGGTTCATCATGGTCCCCAGGGGGATTTTTTCTTTTGCAGCCTCCACCCGTTTCCTGGTGGAAGCAGCCAGTGTATCTAAAATCATGGCGGCCTCCTGTTACATTCCGCCAAACGGCTGGGAGGGGGACTTCCCGGTTTCGCCGGCAGCAGACGGAATGTTGTATTGATTTGTTGCTTTTGCAAATTCCTCCAGCTTGGCTGCTGCCTTTCCGGAATCGATTAAATCGTTTGCCAGAACAATGCAGTCTTCGATGGTGCAGTCGTCAATTCCGAGATAGAGGCTTAAGGCGGAGTTGAAGACCACGATATCGCGCTTGGGTCCGGTGAGCTTTCCGGTTAAGATATCCCTGGTAATCCGGGCGTTTTCTTCTGGATTTCCGCCTACCAGTTCTGATAAGTCACAGCGGGAGAAACCGAACTGTTCCGGGGTGATTTCGTACATGGTCAGCTCTCCGAAACGGATTTCGCACACATGGGTCGGTCCGGTGACGGTAGCTTCATCCAGTCCGTCGTTGCCGCAGACCACCAGTCCCCGGTTGACACCCAGATTGCTGAGCACTTTTGCCAGCGGCTCCACCAGCTTCTCATCATAGACGCCCAAAAGCTGCATGGTGGCTCCGGCCGGATTGGACAGAGGCCCCAGAATGTTGAAAATGGTGCGGACTCCCAGTTCCTTGCGGACCGGCCCTGCATATTTCATGGAAGCGTGGTAGGACTGTGCGAACATGAAGCACATGCCCGTGTCTTTTAAAATCTGTTCTGACTGTTCCACCGTAAGCTTTAAGTTTACGCCCAGGTTTTCCAGTACATCGGCCGCCCCGCTCTTGCTGGAGACGCTGCGGTTTCCGTGCTTTGCCACCGGAACCCCGCCTGCCGCTACCACGAATGCGCTGGTGGTGGAAATGTTAAAGGTGCCGGCCTCGTCGCCGCCGGTGCCTACAATATCGATTACTGCGAAATCCGGTTCCAGCTTAAGTCCTTTTTCTCTCATGACCGTCGCACATGCCGTGATTTCATCGATGGTCTCTCCTTTCATCCGGAGTCCTGTTAAAAATGCAGCCATCTGTGCGGGAGTCGTCTCGCCGCTCATGATTTCGTTCATCACCTCTTTTGCCGCTTCGAAGCTTAAATCCTGTCCTTCAATTACATCGTGAATTGCCTGCTGTATCATAGTCTGTTACCTCCATTTATAAGAATGAATGCTGTTCGTTTTTCGTTTGCCTGTTATATGTTGAGAAAATTCCTGAGTATCGTCATGCCGTCCGGAGTCAGTATCGATTCCGGATGGAACTGGAGGCCGTAGACCGGATAATCGGTATGGCGGACCGCCATGATTTCTCCCATATCATCCTCACCGATTACTTTTAAAGAATCAGGGAGAGAACTGCGTCTGGCGATGAGAGAGTGGTATCTGGCCGCCGGAATCCTTTCCGGAAGATCCTGGAAAATGGGGTCGCTGTTGTCAATGGTGATGGTGCTCTGCTTGCCGTGCATCAGCTTAGCCGCATGAACGATCTCGGCTCCGAATACCTCACAGATGCCCTGATGACCGAGACACACGCCCAGAATCGGAACCTCTCCCTTCATCTGGCGGACCACATCCTCACAGACACCGGCATCTTTTGGATATCCGGGTCCGGGAGAGAGGATGATGTGGTCCGGATGAAGGTTCCGGATATCTTCTGTGGTCATCGCGTCGTTTCGGATCACCCTGATATCCGGTTCCAGCCCGGCCGCCTCGGATCCGGCAGATTCCCCCGGACGAGAGGGGGTAAGACTTATCCTGTTCTCCAGACAGAGCGTGCCGAAAAGCTGGACCAGATTGTAAGAAAAGCTGTCATAGTTATCGATCAGTAATATCATCAGTCATTCACCTCGCTTGCCGCCTCGATGGCGTGAATTACGGCTTTCGCCTTGTTGGCTGATTCCTCATATTCTTTTTCCGGAACGCTGTCGGCCACAATGCCGCCGCCAGCCTGAACATAGACCTTTCCATTGGTTTTTACTGCCATTCGGATCGCAATACAGGTATCCATGTTGCCGGTGAAATCGATGTATCCCAGCGCTCCGCCGTAGATGCCTCTCGGCACCGGTTCCAGCTCTTCGATGATTTCACACGCCCGGATCTTCGGCGCACCGGATAAGGTGCCTGCCGGGAGAACCGCTTCAATGGCGGAAAACGCATCGCAGCCGTTTAAGATATCCCCCTCCACCTGGGAGCAGATGTGCATAATGCGGGAATATTTGTGGATCATCTGGTATCCGGTGACCTCCACGGTGGAGAACTTTGAGATTTTTCCCAGATCGTTTCGTCCCAGGTCGACCAGCATGTTGTGTTCGGCCAGCTCTTTTTCATCGGCCAGAAGCTCCTTTTCCAGTCTGTCGTCTTCCTCTGGTGCTGCGCCTCTGGGTCTGGACCCGGCTACCGGAAATGTGGTGAGCCGTCCGTCCTTCAAACGAACCAGGGTCTCCGGTGAGGTGCTCATGATCTCCATATCGTCCATACGCAGGTAAACCATGTAGGGAGAAGGATTGGTGGTTCGTAGAACCCGGTAGGCGTTTTGCAGGCTTCCGTGGTACTCGCTGGAAAACTGTCTGGAAATGACCGCCTGGAAGATATCTCCGTCCACAATGTATTCTTTCGCCTTTTCCACCATCCTGCAGTACGTTTCTTTGGAGACGTTGCAGGTGAATTCCGGTTTGTCGTCCGCCACCGATTTTTCCATAGGTGCAGGGTTTGCGATCATCTGAGCGATGCTCTCCAGTCTGGCGCAGGCGGCCCCGTAATTTGCCATGCATTCCGCCTGTTGCCCGGTCTTCATGTTGACCACGATATCGATCTTCTGTTTTAAATGATCGTAGGCGATCACCGTGTCGAACAGCATTAAGTCGAAATCGCTGCACTCTCCCTTTTTGATGTTGAGCGTCGGCTCGGCATAACCAATCATGCCATAGGCGAAGTATCCGATGAAACCGCCTGTAAACGGGGGCATTCCCTTAAGTTTTGGAGAGCGGTATTCCTTTAAAATATCTCTGAGTATGTCGAAGGGCCGGTCTGTTTCTATGATTTTTTCGGCCGGGCCGGCAGGTTTCCGGCGGATCGTTACCACGCGGTCTTTACAGGTAACCCGGAGAATGGGATCATATCCGAGGAACGAGTAGCGTCCCCAGTTTTCACCGCCCTCAATACTTTCCAGCAGGCAGTAGCGGCTGCTTAAACCTGCGATTTTCCTCAGCAGTGTGATCGGCGTTACAATATCGGCGAACACTTCCCTGCATACCGGAATGATGGGATACTTTGCTGCGAGTGCTTCAATTTCTGTACAGTCTGGTGTGAGTTTCATAACTGGTAAACGCTCCTTTCGTGAATGATCGTTATTGGCGGTACTTTCCTGTGACAGCAAAAAAGCTCCTGTCCCTCTTACCCATAAACTATGGATAAAGAGGGACAGGAGCTCTATAATTTCTCTTCTGCGGTACCACCCTGATTGATGAATAAAAAAATTCATCCGCTCTGTAACACACTAACATGTGCCTCCCCTTGGTAACGGATAGGAAACCCGTCGGTATCTACTTCCGGCCAGTATACGCCTTCCCTGCCTTCTCAGACAGGACCGCTTATACGGAATACCGGTTTCAAGCCGCCCTCGCAAGTCCATTCAGATTTATTACCAACGCTTCCTTACACCAGCCGGAAGCTCTCTGCGCATGATAGAAAAATCTTACTTACTCCTGCTCATCGGTTTATCGCTTTGCTTTGCTACAGTATATGAGATGAAATCGAAAATGTCAATATTAATTTTCAAAAAAATGTAAAAAAATTTTTCGTATGGGTGCCGGAGAATAAAATAGCCTGTTTCTTTAATCGAACATAAACAAACATCTGGTTCCTGGTTAAAAATGAAAAACAAACAGAAAAAAACAAAAATAATCTTGACAAATCCAACAGATTGATGTAGTATACGAACTAGAACGAACATACAATATAACATAAACGAACATACACGGTATAGGAACGATATGGAAAGCGGTAAAAGAAAAGGGGGAACATAATATGCCTCAGTGTATAGTAGTTGCAGATGATTTAACGGGGGCAAATGCGACGGGGGTACTTTTAAAAAAGATGAATTATCAGACGTATACGGTGATGAATTCCGAGCGTCTGGAGCTGTCTCTGTTTGACAGCTGCGACTGTGTCATGTATCCGACGGACAGCCGGGGAGTGAGCAGTTCCCTGGCCTACAACCGGGTTTACAATGTAACGAATCTCTTAAAGGAAGATGGAGTAAAGGTCTATGCAAAGCGGATTGACAGTACCATGCGGGGAAATGTGGGAAGCGAGACAGACGCCATATTAGATGCGCTGGGAGACGATTACATAGCCATCGCGGCGCCCTGTTTCCCGGCATCGGGAAGAATCGTGATCGGGGGCTATATGCTGGTTAAGGGGCTTCCCCTTCATAAGACCGAGGTGGCGCTGGATCCCAAGACGCCGGTTACCGTTTCGGACGTGAGGCAGATCTTTGAACAGCAGAGCAAGTATCCCGTTGGAAGCATCATGATGAACGACCTGATGAACGGGAAGCATTATCTGGCCGACCGCATGAATGAACTGGTATCTGACGGATGCAGGATCATCGTGGCAGACTGTGTGACTCAGGAGGATTTAGACCTGATAGCGGATGCCGTGATCACGAGCCAGCTGAAATTTGTAGCTGTGGATCCGGGAGTCTTCACGGCCACCATATCGAGAAAGCTGATCGTCCCGGCCGATAAGAAGGAGAAAAAGAAGATTTTGGCGGTTGTGGGCAGCGTAAATCCGGTGACAAGGCAGCAGATGGAAGAACTGTGGCTGGCCCAGAGAACTGCGTATAATATATTTGCAGCCACAAGACGTTTTCTGGAGAGCGGGGAGGAGCGGGAAGCGGAAATTACCCGCATCACGGAAGAGGTGCTGGAGGCCAGCCGGGCTTATGATATTTTGACTGTGACGGGCGACGGCATTTATCCGGAAAACAGGATTGATTTTAAACAGTATGAGGATCGTTTCCCCGGCGGTGTGGATGATATGACGGGAACGATCAACGATTCCTTTGCCGAGATTGCGCACCGGGTATTCACTGCACACCAGGGATTTAAGGGGATATACAGCAGCGGAGGAGATATCACCGTTTCTGTATGCCGGAGATTCCAGACAGCAGGTTTATGTCTTCTGGATGAAGTCCTTCCGCTGGCGGCGTACGGCCAGTTCCTAAAGGGAGACTTCGAAGGCGTGCATATCATCACAAAGGGCGGAATGGTGGGCGAAAGCGACGCGGCCAACCGCTGTATCACATATCTGAAAGAAAAATTATACATGTAACATAAAAAGAGAATGGAGGAAATAATTATGAACAAACCATTAATCGCAATTCCTATCGGAGATCCGGCGGGTGTCGGACCGGAAATCACGGCAATGGCCCTGGCGGACAGCAAGGTCACGGAGGCAGCCAGATGCATTATTGTCGGAGACAAAAAAATCATGGAACAGGCTGTCAGGATTACAGGAGCTGAGTTAAAGGTAAACGTGGTGAAGGAACCGGAAGAAGGGATCTATGAGCCGGGAATCTTAAATCTGATTGACCTGGACAATATCGACATGGATCACTTTGAATTCGGAAAAGTGAGCGGAATGTGCGGAAAAGCGGCTTACGAGTATATCGCTGAGAGCATTCGTCTTGCCAATGAGGGGAAAGCAGACGCGGTGGCCACCACCCCGATCAACAAAGAGGCGTTAAAGGCAGGTGATATTCATTTTATCGGCCATACCGAGATCTTCGGAGCGCTGACAGGGACGGAAGATCCTCTTACCATGTTCGAAACCAATGGAATGCGCGTATTCTTCTTAACGAGACACGTGTCCCTGCGTCAGATGCTCGATATGATCACGAAGGAGAGAATTAAGGATTACGTAAAACGCTGTCTGGAAGCCCTCGAGAAGCTGGGCGTAACCGGCGGCACCATGGCAATTGCCGGATTAAACCCGCACTGCGGCGAGCATGGTCTGTTCGGTGACGAGGAGGTACGGGAAATTATGCCGGCCATAGAAGAACTGCAGGCGGAAGGCTACCCGGTAACGGGACCGATCGGTGCCGATTCCGTCTTCCATCAGGCGGCACAGGGACGCTTCAACAGTGTGCTTTCCCTCTATCACGATCAGGGCCATATTGCGACAAAGACACTGGATTTTGACAGGACGATTGCCATCACAAACGGAATGCCGATCCTCAGAACTTCCGTCGACCATGGAACTGCATTTGACATCGCAGGTACAGGCAAAGTAAGCGCCGTCAGTATGATCGAGGCAATCTTACTGGCAGCAAAATATTCGCCGAATTTCACGAAAAAATAGAGTCAGAAAGCTGTGAGACGGCAGTAAAGCAGTATTTCGTGTCCGGGGGGCATGGAAATAGAAAGTTAATTTATTTTAAAGGAGGGTTTATTTTATGGTAGGTGGACTTAGTGGGCAAAGGATGCTGATCGGTCTGTTGATCGGTATTATCGTACTGGTGGTTCTGGTCTTAAAGACGAAGATCCACGCATTTCTCACACTGATTATGAGTGCGGTTATCATCGGACTGGTGGGCGGTATGCCGATGGTAAATGTAACACTGGAAAATGGCAAGATACTCGGCATTATCAATTCTATTACAACCGGATTTGGCGGTACGCTGGGAAGTATCGGTATTATTATCGGCTTCGGTGTCATGATGGGGCAGATATTTGAACGGACCGGCGCCGCGAAACGAATGGCTCAGACCTTTTTAAAGCTGTTTGGAAAGGGAAGAGAGGAAGAGGCGCTTGGCATTACCGGATTCCTTGTATCGATCCCGATCTTCTGTGATTCCGGTTTCGTTATTCTTGCCCCGATTGCAAAGGCAATCTCAAAGGTAACAAAAAAATCAGTGATTTCACTGGGAGTCGCACTGGCGGCAGGTCTCGTTATCACCCATACGCTGGTACCTCCGACACCGGGGCCGTTGGGCGTCTGCGGTATTTTCGGAGTCGATGTGGGAAAATTCCTCCTGTTTGGTATCGTGATTGCGATTCCGATGGCAATTGCCTGTACCATTTACGCAAGATGGGTTGGAAAAAAGATCTATCAGATTCCTAACGACGACGAAGGCTTTGACCGCCTTCCCTATCAGGAGCCGGACTATTCTATAGATTTTACAACGGATTTCAGCGGTCTTCCTTCCACACTTGAGTCATTTGCACCCCTGGTACTGCCAATCATTCTGATTCTGATCAGCACGGTATCCAGTGCACTTGGCCTTACCACCGGTTTTATGGAGATATTCCAGTTCCTTGGATCTCCGATCGTAGCGGTAGGCTTGGGACTCGTAGTGGCGATTGTTACGCTTGGAAGAAACTTAACCAGAGAAGAAGCCATTAAGGAAATGGAAAGAGGAATGGCCTCCGCAGGCATCATCATGCTGGTAACTGGCGGCGGCGGTGCCCTGGGCCAGATTATCAAAGACAGCGGCCTCGGTACATATATGGCAGAAGGCCTGGCAGGAACGGCGGTTCCGATTGTTGTTCTTCCATTCATCATCTCCACGGCAATGAGATTTATTCAGGGATCCGGTACAGTAGCCATGACGACGGCGGCCAGTATCTCCGCACCGATTATCATTGCGGCCGGCGTTAATCCGATCTTAGGCGCACTGGCATGCTGCGTGGGCTCTTTATTCTTCAGCTATTTCAACGACAGCTATTTCTGGGTTGTGAACCGAACGCTGGGAGTAGGCGAAGTAAAAGACCAGATTATGACGTATTCCATCACATCGACCATTGCATGGGCGGTAGGATTTGTTGAAGTTTTGATATTGAGTATTTTCCTGTAATCATATATGATAGACACATGGGATTCATGTGCAGATAAAAAGGCTCCGCTGCCGGGTATTCTGGTGCGGGCCTTTTTATTTAGCAGGGAAGGCTTGTCGTGATGAGGAGGCATAGTTATGATGTTAATGGCCGAAAGGCAGTTGAAGATTTTAGGGATGATACAGGATAACGGCAGCGTACAGGTGGACGAACTGGCGAGGAAGCTGGATGTCAGCCCCATGACGATCCGGAGGGACTTGGAGAAACTTCAGAAGGATGGGCTGATTGAGAGGTGCCATGGCGGTGCTGTCAATAAGACAGAGGTAAACTACGCGGTAAAAAGCGTCAGCAACCATACCCAGAAGGAGATGATTGCCCGGAAAGCGGCAGAGTTTATCCGCGGCGGGACGACGATTTTCCTGGATGCGGGAACTACTACGTACGAGATTGCAAAGCATATCATGGAATATGAGAATATGACGGTTGTTACCAATGATCTGGAGGTTGCCCTGCTTTTAAAGAACAGCCGGGTGGAGCTGTTTATCTGCGGCGGCTATATTCAGAAATCGACGGGAAGCGCCGTCGGCTATTATGCGACACAGATGATGGAAAATTTCCGGTTTGATATGGGATTTTTCGGCGCGGCCGCGATCAATGAGGAATTTCACGTTCTGACGCCGACCATCGATAAGGCTTTCTTAAAACGCCAGCTGACTCATCAGTGCCAGCAGTCCTTTCTGGTGGTCGATGATTCCAAATTCAACCGGCAGGGGATGAATTTTATTAATAAACTGTCGGATTATACGGGAGTGATTACAGACCATGAGTTTAAGGAAACGGAAAAGATTCTGCTGAGGAAAGAAGGGGCGCGTATTATAACTGTTTAAGACGATGGGTAGAACAGGAATAAAATATTTTATGCAGGAAAACCGTACTGGATTTGAGAAATCCAGTGCGGTTTTCCTTTCTTTCCCCGTCAGCTGATATAGCAGAATGTTCCATCACCTTTTATTGCTCCATAAGACTCAAAAATCCCTCTACCGCAAACGGAAATGACGGAGTGACAGGCACTTCTGTAATCTTAAACTGTGGGAACAGTTTGTCTGCAAAGGCGGAAAATATTTCATACTGCATGTGAGGTCCGGCCACGGCGATCGTGGCCGGTTTATCCTGTGTGACTGAGACGATGGCATCCATGACGCCCCCGTTAATGACTCCTTCCAAGTAGGAGCGGCGTTCGGCCAGCGTCGAGCCGGCGAATAAATCCATGCTGCGGACGACATACAGCGCACGGTTGAAGCCGTACCGGTGGACAATATCGTAGCCCATACAGACCATGTTCGGAAGCAGCTCCGTGCATTTCTCCCCATTGATGCTGGAACCAAGAATGGTATGCCCGGCCAGGGCATGGTAGAGCTCGCCTGTTATGGTGGAGGAAATGTTTTCAATGGTTCCGTCAAGGAGAAATGCGGCCTGCGTATGGGAACCGGGAAGCAGAATAATGCTTCTGCCGCTGGCCAGTCCGGGACAGCGGTGGAGAATTCCCAGCAGCTCTGTTTCCTCTCCGCGCATGTTATTGGCGTTCACCACTGTATCGACAGATGCAGTCGTTCCCTGGGGAAGCGTCTTGATCCCGGGGATGATATGAACGTTTCTCTGAAAAAACTGGCCTTCGTAATAAACGACAATACTGCTTTTTAATTTTTTAAAATCCACGGGAGTAGATAAATGTTCGATTTCTATCAATCCGGAAGGGCTTGAGATCATACCGGACATGTAGATTTCTGCGATCTGTGTATCTGTGATTCCCGATTTAGTAAGAAGCTGGTCATACAGCTGTTTTAACGCAGATATAAGAACGGTCCGGTCCTGATGCAGGGCGGAATCACGGGAACCCACTGGAATATCGCCGCGGCATATTATGGTTCTGTCTTTCAGGAGGCAGGCCCGCGTGTTAGTAGTGCCTGAGTCAAAGTAAAAGTAATACAAGGAAACACCAACTTTCTTATTAAAGTTTTGCCGCATAAGCGGCCGCCAGCAGCCGGATCCTGTCAAAATCCCCCGCCTGAACGGCCTGTTTGCTGACAATATTAGAACCGATTCCCACACAGCAGGCTCCTGCATCAAAGAAGTCACGGATATTATCCAGATTTACACCCCCGACCGCGGCGAGTGGAATGTGATGCAGCGGGCCGCGAAGTGCTTTTATGTAACCCGGACCGGCAGAGTCGGAGGGGAATACCTTCACAATGTCTGCCCCTTCTGCATAGCAGCGTGCCACCTCTGTAGCAGTATAGGCGCCAGGCATGGAAAGAAGTCCCAGTCGTTTTGTCTCACGGATAACAGAAGAATCCGCATTGGGTGAAATGATGTAGGCGGCTCCTGCGTTGTACGCGGCATGGAGCTGTTCGAGAGTCATAACGGTGCCGGCGCCGATGAGAACCTTGCCCTCGAATTGCCGGCTTAAAGTGCGGATGATATCGGCTGTGACCTTCGGTGGGGCTGTCTGGTCAAAGGTGATCTCGGCCAGGTGAAGACCTCCTGCATGGATTGCTTCCACCGTCTTTTCCGCACAATCCGGACTCAGGCCTCGAATAATGGTAATGATTCCGCCTGCCAGAATTTTATCAAAAGTTGTCATGATGATGACCTCCTGTCTAAAGAACATGAAAAAGATATATTCTGTTGATATAATGAAAAGTTTTTTGTTCCTATATAGGAACCATATTCTTAAAATGCTAATTCTATTATAGGCGCCGGGAAAAGTGTTTGTCAATTGTTTTTTATTGAAAAGAAAATATAAATATAATATGCAATAAAAAATCCGATACAAAAGAAAGAAAACCTACATAATAGACAATGAAATGCGAAAAAAAAGATTTTCTGTATTGACAGATGGAAAAACATGGGGTATAGTAAAAATATGGTTGATATAAGGAATTGAGTTCTTATATACGAACAAAAATAATGAAACAGAAAGGGATGCAGGGAGAGAAATGAAAATTACAGACATGAAGCTCTATTTTATGCCACACCGTTTTCTTTTGTTAAAGATTGAGACGGATGCGGGAATCTGCGGATGGGGAGAACCGCTGGTAGAGGGAAGAGCTGCTACACTGGAAGCTTCCGTGAATGAATGGCGCGACTATTTTATAGGAAAAGATCCGTTACGGATCGAGGAACACTGGCAGACCATGTACCGCCGCGCTTTCTATCGGGGAGGCCCGGTGCTGATGAGCACAATTGCCGGTATTGACCAGGCGCTGTGGGATATCAAAGGGCATTATTATCATGCTCCGGTACATGAGATGCTGGGGGGAAGAGTTAAGGATAAGATTAAAGTATACCGGAGCATTCACGGGGATACACCGGAAGAAGTGGCAGCGGATGCAAAGCTGGCTGTAAAGGAAGGCTATACAGTCATTAAGACCTCACCTACAGATCCTACCCATTATGTGGATACGCTGCAAAGTGTGAATAAGCTGGTGGAAAAGGTGGGGGCAATTCGTGATGCTATTGGAAACAACATTGATATGGCCATCGATTTTCATGGAAGAATTCACAAGCCCATGGCAAAAGTGCTGGTACGGGAATTAGATCAGTTCCATCCGCTCTTTATGGAAGAACCGGTGCTTCCTGAGAATAAGGAGGCGCTGCGCGAGGTCGCAAAGTATACATCTGCACCGATTGCCATTGGAGAGAGAATGTACAGCAGATGGGATTACAAATCACTGTTTGAGCAGGGGTACGTGGACATCATTCAGCCTGATTTGAGTCATGCAGGCGGGATCAGTGAGGCGAGAAGAATCGCTGCAATGGCAGAAGCTTACGATGTGGCGGTGGCACCTCACTGCCCCTTAGATGCGATAGCATTTTCTTCCTGTATTCAGATGGGAGCGGCAACACCGAACCTTGTGCTCCAGGAACAGAGTATTGATATTCATGATGCCAGCGATACAAACCCGAGAATTAATTTCTTAAAGAATAAAGAAGTATTTCATTTTGAAAACGGCTTCGTTGAGATTCCGGAAGGGCCGGGACTCGGCGTGGAGGTGGACGAGGAAATCGTTCAGGAACAGAATAAGAATCGCCATAACTGGAAGAATCCGATGTGGCGGACCTATGATGGAACACCAATTGAGTGGTAAAGAAAAGCAATACAAGGCGGAGAAGAAATGGTTAAAAAGAATTTGGCAATTGGATTATCAGTAGTGATGGCAGCTTCCATGCTTGCAGGATGCGGCGGAAAAGAAGCGGCGCCGGAGACGACAGCGGCAGCAGCAGAGACTCAGCAGACAGAAGCTGCAAAGACAGAGGGGGATACGGAAGCTGCAGAGGAAAAGAGTGGAGAGAATGTGACGATTACTTATATTTCGTCCACGATTCTGGAGTCTCCGGAGGGAGACTTCGAAAAGAAGTGCATAGAGGAGTTTAATGCACTGGGCAATGGAATTACCGTGGAGGTAGAGGGCGTCAGCGCGAACGACCTGATGAAAAAGTACATAACCCTTGCAACATCGAATTCCATGCCGGACTTTTTTATGGCCAATATGCTGGATACCGCTACAATTGTAGACATGGGGCTGGCTGCGGAAATCGCTCCGATTTTTGGTCAGGATTATGTCGACGGCTTTGAGGATGTCAGCCTTGCAAGCGCTAGTGTTGATGGAGTGGCATACGGTGCACCATGGTTCAGCGGAGCATCAGGGATCGTTTACCGTAAGGACATCTTTGATGAAAAGGGAGTAGCGGTTCCGAAAACATGGGATGAGTATGTTGAGGTATCCAAAGCCCTGACCGGAGACGGAGCCTACGGCAATACGCTGGTGGGTGCTAACAACGGTTCAGGAGCAGGCAGATTCCAGTATGTAATCCGTAACTTTGGAGTAGACGAGTTTATTCAGGGAGATGACGGAACATGGACTACGGATATCGGCTCCCAGAAGTATATTGATGCACTTCGCGCCTATACCGATCTGGATGTAACGTATCATACCTGCCCTCCGGGAGTCATAGAGACTGATTATCCAACTGCAGTGAATCTGTTTTCCTCCGGCAAAGCAGCTATGCTGATTACCGGTTCCAACGCAATCGGTGCCATTACCTCTCAGGTTCCGGAATTAAAAGGTAAACTCGGTTCTTTCCCGGTGCCGGCAGTAGAGCGTTCCGTCAGTACACCGGGCGGTTTTGGATACTTCATTACACCTGGTAAGCATGAGAAGGAATCCGCAGAATTTATTAAATTTATGCTTGAGAAGGAAAGAGCCCTTGAATTTTCCGTTATGACGGGCCGTCTTCCAACCCGTACAGAGACTCTTGACGATCCCAGCATCAACGATATGCCGGAACTGGCCGGTTTCCTGGAAGCACGCCAGACTATTTATGAAACACCGAACATTCCAGGCTACAGTGAGGTCAACGATGTACACGGTCAGGCATATCAGTCCGTATTTACCGGAGAATCAACCGTAGAAGAAGCTGCGGCCAAAGCACAGAAGAGAGCACAGGAGATCTGTGACGCCGCGAATGAAGGTTAATGGTTCAGTCAGGAAAGACCGGCTCTGCCCTCCGGCAGCCGGTCTCTTCTGTATGTCGAGGGGAGTGATTATTTGAAGCACGGAATGAATGGAACGATGAACCGGGTAAAAACGCGGGCAGCGGCTTATGGCTTTGTCACGCCTGCAGTCATCACTTTGGCTTTGCTGCTTCTTTATCCGTTCTGTTATGGTATCTATATCAGTTTTTTTAAGACGAATCTGGTCAATAAATGGAACTTTATCGGTCTGAAAAACTATGCAAAGGTTTTAACTGAGGCTGATTTTTATTCCAGCATGAAGATCACGCTGATCTTTACGGTTGGGGTTGTTCTGGGACACTTTATTTTCGGATTTTTATTTGCGGTTATGCTAAACCGGGATATAAAGGGACGCACCATATTCCGGGCTGTCTTACTGCTTCCATGGCTTTTTCCGGAAGTCGTGATTGCGAATCTGTGGAGATGGATTTTCAACCCCACGATGGGCTTTTTAAACAGCACTCTGGTGTCTGTGGGAATACTTAAGGAGCCGATGTCCTGGCTGGGATCCCCCAAACTTGCACTTGCGGTATTGATCTTTATCTGTATCTGGAAGGGCTATCCTCTCGTGATGATCCAGCTGCTGGCCGGCCTGCAGACCGTTCCGGGAGATATCATCGAGGCAGCCAGAATCGACGGAGCGGGCAACTGGAAAACCTTTTGGTATGTGACGGTTCCCAGTATGAAATCGACACTTTCTGTCACACTGATTCTCGATGTCGTATGGTGGTTCAAGCATGTGACGATGATATGGCTGCTGACTCAGGGAGGCCCCAACGGTGCCACCAATACCATTGGCGTCAACATCTATAAGCGGGCTTTTGAATTCTTTGATTTCGGCCCGTCATCTGCCCTGGCGGTAGTAGTGTTCCTGATCTGTATCGTTATCAGTATACTTCAGAGGAGGTTGTTAAAGGATGAATAGTCAGAAGAGAGTAAACGCGCTTTGTTATATCGGATTGACTCTGGGAAGCCTCATTGTCCTTGTACCGATTCTCTATATGGCCTCCACCTCGTTTAAGTCCATCAATGAAATTATGACCAGCTCCACCGTAACGATGTTCCCAAAGAAATTTTCTACGGAAGCGTATAAAAATGTGATTACAGAGTATCCGTTTTTTACCTATTTAAAGAACAGCGTGGTCATCTCTGTGACTGCAACCGTGCTTGCGGTTCTGTTCTCCACACTGGCCGGTTATGGATTTTCGCGTTTCCAGTTCAGGGGAAAAGGTATGATCATGATGTTCATTCTCGTGACGCAGATGTTTCCGGCGGTTATGCTGTTCGTGCCCTATTATAAACTCCTTACCATCTATGGTCTGGCGAATTCCAGAAGAGGAATCATTCTGGTACACATTGCCAGTGTTATACCTTTCTGTTCCTGGATGATGTATGGATTTTTCAACAGTATTTCCAGGGAGCTGGACGAGGCGGCCAGAATCGATGGATGCAGCCATTTGAAGATATTCTGGAAGATTATTGCCCCGTTGACGCTGCCGGGTCTGATCTCCACAACGATTTATGCGTTCATCCAGAGCTGGAATGAATATATGTTTACTATGCTGTGTATCACATCGGACAAGATGAAAACTCTGCCGGTAGCCATCGGGCAGATGGCGAGCTATGATAAGATCATGTGGAATGACTTGATGGCCGCTTCCCTGCTGTCCAGTCTTCCGGTTGTGGTGATGTTTATTTTCCTGCAGCGCTATTTTATCAGCAGTATGACGCAGGGCGCTGTAAAAGGCTGATTAAAATACTTGTACTAATTGAAAAAAGTGTGTACAATATGGGTAACTATTCAGCTGTGCGGCAGTTTACACATTACCCGAACATAAGAAGGTGCACGGCTGAAGCGTTACAATATGGAAAAAAGAGGTGTAAGAAAGTGCCAAATGAGGAACTTCACCGCGCAACGAAACGTGTGATTGATACGCTGGAGCAGTTGACGGCGGCGCCCCCACAGGGAATGACGCTGACAGAGCTGGCTTCCGCATTAAAAGCTCCGAAAAGCAGCCTGTTCCCGATTGTACATACGCTCTGTGAGCTTCACATGCTGTCCCTGAATTCCGACACGGGCCGGTACTGTATCGGATACAAGGCCTATGAAATAGGTAATGTATATTTAAGGAGAGGTGGTCTCACCACTGATATTCAGACACAGATGCATACGATCGTGGAAACCTGCGGCGAGACCTGTTACTTTGCCCAGCTGGTAGACGGAGATGTATTCTACCTTTACAAAGTAGATTCCACCGAGCCGGTCCGTTCTGTGGTATCACCGGGCCAGCGGCTGCCTGCCTATGCTACGGGAATCGGTAAAGCACTGCTGTCGGGCAAATCGAAGGATGAACTGAAACGGCTGTATCCGGACGGTTTAAAAGCGCTGACTCCAAATACGATTACCGATATAGACAGACTTTCCTACCAGCTGGATGAGATACAGAGAAACGGACTTGCGTTTGAATGTGAGGAATCGACACAGTATATTCGCTGTGTGGCGGTGCCAATCCGCCGGGATGGCGGCGTCATTGCGGCTATGAGTATTGCCATGCCGGTATTCCGGTATGATCCGGAAAAGGAGGCGCTCACAATCAGACTTTTAAGAGAAGCACAGCTCCGTTTGGAGAAGCTGCTGAAGAATGCAGATTTTAACGGAATTATGTAGTTGGAACCGGTTATGCAGATGTTAAGAAGGTAAGACCGGACTGAGAGATATCTTAATGAAAATAAGAAACAGCGGAACTCCGTGGATTGGAATAATCCCTGGAGTTCCGCTGTTTTTGCAGCAGCAGACTTCCATTTTATAAATGCTCTATAATTGGGCAGGAGCCTTACGATACTTCCCGTTCAGTATGACACCCTCTGTCAAAAACGCCCTGTGAAAGGTCCGTGTATTTCCCTGACAATCCTCATAGGCCTCCGTGTGATCCACAATCCGGAACAGCGTGGCGTTCCGGACTGTGCTTAAGCGGCACCAGTCGGTGAGTCCCAGTGCCATCGCAGGGCCGGCGGTGACTCCGTAGAGTATGTCTTCCAGAGAAACGCCGCAGCCGTATAGTTTGGAGAGCAGGACTGGCATGCTGCGCACCAGTTTTTTCACGGAGCTTTGATGCAGATCTGTTCCCATCAGGACGCGGGGCAGCGGATGGCGGATTGCCCGTTCAAATACGTTGAAATCGAAGCTGCTGCTTCCGTGCCCAACATCGAGCCATACGCCTCGGTCAATCAGTTTTTGAAGTGCGTCTGATGGTGTTCCGTCAGGGTTCCATACGTCGCCGCCGCGTCCATTGAACACATGGGTGAGGATGTCCCCTTTTTCAAAATATGGTTCCATATCCTTTAAATACGGGGGATTTCCTCCGACATGGACCATCATCGGCACATTGGCCTTCCTGGCGGCCAGACTGGCTAAACGTAGCGGTTCGAGCCCTTCATGACGGATAGTCTCACTGCCCATACGCACTTTTACACCGGAGATCAGCCCGGGATATTCGGCTATACAGGCGGCACAGCGGTCGGCATCTAAATACTGCATGGCATTGTAATCATGATGGAAGATCACACCGATCGGGCTGATGCAGAGAAACAGCCGGATATTTGTTTCAATGGCGGGCGCCACATACTTCGTAAAGCCATGAATCGTATACTCTCCTACAGTTCCGGCATCGACCAGAAGACAGGTCCCTGTTTTCCAGCCGACCGCATCGGCCTCAGTTCCGAAGAGACCGAAACCGTCAAAGATGTGAGTGTGCATGTCGATCCATCCGGGGCTTAAGAATAAGTCTGTTTCAGCGGGACCGTCGTTTCGGTATTCGACATGCCAGTCGCCGTCACAGCCGCTTAGTTCGCCGTTCAGAAAACGGTTTTTGTCAGCATCATAGTACTGGACCAGCGTTTTATCGTTCATGCCGGTTCCTCCTTTCCGGTAAAGTAAGGAAACGATTCAGCTTTTTTATCAGGACAGGAAGATCCGGTTCACGAAGATTGATGGCATTTAAGAAAACGCGGCACGGATCACCAGTGGGATCACCAGGGTGGAAGGTGCCAATGTCAATCCGTTCCGGCGCGGAATAAAGGAAGTCATAGCACTCTTTTCCGGTGGTGCCATCGGTAAACTGAAGATAGAGCATGGGGATCCGCTGCCCCAGACGCCCGTTTTCCTCTATGTAGCTGTGGTAACCGGGAACGTCAGAGAGAGAGGACTGTATGTTCTCCAGAATTGTCTTTAATTTCTGATAGTCTGCTTCCTCATCCATGTCCAGAAAATCCATGCAGGCACGGTAAAACGCTGCATATTCTTCCTTGCCGACCTTGTATGGGCGGCCGATTCTTACATTAGGGCTGGCCATAGCCCGGCAGTGGTCGAGAATCTGATGACGGCCCAGCACGATTCCTGTTGTCTGCGGCCCGTTTATGAATTTTCCGCCGCTGAAAATAACAGCATCCGCTTTTAAATCTACCGTATACCAGGACATCAGAGATTTAGGGGGAAGCTGCGCAGCCGCATCCACGATAACAGGTACACCGGCTGCGTGTGCTGTCTCGATGATATCCTTTAAGTCGGGAGTCGTCCATTCGTAAACGGTTCCGGTGAAGAAAAATACGGCAGCCGTCTTCGGACCGATGGCTTCCCGAAGCGCTGAAATGCTGTCTTCCACAGGAATCAGCGATGCGCCCGAAAGTTCCGTTAAATGCCAGTATGGAAGAATCGGGCAGTTTTTCTGAGAGGCAAATACAATGATCTCATTTTTGGGACAGGCGGATGCATCCGGCAGCTGGTACATCAGCTCTTCGTTGCCCATGGTCATACAGGCACTGGCCGTGAGTACCACGCAGGCCCCCGCCCCCGAGGAGATGAATGCCGTCTCATTGCCGGTCCGCTCTGCGATTCGTCTGCAGATAGCGTCAGACAGTTCTCCGATGTCTGCAAAGCTTTCTGCAGCTTCCTGCATGGCCTCCAGTGTGCGGCGGCTCATGCGGGAACCGCCGATCCGTGTGTAAGTATCGCTGGCATTGATAATCGTGTCAACGTTCAGTTCTTCATAAATATTCATTTCTCCTCTGTCCCTTCTCTTTTGGTATTGGAATCGGAATCCCCATGTTCCGTTCTGGCCAGATCCAGATAGTTATACAGCGTATAACGGGAAATCTTTAAGTAATCACAGACCCGCTCGCTGGCCTTTGTAATCAGAAAAGCGCCCTTCGCATCCAGGTACCCTGTAAAACGGATTTTTTCCAGGCGGTTCATCTCATCAACCGGTTTACCGATCATCTCGCCGGCCTGTTCGATCAGAAAATCCAGTACATCACTGATATTGCCTGCAAATGTTTCCCTGCATTCTTCCACCGGCTTTTCTGTTTCCATACCGGGAACGTATTGGTTGTACTGATGGAGAATTCCTTCCAGGGCCACCGTCTGTGTGATGTCCAGATTAATGCAGAACGAGCCGATCACCTTTCCGTCATCGTCATAGAGAAACATGGTGGATGAACGCAGGATTTTTCCGTCCGGAGTGTGGACAACGTAGTTATACCGGTCACCGTCCTTTACTTCACCGCGCAGTACCTCAAGGCCAAGATTGCTTCCGCAGTCACCGATCTTACGGCCGGTAATGTGACCGTTGCGGATATCGACAACCGTATGGGCATAATCTTTGGTCAGATCATGCAGGATCAGTTCACAGCGATTGCCGAATTCATTCTCCAGCATGTTTAAGAGTCTCTGCCAGAATGCCCAGTTGTCGTAGACTGTTTTCATAAATTTCCTCCGTTTTTGTTGTATTGTTTTCCATGATTTCAGTGTACCACTGTGAAAAACGATAGTCAAACAAAAAGTTGAAAATACATAGAAAAATAACAAAAAATATGGGAATAGCTGACAAAATGTTGAAAAATAAGAGCGAGAGATGATAGAAATAAAATTAAATATTGAAAACAGTCAATAATAATCAACAAACAGTTAGAAAAAAGAAGGACAGGTTATTGATAGACTTCCTCCGCATTATTTTTTAAAAAAGGGATTTCCCAGTCAGCCGGGCATTGAATAATAAATCGAACAGTGCTAGAATATGTATCATTGAAACTGAAAAGAGAGGCAACTTTCTATATAAGGAACAGGAGGCACCGGATATGGCAAAGATAGGTATTATCGGCATCGGCAACATGGGCAGTGCAATTTTAAAGGGGCTGCTTCACGTATATGGAAAAAACGACATAATCTTTACCGATGTAAACAGGGAGAAGTGTGAAGAGATCACAAAAGAGACGGGAGTTGCTTATGCAGGCAGCAACGCGGAGTGTGCCAATCAGGCAAAATACATCATTCTTGCGGTAAAACCTCAGTATTTCGACCCGGTGCTTAAAAATATCCGCAATGTGGTGACGGAGGCCAACGTGATTATCTCCATTGCACCGGGAATTACCATCGGCCAGCTGAAGGAAAAGCTGGGAATAGAAAAGCGGGTGGTGCGGGCGATGCCGAATACACCGGCGCTTCTCGGCGAAGGGATGACAGGCGTCTGCTACGATGCGGAAGCCTTTGACGACGGGGAGAAAGATACCATTCGGGATATTTTTACATCATTCGGCGAGATGTGTATTGTGGAAGAGCGGCTGATGAGCGCGGTTGTCTGTGCCAGCGGAAGTTCACCGGCTTATGTATACATGTTTATCGAGGCTCTGGCTGACAGCGCAGTGAAATACGGTCTCCCCAGGGATACTGCATACAGGATGGCGGCCCAGACTGTACTGGGAAGCGCGAAGATGGTGCTGGAGACCGGGGAGCATCCGGGCGCACTGAAAGACAAGGTCTGCTCGCCGGGCGGTACGACTATCGCAGCGGTAGCGGCACTGGAAGAACATGGTTTCCGCAGTGCGGTGATCAAGGCGGGGGACGCCTGTTATGAGAAATGCGAGAACATGAAGTAGCCAGCTGAAAAAATGAATTTATGAAATGAAAAATAAAGGGTGAAATTGGAGGATATCATATGGAACAGCCGCCGGTAAAGCGTTTAAACAGGGAACTTAAATATCAGGGCACTATTTTAAAAATATACGAGGATACCGTGGAAGCTAACGGCCATGAGGCTCACTGGGATTTTATCCACCACAACGGTGCGGCTGCGGTGGTTCCCGTGACGAAGGAGGGAAAGCTTCTGATGGTTCGCCAGTACCGGAATGCGCTGGACCGCTATACGCTGGAGATTCCGGCCGGAGCTCTGGATTATCCGGAGGAGCCGAAGCTGGACTGCGCCCACCGGGAGCTGGAGGAGGAGACCGGTTTTAAGACGGAAAAGGAGAAAATGGAGTATTTAATTAGCGTAAATACGACAGTAGCCTTCTGTGACGAAGCTATCGACATCTTTGTAGCAAGGGAGCTGGAGCCGTCCAGACAGAATCTCGACGACGATGAGTGTATCGATGTGGAAGAATGGACGGTAGCTGATTTAGAGAAGCTGATATTTGAAGGAACGATTACAGACGGAAAGACGATCGCGGCGATTCTGGCATATGCCAGAAAATACCACGTGGAATAGGGCATAGAAATCCCCCTGCAGGCATAGATTGTGACAAGACTAACCTGTGAGGGGGTTTTTATATATGGCAATACGGCTTCGGAGCATGGGAAGGGGACTTCGAATACGAAGCGGGACGTTTACGCCCATCCATTTTCAGAAGAATCCGGGGACTGCGGCGGCTGCGGGATACGGAAGCAGCGGAAACCGTTTTATCCTGTTTTTCTTTGCCGGACTCCTGGCAGGAACAGCAGCGGCTAATTTTCTGCATGCCTCGTTAAGCGATCAGGCGGGGTACTACTTAAATCTGCTGAGCCACCAGTCTGATCTGGGGAGATCGGAGCAGCTGGCGCTGTTTGGTGATATCTGCCGTCAGAGGATCATCGAGGTACTGATTGCCTGGCTGATCGGTTTAACCGCCTATGCGGTGCCGTGCTTTTGTGTCCTGAGCGCTGGCTTCGGCCTGTCGGTGGGGGTGGTCTTATCCGTTATGACGGGGCTGAAGGGGATTTTAGGGCTCCCGTTTTTTCTTGCGAGTGTGATGCCGCAGGCATTTCTATATGTCCCGGTCTGGTGTCTGCTGCTGTTGTGGGGAATACGGAGAAACGGCAGGCTGAGAATTCCGGCCCTGCTTCTGGTACTGGCCTTTGTTGCGGCCGGCAGTGCCTGCGAGGTATGGCTGAATCCCTTCTTCCTGGGGATGGCCGGGTAAAATGCCGGAAAGGCCGCATGAAAAGGGCTTTTCAGGCGAAATGAGGAAAAAAATAAAAAAAATATTTAAAACTTTTTTTACAACATGTTGCGAGAAAATACCCTGCATTTCCAACATGTTGTACTTTTTATGTAAAGTAGTACGAAAATGCCCCTAAAGTGGGAAAAATGTGTTTGATTTTATCGAAATAACTCTATATAATGGATAGGAAGAAGCCGATTTTGGGGCTGTTTTGATACCGGCAGGTTAGGGGACGTAGAGATGGTTACGGAGATAAATGAGTTTGTAAAGTACTTAAGAGAGGTGAAGAAAACCTCTAAGAATACGGAGGTCTCTTATCACAGAGACTTACTGCAGATGGCTTCCTATCTGGAGGAGCAGGGAATTACGGATGTGGAGAAGGTAACAAAGACAAGCCTTAATTCCTATGTGCTGCATCTGGAGAAGGAGGGCAGGGCTACTACAACCATTTCCAGAACTCTGGCATCCATGAAAGCGTTTTTCCACTATGAATATGGGGAGGGACGGATTCGCAGAGATCCGGCAGAACTCATAAAAGCTCCGAAGATTGAGAAGAAAGCCCCGACCATACTGACCGTGGAGGAAGTGAACAGTCTGCTGGAGCAGCCGACCGGAGATTCGCCGAAGGAGCTTCGGGACAAGGCCATGCTGGAGCTTCTTTACGCCACGGGAATCCGGGTTTCGGAGCTGATTCATTTAAAGGTAGAAGACATGAATCTGGCAGTTGGTTTTATCACCTGCCGGGATGAACATAAAGAACGCATGATTCCTTTCGGTAAGGTTGCCAGGCAGGCCATGGTGAATTATATGGAAAGCGGGCGTGCCAGTCTGCTGAAGGGCCAGGAGAGTGAATGGCTGTTTACCAACTGCAGCGGACGGCCGATGAGCAGACAGGGATTTTGGAAGATTATCAAATATTATGGAGAGAAGGCCGGTATTCAGGCGGATATTACGCCTCATACACTGCGCCATTCCTTTGCCGCACACCTTCTGGGGAATGGAGCCGATATCCACGCGGTGCAGGCCATGATGGGCCATTCTGATATGGCCACGACACAGATGTACATGAATTATACCCGGGGTGAGGCGGTTCGCAGCGCCTATGCGGGAGCCCATCCGAGAAATTAATATGGTATGTTACAGGCAGAGCCAGATTTTCGTCAATCTGGCTTTTTTTTGTGCAAAACAATAGAATATCATGGTAAATGATCATTTTAAGTGAAAATTTTACGATATAACCTTTAAATTGTTCTACCGACTCCAAACTGTTTTACGGTATATTAGCAAATAGAAGGCTGACAGTTTTCCCGTACACGGGATTTGTACACTTAGGAAACAGATGGAGGAAAAGATGCAGGTAGATTTACTGGAAGTCACAGAGGCGTTTGTAGTAAGCTTTGGAGTCAATATGACAGTCATAAAAACACCTGATGACGATATCGGGAATTTTGACCTGGGTATCAGGAGGACGTTCAGGAAAGAGGAAAGTGCCGGGCAGACAGTGAAGCATCTGTACAGGATCTGCCGGGAGGGCGCCCTGTACTTTTTAGATGACTGCTTTGAAATGGAATACTGTCTGTTCCGGATCCCCCGGGAAGAAAGCCAGTACGGGGAACTGGTATTAATCGGGCCGTATCAGAAGGAACTGGTGGATGAGTATCAGCTCAATCTGCTGGTGCAGTCTCACAGAATTCCCATGGGGCTGATGGCAGAGCTGCAGGAATACTATCATGCGGTTCCTGTCATACTGCTTTATGAGACCTGGATGTCTGTACTCACGGCTATGGTCAGAAAACTCTACGGGGACCGGGAAGTGGAGATCGTTCTCCGGGAAAGTCTTGACGAGTACGGGGATACCAATATGGTCAGCAGCCATCCGGATGAGCCGCTGGCGGTAAAACTGATCGAAGACCGTTACAAAGCGGAGGAGGAACTGATGGCGGCCATAACCCAGGGCAATATGGAGAAAGCCTTAAAGGCGCAGGGGAAATTCCGCAATTTCCAGATTGCCAGGCGGTATAAGGACCCTGCGAGGAACTTCAGGAATCTTATGATTACAGCCAATACTCTTTGCCGGAAAGCCGCCCAGGCGGGAGGCGTCCATCCGGTCCATATCGATGAATTATCCTGTAAATGTGCGAAGAAGATAGAAACGCTGATGACAAAGCAGGAGGCGGACCGGTTTAATCTGGAGATGGTCCGCAAGTACTGCATGCTTGTGAGAAATTATTCTCTGCAGGGATATTCACCGCTGGTACAGAAGGTGGTCAACCATATTGATTTAAATCTGGTGTCCGACCTGTCCTTAAGAAATCTGGCGGCAGAATTCAATGTCAACCCCAGCTATCTGTCTTCCCTGTTTAAAAAAGAAATGTCGGTGACCATTACGGCCTATGTGAATCAACAGAGGATGAAACAGGCAATCCGTTATTTAAATACCACCAATATGCAGATACAAAATATTGCGGCAGATGTGGGAATTTCGGATGTCAACTATTTCAGCAAGCTGTTTAAACGGGCTACAGGTAAAACGCCCAGCGAGTATCGGGAGCTGATTCTTGTCAGGTCCCAGCTGTAGGGCAGGAAGAAAAAAAGTTATAATTTTACAGATTTCAACAAAAATTCTCCTCATGCATTTTTCTGAGCGATGTTAAAATGTCGTTAGAAAAGGAGGACGAACCTATGATAGATTTACGTTCAAAGCCATTTTACCTGTCTGATGAAGACATCGCCTGGGTAGAGGAGACAAAAGCCGGACTTTCCCTGGATGAGAAGATCGGCCAGCTGTTTGTCGATATGCTCTGGGGCGATACGGATGAGGAAATTAAGAGGAGGATTGACACGTACGGGATCTCCGGTTTCCGTTACAACAACCTTCCGGCTGAAGATCTGTATCACCAGAATGAAGTGATTCAGCGGTGCAGCAGGGTTCCGGCGCTGATTGCGGCCAATGTCGAATCCGGCGGAAACGGTGCTGTGACAGGAGGAACGAGGCTGGGCGATCCGGTCGCCATCGGAGCTTCCGGCAGTGCGGAAAATGCCTATTACATGGGATACTACGGCTGTAAAGAGGCGGCGTCCGTCGGCTGTAACTGGACCTTTGCTCCTGTCGTGGATATCAACAAAAACTGGCGCAACTGCGTGGTATCCAACCGGTGCTTCGGCAGTGATGCGGATATGGTGCTTGAGATGGGAAAGGAATACATGAGAGGCGCAGGGGACGCGGGTCTTGCCTGCTGCATGAAACATTTCCCGGGTGACGGTCTTGACGAGAGAGACCAGCATATCGTGACGACCATCAACACCATGACCTGTGAGGAGTGGGATGAAACCTTCGGAAAGGTTTACAAAGGCATGATCGATGCCGGCGTCCAGTCCGTGATGGTTGGTCACATCGCGCTTCCAAGCTACAGCCGTAAGCTGTGCCCCGGTATCCGGGATGAGGATATCATGCCCGCAACGATTTCCAAAGAACTTTTAACCGGTCTGCTCCGCGGGCAGCTGGGATTCAATGGTCTCATCATTACGGATGCCACCCATATGGTCGGACTTACATCCAAGATGAAGCGAAGCGAATTTGTGCCGTATGTGATCGAAGCAGGCTGTGATATGGTGCTTTATTACAGGGATAAAGACGAGGATGTGGAGAATTTTAAGGCAGGTCTGGAAAGCGGCCTCTTAAGCCGTGAGCGCTTTGATGAGGCGCTTACCCGTGTGCTTGCGATGAAAGCCATGCTGAAGCTTCACAGGAAGCAGAAAGAGGGGACGCTGATGCCTCCCAAAGAGGAATTAAGTGTCATCGGCTGCCCGGAGCACAGGAAGAAAGCCAATGAAATCATTGACAATGCCATCACGCTGGTAAAGAACACCAGAAATCAGCTTCCATTGACTCCCGAAACTCATAAAAGGATTATGCTCTACAGCATCGATTCCACGCCTGCGGTTATGCGCAGCATGATGGGCGGCGGTCAGGATACGGCTGAGAGTATGATGAAGGAGTACCTGGAGGAGGCGGGATTTTCAGTAACCGTGTTCACTCCGGAGGGGAAGAATGGAAAACAGCTCCTGGCGGGTACGCCGGTGAAAGCGTTTGTCAGCCAGTTTGACGCGGTGATTCTTGTGGCCAACGTCAGCGGCTTCTCCCAGAGCAATGAGAGGCGGCTCCACTGGAGCATGCCGATGGGGCCGGATATTCCGTGGTATGTGACGGAACTGCCCACGGTATTTGTGTCGGTCAATAATCCGTTTCATCTGATCGATGTGCCTATGGTTCCGACTTATATCAATGCCTACAGTCCTGACCGCGACGTTATCCGTCAGGTCGTGGATAAGATAACCGGCAAGTCGGAATTTAAGGGAAGAAGCACAGTCGATGCTTTCTGCGGAGCCTGGGATACCCGGCTGTAGTGAGGCGCGCTGTATAAAAATATGGTTTAAAACAATCAGGAGGATTTATACATATGGGAAAAACAACGAATCCAAGCGGTATGCACCGTGCAAAGTTGTGGCAGATCGGGGGATTTGCATTTAACAATACAGCTACAAACCTGTATATGTTCATGATGAACTTCATTGCGTACTACTTAACCGGCTATGTGGGCGTCGGAGTGGTAGTCGCATCTACTTTGATTACCACGATGCGTATCTGGGATGGGGTTACCGATCCGTTCATCGGATACATGGTAGACAAGACTAATTCAAAATTCGGAAAGAACCGTCCGTTTATGGTCATCGGAAATGTGATTCTGGCAGTGGGAAGCTTTATTCTGCTTCATGTGACTCATTTACTTCCCACGGGGGCACGTTTCATCTTCTTCGTGCTGATCTACATGGTTTATATCATTGGCTATACCTTCCAGTGCGTCGTTACGAAGTCCGCACAGTCCTGTCTGACCAATGATCCGAAGCAGAGACCTTTATTCTCAATCTTCGACGGTGTTTACAATACGATTGTCTTTGCTTTGATTCCTATTTTTGTTTCAAGCTATTTAGTACCGAAGCACGGCGGATTCAATGCTGCATTTTTCCATGAATTCTGGTGCTATGTGGCGGCAGCATCCGGAATCCTGACCTGCATTGCCATTTACTGTATCTCCAGTAAGGACCGTCTGGAATACTTTGGAACTGGTAAGGTGGTTAAGATTGGATTTAAGGATTACTGGGAGGTCTTAAAGAATAACCGGGCAATTCAGATGCTGGTAGTAGCTGCATCCACAGATAAACTGGCGTCCTCTGTCAGAAGCAATTCCACCATCGGCGTTATTCTGTACGCAATCATCTGCGGCAACTATGCGCTGTCTGGTGCGGTAGCCGGTTACACTTCAGTCCCGAACATGCTGATCCTGTTCTTTGGCGTAGGCTGGATTGCAACACGCCTGGGACAGAGAAAAGCCATGCTGTTTGGTACCTGGGGCGGTCTTATCTTTACCACTTTGAGTATTGTCCTGTTTGCCGTGGGAGATCCGACTCAGCTGTCCTTCCCGGGGATCGCCGGTTTCGCAGGCTGGAACTTCTTTACTCTGGCATTCCTGGCACTGTATATTCTCGGACAGGGCTGTATGGGAGTATCCGGCAACATCGTTATTCCGATGACCGCAGACTGTGCCGACTATGAGGTCTACCGCTCCGGCAAATACGTTCCGGGCCTGATGGGAACTCTGTTCAGCTTTGTTGACAAGCTGATCTCCTCTCTGGCAGCAAGTATCGTAGGCGTTATGTGCGCCATGATCGGATTTAAAGAGACTCTTCCCGGCGTAGATACTCCATACAGTCCGCAGCTTAAGTTTATCGGCCTGTTCTGCTTCTTCGGTCTGATCCTGTTCGGTCTGATCTGTAATCTGATCGCCATGAAGTTCTATCCTCTGACAAGAGAGAAGATGGAAGAAATTCAGGAAAAGATAGCAGAAATTAAAGCGCAGGCCCAGCAGGCGTAGGATTGGAGGCTGCTCAGATGGAAAAAATTATGATTTCCGGGTTTTCCGATGAAATCAGCGCTGATTTTGATGAACAGTTAAAAGTAGTTTCAGAACTGGGGATGGAGTATATCTCCCTCCGCAGCGCTGACGGGAAAGGGATTGCGGAATATACGGCAAAAGAGGCGGAGGAGAAGCTGCTTCCGGGACTGCAGGCCGCGGGCATCAGGGTCTCTTCCCTGGGATCTCCCATCGGTAAGGTTGGGATTGATGACGAGGAAGGGTTTGCAAACCAGCTGATCCAGCTGGAGGAACTGTGCAGGATTGCGAAGGTACTGGACTGCCGTTATATCCGGATGTTCAGCTTTTATATTCCGGAAGGAAAAGACCCGGAGGATTACCGTGAGAAGGTGATTGAAAAGCTTGCAAAGTTTGACGCCATAGCGAAAGCGCACGACATTGTCCTGATTCATGAGAATGAAAAGGATATCTATGGAGACCGGAAGGAGCGCTGCAGGGTGATTCTGGATGCACTGGGAAGCGATCATTTTAAGGCAGTGTTTGATTTTGCCAACTTCGTACAGTGTGGAGAGGATACCATGGAATGTTGGGAGCTTCTCCGTGACCAGGTGGTTTATATCCACATCAAGGATGCCGTTGCATCGGATAAAGAAAATGTGCTTTGCGGAACAGGCGAAGGAAAAATCAAAGAAATTCTGACGAGAGCGATCAGAGAAGAGGGGTATGAAGGATTTTTAACACTGGAGCCCCATCTGGTACTGTTTGACGCGCTGCAGTCATTAGAGGTCTCTGATGCCGAGAGCGTAATCAAAGAGAACAAGGCAAAGGATGGTGCCGAAGGGTACTCGATGCAGTATCATGCGCTGAAAGAAATATTGAATTCCATAGAGAGACAGGATTAAAGAAAGAGAGGTTGCTGCATATGAATAAGGTAAGATTTGGACTGATTGGTATCGGAGCTCAGGGCGGTGCATACGCCGGATTTTTAACGGGCAGAGGCGGTTTTCCGGGTATGCCCGCACCGGAGTGCCCTCCTCACTGCGCGCTCGGTGCGCTGTGTGATACAGACCCTGCGAAGGAAGCCATGTGTAAAGAAAAATATCCGGAGACGCCATTTTTTAAAGACTGGAAGGATCTTGTGAATTCCGGCACGGTTGATGCGGTGGTGACGACCGTTCCTCACTATCTGCACACAGAGATTGCGATTTACTGTCTGGAGAGGGGAGTGGCTGTTCTCGTTGAAAAACCGGCAGGCGTATACGCCAAGTCAGTTCGTGAGATGAATGAGTGTGCGGCGGCTCATCCGGAGGTTCCCTTCGGCATCATGTTTAATCAGCGTACGAACAAGCTGTATCAGCGTGTGAAGGCGATTGTGGAGTCCGGCGAACTGGGCCAGATCCGCCGTTCCAACTGGATCATCAATTCCTGGTGGCGTCCGGACAGCTATTACCGTCAGAGTGACTGGCGCGCAACCTGGGGAGGAGAGGGCGGCGGCGTCCTGGTAAACCAGGCGCCTCATCAGCTGGATCTGTGGCAGTGGATCTGCGGCGTACCGAACAGGGTATACGCAAAGTGCATCTATGGGGATCACAGAGACATTATTGTGGAGAATGATGTCACTATCGTTACCGAGTATCCCAACGGAGCTACGGGAAGCTTTGTCACCTGTACCCATGATCCCATCGGTACAGACCGTCTGGAGATCGACTTGGACGGTGGAAAGATTGTCGTGGAGGACAGCCGGACAGCGACGGTTTATCGTCTGAAAAAAAATGAAGACGAGTTAAACCGCACGATGTCCATGATGGAACTGGTAAAATTGACACAGGGGAATGCTGCAGGAGCAGACGGCGGCCTGTACACTGTGGAAACCTTTGAGAATACAGATGGCTGGGGCGTACAGCACATGACTGTCATGGAGAACTTTGCATGCCATATGGTGGAGGGAACTCCTCTGCTGGCACCGGGCTCCGACGGCATCAATGGTGTAAACTTAGCCAATGCTACCCTGCTTTCCAGCTGGCTGGGCAGGGAAGTGGATATGCCGGTCGATGAAGACCTGTATCTGGAAGAGCTGAACAGGAAGATTGCCGCAGAAGGCAAATTTCCAACCCGTTAGTTGAAAGGCGCCGGTTCGACAGCCGGCGCGCTTTCGCAGAAATGGAGGAAGAAAGATGAAAAAGGCTGCAGTAATTGGATTGGGAGATATTTCAAAGATCCATATACCAGTCATAGAGGCAAATCCGGATATCACTCTGTGCGCGGTATGCGACAACAATCCGGAGCTGAAGGAAACAGCGCCGGAAGGGGCCGCCTTTTATACGGATTATCGTGAGATGGCGGAGAAAGAAAAACCGGACTGTGTCCATGTATGCCTGCCCCATTACCTGCATTATCCGGTGACAAAAGAACTGGTGGAGATGGGGTGCAACGTCTTCTGCGAAAAGCCGGTTGCCTTGAATTCCGAGGAAGCAGAGCTGTTTGTCCGGCTGGAAGAAGCCCATCCGGAAATTCGAATCGGAATCTGTCTGCAGAACCGCCTCAATGAAAGCGTGGAGCTGCTGAAAGAGATCATAGAGAGCGGCGAATACGGTCAGGTGGTGGGAACGAGGGGAATCGTTCCCTGGTACCGTCCGGCTGAGTATTACAGCGCGAAACCCTGGAGAGGAAGATGGGATACGGCGGGAGGCGGCTGTATGATCAATCAGTCGGTCCATACACTTGATCTTCTGTACTATCTGGGCGGAGATATCAAAGGCCTGAACGCCTCCGTAAGCCAGATCCTGGATTACGGCATTGAGGTGGAAGATACGGTGACTGCACGGCTGGATTACGTAAGCGGCGCCAAAGGGCTGTTCTTTGCCACCAATGCCAATTATAAGAATGAAGCGGTTCAGATCGCCATCCAGCTGGAACGCGGCGAGTTCCGGATTGAAGAAAATATTCTGTATCAGATCCTGCCGGAGGGCGGGAGAAAGAAGCTGGCTGAGGACCGGAAATTTCCGGGAACCCACTTCTATTACGGCGCCAGTCATGGAAAATTAATCGACAGATTTTACAGAGTGCTGGAAATGGGAGAAGGGGAGTATATCAGGGTGAAGGATGCGAAGATGAGCATCCGCCTGATTGATGCCATCTTAGAGTCCGGTAAGAGCGGTTCTTACAAATTCATCTTATAATTTTAGAAAGGGGATATCACATGAAAAAAGGGTTAATTGGTATTCAGATGAGTACCATCAAAGATAAGATTGCAGAGCTTGGGGCTTACGGCACCTTAAAAGCCTGTGCGGAGCTGGGATACCACTGTGTGGAGGTTTCCCAGATTCCCATGACGGAAGAGAATGTGGCTGGAATGAAGAGGGCCTGTGAGGAATTCGGAATTAAAATTGCCGCTTTAAGCGCGGCCGTAGAGCCGATGATGCCGGGCATGCCGGGAGAATACTTAACCACGGATTTTGATAAGATCGTGGCGGACTGCAAGACTTTAAACTGCGATATGCTGCGGATCGGCATGCTCCCGATGACCTGCATGGGAAGCCGTGAGAAGGCTCTGGATTTTGTGAAACGCGCAGATGAAATGGCCGGAAGATTAAAAGAGCATGGCATAGATTTATACTATCATAACCACCATGTGGAGTTTGTAAAATACGATGGGGAATACCTGCTGGACATTATTAAAAACAATACCAGGAATATGGGATTTGAGCTGGATATCCACTGGATTCACCGCGGCGGAGAGAATCCGGTGGAATTTATCCGGAAATATGACGGAAGAATCCGGCTGCTTCATCTGAAGGATTACCGCATCGGGCAGCTTAAAATGCCGGAAGGAGCGTTTGATCCGAAAACGTTTATGGCTGCCTTTACCGATATTGTTGAGTTTGCGGAAATCGGTGAGGGAACGCTTCCGGTTAAGGAGTGCATCGAAGCCGGTTTTGCGGGAGGCAGTGAGTATTTCCTGATTGAACAGGATACAACCTATGGAAGAGATCCGTTTGAGAGCCTGAGAATCAGCAAAGAGAACCTTGAGAAAATGGGGTATTCCGACTGGTTTTTACTGGATTAAGCGGGCGAAGACTGATCAGGGATTAAGGCGGAATGAAGCGGCTTTCGGCGGCAGGAGGTAAAATAATGGGAAAAAGAAGAAAACAGGACGATCCGGATTACGTGGATCCCAAAAAGATGATTGCTCTGGAAGAGGAGATGGCCGCTCTGAAAAAGGAGTACGGAATTGAGGATAAGCCGAGATGGTGGGTCCGGATTGGTGACTTTATCGCCAATCATGCCGGAACCAGACAGCCGGTGCCCGTATTCCGAAAAAAATATCTCCTTTTGGCCCTGTGTCTGGGCTGGGCCGGCGGTCATCGGTTTTATACGAAGCAGTATGCCCTGGGTGTTATCTATCTGCTGTTTTGCTGGACCGGAATTCCGTTTGCAATGACACTGATTGACTTAATGATTGCGCTGCCAATGAAGGCAGACGAGCAGGGAAGAATGCTTCTGTAACCGTTATAGAGGAAAAAGCAAAACAAAAGAAAAAACAGACTGATTTCTTTGCGTGCCTGTGTTATAATGGAAGGGCCGAAAAGAGCAAAGAAGATTCGGAACGCTGCCGGAAACTGCTCGAGGTTTCCGGCTGTTTTTGTGTTTGGCTGAAAGCCCATACTTTATGATGTATGAAAAAAATAAAATTACAAACTATAAAGACGAGGTAAAAAGGTATGAAAAAATTAGAAGATTACGTAACAAGTATCCCCGATTTTCCGGAGCCGGGCATTATTTTCCGTGATGTCACGACCATTCTTCAGGATGCGGACGGGCTGTCTCTGGCGGTCGACGGCGTGCGCGGTATGTTAAAGGATGTGGATTACGATGTGGTAGTCGGACCGGAGTCGAGAGGGTTTATCTTCGGCGTTCCGGTTGCTTACGCGGAGCATAAGGGATTTGTTCCGGTGAGAAAGAAGGGAAAGCTTCCGAGAGAGGTCATTTCCGCTGATTATGAACTGGAATACGGCCAGGCCACCATCGAAATGCACAGGGATTCCATTCAGCCGGGCCAGAAGGTCGTTATCATTGATGATTTAATCGCTACAGGCGGAACGATCGAGGCCATCATCAGGCTTGTGAAGGAGATGGGCGGAGAAGTGGTAAAGATCTGCTTTATCATGGAATTAAAGGGCTTGAACGGAAGAGAAAAATTAAAAGGGTACGATGTGGAATCTCTGATTGCCTACGAGGGAAACTAAAGGATTGAGGTGTAGAGAATGGATAAAATCCTGTACCATGGAACATTTCTGACAATGGCTGAGAACCGGCCGGAACCCGAGGCAGTGCTGATCCGGGACGGTGTGATCGGCGGAACCGGTACGCTGGAGGAGATGAGAAAACTGGCTCCGGACGGCATGCTCCGGGATATGGAGGGCCACACGGTTCTTCCGGGCTTTATTGACGGGCATTCTCATTTGAGCGCAGTGGCATACCAGCTGCTGGTCGCCAACTTAAAACCGTCGCCCCTCGGTCCCTGCAACTGCGTGGAGGACGTTGTGCGGGAGCTGAAGGGATTTCTGGAGACGCATTCGCTGAGGCCCGGCCAGTGGCTGATGGGAATGGGATATGACAACAGCGTATTCCCGGAAGGCGCCCATCCCACAAAGGAGGATTTAGACCGCGTGAGTACGGAAATTCCCGTCGCGGCGGCTCATATTTCCGGCCATTTATGCGTGGTGAACACGAAGGGGATGGAGCTTTTAGGGTACACAGGAGAACATTTTAAAGTCCCGCAGGGTGGTGTGGTGGAGCCTGCAGGGCTTTTGAAGGAACAGGCGTTTCTCGGGAAAAACGGGGAGATGCAGGGGCCGGCTCCCGAGGAGGTGGTGAAAGCGGTAGGTGATGCCTCAAAGCTGTACGCTTCCTACGGCCTGACCACCGTTCACGACGGAAAGGTTCCGGAAGGGCAGTACCAGCTCTTAAAAGGTGCCGCTGCCATGGGACTTCTAAAAAACGATGTGGTCATGTATCTCGCACCGGAGCTGGCGGATCAGTTGCTGACAGGACCGGGGCCGGAAGCGCTTGCGGCAAAGGGCTATGAGCACCATCTCCGTCCCGCTGGAGTAAAGCTGTTTCTGGACGGATCTCCTCAGGGGAAGACGGCCTGGCTGTCGGAACCGTACTACGTGGTTCCGGACGGTGAACAGCCGGATTACCGGGGCTTTCCGGTGCAGTCGGAAGCGTACGTAATGGACATGATGCGTACCTGCGTAAAGAACCGCTGGCAGATCAACGTGCATGCCAACGGGGATGAAGCGATTGAGCAGATGATCCGATGCTATCAGTCGGTACTGGAGGAGACAGGGAGTGACAGGGATCTGCGCCCGGTGGTCATCCACTGCCAGACCGTCCGGGAGGACCAGCTGGCACGGATGAAGGAGATCGGCATGGTGGCCAGCTTTTTCCTGGACCATGTGTATTACTGGGGAGACTACCATTACGAGTCTGTGCTGGGACCGGAGAGGGCAGAGCGTATCAGCCCGGCCCGTTCGGCCCTGAAGCATGGGGTTTCCTTTACGCTTCACCAGGACAGCCCGGTAGCTCCGCCCGACGTAATGGGCGCTGTACACAATGCCGTAAACCGGAAGACGGAAAAAGGCCGTGTGCTGGGACAGGAGCAGACCATCACTGTGATGGAGGCACTGAAAGCTGTGACGCTGAACGGAGCGTATCAGATCTTCGAAGAGGATAAAAAGGGAAGCATTGAGGTTGGGAAGACAGCGGATTTTGCAGTGCTGGAAAGAAATCCCCTCACGGTTCCGAAAGAAGAGATCAGAGAAATAAAAGTTCTTGAAACGATAAAATCAGGAGAGACAATCTTCAGACGATAAGGGAATGGCTATCCTTACGGAGGCCGGCCGCAGGTTTCAGTCTGCCCAAAGTCAGACCATGCGGCCGGCTTTTGTGCGATTACACGATGCCGCAGGTGAATGGGGAAGACTTATGATTCGGCCAGCCAATGTTATGGAAAACCGCGTAAAATAAGGGATGCAACCGCAGGTAGCGTGAAGAAAACGGAATGCTACGCCAGGTTGGTGGAAGTAGCGCCTGTGCAACTGTAGAATAAAACCATAAAATATATCCTACAGGAGGAAGTATGTATGAGTTTTTCTGATAATTTACAAGTGTTGAGAAAAAGAAATAATATGACGCAGGAACAACTGGCAGAGCAGCTGGAGGTGTCGCGGCAGGCGGTTTCCAAATGGGAGTCGGGACAATCCTATCCGGAGATGGAGAAGCTGTTAATCATCTGTGATATGTTTCACTGCGACATGGACTCCCTGGTCAAGGGAGATTTAACGCTGGAGGACCAGGCGGATGCGGCGGGATACGACCGCTTTATGAACGGATTCTCCTGTCGAATCACAGGCAGCATAACTCTGATTCTGGCAGCGGTCACGCTGATGGCGTTTCTGGATGGGCTCGTTCATGAGGATATTCTGGCAGTCTTTCTGATCGCAGCGGCAGGCGTGGCTGTGGCAGTGATGATTGTAAGCGGCATTAATAAAGAAGCCTTCGAAAAAAAATATCCTCATATTCAGGATTTCTATTCGGAAGAAGAGCGATCCGGTTTTACCAGAAGATTTGGTATTGCCATCGCTGCCGCTGTATGCCTGATTTTGTTTGGAATCTGTGTGAATATCGCAGTGGATTCTATGAGCTTTCCATTAAAGGAGCAGCTTTCCGGCGGATTTTTCCTGGTCTGTGTCACCGTTGCGGTGGGTATGTTTGTGTATTTTGGACTTCAGAAGGAAAAGTACGAGGTGGAGGAATATAATAAACGCCATGACGGGAGCAGAGAGAAGGGGAATGCGATCGTGGGAAAGGCGTCCGGCGTCATCATGCTTCTGGCTACCGCGGTCTTCCTTTATTTCGGACTGGTCTGGGATATGTTCCGGAGCGCATGGATCGTCTACCCCATCGGCGGAATTCTCTGTGCCGTAGTGGCTGTAATCTGGGGAGATAAGAAAGGCTGATCCATTTTATTTTTTTACATACATGAGGACGGAATATTGATTCCTGGTTTCCTTTGTGCTATGATGAGGACAAAAATAATTGTATACAAAATACAGTAGTGTTCCAAACAGCGAAAGGAAGGGATTATCATGGCTGTCCATGTAATTGATGAAGCTAACAGATGTTTAAACTGCAAGAAGCCGTTGTGCCAGCAGGGGTGCCCGATTCACACACCGATTCCGAAGATGATCGAAGCGTTTAAGGAAGGTGATTTAAACCGGGCGGGAGATATGGTATTTGCCAATAATCCCATGTCCTTAGTCTGCTCACTGGTCTGCAATCACGAGAATCAGTGCGAGGGCCACTGCATACTCGGCAGAAAAGGGCAGCCGGTTCATATCAGCAGCATTGAAAACTATGTATCCGATACGATTTTTGATAAAATGAAGATCGAATGTCAGCCGAAAAACGGAAAGAAGGTTGCGGTTATCGGCGCTGGACCGGCCGGAATTACCATCGCCATTCTGCTGACGAAAAAGGGTTACAGCGTTACCATCTTCGATTCAAAGGATAAAATCGGAGGCGTACTGCAGTATGGAATCCCTGCGTTCCGCCTGCCGAAGACAATTCTGGACCGCTATAAAAAGAAGCTTCTGGAGATCGGCGTAAAGATCAGGCCCAACACGGCCATCGGCACGGCGCTGGAAATTAAAGACCTGTTCCGGGACGGGTACGAAAGTATCTTTATCGGAACAGGCGTCTGGAGACCGAAGACACTGGGGGTAAAGGGAGAGTCTCTGGGAAATGTACACTATGCCATCGACTATCTGGCGAATCCGGATGCCTATGACTTGGGAGAGCGGGTTGCAGTCATCGGTATGGGGAATTCGGCCATGGACGTGGCCCGTACCGTGATCCGTCACGGTGCCCGTGAGGTAACGCTCTATGCGAGAGGGCTTGTGAGCAATGCCAGTGAACATGAAACCGCTTATGCCAGGCTGGATGGCGCGGCGTTCGAGTTTGGAAAGCAGATTGTGGAGATCACAGACGACGGTCCGGTGTTTGAAACCATCCTCTACGATGCGGAAGGCCGTCAGACCGGAGTTGAGGAGACGACGGAGCAGGTTTACGCGGACTCCACGATCATTTCTATCAGCCAGGGACCGAAAAGCAAGCTGGTCAATACGACAGAAGGGCTGAAGGCATCGAAAAATGGTCTTCTGATGACTGATGAGAGGGGACAGACAACGATACCGGGAATATTCGCCTCCGGCGATGTGGTGTTGGGAGCACGGACCGTGGTGGAGGCGGCTGCTTACTCCAGGGTGGTGGCAGAAGCCATGGATGAATATATGAAAACCAACAGTCCGCTGCCGCAGGAACATGCGGGGAAATGACTGGGCCAGACTGTGCGCTCCCTTTTCAATACGATGATGACCCGTATGATGAATGTGCGGGCTGTTGTTTCTCACTGGGGAGATTACGGAACGGAGAAGCCGTTTGTGGACGGAGAACCGTTCCACTGGTCCCCGTCAGAACGGTAATACAGTCTTGTGACAGAACCATCCGTTTTGGTATAGTCTATGACGAAGACCTGGCCGGTTTCAATCCGCATGGGGTAATTGTTATAAGGAAGATTATCACTGGTCAGTTCACAGTCCTTAAAATCGTCGTAGGCATGTTCCAGGCGCCAGAACTCACGGAATGAGTAATCCTGAAAGCCTGTCATATCCTGTTTCCCGAAATAGGCGGCCTCATACTCTTTTCCATTGACCGTGAGTTTGTCAGTTCTGACAGGGGTGCTGTCCTTTGTCGCCAGGATTAAGTCTTCTGAATGAATGACATCACCGTAATGTTCCTTTAACTGGTTTGCCATGCAGGGAATTGTGCCGGTGCTGTCCAGGGCTTCCGGATTGGTATGGGCGCCTCCGTAGATGCCCATAATAGCTTCCCCGTTTAATTTGTCGTATTCCCGGATAAAGTTCTCAACCATCATGTTTTCGCGGTAGACATTGTCTGAATGGTCGTAATAATAATTTGCCTGTTCGATTATTTCTTGAGAAATACGGTACTGCTCAGAGGCTTCCAGCCCATTTTCCTTTAAATATTCCAAATAGCGCTCTCCGGTTGAAAAATACTGGTGTCCCACGTCGGTTCCGTGGAACACGGTCTCGGGGCACTGGCTTTTAATCGCCTGATAGAACGGCTTGATATATGGATTATGCGCGGCTGAGCCCTCCCAGTCGTCATAGAGGGCGTTGAGGATCTCGTCGCTGTCTGACTTCATCCAGAGATTTAGATATTCCGCGGTATAGTATGGCAGTTCCACGAACAAATGTCTCATATTATGATTGTGATAGTGGTCATTCCATATCTCGACTTCCCTGTTCAGAATTTTTTCATCGGCATGCTGCTCGCCGTATAAGTAGATCTGACCGGCCTGTGGCTGTACATCCCCGGATTCAGCCGCCTGCTGTGAGGTTGGCTGAGCGGCGGGCTCAGCCGTCTGCTGTGGGTCAGGCTGGGAAGCGGACTCAGCTGTCTGCTGTACGGCAGACTGAGACACAGACTCAGCCGCCTGCGCCGGCGCTTTCGAACAGGCGGTCAGGCCCAGGGCAAGTGTGAGGGCAAGAAGCGGGAGAACGCCTGCTTTTTTTATGATTCCGGTGAACTGCATGATCCGGTTCCTCCATATCTGTTAAACCAGGCCCGCTCTTCAAATGGCTTTTTCTTTGCCTGGGGGCCGGGTTTTGCAGGATAGCCGACCGGCATGTAGACATAGACGGTCTGATCTTCCGGTACACCCAGCAGTCTGCCCATCTTTTCTGCCCTCTCTCCGCGGATCTGACCTTCGATCCATACGGTTCCAAGGCCCTTGTCGGCCGCCGCAAGATAGATATTTTCAGCAGCGGCACAGTAGTCATGAACGTGGTAGGAGACTCCGCTGGGTGACATGGTGAAGCTGCCGATCAGAAGAATGGCGGCGGTGGCTCCCTTTGCCCATTCGTGGTTGTATATCTCGGCAAGTCCGGCCAGCAGCTCCGGATCATCGACACCGATCAGTTTCGTAGTTTGTAAGTTGCAGCCGGAGGGGGCTGAGTACCCTGCCTCCAGAAGCTCCGTTAAATCTTCCCGGGAGACGGGAGCGTCTGTAAACGGGCCGCGAAAGCTCTTGCGGCTACGGATTGCGTTCATAGTATCCATAATTGTTACTCTCCTTTCTTTTGCCTGTGTGGCTGGTTGGGGGCGGAGGACCAGTCGCTTTCCGTGGCGTCTGCACGGTAAATCCGTCTTTCTCCGTTGGATTTGTGCAGATAGATCTGCTCGTCCGGATAGTAGCAGGTGTCCTCGGGATCCACGGTTCCGATGTCGAGAATGCACAAATTTTCCTCGCCGGAATTGTAGAAGGAATGGGCGATGTTTCTGCCTGCAGGTTTGGCGAGAAAGTCATCCGGTCCCACCGGATAAGTCTCGTCATTGAGGCGGAGCGTCCCGGTTCCTGACATAATATAGAAGAATTCTTCCTGACAGGAATGACTGTGGTACGTTGTGCTGAAAGCACCGGGAGGAATGGTGTCCAAATGGATGTAAATGCGTTCACTTCCCACCGATTTTCCCAGATCTCCTGTAATGAGTCCTGCCGCATCTTTCCAGATAAAAGACGGGTCCAGAGAACGGGAATTTCCTGTTTTGCTGTTTTCTTTTTTGTTTTTCATGAAACTCCTTTTTATGTATGATTGATCTGCCGCGGAGGTCCGTATCCTGATTCTAATCATAATGCTTTTTTAGAAAAAATACAACCGTTCCTGTTCATTTCCCGTCTGGAACCGGCAGAGCCAGACCGGACTGCGTGTTCCAGACGAGAAATGAACAGGAACAAATATCCGGAAACGCTCTTTCATCAATTTTATGATTATGGTATACTGGTTCTATCATTTTGCAGAAACGAGGGATTGATTATGGGAAGACCGGAAACGGATTTACACCTGCATCTCGATGGTTCGCTTTCCATCGATGTGGTGAAGACGCTGGCAGATAGAATTGGGTATGATTTTGGCGGGAAGAATGTAAAGGAATTGCTGTCGGTAGGAGAAACCTGTGAAAGCCTGCCGGATTATTTAAAATGCTTCGATTTGCCGGGGATTCTGCTTCAGACGGAAGAAGCCCTGGAGTATGCGGCCTGTGATCTGGTAAAGCGGCTGGCCGGGCAGGGACTGGTATATGCAGAGATTCGATTTGCGCCGCAGCTCCATAAACAGAAGGGGCTGACGCAGGGGCAGGCAGTGGAAGCCGTTGTAAAAGGAGTGAGGACAGGCTGTAAGGAGACCGGCATTTACGCAGGAGTCCTGCTTTGTGCCATGGTAAACGGCAGCGATGCAGAGAATGAGGAGACCATGGAGCTGGCGAAGGCGTTTTGTAAAGAAAAGGCTGTAAACGGCGTGGTGGGAGCAGATATTGCCGGACCGGAAGGCTTCGTTCCGATGGCGCATTTTGAAGGAATGTTTAAGCGGGTGTACCAGGCCGGAGTGCCGTTTACGATTCATGCCGGAGAGTGCGGGGACTATGAGAACGTAGTCAGGGCTGTGGCCTTTGGTGCAAAAAGAATCGGACACGGATGCGCGGCGATTCAGTCGGAAGAGTGTATGAGACTGCTGGAGAGAGAAAAAATTACTCTGGAGATGTGCGTGGTGAGCAATTTGCAGACAAAGGCGGTGGCCGGGATAGAAGATCATCCGCTTAAGAAGTTTTTCGACAGGGGCATAAGAGTAACGTATAATACCGATAATATGACGGTATCCGATACTTCTCTTGAGCGGGAGGCGGAACTGATCACGAGGAAACTGGGATTCAGGGAAGAGGATTTGAGAAAGATGAATGAGTATGCGGTCGAGGGGGCGTTTGCCGGGGAAGAGGTGAAGCAGGAGTTGAAAAAGCGTTTTGGGGGACAGTAGGATAGAAGGGCCGGATCGCGGCAATAAAAAACTATTTGCATTTTTCGTCAAAAAATTTTATAATCCCGTCTTTGACAGTTAAACAAAATAAAACACCGCTGAAAGTCCGATTCTATGCGGATTTCACAGCGGTGTTGCTTCGTTTTAAAGTTTGGTATTTTCCTGGTTTCTAGCCATTTGCAGTTAAATTCTTGTACCAGCGCTGTCCCATCTCAATTGGCAGCTTATCTAAGTTTGCTTTTCTTCTGGATCTCCTTCATTTTGCTCTTTGTGATGAATTCAAAGTCTGTCTCAATCCCGCTGGTACTATGGAGCGCATCCGTCAGCTTTGTCCTTTTGTACAGTGGCATGAATCCTTGTCCGCCAACATCTGCAAATTGAAATTTTCTGAGCGTTTCCAGAATCTCGCTGCAGGTATATTTCTTTTCCAGTTTCTTTTCTAACAGACGGTAGACCAGCAGCGCTGTGAAGCAGATTAGGAAATGGGCTTTGATCCGGTCCTCTCTTTGGACATATACAGGTCTTGCCAGGAAGTCAGTCTTCATAATCCGAAAGCAGGCTTCTATCTGCCACCGGCCTTCACTCACCTTAAGAATGTCTCCTGGCTGGTCATCAAACAGGTCTGTACAGACGGCATAAAGCCCGTCATACCTTGCTTCCTCTGCAATCTTTGCTTCGTCCAGATAGTATAAGATATCTGCAGTCTCACCATCTTTTGTAACAGCTTCTTTGTCTATAAATCTAGCCGGATCGTTTGGATTTTTTCTGGTTTTCTTATGTTTTCCATCTTTAAGCATATCCATTGCCCGCTGTACTTGCTTTTCCCGCAGGTCTTTTTGATAGGCAGCATATTTAGGGGAGTAGGTGATAATAAGGCGCTGCTCCAGCTTCTTTGAACTGTAAGGCTCCTCTTTATAAAACAGTTCCTGAGAATCAGCTTCGTTTAACTGCTCCAGGTCCGCCGGCTTTCCATCCGATAATCTCCGGAATCCTGTTCTGTTAAGCGCTGCCTCTCTGTATTCAGCTGCAAGTTTTTTAATAGACTGAGTGACAATGAACCCTCTTTTTCCTGTATGGTTGAATAAACGGTTATTCTCTGAAGCAAGACCGGCGTCTGAGCAGAAGATGAACCGGTCACAGCCAAAGTCCTCGATCACTTTCTTTTCCAGCGGTTTTAAAGAGGTCTGTTCGTTCTGGTTCCCTGGGAATAAGGAGAAGGCCAGAGGGATGCCGTCGCCATCTGTAAACAGCCCCGTCTGGATAATCGGGTTGGGCCGGTGTTCTTTACTCTTACCATATTTCTTATCCCCTTCCTCCTGCTCAATTTCAAAGTAATAATTCGTACAGTCGTAGTAGAGGATATGATCATTACGTTTCGTTAAGAAGTTGCTGTTCTTATAAAGTTCTGCCTGTATCAGATCACTTTCCTGAGCAAGGACGCTTAAGGCCCGGTATACATCGTGGAGCTCATAGCCTGGCTTCTCTAAGAATCCACAGGCAGCTTTATAGGAAGAACGTTTGCTGGAAGGTTCCATGACCCTCGTATAGATCAGATCGGAAAGGATCGCATTGAGATCGTATTCAAACTGATGCTTGTCCCGAATCTTTCTGCATACCCGGTTTAGTCCCAGGCTATAGTAGATGGATTGCAAAAATAAGTATCCACCTTGAAAACGTTTTTCCATGTTGTAATCGATCTTTTTATCAGCACGTAAAGGGATCAATACTGTTTTTACATCCTTTTGAGCCTTATACTTTTCCGTTTCGATCTCCGCCTGTTTTTTTGCCCATCTCATGACATCATCCCGGGTCGGTCCATGCTCCACTAACAGTTCATTTAATGTTCCAAGTTTTCGTATGGTCTTAGATGTGGACTTCCCCTCTGAATTTACATAGGATTGTCTGATGTAAAAGGATTCCGCATTTTTGGACTTCGTTGTATCAACCTTCAAAATAATCAGCCCCCATCCCTATTTTACCATAAAAAGCTAAAAAAGGCTATATATTAAAACAAAATATTTGACAAAAAAATATAAGCCAGTAGCGGCTTAGTGGCTAATTTTCTATGATTAGGGTGTCAAAGACCCGGACAGTAGGATAGAAGGGCCGGATCGCGGCAATAAAAAACTATTTGCATTTTTCGTCAAAAAATTTTATAATAAATGTTAACTATGTTTAAATGAAACGATAAGTTGCGAAAAGGTGACAGTATATGGCAGATGAATCAACCATGGAAAAACTGAATAAGACTCCATTGGGAGTTGGAAGGGTTGACGGTGCGATGGAGATCAAGTCGCCTAATGATGAGGAACTGGAGGCACCGGCAGATTTTACCAGTCCCGAGGTACTGTATCAGGAATTGATCGCCAGTATCCGGAGATACCATCCTTCCGATGATATCAGCATGATCGAAAAGGCCTATCATGTCGCTGATAATTTTCATAAGGAGCAGAAGAGAAAGTCGGGTGAACCGTATATCATTCACCCTCTTTGTGTTGCGATTATTCTGGCCGACTTAGAGATGGATAAGGAGACGATCGCAGCGGGGATTCTTCATGATGTGGTGGAAGACACGGTTATGACCCTGGATGAGCTGGGAAAAGAGTTTGGGGAAGAGGTGGCGCTTCTTGTCGACGGCGTCACGAAGCTGACTCAGTTGTCCTGGTCCATGGATAAGATGGAGCTGCAGGCCGAGAATCTGAGGAAGATGTTCCTGGCCATGGCAAAGGATATCCGTGTCATCATCATTAAACTGGCGGACCGTCTCCATAATATGAGAACGCTCCAGTATATGAAGCCGGAGAAGCAAAAGGAAAAAGCCCGTGAAACGATGGAGATCTACGCGCCCATTGCCCACCGGCTTGGTATTTCCAAAATCAAGATCGAACTGGATGATTTGTCCTTAAAATATTTGCAGCCGGACGTATATTACGATCTGGCTGAGAAGATTTCCTTAAAGAAAGATGCCAGAGAGTCATTTGTAAAGAGCATCGTGGATGAGGTGCAGGAACATTTAAAGGAGGCCTCCATTGTAGCCAAGGTAGATGGAAGAGTGAAGCATTTCTTCAGCATCTACAAAAAGATGGTGAACCAGAATAAGACTCTCGACCAGATTTATGATCTGTTTGCCGTGAGGATTATTGTGGACAGCGTCAAGGACTGTTATGCGGCGCTGGGCGTCATCCATGAACTGTATAAGCCGATTCCGGGACGATTCAAGGATTATATCGCCATGCCGAAGCCCAATATGTACCAGTCGCTCCATACGACGCTGATCGGGAGCAACGGACAGCCGTTTGAGATCCAGATCCGTACGTATGAGATGCACAGGACTGCGGAATACGGTATTGCTGCTCACTGGAAGTACAAGGAGAGCGGAAGCGGCCAGGTGGCTGCAGGCAAGGAAGAGGAGAAGTTAAGCTGGCTGCGCCAGATTCTGGAATGGCAGAAAGACATGTCGGACAACAAGGAATTTTTAAACATGGTCAAGGGCGATTTGGACCTGTTTTCCGACAGCGTTTACTGTTTCACTCCATCCGGCGATGTCAAGAATCTTCCAAGTGGTTCCACACCCATTGACTTTGCATACTCCATCCACAGCGCGGTAGGAAACAAGATGGTTGGAGCGCGGGTGAACGGCAAGCTGGTGAACATTGATTATGTCATTCAGAACGGCGACCAGGTGGAGGTCATTACCTCCCAGAACTGTAAGGGGCCGAGCCGGGACTGGCTGAATATTGTAAAGAGCACCCAGGCTAAGAATAAGATCAACCAGTGGTTCAAGACCGAGCTCAAGGAGGATAATATTCTCCGGGGCAAAGAGATGGTGGACCGCTACTGCAAGGCCAAGGGAATCGTCTATTCCGACATTAATAAGCCGGAATATCAGGATAAGGTTATGAAGCGCTATGCGTTCCGCGACTGGGATTCCGTGCTGGCATCGATCGGCCACGGCGGGCTGAAAGAGGGCCAGGTCATCAACAAGATGGTGGATGAACGGGCGAAAAAGATGAAGAAAGAGGTCACCGATACCACGATTTTAAATGATATCGAGGACATGAGTAATAAACTGCCTGTCAACAAGCACAGCAAGAGCGGCATCGTAGTCAAGGGAATCCATGATCTTGCGGTCCGTTTTTCCAAATGCTGCAGTCCGGTACCGGGCGATGAGATCGTAGGCTTTGTCACACGCGGCCGTGGAATCTCCATCCACAGAACCGACTGCGTGAACGTCATCAATCTTCCGGAAGATGAGAGGAGCCGTTTGATCGACGCGGAATGGCAGACACCGGAGGGCGACGATACGAAGGAACGCTACTCGACGGAGATCAAGATCTATGCAAACAACCGGATCGGCATGTTTGTGGATATATCCAAGGTTTTCACGGAGCGGCAGATCGATATCACCTCCATGAATTCCAGAACGAATAAGCAGGGAAAGGCGACCATCACCATGACGTTCGATATTCATGGCGTGGAGGAACTGAACCGGCTGACCGATAAACTGAGACAAATTGAAGGCGTAATCGATATAGAGAGGACTGCGGGATAACGCAGTTTTCTCTTTTCTTAAATACCAGCGGAGAGAGGATGAACGTATGAGCAATTTCAGAATCAGAACGTGTACTGTAGGTATGGTCGGGACTAACTGTTACCTGGTTTACCGGGAAGATTTAAAAAGGGCGGTAATCGTGGACCCGGGAGATAACGGAGCCCATATCCTGAATACGTGCAGGGAGTGTGGGATTATTCCTGAGGCGGTTGTGCTGACCCACGGCCATTTTGATCATATTTTAGCGGTGGAGGAGATCCGCCGTGCATTTAAGGAGATAACCGTTTACGCCGCTGAGAAGGAAGCGAAGCTTCTGGGCGATCCACGGCTTAACCTGACCGCCTCCTATGGAACCGGAGTTACACTGAGCCCGGACCATTTAGTAAAGGATGGGGATATCCTGGAGCTTGCCGGTTTCAAGTGGCAGGTCATAGAGACTCCCGGCCACACGGAGGGCTCTGTCTGCCTGTGGATCAAAGAGGAGGAGGTTCTGATATCCGGTGATACGTTATTTGCGGAATCCCTGGGACGGACCGATTTCCCGACGGGAAGCTCTGCTGATATCATACGCTCGATCAAAGAACGATTATTCGTACTTCCGGATGACACGATGGTTTATCCGGGACACGGGGAGCCGACTACCATCGGACATGAGAAAACTCATAATCCGGTCGCATTTTACAATAGATAGGAACGAACATACCATGATAGGAATTATATTAGACGACAACGCGTACGAGCAGGATATCCGGGAACTGCTCATGGCTTTTTACCCGGGAGAGACATATATTCATGAAGAAAGGGACGGGGATGAGATGCCCCGTTTCTCTGTATATGGAACAACAGGAGGAAACCGGTATTCCCTGACCGTCAGAGAGTATGGGGAAGATGGTGAAATGCTGGAGAACAAGGCATCCGTGGAGGCGGATTTTTCCAATCGTTTTGAGACTAAAAACCGGATTAAACGCATGCTTTACGGCCTGCTCTCGGAAAAGACGAAGAAAAAACTGCCATGGGGGACACTGACTGGAATCCGTCCGACGAAAATAGCCATGACAAAGCTTCTGGAAGGGAAAAATGAGGACGAGATTCGTACTTATATGAAGGAGACGTATTTAGCCAGCGACGCCAAGATCGATTTGAGTATCGAGATTGCTGAGCGGGAACGGGAGCTTTTGTCGGCAATTGATTACGAACACGGCTACAGCCTGTATGTCGGAATCCCGTTCTGCCCCACGACGTGCCTTTACTGTTCCTTTACCTCATTCCCTATTAAAAGCTGGGAAAAACGGATGGACGAATATTTAACAGCGCTGTTTAAGGAAATGGATTATGTGGCCGAAACCATGGCAGGCCGAACTCTTGATACCGTATACTTCGGCGGCGGAACTCCGACATCGCTGTCGGCGGAACACTTAGAGCGGGTGATGGAGAAGTTAAAGGCTACGTTTGATTTTTCAGAAGTGAAGGAATTTACGGTAGAGGCCGGCAGGCCGGACAGTATCACAGAGGATAAATTAAAGGTTCTTCTGGATTACGGCGTTACCCGTATCTCTATCAATCCCCAGACTATGAAGCAGGAGACTCTGGATTTAATCGGCCGCCGCCATACGGTGGATCTGGTTAAAGAAAAATACCGTCTCGCCCGGGAAATGGGATTCGATAATATCAATATGGATCTGATTATCGGACTCCCGGAGGAGGATTTGGAAGACGTCCGCCGGACCATGGAGGAAATCAAAGCGCTTGATCCTGACAGTATCACCGTACATTCTCTGGCCATCAAACGCGCGGCCAGACTTAACATGTTTAAGGAGAAATACGGAGACTTAAAGATAACGAACACTCAGGAGATGATCGATTTGACTGCCGCCTATGCCCGCGAGATGGGACAGGAGCCCTACTATTTATACCGCCAGAAAAACATGGCCGGTAATTTTGAAAATGTGGGGTACTCCAGACCGGGAAAAGCGTGTATCTATAACATTCTGATCATGGAAGAAAAACAGACGATTGCCGCCTGCGGAGCGGGAACCACGACGAAGGTGGTATTCCCGCGGGAGAACCGGCTGGAACGTGTGGAAAATGTTAAGGATGTGGAGCAGTATATTTCCAGGATCGATGAGATGCTGGAGAGGAAGGGGAAACTGCTTGGGAAGTAAGAGAACCATGTGAAATGAGGAAGCAATATGAAAATTGTGATCTTAGACGGTTATACGGAGAACCCCGGCGATTTAAGCTGGGAAGAGATGGAGAAGCTGGGAGAATTGACGGTATATGACAGAACTCCTGTCTCCGACCAGATGGAAATCATACGCCGAATCGGTGATGCAGAGATCGTAATCACCAACAAGACGCCGGTTTCCAGGGCGGCCATGGATGCCTGCCCAAACATAAAGTACATAGGGATGCTGGCAACCGGATACAATGTAGTGGATTATGAAGCCGCAAAGGAAAAGGGGATCCCCCTCTGCAATATTCCCTCCTATGGAACGGAAGCTGTGGGCCAGTTTGCAATCGCGCTTCTGCTGGAGATCTGCCATCATATCGGCTATCACGATAAAGCGGTCCATGACGGGAGATGGGAGAATAATCCGGAACTGGAAAGCGATACATGCCGTTACGCGGATCTCGATGAAGTCCTTGGCAGTTCCGACGTTATCGCCCTTCATTGTCCGCTGTTTGCAGATACGGAGGGGATAATCAACAAGAACACCATCGCTAAGATGAAAGACGGCGTTATTATTCTGAATAATTCAAGAGGCCCTCTGATTGTGGAACAGGACCTGGCAGACGCACTGGCCAGCGGAAAAGTCTATGCGGCCGGATTGGATGTAGTCTCATCTGAGCCGATCAAAGGGGATAATCCGCTGCTGAATGCCCCTAACTGCATCATTACACCTCATATTTCCTGGGCGCCTAAAGAGAGCAGAAAGCGGCTGATGGACATTGCAGTGGATAATGTAAAAGCGTTTTTAAATGGGACTTTGCAGAATGTGGTGAATCTGTAGGCAGTATTTTGAGTCATCCGGGAGCGGAGTCCGAGCTGCTGGCGGACAGGATCGTACATGGTACGGTTTCATTCGGAATTGTAAATTTTATGATAAATATGACAGAAGGAGACAGCCATAATCTGAGAAAGGTTTATGGCTGTCTCTTTTCCTATCACTTAGGAAAAACCCTGTTTGCACTGAAAATCAAAATCAGGTACACTCTAGTTACAATATTAAGGCCTTAAGAACAAACCACAAAGGGGGAAATTTCTTTATGAACGAGAAAACCACAGGTTTTCAGGACAAGCTTATGAAGTACATGATGCCCATTGCCAACTGGGTAGAGAAAAACAACTGGCTCCAGGCAATCAAAGACGGTATGATCGCGGACATTCCGGTCATCATCATCGGATCTATCTTTCTTCTGCCGATCGCGCTGAACAACTTAATCGCTTCCGGGCCGATCCATGATTTTATCTCCGCCCATATGGGCGTGCTGACGTATGCGGCCGGCTTTACCAACGATTTACTGTCAATCTTCGCGGCGTTCTTCATTGCTACGGCTTTGGCAAAGAGATACGGTGTCCACAATACACAGACCGGGATCACGGCGATCATCGTTCATCTGATCCTTTCCGCCGTTTCCATCGAGGGTGGAATCAGCACTGAGTTTTTAGGTGCTTCGGGCCTCTTTACCAGTATTATTTCCGGTATTATGAGTGTGGAGATTACACGGTTTTTAATTAAGCATAATGTAATTATCAAGCTGCCGTCGTCAGTGCCGCCAATGGTAGGAGAGAGCTTTGCCTCCCTGATTCCTCTGGTAGTCAATGTTATTGTGGCAGTTGCCATCGCTAATATCTCGATTGCTGTTACCGGACTTGCATTCCCGGCAGCTATTATGAAGCTCTTAGCTCCGGCTATCAACACCATGGATACGCTTCCGGCACTGCTGATCGTTATCTTCCTGACACAGTTTTTATGGTTTTTCGGCCTTCACGGACCGTCCATCACCTCTGCGGTGTGGGCTGCATTTGCAATCGCTTACCAGGCAGAAAATATGGCTAATTACGCATCGGGTGCTCCGGTTACCCACATCTTCACCTATGGACTCTACTATAATTTCCTTCAGGTAGCAGGTTCCGGATTGACATTGGGCCTTGTCTTATTTATGATGAAGTCAAAGGCGAAATCGTTTAAATCCATCGGTGTGGCGTCACTCGTTCCATCTATCTTCGGAATCAATGAGCCGGTTATCTTCGGCCTCCCGATTCTGCTGAACCCGTATATGTTCATTCCGTTCGTATTCGGGCCGCTGCTGATCACCGTGCTTACATACTTCAGCATGAAGGTGGGGCTGGTTGGCTATCCGGTGGCAGCGCCTCCAGGATTCCTGCCTCCGGGCGTTGGTGCGTTCCTTACAACGTATGACTGGAGAAGCGTGGTTCTCGTATTTGTATCACTGATCATCATGGCACTGATTTATTATCCTTTCTTTAAGATGATGGAAAAAGACGAACTGAAGAGAGAAGCTCAGAGCGAAGCGGAGTAAACAGAACATGGTATTTACAAAAAGGCAGACAGAGATTATAGAGTATATCATGAATAATGTGTCAGGAATCACGGGTGATAAACTGGCAAAGTATTTTGGGGTGTCGTCGCGAACCATCAGGAATGACATCCTTCAGATAAACTCGGCCTTAAGCGGCAGTCTGTCTCTCTGCCAGACGGAGGGGCGAACGGTATACCCCTCCATAAAAGCCTCGAAACGAATCGGTTACTATATCACACAGGAGGATATGGAGGACTTTCGGGCAGTGTTAGAGGGAGGCGATGACAGAGCCTGGGTCATCGCTCCCCACAACCGCGGCTACGCGATTCTGGGCCACGCCCTGGAGAATGGAAGCTGCAATTTATACGATCTGGAAGAGGAGCTGTTCTTATCCCAGACAGCGCTTCGGGAAGAAGTGCAGAAGCTTCGGAAGATGCTGGAAGATAAGATGGACTGGACGGTCCTGTTTCTGGAAGGAAGCCAGGTCCGGATTGTGGAAAATGAAGAAAAGATACGATTATCTATTTTTAACATTATCAAATATGAAGTCCAGACTCATACGGATTTTAACAGTGATTATCTGGGACTGATTTTTCGCGGCGAATATGACCGCGTGGAGTATGAAACTTTTGTAAATGCGGTTAAAAACTACTTTGGAAGCCACGAGATTCTGGTGTCAGACGCCAGCCTTTACATGGTGGCCAACGCTATTTATGCGACCATCATGAGAAAGCGCCAGGGCCATGAGCTGACCGGCTTAAAGGCAGAGGAGTTCGTGGTAGAGGTTCTGACCAATCTTTTGTACCATTTGAAGGCGCAGAAGGTGGAACTGACCGAGAGCGACGAAGCACTGCTTAAGATATTCCTGTATTCCGTAAGGCTCGTCCAGAGCGAGGAGAATACGAGGGCCAGCGCTTTGAGCGGCGTCATCTTAAATGAGTTCTGCCAGGAAGTATTAAATAAATACAGCTTTGACTTACATCAGTCCGACGAGCTGTTCAATAATATGGCGCTTCATTTAGAGTATTTAATCCGCCGGATCGATACGGGCTACCGGATCGATAACCCGATTCTGCAGGACATCAAGACTCAGTATCCGTATGCCTACGAAATTGCGATTCTTCTCGTACCGATCATGTTCAAGTACAAGAGTATTCCCATCCGCGACGAAGAGATTGCCTATATGGCCCTGTACGTGGCCTATTTCCTGGAAAAGGTAAACCGGCGGTTAAAGACCGTGATCATCAACGCTCCGAGACAGAGTGTCTGCGCCATGGTGTGCAGCTGGTTAAATGATCATTTCCAGAATCAGATTGAGATCGTAAAGGTCCTTCCGAAGCACCAGTTGGACCAGTACGTGAAGGACCATCCGGTGGACTTGGTTATTTCTACGGAAGGGCAGAGAGTGAATACGGAGATTCCCGTATTCCGGATCAATGGAATTGCAAACCAGCAGGACTACTCGCGCTAAACGGATTTATCAGACGCATGAGGGTGAGCAGACGGTTCAGTGTCATCGTCAACAAATACTTCGATACCAGGTGTGTCAAGATCTTTGCAAAGGACGGCGGGACAGCAAAATGGAACGGCAGTGTTTCCTTTGAAACGGTTATCGGGACGCTTTCAGAGAAGTTTAAAGAGCAGGGTAAGATTGAGTCAATGGAAGAATACGTGGAAGACGTACTGTCGAGAGAAGTCAATTACCCCACTGTGATCGGAGAATCCGTGATGATTCCCCATCCGCTCATGACGTTTGCGAAGGAGACCGCGGTAGCGGCGGCTATCTTAAAACCGCCCATCACCGTCTGCAGGAAGGCAGTGAAGGTTATCTTCCTCCTGGCCATTGAGGGACGGCCCAATGACGACGTGAGTATTCTGTTTGAGTTCTTCAAACAGGTGGCCATGAATGAAAATCTGGTACACACGCTGTATGAGGCGGCGGATGAAAAAGACTTTTTAAACCGTTTGATCAGTATATCCACTTCCATTGAGCTTTTTTAAGAGTGGGTTTTGTTGATAGAAATTTTAAAATAAAGCAGTAAAATACAACTAAAGTTTGAACCTGACAGAAAATATAGATTGAATAGAAGGAGAGCAAGTAAAAATGAGTGAGAAAAAATTTTCCGTAGTTATCGCAGGAGGCGGCAGTACGTATACGCCTGAGATTATTCTGATGCTGTTGGATAATTTAGACAGGCTTCCGCTTCGTGCCATCAAGCTGTATGACAATGACGAAGAGCGCCAGGGAAGACTGGCAAAGGCCTGTGAGATCATTGTAAAAGAGAAAGATCCGTCCATCGAATTCGTAGCGACGACAGATCCAGAGACGGCTTACACAGACGTCGATTTCTGTCTGGCACATATCCGCGTGGGACAGCTTCCCATGAGGGAAAAAGACGAAAAGATCCCGTTAAAGTACGGTGTAGTCGGGCAGGAGACCTGCGGACCAGGCGGTATCGCTTACGGCATGCGTTCCATTCCGGGCGTTCTGGAGAACATCGAATACATGGAGAAATACTCCCCCAACTGCTGGATGCTCAACTACTCCAACCCGGCTGCTATCGTAGCTGAGGCGTGCAGACGGTTTAAACCGAACGCAAGAGTCATCAATATCTGCGACATGCCGATCGGTATGGAGAACAACATCGCAAAGATTCTGGGCTTTAACGACCGCAAGGAGATGACGGTGCGCTACTTTGGCCTCAATCATTTCGGCTGGTGGACCTCCATCAAGGACAAGGAAGGCAATGAGTATATCGACAAATTGATCGCTCATCAGTTAAAGTATGGAAACACGCTTCCGGAAGAGGGGAATAACGGAGATTACACAGACAATTCCTGGTATGAGACGGCTAAGAAGGTGAAGGATTTAACCGCGATCGACCCGACCATGGCTCCCAATTCTTACTTCCAGTACTACTTATTCGGCGACGACATGGTAGCCCATACCAATCCTGAGTATACGAGAGCCAATCAGGTTATGGACGGAAGAGAAAAGCGGGTATTCGGCGAGTGCGCAAGGATTGCAGAGGCCGGTACGGCAGAGGGAACCTCTTTGGAGATCGGTATCCACGCATCCTTTATCGTGGACTTGGCGACGGCACTGGCCTTCAATACCCATGAGAGAATGCTGCTGATCGTAAGAAATAACGGCGCCATCGAGAACTTTGATAAGGACGCCATGGTAGAGATTCCGTGTATCGTTGGAAAAGACGGATACGAGCCGATCACCATCGGAACGATCCCGACCTTCCAGAAGGGACTCATGGAAGAGCAGGTTGCGGTAGAGAAGCTGACCGTAGACGCTTATGAGCAGGGAAGCTACCATAAGTTATGGCAGGCTCTGACCTTATCAAAGACGGTTCCGAGCGCCAATGTAGCGAAGAAGATCCTCGACGATTACATCGAGGCGAATAAGGAATACTGGCCGGAATTAAAGTAATAAAAATCGTGGAACAAAGTCAAAATAAGCCCGGGAAAATTAAGAAATAAACCCTCGGGGCACATAGTAAATGAGGAGGCAATATGAGAATATTAATTTGCTGTAACGCCGGAATGAGCAGTTCAATCATTATGCAGAAGATGAGAGATGCGGCTGCAAAGCGTAATATGGAGCTTACCTGTGAGGCGGTGCCGAATGCGGGAATCAGTGATGAAATCGGAAAATGGGATGTGTGTCTGGTAGGGCCGCAGCTGGTTTACGCGGTGAACAATATCAAGAGTATCTTAAACATACCGGTAGCAAGCATTGAACCGAGGGTTTATGCCCTGGCCGACGGCGACAAAGCCCTGGATTTTGCGATCGAACTGGCTAAAAAATCATGAGAAAGGCTTAAATTATGGCTGATGTTACAAAATTATCGGAGTGTGCAATGCAGATCGTGACCTACGCCGGCTGCGCCAAGTCCAGCTATATGCAGGCGCTTCAGGAGGCCAAGAAGGGGAACTGGGATCAGGTGGAACCGAGAATTAAGGAAGGCGAACAGTTCTACCGCCAGGCCCACGAGCAGCACGGCGAGATCCTGCTAAAAGAGGTGAACACGCTGGAACCCCAGATTACGCTGTTAATGTCCCACGCAGAGGACCAGATTATGTCGGCGGAACTGGTACGCGTCCTGGTGGAAGAATTGATCGAAATATATACGAATCAGAAGGGAGAATGACGATGGCAAATTATACGATATGGGCAAATGCCACGACAAAGAATGGATTTGCGGCAGATGAGATCATCTCCTGTCTGCAGAAAGCGATCCGGCGGGGAATGGTGGAGGAGGCATGCCAGTACGCCTATGAACTGTATACCTCCGGCCCGGCTTTGTTAGAGAAGGTTTGGCATCGTCTGCTCACGATTTCGGTGGAAGACATCGGCTTCGGCGATCTCGATGCGGCCGGAAAGATCAATACGCTGGATGAAATGCGGAAGAAATTCGCTTACGACGACGGCGACCAGCCGATGTACTTTATCCATGCGATTCGGATTCTCTGTGCGTGTACGAAGGACCGTTCCAGTGATTACTTAAAGAATATCATCATCAAGGAGGCGGCTGTGGGCAAGGTGCCCGAGATTCTCGATGTGGCTTTAGATAAGCACACGAGACGCGGCCAGGAGATGGGGCGCGGATCCATCCATTTCTTTGAAGAGGGAGCGAAGGTAATCCCGCAGCTGGATGTGGATAACGGATATAAGGAGAGATACAGAAAAATCCTGGAGAATTACGATCCGTCTAAGGCGGTTCCGGGAGCGTTTGTTTATAGTTCGGGGAGAGATTAAATAGATGATAGGAAAGGGCTGTGTCTGTATGGTGAAAACCTCAGACATGGCCCTGATTTCATCCGCTGTTTTCTTTGTTAGTGTTATGACAGATTGATATTCTTTTATGTATCGAATATAATAAATGTTATACTGTAGGTTCGGTACATTAATAATTCATTGATGATATACAGCGGAGGTAAAGTGGTATGATCCCTGATGAAATTTTACAACTTATAAGCAATGGAGAAAATAACATTGTTGAGTTCAAAAAGTCTACAACGGATATTACAAAGGATGTATATGAGAGTGTTTGTGCTTTCTCAAATCGGGATGGGGGGCATATTTTTTTAGGAGTTAAAGACAACGGGACGATTCTTGGCATTCAGCCAGATCGGATTGATCAGTTAAAAAAAGATTTTGTTACCTGCATAAATAATGAGAATAAGATATTTCCTCCATTGTATATAGTTCCTGTGGAATTTGAACTGGATGGCCGCCATATTCTGTATATTCATGTTCCTGTTGGGACAAGCGTATGTCGATGCAATGGTCGTATTTATGATAGAAATTATGAATCCGATATAGATATTACGAATAATGAGGGGCTTGTTTATCGATTATATGCGAGAAAACAAGATTCCTATTATGTTAATAAAGTATTTCCTCATTTTAGCTATTCCGAATTGAGGACAGATCTGATTGACCGCGCTCGGCGGATGACCCGAAGCCGTTCTCAAAAACATCCTTGGAATCAAATGACGGATGAAGAAATTCTTCGTAGTTCGGGCATGATTCTTCGGGACCCGGAAACCAACAAAGAAGGAATTACACTGGCAGCTATTCTCTTATTTGGACCGGATGATCTGATATTATCTGCACTGTCACATTATAAGACAGATGTTATTTTTCGTGTATTTAATACAGATCGATATGATGATCGGGATGTGATTATTACGAACCTCTTAGACAGTTATGATAGAATGATTTCATTTGGTGAAAAGCATTTGAATGATCTGTTCGTGATGGATGGATTGCAAAGTGTCAGCGCAAGAGATAAAATTCTGCGTGAAATCGTATCAAACAGCCTGGCACATCGGGATTTTTCAAATGCTTATGTTGCGAAAATGGTTATTGAGAGAAACCAAATTTTTACCGAGAACTGTAACCGTTCTCATGGTTATGGAAGCCTAAACCTTTCCAACTTTGCTCCATTTCCAAAGAACCCACCGATTTCTAAGGTATTTCGTGAAGTTGGATTGGCAGATGAATTAGGATCTGGTATGAGAAATACTTATAAATATACAAGGTTATACTCAGGAGGAGAACCTCAATTTATCGAAGGTGATATATTCAGGACCATTATTCCACTCAATGAAGCCGCAACTGGAACCGTAGGACCATTTTCAATTGTTAAAAAAGGTGAAGTTAGTGGTGAAGTTGGTGGTGAAGTTAGTGGTGAAGTTAGTGGTGAAGTTGAAAGGGCTGTTCTTTCTGAAGTTAAACTGGATATGGAGCAATTAAAAAGTCTTTTAGATTTCTGTAATACTGGTCGTTCGAGGAAAGAAATGCAGGATTATTGTGGTATAAAGGCACAGAGTTATTTCAGAGATCATATTCTGTCACCTTTGCTGAGATACGGATTGCTCCGTATGTCTATTCCTGATAAGCCGAAAAGTTCAAAACAGAAATATATCAGAAATTGAATTTATCAGGATATCAGGAAAATTACAAAAAACGCTTGCAAAACTCGAAAAGACCAGTAAAATAGAGAAAGACATATTATTTACGCGAGTGCACCAGATTACAGACCAGTAAAGAATAAAAAGATAACGGAGTGAGACGTATGGCACTGAAAAAGAAGCCGGTAACCGGCATGAAAGATATCCTGCCCGCAGAGATGGCGGTACGGGACTATGTAATGAACCAGATTCGTGAGACATACCGTGGATTCGGATTTACTTCCATTGATACCCCATGTGTGGAACATATTGAAAACCTGACGAGCAAGCAGGGCGGCGACAACGAAAAGCTGATCTTCAAGATCATGAAGCGCGGGGAGAAGCTGCGCCTCGATACGGCGGAGACGGAAAACGACTTAACAGACAGCGGCCTCCGCTACGACTTAACCGTGCCATTATGCCGCTATTATGCCAATAACGCGGCATCGCTTCCGGCGCCGTTTAAGGCACTTCAGATGGGCAGCGTATGGAGAGCGGACAAGCCTCAGAGAGGAAGGTTCCGCCAGTTTGTCCAGTGTGACATTGATATTTTGGGCGATCCCAGCAGATTAGCAGAGATTGAACTGATTCTTGCGACCACCACGCTGCTCGGTAAAGTTGGCTTCAAGGGATACCACGTCCGCATCAATGACAGAAATATCTTAAAGGGTATGGCTGCTTACTGCGGATTCCCGGAGGAATCCTTTGACCAGGTATTTATTATTCTGGATAAGATGGATAAGATCGGCATGGAAGGCGTTGCTTCTGAACTTTCCGAGGCCGGATACGAAAAGAACAAGATCGACCAGTATCTGGCACTGTTTGGTTCGGTGACACCGGATGCCGCAGGTGTCCGTTCTCTCGGAGAGACGTTAAAGGATGTAATGGAACCGGAAAAGGCGGAAAATCTGGCCGCTATCATGGACAGCGTAAACAGCATCGCCACCAGCCAGTTCGACATTATATTCGATCCGACACTGGTGCGTGGAATGTCCTACTATACCGGAACAATCTATGAGATCCAGGTAGACGGGTTCCCGGGATCGGTCGGCGGCGGCGGCCGTTACGATAAGATGATCGGCAAGTTTACCGGAATGGAGACACCGGCCTGCGGCTTCTCCATCGGATTCGAGAGAATCATTACCATTCTGATGGAAGAGGGATTTTCGGTTCCGGGAAGTACGGAGAAGAAAGCATTCCTGATTGAGAAGGGCGTCAGCGCTGAGGTCATGACGGCGGCGATTAAAGAGGCCATGGACGAGCGGGCCAGGGGCGTTTCCGTTCTCGTTTCCCAGATGAACAAGAATAAGAAGTTCCAGAAGGAAAACCTTCAGAAAGAGGGCTATACCGAGTTTAAAGAATTTTACAGAGAAGGCTTAAAATAAAAAAGCCTGTATCCAGAAAGCAAGGAGGCATATTATGGCAGAATCAATGCTGGGACTGAAACGGTCCCATAGATGTACAGAGGTTACGAGCAGCAATGTCGGTGAGACCGTCACCGTCATGGGCTGGGTGCAGAAGAGCAGAAACAAGGGCGGTATTATTTTCGTGGATTTAAGAGACCGTTCCGGTATTCTGCAGATTATCTTTGAAGAGAGCGACTGTGGTGCAGAGAGCTTTGCAAAGGCCGAAAAGCTGAGAAGCGAATTTGTTATCGCCGTGACCGGACACGTGGAGAAGCGTGCAGGCGGAGTGAACGAGAATCTTGCTACCGGCGATATCGAAGTCAGAGCAGAGAGTCTTCGCATTCTTTCGGAGTCCGAGACACCGCCATTCCCGATTGAGGAGAACAGCAAGACGAAGGAAGAGCTTCGTTTAAAATACCGTTATCTCGATTTGAGAAGACCGGATATCCAGAGAAATATCATGGTCAGAAGCCAGGCCGCCATCATCACGAGAGCATTTCTGGCAGAGGAAGGTTTCTTCGAGATTGAGACCCCGACCTTAATCAAGAGCACACCGGAAGGCGCACGCGACTATCTTGTACCGAGCCGTGTTCATCCGGGTTCATTCTACGCGCTTCCGCAGTCTCCGCAGTTATTTAAGCAGCTGCTCATGTGCTCCGGCTATGACCGCTATTTCCAGCTGGCCAGATGCTACCGCGATGAAGACTTGCGTGCCGACAGACAGCCGGAATTTACGCAGATCGATCTGGAGCTGTCCTTCGTGGATGTGGAAGACGTCCTTGATGTAAATGAGAGACTGTTAAAGAGATTATTTAAGGAAATCTGTAATTTCGATCTGGAGCTTCCGATTCCGAGAATGACATGGCACGAGGCGATGGACCGATTCGGCTCCGATAAGCCTGATCTGCGTTTTGGCATGGAACTGAAGAATGTGTCCGATGTGGTCCGCGGCTGCGAATTTGCCGTATTTAAAAATGCTCTGGAAGCAGGCGGTTCCGTGCGCGGTATCAACGCTGATGGGCAGGGAGCCATGCCGCGTAAGAAGATCGACGCCCTGGTGGAGTATGCAAAAGGCTTCGGGGCAAAGGGACTGGCTTACATTGCCATCGCTGAGGATGGCACTTACAAGTCCTCCTTTGCAAAATTCATGACAGAGGATGAACTTCACGCATTAGTGGAAGCTATGGCTGGAAAGCCGGGAGATTTGCTTCTCTTTGCGGCCGACAAAGATAAAGTGGTATTTGACGTATTAGGAAATTTAAGACTGGAACTGGCAAGACAGCAGGATTTACTGAAGAAGGACGACTTCAAGTTCTTATGGGTAACCGAATTCCCGCTTCTTGAGTATTCCGAGGAACAGGGACGTTTCGTTGCCATGCACCATCCATTTACCATGCCGATGGACGAAGACTGGCATTTAATCGACAGCGATCCGGGCGCAGTGCGTGCAAAAGCCTACGATATCGTGTTAAACGGTACCGAGATGGGCGGCGGCTCTGTCCGTATCCATCAGGGAGATATCCAGTCCAAGATGTTCGAAGTCCTGGGCTTTACCCCGGAGCAGGCGCAGGAACAGTTCGGATTCCTGCTTGACGCATTCAAATACGGAGTTCCGCCTCACGCAGGTCTGGCTTACGGCCTCGACCGCATGATCATGCTTATGGTGGGGGCAGACAGCATCCGCGACGTAATCGCATTCCCGAAGGTAAAAGATGCCTCCGACATGATGACAGAGGCTCCGGCTCCGGTTGATGAAAAGCAGCTGGAGGAACTGGGGATTGAGGTTTCAGAGACAGAAGAATGAGAGACTGAAAAAATAGCAGAATAAAGAGAGCAGATATAGATACCGAGATAGGTACAGACAGCCTGCATCTCAGCGCCATCGTTGGCGTGGGGATACGGGCTGTTGTTTTGGTGCGCCCGGCGGCGCACGTTTCTAACCGGTGCAAGTCCGGAATCCGCCCGGTGGTGGGAAGGATATAGCCGAAGGCAAGGGTGTCCACCGTGAGGTGGAATCTGAAGGAAGCTGGATATGGGGAACATACTAACCCATGGGCAAATCTCTGGTCTGACGAACAGAAATCACATCAGGCCATGCGTGAGGGTAAGGCTGCCAAACAAGTCGAAGCTCAATAACCACACGGAATCATGTATGGTAAATGTGGCAGATAGATGGAGAGAAAGAAACGTGTGGTACCCGGGGAGGCCTGTGCGGAATGTCCTGAAAGGGATAACCACTATCGTGAGGTAGTGCTGAACGTACAGAAGTCAGCAGAGGTCGTAGTAGTCGAGAGACGAAGGACCGAATCAACAGGAGTCTTTAGTACAACCGGGAAAGGAGGAAAGAACATTGGGTACAGAAAACAGAGATAGCTGCTCACAAAGAGACAGCGCGGAACGTGAAGGGTATGTGAGAGCGCACCGTTCTTTCCGCCGGATATGGAAGGAAAGAGACAGTGCACAGCCGGAACTCTTAGAGAAGATACTGAATAAGGACAACTTAAACAGAGCTTTTAAGAGAGTAAAGGCGAATAAGGGAGCGCCGGGAATCGACGGAATGACCGTAGAGGAAACAGGTGACTGCCTAAGGGAAAATCAAAAGGAACTGATAGAGAGAATCAAAAGGGGAAAATACACCCCCGACCCAGTAAGACGAGTAGAGATTCCCAAGCCAGAGGGAGGAATGCGAAAGCTGGGCATTCCAACCGTGAAAGACCGTATCTTCCAGCAAGCCATAGGACAGCAGTTAATGCCAGTCTATGAGGCGCTGTTCTCGGAGAACAGCTATGGGTATCGGCCGGGAAGAAGCGCCAGGGACGCCATTTTAAAGGTAAAAGAGTATGCAGAACAGGGATACACCCATGCCGTTGCATTGGACCTGTCGAAATACTTTGATACTCTGAACCAAGAAATGCTATTAAATATCCTGCGCAGAGATGTAAAGGACGAAAGGGTTATCCAATGGATAAAGAGATACCTAAAGAGTGGTGTCATGGAAAACGGTATAGTCATGGAGACAGAGGAAGGATCGCCGCAAGGAGGAAATCTATCCCCGCTGCTGGCAAATGTCTATCTGAACGAGTTCGACCAGGAGTACGAGAAACGAGGAGTGGCTTTTGTACGTTACGCAGATGATATAGTATTGTTAGCTAAAAGTGAGAGAGCCGCAAAGAGACTTCTGGAAACAAGCACGAAATATCTGGAAGGGACGCTGAAATTGCAGGTGAACCAGAAGAAAAGCCGTGTAGTAAGTGTATTTGCAATCCGAAATTTTAAGTTCCCTGGCTTCACATTGGGAAAGAACGGAAAGGGCATTTATGTCCGGGTTCATGGGAAGTCATGGAAGAAAATGAAGTCAAAACTGAAAGACCTTAGTTCCCGAAGGTCTGTTCAGAGCATACGCCCATCGTTAGAAAAGATAAAGGTGTATATGCGGGGCTGGCTGAATTATTATGGAGTAGCAGATATGAAGAACCGAATAGAGGGACTGAACCAATGGCTATATCACAGAATCCGAATGTGTATATGGAAACAATGGAAGAAACCGAAAACGAAGGTAAAGAACCTGCTGAAAATGGGAGTGCCGAAAGAATTGGCATGGAAGGCAGGGAACAGCCGAAGAGGCTATTGGTTTACCACACAAACGGTAGCGGTAAATATGGCAATGACAAAAGAAAGACTGATAAACAGAGGCTATTATGATTTAGCCACAGCCTATCAGTCCGTGCACGTCAACCGTTGAAACCGCCGTGTACCGAACGGTATGCACGGTGGTGTGAGAGGACGGGAGTTAATCACTCCCTCCTACTCGATTTTCTGCCGTCTTACTTCATTCCTGTTCCACAATATAGAAAAAAATAAGAAAACAATACCCATATTTTACATTTATCTGTTATAATAAGCTTAAAGGTAAAAAATGTAAAAAAGGAGGCTTTAAGAAATGAAAAGAAGCGGAAAAAGAAGGTTCCTGTCCCTGTGGCTCGCGCTGCTGATGGTGCTGTCTCTGACCACCGGCATGTCGTTTACTGTAGCGGCGGCAGACCACGACATCGTTGTGCTGTATACCAATGATGTTCACTGCGGTGTTGACGACAACATCGGATATGCCGGGCTGGCGCTGTATAAGAAGCAGATGCTCGAGCAGACACCGTACGTTGTCCTTGTTGACGCCGGCGATGCCATTCAGGGCGCGCCGATCGGAACGCTTTCCGATGGTGGCTACCTAATCGATATCATGAATAAGGTTGGCTATGACTTTGCCGTACCGGGGAATCATGAATTCGATTACGGCATGCCGCGTTTCCTGGAACTGGCGGCAAAACTGAGCTGTGGTTACTATTCCTGCAACTTCATGGACCTGCGGACCGGACAGACCGTATTTGCACCGTACAAGATGATGACATACGGCGATACGAAGGTTGCCCTTGTGGGTGCCAGCACACCGGAAAGCTTTACGAAGTCCACACCGGCGTATTTCCAGGATGCAAACGGAAACTATATCTACAGTTTCTGTGAAGATGAGAACGGACAGAAGCTCTATGACCAGATTCAGTCCAGTGTGAATGCGGCAAGGGCGGCTGGAGCCAATTACGTGATTCTCGTCGGCCATCTGGGGGAGAATGGAACCACGGAGCGCTGGTCTTCCGACAGTGTCATTAAGAATACCAACGGGATTGATGCCGTAATCGACGGCCATTCACACGAGACGGTTCCATCAAAGGTTGTGAAGAACAAAGATGGTAAAGATATTATACTTACTCAGACCGGTACGAAGCTTCAGGATATCGGAAAGATGACGATTAAAAAAGACGGAACGATCACAACAGAACTGATCTCCAAGGTAGAGGCAGGAGGCGCTTCCAGGGGATATACGGTGAAATCAGGAGATTCCTTAAGCAGAATTGCAAAGAGAGAGCTGGGCTCCTATAACCGCTGGAGAGAGATTTACGATGCCAACAGAGATAAGATTAAAAATCCTGATATGCTGACGATCGGCATGCAGCTCACTCTTCCTGGCGGAAGTGCCGTCACGGAGGATGGGAAAAATGTGGACTATGATACCGATCAGTTCATCAAAGGAATTCAGGCGCAGTACAATGAGACGTTAAAGGCAGTGCTGGGGCACAGTGATGTAGATTTGACCGTCAATGATCCGGCGACGGGAGAGCGTGCCGTGAGAAGTGCCGAGACGAATCTGGGCGACCTGACCGCAGATGCATACCGCTTCGTACTGGGAGCCGATATAGGCTTATCCAACGGCGGAGGCATCCGGGCCAACATAGCGGCAGGCAATATTACATACAATGACACACTGGCTGTATTCCCATACGGCAACATGGGATGTGTCGTGGAAGTGAAGGGCCAGCAGATTAAAGACGCTCTGGAGATGGCTTCCAGAAACTGCCCGGATGAAAACGGCGGATTCCTTCAGGTATCAGGCCTTTCCTATACCATCGATACCTCTGTGCCGTCTACGGTACAGACCGATGAGAAGGGGAACTTCTTAAAAGTCGGAGGCGCTTACCGCGTAACCGATATCAAGGTAGGGGAGGAAGCCCTGGATGTAAACAGGACCTACACAGTCGCTTCCCACAACTATATGCTGAAATCCGGCGGCGACGGAATGACCATGTTTGCCGGTGCGAATATTACCAGGGACGAGGTTATGACGGATGTGGACATTCTCTCCGCATACATCAATACCAATCTGGGCGGTAATGTAGGCGCTGATTACGGTGACCCGCACGGCCAGGGACGAATTACAGTGAAATAGCTTATAGAAGCATGTACAGAAAAGGGACTGCCTCACAATTCGTGAGCAGTCCCTTTTCCCTTGCCTGCAATCAGGCTGTTTCTCATCTCCTGGCCTCTTATTCCTATTCCTCTTCCCGGATATCTTCCGCCAGCTCCCGCACCTTATCCCAGTCCAGGATTCGTACGCCCTTCGGCACGCATTCCAGAATCTGTTCTTCACACATGGTGGAGATTAAATGCATCAGGTGACGATAGGAAATCGTTAAGTACTCTGCAATCTCGGTGTATTTCACGGACAGCAGTCCGCCGTTCTGGAGAAGAAGCAGACAGGCGGCGCCTTCACGGATGGTATGGCTGCATTTTCTGCCGGAAGTCCCCCCGTTGAAAACTTTCCGGAAAAATGGTACACTGATAGGGACAAAACAGGAACAGGAGAGATATCATGCTATTGAAAGAACCACAGTCCCGCTTTGAGGAGTACTACAGAATCTATGAAGAGTCCTTCCCCAGCAGGGAGCGGCGGACCAGGGAGCAGCAGAGAGACATACTGAGTCATCCGTGCCACCGTGTCAGAATCAGGGAGGAAGACGGAAGCATGCTGGCGTTCGTGAGCTATTGGGAACTGCCGGGCTGTCTGTTTTTGGAGCATCTGGCCACCACGGAGCAGTGCAGGGGAAAAGGTTACGGAAAGCAGCTGGTGGAAGAATGTCTTGCCGAAACGGACAAGCCCGTGTTTCTGGAGATTGAACCCGTGACGGAGGACGATCCGATGACCGGCAGGCGGGCTGGCTTTTATGAACGTCTGGGCTTTTTCGTCAATACGTTTCCGTATATGCAGCTTCCGCTGAAGGAGGAGGACCATCCTATTCCGCTGTGGGTGATGAGTTACGGAAAGCCTGTGACAAAAGAGGAGTTTGAGCCTTATAAGAATGAAATACACGAGATTGCTTACGGGACGGCGGATTCTGGCCGTTTCCGTCCGGAATAGAGAACATTGACAGCGAACCGGCGCTGTGGTGAATCAGGGGAAGCCGATGAATATTAATGAAATAGCAAAGCTGGCGGGAGTGTCCAGGGCGACGGTCTCACGGTTTTTAAATGACGGTTACGTCAGTGATGATAAGAAAGAAAAAATAAGAAAAGTGATCGAGGAGACAGGTTATAAGCCCTCCGCACAGGCTCAGACACTGAGGACGAAAAGGACGAATCTGATCGGGGTGATTATCCCGAAGATCAATTCCGCGTCCATCAGCCGTATGGTGGCGGGGATCAGCGTTGTACTGTCCAGGGCCGGATACCAGCTCCTCCTTGCCAATACCGACAATGATGAAAAGGAAGAAGTCAAGTATTTACGTGTGCTGGCTGAGAATCAGGTCGATGGAATCATCCTGATCGGAACAGTCTTTACGGCGGCCCACAAAAAAGTCCTGAAGGAGCTGGCCGTACCGGTGGTGATCCTGGGACAGAGCCTCGCCGGGTATTCCTGCGTCTATCACGATGATTATCACGCGGCATACGATTTAACTACTCTGCTTCTCGCTCATGGGAGACATCCGGCCTGTATCGGCGTGCTGGAACGCGATGAGGCGGCCGGAAAGCAAAGAAAGGACGGCTTTTTAGACGCGGTGAGAGACTCCGGAGCCGATACAGACCGGGTGCCCTGCGCGGAAGGCAAATTCAGCATGGATTCGGGATATGAGCAGACGAAGCTTCTTTTGAGCGCAAATCCTGAGATTGATTCCATATTCTGCGCTACGGACAGCATTGCCATAGGCGCTGTGGCGTATCTGCGGGAAATCGGAAGACGGGTCCCGGAGGAGATTCAGGTTGCCGGGATTGGAGATTCAGAGACGGCCAGGGTATGTGTGCCAAGGCTGACCACGGTCCACTACTACTATAAAACGAGCGGGGAAGAGGCCGCGCGCATGCTGGTCAACATGCTGAGCGCCGGCGGCCAGATTCGCAGAGAAGTGAAGATGGGGTATGAGATCGTATATGGAAAGAGCACAATTGTTCAGAGTAAATGAGTTTGTATCAGATACACGAGACGAGGCCGGGCCGGACACTGGAAAGAATGGTGTCCGGCCCGGCTTATTTTCCCGGGAAGGCAGATCAGGGATGCGATTCCGGCCGCTCTGTTTTTACCGGCTGATTTTGTGCAGATTATACAAAAAAAACAGTTTTTGTTTGTTATATTGGACGGTTTACAGGGGAGGATGGAAGGTATATAATAAAAACAAGATATGAGATCGATCTCATATAAATAACCAAAATATTACATGAAATACAGAATAACTGGTAAAAAAAGAATGGGAACAATTTCATAAAATCCAGAGGAGGGTAATTATGGATTACAGGGAGTCAGCAAAACAGGTTTTCGAATTGATTGGCGGAAAAGCAAATCTGATATCCGCAGCCCACTGTGCCACCAGACTGCGCCTTGTGGTGGCCGACGAGTCGGTCTGCGACAAGGGAGCCATAGAGAATGTGGACGGGGTAAAGGGGGTGTTCAGCGCTTCCGGACAGCTTCAGATCATTTTCGGAACGGGCACGGTAAATAAAGTCTATGATGAATTTATCGCCATAGCAGGAATTACGGCTGCATCGAAGGCTGAGGTAAAGCAGGCGGCGGCCAGGAAGGGAAATCCGTTCCAGAGGGCGATCAAGGCACTCGGTGACGTGTTCGTCCCCATCATTCCGGCCATTGTTGCCAGTGGTCTCTTAATGGGGCTTTTAGAAGGCATCTGTAAGGTATACCCGGCGCTTGCAGGATCAGGCACCTATACGATTCTTCATCTGATGAGCAGTGCGGCATTTACCTTCCTTCCGGTCCTGATCGCGTTCAGTGCGGCAAAGGTTTTCGGCGGCAATCGGTTTCTGGGAGCCGTGATCGGTATGGTTATGATCCATCCGGATCTGCTGAATGCATGGGCAGTGGCGGGAGCCGAGTCGATTCCCACCGCCTCCGTATGGTTTGGCCTCTATAACATTAACCTTACCGGTTATCAGGGCCATGTAATTCCGGTCGTTATCGCCGTATTTTTTATGGCGAAGCTGGAGAAAAAGCTGCACACGATCGTACCGGAGATGTTTGATCTGTTTGTAACCCCGCTGGTGACGGTTCTTGTGACAGGGTACGTGACCCTGACTGTTTTTGGGCCGGTCTTCTCCCTTCTGGAAAACGGAGTGCTGGAAGGCGTGAAATTCCTGATTACTATCCCGTTCGGCATCGGTTCCTTCTTTGCCGGAGCGGTTTATGCTCCAACAGTAGTAGCGGGTGTCCATCATATGTATAATGCGCTGGAAGCCGGACTGTTAAGCTCTGCCGGAATCAACACCTGGATGCCGATTGCCACAGCGGCCAATGTGGCCCAGGGCGGAGCGGCTCTCGCGATTGCACTGAAAACAAAGAATAAAAAAGTGAAAGAGCTGGCGCTTCCCGCTTCACTCTCCGCATTTCTCGGCATTACGGAACCGGTTATCTTCGGTGTGAACTTAAGATTTATGAAATCGTTTATTGCCGGCTGTATCGGCGGTGCCTGCGGAGCCATGGTATCCGGTATTCTCGGTGTAGGCGCTTCTGCTTACGGAATTACGGGACTGTTCGGATTCCTGATTACTACCGACTATGTATGGCAGTATGCCCTGGTAATTCTTGTGGCTGCAGCAGTCGCCTTCTTCATTTCCTGGTCACTGTTCCATGACGAGAAGGAAGAGAAGAAAGAAAAGGAAGAAAAAGACGAGAATGCTGAAAACGGCGGCAACGCTGAAGAAAAAAATGTAAATGTACCTTATACAGTATACAGCCCTTTAAGCGGGACCATTATTCCCATGAAGGAAGTAAAGGATCCGACATTTGCCTCTGAAGTTCTTGGGCATGGCGCGGCGGTGATACCGTCGGAGGGAAAAGTCTGTGCTCCATGTGACGGCACAGTGGTCACGATCTTTGAAACCTGCCATGCCATCGGGCTGATGTCCGAAGACGGAACGGAGATTCTGATCCACGTGGGGCTTGATACCGTGAAACTGGAAGGAAGATATTTTACTCCTCATGTAAAGAGCGGAGATGCCGTAAAAAAAGGCGATTTAATGCTGGAATTTGACTCGAAAGCCATTGCGGCAGCCGGATACGATATCACCACACCTGTGATCATCTCCAACAGCTATGCATATCAGTCGGTAGAAATGAGCACAGAGAGCGCTGTCAGAGCAGGAGATGCCTTAATTACAGTAACCAAAGGATGACCGCATCGGGTTTTCAAAGAACTGAAGCGATGCGGCGCCAGATCAGAAAGGAACCGGCCATGAACCGAACCGCCGAACATGAGACAATGGATCCCTACCGTTTAAAACTTCATTTGACGCCTCCCGCTGGCTGGCTCAACGATCCCAACGGTTTATGCCAATATCGAGGCACATACCATGCGTTTTATCAGTATGTGCCCGGGGACGCTCTGGGAAAGGGAAAAAAATGCTGGGGGCATGCTGTCAGCAGCGATTTAATCCACTGGAGAGATGAGGGGATCTTCCTGGAACCCGACCGCCCCTTTGACCGGGACGGCGTCTATTCCGGATGTGCCTGGACTGATGAAAATGGAATTCATCTCTTCTACACTGGAAACGTAAAGGAAGCAGGAGATTATGACTATATCCGCGAGGGCAGACGGGCCGCGCAGATATTGGTGGAGACGAAAGATGGAAAAGAGGCTGGAGAAAAGAGGCTGCTTCTGACCAATAAAGATTATCCGGAGGACTGTACGCTTCATGTCAGGGATCCCAAGGTCTGGAAGGAGGGCGGAATGTACCATATGGTGCTGGGCGCCCGGAAGAATAACGATCAGGGAGCGGCGATTCTCTATGAATCGTCTGATCTGACAGCCTGGAAGCATGCAGGAGAGATGACGAGCGAGATTCCCTTTGGCTATATGTGGGAGTGCCCCGACTGTTTTGAAATGGAAGGAACAGCATTTTTATCCTTCTGTCCGCAGGGGCTGCCCCGGGGTGAATTTGAAAACCAGAATATTTACCAGTCCGGTTATGTCCGCCTGGAAGAGGGGATGTCCAGGCCTCAGACAGTGAAGACCGCGTCATTTACGGAGTGGGATAAGGGCTTCGATTTTTATGCGCCGCAGACATTTGCCGATGAGAAGGGAAGAAGAATCTTAATTGGCTGGATGGGGCTTCCCGACATAGCGGAAGAGTACGGCAATCCGACGGTGGCCTCTGGCTGGCAGCACGCTCTGACGCTGCCGCGGGAAATCACGTATCGGGCCGGCCGGCTGTGCCAGATGCCGGTTGAAGAACTGAAGCTTCTTCGCAGAAATGAAAGAAACGTGGAAACGGGAGAAACCTCCGTCCTCTCCGGGGGGATCTGTGAGATAGAGATTGATCAGATAGAGGCTGGCTCCTGCCGGATCTGTTTTAACCGGGATCTGGTTCTGGATTGCAGGGACGGAGTTTTCACCATGGAATTTTTAAACAGGACCGGCGCCGGCCGTACCGTGAGACGTGCCGAAATAGACGGACTTGAAGACCTTCGGATCATCATGGATACCTCGGCAGTCGAAGTATATGTAAATCATGGCAGTACCGTATTCACTTCCCGGTACTATCCGGAACCCGGTAAATCCAGTGTCGTGATTGATTGTGAGAAGAGCAGAAACAGGCTGTGGGATTTGGGCTGCTGATTAAAGCAGCCTCTTTTCTTTTGCCGCCCATCTGGTATAATGAAACCATATGCCGCCGCAGGCGGTCACAGAGTACCGGAGGTGTGGAAAGGAGAGACGAAAACCATGGCAAAATTTACAATTGTATTTCACAGCGTCTGCGGAAATACGTATCAGATTGCAGACTGCTTTTACCGAGTGCTTCAGGAGAGAGGGCAGGAGGTGGCGCTTTACAGAACCGCGGATGCCTCCTTTGAGTCGGGGGAAAGGAGGAGTGATGAGTTTAAGCATCTTCAGGCTGCAATTGACGCGGTGCCGGTCATAGAAGAGGCAGCTCAGGTTCTGGGAAGCGATGTGCTGCTTCTCGGTTCTCCGACTTATTACGGATGCGTTTCGGCGCAGATGAAGACGTTTATGGATTCCTTTGAAAAAATGTGGGCAGATGCTCCCACGGCCGGTATGTATTTCGGCTGTTTTACATCGGCGGGAGACGGCTGCGGCGGGCCGGAGCTGTGTCTGCAGGTAATGAACACCTTTGCCCAGCATATGGGCATGGTTCCCATATCGGTTCCCTGTAATATCGGAGGAACGGCGCAGCCGGCGTACGGAATCAAACACGTGTCCGGAGAAAAGGCGGACCGGGCGGTGACGGAAGAGACCCAAACGGCGGTAAGGAATTATGCGGACCATATTCTGAGAGTCATTTCATAAGGGGAAGAAAACGGAGAAAAGATACACAATTTTCAGGAAAAGATGTTCTTTTTTATGATATCTCAAAGAAAGGATTGAATTAAAAACTTCCTTGTGTTACCATGAGATTGGTCAGTTATTTCTACAAATTAATACATATTACAAGGAGGGTTCTTATAAATGGATATCCGCTATTCAGCTAATCAGAAAGATTTTAAACGTTACACAACAGAAGAGACGAGAAATGAATTTTTAATCGAGAATTTATATGTTGCAAATGAAGTCGTAGCCGTATACTCCCATGTAGACCGTATGGTTACACTGGGCTGCATGCCGACTACGGAGACTGTTTCCATCGATAAGGGAATTGACATCTGGAAGAATTTCGGGACAGGCTATTTCCTGGAGAGAAGGGAAATCGGCATTTTCAACATCGGCGGAGCCGGCAAGATCACTGCTGACGGCGAAGTGTTCGATATGAATTATAAAGACTGCTTATACATCACAAAGGGAACAAAGGAAGTTCTTTTCTCCAGCAACGACGCAGCCAATCCTGCAAAGTTCTATATGGTGAGCGCACCGGCGCACAAGGCCTGCGAGACCACCTTTATTCCGATTGAGAAGGCTGCCAAGAAGCCGTTAGGCGCTATGGAGACCTCCAATAAGCGTGTGATCAATCAGTTCATCCATCCGGATGTTCTTGAGACCTGCCAGCTTTCCATGGGAATGACTGTGCTTGATCCGGGCAGTGTATGGAACACCATGCCGGCACACACTCATGAGAGACGTATGGAAGTTTACATGTACTTCGAGATTCCGGAGAACAATGTGGTATTCCACATGATGGGCGAAGGAAATGAGACGAGACATATCGTAATGCAGAATGAACAGGCTGTTATCAGCCCGTCCTGGAGTATTCACGCAGGCGCAGGCACCAGCAACTACACATTTATCTGGGCCATGGGCGGCGAGAATCAGGCGTTTGATGATATGGATGTCATTCCAACAACGGAACTGAGATAGTTAGAACACTGCAAAGTTATACCCGGGAGCGGACAGGATTTTGATTCTGACCATTCCCGGGTTTTTCTTATCTTAAGCTAATAAATGAGATTCATCACAATCCCCTGCGGAAAATCTCCATACTTTTCACCGAACAAATTGATGCCTCCGATATGCCGGGCATCTTTTTTTATCTGGATCAACAGCGAGATGTAGGGGTGATCCTGGAGCTTTAAATCTTTGATCGTCAGCCGGGGATCGATCAGGCTTCCGTCTAAGTAGCTGCCGTTTTCCCGGACGGAGAATGTTTTTAACAGTCCATACTGGGTGCGGCCGTTAGGCCAGGCGGGGGGAGTCAGGCGGCCGCGGCGGGCGCCGTAATCTCCGGGGGAACAGTAGGTAGCGACTTCATGGCCGTTGATGGAGACGGTGATATCGGAGGGCCAGTCTTCCAGAAAGCCGGGCGCTTCGGAACAGAGCTCCATGCAGAAAGAGATTTCGTGGAGTTCTAATAAAGGGTTGGTCAGGTTGGGAAACCGGTATTCCACGAAGCCCTGCTGAAACCAGATCAGCTGTGCGTTTCCGCGCAGAGGCGAGTAGAAGGTGCGGGCGCTGTCGTAGGCGTCCATGACGCCGTTCTCATCCGCCAGACCGCAGGTGGGTTCCACCTCACACTGATAGTAATTGCCCACAGGCATATCCAGAGTGATTGTATTATCGGCCAGATCCGCGTCCGCGTCAAATGTTTCCAGGTGAAATGTCTGCATACTGCAGATACAGACGCGCATGGAACCGTGCAGTCCGGGCTGGGTTTCCGTGACGATCAGCTTTGCCTCTTCCAGGATCTTGATGTGCAGCGCGGTCGAGGATACGGGGATGGAGAGGATGTCCGCAATTTCCTGCAAAGAGAGGGGCGTATTTTTTAACAGATTTAAAATATTGAGGCGGATTGGAGAGGATAAGGCCTTTCCGATCCGGACAATCTGGTCGTGATGAGCCGGATTGCTTAAGTGAAGCTGGATATCGCGTTCTCCGATGATCTTAACCGGAGCTTTTTGTTTTCGTGACATGACTGGTTCCTCCTTTTCTTACATTATTTTTTGAATACTGTAATTTAAAACCACATATTTATTATATAAAAAAATGTAATAAAATATCAAGTGTAATAAAAAACTGACAGAATTATTGTTGATAATACATAAAAATATAGGTAAATAGCAAAACATACTTGATATAATATACAAATTATGCTAAGATAAATTATGTAATAAATGTGGCGAGACAAAGAAACAACGGGATAGATCGGGGTAAGGTTTCTCTGTTTAATACATATTTATTGTAATTAAAACGGAAGCAAAATTCAAGTATGAATAAAAAGAAAAGGAGAGGGAGAAATGAGAAAAATGAAGAAAATGGTGTCACTGACTATGGCGGCGGTTATGACTTTGTCGTTAGCGGGATGCGGCGGCGGTGGATCGACACCGGAGACGAAAGCGGCGGAACCGGCGGAGTCCAAGGCTGAGACAACGGCGGAGGCCAAAGCGGAGGAGACGACTGCGGCACAGCCGGCGGGGGAAAAGACGACGATTACATTTATCAACGGCTTTACCGGCGGAGACGGTCCGTTTATGACCAAGATTGTAGATGCGTTTAACGAATCACAGGACCAGTACTTTATTGAGCAGCTTCAGGATGCAGACCATTACACGAAGTTTAAATCAGATGACTTTGATATGCTGATTATCCATGCGGACTGGATTTCCACCTATCATGCGCTGGGCCTTTTGAGAGAGGTCTCTGACATCTATGAGAAAGCAGGCCTGTCCTTTGAAAATGACTGGCATCCGATTACTCAGACGTATGCAAAGTACGATGACGGTATTTTCGCATTCCCATTAGACTTATACGCAGAGACTTTCTATTACAATAAAGAGTATGTGAAAGAAGTACCGAAGACGTATGACGATATGAAGGCACTGCGGGACCAGCTGGATTCTGAGAACTCCGGAATCTATCCGATGTCAATTCCTCTTACCGGCGATCACCAGTGGGCGTGGATGACGGCTCTCGGCCAGTCCGGATGCAACTGGGTGGAAGGCGAACACATTAAGATGGACACCGATGAGATCGCAGACGCATTTATGAAGATTCATGATCTGATCTATAAGGATCATATCAGTGCGGCCGGCCTGGGTGATAACGACCACTTTAATACATTTATCAAAGAATCCAAGGACAATACCAATGTCAGCGCAGTGACCAGTCTGACAGGTCCGTGGAATTATACGGCGGCCAGGGAGGTTCTGGGCGACAATCTGGGAATCGGCACGCTTCCTCAGCTGTATGGAGACACGAAGGTAGTTCCTGCCGGCGGCCACACCTTCGGCGTATCTGCAAAGGTAACAGACGAGAAGAAGATCGATGGTATCGCGGCATTTATGAAATTTGCTTATCAGCCGGAAATCATGTTAAACTGGGCAGATTCCGGTCAGGCTCCGATTCATTTAAAGACGATGGAACTGGTAAAACAGTCTCCTGACAAGTATCCGGTTGCCAATGTAAACTATCAGATCTTTGATTACGCGATGATTCTTCCTGCCATCTATAACATCAGGGAACAGGTGAAATATGTCAATACAACCGTATGGTCCATGGTAATCCAGACTCCTGATTTAAAGAAGGAGGATTTAATGGAAGAGCTGAAGAATGCGACGGAAATTGCGACGGAATTATCTGAATTTTAATCGTTAGACCATGAGGGGCTGCCGCTTATGAAGATCATAAGTGCGGCAGCCCTTTCTGATGCAAGCTACAGGGCAGCAGACAGGAGGTTGTCATGAAGAAAAGAAAAGGCACTGCGGTGCTGTTTATTATCCCCTTTCTACTGTTTTTTCTACTGTTCTGGCTGATCCCATTTGTGTACGGCATCGTGATGAGCGTATCCAAATACAGTCTGATTCAGGGAAACCGGGGATTCGTGGGATTAGCGAACTATATCAAGATTTTATTTTCTTCTTCCATGTACCACAAATCATTTGTCCAGGGGCTGGGCAATACGGTAATTTTTGTCGTGCTCACTACTCCGTTTCTGGTGTTTGGAAGCCTGTTTCTGGCGCTTTTGCTGGACCGGCTGCCGGAACGGCTGAAGGGGATTTTCCGGACGATTTACTTTGCGTCCTATTCCGTTTCCGTAACCGCAGTGGCGGCGGTGTTCGTCTGGCTGATGAAGGGAAACGGCGGATATTTTAACAATATGCTGATCAGCATGGGAATTATCAAGACGCCGATTCCATGGATGGAGCAGCAGCCGTTCGTATGGGTGGCGCTGACGGTAGCCACGGTCTGGTGGACGATCGGTTACGACATGATGCTGTTTGTCAACGCACTCAATGAAATAGATACCAGTCTGTATGAGGCCTCTGCCATGGATGGCGCAGGGTTCTGGGTACAGTTCCGATATATCATTCTTCCGAATATCAAAAATGTATTTTTCTTTGTCCTGATGACAACGATTATCGCCTCCTTTAACGTCTACGGCCAGCCGAGGCTGATGACAAAAGGCGGCCCGGGCGAGACGACGAAACCGTTGATTATGATGATCACCTCTACGATTATGGACCGCAACGACTTAGGTGTGGGAAGTGCGATGACGATTCTCATGGGAGTGGTGATTATCCTCTGCTCCGTGGGCCAATACTACCTGACCAAAGAGAAAGATAATTTAAAATAGGAGGGCGGCAAGATGAAAAAGAAATATTTTAACCGGATTTTGCTGGTCATGTGCGCATGTGTGATTGCGTATGCGTTTCTGCTACCGCTGCTTTTTATGCTGTTTACCAGCTTTAAGGGTCTGGCGGAGGCGATGACCTCTTCAACGCTGCTGCCTCACACGTGGACGCTGCAGAATTACCGCGATCTGTTTGCCAGTACATCCACGGCGCCGATCTTTAAATGGCTGATGAATACGGCGGTGGTAACCGTCAGCGGTACGATTTTAAGAATCACCACCAGCGTACTCGCGGCTTATGCGCTGGCGCGTCTTCCGGTTCCCGGGAAGCGGTTCATCGTAGTGGGGCTGGTATGGGCGATGGCGATTCCGGAGATCGTGACATTTTTCCCATTGTTTTATATCTTCAAACAGATCAATATGCTCAATTCGCTGCTGCCGCTGATCTTACCCTCCGGCTCAGGCGTCATGTGCATCTATCTGATTTATAATTTCCTTCTGTCCTTCCCGAGGGAGCTGGAGGAAGCCGGACTGGTGGAAGGCGCCAATGTCTTCCAGGTTCTGTGGCACATTGTTCTTCCGTCCGTGAAGCCGGTGGTGATTACGCAGGCGTTTATCACATTTCTGGGACTCTATAACAGCTATCTCTGGCCGTCGCTGGTGGTCAATAAGCAGGAGAACCGGACTGTGACGCTGGGGATCGCAGCGCTGGTTCTGGGGGAAAATTATACGAACCCCGGACTGATGATGGCATCGACCCTCGTATCGGTGGTGCCGGTCCTGATTATTTTTATGTTTGCCAATAAGTATGTCGTTAAAGGATTTACACAGTCGGGTATTAAATAAGGTAACAGTACAGTCTCTGCGTCCGTCTGGTCTTGTGCTGCGGTTTGCCCGGCCTTTCCAGTTCCGGTTTCGGGCATAAGCATTTCTAAATGTGCAGGATTTTTCTAAAAACCAGGGGAAATGCCCAAACTCGCTGCGCTCAGACAGGTGGACATTTCCCCTGAACGAAAAATTCTGCGCATTAAGAACTGCTAATGCCCTGCAAAGTCACAGGAAAGACCGGGCAAACCGCAGCACAAGACCAGACGGACGCAGAGACTGTACTGTTATGAAATAAGCTTGGAGGATAACGTATGAGAGAAGAGTATCCGCGTCCTGATTTTGTAAGGAGTGAATGGGTAAATTTAAATGGAGCCTGGGATTTTTATCTGGGCGGAGAAAAGCGAACGATTGAGGTACCATACGTGTGCCAGTGCCGAAAGAGCGGGATCGGTGAACGGATTCGGGAGGATTCCGTTGTCTATGAACGGACCTTTCAAGTTCCCGGGACCTGGAAAGGGCGGAACGTGCTGCTGAATTTCGGAGCGGTCGATTATTTTTGCCGGGTGTGGGTCAACGGACAGTGCGTGGGAAGCCATATTGGAGGTCAGACTCCCTTCAGTTTTGATGTGACCCGCTGTCTGAACTGGGGCGATGAGTGTATCCGCGTGGAGGTGGAAGACTGGCTGAAGGATGAACAGATCGCCAGAGGAAAACAGTACTGGGAGGATGAATCCAGTTTTATCTGGTATACGCCCAGCACCGGAATCTGGCAGACGGTATGGCTGGAGCCGGTGTCCGAATCACGGTTTTCCTGGATTCGTTTTACGCCGGACATTGATGAAGGGACGGTAAAGATCGATTACCGGCTGGAACAGGGAACGGCGCTTCCGTGCGAGACGGAGATCACGATCTGCCGGGAGAACGAAACGGTATTTAAGGGCACCGTGTGGTGCAGGGAACTCTGCAACACCATTACGGTGGATGTATTTCAGAAGAAGGCGTTAAACGGTGCCTTCCATTTTGTCGGGGCTTACTGGTCGCCGGAGAATCCCAACCTCTATGAGGCTGCCATGGCCTTGCGCTGCGGCGCGGAGGTGACCGACCGGGTGGAGAGCTATTTTGGAATGCGGAAGGTCCGGATTGAAGACGGAAAAATCTATTTAAACAACCAGCCTTACTACCAGAAGCTTCTTTTAGACCAGGGGTACTGGGCGGAAAGCCTGATTACAGCGCCTTCCGATGAGGACTATAAAAATGATATTTTAATGTCCAAGGCTATGGGCTTTAACGGATGCAGAAAGCATGAAAAGGTGGAGGATCCCAGGTTTTTATACTGGGCGGACCATTTGGGCTTTCTGGTGTGGGAGGCCATGGCGAGTTTCTGGGTCTATACGCCGGAGGGCGCCTGTGCCTTTATGAAAGAATGGATGGATGTGATCCGGAGAGACTACAATCACCCCAGCATCATTGTCTGGGGCATGTTAAATGAGAGCTGGGGCGTTCCGGGAATCTATGAGAATCAGGAGCAGCAGAGTTTTTCCAAATCTCTTTACTATATGGCCCACAGTCTGGATTCTACCCGCCTGGTGATATCCAACGACGGCTGGGAGATGACGGATACGGATATCTGTGCGGTCCACTCCTACCAACACGGAAGAGAGGATGACGAGAAGCAGCAGGAGCTGTATAAAAAATGTTTAAAAGACATCAGAGATCTTCCAGGGATTGTGGAAAAACGGTTGTTTGCAAAGGGGCATTCCTATCAGAAGCAGCCGGTGGTGCTGACCGAGTTTGGCGGTATTGCAGTCTCGGAGGACGAGAGCGGCTGGGGATATACGGCAATCGGGCGATCGGAATTCTTAAAAGAGTACAGCCGGATCATTGATGCGGTCTATGATTCCGATCTGCTCTGCGGTTACTGCTATACACAGCTGACTGATGTAGAGCAGGAGACCAACGGCCTTCTGACAGATACCCATCAATATAAATTTGACCCGGAAAAGATAAAGGAAATCAATGACAGGAGGGGCTGACAATGAAAGTGACTGCGCACCGGGGATACAGCGGAAGGTATCCCGAGAATACGATGCTGGCGTTTAAAAAAGCGGTGGAAGCCGGATGCGATGAGATTGAGCTGGATGTCCAGCTTACAAAGGATGATGTGGTGGTGGTGCTTCACGATGAACGGATCGACCGGACCACGGATGGCACCGGCTATGTTCGTGATTATACGTATGAAGAATTAAAACAGTTTAACGCAGCCAAATGCTGGAATGGAAGGTACGAAACCATGGCGATTCCCACGTTTGAGGAGTACTGCCTCTGGGTGAAGGATGAGCCGGTGACCACCAACATCGAGTTTAAGACCAGTATTTACTATTACGAGGGGCTGGAAGAAAAGACGATAGCCCTTCTGAGAAAGTACCACCTGGAAAAGAAGGTGATGTTTTCCTCTTTTAACCACGTGTCTCTGCTGAAAGCCAAAGAGCTGGAACCGGATATTGAATGCGGAATCCTGGTGGACGACGGACTGGGCAATGCAGGATATTTCTGCAGCCGGTACGGCTTCGAGTGCTACCATCCCAATGGGGCAAAACTGACGGATGACGTGGTGGAAAGCTGTACCAGACATGGAATCAAAATCAACGCGTGGACGATCAATGATATGGCTCTGCTGGAAAAGCTGGCTGACTTAAACTGCAGCGGGGTAATTACGAATTTTCCGGGAATATGCCGCGCCTGGCGTGGATAGCGGGAAATGCGGAATTTACTTTACATGCGGGAAGGCGGAAAAGCTGTTGAAGGAACAGAGAACGGAACTGCTTGAAAAAGCGGAATTATTTGTCCTCGATATGGATGGGACATTTTACCTGGGAGACCGGATTCTGGATGGAGCGCTGGACTTCTTAAAGACGGTAGAGGAAAGCGGGCGTAAATACTTATTTTTTACAAACAATTCTTCCCGGTCGCCCAAAGTCTATCTGGAAAAACTGAAGAGAATGAATTGTGAGATCGGCCGGGAGCAGATCATGACCTCCGGGGATGTGATGATCCGGTACTTAAAGACCTGTTATGCGGGGCGGTCCGTATATCTGGTTGGAACACCGGCGCTGGAGGAGAGCTTCCGCGAGGCTAAAATCTGTCTGACACAGGAGATGCCGGACGTGGTGGTGATTGGATTCGATCTGACGCTTACCTATGAAAAACTGGAGCGGGCATGTACCTATATCAGAAGCGGAGCTGAATTTCTTGCGACCCATCTGGATATCAACTGTCCCACAGAAGACGGGTTTATCCCGGACTGCGGCGCGTTTTGTGCAGCGATTTCCCTGTCTACAGGGAAGCAGCCGAGATACGTTGGAAAGCCGTTTCCTGAAACCGTGGATATGATTCTGAAGAAGACCGGCGTGGACAGGGAGCGAATCGCATTTGTAGGCGACCGTCTGTACACGGATGTGGCTGCCGGTGTGAACAATGGCGCCATGGGAATGCTGGTGCTGACCGGGGAAACGAAAAGAGAAGATCTGGAGGGAGCGGAGGTAGTCCCTGATGGCGTATATCTATCCCTGAAAGAGATGGGGGAACTGCTGAGAGGAGCGGGAGATTCGGAAAGGACGGAAATGACGGGGGTTGACATTTAAACTTTCTTCTGCTATTATTAACATACCGACGGTATGTATGTAAAAGGAGGAGAGCGTATGGCACGTAATAAGTATCCGGAGGAGACGGTTCAGAAGATACTCGATGTGTCCCGCACGTTGTTTCGGGAGAAAGGGTATGACCATACGACCATTCAGGATATTGTGAATGCGCTGGGAATGTCAAAGGGAGCGGTTTATCACCACTTTAAGTCCAAGGAAGAAATCATGGACCGGCTGACCGATGTCTACTACGATGAGGCTGAATGGTTTATGGATATACGGCTGGATCCATCGCTAAACGGTCTGGAAAAGCTTAAGGAGATTCTCCGCTTCTTGTTTACCGATAAGAAGAAATTTGAGCTGGATAAACTGATGCCGTATTCCAACAAAGATAATCCGCGGCTTCGTACCCTGATTCTGGATTCCACCATACGAGATTCTGCGCCATTTATTGCAGAGCTGATCGAGGAGGGAATCCGTGATGGCTCCATACATGTGACGAGGCCGAAGGAACTTTCTGAGACCATGATGATCCTGATGAATGTCTGGATCGGAATGTTTGCGGAAAACAGAGAGGACTTTCTTATAAAAATCGATTATTTTCAGGAATTCTGCGAAAAGATGGGACTTCCGGTGATCGATGAACGCATTAAGGAAGCCATAATCGGGTATTATGACGAAGTAATGAAAGAACAGCCAGGGCGGGCTTAATTCCGCCCTTCTTTTTCACAAAGATACATACCAACCGTCGGTATTAAAAATGAGGAGAATAAAAATATGAATTCACGCCTGTTTCAACGAGACTTTTCCATTATGATTCTGGGACAGATAATTTCTTTGTTCGGTAATTCGATTTTGCGTTTTTCACTGTCATTATACGTTCTGGATGTTACGGGATCGGCTGCCGTGTTTGGTACCATCCTGGCTGTATCCATGATACCCACTGTGATTCTGTCTCCCTTCGGCGGAGTTTTGGCAGACCGGCTTCCGAAACAGAAGATTATGACGATTCTGGATTTCGTGACTGCGGGAATGATTGTGAGCTACGATGTGATCTTCGGAAGTACCGGCAGTTTGGCTGCAGTTGCAGTTTTTATGATTCTTTTGACTCTGATCCAGGCATTTTATCAGCCGGCGGTTCAGGCCAGCATTCCGCTTCTGGCAGCCCGGGAGCATCTGATGGCGGCTAACGGGATTGTGATGCAGGTTCAGGCCCTTGCAGGACTGCTGGGACCGATTTTAGCCGGTATGCTCTACGGGATCGGGGGAGTGAAGCCGATACTGGCGGCCAGTGCGGTCTGCTTCTTTCTATCGGCCGTGATGGAGCTGTTTCTGCGGATTCCGCATGATAAGAGGGCACCGGAGGCTTCTCCTGTGCGCACGGCTCTTCTGGACTTAAAGGAGGCTCTGCTCTACTTAATCAAAGAAAATACCTGTCTTTTTAAGCTGCTTATCATTGTGGCGGGAATCAATCTCTTCCTGTCTGCACTTTTCATCATCGGTCTGCCGTATCTGGTGAAAATATATCTTGGAATGTCTGCACAGGCCTATGGATTCGCTGAAGCGGCTCTCGGGCTGGGATCAATTCTCGGAGGTCTCTTATCCGGGCTGGCGGGGAAGAAGATTAAGTTTAAACAGTCCCACTTTTTTTAATGGGAACGCCGCTGCTTTTAATACCGGTGATTTTAATTCTGCTGACCGGGGCGCCGGATACGGCAGTCTACGCAGTTCTTCTCTTCTCTGTTATGACGGGAATGGCGTGCGCGGCAATGTTTACCATAGCGGCACAGACCTTTATACAGAAGAGTACCCCGGTTCATTTACTGGGAAAGGCAGGCGCGTTTGTATCCACGATCTGCGTCTGTGCGCTTCCCGTTGGACAGGCACTGTACGGAGGGCTCTTTGAACTGTTTTCCGACAGGCCATGGGTGGTCGTGCTGGCAGGATCGGTGATCAGCATGGCGCTGGCAGATGCGGCGAGGAGGACCTTGAGGAACGCGGAGGAATAACTGACGGAGCCGACCCGGCCGAACCGGACTGCGGCGCGCCTGGCGGGGAATGAACTGTCCCCATTTATGTGAAATCTCTGTGAAACTGTAGAATTTATCTGACCGTTTTGTTACAATAATAAGCAGAGATAAGTTGTATGATTTCAGTTCAGGAGGTTATCATGGAACAGTTGAAGATATTAGTAGTTGATGACGAGGCCAGAATGAGAAAACTGGTAAAGGATTTTTTGAGTGTAAAGGGATTTTCAGTGCTTGAAGCTTCCAACGGCGAGGAGGCGGTGGATCTGTTTTTCGAGCAGAAGGATATTGCACTGATTATTCTGGATGTGATGATGCCGAAGATGGATGGGTGGGAGACCTGCAGGACTATCAGAAAGTATTCCCAGGTTCCGATCATCATGCTGACGGCCAGAAGCGAGGAGCGTGACGAGCTGCAGGGCTTTAATCTGGGCGTGGATGAATATATTTCCAAACCGTTTAGCCCGAAGATTCTGGTGGCGCGTGTGGAGGCGATCTTAAGAAGAAGCAACGCCGTCTCCTCTGATTTGATCGAGATCGGAGGAATCCGTATCGATAAAGCAGCCCATCAGGTTACGATCGATGGACAGAATATTGACTTGAGTTATAAAGAATTCGAACTTCTGACATATTTTGTGGAGAATCAGGGAATTGCCCTTTCGAGAGAGAAGATTCTTAATAATGTGTGGAATTACGATTACTTCGGCGATGCGAGGACGATCGACACCCATGTAAAGAAGCTCCGGAGCAAGATGGGAGAGAAAGGGGATTACATCAGGACCATCTGGGGAATGGGCTATAAATTCGAGGTGAGTGAATGAGACATTCCATAAAAGCCCGGTTTGCCATGGTGTTCGTGGGACTGATGGCATTTGTGCTGATTGCCACCTGGTGTGTGAATAACTGGTTCCTGGAAAGCTTTTATACCATGGACAAGGTTGCCACACTGGAAAAGGCATATACGGGAATCGACCGGATCGTTACGGAAACCGAACAGAAGGGCACCGATATTTTTGAATACTTTAAAAGCACCTATGATCCCAACCGAGAGAACGAGGGGCCGATCCAGCAGTTATTCCGGGTCCTTGGCGAGAAGTACAATATGAATATTGTGCTGATGGACAGCGCCACCGATCAGGTCCTGATCTCTAATACGGGGGAGCGGGATTACTTATCCAGCCGGGTTCAGGGGTATATCTTTGGAAAGAATATGCCGAAGGTCAGCATTTTAAAGACCCACGATAACTATTTTATCCAGAAGACGTATGACAAGCGCTCCGATTCCTATTATCTGGAGAGCTGGGGATATTTTTCAGATAACAAGACGATCTTTCTGATGTCGACACCGCTGGCCAGCATTCGGGAGAGTGTGGAGCTGGCTAACCGCTTCCTGGCGTATGTGGGGATCGCGGCTCTGCTTGTCGGAAGCTTATTTATATATTTTGCCACGAAAAAGATTACTTCCCCGATTCTTCAGCTCGCCAATCTGTCAGAGAAGATGTCAAATCTCGATTTTGACGCAAAATACACCGGTCAGGCGGAGGATGAGATCGGCGTGCTGGGCAACAGCATGAATCGGCTGTCCGATACGCTGAAGGAGACCATCGGCCAGCTGAGAACGGCCAACACGGAGCTGCAGCAGGACATCGAGGAGAAGATCAAGGTCGATGAGATGCGAAAGGATTTCATTGCGAATGTATCCCATGAACTGAAGACGCCCATTGCCCTGATTCAGGGGTACGCGGAAGGTCTGACAGAAGGGATGGCGGAAGACCCGGAGAGCAGGGATTATTACTGTGAAGTCATCATGGATGAGGCCAATAAGATGAATAAGATGGTGCGTCAGCTCCTGACCCTGTCAGCTCTGGAAGCCGGCAACGACGCCCCGGTCATGGACCGGTTTGACTTAACCGATTTAATCCGCGGAGTAATCAATTCGGTCGGTATTCTGATACAGCAGAAGGAAGCAGATGTACATTTAGAGGACTGCGGCCCTGTGTATGTGTGTGCGGATGAGTTCAAGATCGAAGAGGTGGTGACGAACTATCTAAACAATGCACTGAACCATCTGGCAGGCGAGAAAAAGATAGTGATCACGGTGGAGGATAACGGAGAGGAAGCGCTCGTAACTGTGTTTAATACGGGGAATAACATCCCTGAAGAAGATATTCCGAATCTGTGGACGAAGTTCTTTAAAGTGGATAAATCCCATACGAGAGAGTATGGCGGCAGCGGTATCGGGCTGTCTATCGTAAAGGCCATCATGGACTCCCACAGAAAGGCCTGCGGAGTGAGAAATGTGGAAGGCGGAGTGGAGTTCTGGTTTACGCTGGATTGTTATAAGGGATAGGATATAAGACAGAGACAGGCGATGCGGGTTAGCGTATCGCCTGTCTCCTTTTATAACTATAAAAAGGATAAAAATCGGGAACTGAAAACTCCGCGGACAGCTGCTGGCTGGCAATGCTGTTGAGGACATTTGGTTTGTTGCCCTCGCGGGAATAAGCGAAGGGGGAAATGTATGATGAATACATTGGGGGCTTTTTTTTAAGTCCCTTTTTAATGTAAAATAAACTCTTCAACACATTTTCAACAGCCGCTGCTGCATTTCCACTCTCTCCCTCACCTGTTTCAGAAAGTTATCAGGTCCCAGCACCTTTACTACCGGTCCGAAGGAGAGAATCTGTATTAACAGTTCTGTTTCCACGTCCCGGCTGTAATAAATCCGGCAGAGATATTTACCGGAATCGCCCAGCTTTTCCGTTCGTTTCTGATAGCATGCGAAATGAAGCATGGTCCGTTCTAATGCGTTGCGTTCATTGGATATTTCCAGAAGCACAGGCTCCTGGCAGAGGGAGTGTTCTAAATATGCGTCGATGTCCGGGCGGATTTCCAGGGATAAACCAGTGTCTTGAATCCGCATGATCCTTGACAGATTGAGAATCGTCAGCCGGCTTAAGCTGTTATCATTCCGGACGCGGACAGCCATAAGACGGAATTTGTCGTCTTTGGCAGAGTATTCCAGCCGGCAGGGAAGATAGCGGGAGGCAGTCAGATGATTTTTTGCTGAAAAGTAATCGATAACCAGTATCCGGTTCTCGCGGATTCCTTCCAGTATTGTTTTAAAATGCTGCCGGTACGAATCCAGCGTATAGCCGTCTCCGTCCGAATACCGGTCAAAATAGGAAAAGTCCTCCGGATAAAACAGGGGCTGAATATCCTTTAAGTCCTGATCCAGTTCCCTGCACTCTTCGTCGGTAAAAAACAGGCGAAATCTGGGATCAGCGGATATTGCTTTCAGCCAGGAACGCTGAAGCTTAGTCAGAGGCAGAGGCGCAGGCGCTTTTACACGGGAGCGAAAAAGCGGCCTGCCGGGATTGCCTTCCCCGGATCTTTCCAGTAAATTCCATTCTCCGCTTACCAGCTTTGGGACGATAGAGAGAGCGCTCTCCTCATATCCGTATGTATCCGCAATGCGGTTTAAGTCGCATTCAGACAAACCATGTTCTGCGGCCTCGTCCAGAATCCGGCGTACGACCAGAAAATAACAGTTGTAGATTTCAGAAAACAGTTCAGGCTCCATCGTTGTTCACCTCCCGATCTGCCGAATGTATATGAGGGGGACTTTCCGCATACATTTTCGCCATGCGTTCCATATCCCGGAAGAATTTCTTCTCTATCATGGAATTCGAGCAGGAAAAGGAAAGGATCCGTCCGGTAAATGTTTTGACCCACGGCATCAGCTCGTTGCAGTCAAAACATTCGCGGGTATAGTGCCAGACACCGTGATCCAGCCGCGTTATGGTACCGCCGCGGCCCTCCCGTTCCAGGCGGCTGATGATGTGGGCCTCCCGTTCTTCATTAAGCGACAGGGTGAAGGAAAGCATTTCCAGCCGCTCTTTTCTGCGGCCGTCGCCAAAGGAGACTCCCCATGTCTTTGGCAGATTCTTTTCCAGATCATTTTTGTGCTGTTCATACTGCGCCTCCAGGCTCTTTTCTTCTGACGCCAACAGGTTCACCGACAGGAGATAGTCCAGCCTGAAACTGGAGAAGCGTTTTGTTCTTGTCTGATAAACGACGACGTAGCGCCGGCCTGTCTGCGTGCTCACCAGAATTTTCAGGGGAATCCCTTCTGTAAGTTCCGTCCGGCCTGTCTTGGCACTCTTATTTTCCAGTCTGATTTCCTTATGTTCCCTCATGGCGCGCAGGAGCTCCAGAAGAATTTCATCTTCCAACGTATGAACCAGAAAATCGTGCTTGAGCCGGAATACGGTATTTTCCTTTTGAAGATTATCCAGTATGGTGCTGCCGATAAAGCCAAAGGGGGCGCATCCCTGATAAAAACTGACCATGTCAATGAAACCGGGAGACCGTGTCAGCTCTTCCGCCGGGCCCGTCCAATGCAGATTTGAGGAGGCATTCTCTTTATCCCCGCAGCAATTCTCCAGCCTCCCATAAAGCAGCCTTCGCCCTTCCTTTCTTACACTTAAAATTCCCAAAGACTCATATTCCACCAGTTTTTTTCGTACCGTCTGGGAATCGAAGAGGATTCCGTACCGGTTCTGAAACTCGTCCGCTGTTTCGTCTGCTGTGTAAAAACTGCCATTCCCGAATAAATCCAGTATAAAGAAATGAAGCATGATGTCATTGGAGGTAAAACTTTTTGATTTCCAGACGGAAAACAGCGGGTTGACGGCGATCCGGTTGCTGTGGACGATGATGGCCACTGTTTTTTTCCGTTCCTCGTTGTACTCGCTGTGAATGTAGGGGGAAAACCAGCTTTCAATCCGCCGGCGCTCATTGTCATAGGTGCGTCCGCTGCCCTCGCTGTAGTCTTCACGGGTTTTAAAACCATATACGTAGAAATCCCTCACATAGGTACGGATCCGGTCGAACCGTTTCACAAGTTCTGAAAATTCTTTCATGGTATCGTCACTTTCTTTGGGTATTCTTTGGCTGCCTTGCGTAAATCATGGTGGATCAGGTGTTTGATATTTGCCCAGAGTACCAGAGCGTGTTTGAACATTCATTCCTCAGAGCAGCTGTCAGAAAGCAATTTTCAGCCACACTCCGGTATGAGCCAATCCTTAAAAATGATTATACTTCCATTTTTTCCTTATGTCACCAGGTTCGCACCCTTTTTTAAATGATTCCTTTAGGAAATACTGGTAAGATAAAGTCACAACAGAGAACAATTCATAAAACAGGCGGGAGTCCTGGGAAAAGGGGAATGAGATTATGTTTACATGGAAAGAAGAGCAGATGAATAAGCCGGTAAAAATCTGGCTGGAAAATATAGAAGAAGCAGAGGAAGGCTGTCTGGAACAGGCGCGCCACCTGGCACAGCTTCCGTTTATCCATAAGTGGGCGTGTCTGATGCCCGATACCCACCAGGGAAAAGGAATGCCGATCGGAGGAGTCATTGCCGCAGACGGCGTCATCATTCCAAACGCAGTAGGAGTCGATATTGGCTGTGGGATGAATTTTGTTTCCACCAATATAAAGGCAGAGGATATGAAACCTGTTATGACCGGTAATGGAACCATGTTCCAGGCCATTACCGGAGAGATCATGAGAAATATCCCGGTTGGTTATAATTCATATAAGAAGAGACAGGAATCGGAGGTTCTGGACCGGTGTCTGGAACACGCCTCCGATTATGAGAAGAATGAAGCGTTGTTTCCGCTGATGGAGGATGCCTTTTACCAGATCGGTACGCTGGGCGGCGGCAACCATTTTATCGAACTCCAGGAGGATCAGGATGGATATCTGGGGATTATGATTCACTCCGGAAGCCGCCATTTTGGAAAGGAAATCTGTGATTACTTTCACAAGAGAGCAAGGGAGTTGAATGCCGCGTGGCACAGCGCTGTCCCGGATTCGTACCATCTGGCATTTCTTCCTGTGGACAGTGCAGAGGGGCAGGACTATATTCCGTGGATGAACCTGGCTTTGGAATACGCATTTGAAAACAGAAAGCGTATGATGGAGAAAACTCTGGAAATTGTAGCTGAGAAGGTGGAAAAGTATCTGGATACAACCATGGAATTTACGGAACATATCAACTGTCATCATAATTACGCCTCCTTAGAGACACATTACGGAAAAGAGGTATGGGTTCACCGGAAGGGGGCGACGAGAGCCGGAAACGGTGAGATGGCCGTAATCCCGGGAGCGATGGGGTCCTACAGCTATGTAGTCATGGGGAAAGGAAATCCGGAGAGCTTCGAAAGCTCGTCTCATGGAGCGGGAAGGGCCTATTCCCGAAAGGCTGCAATGGAGAAATTTTCCTGTGAAGAAGTCATAAATGACTTAAAGGCCCAGGGCGTGGTTCTTGGAAAAATGAAGAAATCTGATGTGGCCGAGGAAAGCCGGTTCGCTTACAAGGATATAGACCATGTGATGGATCAGCAGAAAGATCTGGTCGTCCCGGTCAAAAAGTTAAAGACGGTCGGTGTGGTGAAAGGTTAGGACTGGGAACCACACCGGATCAAATGGATCGTTGCTGCAGAAATCATGGCGTAAGAGCCAGATGGTGCCGGCTGCGCTGCAGTACGGTATGCCGCAGTTTATGATAGCGCCGAAACGGCAGGCAGCTGCCATCGGAGGATGATAGTTCGCGGGTTCGAATCCCGTCTGCCTGTTTCAGGCAGTAGCTAAGTGGTATAGCAATCATTAGACACCTGTCAAGTGTCCCTAAAAAGATGGAGAGAAAGCCGGATTGCCGGGCTGAAGGAAATATGGCTGCGAAAGCAGACGCAGGACTGACTTGTCGGAGTGTGGTTTCACACAAAGTAAGGCATGTTCCTCGCGGGAGCCTGAGAAGCAGGAATTCCCATAAGTCCGAAGCCGGCATGAAAAGAGCCTTGCGATGAGGCGGCTTCGGCTGATTTAAAGTTTAGCCCTGATCGGCCGGTTATGCGGGGGCGAGTTGTACGCTGCCAGCCGCCTCCGGTTCTGTCACGGCAAATGAAGAATCTGCCAAAGCCCATCCCGCTTTTTTCATGCGGTGATCCGGTGTTTCAACCCACGTAAAAGAAATTCCGTCTATGGTAAGGGACGCAGGAGGAAGAAGAAAAGAGGAAAAGCATATGCGTATTCATATCAATCAGACCCAGTGCGGGTTTGTCATAAAAAATGGCTGTTATCAGAAAATGATATTTGCCGGAACATACTATTATCCGGCCTGTATGGGATATAAAGTTGTAATAGAAGAGATGCGGGGAAGAGTGAGCTTTAAGGAGGTTCCACTGAAGGTCTTAAAGGAGGACAAAGTGTTCTTAAGTCGTGTAACGATAGCGGAAGTACCGGAGGGGCAGCTGGGAGTCCTGTATATAAACCATGCAGCGAGTGCGGTTGTAACAGACCGGGAGGCTGCATACTGGAATGTCTGGGAACCGTGTGAGCTTCGCATGATCGATATGAGAGAGCCGGCGATGGATCGGACTGTCGAAAAGAGCCTTTTGCGTCTGATTGACCAGCAGTATTATAAGAAGATTGAGATCCTGCCGGGAGAGAAGGGGCTGTTGTATCAGGATAATATTCTGACGGATGAGCTGGGACCCGGAACGTATTATTACTGGCTGTATGCCAGGGATGTTTTATGCCGCGTCGTGGATTTAAAGATGAAGGAACTGGAGGTTAGCGGCCAGGAAATTCTGACGGCCGACCGGGTTGGAATCCGGCTGAATTTGACCGCTACATACCGAATCGCAGACCCGAGGCGGCTGGTGGAGACCATTAAGGGGGTAGAAAACCAGCTTTATACCCGCATTCAGCTGATTGTGCGGGAATACATAGGCCGCTACCGCCTGGATGAGATTCTGGAACAGAAGGAAGCCATCGCCGGATTTCTGGCACAGCGTATGAGGGAAGAGCAGGAGCAGTACTGTGTGGAGGTCCAGACCATCGGTATCAAGGATATTATCCTTCCCGGAGAGATTCGGGATATCATGAATACGGTACTGATCGCGGAAAAGAGGGCTCAGGCCAATGTGATTACCCGGCGTGAAGAGGTTGCATCCACCCGGTCGCTGCTAAATACCGCGAAGCTGATGGATGAGAACAAGACACTTTACAAATTAAAGGAATTGGAATGCCTGGAGAGAATCTGTACTCAGGTGGGAAATATATCGGTAGCAGGAAGCGGAACCCTGATCCAGCAGCTTAAGGAACTGCTGGGAACGTAACCCTGATAGAACAATTGCATGGAATTAACTGCGAAGGCGGCGGAGAGACAACCAGGAATCTGTTGTCCCTCCGCCGTTGTTTCAGAATACCATTGTAACAAGTGCACAAGATGATTTGACTAAAATTAACAAAAATACAAAGGTCCTGCGAAAAGACTTGTTTTTGCGATTAAATTTTAATATCATAATGTTATAACTTTATAAAAAACGCCTGTGTAAAGCAGAACGAAGGTTAGATGATACCGGAACAAAATAAAAGCAGGCGGATTGGCTGGATCCGCCGCCGTACTGATGCCGTTTGTTGTCTTGAACCATTAAAATAGTATATAAGGAGGGGGCAGAATATGTTAAACCATGAAAAAGGAGCTCCGCCGCTTTATTCCCAGCTGGAATCCATTATTAAGATGCAGATTGAGCGGGGAGAATATAATCGGGGGGACTTTCTTCCTACAGAAAAGATGCTGATGGATCAGTATGAGATCTCGAGAGTTACGGTCAGACAGGCGATGGCGGCCCTGTCCCAGGCCGGGTATATCAAATGCTCCAGAGGAATCGGTACTGAGGTCATTTACGAGAAGATTGATGAGCACATGAAGAGCGTCATCAGCTTTACAGATGAGATGAAGCAGCATAACATCACCATGGAAACGACCTATTGCCGGATGGAGAAGATTATGCCGGGGACAACCGTGGCGTCGGCGCTTCAGATTCCCTTAACGGATCAGTGTTACTGTCTGACAAGGGTCCGCAGTGTACAGGGGAGGCCATTGGTATATACCATTACCTATATGAGAGATCTCGTGGAACTTCCCATGGACAGTCAGTATTACATGGAATCACTGTATAAATATTTAAGTGAAGTCCATGAGATACGAATTGTGAGGGGAAGAGATACGCTGGAGGCGGCGCTGCCTTCTCTGGAAGTTCAGAAGTTTTTGGAAATAGATGCTCAAATGCCGGTATTTAAACGAACCCGCCAGACATTTCTGCCGGGAGAAGACTTCCCCGCACTGCATACCAGCGGAAAAGACGGACTTGTATTCGAGTACTCTGTCTGTTATTATCCGGGAAACCGTTATAAATACACGGTTGATCTGTAGAAGGGGACTGCGGTTCTGATGAAAGGAAGGGGTCCGGGCGGAGCAGCAGATTTCCTGCGGCTCCGGGATCCCTGCAGTGATAAAAATGATACTATTGTGTACAGCAGAGAAAAAAACACCATATATTGTGTATAAAAATATGCAATTATGGCTATTATAAAAAAAAATAGAAAAATACAAAATATATGTTGACTTTTGTCAAATGCTTTGGTATGATATACCTCGCCGCTGAAAACGGCGGCAAACTTTTCCGAAAAACGTCCGGCCTGACCGCTGAGAGAGTTTTGAAGAAAATGAAAAAAGTGGTTGACAAAAATGAATCACTGTGATAAGATATAAAAGTTGCTGCTGACACAGATCGACAGCAAACGCACTTTGAAAACAGAAGATTGAACAGTATGTAAAACCCTGAAAATTCTAATAAAACAAGCCATTGTTTGATGGCTTTGAATGAGAAAATTCAGAACGAATACAAGTATTGTATACGAACCAAACAACAAGTAAAACGGGAAATAAATTAGCTAGTTAGTTGATTTTGACCCCGGATCAAACGAATCATTTAACATGAGAGTTCGATCCTGGCTCAGGATGAACGCTGGCGGCGTGCTTAACACATGCAAGTCGAGCGAAGCGGTTTCAATGAAGTTTTCGGATGGATTTGAGATTGACTTAGCGGCGGACGGGTGAGTAACGCGTGGGTAACCTGCCTTACACTGGGGGATAACAGTTAGAAATGACTGCTAATACCGCATAAGCGCACAGGGCCGCATGGTCCGGTGTGAAAAACTCCGGCGGTGTAAGATGGACCCGCGTCTGATTAGGTAGTTGGTGGGGTAACGGCCCACCAAGCCGACGATCAGTAGCCGACCTGAGAGGGTGACCGGCCACATTGGGACTGAGACACGGCCCAAACTCCTACGGGAGGCAGCAGTGGGGAATATTGGACAATGGGCGAAAGCCTGATCCAGCGACGCCGCGTGAGTGAAGAAGTATTTCGGTATGTAAAGCTCTATCAGCAGGGAAGAAAATGACGGTACCTGACTAAGAAGCCCCGGCTAACTACGTGCCAGCAGCCGCGGTAATACGTAGGGGGCAAGCGTTATCCGGATTTACTGGGTGTAAAGGGAGCGTAGACGGTTTAGCAAGTCTGAAGTGAAAGCCCGGGGCTCAACCCCGGTACTGCTTTGGAAACTGTTAGACTTGAGTGCAGGAGAGGTAAGTGGAATTCCTAGTGTAGCGGTGAAATGCGTAGATATTAGGAGGAACACCAGTGGCGAAGGCGGCTTACTGGACTGTAACTGACGTTGAGGCTCGAAAGCGTGGGGAGCAAACAGGATTAGATACCCTGGTAGTCCACGCCGTAAACGATGAATACTAGGTGTCGGGGGGCAAAGCCCTTCGGTGCCGCCGCAAACGCAATAAGTATTCCACCTGGGGAGTACGTTCGCAAGAATGAAACTCAAAGGAATTGACGGGGACCCGCACAAGCGGTGGAGCATGTGGTTTAATTCGAAGCAACGCGAAGAACCTTACCAAGTCTTGACATCCCACTGAAAATCACTTAACCGTGATCCCTCTTCGGAGCAGTGGAGACAGGTGGTGCATGGTTGTCGTCAGCTCGTGTCGTGAGATGTTGGGTTAAGTCCCGCAACGAGCGCAACCCTTATCCTTAGTAGCCAGCGAGTAGAGTCGGGCACTCTGGGGAGACTGCCAGGGATAACCTGGAGGAAGGTGGGGATGACGTCAAATCATCATGCCCCTTATGATTTGGGCTACACACGTGCTACAATGGCGTAAACAAAGGGAGGCAAAGGAGCGATCCGGAGCAAACCCCAAAAATAACGTCTCAGTTCGGATTGCAGGCTGCAACTCGCCTGCATGAAGCTGGAATCGCTAGTAATCGCGAATCAGAATGTCGCGGTGAATACGTTCCCGGGTCTTGTACACACCGCCCGTCACACCATGGGAGTTGGTAACGCCCGAAGTCAGTGACCCAACCGCAAGGAGGGAGCTGCCGAAGGCGGGACTGATAACTGGGGTGAAGTCGTAACAAGGTAGCCGTATCGGAAGGTGCGGCTGGATCACCTCCTTTCTAAGGAAGAAGAAGTAGGGGTTTTAGATACTGTTGAGTCTTGTGTTTCAAAGAAGATAAAAGTAATTGAATAAGAAACGCCAAGAAAGACTGGAAATTTCTGGTGCCGATGCGCTTAGGGGAAACACCCGTACCCATCCCGAACACGATGGTTAAGACTTAAGCGGCCGATGGTACTATGCTGGAGACGGCATGGGAGAGCAGGTGGGTGCCAGATTATTTGTGGGGGTGTAGCTCAGTTGGGAGAGCACCTGCCTTGCAAGCAGGGGGTCAAGAGTTCGAATCTCTCCATCTCCATTCGGTATGAAGGAAGGAAGCCGTAAGGCAGCCGGAAGTCATGCCAGCATGTACCTTGAAAACCACATATTGAATATATCTAGATAGATTCTTTTAAGGGAGTTTAATCCCGAGAAAGAGTAAATCAAGACATCCGAGGTGTTATATCGTAACAGATATAACCGAAAATTATAAACTCGTTGTTGCTGTAACGTACAGCGATAACAAACCTAAGACCAGAGATTCAACGCTATGAATCTTAGATGAGTAATCCGCACCCGCAGATGAAAATCGAACTGGTTAAGCTAAAAAGAGCGCAGGGTGGATGCCTTGGCACTAAGAGCCGATGAAAGACGTGATAAGCTGCGAAAAGCTTCGGGGAGGAGCAAATATCCTTTGATCCGGAGATATCTGAATGGGGAAACCTGGCTGAGAAAACCTCAGTCGGCGTAACGTGAATCCATAGCGTTACGTTGGGAACCCGCTGAACTGAAACATCTAAGTAGGCGGAGGAAAAGAAAGAAAACTCGATTTCCAGAGTAGCGGCGAGCGAAATGGAAGGAGCCTAAACCTGGGTGCGTGCACCCAGGGGTTACGGACTGCTATAAGTGACTCGTATGGTAACAGAACGGTCCTGGAAAGACCGGCCACAGAGGGTGAAAGCCCCGTATGTGAAACCAGAAGAGAGCGGGCATGTTCCAAAGTACCACGAGACACGAGAAACCTTGTGGGAAGTCGGGGGGACCACCCCCCAAGGCTAAATACTCCTTAGTGACCGATAGCGCATAGTACTGTGAAGGAAAGGTGAAAAGAACCCCGGGAGGGGAGTGAAAAAGAACCTGAAACCCTGTGTTTACAAACTGTGGAACCACATTTTAGGTGGAACCGCGTACTTTTTGTAGAACGGTCCGGCGAGTTGCCGGGACTGGCAAGGTTAAGCACTCAAGGTGTGGAGCCGAAGGGAAACCAAGTCTTAATAGGGCGCAGTGATACCCTAAAGGGTATCAAACAGTCAGTTCAGGCAGACCCGAAACCGGGTGATCTACCCATGTCCAGGTTGAAGTTTCCGTAAAAGGAAATGGAGGACCGAACGCACATCCGTTGAAAAGGGTGGCGATGAGGTGTGGGTAGGGGAGAAATTCCAATCGAACCCGGAGATAGCTGGTTCTCCTCGAAATAGCTTTAGGGCTAGCCTCGTATTAGTTTAGCGGAGGTAGAGCACTGAATTCTTAAGGGGGCGTCAAAGCTTACCAAGAGATATCAAACTCCGAATGCCGCATAAATGATGTACGGGAGTCAGACTGCACGAGATAAGTTGGGCAGTCAAAAGGGAAAGAGCCCAGACCACCAGCTAAGGTCCCAAAGTGCGTGTTAAGTGGAAAAGGATGTGGGATTTCGAAGACAACTAGGATGTTGGCTCAGAAGCAGCCACACATTCAAAGAGTGCGTAATAGCTCACTAGTCGAGAGGTCCTGCGCCGAAAATGTCCGGGGCTGAAACACGACACCGAAGCTGTGGAATTGACTTATGGTCAATTGGTAGAGGAGCATTCTTAACTGCGGCGAAGCGTTACCGTAAGGAGGCGTGGAGCGTTAAGAAGAGAGAATGCCGGAATGAGTAGCGAGATGGAGGTGGGAATCCTCCAGGCCGAATATCTAAGGTTTCCAGAGTAAAGCTGATCTGCTCTGGGTAAGTCGGGGCCTAAGGCGAGGTCGAAAGACGTAGTCGATGGACAACAGGTTGAAATTCCTGTACCGCGTATTATCAGAACTGTGGGGACACAGAACCGAAGCCAAACCCGGGAATGAAAAGACCGGGGCAAGCGCCGGACTGGTTAGACTGGAAAATCCGTTTAACAACAGGAAAGCGTGACGCGTACCGAACAAAAGTAGGGAAGTTGGTATAGGGGCTGTCAAGAAAAGCCGCTATTGTGTAATACGTGCCCGTACCGTAAACCGACACAGGTGGATGAGGAGAGAATCCTAAGGCCGGCGGGAGAAGCATTGTTAAGGAACTCGGCAAAATGACCCTGTAACTTCGGGATAAAGGGTGCCCACGAGAGTGGGCCGCAGAGAATAGGCTCAAGCAACTGTTTAGCAAAAACACAGGTCTATGCAAAACCGAAAGGTGAGGTATATGGGCTGACGCCTGCCCGGTGCTGGAAGGTTAAGAGGAGAGGTTAGGAGCAATCCGAAGCTTTGAATTTAAGCCCCAGTAAACGGCGGCCGTAACTATAACGGTCCTAAGGTAGCGAAATTCCTTGTCGGGTAAGTTCCGACCCGCACGAAAGGCGTAATGATTTGAGCGCTGTCTCGACAATGCACCCGGTGAAATTGAAGTACCAGTGAAGATGCTGGTTACCTGCGCCAGGACGGAAAGACCCCATGGAGCTTTACTCCAGCTTGATACTGGGATTCGGTACTGCATGTACAGGATAGGTGGGAGGCAGAGAAGGTAGGACGCCAGTCTTACTGGAGCCATTGTTGGGATACCACCCTTGCGGTATTGGGTTTCTAACCTGCGGCCATGACCTGGCCGGGGGACAATGTCAGGTGGGGAGTTTGACTGGGGCGGTCGCCTCCGAAAGGGTATCGGAGGCGCTCAAAGGTTCCCTCAGAATGGACGGAAACCATTCGAAGAGTGCAAAGGCATAAGGGAGCTTGACTGCGAGACCGACGGGTCGAGCAGGTACGAAAGTAGGACTTAGTGATCCGGTGGTATAAAGTGGGATTGCCATCGCTCAACGGATAAAAGCTACCCTGGGGATAACAGGCTTATCACTCCCAAGAGTTCACATCGACGGAGTGGTTTGGCACCTCGATGTCGGCTCATCGCATCCTGGGGCTGAAGTAGGTCCCAAGGGTTGGGCTGTTCGCCCATTAAAGCGGTACGCGAGCTGGGTTCAGAACGTCGTGAGACAGTTCGGTCCCTATCCGGCGTGGGCGTAGGATATTTGAGAGGAGCTGTCCTTAGTACGAGAGGACCGGGATGGACTGACCTCTGGTGTACCGGTTGGGTATCAAACCCATGGCCGGGTAGCCAAGTCGGGAAGGGATAAACGCTGAAGGCATCTAAGCGTGAAGCCCCCCTCAAGATGAGATATCCCATCGCAAGAGTAAGACCCCTTGAAGACGACGAGGTAGATAGGGCAGAGGTGGAAGTGCGGTAACGCATGGAGCTGACTGTCACTAATAGGTCGAGGGCTTAACCAAGTTGGTTTAGGAAAAGAGGAAATAAGAACGGATGAAAAGATATGTACAATATGTGGTTTTGAGGGTATATGCCCTAAGAGAAAACGGAGAGATGAGAGTCGCTTCGTTTTTATAGAATAAGCGCGAGTGGCTCAGTGGTGGAGTACAACCTTGCCAAGGTTGGGGTCGCGGGTTCGATCCCCGTCTCGCGCTCTGAGAATAAGAGAAAGAAAGCGGATTTCCAGTGATGGAGATCCGCTTTCTTGTATTATATGCCAAAATGAATCATATACTTCTGCTCATCAATCGCCTGGCTGATCTTGTCTGCAAGTGCAATCAACTGGTGATCGTGAGTGATTCTTCTGTCGCTGATTACGATATCCTGCAATGCGGGGAGTGACTCCGGCGGGATTAAGGTAACGCCCCATCTGTCAAGGGCAAAGGAGGGGCGCTTTAGGGACTGTGTATAGGTCCTGATCAGCAGCAGTCTGGGCCACCAGTCGCTGATATACTTGTCGTCATCGATGGCGACACAGTGATATGTTTCTGGCTCATAGATATTATAATTTTTTTCCGGATCTATCGCATCGATAATTCCAAATTCTGTTTTTATCATAAGTTTACCTGACGATTGTTATAATAACGATCTTTCTGATTCTGCTGAATTTTCTTTTTTATTGAACTGATACTCCGAGACCAGTCGTTAGCGCGTACAGGGGATAATCGTTTCGATGAATCGATCGGCGGCTTCCTCGTCGGCAGCGATTGAAAAGAGATAGATCACCTTATTCTCCTGGTTCCGCAGATAAACGTTCATCTTGAGATTTTCCGGTATGCTGCAGACCATTTTCTGATAAGTCTGCCCGGCTACAGTTACGGGCTGCGGGACTGAAGGGGACAAATCGTATTTCCCCCAGAATGCAGAGAATACATCGAGATCATCTGTGAGAATCTGTTCAATTGGATCGCTGTTATACTGGATGACGACTCCAAAGAGCGACTGCTCCGGCATGATGGCCAGAAAATCGTAATAGCTGGGGATATAATCATGGGCAGACAGCGCGTTCAGCTCTTCGGCGGTCAGCGCAAAGGTATATTCCGGCAGCGTTATACGGATTCCGGCCCATGGATGCTCATAGACGGACTGTTCAAACCGGCCAGAAGGAAGATGGACGAACAGAGGGTCTGCCGGCGGAGTCTCCCTCCAGGCTCCCGAAGGCTCAAAACGGTAGGTATGTCCCTCGATATCGAGCGTAGTATCACTCACCATCATTCCATCGGTGTCAAAATAATACCAGCCATCCCCGTCTTTGATCCAGCCGCCGCAAATCAGAGAGCCGTCAGAGAGAGCGTACTGCCACCGGCTGCCATTGTGCAGCCAGCCGGTATGGTTCGTTTCGCTGCCCGTATCTGCGGCGGCAAAGGTTTCCTGAAGCCGTGCAGGAAAATGCACAGCGGTAAGTGCCAGAGACAGACAGATTCCGGCGGAAATGGTGAAAAGACGTTTTTTTAATTTCATGAAAATGCGATCCTCCTGTCAGAAAGTACTGTCTTGTGTGTTGTATTACAGTAAGTGTATCTCTTTTCAGAATGTCTGTCAAATACGGAAGGCTGACCGGATGTCGTTTTAATTTACAGAAGATGTAAAAAACACTATAATCAGAATAGAAACAATAGACAGAAGCTGTGTACTGAGAGATAAGCGTAAAGACCTGCAGCGGCAGGAGAGAGGTGGGAACGTGAGTGAACCTGTTGCAAAGCGCCAGATGTTTGAATATGACGGAGATAATCCGTTTCATATCTATAATCTTCCCTATTATCCGTCAATTGGTGATGAACTGTTGTTTAACCACTGGCACGAGGAACTGGAGATTGTTTATACATTACAGGGAAACAGTCTCCATTATATTGATGGAACCTGCATCAGGTCGCAGCCGGGAAGACTGATTGTGGTGAATTCAGAAAGCAGTCACAACATCATACCGGACCGTTCGGTATATGGGAATGGAAGAAAAGTGGTGATTGCCCTGATTATTTCGCGGGAGTTTTTAGAGGAGGTATTTCCGGATTTTCGGAATATGTATTTTCTGAATGAAAAGGAGGTGACGACTCCGGTTATCAGAGAGTTGATGGTGACGCTGTCTCACTTTGGTGACGGAACAGAGCTGTCACGCTATGAGAAAATATATAGAAAGGGGCTGGTGCTTCAGCTGCTGTACCACATCACGCAGGAGGGGGTGGCGGAGAAGAACGTGATTCTGCCGCTTAATAACCAAAAGAATATTGAACGGCTGAAAGGTGTCCTTCAATTCATCGAGAATCATTACATGGAAAAGATTTCTCAGGCGGAGATTGCAGAAAAATTCTACTTTTCCAGGGAGTATTTCGCACGCTTCTTAAAAAAGCATACCGGTATGACATTTACGGAATATCTGACAAAATACCGCCTTCAGAAGGCCAGGATGCAGCTGATGGCTTCCGACAGCGGAATTTTGGAAATTGCCCTGAACAATGGATTCTCGGATGACCGGAGACTGATACTGGCGTTTAGGCAGGAGTACGGTACTACTCCGTTCCAATACAGAAAAATGGAAAGAAATAAAGAAAAATGACGGTAAAAAGGGGACGCATTTTTGGGTACAGGTCAATATATGGATGTTTTTGGATAAAATACGCAAGGAATTCCCGTCGGCTCTCCGCTATAATGAGGGATATAAAAATCAAGTGACAGGAGAGGGGAAGCAATGGGAAGGAAGAAGAATGGATTATCATGGACGGAAAAAATCTCTTATGGTATGGGAGACTGCGGAGCAAACGTCACGGTGGCGCTCTGCTCCACATTTTTAACTGCGTATTATACGGACACTGTAGGAATTGCGGCAGCCGCGGTCGGAACAATGATGCTGCTGGCCCGGGTGTTTGACGGTATTACCGACATCGTGATGGGGGCTGTCGTTGACAGGACGAAGACACGCTGGGGAAAAGCCAGGCCATGGGTTCTTTGGACGGCACCGCTTATGGCGATCGCACTGATCCTGGAATTTAATGTTCCGGGGGGTTTAAGCGGTAATGGAAAACTTGTTTATGCATATTTGACCTATATTTTTCAGAACTGCATTGTGTATACAGCGAATAACCTTCCCTTTAACGCATTGCTGTCACGCATGACACTCAATGTTCAGGACCGCGCTTCTGCGGCTACTACGCGTTTTGTCATGACGCAGCTTACAACGCTGGTTATTAACGCGGTGACGGCGACTCTGCTGTCTACGGCCGGATGGTTCTGGCTGTCAATTATTTACGGGATTGTAACCTTTGTTATGTGCCTGATCTGCTTTCTGGGAACCAGGGAGCATATCGGAGAAGACGCGGAAACCGGTGTGGTGCAGGTGGAAAATGTTCCGTTGAAAACAGCGCTGCCGGCACTTTTAAAAAACAGATATTTTTATATTCAGAGTCTGCTGTTTATGTTTCTTTATATTGGCATCGTCAGTACCGGTTCCACAACGTTCTATTTTTGCAACATCGTTTTAAACAATCTGGGTTATTTAACCTACATATCTATGGCTACCACAATTCCGGCAATCATAGTCAATCTTATGCTTCCGAAAGTCATTCGGAAATACGGAAAGTGGAAACTGATGGTTAGCGGTGCATTTCTGATGGTACTGGGCGGCCTGGTGGTCGGCGCAGCCGGTTCCAGCTTCCCTCTGGTTCTTCTGGGACTGATTATAAAGGGAACCGGGATGGGACCAATCATGTCAGGAATCTTTGCGATGACTGCGGATGTCGTGGATTACGGAGAATGGAAGACCGGAGTCCGCTCAGAGGGGCTCGTCAACTGCTGTACTTCCTTTGGAATGAAGGTGGGAATCGGCCTCGGCTCCGCACTCTGTACCTGGATCATCACTATGGGCGGATATGACGGGACTGCCGCTGTACAGCCTGCCTCTGCCGTTGCCATGATTCGGTTCGGATTCGGATACAGCGGCGCCATAATCGCGGTAGTATGCCTGGCTCTGTGTTTCATGATGAATATCGATAAATATATTGTGACGATTCAGCATGACCTGGAGGCAAAACGAAATACAAAATAGAGAGGTGAAGAGAACGATGTCAGAATTGAGTGATACCATTCGTAAATTATTTAAGGAAGGTGATGACCGGCGGGATGCCGGTCTTACCACCCCAGAGGGAATCCTGCGTTATGATGATATCGTCTATGGAGAGGATGCAGGATAGCAGGTTCTCGATGTATACCGTCTTCAAAAGGAGGAAGGGCCGCTCCCGGTTATCGTGAGCGTCCATGGCGGCGGCTGGGTATACGGCGATAAGGAGAGATACCAGTACTATTGTATGGACCTGGCGCGCCGGGGATTTGCAGTTGTAAATTTTACTTATCGCCTGGCTCCGGAATTCAAGTATCCCGCGTCTCTGGAGGATACCAACCGGGTATTTGCATGGGTGCTTGACCATGCAAAGGAGTATGGCTTTGACCGGTCAAGGATATTCGGCGTGGGCGATTCAGCCGGAGCCCACATTCTGGGGCTTTATGCGGCGATCTGTACGAACCCGGACTATGCGGCGGCGTATCCTTTTCAGCCGCCAAAGGGGTTTGTGCCGGCTGCTGTTGCATTAAACTGCGGTGTCTACCGGACGCCGGTTTCCGACGACGAAAAGGACCAGAGCAATCTGCTTATGGCAGATCTTCTGCCGGAGAAAGGGACGAGAGAAGAGTTTGAGGGGATCAGTCTCGTGAACTTCGTGACCAGTCAATACCCACCGGTATTTCTTATGACTGCTTCCGGTGATTTCCTGAGAGATCAGGCGCCGCTTTTGGCGGAGAAACTGATGGAGTTTGAGATTCCGTTTGTATACCGTTACTTTGGAAATGCGGACCAGCCTTTGGGACACGTTTTCCACTGCAATATCCGTCTGAAGGAAGCATTACGCTGCAATGATGAAGAATGTGAGTTTTTTCGAGAATACTGCTGATTCCTGTCTGGAGAATCAGGAAGATCCGGCTGGCACTGGTCTGTATTTACCGATCTGTGCTTTGCCGGTATCTATCATTTCATCGGCAAGTGCTCCGGCATCTCTGTCCAGTCCCATCCTGCACCGCATGGCCAATTCCAGGGCCATACCCAGATTAATTCCATATATGACCGTGATCTTCGGGAGTATGGCGGTCAGCCTGACTGCGCATTTATAAGGAGATCCCCCGATCATGTCACACAATATTAGGATCTCATCGCAAGTGTGCATGCCTTCGACGGCATGCTTCAAATGCTCTGTCAACAGGTCCTCATTCTGTCCGGCTTCGAAATCGACAGCGGTCAGCAGATCCTGATGTCCAATCAACAGTTCCAGTGCGCTGACCAGCCCGGCAGCATACTGACCATGTCCCGTAATTACCAATCCAATCATGAGTCTCTCCATTCTCCGCGAATTTACGGCAGCTTAACGTCCTGTCCGGTTATCATTTATATCATATACTACATATTCTGAAAACGCAATTCCCGATTGATTTCTTACGGGAAGCCGGCGAAGAAACGATCTGTAAACCAGTATACAGAAACGGCCGGATGTGGTACAATGCAGGTATGAGTTTCAGCACATACATGGTACGCATACGGCCTGTTTCAGCCGTTTTGTGTGCTCAGGACAAGGAGGAATGGTTTATGGAAAGAGCGATTACAATCAGTCGTGAATTTGGAAGCGGCGGGCGTGAACTGGGAGTGAGGCTGGCTGAGAGTCTGGGGATTCCGTTTTACGATAAGGAATTGATTTCCATGGCTGCAGAGGAGAGTGACATGCCGGAGGATGCGTTCCTTCATTATGATGAGAACATGCCATTGATCAAAGATCCGCTGGACCGCCATTTCTACTCACCATTTTCGTCTATCTATCAGGTTCCCATGTCGGACCAGATCTTTTTAGCACAGTCCAGAGTGATCCGGAAGCTGGCAGAGCAGGGACCCTGCGTGATCGTAGGACGGTGTGCGGATATGGTTCTTGAGAACAGTGTCAACCTGTTTATTTACGCGAAAATGAAAGACCGGATCAGACGGATGAATTCTCTGGAGACCGGAGTGGATCCGGTGAAGATGGAGAGCAGAATCCGTGAGGTGGATCGGAAACGAAAGGATTACTATCAGTATTACACCGGCAATGAATGGGGAAAGGCTCAGAATTATCATCTCTCTCTGGAAAGTGGTCTGGTAGGGGTAGACGGCTGCCTGAAGGCAGTGCTGGCCTATCTGGAGTCGGTGCAGTAGAACAGCAGTCATAGACCGCGGGGCAGAAAACCGCCCTGCGGATCGGAAATGATAGAAAAAAGCATCAGGCGTTCCATGTGTGACAGCATGGAACGCCTGATGTGTCAAAATTGCCTGACGAATTACCGGTAACTGTAAAATCGTGAATTTTTATCGCTTTTCTTGTATTATGTCCACCTTTGTACTATAATGGTAACATTATGAATTTTGATGGAAGAATGAGGTGGAAAGGAATCTATGCGGTTTGCTGAGAGAATGGACCGGTTCGGAGAAGGAATATTTTCTAAATTACTGGAAATAAAAAGACAGAAGGAAGAACGGGGAGAGACCGTAATCGATTTAGGCGTGGGAGCGCCCAACATACCGCCGGCCAGGCATATTACCGATGCCCTGTGCAGGGCGGCTGCGGATCCGAAAAATTACGTCTATGCCATCAGTGACCAGAAGGAACTCTTAAAGGCGGTGGCACAGTGGTATGAGCGGCGTTACGGCGTGAACTTAAATCCGGATACGGAGATCTGTTCTCTGCTGGGGTCTCAGGAGGGACTGGCTCATATCGCGCTTTCCATAGCTGATGAGGGCGATATCGTTCTGGTTCCTGATCCCTGTTATCCTGTGTTTGCGGATGGTCCGCTTCTGGCGGGTGCCACCCTTTTTTATATGCCTCAGAAAAAGGAAAACGGATATGTCATCGATGTGAAGGAGATACCGGAAGAGGTGGCGGAAAAGGCCAGGCTCATGGTCATCTCTTACCCCAATAATCCGACCACAGTCATGGCTCCGGACAGTTTTTATGAAGAGGTAATCGCGTTTGCCAAAAAGCATGACGTGATAGTTCTGCACGACAATGCATACAGCGAACTGGTATTCGACGGCAGGACATGCGGAAGCTTTCTACGCTTTCCGGGAGCAAAAGAGGTTGGTGTGGAATTTAATTCGCTGTCAAAGACTTACGGGCTGGCCGGCGCGAGAATCGGTTTCTGCGTGGGCAATGAAGAAGTCGTGAGTCATTTGAAAATGCTGAAATCAAATATGGATTACGGTATGTTTCTGCCCGTTCAGATGGCAGCAATTGCGGCGGTTACGGGGGATCAGGCATGCGTGGAAGAGACAAGAAAGGCCTATGAACGCAGGCGGGATGCCCTGTGTGACGGCATGACAGCGATCGGCTGGAGGATGGAGAAGCCGGAGGCTACGATGTTTGTGTGGGCGAAGATACCGGATAACTTTACCGATTCCAGTTCTTTTGCCATGGAGCTGGCTGAAAAGTCCGGACTTCTGGTCACTCCGGGAAGCGCTTTCGGGCCTTCCGGCGAGGGCTATGTGAGGCTGGCACTTGTCCAGGATGAAGATGTGCTGAAGAAAGCAGCCGAACTGGTTGATAAGAGCGGGATCCTGCGATGAAGATGAAGATTACGAAGAGACAGTGTTTTTGGAGTGCTGCGGCAGTACTCTATGTGCTGTTTATTTTCTCCAATTCCATGAAGAACGCCGATCTCTCCTCTGCGGACAGCGGTGCGGTGCTGCGGCTGGTGCAGCAGGTATTGGCCGCAGGAGGTGTGGACGGAACCATTATTACGGAACATGTGATCCGCAAGACCGCGCATTTTACGGAATATGCCGCCCTGGGGATACTGCTCTGCCTCTGCTTTCAGACGTATGTCCTGCCGCTGCACAGCCGTGTTCTGTCTCAGGTGCTGGCAGGCTTTCTGGTACCGTTTGCCGATGAGACGATTCAGCTTTTTGTGGCGGGCAGGTCGGGACAGATCAGTGATGTCTGGCTGGACTGTGCGGGAGTGGCTTTTGGAACTATCTTATTTGCAGCAGCAGCTTGGATCGTAAGCAGGACAGGAGCGAAAAAACGTGATAAAAAATTACAAAATAGTACTTCAGTATGACGGGAGCCGCTATGACGGCTGGCAGAAACAGGGCAACACGGGTAATACGATTCAGGGAAAGCTGGAAGGTATCCTGCTTAAACTCACCGGAAGGCCGGTGGAGGTTCACGGATCGGGAAGAACGGACGCCGGAGTTCATGCGCTGGCACAGACGGCCAATTTCCATGCAGATACCGGTATGACGGAAGACCAGATCAGGGCATACTTTAATCAGTACCTGCCGGAGGATATTGCCGTGCTCTCTGTAGAGAAAGTGCAGGACAAGTTTCACAGCAGGTTAAATGCTGTACAAAAAACGTATTTATACCGAATTGAGATGGGGCCGAAGAAGGATGTGTTCGAGCGAAAGTACTGTTATGGGCTCGGAAAGCAGCTGTCGGCAGACCGCATGAAGGAGGCTGCGGCCTGTGTTCTGGGGGAACACGATTTTAAGAGCTTCTGCGGCAATAAAAAAATGAAAAAGTCCACAGTCAGGACGATTTCTGATATCACAATTGAAAAAGAAGGCACGAAACTGTTGATCCGCTATACGGGAAACGGTTTTTTATATCATATGGTCAGGATTCTTACGGGAACGCTGATTGAGATCGGGCTGGAAGAGCGCAGTCCGCAGGAAATGAAGGAAATCCTGCTGAAACTGGACCGGCAGGCGGCCGGTTTTACCGCACCGCCGGAAGGTCTGTTTTTAGAGCGGGTTATGTATGAGGACAGGGAGTAACATGACAGATTTTTTAGTGAAGACATTTGTTAAGGATTTCGAGAATACGGGAGACACTGGAGTGAGGACGGAGTATGGCCTGATGGCCAGTACTGTGGGGATCTGCTGCAATGTGCTTTTATTTGCCGCGAAGCTGTTTATCGGACTGCTGATCAACAGCATTTCCGTTATGGCCGATGCATTTAACAACTTATCGGATGCAGCCTCCTCCATCATTGGTTTTATCGGCGTAAAGATGGCAGGCAAGCCGGCGGATGAGGACCATCCCTTCGGGCACGGCCGTGTGGAGTATATTGCGGCGTTTATCGTGGCGTTTATCGTCATCCAGGTAGGCTTTTCACTGTTTAAGACGTCTGCCGGCAAGATTCTCCATCCGGAGGAGATGACGTTTAAGTATATTTCGATTGTAATTCTTTTGATGTCGGTCTGCGTGAAGCTGTGGATGGGCATGTTTAACAGAAAGCTGGGAAAGAGGATCAACTCTTCCGTTATGATGGCGACGGCGGCTGATTCCATGGGCGACGTGGGCACTACCTCGGCGACCATACTCTCGATTCTGGTTTATGGAATCTGGGGGATCAATATCGATGGAATTGTGGGGCTCATCGTGTCGCTTATCGTTATGTGGGCGGGTGTCGGAATTGCCAGGGACACGCTGGCGCCGCTAATCGGAGAGCCCATCGATCCGAAGCTCTACCGGGAGATTACGGAATTTGTAGAAAGCTTTGACGGCATTGTGGGAAGCCATGACCTGATCGTACATAATTACGGGCCTTCCAGAAGTATGGCATCCATCCATGCGGAGGTTCCGAATGATGTAAGCATCGAAAAATCCCACGAGATCATCGATTATGTAGAACGGGAAGCACAGCGCCGTTTCGGAATTTTTCTCGTGATCCATATGGATCCCATCGAGACAAAGGACAGCAGGGTAACGGAATTTAAGAAAATGGTGGAATCGATCGTTATGAGCATCGATTCTAAGTGCAGTTTCCATGATTTTCGGATGGTGGAAGGTGAAAAACAGATCAATCTGATCTTCGATCTGGTCGTTCCAAGGGATTACGACAGGGCGGCGAGAGAAGCGATCAGGAAAGAGATAACAGAGAAGGTAGCAGAGCGGGATAGCAGGTGCTGTCTGGTCATGACGACAGAAAGCGGCTTTGGCGTGGAAGAATAAGGAAACAAAAAAATTTCCATAATATGCAATAAGAAGACAGCATCCTGCATTAACTTAGTAGAAAGGAAATCGACTCCATGTTATTTATGGGTATGATGAGCCTTGATGGGCCGGAAGATTACGGCCGGTTAAGCGATGAGGTGCTCCTTAATAAGGTTGGAACAGGAGACCAGGAAGCGTTCAGACAATTATATCAGAATACAGACCGGTCAATCTACGGGTTTATCCTGTCTATTGTAAAGAATCCCCAGGATGCCGAAGAGATCATGCAGGAAACCTATATAAAGGTATGGACTTCCGCTGCGGGATATAAGTCCCAGGGGAAGCCGCTGGCGTGGATGTTTACCATAGCCAGGAATTTATGCTATATGAAGTTTCGCAATCAGAAGCATGAGTCTGATATCGCGTTTGAGGATCTGGAAGGCGAAGAGACGGGGGAAGTATGCCCTGAGATTGAACAGGCGGCGGATAAGCTGGTATTGGCCGCGGCTCTTAAGATATTGAAAGAGGAAGAGCGGGAGATTGTCCTTCTTCACGCGACTGCAGGCATGAAGCACCGGGAGATTGCAGCATCGTTAGGCATGCCTTTGGCTACGGTACTTTCCAAATACAACCGCGCGATGAAAAAGCTGGAAAACTATTTAACATAAAAAGAGCAGGGAGTTTCCCGCAGGTACGGTGCCGGAAGTTCTGCATCTGCAAAAGAAAGGAGTGAGCGTTCATGTTTCACAAAACCGACAGACAACTGAACAGAAAACAACTGAAAGCACAATTGAAGTCTGCGGTCATGGACCTGACTCCGAATGTGCTGGATAAAATTGATTTAACCATGCCTCAGATGACAGCGGAGGAACTGCATGAGGAGGCCGGGAGGGCTGTCAGATCCATCGCTGTGATGCGCAGACGCATGCGTATGATGGCGGCTCTGGCAGCAGCGTGTCTCTGCATGGTGGCAGCCGCAGGAGGCACATATACGTACCGCAACGGGAAAGTGGATTCCGTGATCGGCATCGATGTCAATCCCAGTGTGGAACTGTCCGTGAACCGGAAGAACCGGGTACTGGAGGCAGAGCCGCTGAACGAAGATGCAAAAGCCATTATGGAAGACATGAATCTTAAGGGAGTTGATCTAAATGTGGCGGTGAACGCAGTGATCGGTTCCATGGTGACTCATGGCTACCTGGATGATCTGGACAATGCCATTCTGGTAACTGTCTCCAATGACAGTATCAGCAAGGCATCGGCTCTGCGGTCTTCGGTCGTGAATGATATTCAGAGTTCCCTGGAAGAAAATCAGGTGAAGGCTGTGGTATACGACCAGCAGGTGATTGAAGAAGATGATGTAAAGGCGCTGGCGGATGAGTACAGGATCTCTTATGGAAAAGCATATTTTCTGAAGGAACTGATTGATCAGAATCCGGCGCTGACCATGGAGGATATGGAGAAGCTGGCGCCACTGACCATGGAGGAGATTGCGAAGGAGATCACGGAACGTTCCTACGCAGTCGGAGGCCATGCAGGCGTGAGTGAGGATATGACGACCGCGGCGCAGACAACCACGCAGCCGGTTACGACTGTTCCCGTTACAACAGAGGCGGCGACAGAGGAGACGACGACTGCGGAGGAATCTGAGTCTGAGACAGGTAATCAGACCACAGCGGCCCCGGTTCCGCAGACGACCGCTCCGGTTCCTTCCGGCCTCCCGGAGATGACGACGGAGGCGCCGACGACGGAAGCACAGGTGCCGGTGTCAGACGCGAAGATCACGATTGATTACGTCGATTATGAGAACGGGGTGGTTACGGTCAATTTCAAGACAAAAGTGAAGTGGAAGAATCCCACCGTATCGGTAAAGGATGAGGGAGGAACCACCTACTCCGCCATGGTAGGCGATACAGACAGTTCCACCTGTGAGATTTACGTAAGCGGCCTGGAAGGCGGAACTTCATACACGTTTGTGCTCGGCGGAATATCTCCGAAGAACGGAAAGCAGACAACGGTGAAGGGTACCTTTGAGACCCCGGTCATCGGGGATGGCGGAGCAAACGAGGAACCGGTGACGCTGCCGGAAACAGAAGAGACAAAGGAAACGGAAACACAGCCTCAGACGGAGGAATCGTCTGAGGCTTCTGCCACATCACCGGCCGAGACAGAATCTGTACCGCAGACGGAGAGCACTCCGCCCACCGAGCCTCCAACGGAAGCGCCCACTGAAACCCGGACGGAAGCGCCGGCTGATACGCCGCCGGCGGTTTGATACGGATTGTGTCATGTGACGAATCAGAAATGTGACCTAAACTGTTTGATTTGAAGGAATAATAAAGAAAATAGAAAAAATACGAAAAAAGGGCTTGACGAAGAGAAAATGGTATAGTATAATACAACCGTTGTGTTGATGGGCTATCGCCAAATGGTAAGGCAACGGACTCTGACTCCGTCATTTCAAGGTTCGAATCCTTGTAGCCCAGTAAAAAAAGCTTTTAAGCATGAGAATTCTGTGCTTAAAAGCTTTTTTGTTATTGCTGGAAAGTGGTCTTACTTGTACAGCCGGTTCAGCGGTTTCTGAATTCGCTCGGCTGAATTCCTGATATTTCTTGAAAATTCCCCTTAAAGACTCCGGCGTGATGCCGAATTTTTGATAAGATTGGCGGCCTTCTCTGTAAATGGGAGGATACAAGGTTAGTCAAAAAAATGCAAATGACAGTTCGGAATTGTCTATGTTGCAAAAGGGATTCTTATGATATGATGAATTTATGCTAAAAAGCGTGTTTTATCGATAGAATCTGGACATGGCGTTTCGACTTCGGAAGCCGTTCAGATCAGTAAAATGTTCCTATAATTTTTGAAAGGAAGGTCATTTATGAAATTTACGGAAGGTTACTGGTGTACAAAAAAGGAAATAACCCCGCTCTATGCGGCAGAGTTCGCAGACAGCCGGAGAGAGGGGGATGAACTCATCCTCTACGCGCCGGGAAAGCATATTGCGGGAAGAGGGGACTGCTTAAACCTGGGGATGCTTACGGTCCGCCTTTCCAGCCCAATGGAAGATGTGATTAAGGTTTCCGTGAGACATTTTGAGGGGACTGCATACAACGGCCCCTTCGCCCGGATCCATCAGACCTCCCCTCATGTGACGGTTGAGGAGACGGAGGATGAAATCCGCTATCAGAGCGGCCGTACGACTGCGGTCATTGACAAGCGGCCAAACTGCTGGGGAATCCGCTTCCTTGACGGGGAACGGGAGCTGACCAGTACAGGATACCGCAATATGGCTCATATGACAAACCGGGATACAGGAAAAACTTATATGGTGGAGCAGCTGGCTATTGATGTGGATGAGTGCATCTATGGACTGGGCGAGCGATACACCCCGTTTGTGAAGAACGGCCAGGTGGTTGAAATGTGGAATGAGGACGGCGGGACAGCGAGCGAAATCACATACAAAAATATTCCGTTTTATATTACCAACAAGGGGTACGGTGTGCTTCTGGACAATGAAGGGGACGCCGCCTATGAGATAGCCAGCGAAAAGGTGGAGCGTCTGCAGTTTTCCGTGGAGGGGGAGAGACTCGATTACTATGTGATTAACGGCTCTACCCCGAAGGGAACCATTTCTAAATATACGGAACTGACCGGTAAACCGGCGCTGCCTCCGGCCTGGTCCTTTGGCCTTTGGCTGACCACCTCCTTTACGACCAATTATGACGAGGGGACGACGTCCGGATTTATCCAGGGGATGGCGGACCGGGATATTCCTCTGCATGTGTTCCATTTTGACTGCTATTGGATGGAGGCGTATGAGTGGTGTAATTTTACCTGGGATCCAAAGACATTTCCGGATCCGGCCGGTATGCTGAAACGGTATCACGACCGGGGATTAAAGATCTGCGTGTGGATTAACCCGTATATCGGACAGAAATCTCCTCTGTTCCAGGAAGGAATGGAGCATGGCTATCTGATCAGAAAGACGAATGGGGATGTATGGCAGACCGATATGTGGCAGGCCGGCATGGGGCTGGTGGATTTCACCAATCCGGATGCGGCCGCCTGGTATCAGGGCAAATTAAAGACGCTTCTGGATATGGGAGTGGACTGTTTTAAGACAGATTTTGGCGAGAGGGTTCCGGTGAAGGATATCGCTTATTACGATGGGTCTGATCCGGTGAAAATGCATAATTATTATACTTATCTCTACAACCAGGCTGTATTCCAGCTTCTGGAAAGAGAACGGGGGACGGGGGAAGCCGTGCTGTTTGCCCGTTCCGCGACAGTGGGTGGCCAGCAGTTTCCGGCTCATTGGGGCGGCGACTGTTCGGCGACTTATCCGTCAATGGCTGAAACTATACGGAGCGGCCTCTCTCTGGCCTGCGCGGGCTTTGGTTTCTGGAGCCACGATATCAGCGGTTTCGAGAATACAGCGCCGGCGGATATTTACAAGAGATGGTGCCAGTTCGGCCTGTTAAGCTCTCACAGCAGGCTTCATGGTTCTTCCTCTTACCGCGTGCCGTGGCTGTTCGATGACGAGGCCTGCGACGTGCTCCGGAAATTCGTGAAGTTAAAATGTGCGTTGATGCCGTACCTCTATCGGCAGGCGGTAAAAGCTCATGAAGAGGGCATTCCAATGATGCGTCCGATGTATGTGGAATTTCCGGAGGACCGGGCCTGCGAACCGCTTGATAAGCAGTATATGCTGGGCGATTCACTTCTTGTGGCTCCGGTATTTAAAGAATCGGGAGAGGTGGAATACTACCTTCCGGAGGGCGTATGGGTGAATTTACTTACCGGAACGACTGTCAAAGGAGGCAGATGGCAGAAGGAAACACACGATTACTTCTCCCTGCCGCTTATGGTACGTCCCGGCAGTATTGTGGCAGTCGGACAGGAAAGCAGCAGGCCGGATTATGACTTTGCTGACGGGGTACGCTTTCTTCTCTGGCTCCCGGAGGATGGAATGACTGCGGAGACCGGAGTAACGGATCTGAACGGAAATGTAGTCATGACTGTGTCGGCCGGCAGAACAGATGGGAAAATTACGCTTCGGGCAGAGAGAACGTCCGCAGGCGTATCTGCGGACGTTTCCACAAACTTTACGTTTGAAGTTCTGGGAGAGGAGAAGTTGGAAGTAGTTGTAAAGTAGAGGAAAGAAAGGCTTTATTGACACAGCGAGATTAAAATAATAAAAAAGTGCTTGACTATCACACCAACATCTTGTATAATAAATTTCGCTGTGTTAATGGGCTATCGCCAAATGGTAAGGCAACGGACTCTGACTCCGTCATTTCAAGGTTCGAATCCTTGTAGCCCAGTCTTGATGAAACCCGCAGGAGCTGTCCTGCGGGTTTTGCAGTATTTTATGAGAATGTCATCTTATAAATTGCAGAAACATGAAAAGAAGCAGGAATCCATAAGGAACTGCTTCTTTTTCTGCAGCAGAATCGTTCCTTCTTCTGGACAAGACAGGCAAAATGCTTTATAATGTTACTTAATTTTGATGAGAGGTGCAGCATGTACACATTTGGCAGCAGGATACGGTACAGTGAGACGGATGAATACGGAAAACTGACGCTTACAGGTATTATGAATTACTTACAGGACTGTTCGACGTTCCAATCGGAGGATATCGGGCTTGGGATTTCCTATCTGACAGAACACCATCAGGCGTGGTGGCTCTCTTCCTGGCAGATTGTGATTGACCGGTATCCGGCTCTGGGAGAGGAAGTGGTCATCGGTACATGGCCCTATGATTTTAAGGGTTTTTACGGATACCGTAATTTTACCATCTGCGATCAGGCAGGAAATTACCTGGTGAGGGCCAATTCCGTGTGGTTTCTGTTTGATACGGAGCTGGGCCGCCCTGTGAAGGTGAAGGAAGAGAATATCCGTGGATACGGCAGAGGCGATGAGAAGCGCCTGGAGATGGAGTACGCGCCGCGGAAGATCACGGTACCTGCAGACTATGTGGAGACGGAGTGCGTGACGATCGCCAAACACCACATCGACACGAATCATCATGTGAATAATGCCCAGTATGTGGAGATAGCCAGGGAGGTGCTTCCGGCTGAAATCGAGGTCGGAGAACTTCGGGTGGAGTATAAGAAGGCAGCCGTCTGCGGCGATGTGGTTTATCCGCATGTCAGCCGGACGGATGAAGGATACACGGTTTCTCTCTGTGATGAGCAGGGAGCGGCTTATGCAGTGATATGGCTGCGGGGAAAAACGAGAGAGGATATAATATGATAGAACTGGGAAAAGTGCAGACCCTGACGGTGCAGAGGGTCAAGGAGTTCGGCGTATATTTGGGGGAGGGGGCAGCTTCAGAAGCTTCCGTTCTGCTTCCGAAGAAACAGGTTCCGGAGGGAGCGAAGCCGGGCGATGAAATCAGCGTATTTATTTATAAAGACTCGGAGGACCGCCTGATTGCAACGACAGGGATCCCGAAGCTTTCGGTAGGAGAGACAGCGATGCTTCCGGTAAAGGAGGTCGCCAAAATCGGAGCCTTTCTCGACATGGGACTGGAGAAGGATCTTCTTCTTCCGTTCCGTGAGCAGACGCATAAGGTACGCCAGGGCGAATCTGTTCTGGTAGCGCTGTATGTAGATAAGAGCCAGAGACTTGCGGCTACCATGCGGGTTTATGCCTACATGAGCAGTGAATCGCCTTATCAGAAAGACGATCAGGTGACGGGAACGATCTATGAGATCAATGAGAATCTTGGAGCGTTCGTGGCGGTCGATCATAAGTACTACGGACTGATTCCAAAGAAGGAGCTCTTTGACGATTATCATGAAGGAGACACGGTGTCGGCCCGGGTGACCAAGGTGCGGGAGGACGGCAAGCTGGATTTAAGCCCGAGACAGAAGGCATATTTACAGATGGACGATGATTCGGCCCGGGTACTTGCCGTAATCGGAGACCAGTTCGGCGGAGTGCTTCCCTTTACGGACAAGGCGGCGCCGGAGGTGATCAAGCGTGAGTTTCAGATGAGCAAGAACGCATTTAAACGTGCGGTTGGCCATCTCTTAAAAGATGGAAAAGTAAGGATTACCGAGAAAACCATAGAGATACTTTAATAGAGTGGAAAGGAATAACAGGAGGATTGTTTTGGACTCGATAGACTATTATAATAAGTATGCGGCAAAGGTGTTCGAAGAGACAGTGGATCAGGATATGTCGGAGATTAGAACGGAATTTTTAAATCTTCTGGAGGAAGGGGATACGATTCTTGACCTCGGATGCGGCTCCGGAAGGGACAGCCTGATTTTCTACGAACTGGGATACGATGTGACGGCCATGGATGCATCAGAGGAGATGTGTAAACTGGCGGAGATTCACACAGGGCTGGAAGTACTCCATATGACCTTTGAGGAGATGGATTTCGACAGCGTGTTTGATGGAATCTGGGCCTGCGCTTCCCTGCTTCACGTTCCGGAAAAGGAACTGTCTGACATTCTTACAAAGATAGCAAGGGCCTTAAAAGACAGTGGAATTCTTTATATGTCCTTTAAGCTGGGAGACTTTGAGGGCTTCCGGGGAGAGCGGTATTTCTGTGACTACACAGAGGATGCCATGGAGGAAGTACTGAAAGACAACGACCGGTTTGATGTAGTAAAGATCTGGGAAACCGAGGATGTCCGCTCTGGTCATTCTGACACACGGTGGCTGAATGTCCTGGTCAGAAAACAGTAAATCTTACGAAAATATAAACAAGACAGCGCGAAGAAATTCGGCGCTGTTTTGTCGTTTCCGACCAAATCCGGGACGGATGCGGAACAGGTTAGAGATATTAGACAGAAATGCCCGGCCGGAACTTTCGATATTTTGACGTTTCAGTCATTTTTTTTATTGAATATACAAATTAGCCAAAAGGCAGAATTGGATTTTGGTTAATTGCCATATGGTAAAAGAAGTGGTGTTCATGTATGATTAGGTCAGTAAATGAAACAGACAGCAGCCAGGGGCCGCGGGTCTGGGAAGAAGAACAAACACATATTTTTATTCAAAATTAGGAGGATTAAGCGATGGCAAGTTTATCATTAAAGAACATCACAAAGAAATATCCGAACGGATTCGAAGCAGTAAAGGATTTCAATCTGGAAATCGCAGACAGAGAGTTTGTTATTTTCGTAGGACCTTCCGGATGTGGTAAGTCCACAACCCTTCGTATGATCGCTGGTCTGGAAGATATTTCCTCCGGTGAACTTTACATCGATGGCAAATTAATGAACGACGTTGAGCCGAAGGACAGAGATATCGCAATGGTATTCCAGAACTACGCTCTGTATCCGCATATGACCGTATACGATAACATGGCATTCGGTCTGAAACTGAGAAAGACACCAAAGGACGAGATCGACAAGCTGGTTCACGAAGCAGCAAGAATCCTTGACCTTGAGCATTTATTAGACAGAAAGCCGAAGGCATTATCCGGTGGACAGAGACAGCGTGTTGCTATGGGACGTGCTATCGTACGTAATCCTAAAGTCTTCTTAATGGACGAACCGTTATCCAACCTGGATGCTAAGCTGAGAGGCCAGATGCGTATTGAGATCTCCAAGTTACATCAGAGACTGCAGGCAACCATCATCTACGTTACACATGACCAGACAGAGGCTATGACACTTGGTACCAGAATCGTAGTTATGAAGGACGGCGTTGTTCAGCAGGTTGATTCTCCGCAGAACTTATACGACAAGCCAGGCAACAAGTTCGTTGCCGGATTCATCGGAGCTCCTCAGATGAACTTAATCGAAGCAACCGTTGCTAAGAGCGGAAGCGACGTTACTCTTACATTCGGCGGACACACCATCGCACTTCCGGAAGGAAAAGCGAAGAAGTTAGAGGGTGCCGGCTATGTTGGAAAGACTGTTGTTTTAGGTATCCGTCCGGAAGATTTACATGATGAGGAAGCATTCCTTGCATCTTCCCCGAACAGCATCATCGATGCAACCATCAGAGTTTACGAGCTGTTAGGTGCTGAAGTTTACTTATACTTCGATGTTGATGACGCTAACTTTACAGCCAGAGTAAATCCTCGTACAACCGCAAGACCTGGCGATACTGTAAAGCTTGCTCTTGACTTAACAAAGATCCATGTATTCGATAAGGATACAGAACTGGTAATCTTAAACTAAATTTTATGAAAATTTAAGCAGGCGAGTGCTATACTCGCTTGCTTTTTTTTAGTTTTTGCATTAATATAGAATAAGGGAAAATTTACGATAAGGAGAGTGTGCCATGATTTCGAATCAAATACTTCAAACGACGATTGAAGGATTAAAAGGAATTACGAGAATTGATTTATGCATATGTGATACGGAAGGAAAGGTATTGGCAACAACATTTCCTGATGCAGAAGATTATGAGAGTTCTATCCTGGCATTTGTGGATTCTCCGGCTGACAGCCAGGTAATTCAGGGATACCAGTTTTTCAAGGTTTTTGATGAGCACCAGTTAGAATATATTCTTCTTGCCAAGGGAGGCAGTGACGACGTATACATGGTCGGCAAGCTTGCCGCCTTCCAGATTCAGAGTCTTCTGGTTGCTTACAAGGAGCGTTTTGATAAGGATAACTTTATTAAGAATCTGCTTCTGGACAATCTGCTTTTAGTGGATATCTACAACCGCGCCAAGAAGCTTCACATTGAGACAAACATCAAGCGTGTCGTATTCATCATTGAGACACAGCATGAGAAGGATGTCAACGCATTAGAGACAGTCCGCAATTTATTTGCTGCCAAAACGAAGGATTTTGTTACCGCGGTGGATGAGAAGAACATCATCCTGGTTAAGGAAGTCCGGGACGGCGAGACATACGAGGAACTGGAGAAGACGGCAAATACCATTCTGGACATGCTGAACACAGAAGCCATGACTCAGGTTCACGTGGCCTTCGGTACGATCGTCGGTGAGATCAAGGAAGTATCCCGTTCCTACAAGGAAGCCAAGATGGCGATGGATGTAGGCAAGATCTTCTACAGCAACAAGAATGTAGTTGCATACAGCAAGCTGGGCATCGGACGACTGATCTATCAGCTTCCGCTTCCGCTGTGCCGTATGTTCATCAAGGAAATCTTTGACGGCAAATCTCCTGACGAGTTTGACGAGGAGACGCTTACCACGATCAACAAGTTCTTTGAGAACAGCTTAAATGTTTCTGAGACATCGAGACAGCTCTATATTCACAGAAATACGCTGGTATACAGACTGGATAAGCTGCAGAAGAGCACAGGGCTTGATCTGAGGGTATTTGAGGATGCGATCACATTCAAGATTGCGCTTATGGTTGTGAAGTATATGAAATATATGGAGAACCAGGACTACTAAAGAGAAAAAGCAGCGCGGCTGTGTGCGCAGCTTAAGCATTGGGGGAAGAGACAGGAAAGAATCTGCGCTGTGCAGGCACAAAATCAGATTCTTTCCTGGCTCTTTTCGTAGAGCGAAGCGGAGCATGGCCGGTACTGCAAAGGAGCGGAACGAGATAAAGGAATGAAACAAGACTTCAGAGGAAAAAGATGATCGAACTGTGGAATGTAAATAAAACATACGAAACCGGAAACAAGGCTTTGCGTAACATCAACATAACGGTTGAGGACGGAGAGTTCGTTTTCATCATTGGACGGAGCGGTTCTGGTAAATCAACGCTTTTAAAGCTTTTATTAAAAGAGGTGGAACCGACCTCCGGCAAGATAATCGTGAACGATATGAACCTCGGGAAGATGCCCAGGCGCTACATTCCCAAGTACCGCAGGAGGCTGGGAATGATTTTCCAGGACTTCCGGCTGTTAAAGGACCGCAATGTATACGAGAATGTGGCATTTGCGCAGCGTGTCATCGGCGCTTCCGCCAGGAGCATCAGGGAATCGGTACCAACCATGCTGACAATGGTGGGACTTTCTTCAAAATACAAATTTTATCCGCAGCAGCTGTCAGGAGGCGAACAGCAGCGTGTTGCGATAGCCAGGGCACTGATTAACCGCCCGGAGATACTTTTAGCCGACGAGCCTACGGGCAATTTAGATGGCCATAACTCCATGGAAATCATGAAGCTGTTAGATGAGATCAACAGGAGAGGAACCACGGTAATCGTAGTCACCCACAGCCATGAAATCGTAGACCGCATGAAGAAACGGGTGATTACCATGGATCGCGGGACCATCGTGAGCGACGAGAAAAAGGGCGGATATACACATGAGGATTAGTACATTTTGGTATTGCCTGAAACAGGGCGTAAATAATATATGCAGAAATATTCTGTTTTCGCTTGCTTCGATCGCGACGATTTCTGCGTGTATTTTTTTGTTTTGCCTGTTCTTTTCCATTGTAGTGAACGTACAGTACGTGGTTAAGAATACGGAAAGCACGGTGGGAATCACCGTATTTTTTAATGAAGGTACAACGGATGAGACGATTGCCAAGTTCGGCGAGACGCTGAAAGCGAGACCGGAAGTGAAGGAGATTAAATTCACCTCGTCTGAGGAAGCCTGGGAAGAGATGAAGGTCGATTATTTCGGAGAGGATAAGATGGATCTGGCGGAAGGGTTCCGCGACGATAATCCGCTTGCCAATTCTTCTTCTTATGATATTTTCCTGAATGACTTAGAGAATCAGGAAGAATTTGTCACCTGGCTGAAGAGCCAGAATATCGTCAGAAGGGTGAATTATTCCAGCACCGCGGCGGAAGGCATCACCAGCATCAATAAGGTGATTGGCGTGCTGTCTGTAATGATAATCGGTGTACTTCTGGCAGTTGCGATATTCCTGATCAGCAATACGATCTCGGTTGCGGCTGCATTCCGCAAGCATGAGAACGAAATTATGAAATTAATCGGAGCTACGAATTATATGATTCGTGCGCCGTTCGTGGTGGAAGGCGTGCTTTTGGGAATCTTTGGAGCAGTGATTCCTCTCGCGGCCATCTTTTACCTGTACCGGAATGCGGTGGGATATGTGGTGGAGAAATTCAGCATCCTGTCCGGCCTGTTCCAGTTTCTGCCGGTGGAGCAGATCTTCCCGTATATGGCGGGAACTGCGATGGCACTGGGCGTTGGAATCGGATTTTTTGTAAGTTTCTTTACAATTCGTAAACATTTAAAGGTATAAGGGGAACTGTATATGAGATACAGAAAACGGATGGGAGCGGCCATAGTGACCGCAGTACTTACCGTATCCTGTATATTTCCTTCCTATGGTACAAAGACTGATATGGATGCGGCCAGAGAAAGCAAATCGAATCTGGAAAACGAAAAGAAAGAGATCGAGAAGACGCTTGAAAAACTGGAGGCGCTGAAATCTGATACCGTATCCTACGTGAATCAACTGGATGCAGAGCTGAATTCCTTAAATAAGCAGGTAACTGCTTTGAACTCCCGTGTTGCGGCGAAGGAAGCCGAGATCGCGCAGGCCGAAGCAGAACTGGCCGCTTCGAGGGAAACAGAGCGGCGTCAGTATGAAAGCATGAAGCTTAGAATCCAATATATGTATGAAAAGGGTGAGACCAGTTATTTAGACTTGTTGTTTAAGTCGGCCGATCTCACCCAGCTTTTTAATCGTGCGGAATATATCAGTCAGATTGCGGCATATGATAGAAAAATGCTGGATCAGTATGAAGCAGCCAGTGACGAGGTGGCTGCCAGAGAGGCGGACTTAAAGGCAGAGCATGAGGAACTGGTAATACTTAAGACTAATACGGAAGAAAAGCAGAAGGATGCCGAACGTCTGATGAATGAAAAGACGGCGGAACTGAATTCTTATAACAGTAAAATTGCAGCCAGCGCGGGAAGTCTCTCAGAACTGGAAAAAGACATCGCTGCACAGGAAGATAAAATAAAGGCTATTGAGGCTGAAATCAGGCGAAAAGAAGAGGAAGCGAAGAAGGCTGCGTTAGCGGCAGGGCAGAAGTATAATACGGTCAGTATTGGGAATATTAACTTCATATGGCCATGTCCCTCCAGCAGCAGGATCACCTCCTCGTTCGGAGACCGGGAATCTCCGACGGAAGGCGCGTCGTCCAGCCATCAGGGGGTCGATATCGGCGCATCCACGGGCAGCAGCATTCTGGCAGCAGCTTCTGGTACCGTAACCATATCTACATACAGTTATTCTGCCGGCAACTATATCATGATTAATCATGGAGGAGGCGTCTCCACCGTATACATGCACTGCTCGGAACTACTCGTTTCTGCAGGGCAGGAGGTGACGCAGGGGCAGGTAATTGCTAAGGTGGGCTCTACAGGTTATTCTACCGGCCCCCACCTTCATTTTGGAATCCGGGTGAATGGAAGTTATGTGAATCCCATAAACTATGTAAGTCCATAACCCGAAAGACAAGGAGAATAACATTGGAAAACAAAAATAAATTTTGGAAAGGCGCCCTTGTCGGCGCACTTCTGACAGCTTTTGCAGGTTTGATCATCGTGGGCATGTCCCTTGGAATCTTTCTGATCGGGAGAACCGCGATTGACGGGCCGCAGCAGGCTGCTGAATCCAACCAGGCGGAAAATCAGAATGGATCGCTGGATGTAAACCGGATCACAAAGAAGATTACGACGCTGCAGCAGATTATAGACAAATACTACCTCTTCGATGAGGACACGACTCAGGTGGAGGACTGGATCTACAAGGGCATGATGTTCGGTTTAAATGATCCGTATACGACATACTATACGGCTGAGGAGTACCAGAAGCTGAATGAGGACACGGAAGGCGAGTATCATGGAATTGGCGTCATGATCAGCCAGAACAGAGGCACCGGTCTCATTACGGTGATCAAGGTGTTTAAGGATACTCCCGCCGCAGAAGCGGGCATGAGGCCGGGAGACATCCTCTATAAGGTCGGCGACATGGAAGTTACAGGAATGGATATGGACATTCTGGTAAAGGACTACATCAAGGGAAAGGACGGCTCCGAAGTGGAGCTCACTGTTTTCCGCCAGGATGAGGGCGAATACGTCGATTTGAAGATGGAACGCCGCAATGTAACGGTGCAGACCGTGGAATACCAGATGATGGAAGACAGTGTGGGATATATTGCGGTAAGCCAGTTCGATGTGGTGACGGCGGATCAGTTTAAAGCAGCGGTCAATGATCTGGAAAAACAGGGTATGAAGAAGCTTGTGGTTGATTTAAGAAATAACCCGGGCGGCGTACTGGGCACAGTGGTGGATATGCTGGATTATATTCTGCCGGACGATTTAACCATCGAGGGAGATAAGGATCTGGTGCGCACCAATCCGGAAGCGACGCTTCTGGTGTATATGGCCGATAAGAACGGCAAGGGAGAGCAGGAATACGCATCTGACGGTCATTCTCTCGATATTCCCATGGCTGTTCTGGTCAACGGAGAGTCCGCCAGTGCCTCTGAGGTATTTACCGGAGCCATGAAGGATTACGGCAGGGCGACGATTGTGGGAACGAAAACATTTGGCAAGGGAATCGTTCAGAACCTGATCCCTCTGGACAATGGGACTGCTATCAAAATGACTACGGCTCATTATTATACACCGTCAGGCTTTGATTTGCACGGTAAGGGAATTGAACCGGATGTGGAAGTGGAACTGAAGGAAGAACTGAGGAATCAGATTACAGTAGATGTAAAGGAAGATAACCAGATTGAAGCGGCGCTGAAAGCGCTGAATCAATAATGAGTGCGGCCCGGCGTGAATACGCCGGGCCGCATGTGCATGTTAAATCAGATAACGAAACAGCTGAAAGAGGCGGGAGGTGACGGCAAAGATCACCTTCTTCTTGGAAGGTACCGGAATTACCGGAACCTCAGGATCTGTGACGTAGGTGCCATCCTTTTGAACTGCCAGGGAATCGTCTTCCAGCGTGTCGATACACGCTTTGAGCTGGCGGTTGAATTCTTCGCCGTCGATGACCAGCATGGTCTCGGTATCCACATAGGTGCTTCTCATATCCAGGTTATAGGATCCAACGATGGAGAGGCGGTCGTCGATCAGGATCGATTTTCCGTGGGAAGAGTGATCTCCAAAGTATTCGCGAAGGGAAACGCCTGTGTCCAGGATTTTCCCCCTGTTCCTCGTATAATCGGAGGAGGCCATAAAATTATCGCCTACAGATGTGGCATTTAAAAGCATGGTAACCTCCGGAACATGATCTGCGGCTTCCTTCATGCCCTCATACATATCTTTGCTGAAAACGGCGTATGGCGTATGAATATAAGCCTGCTTTTCTGCATGTGCCATCAGGTACTGGACCTGATACCAGACCCAGGGCTCTTTGGCGAGGATATGGGTAGGGTTGGAGATCAGGGTGGCCTTGTTGATCGCTACGGTTTCCGGAATGTAGTCATGGCCGGACCGTGTGAGCTCCGGCATGGCTTCTTTCAGGGAGTGGTAATATTCCGCCAGTTCCGTCTTTGCAGCGGGCAGCTTCTTCTTCATGGAGGCGGAGGGGGAATCAAATACGGTTTTACAGTATTTAGACTGCCACATCGCCTCGAAATACGCGTCTGCTTCTGACAGAACACTGGAGGGCCATGCCTCCTCCTGTCCGTGCTTCGTATTATAAATAAGTACGTCGCGGTCATAGCTTAAGTTGCGTAAGTTATACTCGCCCAGAAAGTAGTCGAAGGTATTGCGGCCGCCCAGCAGCAGGAGCTTATCGTCTACTAGCAGATATTTGTCATGCATGCGCCCGTTGATGGTCCAGGGCTTCAGCGGATTGGGAATATTGTAGAATTTTATCTCTATGTTTGGATTGGTTCCCGCCGCATAGAAGATTGGATTGCCCTCCATATGAAGGGTACCGTATAGTCCGTCCACCAGAATCTGGACTTTTACCCCGCGGTCCGCAGCCTCCAGCAGGGAAGAGAAGATATCCCGGCAGCTGGAACCATCCCGGATGTCAAAGGTAGAGAGTACGATGCGGTTCTCAGCCTGATGAATCATCTGAACGCGGCTCTCCAGGGCATCCATACTGGTTTCTACGACACGTGCACGGTCTACACTCTTGGTCTCTGAATAGAAAGAGGCCGGTTTAAAGTTGTTTTTAAATGCTTCTCCCGTTTTCTTTGTATGTACGAAGGGAAGCAGTGCGCCTGCCGCCAGATAAATCAGATAGAGCAGCAGAACCCATTTTAAGATGACGAAAATACGCCGTTTCATATCATATCAATCCTTAGATACCGTTATTTAATTCTGCAGTTTAATCCTGCAGCTTAGCCTTGCAGGTTTGAAGGGCGGCGACGAAGGCGCGGCAGGCGTCTTCTTTCGTGGCCCAGGAGGTTACGAGACGGATCGCACTGGATCCGTTGGTACCGCGCTCCTGAATCGAAAAGAGAAAGTCATTGCTTAAAGTGTCAATGACCGCGTCCGGAAGAATCGGGAACAGCTGGTTGGTCATGGAGTCTGAAAGGAAGGAGTAGCCGCACTCCTCGATCCCTTTTCTTAAGATGGCTGCCATCTCGTTGGAATGTGCCGCCATATCGTAGAATAAATGGTTCTGAAACAGCTCTTCAAACTGGATTCCCAGAAGCCATCCCTTTGCCATCATGGCGCCGCGCTGCTTGATCATAAAGCGGTAATCCGGTTTTAATTCATCTCTGCAGATGATGAGTGCCTCTCCGAACAGGGCGCCGGCCTTCGTGCCGCCGATGTAAAAGACATCCACTAACTCCGCGATATCACGAAGGGTTACATCGTTGACCGGACTTGTGAGCGCGGCTCCCATGCGGGCTCCATCCAGGAAAAGGAAGAGGTCTTTCTGACGGCAAATATGATGCAGGGCCTCTAAATCGGCCTTGGAATACTGGGTACCGATCTCCGTGGAATTGGAGATATAGACCATTTTAGGCTGAACCATGTGCTCATCAGTATGAGCCTCCAGAGCCTTTAAAATATCCGCAGGCGTCAGCTTTCCGTCTTTGGATGGCATGGCCAGAACTTTGTGGCCGGTGGCCTCTATGGCTCCTGTTTCGTGGACATTGATATGCCCCTTATCTGTAGCGATAACAGCCTGCCATGGACGAAGCGCAGCCGCGATGGTAATTAAATTTGTCTGGGTTCCGCCGGTGATAAAATGGACATCCACGTCGCTTCGTCCAATCTCTTCTTTTATTAACCGGCGTGCATTTTCACAGTGGGTATCGAGGCCGTATCCGCCGTTCTGCACTAAATTGCAGTTCATCATGGCTTCTAAAATCTTCGGATGAGCGCCTTCGCTGTAGTCATTGTTAAAACTGTACATAAACAGTCCTCCCTGTATCTGATAGTCTGAGACTAATCATATACCAAATGAGGCGGAATTGCAAGGTGGGAGAAGAAAAGTGAAAAGGGATGGCGGAGGCGGGATATTTACCGGGAGGTACAGGTGGTGTTATAATTTTTTCAGGATGTAAGAAGGAAGGATGCCGGAAAAGAAGGCATGATACCAGGAGGAAGAAGAATGGACAAACAGATGATCAGCAGTGCGGGAATGCTTTTTTTACTTTCTAGGAAACTTCGCAAATCGGCCAAGATAGTGTATAATGGACTTGAAATAAAAAATCACATAACAAAAGAGCGAATGTAGTGATTCGCCACGACGTTGATTATGTAGTTTTTTGTTTTGGTTTAGACTGCGCTGTCTGACGGCAAAGAAAGAATAAGGGGCATGGAACTATCCATAACCCATTACCTTTCGGAATCGTTCAAACAGCGCAGTTTTTTTGTAGTAAACTTCTAAAACCAACATAGAAGTGCCACACTTCGGACATTTGAGTGGGTCATATCCAAACGTCAGAATAATCGAGTTACGCCAATCCAGAAGACTGGAAAGATAGCGTTGTTTCTGAGGGGATAAACATTGCCGAAGATTTTTTTCCTGTTTATGATGTTTTGCATAAATACCGTAGTAACGAACCATTTTGAAGTGCTTGTCAGGGATATGAATAATCAGGCGTTTTATAAAATCAATGACGGGGAGGCATTCTGTAACCGTCTTGTGATCCTCATGCCTGGTGTAATGAAACGTCACGGAGTCACCATCGTAAGAATCAATTCTGGAGGCAGCAATAACCGGTCGTCCGAGATATCGGCTGATATACTTAATGGTGATATCAGGAGAGCAGAGATTGGGTTTGGCACGGACATAAAAACCATCCGGGTGATCCTTATAAATCTGATTTTTAAGTTTAAGGAAAGAAGAACCGAGTTTATGCGCAAGTTTTTCTAAAAGAACCTTACGGAAAGCAAAGCGTAAAAATCTGAAATCAAAATGTTTGTTTGGACGCCAGGAGGTAAAATTACCGGCCCCGCCCTCGGAAATGAGCGCATGGATATGAGGATTCCATTTGAGGTCTCTACCAAAAGAGTGAAGGACACAAATAAACCCGGGAGTAAAGTTTTCAGTTTTATTAAGTTTAGAAAACATACGGAGGACGACATCTCGGACGGCATGAAAAAGACAATTCAAAAGAGAATGGTCCTTAAGAAAGTATATGCGAAGTTCCTCTGGAATCGTAAAGACACAGTGTCTGTGGTTACAGGAAATGAGCTTGCAGGACATACGAAAAGCCCGTTTCTGATTATACATGTTACCACAAGATGGACAGAAACGGCTTTTGCAGGAAAAAGGTACAGATTTAAGTTTACCACAATGGGGACAGCCGTAGACAGCTTGTCCATAAGAAGGATCGTGGCAATGGATCATACGTTTGATGTTATCCATAACATTTTTGCCAGGACGAAGAGCATACTGGATGTACTCAAAGTGGTCACTGAAAATAGTTTGAAGAATGTTCTTTTTATACATAAGAATATTTTACAACAAAAAGTGACAAAGGAAAACCCCAAAACCCCTCATGAGTGAGGGGCAGGGGAGTTGAGAGTGCCGAAGGCACTTTGTTCTATTTGGCCGGTGAAGTGAGTGAAGACGGCGCAATCGGTATTCATTGGACAGACAGCTATCAAAGACCGCTGGATTTTTATGAGAGAGTAAGGGAACTGAGGGCTGAAATTTCCGATAAAGTGGATTTGGAGATTTTCTGCGTTCTGGGAGTGTCTGAAAAGGTGGATGGGATAGAAGCCTTCGTTGAAGGGCAAATCAAAGAGCGAGTTTTAGAAATTTGCGGGGAACCCGGGAGAGAAGGGAAAGGGATCCGGACGGATCGGCTGGAGGCGGATTTTAACAGACTGATACAGGAATATATTTTTCAGGAAAGGAACATGCTGTTTCCCAGAAGCTGCCGCATGGATATGGAGGGCTTCGAGATGTATTGTCTCTGGGGAGGGACAGATCAGGAGGATGACAGACACCTGTGGATTGAAGAGACGGTGGCCGTGTGGAGGAATGTTGAGAAACCGTTTTTATTTGGAAAACAGATAATGGTACAGACCTTTGAATTGAGTGATCTGGAAGGAAGAAAGATTATCGGAGCGCTTCATGATTCGGAGGAGGAAGGGTGGAATCTGCTCATCGAAGGCGGAATGAAGCTTTATCTGCATAAAGAAATACCATATCTCAGAGAGCGGATTGGAGTATCGGACGCTGGCCTGTTTACCGTGTCTGAGATAGACCGCATTACCAGCAACCCGGTGTATGCGTATGGCAAAGCCTTTCAGGCCCGGGAACTGTGTGAAGAGTGGCATAAAGTATTTTTCTTTACAGCGGCGCTGACGGAGCAGGTGTGGGATGAAGATGCCTTTGTTCCTGTTTATGAAAGGTTCCTTGCATTTCTGGAGGAAAATATCAGTGATATCTGGGAGGCGGAAACGATTATTGAAAAGAAGATGTTTTGGAGTGTCCTGACCGGGCACATCGATGAGATCAGGGGATATTTGAAGGGGGAGGAGGAAGTGGCGGTATCGAAAGATTTTCTCCTGCTTTTAAACAGCAGATATGCGTATCTGCCCTATTTGCATGAACTGATAAAGCCGGCGGGAGACAGGGCAGTGAAAAAGACAGCAGATTGTGAGAACCATGCATTTTCTCCAGAAAAAATGAGACAGATCATTGAACTGTCGGGAACGGGGGATTCTTTTCAAAAGGGAGTGCAGTGGGAAGCGGCAGCAGAGTATTTTATCAGCCATACGAAAGGCCTGAAGGTCAGCGGACGCCGTATACATGTGGGTCTCCAGGAGATTGATTTGAGTGTTGTAAACACGTCTCTGGACAGTAATTTATGGGAAATGGGAGCGTATTTTCTGACGGAATGCAAAAACTGGACGGATAAGGTGGGAATACCGGTAATTCGGGCACTATCCTACAGTTCCAATATGAAGGGAAACAAAACGACGCTGTTGTTTGCGGCAAATGGGGTAACGAGAGACGGGAAGAGAGAGATTCTGAGAGCGGCGGTGAATCGGCAGTTTATCCTGTGCTTTACGAAACAGGAATTGCTGGAAGTGAAAAACGGGGAGGAATGTTATGAACTTCTGGTTGGAAAATGGAGGGAGCTAAAGGAGAGGGTGGAACGGGAGATAATGGTGTAGGAGGAAAACGATGGCTGAGTTTATGAGGAAAAAGTGGAAAAAACAAGAAGAACAAATGTTCGTGATATGCCTATACTTTTTGCAGGGGATGTGGTATAATTTTATCGGATTACCAGGTAGCCAATTGAAGGAATATGATGCGGCTTGATTCGGAAACTTTACATGGATATCGGGACCGGCACATGGCATATCGTGCCGGACATCTCTGGAAAAATTTAAGCGATGAGCAGTATCTTGAAAGGATTGGGGCAGCTGCTTACTCAGAGAAAGATGGCCAAGCTGCATCCGACAGCGGCCGGCCTGTTGATGTTGGGAGCGGAATATCATATAGCTCGCGAATTCCCGGAGTAGTTTTTGGACTATAGAGAAGTTTTAGATCCAACAATAAGATGGACAGACCGACTGCATTCCAGTTCAGGAGACTGGACAGGAAATTTGTTTGATTTTTATTTTAGAGTTTACAATAAACTGATTAAAGATATAAAAATACCTTTCAAATTGGAGGGTGGGAATCGTATTGATGATACGCCGGTGCATAAAGTACTGAGGGAGGCGCTTGCTAACTGTCTGGTAAATGCAGATTTTTATGTGGGACGTGGGATTGTTGTTAGGAAAAATCAAGAATCTATTGTAATTGAAAATCCTGGGTATGTAAGGATTGAAAAACGACAGATGTTAAAAGGTGTAATTTCTGATCCACGAAATAAGACATTGATGAAGATGTTTAATATGATTGGAATCGGTGAGCGTGCGGGAAGCGGTGTTCCATACATTTTTTCTGTTTAAGAACAGGAAGGGTGGAAAGAGCCTGAGATAGAGGAGCAGTATGGACCGGATCGAACAGTTCTGATATTATTGCTGACTAAAAAAACGGCGATAAAAAACGGTGATAAGAAGTCTGTATCTAAAAAACAGACAGACAATTAGAGAAAATCGTGCTTATGATGGAACCGGGTAAAGAATATAAAACTACCGAAATTGCAGGATGGGTTGATTTAAAATCATCCAGAATGCGTGAACTGTTGAAAGTGCTTTCGGAGAATGGAGAAGTAGAGGCAATAGGAAATAATCGGGAGAGGACCTATAAAAGGATGCAGTTAGCGCAAAGCAGTAAGGATAGTCGCTGCGTGTAGCGCCCATTAGGGAGTCAAAGTAAAAAATACTTTTTATTGGGACACCAAGGAGGTAAAAACACATTATGGAGTTCAAATTACACAGTGAATATCAGCCCACCGGCGATCAGCCGCAGGCCATTGAAGCTCTTGTAAAAGGCTTCAAGGAAGGCAGCCAATTTGAGACTTTACTGGGCGTCACGGGCTTCGGCAAGACCTTCACCATGGCCAACGCAATCCAGCAATTACAGAAGTCAACCCTCATCATTGCCCGCAACAAAACCCTGGCCTCCTAGCTCTATTCCGAGTTTAAGGAGTTCTTCCCGGAGAACGCGGTGGAGTATTTTGTTAGCTACTAAGAGATTACACTTTGGAACCTGTTAGTTAGAGGTGTTTGGAGTTATTTATTTCAGATTTTGTGGACGGTATGGACGTAATAGCACTATATGGATTTAATAGCATTGGTGCCCCTCATTCGTAATAATGATATATATTACAACCTTAATTTTAAAAGATGAAAATGTTTTAAATATTAAACTACTTTGATTTTCTCGTGATTTAATGTGTGATAATAAGTAAAAGAGGAGGTTCTAATGGAGGATAAAACAATTCAAATCCGTAATAGTACAGTCGATTTTTTGGTATTTACAAAAGATGCCGGAGAGGAAGGAATTGAAGTAAGGGTGCAGGCAGGAAATGTATGGCTGACCCAAAAGGCGATTGCTCAACTTTTTGATGTAGAACGTAGTGTCGTGACAAAACATATAAAAAATATTTATGGTTCAGGTGAATTAGAAGAAAGTTTAACTTGTGCAAATTTTGCACAAGTTGCAGACAATGGAAAAACATATCAATATAAATTTTATTCTTTACCAGCAATTATTGCTGTGGGTTACCGGGCAAATGGTCAAAGGGCGCTGCAATTTAGGCAATGGGCGACAAAAGTATTGGATACGTTTACAAAACAAGGTTATGTATTAGATAAGAATCGTTTGATTAATGGTCAAATTTTTGATGAGGATTATTTTGACCATCTTATTTCGGAAATTCAGGAAATCAGGGCAAGCGAGCGTAGATTTTATCAGAAAATAACAGATATATACGCAACAGCAGTAGATTACTCGTTAGATAGCCAAACAACAAAAGACTTTTTTGCAACTGTACAAAATAAAATGCATTATGCTGTGCATGGAAACACTGCAGCTGAAGTGATTATGAAACGGGCAGATCATATGAAGGAACACATGGGGCTTATGACATGGAGAAATGCACCTCAAGGAAAAATTGTAAAAGCAGATGTATCTATTGCGAAGAATTATCTTTTGAAGGATGAAATGCAGGAACTAAATGAAATTGTAACAATGTATCTTGACTATGCTGCTCGTCAGGCCAGAAGACATATTCCGATGACAATGGCGGATTGGGCTTCTAAGTTGGATGCATTTTTACAGTTCAATGATGCAGAATTATTACAGGATAAGGGTAAAGTTACAGCTGCAATCGCAAAAGCTTTTGCAGAAAGTGAATTTGAGAAATATCGAATTTTGCAGGATAAAGAGTATATGAGTGATTTTGATAGATTATTGTTAGAGAAGAGTGAGAATAGTTAGAGATGTAAATAATGGGATGTGATAATGGTTTTTTGGCCATGCGATAATGTGAATTAAGAAAATAAAATTACTGGAAAATTAAATATTAATGCATTGAAAATTAAACTATTTAACAGGCAGGAGGAAATTGATCTGCTTCCAAATTTGGATGTGGGGGAATGTATTGTTGTTGAAGATGCTATAAAGTTACCTACTAAAATTTTATTAGACGAACCAAAGGAAACACCGAAAAGTTCTACTATAGATTTTGGGGATAGATGGAATGATCAAGAGAATACTATTTATGACTTGGACAGTGCGATATTGAATTTGGTAAGACAGTCAAGAAGTTAGAATATTTAGGCCCATAGTAGAGCATAACTTGTTGAACTTAGACTATATTTAGGAAAGGCAATTAATTGGAAAATAAGATGAGTAAAACTGAACTATATTTAACTTCCACAAAAGAAGAACAGCAATTTTATGATGATGTTCGACATATTTTATAAACAGCGAGGAATTCAGCGTATAAAAGCGTCAACTCCATTATGTCTAAAGCCTACTGGGAGATAGGCGAAAGAATTGTGCAACAGGAGCAGAATGGAACTGGAAGAGCAAAGTACGGTGATTACATTATTCGCAACTTGTCAAAAGAACTTTCAGGAGAGTTTGGAACGGGATTTTCTATTGCAAATTTAAAAAATTGTCGTCAGTTCTATCGTACTTTTCCTAAAGATTCAATTGGCTACACGGTGTGTAGCCAATTATCGTGGTCTCATTTAAGAAATATTATGCGGCTTGATTCGGAAGAAGAACGTAATTACTATATTCAGGAGGCAATTAGAGGAAGTTGGTCAGTAAAAATATTGGAACGTAATATAAAAAGTGGATATTACAAAAGAATACTATCTACACAACTGCAAGATCCATTAGCAGAAAACTATGAATTTGTAAAAGACCCTTATGTACTTGAATTCATGGGATTGCCAGAAAATTATGAGTATAAAGAAAATGAGCTTGAAAGAGCGATTCTTCTGGATAATGTAAATCAGGCAAAAGAGTAAGAAGTTCATTATAAAATCTTATATGATCCTATTTTGTATTGCTAAGCAGTAAATGATATTGTTTTATCAGTAACTAAATTCTGAAATTCGAAAGTACGCCTATTAGGCAGCAACTCGAATGCCTGATTTCAAATATTTCACGAATTTCTGTCTAATAGACGTACTTTTTATTGGGTCACCAAGGAGGTAAAAACACATTATGGAGTTCAAATTACACAGTGAATATCAGCCCACCGGCGACCAGCCGCAGGCTATCGAAGCTCTTGTAAAAGGCTTCAAAGAAGGCAGCCAATTCGAGACTTTACTAGGCGTCACGGGCTCCGGCAAGACCTTTACCATGGCCAACGTAATCCAGCAATTACAAAAGCCAACCCTCATCATCGCCCACAACAAAACTCTCGCCGCCCAGCTCTATTCCGAGTTTAAGGAGTTCTTCCCGGAGAACGCGGTGGAGTATTTTGTCTCCTACTACGAAAAACAAAACAAACCACTACTGATTGATTATGATTGGTGATAAATATACTATATATTGTGTGCTGCGTGGAGCGTATGGACGAGATAATGCCATATGGGCAGTATGGATTGGTGACCTTCATTCGTAAAGGAGCGGTTCGAAGTTACTCAATACGTAGTGGAGAAGTAAGTTGAATATACCAGAAATTAAGTATTATCATAACAGAATAAATTGTTGATTTGAAAAAGATGTTTCCACATGTGGAGATGTCTTTTTATTTTATTCAAAGAAAAGGAGATGCACATACGATGCGGATATAAAGATAGGTTGTATTAAGTAGTGACATAATAAAGAAATATTTTGAAATGCCCTTGAATGGATGAAGACTCATATTTTAGAGTTATTATAGCAGATATTCTATTTCAGAAAGCGAGCAGAGAATTTGATACTTATGTTTTATTTTATTAAAAGAAAGGAGATATACCGATGAGAGAGGGTATGGCTAATGTGATTTTTAAGAGTGCGGCCCATAGGGACTTTTTTGAAAGATATTTGTCTCAATGCAGGTACCAAGATGCCTACCATGCCGCATTAATCTATTGTCTGGGAATCAGCGAGGATACAAGACGTAATGCAGCCAGGATTTATGATTTTAAATCTGGTTGCGTTAAAACAGAATGCCTGCATGAGGGGTGGCAGACTTCTGGCAGCCAGCACATTATAAGAATGGCATATAATCTCTACTGCAACGGTACTCCCAGCGTATCTGATTGTGAGAACTCAGACGATCAGTTATCTGAATGCAGAAAATATACGGTCGAAGATTTATTTTGTTGTGGCTATGCACCGTATTTTTGGCAGGCAGTGAAACTCAGATATCCGGAGTATTGTGGCTGTGCATGATGTGTTGCAGATTCTATAGAGAACAAAAGGAGAATATCATGAACAAAATAATAGCGATAGCAAATCAAAAAGGTGGAGTCGGCAAAACGACTACATGCGTAAATTTAGGCATTGGATTGGTGAGAAAGGGGAAAAAGGTTCTTTTAATCGATGCAGATGCACAGGGAAATTTGGCAGCCTGTTTAGGAATTGATGAGCCGGACAACCTGGAGGTAACACTGGTAAATATTTTGGCGAAGGTGGTGAATGATGAACCTCTGGATGTGACAGAGGGAATTCTTCACCATGAGGAGGGTGTGGATTTTCTTCCTGCAAATATAGAACTTGCCGGACTTGAAACAACGCTGGTGAACGTTATGAGCAGGGAGACGGTCCTTCGTCAGTATGTAGACGAGATAAAGGACCGATATGATTACATATTGATTGACTGCATGCCATCTTTAGGAATGATGACAATTAATTCTCTTGTTGCGGCCGGCAGTGTTCTGATACCGGTAGAAGCGGCCTATCTGCCTACAAAGGGGTTACAGCAGCTTATAAAAACGATTGGCCGGGTCCACCGGCAGCTGAACCCGGAACTTGGAATTGAAGGAATATTGCTGACAAAGGTAGACCGACGGACCAACTTTGCAAGAGATATTTCAGACAAGCTGAGAATGGCATATGGCGGTCAAATTCATATCTTTGAAAACTGTATTCCATTGTCGGTAAGAGCAGTAGAGACAAGTGCGGAAGGGAAAAGTATTTTTTTGCATGATCCAAAGGGGATTGTTGCTGATGGATATGCAGCTCTGACGGAGGAGGTGCTTGCTTATGGGAAGCCGCAGTGCGAATAAGGTGAAATTCACCTCTTATAATGACTTGTTTGGTAACGAATCAATAGAACAAAGCGCTGAAGGCCAGGTCATACATCTATCTCTTGATATCCTTCATTCCTTCAAAAATCATCCGTTTCGCGTCCTTGATGATGAAAAGATGATGGAAACCGTTGATAGTGTGAGAAAATACGGGGTTCTGATTCCTGGAGTTGTCCGAAAAGATAAGCAGGGAGGATATGAAATAGTTGCAGGCCATAGAAGAAAGCGGGCCTGTGAACTGGCTGGATATCAGGATATGCCTGTTATAGTCCGGGACTTGAATGATGATGAAGCCACTATCATTATGGTTGATTCCAATATTCAGAGAGAAGATCTCCTGCCATCAGAAAAAGCAAAGGCTTATCGGATGAAAATGGAGGCATTAAGCCATCAGGGAGTCAAAGGAGAAGAGTATACCGCTGATTTAATAGGTAAAGGCGCGAAGAAAACAGGAAGAACAGTGCAACGGTATGTGCGCCTGACTTATTTGTTGCCAGAACTTTTAGAATATGTGGACTTGAAAAAACTCTTGCTGATACCCGCAGAAAAGTTATCATTTATTACTGCTGAAGAACAGGGGTGGGTACTGGGAGTAATTTTAGATAAACGTCTTTTTCCTAATGAGATACAGGCAGAGGCCTTAAAGGATGAAAGCAAAGCAGGGACTTTAAATAAAAAAAGAGTGCCAGAAATATTGATTTCGGACTCTAAGATGCCCAGTATGCCGAAGATTACATTATCCCCTAAGAAACTAAGGGATTATTTTCCGAAGGAATATACAAAAGGGCAGATTGAAGCTGTAATATATGACTTACTGGAGTCTTGGAGGGATAGTCACAAAGTCGGTTAATCTAATACATGGAGACTTTGCGAAAGAATGTCATAAAGTCACTTATCTGCACTTTGCGAAAGAATGTCGCAAAGTGGCCAGCCATTAGAATTATTCTCCAAAGCAAATATATTTACCAAAATGTAGAAGATATAAAGGAGGATAAATATAATGGGTAAAAGTGGAGTTATAACGATTGAAAGTAAAGATAATCAGGTATATCATGATGTTGCTGTATTATTTAAAATTTATCGTTCTGTTTCCTGGCGAATGCAAGTGCAGATTGGACAAGTGAAACATCGGTTTCAAAAAGAGTATGGGACGGATGTGGATCAATTTTTAGAGTCAATATATCAGGCTGGCATGGATATAAATGATGATGAAGCAAATATTAAATCCAGAGTGGAAGCAATCAACAGTTCCAACAAATTTTTAAAATTGATTGATGAGGCTGTAGAGCTTATGAGAAAATACCATCCGCAGGGAGAACGATATTATTGGATTCTATATTATACTTATATGTCTGCCTATCAGCCAAACAATATAACAGAGATTATAAATAAGTTGGAACCGCATTTGTCTCAGAATGTGCGTATAAATCGAAGTACCTACTTTCGGTGGAGAGAAAGTGCTCTAAAAGCCGTGGAAGGTATTCTGTGGGGTTACGAGATGGAAAGCCGAATGCTATTAGAACATTATCGTGATACATGGGTAATAGACGTGTAATATCCTTTTTAATATGTTTATAGGAGAGGTGAGTTAAGTTGTTTGAGAATAGGGACACATGTAGAAAGATTATACAAGAAAAAAGTTTATTATCAATATTTGATATGATTGCGCAGGAAGAAGAGATGATGCTCAGTGAGAGAGCTAGAGGGACGATTAATTTGCAAAACAATGTTACAAAGCAGTTATCAAGTGGGGAGGTTTTAGATAATAAATAAAAGCGCACCATATATTGTGATTAAATGTTGACACATACAATATGTAGTGATAAAATGATGGTGTATTGATTTATGTAGTACTTGAATAAGTAACACATAAAAGTTTGTTCTTTCTGCATTGAAGGAAGCAATCAGAGCATCAGTTTGTTCTGGGTGTTTTAAATTTATTAAGCTATAGAATGGCGCTCATTTTTTAGAAAAATGTAGCGTCTTTTTTTGTGCAGAAAAAAGCAACAATACAGAAGGAGGATAGCGATTAGGAATCAGAGCTTAATTCAAAGGAGGAATCAAATGAAACGTGACAAATTTAAGAAAATGAAACTTGATATCCAGACACTTGAACCAGTGAGCCATCCAGATAACTGTGTTTTACTGCTAAGCGAAGTTAAGATGGAAAATCCAGAACCAATGGAATTGTCAATCGGTCAGGCAATGCAGAAAAAAAGCTGGATGCCTGACGGAACAATATTAGTTGGACTGGAGGCCAAAGGTATCAGGACAGAAGATGAGAAACTGAGGAATTTAGGCACCAGTAAGCAGGCGGAGATTCTGGATTATAATTTTTTTCGTTCCAGGTTGCCAAAAACAGTGATTACGGAAGTGAAAGCAGAACTATTAGACTTCCGCTTAAGAAAGACTATCCCCTTTTCAGTTAAAAAGCTGGAATTTGCTTTTGGTAACGGAAAAAAGGTGGATTATACTGACAAGGTGAGTGTATTATCGTTGGATCAGTTAGCCAGTTGAGAAGGAGGCTGCTATGATGAAGAATAATTTGCAGGCAAAAAGAATCGTGATAACTGCAGGAGAAGTACAGTTACCAATTAAAGTGGGTGAAGAAGTATGCTATCGATATGATGGTCATCTAATGTGGACGGATAGGGTACATCGCATTCTGGAGGTTGCGGCGGATTATGTACGGATTGAGACTACTTCCTACTACTATACAATCGAAAGAAATGGCAGAGAGTGTGGGCAGTTAAAAGGTGCGGCTTAAGCAAGAACAAAAAAGAGATAAGAAAGGGACTATATTGGGACCGAACATGCATTGACTTGAGATTTCAAAGTTTTTATAATGATATCATCAGTTTTTATGCATGGGCATATTTCCGTGGAGAGCCATAAAAATTGTAAAATATGCAGAGAAGGCAATCATCATTGTGATGGTTGCTTTTTTCGTACCAAAAAAGGAGTGATTAATTTGAGCATGGACAGACAGGCGGGTTTTCTGGTGTTTAATCAAAAGAAGCATATAAACATACCGGCGCTTACAGGACAGTTTTATGTAGTCAGCATGATGGTGCTTTTTAGGTGTCAGACTGCCTATGCAGATATTTTTGATACAGCTAAATCCGCCATGCAGCAAGTGTATACAGATGTTGCTGGAATTGCAACGGTAGGTGCAGTTGTGTGTGCGGCAGTATGTCTCTTTCTTATGAATTTTTCAAAGTCAGGAAAAACTGTGGATGAATCACGTGCCTGGCTAAAGCGTATTATTATCTGTTGGGCCGCCCTAATGACTCTTGGCGGTATTGTAACCTATATGGAAAGTATTATTCCAAAGAGTATGTTTTCTTCGTAACTATACGGAGTGTATAAAAAAGGCTGGTGCTCTCCCAGCAAGGAGGTGTGTAAAATCCTGTAACGGGATAATAAAATGGGCTGGCTGTTAGAATTATTATTTGAAAGTATTAAAGAAATGTGTTCCCAATTTATCATAGATATGATGGATGTCGCAAGCAGTATGTTTACGGAAATTTTATCCTGTAATTTAAATCTGTTTGAAGAATTGTTTGGCGTTGCCGGTAATTTGTACCGGGATGGCATTATGCCGATTGCGGTTATGATTCTTCTTATGATTTTGGTCTGGCAGTTATTTAAGGGAATATTCAGCAAGATAACAACCTCATCGGAGGATCCAATTGAACTCATACTTCGGTCGGCCATCAGCCTTTTCATGATTGTCTACGCAAAAGATATTGTCAATTATATTCTGAATATTGTAGGAACTCCTTACCAGTGGGTAGCGGGAAGCGCAATCACAGTTTATTCTTTTTCAGCATACGTGACAGCAGCGGAGGCAGTGGTATCTGTATTGGGCATCGATATAATCAGCATTCAGATGCTTTTGTTAATCATGCATTTTGTTGTAGCTTGGAACTATTTTAAAATGCTTTTTATTTTGGCGGAACGGTATGTCCTGCTGGGAATCTTTTCTTATACCGCACCATTGGCATTTGCAGCCGGCGGTTCAAAATCCACAAATAATATTACCACCACATGGGTGAGGATGTTTGGTGGGCAGATATTGATTATCATACTGGACGCGTGGTGTCTGAAGATGTTCCTTTCGGGCTATGGTAACTTAATGTCCAGCAGTTATGGATTTACGAAGTATTTTGCGGCAACCATGTGTCTGATTGGGTTTTGTAAGATAACCGCGAAGCTTGATAGTTATATGGCTTCTCTGGGAGTGAATCTGGGCAGAATCGGAGGCGGCCTTAGTGGTATGGGCGCGCTTCTTATGGCAGGCCGGCTGCTTCATATGGGAGGCAGCGGTGGCAGAACAGGAGGTGGAAACCAGGAAAAGGGAGCCTCCCTCATGGGATTCGGCACAGGAAAACCAATTCCAATGGGAAGCGGTTCTCCGAACTTTGGGGTGGCTGGTATATCCGGTATGCGGAATGGCTCCAATATTGGCGGTATGAATGGTGGAGTGAATGCCGAGGAAAAACCAGAACCAGGGGAGGACTTTGGCTGGCATGGGGCTGAAAATGAATTTGACAGTGGAATGCCTGGTACTGAGAGTGCAAATGCCCCCTTTGGAATGCCGGATGAATCCGATTTTGATGCACAAGAAGGTTCCTTTGACGGGATGGAGAGTAGGGAAGGTATGGATTACCCTGGCTTTAATTATGATGAGGATATACCTATGGATAGCTCTTATGATGAGGCAGGGGAAATTCCCGGAATGGGATATGGAAAAGATGGGCCGTTTGGAGCCTCCCTTGATGAGCCTGAAGAAGCGTTTGGAACTGAAATCGGAATGGACGAAGGCAATATTTCTGGCTTTGTAGGAGCAGAACCGGGTGGCGGTATGGAGGTATCAGGAGAGACTGGTGGAATTACCGGAATGCAGGATGGCGGGCAGGAAGCAGAACCAGGTGCAGGAATGGCAGACACTGGTATTCTTTCATATGATAGTGAATCCGCACAGGCAAAAGAACATGCAGGAACATTGCCTGGTGGAGCAGAAGCCATGGCTGCAGATTATGCAGGTGGTTTGGATAGCCCGGCCTCTTCTGTACAATCTGGTCTGCCGGGAACCAGTACGGCAGGAGCCGGCATATCTGATACTGATACCGCAATAAACGAAATGGCAGGTGGTGGCGCCATGGACGAAGGTCAGCCCCATAGCATGGGAATGGGTGGCAGTGTTTCCAATGGTGCTGGTGCTGTCTCAGGCGCTGAAAGTATGCAAGAGGTCAAAGGTGTATCCCAGGGCGGAATGCAGAGCGGTACAGTTATGGAAACTGGTACCGGAACTTATGGTCAATCCGGAAAGGGCAGTTCTGATGAAAATTATGGTTCTTATCTTGCGGAGCGTGATGGAGAACGGTATATGCGTTATGATGCCAGTCGGTTTGAAAAACCACAGGGAGCCTATCAGACGATACATGAAGATGGAAAAACCTATTACGAACTTCCGGAAAAGGAACAAGCTCCAGCGGTTTTACCGGAAACAAAAGCGGTTTTGGAAAAGAACGGCATGATACGTCTGGAGAAAGTATACAAGGAAACTTCTCAAGAGAGAGGCGTACCGAAGCAAACGCCGAAAAAGAAACCGGAGAACAAAAAGAATACCGGAAAGAGGTATGCGGACGGAAAAGGGGAAAAAAGATAACAAACAGCCGGTCTAAATGGGACCGGCTGTTTTATAGGAGAGAGAATGAACGAAGACCGGAGCAATGAGCCGCTTGACAAAGCGGCAGAAACGGCTGCCCGAATCGTTCGGGCAGCGGGGCAGACAGAAAAAATTGCCCATTCGATACAGGCGGTACATGCCGCCACTGGGGCTGTCAGGGCTGGAGGTGCGGCCAGCGGTGCCACGGTGGGAACCGCGTTGGGGGGACCGCTTGGAACATTAGTCGGCGCTTTGCTTACAAGTAAAACCGTTTGGAAAGTAATCGGTTCTATCCTGCTTGCAATCCTGCTTTTTGTATATCTGCTTGTAAATTCTGTCAGCCTTATTTTTATGTATCTCGGCTTTGCAGATGCGGATGCATATGTGTCCCAGGCTCGCACCGCAGAATGCAATAACATAAAAATACAGATAGAGGCTCTTTTTGCCGCTGATCCGGCTTTTGAGTCAGAAATATATGGTTTGGTCGAGGCCCTAAGAGATAAAGCAGTAGAGGAAATCCGGGCTGACTATGATAATAACCAGAGTGGATATGATGGATATGAGGTGGACGATGAATATGAAACAGTCCTAAAACCCAGATTGAGCCAGTATCTGGCTGTCCTGATGGAAGAATCCTGGAGCGGGAAACAGATAGAAGGATTTAATGGGTACGGTACAGGGGGAGGGACAAGCAGTCTTACCAGTGCGTACGATGAATATTTTACGCTTGCGTCCGCCACTTATCAGGTGTCGGAAGTGTTGTTAAAGGCTATGGCAAAAGCAGAATCCGATTTTAATCCAAATTGTGTATCCAGTGCAGGTGCTATCGGAATCATGCAGCTTATGCCTGAAACGGCAGCGAACCTATGCGTTACTAATCCCTACGATCCTAAGCAGAATATTATGGGAGGAGCTAACTATATCTCACAGCAGCTCGCAGCTTTTTCTGTTTATCCGAATGGGCTGGAATTGGCGATTGCTGCATATAACGCGGGGCCAGGCGCTGTGAAGAGAGCAGGGTATCAAATTCCCCAAAATGGAGAAACACCAGCCTATGTGCAAAAGGTTCTGGGATATATGGGAGAGGGGGGAGGAAACACGATACCGGGAATCACACAGACCGATTCGTCCATATCGAAAGTGCTCTTAAAATCCTTTATTGATGAAAAAGAGAGCGCCTTTTTTGATTGGGCAAAGACAGGAACACATACAGAAACCATTGGTTCCGGCGATGAGGAAGAAGAAATTGAAATTGTGGACTATTCTATTGTGGTAAAGTTGAATCCACATTTGTCTTCAACAGGAACCGGATATAGTTTCCGTTATGTGACGGACCCAAATAGCTTTAATAACGTGCTGAAGCTGTTCCAGTTAGTTCAAAATGGGAAGGATGGGGCACTGGATATACTGTTTAAGGCCGCAAGCTGGAAAAATTATATATTAGGTGCGGGAGCGTCTGGCGGTATTTATACCAGTACCATTGCTACTGGAGGAGATAAAATCATCTATGAGACAGTGCCCGGATGTGTGAGGGAAATAGTGTATTACAACCAGGGGGAGGAACCCTGGGCCTCTCTTTCCTATGGGGGAAGCACAATACGTACTTCTGGCTGCGGTCCCACAGCGCTTGCTATTGTGATTTCGACACTGACAGGTGAACAGATAACGCCTGAGCTGACAGCGCAATATGCGATGGACACCGGAGGATATGTTTCGGGACGTGGAACCAGCCATGCATATCCGGCAAATGCAGCCCGGAACTGGGGACTGTCGGTTGAACGTGTGAGACGCGAACAGATGAATTATGTGGTTGCGGAATTGAAGAATGGAAAGCTTGCGGTGGTAATCTGCGCGGAGAATACGATATCAGGAAACAGCGGACACTTTATCGTATTAACCGGAGTGACCAGTGACGGAAACATAACAATTGCCGACCCTGGAAGCCGGGGGAGGACCGGAAACCTGTACAGCCCTTCCACAATTCGGTCATACGCCAGGGATTTAAGCGATGGCGGCATATGGATTATAGGAGAGTGAAGGAATGAAGCATAGATCAAAATGGAGTTTCGTTCCCAGCCTTGCACTCAGCCTGGTTCTTGGCATTTCTGGAGTTTGCTATGCCGATGGTCTGGCGGGTGCAAAAGGAGAAACAATGTGGGATGAAGAGTATACCGATACAGATACAGGGAAGGGGACGCTGGCTGTCCGGTGCCAGGTGTTTCAAGGGTTTCAGGGAGCAGTCACCATTTATTTTACCGGACTGACAGGAGGAAGGGCATTTACTGTGTCACTTGATAAAGATGTTGGTTATATAGCGAACTTGTCGCTAGCGGGAGAGCGGTACAAAGTAACTGGAGTCACGGCCATATCAGAACTACGGGAATATGACTGCCATGTAGAGCCAGATACTGTTTGCGTGGAGGCTGGCAGGATTTCTATCTGCAAGGTGTTTGTGAATCCAGGTAGTATCCAGAAATTTCCAGAAAAAACAGAAACGCTGATGACAGAGCAAGCTGAAAAACAAGAAATAATAGAGAGGAAAAAACAGGAAGAACAGATAAAACCAGCCGTGGAGGAAGAGATGCTTAAAACAGAGTCGGATCGGAGGCAGATACCAGTTTTGGGTATTCTTGGCATGGCATTAATCCTAATCTGTGCCGGCAGCCTGTTTTATTTAAGAAAACAGGATAAATAGGAGGGGAACGGGTAATGAATGAGAATAACCGGATTGATATTTATACAATCCCGCCCAATTTTGCTGAGGAGGGGACAATTCTTTCCGGGCGGGTAAAAACTAGAAATGCATTTGAAACGGCACTGATTCTCGCGGGATTGGTGCCGCTTATTATGTCACTGAGTGTTACGGGAAAGACAAAACTATACATCGGCATGATAGTCCTGGTGCCGGTTATAATCCTGGCTATCCTGGGAGTTCAGGGAGAAAGTCTATTTGCATTTATCGCAAGCTTTTTCAAATTTTTAAAGCGCCGCCGTAGCCTGTCTGTGCCGGATAAGAGATACCGCTTAGAACAGAGCAGGAAAAAAGAAAGGTCAGAGAGAGGAGGGAAGATAAAGCGTGAAAGAGGGAAAAAGCACAGAAAACCAAAGAAAAGCCTGGAGGCGGGAACTCCGGAGAGTCAGAAAGAAACTGATACAGGAGCAAAAAAGAAGAAAACCAAAGCAAAATGGAGAAAATGCTCCCCAAAAACGGAAGAGGGAGAAAGTCACAGCAGCGAAGCAGGAGGAGTTCTATGACCTGCCTTATACAAGAGCCTCTAAAGAAATTCCAATTGAATCAATCCGTGACGGAGTCATTTACACATCGGATGGCCGTTATGTAAAAATCGTTGAGGTTTTGCCAATTAACTTCCTGCACCGGAGCGCCAGCGAACAGCGTAACATCATTTATTCTTACATAGGCTATTTAAAGATAGCTCCCCCGGAACTACAGATAAAATCCATCTCAAAAAAGGCAGATATCGGCCTCTATGTTGAGGCGGTGAAGCAGGACATTGAGGCAGAGCCAGATGGACGGTGCCGGATGCTTCAAAAAGATTATATTAAGCTTCTGCGTTCGGTCGGCTACCGGGAAGCGGTAACCCGGAGGTTTTTTCTGGTGTTTTCTGTGGACAGCAGGCGGGGAACAGAGTCTGAAATCGCAGCAACATTAAACTCTTACGCACAGACAGCAAAGAAATATTTATATCAGTGTGGTAATGAAGTTGTAATATCAGATAATCCGACACAAGATACGGTGGAAATGCTGTACCTGTTGTTAAACAGGAAAACCAGCACCACAGTCTCTCTTTCCCAGCGGTTAAATCAGGTGGCCGCGTGGTATATCCGCGAGAATGGGGAGGAAAGTACCGGCCGGATTCCGGTTGCGGAATACTTTGCGCCCGAAAGTCTGGATTTCAGGCATGGGAATTATGTAATCATGGACGGAGTATACCATACATATCTCTTTGTCCCATCGGCCAGGTACCGGAATCGGGTGCCGGCCGGCTGGCTGTCCCTTCTTGTCAACGCGGGAGAGGGGATTGACGTGGACCTTTTTTTATATAAACAGGATAAGGTTAAGACCATTGAGCGCATTGGAAGGAGAATACGGCTGAACCGCTCAAAAATCAAGGATGCCTCCGATACCAATACTGATTTTGATGATCTCGCAGAGTCAATCCAATCCGGATATTATCTGAAAAATGGACTCGCGGCAAATGAGGAATTTTATTATATTGCTATCCTGATAACCGTAACTGGATACAGCGCAAAGGAAGTGGAGTGGAGGGCTAAGGAAATGAGGAAGCTCTTAAATGCCCAGGATCTGGATACAGTTTCCTGCCTGTTTCAGGAGGAGCAGGCATTCTTGTCCGCCCTGCCACTGTTGAAGCTTGAGAAAAGCATTTATGAGCGCTCTAAGCGGAATGTTTTAACGTCTGGAGCTGCGAGCTGCTATCCCTTTACCTCGTTTGAGATGTCTGACAAGGACGGCATATTGATGGGGGTGAATACTGCAAACAGTTCATTGGTAATTGTGGATATTTTTAATTCATCCTTATATAAAAATGCGAATATTTCTATCATGGGAACAACCGGAGCGGGGAAAACTTTCCTGCTCCAGTTAATGGCCTTGCGGATGAGAAGAAAAAACATACAGGTTTTTATTATAGCGCCGGACAAGGGACATGAATTTGCCAGAGCATGTACCAATATCGGAGGCGAATTTATTAAGATATCGTCATCTTCAAAAAGCTGTATCAATGTAATGGAAATCAGGAAAAAAAATAAGGAAACAAATGCAATCCTGGACGGGGCGGTCATGGAATATTCTGAACTGGCGGCGAAAATCCAGGACTTACATATTTTCTTTTCTCTTCTGATTCCCGATATGTCTCATGAGGAAAAACAGCTCCTGGATGAAGCTTTGGTACTGACTTATCAGCAAAAGGGGATTACCCATGAGAATGAAAGCCTGATTGACCCTGAAAACCCGGAACAATATAAAGAAATGCCGGTTTTGGGGGATGTTTACAATGAACTAATTAGGAGGCAAGAAACCAAGAGACTGGCAAATATTCTGAACCGTCTGGTGCATGGCTCCGCCTCCAGTTTCAACCAGCAGACCAATGTGGATTTGAAGAACAAATATATTGTATTAGATATATCAGAGCTTACCGGGGACTTGTTGCCAGTGGGAATGTTCGTGGCGGTGGACTATGTATGGTCTAAGGTAAAGGAGGACCGGACAGAAAAAAAGATGGTATTTCTGGATGAGGTCTGGCAGCTGATTGGTGCTTCCTCCAATGAACTGGCGGCGGAATATGTTCTAGAGATTTTTAAGATAATCAGAGGTTACGCAGGCGGAGCAGTGTGTGCGACACAGGATTTGTCGGATTTTATGGCGCTTAAGGAGGGAAAATATGGTCGTGGCATTATCAACGCTACAAAAACTAAAATAGTCCTGAATCTGGAAAATGACGAAGCAAAAAAAGTACAAGAACTACTTCATTTGTCTGACGCGGAGCGGATGGAAATTGTTCATTTTGAGCGAGGGAAGGGGATGATTTCTACGAACAGTAATAATCTTACATTGGAATTTCGGGCAAGCCAGCTTGAAAATGATTTGATTACCACGGATCGGAAAGATTTGCAGAACCTAAAGGAACGGCTTGAAAAATTCGGTAACCATGCATATGGAAGGATGGGAGGATAACTGGATGGCGGTATATGTTAGCCCTGAGGCCATGGAGGAGAGGACATTAATGGTAATACGCAAGTATAATGTTCTTTATATGAAACAGCTTTTGCATTTTTTTGAGGGGGAAGAAAAGGCTGCGGGAAAAGCAGTGTCGAGGCTTTTAAAGAACAGGCAGATTTACAGAAATCCTCATACCGGTCTTCTTGCCTCCAATGAATTTGCGTATTCGCTGAAGGACGAGGGAACAATACAAAGTCTTTGGGTATTAATCGATATGATGCATAAACGGGAAGTGGACGGCCATTATCTGGCGGTAAAAGAGGATTTTCCAGTAAGAATCTTGTTTTTCTGTGGGCAGGATATCTACGATATTATTTATATTGGAATTGGTGATTTAAAGCTGGTTAATGGTATGTTTGCTAAAAGCAGGCGCTCAGAGGAAAATCACATTATTGTTTTGGAGGATAAAGTGATGATTAGCCAGATAGAGGTACCTGGAATCATTGGTTTTTGTGTTGTGAAAGAGGGTGGAGAGGTCGAATATTATAGAAAAAGGACATGAATTTGAGATTATGGAGCTATTGGAACATCAGCTTTTGGAGGTTCAGAGAGTTGCAGGAGTGGTACAGGATAAACTGGCTGAGGCACAGAGTGTAAAAACACTTTATGATCGTAGCGCTTCCAGTTTTCAGTATGGACGATTGTTAGATTGTATGATGGAAGCTTCTGAACATGCTGAATGTCTGACAGACCGGCTGCGGGGATTTGTATTAAGAAATACATTTAACAGTCCTCTCAAAGAGGATTATTGTCTGAAACTAGTACAAATCCATGAAATTCGTGTGGAATATGAGGATTGCATATTGAAAGCAGAACTTCCAATGTTACTGCCCCACCGTAAAAAAAAATATACAGACTATATCTATAAACCTTTTTTTCTGGCACTGCAGAATTGGTGTGAAGAGCGTCAGCAGCAGGGGAAGGAAATTCCTGTATACGAGAAGGCAACGGTCTGTTTTATTCATGAGTATGATAAAAAAATGCCGGAAACCAGGATTCGGGACCATGACAATATAGAGGAAAAGCAGGTCGTGGATGCTTTGGGTATGTACTTCCTTGTATCAGACAGCGGTCTGTATCTGGACACTTATCATACTACCACATTGGGGGAACGGGATTGCACGTTCCTTTTTTTGATGGAACGTAACCGGTTTCCTAAGTGGATTTGTAAAAGAAACCACCTGGACATCATATCGAAAAATCATCTGAATCCCGCCACAGGTTTTTCGACAGGGTAAGATTATGGTGAGAGCCATTAAAAACGTACCTAAAGACATAAAAAGGGAGAGTCATTCTACCTAGGGATGGAGAGGACAGGGTATGAAAAGGAACAAAACGGAATAAGAAGAAGGGGACAGATATGAAAATAGATAGAAAAGATGAACTTCTGTTACTTATAGCAGTCAGCGGAGAAATACCGTCAGATTGGGTTGGCCGTGCAGTCGGTTCCGAATCTTATGCCGTTGCGCTTTTGACCCGATTGAAGCGGGAGGGAGAAGTTAAACTTCGGAGTAAAGACGGTGTCAGAGGTTATCTGCTCCGAAATAAAGCTAAACAGTATCTACTGGTTCATTATGGGGATGATGTGCGGCTCTATTTGTCCGGAGCCAACTCCACCAATCATGTGAAGAGTGAACCAGAGAAGCGATTGAGGCTTCATCGCATGAGCATGGTATGGATTTACTTTCATCATGCTGGGATACGGATTTTTCAGAGTGAAAAAACGGAACTGTTCCCTGTTTTCCATCAAGCTCCGTTCAGCACACCTGATATCAAAGGCAGTGCTCCGGTATCTTATTATGGGACAATGGAATGGAAACAGGCAACCGATATGGAAATCAAGGGGTCTAGGGCCTGCGGAGTACTGGCCGCAGAACGATTTTACGTAGTATACAATATGTTGGACAGTCTGATGAAATGGGTTCCAAAGACAGAGCGGAATGTAAGGAGCCGGCTGGAGGTGCGTCTGCGCAAAAACAGGGGATGCATAACAATCAGTACTATTATGATGGGAACCGATATGGCAATAGTAAGGCGTATCTTAACCAGCATGGGTGGCTTGAAGGGGAACCTGTTTTCTTTAGATGATGTATATGAATGTTATTACTATATTCCTTTTCTAGAAGAGGCAGTAATCCAGCTAAGGTTATTATGCAGTGAAGCCGGTCAAGTAAGGCTATACCAGTTTTTATGCAGGGCGCTAAAACAGGTGAATGATAATTGCTTTACACCGGAGGCTGGTGCGGATGAGAATGGGAATCTGGTATATTTTTGTTATATGATGGATTTATGGCAGGTAAAACGGATTATGAGTCTGCCGTTAAGAAGAGGCGGCAGGGTATTCTGCTTTACGTATCAGGCAGGTGTCCTGCGCTCCATATTGCCTGAGTGTTTTAAGGTTGAGGCCATTCGTCCTGAGAAGGTGTATCGATATCTGGGCTGGAAGGAATAGGGAAGGAGAGAGCGCTATGGAACCAATCTATCAAACAGGGAATCCGACAGTTGACCGGTTGAGCCGAATTAGGCTTACCGGCAACGTGATTCCTCCGGCTTGGTACCATACCATTCTGAGAGAAACGGGAAAACCATACTTAATTGCCATTGTGATTTTATCTGATATTGTATACTGGTACCGCGCAGCGGAAGTGAGAGATGAAGGGAGTGGGCAGCTTCTGGGATACCGGAAGCGCTTTAAGGCGGACTTATTACAGCGAAGCTACCAACAAATGGCAGATCAGTTTGGAATAACAAAACGGGATGCTACTAATGCGATTGTAGAATTAGAAAAGCTGGGAGTCATCCGCCGTGTTTTCCGTACTTTGACAATCAATGGGCAGTCCATACCCAATGTTCTTTTTATAGAACTTGACGTAGATATACTTGAAAGGCTTACCTTTCCCGAAGATTATGCTGAAGAGGTTGAGAGCGTAAAGCGGGTACAGAAAAAGAGTCAAAAGAAAGCCCAAGGAACACTTACTATAGGGTATCCCCAATTTAAGGGAGACGTGTCTCCGAAATCAGAGGAAGGTCTCTCCGATTGGAATGGGGCGTCTATATCCAAAAAAGCGAGATCTGTCTCTGAATTGGGAGAGACAAATACAGAGATTACATACAAAGATTACAACAATGAATATCCTATCTATTCATATCTGAAGGTGAAGGAGGAATTTAAAAATCAGATTGAATATGAAATTTTAAGACGGGATCTAAAGGAGTTAGAGGAATTAGAGGAATTGGTGGAGGTAGCAGTAGAGGTTCTGGTCTCTTCAGCAGATACAATCCGGGTAAATCGGGAAGACAAGCCGGCAGAACTGGTGAAGGAGCAGTACAGGCGTTTAAATATGTTCCACATCCAGTATGTGTTGACCTGTTTGCGGGAGACAGAAACAAAAGCCAGGAATATCCGGGCAGTTATGGTAACGGCGTTGTATAATTCTGTCAATACAATAGGGACGTATTACGGGAACCTGGTTAAGTATCATCAAAAAATAAAGTATAAGGAAGGGACAGAATGAATGAAGAACAAAGAAATAGGAAGAAACTCATCGCAGGGCTGTTGTGTCTGCTTATATTGGCACTTTATGCCGGAGGGGTTCTGCGCCAGTTCATGGTGGACGCCGGGCATATAAGTTTGAATCCTATCCGGTGTCTATACTTTGCGGTATCCTCTATCCATGGGATAAAAACAACGGTATTTACAATCCTTTTATTCTTTGCTTTTGCCGGGATAGTAGTATTTCAAGGAAGTATAAGCGATACCAGTGGAGAGGATAAGGAACGTAATTTCACTTACTCAAAGCTGGGAACTTATGGGACAGCTGGATATATGGAGGACGCTGAACGGAGGCGTGTTTTAAAGGAGGATAAGGATATCAGGAAGGTGGAGGGCATTATTTTCGGTTTGGAGATGATGAGTGGTAATGTTCTAAGTCTGCCAGTGGATTCCAAGCTGAACCGCAATATTGCCGTGTGTGGTTCCCAGGGGTCGATGAAGTCCAGGGCATTTGCCAGAAACATGATTCTTCAGTGTGTCAGGCGGGGAGAGAGTATGTTTATCACTGATCCGAAGTCTGAACTATATGAGGATATGGTTGCATATTTAAAGGCACAGAGGTATACTGTCCGTCAATGGAACTTAATTGACCTTGAAAATTCCGATGCATGGGATTGCCTGGCAGAAATTGATGAGGGCGGGCTGATTGATATCTTTGTTGACGTAGTTATCCGCAACACGACAGACAAATTCGATCATTTCTATGACAATGTTGAAATGGATTTATTAAAGGCGCTCTGTCTTTATGTATACCATGAGTACAAAGATAAAGATAGAACCTTTGCAGAGAGTTATAAGATTTTAATTAACCAAAGTTTGGAAGCGATAGATGGGATTTTTGACCGGCTCCCTACTTCTCACCCAGCCAAGGGTCCATACAGACTCTTTGCCAAAGCTGAAAAGGTGAAGGGAAATGCAGTACTAGGCCTGGGAACCCGGCTTCAGATTATGCAGAATGAAAAGGTGCAGAAAATCACCAGCCATAAGGAAATTGATTTAACGCTGCCTGGACGGGAAAAGTGTGCATATTTCTGTATTACCTCTGACCAGGATTCAACCTATGATGTTTTGGCTACGCTGTTTGTGTCTTTTCTCTGCATTAAGCTGATACGGTATGCTGACCGCCAGAAGAACCGGAAATTGCCGGTGCCAGTGCATTTTATTTTGGACGAGTTTCCAAATATCGGTATAGTGCCTGATTTCAAAAAAAAGCTGGCAACGGCCAGGGGCCGCAATATTGGTATGAGTATCATATATCAAAATATACCACAACTCCAAAACCGGTATCCGGATGGACAATGGGAGGAGATATTAGGAGGCTGTGACATGTCCCTATTTTTAGGCTGTAATGATATGACTACAGCCATGTATTTCAGTAATCGTTCCGGTGAAGTAACCGTGAGCGTGTCCTCGGTTCGAAAAAATTTAAATACGGTGAGAATGAGCAATTATGTGCCGGACTATTCAGAAACCAGTTCTGTGGGAAAGAGGATGCTGCTTTTGCCAGATGAGATACTGCGCTTTCCTCTTGATCAGGCACTTGTGATTATTCGTGGACAGAGGATACTGCGTGTCAGGAAGATGGATTATACTATGCATCCAGATGCAAAAAAGCTTATTCAGGAAAAAACGGATTGCCATGTACCGGAATGGAGACGGGAAGAGGAACTGAGAGCTGAACAGGATAGTAAGGTCCGCCAGGAGGATATCGGGGAGCAGGAATCCGGATTTGAACAGGGAATCTGGTCTGGGAAGGATTTGAAAAAGGAAGATGAATCCCAAGAAGTTGGAAAAAGCAAGGCTAATGAAAAAAACATTCAGGAGGAACCGACAGAGCGGAAACTGGGAATAATAGAGAAAGTGGAGGATTTATTTACAGATGAATGATAGCTTGACTTTTGAAAAGAAAGAGTTGAAATTTCTTTTGGAACGGGAGTTTTTCATACATATAGACTCATTTGAGGATGAAGATTATGCAAAAGCCCGGAGGGCGATTTTTGTTTATGAAAATGCGGACGAGTTTTTTGAGGCTACGGGATGGGAAAGAAACAATCCAGAACTTCGGACTGAGGATTATCTCACCGAGAACCGAGTCTGTCGTTGGTGGAACGGCCGTTTTATTTATTTTTCTAGGATTTTGTGGGAAGATAATTGGGGGACGGGGCTGGAATGATGAAAGGGATTGTTATGACCACACTTTTTATTCTTACTATATTTTTGACCGTTCTATTGGCTCATAATTGGCAGGGATTAGATTCTGAGCAGCAGGCGTTTGTAGAGTTAGCGGCTTACATTGAGGATAAAAAGAAGAATGTATTGGATGAGGGCACAGATAGTGAAAACGTTAAAACCGTGGATAATAAGGGAAAAATAGAAGATAAAGAGGCGAAAATTCTACCGGAATATCATGAACTGGCCTTGAAAAATCCTGATTTTGCTGGATGGATTGTTATTGATGATACTGCGATTAACTATCCAATCATGCAAACTCCAAAAGAACTGGAATATTATCTACACCGGGATTTTAAAGGCAAGGCCTCTTATGCCGGAACTCCTTTTGTGGGAAGGGGGAACCTGCAGGAGAAAAGAGATCTCTTTTTATATGGACATAACATGAGAAATGGGACAATGTTTGCCGATTTGCTAAAGTACCAGAAGAAGCCATTTTGGGAGGCCCATCAGGTCATTCAAGTGGATAATCTCTATGAGCATCGGGAATACCGGGTATTTTCGGTATTCTATGCAGAAGAAACAGAATGGAGTGAAGAGGGGGGGCTGTTTGCTGATGCTGGTTTGGGGAGCATGAAAAGAGAGGAATTGATTGAAATACTAATTGAGAGAGGGATGCATGAAAATCCGATATTTCCAGATCATCGTGCTCCACTGTTATTCCTAATAACGTGTGGTTACTGGAAAAAGGACAGCCGCTTGGTTGTTGTGGCCATTCGGGAGAAATGATAGGGTAGAAGCGTGTAGTTGCTGATAAGTGCGATGTGATACATAACTTCAGCCAACTTCCAAGGAAAATTGCAGTGAAAAGTATTCTAACCAGCAGAAAATATTCGGTATGCCCAGAATGGCATTGTTACAATTCTGAACAGTAGCAATTCGGGCCGCAGAAAAGTACAAATAAGGGGTTGTTGATATGATTTACTAATGATATTGCTGTTGCAATAAAATATGATAGTAACACATCGTCTGTCTTTCCCATAAAGCATAGTAAAACTGTATATCCCTGTACAAATAAAAGACGTCAATCATACAGAACGGGCTTAGATGAAGGTTATATGATGGTATATGGTAAAATATGGATAATAAAATTATGGAGGGCGCAGGCCCTCCTTTTGTATAATCGTAGTAAGTGAGAGGTCGAGGCCTTATACTCTCCAACAAGAAGAAAAGGTTACCACTTTTCATTCAGTGCTTATAACTAGTATTTTTCTGGAACCCGGATATTAGCAACATTATGAAACTTATATTTTTCTACCATACGTTTCTTCATAAGAACCAAATTGTAACGGTAGCAATCTGCTATACCATCCGCAAAGGAGTCAGCATTACCTTCACGTAATTGCTCAAGTGCTAGAATGACTTGCTTGTTGAGATGTGAAAGAGTATGTTTCTTTGACGGATAATAAGCAAAATAGTGTCCCCATTCAAGAAGATGATTGGTCTTAGATAATATAACATATAAGGGTTCTAAAGTGGTATGTTTCATTATAGATTCCAAAATATCTGCCAAATGAATAGAGTCAGAAGAAGTAAATTTATCTGCCAACTCGTCCAGTTCTTCTCTAGAAAACCTTGGAGCTGCAACTAATGCTGCCGGACGAATAATTAATACCATTAGCTGTAGAGCGTGAAGGTAACGTTGTGCTTTTTCTACATATCTGGAATTAAGAGCCAGCTGATGAAGTTTCGTATCATCCGGTTTTATAACAATAGTGCCTTTACCATTTAATGTCTTTACAAAACCTCTTTGTTCAAGTTCTGATAACGCCTTTCTGACCGTCGATATAGATACATCGTACTGTTTGGCCAGTTGCTTTTCGTATGGAAGAAACATTCCAACAGAATACGCTCCAAGACCTATTTTTAGATTCAGATCATCAATAATCTTTGAGTAATAATAATCCTGACCACGCATGGGATTCCACGAAAACTTCAAACCCGTTTGTGCAGGACATTTGGGAGTGGTCTCTGACAGGTAATTTAACGTATTTTGAATGGCATCCGTAAGTCTTTGATACATATTTGAGAGCTGGTTGTACCTTGTGAGTGGTTCATTGACCTTTAATATATCCATAATGTCATTGGTTGCAGATACAGATTCCTGTAAAAAGTGTGTAGAGAAATAGGGGCACACCTCTGCAAAAAATGTAAGCTTATTATAGAGACCAAACGTAGAATAGAGTTCGCTGAATAGGGAATTACCTCCTATTCTTAATATATCATATCCTAATTTAGAAGGAGGACGCCATCCACCAGCGGCATATCCTAAACGCAATGCTTTCATAGCCTGTTTATAGTGAGGTAGTACCTCCACATCACAGCCTTGCAAAGAAAAAACCATAAGGGAAGGCAGTATTAAGGCAAAAGTCTGATATACCTGTAAAATACCTTCCTTTTGTTTTAAAATCTCGAAAACAGCATTTGATGAATCATAAGCATCTATAGTTGAAACAACAATCGGTGCAAGGCGAGGCTGAATATCAACCAACCCTTCCTTCCTCAATGCGTTAAAAACGCGGTTAATCGTATATCTGCTCACATGGAATTGTTCACAATACAGCCGTGAAGATGGCAAGGCATTTCCAGGAAGTATTTTACCCTCTAAAATACACTGCTTAATTTCGTTATATACAAATGTAAATTTTGTTTCTTGTGGGTTCATAATTTGCCTCCTATCTATCTGAATTATATCATGATGGAATAATTTTGTCAGTAAGTAATAAGAAAGCGGGAGACCTATTTGCACACCTAACCAATACGAATGTTGCCAAAATGTAAGGATAACATTTATAATAAAACCGAAAATTTATTAGGAAAGAGTTTCAGTATTATGGAAAAACAAAAAATTTTAATCGTAGACGATTCAGAAATGAACCGCGCTCTTTTAGCAGATATCCTGGAAGAGCAATATGATGTGGTAGAGGCTGAGAATGGTATAGAAGCAATTTCTCTTCTCTCGAGGCAAAGAGCCGATTTTTCCCTTTTGCTTCTGGACATTATGATGCCTGAAATGGATGGATTTGAAGTATTAGCCTACATAAACAAATACCACTGGAATGACACTTTTGCTGTTATTATGATTTCTGCCGATGATTCCCCCGCAAATATAAAGCGGGCTTATGACTTGGGTGCTTTTGACTATATCAGCCGTCCTTTTGATTCGACCATTGTAAAGAGGCGGATTTCCAATACAATGTTTTTATATGCAAGGCAGCAGCGTCTTGAGAAAATCATCGCAGAACAATTCCACGAGCAGGAGAAAAATAATAAGCTGATGATTTCAATCCTGTCCCATATTGTGGAATTTCGGAATGGAGAGAGCGGCTTACATATACTGCATGTCAATACGATTACAAAGTATCTGCTAAAACAGCTGGTCAGGTGTACTGATCAATATCCTTTGTCCAAAGCTGATATTTCTTTAATCAGTACGGCTTCAGCGCTGCATGATATTGGAAAAATCGCAATTTCCGATACAATATTGAATAAACCTGGACGTCTTACGGCAGAGGAGCTTGAAGTGATGAAAACCCATTCGATGGTCGGAGCCAGAATGCTGTCGGACCTGCCCTTTGAGCAGCAGGAGGCTCCGCTTGTCAAAGTAGCTTCTGAGATTTGCCGGTGGCACCACGAACGGTATGATGGAAATGGTTATCCGGACGGGCTTAAGGGAGACGAAATTCCCATAGCCGCCCAGGTGGTCGCGCTGGCCGATGTATATGATGCCCTGACCAGTGAGCGATGTTATAAGAAAGCTTATTCACATAAAGAAGCTTTGAACATGATTTTGGAAGGACAATGCGGTGCATTTAATCCGACTCTTTTACTGTGTCTGCAAGAAATTGCGGATACGCTGGAAAATGAGCTAACTGATAATTCTTCTGAACAGGAGACTAAAAATATTCAGGATATAAGAAATAAAATAGACTACGACAGGTTGTTTTCCTATGAAAAATATACCTTCCTGTCCCGCAAACAGCGGCACCTGCAATTATTATATATTGATTCATTAACCAGTGTCTATAACCGTCGTTATTATGACGAGCATTTTCAAGGCTCAGATAATATTCAGGCGATGGTCGTAATAGATGTGGATAACTTTAAGCATATCAATGATAATTACGGCCATGACGTAGGCGATATTGTGCTGCAGAACATTGCACAAACTGTCTTATCCTGTGTTCGAAAGACAGATGCCGTGATCCGATATGGCGGCGATGAATTTGTAATTATCTTTTTTAGTATTCCTGCCAATATATTTGAGAAAAAACTGGAGAGGATTCGGTATTCAGTCGATAGTCTGATCATTGACGGCCATCCCGAATTACATATGACAGTAAGTATAGGCGGGGTATATGGAACAGGAACTGCAAAAGGACTTTTCAAGGCTGCAGACAGTATGATGTATCAATCAAAAAACACGAAAAACAAAGTGACTATATGTTATCTTGATGAGAATAAAGACATCGCGGACAATATCTAAAACGGAGGAAAAGTGATTATGAACCTGAAAGATTGCTATTTAAAATTTGGCGGCGATTTTGATGAGGTACTGGGCAGACTGCGCCGGGAACAGACCGTCGGGAAATTTGTATTTAAATTCCTGGACGATAAAAGCTTCAGCTTATTTGAAGCGTCTATGGTGAAAAAGGACTATTCCGAGGCCCTCAGAGCCGTTCATACACTCAAAGGTATTTGCCAAAATCTTTCATTTACCAGATTGTTTGAAAGTAGTAGTTTGGTAACAAACGCATTAAAAGAAAACGATTGGAATAAGGCTGTCGATATGATGCCGAAATTATCAAAGGATTACTATGAAACCATCAATGTTATTAAAGATTTTAAGAATTCCAGGGAGGAATAACATCAATGAGAAATAGTAAAACCAAGGATTCTACAACACGTTTTCTGATATACAGTTTTATTGGACTTTTAATCTTTAGTATTATTATTTTCAGTCTGCTCGGAATCTACATGAGTCGAAAGAGCGAAAAGACCGTTTACGAAATTGGTCAAATTTATATGTCTGGAATGAATAAACAAATGTCCAACCACTTTGAAACTGTTATTAAGTTGCGTTTTGGTCAGGTCAGCGGCATTGTATCTGTTGTCTCAGCAGATAATAACAATAAAGAAAAGTTATATGAGGAACTTGTTTACAGGGCACAGGTCAGGAACTTTGACCATTTAGCACTTTGTTCTACTGAGGGAAATTTTCAGACTCTTTATGGACAATCAATACAGCCACTGAACCCGGAGCCCTTTGTAGAAGCATTAGTACGAGGAGAACAAAGAGTCGCTTTAGGTAGTGATCCTGCTGGAAATCTAGTGGTATTGTTTGGCGTTGATGCTACTGCTTACCCTATGCAGAATGGCAGTATGAGCACTGGACTGGTAGCAGCCGTCCCACTGGAGTACATCACCGATTTCCTTTCCTTAGAAGATGAAGGGCAGCTGATGTATTATCATATTATCAGGCCGGATGGTAGTTTTGTAATACAAAATCCCAACACGGAGCTGTGGAATTTCTTTGAACAGCTGCAAAAACAGTCTGATTCTGCAGTGAATGAATCATCAGCTGAAAGTCCTGTTGAAAAATTTAACGCTGCTCTTAAAAAACATGAAGAATATGCTGCAACATTGGAAGTAAATGGTGAAGAATGTCAAATCTATGGTATTTCATTGCCTTATTCCGAGTGGTATTTAGTATCGGTGATGCCGTATAGCATATTAGACGATGCCATAAATAATCTGAGCAGCCAGCGCATGTTCATGACATTGTTGTCATGTGCTTCTGTTCTAATTATTTTGACACTGATTTTCCTCCGGTATTTCTCTATAACACGTTCACAGCTGAATGAATTGGAGAAGGCCCGGCAGACGGCTCTTGAAGCGAACAAAGCCAAAAGTGAATTTTTAGCGAATATGAGCCATGATATCCGTACACCTATGAACGCGATTGTAGGCATGACAGCGATTGCCACAGCCCACATGGATGACAGGAAACAAGTAGAGAATTGCCTCAGAAAGATTACATTATCAAGCAAACATCTCTTAGGGCTGATCAATGACGTTTTAGATATGTCTAAAATTGAAAGTGGCAAATTAACGTTGACAACCGAACAAATTTCATTAAAGGAAGTCGTTGAAGGCATTGTTAACATCATGCAGCCACAGGTTAAGACTAAAAAGCAGACCTTTGACATACACGTTGAAAATATATTAACAGAAAATGTGTGGTGTGACGGCATACGCTTAAATCAGGTTTTACTTAATCTCTTATCGAATGCAACGAAGTATACACCGGAGGGTGGCTCAATACAGTTATCCCTCTCTGAAGAAAAATCTCCGAAAGGGGAAAACTATGTACGGATTTATATCAAAGTTAAGGATAATGGAATTGGCATGTCGCCCGAATTCCTGAAAAGAATATATGAATCCTATAGCCGTGCGGATGGAGCCCGGATACATAAAACGGAGGGGGCCGGTTTGGGCATGGCGATTACAAAGTATATTGTGGATGCAATGGAAGGAACCATCGATATACAAAGTGAGCCAGATAAAGGTACCGAATTTCTACTCATGTTTGATTTTGAAAAAGCCGCCGCAATGGAAATGGATATGGTTCTTCCCGCCTGGAATATGCTGGTGGTTGATGATGACGAATTATTATGCGAGACAGCCATTGACGCGCTGAAATCCATCGGAATAAGAGCAGAATGGACATTAAGCGGAGAAAAGGCAATAGAATTGGTAAATGAACACCACAAAAAGAGAGAAGATTATCAAATTATTCTGCTGGATTGGAAACTGCCGGGTATGAATGGAATTCAGGTTGCGAAAGAAATCCGGAGTAATCTGGGAGATGAAGTGCCGATTTTGTTGATTTCTGCATATGACTGGAGTGAATTTGAAGCAGAGGCCCGTGAAGCAGGTATCAGTGGTTTTATTTCCAAGCCGCTTTTTAAATCTACGCTGTATCATGCTTTATGTCAGTATATGGACGTTGGAACAGAGCATGAGCAGACATTGAATCAAAATATTGATCTATCCGGACGCCGCATCCTGCTTGCCGAGGATAATGAGCTGAACTGGGAGGTTGCAAAAGAACTTCTGACAGACTTGGGCGTGGAACTGGATTGGGCGGAGGATGGCCGGATATGTCTGGACAAGTTCCAAAAATCATCGGAGGGTTATTACGATATCATTCTTATGGACATACGAATGCCGCATATGACAGGATATGAAGCCACAAAAGCGATTCGGGGACTGAATCACCCTGATGCCCTGTCGATTCCAATTATAGCGATGAGTGCAGATGCTTTTTCTGATGACATACAACGTTGCTTGGAGTTCGGTATGAATGCTCATATAGCAAAACCTATTGATATCGTGGAAGTGTCCCGTTTACTGAAAAGGTTTCTGACTTAAGGTGCCTTAGAGGATATTTAGAGGAAAATATGGTAAAATTTAACTATAATCTGCAGCGATTTTACAAATGAGAGGAGAATCAAATGAAAAAGAGAGTAAGAAAGCTGTTTCTTATGGCAAGTATTCTGTGTGTCGTGAGCCTTGTGGTGTGTGCCTGTGGAGGTAAAAAACTCGAACAGATAGATGCAGTTGAAACTGCTCCGACACAGCAACCAGAGGAGTCAGGTGAAACACCTTCGGAAGAGAAGGCTTCCACTCTAGAATCATTTACAGAAAACACTTTCGAGAAATGGGAAGACAGCAATCCGAATCTGGAAGGAAGTATTAAGGAACTCCAGGAAGGACAGTTCACAGTTGTAGAGGCTATTACAGAAAAAGCAGACAATGGCGGCGATATCGTGGTATCCCCAGGAAATGGTGATGATTCGGAATTTAACAAAGTCACGGTTACATATGATGAGAATACCATAGTCGCAATACAGACTATTAAGAATGGAGGGGACAGTTATGAAATGTCAGAAGCAACTGCCGATTTTCTGTCAGAAGGTCATATGGTGAAAGTATGGGGAACACCGTCCAGCAATGGACTGAAAGCAACCTGGATTTGTATCGTGATGGTTGTATAAATATCTGAAAAAAGTAATTAGGATACTTTGGGTGATAAGAGAATGGATAACCTAGTTCTTTTCTAAAATAGTAATATTAAAAAAACTTGACTAGTGAAAGATGACGAAATAGAAAAATCAAATATGTTTGCAAAAAAATCAGGAGAGTAATAGTGAAGTTATTTCCGAAGATGAAAGTGAAAAAAGTGTACCTGTGTTATCTCTTAATATTGCTTATTATAATGGGTATTCTTCTGATAATAGTTCTGTATGGGAAACAGAACAGCAGCAAAGATGGAAATATCCTTGCTGGGGCAAGTCCGGATACAAGTGCTTTCCAGTTTTATTATTTTGATGGGAAAGCCGTTACACTAAGAACCCTGTACGACCCCGCCATGGAAAAAGAATTGATAAAAAAGATTAATGCACTACCTATGGAGATTGCAGACAAAGATGCAATTGCAGGTATGGAAGTTCCCTTTTATGGAATACGGATTAGTGATAAGGAGGGATATGATATTACCGTGGCACTATCCAAAGGTGTCTGGCTTAAAAATGACGGTACGATTTATTATGGGGACACAGACCTTTCACTTTTATGGGAACAAATGGAGGGGGAGGATGAGGATAATTCCCTAACGGTGCTGAATTTTCCCAATGCAGGGCTTTTGACCGCCTATCATCTGTTCTTTATGATGAAAGCGGAGGAACCGGATGGGGAAGTAGTGGAAGGGGTGGTTATGTCTGTGGAGGATATTCAACCAAGTAGGATTACCGTGTCTATTACAAATAACAGCGGTGAAGAATTTTCTTACGGCAGATATTTCTCTCTCCAGAAGCAGATAGACGGCCAGTGGTACACGATGCCAGTTCAGGCAGATAATATAGGTTTTGAGGATTTAGCCTGTGTCTTGCCAGATGGGAAAAGTGCGAGTGAAACATATGACCTTAATATTTATGGAACGCTGGAGCCGGGAATATACAGGCTGGTGGTACAAAATTTAAGTGCTGAATTTTTAGTTGGACACGGTAATCTGTCCGCAAAAAGGGATTGAATGTAATGATGAGGCAGAAGCTCCTGATGGCTGGGCAAAGTGGATTATTCCTGGTTATGAGTACATTTATGTGGAACGTGACAGTGAGGATTCTTGTTCAATAAAATATTTGAAAGATAATGGTATCTCATTGGTGGGAGCGGTTCATGATTTTATTAGCCCGCTTACTGGGAAGAATTATATGTTTTTTTCAATCAGAAAGTTATAGATAGGTCAGAAGGTTGCTTTTTTCAGTATGGGAATGAATAGATTACAGAGGTACAATTGTACTAACGAAGTGTGCTTGTAATAAGAAAGCTCCATAATATTGAAAAACTAAGTAGGAAATTGTATATATCATAGGTGGTATTATTATGAAAGAGGTCTGGGATCTGTATGATGCCAAAGGAAATAAGACGGGTTACACATTGGTACGGGGAAGACCTATTCCGGAAGGATGTTATCATCTGGTTGTGAGTGTGTGGATTATAAACAATCGGGGAGAATATCTTCTTTCCCAGAGACATCCGGACAAACCATATCCACTCCGCTGGGAGTGTACAGGGGGGGCGGTCCTTTCAGGGGAAGACAGTTTGGGTGGAGCTCTCCGGGAAGTAAATGAAGAATTGGGGATTATTCTGAATCCGAAAGATGGGCAGAGGATTTCCCGGATTTGTCGGGAACAAACGAGGGATTTGTATGATGTGTGGGTATTTTATAAAGATGTCGATATTTCAGATATCACACTTCAGGAAACAGAGGTTGTAGATGTAAAATGGGTGACGGATGAAGAGTTGATCAAGATGGAACGAAAAGGGGAGCTACACCCATTACTTGCGCTAACAATGTAACAAAAAAGACTTTTTTATGGAGGAAATCTATGAGAAATTCAATTTGTGGGATTGATTGTATGAAATGTGAATTAAAAGAAACATGCTATGGTTGTGCTATGACAGAGGGACATCCTTTTCATGGCGGGTGTGTGCTGGCGGCATGCTGTCTAAGTAATGGATATGAGCATTGCGGGAAATGCCACAATGAAAAATGCAGGCTTAAAGAACAGATGATTGCAGAATTCTGTATGCTTGGCATTGAAGATATGGAAGAAATTACTGGGCTTAATGCGTGCAAGGGATCATATATCAATCTTACATATACGTTTTCGAGCGGTCAGGCAGTGAAACTGTTAGATGATGACAAGATATATTTAGGTAACCAGCTTAGCAAAAAAGATAGTAGCAGATACTATGGGATAGCAGCGGATGAGAGCGTTCTGATAGTTAGTGAATATGATGCGGATGGATCCAATGCGGAGATCATTGTATATAAAAAAAGAAATATTAAAAGGTAGACGGAAGTAATATATCTACAATGAGAAGAAAAGAAGCTGTTTTATCAGCTTCATGAAGTTATTAATCCTAGGATATTTTTAAGCTTTGATAAGCGGTATAGTCCTTGGTGTACTGATTGGGCTTCACCCAATCTTGAATAAAAGCCTGCAGCCGATTATTTTGGCGCTGAAATCCATTCCTCCATTAATACTTGATCTTATCGTACTACTTCCTACATTTCATCTACTATCCGAGGCAGTAATAGTTATCGGCAGCATTTGCTCGGTTTTTGTGGAACAATTAATGGGAGTGTATTAATTGAACAGGGGTATTTTGACAATGCCATGGTAATGGGGACAAGAGCATTAAAAAGTATTTTGTAATCCTGCCTGCCGCATAACCGCATATTACATTTGGAGCTATCACATTAAAAGTTTTCTTTATTTTGCTGGTGATTGTAGAAATATCTGTCACAAATATTATGAATATAATGTTCATAAAGGGTAAAATATAGTATATTGCATATGCTATCAATCAAGGATCTCTGAAACGAATAAAACTTAAATAAGATTGTAGAATCAGTGGGATAGCTATATAAATAAGGTGATATTTCCGTATAAGCAACAGGAGGATATTCAAATGTATGATATAATTATTATTGGAGCTGGACCAGCCGGTATCAGTGCAGCTATTTATGGAAAAAGCAGAGGAAAAAGGATTCTGATGTTGGAAAAGAATCAGGTTGGCGGTTTGATTGGAACTGTCTCAACAGTTACGCATTATACTGCAATCATGAAAGAAGAATCTGGTAAGACATTTGCTGAACGTATGAAAGAGCAAGCACTTAGTGCCGGCGTAGAGATTCGTTATGAAAATGTTACAGAGACAAAGCTCATAGGTAATATTAAGAAAGTTGTTACAGATAAAGGCAGTTATGAATGTAAAACAGTAATTCTAGCGAATGGTGGTTCTGGTCGTATGTTAGGAATTCCAGGTGAAAGTTTAAAAGGTATCAGATTAAATGCACCAAAAGATGGTTTTGATTATAAGGGTAAGAATATCTATATCATTGGTGGAGCAGATGGCGCAGTAAAGGAAGCCATTTACCTGGCTGGAATTGCAGGAAAGGTAACAATTGTATGTGTGGAAGATGAACTTGTATGTATACAAGAATTTAAAGATAAAGTTGCTGCATACCATAATATTGAAATTATGCCGCATTCAAGTCTCACAGCAGTATATGGTAACGAAAGAGCTGAGGAGCTTGAATTTACGGACAACAAAACAGGGAAAAAACAGATCATAAAGGATGCAGAGTGCGGAGTATTTGTATATGCAGGTATTGTTCCGAACACTCAGATATATACGGAATTGAAGTTAGATAACGGATATATTCCAGTGGATGAATTGATGCAGACAGAAATTCCCGGAGTTTTTGCTGCGGGAGATATCTGTGTAAAAAAGGTAAGACAGGTAGCTACAGCAGTTGCTGATGGAGCAATCGCAGGAATACAGGCTGCAGCAGTGTGTTAATAAAAACAGCTGGTAATGGGTTGATATAAATTTCCAAATATATCCTTAGATGTTTTTTAGAGAAGTATTTGCTATAATCGTATTTGTAAAACATTAAATAACCTCATTTAAGAAAGGAGTTATGAGTCGTGAAAAGAAAGATTGCAATATTATTAATGACAGGAATTTGTCTGATGAATACAGTACCCTGTTTTGCATCCCAGTCGTCGATGGTCAGTGTTTCCAATTCCGAAGAAGCTCAATATACCACGCTCCCGGATGCAGATACTCTGCAAAAAGATGTGGGATTCAAGCCTAAGGCCCCAGAAACCCTAGCAGGCGGTTATCAGTTTAATAGTGGTCATATAACAGAATTATTTGATTTGGATACAAATGGCGCTCAAATCAACAAACATAAAGGTATAGAATTCCGATATTTAAAAAAGGACAATAATACCACCAAATCGGTTTCCTTGTCTGCCGAACCGGCATCAGGGCAATCTCTTTCAAAAGATACTATTGTTATAAAACATGGGGAAATAGATATGTATTATGGTACGGCTCAGGCTAATTCTCTGTCTTGGATTAATGGGGATGTTTGCTACAGCCTTATGGACATCAATAAGAATGTATCAAAAGATGAAATGGTGGCAATGGCTAAAGATATGATTGATTAGCTATATCCATTTTAACTAGTACAATTAAGAGTAAAAATAAGAATAGGGAATGTGAATTCCCTACTCTTATTTTTTTGCAGGGCAGCAGATGCTGCTCCGTTATTTTAACATAAATAGATGCAGCCTTCACTAGAATCTCTTTATAGAATATTATTTTTTCATTATGCATTGGCATTCCGTACAGCAAATTTTCTTCTATCCCCTTTTTCACGTTAACAGATACACAAAGCAACCCATATGTGTATAAAGAAAAAACTCTAAGCCAATTTGAGTATATATTATGTTGAATTTTTCTGTTCTCCATATTTATTATTTTAGTAAAGTACATAATAAATGTGACTAGACAAAATGATAGTGGCAGTTATAGTCTGGAAATGTTAGAAGGATATTCGACTGCCAAATAGACGCTATTGTACGTTTTATACATGAAAGATAAGGAGTTTATAAGAGACATGAAAAAAGAATACATTAATATGAATGTATTCGATGCATTGCAGAAGAGATTTGCTTTTTTATTTCAGGAATTCTTTTTTCTCCCGCAAGGCGCTTTCCACGGCTTTCAGTTTCCCGGTGGTTTCATGCAATCCGGCACTGGCGGCGGCAAGGGCGGCTTCCAGTTCCTCCGGGGAAGAAAAGCCGGATTCCTCGTAAATGCTCATGGTCGCCGCCATTTGCTTTAGGTTGTGGACAGCCGCCCAGCGGTCATATCCTATGCCCTTGCCCTCGGCTCGTTTCGCTTCCCGGTCTACCATGCGCTGTACGCCGTCATTTTTCGGTGCGTTTATGGCGGCTTTATTGCGCTGTAAACGGTCTTTTATGCTGCGGGGGTAATTCCTGTTTGGGTAGGGGCTTTTTGGCGGCTCTGACGGCGTTCTGTGCGTTTTGGGTGAGTGCTTCCAGTACGGCGGCACGGTCAAAATCATCACCCAACTTCCGGGCGGTGATTGGCTTCGTCCTGTCCGGCGTGAGATATGACAACCTCCCCCGGCTCTCCTTGACGGTCACGCCCTGTTGTAACAGCTTCCCGGAAAAGTCCTCAAAGGAAACAGCAGAGGACAGGGCGGTGCGGATCGTGCGCCGTAGCTTCTCCTTGTCGGTTTCAAATTTCGTAAGTTTGGGCGGCTCACCTGCGACGGCAAGGGAAGCGTTCTCTTTATCCAGTGCGGCTTGTCCTTTCCGTTTCGCCCAATACTCACGCTCGGTAATGCGGTTCTTGCTCCCGCCCAGTAAATCAATCTGATAGAGGTTTTCCCGGTGGCACATCTCCATGATTTCCGCTTTGAAATACTCCATAGCTGCGTCCGTACAGCGGTGCTTGCAGCCCTCCCTTGTGTCGGCTGGTCTTTCCATGTATGGCAGTAGCGGCACTTCGGCAATCCGTAAAGAATTGATTACGATATGCACATGAATGTTGCCGCTGTGGTTATGCCCGTCCGGGTGGGTGCATACCAACGCTTGGTGTCCGGGGAAATGCGTCTTACAAAATTCCTCGCCCAATGCTTGCGCCCGGTCTACGGTCAAGCCGTTGTCGGGTGCGTCACGGGGGTCAAAGCTGATAATGTAATGGTGGCTCTTTACGTCCTCCCGTTTTTGGTTCTTGCCGTATTTCAGATTGGAGCGCATACAGGCGATTGCAAAATCTTCATCACCACAATTCAAAGAGGAAATGAGATAGCCCGTCCTCGGAACTATCTGCCCGTTTTTATCCAGTGTGGGCTTCATGGTAAACTCGTCATGCTCAAAGGTTAGGTACTGCTCGGCAGCTCCGTAATCGGCATTTTTAGAGCTGATATGTTTGAATGTTGCCAACGGCTTCACCTACTTTCTGCAAGACTTCAAACTTCAAGGCAGCAAGCTCCGCTGTGGCGGCTCGCACTTCTTGGGAGAGGGTGTTATAAGGTGCGCCGTACTCATTCAGACAGCGGGCAATCTGATTCAAGTTGCCGCCGATTTTCCCGTACTCGGCTGTGAGCTTCCCAACGGCAGAGAGCAGTTCATCATTGACCGGGGAAACGGTGATTACCGGGTATATCCTTGACTTGGTGAGGGCTTGCCGGATAAATTCGGCTTGGCTCATTTTGCAGAGGGTGACACGCTCGGAAAACTCGGCGTATTCTTCCTCGGTCAAGCGTGTTTTGATTACCCGGTGGCGGTGGGGCGTGTTGTATCTTTTCATGGCTGTGAACCTCCTTTCGTGGGTGGATTTTTTCAAGCGGCGCAAGCCGCAAAAAGGCGGGTTTGGGGTGGCAACCCCAACAAGATTCCCATAGGACAAAATGAGCGATAAGCGAATTTTGGTACTATGGTAGAATCTTGCTCTAAGAAACTGCGCTGTGTGGTCTGTTCGCTCACTATCCGATTATTGGCGGCTGGTTTGTTGCGTTCCGGCGAAAATATCTCATGGAATTTTCTGATACCCTCGACGGACGGGGCGGGGATTCTGCCAAAGCTGCGGAAACATTTCTCCCTCTAATCACCTACAAACCAACGAAAAGCAAAATGGACGTTGATTTGCGTAAATTCCCCCTCATTACCTACAAAACCACACAAGTCGGAATAGGCGGGAATTTATGAAAATTTCTTTTCGCCCGCTCTCCACGGACAGCCTGTAGATTTGCCAAACGGGAGAGGGAATTTCTTTCTATCCCCCTTTGCACGGCATAATACTGGCGATTTTTGAAAATGCCAAAAATGAGCGCAAAAAAACAGGAAACCTTTTCTGGATTTCCTGTCTTGGTGTGCCGTTCTGTATGTATGGCTACTATTAAATTTTTAGCTGACTTCGATTCTACAAATTGGAATTGATGAAATACTATGTTGAAATCCAATATCGTTGAATAACACCACTTTCACTTAAACCTACTGTGTCAATGATTTCTTTTTCCAAAACACCTCCATTTTTTATAATCGTTTTCTGTGATGCTTTATTATTTTTATCGCAAGTTAATAAAACTCTGTTTTCTCCAAACTTACGACAAATAGGTAAAATCAGTCTAAGCATTTCAGTCGCATAGCCTTTCTGCCGTTCTGAGGGACGAACACTATATCCAATGTTGCCACCAAAATTAAAGAGGAAATCGGATAGTGGGTGGCGAAAATCAATCATACCGACAATATGGTTATCTCTTTGCCTTATAGCTAAAAATACCTCTGATGGAACATATCCGTCTTTATATTTTGCCTTTAGTCTTGTTTCAAAATCAATCCATTCTCCAAAGGAATGGACATCTTCAAGACCTGCACACCCGTCGAAACTATCCCCATTTTCCAACATTTCTTCTTTGTATGACATCACTTGTTCTGCATATTGTTTAGATGGTTTGACTAACAATAACTTACACATCATATTAATCCTCACAAATTACGATCTGTTGTCGTTTTATTATATATTCATTTTTCAAAAAATGAAAGCAATTTCTTATACTTCCTGTTCATCAAAGCGGAACTTGAACAGGGAAGCGACAAGCCGCTGTTTTATGCTGTCCTCGGTATCCCTGTCGATATGCCCGTTTTCAATGGCGGCGATTCGGATACGTTTGCTGTAATGCCGTAACACCTCGTCCACGGCTTCCGGCTCTCCGCTGGTCGCCCGGACAATCGTTTCATAGGGCAAAAGGTTCGGATTCCCCATGTGAAAGCACCTCCATTTTTCTTTGCAGGAGTTTTAACGTCCTGCGAATTTGATACCCGGTCGTACTCCGGCAGCGTCCGTACATTTTCCCGATTTCCTGTTGTGTATACTCCCCGAAAAAGTAAAGGAAAATGATTTCCCGGTTTTTCTGTGGTAGGGATAACAGGGCGGCGGCAAGTTCTGCATGGTATAGAACGGCGGTCTGACCGCAGGCGGTAAAAAGATATTCTTCAAGCTGTTCCGGCTCGGCAAGCTGGACAAACTTCTCATTCATCAGGTAGTCAAGGGAAACTTCCCGTTCCCACCTCCGGCGCAGCTTCAAAATTTTATCTATGGCTGCGTGACGAATGACAATCTTGCAAAAGGCATTGAATGTGTACTGGATATGCACTTTATAGGCTTCATCTTCGGTCATGGAAATTCCCCCTCTATGATAATAGTGCGGGGCGGCAGCACTCCTTGCTGTCGCCCCTTGATTGCCTATCTGCAAAGGCGGGCGGGGCTGTCACCGGTGGCGCGTATGCGCCGTTCATCTTGACCGTTGACTGGCCCGGCTGGCTTTGCTATTTGTTGAAAATACAAAGTGCTGCAATGGGAAGATACATACTTAAAAGGGATAATCTCTGCCATAGCCCTTCAAATGCAATTATTGTTCCTTTATAATTCGGCTTATCAGCCATTACAAATAGAGCAAAAAAACCTATTGCAAAGATAAAGCAAATTAAAGATAAAATTCCTAATAGCCCATTGGACACTTTGAAAAAATATAATCCGACAAATAATGGCGCAAGTGTTAAAAGTAGAAAACCTATTACTGAACCATAACCATGTATCTTTGCGGAAAGAGTTTCAAGGCTTTTGGTTTCCCCAACTGAAAAAATCCCGGAAAGAATACAACCGCCTAAGGCGTAAATCACAATGACGGAAAAAAGCATTATGGATATAGAATTTGATACTTGTGCGACAGTAGGATAAAGCTGCAAGGTGCTGATTAAAATTGAAACTCCAAACGCAACCAACCAAATATTATAGATTAAATGCAACGGTGCTTTTGAATTTCCTAAAACGCTCATTACTTGTGTCAAATGACTATAGCCTTTGTAAGTGGGGGCTAATACAAACGGAATAATCAAATCAGCAATTAAAAGAAAGGGCAAAATATTTGAAAAGCTATTTTTCATCATCATAGCCTCCCTTGAAATGACCTAACCCTTTCAAAATTTTTACAGCAACCTCTTTCATTACATCGGCCTTGACTACAGCTATTCCTTGTTCTTCATCTCCCAAAACGAGTAGAGTATCTCCGGGATTTATGTCAAATATTTCTCTCGCTTCTTTCGGAATGACAATCTGCCCACGCTCTCCAACCTTAACAGTTCCAAATATGTGCTTTCCCTTTGGCATAGACATTGTATAACATCTCCTTAATTCATATTTTTCATACTCACATGAAAAGTATACAATACTTCGAGAGAAATGTCAAATCACCTTGACGGATTACGGAATAATGGGGATAACCGTCTTTCATATTGTGGTGTTACTTTATGGCACATGAGCATTCGCGCCGGGGTTGTCGTTGCCGTAGCCCTCCATGAGATTGATAACGCCCCAAATGCCAAGCCCTGCTCCAAGGGCGATAACCAAAGTCTGCAATACGTCTACTGCGCTGTTGAAAAACTCCATATATCACCTCACTTTCTGCCGCTTTGCGGCTGTCAAAATAGTTGTTTATTGTGGTGTTCTGTGTATAAAGAAATCCACCTGTTGTTCAGCGGCTGGAAGTCCCGCGCGGTTGCTGCGCGGGGCGCATATTGTTGTTGCGGCGGCTCCTGCTGTCCCGCATCTGGCAGGGGCGCGGATAAAATACCATGCCTTTCCTCTGATTGTAATATCTCCTTCTTAAAGTCCTGCTCTGTGCTTTTCGTATAAGGCTTCATGTGTGGAACTGATCACGCGGTGCAAGTCGCAAAAGAACAAAAAAAGCAGCAAATCTTTTTAAGACTTACTGCTTGATGTGCCACTTTGGTGGGTGGCAGTACTTTAGGCTGTTGCTCCTTGATTGTCCAACTGCAAAACCGGACGAGTCTGTCAGTAAAGGCTTGAAAAGCCGTTTACTTGTTATTGATTGACTCGTCTGTGTTTGCTTTTTTTAGATTTTACTGTTATTGAAATAATTCATCACCACTTTTGAAATCAAAGCCTGGGTGATAGTCAAATTTTACTGCACCGACGCTTGCCATGCCTTTTGTCGCTTTACAAATGCGTGCTATACCTTCATTCCCGAAACCAGCGCATAATTCTATGGCCTTTACACCTTGTTCTACGAGTTCTTGTGCAACGGTTTCAGCTTCAGAATAGTTTTTTACTCCAATAACTGTCAATTTGACTGTTGAAGTATCAATAACACTTCTATGATTTTTATAGTCTACTTCCGGTGCGATGAAAATGAATGCTGCATTTACTTTCATTATTAAATCCTCCTTATAAAATTTGATTTACATAGTTACTTCCAAATGTTTTTTAATTTTTTACCTCCTACTCTAATAGTATAAAAAAACCTGTTACAAATAAAGTAACAGGCTGTTTTTTTATATTCTTCTTGCAAGGGCTTCTAAAACAAATAAGGTTGGGACTTGTGTGGTTGCATTGTAATTCCCATTAACACGGTGTTCTTTCATGTTATAAGTAAAACTCCAATCGGATATTTTTGCTAATGTACTGGTTGCCGCATTAGTGATACTTAAAACCACACATTTTTTCTGTTGGAATTGTCGAACCATATCAATCAATTCTTTAGTTTCTCCACTTTCAGATAGCGCAATAACCACAGTATTTTTATAGGAGTATGTGGCTATAGGGTAAAAGGTATCCTCCAATCCAACAGAAAATTTACCCATATTAGAAAAAAGTCTTGCACCATACTTTGCCAAAGTTCCTGACGAACCATTTCCAATAAAAATCAAATAGTCAGAATTTTTAATCGTTTCAACAGGAAATGAAATTTTTCTTTCAAAAGCACTTGAATTTGTTCTTTCAAAAAAAGGCTCAGTTCTTGTAAATCCTCTAATGGTGGTTGCATTTTAAGAACATATGTTTCAGCTTTTACAGCTTTTTTTAATTCAGAGTATCCGTCATAACCATTTTTACTACAAAAGCGTAATAGTGTTGATGTTGATATATGCATCTCGTTTGCTAGTTCACGGATTGTCATGTAGGGAATTTTTTCGATATTAGAAATTACATATTTATAAATCATAACTTCTGTTTCATTATATTTTTGAATCTCATCATATGAAAACATCAAGATACCCCCTTTTCATAGAAATATTATACACGGACTTAATAATTTTTACAATTGCGGATAGCAAGGCTTATACTGTCAATATATTATTGTTACTTTACGGTACGTGAGCATTTGGAGAAGGGATATCACATTCGGAGAAATGGTATATCTAATTATACAATCAATAAAAATTCTCGTATTATTTTTCTTGGGCCGATTCCCGATCATACCGATAATATCAAAAGCACGAAAGATATACCAAGCTGGAAACGGATGTGCTATTGTATTTTAAAAAATGACCATACCTGTCGGTTTATGGGATTTGGGCTTACGCGGCAGGAACAAAAACGCGTGGATATTATCAGATGCAAGTACGGAGGGATGATAGATGGCAAATAAGGAATTCAGAAGCCCGGTATACAATATCATTGCAGTACCATTTGAAAAGATTGTACCCAATACATATAACCCGAACAACGTGGCCCCGCCGGAAATGCGGTTGTTGTACGACAGCATCAAGGAGGACGGTTATACGATGCCGATTGTCTGTTATCATGTAAAAAGCAATGATAAGTATGTGATTGTAGATGGCTTTCACCGCTGGCGGGTGATGCGGGATTACCCGGATATTTATGAGCGTGAGAAGGGGATGATGCCGGTTTCGATAATAGATAAGCCGCTGTCCGGCCGTATGGCCAGCACCATCCGTCATAACCGCGCCCGTGGTAATGAGTAATATCATTAAGGAACTGTACGAGTTAGGACGTTCTGATGCATGGATTTCCAAACACCTGGGTATGGACCGGGATGAGATTTTGAGGCTTAGGCAGATTACCGGCCTGGCGGCCCTGTTCCGTGATGTGAAGTTTGGACAGGCCTGGCGGCCTGCGGAGGATGTGGTTCCGGACGAAGAGTCCTCTGATAGCGGGAAAACGCATACTATCTGCACCTTAGGAAATGATTAATAAATTCTTTAGCATTAAATAATACAATTATCCTACAGACCCAATATAATGTTAGAGGAAATAAGTCTGTTGGGGCAAGTATTAATTCACTTCAGCTGGATTGGATGCTGGTAAAATAATGAAGGCGGTATCATGAAAGGATTTAAACGACAGAATCAACTCTTGTCCCTCTGTGTATTAAATTGTGGACGTTGTCCCATGTTTTTGGATAAAAACTGTCCTGGCTGCGGCGGTGAAGGAAACCAGGCTTGCAAAATTGCAAGAAGCAGCATGGAGCATGGCGGAGTAGAATACTGCTTTTAGTGCAGTGTATACCCCTCTGAAAAATACAATCATATTGACGACTTCGATACCATTATTAGGTACCGCCAGTAAGAGGCTGATTTGGAAAGGCCAGGATACTGAACATGCTCCTGTCCGGCTATAATGCTGGACGGAAAAAGACACTCTTTTGTATAGCAGTAAATATTTTGGATTTACAAAAGCTGCGAGCCGTACTTAGGGAAATTGAGGGCAGACCTGATTTAGAGGGATTGAACTGAAACTGCACAAGAATAAGCGATAAGAAAAAGCAATGAGAAAATGTAATCATTATTTGCCAGAGCCGAACAACAATAAAAGGATTGAGAAAAGCAAAACTGAAAGGAATAATTTTATGAAGTAGACGTGTATGCTTATATCGGTGGCTAACATTAATGCTGCAAGAAAATTTTATGAGGATTTGTTCGGATTGGAGGTATTTCAGGACTACGGAAGAAACATCGCATTTACCTGCGGCCTGGCATTGCAGCAGGATTTTGACTGGTTTATGAATCTGCCGAAAGAAAAGGTACTAAAAAAATCCAACAACACGGAAATCGTCTTTGAGGAACAGGACTTTGACACTTTCCTGAACAAGTTGAAACAGTACCCGGACATCGAATATCTGGGAGAAGTGATCGAACATAGCTGGGGGCAGCGGGTAATCCGGTTTCCACAATTTTTCTACGTTCTTAGGACGAGCCGGTATTTACTTGGAGGATCTGTATGTCAAGCCGGAATGCCGCGGGAAAGGTTACGGAAAAGCTATTCTGAAAAAACTGGCATCTATCGCTGTGGAACGTGGCTGCGGACGGCTTGAATGGTGGTGTCTTGACTGGAACAAACCCAGCATTGACTTTTATCTGTCTCTTGGAGCAGAGGCCATGTCTGATTGGACAGTCTATCGCATTGCAGGCGATACATTAACACAGCTTGCTGAGTAACATCACTTCCCATTTGTTGAGTTTTTTTAAAATCTAGATTGATGAGGTGAGTAAATGAAAAATCCGTGGGAGGAAATTCCATTAATTGATTATGAAAATCACATGAGCCTTGATTCTATTATGCAGTTGCAGGCTATGAGTGAAATGATGAAAACGCAAGTTGCTGCTTATTCTGTTTCCCGTATAATGGTATTGGGGGTTGCAGGTGGTAATGGTCTTGAACATATTCAGAAAGACAAATTTGAAAGAATATATGGAGTTGACATCAACTCTTCCTATTTGCAGACAGTCATACAAAGGTATCCGGAATTGGACGGTTCTCTGAAATGTTTGTGTATCAATTTGATAGATGAAACGGATAAATTGCCAAAAGCAGACATGGTTATTGCAAATCTGCTGATTGAGTATATTGGATATATGTGTTTTCAGAAAGCAATCCAACAAGTAAATCCAAAATATGTTTCATGTATTATCCAAATCAATATAGGGGATAATTGGGTGTCAGATTCCCCTTATATTCATGTTTTTGACGATTTAGAACAAGTACATCATCAGGTGGAAGAACACACATTAGAGGATGCAATGCTTGAAATTGGCTATCATTCAATCAAAACTTTGGAACATATGCTGCCTAATGAGAAAAAATTGGTACAGATAGATTTTGAAAGACAACAACCAATTTGTCTGAACAGACTTGAAAAAGTGTAATTTGAAAGGAGAATGACGTAATGAAAGGATTTAGTGGAGAAGCAGAACTGGTTATGATTGATCGTTTCGGAAAAGATACAGTTATAGCACTGGCAACCACGAAAAATGAAATGCCTCATGTGCGGTATGTAAATGCCTATTACGAAAATGGTGCATTTTATATCATTACCCATGCACTCTCAAATAAAATGAAGCATATAAAAGATAATCCTGTTGTTGCAGTCGCAGGTGTGTGGTTTACAGCGCATGGAAAAGGCGTTAACTTGGGCTATTTCGGGAAAAAAGAGAATTGTGAGATTGCTGATAAGCTGAAAAAAGTCTTTGCTGAATGGATTGATAACGGCCATACTGATTTTAACGATGAAAATACCATCATTCTGCAAGTGGAATTAACAGATGGCCTGTTGCTCTCGCGTGGTACAAGATATGAGTTTTAAATTTTCAAATTTCCTACTGTGTTAGGTCAAGCATTATCAGAGCTTATCCTAACTGTTTGCAGGTAGGCTGTTTAAGGAGGTTCAATGAAAGGATTTAACCGACAAAATCAATTATTTTCTCTCTGCGGTTTGAATTGTGGGCTTTGCCCTATGTTCCTAAATAAAAACTGCCCCGGCTGCGGCGGCGGTGAGGGGAACCAATCCTGCAAAATCGCAAGGTGCAGCATGGAGCGCGATGGCGCCCAATACTGTTTCCAATGCAGCGAATACCCTTGCGAAAAATACGATCATATTGATGACTTTGATTCCTTTATAACACATCGAAATCGAAAATCCGATATGGAAAAGGCCAAACGCCTTGGGATAGACGCTTATAATGCAGAGCAGGCGGAGAAGGCCAACATTCTGGAGGTTTTATTATCCAATTATAATGATGGCCGCAAAAAGACACTCTTTTGTGTAGCCGTCAACCTGCTGGAACTGCAAGACCTGCAAACGGTACTTAAAGAAATTGACTGTAAACCTGATATGGAAACACTGACGTTCAAAGAAAAAAGCGCTTTTGTTGCTGGATTACTGCAGGATGCAGCGGTAATGAAAAATATTGACTTGAATCTGCGCAAGAAAAAAGGATAATTTGAATATGCTATGATTTTTATAGATGAACTAATAATTATAGCTCACCTTAATCCTACATAGTTTTATAGTGTGCCGTTGAATGTAGACTTAACAAAAGGCCAAGTGTTGGCTGCTTGAACAGCGATACGGAAAGCAAAATTTTTAATTTATAGGAGAATAAACATGAGCGGGAATCAAAAAACTATTCAACCGTTAAGTGCAATACTTGAAGGAGTTCCAGACAGTGAGTATATACAAAGCGAGTTATATTTAACAGAAAGTGTGCAAATGTTTTTAAGGGCAGGATATGTAAATGATTATGGCGAGAATGCAGGTGTATGCCGTAACTTAGAAGATTATTTTACGGTTGGAAATAGGGGGGGGGGTAAAGCTGGTGATCTATATAGCAAGGGTAATGGCACTGACTTTTGAAAATCCGCAACAAAGAACATGGGAGGTAATATTCACCCCGTGCTCCTAACTCATTATGAGTTCTTTACCCTTACTTATCAAAATCCTTTCGGAAAAAAGCCTGTACTTTGAATATGTACGTACACCCTGATTATCCAAAATAAAGAGATTTCCATGGAGTTGTATTGCTTTTTGGGACGTCCTCATCTGTCAAATAGAGCCTTACGAGAGTAAAGATCAGTAAAATAGGAATTTGCGCCACCTCATTGGACTTGGTTGGGCCTCTTGACTTTTATTTTCTTACAGGTGTAATATTTGTAAGAGTAATGATTAGATTTTAAATGCTTACAAAAGTGCAGATAAATATTTTTTCAAGTATTTATTAATGCATTTGAAAAGTGTCCAGAAAGGGTGATCGGACAGAGATGAAGAAGGTAGAAAAACAGAGGCTGTTTATTGCAGCGGGTATCCTTATTCTTACAGTGACCGGATGCGGCAGAAAAACACAGGAAAATCATGATATACTGCAACAAACAGAGGTTAGAGAAGAACATTTGGAAAGAGAACAACCGAAAGAGAACCTTGATTACGATGCGGAATATATTGCTGCGCTTTATCGTGACATCTACAATCAGGCAGCTGAGATGGGAACCTTAAGTAATCTGGAGGTTGTGAGAAGTATTGTTGAAAGGATTGGGGAACATGGTTACGCTGTGGTAGACGAAGGTAATCAGATTGATATGGTTGGCCCAGAACAGGTTTTACGTTTTTGCAGATCGGTAGACGGGAAACAGGAGGCAGAGCAGATATTAATAGTGGTCACCAGTTTTGGTGGATTCATTAAATATGATCTCCACACAGTAGATGGTACAGTGGATGTGATCAGAGGATATTATAAGTATGTAAATGGGAGACTGGAAAACATGGATACAGTGTGCTATCCTGTAGATTCTTGGGTATATACAAAAGAGGGCTATCTGCTGTTTGAGGGAAGTCATTATTCCGAAATCTATTATGCACTTTCTCTTAGTGATGAGCCGGAATATACGGCTTTAAGAGTGTTGCCGCTGGATGAAACATGTAGGAAACTAAACAGAGATTATCTGTTGCCAGTGGGGTATGGAGGAAATAATCTTTTCCTTGTTAACTGGAGCGAACAGGATTTTGAAAATCTGGATTTTTACGATTTGTTCGATAGATTCTATCCTGATCTTTATGAACTGCCAGTTCCTTTTGAGACCGATGATGATTCTGGTGTCGGGGCCGTTTACAGAATATCGGCAGATATATTTGAACATGTCATTGATGTCCATTTCAGTATAGACCATAAGGAGTTGAGGGAAAAGGCAACCTATATTCCGGAAAATCATACTTATGAATACAGGCCAAGAGGATTTTATGAGGTTGAATATCCAGATATTCCATATCCGGAAGTGGTAAGCTATGAAGAAAAAAACGATGGGACCATAACCCTTACCGTGAATGCCATATACCCGGAAAAAAACACCTCCAGAGCATTCACCCATAAAACGGTGGTTCGTCCCCTTGACGATGGTGGTTTTCAATATGTATCAAATCAGATCATTTTTCCAGAGATCGGCTTTGAACCATGGTGGCATTCGGAACGACTGTCAGAAGATCAGTGGAAAAAGGTATATGAAGAGAATAATTAGCTGAAGATTTAAGATGATTTTCAGGAAATGAAGGGGCCCGTTTTTCCTGTTATTTTTAGTAGTGACAGTCGGAAGTTTATTTGCAGGCCAGCAGGAGTAAGTAAACAGGAAGCACCGCGGGCAATCTCCCAGTTACTGCGCATTTCCCACAGGGGCACCCTACCCAAAGGATTGAACCAATACAGGATACTGGCAAGGTAACTCCGACAGTGTGTGGGTGATTTCCTCCGCCTCCTGAAGAGGAATCGCATTGATTTATTAATCAGTTCCTTTTCCTGACCTTTATCCTGACCACAACCGTTTCTTCACTAAAATAATACATCTGGAAAGTGTTGGCATCCGGGATTGCCCTGGCAAGGATATCCCCTCCTTTGCCAAAGATATGGGAGGATATTGCGATTCCTTCCGCAAAGAAGAGTTTTCTGCAATTAAGGGAAAGGGCAGCTTCCTAAATGGGCAGCCCATACATGTATCAAATGCAGAAAAGCTATCCGACACAATGATTGGGCTGGAAACAGCAAAAAGAGAACTGGCCGATGAAAACTTTGCACGGTTCCGCAGGGGGGGCAGTCAGTGCCAGGATGTACGCAGAATTGTCTCTGCCGCTCTGGAACTAGATACCGCCTGCGGCAGACAGGGAAGCTATTTCGAGATACACCTGAATCCTTAGTGTAATATTTATAGAGCGTCACAGCAGAAGATTTGGAGGAACATGCAGGAGATGGGTATACAGCGGGTAGGGTAATCGACAGAAGCGGAATGGCGAGGGTGTTCGAACGTGAACGGACAGGCAAGGACAGTTGCCGAATCTATACCGTGGATTAGGAAGGTAATGAGAAAGAAGAACTTGCCTGTATCTGACGCAGCATGGGCAGGATATACCGCGTCCAGTGAGTAGTGGGCTGCACTTGACGAAGATGAGGATAAGCCTTTGTATAGTCGGTCCGGTAAGTATGCTGTCCGTGATCTGCATTCAAACCTGTTAGGGTACAATATGTATCCAATAAAATCTATCCTTCCGAGGATAATTGTGAGGAAACATAGTATACGCCTCGATTAACTGAGGAAGAATGGGAAGAACTATTATGGGGGTGAATAATGGAAGATGTAAGATGGCTATTGAAGAAATGGGGATTCCCGATTTTGCTATTACTATTTTCAGTAATAGCAGGAGTAATTTATTGGGGAAAAATGCATATGGAAGAGATGAAGGTGGCAGAAGAAGTATGGGAGCCTCCGGTGGAAATTGAGAACGCTGAAACGGTACCGGAAGAACAAAACGTTGCAAAAAAATCTACGGAGTCAGTTTATTGGTTTATTCCACAAGCCAGTGATGAGCTTCTTTCAGAAGAGGAAAAGGAGCAACTACAGAGTAAGGTTTTGTCAGCAGCAGAATCAGTCAAAGAAATCTATAAGGATATGATAATTGCAGATGCTGCGGATTATTCTTCAGGCGTTGGTGGATTTTCAAACGAACAAAGAAAAGCGGTTGTGGAGCAACTAGGGAAGGTAGGCTTGGTAAGCGTAGAAGAAAATAGCAATATGCAAAATCCTGAAGGAATAAAAACATTTTATGCGGATTACCTGAATGGGCGGGATTCAATGGTTACAGTATTCGAAGTGCAGAGGGACGGACTGATTGGAGCAGTAACTTTTATTTATCGGAAAGAGCAGTTACAGAGCTATTACATAGGAGTCCGGTGGAAGGAAGGTGGTACACCGGAAATACAGGGAACTTCAGTAAGCAATGTGGCTGAAATTAAACTTACGGATAAAGGGTATTTTATCTACGCATATGATTATGTGATTGCACATGCAAGTTTGAGAGAGTATTGGAGAATAGAACCGCTTCCTGAGGCCTGTCGGGAACTGACAAAGAAATATATATCAGGATTAAGCTACGTGGATTATAATATGCTTGTCATAAACTGGGATAGCAGCAACGTTGAGGACATTCTGATGCCCTGTATGTATGAAGATATCTATCGGATTTATACTGGCGAAAATCTAAGAACGAAAAAATGGAAAATCCCGGCAGAGGAATATGAAAGAATAATGACCACGTATTTTCCGGTATCCATAGATCAGTTGAGAGTGCATTGTGGGTATGATGAGGGCAGCAACAGCTATGAATATGAGATGATTTATGCCAGACCATATCCGCCTTTCGGAGAAGTAGTTGACTATATGGAAAATGCGGATGGAACGATTACGCTCATTGTGGATGGAGTATGGCCGGATTACAATTCCGATCTTGCTTTTAGAAATACGGTTATAGTTCGGCCATTTGAAGATGGAACTTTCAGGTATCTTTCTAATTCTATAGAGCAAATAGAATTGGAATTGCCGCCAATAGCAAGATCACAGTAAATGTACTTTCGAATGTAAGGATGATTTTATGGTATTAAAGAAAAAAAGTACGCTGTTAATCATGGCATTTCTGATTGGGCTCTTTGTATATGCCTGTGGAAAAGAAAAAAGTATTACGGGCGAATCTCTTCTGAAAAATATAGAAGAGGTATATTCCACGGAGGAAACCAAAAGTGCGGAGGAAGAGTTAGCGGAACAGTGGGTAAAGGGTTACGGACTTCCGGTGGACGAACAGGAGGAGAAAGAGGCTGAGAATGATTGCGAATCAATGATGAAACTTCTTTTTGAAATTTACAATGGTGCAGATAAAGAAACATCATCCAATGTTATTTTAAATGATGAAACCATTCTTGAAATGCAGAAAAAGTTAATGGAAACAGAGTGCCCGATTGCTACAGTGATGACATACTCCAATATGGAAAATTATGAGAGGGTGGATTCTTTTCTTGAGGATTGTATGGCTGGAAATGGCGGTTCCGTAGTAATGTATAAGATACATGATGATGGTGGCCTAGGCAGAATGAAATTCATTTTTGAGGGCACGGATATGTATGTTGTAAGTGCAAGAAGCGTGTGGAATGAGGAGGGTAAGTCGGTAATGTCCTATATTTCCTACACCAGAATCAAAGAATGGAAATATACAGATAAAGGATGGTTTTGTTATGAACTATGTGTTCCGGAGCCGCCAGAGGTTAGTGAAATCATGGATGGAAGCTTCCTGATCAGAATAAAACCGATGACAGAAGAACAGCACGAAATGTCTGAACGGTGTGTGAGGAGGCTTGGCTATCAGGGGAATAATATTTTATGTTCGAATTGGGATTCTAACCATATGGAGGAACTGGATTATAACGGAATGTATGAATATCTCTATGTAATGAAATATCAAAAACCGTTTGAGCCAGAGGATTATCAGGAAGGAATACCAAAAGCGGAATTTGAAAGTCTCATTATGGAGTATCTTCCAGTAACGGCAGAACAAATACGGGAATATGCAGTGTTTGATGAGAAAAAGCAGAATTATGCCTGGGAGCGAATTGGCTGCTTTAGCTATGCACCAACTTTCTTTGGAACTTCTTTACCTGAGGTTATGGATATTAATGAGAATGAGGATGGTACGATTACATTAACAGTGGATGCAGTGTGTGATATGGTGATTTGCGATGATGCAGTAATAACCCACGAGCTTACAGTGCGGTTTGCTGATGATGGCAGTTTTCAGTATTTAAGGAATAATATTCTTAATGACGGAATACAAGACATACCTAGTTATCAATATCGTATCCGTAAGGAGCAGTTGCGGGTGAAAAAATGATTTGATAATCATTGAGTTTTACAAATGTAAGAAAATGAAGGAGAAGTGAATGAAAAGAAAAAAATAAATTAAAAAATTAGGATTTTAGGAGGTACATAACCATGAGAAATATGATTGCATACTGTGGGCTGGATTGTGAAAAATGCGACGCATATCTTGCAACAATCAATGATGACCAGGCGTTACGTGAGAGGACTGCAAAACGGTGGGCCGAGTTGAATAATGCTCCCATTTTGCCTGAACATATCAATTGTGAAGGATGTCGGGTTGATGGAATTAAAACTATATTCTGCGATAGTCTTTGCAAAATTCGTCAGTGTGCATTGAAAAAAGATGTGACGATATGCGGTAACTGTCCGGACATGGAAAGATGTCAGACTGTTGGAGAGATTATCTCAAATGGTCCCGAAGCTTTGGATAACCTGAAAGGGTAAATAGGATACTCTGACAACTTTCATTTTATTGAGGATAACACAAATGAATGTAACTTTTAGAAATGCAGAACGGAAAGATACTTTATTGATCTTGCAGTTTATCAAAGAACTTGCGGATAACGAAAAAATGCTGAACGAAGTTGTGGCTGACGAGACCACACTTGAAACATGGATCTTCGATAAACAAAAAGCAGAAGTGATTTTTGCTCTTGAAGATGGAAAAGAGGTTGGATTTGCGCTTTTTTTCCACAATTTTTCTACGTTCTTAGGACGAGCCGGTATTTACTTGGAGGATCTGTATGTCAAGCCGGAATGCCGCGGGAAAGGTTACGGAAAGCTATTCTGAAAAAACTGGCATCTATCGCTGTGGAACGTGGCTGCGGACGGCTTGAATGGTGGTGTCTTGACTGGAACAAACCCAGCATTGACTTTTATCTGTCGCTTGGAGCAGAGGCCATGTCTGATTGGGCCGTCTATCGCATTGCAGGCGATACATTAACACAGCTTGCTGAGTAACACGACAAAACAAATTTGGGCTTAAAAAGAGGAAAATTTATGTTTGAGGACGGTCGAAGCAAAAAAGTTATTTTTATAGCGCATTGTATATTAAATCAAAATTCAATATCTGACGGGACAGCCGTTTTTCCAGCAGCTTTTAAGGATGTAATAAAAATTCTTCTTGATGCTGATATTGGCATTGTCCAAATGCCATGTCCAGAACTTTGCTGTTTAGGGCTTAATAGAGGAAATAACGATGGGGCAGATGTTCCCGTTGTCATTGAAAATACCCGCATTCGTAAGGAAATGCAAAAAGCGAAATCTTACAAAATGCTAATGGCTCAAGTTGACTATGTGATGAAACAAATAACGGAATACAATGCCTACGGCTTTGAGATAATCGGGATTATTGGTGCAAATCGCTCTCCGAACTGCGGTGTTGAAACCACATCAGATTTTAACAAAGAGATAAGCGGTAAAGGTATTTTTATGAGCGAACTTAGCAATCGAATAAAGGCGGAAAACTTGAATATTCCTATGTTAGGCATCAAAGATACTGATAATGTATTTGAACAAGTAAAGTCTTTCATTAAGTCAAACTTGGTCAAGGAGTAGCAGAAAATTAAATAAGAAATATTGAGAGATTGTGGTATGAAAATTGAGTATAAAGACACCCATATTTTTACAGAGAAAGAACTGCAAAGACTGTTTTTGTCCGTGGGATGGGAGTCCGGGAATTACCCGGATAAACTTGTTGGGGCAATGCTAAATTCTTCACATGTAATTTCAGCATGGGATGATAACAAACTGATTGGACTGGTACGGGCACTTGATGATGGCGAAACAGTTGCATTTCTACATTATCTTCTGGTAGACCCTGCATATCAGGGGCATCATATTGGCGATGAATTGATGAAAAAGATTATGAGTTGCTTTGAAAACCTCCTTTATGTCAAAATTATGCCGTCTGATCCTAAAATGATTGCGTTTTATGAACGATATGGGTTTCAGCAATATGATAATTACTCAGCAATGGTACTGAAACATTTTCGATAACAATATAGCTTCCGGTTTATCTGGAATTTGATCAGAGTTGAAAAGTGTATTTTAAAAGGAGAATAATTCAATGAAAGAATTTAGTCAAGAAGCAGAACAGGTCATGATTGAGCGTTTCGGGAGAGATACAATTATATCATTAGCAACAACGGAAAATGCAACGCCTTATGTGCGATACGTCAATGCCTATTACGAAAATGGTGCATTTTATATCATTACCCATGCACTCTCAAACAAAATGAAACATATAAAAGATAACCCTGTTGTTGCAATCGCCGGCGAGTGGTTTACAGCACACGGGAATGGCGTCAGTCTGGGCTATTTCGGGAAAAAAGAGAATTGTGAGATTGCTGATAAGCTGAAAAAAGTCTTTGCTGAATGGATTGATAACGGCCATACTGATTTTAACGATGAAAATACCATCATTTTGCAAGTGGAATTATCAGATGGCCTGTTGCTCTCGCATGGTACAAGATATGAGTTTTAAATTTTCAAATTTCCTACTGTGTTAGGTCAAGCATTATCAGAGCCTATCCTAACCGTTTGCAGGTAGGCAACCGACAAAATCAATTATTTTCTCTCTGCGGTTTGAATTGTGGGCTTTGCCCCATGTTCCTGAATAAAAACTGCCCCGGCTGCGGTGGCGGTGAGGGAAACCAATCCTGCAAAATCGCAAGGTGCAGCATGGAGCACAACGGCGCCCAATACTGTTTCCAATGCAGCGAATACTCTTGCGAAAAATACGATCATATTGATGATATGCTGATGTATCTGGGCGAACTCTATCAAACAGATGAACGATTTGTCGAGTATATCAATAGATTTGCCACATGGAATGTTGCGGAATTTTTTTGTGAAGCAATTAAAGTCTATTGCTGTAATCGCTAATAAACTATTATATCGGGGCAACTTTGCGGAGGTGACTTAAAAGTAAAACCGCTCGCAGGATAATCGTAAGAAATTGCGTTAAAAATCATATATTATCAGCAAAGAAAAAAATTCGCTTCATTTTGATATGATATATATCGGATGGAGCGTTTTTTACGTCTAAAAAGAAATTTTGGATAAGCATTATTTGGCGACTATATTACCTGCGAGAGAAGTCTTAGATTGTGTGGAGGACTTTTGGAACAAACAAAATATAATTTGGAGTTTTACAGCTAGCATGCGAATTCCACAGGAGGTTTTGAATTGATTTTCAGGCAGCTTTTTTTTATAAACTAAGGCTCCAGCCAACAGTTTGGGAACCTGAATATCAGATTTCTCCAACATAGATAAAATGGAAATTGTGTGTATCTTAGGAAATAATTAATCATTTATCCATTATATATAAACACATTAGTGTTATAGATCCGGTATAATGTATATGATTTAATCTGAAAGGAGTGTCATGCTTTGCTTGAAAAAATACTTATTGTTGATGATGAGAAAGAAATTGCGGATTTGATTGAAGTATATCTTCAAAATGAAAATATGGATGTATACAAGTTTTATTCAGGGGAGGAAGCCCTTGTCTGTATTGGGAGTACAGACTTTGATTTGGCTATATTGGATATCATGCTTCCGGATATCAGTGGACTTTCGATATGTCAGTCCATACGAAGTAAGGAGTACACATATCCGGTAATCATGCTTACGGCAAAGGATGGAGAGACGGATAAAATTACCGGGCTCACGCTTGGTGCAGATGATTATATTACAAAACCGTTTCTGCCTCTTGAGCTTGTAGCAAGGGTAAAGGCCCAGCTTCGCCGTTACAAGAAATACAATGTGGGAGCAGTGGTTCCGGCAGCGAATGAAATCTTTAAATATGCCGGATTGACAATGAACATTAAGACGTATGAATGCCGGCTTAATGGAGAGGCGCTGTCACTGACTCCCACGGAATTTTCCATATTAAGGATTCTTTTAGAGCGCAGGTGCAGTGTTGTCAGTGCCGAAGAATTATTCCATGAAGTCTGGCAGGAAGAATATTATACCAAGAGTAACAATACAATTACCGTACACATCCGCCATCTACGTGAGAAGATGAAGGATACCGGGGAAAATCCCAGATATATAAAAACGGTTTGGGGGGTAGGATATAAAATTGGTGAAATTTAAAAAAGCAAAGTACAACTATTCAAAACTCGGCCGTATTACGTTTATCCGAGGATTACGGATTACAGTGGGAGCAGTTGCTGCGGTCTTTGGACTGCGGATGCTGACACGTGGACACCTGGCAGATGCGATTGTTAGGTGGTTTGCACGCAGTCTTTCAATCAGTGAGATGGAAGCTGATTTGTTATATTTCAAGATAGTGACTGTCAATATGCAGTTTATTCTTGCGTTGGTCATAATCATATTTGTTTTTTTGTTGTTCCACATGCTGTTGGACACATATAAAAGATATTTTGATGAGGTAGTAACAGGGATTGACAAGCTTATGGAGGAAAGGGCAGCGATTTCCCTGTCTCCGGAACTGGAGAGTGTGGAGCATAAACTGGCCGATGTAAAGCGGACACTTGCAGAACGGGCGGATAAGGCTAAGAGGGCGGAGCAGCAGAAGAATGATCTGGTGGTATATCTGGCTCATGATATCAAGACCCCACTGACATCTGTGATAGGATATCTCAGCCTTTTAGATGAAACACCGGATATGCCCGATGAGGAGAAAGCAAAATATATCCACACTGCATGGGAAAAGGCGAACCGGCTCAGGATTCTGGTGAATGAGTTTTTTGAGATTACCCGCAGCCACTCAGAATCACTTCCGCTTCATAAGGCAAAGATTGATCTTTTCTATATGATTGCTCAGATTTCAGATGAGTTGTATCCACAGTTGAATGCATGCGGAAAAATCATAGAGAATCATGTGGATGAGGATATATCTGTATATGGAGACTCTGATAAGCTGGCCAGAGTGTTTAATAATATCCTGAAAAATGCCATTTCTTATAGTGAGGAAAACAGCGTTATTAAAGTCTCAGCCAGAGAGCTTTCAGAATGGACGGTGATTCGATTTGAAAATGATGGGGAAATTCCGGAGGATAAGCTCAATGTGATTTTTGATAAATTCTGCCGTTTAAGTAATGCGAGATTAAGCGAAACAGGAGGCTCCGGCCTGGGGCTTGCTATTGCAAAAAATATTATTGTACTGCATGGCGGACAGATAAGGGCTGAAAGCAGTAATGGACGCACTGCTTTCATTATTGAAATCCCATCAGCATCATCCAAAATCTCTGTCACAGCATCTTAGCGATTTTAATACATCTGCCATTTCGATTGACCTGATAGAACAGGCGGGGAATCAGACGATCATATAATACATTAAAAAGGTGGTGAGCATTTTGAAAATTCGCAGTGAATTTACATGTCCGTTTGAATTGGTTCACGATATGGTAAATGGATGTATGAAATTTGCTGGTTATCTCTACATACAGCCCTTTCGATATGTAGGTTAGTAATTCTGGATCATGAATGTCTAGACCGACTCCGTAGGATGTATAGCGGAATCCCTTATAGGAATTATTGCTCCCAAGGCATCGAAGCAGATTACTGGTTTCTCTTTCGTATTTCATACTAATCCCTCCTGAAATATTATCGCAATAGTAACCTTATATGGCAAAAAATGGAGTTCCAAGAGAAAACAAGGCGAAAAAACGATACATTATGACGAAAAAGGTCGAATTAAGATTGCTTATAATATAAATGATATTAAGAAGTAACACCTTGTCTATTCGTCCCATATAGTATAGTACAAACCTATATTAAAAGGAGGAGTAAAGAATGTGTTGCTGTAGATGTTGTTGTAGATGTTGTTGCAGATGCTGTTGCAGATGCTGTGGTAATAGTAATAGTAATAGTAATAGTAATAGTAATAGTAATAGCTGCGGTTGCTGTTGCTGCTGCTGTTGTCCATGGTGGTGCAGTACTGGTGGAGGAAACAATTGGGGCGGTAATTGGGGCGACAATTGGGATCCTTGTGCGAATGAAAGACGCTGGGCATACAGAGAGGGTTTTAACGATGGGTATACGGTAGGATTTGAAGACGGAAGATGGAATAGACGTCCATGTCCACGGTCAAATTAAAATAGAACAAGGCGGGTACCGGACATTGACCGGGCTCGCCTGTTTTAGATGATATTCAGACGTTAAAATTGATAAATAAAATCCAAAGTCGAGGAAGCGTATGTTTTCCAGCCTATCCACATAGACGTCTGCGTAAGACAGCGGTTGAATGCAATGACTGATTTAATTATAAAAGGGCACTATGGGAAAAGCTGCACATAAAGCAATGTGTTATGATGCGCATATAAATTATGGCCTGATTCTGTCCCGATTACAGCAAGAAACTGCCTATTCGCGGTATTCGGAGAAACTGAAGCAGGCAGAATTGCTAACAATTAACCGCCTTCTGGAGACTGTGTTGCCCCAGGTTGCAAACAGCATAGACATGGAGGATTATTAGGAGCTGGGAAAGAATGCCGGGAGCTATAGTATTGCGGCTTCCGAGGGCTTTTCTGCTGTACATAAGACGGTCACTCTTGAAAATCTGGGAAGTGGGGTTGTGTGATCCCTAAAACAATGGAGGCCAACGTCACGGCGCTTCATAAGGTTTTATATGGGAATCAGGATTATGAAACTCGAACCGGGTGAAAGAGATTGGCGGGGAAATTATCAAACAGGCATTGAAAAAGTGATATCATGTTTTGTATAGCACAGTGTGATTTCCTGGAAAAGCGTATTGAGAAATTTATACGGAAGAACTGGCAAATATCGCCGGCCTGTCCCCTTTCTATTTTCAACGTTTATTCAAGCGGCTGGTAAAGAAACCGGTTCAGGAATATGTGAAGCTCCGCCGCCTGACAAAGGTGATTGAAAATCTGGGTAATACCGAACAGAGAATACTTGACGTTGCCCTGGACTATGACATTACAAGCCACGCGAATTTTACACGGGCTTTCAAAGAAACGTATGGAATACACCCTAAGAGTATAGGAGGGATATAACAATGTTTAACACATTTGACAAGCCGGAAGTTTACCTCGGCTTGGAACCGGAGGTCCGTTTCTCTGGACAGATTCCGGCTGGTGAAAGCACAGGTGTAGACGTACCGGGGCAGCTCTGGAAACGCTATCATATGGAGAAGACGTCAATCTCAGCATATATCAACATAAACTTTGAAATGGGAATGTCCCATACGGAAGATACGGCACAGGGCCTTTTCACGTATTTTGCGGGAGGTCTTGTTCGAAATATCCCGCATAAACAGCAGGGAGACTTTGTAAAGAGAGAACTCCCTGCGGGAGAATACATCGTTTGCAGGATTGAAGCAGAAAGTTTTGAGGATTTGGTAACGGATGCCTTGAATCAGGGCGGAAAATACCTTTTCGGTACATGGCTGCCGCATCACAACTTAACAACGGAGCCTTTCTCAGCAGAAAAGTATTATCGTGACTTAAAAGATATGGCTTGTATGGAAATTTGGGTCAAACCCATTCCGTTGGAAAAAAAAGAGTAGGAGGGATATTGGGATGGATTGGAATATGCTTTATACAAACGGCGATGCTCCATCTCTGAAGCAAATAGCGGAGTATATTGACAATCCGTTATGGACAGAGTTTGACAGCCGTATCCGGTCCGCTTACCGGATTGAGCCTTATATGGATTACAGCCGCTGTTCCATGCAGCCAGGCTGGAATATTAAATACAAGAAAAGCGGGAAATCTCTTTGTACCTGTTACCCAATGTAGGGTTATTTTATCGCTCTTGTGGTGATAGGAAGCCGTGAACTTACGGAGGCAGAATTATTAATGCCGTTATTTTCTGACTATGTGCAGAAAGTATTCAGAGATGCAAAAACTGGTAACGGACAGAAATGGCTGATGTTAGAAGTACGGGATAAGGAGATTATGAATAATGTTTTTGAACTGATAAATCTCAGAAAGAGGAGTATATCGCCTTAGGAATTTCTTAATCATTCATTTACCATTCCATAGAAAATCAATTATCTCAAATTAAAAAATTGCCTGCTCATCAATGGTATGCTTAAACTGCCTGATAGAGCAGGCAATTTTTATATGAAAGGAGGTAATTTTAGGGTATGGAGGTGGCTGTGAGAAAGAAGTTAAGACGGATTTTTACAATAATGGGAACAACAGCACTGATTTTTACCATAACAGCCTGCGGGAACCGCATGGATGCCATGCAGCCGGATTCTTCCTATGTTGCAGACTTTTTTGATATTCCGGACTCAGTGACAGGAATCGAAAGACTTCTGCTCAAAGATGATATGGCCTATATGTGCTGTCTGGAGGAAGATGGCACGTCCTATCTGGCAGCAATGAACATTGATGACGGTAAATTTTTGAAACAGAATCTGGAGCTGGACGCCTCGGTTTCGCTTCTGGATTTTGGCTTTGCCCCGGACAACAGTATCTGGGCGGTTTGCCTGGAACAGGCCGGTGTCTATAGTTTAAGGAAATTTGACAACAGCGGTTCACTGGTTCAGTCGGTTGACCTGGCAGGTGTGATGGACACCTCAGTCATATCGGCAGTTGGAAGAGATTTGTTCCTCAGCATTGATAGAGAGGGAAATATCTGTGTGGCTGCTAAAGGCAGAAATACGCTGGTCTATCTGTTCGACAATGACGGCAGTTTCTTATTTTCTCTCGACTATGAGGGAAATCTTATGACAACCACAACGACTGCCGGGGGACAGATTGGTATTTGTGCAACTTCCCCGGACCGTATGAACTATGACCTGCTGACAGTGGACATGAAGAGCCTGGATTGGAGTAAAGATAAAATATATCTGGGCGCAACAGCAGGGCTGTACGGAGGTGTGAACAAAGATTTCTATCGGTTTGATTCTTCGGTTTTATATGGTTATGCAGCGGGCGCGCAGGAGGGCAGCCCGGTCTTTAACTGGTCGGATATGGGACTTGGCACATCAGAGGTTCATCTTGGAGAATGCACGGACGGGCGTTTTGTGGTCCTGGCAGCCTCATCTAATCAGACTGAGGTATTATCGTATGAAATGGCGGTTCTGACCAAGGGGGCGGATGAGAGGGAGAATTTGAGTATGGTGAGCCTGAGCGCGACCCCCGGCCTTGTCCAGGCCGTATCTGATTTTAACAAAACAAACGACAGGTATAAGGTTGAGCTGACAGAGTATTTTCCGTATGCGCAGAATGTGACTGACGAGGAATGGGATAATGCCATTATAAATCTTAATACACGTATCATCTCCGGCGATATGCCGGATATCCTGGATATGAGTCATTTGTCTGTACAGATTTATCAAAGCAAAGGGCTTTTAGAAGATCTCTATCCATATATGGAACATGATCCGGAAATCAGGAAAGAGGATTACTTTGAAAATGTCTTTGAAGCTATCAGCCTGGATGGAAAGCTGCCCTATCTTACGGACGGAGCAGCCATATCCACTATGCTGGCCGGTGAAGATATTGTGGCTGGAAACGATGGCTGGACCATTCAGGAGCTGGAAAAGGTCCTTGATACTTACGGAGCCAATTCCATAAACAATCTGTCTGGTGCTTCCTTCCTGAAAATCATGCTTCAGACAGATGGCAGTTTTATTGACTGGAATTTGGGCAAATGCTCTTTTGATTCACCTGAATTTGTAAAAATGCTGGAATTTGCCGGCAAAATACAGGAAAGCAGCCAGAACAGCTTTGGAGGAACGGAGATGAGCGAAAGCTATGCAGCAGCCTATGAGACTGTGCTGAGCGTTTACCACATCACCCGGTACAGAAATTATTACAACGGGAATCTGAGATTTCTTGGACTTCCCGGAGGCGGCGGTGAGTACCACGTAATCAAACCGGAAGTGAAGGTTGGAATCTCCTCGTCCAGCTCCCGGAAGGAAGGGGCATGGGAATTTGTCAGAACACTATTGACAGAGGAGCATCAGATGTCATGTATGATGCTTCCGATTCATAAGAGGGCGTTTGATAAGGTCACGCAGGCGGCGGTGGATGGAAAATCTGTCTGGACATGGATTTACGAAGACGGCAAGGCAACAAAAGAAGATGTGGAGCTGACAATGCAGCTTTTAAACAGCGCAGCCTATGTGGAGAATGACAATCAGACACTGGAATCACTGATATTAGAGGAGGCCCGGGAATATTTTTCAGGGGCCAGGAGCGCCCTGGAAGCGGCTGAAAGAATTCAGAGCCGGGCCAGTCTTTATATCAATGAGCAAATGTGAAAATTTTTATGCAAAGGAAAGGAGCCAAAACTATGAAAAGACAGCTTATGAAAAGAGGAATGATGGGGATATATGCAGTTATCTGCGCGGGGATGCTTTTGGTTACCGGCTGTGCAGGTATAGAGACAAATACAAAAACGGAAACAGAAAGAATTGAAGCGACAGAGAGACAGGAAAGTAATCCTGTAATTACTGCCAGTAAGGAGGAGAAGGCGGAGGTCCCTGAAAAGCAGGAGGAAGCGGTCCAAAATGATTCGTCTCTGCAAATTCAGGATGATGCCGGGAATGGGGACTCAGATACAATGGATACGTTTGCAGATGCGAATGACATGATGAAGTCTGCTGATTTGAGCGGTACAGCCGGCGAATGCTCGGATACCGGGTGCGTGATTAATACATCGCCCTTTGCGGACGGCACTTCATCTTCAGGAGATGGGGGCAGCATGACGGTTACTTATACAGAAGACACGGTATTTCAAAAGGGAACCGTGAAATCGGATGGCAGCAGCTACTTTTTGGAGGACAGTGAAAAAGACAGGATAGGGGGCAGTGATTTTGTACTGTGTTTCGGGAAACAGCAGGCGGACGGTTCTTACCTGGCAGACAGAATCATTATGATTGTGTTCAATTAACCTGATAGGAGATGATACAGCTATGCGTTTACATATTGGGGAAAAAATAAGAGAACAAAAGGCCATGCTTATTTCCGGAAAGAAATACAGGCCCCTCATAGAAGACCGTGTACAGCGCATGGCTGTATATCTTATGATTGGATTTTTTGCATTCATGTTAGTATGCACAATTATTTCCCGTGTATCGTATTCCTTTACTACCGCCCATGTTTCGGTAGCTTCTATGGCAGGAAAAACGCTGATGAACAGGGTTGAATTGGAGGGGATTATCCATGCGTCAGCGGAGAAAGGGATTAGTCTTCCGGATGGCCTTAAGGCCGTTTCCGTATATGCCGGGAAGGGCAAATCAGTAGAAAAAGGCGAGGCGTTGATAGAATTTGATGTCCCCGCCGTAGAAGAACGGATTAAGAAACTGGAAGAAGAAATCCGTATCCTTAATCTTAAATTGGATATTTCATCAAACAATGGCGGCAATGATGTGATTGAGGCACAGCGTACGCTGGAGGATGCCAAAAAGGCGTATGAGCGGATTGCTGCGAAGTATGCCAGGGCAGAGATGCGGCTGAAAGAAGATTATACAAAGCTTGAAGAAACACTGGCGGATGCGGAAAAGATTCTTATTAATAAGGCAGAAGCGCTTGTGAAGGAAGCGAGGGAAAACCTGCAAAATGTAAGGGAGGACGCGGAGGACGCCATCCGCGCCGCAGAACAGGCGCTGGATGAGGAATCAGAAAATCTTGATGATTCAGAGGATAGTTATCAGCAGGCATTAGAAGCGTATGAGCAGGCGAAAGATGAACTTAATATGGCAAATCAGAGAGTCAGCGAAATAAAGGAAGCGATTGCAGGGAAGCAGCCGGATGATGCCACGGATTATACGGAGGAGCTGAAGGAGGCGGAGGAGGAACTTTCCATTGCGCAAAAGGCATTTAACCAGGCCAAAAAGGAACTTTCAAAAGCAGACTATAACTCATCGTCCTATGACAGGGCAGACGATAACCTGGATTCCATCAAGCGACGCTGGAAACGTAAAATTGATAAAGCCAAAGATGCTCTTTATAAAGCAGAAACAGTGCTGGAAGCAGTCAGGGAAGGAAAAGATTTTTCAACTGAGTCTGCAGTCAGTGAGGCCCAGGCTGCCATTGATACTGCAAGAGAAGCGTTAAACCGTGCCCGGCGTGAGTCAGAGGATAACCAATATTCTGAGGAGGAAGAACTTTATGCTGCGGGAAGGGCAGTTGAGACCGCGCAGGCAGCATTGGAAGATGCCCGGAGACAGGCTGAGGTATTGCAGAAGGAAGGTGAGATTGACAGAATTACCTGTGAATCTGAGCGGTCAGATAAAGAGAAATCGCGTGCTGCATTACAGGAAATTCTGGATAATGGGGGACGTCTTTTGGCTCCGGCCCCTGGAACGGTGGTGAGGACGCTGGAACGCGGGGATAAAACAAAGGAGGGGGAAGATGCAGTCATTCTTTCCTCTGCTGACAGAGGATTTGTTTTTGAAGGAAAACTGGATAAAGATTCAGCGCGCCGCTTTTCAGCCGGGGACAAGGGAGAGCTTCATTACAAATTGGATGGAAGCACACAAAAAGCAGATGTGGAGATTCATTCCATCAGCACGCCGGACGAGTCGGACCAGGTTTTAGTAACTGCGGTTCTGCCGGAGGGAGGTTATACTTCCGGTATGCCGGCACAGCTTTTTCTAAGCAGAAAGAGCGAGACGTATCAAAATTGTCTGCCTCTTACCGCACTCAGAAGTGATTCCGGCGGAGACCACGTATTCGTACTCCGCAGACAAAGCTCCGTACTGGGAACAGAATGGGTCATTGCAAGGGTAGATATAACAGTAAAGGAAAGAGACAGTCAGATGATGTATGTTGACGGCGCGCTTACGTATTCGGATCAGGTAGTTATAAGCTCAAATAAGATCATATCGGAAGGAGACAGGGTCCGCATTGAAAATTAACAGGTTTGCTCATTACCGGGCGTTGACAATATCAGCAATACTGGCAGCGGTTCTTTGGAGTTTCGCTTGTTCTTTCTATAGTACGGCCATCAGTCACTGCACCAGTGTTGGTATTAAATGGGAAAAGGGCGGTGTCAGCCCCTCAGAGCTTATCAGGCAGCAGACGTATGCAAGGCAGGATGGAGCAGGAAACCAGCCGGAGGTCACCTTATGGCAGATATATCCGGAACAGGAGATAATGGCTTCAGATAAAAAGGAGATGAAGGCGGATATAGTTGCCGCCTTTGGAGACTGCGGGGATGTTGTCTCCTCCATGCCGGCTGACGGCGCTTATCCGGCCAGATCGGATGCCTCTGGCTGTGCCGTCAGTACCGGTCTGGCATTCTCCCTGTGGGGGAGTATTAATGTGATTGGGCTGCCGGTAAAGGCGGAAGGAAAGCGGTTCTATGTCCGCGGCATATTTGAGGAGGAAGAACCAAGGTTATTCTTACAGGCGCAGGCGGAATCGAAAGAACCCTTATCCAATATGCAGCTGACGTTTACAGGTCCGGGAGCAGGGGAGAGGGCCGGTCAGTATCTCTCATCGGCAGGTTTTCCGGAGGGACGGATCCTTGACCTGACATTATTTGCATGGGTACTTGGCATGATACTCCGGCTCCCTGCGATCATTCTGGCAATTGGTATCCTTGGGCGCGTGACCAGGCATGGAAAAAGGCTTTTCCGTTATCCCCTACTGCTGGCTGTTTATTTTTTAATCGCTTTCGGTATATTGGCCGTATTATGGTTTTGTATGGATCTGCCTGAGTTTCCTTCCGAGTTTGTCCCCACAATGTGGTCTGATTTTGAGTTCTGGGGAAATCTGTTTCAGGAGCAGGGGAAAAATATGGTCTCCTGGATGGCGGCCGGGCCTGCCTTCCGGGATATGGAGCTTTGGACCTCGTCATTTATGGCAGTGCTGCTTTCTGTGTGTGCCTCTGCCTTTACGGCAGCCGCAGCAATGCTGGTATCCATACGCTCTTACAAAAGAATGATGTTCTATTGTGCGGCATATACACTGACACTTTGCCTGATTTCATTCAAGATAGCCTCTGCTCACAATATGACCTTTTGCAAAGCGATGTATCTTCTGCCATGTCTTTGGATATGTGTGGATTTTCTCTTTTACTGTCTGAAAGAAACACTTGCCGCCGATGTCCGTGAAGGGAGGATTATGGATGAAGAAAAAACGTGAATACAGTGTTCCGATCCGGGAACAAATGGTACCATGGCTGTTTTTGCTGCCGAGCCTGCTGTTCGTGAGCATTATGGTGCTGATTCCTATGCTGGACGCTCTGCGCCGTTCCTTTTTCCTGGCTGCCGGTGACCGGTTTGTGGGATTTCAAAATTATCTGTCAGTCTTGAGGAACCATGCGTTTCAGCTGGCGGCAGCTAATACAGCAAGATTTATCTTAGTCTGCATACCGCTTCTGTTACTCTTTTCCCTGGCTGTTTCCCTGATGCTGGCCTCCTTCAGGGAAAAGCGCGGCATTTTCAAGACCTCGTTTCTTGTACCCATGGCGGTTCCCGTTGCTTCGATTGTTCTTTTGTGGCGTGTGATTTTTCATAAAAATGGACTTCTCAATGCATTTACTGCACTTTGGGGTTTGGTTCCGGTTGACTGGATTGGAAGTAAGGCCGCCTTTGGCGTGTTGGTGTTTGCTTATCTGTGGAAGAATTTCGGATATGATATGGTGCTGTGGCTGTCAGGACTCAGCGCCATAAATCCGGCATTATATGAGGCGGCTCAGATAGACGGCGCCGGAAGCCTCCAGCGGTTTGTGAGGATTACACTCCCCAATCTAATGCCCACATTATTTACCATTACCGTGCTGTCGCTGCTCAATTCCTTTAAGGTGTTCAGGGAGGCTTATCTGATTGCGGGAGGTTATCCGGATGACAGTATTTACATGCTTCAGCACTTATTCAATAACTGGTACGGCAATCTGGATGTGGATAAAATGTGTGCCGGAGCTGTGATGATGGCAATTCTGGTATTTATTTTAATATTACTGCTGCAAAAAATTATGAACAGAGGAGATAGGATATGAAAAAATGGCTTCTTGGCTTGCCCCTTGTATTGATTTCGGTCTTTATATGGCTGCCTCTTTGGATGCTGATATCCGGTACCTTTATGGGAGGGGCAGAGCTGTCTGAAAATCTTGCGCCTGTCCTGGAGGGCAGGGGAGGAACGGCTGTATGGCCTGTAATGGCGCGTTATCCGACTCTGGCGGCATATGTGGAACTATTATTGGATACGCCCCAGTTTTTTACGGTATTCTGGAATTCCTGCAGGCAGGTTTTTCCAATCATACTTGGCCATGTCCTTTTGGGCGCACCTGCGGCATGGGCATTTGCAAAGTTTCATTTTCGCGGGAAAAAGATACTCTATACCTTGTATATTGTCCTGATGCTGATGCCATTTCAGGTGACCATGGTTTCCAGCTATCTTGTCCTGAACAAACTGGGCCTGATTGATACCGTGTGGGCAGTCATACTGCCCGGTGCGGCATCAACACTTCCGGTATTCATCATGACACGTTTTTTCATGGACATACCGGAGGCGGTCATGGAGGCGGCAGCCGTGGATGGGGCTTCCTCATTTCAGACTTTTTTACGATTTGGGCTTCCGCTGGGAGCGCCGGGCATTCTCTCGGCTGTGGTATTGGGCTTCTTGGAATACTGGAACGCAATAGAAGCGCCTCAGGCATTCTTAAAAAACCAGGCGCTCTGGCCGCTGTCATTATATATGTCAAACATCACGGCGGATAACGCCGGGGTATCATTAATTGCATCACTGATTACACTGATGCCTCCTCTTTTGATATTCCTGTCCGGGCAGAAATATCTGGAGCAGGGCATTATATCTTCCGGAATGAAAGATTAACACAGGGGATTAATATATGGAAAACAGGAATTTTGCAGGCGATCTGCAGATAAGCAAAGTGAATAAATGGTATCCAGGCGATGTTCATGCTGTTAAGGATATGGATATGGAAATAAAGAGAGGGGAATTTATAGTTTTTGTAGGCCCTTCCGGCTGCGGAAAGACAACGCTGCTGCGCATGATTGCAGGACTTGAGAGTATAAGCAGCGGCGAGGTCATTATGGACGGCAGGACTGTGAACCAGGTTCCGCCAAAGAACCGCGATATTGCCATGGTATTCCAAAATTACGCCCTTTATCCCAATATGAAAGTAAAAGATAATATTGCTTTTCCCCTTAAAATGCAGCATATCGGCAAAACGGAAAGGGAGAAAAGGGTAGCAGAAGTGGCGCAAAAGCTGGAGCTGGATGCTCTGCTTGAAAGGAAACCGGGGGCCTTGTCCGGCGGCCAGCGCCAGCGTGTTGCCCTTGCGCGGGCCATGATAAGAAAACCCGGACTGTTTCTCATGGATGAGCCGTTAGCCAATCTCGATGCGAAGCTCCGCACAGAAATGCGCCGGGAGATTATAACGCTCCAACGGGAGCTGGGGGTAACAACCATATATGTCACCCATGATCAGACGGAGGCAATGACGATGGGGACGCGCATCGCCGTAATAAGCGGCGGTGTTTTACAGCAATTTGGAACACCGCAGGAAATATATAGAAATCCGGCGAATCTGTTTGTTGCTGGGTTCATAGGCTCACCCAATATGAATGTGTGGGACACAGAGCTTATTTCAAATAACGGACAACATTATCTGACCCTGGGAAATGCCCGTATTCCGATGGGTAAAAGCGGTCTGGACGCAAGAGGACTGCAGGGGCCCATTAAGGCAGGTATCCGTCCCGAACACATTGTGCCGGCGGCACCGGACGATCCTCATGCAGTGCGGATGAAAATCAGCATTTTAGAAAATACCGGGCGTGAAGCGGCAGTTTTCCTCACCGGGGCTGATATACCGGATATGACGATGGTAACAGGCGCGGATTTCTCAGGCCGGGCCGGGCAGGAGGTATATATTCGGCTAAAGCCGGAAAAGATACTTCTATTTAATACAGAGACAGGATGTGCATATGGAGATGTTTATGTATAGAATATATTCAACAGGGATAGAAACTGCGGCTGCATCAGCGATACTGATACCGATTCTTTTTTTATATCATATATTTATATTTCATAACATAAAAAAGACGGCAGCCTATATACTTTTTTCATTATATCTGGCTGCAATATGCTTTTTAGTGGGATTTCCCAATATAGCAGGGATGAGAATCGTTTTATCTCATAACTTTATTCCTCTGCGTGGGATGTTGACCGATATAACGAACAGCTATCTGAATGTTTTGCTTTTTATCCCATTAGGTATATTTGTTCCATGCTTATGGCCCGAATACAGAAGTATGATGAAAACAGTGGGCTTGGGCCTGATGACATCACTGGGTATTGAAATACTGCAGATATTTACCTTTCGCGCAACCGATATAAATGATGTGATAACGAATGTGGCAGGTACAATGATAGGATATTTAATAGGAAAATTGATTATTAATCGGTTTCCACAATTAAACTGGCTTGGCTGCAAGGAACGTGAGTTATATCTTTTATATGTAACGGTTGGCGTAGTAATGTTTTTTTCCCAGCCGTTTATTCAGTCTGTATTAGGTAATTTCTCTTTATAGGGAATTGCCTGGCAGCACAGGAGATGTTACAATGATAAAAAACAAGGAAAGAGGGAAACACAGGTGTGTAAACCGTTTAGGGAGGCAGCATGAAAGGATTCCATCGACAAAATAAATTATTTTCTCTCTGTGGATTGAATTGTGGGCTTTGCCCTATGTATTTGAATAAAAATTGTCTCGGTTGTGGTGAGGAAAATCACTCATGTAAAATAGCAAGGTGCAGTATGGAACATAATGGGATAGAGTATTGCTTTCAATGCAATGAATACCCCTGCGAAAAATACGAGAAGATAGACAAATTTGATTCTTTTATTTCACATCGAAACCAGAAGAGCGATTTAGAGAAGGCCCGGCAGATTGGGATTGAAGCTTACAATGCAGAGCAGGAAGAAAAGGTAGAAATACTGGGCACTCTTCTTGCAGGATATAATGATGGCCGTAAAAAGACCTTATTTTGTGTTGCAGTAAACCTTCTGAAGATTCATGAACTGAGAGCGGTACTTGGAAAAATTGAGAACAGATCCGATTTGGAAAACCTGACGCTCAAAGAAAAAGCGCTTTTACTGCTTGGTTGCTGAAGGCGGAAGCAGAAAAGAATAATATTGACTTGAAACTGCGAAAGAAAAAGTGAGAATTTGGATACAGACATCGTTCATTAATGGATAGTGAGGAATTGAGAATCGAAGTGAGTTCATCGAAATGTATCCGGTTCTTGGAAAGGACAGAAGAAGAGAGGTGTATTTTTGGTAAGAGAGTATCTGCATATGAATGTTTATGATGCGTTTTTAGCGCGGATGCATTTTCTCTTTGAGGAGTTTGATCATATCTATGTCTCTTTTTCCGGAGGCAAGGACAGCGGTTTGCTGCTCAATCTGGTTCTGGATTATCGGAATCAGCATTATCCGGAAAGGGCCATTGGCGTGTTTCATCAGGACTTTGAGGCACAGTATACGGTGACGACTGAGTATGTGGAACGCACCTTTGAACGGATTCAGGATCAGGTTGAGCTTTATTGGGTCTGCTTGCCCATGGCCACCAGAACCGCATTAAGCAGCTATGAGATGTACTGGTATCCATGGGATGATACGAAGAAGGAACTCTGGGTCCGGGAGATGCCACAAAAAGAATATGTCATCAATCTGGAAAATAATAGAATGACTACATATCGTTACCGGATGCACCAGGAAGATTTGGCAAAACAATTCGGGCGCTGGTACCGGGACGCCCATGACGGCGGAAAAACAGTATGCCTGCTTGGAAATCGGGCAGATGAATCTTTACAGCGGTACAGCGGGTTTTTGAATAAAAAATATGGCTATAAGGATACCTGCTGGATCAGCAAACAGTTTAAAGATGTCTGGTGTGCCTCCCCTTTATACGACTGGTCTACGGATGATGTATGGCACGCCACCTATTTATTTGGTTATGACTATAACCGCCTGTATGATCTCTATTATATGGCTGGACTGAAGCCCTCGCAGATGCGTGTGGCCTCCCCGTTTAATGACTATGCGAAGGATGCCCTGAATCTATACCGCGTCATAGACCCGGAGATTTGGTGCAAGCTTGTAGGGCGTGTACAAGGCGCAAATTTCGCTTCCATTTATGGAAAGAGCAAAGCGATGGGCTACCGGAATATTACTTTGCCAGAGGGGCATACATGGAAATCTTATACGAAGTTTTTATTGGATACACTGCCCAAAAGGCTGCGGAATAACTACGCTAAGAAATTCAATACCTCTATCCAGTTCTGGCATGGGACAGGCGGTGGGTTGGACGAGTCTGTAATTCAGGAGCTTCAGGAGAAGGGGTATCAAATTAGACGAAACGGTGTTTCCAATTATACATTGAACCAAAAATCACGGATTGTATTTGTGGGACCCATACCGGATCACACGGACGATATCAAATCCACAAAGGATATCCCCAGTTGGAAGCGGATGTGTTACTGCATTTTGAAAAATGACCATATCTGCCGCTTCATGGGATTTGGGATGACACGGCAGCAACAGAAACGGTTGGATATGATACGCCGTAAATACAAAAGTATAGAGGAATTCGATTATGAAGTATAAAAGCCCAGTTTATAATGTGATAGCTGTTCCAATAGAGAAGGTACGGCCCAATAACTACAATCCAAATAAGGTTGCTCCGCCGGAAATGAGGCTGCTTTATGAGAGCATCAAAGAAGACGGATATACGATGCCGGTCGTATGCTATTATGTAAAATCGCAGGATATTTATCTGATTGTGGACGGCTTCCACCGGTATCAGGTGATGATGGATCATCCGGATATCTACGAGAGAGAACAGGGATTGCTGCCGGTTTCTGTCATTGAGAAACCGATTGATAAACGTATGGCCAGCACCGTTCGCCATAACAGGGCACGAGGCACTCACGATGTGGATCTGATGAGCAACATCGTAAAGGAACTTCATGAGTTTGGGCGATCAGACGCCTGGATCTCAAAGCATTTGGGAATGGATAGAGATGAAATTTTGCGTCTCAAGCAGATTACAGGTCTTGCCGCGCTATTCAGGGATATAAAATTTGGAGAGGCGTGGCGCCCTGTAGAGGAAGAGACGGAAAAAGAGTAAATAATATTAATGAGTGAAAGTAATAAACGCCCTTTGGCAGAAAAATAAGTGATGTTCTGCAAAGGGAATCAGATATTAATTATGGAGGTATGCTTGCAAATGGATAAATGGTTCACGATTGATCAGATTGATGAAGATACATATATTATCAGCGAATACCGGCATTGGGAGGAGACGCATTGCTATCTGTTAAATGGATCCAGCCGCAGCTTATTGATTGATACGGGTCTGGGAATCTGCAATATTTATGATGAAGTAATGAAGCTGACAAATAAGCCTGTTACGGCCGTTGCCACCCATATTCATTGGGATCATATTGGGGGTCATAAGTTTTTTCCGGACTTTTATGCCCATGCGGAAGAATTGAGCTGGCTGAACGGTGAGTTTCCTCTGACAATAGAAACAATCAGAGAGATGGTGGCAGACCGCTGCGATTTACCAGACGGTTACGATACAGGCTTTTATGAGTTTTTCCAGGGAACGCCAACAAAGGTACTGGAGGATGGAGAGAACATTGAATTAGGTGGACGGAATATACAGGTATTGCATACACCGGGCCATGCTCCGGGGCATATGTGTTTCTGGGAATCAGACAGAGGTTATCTGTTTACCGGAGACCTGGTTTACAAGGACACTTTATTTGCCTATTATCCGTCAACAGACCCGGACGCATACCTTGCTTCTCTTGAAAAGATTTCGGAGCTTCCGGTCAAAAAGGTTTTTCCTGCGCATCATAGTTTGGATATTCAGCCGGAGATTTTAATTAGAATGAGAAATGCGTTCAGGCAGTTACGGGAAGATGGTAAATTACATCACGGCAGCGGTACATTTGACTATGGAGATTGGGCAGTATGGTTATAAAGAGAAGGAAGCAGTATAATTTTATTTAGTTGCGTGCTATACAAAAGGCTTTATCAGAAATAAAGAACAGCTATAGATTGAGGAGCGTTTATATGAAGTATGTATGTACAGTAATATCGGTAGCGGACATCAGCGCCGCAAGAAAGTTTTATGAGGAACTGTTCGGGGTAGAAGTCTATCAGGATTACGGAAGGAATATCGCTTTTACCTGCGGTCTGGCATTACAGCAGGATTTTGACTGGCTGGTAAGTATACCAAAGGAAAAGGTACTGAAGAAATCCAACAATGCGGAGATCGTCTTTGAGGAACAGGATTTTGATGGTTTCCTGAATAAGCTGAAAGCATACTCGGACATCGAATATTTGGGAGAAGTCATTGAGCATAGCTGGGGACAACGTGTAATCCGGTTCTACGATTTGGACGAGCATCTCATAGAGGTTGGAGAGGATATGCAGATGGTAGTAAAGCGGTTCCTTGCTTCTGGAATGACTATGGAAGAAGTCTCTGCAAAAATGGACGTATCCATTGAGGATTTAACAAAACTTCTAAATAGCTAATGTGCAGCGGGCATATAAATAAATTGAAATTTTGAGGAGAGTAAAATTAAATGTTAGACAGGACGATACCATTTTATAACGCTATTCTTCGGTGTGATCGTTATTTAACCACTACACCAGTTTTGCATATCCAAATGAATTTCCTAAAGAAAGGCCACGCAAGAAGATTGATGATGTAGTGGAGTGGAGAAAGTAATTTGTCAGAATAATAACTTCCAGTTTGTTGAACTGAAAAATTTGAATTGATTTATCTGCAATGAATATGAAAACAAAAGGACAGAAACCATATGAAAACAACACAAAATTTAATGCGGGTGAAGGAGCTATTGCTTACCCCACCCACGTTTTCAGATAATAAGGCCCGACTGCAAACGAATCTGGATACTGATTTTCTCAAACTAATCGCCATTGTTTCAATGCTCATCGACCACATCGGCAGCGTCTTTTTCCCGGAGGTAAGGGTGCTGCGTTGGATCGGACGGCTGGCGTTTCCGATTTTCTGTTATTGCATGACAGTGGGCCTGCTATATACTCATGATATCAAGAAATATTTATTCCGTTTGGGAATATTTGCACTGATTTCTCAACCCTGTTATATCTTTGCCTTTCATCCGTATGACTTTTGGTCGCAGTTTACTAACTGGAATATCTTCTTTACTTTGTTTCTAAGCCTTTTGGCGATGTATGGATGGAAAGAACGCAAATGGTGGCTGTTCGCACTGACCTTTTTTGTGATTTCATGGTGGAACTTCGACTACTCCAGCAACGGAATTTTTTTGATGCTGGTGTTCTATCTTTGCCGCAACAATCCGGTAGTAGGGGCCATGTTCTATCTGCTGTTTACAGTTCTGCCAGCGCTTTTCGCCCGCCCCGGTGATTTTCGGAATCTCACCTTGGGTGGTCTTACATTTGATTGGACTTTTGCAATGGCCTTTGCCGCTTTGTTTATCTTCCCCTGTACCCATACAAACCTGAAGGTTCCACGTTGGTTATTCTATGCCTTTTATCCGATTCATTTGCTAATTATTGGCCTAGTTCGGCTGGTTCTCAAGGTATAATGTTAAGCTTTGTCAATTCATGTTTGTCGTGTTCTTTCAAACCTTATTTTCTTAACCCTTTAAATTAATAAGCATGGTTTGCAAATCTCTATTTTGCAACCAGGTATTTGATGCCTATGGAGGAAACGCATATGGATATTCAGAAAATTATCAGTTTAGTAACAAAAACGCAAGGGCTAATTAAAAACCGTGAAATGGCCGCTCATGTAAAAGAGAAAGGTCTTGCAGATTATGTAACGCAGGTAGATATTGCCGTACAGAATTTCTTAAAAAAGGAACTGTTTGCCCTTGCGCCGGATATTCAATTCCTTGGAGAAGAAACCGGATTGCAGGAAATAAAAGCGGATAGCTTTTGGATTTTAGACCCTGTTGACGGGACGACAAACCTTATGCACGACTATCAGCACAGCGTTGTATCTTTAGCCCTTTGCCGCCAGGGGGATATTATTATGGGAATTATATACGATCCCTTCCGCGATGAAGTGTTTTCTGCAATTAAGGGAAAGGGCAGCTTTCTAAATGGGCAGCCCATACATGTATCAAATGCAGAAAAACTATCCGACACAATGATTGGGCTGGGAACAGCAAAAAGAGAAGTGGCCGATGAAAATTTTGCCCGGTTCCGCAGGGTGTTCGGTCAGTGCCAGGATGTCCGCAGGATTGGCTCTGCCGCTCTGGAACTGGCATATACCGCCTGCGGCAGACAGGGAGGCTATTTCGAGATATATCTAAATCCCTGGGACTATGCAGCCGGCATGCTGATGATTCAGGAAGCAGGAGGCAAGGTAACTGATTTTACAGGAAAACCGCTTGAACCGAAAAAGGGGAGCAGTGTGGTGGGAACAAATGGATTTATCCATACAGAACTGTTAAAGTTACTGTAAGCTATGTGTTCACTTGGGTACCCTGATGTAGGAGAAGGTTAACTTCTGGGTATCATCATCTCGAAGCGAAAAATCAGAAGCCAGTCCAGAAAGTGGTGGAACTAACAATGTTCTATTCAATTCTCGGAAAATGCGGACTTAAATGTGGAGGCGGTTTACCAATTGCAAGAGCCGCGAACATCCTATCAGTCATGGCTAATGTAACTTTAGATAGGATAAGATTCTAGCTGCTGGTAGTCAGGTGCTTTGTTGTGTGGAAACTATTCTGTCCTTAGGGAGGAGGAGAATTATAATAGAGTACTGGAGTTCCTTTGAGTCTCATTTCCTTTGAGAATTTGAACAGATAGAGCCTCGTTGAAAATCCTATAGTATACTGACTAAAAAAATGTGAGCAGATGACTATTAGGATAATTTATTAAGCCTGAGCGAATTATGAGACCGTGTGTGCAGTTCAAATGTTATGATGATTATCTAAAATTGGCTTATCAAAGAGCGGGCTGGTAATCTGTTTTTGGAGGCGTTATGAAAGGCTTTGAGAGACAAAACCAACTGCTATCCCTCTATGGATTGATTTGTAGGCTTTGCCTATGCTATTAATTAAGAATTGTCGGTATTTCTTACGGGTGTTGTAGAAAAAGCAGCGTATCAAAAACCAATAAATTAGCTGATGGTCTGGACTCTTCAAGTACATTACCTCTTTATGGATGATGGACATTATTTTATTAAGTTAATATAGAACCGGAAATTAAACATAAACTATTATCCCTAAATATAAAGGTATATAACTTAGAGAAAGGAAGAGTAGCAAAGAGCCAAAGACTTAAAGAATGCGATATAGCAAAAAGCCAATATCAACAATTCTTTTTAAGGGGAACAGTACAAAGCTGTTCCTCTTTTGTTTTCAAAATAACAGTATACACCCTCATGAGCAGGGGAATATATAGGACAAAGGTCCGTGGCCCACCATAGTCTTTCTGAAAAGAGATAATTCTACATTCGGAGGGACTATGAAAGTGAAAAAGAAAGATAATATCAGATACCGTTTTACGGGGTATGTATTAGCAGCTTTAAAACGTGCCAAGAGAGATTACATATGCCGTGAAATAAAAATAAGCAATCATGAAAGCCCGTTAGAGAAGCTGCTTCCAGAACCGTTGTGTGATATAACGGACAGTAAGCCATTTTTATGGGAAGAAACGGAGCAGATTCCACTGATACCGGATGAAGTTCGTCAGTATATGGAAAGCCAGATTGGTGAGTCAGGAGAAACGGCGCTTGATGCTCTGACAGATATGGAAATTCTTGTAGTGTTTATGAAGGTTTTTAGACAGCTGACATATCAAGAAATCGGCAGGCATTTGGGCATGGACTATAAAAAGGCCGCCTCTGTTTTCAACTATGCGAAGAAAAAAATGAGGAAAGGATGGAAAATACGCAATGAATTTTAAAGAACTGTTAATGAAGGCTAAGCAGGGAGACAAGGGGGCAAGGGAGGAACTGTTTTTGATGTACCGTCCCATGGTGTTAAGCAGGTCCAGAATCAAAGGAATATTTTCAGAGGACTTATATCAGGAACTTTCTAAGACCTTTGTATCCTGTATTGAACAGTTTTCTATTGAGGGGACTGAAAACGAGCAAAAATAAGACTGAATTTCCTTCTTAATCCGCAGTTAACGACAGGAGGACCAGTAACTATGAGTCTTTAAGGAGACAGAGAGTAAGGGAATACAGCATGCAGAGGCAGGGGTATTCCCTTTTCCTTTAATAGCAATTATCTTTATGTATGCTGCTACATTTATTTCAAGGGTATCTGATACTTGTCCCTTAAGCAGCTTAATAGCAATAGGGGGAGTCAGGACCATAATAAAGACTAGACAAGCACTAAGAAGAATTATCTTTGTGCCTCTAAAACTTAGCTTTACACGCTCATTTTACGTGCAATACAAACAGGACGCCTGTCTGAATCGGCAGACAACTTAATGAGTCAGCGCTTTGGGGACTAGGAAAGCCGCCCAAAGGCGGCTCCTAGCTTTCAGCATTTTACAAAATAGTAGAACTCTATGTCATCTATCGTAATCCACACATATGGATTGCCCAATATGTCCCTTACACCGTTTACAACCTGTGTGAACGCTTCATGGAATTTTTCATAACTTTCCACTTCGACAGGATTCCATATAATTATAAAGTTAGCGGTCAAACCATCCAAATCAGGTCCTCGTTTATCCCCACAAAGGAAATAAGATTCGCTTAACCATGCATTTACATATATGCCTGTACTCGCGTATACTTTTTTGGCGGCCTTTCCCCAAATCTTAACCAGGATGTTCTGAGTGGCAATTTCCGGTATTAGTCCCGCAATGACAACGGTATATCGTTTTGTACGCATATGAATAACCTTTTTTATTAGTATATTCAGTAAACAAAGAAAAAGTTATTGGCTATGGTTTCGCAGCCAGTTTATGGCATTTGATGCGTAAAGTGCACTGCCTAGGGAAAGAATCTCCTCATTAAATACAACGTGGTCATTATGCATCGGTTTGCCGAATAGCGGATTTTCCTCTGGGGTTCCGGCGCCTATTAACATATAGCAGCATGGCCGCTCATAAGTATAAGAGGCGAAATCCTCTGACCCCATACCGCCTTGTGTAAACAATTCTATTTTATAAGGCTCATAGCATTCCTTCATGTAGCTGGCAAGCTCCTTGACCATTTCACTGTCATTTTGCAGCGGTGGTGCGGAAGCAATTTCTTTCACACAAGCTTGTCCGCGAAAGAGAGAAGCTGTCTGAATGGAGATTTCTTCAATTCTGTCAAAGATATATTTGGATATCTTGCAATCCATTGCACGGATGGTTCCCTCCAGAATCACATCTTCAGGGATGATATTTGGAGCTTCGCCGGCAGAAAACCTGCCAACGGTAAGTGCGGCAGGTTGGGTGGGAGCAATTTCTCTTGCAATGATTTCCTGGAGAGACAGATAAACATGGGCCGCAATATTGATGGGGTCAACTCCGGTTTCCGGCATTGCACCATGGCAGCCAGTACCTTTTATATGGATCTGAAATAAAGTACACCCAGCCATGCAGGTGCCTGAACCACACATAACTGTTCCAGATGGAATGCCGGAAACAACATGGAAAGCAATGCCTGCATCTACATGGGGATTTTCCAAAACACCGGCCTTAAGCAATGCCTTTGCTCCGGTGAATCCCTCTTCGTCAGGTTGAAATATCAGTTTGACGGTTCCAACCAGATCCTGCTGGTATTGTTTTAATAATTTAGCTGCGCCCAGAAGCATAGTTGTGTGCATATCGTGTCCACATGCATGCATATAGCCATTTTCAGAGGCAAATGGAACGGGAGCAGCTTCTTTAATCGGAAGAGCATCCATATCAGCGCGAAGAAGGATTGTTTTGCCGGGCTGCTTACCAGATATAGTGGCAATAACAGCACTTTCGCATATTTTCTGAGGACAATATCCATACTCTTCCAATTTACTAAAAACAAATGATTGGGTTCGTGGTAAGATAGAACCTATTTCAGGATATTGATGTAATGTTCTTCTGATTGATATAAGTTCTGGGGTTAGCTGTTTTGCAGACTCAAAAATTGATTTCATATTAATATCCTCCGGGTTAATATTGACTGAATTTTAAGAATATGAAAATGGTTTGTTTCACATGTTTCTGTTTATGAAGTATATCATAAAAAGTGAAAAGAATGTGAAGTCATATGATAAATAAAACAATGAATTAAAAAAGAAAGTGTCTGGAATAGTATGTATGAATAGCACGAGTTGTATGCGAGTTGGAGCCGTATTCAGCAGAACATATAAATAAAGGTAGTAACTGGGAATGATAACAAGGAGGAAGGGATGATAGAATGCTGCATTTAAATGCGAATGATTACAAGAAATGTAAATATTGTCCATCTGACGTTGGAGGGACAGGAGGATTTATATCAGGAACTGTCCAAACCCTTTCTAAACTGCATTGATAAGTTTTTGATTGATGTCACCGAAAAAGGACCAAAAAGAGACTGATTTGCGTCCTGACATGAATTGACATGCGATTTTCAATCTTTTATAATGATATCATCGGATTTGAAAATCTGGATAGAGAAAGCAGCTGGTTCGCCGGCTGCTTTTTCTGACTCAAAAAACAAGAAAGGTGGTATATGCATGAGGGAAGACAGTGAAGGTCGTCTGGCAGAGGAGGTGCAGGAGAGGGAAAAGCGTGTACATGTCCAGCCAATGGGAATCCTTACCGTAGATGCTTCCGGAGCAGCGGCAAGGCAGGAGAGCGGGGATATAACCTGGCATGAGATGGTGAATGCCTACCGCACAAAGAAAATCCTGTCTGGAGGATTAAGTGGTATCGAGCGCCTGGATGGCGGATGGGTAGTAGCAGTCGTCTACTATAAAGATTACCGTGTATTAATCCCCATGGAAGAAATGATGATTAACTTGGAGGGAGACGGAAGAGAAAATTCCAATACGTTAAACCGCCAGACCCGTCTTGCTAACAACATGCTGGGCGCAGAACTGGATTTTATAATCCGGGAGATGGAGGAAAAGTCAAGGAGCGTGGTTGCGTCCAGAAAAGAGGCAATGCTTCGTAAACGCCAGCAGTTTTACCTGGGACAACAGGAGGGCCCCCCTATGATTGTGCCTGGCCGTGTTGTGGAAGCGCGAGTTATTGCCGTGGCACAGAAAGCGGTCCGGTTAGAGGTCTTTGGCGTGGAATGCTCCTTAAAAGCGAGGGATATGTCCTGGGAATGGATGGCAGATGCCAATGAGAAATTCTCCATCGGGGATGTTGTCAGCGTGATGATGAAGAAGATATCCGGAGATTCGATTGAGAATCTGAAGGTAGAGGTAAGTGCCAAAGAGGCAAAGACCAATGTCAACAAGGAAAATTTAATGCGCCTGCGCCGCCAGGGAAAATATGTAGGAAAAATAACAGATGTATTTAAGGGCACCTATTTTATCCAACTGGACTGCAGGGTCAATGCGGTGGCACATTCCTGTAATACAGCCAGCCTTCCGGGGCAGGGAGATGAGGTCGGCTTTCTGGTAACCAGAATTAACGATGAGCGGGAAGTGGCAGAGGGGATTATCACAAGAATTATTAAAAGAAAATAGGAATTTTGTACCTGAGACAGTACCAGATGCTGTCTTTTTTACTTTCTAGGAAACTTCGCAAATCGGCCAAGATAGTGTATAATGGACTTGAAATAAAAAATCACATAACAAAAGAGCGAATGTAGTGATTCGCCACGACGTTGATTATGTAGTTTTTTGTTTTGGTTTAGACTGCGCTGTCTGACGGCAAAGAAAGAATAAGGGGCATGGAACTATCCATAACCCATTACCTTTCGGAATCGTTCAAACAGCGCAGTTTTTTTGTAGTAAACTTCTAAAACCAACATAGAAGTGCCACACTTCGGACATTTGAGTGGGTCATATCCAAACGTCAGAATAATCGAGTTACGCCAATCCAGAAGACTGGAAAGATAGCGTTGTTTCTGAGGGGATAAACATTGCCGAAGATTTTTTTCCTGTTTATGATGTTTTGCATAAATACCGTAGTAACGAACCATTTTGAAGTGCTTGTCAGGGATATGAATAATCAGGCGTTTTATAAAATCAATGACGGGGAGGCATTCTGTAACCGTCTTGTGATCCTCATGCCTGGTGTAATGAAACGTCACGGAGTCACCATCGTAAGAATCAATTCTGGAGGCAGCAATAACCGGTCGTCCGAGATATCGGCTGATATACTTAATGGTGATATCAGGAGAGCAGAGATTGGGTTTGGCACGGACATAAAAACCATCCGGGTGATCCTTATAAATCTGATTTTTAAGTTTAAGGAAAGAAGAACCGAGTTTATGCGCAAGTTTTTCTAAAAGAACCTTACGGAAAGCAAAGCGTAAAAATCTGAAATCAAAATGTTTGTTTGGACGCCAGGAGGTAAAATTACCGGCCCCGCCCTCGGAAATGAGCGCATGGATATGAGGATTCCATTTGAGGTCTCTACCAAAAGAGTGAAGGACACAAATAAACCCGGGAGTAAAGTTTTCAGTTTTATTAAGTTTAGAAAACATACGGAGGACGACATCTCGGACGGCATGAAAAAGACAATTCAAAAGAGAATGGTCCTTAAGAAAGTATATGCGAAGTTCCTCTGGAATCGTAAAGACACAGTGTCTGTGGTTACAGGAAATGAGCTTGCAGGACATACGAAAAGCCCGTTTCTGATTATACATGTTACCACAAGATGGACAGAAACGGCTTTTGCAGGAAAAAGGTACAGATTTAAGTTTACCACAATGGGGACAGCCGTAGACAGCTTGTCCATAAGAAGGATCGTGGCAATGGATCATACGTTTGATGTTATCCATAACATTTTTGCCAGGACGAAGAGCATACTGGATGTACTCAAAGTGGTCACTGAAAATAGTTTGAAGAATGTTCTTTTTATACATAAGAATATTTTACAACAAAAAGTGACAAAGGAAAACCCCAAAACCCCTCATGAGTGAGGGGCAGGGGAGTTGAGAGTGCCGAAGGCACTTTGTTCTTTGCACAAATATGAAAGGAGTTTTGATATGCTGAAAGGAATTGTGAAATGGTTTGATGTACGGAAGGGATTTGGATTTATTACAGATGAGGACAACATTGATTATTTTGTCCATTATTCCGAAATCCATGGAGATGGTTTTAAACGGCTGAAGGAGGGGCAGAAAGTGAACTTTGAGCCAGGGGAGGATGACAGGAAACGAAGTGTTGCATTATCAGTGACGGTGGAGGAGCAGGAATGAATTGGCGAATCAGAATGAAAAAGCGGCATGCCTTGTTTGTTTTGGTTGCCACCTGTTCTGCTATCAGCTATCTATTTGGCTTTATAGCCCATGCGGAGACAGTCAGAGGTGAGGAGGGGAGGTTTGAGACAGGAGATACACTGGAGGTTGAGACTGGCCTCGGTGATGGATACAGCACATTGGGATTCACCTGTCTGGATACGGATTACCGGGGTGGATATCTGTTTGTGTCGGATGAGGTCATTCCCTACTCTCTGTGTGTCCGTTATGCGGCTTCCAATAACGATTATACCTACTCGGATGTCAGGACATGGCTTAACCAGCAGTTTGCTGATACCTTGTCAGTATCAGGGGACCTGCTCCCCGTAAAACTTTCAGAGACTGGGGATTCCATATCAGACCGGGTTTTCTGCCTGTCTGTTGATGAAGTAAAGAACCCTGCCTACAAAGCGATTACCAGAAAAATCTGGACACCGCAAAGAGGAATGCGCTACTACTGGACCAGGTCGCCTAGAGAGAACACGACAAACCAGGCCTATATGGTGCAATACAACGGACACATTGCTTCCAGCCGGGTATCATTAACAGAAGCCGGGGTCCGCCCGGCCTTTGTCATACAGAAGGGAGAACCAGATAATACACAGGGCAGAATCTGGTATACCGGGGATACGATGGAACGGTCAATTGCCGGGAAATCATATACCTTCCGCTGTATTGATCCAGATTACTGTGATGCCGGAAGTAACCGGAATGGAGCGCTGTTTCTCTGTGACACCATTATTGGTGGAAGCGAAAGCCTTTTTGACGGGAGGGCAAATGCCTGGGAAGCGTCTGATTTAAGGGCATGGCTAAACCAGGAATTGGAGGATAGGGAAAATCTTGCGGAAACGGTTACAACCTGCCCGTTTACCTATGCGGGAAAAAGTAATAATTACCAGATTTCAGCCCGGAGCTTTACAAAGCGCAGCCGCCCGGGAATTAAAGTCACGGACCAGATATTCTGCCTTTCATTGGAAGAAGCGCTCCGGTATCCGGATATCTTATGGAGGCTTGGTGGTGCAGAAGAGAATAATTTTATAAATGCAGGAACCTTCACGACGGGCTATTGGCTGCGTACACCTGCGGCCGGCGACGGAACGAAGGGTTATGCTGTTACCTATGACGGCCGGGTGGCACCGGAGGATGTAACCAATAAGAAAATCGGTATCCGTCCGGCGTTTGTGGTAGTTCAGGAATAAAAATTTGCACATAGGGAATTTTCTGAGAAAAAGGAGAACAAGATGAAGAAAAAGATGAAGAAGGGGCAGGCAGTTCTATCTGCATGGACCTTGATTGCAGCGATGGGGTTAACTCCAGTTCTTTCTGTATCATATCCAAACGGTATCGCTACCGTTTATGCAAAGGAGGCCGTTAACGAGGCGGTAGAAGAAGCCGGTACAGCTCCAATGGCCAGTCCGTCAGAAGCTAGGCGGGAGAAAGAAAAAGACAGCGCAGAAGGGGAAATGGCGCAAGCAGGTATCACCCAGACTGACCAGAAGGCGGACCAGGATGCAGGAACTTCAGATTTAGAGGACAAAACAGAAGCAAAAGCGGAGGAAGAGGAAAACGAGGCAGGAACGGAGGAAATCAAAACCAAGGAACCAGAGGCAGGGGCAGCAGAAGTCATTACAGATAAAGATGAGCTGATTCCGGCTACTCCTTCCAATGCTACTCCTTCCAATGCCATGTTTTACAAAGGTGCCTTGAATATTTGGGGCGGTATGGAAATGAGTGACCATTTTGATGGAGAGGGAACCGAGGAAGAACCTTACGAGATTAACTCGGATAAGGATTTAAAACTCCTGGCGTATCATGTTGCTAATGAGGAAGTGGACGGTTATGAGGGGTACTATTTTGCTTTGACACGGGACATATCCTTAAGCGATACTGCCTCCTGGCTGCCGATTGGATATTTTACAGAAGCCGGGGACAGCGAACCGAAACCATTTAAGGGGAATTTTAACGGACAGGGATACCGCGTGTATAACCTGAAAATCAGTGATACGACTCAGGATTATGCCGGGCTGTTCGGCAGTGTCCATGGAGCGGTGATTGAAAATCTGACGGTGGACGGACAGGTGAATGCTCACAGTAAGGCGGCACTTCTGGTTGGAGAGACGAACGACAGCACCATAAGTAATTGCAGCTCCAGAGGACAGGTGCGTGGCGTAGGTGTCATCGGTGGGATTGTTGGGGAAGCATATGACAGCGTGATTTTGGAGTGTACCAATACAGCTGGAGTCTTGGGGGGAACCGATGCAGACGGCGTAAATGATGCTTACGCTGGAGGAATCTGCGGCTCTGCCCAATCCTCCTTTATGAGTGACTGCACCAGTGATACCACAGATAGCTACAGCGCTCTTTACTCAGAAGGATATGTAGGCGGAATTGCAGGAAATATCTACGAAACGGAAATATATAATACATATGTGGAAGGTAAGGTTGGCAGCACGTCAGCGGATTATATCGGTGGTCTGGTGGGAAGGATGCAGAGCGGCCAGCTTAAGAATGGCCGGTTTGCAGGGACCATTGGAGCATCTACTTCATCGACATTAAAGACAGCGGGACTCTTTGTGGGATATATTGAAGGTGGGACCATTGATTTAGGAGATGACCTCGCCTATCTCTATACGGATAGTGAGGACAAGTACTCATTAAATCCCTTTGGAAATAAATTAACACCGCAAATTCGGCTGGAACATCACATCGGGGCATATTATTCCAACCAGCGGGATTTTTCCCTTTACCAGATGGGAAGTTTTATAAAGCAGACAAACCGTTATTTTTATGAGGAACTGGAAACGGGAGTTTTGGAAATTGGAAAAGAGAATATCCATCACTATGCTCCCAGTAAGACGGGAGATCCGGTCAGGGGGTATTTGATTACAATTCCGGCTGTGGACCATGGTACACTCTCTGTGCTGGAATCCCAGAATAATTTTGCAAAAGAAATCAACTGGGCAAACCCGGGAGCCGTAGCGAAGGGAGCCAAAGTCCTGGTGTATACAAGTCCTTTAAATGAAACGGAGTCAGAGCCCCCTGTATATTATGAATTGGTGCCGGATTCCCTGTCCTGGACAACCGACGATTTTGACAAAGAGGAAATCATACATACCAATGGGGCTGAAACCTCCTTTACCATGCCGGAAGGAAACATTACCCTGTCTGCTAAATACCGGGCAATGACTAATGGTGTTATCCTGGATAAGACGGAGCTGACGTTTGAGATAGAACAGATACGCAGCGGTTCCCGTTGGAATCCGCAGATAGGCTGGAAGGTTACTGATCCGCAGAAACTGACGGCTACCGTAATACCGGATACGGCGGCAAACAAGAACATCATTTGGAATGTGAAAGATACGGATGGCTCATCTACCGATGTCATCCATGTTACAGAAAATGGGGAGGTATCGGTCAACCAGTCGGCAAAGTGGATTCAGGAGCTGATACAAGCCGGTGTGGCCAATCAGGAATTATATCCGTCCAAAAAGATAACAACAGAGGGAACCAACTATGCGTCTGTTACGGTAACCACAGAAGCCGGGCAGAAGCGTTCCAGTGCATTTGTTACGGTGAATTTCAAGATTACTGACGATACGGTTGTCCCGGTATCAGATGTTAAGCTCGACCAGTCTGAACTGGCATTTGAGATTGTCAGGACATTAGAAGGGGACCGTTTGGATCCTACAGAACGTTATTCCGTCACACCTTCAAAGCGTCTTTATGAAACGATTACTCCGGAATATGCGGACAACAAAAATGTGAAATGGTCTGTAGGTGATGCGGATATGCTCCGGATTGATTCAGAGGGTATTGTGAGTGCCAAAGAGAATGCAAAGTGGATTTTAGATTTAATCAGGGCAGAAGAAGAGAGAAATAAAGAGCACCCTTACGCAAAAAAGGAAGCGTCTGGTACCCGTTCCAATTATGTGACGGTTACAACGGAAGATGGAGGAAAACAGTCGGTATGTGCAGTGAATCTTTCCTTCCGTACCGATGACCAGACCATAGCACATGTAGCATCGGTAGCCTTAGATAAAAGCGAACTTAAGTTCAGCATAGAGAAGGTGATGACCGGCAGCCGGGCCAACCCGTCTGTTTCCTATCAGGTGACGGATGCCCAGCAGCTTACTGCTTTCGTGATGCCAGAAGAGGCGGAGAATAAGGAGGTAAGCTGGAACTCGGTGAATGAAGCAGTGGTATCCGTATCAGGTAATGGTCTGGTGACAGTTTTGCCGGAGGCAGCATGGATAAAAGCCCTTGAGAAGGTCGATGCAGATAATCTTGCAAGAGACAAGTATTATGTATCCACGGCGGCGGGAACAATGGAAACCAGTATTCAGGTGCTTACCTTGGATGGGCAGAAGTCCGCAGAGTGCAAAGTCGTTGTAGCATTTAAAACAACAGATCAGACACAGCGGCCATCAAGCGGTTCATCGGGTGGAAGTTCCTCCGGTGGTGGTGGCGGTTCCAGCCGTTCTGTCATAGGAAGTGCTATGAGTCCAAACTTTGACAGTGCTGGAACCTGGATTCAGGATAGTACCGGCTGGTGGTATCAGAATAAAGATGGAAGCTATCCGGCTGCCTGCTGGCAGCTGCTTACTTATAATGGGACAAGTGAGTGGTACCATTTTGATGAGAAAGGATATATGCAGACCGGATGGTTTACAGATACAGACGGGAACCGCTATTACCTCCATGCCGTTTCAGACGGGACCAGAGGACGTATGTATACCGGCTGGAACCTGATTGACGGAGTGTGGTACTATTTTAACCCCACATCAGACGGAACCAAGGGTGCTTTATTTATGAACCGCCAGACGCCAGACGGATACCGGGTAGATGCGTCCGGGGCTTGGGTAGAGTAGTTGGTAAAATTGTATATGGAAGGAAAGGCATGGAGAGAGTATTTTCATGCCTTTTCTTTTGTAGCCATTTTATGAAGTTATTGGGCGCTGGAAGGGATGCCTTTGAGGTAATTCCTTAAAAAAAATTCAGAAGTGCCCTCGACATAGATTCCAGAGACTTTGTATGCTATGGATAGAAGGAGGTGCTTATAATGAGAAAAAGTACAGGTTGGAAGCTGGCAATCATATTCCTGGCAGTTACCCTAAACCCGATGTCGGCGTATGCAGGAACATGGAAGAATACTTCAACCGGCTGTCAATACCAGAAAGATGATGGAAATTATGCGAGGGCGGAATGGATAACAGAGAATGGAACATCGTATTATCTGAATCAGAATGGAATTATGGCTGTAAATACTACTACACCAGACGGATACCTAGTGGCAGCAGACGGCAGTTGGGTGACCGAACAGCAGTCGCTTGGCGGCTATGTCCGAACCCCGTATGATAACCGGCCTTATTATTACGATCCAGAATGGCAGGTATATATCTTTGATGAAGATACGGACTATGCGTGGGTGAATGACACACGGGTATTGGCTGCGGTCAGGGGAATTATCCCTGCATCGGAGCTGTCAGAAAAGAACCAGGTAGTTTATGAGGAGGTGTGCAGGTTTCTGACTGGTTTTGACTATGGCGCCAGTGATTATGAAAAGGCGACCAGGATTTATGATGAGATTACATTACGTGCGACCTACAACCGGGGAAAATATACACAGGCAGATGATGAGGTCTACAGCATTCTGGTGAATGGGACTGGCAAGTGTGTTGGGTTTGCCAGGGCCTATAAACTTTTGGCTAATGCAGTAGGGCTTAAGTGCGCGCTTCGGGAGGATTACGTGCACATGTGGAATGCCGTATATATAGATGGTCAGGCAAAAAGCATTGATGTATCTTCAACGAGAACGGATGCGTGTTTTTATCTGGATGTAGTGGAACTCAAATGTCCGTTCTGCGATTACAGAAATGTATTCGGATTAAGGGAGGTTTGCCACCCTTGTCCAAACTGCAAAGCGCAGTTGTATAATCCTGATATGAATTAAATAGCCTAAGTCAAACCGGCACAGCAATGTTAGTCTGTGCCGGTTTTTTGGAAATGAGGAAAAATATGATACGACACGATAGCTTTTTTAAAAGACTGAAGCGTGGTGGCTCGCTGTTTTTAGCGGTGTTACTTGCGGTTCAGTCTTTTTTTTACTTTCTAGGAAACTTCGCAAATCGGCCAAGATAGTGTATAATGGACTTGAAATAAAAAATCACATAACAAAAGAGCGAATGTAGTGATTCGCCACGACGTTGATTATGTAGTTTTTTGTTTTGGTTTAGACTGCGCTGTCTGACGGCAAAGAAAGAATAAGGGGCATGGAACTATCCATAACCCATTACCTTTCGGAATCGTTCAAACAGCGCAGTTTTTTTGTAGTAAACTTCTAAAACCAACATAGAAGTGCCACACTTCGGACATTTGAGTGGGTCATATCCAAACGTCAGAATAATCGAGTTACGCCAATCCAGAAGACTGGAAAGATAGCGTTGTTTCTGAGGGGATAAACATTGCCGAAGATTTTTTTCCTGTTTATGATGTTTTGCATAAATACCGTAGTAACGAACCATTTTGAAGTGCTTGTCAGGGATATGAATAATCAGGCGTTTTATAAAATCAATGACGGGGAGGCATTCTGTAACCGTCTTGTGATCCTCATGCCTGGTGTAATGAAACGTCACGGAGTCACCATCGTAAGAATCAATTCTGGAGGCAGCAATAACCGGTCGTCCGAGATATCGGCTGATATACTTAATGGTGATATCAGGAGAGCAGAGATTGGGTTTGGCACGGACATAAAAACCATCCGGGTGATCCTTATAAATCTGATTTTTAAGTTTAAGGAAAGAAGAACCGAGTTTATGCGCAAGTTTTTCTAAAAGAACCTTACGGAAAGCAAAGCGTAAAAATCTGAAATCAAAATGTTTGTTTGGACGCCAGGAGGTAAAATTACCGGCCCCGCCCTCGGAAATGAGCGCATGGATATGAGGATTCCATTTGAGGTCTCTACCAAAAGAGTGAAGGACACAAATAAACCCGGGAGTAAAGTTTTCAGTTTTATTAAGTTTAGAAAACATACGGAGGACGACATCTCGGACGGCATGAAAAAGACAATTCAAAAGAGAATGGTCCTTAAGAAAGTATATGCGAAGTTCCTCTGGAATCGTAAAGACACAGTGTCTGTGGTTACAGGAAATGAGCTTGCAGGACATACGAAAAGCCCGTTTCTGATTATACATGTTACCACAAGATGGACAGAAACGGCTTTTGCAGGAAAAAGGTACAGATTTAAGTTTACCACAATGGGGACAGCCGTAGACAGCTTGTCCATAAGAAGGATCGTGGCAATGGATCATACGTTTGATGTTATCCATAACATTTTTGCCAGGACGAAGAGCATACTGGATGTACTCAAAGTGGTCACTGAAAATAGTTTGAAGAATGTTCTTTTTATACATAAGAATATTTTACAACAAAAAGTGACAAAGGAAAACCCCAAAACCCCTCATGAGTGAGGGGCAGGGGAGTTGAGAGTGCCGAAGGCACTTTGTTCTTCGTCTGGTCCTGGACGGATTTCATGGGTCCGCTGATCTATTTGACGAAATCCTCGAAATGGACGATTTCACTGGGACTCAGCCAGTTTACCAATACCTACGGTGTGGATTGGGCACTGTTGATGGCGGCTTCCGCCATAGCAATACTGCCCATGGTAATTCTGTTCTTCTTCCTTCAGAAATACTTCGTAGAAGGAAGCATGAGCTCGGGCGTTAAGGGATAAACATCTGTGTCCGGATCCGTGAAGCGGGCAGTCCGGAATTCAGGAGGTGAAATCCTTGTGATATCCGAGCTGATAGACACAGATACACAGGTACAGGGTAAAAAGGGCATCAGTGTTATGCTCAAAGTCAAAATCAAATTTCAGCAGCTCCTTAATGTGCTGAAGCCGGTAGCTGAGAGTATTCCTGTGGATATACAGGGCCTTTGCGGTCTTCTGGATATTAAAGGAGTTGTGGAAATACTGCTGAAGCGTTTCGAAAAAATTCGTATCATTTGCGGCATCGTATTCGATCAGGGGAGATATGATGTCGCGGCTCAGCTTCCGGAAATCCTTAAGCTCCGGTATATTTAAAATATGGTAAATGCTTTGCTCGAAATAGGAGGAGGCACTGCCTGGCAGATTCAGCTGTTTCTGCACCTTAATGGATTTAAAGCTCTCCTCGAAGGATACCGCGATGGTTTCCACACCAAAATGGGCGCTGCTGATTCCAATCCTCAAGGAAAAACGGGATTCCAGTTCCTTAAAGAGACTGGTGGAGAGTACATAGCTCTTCGTTATAATGTCGAGATCCTGATCAGCCAAAGGATAGAGCAGAAAGACGCTGACAAAGTTGTGGCTGTAGATCAGAAAATATTTGTCTGCATTCAGTAAATTGCGGAGTCTGGCAATGAGTTCCCGGAGCTCTTCCTTATCTTCACCGGCGTTCTGGAGCTGGAGTGTCATACAGACCCGCTTTAAGTCAGGATTAAAGTTGTAGATGTTGCAGATATTTCTGATTTCGTCCGGAGTCTTGGAACTGGTGCTGTGAAGGACCTGAAGAAAAGGCGCAAAAAAATCATTGGAAAATCCTGCTGCTGTAAATGCTTTCTCCTTATCCAGTGTCAGGGCGAGAAATGGAAGCGCATTCTCCACAATGGCCAGAAAACGGCTGTCAGTCAGACTGATTTTGCCGTCGATACAGAGATAATAGCTGTAGTTGGGAAGTGGAAGTATTTTACAGACTACAGTCTCTTCTCTGATGCAAAATACGGCGGTACCGGATTCCGATTCGGAGGCGGGAGAAGACAGTGAGATCTCTTCGGGGGGAATCTCTCCAAAAGCATGATCTGATGCGGCGAAGGTATTCTTCTGGCTGCCGAAGACCAGCCTGGCTGCGACCGGATGAAAACCGGTGTCAGTCAGGACAAATGTAAAGCCGGAGATACCTGCCAGATAATCCAGTAAGTCTGATAAGCTGCAGTTGGAATAGTATAAGTTGGAAACCCGTATCAGTTCATTGTAGACAGGTTTGTTGTATGCTTTATCATTTCCCATGATTTTTCTCCTGTAAAATTCAGCTGAGTAAGAAGTTATAGTATTATTTATTATAAACGAAATGAAACAAAGTGCAAAGGAAATATAGTAAGATGAAAAAGAAAATATTCGTAGCAGGTATCTATCAGGAAAGTAATTCCTTTTCTCCGCTGATGTCTGAACAAAAAGATTTTTTTACATATCTGAAAGGGGAGGAGCTGCTTTTGGAGACGCCTGGAGTCAGAGAACTGGAAGCCGCAGGTTATGAGGTGATTCCAGGACTCTGTGCCAGTGCCTGGCCGGGGGGGATACTAAAACTGGAGGATTTCCGGAGAATGGCAGGAGAGATTCTGGAAAAGCTTCCTCTGGATGGATCGGTGAGCGGTATCTTTTTTCCTTCCCATGGAGCCCTGGAGGTGGAATTCATCGGAAGCGGAGACACGTTTCTGATCAGCATGCTGCGGGAACGGGTGGGGCCCAGAGTTCCCATTGCGCTGGCGCTGGATCTTCACGCAAATAATACGTATACGCTTGCGAGATTGTCCAACATTATCTATGGATACAGGACTGCGCCCCACATCGACATTGAGGAAACCAGTATACGGGCGGCAGAACTGCTGATGAAAGCGATCGAGGAGAAAAAGGAACCATGGACGGAGCTTATCCGGCTTCCATTTATGATGCCGGGGGAAAATATGATGACGGAATCCGGTTTTGGAAAAGAAGTAATCGCCATGGTAGCGGAACTGGAGAAAGTTCCGGGGGTCTGGTGTGCCTCCTATTTTGCCGGAATGCCCTGGGTGGACTGTGCACAGGGAGGCTCCTCCATCGTGATATCTGGTGTGGGGGACAAAAAGCCGGGAATCAAAGCGGCTGTAAAACTGGGCAGGAAGATCTGGAACAGGAGAAAGGAATTTAAATTCCAGGGAACTGCCATGGAACCGCTGGAGGCGCTTATAACTCTGGACCGGTGCAATCATTATCCGGCGTTTCTGTCCGATTCTGCAGATAATGTGACGGCTGGAGCAGCCGGTGATAACGCTTATATGCTGGATTTAATTTTGAAACAGGGGATTAAAGGAGTTCTTGTTGCCCATTTTATCGACGGCCCCGCTGTGGCGTTCTGCGCCGCAAAGGAGAAGGGGGACCGGTTTGATATAAGCCTGGGCGGCACGATCGATCCGGCGGGAAGCGTGAGAACGGTGCTTCCAGACGCCGAGCTGGTGGAGGTATTCCGTCAGGGAGGAAAAGCGACGGCGGCAGTCGTGAAAACAGATGCGGTAACCGTGCTGATCCTGGCCGAACGCGGACCGATCACCTCGGAGGCCGTGTTGAATTCGTACGGACTAAGCGCATATGATTACCGGATTACCGTGGTGAAACAGGGGTATTTGACGCCTGAATTCTACGAGGTGCTGAAAGAATATATCATGGCTCTGACACCGGGAAACTGCGCCCAGGATCTCACTATGGCGGAGTATAAGAATGTACGCAGGCCGATGGAGCCGCTTGATATCGTGGGGGATGAGAGTCGGATTGCGGAGACATATGAGGCAGTGGAAGAGTAAATTATAAAACGTATTATTTGAACATGTTTGAAAAGGAATGAACAGGGTGCCAAGACAGCTTTGTTCATTCCTTTTTGGGTTTGCCGGGAGGTATAGGCTAAAGAATATCCGGTTCTATCCGTTTGATATAGGTTTCCAGCGAATTACGGTCAATAAGCGCCGGAATAACACCCTGCCGTGACACACAGAAACCAGCTGCGTAGGTAGCGATCTTGGCCGCTTTTGCAATCGTATGTCCGGAAGACAGATAGACGGCAAGAGCTGCAATGAAAGCGTCTGCCGCACCGGTTGTGTCAACCGGCGTAAAATCCGCAGCCGGAAGATAACCTGTAAATTCAGGGGCCTTGATGTAGGAGCCGGAATGCCCCAGGGTAATGATAACGGTCTTCGCTCCTTTTTTTAAGAAAGCCTCAGCTTTTCCCTCAATACCTGGAACTCCAGGACAGAGGAGTTCGGCTTCTTTCCTGTTTGGAACGAAAATATCAATGAGTTCCATAAGGGAATCACTGATGCGGTTCATGGCAGCCGGTTTTAAAATGTTGCAGACACCATGGCTGCGGGCCAGGAGAGCAGCCGTTTTTATGGCTTCTTCAGGAACTTCTGTCTGAAGAAGACAGTAACCGGCGTTTTCAAAAAGTTTGCCATAGGGAGTGATATCGGATGGCATCAGGTGCTGGTTTGCTCCGGTCAGGATGGTGATCATACTTTCGCCGTCATTCTGTACATGAATGTAGGCCTTGCCCGTTTCTGAATGGGGATCACGGCGGATACCCTGTACATCCACATGATTTTCCTCCATGCATGCGTAGACGATGGTGGAGTCGTAATCATTACCAACCTTTCCTATGAGGGATACTTCATTGCCGAGCTTTGCAGCCCCAACAGCCTGATTGGCCCCCTTCCCTCCCGGTATTACGGAGTGCTTGCTTGTGCTGACTGTTCTTCCTGGCTGGGGCAGTTCATCTACATTCAGAGTAACATCGATATTGATGCTGCCTACGACGATGATTTTCTTTGCATGGGAAGAAAATGGAACATCGATACTGCTGGTGTTTTCCAATGGATAGGCGGTGGAAAATACGGCAGCGGACGGTCCTTTCTTTTCACATTTCTCAATGAGGCGTTCGCAGACAAAGGAACCAAATTCATAGTAGGGTATCTTGATGCTGGAGATTTCAGGAAAGGTCAGATTTTCTCTTACATCATCCCGGAGGCTTATGAGCGATAAATCGTAGGGAACCAGAAACTGGATTTTTGCCAGCTGCTTCATCAGAATCAGAGAGGAGGCGTAGTGAGTACTGACAATTCCGGTTGGAGTGTGGGACAGCATGGCATTATACCAGTCATCTTTTTCCACAGGAAGATTCATCGTGTCGTAAAACGGGATGCCATGATCAAACAGACATTTTTTAAAACCGTCAAAGACCATGGCGGAACGGGCGCTGCCCTGTTTGGTGAGACATCCCAGTTTTGAATGGCCGTGGCGGATCAGGATCTGAGCTGCTTCATATCCCATCTGCGCGAAATCAATGGAGTAGGAGGCTGGATCATCGGGTCCATTGATGCGGCAGGTTTCGATGCCCTGCTCATTAAAATAACGCTCGTATTCCAGGCTCAGGTGACTGACCGGCTCCCAGATGACGCCATCAACGTTGTTCTTGCATAAAGATGTGATATTTTTTAATTCAACAGAAGTACTCTCTGCGCTGTCATATAAAAGAATGCTGTAACCGTTTTTTTGCGCGGCGAGGATGATTCCGTTTAAAAACAGGTTTGTTTTTGGCGTTGATTTTAACAGTACGCCAAGAATAAACGTTTTGGCCTCAGAAGTGTTTTTTGCAGTGCCATAGGGCGTATAATTATAATCTTTGACAATTTTTAATACTCTGTTTCTTGTCTCGACATTGATGTTCTCGTCTTTATTATTAACAATTTTGGATACGGTTGATATAGATACGCCGGCCAACTGGGCAATTTCCTTGATCGTCATGAAGCTCCCTCTCAGTCATTTACAATATTTGCCTTTTTCTGGCAATGATTTATCTCTATTATGGTATAGAAGATAAGCTTTGTCAATGTTAAAGTAAAAATGTGATATGCAAAATATACAAGAAAACTATTTACAAAAATATTTTTGTAAAATAAAATGCATAAAAAGTATTGACAAGATAAAAAAGTATGATAATATAAAACTAAGAAAAAGATTTAGGAAAACATTTTCCTTAGCAAAATGACTTAAAAAGGAGGAAGAGATGAGTAAAGGCATATTGGTAGTGGGAAGCCTGAATATGGATATGTCTGTAAACCTTGAAAAAATTCCGACAGTCGGTGAAACGGTCCTTGGAAATGACTTGTCTTACAGAGCTGGAGGCAAAGGAGCGAACCAGGCGTGTGCTGCCGGCCTGCTGGGAGGAGAAGTAAGGATGCTGGGATGCGTTGGGAAGGATGAATTTGGTGAAAAACAGATAGAAAATCTAAAAAAGGCAGGGGTTGACACATCTTATTTGAAAAAAAGTGACGATCAGCCTACAGGAACTGCGGTTATCTGTGTGGATTCCCATGGTGATAATAATATTGTTGTAATTCCCGGCGCTAATAAAGAATGTGATGCGGAATATTTGAAGAGACAGAGAGAATTGTTTGAGTGGTGCGATTATGTTGTGCTTCAGATGGAGATTCCGTATGATTCCGTACTTTGTGCAGCGATGATGGCTAAGGAAGCGGGGAAGACGGTGATTCTCAATCCGGCCCCGGCGCCTGATGAACTGCCAGAGGAATTGTGCCGGAACGTTGATTATCTTACACCCAATGAAACAGAGCTGATGAAATTAAGCGGCGTGACAGACTGCAGCGTAAGCAGTATGAAAAAAGGAGCCATGATACTTTTGGAAAAAGGAGCGGGGTGCGTCATTGTTACACTGGGTGAGAAAGGAGCGCTTCTCGTTAAAAAAGGTGAGGAGTGTCTGTACCCTGCCAAAAAGGTTAAGGCGGTTGATACGACTGCAGCAGGAGATTGCTTTAACGGAGCGTTTGCGGCCGCGCTTGCGGAAGGAATGAAGGAAGGTGCCGCGTTGGGATTTGCTAATGCAGCTTCGGCTATTGCTGTGACGAGAAAAGGAGCACAGGAATCACTGCCTGCAAGAGAAGAACTGAAGGATTATCTGGGGGATGTGCTGGCGGTTTAAAAAGAGGAGGATTTAATCATGGAGAAAGTGATACTCGATGTTGATACTGGGACGGATGATGCGATTGCCATTATGACTGCCCTGCAGTCACCGGAACTGGAGGTTCTGGGCATTTGTTCGGTAAACGGTAACCGCGGTATTGAATTTACCACGGAAAATACTCTGCGGGTAGTAGAGTATATGGGGGCGTGCGATGTACCGGTACATAAAGGCTGTTCACTTCCGATGGTGGTGTCATTGACGCCGGGACGCAGGAAGGAAATCCCATATACGGGGCCGGAGGATCCGGAAGATAACGTTCACGGAGATTATGTGGAGCTGCCGCCGGCGACGATCAGTGCGGCGCCGGGGAATGCGGTGTCATGGCTGGTGGATACCCTGATGAAATCTGCTGGGGATATTACCCTGATACCAGTAGGGCCGCTTACAAATATAGCGATGGCACTCAGGATAGAACCAGCCATCGCTGCTAAGATTAAGCGGATCGTCCTGATGGGCGGAGGCTGCAGGGAGGTGAATATTACTCCTACCTCAGAATTTAATTTCTGGATTGATCCGGAGGCGGCAAAGATTGTAATTGACAGCGGCTGCGATATCACTATTGTGCCTTTGGACGCAACACATGCGGCCGCGGTTTCTATTGAGGATGCAAAAGAGTTAAGACGCATGGGAACAAAAGCTTCTGTTGTCTCTGCCGACATTATTGAACGGCGGTGGAGCGCTTATAAGAACTGGCAGCCGATGGATGATATCAATACAGTGCCGGTTCATGACGCGCTCGCTGTATGCGCGGTAATTAATCCGGCAGTTTTGAAAAATGTGGTCTCTGTTCATGTTGATGTGGATATAAATGGGGGTGCTTCCGATGGACAGTGCATCTGCGATGTCGGAAAGAGGAATAAGAGGGATGTCCCTAATGCAAAGGTTGCGTTGGGAGCGGATAAAGAGCTTTTTGCAGCGATGCTTAAGGAAATCCTTGGAAAACAGTAAATGTATTGAGACAAAATAATGATTGGAGGAAAAAACATGAAAAAATTAATGAAGGTAACAGCATTACTTATGGCGGCGGCTATGACGCTTACTGCTTGCGGTGGGAAGACAACGAGTACAGAGACAGGCAAAGACACAACGCCGGCTAAGACGGAAAGCCAGGCGGAAGGCCAGACTGAGGCTGCAAAAGAAACAAAGAAGATGAGAGTGGCTTATGTGACGGCAGGTGCGCAGGGAGATAATGGTTTTACAGATTCTGTGGTACGGGGCATGAACCGGATTAAAGATGATTTTGGCGCTGAAATTACGGTGATAGAGAATAATAATGATGCGGCAAAATATGCAGAGTCCATGGAGGCCTGTTTCCAGTGGCAGCCTGATGTGGTGTTTGCAGACGCATATGGATTTGAGGAATTGTTTGCACAATATGCAGATCAGTATCCTGACGTTACGATGGTAAATCTGGACTTTGTCATCGAAAATTCCAATAAGACAGTCAGCAGCTATACCTTTATCAGCGAAGAAGGTGCGTTCCTGGCTGGTGTGCTTGCTGCGAAAGTGACAACCAGCGATCTGCCTTATGCAAATCCGGAGAAAACGGTTGGATTCGTAGGAGGACAGGAAATAACGGTAATCAAAGGCTTTTTGTCTGGATTTAAACAGGGAGTTGAATTTGTAGATCCGGAGATCAAAGTTCTTGTTTCTTATGTAGGGGATTTCTTTGATCCTGTAAAAGGCAAGACAGCAACGAAACAGCTGTATGCACAGGGGGCGGATATTGTATTCCAGGCGGCAGGAACCTCCGGAAATGGGGCTCTTGAAGCGGCAAATGAAGAACAGAAGTATGTGATTGGTGTAGATTCTAATCAGAACGGTTTATATCCGGGACATGTTGTTGCCTCTGTAATCAAGGATCTGGATGGAGCGGTTTATGATACCTTTTCGAAGATAGAGGACGGAACATTTGAAAAGGGTACGGTCTATTCGAAAGGTGCAGGCCCTTCCGGCGTTTATCTTGCAATTGACGAATACTCCAAAGAGATTCTGACTCCTGAAATGATCACGGAGATCAATGCGGTACAGGATGATATCGTAGATGGAAAGGTGACCGTAGAACGCTATACAGAGTAATTAATACAGAATAGATTTGTGAAAGGGGTATGGGCACTGTGGCTGATTCTTATATTGAGATGAGGAATATTGTTAAAGTGTATCCGCCGAATAATGTGGCTTTAAAGGATGTAAGCGTGGATATTACTCTGGGGGAGATTCATTCGATTATCGGAGAAAATGGCGCAGGAAAGTCAACTCTGATGAAGGTTTTGTTCGGGATGGAAAAATTGAATGAAGGGGAAATCGCAATAAATGGAAGCAAAACCGCCATTGGTTCTCCTAAAGAAGCCGTTGCAAAAGGAATTGGCATGGTGCATCAGGAATTCATGCTGATTGGCGAATATACAGTTTTGGAAAATGTTGTGCTGGGGAATGAACCTACGAAGAATGGACTGCTCAATCTGTCTGCAGCGAGAAAAAAGCTGGAGAAGATTATGACTGATTTTAAGTTTGATATTCCTCTGGATGAAAAAGTTAAAAATATCTCGATCGCGGCACAACAGAAAATTGAAATTATAAAATTGCTTTACCGTGATGTAGAAACACTGATTCTTGATGAGCCAACCGCAGTGCTGGCTCCTCAGGAGGTGGATGAACTTTTTGGACTTCTGGACCGGATCAAGTCGGAGGGCTGTACGATTCTGTTTATCAGTCATAAGCTGGATGAGGTACTGCGTATTTCTGACCGCATTACAGTTATGCGAGCTGGAAGACTGATATGGACCAGAAAGAATGAGGGACTTACAAAGGCTGATTTGGCCAGTGCCATGGTAGGAAGGGAAGTCATGCTTACCATAGATAAGAAAGCTGCAAAACCGGGAACAGCTGTACTGCAGATTGAAGATCTGGCGGTTGAAAATCCGGGGATACCAGGGAAGATGGATTTAGACCACGTTTCCATGACGGTTCATAAGGGAGAGATTGTCGGTGTTGCAGGTGTGGAGGGGAATGGCCAGTATGAGATGGTTCAGGCGGTAATGGGACTGATGGAATCGAAAGGCAGAGTACTGCTGGAGGGGAAAGATATTTCGAAAATGGATGTCCATGGAAGAAGACGTCTCATAGCCTATGTACCCCAGGACCGGAAGATCAGCGGTAGTTCTCTGGAAGACAGTATTGAAACAAATGTTATGATGACACATCACTACGTCAGTGACCGGCTGGTAGGAAAAACACGCCTTTTGGACAAAAAGAAATGTCGCCAGCTGTCAAACCAGATTATCAGTCAATATCAGGTGAGCTGCCAGGGCCCCCGAATGCCGATTGGCGCATTATCGGGAGGAAACCAGCAGAAGGTAATTGTCGGACGGGAGTTTGAACTTGACAGTTCTCTCCTGGTAGTTGACCAGCCGGTACGCGGCCTGGATGTCGGGTCGATCGAATACATACACCGAAAAATTGTTGATAAGCGGGATGAGGGCGAGGCAGTGCTTCTGGTCTCTGCAGACCTTGATGAGCTGTTTAATTTATCTGACCGTATAGTGGTTATGCACAAGGGAAAGATCGCTGCGGAGAAGCTGGCGTCGGAAACGACCAGAGAAGAGATCGGCGAATACATGCTGGGGGTGAAGAGTGACTGAAATGGAACAGAATAAGACGAATGTAAGCTTTGCGAAAAGGATTACTGCATCGCCGGAAGTGAAAAAGGGGTTTACGGTATTTCTCGGAGTAGTGACGGCGATTGTAATCGGTATGCTGATGCTGGCGTCTCAGGGATATTCCCCCATGGAAAGCTATGCAAGCATTTTGAAATACAGTTTATCCACGAGCGTGGGAATTTCCAATACAATTAACCGGGCAGTATTTTTGCTGATAGCGGGGGCATCGGCTTCGATTGCCCTTGGCTCGGGAGCCTCAAATCTTGGTCAGTTTGGCCAGCTTCTTATGGGGGCTATGGCGGCAACACTGATCGGGCTGTATGTACCGCTTCCTTCCTGGCTTTTGATTCCGCTTATGATAATTGGCGGGATGGCGGCGGGAGCACTTTATGCGGGTCTTGCAGCACTCGGACGCCAGCGCTTTGGAATGAATGAATTTATTATAACGTTAATGCTTAATTTTATTGCAGATTATTTTACCAGATATTTGATTACAAATCCATTAAAGGATCCAGGGGCATCCTGGCCTGCCAGCCCGGTTGTGCCGGGAGGTGCGATTTTACCGGCGATGGGAAAGATAGACTGTGCTGCATTTATTATGATTGCCGTTTACATCATTGCAGTGTTCTATATGAAAAAAAGCCGAACAGGGTATGAAATGCGGATCATGGGGAAAAACGGGCTTTTTGCCCGGGTTGGCGGGTGTAAAACCGACAAAAATTTTATGAAGGTGATGTTAAGCAGCGGCGCTCTGGCAGGACTGGTAGGAGTCATGATGATAATGGGAGCCAGCCAGCAGCATCGTTTCCTGGGCGGCCTTGGGCAGAGTTATGCTGATGACGGCCTCATGATATCCATCGTGTCTGGCAACCAGGTCACGGGTGTGTTTATCTATGCAATTATATTCTCGATTTTCCAGTCGGGATCTACGGGGATGCAGCTGGATACCGGAGTACCATCAGAATTCACAAAGATGCTTATCGCAATTACAGTTCTGTCGGTTGTGACATTCCGTTCCTATTCCGGAATCTTTTTGGATAAGCTGGCTGCATTCAAGAAAACACGCAGTTTACATAAGGGGGTGAATCAGAGTGAATCTGTTCGTTGAAATTCTAAAATCGGCCTTACCGGCCATGATACCGGCGCTGCTTGCTGCTCTTGGAGGACTGTTTACCTGGCATGCTAACGTATTTAACATTTCTATGGAAGGGATGCTGCTGGTCAGCGCATTTACTTCCGTTGTGGGATCGTACATGTTCGAATCCTGGGCTATGGGACTTTTGTTCGGAATTCTGGGAAGTATGTTGATTTCCCTGTTATTTGCTTTTTTTGTATTAAAGATGAAAACGGGTGAATTTATCACAGGTATTGCAATTAATACGTTTGTACTCGGGGCGACAACCTATTTCCTGCGGCAGCTCTTTCAGGTAAAGGGATCTTTAATCAGCCCGAGAATTGAAGCGCTTCCACGATGGAATATTCCGTTCGTTAAAGACATTCCTGTGCTGGGACAGATTGTCAGCGGCCATGCGTTTCCTCTTTATATTACCCTGATTGTTATTGTTCCCCTTGTGTACATATTGATTTATAAAACGTCTTTCGGACTCAGGCTCAGGGCTTCGGGATTTGATGCGAAGGTAATTGACTCGGTGGGACTCAAATCTGAACTTCTGAAGTTTATTTCTATTTTAATATGCGGTTTTCTGTGCGGTATAGGAGGTACGTTCCTGTCCCTGGGAATTATGAGAATGTTTACAGAGAACATGTCCAATGGACGTGGCTGGATCAGCCTGGCTATCATTATTCTCTCGAAGGGGCACCCGGTCAAAGTTCTGGTTACCTGTCTGATTTTTGGCATGATGGAGGGCATTGGCCTTACGCTGCAGCAGGTTAGTATACCGAATCAAATTACGGATATGCTTCCTTATATTGCAGTCCTGGTTGCACTTTTTATCAACAGCCGAAACTGGAAAAAGGGAAGCAGTGCAGGTATGGAAATGTCGATTTAATGAATGCTTCTGCTGTGCGCCTTATGCTATCCGGTAAATACTGATGAGTCAGATTTACCGGATAGTTTCGCTTTGCATGAAAGAATTGTGAGAAAAGAAGAAAACAGTTGACGCCACCTGATAAATATTATATATTATTGATAAATATATTTATCAACTAACCATTGGGAGGGATAACATTGAAAGTAAAAGTGAAAGACATTGCAAAAGCGGCAGGGGTATCGCCTACCACGGTGTCGCTGGTTTTGAATAACCGCCCTTCCAGAATTGCGGAGGACACGAAGGAGCACATTCTCCGTGTCGCCAGAGAAATGCAGTTTCAGAAGGAATCGGAGATTGACTTTTCGGAATTCAAGAAGGTGAAGACGCTTGGCATGGTGGTGCCGGATGTGATGAGTTCCTTCTATCACAGGCTGGCGGAGGAGACGTCGAGACATGCGTTTTACCAGGAATACACGGTCTTTCAGTGTTATACGAATGATGATATCCAGTGCTTTTATATGGCAATCGAAGGGCTGATGGCCAAGAACGTGGATGGGATACTTGTCATACCACCCAGAACGATGGATAAAGAGAATGTAAAATTGTTAAAATCCCTTCAGAAAAGCGGAGTCCCCATGGTACTGCTGGACCGGGCCGCATATGCGGTTTTCTGCGATTTCGTGACGGCAGATAATAAACACGGCGGCCGGATTGCCACAGAGTACTTAATAAAACACGGCCATACCAGAATCGGCTGTCTCGTCGGTGAGATGAATGTCTATACTTCCAGAAAGCGGGTGGAAGGGTACCGCGAAGCGCTGGCTGCAGCGAAGATCCCTTTTGACAAGGATCTTGTGTATTATGGAAATTATGACATAGAGTCAGGGCGGGCCGGGATGGAGGTTCTGTGGGAGAAGGGCGTCACCGCAGTGGTTGCCGGAAATGATCTGATGGCTTACGGTGTCTATCTCTTTGCAAAGGAACACCGGCTTTCCATACCCGGCGATCTGTCCGTGATCGGCTACGATAACACGGAACTGTGCGGCCTCATGGACGTGCCCCTGACAAGCGTGGACCAGAATACGGATACAATGGCCTCCAAGGCGGTTGAAGTTCTGCTGCGCAGAATCGAGGTACCGGCCTCTGATGAACCGGAGCCGGCCAGAAACTATTATTTCACACCGTTTGTGGTGGAGCGTGATTCGGTGGGAAGATTAAAATAAAGAGATAAGATGAATAAAAAGATAAATAAAAGATAAATATTATACATCATAAAGGCGGAAAACGAAGAATACAGCATCGTTTTTCGCCTTTATTTTTTTTGATATTTTTCATTTGAGAATTAAATGTGAAAATCAGGATGAAAATAAAGAATGTGATTTAACTTGTATTTATCTGAGTATATTTGGCTTATTTGCACAAAAAATACAAATAAAAGACTGATAAATAAGAATAAAACACGAATTAGAATCCATATAAATATGAAAATTCTGAATTTATTTTTTCGTATTGACAAAAGTAGATAAAATGATATAATGAAATTACACAAATATTTATCACAAATTTATCAAAAATCGAAGGGTATCGTGAAAAAATCAGTGAAAAAGGAGAGAAAAGGAAATGAAAAAAAGACTTTTTGCAGCAGCTTTATCAGCGGCTATGGTAGGAACTCTTTTATCGGGGTGCAGCATATCTACCACCAGCACACCGGAGAGTGATGCATCGGGGACAACAGCTGCAGGAGAGACAGCTTCGGCGGCCCAGGAGACGACAGCAGGCCAGGACTTAAAAGGGCGTGAGGAGATTACCCTGTGGTTCTGGGGAGCGGAGCCATACGCGCAGGAAGCGATGCAGCGGATTCTTGCAGATAAGTATAACAGTTCTCAGGATCAGTATAAGCTGTCGATTGAATTCAGACCTTCCGTTGATACGGATATGTCAACCGCTCTGGCGGCAAATCAGGGACCGGATATTGTATACGGTTCCGGCCCGTCTTTCGTTATGCCGCTTGTGGAGGCAGGCAAACTGGAGCCGTTAGATGAATACTCGGAAAAATATGGCTGGAGTGACCGGATTCTGAAACCTTTCTATGAATCAGGCACCGTAAACGGCAAACTGTACAGTTTAATCAGCGGGGTCAGCACGATGGGAGTCTTTTATAATAAGAAAGTACTTGCTGATAACGGCTGGGAAGTACCGAAGACCATCGGGGACATGGAAAAGATTATGGATGATGCCCTTGCAAAAGGACTATACGCATCTGTCACGGGAAACAAAGGCTGGAAACCGGTAAATGAAAACTATGCTTCCGTATTTTTAACTCACGTTGCAGGGCCTGAGACCATGTACAAGTGTCTGACCGGAGAAGAAAAATGGAATAATCCGAATGTGACCGCGGCCATTGATAAGTCAAAAGAATGGTGGGATAAAGGATATCTCGCAGGCGATGATTATGTGAATTTGAATTTCAGCGAATCACTGCAGCTGTTGTCTGATGAAAAAGCGCCGTTCTTTGTTGGACCGTCAATCGCGTTCCAGTGGGCAGCCTCCTTCTTTACCGGGGATAAGACGGAAAATATTGCGTTTATTCCATTCCCTTCCACAGAAACCGTTCCAAACGAAACGTATACTCTGGGTGCCTCCTGCACGCTTTCCATCAATGCAAATGTGAGCCAGGAACATAAGGATGAAGCGGCCAAAATCATTGATATGATGTTCCAGCCGGAATTTATGCAGGAGATGACAGCTGCATGGCCGGGATACTGGGGAACACCCCTGAAAGATTTATCCACGATTGACACCAGTCAGATGGGATACTTATCACAGTCTTTTGTTGATGTGGTAAAGAATATTTCAGCTGCAGTAGATAAAGGAAATTTCGGTTACTATGATAATGTATTCTTCCCGGCCTCCACTCAGCAGAGCATGGTGAATATTGAGGATGTCTGGTACGATACGGTATCGGTAAACGATTATCTGGATAAGGTAGACAAGGATTTTGCGGAAGCACTGGCTAAGGGCCTTGTACCTCCGATTCCAAAACCGGCAATGAACTGATAAACGCGATTGAAAAGGGATGAAGGGAGATGGCCGGTATGCAGAAATGAATCAGCATACCGGTCATTTTTCTCCAATGAAGAGGAGGTTTCCAATGAAGAGTAAAAAGATAAACTGGAATTATCTTTTGATTGCTCCGGCGCTGCTGATCAGCGTGTCCGTTATCCTGCTCCCGGGAATCATGACCATTGTCTATTCCTTTACGGATTATAACGGTATTTCACAGAATTTTAATTTCATAGGACTGCAGAATTTTAAAGAGCTGTTTCATGACAGGATTTTCTTTATGGCAATCCGCAATAATCTAATCTGGACCATTATGTTCATCACGATACCAGTGTGCATCGGCATGCTGGCGGCTATGCTTCTTCTCTCAAGGTCCAGGACGAGAAGCATCTATCAGGTGGCCTTTTTAATTCCCTACGTTCTGGCTCCCGCGGTAAATGCCATGCTGTGGCTGAACGTTATTTTCAGCCCGGTTGTAGGGGTCGTATCCTTTCTGAAGAACTTTGGGATTGATTTAGGCTCGCCTCTTGCCAGTATGAAAAGCGCGATATTTGCCTGTGCAGGCGTCGATATCTGGCATTACTGGAGTTATTTAACCGTAATCTACTTAGCGGCCTTAAGACAGACGCCGACCGATCAGGTGGAGGCAGCCAGAATCGACGGCTGTAATGGCTGGCAGTTATTCCGCTACATTTATCTGCCGAATATTAAGTCCACGGTAAACCTGATGTTTGTAATGATAGTCATTGGTTCCTTCCTTGCATTTGATTACGTCAAGCTGCTGACCGGCGGAGGTCCGGCACATTCGACAGAGGTACTTGGTACATACGCCTACTCCTTTGCATTCAGTGAGATGAAAGTAGGCAAGGCGGCCGCGGTTGGTCTCTTTATGAGTTTCTTTGGGTTGATTGCTTCTCTGATTTATACGCGAATGAGCCGCAAAGAAAACATGGATTAGGAGGAGAATATGGGAGTTTCATCGAAAAAGAAAAGAATATGGATCAATGTGCTGATTCATGTTGTATTGATTCTGCTTTTGCTTATCTGTCTGCTTCCGATTGCACTGGTGGTCATCAACGCTTTTAAGACAAATGCTGAAATCGTAAGGAATCCATTGTCGATTCCCAAAGTGCTTCATCTGGAGAATTTTATTCAGGCGTGGACGACGGGTAAATTTGCCCATGGGTTTATCAACAGTATCAAGCTGAGCGGCTGTACGATTCTCATTATTCTGGTCTGTTCCACTCTGGCGGGCTATGTGCTGTCGGGGTACCGGATCAAAGGGAGCGGCATTATCCTGACCTACTTTATGATGGCGATGACTGTGCCGATCCAGCTGTTCTTATTCCCGCTGTATTATGCATTTGCAAAGCTTAACCTGATTGGAAATATTCCGGCGACCAGTCTGATTCTGGCAGCCATGTTCATGCCGCTGTCGCTATTCCTGATGAGAACATTTTTCTTAAATGTGCCGAAGGAACTGGAGGATGCCGCCAGAATTGACGGGGCAAACACCGGACAGGTGATCTGGCATGTCATGCGTCCCGTGGTTTCACCGGGATTGATTACTGTTGGGATTTTGATCGGCCTTCAGTCGTGGAATGAATATCTCGTATCCAGTACTTTTTTACAGGGAGAAAAGAATTTTACCGCGACGTTGGGATTCTTATCCATGAACGGAAGCTACGGCTCCAACATGTCCATTCTTATGGCCTCTTCGGTAATCCTGATTGCGCCGATCGTCGTTTTCTTCCTCTGCGCACAGAGATACTTTGTGGACGGCATGGTAAGCGGAGCGGTGAAAGGCTAGACGTACACATAAAACACGGCGGTACAGAGGCCGGCAATGAAAGAACTGGACTTGTCAGAGCCTGATATTGACAGAAAATGGAGGGATTTAACGTGAAAAATATCATTCGTTTTAAAAATGACATCTATGCCGGAGTGCTCGGAAAGATCATCGGCGTCTATCTGGGACGGCCGGTAGAGGGGTGGACCTACGAGGCGATCCGGGACACCTTCGGTGAGATCAACTACTATAAAAATCACAGAACCGGGGCGCCTTTGATCGTTCCGGATGACGATATCTCGGGAACCTTCGCGTTTTTCCGCAGCCTGGAGGACAACAAATTCGATCCGGGGATCCGGGCGGAGCAGATCGGGGACAGCTGGCTTAACTATATCATTGAAAATGAGACCATCCTCTGGTGGGGCGGCCTTTCACGGAGCACGGAGCATACCGCATATCTCCGTCTGAAAAATGGCATCAGGGCTCCCAAAAGCGGTTCCATCCAGCTAAACGGGCGGAGCATGGCGGAACAGATCGGTTCGGAGATTTTTATCGATACATGGGCCATGGCAAATCCGGGGAATCCGGAGCGTGCGGCTAAGATGGCGAGGGAAGCAGCCAGCGTCAGTCATGACGGAATTGCAGTCGACGCGGCGGTTTATCTGGCGGTTATGGAGTCAATGGCATTTGTGGAGAAGGATATCGACAGGCTTCTGGACGCGGGGCTCGCTTATATTGAGAATCCGGAATTTATCCGTCTTGTGGGGGCTGTCAGGGAACAGTGTGCGAAGGCTTCCGACTGGCGGGAAGTGAGGCAGTGGATTGCAGAGAACCACGGATATGAGAAGTACCCCGGCAACTGCCCGATGGTCACGAACCATCTGACGCTTCTGACGGCATTTATCATGGGCGGTGACGATTTCCACAAATCGTGTATGATTGCCTGCAGCTCCGGCTGGGATACGGACTGCAATTCCGGCAATGTTGGCTGCCTCAACGGCATCCGTCTGGGGCTCGAAGGCTTTAAAAAGAGCACGGATTTAAGGAAAGCCGTGGCGGACCGTCTGTATGTGGTTACCAGCGACGGCGGTTCCTGCATTTCAGATGCGGTGCAGGAGTCACGGAAAATCTTAAAGGCGGCATGCCGTCTGGAGTTTGAACCGGTTGATTTCCCGGAGGAACGTCTGGCATTTGAATATCCGGGGGCCGTTCAGGGCGTGGTTCCCTATGATAAAAATACGGAAGAACAGGTGCTGTGCGGGATCGACAATCCCTATGAGGAAACGGGTGAGTACGGCTGCCGCCTTTCTTACCGCGGCTTAGGACCCGGAGTCCATGCGACGGCCTGCATCGATACGTTTATTGACCTTCAGCCGAAGGGGAAGGAAGGTACCAGCTATTTTGATGTGCTCTGTTCGCCTTCCCTGTACAGCGGTCAGGAGGTGAAGGCTGTGATTGCGGCAGGAGAAGGGGAAAATCCGGTATTTACCTTTTTTATTGAGTACTTCAATGAGAAAGATGAGCTGGAGACTGTATCCAGCAGCGCCTTCCGCCTTCATGCCGGGGATAATCAGTTAAAATGGCTGATTCCCGACGTGGGAGGCCACGCAGTTTACCGCCTGGGGCTGTCCTTAAGAAGCGGTGCACAGGGCGAACTGCCCGGAAATCCGATGGAAGGGCTGAGCGGAGCGGCAGGCTGTTCCCGTCTGGACGGTTCTGTGACCTTGAAATCACTCGACTGGTCGGGGGCTCCGGAGTGTTACCGCATGAGAAAATCCATGGAAATGACGCCGACTCTGACCCCGTGGACGACAACAACCGCGTGGCTGAAGACATTTGTCTCATCTGCAGATCATTTCTGCCCGGATTATACGACCACATTTTCGATCTCCCACTCGGCGCCCAACGGTGTTGCGACGACGGGAACCATGGACTGGGATAACTATACTGTGAGTTCTGTGATTACATTTTCACAGCAGGACTCAGCGGGCCTGGTGGCCAGGGCGAAAGGACACAGAAGGTATTACGGGGCAGTGCTGAAGGACAAAAAGGCAGTGATCTATAAGCAGTGTGACGCAGAACGTACCGTGGTGGCAGAAGCTGCATTTGATTTTGAGATTGATGATACCAGGAAGCTTGCCTTTACGCTGGATGGCCCGGAACTTTCTCTGGCGGTGGACGGAAAAACAGTGGTGAGGGGGCTGGATGAGAGCTATCTGTGCGGCGGAGCGGGCTTTGTCGTAGATTCCGGGGCGATCCTGGCAGACGGCTTTGAAGTGAGAAAGATTGAGAGGTAAAAAGTGTGAGTGTATTAAAATTCAGAGAACAGATCTATGCGGGAGTGCTGGGGAAGATCATCGGTGTCTACTTGGGCCGTCCCGTAGAAGGCTGGAGTTACGATAAGATCCGGGAGACCTTTGATGAGGTGAAGTACTACGTTCACGAGAAAGTGGGAGTTCCGCTGATTGTGGCAGATGATGATATCTCAGGGACATTCGCGTTTTTCCGGGCCCTGGAGGACAATGGATATGACAGAGAGCTGCCTGCAAAGGCGTTTGGAGATACGTGGCTCAACTATATTATCGAGAACCGGACCATCCTCTGGTGGGGCGGCCTGGGCCGGTCGACAGAGCATACCGCCTTTTTGAATCTGAAGAACGGCATGAATGCACCGGAGAGCGGAGCCATCAAGACAAATGGAACGACGCTGGCGGAGCAGATCGGAGCACAGATTTTCATTGACGCGATTGCCATGGCGTGTCCCGATGATCCGGATCTGGCGGTCAGCCTGGTAAGAAAGGCGGCCAGTGTCAGCCACGACGGCATTGCGGTTGAAGCCGCCTGCCATTTAGCGGCGCTGGAGGCAATGGCATTTACGGAAAAAGACGTGAACGTGCTTCTGGACCGGGCTGGTGCCTATGTGAAAAATCAGGTTCTAAAGGATATGATCGGTGATGTCCGGGATATCTGCAGCAGAGAATCTGACTGGAGAAAGGTTCGGGATTACTTAGACCCGAAATACGGCTATGAAGTATTTCCGGGCTGCTGTCATATGATTCCCAATCACGCCATGGTGATCGCGGCTATCCTGCTGGGCGGAGATGATTTCCAGAAATCCATTTCCATCGCATCCTCGGCTGCCTGGGATACGGACTGCAATGCGGGCAATGTGGGCGCTTTTAACGGAATCCGGCTGGGGCTTGACGGGATTAACGCCGGTGCGGACTTCCGGACGCCGGTGGCCGATCTGATGTATGTCGTCACCTCGGATGGCGGATCGGTGGTATCGGATGCGGTGTCAGAGAGCAGGAAGGTGCTGAAGGCCGCGGGTGCACTGCACGGGGAGTCAGTTCCTGTGTCGGATAAACGGTACACCTTTGAATACCCCGGCTCTCTTCAGGGCTTTGCACCCTGTGACTATGACCACGGCAGCCAGGCCGCCGTCACGCTGTCCAATTATAATGAAAGATCGGGGGAGAACGGGCTGCTGATCAGCTGCCGCCATGTGGCGGACGGAGTGACGGCAAATGTTTCCACCCAGACCTTTATCGATTTCTCGAAGCTGGCACAGAACTTTTCCACGGTGGCTTCTCCGACCCTGTACTCCTCCCAGAAGGTGGTGACGGAGGCAGCGGTGGTCAGTTCTCCCGGAAGTTCCGGCCGGAATGAGGTGACTCTGCGCCCCTATATTCTCTATTATGATATTGAAAATCAGGTGAGAGCCATATATGGGGATGCGGTTCTGCTGGATGAAACGAAGAAAACCTTTGAATGGACCGTACCGGATACGAAGGGCATGTCCATCTTTAAACTGGGCTATGAAGCTGCGAGCAGGAAACGGTTCGACGGTGATGTGGTGATCTGCAGCATCGACTGGAAGGGAGCGCCCACGGATTTTGCACAGAGGGGCATGCTGATGACTTCCATCTGGAATACCAATTCGCTGTGGCTGGCCGGATTTGCCAGTTCCGCGGTTCAGTTTGCGGCTGATTTCAAACACACCTACTGTGTCTCCAATGTGGAGGAAGACGGGCTGGTAACGATCGGTACCAGGGAATGGGAAGATTATACCGTGTCATCGACGGTCTTTTACAGTCTTCACCAGGCAGGCGGTCTGGTTGTGAGGAGCAGGGGCCATAAACGGTACTATGGAGCAGTGCTCATGGATTACAGCCGTGCCGTGGTATACGTTCAGAAGGACAGAGAACGGGTGATACTGGCGGAAGTTCCTTATTCTTATCAGGAGGACACGGGATATACGCTTACCTTTGGGGCCCACCGGGAGAAACTGGAATTCTCGGTAAACGGGGAAACGTTAATCGAGGTGACGGATGGCACCTATCAGGGCGGCGGAGCCGGATTTACAATTTCGAAGGGAACGATGACCTGCGACAGCTTTATTGTTTCATAGAAAATGTTCCGGCGCACGGCGGAGCGGAATATCCGGATTGCAGAACAGGAGGCAGGACATGGATTATATCATAGCATCAACGGTTGTGACTGACGAGATTAGATTTGCAGATAAAAAAACGGTGGTAAAAAAGGCTGGAGGAGCCGGGATCTATGCGCTGTGCGGAATCCGGCTCTGGTGCAGCAGCGTCATGCCTGTGACAGGTGTGGGAAGGGATTACGGGGAACTGTTCGGAGACTGGTATCAGAAGAACCATATTTCCATGGAAGGGCTGATTGAGAAGGATGAGAAAACGCCTTATAACATAATCCAGTATTTTGAGGATGGGGAGCGGAGTGAGACGGCCCTGTACGGAGCGGATCATTACCGGAAGATTGAGGTGACGCCAAACGAGCTGGAACCGTATTTTCAGACGGCAAAGGGGATCTATATTTTCAAGAATACCTCCCCGGATTTTTGGGAGCAGGTCCTTCCCATGATGGAGAAACGGAAAGCCGCCGTCTTGTGGGAGATCGCCAGCGATTCCACCTGTCCGGAATGCCTGGACGAGGTGAGGCAAATAGCCGGAAGTGTGGATATCTTTTCGATCAATTTAACAGAGGCCAGGAATTTATTCGGTACAGAGTGTTTGGATGAGATAATCGGAACATTCAGGGAATGGCTGGACAGTTCGAGTCACTCTGTACGGCAGAATCATTTGCAGATGATTTTTCTGCGCAGAGGCTCTAAGGGAGCGGTGATGATCACGCAGGAAGAGACCGTGTACGTACCCACGGCAGACGGCGCGTATGTGGTGGACCCTACAGGCGGCGGCAACAGCTCGTCGGGGGCGGTTCTTTACGGCTGGTGCAGCGGCCATACTCCGGAGGAGTGCGGTCTGATGGGAAGCATTTCGGCCGCCATGTGTCTGGAGCAGTATGGTGTTCCTGAGGTAATCGGGGCGGAGAAGCGGGAGGCCGCGCAGAGACTTTTAGAGGCAATGAAAGGACAGAAGTTTAATGAAGAGTGAGGAAATCAGAAAGAAACCATCCATCAGACGGATTCACGAGCAGTATGAGTACTATAAAAATGTACCGGAACGGGGGCTCATGATCAAAGGACGCCCGGCGCTTACCCAGATTGACCACGAAAAGGTGGGGGATTTTGTCCTGATTACGGTGAGGGATCCCCTGTGTGCCTACGATGTGGACCCGGCGAAGAAGATTGCGGACAGACTGGACCATGCAGAGCTGATTGGCAATTCCGGGATGTTTACCTCTTATACCGGAACGTATAAAGGCGCGAAGATCACCGTGGTCAGCGGCGGCAGCGGATCGCCGGAAATGGAACTGATATTATACGATTTTATGGAATATACGGACGCGGGAACGTTTCTGCGGGTCGGCGGTTCCGGCGGAATCGGTGATGAGGTGAAGCCCGGAGACGTGGTGATCGCCAGCGGTGTGGTCAGGGAAGAGGCCATGACGAAAGCGTACATACCGGCAGGATATCCGGCGGTCAGCCACTATGAGGTGGTAGGCGCCATGGTGGAAGCCGCCGAATCGCTGGGAGTGCCGTACCATGTGGGCGTGACCTTGTCTGTGGACAGCGATTTTGTGGGCGGAGGCAGGCCTGGCGTCGGCGGATACTTACAGCCGTGGAATATTGAAACAGCCGGAATCTACAACCGGGCCGGTGTGCTGAACGGCGACCGGGAGTCAGCGGCGATCGTGACTCTGTCCGCGCTGTTTGGACGCAGGGGCGGTTCCATCTGTTCCGTTGCGGATAATCTTTGCACCGGAGAGAAGTTTGAAGCGGGCGGCGGCCATGAGTTTGCGATTGATATCGCACTGGAGGGCTGTGCGGTCTTAAACCGGTTAGATCAGGAAAAGAACGAGAAAAAGGCAGAGGAGAAACAGTGATATGAGTGAAAGACTGACGAAAGAGTATGACAATCCCATGTGCAGACAGGCGATGAGCCTTCCGGAGCTGATTCGGAGCCAGTATGAGGACCTGGAACCAAAGACCAGGAAAGTCCTGTCTTTTCAGGAGATATTTAATATTCAGCGTGTGGTGCTGACGGGATGCGGGGATTCCTATGCGGCGTGTATGGCCACAAAGCATGTGTTTGAGATGCTGACGGGTATTCAGGCTGAGGTGGTGACAGCCATCGATTTTGGCCGGTATTACAGTGAACGCCACATGGGCGTGGACTGTCAGAATCCCCTGGTGATTGCGGTCAGCAATTCGGGCCGCGTGGCCAGAATTTCGGAGGCGGTTCAGCGGGCGAAATTCCATGACTGTTTCGTCCTTGGAATCACAGGAAATTTGACTTCCCCACTGGCCCAGAACTCGGATAAGGTGCTGAAGCTGGATATTCCGCCCTTTGAGAGCGCGCCGGGAACGAGAAGCTATATGGTCAGCGTGATGGCGCTCCTTCTGCTGGCTGTCCGTATCGGTGAGGTGCGGGGCATGTACACCATGGATCAGGCCATGGACTACCGCTATGATATGAAAAATCAGGGGGATTTGCTGGAAGCGCTTTTGCCGCAGATGGCGGAAACGTGTGCCAAGACGGCGGAAGAATGGAAGGATTTCCCCTGCTTCGATTTTGTGGGAGCGGGCTTCGACTACGCGGCGGCATGGTTTGGCCAGGCGAAGATGCTGGAGGCCACAGGGAAATTTTCCATGCATATCAACTCGGAGGAATGGTTCCATTTGAACTGTTTCGCCAAGGACCCGGAACACATCGGCACCGTGGTGGTGTCCAATACCACGAATCCGGGGCTAAGCAGGACAAAGGACGTCATTCGTTATGGAAAGAAGCTGGGGCGGCCGATGTTAGTCATCACCGACGGAGCTGGAGCGGAAGGCGTATCCTGTGTAACCGTGCCGTCTCCCAAATATCCGGTCAATATGCCGGTGACCCAGTTCGTTCCGATGTCTCTTCTCACCGGTTACCTCTCCGCCATGTTGGGAGAGGAGTATGGGCGCGGATGTGAAGGACCATGGAGCTTCTGCGAAAATGGCTTCTGTGTCCAGAATAATGAGATCGTTTTGAAATAGCGGAGGATGGAAAAATGCTGAAAAACTTTAAAATAAAGACGAAGTACAATGAGGTTTACGATATTACGGAACACGTAAAGAAGGCGGTGGAGGAAAGCGGAGTAAAAGAGGGCACCTGCCTCGTTTACAACCCTCATTCCACAGCGGGGCTGGCGGTATTTTCTCCATGGGATCCGGACGGGTTCCTGGATCTGGACGAGGAGATTCGCAGGCTGGTGCCGACCCGGATTGATTTTAAACACCAGCACGATACTCCGCAGGATGCGGCGGGCCACGTAAAATCAGCGCTGCTGGGCATTTCCGGGAATTTTATCGTGCATGAGGGAAAGCTGTTGGTGGGTGGTTCCCAGGGGATCTATTTCCTGGAATTTGACGGACCAAGAAACCGGGAATTTTATGTGAAGATTCAGGCGGATGCATAGAAACACATCCGGTTCCTGAAAAATTTTCAGGAGCATTCAGATTAAGAAAAGAGGAGAATAAAATGGATAAGAAGAAAATAATCCTGGACTGTGATCCGGGTATGGACGATTCCATAGCCATTATTATGGCTTGTAAATCAAACGCTTTGGAGGTAAAGGCGATTACAGCGGTAAATGGAAACTACCGCGTCGATGTAACCAGCAAAAATGCATTGAAGGTGCTGGAACTGATCGGTAGAACGGATATTCCGGTTGGAAAGGGAATGCCGGAGCCCATGGTGAGAAAATGCCCGAAGGACCCGTTTACCCATGGAAAGGATGGTCAGGCAGAAAATTATCTTCCCGATCCGGTGACTGCGCTGAGTGATAAGAATGCTGTGGAATTGATTATAGATACGGTAAAGGCAAATCCGGGAGAGATTTACATACTCTGCACCGGCCCGATGAGCAATGTGGCCATGGCCATGAAAAAGGCGCCTGAGATCAAGGAGATGATCGCCGGAATCTATGCCATATCAGGAGCGTTCGGACTGAACCGTTACGCATATACCAATGCTACAGGCGATACGCCGCAGAGCGAATGGAATGTGTATGTGGACCCGGAGGCAGCCGATATTGTATACAATTCCGGCGTGAAGCTGGTGGCTCTGGGCCTTGATGTGGCGACTCATTTCGATGTGAATTTGACAGATGAAGATATCCGTATGCTGGAGGCGAGCGATAAGCCGGAGGCAAAGTTCTTTTTGCAGGCAGTTCATTTTGTAAATGAAAAAGGCTTTGAGGCGTACTGTGCGGTAATTGACTGTATGGCGGTGGGATACGCTATCGATGCTACCCTGGTAAAGACCATTTCCGGGCACGTGGGTATTGAGACGAAGAGTGATTTGACGCTGGGGATGACGGTGCTGGACCGGAGACATCATTTCGTATGGGAATCGCTGCCGGTTGTGGAAATCGGAGAGAGCGCCGATTATGAGAGATTCTTAAAGCTTCTCATGAAGCTTGTGCTGGCTTAAACGGGAGGTTTATACATGTTTGAAAAAGAAAAAATTTATATAGCCGGCCCCGAGTGCTTCTATCAGGGCGGACCGGATATTTTAAATGCAATGAGACGGAGGGCGGAGAGCCTGGGCTTTGGCGTTACGCTTCCCAACGAGCATCCGCTGGACATGGGGAATCCGGAGCTTCAGAAGCGGGCGGACAGTATTTTTGCGGATTTGAAAATGATAATGAAGGAAACTACGGTCATTATCGCCGACTTAGAGGCGTACCACGGTTCTGAAGCGGACAGCGGAACCATCTACGAGATCGGAATGGCATATGCGGATGGATTAAAATGCTACGGCTATACGAGAGATAAGCGCCCCCTGGCATGGAAAGATCAGAAGTACGTGATGAAGGATGGCATTGTCTATGATGAAAATGGTAAAAAAGCACCTTACAGGGAACTGCCATTTTCACCAACCGTGGTAGGTTCGACGAAGATCGTAGAAGGTGATTTCGACGACTGCCTCGCCATGCTGATGACAGATTTGGAGGAGGAGTGGAAGGCAGAGGGAAGATCGGGCGCCATGGCCGCAGCGCAGGTTCCGGAGGCGTCCGGGGAGGCCAATAAGGCGCAGGGCCGGACTAATGAAACACATGATCCGGTCAACGCTCCGGTGAAGCCGAGAGTTTACTTATCCGATGTGATCCGGTATGAAGAGGACGCCAGGGAGGTCTACGGACGCCTGAAGGAGCTCTGCGCTTCTTACGGTCTGGAGGCTGTCACTCCCTGTGACTGGGCGGACGGATTCCCGAAGACAGAAAGCGCCAATCCCTATGTGAGGGCGGCTGCGCTGACGGAGAATTACTGCCGGCTGGTGAGAAGCTGTGATGCCGTCATCGCTGATCTGAATGATTACCGCGGCTATGAGTGCTCCAATGATGTGGGATTTGAATGCGGTATGGGATTTGAGATGGGGAAAAAGCTGTTTGGCTATATGAGAGATGCAAGGCCGTGCATCGAGAAGATTCCTCATCTGGGTGAAGCGGCAGAGTTCCGGGATATGACGGGATGCAATGTGGAGAATTTCAATTATCCGGCCAATTTGATGTTTGGAAGTTCCATGAAGATTTATGAGGGGGATTTTGAACAGATTATCGAGCAGGCGGCGAAGGAATTGAAGGGGTGAGAAAGGAAGTTTCAGAACATGGCTCGGATTTTAAATTATGGTTCGCTGAATATTGATCATGTGTACTCGGTTCCACACATTGTCAGGCCGGGAGAAACCATTTCCGCTGTGGGATTTAAGGATTTCCCGGGCGGGAAAGGCTTAAACCAGTCAGTGGCGATGGCGAGAGCCGGAGCCATGGTCTTTCACGCCGGCAGGGTTGGAAATGACGGCGGATTCCTGAAAGAGATCCTGGTGGCTAACGGCGTGGACTGTACCTGGCTGAAAAACAGCGAAGGGCCGAACGGCAGCGCCATCATACAGAAGGATAAGGACGGCCAGAATGCAATCATCTGTTATGCGGGAAGCAATGGAGAGATCAGTCCGGCGGAGATCGACGAGGTACTGTCCCATTTCCGGGAAGGAGATATTCTTGTATCCCAGAATGAGATCAGCAATGTTCCATATCTGATTGAAATGGCGGGAAAACGGGGGATGCGGATCGCCTTTAATCCGTCCCCGATCGATGATACGGTGCTGCATATGGACTTGTCTCCGGTTTCCTGGCTCGTGATTAATGAGACGGAGGGATATGGCCTGACCGGAGAAGAGGAGCCGGAGAAGATTGTAAAAAATCTGATTACCCGGTATCCCGCTATGGCTGTTGTTCTGACGCTGGGAGAAGATGGCTCCTTGTACTGCCAGGGGGACACGATCCTGCGGCAGGAAGCCTGTCACTTCGGAGTGAAGGATACGACTGCGGCCGGCGATACGTTTCTGGGGTACTTCCTGGGGACATATGAACTGGAAGGCGATGTGAAGAAAGCGCTCGATATGGCCGCCCGTGCGGCTGGGATCGCCGTGTCGAGAGAGGGGGCGGTGCCGTCGATTCCGAGGGGGGAGGAAGTCAGATAGTGATAACGGCAGGAGGCCCCCCCTTCTCCTGCCAGTTACGGCGTTTCCAGGCGGTGGTATTTGTACGGAACAGTGTGTGGAAAGCAGGATGAAAATTATTTAAAAAAGTTATTGAAATATGAAAGCATATTCGGTATAATATAAATGTATTAAAGATAATACATTAAAACAAATAAGCAAAGGTAAAGACGAGATACAAAATCAGTTTTATTTTTTAGTATTAAATGTATTTATGTTAATACATTAATAACTATAGCTTAAAGGAGAGGAAAACTTTGGCAAAGAAAATGGTAATCATATCTGTGGATGCATTAGTAGGCGAAGATTTAGAACTTGCCTCCACACTTCCGGGGTTTAAAAAAATTATGGAAGGCGGAGCGAGAGTGGAGCAGGTCATGAGTGTCTATCCGACATTGACATATCCTATTCATGTAGTTCAGATGACAGGAAGAAATCTGATGAATCATGGAATTTACAACAATGAGCGCGTCATGCCGGGACGTCTTTCGCCAGACTGGTTCTGGCAGATCTGGGACTGCAGGGTTCCGACCATATTCGACGCGGCACGCCGGAAGGGGCTTAAAACTCACGCCGTGATGTGGCCGGTGACGGCACAGGCGGACATCGACTGGCTTCTGCCGGAAGTATGGGATTTACAAAAATGGGAGGATCCTGCAATTATATATAAGAAAAACTGTTCCCCGCAGCTGTTTGACAAATATTTCGAAAAACACCGGTTTAAACTGGGCTGGCATCCGAAACCGGAGCTGGACGAATTCGGAGTATCTGTCGCAGAAGACGTGATCCGGAATGAAAAGCCTGATTTAACCATGATTCATGTGTCAGCAGTTGACATTGCGCGCCATGGAAACGGTATGTTTGGACCGGCGATTGACGATGCCATCCGGAAAGTGGACAGCTGGCTATGCAGACTGGAGCAGGCGGTTTCAGACAGCGGCTGGTTTGACGAAACCAATTTTATCATTGTCAGCGACCACGGGCACTTAAAGGTAGATAAGCAGGTGAATTTGAATGTACTTTTTAAAGAAGAGGGACTGATTCAGACGGACGATCACGGTGAGCTTGCAAGTTATCAGGCATACTGCCATTCTTCAGGGCTTTCTGCCCAGATTTTGCTGGCAGATGCGGCCGATACAGAGGTCCGGAAAAAAGTGGAAGCCATCTTGGAATATGCAAAAGACACAGAAGCATTTGGGATTCAGGCGATTTATACGAGGCGCGAAGCCGAGGAAAAATTCCAGCTGTCAGGTCCCTTTGAGTATGTGGTCGAGGGCGCAGGCGGCGTTGCATTTGCAGCAAAATGGGATGGAAGGGCCATTATCAACGAGGAAGATTCCGATTACGATTATGTGAAGACCTCCCATGGGCACCGGCCTCACTTAGGCCCGCAGCCGGTCTTGATGGCGAAGGGGCCGGATTTTAAGGAGAACATCGTAATCAGGGAGTGCAGCATTCTGGATGAGGTGCCGACATTTGCAGCAGTTCTGGGCGTAGAGATGGAAGGACTGGAAGGCAGATGCTTACATGAATTGTTAGCACACTATTGATACGGCATACTAACCTGGCCAAAAGAAGGGGGACTTTAAGTGGCTGAGATTATACTAAAGGATATTTGTAAGAGCTTTGGGGAGACTGCGGTGGTGAAGCACGTGGATCTAACGATCGAGGATGGAGCGTTTTCGGTAATCGTCGGGCCTTCCGGCTGTGGGAAATCTACGATTCTCCGGATGATTGCCGGGCTGGAGCAGCCGACTTCAGGAGAAATATGGATTTCGGGGAAATGTGTCAACTATGTTCCGCCGGGAAAACGGGATATCGCCATGGTTTTCCAGAATTATGCGATCTACCCGACGATGAGCGTGAGAGATAATATTGAATTTGGACTTAAGAACCGAAGGGTTCCGAAAGAAGAACGTGACAGTCTGATCGGGGATGTCAGCGAAATCGTGGGGCTGACAGAATACCTGGGCAGAAAGCCGAGCGAGCTTTCGGGAGGTCAGCGTCAGAGGGTTGCCCTGGCGAGGGCCATGGTGAAGAAGCCCAGTGTGTTCCTTATGGACGAACCACTATCCAATTTGGATGCGAAACTGCGTAATCAGATGAGAAGCGAGCTGATTCAGCTTCATGACAGACTGGGTACGACATTCATCTACGTGACTCATGACCAGGTAGAGGCGATGAGTATGGGCAATAAAATTGTTATTATGAATCAGGGAGAGATCATGCAGGTGGGAAAGCCAATGACGGTATACCACTGTCCTGAAAATATATTCTCTGCCCAGTTTATCGGAACACCGCCCATGAATATACTGGCGGCAGAGGGGCTTCATGATGCGGTGTGCTGTCCGCCGGGCTGCCGGTATGTGGGGTTTCGGCCGGAACGGATCAGCCTTGACAGGGAATGCGGCGAGGCGCTGGTCCTGCCGGCTGTCGTGCAGACGAGAGAACTTCTGGGAGCGGAGGCGGTCTATACCTTCGAGTCAGAGGCGGGTAAGATTCAGATGAAGAATTATTCAGAGTATTTGCCCGAGCCGGGAGAAAAGGTGAATCTGATCATAGAACGAAAACATCTCTTTTTCTTTGATGGCAGCGGAAAAGCGTTTGGTATGGACTGCGGGAAAAGAGAGGTGTAGAGAATATGAGAGATAAGCGGAAAGCTTCCCACGCATTTTGCAGGAGGAAAGCAAAGCAGACACTTCTGAAACAGACCTCATTCCGTGATGGGATCCGGCCGTATATGATGGTTCTGCCGTCGATTGCAGTTTTTCTGTTCTGTTATATTTATCCCATTTTCTACATGATTTACTTAAGTCTTTTTAAATGGGATTTTATAAGTCCAACCAAGGATTTCGTCGGCCTGAAGAACTTTATCACCCTGTTTTCCAAGGCGGAATTTCATCAGGTGCTGTCCAATACACTGATTTATACATTCTGTTCCGTTGGAATAGCGATCGTACTTGCCCTTGTGCTGGCGGTCTGGTTAAACCATCCGGGAAAAATGTTTGCTTTTGTACAGGGAGCAATTTTCAGTCCCCACATTATATCTCTGGTATCCGTGTCCTTTATCTGGATGTGGATGATGGAACCGTCCTATGGGCTCTTAAACTGGCTGCTTGGGCTGTTTGGCGTCAAGCCCTCCATGTGGCTGCAGCGGCCGGACACGGCATTGATGTCGCTGGTGCTGGTATCTGTCTGGAAGCTGATTGGATACGATACTCTGATCCTGATATCGGCGCTGCAGAGTATTCCAAAGTCGATTTACGAAGCAGCACTGCTCGATAAGGCGCCCGGAATCGTCACCTTTTTTAAGATCATTCTCCCGATGATTTCGCCGAATCTGTTCTTTTTGGTGGTCATGAATACCCTGACCTCATTTCAGGCGTTTGAGACCGTGTCCATCATGACAGAGGGAGGACCAATGAATTCCACCAATACACTGGTTTACTATATCTACCAGAATGGCTTCCGTTTTTATAAAATGGGATATGCCTCTGCGGCGGGAGTCGTGCTGCTGGTACTGGTCGGAATTATGACGATTATTTATTTTAATTTACTGGGAAGAAAAGTACATTACCAATAGGGGGTGAAACGATTGCAACTGACATACCGATTGAAAAAAATAGTATTGACGGTGATACAGTATATCGGGTTTGCCATACTGCTGGTGCTGTTTATTATTCCATTTGTCTGGATGGTATCCACGTCAGTCAAGTCCATCGGGGAAACTCTGACAAATCCACCGATTTTTATTCCGTCTGATTTTCATTTTGAGAACTATATAAAGGCATGGAAATCGGGGCCGTTTCTCCATTTCTTTTTAAACAGTGCCATTATTACATTTTCCAGCATGATTCTGCAGCTGCTTTTTGTTGTTCCGGCTGCTTATGCATTTGCCCGGTGTAAATTCCGGGGAAAGACAATCCTGTTTGGAATTACGATGATGACGCTTATGATACCGGGACAGTTGATCTTTATGCCGCTGTTTTTGATCTTTTCCAGGATGGGGCTGATTAATTCCTATGCCAGCATGATTCTTCCGTTTTCTACTAGTGCGTTTGGCATATTTATGCTGCGGCAGAGTTTTATGCAGATTCCGGAAGAACTTTTAGAGGCGGCCAGGCTGGATCAGGCCAGCGAGTGGCAGATCATCCGGCACATTATGGTTCCGATGGCGAGACCAACCATCGTCACGCTGATGCTTTTAACATTTATCAGCCGCTGGAACGATTATTTCTGGCCGCTTGTTATGACAACCAATGATAAGGTCCGCACGCTTTCTATCGGTGTTTCCATGCTGAAAAACACGGAAGGCGGCGCTTCCTGGAACGTATTAATGGCAGGAAATGTGATTTTGGTTCTGCCGATTTTAATAGTCTTTGTTTGTGCCCAGCGCCAGATCATACGGGCGTTTACATATACAGGAGAAAAGTAAACAGAAAGAAAAGGAGAGGTGTAAGATGAAGAAAACATTAGCTATGATGTCAGTTTTGCTGGTTGCCGGCACCCTTTTAAGCGGCTGCGGAAAGAAGGCTGTTGAAGAGACGGCTGCGGTGCCTGATAATACCCAGGGAACCACACAGGCGGAGAACGTGACAGCGGCAGCCGATAACGGAGGAGAAAAGGTAAAAATCGAGTTCTGGTATGCCTGGGGAGATAAGATCGGAGAGACAAACGAGGAGCTGGCCAGACGGTTTAACGAGTCCCAGGATAAGATTGAGGTGGTGGCCTCCTATCAGGGCAGCTATGACGATGTGCAGTCCAAGACACAGGCCGCTTTTGCAGCAGGGGAGGCACCAGCCATTACGATGAACGAAACGGCTTCGGTAGGTACGTTCGCCCGGTCGGGAATATCAAGGGATTTAACGGATCTTGTCGCCCGGGACGGGTATGATCTGAACAACTTTAATACAGGTCTGATGACGAATTCCTATGTGGACGGAAAGCTTTACGCGCTTCCGTATATGCGCAGTACGCCTCTGATGTTCGTAAATACGGATATGCTGGAAGCCGCAGGACTCGATCCAAAGGGACCGGAAAACTGGGATGAGCTTACCCATTACGCGGAAGTGATGGCGGAGCAGGGGAAAGATGCCCTGTGCTTCCCGATCGTAAATGAATGGTATTTTGAGGCATTTTTAGGACAGGCAGGCGGAACCATTTTTAACAAAGAAGAAAATGGCTTTGACTTTAATAATGAAGCCGGTGAAGCTGTATTAAATTATTGGAGAGATCTGCAGAAGACAGGAGGAGTTAACATTCTCTTTGGAAGCGATTCCAGCAATATGTCGAAAGCGGAATTTGCATCTCAGAACTGTGCCATGCTTTTTGCTTCAGTAGCGGATATCAATTACTTTCTGGATGTGGCAAAGGACAACGGATTTAACTGCGCGACTGCATTTTTGCCGGGAAATAAAACGTTTGCAATTCCAACCGGAGGCGCCAATTTAATTATTACCTCCAATAAGAGCGAGGAGGAAACCAATGCAGCATGGGAATTCATGAAATGGGTGCTGGAGGATGAGCAGACGATTTATGCGTCGCAGAATACAGGATACGTTCCGGTGACAAACAGTGCTGTGGAGAGTGATGCCATGAAGGCCTTCTACGCGGAAAAGCCGCAGTTTAAGGTAGCGGTGGATCAGCTGCAGTACATTCTGGCCAGACCGATTTCAAAACAGGGACCGGAAGTGCATAAGGCCATCAAAGACATGGTCACGGAGTTCCTTATGGACGAGAATGTCTCTGCCAAAGAGGTTCTCGATAAGACGGAAAAGCAGTGTATGGAAATTTTAAATGAGTGATAATCAGATATGGCTGCCGCAAAGGTGCGGCAGCCCGCAGAGGCAGGAGGAACCATGGGGGTAAAATTAATTGTGTGCGATGTGGATGGCACTTTGATTGATCATTCGGAAACCGTAATCCCGGAGCTGATTCAGATTGTGGATCAGTGCAGAAAAGAACACATTTATTTTTCTCTCGCTTCCGGAAGAACGAAGGAATTAATCGAGGATATCCGGTTGAAGCTGCATGTCACGGAACCGTATATCGCAGCAAACGGAGCGTGTGTGTTTGTGGATGACACCTGCGTCCTGATGAAAGGCTTCTGTGCAGATCCGATCAGGGACATCATAAGTGACGCAAACCGGGTGGGGCTTACGGTAACCTGTTCCGACGCTTACCAGGAGCGCGCTCTGAGTGTTACTGATTACGTTGCGGAGCACCGGAAATTAGGAAACCGGTTTAAGCAGCTGCTGGATTTTCATGCAGTGGACTGGAAAGAACAAAAATTTGTTAAAATCATGTTTATGGATGAACACAGAACAGGAAAAATAGAAAGGATCAGGAAGGCTTTAAAGCCATATTCCTCCCAATACTGGATAACGACGTACTCCGATGTAGCGGTTGAGCTGGGGCCGGTACAGTGTAATAAAGCGACGGGAGTCCGGGAACTGGCGGGACTTATGGGGATTGGTATGGAAGAGGTGATGGCCTGCGGGGACTTTACAAATGATCTGGAAATGATCCGGGAAGCGGGAATCGGAGTTGCGGTGGCAAATGCCAATGAAATTCTGAAGAGTTCGGCGGACTATGTCGCCGCTTCCGCCTGCGCCTGTGGGGTGATTGAGGCGGTGAAAAAGTTCTGTCTGTCAGGCAATGGAGTTCCATAATCTGGGAAATTATGATATACTGAATGTGTATAAAAACTGTTTTCTGCCGGATGTGCGATGCACAGACGGCGGGAATAATTGATCGAGTGCCGCCCGGCCCGGGAGTACTTGGCGAAGTGTTTCACTAAAATGATCAGAAGAGGAATGAAATAAATGGGGAACAGCAATGGTATCATGAATGAATCACCTATTCCACTCTACTACCAGATCTATGTCGATCTGAAAAACAAGCTGTTGATTAACAAGCTTGTAGATGAAAACGGAAAACTTCCGGCGGAAAAGGAACTGGCAGAATCATATAAAGTGAGCCGGGTTACCATGCGGCAGGCCATTGCGGAGCTGGAAAAGGACGGTCTGATTGTCCGCTACAGAGGCCGCGGATCTTTCCTGAAATCGCAGCCGAATCCGATTCTTCATAAGCTGGGACTGCCGGGGCAGGCGGGCAGAGTACAGATTGACAAGAGCCCTGAGATTGTGGAACTGAGCCATTTTGAGACGACGTATGAGTATATTGGCCGTGCATTAAACTATGAGGGAGATATTTTCTTCATTAAGCGGATTTTCCGCGTCGATGGCAACCCGGTTGCCATTAACCGAATCTGGATTCCTGCGGTCTTCACCCCGGAACTGGATAAAAAAGGCTTATGTGTGGAAGGCTCTCTTTCGAAGACATTGAAGGAAGTATATCATTTGAAGATAGACCGCAGAGAAAATGTTATCGAGGCTGTAAGACCTTCGGTATCTGACATAGAACTGCTGAAGATCACGTATGACACACTGATTCTCCAGATCACGAGCAAATCCTTTTTAAAAGACAATTTACCGTACGAGTATTCCGTCACCTCCTGGATTGGAGATGCCATCAGGCTGGAGGTGGATGTGGAAGACATAGAACACGGTATTACATTTTTGAAATAAAGAACCCGGCAGATGTGTATTCTGCCGGGATTTTCTGTTGCAGAGGGAGTATTATTAAATCAGGAGGTTTTTAGAATGAATAAATTTCCGGTACAATTGGTGGTAAGTGATATTGACGACACTTTGATTCACAAAGAAGATCACTTAAATGAAAAGATAATTCAGACAATCGAGGAACTGAAAAGACGGGGGATCCAGTTTACGCTGGCGACAGGAAGAATGCCTTACCGCGCAGAGTCCTATGCAGGAGATGCAAAGCTTACGGTACCGTTTATTGCAAATAACGGAAGTATTTTGTATGACAGGGGGAGGATGATCTGGTGTAAGATGCTGTATGCAAAAATAATCCAGGAGATTACACAGCGATATATGGAAAGGAATCCCCAGTTTACGGTTATATTCAGTTTTACAGACCGGGAATGTCCTCTGGTAAGAACGGAGTGGATCAGGAAGCGCCTTGGTAAATATAAAGGATATGATCAGACTCTGGGAAACACGCCGGATGTCTGGAATCAGACTGTGCATAAAATTTATGTCCTGGACGATGCGAGATCAGGTATCATTGGAGCTTTTGCAGATGAACTGGAATATTATCGGAACGAGATCAGTTTTTTTCAGTATGGAGAGTTTTCGATCGAGATAGTGGCAGGCGGCTGTTCCAAGGCATCAGGCCTTACGAGACTCTTAGAATATCTTTCCATACCGGCTGACTGTGTCATGGCGGTAGGAGATCATACGAATGATATTGAATTGATCAAAAAGGCCGGTATTGGTGTGGCGGTGGCAAATGCTGATTCGCAGCTGAAAGCGGCGGCGGATTACGTCACTGCCGGAGAACGGGATTTGGGGGTAAAGGAGGCGATTGAAAAGTTTGTGCTTAGTGAGTGAGGGGGAGGCAAAGAAGAATATTAAGATTACTCACTGGGAAAGCACCGGCATACCTTTGACAGATTTTTATGATTAAATAGTTTAAAAGTAAAAAAAACATTTAGTACTTGTATTTTTCCTGAGGCCATGTTATACTGAAATCATTCCATAGAAACTCTTATTCTGTGATAATCATGTAATCTGGCAAGTCTGCCAATTTTATTCCATGATACGAAAGAAACTAAATTATGAGGGAGTGATAAAAGTGGCAGAGCAGGATTATTATATGAAAATACTGCTGGAGGACAGAGCCAGGTTTGCTGATTTTATCAATGTCAATGTTTTTCACGGAAAACAGGTGCTGGCAGCAGACAAATTGAGCCTTCTTCCGAACGAAGCGGGGATTGTGGTCGTTGATGCGGACGGGGTGAAACGAACGATTCAGAGACGTCGAGATGTCGTCATGAAAGCAGAGTTTGGGGCATACTTCTGTGTTGTGGCAAGTGAGAATCAGGGGAAGGTCCATTATGGCATGGCCGTTCGGGAAATGATGTATGATGCACTCGATTATACAGAGCAGATACGAAAAATCGAAGAAAAGCACAGAGCAGAAGGGGATAAGCTGGAAGGTGCTGATTTTCTGTCACATGTTACGAAGGCTGACAGACTCATACCTGTTGTGACCCTAACCCTTTACTATGGGAACGAAGCCTGGGATGGGCCGAGAAGTCTGTATGAAATGATGGGAATCGATGAGGAATGGGAAGAGACAGCACTGGTGAAAAAATGTCTTCCTGATTATAAGATTAACCTGATCGATATCAGGGAAGGAGAGAAACTTGATCAGTATAAGACCAGTTTACAACACGTTTTTGGGCTGGTAAAATATAATAAAAACAAACAAAAACTCTATGAATATACAAGAGTTCACAGGGAAGAGATCAATCGTATGGACCGTGAGTCCAAGGCGGCGGCCCTTGCATTGATTGGAGAACAGAAGAGGCTGCAGAAAATTCTGGAGTCTAAGAGAGAGGAGGAGATGGATATGTGCCAGGCGATCGATGAGCTGATTGCGGATGGGGAAGTACGGGGAGAAGTACGGGGCATATTAATGGGAATGGAAAAAACAAAAATTAATTTTATCAGGAAGCAATACAAGAAGCAATTATCAAGCAGCCAGATAGCAAATATTCTGGATTTGGATGAGCGGTATGTGGAAAAAGTAATAAAACTTTTTAAACAGTATCCGGCTGGCTCCGATGATGAGATTGCCGGGTATCTATAAATATTAAGAAGTAAAAAGTATGATGTATGAATACATACCTTAGAGAATATATACAAAATCAGAAGTGAGATGCCTCTCTTCCGGCAAAACCAGTAATCAAAGGTTTTTTGCGGAAGGGAGGTATTTTTGTTATATTCCGCCTGGCCGCAGGCGATGCCCTAAATCTGGTTAAATATAAGATAAATTGTTAAAGAAAATCGACAAAATGCTGGACAACAAAAGGAGGAAAGGTGTATAATGAGGGAAAGTTACTAAAGCGCTTTAGCACAAGAAAAAAGGAGGAATTTCTATGAAAAGGAAACGGTTCTATTCAGCAGTACTTGCAGCTGTCATGGCAGGGGTGATGATAGCGGGCTGTTCTTCCGGAACAGGGAAGGAAACTGCAGATGCCCATGCACCGGCAGGGGCACAGACAGAGAATGCGGGGGAACAGAGGGACGCGCCGGCACAGGAGAAAGAATTGATTATGTGGCACAACCGGGGCGGCTCCAACGGAAAGTTTATCGAAGAGCAGCTGATTCCGGAGTTTAACGACACCGCCGGTAAATTGGCTGGAGTGAAGGTGGTGCCGGTCTATCAGGATGAAGACATTGTAAGTAAGCTAAAAGCGCTGATCCTGGCAAACGATGTAGCGAATATGCCTGACCTTGTCACTATTTATGCCGGTGATGTGGAGTACATGAGCACAGTAAAGAATGTCGTTCCTCTGGATTCGTTTCTCGAGTCGGACGCAGATTTTAAGAAGGAGGACATGGTACAGTCCCTGTGGGATACGTATAATTTCAGAGGAAAACAGTACAGCATCCCATTTACAGGCGACGCCATGATCTTCTATTATAATAAGACTGCATTTGAGAAGGCGGGGCTCGATCCGGAAAAACCGCCGAAGACCATTGCGGAGATGGCTGACTGCGCGGAAAAACTGCTGATTAAAGATGGTGATACGGTGAAACAGTACGGAATCACCCTTGGCCTTCAGAATGTATATTTAAACAACTGGATCGGCGGCCAGGGCGATTACCATTTCATTGGCAACAATGAGGGCGGCAGGACTGGGCGCATGACGAAGGTAACCTTTGATGAGGATGGAACCATGCTGACGCTCCTGAATGAGTGGCAGAAGGTTCTCGATACGGGGGCTGTGCAGAGTGTTGATGTGGACGATCAGCCCAAGGACGAGTTCTGTTCAGGCTTAAGCGCCATGTTCTGCGGTGGAAACTGGGCTATGACTTCAATCATTGAAGCGGCCAATGAGAATGGATTTGAGCTGGGCATTTCGGAACTTCCCAGGGTTTTGGATACGGATAAAGGCGGAGTATGTCCGGGGGGAACCTCCCTTTATATTCTGGACAGAGGTGATTCAGATGTAGTGAATATCGGATGGGAATTTATGAAATACTGGTCCTCGGCAGAGACGCAGACAAAACTGTGTATCGCAACCGGCTATATACCGACCAATGGAAAAACTATGGAAACGGAAGAGATGAAAGCGTTTTTGAAAGACAATCCCAGCTACCGTGTGGCATTTGATTCCCTTATGAAATCCAACCCAAAGGTGCAGGAGCATCTGGCGCCGACTCAGCAGGAGTTCCAGCTGATTTTCAGAGATACTTCTTTGAGATGGGCCAAAGGAGAGATCACGGCACAGGAATGCGTGGACAGCATGGCGGAGCAGTGCAACAGAGCGCTGGATGAATACAATGAGGCGAATCCGGTCGAAGAGTAAGATCCTTCGCGAGAGTATATACGGGGAGAGGGGCGGAAACGTTGAAAAGAAAAAAGAAAATAACTCCATATCTGCTGATACTGCCATCCATGTTTTTCCTGGTGCTGTTTATTTATTATCCGGCAGTTAAGACGCTGTTTAAGAGTCTGTTTTTGATTAATTCCGGTAATATGCCTGTGAAATACGTAGGGCTGGGAAATTATCGGAAACTGTTCAGTGATGAAACATTTTTAAAATCCATTGTTGTAACATTCGAGTATGCACTGGTTGTCATACCGGTGACGATTCTGATGGGGTATCTCCTGGCGCTGATCTCCGCGTCCGGGAGACGCCTCTCTCCCGTTTATGAACTGATGTATGCAATGCCCATGGCGGTGTCCATGTCTGTCGCTTCTGTCATTTTCAAGCTTCTTTTAAATGGGAATCTGGGACTGGTCAATCATGTGTTTCACTTAAATATTATGTGGTTTACGGATAAGAAGTATGCGCTGTGGGCGATCATTATCATTGGTATCTGGATGGGACTGGGGCTGACTTACATATTCCTGTTGTCCGCAGTCCGGTCGGTATCGGAAGAATTGCTGGAAGCAGCCACCGCAGAAGGCGCCGGGATGTGGCAGAAGGTGCGCTATATCTATACCCCCATGATAAGTCCAACCCTGTTTTACCTGTTCTGTGTCAACGTAGGAAGCGCATTGATGATGTCAGGACCCGTGATTATCCTGACCCAGGGAGGACCGGACAGTTCCACATCTACCATTATGTACTATATGTACCAGAAAGGATTCTACGTATATAATTACGGCCTTTCGTATTCGGCGGCTGTGGTAGGTTTTATCATTGGATTTACGGTTATTCTTATTTCGTTTATCTGGGAGAAGAGAGGTGTTCATTACTGATGGGAAAACGCAGGATATGGAAGAGCGTGCTGTATCAGGCCGCGGCGACAGGAATCGGACTTCTGGTCATATTTCCTGTGTTGTATGCACTGGGCACCTCCTTTATGAAGAGTACGGAGATCCTGAGCCTGAATCCCGGAATGATCCCGAGGCGGATCGATTTTTCCAACTATCACGCGGTTTGGGAAAATACGATGATGCTGCGGTTTATCTGGAACTCGCTCTTTGTGACCACAATCACGTGCTGTCTGCGCGTGGTGACGGCGGCCCTGGCCGCTTATGGATACGCCTGCTTTGATTTTAAGGGAAAGAATCTGTTTTTTTATTTGACTGTGGGGACTATGCTTATTCCCGGTGAAGCGACGCTTCTCACCAATTATGAGACCATATCGAAGCTTCATATGATTAATACTTATCAGGGAATTATTATTATGTTTATTGGCTCTGCGACCAGTGTATTTATTATGAGACAGTATTTTCTGGGAGTCTCGGTTTCTATAAAAGAAGCGTCTGAGATGGACGGGTGCGGAGATATCCGCTTCTTTACCAGAATTCTGATTCCAATTTCAAAACCGATTCTGGTTACCGTATTTATCACAGCATTTGTTGAAATCTGGAATGTGTACTTATGGCCCATGCTGATTACGAACCGCAACGAGATGAGGACGGTCCAGGTAGGAATCGCTCAGCTGAACAGTTCGGAGGGATCCGCTTATGGCGTTATCATGGCGGGGGCTGTAATTGTCCTCATTCCGTCGCTTCTGGTATTTATCATCTTTCAGAAGCAGATTATCAATGGAATGGTAACTGGTTCGGTAAAAGAATAAAGAAAGATTGGAGAACATGATGATCTACGAGACCAGGGTGGAAAAAGCAATAGAAATAACGGAGAACGGCCAGCCTTACATCAATCCTTACGATGGCTGTGTGTCCGGCTGTCCGTTCTGCTACTGGCTGGAACGGGAGGGCTGGGAAGGCAATATCGCCATTAGAATCAATATCGCAGAGGTACTGGACCAGGAGTGCGGGAGATGGCCGCAGGGAGTCCGGCTTTACATTGGCGACTACTGCGATCCGTACATGCCGGTGGAGGAGACGTACGGGCTGACGAGACAGTGTGTGGAAGTTATCAAAAAACACGGTATACCTCTTACCATCTGTACCAGCGCGAAGTCGCTTCTGATTGAGCGTGATCTGGATTTAATGAGGGGGATGAAAGAGCTGTGTATCGTGACAGAACTGTGCCGACTGGATGAAATAGAAAAGCTTAAGGCTGGAAAAGGGCATGCGGGGATTGAGACGGGAAACCGGCTGAGAGAAGCGGGGCTTCCGGTGATTGCGACATTTGCGCCCATCATGCCGGGAATCACGGATGTGGATCTGGTGCTGGACGCCTTAAGACCGGATATTCCGCTCTATATTGACCGTTTCTACATGAAACCGGATTCCATACAGGAGATCAGGCTAATGGAATATTTGAGGGAAAAACGCCCGGAATTAATGGAGGAATACAGACGTCTGATCCGGGAGGGGAGCGACGCAGAATATGAGGCAGTGATACACCGCTGTCAGGGAAGCGGCCGGGTAAAGCAGCTCCCGTTCTGATTGACTGGAACCATTGCTTTTTAGGGGATTTTCATATACAATGATAGGTACACTTTTGTAAAAATATGGAAGTACTGTTAGACTGGAGACGTTATATGAAAATCACTGCAAAAGATATTGCCAGGGAAGCAGGGGTCTCTGAGGCCACGGTTTCCATTATTTTAAATAACAAGGCCGGCCACTATCGGATTTCTGAAAAGACGCGGCAGAAAGTACTGGAGATTGCGGAGCGTTACGAATTTACCTGCAACCCGATTGCGGTATCTCTGGCAACCCGGAAAACACATACGATAGGCCTTATTCTGCCAAACCTAGTGAACCCTTTTCTGGCCAATATATCTACGGGAATTGAAAAGTGTGCTCAGGAAAATGAGTACGCCCTTCTGTTGTGCAACTGTGAGGAAAATGTGAAGCAGTGTGTGAAGTACCTGGATATTCTTCAGAAGAGGTATGTGGACGGGATTCTGCTTGTTCTGCCGAGGGAAAAAGAAGTGAATGCCAATCAGAGACTGGTCGAGGCGGCACTGCGAAAATGCCGGGTACCGGTGATTCTGATTGAACATTACTTACAGAAGGCACCCTGCGATTTCATGGCTGTTGACAACGTGAAGGGAGGCTATCTGGCGGCCGAGTATCTTCTGAAAAAAGGACATACCAGGATCGGTCATATTGCGGGAGAGCAGTTTACCAGACAGCGTACCTGCGGCTATCTGAAAGCGTTGAAAGATTATGGCATACCAATGGACAGCGGTCTGGTGATGCAGGGGGATTTCTCGATTGAATCCGGATATGAATGTGGAAAACGCCTTCTGGAGCAGGGGGTGACGGCTGTCTTCGCGGGAAATGATTATATGGCGCTCGGTGTATGGCGGGCGGCCAGAGAACTGGGCCTTCGTATCCCGGAGGATGTATCTCTGATTGGTTTTGATGACGATCCGGTGGCGGTGGTGATGGATGTCCCGCTGACCACGGTCCGTCAGCCTGGCACCACGCTTGGAAAAGCTGCCAGTGAAATGCTGGTACAGAAGATAGGGGAAGAGCGGGGCACATATCAGCAGTATTACTTTGCACCGCAGCTGATTGAGAGAAGCAGCGTGGCGGCCCGGTAAGTCGACAGGAAACCTGCATGGAGCTGTAAGTATAACAGAAAGTGGAGTCTGAACAGGAGTGATTACATAAATACTCCTGATGCTCAGACTCCTCTTTTGTTTTTTCATAAAACAGTGGTATGATCTGTCTCCAGACTACAGGGTATAGAATTTCTCCACAGACTGTTTGATGGTTTCATCCGCACAGATCAGTGAGATGCCTTTCGTCTTATGTTTCCGGTAGACCACAAGGATTTTGGAGAGATTCCAGGGAACCAGGATGCGATCCTTGTCGGATGCGGGGATGGTTACGGTTTTCGTAATCGTTTTTTCTTTTGTGTCTGTGGTCTCCGTACTGTAGCTGTAGCCAAATTTTGTCTCCAGCTCTGTGGTGAGCCCCAGTGTCACGCCCTTCAGTAATCCGGAGGCTTCCCCCTTAATCAGGGAACGGACATCGACGGAGCATACATTTGTCTGTTTTAAGACGGATACCTGAGAGATTTTTATGGTAGTCGTCTGCGACTGGCCCGCCGGAAAGGTCTGAATATTGGAGGGCGCGGTATAGGCCACATACAGGACGGCGCCAAAGTAGCTGTCAACGAGCTGCTGTTTCTTCATCATATTGTCGTACGTCGGATCATTGATAGCCGGCCAGTATTTCGGAGGGATATCGCAGGGATCGGACAGGCTCAGGAAAACCGGTTTTGGGGGATAGCTGTACGGAATATTCAAAAGCTGGCTCAGCGGTTTGCCTGTATTTTCTCCCAAATCATGTTTTAATGCTTCCCAATTGGATATATCCATGGTATGTTCCTCCTTAATCCACTTTTGTAATGGTCAGCAGGTGATCGAAGTGGTGGCCCCTTGGTGGCAGTTCATTCCAGCCGTCTACGTTATACATTCCGGATACTTTTAATGAGGATTTATTGTCTTTTGAGTATGGAACTTCGATGGAAAGAGTCAGGGAACCACTCGCCCCAATCCAGGTACACTGGCCCTGATAGCCGGTGGCGGTACCTTTGGATGCCCGGATTCCAAATACTTCTTTAGTTTCTCCTGCATTGATGGAGACAGGGGCGCTCTTATCCTTTCCTCCAAGGTACCAGATTCCCCAGTTCCGTTCCTCGTTATGTGCTACGAGTGTTTCCCCAGTCTGATTGCTGATTGTCATGTGGTAAGTCCATTCTGTACTGCTCATATTTTTTTGAAAGCCTGTCGTGAACAGGCCTTCTTCCTCCTTTCAAGAGTGGTGTGTAATTGGTGTCTGAATCAGTAGCGCTACACTATTAATCCAATCAATCGAACGTATGTACGAACAAAGATGAAAAATAATTGAAAGATGCTCTGGAATTTTTCAATTTGTGCCTGTTGATCTGCGCACAGAAAGCTGTAGAATAATTCTGCAAATTATCCCATCTGTCCTTTTTCACCCCCATCTTTTTTCCTATAATAAATACAGACAATATCTGCCGGAAGCGGCGGGATTTAAACTCATTACAGGAGAAGAGAAGGGGGCGTTTCTTTATGTTGCCATGTGATATTTTAATTAAAAATGCAGCGGTGCTGATGCCCGACATGAGCATTGCGAAAAATCAGACGATTGCCATTTCCGGCAGCCGGATTCTGGAGATTGCGGACACGGATAATTCAGATCAGACCATCAGCTGCCAGGCCGAAACGGTGATCGATGATCCGCATCTGCTGTGGATGCCGGGCCTCACTGACGGCCATCTTCACACCAGCCAGCAGTTCTTAAGGGGAAGTCTGCTGGACGAAAAGCCGGTGATCTGGAAGCGGATCAATGTGCCGTTTGAAGCATCTCTGACGGAAGAGACCATGGCGCTGTCAGCCAGACTTGCCGGCGCAGAGATGATAAAATGCGGAACCACATCCTTTGTGGATGCCGGAGGTCCTCATATCGAAGCAGCGGCAGAGGAGTATTTGAAGATGGGGATGCGCGGTGCCCTGACCTGGCAGACCACCGACGGAGCAAACGTTCCGGATGGCCTGCGGATTGACACCAGGGAGGCCCTGCCCCGCCTGGAAAAATTTCACAGGGAATACCACGGGAAAGACGGCCTGCTTAAAGTGTACTATTCCGTAACTTCTCTGATGGCCTGCACGGAAGACCTGTTTTACACGATATTTCTTGCGGCGAAGGAGCAGAACGTGACGGCAGAATGCCACATGAACGAGTATGCCAGCGAAGTGCTGGATTTTATTGAACGATACGGGGAACGTCCTTTCCTCTATCTGGACCGTATCGGTGCGTTATCGCCGCAGTTTGTTGCCGCCCACTGTATCATGCTGTCCGAATCCGAGATTCAGATTGTGCAGGATCGGGGGATTAAGGTGGTACACTGCCCGTTCAGCAACTGCGGCAAAGGCGTTCCCCAGACGCCGCGTCTCCTGGCGGCCGGGATTCCCGTGGCCTTTGGCTCCGACGGCGCAGGCCATGGGGGCCTGGATTTATTCCGTGAGATGCGGGCATTTCGATGCATCATGAATGTGGCCTGGGGAATCACCACAGGAAATCCTGAGATTATGCCTGCCAGAACCCTTCTGGCCATGGCTTTGGAGGGAGGAGCACAGGCACTGATGAACAGCAGTCTCGGAAGTGTCCGCCGTGGGAATTTAGCGGACTTAATTGCCATTGATTTGGACCAGCCCCATCTGACGCCGACTGGGAGTATTGTCAATACCCTGATTGAGAGCGCCTCGGGAGCTGATGTGAAACATTCCATCATCAACGGAAAACTGGTGATGAAAGATCGGAAGCTTTTGACCATCGACGAAGACAAAGTGTTGTTTGAGGCTAATAAAGCGATGAAAAGCCATGCTCTGTTTACAAAAGCTGGAGCATACACAGGCTGATTGAAGCGCGACGCAAAAAAAACAGCATTCCGGAAGAACATTCCGGAGTGCTGTTTTCGTAATAAAGAATCATAGAATCATCTCGTCCAGACTTCGTTTCGGTACATAGTGCACCTGCTCCTCGTCCCGGTAATAGCGAACATCCCCATCCGCCCCAACCGGCACTACCACAACTTTCTCTTTTGGCTTCCCGAGAGCCAATACAAGATCAATGGAGTATTTTGCAGTATCAATTCCCAGATGCTCCGCCAGACGTGTCCGCTCGACATTGCCGAGCATACAGCCGCCGTACCCCATCTCCACCGCTCCCAGCATGATGGTCTGGGCAGCGATTCCGTCATCCTGAAGCTTATTCTTCCCCAGGGCAAGGTCACAGAGGATAATAATATAGGCGGAAGGCCGTTCTCCCTTTTCAGGTCCATCCCAATCAGGCAGTGCGCCCGCCCATTTCAGAGTACCGAATACCTGCTCATTTTCCTCTGCCGTATTGCAGATTCGAAACTTTAGCGCCTGAGAGTTCGCAGACGAAGCGGTCAGTCTGGCTAAATCCACCAATTCCCGCAGCGTCTCCGCCGATATTTTTTCTTCCTCATAAAAACGCCGGTAAGACCTGCAGCGGGTCACTAAATCCTTTAACATGGTAAATCCTCCTTTTATGACAATCCATATCTTTCCTCATTATACCTGTTCCTGAGCCATTTGTGAATCTGTAATTTTATGATATACCGGAAGCGGAAGTTGCAAAAGAACCCTGAAAATTTTTGCTTTCCACCTTGGCAGCCCCCTGCTGTCTGTGGTACAATACCTTGTCACGATTTTAGAATGGAGGATATTTCATGAATCATATGCAGAAGGTTTGGATTTGCGGAGCAAACGGCAGAGTCGGCCGCAAGATGACGGAACTTTTGGAGAATACACCGGTAGAGCTTCTGCTTACGGATCTTGATGCTGTCGATATCACCGATCCGAAAGCAGTCAGGGATTATGCCGGCATGAACCGGCCGCATTTCATTGTAAACTGCGCAGGGCTCACAGATGTGGCCATGTGCGAAGAGAATAAAGAGGAAGCATTTAAGGTCAATGCCCTGGGAGCCAGGAATTTAAGTGTGGCGGCCCGAATGGGAAAGGCCCGGATGATACAGCTTTCTACGGATGATGTGTTCGACGGAAGCGGACAGACTCCATATACGGAGTTTGATACGCCGAATCCGCAGACTGTTTATGGAAAATCAAAGCTTGCAGGGGAGAATTTCGTGAAGGAATTCTGTAACCGCCATATTATTGTCAGGAGTTCGTGGATATTTGGGGAAGGCAGCAGCTATTTTTCAAAGATCCTGAAGCTGGCCGGTGAGGGGAAGACGATCTATGCGGCTTCTGATCAGACCGCTGCGCCAACCGGAGCATCGGAGCTGGCAGAGAAGATCATCGAACTGATGGATTCTGCGCCGGATGGTCTGTACCATGTGACCGGGCAGGGCAGCTGCAGCCGGTTTGAATTTGCACAGGAAATCGTGCGCCTTTCCGGACATAAGGCGGAGGTGGTGCCGGTTGCGGCTGCGGACGATAAGCTGACCGCCATGCGGCCGTCGTATTCCGTTTTGGACAACATGATGCTGCGCATGTCCGGAATCGCCCAGCTTCCGGAATGGAGACTGATGCTGGAACGCTTTATGAGAGACAGGAAGGATTTTTTATAGTATGAAAAATAGAAAAAAACCAGGATTGACAACGAAGATATTCATTGGCCTGCTGGCAGGCGCTGCGACGGGAATTCTGCTCCATTATGCCGTGCCGGCAGGTGCCATACGCGATGAGTTTCTGATCGGCGGTATTTTCTACGTCGTTGGAAACGGATTTTTGCGGCTGATGCAGATGCTTGTGGTGCCGCTGGTGTTTTGCTCGCTGGTCTGCGGAAGCATGGCCATGGGAGATACGAAGAAGCTGGGAACGATCGGAGTGAAGACGCTGTTCTTCTATCTTTTTACGACGGCTCTCGCCATTACGGCCGCCATACTGGTGGCAAACGTGATTAACCCGGGCGTAGGCCTCGATATGTCCTCCATTGAGAGGAGTGAGATCGCTGTTGCGGATAAGGTGAGTCTGCCGGATACACTGCTGAATATCATACCGACCAATCCGCTGGGAGCGCTGGCCAGAGGGGATATGCTGCCGATCATCTTATTTGCGCTTATTGTGGGGATTATTCTCGCAAAATTGGGCGAGAGTGTGGAAACTGTCGGCAATTTCTTCAGCCAGTTTAACGATGTGATGATGGAAATGACAACTATGGTCATGAAACTGGCGCCTTACGGTGTGTTTTGCCTGATTGCAAAGACGTTTTCAGGGATAGGGTTCGATGCGTTTCTGCCGCTTCTCAAGTATATGGCGGGCGTGCTTCTGGCGCTGGTCGTACAGTGTCTGGTGGTTTACATGATGATGCTGAAAGGCTTTACGGGGCTGAGTCCCTTCCTTTTTATCAAGAAGTTTCTTCCTGTAATGGGCTTTGCGTTTTCCACGGCGACCTCCAATGCTACAATTCCCCTGTCCATCGATACCCTTCATCAGAAAATGGGGGTCTCCAAGAGGATTTCTTCTTTTACAATTCCTCTCGGAGCCACCATTAATATGGACGGAACGGCTATCATGCAGGGCGTTGCCGTGGTATTTGCCGCACAGGCATTTGGAATCAGCCTGTCCGCGGCCGATTATATAACCGTGATTCTGACGGCTACCCTGGCTTCAATCGGGACGGCCGGTGTACCGGGAGTGGGCCTGATCACCCTGTCCATGGTATTTACATCCGTGGGACTTCCGGTGGAAGCCATCGCGCTCATCATGGGAATTGACCGGATTCTCGATATGTGCCGGACTGCCGTCAACGTTACCGGCGATGCTGTGTGCACGACGATTGTCGCCTGCCAGGAAAAGGCAGTAAAAAAAGAGGTATTTCTAAATCCGGAGGCTGGTAAGCTGGCGGACTAAACTACACGATTGTAAGCTGCTCCGCTGTAACAGTTCAGCCTTCACTTCCGGCAGCCACTGTCTGGCCCGGCGCTTTCGTTTCCCGGACCTTTCCAGTTCCGGTTTCGGGCATAAGCAGTTCTAAATGTGCAGTATTTTTCTAAAAACCAGTGAAAATCCCCAAACTCGCTGCGCTCAAACAGGTGGGGATTTCCCCTGAACGAAAAATTCTGCGCATTAAGAACTGCTAATGCCCTGCAAAGTCACAGGAAAGATCCGGGAAACGAAAGCGCCGGGCCAGACAGTGGCTGCCGGAAGTGAAGGCTGAACTGCTACGCTCCGCTGTTGAAATAATCGTATTCCCTTGCCATTCCCTCTCCTCTCCTGTATAATACTTAGATAAAACGATTCATAAAAGAATGCTTACGGAGATGATCCCATGATAGAGAAAAAAAAGCAGAATAAGGTCAAAATCGCAAAATTTATCCGTTATAAAGGCCATACATCCAAACCGGAGATAGCCGCAGAATTAGGAATCAGTATGCCTACAGTCCTGCAAAATGTAAAGGAACTGACAGAATCCGGTATTGTAGAGGAGATTGGGGAATACGAGTCCACCGGCGGCAGAAAGGCGAAAACCCTTTCTATTACCGCCTCATGGAAGATGGCGGTGGGCCTGGATATCACGTTAAACCATATCAGCATGGTCATGCTGGATTTAAAAGGAACCATAACAGGGAAAAAGCGCATCAGAAAGAATTACGAGAATTCCTACGAGTATTACCGGGGACTGGCGGATGAACTGGACTGTTTCGTGGAAGAGACGGGCACCGCGCCGGAAAAGATTCTGGGAGTTGGAATCTCCATACCGGGGGTGATTGACCAGAGCCGGGAACTGATTACCAGATCCCACGTTCTGCATCTGAACAACGTGAAGTTCCAGGCAGTCAGCCAGTTTATCCGGTATCCCGTGTCGTTTGAGAATGACGCCAACAGCGCGGCTCTGGCAGAGTTTGTCCACCGGGAACGGGACGCGGTGTATCTATCCCTGAGCAATTCGGTTGGAGGGGCAATCTATGTGAACCGGGGAATCTATGCGGGGGACAATTTTAAGAGCGCGGAATTTGGCCATATGATTCTGGAACCGGATGGAAAACTGTGTTACTGCGGAAAAAAAGGCTGTATGGACGCCTACTGCTCGGCCAGGGTCTTGTCGGATCACACCGGGGACAGCTTGGAACTGTTTTTTCAGAGGCTGGAGAGCGGTGATAAAACCATACGGGAGATCTGGAATTCCTACTTAAGCTATCTGGCGATAGCGGTGACGAATCTGCGTATGGCTTTTGACTGCGATATTATTCTGGGGGGATATATTGGGGAATATATAAAACCGTATATGGTCGAGTTAAGCCGGAGCATGAGCGGCTGCAATATGTTCGAGCAGGATGCCCTTTATCTGAAGAACAGCCGCTACGGCATGGAGGCGGCTGCAGTTGGAGGGGCCATGAAATATATTGAAGCTTATTTTGAAACACTATCATAAGAACTATCATAAAGGAGGGATCAGGCGGGCGCCTGGTCCCTTTAGAATTTAACGGAGTGTATGTTACAGTTCACGGCCCGCCCGGCACCTCACAGCCCGCTTTGGCTCTGGCGCTTTTCACGGCCCTTCCCGTTCCGGTTTCGGGCATAAGCACTTCTAAACGTGCAGAATTTTTCTAAAAACCAGTGAAAATCCCCAAACTCGCTGCGCTCAAACAGGTGGGGATTTCCCCTGAACGAAAAATTTTGCGCGTTAAGAATTGCTAATGCCCTGCAAAGTCACGGGAAGGGCCGTGAAAAGCGCCAGAGCCAAAGCGGGCTGTGAGGTGCCGGGCGGGCCGTGAACTGTAACGAGTGTATGAAGCCGGGAAGCGTAATCCGCGGTCTTTCCTTTACAGCCTCCAGGAAGTATGCTATACTGAAAAAACAGGCTGACCGGCCTGTTAAGGAGGCGGCTTATGAATAACCATTCTATTTCCAATCTCAATAATCCCACGTAGAAATGAACAGCTTAAGAATTGTAATGCGTTTTGGCGCTGTATCCTGCAGGGCTTATTTTGTGTACCTGAAATGGAGTGGAAATTATGAATATAAAAAGAAATATCTATCTGATGTACGGAATCTCCCTTTTGCAGGGAATGGTGTTTTATGGGCCGATTGCCACGCTTTACCGGCAGGCGGCAGGGGTTTCCGTGTTTGAAATAACTCTGATCGAGAGTATTTCACTGGCCCTGTGCATCGCGCTGGAGATGCCGTGGGGAGTTGTGGCCGACAGGATCGGATATAAAAATACGCTGGTGATCAGTTCCCTGATCTATGTGGCGTCAAAGGTGGTATTCTGGAAGGCCGGAGGGTTCGGAGGTTTTTTGCTGGAACGGGTCATGTTAAGCGTTGTGATGGCAGGAATGTCGGGCTGTGACGTGAGCCTTCTGTATCTGTCCTGCCGCGAGGGGGAGAGTCACCGGGTGTTTGGCGTGTATAACCTCTTAAATACGGTGGGACTGCTGACGGCGGCGTTACTGTTTTCCGTGGTGGTCGGCGATGATTACCGGCTGGCGGGATTTTTGACCGTACTGACCTATGCGGCAGCGGCGGTGCTGTCCTTCGGTTTAAAGGAAGTAAAGGAAATAGAGCGCAGTAAGCCGGTAAAAGGCCGGTTCCTGACTTGTCTGAAAGAGGTGGCGAGGGATAAGCGCTTTCTGCTTCTTCTGGTGGGAATGGCGTTTCTGGGGGAGACGAATCAGACGATTACGGTGTTTTTAAATCAGCTGAAATACGAGGCGTGCGGGATTGCTCCGGCCAGCATGGGATATATCTATATCCTGGTGACCGTAAGCGGAATGGCCGGAGTCTGGTCGGCCAGATGTACGGAGCAAATAGGAATGAAGCGGTTCGCACTCCTTTTATTTGGTGCCGCAGGGATTTCCTGTGTGGTCCTGGCCCTGACCGGAAGCCGTGTGCTGGCGGTGGGCGGCATCGTACTGCTGAGGTTGTCCGCCAGTCTTTTCGTGCCGCTGCAGACGGAAATACAGAACCGCCATGTGAAGGCGGCGGACCGGGTCACTGTTTTAAGTATCTATGCAGTCCTGGCGGAAGGGACCGGAATCGCCACCAATCTGCTGTTCGGCGCAGCGGCTCAGGCAGCTCTCCCGGCAGCCATGCTCTGCGGGGCTGTGATGTGTGCGCTGGGGGCAGCATTTTTCCTGATCTGGCACAGCTCGGCAAAATAAGATGGTCCGCCGGTGGTTGCGCGCTGCCTGCCGGGATGATATACTGAAAACATCTGGAGTTTAACTAAGATGAAAATCAGGCGGAGGTGACCGACATGAAAAAGTATCCGGGAATTATCCTGGCAATGACAACGGCGGTGATGATCACATCCTGCTCGTCTGTCTTTAACGGGGGGAACACAAAGAGTACAGGGGAACATGCGGCCAGTGAGAGTGGTACCACGGAAGCGCAGACCGATATGATAAAAATAGAAAATGAGACGGATCCTGAGCCGTCTTCGGAACCGGAGACATCGCCTGAGGCGGAAACGGAAGCTCCGGTTCAGGAGTCGAAGCCCCGAGAGACAGAAGCGCTGCCGGTCTATGCCGTGACGGCGGTTCAGAAGACCATGTATGTGACACAGCCGGTCCATGTGAGGGCCAGCTATACCACGAAGTCCGATGTTCTCACAAGCTTTGGAACAGGCCAGAAGGTCGCTGTCACGGGCCAGTCGGCCAATGGCTGGATGCGGATTACTTATAAAGGTGGGGAAGCTTATATCTATAAGAAGTATTTAAGCAGCTCAAAGCCGGAGAGCGGCACCCGGGAGACGGCAGCGGCGCCTTCCGGCGATAATGCGGGATCCGGCCAGAAGGACTCGAATTCGTCCGGTTCCCAGAAGCCGTCTGCGCCGTCCGGTCCTTCGGTACCGGGCGGGAATGACGATATTCCTATTGTGGAGCCGTCGCCGCTGACCCCTTCCGTGGGAACGCAGAACACGAATTCTACAGCAGGTCCGGGCTCATCGACGGCACCGGGGAGCGGTAACGGCAGCGGAACCGGAACGATCACGGCGATTGGGCCGGGGATGTAAGCGGCGGGGAAGACAGACGGGAAGGAAGGCAGCTGCTCCAGGAGAAGAAATGCTCCCGGAGTAACTGCCTTCTTCTGTTTTTTTACTTAATCCGCCTGAATCTCTCTCTTAAAGAAGTGGGCACCGGCCAGAAGCAGAAGGTAGCAGAGGGACAGAATCAGAATATGAAAGCCGGTCCGGATAAACAGCGGAAGCGCTGCAAATGGATCGCAGACGGAGCCAGCAGCATAGTAGATACCGATTGCCATCACCATCAGCAGGGCCGGCTTTACGATCATATCCCATGCGTTCCAGGAAAAGGCCACCTGTTTTTTCAGGGAAAAGATGTGCATCAGGGCCAGAAGCAGCTCGCTGGCCAGCATGCCGATCAAATACGCCATGATACCAAATTTCGGAATGCCAAACAGCACGAATGCCAGGCGGACGAAGAGAGCCGTCACATTTTGAATAAAGGTAGTCGAAGTCTTTCCGAGGCCGTTTAAGATGCTGCCCATGGTGGTAACCAGATAAAGGAAGGGACACAGCCATGCCAGAGTCATGATGAAGGAACCGGCATTTTCATCCTTAAAGACGCTGACTCCCAGATCATTGCCGAACAGGGTGAAGATTCCGATGCAGAGGATTCCTACGTACAGGCAGTAGCGCAGGGACATGGAGATGGTGCCTGCGATCCGCCGCTCATTTCCCTCCGACTGGGCCTCGGCTACCGTGGGAAGCAGCAGGACGGCCAGGGAATTAAAGATCGTGGAGGGAAACAGGATAAATGGCAGCGCCATTCCCGTAAGGACGCCGTAAATACTGAAGGCTTCCGAGTTTGACAGGCCGAACCGGTTTAAGGAGCCGGGAATCCAGATCGCCTCTGCACTGGAAAGAATATTCAGGACGAGACGGTTGCCCATGAGCGGCAGCGCCAGCGCCATAAGGGCCGGTGCTGTCTGGCGGAAGGAATCGGCCGCCGCTGTCAATCTGCGGCCTTTGGAATCCGGCTCAGCTGCATCGGTGCCATCCGGCAGCTTCGGCGGGAAGAACTGACTGGCTGCGACGGTATAGAGGGTGGAGGCAATCTCTCCGATCAGATGGCCGGCGACAGCCAGCTGGACGGTGATCTCCACACCGGCTTCCATCATAATATCCGCGATCAGGAAGACGGCACCGATGCGGACAGACTGTTCAACGACCTGAGCGAATGCCGGAACCCGGGTTCGCTGCATACCATAATAGTAGCCATTGATGCAGGCATGGATGGCGGCGCAGGGGACGGACACGGCTATGTAGGTGAGAAGCGGTGCACAGCGCGGTTCCATCAGGATGCTGCCGGCCAGAAAATCCTGGAACCGGATGATGAGCCATGCCAGGATAAACGAAGTGGACACAGAAATGACGAGTCCGGTTCGGAAGATGGAACGGCCTTTCCTTACATTGGCGGCCACAGACTGGGAGATGGCCGTCTGGATGGAACCTGCGCATAAGGCAAAACAGATGCCGAATACCGGATGGACCATGTTGTAGAGTCCCAGTCCTTCCGCACCGATGGTTCTGGAAAGAAAGATTCGGTAAAAGAACCCCAGCACGCGGGTGATGAGCCCTGTAGAAGTAAGGAGGAGAGTGCCCGTAAACAGGGCATATTTTCTTGGCGAAAGTTTTTGGGAAATCTTTAAAGAATCCTTCATGAAAACTCCATGATATGGGAATTATTACAATATATTTCACAGGAGGCCTCTTCATGACATTTTCTCCCTTCACTTTGCAGACAGCACCGTCCGCCCTTTGACGGCGCCGGAAATATAATGAAAACGATAACTATTCCTATTGAAATTATAGGAAATCTGTGTATAATAGAAAATGTAGATGAAGCTTTTAACTTTAGGACTACAGAAAGGCGGAACTAACAGGTATGAAACGATTTATTTATCTTGACAATGCAGCTACGACAAAGACACGGCCGGAGGTTGTGGAGGCGATGCTGCCGTATTTTACGGAATATTATGGGAATCCATCTTCCGTATATGAGTTTTCCAATGAATCCAAGAAGGCGATTAACCGTTCCAGAGAGACGATTGCAGAGGCCATTGGAGCGAAAACCAATGAGATTTACTTTACTGCAGGAGGCACCGAGTCGGATAACTGGGCGCTGGCTGCGACTGCTGAAGCCTATCAGGCGAAGGGAAATCACATTATTACCAGTAAAATTGAACACCATGCGGTTCTTCATACATGCGAATATCTGGAGAAACGCGGGTTTGAAGTGACTTATTTAGATGTGGATGAGAATGGCGTCATCAAACTTGATGAGTTAAAGAAGGCGATTCGCCCGACTACCATCCTGATCTCCATCATGTTTGCCAATAACGAAATCGGAACGATTGAACCGGTGAAGGAAATCGGTGAGATCGCAAAAGAGCACGGAATCATCTTCCACACCGATGCGGTTCAGGCCTTCGGCCACGTTCCGATCAATGTGGATGAGTATCATATAGATATGATGAGCGCCAGCGGCCATAAGCTGAACGGCCCCAAGGGAATCGGATTTTTATATATCCGTACCGGCATCAAGACCCGTTCCTTCATGCATGGCGGCGCCCAGGAGCGGAAGCGCCGCGGCGGTACCGAGAATGTACCGGGCATCGTCGGCTTTGGAAAGGCCGTGGAGATTGCCGTGAACACGATGGAAGAGCGGACGAAGAGAGAGTCGGAGCTGCGGGATTATCTGATGAACCGTGTAATGGCGGAGGTTCCCTATGTGAGAATCAATGGCCACAGAACCAGCCGGCTGTCCAACAATGTAAACTTCGCGTTCCAGTTTATTGAGGGAGAATCTCTGCTTATTATGCTGGATATGGATGGAATCTGCGGTTCCAGCGGATCCGCCTGTACGTCAGGATCCTTAGATCCGTCTCATGTGCTGTTAGCCATCGGTCTTCCTCATGAGATCGCACATGGATCGTTAAGACTGACACTGAATGCGGATAATACCATGGAAGAGATGGACTATGTGGCAGAGTCCATCAAGAAGATTGTAGAAAAGCTGCGCGGTATGTCACCCTTATATGAGGATTTTGTAAAGCGCCAGAACCGGTAATCGGGGGATTTTTACCTGGATTGACCACACATGAATTACTAAATGATAAAAATTAAATGCGGATATATAAAGAAATTGTCATCATAAATGAAACTGCCGGCCGGAGAAAAGGCGAATGGAGTCGGTAAAACGGCAGTCAATTGTCGATATATTACTGAAAATAGGAGAAAAATAAAAAATGTATACAGAAAAAGTTATGGATCATTTTGAACATCCAAGAAATGTAGGAGAAATTGAGAATGCCAGCGGCATGGGTACGGTGGGAAATGCGAAGTGCGGAGATATTATGAGAATTTATCTCGATATCGATGACAACGGAATCATCAGGGATGTGAAGTTTAAGACGTTTGGCTGCGGTGCAGCGGTAGCCACCAGCAGTATGGCAACGGAGATGGTGAAAGGCAAGTCGATTCAGGAAGCGATGGAAGTGACGAACAAGGCGGTATGTGAGGCACTTGACGGACTGCCGCCGGTTAAGGTACACTGTTCTTTACTGGCAGAAGAGGCCATCCACGCTGCCTTATGGGATTATGCCCAGAAGAACGGGATCGAGATTCAGGGGCTGAAGAAGCCAAAGTCTGACATCGGCGAGGAAGAAGTGGAAGAAGAATATTAAAGACGGCGGTGAACCGGATGCCGGCAGAAGAAACGGAATGTGATACGATGAATAAACCAAAAGTAGTAGTAGGAATGTCCGGCGGCGTGGATTCCTCCGTGGCAGCATGGCTGCTGAAGGAGCAGGGATATGATGTCATCGGCGTCACGATGCAGATCTGGCAGGACGAAGAGACGGAAGTCCAGGAGGAGAGCGGAGGCTGCTGCGGCTTAAGCGCAGTGGACGACGCCCGCCGCGTTGCCTGGGATTTGGGGATTCCATACTATGTGATGAATTTTAAAGAAGAGTTCAGAGAGAATGTAATTGATTATTTTGTGGACGAATACAGGAACGGCCGTACTCCCAACCCCTGTATCGCCTGCAACCGGTATGTCAAATGGGAGTCGCTGTTAAAGCGAAGCCTGGATATCGGGGCCGATTATATCGCTACAGGCCACTATGCCAGAATTGAACAGTTAGAAAACGGGCGTTACGCCCTGAAAATGTCCGTGACGGCGGCGAAGGACCAGACGTATGCGCTCTATAATCTGACGCAGTACCAGCTGGCCCATACGCTGATGCCGGTCGGCGCTTATTCCAAGGATCAGATCCGCGAAATTGCAGACCGGATCAATCTAAAGGTGGCCCATAAACCGGACAGTCAGGAGATCTGTTTCATTCCCGATCACGATTACGCCAGATTTATTGAAGAAAACACGGGAAAAGAGCCGGCGAAAGGAAATTTTGTGGATCTGGATGGCAATGTACTGGGCCGGCATGAGGGAATCACCCACTACACGGTCGGCCAGAGGAAGGGATTAAACCTGTCCATGGGCCATCCTGTTTTTGTCACGGAGATTAGACCGGAGACCAACGAGGTCGTCATCGGAAACTCGGCTGATGTCTTTTCTGACACGCTCCGCTGCAGCCGGATTAACTGGATGGCGATCGACGGGCTTCACGGCGGAGAGATGCGGGTAACCGCCAAAATCCGTTACAGCCACAAAGGCGCTCCCTGCACCATCCGGGAGGTGGGCGAGGATCTGGTGGAATGCCGGTTTGATGAGCCTCAGAGGGCGATTACACCGGGACAGGCCGTTGTATTTTATTTGGAGAACTACGTTGCCGGAGGAGGTACGATATTGTGAGCAGAAAAAAAAGAACCGGAGTCTATATCATGGCCGCTCTCGTGTGCCTCCTGACGCTGGCCGGATGCGGCAGGAACTATGAGCCTGTCGAGGTACCGGCACTGGAGGAGGCCTCCGGGGATATCACGCCGGAAAACGGAGAAGAGACAGCGGCGGTTTCCATAGAAGCAGAGACCGGGAACGGGAAAAAGGAGGCAGCTAAGCCGGGGAGACAGGCGGGGACAAGCGCCCATGAGGCCGCGGTGACGACAGAGACGGCTCCTGCCTTTTCGCCGGTGGATGAAACCGTATACGTCACAGGAAGCCAGGTTAATATCAGAAAGAGCGCGGGAACCAACGGTGCGGTTATCACTACGGTTTCAAAGGGAACGGCTCTGAAGCGGACCGGGTACAGCGACAGCTGGAGCCGCGTCATCTATCAGGATCAGGAATGTTACATATCCTCCCGCTTTGTGTCAAAAGAACAGCCGGCTCCGGAACCGGAGACAGCGGCACCGGCAGTGACCGGCAACGGTTCCGGCAAGATCATTGCCATTGATCCGGGACACCAGGCAAAGGGCAATTCCGAAAAAGAACCGATTGGACCGGGGGCATCGGAGAAAAAGGCCAAGGTTGCCTCCGGAACTCAGGGAAATGCGACGGGAATACCCGAATATAAGCTGACACTGGCAGTTTCCTTAAAGCTTAAGGAAGAGCTGCTAAACCGGGGATATCAGGTATATATGATCCGGGAGACGGACGATGTGAACATCAGCAATGCAGAGCGTGCCGAGATGGCCAACAGGAGCGGAGCGGATATTTTCGTCCGGGTCCACGCCAATTCGTTAAGTGATACCAGCGTTCACGGTGCGCTGACCATGTGCCAGACATCCAAAAATCCCTATAATGGAAATCTGTACAGCAAGAGCTCAGCACTGTCAAAGGCAGTGGTGAAGGGAATCTGTGATACAACAGGCTTCAAAGACCGGGGCGTTCAGGAGACTGATACCATGAGCGGAATTAACTGGTGTAAGATCCCGGTAACGATTGTAGAGATGGGATTTATGAGTAATGCAGAGGAAGATAAAAAGATGGCTACCGACGAGTACCGTGCGAAGATCGCAAAGGGAATCGCGGATGGGATTGATGCCTATTATGCAGCGGGGAATTAAAAAATCAGAAATGGTATATAAGATGCAGAAAGGTTTTATAAACAAAAAGAAACGGCAGATCCTTTGCCGTTTCTTTTTGTTTATAAATCATGTTTAAGGACACGTTTTTGTGCGATTTCATATACTTCGTCATCTTCCCGGACGCCGATTACAATAACCAGCATATGATCACTGCGTCGGATAAGCTGGTATACGATACGCAGACCAGCTCCACGGAGTTTTATTTTTAAAAAGCCGGATAGATTGGTGTTGTTTTTATTTCCCAGGACTTTGCCATAGCTGCCTTCGTTTTCTGGCAGTGGATTGCTGCAGACCTTCTGAATTGCTTTCCGTATCAGTATTTTCTGGCTGCCATCCAGTTTGCGGAGGTCTTCAAGGGCTTCAGGCAGGTATTTAACATTCCAGCTCATTCAAATTCAATCCCATCCGTATCTTCATAATCAAGAGGTGTGAATCCAAATTCCTGATCCACCTGTTCCTGGGAGATTGCAGTGGAAGGATTAAATTGTGACATCCGTTGTGCAGCGGTGGCTAAAAGACGAGCATCATTCGCTTCATCCAAAAGCCGGATATATTCTTCCGGAGAAAGGAGAACACATTCAGGAATATTGTTTTTCATGACAACTTTGGCGCCATAACGTTTTACCTCTTCAAAGATTTTACCAGCCAGACCACGGTTGAATTGGGAAATGGGAATCGTATTTTCAAGCGCACTTCTGATATTCATTATCATCACTCCTTTGATATAAAGTATATGATGTCAGTATAAATATTGATGTATTTACTGATAAAATAACTGATATAAATAGTATATGCTATTTTGTATATTTTATCAACTAAAACTGGAACTTTTTAAGGATTCCATATACGCTTTTGGGGTAACTCCAGTATATTTTCCAAATACCCGGATAAAACTGTTTGCGCTGTTAAATCCTACCATCAGGCTTACTTCTGCGATTTTAATCCCCGGTTTTTGCTGCAGCAATTCTTTGGCTTTTTCAATTCGGTAGCGGTTTAGATAGTCTTTGAAGTTCTGGCCGCTCAGCTGTTTGAACAGAATTCCGCAGTATTTTGGTGAGATGTTAAACTGGTCTGCCATGTCGTTTAACATAATATCATCGGTGTAATTCGTGTGAATATAATGGATCATCTCATTGAGAAGCTTCTCATCATTGGTCTCTCCACGGCAGTTTACAGCGGTGAGAATGTCCTGTATCGCATGACGGAGCGTGGTGATGGTTACCGAGTCATTCCAGTGCTCGTATAAATATTTGAAGTTTAAATCCTCCTTAAGAAGGGCCTCCGGCGATGTCTTCAGCTCCTGGAAGACACGGCCCAGTGTGCCGATCAGGACATAGACGAAGCTTTGAATTGACTCGATGGACAGTGTTTTGTCTGCCAGATTCGTTCGGATCAGCTGATCGAAGATCTGGAGCGCTTCATCCTTGCCTTCCACGATACAGTGAACCAGCCTGTTCTCCATGGAGAGAGGATAGGAATAAGTGACTGCATCCACGGAACGGATCTGTTCAAAGGTCAGGATATTGGCATGGCCGTATACGTGTTTGTATTCCAGAATCCGCAGCGTCTCCTGATAGGCCAGCCATATCCGGTTTAAGCCGCTTCTGGGATTGCTTAAGGCAATCCACTGGTTGATCGTCTCATCCTCGGGCTTCTGTGTCAGATAGCGGAGCAGTTCGTAAAGCTGCAGGAGAATTTCATCCGTGCCGCCGTTTTTTACGATCATGGCGCACCGTGCGGAATCCAGGTCTACAAATGTCATATCCGGTATATTCATGGTAAACTCATGGACATACTGCTTTAAAATAACGATACAGCTGGGGGAGGAGCCCTCGTTTACCGGCTGGAACTCCACGACTGCAACGCTGTAATCCTCTTCCGGCTCCCCGCCGCATTCTGCATGGCTCTCCGGCTGGGGTGCGAAGAGGAGACGGCGGTATTGCTGCTGGGAGGCGAGGCGTTCGTTCTCGTCCATGGCCTCCATCAGTGTCTTGCTCAAGGATTTTATCTTCTCCGAATTCTGCCGTAAGATCTTAAATTCATCAATGGGTTTTCCGGCTTCGGGAGATTCCATGGAATCTTCCACAACTTCCCGGATTGGCTTATAGAGTGCTTCTACCAGCAGCGCGATGAAAAAGGTGAAAATGCAGGCCGCCGTGACCAGAATCAGCAGAAAGAATACGATCTGGCCGGAATCCAGCATGTAGCTGTCATAGATGTAGGCGATTTCCCAGCCAATGGCGGGCAGGGTTGTGGGAAATACGTATTCCTTCCCCAGCTTGAAGTATTCCTGCTGTCCGATGCCGGAGCCAGCCGCTTTCATTCCCAGATTTATCAGCTGGGAAAACAGTTCATCCATCTCGTCATCCCGATGGCTTACCGCCAGCAGCCGGTCGTCGCTGCAGAGCAGAAAACGGCCTGGCCTGGCAGAACCTGTGAGGGTTTCAATCGGAATGGTTACAAAGCAGAGAAGGCTGGAGGAATATCGGTAATCTTTTACGATATAGTAAACGGATTTTAACCGGTCCTCCTCGTAATGCGGCAGGCAAAACGGCCGGTTGGAAGCGGAAAAATGGTGATCCATGGATTCCATTTCTTCTTCCGATAATCCCTTGATGCGTCTTAAAAACTGATCTCTGTCCACGGTTCCCGACTGATCCAGGACCATACCGTAGGTGTTTCCGTCAAATTCAAGCGGGCCTACCGTAGTAACGGCCAGCTTCATAATTGAGCATGGAGGAGTCCGTCGTGATGATTCTCAGCTGTTTTAAGGCAGTGATGGAGTTGAAATAAAAATCATTGGCGGAAGAAGAATTCACCCATTTTGTGATGCTCTTATCACGGCTGACATCATTAACTGCCCGTGAAATCAGATTCATGGCAATATTGGAATTGGCTTCCAGCGCCGCCGTGGAGTTTGACAGGTTGTGAATATAGCTGCTTTTTTGCTGCAGATGAAGGTAACTGCCCGACAGTACCGCAAGCAGAGTGATAACAATAGTACCGGTTGTAATCAGAATTTTATACAGGCGGTTTTTATAGATACCAGATGAAAACATAATGTCAGACCATCTACTTTCGTTTAATCTCCAGGGCGTACTTCTCCACCGCGCTGAGACCCTGATGATGCTCAAATCCCAGCGGATGGCGGCGGTAGCCTGCGGTACCTGCCGTCTTCAGGGTGAAGAAAGGGTCATCGCTCTTTTTAAGATGCTGTTTCAGCAGGGAACGGTATCGTTCCAGAACCGGGGCGTACTCCTGTTTTCCTGCCAGGTTGGTTTTCTCATATCTGTCCCGTTTCATGTCGTAGAGCTCCTCGCTGTCCGGTTCCAGATAACAGATATACTTATACTCTTCATCGCAGATCATGCGTCCGGGGACGGTATAATCACGGAATTCATCGTACCATTCCGCCACGGCTGCGGTTCGGTCGGAACGGGTCTTTGCCCCCGTGATCTGTGGCATGAGGGAAATCCCTTCCACTCCAGCCGGGCAGGGAATGCCTGCATAGTCCAGAAGCGTGGGAACCAGGTCCAGAAGAGAGGTGATGCCGCCGATGCGGTTCTGTTTTTTGTACAGTGGGACTGCATTCTTATTACAGGAGCCGGGAGTACCGGATTTGTTATCTCCGGCAGGGAGCGAGAAGAAGAATGGTACCCGGTTTGTCTCCTCGTAAAAAGCGCCATACTTTGTCACAAGGTGGTGAGACGCCATCCCTTCCCCGTGATCAGCCAGAAATACAACCATAGTCTGGTCTGTAGCTCCGCTTTCTGCAAGCGCTTCGAGAATCTGCCCGATCTGTTTGTCCACCATGGCCAGATAATAGTAATAGGCGTATAAATAGTGGCGGAAATCATCCTCCTTCCAGCCGCTGGCCTGGCGCTGTCTTCTGTGGGCACAGCAGAGATACCGGATGAATTCCGGACGGTTGGCAATATCGTCAAAATCGTAATTTTCCGGCAGAGGCGGAAGCTCCCGTTCCAGCGGGAAATCCCCGTATCCTTCGCTGTGTTCTCCGATATAGGCACAGATATTGTGCGGATTCTGCAGGTCTGAGACCATGAGAAACGGCCCTTCTGGTCTGGAAGACAGGTACTGGACGGATTTTTCCGTGGTATCGATATCCAGGAAGGTTTCATAGTCGAATTTGATGGCCGGATTCGTGCGGGGAACGTGGATTTCCTCGGATTCAATCACCTGAAATCCTCTCAGAGCCCCATAGTCATGAGTCTTGCCAAAATGTACACAGTCATAACCGGCACGGGAAAACAGTTCTCCCAGCGTCGGAATCCCGTCGGAAACCGCGGGAAAGCCCTGATCCGGCAGGTTGGAGAGCACGCCGGTCTGGTGCGGATAGCGGGAGGTCCAGAAAGAGGCCCGGGCTGGCTGACAAAGAGGACAGGATGTATAGGCATATTCCATGACGGCGCTCCCGGCCGCCAGTCTGTCGAGATTCGGTGTGTCAGAATATGTATTGCCATAGGCACTTAACGCCGTGGCGGAAAGCTGATCGCAGATGATGATTAAAATATTTTTGTGCTGCTGCATGATAGTTACCCCCATTCATTTACTGTAACAGAATACTTTCACTGAAAAGCATGTAAAACGAGTATAAGGGAACGCGCAGTAAAAATCAACAAAATGGCGCGAATCGGGTGAATTGGTGATGAGTTGAAAAATGAATATAAAAAAGCAGTCCTATTGCAGATGACCTGAAAAACAGTGATTTACTTTTCCTGCAGAACCGGTATAAAGTGGATTTCAGAGAAACGCTTCAGCCGCAAATCTGCCTGTTTTAATTTTGAGCTGAACCATTTCGAACAATATTCATTATGAGAGGGGAGTTACAAATGCTTAAGCAACCGGGTGGAAACAACAAGAAACAATCCTGCCTGCACCAGGTCAGAAAGAACTGGGATTTATACCTTCTTCTGCTTCCGGGTGTCCTGTGGTTCCTGGCTTTTGCCTACAAGCCCATGGCCGGTCTGGCGATTGCCTTTTACGATTACAACATATTTAAGGGAATCTCGGGAAGCACCTTCGTGGGGCTGGACAATTTTATTACCTTTTTAACAGGAAGGGATTTTTTAAGGGTTCTGAAAAACACACTGATGATCTCCTTCTGGCAGCTGGTAGTCTGTTTCCCGATACCGATCATTCTGGCAATCGCGGTTACGGAGATGAAGAACAAGTTTGTCAGCAAGATGACACAGATGACCACGCTTCTTCCCCATTTTGTATCGGTCGTAGTCGTATGCGGTATTGTGGTCAACTTTCTGTCTCCCAGTACCGGTATCGTCAATATGATCCTGGAGAAGCTGGGAATGGAGCCGGTATACTTTATGGTACAGCCTCAGTATTTCAGAGGGATCTACACGATTATGACCCTGTGGCAGAATGCGGGCTTCAATGCGCTGGTCTTTATAGCTGCAATCATGGGAATCGATCCGCAGCTGTATGAGGCGGCCACTGTGGATGGCGCCGGAAAATGGCAGAAAATCAAGAATATTACCGTACCGGCGATTCTTCCGACGATTGTCACCATGCTGGTGTTAAATATCGGAAAGATGGTAAAGGTGGGATACGAGGCTATCCTCCTGCTGTACCAGCCGTCCACGTTTGCCAAAGCAGATATCATCGCTACGTATTCCTACCGTCTTGGATTTGAAAATGGGAACTACGGCCTTGCCACCGCGGTCGGTATGTTCGAGGCGGTCGTTGCGCTGATACTTGTCACCATGGCCAACCGGTTAAGCCGTAAGCTTTCCGATACGGCACTTTGGTAAGGAGGAGCGAGATGAAAAAGAAAAAAATCCATCAGGGACAGGTAATCGGAACAGGCGAGAAGGTATTTAACATCGGTATGGCAATCCTTGGAATTCTGATCAGTCTGGTTGTGCTTTATCCGATCTATTACGTGCTGATTGCTTCGCTCAGCCAGCCGTATTATGTGGAGAGCGGCGATGTGATGTTTGCAGTCAAACATTTTACACTGGCAAGCTACAGGGAGGCAGTGAAGAAGAGCGGCATCTGGCTGGCATACGGAAACACCATATTCTACACGGTTGCCGGTGTGGCGGTAAATATGCTTTTTACGACGACCATGGCCTATGCTCTCAGTAAAAAGAAGCTGGTTTTCCGCAAGTTTTTTACTTTATTTACCATATTCACCATGTGGTTCAACGCGGGAATTATCCCCATGTACTTAACCTTCAAGGATTTCAGCCTGCTAAATACCAGAACGGCCATTGTCCTTGGATTTGCGATCAACACATACAACCTGATTATTATGAAGAGCTTCTTTGAGCAGCTTCCCGAGGCACTGGAGGAAGCGGCCTTTATCGATGGAGCCAACCATATCATCACATTTTTCAAGATTTATTTGCCGCTTTCCAAGCCCGCGCTGGCTACGGTGGGACTGTTTTACGCGATTAACCGGTGGAACAGTTACTTCTGGGCCATGCAGCTGTTAAATGATGACAGAAAGGCGCCGCTGCAGGTACTGTTAAAGAAGATGATTGTAGACAGGGTGGCCAATGCCTCGGAGGCGGCAATCGTAACACAGAATTCATTAAGTTCTCCAACCACGGTAATTTATGCTATGATAATCATAGCCATTGTTCCGATGCTGGTGGTATTTCCGTTTGTGCAGAAATACTTTAAGACCGGTGTCACCGTTGGAGGCGTGAAGGGTTAAAACTAATATATCTATGAGGAGGTAACACAATGAGAAAAAGAAGACTTATGGCGGCGGCAATGGCGGCAGTAATGCTTGCGGGTACACTGGCAGGCTGTTCTGCAAAGAGCGGCAGCGATGGCACTGAGGCAGCAAAAGAGGAGAGCGGTACCGGACAGGCCGCTGCGGAGGAGACGCTGGAAGGCAGTCTGGTGAGTAAGGAGCCAAAGGAGTTTACCGTATTTTTAAACTTTAACAATATGCCGTTCGATTCCAGCTGGCAGGTATGGCAGGAGGCGGCAAAGAGAACGAATGTAAGCCTGAAGGGCACTATTTCCCTTTCGAATTCCAATGAAGAAGAGGCATTTAACCTGATGATGAGCTCCGGCAATCTGGCGGATATCATCGGTTACGTAGATGCTTCCTCACTGGAAAAGCTGGGGCGCGACGGCGGCATGATTCCGTTAAATGATCTGATTAAAGAGCATGCGCCCAATATCCAGAAGGTGCTGGATGAGGATGCCAGATTCCGCCAGACGGCGTATTCCCTGGACGGAAATATCTACCAGATTCCCAAAAATCAGGAACTGAAGGCCGCTGAATTCTGGTGGATCAGACAGGACTGGCTGGATAAGCTGAACTTAAAGGCTCCGACTACGGTCGATGAGCTTCATGATGTGCTGTACGCGTTCCGCAATGAAGATCCCAACGGAAACGGATTAAAGGACGAGATTCCGCTGTTTGACCGTGCCGGATGGAAACAGCCGGATGAGTACCTGTATCTCTGGGATACCAGCCTTGAATTTTATCCGAGAGACGGGCAGATGAAATACGAGCCTCTGGAAGAAAACTTTAAAACAGGCGTTACAAATATGATCAAATGGTATCAGGAAGGCTTAATTGATCCGGAAATCTTCACGAGGGGGGCATCCTCCCGGGATACTCTGCTTGGCGGAGATGTCGGGGGCTGTACACACGACTGGGTAAGTACGGCAAACTATAATACCACGCTTCAGGAGACCATTCCGGGATTTCAGATGGTGGCCATCGCACCGCCGGCTGACCAGAACGGCGTCGTTAAGGAACGTGTATCCAGATATCCTGGCGTAGGCTGGGGAATCTCTTCCCAGTGCAAGGATCCTGTGACCGTAATTAAATTTATGGACTACTTCTTCACGGAGGAAGGAAGCGACTTAATGAACTGGGGAATCGAGGGAGATACCTTCACAAGGGATGCCGATGGCAGTAAGCACTTTACTGACAAGGTTCTTCAGTCTGAGCTGACTCCGATCGGATATCTCCGCTCCATCGGCGCCCAGTACCGGATTGGTATGTGCCAGGATGGAGACTACGAGTATGCGACCATGAAGGAAGACGGAATCGAGGCAAATAAGCTGTACAACGGTCATGACGAGTGGTTCGACGATTCCCTGCCGCCTTACCTCGACGGAAAAATGGCGTTAAAGTATACGTCAGATGATGAGACAGAGTATAAAAACATCATGGCAAGCATCAAACCTTATGTAGATGAAAAATTCCAGTCCTGGATCCTCGGTGTCAATGATTTTGATTCGGAATATGATTCCTTTATCAAGGAGTTAAAGGCGAGAGGCATCGACCGGGCGCTGGAAATCAATCAGAAGGCGTATGAGACATTTCTGGGAGAAGACCGATAAATGAAAAAGAAGAATCTGTTATACATCTTTGCCGACCAGTGGCGTGCCCAGGCCATTGGTGCGGCGGGAGAGGATCATGTGAGCACGCCTCATATGGACCGTTTTGCCGGGGAGAGCATGGCATTTGACCACGCGGTCAGCACGTATCCGCTGTGCTCGCCCCACCGTGCCTCTCTGCTGACCGGGAAGTATCCGTACTGCTGCGGCATGTGGACCAACTGTAAGACCGGTCTGGACGAAGCTGTCATGTTAAGGCCTCAGGAGGTAACCATCTCCGATGTCCTTCATGAAAACGGGTATGAGACCGCTTATGTGGGCAAATACCATCTCGACGCCAGCGAGATGAACTTTCATGAAAAGCCGGAATCCGGCGCGGTGAACTGGGATGCCTTTACTCCTCCGGGAGAGAGACGCCATCACTTTGATTTCTGGTATTCCTACGGAGCAATGGATCAGCATATGTCGCCCCATTACTGGAGAGACGACCCTCAAAAGATGGAAGGCAGAACCTGGTCGCCGGAGCATGAGACGGATGTGGTGCTGGATTATTTGGACAACCGGAATAAGGAGAAGCCGTTCTGCCTGTTCCTGTCCTGGAATCCGCCCCATCCCCCTTACGATCTGCTTCCGGAAAAATACGCGGACCATTACCGGGGAAAGGAACTTGTATTTCGCGGAAACGTTCCGGAGGAGTTAAGATCCGATGAAGCGTTCCGAAAGAAATTCGCAGAGTACTACGGAGCCATAGAAGGACTGGATGATAATTTCGGCCGGATCATGGAATATCTGGACCGGGAGGGCCTGGAAGAAGATACGATTGTCGTACTGTCGGCGGATCACGGGGATTGTATGGGTTCCCATGGCCTGATGGGAAAGAATATCTGGTACGATGAGTCGATCCGGATCCCTCTCTATATCAGGGGGCCCCGGATAGCGGCCGGACGCACTGATGCCCTGATTGCCAGTCAGGACCATATGCCCACACTGTTAGAACTGCTGGATGCAGCGGTTCCCGACACGGTTCAGGGAAGAAGCTTTGCCTCCCTGGCCCGGGGGGAATCCATGGAGGAGGAACCGGAGCATGCCTTTCTCTGCATGATACCGGGCATGCCGGAACTGGTGGAAGAGTACCGGAAGCTGGGATTAAATAACAAGGCATTTGGCTGGCGGGGGATTAGGACGAAGGACAGTACCTATATTATTGACAATGGAACATCTCCATCTGCGACACAGAGACGGCTGTTTTACGATAATCAGAAAGATCCTCTCCAGTTAAATCCCATCGAACTGGATAAGGGGTCTGCCCTGGCCAATGCTTATGATGAGGTGATAGAATCCTATTTAAGGAAAACGAGAGATCCGTTTCTGATGTAAAAGAGGAACGGAGAGAGAGGAGACAGAATATGGCGCAGACGATGGAACGAATCCGTCAGTATCCGGGTACGGATGCGGCGATGAGGAAGAAATATATGGATGCGGCTGCGGAGATCATACGATCCAATCTGCCGGAATTTACTGAGTTTTTTGAGAGTTCCAACAGCGAGGGCGGCTTTTATCTGCCAACAGAAAATGTTGAATGGACGACCGGATTCTGGACCGGCGTGATCTGGCTGGCTTATGAATATACAGGAGAGGCATGTTTTAAAGAGGCGGCGGAATCACAGGTCGAAAGCTTTTTAAAACGGATCAGGGAAAAGATCGATGTAAATCACCATGACATGGGATTTCTCTACAGCCTTTCCTGCGTGGCAGCCTATAAGCTGACCGGCAGCAGTCATGCCAGAGAAGCAGCCCTTCTGGCAGCGGATCATCTGGCCGGCCGTTACCGGGAAAATGGCCGTTTTATCCAGGCATGGGGCAACGTCAATGAACCGTCGGAATACCGTCTGATCATCGACTGCCTGCTGAACCTGCCGCTGCTCTACTGGGCCAGCGAGGTTACCGGAAATCCTGATTACGCCGATAAGGCGGCAAACCACATCAGAACAGCGATGAAGTGTGTGATGAGACCGGACTGCTCCACCTACCACACCTATTTTATCAATACGGTGACCGGAGAACCGGACCACGGCGTCACCCATCAGGGAAACCGGGACGGTTCTGCCTGGGCAAGAGGCCAGGCGTGGGGCGTATACGGCATCGCCTTGAGCTACCGGTACCTAAAAAAGCCGGAATACCTTGAGTTATTCTGTAAGGTCACCGATTATTTTATCACCCATCTGCCGGAAGATCTGGTTCCGTACTGGGACTTCGATTTTGATACGGGAAGTACAGAGCCACGTGATTCCTCAGCTCCGGCCATCGCCATCTGCGGAATTCTGGAGATGAGCCGTTATCTGGACGAAGAGACGGCAGAAAAGTATATGACAGCCGCCGATAAGATGCTCCGGGCTCTGCTGGATCACTGCGCCAACACGGATAAAACCCGCTCCAACGGCCTTTTGCTTCATGGAACGTATGCGCGGGATTCCGAGTATAATACATGCAGAAACAGGGGCGTTGATGAATGTAATACATGGGGTGACTATTTTTATATGGAAGCGCTGACCAGGAGAATGAAGGACTGGAATCCTTACTGGTAGAAGAGAACAGAACTTTATAAAGCTTTGATAAAGAAATGGGGAACCGTGGCCGGATGCCGCTGGTTCCCCATTTCTTTTCTGACGGCTGTCGTTGTTTTACCCGATGTTAAAGTGCCTGTATAACTGTTCCCGATAATCCTCATCCTTAATTGCGCGTTTTAAATCATCGGTTCGTTTCTGATCTAAGAGAAGTTCTGTGAGAGCAGCCATCCTTCGTTCGCCCTGTTCAATATTCTCCCTGTCTCTCTGCATCAATGTCATATATTCCGCCTCCATTTCTTTGTTCTGTTTTACCGCGGTTACTCTCTGATGGATCTTTTTGACCAGTGGACTTTTAGCCTGCCGGGCAAAGGTGTCGGTGGTGTTTTCTATGTAGGCCAGAAATTCTTTCATCTCATCATCTACGTCGTCAAGGGTTCCTCTTGTATTTAAAAACAGTTTCGTTGCCTCATCTCCCAGGAGAAGCCCGGGGCTTTCGAGACAGGTGTTCTGAAAGGTGTAGATATGCCGGCCTTCTGTAAAAGGGTCAAAGGTACAGATAAAAATAATGTAGCTTCGGCGCAGGCGGGTATAGGGTTCGCCTTTTGAAATAGCGTCCAGATCAATATTACCCTGGTAATAGCGGCTGCGCTTGGGAAGCGGTCCGCGCTTACCGCGCTGCATTTCACAGTTATAGATGGTTCCGATGTCATCATTCACATAGATATCGAGTCTCACGCCTTTGCTGTCCGGCAGTAAATCGATGGTTTTCTGCTGTTCGGGAAGGACGATTTTTCTGATAGAGATATTCAATATTTTCTCCAGTACACAGCGGCAGATCTCTTCGTCACACATAACTCTGGAAAAAAGGAAATCATCCTCCAGATTTAAGTCCTCCATTCGTTTTTCCATGGTATATTCTCCTTCTATTTTATCATAAACACTGAAATCATGAAAGACCAATATAACGGATCAGTTCAGACTGCCGGAAAAAAGCCGGTGTGGCCTGCGTCGTTGGAGGTTTCGCGGATTAGGTTGTTGTCCTTTAGATAAGTGATAATACGGCTGGCAGCACGGGATGAGATCTGGAGTTTTTCACAGAGAAGGCGGTTAAGCCATTTACCGCCCAGCATCATATCGCTGTTTTTTCTGACGGAATACCAGGCTGCAATTTCTGTCAGGGCGCGGTCCGTCCAGAATTCCGGATTTTTTCGCTGGGGATCAATTTCGAAGAGGGTAAGCAGATCGCATTTGAAATGGCAGAATCGGGAAATATCCTGATAGTGGGAGGTGTGATCGTCGATGCAGAATAAGTGGATGTGCTTTCCTTTATAGGTGAGGCGGCTCATGATGGGAATCATATCACTGTCGGAGGTGAGGAAGACGAAGGTATCGATCTCGGGGGATCGGTAGTAGATTTCAAGGGCGTCCACGGAGAGCTCAATGTCGGAAGCATTCTTCCGGTATTCTTCTTCCAGACCGTTTCCATAGACATTCTTTATCTGTACCCGCATTTCCTGGAGATGCTTTAGGGATACGCCTACCTGGTCGTAATCGGCATACGCCCGCAGGGTACGGATCTTGTTGATGGAATAAATCCGCTCCATCAGCGAAAAGACGCAGTATTCAGGGGATTCGGGATTGACACCGTATTCCTTCAGACTGTAATAGATGTTGTCAAAGTCGACGAAAATGCCTACATTTTCAGATGCAGAGTTGCACTGCTGCATACATGTTTTTAAGATTGCTTCGTTCATGAGGATTCTCCTTCAGATGTGGTATTAGACCGTTTAAGAAAACGGAAGATAAATAGATATGCCAGAATATGGCTGATAGAATTAGAATACCAGAGGACGGAGACAATTGCAAGGATTTCTTTCATAAATCACAAAGCAAAATCATAAAGCAAAATTATAAAACCCCGCGGGTAACGGGCCCAGGAAAGACGGCCGGGCATTCCGTCATATAAACAGTACAGCAGCACAGTAAACGAGCAAAAGTGCCATAACCAGATTTACAGCCTTCGTATGTCTGGAGAAAAAATTACAGAATGCAGCCCCGAACAATGCCCACACGAAGGAACCGGAAGCACCGATCAGCGACAACAGTACGGCGAAGCCGGCCAATGCTCCTGGTGAATGGAAGACTGGAAGAATATAAAGAGATATTGTGGTTATTGCATAAATATATATCTTGGGATTGAAAAACTGCAGGATCATGCCGGAGAGAAAACCGGCTCCGTCTTTTTGTCCGGCATCTAAATCAGCCGTACTCCGTAAGACTTTCCATGCAAGATACAGCATATAGACTCCTCCTGCGATCTGCATGACAGGTTTTACCTTTGGCAGCAGGGAATAAAGCGCTGCACTGAAGATGGTACAGACGGCCATGACCACTGAGAAGCCTGCAAGGATGCCGAAATTAAAACGGATGCTTTTGCGGAAGCCGAGCCGTACGGCATTGCTCATAGACAATAGGTTATTAGCTCCAGGCGTATAGGCGGTGATAAAACAATAAATTAAAAAATCAGATAAATGAAACATATGGAGCCTCCTTATTCCCTGAAAAAGTTCCTTCCGCTTTACAAATCTCAGGAAGAACTATATAATGATATAAAATGATTAATATATTGTACTGTACGATATAATAATACAATATGTACGATATGATGTCAATAGAAGGAGGCATTTTTATGGACCCCATGAATACAATTGTTGCTAAAAATATAAAACGACTGCGGGAAGAGAAGAAACTGAGCATGGAGGAACTTTCCAAACTGAGCAGTGTAAGTAAGAGTATGCTTGCACAGATTGAACGCGGGGAGGGGAATCCGACTCTGTCCACATTATGGAAGATTTCCAATGGCATGAAGGTTCCGTTTGATGCCCTTACCGTACGCCCTGAGCGCATATATGAGATCGTGAAGACGTCGGAAGTTCAGCCTCTTTTGGAAGACAGCGGAAAGGTTAAAAACTATTCTATTTTTCCTGATGACGAGAATCGCAGATTTGCAGTGTATTATCTGGAACTGGAGGAAGGCAGTTATTGGGAATCAGAACCGCATCTGAAGGGGACAACAGAGTTTATTACCGTATTTGAGGGCGGGATCGTCATCCGGGTGGAGGGGCAGACGTTTCCGGTTGAAAAAGGAGAGAGTATTCGGTTTCGGGCAGACAATCCCCATTCCTACCGGAATACAGGGGCTGGGAAAGCGGTTTTGCATATGATTCTTTATAATCCTTAAGCCGGTTTTTCTGTACAGGGAACGGAAGAAAAAACGGAGCAGGCATTTTCTGTCTGCTCCGTTTTCAAGTATGAAATACGATCGGTCTGATACAGGCGGGCAAGCCGCTCTTCCCGGCGAAAATGCCGGTTTTTTCGCTTTATTTCCCGTTCTTCTTCTCCAGCTCCTGCATCTTCATGGCGCGTACCTTTAACGGCAGGCCGAATAAGGTGATGAAGCCGTCAGCGTCGTGGTGATCGTATAAATCGCCGGTGGTGAAGGAAGCGAGGGACTCGCTGTATAAGGAGTATGGGCTTGTAGTGCCGGCCTTGATGATATTGCCTTTGTAAAGCTTGAACTTAACTTCGCCGGTTACATACTGCTGAGTAGATTCCACAAAAGCCTGGATTGCCTCACGGAGAGGGGTAAACCATTTTCCTTCATAGACGATCTGGGCGAATTTGTTGCCCATGTCTTTCTTGACTTCCATGGTGGCGCGGTCTAACACCAGCTCTTCTAACTGCTGGTGGGCCTCCATCAGGATGGTTCCGCCGGGAGTCTCATAGACGCCGCGGGACTTCATGCCTACGACACGGTTTTCAACGATATCAACGATGCCGATGCCGTGCCTGCCGCCCAGTTCATTTAATTTCCGGATGATATCGGAAACCTTCATTGCTTCGCCGTTTACGCTGACGGGAACGCCTTTTTCAAAGGTCATGGTAACGTATTCGCCTTCGTCCGGAGCCTTTTCAGGAGAAACGCCGAGAACCAGTAAATGATCGTAATTCGGTTCGTTGGCCGGATCCTCCAGTTCCAGACCTTCGTGGCTGATGTGCCATAAGTTCCTGTCACGGCTGTAGCTGTTGTCTGCGGAGAACGGAAGGTTGATGCCGTGCTGTTTGCAGTATTCGATCTCGTCTTCGCGGGACTGCATGGTCCATACATCGGTCATACGCCATGGAGCGATAATCTTTAAATCAGGAGCCAGAGCCTTGATGCCCAGCTCAAAACGGATCTGGTCGTTCCCTTTTCCTGTGGCGCCGTGGCAGATGGCGGTAGCGCCTTCCTTGCGGGCGATTTCGACCAGCCTCTTGGCGATGGCCGGACGTGCCATGGAGGTGCCCAGTAAATATTTATTCTCATAGACGGAATTGGCCTGGACACATGGAACGATGTAGTTGTCGCAGAAATCATCGACTAAATCTTCTATGTATAATTTGGATGCGCCGGATAATTTGGCTCTCTCCTCGAGGCCATCCAGTTCATTGCCCTGACCGCAGTCGATGCAGCAGCAGACAACTTCATAATCAAAATTTTCTTTTAACCACGGAATAATAGCAGTTGTGTCGAGTCCGCCTGAATAGGCTAAAATAACTTTCTCTTTCATATTAAGAATCCTCCTGAATATAGATCGTGAACATTTCCCCAAAGCCTGTAAAACTCTGTTTTCTGGCTTCTTGAACTTTCATAAATATACACCATTATCAAGGAAAATGCAAGAGTAAAATAAAAATATTCAAAAAAAACTTGCATAATATGCATTTGCAATGTATAATTATGAACTATCATTACCGGAGAAAACATGGCTTCGGTAAAGCGGTATAAAAAAGAATACAGGAAAACCCCAAAAGGGACTTTTCTTTCAGAAGGAAAGTTACTATAATCAAGGCAGGACAGTAACAGGCACGGAGTATGAACTACGGTAATCCAATAGAAGAGGAGAATGATTATGATGAAAGCAGGAATCATGGGAGCAACCGGATATGCGGGCGGTGAGCTGGCAAGGCTGCTTTTGCAGAGAGATGATGTGGAAATTACATGGTACGGGTCCAAAAGCTACGTGGGCCAGAAGTACGCGTCGGTATTTAAAAACATGGTACAGTTTGCAGATGATGCATGTATGGATGATAATATGGAAGCGCTGGCAGAGCAGGTCGATGTCATATTCACGGCCACACCCCAGGGATTCTGTGCGTCTCTCATGAATGAGGCGGTTTTATCAAAGGCCAAGGTCATTGATTTAAGCGCTGACTACCGGATTAAGGACGTGGCAGTGTATGAGAAGTGGTATAAAATAGAACATAAGACACCGGAATATATTAAGGAAGCCGTATACGGACTGCCGGAAATCAACAGGGACAAGATCAGAGACGCCCGTCTGATCGCCAATCCGGGCTGTTATCCCACCTGCTCTTTCTTATCGGTCTATCCGCTGGTGAAGGAGGGACTCATCGACCCCAACACGGTGATCATCGACGCAAAGTCGGGAACATCAGGCGCGGGGCGCGGGGCCAAGATCGATAACCTGTACTGTGAGGTCAATGAGAGTATCAAGGCCTACGGCGTCGGCGTTCACCGCCATACACCGGAGATTGAGGAGCAGCTGTCCCTGGCGGCGGGAAAGCCTGTGACCATCAGCTTTACACCGCATCTCGTTCCCATGAACAGAGGCATTCTGGTGACGGCCTACGGAACTTTGCTTAAGAGCGTGACCTATGAAGACGTGAAGGCAATCTACGATAAATATTACGAGAACGAGTATTTCGTGAGAGTGCTGGACCGGGAGGAAGTACCTCAGACAAAATGGGTTGAGGGCAGCAACTTTGTAGATGTGAACTTTAAGATTGATCCGAGAACGAACCGGATCGTCATGATGGGAGCCATGGATAATCTGGTGAAGGGAGCCGCAGGGCAGGCGATCCAGAATATGAACATCATGTTCGGCCTTCCGGAGAATCAGGGACTGAAGCTGGTTCCAATGTTCCCGTAACGGAAGCAGGCATTTCTAAGCAGGAAGGAAAGCGTAAGGGAAGAGCGTATGACAATCAGGACAATGACGATAGACGACTACGACCAGGTCTGGCATTTATGGTCTGGAATCAAAGGATTTGGGATCAGAACCCTGGATGATTCCAGAGAAGGGGTAGAAAAGTTTTTAAAGAGAAATCCATCCACCAGCGTGGTGGCGGAGGAGGCTGGGACTGTGATCGGAGCGATTCTCTGCGGCCATGACGGGAGGAGGGGCTGTATGTACCATGTCTGTGTGGCTGAGAAGTACAGGAAACACGGAATCGGCCATCAGATGGCGCTGGCAGCCATGGATGCGCTGAAGGCGGAGGGGATTAACAAGGTGAGTCTGATTGCATTTAAGTCCAACACCATCGGAAATAAATTCTGGAGAAAAGTCGGCTGGACATTCCGGGATGATTTGAATTACTATGATTTTACACTGAATGAGGAAAATATCACAAGATTCATTGAATAACAGAGAGGAGCAGGTCAGGTATGAAGAAGACAGACGGCGGCGTAACTGCCGCGAAAGGATTTTTGGCCGCATCGACAGCTGCGGGCATCAAGTATAAAGACCGCATGGATATGGCGATGATATACAGTGAGAAGCCGTGTAAGGCGGCGGGAACCTTTACGACGAATATCGTGAAGGCGGCTCCTGTAAAATGGGATCAGGAGGTGGTATCTGCTTCCCCGTATGCCCAGGCTGTCGTGGTAAATGCAGGAATCGCCAACGCCTGTACCGGAGCGGAAGGGTACGGATACTGTCTGGATACGGCGAAGGCGGCCGCGGAAGCTTTACAGATTCCGGAGAGTGCAGTTCTCGTGGCTTCTACCGGTGTGATCGGCATGCAGCTTCCCATGGACCGGATTACGGCTGGAATCAAAGCCATGGCCCCCGGCCTTTCCGGTACGCTGGAGGGGGGAACCGCCGCGTCGAAGGCGATCATGACCACCGATACGGTGAATAAAGAGGTGGCGGCAACCTTTACGGCGGGAGGAAAGACCGTGACCATCGGCGGCATGTGCAAAGGCTCCGGTATGATTCATCCCAATATGTGCACCATGCTCAGCTTCGTCACCACGGATCTGGCCATATCAAAAGAACTTCTGACGGAAGCACTCCGCGAGGATATCAAAGATACATACAACATGATCTCTGTTGACGGAGACACTTCTACCAACGATACCGTTCTTCTGCTGGCCAACGGCATGGCGGGGAATCCTGAAATCACGGAGAAAAATGAAGATTACCGGGAATTCGTGAAAGCCCTGAACTTCATCAATGAGACGCTGGCAAAGAAGATGGCCGGTGACGGTGAAGGCTGCACAGCGCTGTTTGAAGTGAAAATAGTGGGGGCGGAGACGAAAGCGCAGGCGGTGACCCTGGCCAAATCGGTGATTACCTCCAGCCTGACAAAGGCCGCAATCTTCGGCCATGACGCAAACTGGGGCAGAATTCTCTGTGCCATGGGATACTCCGGCGCTGTGTTTGACCCGGAGAACGTGGATTTGTATTTTGAGAGTGCAGCGGGAAAACTCCAGATTATTGAAAATGGGGTTGCGCTTCCCTACAGCGAGGAGGAGGCCACGAAGATCCTCTCCGAGCCGGAGGTGACGGCCACTGCCGATATTAAGATGGGATCGTGTTCGGCGACGGCGTGGGGCTGTGATCTTACCTTTGATTATGTGAAAATCAATGCAGACTACCGTTCCTGACAGAAAACACAGTACCGGAATTTTGAGAGAAAAGAGAAGGAACGATGGCAGTAAAAGATGATTACATCATGCGGATGATAGAGGATATGGCGAGAGTACTGGCCCGCCTGATTCTCGGAAAAGACGATATCAATTACGTTCTGCCGGAAGATGAGAAATTTACAGCGACCCACAGTCTATACAAGAAGCTGATCACCATGGCAGACGAAGGACAGATCAACGAGGCGGAGAATATCCTGCTCGATGAACTGGTGGATAAGAGTTCCGGGTATTTTGAAATGGCGGCGTCATTTTATCTTCATTTGAATGAATATGATGACGAATTTCTCGATTCGCATCAGTTTTCCAGGGAAGAGATTCAAGAGGGAATCGAGCATTTGGGTAAAGAATTTGGCGTAGATTTGCCATTCCACTAACAAGGAGGAGCAGAGAAATGGATTTAGATCAGAGCATTATGCAGAAGGCGGAAGTACTGATAGAAGCACTTCCATATATTCAGCGGTTTAACCGGAAAATTATCGTCGTAAAATACGGCGGCAGCGCCATGGTGGATGAAGAACTGAAAAAGCATGTGATTCAGGACGTCGTTTTGTTAAAGCTGGTAGGCTTTAAACCGATTATCGTCCACGGCGGCGGCAAGGAAATCAGCAAATGGGTCGGAAAAGTGGGCATGGAGCCGCAGTTCATCAACGGCCTGCGTGTGACAGACGAGCCGACCATGGAAATCGCCGAGATGGTGCTTAACCGGGTGAACAAGAGCCTGGTGCAGCTGGTCAATGAGCTGGGAGTGAAGGCGGTCGGCATCAGCGGCAAGGACGGCATGATGCTGCAGTGTAAAAAGAGATACGCGGACGGCGAGGATATCGGTTATGTGGGCGATATCACCGGAGTGGACCCGCAGATTATCTATGACCTGTTAGAAAAAGATTTTCTTCCTATCATTTGTCCGGTGGGATTTGACGAAGAGTTTAAGACGTACAACATTAACGCGGATGATGCAGCCTGTGCCATTGCTACGGCGATGGAGGCAGAGAAACTGGCATTTCTGACTGATGTGGAGGGGGTATACAGGGATTTTGAAGATAAGGAATCCCTGATTTCCGAAATGACCATCGACGAGGCCCAGGATTTTGTGAGCAGCGGGACACTGGGCGGGGGGATGCTTCCAAAGCTTCAGAACTGTATTGATGCCATGAAGCAGGGGGTTTCCAGAGTCCATATTATGGATGGACGGATTCCACACTGTCTGCTCCTGGAAATCTTTACGAATAAGGGGATTGGAACTGCCATATTTAAGACGGGAGATGAGAGGTATTACCATGCCGAATAAACAGGAATATATCCAAAAAGCGGAACAGGAATTTTATAAGACATACAACCGTTTTCCGGTCATATTTGATCATGGAGACGGCGTATTCCTCTATGATACGGAAGGCGAAGAGTATCTCGACTTCGGGGCGGGCATCGCGGTCATGGGCCTTGGTTATAATGACAAAGAGTACAACGAGGCTGTGAAGACACAGGTAGATAAGCTTCTTCATACCTCCAACTTATTTTACAATGTGCCTTCCATCGATGCGGGAGAGAAGCTTCTGGCGGCATCCGGCATGGATAAAGTGTTCTTTACCAACAGCGGGACCGAAGCCATTGAGGGCGCTCTGAAGATCGCCAGAAGGTACGCCTACAATAAGGCGGCCGGAGAGAAGCGGGGAGAAGGATGCGTCCACGAGATCATTGCCATGCGCCATTCCTTCCACGGAAGAAGCATGGGAGCGTTGTCGGTCACAGGTAATGACCATTACCAGGAGCCGTTTAAGCCGCTGATTCCGGGAATTAAATTCGCTGATTTTAATGATCTGGACAGTGTGAAGGCGCTGGTAAATGAGAATACATGCGCGGTTATCATGGAGACTGTTCAGGGCGAGGGAGGTATCTATCCTGCAGAAGAGGAATTTTTAAAGGGTGTCCGGGCGCTGTGTGATGAACACAGCATGCTGCTGATCCTCGATGAGATCCAGTGTGGTATGGGGCGTACCGGTTCCATGTTTGCGTGGCAGCAGTACGGCGTGAAGCCGGATGTCATGACGGTGGCCAAAGCGCTGGGAAACGGGGTGCCGGTGGGCGCATTCCTGGCCTCCGGGAAAGCGGCAGAGGCAATGGTTCCGGGAGATCACGGCACCACCTACGGCGGAAACCCGCTGGTGACAGCGGCGGCTGACACCGTGTTAAGTATATTTGAAAAGCGCGGGATTGTGGACCATGTGAATCAGATCGGCGGCTATCTGTGGAAAAAGCTTGATGAACTGGCTGACCAGTTTGACTGCATTACCGGCCACCGGGGCATGGGGCTGATGCAGGGGCTGGAGTTTCATATGCCGGTTGGACCCATTGTGCAGAAGGCGCTTCTCGAAGAAAAGCTGGTGTTAATCAGCGCGGGCAGCAGTATCATTCGATTTGTACCACCGCTCATTATAGAGAAGGAACACGTGGATGAGATGGTAAAGCGTCTGGCTAACGTGCTGAAGCAGACGGAAATCTGAACGTGAACGTAATATGGAAAAGACTGAGGCATTGCACTCCAGGGGGCAATGCCTCAGTCTTACTTATGTAAAATTGCTTTCTCCACGCTCCAGTAAAAATTCTCTTCGCCAATCATATCATAGATATCGGAGCGTTTCAGCATGGCCATCGTGCTGGTGGGGACTCCGCACAAAAGAATGCGTTTTCCTTCCGCCTGCAGATCAGACAGTACATGCATGAAAGCAATTGCTCCCGAGATATCCATATAGGAAACGCCGCGCATGGACAGCAGTACCGTATCATACTCCTTTGTACAGGTTTCCATTTCTTCGATTGCCTGAGTATTGGCAAAGATGACAGAACCGGTCAGATAGGCAACGACTGCGTTGCCGAACTCCTTTGCCAGCGCCGCATCCGAGCTGCGGACACGGTCCATGTTTACCTTTTCATAATTAATTTCAATATTTGCCAGCCGGCTGACGAGAAGAACCAGAGCGGTGACAACGCCGATCAGGATAGCGGTTGTCAAGTCGAATACGATGGTGGCCGCCATGGTGATCAGATATTTGGCGGCGGCTCCCTTGAAATGATGGGAGAAGATATACCTGATTTCCTGCCAGTCATTCATACGGAACGCGGTAACCATCAGTACGCCCGCAAGAGCGGAGAGCGGGATTTTTGCCATTACAGGCCCCAGGATAAACATGAATGCCAGAAGTCCCAGCGCGTGGAAGATGCCGGTCAGCCTTGTCCGGGCGCCGGATTTCAAGACGACGCTGGTACGTGCGATGGCGGCAGTGGCAGGGATTCCTCCGAAAAAGGGAAGGATGATATTGCCGATTCCCTGCGCCACCAGTTCCTGGTCGCTGTTTAGTCGTACATTTGCCATTTTTCCTGCGCTGGCACCGCATAACAGGCTTTCGATCATTCCCAGCATGGCAATGCTGACGGCAGGTCCGATCAATCCGCTGAGATGAGCAGGTGTAATTGCGGATAAGTCTAACCGGGTGTCCAGAAAAAGTGTTTTCGGGATCGCTCCGACGGTCTGAATGTCAAGGTTCAGGATGACGGACAGTACCGTTGCAAAAATAATACTTAAAAAAGAAGCGGGAACGACTGCATTCCATTTTTTCGGAAAGAAAACCATAAACAGGACAACGAAGAGGCCCAGGGCAGCAGCCTGGATATTGACAGGGAATCCCAGCTGGCTATAGCTTAACAGTTTTAAAATGGCGCTGGAGCCCTCTGAGGTGACACCAAAGAAGTTGTCGATCTGTCCCAGCGCGATGATGACGGCGATTCCGGAGGTAAAGCCTGTTATAACAGGAGCGGGAATGAAGCCCGTCAGTCTGCCGATATGAAAAATACCGCACAGAACCAGCAGAATTCCCGCAATCAGTGTGGCGGTGAATACACCCTGCATTCCATACCGTGCGATGATGGAAATTAAGATGGCGGCCATGGCTCCCGTGGGACCTGATATCTGGTAATATCCGCCGGAAAGCGTACCGATGACGAGGCCTGCGATAATCGCGGTAACGAGGCCGGCCGCAGCAGTAGAGCCGCTGCTCACGCCAAATGCAAGCGCCAGGGGCAGTGCCACTGCCGCAACCGTCAGCCCGGCCATAAGATCCTTCATGCAGTCGGCGCCGCTGTAGTTTCGAAATTCAGATTTTAGCTGTGTTACGTAATTCTTGATCATTGTAATCCTATCCCATTCTCTTTGTTTTTGTGGTTCCAATGCAAAGCTGCCTTAAACCGGGATGAGTATAGCAGAAGAAAGGCAGGAAATCAATGAGATGGAGGCAGGGATGGAAAAAAATACAGGAGCGCAGCAGGAAGAAGCTCTGCAATTCAGCAATTGCGGAACAGCGTCAGCACTTTCCGGTCGTATATGAAAGAGATCCTTATGGAGTGTGCGTTATATATCCGCTTGCATGCGAAAGAGCCGCTGTCAGTTCAGGGGCTGTCGAACCGGTTTGGGTATTCGGCCTGCCATTTTTCCCGGATGTTCCGGGCGGAAATGGGGGTTACCTTAATGGACTATGTAAAGCAGCAGCGCCTGTTCGGTGCGGCCAGGGAAATACGGGAGGGACGAAAAATTCTGGATGCCGCGCTGGATTACGGCTATGAGACACACAGCGGCTTCACCAGAGCCTTCCGGGCTCAATTCGGATATTCTCCCGCACTCCTCCGGGCATTTCGTGTCGGAGAGGCTTTCGAGAAAGGAGACTGGGAGAATATGGGGATTTATCTGAGAAACACACCGGTTCATGCACAGCCAGAGGAATTATATGGGCTGCTGTTTGAGGTGCTGGGGGAAGCCGGAACAGCGTACGGGAGAGGAAACGTGGAGGCCGTTTACGAGCTGGCCGAAAGAGTTTACGAAGGAAAAAAACGCCGCTCGGGAGACGAGTACGTGACGCATCCCCTTAATACTGCGATTATTCTGGCAGATATGGGGGCTGATGAGGACACGGTCTGTGCCGGTCTGCTCCATGATGTGTGGGAAATGGCAGACGAGCCGGAAACGTATTTGTCAGATCCTGCCGTCACACCGGCTGTGAAAGAGATTTTAAACGAATACAGAGAATTTGATAAGTACGCAAGCTGTGATGAGCGGGTGGTTCTGGTTGCACTAGCCGACCGGCTCCACAATATGAGAACCATCGATTTCGTTGATCCGGCTACATGGGAGGAGCGGGCGAAAATGACACTGGAGGTATTTGGTCCCATGGCGGCGGAATGCGGAAAGGTAAAATGCCGGATGGAGTTTGACGATCTGGCAGAAAAGTATTTAAGTAAATACGGGCCTGCACTGTAATTGTATGGACAGAGAAAGGAACGAAAAAAATAGTCTTTCCCGAATTTTGTGATTATGGTATAATGGCGGCAGACGTAATACAGGCGCCGGTTTGCCGCCGTTTAAAGGAAGGCAGAACAGAAGCGAAACCGTACGCTTCCCGCGGAGGGAATATGGCCGGGGCACAGATTAACTGCAGGCATTTAGTGAGACGGATCAGGAGGGAACTATGATCAAAGAAATGGTGACAGAAGAATTTCTGGCGGAATTATCATCAAAGAAACCAACTCCCGGGGGCGGCGGTGCGGCGGCACTGGGCGGTGCAACGGGAGTATCTTTGGGGCAGATGGTGATCAATCTGACTCTCGGCAAGAAAAAGTATGCGGACGTGGAAGAGGAGATGAAGGACCTTAACGGGCAGCTGGAAGCTCTGAAAGCAGAATTTCTCCATCTGGCCGATGAGGATGCGCAGGTGTTTGCGCCTCTGGCTGCGGCCTACAGTCTGCCAGGCACTACGGATGAGGAAAAAGCGCATAAAGCTGCGGTGCTGGAAGGACATCTCCTGACGGCAAGTCTCGTTCCGATCCAGGTGATGGAGGCTGCAGGGAAGGCTCTGCATATCATGGATATTCTGGCGGATAAGGGAAGCCGGATGGCGGTCAGCGATGTGGGCGTGGGTGTTCAGTTTATCAGAACGGCCTTAACCGGTGCGGTCATGAACGTGTGGATCAATACGAAATCCATGAAAAACCGGGAGAAGGCCGAAGAATTGAATCGATATGCGGATCAGATGATGCAGAGTGGGACCGCAGCGGCCGACGCGGTCTATCAGAAGGTGGAACGCGCACTGCGCTGAAGAGGAGAGGAATAAAAAGATGATCACATTAAAAGGTGCAGAAGTTTCTGCAAAGATAAAAGAGGAGACGGCGGAGCTGCTGAAGCAGTGCGGCGGCAGGATACCGAAGCTTGCCATTATCCGTGTGGGTGAAAATCCGGACGATTTGTCGTATGAGCGCGGGGCGGTGAAGAAGATGGCGGCCTTTGGCCTTACGGCCGAAGTCTATGCCTATCCTGCGGATATTGGGGATGAGGGATTTAAAACGGAATTTCAGAGGATCAATGGAGATCCGGAGATCGATGGAATTCTTCTGCTCCGTCCGCTGCCGAAGCAGATCTGTGAGAAGGACATTGAGCGCATGATTGATTCGAAAAAGGATTTGGACGGAATATCGCCGGAGAATATCGCAAAAGTGTTTGCAGGTGACAGCACAGGCTATGCGCCGTGTACCGCGGAGGCGGTGGTCGAGACGTTAAAAGCGTATGAAATCCCCATTAACGGAAAGCGGGCGGTGATTGTAGGACGCAGCATGGTAGTCGGTAAACCGCTGGCCATGCTTCTGTTAAAGGAAAATGCAACTGTCACCATCTGCCACACGCGGACTGTGAATTTAAAAGAAACCTGCCGGAATGCTGAGATTCTGGTAGCGGCAGCGGGCCGGGCGAAGATGCTTGATAAAGAGAGCGTCGGAAAAGACGCAGTGGTGATCGATGTGGGGATCAATGTGGACGAGAACGGAAAACTCTGCGGCGACGTGGATTTTGAGACGCTGGAGGGAACCGCGTCCATGGCGACGCCGGTGCCGGGCGGAATCGGTGCAGTGACGACAGCAGTGCTTGCAAAGCATCTGGTGATGGCGGCTGTCCGGAACGAGTAAATGAAAAACGGATCATACCAGTTTTTAAATTCATTGCCCTGAAAGAGATAAGAAGCTTTCATGGAATTCAGTGTTTTACAGCACATGATTTTCCGTGGGAGCTTCTTTCTTTATTGTTCAGGCGGAAAACCGTAAGAAACTGTCTTATTTAGTAAAGCAGACAGATTTTAACTTTATAAGAACGTATTGTGTGGTATACTTAAATACAGGGAAGGAATATCAGAAATAGAACAGTGGGATTCAGGTCAGATTAAGGAGGCTCGTTGTGGGAAAAAATCGGGAGCTTTTAAAGACAAACGTACTGGTCAGTGTGATCTTGATTTTTGGTTTTGTGGTAACTGCATTTTTTAGCTATCAGGCTAATTATGAGGCGTCTCTTAATAATATCGAACAGGTGGCGTCATTGACGACAGAAGGGATTTATTATCAGCTTACGGCTCTGTTTACAAAGCCGATCAATATTTCCATTACCATGGCTCATGACAGTCTTCTGGTGGATCATCTGGAGAATGAGGCAGATAACCTGGAAGATGAAGCATATGCCTGGAAGATTAAGAATTATCTGAAGACGTATCGTGAAAAATACGACTTTGACTCGGTTTTTCTGGTATCTGCTCAGACAAACCGGTATTACAATTTTAATGGAGTTGACAGAGTGCTGACGGAGGATGAACCTGAAAATAACTGGTATTTCAGTATGCTTAAAAATGATTTGGAATACTCTGTAAATGTGGATAACGATGAGGTAAACGGTGCGGATAATGCGATAACTGTATTTGTGAACTGCAAGATATTCGGACCAGATGAAGACTTCCTGGGGGTTGTGGGAGTAGGAATGCGGGTCAGCTACCTGAAGGAATTTTTGAAAGAGTATGAGGAAAAATATCACTTAAATGCATGTCTGGTCGATGGAGACGGAAAGATTGAGATTTCTTCCGAGCATACAGGATATAATAAGACAGACTGGTTTGAGATCTGCGGACAGGAGGAGATTCGCGGCCGGGTTCTGGAATGGAAGGAGGACTCTTCCAACCTGGAATTGTGGACGAAAACGGGGGTGGGAGGTCAGGAGAGGAGTTATATTGTGTCCAGGTATATACCCGAATTGACCTGGCATTTGATTGTGGAACAGAATAACGGAATGATGGTCAGAGAGATAAAGGCGCGCCTGTATCAGAGCGGATTCATTATTGCTGCGATTATTATTACGGTTTTGCTGGTAATAACGACGGTTCTCCGTAACTTTAACAGACAGATTACCCAGCTGATTGAAGAACGTCAGGATGCATTTAAGAGAGCGACGGAGCAGTTATACGATAATATTTATGAGCTTAATATCACAAAAAACCGTTCTGCGAATAAATTGACGGAGCAGTACTTTGAGAGTCTGGGGGCCGGAAATCTGCCTTATGACCAGGGACTTAAAGTGATTGCAGAAAAACAGATTAAGGAAGAGTACCGGGCAGGGTATATCGCTGCGTTTACCCCCCAAAATGTAATCCGTGAATATGAAAAAGGAAACAGTCATTTAAGATATGATTTTATGATTACCCAGGATGGAAACGGATACTTCTGGATGCGGATTGATGCCTATATCTTCTTCTCACAGGAGGACGGCTGCCTCCACATGTTTACATACCGGAAAAACATAGAGTCAGAAAAGGAAAAAGAGATTCTGGCCTCCATTGATGAGATGACAGGATTCCTCACAAAGACAGAGACGGAACGGAAAATCGCCGCTTTGCTGTCTGCAAAAACAGATGGGATTTATGCGTTCTTTCTGTTTGACATTGATAATTTTAAGCAGGCAAACGATTCCTGCGGCCATGCATTTGGAGATTTCTGTATTAAGGAGTTTACGTCAATTATCAGAAAACATTTCCGGGCAGACGATGTGCTGGGGCGAATAGGGGGAGATGAATTTGCAGTATTTCTCTCAGCGCCGGATGGCGGCTGGATCGAAGGGAAGGCGAAAGAATTATCCCAGGCGCTGCAGGTAACGTGCGAAAAGGAAAACAAGAGCTGGAGTATGTCGGCCAGCATAGGCGTGTCCATCGCCCCCGGGGCAGGAGCGGATTTTGATACGCTGTATCAGAATGCGGACGAGGCGCTGTATCAGACGAAGCAGAGAGGGAAGAATGGGTATACGATTGTTTGAGGGGGCTTAGGGCTCTTGGAGGTAAGTAAAATCCAGCCGGAAGATTGTTATTGCTATTCCGGCTGGATTTTTTGATACTTGGTAGTAATTACTGCCGCTGTGGCGTCCGATCAGCCTTCTAAAGCTTCTGTCAGGGCCAGAATAGCCAGAGACTGGCCGTATGCCATTGGTTTAATCACAATATTTTTGTAGTGATCAGCATTCATACCAATGCCAGTTCCAGCTGATACGTTTAGTACGGTTCCGTCTGCAGCAATGTTATCACATACAGCGGAAATGGCCAGCTCTGCTGTGGGCAGATACGATGAATCCAGAATTCCGAGATGAATACCTTTTAAAATACCGGCAGCAATGGCGGAAGATCCGGATACTTCGCAGTAGCTGGCCGGATCGTCCAGCACTGTGTGCCACAGCCCGTTGTGATCCTGAAGGGAAACAAGTGTGTCCACCTGAGCTTTCCATGTGTTCACCAGGTAGCGGAAGATACCAGGACTGATGGAATCGTCTGAATCAGCAAGCAGACAGGGGATTCCATAGGTAAACCAGGCATTTCCGCGGCACCAGTATACGCCGCCAAAATTGTTGTTTCCATGAAAGGTCCAGCCATGGTGGATCAGGCTGTTTGAACGGTCAAACAGATATTTGATATGGGACAGATACTGGTAGAGTGCTTCCTGTGAATATTCAGGCCGTCCGAGTTTGCAGCCGGCCTGATTGAGAAACAGTACAGCCATGACCAGCGTATCCACCCAGATTTCCCCATCGTGAAGGTTCACCCCATTGCGGTCACCAAATGCTGAGGTCACATGCTGAAATACTTCGTATTTTGTACGGGGAAGTGTATTCATCAGCCATTCAGCCCGCTCCGTACACATCTGTCGGTAGATTTGATTACCTGTGAGCTCAGAGAGTGGAAGAAGAGCCAGATATGGAGCAGTGGTGTTAATATTTTTTGATGGAAGGCCGAGCGCAATATTTCGTTGAAACCAATGATCAAGAAATTCCATATAGCGGTTATGTTTTTTTCCCTGCAGACATTTAATCAAACCATATAATCCGAGACCCTGGGGCCAGTCCCATTCTTCAATTCCAAAATCCCGTTCGATCAGTCCGGTAAAACGGTTGCCAGAATCCGCCATCTTGTCTTTGGCATAATCTGCTCCTCCCAAAGCCATAAGCCGATCTACAACCAGATCAATTTTTTGAGAAATCACTTCTCTGTCCATAGACGATCTCCATTCTTTATAGTATCATACACCCTCATTATGAAGGGTATTTTTATAAATTGTGCCATCCTTCATAATAACGCGGAAGTTATTTTTATCTGTAAGCAAATCAACCTGCCTTACAGGATTTCCATCTACAATCAGAAGGTCTGCGAAGGAACCTTCTTCTAAGACTCCGATTTTGCCTTCCGGGTATGGATTCCGATATGTGGAAAGCTTAAAAAGGTCATAAGCACGTCCGGTAGCAGCCTGAAGTGTCTTGAAACTGCCGTAACGCCGTCCCCATGTGCCGAAGTCTTTAAGCTGATGCTCTTCACAGAAATATTTGTTAGTTGCCATATCCGTTCCAAAAACTACATTCAGGTGATACTTATCAATTAATTCCGTCTGCTGTTCCACTCCCTGTTTTACAATCCTGTATTTTTTCTGCATATCCTCCGTGGAGATGAAATCCATCATGGAATCTTCTGCAAATGCAGGGCAGGGGCAGACCCAGACACCGTTATCACGTATCATCCGGGCTGTTTCGTCATCCATCAGCTGAGTGTGTTCCAGACTCATGACTCCGGCCCTGACTGCTCTCTGCATTGATTCGCAGGTGTATAAATGAGCCATGACGTAAGTTCCGTAATCTTTGGCTGCCTGAACGGCTGCGCGAATTTCTTCCTCTGTATACTGGACCGTGTAGAGAGGATCAAAGACGGAAGCAATCCCACCGCCCAAAAACAGTTTGATTTGTGATGCACCTAAAAACAACTGGTCTCTGGCAGCCTTTAATACTTCATTTGCACCGTCTGCAAGAATCCAGATTTTATTGTCCATCACAGGAGACATATAGCCGGTAAGTGTGCGCATGGAAGCTGCTCCCGGGCGGTTGTCGCAGTGGCCGCTGGTCTGTCCGATGCCGGAGTGGCTGGGGAAAATCCTTGGGCCGATGGTATAGCCGGTATCTATACAGTGTTTAATTCCCCATACCAGTCCTCCGGCATCCCGGACGGTAGTAAAGCCGCGGTAAAGCATTTCTTCCGCGTTTTTCGCGCCTCTCACGGCGGTTTCGTCTGCCCGCATACACTCCATTTCAGAACCGCCTCCTGTTAAGGCTACGTGAACGTGACAATCCACCAGACCGGGAATAACGGTTCGCCCGCCGGCATCTATGATCTCGTCAAAATTTTCCGCTGAGACGTCGGAAGAGGAGATTTCAGTTACCAGGTTATCTTCTATTATGATGTGTGAGTGCAGTTTCAGCTGCTCATGGTTTCCATCGAATACATTACAGTTGGTAATAATTTGCCTTTTCATAGTGTCCCTTTCTAAGTGAAATTGATATGATTACAAATATGAATAAAATGAATGGTACAAACGCAAAATGTTGCCTATATAAACGGATATTACCATTTGACATTGAGAAAGTCAACGAAAAATGCACTATTACAAATTAAAATAAAATATTTTGTTGTACATATTGACAATTAATAATATTAGTAATATGATTAATAAGAATATTACAAACGCAAGCAAGCGATACAAAATTATTATTTGAGGAGGTTACTTATGAAACGAAAAGGATTGGCATTTACTATGGCGGCAGTTATGGCCCTCAGCGTGGCGGGATGTTCTTCCAAACCTGATACCGCGGAAACTGAGAAACAGTCAGTCTCGAGCACACAAGAGGCTCAGGCAGATGCTTCCACAGAAGCTGTTTCTTCGGCGGCAGAGGGGGAACCGGTCACTTTAAAACTGTTCTGGTGGGGGAATCAGGTCAGGAATGATTTGACGCAGCAGGTGATTGATCTCTATATGAAGGATAATCCCAATGTTACGATTATGCCTGAGTTTACGGACTGGAACGGCTACTGGGATAAGCTGGCCACATCTACAGCAGGTGGTAATATGCCAGATATCATTCAGATGGATTACAGATATTTGGAAAAGTATGTATCCAGCAATTCTCTGGCGAATCTTTCCGAATTTATCGATAATGGGACGATTAAGACGGATAAAATACCTGAAAGTGTAATTGAGAGTGGGAGTATTAACGGAACGTGTTATGCAATCTCTCTTGGCAGCAACGCACCAGCAATATATTATGATAAAGAGATTGTAGATAAGGCAGGTGTAACAATACCGGACCAAATGACGATCGAGGAACTGTATGAGATTGGACAGACGATTTACGAAAAAACCGGTGCGCTGACCTACTATGACGGAGGGTATGTGCTGATGGGTGAGATCGCGAGAAGCTATGGATCTCATTTATGGGACGAGCTGGAAGCGGGAGATGAGACTGCTGTTAAGAAGGATTTCGAGTATATAAAGAAATTCAGTGATGCGGAATTCAGTATATCTCAGGAACTTTTGGTTGAAAAAAATCCTAAGGTGGTTGAGACAAAGCCGATTATTGACGGTACGGTATGGAACGATTTCTCATTTTCGAATCAGTATTCGGCCATGGTCACCGCAGCAGGAAGAGATTTTGGAATGTCCATGTATCCTACAACCGAAGGGGCAACCCAGCAGCCGATCTATTTAAAGCCCAGTCAGTTTTTCTCTGTGGCCGAGACTTCTCAATATAAAGAGGAGGCCGCTAAATTTGTAGACTGGATTACAAATTCAGTGGAGGCCAACGAAATTCTTCAGGGTGAACGGGGCGTTCCGGTCAATACTGATGTACAGGAAGCGATTAAGGGAACGCTTGACAGCGCCAATGCCCAGGTATTCGATTTTGTAGCAAAAGTTGGAGAGGTTGCAACACCGGTCGATGCACCTGATCCGGAGGGGTCAAGTGATGTGACAACCAAACTCGATACATATGTAGAAAATATCAGGGATGGTTCCATGGACGTGGAGACTGCTGCAAAAGAATTTACAGAATACGCAAAAAAGACGTTAGAGGAAGCAAAGCAATAGAGCTTGATTACGGTTTGGAGGGATTGCCTTGAAAAAAACGCAGAAAACCCCGGGTACGAAGAAGACGTTGAAACAGATTTTAAACCAGGAGAAGGTTGCAGGATATGTATTTATCCTGCCCTTCATCATTGGTTTCATGGTATTCCTGTTTTATCCAATGGTAATGTCACTGGCGTACTCTTTCACCCGGTATAACATTTTGAAATCTCCGGTGTTTATCGGGCTGGACAACTATATCACCATGTTTACAGAGGATGATTTGTTCTGGAAAGTGTTAATGGTAACGGTTAAGTACGTGGTATTTGGAGTACCGCTCCGCCTCCTTATGGCATTGATCGTAGCCATGCTGCTGGTGAAGAATACAAAGCTTTCGGGCTTCTACCGGGCGGTTTACTATCTGCCGTCCATTATCGGTTCCAGTGTGGCAGTAGCAATTTTGTGGAAAAGGATTTGGGCCAGTGATGGTGTGATAAATGCACTTCTGGCGTTGATTGGTCTTCCTTCCAAAACTGTATGGCTGGGAAAAGAAGAGACGGCAATATGGGTTCTGATTATTCTGGCTGTCTGGCAGTTTGGTTCCTCCATGCTGATCTTTTTATCTGGTCTTAAGCAGGTTCCGGTCAGTCTTTATGAGGCGGCTACGGTAGATGGTGCCAGTGGGATCACAAAATTTTTTAAGATCACGCTGCCGATGCTGACTCCGACTATCTTCTTTAACCTGATTAATCAGCTGATCAGTGGGTTTATGGCATTTACCCAGAGTTATATCATCACAGAAGGAAAACCGAAAAATTCGACCCTTTTTTATGCGGTTTATATGTATCAGAATGCATTTACCAATGAAAAGCTGGGATACAGCTGCGCGATGGCGTGGTTTATGGTGGCGTTTATCGGACTGCTGACTTTTATCCTTTTTAAGTCGCAGAAGTACTGGGTTTATTATGAATCAGAAGGATAATGCATATGAAAAATTATACTTTAAAACGAAATGCAATGAGAGTGATTTATCATCTGTTCACGTTTTCCTTTGCCTGCGTTATGATATATCCGCTGGTGTGGATGATTATGGGATCATTTAAAGACACGACAGAAATTTTCCGTCATGCGGAACATCTGCTGCCGCAGTCTTTTCATCTGGGAAATTACATAAAGGGCTGGAAGGGATTTGCCAATGTCTCTTTCACGGTATTTTTTAAAAATTCACTGATCATATCAGGTCTGGCCACTGTGGGAGCGGTATGCTCTTCTGCAATTATCGCTTATGGATTTGCCAGATGCAATTTTAAGGGAAAAGGAATATGGTTCAGCGCAATGCTTGTATCCATGATGCTGCCGTTCCAGATTATTATGATACCACAGTATATCCTGTTTAATCAGATGGGATGGGCGGGAACGTATCTGCCTTTGATTGTTCCGCACTTTTTTGGGCAGGGTTTTTTCATCTTTTTAAATATTCAGTTTATCAAAGGAATACCAAGGGATTTAGACGAGGTGGCAAAAATTGATGGCTGCAGCATCTACGGTATATTTACGAGAATTATTCTGCCGCTCATCAAGCCGTCCATTGTGACCAGCGCCATTTTCTCCTTTATGTGGAGATGGGATGATTTTATGTCGTCGCTGATCTTCTTAAATAATCCCCTTCAGTATCCAGTGGCTTACGCCCTGAAGCTGTTTGCAGATCCGACGGCAGGATCAGACTGGGGTGCAATGTTTGCCATGGCTACACTGTCACTGGTCCCCATATTTATTATTTTTCTGACAATGCAGAAATATTTGGTGGAGGGGATTGCATCCACTGGAATTAAGGGGTAAGAGGAGAAGATACAATGAAACGTTATGAAGAGTTATACGACGTCCTGAATAAGGAATTACAGCCTGCTCTGGGCTGCACAGAACCGGCGGCTGTTACATATGCCTGTGCGGTGGCAGCAAAAGCACTGGGTGTGCCTGCAGAAAAAGTGGAGATCGCAGCCAGTAAAAATATTCTCAAGAATGTTATGGGGGTGGGGATTCCCAATACGGACAGCTATGGAATCACTGCCGCGGCGGCTATGGGCGTACAGCTTACAGATATTGATAAAAAACTGATGATTTTAAATGATGCTACTCCCGATGTCTGTAAAAAGGCCGGGCTGATGATGAGGCAGAACCGGATTGAAGTCTGTGAAGCCAAACACAGCAGCAGAATTCATATCGAAGTAATCTGCCGTGGCGGAGGCCATGAATCTAAGGTTATCGTGGATGGACTGCATACAAACATTGTTTCTGTCATGAGAGATGGAGCGGAACTGAAGGTGCCCGGGCAGGAAAAAGGTTCTGCAGATGAATCGGTGAAGACAGATTTGAGAGGGTATACCATTCAGGATTTTTGTGAATTTGCCTCTGTGGCTGATGCCAGACGCCTGGCATCCACCAGGAAAGCAGTAGAACTGTCTAAGAAGCTCTCTGATGAAGGACTGAAGGGGAAGTATGGACTGGGTGTCGGGAAGGCTTTAAAAGAAATGGCGGTACAGGGAGAACACGGTCTTGTCAATGAGGTAAAATATATTACTGCAGCCGCCGCGGATGCCAGAATGGCGGGGTGTGAACTTCCCATGATGTCGCTCTGCGGAAGCGGTAACCAGTGTATCGAAGCGACGCTGCCGGTGGCCGCCGCGGCTGTAAGAAGTGGCGCTTCAGAGGAGAAGATGATTTGCGCAGCTGCACTGAGCCAGCTGATTACCGTGTATACCAAGCAGTATACCGGGCGTTTATCACCGATCTGCGGCTGTGGATTGGCGGCGGCTATTGGAGCGGCAGCCGGCATTACATGGATGAATCATGGAACTGTTCCGATGGTAGAAGCAGCTATAAAAAATGTGGCAGCAGATCTTTCCGGTATGATCTGTGATGGTGCAAAACCCGGTTGTTCTTTAAAACTGGCTACAGCTGCGGGGACTGCAGTTCAGTCGTCTATGCTGGCTCTTAAAGGAATATCTGCCACTGACCGGGATGGAATAGTGGAACAGTCGGCGGAAAAGACCATCCAAAATCTGGGGATTCTGGATAAAGACGGGATGAACTGTACCGATCAGGTGATTTTAGATCTGATGCTGGGACAGTATGCATAGGAGGTAAGGATGATTACATTATTTAAAAATGGAATGGTGTGGGAGGAAGACCATTTCTGCCGGAAAGATATAGCTGTGGAGGCGGAGCGGATTACCATGACAGGGACTGCACCGGAAGGCTTTGTGTGTGACAGAACCTTTGATGTAGAGGGAAAATACCTGGTCCCGGGGGTTATAGACTGCCACGCGCATGTTACAATGGTAGGCGGAGATCATCATATGGCGGTTTTCTTTCAGGAGAATACAGCGGAGCTGACAATGGAGGGAGTAATAAATTGTGAGCGGATGGTTTCTCATGGGATTACGACAGCCAGAGACTGCGGCGGAAAGTATATGGAAACACTGGCTATCCGGGATTTTATCAGGAAGGGAAAGATTAAGGGGCCAAGACTTTTGTGCAGTGGGACTCCGCTTAAAGTGGTGGGTGGCCATGAACCAGGCTTTGATATTACAGGACCTATAGAAGCAAGGAAGGCGGTGCGTCAGTTTCTGTTCGAAGGTGTTGATTTTATCAAGGCCATGGTAACCGGAGGTCTGGGAAAGGCTGGAGAAGATCCGGGGGCTGTGGAACTGGAGCTTAATGAACTGGCGGCCATGGTGTCTGAAGCCGCCAAACACGGAAAAAAAGTGGCCTGCCACTGTCACAGCAGGGCAGGAATGGAAATTCTGCTTAAGGCGGGTGCTGCCTCTATCGAGCATGCCACTTATTTAGATCCGGAGATTAATGAGCAGATTATCAGGCAGGGCGTTTATGTAGTTCCAACGTTTACGCCCTATGAGATTGCTGCAGCCAGTGAAGTGGGATGTGGAATTGTTCCGGACGCTATCTTTGCTTCCCGCGCTATGATAGGCGATAAGAGGAAGCGTTTTAAAGAGGCGTATGATCAGGGGGTATTGATTGCATTTGGGCGTGACAGCGGCGGATTCTTTATGGATCAGGGGGAGTTTGCCGACGAGATGCTCTATATGGAACATGCCGGCATGGCAAGAAAAGATATTATTAAAAGTGCTACGGAACATGCCGCCAGGCTTTTAGGAATATGGGGAGAGACAGGCAGCCTCGAAGAAGGCAAATGTGCTGATATTCTGTTCCTGAATTCTAACCCGCTGGAGAACCTGGCAGCATATCGAAACGACTTGCAAGAAGTTTGTGCGAATGGTACACTAATACTTAATAAATTAGGTTAGTTTTATTAATTAAGAACGGAAAAATGGCGGGATAAAGAAATAGATATTCGGAGGAAAATGGTTATGGCAGCTAAAAAAATGAGTTTAAAAGAACAGGTATATACGAAAATTTTTAATGATTTGGTTGTTGAGCGTTTTCCACCCGATGAGTTCCTCACAGAGAAGCAGTTTATAGAATTATATGGAGTAAGCAAGGCTCCAGTGCGGGAGGCCTTAATAGAACTCTGCAATGAGGGAATTTTGCGCAGCATTCCCCGCCTGGGATACCAGATTATCCCTGTGACCCAAAAGGATATTACGAATTCTACGGAACTGAGACTTTTAATCGAGATGAATGCATTCCGGAAGATGTCAGAGTCTTTTAATGAAGAAATGCTTGAAAAAATACGGACGCTGAATAAAAACTGGATGGAAGATGTGATTACGGGCAATATTGACGTACAGAAGCGTTGGATGCACAATACACTGTTTCACACTACAATGTGCTCTTTTGGCGGAAATGACCTTGCTGTGGACGTAATCGCCAAGCTGATTAAGCTGGAATGGCGTGCCTATGCCCACATGCTCAGTACGCCGGAAAAACAGGATAAATTTTTTAATAATTCTGAGAAGAAATATCATATCGAAATTGAGCATGCGCTGATGGAACGCAACTTTGAAAAAGCGGAACAGCTGCTGCACGATGACATTGCCACGATTGGGAAGGAGCTGTTTCTTTAACCGACGCCTTTGGAAAGGACAGGTTATGAACCGCAGAGAACGGATAACAGCAGTATTTAAGGGAGAAAAGCCAGACAGGACGCCGATGGGCTTCTGGATGCATTTTCCCACGGAGCAGCATCATGGGGAGGAGGCCCTTGCTGCACATTTAAAATATTTTGAAGAAACAAAAACTGATATTTGTAAGGTTATGAATGAAAATTTATACCCCGTCCAACACCCAATTATGGAGGCTGCGGACTGGGCTGATGTGAAAGCGTGTGGAAGAAACCATCCGTTTATCCGTTCTCAGGTGGAACTGGTTAAAAGGATCGTAGACAGTACCGCAGACGATGCGCCTGTGATTGCCACGGTACACGGGATCGTGGCATCGGCTTCCCATGCGCTGATGCAGTGTTCCAGATATGATAAGGTGGGGCGTTACGCCCAGCTGTATCATCTGCGTACAAATCCCGACAGTGTATACAGTGCTTATCAGGCGATTGCCGAGTCTCTGACGATTCTGGCAGAAGAGTGTATTGCAGCGGGGGCTGACGGGATCTACTATGCCGCTCTGGGCGGAGAACGTGATGGATTTACCGCCGAAGAGCATGCACGTTATATAGCGCCCCTGGAAGAGCAGTTGATGAGAGAGATTGACCATGCGCCTATCGGTAATATTCTGCACATGTGCAAACCGCTTGTAGATTTAGAACGCTACGTGGATTATCCGTGTGAAGCGGTAAACTGGGGAATATTGGAGAGCGGTGTGAAGCTTTTTGAGGGAAGAAAGCTGTTTCCGGGGAAGGTGATCATGGGAGGCATGGATGACGGCAGCCAGATCCTGATTTCCGGAAGCCCGGAAGAACTGGAACGGGAAGTCCATAATATCCTGGCGGAAAATGATTATCCGGGTTTTATTCTGGCCAGTGACTGTACACTGCCCGGTAATCTGCCCTATGAGAGGATACGTATGATGGAAAAAGCCTGTGAGACGTATAGAGGAGGCAGTTATGAATTATGATGAGAAGCAGAATGCGGTTTCAGATCTTCAGATCGCATATATAGGAGGGGGGCTCCAGAGGCTGGGCATGGACATTTATGACAGACCTGGCTATGGAAAAAAATATGTCCGGTACAATCCGGCTGTATGACATTGACATGGAAGCGGCCGGCCATAATGAAAGAATCGGCAATGATTTAAGTACAAGAGAGGACGCATCCGGCAAATGGAATTATGAGACATACAGCAGTCTGGAGTCTGCTCTTACGGGTGCTGACTTTGTAGTGATTTCTATTCTGCCGGGAACGTTCGATGAGATGGCTGTGGATGTACATACACCGGAACGTCTGGGAATCTGGCAGTCAGTGGGGGATACGGCAGGGCCGGGAGGAATTATGAGGTCTTTGAGAACCCTGCCGATGTTTGTTGAGATTGGTGAGGCAATTAAAAAATATTCTCCGGACGCATGGGTAATCAATTATACCAATCCAATGACGCTGTGTGTAAAGGTACTTTATTGCGTATTTCCTGAAATTAAGGCCTTTGGATGCTGCCATGAAGTGTTTGGCACTCAGCGTGTCTTAAAGGGTATTACAGAACAGATGCTTGGTCTGAAGGATATTGAGAGAAGTGATATTCATGTCAACGTATTGGGGATCAATCATTTTACATGGTTTGACTATGCGTCATACAGAGGAATTGACTTATTTCCTGTATACAGAGATTATATTGACAGTCATTTTGAGGAAGGGTTCCAGGAAAAGGACAGAAGCTGGATGAATTCTGCGTTTCACTGCGCTCACCGGGTGAAATTTGACTTATTTAAGAAGTATGGTATGATAGCGGCCGCAGGTGACCGCCATCTGGCTGAGTTTATGCCTGGCGATCTCTATTTGAAGGATCCGGAGACGGTAAAGTCGTGGAAATTTGGCCTGACCACAGTGGACTGGAGAAAGAATGATTTAAAAGAACGACTGGAAAAGAGCCGGAAGCTGTTTGAACGGGAGGAGCAGGTGGAACTGAAACCGACAGGAGAAGAGGGAATTCTGCTGATCAAGGCGCTGTGCGGTTTGGGACGAATGGTCTCGAATGTTAATATACCCAATACAGACGGACAGATCAGTAATCTGCCGGTCGATGAGGTGGTGGAGACGAATGCCATTTTTGACAGGAACAGTATCCGGCCGATTATGGCGGGAAGTCTTCCTCAGCCGGTCTTAGACCTGATAATGCCTCACGTTCGTGTACATGATAAGACGATGAGAGCGGCTCTCAGCCCGGATTTAGAACTGGTTGTTGAGGCTTTTCTGGAAGATCCGAATGTGAAAGCGAAAAAGCCATCTGAAAAAGATGTGCGCTCGCTGGTGATCGATATGCTTAAGGGAACAAAGGCGTATCTGCCGAAAGAATGGGAACATTGGATTTAAAGATACATAAGAATGAAATACGCAGGAGGATGCAATATCTTTCTGCGTATTTTTTATTGCAGAAAAGGGCTCCTATAATATAAAAATTGCAGCATAACACCTAAAATAAACTCAAAAACCGAAGAAAACTATATAAATATGATATATTTTGGATTTAGTATCCCGATACCGTTGTATATAATAAATATAAAGGCGGCGGATATCAATGATTGGTTTGGATAAGAATATCCGCGCGGCCAAAGACGATATTCCGGAAACGTCGTCAGGAATCTGATTATGAAGCTGAAATTGAGTATGAGAGGTGGTTTTAACTGATATGAAGTATGGAATACATTTTGGACACTTGGGAAGCTGGTATGATGAACTGGGGGTGCGGGAGTGCTTAAAGCAGGCAAAGGAAGCCGGTTCTGATGTATTTGAATTTTTTCCTACGAAAGAGATGTTTGACATGGAAAAGGATAAAATTCGAGAACTTAAAATGTATATGGAAGAGATTGGGATTGAACCGGCCTTTACGTTCGGCTATCCTGCAGGCTGGGATATGGCCGGCGAAGATGAGGCGAACAGAGAAAAGGCAGTAGAGCATTTGAAACGGATTATTGAGAGTATGGGGGTGCTTGGAGCAACCGGGATTGGCGGAATTGTATATTCCAACTGGCCTGCCGATTATTCGTTACAGGTGATTGAGCCTGATGATAAAAAGAGGAGAAAGGACAACTGTATTGCCGGCTTAAGAAAGGTGATGAAGACGGCGGAAGATAACAATGTAACCGTAAATCTGGAAATTGTCAACCGGTTCGAGCATTATCTTATGAATACAGCGGCAGAAGGAATAGAGGTCTGCAAGGCAGTGGGAAGCCCAAACTGTAAGCTGCTGTTAGACTGCTTCCATATGAATATTGAGGAAGACAGTTTACCTGAAGCTATACGTAGCGCCAGGGGCTATCTTGGACATTTTCATGTGAGTGAGCCTAACAGGAAGGTTCCCTATCATACAGACAGAATTCCGTGGAATGAGGTGGGACGGGCACTTCGGGACATTGGCTATGACAAAGCTGTAATTGTAGAGTCTTTTTATAAATTCGGCGGCGTTCAGGGACATAATATGAGGATGTGGCGTGATCTCGATCCGGATCTGTCACTGGAATCCCGTCTCAAGCTGGCCCGCCAGGGAATTGAATATATTCGCGGACAATTTGGAGGTTGAGAGAATGATTTTAGAAGAAATGAGGCTATGCGGTAAAACCGCTCTTGTGACAGGTGCGGCCCATGGAATCGGAAAGGCCTGTGCTCTCGCTTTAGCGGAGGCCGGCGCTGATGTTGCGGTCGTTGATTTAAAAGAAGAGGTATTTCAGACTGCAGAAGAGATCAGGAAGACAGGGAAACATGCCCTGGCGTTTCAGGCAGATATTACGGCAGAGGAAGAGATTCTGGCTGTGGTTGAAAACGTGGCGGCTGAATGGGGAAAACTGGATATCTGCTTCTGTAATGCCGGTACGTTCCAGGATATTCCGGCAGAGGACATGCCGTTAAAAGAATTCAAACGGGTGATAGAGGTAAATCTGACAGGAGCCTTTATAACTGCAAGAGCAGCAGGACGCAGTATGATAGAAAATCATATTTCAGGTTCCATAATTCTGACTGCTTCCATGTCAGGGCATATCGCGAATATCCCACAGTGCCAATGTGCGTATAATTCTTCCAAGGCAGGGGTGATTATGCTGGGGAAGAGTCTGGCTGTGGAGTGGGCCAGACATGGAATACGGGTCAATACCGTAAGTCCCGGCTATATCAGGACGTGGAGTGATACACCGTTAAAGCCGGAGGAAGTGGGACAATCCAATTTCGAACAGTGGACACCTCTGCGCCGTTTCGGTCAGGCCGATGAACTTAAGGCTCTTATTGTATACCTGGCAGGAGATGCATCAGGTTTTGTAACCGGATCAGACTATGTAATTGATGGCGGATATACCGCGTTTTAAGGAGGAAACTTATGAGAAAAACAGGAAAAAAGGTATTGGGTATTGTTTTATGTGCAGCCATGGCCGGCAGTCTGCTTGCAGGATGTGGGAAAAAGCAGGGAGCGGAAGCTGTCGGCGGTGGTCAGGAAACTACTGCAGCTGCCCGGGAACAATCGACAGAACAGGAAAAAACAGCCCAGAAAGGGAACGTTCCAACGATACGCCTGGTCAGCTGGCAGACACCTTCTGATCCAAAGACAAAACCGGTTTATGATGCAGTAGACCAGTTTGCCAAAGAACATGCATCTGAATTTAAACTGGAGCACGAGAATATTCTGGGTGATGAATTAAAAGCTAAGATAAAGACTGACGTGGCCAGCAATACGGTACCGGATGTATTCCTTTACTGGGGAAGCGGCGGCAATTCCGCCATGCTTCTGGATGCAGACGTCATCATTCCCTTTGACGAGTATCTGGATGCATCCCAGAACATCAAGAGGGAACTCTTTCCGCAGGATTCCTTTGACAGAACGTCAGCCAATGGAACTCTGGCTACCATTACCCTTGGACTGGAGTACGGGGTATGGTTCTGTAATCAGGAGTTATTTGATCAATACGGTCTGGAACTGCCGAAAACGCTTGATGATATGATTGCAGTGGGAAAGGTATTTAATGAAAACGGTATTGTTCCTTTTGCCATGGGTTCTAAGGGCGGAAATCCTGCTCATGAGTTTGTTGCCGAAATATTAGGACAGATGCCTGACTGTCAGGAAGATTTCAGAAAGATAAATGAAGAGTATACTGTAGATACACCGAATATCAGAAAGACTCTTGAAATCATTGAGACTATGAGGGAGAACAAGCTGTTCCCGTCTGATACGATTTCCATTGGAGACTGGAACCAGCATTTTGCCATGTATAACGAAGGAAAAGCAGCCATGATCTATGCGTGGACATGGCAGTTGTCCAATATGTCTAAGGAGATGGCAGATAAGACTGTTATTATTCCGGCACCGGGTATGCCGGGCGGAACAAGGGATACGTCGAATTTTGCACGGTCAGGAGGAGACATGGGGTATGTAATTTCCAGAAGTGCATGGGAGGATCCGGATAAAAAAGATGCGGTGATCGAACTGATGGATTATCTTTATTCACGCGAAATTCAGGAACTTACTCTCTACAGCGGCGGAGGTATCCCTTCCAGACTGGATATAGAAGTCGATGCGGATAAGGTTGAAAAACAGAAACTGGCTGAAGTGATTGAATTTGCAAGAGGAAAAGAATCCTGTCCCAACCTTCCGCAGGCGTGTCCGAAAACGGAGTGCTGGACTGACTTTGCTGATGGAATTGATGAATTAATGGCGGGAATCAGCACGCCGGATCAGGTGATTGAAAATATCAACAAGTCTCTGACAGCGGCAAAGGAAAATTAACAACTGAAAGATCCGGGAATCTTTGCATCCTGATTCCCGGATCTTCTGTGAAAGGGGGTTGCCATGGAACTTAGAATGAAGAAAAAAAATAATATAAAGAAGGGAAAATGGATTTTTTCTATCTGTTTCCATATTCCATCGTTTGTTTTATACACAATATTTTTAATTGTCCCCATGATTACATCGTTGTATTTTTCCCTTTTAAAATGGGATGGCGTTACTCAGTCAAAATTTATCGGGATGGCTAATTTTGTGGATCTGTTTACCAACGACAGATACTTTAAGAAAGTAATTTTCAATACCTTAAAAAGCATGGCGGCTGGTGTCTGCATTCAGCTTCCTCTGGCTCTGATTCTGGCATACCTTGTGTACCGCACAGTTCGTGGCTTCCATTTTTTCCAGTCCGTGTATTTTGTGCCTGTGGTTATCTCAGCTACCGTAATCGGTCTTATGTTTTCACTGTTTTTTAACCCGGCCTTTGGCCCGGTAAATGCATTTTTTGAAGCGATGGGCTGGAAGGGTATGATTAAAAACTGGCTTACTGATCCGGGGGTGGTATTATTTTCCGTTATTATGCCTGGAATCTGGCAGTACATCGGTTACCATTTTATCATTCTTCTGGCTGGAATGCAGTCTGTTCCCAAAGAATTAATCGAGAGCGCTTACATAGACGGAGCCAATACCGTTGATATATTTTTCCGTATTATGATTCCCAATATTAAGGCAATGATCCAGGTATGTGTTGTTATCTGCCTGACAGGTTCCATTAAGACTTTTGATATTCCTTACCTTATGACCCAGGGAGGACCGGGGGCGGAGAGTACATTTCTCTCTATCTACATGTATAAGGAGGCTTTCGTGGATTCCTCGATCGGGAGGGGAACTGCGGTAGCTGTCTGCATGCTGATTCTGGCGCTGGCCGTTACAATGATTGTAAACCGTATCTTTGCATTCATAAACAGAAATGATTAGGAGGCCGGTTATGCATAAAAAATTAAATCCTTTTAGAATACTGCGATATGCAGTACTTGTCTTTATGACGTTTATCACACTCTATCCCCTGTTCTGGATTGGTCTATGTTCTCTTAAATCGAGCGAGGAAATTTATGGATCGCCCTTTGGGATACCGAGACAGCCAGAGTGGGAAAATTATGCGGAAGCCTGGCAGGTGGCAGATATTCCGGTTCATCTGTTAAACAGTATTTTATATGCCGCCGCTGCCGTGACCGTTGTAGTGATCTTAAGTGCCATGAGTGCGTACATTATTGCCAAGGTATGGAAGAACAGGGGACTGTATCATTATTATTCCCTGGGAATTATGATTCCGATTAATGCCATTATTATCCCTTTTATTCTGATCTTCCGCAGAGTAGGGATATTAAATACCAGAGTGGGTGTCATACTGGCGTTTATTGTCACGAATTTAGCTTTCAGCATCTTTATTCTGGTCCCGTTTATGATGGGGCTGCCGGATGAACTGGAGGATGCAGCGAGAATTGATGGCTGCAACAGACTGCAGACTTTTTTAAAGATTATGCTGCCGCTATCGAAAGCAGGGCTGGCCACAGTGGGAACCTTTGTACTCATCAATTGCTGGAATGATCTTTTTTTAAGCCTTCTTATCATATCCAGACAGAATCTGATTACTCTAAACCAGGTCTGTTATAATATGAGGTCTCAGTATGCGGCCGATTACGGGTTGATTACGGCTACGGTTATGATCATGGTGATTCCTGTCATCATCTGTTACGCCATGTTCCAGAAACAGATTGTAAAAGGAATGACGGCCGGTTCCATCAAGGGCTGAATGCAGCCTGACAGAAAAAGAAAAATAGAGGAGGATACTTATGCTGAAGTACAGCGAAGAATTAGCAAAGAGTGGTTTTTATGTAACCAGATATGAGGATCGTTTTTTCTGGGATACGCCGGAAAATCTGGCGGTTTACCCATATGGAACCAGTGATGGGTGGAGAAAATATGAGAAAAATCCGGTGCTGGGCGGAGAATATGGTACGTGTTTCGATTTATCGGTTCTTCACGAGGACGGAATTTACAGGATGTGGTTTTCCTGGCGCCCGCACGAGTGCATTGCCTATACGGAAAGTGAAGACGGGCTGAACTGGAAAGAACCGGTGGAAGTTTTAAGGCCGAATCCGGAATCACTGTGGGATGCAGATGAACTGAACCGGCCCAGTGTGATAAAAAGAGACGGCATTTATGAAATGTGGTATTCCGGACAGATGAAGCCATATACGAATGAAGGCCGTTCCTGTATCGGGTACGCCTCCAGCAGGGAGGGAATTCACTGGGAACGGTTTAACACCCCGGTTCTTGTGCCGGATCAGCCATGGGAGCAGAAGGCAGTCATGTGTCCCCATGTGATATATGAGGAGGAGACGGGAGTATATAAGATGTGGTACAGCGGAGGCGGAAACCATGAACCGGACGCCGTTGGATACGCCTGGAGCCGGGATGGAAGAAACTGGGAGAAAGAGGTGTCAAATCCTGTTCTTCGTAAGGAAGAGAAGAATCCATGGGAAAGAGAGAAGGTAGCAGCCTGTCAGGTACTGAAATGGAAGAATTACTATTATATGTTCTATATCGGTTTTATCCATGTGGACCGGGCAGCCATCGGACTGGCCAGATCAAAGGACGGGATCAGCGGCTGGGAGCGGTATCCGGCCAATCCCATAATTGCTCCGGATGTGGATGGCTTTGATGAAAAAGCCGTCTATAAGCCGTATGTTCTTAAGGTGCAGAATGGGTGGATGATGTGGTATAATGGTGCAAAATATATTCCGGATAAAGAAAATCTGGTGATCGAACAGATTGGCGCAGCATTCCTGGACCGGGAAGAATTTTGGGTTGAACAAGAGGAATCATATACAGCAGCAGAATAGAAGATGACAGGAGGGCCGCTTTATGCAGAAAACAATCAGATCCGATATGATCCGTTCCAACGTGATATTGATACTGCTTGTTACAGTCTGTTTAAGCGGTCTTCATCTTTATCAGATCTACCGATATACGATCCTGCAGAATCAGGAAGAGATCATAAAAATGTCGGAACAGGCCAGGAACAGCTTAAATAATATGTTAAATCAGCTGGACGTGCTGCAGTACCAGATTGTGGACAGTCTGACCCAATCCGAGGAATATGATCGAATCCGTCCGGTCTGGACAAAAGAGGGGATTGACTTTTTCAAAAACACGGAGAACCAGTTTCAGACGTTTCGCAGGGCCGTTCCTTTTGTCACCAATATCTACTGGCTGGATAATTATGACCGGCTTTATACAACGGATTCTAATGTGAGCCGGGAACATTTCTATGGAAACAGCAGGATATCCCTTTTGGAAGAGAGCGGTGGTGATGACTGCTATGTGCCGCCCTCTGTACCGGAATACCAACTGGTTCCCGATTCGGATGAGGTATTTTCCTATCTGAAAAATGTCTACCGTCTGAGACAGGGAAAGGAGCGCAGAGGCGTTCTTCAGATTGATATGCGGGCATCTTATATGGAAGAAATATTAAAGACGATTAATTCAGACCGATACTGTCTGGCCTATGTGACAGCCGGAGACGAAACTGTATTCTGGTTTCCGGACCGCATTGTTTATAAGAATTTTGGCTTTGGCGATATGGATTCCGGTTACCATCTGGTCTATCCGTTAAATAACGGCTGGAATCTCCAGGTCAGATACAGCAACGCGTTTGCCTTAAAAAGCTTAAAGGACAATCTGACCTCCTCCATCATTCTTTTGCTGATTATCATGCCGGTATCGGTTTGGAGTGTATATAAGTATGCAGGCTATTTAACCGGGCCGCTGCAGAAGCTGACGGGAAGAATGAAGCGGCTGGAATCAGGGGAACTGGTGGAGATTCACACCATCAGCCAATTTGAAGAGATACGTATTCTGGAACAGGGATATAATTCCATGATCTCAAAAATGGATGATATGATGACAAAGATGACTGAGATCAGAACCGAAAACATCAATGCAAAACTCCTGGCGCTTCAGGCTCAGATTAATCCCCATTTTCTGGCTAATTCCTTTGAACTGATCCGGGGGCTTGCTATTCGGGAACATAATGGAGATATAGAAAGCATTGCGGAAGCTCTGGGGATGATGTACCGGTATATTTTAAGTGACGGTAAGGAGAAAGTGACGCTGGAGGAAGAACTGACCTATGTGAAAAACTACATCCGGATACAGGAATATCGTTTTCAGCGGTCTATTCAGGTGCTTTATAACATCGACCCGCGTTCCAGGGAATGCAGAATGGCCCGCCTGCTGATTCAGCCTCTGGTAGAAAACGCCTTTATCCATGGCCTTGAACTGAAAAACGGATTAAAATGGATTATGATTACCTGTTCGGTAAACGGCGAGACGCTTTACGTAGAAGTGAAGGACAACGGGCTGGGAATCGAGGCGGAACGGCTGAAAGAGCTTTCCGGGGATATCATGGATTTTGCCACGAAGGAAATTGGAACGGAGAAAAGTGGGATGGGAAGTGGGAAAAGCATTGGTCTAAAGAATGTGAATAAGCGGCTTTTCTTAAGCTACGGAGCATCCGGCTGCTTACAAATCATAAGTGAACCGGGGAAAGGAACCAGTGTGTCTTTCCGCATTGAGATAGAAAAGGAGGAAGGAGATGGGGGATTTTAAAGCCGTACTCGTGGATGATGAGGAGAATGTCCGCTATTTGCTGGCAGATTTATTAGAATCGTTTCATCTGGGGATTGAAGTGACGGGGCAGGCAGGAGATGGGGAGGAAGCATTAAAGCTTTGCAGAAGTTTAAAACCTGATCTTGTTATATCGGATATCAAGATGCCCGGATTGGACGGGATTCATATGCTGGAGGCAGTAAAAAAGATCAGTCCCGAAATTATCTGTGTTTTTGTCAGTGCCTATACGGATTTTGAATACGCGAAGGCAGCCATTGCCAATGGAGCCAGAGGCTATATCTTAAAGCCTGTGGAACCGGAGGAGATGTATCAGCTTCTAAAGACGGTGAAGGCGGAATGGATGCAGAGCCAAAAGCATCGCAAAAAGGTACAGCTGATGGAGACGGAGATACGGAAGCTGAAGGCAGAGCACTTAACGGATGATATGCCTGTGGATTCTAACGGATGCAGCCGGGTGATCCGTAAGGCGCTCAATTACATGGAGGACCATTACCACGAGGATATTTCCTTAGAATCCATCAGTGAGGTGGTGTTTCTCAATAAAAACTATTTTTCAGAGCTGTTTAAGAAGGAGACTGGGAAATCATTTGTCCAGTATCTTACGGAATACCGTCTGGAAAAGGCGAAGCTTCTGCTGGCGATCAGTGGTTTTAAAGGGAGTGAAGTGGCAGATATGACGGGATTTCAGAATAACAGCTATTTTATTTCAGTGTTCAAGAAATATGTGGGCTGTACACCGAAGGAGTACAGCGAATCTCTGCATCAGGCAGAAAAGGAGGATAAATAGATGGACTGCATGATCAAATCACCCTTTTGGGACCGGTATTTAAAGCTTGTCAGGGAGCAGCTGATTCCCTACCAATGGGGGATTTTAACGGACCGGATCCCATGCGAAACGGAAAGTCACGCGGTGAGAAACTTTCAGATAGCTGCAGGCGTGAAAGAAGGGGAATTTTCCGGTTTTGTTTTTCAGGACAGTGATCTGTATAAATGGATTGAAGCGGTGGGAGATATCCTGCAGTACGGAAGAGATGAAGATCTGGAACAAAAGGCGGATGAAATTATTGGCTATATTGTATCGGCCCAGCAGGAAGACGGTTACTTAAATACCTATTATCAATTGAAGGAACCTGACCGGAAATGGACCAATCTGTTGGAGTGCCATGAACTTTACTGTGCAGGCCATCTCATAGAGGCCGCTGTGGCCTATCACAAAGGGACCGGTAAAGACGGTCTCCTCAAGGCGGCCTGCCGGCTGGCCGACTGCGTTGACAGGACATTTGGCCCGGAGGAGGGGAAACTCCACGGCTATCCGGGACATCAGGAGATCGAACTGGCGCTGTTAAAGCTGTACGATGTTACAGGCGAAGAACGGTATTTGAACTTGTCTTCCTATTTTCTGGAAGCGCGTGGAAACAACCGGTTTTTCGAGGAAGAGTTTGAGCGGAGGGGACGGATAAGCCACTGGACCAGAGGCCAGGTAGATGAACCTAACCGGGAATACAATCAGTATCCCTATGCGTATTATAATCAGTTCCATATTCCGGTGCGGCAGCAGAAGAAAGCGGTTGGCCATGCCGTAAGAGCCGTTTATATGTATGCAGCCATGGCGCGCATGGCGGGCTGCTGTCGTGATGAGAAGCTTCTCGATACCTGCAGGGAACTCTGGAAAAATATAACCGGAACACAGATGTATATAACCGGAAGCATCGGTTCGACACCGTCCGGGGAAGCATTTACCAGGGCGTATGATCTGCCTAACGACACGAATTACAGTGAGACATGCGCCTCGGTGGGGCTGATTCGTTTTGCTATGGAGATGCTTCTTAACGAAGCGGATTCAAGTTATGCGGATGTGATTGAGAAGGCTCTTTATAATACGGTGCTTTCAGGGCTGTCACTGGATGGCAGACACTTTTTTTATGTCAACCCGCTGGAGGCCGTGCCAGAGGTCTGCGAAGCTAATCCTGAGCGGCATCATGTAAAAACCGTACGTCAGGCCTGGTATGCCTGTGCCTGCTGTCCGCCCAACATTGCCCGGACAATAGCGGATTTACAGAGCCTGATTTATTCTGTAGACGGAGAACGGTTTTATGTTCATCAATATATTGGAAGTGAACGGGAGGTGACGCTGCCATCCGGAACCTTCCGATTGATACAGGAGTCAGAACTCCCGTGGAAGGGCAGATCTGTTTTTCGATTTGAAAGCGAGAACCCGGTATCCGGAGAGCTTGCTTTGCGGATTCCGCAGTGGTGCGTCCGCTATTCTCTGACCATGAATCAGCATAGTGTGACGGACTTCTCTGTGGAGAGAGGATATCTGGTGGTAAAACGGGAATGGAAGGATGGGGATGTTCTGGAATGGGTTCTGGAGATGGAGCCTTCTTTTTGTCAGGCAGATCAGCGGATATTCTATGATGCGGGCAAAGCAGCCTTAATCCGGGGACCTCTGGTTTACTGTCTGGAAGAGGCTGATAACGGACCGTATCTTCATGAATGCCGGGTGGATGTACAGGGAAAACCGGAACTTTACTGGGAAGAAACATTGGGCGGTTATTATGGAATAACAGTTCCTGGAGTGCGTTACAGCGGCAGAAGGCAGGAATGCTTATATGAGAAGGCTTTCGTGGAAAAACAGGCGGTGAAACTAAAGGCAGTTCCCTATTTTCTGTGGAATAACAGGGGGGAAGGAGAGATGATTACCTGGATCGACATCATGTAGAATAGCAGTCAGGGGCTGTACCAAGCGGTGCAGCCCCTCCTTCCGCTTATCAGATCGGCCCGGCTACGAACTGATCGCCTGTTTTTTTACCTGGGCAATTGCCTTTGCCACAGGCGGCAGGCTGAAGACGATAACAGTTGCGATTGCCTCCGGTACGATGTAGGTCGCATTATAACCGAGTGTGTAGAAAAACGGATTCATGCCTTCCGGTGCATAAGCGGCAAAGAATATGTAGCCGGATAACACATGACAGATATAACGGCCGAAGATGCCCACGAGGTAGCCGATAATCATGCCGTGCTTTTTCGAACTGAAGAATCCGGCCAGTCCCAGTCCGGCGAATGCCAGCGGATAGTCGAGAAGCACCTGAAGCGGGGCGTAGATATACGGTTCTACGATGAACTGCAGGATGCCGTAGGCCAGGCCGGTGATCAGTCCGGTTCTGGCTCCATAGATGTAGCCGATCAGGCAGATGAACATCATGGAAAATAAGGTGATGGAACCGCCGAAGGGCAGGGACGCCACTTTGATGAAGGAAGTCACGACTGCAAGAGCCATGGCGGCGGAACAGTAAACGAGCTGTTTCGTCTGCATCTGCTGCGTCTTAAGCGATGCTTTACCCAGTTTATAGATGACAAACAGCAGCGCGGCCAGCAATACGATAAGCAGGCCATAACCGGCGGGCTTCAGTATATACTCTTCGCTGTCCGCCGCATAGGTTAAGAAAAATGACATAAAAAAATCCTCCTTTGTTTGCACACAGGAGGGGACTACTTTTCATGAAGTATGGATCATACTGCTTCCTTACGCCGGCATTATCCGGTTCAAGTAGTGAGGGTCATGTAAATAATACCATTCTCAGCCAAGCGGCTCCCCTAGCGTGTCTTTTTCTGTTTTCTTTTCCGTGTGTGAGTATATCGCAAAAACAGTACGGTGTCAAGATGATATGTGGATGAATAGAAGTTCCAATTCTGCGCATGATAAGGGAAAGATTAGAAATGCATGACGGATTTGGAGGTTATTCTATGACAGGCTTTATCATAGCATTGATTTCAGGAGCGCTGATGAGCATCCAGGGAGTTTTGAATACTGGGGTTACGAAGCAGACCAGCATATGGGTATCTGCCGGCTGGGTGCAGCTTACTGCATTTATCACCTGTGTTGTCATCTGGTATTTTTCAGGAAGGGAAAATATTTCGGGGATTCTCCAGGTGGAGCCGAAATACATGCTTCTGGGCGGAATTATCGGCGCCTTTATCACATATACCGTAGTGCGCAGTATGGGGTCACTGGGGCCTGCGAAGGCGGCGCTTATCATCGTTATATCCCAGATCATCGTGGCGTACGGAATCGAACTGTTTGGACTGTTCGGTGTGGAAAAAGCCGGATTTGAATGGAAAAAGCTGATTGGCGCGGTGGTAGCTGTGATCGGTATTATCATATTTAATTAACAAAGTTACGCAGAAAAACCGTCCGGCACCTCTGGCTGTCAGACGGTTTTTCTGCTGTCCGCGGGCTTCTGCTCAAAAAACTCCGATATGCCCGTCCCGCCCTCTGGCGTGTGCTACTGTCCCGTGCCTCTTCCTGCCCGGCGGAACCTTTCGCTTAAACTTGGAAATAGTGCTTGTATTTACTGGTATCTTTTTGTAGAATAGTATCATAGGCTGAAGATGGTATCCATTCCCTGAGAAAAGAGGAGGGATATCATGAAATATAGATATCAGGCAGTAAAAACGGCTGTCATACTCATATGCGTGTTGGCTGCATGCATATGCTGCAGCTGTGATGGACGACAGGGCGGATGGGAATCCGGAGAACTGTCGGTTTTGAGCGGCCCCGGTGACACAGAGATGAGCCGGGGAGAAGAGATGCCGGAGGAAAAAAACGGGCCGGATGATAAAGGATCCGGTGAGGCATCAGAGACGTCAGAAGTATTACAGACTCCGGTTTCTGAAAGTACAACGGCAGCGGTCTGCTACGTACATATCTGTGGGGAAGTCCTTTTGCCGGGCGTCTATGAGATGGAAGAGGGAAGCAGAATTTTCCAGGTTGTGGAGCGGGCCGGCGGATTTACCGAACGCGCGGCACAGCAGTATTTGAACATGGCACAGATTGTCAGTGACGGCATGAAGATTGTGGTTCCGGATGGAGAATCCATGGAAGGGGCGGAACGCTACGGGATTGATTCCGCCAGCGGAAGCGGCAGCATGGGCGGCGGCGTTATGGTACCGGGCATGGCCGCAGCCGGATCTGGAAGTGAGCCGGGCGGCAGCGCGGCAAAAGAGAAAGTGAATTTGAATACGGCCACCAGGGAAGAACTGATGACCTTAAAGGGGATCGGAGAAGCAAAAGCCGATGATATCATCGCTTATCGGGAAAGCCATGGCGGGTTTCAGAAGATTGAGGATATCAAGAAGATATCCGGTATTAAGAACGCAGCATTTGAAAAGATTAAAGATGACATAACAGTGTGAGTGGAAGACAGAGGTGTGACATGGCTCGTATTTTAGTAGTGGATGATGAGAAACTGATTGTGAAGGGAATCCGGTTCAGTCTGGAGCAGGACAACATGGAGGTGGACTGCGCCTATGACGGAGAGGAAGCCATCAATTTAGCAAAGCAGAAGGAGTATGATGTGGTGCTTCTCGATGTGATGCTGCCGAAGTTTGACGGTTACGAGGTCTGCCAGGCCATACGGGAGTTTTCCGAGATGCCGATTATCATGCTGACGGCAAAGGGCAACGACATGGATAAGATTCTGGGGCTGGAATACGGCGCCGATGACTATATTACGAAACCGTTTAATATCCTGGAAGTTAAGGCCAGAATCAAGGCAATTATGCGTCGGAATACGAAGAAGAACAGGCGGGAGAGCCGGGCCGGGTCCAATGTGGTGACTTCCGGCGATTTAAAGCTGGACCGGGACAGCAGGCGTGTATTTATCGGCGAAAAAGAGATCAATTTAACAGCAAAGGAATTCGATCTGCTGGAGCTTCTGGCCTGTAATCCGAATAAGGTTTACAGCCGGGAACAGCTGCTTACGTATGTGTGGGGGAACAAGGCCATGGATTCCGGTGATGTCAGAACCGTGGATGTCCATGTCAGACGTCTTCGTGAGAAGATAGAGCCGAGCCCCAGCGATCCAAAATATGTTCATACGAAATGGGGGGTCGGATACTATTTCCGCGCCCAGTCATAGAGGAGACGATGGAAGAGGAGGATATCTGCGGGTCTGACGCCGCAGATTCCGCCTTTTCTTTTATCTGCCGGCAGTCGCCAAATGGTCGCGCCAGCGCGTCCGGCTCGTTGCCCGCGGGAATAAAACAGTGATAAAAACGAATGATAAGAAGGGATCAGACAGATGGATTACACGATCAGAAACGTTAAAATAGAAGACTTAGATCAGGTGACAGAAGTGGAAGCGCTGTGTTTTCCGGCAGCGGAGGCAGCGGTGGAAGCGTCCTTTCGGCAGCGGATCGAGACATTTCCGGACAGCTTTTTTGTAGCAGAGGATGAGAACGGCAGAATCATCGGCTTTATCAACGGCTGTGTGACTGATGAGAGAACCATCCGGGATGAGATGTTCGAGGACAGCGGGCTCCACCACACGGAGGGGCTGTATCAGAGTGTTTTCGGACTCGATGTGATACCGGAGTTCCGGAGGCAGGGGGTCGCGGCGGATCTGATGAACCGCTTGATGCAGGAGGCGAAAGCGCGGGGGAAAAAGGGGATGATTCTGACCTGCAAGGACCGTCTGATCCATTACTATGAGAAATTCGGCTATCGGAATCTGGGGCTGTCGGCATCGGTTCACGGCGGGGCTGTCTGGTATGATATGCTTCTGGAATTTTAGGGAACGGAGCCGTTTTGCCTTTGAGGTTCAGGAGAGTGCGGCAGTTGGAAAGGATGGAGTTTTGCGATGAAGAAGAGTCCACAGGGGGAGAGATGGAGACGTCTTGACAATACGGCGAAAATATTTCCTGTCATTGCCAATGAGCATTTAAGTAATGTATACAGAATATCGGCAACACTAAAGGAAGAGGTGGTCCCGGGAACGCTTCAGCGGGCGCTGGAGGAGATACTGCCTCAGTTTGAAGGCTTTGCCGTGAGACTGAGACGCGGGTTTTTCTGGTATTATTTTGAGTCGAATAAACGGATGCCTGTTATTGAGCGGGAAACTGCGTATCCATGTAAATATATCGATCCGCGAACCAGTCCATACTATCTGTTCCGGGTCAGCTATTATGAGAAACGGATCAATCTGGAGGTATTTCATGCGGTAACGGATGGGCTGGGGGCAGTCAACTTTCTGAAAGCACTGGTTTACCGGTATCTGGATTTAACCCGCGACGGCAGGACCGGTCATCCGGCTCCACAGAAGATATCCTCTGATGTATCCATGAACGTGGAAGACAGCTACGTACGCAATTATAAAGAGGTTGCCCGCAGAAAATACAGCACCAGGAAGGCGTTTCACATAAGCGGAGAACCGCTGCCTCTCGATGAGGAAAGCGTGCTGCACGGTTATGTAAATCTGGCAGAGTTAAAAAAGGTCGGAAAGTCTTACGGCGTAAGCATCACAAAATTTCTTGCCGCCGCCCTGATCTGGGCCATTTATCAGGAATATGAAGAAGCGGGGACCGGGGACCGGTCGATCGGGATCAGTCTGCCCATTAATCTGCGGGCATTTTTCGATTCCGAGACCATGGCCAACTTCTTTGCGGTTACGCTGCTGGAATTTCTGGCAGATGGGAAAGAGCATGAGTTTTCCGAAGCAGTGGAGGCAGTAAGCCGCCAGATGGATGAGAATATTACGAGGGAAAAGCTGGAGGAGACGATCTCCTATAATGTTTCCAATGAAAAGAAATGGTATTTGAGAATCGCTCCGCTCTTCATGAAATGGGGTGCCCTGAATGTGATTTTCCGCAGAAACGACCGGGCATATACCATGACGCTTTCCAATATTGGTCCGATTAAAGTTGAAGAAGAGTATGAGGCTGAGATTGAGCGGTTCCATCTCATGATCGGTGTCTCAAAGCGTCAGCCCATGAAGTGTGCCGTGTGCGCGTACGGCGAGCATGTGGTGGTTACCTTTACCTCGGTATTTCAGGATACGAGACTGCAGGACCGCTTTTTCGGCTTTTTAAAAGAACTGGGAGTCTCTGTGGAGACGGAGAGCAACGGTGTGCCGGATTCCCGTGACGACAAGGCAATGTACCCAAGGATCCAGTACGATCCGAAACGGTGGAAGGAAGTAGTCAACACCTTTTACGGCATCCTTTTTGCCGTGGCCGCCATACTGGGAGTGGTCAATTTCGCCACATACTCAGGATCCATGTGGTCAGTCATCGCCATCGGCTGTATCATCTATGTGGCGCTGACATTACGATACTCCATCATGCGGCATGCGAATCTGGCATCCAAAGTTGTGATACAGACCATTGCGGCGGAGGTGCTTCTGGTGATGATCGATCATGTGACGGGATATACAGGCTGGTCAGTCAATTTCGGCATACCGAGTACCCTGCTGTTTGCAGACCTTGCGGTGGTATTTTTGATTATCGTAAACCGTTTGAACTGGCAGAGTTATTTTATGTATCAGATTGCCATCACGATCTTCAGCTTTATTCCCGTCATTCTGTGGGCGGCCGGGCTGGTGACACGTCCGCTGATGACGCTCGTAACCGTGGTGGTCACGGTTCTGATTCTATTTGTCACCATTAAGTGGGGTGACAGAAGTGTGAAGACGGAATTGAAGCGGAGATTTCATCTGTAAAGCGGGATGGAATGACGGCAGGGCGCAGGCAGATGGAACAGAATGGCAGAGCCGCAGACGGCTGGAAAGAAAGGGAAAACAGATGAGAGATAAACGAGTGAGTGTCCGCGGTAATCTAGTGCGTGACATGATGCAGAACGTGATGGAGACTTCCTTAAAACAGCCCATACAGAGCGGTGAACTGAGAAAAAATCCGGTGGAGCCGGCGTGGATCTGTCCGGCCGGTTATGAGTACGAAATTGTGGAAACGGAGCAGTTTCCCATGGAATACTTACGTCCGGAGGGGATCTTTACGGGACGTGTGATTCTGCAGCTGCATGGAGGCGGTTACATCGGCCCCATGAAGAATATTTACCGGAAATTCGCAGTCCGGTATTCCAAGCTGAGTTTTGGCGGAGATGTGCTCACGATTGATTACCGGGTGGCTCCGGAGTATCCGTATCCGGCGGCCTTGGAGGATGCAGTCTATGCGTATAAGTGGCTGATTCAGGAAAAGGAGTACGAGCCGGACCATATCATCATAGCAGGAGATTCCGCAGGCGGCGGGCTGGCTCTGGCTCTCGTCATGTATCTGCGGGATCACAGGCTTGCCATGCCGGGAGGTATTATTACCATGTCGCCCTGGACTGATTTGACCAACAGCGGCGCCAGCTACACAGATAATTATGAGACGGATCCCCTTTTCGGGAACTCCACCGACAACATGCTTTTTCATTCCTCCTATATCGGAGAGGCTGATCCAAAGGAGCCGTATCTGTCGCCGCTGTTTGGGGATTATCACGGATTTCCGCCGGTGCTCATGCAGGTGGGAAGCTATGAGGTGCTGCTAAGCGATACCCTGGAGGTGGCGGAGAAACTGAAGCGGGCGGGAGTGCGCCGCCGTTTATCTGTCTACGAAGGGATGTTTCATGTCTTCCAGATGGGGATGGACTTAATTCCGGAGAGCCGGGAAGCCTGGGAGGAAGTAGAAGAATTTTTGCGGATTACCTGCGGAATCAGCCGGAAACCGGATGGAAAAGTGGTAAAAAGAGTCAAGACGCGGCGAAAGAAAACCGCAGCCCAGGTGGCAGGCCGGGTGCTGGAATCGATGAAGAAGAACCTGCCGGTAAGATAAGAGGAATTTACATGAAGATAACGCTCATAACCGTTGGAAAAATAAAAGAGAAATTTTACACTGCTGCGATTGAAGAATACAGCAAGCGGCTGAGCCGGTACTGTAAACTGGAGATTATCCAGGTGGCAGACGAAAAGACACCGGATCATGCCGGAGAGGCGCTGGAAACTCAGATCAGGGAGAAGGAGGGAGAACGGATTCTGGCCGGCATCAGGGAGGGCGCCTATGTGATCGCTCTGGCCATTGAGGGAAAGATGCTGGATTCCGTGGAACTGTCAGAAAAGATTGCCGCTCTGGGCGTGTCGGGCACGAGCCAGATTATCTTTATCATAGGAGGCTCCTTAGGGCTCTCAAAACAGGTCCTCGACCGGGCGGATTATCTGCTGAGTTTTTCCAGGATGACGTTTCCGCACCAGCTGATGCGGGTGATTCTGCTGGAACAGATCTACAGAGGGTACCGGATTATGAATGGGCAGGCGTACCATAAATAGCCAGGTTAAAATAGCGTGGAAAAAGAATACGTTTCACTTATAAAGACGGCGGAACTCATATGACACTGTGTCATAAGGGCTCCGCCGCTGCTGTTTAATTTGTGATGGTCAGAGGTAAATCTGCTGCAGGGACACTTTTTCTTTAGATCCGGCGCACGACATAATCGAGAACCTGTACCCAGACTCCCTTATTCTGCCTCCAGACCTCAGGAAACTCTGCGAATGGGACAGGGCAGGGCGTTTTCCCGACTTCCAGTGTTACTCCGGGGACTGCTCCGCTTCTAGACTGCATCCAGTCTTTGAAGCCACCTTTGCCGTCACTGTTATCCATCCGGTAACCGGTCATTACCGAGACTGCTTCCGCCAGCGTATTGGAAGCCAGCTCCGCTCCATTGCTGCTCGTAGTCCAGTAGATGACCTGGCCCTGGGAATGGTAGCTCACGGTGACGGCCCACGGATACTGGTCCACCAGTGTTCTCAGTGCCTGGCTTTCCGGTTCCGAGAAGGGAGCAGGGCCTTTATAGCTGGCAGAGGATGGCTCCGTCAGCTTCGTGGCCAGTTCATCCCAGCCATATGGAAAATTATAATTTAAGTCTACGCCGGCGGCATTCGCCTTCCACTTAGTCAGATAAGTTTCGAAGGAATCCGCGGTTCTTTTTAAAGTTACATCCCGTGTATAGCAGTCCCGGATACCCTGCTTTAAGCTGTCCGAGCGTATGGCATCAATTCCAAACTGGCTTAAGGTTACGCCGTCTGGATTCGTCATGGGGACGAAATGGATGGCTACTTTCTTAAGCATATCCTTTACAGACTTGTAGTTATAGTGCCCGGTATCGTAAAAGGCCAGGGCATACTCCAGCTGGCTCATCATCACGAGAGGCGTCATATACTCCCTGGCATGGATGGCGCCCTGCATGAGGATCTGTGATTTCGCCTCCGGATTGCCAAGGATGATATCATAAATATTCCTTCCGTCCAGAGAAGTACCGATGACATTGACGGTAATCTTATCTCCGTAGGTATTCTTGAGAGACTGGATATCGGCTTCCATCTGCTCGTACGAGTACTTATCTGCCGGCTTTACAATGGGGTTCGGAACCTCCTGATCCAGAAAATCATTGAGGCCGACTGCAGCTTTAATACCAGGCCCTACGGCATTGGCCTCTGCATAGGTGGGGGCCCCGTAACTGACCATTCCCCCATAACCGGCATTTCCTAAAATTAGTATGCCGCTTAATACGGCACAAACCATTCGTTTCATATTCGTTCCTCTTTCTGCCTCCTGCTCAACAGTTGATTGTCCGGCTTTTAAATCCATATGCTTTTAATCTACTACAAATAACGGATTCATTCAAATAAAGTTTTCTTACGTTTTTATGCCGATTTTCTAACTGTGCAGGCCATTCCCGTTGGAAGCAGGCCACTTATCATCAGGAACCATGTCCTTTTTCAGGCAGTCTGCTGATATAATCCATGAATTCCTCCAAAGGCAGAGGACGGCAGTAATAATAGCCCTGATAGATGGAACAGCCAAGCTCTGAGAGAACATTACGCAGTTCTGCGGTTTCCACAAACTCCGCTACGATCCGGCAGTTTAAATTCCGGGACATTTGAATGATACTGGAGACGATTTCGCGGGATCGTTTATTCGTGAGAAGCTGGGAGACCAGATTGCCGTCCAATTTTACTTCATCGAAGGCATCTTCCTGCAGCTGAAGAAGGGAATTGTGCCCCATTCCAAAGTCATCCAGACTGAATTCCACACCTTGGCTGCGAAGATGCTCCATTTCTATTTTTAAGTGATCCGATATCTCAAGTGCCGCCCGTTCTGTGATTTCGAATACGGGGTGGATATGCTCCGCGGGATACTGCTTAATCAGGGAAAGAGCCATATCGAAAAAACCATCGCTTTTTATTTGCATGGAGGAAACATTGACGGACAGATATGCGTCTTTCTTTAAAAGCCTCTCCATGGTCTGGGCGTCCAGGCAGGCGCGTCTGATCAGATAGCTGCCGAGTTCATCCAAAAATCCATGTTCATAGGCCAGACCTGCCAAAACCGGCGGCGCGATAAATCCTGTGACCGGATGCTTCCAGCGCATGAGGGCCTCCATGCCGTGCAGAGTTCCGTCATGGGATAACTGCGCCTGATAGTATAACTGTACCTGGCCGCGTTTGATGGCATTCTGTAAATCCATGGCGAGGGTTTTGGCGTAGTAATAGCATGGATATTCCGGGGTTAAAAAGCGGGGCGGATTTCCCTGCTTTTCGCCGGAGGCCATATCCGCCTCCATCTGTCGGATCGCCTGCGTAAATTTGCCGGCCTCCAGTTTTTCACTCCGCCGGATAAACGGGATATAGATCATCGTTCCGATGATGAGGTTAAACAGCTGCAGCAGGCTGCCGGCAATGGAACCGGTGGATTTATATCCGCTGAGCAGTACGGGGACAGTCCAATCTACAGACTGAGTCACCGCAGGCACCAGACCGAGGTGGATGGCCAGAGTACTGGTAACCGTCAGCACAACCGGGGTGATGATGAAGGGAACCGCCATGGTAAAGTTAAAGATAATCGGGAAACCGAAGACAGCGATTTCACTGATATTAAACAGTACCGAGGGGAGCGCCACGTGAGCGATCTTCCTGTTGTGACTCTGTCCTGAAGCGATGCAGAGCGCTATGACAAAGCTTAAGGCGGTGCCGCAGCCCCCCAGGAAGACGAAGGTGTCAAGAAACGTCTTCGAAAAGATCTCCGTGGGAAGACTGCCGGCCGTCATCAGGGCCTGATTGATCTCCACATTCTGTTCAAACAACTGTCTGGAAACGGCTTCCAGCGTGTTTGTTCCGTGAATCCCCAAGAACCACAGGACGTGCGTGATAACCACATAAAGCAGGATGCCGAATAAATTCCCGCTGATTCCGTTAAAGAGTTTCAGAAAGAGATAGGAGCCGAAATTCGTAATGTTGCTGTCACTCCAGGTGATGCGGACAAGATACCCTGTTATCGTAAAAAACAGAGTGATAACGATGACGGGGACCAGGCTCTGGATAGAGATATTAAACAGATAATCAGCCCCTGTCGTGTGAAGCCTCTCAAAGCGGCGGCCAAACCTTAAGAGCCGCTGAAACAGGACACAGGCCAGCATGGTAATGCACATGGCTGTAAAGACCCATTCTGCGCTGAAGATATATTCCGTCTGATCCTTAATGCCGCCGCAGAAGGCCAGATAGGAACAGACCGAAACCACAGGGTAAAGCAGAAACTGGTCCGTCTCGGCCAGCTGTCCGTAGGAGATGCTGATGGTGACGGTAAGAACCAGGGCCAGAGATCCGAGGCTGATGGTGTAAATGGTATTTAAGAGCTGGGCAGCAGTGCCGTGAAGCCAGGATGCAAGAAAAACCTGATAACTGTCAATGGGAAAATTATTCAGAAGCAGAGAAAAGGATCCCATAATCAGGAATGGGATGGCAAGCGTCAGCCCGTGGCGTATGGAACGGGCAAAGATAGAAATCTGAAACCGTGATAGTATTTTTCGAAAACTCATGGTAACTCCTTAAAGCCGGAGGCGGTAATGGAATCCAATGGTTGTAGTTGCTGTTTCCTACATTATACACGAATCAGTTTGAGAAGTCATTCCAAAATTACGGCGGTTTTGATTAAAATAATCGGATGATGCAACTTTGATGCATACCCCCTGTAGAATCGATACTGACACATTTCGACAAAATACGGAAATACAGCATAGAGAAAAGGGGATCATCGATGAAGAAACTATGGATCTATATGGCAATGCCAATGACACTTTTAAACGGCTGCCAGATTCACCCGGCAGAAGCAGTCCCCGCGGTGAATACGGTGGCAGAACGAAAATCAGAGCAGGGGCAGATGGTGCCTTTAGAGCAGACCGTGCCGGGGTACCAGCCGGATACAGCTGTGCAAACCGTCAAAGAAGCCGTTTTTCATGGTTCCACCGTCACGATTGCCAAATCGCAGAAAGCAAAAGCGGCCGATCTTACGGAATCAGAAATCGAGGCTATGGTGAGGACGGCTGCCTCCGATTTAAAAGACATTGTCAAAAACGGACAGACCGTGGTACTGAAGCCCAATCTGGTTCAGATGATTGTGGATTCCACAGGGGAACTGCTGGATCAGGAGGTCAATGGGGTTACGGCGGACTGGCGTGTTACAAAGGCTGTCTTAAAAATGGTAAGGGAGTTCAATCCGGATGGAAAGGTCTATATCATGGAGGGCTCGGCGACAGGGCCGACCCGAGAGGTTATGAATTATTTCCATTATACGCCGGATTATATGGAAGGTGTGGATTCGTTTATCTGCCTGGAGGAAGACTGCGGGGCATGGCAGGATTTTGATGCGCCGGAGGTAGTAAAGGTGGAACTTCCGGAGGGCCTGCTTCATAAATCCTATTACTTTAACCGGATTCTGTATGAGGCGGACGTTGTCATCAGTATTCCTGCGCTTAAGACTTCTTCGGGAGTGGTAGTGACGGGCGGAATCAAAAATGTGAGTATTGGTACTCCGCCGGGAAATCTGTACGGTATGGCGCCTGACAATCCCAGCAAGGCGGCTATGGTCTCCCACAAGATCACGGACGGTGAGCTGGACCGATGGATTTACGACTATTATATGGCCAGACCGGTGGACTATGTGATTGTGGATGGCCTTCAGGGCTTTCAGAGCGGTCCGGTCCCCATGTCTCACGAGCGGAAAGAGACCGATAAAATGAACATGGGCGTTATCATGGGAGGAAGCGATGCGGTGGCGGTCGATACCATCTGTTCTCTGGTAACCGGCTGGGATCCTGAGAGCGTCGGTTATCTGAATCTTCTGCGGGAACATACGGAAGCGGGGGAACTGGAAAATATTCGGGTAAAGGGAGCATACGTCGATGAACTGAGAAAGAAATTTACAATCAGGAAGCCGGAGCTGGGCGGTATACAGCTGGAAGCCGGAACTGGGCCGTCTCTGGAGGCCCGAGCGGAAAAGAACGGAGACCAGCTGGAGCTTCACTATAAGACAGGGGAAAATGCCTGCAAGGCAGAACTATTTGTGGATGGGCTCTTTCAGTATTCCGAAGAAGCGGTCTCTGACGGCAGAATCCAGTTAAACATCCCCGGACTGTCTGCCGGAACACATGAGGTGCAGATCGTCGTTTACGACCGTTTCCTGAATAAGACATCGAAGGCGATGGAATTATAGGATCACGGCCTCAGCGAGGCTCAAAATGTATCAGATCAGTTCGTGAATCCGGCGGATCAGTTCCAAATCCTCTTTTTTCAGCTTCAGGTTGGAGTTCAGTACCGTTCCATCCGGAGCGGTCACGCGGATATCGATTACAGTGCCCTCGGCCAGAGCACGTCCACGGACTGCCTTTAAGAAGGCGGGGAATTTGGGGTGGCGTATTTTAAATGAAGTCCATTCTTCCTTCAACTGCATAAGTGCTGCGAAATTCATGGGAGTTTCAGTTCCTTTCTGATGTTGTCAGTAGCTTTGGCATAAATTTTACAGAGAAAATCCTAACACAGAAAAAAAGTTCGGTCAAGGAGAACTTTTGGTGAAACAAACCTTGTATTTATTTCCATGATCGGTAATAATGATAGGAAATGGAACCGAAACTGATTCACACCGTCAGGAGGAAATGTATTTGTGAAGAAACCGGATTATGGAAAGGTTATGAAAATTGCCGCAGGCGCAGGCCTGGCTATGATTCTGGCAGAGCGTCTGGGATTGAATTACAGCGCGTCCGCCGGAGTTATCACACTTTTGAGCATTCAGGACACAAAGAAGGAGACCATCCGGGTGGTGGTCCGGCGGCTTCTGTCGTTTGTCCTGGCAATGGTTATTTCTGCGGCATGCTTTTCCGCTTTTGGCTACGGACCGGCAGCTGTCTCTGTCTTTCTGCTGATGTTTTCCACGGTCTGCATGGCGTTTGGGATGCAGGAGGGAATTTCTGTAAACACTGTTTTGATGACGCATTTTCTGGCAGAGCGATCAATGAATGCGGTGAATATTGGGAATGAGCTGGGCCTTCTGGTTACAGGAGCCGGGATCGGAGTGCTGCTCAATCTCTATATTCCGGGAAAAGAGCGCGTGATCCGAATGAGCCAGCGCCAGATCGAGGGCCGCATGAAGGAGATTCTGTGGAAGATGGCAAAACAGCTGACTGCTGCGGATCAGGAAAGGTCAAACATGCCTTCAGATCAGCCGCCGCTGACTTCCCGCCTGACGGAGCTTGATGAAACCCTGAAACAGGGGGAGAAAAGTGCATACGAGGATATGGAGAATAAGCTTCTCAGCGATACGAGGTATTATCTCCGTTATATGAACATGAGAAGAACCCAGGCGTTTGTACTGGGACGGATTGAGGCGGAGATGAGCCATCTGAAGGAACTGCCCTCCCAGGCGCGTCCCATTGCGGAATTGATGGAGCGGATCAGTGTAAGCTTTCATGAGTATAACAACGCGGTAGACCTGCTTGCCTCACTGGACCGTGTAACGTGCTCCATGCGGGAGCAGCCCCTTCCGGAGTCCCGGGAAGAATTTGAAAGCCGCGCGGTATTATTTCAGATTCTGCTGGAGCTGGAGCAGTTTCTGGAAATAAAGAAAAAATTTGTGGAGGAGCTGTCGGCAGAGGAGATAGGAAAATTTTGGAAGGAGAACGCCTGTTGACACCGGAATCAAATTTCTGTATACTCGACACAGCGGCCCAGTGTTAATGCCGGGCTTAAAGTTGTTTCTGCCGGAAACTTGAGGTTTTTTTCCGGCGCGCTTCAGAGTATACTGGAGAAGAAGACGGCACGGAAGCTCAAGTGTGGAAGTGGTATGGAGACAGGAGAACACAACCATCCTGTATGCAAAAAGATAGAGAGGAGGCCGGTTCTTTATGATGAAAGAGGTTAAGACTGCATAGCAACAGGTCTATGCAGTGAAAGAAAATATGAGTAATTGTATAGCCTTTGCTATTCCTGACAGTAAATTATGTTTAGGAGGCAGCGATGCGCTATCGGAAAGCAACGGAGATTCTGCCGGAGGAACTGGTGGAAGCAATCCAGAAATATATGGATGGTGGATACGTCTATATCCCCAGAAAAGAAGAGAATAAGAAAAAGTGGGGCGAGGAGACCTCCTTTCGGAGAGAACTCAAGACCCGCAACGAAGAGATTTATCGCAGATATCTGGATGGATTCGGTGTAAAGACGCTGGCGGAGGAGTACTTCCTTTCGGAAAAGAGCATTCAGAGAATTATCTTGTCAGAGAAAAATAAAATAAAATAATGATAGAAAAGCGATGTGCAGGATTATGGCATATCGTTTTTTTGTGCTTCCTGTCTGTATGCCGCATCCTTTCGGCAGAACCGTTGATGAGGTATGCCTTTGTCCACAACCATGCTAGTATTGCCTTGCATAAAGACTAGTACAGCTTTGCACTAATTCCACAGTAACAGCACCAGCTATCCACGCCGGGAGCACGCCTGCAAAGCTAAATGTAGGTCCACTACGCCGTCGCTTTGCAGACGCACACCTGACGCGGATCTCAGGCCCTGTTACTGCGTTACTAATGCAAAACTGTACTAGAGTAGTTTCAGGAGGCAATGTGATGCGAGACAATATTAAAAACATAAATAATTCAAACACAGGTTTAGATACAATCAGAAAAGAACGCTGGAGAATTACTCCGGAGGCCGTTCCCACCGTAAGACGAAACTGTTCTAAATGTAAAGAAAAACGTGAATTTATAAACAGTATGAAATTCCGTGTAAATGCAAATGGAAAGAATGTGGATGTATGGCTGATCTATCGCTGTGAAAAATGCAGTACTACCTGGAATATGAGTATATACGAACGGACTCCGGTGAGTTCGGTTTTGCAGGAAGAGTATGCCGGATTCCTTGAGAATGACCGCACGCTGGCAGAAGCTTACGGACGGAGAATGGATTTGTTTGTGAAGAACAGAGCGGAAGCTGTGATACCGGAGGGCGGATACCGGACAGAGGTGGAAGCGGACGGTAATGCGGATGAGAACAGTGAGGTGGTTAAGAACGGCTTCCGGCTGATTGAACTGGTGGTTCCGTTTCCTGTGACGCTTAGGCTGGACGGTCTGATCGCTGATCGTCTGGGCGTATCGAGAAGCATGGTGAAACGGTGGTGCAGTCAGGGAATTATGGTGAAACTGGATGAATATGAGATGGTATGGAAAAAAGAAGAGAAACTCTGCAGAGAAAAGGTCAGGAATGGAATGCGGATCGGAATCGGGACTGACCTGCCGGTTTCAGAGACAGGGGCTGCGCCGCAGGCGGTGAAAGATTCAATATGATAAAATATGGGGAAATAAAATTACCGTATTATATTAGATGAATTGACCATAAAAGGTAATTGTGGTATAATGGAGGAAACAAAACTGCGGAAGGAGAACAGCCATGATGGATCTGGAAAAGATGAAAAAGAGAAAGAAAGAGCTGGGAATAACAAATCAGGAACTTTCTGAGCGGTCCGGTGTGCCGCTGGGGACCGTGAATAAGATATTCAGCGGTGCCACGAAGTCGCCGCAGTACGATACGATTCTTGCTCTGGAGACAGTTTTGGGGATGACATTTTACCGCGATGAGGATGGCCCTTATGTCAGCAGCGTGCATGAGGAGGCCCTGGAGTATTCGGTTCATGGCCGATATACCCTGGAGGACTACTATGCGCTTCCGGATCATGTCAGAGCCGAGCTGATTGACGGAACGTTCTATTATATGTCATCTCCAGGCCTTGTTCATCAGAAGCTTATTGGAGAACTGTATTTTCAATTCAAAGAGTATATCAGGCGAAAGGCCGGACCCTGTGAGGTATTTCTGTCCCCGTTTGATGTGTTTCTGGACTCGGATGATAAGACTGTGGTGCAGCCGGATCTGATGATTATCTGCGACCAGACCCGTGTGGAATCGAAAGGTGTAGCCGGAGCCCCTGATTTCGTCATGGAAATCATATCCCAGAGCACGGGAAAAAAAGATTATTCTATCAAGTTAAATAAATACTGGTCCGCCGGAGTGCGTGAATACTGGATCGTTGATCCGTTAAAGGGACGCATCCTGACATACTGTTTTAACGATGGGGATATGGATATGAAGATATATGGGATGCACGATACGGTTCCGGTGGGAATTTATGAAGATTTGTCGATTGATTTTGGAGAGTTTTCTTTTCTGGTGTAATTTGGTTTTAGGCGCGGCGGGAGATCCCCAGGGCCGGATCCTGAAGGATACCGCCGCGCGGAGTGCGTGTGTGAACGCCTTCTAAAAAGAGTGTTCATGTTTCCGAAACTCTGAGGGAGTGACACCTGTGTAGTCTTTAAAAAGTTTGCAGAAGTATTTTACGTTGGGTATCCCCACGGCTTCTGATATTTCGTACAGCTTCTGATTGGAATTCAACAGAAGCTGTTTCGATTTTTCAATCCGCACATTTTGAAGATAATTGATCAGATTCATGCCAGTCTTCTTTTTGAACAGAGAACTGAAATAGCTGCTGTTCATGGAGATGAGGTCGGAGATCATACTTAAGTCCAGATCCAGGTAATAATTTTGCTCCATATAGGCGATAGCCTGATCCACCGGAGAGGAAGCCATGTGGGCGGCGGGGGCGGTTCCTTCTTTTTTCAGTTTCCAGTAATCCAACAGCCGGGCATAAAGCATATCCGTTAAGTCTTCCAGGGAACTGCACACTGTCATGGACTCGGAAACGGAGAAGGCGATCCGGTAAGCGGTGTCCGGTTCGAGGCCGTCTTTGGCAGACTGAACGGCAAAGAATTCCTCCAGCCTGTCGAGACATTCGCAGACATAGCCGGGAGAGGAGTCCTCTATATGTGTAATGTGGTGGATAAAGCTGTAAAAGTTCTGGCGCAGATCAAACTGGCTGTTTCCAATGTAGTAGTGATACAGGGTTTCAATCATAGTCAGGGGAACTGCAGGAATTTTTGTCTCCGCAGCTCTCTGGCATTTCGGATCGAATATCACAGCTTCAGGCTGAAAGAGACGGCAGTGCAGCAGCATACAGGCTTCCTGATACAGATCGGGAAGTGCTTCCTCTGAGACTTCCGCGCGGCTGATGGAGAGACAGATCCGCAGTCCGTGTTTCTGTCCGTATTCCCGGATCTCTGTTTCTGCTTTCTTCCATATCTTCTGACTGTAACCGGGCTCCATGCGGGAAAAGTTTATAAGCAGACATTTATAAACAGATAAGATATCCGCCTGATAAACAGTGTAATACGGTGTAAACAGGGAGGCGATCCACATAAAATGGTTTTTATAGTCGATCGAGGGTTCGCCGGAAGAAACAGCAGACGTAATCCTGATGCAGAGAACTTCCATATATTCTTCCGGAAATACGATTGAGTAGTGGGAGAGATAACGTCCGATCTCTCCGGCCGGATAACGTCCAGACAGGATGTTTCCCAGCAGCAGTTCCTGGAAACGGTCCAGCTTTTTTTCATAGGTGTGAATCCGTTCCGTCAGCTCCAGACGGAGTGACTGCTGCTCTTTCAGCTGTTCCACTACCCGGGTGAGCACTTCTTTTATCTCATTTTTGGTACTGGGTTTTAATAAATAGTCTTTGACACCGTATTTCAGGGCCGTTCGGGCGTACTCAAAGTCGCTGTAGCCGCTCAGAATGATAAATTGTCCTTCCGGCAGCAGTTTCTGACTCTCACGGATAAACGCCAGGCCATCCATAAGCGGCATTTTAATATCTGTCATGATGATGTCGGGAGTGTATTCCCGGCAGAGACGCAGCCCCTCTTCTCCGTCGCCGGCTTCATAGATGTGTTCAAAATCCATCTCCAGCTTTCTCAGTGTGACGATCAGTCCTTTTCTTATGATATCTTCATCTTCAACGATTAATAGTGTCATAACATACTCCGCTCCTTAAGAAAATTTTCTTCCTGCTCCTTCGTCGGAATCGAGACGGGTAGGGAAATCGTGTTACAGGCACCGCCTAAGTCCGAAGCGGAAAAGGTGAAGGAATAGCGGTCCCTGTAAAGCAGAAACAGCCGCAGATTCACGTTGAGAAGGCCAATACTTTTTCCGGAACGGGAAGTCTCCCCTTCCCTGAATGGGTCCTGGGCCGGTCCGATCTCCAGTGTTTCCGTGGACTTTTTCATGGCGTCTGTGAGCGCCTGCTGCTGTTCCCCGCCGATTCCCATTCCGTTGTCCTCGATCTGAATGATGATGTTTGAGCCGTCCCTGTAGATGGAAACCTTTATGATCAGTTCGTTCAGCTTATTTTCGAATCCGTGGACGAAGGAATTTTCAATAATGGGCTGAATAATAAAATTGGGAATTTCAAAGCGAAGCAGATCGTCAGGGACCGTTAAAAGCAGGGTGACGCGGTTGTTCAGCAGTAAATTCTGGATATTGATATAGTCGTGTATGATCTGTAGTTCGTGTTCCAGCGTGCATCGATAGCTGGCAGGGGAAATATTATAACGCATCAGATTGCCCAGGGCGGCAATGCTGTCGGAAAAATCGTCCAGGTCGTGGATGATGGCGATCATTTTGAACGTATCCAGGATATTGAATAAAAAGTGAGGATTGATCTGAGCCTGGAGGGCAGACAGTTCCGTCTCCTTCTGGAGCATCCGGGCCTTGTATACACGGTTGATCAGTTCGTTTATCTTGTATGACATATAGTTAATGTCAGTAGCCAGCTGATCGATCTCATCTTCCCCGTTTACCGGGATGGAGACGTGGAAATCGCCTTCCTGAATCTTATGTACGGCGTCAATAATTGTGTTGATTTTCCGGATCAGCAGTGTGGATAAAAGGTAGGAGAGCAGTACGATGCCGATGGCCGCTGCTAAGATTACCAGTGCAAAAGACTGCTGCGCTTTTAAAACCGGCCCGACGATCTCAGCATTGGGAACAGCGCAGAGAATCCAGCTGTCCAGAGCATCGATTTTCCGAAGCGACAGCAGATACTCAGTCTGTTCCAGAGAGACGAGGACAGGGCTGTCGGCAGGGCCGGACAGATAGCCGCCTTCTGTAAGACTCTGTTCCAGAGCTTCGCGGAAAGCGGCGGTAACCGTTGACGGAAGGTCGGAGATAACTTTTCCATCTCTGTTGACGGCTGCCACAAAACCGGACTCCATGGCCGGTATGGCTTTCATGTCTTCGAAAAATACAGAGGGCTTTATGCAGACCTCAAGAAAGTTATTGGCAGTCAGAAGAGGGTAGAACAGGGAATAGACCATCTGATCTTCCACGCCGTATCCAAAACTGTAGCTGCGGTTTTGATGATATGGCTCCAGATAATAGCCCTTATCAAAAACAGACTGCTCCATCTCCTGCATCCACGGCTCTGAACGGTAATCATCATAGTGGTGGAGATACTGGGTATCCGGAATCGAAGGATTGTTCGTGAAAAAGTGGTAATAGGATACTTCCGGGCTGGAGGCCTCCAGCCATGAGAGCAGGGGAGAAATATCGTTGTTCAAAATCTCGATTAATTCCAGGTCACCGTAAAATTTGGGTACGAAAAACTTGTTGATGACCGTGTTGGTGGAGACTAAATAAGAGACATTTCTTATTTTTTCAATTTTGGAATTGATGGTACTCAGTTCCTGCTCCAGTCTCTGATCGATGGCGCTCACCGCATTTTCCCGGACTGGCTTAACGATAGATTGATACAGAAGGATAAGACAGAGGATAAGCGGGAAGGAGACAAGGACAAGATAACAGAGAATCAGCTTTGATTTATAATGCATTTTTTTGATTATTTCCATTTGTAAGACCTCCAGAGTACGGTTGGTGTGTGAAAACAACTATATTTATTGTACTATTTCCAAAAAACGTGTACTTATTTCATAAATTCCATGTGATATACTGTATTTGCAAACGGAAATGTTCCCAGTAATCAATTATATAGCGTTTTTTTAGTTTTGCAAAGGGAAAAACAACAGGTGGAGGAGGTTTGGTATGTGTCTATGAAAAAGTTACCGAAAAAAAAGAGATGGGGAAAGAGGCAGTTTCAGCTGCAGTTGATGGTGATACCTGCCATGATATTCTTTTTTATTTTTTCCTATATCCCTGTGATGGGACTGGCAAATGCCTTTTTGGATTATTCGCTGACCGATGGATTTTTCGGCCATGCATTTGCCGGAATGAAGTATTTTAAGGAACTGTTCTCCAGCGAGAGCTTTTATCTCGCCATGAAAAACACTCTGGGAATGAGCTTTTTAAAATTCTTCTTTACCTTTACATCGCCGCTTCTGCTGGCTCTCATTATCAATGAGGTACCGTTCAAGTGGCTGAAGAAGGCGACCCAGACAGGAAGCTATTTACCGCATTTTTTGTCCTATGTCATAGTAGCGACTCTCTGGATCGTGTTTCTGGACAGTAAGGGGCTGATCAATGATATTCTGATGAGACTGCATATCACAGATATGCCCATCGAATTTCTGGCAGATTCCAAGTATTTCTGGTGGATCGGCGTGTGGATCGACTGCTGGCAGGAGAGCGGCTGGAATGCGATTATTTATCTGGCGGCCATTGCGGGCATTAACCAGGATATTTATGAGGCGGCAGCTGTGGACGGCGCCGGCCGTTTGAAACGGATCACACAGATCACGCTGCCGTCTATCGCATGGACGGCAGGGGTCCTTTTCGTTATGAACTGCGGAAACTTACTGAGCGGCGGGCCGGTGGCTTCCAACTTCAACCAGTCGTATCTGCTGGGAAACGCCTTTAATTATTCGAAATCCTATGTAATACAGAAATTCATAGTCGATGAAGGGTTAAACCAGCTGAGATTTTCCTTTGCGGCAGCCGGGAATCTGATCCTTTCTGTGCTCTCGGTAACGCTTCTTCTGACCGCCAACAAAATATCAAAAAAAGTATTTGGAAAGAGCGTCTTTTAACGGGAGGGTGATGATATGCTGCGTATGAAATTAGGAAGATCAAGAGAGGACAGAATCATTAATGTCGTTACCGCCGTATTATGTATTTTTGTTCTGATTGTGACGGTATATCCGGTTTATTACTGTCTGATCTATTCATTTAACGATGGCAGGGATGCGGCCAGGCAGGCGCTTTACTTCTGGCCCAGGAAGTTCTCTCTGGAAAATTACAAGATTGTTTTCCAGAATAAGGCGATCTATCCTGCCTTCCTTATGACAATGCTCAGGAGTATTGTAGGAACGGTTCTGGCTGTTTTTTGTATGGCGATGGCTGCTTACGGATTGTCAAAGGATCATTTAAAGGGGCGGAAGGTCTATATGATTATGGGTGTCATAACGCTGTACTTTTCAGCCGGAGTGGTGCAGTCCTATCTCCTTTACCGGGAGATGCATCTGCTGGATTCCTTCTGGGTCTATATCCTGCCTAATATTTTTCAGTTTTATTATATTATTCTGTTTATATCGTTTTTTAAGGAACTGCCGGCGGCTCTGGAAGAGTCCGCACAGATGGACGGAGCGGGATATTTTACGATTCTGTTTAAAATTATAATTCCGCTGTCAACGCCGGTTATCGCCACGGTATCGCTGTTCGTAGGGGTATGGCACTGGAATGACTGGTTCCACCCTGCATTCTTTATTCAGAATGAGAGCCTGATGACACTTCCGGCTGTTCTGATGCGTGCCATGTCTCTGGCTGAGGCACAGCAGACTTTGCAGAAGATGATCGCAGTACCGTCGGAGAGCAGTACCACCATGGAATCGGTCCGTTACGCGATGCTGATCGTATCGATTCTGCCGGTAACCATTATTTATCCGTTTGTTCAGAAGTTCTTCCTGAAAGGAATGATGCTGGGAGCGGTGAAAGAATAAGCGTACCCATTCAGCAGCACGAAAACAAGAAGAAGCACGAAAACAAGAAGATGCGCGGCTGAAGAGCTGCGAATAAAAAAAGGAGAGAGGGAATATGAGAAAGTTCAGACGTGTATTATCATGTATGGTATGCTCCGCTATGATTGCGGGTATGCTGGGAGGCTGCGGGGGCGGCCAGAGTACGGTGAAGGAGACCACAGGGGAGACTGCTGCGGAAACAGAAAAGGCGGAATCAGAGCCGCAGACACAGGCGCCGGAGGCAGCCGTGTCAGATTTCCAGTCTGAGATGGACTGGGAGAGGATCGGCTGGCAGGCGGATCCTGAGGATCTGGAATGGAAGGAAGACACCTCGCCCATAGAATTAGGGTATTACGCCAACTTTTCCTGGTTTTCACTGGACTGGAATGATGCTACGGCAGAGCGTGTGACCGCCAAGACCGGTGTTGATTTAAACTTTATGAAACCGGTTGTAGACGACGGACAGAAGTTAAATATGATGATTGCCGGCAATCAGCTGCCTGATATTCTGACACTGGATAAAAATGATGCAGCTTTAAAGAAAATGGCCGAAGCGGGGATGCTGTGGTCACTCGACGAGCTGATTGATCAGTATGCGCCGAAAATGCGTGAAATTCTGCCAAAGGAGATCTTAAGCAATTATCAGATGGCGGATGGAAAGACGTATCAGTTTACGACATGGATTCAGGGTGAGGCATGGCAGAAGGCCGCAAGAGAGTACGATCAGATTGTGGGTACCAACCAGCCGGTCATGACGGTCAGAAAAGACTATTATGATGAGATTGGCCGTCCGGAGATTAAGAATATGGCCGACTTTATCGCTGCCGTTAAGCAGATGAAGGAAAACCACCCGGATAAAATAGGCTTTTATCCCGCTGACGGAAGTATGTCCGCCGATGAGTTCGGAAAGAGCGCGAAGCTTTCCCACTATGGTATCCAGATGGGATTGAGCACCGACTTTGCAGAGAAGGACGGGGGGATCCAGTGGGTGGTTCGTGACGACAAGTTTAAGGAACCGATGAAGTATTTAAACGAGATGTATCTCGAAGGTATTCTGACAAAAGATCCCTTTATTGACACAAAGGATGTGGGAAAAGCTAAAATTGAGCAGGGCGATGTGATCTCCTACTGCTGGACGATCTCCGACGGCGAGAAGGTACCTGGAGACAACCCGGAAACTACTTATGAGATTCTGCCTCCCTTCGAGACATACGGACAGATCAGAACGGGAGCCGGCTGGCTGGCGACTGTGATTCCGAAGACCTGCAAGAACCCTGAGAGAGCGATCCGTTTCCTGGAATATCTGGCCTCTGTTGAGGGACACAGCGATGTATCATGGGGAATTGAAGGCGATACCTATCAGGATCCGGTGGCAGGCGCGCAATGGCATATGGTAGACGGGAAACCGGTTCTGCTGGAAGAGTATGTGAAGGATAAAAATGCGGACTGGGGCGGCGTTGCCTCCAGAAACGGCCTGGGTGAGTACTGGATTGCCTGCAATGAGCTGTTGTGGAATCTGCCATGGTGGAACGATCAGGATGAGAGAATGAATAAATTTAACGAACAGTTCGGAAAGTATGTGGAATTCCGTCCGGAACTGGACATTCAGGATCCGTCTCCGGAATCGGAAGAGGGAATTATCAGACAGAAAGCATTCAGCCTCCTTCAGCAGTATTCTGTGAAGATGATTTTTACAGAGGACTTCGAGTCGGTTTATCAGGAATTTATTCAGAAGATCGATGAGCTTGGCATGAATAAGGTGGAAGCTTACTGGACAGAAGAATACAAGAATAAGACGAAATAAGAATAAGACAAAATAAGAGGGATTATGACAGAGAAAAAAATTTCGTACGGCGGAATCAGACCAATTGTTTACTGCGTCAGCAGAGAAGAGGGAGAGCCGTATCTGATACATAATTATGACGGTGCGGTGGAGTTTCCGCCTGTTGCCCGGTGCTTTATCCTGCCCTTAAACGGGCAGGGGGAGTACCGGTCTTATGAGGCAGAAGCATCCGAGGCGTTTTTTATCCGCATAAGCGCAGATGAGACGGAGGTAACTGTTTCGGCGGGGGAAGGCGGCGCATTTTCTGAACCGGTATGGAAAGAATTTGACGGCCCGCCGCGCTGTGATGTCATGGGCAATACCATGGAGCTGGACTTTGAGAACGGAGGCATTTTCCTGGACACCTATTACCATTTCTACTGGGAAACACTTCTGCCCTCCGTGGTGGAACGGACGAGAGCAAAATCATATTCCGACAGCGACGGCTATGTGGTGAGTACGCTTCAGAAAGGCGCTTACGCGGGGACCTACCCGGATGTAGACCATGAGTTCCAGATTAAAGGACGCCTTGCCATGGCCGATGAACTGGATCTGGCAGTGGTAAAGCGGATGATGGAGCTGCAGCTTAAGATGATGGCGGAGGATCCGGAGCAGGCGTTTCGTGATCCCTGCGCCATCCAGCCGAACGGGGCCAGAGAGTATCATGTCAGGCGGAACAGCCTGGACAATTCGGAGAACGCGGAAATGTTCCTTGTAACCGGGAACATCGAAATTATTGAATCAGCTTTCTTTTATTACTCAGCCGTGAGAGACCGGGCCTGGCTTGGCGATCATATGGAGGGGCTGGAACAATCACTCTCTCTTGTGGAGAGCTGTATTGACCGTCAGGGAAGGCTGTGGTCCGACGTTTATTACGAGGATCAGGTGATCAAGGATGGCCGGGAATGCATGGCTCAGGCGCTGGCGGCCAGGTCCTTTGAACTCATGGCTCAGCTGGAGGAGGTCTTAAAGCGGGATCGGCAGGCGGAGCATTACCGGACGGTATCGAAGATACTCGGGAAGGCGCTTGTGGAATCGCTTCCGGCCGGTTTCTGGGATGCTTCGAAGAACCGGTTTGTCGACTGGGTAGACAGAAACTCAGTACCCCATGACCATATCCATCTTCTGGCTAATGAGCTTCCCTCGCTGTTCCATTATACGAAACCGGAACAGGAGGACGGCGTGGACCGTCTGATGGAGGAATGCTTCCTGGAGTTTCAGCGTTTTCCCAGCTTTGTATCCGCTCAAATTGCAGATTATACGGAGGCAGAGATCGGTTCGGGAGGACCGTATGATCTCTGTGCGGCGGGAAGATACTGGTGCTGGGATTTCGAATACTGGAGAGAGAAGGGAAGAAGCGATATTCTGGAACAGCAGCTGTTAGCGGTCTGCCGTCAGGCCAGGACAGACGAATACCGGATGGGGGAACGGTATGATATGAATTACGTTTACTATCTCAGTGAGAAGAACTGGCATGGCGCGGCCCATTATTATGAATATCCATGCGTGTTTATCTGGAATCTGATCGCCGGATACGCGGGAGTGCGGTTTGGCCTTCAGGCCGATCTGGAGATAGAACCGATGCTTGCCGGAGACGGAAGAGTGAGGCTTGAAAATCCACAGTACGCTATCGAATATGAAGTGGGAGAAAATACCATTTTCGTGAAAAATCTGCTTGCTCAGGAACGGCTGCTGCTGGTAAAATGGAGAGGTGAGGAACGGCTGGTGAAAATCAAGGAAAATGGAACCTGGTCATATACGTGCGGCGATGGGAACAATCCTGAATCATAGCAGTACTGCATCAGGTATAATAAAAGGATAGAAGGAAAGCTGTACAGATGTCTGTACGGCTTTTCTGAAATAAGGAGATCACATGGTAAGAGATATAAAAAGATATGGAAATCCGGCAGGCAGGGAGAGTGCCTTCATACAGGGACCGGACTATCGTTTCACCGTATTGACATCCTCTCTGATTCGTATGGAATACAACGAAAAGGGGAACTTTGAAGACCGGGCCACACAGATTGTAATGAACCGGGATTTTCAGGTCCCGGAATTTGATGTTATAAAGGAGAATGGTATCCTTACGATTACTACGGAATTTTTACAGGTGAAGTACCGGGGAGGGAAATTTGCTGAAGAGGGATTAAGTATTCGCACGATTTTAAATCAGGAGACGGGGGAAAACCGTTTATGGCGCTGGGGCGATGAGATTAAGGATCTGGGAGGAACCGCGCGCACTCTGGACGAGGTGGATGGCGCGATTTCGCTGGAACACGGAATGATTTCTAAAGACGGCTGTACTCTGATTGATGACAGCGCTTCCATGGTCATTACAGAGGACGGCTGGGTCACTCCGCGCGGGGGAGACGGACTGGATGTCTACTTCTTCGGATACGGCCGCCGTTACCAGGAATGTATCCGCGATTTTTACAGGCTGTGTGGAAATACGCCTCTGCTTCCGCGGTGGGCTCTTGGAAACTGGTGGAGCCGATATCATAAATATACAGAAGAAGAATATAAGAGACTGATGGTACGCTTTCAACGGGAGAGGATACCTTTTTCCGTGGCAGTCATCGATATGGACTGGCATCTGGTGGATATTCCGGCGAAATACGGTTCCGGGTGGACTGGATATACCTGGAATAAGGAGCTGTTCCCTGATCCGCCTGAATTTCTGGCGTGGCTCCATGAGCAGGGACTTAAGGTAACGTTAAACGTCCATCCGGCGGATGGAGTGCGGGCTCACGAGGAGGCATATCCGAGAATGGCCGAAGCGCTGGGAATCGATCCGGACAGCGAAAAAACGGTGGAGTTCGATGTGACTGACCGGAGGTTTCTGGAGGCCTATTTCGATGTACTGCATCACCCGATGGAAGGGGAAGGCGTCGATTTCTGGTGGGTGGACTGGCAGCAGGGAAAGAAAACCAGAATTCCCGGCCTGGATCCCCTCTGGATGCTGAACCATTACCACTATCTGGACAGTACGCGGAAGGGAGGGGCCGGTCTTACATTTTCCCGGTATGCGGGAATTGGGAGTCACCGGTACCCGGTTGGTTTTTCGGGAGACACCATCATAAGCTGGGAAAGTCTTCGGTTTCAGCCGTATTTTACGGCTTCGGCAAGCAATGTGGGGTATGGCTGGTGGAGTCATGATATCGGAGGGCACATGATGGGGGCCAGGGACGATGAACTGGCAGTGCGCTGGGTACAGCTCGGTGTATTTTCACCAATCAACCGGCTTCACAGTACCTCCAATCCATTCAGCGGAAAGGAGCCCTGGAATTTCAATAAGCGGGCCGAGATGATTATGAAAGACTTTTTGCGGCTGCGCCATGAACTTATTCCCTATCTCCATACGGCGAACCGCCGGGCCAGTTTAGAGGGCTGTCCTCTGATTCGGCCTCTGTACTGGGAGGAGCCGGAACAGAAGGAGGCATATGAGTTTCCTAATGAATACTATTTTGGCTCGGAGCTGTTAGTCATCCCCATCACGGAGAGGCTGGATCGCGAGGCGGATTTAGCGGGAGCGAAGGCCTGGATTCCGGAGGGGCTCTGGTTTGATTACCAGAATTCACGGATCTATCAGGGTGGGAAACAGATGACTCTCTACCGTACCCTGGAACAGATGCCGGTGCTTGCAAAAGCCGGTGCCATCATCCCCAGAAGCCTTGACGGGAAGGGCAGTACAGAAAACCCGGACTGTATGGCGGTCGATATATTTCCGGGTACAGACGGCTGTTTTACTATATGGGAGGATGACGGAAGGACAGACGGGGATACGGTTGAAAGATGGGTATCTACGCGTCTTGTTCTGGAGTGGGGCTCCTCTGTCCGTTTCGCAGTCAGCGGCGCCGAAGGAAATCGGAGCGCAATTCCACAACGGCGTTCATGGAAGCTGAATTTCCGCAATGTGGAATTTGCAGATTCAGGATTTGCAGTTCCGGCAGTGATAATCGGAGGATCGCGGACGGATGCGGCCCTGTCCTATGATGAGGCAAGCAAAATTCTGACGCTGGAGCTTTCAGAGATTCCAACTGAAAAAAACATAGAAGTGTGCTTTGAAACCGGCATGCGGGTCGCTGCTGCAAACCGGGGGGCTCAGGCCTATGAAATTTTAAACAGAGCACAGATTTCTTATGATAAGAAGGAAGCAATGTTCGAAGCAGTTAAGAAACAGAGAGGGGACGCGCTGCTGACAATTCTGAGTATGGAGGAAAATACGACGCTGACAGGGGCGCTGGCAGAAATTATGTCTGATCCGCTTCCGTGAGGAACCAGTGTCTCCAGGCTGAATGTGTTCTGTACAGATATGAAATAAGCGAACCGAAAGGAGAAGAAAAATGGAGCGTATTTTAAACTACGGTGAATATGAGGTGTTTTCAGAGGCGGCGGCTTCCTGTACCGCGTCGGTAATGGAAAAGGGAGAGGGACGGGCCGTCACGGAGTTTTGTTTCCGGTCGGATTGTGTTTCGGAAAAGGGGAGTGCCGTGGAAATCCGTTATTCCTTTCCAATTCTCGATATCTGCGGACGGTGGCATCCCAACTGCCGCGCCGACCGGGCGCTGAAGGCGGACTGGGAGCTGCCGGCGGCGTCCATGACGGCCGTGTCTGCCCCGGTCGTATGTTTTTTCAATTCGGAAAGCAGGAACAGGCACACGATCGCAGCTTCGGAGCTGTGTCAGGAAGTGGATATAAATGCCGGAGTGCACGAGGAAGATGGACGGATGGCGGTTAAAATCCAGTTCGTACTGAGTGCGCAGAAGATGAGTGAGGGATATTCTTTCCGGCTGTGGGAGTCACAGGAAAATATTCCATACTGGGATACGCTGAATCAGGTGAGACAGTGGTGGGAAGATGGGATGCCCCCTGTCATGGAAGTGCCGGAAGAAGCCAGAGAGCCGGTGTACTCGTTCTGGTATTCCTGGCATCAGGATATTAACGCATCGGTTGTCGAGGAGGAAGCCGCGCGAGCGGCAGAAATGGGATTTGATACAATCATCGTGGACGACGGCTGGCAGACCGGGGATAATAACCGCGGATACGCATTCTGCGGGGACTGGGCTCCTGAGCCGGGAAAATTTCCGGATTTTCCGGAGCACATACGGCGGGTTCACGCTATGGGCATAAAGTACATGCTGTGGTTTTCCGTGCCGTTTGTGGGAAAGAACACCGGCTGCTGGGACCGCTTCTCCGATAAACTGCTCTGTTACGATGAGCGGCAGAGGGCCGGGGTACTGGATCTTCGTTATCAAGAGGTGCGGGAGTATTTACTGGCAGTCTATATAAAAGCTGTCCGGGAATGGGATTTGGATGGACTGAAACTGGATTTCATCGATGAGTTCTATATGAGAGAGGAAACTCCCGTGTGGCGGGCTGGTATGGACTACAGGGATATCCAGGAGGCGCTGGACGTGTTTATGACCGCTGTCAGGGAGACGCTGCGGAGGGAAAAGGAGAGTCTTCTGATTGAATTCCGGCAGCGTTATATCGGGCCGAACATGCGCCGGTATGGAAACATGTTCCGTGTGGCGGACTGTCCGTGTTCCCCGGTGACTAACCGGGTTGGCTGTGTGGATTTGCGGCTTCTGTGCGGAGACAGCGCAGTCCATTCGGATATGCTGATGTGGAACCGGGGAGAGCGGCCGGAGGAGGCCGCCATGCAGGTGTTAAGCTGTCTGTTCGGCGTTCCGCAGATATCGGTCCGCCTGGCGGATATAGATGACGGAATGGCAGAGATGCTCCGGTTCTGGCTGAATTTCATGAGACAGCACAGAACACTGCTCCAGATGACCGTGATCCGTGCGAAAGAGCCGGAAAACCTCTATCCGGAGGTGAGTGTGGAAAATGAGACGGAGGAGATTCTGGTTCACTATTCCGCGGGAAGGGTAATCCGGCCAGCAAAAGGAAAGAAAATCTGCAGCTGCGTAAACGCCCTGCACGCACAGGAACAGATCCTCATCCTGGATCCGGTCAGGCCGGTAACCGTCACGGTTAAGGACTGCCGTGGAAATACAGTGGAGTCTATGGAACTGAATGGGACAGATAACAGGATACAGGATCTCATCCGCCTCTCCATGCCTGCCTGCGGCCTGTGTGAGCTGCGCTGGTAACTGGTGCAGCGCCCTAACGGATGGGGATATAGAGATCGATCTGGGACTCTGGATGGTCGTATCCTAAAAAACGCTGATCGTACAATTCAAAATCTTCTCGTGCATCCAGCTTCTCGTTTGTTCCGAGAAACCAGGTTCCCCAGATATAAGAGTAGCTGTCCTGAAGGAGGGAGAGACTGCCGGTGTGAGTGAATACCGCGTAGCGCCCTCCTTTTATGATCTTTGGGATAAATTGATCAGGGAGGCCGTTAAAGCTGCTCACCTCGACAGCAGCAACCTCTGAAAAGAGGACGTCTCCGTTCATATTGTAGAGTGTATTGCCCTCTTCACAGGCCTCGCAGATCCCGAACCCTCTCCCGCAGGGGAGCTGGTTGGGAATCTGAGGAGACAGTTCCATAAAGGCGGCCCAGAGGCCGGGTAGAACATTATCGTTCAGCGTGGTGCTGCCGCGCAGCCCTGCGGCCATAATATCAGGCAGTTCCACGATGGCAGGATGGACTGTCAGATTCTTTGTGATGTGCGTGAGGCGTTCCCCCTCCAGCTGCGGTTTGGAACCGATGAATAAATCGAGCCGGTTCTTCCGGTAGGAGGCCGGGCTGGTGAGATACAGCGTTTTGAAGGCCCGGCTGAAGCTTTCCGCAGACTCGAAACCGCAGTCCAGGGCGATATCAAGGATCCGCCTGTCCGTATAGAGCAGTTCCTTGGCAGCCTTGGCGATCCTCCGCTTCCTGATATAGCTGCCTACACTTTCTCCCAACAGAGCGTTAAACTGCCGGGTAAAGTGATAGTAGGAGTATCCGGCCGCGGCTGCCGCATCTTCGACTTTGATGTCTTCACCCAGATGATGTTCGATGTAGAGGATGGCGCGCTCCAGCGCTTTTAAATAGTCCATGGTCAGTCTCCTTATTTCTTTTATAGGATTCGGCCGGATCACCGGTCATTTCAGTTTCATGGGGCTATGCGAACGGATTTGGATCGAAACGAAACATGGTGGGAGCAGCGGGCTCACAGGTGATGGTTACGTCATGTTCCCTGGTGGGGAGCGGTTCGCTTATCCGATACGCATGCCACCCGTTTTCCGCCCGTCCGCCCCAGCATAAATCTATTATACCATCCGCCGGATCAATGATCATGCTTTTTGTTGTACCAAAGAAATCTTTATAGCAGTGACAGCAGAGGCCATCCGGATAGGGAGACAGAAGCATGTCTTTTAACTGGTTTACAGTCAGGGTTTCCGAATGGTCTGCCACATTTTTTATGTACTCATACCGTTTCAGGGAGTGTACCATGGCCTCCGGCTCCCGGGAAGCCAGTTCCCGGATTACAGCGTGGTTGGTGGCATGGGTATAGGGAACCGGGGAGGTTTCATTAAGCATCCGGACTGCCATGGATCCATCCAGTGTTTCGACGAGTGCGCCGTTACCGGAACGGTCCAGAAGGATCAGATTGATATTATAGGCGATGGGCATGCCCTTTAAAAAGAGGAGTGCTTCTCTGGTATCACGGCAGTTTTCCAGAATCGACCGGATGACAGCCCAATACTGGAGGCCTTTAAGCGCGGGCCGGCGCATACAGTGATCGGCTCCGACCGGAAATCCACAGGAGCTCATGGTGACTGCAAGGCCGTGTTCATTGAAGCCATCCTCGCGTCCAAAGCTTAGGACGCTGGTGCCCATGTGGGTATACCTTCCTTTTACACTGGTTCTGATCAGCTGGAAATCCTCCAGTTCGTCGTTAAATTCATAGTTGCGGGCAATGAGCGGGTGGCCGCCTGTGGTTTTGGAGGGCAGCAGGGCCAGATGGCTGCAGCTGGGCCTTAAGTATGTCATGGCATAGTAGACAACGGATTTTATGGGAACCGCCAGCTCTCCGGCAAAACCGGCGAGTTCTTCGTTCAGCCCCGGACACCACTCGTTAAACATTTTTTCGGCCTCCTGTACTTCGTTCTCACCGAAGTTTTCGTATCCCGCAGTGTAGAACTTTTTCATCCTGGGATTTGAGGCGGCCATGCGTCCCAGTGCCTGTCCGATTTCGTAACTGGTGCCGCTGAGCTCCAGCGTTCGCGCCGTAATTGTTTTCATAAGAAAAATCCTCCTGTTGACTGTTTGATGAACTGCAATGCTATCTTAACGTAAAGAAGAAATTTAATCTTGACATTTTCTGCGGGAATCGATGCATGATCTTTTGACCTTTTTCCTGGTATATGGCATAATGGAAGCATCGTGCATTTGATCATGTATCAGAAAGGAAAAGGAACGTATGGCGGGAATAAAACTGGCAGAGCCGTGGCTGCCTGAAGTATATGAACTTGTAACGGGGGATACGGAGCTTCTTCATCAGTGCAGGGAAGAGGACGAGAGGATTCAGAATGCATATTTAAAGAATATGGAGGCACAGGAGGAAGATTTTTCCGGACTCTGTTTTTCAAGGGTAAAGTTTGAAAACTGCAGTTTTGAGGGATGTAATTTTGAAAAGGCGGAATTCAGCGATGTGATGTTTGTCTCCTGTAACTTTTCCAACTGTCTGTTCCGCGACAGCTTTCTCAGACGGGTGTCATTTCAGCGGTCAAAGGGGACAGGGGCCAGGATGACAGAGAGCAGCTTAAAGGATGTGTCGATCATGGAATGCAGTATGCAGTATTTGAATTTAGACGACTCGAAGCTGGAATCTTTCCGGGTGGAAGACAGCGATTTGGAAAATGGTAATTTCGCGCAGTGCAGGTGCAAAGGCGTTACGTTCAGTCAGGTCAGTCTTCAGAATGCCAGCTTTTTTAAGACTCCGCTTAAGGGAATGGATTTTACCACCTGCGACATCAAGGGTCTGGTGCTTTCCGATGAGTGTTCTGAGGTGCGGGGCGCGGTCATGGATCTATATCAGGCGGCGGAACTGGCGAAGCGGCTGGGGATAGTCATTAAGTGACATAATCTGTACGCGAAATGAAAAGAAAGCGGCCGGTAAATTTGGTAATATATGGAGTGACGGAGGTAATTATGAACAGCAGCAAAACATTTAATGACGTAATCCTGTATTTGGAAAAAATAATTCCTGATGGCTGTGAAATCGATTATCATGAAATATCCAGAATAGCCATGAGTCCGGCCGCATTGTTTCAGCGTATTTTCAATTTTATCTCGGGGATCAGCATTTCTGATTATGTAAGAAAACGTAGATTGACACTGGCCGGCTATGAGCTTAAAAATACGGATATTTCTGTTCTCGACGCAGCGGTAAAATACGGTTTTCAGTCTCATTCTTCTTTTTCCCGGGCCTTTAAGGAACATCACGGGATAACGCCTTCTCAGGCCAGAATGAAAAATGCCCGGCTAAATGATTATCTTCCGATCAATTTCTCAGATATGAGATTTGTAGGAGGAAAACGTATTATGGCTGAAATGAAACGCATCATTTATAAGGATACACCCGAACGGCTCATGGAGGGGCTGCCCCGGGAAACCAGCTTTACCGACGCCGGCTTTGTGTGGCAGGAATTTTTTCAGGGAGATACCATTGAAAAACTGGACAGGCTGGCGGACGTCAAATGCTGTGATGACATAGACGAAAATGACGGAATTGGTTTCATGTACGACTTTAGTGACAGAATGAATTTTAAGATAGTGATAGGCGACTTTGTCCGGATGCAGACGGAAATACCGGAGGGACTGTTCGTAAAACACATACCCAAAGGCCGGGCGGCTTATGTTCAGATTGAGGGCAGCAATGTGGCGGAAATCCTTGATTCCGCTTACCTGCTGATTACGGAAGCGATTGAGAAAACAGGCGGAACCATAGACTTCGACAACTTTTACTGGTGTGAGATTTATACCCATGAGCGTTATTCGGAACCGTTTGCAAGGGGAGAAAAAGTCGTGATTGATTATATGATGCCGGTGAAGGCGGATGCGGAGACAACCGGGGAATGTCCGGAAGAGAAGTAAGGGGGATTGGGAAATAACTATCATATTTGATATAGTTCGTATGGAAAGGAAGAACGGACGGCAATATGCAGCCCGCTCTTCCTTTCCTGTTTTTTCGTATATACCGAGTCAAAGTCTCTTTTTCAAATCCTGTCAATCTCAGGTTTTTAACTGCGAAAGGCTTTTAACTGCTCCAGTCTTTTAGCTGCTTCTTATAAGTCTCGGGCGGCGTCGTGTTATAAGCCTGAAGGGAATAGAAGTAATCGAGAGCAGCCCGCCGGCAGGATTCCACATGTGTTTTCATCAGTGCCTGCGCTTTATCCACGTCTTTTTCCAGCAGTGCATCGAGAATTCCCATGTGCTCCGCTCTGGCATCGTGTATTTGTACCCGGTTCTGTTTGCTGGCGATAATGACTCTCGTATTATCATCAAAGACCCTGTGCATCATATCGATAATATAACGGTTTCCGCAGTACTCAATGATAAATAAATGCATGGCAGTGTCCAGGCGGAAGCTGTTGGGAATATCCTCAAAGTCCTCCAGAAACTTTCCGCGGAACTGGATCAGTTCGCTTTCAGGCAGATAGGGGGCGGCCATGCGGAGCGCAACCGGCTCAATCTCTATTCTGGTCTGAAAAATCTGAAGTACATCGCTCAGTAAGATATCTGATACGTAAATTCCCTTCTTCGGCATGATCTTTACAAATCCATCGGATTCCAGCCTGCTGATGGCTTCACGGACAGGAGTGCGGCTGAATCCGAGATCTTCAGCCAGGCGCGCCTCGTTAAGAAGTATCCCCGGCTCGTAAGTACAGTCCAGTAACCGCTCCTTTATTGTTTCATAAGCTTTATTTTTTAAATCCCGATTGTTTGCTGCCATGGTTTTACGCTCCTATTCTTTGGGTGTAAAGTATACAATAAGTATATTATACAACGGTTAAGACAAAACAACAAGTATAATTTTTCGTTATGATTTTACCAATCGAACATAGGATTCCCATATTTTTACAATTCAATTTCGAAAATTATCCATTATAATAAAGTTATAAAACTGCGTAAAATGATAAAAAAATAGATTGATAAAATAGATATATGTAAAAAGTGCACAAAAAAACAGACGGGATATCTCTGATTTGTTGATTGAAAATGAGATAATCTTGTTGTATACTACAGATACATATCAAGTATGCATTAATGCAGAAAACGCGGAGATATGAATTTGCAGCTCGTTGGAAACGAGAAAAGAAAGGGGGGACCAGCTGAAAATGATTAAGAGAGCGGAAGAATTAGTGACAGAACACAAGCCCAGCCCGTTTAACGGACCGGGAACCATTTCCTGTAAGGAGCTGCTGAAGGTGCCGGAGGAAATGTACAATAAGGGCCGCTTCTTCGGGCATACCACGGTAATGCCTGGATCAGGAATTGGCTATCATGTCCACGAGAAGGAGTCAGAGACCTACTATATTTTAAAAGGAACAGGACGGTTTAATGACAACGGTACGATCCAGACCGTGAAGCCGGGAGATGTGACATTTACCGGCGCAGGAGAAGGACACGGTCTGGAGGCGGTGGGGGAAGAACCGCTGGAAGTGATTGCGCTTATTTTGTTTCAGTAAAGATACAGGAGGAGGATAAAAATGAATATTCCTACACTGCAGTCAGTTTTGGCTGAAGGTCAACTGATTGCTCCGGATACATTTGATGGAATTTCCACCCGGGCAGCAGAGTATATGGGCTGTAAGGGCGCTTTGCTCAGTGCATCGGCATTAACTCATACCGTACATGGGACGCCGGATGAGGGTACCTTAAGCACATCAGAAATGGTGTGGTCCCTGACTCGTTTTGTAGAAGACAACTGCAGTATTCCTCTGATTGTTGAGGTACGCAGCGGTTTCAGTGATAACCTTCGTATCATGCCCTATGATTTGGAACGTATTGTAAAGGCAGGAGCAGCGGCCATGCTGTTGGATGACCGCACTTTTGGCTGCGGAAGCGATTCCCCTGAGATTACTTTGGTAAGTCCTGAGGTATTTGCCAGAAAAGTTGCCATTGCTGTAGAGGCTGCTTCTAATACGGATTGCATGGTGCTGGCCCGCAGCTACGCTGCAGATCAGGCAGATGCCATTGCCAGGTGCAAAGCGGCGCAGGCTGCAGGGGCACAGATGGTAGGAGCCGTGTGTATGCATACGGAGGACGATGCCAGAGAGTTTGCCGGGGCGATTGCCGGTTCTAAGCTTTGGAGTGATTTAACTGTAAAAGATGGAAGCCCGGAGGTGTCGGCAGAGACACTGATGGAACTTGGGTATGGACTGGTTTTCATCACGTTTATGGAAAAAGCCTCATGGTTCGGCGATATAGATTTTGGAACCAAAAACTGGGCTAATAAGAATACCGTATATGCCGATCTACATGATTTTGATGGTTATCTGCTGGATGAGGAAGGAAATTTGAGAGACTATCATTATATATTCAGTTACTGGAAAAAATGGATGCCTCTCGAGAAAAAATTTGAAGATTTAAGTGAGCTGGGAAAAGAAGCGTTCCAGGAGGTGAAGAAATGAAAAAGAAAATAACCGGAATGGAGCTTTTTGAAAAAGGAGAGCAGGTATTTGCTCCCTGTGTATATGACTGTATGACTGCCATGGCTGCAGAGAGAAGCGGATATCCATGTATGATGTTAAGCGGCGGAGCCATTGCATACAGTATGGATGGCCAGCCCGATATGGCTTTTGGGACTTTGGATGAGGTTATCACAATTGTGGAAGCGATCACCAATTGTACTGATATACCATTACTGGTGGATTTTGATGATGGCTATGGAGAAAGTCCGGCAGTTATTTACCGGAATGTAAAAAGGCTGATTCGTGCGGGCGCCGCAGGCTTTACATTAGATGACAGTACAGGCCATCGTGGTTTTGAGCGTATGGAGTATTACAATGCCAATCCGGACGAAGTAAATCCTGCTTTATTGGATCCTTCCTACAAGACCATCAGAAGGGATCACTGGCTGTCTAAAATCAAAGCCGCAGTAGCTGCCTGTGAAGGGACTGGCTGTGTGTGTATCGCCCGTACAGAATCGGGACCATCCTATGGGATGGATGAGGCGATTACCCGCTGTGTCCTTGCTAAGAAACTGGGAGCACCTATGACTACCGTATGTGGCGGAATGAATGACCTGGCCATGGGAACCAGGGTTGCACAAAAGGATTTGGGCTGGAAAATGTGGCCTGACGTTATTGTGGTAAATGGTAAGCCGTGTGTTGAACTGGAAGATATTAAAAAGCTGGATTTCAATCTGGTGACCATGCATGTGTTTGAAAAAGCCGCGTTGTACGGCATGATTAAATACGGCATGGAGGATTTAAGAGAAAAAAACGTAGTATACAGCACCGGACACGCCATGGGAGGCCTGACAGATGACGAGCAAAAAAAGATTATTTCCATGCGCAGAATGTAAGAAAATTGTACTGGGTACATCAATTATAGTATCAGATAATAATACGAGGGAGGAAGCAAAATGAAAAAATTGATTGCAGTGGTGTTGGCAGTTACCATGAGCATGTCTTTGGCAGCATGCGGAAGCAAAAGTGCCAGTGAGACGATGGCTGGTGAGAGCAAGGCGAATGAAAGTGAGGTTACCACAAGTAAGGAAGCTGGGGAGGAAAGTACTGCGGCCCCTGCTGCAGAAAGCGGTGAACCTGTTTCTGGAGGAACGGTTAATATTCCTATTACAGATGATCCGACTACCCTGCAGGGCTGGATGCTGCGCAACTCGAATGAATCCGTTCTGGCACCTGCCATATATGAAACTTTGCTGCAATATGACGAAACCGGTAAACCGCAGCCATATCTGGTAGAATCCTTTGAAGGAGATCCGGAGGCACTGACCTACACAATAGTAGTAAAGGATGGAATTACCTTCCAGGATGGGACTCCGCTGGATGCGGAAGCGATAAAGTGGAATCTGGATTACTATAAGGAAAATGGTGTTTTGACAGGATCTTACTTTAATTATGTGGACAGTGTTGAAGTGGTTGACGAAAAAACAGTTGTAGTACATATGTCAAAATGGGATGCACTGTTTGATTACGGTCTTGCCCGTACCTGCTATATCTGCAGCCCTTCTGCAGTGGAATCCCTTGGGGTAGATGGGTTTAACGAGACACCTGTCGGAACCGGTGCATTTAAGGTGACGAAATGGGTGCATGGCGAAGGCATCTATACAGAAAGATATGATGGATATTGGCGTGGAACACCTTACTTAGACGGTGTCAACTTTAAGATTTATGCTTCCACAGCGACGCAGCAGGCGGCCCTGGAAGTAGGAGATCTCGATATTATGAATCTGTCAGGTGATGCGATCACAGCTGATGCATTAAAGGCTAAGGGATATTCACTGACCAATGCCGCTATTCCTTCTACTGGTTACACTCTTTGCTTTAACAGCCAGGCAGATGGTCCGTTAAAGGATCTGCGTGTACGTCAGGCGATTGCATATGCTGTAGATTCAGATGCAATCTGCGAATCTCTCCTGGGGAACGGTGCTTATGGAACAGCATCTACCCAGTGGGCCGTTTCCAGTTCAGCAGAATATAACAGTGAAGTTACAGGCTATGGATACGATGTGGAAAAGGCTAAGGCTCTTCTGAAAGAAGCAGGATATGATAATGGTTTTGAACTGACAATTAATTTCCAGGTAGGGGATTTTGCAAAGAGTGTCTGCCAGATTATTCAGGCGGAACTTCAACAGGTCGGCATAACTGTAACATTAAATCAGATTGAAGTTGCCAATTATGCAAACTATCTTGGAGAATGGGACGGCATTTTATTCCATCCCATGGGTCTGGGAAATGGTCAGTTCTCCCAGGTTGCAGCCAATATGATTCCAGGCGCCAGATTCGGCGGAGCTACATTCCTGCATGATGACAAATCGGTAAGCCTTATTAATGAAGCAATTGTATCTGATCAGGAAACTTTAAGCAAAAACTTAAAGGAAGCGGTCAAGATTCTGTTCCAGGATAATGTAGAGCTTTATACTGTATCAATAACCTATTCTACTGCAGTGACCAGTCCGAAACTTCATGGTGATTACGGAGCAGTTCAGCAGTATGTCGCTACATGGAATGAACTGTGGAAAGAGGCTGAATAATTTTTACTATTAGAAAATGGGCATGCGTTACCAGCCTGAGATGTGACGTATGCCCTGTTTTGTGCAGGAAAAGGTGGTGATTATTATGGGTCGATATATTTTAAAGAGATTAGGAATATCTGTTGCAGTCATATTTTTGGTCTCTGTAATTTCTTTTACATTGGTTCATATGCTTCCCGGAGATCCGGCTGTTCTGGCTCTCGGCTCGGAAGCATCAGAACAGGATATTGCAACCTTCCGCGAGAAATACTATCTGGATCGTCCCATAGTGGAACAGTATTTCATCTGGATTACAGATACACTCCGCGGAGATTTAGGCGATTCTATTACTTACAGCCGTCCGGTATTAACCTGTCTGGCTGAAAGACTGCCCCGTACCATATCCATAGGTCTGCCCGCTTTGATTCTTTCCAGTATCCTGGGGATCCTGTGTGGTATTATCAGTGCCATACGGCGTGGAAAATTTATTGATAACCTGATTACATTTGTCAGTACCATAGGACTCGGGGCGCCACAGTTCTGGCTTGGTATCGTGGGAATCTATATTTTCGGCATGAAGCTGGGCTGGCTGCCGCTGTCCGGATATGTATCGCCAGGTGAAAATTTCGGTCAATACATCTACTATGGAGTCATGCCGATTCTGATCCTTTCATTTAGTCTTCTGGCATCGGTCGCACGGCAGACACGGTCAAATATGCTGGAGGTCGTGAACCAGGATTATATCCGTACGGCACGTGCCAATGGGCTGGCTGAAAAAAGTGTTATTTACAAGCATGCGCTTAAAAATGCATTAATTCCTGTTATTACTACCATAGGCCTGCAGGTACGCGTCGTAGTAGGCGGTTCCCTGATGGTAGAGCAGGTGTTCAATATTGCTGGTATTGGTACTTTAATTGTAAGTGCGATTAACGGCAGAGACTATATGGTGGTACAGGGCTGTGTATTTGTGATTTCCGTGTTTACAGTTCTGGTTAACTTTTTGATTGATTTACTATATGGATTCGTGGACCCGCGTATCCGTAAGTCCTGGAGGTGAGCCGTATGTCAAAGAAAAATTCAAAACGTGCAGTTGGCATGAAACGCTTCTTCCGGATATTCTTCAGCCGGGGCTGGGTGACTAAGCTGTGTTTCGGTATCATCACAGCGTTTGTATTTATTGCTGTTTTTGCACCGGTTTTAACCCGGTATACTCCTTATGAACAGAATCTTCGCTATATTTTGGCCGGACCCAGCGGTGAGCATTTACTTGGCTGCGATAATATTGGACGGGATACTTTGACAAGACTTTTGTATGGTGCCAGAGTATCTCTGATTACAGGCCTGCTGTCCAGTATATGGGCGGCTATACTGGGAACCTCGATCGGTCTGATTGCCGGTTACGTAGGCGGATGGCTCAATACACTTGTGATGCGGATTACGGATGCAATGATTGCCATACCCCCTATTATATTTACGATGGTACTTTCAGCCATGGTAACAGGAAACCTGATAGGTATCAGCGTTGTCATTGGAGTTTCGATCATTCCCAGTTACATCCGTATGGTAAATGGTCTGGTAATCAGCCTGAGGGAAAATGATTACGTTACAGCTTCCAATCTGATCGGACAGAAGCCGCTTGTAATTATGTTCCGACATCTGTTACCCAATTGTCTGGCTTCCCTGATTGTTACCTTTACCATGAACGTAGGAACGGCCATCATGCTGGAATCTACTCTCAGTTACTTAGGCGTGGGCATTATTCCTCCTACACCTGCCTGGGGGGTTATGGTTTCGGAAGGTTATAAGTATCTGTTTAATCAGCCGCTGGTAGCGATTCTTCCCGGTATCTGTATTATGCTGGTGGTGATTGCCTTTAACGTCGTAGGTGATGCACTCCGTGATGCCCTGGATCCAAGACTGAGGGGGAAAATATAATGGAAGAGAAAAAAGTATTATTAGATGTGAAAAATCTTCGTACCTCCTTTTTTACGGAGGCAGGGGAGGTAAAATCAGTTAATGATGTAAGCTTTCATGTAAATGAAAGAGAAGTTGTCGCGGTGGTTGGTGAGTCTGGAAGTGGAAAGTCTGTAACTCAGCTGTCTGTTCTGCAGCTTATACAGTCTCCTCCGGGAAAAATTCTTGGAGGCGAGGTCTGGTTTGAAGGTGAGAATCTGTTAACCTATTCCAAAAAGCAGATGTGCAATATCCGCGGAAATGGTATTTCCATGATATTTCAGGAGCCTATGACCAGCTTAAATCCGGTTTATACAATTGGAAACCAGCTGACAGAGGTCCTTCGGGCGCATCATAAGAATATGAGTAAACAGGAGGCATGGAAGAGAGGCGTTGAAGCTCTGGCTGCAGTAGGCATTCCAGACCCGGAAGCACGCATGAAAAACTATCCGTTTGAAATGAGTGGAGGGATGCGCCAGAGGGCCATGATTGCCATTTCTGTGGCATGTAATTCCAAGCTGATTATAGCGGATGAGCCGACCACAGCTTTGGATGTAACAACGCAGGCTCAGGTTATGGAGCTTCTCCTCTCTCTTGTGGAAGAGAAGGGGACTTCCATCATAGTAGTCACGCATAATCTGGGGCTGGTAACCCGTTACGCGGATCGTATTTATGTCATGTATGCCGGGCGCATTGTGGAGTCAGGTACTACAGAAGCTCTTTTGACCAACCCGAGACATCCCTATACTCTTGGACTCCTGGCTTCCGTACCCAAACTGGTTGACAATCGGAATGAGAAGTTAATTCCAATTGAGGGTGCTCCGCCTAACCTGGCAAACATCCCGGAATACTGTTCCTTCTACCCAAGATGTCCATATGCGTGCGATAAGTGCAGAAATGCAGCAGCACCTGAACTTCGGCCCATTGACGGGAACGGTCATTTTATGGCCTGCCATCTGGATGTGAGAGGGGGGAAAACAAGTGCCTGAAAAAGAAACACTGTTAAAAGTAGAAAATTTAAAAATGTATTTCCCCGCTGCCAAATCTGTCTTTGGAAAGACAACTTCCTGCGTGAAGGCAGTAGATGATGTTTCTTTTGAAGTGGAAAAAGGGAAAACCTTCGGTCTGGTAGGGGAATCAGGATGTGGAAAGACAACTACAGGAAAATGTATTCTGCGGATCAATACACCGACAGAGGGTCATATTTACTATAAGGGAATGGATCTCAGCAGAGCATCAAAAGATGAGATTAAATCGATTCGCAGGGAGATTCAGCTGATTTTCCAGGATCCCTATGGTTCTCTGGATCCCCGTCAGTCTGCATACTCGATTATTAAAGAGGCCGTGGTTACCGGCAGGGAAAAATATACGGAGGCCGCCGTGGCCGCCAGAGTGAAGGAACTGTTGGAGACCGTGGAATTATTACCGGAAATGGGAGACCGGTATCCACATGAAATGAGCGGTGGTCAAAGGCAGCGACTTGGGATTGCAAGAGCTCTGGCCTGTAATCCGGAACTGATTGTTTGCGACGAACCGGTCTCTGCCCTGGATGTATCCATACAGGCCCAGGTCATCAATTTGTTTCAATCGCTTCAGGAGCGTCTTGGGCTTACCTATGTATTTATTGCTCACGATCTGGCAGTGGTGCGTCATATTGCCGATGTAATCGGAGTCATGTATCTGGGACATATTGTTGAGATTATGGATGCAGCGGAAATCTATACCAATCCGATCCATCCCTATACGAAGGCACTGCTTTCCGCGGTTCCGATAACGGATTATTATGAGGAGAAGAAAAGAAACCGCATTCTTCTGGAGGGAGAGGTTCCGAGCCCGATTCATGCACCTTCTGGTTGTCCGTTCCATCCCCGGTGTGCTTATGCAACGGATGCCTGCAGGACAGAGGTTCCTTCCCTTAAGGATGCAGGGGGAGGCCATCTGGTAGCATGCCATCTTTCTAAAAAGAACTGATAGTAGGGCCCGAATGCTGCATGTTCAGCGTTTCGGGCCATTTTTAAGGACTGGAATATACAGAGGAGATTCTATGATACAAAATAAAAAAGCAACGTCCTATACCCTTGTGGCACTCTCCTTTTTGACGCTGGCTTCCAGTGCGGTAAGTCCGGTACTGGCCAGTGTGGGAGAAGCTTATCCGGATATCCCTTCCACCATGATTTCACTTCTTACCACCATCCCCTCACTTTTGGCGATTCCCATGACCCTGTTCTGCGGGCAGATAGCCGGAAAAAAAGTGTCATACCGTGTGTTGACAGTCTGTGGTCTGACTTGTAATCTGATCAGTGGCGTTGCTCCGTTTTTTACTCATAATTTTTATCTGCTTCTTTTGTGGAGAGCGCTGTTTGGCTGTGGAACGGGTATTCTGACTCCATTAATCATGCCTGTCATGATGTCTGTTTTCCGCGGGGCTGAGGTGCATCAGCAAGCCAGCTTAAATGCTGTTTTTACTAATATTGGAGCTGTAATGTTCCAGATGATGGGCGGTGTAGCGTGTGCCAGATGGGGCTGGCAGGCAACCTTTTTGATCTATGTTGTGGTATTTCCGGCATTGTTGATAGTTATAAGATTCATGCCGGAGCCTCCTGCCCTTACCGATGAGGAAAAAAATAAAAAAATTCCGCTTTCCATGTTTCGCCCTATATTGAAATGGTGTAATCTTTACTTTGTTCATATGATATTGTTCTATGTCTGCGTTACAGAAACTTCTGATGTAGTGATGAAGAGCGGATTTGGAAGTTCCATGACAGCTGCAGTAATATTATCTCTGGTTACCCTGTCAGGAGTAGCCGGCGGCTGGCTTTATAAATTTATTAACAAATGGGAGATACGTGCTTTGGGAGGTGCATACCTATTCCTGTCGGCCGGTTATCTGCTGATGGCTTTGAGCTCTAATGCTGTTATTATGGGGGTGGGAGCAATGCTGGTTGGAATTGGGTTTGGCGTGAATATGCCTGCTCTTCAGGTATTTGTCGGACTGGAGATACCAGGTTATGCCCGAAGCAATGCAGCCTCTTTTCTGAATGTTTTCGGAAGCCTGGGCAGCTTTCTTTCCAAGTTTATTATGACTGCCATTGCAGGTATGTTTGGCTATGAGAACGGCCGCTTTAATTTTGTTGTCTGCGTTAACGCCTATCTTGTTATGGCACTGTTCTGTTTTTTGACGGGACAAAAAAAGAGGCACTCTGACGTTGTTTTATGTAAATAAGATCGAAACGATTACAGGCTGACTGATATGGGAATGAGGGGATTTTATGAAACCAGCTTCTGGAAACAAAGAAAATAAAATGGGAACTATGAAAATACCATATTTGCTGTTCAATATGGCGTGTCCGCTTACCGTCTCATTAATGGTACAGGCTATGTACAATATTATTGACAGCCTTTTTATATCACGCTTGGGTGAAAATGCTCTGGCCGCTATTTCTCTGGCAGTTACCGCACAAAACCTGATGAGTTCTACTGCAGCGGGCCTGGGAGTAGGAATTAATGCGCTGGTAACTTCCTGTCTTGGAAAAAAGGACCGGGATCAGGCTTCTGCAGCAGCTTTAAACGGGATTTTGATTGAATTTTTCTGTATGCTTATTTTTCTGATTTTTGGCTTATTTTTTACCGAAGCGTATTTTCTGCTGCAGACGGATAATAGGGAAATCATTTTTTATGGAGTGCAGTATTTGCAGCTTTGTATGATAGGTTCCTTCGGAATCTTCGGGGAAGTTACGTTTGAATGTCTGTTACAGGCTACGGGTAAGAATACATGTACGATGGTAACTCAGGGAACTGGGGCTGCAATTAATATACTTCTGGATGCAGTGTTTATTTTCGGCATGTTTGGATTTCCTGCTATGGGGATCCGGGGTGCCGCGCTGGCTACGGTATGCGGCCAGTGGATTGCCATGGGTCTGGCTGTCTGGTTAAACTTAAGAAAAAATACAGAACTGTCCTTTTCTCTGAAACGGTTTCGTCCGGATCGCCATATGATGGCTGCTGTTTTTCGCGTAGGAATTCCTACGACAGTCATGGCCTCTGTCACTTCTCTTATGTCGTTCCTGATGAACCGTCTTGTGGCAGCGTATTCTACGACGGCGGTGGCGGTATTTGGGATTTACAACCGCCTTCAGCATTTTGTCCAGACCCCAATGATCGGTATAAACAGCAGTATGGTTTCTATTGCAGCCTATAATTATGGAGCAAAAAATAAAAAGAGGATAATGGCTTCTGTGAAATGGGGACTGATCTATGGCTGTTTTATTATGGCCTTGGCTTCATCCTGTTTTGTTTTCTTTCCGGAAGCCTTGATGTCACCTTTTCAGCCTACGCGGGAGATGCTGCGGGTAGGTATTCCGATTTTTCGCATTGTTGGATTTACTTTTCTGCTTTCCCCGGTTTCTGTGATTTGCAGTTCGTTGTTTCAGGGGCTTGGCAATGGCCATTACAGCCTGATCGTAACTACGTCCAGGCAGTTGGTGATCAGGATTCCGCTGGCTTATTTTCTGACTCAGTTTGGAGATATGGCTCTTATCTGGTTTTGCTGGCCGATTTCGGAAGTATGCTCTATTCTAATCAGCATATTCCTTTTTTTAAGGATATATAAAAGAAGAATCCTATTGCTGGAAACTGATTAGCACTGGCAGAATAGTCAGGACTGCCCGGATTAGAGTGTATGATCCCTTCTTTAACATGATATGGGGATATGTTTGAACCGGATATAATTAGGAAACCAGCTTGACTTCACGATATAATTTAGTATGATAGAAGATATGTGACAGGATTTTGTTGAAATAACATAGATTTATGATTGTTTTATGGCCATGAAGTCGGTAAATTTAAAGCCGCTCAATTGCTGCATTTACAAAAGATCATACGAAAAGGGAGAACAGTAAAATGATAGAACTGATACTCGCCCTGCTCTGCAGTGCTTCCATGGCGATTGCGCTGCGTCTGTCGGGGCGGCCAAACAGCAGCCGATACGGGCTTCTTGTGGGAAATTATTTAACCTGTGTGCTGATGGCCTGGCTTTCCCTGTCAGAAAAAACGGTATTACCCGTAAGCGGAGCCATGTGGACAGCTATGGCTGCCGGGGTATTCAACGGATTTATTTTTCTGGCGGATTTGCTGTTGTTTCAGTTGAATATCCGGAAAAATGGCGCAGTGCTGGCAACCACAATTTCAAAACTGGGGCTTTTGATTCCTGTAGGAGCTTCGATTCTTTTTCTGGGAGAGCGGCCGACGGCGCTTCAGATGGTGGGGATGCTTTTAGTACTGGCTGCGATTTTACTGATCCACTTTGAGAAAGGAGAGGCAAAAGCCTCATTTAAAACAGGGCTTCTTTTACTTCTCCTTTTTTACGGGATTGGAGATGGTATGGCAAAGGTATTTGAACATATTGGAGAACGGCGTTATGACGGTCTTTTTCTGTTTTATACGTTTATAACCGCTCTGTTCTTAAGTTCATCCCTTTTCGCCGCAGAACTTAAACGGGAAAAGAAGAAACTGCAGGCGGCGGAGCTTCTCAGCGGAATTACGGTGGGGGTGCCGAACTATCTTTCCAGCCTTCTGCTGTTAAAGGCGGTGACGAAGCTGCCTGCCTATGTGGTATATCCGTGCTACAGCGTCGGCGCCGTGCTGGTGGTCTGTGTTGTAAGCATACTGTTTTTAAAGGACCGGATGACGAAGCACCAGGCGTTTGGGTGCGGTGTGATTCTGGCTGCGCTTGTATTGCTGAATGTATGAAATAGATACTTGAATTTTTTCTCATCCGTAGTATAATAAATTTTGTAATCGAAAACGGGGTGCTCGCGCAAAGCGGGCTGAGAGTAGGCTGTACTGCCTTAACCCATTAACCTGATTTGGATAATGCCAACGTAGGGAACATAGAAAAGCATGTGTTTTTATGCTACAATGATACCTGTGGGGCCTCATTGCAGCTTTTTTTGTTTCTTAAAACGCAAGTTTTGCGGAACAAAATTTATCCGGCCTGCCGGATTCTTATGCTTTTAAATCCTTACCACAAAAAGGAGGATATCATGTTAAAGGAATGTCTGGAAAATGTCAGAAAGAAAGCGCCGCTGGTACACAACATCACGAATTACGTCACGGTTAACGACGTGGCCAACATTCTGCTGGCCTGCGGAGCCAGCCCGATTATGGCCGATGACAGAAATGATGTGGAGGACATCACCACAATCTGCAGCGGTTTAAACATTAATATCGGAACACTGAATCAAAACACCGTTCCGTCCATGCTTCTGGCGGGGAAAAAAGCCAACGAGCTGGGACATCAAGTACTGCTTGATCCAGTCGGTGCCGGTGCGGGTACCTTTCGTACTGAGACTGCACTAAACCTGATGAAAGAAGTTCGGTTCGATGTAATTCGCGGAAATATTTCCGAAATTAAGACGCTGGCCCGGGGTTTTGGCAGAACAAAGGGCGTCGATGCCGATGCGGCTGACGCTGTCACGGAGGAAACGCTTTCCTCTGCCATTACGTTTGTGAAGGAGATGGCTGCGGGCCTTGGCTGCATCATTGCCGTTACCGGTGCGATTGACCTGGTATCGGATGGAAGCAGGACCTTTGTGATTCGCAACGGACGGCCGGAAATGGGGCAGATCACCGGAACCGGCTGTCAGCTGTCCGGGCTTATGACCGCTTATCTGGCAGCGAATCCGGACAACCTGCTGGAGGCCGCGGCCGCAGCTGTCTGCGCCATGGGACTGGCGGGTGAGATTGGCTGGAGCCATTTGGAAAGCTTCGAGGGCAATGCTACGTACAGGAACCGTATCATCGACGCAGTTTGCCAAATGGATGGTGATACTCTGGAGAAGGGGGCACGCTATGAAATTAGATAAAAAAAGCCTGCTGTTATATGCAGTGACAGACAGGAGCTGGCTTGGGGAAGAGACTCTGTACAGCCAGGTGGAGCGGGCGCTGAAGGGAGGCGCCACGATGATTCAGCTGAGAGAGAAAGAAATGACGGAGGAGGCTTTTATCGCCGAGGCACAGTCCATAAAAGAATTGTGCGGGCGATACGGTGTGCCTTTTATCATCAACGACAGTACAGCGGTCGCGGTGGCCGTGGATGCGGATGGTGTCCATGTGGGCCAGAGTGACATGGAAGCAGGTGATGTCCGCAGGAGGCTTGGAAAAAACAAGATTATCGGCGTATCTGCGCAGACGGTGGAGCAGGCGCTTCTGGCGGAAAAGCAGGGAGCCGACTATCTGGGAGTAGGAGCCGTGTTTCACACGGGAACGAAAAAGGATGCCAGCGATGTGAGCTTCCAGACACTGAAGGCCATCTGTGGGGCGGTACAGATTCCGGTTGTGGCAATCGGAGGAATTACAGCAGATAATATGAAACATCTCGCAGGAAGCGGCATCTGTGGTGTGGCAGTCGTGAGCGCCATTTTTGCAGAGGCAGATATCGAGGCAGCAGCCAGAAAATTAAAACGCGCCGCTGCCGAAACAGCCGATGCGGAAAAAGAAGCGGACTGAGAAGAGAAACGGTCTGAGAAGAAAAGCGGTCTGAGAAGAAAAGCGGTCTGAGAAGAAGAGCAGGCTGATAAAAGCGCCGTCAGAAAGGAAGAAAATGTGGAGGGAGCCATCTTTGATATAGACGGAACGCTCCTGGATTCCATGTCTATGTGGGATCATGCGGGAGAGTGGTATCTGGAACACTCAGGCAGAAAAGCCGAACCGGGACTGGGGAGAATTTTACTGCCCATGAGTATGGAGCAGGCCGCAAATTACATGAGAGAACAGTATGGTCTGGATCAGACCGAAGCGGAGATTGTAAAGGGCGTGGAGAAAACCGTAAGCCGTTATTACCGGGAGGAGGTTCTTCCAAAACCGGGAGTAAAGGAGTTTCTAACCCGGTTGGAAACCCACGGCTTTCAGATGGCGGCCGCGACCTCCAGCAGCCGGACGGAGGTGGAGGCGGCGCTTTCCCGATGCGGCCTTAAACCGTTTTTTAAGCAGATATTTACCTGTACGGAGACCGGGGCGGGCAAGGACCGGCCGGATATCTATTACGCGGCGCTGTCCTGTCTCGGTACGGAGAAAATTCGTACATGGGTGTTTGAGGATGCCCTGTATGCGGCGGCAACCGCGAAAACGGCAGGGTTTCCGGTCGCAGGCGTCTACGATGAAGCCAGTGAAAGAGACCAGGAAGAGTTAAAACGGATTTCAGATTATTATTTAACGGATTTCAATGATTTTCCCGCCTTTTTCCGGATTGCTTCCGGAGGCGGCAAATGAAAATGAAATAGAGTAAGGCGGCGGCCGGCTGTTAACAGATCGGGACAGCGCCGCCTGCAGACCAGCGGCAGATTGGGGGCACCACCTTCTGTCGCTTAACAAAAGTGTAACGATCCAGCTGTGCATGCTCTTGGTTAACGTTACAGAAAAATTAATGCGAACAGGAGAAAGAAAGATGAAAACAGCATTAACAATCGCCGGGACAGATCCCAGCGGAGGCGCCGGAATTCAGGCAGATTTAAAGACAATGACTGCCCACAGAGTCTACGGGATGAGCGCAATCACGGCCGTCGTAGCCCAGAATACTACCGGCGTAACAGGTATCATGGAGGTAACTCCGGAATTTTTGGCGGAGCAGCTTGACGATGTTTTTACGGATATTTTCCCGGATGCGGTGAAGATCGGTATGGTGTCGTCCAGTGCTCTGATCAGGGTGATAGCAGAAAAACTGAAGCAGTACCATGCGAAAAACATTGTTCTCGACCCCGTCATGGTAGCGACGGCCGGCTCGAAGCTGATCAGCGATGAAGCCATATCTACACTGAAAGAGATGTTGATTCCGCTGGCAGATGTCATCACACCCAATATTCCGGAGATGGAAGTGTTATCCGGTATGGCGATTCAGTCGGCACAGGATATGGAACGGGCCGCGAAGGAAACAGGAGATGCGTATCACTGTGCCGTTCTCTGTAAAGGCGGCCATCAGTTGAACGATGCCAATGATCTTTTATACGCGGATGGTGAATATCTCTGGTTCTACGGGAAACGGATTGCAACTGCCAATACCCATGGCACCGGCTGTACGCTGTCCAGCGCTATTGCTTCAAATCTGGCAAAGGGGCGCAGTCTTGCGGAGTCGGTGGGCAGGGCGAAAGCGTATTTATCCGGCGCGCTCGGTGATATGCTGGATCTGGGTAAGGGAAGCGGACCCATGAATCATGCGTTCGCCATTGCAGGAGAGTACGGAGAGAGCGAAGAAATGTCAGGATGGGAATGTGCCGGAAAGTCAGGCGTAAATGGCGTGAGAACAGCCTGTGGAGGTACCGGTGATGAAAAATAAAGGAACGAGTACCTTAAGCAACGGTCTGATCTGGTTTGGAGCCGGTGTTTCGATCGCAGAGATCCTGACCGGAACGTACCTGGCACCGCTGGGATTTGAAAAGGGGCTGGCGGCCATTTTACTGGGACACTTTATTGGCTGCGCCATGCTGTTTTTTGCAGGCCTTATCGGAGGAATGAAACGGCTGAGCGCGATGGAGACGGTAAAACTCAGCTTCGGCGGCAAGGGCTGTCTCCTGTTTGCCGTGTTAAATGTCCTGCAGCTTGTGGGCTGGACCGCAATCATGATCTATGACGGTGCACTGGCGGCGAACAGCATATACAATACCGGCGCCTGGGTGTGGTGTCTTGTGATTGGAGCACTGATTATTGTCTGGATTCTCATTGGACTTAAAAATCTGGGCAGACTCAACACGGTGGCGATGGCGCTTTTGTTTCTTCTGACTCTGATACTTGGCAGGGTAATATTCTCCAGCCACGGAGGAAGCAGCTTTGTATCTGATGAGAGCATGAGCTTTGGCGCCGCGGTGGAGCTGTCTGTGGCCATGCCGCTGTCCTGGCTTCCATTAATCAGCGATTATACGCGGGAGGCGGAAAAACCGTTCCAGGCAACGCTGGCGAGCACTCTGGTCTACGGTGTGGTCAGCTGCTTTATGTATGTGATCGGCATGGGAGCGGCACTGTTTACAGGGACATACGATATCGCGGTCATTATGGTTAAGGCGGGACTGGGAATCGCCGGTCTGTTTATCATTGTCCTATCCACCGTTACGACTACATTTCTGGACGCGTTTTCCGCCGGTGTATCCAGCACGGTCATTTCCCATGCAGTGAAGGAGAAATGGGCGGCCATCGCGGTTACGGTGATTGGTACGATCGCGGCCGTTGTCTATCCCATGGACAATATTACCGGTTTCCTTTATCTTATCGGTTCCGTTTTTGCACCGATGATTGCGATTCAGATTGCTGATACATTTATTCTTAAAAATGATTTCAGAAGTACAAAGTTTCATGTACCGAATTTAATTATCTGGATATGCGGATTTGTTCTCTACCGGATTCTGATGCATGTGGATACACCAGTGGGAAATACGCTGCCGGATATGGCGGTTACGATTGGAATTTGTCTGCTGTACCATGAGGTGAGTTATGCGGTAAACGGCAGAAAAAGAGAAAAATCAGAGATGGAGAGAGTTTAAAATTGAAATAAAATATTACAGTACAGAGACAGACAGGCTTTCAGGTTTGTAGATTTGCAGCAAAAAGGTATAGAATTACAGCGGCGTTTACTGCTTCTCGTGGCGGGGAGGAAGAAACGCCGCTTTTTTCATTCAAGTGCAGGTAAAAGCGAATTATGCTATCTGTTTTTTTGATGGATTCCTATCAAAATTCGATTCTTTTCATTTGTTTAAAGGAGTGTTAGACTTTTTGTATAAAAGAAAGAAGGGGGAAAAGGGGGATAGAGGAGGATATGCCGGTTACTGCTTGGTTGTGCGGCCAGCGGTAAACATTATTTTAATGAAGGAGGAGGAATAAGAGATGGCTGCTGATTTAACAGCAACAAAGAAAGATGGGAACGTAAAATACTATATTAATTCTGCAATTTGCCTGATTATTATGTTTGGATTCGGTTATTTGCCGCCCATAGCTCCAATCACGGTTTTGGGAATGCAGATTCTGGGGATTTTCCTTGGGATGGTGTATGGATGGATATTTGTCGGAATTGCCTGGCCAAGTCTGGCTGGTCTTATTGCCTTGATGCAGACCGGGTATATGACTGCAGGCGAAGTCATCAAGTCCAGTTTTGGGGAGGCCAATGTAGTATTAATGTTCTTTATCTTTATTTTTTGCGGAACTTTTGCATACTACGGGCTTTCACGGATCATTGCCGTATGGAGTATTACACGGAAAATGGTATTGGGACGCCCCTGGGTATTCACGTTTGTGTTTCTGATGGTTATGGCATTTCTGGGGGGTGTTACCAGTGCGACTCCTACCATCGTTATCGGCTGGAGTCTGGCTTATGTTATCAGTGAACAGTGTGGATTCCAAAAAGGAGACAGTTATCCGCTGATCCTGATTTTTGGTACTGCATTTGCTGCTCAGATCGGAGACTGCATTATACCTTTTAAATCAATTCCGCTTCTGGTGATGGGAGTATATGAGAGTCTGGCAGGCCGCTCAATTCCGCTGGGGCCGTACATGCTGATCGTGATACTGGCAACAGTGCTGTGTATCATCGTCTATCTTCTGGGGGCAAAGCTGATTTTTAAGCCGGATATGAGCAGTTTAAGAGATTTAGATGCTAAATCACTGGTGGGTAATGAGGGAATTAAAATGAATAGGGTACAGAAGGTGGTTCTGTTCTTTTTGGTTCTGCTGATGTTTATGATGCTGCTGCCAGGATTTTTCCCGGGTTCATCATTCTTTGCCATTGTGTTTTTGAAAAAAATCGGCAGCACAGGAATATGTATTCTTCTGGTTCTGCTGATGTGTCTAATTCGTATAGAAGGAGTTCCCATCATTGATTTCAAAAAGATGGTAGGTAATGTGGAGTGGAATTCCATTTTACTTCTGGCGGCGGCAATACCGGTAGCGAATGCCATGAGCAATGAAGCAAGCGGTTTTCCGGCCGCGCTGAAGGCGATTATCAATCCGCTCGCTACGAATACTTCAGCCTTTGTATTTGTTCTGCTTATCGGCCTGGCCGCAACACTCATTACCAATGTGATGACGAATGGTCCGGTAGGAATGATTTTGATGGCTGCCGTTTTTGCTGCTACGCAGAGTGTGGGAATGAATCCTACCGGTGCCGTAGTTACGGTTATCATGTGTGTCCATATTTCAGTATTATTCCCAAGTGGTTCTTCCACTGCGGCTTTAATCAACGGAAATGAGTGGATTGGAACCAGAAGACTGTGGAAAATTGGTCCAATGGCCTGTATCAGCGCCTGGATGGTTATTTCCGTAGTAGCCGGAATCTTTGGCCTGTAATCAAGAACATTTTTGGAAAGGAGTAATAAATATGCCGCCTGTTATTGACAAATCAAAATGTATCAGTTGTACTACCTGTGCCCAGATATGTCCGCTGGATGTTTACGGTCCGGTGATTAAGGGACAGAAGCCGGAGGTTCTTTATCCCAACGAATGCTGGCACTGCCGTGCCTGTGAATTCGACTGTCCGGTTGGAGCAATCTCCATGCATTATCCGCTTCCCATGATGCTGCTGCGAAGACCCAAGAGCAAGATTGAGAAAGAAGGTGCCAGAAATGATTAAGGTTAATTCACCAAAACAGTGTGATATCCTGATTGTCGGCGGAGGAACCGCCGGCCTGATGGCGGCTGTTGCGGCCGCTGAACGAGGTGCCAGAGTGATTGTGGCAGAGAAGGCAGATACTCGCCGCAGTGGCGGAGGCGCAACCGGGAATGACCATTTCGCGTGTTATATTCCGGGATACCACGAGAGTGTGGATTCTTATATGCACGAATTGGAGCAGGGAATGTGTAAAGGTGCTGATCCCAGGGTTCAACGGGTATTTGCAGAGCGTTCCTTTGAGATTGTGAAGGACTGGGAAAAATGGGGCATCAATATGCGCCCATTTGGTGATGAGTATGTATTTGAAGGACACACTTTGCCGGGCCATCCCCGCTGCTTCCTGAAAATTGACGGCCGTGATCAGAAAAAGTGTCTGACAAACCAGGCGCGCCGGTGCGGTGTCATGATCGACAACCGGACCAGTGTCACCAGGTATATCTCTCGTGAGGGGCGCGTGGTGGGGGCAATTGCTATAGATATTTCCAGGCCCGAACCGGAGATAACGCTGTATGAGGCAAAGAGTATTATTAGTGTTACCGGTACGGGGGCGCGTGTATACCCGGCTGTCGCTCCATCCTGCCTGTTTAACGTGGCGAATTGTCCGGCGGGGACAGGAACCGGAAGGGTAGCCTCCTATGAGATCGGTGCGGTCATGGTTAATTTTGATAAGCCCAGGGCTCATATAGGACCGCGCTACTTTGTCCGCGGCGGTAAGGGAACCTGGATTGGAGCCTGCTGCGATGCCGGGGGGAATGCGGTGGGAATAGCCGGCCGTCCAGAACCGGGCGAACAGGATATTACCACAGATATTTGTCATGAAGTCTTTGATCTGAGCAAAAAAAATGGAACCGGCCCTGTCTTTATGGACTGTACAGAAAATCCGAAGGATACCATGGAGCATATGAAAGAATGCTTTTACAGTGAGGGGATCAGCTCTCTTTTGGATGCGATGGAACAGCAGGATATTCATTTGGAAGAGGATATGATTGAGTGGGGGCGTTATCTGCCTCATATTCAGTACAGTGGTACCTGTATCAATGAAAAATGTGAAACCAGTACGCCGGGTCTATACAGCGCAGGTGATGAATGCGGCAACTTTTTCTGTGGCGTCAGCGGAGCGGCAGTTACAGGCCGGATTGCAGGTGAGAGTGCATCGGAGTACATCAAAGGTGTGGAAAGCTTCACAGACATTGCAGAAGCCCCGGAGGTTTTGGAGGCTCAGAGATTTTACAGTTCACTGATGGAACGGGAAGAGGGATCTCACTGGGAAGAGTTAAACCATGCCGTACAGAATATTATGAGGGATTATGCGAGCATTGAAACACCGCGTTCCGAGACACTTCTTTCCTGTGGCGTCAGTTATCTGGAGGAACTGAATCAGATTGCCTGCAAGCGAATCAAATGTGCAAACTCACATGAACTGATGCGTACCTTAGAGGCGTTCGATATTCTGGCTCTTGGCCGTCTGATCCTGTTGTCTGCGCTGGCCAGGAAAGAGAGCAGAGGACTGCATAAACGTGTGGACTATCCTTATACAAATCCTTTGTGGAATTCTCTGTCTATGACTATAAAGAAAATGAATGGTAAGGATTACACAGAAATGCAGAAGCTTTAGGGAGGGCTTAAAAATGAATGACACGGAACTTTATAGTATTTTACGGGAAGAAATCAAGCCTGCTCTGGGCTGTACCGGTCCGATTGCAATCTGCTTCTGCGCAGCGCAGGCTTATGACGCGATTGGAGGTGAGATCAAGTCTATTGATGCCACACTTGACTGGTGCATGAGCGCAAAGAATGACGATGTCGCATTTCCCGGATCCCGGATGCTGGGAGTCGAGATGGCTATTGCTCTTGGGGCGGTGTGCGGAGATCCTGGTGCCGGACTTGAGGTACTCCACACTGTAACGCCGGAGGGAGAAAGAAAAGCACGAAAAGTGGCTGAATGTGTGAAGATCAATCCACAGTGGAACTTACAGGAACTGGAGATTTACTGCGACATTGCCGTTCATACGGATAAAGGAACAGGACGGGCGGTGGTATCTCAGCGCAGTGACGGACTGATTTTAAAAGAGCGTAACGACGAAATTTTGCTGGAACTGGAACCCGATATCTCAGCTCAGTCTGGCAAGCTGCCGATTCTGAAGTATAAAGTGAAAGATTTCTACGATATGGTTACTTCCTTAAGCGAGGACGAACTGGCATTCTTAAGAGATGCAGTGGCTTACAACAGCCGCCTGGCCAACGCTACGCTTGAAAACCGTCTGGGTGCAGGGATTGGATATGAACTTTACCACAGTGATTATCAGAACTACATTACCAGAGCCAAGGCATATGCGGCTGCCGGATGCGAGGCTCGTATGTCAGGCGTCAGCCATCCGGCCATGACCTGCGGCAATAAGGGTAATGTGGGGATTGCTGCTTCTATGCCGCTGGTCAGCATGGCGAAGGATTTAAATCTGGAAGAGATGGATTTGCTGAGAGGGATTGCCCTCAGTTATTTGACAGCCATATCCATTATTCACCGCATTGGCAAAGCGCCTTCGATGTGCTCCTGTGAGGTTGCCGCGGCTTTGGGAATTGCCGCAGGTGCCACACTTATGAGGGGAGGGACTTATGAACAGGTAGCTGCCGCTATGCAGAATACCATTCCGAATGTATTCGGCGTGGTGTGTGACGGGGCAAAGCTGGCTTGTGCTTTGCGTATCTCCTCGGGAACAGGGATAGCACTGGAGTGTTCAGATCTGGCGCTTAGTCAAGTGAGAATCGCCAATAACCAGGGGGTTTTGGGGGCCACGATAGATGATTCTATTGAGATTATCGGTAAAACCGCATTGTATGCCATGGTTGGCAGTGATCGGGATTTATGCAGGCTTCTCTTTGAAAAACGCAGGATATTTCCTCTTATGAACTTCGAGGAACGTCAGAGTCAGTAAATCATGAGGGGAAAGCAGAGGCGACAGGAAAAGGCAGGTATGGATGAACGAATTGCAATTGTGGGAGCGGGGGCAGCTGGAGTCATTACAGCCGCCTGGCTTACTGGAAAGGGTCATAAAGTAATTTTATGTGACAGTAAGGAACAGTGTAGAGAAGACTTTGCAGTTATTGCCAGGAAAGGCATTGTAGTGAAGGGTCCCGGCCTGATTTCGGGGCTCTGTCCTGACAGGATGACTTATGAAATTGCTGAGGCCATGGAGGCCCGGCTGGTTTTGGTATGTGTGTCCAGTGGACGTCAGGAGGAAGCCGCCGCTTGGATGGCTCCATGGGTACGCCCCGATCATGACCTCCTTCTTATGCCAGGTAATTTAGGAACGGTGATATTTCACCGGAAATTTAAGGAAAAAGGGGTGACTTACGGCCTGCTGGCTGAGTTAGCGGAGTGTCTTTGGGCCTGTCGGCGTCTGGGGCCGGGCAGCTATGTATCTGCCATGCCGCCGGGGCAGCGGCGGATCGCGGCATTTCCATCAACAGAGACAGGCAGGGCACTGGAGCGTTTCGGGAAGCTGTTCTCCTTAAAGGCGGGAGCCAGTCTGGTGGAGAACTGTTTAAACTCGCCTAATGTACTTACGCATCTGTCCGGTACACTGTTGAATCTGGGTGGAATCGAACAGAAAAAAGGGGATTTTGCACTTTTTACAGACGGTATGAGTGATGGGTATATTCGATGCCTGGAGATTCTGGAAGCGGAGCGGAGCGAGGTACTCAAAGTTATGGGGGCAGAGTGTTACGCTGCGCCGCTGCGGCCATTTATGACCATGCTGAAGGCATCGGCAGACTATCCGGAAATGGAGGCTTTTAAGAAGCTGTCAGGACCGGACGGGCTGTGGCATCGCTATGTCACTGAGGATGCCGCCTGCGGTGTTGCATTGCTGGTTTCTTTGGCAGAAAAATTCGATGTGGAGGTACCGGCGGCCAAGGCATTGCTCACCCTGGCCAGCAGGCTGACCGGGATAGAGTACCGCCAGTCGGGGCGTACCTGGGAGTGGATGGGGAATGATGCCGTGGGGTGCTTACAGACAGTGAATAAACCGTAACTGCAGCATTCTCACTTGAAAATATTTCAGGGATATTGTAGTTGTAAAACAGAAACAGAATTTGATATAATGTAGTATATGATTGTATTCAGAACCATCACGGGGGGCGTTTTATGCAGCTGACACAACTGGAATATTTGATTGCAGTAGAAAAATACGGATCTATTTCCCGTGCAGCCCGGGAGTTATATACATCACAGTCTTCTATCAGTACATCTATTAAGACTCTGGAAACAGAGCTTGGAGTGGAAGTACTGCGGCGGGGGACAAAAGGCGTCCATATTACTGCTGAGGGTCAGTATATTCTTGAAAATGCAAAAATCATCTGTCAGCGTATGGAGGATATTAAGGCGGTTCGGGAAAGAATCTCCGGAGCAGTTCGGGGAAATGTAACTGTTGGTGGGGATGGATACTGTTGTATGAATATTCTGGGTAATACAGCTGTTAATTTAAAGGACCGGTATCCGGAGATTTCCGTGGCATTAAAAGGGGGTAACCAGAGGCAGATTTTGAGTGAACTTTCCGATGGCAGCCTGGATTTGGGGATTTTTCAGATCAATCAGTTTAATGAAAAATATGTACGGGCCAAGGTGGAGTATGCTCAGTTGACTAGCTCGGATATATTAAAGTCTCATTTAGTCGTGGGTGTGAGTCCACAGCATCCTTTATATGGGAGGACAGAGGTGACGCTTGAGGATATGATGCCCTATGAGATCGCCACCGGTTTTGTCCGGGCGGAGGACTTAGTCTACTGGTCCCTGTTTTGTGAGATGAGGAAGCAGGGCTATACAAAATCTATTACCTGCCTGGGCGATGTTGGAGTTTCCCGCCTGTATACGATCAAGAGAAATTGTATCCAATTGGTTCCGCGAGTTTCGCTGGAAATGACGAATCCTTTATTCGGTACTCCGCTGTATCCGATTGAGATGAACCAGCGCTATGAACTGAAGTATTTGCTGGTGTATCGGGAGGAATCACTGGGACAGCCTCAGGAGTTGTTTTTGGATGAGGTTTTAAGATATCTGAAGCCTTACCAGGATACGGAATAAAAATGGATCATATAGAGAATGATAAGCGTCTGAGGAACCAAGAACTCCCGGTTTTTGTAACGATATGGCTGAGGAACTGCGTTCCATGGATTTTAAAGGCAAGAAAGCCGCACAGTTTTGCTGTAATAACGGGCGGGAGATCCTGTCTCTCATGCAGTTTGTCGCGTGCATTATTCTGGATATTGATGAAATGTATCACAACAGCTTCGATTTTATCATGTTTACAATCGAGGCGATTACATGGTTTGAGGATATGAATCCACTGTTTCAGAAGACGGAGGCCTGCTTAAAACCAGGCGGTGTTTCATTGCTGATAAAAAGTTTAAGGTGAAAATGTTATGGCGTTTTCACCTTAAACTTTTTATTTTTATAAATCTTTTCTTAAGTTTTCCCCGTTATATTATATGTAATTAAAACACTGCCGGAAGCGGCCGGACAGAGAGCAGAAGGGAGGCGGTGACAGGGAGTGAATGAGAAAGAGATGGTCAGGAGGATTAAGCAGGGAGAAAAGGAACTGTTTGAACCACTGGCGAAGAAGTACTATCAGGAGATTTACCATTTCTGCTTTTATAAAACAGGAGATGCGGAGAGCGCCTTTGACTGCACCCAGGATACATTCCTCCATGTGATCCGGTTTCTGGACGGTTATGCGGAACGCGATCACTTTCGTGCCTGGATATTTGGAATTGCACGAAATGTGTGCAATGACTACTTTCGCAGCAGGAAGCACGTAACCATGGAAACGGGAGCTCTGGATGGGGAACAGAGGGAAGAAGAAGGATACCGCCGTGCGGAGATGAGAAACAGTATACAGGCCGCTTTAGACCGGCTGCCCGAGATGCAGAAGGATGTGATCATCCTGAGATTCTACTACGACATGAAGTTTAAAGAGATCGCTGCAGTCGTAGGAGTGGGGATCCCCACAGTGAAATCCAGATTAAGGCAGGGAATGGAAAAGATGAAGCAGTTCCTGGGAAAGGAAGGTGATCTGCGGATATGAAAGAGAAATTTGAAGCTTCCGAAGAGGAGAAACGGTTGAGAAGTATGATGAGACAGTATGAAGCGCCGGATATGACGGCACTTCAGGAACAGAAGCTGTGGGTTCTCTTAAAGGAAGAGGCGGATAAAAAACGTTTGGCGCCGGATCGGAGCATGTGGCGCCATATGTGGCGGCTGGCGCAGTTTATCGCGCCGTCGGTGTGGATGTTACAGGCGGTTTTTCTGCTTCTGGCTATTGGAATCTCGAACGGGCAGAACGAGGAGTGGTATCTCTGGAATGTATCGGCCATGATTCCGTTTCTGGGAGTGATCTGTGTGCCGGAACTGACAAAGAGCTTCAGCCTTGGAATGTGGGAGCTGGAACAGAGCTGCTGCTTTCATTTAAGAAAGCTGATGGCTGCAAAAATGGCGGTCATGGGAATCGTGGACGGAGTGTTCCTGATTTTTCTGATGGCGGCTGTGGGAAACAGGGGAAGCGGCCTTTCAGGGGCTGTTCTGGCTGTTCTGGTGCCGTTCTTACTGTCCAATGCGGTTTATCTGTGGCTGTTTCGCGTGCTGAAGCGTCACTGCAGCGGGTATGTTCTGACTGCGGCGGGGATCTGTATGGCGGGAGGAATGCTTATGCTTAAGCAGTATCTTCCGGATCTGCCGTCTGCAGTATCTTCGGGGGCGGCAGCGGCAATCGGAACCGCGGGATTCGTTCTTCTGCTGGTGAGCGGATACGGGGTATTAAAACAGATGGACAGAGAGGAGACAGTCGTATGGAACTGCGTGTAGACAGACTGACAAAACAGTACGGATCAAAAATTGCAGTGGATCGTATGGATTTTACCATGAAAGCGGGGGTGTACGGGCTTCTGGGAGCCAACGGGGCGGGGAAGACCACGCTGATGCGCATGATCTGTGATATCTTAAGACCGACTTCCGGGGAAGTCTTCTATGACGGACGGCCAATCTCGGAACAGGGGGATGCCTACCGGATGGTGCTGGGGTATCTGCCGCAGCAGTTTGGCTATTATCCGGAATTTACGGCGGATAAATTTATGATGTACATGGCGGCTTTAAAGGGGCTGGGAAAGAGTGCTGCCGCGGCAAGAACGGGGGAACTTTTAGAACTGGTGGGGCTGTCTGAGGTGAAAAACAAGAAGATCAAGACTTTTTCCGGCGGTATGAAGCAGAGGCTGGGGATCGCACAGGCCATGTTAAACGATCCGGAGGTTCTGGTTCTCGATGAGCCGACCGCAGGGCTGGACCCCAAGGAGCGGGTGCGGTTCCGGAACCTGATCAGTTCGTTTTCCAAGGATAAGATTGTACTGCTGTCCACCCACATTGTATCTGATATCGAATACATTGCCAATGAGATTCTTGTCATGAAATCGGGAAAACTGATCCATCAGGGAAAACCGGAGGCGGTGACGAAGGAAATCACGGGATACGTCTGGGAGTGCAGGGTTCCGGCCGGTGAGGCGGAACACTGGAATGAGAAATACACCATTGGAAATCTGAGAAATGACGGTGAGTATTCGGTTCTGCGGGTCATCTCAGAGAAACGTCCGGCCGGAAATGCCGTTCCGGTGAAACCGGTTCTGGAGGACTTATACCTGTACTACTTTGAGGAGGAGAATGACTGATGAAACGATTAATAAAATTCGAATTTTCAAAATTAATTAAAAAGAAGCTCGTATTGATTGCAATAGGAATCTTTGCGATCCTGTATGCCACCATGCTCTGGTCCTGGATCTTCGGAAATGAGTGGGCGGTGACACAGGATGGGGAACAGCTTTTCGGCGCGGAGGCCGAAGCGTACAATACAGAGATTACAAACCGGTTTGCCGGGCCTCTGACCGATGAGAAGGTGCAGGAGATTCTGGCTGCATTTCCGAGGACAGACGGGATGACGACGGGGGACGTATCCAACAACACGTACTATCCGGTTGCGAATCTGTTTGCGGAGCGGGATGGAACGTGGAACGGCAAAACGGTTCAGGAGGTATTTCCGGAATTTGATGAACCGCCGGTGCTCGGCATGTCCAGCCGGTGGGAATCGTTTCTTTACAGTATGATGTATCTTGTCCTGATGTCCGGAATCCTGGTGGTAATTATCGTCTCGCCTGTATTTTCAGATGAATATACCAGCGGGATGGATGCGTTGATTCTGACCTCCCGGTATGGTAAAAGGCGGTGTGTGCTGGCAAAGGTTTTCTCCGCATTCTGTTTCAGTATCACGATGGAAGCTGTGATTCTGCTCATCGGATTTATGATGTTCTGTGCCGGGCGGGGGCTGGCGGGCTGGGATACGGATATTCAGCTGAGTGAGATGATGGTATTTTCAAGAATCCGGCAGCCGCTTAAATGCTGTGAGGCAGCGCTTATGACAGCGTTTCTGGCTATGATGTCGACCATTACAGTGACCGGGCTTACCCTGCTGTTCTCGGTTCTCTGCCCGACCTCCTTTGTATCCATTATCCTGGCGGCTGTCACCTATCTGGCGCCCATGTTTATCAATCCCGGGAGCGAGGCGGCAAGGCGCATACTGATACTGTTCCCGGCCAACAGCATCAGTATTTCCGGGGTCATGACGGCGGGCGGCATTCCGGCGGCGGGGCTTATGATTCCTCTTACGGTCATGGTCGGAGTCATTGCGGCAGTGGCGGCTGCAGCGGGGATCTGGGGCTCTAAATCCATCTTTTCAAGGCATCAGGTCTGCTGAAGCCGGTTGCCGTTTCTCCTCCTTTTGCTTGACCTTTTTCGGGTACTGCGGTATTCTTAACAGGAATTCGAATGAGACAAGCGGCTTCCGAAAAGGGTGATAGGACAAATGATAGAGACTGTGGCATCCGTAGGGCTCGCCATTGATGAGCGGCTTACGATCTATAAAAACAGAATACAGCCGGAGCAGATGACAGGTAATGAAAAAAGAATCTGTATCGTGACCGGCATACACGGGGATGAACTGGAAGGGCAGTATGTCTGCTATGAGCTGAACCGGGTTCTTAAGGAGCAGAAGGAGCATGTGAAGGGAATCGTGGATATCTATCCGGCCATGAATCCGCTGGGGGTGGATTCCATCACCAGAGGCGTCCCCGGATTTGACATCGATATGAACCGGATCTTTCCGGGGAGTGACGAGGGCGCGGTGACGGAGCATATGGCCGGACAGATTATGGGGGATATTGCGGGGGCGGATTTCTGTGTGGACATTCATGCCAGCAACATCTTTCTTCGTGAAATCCTGCAGGTGCGCATGAGTGAGGGGACAGCGGAACGGCTTCTTCCCTATGCAAAGCTGCTGAATACGGACTTTATCTGGGTTCACGGGGCGGCTACCGTACTGGAATCCACACTGGCTCACGGCTTAAATGCCGGCGGTGTGCCAACGGTGGTGGTGGAAATGGGCGTGGGAATGAGGATTACCAGAAGTTACGGACTTCGGCTGACAGAGGGAATCCTGTGCCTGATGAAACAGCTGGGAATCTGGGACGGCAGGACAATTGTACCGAAGGAACCGCTGACATCGGACCACAGGACAATCGGTCTTGTCCATGCCAACACACCGGGAATCTTCATTCCATCGGCAGAGCATCAGGGGACGGTGAGGGCAGGAGAACGGATCGGAGAGATTTTAAATCCTCTTGATGGAACGGTGCTTGAGACAGTAACGTCTCCGGTATCAGGTATGGTCTTTACGCTCCGGGAATACCCCGTGGTTTCCGGCGGCTCTCTGATCGCCCGTGTACTGGGAGGTGAGGAAGAATGAGAAAGGAAGTCATTTACACCCAGAAAAATTTATACCGGGCGGATATGAATATCTATGGATATCATTTCGGAAAAGGCGAACAATCGGCCTGTATCGTGGGCGCCTGCCGCGGCAATGAAATCCAGCAGCTCTATATCTGTTCCCAGCTTGTGAAAAAGTTAAAGGAACTGGAAGAGCGGGGCGCAATCGTAAAAAATAATGAGATTCTGGTGATTCCCTCCGTCAATCCTTCCTCCATGAATATCAGTAAACGGTTCTGGCCGACGGATGATACGGACATTAACCGGATGTATCCGGGAGATTCGGGCGGGGAGACGACGAAACGGATCGCGGCGGGGGTCTTTGATGTGGCGAGGCAGTATCACTATGGGATTCAGTTTACGAGTTTCTATATTCCCGGCGATTTTGTACCGCACGTGCGGATGATGGACACGGGCTACCAGAACCCAAGCCTTGCAAACCTGTTCGGTCTGCCTTATGTGGTGGTAAGGAAGGTGAGTCCGTTTGATACGACGACATTGAACTATAACTGGCAGATGAATCAGACCAATGCGTTTTCCGTGTATTCAAGCGCTACCGACAAGATTGATGAAGAATCAGCAAAACGGGCGGTGGCCGCGGTGCTGCGTTTTCTGACCAGGATGGGGATGGTGCGTTACCAGAGTCACAGCGGTTATATCGCTACTGTGATTGAAGAAGGGGATTTGGCCAGCGTCAGGACCGACCGGGCAGGAATCTATAAACCGTTTTTCCGGCCCGGCGAAGAGGCGGCGCGGGGAGATGTTCTGGCGGAGATCATCGATCCCTATGAAGGCGAAGTGATCAGCAGGATTCTTTCACCGGCTGACGGAATTGTGTTTTTTGCCCACTCCCAGCCGCTTGTGATGGAGGGAACGATTATATTTAAGATTATTAAACGGCTGCATGAATGACGACGGTGATTATTTCCTTGTCCCGTCCGGATGGAAGGTCCGCTTCAGTGCTCTTTCAACAGGGAAGATGGAACCGATCAGCACCGCGCACTGAAGGAGGCACAGAATGAGCCCAACCGTGCCAATGGTGTCATCACTGCTGTGGAGAAACGGAAACTGGACAAGGGCGGAGGGGAAGAGCGTAATCCAGCCAGTTTTCCGCCATAAGGTTCCGCAGGTTTTATGAGCAAATTTCCAGGTGTCCTCATTCAGCATGGACATCCGGGTGCGGTATCCGAAGCTGCTGTTGATATCTTTGGGCGGATGTTCCCGCATGATCCATCCGAATACAATCATTGTGCATGGGATAAGCAGATTGCAGCAAAACATAAATAACCAGAACCACATGGCAGTCACCTCCGGGTCCGATGAAACGGACTGAAATGATAGAGATTCATTTATTTAGAGTAATTTATATAGATTATACAACAAAGTTCTGCAGATTGACAGCCACAGATGGAAAAGAGGGAACCGGATTTTCGTACATCCGGTGAAGGGGAACGGTTAGACACAAAAAAGGAGTCTGAATGGACAGAATTTCATTGACAGATTTCTTTTTCTGTGATAACTTAATAAAGAAAGTTTATAAAGTATATTTATAAAGTGCTTATTTGAACTATCCTGAGAGGAGACATGTATGAGAGCGGATGCAAAGCTGATGAAGGAACTGAATAAACGGCAGCTTCGCCGTGTTCTGCGGCAGTGCGGGGAAGCGACCAAACCCGAGCTGGCGGACCGGACCGGGCTGAGCGTAGTGACTATTAACAGTCTGCTGGAAGATTTTTTAAAGACCGGCGAGGCAGTGCAGTCGGGAATGGCCCCTTCGGGGGGAGGACGCCCCAGCGCGCTGTATCAATACCGGCCGGATTACCGTTATGCGGTGCTGCTGTACGGCCATCAGAGTGAGGGCAGAAATCTGATGCACCTTGCTGTAGTCAATCTGACCGGTGAATGTGTATGGCGCAAAGAGGAGTATTTTGACGAAATACGGGTAGAAAGCTTTGAATCCGTTCTCGATGATGTGATCGGGCGTTTCCCGGAGACCGGCCTGCTGGCCTTTGGGCTTCCGGGGGAGGTCGTGAATGATGTGGTGACGATTCATGATTATGAGGCGCTCATCGGACCAGATTTTATGGCTCATTATAAGGAACGCTACCATCTTCCGGTCATCTTTGAGAACGATATTAATGCCATGACATACGGGGCCTGCCGCGATGATGAGATGGAAAGAGCCACGGTAGCGGGAATCTACCTACCGAGAATTTACCCGCCGGGAGCCGGACTTGTGATACAGGGAAAGATTTATTATGGGACCTCGCACTGTGCCGGAGAGCTTGCGGGCCTGCCGGTACCGGTTTCGTGGGACAGTCTCGATTATGGGAGTGCAGAGGAGGTTCTGGAGAATCTAAAGCTGCTGACAGCAGTCTACGGCTTTACGACGGCACCGGAAACGTTAATATATTATGGAGATTTTTTTACAGAGGAGCTGCAGGAACAGTTGAGGACTTACAGTGAGAGACTTCTGGAGGGAAAATTTCATATGAATCTGGTTTTTGAAGAGAATCTGGAACACGATTATGAAGAGGGAATGAAGAGACTGGCGCTGGAAGCGCTGTGGGAAGAAATGGAATGAAAGATGAGGAGGAATAAAACCATGAATCAGAGAGAACGGATGCTGAGCGAGCTGCCATATAAGGCATGGCTGGACGGACTTGAGGAAGAGCGTAAGGAGAGCAGAAAACGGGTTTACCGTTATAATAATCTCCCGCCGGAGGCGGAGAAAGAGAAGGATGCTTTAATCCGTGAGATTTTTGGAAAAACAGGAGAAACAATCTTTGTGGAAACGCCGTTTCGCTGTGACTATGGAACCAATATCGAGGCCGGCAATAATTTCTATGCCAATTTTAACTGTGTGATCCTGGATGTGGCGAAGGTGGTAATCGGAGAAAATGTAATGTTTGCCCCGAATGTGGCGGTTTACACGGCAGGTCATCCGGTCCATCCCGATTCGAGAAACAGTGGATATGAGTATGGCATCGGAGTCACCATCGGGGATAATGTCTGGGTGGGAGGAAATACCGTCATTAATCCGGGTGTTCATATCGGTAATAACGTTGTGATTGGATCCGGCAGCGTTGTGACAAAGGATATCCCGGACAATGCGATCGCAGTGGGCAATCCTTGCCGTGTGATCCGCTACATCACGGAGGAAGACCGGAAGTATTATTTCAAAGACCGGGAGTTTGACGTGGACGATTATAAATAGAACAGGCTGCTGCCAGAGGACAGGGACGGAACGGGAAAGGCAGTACCGTGTGAAAAGCACAGAGTGTGAAACTTTTGTGATCTTTCCTGGTGATTTATTTACAGTGCCCGGTTGTGAGAGTTTTACATACGAGAATCTGAAAGAGACTGCATTTGAAAGTCTCAGGATTTCGGAAAAATTCACGCCGATCATCTATCATGAGGAGAATGGGGCCTTTGTGGGCAAAAGCGTCAGCATGTTTTCGCCAGTGCTGAAATTCACACTGGAAGAGCGGTTTGACAGCGAGGTGCTGGAGGTTTCGGAGACGTTTGAGGTAAATGGAAAGAGAACGTTTGGATATGATCTTCCGTTGGAATATAGAAGAGTGTAGGAGACAACGGAGATCAGAGGGATTGAGATTGATCCGGGGGCGGAGGCCCCCGGATTTTTTGTGACCTGCGGGAGCTTACATGGGAAAACACCGGTAATAGAATCGGAAAATGAAGAAAAAACGGTTGGCTGTTGATTTTACCGTGAGATACGGTACAATAAAGAGTATAAAATCCAGAGCGTTTTATAATAAGAGGCTCCCAGGAGGCAAAATGATTCCCAGAAATGAAATTCTTAAGCGCCTTCGTGCGCAGATTAATGTAAATGGCCATATTATAGGCACGGTAGCAGGTTCGGGTATGACGGCCAGATATTCGGCCATGGGAGGTGCGGATTTGCTTCTGGCGCTGAGCGCCGGCAAATTCAGAATTATGGGCAGAAGTTCATTTTCCAGTTATCTGTGTTACGGTGACAGCAACACGATTGTCATGGATATGGGGTGCAACGAATTGCTGCCGATTATCAGGGATACGCCGGTTCTGTTTGGCCTGTTTGCCAGTGATCCGATGATTCATCTCTATGATTATCTGCAAAAGATCCGTGAAAACGGTTTTTCCGGTGTTGTTAATTATCCGACTCTGTCTCTGATCGACGGAATCTTCGGGGAAGCGCTGAGCGAGGAGGGGAATACGTATGAGAAAGAAGTGGAGGCCATTAAGCTTGCTCATTTTCTCGATTTATTTACCATTGCATTTGTCGTCAATGCAGAGCAGGCCAGGGCGATGACGCTGGCCGGAGCCGATGTGATCTGTGCTCATTTAGGGCTGACAAAAGGGGGATTTCTGGGAGCGAAGAAATATATATCCATCAATGACGCCAGAAAGATATCGGACGAAATTTTTAATGCAAGTGACGAAATTCGCAGCGATGTAATCAAGATGATATATGCGGGGCCTGCCAATACGCCCATAGATATGCAGTATCTGTACCAGAATACGAAATGCCAGGGATACATAGGCGGCTCCACCTTTGACCGGATTCCCACGGAGCGGGCCATTCTTAATACAACGAAGGCGTTCAAAAGCTATGGAAGCTTTGATGAAAAGGATCCCATGTCCAAGCTTCTCAATGGAAACTGGAATCCGGGTGACTATGTGGAATTTGTGAAAAAATATATAGAAGAGCATTATATGAAGGAAATACAGCTGCGTGATTTGGCGGTGGTTGCTCACGTATCTGGTTCCTATCTGAGTGTTAAATTCAAAAAGGAAGTGGGATGCAGCTTTACGGAATATCTGGTGAGGTTCCGCATGAACAAGGCAAAGGAGCTGTTTGAACAGAAAAAAATGTCCTGCAAGGAGGTCGCTGCCATGGTGGGATATGAGGACTACGCCCAGTTTTCAAGAATGTTTAAGAAGTATACGGGGATTCCGCCGGTAGAATATGCAGGAAAGTGCCGGAATGATGGAAATACGGTGGAAGATAAAAGGGAAGTATGAAAAATAAAAGAACCAGAAGGAAGCCGATATCATACAGCGTTCGGGAGCGACAGACATGACACGGTTGGGAGGAAAAACATGAATTTTGATATAAAAGAAGTAAAGATAGAAATCTATATACCGGAGGAATACATCGAGGAAATACGGAATGCGCTGACTCTTGCAGGCGCATGCCGGGCCGGTAATTATGATCACGTTCTTTCTTACCAGAGCACGAAAGGATTTTGGAGACCATTGGAGAACAGTCACCCGTTTCACGGAGAAAAAGGAACGATCTGCTGCGGTACTGAAGCCAGGGTGGAAGTACGCTGTCCCGTTGAGTTTCTGGAGGAGGCTGTCAAAACAGTCAGGAGAATACACCCTTATGAAGAACCGGTTATTAATGTCATTCCTCTGCTGGATGTTTAATGGAGGATAAACAGGATGGCACATGGAATTGCAGAGAATAACATTTTTCTTCTTTCCAGAATAGAATAAGCCCGGCTGTGTCTGCAGCCGGGCTTATTCTATTCTGCTTTATGAAATTTTGCAGTATTACGTAGCTTTGCTGTTCACAATTAAGGCTTTTGTGTATTTTCTCATGGCGCCTGCGGTGTAGAACATGACCAGCAGCTCAGTGATCGGCATGGCAAACCAGAGAAAATCGGCTCCTGCGATAACAGGCAGAACCATGATCATAATTCCGCTGATGAAGAAACCACGGGATACAGATACGATAAAGGCCGCCATTGGTTTTAAAATAGCCTGAAAATAATAGGTAGAGAAAATATTCAGCGGGAGCAGCAGAAAGGACAGGGCATAGCTGCGGATAATTCCCGGAGCCATTTCTAAAATTTCCGCAGTTGGGTTCATAAAAATACGTATATACAGATTCGGGAAGGCAAAGCTTAATGCAGTCCAAAACACGCTGAAAAAGGCAGTTGTGTAAAGTGCATACCGGAGTGTTTCCTTAATCCGCATACCCTGGCCTGCCCCGTAGTTTGTGGAGATAATCGGCTGCGCCGCCTGTCCGACGCTGTAAGCGCAGCATTGCACAAACGTACTCACGTTGATGATCGGGCCGTAAATGGCCAGTGCATTAGTTCCGAGGTATTTCATGATCTGACGGTTAAAAAGAATCGTCAGGATTCCCATCGCAACATCAATAAAGAAGGTTGAAAAACCGGTGACTGAGATTTCCTTAAGCTTGTTCCATATATTTGAGGGACGCACCAGCAGCAGGGTGTTTTTTCTGCTGAAAAAATGAGTCATCATGACAAGAAAGGAAATCGCACATCCGACAGCGGTTGCCAGACCTGCGCCGAAAATCCCCATGTCAAAGGCAAATACAAACATATAGTCGCCTGCTATGTTGAAAATACCGCCGCTCAGCACCGCAATGGTTGCCAGTCCCGGGTTTTTGTCATTTCTCAGAAATGCGGCCAGCATCTGATTGAATAAGAACAGAGGGAACACGAATTTGATTGGCAGCATATAACTCTGCGCAAGAGGAAGCAGCGTGCTGTCTGCCCCGAAAAACAACAGAACAGGCTGATCCAGAAACAGAAGCCCCATCCACGCCAACAGGGATAGGGCAATGGAGCCAAGGACTGAGACGGTGAAATATTCGTTTTCATTCCCTGACCTGCCGTTATCAAGCCCTCGCTTTGTACTGAAAATGACAGAGCCCCCGATTCCCATGAGAAGCCCCAGACTGTAAATAATATTCCACAGGGGCGCAACGACCGCCAGAGCCGCGGTACCGCTGGGACCCTGATACTGTCCTACCATGGCCGTATCCACGATAGAGTAAATGGAAGTGATCATAGCACTGCCGAACGCTGCCGACAGATACTTTAAGTAGATTGATTTAATAGTTCCGTTCAGAAAATCCATGATACATTCCTCCTTCTCACAAAAAAAAGCCGGATAAAGTGCAGACATTTCAGTCTGTGCCTTATCCGGCCAATTGTCTTTCTGAACAATCTGCCCTCCGACTACGCGGCCTATCATAGCAGGTTTCGGGCGGAATGTCAATCCCAAAATGAATCCGTCTGAACTGTTACGCTTACATTCAAAATCTAATATAAACACAAGGTTTGTTAATAAAAACAATATGATATAAAAATATAAACACAAAAGAAGCTAATTTGACAACATTTCATCATGTGAGAGGGTAGAGTACAATATATTTGTAGCAGGGAAGTAAAAAAGGGGATAGATATACAGCGGAATTACGGCCGTATTCTGCTGGGAGAAGGAGAGGTTTACATGAAAACAATTGCAATCGCAGGAACCTTTGATACGAAAGGAAAGGAATATCTCTATGTAAAGGGACTGATCGAGGAACTGGGGATGCACGCATTTACCATACATACCGGCGTGTTTGAACCTGAATTTCCACCGGACGTATCCAATGCGGAGGTGGCAGCTGCGGCGGGATACGATATTCACGCCATTGTGGAACGAAAAGACCGCGCTGTGGCGACAGAGGCGCTGTCGAAGGGGATGGAGATTCTGGTACCGCAGCTTTACAGGGAAGGCAGATTTGACGGTATTCTGTCATTTGGAGGCTCCGGGGGGACGTCTATGGTGACTCCGGCCATGCGGGCTCTGCCCATCGGAGTTCCCAAGGTTATGGTTTCAACCATGGCTTCCGGCAACGTGGAACAGTATGTGGGTACCAGTGATCTTGTGATGATGCCATCCATTGTCGATGTGGCAGGGCTGAATTCCATATCGAAGGTTATTTTTAGGAATGCGGTTCTTGCTGTCGGCGGAATGGTAGGACTGAAGGAAGAATTAAAGCCGGATACAGGGGATCATAAACCGCTGGTTGCGGCGACCATGTTTGGTGTTACGACGCCCTGTGTCGGATATGCCAAGGAGTATCTGGAGTCGCAGGGGTATGAAGTCCTTGTCTTTCATGCCACCGGAACCGGAGGCAGAACGATGGAGGCGCTGACGGAAGCCGGATTCTTTAAAGGCGTGCTCGATCTGACCACGACAGAGTGGTGTGACGAGGTGGTTGGCGGAGTTCTGGCGGCAGGTCAGAGGCGCTGTGAGGCAGCGGCCCGCAGCAAAATCCCTCAGGTGGTTTCGGTAGGGGCTATGGATATGGTGAATTTTGGCCCATTTGACACGGTTCCGAAAAAATTTGCGGGAAGAAACCTTTATAAACATAACCCGACGGTCACTCTGATGAGGACTACGGCCGACGAAAACAGGGAAGTCGGAGAGAAACTGGCCGAAAAACTGAATATGGCCTCCGGAAAGACCGTGCTGCTGCTGCCGCTGAAAGGAGTATCGGCCATCGACGCAGAGGGCCAGCCGTTTTACGGTCCCGAGGAGGATCAGGTGCTGTTCCAGACTCTGCGTGACGAGGTAAACCGGGATTCGGTTGAGATTATGGAACTGGATTACAACATCAATGATCAGGCGTTTGCCTTATGCGCGGCTGAAAAACTAATGGAACTTATGGAAAGATAATCAAAATAACAGCCAGTACTGTATGGTGCAATGCAGTACCAGAGCAAATAAAACAGGAGGGTTTAAACATGAACAGAATGACAAGAAGCGAGATTATGGAAAAATTCCACAGAGAGGTGGAAGAGGGAAGAATCCTGGTAGGCGTTGGCGCAGGAACCGGAATTACGGCGAAATGCAGTGAAAAGGGCGGAGCCGATATGCTGATTATCTATAATTCCGGTCGTTTCCGGATGGCAGGCCGGGGTTCTCTGTCAGGGCTGCTGGCTTACGGCGATGCCAATAAGATCGTACAGGAAATGGGGGCGGAGGTGCTTCCGGTTGTCAAGAACACTCCGGTCCTGGCCGGTGTCTGCGGTACGGACCCGTTCCGTGTGATGGATCTCTTCTTAAAACAGCTGAAAGACCAGGGCTTTAACGGTGTGCAGAATTTCCCCACAGTCGGATTAATCGACGGTAAATTCAGGGCAAATCTGGAGGAAACGGGCATGGGATATGGACTGGAGGTTGATATGATCCGCGAAGCTCATAAACTGGATATGCTCACCTGTCCATATGTCTTTGATCCGGAGCAGGCAAAAGCCATGGCAGAAGCAGGCGCTGATATTCTGGTTGCGCATATGGGACTGACCACCAAGGGAAGTATTGGCGCGGAGACTGCGCTGACGCTCGATGACTGCTGCGTAAAGATCCGGGAGATTATCCGGGCAGGAAGAGAAGTATGCCAGGATATCATGGTTATCTGCCATGGCGGTCCGATCGCAGATCCGGAGGATGCTGCCTACGTGATTAAGCATGTGCCGGAAATAGACGGATTCTTCGGTGCCTCTTCCATTGAGCGTCTCGCATCAGAACGTGGAATGACTGCACAGACAGAAGCATTTAAAGCCATTGAAAAATAAAGACTCCTGTGCCCTGGGGCTGTTCTGCCGCAGGGCACAAGCCGAATCGAAATGGGGAAGGGGAAAACTATGGACAATCAGGGGATTACAGCAGATAAGAAGACTGCGTTTGATTTGAAATTTTTTATAAAATGGGGGATAGCCGTCGGCGTTCCCTGCATCCTTTACTTTGCAGTTCCACAGTCGGAAGCGGTCTCGCCGGAAATGAGAAAATTTTTCGTGTGTACCTCATGGGCGATTCTGACCTGGGCGATGAATCTGCTTCCGGTTTATATTTCCGGTCTGCTTTTAACGGTGGGCGCGATTCTCTGGGGAGTGGCGCCGGCCAATGTAGTGCTATCACCGTGGACCGGTTCGGTTGTATGGCTGTCTCTGGGCGGCCTGACGCTGTCCGTAATCTTTGAGAAAAGCGGCCTGATGCAGCGGATCGCATACTTTTTTATTGTCAAATCGGGTGGCTCCTATAAGGGTATTATAACGGGAATCACGCTGTCAGGTATCGTGGTGGGGCTTCTGGTCCCCAACATGACCGGCCGTGTCGCACTCTATTGTGCCCTGTGTTTTGGAATCTATAACGCGTTAAAAATACCGAAAAACAGCAATACCGGGGCCGGCATCATGTTTGCCGGTTTCGTGGCGGCAATTGCACCATCCTGGCTGTATTTATCTGCAAGTGAAAATCTTCAGCTGGTCAACTCCTATTTAAAGGAAACCGGAAACAGTGTGAGCTGGATTCAGTATTTCATCAGCAATTTTCCTGTCATGCTTGTGTGGCTGATCGTTCTTTTGTTCATGGTGCGAATTCTGTTTAAACAGGATGCTTCAATCGATGGAAAAGAGTATTTTAAAGAAAAATACGAATCTCTCGGCAAAATGTCGAAAAAGGAAATCAAATTTTTAGTAATCCTGATTCTTCTCGTTATCGCAATGGTATTTTCCGGGATTGACGCCGGGTGGCTTTTCATTCTGGCGGTGATTGCCTGCTTTCTTCCGGGTGTGGAGGTCGCAGATATCGAAGACATGAAACAGGTAAACTTTCCAATGGTATTCTTTGTGGCGGCAACCATGGCGATCGGAAGCATGTCCAATGCGGTCGGCGTGGCAGGGCTTGTAAGCGAGCTGATGATGCCGATTCTCCAGAATGTGGGGAATTTTGGACTGATCGTATTTGCCTGGCTGACCGGTGTGATTACGGATATGATGATGACTCCTCTGGCTGGCATGGCGGCATTTTCACCGCTCTTTATCGATATCGCGGCGAAGCTGGGACTCAGTGTGATTGGAACTACCTTCAGCTTTGTATGGGGCGTAGAACAGCTGTTTTTCCCGTATGAATGGGCCCTGTTCCTGATTTTGTTCAGCTATGACGTCTTCGATATGAAGAAGGCCATGAAATTCTGTACGGTCCGTACGATACTCAGCATTATCTTCCTGATGGTACTGATTTATCCATACTGGATGATGACTGGATTTTTGAGATAGGAGAAGAATATGAAAATTTATGATGTGATCATAGCAGGCAGCGGGCCTGCCGGAATGACGGCCGCAATTTATGCAAAGAGAGCGAATCTCGACGTCCTTTTGCTGGATAAACTGGCACCGGGAGGGCAGATCATCAACACATATGAAATCCAGAACTACCCGGGGTTTGCCTCGGTCAACGGGGCAGATTTGGCAATGCAGGTATTTGAGCATACCCAGGCTCTTGGAATCGAATTCGATTACGCTACTGTGGAAAAAATAGAGATAGAGGACTGCGAAGAAGGCGGCGGTACCGTAAAGACATTGATATGCGGGGAAGGAAAATCGTACCGGGCTTTGGCTGTAATTCTGGCTACAGGGACGAAACCGCGCATGCTTCATGTGCCGAACGAACTGGATTTTGCGGGGAAATCCATCAGCTGGTGCGCCATCTGTGATGGAGCCAAATACAGAGATAAGTCTGTCATTGTAATCGGTGGCGGCAATTCCGCGGTGGAAGAATCCATCTATCTGGCGGAAATGGCGGAAAGAGTAACGGTAGTGACCATGCTTGATCTTACGGCGGATCCCATAGCCTGCGATAAACTGAAGGCGTTGCCTAATGTGGAGGTATACGAGTGGTTTGACATCAAAGAATTTCTGCCTGGAGAGGTATTTACCGGCCTGCGCGCGGTTTCCAGCAAAACGGGGGAGGAAATCACAGTCCGCGGAGATGGCGCATTTGAGTATATTGGTCTTCAGCCGGTAACGGAATCATTTGCCGGTCTTGGTATTCTGGAATCACACGGTTATATTGAGACGAACGAGCGGATGGAGACGGCCGTGCCTGGAATTTTCGGAGCAGGGGATGCCAACAGTAAACTGCTCCGCCAGATCGTGACAGCCTGCTCGGATGGCGCGGTGGCCGCACAGTCAGCGGCGGCGTATAAGAAGAAATGCATGGGATAACTGGGAAGAAAGGGATAGCAGATGATTCGATATGAGAAGAAAAAAAGCCTGATTACACAGCAGGCGGAAGCGGAACAGAAATTTCTGGATATATTTGAGGCGGGAGAGTATACGGCAGCCAGCCCTCTGGTAGTAGGGAACCCCTATTTGATCTCTCCGCTGACGGCGATGATACTTTTTAAGACATCCGTGAAGCAGGAAGTCACGCTGACGGTAAAGGGAAAGGAGCCGGAAGGCGATATCAGCCATACCTTTCCGGCGGATACCGTTCATATTCTGCCGGTGTATGGCCTGTACGCGGACTATGATAATACGGTAGAGCTCGTGCTGTCAGGCGGAGAAAGGGAGAAAGTCATCATTACGACCGAGCCTTTGCCCCCTGAAGTACCAGTCCCCACATTCTGTAAGGGCAGCCGGGAACACATGGGAGATAACGTGATCTTTCTGACACAGACCTCCAAGGCGGATGCTTTGGCCTGTGACTACTGCGGTGATGTCAGATGGTATTTAACGGTAAACGTCTGCTTTGATTTAAAAAGGCTTGCAAACGGCCGCCTTCTGGTGGGGACAGACCGGCTGATTAAGCTGCCGTATTATGTGAGCGGTGTGTATGAAATGGGAGTTCACGGAAAAATATACAGGGAATACCGGCTGCCGGGCGGTTACCACCATGATACCTTTGAGATGGAAGATGGTAATATCCTGATGCTGTCCCAGATTCCGGACCGGGATACCGTGGAAGATGTTCTGGTTCTCGTCGACCGTCAGACAGGAGAAATTGTGAGAACCTGGGACTACAGGGAGATTCTGCCTTACAACTGTCCGACGACGTATTCCGGATCTGCATCGGCCCATGACTGGTTCCATAACAATGCAGTGTGGTACGATAAGAAGACGGATTCCATCACACTTTCCGGCCGGCATCAGGATGCGGTGATTAATATTGACTTTCAAACAGGAGCCCTCAACTGGATTCTGGGGGATCCGGAAGGCTGGCCGAAAGAATATGTGGAAAACTATTTTTTCCGGCCTGTGGGGGATCCGTTTGAATGGTCCTATGAGCAGCACGGCGTGGTGGTATGCCCGGATGGAGACATTATGATGTTTGATAACGGTCATTACCGCTCCAAAAGAAAGGACAGCTACAGCAGGGCGAAAGACAGCTATTCCAGAGGTGTGCGCTACCATATTGACAGAGAAGAAAGGACGATCCGGCAGGTGTGGCAGTATGGAAAGGAACGCGGCGCGGATTTCTTTTCTCCATATATCTGTAATGTGGAATATTATGACGAAGGCCGCTATATGGTCCATTCCGGAGGGATTGCCTATAAAAACGGAGAACCGCTGGAGGGGCTTGGGAGCATGGATGGAACAGGGGAAGGGTGTGAACTTAATTCTATCACCTGCGAACTGGTCGGGGACGAGGTGGTTTATGAACTGCATGTGCCTTCCAACGTATTTCGTGCTGAGAAACTTCCAATGTATTATGCCAATGAAACTGCAGAACTGGGAGTAGGGGAAACACTTGGTTCCATGAACAGGACGGGAGAATTTGAGACGGAGATTCCAGCCGTTTCCACGGGTGAACTGATACCGGAGCATTACAATGCTTCCGTTACGGAAGAGGAGGATCGCATCCTGTTTAATGCTACGTTCGAAAAGGGGGAACTTGCCATGCTCCTGTTGGAAGAGGAGAACGGCGTGGTACACCGGTATTATATCAATACGTCGGCGGCAAAGAATTTTGAAGCTATGTGTGTCGGAACATTTCTGAAGAATGATCCCAGAAATGTGGATGTTTACGTCAATAAATCCGGGTTGAGCGGTGAGGTGACAGTCCGCGTGCTACTGGAAAATAGTATTTATGAGACAGGTGTCAGGATTCGGATGGAATAAGAGATGAGGGCAGCTGGGGCCGCTGTGTTCGGAGCATGGAAGATGTGATGAACACAGCGGCTTTTTGACGCATTATATAGGGATACAGGGGATCGGAGATTCTGCTTTGATATTTTGGCACCGGAAAGAGCCGTTTTTTTTGCAGCAGAGAAAATGGAGGTTGCTTTTGATGGGGAAAATAGTAAAATGGAAGTATGGGAAATGGAAAAGACCGCGGTTTAGAGTTGGCTGAAGACCGCTTTTCCGTTTTCGGAGAGAGGCGCGGCGACGATTGCGGTACAGCAGGCGCCCTTAGACAATGACTGCTGCGCCGCTAAAGTAACTGTATCATGAGTGCAGGTGTGAGAAAAGGAGAATCATCATATGAGTTTTAAAGAAGTGAAAATGGAAGAACTGAATTTCAATCCTTTTACAAAGATTGGTACGGAGTGGATGCTGATTACGGCAGGTGACGAGAAGAAATTTAACACGATGACAGCCAGTTGGGGCGGAGTGGGTATTATGTGGAATAAAAATGTCGTTACGACCTATATCCGGCCGCAGCGTTATACGAAAGAATTTGTGGATGCAAATGAGTATTTTACAGTGTCTTTTTATGACAAGGAGTATAAAAAAGCACTGAACATCTGCGGAACACGGTCCGGACGTGACTGCGATAAGGCGGCAGAAGCCGGGCTGACCCCTTATTTTATTGATGGTACTACGGCCTTTGAAGAAGCAAATATGATTTTTGTCTGCCGGAAGCTATACTGTGATCCAATGCCCGGTGATAATTTCCTGGATAAGGAAAATGATGAGAAATGGTATCCGGATAAAGATTATCATACAATGTACATTTCGGAGATTGTGAAGGTGCTTGTGAAAGACTGAGAAGAAAATTAGCTGTGAGGAGTGGCTGCACGGGGCGGTAGCTGGTGCGAACCTTAAGTGAACATAGAATTACTGGGAGGTTCGCACTGGAAATTGGGGGGAAAATGGGGGGAATATGGAGTTGATGATTGATTTTTAAAGGGATTGTTGTACAATATAGTTAAGGATGTGAGGGGAGTTGGGGAGGGAGATTGGGGAAAATTGCTGAGTCATCTCCTGCGGGAGATGTGGATTGAAATATCTAAGGCATTTTTTATAAAGAAATTTATTTCGAGTCATCTCCTGCGGGAGATGTGGATTGAAATCGATATTAAGTTTTTGCAGTCACTATGCAAGGCAGAGTCATCTCCTGCGGGAGATGTGGATTGAAATTAATACTTCTCTCGTACACAGTACACATAATCCCGAGTCATCTCCTGCGGGAGATGTGGATTGAAATCTGCAAAGGAAACGCCGTGGAGTCCGTCCATAGCGAGTCATCTCCTGCGGGAGATGTGGATTGAAATACCTGAATATTGACTATGGTTTGTATGGGGTTGTGAGTCATCTCCTGCGGGAGATGTGGATTGAAATACCTGTTCTCCATAGCCAATCAGCAGGACTACATTGAGTCATCTCCTGCGGGAGATGTGGATTGAAATTTTATATGGCCCTTCATAATATGCAGATATATCGAGTCATCTCCTGCGGGAGATGTGGATTGAAATTGCTCCATGCGCAACTTCCGGCGGGTGAATATGTCGAGTCATCTCCTGCGGGAGATGTGGATTGAAATCGTGTGACCGTTGTCCATGCCGCTTCCCCCTGCTGAGTCATCTCCTGCGGGAGATGTGGATTGAAATTGTGAAAAGTCAATCTTGCCTGTTGACTTATTTGAGTCATCTCCTGCGGGAGATGTGGATTGAAATTATGTATCTGCGAATGGAAGCAATATAATGGAAGAGTCATCTCCTGCGGGAGATGTGGATTGAAATTATCCGGGCGAAGTCGGACGCCTCGGGGTTCACGGAGTCATCTCCTGCGGGAGATGTAGATTGAAACCATATGGAAAATCATACTAATGTCAACCAATCTGTAAAAAAATGTCCCACAAACACTTTGATTTCCACAAAAAAGGACCTTCAGATCACCATATCCGAAGGTCCTTTTTTTATCCAATTTCCTTTTTCTACCTAATCACCAAGATAATAAAATGCTGTAAAATACCCTTTCTCATTATAGTAAAGATCATTACCGTATACGGTATATTCAGCCGAAGCCTCCTCTTTGCCTTCTTCAACCGGTTCTCCGGCGTATATTTTCTTCTGAGTTTTAGATGCTTCCGCAAGGTTGGTATAGGTGCCTGTGACGGCGCCTTTGAGGATATAAATATTGCCCTCATAGACCGTTTTCATAATCGTATCGTCACTGTCCTCCCACAGGGTATACGTTCCGTTCTCTAAATCCGCGGTGATCGCCGCCTCATTGCCGTAAGTGGAGGGATCCATACCTTTGTCATACGTCAAATAGCCGTTTGAACCGCTGGGCCCGGCGTTGGGATTCAGGGATAGCATCCTGCTTTTGCCAGTCAGTGCATTTAGAACGAGTTCGACTTCCCCGCCGTTTTGGACCTGGGAAAATTGCTCCTGTGTGATGGAAGCGGGAATGGAGATGGAACCGGGGGCGCAGTAATATACGCCCATATCCTCAGCCTTTGATAAGTCGGCAGACAGCCCGGTTTCATGGCCCGGATGCAAATAAGAAAGATATGGTGCCACCGGAAGCCGGTCCCACTCATCGCCATATTGAATGCCATCTATCGTGTTCCTTTCATTGTAAGGAATCTCTTCCAATTCCCGGATCAGCGTAATATTCTTCTTTTCAATGTCAGAGAGCACGGCATCTGAAAATGCGTTCGGTTCCAGAAGTCCGCGATACCACGCTTGAGCGGAAAAATACTGATTGAGGCTCTCCGTATCAAATTTCCGTCCATGAGCCGCATAAATTTCATTTCTGAGCAGCTTAAGGTCTTCGGTTGGGTATAGATACAGATCAGCTTTTCCCAGATAGCGGGTGAATTCATCCGGACGGCTGAAGGAATCCTGAAATGAATAGTACTCTCCTTCCAGACGGGGATCCCCCTCAACTGCAATATAAGGCACTGTTTCGTCTAAATGAAAGGTGATTTCACATGTCCCGTTTTTCTGATTCGTTCCAAAGAATTCCGGTATGAGCTTGTACGTTATTGTCCCGCTCTCTGTATTAATTACCGCGTCGGCGGTTCCGTTCCAACTGCTTTCATATTGACTATCCTGAGTCTGGAAATGACAGGTCAGACTGTCAGACTCTTTCCAATCCTGTGCCAGTGAAAAGGATATGGCAGTCCTTATGTCGCCGGCCTTGACATACCGGTTGTAGATCAGGCTGGGGTCAGCGTTTAAATGATTCAATGCTTTAACAGAAAAAGTATGGAAAGCGGTTTCTGTATCTTTCGTTTCCTCAGTCCCGATGGAAACATGATCTGCCGGATCAGAGCTCTGATCTTTTGCAGCGGGTTTTTCCTCAGCCGGAGACACGGTTTCCGCCTGGCTCTCCTTCTGAAAGGACTCAGCAGGGGCGTCAAAACCGCTGTCTGTATGGCATGCGGAGGTTAAAAGGCCCAGGGCGATTATAAGGCCGGGCAGCAGCTTATTCTTCATATATGTTCCTTTCCGCTGTGCTGAACCGAATCACTTCGGCTCAGTGACATCGATGGTTCCTGTTTACGGTATTCCATACAGCTATCATACCATATACCTCTGAAAAATGAAAATAATTCTCCGTCATAATTTGTCCCCCTTCACATATATTGAGGTAAGAGGAGGGATGAAGGTGGAGAAAAAAGACGAGCTCATAAAGATCTTTTCGAAGAATATAAGAGAGATTCTGACCCGGGTTGCCGTAAGCTTTGACGAAGTGCAGGAGATTCGCCTGCGGGTTGCAGCACCGCTTTTAATGGTTTACAAGAACGAGGAATACTACATAAGCCGCTTGGGCCAGCTGAGCCGGGACTGCCGGGACGCCTACTTAGTGAGCCGGAACGAGTTAAAGGAAACCATGGAATACATGAGCAATTATTCCCTGTATGCGTTTGAGGAAGAGATGAAACAGGGATTTCTTACCATCCAGGGAGGACACCGTATCGGCGTGGCAGGAAAAACGATTCTGGATGAGTCGGGAATTAAGACGATGAAGTTTATATCCTTTATTAATGTAAGATTGTCCCACCAGGTGAAGGGCTGTGCTTCCCCGGTGCTGCCGTATCTCTACGACAGTGAAGAGATTCTGCACACCCTGATTATTTCCCCGCCCCGGTGCGGTAAAACGACGCTGCTTCGCGATCTGATCCGGCAGATTTCCAATGGGACGGAGGCTCATCCGGGCATGACGGTAGGGGTGGTGGACGAACGGTCGGAGATCGGCGCCTGTTATCAGGGGATTCCTCAGAATGAGCTGGGGATCCGCACCGACATTCTCGACTGCTGTCCAAAGGCCCGGGGCATGATGATGCTGATCCGGACCATGTCCCCCCGGGTCATTGCCGTTGATGAAATAGGCAGCAGGGAAGATTTGGAGGCCGTGGAATACGTAATGAACTGCGGATGCAAGCTGATTGCCACAGTGCACGGAAGCTCCATCGATGATCTGAAACAGAAGCCGGTGCTCAGAAGGCTGGTGGAGGAGCGGATTTTCGAGCGGTATATTGTGCTGAATAATAAAGGAAAGATCGGAAATATCGATCAGATCTACGATTCCCGCGGAACCCAGCTCTATAAGGCGGAGGTTCACCGTATGGGAAAGAGATGGAACAGCGAGGAGTGCATGGCATATGGTTAACACGGGAATCAGACTGCTGGGAGCCGTTCTTGTCGTGGTTTCCTGCTCCGGTATGGGATTCTTCCTGGCGGGGCAGTGGGGAGAACGGCTAAAAACCATGGAACACTTGAGAAAAATGATCTTCCTGCTGAAGGGAGAGATCGTATACGCCCGCTCTGCACTCCCCGAAAGCTTCGAGCGGACGGGGAAGAAGGGCGGAGGCGAGATCGGCGATCTGTTTGTCCGGGTGGCTGGGCGGATGGAGGGACAGCGGGGGGAACCATTTTACGATATCTGGCAGGAGGAGATCGAGAAGCTTCCAAAAGCCTTCTGCCTCTCCAAAGAGGACAGGCAGAGCTTAAAAGGACTGGGGGAGCACCTGGGTTACTTAGACTTGGAAATGCAGGAGCGGACGATTCTTCTCTATCTGGAACAGCTGGATTTAACCATCGGATATTTAAGGGAGCATAAGCAGGAGCGAAGCCGTCTCTATACCAGCCTTGGTATTATGGGCGGAATCTTCTTAACGATTATGATGTATTAATACGCCGGACGGCGGAAGCGTATGCGGGCCGGCAGTCCGGATGCGGACGAAACAAGTGTGTATAAGGAGGATAGCATGGGGGTCAATCTGATATTCAAAATAGCGGCGGTTGGAATCCTGGTTTCCGTCATCTGCCAGGTACTTAAGCACAGCGGGCGGGAAGAACAGGCATTTTTAACGAGTCTCGCGGGTTTAATCCTGGTGCTGTTCTGGCTGGTGCCTTACATTTATCAACTGTTTGAAACCATTAAAAATCTGTTTGCATTGTAGGGGTAGTGAGAATATGACGGTAGTGACCATAGCCGTAGTCGGAATCACAGCAGTCCTTCTGGCTGTTGCACTGAAGGGAATGAAGGGAGAGTACGGTATCTATCTGGTGATGGCAGCCGGATTTTTCATCTTTTTTTACGGAGTCGGAAAGCTGACTACAATTCTGGATACCATCAAACAGGTTCAGTCTTATATTAAGATCAACAGTGTGTACTTATCCACCCTGATTAAAATGATCGGGATCACCTATGTGGCAGAATTTGCCGCCGGAATCTGCAAAGATGCCGGGTACGGCGCTGTGGGAACACAGATCGAAATCTTTGGTAAACTGTCGGTGCTTGCCGTCAGCATGCCGATTCTTCTGGCCCTCATCGAGACACTGCAGGTATTTCTGTCATGAAGGGGCGTCTGTTAAAAACAGCTGTTTTACTGGTACTGGCACTCCTTCTGGCCGGAACCGGGGGCGTGTTCTCCGAAGGCAGACTGTGCGCTGGCTTCTTAAGCTTTGCGGCAGAGCATGGTGGACAATCTCCGGTCGATTCCGGGAAGACGGTGGATGAAGCGGAGACAAAAGAGGTCTCCATGGATCTGGAACAGTATGATCTGTCGGAAATCCAGGATTATATTAATGCACAGGGAACGAGCGGCTGGAACCTGTCATTTAAACAAATGATGAAGGACATCATGGCGGGCAGACTGGGAGATGTGATGGGGCAGATCGGTACGAGCATTCGTGACGCACTGTTTTCGGAAGTCAGAAACAACAGCCATATGATGGGGCAGATTATTATTCTTGGAATTATCGGCGCCGTGTTTAGCAATTTTTCCAATGTTTTTACAGGAAGCCAGATATCGGAGACAGGCTTTTTCGTCACCTATCTGCTGCTGTTTACCTATTTGGCAGCCAGTTTTTTTACGAGTATTACCATCGCAGGCAGTGTGGTGAATCAGATTCTGGGATTTATGAAGGCGCTGATGCCGGCGTATTTTCTGGCGGCGGCATTCGCGGGGGGAAGCGTATCGGCAGTCGCTTCCTATGAATTTACGCTGTTTGCCATCACGGTGGCTCAGACCATTACCGGCTCGGTTCTTCTGCCCATGGTGAAGGTCTACGCGCTTCTCGTCATGGCAGGCCATATTGCAAAGGAGGACATCCTGTCGAAGCTGACGGATCTCTTAAATGATGTGATCACCTGGAGCCTAAAGACAATGGTCGGTATTGTTCTGGGATTTCACCTCATTCAGGGGCTGGTGCTCCCCTACGTGGATTCCATGAAAACGGGAGCGGTTCAGAAACTGATCGGAATCATACCGGGGGTGGGGCAGGGGGCCAGCGCCGTGACGCAGATGGTGATTGGTTCAGGCGTCCTTGTAAAGAATACCATGGGTGCCGCCGGGGTGGTGGTTCTGGTGATTATCACGCTGATTCCCATGCTGAAGCTGGTGATTCTCATGATTCTGTATCAGTGCGTGGCAGCTGTCCTGCAGCCGGTATGCGATAAACGGATTGTATCCTGCATCTCGGACATGGCCCGAGGGCATAAAATTCTGCTGTCCATTGCGGCCTCCGCCATTGTGCTGTTCGTAGTGACTGTCGCAGTGGTATGCGCCTCCACAAATGTAACGTATTACGCAGGGTGATTGACATGGAAGGTATCTATGAGTGGATCAGAAATATCACGTACTATCTGATTTTTATGACAGTGGTAACCAATCTTCTTCCCGATAAGAAGTATGAAAAATATTTCCGGCTGTTTGCGGGCATGGTGCTCATTCTGCTGGTCTTAAAGCCGTTTACGGGGGGACTCCGGCTGGATGACAAACTGGCCTATTACTTCGAAGCCATCAGCTTTCAGAAAGAGGCGTCGGAGCTTTCGGCCCAGATCTCAGATATGGAAAGCGTTCGTTTAAAGAGTATGGTGAGCCAGTACGAGGAGGCGGTGGAGCATGACCTGCGTACCATGGCAGAATCGTCGGGATTTGTCTGTGTGAAGGCGAAGGCTCTCATTGACGGGGATGAAAAGAATGCGAGGTTCGGTCACGTGGTATCCGTCAGCCTCCGCCTTGCTCCGGACAGCCCAGGACAGACGGATCAGGGGAACAATACCAAAATCAGGCCGGTTGAATCAGTGGAACCTGTGGAACGGATCCGCGTGGAACTCGGCGGCGGGAGCACAGAGGTGTCGGAGAAAGCCGGAGAAAGAAATCCGGCCGCAGCCGGTGCAGAAACAGGAACGTCCGCCGGAGAGATAACGAAACCGGCCGGCGCAGCGGCGGGGCAGCCGGATCACCGGCAGGAAGAAAATTCTGCTCTGGCAGGTTTAAGACGGCGCATTTCAGAATATTATGATTTGGAGGAACAGGACATTGAAATTCAACTGGAAATTGGGTAAGGATAAATGGCTGATTCTGCTGGCGGCAGGACTTCTGCTCCTGGTCCTCACGATTCCATCCGGTCCGGAGACGGAAAAGAAGATGATGAAAGACGCCGCTTCGGGAACGGAAGCTGTCTTACAGGAAGGTCTGGTGACAGAGGCGGGAGAACCGGTGGCCGCGGCCGCAAATGCGGACCGTACCTATGAACAGCAGCTGGAACAGCGGGTAAAGCAGATTTTAAAGACGGTGGATGGCGTCGGAACTGTTGATGTCATGATCGTGCTCAAATCTTCTGAGGAGAAGGTGCTGCGTGTAGATAAAAATACCAGCAGCTCCAGCACGGAGGAACAGGACAGCGGCGGCGGAACGAGGAAGAGCAGCAGCGCAGAACAGCAGGAAAGTACAATTTTGACCGGATCCGGGGAAAACACGGCGCCGATCGTGGAGAAAGAAATCCGCCCTGAAATAGAAGGAATCATCATCAGCGCCCAGGGCGGAGGCAGTCCAACTGTAAAAGCTGAAATTTCAGGCGCGATGGAAGCATTATTTGACTTGCCGCCACATAAAATAAAAGTATTAAAGAGGGTGGAATAAAAAAGGAGTGTTAGGAATGAGAAGCTTAAAAGATATCAGAGAATCTAAAGTCCCGGGAACCCCAAAGAAAATGAATATGAAAAAACTGTTCAGAAGAAATCAGATTATCATCACAACGCTGGCGGTCATGATCGCGGCTGCCGGATATCTAAACTACGCAGGAAAACAGGAAATGGCGTCGGGAACCGACGTGTATGAGGCCGGTGTGACAGATATATCCGATGAGGACATTCTGGCCGAGAACCAGGCGCTGACAGGCGATCCCGGCAATTACCAGGAGATTGCAAGCCTTGACAATGATCCGAGTGATGAAAGCCTGGCCGCTCAGGATACAGACGGCTCCGGCAGCGCGGCGGCCAGCAATCAGGAAGGCGTGGCGGGAGATGCAGCCGCGGACACGGCCAATGCAGCCGACAATTCGGCGGCAGAAGGCGGACAGCTGGCAGCGAATGACGCAGCGTCCAGTGACACGGAAACCGGTCTGGAAAATCCGGGGGAAGCAGTCTTAACCAGTGGTATGAATGTGTCAGATTACATAGCGAACGTTCAGCTGAGCAGAGAACAGGTCCGTGCCAAGAACAAAGAGACCCTGATGAATCTGATCAACAATGAGAACATCGAAGAGGCAGCCAAACAGGAAGCGATTCAGGAAATGATCGACATGACTGCAATTTCCGAAAAAGAGAACGCCGCGGAGACTCTTCTGATGGCCAAGGGCTTCTCCGATCCGGTTGTCAGCATTACCAGCGGAAAGGTCGATGTCGTTATCAACGCCTCCAGCATTACCGATCCTCAGCGAGCCCAGATTGAGGACATCGTAAAGCGCAAAACAGAAGTGGGTGCGGAGAACATCGTGATTACCCTGATGAAGCTGGAAGAATAGAAGGGAATAAACGGAATGAGCAGACAGGGATGCGAAAAGCTGCAAATGGCTTTTCGCATCCCTGCTCTTTATTTCCGGCGATTTCCATTACCAGAAATCGCCGTTTTTTCCTTCTGTTATTGAGAAAAGTTTGTGCATTTTATGGAGTTGCCCATGACTAACTCTCTGTGTTATGATAATCAGGCAGCGCGCGGTGTGAGAATCATAGTAGTCCAGTATGCATGTGATGGGATATCCTGCGTGTTGTATTTTTTTACCACTTTAGTTAGTACAAACTAACTAAAGCCTGTACATAGCTTGAGAGGAGGAACCTAAAATAAAACCAAAGACTCTAACCATCCTTCTGGCCGTATTACTGGCCGTGCTGTCGGTGGTATCACTGTTTCTGGGCGTTATGGAACTCAGCCCGGAAGGTGTGCTGCGGGGGGATTTTGAGCAGATGGAAATTCTGTTTATATCCCGGCTGCCCCGTCTTCTGGCAATTCTCTGTACCGGAGTCGGTATGAGTATTTCCGGTCTGATCATGCAGCAGCTCTGCATGAATAAATTCGTCTCCCCAACCACGGGCGCGACGATTTCGTCGGCGCAGTTCGGTATTTTACTGGCGCTGCTGTTTATGCCGTCATCTTCCCTGTGGGGACGGGCCGTCTTCGCTTTTGCTGCGGCCATCGCGGGGACATGGATCTTCGTCTGTTTCATTCAGAGAATCCAGTTTAAGGACGTGGTCATGGTTCCGCTGGTGGGAATCATGTTCGGCAACGTGATCGGAGGCGTGACCAGCTATCTGGCCTACAAATACGACATGACCCAGGCTCTTTCGTCCTGGCTGGTGGGACATTTTTCCCTGGTGATCAGAGGGCGCTACGAACTGGTGTATTTAACGCTTCCGCTGGTGCTTCTGGCATTTTTGTTTGCCAATCATTTCAATATTGTGGGAATGGGGAAGAATTTCTCAAAAAATCTGGGTGTCAACTACAATGTCGTGCTTTTCCTGGGACTGAGCATCGCCGCCATGATTACGGCCAGCATCGTGGTCGTTGTCGGCAGCGTCTCTTACATCGGACTGATCGTTCCCAACCTGGTGGCCATGTTTAAAGGCGACCGGATACGGGGAACTCTGCTGGATACCGCCCTGTTTGGAGCGCTGTTTGTCCTGGTCTGCGACATGATCGGCCGGACCGTGATCGCGCCCTATGAGCTGCCCATTGAATTAATCATCGGCGTCATCGGAAGCGCAGTTTTTGTGGGTATGCTGATCTACCGCTTAAACCACGGACGGAAAAGCATTTCCCTCCCCTTCGGGAAAAAGAGAGCCGCGGCAGTACCCTCGCCGCAGACTGGAGGAACAGAAGCATGAAACAGGAGACAGGAAGCAGGAGGAAAAAGACAGGAAGCATCAACGGAAAGAAGCTGGTGATGCTTTCACTGCTGGCAGCAGCGGCCGCCGTACTCTATCTCTTTCTGAATGTGAATATGAAATATTTCAGCTACGCCATGAGCCTGCGGATTCCAAAGCTGGCGGTCATGCTGATTACGGCGTTCTGCATCGGAGGGGCTTCCGTCATCTTCCAGTCGGTGATCAACAATACCATTGTGACACCGTGCCTTCTGGGGATGAACTCCCTCTATACGCTGATTCATACGGCGGTGGTGTTTTTCTTCGGATCCACCAGTCTGCTGGCCCGCAATACCAATCTTTCGTTTGCGGTGGATCTGGTGCTTATGGCGATCATCGCCACCGTTATTTACAGTTACTTATTTAAAAAGACAAGCCATAATGTACTGTATGTTCTGCTGGCCGGAACGGTGCTGTCCACCTTTTTTACCAGCATGCAGACGACGCTGACGCGTATCATGGACCCCAACGAGTACGACAGCCTTCTGGCATCGCTGGTCGCCAGCTTCACCAATGTAAATACGGAAATTATTTTCTTTTCCCTGGTTCTGATCGCAGTTCTGCTCCTTGCCCTCCGCCGGGAACTGGCGCTGTTGGATGTCATTACACTGGGAAAGGCGCAGGCGATTAATCTGGGGGTGGACTATGACCGCACCGTGCGCAGACTGCTTCTGGGGGTGACTCTGTTTATCGCCATAGCGACGGCCATGGTCGGGCCGATCTCATTCCTGGGCCTGATTATCGCCAATTTGTCAAGGCAGCTGTTTAAAACGTTCCGCCACAGCTATTTGATAGCCGGATCAGCGCTGATCGGAATGGTGATACTGGCAGGCGGCCAGCTGATTACAGAGCAGATATTTACTTACAGCGTTCCTGTCAGTGTGTTTATTACTGTGGGAGGCGGAATTTACTTTCTCTATCTGCTGCTGCGAACGAGCCGTTCTGCGTAGGCGTGGATAACCATCATAAGGAGGTGACAACGATGTTTGTCAAAGAACTTTTGAAAAAATACAATGGAAAAACCGTGGTGGATGGCGTTTCCTTCGAACTGCCGGCGGGAAAGGTGATCTCGCTGATCGGTCCCAACGGAGCCGGAAAATCAACGGTCATGGGAATGATCTCCAGACTGATCGCCCAGGATGACGGCTCGGTGGATTTCGAGGGAAAGGATATTTCCAGGTGGAAGAGCCGGGATCTGGCGAAGCGTCTGGCTATTCTGACCCAGAGCAGCCACGTCCAAATGAAGCTGACGGTCCGGGAGCTGGTGGCATTTGGCCGTTTTCCATACAGCGGCAGCCGGATTACGGCGGAGGCTGAAGAAATCATCGATAAGGCCATTGCTTATATGGAACTGGAGGAATTTGAGGACCGGTTTATCGACGAACTGTCCGGCGGCCAGCGCCAGCGCGCTTACATTGCCATGGTCATTGCGCAGGACACGGAATACATCCTGCTTGACGAGCCGACTAACAACCTGGACATTTACCACGCCACCAATATGATGAAAATCGTCCGCAGACTGTGTGATGAGTTGGGAAAAACCGTGATTCTCGTCCTGCACGAGATCAATTACGCAGCATTTTACTCTGACTATATCTGCGCATTTGTAGATGGAAAAATCTCAAAATTCGGGACGGTGGAGGAAGTGATGACAAAGGAAAATCTTTCCGAAATATACCGCGTAGATTTTGAGATTCTGCAAATCGAAGGGAAACCGTTATCGATCTATTACTAGTGTACTGACACGAAACTGCGTCAGTAACGGATGCTGATTCACCATGCTGATTATAAATAATTCAGATGAAAAAGGAGATACTGATTATGAAAAAAATGACTTTACTGACACTTGCAATGGCAGCAGCCCTTTCTATGACAGCCTGCGGGCAGGGGACCGGACAGTCAAAAACAACAGACGGACAGTCCGGCGAAGCGACAGTTTCCGCTGAAGCCGAATCTGTCCTGGCTGAGAGCCGGAATGAAACTACTCAGGCTTCGGAAACACCGGAATCCGTCACCGTAACGACCCTGAATGGAAACGGAGAGAAGGTGGAACTGGAGGTTCCTTATAATCCGGAGCGCGTTGCCATTCTGGACATGGCGGTGCTTGACATGATGGACAACTGGGGACTGGGCAGTCAGATTGTGGGAATGCCGAAATCCTCCAAAATCGATTATCTGATGGAGTATAACAACAACGACGCCATTGTAAATCTCGGTACTTTAAAGGAAGTGGATATGGAGGCGCTCATGGCCAGTGAACCGGATGTGATCTTTATCGGCGGCCGCTTAAGCGCGCAGTATGACGAACTGTCTAAAATTGCTCCCGTCGTTTACACGGCTGTGGACTATGAGGAGGGCGTGATTCAGAGTGTGAAAAACAACGCGTCCATGATTGCGTCCATCTTCGGGGAGGAAGAAAAGGCGGCTGAGGAACTGGCCGGAATCGACGCCCGTGTGGAGACGCTTCGTCAGGCGGCAGAGGGAAAGACCGCAGTGATCGGAATGGTGACCAGCAGCAATTTCAACACGCTTGGTGACGGAAGCCGCTGCTCCCTGATCGGCAATGAAGTTGGATTCACCAATCTGGCCAATGATGTGGACTCCACACACGGCAATGAATCCTCCTTCGAACTTCTCGTTTCCTTAAACCCGGATTATATCTTTGTCCTGGACCGTGATTCCGCAATCAACACGGAAGGCGCGAAGCTGGCGGGAGAAGTGATGGATAACGAACTGGTAAAGAAAACAGATGCATACAAAAACGGCCGTATTGTCTACCTGACGCCAACCGTATGGTATCTGGCGGAAGGCGGAATCACCGCTGCCGATGTGATGTTAAGTGACTTAGAAGCGGGGATTCTGGGACAGGAATAGAAAAATGTTTTGCAAACTGTGGCTGTCTTTGCTATAATAGTCTATAAGCCAGGTAGTGGAAAGAATTGAAAACAGGAGGGAATCATTGTGGCAGAGACAGAGAACAGAAATACTCATAAAGTATATGAAAAAGATAAAATCGGCGAAGTACAGATTGCAGATGAAGTGGTAGCCATCATTGCCGGCCTTGCGGCGACGGAAGTAGACGGTGTGGATTCGATGGCAGGCAACATTACCAACGAACTGGTTGGGAAGCTGGGGATGAAGAATTTATCCAAGGGCGTAAAGGTCGAAGTAACGGAAGAGCACGTATCCGTAGACTTATCCTTAAACATCAAGTACGGCTTCAGCATTCCGGAAGTCTGTGAAAAAGTGCAGGACAAGGTAAAGAGTGCGATTGAGAACATGACGGGACTTACCGTGCTGGATGTGAACATCAAGATCGCCGGCGTGTCGATGGAAGAAAACCGGTAAGAACGTAATATAAAGAGAGACGAAGCTGCGCAGAGCGAATTCTGCACAGCTTCTTTTTTCGTTAAAACGGTTTACGTGGATAAGTATTTCCAGAGAGTCCGGCTGCAGCGTGAGAGCTTTTTCGGAGACAGGCAGGCCAGGACGACATTGGCGGCGACGGGTTCCTGTAACGGTATCACTACGACATTTTCATGGCGGAATACATCTAAATTACTGTAAGGAAGCAGGCTTACCGCCTCTCCGGCGGCGACGGCGCTGACAATGGATTCTATCTTGGCTGTCCGGGTGACAGCGGGCTGGAATCCTTTTTTTTGACATGCCGTGAGACACAGACGATGGATGCTGCTGTCGGGATGCATCAGAATAAACGATTCTCCGGACAGTTCTTCCAGTGGAACGGCTGCCCGGCCCGCCAGCGGATGGTCTGTGGGGGTCAGAAGCACCAGCCGGTCACGGGCCAGCAGATGGCATGTGCTCTGAATGCCGGTAAGCAGCTCCGGACGGCCGATGACCAGATCGTAGCTGCCATGGCGGAAGCCCTGCCGCAGCGGTTCATCCTCCACCTCGTCAATCAAGAGGGAAATCTCCGGATGAGACTCGGTAAACTGCTTTAAAATGGGATTTAAGCGGTACTGATGCAGAATAGGAAGGACTCCTAAATGTATGATGGATTTCCGGCTGTCCTGATATGGAGCAAGATGCTGCTTCATTCCCTGAATACCCTTCAAAAGCTTAACCGCATCTGGATAGAGGGCGCGTCCGGCCTCCGTTAAAGATGCGTGGCGGCGGCTTCTGTCAAACAGCTGGACATCCAGCTCCAGTTCCAGATTCCGTATCTGTTTGGACAGGGTGGACTGAGCGATATGAAGGCTTTCCGCCGCGTCAAAAAAAGTGGAGCTTTCCACGACCGCCACAAAGTACTGCAGTTGATCAAATGTCATATTCCGCCTCCGTTCATTCATTCGGTTATGGAAACAATGATACCACAAAAGGAATTGATTGTACAGGCGGTTTCCGGTACAGTTGAGGAGAAACGAAAGTGCCGTTCCGGCCAGCGGGCTTCTATACGACAACAGGAACGGCAAAAAGGAGGAGTTTTCATGGATCTGATCATCGGTGTAACCGGGGCCAGCGGAACGATATACGCAGTAAAGCTTCTGGAGGCCTTAAAGGAGAGGAAAGAAGTTGTAACCCATGTAATATTCAGTGATTACGCCTGGATCAATCTGGAGATTGAAACAGAGTATACGAAAGAGGAGATTCTTTCTCTGGCAGACCACTGCTACGATAACCGCGACTTGGCGGCCTGTATCTCCAGCGGCTCCTGTCCGGTGGATGGCGTGGTTGTCCTGCCGTGCAGCATGAAGACGCTGTCGGGAATTGCGAATGGATACGCGGACAATTTGATCACTCGTGTCTGTGATGTCGCCCTGAAGGAGCGGCGCCGTCTGGTGGTCTGTCCCCGGGAGACGCCGCTTAACACCATTCATTTAAAACATCTGTATGAACTTTCGCAGATGGGCGCTGTCATAGTGCCTCCCATGCCGGCATTTTACAACCACCCGGAGACCGTGGAGGACATTGTAAATCACCAGATTATGAAGATTCTGGACCAGTTCCGGATTCCATGGGAAGGTGCAAAACGATGGGGAGAGAAGGTGCGGGACCATGTTTGAGGAACTGATGGATTTTACCATGACAGGTCACGGCGTCTCTGTGCAGTTTCGGGTGCTCCGGATGGGAACCGACTGTCTGGTGCTGGCAGCAGGCGGCGATACGGGCCACATTGGAGCCATTGCCTTCGGTGACAGAGATGAATGCCTGTCAAATGCCAGAGAAGGCCACAGGGAAGGCGTGGTGACAGAACTCATTTACCGGGAACTGGAATCCGTGGTTCCCGGGGGGCTGGCCGTACTGGCCGGCATCCATGTGGACGGAATAACGAAGGAACAGATCACCGGCGTCATTGCGCTGTGCGAAGAAGGCGCTCACCGGATTGCCGCCGGTTTGAGGCAGGATCAGAAGGAAGAAAAAGGAGGAAATCAGAATGGTTGAAGATTTACGGAGTGCGGTGGAGGAACTGAAAAAGTATGAAAATCAGATCGCCTGTACCGATACAGAGGTAGATTCCTACGCAGAAGTTGCGGGAATTTACCGCTATGTCGGTGCGGGCGGTACGGTAAAGCGGCCGACGAAGGAGGGACCGGCGCTTCTTTTCCGCAATATCAAAGGATTTCCGGACAAACAGGTGCTGATCGGCCTGCTGGCTTCCAGGAAACGGGTGGGGTATCTGCTGGACTGCCCGCCGGATAAGCTGGGCTTTCTTTTAAAGGACGCGGCCGCGAATCCCGTCATGCCGGAATTTACGGAGAGCGGAGATGTGCCGTGCCAGGAGGAGATTCATTATGCGTCGGATGAGGGCTTCGATATCAGAAAGATTCTTCCGGCGCCTCAGAACACGGAGGAGGATGCAGGCCCATACATTACCATGGGCATGTGCTACGCTTCCGATCCCGTTACGGGAGATGGGGACGTGACGATTCACCGTCTCTGCCTGCAGTCGGCGGACGAGATGACTATGTTTTTCACTCCGGGAGTACGTCATCTGGACGCATTTCGGGAAAAGGCGGAGCGGGAAGGCGTGAATCTGCCCATCAGCATCAGCATTGGCGTGGACCCGGCCATCGAGATCGCCTCCTGCTTTGAACCACCCACTACCCCGCTGGGCTTCAATGAGCTATCCATCGCAGGCGCGCTCCGCAAAAAGCCGGTTCGTATGGCAAAATGCCGGACCATCGACGAATACGCCATCGCCAACGCGGAATTTGTCATTGAGGGGGAGCTGGTGGCAGGTAAGCGGATGCGGGAAGATATCAATACCAATACGGGAAAGGCCATGCCGGAGTTTCCGGGATATACCGGCCACGTGTCAGGGGAACTTCCGGTCATTAAGATCAAAGCGGTTACCCATCGGAAAAATCCAATGATCCAGACCTGTATCGGGCCCAGCGAGGAACACGTGAGCATGGCGGGAATCCCAACGGAGGCCAGTATCCTGACCATGGAAGAGAAAGCGCTTGCCGGGCGCGTGAAAAACGTTTATGCCCACCGCTCCGGAGGAGGCAAATACATGGCGGTCATACAGTTCGCCAAACAGGTTCCCAGTGATGAGGGAAGGCAGCGTCAGGCGGCGCTTATCGCCCTCACCGCATTTCCCGAGCTGAAGCATGTGATTGTGGTGGATGAGGATGTGGATATCTTCGATTCGGACGATGTTTTATGGGCGCTTAACACCCGATATCAGGGCGATGTGGATACTATTACCATTCCGGGAGTCCGCTGCCATCCGCTGGACCCAACAGAGGGACCGGAATATAATCCTATGCTGAAAGACCGGGGAATCAGCTGCAAGACCATTTTCGACTGCACTGTTCCATACGGCCTGAAGGACCGGTTCCAGAGATCGAAATTTAAAGAAGTGAATATGGAAGACTACGAGATCCGGCCATTGGTATAAAGGAGGTTCTTTCTCGGCTTTGGGTGTGGGGCCGCGCCGATGGGCTTGATATCCCGTGTCCGCCTTGCTTCCTACTCGCCACAAAAATGAACGTGACTGTCGGACACAAAGCCCATGTGTTCGCCAGTCACGTTCATTTTTGCGGTTCGTATCCAGATGGCGGCACACTGGGATATCAAGCCCAGCGGCACGGCCCCACACCCAAAGCCGAGAAAGAACCTAAAGGATCCGGAAAAAGTAAATCCGTGCGGTCTGATGCAGCTGCCGGGTATCATACCGATTTCCTGAAACCTGCGGAAAAGCATGAAACGGTGGACAATTCCTGCTTTTAAGTATAACATGGTGTTAGAAACATAAAGGAGGATAACTCATGAAAGCGAGGCGAATTTACCCATCAGCACTGGTCCTGTCCCTTTTATTCCTGTCGGGCTGTTACAGAGGCCCTGTTCAGGAGGAGGAGACGCTGCATCTGATACAGGAAAATGCTGCCTCCCTTCCGGGAGGAGAGAGCGCGGACTTATGGCAGGACGAGCATAATACGTATGACAGCTACAGATTATCAGATGGAACAAGTCTTTTGACGGTCTATAAGACCGTTGGACCGGACAACTATTACGTAGCCGGGACCGTGAGTTTTAATGATTTAAATGAATCTGCCCGTAAGGCCATAGATGGCTATTACGAGGAACAGGGACTGCTCTACGACACGGAGACAGAGCTTCAGAAGGCCTATGAGGATTACCTGTCCTGCCGGCAGAACGGAACGTTGTATCAGGAACGCCATGTCCGTCAGGAGATTACGCCTTCCGCAGCTAATGATACAATGGTATGCTTTATCACAATCGCTGCAATTCCGGTAAGCGGCCAGGAATCAGAGGAGCTTCGGCTGGGAGCCGTGTTTAACAGGGAAACAGGGGCGGTATACAGTAACTGGGACTTATTCATCCTGCCGGAAGAAGAGGCAAGACAGTGGCTCTTAGATGCTTCGGACGCTGTCAGCCTGGAACTGCGCGGGGAGATGGAAGCAGCCCTGCGGCCGGAGTATATTCTCCTTTTTCCAACCCACTTAGAGATCACCTATCCCCGTGGAACTCTCCCCAGCCAGGAATACAGCACCGGTATTGGCTTGAATTATGATGACAGACTTCTTTCAGTACTGGAACCGTGGGCGGTTCCTGATGGAACTCAGAGTGCGCAGGCCGATCGTTGATTAATAAAATTGAATATATATAATAAGCATGGAAAGCCAACTGTTATTTCCTGATTACAGTTGGCTTTCCATGCTGTACGATCTCCTGCGGCTTCTCATGCCTGTCTGCCGCAATTCCCTGCTCTTTTAGTATGCCTGGCATAATAAACAAGATCCATCCCGTCCTTAATCTTTTCCATCCGCCCAGTCTTTGTATACCCCATTTTCTCATACAGGTGGCAGAGCTTTGCCTCCTGGCTGATTGTATCAAGCTCCCATCTTTGGATCTCCGGATACAGTGCCTCAGCCAGTAAAATAGCCTGCTGCGCATATCCGTGTCCCTGGAATTCAGGAAGAATGAATAACTGCTTGAGCCTGCATAAAGTTTCGAAGTGGCTGATGCGGACCGCACCGATATGCTTTCCGGATAAGCAGATAAAATAGTAATCCGTAAACGGGTCTTTCAGTCTCTGAAGCGTACGGTCCTTCGTCTCCGCGCCTGGATTGGAATCATAATCCTGGTATTTTTCCAGAAGCTGGTGGAAAGAAATGGTCTGTAATTGGTAAAGTTCCTCGCAGTTTGAGAGCCCGGCCTTTGCCAATGTGATCTCCTTACTCATATCTGTCTCCTTACATCATCATTCCATAATCATATATTTTGTAATTTTTATCCAGTGCTTTTCTGCCTACCAGGAAGTTCCGGCCGCATTCTCCGGAGCCCCACTGCGGTGCACGGGCCTCTGCCTTATCTGACCATTTCTGATAGAATTCCACATGTACAACCACATAATCCTTCAGATTCTCCTGCCGGGCTTTGTGTTCCGCGCCGGGATAGGAAAATGCCCTGTTGTCTCCGATATACTGTTCACGATCCAGGGTGGTGATGGAACGGATGAGATACGTTTCCATGGATTCCCCCTTCAGGAATGCTTCTTTCTCATTTTTCAGCGTAATCCTGTCTGCTTCCGTATTGGGAAGAAGGTTTTTCATTTCATTAAAATCCCCCGTTATCTGGTTTAAGAAGTAACGGGCCACAATGATCTCGGCTGCCGTTTCAGGCCGGTCTTCATATCGGATGCTGCGGGTGCCGACGGTCGTATCTGCAGGTACCGGATAGCTGCGCGGTGCCAACAGGCAGAATGCCGCCAGAAAGGCCGCGGCTCCCAGTACGGATGCAGTCCAGACGGTTTTCTTTTTCATAGGATCTCCTCCTTATTATGGATGATTCTACCATTGAAGCGGAAAAAAGACTTTAAGGATTTATGAAAATTCTGTTACGATTCCCATAGGAACTACAAAATTGACCATCCATTTTTTGGAGATGGCGCCTGATGGAAACTGTTATAATAAAACTGTGAAAATTGAACGAAAAAAGGCAAAACGAAAGGAGGACTGATTTCCTTATGGTACAGAATTACATAATGGCAAAGGAGGCAAAAGAGGTACCTGCACTGCTTGCCCAATATGAGGGACGCGGAAGGATTATAGCAGGCGGTACCGATCTGGTGCTGGATTTGCAGAGCGGAAAGTATCAGGCGGACTGTCTCGTGGATATCACGGGAATTCCAGAGCTGACCGGGATCAGGCGGGACGGCGGGATTCTGGAGATCGGTGCGGCAGTCACCCATAATCAGGCGGCAGCGAGTTCCATGATCAGGCAGTACGCATATGCGCTGGCAAAGGCGTCCCATTCCGTTGGCTCCAATCAGATTCGCAACTGCAGTACCATCGGCGGCAATCTTGTAAACGGCCAGCCGGCGGCGGACAGTGCGGTGGCACTGGCAGCACTGGGCGCATCGGTGGAGGTGGTAAATGGAACCGGAACAGAAGTGCTTTCCATGGATCGTCTTTACGCCGGATTTGGAAAGAGTACGGTTGACAGCACGAAGAGTCTGGTTACGAGGCTTCTGGTTCCGGCGGCAGAACCCGGTGAGGGAAGCGGTTACGCCAGACTGGAACAGAGAAAGGCTCTGGCGCTGCCCATGGTCTGTGTGGCGGCATTTCTGGCAGTCAGGGATGGCGTGGTGGAACTGTGCCGTATTGCCATGGCTCCGGTAGGTGTGGGACCGGTGCGCGCAGAGGCGGCGGAGACGTTTCTGACCGGAAGAACAGCTTCGAAGGAGCTGTTTCAGGAGGCGGGAAGACTGGCGTTAGAAAATGCGAATCCCAGGGACAGCCTGATCCGCGGTTCGAAGCATTACAGGGAGGAAGTCCTTCCGGTGATGGTGGAACGGGCGCTGCTGGAAGCATTTTCCGATGCCGGAAACGGGAAAAAGGAGGTGGAGCAGGAATGAAGCTGTCCTTTATATTAAATGATGTTCCGGCCCGGGTGGAGATCGAGCCGTTTGACTTACTGGCGGATGTTCTGCGGGACCGGCTGGGGCTCACCGGAACGAAGAAAGGCTGCGGACAGGGGGAATGCGGTGCGTGTACCGTGATTGTGGACGGAAAAGCGGTCAATTCCTGTATGGTTCCGGCGGCGCGTGTGGAAGGCTGCCGCGTTGTCACCATAGAGGGCTTAAAGACAGCAGGAAAACCCCATCCTATCCAGCAGGCGTTTATCGACGCAGGGGCTGTTCAATGCGGCTTCTGTACGCCGGGAATGATTCTGTCGGCCAAGGCGCTCCTCGATGAGAAGCCCCATCCGACGAGAGAGGAGATCCGAACCGCGCTGGCAGGTAATCTGTGCCGCTGTACCGGATACGTGAAAATAGAACAGGCCGTGGAGCTTGCAGCCCGCGCGCTGGCCCTTATGGAAGGAGGCGAAACGGATGAAGGCGGAAGGTGAAGTAGGAAAACCATTGCCAAGAATTGACGCTCTGGAAAAGGCGACCGGACTGGCAGCGTTTACCACGGATTTAAAGCTTCCCGGGATGCTGCATGCAAAAGTACTGCGAAGCCCGTATCCACATGCCAGAATCGTGTCTATCGATACGGCGGAGGCGGAAAAACTGCCAGGAGTACGTGCCGTAGCTACCTATAAAAATACAACGGAATGCCATTTTAACAGCTCCTGCAGCGAGGCGAACCCGCCTGCGGTTCCTGTGGAGGATGAGCAGGTCTTTAATCAGGAACTGCGTTATGTGGGCGATGAGGTGGCAGCAGTCGCCGCGGATACGGAGGAGACGGCAAAGCAGGCTCTTAAGCTGATTCGGGTGGAATACGAGGAGCTGCCGGCTGTCTTTGATCCCCTGGAGGCCATGAAACCAGATGCGCCGCCCGTTCATCCCTGTTTTATCGGAAATAACATTGCCGGCATGGCAAAGCTTCCCATGGGAGATCTGGAGAAGGGGTTTGCGGAGAGCGATCTTATCCTGGAAGAACGGTTTAAACTTTCTGTGGTAAAGCACTGCCAGCTGGAGACGCAGGCCGCGGTGGCGGATTACTCTGCATCGGGGCATTTGACGGTGTGGTCCACGACCCAAAGTCCCCATCCCTTAAAGAATCTTCTGGCGAAGCTGTTCGGGATGCCGGCCAGCCGGGTCCGTGTACTGAATCCCCCCTATATCGGAGGCGCGTTTGGTTCCCATGTGGGAATGAGCGGAAAAGCGGAACCCATAGCTGCTGCACTGGCGATCCTTGCGGGAAAACCGGTACGGTTTGTCTATGACAGAAAAGAAGATTTTATCGCTTCGACCACCAGGCACTCCGGTTACATAACGGTGAAGCTTGGAGCGAAGCGGGACGGAAGCTTCCAGGCCCTGTATCTGAACGCCGTTTTAAACACAGGAGGTTACGCTAATGCGGGACCCGACGTGACAGCGGTTCTGGGCGTGACAAATATAAGCATTTATCAGATTCCCAACGTATTGTACGACGGTCTCTGCGTCTATACAAACACAACTACAGCAGGTGCCATGAGAGGCTTTGGCAATCCGCAGGGAAACTTTGCGGTGGAATCCACGGTCGATATGATGGCCGAACGGCTCGGCATGGATCCGATGGAGCTTCGTCTGAAAAATGTTATGACTCCATACGCCCCCTGGCTTCCACCGTATCCCTGCGCTACATGCGGCCTTGCGGAGTGTATGGAAAAGGGAGCGGAGAAGATCGGCTGGACTGACAGAGACAGGCTCAAAAAGACCACGGACAGCAAAAAAGTGCGGGGCATCGGAATGGCGGCTGGAACTCATTTAAGCAACTCCTGGCCCTTTGCGGTGGAGTTTGACAACGCCTATCTGACCGTTATGGAGGACGGTTCCGCCAATTTAGCGGTGGGTGTTCCCGATATGGGACAGGGAATTGCCACCACGCTGTCGCAGGTAGCGGCCTCCTCCCTGGGAATTCCCATGGATCAGGTGAGCATCGTCTTTGGAGACACGGCCAGCACCCCTTACGACATCGGAAGCCATGCCAGCAGAACGCTTTATTCGGCGGGAACTGCGGTAGAGGCGGCGGGACGGGATGCAAAACAGAAGATCCTGGAGTTTACCGCAGAGCAGCTGAAGGCGGATCTGAAAACTCTGACGCTGGAGAATGGGATGATTTCCGTAAATGGAGAACCTTGCATGACCATCGGGGAAGCGGCCCATCTGATTCACAGGGCCAACCGGCAGATCATAGGAATCGGCCAGACCGTACCGTTTAATGCGCCTCCGTGGCACGCTCATTTTGCAGAGGTTGAAGTGGATCTGGAGACGGGGCAGACTGAGGTCCTTCGTCTGGCGGCGGCTCACGATGTGGGCCGGGCCATCAATCCGGATATTGTGGAAGGACAGATTCACGGTTCTGTGCTGCAGGGAATCGGCTATGCCTTAAGCGAACAGATTGTCTATGACAAAAAGGGAAGGCAGGCCCAGGACAGCTTCCATAAATATTACCTTCCAACGATTCTGGAGACACCGGATATCGATGTAATTCTGGTGGAAACCAACGAGCCGAGCGGTCCCTTCGGAGCGAAGGGCGTCGGAGAATGCGGCCTGGTGCCGACTGCTGCAGCCATCGCCAATGCAGTTTCCCATGCGACGGGAATCCGGTTCCATGAGATTCCCATAACAGAAGAAAAGATGTTAGAAGCAATAAAAAAGGAAAAGGAGTGATTTATCATGAAGAAAATGTTTCCAAAGCTGTTTGAACCGGGGCAGATCGGTACCCTGAGAGTAAAGAACCGTCTGGTAAAGGCGCCTCAGACGACGGGACTCAGCAACAAGGATGGCACCGTGACTCAGAGACTGGTCGATCACTACACCCATCTGGCCGACGGCGGAGCCGGTCTGGTAATCGTAGAATACGCCTATATTGACGACATTGCCAGCAAGTCCTGCCACTGCCAGGTTGGCATCAGCAGCCATGAGCACATTGCGGGGCTGGGCTGGCTGGCGGACAGCATCAAGAACCATGGAGCAAAAGCCGGAATTCAGATCGAACACTGCGGCCGCCAGAGATTCCTGGGACCGCCTATGAAATCAGCTTCCGCGATTCCGTGGCCCATGCTTTACGACCAGTTTCACGCGATCCCGGAGGAATTGACCATCGATGAAATCCAGGTTCTCATCGAGGCCTTTGGAGATGCGGCGAAACGTGCCGTGGATGCCGGCTTTGATCTGGTGGAAATCCACGCGGCTCACGGCTATTTAATCACGAACTTTCTTTCTCCTTTTACGAATAAGAGAGGCGACTGGTACGGCGGATCGAGAGAGAACCGCTTCCGTTTCCTGGGACAGGTGGTGGAAAACTGCCGCAGGAAGGTGGGACCTGATTTCCCGTTAACCGTCCGCTTATCCGGAACGGATTATGAACCGGATGGAATGACCATCGAAGATACCATTTACTATGCGAAAGAGCTGGAGAAACTGGGAATCGATGCCTTCCACATCTCGGGCGGAGATCACCACACCATGATTCACCAGGTAAGCCCCATGGCAATGCCGGTCTGTTACAATGTATGGGCGGCGGAGGCCGTGAAAAAAGAGGTGCACGTTCCTGTTATGGCCTCCGGTTCCATCACGCTTCCTCAGTACGCGGAAGATATTCTGGAGCAGGGAAAGGCAGATTTCATCACGCTGGGACGTCCGATGTGGGCGGACAACGAGTGGGTGAAGAAGGCGATGGAAGACCGTCCGGAAGACATCCGCCCGTGTATCCGCTGCAACGAAGGCTGTCTGCAGAGAAGTTCCTTCCTGGGGCGTACCGTCATGTGTGCAGTGAATCCGGTGCTGGGCTTCGAAGAGGATCTGGCTGTCAAACCGGCGGAAACGAAGAAAAAAGTTGTCATTGCCGGCGGCGGTCCGGCAGGGATGGAAGCTGCCCGCGTTTTAAAGCTGAAAGGCCATGATGTCACCATCTACGAGATGAGAAAACTGGGCGGCTATCTCCACGAGGCGTCGGCCCCTGAATTTAAGGAAGATATCCGGCATCTGATCGATTATCAGATTCACCAGATTGAAAAGCTGGAGATTCCGGTTGTCAGCGAAGAACTGACTCCGGAGATGGTGAAGGCCGGGGGATACGATGTGGTGATATCTGCGGTTGGAGCGGAACCTGTGATTCCGGCGGTTCCGGGTATTGATGGGAAGAATGTGATCAACGCGCTTGCCATTCTGGACCGTCATCCGGAGATCGGTAAAAAGGTGGTGGTCGTTGGCGGAGGAATGATCGGTACGGAGACGGCCATCGATCTCGCTGAAAAAGGCCACGAAGTAACGATTGTGGAGATGAAGGATGCCATTATGGCAGACTGTGCCGTGACGGATGTTATTGCCTATTATGAGAAGATTGGAAGAAACCGCATCGCGGTCATTCCGGGGCTGCGGGTGACGGAGGTGACAGAACAGGGCGTGCGCGGAGTAAATGACCGGACCGGACGCAGAACAGAGCTTCCGGCGGACAGTGTCGTTATCGCGGTAGGATTAAAGCCGCGTCATGCGTTCTACGACACGCTGGCGGGAGAACCGAATCTGGAGGTCTATGAAATCGGCGACTGCGTGAAGGCAGGAAAGATTCTGGATGCGTTCCATACCGCATATAAAACGGCAGTGCGCATTTAATTAATAAGATAAACCTATGAGGCCCTGCAGAAGAGACTGTCTCTTCTGCAGGGCCTCATAAGTATATACTGGCTGAGTATGAGGAATCATACAGGAATCCGGATCCAGAATTTCTCCATATACCTGGCGGCGGTTGGGGAATCCAGTTCCAGCTTTTCCATCAGTTTTTTGAGGGTATCATCATATGAAAGACCGGTTTCCTGATAAGAGGAAATCAGGGCACGGGCCCCTTTTTCAATCCCCTTCTCGATTCCCTTCTCAATCCCCTTCTCGATTCCTTTCTCAACTCCTTTTTCAAACCCATCATTCACCAGCATCTGACCTAATGGTGTCATGAACAGCACCTCCTTTATTTGAGTTAACTCCTGGTTTGACAAAAATTTGTTAGCAAGTGTATACAGGACAGCCTGCATCTTTACAATTTCTCCCTGTGACAGGGCGCCGGATTCCGTAATCAGGCGGTTTGCCAGAATAATGCGGTCTTTTTGATCCGTGGTACCTGACATCAGTGTGGTGAGCAGCAGAGGAACAAGATCTGCCCGGTTCAGCACTTCACCGTTTTTCTGCTTTTCAAACAGACGGGCAAACAGTTCATCCGCGTTATTATTCTTCAGCCGGACAGGGATGATTTTGTAGGTATTATGACCTGTCTTTAATTCATTACGGATTTCCTTTACTGTTGATGAGCAGATCACATAAGTGGTAATATCGACGCGGCAGATATAGGAGGTGACCGCTTCGTAACTGCGAAAACGGCGGAGATCCTCCTCCTTAATGCTGTCGCTTTCAAATTCCAGATGAATCCAGCTCCGGTCCGGCTTGATGAAGTTAAAATCTTCATATAACTGCTTTGCCGTCAAATAGACAAATTCTGTCGGACCAACAGTTACTGGTTCCGCCGTAATTCCAAGGTACGACAGAAGTTCATCCCCGAAAAACTGCATGGAACTTTTTAGAACCAGGTCTTCCGCCGGAAAATTGTCAGGAATGTCTTTTGCGGCGTCTGCATCGTTTGTATTGCTCATATAGCCTCCGTTTCCAGCTATATAAGAACCTATCTCCATTATAATAGTTTTCAGTAAAACAGACAATAGCCCTGCTTGTTTTATTCGTTTTTGTGGTAATCATGAAATTAATTCCGGTAAGGTGGATTTCTTAAGTCCGAACGGACAGAGAATGCCAGACAGAACAGGCAGATGGAATGCCGGCAGAAGCCGGTTTCCGGCGGCGATAGCTTCTTATAAAGGCTGTCGTCTGTTTTGTATATAGAAGTATAGCATAAGCTGCCTGTTTCAGGCAACCTCATTTATGAAGTTTCCTGCAGTAACGGAGGTGCAGCGAGCTGTCTTTTCCGACGGATTTATGGTAAGATAACAGTAATAAACCAGACTTTTGAAAAGGAGTACCTGCCAATGGAAAAAGAGTCAATTACCTGTTTTCAGTACAAACTGCGTAACCTGGCGTGTGATGGGGAAATTCTTAAGCTGTTAAAGGCGCTTCATGAGCGCTGCGGAGGCCAGTGGGTCTACAGCGTTCATCAGAATTACGAAGTTTACCCGGATACTCCGGAACTCAGTGAAGCGTTTTTCTATCCGGAGTGGTGGAAACGCAGAGTGGTAAGGCCTGCCTTTCCAGGCATTCAGGAGTTTGGCTGGGAGGAAGGGCGGTCATTTCATTTTATTCACAGTTCCCAGACCGTGAACGGGGAGGTGCGCCATCTGCTGCAGATTCGCGGTGAGGAAGAATTTACGGAGGAGGATCATGTGCTGTTGGATTATGCCTGTATTCTGACCGGATATATGAAGGCGCTTCCTGCGGCATCGGAGGGGATCAGTACTCTTATGGGAAATGCGTACAGGGGAATTCGTCCGGAGACAATTCCCGAAGGGGTATTCCCGGAGAATGGGTATGGTATTGTTGTGCTGGAGCGGGGAGACAAAGGTATTTTAAGCAGCAGGGATACTTGGGATACAGACTCCACCGCAGCTTCCGGAAATGCCTGCGGTATTGTTTCCTGGACGAGACGCATTTGCTGCTGTTTGTCTCTGCTGACAATGTTATGAAGGTGACAGAGCAGCTGGAAGAGATCATTGGATTTGGCGATGATGATATGATTATGGGGATCAGCGGACTTTACAGTGCAGCGGAAATGGACCAGGCTCTGGGAGAGGCACGCCATTCCGTGGAAGTGGGAAATTTAACGGATATGGATCGTACGGTATTTTTTCACTGTGAACTGGGGATATTCCGGATTCTGGATTATCCGAAGCCGGGAAGTCCCGTGAACCGTCTTTTGGATCAGATGACGGAAAAGCTGATGGAATACCCGAAAGAAAAACGGGATGCGTTGTCCGATACCATGTGCTGCTTTGTCAAGAATCATTATAACTACCAGAAGACGGCGGACGCCATGTATGCTCACGTCAACACCATCCGTTACCGTATCAGTCTGCTGGAGAATTTATGGAGCTGCGACCTGCAGAGAGAAGAAGACCGTCTTCTGTTTGAGGTGGTCAGCCGCCTGCTTCCGCTTTGGGTTAAGGAAACCGGATATGAATAACCGGAAGCAGTGTGACGATGGAACGTAACTGTTAATAATTGATACCGCTGCGTCATTGGAATTCGATGATTTTGCAGCGGTATTTTTGTTGATGGAAAAAATGAAGGCAACTGCGTTGTAAGAACGATGTAAAAATCCAGTACCAGATACTGACCCGACGCCAGACCCCGAATCCGGACCATAATTCCGGTCATAAATCTTCTGGTGGAGGTTCCTCCAGGGCGGTAACCAGTGGAGTACAGGGCTCCTGGAAACAGGATTCCCGCGGCTGGCAGCTCCTGAACGGAGTCTGGTATTACTTAAAGCCGGACGGAGCAATGCTTACAGGCTGGTTATCATCCGGAGATAAGTGGTATTACTTAAATGCAGACGGCTCCATGGCGACAGGCTGGGTTAAGCTGTCCGGGAAATGGTACTACTTAAATCAGAATGGAGATATGGAAACGGCTTCTAAGGAGATCGAAGGAAAGGTATACTCTTTTGATGAAAATGGAGCGTGTGTGAATCCATAAAACAGGTAAAAAGAGAGAAACACCGGTTAACCATACAGATTAACCGGTGTCTCTTTCTTTTTTGTATTCCGTGTTTAAAAGGAATGGTTTTTACTGCCACGCAGCCGCATCGGGAATGACGAGCAGCTGTCCCGGATAGATCCTGTCTGGATTCTTTATCAGGTCACTATTTCGATGCAGGATAAACTGCCAGTTCTCAGAGGAGCCGTAATACTGTTTGGCAATCTTCCATAAACTGTCGCCTGCCTTTACTGTGTACGCTTCCCGGTCGGTAGGAATAAGATAGTAGCAGTCAGGCTCCTTTTTATCCAGGTTTGTCACGAATGTGATCTGTGATTCCCAGCTTTCCGTTCTGCCACTCGTCAGGGAACGAACGGTGAGAACCGACGATACCATCAGCGTCTTCTCATCATGGCCGCGCCAGTTATAATCCTGGGGGAGGTCGGGCACCACCGGTATATCTTTCACCTCATTTTTTATGTATCCATACTGTTCCCCCGGGCTTTTTACTTCGGCTGCCGCCTCTGCTCTGTAAAATGTCTCTATGGTTCCGCCGGGAACGGTTGTTTCTGGCCCGGTTTCGTCACTCTCCCCTTTGATCTTATATTCATAAGACAATTCATATCCTTCCGGCATATCCATGTAGAGTTTACCGCTTTTCAAACTCTGGTATCCAGGACCGTACGGGCTTTCCCGGTATTTTGCTCCATGTTCCGATAATATCACATTCTTATAGTGAGTCTCATATTGTTTCTGGTCTCCTCCGGTCTTTTCGCTTCCGGTCTCTTCTCCCGGGAGCGTGATTACACGGGAAAAGTTAAATTGCTCCTGCTGACAGATTTCCATAAATTCCGGCAGCGTTAACGGACTGTCTTTTGCATACGCGGCGAAGGGGGATTCTGCCATCAATCCTGCTGCCAGTAAGAATGTTAGCAGATACGTTTTTCTCATCATGTTTACCTCCGTACTCCATTTTTATTTCATTATAACCCATTTTCGATTATAACAGGCAGTTTTATCCAAAATGTTGCGCCGCCGCCTTCCGTTTCGCCCACCGAGATCCGGCCGCCGTGAAGCACGGCCAGTTCTTTGGCGATGGAGAGTCCCAGGCCGAAATGGCGTTTATCCGTTCTGGAGGAGTCGCCCCGATAGAAACGGTCAAAAATATGCGCCCTGGCTTCAGGAGGAATTCCGCAGCCCTGGTCTGCTACGGAAATGGTCAGCTCATTCCCGTTTGCGGCAGCGCTTATGGTAATCCCTCTATCTTCAGGGGTATAGGACACAGCGTTGTCTAAAAGGATTGTGAGCAGCTGTTTTAAACGGAAGGAGTCGCCGGTTATATGGGGCAGCGTCTCTTCCGGCAGATCCAGGAACAGCCGGATCCCGCTGCTCCTGCATACCGGTTCATAGAGCTCGTAGGTTTCAATGAGAAGCGTATCCATATCCACGGTTTCCCGTTTGACAGACCAGCTGCCGGCATCCGTGGAAGCGAGAAGCAGCATATCCCCTACAAGTGCGGCCATGCGGCTGCATTCCGCACGTATGTTTTTTAAGTACTGCGTCTGCTTTTCCATACATTCTGCCGATCGCGGGGCAGCAGAACTTTCTTCTGCCGCGGCAATGGCGGTGACACTGGATTCGATGACTGCCAGCGGAGAGCGAAGCTCGTGGGAGGCGGCAGCAATGAATTCGTTCTGGCGCTTCCTGCTCACTTCCACCGGTTCCAGGGATTTCCCTACGAAATACCAGCTGACGAGAAAGAGGGCTGCGATTCCCAGAAGATCGAACAGCAGGAAGCGGGGGCCCTGATCCTTCAACAGGACGATGCCAGGCGTGCGGTATCCCAGGAGAGTCAGGCTCTGGTAACTCCTGGCGGTGGGAAAGACAAGGATTGTGCCATAGTAGGAGTCTTTCTGCTCCCCGGTCACCGTGAAGACCGAACTCTGGATTACCGAGGAGGAGACGGGGCGAACTGCCGGATTGACTTTTTCCTTCAGAGCTTCTTCCCGTGCCAAATCGATGAGCGTCTGCCTGTCTGTGGCCGGGACCCAGGAGCCGGAATAAAGGAAGGGTTCCCGGTTCTCCTCAATATGTATGATCAGCTTTTCAGACGCCTCAGTCTGAGCCAGCCAGCTTCCGGAAATGGTGGAGCCGTACTGCATCCGTGATGCAACGGCCACGATCTGATTCTGGAAGGTCTGCAGGGCGTCTTTTTCTGATACGCGAAGGTTATAGAAGAGAAGTCCGGCGACAACCAGGGTCAGGATGGTCCCTGTGGTTACTGTGTACAAAAGGGTCAGTTTTTTGCGGAGCTCTTTAATCATGGAATTCCTCCAGCCGGTAGCCGACTCCATGGACTGTCTGGATCTTTGCATTTCCATGAAGCGATTTTAAGCGCCGGCGTAAAAAATAGATGTAGTTGTCCAGATTGCCGGCCTCCACCTCGGAATCCGGCCCCCACACATAGGAGAGGATGGCGTTTCGCGGAAGTGTCCGGCCCGCATTTCTCATCAGATATTCCAGGAGCGACGATTCCCGGCCGGATAGCGTGACCGTCTCGGATTCGGCGCCGTTTCTGGTGAGCTCATGCTTGACCGCGTCCAGGCTTAAGTTTCCGACGGCCAGACTGGCCGTGTCTGCGGTCCGTCCGGGCCTGCGGGTGACTGCCCGGATCCTTGCCAGGAGTTCCTCCACCGCAAATGGCTTGACCAGGTAGTCATCCGCGCCTGCGTCCAGCCCGTCGATTCGGTCGCCCAGTCCGTCGAGAGCAGTGGTGATGATGACCGGGGTCATAATGGATTTCTGACGGATCGCCTGCAGCAGGCTTAAACCGTCCAGGCTCGGGAGCATCCGGTCCAGAATTATCACATCGTAGGGATATTCCGTCGCATAGTAGAGGGCGTCGTCCCCCCGGCAGCACTGATCCACCTGATACCCCGCCTGTTCTAACTGCATTGCCACTGTGCTGCACAGCACCTTATCATCTTCTACCAGTAAGATTCTCATCTCAGTGATTCCTGCTTTCTTTCTTATTTTAAATCCGTTGTTTCTTCCATTATACCAGAGAAATCTCTAAAAAATCTAAAAACCAGCTGTTTCCAGTTTTTTTAGAGATTTCTCTGGTATGATTACTTTAAAGGGAAATCCGGAACAGGAGAAAGGAATAAAAATATGAAAAACAGTTGTTTGATTACCTCACTGACTCATACGCAAAGCGTGCGTGTGATTGTACAGAAAACAGCGGCGGTGGCTCTGGCAGCGGTCATGGCGGTCATGACTGCCGGATGCGGGACGAAGGGCCAGCCGGCAGGCGATGCAACCGGTACAAAGGACGGCACAAAGCAGACCACCGGTGCCAATCCGGGGACTGCGGATGCGGCTAAAGGACGTTATGTGGAACAGGCGGTCGCATATCCGTTCGAAGATGGAACGGAAGGGGTTCTGGATATTATTCAGGATCAGAACGGGGAGATGGTCCTGTTTACCTTAGTTGGCCAGGAGACGGAAGGAAAAAAGAAAGCCTACCGTTATGACGGATCCACCTGGAAGGAAGATACGGCTTCCCCGGTAAAGGAGCTTCCTGACTCCTACTATCTGGCTTATTCCGCCTACGGCCCGGATGGAACGCTGTATGCGGTGTGTTCGGATTCGGATTATAAGGCACACCTCATAAAACTTGCAGACGGACAGCCCATGCAGGAAATGTCCGTCGGGATTGAAGACGCCATGGTACTGCTGAACGGAATCTATGTCAGCGATGACAGCACCATCCTGATTCCCTCCGATGATCAGGTTATCGTCGTGAGTCCGGATGGTACTGTGGAGAAAAAGCTTCCACAAAAGTCTTCTTTCAGTAATTTCTGTGACAGCCATACTTTGACGGCCCATACCTTTTTGACGACAGGCGACAGGGGATTTCTCCGGTACGATTTAAAATCACTGGCGGAGAAGGAAGTAATCCCGTTCCAGACCGATGAAACCGATCTGTATGGAAGCCTGGCCGGCGGAGACGGGGATGACTTCTACCTTGCCAATGCCAAAGGAATCCATCACATGGCAGATCAGGGGACCATGTGGGAGACCGTCGTGGATGGCTCTCTGAATTCCATAGGCATGCCCAGTGTGTACATAAAACGTCTCCTCATTGGAAGTGACCATGATTTTTACTTATGGTATACAGAGAGTGAAGAACAGAAGCTGGCCCGCTATACGTATGATGCAGAGATGCCTGCCGTTCCGTCTAAAACCCTGACGGTATACGGTCTGAACCTTTCGGAAAATCAGACCGTGAAGCAGGCGGCCTCCCTTTTCCAGATGGAGCATCCCGATGTCCGGGTTGAGCTGATTGACGGAAACAGTGAATCGGGAAGTACCTTAAAATCCGATACGATCCGTTCCTTAAACGCGGAGCTGCTTAACGGAAGCGGCGCCGATGTGCTGGTGCTGGATGGGCTTCCGGTGGAATCCTATATAGAAAAAGGCGTTCTGGAGGATCTGGGCGATATGATTACCCCCATGGCAGAATCAGGAGAGCTCTATCCTAACATAGCGGAGAATTTTACCGGTTCTGACGGCAGTGTCTATCAGTTTCCGGTCCGTGTTGGCATTCCGGTTATCTATGGAAACGAAGCGGTGATAAAGGAGATGGGAACCATTGGCTCCCTCCGGGCGTGGCAGGAAGCAAATCCGGATCAGGCAGTATTTTTTAAGACTGTCTATGAAAATATCCTGCGGCAGATGATCTATCTCTATTATCCGGAGCTGGCAGGAAAAGATGCCGGGCAGCTGGATACGGATAAAGTCAGAAACCTTCTGGAGACTGCCAAAATAACGGGAGACGCCGGCGGGAGCAAGACAGTCTTTGATGAATCGGAGGACGGAGGCCGCGGCCAGGTTTATAACAGCACCGATACGAGAGGTTTTACCGGTCTGGGTGATTATGGGCTGCTGACAAAGACCACAGAAGTCTCTCTGATCGAGCTTGCCAGTATGATGGACGTTATGTCACCGTCCGCCATGATTGATAAGTACGGATATCATCTGGAACAGTTCAATGATATTTACTATCCGAAGGGGCTTTTGGGAGTCACGTCCTTTGGAAAAGAAAAGGAGACGGCGAGAGAGTTTGTCAAATTTGCCCTGTCCCCGAAGGTGCAGGAAGGGGATTTGAGGGATGGATTTACCGTGAGCAGGACGGCCTCCGACGCCTGGAAAAAACGGACTTCCAACATGAGCATCAGTTTCAGCTTTAACGATACCGGAGAGATGCTCAGTGCAGAATACCCGAATGATAAGAAGAAGGAAGAGATCATGGGAATGCTGGATAAGCTCCATACCCCCATTTCTGTGGACGATATACTGCTGGAGATGATAGTCAGTGAAACAAAAGGATATTTTGAAGGAAAACAGACCGCGGCCGAAGCGGCGGGGTTATTCGAAAATAAGGCGAAGCTGTACTATGCGGAATAGCACACAGTCTGGCCGCCTGGCGCGGAAGGTGTACCTGTTTCTGCTGCCGAGTCTGGCGGGGACGGCCGTGTTTGTCCTGCTTCCGTATGTAGATGTAATCCGCAGGTCATTTTTTGAGGCTGCAGGAGGCCGGTTTGTCGCAATGCAGAACTATCTGACCGTCATGGGCAACCGTGCGTTCCGTCTGGCATCGTTTAATACACTCCGTTTTCTGGTGATCTGCGTACCGCTTCTGGTGGTGGTGTCACTGTTTTGCTCCATGATGATTGCGGGATTAAAGGAGGGGGGGACCGTCTTTAAGACGAGTCTCCTCATTCCGCTTGCGATTCCGGTGGCCTCCATCGTCCTTCTGTGGAAGCTGTTTTTCCATCCGCAGGGGCTGGTTAATCAGATTACCGCGCTGTTTGGCATGCCGGGAATGAACTGGATTGACGGAGATACCGCCTTTGGTGTGCTCGTCTTTACTTATGTGTGGAAGAACCTTGGATACGACGTGGTCCTGTGGGTAGCAGGTCTGGCGGCCATACCGGATGAACTCTATGAGGCCGCCAGGGTAGACGGCGCCGGTATTCTGGCCCGCTTTTTATACGTAACGCTGCCGGGTCTGTCGAAGACGGCGGTTCTGGTGGTATCACTTTCTGTATTCAACTCCTTTAAGGTATTCCGGGAAGCGTATTTAATCGCGGGGGAGTATCCGGATGAGAGTATTTACATGCTGCAGCATCTGTTTAACCACTGGTTTGTGACGCTGGATATTCAGAAAATGAGTGCTGCTTCCGTGCTCCTTTTGCTGGCGGTGCTTCTGCCGGTCATCCTGAAAGGACTGATTCCAGGGAGGAAGGAAGCGTGACGGGGATAACGGCAATGATATGGAAGGAAGGAGGAATAAAGCATGAGATGGTTGAGAGAACGGCTGCCGGAGAAGAAGATTCTTCCGCTCGTCAGAAGGCTGATCCTGTCGGTAATCTGCCTGTTTATCTGGCTGCCTCTCCTGATGATGGCAGGGAATTCCTTCCTTTCCAGGGGGGAGATGCTCTCCCGGTTCGGACCGGTGTTAAACGGAGGGACCGGAAATGTGAAGGTCACTCTGTTTCCGGACTTTCCCACCTTAAGTCCCTTTGTGGAACTGCTTCTGGATTCGCCGGGTTTTTTCGTGATGTTCTGGAACTCCTGTCTGCAGACGGGAGCCGTGCTGTTCGGTCAGATGGTGGTGGCCGTTCCTGCGGCATGGGCGTTTGCCATGTATTCATTTCCGGGAAAAAAGCTTATGTTTATGGGATATATCATACTGATGATACTTCCGTTTCAGGTGCTGATGACGCCGGATTACTTTGTATTAAACCGGCTGCATCTGTTAGATACCCATCTGGCGGTCATTCTGCCGGGGATTTTTTCTACGTTTCCGGTATTTATCATGACACAGTTTTTTTCATCGATTCCTCTGTCGCTGCTGGAAGCGGCGCGTCTGGATGGGGCGGGAGAAGGGGCTGTGTTCATTCGGATCGGTATACCGATGGGATTTCCGGGAATCATGTCTGCCGGAATTCTGGGATTTTTAGAGAGCTGGAATGCGATCGAGGCGCCGATGGCATTTTTGAAGGACCGGACACTCTGGCCGCTCTCCCTGTATCTGCCGGATATTACGGCGGATAAGGTCAGCGTAGCATGGGTAGCGTCCGTGGCGGCTATGGCGCCCCCGCTCTTTCTGTTTCTGGCCGGACAGAGTTTTTTGGAGCAGGGAATTATGGTATCGGGGATAAAGGAGTAGGGAGATGGAGAGAAGAAAAATACGTAAATGGTGCAGAGACGGTTTCCTGGTGTTTCTGGGGGCCATGGCGGTCTTTACCGTTCTTTCCAGAAGCCTGGATTCCCTGACGGTGCCGCAGGTCGGAACCTCCTACGGTAAGATGGGAAACGTAACTTATGAGATGAATGGGGAAGGGAAATTTACAGCATCAGGAATCACGTATCTGAATCCGGAGGAAGGGATGAAGGTTCAGTCTGTTGAGAAAACAGCCGGGCAGAAGGTGGAGGCGGGAGAGGTGCTCTTTACCTATCAGATGGAGGGGATTCAGAAGAAGAGGGAAGAACTGGCTCTTTCTGTCGAAAAGATGAAGCTGGAGCTCGATCAGTCTGCGGTGCGTTCCAAACAGATTCCGGGCATATCCGAGGAGACGCTTGCCGTGCAGTCACTGGAAGCGGCAAAGCGGGCTCTCGACTTCGGGTATCAGGATCTGGAGGAAATAAAGCGGGACAGTGAGGAAAAGCTTGCGGATCTTAAACGGGATTACAATCAGAGCATGACCCGGTCTGAGGAGGAGATGGAGGAGGAGACCAGGAGACAGTACCGCACTGCCGAAAGGGCCTATGATGCTGCCGTAGCCAGGAAAGAAAGCGCCGTCAGGAAAGCAGAGCGGGAGGTGGCCGACTGCGAGGAGAAGCTGGCCCGCCTGGAAGAGGAGGGCGCCTCAGACGAAGAGACAGAGAAAGCCCAAAAGGCTCTGGACCGTGCAAATGAGGATCTGGAAGAAGTGCGGGAAGAGCAGTCGTTAAACGTGGCTGAGGCAAAAGAGGCTTTAAACAGTGCTGAGGAAGACTACGGCGATGTCAGTGCCGGAAGGAGAACAGCCGCGGAAGCCTTAAAGAGCAGCTACGAAGCTTCCGTCCAGGCGGTAGAGGCACAGATCAAGGCCGGAGAAAAGGCTGTGAGGGACTTGGAGGAAGCACTCAGCCAGGCGGAACTGGCGGTAACCAATGCGCGGGCCAGGGACGCGGTGACAGCGGCGGAAAATGGGAAGGAGCAGACAGCAGCCAGCCTGGACCGTCAGGGAAAGCAGCTGGATATCACAAAGGCGGAAACGCAGCTAAAAGAACTGGAAGCACTGGAAGCAGCCGGCGGCGCAGTGACGGCTCCCGTGGCAGGTGTGGTGACAGAGCTGTCCGTCGTTCCGGGAAAGACCGTGACGGGGGAGGCGCTTGTGGCAATTGGAGACGGGAAGCTGAAATTTGAGGGAACGGTGGATAAGAAACTGGGGGAACTGATTACTGCAGGTACAAAGATCAGCTTACAGTACGGGGAGTCCAGGAGAGCCTGTGAAGCGGTGGTGGAGAGCGTGGACTTTTTATCGGAGGAGGAACAGGCCCGTTTTACCGCATCAGCCCGGGAAGATGTGGGAGTTCTGGGTGCGACGGCCGCATTTTCAATCAATCTGGCATCCCGGCAGTATAATCAGGTCATTCCCATCGCAGGGCTCAGACAGGAATCGGATGGGTACTATGTTCTGGTGGTAAAACCGCAGAAGACGATTCTCGGCGAAGAGCTGACGGCGGAAAAGGTTCCTGTGGAATTACTGGAAAAAAGCAGCAGCCAGGCGGCTGTAGAGGGGGCATTTGGCAATACGGACCGGCTGATCGTATCCAGCAGCAGGATCATTGAGGCAGGCGACCGTGTCAGATTATCCGGAGAGTGAGAGAACAATGAACAGGCTTAAAAGATGGAGCAAAACGTGCAGAGCCGCCAGAGTCAAAACCGTATGTCTGGCAATGCTTCTGTCGGCTGCCCTGTGGGGGATTTCCCTGTGGCAGGGAGAGAAGACAGCACCCTACGCCGGAGATATCCAGATTCGCTACCATGGACAGGGAATATCCAGGCAGACACTGGAGCAAATAACGGAAGCCGGGCTTAAGCAGGAGAAGAAAACATTTCCGGAGACTGCGGCGTGGAGCGTGGAATACGATGTGGAGGCCAGAAATCCGGTGCTTAATTTTAAACAGGATGTAACCTGTATCATGGTCAGGGGAGAGATGGATCAGATTGTAAAGGACCGGCTGGCGGCCGGCACCTATGGCTTTGGAGATGATGATGAGGGCTGCGTCGTAAGCAGTAAGACAGCATGGGAACTGTTCGGTTCCACCAATGTGACGGGCAGTTGGATTACCGTAAAGGGCCAACGCTTTGTCATACGGGGAGTGACGGCTGCTTCCTATCCGATGGTGATTCTTCCGGCAAAGCGGCTGGAGACCGGATTCTTTTCCAACATCTCCTTTTCTTACTCCGGTCAGGAGGGGCTGGAAGGGCAGGCGGAGGAAATGATCATGCGGTTTGGGCTGCCGGGGCATGGAATCAGGATAAACGGGAGCATGTATTATGCGGTCGTCAGGTTTTTCTATACGCTGCCCGGCTGGGCCCTGCTCCTTAGCTTCGGACTTTTTGCCCGGCGGGTAAAGATGGGCAAAAAGCGGCTGTGGAACGTCTTTTCATTTGCAGTGACTGCCGGAATCGCGGCAGTTCTGCTCTGGTATGGCTGCCGGTTCCCGGGAGATTTTATTCCGTCCCGGTGGTCGGATTTTTCTTTTTATGCCGAAAAATTCAGGCAGGTGAGAGAGAACCTGTTTGACATAGCCACGCTGCCGAAGACCCGGTGGGATGTGGAGATGATACGCGCATTTAAGGCCTCCGTTTTCTGTTCGGCCGGCGCGGCGCTGTCAATTATAACGGGAAATCTCCTGGTTTCTATCGATAACCATACGTTTTCGCATGTCTTTTTAAAAAGTAAAGACAAAGTATAAATCCGCCCGCCTCTGCAGCCGGAACGGCCAGCCAGACTCCGTCAAGCCCCATGATCAGGGGAAGGAACAGCAGGCATAAGACGATCAGGCAGAGCGTGCGCACAAAGGAAATAACGGCGGATACTTTTCCGTTCGATAAAGCGGTAAACAGAGCCGATGAAAAGATATTGACGCCGGAAAATAAGTAGCCGAACGCGAATACCATGAATCCGTGGCGGGCCAGATCGTATACAGCCGTGCCGGGGTGTGCAAAAATCGTTACGATGATTCCTCCGCCCAGCTGTGCAGTTAAAAATACAAGGATTGAAGTCACACCGGTGAAGAGGAAGGAAGTCTTAAATACCTGTTTTAACTGTTTCGTGTTGCGGCTTCCGTAATTGTAGCTGATTACAGGTGAGACTCCCTGCGAAAATCCCATGTACAGCGCGTTTAAAAGGAACTGGGAGTACTGGATAATGGTAATGGCCGCCACGCCGTCTTCTCCCGCATAGTGCATCATCAGAAGGTTGAACAGGAACGTGATAATGCCGGAGGATAAATTGGTCACCATCTCCGAGGAACCGTTTATCAGTGTTTCTTTTAATTCCGCCGCAGATAGACGGGGGCTTACCAGCCACAGTGCCCTGCGGGAAACGGCAAAGTAGATCAGGCCGAACACCGCGGGAATCATATAGCCGGTCACGGTAGCGATGGCTGCGCCCGCCACGCCCAGCTTAAGCGGTACGATGAGGACATAATCCAGGACCGCATTGCTGATGCCGGCCAGTACCGTGAGGAAGAGACCCAGTCCGGGCCGTCCCTCCGTGATGAAGTACATCTGGAACAGAATCTGCAGCATCAGCGCCGGAGCGAAGGCCATCTGCCATCTCATATACGTCATGCAGTCGCTCATCAGTAAGTCGCTGGCTCCCAGAAGACGTACCAGTGGTTCTGCAAAGAGATTGCCGAGGATCGCCGTTACGGCTCCGACAAGGATATTCAAATATACAATGGAGGTAAACGCAGCCCGTGCATTCCCGGGCTTTCCTTCACCCATCTTTTTGGCAACGATGGCGCAGCTGCCAGTGGAAAACATGACTGCAATACCGAGTACAATGTTGATGGCCGGGTAAACGATATTAATGGATGAAAGCGCATTGGTTCCGACGAAACGCGATACAAAGACCCCGTCTATAATCGTATAGAGGGAGGTAAATATCATCATGACGGTCGTTGGCAGTGCGAACATCATGAGGGATCCGAATGTAAATTTTTTTGCCAGTGAATAATTCATATAATTTCTCCTGAGTTTCTTGTAAATTTCAGCCGCATGGACTATCATATGGTATAGGGCAGGCCGATAGTCAAGAGGAGAAAATGAGAAAGGAATCACAAGATGGAAAAACAGTCGGAGCTGTATTTTACGACAGGGGAGTTTGCAAAAATTTTGGGAGTCAAGAAGCACACGCTGTTTCATTATGATGAAATCGGATTGTTTTCACCGGCGGTGAAGGATGAGGAGAATCATTACCGGTATTATTTTGTGTGGCAGATGGATACATTTGAGGTGATACGGGCGCTGCAGAAGCTGGGGATGCCTCTTGGCGAGATCAGGGAATATATGGAGACGCGGTCGCCGGAGCATTTTCTGGCGCTGGTGGATCAGAAGGAGGCGGAAATTGACCAGGAGATTGAACGGCTGAAGAATATGAAGCGTTTTATGGAGTGGGAGCGAACGACCATCAGGGAGGCGCTGGAGGCCGAGGTGGATAAGCCGATGCTGGCGGAAAGAGGACAGGAATATCTGTTTTCTTCCGAGGTAAATCTCACGGGAGAGAGGAAACTGGCGGAGGAGATTGCCCACCATGTCAGGGTCTGTGAGCAGTATCATATCAGTATGAACGCGGTGGGGGCAGTCTGCCTGGGGAAAGATTTAGAGGCGGGAAAATATGACCGCTATCGAAGCGTCTACACGCGGCTGGATAAACGCATTCCGGCGCTGAAGCCGTATGTGAAGCCGGCGGGAACCTATGTGGAGCTGTATTACCGCGGTTACGATGGTGATATGGGAAAGGCGTATCCGGTTATCAGAGCGTTTGCCGAGGAGCAGGGAATCAGCCTGGACGAGATGTGGTATGAAGATCTTCTTCTGGATGAATTGACGGTCAGAGATACCGCGGATTACGTTGTAAAGGTGGCCGTACGTGTAAAATCAACATTTGCCTTTTGAATCCGGTATGTTATAATGCTGATAATGTGAAATATGGGATCAGGAAGCCCTGCGGCCCAAACCAGGGTCCTCCCCGGAGAATGGATGGACTGCCGCTTCCCCAAAATCACCCAGGATGGATGCGACGGTTCTGAAACACAGGGGTTCATAGCCAACCTGTGGGATGGCGCGGCCGCCGGCTTTAAATATTTCTCCTGCCACGGCATAAAACAGGTGACCGTAACCACCCGGGGCTTGGGAAGCGGAGTGATCGAACTCCTGACAGCCTGGGATGGAAAGCCTGTTGGAGAAATTCCGGTTACAAGCTCCAACGAATGGAAAAACCACAAAGCCGATCTTACAATTCCGGATGGAGTACACGCCCTTTATTTCAGATACAGGGGCAAACGAAACATCAGCTTTCATTCATTTACGTTAAAGGGCAGCTCCCCCTTGACAAAACATGCTGCTTTATCGTATACTGCGGATAGCACCACATAAAATATAAAAACAGGAAAGAAGGTTCTGTCGGAAGATGATGACAAAATAATGACGAAGAAAAGGCTGAGAAACACTGAGTTAAAGGGCATGCTCCACTGGAAAGATGCGGAGACGGTGCCTGGTATTCTATGCCATTTCGTCCGGTCATCAGGGAAAATTCCGTACAGACATGAGTTTGTGCAGACTTTGTTCTGCGCGTGTTTCCTCATACGTATAGAATCTTGTATCCCTTCCGGACGATTGGCCGGGAGGGATATTTTATGTTACAGATAAAACAACTGACGATAACACATAAAAAGGATTTGAGGGTAATTGTAAAGGATTTCAGCTTGGTCTTAAATCCCGGAGACAAAGCGGTTTTGATCGGGGAAGAGGGAAATGGAAAGAGTACGCTTCTAAAATGGATTTATAATCCTGAACTGATTGAGGGGTATACGGAGACGCAGGGCGAACGAATCTGTACAGGGGAACACCCGGGCTATCTGCCCCAGGAGCTGCCGGCAGAGGAAAAGGAAAAAACCGTATATGAATATTTTTGCGGGGAGGACGCCTTTGGCCTGCAGACGCCCAGGGAACTGACCCATTTAGCCGGGCAGCTGAAGCTTCCGCCTGATTTCTTCTACCGGGATCAGAAGATGGACACGCTTTCCGGCGGAGAAAAGGTGAAGGCGCAGATGGCGCGGCTTCTCATGGCCCGGCCCACCATCCTGCTGCTGGATGAGCCCTCCAATGACATTGACATCGAAACGCTGGAATGGCTGGAAAAGCTGATTATGGAAGCGCCCCAGCCGGTATTATTTATCTCTCACGATGAGACGCTGATCGAGCGGACCGCCAATATGGTAATCCATATCGAACAGCTGAAGCGAAAAACGGAAAGCCGCTGCAGTATAGCGAAAACCGGCTACCGTCAGTACGCAAAAAACCGTGCGGAGCAGCTTGCAAGTCAGGAACAGCGGGCGTTAGTTGAGCGCAGGGAAGAGAAAAAACGGCAGGAGAAATTTCGCAGGATTGAGCAGGCGGTGAACCATGATTTGAACAGCATGACCCGTCAGAATCCCCACGGTGGTTACTTATTGAAAAAGAAGATGAAAGCGGTAAAGTCTCTGGAAAAGAGATATGAACGGGAAGCTTTAGACAGGACGGAGATCCCGGAAACAGAGGATGCCATATTTTTTAAGCTGGGAGAAGCGGTAAAAATGCCCGCCGGAAAAATCGTTCTGGAATTTTCCCTGGACCGTCTCCTGACACCGGTCTCGGGGGAAGAGGAGCCGCGTCTTCTGGCGGAGCATCTGTTCCTGCGGATAAAGGGAGGAGAACGGGTCTGCATTACCGGAAAAAACGGTGCAGGCAAGACGACACTGCTGAAACAGATGGCAGAGCAGCTTTTAAGCCGGACCGATGTCAGGGCCTGCTATATGCCGCAGAATTATGAGGATCTTCTGGAGCCTGACCGGACACCGGTGGACTTTCTGTCCGTGACCGGAGACAAGGAAGAGACGACACGGATTCGGACGTATCTGGGTTCTATGAAATATACCGTTGATGAAATGAACGCTCCGATGTCGGAGCTGTCTGGCGGCCAGAAAGCAAAGGTGCTTCTGCTGAAATTGAGCCTGTCGGGGGCGGATGTCCTGATTCTGGATGAACCGACCCGCAACTTTTCCCCGCTGTCGGGGCCGGTGATCCGAGCGATCCTGCGCCAGTACCGGGGAGCCATTTTGAGCATTTCCCATGACCGGAAATATATCGAAGAGGTCTGTACTGCCGTTTACCAGCTGACACCAGGGGGACTGGTCAGAATGGAGACAGAGAAACAGCAGTGTGACCGGAACGGGCAGGATTGATTCGGAACATTGGCACTGACAGCGGGGAAAAGAGAGGTTCCTTGAACTGGAATTTCGTGGTATACTAGGCAGGTATGGAGACCGGCCGCGATGGGAAACCGTGGCCGATTCTTCGATTGAATGAAAATCAGGTGACCGCCGCAGCAGGCGGCCGAAGGGAGTTAATCATGAGCAGGTTGAAACTTGGAATCCTGGGCAGTGGGTATCTGGGAGGAATTATAGCGGACGCGTGGAAAAACGGGTATTTGGATGAGTACGAGCTGGTGGGAATCGCGGGCCGCAGTGAGGAGAAGACAAAGGCTCTGGCGGAAAGAGCGGGATGCAGGCCGTGCGCGGATGTGGACGAGCTTCTGGCACTGAAACCAGATTACATAGCGGAGGCAGCCTCCGTTGCCGCGGTAAAAGGAATGGCCGTCAAGGCCCTTTCTGCGGGAACCAGCATCATTGTGCTGTCAATCGGTGCATTTGCGGATCAGGATTTTTATGAGGAAGTGAAGCGGACAGCCATGAAACATGGGACAAAGGTACATATTGCGTCCGGCGCGGTGGGCGGCTTTGATGTACTGCGTACGGTTTCGCTGATGGGAGACGCGGTTTCCGGGATCGAGACGAGGAAGGGGCCGAAATCACTGATGAATACGCCTCTGTTTGAAGAACATCTCATGACGGACACGGAGGAAACCCGGGTATTCACAGGCAATGCGAAGGAAGCGATTGCGCTTCTGCCGACCAAGGTTAATGTGGCAGTGGCGGCCTCTCTGGCTACAACGGGGCCGGAGCAGACAAAGGTAACGATTCACAGCATTCCCGGATTTGTGGGAGATGACCATAAGATTACGGCGGAGATTCCGGGGGTAAAGGCGGTCGTGGATATCTACTCCGCCGACAGTGCGATTGCGGGCTGGAGCGTCGTGGCGGTTCTTCGCAATCTGGTGTCGCCGATTGTATTTTAAGGAGGATGAGAACATGTTTAAAAAACTGGTGGCCATAGAGCCGGTGAGCCTGGTGGAAGAGGCGGAAAAGGAACTGCGTCAGTACGCAGAGGAAGTCGTCATGTACGGTGACGTGCCGGCAGATGATGATGAGATTATCCGGAGAATCGGGGATGCAGACGGCGTTCTGCTCAGTTATACCTCAAAAATTAACAGCTGTGTCTTTGAACACTGTCCTGGCATCCGGTATGTGGGCATGTGCTGCAGCTTGTATTCCAAAGAGAGTGCGAACGTGGATATTGCCTGGGCGGAGGAACACGGCGTTACCGTGAAAGGCATACGGGACTATGGCGACAGGGGGGTGGTGGAATACGTGATCTGTGAACTGGTGCGTTTCCTTCACGGGTATGACAGACCCATGTGGAAGGAGATGCCGGTGGAGATTACGGGGCTTAAGGTCGGCATGGCAGGAATGGGCGTTTCCGGCGGAATGATCGCTGAAGCCATGAAATTTATGGGCGCAGAAGTCTCTTATTTCAGCAGGAGCCGAAAGCCGGACTATGAGGCAAAAGGCATGGTATACCGTCCGCTCACCGAACTGCTGGAGCAGTCGGAGGTCGTATTTGCCTGCTTAAACAAAAATGTAATTCTCATGCACGAGGAGGAATTTAAGGCGCTGGGCAATGGAAAGATCCTGTTTAACACCTCCATTGGGCCTGCCTTTGAAGCGGAAGATTTAAAGAACTGGCTGGATGGGGGAAATAATTACTTTGCCTGTGATACAGCCGGAGCCATCGGCGATCCAACGGGAGAGCTTTTAAACCACCCGAGAGTGTTCTGCACGAATTATTCGGCTGGAAGGACGAAGCAGGCGTTTGGACTTCTGAGTGAGAAGGTGCTTTATAATATCAGGGAGTATTTGGGGAATGCAAATGCATAGTCCCGGATAAAGCCGGACAAACAGACATATCCCAATCAGGCGGCGGACCGGGCAGAAAGTAAACGGCAATTGATTGGCAGGATTGTGATATAAAAGGGCAGAAACGGGATAGTGATTTGCGGGGAAACAGATTATAATGATACTTACAGAGACGAAGCGGAGATGAACAGAAGTTCATTTTTTCAGGACGAAGGACCGGTTTTTGTAAATAATTCATAATAAAAAGGGGCGAATACTTCTGTGTTTGCCCCTAAACCCCATTTGAGAATGTATCAGAAAAATGAGCAGGCTTAACGCCTGTTTTTTTTGTGTAAGCCGAGAAACCTGCCTGTAATAATCTTTATGCATTTTTTCTGTATAATTTTTCTGATAAAAACTGAGAATGGAAGTAATTGCCGGAAAAATGAACAGGACCAGGATTACTCCGGGGATAAAATCCCCGAAAAGTATTGTGGAAAAATGCGCATTAAGGTATAATGAACCCAATACGCAAAGGAATGAATTCCTGCTCTGAGCAGGTATTGTGAACTTTGAACGTGGAAGCAAAGTGAAAAATAATGATCGAATTATGATACAGGAGGACCATAACCCATGACCAGGAGTAAACTGCGTGAACACTGCTTTAAGATGCTTTTCTGTGCCGATTTCTATCCGGCAGAGGAAAAAGAGGAGCAGATAGAACGGTATTTTGATGAGCCGAAGGAAGATGAGACGACTCCGGAAGGGGTGGAAGAGATTCTTCATGATGTGGAGATGAGTCCGGAAGAGGAAAGCTATTTAAAGACCAAGACGGAAGCTGTTATGCGGAAGATTCCGGAGCTGGATGAGAAGATCGATGCGGTGGCCGAAGGATGGAAGACGAAGAGAATGGGAAAGGCGGAGCTTACGATTCTGCGCCTTGCGTTATATGAGATTTTATACGATGAGGAAGTGCCGGAAAAGGTAGCGATCAACGAGGCGGTGGAGCTGGCGAAGCGGTTCGGCGGGAATGAAGCTCCGGCGTTTATCAACGGAGTTCTGGCAAAGCTGGTGTAACGGCCTATGGCGAGTGTATATTCCGTATCACAGGTCAATGCTTATATTAAGAATATGTTTGCCCAGGATTTCGCATTGAACCGTATATCAATTAAGGGCGAGGTGTCGAACTGCAAGTATCATACCTCCGGCCATATCTATTTTACCTTAAAGGACAGAGGCGCCGCGATCGCATGTGTCATGTTTGCCGGTCAGCGGAAGGGGCTTTCGTTTAAGCTGGAGGAAGGCCAGAAGGTGGTGGCCAAAGGCAGTGTCGAGGTCTATGAGCGGGATGGCCGTTATCAGCTGTATGCTCAGGAGATCACGAAAGAAGGCGTCGGTGATTTATTCGAACGGTTCCAGAAGCTGAGGGACGAGCTTGAGGAGATGGGGATGTTTTCCCCGGAGTACAAGCAGCCCATCCCGCGCTACGCCGGGAAGGTGGGGATTGTAACCGCCCAGACGGGGGCTGCGATCCGGGACATCATGAATATTTCCGCCCGCAGGAATCCGTATGTACAGCTCTATCTCTATCCGGCCCTTGTTCAGGGCGAGAACGCAAAATACAGCATTGTAAAAGGAATCGAGACGCTGGACCGCCTGGGACTGGATGTTCTGATCGTGGGAAGAGGCGGAGGTTCCATCGAGGACTTATGGGCATTTAATGAGGAAATCGTGGCCCGTGCCATCTTTGCCTGCAGGACGCCTGTGATCTCGGCAGTAGGACATGAAACCGATGTGACGATCGCGGATTATGTAGCGGATATGAGGGCGCCGACTCCGTCTGCGGCGGCGGAGCTGGCCGTGTTTGACTACAGCCAGTTTGAAGGTCAGGTGGAATTGTACCGGGATGCCCTGGGGAAATCCATGGCCAGAAAATTAGAACGTTACCGCTATCAGACGGAGCAGTTCAGGCTCCGTTTTCAGCTTTTTGACCCGCGCCGTCAGGTGAGGGAACAGAGGCAGCGGGCAGTGGATCTGGAAGAGAAGCTGAAAAACATGATGGCTTCCCGGATTGTGACAGATAAGAACCGGGCTGCAGAAGCGGAAAGCCGTTTGAGGCAGCTTATCGAAAAGCAGGCGGTACGGGACAGGCATCGTCTGGAGCTGATAAGCAGCAGGCTGGATGGTTTGTCTCCGCTCAAGAAGATCGGAGGAGGCTACGGCTTTCTGACTGATGGGAAGAACCGGCGGATCGAGTCGGTGGATCAGGTGAAACAGGGAGATCCGATTAAAGTGAGAATTCGTGACGGGCGGATCGATGCCGTGGTTTCTGATACAGCGGCGGCGGATTTAAAACAGTAAGGAGGCAGACAGCAAAATGGCTGCAAAAAAAGTGAAAAGTGTAGAAGAGACCTTTCAGGAGCTGGAGGAGATTATCCGTAAGCTGGAGAGCGGCGAAAGCTCCCTGGAGGAATCCTTTCAATATTATGAGGCGGGAATGAAGCTTGTGAAATCCTGCAATGAAAAAATAGACAAAGTAGAAAAACAGATCATTGTCCTGGAGGAAGATGGTGAAAGTCATGAACTTTAATGAGATGCTGGAAACCAGAACGAGGGAAGTGGAGGCGGTGGTGGAGCGTTATCTGCCGGCGGCAGACGGGTATCAGAAGACCGTTCTCGACGCCATGAATTACAGCGTGCGTGCCGGCGGAAAAAGGCTGCGTCCCATGCTGATGGAGGAGACATACCGGTTGTTTGGCGGCAGCGGGACGGTGGTAGAACCGTTTATGGCCGCGATTGAGATGATTCATACCTCTTCCTTAATTCACGACGACCTTCCCTGTATGGATAACGATGAGCTCCGCAGAGGGCTTCCAACCACGTGGGTAAAGTATGGGTATGACATGGCGGTTCTTGCCGGAGACAGTCTGCTCATCTACGCGGTGGAGACGGCGGCAAAGGCGTTTGCCCTGACGGAGGATGCTGCGGTCGTGGGCCGCTGTATCGGAATTTTGGCACAGAAAACCGGAATCTATGGCATGATAGGTGGGCAGACTGTGGATGTGGAGCTGACCAATAAGCCTGTTCCGCATGAAAAGCTGGACTTCATCTATCATTTGAAGACGGGAGCGCTTTTGGAGTCCTCCATGATGATCGGCGCGCTTCTCGCCGGTGCAGACGAGGAGGAGACCCGGCTGGTGGAACAGATGGCCGCAGCCATCGGCCTTGCATTTCAGATTCAGGACGATATCCTGGATGTGACCAGCAGCATGGAAGTGCTGGGAAAGCCGGTACTCAGCGATGAAAAGAACAATAAAACCACTTATGTGACCCTGGAGGGGCTTGAGAAGGCAAAACAGGACGTGGCCAGCATTTCCGACGACGCTGTCCGAATCCTTCATGAACTGCCGGGGGAAAATGAATTCCTGGAGGCATTGATCCACATGCTGGTGAGCCGGGAAAAGTAAAAGGATCTGGTAAAATATGATACTGGAATTAATCAATGGCCCGGAGGATATAAAAAAACTGACGGGGAAAGAACTGGATATACTGAGACAGGAGATACGGGACTTTCTGATCGGAAAGATCAGCAGGACCGGCGGGCACCTGGCTTCCAATCTGGGAGTTGTGGAGCTCACCATGGCTATTTATCTCGTGTTTGATCTGCCGAAGGATAAGATCATCTGGGATGTGGGACATCAGTCGTACACTCATAAGATCTTAAGCGGCAGAAAGGGTGAGTTTGACGATTTGCGGCAGTACGGCGGGATGAGCGGCTTCCCGAAACGGAAGGAAAGCCCCTGCGACGCTTTCGATACGGGTCACAGTTCCACCTCTATTTCGGCAGGACTTGGTCTTGCGCAGGCCAGGGATGTTTCCGGAGAAGACCATTTTGTCGTATCTGTGATCGGCGACGGTGCATTAACCGGCGGAATGGCTTATGAGGCGCTGAATAACGCCGCCCGCATCAAGAAGAACTTCATCATTATATTAAATGACAACAACATGTCCATTTCCGAAAATGTCGGAGGAATGTCGAGATATTTAAACGGCATCCGGACCGGAGACGGATATCTGGATTTAAAGAAATATGTGACCAATGTCCTCTCCAGGATACCTGTGATCGGTGATGAACTGATCGATAAGATCAGCCGTACGAAGAACGGCATTAAGCAGCTTCTGATTCCCGGAATGCTGTTTGAGAACATGGGAATCACGTATTTGGGACCGGTGGACGGCCATGACGTCAAGGCTTTATCGAGGGCTCTTAAAGAGGCGAAGAAGCTGGACCATGCGGTTTTAGTCCATGTCATCACGAAAAAAGGCAAAGGCTATGAGCCGGCGGAAAAGAATCCGGCCAGATTCCACGGTGTGGAACCGTTTGATGTGGTGACAGGAGAATCGAAAAAAGAAAAAAAATATCCCAGCTACACGGACGTATTTTCCAGAACGATCTGCCAGCTGGCGGAAAAAGATCCGAAGATCACGGCGGTGACGGCAGCGATGCCGGATGGGACGGGACTCAAGCGTTTCAGCCGCCTCTATCCGGACCGGTTCTTTGATGTCGGAATCGCGGAGGAGCATGCTGTGACTTCCGCGGCGGGGATGGCGGCCGGCGGTTTGAAGCCGGTGGTGGCGGTCTATTCGTCGTTTTTACAGAGGGGCTTTGATCAGATTCTGCATGATGTCTGTATCCAGAATCTGCCGGTGGTCTTTGCCGTGGACCGGGCAGGACTGGTCGGCAGCGACGGGGAGACCCATCAGGGGATCTTTGACTTATCCTTTTTATCGGCGATTCCGAACATGAGCATTTTTGCGCCCAAGAACATGTGGGAGCTGAAGGCGGGACTGGAGTTTGCCGTGTCCTTCGGAGGGCCGTTTGCCATTCGCTATCCAAGAGGTGAGGCCTACAGAGGCTTAAAGGAATTTCACGCGCCTGTCGAATACGGCAGAGGCGAGATGCTGTATGAGGAGAAGGATATTGCCCTTCTGGCCGTGGGAAGCATGGTCAGTACGGGAGAACACGTGCGGGAGAAACTGAAGGCGGAGGGCTGGAACTGTACGCTGGCCAACGGCCGGTTTGTGAAGCCGTTTGACGAGGAACTGGTGGACCGCCTTGCGAAAAACCACTGGCTCGTTGTTACCATGGAGGAGAACGTGCTTCAGGGCGGTTACGGCCTCATGGTCACCCGCTATATCCACAAACACTATCCTCATGTGAAGGTGATGAATATCGCCATACCGGACGGATATGTGGAGCACGGCAATGTGTCGCTGCTGAGAAAAGGACTGGGCATCGACAGTGACTCCGTGATCTGGAGGATGAAGAAGGAATATCTCGATACCGAGCGTCAGAATATGGAATGGAAGACTATCAATACAGAGGAAAAGAAGGCATGAAAGAACGATTAGATGTGCTTTTAGTGAAACGGAATTTAGCGGAATCCAGAGAGAAGGCGAAGGCGGTGATCATGTCCGGCATCGTCTATGTGGAGGGCCAGAAGGAAGACAAGGCCGGGACCACCTTCGACGAGTCCGTGAACATTGAAGTGAGGGGCCATACGTTAAAATATGTGAGCCGCGGCGGACTTAAGCTGGAGAAGGCCATGAGCCATTTCGGCGTTATGCTGGAGGGAAAGACGTGCATGGATGTGGGGTCATCCACCGGCGGCTTTACCGACTGCATGCTTCAAAACGGCGCCGTAAAGGTTTATGCCGTGGATGTGGGACACGGTCAGCTGGCCTGGAAGCTTCGGAACGACGAGCGGGTAGTCTGTATGGAAAAGACGAATATCCGATATGTGACGCCGGATGAGATTCAGGAAAAGATCGATTTCTCATCCATCGATGTGTCCTTCATCTCTCTGACAAAGGTGCTGGAGCCGGTGAAAAGGCTTTTAAAGGAGGAGGGCGAGATCGTCTGCCTCATCAAACCCCAGTTTGAGGCCGGCCGTGAGAAGGTCGGGAAAAAAGGGGTGGTACGGGAAAAAAGTGTGCATCTGGAAGTGATTGAGATGGTGATTGCCTATGCGGTCTCCATTGGCTTTGAGGTGCTGAATTTAGAGTATTCTCCGATCAAGGGGCCGGAGGGGAATATCGAATATCTCCTTTATTTGAAGAACCATCCGGAAGGGGAGCTGATTCCGGACGTGCCGGTGGCGCCGAAGGACATTGTGGAAGCCGCGCATCAGGAGCTGAGCGAGGGAAAATAAGGAGAGGTTATGAAAGAGTTCTTTATTATCATGAATCCCGAAAAACAGGGGGCAAAGGAGACTGCGCAGGTGATCCGCGATTACTTAACCAGTCATGGCGCCTCCTGCCTGATCGGAAAAGGGGACGGCAGACGGGGCGGAGATTACCATTATACGGACGCCTCCATGGTGCCGCCGGAGACGGAATGTATCATCACGCTCGGCGGAGACGGAACCCTGATTCAGGCGGCCAGGGACTTAGCGGGCAGAAATATTCCCATGCTGGGAATCAACCGCGGGACCCTGGGGTACTTAACACAGATTTCCAGGACAGAGGAGATCGACACGGCCCTGGACGCGCTTCTGGCGGATCAGTATCAGCTGGAAGAGCGGATGATGCTAAACGGCCGGGCATACAGCAGCACAGGCCGTCTGTATGAAGACATAGCACTGAATGAGATAGTAATCACGAGAAATGAACGGCTGAAAATGCTTCATTTCCGGGTTTATGTAAATCATGAGTTTTTAAATGAGTACCGGGCGGATGGGCTGATTGCAGCCACTCCCACGGGATCTACCGCATATAATCTGTCAGCGGGGGGACCGATCATTGTTCCGGATTCCACCCTGATGGTGTTAACACCCATCTGTTCCCATGCATTAAACGCCAGGAGCATTGTCATGTCCGGAGACGCGCGGATACGGATTGAAATACTGGGTGACCCGGGCACGAGCCAGGCTGCCGTCTACGACGGGGACACGGCCGCAGAGCTGCATTCCGGGGATTACATCGAGATACACCGGTCGGAGACAAAGACCGTTCTGATAAAACTAAAAGATGTATCATTTCTTGACAACCTGCGCAATAAAATGGCTGGCATATAGGAGGGCACATTATGAAACTGGAAAGACACAGCAAAATTGTGGAACTCATCGGTAAGTACGAGATTGAGACCCAGGAGGAACTGGCGGATTACTTAAACCAGGCCGGATTTGCCGTGACTCAGGCGACGGTATCCAGAGATATCAGAGAGCTGAAGCTGACAAAGGTTCAGTCGGAGTCGGGAAAACAGCGGTACATGGTGCTTCAGAATCAGAGCTCCTTTTCTGACAAGTACATCAGAATTCTGCGTGACGGGTACATGTCCATGGACATGGCGCAGAATATTCTCGTCATCAAGACTGTTTCGGGCATGGCCATGGCCGTGGCGGCTGCCCTGGACGCTCTTCATTTTAATGAAATCGTAGGCTGTATTGCCGGGGATGATACGATCATGTGCGCAGTGCGCAGCGCGGACGATACCATTCTGGTGATGGACAAACTGAAGAAACTCATCGCAGGATAAAGGAGGCGTGCCATGCTTTCAGAATTACATGTGAAGAACCTGGCCCTGATCGAAAAAGCGGACATCGAATTCGGGGAGGGGCTTAACATTTTAACGGGTGAGACCGGAGCCGGAAAATCGATTATCATCGGCTCGGTCACCATGGCGCTGGGCGGCAAGGTGCAGAAGGATATGATCCGACGCGGCACGGAGTACGCCTATGTGGAACTTTTATTTACCGTTACGGAACCGGACAAGCTGCGTGCATTAAAGGAGATGGATGTCTGCCCGGACGAGGGCGGAATCGTTATCATTTCCCGGAAAATCATGCCCGCGCGCAGCCTCTGCAAGATCAACGATGAAACGGTAACCGTTGGAAAGCTTAAGACAATTACCGGACTTCTAATCGATATTCATGGTCAGCATGAACATCAGTCTCTGCTGTACAAGCACAAGCATCTGGAAATTCTGGATAAATACCACGAGCGAACATCACACGACGTAAAACAGAATATTGCCGGTCTGTACCGGACCTATACCGGGCTTAAGGAGAGGCTGGCCTCGTTTCAGCTGGACGAGGAATCGCGTCTGCGGGAGATGGATTTTCTGCGGTTTGAGATTGATGAGATCGAAGGGGCAAACGTAAAGGACGGGGAGGAAGAGGAGCTGACGGCCCGTTACCGCCTGCTTACCAATGCCAGGAGGATAACCGAGAGCCTGTCGGCCGCTTACGCGGCGGTGAATACCGACACACTGGATTACGCCTTAAAAGAGGTGGAGCACGTGGCTCCTTTCGACGAGAAGCTGGGAGCGATCCGGGATCAGCTGTTTGATGCAGATGCGATTTTGAGCGATATCAGCCACGAGATATCTTCGTACATGGAAGACATGTCCTTCGACGAGGAGGAATACCGGGAGCTGGAGGAGCGGCTGGATGTGATCCATAATCTGGAGGCCAAGTACGGAAAGACAGCGGAACAGATTCAGGAAAATCTGGAGAATAAAAGGAAGCGTCTGGAAGAGCTGGAAGATTACGATTCCTTAAAGCAGAAGACGGAGAGGGAACTGAGGGAGACGGAGAACAGGCTGGAAGCGCTCTGCGGCCAGCTGTCCGGGATGAGAAAGGCTGCGGCCAAAGAACTGACGGCGAAGATCAAAGCCGGGCTCACAGACTTAAATTTCATCGATGTGGAGTTTTCCATGGAATTTACCCGTCTGAACCATTTCACGGCAAATGGATATGATGAAGCGGAATTTATGATTTCCACGAATCCGGGGGAGAGCGTAAAGCCGTTGGGCACAGTGGCATCCGGCGGCGAGCTGTCCAGGATTATGCTGGCGATCAAGACGGTTCTGGCGGACAGCGATGATATTCCCACTTTGATTTTTGATGAGATTGACACGGGAATCAGCGGCAGAACGGCGCAGATGGTGTCGGAGAAGCTTTCCTATATTGCGAAGAGCCATCAGGTGATCTGCATCACCCATTTACCGCAGATTGCGGCCATGGCGGATTCCCATTACGAGATCGCGAAGACGGCCGCGGACGGACGGACCACCACGACGATCCGGCCGCTGGGGGAGGCTGAGATGGTGGAAGAACTGGCAAGGCTGCTGGGAGGCGCGAAGATTACCGATGCGGTGAGAGAGAATGCCAGGGAGATGAAGAGGCTGGCAGGGGAGAGGAAGCGGCCGTGAGTGCGGACGGCTTCCGTGAAAAGTAAAATACGAACAGAATCACAGGTTTCAGGGGCAGTCTTAGTGACTGCCCCTGATCTGCTGAATAAGGATAACATATGGGAGAATTCCTCGCTCTGTCCTTTTATCCATGGTATCCCAGCTGATAAGAGATATCCTGAACAGTCTCCAGTATCGTCCGGAAGCTTGAATTAATAAATTCGTCCGTCATCCGGCCAAGAGGGCCTGTAACACTCAATGCAGCAATAATTTTTCCGCTGTAATCTCTTAACGGAAAGGCGATACACCGGGCGCCCAGTTCGCACTCTTCGTTGTCGTAGGCGTAGCCTCTTTTCCGGATCAGCTGCAGTTCGCCAAGAAGCATCTCCCTGGTTACCAGTGTGTTGTCGGTGTAGCGGGTGAGGCCTTTCATCCGGATCATCTCGTCGATCTTAGACTCCGGAAATTCCGAAAGAATCACTTTGCCGACTCCCGTACAGTGCATGGGGGCCTGGCTGCCGATCCGCTGAGTGGTCCGGAGCATCTGGCCGGGTCCATCGGCAACGTGGACGTATACCACGGTATAGTCCTGTTCCACAGCCAGGCATACACATTCTCCGAGACTGGTGGAAAGCTGCTTCATGGGAAGCGACGCGATCTCCACGATGCCGGTGCGGTTGCTGATATAGCTGGCGAGACCGCACAGCTTGTAGGTCATCTGATATTTTAATGTTTCACGGTCCTTGTAGACGTATCCGTTGCGTTCCAACGAATTCAAAAAACGCAGTGTGGTACTGGTGTTGTAATGAAGCTGATTTGCAATATCAATAAGTCTCATGGGTTCTTTGCTGTAGGAAAGTAATTCTATAATGGCCAGTACTTTGTCAGTCGACTGGTTGTCCTTTGCAAAACGGTTAGTCTGTTCTGTTTCTTCCATGATTCGCCTCCGTTTCTATTATTGAAAATAAGTATATCATAATTTGAATGAATATGGGTATATCATAGCGGATTTTTAAGATGAATGTCAATGGATTTTGAAAGATATTTCATTAAATAAAATATAATTTTAAAAAATGATATATAAAACAAAATTATATTGACATATTTTGTAAAACGATATATAATTTTGATTAACGAAAGAGATGGAAGAGAATCTGCAAATTCCGACTATCTTTGTCCACACTGTAACCCTATAAAATAATTGGAGGAAGAAAAATGAATATCAGTTTACTGGAGCCTATCGGCGTACCGGAAGAGATGATTGAGAGTCTGGCAGAAGGCTTAAAAAAACAAGGGCACGTGTTTACTTATTATGACACTAAGACAACCGATGTAGAAGAATTAAAGAGAAGGTCGGCCGGACAGGAGATCGTGATGATTGCCAATAATCCATATCCGGACGAGGTAGTCCGTTCCTGTGACAGCTTAAAAGCTATTGCGGTGGCGTTTACGGGAATCGACCATGTAGGCCTTGCAGCCTGCAGGGAAAAGAAGATCGATATTTTAAACTGCGCAGGATATTCTAACCAGTCGGTAGCTGAATTATCTGTGGGAATGGCCATTGCGGTTATGCGGAAGATTCAGGAGGGAGATTTTGCCGTAAGGAACGGAAAAACCTCTGCCGGTCTTGTTGGTACGGAGATATGCGGAAGAACGGTTGGTATCGTAGGCTGTGGACAGATTGGTTTTAAGACAGCCAGATTGTTTCATGCGTTTGGAGCAGAGGTACTGGCATATGCCCGTCATGAAAAGGAAGAGTGGAAGGAGGCAGGGATTCGCTATGCAGACATGGACACCCTGTTAAAGGAAAGTGACATTGTATCACTGCATCTTCCACTTAATGAGGGAACGAAGGGATTTTTTGACGGTACAATGATTGGAAAAATGAAAAAAGATGCGATTCTTATCAACTGTGCCAGAGGACCTATCGTTGATAATGCAGCTTTGGCGGAAGCACTGAATGAAGACAAGATTGCCGGAGCTGCCATCGATGTGTTTGATATGGAACCGCCGATCCCTGCCGATTATCCGCTCTGTCACGCAAAGAATATCCTGCTGACACCTCATGTCGCATTTGCCACAAAAGAAGCGATGGTGCGGAGAGCAAAGATTGAATTTGATAATGTCTATGCGTATCTGAATGGCAAACCGGAGAATTTATGTAAAATATGATTCGGTGTTTCCAAATGCTTAAGCATGGAACTGCTATAAATAAAATTATGGAAAGCTGCTGTGAGGCAGTTCTCCGGTGAACATCATTTTTCACCGGCGGAACTGCTTCGCAGCAGCTTTCTGTATTCTGTGGGAGTACAGCGCTTTTTCTCTTTAAAAATACGATTGAAGGTTGCCAGACTTGTAAATCCGGATTGAAGAGCAGCCTCTGTGATGGTGGTTGCAGCAGAGGCAAGCAGGCTCTGCGCATGAGCCAGGCGGCAGCCCGTTACATAGTCATGAAAGGTGCAGCCGACGAATTCCTTGAAAAGCCGGCAGAAATGAAATTTGCTGAAGCCGGTATAGGAAGCGATATCCTCCAGCCGGAGCGGTTCCGTACAGTGCAGATTGATGTAATAGCTGATATCTGCAAATTTTTCAGCGTACTGAAGCTTTTGCTCCGGTTTATAGCGGTCCGTCTGCAGATTATTGATATCCTGTCTTCCCAGAGTTACGAAAAAGCTTGTGAACAGGCTGTGGATCGAAGCATCGCAGAATAAATCCTTTTTGTTATACTCCTCTTCAATCAGCAGCAGATAGTTTCTTAATGTCCGGGAAAGCTCAGGATTCCCCTCTTTTCTGATAATGCGGTAAGGAGACAGGCTGTTAATCAGGGATCCAACTCCTCTTAAATTCATATAAGGGGTGAAATCCACGTCGACGATGAGGCGGGCTCCCGTGGGTGGGGTGTAAATCGTGTGCATTTCCCCGGGCGGTATGATAATGATTTCATCTTCTTCGATGGAATTGAGCTCCCCAGACAGGCCAACCCTGACACCGTAAGAATTGGATAAGGGCATGATAATCTCTGCTTCTTTATGCCAGTGAGGGGGAAAACTGTCTGTCTTAATATTGTGATAGAGACGTACTCCATCCACCCACTTATAATTGACGGTTTCGTGGTGCTTATTCAATGTTTCGATCATAGATGAATACTCCTGACAAATTGCTTTTTCTTACCATGCATATAATTCGTTTTTAAAGTGTAATTGGGCAATAAGTATATTATTTGTGATTTTAAAAGCGTTAGTAAGTCATATTCTATACTAAAAAAGTCCATAAGTAAAGAATAAGTCGAAAATAAGAGTAAATTTATAGCAAAAAATGATGTATTGATGAGCAAAATGTGAAAAGCGGTCTTCATAGAAAACGATTATACTGGCATTACAAATGAAAAGGGGATTTCAGATGAAGGAGACAAGCGAGAAAGAGACAGCCCTGGACAGACAGCGAAGGGAGAAGGCGGAGTATCTGGTTAAGCAGATGACGCTGGAGGAAAAGGTGTTCCAGACGATGAATCAGGCACCTGCCATAGAGCGGCTGGGAATTAAGGCGTATAACTGGTGGAATGAAGGGCTGCATGGAGTGGCAAGAGCCGGTGTGGCAACGATTTTTCCCCAGGCGATCGGTCTGGCGGCAACGTTTGATGAGGACCTGATTGAAACGGTAGGTGAAGCCGTTTCTACCGAAGCGAGGGCCAAGTACCATATGCAGCAGAGGTACGGCGATACCGACATTTATAAAGGGCTTACCCTGTGGGCGCCCAATATCAACATATTCCGCGATCCCAGATGGGGGAGAGGACACGAGACATACGGGGAAGATCCATGGCTTACTTCGCGGCTTGGAATACGATACATAAGAGGTCTTCAGGGAAGCCATGAGAAGTATTTGAAGACAGCGGCCTGTGTGAAGCATTTTGCAGTTCACAGCGGACCCGAGGAACTGCGCCACAGCTTTGATGCAGAAGTCTCAGAAAAGGATTTGCGGGAGACATACCTGCCTGCGTTTGAGGCCTGTGTGAAAGATGGAGATGTGGAGGCTGTCATGGGAGCCTATAACCGGGTAAACGGAGTTCCATGCTGCGGCAATGAATACCTTCTGGAAACCATCCTGAGAAAAGAGTGGGGATTTCATGGCCATGTAGTGTCAGACTGCTGGGCGATTAAGGATTTTCATGAAGGCCATGGCGTGACAGACTCACCAGTTGAATCGGTCTCCATGGCGATGAATCACGGCTGTGATTTAAACTGCGGAAATTTATTCACCTATCTGATTCAGGCGGTAAAAGAAGGAAAGGTGAAGGAAGAGCGGCTCGATGAAGCGGTTATACGGCTCTTCACGACGCGATTGAAGCTTGGTGCATTAGGGAAAATGGAAGAGGACGATCCCTATGCCGGTATTTCTTACCTTGAAGTTGATTCGCCTGCAATGAAGAAGTTAAACCGCAGCGCGGCAGGCAAGAGCGTAGTCCTGCTGAAGAATACGGAGGGGCTCCTTCCGATTGATACAAAGCGTTATAAGACTATTGGCGTTATCGGACCCAATGCGGACAGCAGGAGAGCACTTGTGGGAAATTATGAGGGCACCGCCTCTGAATATGTTACGGTGCTGGAGGGAATCCGGGAAGCAGCGGAGCCGGAGGCTCGGGTACTTTACTCGGAAGGCTGTCATCTTTATAAAAGCAATGTTTCCGGACTGGGTGCCAGGAATGACCGGCTGTCGGAGGTGAAAGGGATCTGCAGGGAGAGCGATATCGTGATCGCCTGCATGGGACTTGATTCGACACTGGAGGGAGAGCAGGGAGACACCGGTAATATTTACGCGGGTGGTGATAAGCCTGATTTAATGCTTCCCGGTCTTCAGCAGAAGATTCTCGAAACTGCTTATGACAGCGGTAAGCCGGTGGTACTGGTGCTTCTGGCGGGCAGTGCCATGGCAGTAACCTGGGCGGATGAACATCTGCCGGCCATATTAACGGCCTGGTACCCGGGAGCGGAAGGCGGCCGTGGGGTGGCGGATGTACTGTTTGGAACGGTCAATCCGGAAGGAAGGCTTCCGGTAACCTTTTACCGGACAACAGAGGAACTGCCGGACTTTACGAATTACTCCATGGAGGGAAGAACGTATCGCTTTATGAAACAGAAGGCACTGTATCCCTTTGGCTTTGGACTGTCCTATACCGAGTTTTCCTGTTCCGGGCTGGAGGTATCAGAGCGGGATTCCGTTGATAATGGAGTGGAGGTAAAACTCTGCGTGGCTAACTGTGGAGAGCGATGGGGAAGAGAAACCATTCAGGTTTACGTTGGAAGAAAAGAAGATCATGACAGGAATCCCCAATTGAAGGCTGCTGTTAAAGTGGGACTGGAGCCGGGAGAAGAGAAGACGATTTCCATCCACCTTCCGGCTGACGCATTTGCTGTATATGATGAAAATGGAAAACGATATATTGATGCATGTACTTATCAGATATTTGCAGGCGGATCGCAGCCGGATCAGAGAAGCGCTGAGCTGAAGAAACAGCGGGTGTTGTGTGCGGAGGTGAGATCAGTCAGAAAGTACTGTATTGATGAGACCATATAAAAATAAGGGGGAACACCAATGGAAAAAAAGAAAAGCATCTGGTATTACCTGTACAGGGATAAATGGCTTTATCTCATGCTTGTACCGGTTATTCTCTATTACTTTATATTCAAGTATCTCCCCATGGGCGGTATCGCCATGGCTTTCCAGGACTTTAATATGTTCAAGGGGATATTTGGAAGCAAATTTGCCGGATTATCTGTGTTTAAGAAGATATTTGCCCAGCCTCAGTTCTGGAATTCAGTGAAAAATACACTGATTTTAAACCTGCTGACGCTGGTTGTCAGCTTTCCGTTCACGATTATTCTGTCTTTAATCCTGAATGAAATCCGCTGTACATGGTTTAAACGGCTGTCCCAGTCTCTGCTGTATCTTCCGCACTTTATATCCTGGGTGGTTGTTGCGGGAATTGCGGTAAATCTGTTCTCTTTAAACGGAGGAACCGTCAACAATGTTCTGAATGTGATGGGAATAAAATCCATTCCGTTTTTAAGCGACAAATACTGGTGGATATTTACTTACGTTATCTGCAGTGTCTGGAAAGAGATCGGCTGGGGAACCATTATCTATCTGGCGGCTTTAACCGGGGTAGATGAGAGCCTTTATGAGGCGGCTTATTTAGACGGAGCGACAAGAATGCAGAGAATCATCTATGTAACGCTTCCTATGGTTAAGCCTGTGATTGTCACCATGCTGATTCTTTCGGTCAGTAAGATGATGACAATCGGACTGGATGCTCCGCTGCTTTTGGGTAATTCCAAGGTCATGGAGGTATCCGAGGTATTGAGTACTTATGTATACCGGCTTGGTATTGAGAAGGCACAGTACTCTCCGGCAACGGCGGTGGGACTGTTCCAGTCGGTAGTAAATATTGCGATCCTGTTTATGGCAGACCGTTTTGCCAAGGCGATCGGTGAAGAAGGAATATTATAGGAGGGGCGGAAATGAAGAAAAAGAAAATAGCTTTTGCGGATGTAATGCTGTACCTGATTCTGACAGTGGTAGTTCTGATCTGCCTCTATCCATTTCTGAATGTGGTGGCGTATTCCTTAAGCGGTAATACGGCAGTGCTTTCGGGGAAAGTCACCTTTTATCCGATAGACTTCCAGCTGTCAGCCTATAAGGAGATCCTGCTGAAGCAGACGCAGATCTGGACAGCCATGGGGATTTCCGTCACGGTGACAGTTCTGGGTACTCTGCTGGGTCTTGTGCTCACGGTTGCAGCAGCGTATGCGCTGTCGAAGGAAAAGTTAAAAGGCCGGGGGATTTTAAGCGGATTCATCCTCTTTACAATGTATTTCAGCGGCGGTATTATCCCTACGTTTCTGGTTGTAAAAGGTGTTGGTCTTTATGATTCCATCAGCGCTCTTGTAATTCCTTCGGCCATGAACGTCTTTAACTTCATAGTTATGAGAACATTTTTTAAGGAACTGCCGCTGGAGCTTGAGGAGGCGGCCAGGATTGACGGAGCGAATGATATGAAGATCCTGTTTAAAATTGCGCTTCCGCTGTCCATGCCGATTATTGCAACGATTGGCCTGTTCTATGCGGTTTCCTACTGGAACGATTACTTCAGCGCACTGCTGTATATTCAGACACCGGAGAAGTTTTCTTTACAGCTTCGGCTGCGTCAGCTGCTGTTTGCAGGTCAGATCAACCAGGTTTCCATGGAAAACCTGGGAACACAGGTGATGTCGGAATCACTGAAGATGGCGAGCATCGTGATATCGACGATCCCGATTATTCTTGTTTATCCATGGCTGCAGAAATACTTTGTAAAAGGTGTTATGCTGGGGTCGGTAAAAGGTTAACTAAAATTTATTAGAGGAGGACTATTAAAATGGGGAAAAAGAGAAGAGCAGCGGCCGTTCTGACGGCGGCAATGGCAATGGCATTTGTGGTATCCGGCTGTGGCGCCAGGGAAGAGGCAGCACCGAAAGGTGAGTCAGGGCAGACGAAAGAGGCTGGAGATACAAAGACGGAGGCGGCGGGAAACCAGACCACTTACGGATCAAAGCAGTTTGACAATGTGACTCTTACTGTCGAACTCTTCGACCGCAGCAACGCTCCGCAGGGAACAACAGTTACCGACAACCGTTGGGTAAAGTATGCAAAAGAAGAGATGGCTAAGGTGGGAATTAATCTGGAGTTCGTAGCGGTTCCGCGTTCGGAGGAGGTCACGAAAATTCAGACGATGATGGCGGCTGGAACAGCTCCTGATATTGCGCTGACCTATACGAGAAGCATCGCAGAGGACTATTTTAACCAGGGCGGAACGTATGATTTGAGCAGCTATGTGGATGGCGAAGGCCAGGCGGAAAATTTAAAAGCGTATCTGGGGGAAGACGTTCTCAATGTGGCGCGTGACGGAGACGGCCAGTTATGGGCCATTGCGGCAAGACGTGCGACGGCGGCAAAGGACAACCTCTTTATCCGTAAGGACTGGCTGGATAAGCTGGGGATGGAGATTCCAACTACCACAGATGAGCTCTATCAGGTGCTGAAGGCATTTAAAGAAAATAATCCGGATGGAAGAACCGATGTGATTCCCTTCTTCTCCGTAGCCATTGGTGATGAGACTGCGGACAGGGCTGACGTTATGGCCATGCCGTTTATGACAACGCTTCCGGATGAACATGAGTTTAATATAAAATCGGTATTTCCGGTGTACGGCGATGAGGGATATGCGGATTATTTAAGGTTTTTAAACAAGCTGTATAATGAAGAACTGTTGGATCAGGAGTACTATACCAGCAATGACCTCTCAGCTACGCTGGCGGAGTATGTGGTAAACGGGCAGGCGGGCTGCTTCGTGACCAATGTAAATGGTAATGTGGATAACTTAAGAGGCGGACTGCTTCAGCATTTGAAGGTAAATAACCCGGATGCAGATATCGTTTCACTTCCTCCGCTGAAGAACAATCATGACGGAGAGATCTACAACATTGAGTATGCACAGAATGGGGCTTACTGTATCGTACCAAAGACCTGCAAGAATCCGGAAGCAGCGGTCACCTATATGGACTGGATGGCGACTCAGGAAGGCGGATTTACTTTATTCCATGGATTTGAGGATGAACACTATAAGCTGGAAGACGGAGTTCCGGTGGTGATCGACGCAGATTTTAATGCAGTAGATAAGGACTGGATTCGTCATGATATGTTTATTATCGGAAACCAGGGATACTTCTTCAGCGAGGATGACTTCGTAAAATCAGCTTCCAAGGAAATTCCGGGCTTTGAGGACTATGTTGTCTCCAATTATGAAAATGCCACGACAGGAATTATCAGACATATGTCAGCCTACAGCGCGCCGACACAGTCTGCCAACGTATCAGAAATCCAGCTGGCTGCAGATGAATATCTGGTTAAATGTATTACCTGCAAGCCGGAAGAGTTCGACTCCATGCTGGAAGCATATAAATCCGCTCTTGGAAACGCGGGTATGGAAGCTGTTATCAGGGAACGCACCGAGTATTATGACGCTTTAGATAAATAAAATCAAAATGTGGAGGAAATAAGTATGCTGAAAGTAGCAGTAATTGGTTGTGGTAATATTTCAGGATCTCATATAAAAGCGTATCTGGAATTTCCGGAGTTATGCCAGATAACGGCGCTCTGTGATATCTATCCGGAGAAGGCGGAAAAGAGAAAGGCGGAGTTCGGATTGGCAGAAGCCCGGATATATGCTTCCCATGAAGAACTGCTGGCCAGCGAATCTGTGGATGTAATCAGTGTATGCACGCCTCCTTATGTCCACAGTGAAATTGCAGTTCATGGAATGGAAGCGGGCAGTAATGTCCTTGTAGAGAAGCCCATGGCGGCTTCTCTCGAGGAGTGCGACCAGATGCTGGAGGCAGAAAAACGGACAGGAAAGACTCTGGGAGTCATTGCCCAGAACCGTTTCAGAACACCGTTTATGAATCTGAAGAAGGTTCTGGATTCCGGGCTCATCGGAAAGGTGCTGCACACGGAGATTGATTCCTTCTGGTGGCGTGGCCACTGCTATTACGATCTCTGGTGGCGCGGCTCCTGGGAGAAGGAAGGCGGCGGCTGTACGTTGAATCATGCGGTGCACCATATAGACATGCTGGGCTGGATGATGGGAAGACCGGATAAGGTTACTGCTGTGGTGAGTAATGCTGCGCACGATAATGCGGAGGTCGAAGATATCTCCATAGCCATTATGAAGTATCCGGAAGGCCGGCTGGCTCAGGTAACCAGCTCGGTTATCCACTATGGGGAGCAGCAGGCCGTGAAATTCCAGGGAGAGTATGCGGCGGTTTCCGTGCCGTGGGAAGTTCATGCTTCTGTTGCCAAAGGAAATGGTTTTCCGGATCCGAATCCGGAGCTGGAACAGAAAATTCAGGAGTATTACGATTCCCTGCCGGAATTACAGTACGAGAAGCATCCGGGAGAAATACAGAATTTTCTGGAAGCCGTCGAGCGTGGTGAACGGCCATTTATCACAGGTGAGGATGGAAGACTGACGATCGAGCTGATCACTGCGATCTATGAAGCTGGTTTTACGGAGAAAACGGTTGAGCTTCCGTTAAAGAAGGATGATCCATTCTATACGGCGGAAGGAATCTTAAAGAATGTTAGGCATTTTCATGAGAAAAATGCTTCCGTAGAGAATTTCACTGATGAAGCAATTTCGCTGGGCCGTGAGGTTTAAACGAGAATAAGAAAGAAGGTATCGTGGTATGAACGCGTTAGACGGAATGAACTATGCACCAAAGGGAAAGCCGGAGCCGGTGGTGAAAGAGGGGGAATTTTACTTTGCAGCCATGTATCTGGATCACGGTCACATCAACGGCATGTGCAATGGCCTGACGGAGGCGGGAGCTTCACTTAAGTATGTTTATGACACTGACCGGGCACGGGCAGAAGCATTTGCAGCAAAATATCCGGGAGCGGTAGTTGCAGACAGAGAAGAAACCGTACTGAATGATCCGTCGGTGAAACTGGTAGCTGCGGCAGCTATTACCTCGAAGCGGTGCGAGGTTGGTCTGCGGTGTATGGACGCGGGCAAGGATTACTTTACGGACAAGGCCCCTTTTACTACCATGGAGCAGCTGGAGCTGGCAGAGGCAAAGGTGAAGGAGACCGGAAAAAAGTATATGGTTTACTATTCAGAACGCCTTCATGTGGAAAGCGCAGTATATGCCGGAAATTTAATTAAACAGGGAGCAATCGGCAGAGTATTGAATGTGATGGGACTGGGACCGCACCGCATTGGCAGCCCGGAGAATCGGCCGGCCTGGTTTTTTGAAAAAGAATCTTACGGCGGAATTCTCTGCGATATCGGTTCCCATCAGATTGAACAGTATCTTTATTTTGCAGATGTAAAATCAGCAAAAGTAGAATACAGCCGGGTAGCCAATTATAATCACCCGGATTATCCGGGACTGGAGGATTTCGGAGACGCCATGCTGACAGGCGATAACGGGGCGACCAACTATTTCCGGGTGGACTGGTTTACACCGGACGGTCTGTCTTCCTGGGGAGACGGAAGAACGGTTATCCTTGGAACGGATGGATATATAGAACTCCGCAAATACGTTAACATCGGGGTGGAGGACAACAGTGGTGACAATCTGATTCTGGTTGACAAAACGGGAGAACATTTTATCAAGTGCAGGGATACGGTGGGATATCCGTTCTTTGGAGAACTGATTCTGGACTGTATCAACAGGACAGAGCATGCAATGACACAGGAACATGCCTTCCTGGCCGCCAGACTTTGTCTGGAATGTGAGGCCGGGGCAGAACGGATTGGGTAGTCAGGCAGAGAGTGTCCGGGCTGGTTAAGAAGCGCAGTATCAGATAAGAGGAATCGACGGACAGGAACAGGAGGCGGTGATACGATGGAGCAGAAGAGCAGTAAGGAGCGAAAGCTGTGGGCGCAGTTTGACGCACTGCAGTTGGGAAGCGGCTGGACCGAGGAAGATCTGGTAAAGCCACAGATTCTGATTGAAGACGCTTACGGAGAATCTCATCCCGGAAGTGTACATTTAAACCAGCTCACCGATCAGGTGAGGTGGGGCGTCTTAGAGAAGGGCGGTTTTGGTGCCAAATACCATGTGACAGATATCTGTGATGGCTGTGCTCAGGGACACGATGGGATGAATCTGGTGCTGGCGTCCAGAGAGGCGATCTGTGATATGATGGAGGTACATGCCGGATTTATTCCGTGGGATGGTATGGTTTTGTCAAGTTCCTGCGATAAATCCATACCGGCTCACCTGAAAGCCGCCGCCCGTGTGGGGATTCCCACGGTTTTTCTGCCGGGCGGCAGTATGCGGCCCGGACCGGATATGACTACGTCTCTGGCTGCGGGAAAGCTGTCTCTGCGCATGAAATCAGATGAACGGGTGGAGGCATGGGAAGTACGCGATTACAAGCTTACCGGCTGTCCTTCTGCCGGCGCCTGTTCCTTTATGGGAACAGCCTCCACCATGCAGTGTATGGCGGAGGCGCTGGGAATGGATTTGCCGGGAAGCGCACTGGTTCCGGCCACGATGACGGATATCTTAAAGTATGGAAGAAGAGCAGGCCAGGCAGTGATGGAGCTTGCCAGAAAGGGAATTACCCCTGTGCAGATCATGACACCGGCCGCGTTCAAGAATGCTCTGGTTGTTCACAGTGCCATAGGCGGCTCGACCAATGCCACGCTTCATCTGCCGTCAATAGCGAAAGAACTGGGATTGACGCTCCCTATGAGCTGGTTCGATGAAATCAATCACCGGATTCCTCATATTGCCAATATTGATCCTTCCGGAAGCCAGCTTACGGAAAGTTTCTGGTTTGCAGGCGGAGTCCCTATGGTTCAGTTCCTGTTAAGGGAATATCTGGACTTAAACGTCATGACGGTAACGGGAAGGACGCTGGGAGAAAATTTAGAGCAGCTTGAAAAGGATCATTTCTATGAACGTTATATCGGATATCTTCATAATTATGGCCTGAGCAGAGAGGATGTGATCTGTGATCCGGAACAGACTGCCGAGACCGGTTCTGTGGCTGTGTTAAAGGGAAATCTGGCCCCGGAGGGAGCTGTTATCAAATATTCTGCATGCAGGCCGGAGATGAGAAAACATAAGGGTACGGCACGCGTATTCGACTGTGAAGAGGACGCTCACGACGCTGTGATAAAGAAGAAAATACGTCCGGGTGATATTCTGGTTATCAGGTATGAGGGGCCGAGAGGCAGCGGGATGCCGGAACTGCTCATGACAACAGAAGCAATTGTCTGCGATCCCTCCCTGAATGGGACGGTGTCCCTGATTACAGACGGCAGATTTTCAGGGGCAACACGGGGAGCCGCAATCGGCCATGTATCTCCGGAGGCCGCCAGAGGAGGCCCGATCGCTCTCGTGGAGGAGGGGGATATTATCGCCTATGATGTGGAAAAAAGGAGTGTGAATATCGTCGGCACGGCTGACGGGGAGTGTACACCAGCCGATATGGAAAAAATTCTGGAGATTAGAAATTCTGTTTTTTTCAAGCCTGAAAACGGAAAAGCAGGCTGTGAAGAACCGGGCTTCTCCAAACGGCCGATTAGAGAAAAGCACGGTTTGTTTAAGCGGTATACAGAAGGTGCAGATTCGGCTATGGAGGGGGCAGGCTACTAAAGGCTGTTGTCTGGAAACTGCCGTACCCGGTAAAACGGGGAGCAGGGAGCAGTACGAAACATCACTACGATATACAGGAGGAGTGTCATGCAAGCAGATTATATTACGCCGGCCGTCACAATCTTTGATGATCAGGGTCATGTGGATATAGAGGCTAATAAAAAGTTATATGAACATCTGATTTCAAATGGGATAAAAGGAATCCTGATTCTTGGAAGTATCGGAGAATTTTATGGTATTCCTCTGGAAGAGAAGAAGCAGCTGATACGTGAGGCCATATCCTGCATCGGCTCCAGGGCGAATGTCTATGTTGGAACAGGAGGCACGGTCTTTGAAGAATGTGTCTGGCTGTCGAACTATGCAGCTGATTGCGGAGCTTATGGGATGGCGGTCATATCACCGTATTATTTTTATCTGTCCGATGAGGAAGCGTATGATTTCTATGCGGAGCTTGCAAAGCAGGTAAAGGGAAATATTCTTTTGTATAACTTCCCGGCCAGAACGGGATACCAGCTGTCCGCAGATACCGTTCTTAAGCTGGCTATGAAATATCCGAATATTATCGGTATTAAGGATACAGTAGGTGAGATGGGCCATACGCGGGAGCTGATTCGGAAGGTGAAAGGCAGGAGGCCGGATTTCCTGGTCTACTCTGGCTTCGATGAGTTCTTTTTTCACAATATTTTATCGGGAGGTGATGGCTGCATTGCCGGTCTGTCCAATATTTTTCCCGAAACTGCCGCCGCTATGGTGAGAGCGGCAGAAGAGGACCGCATGGAAGATGTGAGCAGGTATCAAAAGAAATTAGACGCGCTCATGGCTATCTACGGTATTCAGGATCAGTTTGTACCAGTTATCAAGACTGCGGTTCAAATGAGAGGTGTTCCCATTAACCCGGCGTGTCTGTTTCCGATGAAAGCTGTCACAGGGGCCGACAGGGAGAAAATAAGGCAAATTATGGAATACGAGGAGTAACCGGGGCGCAGAGTATGAATAATAAAAAAATACGGGCAGCTATTATCGGCTGCGGAAACATAGCCAGAGTGCATGCAGGCTGTCTGGAAAAAAACGGGTGCGTACAATTGGCCGCGGTATGTGATGTGGCTGGTGATAGGGCGAAGAGTCTGGCCGGTGACCACGGCGCAAACTGGTATACTTCTTATGAAGAAATGCTGGATCAGGAGGCCATTGATGTAGTGCATATCTGTACTCCTCATTATCTCCATGTGCCCATGACCATTGATTGCCTGAAAAGAGGAAAAAATGTATTTTTGGAGAAACCGCCGGTGATTTCCCAAAGCCAGCTTGATGAACTGGAGTTGGCTCCTCACATTGAACGTGCGGGAATCTGTTTTCAAAACCGTTATAACCCGGGGCTGATAAGAGTAAAGGCGATGCTTCAATCGGGAGAGACCGGGAAAATTCTGGGAGCCAGAGGAATCGTCACATGGTTTCGCGATGAGGAGTACTATGCGCAGAGCGGGTGGCGCGGGCGCCTGGAAACAGAGGGTGGGGGCGTGTTGATTAATCAGTCCATCCATACGCTTGACTTACTGGTTTATCTTTTGGGCAGGCCCGACGCCGTATGCGCGGGGATGGCGAATCATCACCTGAAAGAAATTATTGAGGTGGAAGATACCATGGAAGCATATATTGAATTTGAAAATGGAAAAGCTGTTTTCTATGTAACTACCGCGTACTGCGAAAATCTTCCGCCATTGATTGAGGTTTCCTGTGAGAATATGGTGATCAGACTGGAGGAACCCCAGATTACGGTTTTTCACAGGGATGGCCGCACGGAAAGAATAACTGCTTCTGCAGATGAGGCGCTGGGCAAGAAGTATTGGGGAAGCGGCCATGAGGCGTGTATCCGGGATTATTACAGTGCTGTAGCGGAAGGCAGAAAGCTTCCGATTACTCTGGCAGAGGTAAAGGACTCGGTGAGACTGATGACTGCAATGTATGAAGCTGCCGGGAACGGCAGAAGGATTGAATTGAATTCTCAATCGTAAGAGTTTACACTAGCCTGAAACATTAAAAACATTAAATTGAAAGAAAACGGTAATACTATTAAAACAGTATTCTCAGATTTTGAAGTATGTATGCAAATTATGACAAGTTCGATTTTACGTAAAATCAATTCTGGTTTAAAAAGAAATTAGTTACAACTAAAATATGACAGAGTGTTTTCACCGATTTCTCACATACTATGAAAGGAGCAAAAAATTGTCTCCTTTCATTTTTTTATATAAGGAGGTATGTGAGATGATGGGAAAAAAATTCCACAGATATGTGGTGACCGCGTTTTGGGTAAGCCTGGTGTTTTGCATCGGCTTCTCTTATTTCTATATGAAGTGGGTGATACCGGACAAGCTTAATGTCGTGGCCGAGGAAGAAGAGCAGTTTCATTTCTCCATGCCTTTTGGAGTGACGCTGTCTTCAGACAGTGAGGAAGTGGTTTTGGGCAATGGTTCCAATATCCCTTCAGATCAGATCCACCTTTCCGTCAATCAGCCGTTTTCCGTTTATTCAGAAAATCAGGGCAGCTACAAGATCGGCTTAAAACTGTTTGGCTGGCTGCAGCTGAAGGATATCCAGGTTAACGTGGTGGACACGAAATACGCGGTTCCATGCGGAACGCCGGTGGGAATTTACTTAAAATCTGATGGGATTATGGTAATTGGTACGGGGGATATTACGAAGAGTGACGGTATGATTGTGGAGCCGGCCTTCGGGGTACTTCAGTCGGGGGACTATATTGAGGCTTTTAACGGTACGCCGTTAAAGGATAAGGAAGCGCTTGTTACCGAGTTGAACAAAAATGGTACCAGCGAAGCGGTTTTAGCAGTACGGCGCGGGGATCAGGAGATTGAAGTGAAGATGACCCCTGTGGAGGGAGACGATGGAAAACCCAAATTAGGCGTCTGGGTCCGGGACGATACTCAGGGTATCGGCACCATGACATATATTGACATGAATGGAAATTTCGGTGCGCTGGGACACGGGATCAGCGACAGTGACACAGGCGGAGTGGTTCAGATTGAAAACGGCGCGCTTTATGAAACCTCTATATTAGGAATTGAAAAGGGAACATTCGGTAAGCCGGGGGTGATGAGCGGAGTCATCTATTACGGACCGGGATCGGTACTCGGAACGATTGAATCCAATACGGATGAAGGAATATTCGGTACGGTCAATGAGCGGTTTAAGCAGACGGTAAAAGCGGATGCGATTCCGATCGGTTACAGGCAGGATGTGAAGAAAGGAACGGCTTATATCAGGAGCGATGTGTCTGGGGTAGTGAAGGATTACGAGATTGAGATCCAGAAGGTGGATTACGCGACGACACATAAGAATAAGGGAATGGTAATTAAGGTGACCGATCCAGAGCTGCTGGCGATTACCGGGGGAATTGTACAGGGTATGAGCGGCAGCCCGATTATACAGGATGGGAAGCTGATTGGGGCGGTGACGCATGTGTTTATACAGGACAGTACCAGAGGGTATGGGATATTTATTGAAAATATGCTGGAGCATTGAGTCCGGGCAGGGCATAGTGAAAAGGAAGGCGTTGGGAGCTTGCTCACATAAGCCTTCCTTTTCACTATGCCCTATGCGGCGAAAGCCGCGCAACCGATGGTGCGCGAAGCGTGCCAGCGGTTGCGGCCCGGACGGAGTAGTGGGAAGGTGATGCAAGCAGCTGACAGCTGTAGTCTGGAAGGGAGAGAGGAGATTATGGTTGGTAGTGTTAATAGAGAAAAAGGGCTGTCGATTCTCTGATTTTTCAATCATTGAAGCGACAGCCTTTTTTTGAAAAACGAACAATTAAATATTTCAATCCACATTTGATTTGACATCAAAAGATCTATATAAATTTACCATATAAATCATGAAATGTAAAACCTTAAATTTGATAAGATAAATAAAATTTCCTTGCAATATTAATTTAGATAAGATATAATTAAAACTAACAAATAAATGAAGATATAGAAAGGAGGATTCGAGATTGATACACTACAGATACCCAATTACGATGGAGATTGCAGGGGCAACTGCGCTTTGGTCGAGGACAGACTGTGGCGATGCGCCTGTAAGCTATGCGGCGCCGACACCTTCAGCTGTCAGGGGGATTTTTGAATCAATTTTGTGGGGGCCTGATATCAGAATTGTTCCAACTGCGGTAGAGATTTGTGCGCCGCTTCAGTATCATTCCTATGTGACCAACTATGGGGGACCTCTGCGTGCGGGTAAATCGATTCAGAAGGGGAATAATTACCAACTCTATGCAACGGTTCTGATGGATGTCTGCTATCGGCTTTATGCAGACGTGATACCAAACAGCTATAAGGAGAAGCTGCCGGAGAAGGCATTAGAATGGGACAGAAAAACTACATCACCCGGTCATGCTTATCAGGATATCTTTAATCGGCGTTTGAAACGCGGACAGTCATTTTCCATACCGGTATTGGGCTGGCGAGAGTTTACACCGCTTTATTTCGGGCCGTTTCGTCCGCAGACAGAAGTATGCAGAGAGTTATCAGATATCACAATTCCTTCCATGTTGAGAGAAGTATTCCCAGACGGTTACAACTCGGATTTTCGCGCTGTCTATAGCCAGAGTCTGAGAATTCATGAGGGCAGACTAAACTTTCCGAGAGAGGAGGAGTAATCCGTGATTAATGAACTATATCAGCTGACAGTGGCGCTTGACCAGGCGGGCATTGCGACAGAACATACGCATCCGAAGTATAAAATGATTCCCAAGGTCACGAAGAAGGCGCCTTGCATACATATTATTTTCGACAATAGACAGATTTATAAAATTAAAAGTATCGAGATGGAGCAGGCTGCGGAAATTAAAAAATATGGGTCCAATCAGGGGACTTTTCCAGCTCTGAATCTGGCGCCGCTTTACCGCCTGACGGATGAAGCGGAAAAGAGGATGATTTCAGATTTGACTGAGGGCAAAACTACCAATTTCAATATCGAAGAAATCCGACGGATTTGCAGGGAAAATAACTGGGGAAAGAAATTCAGCAACAAGTATCGCATCAGTATGCAGGATGTACCTCGTGAGATGAGCGAGTTGTTTCAAAAGACCGGAACTATTTTTCAGCCATTACAGAGGTTAACCGGGGAGACAGATGCTTTTGCCGAGGCGGAGAATTTGCATAGGGCGCTGGAGCATGCGGCCTTTGCAATGCTGGAGGAAAAAAAGGGGATTGCGTTGGCACTCCAGATTTTGTTTTACGCAGGGAAACCGGGAAAAAGCGTGGAGGAAGATTACGGAACCTTATCCATGGTAATGGATTGCAGAGCGTTGATTCAGGAGGGATTGTCAGTGGCAACGGCTGCTTTTACAAGTATGCTGAATCGAAAGCTGTTAGAAGCGGATGCAGCGACGAGGGCAGGCGCTGTGAAGAAAGAATCGGATGCGTTCGGATATGTTTTTGCTCCTATTGAGGAACCGATGCCGACAGTAAAACTTGCAGCCGGTTTCGAAGTCTCTCTTAGAACAATGTTTCGCGGACAGCCATGCCAAAGCCGTTACGGGAGAATTGAAAATGCGACGTATCCGATTTCCAAAGAAATGCGCTTTAAGCTGCAGTCAGCGCTGGCGTGGATCAGCGCCGCGGAGCACAAGGGAATCACATGGATCAGCACAGATAAAGATGAAGCCCTTTTCGCCTATCCGGAAACCTTACGGAAAAATATGTACAGTATGGTTGGATTTTGCAGACGGCAGGCCACGGAAGAAGGGCGGCCTGAGTGTGAGACCAGGGATAAAATCAGGAAGAAGGCGGAATTTGAATCTGCGGCTAAGGCATTTATAAGTGAACTGCAGAAAACGAAAGAGCCGGATACAGACCCGATGTCGGAGCGTATCCAGTATTTTGTGCTGCGAAAGCTGGACAAAGCCAGAACGAAGGTGGTTTATACCTATAATACAACGCCGGCTGAGATTGAACGCAGCAGCGAGCGATGGTCATTGGGATGTCAGAACCTTCCGGCGTTTTTATTTGGGCAGCCGGTAACATTGTTCCCACTGGAGGCAGCCGATATTTTAAACCTGATATGGAGACAGGATGGGAAAGCTTCTTCGGATAAATTTAAACCGATTCCGCGCTATTATGGAATGCAGATGTTATTTGGAGCAGAGTTACCGGAGGTGCGCAGGAATCTGTATGTTCTGATGAACAATGTGATAAACCTTGCGCCGTATCTTGGAAAAGCGGGATTTGCCAGGAATGGTTATGACGGTTCGCAGGCTGTACTGTTGCGCCAGACTCAGAATACACTGGCACTGACAGGACTGCTTTTATATCAGCTTGAAATCAGAAAGGAGAAGTATATGCAGGAATTTCCATATTTATTTGGGCAGCTGCTGAAGTTATCAGATGCGCTGCATGAAATTTATTGTAAGGCCGTGCGTGACAATGATATTCCAAATACGCTGGCAGGCAGCGGATTATACGTCTCGGGGGCAGAACAGCCTTATAGAACGCTGGCGGTGTTGGGCCATCGGATGAATCCCTATATCACATGGGCAAAGAAGTACCGTACGAAAGATATACAGAAAAAGGGTGAGGAGAGCTGGCGCGCAGGCTGGTATCTTTCTCTATATGAGCGTATTGCCACGCAGCTTCATGCGGCATGGGGGGATCAGACCCGCTTTAATGAGGAGGAAAAAGCACAGTATTTTATCGGATATCTGGCAGCTTTTCCCGCAAAGGAAGAAATAAAAGGCCAGCCATGCAGTGAACAGATCTGCGTTGTGGAAAATGAAATAAGTGATAATTCTCAGAAATAATAAAAAATAACGATGGAGGAAATAAAAATGGCTGATGAGATGAAACGGGCAACAGGATTATTGGTGATTGAAGTGGTAAACTCAAACCCCAACGGGGACCCGGACAGGGAGGCTGACCCGCGGCAGAGACCAAATGGTTGTGGGGAGATTTCCCCGGTATCTTTCAAACGCAAGGTGAGAGATTTGTTAGATGATCCCACATCACCTTTCTTTGAAAGCTTGCCGGAAAAAATCAGATTGAACCAGGACCATTACCGGATTCTGGAGCACCGGGGACGGGATCGTACAGCGATCACAAAGGAAATGACTTCCGGTGGAAAGCTGGCTGATTTCGATCAGGAAGAGTTCCTGAAAAGTGAGTTTGTCAGAAAATATTGGGATGCCAGAGTGTTTGGAAATACATTTCTGGAGAAGGATGGAAACAAGGGATATATTAAGACCGGTGTCGTACAGTTCGGTGTTGGTATTTCCATTTCTCCTGTTAACATTATCCGCCAGACGAATACGAACAAGGCAGGAGTGCAGGAAGGAAAAAATGCGGGTATGGCTCCCCTGGCGTTCCGTGTGGTTGAACATGGTGTTTATTGTATGCCGTTTTTCGTCAACCCCAATTATGCTAAAAAGAGCGGCTGCACAGCAGATGATATCGAGCTGCTCAAACTCCTGATTCCTCAGGCATATGATATGAATCGCTCTGCAATTCGACCGGATGTCCGCCTGCGTCATGCCTGGTATATCGAGCATAAGAACCTGCTGGGAAGCTGTCCGGACTATATGCTGCTGGATGCATTGACACCGGAACGTATAGGGAATGTATCAGAACCATCGGAGAACTGGCATGATTACAAGGACAAGACAGAACTGCCGGAAGAGCTGCTCCATAAGGTTGCCGGTATTGTTGATTTGGTATGTCTGTGATGGAATCTTATCTTGCTCACAGTGCGAAAAACGGATATCCTTCTCAATCCTATTTCGATCATGTTTATAATACAATGAAACGAGCCCTGATATTTGCGCGAGAGATGAAAAGGTACTGTAGGAAGGATGCAAAACAAATTGAGAATATCCTGTGTCTGGCAGCATTATACCACGATTTGGGAAAGCTGGCTGAGGAGAATCAGAAGGAATTGCATAAAGAAGGTATAAAATCAGGACATTTACCCGTAAACCATGTGGATGCCGGTGCGGCATTTCTTAAACAAAAAGGACAGGAAGCACTGTGCTCGCTTATTCTGGTGTATGCGCATCATCAGGGATTGCCTGATTTTACGGTGGAAGAGAATAGGGCGGAGATGGTGTGCTATCGGGATACGCGTGAATCTGTAAGAGCCTGTTTTGACCGGGAAATGGAGCAGCTGCTTCAGATTCACAGGCAGTTAATTCCGGAAAGCAACGTACATAATCCGGAGTATTGTGAAGGTGATATGTCCATGTTCATTCGAATGGTATTTTCATGCCTGGTGGATGCGGACCATTCAGATACAGCAGCTGCTTATGGGCAGTATCCTGAACATGATAATATACCGAAACTAAAGCCCGCGCTTCGCCTGGAGGCGCTAAACCGTTATGTGGCAAATCTGGGAGAGAAGAATCGGAGTAAACGAAATGATTTGCGTACACAGATGTACGAGAGGTGTCGGGATGGTCAGCGGGAAGAGGGGATTGTTTCGAATGACGGTGCAGTCGGATCAGGAAAAACCACGGCGGTGATGGCGTATCAGTTGAATCAGGCAGTCGCAAAAGGCGCCAGGCGTATTTTTGTGGTACTTCCATACACAAATGTTATCACACAGTCAGTGGAAGTTTATCGGAACGCTTTGGTATTGCCGGGAGAAGAACGGGAGGCGGTTGTGGCAGAGCTGCATTGCAAGGCGGATTTTGAGGATGAGGATACGCGCTGTCTGACATCCCTGTGGAGAGCGCCAATTATAGTTACTACGGCAGTCGCGTTTTTTGAAACACTTGCTTCAAACCGTCCGGGGGCGCTCCGCCGCCTCCATGAATTGCCGGGGAGCATTATTTTTATGGACGAGGCGCATGCCGCTCTGCCACTGAAGCTGCTTCCGCTTGCATGGCATTGGATGAAGGTATTGGAAGAAGAGTGGAGCTGTCATTGGATTTTGGCATCAGGCTCGCTGGTTCGTTTTTGGCAGATCCCGGAGTTGGTTGGAATAGAGAAAAAACAGGTCCCGGAGATGGTTCCAACAAACCTGCGTAGCGAATTGCTTGGTTATGAGAAAAATAGAATTCAATTTTGTTGGAATCCATGTCCGCTTAGCCGTGCAGAACTGATTGACTGGGTTATGGCAAAGCCTGGGCCGCGCCTTGTAATTATGAATACCGTTCAAAGTGCGGCTGTGATTGCAGATGACATTTGCAGAAAATATGGAAGGGAATGTGTGGAACATCTCTCCACTGCGCTTATGCCGGAGGATCGTGCGGAAACAATTAAGGTGGTTAAAAAACGATTGGAAAATCCGGGGGATACAAACTGGGTTTTAGTGGCAACGTCATGTGTGGAAGCCGGTGTTGATTTTTCATTCCGAACCGGATTCAGAGAACTGGCCTCGGTTCTTTCGTTGCTGCAGGCGGCGGGCAGAGTTAACCGAAACGGCTCCTGCAAAGATGCACAGATGTGGAGCTTCAGTATGCAGGATGATACAATGCTGACTCAGAATCCGGGAGTGAAAATAAGTGCAGGAATTCTGGAAGAATATTTACGGGACGGATTGGAGATTACGCCGGAATTGAGCACAAAATCAATCAGAGATGAACTCCAAAGAGGAAAGAATGAAACAAAAGAAATGCAGGCACTGATAGAGGCCGAGGCAATTCAGAACTTTAAAACGGTGAACGACCGGTTCCATGTGATTGAGAATAATGTCATACCGGTGATTGTTAAAGCTGATGTGGCAGAACGGATTAAACTGGGTTACGGGAACTGGAAGGAAGTGCAGAAATATTCCGTATCCATACGCCGAAAGAATTTAGAAAAGTGGCAGGTGAAACAGATTGCGGAAGATGCCTGTCAGTGGACACTTTTTTATGACTCGTTTCTGGGATATATGGCTGGAGTATTAAGACTTTCTGAATCTTCTGATCGATGATGGGAATGACGAGTTTTTCGGAAAGGTTGAGGTCAAAAAGAATTACTTTTTTGAAGCTGAAAAGTAGCATACTAATGGTATCCGAGATAGATGTCTGGAGAGGTTTGTGTTTGTAAAGCTCGCCGGTGATAAAGATTATCATGTTATATTGATTATTGATGATCCCTGCCAAGCTTATGTATAACGTACAGGATGAGTTATATAATACAAATGAATAACCATTTTATGAGTGAAAATTTGCAAAAGGCATTTAAACAGGTGAATTAGATGAAATTTCATTTACTCGAATTTTTCGAGTAAATGCTAGCGCTAGGAAAATCAACTTCATTGGTTAATTCATGGAGAAACAGTATGAGCAGGAAGAATATGAAAAAAGTTTTATGTTGTGTGGATTTATGCTTTTGCTTTGCGGCTGTTCATTTTCTGGAGAACAGGAAGTAAAGGAGCGTAAGGCTGGTCTGACACAAACGGAGCCGGAATCAACGAAGACAATCAATACAGAGTTTGATGTGGTACCTGTTGAGTATAAAAGGGGAGAACCCCAAAAGGACGATGTTGACATTCTTCAACTGACAGCTCAGGCCCTTTGCCTGGAGGAAATGTTATGCTGCAGGATACCCGGTGGTTATCTTTATTATGGAGAGACCAGGCGGAGAAAGAAAATTGAATTTGACGAGGAGATTCGTGACAAAACAAAGGATATTTTTCTGGAGATGCACAAGTATTACGACAGGCGCTATACACCAAAGGCAAAGCGGACCAGAAGCTGTAATGCCTGTTCCCTCAAGGATATCTGCCTTCCAATGCTTGGCAGGCATGAAAGCGCCGCAGATTATATCGAACGAAATTTGGAGGGAAAGGAGAGCGTATGAAGCATTTGCTAAATACATTATATGTCACTGCTCCTGAGCGTTATCATTCATTAGATGGAAAAAATGTGGTAATACGTTCTGAAGATGAGGAGATTGGCCGTATCCCGCTTCATAATCTGGAAGCCATTGTGACATTTGGATATCAGGGGCTAGTCCTGCACTGATGGGGGCCTGTGTACAACGAAATATAGATCTAAGCTTCTTATCCGCCAGTGGCCGTTTTCTTGCCAGAGTATCCGGTGAGGTTCGTGGCAATGTTACTTTGAGAAAACAGCAGTACCGACTCAGTGAAAATGATGGTGAGGCCATTAAAGTGGCGAGAAACTGTATCCTTGGCAAGGTGTTTAATTCCCGTTGGGTGTTGGAACGGGCTGCAAGAGATTATCCTATGAGGCTTGATTCAGATAAATTGCAAGAAAAATCCTCTTATCTGGCCGAAAGTTTAAGGAAAATTAAAAGTTAGCAGAGAAAGCGGAGAACTTCGAGGCCTGGAAGGAGAAGCTGCATCAGTATATTTTTCTGTAATTGACGATTTGATTTTGTAGCAAAAAGAACTGTTCTATTTTCATGGGAGAAATAAGCGGCCGCCTCTGGACAGAGTGAATGCAATGCTGTCATTTGCCTATACGCTTCTGGCCGGGCTGTGCGGAGCAGCAATGGAGACTGTAGGACTTGATCCATACGTGGGATTTCTTCATACAGACAGACCCGAAAGAATGTCACTGGCGCTTGATATGATGGAATAATTTCGCAGTGTTATGGCAGACAGATTTGTGCTGACGCTGATAAATAAACAGATTATATCAGGAGATGCATTTTCAGTGAAGGAAAATGGTGCTGTTATTATGGATGATGAGACAAGAAAATTGTTTTTGTCTCAGTGGCAGATGAAGAAACAGGAGACGATAACCCACCCGTTTCTTAATGAAAAAATAGAATGGGGAATGGTACCATATGTTCAGTCCATGTTGTTGGCAAGGTATATCAGGGGCGATTTAGACGAATATCCGTCGTTTTTATGGAAGCAGGTGTTGATGATGCTTGTGCTGATTACATATGATGTAAATACAGAGACTGCCGCAGGCAGAAGCCGCTTACGCCGAGTCGCAAAGCAGTGTGTTAATTATGGCCAGCGTGTTCAGAACTCGGTCTTTGAAAGCAATATGGATGCGGCAAAATGCAGAGCTGTAAAGGGAATTTTAGAAGGAATTATTGATAAGAATGTGGATAGCCTCAGATTTTACTACCTTAGTGATAATTATAAGCACAAGGTGGAACATATTGGTGCGAAACCAGGATTTGATGTGACAGAACCATTAATTTTTTAGGGCAGTTGTTCTTTAAATAAATAGTTAGATAATTCTTTTGTATTAAAGTGCGAATGTCAAGTGAACATTAAAATAACGGGAGATTCGCACCTGTATTTTAGATGTAGATATACCGAAATATGTAATATAGTTTGATAAAATGATTGAATAAGTCAAAATGATAGAGTTCTGTTGCTGATGAGGAGAAATTCACTTGTAATTTGACTTGTATTTGCTGTCGCCTTCCGCAAGGAAGGTGTGGATTGAAATGTCGAGATGATGGATGATGTTGATTTTCGGACAGCGTCGCCTTCCGCAAGGAAGGTGTGGATTGAAATTTGAGATCGAACCGCAAAGGGCAAAACCTGAGAAAGTCGCCTTCCGCAAGGAAGGTGTGGATTGAAATTAAATCCTAACAATCACGATTATAAAAAGTTTCTTGTCGCCTTCCGCAAGGAAGGTGAGGATTAAAATATTAACGTATTTCTCGAGGCATTTTACATCTCCTTCACTCCATATTCCCTGTTGACAACGAACCTCCTTGTCTCAGGGAATCTAATAGGTGCCTAAATGTTGAGAAAGGCGTTTAAAACAGCTGTCTGGAGCAATCGCTTACATGATACCCCACTCATTCTCAACAAGTTTTCCCTGTATACACGGAGAGTTTTCCTGTATAACCTGTTAAAAATCTTTCAAAAATCTATTACTCATCGGTATGCAGTATTGTATTTATAATTGGCGTTATATCATTTCCTTTCTTTAAACAGCTGCAATAATACCATATTACCATACACAGCCTGTGCCTGCTTCTGCACTGCTGCCTCTCCCCTCATCAGAAAAAAACAATTATTTAACACAGAACGGCAAAGGTTCCCGAATTACTGAACCTTTGCCGTTTTAATGTCAGAAATAAACCTCATATCCTTTCAAAAAGCACCATAATATGGTAAAATATTCCGATAATCACGCCCGGAGTTTTTTCCCGACACCGAGCCACAAAATTCAACATTTACATAAAAATGAAGTCTGTCGGATTTTGTGACCAGGCCTGGATTTGGATCGAAGGGGGATTTTTCCGCTTCGGGGGCCATCGGAGGAAAATGTGGGAAAAACGCCCGTCTTTTGTCGAAAAATGCGACAGAATTCCATTGCGGCAATTCGGGGGCAAGTCTATAATGGCTTTACACTAATCATTCAATCAACAAGAAAGGGAGAGTAGGAAGATGTCGGAAATCAGTATTGCAATCGCGGACGATAACCTGCAGACACTGAGTCTGCTAAACGATATATTGGAGGGAGAGGAGGATTTCCATGTCGTCGGGAAGGCGGATAATGGGGAAGATGCTTACAACATGATTGTAAAAACAAGCCCTGATGTTGTCTTATTGGATGTCATTATGCCGAGAATGGACGGAATCACGGTGATGGAACGGGTGCGCAGCAATGCCGCAGTGACTAAGATGCCGTCGTTTATTATGGTAACAGCGGCCGGAAGTGAGAATATTACCGAAGACGCGTTCCGCATGGGTGCCAATTATTACATCATGAAGCCTTTCAACAAAGATATTGTTGTCGATAAAGTCAGAAGAGTCGGACACAGGAAATCAAAAACTACGGGACTTTCCGGCATGAAGAAAGTCAAGCCATATGTGAACAAAAATGAGTACATGGAACAGAATCTGGAAAATGACGTGACTCAAATGCTTCATGAAATCGGCATCCCGGCTCATATCAAAGGATATCAGTACTTACGGGATGCCATTGTTATCTCTGTGCAGGACCAGGAAATGCTGACCAGTGTTACCAAGATTCTCTATCCGTCTATTGCCAAAAAGCATCAGACGACTCCAAGCCGTGTGGAGCGTGCGATCCGCCATGCCATTGAGGTTGCGTGGAGCAGAGGCAAGATGGATACGATCAATGATCTGTTCGGATATACCGTAAGCACGGGAAAGGGCAAGCCTACAAACTCCGAATTTATTGCACTGATTGCTGATAAAATAAGACTGGACTACAAAAAACTTTAGAAAATCTATCACAAATATACTTCCTTATTTAAGTAAAATGCAGTATACTATAAGACAAAGAGTGGCGCCCTCAGGGGTGACTGTAAATGAGGGAGGTTTTTTGATGAAGAAGATTTTGTTCGTTGCATCGGAGGCAGTACCTTTTATTAAGACCGGCGGACTTGCTGACGTAGTAGGGTCCCTTCCCAAATGTTTTGATAAGGAATATTTTGATGTCAGGGTAATGATTCCCAAGTATCTGTGTATGAAGGAGGCGTGGAGAAACGACATGGAGTATGTAAACCATTTTTATATGGATTACATGGGTCAGAGCAGGTACGTTGGAATTCTTCAATACGTATATGAGGGAATTACTTTTTACTTTATTGATAATGAAGGCTATTTTAACGGACCAAAGCCATACGGCGACTGGTACTGTGATTTGGAAAAATTCTGCTTTTTCTCAAGGGCGGCTTTGTCGGCGCTTCCGGTGATCGGATTTCAGCCTGACGTCGTGCACTGCCATGACTGGCAGACGGCACTGATTCCCGTCCTGTTAAAAGACCGGTTCCATGACGGAGAGTTCTTCCGCAACATGAAGTCGGTTATCACCATCCACAACTTGAAGTTCCAGGGAGTGTGGGATGTCATGACGATCAAGAGGCTGACAGGCCTCCCGGATTACTACTTTACACCAGATAAGCTTGAAGCATACAAGGATGGCAACCTGTTAAAGGGCGGCATTGTATACGCCGACGCCATTACCACCGTAAGTGAGACGTATGCGGAAGAGATTAAGATGCCATTTTACGGCGAAGGACTGGATGGCCTGATGAGGGCGCGCGCGAACAGCCTGCGCGGCATTGTGAACGGCATTGATTACGATGATTTCAATCCGGAGACGGATCCTTACATTGTCCAGAAGTACAATGCTAAGAATTTCCGTAAGGAGAAGATAAAGAACAAACGGGCTCTGCAGGAAGAACTGGGACTGCCGCAGGATGACAGGAAGTTTATGGTTGGTATTGTTTCCAGGCTGACTGACCAGAAGGGCCTCGATTTGATCCAGTGTGTCCTGGACGAGATGTGCCAGGACGATATCCAGCTGGTTGTGCTGGGAACCGGAGAAGAGCGGTACGAGAATATGTTCCGCCATTACGACTGGAAGTATAATGACAAGGTTTCTGCGAATATTTATTATTCAGAGCCGATGTCCCATAAGATTTATGCGGCCTGCGATGCATTTTTGATGCCGTCCTTATTTGAACCGTGCGGTTTAAGCCAGCTGATGTCACTCCGCTACGGAACCGTTCCGATTGTCCGCGAAACCGGCGGGTTAAAGGACACGGTGGAACCGTATAACGAGTTTGAGAGCAGAGGAACCGGATTTTCATTCCAGAATTATAATGCTCATGAGATGCTTGGGGTTATTCGCTACGCAGAGCGGATATACTATGATAAGAAGCGGGAGTGGAACAAGATCATCGACCGGGCGATGGCGATGGATTATTCCTGGCATACGTCAGCCGGCAAGTATCAGGAATTGTATGACTGGCTGATCGGCTATTGAGTTCAGAGAAAAAAGGAAGCGGACATTGCATGAATAAAAAGTGTTTTACTCGGGAAGAAAAGAAGGAAGTGCTCCGCTGGGCGGAGGATCCTTCCTGGATCAATCAGGAGCGGTATGACGAGGATGAGGAATATCTTGCCTGCGTGGCGGATATTCTGGAAAATCCTGTATTTCAATCCATGGATCGTTTTATGCAGCATGGGGATACTACCTGTAAGGCGCACTGCATCAAGGTATCCTATTTCAGTTACCGGATCTGCCGCCGTCTGGGCTGGGATTATGTACAGACCGCAAGGGCGGGGCTTCTGCATGATTTATTCTTATATGACTGGCATACCCATGCGAAGGAGACGGGAGAACACTTTCACGGATTTACCCATCCGCGCAGGGCGCTGGCCAACGCAGAAAAGTACTTTGACTTAACGGATAAGGAGAAGGACATGATTCTGCGCCATATGTGGCCCCTCACCCCGGTTCCGCCAAAGAGCAGGGAAGGAATGGCCATTATATACGCGGATAAGTTCTGCGGCCTGGCAGAGACGGCCGCCAGAGTAAAAAGGTGGATTTTATACAGCCTCAGAGCGGGAAGAACCGCTTAGTGTTATCATGGCCGGAAGAATCCGCTGATACAAAAAGCAGGAGAAAACCATGACATTTTGGGACGAATTACTGGCAAATCAGGTTTTGATGAGTGCTGTCACCGGCTGGACGGTGGCTCAGGTACTGAAGACAATCATCGACCTTGCCCTGAATAAAAGTTTTAATCCGGAGCGGCTGGTGGGATCGGGCGGTATGCCCAGCTCCCACTCCGCGACGGTATGTGGAATGACGACCGCCGCCGCCATGCATTATGGCGTCGGTTCTTTTGAGTTTGCGGTATGCTTTATCCTTTCTATGGTAGTCATGTATGACGCCATGGGAGTGCGCAGAGAGACGGGGAAGCAGGCGAAGCTCTTAAACAGTATCCTGCTGGAAAACCCACTCAAGCTGAGCGGAGAAGTTTTGCAGGAGAAGCTGAAGGAATACGTGGGACATACGCCGCTTCAGGTGGCGGCCGGTGCTATTCTTGGCATTGCTCTCGCCGTGTTTATGGCGCAGTACTATTAACGGCGGTGCTTCATGGTCAAAGCGTGGGGCAGCCGCAAAAAAGTCGGAATATTTCCGTTAATCGTAAGAAAATAATTCTTGATTTCTTAAGATTTCCATATTATACTTTAACAAGTTAAAAAACTGTTAAAGTTGGAGGTACAATGGATATGACGATTTACCATACGATTAACTGGTTTTTCGCATTTAGTTTCATCGGTTACCTTCTGGAATGTACCGTGCTCAGCTATGAGAACCGCAGCCCGGTGTTGAACCGGGGATTTGGACATGGCCCGTTTTGCGTCATTTATGGTTTTGGTGCGCTGGGAGCCAGCCTGATTCTTGAGCCGTTGGCAGGACAGCCTGTGGAGCTGTATTTCGCTTCCATGGTGATGGCAACTTCCATGGAACTTGTGACAGCACACATTATGATTAAGCTGTTCGGAGCATTCTGGTGGGATTACAGCCAGAAGCCATTTAATTACAAGGGCATCATCTGTCTGGAAAGCAGTATTGCCTGGGGATTTCTGGGACTGTTTTTCTTTAAATTTTTAAATGGTTTTGTAAGCCAGCTGGTGGATGTCGTTCCCATCGGTCTGGAACGCCTGGTGGCCTTAGGGCTCTTATCCTTTTATGTAGCAGATTTTACATACACCATGCGGTATCAGCTTAAGGCTGCGGAGATGGAAGAAGAGGACGGCGTATCAGTCGTAGGGCGTCTGAAAGTATATTGATGGTTGGCGGGATTCGTAAAGGGTCCCGCTTATTTCATTCCCTGGGAGTATGGGAGCGGACGTTTTTGGATTTTGACAGGACAGGAGGTAAATGGTTTGACAGAGGAGAGAGTGATTGTTCTGGCATCGGCGTCACCGCGTCGCCGGGAACTGCTGGGACAGATAGGAATCATACCGGAGATCATTCCCAGCACGCTGGAAGAGAAGATAACAACCGACAGACCGGAGGAAGTAGTGAAGGAACTGTCGCTGCAGAAGGCAGCTGATGTGGCGGCGCGGTGTATGGAAGGCACCATTGTGATAGGGGCCGATACGGTGGTGGCCGCGGAAGGCCGGATTCTGGGTAAGCCAGGGTCCCACGAGGAGGCCGAACGCATGATTGCGCTTCTGGCAGGGAAGACCCACCAGGTCTATACGGGAGTAACTCTGATTGTCTGCGGCCGGGAAGGCGGGATACGAAAGACATTTGCAGAGAAAACAGATGTGCATGTGTATCCCATGACAGAGGAGGAGATCCATGCGTACGCCTTTTCAGAGGAGCCCATGGACAAGGCCGGGGCTTACGGAATTCAGGGAAAATTCGCTTCTTATATCAAAGGGATTGACGGGGATTATAATAATGTAGTAGGATTGCCTGTAGGACGTGTTTATCAGGAAATAAAGGGGCTATGCAGCTCATTGAACGCGTAAGCGGACACAGAAGGTCCGCCGGATGCTCATAACCAGGAGGGATAAGAGATGATTAAACTGATCGTATCAGATATTGACGGCACACTGGTGCCGGACGGAAGCCATGAGATGAATCCGGAGCTTCTCGACGTGATCATGAAGATTCGGGAAAAAGGGGTACAGTTTGCGGCTGCCAGCGGGCGTCAGTGGGCCAGCATTGAATCGATCTTCGGCCCTATCAAAGAAAAGGTATTTTACTTATCCGACAACGGAGCCTACGTGGGCTGCCATGGCCGGAATTTATTTTTAAATCCCATCGACCGGGAAACGGTGATGGACATGGTGCGCGATGTGCGGCGGATGGAGGGGCTCGAGGTGATGCTCAGCGGTCCGGACGTGGTTTATTTGGAGACGGAAAATCAGGATTTTATCGACTGGCTGGTGGAGGGATACCAGTTCCGTGTGGAACAGGTGCCGGATCTGACAAAAGTGGATTCCCAGTTCATCAAGATATCTGTATACCGTGAGACTGACGTGGAAGCGCATACCAGAGAACTGAGAGAGAAATACAGTGACCGGATGAAGATTACCATCGCAGGCGATATGTGGATGGACTGTATGAAACCGGGGATCAACAAAGGACAGGCGGTAAAGCTTTTGCAGGACAGCCTGGAGATCAAACCGGAGGAGACGATGGCTTTCGGTGACCAGTTAAACGATATCGAGATGCTGGAACAAGCTTACTACAGCTTTGCGGTAGGAAACGCCAGACCGGAGGTGAAAGCCACAGCCAGATTTCAGACGGATACCAATGTGAATGACGGTGTGTTAAAGATACTGAAGCTTCTGCTGTAGAGGACTGCCGGTACAGCAGGAAACTGACAAAGCTGTACTGGAGACGTATTAGACGAAAGGAACGAGGATGAGATTTATTCATACATCAGACCTCCATATCGGAAAGACCGTAGGCGGATTCTCCATGCTGGAGGAACAGGATGCGGCATTGAAACAGATAACGGATTACGTAAAAGAACGGCAGGCAGATGCCGTTCTTTTGAGTGGTGATTTATATGACCGTTCCGTGCCGCCGGCCGCGGCCGTGACGATGTTTGACCTGTTTTTGACCGGGCTTTCTGAACTGGGAGTGACGATTCTGGCCATTGCCGGGAATCATGACTGCGGGGAGCGGATTGGTTTTGCCAACCGGATTCTGGAGAAAAGAGGGCTGTATCTGGAAGGGAAACTGGAAGATCCGGTGCGGTTTGTGGATATTCCCGACCAGTGGGGAGCCGTGCGTGTGCATCTGGCGCCGTTTGCCAGACCGGCGGAGGTGAAATCCCTCTATCGGTGCGGGAGCAGTATGAAGACGTTCGAGGAAAGCTTCGAGGAAATCCTGCGCCATGTGACATACAGTCCCGGCGGAAGGGATATTCTGATGGCCCATCAGTTTGTGGTGAACCAGGGGCTGCTGCCGGAGCTCTCCGATTCGGAGACGCGGGTGTCTGTGGGCGGAACGGATCAGGTGGAGGCCGCGCTGTTTCAGCCGTTCTGCTATACGGCTCTGGGCCATATCCACGGATGCCAGCAGATCGGAAAACAGCCGGTCTATTACAGCGGTTCACCGGTAAAATACTCATTTTCAGAATGCAGCCACCAGAAATCTGTGCTGTACGGTGAGGTGGGGAAGGATGGAAAGGTCAGTCTGGAACGCCTTCCACTGACACCGGTCCATGATATGCGAAAGATCAGGGGGCGTCTTTCTGACTTGATTCTTCCGGAGGTCGTCAGTGCGGCGGATCCGGAAGACTATATTCTGGCTGTCTTAACGGATGAGACGGAGCTTCTGGATCCAATCGGAACGCTTAGAAGCGTCTACCCCAATATCATGCAGCTAAAATGGGAAAAGCGGGCACTGGAGCAGGACGGATCCGTGATTCATGAGGATATCATGAAAGAAAAGGGGCCGTATGAACTCTTTGCCGATTTTTATGAACTTGTTACCGGAAAGGCCATGACGAAAGAGCAGGAGGCCGTGATGCGGGAGACCGCCGAGCAGGCAGAGGAGGAGAGGTCATGAAGCCGACATCGCTTGTTTTAAGTGGCTGGGGGCCCTACAGAGGCGTGGAGCAGGCGGATTTTGAGACCATGCAGCAGGGACTGTTTCTGGTCTCTGGACCGACAGGCTCCGGGAAAACCACGATATTTGATGGAATTACCTTTGCCCTTTACGGGGAGGTCAGCGGAAGCATCCGGGAGAAGGACAGTCTCCGAAGTGACTTTGCGGACGCGTCCACTCCTACTTTTGTAACCCTGAACTTCACCCACAGAGGAAAACAGTACCGGGTCACCCGAAATCCAAAGTATGACAGACCAAAGCTCAAAGGTGAGGGGATGACCACAGAGCCGGAGGGCGGCGAACTCTATGAGGGAGAGACGCTTCTGGCCTCGGGGAGCAGCCAGGTGACCGAGCGGGTGACCGGGCTGCTTGGTCTGGACTACCGCCAGTTCCGCCAGATATCCATGATTGCCCAGGGGGAATTTCAGCAGCTTCTCGTGTCCAGCTCTAAAGAGAGAACTCAGATATTCCGGGATATTTTCCAGACTCGGATCTACGATACGATGACGGCGCTTCTGTCGGCCAGAGTGAAGGCGTTAAACGGCCGGATTGATGAGGTAAAGCACCGGGCGGACGAGATCACCGGAACATTCCGGATTGAGAACGGGGACTGGGAAGAGCTGAAGTCGAAGAAAAACCGGAATTATCGTAAAATTCTGGATTTTATAGAACAGGAAGACGACCGGCTGGAGAGCAGGGAGAGAGAACTGGCTTCCTGCCTTGGGGAACTGGACCGGTCCTATAAGGAACAGGTCAGAGCCATTGAGGAACTGCGAAGCGGCAATCAGGCGGTCAGAAAGTATGAGAATGACAGAAAGACTCTGGAAAAGCTGGAGGAAGAACGGGACAGCTTAAAAGAACAGAAGAGAGAGCTGGCAAAGGCATACGGCCGTATCCCCGTCCGCAGAGAACGGCTGGAAGGGAAAAAGTCGGAACTGCGCGTACTGGAGGAGCAGAAAAAGGGGCTTGCCTCATGGCAGGCCGCCTGCCGGTAGCTGACAGAACGGCAGGAAACGTATTTGAAGCTCGATGGTGAGGCAAAGGAAAAGAAACGGATTTACGAATATCAGGACGACTGTTTTAAGAAGGCGGCTGCGGGGATCATCGCAAGAGATTTAACGGAGGGAATTCCGTGTCCGGTCTGCGGCTCCACAGTCCATCCGGTGCCTGCATCCATGGAGGGGGAGGTACCGGATGAGAAAGAGATCCGCAGGCTGAAAGCGGACTATGAGGCCGCTTCGGAAAAGGCATCGGCGGCCGCAGGCGCCGCCGCGGCTCTGGTGGGCGCTGTAAAAAACATGGAAGAAAACCTTGGCGTCATGGATTTATCCGACGGAGGAGAGAAGGCTTTACTGGAAATCGGGGAAAAGCTAAAGCTTCTGGAAGAAGAGACGAAGCAGGAAGAAAAAGAGATCAGGGACTGTGAAAAGGAGTACCAGGACTGTTCGGTGAAGCTGGAAAAACAGAAGGCGGCTTATTCCCAGCTAAAAGCGTCCATCCGGGTTCCGAAGCAGACGGAGCTGGTGGATTTGTCCGGCTTTGAGGCAGCACTTTTGGAATGTGAGAGGGACCGGAAGCAGACGGCAAAGGAAAAGGAACGGACGGGTGCGGCTCTGGCTTTGAACAGACAGTCACTGTCCACCCTGAAAGGCCATCTGGAGGTCAAGGAAAAGCTGGAGACGGAGTACGGCGTGGTCCGTGAGCTGGAACGGGCGGCCGGAGGGTATAACGGACGGAACCTGGTATTTGAGCAGTACGTCTTATCCGTGTACTTTGAGGACATTCTCCGGGCGGCGAACCAGCGTCTTTTAAAGATGAGCGGGGAGCGGTATGAGCTGCACCGGCTGGAGCGGGCGAGAGACAGGAGAAGCAGGGAGAGTATGGAGATGGAGGTGCTTGACCAGTACACGGGGAAGCGCCGTTCCGTGAAGAGCTTATCGGGCGGAGAGGCGTTTAACGCGGCCCTGGCGCTGGCGCTTGGAACCTCGGATGTGATACAGAGCTATGCGGGGGGAATCCAGGTGGAAGCCCTATTTGTGGACGAGGGATTTGGCTCTCTGGATGCGGAAGCGCTGGAGCAGGCAGTGGCGATTCTGACCTCACTAAGCGGCGGATCCAGCATGGTTGGAATCATTTCCCATGTGGAAGAATTGAAAGAACAGATCGGCAGCCATATTCTGGTAGAAAAAACGAATCAGGGAAGTAGAATCGTGACAGAAAGTATGGTATAATACTATTCGCATAACACACAGGAGAGTTTTTCATTCATACAGGAGTTGTCCATGAATTTTAAATATAGAAAAAAAGTGAAACAAACGCTGGCCGCCGTTCTGGCCGCCATGCTTCTTACCGGCTGTACCAGGGGGCTTCCCATGGTCTCAGAGGTAAATGAAACGAAGGCATACACACTTCCGCAGTCCATGATCATTGTGGCGACGGAGCGCAACCGTTACCAGCAGGCCTATACCGGCCAGATCTGGAGCGTGGAGCTGCCGGACGGAGAGACCTTTGAGACGTATCTGCTGGGACAGGCCCGGGAATTTCTCCAGGAGATGAAATTGATGAACCTTCTGGCAAAGGATCAGGAGATTATCATCACGAGCACGGAGAAGGAGGAGATCCGGAAGCTGTCGGAGGAATATTATGAGTCTCTGACCGAGGACGACATCGTGTACATGGGAGTGAAGGAGGACGATGTACGGACGATGTACGAGGAATACTTTCTGTCCAACAAGGTGGTCAGTGAGCTGACAAAGGATATGAATCTGGAGATCAGCGACAGCGAGGCCAAGGTCATAACCATTGACCAGATCGTTCTCTCGGATGGCAATACGGCTCAGGACGTGCTGGAACAGGTGAAGGAAGACGGGGCGGACTTCGAAGCAATAGCGCGGGAGTATTCAGAGAGCAACGAGATTCGGAAGCAGCTGGGGCGGGGAGAAGCGAAAAAAGCAGTGGAAGATGCAGCATTTTCCCTGACTGCGGGTGAGATCAGTCCGGTGGTGGAGGACAACGGTACGTTTTATATCTTCCGATGTGTCAGCGATTACGATGAGGACGCTACACAGGCGAGGAAAGATAACCTGTACCAGCAAAGGAAAAAGGACGCGTTCGGACAGATTTACAATCAGTTTAAAGCGGAGAATCCGGTTACATTCAGCAACGATATCTGGGATGGTATCAAGTTTTCCATTGACGATAAGACGACTACCACGAATTTTTTTGACTTGTACAGAAAACATTTTCCCAATCAATAAAGGGGAAGGAAAGCAGAGGGGCATTCCATGGCAGAAGGGGGAAGGAGCAGCCGGGGCAGGAGCCGGAAGCGCAAAAGTAAAAGGGGGAAGGCAGTTTTTGCCGCGGTACTTAAGATTATTCTGATTCTTTTTGTGGCGGCAGGACTTTTATTTACCAGTACGTATGTGTACCGCTACTGGGAAGGAAGCCGCACATCGACCGCACCGCTGGAGACCGGCAGAGAGATTGTGCCGGAGACGATGAAGAGTTACGAATAACGGGTGGCCGAAGCGCAGAGGGACAGAAGGCGGAAAGAGAAGAGGCAATATAACAGAGAAAAAAGAAAGGAGCTCCATGTTGTGCGGAGACTCCTTTCTTCTTTTCCTCTGTTGGATTCGGCTATTACAGCCGGCTTTATGCACATAGAACTTTAAGCGTTAAAATACGCGGTCACCAGATCGACGAGAGCTTTCTGGTCGGCGGTGCCCATGACCTCTCTGGCAGAATGCATGGCCAGCATGGGGATTCCCGCATCCACGGTGCGCATCGTTAAATAGCTGGAGGAGATGCTTCCGAGCGTGGAGCCGCCCTTCATATCGGATCGGTTGGAAAATTTCCTGTATGGAATTTTGGCATTTCTGCAGATGCTTTCAATCATTCCAGTGCTGGTCGCGTCGGTCGCATAGGACTGGCTGGCCGACAGCTTGATGGCGACGCCGTCTCCCATGTGGATCTGGTTCTTAATATCGCATTTTTCACCGTGGTTGGGATGGATTGCATGTGCGACGTCGAGGGACAGCATGAAGCCGTCAAACAGGGCATTTAAGTAGGTTTCCCTGGAGCAGCCCAGGGACAGGAACAGTTTTTCCAGCACTCGGTCCATGAGCAGTGAAGCGGCACCCTGTTTCGTGCTGCTTCCGATCTCCTCATTGTCATAAAGTGCGATCACATGAATCTCATTTCCTGCGGTGCTGTTCATGATGCCGCTTAAACAGGCCTGTACGGAGGTCAGGTTGTCGAGACGCGGAGCGGAATAGAATTCGCCGTCCAGCCCGCACAGAGTGCCGCTCTCCGTATTGTAGATGTAGATCTCGTAGTCCAGGATATCTTCCTGCTCCACGCCGGCTGAAGCGGCCAGCGCCTTTAAGAAGAAATCCTCCTTTTCCAGATCGTTTTTAATTAAGGTCAGGAGCGGAAGCATGTCAATCTGCGGATTGACGGCAACCCCCTGATTGGCTTCCCGGTTCATGTGGATCGCCAGATTGGGAATTGTGAGCACCGGGCGCCGGAAGTCAACGAAGACGGTTTTCGTTCCGCCGGGAGCATCACCGGTTACACAGACTTTGCCTGCCATGGACAGCGGCCTGTCGAACCAGGTATGCATAAGCGGTCCGCCGTAGACTTCTGTGTTGAGCTTTCCATACCGTCCTGAAGTTACCTCCGGAGACGGCTTTAATTTTAAGCAGGGCCAGTCTGTATGGGAAGCGGCCAGTTTAAGCTTCAGAGCCTGATCCGTCAGCTCGCCGATGGTAAATGCGATCAGCGTGGAATCATAAGCTTTTATATAGTAGGAGTGTCCCTGTTCCAGCTTCCAGGAGCCGGAAAGGGGAAGTTCTGTAAATCCGGCGGCGTCTAAATCAGCGGCCGCCGTCATGATGCAGTGATACGGGGATACGGAAGCGGAGATCAGCCGCTCCAGCTGTTTCATATCATTCATAGGATTAGCCTCTTTTCTGTGTAATTACAGCTCTTAGTATATCACAAAGTGGAAGCGGTGGGAATTGGTTTTAAGAAAGAATGGCATCCCCGCACCTTCTATGGTAAAATAGTTCCAATGAGACTGCGGTCAGCGATTGGCGAATGAAATGCAGAAAGAATACGGGAGAATGTGAAATGATAGCATTGAAAATTGAAGATATGAAACAATTTACTGCCAGACTCTTTATGGGAGAGACGTTTGATCACTTCCTGATTCGGGAAGCCGAGATTATTACCTTTAATGTGTTTACCATCGACGGGCATATCCGTCAGGGGTACTATTCAGAGGAAGAGCTGGAAGAGAACCAGCTGGAGGAGCTGTCCTCCTGGAAGATGATCCGGCCGTACTGTTTTTCACTGATTAAGGGGAAGAAGCTTCCGGGAAGCTTTCAGATTGTGCTGCAGATGCCGCCTCAGGCCGTGGAGAAGTTTGTGGCGGCACGCCAGATGCCTCTGAGGGCGGATCAGGTCAACGGCCTGTATTTAAACATCCGTTATGAGGAAGGGAAGCTGTTCTGTGTGACAGGCACCTCGGTCTCATTTTTTACGCTGGACAAGACTCTGGATTCGGAATGGGATCAGGCGGTGAGAAGCTTTTTGAAGAAGAACGAGATCATTTTTGAGGAAGAATAGAGAATTACTAGCACTCATTTTAAATGAGTGCTAATTTTCTATTGACATTTGGAAACGGGAGTATTAAAATACTCTTTGCAGGCAAAGCGTGAGAAACCATGGTTGTCCATGGAAAAATATACAGCAAAGAGCAAGGAGTGTATGGATATGGCAAAGACAGGAAGTTTGACAATTAACAGTGAAAACATATTCCCGATTATCAAGAAGTGGCTTTATTCGGATCACGACATTTTCTACCGTGAATTAGTGTCTAACGGCTGTGACGCGATCACGAAATTAAAGAAGCTTGAGATCATGGGAGAGTGGCAGAAGCCGGAGGATGTGGAATTTAAGATTACCGTGACGGTGGATTCCAATGAAAAGACGATTACCTTCGCCGATAACGGTCTCGGCATGACCATGGATGAAGTGGATGAGTATATCAACCAGATCGCATTTTCAGGAGCACAGGATTTCCTGGAGAAGTATAAGGATAAGGCAAACGAGGATCAGATCATCGGCCATTTCGGTCTGGGCTTCTATTCTGCATTTATGGTAGCCGATAAGGTGACCATTGATACCTTATCGTACCAGGAAGGCGCTGCGCCGGTTCACTGGGAGTCGGACGGCGGCACGGAGTATGAGATGGAAGAGGGGGATAAGACCTCTTTCGGAACGACGATTAAGCTGTACCTGAATGAAGAGAGCCTGGAGTTCTGCAATGAATACCGCGCCAGAGAGGTGCTGGAGAAGTACTGTTCCTTCATGCCGGTGGAGATTTATCTTGAGAATTCTTCTGCGGAGCCGCAGTATGAAACGATTGAAAAAGATGAACTGGCGGAGAAAGACACCATCATCGAGACGATCGTTGAGGAGGCAAAGACCGAGGAGAAGGAGAACGAGAACGGCGAAAAAGAGGTTGTCGAGATTTCTCCTGCAAAGGAAAAATATAAGATCTTAAAGCGCCCTGTTCCGGAAAATGACATTCACCCGCTCTGGAACAAGCATCCCAACGAGTGCACCGAGGAAGAGTATAAGAGCTTCTACCGCAAGGTATTCCATGATTACAAGGAACCGCTGTTCTGGATTCATTTAAACATGGATTATCCGTTTAACTTAAAGGGAATCTTGTATTTCCCGAAGCTGAACTTAAATTACGACAGCTTAGAGGGCGTGATCAAGCTTTACAACAACCAGGTATTTATCGCAGACAACATCAAAGAAGTAATTCCGGAATTCTTAATGCTGTTAAAGGGCGTCATCGATTGTCCGGATCTGCCGCTTAACGTATCGAGAAGCGCGCTGCAGAATGACGGCTTTGTTAAGAAGATATCCGATTACATCACAAAGAAGGTTGCGGACAAGTTAAGCGGAATGTTTAAGACTGACCGTGAGAACTACGAGAAGTACTGGGATGACATCAATCCATTTATCAAGTTCGGCTGCTTAAAGGATGAGAAATTTGCTGAGAAGATGAACGATTACCTCATTTTCAAGAATCTGGAAGGCAAATACTTAACCCTGTCCGATTGTCTGGAAGAGAATAAGGAAAAGCATGAGAACACCGTATTCTATATCACAGATGAGAAGGAACAGAGCCAGTACATCAATATGTTTAAGCAGGAGGGCATGGACGCGGTCTATATGACTCAGAACATCGACAGCCCGTTCATCAATTTCCTGGAGCAGAAGAATGAGAATGTGAAGTTCTTAGCCATCAACTCTGACTTATCCGACAGCTTTAAAGAAGAGATGACGGAAGAGGCCAGAGAAGCCATGAAGGGCGATGTGGACGCACTGACCGAGGTGTTCAAGAAGGCGCTTGGCAATGATAAACTGGAAGTAAGAGTGGAGAAACTGAAAAATGAAGCCGTTTCCTCCATGATTACTGTATCGGAAGACAGCCGCCGTATGCAGGAAATGATGAAGATGTACACCATGCCGGGTATGGATCCGTCCATGTTTGGCGCCGGCGGTGAGACTCTGGTGCTCAACTATAACAATAAACTGGTTCAGTATGTGCTGAATCACAGAGAAGGCGAACACATTCAGGAAATCTGTGAACAGCTGTACGACCTGGCTGCATTAAGCCACGGTTCCCTGACTCCGGAGCGCATGACGAAGTTCATCGCAAGAAGCAATGATATCATGATTTTCATGGCGGATATGGGAAAAGAAGAGGAATAAGAATCCCGGATTGATTGGGGTATCATTTTTCGCTCCCTTATGGTATACTAGTAGCTATGATTGTATAGTAACCAGGAGGAGATTCTTATGACGGACAAGATAAGGGAGATAAAGAAGGCTGTGCTGCGGCTGATGCTGGCACTGGCCATCGGAGTTTTAGCGGGAGCAGCCCCGGGAGCGGTGCTTGTCTCTCATGCGGAGACGGAGACTGTGGCGGCTGCCGCGGATCCGGCCAGTGCAGAGACAGCTTCGGAGGATGACGGCACCACGTTTCTGCTGTCATTTTTCGGGGGAATCATTCTGCTGATCCTCTTCGTCGTCGTGATTGTCATTGCAACTGCCACCAGTACGGCGGGAGTTGTAGGAGCACAGGAAGACGAGTGATCTACAGACAGATAAGATGTTGTCGGCTGATCCAGTAAAGATCAGCTGGAAAATGGGACAGGGAAGCCTGCAGACTTTCCTGTCCTCCTCTTTTCAAAAAATAGGTAACTAGTTACTATATGGAGGAAGACATGAAGATAACGGATCTCATCAGACGCTTTCAGGGGACAAGAGAAAAACAGGAGAAGGCTGTGTTCAGCACGCTGTGTATTGCTGAAAACAGACTCCAGACCGTATTTGACAAGAGCAGCCCTGACATTACACTGAAGCAGTTTATGCTTCTGACTATGGTGAGACAGTCAAAGGACCGGCTGACATTTACACAGCTGGGAAAACTGCTGGGCTGTTCCAGGCAGAATATCAAAAAGCTGGCCGCAGTTCTTGAACAGAAGGGATTTGTCACGATTTTACAAAATACGGACGATAAAAGGGCAGCATGGCTGGTGCCGGCGGCCGGGCTGGATGAGTACTTTGAGCAGACCGCGGCGATTCACAGGCGAAAACTCTCCTGTCTGTTCCAGCATTATACGGATCAGGAGATGGAGCAGCTGTTTACGCTGCTTATGAAGCTGTATGATGGAATAGACGGCCTGGAGGCCGCAGAAGAGGCGGCGACGGAAGCAACGTAACGACCTGCAGATACAGGAAAATGAGCGATACAGGAGGAAAGATATGAAGCGAATTATTTTATACGGCAGCAAATACGGCACAACGAAGCGTTACGCGGAAGAACTGGCACGAAGGACGGGGATTCCGTGCAGAAACTGCAAAGAAGTAAACTCTCTTTCTTCCTGCAAAGAAGTGATTCATCTGGGAGGGATCTACGCCGGTCAGATTCTCGGCCTGGCACACACCGTGAAGCTGCTCCGTCAGGAACCGGAAGCAAAGCTTCTGGTGGCCACCGTGGGACTGTCTGACCCTGCCGATGAAACCAATATCCATAATATCCGGGATTTTATAAAGAAACAGCTCACGGAGCCGCTTTGGGATGAAACGAAACTCTTTCATCTGAGAGGCGGGATTGATTACTCAAAGCTGTCCGTCGCGCACCGGGCCATGATGGGACTTCTGTACAGCCGGGTAAAAAAGATTCCACCGGAAGAACGGAATTCCGAGACGCAGGGATTGATCGAGACGTATGGCAAAACGGTGGATTTTACAGACTTTGAGAGCCTGAATGAGATGATCGGTCTGCTTACCGCTGAAAACGGAGCCGGAGAGCGCGGGTGAGCCGGCTGAACCGATGCATAGGCCAGCCGGCAGAAGGGGGAGAAGAGGCTGGCAGCAGCAGCCAACCGTAACTCCGGGAATACAAAATGCGGAAGTTCAGGAGCAATATTCTATTGACATTCCACCGTGGCTTCCCTATAATATATAGTAATGAATACTACATGACAAGTTATATGTCAGGAGGAAATAGAATATGAGCTATAAGATTATCGGGGACAGCTGTCTGGATTTAACGGCTGACTTAAAGAAAGATCCGCATTTTCAGATCATCCCCCTCACTTTGCAGGTAGAGCATACCCAGGTAATAGATGATGAGACCTTTGATCAGAAGAAGTTTCTGGAACTGGTCAGAAGCAGCAGTGAGTGCCCCCAGACCGCATGCCCGTCGCCTGAGAAGTTTAAGGAGGCGTTTGAATGCGATGTGGATCAGATTTTTGTGATAACACTGTCTGAGCATTTGAGCGGAACGTACAACAGCGCTGTTTTAGCGAAGAAGCTGTATGAGGAGGAACATGGACAGGAGGGGAAGAACATTGCGGTATTCAGCTCCGATTCTGCCTCATCTGGAGAGTTAAACATCGCTCTCTATATCCAGTCGCTCTGTCAGGCTTCTCTTCCGTTTGAGGAGATCGTGGAGAAGACGCGCAGCTTTATTAAGAATATGAAGACATATTTTGTACTGGAGAGTCTGGACACGCTGCGCAAGAACGGCCGTCTGACCGGCCTTCAGGCATTTTTTGCTACCGCGCTCAATATTAAGCCGGTTATGGGAGCTGATTCCGGTGTAATTATCAAGCTGGACCAGGCGCGAGGGATTAATAAGGCTCTTACGCGTATGGCGGATATTGCGATTCGGGAAGCGGGAGAGACGAAAGACAAGGTACTTATTATCGCCCACTGCAACAATCCGGAGCGCGCGGAGGTTGTGAAGAATGAGATGTGCCGCCAGGCCACCTTTAAGGACGTTATCATTACGGAGACGGCCGGAGTGGCAACGGTATATGCCAGTGACGGCGGTATTATTGTGGCGTTATAGATGGAATAAGTAATATATCCCAGGGAGGGCACTGGGAATTGAAAGAAAACTGGCGTCGTGAGTGATTTTGGACTCACGGCGCCAGTTTTTATGGAGATTATGCTTCAAACGTATTACTTTAGTAACCGACTGTTCCGATACCACCGCAACCGGCACACGTTTTAGTTCCGGATCCACCACACGAAGGACAGATTCCCTGGTAGATACCACCGTCGTCATAGATTCCGGTATCACCGCCAGACATCCCGCCGCCGAGTCCAAACGAAGCATTCTGGCCGATTCCGCTTCCGTGACAATAGGTACAGGTGGTATAGCCTTTACCCATACAAATCGGGCATTGCCGGGGGGCTGTAGTTGTGGAAGCAGCGGAATTTGAATTCGAACTCGATGAGGAACTCTGATTATTACTGCCGCTTCCGTTATTGTAATTGGAAGAACCGGCAATGTTTCCAGAACGTCCTCTGTTTGCATTAATGGCATCCTCATATCTAAGGACTGTAACGCCGCTTTTTTTGCCGGTAGCTTTATCTACAGCAATTGCTTTTAAAGTTTGTCCGGGTTTTAAAGAGGGGGAGCCATATTGAAAACCGGATCTTTTTTTTGTTACATAGATGTCATCCTGATCAGTCGGATCAGCAGGTTTTACGCCTGTCGTATAATAGATGCGACAGCCGGTATCGCAACCCAGAGTGATATATTTAAGCACAGACCGGTCCGGATTAAATATAGTTTCTTCCACATACCAGGGCATCAGTATTTCTTCGTCATATTCATCTGCGGCTTCATAAACGCTGGATTCGTTCTTCTGAGAATAGCCGCTGTTTTGCCGGGGCACAATTGAGATATTTACAATACCGTTTTCAATCCATGCGCCGTTCTCGTTGACGGTATATCCGTCTGGTGTTGTAGTATTCGTATATAACCACCCAGCCGGATCAAAACAATAGCATTCGGCAATCCCGTCATCATTTCCGTCAATCCATTTCCAGCCATTCGCCGGATAAGTTCCATTATCGTTATCATACCACCACTTGTCCTGATTTGGAGCCTGTCCCGTTCTCCATGTACCTGCAAATGCGGACCCCGCCATTATGATTACCATGAATAATGTACATAACAAGGTTAATAATTTTTTCATCATCACAAGTTCTCCTCTCATTATTATAATAGAAATGAATTACCTAGCAGATATGGATTTCTTATATTATCACTTCCTTTCTTCCAGTGCTTATAATTACAATTATAGGCATCAGAACGATGACATTTTAAGAAAAACTGGAAGAGAAAGGGGGACAGTGCAGTGCTTGATGCATTGGAGAGTTAGGTAAAAGATGGGATATGGCAGATATAGATCCAATAAGAAAAAGAAAAAAGTCTGATAATTGTAATTATAAGAATATAATAAACAAATAAAAATGAATGATATATCCTTATTGTTTATTATATTGTAAAATGTAATTAAATGCAACAGGATTGTATCTACAGTAAATAGTTCTGTCTGCAAAACATATAACTGGCTGACACTGCCATTATTTGACAAATACACAGTCTCAGTGTAAGATTAGTAGAGACTATCGAGAGAATGGAGCAGAAAGCATGAAGACAGCAGTGCGTTATTATTCCAGAACAGGGAATACGAAAGTAATCGCAGAAGCCATTGCACCGGTGGCGGGCTGCCAGGCGGAATCCATTGAAGTTCCGCTGGAAGGCGTGACAGATATCCTGTTTTTAGGCGGAGCGCTTTACTGGGGCAAGATCCCCAGAACATTAAAAGAGTATATAAAGAGCCTGTCTCCGCAGCAGGTTAAATATGTGGCCGTCTTTACTACGGCGGGAATTCTGGAAAGTGCATCAGAAATTTATAAAGTATTTTTAAGATATCATGACTTAAAGGTTATGAAAGATACGTATTTTTGCAACGGAAAACGGGTTTATGATGGAAAAATTAAGGAAGAGACGATGTTATTTGCTGAAAAAGTTATGGATCAGGCATCTATCATGAATCATTCGATCATGGATTAAGGAGGAAGGGATGAAAAGAACAGGATTATTCATGAAGCTGCTGATTATCCTTCCGGTATTTCTCCTTGCGGCACTTCTCGTATGGATCGCGGCAGACGGACAGAGGGGAGGCGCAAGGGAAACCCTTGCCTCCAGCCGGGAAACGGCAGTCGATTCCGCTGTACAGGAAGGGAGTCAGACAGCCGATTTTGCGCCAGAGGCGGCCACGGAGGAGGTTCTTAAGCTGGAAGTATCTGAAACGGAAGGTGAGAGTACAGCTCCCGCGGCAGAGACAGAACCGGAAGACCCCATAGTTCATATGCTTTTTAGCGGTGATGTATATTTTTCCAGTCATGTATTGGCTGCATATGATAATGCAGGAGGCATACATGGGGTGTTGGATGATGCATATCGGGACGAAATCGCCAGGGCTGACCTCTATATGGCAAATCAGGAGTTTCCATTCAGCGACAGAGGAACGCCGGCGCCGGATAAGCAGTTTACGTTTCGTATACCGCCGGAACGGGTATCCATGATGCATGAACTGGGAATCGATATTGTGACGATTGCAAATAATCATACGCTGGATTATGGCGAGGATGCGCTTGTGGATACGTGTACAACTCTGGAGAACGCGGGAATCCTTTACGTGGGAGCCGGTGCAAACATGGATCGTGCAAAGCAGCTGGAGACCATTGAGGTACGCGGCAGGACCATCGGCTTTCTGGCTGCTTCCAGGGTGTATCCCGATACTTCCTGGGTGGCAAACAGCAAAAAGCCGGGAATGGTAAGCGGTTACGATCCGTCCATACTCTTAAAAGAGATCGAAGCGGCCGGGGAATACTGCGATTATCTGGTCGTGTATATGCATTGGGGGATTGAACGGGATGAAAAGCCCCAGGAATACCAGCGGACTCTGGGAAAACAGCTGATTGATGCGGGAGCCGATCTTGTAATCGGAAGCCATCCTCACGTACTGCAGGGGATCGAATACTATCAGGGCAAGCCGATTGTATACAGCCTCGGCAACTTTATCTTTGGAAGCAGTATTCCGAAGACCGCTCTTTTGCGGGCCGATGTGGATCTGGAACAGAATCAGGTGAATTTATCTCTGGTTCCGGGCACTTCCGGGGCCGGTTATACAAAGGAACTGACCGATCCGCAGAAAATAAGCGAGTTTTACCAGTATATGCAGGGCATTTCTTTCGGCGTGACCATTGATGAAAATGGTGTTGTACAGGAGGAAAATGCTGCAAAATAAGAAAAAGGCGAATCAGACAGGCGCGGGGAGGTCACGATGAATTTACGGCTGGCTGAGACTGCGGATTTACCGCAGCTGAAAACAGTATATAAAGAACTCATCCGCAAGATGGATGAGAATGGGGTTTCAATCTGGGACGAAATATATCCATGCGAATGTTTCGCTGAAGATATAGGAAATAACCGTCTATACGTTTTGGTGGAAGAGTGCAGGATCGTCGCCGCATTTGCCCTGTGCAGCCAGGCCGCAGGGGCAGACTGTGTGAAATGGAGGTATGAAGGCGGGAAAGCCTTGTATATTGACCGGTTTGGCGTAAATGCCGATTATCTGAGAAAGGGAATTGGCAGTATTGCGCTTAAAGGGGCGATTGCCCTTGCAGGAGAGCTGGGGGCGGAATACGTAAGGCTGTTTGTCGTGGATATAAATAAACCGGCGATTCATCTCTATATGAAGAACGGGTTTGAACAGGCAGACGGTATCTATGACGAAGTGATAGACGATGATCTGGTACTGCATGAGTACGGTTTTGAGATAAAAACGTCAAAGTGATGCGTCTGCTGTCTTTGAGCGGTGGAATCCGATAAGTATGCAGAGCGGCGGCTCCGGGGAAAGGAGCCGCTGTTTTCGCGCACTCCGCAGTTTAAGGCATCACGGGGTCCGATACTGGTCCCCCTGACATACGCCGCGTTCTTTAAAACGCTTTGCCATGGAGTTTAATACGAGTCGTTTGTTTCCGCTCCACACCGGGGCCACGAGAAGCTTTTTAGGTCCGTCGCCGCTGATCCGGTGGATGACCGTCTCCGGCGGCAGCAGGGCGATGCAGTCTATCACAAGATCCAGGTATTCCTCCAGGGAAAAGGTTTGAAATCCACCGGCGCGATACAGGACTGCCAGGTCAGTTCCCTCCAGGACGTGAAGGAGCTGCAGCTTCACACCGTCAATGCCGTGTGTGCCCAGACCGCCCAGATAGCTGACGGTATCCTGCATCATGGAGCGCGTCTCACCTGGAAGGCCGAGAATGACGTGGGCGATCACGGTCAGGCCCGCGCCGTGAAGTCTGTTCCAGGCGTCTTCGAAGACGGATAAGGGGTAGCCGCGCCGAATGAAGCGTGCAGTCTCCTCGTGAATGGTCTGCAGACCCAGTTCCACCCAGACCGGTTTGATCCGGTTTAATTCTGATAAAAGAGCGATGATTTCGGGTGGAAGGCAGTCCGGACGAGTGGCAATGGACAGAATGGCGATGTCCGGATGAGCGATGGCCTCGGTAAAGAGAGCTCTTAAGCGTGAGACAGGCGCATACGTGTTGGTATAGGACTGAAAATAGGCGATGTAACGGCCTTTTGGACAATCGAGGGCAGTGTTGTTATGAGCCTTTGACATTTTCTTCTCCACCAGAGCCTTTGCCGCTTCGATCTGCTCTGTGACAGATGGGTGAGCGGCCATGGACTCGGCAAATTCTCCGGAACCGCCGCCGCTGCAGAAGATACAGCCGTTTGATCCCAGTGTCCCGTCACGGTTGGGGCAGGTCATGCCGCCGTCCAGCGCGAGCTTATAGATTTTATGGCCATAGATGCGTTTCATTTCATAATCGAGGGAATGATACGGTTTTTCGTTCCAGTACATGAGGAGTCCTCCAAGCTTTCGTAAATTCTTCTCTATTATAAGAAGGCGGCAGGACGGGTGTCAAATGAAATTGTATCATTTCGATAAATATTATATTGTAGAAAACTCATAAGTTATGATATACTTTTGTCAAAGAGCAGAGTCCCGCGAAAGGAACGACGGTGTATTCTGAAAATGTATGGAAAAAGGAGATCATGTGACATGAAAGTATGCGATACAATCCAGATGCTTGAATCTGAAAAGTCCAGGAAGCTGATGGCCGCACTGTACGGCGAAACGGCGGTGGAGGCCAATATAGAACGGTATCAGAATCTTGTAAAAAGTTTTCAGAAAAAATTTGCGGAAGAAGACATAACCCTGTTCAGTTCTCCGGGGCGCACGGAAATCAGCGGTAATCATACGGATCATAACCACGGAAAAGTCCTTGCGGGAAGCATTAACTTAGACTGCGTCGGCGTGGCTGCAAAGAATAACAGCAGTAAGGTACATATTATCAGTGAAACCTTTAACCAGAGCTTCATCATTGATTTGAATGATTTATCCCCCAGTGATAAAAAAGCGGGGACCATTGACCTGGTGAAAGGGCTTCTTCAGGGCTTTAAGGAATCCGGTTATGAGGTCGGCGGTTTTAACGCCTACATTACGAGCAATGTCATCAGTGCGGCAGGCGTCAGTTCCTCCGCTTCGTTCGAGATGCTTTTATGTTCTATATTAAATACATTCTTTAATGAAGGCCGTATGGACACAGTAGCATACGCTCACATTGGTAAATATTCTGAAAACGTATACTGGGACAAGGCCTCCGGGCTGTTGGATCAGATGGCATGTGCAGTGGGCGGACTCATCACCATCGATTTTATGGAGCCTGCCTCCCCTGTTGTGGAGAAGATCGATTTCGATTTCAGTTCCCAGAATCACAGCCTGATCATTGTCAACACCGGTAAAGGCCATGCAGATTTAAGCGCGGACTATTCTTCCGTGCCAATTGAGATGAAAAAAGTGGCGGAATTCTTTGGAAAAGAGGTTTGCGCCCAGATTACGGAAGAAGAAGTAATCGAACACCTTGCGGAAGTGAGAGCGTACGCGGGAGACCGTTCCGTTCTGCGGGCTCTTCATTTCTTTGAAGAGAACAAGCGTGTGGAAGCAGAAGTAAAGGCTTTAAAGGAAGGCCGTTTTACCGATTTCTTAATGAATATCACAGCCTCCGGCAATTCGTCCTGGAAATGGCTTCAGAACTGCTTTACCAACAGCGCCTATCAGGAACAGGGAATCACCGTTGCACTGGCGCTTACGGAGTTATTTATCGCTGAAAAACAGCGCGGAGCGTGCCGTGTTCATGGAGGCGGTTTTGCAGGCGTCATCATGGCCATGCTTCCGAACGACCTGGTAGACGAATACGTGGCCTACATCGAGAAGGCCCTTGGAGAAGGCAATGCTTACCGGATGAGCATCCGTCCGTACGGAGCCATCTGTTTTGATACGGTGATGGAAGAACAATAAGGGGGGAAAGTATCATGAAGGAAAAAGAAAATCTGGTCATTACCATTGGCCGGCAGTACGGCAGCGGCGGCCGGATCGTAGGCAAGGCGCTGGCGGAGGAACTGGGAATTCATTTTTACGATGAGGAAATTCTGACCATGACATCGGAGCAGAGTGCGGTCGGAGAAGTATTTTTCCGCCTGGCCGATGAAAAGGCAGGCAATAACCTGCTTTACAAGATTGTAAGCGGCATGAAGCCGCAGCTGGGAAAGCCGTCTACAGACGGCGACATCGTAAAGCCCGAGAATCTGTTCCGTTTCCAGTCTGAGGTAATCAGACAGCTGGCAGACCAGGAGTCCTGCATCATAGCCGGACGCTGTGCGGATTACATTTTAAGCCGCGAGGACGTGAATGTTCCCGGCCTCGTAAAAATCTTCGTGTACGCCGATGTCCCTGCCCTGATCAAGCGTACCATGGAAGTTGACAAAGTGGATGAAAAAGAGGCGGCAAGACGAGTCAGGAAGATTAACAGGGAACGGAAGGAATATTACCGTTACTACAGCGGCGGCCGCTGGGAGGACTGGAACAATTACGATCTGATCATCAACACCAGTAAGTTTGATTTAGAGCAGACTGCGAAGCTCATTAAGGATTACATCAAGTTAAAAGGATTTGAACTGTAAGATGAACCGGAAAAGTAAGTTTTGTCACTGTGCTGACAAGAGAGACATGCCAAATTCCCGAAAACCCGGCATGCAGATTGAAACAGCCAATACGGTAAGCGTCTGCCTCACAGCAATGATTTGCTGCGCGCTGTGGGGCAGCGCTTTTCCATGTATCAAGATCGGATACCAGCTGTTTCAAATAGAAGGAAATGATGTCTCCAGCCAGCTTTTATTCGCGGGATACCGTTTTACCCTTGCAGGGCTGCTGACGATTCTCATCGGCAGCTTAATGAACCGCCGCCCTCTTCTCCCTCAAAAGCCCTCCTGGCTGCGGATCATCAAGCTGTCCCTTTTTCAGACCGTCATTCAGTATCTCTTTTTCTACGTCGGCCTCGCCCATACAACAGGGGTGAAGGCCTCTATTATTGAGGCCTCCAACGTATTTGCAGCAATCCTCATTGCCAGTCTGATTTTCCGCCAGGAAAAGCTGGACAAAAACAAGGTTATCGGATGCATCGCCGGTTTTGCCGGAGTCGTTATAATTAATATCAACCAGGGTGGGCTGAACATGAGTCTCTCTCTGATGGGAGAAGGTTTCATCCTTCTATCCACCATCGCCTACGCAGTTTCCTCTGTCCTGATAAAAATCTACTCCCGTGAAGATCATCCGGTCATGCTCAGCGGCTGGCAGTTTCTGCTTGGTGGAATCATCATGATTCTCTGTGGATATCTCACCGGTGGAAGCGTCCATGTGTGGACAGTGCCATCTATTTCCATGCTTGTCTATTTATCAGCCGTATCCGCGATAGCCTATTCCCTCTGGGGAATCCTGCTGAAACGGAACCCGGTCTCCAAAGTAGCTGTTTTCGGCTTCATGAATCCAGTCTTCGGAGTCATCCTGTCAGCCCTGTTCCTCGGCGAAGGCCAACAGGCCTTTGGCCTGACCACCCTGGTCGCTTTATTCCTCGTATGCATCGGAATCTACATCGTAAACAAACCCACTCCCCAACCAGCCCCTGATAATCAAGAGTAGCTTATATCCTCCATTTAAGTCCTTACTCCTGACACCCCACTAAAACCTACTAACCATAACCATTACTTTCGCCAACCTCTCAAAACGCTCACATTATGTTTTTCATCTGGCATAACCAGTACACAGCCGCCGCAGGGTTGAGCCGGGGAAGGAAGGGCGGGGACACGGGCAGAGGGAGCGCGACTTTTTAGAGGTTCGGCCGGACTTAAAGAAAAACGGTGTGAAAATATGGGGCGACATTTTCCGCCGAACGTATGTGAGGGGGACTTTCCTTGTGGGCTTTCAGGGCCCGGAGTCGAGTGCACACGGAGGAGAGGGCATCAGCCATCTCTGTAGTTTGCACGGTCCCCATATTTTCACACCGTTTTTCTTTTAGTCCGGCCCACCGAGAAAACGGGAGTGCTCCCTCTGCCCGTGTCCCCGCCCTTCCTTCCCCGGCTCACCCCTGCGGCGGCGTAACTCTTAATACCTCCCCCCAAAAACATAATCTCAAGTATACTTACTTCTGGAATACTCATAATAAATCTTCGTAATCTCCTGCAACAAATCCGTATGCTCAAAATCCTTATGGTAAACCATATTGATCTCCCGCGTCATACTCAGATTTTCGATGGGAAGCCCGGTCATCTTTCCCTTGCGCAGTTCTCCGGCAAAGGCACTTCTTGCAAGAATCGACACTCCGAAGTCTCTCCGCACCAGATCCTTAATGGTAGCGACATTATCGACCTCCAGCGTTACATTCAGTTCATCGAGAGAGACGTTATTGCTTTCCAGATGGGAGATGAACAGATTCCTGGTAGCGGAATCCGGCAGCCGGAGGATCAGACGCTGTTTTTTCAGCTCCTCCAGCGTCACAATGCTTTTCTTGGAAAGCGGATTATGGTTCGATACCGCCAGAATCAGGGAATCCGTGTCCAGCATGACGGAATTAAAGTTGTTGTCCACGATTTTTCCTTCGACAATCGCGATGTCCAGCTCGTACGTTTTCAATTTTTGATAAAGATTATTTATGGTATCAGAAATAATTGTTATGCGGCAGCCGGCGTTTAAGCTGCTGTAGCGGGCCAGAACCTCAACCATGATATTGCTCTCGGCCGTGTGGGTGATCCCGACGGATAAACGGGTAATATGGCGCTTCAAATCACCCAGACTCTGCTCTAAGTTCTGATAGAGCGTCTGTATCCGCTTAGCGTATTTTATCGCAATCTCCCCTTCCTGCGTCAGTTTTAAGGGCCCCTCCCCCCTGATGAACAGCGTCGCACCCAGGTCCTGCTCCAGCTGCCGGATATGCTGGCTGACTGCCGGCTGCGTCAGGGAAAGAAGCTCGGCTGCCTTTGTAAAACTGCGTGTCTCATTGACTTTTATCAGAGTTTCCAGTTTGGAATCCATCATGTACATCACACCCCTATCATAAAAATTTATAGATACAGTAGATACCATAATTTGCTATTATATATAAGACTGCTATAATTGTACCATAGAAAGGGAAAAAAACATATAGTATCAACAAAAATGGGGAAAAAGGGGATGTTTTTATGGAACTTTTATACAGTCAAATGGATGAATCAACAGCAGTACTCTGCTCGCTGTCTATCATACTGTTCGCGGGGTTTATCGTTACGAGGATTACAAAACGGCTGAGGCTGCCGAATGTCAGCGGTTATATTATCGCGGGGGTTTTGATCGGGCCCTGCTGTCTGAAGATGGTGCCCTCCGATATTCTGGGGCATATGGGATTTATGAGCGATATTGCTCTGGCATTTATTGCCTTTGGCGTCGGAAAATTCTTTAAGAAAGAAATCATTAAGGAAGCGGGGATCAAGATCATTGTCATTACGATCTTTGAAGCGCTGGCAGCCGGAATTCTGGTGACGATCAGCATGAGAATGATATTTGGCATGTCATGGAACTTCGCTCTGATTTTAGGAGCCATTGCCACGGCTACCGCTCCGGCCAGCACGATGATGACGATTCACCAGTATCATGCGAGAGGTGATTTTGTCAATGTGCTTCTTCAGGTAGTAGCGCTGGATGACGTCGTATGCCTTTTAACCTTCAGTGCCGTTGTTGCGGTGGTCAATGCGAGAACGAGCGGCCATATCTCATTTACGGATGTGATGGTTCCCATCTTCTGGAACCTGATGGCTCTGGCACTGGGATTTCTGTGCGGAATTGTGCTGTCTAAGCTTCTGACACCGGCCAGGAGCAAGGATAACCGCCTGATTCTGGCGGTGGCGATGCTGCTGGGAATATCAGGTATCTGCGCCTTCTTCCAGCTGTCGCCCCTTCTGTCCTGCATGGTATTCGGTGCAACGTATATGAATGTGACAAATGATAAGAAGCTGTTTAAGCAGGTCAATCATTTTACACCGCCGGTAATGTCCATGTTCTTTATCATTTCCGGGATGAACTTAAATGTGACGGCGCTCAGGACTGCGGGGATCATCGGAGTCAGCTATTTCCTGATTCGGATTATTGGAAAATATGCGGGAGCTTATATCGGCTGCTCCATCACGGGGATGCCGGTGGTCATGAAACGGTATATCGGCCTTGCGCTGATTCCGCAGGCCGGCGTTGCGATCGGGCTTGCATTCCTGGGGCAGAGAATGCTTCCGGCGGATATCGGGAGTCTGCTGCTGACCATCATTCTGTCTTCCTCCGTGCTCTATGAGCTGATCGGACCGGCATGTGCAAAGATGTCCTTCTTCCTGTCGGGAACGATTAAGCGGGAAGTTATCAAGTCTGTGGAAGATTATCAGCCTGCTCACGCAGTGAAGTAACCATAAGTTAAAATAAAAACGGGAGAACTCCAATGCGGAGGTCTCCCGTTTTTATGGCAGAAAATACGCAAAGTTTTGATATAAATCATGCAGGATTCGACTGGTTTTCGCGTGGTATTATCTGTATGATGGACTCAGAATACCTGTGGGACAGGGGAACGGGGGCCGTGGCTTCGGTTCTCTGTGAACGGAGAAACACGGGAGACAGGAGAAAAAAAGGATGAAGGTATGTACGAGGGCGGAAGAAGTAAAAAAACTGGAGGACACCATTTCGATCACGACGAATTGTGTGGAAATACGCCTGCTGTTTTTGACAGACTCTATTGTGAGAATCCGGGCCGGGTTCGACGGTACATTTGCAGAAGAGTCTTACAGTCTTGTGATGACGGCGTGGGACGACCGGATGGACGGATTGATGAACCGCTTCCGGAGGCGGGTTCGTCCGGCGGAGACGGTATTCACGGATGGAGAGAAGGAGGCAGTCATAGAAGGAAGGAAACTCCGGGTGGTGGTGGAAAAAGAACCGTTCCGGATCTGTATTTATGATAAGGAAGGAACGCTTATCCATGCCGATATCGTGGAACTGGGGTATCAGGAGGATTCCAACCACAGAAGAATTCACACCAGCGAAATCTCACCGGACGACTGCTTTTACGGATTTGGCGAGAAGAGCGGGGAGTGGAACAAGGCGCAGAAACAGTTATGTATGAGTCCGAAGGACGCCATGGGCTATAATCCGAAGGAGACGGATTCCCTGTATAAGCACATTCCATTCTATGTGAAACTGAATCGAAGAACCAAAAAGGCCTCCGGCTATTTCTATCATAATCCGGCGGAGTGTGATTTTGACATGGGACGGGAGAAGAGTAATTACTGGAAAATGCACAGCCGGTACCGCGCCGATGCCGGGGATATTGATCTGTTCTTTATCGAAGGCCCGGCCATACGTCAGGTGGTGGAGCGGTATACGGACCTGACGGGAAAGTCGGTCATGCTTCCGAGAACCGCTCTGGGCTATCTGGGGTCCTCCATGTACTATCCGGAACTGCCGGAAAATTGTGACGACGCGATTCTTGAGTTTATTGATACCACAAAAGAGGAGGATATACCGGCCGATGGATTCCAGCTCTCCTCCGGTTATACCTCACAGGAGACGGCGGAGGGCTTGAAACGGTGCGTATTTACCTGGAATAAAAAACGTTTTAAGGATCCGGTGCGCTTTTTTGCGGAGATGAAAAAGCGGGGGATTACCGTGTCCCCCAATGTAAAGCCGGGAGTCCTGCTTTCCCATCCGGATCTGGAGGAGATGAAGGCAAAGGATATTTTCGTGAAGGACAGCGTGAAGGACGAGGCCGGAGTCGGGACGTGGTGGGGCGGCAAAGGGGTGTTCGTAGATTTTACGAAGCCGCAGGCGCGCGCGGAGTGGAAGGAAATGCTGAAGAGAGCGGTGCTTGAGATGGGAACCAGTTCTGTCTGGAACGACAACTGTGAGTACGACAGTCTGGTGGATAAGGACTGCCGCTGTGATTTTGAAGGAAAAGGGACTTCGATCGGTTATATCAAGGCGGTCATGTCCAACCTGATGTGCCACGTGACCGCAGAGGCGGTGGAAGAGACGTTTGAGAATATCAGGCCGTTTATCGTGTGCCGCTCCGGCCATGCAGGAATTCAGCGCTATGCCCAGACCTGGGCGGGGGACAATTTGACGTGCTGGGATTCCTTAAAATATAATATCGCAACCATTCTGGGCATGAGCCTGTCCGGAGTGGCGAATCAGGGCTGCGATATCTGCGGCTTTTACGGCCCTTCTCCGGAGGCGGAGCTGATGGTGCGCTGGGTGCAGAACGGCATATTCCAGCCAAGGTTTTCGGTCCATTCGGTCAATACGGACAATACCGTGACGGAGCCGTGGATGTACGGAGGTTATACCGATCTGATCCGAAAAGCCGTGAAACTGCGTTACCGTATGATTCCCTATCTCTACTCACTGATGGAGCGGGCTCATGAGACCGGGCTTCCGATCATGGAGCCCATGTACAGTGCTTTCCAGCAGGATACGGCTTGTTACGAGGAAGGCGTGGACTTTATGCTGGGCGATTCCCTTCTGGTGGCCAACGTTGTGGAGAAGGGGGCTGAGGTTCGGAGCGTCTATCTGCCGGAAGGAGAACGCTTCTACGATTTCTATACGAGGGAAGCGTACGAAGGCGGGCAGACCATCGAAATTCCGGTTACGATCGAGAGTATCCCACTGTTTATCCGGGGCGGCGCGGTCATACCGATGGCGGAAAACCAGCTGAATAATCTGGCGTCTGAGACAGTCACCGGTATTTCCCTTTTATGCTCGGCAGACAGAGACTGTGAGTTTACGCTGTACGAGGATGACGGTATTTCAAAGGATTATGAACACGGTCAGTATTTGAAGACTCGGATTACGGTGACAGGCGGTGTGCGGACGACGATCTCCTTCCGAAATGAAGGGCTTTATGAGACCCTGGTGGAAACCATGTCCGTGGATTTAATCCATCGTGAAAAGGCTCCTTACTGGATTTCCCTGGATGGGGAACGGCTTCCCCATTATCTGCATCGAAGAAAATTCGAGGAGGCGGAAGCGGGATGGTATTACAGCCAGACGAAAAAATCTGTGCAGATAAAATACAGGAATCCCAGGAAGGATTACGACGTGGTGATATCATTTGAGGAGTTTGATATGATTGGGATGTAGAAATAAATACGGTTATCTGATATCATTGACAGAAGAAACTGAGTGGATGGCATAAGAAGCCGGGAGAGTGTACAGTCACTGCGGCCAGGAGGAAACAAACGATGAAAAAGGTAAGAATAACGGTACTCCGAAAGGAATTCTATTCTGATTTTGCCGACGAATACTTAACAGACGGCAGGGAGGCAGGTCCCTGCGCCCTGATGAATGTAGGCGACAGCTTTATTTTCGAGGGAGGCGCCCAGATGCCGGAGGGACTCTGTCCGTGGGCATGGATTGATATTTATCACAGCGTCAGCTGTGTAGCGGCCGGTGGGACCTATAAGCCGTGGAACAGAGAAGATGGACAGACCATTGTCTGCTGCACGGATGGGATACGCCCCGTTGTATTTCGGGTCGAAGCGTTTGGGGAAGAGGACGAATCAATGGAGTAAGAGAAAAGAGTCCTTGGGTGTCCTGAATGGAATTAAGAAAAGACGGCGGCAGGAAGGGGTCTGCCGCCGTCTTTTAAGGAAACGGAGGTTCGGATTGCCCTTTTAATGATCTGTTTTAGGGCAGACATACCTCGGTTTCCCCTTACTGTGTTTTCCGTATTCAATTGCTTCCGTTGGACAATGGCAGATGCAGGCCATGCAGTGGGTACAGTTCTTTCCCCATACGGGTTTCCTGTTTTCCATACGTATGTTGTTCAGCGGACAGATTTTGGCGCACTTTCCACAGGAGATGCAGGTGTCGGCAGCATAGAATTTTTTTGCATGAACAAATACGGGATAAAAGAGATTATTTACAATTCCGCTGTTCATTCTGTCCTGGAATGTGACTGCGGGCCGAGAAAATGCCTTGCCGTTTTTGATCGTAAGGATCGCTTCGTTTATCGTCTGTTCCGCCCGTTGAATGATCTCCAGTGATTCCTTCTGTGTCGGCACGTCAAACATTGCAATATAGTTTTCCGGCATGACAACCGCGGTACAGCCCATGTAATTCAGCTTTTTGGCGGAGCACAGCTTTTCTGAACAGCTGCCGGCATTCCCAATGCTTCCGCCGCAGGTCATTACAAAATAGATATCCCTGTTTCCGGCAAGAGCTGTCTTCATCAGCCATTCCTGTATGATGCGGGGGATTCTCCACGCATAGGTTGGGGTGACAATAATCCATGGACGGTCTGAGTGCATTTTTGTAAAATCGCGGCTGCGGATTTTCTCAAATAAACAGACCACCTCATCGTCCAGCTCCCTGCCGATTCTCTTCGCGGCATATTCGCTGTTTCCTGTTCCTGAAAAGTATAAGATCATAGTTTTAGGCCTCCTGTTATAGGTTTATCATCACGAACTGATATGGCGTACACTTTCATAAATAAGTGTGATTAAGTCCGCAATCTCTTTCCACTGTGTTTCATCCACACTCAGATAATAATAATTTTTAGTGCCCTCTTTCCTCATTGCAACGATCCCGGCCTCTTTCAGGATCTGCAGATGATGGGAGACGGAGGGCCTTGTCAGATGCGTTTTTTCTGCGATTTCTCCTACACGGATGCCTGAGAAATCACTTTCCAGGAGCACGAGCAGAATTAACTGTCTCGTTTCATCGCCAATGGCGGTAAAAGCATTCCGGCATTCCCGGAATCCGTATACAATTTTTTGCAGTCTCTCTTCACAATCGTTTGCCATTTCAAAGCCCTCTATAAATAGATAACATCTAATTGTCTGCGCGGTACGGAGCGGAGAAATTTCACATCCGGATAACCAAGCACCAGGGTTGCGGCTACCCGTTTGCCTTTTGGAACGCGCAGTGCTTTCCTGATTTTATGCGATATATTGGCCGTCGTGGTAAAAAATCCGCTGAATAACACACCCAGGTCATTCGCTTCCGCCGCAAATTCCATATTCTGTGCCGCCAGAATCCCATTTGTTTTCTCTTTCGCCAGGATGACGATGACGACTGGTGCATGGAAGAAGAAAAAATGGTCGTCGATTTTCGTGTTCCTGGCCATGGGCCAGAATAAATCAGCCAGTGGCTTGATTATTTTAAACAGTTTGACCGCCATGGATTCAATCCGTGTTATTTCTTTTTTCAGAACGACAAAGGATACGTCCTGCATATTTTTTGCCGTATGGGTCAATCGGCCTGCTTCCAGGATCTGCCCGATCACTTCGGACGGAACGTCTTTCCGCTGAAAACGGCGGATACTTCTCCGGAAACGAATAACGTCTAAGACATCAGACGGATTCAGACGGACCTTTTCTTTTTTTTCAATCTGTTCCGTATCGTAACCGCTGATGGTGACTGCATTTTTAGGGCAGACTGCAGTACAGTGTCCGCACATGACACAATCGTCCATCCGTATTTTTGCTCTTTTATTGCCGATGACGATGTTATGTGCGGCGCAGGCCTTAGCACATATACCGCAGCCAACACACTTGTCCGGATCGATGATTACTTGATGTTTTACCATAGTTCTGACTCCTTTCGTTAAAGTTCATTAACCATTATAGCGAAACGGAGGAAGTAATACAACATTGGTAAAGAAACTCGTTACCGATCACTCTGGAGCTGTTCTGCTGACGGCCTTTTCAGTTCCAATTAAAATTTTTTCTAAAAACCCCTTGACAGTTCATACTGTAACTAATATAATTACAGTATGAACTGTATCTGAGAAAATAACAGTATTTACGGCAGAGAGAAAGGAGTAATCAATATGGATATCATGACAATTAATAAAGATAATTTTGACAAAGAGGTACTGCAGGCGGAAAAACCGGTGGTTCTGGACTTCTGGGCGCCATGGTGCGGTTACTGCCGCAGACTCGGTCCGGTGGTGGACCGTCTGGCTGCACAGTATGAGGGAAAACTTCTGGTAGGCAAGGTTGACATCGATGAGAGTCCGGAATTAGAGGAGAAGCATGAGATTGAGACGATTCCGACATTGATCGTATATCAGGGCGGCAGGGCAAGCGAGCCTCTGATTAATCCGGGTTCCATGACAGAGATTGAGGACTGGCTGAAAGAAAACGGCGCTGTGTAGAGAAAAATACTCCACGAAGCTTGTGCAGAAGCAATCAGTGCTTACAAAAGGAGAATGCGATATGAACGAAAAACAATATGATGTTGTCATCATCGGCGGCGGTCCCGGCGGCTACAGTGCGGCGCTTTACTGCGCAAGAAGCGGAATGTCAGTCCTGGTGCTGGAAAAGCTGTCGCCGGGCGGACAGATGGCGACCACCGGCCAGGTAGATAATTACCCCGGATTTGAAGACGGAATCGATGGCTTTGAGCTGGGAGAAAAGATGAAAAAGGGCGCCGACCGCTTCGGAGCAGAGACGGCGTTCGACGAAGTAATCAGTGTCGAGCTCCAGTCAGAGCCGAAGAAGATTACCACCACAGGCGGCGAACTTCTTGCGAAGACGGTGGTGATCGCTACCGGCGCTTCACCGAGAGAACTGGGACTTCCGGAAGAGAAGAAGCTGCGGGGACGTGGAGTGGCATACTGCGCAGTCTGCGACGGGATGCGGTATAAGGACAAGACCGTCGTGGTATCCGGCGGCGGCAACAGTGCGGCAGAGGATGCATTATTCCTGTCCAAGATCTGTAAAAAAGTATATCTGGTCCACCGGAGAGATGCACTGCGCGCTTCCATGGTATACCAGAATGCGCTGAAGGACAGCCCGGTCGAGTTTTTGTGGAACAGCCGCATTGAGGAGATTCTGCATGAGAAGAAGGTGACGGGAGTGCGCCTCTCTGACGTGAAGACAGGGGAAGAGAGCGTGGTTTCCTGCGACGGAGTGTTTGTGGCGATAGGAAGAGTGCCTGACACCGCCGTATTTGAAGGACAGGTAGAGCGAAATGAACAGGGATATATCGTCGCAGATGAGACGACAAAGACGAACGTACCGGGAGTATTTGCCGTGGGGGATGTGAGAACAAAACCCTTAAGACAGATCGTGACGGCCGCGTCAGACGGGGCTGTGGCGTCGAAATTTATTGAGGAATATTTACATAAATAAAAGAAAAGAACACCGGCAGTCAGATCATTCTTCCCTGCTGGTGTTCTTTTTTATATAGCGGAGACGGTGGGATTCGAACCCACGTGCCGGTTACCCGACAACCGCATTTCGAGTGCGGCTCGTTACAACCACTTCGATACGTCTCCATCGTATTCTGCTTCACAGGCCATAGTTGCCTGCCTGAACCCGAACTTCTATATTATACACGATAAATTACTTTTTGTGTAGTCCTTTCGCGTAAAAAAATGAAAGAATTTCTCGAATTTTTATGTATGGAACCGCCATATCCGGGAAAGATTAGAAAAGAACTTAAAATATTACAACATTTCGCATAAATATCATATGTTATTTTGCCGAAATAAGGAGTAAAATGATATCATCAAACAGAGAGGGAGGTGCTCCAGATGAAAAACATGTTCTATACATTTTCAACCGTGGAAGAAATGGTTGCATTCGTAAACAAAGCGGAAACCTGTGATTTTGATGTCGATATCTGTTACAATCATCTTGTAATCGATGGAAAATCACTGATGGGCGTTATGAATGTGGGCCTTGGCAAAACAGTGGAAATTGTATGTCACAGTACGGCATTTTCCCCGGAATCGTTAATCGGAAAAGCGGCATAATCGAAAAGGCGGGAATGAGCCCGGAAAACGCAGTAACAGACAGGTCTGGTGTGCGCAGAATAAGACCCGGTTTTATCTTTTTGAATCCCTGAGAACTATCATGAGGGAAAGAAAGTTAAAACCGGGCTTTTTTATTTGGCCTTGACGGCGCCGCTGCTGTCCGTTTCGTATCCGTCCGGAGTCTCCGCATTCTTCAGCATGACTCCGTCTTCATCACAGTAATACCACGTTCCCTGCCACGGAATCCATCCGCTCTTCCGGTAGCCGGAATGATCGAAATAGTACCATTCGCCGCCGATATAGTCCCAGCCATCCGTCGTCCACGTTCCGTCCGGATGTTCAAACCACCATCCCGTGTCGTCGGATTTCCACTCGCCAGCGGCTCTGGCAGGGGAGGAGACGGTTCCGGGGCCATATGTATTCTTTAGGCTGCTTTCGAGAGCGGCGGCCTCGGAAGCGGTTATCTCCCAGGTATCAGAAGAGATCCATTCGCTCCGGTTTAAGGCGTTGTCGACGAAGCATACAGTAAAGCGGTAGCTGCCTTTTCCCGATATTTTATCGGATAACCGGCTGTAGTTGGTATAGGTGGTTGCCGCAGCACCCACCGGCTGGCCGTCTTTAAAAAGCTGTACCTGGTAGTACCGGGCGTTGCTGTCGTCGTCCCAGAGGGCGGTAAAGGAACCTTTATCCCAGGAAAGGCCGGAGAGAACGACCGGTGCATCCGGATCAGAGAGCGCACTCAAACGGACGGTCACATGGAGGACGGACTGGGAATCCAGGAATTCCGCCCGGTCGAATACGGCTCCGGCTCCGGTCAAACGGAACGCGTCTGCTTTGTCAGAAGGAAAATAGAAGCCGCTTTCCGCACGCAGGGAAATCAGGATCTCCGGTGTTGTTCCGGCCTCCCACACCGTGTCAGGCGGATTGGTAATCGCTGTGTTGACGATCCGGCAGTGTGCAGCCCGGCTGGGATCATCGACGGTGACATATACTTCCCCGCCAGTTTTCCCTGCTTCGATGGAGGAGGAAAAACTGAGCGGAATCTGATCGACTTTTTTTCGTTCTCCGGCATGAGCCGGAAGGGAGAGACAGATGGAGAGAAGGCACGCAGTCATAAGCAGCCTGGTCCACCGATGGTTAAACTGTTTCATAATTCTCACCACTTTCTTTTTTCATATCCACTATCATAATACTTTTTTTGAGGGAATATATGGCCAAATTGTGAACAATTTCCTTGCTATCTGTTGGTCACAGCGTTATAATCAGATACTGGCAACAGAACAATTCATATAGTTTTAACGAAAGGATTCGAATGTTAAAAGAGAATAAAGAGGGGGAACGTAAAATGCGGTCGGAAGGGAATACGGTTACCAATACCATTAACCGTTACCGGAGTTTTCGTTATGCACTGATCCTGGAGGGAGTCGCCGTAGGCGCCATCGCAGGCGTTGTGGTAGTGGCTTTCCGCTATCTGCTGGGATATGCGGAGATACTCCTGCACAATATTTTAAATTATGGAAGGACCCATGTCTGGTTTGTTCCGGTGTGGTTCTTAATCCTGGCTGCGGCTGCCGTGATTGTGACACTGCTTCTAAAATGGGACTCGCTGATCTCGGGCAGCGGGATTCCCCAGGTGGAAGGTGAAATAATGGGCGAGATCGATGAGTGCTGGTGGCGGGTTCTGACCGCAAAGCTGGCAGGCGGTTTAATCGGCCTTGGCTGCGGTCTGTCCCTCGGACGGGAGGGCCCGAGTATCCAGCTTGGCGCCATGGCGGCGAAAGGGTTTTCACGCCTTACGAAGCGTGTGAAGACAGAGGAGAAGCTTCTCATGACCTGCGGCGCCACGGCCGGATTATCGGCGGCGTTTAATGCGCCGATCGCGGGAGTTTTATTTTCTCTGGAGGAGATTCATAAGCACTTTTCTCCGGAGATTCTGCTGTCCTCCATGGCGGCTTCAATTACATCGGACTTTGTTTCCAGAAATGTATTTGGCCTGAAACCGGTCTTCACGTTCAACATTACTCATATGATGCCGCTGAGCACTTACGCTCATGTGCTGATTCTGGGCGTGATCATCGGACTGATGGGGGTGGTCTACAACACCTGTCTCTCGAAATCCCAGGACCTGTATCAGAAGATTCCGGGACAGACGCTCCGGCTGCTGATCCCGTTTATGATGGCCGGAGTGTTCGGATTTCTCTATCCGTCCGTTCTGGGAGGCGGCCATTCTCTGGTGGAGGTGCTTTCCTCCGGGGAAATGGTGATCGGCTCCATGTGTCTGCTGTTTGTGGTAAAATTTGTATTTTCCATGGTGAGCTTCGGCTCCGGAGCACCAGGCGGCATTTTCCTGCCCCTTCTCGTGATGGGAGCCGTGATCGGCGGCATCTACTTCAATGCGGTGGGAATGGTGAGCGGTTCGTTGGACGGGCTTTTAGGCAACTTTATCATCCTGGGGATGGCAGGCTACTTCTCAGCCATTGTCCGTGCTCCGATTACCGGAATTATCTTAATCAGTGAGATGACGGGCTCCTTCTCCCATCTGCTTACGCTGTCCATGGTGTCCCTGGCCGCGTATCTGGTACCGGATATCATGCGGTGCGCGCCGGTTTACGACCAGCTTCTTCACCGCCTGCTGGCAAAGCAGAACCCGGAGAAGAAAGCGGTTCTGACCGGAGAAAAAGTGCTGGTGGAAGGCATGATCTTTCACGGGAGCGCGGCAGAAGGGATGAAGGTATCGGAGATCGCGTGGCCGAAAACGTGCCTCGTCGTTTCCCTGATGAGAGGCGAGGCGGAATTCGTGCCGAGAGGCGATACGAAGCTGCTTGCCGGAGACAAGATCGTCGTGCTCTGCGATGAGACGGCGGAGGGACAGCTGCACCGGACGCTGCAGGAGTTTTGTGAGACGGTGAAAATGCAGTAATGACAGGCAACTATATGAAATGACAGTGATCGCTTAAGCGGGAGAATTCCAGTATCCCGCTTAAGCATTTTTTTTGACGAAAACAGGGTTACAGCCCCCTTCAAATTTTTGTAAATTTTTTTTGCAAATGTTCTATCTTTTCTTTTTTTCCCAACAGGATTATCATAAGGCATGTAAGGAACAAACAAATTCTTCCAGGCCTGGAACAAAGGAATTTTTAATAACCGGCAGCAGCCGGCAGGAGGTTTGCAATGAGTAAATTAATTAGTAAGAACTGTATCGTATTTGACATTGACGCAGCGGAAAAGAAGGACGTCATCAGCGCGCTGGTTAAGGAACTGGACGCGGCAGGTAAGATAACGGATCAGAACGAGTTTTTCGAGGATGTGCTGGCGAGGGAGGCCATCGCACCGACCTATGTGGGATTCGACATGGGACTTCCGCATGGAAAGACAGATCACGTTCTGGAGGCAAGCGTTGCTTTTGCAAGGACAGTAAGACCGGTGGTATGGAACGAAGAGACAGGCGAGACGGCCGACTTAATCATTCTGATTGCCGTTCCGCTTTCCGAAGCAGGAGATACCCATATGAAGATTCTTGCCAATCTCTCAAGGCAGCTGATGCATGAGGAGTTCAGAGAGTCTTTGAGAAACAGCACGAAGAACCAGGTGTTTGATATCTTAACGGAAGTTTTGGAGGGGTAGGGAAATGAAAGAGCAGATTAAGATTTTAAAGAAACACATACTGACGGGTACTTCTCACATGATCCCGTTCATCGTAGCGGGCGGTATCCTGTTTTCCATCTCCGTTATGCTGAATCCGGCCGGTGCGGCCACGCCGACGGAGGGCTGGCTTGCCGGTCTGGCAGAGATCGGCCTCGGCGGCCTGACCCTGTTCGTTCCGGTTCTGGGCGGTTACATCGCGTATTCGATCGCGGATAAACCCGGCCTGGCACCCGGTATGATCGGCGCATATCTGGCAAACTCCATGGGCGCCGGCTTCCTGGGCGGCATGGCGGCAGGCTTAATCGCCGGTGTTGTGGTAAAACAGTTAAAGAAGATTAAGCTTCCGATTTCTTTAAAGACCCTGGGTTCCATTTTCATTTACCCGCTGGTCGGCACCTTTATTACGGGCGGCATTATCGTCTGGGGAATTGGTACACCAATCGCATTTATCATGCAGTCCTTAACTGCCTGGCTTTCCGGCCTGGGCGATGTGGGCAGAGTCCCGCTGGCAACAATCCTCGGCGCCATGACGGCATTTGACATGGGCGGCCCGATCAACAAAGTGGCAACCTTATTTGCACAGACACAGGTCGATACGCTTCCTTATCTGATGGGCGGCGTGGGCGTTGCAATCTGTACTCCTCCGATCGGTATGGGTATCGCTACCTTACTGGCTCCGAAGAAATACAATGCGGAAGAAAAAGAAGCAGGCAAGGCGGCTATTCTGATGGGCTGTGTGGGAATTACAGAGGGCGCCATTCCATTTGCAGCCAATGACCCACTGCGCGTTATCCCGTCTCTGATCGTGGGAGCCGTAGTCGGCAACATTATTCCTTTCTTAACCGGTGTGTTAAACCATGCGCCATGGGGCGGACTGATCGTACTCCCGGTTGTAGAGGGCAGAATCTGGTATATCATTTCCGTGTTAGCCGGTGGATTTGTGACGGCAATTATGGTAAACTTATTAAAGAAGAACAATACGGACGATATGGCGTCCAAAGCGGCAGTGGAGGACGACGGACTCGACGAGATCACATTTGACGAATTATAATCAGAAGGTATAAAGGAGGAAATTATCATGAAGGTAGTAGGAATTACATCCTGTCCATCAGGCGTAGCACATACATATATGGCGGCGGAGGCATTAAAGCTGTCCGGACAGAAGCTGGGAATCGACGTAATCATTGAAACACAGGGCGGAGCCGGCGTGGAAAATCAGTTAAAGCAGAAGGATATCGACGAGGCGGCCTGTGTAGTTCTGGTCAATGACGTGGCATTAGAAGGGCTGGACCGTTTCAAAGGGAAAAAAGTGCTGAAGATGGGTGTCTCCGATTTAATCAAGAAATCAGATGCTGTCATGAAAAAGATTCAGGACACATTCCAGTAAGAAGTGTTTGCAGGGGAGCAGAATATAGATAACACGGGTAACAGGACAAAGAGGAGATGGGGAGTATCTCCTCTTGTTCTGTTGGTGCGCCCGGCGGCGCACGTTTCTAACCGGTGCAAGTCCGGAATCCGCCCGGTGGTGGGAAGGATATAGCCGAAGGCAAGGGTGTCCACCGTGAGGTGGAATCTGAAGGAAGCTGGATATGGGGAACATACTAACCCATGGGCAAATCTCTGGTCTGACGAACAGAAATCACATCAGGCCATGCGTGAGGGTAAGGCTGCCAAACAAGTCGAAGCCCAATAACCACACGGAATCATGTATGGTAAATGTGGCAGATAGATGGAGAGAAAGAAACGTGTGGTACCCGGGGAGGTCTGTGCGGAATGTCCTGAAAGGGATAACCACTATCGTGAGGTAGTGCTGAACGTACAGAAGTCAGCAGAGGTCGTAGTAGTCGAGAGACGAAGGACCGAATCAACAGGAGTCTTTAGTACAACCGGGAAAGGAGGAAAGAACATTGGGTACAGAAAACAGAGATAGCTGCTCACAAAGAGACAGCGCGGAACGTGAAGGGTATGTGAGAGCGCACCGTTCTTTCCGCCGGATATGGAAGGAAAGAGACAGTGCACAGCCGGAACTCTTAGAGAAGATACTGAATAAGGACAACTTAAACAGAGCTTTTAAGAGAGTAAAGGCGAATAAGGGAGCGCCGGGAATCGACGGAATGACCGTAGAGGAAACAGGTGACTGCCTAAGGGAAAATCAAAAGGAACTGATAGAGAGAATCAAAAGGGGAAAATACACCCCCGACCCAGTAAGACGAGTAGAGATTCCCAAGCCAGAGGGAGGAATGCGAAAGCTGGGCATTCCAACCGTGAAAGACCGTATCTTCCAGCAAGCCATAGGACAGCAGTTAATGCCAGTCTATGAGGCGCTGTTCTCGGAGAACAGCTATGGGTATCGGCCGGGAAGAAGCGCCAGGGACGCCATTTTAAAGGTAAAAGAGTATGCAGAACAGGGATACACCCATGCCGTTGCATTGGACCTGTCGAAATACTTTGATACTCTGAACCAAGAAATGCTATTAAATATCCTGCGCAGAGATGTAAAGGACGAAAGGGTTATCCAATGGATAAAGAGATACCTAAAGAGTGGTGTCATGGAAAACGGTATAGTCATGGAGACAGAGGAAGGATCGCCGCAAGGAGGAAATCTATCCCCGCTGCTGGCAAATGTCTATCTGAACGAGTTCGACCAGGAGTACGAGAAACGAGGAGTGGCTTTTGTACGTTACGCAGATGATATAGTATTGTTAGCTAAAAGTGAGAGAGCCGCAAAGAGACTTCTGGAAACAAGCACGAAATATCTGGAAGGGACGCTGAAATTGCAGGTGAACCAGAAGAAAAGCCGTGTAGTAAGTGTATTTGCAATCCGAAATTTTAAGTTCCCTGGCTTCACATTGGGAAAGAACGGAAAGGGCATTTATGTCCGGGTTCATGGGAAGTCATGGAAGAAAATGAAGTCAAAACTGAAAGACCTTAGTTCCCGAAGGTCTGTTCAGAGCATACGCCCATCGTTAGAAAAGATAAAGGTGTATATGCGGGGCTGGCTGAATTATTATGGAGTAGCAGATATGAAGAACCGAATAGAGGGACTGAACCAATGGCTATATCACAGAATCCGAATGTGTATATGGAAACAATGGAAGAAACCGAAAACGAAGGTAAAGAACCTGCTGAAAATGGGAGTGCCGAAAGAATTGGCATGGAAGGCAGGGAACAGCCGAAGAGGCTATTGGTTTACCACACAAACGGTAGCGGTAAATATGGCAATGACAAAAGAAAGACTGATAAACAGTGGCTATTATGATTTAGCCACAGCCTATCAGTCCGTGCATGTCAACCGTTGAAACCGCCGTGTACCGAACGGTATGCACGGTGGTGTGAGAGGACGGGAGTTAATCACTCCCTCCTACTCGATTCTGTATTGGGAGCAGAAAAGAAAAGCGGCGCGGCCGCAGGGGATGGACTATGTTTAACGGAAGAATGCTGAATATTATCCGATATTTAAAATCACAGGGAGAATCCACCTACAGGGAGATGGCGAAGGAACTGGGGGTCTCGGAGCGGAGTGTGCGCTATGACGTGGACCGGATCAATGATATTTTATCGCTGGAGCATCTTCCGGAGATCGAGAAGCACTCCAAAGGTCTGCTGACATATCCGGCCAGTCTGGATTTAAAGGGCCTGGAAGAGGGGAACGGGGTGGTCTATACGGGGAAGGAACGCATGTCGATCCTGCTCTTAATTCTGATGATCCGGAATGAAGATCTGAAGATCAATAAGCTGAGTGAGCAGTTCGGCGTTTCCCGGTCTACCGTGAAAAATGATATGGCGGCCCTGGATGAAGAACTGAAAAAGAATGAGATGGGAATCGGCTACTCAGGCCATTTCTATCTGGCCGGTCCAAAGCTTAAGAGAACGACTCTGATGAACCAGGAGTTCAGAAAATATATTGATTATCTGATCAATCCGTTTACCAATTATAATTCCTATGAATTTTACTGCATTCACATCATACATAAGGCGTTCGAGGGCGTGTCCATCGCCAATGTGGTGATGGCTGTGGACGGGCTTTTAGAGGAACTGGGGTGCACACTGACCAGCAGTTCCTACCTGTGGTACATGTCCAATATCGTGGTGCTCGTGTGGTTCATTCTCCACGATAAGGAATATCCCCTGGATATCACGGTAATGCCGGAATTTGACCGGGAGATCTACGGTCGGTTTGCCGGGAAGCTGGAGGAGATCATCGGGCGGCCGGTATCGGAGTACCATGTGTATATGATGGCTAAAATGTATGATTTTACCAATAAGATGACGGGAAGCGGGGCGGAGGTGGATCCCGTCCACGCGCAGTCTGTCACATTTTCCCTTATTGCGGCCATGTCGAAGCGGCTGGACATGCCGTTTGACAAGGACAGGACGCTGGCGGAGGGGCTGTTAAACCATATGATTCCGCTGATTCAGCGGATCCGGAACCACGTGGAGATCAATGACCACATGATATCCTTATTAGGGCCGGAGGAGCGGAAGCTGTACTCGGTGATGACCGCCGTCTGCCGGGAAATCGACACCTTAAAGGATACTGCGAATGAGGATGAGATTGTCTACCTGACCGTCTGCTTTATGGCCAGTATCAGACGAATGAAGAGCGCGCCCTATAAGCGGGTGCTCTTAGTCTGCGGCCACGGCTACGGTACGACAACCATGTTAAAGGAATCTCTGCTCAGCGAGTACCAGATCCACATCATGGACACGATTCCCATCTACAAGCTGTCCGCATACCCGGACTGGGCCGGGATTGACTATGTGCTGTCGACGATCAGGCTGAACAACAGCCTTCCCAAACCATGTATCGTGGTAAATCCCATCCTGCGGCCGGAAGATAAGGCGGCCATCGAACAGCTGGATATTCCCCGAAAAACGATTCTTTCCGGGTTTTACTCCATCGAGGAAAAGCTGGGATTTCTCGATGAGGCCACCAGGGCGAGGGTTATGGAGGTCATCGAGCGGGAACTGGGATACCAGACCGTGAAGGAGGTACACAATCCCAAGAGCTTCAGCAGCTTCTTAAAGTTCGACTGCATCCGTCTGACGGATGAGGAATATGAGTGGAAGGCTGCGGTGAGGGAGAGTGCGGCTCTGCTGGAAAAAAGAGGATTTATTGATAGTACTTACACGGAAAATATGATAGAATTCATAGAAGAACAGGGATTCTACGCGGTATCGGACGATTCCTTTGCGCTTTTGCATGGAAAAGGAGTGGAAGGGATTCATCAGACCAGCTTAAGCCTGCTGGTCAGCCGGCAGCCGGTTCACTTCGGGGAAAAGAAGGCGAAGGTGATCTTATGCCTTGCAAGCCGTGATTCCAAAGAACATATTCCGGCGGTCGTCACACTGATGCGCATGGTAAAGACGACCCCGCTGATCCACGATCTGGAACTGTGTTCCAGTGAAGAGGAGATTTATCAGACGATTTTGAACTGTGAATTCCAGGTACTGTAGAGAAGGACAGAAGGACGGACAGTATGACGAGCCAGATCAGACAAAACTATAAGCATACCATAAATGCCTGCTATATTGGTTATATCACCCAGGCGGTGGTGAATAATTTTGCACCGCTGCTGTTTTTGACATTTCAGAGGAGTTACGGGATATCTCTGGGAAAGATATCGTTTCTCGTCACCGTGAACTTTGGCGTTCAGCTGCTGGTGGATTTCCTGGCGGCGCATTTTGTGGACCGTATCGGTTACCGCATCAGTATTGTGACAGCCCATATCCTGGCCGCCGTCGGTCTGATCGGACTGGCACTGTTTCCGCAGATGATGGAGGACAGCTATTCGGGGCTGATGGCAGCTATTATTCTGTATGCTGTCGGCGGCGGTCTGCTTGAAGTGCTGGTGAGTCCGATCGTGGAGGCGTGTCCCACGGAGAGGAAGGCGGCGGCCATGAGCCTTCTCCACTCTTTTTACTGCTGGGGGCACATGGGAGTTGTCATTCTGTCAACAGCGTTCTTTTATCTGTTTGGCATCGATCAATGGCAGGTGCTGGCCGTGATCTGGGCCGCTGTGCCGTTGGCCAACGCGCTGTATTTCTTTCTGGTTCCGATCCGGACACTGGCGGAAGAGGAGGAAGGCTTATCGATCCGCAGGCTTTCCGGAAAAATGGTGTTCTGGATCCTGATGGTGCTGATGATCTGTGCGGGAGCAAGCGAACAGGCGGTGAGCCAGTGGGCGTCCGCATTTGCCGAGTCGGGACTGCATGTGTCCAAAAGCGTTGGGGATCTGGCCGGACCATGCGCGTTTGCATTCTTTATGGGGGTTTCCAGGGTGGTATCTGCAAAATACAGCGACAGAATTTCGCTGGAGAGGATCATGCTGGGGAGCGGCGGGCTCTGCGTGGTAAGCTATCTGCTGATCGCCTTATCTCCGTGGCCGGTGCTGAGCCTGGCGGGCTGCGCACTCTGCGGCTTTGCGGTGGGGGCGCTGTGGCCCTCCACCTTCAGCCTGGCCATGAAAAAGATTCCGGGCGGAGGAACCGCCATGTTTGCACTGTTTGCACTGGCGGGTGATATCGGGTGTGCCGGAGGGCCTCTTGTGGTAGGCCGTATCTCCGGGGTATTTGGAGATGATTTAAGGATTGGAATTCTGGCGGCACTGGTATTTCCCGTGATTCTGACAGTGGGAGTGCTGGCATCCGGAAGGAGTAAGGGCGGTGCCCGGAATAAGACGGTATCTTCAGGATGCTGATATCGGGAAAACAGAGCCGGACAGTGTGTGAACGGGTAACTTCATACACTGTCCGGCTCTGTTTTTCTATGATGAAAGTGCTGCCTTAAAAGACCGGCAGTCTTATTTTATACCTCTCGTCTCAGTTTATGGATCACCATGGTAAGCGTCCCTTCGGTAGCAGTTACCGGGCTGTTGAAGGTTAGGTTGAATACGGTCTGAACCGGGACTTCGATCATAAATGATACAGAACCGAAGGCGCTGGAACGCCCGGAATTGGTCATGAAGTAGATTCCATATTCAATGTGGGGGGCATTATTATAGTAAGGGGTGACCTGCATGAAGCCGGAATCGGCAAGTAAAGCGGATACCTCGTAAAAAATGGCGTATATTCCGGGGGCAAGCGTGATTCGTGTCGGGTCTGATAATACAATATTTCCCGTGGGATCGGAAACTCCAATTCCCATGGGAATGAGAGAGGCGTCGGTAAGCAGTGCGGCGAAATTGATAAAGGATGCGTAGATGTCGTCGGGAACCGGTCCGGTGGCTCCGGTCGGTCCGGTAACGCCGGTTGGTCCCACAGGTCCGGTATTGCCTGTTTCCCCGGTTGGTCCTGTCGGCCCGGCCGGTCCCATGGCCCCGGTAGCTCCGGTGGCGCCCGCCGGGCCTTCCTCGCCCGCCGCGCCTGTACTGCCTGTAGAGCCGTTTATTTATGCACAACATTAACTTTTGTTTTGCGGTGAGTAGAAAGCCCGTCATATCGCCTTGCTCTCAATCACCGTAATGATGTTGTGGTTGTTCTCGATGTAATCAATAATTCGCTGGTACTCGTCGGCAAAATTGAAGTCAACCGTTATTTCCCCGTTCTCATGCACCCAAACCGCTTTGATAAGTTCAACTACAATTCCCCGGTTTAGGCTCTGAATGTTTTTGTATTTCAGAAAGGCGGTTAGATACGGGTCGTCGGCTCCGATACCGTCAGCCATGATTTGCATTTCCTCTTTCAGATAAGAGATATTCGCTTCAAGCTGCTGTATCTGTTCTGCAATCTTGCCTTTCAAGCGGCGGTATTCCTCTTTTGTGATTTCGCCGCTTTTCCAATCGAGGTACAAGCTGTCGGAAGCGTCATTGTACTGTTTTAGTTGCTTTTCTGCCTGTTTCAATGAATAGGATAACCGTTTGTTTTCCCTATTGATTACAGGCGCGTTGTTGATACGTTCAATTTCTTCTGCAAGCTGATCTACAAGGGCAATTTGCATTTGCAAAGCTGCCAAAACCGCGTTTTCCAATTTATCCTGCCGGATAGAATGTTTGCTGCAAATCTTTTTGTCTGTGTAGCTGCGGCAAGAATAGTAGGCAATATTGCGGGCGGTTTTTCGCCGCATGGCTTTTTGACAGTCCGCACAACGGACAAAGCCGGACATTAAATAGACTTCCTGTTTGCCCGGTGCCGTTCTTGTATCGCGCTTATGTAGGGCTTGCGCTTTCTCGAATGTTTCTCGGTCAATGATCGCTTCGTGTGTGTTGGGGACGACAAACCATTCATCTTCCGGGACGCTGATCTGCTTGTGTACTTTGTAGCTGATAACGCGGTGTCTGCCCTGTACCATTACGCCCGTATAGATTTCGTTCTGCAATATCCTTGCAATCGTGCTGGCAGACCACAACCCGTCATTTTTGCCGGAATTAGGATTGTTGTACTTCAATCCTTTTTTCTTTTTGTAGGCTTCGGGGTTAGGCTCTCCCATTTGATTAAGCCTTTTGGCAATCCCCATTTTGCTGTACCCCTCATTCACAAACCAATGATAAATGCTTTTCACAACTTCCGCTGCTTCTTCATCTACCAATAGGCTGTTTTTGTCGTTCGGGTCTTTTTTATAACCATAGGTGGCAAATGCACCGATGAACTCGCCGCGCTCCCGTTTCATCTTGAAAGTTTTGCGGATTTCTTCGGAAGTGGTGGCGGCAAACTGTTCATTGAACATTCCCCTTATAGGTACTTCAAGCCCGCTTGCCGAATGGGGGTTAGCGTAGGTATCAATAAATGGGGTGCCTGTGCAAATAAACCTTGCGCCGTTAATCGGTATGAACTCTTCCAGAAACTTCTGCTGGTCGGCAAGGTTGCGGAAACCGCGTGCAAGGGATTTGATAATCATGCAGTTTACTTCTTTACGGACAATGCAGCCCTCAAGCCGTTTGAAGTTTGGTCGCGCTGTGTCTGTGCCTGTCAATCCGTCGTCGGCAAACACGTCTACAATGACAAAAGTACCCGGCTCAAAATAGCTGTCTACAAAGTCGCGGAGTATCTTTTCTTGATTGATAACACTCTCGCTTTCGTCCTCGTTATCGTCCTCTTTGGATAGTCGAATGTATAGCCCGATTTTCCAAAACGGCTCTGCGTAGCTGCGTGCCGTTTTGTCTTTGCGTATGCGGGGCATAATACCTCCTTTCCCCCTATAATTACGGGTCTATTATACCATTTTAGCCCCATAATCACAAGGTCTTTACCCTTTGGGGTAGGGAAAGTAGGCAAGTCATTTCAGACTTAAAAAGTAGTCGCACAATGATTGTTTCAATGTTTTATCCTCTGCCACAAACCGTATTTTTACGGGTATGTCGCCGCAAAGAAAACAGTAAGGATTTACGATCTGCTCAAAGTAACTTTGCATTTTCTTTGCCGCTGGCAAAGAACTGTCGATATGGATATTCCGAATGTCAACCAAAGTGCTGCGGTCTACCTGTGTTATATCAACGCTTCTCATTTGTTGAAGCTGTACCTTGTTAATCATCTTCTTTCCCTCCCGGTATAGCGACATAATACAGAATATGCGCTCCGGCTTGTACGATATGAGAAATAAGGCAGAAACGAACGGCTGTCAGCGGCAGCACCGCGGGAGTTTCACCCCTGCTCATTTAAGGCAGCTTTACCCAATGCCTGCGACGCTCTTAACGCTCGGACTATGGCTATAAAGGCGTTTCGTCCCGCCTATATGTCGTCGCCCACAAGCTGCTAAACCTGTTTTACGGCGCGGTAGTTCTCGCTCGGCTTTTCCCCTATGGGGAAAAGCTGTCATGGCGTACCCGCCGACTGGCTCGGTACAGACGGAATGTACCCGTTTGCCTGTTATGCTGCGCACCAAAGGCCGCTTTCTTTGTCAAAGAACAATAGGCTTTGTCGGCCTGCAAAAGCACATCAACAGCGGATATGCTTTTGCGGAACGACAAATAGCCCATAACGGGAAGCGTGGAAAGGGGACACGCTCCCCGCATGGGCTAAAAGATTATCCTACATGAAAAGCAAGGGTGCGGGTAATAAGGCGCACTTGCAGCCTGTTACGCATTTCCTCGTCCACATAGGAATAGGTATTGCCCGCGTCGTCTTTCAGCGTGCGGGTACAAAGTTTCGCTATGTAACCCTCGTAATGCTTCAAGATCGCGCACATGGCGGTTGTGTCGCCGTTTGCCGCTGCGGAAATGACAGGGAACGGCAACAGATTTTCAGACTTCCTAACGGTATTCATCATCTGCTTTTCCCTCCAAATACTGTTTGATTTTCGCAAGCGCGGATTTCCTGTGCCGGAAAACCGTCGTGCGTACAACATTCAGCAGTTCGCCAATTTCCGCGTCGCTCATATCCAAGAAGTAGGACAAAAGGATAATGTCGCGTTTCCTTTCGGGCAAAGCGTTAAGGGCTTCGGCAAGCAGTTCATTTTTGACGAGTACATCAAAGCCGGACACTTGAAAACGGAAATAATCGCTTTCGTATTCGTCCGTTGTGAAAAGCTGCGCGAGTTCGCTTTCGCTCAAATCCGAAAAAGTAACTTCGCGTGCTGCGCGTTTCGCAAGAGTGCGGCGGTGGCTTTTCGCTTCGCCGACCAAAGTTTTCTTTGCTAATGCGTCGTACTGATGTTGTATTCTTTCCTTGTCGGAAGAAGATAGCTCCATAGAGTTCACCTCCTTCCCGCGTGGAGTAGAGGACGGGAGTTAAGGGCTTGTCCTCTCTGCCCCTTTCGCTCCGTACCCGTTCGGGAGATGGCTCTTGAGTGCGCTTTTCAGAAAAAAGTTGAAAAAAGCAAAATGCGCCCGTCCGCAAGACGCGGACGGGCGCAAAGGAAATGTAAGCAGTAGCTAAATGTATTGACAGTTCACATTCATAGCCGGAATATCCCGCTTGCGGAGCATAGCTTTTTTTGACCGCAAAGCATTAGGCGGGTTACAGTAAATAAAAATGGACACGGCGATACCTCCCCGATACCGCCGTATCCTTAAAAAAGGGCGACTTTAATACACTACCCGCAATCCATTCTATAATAGGGAACAGCGGCTTTTGCGCAATATTAAATAAAAAAGCCGATAACACATAGGTTTTTTGACCTAATGCGTTATCGGCTCTGCGTCTATGCGTCTGGCACTTTTAATCATTTTTTTTGAATTTATTATATGTGTTAGCTAACTGTCCACAAGCCGCGTTAATCTCTCTGCCATGAGAAACTCTCATAGTAACTTCAAGTCCTGCTTGCTCTAATTGATGTTTGAATGCAACTATTTCCCGTTTCTGTGGTGCTTTAATTCTTGAATTGCTTGTTGGGTTGTATTGTAACACGTTAATCATAACTTTTTTGCCCCGAAACCATTTTGCAAGTTGTCTTACATCTGAGGGCCGGTCATTTATACCCGGTAAAAGCAAATACGCAAAGACAATTTTGCGATTATGCCTTTCAGAATAGGATAAGGCTTGCTTAACAACATCTTCAATAGCATATATGCGCATGTGAGGAATAATACGATTTCTTGCAGATTGTGTTGCTGCGTGTAAAGATATTGTCAACTGAATTTTAAGATGTTCCTCGCGCAATTTTTTTAATTGATCGACCGGACCAACTGTTGATATGGTAATGCCGTCGGTTGGAAAGTTGAGCCCATATCTATCTCGGAGAATATGGATTGCTTTTATCAAGTTGTCATAATTGAATAAAGGCTCTCCCATACCCATAAAAACGATACGGTTTACTTTTCGACGCAACAATATAATCTGTTGTACGATTTCTGACGATGTTAGATTACGAACAAAGCCATTTCGCCCGGACTCACAAAAAATACAACCAACAGGACAACCGACTTGTGTGCTCACGCAAACAGTTCCACCATCTCGCCGCTTGATAAAAACCGTTTCAATGTATTTGTTGTCTTTCAGTTCGTAAACATACTTTTCAGTATCACTGCTTTTGCAAATATTTTTTACCAACATTGATAGATTTTTTTTGCGTGGTAATTGCTTATATAATTCTTCATATAAGGCTTTTGCTTCATTCTCGCCAATAACTTCCGACATTTCTTTGTAAGTAAATCCGTATGGATCATTCCGTACTTCCGCAGGCGTATATTTAGGTAAACGTTTCATTTTTATATCCTTTCTTCTAAATAATAAAAGTTTGTTTTTCTGTATTTTTGATTACAATCTCTAATTTTTCTACATCAATGATATGCGTCAATTTGCATTTAGGGCAGAAAAGAGGAAAATCTTTTAATACAGTATTATGAAATACTTGAACTCTCGTCTTTCCGTTACAAATCGGACATTTTATCCAATATTTTTTAAGCATTATATTTCACTCGTCCTTTTTACACAAAAAAATGCAGGTCAATCCTCAACATGAGCATTGACCTGCATTTATAATGCACAGAGCAGTACAACAAAACTAAGGCATAGCTTGCACTATGTCTATACTATATCTATACGTCGTTAGTTTTTTGTATAGCATCCGCAAAATAAGCATGACAAAAAAGCCCATGTTGAAAATGGGAAAATCCTTTTTTTCAATGCTTATCTAATACGCATGCTATGCAACATAAACGCCGCCTCCTTTTACATAAATTTTATTTTATCAGAAAATCAGTCTACTGTCAATACACAACAGGAAGTATTTAACCTAATGATATGAATTGTGTGGACATATCCAAAAAGAAAGGTGAACTGTAAAATGTAACAGGGTGAATGAAAATGGCAAAAAGACCCGTACCATTGTACGACTTTAAGGCTTTCGGGGCAGCTATAAAAGCCGCGAGAAATGAATACGGCGAGAGCCGCAAAAAGGTAAGCGACGAGTTATATATTTCCCCGCGCTACCTTGCGAATATCGAGAACAAGGGACAACAGCCGAGTTTACAGGTATTCTATGACCTTGTAACCCGGTATCATATTTCGGTAGATCAATTTTTCTTCCCGAACAGCAATGCGGAGAAATCCACCGGGCGGCGGCAGCTTGACGCGCTGCTGGACGGTATGAGCGATAAAGGCATACGGATTGTAACCGCAACAGCAAGGGAGATAACGGAAGTCGAAAAAGCAGAGGATTAACCTCACAATATGAGAAATCGGGAGATTGCAGCGCATGGCGGCTGCAATCTTTTTTTGCGTCCAAAATCAAAGGAACGCGCAACAAATACCGCCTTTCGGTGGGGGTATGGAGTAGATAGCAAGCACAGCAAACGAGTACCCGTTTGCGGAAAATGCTTGTTGGGATAATCCCAAACCCTTATACCGAAAGGCGGTGCGGAAATGGAAAACCGAAAGAGAAATATACAGATGAAGTTTTACGTTACGGAAGAAGAAAAGCGGCTGATCGACGAGAAGATGAAGCAGCTTCCCATAAAGCAGTATGGGGCATACTTCCGTAAAATGGCGATAGACGGGTATATTCTTGTCGTTGACCGAAGCGACACAAAAGCATATATCCGGGAACTGCAAGCGGTGAGCCGGAACATCAACCAAATTGCAAAACGCGCCAATGCGACGGGGACGGTTTACAGGCAGGATATAGAGGACATTAAAAAGGCGGTGGACGAGATATGGCGGTTACAAAGACGCACCCTATTAAATCAACCTTAAAGGCTGCGATAGACTATATCTTAAATCCCGAAAAGACAGACGGGAAGCTGCTTGCGTCCTCTTTCGGCTGCGGGCTGGAAACCGCCGATATTGAGTTTGCATGGACGCGGGAAGCTGCCGGAGATCGCGGCACACATTTAGGGCGGCACTTGATACAATCCTTTGCGGTGGGAGAAACCACACCGGAAGAAGCGCACAAAATCGGCATGGAACTTGCCGGGGCGGTATTAGGCGGCAAGTATGAGTTTGTTTTGACAACTCACGTCGATAAAGACCATCTGCATAATCACTTGATTTTCAACGCGGTTAGCTTCGTTGACTACAAAAAGTACCATTCCAACAAGCAAAGCTATCACTTTATCCGGCGCACCAGCGACAGGATATGTAAAGAGCATGGGCTATCCGTCGTCGTACCGGGACAGGACAAGGGAAAAAGCTATGCAGAATACACCGCCGAAAAGCAAGGGACAAGCTACAAAGCAAAGCTGAAAACGGCGATAGATACTCTCATTCCCCAAGTGAAAGATTTTGACGAACTGCTGCGCCGCTTGCAGGAAATGGGGTATGAAATCAAACAGGGCAAATACATTTCCTTTCGCGCTGCCGGACAGGAACGGTTTACCCGCACAAAGACGCTCGGCGCGGCCTATACGGAAGAAGCGATAAAGGAGCGTATCAAGGGCGTGTATGTTGCCAAAACAAAAACGCTGCGGGAAGATAAGAAAATCCGGCTTGTCGTCGATCTTGAAAACAGTATCAAAGCCCAACAGTCGGCGGGCTATGAACGGTGGGCAAAAATCCATAATCTGAAACAGGCTGCTAAAAGCATGAACTTCCTAACCGAAAACAAGATTGAGTATTATAGCGAACTTGAAAGCAAGATAGCCGATATTATGACCGCTCATGACGCGGCGGCAAAGGCGGTTAAGGAAGTGGAACAGCGTATGTCTGATTTGTCGCTGCTTATCAAGCACACCACCACATACCGACAGTTAAAACCGATTTACGATGAATACCGAAAATCGCCGGACAAGGAAAAGTATCTGCGGGGGCATGAAAGCGAAATTATCCTGTTTGAAGCTGCGGCAAGGGCATTAAAGGAAATGCAGATAAAGAAGCTGCCCGATCTCGCCGCGCTGCGCAAGGAGTATAGAAGCTTAAACGACAGGAAAACCAAATTGTATGAAGATTATCGGCAAGCCAAGAAGCAAATGCAGGAATACGGCGTTGTCAAAAAGAACGTCGATAGTATTCTTTACCCGTCCCAAAGCAGGGCGCGGGAGCAGGAGCGATAAGGCGCAAAACATGGGGTGGCAAGTGGAATGTTAAGGGCTGAAAACGCCTGTGTTTCTGCGGCTTCCAGCGCGGGGAAACAGCGTAGACGATACTTTATATTCAAACCCGCAAAAACGGCTTTCTAATTGTCCACGCAAGGGCAAAAAAAAACAGGGGCGCGGTGCCGGAAGTCGGCAACCGCGCCCCTGTTTTCTATGGGCTATTCCTCGTCGGTCAAGATAAACTTCCTTTCGGAAAACTCGCTGTCCGTCATGGCTTGCAGCTTGTTCACCGCTGCGGCGGCAAGCTGGCGTATATCCTCGTCCATGTAGGGCATGGCGGCAAGGATATTTTCAAGCGTCGTTTCCCGGCTGTCCTCGGCGTAGATCGCAACAATATTTTCTTCCTCAATGGTAAAGCGGATATTCATGCTATCAAACCTCCAAATCCTTTTTATGCTCTTTCTGTTTATCTTTCGTCTGCTGCGCCGCCTGTTTCTTGTACTCGTCCAGCTTCTTCAAAATGGACGGTTTTTTCTGCGGCTGTTCCCGTTTCTCGGCTTTTACCGCTTTCGCAAGGTCGGTAACGGAAATCGCTTCCCCCGCCTTTGCCCGCTGCTCAAAATCTGCGACGGTAGGCGTTTGCGGCGTGTTATTGATAAGCCCGTCAAAATTGTTGTCGTTTTGCTCTATGGTGTCCTCGACGTGCTTTAAGGGATTATCACGCTGCGGCTGCTCGGCTGCTATGGCAAACGCCTGTGTGCCATTCCCCATAACAAGATACTTCCCGTCCTCCGACGCATGGTGAAAACCAAAGCCCGCCGCTTCGATCTGTTCGCGGCTCATATCGGTAATATGAAAATTGCCCCTCGGCGTTCTAACGGTTTCGCCCGTCAAAAGGCTGTCGGGGGTCGCTTCCGGCTGCTGCTTTTCAATCTGCCCGTCCTTGTAGGAATATCCTTGCGCCGCGATTGCTTCAAGGGTCTTGCCCGTAACGTCGCCATAAATCCGATTGTCTGCGTCTACAAGCAGTTGCAGCGTATCTTTTACGGTATCGGATAGGGCTTGCTGCTGTTCGGGAGATAGCTTATCAAATACGGGGGTCTGCTGCGCTTGCTCCTGTAAAAACTCCGGCACCTGCTGAAAACCTATGCTGTCTACATAGTGGGCGGTATTCTCGCCGTTCTGATGAAGCACAACAATGTCGGAAACGGAAAGGCTATGCCCCTTGAAATCGGCGGGGTGGTCGATATTAAACTTTTCCCAAATGCCGCCAAGCGTCATATCCTTTGTAAGCGGCGCGGTATAGACGAGTTCATAATTTGCCCGGTCAACGGTATGCCCCGTTGCTTGCAGACGGTCGAAAGGCTCAAATCGCAAATCCATAGTTTCCTCTCTGCGGGCTAACTGATAAATCCCGTAGCTGTCCTCCTTGCCGTTGAGAAGCAAGGTTTCTTTTGTTTTCGCTTCCTGCTCCTGCTCGGTTTGCCGCTGCTGCTGCAATTCGGTAAAATGCCCCTCAATCTCGGTAATGAGTTCCTTTGCGGTCGCCTGTATCGTTTCAAGGGACGCTTTTAATTCGGTCATTTCCTTGCCGCTGCTCCACCCGGCAACATACCCGAAAGAGTAATCCGACGTATCAAGCCCGAAATGCTGACACACCGTATAGGCAACGCTTTCAGCCTGTACCTCGCGGCTGCGTCGGTCAACGCGGTTTTGTTCCTCCAGCGGGGCGTTTAAGTCCACGTCATGCAGCTTCGCATGGGCGATTTCGTGAATGGCGGTCTTTACCGCCTGTAACTCACTCACGCCCTCTTTGATAGCAATTCGCTTATCGGTCAAACTGAAATATCCGTTTGCGCTGCCGCCGATCTGCTCAAAAGCAATCGGAACGGGAGACGCTTTTTCAAGGGCAGCGAAAAAGTCCTCGTACTGTTCCACATCGGCAAGCAGCGGTTTCACGGAGAGGTCGGGAAACTCCTTACCCTCGGTCTGCGAAATGTCAAAGACGGTTACAACCTTAAAGGCGGGAACGGTAACTTCCTTTTCTTCCTTAACCGTCTTTCCCTCGCTGTCAAGTATGGGCTTTCTTGTGTCGGGGTCGATTTTATCCACCAGCTTTTTTACCTTGTAGGGCGCGGGGGCAAAGATTTTAATACCTTTCTCACCGCTTTTCACATGGCGGTCAAACTCTTTCTGCCATTGTGAATAGCCCTTTACCAAATTGCCGCCCTGCATGGCAATTAGGATAGTGTTATTCAAGCTGTAATCGTGAAACTTCGACATGGCAGTAAGAAACTCTTTGTAACGGTCGCTGTCAAAAACCGCCTGTATGCCCTGTTCCAGACGTGCGGTGATCTCCTTTACCTTGTCGCCGGGTTTTTCAGAAGAAAGGATAATCGGCACGACGGGGCGGGGCTGCGGCGGCTCGGCGGTAGGTGTTTCTATCTGCTGCGCTTCGGCTGCGTCCATAAAGACTTTATCCTGTTCGCCGCGCTCCTGCTGCGGGTAACTCATAATGCGGTATTCCTCCGGCACTTCGCGCCCCTCAAACTGACGCTCCCACTCGTCGCCGCTTTCGACGATATAGCCATATTCAGTAAACGCGCCCTTTTCATGCTCGGCGGCGTTCCTGCCAAAAGCGGCAAGGTCAATCCCGCCTTTCCATTCTTCGGGCATTTGTACCATGCCGGATTGATTTAAGTAGTAGTCGCCCAAATCGCGGTAGGTATGTACTTCGGGAATATGGACGTAAAAATCCACGTTGTAGGTGAAGTCGATTACCTGTCCGATGTTCTCAAAGCCGTTTTTCTGCTGCAAGGCTGCGTTCAGCTTGCCGATCTCGGCGGGGTCCAGCTGCTCAATCCGCGCCGCAAGAAAATTGAGTTCGTCCACGCTGGCGGCGCATACCATGTCATAAGGCAAGGCAATATGTTTTTCCGGGTCGTCGGAAAAGCCGCGAATGGAAAAATCCTGCGGGTTGTCGGCGGTAATGCCGACGCTCTGCATGGCTTCGTGAAGCTGCTCCTTTGTGGCGGGCATATCCAGCCAATAACCGTCGGGGTCGCCCGCTTCAAAGCGGCTGCGGTTGCCTATCATAATAGAAAACTGTTCGCTCATATGTTCACGCTCCTTTTGCTGCCCGGTAGTTTCGGGGATAGCTGCCGTCTGTGGCTGCTGCTGCGGGGGTTCCTCGCCCTCAATGGTATAGCCCGGTAAAAGCATACCGTTTACTTTGAAATGCTCGGCGTACTCCTGCGGGATAGGTGGGGAGATTTCCGTAAACAGACGGTCGTATGCTTTGATACGTCCATTCAGATACTTTTCCATAGCCGCCTTGTCGGAAAAAACCTTTCTGTCCTGTCCGGCAATCTTCGCTTGCCCGTTTCTGTTCGGGCTGTTGGTATAAACGCCCCATGTGAGAGAATAAGAGTAAGGGACGCTTTGCTGCTTCTCCCTGTCGTAACGGGTGTTCTCGTAAATGTGGTAGTTCATCTGATATACCCGGTTGCTGCGGGTATATCGGTCATATTCGCCTTTCTGCCACTCGTTAGAAGTGTGCTGCACAACGGTTGTCCTTGTGTATTCAATCGCTTTGTCAAGCAAAAGCGTTTTGCCCGCCTGTTCCTCCCATGCGGCGGCGCGGCTTGAGAGATCGTTAAAAATCGCCTGTTCCGCTGCCGCGCTTTCCTCGCGCATGGCGTGTAGCTGCTCCGGTGGCAAGGAAACATAGGGGGCAATATCCCCGTCCTTTGCTTCAAAATATATCCGGCGTTCTATCCGCATGGTTTCGGCGGTTTCCAATTTGTCATGGTCGTATGAAGAATACGGCATATTGTTTCATCACGTCCTTTCTCGATTTTTAAGGGTTTGGGACTATCCCAACAAGCAAAATGCCCGCGCTTCCCATAGAGCAGCGCGGGCATTTCTCGCAAACGGGTACTCGTTTGCTGTGCTTGCTATGTAGTTGTTTTTATCCGTAAACGCCTGTTTCTCTCGCTTTCCGCTTTCTGTCTGCGGCGTATCTTTGCCGCACAATCGGGACAGTATTTCGCCCGATTGCTGCCCGCCGCAAATGTGCTGCCGCATACCGCGCAACGCTTCAAATCGGTTTCCCCGCTGCGGGTGATCTGTTCGCATAGCTGCCTGTCTGCGGGTAAAACCGCTTCGCGGAAATAACGGCATAACAGCGAATAGCTGATACTCTGCACACAAACGCAAGGTTCCCCGTCGTCCAATAGCAGACAGTTCCCGCAATCGTTGTTGGCGCACGCGGCGCGGGTCATTTTCTTAACGGCTCGATACTGCTTTTCATCAAGCCTAATCATTTTCGGTTCTGCTCGACGCGGAAGTTTACATACTTGCCGCCTGTGTCGGCAAGCAGCACAACCCCGTCAAAGGTCTTTCCTGTTTTGGTGGAGTACATACCCTTGATTTTTACCTTTCTGTCTTTCAAAAGGGCGGCGGCAATCGCCTTTGTGAAAGTCTTTTTGCGCTGCTGAAAGAACAAGTCATTTTTCCACATGACAAAGCCGCAAGCCCTGTCGGAACAGTAGTAGTTTTTCTTGCCCTCATAAACCGCCGCGCCGCAACGGGGACAAGTGCCGATTGCTTCCCGCTGCGGGGTAAACAGCTTCGCTTTATCTTCGGAAATCGCGGAATAGGTTTTGACAAGCCCCGCTGTCATTTCCTCAATGCTGCGCATGAAGTCGTCCGGGCTGTCGCTGCCTTTGGCAATCCCGGTAAGGCGGGTTTCCCATTCTGCCGTAAGCTGCGGGGACGTAAGGACTTCGGGCAGAATAGCGGCAAGGTTATACCCGTCTTTTGTGGGGATTAGCTTTTTGCCCTTGCGCTCGGCAAAACCCGCGCTAATGAGTTTTTCAATGATACCCGCCCGCGTCGCGGTAGTGCCTAACCCTTTGCGCTCTGCGTCCTCCGGCGTTTCTTCCTTGCCCGCGTTCTCCATAGCGGACAGAAGCGTATCTTCGGTATATGCTTTCGGGGGCTGCGTGTAACGCTCGGAGATCTCCGCTGCCGGATTGTCAAAGGTCTGCCCCTCGGCAAGCGGCGGCAAAACGGTTTCCGGCTCTGCGTCCTCGTCCTGTTCCTCGGACGCGGCGCGGGACAGCTTTTCAATCTCGCACCACCCCTCGCAAAGCGTCGTCTTTCCCTTTGCGGTAAAGGTATAGCCTCCGCAAGAGATAGCCGCTGTAACCGCTTCATATTCATAGGGCGCGGCTGCGGCGCAAAGCAGCTTCGCGCACACAAGGGTCATAAGTTTTGTTTCGCTGTCGGCAAGGGAAGAAAAGCCCGCTTTCAAAAACTCGGCTGTCGGCAAAATAGCGTGGTGGTCGGTTACTTTGCTGTTGTCGCAAACCCTTGTAAGGTCTGCTTGCAGCTTCACGTCCCGCATAAAGGGAAGCAGCGAACAAAGCCCGGTAATGAGTTCCTTTGTGCTATCCTGCATATCGGAAGTGATATATTTGCTGTCGGTGCGGGGATAGGTCAAAAGCCGCTTTTCATAGAGGGCTTGCGCATAATCAAGGGTCTGTTTCGCCGTAAATCCATACAGGCGGTTAGCTTCGCGCTGCAACGCGGTAAGGTCAAACAGCTTCGGCGGGGAAACGGTCTTTTTCTCTTTTTTGAGGGAAGTACAAACGGCTTGCGATTTCTCGCAAGCCGCTTTCATCTGCTGCGCTGCCGCTTCGTCGTTCAGCCTTTCGGACAAAGCCGAAACACCGCCCGCGTTCAGACGGACAACATGATATTTTTCTTTCTTAAAGCTGCTGATCGCATAGTCGCGGTTTACCAGCATGGTAAGGGTGGGCGTTTGCACTCTGCCGACATTCAGCGTTTTGTGATAGAGGATAGAGAAAAGGCGGGTCGCGTTAATCCCGACAAGCCAATCTGCCTTTGCTCTGCAAAGCGCGGATTGATAGAGGTCGTCATAGCTGCGCCCGTCTTTGAGGTTTGAAAAGCCCTCGCGGATTGCGCTTTCTTCCATGCTGCTAATCCAAAGGCGGGAAAAGGGCTTTTTGCAATTTGCCTGTTCGTAGACAAATCGAAAAATGAGTTCTCCCTCGCGCCCGCTGTCGCACGCATTGACAATCTCGGAAACGTCGCTGCGGTGCATAAGGTCTTTGAGTACGGAAAACTGCTGCTCCTTGCCGCTGGCAACGGTAAACTGCCAATCCTGCGGGACAATGGGGAGATCATCATACTTCCATTTTCGGTACTGCTCATTGTAGGTCGCCGCGTCCGCAAGGCTAATCAAATGCCCGATACACCAGGACACAAGGTAGCCGCTGCCCTCAAAATATCCGCTGCGCTTTTCATTCGCGCCAAGTACGGCGGCAATCGCCGCCCCGACGCTCGGTTTCTCTGCAATTACAAGTTTCATACTTCCTCGTCCTCCTGCTCGGTTTCTAATTCTTCCTCGTCGTCCTCGTCAAAGTCGAGATCGTCAAGGTTGCTGCTGCCTTTTGCCGCGTCCTTTTTAGGCTTCATAATCTTAAAGTAATAGAACGCGCCGCCGCCCGCTGCGGCAAGAAGCAGCACGACAAGCAGAATAGCACCGCCCATGTCGCCGCCTTTATCTTCCTCCGGCTCCGGCTGCTCGGTTTCTTCCGGCTCCGGCTCGGCTTCCTTGCCCGCGCACTCGCTCATGTTGACGCTGCAAACGGGGCAATCGGTGTTGACGCTTCCGGCAACGCATTTTTCAGTACAGCTACAAGCGGGGGTTTCGGTCTGTTCGTCCTCCATAAGCTGCAAAAGGTCTTTTTCATCAACTTGATTGAGGAAATGGACGGTGTTTTCTCCGTCCTCGGCGCGGTCAATGATGATGTAAAAATAGTTTCCGTTTTTCGTAACGACGGTAATAAATTGTTTATCGCCGGACGCTTCGCCCGTTATGTCGTCCACAAGGCTCATGTTGCCCTCCGGCGTTAAGGGCTGCGGCTCATAGCCGCCCGTCGTTTCTTCCGGCTCGGTTTCGGTTACGGGGGTAGGCGGCTCGTCGCTCACATCACCGCCGCCCGCAAAAGCGGTAACAGAAAAGCCGCCCATGAGTACAAGGGCGGCAAGCAAAGCGGTAACGCTGCGGAACAGTTTTTTATGCTTCATCTTCGGTTTCCTCCTGTTCGTCGGTATAGTCTGCGTCCGGCTGCGGCAAGGCAATTTCGCCGCTGGCGTAAGCGGAGAGGAACGCGGCAAGCTGCGCCCCGTCGAGGTGTACCGCTTTCACCATTTGAACGATCTGCGCGTTTTCTTCCTCGGTTTTCTGCGCTTCAAGGTCTTTCAGCCTTTTTTGGTATTCAAGGATTTTCGCCCTCGTTTTCTCAATATCCCTTTCGATACGGTCAAGTTTCGTGTTTGCCATAGAAATAAACTCCTTTCAAAGTCAGTTGTAATGTAGCCGCCCATAGGCGTAAAAATGGGATTGCCAATAGCTTGTATCAAGTTTTGCGTATTGTATCGGGTCGCCACAATGCAGCATGACAGGGCTTCCGTCCCCGTCCTCGCCAACGTAGATACCCACATGAGATACCCCCGGCGTGTCGTATGTACCCGTAAAGAAAACCAAATCCCCCGGCTGCGGGTTGGAAACGCGGGTTGAAATGTTGTAAAGCCCCTGCGCCCCAAGTCTGCCCGTATTGTATAAGCCGCTGTTCGTCAGCACATAGCTAACAAAACCGCTGCAATCAAAAGAGGTTTCCGGGCTGCTGCCGCCCCACACATAGGGAAAACCGACATACTTTTCAGCTTCTTCAATCAATCGCGCAAACTGTTCATCTTCCAGATAGGCGGGCGGGATTTCATAATCCGCTGGCGGGTTTTCATAGTATTTTGAGATATAGCCGGATTGTGGGAAAAGATCGGGTCTGTTCCCAAGCGACGACATATACATAGCGTACATGGATAGCTGTTCCTCGCCCATAATGTAAACGGGAACATGGGAGAGGTTGAAGTTTTCCAAATCCACATTGAGAATGTAATAGTTATAGGGTACTTCAACGTCGTATTCGTTGCCCTCGCTGTCCGTCCGCGTTTCGGTGCGGTAGCGTACCTCGACTTCCTCCGTAACCGTCAAGATATACTGTTTATCAAAGAGCATTTCAAGGGTGCTTTGCGCTTCATCGAGAGTAAACACGCCCTCATGCCAAGCGGAGAGGATAGAGATTAGCACATACGGGTCATGCTCGATCTCGTCAGCCGTTACCCGGTATTCGTCATAGCCGGGGTATTCGCTTTCGATGTTATCCAGCATATCCTGTAACTCGGCTTCCATAGCGACATACGCGCTTTCTGCGCCTGTAATATCCGCGTCCTCGGAGAGATAGGACGACGCAATCAAGCCGCTTCCGCTGTTGCCGCCGAACAGGGAACAAGAGGACAAACCGCCGAAAAACAGAAGCACGATAAAGGCAATCCCGCCCACGATCAAACAGCCTTTCCAATGCCGGACGACAAAGAACGTCGCCCGTTTGGTTTCCTGCGCCGTTTTCTTTGCTGCCTTTGCGGTGGCTTCGGCGGTCTTTTTCACCTTGCCGCCCGTTTTCAACGCCTTTGCATACTGCTTTTTAATGCGCTGCTTTTGCCAAAAACGGGAAATCGGGTTAGAGTGCGCAAGGGCGGGGTTATCATGCAGCGCCTTTTGATAGAGAAAATCGGCGTTTGCCTTTGCTGCCTTTTTCTCGGCTGCTGCCGCCGCCCGGTAGGGTTTCAGCTTATGGCTGCGTATGCCGCGTTTTACTGCCCGCGTCGTCATGCCGCCCGCTTTCTCGCCCACAAGTTCTATCCTGTGTCCGCTTTCCACACCGACGTTTTCTTTCTCCACCTCATAGATTTTTCCATGTACGGCGGCGTCCAATTCCTGCGCCGGACGGGATAACGGGTTATGACGCAACTTGCCGTTTGGGGGCTTATCCGTCTTTTCAAAAGCAAGGCGCGTCTTTGCTTTGCCTTTGGCTTCGTCAAAAACGCGCTCTTTTGTGATTTTGGTCTGTTTGGGGATAGCCGCCCGCGCTTTGTCTAAACGGTCAGCCGCCGTATCGGATTTTTTGATTGCCTTTTGCAGTTCCGGCGTTGCCCGTTCCGCTTCGGAAAACTGCAAGCGGGACGTATGGGTTTTAAGCTGTGCTGCGTCAAGGGTCTTTTTCTCCGCGCCCTTTTCAAAATGGCGGCTAACCTCTGTGCTGATACGTTGGGTTGTCTTTTCTGCTGCTCCCGCTGCGGGTGCTGAATAGTTTTCCTCCGGCGGTCTTTCGCTGATACTCGTTGTTTCGCCCGTCGTAAGGTTTTCCGCAATCGCCCCGTCGCGGGTCATTTTCTGCGTTACCTTGTCGGGGGCTTTTAATTCCTTGCTCAATGTTCATCACCTCCAATACGCTGTTTTGCAAGGGTGCAGTATTCGGGGTTGATCTCTATACCCACATAGCGGCGGGAAAGGCTTTTTGCCGCCGCTGCGGTCGTGCCGCTGCCTAAAAACGGGTCAAGCACAATCCCGCCGACAGGACAGCCCGCCAAAATGCACGTTTCCGCAAGTTTGGGCGGGAACGCTGCAAAATGCCCGCCGCGATAGGAAGCTGTGTTGATCTGCCAAACGTTGCGGCGGCTGCGGACGGGGGAAATCATTTCGTCGGTGTATGCGCCTTTCCTGCGGGGACGGTTGATTTTCTGCGGCTGGTTTTGCCCCGGAACGGTAGCGGCATATTTGTTGCCTTTCCCAACTCCGCTTTTCAGCCGTACCGCCGTTGTGGGGGCTATCGGCTCGGCTACTGCTTGCCAATCATAGTAATATTTCTTTGACTTGGTAAGCAGAAACACATATTCATAGCAGCGCGTCGGTCTGTCCCGCGTGCTTTCCGGCATGGCGTTTCCCTTGTGCCAAATGATAGAACTGCGCAAATACCAACCGTCGCCCCGCAAGGCAAGGGCTACAAGCCACGGAATACCGATTAGGTCTTTCGGCTTGCAGCCGGGGGCGCGGTGGTTTACCGCCACTTGCTGCCCGTTCCTGCCTTTGGGGTATTTCGGGTCTTGGTGGTCGGCTTTGCTGCCTGTGCCGCAATAAGTGTCCGCGATATTCAGCCAACAAGTACCCTCCGGCGTAAGCACCCGCTTTACCTCATGGAAAACCGCCGTAATGCGGGAAACATATTCCTCCGGCGTTGCTTCCCGCCCGATCTGCCCGTCTGTGCCGTAATCGCGCAAAGCATAGTAGGGCGGGGACGTTACGCAACAATCCAAACAGTTATCCGGCAAGGTTTGAAGCACCTGCAAGCTGTCGCCGCAATAGATTTTATCCGTTTCTATCCTCATGCCGACACCTCGCCGGGCTTGGTCGTCATCACGCGGTAGAGTTCCGTATCTTTCGGGAAACGGTCAATAAAGGGCAAAATCACGTTGCCATAGAAGATAAGTCCCTCGCCCGCTTCGGAATGGGTTACATAGGTCATTTGCTGCTGCGAAATGTTAAGCTGCTTGGCAAGGATTTCCCGGTCGCCCTGGGCTTGGTTGAGCATATAGACAAAATCGCTGTTTTCAAAAACGTTTGAAACTTCTCTGCTCGTCAAAAGGTCTTTGACGTTCTGCGTGATACCTGTCGGAATACCGCCCCACTTGCGAAAACGCTTCCAAATCTCGACGGAATAGGCGGCGGTCTGTTCCTCTTTCAAGAGCAAATGAAACTCGTCGATGTAATACCGCGTCGCCTTGCCCTCGCTGCGGTTTACCGTTACTCTGTTCCATACTTGGTCTTGGACGATAAGCATACCGACTTTTTTAAGCTGCGTACCGAGTTCCTTAATATCAAAGCAGACAAGGCGGTTATGAATGTCAACGTTTGTCCTGTGGTTAAAAATGTTCAAGCTGCCGTTTACATAGAGTTCCAATGCCGCCGCGATACGCTGCGCTTCCTTTTCCGGCTGCTTCTTGATTTCGTCGTAGAGGTCGCCCAAAATCGGCATATTTTTAGGCTTCGGGTCGGCAAGGTAGTTGCGGTACACGCTGATAACAGCGCGGTCAATCAAGGTCTTTTCAACAGCTTCCAGCCCGTTTTTACCTCCCATAATCAACTCACAAAAGGAAAGGATAAAATCGCTCTTTAAGGCTATGGGCGTGTCGCCCTCGCTGTAATTGAGGTTAATATCCATAGGGTTAATGTACTGCGTGCTGTTCTGCGAAACCTTGATAACCTGTCCTTTCAAACGTCCGACAAGGGGATAATATTCGGCTTCGGGGTCGCAAATGATAATGTCGTCGGACGTGATAAGAAAAGCGTTTGTGATTTCGCGTTTTGCAGAAAAACTTTTGCCGCTGCCCGGTGTGCCGAGTATCAAGCCGTTGGGGTTTTTCAGCTTCTTTCGGTCGCACAAAATCATGTTGTTGGAAAGGGCGTTTAAGCCGTAATACAATGCTTCGCCGCTTTGGAACAGCTCTTGCACCGTAAAGGGAACGAAAACGGCGGTGCTGCTGGTCGTCAAGCCGCGCTGGATATGGATAAGGTTTTCCCCCAACGGGATAGAGGACATAAGCCCCTGTTCCTGCCGGTAGTCAAGGCGGGTCAAAATGCAGTTGTATTTCTGTGCGATTGCCGCCGCCCCAAATACTTCGTTATCCAATTTCTGCTTGGTATCTGCAAGGTTTAAGACAAGCAGCGTGAGCAGAAACATTCTTTCGTTGCGGCTCTGCAAATCGCGGAGTAGGTTTTTTGCTTCCCCGCCGTAGGTGGCAAGGTCAGACGGAATAATATCCATGTCGTAGCCGCTGCGGATTGCTTTCTTTTGTTCCTCAATCTTCATGCGGTCAAGGTCGGTGATCTTGCGCTTAATCGTCTTGATTGCTTCGTTGTGGTCGATACTCTGAATGTGCAGATTAACGATAATCCCGTTTTCCGCGTCCATGAAGTCGGCAAGCATACGGTCGGAGAGTTCCGGCGCGACGATCTGCAAAAAGGAAACCGCACCAAACTTGCCGCCCATTTGAAACATTCGCCCGTCGCCAAATCGGAAAGAGGACGGGGCGATAAAGTCCTTGACGGAAAGCCCGCTTGCGGGTAGCCATTCCCACGCAAAGTTAAAGCGTTCCCCGTCCGGGTGAAAAATCCCATGCAGCACTTCAAGACGCTGTTTCCCGTCCAATACCCGCGCCGCCGCGCCGATCACCTTAAAATGGTTGAGGGTGTCCGTTTCAATGCGGGCAAGACGCGCCCGCGCCGATCTAATGTCCTTTGCTTCAACGGTAAAGGTGAGAAACTTGGTTTTGATAAGCCCGTTGTTTCCGCGTTCAAGCTGCGTCCTAAGCATTTCGGTGTATTCTGCTCTGATACTGTCGAAGTCGTCATTCTGCGGTGCAATCGTGATACTGTTCTTAAAATCGTCCTTGTTCGCATGGCGGCTGATTAGGGAAAGCTGCACGCTGATAGAAGCGTCGAACGAGTTATACATATCGCAAAGGGCTTCAAAAATGGCGGTTTTGTCGTCCGGCTGCGCAAGCTGATAATTTATATCCTCAAACTCAATGCACTTGGAATACCGCCCGTTTGCAAGGCGGCAAATCCCGTCCTTATACATTCGCTCAAACGGTATGCTGTCCTGCGCCGTATGGGGCTTCCCGTCGCCCTTTGCCTGTCGGATAAGGGTATCTATCTGTTTTCTTTCCTGTCGGGAAAGTTTACGCTTTTCGTTTTGGGTGTTTTTCTTTTCCTTTGACAATCGCCCGTACCTCCTTATCTAATTGCTCTTGCCGCGCAAGGGCGGCATAAAAATTGTTGGTCTGATAAGGTCGCTCTTTGGGGCGAAGAAACTTCACTTCCACAAATTGCCGAATAATCACTTCCAGCGGTTGCCCGTTTTTCTCGTACATGGCAAGCAAAAACATAGGCAGCATGGCAAGCACCATGCACAATGCCGCTGCGCTCGTTCCAACGCTGCCTTTTACCAAAAAGAACAGCGGCAGTCCGATTGCTACCGCCGCGCTGAAACAAATTAGCTGTCGTTTGGTAAGGTTGAACATTACCTTGCTTTTGATTTTTGTTAAGTCCTTTGGGACGGTTACATACGCCATTTCAAACCTCCTTTCTGCCCGGAATGTAATCTTCAAAGCGGGGAACAGCATAGAAAAGCCGCTTGTTGTTTACCCACCGTTGCAAATGGCGGGTAACAGGCGGGGCGGTTGGACGCTCGTAAATCATCACATACGGGTCAAAGCCCATAGCCCGCAAGGTGTTCACGCGGTATAAATCCTGTTCGTGAGTGCTGCCGTAGTTGGTAAGAACATACACGCGCCGCTGGCGGCTGCTCTTAATAGCTGTCAAATCCAAAAAACGTTGGAAATACCCGGTCAAGTCCTCGTCGGGATTATCCCATGCAAAATGTACCGCTTTTATCCGTACCCGATTTAACAGGCTGACATTATCCCTGTTCACAAGGCGAATATCCAGCCCTTGCGAAAAATCCACCCATGCGCGGCTTCGTATAAGCTGCTCAATGAGATTTTCATGGTCGGGACAGGCAAGCAGATTAGCGTCCATGATTTTTATTTCCGGCTGCCATTTCCAAAACTCGGACAAATCCGCAACCTTAACGCTTTTGCGTCCCTCTTTACCGCTGACAATGCAAAACCCGCAATTTCTCGGACAACCCCGGCTTAAAAAGCCGTAAGCAATCCCGAAAAACTGCGGGTAGATTGAATAATCCGGGCAACTGTGTTCCACTTCCGGCGGCAAGCGGTTTTTCGTGTCGTAGCCCGTACCGCCGAAAATGACCTGTTCCGCGTTGGTAACGGTTATCGTGTCTTTGGAATAGGTGTCCGTAAAGACGCGGCTTTTATATACAAGGTCGTACCGCTCCTTTGTGTTCCACCATTCCACCGTATGCCCCTTTGCTTTATGATACGCGGATAGCTTCATCAAGCAGAGGTTGGGGAAGTTATGGCTGTCAACGTCGATTAAGCCGATTTTCAAATCATAACTCACCCCCTTAATGTGCCGAAAAGACGCTCTTTGCAAGGCTCCCTGTTTTGAAAAGGGTAAAGCACAAGAGGACGGTATAGCCCATGCAAGCCCAGATCGCGCCGGATATGTCGTCGGTCGCTGCGATTGTCTGTATCAACACCGCATAAATGCCGACACACACCAAAATCAAAAACGCTTGAAAACCAAGCGCAAGCAAAGATTTTAAGTAATTCTGTCCCATGCTGCCCCATTCGTGATTTACCATTGTTGCCATCGGGATAGGGGCAACGCTCGTTACAAGATATATTTCAATCATGCGCCCATACACCACAAGCATAATGCAGATTGACAGGGCTTTCATGGTAAGCCCTACAAAGAGGGATTGAAACCATAACCCCAAAAGACCGCCCACGCTCATAGCGTCGAGTTTTGCTTCAATGTCGGTAATGACGGTGGTAACGTCTATGCTTGTATCGGATATGATAACCCCCGCGCTCTGATTGACGACGCTCTGCGTAACGTCAAAAACTCCCATGACGATATTCCAAGTATTTGTTACCAGCAGCACCGCAACAAAGGTTTTGAAAATCCATTTGAAAAAAATCCAAGTGTCGAGATCGTGCAGATTGTTTTTTTCAATTACAAGCTGGATTAGTTCATAACACATGACAAAGGTAATGATAACGCCCGCAATCGGTACAATGACGTTTTCCGAAAGGCTGCGTATCATGTTGAATATGCCCGCGTTCCACCCGGCGGGGGTCGTGCCGACTTGCGTTGCAATTTCTCCAACCTCTGTATTTACGCTGTCAAACAAGCCGGAGAGGTTCGATAAAATCCCGTCTGTCAAAATGCCGCGAAACCAATCTTCAATCATCTGCCATATCAAAAGTTAATCCCTCCTTTCCCGCGCCCTCCCGTTTCCGAGAGGGCGCGGCGGGTGGTATTTGTTTTAGGCATTATCCAAAAAGTTTGGAAAGAAGCGGAACAAGGGTGCCGCCGATCAAGGCGACGCCACCGCCCGCCATAAGCTGCTTCATGCCCTGGCTCTTTGCGCCCGGATTGTCATTGCCGTAACCCTCCATGAGGTTGATAGCCCCCCAAATGCCAAGACCTGCGCCAAGCGCGATAACCAAAGTCTGCAATACACCAACTGCGCTGTTAAAGAAATCCATATAAACCTCGCTTTCTGCCGCTTTGCGGCTCAAAAAATGTTGTTGAAAATGAAAATGCCGCCGTTATTCCTCGGCGGCTGCGTCCTCGTCGGACAAATCTATTTCGTATATGTCAAAGGCTTCATCGGGCTTTACGATTGCCGGACGGGTAGACATATACCGTTCAACGTCAAAAGCGTTTTTCTTGTCGAAGTCGGAAAGGTATTTGTAGTTCGGGTGTTTCGTGATGTCGTATTTGTCGCTTAAAAAGGGACGTACACCGCGTAGCTGCAAAATACATTTCCCACCGTCCATAACTGCTATTTCGTCCTGTGTCATCAACTCCTTTCCTAATTTTTGATAAGTAAGTCCATGAGAAACCTGCGTGCCGCGATTTTCGGAAGTGTTGAAACTGTCGATTGTTTCCCGTCCCAAGTTATCCGAAATCTCTTTTGCATTTTTCCCACGTCCTCCCAAAAACAAGGTGCTGTCGGCATTATCAAGTATGATTTCTGCCGCGTCCCTGTAAATGGCTTTTAGCTGGCTCTGCGATTGCAGAATGATAGAAGCGGACATTTCCCTACTGCGGATTGTAGCAATCAATTTATCGAAGCGGGGTATCTGTCCGATGTTCGCAAACTCGTCAAGCAAAAAGCGGACGTGAACAGGCAATTTGCCGTTGTATTCGTCGTCTGCTTTATCACAAAGCAAGTTGAAAAGCTGTGATTGCAAAATAGCGATAACAAAATTAAAAGTGTCGTCGGTATCGCTCATTATGAGGAAAAGCGCGGTTTTCCGGTCGCCCAATGTGTCAAGTTCCAATTCATCATAGGACATGAGTTCCCGGAGTTCCTCTATATCAAAAGGGGCAAGCCGCGCACCGCAAGAAATAAGGATTGACTTTGCCGTTTTGCCCGCCGCCAATTTGTATTTTTTATATTGCTTTACCGCGAAATGGTCGGGGCTGCGTTCTTCCAAATCGGCAAAGAGCAGATCAACGGGGCTTTGGTATTCCTCGTCGTCCTCGCGTGCTTCGCTTGCATTGATAAGTTCAAGCAGCGTTGTAAAGTTCATTTCCTCGGCGGGGGCTTCATACCAAATGTAGCCGATCAGCGCACAATATAATAATCTCTCGGCTTTCACCCAAAAATCTTCCGCGCTTTTTTCTCCCTCGCCTTTGGTATTCACGATAAGGGTATTGACAACCTTTAACACGTCCTTTTCGCTGCGGATATAGACAAAGGGGTTATAGTGCATACTTTTCCGAAAGTTTATCGTGTTCAGTACCTTAATGCGGTAGCCTGCCCGTTGCAGCAGCTTTCCGCACTCGATTAGGACGGTGCCTTTCGGGTCGGTCAAGACGTAGGAAGAATGAAGCTGCATTAAATATGAGGTAGGCACCCTGCGCCTTGCTGACTTTCATCAGTAGGTTTCAGGGAGCCGCCTCCCAAACCGGACGTACACCTCTCAGCGTATCCGGCTTTCCATGAATCACCTTGATTCTTTGGTTTCGTGTAAGAGTTCAAAGCAGTCAGGGCAGAGAGCCAGAGATTTTCTTCTCATTTTCAGTATTTTCTGCTCAAATATATCCCTGCCTTTCAGCGATTTCAGCGTTCTTACGTGGTGCATACATAAATAGTCTGCATGTTCCCCGCAAATCTCGCATACTCCGGCTTTTATGCGGTTTACTATCGTGTGCCTGCTGTCATATTTCCTATAACTCGGCATAACGTCTGCCACATTGTCATAGCCGTCGCTGTGCTTTCTGAATCCATCATGGTAAAATTCGCAGTATTTACGTCCCTTAGTTGTATCGTATGGGATTCTCAGTACTCCGTTTACCATGTGCCGCTTCTTAATAACACTGACATTCGTTCTGTGCTTTCCTGCCAGAGTTTTTAACATGCTGTACCGCACCATGTAGTAATACTTGTGCAATGCGCCTACGTTTTCTGCTATCCGATAGAAGTTATATAACCCTCGAATTTCGGAATTGAAAGTAGACACAATCTCTGCATCGCTGCGGTTCATCAGGTCTTTCCTTGGCATAGGACGCCACATTTCTTTGCCTGTGTCATTGTTGCGTTTCACCTGTATCGCTCCCCGTTCCATCGCTTTTTTAATCCATTTTTCTTTCGGCATATACAGGAATACTTTTCCATACCACACCCGTTTCATGTCGCCGTTTTTACAACGCTTCATGTTCTTGGAATGGATTACTTTGAAATCGTACCCCAGATAGCGTACCGGCTTACTGGAATGGGTGACTTTCGTCTTTTCCTCGGACATTTCCAAATGCAGTTTTTCTTGGAGAAAGATTTTTACATCTTCCTTGATTTTTTCTGCGTCCTTTTTGGAGCCGATAACGCCAATTACAAAATCATCGGCGTAACGGTTGTACTGGATTTTCTTGAAGCCTTCCTCAAACGGATTGTAATAGTGCTGATTCATCTTCTTCCTTCTGGAATCCTTAAATTCTTTTACCAGTTCAGGAGTTGATTTTTCTGCGCCCATTAACGCTTTACGTGCCTTTCTGTATCTCCGGGACGCCCGCTCGTATTCTCTGGTCGTCCTTCTGCGTTCTGGCTCGCAATCATACTTTTCTTTGTATTCCTGCATATAGTTGTCCAGTTCGCTGAGGTAGATGTTTGCACATATCGGACTGATACCGCTGCCCTGCGGAACACCGGAGTAGGTGCAGTTGTACTGCCATTGTTCCATATATCCGGCTTTCAGGAACTTCCAGATTAGACCGATAAAAGCCTCGTCTGAAATCCTTTTCCGCAGTAATTCAACCAACACATGATGGTCGAAGTTATCAAAGCACGCCTTAATGTCTCCCTCGACAATCCATGTAACACCTGTGAAGTTTTTCTTCACTTGCGTAAGTGCCGTGTGACAGCTTCTTTTTGGTCTGAAACCGTGTGAATTGTTGCTGAATGTCGGCTCATAGATTGCTTCAAGAATCATTCTGACCACTTCCTGCACTAACTTATCATCAGTAGAAGTGATTCCCAACGGGCGAAGTTTCCCGTTCTTTTTAGGAATGTACTTTCTTTTTGCAGGCTTTGGCTGATATGTCCTGTTGCGTATGGATTCAATAATCCGGTTAATTCTCGGCAGGCTCATGTTGTCCAGCGTCTGCCCGTCTACCCCCTGCGTCATGCTCCCCTGCGATTTCGCAATGTTCGCATATGCAAGGAGATAGAACTCTGGATTGTATAGGTTGCGATATAATCTTTCATATTTGTTGTTACTTACACTTGCCTTTTCTTCAAGGCTTTTCAAGACATGAATCGGATTTCTCATAGTGTCTCACACACCATCCTTTCTGTTTTGAAAATGATTCACTGTTCCCCTTTGCCATGTAGACGGCTTTCCCGTCCGCAGACTACTATGGGAACTCTGTTGCCATGGTGAATATTCAGAACCCCGCATTTCAGCGTTTTCATAGCCTTTCGGCATTTCACTTTAGGCAATCCCCGTTTAGTACGGTATAAACAAGCGTTCCACGTTGTCGGTATGTGACGTTCGCCTTTTTCCACTTTCCCGTGGCTGAACCTGCTCCGAGTATCAGCAGCCGCATAGCCAAACAATGCGACTGTCAGGAACACTGACGAGTACAACCTCTCTACGTCAGGGGTACGCTCTTGGTCCCGATTTCAGGCTGTCATTCAAGCAGTCTAGCTTCCATCCTCATACGTGGATTTTCATTCCGTCACGCCGGCGCTTCTGAGGCTTCAGCGCCCCGTGTCCTCCGTCATGCTATGGTCGCCCTCCGGTTTCCCTTTTGGGGTAAGACGGGGAATGATAGGTTGCGGCACAATGCCGCTTGATACTTTTACCTACTACTTGCTCAAGGTAGGATTTATACCGCCCTTACGGGCGCACTAGGCTTTACAAAAAACCTTGTTTTTCCGCTGCCGCTGCCGCCGATCACCACGACGTTTTTATTTCTCGCGTATTTCGGCTGCTTCGGGCGGCTGTTCATGGTAAGGCGTTCGGTCTGCGTCAAAATGATGTTGTTCTGAAAATCCGGGTCGATATAGGGCTTTATATCTTCGGCGTTGCCCCAACGTGCGCTGCCGTATTCTGCGCCCTTGCGGTATTTGCGGGCATTTTTCCCTTTGAAATAGACAATCAGACGGATAACCACCGCGCCCACAATGCCAATAAGCAAATCCAACGGGTGAACGCTCGGCAAGGCATTTGAAAACGCTTCGGAAAATCCCTGTGTGATATTGAGTATCTTTTCGGAAATATCCGCGCCGGGGGCAAGCCGCACCGCCTGTCCCACCTTATCAAAGAGATAGACAAAGAACACATACGGGATATTCGAGATTATCAGCTTTTTGTAGTTTATCTGCTTCATATCTCGCGCCCCCTGTCTATTTTCTTTACCTTGTCGCGGGCGGCGTTAAGCTGCTTCGCCTTGTCCTTTGCTGCGGCAAGGGCTTTGCGGATAGAGGGCTTTTTATCCCTGTTCAGCTTCTTTGCGGAAAACTCTTGAAACGCTGCGGTCATAACGTCCGCGTCCCTGCCTTTGAAAAACACAAGGTAACGGGTCTGTTCGCCCTTAACCTTTTTCAGCGAAAAATCTATGTTGTATTTCTTCGCGGTACTCTCAAAGGCTTTGATATTGCTGTCGGTGATCTCGATGTTGGAAACACCCGCATTTTGCTTCATAAGCTGCCGCATGGTCTGTTTCCCATGCGGGGCTTTGCTTTTCTGCTCCAAAAACTTCTTGATTGCTTTCTGTAACGCCTGTTCGGTAAGCCTTGCCGCGCCTTTTCCCACGTTGACGGATAGGGCAATCGTTTTTTGGGTTACTTCCTCCTGCAAGGTATCAACTCCTTTCCCGGTAAACTGCGGCTATGCTCATTTGCTGCCGTAAAAGTCGTGATTGACAAGGGCGGTATAGTAGCTGTCAATGGTACTCGGCGCGTTGAACAGCACCGCTTTTAGATACTGCTTGATGTTGCGGATTTTGGTTGTGTTCTCCCTCATGCAGTCCAAAACAAACTCAACGTGGCTGCTGTTCAGCTTCATAAACTTTGATTTGACAAGTTCGGCGGGGTAGTCGTCCCCGGCGATACGGATTGTCTTTCGGGCTGTGCAGACGGTTTCCAGCATGATTTCTACAATCTCGTCCAAACGGTCTTTATCCATTTTGGGGTCTTGAATGAGAATGTCATAGTCGATGTTTTCTTTGATGATTTCCCGATAAATCTCTATTGCACTGTTTGTTTTCGCTTCCGTTCTTTTCCTTTCCGGCGGCGTAGCCGCTTCGTCCTGCTCATAAGGCAAGGGATTTAGGGAATGGAAAGGAATGGAATGGGTACTTGATAGATCAGTAATTGATTGTTCTTTACTTGATATATCTTTATTTAATTGCGTTGGATTTTCCAACGTAGGTTTTTCCTGCGTAGGTTTTTCCAACGTTGGATTTTCCAATGTTGGATTTTCCAATGTAGGTAAATCCGATGTAGGCGGCTTTTCGCTGCTGGTAGCTGCTTCCGGCTCTTTGGGCTGCGGCTGCTCATATATGACATAATCCGCGCCGCGCAAACGTCCTTTCTCGTCGCGTTCCCGGCTGCGGACGATATATCCGGCTTTTTCAAGTTCTTTGACCGCTTCGCGGATTGCGTCGATCTTCTCGCGGTTGATGTGAGATAAGCCCGCAAGGGTATAATCCCAATCTTCGGGCAAGGACAGCATTTGCGAAAGCAAGCCTTTTGCCTTTAAGGTGAGTTCCTTATTGCGCAAGTGGTGGTTGCTCATAACGGTATAGCCCGTATTTCTCTCAACTCGGAAAACTGCCATTTTTTATCACTTCCTTTCTCGGTTTGCGTGGAATATTAGAAAGCCGTTTTGGGCGGTTTTGGTATTGCAGTATGCCTTTGCCGTTTTTGCGTCTGAAAAGCCTTGTATTACAAGGGCTTTTTCGCGCCTAACGTTCCACGTTACCGCCTGTTTTCGGGCATAAAAAACCGCAACTCTTTTCAAGCTGCGGCGACATATCCTATTCACTTAAAAACGCCATATCAAGGCTTGTCCAACCTTGCTACGGCGTTTTAGGTGTAATTATAGGGGTTGTTTAATTGTCTTTAATGTGCTGAAAGCCGCATGGTTACGGCATTTTCCTTGTTGTGCATATATTGACGGGGCAGTAGGGCCTGTGGGCCCTGTCGCTCCGGTAATTCCTGCTGGTCCTGGTACGCCGGCCGGTCCCTGATCCCCTCTCGGTCCAGTCGGCCCGGCCTCTCCTGTGGCTCCAGCAGCTCCAGTTGGTCCGGCCGGTCCGGTGCTGCCCTGAATTCCTCTCGGACCTTCCGGCCCCGGCAGCCCCTGCAGTCCCTGGATTCCAGTAGCGCCGCGAGGCCCCTGAAGCCCCATGGGTCCTTCCGGTCCGGTAGGTCCTGCGATTCCCTGAGGTCCTGCGGGTCCGGTACTGCCGGCAGGCCCTGTTGGCCCCTGGGAGCCTGTATCTCCCTTGAGCCCCCTGACACCCTGAGGACCTGTTGGCCCCGGGTCACCCTGAGGTCCGGCCGGTCCAGTGGCTCCCCTGCAGCCCTGGGCCCCGGTAGGCCCGATCGGTCCCCTGTCTCCCTGGGCGCCCGTTGGTCCCTGAAGCCCCGCCGTACCTCTGGAACCAATGGGGCCTGGCGGTCCTGTGATTCCCTGAGGTCCGGCTGGTCCCATTATACCGCGAGGTCCCTGAGGTCCGGTTGCTCCTGCTGTGCCGCGGGGGCCCTGAGAACCAGTTGGGCCCATAGCGCCGCGGGGCCCCTGAGGTCCGGTTGCGCCAATAACACCGCGGGGCCCTTGAGGACCAGTTGCACCAATAACACCGCGAGGCCCCTGAGGTCCGGTTGGGCCCATGGCGCCGCGAAGCCCTTGAGGCCCCGTCGGGCCCATAGCGCCGCGAGGCCCCTGAGGACCAGCTGCGCCAGTTGCGCCGCGAGGTCCCTGAGGTCCTGTCGGCCCGACAGAGCCGTTTGGACAGGGACACGGGCATGGTCCTGGCCCTGGAGCAGGACAGCAGTTCGGGCAGCAGTTTGGACAACAGCCCGGGCAGGGGCTCTGGCATGATTCATGATTTGGATTCATAAGATGCCTTCCTTCCTGATCAATAACTATTCTATTGTCAGTATATACATGGGAAAAGCCTGATGTTTTAAAAAGCTGCAAAATTTAATGAATTACTGTAAAAACAGGAAGAAATTCGTAATAAAAGCTTAATAGTATGAATGTTGACATTTCAGGTCCTCACGCTTTACACTTATGTAAGAGTAAAACGGGGGGCGAGGTGAGCCATTACGAATGAAGCAGGATAGGGAAAGATACGAAGATTTAGAGATGCGGAGGCGCTCCAGAATACGAAGACAGAGAAGGCTTAAGAGGCAGCGGCGGAAAGCGGGAATCCTGTTTGGAATCTTTTCCGCGTTTTTGGCTCTTCTGACCGGAGCGGTTTTAGGTGCACTGAGCCTGTATGTGGAAAGCAGGACGGCGCGGCGGGAGATTGATTTAAGCGCACTTGTGGCCCCGGACTGGGTCACTCAGGATTTTTTTGAAGTGAATCCGTATTCCAGACCCGGAATCAAGATGAAACAGGTGAATGAGATCATCATTCACTATGTCGCAAATCCGGGAACGAGTGCGAAGCAGAACTGGAATTATTTTAATAACTTAAAAGACCAGAAGGGAGATAATGCGACCTCGGCCAGCAGTCATTTCGTGATCGGCCTTGACGGGGAGATTCTTCAGGGAATCCCGCTTGATGAGATCGCTTATTCTACATCGAAGGAAAAGAATCTGGATTCGGTTTCTATTGAGAACTGCCATCCCGATGAGACTGGAAAGTTTACGGATGCTACATACAATTCGCTGGTCAGGCTGACTGCCTGGCTCTGCCTGGAACTGGATTTGACGGAAAAAGACGTGATACGCCATTATGACGCTACGGGCAAGGACTGCCCCAGGTATTTTGTAGCGTATGAGGATGAATGGAATGCATTTTTGAAAGATGTAAAGGCTGAGTTGAAGGCTTTGAAGAAGGAGGGAAAGAGCCAGAGTGATACGGCGGATAAGAAGCCGTAGCAGAAAGCTGCTTTTTAACTTTAGGGATAATCTTTTACAAAAGGAAGGAAATCAGATCATGGTACTGCACTGCGCAGATACCGGTTAAGTCTGATTTCCTTCTTTTTTGCAGTTGGCTCTATTCTTATAACAGCGCTGGAAACGTGATATATACTGTGGTTCCAATATATGGCCTGCTGGTGTAGCGGAGGCCGTACTGAGATCCATAGGAAAGCTGGATCCGCTCATGGATATTCCATACGCCGTATCCGGATTTTTCATTTTTGGTAAGAAGGGAGTCCAGCTTTTCAGGCGGAATCCCAACGCCGTCATCCTCGATGGAGATTGTGATAACACCGTCATCAAGCCTGGCTTTTATGGTGATCGTTCCGGACTCAGAACTCTTTTCACGGAGTCCGTGGAGAATCGCATTTTCAACCAGAGGCTGCAGAATGATTTTAATGATTTTATAGCTGTATAGCTCCTCCGGCACATCAGTGATCAGTTTAAAATGGTTTTCAAACCGCATGTTCTGGATATTGACATAAGCGGCAACATGGTCCAGCTCATTCTTTACTGTGACGATGGTTTCCCCATGGCCGAGACTAAGCATATAAAAACGGCCAAGTTCCCTGGCGGCATCAGCCACATCGGGTGTCTGACTGTCGATTCCGAGCCAGTAGATCATATCCAGGGTGTTGTAAAGAAAGTGAGGATTGATCTGTGACTGCAGCACCTGAAATTCCAGATCCTTGATTTCATATCCCAGTTTGTACTGTTCCTTCAGAAGACCGGAAATCTGTCTGACCATATCATTGAAGCTGTCTGTCAGAACGCCGATTTCATCACTTCCGTTGCAAAGCGGTTCGATTTCAAAATTGGCGTTCACGGCTCTGGAGATATATTCCTTCAGCACATAGATGCGTGAGCTTAACTGTTTTGAAGTCCGGTACAGTACCGGAATCAGGAGAACAATCAGCAGAATGACGAGAATCAGTGTCTGCTGCTGATAACGCCTTGTAGCACTTAAGATATCGGAGGAGGGAGTTAAAATAGCCAGGGTCCAGTCGCAGCCGCTGATAGGCCGGATTCCGATAAAATAATTTTCTCCATGATATTTGATCCGCTGGAGCTCTGAATCCGTGTCGGAAACTGTCTGCAGTTGAAGCGCTTCAATGTCTTCTGGAGTAAAGAAACCTTCTTCTCCGTGATACATGATCGTCTCTCCATAAGAATTATAAAGGAGTACGGAGGTATGCAGAGTAGCTGCCGCCTGGGCAATCACATCCCGGAAGGCCGAATTGTTGATGGTTGCAGTCAGAGTACCCAGGTATTGATTGAGGTTTTTTGAATCCGGAATTTTCTTCACATAGGTGATTGCCCCGAGTTTATCTGAGGAACTGAAAAACGAGGCGGGAAGCCACAGAGAACTGATATTTTTCTTCTCAGCTGAACGTTCATTCCACCGTTCTTTTTCCTCGTCGGTCAGCTGGCTGAATTCCTTACTGTTTTCGAAAGAGATGGAGCCCTCGAGCGCGTAAAGACGGATATTGTGAATGTCCTTGGAGGTGTTGGCATTATACATGATACTCTTGGCGGTGGTGCTTAAAATAATCCAGTTGTTCTGGCTCTCCCGGGTAAATTCATCACTTGCAGCAATGAGCGTCTGAATCGTCTCATCAGCGCTGATTACGTTGATGATATTTTTAATGGATGTCACCTTGTAGCTAAGGAATTCCGTCGTCTGATGCAGCATGTTCCTGGCTGTATAAAGCGCCTGCTTCGTCTCCGATTTAGATGAATAGTAGGAACTGGTCATAGAGAAGATCATGAGTATCAGGAAGATAATGAAGAAATAAGAGAAAAACAGCTTCTTCATATAATTCATGGAAGAAAAACAGCGCTTGATATTACGGATTATTTTCATGGGTATTCTCCTTCTGCAGGGCTTTTCCGTACTCCGTCCGGGGTCATTGTACGGTTTTTCGGTAAAGTGTGGGCGTGACACCATACCGTTTTTTGAAGACGGTGCTTAAGTAGTTGGCGTCTGAAAGACCGATTTTCTCCGCAATCTCATAAAGCTTTAGATCTGTTCCGCTTAAGAGGCGGCACGCTTTTTCCGTGCGGATATTTAAGATAAAATCATTGATCGTGGTGCCGGTCTGTTTTCTGAACAGTGTGCTTAAATAGTTCTGAGACAGATTTACGTGGTCCGCAATGACTTTGATGGAAAGGTCTGCATCTGAATAATTCCACAGGATATAGTGTACCGCATTTTTGATTTTAATGTCATAGATATCGCTTCCCAGAAGCTGTATGGTATTGACTTCATAGCAAATCAATTCCCTGTATTCCTCAAAAGAGAACATCTCAAATTCATCCCAGGATACCACTTTTTCATCCCAGCTTTTTTCTATGGCCATCATATAGATTTTATACAGTTCCCCGCGAATAAAGGGAATATCCGTATATTTTTCACGGGACAGGGTATCAAACAGCGTCTCTGCACCGGACAGAGTCAGCTCCTTGGAGCTGAAAAGGTTCTTAGGAGCTTCTTTTGTATGAAGCGGTACTGTTAAATCGAAGATTCCGTATTTCTCGGAATAGAAGCTTTCATATTCTGTACTCCGGGATACCGCGTGATAGAGTTCCGAAATTCCGGTGAGAGAGAGACAGGGAGTGCTGATTCCGAATGAAGCTTCCGGAAGGCTGTTTTCCGTGAACGCAGCGTTTAGCTCTTTAAAAACGGAGGATATGGCCGGGGATAAAAGGTTTCTGCAGATGAGTACAGCTTCCTTGGGTGACATCATAGTACACAGATAATCATCTGAGGTCAGGCCGGGAACCTTCTCAAGCGCTTTTAAAATACAGGCGAGAAATTTCTTTGCCTCTGAATCATTGGTAAGCTTTCTGCCCGGCCGGATACAGGATACAGAATAATTTCCTATTTTACTCCAGGTAAAATAGAGGGGGATAAAGTCCTGGCTGAACTTTTCCCAGTTTAAATCCGGGGAGATGAGGGCAGAGACGATTTCTTCGTGGATAATGGGGAGCGTTTTCTGAAAACCACTGTGGATCAGCTCGTCCTTTAGCTCGGATTCCAGCTGCACCACCGCTTTTGCCACCGCATTCCGTATCTCAGTCAGATCGATGGGCTTTTCTATGTAGTTGACTGCTTTCAGCTCAATGGCGGACATAAGATATTCTTTGTCTGCATAACCGCTTAGAAAGATGATTTTACATCTGGGAAATTTTTTACGGATGATGGATGCCAGCTCGATGCCGGTCATATGAGGCATCCGGATATCGGACAGCAGAATGTCGGGGTGGATTTCATCCACTGCCAGCAGCGCCTCCATTCCACCGGCGACAGCAGTTACTGGATCGACTCCGATTCCGTTCCAGTCGATATGGCGGCATAAACCCTCGCGCGTTCGTTTTTCGTCCTCGACGATTAGAAGATGAAACATGAAAATCCCCCTTTTCTCCATAAATTACCAGTGTGTTTCCCAACAAATCGTAGGATTTTAAAGAATATAGTAATATTAGCATATGTTCAGAAAATTGTAAATCCAATATAATAGGGTTACAAACAAGAGAGATATTGGCCAGTATTTACTTGAACAGTTATGAAAAACCACGAGAGAAAGGACATGAGTTATGAAAAGGAGAAGAATTACGGCACTTGCACTGAGTGCAATGATGGTGGGAACCATGCTTGCGGGCTGTGGGACAAAGAGTGAGGCACCGGCGGGCGGAGAGTCTGCGGTACAGACTGAAGCAGGAGAGAAGAAGGAGACCACAGGCGGGGCTGCATCGGGGGAGAAGACGACCCTGTCCATGATGGTATTCCCTTCCACGGAAAACTATGAAACGATCAATGCCAAATTTTTGGAACAGAATCCGGATCTGGCGGAAAAGGTGGATTTTGAAGTACAGCTGGGAGGCAGCGGAGACGGCGATGTAGCGGATAAACTGAGACTCGCATTAACCTCCGGTGAAAATGTTCCGGATATTGTACGCCTGAATTACACCCAGCTTCCCGAATTTGCAAAGGCAGGCGTTCTTTATCCGTTAGATGATTACATAGCGGAATACGAGGACAGGATTATCGACGCCGCAAAGAGTATTATGAAGTACGATGACACCTATTACGCGCTGCCGAGAGAGGTTAAGCCAAAAGTGTGGTTCTACCGCGCGGATATCTTTGAGGAGTGCGGTGTGGATGTGCGGGAAGTGAAGACAATAGATGAATTTATCGCGGCCGGAGAAAAAATCAGAGAGAAATATCCGAATGCATGCATGGAAAATTATAATGTACCGACTCAGGGATATGATTTCATGATGATGTTAAGCGGTACGGGAGCGGGCTTCTGTGATGAAAACGGTAACTATAACCTGGCTTCCAATGAAGACGTTAAGCTGACCTTTGAACGGATGAAGAAGCTGTATGATTCTGATGTGATGTCCAGCGCGGCGGAGTGGTCTGCAGACTGGACGCCGGCATTTGATAATGGTGAGATCGTTTCCCAGCTCATCGGCGGCTGGTTCAAGACAGACTTTAAGAATTTTAACCTTGAGAGCCAGAAGGGAAAATGGGCTATGGCCCCATGGCCGGAAGAAATCAGAGAAGGTTCTGACGCCGGCGGTGCAATCTGGGTAATTCCGGCAGCAGCCAGAAATAAGGAACTGGCAGCGGAGATTATGACAAAGATGTGCTTCGACGAGGAGGCAGCCAGGATTATTTTCGATGTAACCGGTGTACTTCCGGCTTTGAAATCCGCAGCTGAAGACGAGTACTATAACGGTGACAACGAATATTATGCATGCAGCCTTGGCAAGGTGAACAGTGAAGCCATGGAATATTTAAAGATTTTCCCATATAATCCGGCCTCTTCCCAGGAGCAGAAGATTGTTCTTCAGTATCTTGATGAGTATTTACAGGAGAATATGACACTCGATGAGGCGTTGAAGGCGGCTCAGGATGATATGATCAATCAGATCGGGAATCCGTTCGAATAAAAGGGTAGAATGGGCCGATCCGGCAAGTGTGCAGGGAGAAAGGCGATGAAGCATTTCGTCGCCTTTTCTCTTGAATACAATTCGATACTCAAGGAGGCATAGACAGTTTGAACCGGTATAAATTAAAGAAAACCGCCGTCCCCTATCTGTTTCTGCTGCCGTTTATGGTAATTTATCTGCTGTTTTTTCTCTGGCCGGCCCTCTACTCCCTGGGCTTAAGCTTCTTCAAATACAGCGGATACGGCGCGGCAAAATGGGTGGGACTGCAAAATTATAAAAATCTTTTTCATTACGATACAATGTGGAAATGTCTGGGGAATACAGTCTTTTACTTTATTTTCAGCTTTATTCCGACGATGGCGTTCTCGTTTCTGCTTGCTCTGGCCGTTAAGTCAAAAAGTGCGGGAAAAATGCGTTCCATCTATAAACCGCTTATTTTTCTGCCGCAGATCTGTGCGGTAGTTGCGAGTTCCCTCTGCTTCAAAATTATTTTCGGTGAGAGAGTCGGCGTTATCAACCAGATACTTGGAAAGACAATTCCGTTTCTGACAGATCCGGCCTGGATGCGCTGGACTGTCGTGGTACTTCTGTCATGGCGCGGCATCGGCTGGTATTTTATCATCTACTTATCAGGCCTGACGACGATCGGAGAGGATATCACGGAGGCGGCCTCCATCGATGGAGCCAGCGGGCTCCAGAACCTGTGGCATATTATTCTTCCGATGATGAAGCCCACATTCATGGTGGCATTTATCACCAACGCCATTGGTTCCTTTAAAATCTATACGGAGCCGAATCTGCTGCTTGCACAGAACTACGATCCGTCTATGAAGGTTGCGCCCTATATCAACCTGATCATCAACAGTATGTCGGGGGGCCAGTTTGGAATGGCGTCTGCAGCCGGGTGGATTCTGGTGGCAGTGATTCTGGTTCTGACACTGGTTCAGCTGAAGGTTTTGGGAGGTGATGAGGAATGACGAAAAGACAGGGGAAAGCGGTTCTGCTGAATGCCGTTGTTATCTTTGCATGTTTTATAGCAGTGTTTCCGGTGTTTATCATGATTACCGGCTCTTTAAAGACTTCCCAGGAGCTGTATACAAACTCTGCCGGGTTTCCGGTCCATCCGACACTGGCGAATTTTAAGCGCCTTTTAAGCTTTAATTCCGGCTTGATCTTAAGAACCTTTGGCAATTCCATCTTTGTGGCGGCCAGTTATACGGCGCTGTCCTGCCTTTTGGCCTCCATGGCGGGGTATGCATTTGCAAAGTTCAAATTCCGCGGCAGAAATGTGTTGTTTTTGCTGCTCCTTATCACCATGATGATACCGGCCGAGTTAAACATCACGCCGCTGTATCTGATTTTTTCCAAAATGAAGTGGTTGAATACCTACCGGGTGCAGATCATTCCGGGGGCGGCCAATGTATTTGCCATGTTTTTGATGCGCCAGTATATGATGTCGATTCCGGATTCTCTGATTGAGGCTGCGAGAATCGACGGAGCCGGGGAGTGGAGAATCTTCTCTAAGATCGTTCTTCCGATTTCTTCCCCCTCCATCGGTGCGCTTGCAATTCTGCAGTTTTTAAGCAAATGGAATGAGCTGCTGTATCCGAAGATGATGCTGACGAAGCAGAAACTGATGCCGATTATGGTTATCCTGCCGACTTTAAATGAGACGGATTCCGCCCGGTCGGTACCGTGGGAACTGGTGCTCTCCGGCTGTACGCTGGTGACAATCCCGCTTATTATTGTATTCCTTATGTTCCAGGATAAGTTTTTATCGAGCGTGACGCTGGGAGCGGTTAAGGGTTGAAAAAAAGAGTCCGTAAAATTCGGACAGAAATGGAGATGAAAATAGAATGAATCATGCTGACAGAATCAGAGAAAAGATAGCAGCAGGAAAGCTGGTAAAAGGATTCTTCTTGAATATGGCTGATCCCATGGTAAGTGAGATGGCCGGGTATATTGGTTACGATTACGTGTGGATTGATGCGGAACACGGACCACTGGACAGACAGGAAATCTTTCATCACATCGTGGCTGCTCAGGGGGCGGGCTGTGCCGCATTTGTCAGAGTGCCGGGAGTGGATGCGAAAGCCATGAAGGCGATCCTTGACATGGGACCGGATGGAATTATCTTTCCGTTCACGAACAGCGCAGAGGTTGCGAAGGAGGCGGTTCGTTCCTGCTCCTATCCCGATTATGGCGGAGTGCGCGGCCAGGGACCGATCAGAGCCATACGGTATGGACTGATCAACGAGGATGAGTATATTCAGACTGCATATGGCCGTGTGCTTAAGATCATGCAGATAGAAACGCTGGAGGGATACGAAAATCTGGATGAAATCATGGAAGTGCAGGGAATTGATTCCCTGTTCATTGGAGCCGCGGACTTAGGAAGGTCTATTAATGGCCAGACAGGTGAGAAGCAGTATGAACTCTCAGCGGTCTATGACGATATCTGTAAACGGGTCAGGGCCAAAGGCCTGACTCTGGGAGCGGCCATCGGAGCGACGAGGGAAGAGGCAGCAAAGGCTGTGAGCAAGGGAATCCAGTGGGTGGTATTCGGACAGGATGCCAGAGTTCTGGCCGATGGGTTAAAGCGTAATTTTGACGAACTGGCGGATTTCTAGTACTGTAATACGATAAAGAAACTTACGATAATGAGACGGAGGCGAGAAATGGAGTACATTGCAAAGGCAGAACGGTATGAGACCATGAAATACAACCGGTGCGGAAAGAGCGGCCTGCTTCTTCCAGCCCTGTCGCTGGGACTGTGGCATAATTTTGGGAATACATCGGATTTTACCGGATGCCGGGAGATGCTGCTGGAATCCTTTGACAGGGGAATTACACATTTCGATCTGGCAAATAACTATGGTCCGGAGGCGGGGAGCGCGGAAGAAACCTTCGGACGTGTGATGACAGAGGAATTGAAGCCTTATCGGGATGAAATGATTATTTCCACAAAGGCCGGCTATTATATGTGGCCCGGACCATACGGGGAATGGGGATCGAAGAAGAATCTGGTGGCGTCTCTGGACCAGAGTCTGAAACGCATGAAGCTGGATTATGTGGATATTTTCTACCACCACAGACCGGACCTGGATACCCCGCTGGAAGAGACGATGGACGCTCTGGCGGGAATTGTTAAGAGCGGAAAGGCGTTATACGTGGGAATTTCCAATTATAACGCGGAGCAGACGGAAGATGCGGTTCGGATGCTTGACACAATGGGGATACACTGTCTGATTCACCAGATGCAGATGTCAATGATTCACAGGGAGAATGAAGCGGTTCTCGATGTGCTGAACAGGCACGGCGTGGGGGCGATCGCATTTTCACCTCTTGCACAGGGGATACTGACCGGCAAGTACATAAATGGAATTCCGGCAGACTCCAGAGCAGCCGGGGCAAGTGTATTTTTAAATGCAAATCATGTGACCGGTTCCGTGGAGGTGATTACAAAGCGTCTGATGGAGATTTCCGACGGACGCGGCCAAAGCCTGGCTCAGATGGCTTTGGCCTGGGTTCTTCAGAAGAAGGGTATGACATCTGTGATAATCGGGGCAAGCCGTACCGAACAGATCGTGGAGAATTTAAAGACGATGGAGAACATGGCGTTTACGGAAGAGGAATTGAGAAGGATTGATGAGATTTTGTATGACGAAACAGAAGTATAAATGACGGGGCGAAAACAGGCTTTTAAAGGGAAAATCCGATGTGCTGGGCACATCGGATTTTTTGTCATTTCTGTGCAAATCGAAGTGTGCAGGCGAAATGATAACTCTTTTTACCACATCAAATATTCTGTTTTTTCACCATAAAACGCGCCGTCCCGGCCGCCAGGAATTCTGCGATTGGAAAGCATACCCAGATACCGACCGGCCCCCAGATTCGGGACAGGATAAAGCCCAGGGGAATGATGATGATAATCTGCCGTATCAGCGAGATCAGCAGTGATTTTTTGCCGCAGCCCAGTGCCTCAAACACTCCGGCGTATACGACGCTGACGGAGGATACGAGGAAGCCGAGGCAGATGATGCGCAGTGCGGTGCTGCCCGGACCGATCAGAGCGGCGTCATCAATAAATATAGAGAAGATCTGTTCCGGGAATATGAGGGCCGCAGCGGTTCCGGCTGCCATGATGGCGGCAACCAGCAGCATGCTGCAGCGGATTATTTTGTGAAGCCGCTCCCGTTCGCCGGCCCCGTAATTATAACCCGCGATCGGCCGGAGCGCCTGGACGATACCGGAGGCAGGCGTGTAAAGGAATGTTTGCAGCTTTAAGTAAATACCGAGAATCGCCACGTAAATATCGGAAAATCCGGTCAGCATAAAATTCAGAACACCCGACATGAGGGAAGGTGCTGCCAGCATCAGGGAAGAGGGGATTCCCACGCTGTAAATCTGCAAAATCGTATTTTTATCCAGAGAAAAGTATTTCGGACTAATTTTAATACCGATATCTTTTCTTGCATATATCACAAGATAAACGAACAGGGAGCAGAACTGCCCGATCACTGTTGCGACTGCTGCACCGGTGACGCCCAGGGCGGGAAGGCCGAACAATCCGAAAATCAGGATCGGATCGAGAATAATATTCGTAATACAACCAACCAGCAGGGAAATCATCGTCAGGAACATGGCTCCCACAGACTGGAATATTTTTTCAAAGCAAATATGAATCAGACTGCCTGCGGAGAAACACAGGACGATGTATGAGTAGCGGCAGGCCCATTGAAGCGTCTGTTCATCAGAAGTAAAGATGGAGAGGAACGGCCTCGTTGCCAGCAAACCGAAAAGGATGATCAGAATGCAGTGCAAAAAGGTCAGTCCCATACCAATCGAGGCGGCCTTGTTGGCTTCCTCCGCTTTCTGTTCACCAAGTCTTCTGGCGATGACCGAATTGATACCGACGCCCACACCCACGGAAAGCGACAGGACAATATTCTGGAGCGGGTAAACGAGAGAGACCGCAGTAAGCGCCTCCGTTCCCAGCCGGGCCACAAAGATACTGTCTACAATGTTGTAAAGCGACTGAATCAGCATGGACAGCACCATCGGCGCCGCCATGGACAATAAAAGTGGAAAAACCGGTTTTGTCTTCATAAAATCCTGTTTGTTCTGCATAAAATAACCTCCCTGATTGAAAAAATGGCAACAAAAAAACCATATGGCGGGCTGTTTAGTTCCAGAAACAGTAAACCATATGGTTCCTTAAAATGGGATAAAACTATTCTTTTTTATCTGATGAAGGCATAATAACACAAAAAAAAACGTGTGTCAATCCCTTTTTTCCCGTATTGCACTACAGTTCCGCCCCTCTTCGGTGCCCGCAGCCCCTTTAGCCTCTTAAACATTTTTTCTGACAGCCCTTGGTGACTGTCCAAATTCCGTCCGGAAGGCCCGGTAAAAAGAACTGTAATTTCCAAAACTGTACTTCTGGCAGATCTCCTTTACAGGCGTCCCGCCGAGCAGATCCTGTCTGGCCAGAAACAGCTTCTTTTTTGCGATGAACTGGTGGACGGAAAGCCCCATCTCCTCGTTGAATACCCTGGACAGATAGGAGCGGCTGATGTAGAGATAGTCGGTAATGTCCTGAATCCTGATATCCTCATAGATGTGGCTGTTGATATAGTTGAGAGTATTGGTGATGATGGGGCTGTTTTCCGGATTATCGTTGAGCCGCTGGTCTAAGTACGTATCCTGCTGGAACAGCTTCATCCTGGCAATGTGGACTAAAAGCTCTATAATATAGGAATTTGTGAGAAGATCGGCGCCGTACTCCTGAGAGACGGAGCTGGTCAAAATCATTTCCAGCAGATTGTTGATCAGAATCTGCATATCTCTGGTCAGCTGAATATGCGCACTTGTAATATAAGTCTTTTGAAATGGCAGCAGCAGATCCGACTTATCCGTGGACAGCCGCTTTAGATATTCGGGGTCCAGCCACAGAACGTAGCGCTCATACGCCTGTCCCGTCCGGGTATTGATCGTGGCCTGATGGTACTGTTCCGGTGCGATCAGTATGATAGCGCCCGGCTTTAAATCAAACTCCCTGTCTTCGATGTAATAAGTGACATCTCCTGAAATCAAAAAATAGAATTCATAATAACTGTGCTTATTTCTCACGATATGGTTTAAGGAGTAGTCCCGGTTGTAATGAATCTCAAAATCGCGAAACCGCATGGGCGGTTTATGATAGTAAGGCATCGGTTCCGATTTTTTCTTTATTTCAAACATCCCCTTTCTTTCCTGATTTCCTTCCTCATGGTTTTCAGTCTGTATCCATTATATCCGTTCACTAAGAAAATTGCAATTTGTATTACTGCAAAGAAAAATGTGATATGGTGAAAGTGTTAAAATATAAACGAGCAGTACAGAAGAGTATCGGTAAAATGTTGCCATAATTTATGTAAAATTTAAAATAACGAAACAGCCCAATTGTAAAATTCAATAAAAGTTACACTTATTTAGGAGATAAAACGCAATGTATTGTAGCGTTTCCTATCTGTTAAGCAGGGCGCTGTGGAAGTATACTAAGACTATACAGGAAAGAGTAAATAAAAGAAAGCAGGGATAAAGTATGAGTCTTGCCGTTATGACAGAACTGGAGTATGTGCTCAGAATTCTGGCCGCCGGCATATGCGGCGGGGTGATCGGGTATGAGCGTAAAAACAGGAATAAGGCGGCCGGCAGTAAAACCCATGTGATTGTAGCGGTCTCGTCCGCGCTGATGATCATCATATCGAAATATGGATTTTACGATGTGCTGGGGGAATATATCAAGCTGGATCCGTCGCGTGTGGCCGCGGGGGTGGTAACCGCCATCGGCTTCATCGGTTCGGGCGTAATCCTGTTTAAGAATAACAGGGTAAGCGGATTGACGACGTCGGCCGGAATCTGGGCCACCGTCGGAGTAGGCATGGCAGAAGGCGCGGGCATGTATCTGATCGGAGTGATAACAACGGCAATGATTATTCTGGTGGAAGTCTTTCTGGGCCGCCGCGGAGTGCTGGCGGATAAGCAGGAAGAGGACAGGAAGATAATCGTCGAGTACATAGATGACATTCAAAAAAGCAGAGAGACAACAGGCTATGTAAAAAAGCTGTGTGAGGAGAGGGGGTATCGGATCCTGGCCATGGAAACAAGGCGGATGGGCGAAAAAATTCAGCTTCAGACGATGATCAGCGCTTCAAAAGACTATGACGCCGCAGATATGACCGCCGCATTGACCGAGGACAGAGACATAACAAAGATTGTTGTTTGACAGATCATAAAACATGACAGGGGGTGGTGGCAATAAAAATTCTGGAAACGTTTAAAAAAGGCAAGGTAAATGAGCGGTTGTGCGAAGACGCCTTTTTTCAATCAGAAAATTATATTGCGGTAATTGACGGAGTTACATCGAAAACTGATTTTCTTTATCATGGAAAGACAACGGGAAAACTGGCTTCCGAAATCATTTACCGTGTGCTGGAAACGCTGCGCGGTGATGAACCGCTGAGAGAGATTGTGGAACGGGTGAATGGTGAGATTACTGCATTTTATGACCAGATTGATTTCCCGTACGACAGAGGAGAGAAGGGGCTCCAGGCAGCCTGCGTGATCTATTCCGCTTTTTACAGGGAAATATGGATGATAGGCGACTGTCAGGCGGTCGTAGATGGCGAGGTATATTTGAATCCGAAAAAGAGCGATGTCGTCCTTTCGGAAATGCGCAGCCTGATTCTCTCAACGCTGGAACAGGAACGCAGAAATACGACGGGTCTGTACCGGGAAGAATGGGAGGAGCATGATGCTGCAAGGGAAATTATTCTGCCCTGGATTCTGCGGGCGACAATCTATGCCAACGACGACACGACGGAATATGGATACTCCGTCTTCAATGGACAGGCCATACCGGAAAGCCTGATAAAAGTGATCCGGCTCAGAGAGGGTGCTCATGAAGTGATTCTGACGAGCGACGGGTATCCTGAGGTGAAAGAAACTCTGAGAAAGACAGAAGAGAATTTAAAAGAAATTCTGATTCATGACCCGGGCTGTTATAAGAAATATTTATCGACCAAGGGTGTAAAAAAAGGTCAGACAAGCTTCGATGACAGGACGTATGTGCGTTTTATGACAGATTGAGGCATTTCACTTATGAAAAAATTCAATTGCTAAAAATTTAAATCAAATGGAGGAAGAAAAATGAAATTGAAAAATGCGGTTTTAATTGGAATTTTGGCGGCAGCAGCGGTAAGTACAGCAGGATGCGGAAAGAAAGAGGCGGTTCCGTCAGATACTGCGGCGCAGACAGAGGCGGCAAAGCAGACCGATGCAGGGCAGACGGAGGCACAGGGGAACAGCGAAGAGGAGGCGCCTGCAGATAATCAGGCGGTACTGTCCCAGAAGCCGACCGGCAAACGGCTTGTGCTTGTCACGAACAATGCCAGCGACGGAAGAGACGTCTGGCTTTCAGAGCATGCGCAGGAGGCCGGATTTAATGTGGAAATCGTAGCGCTGGGAGCGGGAGATGCGACGGCACGCGTTATATCTGAGATTAATAATCCGACAACCAACGTAATCTGGGGGCCTTCGGAGGATCAGTTTACCGCCATGGCGGAAGCCGGATCCCTGGCAAAGTTCACGCCGGAATGGGCTGAGGATGTGAAAGGGCTTTCCAAAGAAAACGGATATTCCTGGTCCTATGAGATTCAGCCCAAGCTGCTGGTCTGCAATCCGGATGTTTATACGGAAGAAACAGCTCCGAAGAGTTACCAGGATCTGTGGGAAAAAGAAGAATTTCACGGAAAATACGCGGTTCCGACAACCTTTGACGGCAATACCAACCGGGCTATCGTGGGCGGAATTCTCGTCCAGTATTTGGACCCGGCAGGTGAACTGGGCGTTTCCGACGAGGGCTGGAAGGCGATAAAAGCTTACTTTGACAATGGCTATAAGACCCCAAAGGGAGAGAATGATTTTGGAAATATGGCCTCCGGCAAAGTGCCGATTACATTTACCTTTGCCTCCGGATTAAAAGGAAAGAGCGAGAGCTATAACATAAAACCACTGATTGTCTATACCGAGGTGGGAGAGCCTACGAATACGAATCAGATTGCCGTTGTGGCAAATAAAGACCAGGAAATGGTGGAGGAATCCATGCGTTTTGCAAACTGGCTGGGCAGTGCGGAAGTGATCGGTGCATATGCAGCGGAAAACGGCAATATGGTTGCGAATAAAAAGGCTGAGGACAGTATGGTCCCGATCATCAAAGAGGTGAAGGAGCATTATAAACCGCAGGAAGCGGACTGGGCTTACGTAAATTCAATGATGGATGACTGGGTGGCAAAGATTCAGCTTGAAATCTATTAATCGGGCATGTGCAGATAGATTGCAGGAATAGGAGAATGTCCTCATGATAAAATTTAACAATATAGAAATTAAATTCGGTGATTTTACCGCTATAAAGGATTTAACTCTTGAAGTAAAAAAAGGAGAATTCTTTACCTTTTTGGGGCCTTCCGGCTGCGGAAAGACTACGACGCTGCGTTCCTTAGTGGGCTTTATCAAGCCCACGAAAGGAAACATCGTGGTAAAAGGGGAAGACATCACCGACAAACCGATTGAAAAAAGGGGGATTGGGATGGTATTTCAGAGCTATGCCCTGTTCCCAACCATGACAGTGGAAGAAAATATCGTATTCGGGCTGAAAGAGAATAAGTGGGCGAAGGACGCGATCCGCAAGAGAGTCGCGGAAGTCTCGGCCATGGTGAATTTAACAGACGAGCAGCTGAAGAAAAATGTATCCGCACTTTCCGGCGGACAGCAGCAGAGAGTCGCCATTGCACGCGCCCTGGCGTTAAATCCTGAGATCATCGTTCTGGATGAACCGCTGTCCAACTTAGATGCAAAGCTTCGCAAGTCTCTGAGACTGGAGCTGAAAAAGATACAGAAGGCATCCGGAACGACGATGATCTATGTCACCCACGACCAGGAGGAGGCGCTTACGCTTTCCGACCAGATCGCGGTGTTTCATAATGGAGGCGTTGAGCAGGTGGGAACGCCGAGGGAAATCTATTACCATCCCGCCTCAGAGTTTGTCACCACGTTTATCGGCGATACGAACCGTATGACAGAAAGTCTGATCACCCAGTTGAACGAGCAGAACAAAGGCGCCGGTTTAAATCCATCGGACCATATCTACGTGAGAGTTGAAAATGTGAAGGAATCCGTCCACGCTGGGGAGGAGAACCGGTATTATAAGCTGCAGGCCAGATTTGAGACGGAAGAGTTTTATGGAATTACGACCAGGAGAACATTTCTTGCGGGGGATACGGAAATCAAGAGTGTGAACACAAAGAATGATGAAAAGCTGGAAAAAGGCACGGAGGCAGTTCTGTACATCGACCCGGCCGATCTCATTATTTTCAGGGAGGGTTAGGTATGGAGAAGCTTTCTGCGAATTACCGGTTTAAGAAGAATCTGGGCTTTACCCTGCTGACCTTTGTGCTGGGCTGGGCCATCTTCACCTTCCTGCTATTTCCGAATCTGTCCCTGCTCAAAATCACGCTGTTCCCGGAAGGAAAATTTGACGCGAAGCCGGTCATGCAGATCATGCATTCCGCCAGGGTGGTGAGGGCGCTGATTCATTCCTTTGTACTGGCCGTATCGCTTACGGTTACGGTCAATGTGCTAGGTATTTTTGAAATTCTGGTACTGGACTACTTCGATATCAAAGGCTCCAAATGGCTGAATATCGCCTTCCACTCCCCGTTAATCTGTAACGGAATGGTTCTCGTCACGGCATATAATTTCCTGTTCGGCAGCCAGGGATTTTTGACGGCTAATTTGATGCAGCTTTACCCGGATATGAATCCGTACTGGTTTCGGGGCTTTGGCGCGGTGCTGATTGAGATGACCTTCGCGGGAACCTCCAACCATATCATGTTTGTAAGGGATTCTTTAAAGAATATCGATTACCAGACCATCGAGGCGGCCCAGAATATGGGAGTCCGTGCAGAAAAGATCCTGAGCAGGGTTGTACTGCCGACTTTAAAGCCCTCCATCTTTGCGGCCTCCATCCTGACCTTCATTGTCGGTATCTCAGCCTTTGCCACACCTCAGGTATTGGGCGGCGAAAACTTTGAGACGATCAATCCCCTGGTCATGTCGTTTTCCAAGACACTGACGACGAGGAATTATGCGGCCGTTTTGGCCCTGTTTTTGGGAATCATAACGATTCTTGTGCTGGGAATCTCGAATTATATTGAGAGCCGGGGAAATTACGTGTCGGTTTCAAAAGTAAAGACCCCGCTTAAGAAAATGAAAATTAAAAATCCGGTTTTAAACGGTATCGTTACAGTGACGGCGCACATTGCGGCTCTTGTTCAGACAATTCCGCTGCTGTTCGTATTTATCTTCTCCTTTATGTCGGTTCAGGATCTGTACGCCGGAAATATCAGTCTTTCCAATCTGTCAATCAACAATTACTTAACTGTGTTCCGCTCGACGACGGGACTGAAGCCGGTTCTCACCAGTGTGCTCTATTCGGCCGCGGCCGCGGTGACTGTGGTCACCATCATGCTGTTCATAGCCAGAATCCTTACGAAATATCACAACAGGCTGACGGGAACGCTGGAGATGCTGCTGCAGATTCCGTGGTTTTTACCGGCAACCCTGATCGCCCTCGGCCTGGTCATGACCTTCGACATGCCGACTCCGTTTACATTCGGGACGACGCTGACCGGGACGGTCTACATTATGCTGATAGGCTATATTATCTTAAAACTGCCCTATACGCTGAGGATGATAAAGGCCGCCTATGCGGGGCTGGACGGCTCCCTGGAGGAAGCGGCCAAGAATCTGGGTGCTTCGCCGGCCAGGACTTACTTAAAGGTCCTGTTTCCGATTCTGTGGCCGACGATCCTGTCCGTATTTCTGCTGAACTTCATCCAGCAGCTGGCCGAATACAATGTTTCCGTGTTCTTATTCCATCCGATGTTCCAGCCGTTGGGTGTTGTCTTAAATACCGCAACCAGTCCGGATTCATCTCCGGAAGCGCAGATGCTGACATTCGTCTATTCTGTGATTATTATGATTGTATCGACGGCGACAATCGTGTTTGTATATGGCAGAAAGAGCGCGGCTTTAAAAGAAAGAGGATAAAGGAGAAAGAATTACGATGATCTTAGAGGATGCAGTATATAAATTTGATGAAAACGGCAGTCCGCTTCCCTATTACGGAAATACCATAGTCAGCTATTTAAATGATCAGAGATGGCCGGTCTTCGATGAGGCCGTGAGAGTCCAGGAGGCGCTGAAAAAGTGCGGATTTTCTCAAAAACTGGCATTTTTGCCGCCCTCGTCCTTCCATATGACGGTGCTGACCCTTTGCCGGGAGATCGACCGGGGAACGCCGTACTGGCCGAAGGGAATGGCAGCGGACGAAACCTTTCAGGGAATTGACCGTATTCTGAAGGAACGCGTTGCTGCTGTGCCGCTTCCGGAAGGGGTATTCGTGGAGGTTGAGGACTGTGAGGAGATCAGGATTATATTAAAACCCCATGATAAAGAGAGCGCGGACAAGCTGCGCGCCTACCGGGATCAAGTGGCGGAGGTAACCGGAATCAGGCATTCCTGGCATGATACATTCCGATACCATTTATCTCTGGATTACCTGCTCAAGCCGCTTGATGAGGAAGAGAAGAGGGAGAGAGATGCAGTCTGCGCGAGGTTTGCCGGGGAACTGCGGAGAACGGTAAAGCCGTTTCTCTTACCGAAACCGGAGTTTGTAATATTTAACGATATGATGAGCTATGAGACAGACTTGTCGAAACGCGGCGCCGCATATTGATGCGGCCGTGTGAGCGGAGCTAAGAAGTCCGTGACGGCTGGTTCCGAATAAGCAGGGAGAAAGAGGCAGGGCCATTTAAGACCCTGCCTCCTGCTTTGCTCTTTTCTGTTATATCATAATACAGCGGAGCCGGATATGACGGGGACTGCCGGTTTATTCCTCACCCTTCCCCGTAAAGCTCCTTCTCAATAATCCGCACCGCGTCGGCGATACAGTCATTGCAGGCGCGCAGAACGTTTCCCGTATCGACGCCCTTCAGATCACGGCAGATTACACTGCCGTTCTGCTCTTTGAACTCATTTAAGCACTGTCTGGCCGCCTTATAGGAGACCGCTTTGGAATCCGGATGATCCAGATGCACCGTGCTGTTTTTCATACCTGACAAAACGGCGGCGGCACCGATGGCTCCGCAGGTTCCATCCATACTTCCCATGCCGAGTCCCATACCCTCTGTCATCCGGAACATGGTTGCCTCGTCGATTCCGAGTTCTTCACAAAATGTGCAGGCAACGGACTGGGAACAGTTGTATCCGCGGTTGTGCCTGTTAAGTGCTTCCTGTACTTTTTCTTCTATTTTATCTGACATCATGATCCCTCCTGTAATAAGCAATTATGATAACACTTACAGGCGAAAATGTCAATTATTCTGTATGCCTGAAAAGCCGTGCAAAAATCATATGAAATAAAAGGCCGCCGATACAGATCGAGAGCAGATAAATGATATTTCCGGGCAGCACGCCAATCTTTTGTGAAATGGTGTAAAATACAGCCTGATTGTTGGGATAGTAGGGGGAGATGTAGAACATATCCGCCTGTCCCAGCGGCCTGGCCGTTACATTAATCAGCGTGGCGATCCCGCAGCAGAGCAGAAACAGCGGCAGTGTCCTGACGTAACCGGTAAAACTGGAATCAGATTCATGGGAAAATCCGATAAAAAGCCCGATAAAGATCAGCAGGATATGCCACAGTAGTCCATGCATCGTCAAAAACCAGTAGGGATGAAGAAGGCCGGAGGGCTCCGCCAGAGCCATAATACCTCCCAGAAGATTAAAATCCTGCATAAAGGTCAGAATGATCAGCTGCAGCTTCCTGTTTTTTACGAGAGGCAGGAGCAGGCAGAAATACATGGGAAGACTGCACAGCTGAAACGGGAAATACCACCAGTCGTATTTTTCCTGATTTACCACGTAATACAGGAACAGCTGTTTATAAATCTCGCTTGCGGTCAGGATAACGCCGCAGAAAAACAGCAGCCGTATAAAAAACGTCCTCTCCATTTTCCTGGAAAGAACATAAGCTGCCAGCACGGCAATGAGAAAGCCTGCAGCTGTAATACAGATATGAAAAGCAGAATATGGCTGTGGCGGAACCATCATCCATGCTGTTTTTATAATGAATTCTTTCATGTTGATTACCTCAGATTAATATTTATACAGTCGGGTTTGTGTCTTTCTAAAGTTTAATTCCAGTGGGGGGATAAGTCAATGGGGAACTTACAGCTGTAATCAGCTCCTGTCAGATTATCAGGATTCAGTCAGCATTTTTTCATGGTTTGACAGTCGAAAGAAACTCGTGGTAAACTATAGATGACTTTTAGAAAAGCATTTATAAAAGGAGGAGAGATAATCATGATTACAGGCCTGGATCACATAACCGTAAACATGGCGGACAGAGAGGCAAGCTTTCGATTCTATGAGGAGGTGCTCAGACTGGAAAAATTGTATGATGTGGATATGGGGGACCACAGACTTACGTATTTTAACTTAAATGGCTGTACGCGTCTGGAACTGATTGAGTACTATAACGACAGTCCGGCGCATCCGGAACCGTCGGATGACAAGGGCATCTATCGTCATATGGCTCTGACAACGGATGAGATTGGCAGACTGTTTGACCGATGTACTGCGTATGGGGTGAAAGTACTGATGGAGCCGGTCTGGGTGGAGAAGTTGAACTGGACCGGTATGCTGGTAAGAGATCCCAATGGAGTGGAAATCGAAATTGTACAGAGAGAATCTTCCGCTGCCACTGACATTTAAAGGAATGTAAGCCATGTATAAATTATTGATTGTAGACGACGAAGCGGACCACAGAAAAGGTCTTATGAACCTTCTGGCTGCCATGAGGCCGGAGGACATGCTGTTGGAGGCGGATGACGGCGTGACTGCTCTGGAAGTAATTGAACTGGTGGACTGCGATGTCATCATAACCGACATCCGAATGACCAATATGAACGGTTTAGAACTGTTAAAGGCAGCGAAGGCACAGAATCCGGACGTTGAGGTGATTATTTTAAGCGGTTATGGACAGTTTGACTATGCCAGAGAGGCATTAAAATATCAGGCGGCCGATTACATTATGAAGCCGGTGGACAGCGATGAGATCCGGACGGTTTTAAATAAGGTCACAGAAAGAATTTCAGAGCGTCAGAAAAGCAGGAACAGACAGGAAAGCATTGAGAACCGTTTGACAGAGACGATGCCGGTCTATATGGATCACCTGATGAACCTGTTTGTACAAAAGCCGGATTTTGCCGGGAAAGAGAGGCTGAAAGACATGTTTCAGCTGGAACGGCCGGGCTATATTTTCTGCTGCCATGTGGCGGGCGGAGGAAGAGAACTGAGTGAGGAGCAGAGAAACGATCTGAAATATCAGATGAAAAAATCCCTGGACCCCTGTTCCTCCTACCCCTTCTTTCTCGAGCATTAGCCGGATATGATGGCGGTCTGCCTGCTGTCAGGAGAACCCATGAGTGCGGCTCGGTGGGCTGTCATTGAAGGCCATATGAGATCGGTTCTGCCCTCTGGTAAAATGATCTGTTCTCCCGGCGGCATGGTGGACAATCTCTATGAGGAGGCGTCCGTATCCTATGAGGAGGCAGTCCGTTACAGCCAGTACGAATTCTATGAACCGGGGACACTGCTCTCAGAGGAAACCATCGGAAAACGGATCGGTAAAAATTCCGATGCAGTCACTTACCATGTTCTTCCCGTTGTGGAAGGACTGAAGAGGGGGGAACTTCGGAGCGCCTATGAACTTCTGGCTGCCGAGATCGATGAAGGGGTCAAAACCCTCTTTTCGCCTCCGGTGCTGTTAAAGCAGAGAGTGATATTCGCACTGTTTCAGATCATGAGAAATTTCGAGGTTCTCATCTCAGGAAACTTTAAAAAAGAGGCTAATTTACAGATCAGCAGTCTGCAGAAGGCAGAGACTCTGACGCTGCTGAAACGAAGCCTCTACGCCTTCTTTCTGGACTTGGGAAAGGAACTGAACTGCCAGAAAGAGGGAAACGGGCGGGATATTATGACCGACTGTGGGGAGTATCTGGAAAATCATTATATGGATGAGATTAATCTGGAAAGCGTTGCAGAGAAATACCATTTTAACCCGTCCTATTTCAGTACGCTGTTTAAAAATACGTATAAGAGCACGTTTTCCGAATATTTGATCAGGATACGGATGGAAAAGGCCAGAGAACTGCTGCTTACGACAGAATCCAGGGTTCGGGATATCGCGGTTCTTACCGGTTACCGGGATGCCAATTATTTTGTCCGTGCATTTAAGCGATACTATGAGATGACACCTGAGGAATACAGGAAAATGAGCGGCAGAACGGAGTGATGTCCTATGAAAAAGTGGAAGCAGAAGTATAAGAGAAAGATATATTGGAAGCTGAGAACTCAGCTGCTTCTCCTGTTTTTCATTCTCACGATCGTGCCGCTTGTTATTTTTGGTATTCTGATTTACCGCAATTCCGTCAAATCCATTACGGAGCAGGCACAGGGATATTTCCTGCAGAGCGTGGAAAAGAGCAGTGTGATTGTGGACAAGGAATTTGACTATATCGACGAATTTGCTCAGAAATTAAATATCGACTCCCGTCTTTACGAGATCTTTAAAAATCTGGACAGCACGGATGAAGTCTCCCTCATGAACGCCAATTCCCGGATTACTGCCATTTTAAATGCGTATAAGCCCTGGGGCAGCAACATCTATTCCGTTCATCTGGTCACATCCTACTTCCGGTTCGGAGAGGAGGATAAGAATTTTTATCCCAGGGGCGCTTTTATGAATTCCAGACTCGAGAAGGAAGCAAGGGAGGCGAAAGGTTCGGTCTGCTGGATTCCGACCTACAGCTATACCGAAATGTTCGGAATCAGTAATCTGACGGATACCCAGGTGGAATACGGTTCACTCTTTACCGCTGTCTGCCAGATGAATTTCTGTGATGTGTCCAGCGGACGGGTGGAGCGGCTCAGTGAGACTGTGGAGAAGCCTATCCTGGTGATCAATTATACGGAAGAATTTCTGATGTCCTTAATCCGGCGTTACGGGGCAAAGGACATCGTAAATGACGCGGATTATCTGGTGATCGACCGAGAGGGAAACGTGATATGCAGTTCTGATCCCGCATATGACGCCAGCCACCGCTATCAGGCGGACTGGCTGGGAACGCTTAAGAAGGGGACGAATTCCGGGTACACAACGGAAATGGACGGGCGGGAAAAGTATATGGTAACGTACGCCCAGAGCGAGATAACGGACTGGCTGGTGGTTGCCCGGGTTCCGGTCCACCTGCTGATTAAAGATGTGGAACGAAATTTACGGAGCTATATCATCGCTATCATGGTGATTCTCCTGTTTTTGTCTGCGGTCTCCTCCTATATGATTTCCCGCTATATTAACCGGAAGATTTACGGTACGATCCATATGATCGATCAGGTGGGGACGGGGCAGTTCGGAAGCATGATCACCTATGACGACAGAGATGAGTTCTCCTTCTTTTACGAAAAGCTCAATGAGATGAGCCGCAACATCAAGGCTCTGATTCACGAGAACTACGAAGTGAAGCTGCAGCAGAAGGATTTTGAGATCATGATCCTGACGATTCAGCTGAATCCACATTTTCTGTATAACACCCTGAATATCATCAACTGGACGTGCCTGGCGGGAGATACCCCCAAGGCCAGCCGGATGATCGTGGATCTGTCCCGGATGCTCCAGTATACCAGTCAGAGCAGAAAGCAGCTGGTGTATTTAAGAGATGATATTGACTGGCTGAAACGCTATATTGAAATCATGCAGATCCGGTATGAGAACCAGTTTGAGGTGAATTTCGATATTCCGGAGGAATTGCTGGGCAAGGAGGTCCCAAAACTGTTTCTTCAGCCTCTGGTTGAAAACGCCATTGTTCACGGGTTTAAGAATTCTGAAGAAAAAGGTATCCTGGAAATCAGCGCGGAAACCGATGAAGAGAATATCTATTTTACCGTGGAAGACAATGGAGTGGGTATGACACAGCAGAGGGTAAAAGAAGTACTCCGGTTTACCGGTACTTCCATCGGAGTGGCCAATACGGACCGGCGCATTAAGATCCTGTATGGGGATGCCTACGGTGTGTCTCTCCATTCGCAGTTGGGGGAAGGAACTGCGGTGGTCGTCACGATTCCGAAACAGGGAGGCAGTCTCCCGCATTAAATAAACAGGATTTGGATCATACAGCTGCTGTAAGATTATAAAAAGGACCGCAGAAATACTCGGAAGCTTTCTCCCGGAACAAAAGCCGGAAGAGAGACGGCCTGAGTTTTCTGAGGCCTTTTTTTGTAATTAGGAAAGTTCAGCATTGACCATAAACAATGAAAGTGCTGTTTTCCAATAAAAACCATATGGAAGTCACCGGCTCCAGCCTTTAAAATAAAGGTATCGAAAAGCTTTTCCAATCAAACGGCCGATAACAGACAGGAATCAGAAATTAAAAATGGGAGGTTATTATTTATGAAGCATAATCATTTGATGCAGCTGGCAGCACTATTGACGGCAGGTACCATGTTACTCACAGGATGCGGCGGAAACGGCGGGAATACCACGACTGCAGGGGCAGGCACTGCGGAAGGAAAGACAGAGGCAGCCCAGAGCGAAACCGGAGGAGAACCTGTGGAGATCACCTTTACCTACTGGGGAAGCGGCGCGGAGAAAACGGCGATTGAAGCATCGGTAAAGACGTTTGAGGAAGCCAATCCGGATATTAAGGTGAAGGCCATGCACATTCCGAGTGACGATTTCCTTACCAAGCTAAACGCGATGATTGCGGCGGGGGAGACGCCGGATATCAGTTACTCTGCATCATGGAAATGCCAGTTTGGCGAGGATGGACTGATCTATAACTTTTACGATCTGATCAAGGACGACCCGGAGGTTTCTGTGGATGATTATCTGGAAACCTGTTGGTGGAACTGGTCGCCGACAGAGTCTGCCGGCCCCATTATGGCAAATGTCACCCTGTCTCTGATGTACAATGAGGATCTGTTCAAAGACGCCGGTATTGATACACCGCCAACGAAGGTGGAGGACGCGTGGTCGTGGCAGGAATTTGTGGAGAAAGCCCAGGAGCTGACGCTGGATTCCGCCGGACGTAATGCCAAAGATCCGGCATTCGACGCCAATAACATCACTCAGTACGGCGTAATGTTCGCACCGAACTGGAATGTGTATATGCCGTTTATCTACTCCAACGGCGGCGCTTATTTGAATGAAGACATGACAGAATTCGGCTTAAATGATCCGAAGGCAGCGGAGGTAATCCAGAACTTTGCAGACCTGATCAATGTATATCACGTGGCTCCGACTGCAATCCAGTCCAACAGTATGCCCGCAGCCGCAACCGCGCTGGCCTCCAGGCAGGCGGCCATGTACATTGACGGCAGCTGGAACCATCTGGATCTGGCGGAGGCAGGCATCAACTGGGGTGTAGGTGTGCTCCCGATTGACAAGAATTACACCACGTTTTTTGACGGCGGTTCTCTGATCATCTTCAAGGCGACGGAGCATCTGGAGGAAACGCTGAAGCTCTATCAATGGATCACCAATCCGGAAAGTTCTGCGGAGATTACGGAAATGTTCAGAAGCATCTGGCTTCCTGTCCACAAGGAATATTATACCAACGACGAAAAACTTGATTTCTGGGCTTCTGAGGAGTTCCCGGCGCGTCCGGAAGGATTTAAGGATGCCGTTGTCCAGTCCACCTACGATCATCAGGTAATTGCGACAGAAATCGACGTAAAGAATTTCAATGAGATTGATACGATGGTGAAGGCGGCCCTGCAGCAGGTATGGGCGGGAGATAAGACAGCCGAGGAGGCGATGACTGAGATCAAGACGAGCGTAGATCCGCTGGTTGACGGTACGTACTCCGGAAACCGTTCCTGATGAAATCTCAGTATAGTAAAGGATTGCCGCGCAGAATACAGAGGCTGCGGCAATCCGGGCATGCGGGCCGCCGTTTGGAATCGGGCGGCCCGCCATACCGGCGGAGCAGTCCGGCCGGAGACAGGAGGTATCATAATGAAAGGAAAAATCAAGATGACCCACAGGGAAAAACGTGAAAACGTGGCTGGCTTTCTCTTCTGCCTTCCCTGTATCCTGGGCTTTCTTTTTTTTGCCGCAATTCCGATGATAATCAGCTTTATCATGAGTTTTTCCAACTACAGCATTGTAAAGGAGAGCCATTTTGTCGGGCTGGATAATTACGTGCGGCTGTTTGCCGGACAGGATCCCTACTTTTACAAATCACTGACCGTGACAGTCATCTACGTAGTCCTTTCCGTTCCGACATCGATCGTATTTGCCTTTTTGATTGCATCTCTTTTAAATAAAAGCGTGAAGGGAAAGGGACTTTTCAGAACACTTTTTTATCTGCCGTCCATCATTCCCATTGTAGCCATGGGCGCGATCTGGATGTGGATATTTAATCCGGATGTGGGCCTTGCCAACAGCCTGCTAAAGGCGGTGGGGATGCCGCCGAATAAGTGGCTGTCCTCAGAATCTACAGTTCTGCCTACACTGGTGTTTGTCAATTTATGGACAACGGGCTCCACCATGGTGATTTTTCTAGCCGGTATGCAGGACGTGCCGAGGCAGCTGATAGAAGCCGTGGAAATCGACGGCGGCGGCGTTCTGGCGAAGATGTTCCACGTTATTGTTCCCATCATGACCCCTACTATTTTTTACAACGTGGTGATGGGCTTTATCAATGGATTTCAGATTTTTACACAGTCTTACGTTATGACGCAGGGCGGTCCCAATAATGCCAGCCTCTTTTATGTGTACTACTTATACCGGGAGTCCTTCCAGTTTATGCGAATGGGCAATTCCTGCGCCATCGCCTGGATTCTTTTCGTGATCATTATGATACTGACCGCAATTCTGTTCAAGTTTCAGAACAGATGGGTCTACTACGGAGGTGAATGATGTTGAGTGCAAAAATGAAGAAAACAGTCGGAAAGGTGATTACATATGCCGTGCTGGTGGCTGGCAGCCTCTTCTGCATCGTCCCTCTGGTCTGGATGGTGAGAAGCTCTCTCATGACTCCCGTAGAAATTTTTATGGTGCCGGTGAAATGGGTTCCGGATAAGATGATGTGGTCGAACTACAGGAAAGTATTTGAGGTTCTGCCGTTTTTTACCTATTATAGAAACTCTCTTTTCATTGCAGCTCTGGTTGTGGCCGGATCCATGCTTACAAGCTCGGTCTGCGCCTACGGACTGGCCAGAATTAAGTGGAAAGGCAGAAATGTGGTATTTGCATGCATCATGGGGAGCATGATGCTGCCGTTCGCTGTGACTCTGATTCCCACCTTTCTGATGTGGAGAGCCATCGGATTTACCAACAGCTTTGTACCGCTCATTGCCCCGGCCTGGTTTGGCGGCGGTGCATTCTACATCTTTCTGCTGCGTCAGTTCTATATGACGATTCCAAAAGATTTCGATGAGGCGGCGTATTTGGATGGTGCAAACCATTTTCAGATATTTACAAGAATTATACTGCCGATCACAAAGCCATCCCTGGCTGTGGTAGGACTCTTTACCTTTATGAACACATGGAACGATTTTTTAGGGCCTCTGGTCTATTTAAACGATGAGGCAAAGTATACGGTAGCCCTGGGGCTTCAGCTCTTTACCGGCTCCTACCGCTCGGAGTGGCACTTAATGATGGCGGCAGCCTGCCTCGTGCTGATTCCTGTTATTCTGGTATTTATCGTCGGACAGCGGTATCTGATCGAGGGTATCACCATGTCGGGCGTCAAGGGCTGAGAAAATAAGCGCGATCACTATTTTGGAGGAGATAAAGATGATGACAACGATCAAAGATATGGTTCATGCACCCGTCAATCCTTTTTTTTCTGTCGCTGTGAAGGATGGGAAGTATGAATGCGGCAACCGGGAAAGCTATTATGCGAAGAAGCTGCCGGACGAGACTTTTTCCTATGACATATCCAATAACAAGGTTCTGGCAAATACAGACGAGTTTGGAACGCTGAAGACTGTGACCTTTTACCGGGGCTGTTATACCTGTGATGATATCCCGGGAGTATGGGTCTCCAAAGACTTCGGCCAGGCAGGCCCGTTCTGCTTTGGAATGACCATAGAGGGAGAAGCGGTCTCTCTCTGCAGTGGTTCCCTGCCGTGCCAGTCGGATCTGGCAGAAAATCTGTTCCCGAGAGCAGTATTTACCCACCCCAGTCTCACCGCCACGGTGCTGGCATACGCGCCTGTTTCCGCAGACGGAAAAACTCGTCCGCGGGCTCTGATATACGGTCTGTATCTGGAAAACACGACGGAGGGCGACGTGAGCGGGACCGTGATACCGCCCGAATTTTCCCCGGACAGCGATTATTTTACGATTCCCGATGCCAGCGGGAAGATGGTGGAATGTGAAACGATGGTGGAATGCGGGAAGAAAGCAAAATGCGTTCCATTTCATTTGAAAAAGGGCTGCGGCCAGTGGTTACCTATGGTTATCTATGCGCCTGGCGAGACTGATGCGGTAAAAGTGATCGAAGCGGCGGGGACGCTTCACTGGCTCAATGAGACCCTGGCCTACTTCCGTGGAATGCTGGGAAATCTTACAATGGATGCGGATCCTCTGACAGCAGCTATCTTTGAGCGTGCCGTATATCAGGGGATCTCGGCTGTCGGTATGGACAGGGACGGTGAAATCTGCGGTTCCAACTGGGGCACATTTCCGGCTACGAGGCAGATCTGGATGAAAGACATGTACTATTCCTGCCTTCCTCTCAGCATGCTGAATCCTGACTTTTTCCGTCAGGCCTGTCTGTGGTTTTTGGAGCATGGAATCCGTCCGGAGGGATCAAAGTACCAGGGGGGAGTGGCCCACTCGCTGAGTAATTCCCTGACCGCTGTTCTCATGGGAGTTTTGTATTATGAGGCGACGGCAGACAGAGAGTTTTTCCTGACCCACCGGGAGGTGGCGGACGCTTTCGAAGAGATACTGGAGGAGGTGCTTGCTTTAAAAGAGGGAGATGTGTGGCTGTTTCCGACGGTGTGGATTTCAGATGCGCTCGCTTTGGGAAAATACCATACCGGCTCCAATATCTGTGCGTGGAAAGCTTTTGACGGCATGGCCCGTTTCATGGGAGAGGTGTTTGGAGATCAGGAGAAACAGAAAAAGTATGGGATGATTTCCCGTAATATTAAAGAAGCCATTGAGACCTATATGGTGACAGAGGGCAGATTCGGTCCTCAGTATCTGGAGGGAATCGGCGGCCTGACCCGGGATACTCAGAAAAATTATCCGATATCAGAGTATGAAAAAAAGTATGTGGACCAGGCTCTCACGTTTTATCCTGATATTATAAATGGGGACACAATAAACCTGATGATGCACGACGGAGAAGAGTCTGACACGACGCTGATTCCGTTTTACGGCTATAAGACGTATGACGATCCGGTGGTGAGAAATTATGCCAGATTTTCCTCCAGTGAAGAGAATCCGACCTACGGCACAGAGTGCCGCGGCATCAAATGGGGCCATGAGTCTGGTGCGACCTTCCCGGGATACACGACTGCATTCTCAGGCGTTGTGGACGAGGAGACCATGAATGGGGAGCGGGGATTTATGACGGAGCTAAAACGTCTCTGTGATCTGGATGGTTCCTGGTGGTGGTGGCCGTACCGATGCGATACGAAGACCGGCGACGTTGTCAGGCTGAACTGCTGCGGAAAATGCGGCTGGGCAGCCGGAGTATTTGCCAGTCTGTTTATGACACAGATTCTCGGAGTCCGTTACGACGCACCGTCAAAGACGCTGAATTTCAAACCATTTTCTCCGGGAAGCGGTTTCGAATGGAAGCATGCAAGGACAGGAAGCGGCGAGTTCGATTTTACGTATCAGAAATCAGAGGGCAGAGTGACTGCGTCAGTGACCAGCCGCGTGGATTATGAGGTGAACCTGGTGTTAACCCTGGTAACGGAAGGATTACCGGAGTTTACGGATCGTGGGATAAACGCGGAGTTTGAGGAAGTGGAATTTCTGGGGAAACGGGCGGTAAGGGTTCATACGGTATTAAAGCCGGACCAGAGAATCGAGATAGCGGCAGAGGAACGATGAAAAGGGTGAAAAATACCTGTTTCAGGTAATTAAGCAGAGAGGGCAGGACAGCCGGAAGATCATTTCGGGTGTTTTGCCCTCTTTTCTGCATTCACAGACAATCCCTCTCAGAATTTAACTGTGAACAACACCATGTTTCAGCCGGAAAAGAAGTTTTTTTACTGTGAGACAGAATGAATATTATTTGGTACAATAAAAGAAAAATATTAAATAGCTGTACAATAAGCAAAAGGGGGATAAGTGGCAGATGAAGTACGGAGAGGCACTGCTTTGGATCGTAATCATTTTTCTTCTTTATATGAATGAACTCAGGATCGATCAGCTGCCGGGGATCGGGGAAGGTGAGACGGGAACAAAAGTGGAATATATGATAAGAGCCTTTGTAAAAGCGGGAATTTTGTTTTCAGGCTGGTACATTCATTTGCCATTATTTATCGTATATCTCTTGATATTCTGCGGCTACGGAATGACATTCTGGTCAATTGGAAAGAGAAGCAGGCTGAATCTTTTTTTCTGGATGAATTTTTTCAGCGTTTGCTTCATTGCTGTTAACCTGATCAGCATGGCGGCCGTATCATTGGTGACCGGGTCCATGTTAAGAGACGTCTATCTCAGTAATACATACTGTGTAATTACTTTGTGTATTACATTGATTATGATTCATTTAATGAATATGCTGTGGAAAAAAAAGATTTTTACAGACTGGATCACACTTTTAACCAGTGATGAAAAGCGGTTTAACCAACTGATTTTTTTGAATGGTATGCACTTGGATATCTGATATTTGACAGCACTTCCTGTGTCTTTGTACTGCCTTACTCTCTGTTGTCCGTCTTTTTAATTGGAAGCTGCATTCTCCTGATGATCCAGTTTATTCTTTTTCTGGCCCATACCCATAGAATTATTGAAAAGGCCCATTATGAAGCAGAATATTACCGGCTGGAGGAGGAACGGGCCGAGCATGTGAAGCGTCAGATGATTTTACAGAAGCTGGCCTATATAGATGGCCTGACCGGAGCATTTACCAGAAGATATGCAATGGAAATGCTGGAATCCATGCAAAAGGACGGGCTGGAGGTAACGGTCGCCTATATCGATGTGAACGGACTGAAAAAGGTAAATGATACTCTTGGCCATCAGGAGGGGGACAGATACTTGAAATTGATCGCTGACAGCCTGAATGAAAGCTTAAATAAAAGTGATATTCTTTCCCGGATCGGCGGTGATGAATTTATGATTGTTTCTAACAGCTCGGAAAAAGAAGGGTTGGAATCCATGCTTAAGAAGGTAAATGAACTGCTTGGAACCGCCGGCAGGGAAGGCTACAGACCGTCTTTCAGTTATGGGGTAGTGTCTGCTCCTCATAAAGTGCCTTTTGATTTAGAAGAACTGCTTCGGGAAAGCGACCGGCGGATGTATGTTAACAAAATGCAGTTTAAAAGGGGGAATGTATAAATGAGTCTTGTACTGTCCTGGAAGGGTTATTATACCATGTTTGTGGCTGTATGCTATTACATATACAATCACCATATGTTTGCCTACATCGATTATCTGACCGGAAAGAAGCTTCCAAAATGGAAGCGCAGTGTTGTGACTTTTATTATCAACTACGAAGTATTTATGCTGATCTCCCAGCTGCGGTTTTATCTGATTATCAACTGGACGATTTTTGCAGTGTTTCTGGTTCTGGAAATTGCGCTGCTGTACCGGGTGCCGTGGACTATGAGCCTTTTCTGCGGAATCCAGGGGGCTATGATTGGTCTGGCATTCAATTTTATTACAAGGTCGGGAACTGCCCTGCTTGTAAATCAGTCTCTGGCGGCCTTTGATTCCAGAATCAGCAGCAGTATAGCCAGTTTGAAGCCGTACCCCATTGCAGCCGGTTTTGTTCTGGCCGGATTGGGCTTTTGGGGGCTTCAGCATAAGTTTCATGACTGGGCGGAAAAAGAGGAGAATCCGGACAAACCGGTGAACCTTATCTTCTCTTTATGCCTTGTACTTTCTCTGTTTATCTATCTGGACTTAAACTTACTGATTTATTTTACTCCGAGCAATGAACCGATCATAAAGCTTTGGGGAATGAAGTCGGGTATCTGCGTGTTAATTGGATACTATATTGGAATTAGCCATATACATACCCTGACGGAGCTTCAGCATTTTGAAAGGCAGAGTTATTCGGTCAGAAAAGAGCTGATTTCACATAAAATTCTGGAACAGAAATTGGAGCAGTTAGCGTTCCATGATGTCCTGACAGGCTGTCAAAGCCGTGAAGTGGCCAGAAAGGCCATGCTGTACCATTATGAAAACGAAATTCCTTTTTATATATGCTTTGCTGATTTGAATAATTTAAAGCCGGTGAATGATAATCTGGGACACGATGCAGGAGACCGGTATCTTGCGGCGGTTGCGCATGCCCTGGAGGAAGCGGCGGGAGCGGATGATATTGTCAGCCGGTACGGCGGTGATGAATTTTTACTGATGACGGCGGAAGATGGAATCGAACGGGTCAGAGCCGGCATAAAAAATGCCCAGTGGGCATTAAAAGAGCTTTCCAATTCTTCGGAATATCCGTTTGAACTCTGGGTGAGTTACGGTATTGCATACAGCGGAGAATGCAGGGATATGGAAGAACTTATGAGACTTGCAGACGACAGAATGTATGAAAATAAACGCCGGGACAAGCAGGAAAGAAGCGGCGGAAAAGCGGCTGGTGGCGGGTGAATGGCTGGATCATTAAGTACATGTCATATTAGGGGCTGTCCGAAACATCGTCTTTGAAACAGCTTATTCTATTATTGTGATTTTTAACTTCAGAGAGGATAAATCAGTGCTAAACCAGATAAAATAACACTTGAATAATTTCAAAAATGCTATATAATGTATAACTGATACTTATTTCTATAATTATGCAGAAAAAGTGCATATATGAGGAGGATTCATTATGAAAAAGAACGTATTAGTACTGGTAGCAGCCGTATGCATGGCCGCAGCACTGACCGCATGCGGAAGCTCAAATTCCACTGCAGAGACAACAGCTGCAGCAGCAGAGACAACAACAGCAGATACAGCAGCAGGATCCACAGATACAGCAGCAGACACCGCAGCTGATACAAGCGCAGCAGAGGAAACAGAAGGCGCCGGCGGCAAGATCGTTATGGTAACGAACGCCGAGTTCCCGCCATATGAGTACCATGAGAATAATACCATCGTCGGTATCGACGCTGATATTGCAAGAGCGATTGCCGATCAGATGGGTATGGAACTGGAGATTCAGGATATGGCTTTCGATTCCCTGATTCCGGCTATCCAGTCCGGTAAAGCTGATTTCGCGGCAGCAGGTATGACCGTAAATGAAGAACGTTTAAGAAATGTAGATTTTACAGAAACATATGCAGAGGCGGCACAGGTGATTATCGTGAAGGAAGGCAGTGCGATCGCCGCGCCGGCTGATTTAACAGGCAAGAAGATCGGCGTACAGACCGGAACAACCGGTGATATTTATGCGGATGATGTCGAGAATGCTGAGGTTCAGAGATTTAACAAGGGTATGGAAGCCGTTATGGCATTAACCCAGGATAAGCTGGACGCAGTGATCATTGACCGTGAGCCTGCAAAAGTATTCGTTAAGGAGAATGAAGGCTTAAAGATCCTGGATGAAGCATTTACCGAGGAAGAGTATGCAATTGCCATAAAGAAGGGCAACACGGAGCTGCTTGACAAGATGAATGCCGCTATCAAAGAATTGAAGGAATCCGGCGAGTTACAGAAGATCGTGGATAAGTATATTACCGCAGAATAATATAAAGGAAGAGTGCCATGTGGGAAAAATTAGTCGCTGACTTTTATTTTAACTTTATCGAAGACAACCGTTGGAAATACATTACGGACGGTCTCCAGAATACCCTGAAAATTACATTTTTTGCGGTTCTCATCGGAATCGTTCTGGGCTTTCTGGTTGCTATTATCCGGTCTACTTATGAGAATACCCATAAGCTGAAGATTTTAAATGCAGTCTGTACCGTGTATCTGACCGTAATCCGCGGAACACCGGTGGTTGTTCAGCTGATGATCGTGTATTTTGTTATCTTTGTTGCGATTAATCCGGGTATGGTAACTACGGCAATCCTGGCCTTCGGTATCAACTCGGGAGCCTACGTGGCTGAAATTTTCCGAAGCGGTATCAGCTCCATCGAGAGAGGCCAGTTTGAAGCCGGGCGGAGCCTGGGCTTCAACTACGCACAGACCATGTGGTATATCATCATGCCGCAGGCCTTCAAGAATGTGGTTCCGACGCTGGCCAATGAGTTTATCGTGCTCTTAAAAGAAACTTCCGTAGCCGGTTACATCGGCCTGCAGGATTTAACCAAGGGCGGCGATATCATCAAGAGCCGGACGTATTCCGCGTTCATGCCGCTCATCGCTGTGGCTCTTATTTATCTTGTTATGGTCATGATATTTTCCTACCTTGTAAAATTACTGGAGAGGAGGCTGAGCAGAAGTGAGCACTAGAGTAAATATGGAAAGCACCACTCGCGTACGTTCGGCGGGAGGTATGGATGAGCCTCTGATTCAGGTACAGAACTTAGGCAAGAAATTCGGGAGTATAGAGGTCTTAAAGGATATTACAGTCGACATCTATAAGGGTGATGTTGTCTGTGTGATCGGACCCTCCGGTTCCGGTAAGAGCACGTTTCTCCGCTGTTTAAACAGACTGGAGGAGCCGACCTCTGGCCATATTCTGTTCGAGGGAACTGATATTACGGATAAGAAGACAGATATCGACCGCCACCGCCAGAAGATGGGGATGGTGTTCCAGCAGTTTAATCTGTTCCCCCACATGACAATCTTAAAGAATTTAACGCTGGCCCCTGTAAAACTCCAGGGACGAAGCGAAGAAGAGGCTCAGGCCCAAGCCATGACCCTGCTTGAAAAGGTAGGCTTAGCCGACAGGGCGTCTGCGTATCCGAATCAGCTTTCGGGCGGACAGAAGCAGAGAATTGCCATTGTCCGCGCGCTCTGTATGAACCCGGACGTGATGCTGTTTGATGAACCGACGTCAGCTCTGGATCCTGAGATGGTCGGTGAAGTACTGAATGTTATGAGGGATCTGGCCGAAGAGAAGATGACCATGGTGGTGGTTACCCATGAGATGGGCTTCGCCAGAGAAGTTGCGACCCGCGTTATGTTCATGGATGGCGGATACTTCCTGGAGGAGAACGAGCCGAAGGAATTCTTCGAACATCCGAAAAATGACAGGCTTAAGGGATTTTTGAGTAAGGTTTTATAAATAAAGGACAATAAAAAAGGTGCCATCCGTGACAGACTCCGAATGGTACCTTTTTTGTTCAGACAATCAAGTTTCCTGATCAGGATTCTTTCTTCGGCGCATCTACAAAGACTATGGATGCAGGTGCCGGTATCCGCAGAGATATCGCTTTTACCGGACAGTCAAAGACACAGGCATTACAATGCCAGCACTCATCGGGATATTGGATCACAGGGGGCTGCTTTTTCGTCTGCTTCTGCCCATAGACATCTACGGGACAAATATCAACACATGTATGACAGCCGATGCATTTATTCTTATCTATAATTGGCGGCATTATCCGCACCTCGCTTTCTATTTATGCTTATCGCGCCAGCCGGTGGAGGGAACACCGTTCACCTTTTCGACAGTCACGAACTTGTTGTTTAACAGCGGATTAGTGAATGGGTAATCGACGCGGTTGTGTTTGCCGCGGGTTTCTTTGCGTTCCAGAGCACTGACAAAAGCGAGTTCACCCAGCAGTGCCAGATCTTCTGCTTCCAGACAGCGCATGAATTCATGGCTGTCTGCACAGTGAACCGTGGCCGCTTTCGCCTGAAGCCGCTTTAAATGGCTGAGTCCTGTGGTGAGAATATGCTCGCTTCTCACCTCAGGGCCACAGTAATCGGTCATTACCTGTTGGATGGCCACATTGATTTCCCTCCAGTCGGGAGTTGCCGTATCAGTGTCCCTGGAAATGATTTCACTGTAATGGTGTGCACGGGCAGTTACAATTTCCATCTCTTCGGCAGGAATCAGTGTCTGCCCACGACTGTAGCAGGCTGCGCTGACCCCTGCGATATGACCATAAGTGGCTGCTCCTCCCATATCGGCACGGAAATTTCCCGTTTCATCTCCGGCGGCGAAGAGACCGTCCACCGTGCACTGGGCATCGACAGAGATATCAATGCCGCCGCCGATGTTTCCGCCATCTTTGCAGTCGAATTCGACCATATGCTTTCGAAAATCAAAGCCCTCCGAAGCCAGATGGTCCAGTGTTCCGACATTTCCCTCGTTGCTTAATCCCCAAAGCATATAATCCAGCTGTTCATCTGTACATTCAGAGCAGTTCATGAATACGGGTTCACCCTGACTGCGTTTGATAGAAAACATGTCATGCCAGATATCACCAGCCAGATCGCCGTATTCTTTTGACGGCTTTGTGACGAAGGGGCCTAATGGTTTTCCCGAGATGTCACTATATACACCGAGCCATGTGGCTTTACCGCCGCGGTTAAAATACTTGCAGCCAGCTCCTGTACCCGTACGGTCCAGATTAACGAGCCTGGCACCGGCACGGTAAGCGGCGGCTCTGCCGGTACAGACATCAGAAGGGCAGCCGGCGTTATTAAACATCCAACCCATGGTTTTAGAACCGAAAAGCCGGTTTACGCTGCCGGTGGCGAGAACCACGCTCTTCGCCCGTATTACCTGCATTTTGGGTACCTCTCCCGTGATATCGATACAGATGCCTCCAGCAACCCGGTTATGCCCGTCTGTGATCACATCAGCAAACGGATGGTGATTTAATATCGTTACCCCCCGCTTTATAGCTTCACGGGTAAATATCGGCTTCTGTTCCCTGCCTGCGTATTTCAGCCATACCCGCAGATGACCAGGCTTTGCGTGGCCGTTGAATTCCCAGTCGCCGTGCTCCCGCATTCCCACGCCCCAGCTGTCCCAGTCCTTTACCCGGTTAAAGGATTCCGCTACGTATCGTCGGACGAGATCCATATCATTATTTCCGCCGATCTGTGACTCCTCCATCTCCCGGATAAATTCAGACGGATCATCCCCATGGACTGCCGGAATATAACAGAGAAAATGATCGTTTCCGGTAGCGCCGGAGCCGCTTCTTTTGGAATTGGCCTTCTCTGCCACGATTACCTTAGCCCCTTCCTCTGCTGCGGCAATGGCCGCCATAAGTCCGGCGACACCGCCGCCTGCCACGAGGACATCACATTCCAGGGGTTTGTTCATTTCAATCATATCAGACATATAACCCTCCTTAGTTTTTGATACCTCTATTATAAAAACCGGAATTCCCATCTGTCCAATACGGAAAGTCAATTACCATATAAAATGAAAATTATACTCGATAAAAAAACACTGCAGTGATATAATAAAAGAATCGTGAAATGAATGAAAACTAAGGGGGAGATGAGATGGAATTACTGCAGCTTCAGTATTTTGAACGGATAGCGAAGTATCAAAGCATGTCTAAGGCGGCGGAAGAACTGCACGTTTCCCAGCCATCCTTGAGCAGTTGTATCATACGTCTGGAAAAGGAACTGGGAGTAAAGCTGTTTGACCGCAATGGAAGGAAAATTGTGTTGAACAGCTATGGGAAGTATTTTCTTAACATGACGAGGCAGATTTTAAATCTGGTTAACGAATGCAAGGTTCCAACCAATGAAAAAGCCTTGATGGAGAGGATCAATATTGGCTTTATGAATTACAATGAGAAACTGTTTTCCCTGATCGGCAGTTTTTCAGCGGAGAATCCGGGGATCGGCTTCAATGTGCACGGCAGCACCATGGGCGAACCTTTCGCCTACTCAGCCTTCGATTTTATTATCGGTCTGGCCTACGAGGGGATTCCGATGTTTAACCATGAACTGACTATTGATTCACGGTATGATTACGTTATTGTTCCTAAGAATCATCCGTTGGCAAAGAAAGAATCTATCTCATTTGAAGAGTTAAAGGACGAGAAATTCTGTTTTTTAAAAGACGAGGATGGAGGTTATGAAAGCGAATATAAGGCATGCGTGATGAGCGGCTTTATCCCGAAATGTGCCTTTGTGACCAATGACGCATTTTATAAGCTGCGTTATATTTCCCAGGGAAATGTCTTTGGATTTATCCCGAACTCCTGGAAGGAAGTTTATGAACAGTGCGAGAATATTGTACTGATACCGGAGGCAGGAATTCTGAAGGAAACGGCATCAAAACTTTATTGGTCGGACATGACTTTAAATTCCGAGACGAACAGAAAATTCTTAAGCTATGTGAAAGATAAATTAGAGGCGGGCGGCAGTGCCGGAAATAATTATTGGTCTGGAGAAACAGAAGAATAGCATCGGAAATGTATGAATCAAAAATGCGGCTGCATCTGCCGGGACTGTCGGCGGATGCAGCCGCATTTTTGAAAGTGTAAGGTGCCCTCAGTTACTGCGCCCCCCATCCGCCAGATGACAGGGAAGTCTGCGAAAGCGGAGGGAAATTGTGAGCGACAGCATACCGCAGGTCAGGTAACAGAGGGCAGTAAAAAGTTCACGACTGACGGAGGTCCAGCGTCCAGAGGCAATAGAGGAGAAGCAGGCTGCCGCTGCAATGAAAATTAAGATGGTATAGGCCGCGAATCCGGCCTGTACCATTAAATGCATGGAACGAAAATCGTACTCAGGAAGCCTGGGAACACGTAAAAGGGGGGAAAACAGCCCATATGTTCCCAGCATGAGTGCCACAATGGAAAGGAGCGAAGGTACTGCCACGAAAGAAATGGTATTGCAGAACGTCCGCTGAAGCGCTCCGGCAAGGAAGAAGCCGGCAATGAGGCCAGCAGTGGTCAGAGAACAAATCCGGAAGAAACGGAGCTTTTTAGGTTCGCAGTCCCAGACATACCAGTCTCCCTGATAGATATATTCAGTTTTATAACCTTTTTTGTTCTCTGCGGGTATCTGCTTGGGAACGTAGTTTTGCAGTGCTTTTTTGTGTTGGAATGGCATGGTACTCCTCCTCCTGTGAAATATGAAATTTATATTTATCTTAATCAGGATGAGGCGACACGTCAAGTAATTAATTCTCAATGGTTTTATATCATTATTATAAAATACATTTTATATACAAATTGAAAACGGGTATTGGACACTTATAGGAATGGTAGCGTATAATCAGTAAAAACAGACAAGCAAACCGCTTCTAACCAGTCTTGATTATCTTAAATACACAAGATAACGCGGACGGAAAAAAGAAAAGAATGATAAAAGTGCATAATATTATGGGGAGGCGCGGGGAAGGGAGGAAAAGGAGTATAGTCGAAAATGGGACTGGCACGTTTATTATCAGAAAAAAAAGAAAGGGAGACGTGGAGAAGGAATTATGATTAAGTACATAGGAAAGCGGATTTTGATGATGATTCCGGTTATGTTCGGAGTAACACTGTTGATTTTCACCCTGCTCTATTTTGCAAATGGCGATCCGGCCAGAAATCTTCTGGGGGCGGAAGCTACGGAAGAAGAAGTACAGGAGTTAAGGGATGAGTGGGGGCTGGATGATCCATATCTGGTCCGGTATGGCAATTACTTAAAGCAGCTTCTGGTAGACAGAAGTCTTGGCGTTTCATATGTAAATAAAAAAGAGGTGTCAACGGAGATTGTTGCACGGTTTAAAGTATCCTTTGCTATTGCGGTTGAGAGCACCATTATCGCAGTGTTATTTGGCACGGTAATGGGGGTACTGGCTGCCACACACCAGAATACCTGGGTGGACAATGCCTCCATGGTTGCGGCTCTGGTGGGAGCCTCCATGCCGGGTTTCTGGATTGGACTTGTACTGTCAATTGTCTTTGCCCTGAAACTTGGCTGGCTTCCTTCAAGCGGCTGGGGAACGTTTAAGGAATCCCTGCTTCCCTGCATATCTCTGGCGATAGGAGCTGCGGGCGGTCTTGCGAGACAGACGCGTTCCAGTATGCTGGAGGTAATCCGGCAGGATTATATCGTTACTGCCAAAGCAAAGGGCGTGTCAAAGTTTAAGGTTACCTATGTCCATGCGTTGAGAAATGCTCTGATTCCTGTGGTTACAGCGGCGGGAGGAACTCTCAGCTGGCTGATGGGGGGAGTTGTTGTGACGGAGACGGTTTTCTCCATACCAGGTCTGGGAATGTATATGGTTACGGCGATCAATCAGAGAGATTATCCGGTAATCCAGGGGAGTGTCCTATATATCGCCCTTACATTCAGCCTGGTCATGCTGGCTGTAGATATATTATACGCATACATTGACCCAAGAATCAAGGCGCGTTATAAGACGGCAAAAACTGTAAAATAAGGAGTAGACGATGGATACGATGAAGAAAAAAGAGAGTATGTTCTTTATGACATGGAAGCGTCTGGCAAAAAATAAGCTGGCTGTCGCCGGACTGATCGTTCTTATCATAACCGCTCTTCTGGCGGTTTTCGCGCCGATCGCCGCTCCATATGGATATGAAGAACAGGATTTATTCAATACACTGGCTGGACCCAGCAGAGAACACTGGCTGGGAACAGACAATTTAGGACGTGATATGTTAAGCAGATTGATCTACGGAGGCAGAAATTCTCTGACTTTGGGACTTATTTCTGTGGCGCTGGCCGCCGCGCTGGGAGTGATTCTGGGCGCTGTGTCCGGATACTATGGTGGAAAGGTGGATATGGTGATTATGCGTCTTCTGGACGTGCTTCAGGCGGTACCTGCTATTTTACTGGCCATTGCAATATCCGCCACGCTCGGGCCCGGATATATGAATTGTATTCTGGCTTTGACAATTTCCCAGATACCCGGATTTACGCGAATGACGAGGGCGTCGTGTCTAAATGTTCAGGGTATGGAATACGTGGAGGCGGCCCGTTCTATTAATGCGAGAGAGCGGAGGATCATTTTTAAGCACGTCCTTCCAAATGCGATTTCCCCTATCATTGTCCAGGCAACCATGAGTGTGGCTACGGCTATTCTTACCTCGGCCAGTTTGAGCTTTATCGGGCTCGGCGTACAGCCCCCTCAGGCAGAGTGGGGAGCCATGCTGTCTGCTGGCAGAAGCTATATCCGCAGTAATCCCCACGTAATTATTTATCCGGGAATCACCATCATGATTGTAGTATTGTCATTGAACCTGTTGGGAGATGGATTGAGGGATGCGCTGGATCCGAGACTGAAAAACTGATAAAGGAGGATAGCCATGGAGGCGAATCATCAAAACCGCGCTTTATTAAGCGTGGAGGACTTGGAAGTCCGGTATGTATTGAGTGAAGAAACGGTATGTGCCGTAAATGGTGTGTCGTTTACCGTGAATAAAGGTGAAACACTGGGGTTAGTGGGGGAAACCGGCGCAGGAAAGACAACGATAGCTAAGGCAATCATGAGCATTCTTCCGGATCCGCCCGCGAAAATTAAAAACGGTAAGATCATGTATGGACAAAAGGATCTGCTGGCCATGAAGGAAAAAGAGGTGAGGAAGATCAGAGGAAAGAAGATATCCATGATCTTTCAGGATCCGATGACTGCACTGAATCCGGTATTCACCGTTGGTGAGCAGATTGCCGAGGTAGTGAAGATCCATGAAAATTTAAAAGGTAAGGAGTCCATAAAAAGAGCTGTGGAAATGCTGGAAATGGTGGGGATACCGGGAGAACGGTATGGAGAGTATCCTCATCAGTTTTCAGGCGGAATGAAGCAGAGAGTCGTTATTGCCATGGCTTTGGCATGCAATCCTGAACTGCTGATTGCCGACGAACCCACGACGGCCCTCGATGTCACAATACAGGCACAGGTGCTGGAAATGATGACGAAACTGAAAGAGCAGCTGAATACGGCTATGATTCTGATCACCCATGATCTGGGAATCGTAGCTCAGATGTGTGATAAGGTGGCCATTGTCTATGCTGGTGAAATTGTGGAGACGGGATCTGCGGAGGATATTTTTGACCGCCCTGCTCATCCCTATACTACGGGGCTTTTTAACGCCCTGCCGAGCCTTGCCGATGATCAGACAAGGCTGACACCGATTCATGGGCTGGTTCCAGATCCGACGGCGCTTCCAAAAGGCTGCAAGTTTCACACCCGGTGCCCGTATGCTTCTGAGGCATGTGAAAAAGCGGTTCCGCCGCTGAAAGAAACAGAACCAGGACACTATACCCGGTGCAGCCGCGGAAGGAAGGAGGCCACATGATATGGAAAAAATTATTGAAGTACACCATTTAAAAAAGTATTTTAAGACCCCAAGAGGGCTGCTTCATGCGGTGGATGATGTGTCTTTTTCCATAGAAAAGGGGAAGACAGTGGGGATCGTTGGAGAGTCCGGATGCGGAAAATCGACACTGGGCAGAACCATGATCCACCTGTTGGAAAGTACGGAAGGTAAGATCATCTTCAAGGGGGAGGATATTACCCGGGTTAGTACCAGAAAGCTCAGGGAACTGAGGGAGAACATGCAGATTATATTCCAGGATCCGTTCTCTTCTTTAAATCCGCGTATGACAGCTATTGAAACAATCCGGGAACCGCTTCAGCTGGCAGAACACTATTCTGCAGCCGAGATTGAGACTGAGACAGCAAAGATCATGGAGACGGTGGGAATCGATAAACGTTTGGGTAATTCCTATCCTCATGAACTGGATGGCGGACGGAGACAGAGAATTGGGATTGCAAGGGCACTGGCACTGAATCCGGATTTTGTAGTATGTGACGAGCCTGTATCGGCACTGGATGTCTCAATCCAGGCACAGATTTTGAATCTGATGCAGGATTTGCAGGAAGAGCGAAAACTGACCTACGTGTTTATTACCCACGATTTATCTGTAGTAAGGTATATCTCGGATGAGATTTGCGTCATGTATCTGGGGCAGATGGTGGAACGGGCGGCTACAAAAGAACTGTTCAGAAATCCGGTTCATCCTTTACTAAGGCACTGCTATCCGCTATACCGGTACCCAATATCCATGCAAAGAGAAATTTTGTCAAACTGACTGGAGAGGTTACTTCTCCCATAGAGCCAAAACCGGGCTGCCGCTTTATGGCGCGCTGTCCCTATGCGGCAGAGGCATGCAAAAAGCCGCAGGAACTTTCGGAATTGAGTGAAAATCATTTTGTTTCCTGTATTAGGGCAAAAGAGATAAATTAGGAGGAAAAGTTTATGAAGAGAAGAAAAATAGTATCCCTGCTGCTGGCTGCAGCAATGACGGCTGGTGTTCTATCCGGCTGCGGAGGGAACGGTGAAACTGCGGGAACGGCTGGAACTGCGGATACGAAGAACGCAGAGACAGCCCAGAATGGAGCAAAGGAAGAAGGACAATCTACAATCGTGATGGAGATTACCAATGATCCTTCCAGCTTACAGCCTTCCACCATTAACCAACAGGCATTTATGGAACAGCGCATGAATTACTACGAAAGACTGTTCGAGTGGGATTATAATGGAGAGGTATCCCCTCTGCTCGTAAAGGACTTTGAATGGATCGATGAGCTTCATTTAAAGATTACGCTTTATGATAATATCACTACACATTCCGGAAAGAAATTAACCACAGAAGATGTGAAATTCAGCCTTGAATACGCAAAGGATTCTGCAGAATTTGCGCGCCATACCACCAATATCGATTATGATAATATTGAAATCACGGATGATTACACCATGGTAATTCCGATTCTGCAGCAGAATGTATTGTTCTGGAACGATATTACGAGAATTGACATTGTATCAAAAGCCGATTTTGAGGAGAGTAAAGACCAGATGATTACTACCCCCGTAGGTACCGGACCGTACAAGGTGACAGGTTATACACCGGGCGTGGAAGTTGTGCTGGAGAAGAATGAGAACTACTGGAATGCAGGACAAACCGAGATTCAGCAGAGGAACGTGGACCGTATCATTTATAAATTTATTCCGGAAGAAGCTCAGAGAACTATTTCCCTGGAGAGCGGTGATGTGGATTTTGTCTATGATCCACCGCTGACGGAGCTGGAAGGATTGATGAACAACAGCGATTATGATGTTCTTGAAGTGAAAACCAGCAGCACACCCAGTCTTTATTTTAACAGTTCTGAAGGAAGTGTTTGCAGTAACAAATCATTAAGACAGGCCATTTCATGTGCAATTGATAATTCAGCAATTGTGGCGGCCGTATATAAAGGCTTCGCTCATCCGGCCTGTTCTGTGGTGACTCCAAATAATCCTGAATGGAGCGATGATCTGGAAAACAGTAATCCTTATGCGTTTGACCAGGAAAAGGCAAAGACTTGCCTGGCAGAAGCAGGATACCAGCCTGGAGAGCTAAAACTCAGACTTGCTACCGATGACGTAAGCACTCATAAAGCGGCAGCGGAGATTATCCAGGCGTATTTACAGCAGATCGGCATTGAAGTGGAAATCAGCATTTTTGACGCAGGTTCTTATAATACACTTCTGACCCAGAAGGACACCTGGGACATGCAGATTAACGAGTATACAACCAAGGGATCAATTCTGTTCTTCTTTGGCAACCAGGTAAACCGCAATAAGAATATCCGCGGATTTTGGGATGATGATGAATTCCAGAATGTACTGGACGAAGCTTTAAAAGATGGGGATAATGAAAAAGTGTCAAAGCTTGTTTCTATTTTCATGGAGAATATTCCGATTTATCCTCTTATGAATAAGACAAATTATTACGTTTTCCGTAAAGGGATCGAGAACGTCAGAACGAAAGATGATTATATCGTATTCCCGGGAGATGTGACGTATACGGAGGAAGCATCTTCCTGGCTTTATAACTGACAGGAGGATACAATGAGCATATCACTTAAGTTTCATGAGGAAAATTATACGATCCGGGAAATCAGCATATTGGATAAGCATATCAAATACCGCGCCTTTGAGAATATAGTCTATGCTGGAAAGCCGGTGGACAGAGAACATCAAAGTCTGAGTATTTTTGTACCCGAGTGGTACTATGAGGAAGCGGACGGGAAAGAGCAGTTAAAAAAGGTGCCTGTGTTTTTTCCGAATACGGTAGGTGGTTATATGCCGGGACTGCCTGAACCGCCGGGACCCAACCGGAGTGGAGAGCCCAACGCGTCGTTTTATGCCATTTTAAATGGTTATGTTGTAGTCTCTCCCGGTGCCAGAGGCCGTGGCTTGAAGGATGAAAAAGGCGCGTTTATTGGAAATGCACCTGCCTGTATTGTGGATTTAAAGGCAGCGATCCGTTATCTTAAGCATAACCGGGACCAAATACCAGGAGATGTGGATAAGATTATCTCCAATGGGACAAGCGCCGGCGGAGCCTTATCAGCACTCCTGGGAACAACGGGAAATCACCCGGATTACGAACCATATTTAGAAGAGATCGGAGCCGCGGAGGAAACCGACGATGTGTATGCAGCCTCCTGTTACTGTCCAATTACAAATTTGGAACATGCGGATATGGCATATGAATGGGAATTTTGTGGGTTCGATGATTACTACTGGGGAGAGAAAAGCGGTGTTATGTCGGAAGAGCAGAAGAAACTATCTGCCATGGAGAAACTGCTTTTTCCATCTTATTTAAACAGCCTGAAACTGGTAGGAGATTCCGGGAGACAGCTTACCCTTAAGGAAGACGGAAACGGGAGCTTTAAGGAATATATTGCAGAGTATGTTCTTAAGTCAGCTGATCGTGCGGCAGAATGCGGTACTGACCTGGAAGCATTGACCTGGCTGACAATGGAAAACGGCCGTCCAGTGGGGCTGGACTGGGATTCTTTCATTAAGTACCGGACGAGAATGAAGACGGCTCCAGCCTTTGATGATGTGCATCTTGCCACCCCGGAAAATGAATTGTTCGGTTCTTCTGACACAGAGCGTCGTCATTTTACATCATTTTCATTAAAACATTCTGCGGTTTCCGGGAAAATGGCGGACGAAGTTCAGATCAGACAGATGAATCCCATGAATTACATACAGGATCCGATTGCAAAGAAAGCAAAGTATTTCCGAATCCGTCATGGAGCCGCGGACCGGGACACATCCCTTGCGATTTCCGCCATACTGACAGCTGGACTGCGAAACGAAGGACTTTTAGTGGACTATCATCTGCCATGGGGAGTTCCTCACGCAGGCGATTATGATCTGGAAGAACTTTTTAACTGGATTAAGACCGTTTGTAAAAAATAATAATATAACTTATAAGAGAATCCCGCTTTCAATACTGAAAGCGGGATTCCGAATTAATCAATTCCTGCAGCGCCTCCTCCTGCTCAATCGCAATTCCAGACGGCGTCTTCGTCACATACCCCTTCTGCTTCAGCTTTGCCATAATCCGTGACACGGTTACGGAGTGGCAGCCCAGGTATTTGGCCATTTCCGCGTATGTAAAAAAACGGGGAACGACCCGCTTCCCCCCCCTGAGCTGTGATACTTCAAACAGCAGATGACACAGCCGGACCACAACTGATTCCTCCTGCATTAAGTGAAAATGTATCAAAGCATCGTTATAGTTGTCCGCCAGCGTCTCTATAAAAAATGCGTTAAACTCCGGGTTCTTTACGATCAGCTCCTGAAAGGCGGAATAGGGGATCTGGCAAAGGGTGCATGTGGTTTTTGTGACAACCGAAAACTCCGGCGTACTGGCGTTGAGTTTTTCCGCACTGACTACAAACTGGTTAAAGCCGATGAGGCGGTTGGGACGGAAGTATAAATATACTTTTTCTTCCCCCTGCTTCGTGATGCTGTTGAGTGCACAGATTCCTTCTTCCAGCAAATAGACATAGTTTGATATATACTTGTCATACTTTTTATTAAGAACAATGTCCTTGGGCATTGTGATGCGCGTTCCGCTGTCTGTGATGATTTTTAAGAGTGATTCGTTCATGTTTTCTCCGTTCCCTGCGATAGTAATAAAAGATCGGATTTAGTATATCATAATTTTGTCAAAATAACCAGATTTATAACCTGTGTTATTTTTCTATGAGCAGATATATGATAAAATTGAATCAACAATGTATGGGAGTAAATGAGCCGGAAAAGTATAAAAGGTATGTTTTCGGGCCTTATTGTGCCCTCATTGTTATATTTTTAACAATATGGTAGAAAAGGGGTTTCAAGACATGGCGAATCAAAATGAGCGTAAGAGAGAAAAAATGTTTTTAATTCATTCTCTGATCGGTGTAGGAATTATGGTATTTTTCCGTTTCCTCCCGCTGAATCTCCCGGAGGTTACTTCTATTGGTATGGAAGTATTGGGAATCTTTATCGGAACACTTTATCTTTGGACTTTTGTAGATCCGCTTTGGGGGAGTTTAATGTCCATCGCTATGGTCGGTTTATCGAATTATATGCCGATGGCAGGTCTGCTCAAGGAAGCATTCGGAGCACCGGTTGTGGCTCAGGTATTTTTCCTGCTGATTATGGCTGGCGGTCTTGTTTATTATAAGATTACGCTTTACATAGGCCGTTTCTTTTTAACAAGAAAATTCACGAATGGCAAGCCATGGCTTCTGATGTTCGTAATCTGTATCGGCTGTTATTTTCTGGGCGGTTTTATCAGCCCGTTTACTGCGATCTTCTTGTTCTGGCCGGTTCTCTATGATGTGTTTGAGGAGGTTGGTTATAAGAAGGGAGATGCACTTCCCCGCGTCATGTTGACCCTGGTGGTTGTCGCGTCCCTGATCGGCTTCCCGATGGCGCCGTTCGCCCAGAATGGTCTGGCGCTGCTTACAAACTTTACCAATATTACGGCAAATCTTCCCGGAGGCCCGATTGTAGTCAATAATGCGGCTTACATGGGCGTTGCCATTATACTCGGTCTCATTATGATCGTGGCCAATATCCTGTTTGCGAAGTTTGTCATTCGCCCGGATGTAACGAAATTAAAGAATTACGATGTGGAGATGCTCAATAAGAATCCGCTTCCGCCTATGGAACCGAGACAGAAGATCATTGGCGCCAGCTTTGTGATTCTGATTCTGGGCATGCTTCTTCCGAGCCTTTTCCCGTCACTGCCGGGAATGGCGTTCCTCTCCTCCAACAGCCTGGGTCTGGCCCTTTTCATGGTAGCCGCTCTGGCAGCGATCCGTCTCAACGGAAAGAGCGTTTTGGAGATTCCGCAGGTTATGGCCACCAACTTTAACTGGGGCGCATACTTTATCATCGTTGCCGCGATCCTTTTGGGAAGCGTGCTGACGAGTGAGAATACCGGTGTTTCCGCTTTCTTAAGCGTTGTTCTTTCCCCGATTTTCCAGGGAATGTCACCGATGGTCTTCACCGTTCTTTTGATGGCGATGGCGGTTCTCTTAACCAATCTCTGCAACAGCCTGGTAATCGGTATGATTCTGCAGCCGGTTATCGTTACATATTGTATCCAGACCGGAGCCAACCCGGCACCGATCGTAACGCTGTTAATCATCTTTGTTCTGTTATCGGCGGCTATTACACCGGCAGCATCCCCGTTCGCGGCGATTCTGCACAGCAACAAGGAATGGGTTCCGACCAAGTACGTTTACCAGTATACGATTCCATTCGTTATCCTGGAGCTGATTATCGTCCTTGTAGTCGGCGTCCCGTTAGCAAATCTGTTAATGTAAGTTTAGAAAGGAGTTATGTATCATGGCACAGTATGATGTAATTATTGTTGGCGCGGGTCCTGCCGGTATGACGGCGGCAATCTACGCGGCGAGAGCGGACATGAATGTTCTGCTTCTCGACAAGCTGGCCCCGGGCGGACAGATTATCAATACAAATGAAATTCAGAATTATCCGGGAGTCGGAACGATCAACGGAGCGGAGCTGGCCTATCAGATGTTTGAACATACCCAGCAGTTTGAGAATATCGCGTTCGATTACGGCACGGTAAAAGAGATCTTGGATGAGGGAAAAGTAAAGAAGGTCCTCTGCGAGGAAGACGACAAGGAATTTACGGCAAAGGCCATTATCCTTGCGACCGGAACGAGACCAAGATGTCTCGATATCCCGGGCGAAGATAAGTTCCGCGGCAACGGAATCAGCTGGTGTGCCATCTGTGACGGAGCCCAGTACCGCGATAAAGACGTGGTGGTAATCGGCGGAGGAAACTCTGCGGTCGAGGAATCCATATTCCTGGCCGGTATCGTTAAATCACTGACCATCGTAACCATGTTCGATTTAACGGCAGATCCCATGGCCTGCGACAAGCTTCGCGCCATGGATCACGTAACCGTTTATCCATATCAGGATATTCTGGATTTTACCGGAGATACAAAGCTTACCGGCGTTCACTTCAAATCCACGAAGACCGGAGAAGAGAATACGGTTTCCTGTGACGGCGTGTTTGAATATATCGGACTCACACCGACCACGGAATTCTTAAAGGATTTAGGCGTGTTAAACCAGTTTGGATACGTGGAAGTTGACGAGAAGATGCACACGAAGGTGGAAGGCGTCTACGGAGCTGGCGACTGTGTGACGAAGAATTTACGTCAGGTAATCACAGCCTGCGCGGATGGTGCAATCGCAGCCCAGGAGGCTTCCCATTACGTACAGAATTTAGAGGATTAAGAAGCACGAAGTATGCGTGCAGAGACAGCGATTCCTAACCACCTGTTTTCTTATGACTAACCATAACGTAATTTTATTGTTAGATAAAAAATTAGAATTTTACTTTATTGTAAAATTGCAATAAAATGAAGACAGTATGCTTAGAATGGGAAAACAGTGTGGAATTAATACAAAAAGATAGAAAGGATGTAAGATTATGTTAAAAGAAGTAAACAGCGAAGAATTCAAAGAACTGGCCGGAAAGGGCCTGGTACTGGCAGACTTTTTTTCTACCACCTGTGGACCATGTAAGATGTTGGGATTTGTATTGAAAGATGTGGAGAAGGAATTTGGCGATGACCTGACCATTTTAAAGGTTGATTTCGACCAGAACAAAGACTTAACTGCAGAATACGGCGTAACGGGATACCCAACTCTGGTTCTTTTAAAAGAAGGCGAGGAAGTAGGACGTCTTCAGGGTTTACAGCAGAAGCCGGTTATTATCAAGCTGGTGGAAGAGCACAGATAAGATCTTAATCAGAACCTAGACGAAAAAGAACAGATACGGGGAGGTATCATTATGTCAGTAAAATATTCATTTGAAGATCATATTATTAACAGACAGTACGAAGCAGAGCAGGCGATGCTGGCAAAGTTTGAGGCAGGTAATTATACCATTGCCAATCCGCTGGTAACGTATAACGCTTATCTGGTGAATCCGTTATCCGCAGTTGTATGCTTCAATACGGAAAAAGAGACAGCAGTTACCGTAACAGTCCTTGGCAAGACACCTCAGGGAAATATCAGTCACACATTCCCGAAGGCAAAGAAGCATGTGCTTCCAATCGTGGGACTGTATTCCGATTATCAGAACAGAGTTGAGATCCGGGCTTACCGCGGTGAATCCAATATTATCACCATCGATGTGCCGGACGTATTTGACGGCAAGGAAGTCATCTATTCCATGGATACCACTCCTGAGTATTTACAGGACAACATCATCCTGGTATCTCCGGCAGGCGAGGATCTGGCAGTCGGATTTGACTATGCGGGTGATGCGAGATGGCATATGACGGTTCCGTGTGTATTCGACGTGAAGAGACTGAAAAACGGCAACTTAATCATGGGTTCCCACAGAGTTATCCAGATGCCATATTACATGTCCGGTTTATACGAGATCAGCCCATGCGGCAAGATCTACAAAGAATTCCGTCTCCCGGGCGGTTACCATCACGATGAGTTCGAGATGGAAGACGGCAATCTCTTAAGCCTGACAGACGATTTAACCAGCGAGACTGTAGAAGACATGTGCGTTCTGATCGACCGCAACACAGGCGAGATCTTAAAGACCTGGGACTACAAGAAGTTCCTTGATCCGAAGACGGTAAGCAGATCCGGAAGCTGGTCTGACCATGACTGGTTCCACAACAATGCCGTATGGTACGATAAGAACACCAACTCCTTAACCTTCTCCGGACGTCACATTGATTCCATCGTAAACATCGATTATGAGACCGGAGATCTGAACTGGATCATCGGTGATCCGGAAGGCTGGCCGGAAGAGATGCAGAAGTATTTCTTCAAACCAGTCGGCAATAACTTCGGATGGCAGTATGAGCAGCATGCCTGCGTGATCACTCCTGACGGAGATGTTATGTGCTTCGACAACCATCACTATGGTTCCAAGAATAAAGAGAACTATCTGGCTGCAAAAGACAACTACTCCAGAGGCGTACGTTATAAAATCAATACCGACGATATGACCATCGAGCAGGTATGGCAGTACGGCAAGGACAGAGGAGCTGAGTTCTTCTCTCCATACATCTGTAACGTAGAGTACTACAACGAAGGACACTATATGGTTCATTCCGGCGGTATCGCATACGATTCAGAGGGAAATCCTTCCGAGGCGCTGGGCGCGTTTGCAAAGGATCAGGGCGGCCGTTTGGAGAGTATCACCGTTGAGATCTGCGACAACAAGAAGATGCTTGATTTACACGTACCGGGCAACTACTACCGCGGCGAGAAGCTGAAATTATACAGCGACGGCATCAACTTAGAACTGGGCAAAGGCCAGATTTTAGGCGAGATGGGTGTTACGAAGGAATTCGATACCGAGATCCCGTTAGATCCGTCAGGCGAGATGCTTCCGGAGAGCTGTAACGCGAGAATCGAGGACGAGATTGACCGTTTCACATTCTTCTCCCGTTTCGAAAAGGGCCAGCTGGTTATGCTTCTGTTAGAGCAGGGCGAAGAGGTTCACCGTTACTTCATCTCCACGACGGCGGTTCCGTTCCTGGCGATGTGCTGCGGTACATTCCTTGATTCCGATGACAGAAACACGAGAACCAACATTAATAAGGCCGGCTTAAAGGGTACCTACGATGTTCGTGTGATCATCGATGACAAGAAGTACGAGACAGGCGTTACGATCAGCTGCTAAGAGGATCGGACTCTGTAACAGATACAGGAGAACATATTATGACTGCAGAAGGGGGCCGCGATGTTGGAGACGTCCCCCCTTCGCAGGCTTTCAGGAGGGTTTATGGGAGTTTTATACAAAGAAGTAAAACATATCATTGACCAGCAGTATGAGGCGGAATCGAGATTTCTGGAGGAGTATAAGAAGGAGAGCCATACCATCGCGAATCCTTTTGTCGTGCTCAACCCATATCTGATTGCGCCTCTTACCGCGCTCGTCATGTTTGAAAATGAAAAACCGGCCTTCGCTAAGGTCACGGTGAAGGGAAAAGAAGCGGCGGGAGATTATATGTACCGTCCGAAATCAGACGCAAGAAAGATGGTTCTTCCGATTTACGGCCTGTACGAGGACTATGAGAATACCGTAGTCATCGAACTGAGCACGGGGGAGACAGCGACGGTTAAGATTGTGACAGAGAAGGCTTCCGACCAGTTAAAGAAGCCGACTTCCATCGAGACAACGCCGGAGTATATGGAAGACAATGTCATGATGGTAAGCCCGACCTCGCCGGCTTACACGGCGGCTTACGACTATGCGGGGGATGCGCGCTGGTACAACACGCTGAACCTGGCATTCGATTTAAAGCGTGTCCGCAACGGCCGTCTGTTCGTGGGAACTGACCGTCTGGTGGCTCCGCCGTATCACACCACCGGTATCTATGAGATGGGAATGATCGGAAAGATCTATAAGGAATTCCGCATACCGGGCGGCTATCACCACGATGAGTGGGAGATGGAAAATGGAGATATTTTAATATTGACCCAGCATCTGACCCGTGGTACCGTAGAGGATGTGTGTGTCATGGTGGACAGAAATACCGGTGAGATCTTAAAAGAGTGGGATCATCAGGATGTGCTTCCTGTGTACCCGGCCGGCGGTTCCGGAAGTCAGGATGCCCACGACTGGTTCCATAATAATGCGGTATGGTACGATAAAAAGACGAATTCCCTGACATTTTCCGGACGCCATCAGGATGTCATCATCAACCGGGATTTTGAGACTGGCAGGCTGAACTGGATCATCGGAGATCCGACGGGATGGCCGGAGGATATGCAGAAATACTTCTTTAAGCCAATCGGGGACGAATTCGACTGGCAGTATGAGCAGCATGCCTGCATGGTACTTCCAAACGGCGATATCATGTGCTTTGACAATGGCCACTGGCGCTCCAAGGAGAAGGAACATTATCTGGAAGCAAAAGATAATTTCTCCCGCGGTGTCATTTACCATATTGATACAGACAACATGACCATCGAACAGGTATGGCAGTACGGCAAGGAGAGAGGCGCCGAATTCTTCTCCTGTTACATATGCAACTGCGAATACTATGAGAGAGGCCACTATCTCGTTCATTCCGGCGGTATCGGCAAGTTAAACGGCGAATGGATGAATATGCCGGGTGCGGGTATGACGGCAGCCATCGACGATGGATCGGCCGAACTCAGTTCCATTACCGTAGAGATTAAGGACGACGTTGTCCTGTACGAGATGCATCTGCCGGCAAACTATTACCGTGCGGAGAAGCTCCATTTGTACGACGAAGGCGATGAGATCACCTTTGGCCGCGGCGAAATTCTGGGCAGTATCGGAGTGACAGAGGAGTTCTTAACGGAAGCGCCCGCAGAGGACGGCGGTATGGTTCCGGATTCCTATAAGACAAAGGTTGCCAAAGAGGCGGACCGTCTTGTATTCAAGGCAAGCTTCGAGAAGGGCACCCTGGTCATGCTGAATTTAGAAGGCGAAAACGGAAGCCCGACACGCCACTACTTTGTTCCTACCACGAAACGTCCGTTCCTGGCCATGTGCGTAGGCACATTCTTAGAACACGATGAGAGAGCGGTGGAATTCCCTGTCAGCGGTGAGGGAATCGAAGGAACCTATAAGCTTACCGTTACGATCGATGAAAAGAAATACGATACAGGGGTCACAGTGAACTTCTGAGAATTTCTTTATCATACACCAATGAGACTGAAGGAGTCAAAAAAAGGAGGATACATTCAATGGGTTACAAAGTAAGCTTTGAAGAAGCGAACAAGATCTTTGCAGCGCTCCAGGATGAGTATGAGATCTGGGCACCGAAAAGATTTGTAGGAAGAGGAAGATATTCTGATACCGATATGATCAAGTACGACAGGATCAACACGGTAGAAGAGATCGAATACATGGATAAGTCAGATTTCCCTGCAAAAGAGGTGTTAAGCCCGATTACAGAATCCCTGTTCTATTTCACAGAGGATGAGTTCATCGAGAGCAAGGCTACCAGCAAGAAGCTCTTAATCTTCATGAGACCGTGCGATATCCATGCACAGCATCATCAGGAGAAGATCTACTTAACAAACGGCGGCTTCGAGGACATGTACTATAAGCGCATGAACGAGAAGGTTAAAATCGTCATGATGGAATGTACAACAGGCTGGGATACCTGCTTCTGCGTAAGCATGGGAACCAACAAGTCTGAGGACTATTCCATGGCAGTTCGTTTCGGAGACGGCGAGTTAAGCCTGGATGTGAAGGATGAGGCGTTTGCTCCTTACTTTGAAGGAAAGAACGAGACCGGCTTCAAACCGGAGTACATCGAGAAGAACCAGATGACCGTTGAAGTTCCGGAGATCCCGAACAAAGAGGTTTTAACCAAGTTAAAATCCCATCCGATGTGGAATGAATACAACAAGCGCTGTGTTTCCTGCGGTGCCTGTACCGTAGCCTGCAGCACCTGTACCTGCTTCACCACCACCGATATTATCTATAATGAGAACGGAAACGTAGGCGAGAGAAAGAGAACAACCGCTTCCTGTCAGGTAAAGGGCTTTACCGATATGGCCGGCGGCATGAGCTTCCGCAATACAGCCGGAGACAGAATGCGTTTCAAAGTGCTTCATAAATTCCATGATTACAAGGAACGTTTCAAAGATTACCATATGTGTGTAGGCTGCGGAAGATGTATTGACCGCTGTCCAGAGTACATTTCCATCGCTGCTACTGTGAAGAAGATGGCTAACGCAATCGATGAAATCGCAGCGGAAGAGAATAAATAGGGAGAGGTGGACGAAGAGATGAATAACATAGTAAAACCTGTTGCATGCAAGATTCTTGAAGTTAAGAGAGAAAGCTTACATGAGTATACATTTAAAGTTGCAACCGATATAAGACCGGAGCACGGACAGTTCTTACAGCTCTCTATCCCGAAGGTAGGAGAGGCTCCAATCTCTGTCAGCTCTTTCGGCGACGGCTGGATGGATTTCACAATCCGCTCCGTTGGTAAAGTTACAGATGAGATTTTCGAGAAGCAGCCTGGCGATACCTTATTCCTTCGCGGCGCTTACGGAAAAGGCTGGCCGGTAGAGAAGTTTCAGGGCAAGCACATGGTAGTGATCACCGGAGGAACCGGTCTGGCTCCAGTTAAGAGCATGTTAAACATGTTCTATGACAATCCTGATTATGTGAAGAGCGTAACCTTAATCAGCGGTTTCAAGAATGAAGAGGGTATCATTTTCAAGAATGACTTAGAAAAGTGGAATGAGAAATTCACCACATTCTATACACTGGATAAGGACCACAAGGACGGCTGGAACACAGGCTTTGTTACCGAGTTCGTTTCCAAGGTTCCATTTTCCGAGTTTGACGGCGATTATGAGGTCGTTATCGTAGGACCGCCGCCAATGATGAAGTTCACCGGTCTGGAAGCTGTAAAATGCGGCGTTCCGGAAGAGAAGATCTGGGTATCCTTCGAGCGTAAGATGTCATGTGCTGTCGGCAAATGCGGACACTGCCGTATTGATGAGGTTTACGTTTGCTTAGACGGCCCGGTATTCAACTATACACAGGCCAAATATCTGGTTGACTAAGGAAAGGAGCGAATAGGGAATGAATCACGATATTGATATCAAAAAAGTACGAATTAACTGTTTCAGACAGTCTAAAGTTGCGGGAGAGTTCATGCTCCAGCTCCGTGTTCCGGGCGCTTTAATCGAGGCAAAGCATTTAACCATGGTGCAGGAAATCTGCCAGAGATGGGGCAACGGAACCTTTCATATGGGAACAAGACAGACCTTAAACATTCCGGGAATCAAGTATGAGAACATCGAAGAAGTAAACAAATACATCAAGAACTATATCAAGGACGTTGATATTGAGATGTGTAACGTGGATATGGAGTCCAATGACGCAGGCTACCCGACCATCGGCGCCCGCAACATCATGTCCTGTATCGGAAACGCACACTGTATTAAGGGTAATGTAAATACCTACAAGCTGGCAAGAAAGATTGAGAAGCTGATCTTCCCGTCCCACTACCATATCAAGGTTGCTGTTGCCGGATGTCCAAACGACTGTGTGAAGGCAAACTTCAACGATTTCGGCGTAATGGGTATCCATAAGCAGATTTATGATATTGACCGCTGTATCGGCTGCGGTTCCTGTGTAGATGCCTGTGAGCATCACGCAACCGGCGTTCTCTCCTTAAATGCCAACGGCAAGATTGACAAGGATACATGCTGCTGCGTAGGCTGTGGGGAATGTTCCTTAATCTGCCCGACCGGCGCATGGAGCAGAGGCAAGCAATTATACCGGGTTACTCTGGGCGGCCGTACCGGCAAGCAGAATCCTCGTGCAGGCAAGCTGTTCTTAAACTGGGTAACCGAGGATGTCGTTCTTGGCATGTTCGCAAACTGGCAGAAATTCTCTGCATGGGCACTTGACTACAAGCCGGAGTACTTACACGGCGGCCATTTAATCGACCGTGTGGGATACAAGGAATTCGTGAAGCACATTTTCGAGGGTGTTGAATTCAATCCGGAAGCCAAGATGGCAGATGACATCTACTGGGCTGAGAACGAGCAGAGAGGCAATATGCACGTCATGCCGCTGTCCCAGCATAAGCATGCGGGCCCGGCTGAGACTGCAAACTATACATTTAATCAGAAATAATAATTGAAAGGGAGGGCGCGCCATCTATATCAGACCACCGCGCCCTCCCTGTTTTGTATTGATGCGATAAAAAAGCAGGAAAGATTGAGTATACTGTGCCTCCTCAGAGATATCTTCACGGACCTCGTAAAGGCATGTACCCCGAAAATTGGTATAAAATTCCCCCTCACATCCCTTAACCAAAACGTGAGTCCAATTTTCCCTCAATAGCTCCCGCTTTTTTTATATCATGGAAAAGCCCTGCCGGCTCGTCCGGGTTTCCATTTCAAACATCTGTCCTAACTGAGAATTATATGGTAAAATAGACAGGTATAAAAATTATAGAAGGAAGAGAAAAGCAATGGCATATTTCCCGTTTTTTATGGATATAGAAGGGCAGCGGTGCCTGATTGTCGGAGGCGGCGTGGTTGCCTGCCGGAAGGTGGAGGTTCTTTTGGACTATGGACCGGAGATCGTCGTCGTATCCCCTGAGATGACAGAGCGTATGGAAGCGTACGAAGAGACCGGGGCCGGTAAGGTTACGCTTCTTCGCAGGGAATATCAGGAGGCAGATTTGGACTGTGTTGATTTTGTGGTGGCAGCTACGGCGGATGAGGAGCTGAACAGACGGATCTCCCTGGCCTGCAGAGAACGGCGGATTCCGGTGAATGTAGTGGATGTCAGAGAGGAATGCAGTTTTATCTTCCCGGCGCTGATCAAGGATGAGGATATTACCGTGGGAATCTCTACCGGAGGAAGCAGCCCTACCATCGCTCAGTTTTTAAAGGCGAAGTTTCGCGCCGCGATCCCGGAGGGCTTCGGAAAATTAGCCGCAGAGCTGGGAACATACCGTGAGCTGGTGAAGGAGCGGGTTCCGGTCCTGTCTGTCAGAACAGAGATCTTTAAAGAGATGGTTGAGGAAGGAATCCGGCAGGGGGGAATGTTTACCAGGGAACAGGCGGAGCAGTTGATTGACAGAAAGTTAGAGGAATTGGAGAAAGATCATGAATAAGACGATTCGTATCGGAACGAGGAAGAGCGCTCTGGCGATGGTGCAGACAGAACTGGTGGCGGAAGCTCTGAAGCAGGTACAGCCGGGGCTTGAGACCCGGATCGTGACGAAGGTGACAGAGGGTGACCGCATCTTAAATAAACCCCTGCTGGAGTTTGGCGGAAAGGGTGTCTTTGTGACGGAGTTTGAGCAGGCGCTGCAAAACGGTGAGATTGATTTTGCGGTACACAGTGCCAAGGATCTTCCCATGGATTTAGAGGATGGACTGGGGATTGTGGCCGTGCCTCCGAGAGAGGACCCGAGAGATGTGCTGATGACACCGGAAGGAACCGATTTAAGCGTGAAAAAGGAGATTGTCATCGGCACCTCCAGCTTAAGGCGAAGGCTCCAGATCGAGACCCTGGGAAAGAAGCTGTGGCCCGGCGCAGCCGTGCGGTGTGAGGATATCCGGGGAAACATCCAGACGAGAATCAGAAAGATGGATGAAGGACTCTACGATGCCATTATACTGGCTGCTGCGGGGTTAAAACGAATGAAGCTGGCAAATCCTGCGGAGAACGGCCTGGAAGAGTATTTTGAGACCAACGGGACGTATGATTTTCATTACTTTGCCTGTGAAGCGTTCATTCCCGCCGGAGGGCAGGGTATTCTGGCCGTGGAGGGGCGGATTGAGGACAGAATCTGTGAGATGGCGGTCCGCATCCAGGATGAGGACGCGAAGACGTGTCTCATGCTGGAACGGAAGATACTGAAACTGCTGGATGCGGGCTGTCATGAGCCGGTTGGAGTGTACTCCAGAATCAGGGGAGAAGAAATCGAAGTATTTGGAATCAGCAGGCGGGACAGAGAAACGAAACGGGTGTATCTGACAGGCGGAATCGGGGAACTGGATCTTCTGGCGGAACGCGCGGCGAAAGGACTGAGATAGAGATGAAGGAAACGGGTAAAGTATTTCTGGTCGGAGCGGGACCCGGAGATCCGGGCCTGATGACAGAAAAGGGGTTAAAGAGACTCCGGGAGTGTGATGCGGTGGTTTACGACCATCTGGCTTCCGAGCGCTTTTTGGATGAGGTGCCGGAAGAGAGCCAAAAGATCTACGTGGGAAAAAAGGCGGGCTGTCACTATATGAAGCAGGAGGAGATCAACCGGCTGTTAGTGGATCTGGCCAGAGAGGGAAAGAACGTGGTCCGGTTAAAGGGCGGCGATCCCTTCGTCTTTGGACGCGGCGGAGAAGAGGTGATGGCCGTTTCCAGGGAAGGGATTCCCTATGAGGTGGTATCCGGAGTGACATCGGCCATCGCCGCACTGGCGTCAGCGGGAATTCCGGTGACTCACCGGGCCGTCAGCCGAAGCTTTCATGTCATGACCGGCCACACCATGACGGAGGCGGGAAAACTCCCTCTGGACTTCGCGGAATTTGCAGGACTTTCAGGCACCCTGATTTTTCTCATGGGACTGACCCATCTTCCGCTCATTGTAAAAGGGCTTCTGGAGAACGGAAAGTCCGGGAGCACGCCTGCGGCAGTCATTGAAAAAGGCACGCTGCCGGACCAGCGGGTCGTGCGGGGAACTCTTGACACCATTGAGCAGCGGGTGGCGGAAGAAGGGATCGGCACGCCCGCGATCATCGTTGTAGGAGAAGTGGCTGCCCTCAATTTTTCTTCCACGTACCATGAGCCGTTAAAAGGCGCCAGAGTGGCTGTGACGGGAACCGGTTTACTGGCTGCCAAACTGAGAAAAAGTCTGGAAGAGGCAGGGGCCAGCACAGAGTGTGTTCTCAGTCTGGAACTGGAATCCTGCCGGTCCGGTGAAGCGATGAAGGCAGCCTATGAGAGGCTGGCGGATTACGGCTGGATTGTATTTACCAGCGCCAATGCGGTGCGTGAATTCTTTCTCGGCCTTCTGGAGAGCGGAAGAGATAACCGCAGCGTAGGCCACGTGAAGTTTGCAGCCGTAGGAAAAGGAACGGCAAAAGAACTTCTCCGGTATGGATTTACGACGGATTATATACCGGAAGAATTCTGTGCGGCCGCTCTTGCCCGGGGGCTTAAGGATGTTGTAAAGGATGGGGAACGCCTCTTGATTCCGCGGTCTTTAAAAGGTTCTCCGGAGCTTAACGGGATTCTGGATGGCGCAGGTATCCGTTACGATGATGTTGTCCTTTACAATGTGGCGGAGCGGAAGCAGGGAGAGAAGGAACTGTCAGAGGCCCTTAAGAAGGCAGATTACTTAACGTTCGCCAGCGGTTCGGGAGTGGATGCTTTCTTTGAAAACGCAGGAGAGGACGTGACAGCGCTTCTGGCCGGAATCCGTGTGGTGTGTATCGGCGATATTACGGCGAAAAAGCTGGAAGAACACGGAAGAAAAGCGGATGTGACTGCTTCCCGGTTTACAGTGGAGGGGATGACGGAGGCTGTTTCTGAAGACTGGAGCCGGAGAATCTAAAAAAAGCATAAAGTAGATAAACATTTCCGATTTGATCTTGATATCTGTGAATTTTAGGTATATTTTATATACAGAAGAAAGCCAGGCGTAAAAGTGGCAAGGAGGCAGGAACATGGATTATCTGGTTGTTTATACGAGTAATACAGGCAATACGGAAAAAGTAGCGATGAAAATATTCGACTCGATTCCGGGCCGTTCAAAGGATATTCAGAGACTGGAGGAGCTGCGGGATGGGGAAGCGGACACATATTTTGTAGGATTCTGGAATGACAGAGGCACCTGCGGCAGCCGTGTCATGGAATTCCTTTCCGGGCTCCACGGGAAGAAGGTAGCCCTTTTCGGAACCTGCGGAATGGGTGGAAGCAGCGAGTATTTTAAACAGGTGGAGAACCGGGTGTCTGTTTTTGTGCCGGAGGATAACGACTATCTCGGCTGCTTCCTCTGCGGCGGCAAGATGATGCCGCAGGTGCTGGACAGGTATAAACAGATGCAGGCCATCAATGATTCGCCTCAGATCCGGACAATGATAGCCGCGTACGAGGAGGGAATGCTTCATCCGGATGAAAAAGATTTCCAGGACGCGGAAGCATTTGTGGAAGAGGTTTTAAATAAGGTAACCGGCAGATAAAGGAGAAAAACCATGGGTATAAAGAACGAGGACGACAATAAAAGTCCGCGGAAACCATTTATTTATTACTATTTAATCGTCATGATCGTCATGATTCTGTTCAATGCGCTGATGGTGCCGTGGATTCAGTCCAGAACCATCATCGAGGTGCCGTACAGTACATTTCTTGAAAAGGTGGAAGCCGGACAGGTGACCGATGTCGCCAAGACGGATTCAGAGATTCAGTTTATCGCGGACACGGGAGAGAAGGATAAGAATGGGAAAGAGATATACGCGACGTATAAAACCGGGCCGTGGCCCGATGAGAAGCTGACAGAACGGCTCATGGCGCATAAGGAAATCAATTTCCAGGAGGCGATTGTGGAGCCGATGAATCCGCTGCTGTCCTTTTTCCTGACCTGGATTCTCCCGATTCTGATTTTTGTTTTCCTGGGAAATATGATGGCGAAGCAGATGCAGAAGCGTATGGGCGGCGGTAATGCCATGACGTTTGGAAAGTCCAATGCCAAGATTTACGCGGAGTCAGAGACCGGCAAGACCTTTGCCGACGTGGCGGGCCAGGAAGAGGCGAAGGACGCCTTAAAGGAGATCGTGGACTTCCTTCATAATCCGCAGAAATACGCAGATATCGGCGCCAGCCTTCCAAAGGGCGCACTGCTGGTCGGCCCTCCGGGTACCGGTAAGACGCTTCTTGCCAGAGCGGTGGCCGGCGAGGCACACGTACCGTTCTTTTCCATCTCCGGTTCAGAGTTTGTGGAGATGTTTGTGGGTATGGGAGCGTCAAAGGTAAGAGACCTGTTTAAGCAGGCGAATGAGAAGGCGCCCTGTATTGTATTTATCGATGAGATCGATACGATCGGTAAAAAGCGTGACGGCGGCGGCTTCAGCGGCAACGATGAGCGGGAGCAGACGTTAAACCAGCTTCTGGCCGAGATGGACGGCTTCGATGGAAAGAAGGGCGTCGTAATTCTGGCGGCGACCAACCGCCCTGACTCGCTCGATAAGGCGCTGCTGCGTCCGGGCCGTTTTGACCGGCGCATTCCGGTGGAACTGCCTGACCTCGGCGGCCGCGAGGCGATCCTGAAGGTACATGGAAAGAATGTAAAGCTGTCCGACGATGTGAATTTCCATGACGTGGCGCTGGCTACAGCGGGCGCCAGCGGCGCGGAACTCGCCAACATCGTCAACGAGGCTGCGCTCCGTGCGGTCCGTATGGGCAGAAAACTCGTATCCCAGGAAGATTTGGAGGAGAGTGTGGAAGTGGTTATCGCCGGATACCAGAAGAAGGATTCCGGTGTCAGCGTTAACGAGCGGAAGATCATCGCCTACCATGAGGTGGGACACGCGCTGGTTGCTGCGTGCCAGAGCCACTCCGCTCCGGTGCATAAGATCACGATCATTCCGAGAACCTCCGGTGCGCTGGGGTATACCATGCAGGTAGATGAGGAACAGCGGTATCTGCTTACAAAGGACGAGGCGCTCAATAAGATCGCCACCTTTACCGGCGGCCGTGCGGCGGAAGAACTGATCTTCCATTCCGTGACCAGCGGGGCTTCCAACGATATCGAGCAGGCAACCAGAATCGCAAGAGCCATGGTGACGCGCTACGGCATGAGCGAGACGTTCGACATGGTGGCCTTAGAGACAGTGACAAACCAGTATTTAGGCGGCGACACGTCTCTGGCCTGTGCTCCGGATACGGCGAAGCTGATCGACGAGGAAGTGATTAAGATTGTCAGAGAGCAGCATCAGAAAGCCCTTCAGATCTTGAAAGAGAACGAGGGAAAGCTGCATAAGATTGCAGAGTATTTACTGGAGAAGGAGACGATTACCGGAGAGGAATTTATGGATATCTTCAGCGGGGAGGATGAATCCCTGTAAATCCGGATTACGGTTCATCCGGCGTCAAAGTTTCGGGAACCAGAAACCCCCTGTATTTCATGACGGACTGATCTTTCAGGATCGACATGCGGCGGCGCCACTCATGTGGTGTCTGCCCCATGGTATCACGGAACTGTCGGTTGAAGCTGGATACGGAGCGGTAGCCTACCTCCTCCGATATGGACAGCACAGAGGCTTCCGTCGTGCGAAGCAGGACGGCGGCCTGCCGGATCCGGGTGACATTCAGATACTTAAGCGGACTTGTCTCCATGACAGCGGAGAAAAGTCTTCTGAAATGAGCCGGGCTTAAGCTGCAGAGTCCGGCCAGGTATTCCATAGAAAAATCTTCCATATAGTGACAGCGGATATACTCCAGTGCAGGAGCGATGACCAGTGCATTTTCAGGCGGCTGGTCATCTTTTTTTTCATCGGGACCTGCAATTTGCAGGACTGCCCTCACAAGGTCTGCCAGCAGGGCCAGGAAGAGACCACGCACGGAAACTTCATAATATTCCTCCCTCTGTTCCAGTTCTCTCATAATCTCCGCTGTTAAGGCGTGGATTCCCGGATACTCCTGCTCGTCCAGAATCAGACAGATCCGGTGCTCCAGTGTGTTTAAAAGATTGAAAATGCGAAGATCTGATCCGGAAGATAAGGGGGTTAAGAGTCCCGTTAAATCGACAAACAGGTACGACCATCTGCTTGCTGTTCCCGGTGCGCTGTAGGTAGTGTGGGGGACATCGCAGGAGATCACAGTCACATCACCGGCTTTAAACGGACGTTTCGTATCTTCAAAGACCATGGTGCCGCAGTCCGAGCGGCAGAGCCCGATCTCCAGGCAGTTGTGGATATGAAGCCGCGGAGACGGAATATCAGAGATCCGCCACTCTTCCCCGGATAAGAGGAGAACAGGAAAACGGGCCGGCAGATTGTAGTCACGGAATTCGATGTAAGGTTTCTTATGTCTGGGCATGGGGCGCCTCCTTTTTTATAATTCCATTATATCTATAAATGATCGAAATTGCAAAGCTTTTGCCGTGCTCTGACTGGAAATGAGCACGGCCATTTTTATATAATCAGGAAAGAAAGACTATGAAGGAGAAGAGGAACCATGGAGAAGAAAAAGGGAAGTTTTACGTTGCCGGGAGAGGCCGGTTATGAGGAGCTGACGCTTAAACTGGCGGAGCGCTGGGGAGCCGATGTGATCAGGGACAGTGACGGTACAGAGTTGTCGGAGGAGATCACAAGTGCAGGATATGGGATCTATTCCACCATCTGCCTGATACGTGACCACAATGATTGGGCAAGGGCCCACAGGGACCAGCTTCAGCAGACGTTTCTGATGACAGAACCCAGGACGGCGTTAGGAGATGAACTGAAGATTCACCTGATGGAGGACTTTTTTGCCGAACAGTTTGAAGTCAATGACAGCCCGGAGGCGTTCGCCCGCTGGCAGGTCTACGACCGAACGGAAGACAGGGAGGTGCCCCGCGGCTTCTGGCATTATGAGAAAGAAAGCGGAACCGTGGTTCTGAAGGGCGCCCGTGCGTTTCATGACTATACGGTGAGCTTTCTGGCATATCGCATCTGGGAAGAAATTTCGATGTATAACCATGTGACAAATAACTGGGAGAAAGAGCATCTGATGCCGGTGGACCCAATTCATGAGGAAACCAGGGAATACTTATACGGCTGGCTGAAGGAGTGGTGTGATACTCATCCGGTGACAACAGTCGTCCGCTTTACCTCACTGTTTTACAATTTCGTCTGGATGTGGGGCAGTGATGAAAAAAAGAGAAATCTGTTTACGGACTGGGGCTCCTATGATTTTACCGTCAGTCCTGCGATGCTCGCAGCGTTTGAGGCGGAGTACGGCTACAGTCTGTCTGCGGAGGACTTCATCAACCAGGGGAAATTCCATGTCACCCATATGCCGCCTTCCGGGCGCCAGCTGGATTACATGGCATTTGTAAATCGTTTTGTTGTGGATTTCGGGAAGCGTCTGGTGGAACTGGTGCACAGCTATGGAAAGAAGGCGTACGTATTCTATGACGACAGCTGGGTGGGTCTGGAACCGTATCATGACCATTTTAAGGAGTTCGGTTTTGACGGTCTGATCAAATGCGTCTTTTCCGGCTATGAGGCCAGACTCTGTGCGGGAGTGGAGGTGGAAACGCATGAGCTGAGGCTTCATCCTTACTTATTCCCGGTGGGACTGGGGGGAGCCCCCACGTTCTGTGAAGGGGGAGATCCGGTCCGTGATGCGAAAGAATACTGGATCCGTGTGCGCCGTGCGCTGCTCAGAGAGAAGATTGACCGGATCGGCCTTGGCGGGTATCTCCATCTGGTGGAAGAGTTTCCGGACTTTTGCAGTTACATGGAGACGGTCGCGGATGATTTCCGGCGGATCAAGTCCTTCCACGAAGAGGGAGGCGTGTATACACTGCCGATCCGGGCTGCGGTTCTTCATTCCTGGGGAAAGCTGCGTTCCTGGACGCTTTCCGGCCATTTTCACGAAACGTATATGCATGATCTGATCCATATCAACGAGGCTCTGTCCGGGCTGCCGGTTTCCGTGGAATTTATAAATTTCGAGGATGTGAAGGCGGGCTGCCTGGAGGGCGTGGATGTCCTGATTAACGCCGGAGCTGCAGGGAGCGCCTGGAGCGGCGGGATGGCCTGGGCTGACAGTAAAGTTACCGGGGAAATCTCGCGCTGGGTCTATGAGGGCGGCGTATTCCTCGGAGTGGGCGAGCCGTCGGCGGCTCCGGGGGCTGCCGCGTATTTCCGTATGGCTGCAGTTTTGGGAGTGGATGAAGATACGGGGGCCAGAGTGTGTCATGGACGCCGGACATACGAACTGACGGAGTCATGCGGCCTGATTCCGGCCGGTGCTTCCGTGCGCGGCAGAAAAGGAATCTTTTTAACCAGCGCGGACACGGAGGTGCTCCGGGAAGAGGACGGCCTTCCTGTCATCACATCCCACCGTTTCGGAAGCGGTACTGCGTTCTATCTCAGCAGCTTCCAGGTGACGCCGGAGAACACCAGAATGCTGTTAAACCTGATGATAAGCGGGATGGGCCTGGAGTTAAACCAGAATTACCTGACAGACAGTTCCGATACAGAATGTGCCTGGTATCCGGCTTCCGGCAAACTGGTGGTGATCAACAACAGCGGGAAGGAACAGGAAACAGTGATCTGCACACCATCCGGCCGCAGGACCGTTCAGACAGAGCCGTTCGGGATGACGGTTCTGGAGTGAGAAAAGTGAAAAATCCATTGTAAATCGCCTGAAAGTAGTAGTATAATCTATCCTTGTATGAAAAGTGAGGAAAGAGGTAGAACAATGGTAAAGGATTTAACGGTAGGAAAACCATCGTCAGTGCTCTGGCGTTTCTCCATCCCCATGTTTGTCAGCGTGATCTTTCAGCAGATGTACAATATTGCGGACAGCGTGGTGGCTGGTAAATTTGCAGGTGAGGCGGCTCTGGCAGCCGTTGGGGCGTCGTATCCCATCACCATGATCTTTATGGCGGTGGCGGTAGGCAGCAACATCGGCTGTGCAGTCGTCATTTCCCAGCTCTTCGGGGCAAAACGGTGGAAAGAGATGAAGACGGCCATCTATACGACGCTGATTGCCTGTATCGCGCTGAGTCTCGGCCTGATGGCTCTGGGATTTATCTTTTGCCATCCGGTGATGAACCTGATTCAGACGCCGGAGGACATTTTTTCGGATGGGGCGCTGTATCTGCGAATCTATATCGGCGGATTTCTGTTTCTGTATCTCTACAATGTATGTACGGGTATCTTTACTTCGCTGGGGGATTCCAGGACGCCGCTTTACTTTCTGATTGGATCTTCCCTGGGGAATATTCTGCTGGATATGATTTTCGTCATCGTCTTTCACTGGGGTGTTGCAGGTGTGGCGTGGGCGACCTTTATCGCCCAGGGGGCAGCCTGTGTTCTGGCACTTCTGACTGTACATAAAAGAATTGCAGAGGTAAAGACGGAAGGCAGTTTTCCGCTGTTTTCCTGGAACATGCTGAAAAAGATCAGTGTGGTTGCAGTCCCCAGCATTCTTCAGCAGAGCTTTATCTCCGTGGGAAATATGTTTATCCAGGGACTGGTCAACAGCTTCGGCTCCCCGGTAATTGCGGGCTACAGCGCGGCAGTGAAGCTCAATACCTTCACGATTACCTCGTTTACGACGCTGGCAAACGGACTTTCCAGCTTCACGGCCCAGAACATCGGAGCGGGGCAGGAGGAACGGGTGAAGAGCGGGTTTAAGGCCGGCTGGTTCATGGCGTTCTGTGTGGCCGTGCCGTTTACGGTCCTGTTCTTTTTCTTCGGTGCGCCGGCAGTGACAATCTTTATGGAACAGACCGGCGGAGAGGCCATGAATACGGGGATTACATTTTTAAAGATTGTCTCTCCGTTTTACGTGGTGGTCGCCACGAAGCTGATGGCTGATGGCGTACTGAGGGGCTCCGGTGCCATGGGCTGCTTTATGATTGCCACATTTGCCGATCTGATTCTTCGTGTCCTGATTTCCTTCGCCCTTGCAGGACCGTTGGGCGCGAAAGGGATCTGGATGTCGTGGCCCATTGGCTGGACTATCGCCACGGTGCTGTCTCTCGGCTTTTATTTAAAGGGAAAGTGGAAAATCAGCAGAGATTTGTGATCTGTGATAAGAAAAAGGGCGTGTGAGAGACACTGCAGACCCATTTTTGTATGCCATTTCGCTATACCGGTTTTATGAGATGATGCTCATACAGAGTGTCAAAGGTATTTACCGCGCCTCCGTGCTCAACGATCTTTCCGTCTATGACTTTGTCAATATCAACACCTGTGAAGGAAAGCCTTTTGTGTGTCGGTTTTATGCCGATCCATTCTCCTTCATGGGTGCCTTCCATTATGAATTCCGATATCACATAATCTCCATCCGTATACTGCTTTATAATCTTCATTGTATAGTCCGGGTAAGTCTTCTTTACCTCCGCCAGATGCTGCTTCATACCGCTGACTCCCACAGGTAGGAGGGTCTCACCGGATTTTACCACACAGTCTTCCGATACGTAGTGTGGAACTTCATCAAGCAGGTTTTCTGAAACTACAGTCTCGTAGAAATATTTTACGATATCTTTCTTCTCCATTTCGTACCTCCTCATATCATCAGGTTTTCTAAACTATTTAATGACCCGCTGTTTGGATCATTTTTATAAGTATTATAGCAGACGGCAGGTCATTCGTCCATTCAGCCGGATTTATAGAAGAAACTGTTGATGGATTCCCGGCATGAAAACGGAAAAAGGGCAGTGCTTAAAAAGAAAAAAGATAATAAAATCAGAATATTAAAAAAATAAACCTTAAAAAACCGAAAAATAAAGGGATAAAAATAGAAACAATTGCAATAATTATATACAATTCGAAAATTAGCAAATAACAATGAAAAAATAAAGAAAAAGTATTGACAAATAAAAACTCATACGCTATAATAAAGCCAAGATAAGAGATAAGAAAACAAAAACTCCTAAAGAAAAAGGAGAAGAAACAAACTCTTAAGAATCAAAAATATAGAAGAAGGAGGTACAGTCCACCAGAAACAGTAATTTAGCTTAATTTATAATTAATATTATAAATTAGGCAAAAGGAAAAACCGATCTGCCGATGCTGGAAAACCAATCTTATCAGATAAAAGCAAAAGAGGAACATCAAAGAGCTGATATCAAAAGTATAAGATAAAATCTATGAAATGTTTAAAGAACTATGATTGATTCAAAAAGTAGAACAAAAGAATAATCATCTTTGTTATATGACGAGAAAGTATAATGAGGAATGAAAGAAAATTTTGAAATACGAAATGATGAACAGATAGTAAGAATGAAAAAGTAAGAGAATAAACGAAAAACATAGATGAGGTAGAAAAGCAACGGAGAGAGGGAAAAATTTCATATAGATCATGTTAGAGAAAGTACCAGGTACAAAAAACATGAGAGAAAAGAGGTATCAAGTCCAATGGATGAGATAGTGTAGAAACGGGTATCGTATGAATGTCAAATCAAACGGTGCCCGTTTCTATCTGTCTGTGCAGCAGTAATGGGGTAATAAAATAAATTCATAAAAAATCCTTTCCAGTGTTCCGGCAAGAAAGACGGCGGGCTGGAAAGGATTTTTTTTGTCCGGAGTGCCGGACGTTTCATTTGGCGGGAGAGGGAGCTTTCGTGTCCTGGGGAACAAATGATGCGGGGATGATGATATGGCCGTATTCCTTACAGGAGACGAACGGGCTTCTGTATGCAGACAGAACGCCGAAACTGGATGTGGAACGGATCGCAGCATGTATGGCTGGGAAAGAGAAACAGAACGGGTAATTCGCAGGAAATGAAGAATATAAGAAAAGGACTGCCGCACAGATTTTGTTTTTGTGCAGTGGTCCTTTTCTTATATATATCATTATAGCTGCAGAAATAATTTTAAGGTTCTGTTATTCTTCCATGACGCCATCCGCCCCAAGGTGATATACAATGCCTTTCCATGTCACTGAGGTGTTGGCTGCCATTTCCCCATTCCGGGTCAGATAGTACCAATGATCCTTATAAAATACCCAGTCATCAGCCACCATGCTTCCGTCTGGCCTTAAGTAGTACCAGAATCCTTTATCAAGGATCCATCCGGTCTGCATGTATCCGGCTTCGTTGAAATGATACCAGCTGCCTTTGATCCATTTCCACTGAGCGGCTGGCCATGTTCCGTTGTAATGGTTAAACCACCATCCGTTTGCATCCTGAACCCATACCCCGTCGGATACGCTTTCACTGGAATTGCCGCTGCTTCCCGATGGCTTTTTATCCGGGACAGGTTCCGGAGCTGGTGCAGGTTCTGTGTCTTTTGCCAAAGCAAATCCATAGATGCCGTCGTATTTGGCTTCAAACGTGATGGTACCGTTGCGGTTATCTGTGAAGGACAGTTCCGACGCAGAGATGGCTGCTCTCGCTTTTCCTGCTGAAGTGAAGCTGTACAGTTTTAAAATCCCCTGTTCGCCGGAAGCTAAGGCAGGGGCCTTCATGGTAATGTTCACCGGATAATCATTCAGGCTTAAGATGCTGTCTTTTAAAAGAAGTGCCGGCTTGAATACATGTAAGAGGGTTTCGCCTTCGGATATTGTTTCCTGATAGAAATCCGCGGCCGCTGACTCGTCATGTAAGAGCAGCATGGTGCGAACATCCACGGTGCCGTAAACTGCCTTGACTGTGACGCCTTCTGCCGCTGTATGGACATTTTCTGTCTGGAAACCTGCCGTCAGCGCCGCAATTTTTGCCTTGTCGGCCTCGGATGCGACTGCTTTTTCTGCCTCTGTCAGTTCTCCGTATTTCTTCAAATATTCCTCCACAGCGTCTGCGTTTTCGAAAGTGACTTCATCAACCTTGGAGATGGGAGCCATCACTTCGTTTACGGAATTGATTAATACCAGCTTGGAACCGGCAGTTTCGAGGAGGGAATCAATCAAAGACTTCTGTTCCTCGTTCAGGTTCTCAGTATCAAGATTCTGAAGCTCTTTTATCATGACTTCCACATCGGCTGCATCTTCTCTCGTGATATTCTGAAGTTTGTTCTGCCAGTCTGCCAGTTTCTTATCCATACTTTCCAGGACAACGGTGTAGGTTTTTCCTAAATCGCTGGCTCCTTTTATGGTGATGACGGTTCTGCCGTCTTCGGTGGTTACAGTCACGCCTTTATCCATTTCGGCCGGTTCATAGAAGCCGTTTAAGAGAATGACGGTATCCTTGCCGTTTTGGGTTGGGTTGGAAATTCCTGCGGTCACAGTGCCGTCTTCCTTCGCGATGGTCACAGAAGCTGGTGTTTTCGCGGATACTTCCAGCTCTTCACCATCGTATGCAGTCCAGAAATTATAGCCGCTGACTCCGTATGCCGTATTCTCGACAGCCTGTACACTGGAGGTGTTGGCCAGTACCTTTATTTCTGGATTCTCCGCAAATTCAGCCATTTCATCTGCATTTTTGCCGGGCAGCAAAACGTAGCTGTAGGTTTCATCCTGCGGGTTGGTTCCGTGGTCTACGGCAAGGCTGATATAGCTTCTGATAATCTCTTTGTCATTTGCACTTCCGGCTACAATGGCTCCGTTAATATCTTTCCAGTTGCCGGTTCTGGTTTCCTTCAGTACCGTAATCTCGGTTTCTTCCGGGAAATAGTATCCGATGTTCTGCTGTTCTCCGTTATTTCCTTCCAGAAGAGCCCATTTTGCAGGCATGACAGCGGGATTGCCAACCGTAAGCTCAGCTTCGGTTCCGTTTACCCATATGGTATTGGCAGCGTCTTCCATTGCCTTCCGGTTATCTACAATCGTTTCTGTAGCTTTGTTTTCGTTGGAGGTAATCCCGGCTCCCAGAGCGGCTGCGCCGTTGGGGAAGGTGAACCATGATTTTTTCGCTTTCAGTGAGGAGATTCCTCCGTTGGGGAGTTCTCCTTCAAAATCCATTCCTACAGAACCGTACTGATCGAGGACAGAAGATCCGCCTACCCAGTTTTTTGTACTGACGTGGGGGCCCCAGCTGTCATCGGAAGGAATAAATCCTTCTGTGTGGTCTGTGGTGATGCCGGCCAGACGGTGAGGATCGACAGTAGGCCAGTATACGTCCGCATAGTGGGCCTGGTCCTTGTTATATAAGTAGAGGGCGCCGTCGCTCATATGCCAGCCTTTCCTGTTTTCCTTGTTTCCGTACTCGAAGCTGCCGGTTCGTTTGGAATACATACTGATGCCTAAATCAAAATTTTCACCGTGGTATACAGCCTTGTCCATAGCTCCAAAATTCTTGTGGTATATCTCATCATCTTTGCCTAAAGAATTATCGGTTATAAGATTTTTCATGGCGGTCATGTCGGCGACGGTCATACCGATAAAGAAGTCTTCCTCGTATTCAAGGCCGGCCAGAACTTCAGTGCGGGCAAAGGTGCGGAATGCATCTCTTTCGTCTTCCGGCGCAATGGCTGCCAGGTGGGAGATCGGTTTTAACAGGCCCTTTCCTACGGTGTGTTCATTGGTAGATGGCCTTGCGATGCCTCGCCCTGTTGTCATATCCATCATGGCGCCATCGGCATAGAGAGGTCGGATGCCGTTCCAGATCCACTGGAAGATGCTGGTCAGTTTATCGGAATCTGCTTCCCATGGACTGTCGGAGGTGATGAAGAGGAGCTTCTCTATGCCTCCCAGCAGCGTGGCGCCGTATCCGCCAGTGTAAGCCAGATTGCCGTGATCAATATAGGAGCCGTCTTCATAATAACCGTTTCCTTCAGACGTAAAGCCCAGGTTTTTTTCCAGAGCGTCCTTCGCCATGTTAAGGGGCAGGGCAGTCTCTCCGATGGAAGCGCGGAGGGCCGATACGAGAGAGGTATCAATTAAGTTTGCCGAATCAAGCGGAAGCCTGTTGCCGCCTGTTGTATGATAGCGGTAGTTTGGATCTTCATTGAAGTTTTCCAGGGTTTTGGCTTCCCGTTCAATGAATTCCGGGTCAAGATCGTCGTACATCAGAATAACCGTATTGCATAAGCTCTGCGGCATTCCGATAAACCAGTGCCACCAGTTTCCGTAAATGTCCTTTGTTACATCCATGGTGTCATTGTACATGGTCGCGTATACCCATTCCATGGCACCGATGATATCCGCCTTCAAGTCCTCGTCATGGTATAAGCTGCTCCCTTTTGCACTGTAAGCGGTGGCCATCTGTTCAATCCGGGAAAATCCGGTTCCCAGGCCCTCCGTCACATTGGATGCAGTATTCTGCTTCTGGTATGTAAAATCAATGTCCTCCCACAGGAAGGCTCTGTCATTCCCGCCCTTTTCCATGGTATCCCAATTCTTCTTAGCTGTCTCGGTCAGATCGGCCATCATGGCTTTGTAGTCTTCGTCATCGGTATCTTCCATGCTGTTTCCGGTGAGACGGTCTCTCCAGCTGTCACGGATTGCCTCGTAGTACGGTCGCAGTTCGCCATCCTCGATGGAAATTTTACATATGGCCTCGTGGAATGTATCGGTCTTTGCGACGATTTCTACCATGCCCATAGCGTATGCTGTTACGACGCCATTTTCATCCACATCTGCAATGGCCGGATCTTTAGAAGACCATGTCACTTCTTCGTCATATCCGTCGCTGCACGTTGCCGTCAGTTCCAGAGTGTCACCAGTCAGCATGGTGGTTTCTGTCTTGTTCAGACTCAGTTTATAGGTCGGCAGGATTTGAACATCATCCAGACTGATTTCACCGGATAAATTGTTTGCATAGAATTCAACCTGAATTCCGGTCGCGTCAGCAGGCTGATCTGGGGAAATGAGACCATATTGGACCCAGCCATCCGATGTGCCCGTAATCTTTGCAGTTTCAATATAGTTTCCTGATCCACTCTTTTTCAGCCAGGTCAGCCGGCCATTAAAGCCAGTACCTTTTACATCTTCTGCCTTGAGCTGGAACGTGCAAAGATATTGGTCAGCAAGATCGGCGATGTTCTTGATGGGATAACTGATGCCGAGTCTCGAGGCCGTATTTTCGGAGCGGATGTGTAAATAGTTGTCTCCGTCTGCAGCCTCCTCCGGATCAGTTACAATCTCAAAGGACATTTTTTCACTTCCGGTTGGAGTGGGCCACATACTCCAGCCTATAGGCATAATTTCGTTTACCCATACTTTTTGGTAGTTTGTATTAGTAGTCTTACCTGTGAACTCGAAGCTTCCGTTGGGATGGAGATTTTTTACCTCTTTACGCATCGCATTGCTGAATGTTGCTTTTTCCAGTTTCTCTGCATTTGATCCAGATGCCCTGGAGGGAGCTGTATCGCTGTGTTTGTCTCCTTTGGCAGCGTTGGACTGGCTTGCAGTGCTTACAGCGCTTCTCGCGTCTGCCCCCTCACCCAACTGCGCCAATGCCAAGGCAGGGGTGGTGGTTTGCACCACCATGGCGGCCGCCAGAATTACCGCGGCGGCTTTGGCACTGCACCGATTGACCTTTCTTTGTTTTTTCATAAACAACCTCCTTCTGTATTTTGTTCTTTCCAATTCCGGCTGGCCGAAACTTAAAGGACAATACCTTTGTTTTATCAGTATAAGAGAAAACAAACGAAGGGTACATATTCGGTTTTTTGCTTTTGTGGTCAATATTTATCTTTTTGTGGTTTGAATAAGATAAATATTGTCACATATTACAAAAATAACAGAAAAACCAGAGGATAGAGAAGAATTGAAACCGAAGCCGGCAAAACCAGGTTATTTCTGAAAGCTATGGCTTCTGATAACACTATATGCCATTTTTCAGCATTCTCCACAACGTGGTTCTGCTGATTCCGAGACGTTTAGCGGCCTCACTCTGATTACCACTGCATTCTTTTAAGATGAGGGCCGCGATATCACGGTTGATCTCTTCTAACGGACGGTTAAAGTTCAGTCCGCGGGAGGCGGGGCTGGAAGAGACAGGAGCTATATTGTGCTTCTCTTTTTCAAGCAGGGAGGCTACGTGTTCTGTACGGATATAAGGCGTCGTGGTTATCAGAGAAAGTTCATTTAAAATTCGCTTGAACTGCATGTAATTACAGGGCCAGTCGTAGCTCTGCAGCAGCTTAAGGGCTTCCTGCTCAAATCCGATGATCTGGTTTGCAGATTCAGTGTTCAACGCATTGAGATAGAGACTTGCCAGAGTAGGAATTTCATCTGCACGGTCTCTCAGCGGTGGAACGTAAAGCGTAACACACGCCAGGGTATTTACGTATTCCAGCGCTTCTGCCGTCATCAGATGGCCATGACCGCAGACACAGGAAAAAATAATTCGGTTCCTTTTACAGACATCCATATCCACCAGAACGGAAAGGAGATGTTTCCGGCGGCTTTCCGGAAGGGACGGAAGATTGGAAAGAAAGATGGTATTACCATTATCATTAAATGGGGAATTGTAATGATTTGTCAGGAAGTTCCAGCTTTTATCGTTTAAAAGTGCACAGTTGACCGTGATAAGCGGATTGTTTTTTCTGGTGCTTTGAGAGTAGATCATACGCATAATCTGTTCTTTACCAGAGCCTTCTTCTCCAAATATCATGACAGGCACTGTACTTTGACTTAAATGATCTACAACGGTTCGTAAATCAGTGGAGTCGCTGGTAATGCTGAAAAAACTGTTAAAAAAGTGATCTTCGGCCTCCTGCCTGTTTGTATACTGAATACCGTATTTACTGGTAGCAATGGGAATGCTGCTTTTGGAAAAATAAAATACGGCAAAAGGTTCCTGGTGAAACAGAATTTTCTTTGCCTCAAAGGAGTAGAGGGAACCGTCTAGGGTCTTAAAAAATTTATGGGAACCTTCTGCAAGTATGGCTGGCACTTCTCTTTTCAGTAAAACAGAAAATTCGTCCTTGTTCTGTCCTTCCAGTGTAGAAAAGAATACTGTACCATCTGCATGGAGAACAACTGTTTCATAGCCGCTGCCGTGTATCATATCACTGAGAAACTGGTTTTCATCCTTTAGGCTGGCGTAGCTGGAACTTAACTTGACTGCCTGGTCAAAGGCAGAAGAAATACTCTCTGAACCTGAGGTGATAAGGATTGCATTAAGGCCCAGACGCCGGGCGATCGTGCTTCCAATCATATCGCACAGAATCATTCGATATCCGTTTTTTTTCAGAGTATGGAGCTTTTCTTCTACCTCCTCCGCGTTGTGGATTGTAAAAATATCTATCTGATACTGGAGCAGGTCGCAGAGTAAATGGGCGCAGGAGGTAATACTTGGGAAGCCTACGATTGCATAGCGGTCTGCGTAATTTTCCGCCAGCTTGATGGCGCGGAGAATGTCATAGACAGACAGCGTAACCTCTATAACTGGAATAGAAGTAGCCTGGCCAATTAACTGCGCTGTTCCGCCTCGGGATATAATGACATCATAATCACTGTGAAAGTTCCGACGTGCAATTTCCACACCAGTATTTAAATCTCCGACGTAAACATCCAGCTCTAAATCCTCCCGTGTTTTGGCGATATTCTGCATGATTGTCTTCATACCCTCGTAAGGGGCAATTCCAAGAATCCGGATTTTCCGATTTTCCATATGTACCTCCTTTTGAAATGTTTCAATATTAAACATATTGTAATGCGGATAAATAAAAAAGTCTATAAAAAAGTCAAAAATGTTCCAAATTGAAACTATAAAACGATTGAAAACAAGTATAAAACTAGGTAAAATGAAACAAGAAAGAAAAAATACTAAAAACAAAGTGTTTCAAAAATAAACAATGGAGGATTGGATGGTAACTTTACTAATCATATCGGATGATTTTACCGGGGCGCTGGATACTGGGGTACAATTTGCTGTCAGTGGAGCGTTAACACGGGTCATTACAGATTATACATATGGATTTGATAGCGTCGATCCTGAGGTACAGGTGTTGGTTCTGGACGCTGAAACGAGGCATCTTTCTCCCGGAGAAGCGTATAAAAGGGTATATGAAGTGGTAGAGAGAGCGGGAAGGGCAGACATTCCATATATCTATAAGAAGACAGATTCGGCGCTTCGGGGAAATGTGGGAAGTGAGCTGACGGCGGCGTTGAAGGCGTCAAAGGCAGGAAGTCTTCATTTTTTTCCGGCATTTCCTAAAATGGGGCGTATTACACAAAACGGTCGTCATTTTGTGGATGAGATACCGGTAGAGAAGAGTGTATTTGGCAGGGATCCTTTTGAACCAGTTAGATGTTCCTATATTCCTGATATCATACGAAGTCAGAGCGATGTGCGTGTAGTGACCGCAGGGGATCAGAATATCTGGACGGAGGATGACGAACCGGTAATTGCGATATACGATGCTGCAGCAGATGAGGACTTATACCGGCTGGCACAGCGCCTGAAGGAATCAGGGAGGATGAGTGTTATGGCAGGGTGTGCAGGTATGGCGGCAGTTCTTCCGGAACTGCTGGGGCTTACAGGAGAAGTACCCGGACGTCCAGTGTTCTGCCCTTCCATGCTGGTAGCCTGCGGCAGTGTCAATCCTATTACGAAACGCCAGCTTGATTATGCGGAAAATCATGAGTTCATAAGAATCAGGCTAAAACCGGAAGAAAAACTGAATTATGATTATTATGAGCATCCAGAAGGGAAACGAAGGCTGTCTGAGCTTTTGAATATTTGCAGGAGAAATCCTTTCGTACTGCTTGACACCAACGATGCGGATGATGAAAACAGCACGATGGAATTAGCAGAGAAACGGGGATTTACTCTGGAAGAGGTTCGAATTAGAATTGCGGATAATCTGGGAAGCCTGGTGAAGAGGCTGCTGGAAGCGGGACTTGAAAAAACTCTTATGGTTACGGGAGGCGATACGCTGCTGGGGCTTATGAAACAGATGGAGGTGTCAGAAATGCAGCCTGTCTGTGAGATAAAAAATGGGATTGTACTGGCACAGTTCACCTGGAATAACGAGTGTCGTGAAATAATTACGAAGTCTGGTGGTTTTGGCAGTGAGAGTCTCCTGGCAGAGCTTGCAGAGACTATGAAAAATGAAAAAAGGGAGAATGTAGTATGCAGGAAGAATATCAGTTAAAATTGCCTGGGGAAATCTATGCAGGGAGCAATGCTCTGAATAATATAAAGAAGGTTTTGGGAAAACGGATAAAGCGGGTTGCTCTGTTTACCGATAAAGGAGTAGAGAACAGCGGTCTGCTGAATAAAGTAAAAACCATACTTTCAGAGTCAGGCGTAGAGATGGTGATCTTTCATGAACTCCCATCAGAACCAACGTGCGATCAGGTTCAGGAGACGGCGGAACGTTTTAGAGAAAGCGGGGCGGAATATATCATAGCGGTTGGAGGGGGCAGTGTGATGGACAGTGCAAAACTGGCATCGGTACTCTCCACTGGAGATTATGGAGTCCGCAGCCTGTTGGAAGAGCCGGGACTGGCAAGAAAAGGAGTTCCTACCCTGATGATTCCGACTACTGCGGGAACTGGAGCGGAAGCTACACCGAACAGTATTGTGGCTGTACCGGAAAAACATCTGAAAATAGGAATTGTAAGTGATGAGATGATTGCCGATGCAGTTATTCTTGATGGGGAAATGATTCGCGGACTGCCAAGAACCATTGCGGCGTCTACGGGAGTAGATGCTTTGTGCCATGCGATCGAGTGCTATACATCCCAAAAAGCCAATCCGTTCAGCAATCTGTTTGCTCTGGAGGCACTGGACCTGATACTGAATAATATCGAGGAGGCATGCGACAATAAAAATGCTCTGGAGGAAAAGAACCGGATGCTGCTGGGGGCATTTTATGGTGGTGTGGCGATTACTGCCAGCGGAACAACTGCGGTACATGCATTAAGCTATCCGCTGGGGGGAAGGTACCACATCGCGCATGGAGTGTCCAATGCTGTCTTACTGCTTCCGGTTATGCGGTTTAATGAGTCAGTCTGCAGAAAACAGTTTGCGGAAATCTATGACCGGTGTGTACATGGGAAGAAGATTTTAGAGGGGGAAGAAGAAAAGAGCGCATACATTCTTGCATGGCTGGAGGAAATTGTAAGCCATCTTGAAATTCCTCTTCATTTATCGGAATTTGGCGTTCCGGCCTCAGATCTTGATACTCTGACAGAATCAGGTATGGAGGTTACCAGGCTGCTTAACAATAATTTACGGACTCTGACATATGAAGATGCCAGAGAATTATATCGGACAATATTATAGAATACTGAGGACGGAAGGAGAGCAACAGAATGAAACAGGTGAAAATCGAAGGAATTATTACACCGGTCATTACACCTATGAATGCGGATGAATCCATCAATGTTGCGGAACTGCGAAGGCAGGTAAACCGACAGATTGAAAGCGGTGTTCATGGACTTTTCTGCTTTGGCACTAACGGAGAGGGATACATTCTGAATGGAGAAGAGAAAAAACTGGTTTTGGAGACAGTAATTGAAGAGTGTGGCGGACGGGTTCCGGTCTATGCTGGGACAGGCTGTATTTCAACAAGGGAGACGATCGAACAGTCAAAGATGGCGGAAGCAGCTGGAGCTGATGTATTAAGCATTATTACACCAGGCTTTGCTGCGGCAAGCCAAAAAGAATTGTATGACCACTATGCCGCGGTGGCAGGAGCCGTGAATCTTCCTGTTGTCCTGTATAATATTCCGGCTCGTACAGGCAATGCATTGACTCCGGAGACGGTGGGAAAGCTTGGACAAATTTCTAATATTGTGGGGGCTAAGGATTCTTCAGGCAGCTTTACCAATATTTTGGGATATATAGCGGCTTCGGAGAACTGTGATCAATTCAGTGTACTGTCAGGCAGTGATCAGCTGATTCTCTGGACTTTGAAGGCCGGAGGAACAGGAGGAATTGCAGGATGCGCCAATGTATACCCGCGGACCATGGCCTCTATCTATAATTGCTATCAGGCAGGAGACTGGGAAGGCGCGAAACGTCATCAGGAAAGCATTGCATCATTTCGAGCCTGCTTCCGCTTTGGAAATCCCAATACAGTAGTGAAAACGGCAGTGGCTCTTCTTGGATATGATGTGGGCAGATGCAGGGCACCATTCAACCAGCTTCCGGAAGAGGGGAAGGAGGCTTTGAAGAATGTGCTACAGGAGAATGAAGAAAAAGGGATGAGATGACAAAGGGAAGAAAGGAGTGGGGATATGGAGAGAAAGCCGGTTGTTGGAATAACAATGGGAGATCCGGCCGGAAACGGACCGGAAATAACGGTAAAGGCTCTTCTTCATGAAGACGTGTACACGTGGTGCCGTCCGGTTGTGATTGGAGATGGCAGAATCATGGAGGAAGCTGTTAAGGTGGCCGGTCATCCGAAAGTGCGGATTCACAGAATAACAGATTTGTCAGAAGCCCGTTTTGAGTATGGAGAAATAGATGTTTACCATATGGATCTGATAAAGTTAGAGCAGTTCCATTATGGTACAGTGTCTCCAATGTGCGGGAAGGCAGCTTTTGAATGCGTAAAAAAAGTAATAGAACTGGCTATGACCGGCAAGGTAGATGCCACCTGCACAAACGCTCTGAACAAAGAAGCCATGAATCTTGGGATAGCTTCGGAGGGACTTCATTTTGACGGCCATACAGAAATCTATGCGGCATATACCAATACGGAAAAGTATACGATGATGCTGGCTTATCATGATTTACGGGTAGTTCATGTCTCGACTCACTGTTCACTGCGGGAAGCCTGCGATCGGGTGAAGAAAGCCCGGGTTCTGGATGTAATACGGATTGCAGACCGGGCGTGTAAAATGCTGGGCATCGAAAAACCTCGTGTAGCGGTTGCTGGATTAAACCCTCACGCAGGGGAGAATGGTCTGTTTGGCAGAGAAGAGGCTGATGAGATTTATCCGGCGGTAGAGGCTGCAAAGCTGGAGGGAATTTTGGCAGAAGGGCCGTTTCCTTCAGACAGTCTTTTTTCAAAGGCATTGGGAGGCTGGTACGATATTGTAGTAGCAATGTATCACGATCAGGGACATATTCCGTTGAAAACGGTAGGTTTTGTATATGACCGTGCAGCCAGCAGCTGGAAAGCCGTGGAAGGTGTCAATGTAACACTTGGGCTTCCGATTATCCGGACCTCCGTCGATCATGGAACCGGATTTGATCAGGCGGGAAAGGGAACGTCCAATGAATTAAGCCTCTTAAATGCCCTGGAATATGCAGCCCTTATGGCAGATACAAAAATGAGACAAGGAGCAGAATAAAAATGAAAAAAGAAAAACCATTATGCCCGCCGGAAAAAAGGCCGAAATATGAAGATATTGTATTTGCCGTCGTGCCTGCCGCAGACGGGAGCAGTATGGAACTGAAACTGGATATTTACCAGGCACCGGACCAGCAGGAGCCAGGGCCCTGTATTATCTACTATTTTGGCGGAGGCTGGATGTGGGGAGAGTATAAGCAGGTGACTCAAAAAGCTGTTTACTGCCGCGATTTAGTTCGTCTGACAGAGGCTGGCTATACAATTGTCTCTCCATCATACAGGCTGGCTTCTCAAGCTGTATTTCCGGCATGTATTCATGACTGTAAAGGCGTGGTCCGTTTTTTAAAGGCAAATGCGGAACAATACCATATCGATCCGGACAGGATCGGAGTTCTTGGCAACTCAGCCGGCGGCCATCTGGCTGGTATGGTGGCGCTGTCTTCCGGAAACCCGGAAATGGAAGGTGACGTGGGAGGAAATCTGGAATATTCCAGTTCAGTCAGGGCAGCAGCCATATTTTATGCACCTTCGGACCTGGTTCAATTGATTCGAGAGGCCAGTGAGAAAGAAGAAATAAAAGATTTAAGCGGTACGGAGATTGAGAATCTGGCAAGCGGAGATCCGTCATTTGGTCTGGAGGCCAGGATTGTCGGTTACAGCGGGCCAGGCAGGAATCTGCTGCGTCTGTCAGAAGTTGCGCGAAAGATGGATGAGACGGATCCGGATTGGAAGTACATCGAACTTGCAAAGAAATGCAGTCCGGTAACATACGCTTCATCGGATTGCCCTCCTGTAATTATTCTTCATGGAGGGCAGGATCCAGTGGTACCTGTCAGTCAGAGTGAGTGTCTTTATAAAGCTTTAACTAAAGCTGGAGCGGAAGCAGTGTATCTGTCCTGCTCACAGGCCGGACACGGGCCAACGGTCAGTGCGGAGGCTGATCAGTTTGCCTACGATTTTTTGAAAAATCATTTAAATTAAGAGGGGGTATCTATGATGGAGCATTTAAAGAAAGAAAAAATATTGGGTTTTCCGCTTCCTGTTGTCCTGCTGTTCTGTGTGATTGTTTTTGCGGCAATGTATACGGGGGCGCTGGGAGGAGACATGATGTCTACCATTACCTTTACGCTGGTTTTGGGACTCGTTTTAAATCGAATTGGTGACGCGATTCCCTACGCGAATAAATATTTGGGTGCGGGCCTTCTCCTGTGTATGTTTGTACCATCCTACATGGTTTACAGAGGCGTGATCACGGAACAGGTAGTAACGAATACAGCTAATTTCTTTTCCTTTTCCGGTGTTCAGTATATGACATTTTTTATTGTACTGCTGATGACAAACAGTATGCTAAATATTGAGAAGAAAGTACTGCTCCAGTGTATTGCCCGCTTTATTCCGCTTTTATTTATCACGGTGATAGGGGCGATATTAGGAACTGCTCTCGTAGGAAAGTTTTTTGGTGTAAGCCTTGGAGAAAGTATATCGAACTTTGTTCTCCCAATTATGGGAAGTGGTACCAGCGGAGCTGCGGCTTTGAGCCAGATTTATAATAAGGCCAGCGGTCTTGATGCTGAGAGCTATTATGGTACCGTTGTTGTCATGGTGGTGCTTGCTACGACACTGTGTATTTTCTTTGCAGCACTGCTGAACTTAATCGGTTCTGTTTTTCCAAAGCTGACAGGCGATAAAAACACGCTTTTGAGAGCAGGGAAAAAGGGAGAGGAGATATCAAACTCTCCAGCAGAAAAAATGCCGGAAGCCAGTCTTTCCGATGTGATTTCCGGGCTTGTGCTGGCGGGAGTTGTATACGCTGCTGCAGGAATATGTTCTAAGATTATTCCTGAGATTAAGGGAGTGGAACTTCATCAGTATGCCTATATGATTTTGATTCTGATTGCGGTAAACTATATGGGGATCGTACCCGATCATATAAAATCAGGATTAAAGCGTTTGACTGCCGCCTGTGTGAATCTGGTGATGCCAATGATTGGCGTTTGTATTGGAATGACGCTTATGAGCTGGGAGTCATTTACCAGTGCATTTACGGCACAGACCCTGATTATGACAATCGCCTGCATTGTCAGCGCCTGCTTAACAGCAGCTGTTTTCGGTCATCTGCTGGGGATGTACGCGGTTGACTCGGCTGTTACGGCGGCTCTTTGCCAGGCCGATATGGGCGGCGGTGCGGATATCGGAATACTGGTTCCATCAGACCGTATGGGGCTGATCGCGTACGCTACAGTAGCTTCCCGAATCGGTTATGCCATAATTCTGATTATGGCGAGTATTCTGTTCCCACTGATCCTCTGATGACGAAGAGAAAGGAATAATATACCATGGATTATCCTGTACTTCCGGGACTTAGGCCCGATGGAAAGATTTATTATAATGAAGAAATGGGGATTCTGGAAGCTGAGCTCTTTCCGGGCGGAAAGACTGCTCACGCTCCGGCTCTGCTGGAGCTCTCTGACGGCAGTATGCTATGCGTCTGGTTTACCGGTACATATGAGGGGAGCGCTGATGTAAGTATTGTCTGCTCAAAGCTTCCTGCCGGAGCAAAATCCTGGAAGAGGCCGGAGCCGGTTTCCAAGGACCCGGAACGAAGTGAACAGAATCCCTCCCTTTTTACTGGACCCGAAGGAGATGTATGGGCGGTTTATACCGCCCAGCTGGATCGAATGCCAGGAAAAGACAATATGCAGTATACATCAGTCATACGCTGCCAGAAGAGTGTGGATGGCGGAGAGACATGGGGGGAGGCAGAGACTTTGTTTTCCAGACAGGGAAGCTTTTGCCGTCAGCCTATTCAGATTCTGGAGAATGGCAGATGGATATTTGCCAACTGGCTCTGTTCTGATTCTCTGACTGGACTGGCAGGAGATCCTACAGTATTTCAGCTTTCCGATGATCAGGGAAAGACATGGCGTATGGTTCGGATGCCAGATAGTAATGGCAGAGTCCATGCAAATGTGGTAGAACTTGGCGGAGGCCGTTTGGCCGCGTTTATGCGAAGCAGGTCGGCAGATTTTATTTACCGCAGTGAATCGCAGGACTGGGGAGAAAACTGGACGGTGCCGATGGCGACCAGTCTTCCCAATAACAACTCCAGCATCAGCGCAATCCGTTTAAAAAGTGGAAGAATTGGTATTGCCTATAATCCGACGCATGCTGCCAATCCAATCGCGGGAACTGCCGCATGGCCGGGACTGCGTTGTCCTGTAGCTGTGGCGTTGTCGGAAGACGAAGGGCTGACATGGCCTGTGATTCGGTACATGGAACGGGGGGAGGGGTACGCAGGACCGGAGAATCGTACCAATAACAGGCAATATGAGTACCCGTACCTGATGCAGGGAACCGACGGGAGACTTCATCTGGCTTTTGCGGGAAAGGATCGATCCTGCATTAAGTACATGTGTTTTACAGAAGACGATGTGATGGGGAAAAAGAGGGAAAAGGAAGGTCTGTATAATCCGACTGCGGGAGCTTTTACCGATATTAAAAAATAACAGAATCATTATAGTAAGAAAGCAAGAGCGTTCCGTTTTCTGTGTTGTTAAAAGCGGTATGCTCTTGCTTTTATCACTATAAATTACTCTTCGCAGACATCATCGGCGCATTCACCCGCATGGCATTCTGATTATAAAAGGTCTTATATTCAGACGGCGACATACTGCAGAATCTGTGGAACACGCGGTTAAACTGCGAAAAGCTGGAAAATCCGATCTTTTCGGCGATGTCGGTGATCTTTAAGCTGGTATTCAGCAGGAGGTACTGGGCGTTTTTGACGCGGGTCTGCTGGATGTACTGCACGACGGTGAATCCGGTCACCAGCTTGAACTGGTGGGATAAGTAGAAGGAGCTGATAAAAAATTTGTCAGCTAAGTACGCCAGTGAAAGATCTTCATAATAGTGCGTCTGTATGTAGTTGGTGATGGTATATATCTTTTCTTTGATGCTTCTCTCGGAATTGTATTCTTCATAGAGATTTTCTTTCCGCATCTGATAGAGCGTGAACAGGAATTCCGTGAATTTGTTATGGATCATCATATTTCTGACGGCGGGATCTTCTGTGGTACGGCTTAGGTCCGTAAGCTGGTTGATGATCTGGAACAGCGTTTTCTGGCGCTCTAAGTCAAAACGGAAAATCGGGACAGGATCGTTAAAGACAGAAAGAATGGTGTCATATCCTCCCGGATGAAGCAGAAGATGCTTGGGAACCATGAAATTGATAATGATCCGGTCGCTGGGAGGTCCGGGTAAGTACTCCGTCTGATGTAAAATGGCCGGAGCCAGCAGAACGATGTCATTGTTGATAATGGAGTATGGTTTTCCAGCGATAAAATGATATGCCTTCGGACTCAAAAGAATCATAATCTCATAAAACATGTGCATATGCGGGAATTCCATGTTCACGGAGTAAGAACGCGCATCGTAATCAAAATAATAGCAGATGGAATTTTCCACCGGAGTTTTCAATTCATTGATGATGATTGAAAACCCCTTTTCGTAGTTTAAGACGGAATCAGGGTATGGTTTCATCATAAAAATTCTCCTTTTCTTGTAGTTCTATTTTACTACAAATCATGCAAAAAAGCAAAATATGTAATATAAAAATGAAAAAAAGAGCAAGAAGGGAATAGATATTGTCTGATGTTTCCTCTATACTCTACTATGAAATAAAAAAGATAGAAAAAACGAGAGGGTATGGATAAACGAATGAAAATGTGGAAAAAAGCAGTTCCATTTTTGTGTTTTGCGGTTCTGATGTTCGGGCTGGGCTCCAGCGATTCTCTCAGAGGGATATTCGCCCCCGTGTTTCAGAACCGGTATGCGCTGAGCGATCCCCAGCTGTCCATGATTGTTACCATCAGCTATGTGGGAAACCTGTTGTTTCTGAGTCTGGGCGGAAAGCTTCTCGATACGTTTGGACGAAAGACGGTGGCGCTGTCAGTGACCGGAATCTGGGTACTTTCCATGCTTTTAAATGTGGTGTCTGACAGCTATCCCTGTATTCTGATCTCCATGTTTTTTGCGCTGGGAGCATCTACACTTCTAAATACCACAGTCAATATTTTAACGCCGGTGGTTTTTAGCGGATATGCGGGACTTATGGTAAATATATTCTTCTTCATTCAGGGAATAGGAACCAGCGGCAGTCAGTTTGTACTGGGACGGTATGGCCTCAGTTATTCTGGATTTAAGGGAGTAAGTCTGCTTCTGCTGCTGATCGGAGTCGCCGCTGGAGCCCTTCTCCTTCTGACTCCGCTGGATGGAGAAAAAAAGGAGAAAGGAAATCCGTCAAAAGCTGTTCCCTTTAAGGGACAGCAGAGTGAAATGACGCAGTCGAAAGAAGGGAAGATGAAGCAGAATCCTGGAAAGGCGGTATTTATACTCCTGTGTATCATGATCGGCTTTTACTTTATCGGAGAGCATGGAATCATGAACTGGCTTTTTTCATACTGTATCCAGGCATTCTCGGTTCCCGGCGGCAAGGCTTCGGTCTACTTATCCCTGTTCTGGGGCGGAATGACGGCCGGAAGGCTGATCTTTGCTCCTGTGGTTCAGAAATTGGGAACGGTGAAAAGTATCCGAATCTTTGGAATGATTGGTACTCTGCTGTTTTGCGCGGGGATCCTGACCGGGGAGAAGGGAATCCTGCTCTTAAGCATTTCCGGTCTGGCAATCTCCGTACTTTATCCCACTATGGTGCTGCTGATACAGCAGATTTACCCGACGGAGGTCGCGGCGACCAGAACAGGAGCGATTATCAGTGTGGCGACGGTCGCGGATATTGTGTTTAACCTGCTCTTCGGAGTGATCACGGGAGTGATCGGATACCGGTTAAGCTTTATGATACTGCCGGTCTGCATGGCCGGATTTTATATCAGTTATATGGTACTGCAAAATAATATTTGGAGGAATGCGAGATGAAACGTTATATAAACCATCTGATGAAAGGTGCCGAGATCAGGACAGAAAGCTTTTTAAGAAGTCAGGACAAGAATCCGGAGAGTATCCAGTATGGAGGTATGCACGGTGATGTGGTGGAGGCAAAGACGACCATCTACCATATGGCGACGGCGCTGTCGGTCTATTTTAAGGAAGAGAGCCGGTTCTATCAGAGCGAAGTACTGTACGATGCGATCAATATGGCCTGCGGTTTCGTCAGAAGAATGCAGCGGGAAAATGGGTCATTTGATTACCCTACCTGTAATTTTCAGTCTGCTGCCGACACTTCCTTCTGCTTTAAAAGACTGATTCTGGGCTACCGTCTGATCGATAAATATGGAAACGGTGATGAAAAGGCGGAGACACTGAAGAAAAAATATCTTGTAATCATGCATGATGCGTTAAAGGCAGTCCGAGACGGTGGATTCCACACGCCGAATCACAGATGGGGAATTACCGCGGCACTCCTGCAGGGAGCTGACTTATTTGCGGAGGAGACGGATTTTGCAGACAGCTTAAGAAAACGGGCAGCTCAGTATCTGGCTGAGGGAGTCGATGAGGATGAGGACGGTGAGTACGCTGAGCGTTCCACCGGAAATTACAACGCTGTTGTCAATAACGCCATGTTTGCCATTGGACAGGAGACCGGAGAAGAATTGTACTACGATTATGCGAGAAAAAATCTGAAGATGATGCTGCTCTATATCGATCCGGATGATACTATTTTCACACAGAATTCCTCCCGACAGGATAAGGGGAGAGCTGAATATGCGGACAAGTATTTTTATCAGTATTTATACGCTGCGTGCCTGGGGGACGACGGGGTTTTTGACGCAGCGGCCCATAAGATCATCAGGGATAATATGGAGCGCGGTGATATTGCGCCGGACTGCTTCCCTGTTCTTATGACACATGATGAGATGATGAATCATGAATTCCAAGGGTACGGATTTGTGGAATCGTACCGGAAATACTTTAAGCATTCGGGAGTTCTCAGGGTAAAAAAGGAGAAGTATACCTATACGGTTTTAAATGGAAAAAGTTCATTTCTGTTTTTTAAGGCGGGCAGTACGGCGGTCTGTGTGAAGATCGGTGAAAGCTGCTGTGAGAAGCGGAATTTTATACCGAAGACAATGGAGGTGAACGATCATGGCTGTGTGTTGAGCGAAGCGTTTGACTCCTGGTATTATCTTCCCTTTGACGAGCCTCAGGGTACCTCTGACTGGTGGGAGATGGACCAGTCAAAGCGGAAGAAACTGCTTCCGGAAAGGCTGATCACGAGACTGGAGATCAGAGAGCGTGACGAGGGACTCGAACTGCATGTAAAGGCGGACGGCTTAAAAGGGCTTCCTCTCCGCCTGGAGATCGGTATCCCTGCGGGGACAACCATAGAGAATGAACATTTTTATATGAAGGCAGAGGCTGGAAGCGGCATGATCCTGAGAAACGGATATTTGCAGGTGAAGGAAACGGACAGAGAACTTGTCATGGGTCCGGGGTTTGGAAGCCATGAGTTTAAAGGACATTATTCCGGAGAAGAAGTCAATACCTCCGGCTTTACGGTGTACTGCAATGAGTATACGCCGCTTGATAAAGTATTTAAAATCAGCGTAAAACATTCATAATAGTCGCTTTGAGCAAGATATGCAATACTTTTACTCTATTTCTAACAATAATTGCATAGCTTGCCAGAATGATTGGCTATATAATATAGATAGTTTAAGGAGACAGCGAGATGATGATGAAAAATAGTCTGGAAGAAAAGAAAGACATGCTTTTGGAGGAAATTGCAGAAAAACTGGAGTGCCTTATCAATGGATTTGAAAAGGTTCTTTACGATGATGATGACATCTTCCTTCAGAACATGAAAACCGATAATCTGGCGGGAGACGACGTACAGAAATACCGATTCTGGGAATGGACACAGGGAGTCGGACTGTTTGGACTCTGGAAACAGTTTGAGGAAAATCGGGACGAGAAGGCGCTTGCCATGCTGAAACGGTATTACGATGAGCGGATCGCCGATGGCCTTCCATCCTGCAACATCAACACGACGGCACCGATGCTGACACTTACATATCTTTATGACTACACAAAGAATGAGACCTACTGGGAGACCTGCAGAGACTGGCTGAAAAAGGTTTTAACAGAGCTTCCGAGGACGGAGGAGGGCGGATTCCAGCATCTGACCTCTGATACTTTAAATGAACAGGAGCTCTGGGATGACACCCTGTTCATGACCATTCTCTTTATTGCCAGAATGGGAAAACTGATGAATGACAGATCGTGCATCGAGGAGGCTCAGTACCAGTTTGAACTCCACAAAAAATATCTGGAGGATCGGAAAACAGGGCTGTGGTTTCATGGATGGACCTTCAAGGGCAGACACAATTTCGCCGAAGGACTCTGGGGAAGGGGCAACAGCTGGGTAACGATCGCAATTCCGGAACTGATTGAGATACTGGGAGCTGACTGCGAGCCGGTGATTAAGAGGCTTTTAACTGAGGCCCTGATGAATCAGGTGGAAGCCCTGAAAACCTATCAGGCGGACAACGGAATGTGGCATACGCTGATCGACGACAGTGATTCCTATCTGGAGACCAGTGCAACGACGGGATTTGCATACGGAATGCTGAAAGCTGCTCACATGGGACTGATTGACGAATCATTTGCAGAATGTGGAATGAAGCCGTTAGAAGCTGTGATGGATTACATCAGCGGCGATGGTGTGGTAGGACAGGTATCCTACGGAACCCCGATGGGAAGAGACGGGAAACAATTTTATAAGGATATTGAGATCCGCCCGATGCCTTACGGACAGGCGATGGCGATCCTGTATCTGATTGAAGCGAGAAAAGAACTGACAAGGGAGGTAAAATAATGGCAAATACGAATACGGCGGTGCCGGCGCCTGCCAGGAGAAAGAAAAGGGACACGCGTCAGCTTTGGGCATTTGGTTTCTGTCTGCCCAATATCCTGTTCTTTCTGGTGTTCTTCGTAGCGCCTGCGATCGTGGGTGTCTGGTACTCGTTAACTAATTACAACGGGTTTAAACAGATGGATTTCGTCGGGCTGAGCAATTACATGAAGCTGTTTAGGGATCCGGAATTCTATAAGACCCTGTGGCAGACAATCCTTTATTCCATTGTGTCCGTTCCTCTCGGCTACGCGGTGGCGCTGGGACTGGGACTTTTGCTCTCCTCTGAGAAGATAAAGGGAATTACCATTCTGAGAATTCTGATCTACTGGCCGATCCTTCTTTCCACAATCATGGTCGGTCTCACCTGGAGATGGATCTTCGGAGAGAGTTTTGGACTGATCAACTATCTGCTTCAGTGTATCGGACTGGATGGAATCAAGTGGGCGACAAACCCGACAGCCGCTTTTATTACCACAATTATTGCGGGAATCTGGTCTGGATGCGGAACAAACATGCTGATCTTCATCGGTGCACTCAAGCAGGTTCCCGGAGAACTGCTGGAGGCGGCGAATCTGGACGGAGCAAATAAATGGCAGACGTTTAAAAATATTATTCTGCCTCATTTAAAACCGGTATCCTTCATGGTCATCATTCTTTCCGTGATCTCATCGTTCAAAGTGTTTGCCATGGTGCAGACCCTTACGAACGGAGGGCCGGGCACGGCCACGACATACATGATTCAGTATATCTACACAACCGGATTTACGAAGAATAAAGTTGGATACGCGAGCGCCGTTTCCATGGTGCTGTTTGTAATCCTGCTGATCCTTTCGTTTGTACAGACAAAGGTCAGCGACAAGAGTAATGATTAGGGAGGAGGAGAAACGTGAAAACTGTAAATAAAGTTTTAAAATATGTGTTTGCATTTGGTTTCGCCATTCTCTGGATTTTCCCGGTCATATGGCTGATTATCAGCTCCTTCAAGGACGGTTCGGAATTATTCAATTATCCATTGACCATTCTGCCGGAGCACTTTACACTGGAGAATTATACGACTGCGCTGCAGCAGTTTGACTTAATCCGATACACCAGCAATACTGCATTTATTACAGTAGCCGCCACGGTTATTACTGTTTTAATGAGCTGTATGTGCGGATATGCACTGGCAAAATATAAGTATAAATGGCTGAATGTGCTGTTTATGTGTCTGCTTGCAACTACCATGCTTCCGACCGAGGTCATTATGAGTCCGAGCTTCACTGTGCTGAATACTCTCGGTCTTTACAACAGCCTCTGGGGGTGTATCATACCGACCGTAGGAACCATGACTGGTGTATTTTTAATGAGGCAGTTCTTCATCACTGTACCGACAGAACTTATGGAATCAGCGCGAATCGACGGTGCCAACGAAGGCTCCATTTTCGTGAGAATTATGCTTCCGATCTGTAAACCGCAGATAGCGATTCTGGCGATCTTCAGTTTTCAGTGGAGATGGAATGACTACATCTGGCCGCTGCTTGCACTCAGCGATCCTAAAAAATACACACTTCAGCTGGCACTCAGGACGCTGTCCGGTGCGGAGGCGGTCAACTGGACGGTTCTGCTTTCGACGGCAGTGCTTTCCATGATTCCGATTCTTATTGTATTTATCGTCTTTAATAAGCAGATTATGAATGCGAATATGTCGTCCGGTGTTAAGGGGTAACAGAATAACCGCGGCGGAAAGCTGCTGACAGAAGTAAGAGGACATGAGAAAATCAACAAATTATATTATAAAATCAGGAGGAAAGATTCATGAAAAAAAGATTACTGACAGGCGCAGTGTGTTTATCACTGGCAGGAATGACCATGCTTACAGCATGCTCCGGTAAGGAGTCTGCAAAGAAAGGGGAGGTGGAACTGGAGATTCTGCTCGCCGACGATACGCTGGAAGGCGGGGCGATGAAGACCATCGTCGAGAAGTTTAACGAGGAGCATAAAGACCAGGGTGTGACCGCATTTGTCAATGAGATTGCGTACGCTGATATGGAGACGCAGATCAAGAACCGTGCAAAGGCAGGAAACCTGCCCGCAATCTGCAAGATGTCCAACTTCGATACGTATATTGATTATGTGCTTCCGCTCGATGATACTTCCCTGAATCCGGATAACTTTAACCGAAACGGTGTCAGAAACGGCAAGCTTTATGGTACGGGTGTAAACGATACGGCAGTAGGTATGATTATCAATAAGACGGCGTTTGAGGCAGCGGGAGTATCTTATCCCACCGCATCGGAGGATCGTTGGACGTGGGACGAGTTTGAAGCGGCAGTGAAGGAAGTTGCTGAAAAGAATGAGAAGATTACCACTCCTTTCGTGATTGATCACTCTCAGCAGCGTTCAGGAACCATGCTATATCAGTTTGGCATGCAGTATTTCGATCCTGCCGATTCAACGAGGGTAGCCTTCAGAAGCGATGATACAAAGAAGGGAATTGAATTCTTCCTCGATATGTTCAAAGATGGAGGTATCTCAAAGGCATCGATCGGAACCGGTGCTGAGAATGCGCAGGATGTATTTAAGACGGGAACTGTAGCGGCACACATGGCAGGCAACTGGGTTATTTCTGATTATGCCCAGAATATCAAGGATTTCGAATGGACGCCTGTACTCATGCCATATGAGAAGGAAAAAGCAACGTGTCTGGGCGGCAACTGGCTGTATGCGTTTGATGGCTCCGGTGTGGAGGATCAGGCAAAGATGTTTCTGGAGTGGTTCTACCAGCCGGAAAATTATGCTCTCTACTGCCAGACAGGAAACTATCTGCCGGGAACCAAGGATGTAGAGGTTAGCTACGATATTGAAGGAATCAACGTTTTCAACACGGAGATCGCAGAGTCTATCGGTCAGACTCAGTATGATCAGTCTATTACAGATCAGGAGCACAGCGGCGAGAGTGTAGGAAATGCACTGCGTGATGCACTTGACAGGGCTATCGCCGGTGAACTTGACGCAGACGGCGTAATGGACTATGTAGTGACCCAGTACCTGGAAAATCTTACTGGAGTTCATGAGTAATCAGGATTGACAGGCAATTGGAATATTTATCATCAACCACATGGGATATGAAAGCTTCTTTCATATCCCAGTGCTGTATTAAGGGAGAAAAATCATGGAATTAACGTATCAGATCGGATATGATGAGACAATCAGCAGATGGAATGTGACAGCCATGGGGAAAGAACCGTTCCATTCCCCGAAGAAAACCTTTGAGGCCGGAGTGAACATGGAGGAATCTTATGTTCAGGTGGTGTATCCGGTCAGGGAAGCCTTTTTAAAGGAAGAAAGGATCAGGAAGGCGGTCCGGTATGACGGATCATATGAAAGTCTTTATTTTCCATTTGAGAATAACAGAATTGATTTATCCACATTTTTTCACACACCCCAGTACATTTACGTTCATGCGAAGGCGGGAGTGCGTGTGCAGGAAGAGGGATGCTATCCATTTGAGATCTATACCTGCGGCGGAGTCCGGGTGTGGGTGAACGGAGAGGAACAGGCCTGCTATACGCCATATACCAGAAACATTGCGGGCCATACCCGGGTGAATCTTTCTCTGAGGAAGGGACTCAATGAAATTAAGGTTTACGCAGATGAGCTGGCGGAACGGGACGTTTTTTTCTATTTTGAACTGCGGTATAAGGGTGTAACGCCAGTGGAAGGCAGTGTGGAAGTGACAGAGCAGCCTGAGAAGATCCAAAAAGCGGAGCAGATTTTAAAAAGCTGTTATTTTGAGCAGGATATGTACACGGAAGGAGAGGTCAGGCTTTGTTACGACCGGACGCTTTTAGACGGCGATACAACTGTGTACTTGACTTCAACTCCCTGTGGAACCGGAATGCAGCTCTCCGAAATAGAACATACGGTGATGACACTGAAAAAAGATAAGGATTACCTGGTGGTTGCAGAGACAGAGAAAAGCAGTATCAGGCTTTCGCGAATCTCCGTCTGTTTGACAGTAGGGGGCTATGTAATACCGCGCAATTTATTTGTCGGTGTGATCCCGAAAAAACGGATTGTACTGGAACCGGCTGGAACGATTGGGGAGAGGAAGCAGCAGGCTCTGGAATTCCTGGTAAAGAACGGTGAGATCGGTTTTCAGTCTGTGATTACTTCGCTGGAACTCTTAAAGGGCTGGAATGACAATGCAGAAAAAGGGTTTGATATGGCATGTAAAAAGATCGAGCGCCATGATGACTGTGCCGATTTCAGCCTCGCCCCCTTTAGCCTTTTGATGACCCGCTATAAGCATCTCCTGACACCGGAAAAGTTGGAACGGATCAGAGATATGGTGCTGAACTTCCGGTACTGGATTGATGAACCGGGAAATGATGTGATGTGGTATTTCAGCGAAAATCATGCCTTTCTGTTCCATGTTTCCCAGTATCTCTGGGGATCTGTTTTCGAGAAAGAACTATTTACCGTCAGCGGCAGGACGGGAGCAGAGCAGTACGAAATCGGAAGGAAAAGGGTGTTGGAATGGTTTGACAGCTTTTTCAGCTATGGGTATGCGGAGTGGAATTCAGCAACCTACATTCCTATCGATCTGATTGGCTTTTTCAGCCTGTACTTAAGCGCTCCTGATGGGGAAATCCGGCAGAAAGCAGAAAAAGCACTGGATTTTACCATGCAGATCATCGGATATAACTCTTTTGAAGGTGTGATGAATACCACCTATGGAAGAATTTACGAAGAAACTATCAAGACGCGGCTCCAGGTTGAACCGAATTTTGTGAGCTGGGTGTCTGCCGGGCGGGGCTTCTGTACCTATTACGGCAATGCCACATGTCTGTACGCGATCAGCGATTACGAGCCGGAGGACTATGAAATGGAGTGCAGGCCCCAGCCGGGCCAGGGTGTGGTGATGGAAATGGATCAGGGAATCGCGGGAGTAAAGATTCATACTTACCGGACAGGAGAGTACTTAACGGCAGGAGTCAGAAGGTTTAAACCATTCCGCCATGGCCATCAGCAGCATCTGATGAATGTGGTATTCGGAAAAGAACGTCCGGCGATTTTCTATGTTAATCATCCCGGAGAGCGGGTTTTCAGCGGAGAAAACCGTCCCAGCTATTGGGCGGGCAACGGAACGATGCCGTGGATTGAGCGGTACTGCAATGTAACGGTTATGCTGTTCGCTATCGATCCTGATGAACTGGTGCATTATATTCATGCCTATACGCCGGTCTATGAGTATGAAGCGTATGTCTGCGGCGGAAACTGGTTTTTTGCCAAATCCGGTGACGGATATCTGGGCTGCTGGTTTTCCAACGGGTACGAGATGGCTGCATATGGTGCCAACACGAAAAAAGAGCTGATATCAGAAGGATTGAACCATGCTGTGATCGTAAAATGCGGGTCGAAGGAGGAATTTGGAAGCTTCGAGGTGTTTCAGGAGAATTTAAAAGAGATGGATATCGAATGGGACGGGGACCGCAGCATTGCATTCGCAGATGTGCAGTACGGTGAAATGCGGGTAAGGGATGCGGAGGAATTTCTGGTGAATGGTACGGCAGTTGGTGTGGAACCGGTTGAGGGAGTTCGGTTCCTTCGAAGGGAGCTGTAGATTTTGGGAGAATAGCTGCGCAAAATATTATGCCCCGGACGTTGAACCGTCCGGGGCTGTGTCTGTGTGTGCGCCCGGCGGCGCACGTTTCTAACCGGTGCAAGTCCGGAATCCGCCCGGTGGTGGGAAGGATATAGCCGAAGGCAAGGGTGTCCATCGTGAGGTGGAATCTGAAGGAAGCTGGATATGGGGAACATACTAACCCATGGGCAAATCTCTGGTCTGACGAACAGAAATCACATCAGGCTATACATGAGGGTAAGACTGCACAACAAGTCAAAGCCCAATAACTACACAGAATCATGTATGGTAAATGTGGCAGATAGATGGAGAGAAAGAAACGTGTGGTACCCGGGGAGGTCTGTGCGGAATGTCCTGAAAGGGATAACCACTATCGTGAGATAGTGCTGAACGTACAGAAGTCAGCCGAGGTCGTAGTAGTCGAGAGATGAAGGACCGAATCAACAGGAGTCTTTAGTACAACCGGGAAAGGAGGAAAGAACATTGGGTACAGAAAACAAAGATAGCTGCTCACAAAGAGACAGCGCGGAACGTGAAGGGTATGTGAGAGCGCACCGTTCTTTCCGCCGGATATGGAAGGAAAGAGACAGTGCACAGCCGGAACTCTTAGAGAAGATACTGAATAAGGACAACTTAAACAGAGCTTTTAAGAGAGTAAAGGCGAATAAGGGAGCGCCGGGAATCGACGGAATGACCGTAGAGGAAACAGGTGACTGCCTAAGGGAAAATCAAAAGGAACTGATAGAGAGAATCAAAAGGGGAAAATACACCCCCGACCCAGTAAGACGAGTAGAGATTCCCAAGCCAGAGGGAGGAATGCGAAAGCTGGGCATTCCAACCGTGAAAGACCGTATCTTCCAGCAAGCCATAGGACAGCAGTTAATGCCAGTCTATGAGGCGCTGTTCTCGGAGAACAGCTATGGGTATCGGCCGGGAAGAAGCGCCAGGGACGCCATTTTAAAGGTAAAAGAGTATGCAGAACAGGGATACACCCATGCCGTTGCATTGGACCTGTCGAAATACTTTGATACTCTGAACCAAGAAATGCTATTAAATATCCTGCGCAGAGATGTAAAGGACGAAAGGGTTATCCAATGGATAAAGAGATACCTAAAGAGTGGTGTCATGGAAAACGGTATAGTCATGGAGACAGAGGAAGGATCGCCGCAAGGAGGAAATCTATCCCCGCTGCTGGCAAATGTCTATCTGAACGAGTTCGACCAGGAGTACGAGAAACGAGGAGTGGCTTTTGTACGTTACGCAGATGATATAGTATTGTTAGCTAAAAGTGAGAGAGCCGCAAAGAGACTTCTGGAAACAAGCACGAAATATCTGGAAGGGACGCTGAAATTGCAGGTGAACCAGAAGAAAAGCCGTGTAGTAAGTGTATTTGCAATCCGAAATTTTAAGTTCCCTGGCTTCACATTGGGAAAGAACGGAAAGGGCATTTATGTCCGGGTTCATGGGAAGTCATGGAAGAAAATGAAGTCAAAACTGAAAGACCTTAGTTCCCGAAGGTCTGTTCAGAGCATACGCCCATCGTTAGAAAAGATAAAGGTGTATATGCGGGGCTGGCTGAATTATTATGGAGTAGCAGATATGAAGAACCGAATAGAGGGACTGAACCAATGGCTATATCACAGAATCCGAATGTGTATATGGAAACAATGGAAGAAACCGAAAACGAAGGTGAAGAACCTGCTGAAAATGGGAGTGCCGAAAGAATTGGCATGGAAGGCAGGGAACAGCCGAAGAGGCTATTGGTTTACCACACAAACGGTAGCGGTAAATATGGCAATGACAAAAGAAAGACTGATAAACAGTGGCTATTATGATTTAGCCACAGCCTATCAGTCCGTGCACGTCAACTGTTGAAACCGCCGTGTACCGAACGGTATGCACGGTGGTGTGAGAGGACGGGAGTTAATCACTCCCTCCTACTCGATTATGTACATAATCTTATAAAAACAGCCTACTCCAGCCCTTCCAAATCAAACGGCGGCGTATATTCCTCCTTTGCGCTGCTTTTTTCCTGCATAAACCCATGGACAAGTCCCAGCTCGATGGCGGTATCAACGACCTTATAGTACTCATACGATGTAATTCGGCGGTTGATCTCCGGGAAACTGCCGCTGTTATAAAATGGGGTGTACTGGCTCATCAGGCTCACGTTGTATTGCCCTTCCGGAAGGTGTTCCTTCATCCAGTGCAGCAAAAAGATGGAATCCTCCCTGGCCCCGGGCAGCACCATGTGGCGTATGATGACGCCCTTTTTCATCAGGGTGCAGGCGGGGGCCTCAGGATCTTCCGTATCCTGAAAGGAGATGAATTCGGGTGTTCCGGTCTGCCGGATCATCTGTAAAATGGCGGCCGAAGCTTTTTCAAAATAGTCCGGCGCCTTGCTGTAGCGGGCAGAGAGCCGGGAACTGTAGTATTTTAAATCGGGAAGCCAGATATCCACGTAGCCGTTAAGGGCCTTTACTGTCTCTACCCGCTCATAGCCGCCGCAGTTATAGACCACAGGGATGGCCAGCCTGTGTTTTACAAAGTCCAACGCGGAGACGATGGAGGGAAGATACTGGGTGGCGGTGACGAGATTGATATTGTGAGCGCCCTCATCCTGAAGGCGCAGAAAGATATCGCCAAGCTGCCGGATGGAAATCTCCTTTCCCAGCCCCTCCTGGCTGATGGGATAATTCTGGCAGAAGCAGCAGCGAAGAGTACAGCCGGTGAAAAATACCGTGCCGCTTCCGTGGATTCCGCTGATCCACGGCTCCTCCCACTGATGAAGGGCCGCCCGGGCTGCCATGACAGTATCGCCGCAGCCGCAGAAGCCCTTCACACCCGGCACCCGGCGGTTCACCATACAGCTTCTGGGACAAAGACTGCAGGAATCATATTGGGAAGTGAAATCCATTGCAAACCTCCTGTTTCTTCATAATCTGCATTTTGAGCCTGTGTACGGCTCAAATGAAAAAATTTGACAAAAATACTTTTCTACTTTAATATAGTAAACAATATAGATAAAAAAAGCAAGTGAACAGGTGATGACACATGGAAAATCAGGAGAGAATAAGAGCACTGAAATACGCGTTTCCCAGAACGGTGCCGGTGATGGCGGGATATCTGGTTCTGGGAGCCGCCTATGGAATCTTAATGAATATCAGCGGTTTTGGTATCTGGTGGGCTCTCGCCATCAGCGTGTTTGTCTACGCGGGAAGCTTACAGTATCTGGGAATTACATTTTTGACTGCAATGGTCAATCCTGTGTACGCGTTTTTTATGTCGCTGATGCTGAACGCCAGACATCTTTTTTACGGCCTTTCCATGCTGGACAAGTACCGGGATGCCGGGAGACTGAAGCCGTATCTGATCTTTGCACTGACGGATGAGACATTTTCCATTGTCTGCCATGAGGAGCCGCCGAAGAGTATTCCGAGATACTGGGTCTGTTTCTGGATCTCCATTCTCGATCAGTGCTACTGGGTGGCGGGAACCGTCGTCGGAGTGCTGTTGGGAAGTCTGATTACGTTTAACACCACAGGACTGGATTTCGCGCTGACTGCGTTGTTTGTCGTCATATTTGTGGACCAGTGGAAGTCGGGTCACGGTCATAAAGCCGCGCTGACCGGAGTGGCGGCATCGGCACTCTGTGTCGTAATATTCGGCCAGAGCGCATTTATCATACCGGCCATGATTCTGATTCTGGCCGCGATTACATGGGATTACAAAAAGAATGGAAAGGAGACCGGGGCATGAGCGGACATACCATACAGGGAATCGTGATAATCGTTGTGATGGCTGCGGCCACACTGCTCACGAGATTCCTTCCTTTTATACTCTTTCCGGCAGGGAAGAAAACTCCGAAATACATCAGTTTTCTGGGAACAACACTTCCCTATGCTACAATCGGGCTTTTGGTGGTATACTGTTTAAAAGGCGTTAATTTGGTTTCCTGGCCGCATGCGCTGCCGGAGATCCTATCAGTTGCAGCGATCGTGTTACTTCACATCTGGAAAGGCAATTCGCTTCTGAGCATCGGGGCGGGGACCGTGATCTACATGGTGCTGGTACAGGGAGTGTTCCGATGAACAAAAAATCAAAGATTGTAAAAACGTATGGGGCCGTTCATAAGAGACGGCTTCCGGTGATACTGGCGGTCATGGCGGTTCTGGCGGTGGCAGGCGTCATCATAGGCATGAACATCTATGATGAATACCACACGTACCGCAGCAGCGAGGCGACAGAATTTGAGACGACGGCGGAGGAGCAGAACGGACTTTTACTGACCTCTGAGACGAAGACGCTGCTGGGAAAGGTCTATGCGGGTTTCACGATCCGGGATGCGGAAAATGGCGGCACCATCTATCAGTGCCCTGATCTGTACCTGGTGAAGGATTTAGCTTCCATCAGCTGGGGACCGGAGACAGACTCTGTTCTGCTGACACAAAAAGATGGAAGCAGCGTGACGTATGTGCGGACCGGGGACCGGTGGGAGAAAGCCGTTCAATAGCCTTCCGGAAGGGACCTCTGCTCCCTGAATTCCTTCGGTGAGAGACCGAACTCCTTTTTAAACGCCCGGTAAAAGCTTGTATAATCTGAAAAACCGTATTGATGGTACAACTCATTAAATGGAATCCCCGACAGGATTCCATTTTTGCTTGCCTGGAGACGTTTCTTCAGAATGTACTGATGCAGGGAGATGCCCATATTATCCTTAAACACATGGGAAATATGGTATTTGCTGGCATAGAAAAACGATGCCAGATGGTCAAGGGAGAGATCCTCGTCCAAATGGTTGTTGATATAATCGCAGACATTTAAATAGAGTACATTCTCATATACCGCGGGAACCTGGTGCAGGGAATCGTAGGTGATCCTGTTTAAATGGAGCAGGAAGGAACAGACCATCAAGTGGGCGGATGTCCCGCGAAACGGTTTGCTTCCTCTCATCTCCTCAATCATGTCGAGAAGACGTCCCTGAAGCTCCTGAAATGTAATGAAATCCGTGCGGAAATGGTACTGCTTCTTCTCCGCCACATGGCGGAAGCTGTAGGCGAAATCTTCAGATCTGGCCGTCAGCGCGTCATAATAGGGGCGGCTGATCCAGAGTACGAACCTGCGGTAATCCTGTCCGGTGGAATGAAAGATGGGGTGGTGCCTCGTCTCCGGAGGGATCATCAGATAGTCGCCGTACTGCAGCTCATACCGGTTTCCGTCCACTTCGTAGGTCACGTCCCCATTTAAGAAAAAATAGATCTCATAATAGGGATGCGTGTGATCCACAACATGATCCAGATCGATATCATTGTAAAAAAATACCTCAAATTCTCCTGAATTCATATATTGCCTGGCATTAAAGCCGGTAGACAGTTCTTTTTTCATCTCATAACCTCCAAAGCCGCTTCAGCTATATCCCATTATAATAGAGAACCGCAACTTTTGCAATGTGAACGGCAATTAAATCCATGGTATTCGAAACAGAATTTGTTATACTAAGACCATGAGGCAGAGGAACGGCAGGCTGCCGGGAACGAAACCATTTTTTTAATCCCAAGGAGGTTTATCATGAAATTATCATTCAGATGGTATGGAGACGATGACAAGGTAACGCTTAAGCAGATCCGACAGATTCCGGGCATGCATTCCATCGTGACGGCTGTGTATGACGTCCCGGTCGGAGAAGTATGGAGCCGGGAGAGCATTGCGAAGCTGAAAAAGGAAACTGAGGACGCCGGGCTGGCCTTCGAGGTAATCGAGAGCATTCCGGTTCACGAGGACATCAAGCTGGGAAAGCCATCGAGAGACCAGTATATCGCCAATTACTGTGAAAATATCCGCCGCGTTGCAGAAGCGGGCATCAAATGCATCTGTTACAATTTCATGCCGGTATTCGACTGGACAAGAACACAGCTGGACCATGAACTGGCTGACGGTTCCACCTCGCTTGTATATTATCAGGATCAGGTAGACAAGGTCAATCCTCTTGAGAGTGACAGCGATTTAACGCTTCCGGGCTGGGATTCCAGTTATACGAGAGACGGACTGAAACAGGTGGTATCCGAGTACAACGCCATGTCTGAGGATGACTTATGGAATCACTTAAAATACTTCCTGGAAGCCATCATTCCGGTAGCTGCGGAGTGTGATGTAAACATGGCGATTCATGAGGATGATCCATGCTGGAGCATCTTCGGCCTTCCGAGAATCATTACGTGTGAGGAGAATCTGGACCGTTTCTTAAAGCTTGTAGACGACAGACACAACGGAATTACCCTCTGTACCGGTTCTCTCGGCTGCTCCAATAAAAACGATGTGGTGAAGATGGCAGCCAAATACGCGGCTATGGGAAGAATCCATTTTGTACATGCGAGGAACGTGGCGGTTCTGGAAGATAATAAAGGCTTTGAAGAGAGAGCACACTTGTCAAGTTGTGGTTCCCTTGATATGTTTGCCATATTAAAGGCGCTTTATGACAATGGCTTCGACGGATATATGCGCCCGGATCACGGACGGATGATCTGGGGAGAGACGGGACGCGCAGGCTACGGTCTGTATGACAGAGCGCTGGGTGCTACGTATTTAAACGGACTGTGGGAAGCAATTGAGAAGATGAGCAAATAAAATTAAGAATAAAAAGAAAGAGGGAAATGACTTATGGGATTATCATTCGGAACGGATTTAACAGGAAAAGTTGCAGTGGTGACAGGAGCGGGCGGAGTATTATGCGGCATGTTTGCAAAGACTCTGGCTTTGGCAGGCGCAAAGGTTGCGGTTCTCGACTTAAATGAAGAGGCTGCCGGTAAGGTTGCGGACGACATCGTGGCAGCAGGCCATACGGCAAAGGCTTATAAGGCAAATGTTCTGGAACGCGAGAGCCTGGAAGAGGTTCACGCAAGGGTACTGGCTGAGCTGGGACCGTGTGACATACTGGTAAACGGTGCAGGCGGCAACAATCCGAAGGCACAGACAACGAAGGAGTATTTCGAGATGGGTGACATCGAGGCAGATACCATCTCCTTCTTCGACCTGGATCCGAAGGGTGTGGAATTTGTGTTTAACTTAAACTTCTTAGGAACCCTGCTTCCGACACAGATTTTTGCAAAAGATATGATCGGCAGAGAAGGCTGCAACATCTTAAACGTTTCCTCCATGAACGCATTTACCCCACTGACAAAGATCCCGGCCTACAGCGGTGCAAAGGCGGCTGTGAGCAACTTTACCCAGTGGCTGGCTGTTCATTTCTCCAGGGTGGGCATCCGTGTAAACGCCATGGCTCCGGGCTTCTTCGTGACGAAACAGAATGAGAAGCTTCTGTTTAACGATGACGGAACGCCTACAGCCAGAACAGCCAAGATCCTGGCGGCAACTCCGATGGGACGGTTCGGCGAGGCGGAAGAGTTAAACGGAACACTGCTGTTTTTGTTAAATAATGAGGCTGCGGGCTTTATTACAGGTGTGGTTATTCCGGTTGACGGCGGATTCTCCGCTTATTCAGGAGTATAAAAACCATTTTGTACAGGACAGAAGAATCAAATCCCCCGAAAAGTGCGCGGAACGCCTTTCGGGGGATTTCGTGATTCCGGATCTTTATTTGTCATCCGCGCAGTTCTTCGCATGCGTGATGTAAGGATATAAGTCCTCATAAGCTTCTTTTTCCGCCTCTGTTTCCGGCAGGGCAGGGATGAGACCGGTGCAGTCCATGGTAGAACACGCCTGGATATCAACATCAAAATCATCGGGCTGGCTGACTGTGTTTTTATCTTTTTCCATAGATATCTCCTTTCGCAAACGTGACTGATATTAGTTTGAGGAGTTTTGTTATATTTATGCGCAGTATATAGAATATTCTGCTGCGGACGTCACAGGCTTAAGAAAATAACGTTATATAATATGAGATCTCAAAATTATATGATATCAGGAAATTACGGAGGTAGCGTGCATGAAGATAGCGGTGTACGCAGACAATACGTCACAGCTGGATAATGCAAGAGCATATTTTGAAAAATGGAAAAGAAGAGGGGTTCTGATAAACGAAGACTATTTCTTATCCCCGGCTGACTTGTTAAGTGCCGTGGAGGAAAAAAATTATCATGCCATCATTGTCTACGCAGATGAGGACTGGACGGCAAAGGAGTGCAAATTTAAGCAGCTGAAGCAGAAGGAAAAGGACAGTTTAATTATTTATATCTGCGGAAGAAAAGATCAATGGAAAAAACTGGCCCGTGCAAAGTATACGGCCGTATTTAACGGACAGCCTATGGTTTACAACATGGATGATATCTGTTTTCTGGAATCCTATGACAGAAAGACCAGTTTAGTGCTGGGTAAGAAAAAGATAAGGGTAAAGGCCAGGCTCGATGTTGAAGAACAGCGGCTTTCCAGTTACCATTTTGTACGCATTAATCAGTATAATCTGATTAATATGCTGCAGATACGCAGTATGGAGGGGGATGAAATTCATATGGCAAACGGCGAGAAGCTGTATATCAGCAGCAGCCGCAGAAAATTATTTATGGAAAAGTACCGGAAGTTTGCCCAGGAAAATTTCAGTGTCGTATGATAGAAAATAAATGAAAACCGGGATCAGCCGGAGGAGACAGCGAAAGAGTTAAGCTGTATCTTCCAGATGATTCCGGTTTTCTGTATTTGTTGGGGCAATCGGAATTATTTGAATCAGATCATTCGTATGGTAAGGCCGTAAGTTTTGCTCTTTCCGGCTTCCAGCTTCTGAACATGGTTTTTATGTACGAATTCGTCGTCTTCTGTGGCATAGACACCGGAACCGTTCCACGGTTCAACACACAGGAACGGGGCTTCTGCCGGGTAAGGCGTCCAGAATGCAACCGTATCGAAACCTGGGAATCCGACTTCAATCCCATGACCGGAATCTTTATGGATTATGGATACTTTCCTGGATTTCAAGTCGTCAAAATATACGGCGTCGTCCTTGAACATCTCCCTCGTAAGCGGCAGCCTGCGGCTGTGGTCCAGACGGGGAATTCTGTGGGACGGGTCGAACTGCAGATTCTCCAGATCGTAGACCATGCTGGATACGGTTTCGTCCTCTTCAAATACGAGCTCATAATCGTTGAAGGAGGCACCTTCCTCCATCGGACAGTTAAATCCGGGGTGGGCACCGATGCAGTAGTATATGGTTCTGTCATCCGTGTTGGCAACGCGGTATTCCATGGAAAGCATGCCGTTTTCCATGACATAAGTTAAGGAGAGGGAAAAGGAGTAAGGATAAACGGCCTTCGTCTCTTCCGTATCGTGAATTTCAAATGTAACCGCAGTATCGGACTGCCTGGTAACCTGAAAATCCACGTCACGGCAGAAGCCGTGTTTTTCGATACAGTAAGTCTTTCCCTCAATGATGGTTTTGTTGTTCCGGCAGTTGCCTACGATGGGGAACAAAAGCGGGGAGCAGCGGTTCCAGAATTTCGGATCCCTCTGCCAGATGGTTTCTTTTCCAGTGCTGTCCTTATAGGAGATTAACTGGGCGCCAATGCTGTCGATGACAGCGGATCCGTTGGAATCAAAGATCGTTACAAGCATAAGATTTACCTCTTTTCTTCGATATATTATTCATTATTTCTTATTGGTGGTGTCTCTTGACGCTGTCAGGTTCCTGGAAGGATGGTACTGACAGCAGCTTTCACGGCTGGCAAGATAATACGGCAGATTCATGCGGATAGGAAGGCGGTGGCCGCCCTCGATACGGTCAATCAGGATCTTCGCAGTCATCTGTCCCATCTCCTCCACCGGCATGTGAATGGTGGTCAGCATGGGGGACAGGTACTGGGCCGTATCGATATCATCAATGCTGATGATGGATACATCCTCCGGAATCCGGCAGCCGGTTTCCTGTATGGCCCTCATGGCTCCAATGGCCGTCACATCATTACTGCAGAAGAGCGCAGACACGTCCACGCCGCGGTCGATCAGCTGCCTGGCGCCGCGGTAGCCGCCTTCTGAGGACAGGGGGACGTTTGCCACGTATTCTTTTTTTAATGCAATCCCTCCTGTATTTAAGGCGGTGCAGTATCCGGTGTAGCGGTCCTCGTCCTGAGTCTCACCAATATATCCGATTCTGGTGTGTCCGAGGCCCATCAGGTGATTCACAGCGGTCAGAGAGGCCTGGTATCCGTCGCTGATGACCTGATCGTATTTGGCATCCAGAATATTAAGACCGGTGTAGGCAACGCAGTTAAAGTATTTTTTTAAAAAGCTCAGAGTCTGCTTGTCACACCGTCCCAGCACGACCACACCGTCTACATGGTTGTCCGTAATGAGACGAAAGGTGTTGGGGTGATGAATGTCAATCGCTGTAAAAGAGTATTTGAGCACATAGTTATGCTTAAATGCCTCCTGCTCGATACTGCGTGCCAGCGTGGAAAAAAAGAGATCGGACTTGGAATCTTCGGTCCGGGCAAACAGGCACGCAATCGAGCGGGAGAGCGGTTCCGGGGATTCGGAGCCCCCCATCTTCAAATCGCGGGCCGTGCTGTTGGGGGTATATCCCGTGCGCCGTACAATCTCCCAGATGCGGTCCTGCACCTCTTTGCTGGCGGCATTTGTGCTGTTTTTATTGATAACCCGGGAAACCGTGGAGATGGATACGCCGGCTTCTCTGGCGATTTCTTTGAGTGTCATAAACCAGCCCCCTTTCCTTGTGTTTCGCATCCTTATTATAAATGCCAGTTTATCATAAGTATACACGAAAAACCGGCAAAATACCATAGGTGAATGGTCAAACGTTTGCGTGAAGTTTTATCTTTTCAGTTACGCAAACGTTTGACTAAATAAGAGGTGATAAATTTATACAATGTGTTATAATATACACATAAAAAAGATATGTGTATTGGGGAAAATCACAAAGAAAGGGGATTTACAAAATGTCTTTTGGTAATTCTGAAAACAAAAAGAAGAAGGACATCGTTGCCGCAATACCAAACTGGGGCTGGCTGCTTATATCGTTTATGGTTGCCATCGCGCTCTGGTTCTGGCTGTCGGTCAATCCATCCACCGCAAGAAGCTTTCCGTTTCTGCCGGAGGTTGTCAAATCACTGAAAACCATGATTGAGAGGGGCGTTTTGTGGAATGACTTCTCCAGCAGTATGATTTCTGTTATTCTGGGATTTATCCTTGGCTTTGTTACGGCAGTGCCGATCGCGTTTCTGATGGCATGGTACCGTCCGGTACGCTACATCGTGGAACCGTGGATTCAGTTCATTCGTAATATTCCGCCTCTGGCATACGTACCGCTTGTTGTTATCGCTGCAGGCGTCGGCAGAAAGCCGCAGGTTATCGTTATCTGGATGGCTACTTTCTTAATTATGTGCGTCACGATTTATCAGGGCGTCCGCAACGTGGATGAGACACTGATCAAGGCCGCGCGGGTTCTGGGAGCAAAGGACAGAGATATCTTTGTAAAGGTTATTTTCCCGGCAACGACTCCGTTTATCATCACAGCAGTCCGTCTGGGCGTATCTGTCGCCCTCACAACACTGATTGCGGCTGAGTCGACAGGTGCCGTGGCAGGTCTTGGTATGAGAATTCGTTCTTTGAACAACAGCTTCGATGTTCCGCCGATGCTTCTTTATATTATCATCATCGGTATCATTGGAATTACAAGTGAAAAGATCATCAAATATCTGGAAAGGAAGTTCACGGGATGGCAGGAAACGAGAGAAATATAAAGGTTAAGATCGACCATGTGGAGAAAATCTATGAAGGCCGCAAGGGCCGTATGGTTGCGTTAAATGGAATTGACCTGGATATTATGGAGAACGAGTTTATCTGCGTGGTCGGTCCTTCCGGCTGCGGGAAATCTACCCTGCTGAATATTATTGCCGGCCTTCTTCCGGCAACCTCCGGCGCCGTCTATGTGGACGGCAAGAAGGTGGAGGGAACGGGAACGGAACGCGGCGTGGTTTTCCAGCAGTATGCCCTGTTCCCATGGCTGACCGTATTAAAAAATGTTATGTTCGGCCTTAAATTAAAGGGAATGAACGATGCACAGGCGAAGGAAATCGCCATGAAGTACATAAAGATGGTAGAACTGGAAGAATTCGTGGACGCATATCCAAAGGAGCTGTCAGGCGGTATGAAGCAGAGGGTGGCGATCGCCAGAGCGTATGCGGTACAGCCGGAAGTGCTTCTCATGGATGAACCCTTCGGAGCGCTGGATGCACAGACCAGAACCCAGCTTCAGTCAGAACTGACAAAGACGTGGCAGGAAGAGAAGAAGACGTGTTTCTTCATCACCCATGATGTGGAAGAGGCCGTCATTCTGGCAACCAAGGTTATTATCATGAGCGCGAGACCGGGCCGTATCAAGAAAATTGTGGATATCAATCTTCCATATCCGCGTACGCAGGAGATGAAGATGGAGCTTCCATTCCTGGATTTAAAGACTTATATCTGGGGCGAGGTTTATCAGGAATATCTGGAAGTGCGTAAATAAGGAAAATGGCAGTATTTGAAAACAGCAGTTTAAAAAATGTTTTATAAAAAACCATTAAAGGAGGAAAACATTATGAAGAAGGCATTACCATTAATTATGGCGGCTCTGGTAGCAGCATCACTGGCAGGCTGCGGAAGCAGCAAGACAGAAGCGACAACAGCGGCACCGGCGGAGACGACTACAGTGGCACAGGCAGAGACGACGAAGGAAGAGACAAAAGCAGAGGAGACAACAGAGGCACCTACGGAAGCCAAGGCAGAACCGATTACCATGAATGTGGCATATATGCCTAACTACGGAAGCTTATGGTCCGTGATGACGGCAAAGGAAAAAGGCTATTTTGATGAAGAAGGCATTACCGTAAACCTTGTGGAATTCGCAGACGGTCCAACCATCATCGCAGCCATGGAATCCGGCAGCATCGATGTGGGATACATCGGTCAGGGCGCTCATAAGCTCTGTGTCAACGGTCAGGCGAAGATTTTTGCTCTGTCTCATATTTCCAACGGCGACGCTTTAATTGCCGGCCCTGGAATTACGAAAGTAGAAGACTTAAAGGGAAAGAAGGTTGCATACTCTTCCGGTACCTCCAGCGAGGACATTCTGGTGAACAGCCTGACAAAGGCCGGTATGACCATGGATGATATTACTGCTGTGGATATGGATGCATCCGGTATTGTTACCGCCATGATTTCCGGCGGCGTAGACGCATGCGCCACATGGTCTCCAAACAGCTTAAAGATTTTAGAGGAAGTGAAAGATTCCACAAAGCTCTGTGATAACTTAACGTTCTCCGACACCACGGTATCCCTCGCAAGCTGGATTGCAACACCAAAGTATGCGGAAGCAAATCAGGATAAGATCCTGCGTTTCACAAAGGCATTATTTAAGGCCATGGACTACGCGGCAGACGATCATTATGATGAGGTTGCCAAGTATGTTTCGACACAGACGGCCACTGATTACGACAGCGTTTATGCACAGCGCGGTGATGCGGACTGGCTGACAGGAAAAGAAGTCTCCGAGGGAGCGGCAGACGGTACCGTAGAAAATTACTATAAGATTCAGCAGGATAACTTTATCAATTCAGGCGTGGTTGAGAAGGAAGTTCCGGTAGCCGATTACGTTATGATCGATAACATGATAGAAGCAGGCAAATAAGAAGTAAACAGTAACTGTTAAAAGTAATACACAGGTGAAGAGAGTGTCCCGGAGATGGTATCTCCAATTCAGAGACACTCTCTTTTCTAAGGAGGTTAAAGATGAATCACGCATATTACCAGTACAACAAAGAACAGCTTTTGAAGAATCCGCGGCTCCCGCTGATCTGCATGCCGGATAATGCCACGGTATTTCAGGCGATGGCAAAGGAGATGTTACAGGCGATCGAGGAGAACAACCAGGCCGGAAAGAAGACGGTATTTATCTGCCCGGTCGGCCCGGTCGGCCAGTACCCCTATTTCGTGGACATGGTCAACGAAAAGAATTTAAGTCTTAAGGATACCTGGTTTATCAATATGGATGAGTATCTGGACGACGATAAAAAATGGATTCCAGTGGATCACCCGTTAAGTTTCCATGGGTTCATGGAACGGACTGTCTATACGAAGATCCGGCCGGAATTAATTATGCCGGAAGAGCAGCGGGTATTCCCGGATCCTGACAATGTCAGCTATATTCCGGAGCTGATCGAGAAGCTGGGCGGTGTCGATATCGCATTCGGAGGCATCGGCATCAATGGCCATGTGGCGTTTAATGAGGCGGATCCTTCTCTTACACCGGTGGAATTTCTGGCGCAGAAAACGAGGGTTCTGGCTATCACACCGGAGACGAGGACGGCCAACGCCATCGGTGATTTCGGTGGGGCGCTGGAGGATATGCCGCATTACTGCGTGACGATCGGAATCTACGAGATTGCCCATGCGAGAAAAATCCGCCTGGGTGTATTCCGCAACTGGCACAGAGCGGTGGTGCGCCGTACGGCTTACGGAGAGCCTTCCACCGATTTTCCGGTGAGCTTACTCCAGAACCATCCGGATATTACGCTGACGCTGACGGACTATGTGGCGGCCCTGACAGACTGAAAAGGGAAGACGCGGTATAGGGAGCAGGAAGAAAAACAGAAGAGCAGAAAAACAGAAGAGCAGTGAAAGCAGAAAAGCAGTGAAAGCAGAAACTGCACAGGAAAAGAGAGAGAGGATAAAGACAATGCCATTGATTCCATTAAGACCTCTGATGGAGGCGACGATAAAATACGGATTCGGCCAGGGCGCATTTAATGTAAATGCGGTAGCCCAGGCAAAAGCGGCTATTGAAGTGCATGAGATGTTTCGTTCACCGGCCATTTTACAGGGAGCAGATTTAGCAAATGGCTTTATGGGCGGCCGCACGGATTTCATGAACGCAACGCTGGAAGACAAGAAGATCGGCGCAAAGAATATTGCGGATGCCGTAAAGAAATATGGAGCCGATTCTGAGATTCCAATTGTACTGCACTTAGATCACGGCCGCGATTTTGATTCCTGCGTGGCGGCGATTTCAGGAGGCTACACCTCTGTCATGATCGACGGCTCCTCACTGCCGTTTGACGAGAATGTGGAGCTGACAAGAGAAGTGGTAAAATATGCTCACGCCAGGGGCGTCAGTGTGGAAGGGGAACTGGGGGTTCTGGCCGGTGTGGAAGACCACGTATTCTCCGCTTCCTCTACCTATACGAATCCGTTAAAGGCAGTGGAGTTTTTCCGCAAGACCGGCGTGGATGCGCTTGCCATCTCCTACGGAACCATGCACGGCGCGTCCAAGGGAAAAGACGTGAAGCTGAGAAAGGAGATCGCCACGGCGATCAGAGAGTGCTTAAGCCACGAGGGTATTTTCGGTGCGCTTGTATCCCACGGTTCCTCTACGGTTCCGAAATATATTGTAGATGAGATCAATGCCCTGGGCGGAGAACTGACGAATACCTATGGCATCGCTGTTGAAGAACTGCAGGCAGCCATTCCCTGTGGGATCAACAAGATTAACGTGGATACCGATATCCGCCTGGCAGTTACCAGGAACATGAAGGAACTGTTTGTAAAATATCCGGAACTGCGTACTAGTGCGTCCATCGGTGAGATTTACGAGCTGCTGGAAGCGAAAAAGAGCCAGTTTGACCCGCGTGTCTTCCTTCCGCCGATTATGGATACGGTTATGAAGGGAACCATCCCGGATGAAGATGTGGCGGCTATCGTAAACTGCGTGGAACGCGGTGTGAAGGAAGTGGTAGGAACGCTGATCGTGCAGTTTGGATCGTTCGGCAAGGCACCGCTGGTGGAGCAGGTGACTCTGGAAGAGATGATTGAGCGGTATAAGAAAATTTAACAGGAGCGTTATTTGGCCCGGCAGGAGGTCCCAGGAGGGATGGATGCCGGGCCTTTTTATTTAGGTACTAAAGAATTCACTCCATCGTTTGATGCGGATTTGTCATAAATAGATAAAATTTTAAAATCATATTGACAAATAATATACAGAATGATATTATTTAATTAAATTAAAAAACTAATTGTACGACAGCAAAACGAAAATAGTTTTGGAAAAGTGAAAAGTGAAAAGTGAAAAGTGAAAGGTGATCGGTGCGATGCAGCTGGTATTATATGACAAATGCAAACAACTGGAAACAGAGGAATTAAAAGAATACATGAATCAGAAAATGGAAGTTCTGATAAGAGCCCAAAACGGAGAAGAGCGGTACCGTGAGAGTCTTGGCTGGCTCCATGTAGATGAATGGGCTGGCGAAGAGAATATCAGGGAGATTACAAGGCATGCGGAAAGGGTCAGAGAGAACGGAGATATTCTGGTGGTGATCGGAATCGGAGGATCGAATCAGGCAGCCAGAGCAGTTATTGAGGCACTGCACGGAGATGGTCATGTGAAGATCCTGTATGCCGGAAACAATATATCTTCGGCATATATGAAAAATATCATAAATCAGCTGGAAGGAAAATCTGTTTATATTAATGTAATTGCAAAAAATTTTGAGACACTTGAGCCTGGTATCAGTTTTCGAATTCTTCGTCAGTATCTGAAGAAAAGGTATGGAGCAGAGTATGGGAGCCGGATATTTGCAACCGGAACCAGAGAAAGTAAATTACATGAGTTATGCAGAACTCATGGATATACATTTTTAGATTTTCCGGATAATATCGGAGGCAGATATTCCGGTCTGTGCAATGTGGGGCTCTTTCCGGCCGCAGTGTCCGGTATTGATAGTGGTTCAATAGCTGCAGGGGCAAGGAGTATGGAAGCGGAGCTGCATAATACTTATGGAGAAGAGAATACAGCATTTCAATACGCGGCAATACGGAATTTATTATACCAAAAGGGGTTCAGGCTGGAAATGCTTGCTTCGTTTGAACCGAGATACCAGTATTTTTATGGGTGGTGGACTCAGCTCTTTGCAGAAAGTGAAGGGAAAGAAGACCGGGGACTCTATCCGGTTACAGCAAAGTATTCCGAAGATTTGCATTCGATAGGCCAGTTTGTCCAGGAAGGAACACCGATACTGTTTGAGACATTTCTGGATATCCGGGAACAGAACTCAGCGATATGGTTGGACGCTGATGAGGTTAAGGATGAGTTTGATTATTTGAACGGCTTAAGCATGGATGAAATAAACTACAGCGCTTTTTGCGCGACCTTGAAAGCACATAGTGAGCGTTTCCCATGTATCAGTCTTCAGGTAGAAGAGTTAAGTGAATACAGTTTTGGACAACTGTTTTATTTCTTTGAGTTTGCCTGCTATCTGTCAGGCACCATGCTGGGAGTTAATCCATTTAACCAGCCTGGAGTTGAAAATTACAAGGGCTATATGTTTGAGGCGCTTGGAAAATATAAATACAGGAGTGAGTGTAATGGAAAAAATTAAAGTAGGTATTGTTGGAACTGGCTATACAGTTGGTATAGCAGCCAATCATGTGAACGGCTACCTTCAGAATCCGGGCTGTATTCTTACCGCACTATACGATATAATCCCGGGGCGTGCCGCAAAGTGGGCGGAAGAGAAGAAATTGAATGTTGAGATATGTTCCAGTTATGACGAACTTCTTGACAAAGTGGATGCGGTAAGTATCTGCACTCCAAATTATTCTCATGTTGATCTCGCGGTCAGGGCCATGGAGAAGGGGAAGCATCTGCTATGTGAAAAGCCTCTGAGTCTTGATTCAGAGAGTTCTGTCCCGGCCGTAAGTCTGGCCAGATGTTGTTCCACAGTTGCCATGATCGGCTTTAGTTACCGTGGAATTCCGGCTGTCCGCTATATGAGAAAAATTCTTAAATCCGGAAGCATGGGCAAGATTTTTACATACAGGGAGACACTGGGAGGATGCAGAATTACCAATCCGAACGTAAAACTGGAGTGGAGAATGCAGAAACAGCTATCCGGCACAGGAGCCCTCGCCGATTTTGGCTGCCATATGCTGGATTTATGCGATTGGCTGTTCGATGGGTCAGAAGGTCCTGTTTCGGAGGTAAACGGATTTGTTTCCTGTTCCATACCAAAACGCGAAGAGATATTTGATCAGGGACAGGGAACGGTAACTAACGATGACTCGACTGCCTTTAATGTTCGGTTCCAGGGTGGTGCAATCGCATCATTTGTGGCCAGCCGGCTTGGAGTGGCAAGGCATACCATTGAAATTTACGGAGAAGGCGGTATGATGCTCTTCCGTGATGACCGTCCGAATGAGTTAGAGGTTTGGTTTAAGGAAAAGGATGATGGATATAAAGGAAAGCCTGAAATTGTACAGGCCGATGAGGATATGATAAAAGAACCATGGTTCTATGCAGAAATCGACGACTTTATTCACTGTATTCAAAGTGGTGAGAGGCCGGACCGTAATTTTGACCGAGCCCTTTACATACAGAGACTTCTGGATAAAATATTACTTGCGTGTGAAACAGGAAAAACAATAAACCTATAAGGGGGAATAAGTTTATGAGAATGAGTCTGCTGACAAACAGTCTGACCGGTATCGGAATAAGTGATTTAAAAACAATTGCCGACTGGGCTGCCGAAAATGGAATCTGTGAGCTGGATGTCGGTCCTGCGGTTCCATTGGACAAAAAACAGTATGGTGCAGTGTTGGATGAGGGGAAAGTAGCAATAAAAACTTTGATCTACTGCCGCAATTTTTTAAGCGAGAATGAAGAGGAAGCGAAGATGCATTGTGATGCCCTGCGGGAACGGATTCAGTTTGCAGGAGAAATGGGAATCGAGAAGATCGTCTGCTCCACCGGTGTTACAGCGCAGTCATTTGAAGGTATGGGATTTACTCCGGAAAAAAGTCTGCCGGCAGTAGTGGAACTGGCGAAACAGTTTGTTGATTTGGCAGAAAAGAACGGGGTCAGATTATGCTACGAGAATTGCCCGATGATGGGGAATATCGCAACATCTCCGGACATGTGGGAGGCTATCTTTGACGCCGTCGGCAGTGAACGGCTGGGGCTTTGCTATGATCCGTCCCACCTCGTCTGGCAGTTCATAGATCCGTACAGAAACATCTATAAATTTGCCGATAAGATTTTCCATGTTCATGCCAAGGATACCGCAGTAGACAGGGAGATGCTTGCTTCAGCCGGAGTTTTACAGAATGGAAAATGGTGGAGGCACCGACTGCCGGGGCTTGGCGATTTGGACTGGGGACGAATCGTCGATGCATTGTATGAAATCGGTTATGATCAGGCTATCTGCATTGAACATGAAGACCCGGTTTGGGAAGGAACCGAAGATAAAGTGAAACGGGGAATCTTAAAAACGAGGGATCACGTCAGCTCATTCTTTATGTAAGTAGTGAAAACAGGAGGGATTATATCATGAAAAACAAACGATTACTCGCCGCATCTATGGCATTTATACTTTCCGCCGCCTCGTTAACAGGCTGTTCAGGCGGAAATAACACAACAAATGGATCATCTTCCGGAGAAACTGCCTCTAAAGAAACAAATGCAGAGTCAGCCGGGACCACAGAGGCGGAGGCACCAAAAGGGGAAAAAACAGTATTGACGGTATGGCATACATGGGGAGCTGGACCAGGTACAGATGCGATGGAGAAGGTCGTAGAGATGTACAACCAGTCAAATGATAAGAATGTTGAGATCAACCTGCAGTTTGTAGCCAACAAAGCAAGCGGCAATACTCAGACGATGGATAAACTGATGGCTTCCATAGCTGCCGGAAATCCACCGGAAATTGCTCTTCTGGACAACTTCCAGATTCCGACATGGGCACAGCAGGATGCACTTGTGAAGCTGGATGATTTAATGGCTGCATCAGGGCTGTCATTTGATGGTATCTATGATTGGGCATCTAATGGTTCTCATTATAAAGATGCGGTGTATTCCATTCCCTATAACGGTGATACCCGCGCACTTTTCTATAATAAAGATTTATTTGCCGCCGCAGGCTTAGATCCGGAAGACCCGCCGTCTACAATAGAAGAACTGAACGAAGCGGCCGAGAAACTGACTATCATGGATGGGAATACTTATAAGCAGGTTGGTTTTATTCCATGGCTGAATGCGGGAAAACCAATCTATACGTGGGGGTGGAACTTTGGCGGAGATTTTTATGATGCTGATACCAACACACTGACGGTTGCGAAAGCAGAGAATATTGAAGCACTTCAGTGGGAAGTGGATTTTGCTGAAAAATTCGGAGGAAAGAGTTTTATCGAATTTGCCAATGGTCTGGGCAGTGGAGCTCAGGATGCGTTTGTGACAGGACAGGTGGCGATGGCGGTAAGAGGAAACTTCGACATTGCCAACATGGCACAATATAATCCGGATTTAAACTATGGTATCTGTCCGATCCCGAGTAAAGTGGAAGGGGAACATGCTACATGGGCAGGCGGCTGGGCCTTTGTAATTCCGCGAGGTGCTAAAAATCAGGAATTATCAATGGATTTTATGAAGTATATGTTGAGTGATGAAGCACAGACCGTAATGGCGCAGGATAGTGCCAGCTTCTCGCCGCGCAAGAGTGTATCAGAAGCGGTATTCGGTTCAGATGATAAGTATAAGGCCTTCCTTGATTATATCGAGACAGCAAAAATCCGTCCGCCGGTACCGGTTGGCCAGCTGCTTTGGGATAACTTAAATCAGGTACTGGATTCAGCGCTGAATGGAAAGGACACTCCCGAAAACCTTATGAAGGCATTAGATGTTTCAATTAATGAAGAACTTAAGAAACTTAACTGAGAAGAGGTGATTACCATTGAGTAGTGGCAGCAATGTACGGCCGGGACATAAAGTTGTGACTAAGGGCAGTCTCGAAGCACGTAAAGCGAGGATGGGAGTTTTGTTTACAGCGCCATGGATTATTGGGCTGCTCCTGTTTTATGCTTATCCGCTTCTCTCATCCATTTATTACAGCTTTACTTCTTATAGTGTATTAAACAGCGGTAATTTTGTAGGACTGGAAAATTACAGGGAGTTGATAAAGGATAATTTGTTCTGGAAGAGCATCTGGAATACACTGTATTTTACAGTACTCAGTGTTCCTGTCAATATTATTCTTGGAATTATTATCGCATTACTGTTAAATTCCAAAATCCGTTTCATTGGTCTTTACCGCACCGTTTTCTTTATTCCTACGCTGGTTCCGGTCGTTGCTACCGCTACAGTGTGGCGTTGGTTGCTGGATTCTAATTACGGTATTATCAACAGCCTGCTTAACAAAGTCGGATTAGCGTCAATTCCCTGGCTGGCGAGTGAAAACTGGTCTAAACTTGCGCTGGTGATGATCGCTTCCTGGGGAATCGGCCAGGCGATCATCATCAATCTGGCAGGACTTCAGGACATTTCTCCTGAATACTATGAGGCGGCGCAGATTGATGGAGCGGGGATATTCCAGCGGGTACGCCATATCACGCTGCCGCTCCTGACACCTGTTATTTTCTATAATGTTGTTATGGGAGTTATCAATGCCCTGCAGACTTTTACACTGCCTTATACGCTTACAAACGGTGAGGGTACACCGGTCAATTCGCTAACCTTTTATGTAATGCATCTGTACAATAATGCATTCGGTTACATGCGTATGGGATACGCTTCGGCAATGGCTTGGATTTTGTTTCTGATTATTTTAATTTTAACGATTGTAATTTTTGGTACTTCTAAAAAATGGGTACATTATCAGGAATAGGAGGGATTTTATCATGAAACATTTAAAGAAGCTTCCGATCCATCTTATTCTGATTGGAATTGGTTTTTTCTTTCTGCTCCCGTTTATCTGGATGCTGTCTACGGCTTTGAAAACTGATCAGCAGGTGCTTATCAATCCGCCGATCTGGATTCCGAGACCGGTGATGTGGGAGAATTTTGTTAAGGCTATTAACTATATTCCCTTCTTTCGGTATATGGGAAATACTTCCCTGATTGCAGTACTGGATGTGTTAGGAACTGTAATTGCCTGTCCGTTGGTGGCTTATGGCCTTTCGAGGCTGGAATGGAGAGGCCGGGATCTGTTGTTTTTCATTACAATAGCGGTAATGATGATTCCGCAGGAAGTAACAATGGTTCCGACGTTTATTTTATTTAACAAAATAGGGTTAACCGGAACGTATGTGCCCTTGTTTATCCAATCATTTTTTGGAAGACCATTTATGATTTTTCTGATGCGCCAGTTTTTTATGAATCTTCCTCATGATCTGGAAGATGCGGCTCGTGTGGACGGAGCTTCAGAGTTTTATATATATGCTAAAATTATGCTGCCGCTGGTGGTGCCGGGCGTGTTGACAGTAGCGCTGTTTCGGTTTATGAATTCCTGGAATGACTTTCTGGGACCGCTTCTCTATTTAAGCGACGAAAAGAGGTATACACTCAGTATTGGGCTGCAGATGTTTACGACACAGTATAAGACGGAGTGGTCTCTGCTTATGGCTACGGCACTGATGATTACACTTCCGGTAATCGTCCTTTATTTCATTGTACAGAAGCGTTTTATTGAGGGAATAACTTTTTCGGGAATCAAAGGCTGAACTTGTAATATCGTTCTTTCTTTAATATAATGGAAGGTATAAAAGAATGGTTGCGGAGGGAGAAAGATGACTGCACGAGGAACGAATCTGCCAAGAGTTAAGAAACAGAACGAAGCGCTCATTAAGGAAATAATCTATAAGTATGGTCCCATATCAAGGAGTAAGATTGCAGAGATGCTGTCTTTGACGCCTCCTACGATTACGACCAATGTAACGTCTTTGATTGAGCGCGGGCTTGTATATGAATTTGCGGCAGATGATTCTGATGTGGAGGAACGCTCCCTCGGACGCAAACCGGTTAAGATTAATTTCGTCCAGGAGGCGAAGTATGCTGTTGGAGTGGAAATGAATCCTTACCATACTGCTATCTGTATGCTGGACCTGCGTGGAAATGAAAAAATCAGCATGAGATACCCTCCCATGAATCGTACATATGTAGAAGAGATGGATGTGCTGGCACGTAATATCAATAAACTGATACAGGACAGTGGGACGGAACCGGAAAAAATACTGGGAGTTGGAGTTGGTCTGCCAGGTTTTGTAGAGCCCGATGTTGGTGTTTTGAGAGAGAGCTTTAAGACAGAGTGGAACGGGAAAAATATAGCCAGAGATCTGTCGAGAAGACTGGATCTGCCGGTGCTGATCGAAAACAATGCCAGAGTACGGGCAATCGGTGAGGAAATGTTTGGCAAGACGCTCAGACCGGATTCCTTTGCTTATTATCTGATTTCCTACGGCATTGCCTGCCCGTTGTTCGTGAAAAACCGTATGATAACAGGCGATAATGCCAGTGCCGGTGAAGCCGGTCATATGGTAGTGGATATTAATGGTCCGAAATGCGAGACCTGCGGTCATAATGGCTGTCTGGAGGAGCTGGCGAGTGAACGGGCAATTATTAAAAAGTGCAAGGCAGCTGCCAGGGCCGGTGTATCTACCATGCTGACGGAGTTATGTCCGGATATTGAGGGTCTGACCATGAAGGATGTGCTGATGGCGGAAGAGTGCAACGATGCATATGTGGTAAAGGTTATGGAAGAGGCTGTCATGTATCTGGGGGTAACACTGGCCAACATCATCAATCTTATCAGCCCGCCATTAGTAATCGTGGATGGCTATATGATGAAGGTGAAGAGAAACCGGAGACAGCTTTTAGAGGAGACAAAGAAGCACATTTTTGGTTTGAATGATCAGGAAATTGAGATCGAATTTATTGATTTCAATCCCCTGACCGGAGCCAGAGGCGGTGCAGCTCTGGCAATCAAACAACTTTTTATTAAGGAGTAGACAATTGGAAAAAATAAAAGCTGGAATTATTGGCTGCGGCAGAATTTCATCGGTCTACAAGGCTGCATTTGAGAATCTGAGGGATGAGGTGGAACTCGTCCTCGCAGTGGATAAGGAATTAAGCCGGGCGGAGAAACTGGCTGCAGCATTTCCGGGCTGCGGTTATTCCGATAAGCTGGAGGATCTGCTTAAGCAGCCGCTGTCCGTGGTTCATGTCCTGACTCCGCATTTTTTACATAAGGAGCATGGCATCGCATGTCTGGAAGCCGGATTTCATGTATTGACAGAGAAACCCATTGCTATTACAGCAGAAGATGCTGACGCCATGATCAGGGCGGCAAAGAAGAACAAAAGACAGCTGGGTGTTATTTTTCAGAACCGCTATATTGAAGGGGTTCAGGAAGTGAAACGATTGATTGCGGAAGGGAAATTTGGAAGGATTACAGGAGCATTTTCCACGCTGAACTGGTGGCGGCCGCCGTCTTATTATGAATGCGACTGGAAGGGAAGCTGGGAGAAGGAAGGCGGCGGTGTGGTCATTGATCAGGCGATTCACAGTCTGGATCTGGTCCGTTATATGATGGGCTGTGAACCAGTTAAGGTGAAAGGGCAGATTGACCGGAGAATCCTGACCAACATTGAGGTGGAGGATGTGGCGGACGCGGCCATTACGTTCGAAAATGGTGCGGTATATTCCTTTTTTGCATGTAATTATTATACAAGCAACAGCCCGATCCGGGTGGAAATAAGCGGTGAAAATGGAACTGCGCTTTTAACACAGGACGAAGTAGTCATTCGCTTGAAAGGGCAGGAGCCGAGAATCGTGTCTCCGTCTGTCCGGTCTAATGTAAATGGAGAAGCGTACTGGGGGAATTATCACGAGATCCAGATTCGGGATTTTTACCGCTGCTTAAGGGCAGGAAAACCGGTGCCTGTGGATCCGGAGGATGCGAAGCGTACACTGGAGCTGGTTCTGGATATTTACCGTTCTTCGAAGGAGGGACGGGAGATTGAAAAATACTCCGATAAAGCGTAAAAATATGAAAGCATCCTTGAAATATTGATAGAAATATGGTATATTATACATACAAAGAGGAGCAACCGCCCACAAGGTGGGTTGACCTTATATGTGATAGAAAATGCCACCTTGTCACTCGGTCAAAGTTTAGGGGTGGTTTTTTCTATGTAGGGTCAGTGACAGATCAAATACATAAATGTCAGTAACGCCAGAATAAACATTCCAAAGGCCATCAGGTCTTTAAAATCGAAATGTTTCATAGACATCACCTCCATTCTGATAGAGAATAATAATAGAATGAAGGCCAACGCCACCCTGCAACACGGTTGTTCCTTTTTTAGTATATCACATCCAGAAAAACATAACGATAATAGATTGTAAAAAAAACATAAAATATTTGTTTTCATCGCTTCATATCATAATCAATCGATTCATAATTAAATCCCTTAACAATCATTCATTTTTTCTCATACCGCCTTCCTTTTTGCACGCAAACGTTTGAGTAAAAACTTCGCAAATTCCCTCTGAAATGTGGTAATATAAAGTCATTGAAGTACGCAAAAACATAAAAGAAACAAAATGAAGAAAGGTGGAAAAGCATGGCGGAAAATGTTTTGATTGTCCATGGAGGCGGACCGACAGCGGTTATCAATTCTTCCCTTTACGGAGTCATAGAGGAAGCGAAGAAGATTGGAAAAATTGATAAGGTTTATGCGGCAATCGGGGGAAGTGAAGGGATTTTGAAGGCGCGCTTTTTAAATCTGCTGGAATTTCCGGAAGAGAAGCTGAAGCTGCTTTTGGAAACTCCTGCTACGGCGATCGGATCGTCCCGGTATGCGCTGGAGCAGGAAGATTATGAGGCCATGGTCGGTATTTTTAAAAAGCATGAGATTAAGTATGTGCTGTTAAACGGTGGAAACGGAACCATGGATACGTGCGGACGTATTTATGAGGTTTGTAAGGACGAGGATATCCGCGTCGTTGGAATTCCCAAAACCATCGATAATGATATTGCAATTACAGATCACACGCCGGGGTTTGGAAGCGCGGCGAGATACATAGCGGCTACGACCGCCGAGGTGGGCGTGGATGTAAAATCTCTTCCAATTCACGTATGCATCATTGAGGCCATGGGACGGAATGCCGGCTGGATCACCGCGGCTTCTGCGCTGGCCAGGAAAAAACCGGGGGATGCCCCACATCTGATCTATTTGCCGGAAAGACCTTTTAACGAGGCGGAGTTCTTAGAAGATGTAAAACGGCTTCATGAAGAGAAGGGCGGAGTGGTAGTCGTAGTCAGCGAGGGCCTGAAAAATGAAGCGGGTGAGCCCATTGTTCCTCCAATCTTTAAGACGGAGCGGGCAACCTATTATGGAGATGTCAGTGCCTATCTGGCCGAGCTGGTTATTAAGAAACTGGGAATCAAGGCGAGAAGTGAGAAACCGGGCATCTGCGGAAGGGCTTCGATCGCATGGCAGTCTCCAGTGGACCGGGATGAGGCGGTTTTGGCGGGAAGCGAGGCATTAAAAGCGGCAGTTGCCGGTCAGAGCGGCGTCATGGTTGGATTTATCCGTGATGAAGAGGCGGAGAAGATTGACGGCGTATATCGCATGCATACAGAGATGATACCGATTAAAGAAGTCATGATGTATGAGCGTACCATTCCGGAATCCTACTTAAATGAGCGCGGCAACGATGTGACAGAGGAGTTTATCCGCTGGTGCAGACCTTTGATTGGACCGGAACTGAGAGACTTTTTTGACTTTAACATTACTAGTGAGAATTAAGAAATAGGATGAGCAGTGTACTCAGCACTGAAAACAAGGAGGGTATTTCATGAAACATATTTTTTTGAATTTGAAACGGTTTGACATCCCCAAAGAATACGGCGGGGTAAACAGCATTGCTCCGATCGGAGAATGGGGAAGCTTTATTGTCTCCAATACACAGGAGCAGCTAAAAAAGTACACCGGAGAAGACGTGGAATTTGCCATGTATTTTCCAGAGGCACACTTGATTCCCGCTGTGGGAGCGCTGTGTGAGAACAGTCCGGTTAAAGTGGGATGCCAGGGCGTATACCGTGATGATACGGCGGTTGGGGGCGGTTTTGGCGCTTTTACGACGAACCGGACCGCGAACGCGGCAAAAGCCATCGGCTGTACCACGACAATCATCGGTCACTGTGAAGAGCGAAAAGACAAGGCAGGAATCCTTGCGGAAGCCGGCGTCACAGATACAAAGGCAGTGAACCGTCTGCTGAATCAGGAGATAAAAAAGGCTGTTTCTTCCGGTCTTTCTGTGCTATACTGTATCGGAGAGTCTTCTGAAGAGCAGGAGAGATGGAAAGAGGTATTAAAAGAGCAGATTGATATCGGTCTGGAGGGTGTGGAAAAAGATCTGGTTACCATTGCCTATGAACCGGTCTGGGCTATCGGACCGGGAAAGATTCCGCCGGATAAAGACTATATCACCATGATCGGTACCTATATAAAGGAAATCACCGAAGGCTGCGACGTTGTGTACGGAGGCGGATTAAAGGTGGATAACGCAGAGATGCTGGCTTCCGTGCCGGTAATGGACGGCGGTCTCATCGCATTGACCAGATTCCAGGGAGAAATCGGTTTTTATCCGGAGGAATATCTGGAGATCATTAAGACATACATGGGACATTAACACTGTAATGAGAAAGCAGGAGGAAATTATATGAAATTATCATTTGAATACGGTGCTGGCCTTATGGCAGCAGAACTTCCCGATACAACTGACATCTTTATTCCGGGCGAGACCGTGCCGGATCCGGCATGCATACCGGAGGACCGTCTGATTGAAGAGACTTTAAAGTCCATCAGGAACCCAATGGGAATGGAACCGCTCTCTGAGCTGGCTCATAAGGGATCCAAGGTTACCATTATTTTTCCGGACCGTGTAAAAGGCGGTGAGCAGCCGACGTCCCACCGCAAGATTTCCATTAAGCTGATTCTGGACGAACTGTATGCGGCTGGTGTTGAGAAGAAGGACATTTTACTGATCTGTTCCAACGGTCTCCATCGGAAGAATACGGAACAGGAGATACATAATATTCTGGGCGACGAGCTGTTCCATGAATTCTGGCATACGCACCAGATTATCAACCACGACAGTGAGGATTACGATCATCTGGTAGATTTGGGAACCACGGACAGAGGTGATCCGGTTCTGATGAACAAATACGTCTACGACAGTGATGTTGCGATTCTGATCGGCCATACCCAGGGCAATCCTTATGGCGGATATTCAGGAGGATACAAGCACTGTGCGACGGGAATTACCCATTGGCGCTCCATCGCCTCCCATCATGTGCCGGAGGTTATGCACCGGAAGGATTTTACTCCGGTAAGCGGAAAGTCCCTTATGAGAACGAAGTTCGATGAGATCGGACAGCACATGGAGAAATGCATGGGCAAGAAATTCTTCTGCTGTGATGCGGTTCTCGATACAAAGTCCAGACAGATCGAGATCAACAGCGGATATGCAAAGGTTATGCAGCCTCATTCCTGGATCACGGCAGACAAGAGAACGTACGTGCCGTGGGCAGAGAAGAAGTACGATGTCATGGTATTCGGTATGCCTCAGTTCTTCCATTACGGGGAAGGCATGGGAACCAATCCGATCATGCTGCTTCAGGCTATTTCCGCCCAGGTAATCAGGCATAAGAGAATTATGAGCGATAACTGTGTGATTATCTGTTCTTCTCTCTGCAACGGATACTTCCACGATGAACTGTGGCCGTATACAAGGGAAATGTATGAGATGTTCCAGCATGACTTTATGAATACACTTCCTGATATGAACCGCTACGGCGAGTATTTTGCAACCAATGAGGAGTATATCAGAAAGTACCGCTACTGCAACGCATTCCATCCGTTCCACGGATTTTCCATGATCAGCTGCGGCCATATTGCAGAGATGAATACCTCCGCAATCTACCTCTGCGGCGCTCAGGATCCGGGCTATGCAAGGGGAATGGGGCTTAAGACGAGAGCGACCATTGAAGAGGCGCTGGAGGATGCAAAGAAGAAATTTGTAGGACCGAATCCGAATATTCTTGCGCTTCCACAGACATTTAAGCTGGGAGCTGTACATCTGATGATGAAGGATGACGTGTATGAGGGAAAGGGTGCAGAAGATTGTGCCTGTGCAGCTCATATGCACCATTAATAGAATTGTGATGTGTGCAGGAATAAAATGATTCCTGATTCATACAACGACGGAACGGCCTTACAGCGGCAGGACTTTGCGGCTGGCAGGCCGTTCTAAGCGATGCCCGACGCTCTTTGGAATATCATGGAGACAGGGCATTGGCTGTACCGTTAACAGAGTTTATGGAAGGAGGTTTTACAGTGAAAACATTGATCAAAAATGCATCTGTGTACCACAACCATCGTTTCGAGGCGCTGGATCTTCTCCTGGAGGACGGAAGGATTTCCCGAATGGGCGGCTGCGAGGGAGAGAGATGTGATGAGGTGATTGATGCCGGAGGAAAACGGGTGGTTCCGGGATTTATCGATATTCATACTCACGGAGCAGTCGGTGTGGATGTCAATGGAGCGGATGCGGACGGCTTTGAGAAAATCTGTCGTTTCTTTGCCTCGCAGGGAACGACCAGCTGGCTCTGTTCTGTTCTTACGGACACGAAGGAGCAGACGATGCATGCCATCCAGATGTATAAAGCGTGGAAAAATACGGAGCATCACGGTGCAAATCTCATGGGAATCCATCTGGAAGGGCCGTTCTTATGCCCGGCTTATAAAGGCGCCATGCCGGAACACCTTTTAAAGAAGCCGGATATGGAGCTTCTGAAGGCGTATCAGGAGGCGGCGGAAGGAGAGGTACGCTATATCACGGTTTCTCCTGAGGTGGAAGGCATTGTTGATTTTATTCCCTATATTAAGAGTCTGGGGATTCAGGTGGCTATCGGTCATTCGGGGGCAGATTATGATACGGCGCGGCGAGCCATACAAAACGGTGCGTTGGGAGCCACACATACCGGCAACGCCATGAAGCTTTTACATCAGCATTTTCCGGCCATCTGGGGAGCAGTACTGGAAGACGACGAGGTGTACTGTGAAATGATCTGTGACGGAAGACACCTTCATCCGGGAACTGTCCGTTTTATCATAAAGATTAAGGGCCTGGACCGTGTGATTGCGGTCACGGATTCCATCATGGCAGCCGGACTTCCGGATGGTAATTACAAGCTGGGAGTGAATGATGTAGTCGTAGTGGATGGTGATGCCAAGCTGGTTTCCGACGGAACCCGTGCAGGCAGTACGCTGACAACCGGAAAAGCACTGAAGAACCTTCTGGAATTTACAGGACGTTCTCTGACGGATATACTCCCGATGCTGACGGAGAATCCGGCCAGACTGATCGGTGTTTATGACCGGGTAGGTTCTATTGAACCCGGTAAGGACGCAGACCTTGTATTTTTGGACGAGGACTGCAGTGTTGTGCGTACCTTTGTTAAGGGAAAAGAGTGTCAGTTCAGCATTGCGGAATGAATGGTGTTACTGACGGCAAATGCATAAAAATGAGTAAGAAAGAGACGGTTAGATAATGAGTGGATATCTTTATATTTTATTCTGGATTGTCAGCTTCGGGGCATCTATAGCGGGAGCGATCTGTGGAATTGGCGGTGGCGTTATCATTAAGCCTACGCTTGACGCGTTTGGAGTATTAAGCGTTTCAACCATCAGTTTTCTGTCAGGCTGCACGGTGCTGGCGATGACCTGCTACTCTGTTATTAAGGGAAAGATGAGCGGGGAATCACTGATTGACATGAAGACAGGGACCCCGTTAGCGATAGGTGCCGCCATCGGAGGCGTAGTTGGAAAATCCATGTTCCAGGCGCTTTCCAACATGTTTGCGAATAAAGATATGGTGGGGGCTGTACAGGCGGGATGTCTGCTCATTATCACACTGGGAACGCTGATTTATACACTGAAAAAAGATAAGATAAAAACGCTTCATGTGACAAATGCAGTAGTATGCATTATCATCGGCGTAGTACTGGGGATTTTCTCCTCTTTCCTGGGAATTGGCGGAGGCCCCATCAATCTGGTTGTTCTGTTTTATTTCTTCTCCATGGAGACAAAGACAGCGGCCCAGAACTCCCTGTACATCATCCTCTTCTCCCAGATCACGAGCCTGATCAATTCCCTGGTCACCAGAACAGTACCGGAATTTACGATATGGCTTTTAGCCCTCATGGTCATCGGCGGCATCCTGGGAGGCATGAGCGGCCGCAGCATCAATAAGAAGATCGATTCCAAGGTAGTAGATAAGTTATTCATCTTTTTAATGATAGTCATCATCTTTATAAACATTTATAATATTTATCAGTTTGCACGTTAGCAATGAGCAGTGCGAAAAAAGCCGAAGGTAAATTTGTGTTGTGCTCGCACATAAGCAAATTTACCTTCGGCTTTTTTCATAGGGCGAAGCCCGTGACCGAAGTGAAGCGAAGCGGAACTGAGGTGCACTGCGGACTGGCGGGCAGCGGAGCGGAACTGAACTGAGGTGCACTGCGGACTGGCGGGCAGCGATCCAAGCCGGAGCGAAAATCCAAGCCACATTGCAACACACAAAGCAGACATTATTTACGTGAAAACGTGCATCAGGAAAGGAGATGCGATGGAACAGGTATTGATTGTAGTCTTTTCCTCCTTTTGCGGAGGACTTGTGCAGGCGGTTACAGGATTTGGCGGAGCAGTCATTATCATGATTTTTCTGCCTCTTATTTTAAATATGACGGCGGCGCCGGCACTCAGCGATGTCATCACCATGACGCTGTCATTTTCCATGTTCTGGAGGTACCGCAAATCGGTACGCTTTAAAAGTATTGTAATTCCCGCTGCTGTTTATCTGATTTCCAGTACACTGGCGATTCACGGCTCCGCCTTTATCGATGCGGGAAAACTAAAAGGAGTTTTTGGTGTGTTTTTGATCATACTGTCAGTGTACTTCTTTGGATTTTCCGGAAAACTATCCGTGAAGCCAACACTTTTTATGAAGTTCGGATGCGGTGCGCTGGCTGGTATCTGTGGTGGTTTATTTGGAATCAGCGGACCGCCGGTCAGTCTGTTTTATCTGGCCGCGACGGATACGAAGGAAGAGTATTTGGGGACTTTAAACGCATTTTTTTCATTTACTGTCATTTTTAATTTGATATCCAGGATTTACAACGGCTTTCTGACGGTATCGCTGGTGCCGCTTATGGGTGTGGGAATTGCCGCCATTTTAACCGGCTGTGTTCTTGGAAGCAGGATTGTTAAGAAGATCAATATCGATGTGATGAGGAAATGCGTGTACGGATTTATGGCGTTTGCCGGGATGGTGATTGTGGTTCAGAGTATTCTGAGATGAACGGTGTTGCTAATGATAGCTTACCGCAAGTCAGAATAGTAACTATTTGTTTATGCAGAGAGAAAAAGGGTATTGACAATTCGTGTGAAGTATGGTAAATATGTATTATACACACGAGTTTATAAAAAGTTAATTGTGCAAAGTGCCAATATAATTCAAGCCTTTCCCACAATTATTACTATATTCTATTTCCTTACATAATTCCAATGGAAATGGCAAACTGTGAATGAGCGGATGTCTAATTCTATGGTAACAGTATTCACTGTCCGTGCCAGGCCCGTCAGCAAAGCCAGACGCATGATCCACTCTGCCGCCGCATTGCAGACGTACACCTGATGCGGATATCAAGCACGGTTACTGTGTTGTTTTTTCAGTACCAGAAAGAGTTAATTATAAATTGAGCAGACAGAACCTGGTTGATTCCTTAGAGCAGCTGTCAAAAAACAATTTTCAGCCAATGCACGAAACGATAAGATTCAGACAGTTCACGAAGGAGAAAAGGATCTGGCACAGAAGCGTATAGGAAAAATAAAATGGAAAGCCATTTTATATAAACAATACACACACGTGTGTATATGCGCGACAAACAAAAATGGGGTACAGTACTAAGAAAGAGAGGGGATTTACATGAAGAAACGAAGATGGATGGCACTTGCACTCGCCTGCACGATGATTTTTACAGCAGGATGTCAAAAAGGGGGAAAAGAGACTGCTGAAGTACCAGGAAGTCAGGAAACAAAAGTAAGCGAAACGGAGATGGCAAAAGCAGAGGATTCAAAGGCAGAAAATTCTGTAAGTCAGGAGGAGCCGGTTACAATTAAGTTTGCCAATTATGCGGTTCTGGAAGAAGGAAACAGCGCTTTCTGGGAAAAGATCAAAACAGATTTTGAAACTGAGAACCCTAATATAAAAATCGAGTGGATCACTGCACCATTTGGGGAAATGGTACAGCAGGTCATCAATATGGCAGGGGGAGGCGAGTATGTCGACCTGATTTTCGGTGAATTGGACTGGACTCCGACGCTGGCGGATTCGGGAATTGCATGTCCGGTATCGGATATTATGCCGCAGGAATATCTCGAAGATTTTTACCCAAATGTTTTGGAGGCGCATTCGATTGATCATGTACTCTACTCGCTTCCATTATATGTAGGACCATATATCTTGTATATTAATAAGGATTTGTTTGAACAGGCCGGACTGGATGCATCCAATCCTCCGACCACCTATGAAGAGATGTTGGAGTGTGCCGAGAAGCTTTCGCAGCTAAAGGATGCGGATGGGAATCAGGTATATGCATTTGGACAGACCACGGCATCGGTGCCGGTGTCTGGCGCTTCGCTGACAAGCATGGTATTCAATTTTGGAGGTCAGGTGCTTGATGAAAACGGAAAGTTAAGCTGTGATAACGAAGGATTTAAACAGGCGTTTGAAATGCTGAAGCTTTTGGATGAGAAGGGATATAATCCACAGAATGCGAAACTGAAGGATTTAAGAAACTTATTTGCGCTGGGAAGACTCGCTATGTATTACGACCAGTCATGGGGATTTGCAGGAATTAAACCAATTAATCCGGAGGCGGAAGCATTTACGGTTACTGCAAAACCTTTAAAAGGAGGCAGTGGCACGGGACAGAGTATTTTGCAGTCTCATTGTCTGATGATGGTGGATAATGGAGAAGCACGTAAAAAAGCCGTGGAAAAGCTTGTTGAATATATTATAACAAATGATAATTTAAGTTACCGTATGTCCAATGAAACACTTGCATATCCGGCTAAGAAATCCATGGAACACGCAGTGGATGACAGTCTGATCTTAAAGGGAGCAGCTGGTTCCGAGGCTAATACGAAAACTCAGGTTTTCATTCCTCAGAACAGTGATTTGAATCTGGAACTTTGTGCATTGGCTCAGGCTGTGACGGTCGGAAAGACAGATGTGGACAAGGCGATTGCAGATTTCAAGAAGGCCGCGGAAATGATTCTTGATTAAGTGTGTCCAGAGAGGATTAGATATGAAAATTGGGATAACAAAAGAAGAGGCCAGGCAGTTGTCAGCCCTGTATAAAAGCCAGCTCTCAGAGATTATGGAAGAGTGGGCGGAGCATTCTGCAGATCCGTCCGGCGGATATTTAACAGACTTCGGAGAAAACTGGAAACTGGTTTCCAGACGAAGGAATATATGGGCTCAGGCACGTCAGACCTACATGTTCGCTGCCTATTATGAATATTCCGGACGCGAGGAAAAGTGGCTCTCACTGGCAAAGGCAGGACGAGATTTTCTGGTTTGCCATGCTTATGCGGGGGAAGGGCGATGGAACTATGAGGTGTCAGAGAATGGGGAAGAGGTGATTGAAGGGACGACTTCCATCTTTACGGACTTGTTTGCCCTGATTGCGTTAGCACAGTATGCATCTGCATCGGGGGATCAGACGGATTATGACCTGATTCGAAAGACATTTGACAGTGCGAGAAATCATATCATGGATCCTGAATTTCGGGATATAAAACCACACGTGTGGCAAAACGGAATAGAGAGACATTCCCCGTATATGATTGCGGTTCATTCTTCAATGGTAGCGGAGAAAGTTCTGGGAAAAGAGGTGACAGGACCGTTTATTGATTTCTGTATCAGAAAACTGTTGTATTTCTTTGGGAAAAATGAAAGCGGTTATCTGTTGGAAAGTCTTAAAGAAGATGGATCCGTATGGGATACTCCGGAAGGGCGCATTGTCAATCCGGGGCACATTTTCGAAGGCATGTGGTTCTGCATCGATTATGCCAGGGATACAGATGACGCTGTGATTTCGCGTGCGCTTACTATTATACAGGAAACAGCGAAAGCAGCAGTTGATCGGACGCATGGGGGTGTGATTCACCGGTTTGACTGCTATGGAAAGGAGGGAGAGGACACGTTAAAGACGGATACGGGAGATCTCAGGGCAGATGACAAAGTGGACTGGGTGAACTGTGAGAGTCTTTATGCGTTTGCGCTTGCCGCTGTGCTGACTGGGGAGGAGACTGCCATAGAGCAGTTTCGTCAGCTCCATCAGTTCTGCCAGACGTATTTTAAGCCTGAAGAAGGGGGAGACTGGTATCCTGTGTTAAAACGGGATGGGACGCCGCTTCGTAAAAACAAAGGAGGGAAGCACCGGGTAGCGTTTCATGTGCCGCGTGCTCTGATGAATCTCAGTATATTGTTTGAAACTGTGAGTTGATCTGTGTTTAGAAAGGAGAAGGAAACTTATGATAAAGAGGAGGATGTCAGTATTTCTGCTTGCCTGCTTACTGGTGTTGACGACAGGTTGTGCAAAAAGTCAGTCCACACAGGAGATCAGTACGGATTCCAGTGAAGTGACAACAGAGAGTATACCGGAGAGTATACCGGAGACCAATACTTCGGAAGCAGATTCGGAGGTTCCTGTCACCATTAAAATTGCAAACTATGCAGTACTGGAAAAAGGGTACGAGGAATTCTGGCAGAATGTAAAAACAGGATATGAGTCGAAATATCCTAATGTGACTGTAGAATGGGTAACGGCACCCTATGGAGAGATATTAAATCAGGTTATAAACATGGCTGGAGGCGGAGACAAGGTAGACTGTGTATTTGGTGAAGATATCTGGATTCCGTCGCTGGTTGAGGCTGGCCTGGCGGCTCCAATGGATCAGGTACTTGATTCGGATTTTCTAAACGACTACTATCCTGATGCATTAGCGGCTCATTCTATGGATGGTACCGTATATGCAGCTCCGCTGTATTTGACGCCGCCGGTATTATTTTATAACAGGGAACTCTTTAAGGAAGCCGGACTTGATCCGGAGAAGCCGCCGAAGACGTATGATGAGATGATGGGAATGGCGGAAAAGCTGTCACAGTTAAAATCATCTGACGGCAACAAGGTATATGCGTTCGGATTTCCAACCGGATCAGTGATTGTAGTTGGCTCTTATCTGCAGGGACTCATAAAAAATTTCGGCGGTGAGATTCTGGATGCTGACGGGAAGCTGGATATGAAAAATCCTGGTTTTATCCAGGCTTTTGAATTCTTGCAGGAATTGGATGAAAAGGGCTATAATCCTCAGAATGCGAAAGCAAAGGATTTAAGAAATCTTTTTGCACTGGGACAGCTGGCCATGTATTATGACAAGACAGGCGGAATCAATGGAGTAACATCCATTAATCCGGCGGCAGCGGATTTTACAGCTACTGCATGTCCATTGGCCGGAGGAGAGGGGAGCGGCGAGACAGTTTCACAGTCTCACTGTTTTATCGCGATTGACAATGGTCCGGAGAAAAAGGAGGCAGTGAAGAATTTTATCCAATACGTGATTACTCCGGAAATAATGGAGGATTATATGACGAATATTGCACCGGCATATCCGGCTAAGAAAGCTATGGAGCATATGGATGGAGTGAATAACAGTGCCTTTCTGGCAGGTGCCAGAGATACGGTAAACCACCTCTCACCCAGCTTGATGTTTCCGACAGTGGCAGATTTTAATCTGGAACTCTGTGCGCTGGCTCAGGCAGTGACAATGGGAGATGAGGAGGTTTCGGCGGCAGCGGCAGATTTTGAGAAATCTGTTCAGCCATTGCTGCCATAAGAATAAGACAAAGGTGTCACTGGTTTTCAGGCAGCAGCACGCGAACGATGGGGTTCTTTCTCGGCTTTGGGTGTGTGGCCGTGCCGGAGGGCTTGATATCCCGTGTCCGCCTTGCTTCCTACTCGCCACAAAGAATGAACGTGGCTGTCGGACACAAAGCCCATGTGTTCGCCAGCCACGTTCATTTTTGCGGTTCGTATCCAGATGGCGGCACACTGGGATATCAAGCCCTCCGGCACGGCCACACACCCAAAGCCGAGAAAGAACCAACGATGGGGAGTGTGTCTGCTGCTTTTTATGTAAAAGTGCTCCTGTTACATAATAAGTCCTCAGGGCAGGAGGCGCACTCCGCGCTGAGGAAGTATGGTTGCTGAAGCAACCGCGCTCCGGCGAAGGAGTCCGGTTCGCGGACTCTTCATTCTTTGCTGGTAACCGTTCAGCATTCATTTCCGGAAGTCACTGTTACCAGCAAAAAAATGAGAAAAGGGTATTGACAATGAGAAAAGAATATGGTAAAAATGATATATACACACGAGTTGATATAAACTACAATTGTGCAAATTACTAAGAATGGGGAAGGTAATCAGATGCAGCTAACGATTGGTTTTATAACAACATGTTCGGGACGGTGGCCGCGAGAGGTTCCGGAACAAAGAAACAGAGAGTATGGTGAATGGCTGGAAGCGCAGATGCCAGAAGTAAAAGTAGTCCGGGCGCCGGAACTTGGAAGCGGGATTGAATCGGTTGAAGCGGCGGTCAGAGAATTTAAGCGCCAGGAGGCAGATGTTATTGTTCTTGTATATGGGGCATTTACCGGCGATGACGTGGCTTCCTATCTGGCGGAGATGGTTCAGATACCGATTATCCTTTGGGCTCCCTATGAAGTACCTTTTGAAAGGGAAGACAGATTGTATTCCAATGCACTCTGCTCAATGACGATGAATGCGGCTGCATTAAGACGGTTGGGAGTTTCCTGCCATACAATCTACGGAAGCAGGGAAGATGATAAGGCAGCAGAGAAAGTTAAAAATCTTCTTCTTGCTTACGGAGTGGTTAAGTCTTTAAAGCATACCACATTAGGACTTTTGGGGTACCGGCCTACCGCATTTTATAACTGTGCATTTGACGAAGGGCTGATCCGGAGAACCTTCGGAGTTAAGATCGAAGAGACTGATTTAAAGGTGGTTTTCGACAAGATGGCTGATCTGCCAGCTGAGAAGTATGAGGCAGACATGGCGAAGATGGCGGAAGCGTATGACACAGGAAAACTGCCGGAGGGCCATCTGGAGAATCATTCCAGGCTGTATCTTGCTTTAAAAGAAGTGATGGCAGAGCAGCATTACGATTTCGCAGCAATTAAATGCTGGCCGGAGATGGGGAATTTACATACGACACCGTGTGCGGTGCTTGGACGTTTGGCTGACGATGGTATTACTATCGGGTGCGAGGGTGATGTCGATGCGGAACTGGCTCAGATGACAGAATATTATCTTACGGGGGAGCCCAGTTTTATCACTGACCTGATTAACATTGATGAAGAGAAAAATGTAATTACCTTCTGGCACTGTGGAAACGCTGCCCCATCTTTATTTAACAAAGCATATGAGGTGGAAATCAGAAACCATCCGCTGGCGGGACAGGGAACGGCTTTTTATGGGGCGCTTAAGCCTGGAAAGGTGACAGTCGCCAGGTTTTGCAATATAGACGGTGCGTACAAACTTTTTCTTCTTCGTGGAGAAGCCGTCGCTTTGGACCGTTGTACAAAAGGCGTAACAGCCAGTGTAAAGGTGGAGCGGCCGGTGAGAGAAATTATAGAAGGAATCATAACAGAGGGAATTCCTCATCATTACAGCATTGTCTGGGAAGATGTGGCGGAAGCTATGAAGGGAATCTGTGGATTGTTAAATATTCCGGTTATTGAGATGTAAAATCTGACCGTGAATTACTGTTCACTCCGTGAACAATAACGCGCTTCGCTCCACTCACAAAATACACCTCGTGGGATCCTGGCTTGTAAACAATAATGACTGTGATCATTGACACCTTTTCCCATACAGAGTTATACTGAATAAAAGTACAGTACGAGGGTATGCGGCAAGGAGAAAAGAACGTATGGAGAGAAATCGTGAGCGGGTCACAAGGGCAGACGTAGCAAAGGCTGCTGGAGTGAGTGAAACCATAGTATCATATGTTGTGAATAATAACCGCTATGTAGCAAAGGAGAAAAGACAGAGAGTGGAGGATGCCATTGCGGCCCTGCATTACCGTCCTAACAATGTGGCAAGAGCTTTGAAAGGAAAACGCAGCAATCAGCTGCTGTTCATTGCAGATCAGATTACAAACGAGTATTTCAGCAGAATTGTCAGTGAGATGGATAAGTATGCTTACGAAGCCGGATTCCTGATTTCACTTTGTGCCAACCGGAACACACCGGAGTTTGTATCACAGGTTATCAGCCGCCAGTATGACGGTATCATCATCAGTTCCATCAGTTTTCCGGAAGAGTATGTAAGGCATTTCAGTAAGGCCGGTATCCCGGTGCTGTTGTTTGAACATAAGAAGCACGATACTCTGCCGGAGAATGTGGCGACACTGGCTTCCGGACTTTATTCCGGGGCGAGAACAGGGGTAAACCACTTAATCAGCAGAGGAAAAAAGAATATTATCTACATCGATCGCATCAGCAGGCGGGGGAATGTCAGCGGTCCGTCGGATCTTCGTCTCAGCGGATATCTGGATGAACTTCACGATCACGGCCTGGAGGCAGGCGGCGATACGGTAATAGCCGGTTGCCATACGGAAGAGGAACTGACTGAGACTGTAGCAGATTACTTAAGGTGTCATGATCAGGTGGACGGAATGATGGGACGTAACGATATGGTGGCCTGCATTGCCATGCAGGCAGCAATAGGAATTGGAAAGCGGGTTCCCGCGGATATCGGCGTTGTAGGATTTGATAATTCCAGCATCAGCCGGTTCTGTTCACCAAAGCTTACGACACTGGAGATGCAGCGGGAGGAGATAAGCAGAACTGTTATCGATATGATGGTTCAGATGATCGGCGGTCAGATGCCGGAAAACGCGACGTTTGAGACAAAGCTGATTATCCGGGAGAGTACGTAAGAAGGTCCCTTCCGGAAGACGAAAGTAACAATGTGAAAATATAAAATGGTTTTCCATTTTATATCGGGGTTTATACACTCGAGTGTATAAGGCTCGAGTCAATATAGAGAAACACAAAAACTATATGAAAAATGAGGAAAGAGAGGGTATTATGATGAAAAAGAGAAGACTGGCAGCACTGGCACTCGCTTGTGTTATGGCATTGACCACCGGGTGTTCCGGCGGAGGCGGTAGTACAGCGGGAAGTACGGCAGGCACGGAGGCAAAGACAGAAGCGGGTACGAAAGAGGAAGCAAAGGCGGCGGATACGGGCAGCGGGGAAAAGATAACCTTGAAGATCGCCAATTATGCTGTGCTGGAAAAAGGGTATGATGAGTTCTGGAGCAGTGTGAAAGCTGGATATGAGGAGAAATATCCGAATGTAACGATCGAATGGGTGACGGCTCCTTATGGAGAAATTTTAAATCAGGTCATCAACATGGCAGGCGGCGGGGACCGTGTGGACTGTATCTTCAGCGAAATGATCTGGCTGCCGGCTCTGGTAGATTCCGGTTTGGCAGTGCCGATGAAGGACGTGCTGGATGAATCGTTTCTGAATGATTATTATGCAAACATTCTGGAAGCGCATTCCATCGATGGAGAGGTATATGGAGCGCCGCTTTACGTATCTCCGTCACTTTTGTTCTACAATAAGGATCTGTTTAAGAAAGCAGGACTGGATCCGGAACAGCCGCCGAAAACATATGATGAGATGCTTACAATGGCTGAGAAGTTAGCGGCTTTGACAACGGACGATGGAAATAAAGTATACGCGTTTGGACAGCCGACAGCATCTGTTATCGTAATCGGTTCTTCTATTCAGGCATTTGCAGCAAACTTTGGCGGAACGGTTATCGATGATAACGGCAAGCTTACCGCTGATGATCCGGCATTTAAAGAATCACTGGAGATGTTAAAGCTTTTGGATCAGAAGGGATACAATCCACAGAACGCGAAGCCAAAGGATTTACGGAACTTATTTGCGCTTGGTCAGCTGGCCATGTACTACGATAATTCCTGGGGCTTTAACGGTGCAAAATCCATTAACCCGGATGTAGTGAACTTTGCGGCAGCAGCAGAGCCGTTAAAGGGAGGAAATGGTGAAGGCGCATCAACTCTTCAATCACACTGCTTCGTAGCAGTAGACAATGGGCCGGATCACGTAGAAGCAGTTAAGAATTTTATCCAGTACGTAATTACACCTGAGGTGCTGAATGACTACATTGCCAATATCGCACCGGCACTTCCGGCTAAAAATTCCATGAAGGATATGGAAGCTGTTAAGAACAGTCCGATCTTAAATGGTGCAGGGGATTCTGTTGAGAAGGCAGAACCGGTTTACATGTTCCCGACATTATCGGAGTTTAACTTAGAACTGTGTGCACTGGCACAGGCGGTAACAGTAGGCGGCGAGGATGTGGATACGGCGATCGAAGGCTTTAAGACGGCCGTACAGCCGCTGCTTCCATAGAAATAATTGAGTCAAGATTAAGAAAAGAGGTAGAAAGACATGGCAGGAAAGAAACCGAACGTTCTATTTATTCTGACGGATGATCAGGGAATCTGGTCTATGGGCTGTTATGGCAACTCTGAGATCCAGACACCAAACCTTGATAAGCTGGCAAAACAGGGAGTGAGATTTGATAACTTTTTCTGCACGTCTCCGGTTTGTTCTCCTGCCAGAGCTTCTCTGTTGACAGGAAAGATTCCGTCACAGCACGGAATTCTTGATTACTTAAGCGGGGGAAATGGAGGCGCCTCTCAGGCTGCAATTGAGTTCCTGAAGGATCATCGCGGCTATACGGACATTTTGGCCGAAGAGGGATATACCTGCGGTCTGAGCGGGAAGTGGCATTTGGGTGACGGCGGTCATCCGCAAAAGGGCTTCTCCTTCTGGTATGCTCACCAGAAGGGAGGCGGCCCCTACTACAACGCACCAATGTTCCGTAACGGGCAGAAGATTGAGGAAAAGGGTTATATAACCGATGTGATCACCGATGAAGCGATTTCCTTCATAGACAGAGAGAAGAATAAGGAGCAGCCTTTTTACTTAAGTGTGCATTATACAGCGCCCCATTCTCCATGGATAAACTGTCATCCGAAGAAATATACGGATCTCTATGAAGATTGTCCGTTTGAGACATGTCCTCAGGGGGAGGTGCATCCATGGGCAAAGACAGAGGTAATCGCGGGGTATCAAAAGCCCAGAGAGTCTCTGATCGGTTATTTTGCAGCAGTTACAGCTATGGATGATAATGTGGGGCGCATCTTAAAAAAGCTGGAGGAAGAGAATCTTATGGAAGATACCCTGATTATTTTTTCCAGCGACAATGGATTTAACTGCGGCCACCATGGAATCTGGGGCAAGGGCAACGGGACATTTCCACTTAATATGTATGATTCTTCCGTGAAGGTACCCTTGATTATGTGTCATAAGGGGCATATTCCGGAGAATCATGTTTGTGACGAGATGCACAGCGGCTATGACTTTATGCCCACTCTTTTAGATTACCTGGGATTTAAAAATGATGAGGCGGATAAGCTTCCGGGTAAGAGCTTCCTTTCGGCTTTGATGGGCCAGGAGCAGAAAGGAGAGGAGAACAGTGTTGTCGTCTTCGATGAGTATGGACCGGTCCGAATGATAAGAAGCAGGAAGTATAAGCTGGTTCACAGATATCCTTTCGGCCCCGACGAGTTTTATGATTTGGAGGTGGATCCGGGGGAGGCATATAACGGAATAGAAGATGAATCCTATCAGGATGTGATTCGGGATATGAAGAAGCAGATGGAACTGTGGTTTTTACAGTATGTGGATCCCAGAATCGATGGAGCTAAGGAGCCTGTTATGGGCGGTGGACAGAAAGACTTAGCGGGAGTACTGGGACCGGGTATCAATGTATATGGGGAAAATATATAAAGGGAGTTGTTACGATGGAGAAAGGTATTAAGAAATCCCTCTGGAAAAACCAGACGGGTGATAAAATATTTGCAATCGCACTGTTGATTCCTGCTATTATCACAACAGTTTCATTTATTCTGGTACCTGTTGTGGATTCAATTTACCGAAGCTTTTTCGACTATAAGGTCAGGAACATCATTTCGGGACAGCCGGGGGTGTGGAATAATTTTGCCAATTATACGAAGCTGTTTTCCAACGGAAAGCTGATTCCGTCTATGACAAACACGCTGACCTTCGTCTTTGGCGTGGTGATTGCCCAGTTCGTACTTGGTATGGCTTTGGCACTGATTCTTAACAGCAATGTAAAATTTTCCAGATTTATCCGCAGTATTATGATGGTTCCCTGGGTGGTTCCGACGCTGATATCCGGTCTCGTCTGGCTGTGGATGTTCCAGCCTCAGTACGGTCTGGTCAAATATTTCGTAGGCGTCCTGACAAAAGGGAGAATCACGGATTTTGCAATCTTGAATAATCCGGCTACGGCCATGTTTGGTGTGTCGGTAGCTGCACTGTGGAAGCAGATTCCGCTTGCCACACTGCTCCTTCTGGCAGGTCTGGCCAATGTTCCGGAGGATATGCAGGAGGCGGCAAAGATTGACGGGGCAAACGGTGTTCAGAGATTTTTCCGGATTGTCCTTCCTTACATGAAGAGCGTTATCAAGGTTACGGTATCCATGTCCATCATCGAGAATTTCAAACAGTTCCCGCTGTTCTGGACCATGACAGGGGGCGGTCCAAACAACTCTACGACTACGATGGCGATCTTAAGCTACCGGGAGGCGTTCGTCTCCAACAACTTCGGATCAGGAGCTGCAGTTACGACCGTCTGGATGCTGATGATGATTGTTGTAGTTTATATTTATAACCGCATCTTTAAGAGCGAAGACATGTAGAGGGGGTGGAAAGCTTATGAAACGGAAACGTATCCTTAACGGCGTGATCAAATACGTGGTTTTAATTATCATTCTCGTCTTTCTGCTGTTCCCTTTATTGTGGGTACTGCTGACGTCCTTTAAAACCAATATGGAGGCATATAAATTTCCTCCGACCTTTATCGTAAAGAATCCCACCTTCCAGAGTTATATCAATCTGTTTACAGTGGATAATGATTTCTTTACATATTATAAAAACAACTTTATTGTAGCCGGTTCCACGGCGCTGCTGACGACATTTATGGCGATTATTTCCGGTTATGCGCTGTCCCGCTTCCATTTTAAGTGGAACAAATGGATCATAGCTGCATTTACCTCCGCACAGATGTTCCCGGTTGTCAGCCGGTTGATTTCCCTGTATAAAATACTTGGAGACGTTCATCTGATCAATACCCATGCGGGACTGATCCTGGCTATTGCAGCCGGACAGCTTCCGTTCACCATTATGCTGATGTCCAGTTTCTATGATGGAATTCCCAGAGAACTGGAAGAAGCTGCCCGTGTTGACGGAGCCGGCCGGTTCGGTACACTGTTCCGGGTTGTGGTTCCGTTAGTGAAACCCGGCATGCTGGCAGTCGGCATCTATGCATTTTTGCTGTCCTGGGATGATTATTTACACGCATCCACACTCATACAGACAGACTCGCTTCGGACATTATCCGCAGGCGTGGCGCTTCGCTATCTGGGCGAACTTTCCTATGACTGGTCGCTGATCAATACAATATCCATTGTGGGTACGATACCGATGGTGATTGTATTCTTCTTCTTCCAGAAGTATATGATCAAGGGTCTGGTAGCCGGAGCGGTAAAAGGTTAAGAAAAAGGAGAATATTATGCTTGTAACTAACAAAGAAAATCTAATTGAGGCATCCAAAAATGGATATGCCATTCCGGCACTCAATACACAGGGTGGCAATTACGATATCATATGGGCTGCATGCCGTGCGGCTGAGGAGATGAAATCTCCTATTATACTGGCTCATTATGTGTCTACCGGTGCTTATTCCGGCCATGACTGGTTTGTACAGGTCTGTAAATGGTGTGCCGACAAAGTTTCTGTCCCTGTATCGATACACTTAGATCACGGAGCCGACTTTGATATCTGCATGGAGGCGCTGAAACTTGGTTTTACCTCTGTGATGATCGACGGTTCCACAAGCCCGATCGAAGAGAATGCAGCTATGACGAATGAGGTGATCAAGGTTGCAAAGTGTTTTGGAGTGCCTGTGGAGGCGGAGATTGGAGAACTCCTGCGCCTTGACAATATGGGAACCGTGATGGAAAATAAGAACATCGTAGATCCCTGTGAAGTAAAGGAATTCTTAGGATTGTGCCAGCCGGATTCCCTGGCAATCGGGATCGGCAATGCTCATGGTTATTATAAGGGTGAGCCGGATATCCATTTAGAGGTACTGGAGGCTGTGAGAAAATTCACGGATATTCCACTGGTGCTTCACGGTTGTACTGGAATGAAGGAGGAGATTGTAAAAGAAGCAATTAAGCTGGGAGTGGCAAAGATTAATTTTGGTACGGAAATCCGGTACAAATATGTGGAACATTACGAAGAGGGACTGAAAACGCTGGATCATCAGGGACACTCGTGGAAATTGTCACAGTTTGCCAACGACAGACTGACAGAAGACATTAAGGACATTATCCGCCTGGCCGGTTCTGAGGGGAAAGCTTAATAGTACAGAACAAATTGATTATAACAGAGAGGATTTTTATAATGGAAAAGAGAAACAGTGAAATTACATACAAAGAAATTTATTTACAGCCAGAATCATTTGAGGCTGTCAATGAGACTTTAGAGGATATTTATGGTGTTCTCGACAAGGTATTTGCAGAAGATTACGACGAACTGATCTTCACAGGTTGCGGCACCAGTCTCTATCTGGCCCAGGCTGCGGCACACGCATTTTCAAGCTATAACGCGATACCATCAAAAGCGGTATGCTGTTCGGAGCTCTATTATTTCCCGGAGACGTTTGTGAAAAACCGGAAGGTGCTTGTCCTTCCGATTACGAGGAAGAGCTACACGACGGAAGTGCGCATGGCGATAGATAAGGTGAGAAGTTATCCGGGAGTGAAATCACTGGCGATTACCTGTGATAAGGACAGCGCACTCTACAATGACTTTATGATCCTTTCTCCGGATACGGCGGAAGACAGTGTCATCATGACCCGCTCGTTCACCAGCATGGTGTACCTGGCTGCCGTCATGGCGATGTATGTGGGCGGTAAAAAGGAAGAGATCGCAGCTATGGCCGGTTACGGTGATCATGCGCGGGATGCGTTAAAGAAAATGGATGAGATGGCAAAGCGTATCATTACGGAGCATGAGGGACTGAACCTGTTTATTACGCTGGGACAGGGGATTAACTATGGCGTGGCCAATGAGTGTATGAATAAGATGAAGGAAATGGGACTCTCCAATTCGGAGGCCTACTTCTCGCTGGAATACCGCCACGGCCCGATGAGCCTGGTAGATGAGAATACGCTCATCATCTTATTAAGCCATTCGGAGACTGTAAAGGAGGATGGGAAGCTGCTGGCCCAGATGAAGGAGTATGGAGCTGTTACTGCAGCGATCGGTAACACGGCTTCTGTGGATTTTAAAGACGCAGATTACTGCCTGGATCTGACATATGGCTATAATGATACGCAGAACGCGGCCCTCATTGGATTTATCGGTCAGTTCATTGGATATTATATCGCAGAGAAAAAAGGGATTGATGCAGATTCACCGAGACATTTATCTCAGGCGATTGTGATTAAATAGGATACTTTCTTTTATTTGTTTTCCTCAATATACGGAGGGGGCTGTGGTTTTCGCAGTCCCCTCCGCTGTTGTTTTATCTGGAATGTTTAACAATTTTATTTTTACATCTGTTTTTCGTAATAATTGTTCAGATTCTCGTTAGTATTTACCGGAATCTGTCAGATTATTATAAGGGTTTATTAAAGTCTTCTGTTTGAAAATCTGTTACAATAGAACCAGTAAAACAAAAAAAGTCTGAAACCAAAAAGAAAGGAGCAGATACAATGAAAAAAATAAAGGTTATGAGAATATTAAAATGGTTCTTCGTTCTGACAATGGTACTGTGCATCTGCTCCGGCTTCGCGGTTGCAGGTAAGGGATACTCCATGTACCGGAATGCGCTGGATCAGATGAGTCTGGCGGATAAAGTAGAATCGATCCAGAACAAAGAACATTATACGGCATTTGAAGAACTGCCGGAGGTATATGTGAATGCGGTTGTTTCTGTGGAAGACCACAGATTTTACAGGCACTCGGGAATCGATCTCATTGCCATCGGAAGAGCGGTATTTAATGATATACGGGCAGGCAGATTCGTGGAAGGCGGAAGCACCATCACCCAGCAGCTGGCGAAGAATCTTTATTTCAGCCAGGAGAAGGAGATGACGAGGAAGGCGGCGGAAGTCTTCATGGCTTTTGATCTGGAACGCAATTACAGTAAGGAAGAGATTCTGGAACTGTACGTAAATACCATCTATTTCGGAGATGGTTATTACACCGTAGCCGACGCCAGCGAGGGCTATTTTGGAAAGGCGCCGGAAGAAATGACGAAATATGAGAGCACTCTTCTGGCGGGAATTCCGAATGCCCCTTCCAGATACGCTCCCACAAAGAATCCTGTGCTGGCGGAGAAACGGCAGATGCAGGTGTTGAGGCGCATGGAAGACTGCGGCTACTTCTCAGCGGAGGAAGCGGAAACAGTAGCGGCGCAGATGGTGGCGATCAACTAAATCTGATTAATGAAATCCGATCAATGAAAATAACAAAATCACCGGTATTGCTCCAGAATAAAAGCATTTGAACGGAGCGGCCGGTGATTTTTGCAGTTACGAAAAGCTGTATGGCAGGGATCCGTCAGGATTCATGACAGGCATGGAACTCAGGGAAGAGAAAAATAACTGGAAGTACTCTCGGAAAACAAGTATAATTGTAGGAGCGTTAAGCAGGGGGGCGACAGACGGACCAGGACCAGTGTTCTCTTGTACGAAACAGAATACATATGAAAAGTAGTTGTTACTGTGAAATGATGTGATCGGACATGAGGCTGACAATGGATTCGTATGGAGCGTGGAGTCTTAAGAAAGTGAGGCCTGAAATGTGAGAGAGGTGCCAGAAGAAAGTTATTCAAGAAAAAAATGTACCAGTCCTGGCGGGGAACCGCTTGCTGAGAGGATCGATGGCCGGATTTATATTATGAAGAGGCCGAAACGGTGGCATCAGAGGATTGTAAGAATTTTAAAGGAAATGATAGAGGAGTACCGAAAGGCAAATCCGGGATTTTGTGAAGTGCGTACAGCCCCGTTCGGTCTTACGCTGGCCGGGGGTATGACGTATCTGATACCGGATCTCTGTGTGATTCTCGACCGGAGAAAGCTGACGAAATGCGGATGCAGCGGAGCGCCGGAGATTGTGATTGAGGTGGTAGCTCCGGAATCTCAGTATATGGATTACCGGATCAAACTGACCAGATACCGGAAAGCCGGTGTGAAGGAGTACTGGATTGTGGACCGGGACTGGGATCACGGTTACGTCTATTATTTCGATGACGGTGAGATGGATCTTGCATCTTTTTCCGGTGCACTGGGGTCACGGGTATGCAGGGGACTGGTATTCGATTTTTCCAGGTTAAAACGGAAGAAGTAAAGTTTAGAGTGGAAATCCCGGTCAAAATCCGGTATAATTGCAGAAAACAGAACCAGGAACAAAACATGGAACCAGGAACAAAACATGGAACCAGGAACAGAACATGAAATCAGGAACAGAAGACAGGATATCTGATATACGGAAAGGAAAAAGAACTATGGCAGCAGCGGACAACAGAGGAAAACGGCTCAGTAAATATGTGGACAATTATGTGGTGTTCGATTTGGAGACGACGGGGATCAGTGCGGTAAAGGATGATATCATCGAGATATCCGCCCTGAAGGTTAAGAATCATGAACAGGTGGAGACCTTTTCAAGGCTGGTTAATCCCAGACGTCCCATTCCGGCCGGGGCTACAAAGGTGAACGGGATAACCGATGAGATGGTTCAGAGTGAGCCCGGGCTGGAGTTTATTCTGCCGGAGTTTTTAGATTTTATCGACGGAGAGATTCTGATCGGCCATAACATCCAGTCCTTTGATCTGCTGTTTCTGAACCGTGCGGCTGATGAGGTGTGCAGGAAGGCGGTTCTGAATGATTTTATTGATACACTGTTTATGGCCAGGGCCTTGCTTCCGGGTCTTTCCCGTCACCGGCTTACGGATCTGGCCGATTATTTTAAGATCAGTTCAGAGGGCGCACACCGGGCGTTTAACGACTGTGTGATGAATCAGATTTGCTATGAGCACATGGGAAAACTTTTAAAGGACGCGGATATTCCGGTCTGCCCCAGATGCGGGGGAGAGCTTACAAAGCGAAATGGGAAATTCGGACCATTCTACGGCTGCTCCAACTACCCGGCCTGCAGGTATACGAAAAATATTGTTGTGTAAGATGTAAGAAAACAGAAAGAGACAGCGAGCCTGTTTTATGGTAGACTGAAGAAAAGAGTGAAGCGTGCCGGTAGGCAGGAAAGGACAGGGAGATGGAGGATAAGAATCTGTATAACAAAGTCATGCTGATTGCTTTTTGTTTGATTCTCGTATTACTGGGAGCCGGTATGTACGGCCGCAGGGTGGCAGCACAGCGGGCCTCAGAGAATTACGTTCCCAGGGGAACCGTCCAGGAAGTACAAGTGGAAACAGAGTATTTAACCGTATGAACGTAATTTTGACATACATAAAGAATATGGCGCTTTATATGGCGTATTCTGGTTGATAAAAAGGTATAGACCTCTATGGATCCCGGTGTTTCGGATCAGAGAGCAGGAAGCCGCAGAATGAAGGAGACAGAGAAGGAGATATCCAAGGAGAAATGAAAGGAGATATCAAGAGAGATCAAAGGAGGTCCAGTATGACATTTAAAATTGTGAAGGCGGAGGAAACGGATTACCAGCTGTTCGCCTCTGTGATTCAGGAAGTTTATGAGGCACTTGAACAGAAAGAATGGTTTGCGGCCGATAATGCGGAGTATACGTACCACATGCTGAAAGACTGCAACGGCGTCGGTTACAAGGCAGTTCATGAGCCTTCGGGCGCTGTGGCCGGTATTTTTCTTGTGACATTTCCCGGGAATTCTGAAGAAAATCTGGGGCGTGATATCGGACTTTCGGAGGAAGCGCTTTCGTTGGTGGCCCAGATGGATTCCGTAGCAATTCTTCCGCAGTACCGTGGAGCGGGATTACAGAAAAGGCTGATGCAGCACGCAGAGCGGGAATTGACGGAACAGGGATACCGGTATTTTATGTGTACGGTGCATCCGGAGAACCGGTACAGCAGGCAGAATGTCATCAGTCAGGGATATGAGCCGGTGAAGTCTGCTTTAAAGTACGGGGGATATCTGCGGGAGATATTTTTACTTGACAGGAGTAAGGAGCTGTCTTGAAAATAAAAGAAATGGGAGGCCAGGTATGAGAGATGAATGGTCGGAAGCATTCATAAACGCCTTAAAGAACAGAGATACAGAGCGGCTGCGGCAGATTCCAAAAGCGGATTTACATAACCATTTTGTACTGGGAGGCAGCAGGAGCTTTATACGTGAGAGAAAGGGACTCATGATTCCTGCGCTGGAAGGCGTTTTAAAGTCGATGCAGGAGATGGATCAGTGGAATCAGGAGTTCATTGGGAAGTATTTTGAAAGCAGCGAAGGCCGCCGCTTTCTGATTGAGGCCGCATTTGTACAGGCCAGGGAAGACGGCGTTACGGTCCTGGAGATTGGAGAGGATGTATGGGGACTGGGACAGTACTTTGACCATGACGTGAATGCGCTGACAGAAGCATTTTTTTCGGCACGGGATAAGTACGCGCCGGATCTCGAGCTGCGGCTTTTGGTCGGGCTTTCGAGGCACTGTCCGGTGCAGTGGCTTATGGAGCAGCTGGAACCGTTCTGGGGCAGACCGGAGTTCTGTTCCATCGATCTGTATGGAGATGAGATGGCGCAGCCAATTGAAAACTTTGTGCCCATTTACCGGAAGGCGGAAGAGTATCATCTCATCCGGAAGGCACATATCGGGGAATGGGGAACGGCGGAAGATATACGGGCCGGCGTGGAACTTCTTCATCTCGACGAGGTACAGCATGGGATCGCGGCTGTGAATTCAGCTGAGGTGATGCGGTATCTTGCAGAGAACCGGATCAGACTGAATATTACGCCAACCAGCAACCGGAAGCTGGGGCGTGTGGATTCCTACGAGGAGCATCCGATTAAGGTCCTTTTCAGAGAGGGGATCGAAGTGACGATTAATTCTGACGATGTGCTGATGTTTGACAGTGATGTATCGAAGGAGTATCAGCGGCTTTATGATCATGGCACTCTTCGGGCTGAGGAACTGGATGAGATCCGCGTTTGCGCCCTGCAGCCGATGGGCTGATTGGTGTCCGTATTTTTACGTGACTGGAACGCAAATTTTCCTCAAACGTTTGCGTTAAAATTGATTGACGTTTTCTTCCTTTTTTCGTATACTTTCTATAACGGCTGACTGAAGTCACCACCCTGAAACAGAATGGTTGCAGGCACAAAAAGTGCAGGGCATTGGAAGAGTAAGAACACAGATCAAACAGGATAAGTGAATGATGATCATCAGATACCAGGAAGGTATGAGTACTCCCAAGGAGTATGCCTGAACCTGGTATTTTTTGGTTTTCTGTGTAATCCTTTGCAGGCGGATAACAGGAAGGAAAAGAACGATGAAAAAAAGAGGATGGAAACTTAGAACAGCGGTTTTACTGGCTGCGGCAGCGATTGCGGTTACTGGATGCAGCGCCGGTAAGAGCCAGGAAGCAACGGGAGCGGCAGGGAAGGAAGAGCGTACGGAGCAGAATCCGGCGGGTAACACGGAGAGCGCGGCGGAAGCGGAAGACACCGGTAAGAACAGCGTGATTGTGGTGATGGGGCCCAGCTCGGAGCCGGAGGCGGGATTTGATCCGGCTTACGGATGGGGCGCGGGAGAACATGTGCATGAGCCGCTGATTCAGAGCACGCTGACGGTGACGACGGCGGATTTAAAGATTGATTACGACCTTGCTACAGAGATGAACGTCAGCGATGACGGACTTACCTGGACGGTAAAGATCCGGGACGGCGTCTCTTTTACCGATGGAGAGAAGCTGACGGCGAAGGATGTGGCATTTACCTATAATACGCTTAGAGATACGAGCTCAGTCAATGATTTTACCATGCTGGACTCCGCAGAAGCGGTGGATGATACGACTGTGGTTTTCCATATGAAACGGGCATATTCGATCTGGCCGTATACCATGGCGATTGTGGGAATCATACCGGAACACGCATATGGTTCTGACTATGGCGAGCATCCGATCGGATCCGGACGATATATTATGAAACAGTGGGACAGAGGCCAGCAGGTGATTTTTGAAGCGAACCCGGACTATTACGGGAAGGCGCCGAAGATGAAGAAGGTGACCGTACTGTTTATGGAAGAGGATGCGGCATTTGCGGCAGTGCAGTCCGGTCAGGTGGATCTTGCCTATACGGCGGCTTCTTATTCGGATCAGACGATTCCCGGCTATGAACTTCTGTCCTTCGAGACGGTGGACAACCGGGGCTTCAATCTCCCTGCTGTAGCAGCAGGCGGCAGCGATGGCAGCGGGAATCCTCTTGGAAATGATTTTACCGCGGATGTGCTTGTGAGACGGGCCATCAACATCGCCATCAACAGAGATGAAATGATAGAAAATGTATTGAGTGGTTACGGAAGTCCCGCCTACAGTGTCTGCGATAAGATGCCCTGGTATAATAACGCGGCGGAAACAACGTATGATGAGGAAGGGGCGAAGGCGCTTTTAGAGGAAGCCGGATGGAAGGAAGGAAAAGACGGAATCCGGGAAAAAGACGGGAAGAAGGCGGGATTTACCCTGATGTATCCGGCCGGTGACTCCGTGAGACAGGCCCTTGCTGCGGATACGGCCAACCAGTTGAAAGCGGTTGGCATCGACGTGAAGACGGAAGGCGTGGGCTGGGATACCGCTTACGACCGCGCGCAGGCAGAACCGCTGATGTGGGGCTGGGGAGCGCATACGCCGATGGAGCTTTATAATATATACCATACCATGAAGGATACAGGACTGGCGGAATACTCTCCATATGGCAATGAAACGGTGGACCGCTATATGGATGAGGCGCTGGCAAGCAGCAGTCTGGAGGAGTCCTATGAACTGTGGAAGAAGGCGCAGTGGGATGGAGAGACCGGTATTACGCAGCAGGGCGATATTCCATGGATCTGGCTCGTCAATATCGACCATCTCTACTGGGCAAAGTCCGATCTGGCTGTGGCGCAGCAGAAGCTGCATCCTCACGGTCACGGCTGGTCGATTGTAAATAATGTGGATCAGTGGAGCTGGAAGTAAGAGAAATTAGAGCAAAAGAAAAAGGAAATTCAGGAGGCGGACGGCATTGGAGAAGAGCATGCCATGGTTTATTCTAAAAAATTTAATACGGATGGCAGTACTTCTGCTGTTGGTGAGCGCGGCGGCCTTCTTTCTGGTGTCGGCGTCTCCTCTTGATCCGCTTAAGACTAATGTGGGGCAGACTGCCCTGGGATCCATGAGTCAGGAACAGATTGCTAAGCTGGAGGAATACTGGGGAATGAATACCCCGCCGCTTAAGCGGTTTGTCTCCTGGGCCATGGATTTTTTCCGGGGTGATATGGGTACGTCCCTGCTTTACCGTCAGCCGGTGGCCCATGTGATCTCGGTGAAGCTTAAGGATTCCTTATGGCTGATGGGAACAGCTTGGCTGATCTCCGGTGCGGCCGGGCTGCTTCTCGGAGTTGTGGCGGGGGCAAACCGGGGAAAGCCGGTGGATAAAATTATTTCCGGATACGCGCTGGTGACTGCCAGTACGCCGGCATTCTGGCTGGCTCTGGTTCTGCTCATGATCTTTGCGGTATGGCTGAAGGTACTCCCGATCGGTTTAAGCGTTCCCATTGGAGTGGAGGCCGCCGGGGTTACTGTTTCTGACAGAATCGCCCATGGTGTTCTGCCGGCTCTGACGCTTTCCATTACCGGACTGTCCAACATTATTCTGCATACCAGAGAGAAAATGGCCGAGGCTATGGAGAGTGATTACGTACTGTTTGCGAAGGCAAGAGGCGAGTCCGGCAGGCAGATTATTCTGCGCCATGGGCTGCGAAACATCGTTCTGCCGGCCATGACTCTGCAGTTTGCCTCGATCAGTGAGATATTCGGAGGCTCCGTTCTGGTGGAACAGGTATTTTCTTATCCGGGAATCGGGCAGGCGGCGGTTACGGCCGGGCTGGGAGGCGATATTCCGCTGCTTCTGGGAATTACCGTGATCAGCGCGGCAATTGTATTTGCGGGGAATTTTACCGCCAATGTACTTTACGGCGTTGTGGATCCAAGAATCAGAAGAGGGAGGGCAAGGACATGAAGCGGCGCATGAACAGGAGGAAAATGATGCTTCTTCTCGCTGGCCTGTCCGTTCTGATGCTGGCAGTGATTACGGTGGCAGGACAGCTTTTGTCGGAGGCAGCCATGGTGACGGATTTTTCCAGAAAGAATCTTGCTCCCTGTCTGGCCTATCCTTTTGGAACGGACTGGATGGGAAGAGATATGTTTGTACGCACCATCACAGGACTATCCATGAGTATCCGGATCGGGCTGCTGACGGCGGCCATCAGCGCAGTGATTGCGTTTCTCATGGGAATTGTGGCCGCGACCATGGGAAAGATCGCGGACGGCCTGATTATTGGGATCATTGATCTGGTGATGGGAATTCCCCATATCCTTCTGCTGGTGCTTATTTCCTTTGCGCTGGGAAAGGGATTTTGGGGCGTTGTCGCCGGAATTTCACTGACACACTGGACTTCACTTGCCCGCCTGATCCGTGGGGAAGTCCTGCAGCTGAAGCAGAGCCAGTACATAAAAATCGCGGAGAAACTGGGGCAGGGAAAGCTGTCGATTGCTTTTAGGCATATGACGCCTCATCTGATACCACAGCTGTTTGTCGGCCTGGTACTGATGTTTCCCCATGCGATTCTGCATGAGGCCAGTGTCACATTCCTGGGCTTCGGACTGTCGCCGGAACAGCCGGCTATTGGCGTCATTTTGTCGGAGAGCATGAAGTATCTTGCTATGGGAAAATGGTGGCTGGCCCTGTTTCCGGGACTCTTTCTTGTCTTTGTGGTACTTTTGTTCCATTTTATGGGAAGCACCATAAGCCAGCTTTTGGATCCGGCCCATGCGCATCAGTGAAAAACCTCATGAGAATAGATCGAAAGGATAAAAGAAATACGATGGAAGAGAGAAAAACAGTTCTGTCCGTGGAACATTTATCGGTGAAATTCACCCAGTATGAGCGGGGCTTTCGCCAGATAGAACTTCCCGCGATTCGTGATTTGTGCCTTACGGTGAAGGAAGGGGAAATGGTGGCGGTGGTGGGCTCCAGCGGTTCGGGCAAGAGTCTTCTGGCCCACGCTGTGATGGGAATCCTTCCATATAATGCCGTGACCGGAGGGCGTATTGATTACGACGGCGTGGAGCTGACGGAAAAGAGAATACGGGCTTTGCGCGGAAGGGAGATCGTTCTTGTTCCCCAGAGTGTTTCTTATTTAGATCCGCTTATGAAGGCGGGGGCACAGGTCAGAAAAGGGAGGAAGGATTCAGAGAGCAGAAGGAAATGCAGGGAGGTTCTGGCCCGTTATGGACTTGGAAAAGAGACGGAGGAACTGTATCCGTTCGAGCTTTCCGGCGGTATGACGAGGCGGGTGCTCATTTCCACAGCGGTTATGGAAAAGCCGGGGCTGGTCATTGCAGATGAGCCTACTCCGGGGCTTCATCTGGAAGCTGCCAAACGGGTTCTGACCCATTTTCGGGAGATTGCGGATGAGGGGGCGGGAGTCCTTCTGATCACCCATGATCTGGAACTGGCTTTAGAGGCGGCAGACCGGATTGTTGTCTTTTACGCGGGAACCAATGTGGAGGAGGCTTCGGTTTCTGATTTTGAGGAGGAAGAAAGACTTCGCCATCCATATACGAAGGCGCTGTTTCGGGCTATGCCGCAGCATGGATTTGTCCCGGTATCCGGTAGCCAGCCTTATGGAAAGGATTTTCCGGCGGGCTGTCCGTATGCGGCGCGGTGTGAACTGGCAGATGGAGCGTGCGGCAAAGAGGTGGAGTATACAGGGCTTCGGGGAGGCAAGGTGAGATGCCGCAAAGCGGTTTGAGTCGGGCTTTCAGCGGGGATGGAGCAGAAAAGTAAGGCAGGAAGATGGAATTGGTTATCTGAAAGGCCGCGGCAGGAGGTGACGGGAGATATGAAGCTGGAGGCGAGAGAACTCTCTTTTCGATATGATAATGGGAACAGACAGATATTAAATAAAATGAGTATGACTCTGGAAAGCACGGACCGCCTGGGACTGATTGCCCCCAGTGGTTTTGGGAAAACGACATTCTGTAAGATTCTGGCGGGATATGAGGAGCCGGACAGCGGCGAGGTGCTGCTGGAAGGAAAGCCTCTTTCAGCCTGGAAGGGGTACTGTCCGGTGCAGATGATATGGCAGCATCCGGAACTGTCGGTCAATCCCAGGTGGAAGATGGGCGAAGTTTTAAAAGAGGGGGACCAGGTGGAAAAGAGGATTATCGATGGCCTGGGAATTGAGCTGGACTGGCTCAACCGGTATCCATCGGAATTATCCGGCGGTGAACTCCAACGTTTCTGTATTGCCAGGGCGCTTGGACAGAGAACGAGATTCCTTCTGGCGGATGAGATCAGTACGATGCTGGACTTGATTACACAGAGCCAGCTGTGGAATTTCCTCCTGGAGGAAGTGAAGAACAGGGAAATCGGCCTTATGGCGGTTAGTCACTCGGAGGTACTGCTGGAGCGTATATGTACGAAAATCGTGAGACTGAATGGCTGAACAGGAAGCAGAGGCCGAAGGGGACTGTGAATGACAGCAAAAGTAGAAAGGATACAGATGTAATGGATGTAAAAAAGGTGTTGGAGAGTGTGAGCAGCGGAACGCTGGATGTAGCTGAGGCCGAGGCGCTTTTAAAGGATCTTCCCTATGAAGATTTAGGCTACGCCAAACTGGATCATCACAGGAAGCTGCGTTCCGGGTTTGGCGAGACTGTATTCTGCCAGGGAAAGCCGGATAAATACCTGGTGGAGATCATGAAGAGGTTTTATGAGAGGGATGGAGAGGTCCTGGGAACACGGGCATCCGCAGAACAGTTTCTTCTGGTGAAAGAGGAAGTGCCGGAGATTGAATACGATACGGTATCCAGGATTCTGAAGGTAGAGAAAAAGGACAAGGAAAGAACGGGCTGTGTAGCGGTATGTACCGGCGGGACCGCTGATATTCCGGTGGCGGAGGAAGCGGCTCAGACCGCGGAATATTTCGGCTGCGCGGTGGATCGGATCTATGATGTGGGCGTGGCGGGAATTCACCGCCTGCTGTCACAGAGAGAACGGCTTATGAAGGCGAACTGCATTATCGCGGTGGCTGGTATGGAGGGAGCCCTGGGAACCGTGGTGGCCGGCCTGGTGGACTGCCCAGTCATCGCTGTTCCGACATCGGTCGGCTACGGGGCTAATTTCCACGGAGTTTCGGCCCTCCTAACCATGCTGAATTCCTGTGCAAACGGGATTTCCGTGGTAAATATTGACAATGGATACGGTGCGGGCTATCTGGCAACGCAAATAAACAGACTGGCGGTGAAATAAATGGGAAAAATACTGTATTTGGAATGTAATTCGGGAATCAGCGGAGATATGACGGTTGGAGCGCTTCTGGATCTTGGCGCCGACCAAACGGTGCTGGAGCATGCGCTGGACAGCCTGGGAGTGGAAGGATACCACCTTCATTTTGGCAGGACGGTGAAGTGCGGCCTGGATGCGTATGATTTTGATGTGCATTTGGAGGAAGAGGGGCATGAGCATGGGCATAGCCATGACTGTGAGGAGGGGCATTCCCATGACCATAATCATGACTGCGAAGAGGGCCATTCTCATGAGCACAGCCATGACTGCGAAAAAGGCCATTCTCATGACCATCCCCATGATCATGAAGAACACCATCATAACGAGCATAGCCATGACCAAGGAGAAGGCCATACTCACGGTCATACCCATAGAAATCTTTCAGATATTTATGAAATCATAGGCCGCCTGGATTCCAACAATGCAGTGAAGGAACTGGCGAAGAACATGTTTCTGATTGTAGCAGAGGCGGAAGCAAAGGCCCACGGTCTTCCCATTGATCAGGTTCATTTTCATGAGGTGGGAGCGATCGATTCCATTGTCGATATCATCAGCGTGGCAGTCTGTCTCGACAACCTGGGAATAAAGGAGGTTGTGGTATCTCCGCTGGCGGAGGGCCACGGCCAGATCCGGTGCCAGCACGGCGTGATTCCGGTTCCGGTTCCGGCAACTGCCAATATCGCATCTGCCCACGGCCTGGCTCTGCGCATGACGGATCAGGAAGGGGAGATGGTGACTCCCACGGGAGCGGCCATTGCAGCGGCGGTGAGGACAAGAGATAAACTGCCTGACTCCTGTAAAATCATAAAGACCGGTATGGGAGCCGGTAAAAAGGATTTTGCTCACGCCAACGTGCTGCGCGCCATGCTTCTGGAGACGGAGGAAGCGGCAGACGATGAGATGTGGGTGCTGGAATCCAACATTGATGACTGCGGAGGCGAGATGCTGGGATTTGCCATGGAAATGCTACTGGAGGCAGGGGCGGCAGACGTATGGAGCACGCCCATCTACATGAAGAAAAACCGTCCTTCCTACATGCTTTCCGTTTTGTGCCGGGAAGATTTTATTCCGAAGATGGAGGCAGTGATCTTTGAACAGACTACCAGCATCGGAATTCGCCGTTATTCCGTTGCCAGAACGGTTCTGGGACGGAGGAAGGCTGTGGCAGAGACGCGATTTGGAAAAGCAGAAGTGAAAATCTGCATGGGAAATGGAAAGACGTATTTTTATCCGGAATATGAAAGCGTCCGGGCGATCTGCAGGGAACAGAATGTGGATTTTCAGACTGTTTACAGCGAGGTCAGAAGAGCGGCGGAGGAAATGGAGAGCAAACAGTAAAAAGGCCGGTGAAAAAAGGCCGCCGGCAGTTTCGACTCTGCCATCCGCAGCATTGGCTGGAAAATGAGCGGAAAACAAAAGAAACAGGGAACTGAATTACAACACAAAAGCAGCAGGAGGAGATCATGACAGAGAATACAGCGGAAAAGAAAATGAAACTGGAAAAGAAGATGGCAGAATACGCGAACCAGGATATCTGTCTTGCGTTCTCAGGCGGCGTGGATTCCAGCCTTCTTTTAAAGGCAGCGGCGGAGGCCGTTAAAAAAACGGGAAAGAAGGTCTATGCGGTAACCTTTGACAGCCGCCTTCATCCTTCCTGTGATCTGGAGATCGCCAGGCGAGTGGCGGAGGAGCTGGGAGGCATTCACGAGGTAATCACAGTGGATGAACTGGAACAGAAGGAAATCCGTCATAATCCTGTGAACCGGTGTTACTTATGTAAACGCCACCTGTTTCAAAGCCTGAAGGATTTTGCAGGGAAGCGGAACATCAGGCTGATTCTGGACGGAACCAATGAAGACGACATGCATGTATACCGGCCGGGAATTCAGGCGCTTAAGGAGTTGGGAATTGTAAGCCCTCTGGCGGAACTTCATGTGACGAAAGCGGAAGTGAAGGCGATTGCGGCAGAGTATGGAATATCCGTGGCTTCCAGGCCTTCTACTCCCTGCATGGCTACGAGAATTCCGTATAATACGGATATCGATTATGAGGTTCTGGAGAAAATCGGGGCAGGGGAAGCGTATTTGAGAACCATGATTGGAGGAAATGTACGCCTGCGCCTGCACGGCGATATTGTAAGAATCGAAGTAGATTTAAATGCATTCGAAAAAGTTCTGGAGATGAGAGAGGAACTGATCCGTAAACTGAAGGAAATGGGATTTCTCTATATTACGCTGGATCTGGAAGGATTTCGATCCGGCAGTATGGATGTAAGAATTTCGTGATTTCGTGGTGAAATGTGTGCGGTGATGTGTGTTTTATGTGAATCAGAAAGTGCTGTAAAGCTGTATGGAAGGAGTTTGTAACAGGCAGTGAATACCTCTGAGTTTATGGGGGGATAGTGAGCTGGTACATTTTGGATGTTGCTGTGTGCTCATACAGTATAATAAAGGCAAATCGGAAAGGCCCCGTAAAATCAAGGGATTTTCCGATTTGTCTTTATTCTTTTTCCACTTGTTTCAACAAAAATCAGCCCAAAACAAAAGAGAAGAAAGAGAGAGGCTGCATGAACGACAAAATCAAAGTCTAATCCAGCCATTCGCTGATAACGGTGATATCAATTTAAAGTTTTGCGGTTATAACCATAAAAAATATTGATATATAAAAGAAAATGCGATATACTATTATGGACAGGAGGTATTGGTTATGATTAACAGACCCATTTACGTTGATAAGATTATGGCTTACGTGAATACGCCATTTGTAAAAATTCTGACCGGAATCCGTCGCTGTGGAAAATCAACCATTTTAAGAATGTTGATGGAAGAAATGAAAAAAAGGGGTATCCGTGATAACCAGATTTTACATTATAGCTTTGATTCTTTGGAATATGAGGATATTAAAACGGCAAAAACTCTGTTTACCCACTTGAAACAGCACTTGTGCCCGGAGGGAAGAACTTACCTGTTTCTTGATGAGATTCAAGAGGTGAAATCATGGGAAAAAGTTGTAAATTCCCTTATGACAGATTATGATGTAGATATTTATGTGACCGGTTCAAATTCCCGGATGATGTCCTCCGAAATATCCACCTATCTGACGGGGCGTTATATTGCATTCCGCATTTTCCCTTTGTCCTTTTCAGAATATATGATCTTCCGCAAAGAATATACGGAAGTGCTTGATCCCCGCACAGAGCTCGCAAATTATCTGCGGCTTGGCGGTTTCCCTGCAGTCCATCTGCAAAAATATACGCCGAACGAAGTCTACACTATCGTTAAGGATATTTACAGTTCCACAATTTACACGGACATAGTAAGGCGTAATCAAATTAGAAAGGTAGATCAGCTGGAGCGTATTGTGAAGTTCGCTTTTGATAATGTTGGACGGACTTTTTCCGCTGCTTCTATTTCCAAATATCTGAAAAGCGAGAATCGTTCAATTGATAACGAAACGGTTTACAACTATCTCAGCAAGTTGGAAAGCGCCTATATTCTTCATCGTTGTTCCCGTTTTGACGTACAGGGCAAAGAAATTTTAAAAACCCAGGAGAAATTCTACCTGGCCGACCCGGCACTGCGTTACAGTGTATTGGGGTATTCACCGGACAGTGTGGCTGCTATGCTGGAGAATGTAATCTATCTGGAATTGCTGCGCCGCGGATATGACGTGTACGTTGGGAAACTGGATAACGCGGAAATAGATTTCATTGCCGTTAAGCAGGAAAATAAGGTCTACATTCAAGCAGCCCAGAAAATCGGCTCTCCTGAAACAGAGCGGCGAGAATACGGCAGACTGCTTGATATTCGGGATAATTACCCCAAATATGTATTGCAAACAGATGCTTTTGCGGGTGGTAACTACGAAGGGATTAAGACCATGCACATTGCAGATTTCTTGCTGAGTGATGAATATTAAAAGTACATGGAAAGGAGTGATTTTATGGCACAGATTAGTTTGCGTGTTGATGATGATGTAAAGCGTGGCGCTGAGAGAGCGGCGTATCCCCTTTGAATTGTCCGCAGACCCATTTTATTCCGAAAGCAATTTGCATTATTTTGACAAGAAAATGGAGGACTACAAGGCGGGGCGGCTGAATTTTTCCGAGCATGAGTTGATAGAGGAATGACAATACAGATAAGAGTGATACAATGGGAGTTTGGAGCCGCCGCGTTGATGAGGAACATAGACTTGTCTATGTGGTTGAGGATCGTGCAGAGGTGGTTATCTCATGCAGGGGAAATTATGACGTTTAGAGGACGGGAAACCGCCCTCTTTTTTTCAGTATGTAAATTATTGTTATGACCTTGCCATATGTGTAGCAGAGGTGGTGATGGCAGGATGCAATGGAATGAAATTACTGTATACTGCGTTCAGAAATAGAGGCTTTAAAAATGAAGTTTAGTCACTCCATTTTTAAAGCCTCTTTTTATAACAGTATGCTGCGCAAGCGTCAATCCGCCGCCGCTTGTACCGCTGCCAAATTGATGCTCCGATGCCTGCGGTGGTTTTTTTGACTCAATCCAGGCTCCATCAGTCGGTATCCTTTGAGAAAGCAGGAAAAATATCCAAATTTGCTCTATTAAAAAAATTAGTGATTACACAAAATTATCTAAATTTGTTCAAGAAAGGCCATTTTTTAAAATTGAAAACCTCTGCCGTCATGGGGTAGTATGGTCATACAGACAAACAACCGCTGAGGAAACGTCACATGGAACTGTCGGCGTACCCGTTCCGCCGGCAGACTGCGGGAATCCGGAATATTGGGAGACGGGAATACAGGGAAAAAGGAGTTGGGAACTATGGGGTTAAATGCAGCCAGCCAAAAAAAAGGGATTTGGTATGAACTGCGAAAGAACAGAGGGCTTTACCTCTTTATGCTGCCGGGAATTTTGTATACATTCATATTTGGATACGTGACACTCCCTTATATGATCATTGCATTTGAAGATTTCGATTACAAAAAAGGAATCTTCAGTCCCTGGGTCGGTTTAGAGAACTTCCGGTTTTTCTTTGAGAGCAACCGGGCCTGGGAGGTGACATTTAATACGATTCTGTTAAATGCACTGTTTCTTTTCTTCGGTACACTGGTGTCGGTAGGACTTGCACTGATTCTTAATGAGGTGAAGAGCAAAGCTTTTGTGAGAATATCGCAGAGCACAATGTTATTTCCATACTTTATTTCGTGGGTTATTGTAAGCTACATCTTATATGCCATGCTGTCTACGGAAAAGGGCGTGTTTAACAATATCCTGACGGCGGTCGGGCTCGACCGGGTGAGGTGGTATTCACGGCCGGAGCTGTGGCGGGGGATTCTGGTATTTGCGAAGGTCTGGAAGTCGGCAGGGTACACGATGATCATCTATCTGGCGGCCATCGTAGGAATCGATCATTCCTTATATGAAGCGGCGGCCATTGACGGAGCAAACCGGTGGCAGTGCATTAAGAGAATTACGCTTCCGTTAATCACACCGACCATATGTATCATGATTCTTCTGGAGGTCGGAAAGATCTTCTGCGGCGACTTCGGTATGGTGTATGCGCTGGTGAAGGATTCCGGGCAGCTGCTTCCGAAGGTGGATGTTATTGATACGTACGTGTTCCGTATGCTGCGTGTGACCGGCGACCCGTCGCTGTCCATGGCGGTGGGCGTATACCAGTCGATCATGGGCTTTATCATGGTCTTCGGGTCCAACTGGCTTGTGAAAAAGCTGTTTCCGGAAGGCGCATTATTCTGATCAGGGAGGGGATTATTATGGTTCAACGCAAACGTTTCAGTATAGCCCAGGGGCTGATTTACTTATTGCTGACCTGCATTTCGCTGCTGTGTATTCTGCCGATGCTGCTGGTCGTGGCCGTGTCTTTTACGGATGAAAGCTGTATCGGCAGATACGGATACAGCTTGATTCCCAAAAAGCTGTCGCTGGCCGCTTACCAGAAGCTGTTTTATCCGGGCTCTTCGATTTATGCAAGCTGCGGGATAACGGTTTTCATCACAGTAGTGGGAACGGCGATTGCCGTGCTGATGACATTCATGGTGGCGTATCCGCTGGCCAATAAGAATTTGAAATACAGAAATCAGTTTGCCATGTTTTTCTTTTTTACAACGGTATTTAATTCAGGAATGGTTCCGTGGTATTTAATCTGCCGGAAGCTGGGGATGTACAACAATATTCTGTCTTTGCTGATCCCTTCCATGATCTTTACACCGTTTAATATGTTTCTGGTGCGCAATTACGTCGCCACCATACCGGAATCGCTGATGGAATCCGCAAGGCTTGACGGAGCCAGCGAGACCAGGATCGGTTTCCAGATCTATTTTCCGCTCTGCAAACCAATTATAGCGACGATTACACTGTTTTACGGAATTAATTACTGGAATAACTGGTTTAACGCTGTTATGCTGATTGATAACAAAAAGCTTTATCCGTTACAGATGCTGCTTTTCCGGCTGCAGTCGGATATCAGTATGCTGTCTCAGATGGTAACCCAGGGGATTCAGCTGGATACCCCGCCTGCGGAGAGCTTTAAGATAGCGACGGTGATCGTCACCATAGGGCCGCTGGTATTTTTGTATCCGTTTTTGCAGAAGTATTTTGTAAAAGGTATTATGGTCGGTTCCGTTAAGGGCTGACCGGAGAGGGATTTAACCGTTTCGGATCAGAGACGGAGAATCAATAGATGAAAAACAATTATAGTTGAGGAGGAATTGAAATGAGAAGAAGAGTAGAACGAATCGGGGCGTTAGTCGTTCTGGCTGCAATGGTCTGTTCATTAACTGCATGTGGTTCCAAGCCGGCAGAATCCAGTCCGGGTACGACCGGGGCGAAGGGGTCGGCGGCAGAGACGGCAGGGGGAACCGCCGGGGAAGCGCCGAAGAAGATGCGCTATGTAGCGCCGGGCAGCGACTGGGAGAAGGAGGACGAGATCATCGGTCTGGTCAACGACAAGCTTCAGAAGGACGGAGTGAATATCGAGGTAGAGCTGATCCGTATCCCCTGGGACGCATGGGATCAGAAAGTAAACTTAATGCTGTCCACCGGTGAGGAGTTCGAACTGCTGCATGTCATGCAGGACAGAAAGAGCGCAACGGTACTGCGTTCCCAGAATGCAATCGCGCCGCTTAACGACTATCTGGACAATTTCCCGGATTTGAAGGAGACTCTGTCCGAGCGCTGGCCGGAATTTACCGTAAACGGTGAAATCCTGGCTGTGCCGGTGAAGCCAAACTACTATATCAGCCGCGATTACGGCCGTATCTTCTATCGCCAGGATATCTTTGATAAGGCGGGAGGAAAGGTGCCGGAAACCGTGGATGAGGTGATCGAACTGGGACAGAAGATGCAGGAGATCTTAATGGAGGAGACAGGAGAGAAATGCTATACATGGCTCCATACCCTTTCCCGTCCGGCCACATGGCTGCACCGCTCCTACGAGGAAGCGCCTTTTATCGTAGACAACACCATGGGAATTGCAAAATGCAATATGGATGGCACCGTGGAAAGCTTCTATGAGAGCGATATCTTTAAAAGGGACTGTGAGATATACAGCAGACTCTATGACCTTGGCCTGATTGATCCGGATATTCTCACTACAGACAGTGAAGACCGCAGCAACGCAGCCGATTACGGCAAATTTGTCTTCGGCTTTGAGACCATCGACTACCAGAGTGAATCCACCATGACGAAGAATGTAGGGGCGTATTTAGGTGATTTCTGGCTGAATCCGGAACTTGGCAATGTGGAGTATTTCGGTATCTATAACGGCAATGCGGTTCCTGTGTCCTGCACAGACCCCAATGTGCCGCTGTCTTTCCTGGACTGGCTCTATAAGGATGCCGAAAACTACCAGTTATTCATGTATGGAGTGGAAGGCGAGACGTATAAGAAGGTAACTGATAATACGATGGAAACCATCTTTGGGGCTGATGGAAAGCCGCTTTACAAGTATGATGACTGGCAGATGGGCAATGCGGATTTCAGACTTTACGACGCCACTGCTACGGATACTCTGATGAAGATGTATACCACACCGATTACCGGTACCAATGTGCGTACCCCTATGGTCGGCTTCAACTTTGATCCGGTCAACGTCTCCAATGAGGTAGCCAATCTGACCAATGAGATTATTACGTCCATTTACCCGATTAAATTCGGCGTGGTGGATTACGACAGCAATATCGACCAGGCCATCCAGCGTCTGAAAGCGGCCGGGTTAGACAAGGTATTAGAGGAGTATTCCAAACAGTATAAAGAACACTATGAGGCCAATAAGGATCTGGTCGGAGTGTTTGAAAAATAATAAAAGAAAGTTGAGAGGAGAATTACCCATGAATAAGAAGTACAAAGCAGCGGTAATTGGCGTCGGCTTTATCGGCGCGGGAAGCCACGTACCGGCGTATCAGACAGATGAGCGGTGCGAACTGGTGGCAGTGGCCGACTTAAAGCCGGGAGCCGCCGAATATGTGGCAAAGAGATACGGGGTTGAGAAGTTCTATGAAGACCCGCAGCAGATGCTGGAAGAGTGCAAACCGGATGTGGTCTCCATCTGCGTTCCCAATCAGTACCATAAGGAATGGAGCATCGCGGCGCTGGAGGCGGGAGCCAATGTCTTATGTGAGAAACCGATCTGCGTGACGCTGGCGGATGCGAAGGAAATCTACGCGGCGGCCGAGAGAGCGGGAAGAATCTTTATGCCGGTTCAGAACGACCGCATGGGGGCCCGCACCGTCCTGAGAGATATGATCAAAGACGGCGCTCTGGGAGATGTGTATTTTGGCGAATGTGAGAATATCCGGCGCAGGGGAATTCCCAACTGGGGCAGTTTCCACATCAAGAAGGATAATTTTGGCGGACCGTTCTGCGACGTGGGCGTGCATTTTATCGATTCCATCTTATACATGCTGGGCAATCCGAAATTCAAGTCCATCAGCGGCAATACGTGGAGCAAGATTGCACCGTACGAGACGGACCGCCCTAACCTGGGAACTGTGAGCAAGTCCAAAAACTTTGTTCCGCGTCCGTATTCCAGCAGTGAGTTTACGGTGGAAGACCATTCGGCAGGTACGCTGAGACTGGGAGAAGATATCCTGATTAACTTTAAATTCGCATGGGCGCTGAATTCCCCGCCATTTGACGGAATCCGTTTAAATGGTACGAAGGGCGGACTCGTATTTAACAAGTACGCGGAGAATCCCTTTATGCTGTACAGATCTAAGGGAGAGACCATGACGGACACGATTTTGAATCTGAATGTGCACCACAAATTTGAGCATATCCAGAATCCGGGCATCTATCTGATCGTAGAACATTTTCTCGATGTGCTGGACGGAAAGGCAGAACCTATCGTTACGAAGGAAGAAGCCCTCAACGTGGTCACAATTATCCAGGCGTTCTACCGCTCGGCAGAGTTAAAGCGGGAGGTGACCGCGGAGGAAATCGAGGGGATGTAACAGCAGGGACAAAGAGGGCAGGCAGGCCGCCGCGTATGCAAACAGCTTACTTTTTGATATAATTGAAAGTAAGAAAAGGGGGAGTTTGCATGAAGATATTGATCCATAGTTTTTTCAGCCAGCTTAAGAGGTTTACACTGTACCGGAAACTGGTTCTGTCGTTTATGACGCTGCTGGCTGTGTTCTCGCTGTTGATTGTTACGATGCTATACACGCTGTTTTCTCACGTGATGCATCAGGAGTATAAGTATATGGCCCAAAACAGCCTCGTATCCGCAGACAGTGTGCTTTTAAATTCCTACGATAAGCTGTCCGGCGTGATCAATGAGGTTCTGAGCTTAAACAATCTTTCAGTCTTCTTTCTCCGCGATGAGGCCGACAGGGCCAACGAGGCCAATATCTTTTTAGAACTGAGGAGACTTAAAAACTTATATCCGTATATTGAGAAGATTTCCCTGATCAATCTGTCGGGAAACCGGTATTTGGGGACAGACGGTGCTTCTGACCAGGTGGATGATTCCATCGTGGAGCATTATGAACAGAGCGGTGCAGGCGGCCTGGTTTCCTTCCGGCGGACGATTCCGGAAAAAATCAGGCTGACGAACAGTCCCTGTACAGAGGTAACTACGTTTGTATTCTTTCCATCAGGCCAGTACAGGGACAGTGCCATCGTCCTGGACTTAAAAGACAGTTACTTTATTGATCTGCTGAATCCGGCAGCTCTCCAGCCGCTGGACCAGATCTTTCTGGTCACCAATGAATCGGTTCTGATCGGCAGAACCGATCTGCCGGAAATAGACTGGCGGCCGATTCTGGAGGGGATAGAGGAGGATAATTTCCGGATCATGGACATCGAGAATACCCGGTGCGCCGTAACGGCGAAGCAGGCCTGCATTCCGGGCTGGAAGATGGTGCGTCTGATGCCCATGGCCGGAAGCGGAATTCTGACCAGAAAGTTTTCTCTGCAGCTTGGAGCGGCGCTTTTTATCTTTCTGCTTGCTGTGCTGTACGGAATCTGGCTGATGATCCGCAGAATCTATGCACCTGTGAAAACCATGGTGAGGGAGCAGGTGGACGGTTATGACACGGGTACCGTGGATGAGATCGGAGTGATCTGTGAAGAACTGGTTAAACGGAGCTATGAAATCGAGAAGCTGAACAGCCGCCTGACCCATTCACAGCCTCTCTTTAACGGGAGCTGGGTAAAAAGCCAGCTCCTGGGAGATATGGAGACGGCGAAGCGGGTGGAGAAACTGGCGCTGGAGCAGGGAATGAGAGCGCCGGAAAGTCCGTACAAGTGTGCGGTAGTACTGGCAGTGGACCGTTACCAAACCTATAACAGCACCGTGGATGTGGGAGAGCGGGGACTTCATGATTTTGCAGTCTCCAACATTTTAAGCGAGCTGCTGGGAGGGCGGATCCTGGGGGTGCTGATCCGTATGGATGAGCAGAAGCTGGCCTGTATGGTCGCCTGCCCGGCCGGAAGTATAGATGACGAGATTCTGGAAGCTCTGAAGCTGTTTCAGAAAAATTTCTACGAGTTTTTCAAGTATTCCGTATCCATCGGACTGGGGATTCCGGCGGCTGCACCTGAGGATATGGCCGTGAGTTACCACCAGGCGTGCAGTGCGTTAAACTACAGATTTTACCGCGGAACCGGAAGCTTAAATCCATATGTGCGGGAGTGGGAGACGAAGCGGTCAGCCTACCCGGTGAAGGAAGAGAGAGAAATTTTAGAGGCAATCCTGCTTCAGGATTCCAAAGCGCTTGAAAAGGCAGTAAATGGATTCCGGCAGTCTCTGGGTACTCCGGAGGAAACGAGAATTAAGGGTTACATGGAACGTTGCATTAACAGTCTGGTATCGGGACTGGCTGCCCGGTCGGTCATCGTGGAACACCAGGATATTCATGGAGAAGTGTTCGGAACGGATACTGAAAAAGAGCTGGCAGATGTATTTGCGCAGTGGTGTGAAACAATGATGAAGCGGTGCGGAGAGGAACAGAAAAAAGACAGGCCGGGGGAGGGGAATCCCATCGCTTTTGCACAGAACTATATTCAGGAAAATTACAGCAGGGCGGATTTGTCCGTCGAATACCTTGCCAGACTGGTGGATTTATCACCGGCTTACTTTGGAAAACAGTTTTATAGTACACTCCGTGTATCGTGCAGCGATTACATCGCAGATGTGCGGCTGGAAAATGCCGCAAAATTCCTTCGGGAAACGTCTCTGCCGGTGCAGGAAATCAGTGAACGCGTGGGGGTGGGAAGTATCAATTATTTCTACCGCCTGTTTAAGAAAAAATATGGGGAAACACCGGTAAATTACAGGAAAAAACAAACAAAACAAAATTTTTAGGAGGATTTCATCATGGAACAGAACGAGCTTAAGATTGGGATTCAGATGTGGAGTATTCATAATGTCTGCAAGGAACTGGGATTTGCAAAAGCATTTGAACTTGTGTCTAAAATGGGATATCAGGGCTGGGAGTTTGCACTCGGCTCCAGCGCTACGCTGGCCGACCGTATGGAACGCCCCATTGATTTGCAGGAGGTAAAGCAGGCGGCTGCGGAAAACGGGATTGAACTCTTAGGCTGCCACGTATCCACGGAACGGCTTTTAGAGGATCCGGAACCGGTGATTGCTGAGTGCAGGGAGCTGGGGCTGTCCTATGCGGCTGTGGGACCGTGTTTTTATGCAGACCGTACGCCGTTTGACGAGCAGAAGAAGTGCTATGAGAATACGAAACGGTTTGCACAGATGTTTCGGGACGCAGGAATCCAGTTCCAGGTACACGGGTCTGCCTTCGGCTACTTAAGAGATTACAGGGGCCGCCGTACCATCGACGGCATGCTGGAGGAATGCGGTCTGGATCTGCTTCAGCCGGAATTTGACACGGCCTGGATGATTGTGGGCGGGGTGATACCTGCAGTTTATCTGGATAAGTATAAAGGTCACGTGGATATCCTGCATTTCAAGGATTTCCAGCCGCCGATGGAAGACAGCGACTATATTCTGGTACGCCACAATGAGATCTGTGACAACCACAGAGGCTGCGCAGTAGGGGATCACGGAATTCAGGATATCGGGACGATTATCCCGGCGGCCAGGGCATGCGGGACAAAGTGGCTGATGACGGAGCTGTGGAATGAGCCGGAGAGTCTTAAAAATGCTGAAATCAGCATCGAAAATCTGAAAAAATATCTGTAAGAAGGGGAAATCATGGTTAAAGCGGGTATCGTAGGCTTTTTGCCTGAAGATAAATCTGACGTTTGGGAATTTTTTAAATGGTGTGCTGATTTGGGATACAAAGCAATTGATATGGATTTATCGTATGCCGCCCCCGGAGAAGACTTAACAGAAAGCGCTTCCAGACTGAGAAATCTCGGTCTGGAGCCGCTCACCATGGGCTGTCCGGGAGATTTTGAACTGGCGGTGGGCCGTGTGGCTGAGATTGCCAAAAAAGCCCACGCCCAGGGAATCAAACGGGTTACGGCTTACAGTTCAAGCATATCGAAAAGCATTCACGAAGGATATGGCGTCCATGGGACGTATGACGAGATGATGCGGGATTTCGAGTATATGAACCGGCTGACAGAGCTCTTTGACGAAGAGGGCCTCACCTTCTGTTACCATAACCATTACCACGAGTTTATAACGGTATATCATGGGGTCAATGCTTTTGACCACATGCTGTACAATGTGGACTCCCGTCTGAAATTTGATCTGGATGTGGGCTGGGTTACCTCCGGTGGCTATGATCCGGTGGAGGTCTTAAAGAGGCTGGAAGGACGAATTGCATGCATCCACGTGAAGGATTTTTACGATTTACAGAAGCCGTGGAAGATGGTGGAGAAGGATCCTTCATCGAAGGAAGGGTTTACCGCTGTGGGAACGGGAGTCGTGAATATTCCGGGGGTGCTGAAGGAACTTGACAGGCAGTCGGTGGAATATGCGTGTGTGGAACAGGATATCATGCGGAACTTAAATCCCAGGGAGGCATTGACCATGTCTTACCTGGCGATGAAGGAAAGCGGGTATGTATGGTAATGCTGCCGGCTTAAGACCGGATGGCAGCAGGGGAAATGCCTGACTGTCCGGGAAAAGGAGAGAAAATGAAACCAGTAAAAGCAGGATTAATTGGAAGCGGTATTATAAGCTGGACGTATCTGGATAATATGGTGAATCGTTTCGATTCCGTGGAAGTGGTGGGATGCAGTGACCTGATACCGGAGCGGAGCGCCGCCCGCGCGGAGGAATTCGGAATCCGTCAGATGACGAACCAGGAGATCTACGATGATCCCGAGATCGAGATTGTGGTGAATACCACCAACTGGCAGAGCCATACACAGGTGATCCGGGAGGCATTAAACGCGGGAAAACACGTCTATACAGAGAAGAGCCTTGCACCCTCCTATGAGGAGGCATGTGAGATTGCCAGGCTGGCAGAGGAAAAGGGGCTTCGGATCGGGTGTGCGCCAGATACATTTTTAGGAGGCGGGTACCAGACCTGCCGGAAATTGATTGATGATGGATATATAGGAAAGCCCATCAGCGTGCACGCATTTCTGGCGCGCAATGTCTGGCCGGATGGCGCCAGAAACGACGTTAAGCTGGAAAATGGAGGAACGCTGCCCTTTGACATGGCGGCCTACTATATTCACGCTATGGTTCACTTATTCGGACCAGTTCAGACGGTGGCGGGATTCGCGGACTCGTACCCGTTTGAACTGAGAAATCCCTATAATCCGCGGCAGGGAGAAAGCGCGGAGGTTCCGGGAATTACCAGCTTATACGGAGCGCTGCGGTTCGAAAGCGGTGTTTGCGGCACCCTCGTGGTGACGGGCGAGAGCTTTATGGAGACGCCGCGGGTGGAAGTGTATGGAAGCGAAGGCACGCTGATCTGCCCGGACCCCAACTATTACGGCGGGCCGGTGATGCTGATGCGAAAGGGCGGAAGCCGTTTTATGGAGATACCGATCACCCACGATCATGTGACGACGAATAAGTTTGAGGGAGCACCGGGAACGTGGGGAGACTCAAGGCGCGGTATGGGCGTGGCAGAGATGGCGTGGGCGATTCGCGGCGAGAGGCCCCACCGGTGCGATGTGGGACTGCATCTGCACGCATTGGAACTGATTCACGGGCTTGATGTCTGCACCAGGGAGGGGACGGTCTATACGATGGAGACCAGACCGGCCAGGCCGGCAGCCTTAAAAGCCGGGATGATCGGCAAATGCCATGAGGCTGCACTTGCAGACTGGCAGCCGGATGTGATAAAATGGGCAGGAGGCAGGATATGTTAAAGGCTGGTGTAGTAGGATTTCTTCCGGATGACAGATCGAAGACAGAGGAGACATGGAAGCTGCTGGAAAAATACGCGGAGATCGGATACCGCGCCATGGACATGGATCTCGATTACGCCATTCCCGGAGGAGATTTAAAAGAGAAGTATGAACGTGTCTGCAGTCTGGGGATTAAACCCATCATGTCGGGAGCATCCCCGGAGGTCTTTCAGGACCCGGCGGCGAAGATTAAGTCACTGCACATTCAGGAGATAAATCAGGTGTGCATGTATTCGTCCAGCATGATTGCCAGCTTCCGGAGGGGATACGGCAGCAATGCCGGATACGATGAGGTCATGCAGGATTTTGAATTTATGAATAAGGCGGTTCTGTTTTTTGAGAGCGAAGGAATCCATTTCTGCTATCATAACCATTACCAGGAGTTCACCACCTGTTACAACGGTATTTCGGGATTCGATTTAATGTTGCTGCACGTGGATCCGAGGCTTAAGTTTAATATTGACTTGGGCTGGGCAATGGTGGCGGGGGTGGACCCGGTAAAGCTCTTAAAACGTCTGGAGGGCAGGATTGCCAATGTACATCTGAAGGACTTCTATGATCTGGAAGCGCCGAAGCACATACTGAACAGCGATCCGTCCACGAAGGTTGGTTTTACCAGCTTGGGCAGCGGGCTGCTTCCCGTCGATCCGATCCTGGAGGAGATGGACCGGCAGGGCTTATCATACGCCTGTGTGGAACAGGATGTGCTGCGGCATTTAGACCGGGTTCAGACTTTAACGGCGTCGTATCTGCGCATGAAAGAAAGCGGATATGTGAAATGATTCATGTAAAATAATTGTTTCATAATCATCACTGCGGTTCACGGTTCTGCCTTTTACGGGCGGGGCCGTGAACTGCGAGTTAACAGGAGGAAGGCATTTATGGGATTTCAGAAGGATTTTGTATGGGGAGCCGCAACCAGTTCGTATCAGATCGAGGGGGCGGCCTTTGAGGATGGGAAAGGGCTGTCCATATGGGACGTGTACGCCCACCAGCCCGGAAAGGTTTTTGAAGGACACAACGGCGATGTGGCGTGTGATCACTACCACAGATTTGAGGAAGATGTAAAATTAATGAAGCAGCTGGGAATTAAGGCGTATCGCTTTTCCATCTCCTGGCCTCGTATTCTTCCCGACGGGATTGGTACGGTCAATCAGAAGGGGCTGGATTTTTATTCCCGTCTGACGGATGCGCTGCTGGAGAACGGGATTACACCGTATGTGACGCTGTACCACTGGGATCAGCCTTATGAGCTGTATCTGCGGGGCGGCTGGCTGAATCCTGACAGCCCGAAATGGTTTGCGGAATATGCAGCAGTAGTTGCCCGGGCGCTGGGAGACCGGGTGAAGAACTTTATTACGTTTAACGAGCCACAGGTATTCATCGGTCTGGCATTCGTGGATGGAGTTCACGCTCCGGGACATAAGCTGCCCCGCCGCGAGGCATTGTCCATGGCCCATCACGTTATGATGGCTCACGGTCTGGCCTCTATGGAGATCCGTTCCATTGTTCCGGATGCAAAGATAGGTTATGCGCCTACGTCCAATGTGCCGGTTCCGGTCAGCAGCGATCCGAAAGATGTGGAGGCGGCGAGAAACGCCTATTTCCGTATGCCGGAGAATGGGGACTGGTCGTGGAACGTCAGCTGGTGGAGTGATCCTGTGATGCTGGGAAACTATCCGGAGGAAGGTCTTCGCATTCTGGAAAAGGATCTGCCTGTCATGGGACCGGATGATATGAAGATTATCCATCAGAAACCGGATTTTTACGGCCAGAATATCTATAGAGGAATTCCGACAAAGGCGGTTCCCGGCGGTTGGGAGACGGTGCCTCACAGCCCCGGCGCGCCGAAGACGGCCATTAACTGGCATGTGGATTTTGACTGTCTCTACTGGGGCGTCAAGTTCCTGTATGAGAGGTACCAGACACCGGTCGTTATTACGGAGAACGGTATGTCGAGCCATGACTGGCCTGCGTTAGATGGAAAGATTCATGATTATGCCAGGATTGATTATCTTCACCGCCATCTGCGCGGGCTTAAGAGAGCCGCTGAGGAGGGCGTGGACGTGGCAGGGTATTTCCAGTGGTCGCTTATGGACAATTTTGAGTGGGCCAGAGGATACAACGACAGGTTTGGTCTGATTTATGTGGATTATGCGACGCAGGAGCGGATACCGAAGGATTCGTTTGAGTGGTATAGGAATACGATTATGCAGAATGGTGAGAATCTGTAGTTATAGGTGGAATACAGAGCTGGAGCTTAATGTAGAGATTGATAGTAAAAGGAGAGCATATGGAACGAATTAAGATGGGGCCGATTGAATTGTCACGGGTAATACAGGGCTACTGGCGGTTAACTTCCTGGGACTGGAGCCCGGAGAAGCTGGCAGATCATATGAATGCCTGTGTGGAGAACGGTGTTACCACCTTTGATACGGCAGCCGTGTACGGCGGCGGAGAGTGTGAGCGGCAGATGGGGAAAGCGCTGGCCTTCGATCCCACGCTGAGAAGCCGGATCGAACTGGTGACGAAGGTCGGTATCGTGCCGAAAGGGGAGAACGCAGCATTTTCCCATTACAATACGACGTACGATCATGTGATGCGTGCGTGCAGAGACTGTCTGGAGCGGCTGGGAACGGATTACGTGGATTTGCTGCTGATTCACAGAGAGGATCCCTGTCTCGATCCGGCGGAGTGCGGAAGGGCGCTTAAGGACCTGCAGGCGGAAGGGCTTATCCGGGCTTACGGGGTATCGAATTTTGATCCCTGGAAGTTCCAGGCGCTGAATCAGGCGACCGGACAGAGCCTGGTCACAAATCAGATCGAGTGCAGCCCGCTCTGCTTTGAGCACTTCGATTCAGGGATGATGGATCTGCTGACAGGCACGGGAATCCATCCCATGATATGGTCGCCTCTGGCCGGCGGAAGGCTGTTTACCGGCAGCGATGAGGCCTGTGTAAAGGTCAGGGCTGTTCTGAAAGAACTGGCGGAGCAATACGGGACTACCGAGTCTGCCATTGTATACGCATGGCTGGCATACCATCCGGTGAAAGCGCTGCCAATCTGCGGAAGCAACCGGATCGACCGCCTTTTGGAGGCGGTCCGCGGTGTGGAGATCCGGCTGGAGCACGTGGACTGGTACCGGATTTATACGGCCAGCGGGCAGAAGGTGCTGCGGTAGTTTTCGTCTGCTTTCGCCTGCGGGAACGTATTAAGTGTACTGTGACTCCATCTCCCTGATCCGCTTATACAGGCGGTCATTTACAGGTGTGGCAAGTCCGTGTTTTTTGGCCATCTCTCTGACGGTTCCGGAAAACATCTCAACTTCTGACGGCCGGTGTGACAGGCTGTCCTGTCTCATAGACGGCATACCGTCCGGTGACAGCGTCTTCAGCAGGTCGATGTAGCTGTCTAAATCCTGCTCGGTTAAGTTGACGTGTTCCGCACGGGCCAGCCTGATGACCTCGCGCATGGCGCCAATCATGGTGTCGTGAGCTTCTCCGGGAACCAGTGTGCCGGAATAGGTGGTCTCATACGCCATACAGGTCTGGTTTACACCGACATTCAGCATGAATTTGCCCCACAGGCGGTGCAGAATGTCATCTTCAACGGTGTAGGCAATCCCGGCCCGGTCGAAGAAGGCGGTCATGGCTTCCAGACGGTTGTTCTGTTCCGGTGACAGAGCGCCAACCCTCAGCTCTCCTGCCTGTGTGTAGGTCAGGGAAGACCCGAATTTCATGGCGTCCATGCCCTGGGCGATGGAGTACAGTACTTTTTCACGGCCATAGCGTTCCCCGATCATCTGTTCGCTGCTGATGCCGTTCATAACGGAGATTATGGTGGTATCCGGTCCGACACAGTTCTTCATGGTGTTTAAGGCCTCGGGGAGCGCGTTGTATTTGACCGCTACGATCACAAAATCGGCAGGAGCTGCGGTTTCACAGTCTTCCATTGGAAAGGTGCGGTGCTCCCCGTTCACGGTGAATTCCATGGAATGGTACTTCTGAATACGTTTCCTGTCTGCAATGAAGCGCAGGCCGGAGGAACCCAGCCTGGATACAATCTGATTCCCGTACAGTAAGCCGAGTGCTCCCATGCCAATGATGGCAGTGCTTTGTATTTCCTTCATAGTTGGCCTCCTATTGCTTTCTATATATTACGTTTCATTTATCATACCACAGGATTCCTGATGCGAAAACAGGAAACTTGGAGAGATTCCAGCTTAAGTGAGGACGGCGGCGGTGTGATGTGGTCTGTTTACCAGAAATTATGATATAATCCAAAAAGGTACTTGTAAAATACAAGTACCTTGGGTATAATGTACTTAGAAGTAATCAAAAGATTTGTTTCGGTCTGATGATTAAGACTTCGGATAACTGAGTAATTTATAGTTACGAGCTATCCTCTATTGCGAGTAGAGGATAGCTATTTTCTTTTCTGATGATTATCAAGGTAGGCCAGTACTGTAAAGATAACCAGCACCAGCGTCAACACTTCCAGTGTATTCATACCACATATCCTCCTTTGTAAATTTCCGGAGGAAACCATCAGACTACCCTCTTGACCGCTGCACAATTATATAAAGTTATTTTAACGTAAAAACAAAGTAAAAACAATAACGGGCTAATATTCCATGCAGATAAATATTCGACATTTTCCGACGTTATTCATAGCTGAATGTAAGCTTATTGTATCTAAAAGCATTGCCTTTGAAATAGCTGTCTTTGAAATAACTGCCTTTCAATTAGCTGTCTTTCAATGTGTTCTCTTTTTATATCCGTAATTTCCTAATCTTCCCCCTGTATCTTCTTCCGATCCATATATAAACAGTATTCCTTAATCATATCTAAGTATGCCCGCGCATATTGCGGCAGATACCGGTTTTTCTGGTAAGCGGCGATCAGCGTGTTTTCGATTTTTTCAGCTCCTATGGAAAAGCAGGCGGAGGAACGGACTGCAGGGGAGGAGCTTTCCTGTCTTTTTATATAATGGTAATAGCTCTCGGGTGCAAAAGCCGCCCCCACGCCTTCCATGGCCAGGCGGATAGACATTTCGCTGTTCCTTGTATACATCAGGACGTGGGGGGCCATACAGTACTCGGAAAAGAGCTTCAGGGCTATTCCGCCGGTATTCTGGTCCGGGTAAAGCAGGATAAAGTCCTCCTCTTTCAGCAGACGCAGATCGAGCCACGGGTATCGGAAGCCTTCTTTATCCACTGCTTTATGAGCCGCGGGAGAGGAGGCGGAGAGCACCAGTACAATCTCTTCTTTTCCAATGATCTGATAATCCAAATCCCTGGGGAATTCATGAACATTATAGAAGGTTAAATCCACGGTATGATCGGTCAGGGTATGTTCTGCTACAAAGTTGACTGCCTCCATCATATTTACGGTTACGTGGGGATACTGCTTGTGAAAACGGGGCAGAGTCGGGCCGATGATGCTGTTGCCCAGCATGATTGGAATTGCAATGTTTAAACGCCCGTGGTTCTGGTGCATAATATCATCAAGCTCTGTATCCCATTCCAGGCCGTACTCCACGATTTTTTCCGCATAGTGGAGATAGCGCTCACCTACATAGGTGGGAAAATAACCGTTGCCGATCCGGTCGAATAACCGGGTTCCAAGCTGCTGCTCTAAATTTTTCAAGTATTTGCTTAACGATGGCTGGGAGATGAACAGGGCTTCGGCCGCCTTGCTGATGCTCTTGTGGCGGGCGATGGCTAGAATATAGCGGGCTTCTTTTAATTCCATGGCGGTCTCCTCCTGGGTGAAAGACAATGGATCAATGAGGGATTATAGCTTTACTGCATAAAAATTATAGATTATATGTATTTGACGTACAGTATATCACATTTTATAATAAATGTACATCGTTGGATTAACTAAACTAATAAATAAATTGGAGAGGTAGAGATGAAGAAAAGTAGTGCATTTGTTATGGTGGTGCCCGGACTTGTCATCCTGGCGGTGTGTCTGTTTCTTCCGCTTTTGAGGGTTCTGGTCCCCACGCTCTTTGCCGGCGAGTATCCGTTCAACTCTTACGTGGACTTTTTCCGGGACGAGTATTATCTGAAGATATTCGCAAGGACCGTGAAGGTGGCGGTAATTACGACGGCGGCCTGTATGGCGGCAGGTGTTCCGACCGCGTATTTTATCAGCCGGTGCGGCAGGAAATGGCGGGGAATCCTTCTGGCAGTTTCCATTTTCCCGATGATGACGAATTCTGTCATCCGCAGCTTTGCATGGATCAATATCCTGGGAAGCAACGGGATTATAAACCGGTTTCTTATGGCCGCGGGATTTGCAGATAAGCCGGTGAAACTATTATACACCGATTTTGCCATTATCATCGGTTCTGTTTACTTATTCCTTCCTCTGATGATTGTGACGGTGGCCGGCGTCATGGAAAATATCGGGGATGATATGATGGAGGCCGCTCAGAGCCTGGGCGCCAACCGGTTTACCGCGTTTCTGAAGGTTGTTTTCCCCATGAGCCTTCCGGGAATTATTGTAGGCGGTATACTCGTGTTTACCGGAACGCTGACAGCCTACACCACGCCGCAGCTGCTGGGCGGCAATAAGAATATGGTGCTGTCGACCTTCATTTACCAGCGTGCCATGACGGTGGGGGACTGGGATGGAGCGGCGGTGATATCCCTGATTATGATTATTGTGACGTTGATTGTCATCAAAGGATTTAACGCTCTGGCCAACAGGCTGGACAGAAGAGGAGGAAGCCATGCGTAAAAATAAACTGCTCACGATTTTTGCGGGACTGGTCTTTGCATTTCTGATCATACCGCTCATCATCATTACCGTGACGGCGTTTGGCGGAGGTAATGCCATCACCTTTCCCATTGAATCATTTTCCATGAAATGGTTTCTGAATGTTTTTTCCTTAAAATCTTTCCGGAAATCATTTTTAACGAGCCTGGAAATTGCATTTCTGGCTACCTTCATCGCTCTTCTTGTGGGGATTCCGGCGGCCTATGCACTGGCAAGATCCGGCATGAAGGGAAAAGGGATCTTAAAGTCGGTGTTCCTGTCTCCTACCATTGTTCCGGGAATTGTAATCGGCTTTGTGCTTTACCAGTTTCTCGTGCTGTCCTTGAGGATTCCGGTGTATGCCGGGCTTCTGGCAGGACATTTTATGGTGACGCTTCCATACGTTATCCGTGTGGTGGGGTCGAGTCTGGACCAGTTTGATTTCTCGGTGGAGGAAGCGGCATGGAGCCTGGGGTGCGGCAAAATTTCCGCATTTTTTAAAGTGGTGCTTCCGAATATCACATCGGGAATTTCGGCCGCTTTCATGCTTGCCTTTATCAATTCCTTTAACAATATACCGGTATCCATGTTTCTTTCCGGTCCGGGAGTCTCCACGTTTCCGGCGACTCTGATGAATTACATCGAATATAATTATGATCCGACTGTATCAGCGGTATCCGTGCTCTTAATGGCAGCCACAGTCATGATTATGGTAATTGTAGATAAGACGCTGGGAATCGCCGCATTGACAAAATAGTCGCCAGTTAAGGAGGAAAAGACGATGGCATTTATGACACTTAAGGATATTGATGTCTGTTATGATAAGAAAAAGCAGGTCCTAAAAGGACTGAACCTGGAGGTGGAGGAAGGCGAACTGGTCTCTCTCTTAGGGCCCAGCGGATGCGGTAAGACTACGACACTTCGGGTGGTGGCCGGCTTCATCGAACCCCAGAGCGGCATTTTTTCACTGGATGGAGCGGATTTAACAAAGGTGCCGGTGCATAAAAGAAATTTCGGTATCGTATTTCAGAGTTATGCGCTGTTTCCCCATCTGTCAGTCTATGACAATGTGGCGTTCGGCTTAAAGATCAGGAAGCTGGACAAGGCGGAGATGGACAGAAAGGTGAAGGACATCCTGGAGGTATGCGGCCTCACGGAATTTGCAGACCGTTTTCCCCAGCAGATGTCCGGCGGACAGCGGCAGAGAGTCGCACTTGCAAGGGCTCTGGTGATCGAGCCGAAGCTGCTGCTGCTCGATGAGCCGCTCAGTAATCTGGATGCCAAGCTGCGGATTAACATGAGAATGGAGATCAAACGGATTCAGAAGCAGTTGGGAATCACCACGCTGTTTGTCACCCATGATCAGGAGGAGTGTTTTTCCATCTCTGACAAGGTGGCGGTAATGAACCGCGGTGTGATCGAACAGTATGACACTCCGGAGCATATTTACAGCAGGCCGAAGACGGAGTTTGTGGCGAGATTTATTGGATTTGAAAACTTTCTTACGCTCCACAAAGGCGGGGACGTTTACCGGACAGACAGCGGGGAAGCGTTTACCGTAAAGACGGCGGACGGTGTGGTTCCGTCGGAAGAAACAGTTACCGGAACGATCCGGCCGGAAGATATTCTGGTGGACTTTGAAGGCCGGACCGGAAATGTGCTGACCGGGACGGTAGGCGTGCGTACGTTTCTTGGAAAGAGCTATCAGTATGAGGTTCATACCGAAGCAGGAAAATTCCTGGTGAACAGGAACGCGGATGAATCGTATGAAGAAGGGCAGACGATTCGCCTGTATCTGCCGGAGGAGAAACTGATTTTAATGGACAGGTAACGGAAGACATATAAATTTTTGAAAGGTGAGGTACGATTATGATGAAGAAAATGATGGCATTGTCTCTCTGCGCGGCGCTGGTGCTGACGGGCTGCGGAAGCTCCAATTCTGCAGAGGGAGGAAATTCTGACGGGAATTCGAAGAAACTGATTCTCTCTACTTACGGACTCAGCGAGGATATCTCGGAGGAAGAGGTCTATCAACCATTTGAGGATGAGTTTGGATGTAAAATTGTGACGGAGACAGGCAGTACCAACGAACGTTATACAAAATTGTCGGCAGACTCGGAAACGGTTATTGATGTGATCGAGCTGTCCCAGGCCATGACGGCGAAGGGGATCGAGGAAGGCTTATTCGAGCCGATCGACTTAAGCAAAATTGAAAACAGCCAGTATCTGATCGGCGCTGCGAAGACGATGGCGGAAGCGGGACAGGGTGTCGCTTATACCATTAACAGTATCGGTATCATGTACAATCCTGAGGCTGTGGGATTTGAGATTAAGAGTTTCGATGACCTTTGGGATGCCAGGCTGGAAGGACGGATCGCAATTCCGGATATTACCACCACCTTCGGACCGGCCATGGTGTATATGGCGAGTGATTACAAGGGGGCGGATGTGACAGCCGATCAGGGAGCGGCGGCATTTGAAGCGCTTAAGGAACTGAAACCGAATATCGTGAAAACGTATGCGAAGTCTTCGGACCTGATTAATATGTTTACCTCCGGGGAAATAGAGGCTGCGATTGTCGGTGATTTTGGCGTTCCGACAATTCAGGCGGCGGATCCGTCCCTTGTCTACGTGACTCCTGACGTGACATACGCCAACTTTAATACGATCAGCATTACGAAGAACTCTAAAAATAAGGAACTGGCTTATGAGTACATCAATTACAGACTGAGCCGGGAGCTTCAGACAAAGACAGGAAAAGCGCTGAATGAGGCGCCTACAAATAACCAGGTGGCATTTACAGAGGAAGAATCCGCCAATATGACGTATGGAGATGCGGCGGAGAACGCGAAGGTGATTGATTATTCGTTTGTGAATCCGATCCTGGGAGAGTGGATTGATCAGTGGAACAGGATTATCAATTCTTGATTTGCAAATTTGGGGTGATGGCAAGGGGGCGCGGACTTTGCGGAGGGGGGTGAGGAGCAAAAACGGGATAATTGGAGAACTTTGGCTAACGGGAATGACGGAGGTGTTGTGGTTGTGAAAGTGGATCTGGTGATAGAGAATGCCTGGGTTTATCGGACTTTCAGGCAGTGCTTTGAACGAATGGATATTGCAGTGACAGGAGGAAAGTTTTTTGACGTTTCTCCTGTTTCTGATTTTGTGGGAGATTCGAAGCTGCGGGGGGGAGCACGGCGCGGGGAATGGGAAGCAGAGTCGGTCTTTGATGGGACTGGAAAGTTTGTGATTCCCGGGCTGGTGGATATTCATATGCATGTGGAAAGCTCGATGACGTATCCGGAGGAATTTTCGCGGGCAGTGATACCTTTCGGGGTCACTACGGCAGTGGCAGATCCTCATGAGATTGCCAATGTGTTTGGGCTGGAGGGGATCTTAAGCTTTATGGAACAGGAGACGGAACTGGATATTTTTTATGGAATTCCGTCCAGCGTGCCTGCTACCAGAACGGAGATGGAGACTTCGGGGGCGGAGCTTGGGGAAGAGGAGCTTCGGAAGCAACTGCAGGATGAGCGTGTGGTTTGTCTGGGAGAAGTGATGAACTTTAAGGATCTGGCGGCCAAAGAGGATACGAAGAGTAAGCGATTTCTCAAAATCTGCGGGGAATGCGGCAGAAATATCAGGATAGAAGGACATTGTCCGGGACTGTCCGGCGGAGATTTAGCGGCATTTGTCAGAGCGGGCGTGGATGCGGATCATACGGAACAGACGGCGGAATCTGTGGTGGAGAAGGCGGATATGGGGATGTTTCTCGAGCTGCAGGAGAAATCTCTGAAAGAGGAGGTGGTGGAAGCTGTGAAGCGGCATCAGCTTTACGAAAATGTGGCGCTGGTGACGGATGACACGATGCCTGACCGCCTGATGGAAGGCCATTTGAACCGGATTGTCAGACTGGCCGTGGAGAAAGGGATGCCGGCAGAGAAGGCGGTTTATTTGGCTACATTCACACCGGCCAGGAGAATGCATCTCGATGACAGAGGGATCATTGCGCCGGGGAAGATAGCGGATTTCGCAGTTCTTCCTGACTTAAAAAGCTTTGTGCCGGAGGCTGTTTTCAAAAATGGAAGGCGATGCCAGAGCAGGATGCCAGATGGGCCGGACCAGGAAATGAACATGGACCGGGAAGCGGATAAGAGGCAGGAGCAGGGCCTTAAAAGAAGGTTTCCAGACCACTTTTACAGTTCCGTGAAATGCCGGCTGGCGCTGGCGTCGGACTTTGTGCTGCCGATTACTGATTTTTGGAAAGATAACCGGACTGCGCTGTCCGGGACAGCACTGGTAAATGTGATGCAGATACAGACCTTTGGAACCAGGGCGAAGCATGTTCAGAGAAGAATTCCTGTCCGGGAGGGAATTCTCTGCTGGCAGGAGGCGGGACTGTGTCTGGCGGCTGTTTTCGAGCGATACGGGAAAAATGGAAATGTCTCCTGGGGATTTGTGGAGCATGGCTTTCAGGAAAAAGGAGCCGTGGCGACTACGTGGTCGCATGACAGTCATAATCTGCTGGTGCTGGGGAATTCGGTGGAGGACATGGTTCTGGCACAGAATGAGGTCGTGCACATGCAGGGCGGCTATGTGACGGCGTGCGGCGGCAGAGTGACCGCGGCGGCAGAACTGCCGGTGGGAGGAATCCTGTCGGATAAGAGCCTTCCGGAGCTGGCGGCAGAGATAAAGGCCGTAAGGGAAGAGATTGAGCGAATGGGGTATGTGAATCATAATGTCATTATGTCCATTTCCACACTGTCCCTTCTGGTGTCTCCGGAGCTTAAGCTGAGCGATCAGGGAATGTTCGATGTAAAAAGCCAGAGGGAGGTTCCTCTGGTAGAGTCATTTCAGATACAGGAAGAAAAGGTAGCAGAACAGTGAGTACAATTATTACAAATGTCGTTGTGGTAACGATGAATACACAGCGGGAGGTCATAAAACACGGCTTTGCCGCGTGGGAAGACGGGAAAATTACTGCGGTGGGAACGATGGATACGCTGGAGACAGTGATCGCAGAGGCGAGGAAGCATGAAACAGGAGACGGTCTCCGCCTGATAGACGGGAAGGGCGGCATTCTCATGCCAGGTATGGTGAACCTTCACACGCATATGGGAATGATCCCGTTTCGCGGCCTGGGAGACGACTGCAAAGACCGGCTGAGAGTATTTCTGCTTCCGATGGAGCAGAGGGCCATGGATGCGGAGCTCGTCTATCTTTCCACGAAATATGCGGCGGCGGAGATGCTGCTGGCCGGTGTCACCACCGTTTTCGATATGTATTATTACGAAGCTGAGGCGGCCCGGGCCATGGATGAGATGGGGATTCGCGGAATTGCCGGAGAAACCGTTATGGAACAGGAAGCCTGTGATTTTAAAGATCCGTATGAAGCGCTTTCCTATGGGGAGAGCCTGATGAAGAAGTATCAGGGGCATCCGAGAATTTCCGGGTGTGTGGCGCCCCACGGGACGACGACCTGTTCCTCAGGCCTTCTGAAAGCGGCATGGGAGCTGGACCATGCTTATGGGGCCCCATTCAGCCTCCATACAGCAGAAATGGATTATGAGATGGATTATTTCTGGGGGATGTCTGGACAGACGCCGGCGGGCTATCTGGACTCTCTGGGAGTTTTGGGAAAACAGACGCTGGCGGCCCACTGTATCCATATGTCTGAATCGGATTTGCAGCTGTTTGCAGCGAGGGAAGCTTCGGTAGCCCACTGCATCGGTTCCAACACGAAGGCAGCCAAGGGCGTGGCTCCGGTCAGCCGCATGCGGGAGCTGGGGATTACGGTGGGCCTGGGCACCGACGGGCCGGCCAGCGGCAATACACTGGATCTGTTTACGCAGATGAAGCTGTTCGCCAATTTCCACAAGAATGAAACGAAGAACCGCAGCGCATTTCCGGCGCGGCAGGTGGTGGAGATGGCTACGGTGATGGGGGCGCAGGCTCTTCATATGGAACAGATGACCGGCTCGGTTGAAGTGGGGAAACGGGCTGATCTGGTCCTTGTAGAGACCCGTTCCGCCAATATGTTTCCTGTCTATGATCCGTATTCTGCTCTGGTCTACAGCGCAGGCCCCTCAAATGTGGATATGGTGTTTGTGGAAGGCGCCTGTGTTGTAAAGGATGGGAAGCTGGCTGAAAAACGGCTGGACGTATTGAGGGAGGAGCTGGAACGAAAGATGGCGAAGACTGCGTTTGCGGAGAACGCCCTGGTATCCCTGTAAAGATGTCGTTAAGCTTCCCCCGGTTCGCTTGACGAAAGGGCTTTCTGTTTCTATAATGGCGTTCAGATGAAGGCCTGAGTCCGGTACTTCCATGAAGAGGCGGGCGGAGACTTCTCAAATAAAGGACAGTCAGAGGAAACCATGAACCACGCCGGAAGCGACGCAGGGATAAAAAATGATAAGAAAAAGGCACGGCCTGCATTTTTGTGGCAGGTTGTGCCTTTTTGTGCATGAATTGGACAAAACCATAATAAGATGCATGAGGAAGGGATGGATAGCCAAATATGGAAGAGAGTAAGGAACAGGCAGTACAGGAACGCAGGATGGAAGGCAGAAAACGGTTTATAACGAATGTGATCTACTTCGTCATTTTGGGAGGGATTTTTCTCTTTGTGATGAAACGGCTGGTACCCATGTTTTTTCCGTTTCTGCTGGGGCTTACGGTGGCTGCAGTGCTGTCGCCTCTGATACGGAAGCTGTGCGGACGAACGGGAGGAAAGCGAGCGCCGGTGTCGATTGCGGTGCTTCTGGTATTTTACGGGATTCTGGTGATGGCGGCATTGTTTTCGGCGAGCCATATCGTTGCCTTTATTCAAAATCTGGCCGGAAAGCTGCCTCAGTTTTATATGGAGGTGATAGAGCCGGAGCTGGGAATTCTGTTTGAACGGATCGTTGTCAGTTTCCCTGAATATCAGGACTGGCTGAGTCAGATGTCTGCCAGCCTGGAAAATGCCCTGCAGAGCGGAATTATGACGGTGTCAGGAACTCTGATCGGCTGGGGAGCTTCCTGGATTGTGGGATTTCCGGCGATTCTGGTACAGACCATATTTACGATTATTTCGTCTTTCTTCTTCACAATTGATTATGACAGAATCTGGGATTTTGTCCTGCGGCAGTTTAAAGAGGAGCGGAGAAAGATGATTGCCGAGACCGCAGCGGGGGCAAGGACGACCATCTGGAAGATTCTTAAGGTGTATGCGCTTATGATGACGATTACCTTTGCGGAACTGTATCTGGGATTTGTGCTGCTGAAGATACCAATGCCTCTGCTTTTGGCGTTTCTGGTGGCTGTGGTCGACATCCTTCCGGTACTGGGAACCGGAACTGTCCTGATACCGTGGGCGCTTATTCTTTGTATCATTGGAAAAACGGGACTCGGTGTGGGGATTTTTATTCTGTATGTAATAATTACTATCGTCAGACAGACTCTCGAACCAAAGGTGATCGGACAACAGGTGGGACTCCATCCGATCGTTACCCTGTTGTGTATCTTCGCAGGGGCACAGCTGATCGGTGTGCTGGGGATCTTTACGTTTCCGGTTATTGCCACCATTGTAAAGAAGATGAATGATGAAGGTACGATTCATTTGATTAAACAGGGATTCGGCGAAACCCGTACAGGGAATGGATTATGACGGCAGGAGACAAAGGAGCAGCCGCGGCGTTAAGTATCTGCAGCGGCTGCTCCTTTGCTGTGACAGGGGATTAATATTCCTTCATATACTCTCCGTGGGCGGCGATCAGTTCGTCGCACATGGCGATAATATCGGGGATGTTAAGCTCGGCGGCGGTATGGGGGTCCATCATGGCTGCCTGATAGATGGTGCGGCGGTCCCTGCTGCGGGCTGCCTCGATGGTGAGAAGCTGGACCGAAATATTGCTTAAATTCATGGCGGCCAGCTGTGTGGGGAGGGCACCTACATGGCATGGCGTGATTCCGCTTCCGTCTACGAGACAGGGAACCTCCACACAGGCTTCGGCCGGCAGATTATCGATAAGGCCATGGTTGAGCACATTTCCGCCGATCTTATAGGGCTGATTGGTGACAATTGCTTCCATAATATAGGATGCGTATTCTAAAGAGCGGGTGTGGGTGATGGCTCCATCCATCAGAATACTGTCCTTCTCCTGATTCCAGCCTTCGATCTGTTTGATGCAGCGGCGGGGATATTCATCCAATGGAATCTGGTAGTCCTCAATCATCTCCGGATAGTTGCTCTTAATGAATAGCGGATTGTACTCGGCGTTGTGCTCGCTGGATTCAGTGCAGTAGTAGCCCAGATGGCGGATGTATTCGAAGCGAACCATGTCTTTATGCTTCTCTTCCCGGTTTTTCTGATCGGCCAGGCGGCGGATCTCCGGATAGAGGTCATTGCCTTCCTTGTCGTACAGCTTTAAAAGCCAGGCCATGTGATTGATACCGGCGATCAGCTCCGTGCGGCCCTCCAGCTTATCTTCCATACCCAGCTCCGTTAGCAGGGTCTTTGAACAGGTCTGGACGCTGTGGCATAATCCGATGGTCTTTACGTTTGTATAGCGCTGCATATATCCGGTCAGCATGGCCATGGGATTGGTGTAATTTAAGAAATAGGCGTCAGGACATACCTCCTCCATATCTCTGGCAAAATCTTCCAGTACGGGAATGGTGCGCAGTGCCCGCATGATTCCGCCGATTCCCAGCGTGTCGGCAATGGTCTGGTTTAAGCCGTATTTTTTGGGAATCTCAAAATCTGTGATGGTGCAGGGATCGTAGCCGCCTACCTGGATGGCATTTACGACGAAGTCGGCGTCACGAAGTGCGTCCTTCCGATTGGGCACGCCTAAATAGGTGTGGATGGATGCGCGGCCCTGATTGACATTTTTGTTGATCGCGGACAGGATGACGTAAGAGTCGTTCAGGCGTTCACCGTCGATGTCATACAGTGCGATCTCTGCGTCGCACAGCGCGGGGGTACACATGCAGTCTTCCAGGACATTTCTTGCAAATACGGTGCTGCCGGCGCCCATAAACGTAATTTTTACCATAATGATTCTCCTTTTTTCTTTTTTTCGGTTGTGCTGCTTATGAAGAAAGTATATAATGAGACAGGAAAACAAGATAGAAAATTTGTTTCGTAATTATTGTCATTTTGTTGCATCTTGAAAGGAGAAGGGGAATCGGGTGAAGGTTTACTATTGCGGCCGGGAGGACTGCGAGAAGGGCCATTTCTTTGGTCCGGCAGTGAGGTCTCACCAGCTGATACATTTTGTGCTGAAGGGAAAAGGAATTTACAGGACCGGGTATGGGCAGTATGAGATAAAGGAAGGGGAAGCGTTTCTGATCAGACCGGGAGAGGTGACGTACTATCAGGCGGATTTTGAGGAGCCATGGAGTTATGCGTGGATTGCGTTTGACGGCGACGGGGCGGAAGCGCTGTTGGAACGGTATTATCCGGACCACAGCTTTCCTGTATGCGCCATGGGTGAGATCACCGCGGTTTCCGGCTGGTTTGAAGGACTTCTCGGCGCCTTTGGAAGCGCAGAGGAAAACCGGGAGAGAGTTCTGGGATACTTCTATTTAATTATGGCCTGTCTTTTAAGATCGGGAAAGGGCGGCGTACCTGTGGATGAGGAAGGCTATTTTAAGAGGGCCGTTGCATTTATCCGTCATAATTACAGCTATCCCATACAGATCAGTGAGATTGCCGGTTACGTAGGGATTGACAGGACGTATCTCTATCGTATTTTCATGCATCAGGCGGGGGTGTCGCCGAAGCAGTATTTGAGCCGCTATCGCCTGGAGGAAGCGAAGGAGATGCTGGTGCAGACGGAATACCGGATTACCGAGATCGCTTATTCCTGCGGATACCACGATTCATCCTCCTTTTGCCGGCATTTTCAAAAAGCGACCGGGAATGCACCGGCCAGGTATCGGAGCATGAAAAAAATAAAACCAGGGCGGGAATCTGAGGAAAAAATCATTGACAACAGAGGACAGCTTATGGTAAACTAGATCGATATGAAAATGCGCCAGTGCTCAGCGCTTTGGATACTCCAACCAGCGCCTGGTATATGGTGGGAATGAAAAATTAAAGGAGGAAATCATCATGATTTCAAAGGAAAAGAAAGCAGCAATTATCGAAGAATACGGCAGAAAAGCCGGAGACACAGGTTCACCGGAAGTACAGATCGCTATTTTAACAGCGAGAATCACAGAATTAACTGATCACCTTCAGAAGAATCCGAAAGACCATCACTCCAGAAGAGGACTTTTAATGATGGTTGGACAGAGAAGAGGACTTCTTGACTACTTAAAGAAGACCAACTTAGACGGTTACCGTGCGTTAATCGAGAAGTTAGGAATCAGAAAATAAAACCATTTAGGGTGGAGAAACTTCTCCACCCTATCTGTCTATTATTAGAGAAATGAAAAGAAAGACATAATAACAAAAAGAGTATTAAAAGCGGAGGGAAAATCCGAGACCGCTGATGTACGCGCAAGCCATGAGCAGTGCGAAAAAAGGCAAAAAAAAATTTACGTTGTGCTGGCACATAAGTAAATTTTATTTTGACTTTTTTCATAGGGCGAAGCCCGCGACCGAGGTGAAGCGCAGCGGAACCGAGGTGCACTGCGGAGCAGCGGGTCACACAAGCAAGCTAACAATCAAACTGTCAAGCTTGCGCGCAGATCAGTAGTTTCGGCCTCCTCTGCTTTATAATATAAATATTATAACAACAAGGAGATTCAAACATGTTCAAGAGTTACAGCATGGAACTTGCCGGCCGCACCTTAACGGTCGAAGTCGGCAGAGTTGCAAAGCAGGCCAGCGGCGCTGCATTAATGCATTATGGAGATACTGTCGTATTATCTACGGCGACAGCCTCTGACAAACCAAGAGAAGGCATCGATTTCTTCCCATTAAGCGTAGAGTACGAAGAAAAATTATACGCGGTAGGAAAGATTCCGGGCGGCTTCAACAAGAGAGAAGGAAAGGCTTCGGAGAACGCAATTCTGACTTCCCGTGTTATTGACCGTCCGATGAGACCATTATTCCCGAAGGATTACCGCAACGACGTGACCCTGGACAACATTGTCATGTCCGTAGACCAGGACTGCAGTCCTGAACTGACCGCGATGTTAGGCTCCGCGATTGCGACCTGTATTTCCGACATTCCGTTTGATGGTCCATGTGCGACGACCCAGATCGGTATGGTTGACGGAGAACTGGTTGTGAACCCGACCCAGGCTCAGAAGCAGGCGTCCGACATGGCGTTAACCGTCGCTTCCACCAGGGAAAAAGTAATCATGATCGAGGCAGGCGCCAATGAAGTTCCGGAAGATATCATGATCGAAGCGATCTTCAAGGCACATTCCGTAAACCAGGAAGTAATCAAATTTATCGATACCATCGTAGCCGAGTGCGGCAAACCGAAGCATTCCTATATCAGCTGTGCTGTTCCGGAAGAATTATTTGCTGCCATTAAGGAGATCGTTCCTCCGGCAGAGATGGAAGTAGCCGTCTTCACAGACGACAAGCAGACGAGAGAAGAGAATATCAGAACCATCACTGCGAAGCTGGAAGAGGCATTTGCGGATAAGGAAGAGTGGCTGGCTGTATTGGGAGAAGCTGTTTACCAGTATCAGAAGAAGACTGTCCGTAAGATGATCTTAAAGGATCACAAACGTCCGGATGGCCGTGCCATCGATCAGATTCGTCCTCTGGCGGCCGAGATCGATATGCTTCCGAGAGTACACGGTTCCGCTATGTTTACACGCGGACAGACTCAGATTTTAAACATCTGTACACTTGCTCCATTATCTGAGAGCCAGAGATTAGACGGCATTGACGATATGGAGACCTCCAAGAGATATATGCACCATTACAATTTCCCGTCCTTCTCCGTTGGTGAGACAAAGCCATCCAGAGGACCGGGACGCCGTGAGATCGGCCATGGTGCGCTGGCTGAGAGAGCCCTTATTCCGGTGCTTCCATCGGAGGAAGAGTTCCCATATGCAATCCGTACCGTATCGGAGACCATGGAATCCAACGGCTCCACCTCTCAGGCGAGCATCTGTTCCTCCTCCATGTCGTTAATGGCGGCCGGTGTTCCGATCAAATCCGCGGTAGCAGGAATTTCCTGCGGTCTCGTAACCGGAGATACTGACGATGATTACATCGTTTTAACCGATATCCAGGGACTGGAAGATTTCTTCGGAGACATGGACTTCAAGGTAGGCGGTACTCACAAGGGTATCACAGCGATTCAGATGGATATCAAGATTCACGGCCTGACAAGACCGATTATCGAGGAAGCCATCAGAAGAACGAGAGAAGCAAGAATCTACATCCTGGACGAGGTTATGGCAAAAGCGATTGCAGAGCCGCGTAAGGAAGTTGGAAAATATGCTCCGAAGATCGAGCAGATCACGATCGATCCTCAGAAGATCGGTGATGTTGTCGGCAAGCAGGGCAAGGTAATCAACAAGATTATCGAAGAGACCGGCGTAAAGATCGACATCTCCGATGATGGAAGCGTATCCGTATGCGGAACCGATAAAGACATGATTGCACGTGCGATTGAGATCATTAAGAGCATCGTGACAGACATCGAACCGGGCGCTGTCATGAAGGGCAAGGTTGTCAGAATCATGAACTTCGGCGCATTTGTGGAACTGGCGCCGAACAAGGACGGTATGGTTCACATTTCTAAATTGTCAGATAAGCGCGTTGAGAAAGTGGAAGATGCGGTAAATATCGGCGACGAGGTGACTGTAAGGGTACTTGAAGTAGATAAGATGGGCAGAATCAACTTAAGCATGAAGCCGGGCGATATGGATCCCAATGTGGATGTATCAACGCTTGACAGCGGAAGAAGAGATTCCGACAGAAGAGACGGCGGAAGAAGAGATTCCGGCAGACGTGACGGCGGAAGAAGAGATTCTGACAGAAGAGATTCCGACAGAAGGAATTCCTAAATAAAAACTGACAGGCGGCAGAAACGGAGTACATCCGGTTTTGCTGCCTGTTTTTTCAGAGAGGTATATTAAAAATGAGGGAAATCTATTATAATGGAGTTATCGATACGGGAACCGGTCTGGACGCGGAGGCGATGGCCGTTGAGGATGGGCGGATTGCTGCGGTGGGGAGTCTGAGAGACGTGAACCATTCTGAGGATACCGTCTTCCATGATCTGGAGGGGCGGTTTGTAGTTCCGGGGTTTAATGATTCCCACATGCATCTGTTAAATTACGGCCACACGCTGAAGCTGGTGGATCTAACGCAGGCCACCACCTCGCTGGAAGCCATGTGTCTGGCCCTGTCCGGTTATCTGCTGGAGGAAAAGCCGTCCCCCGGCACGTGGATCGTAGGCCGGGGCTGGAACCACGATTACTTTCAGGATGAGAAGCGATTTCCGGACTGCAGCGATTTAGACCGGGTTTCCACAGAGCATCCCGTTCTGGTTATCCGCGCCTGCGGCCATATCGCCTGTGCCAATACGAAGGCTATGGAGGCGGCTGGGATCACGAGGCTGACACCCCAGCCGGAAGGCGGTTGTTTTGACACTGATGAGGCTGGGAATCCCAACGGAATATTCCGGGAATTTGGTGTGGACCTGATTCTGGGAGCTGTCACTAAGCCCGGTAAAAAGGAATTAAAAGAGTATCTGCGGCTGGCCATGAAGGATTTAAACAGCCGCGGTGTGACGTCGTGCCAGACCGATGACCTGGCCGCATTTCCCGGCATCCCCTTTGAGACGGTGCTGGAGGCGTACCGGGAACTGGAGCGGGAGGGCGCGATGACGGTACGGGTCTATGAACAGTGCCTGCTTCCGACTGAGCAACTGCTGGAGGAATTCCTGTCGTGTGGTTACCGCACGGGCCAGGGAAGCGGGTATTTTAAAATCGGGCCGTTAAAGCTTCTGGCAGACGGATCTCTGGGGGCGAGAACTGCTTTTCTGGGACAGCCGTACGAGGATGCAGAGCGTCCGGGTGAGAGAGGGATCACGATCTACAGCCAGGAGGAACTGGAGAAGATGATTGTTCTGGCCGATGGAGCCGGCATGCAGATCGCCGTTCACGCCATCGGAGACGGCGCCATGGAGATGACGGTGAGGGCATATGAGAGGGCTATGGAGGAAAATCCGGACCGAAGGGACAGGCGTCATGGAATTGTTCACTGCCAGATTACGACCGCCAGGCTGTTGGAGGAATTCCGGAGGCTGAAGCTGCACGCGTACATTCAGTCCATTTTTCTCGATTATGACAATCATATTGTGGAGGCGCGGATCGGAGCAGAGCGGGCAGGAGAGACGTATCAGTTTAAAACACTGCTGTCTATGGGAGTCTCTGTGTCCAACGGATCGGACTGTCCGGTGGAGAGACCTGATGTTATGGCAGGAATTCAGTGTGCAGTGACCCGTTCCACCCTGGATGGGACGAAACCCTTTCTGAAGGAGCAGGCCCTTACGGTGGAAGAGGCTATTACCACCTATACCGCCATGGGAGCGGAGGCCAGCTTTGAAGAAGACGAGAAGGGAACGCTGTCTGTGGGAAAGCTGGCGGACTTCGCTGTGCTGGAACAGGACATCAGAACGTGCGCGCCGGACAGGATAAAAGACACGGCCATACTGGCAGTATACGTGGGTGGTGTCTGTGTATACAAAAAAGAAAACAGCTGAGAGGCGGGAGAGGGGAATTACGATGAAGTTTACAGTAGAAAATCCGGATGAGAAACGGAGTCCCTATACGGGAATGACAAGAGAACACTGGATCAGTATCAGTCATTTTTTCCTGGAAGGAATTTTTGAGCATGTGGAGAAGATCGAGGATCCGATCGTAGTCGGACGCCATGAGACAAAGGTCAGCTATCCACAGCCGGATGGGCCGAAATGGAGAATTGCGGCGGAGCGGTTTGAGGGACTTGCCAGGAGCTTTCTGATTGCGGCACCGCTGCTTCATAATGAGCCGGAGGCAGCGGCGGGTGGCTACTCTCTTAAGGAGTATTATTCAAAACAGATCCTGCTCTCCGTCACACCCGGGACGCCCAATTATCTGCTTCGGGTGGAGGAGATATTTCCGGAGGCGCAGGAAGGGGAGATGGCGTTTCAGCACACGTGTGAGTGCGCTTCTCTTGTTATCGGCCTGTCCATGTGCCGGGAGGTGATCTGGGAGAATTATGCGAAGGAGGAGCGGGACCGCATTGCAGATTACCTGTCGAATTTTGGCCATTCCTATACGGGCCACCACAACTGGCGCCTGTTTAATATGCTGATTCTGGCCTTTCTGGACCGGGAGGGATACCCGGTGGATCATGGGATGATGCGGGATCACGCGGCCGCCATTCTCTCCTATTACGCAGGGGACGGCTGGTACCGCGACGGGCATTTGTTTGATTACTACTGCCCTTGGGCCTTCCATGTGTACGGACCTCTCTGGAACCAGTGGTACGGCTATGAAAAGGAGCCGTACATGGCCGCAAAGATCGAAGAATACTCCAACCGTCTGGTGGAGACATTCCATCGCATGTTCGATGAAGAGGGCCATGTGACCATGTGGGGGAGAAGCGGTATCTACAGAAGCGCGGCTTCCGCTCCGCTGGCGGCTAATTTTCTGTTAAAGAATCCGGCTGCGGACCCGGGGCTGGCCAGAAGAATCGCCTCAGGTGCCGTACTCCAGTTTGCGACCCGGGAAGAGTGTTTCTATGAGGGAGTGCCGTGCCTTGGCTTCTACGGACCGTTTCAGCCGTTAATTCAGACCTACAGCTGCGCGGCCAGCCCATTCTGGATTGCCAACGCATTTGTCTGTCTCGCCCTTCCGAAGGATCATCCGTTCTGGACCGATACGGAGAGAAACGGGGTCTGGGAGGAGATGAAGGAAAGGGAAGTAAGGACTACGGTGCTCGATGGTCCGGGGATCGTGGTGGATAACCACAAAGATACGGGAATTACAGAATTCAGGACGGCAAAGGTCCTGATGAAGAAAGATAATCCCTCCCTCAATACCTATTCCAGACTGTCCTTTAACAGCCAGTTTCTATGGGAGGACTTCGATTTTAAGGGGATTGAGGCCATGCAGTACAGTGTGACCTATGACGGCAGACCGAAGAGCCTGATCCCGAATATCCTGATGTACGGCGGCGTGAAGGACGGAGTGCTCTACCGGAAGGAATACTTTGAATTTGAATTTACCTTCCAGAACCAGGCGTCGATCGATCTGGCCGATTTCCCGGTGGCGGACGGCATCGTGCGCGTGGACAGGACCAGAATTCCGGATAAGCCATATACCCTGACACTGGGTTCCTATGGAATGCCGGACGTGGACCGCTCGGGTGTGGACGTGAGAATCCGCACGGATCAGGTGACGGGGGCCAAGGCAATCCTTTTGAAGTCTTCCGAGGGACAGATGGCGATGGTCATCTACGGCGGCTTCGATGATATTGAAATCATGTCGAGACAGGGCGTGAGCGCTGTGACGAAGCAGAGCTGTATTATGTATGGCGTCAGCCGCAGGAGGAAATACTATGAATACCTTCCGTATGCGATGATCAGCGTGATTCTGACAAAGAAAAGCCAGGAAGAGTGGCGGGACGAGGACCTTTTCCCGATCCGGAGCATCTCCTATGCGGATAAAGAAAAATGCGGGGCATACGGTCCCATTGTTCTGGAGATGAAGGATGGCAGGACGGTCACGGTGGATTATGAGGGACTGGAAGGAAGGCTCCATATTTAACGGTCTCAACAAGAATTTCCGGGCATGGAGTGAGATTAAGAAGTTGTGAAGATCGCATTTGATGAGAAAAAATGTCAAAAATACCTTGACACCCCCCATCAAACCGGATATACTACTAATCACAAATTGAATAGGAAGCATCTGCTGAATCAGATTCATTAAGAGGGAGTAGTTTCAGTGCATCATCAACATCCTGGCTGTGAAAACAGTCTGGTGATGCATACCAGACGTTGGTTACCAGACTTTTAATGTATTTATTTTGAGAAATGGGTCATTTCTTATAATAGGTACATTAAAAGTCTTTTTTGTTTCATAAGAGACGAAGGTGCGGAACATCATTCCGGAAGCACGATTCAGCTTAAGTCTGATGCGCGGCCGTTTTTTCGAAAAACGGCAGAATGGAGGAAAATTTGAAGGATTGGTATCAGAAAGACGAACAGGAAATATTAAAGGAACTCAATGTAACGAAGGAAGGACTTACAGCCGGTCAGGCGGAACAGCTCCTTCTCGAAAAGGGCGAAAATGTGTTGAAGGAGGGAAAAAAGAAGAGCGTGCTTGCGGTATTCGCGGAGCAGTTCTGTGACCTTCTCGTTGTCATTTTAATTGCAGCGGCCGTCATTTCCATGTTTTCAGGGAATGTGGAGAGTACGATTGTCATTGTGGCCGTCATCATTCTGAACGCGGTTTTAGGGACTGTTCAGCATGAAAAGGCAAAGAAATCTCTGGAAAGCTTAAAGAGTCTGTCTTCCCCCAGTGCGAAGGTGATCCGCGGCGGTCAGAAGATCCAGATTCCGTCGGCCAACGTGGTTCCCGGCGATATTCTCCTTCTGGAGGCCGGAGACATGGTGGCGGCGGATGGAAGAATTTTAAACAACTATTCGCTTCAGGTGAATGAGAGCTCCCTGACAGGAGAATCCACCAACGTGGATAAGGAGGAGGGGACGATTGACGGCGAGATGCCTCTGGCGGACCGGACCAACATGGTATATTCCGGAAGCCTTGTCACCTACGGAAGAGCCATGGTGGTGGTGACCGGAACGGGAATGGATACGGAGATCGGTAAGATCGCGAGTCTGATGAATGCCACAAAGGAGAAAAAGACGCCCCTTCAGGTGAGTCTGGATCAGTTTTCAGGACGCCTGGCGGCTGTTATCATGGTCATCTGCGCCATTGTGTTTGCTTTAAGCCTGTATCGGAAGATGCCGGTTCTGGACTCGCTGATGTTTGCCGTGGCGCTGGCTGTGGCTGCGATTCCGGAGGCGCTCAGTTCCATTGTCACCATCGTGCAGGCCATGGGAACCCAGAAGATGGCCAGGGAAAACGCGATTATCAAGGAACTGAAGGCGGTGGAGAGTCTGGGCTGCGTCTCTGTGATCTGTTCTGATAAGACAGGAACCCTGACCCAGAATAAGATGACTGTCCAGGAGATTTACACAGACGGCAGAATCTTCCGCCCGGAAGAACTGGATCTGCATGAACAGCTTCACCGCTATATCTTATACGATTCGATCCTGACGAATGATTCTGCCATCGTGGACGGAAAGGGTATCGGTGATCCCACCGAATATGCGCTCCTGGAGATGGCCAGAAAGGTCAGCGTAAGTGACGATGTGCTGCGGACGATGATGCTCCGGCTGGAGGAGATTCCGTTTGACTCCGACCGAAAGCTTATGAGCACCAAATATGAACTCCACGGTGTGCCTACTATTTTGACGAAGGGCGCGGTCGATGTCCTGTTAGACAGGACAACCCAGATACGTACCTCCGAGGGAATCCGGGCGTTTACGGAGGCAGACAGGGAGGAAATTAACCGTCAGAATATGGAATTTTCCCGGAATGGTCTGCGTGTTCTGGCATTTGCTTATAAAGAAGTGGAGGACGGCCATGTGCTGTCCCTGAAAACAGAGAACGGTTTTACCTTTCTGGGGCTGGTATCCATGGTGGATCCGCCGAGGGTGGAATCGAAAGAGGCCGTATCGGATGCCAGGCGGGCCGGAATCCGCCCGGTTATGATTACGGGAGACCATAAAATCACGGCGACGGCTATTGCGAAACAGATCGGCATCTTTTCAGAGGGCGATCTGGCGGTTACGGGAGCCGAGCTGGATGGTATGAGCGATCAGGAGCTGGATGAAAAGATTACGAAGATCTCTGTTTATGCCAGGGTATCGCCGGAAAATAAGATCCGGATTGTCGATGCCTGGCAGAGAAGAGGCAGCATTGTTTCCATGACGGGCGACGGTGTCAATGACGCGCCGGCCCTCAAGAAGGCAGACATCGGCGTAGCCATGGGAATTACGGGGACCGAGGTGTCCAAGGATGCGGCATCCATGATCCTGGCGGACGATAACTTTGCCACCATCATCAAGGCCGTGGCGAATGGGCGAAACGTATACCGGAATATTAAAAATGCGATACAGTTTTTACTGTCGGGAAATACGGCAGGAATTCTCTCGGTGCTTTATACTTCCATCATGGCGCTCCCTGTGCCGTTTGCACCGGTCCATCTGCTGTTTATCAACCTTCTGACGGACTCGCTTCCGGCCATTGCCATCGGTATGGAACCGGCGGATAAGGATTTGCTGTCTCAGAAGCCGAGAGATCCGAAAGAGGGGATTTTGACAAAGGAATTTATGATGAAGCTGTTCCTGCAGGGCGGTCTTATCGCTGTCTGTACCATGACGGCCTTCCATCTGGGGCTGAATCAGGGCGGCCCTGCGGTTGCCAGTACCATGGCATTCTGTACGCTGACACTGGCGCGTCTGTTCCATGGATTTAACTGCAGAAGCAGCCATTCGATCTTCAGAATTGGATTTTCCGGCAACTGGTACAGCCTTGGTGCATTTCTGGCAGGCGTCGTACTCTTAAGCCTTGTAATGTTTGTGCCATTCCTGGAAAAACTGTTTTCCGTCACGGCTCTGACTGGCGGCCAGATTGGACTCGTCTATCTGCTGGCGGTGATTCCGACTGTGATCATACAGATGACGAAGGTGATCAGGGAACGGAGCCGCTGAGGATATCGTTGTTTTTTTAACGCTTTTCATGGATAAAATAGTATGATAAAATAATCCGGTATCAACAGAATACAATATGGGAAGGAAACGACATGACAGGACAATTATTACACAAGTTCAGAAATCATGGACCTTTGTCCAGACGGACAAAGTTTCTGATTCTTGCCCTGGTGCCGGTTTATTTTATGGCTGCGGGGCTGATTCTTCAGCCGGCAGATGAAGTATGGAGAGGAATTGTTACCATTATCAGGGAGCCGGATTTCCTGATTACGGATTATATTGCAATTGGGGGAATTGGGGCCGCTTTTATCAATGCCGGTGTGCTGGCTCTGATTTCCATTGCAATTGTCTATTTCCTGGGGATGGACATGAGCGGGCATACGATTACTTCCTGCTTTCTTATGTTCGGTTTTTCTCTGTTCGGAAAGAATATCTTAAATATCTGGTCGATTATGATGGGCGTCTGTCTCTATGCTTTTTATCACAAGACCTCGGTCACACGGTATATCTATGTCGGCTTCTATGGAACCAGTCTGTCGCCGATTATTACCCAGCTTATGACGGTGGGACATCTGCCTCTGGCAGTAAGACTGCCGTTCAGCATTCTTGTGGGCATGATCATCGGATTCGTGCTGCCGCCGCTGTCCACACATACCCATTACTCCCATAAGGGCTACTCCCTGTATAATGTGGGGTTTGCCTCGGGGATTATAGCGACGGTTATCGTCTCTCTGATGAAATCCTTCGGACTGCAGACGGAAGCCCGTCTGATATGGTCTACGGGAAATGACGTGCTCTTCGCCAGACTGCTGCTCGGGCTGTTTGGCGGTATGATTCTGTTTTCCTGCCTTATCGCGGAGTCGGTCTGGAAGCGGTATATGGAAATATGGAAGACGTACGGGTTAAGCGGTACCGATTACGTGAAAAGTGAGGGATTTGCGCCGACTCTGTTTAATATGGGAGTCAATGGAATCACCTCCACTCTGATTGTACTGCTGGCCGGCGGAGATTTAAACGGTCCCACCATCGGCGGAATCTTCACAATCGTCGGGTTCAGCGCCACAGGAAAGCATCTGAGGAATATACTGCCGGTTATGGCAGGCGTGATTCTGGGAAGTTTTGTGAAAACGTGGAATATATCTGATCCCAGTGCCATGCTGGCCCTTCTGCTCTCTACGACTCTGGCACCCATCGCGGGGGAGTTCGGTGTGGTGGCCGGTGTGCTGGCCGGATTTCTGCACGCATCCGTGGCGCTGAATGTGGGAATCGTATATGGAGGAATGAACCTCTATAACAATGGATTTGCAGGGGGCATTATCGCCATGTTCCTGGTACCGGTGATTCAGTCGGTTCGGGACAGAAGGGCGAGAGCCCGGACGCACGATTCCCTGTAAGGACAGGCGGGCCTATCTGTTTTTATGGTCATGGCCGGAGTGACAGTCTTTGCCGCCGCTGTCTGATTCCGTGGAATTCGTTTGATGCCGTTTTTCACAATTGGAAATGTGATCCTTAATTTCATCGATGGAGCAGTGGCTGTACCGGGAAATATCGGTCCCGGGGGCGGCTTCCTCCAGTTTCTGCAAGTAAATGTATTTGCCGGCGGTCACTCCGCAGGAATGGGCGGCTTTTACCTCCTCGGAGGTCACAGCCCGGTATTCCGTGCTGCTGTCCGCAGCGCGGGTGGTAAGCGCATGATCTGCTGTCTCGCGGATTTCTTTTAACAGCCGGGACTGCCGGTCTTCATTGGCGGAGTAGACGGTGACGACCACGTTTTTATGATCGGCCGGATATTGTCCGCTGCTTTCTGCCTGCAGCAGTTCTCTTACGGCCTCACCGCATTCCATGCCGGTCAGCCGGATTCCCGTAAGCAGTGCCTTTCCGTCTTCATTCAGGGCTGCAGTGGAGGTAACCCGGTCCTGGCGGTTAACAGACAGTTCGATGGATGGATTGACATCCACGCTGATTAAAGCCGCCTGTGCATAGTAATAGTGGTACCCGCCTCCGGATACTGCAAGGCACAGACAGGCAGCGGCCGCTGCCAGGAAGCGGCGGATAGGGACAGCCGGTCTCTTTCTCCTGTTTACAGGGATGATATCTCCCTTTTTCCAGCCTTCCTTCGCCGGGAGTGTGATGAATTCTCCTCCGTTTTTCATTACAATAGCGTCTTTCCCTGTTATTTCAATGACAATTCCAGTCTTCAATCGGTATCACCTCCCTGTATTGTGGAAGAAATGCTCTGATTCCGGGATAGTCTCCGGATAAGAGGATGATCAGAGTTACAATGTATTTTCGGTGCTTTTCCAGGGTTTTCGGAGAAAGAAAGAGTGCGGAGGCAAGCTGTGCCTGCGGGAGCTTCTTCTGGCCGAAAAACATGGCGTGAAATTCCGGGTTCAGGAGTACGGCAGCGGCCGCCTGACGGCACGTGGCTTTGGCGCGCGGCTGCTTCGGGCAAATGCGGGGAAGATCCTTCCAGGCGACGCCGTAAACGCCGATGGCTTCGGAAAGGCGGTCGATCTCTTCACAGAGGGAGAGACGTTCCTGTTCCCTGTCGTAGGCATCCAATGAAGCTTTACCGGCCGCGGTTTCCAGTTCGGCCGAGTCGGGAGTAAGCGTTTGAACGTTCTTTAAATACAGGTTCTGCCTGCGAATCTCATCCGTGATCCGGTTATGGAAGCAGACCGAGAAAAATGAGATGAAGCTGCCTCTCTTTTCCGTATACTGGCGAACACAGCTGATGAATGTCAGCATGGCGAGGCTGAGCCGGTCCTCGTATTCCAGGATTCCGGAGGCGGCCGCGCCGGCCTGTTTTTTTAAGAGAGGCAGATAGTCGCTTATGAGCAGCTCGAGTTCAGAAGAGTCTGACTGTGCTTTTTTTATACGGTTTTCAATGTCATCCACGGTTCCACCTCCTGTTCCCTGCCATTGTACAGCTTTTTCCAGCTGGTGTAAATCAATAAAAATTTTTTCAGACCCTATGGTTTGCCGGAGATCCTTCGTATTCTTTAAGCGAGAATAAAAATGAAATGAGGAAATGATTTTATGAAAAAGATAATGACCGGAATGATTGCATCTGCTGTTGTATTAAGTATGGCGTTTCCGGCGCTGGCATCGACACGCGCCTGCGACCGGTATGAGGCGTGTGCCGTGGAAGGCTGTGAGACAGCGGCCTGCCATGAGCACGATGGAGTAATCTATCGCGGAACCTGCCAGGATGGAACGTGTTCCTATCACAGTGAAACCTGCGGCACGGAAAGCGGAAGCCGGAGTGGACACCACAGAAATCATGGGAACCATGGAAGCCACGGCTGTCATTGACCGCAGGGACAATGAGTAAAAGCAAAAAGTCAGAAAATCGGAGCTTTGGAGGAATCACTGATTCTTCCGGGCTCCGATTTTGTGTAAGAGAAAAGGAACGGTTTTAAATAGAGATGGCGCCCGGGGAGCTGGTGTGGTAAGATGAAGAGGCAGAAACGCAGCCGCCAGACGGATCGTTAAGCATGTCCGCCTGACTCGCTGCCTGCGTAAATAATAAAATGGAAAAAGGGAACGCTATGTTATACCAGATAACAGATGGGACGGTGAGTGCCGGCGGAGTGCCGATTCTGTCTCATATTAATTTTGAAATACGGGGAACGGAGAAAATTGCGGTTGCCGGGAAGAATGGAGCGGGGAAGACGACACTCTTAAGACTTTTGGCAGGCGAGCTGACCCTGGACCGGGACGATAAGCGGAACGGACCGGGAATCATGACATCCAGGAAGCTTACTGTCGGCATGATGAGGCAGCAGCCCTTTGATGATCCATCAGAGACGGTGGAGGAAGAACTCTTAAAAGGGTGTCCGAAAAGAGCGGGAACGGGCCAAAACGGTTCCGCCGTTTTTTCGGAATGGGACAGGGAGCGGTTCGAGTACGAGCGGGAGTATGATATCCTGTTTACCGGTTTTGGATTTTCGAAGGAAGATAAGAAAAAGAAAGTGTCTTCCTTTTCAGGAGGAGAGCAGACGAAGATCGCACTGATCCGGCTTCTTCTGGAAAAACCGGATATTCTGCTGCTCGATGAGCCGACGAATCATTTGGATTTAGAAACGGTACAGTGGCTGGAGGAGTATTTGAGGCAGTATGACAAGGCGGTGGTAATGGTATCCCATGACCGCTTCTTTTTAGACCGGACGGCTGATGTGATCTATGAGCTGGCGGGAGGGAAGCTTACCCGCTACGCGGGCAATTATTCTGCATACAGGGAGCAGAAACTGAAACGCATAAGGCTTCAGAAAAAGGCGTATGAAAGCCAGAAAGAGGAACTGGAGCGGCTGAATTCCGTGGTGGAACGGTTTAAACACAAGCCGTCTAAGGCTTCGTTTGCCAGAGCGAAGAAGAAAGCCATGGAACGGATGAACCGGGTGGAAAAGCCGGAGGAAGATGAGATCCATATATTTACCGGGGAACTGACGCCGCTCATTACCGGCAGTAAATGGGTGTTTGAATCGGAACATTTGAAAGTAGGGTATGACCGTGCGCTGCTGGAGATCACTTTGCGAATCCGGCGTGGGCAGAAAATCGGTATCCTGGGGCCAAACGGCTCGGGAAAAACGACATTTTTAAAGACGGTTGCAGGCTTTCTTCCGCCGCTGGACGGCGAAATGGCGATTGGAGTCAACATAACCATGGGGTATTTTGACCAGCTCTCAGCTCAGGTGACATCTGAAAAAACGGTGGCGGATCATTTTCATGACTTATTCCCGTCCCTGACGGAAAAGGAGGCGCGCAGCATTCTGGGGGCGTATCTGTTTGGAGGGCGTGAAGCGCAGAAATCGGTTTCCTCTCTCTCGGGAGGGGAGAAGGCGAGGCTTGTGCTTGCGGAACTTTTGCAGAGCAGACCCAATTTTCTGGTTCTGGATGAGCCGACGAATCACATGGATATCCAGGCGAAGGAGACGCTGGAATCCGCATTCCGCGCATATACAGGGACACTGCTGTTCGTCTCTCACGACCGGTATTTTTTAAGCGAGGTGGCGGACGCGCTTCTGATCTTTGAAAATCATTCGGTGATGTATTATCCCTTTGGATATGGGCATTACCTGGAGAGAAAACGGAAATCGGAGGGAGAAGGCGGCCTGGCGGCTCAGGTGAAGGCGGAGGAACAGGCACTGATCGCCGGAATGAGGGCGGTTCCAAAGGCGGAACGCCACAGGCTTAAGGAAATATCTGCAGAAGAGGCATACATCGACTGGCGGCTCCGTCTGGTATCAGAAACAATGATTCCGGCCGGAGAGAGGGCGGGAGAGCTGTATGCGTCGATGGTGTCGATGAAGCAGGAGTGGATGGAATCGGAAGATTTCTGGACCGGCGGCCAGTGGGAAATGGAACCGGCTTATGTAGAACTCTGCCGCCAGTATGAGGAAGCGGCTGCCGCCTGGCATGAACTCTGTATGGAGTGGTATTTCGTATGGTCAGGTGAGGAAAACGAAGAGAATTCTTAGCGAACCCTTATTTTTTTCTAAAAGCTGTTGTCCGGGGATTGCGGAGTGTGCGGCGGGATGGTACAGTGTAATAGAGTGACCAGTAACAGAATGATCAGTCATGAAATGAGGGATAAGAATGGGTTGTCTTGGAAATTTACTCTGGTTTATATTCGGCGGCTTTTTAAGCGGACTGAGCTGGACGCTTACCGGCTGCCTGTGGTGTATTACGATCATTGGCATTCCGGTGGGGATGCAGTGCTTTAAATTTGCCGCGCTCAGTTTCTTTCCGTTTGGAAAAGAGGTACGGTACGGTGGCGGAGCCGGGTCATTTCTTTTGAATTTAATCTGGCTCATCGTATCAGGTCTGCCCCTGGCAATCGAATCGGCGCTCATCGGGGTGGTGCTGTGCATTACGGTGATTGGAATTCCTTTCGGGCTTCAGCAGTTCAAACTGGCGAAGCTGGCACTGATGCCGTTCGGAAGCGAGGTGTATTAAACATGGAGTTTCCGGGAAAGCGGCCGGGGAAAAAGAGGACGGCGCTGGAAAAGGAATGGGCTGCGCTTGAAAGGAGCGAGGCCCGTTTCGTGGAACGGCAGAAGGAAAAGGGGCCGTCGCCCATCAATCAGAAGCTGGACCAGATTGTGCCGGATCAGTTAAAGGGAACACTGGATGCCGCGTTTTATAAGGCGTTTCAGCTGGTTTTTGAAAAGGGCGGTACGGTGATTGAGAAGACTTACCGGAAGGAAGACGGAGAGTACCGGCAGAAACTGAATGCTTATGCGGCGGAACTGAAGGAAAGCAGGAAGAATTTAAAAGCGTTTTCGAGGCAGGCAGGCGCAACGAAGGCGAAGAACCTGCTGATCTCCGGCGTTGAGGGGATCGGCACCGGAGTCTTCGGGATCGGAATACCGGATATTCCGCTGTTTACAGGCGTTATCCTGAAGAGTTTATATGAGATTGCAGTCAGCTACGGGTATGCCTATGAGTCCGGGCGGGAGCAGGTGTTTCTGCTGGAGATCATAAAGACCGCGTTGGAGCGGGGCGGGGAACTGGCTGAGGATAATGAGAGAATTAACCGCTGGATCGAGGGAACTGGCAGTCTGGAAGAAAAACAGGTGGTAATGCGGAAGGCGGCGAACCGGCTGTCGGAGGAACTTCTGTATATGAAGTTTGTACAGGGACTGCCGATTATCGGGATTGCGGGTGGACTGTCGGACTGTGTGTATCTAAAACGGATCACAGATTATGCGGAGCTTAAGTACAGAAGAAGATTTTTACAGGATCGGTATGCGGCGAAAGGCGGAGCCGGGAATGGGGGATGATGCCCATTTCCGGCTCTTAATTCATTTTGCCTTTTCATCCATCATTTGAAAAGAAAGCTGTTGGATGCCATCAATCTTCCGGAACTGCTGCGGGGTAAATCCTAAATATTTTTTAAAGCAGATAGAGAAAAGGGAGGTGTCGGTAAAGCCGCAGGCGTAACTGATCTCCTTAATTGACTGGTTTGTGGTGGACAGCATGACTGTGGCCATGCGGATTCTGTACTGGGTCAGATATTCTTTTGGACAGATTCCCACCTCTTCCTTAAAAAGGCGGTAAAGATAAGTTCTGTCAACCCGGACCTGGTCGGCCAGCCATTGGATGGTGAGTTTCTCAAAATAGCTGCTCCGGATTAGGTTGACTGTGCGGCGGACGATCTCATTTTTATAAGTATTCTGTGTGTTGATAACCGGCTTGGAAAGATAGTAAAAAATGTTGTACAGCCGGGAAAGAAGGTAGTAGTCGTTTTCATCACCGGTCTGCATGTGGTGGATGATATCGTCGATGGATTCAATCAGTTCGGGGGAATCGGGATAGGTGGCAACGGGACTGTAAGCAAAGCCGCAGCTTTCCGTAATCTGTGCAGCGTCACTTCCAACGAATGCGACCCATGCGTATTCCCAGGGATCCACCTCATCCGCATAGTAAAATGTTGTCTCTCCTGGCCGGATTAAAAACATGTCTCTCTGCTTAAGTATGTATTTTTTGTCATCGGCAAAGAAAACGCCCTTTCCTTTTATAATGAAATGAATCAGGTAGTGGGCCCTCCTGGCTGGGCCGAAGGAGTGGCTGCCCATGCACTGTTCCCGGCCGGCATAACCAAAGGAAAGGGATGAAGATTCCCCGGAAATATTCTTTCGAAAGATTTCTATCATATTTCTCTGCATAAGTTCCTCCTGACATACAACATTTTTTATATAAAATACAACAAAACATATTGTTTTTGATGAATGTTTATTATATTATAATATTAACAAAAATGAGTTTGTAAATCAATAAAAAGTAAACAGAGTGCACTATAAACCGCGGTTTCTTTGTTTTAAAAGGCTACAGATGAGGTGAAAGGTATTGATGAACTATATTAAAAATGTTGATTACAGGAGGAGAAGGAAATGAAGAAAAAGACACTGGCACTTGTTATGACAGCAGCACTGGCATTTACAGCACTGACTGGCTGCGGATCGACCGGGTCTGCACCTGCTGCGAAGGAAGAGACGACGACGGCTGCAGAGAAAAAAGAAACGGAGGCAGTAACAGAGGCGGCTGCAGAGAGTGAGAAGCCGGCGGAGAGACCGGAAGTGAGAGTTCTGATTAAATGGTCGGAGAGCCAGATTTCCAACTGGCCCGTTCTTGTGGACGAGTACAATGCAGATGACAGCAATCCGGTTAAGATCAATCTGGAATTTTACGGTTCAGAGGGCTATGACGACAAGGTGAAGGCGGAGCTGATGGGGGATAATCCGCCGGAGATTGTACAGCTGATGAAGACGACCTTCAACGAATATTCCGCCAATGGACAGCTCATGGAACTGACCGGTTTCCTCGGAAAAGAGGGCTGGAATTACAACAAAGGCGCGCTTGCATGGGCAGGCCCGCTCAATAATCCGGAAAATGGCGTGTACGGAATCCCGGATTTTGCAAATACAAGCTGTATCTTCTATAATACGAAGCTGTTTGCGGAGCTGGGAATTGAAGAGCCTGCAAATCTCGAGGAACTTACAAATGCCGCGAAGACTTTAAATGACAATGGCTACAAAGCGATTGTGACCGGCGGAGGAAACTGGTGTGCTCCGGATCTCCTGGCTAAGGTACAGGCTCAGCTTGTGGGGACGGACCTGCTGATCAAAGCCTATAATAATGAGGCGAAATACAACGATCCTTCTATGGTGGAAGCAATGACGATTGTCGATGAGATGGTTAAGAGCGGCGTAATCGATAAGTCCAGCGCCGACTATATTTCCGACGATGATGCGATTGCCGAGTTTGTTATGGGAAAGGCCGGTATGTACACGGCTCACACGGGCATGGCATCGGCTATCGATTCTTCGAAGGAAGACGATTTCGAGTACAATATCATTGAAAAAATGGATTTTGTAGAGAATCCAAAGACGAGTGTGTCGGTTACCTGGGGCAGCATGTGGTGTATCCCGGCAAACGTGAAAAATCAGGAGGCAGCCGAGGAGGCACTGGCATTCTTATTTGGTGAAAAGGTTCAGAAGAGTGATGTAACAGAATTAGGAAAAATAGTCAATGTGGACGAATGGAACGCAGGTCTTACCCATCCGGCTCTCCTTACAGCGGCAGAGCAGTTAAAGGGCGCGGGAACCGCAGATTCCTTCTACCTTCTGGACATGGTGTCCTCCAAGGTACTGGATAATATGATCAAGGGCATCCAGGAGATGATTCAGGGAAATCAGACTCCGGCCGGTGTGCTGGATCATGTCCAGAAGATCTGGGAAGAGGAGCAGGCTCAGAAATAGCGTTTGTTTCAATCCACGTTCGGTAATTTCACAGAGTGCGGCCACACCTTTTAGAGATGTGTAGTTTGACCTCATGTCAGTGGGGGATACCGATTTCTCTCCGCCCGCCACTACCGTTAAACTTGTTTTGGCGATTTACCCTTCCGCCTGTAGATGTGGGGGAATCTTCACTTTCTAGTTAAATTGAGGGGCCGGATTCATACATCCGGCTCCTTTCTTAAAACCAGTACAACATATATTGCACTGGAAGGGTCGAGATAAGTGCCTTTGTAATCAGGTGTTTCTCTGCGATTACATAACGGTTTTCTTCCTAGCTTAACTTTGAATATGAGTATATTATACTGAATAATAGAGTAAAATGCAAGCGAATATTTGAGCAATTGAAAATTATTAAAAAGGAGAAGGAGCTCACAAAGGAGTTAAGAGGGGCATAATTCCTCTCATGTCTAAAGCTGAGTCTTCAAGTACACTTTATGAAAGAGAGAAGGAACCGAAAATATTTTCTAATGTTTTCTCTTCCTGCGCTGGCCGTGTACACCGTGTTCTGGATATTTCCCGTATTTTTGGGATTCTATATCAGCTTTACCAACTGGAACGGCATTGTGAATCTGGCGGACGCGCAGTTTACGGGATTTAAGAATTATGTGAATCTGTTGTATGACAGCATCTTAAGAGTATCGGTTCTCAACAACATTAAATATGGAATTATCACCCTGATCGTCGTTCCGGTGGCCGCATTTGCCGTCGCCTATCTGGTTGAGAATTTCACGAGGAAAAAGTCCTTCTGGAGGACTGTAACATACCTGCCGGCTATGATACCGACGATTGTAACCGTGTTTCTCTGGAAGTGGATCTATAATCCGCAGTACGGTATTTTAAACGAGATATTAAAGGCGGTGGGACTGGGAGGGCTGGCTACAGGCTGGATTACCAATACGAAGACGGCCCTGTATGCGGTGACCTTTACCTCTCTCTGGAAGATGATTCCGGTCTATTTCGTTCTGTTTCTTGCGGGTCTCCAGTCAGTGTCCATCGATCTGATCGAAGCCGCGGTGCTGGACGGAGCAGGCAGGTGGCAGGTGATCAGAAATGTCACCATCCCGTGTATGAAACGAATTATCACAATTGTCTATGTTTTAGTATTTATAGATATATTCAGAGTTTTTGATCTGATATACACAATGACAAAAGGAGGGCCGGGGTATTATACCACGGAGATGATTCTTACGTATTCGTATAAAACTGTATTTACGAATTCCAATGCCGGATACGGGATGGCGATCATCTCAGCACTGACACTGTTTGTGATCATCTGTTCCTTTATCCAGATGAAAATACAGAACAGGACTGCGGATTGAGAAGGGAGACGGACAGCATGAAGACAATAAAAAAGTTATTTTTAGGTTTCGTACTTGCGATGGTATTCAGCGTCACGGTGATCCCGATTATCTGGGTTTTCTTTTCTTCCTTTAAATCCAAAAAGGAATTGATGACAAAGCCCTGGAGCCTTCCGGAAAAGTTCCTGTTTTCCAATTACAGCGATGCGTGGCAGAAAGCGGATTTTGCCGTTCTCACGAAAAACAGCGTGACGATTACCGCTTTCTCTCTGTTATTGATGCTGGTTTTTGCGACGATGCTGGCTTTTGCCATTTCCAGGTATAAGGGGAATTTAAGTCAGGTGACCTTGATTTATCTTCTGGCAGGACAAACGATTTCGGCTGGAATGATCATATTTCCCATCGTTATTGTCTTAAGAAAGCTGGGATTCGGCAGTTCCCACGCGGGACTGATTTTGACCTATGCGGCGGGCGGCCTGCCCTTCGCAGTCTTTGTCCTTCAGGGATTTTTTGCGGGAATCCCGTATGAACTTTACGAGGCGGGGGAGATAGACGGAGCAGGGGAATTTAAAATTTTCGCCAACATTGCGATTCCTCTGGCGAAACCGGCTCTGGCCACCGTGCTTCTCTATCAGTTTATGTGGGTGTGGAACGAGTTTGTGCTGGCATTTACCATTGTGAGCAGGCCGGAGAAGAGGACAATTATCGCAGGGCTCTACTCGGTGGTAAACGGATATCTGAATACGGATTATGTGACGGCGTTTGCCGGAGCCATGATCGTGTGTATTCCAATCATTATTATTTATCTGATTTTCCAGAAGTATTTGATTCAGGGACTGATCGCGGGAGCGGTGAAAGGATGAGTGAGGCATGAAGGAGATTAGAATCGGAGCGGCTGCGTGGGGCTTTCGGGAGCTTACACTGCCGCAGCAGCTTGACTTGGCAAGGAGCCTGGGGCTCGTTTCCCTGGAACTGGGAATCGCCAATTCGCCTGCGGATGTGCAGACAGACGCAGATGTACGTCTTCTCGAGCAGGTAAAGAAGGAGTATGAAGCATTTGGGATTTCTCTGGATACCGCGGCGACGGGCAATGACTTTACGCGTGAAGACGGGAACGCGGCAGCGGAGGACATCGGGAAGATTAAGAAGGTAATCAATATCTGTTCCTTTTTAGGAGTGGAAACGCTGCGGATATTTGCTGGTTTTACGCCTTACAGGGAAGTGGATGGGACGCGATTTTCACGTATGGTAGATGCGTTAAACATGGTAGCCCGGTATGGAAAGGAGCATGGAGTGGTGACAGCCATGGAGACCCATGGGGGAGTGATGGCGTATCCGGATGGGGTGGTTCATTTCCATTCGGCAGCCACGGAGACCGGGTGTTTAAAGAGAATTCTCCGGGAAACGGATGACAGCTTGAAATTCGTCTTCGATCCGGCCAATCTCTATGCCATTGCGGGATGCGATGTGGAAGAGACGGCGGAGCTTGTCGGCAGCCGCATCGCCTATGCCCATATCAAGGATTTTGTGAAGCTGCCGGGCGGTCACTTAAAACCTGGAGCCATCGGAGATGAGAAGAGAGACTGGAAACGCACCATAGAAACGGTCCTGAAATGGACGGATACCCTGATGATCGAATATGAGGAACCACGGGACATAGAAGAAGGGACCAGGCGCAGCAAACAGTACCTGGAGACTATTGTGAAGGAGGTTTGGTTATGAGTACTATTTACGATTATAAGAAGACAAGGGCCGTCGTGATTGAGAGACCATATGAAGTCCGCTTAAGGGAGATTACTCTGACGGAGCCAAAAAAGGATGCCTATATCGCGCGGACGTATTACAGCAGTATTTCCAGCGGAACGGATATGAAGACCTATAAGGGACTTCAGCATCCGGAACAGTGCTACTATCCGCTGGTGCCTGGTTATGAAACCGCCGGTGAGGTAGTCGCGGCAGGGGAAGAGAGCGATGGAAGCCTGAAACCGGGAGACCGGGTTATGATTAACGAATGCCGGAAATACGGTGATGTCTGTGCCGCATGGGGCGGCGGCTCCGAATACACGGTAAAGGATTCCGATACCACGAATGACACGTTTGACTATATGGTTAAGATTCCAGAAAACCTTTCCTATATTGACGGTGTGCTGGCTTATCTTCCGTGTGTAGCCCTAAAGGGAATCCGGATGCTGAATCTGGAGGGCAGACAGACGATCGTGGTGAGCGGCGCAGGCATGGTGGGAATCAGCGCCATGCAGATTTTAAAGATCGTAAATCCGGATTTGAGAGTCATTGCCATTGAGCCGAATAAATTCAGGCGTGACATTGCGAAGAAGTATGTGGATCTTGTGGCCGATCCGTTTGAAGCGGAACTGGTGATCAGGAAGGCCACCGGAGGCGCCATGGCGGATCAGATTATCGAGTGCTCAGGCAATGCAGAGGTGCCAGGTATTCTCCATAAATATTTGAAGGACGGCGGCTGGGGAACCGACGATGCGCCGGGCCATATTCACTGGCAGGGGGATTATCCGGAGAAAATCATCATGGACAGCTATCACCGTTGGTTTACAAAGAACTGTACAATTTCCATGTCCTGTGCGCTGGCGCCCGGCTGTAAGGAGCAGATTCTTACCTGGATCAGCGAGGGGAAATTCGATACGAACGGCCTTCCGGTGGAGATCTGGCCGGTGTCGAAGTGTGCGGAGGCATTTGAATACAAGATGGCGAAGGGCGAGGATGTATTTAAAATAATCTTTGATTGGAGCAAATAATATGAGGCCTAAAGTTATTTTTCTTCCACATGCGAATATCCAGTATTCCCAGCTGAAAATGGAACGGCGGGAATGGGTCGTGAAAAACTGCTATGAAAAGCTGTTTGACCTGGTTCGGGACAATCAGTATAAAATAGGATTTGAGGCCAGCGGCAAGACGCTGGATGAAATAGAGAGGCTGGCTCCAGAGGTCATGGAAAAGCTGAAGGCGCTGATTCTGGACGGTCAGGTGGAGCCGGTGGCATCCCCGTATACACATCTGATGATGGGAAATGTGCCGCGTGAGGTGGCGGTACATACATTGCTAAGGAGCCTGGACACATGGGAGCGTTATACCGGTATCCGTCCGACGGTTGGATGGAATCCGGAATGCAGTTGGAACGCACAGATTCCGGGCATCTATAAGGAGGTGGGAATCGAGACGCTCATTATGGACGCCGATTCCTTCTTCCTCTCATTTCCTGAGATAAGAAAGGCCACCGGACTGTGTTATGATGTGCAGGGACATAGCAATAAAAACCAGTTGTTTCTTATAGAGGAATATATAAAGGATAAGCCGGAGTATTTAAAGTATCTGACGAATCCCTCTATCTGTGATGATGGGCTGAAGCTGATCTTCCGTTCCGATTGTATGGCAAATCTGCTGCTCTGGTATCTGATGGGGGCGACGGAGGGCGTGAGAAACGAGGCGGTCCGCTATGAGGAGATTCAGTCCATGTTCTGCCGCTGGAACGCGCGTGCACAGGAGACAGGCTCCTTTATCATGCCGTATGCCGAGGATGCGGAATACATAGGAAGTTCGGCATACTTCTATGTCAAACAGTTTAATCAGGCCAGGTTCTTTGAGGAAGAAGGCGATAGCTTGAAGCGGTTTAAGGAAATCATGGACCTGTCCATAGAAAGCGGATTTGTTCCTGCGACACCTTCGGAGGTGGTGGAATCTGCAGAGCTTCTGGAGAATCCCTTCATTTTAAAAATTGAAAATGGGGCTGCGTGGCACGGGGGAACGGCAAAGGCCTGGCTGAATACGGATCAGGCGCTGCAGCTGGATCCGGTCTGCCGCATGATTCTGGAGGGGATCGAGGGGATCGCCGCCTATAAGCAGATCGACTGGCATGAGAATGAAGCGCTGGCTGCGGCCTTTCGGGCGGTTACCGAAGGGTGGGTGTCGGATGCGAGATGGCCGCCTGCTCCGACTTCTCCCGGCAGATTTAATGTGAGAGAGGCGCTGGAGGCATTGTACCGGGCAAATGACCGGGTGGCGGGGGCGATGAAGGAACTGGGAATCGCCGGGCTCCGTTCCCTGTATTCACCCGATATTATGAGTTCCCAGCTTGGTTTGATCGAGGAGAGGCTGATGGAGATGCGATATTTTGAGGAAGAGTGAGATGGAACGACGACTGGAGATGATTCATTTACAGCTGACCAGGCAGTGTAATTTAAACTGCTGGTTTTGCGGACAGAGGAAAAACAGCGCGCTGCGTGACGGCAAGGAGAGCATGGCCCTGAAAACGGAAGAGTGGCTTGGGATCGTAAATGAACTGGACGCGGCCGCCGGAAAGAAGCCATCGGTCATGCTCTGGGGCGGGGAACCGCTCATGAGCCCGTGCTTTGATGAGATCGCCTCCACACTTCATGAACGGGGGTACCGGGTCGGAATCGTTACAAACGGGACTCTGCTGGACCGGCATGCGGAGACTGTCCCGTACTGCCTGGACAAGATTTACGTGTCTGTTGACGGACCGGAGCAACTCCATGACAGCATCCGCGGAGCGGGAACATTCCGGAAGATCCGGGAGAATCTGCTTGCAGTAAAGAGGGCGGCGCCTTTACTGCCGGTGGTCTGTATGGCCGTTTTGACGGAAGAACTGAAAGGACAGCTGAAGGAGTTTTTTGCTGAATTGTCAGATTTTCCCGTGGATGAGGTGCTGCTTCAGGATATGATCGTTTTAAACGGCCGGGAGATTGGAGAATATAAAGCCGTGATGGAACGGGAATTTTCCATCGAAGCGGAGGCGATTGAATCGTGGAGGCAGAGTGGTGAGGGGGATTCGGAGATGGAGAAGGCCGGATTCCGTCTGGAGGAGCCCGGGACGCATGCTTTTAAAGTCCGGTATCTGCCGCATGTTCGTTCCGGAGAAATCGTGAGGCCCTGTCTTTCCCCATGGCGTCATCTCCATATTATGTGGAACGGGGAGACATCGTTTTGTACTGATTTTACCGATTTTTCCATGGGGAATGTGCGGGAACAGCCGCTTGAGGCACTGTTTCGGGGAGAACAAGCCGAAAAGTTCCGGAAGCTTGTGGAAAATGGGAGAAATCCGTCGTGCAGACACTGCTCCTGGGGGGATAAGGAAGATTTTTTTGAACTGTAAAAGAGATAAGCCGCTTTGGTTAGTTTGATTTACTAAAAGCGGAACCGAAAAACAGCTTTCACTTTTGACCTGTGAATGATATAATATTCATAAATCCATAAAAGAGAAAGCAGAAATCTGAACGGCAGGCTGTCTGTGTTTTTTGCAGACAGCTTGCTTTCGGTATTGAGGCGGAATCAGAACGAATAAAAATCAGGATTGTCCAATGGCAGTACCTTTAGGAAAAAGCATGAGCTCTGCAGCAGCACATAGAAGGAGAACGATACGAAGATGAAGAAACTGGCAGTCGGTATTTTGGCCCACGTGGATGCAGGAAAAACGACACTGTCCGAAGCGATGCTCTACATAGGCGGAAGCATCCGGAAAATGGGACGGGTGGACCGGGGAGATGCATTTCTCGATACGTATGAACTGGAGAAGAAACGAGGAATCACGATCTTTTCAAAGCAGGCGATATTGAAATGGAAGGACATGGAGATGACGCTGCTCGATACGCCGGGCCACGTGGATTTTTCGGCGGAAATGGAGCGTACCCTCCAGGTACTGGATTATGCGATCCTGGTGGTCAGCGGGACGGATGGGGTTCAGGAGCATACGAGGACGCTGTGGCGTCTTCTCGCCAGATACCGGGTTCCCACATTTTTGTTTATCAATAAGATGGACCTGGCGGAGCTGGGAAAAGGTGATCTCCTGGATGAACTGAGGAAGGTTCTGAAAGAAACCTTTGTGGACTTCGGGGAAGCCGGAACGGATCATTTTTATGAGCAGATTGCCATGTCCGGTGAGGAGGTGCTGGACGAATTTCTGGAGACTGGCCGTGTGGAGGAGAGCGGGATACGCATGCAGATTCGTAACAGGCATTTATTCCCCTGCTTTTTCGGTTCTGCGCTGAAGCTGGATGGCGTGGAAGAATTCATGAGGGGGCTTGAGGAGTATACGGAAACGCCCAGTTATCCGCAGGAATTCGGTGCGAAGATTTTTAAGATATCGAGGGATGCACAGGGAAACCGGATGAGCCATATGAAAATCACGGGCGGCAGTCTGTCGACGAGAGAGATCATCAACGAGGAGAAGGTAAATCAGATCCGCCTCTATTCCGGGGATAAGTTCGAGACGGTACGGGAGGCACCGGCTGGTACTGTCTGTGCTGTGCTGGGGCTTACGAAAGCGGTTCCGGGGCAGGGGCTTGGAACCCAGTCAGCTTCGGCCATGCCCCTTTTAGAGCCGGTTATGACATACCGGATCCTGCTGCCGGAAGGGCTGGATGCGGCGGCCGTACTGCCGAAATTCCGGGAGCTGGAAGAGGAAGACCCGGAGCTGCATGTCAAGTGGGAGGAGAGCAAGAAGGAAATCCATGTCCAGATTATGGGCGAGATTCAGATGGAGATTTTAAAGAGCCTGATTGCGGAACGTTTTGGGATTGCGGTAGAATTTGGCGATCGGAGTATTGTTTACCGGGAGACAATCATGAACACGGTGGAAGGCGTGGGGCATTTTGAACCGCTTCGCCACTATGCGGAGGTACATCTTCTGCTGGAACCCGGCGAGCCGGGCAGCGGGCTTCAGTTTGCTTCCGCCTGCAGCGAGGATATTCTCGGTAAAAGCTGGCAGAGACTGGTGCTGACACATTTGGCAGAGAAGGAGCACAAAGGTGTGCTGACCGGGGCGCCGATTACGGATATGAAGATTACGCTGATGTCAGGGCGGGCCCATATAAAGCATACGGAGGGCGGCGATTTCCGTCAGGCTGTCTACCGGGCTGTCCGTCAGGGACTGATGCAGGCGGAGTCCATGCTTTTGGAGCCATTTTACGATTTTCGTCTTGAACTGCCGGACCGTTATGTCGGACGGGCAATGAGCGACGTGGAACGCATGGCCGGGAAAGTGATGCCTCCTGTTATGGAAGGAGACCGGGCGGTTCTGACCGGAAGCGCTCCCGCAGCCTGTATGGGGGGATATCAGAAAGAGGTGACCGCTTATACGGGAGGTGCGGGAAGGCTGTCGTTTACATTTTCCGGCTACGGGCCGTGCCACAATACGGAGGAGGTTGTGGCTGCCATCGGCTATGAAGCGGATGGAGATACGGCGAACCCATCAGGCTCCGTATTCTGTGCCCATGGGGCAGGATTCCTGGTGGACTGGGATCAGGTTCCGGAGTATATGCATCTGGAGAGCTGTCTGGAAACACAGAAAGACAGGGCAGATGGAACAGCCGGGGCAGACGGCAGAAAAAGTCAGTGGACAGGCGCACGGGGCGATGGAACGGAACGGGAAGAAACGTGGATTGGCACGGAGGAAGTGGATGCCATCCTGGAACGCACCTTTTACGCCAACCGGCGGGGGAATTCCTCGGGGACTAAGTCCGGTTGGAAAAACCGGGAGAAATCCAACAGTGTTCCCGTGGTGAGAACCTACAAAAAGGAAGCCCCCAGGGAAGAGTATCTTCTGGTTGACGGCTACAATATTATTTTTGCGTGGGATGAGCTTAAGGAACTGGCGGAACATACCATCGACGGTGCCAGAGGAAAACTGCTCGATATTCTGTGCAATTACCAGGGAATGAAGAAATGCCGGCTGATTGCCGTGTTTGATGCCTATCGGGTGCAGGGCCATGTGACGGAGTGCCTGGACTACCACAATATCCGCGTCGTCTATACGAAGGAAGCGGAGACGGCGGACCAGTATATTGAGAAGTTCGCCCATGAAAATGGGAGAAAATACGATGTGACGGTGGCTACCTCGGATCATCTGGAGCAGATTATCATACACGGCCAGGGATGCCGGCTGATATCGGCCAGGGAACTAAAGGAAGAGATCAGCCGCCTGAGTGAAACGGTTCATCAGGAGTATCAGGAGAAAAAGACAGGGGAAAAGAATAAAAATTATCTGCTGGATTCCATGTCCGAGGAGATGATGAACCAGATAAAGGAGCTTCCGGAAGAATGACGGATGCTCCTTTATCTGGTCTGAGATATCAGTATCCTGCAGTGTCCGGCATTACTGTCCTGCAGTATACATGTCCTTATATTTTTTTGGATCGAAGCTATGATTGTAAACGAGATACTCATAATCCCTGATGGTTTCCCGGTATGGAAAACGGTCGGTGCCGGTCTCCTCCCAGGAATAGTAGGTTCCGGAGGCGTCATAGCAGCCCAGCGGATGGATCACAGGCAGTTCCTCTTCCATGGACAGAAGAAAACGCTGGTACGGCGTCATATCAAGGCCTGCCTGATCTAAAAGCTCGGAAGCGAGATAGATCGCGCTCATTTTCCCTTTCTGTTCTGACTTGGATTCATAGTTTGTCCAGATGAGAAACGGCGTCTCATACCACATCAGATGATCGCCTGTGGGGACGTCGGCGCTGGGCATTCCGGCGATTTCATCGTAAAATTCATCTTCCACACTGGGCTGGTGATCGCCGAACATCACTATCATCGTGGGTTCGCTGCTGTTCTCAAAGTAACGGATTAAATATTCCAGGGCTTCGTCCGAGCGCTTCATCAGGGATAAATACTGGTCAGTTTTTGGATACTTATCCTTTAAGGAGCCGGTCAGCCATACCTCCTGCGGGAAGTTGTCGTAGATCCCCTCATAGCCGCCGTGATTCTGCATCGTCACATTGAACAGGAAGAGGCGGTCGTCTGGGTTTTCCTTGTTTTCCACCTGCCTGATCAGGTTTTCATAATCCGACTGGTCGCTTACGTAGTTTCTAAGAAAATCCCGTTCTTCATAGCGGGTCTCGTCAATAAAATCATCGAATCCCATGTTCTTATAACACGTATCGCGGTTCCAGTTCTCACCCGGGTAAGGATGCATGGCGACGGTCCGGTAGCCCTGCTCCTTTAAGGTACTGACAAGGCTGTATGTTCCGGGCTTTATGTAAAACTGATAGGCACTGCAGTTGGAAGGCAGGAAGGCCATGGAATCCCCGGTCAGAAATTCGAATTCCGAATTGCATGTCATGGAGCCGAAGACGGGAATACAGAGACTTCCGCTGATGGTATGTTCCTTCAGGCTGTAGAGAAATGGAAAATATTCCTGGTTTGTGTCAAATGAGCCGCCTGTGCGTAAATCGGACAGACTTTCATTCATGATGCAGATAATATTGACCGGGGCTGCAGTATCCTCGCCCAGGGAAACATCCTCGGCGGAGGCCAGGACGACATCTTCCGGTTTGTATTCATGATAAATCCGCTTGATCTGGGAAGTGCTGTATCCAGCAGGTTTCTCTTTCACCGCGTAGCGGAAGGACACCGCGGTGGAGAGGATGTAACCGTATTCTTTGTAGGTTTCGTTGACCTCCCACATGTTGATTCCCAGACCCCACGAGGGCATGAGAAATGAAAAAAACCACACGCCGTAAGCTGCGATGGCACCGGCTGCCGTGCCCGCAAAGGCGAGTCTGAATCTGCGGCCGGAGATACGCCTTGGAAATGCGATTGCAGCGACATTGATGACGAGTAGAATCAGTCCGGCGATTTTCATGGACTTTGTTATGGTGAATACGTAATTTTGGGAGACGGTCATGGCCGTTCCAAAGGCCAGAATATCCCAGAACATAATGGGACGGCTTCGGAAGGATACCACGAAAGCCTCGGCCAGGGAAAGGATAAAGAGGAGAATGGATACGGCCGGAACGGCGATCCTTGTCCGTCCTGTTGCAGCAAACACAAGAAGATAAAGAGTGTAAATCCAGCCGATGTTTAATGCTGCCATATAAGAAGGGATCGTCGCCAGATTACCGGTTACATATTCAAATAAGAAATAGGAAATGCATGGAACCGTCAGAAGAAACAGGGTAAAAAGTATATGGACCGTTTTGCGGGCCAAAGGAATTATTTTTTCTTTTGCCATGGGTAAGCCTTTCTGTCAATGGGATGAGGTTATCGTACCACAAAGATTTTTTGGGTTCAAGAGAGAAAATAAAAATTGCATTTCCATGTACGATCGATTAAAATGAAGTTTAGCGATCCGGATCAGGAGGGAAGATACAGTATGCCGGCGAATACGGGATTATCAGAGAAAACAGAAATCAGGCTGAAACAGCCGAAACAGTATAAAGTGGTCATGTACAACGATGATTTTACACCCATGGATGTGGTGGTGGAAATTCTGATCGATGTGTTCCGCAAGAATTATGAGGAAGCGGTGGCTATTATGATGACAGTTCATAAGGGACAGCGAGCGGTGGTTGGCGTCTATTCCTATGACATTGCCATGACGAAGGCGGCCAGGGCGGTAAAGATTGCAAGAGAGCAGGGATATCCGTTCCGGGTGGAGGTGGAAAGTTGAAGATAGCAAAAGAAGTGGAGGAGCTGCTGAATGATGCAGTTTTAAATGCGGGCCGGAGAGGGAATGAGTATGTGACACCGGAACACGTATGGTACGTGCTCACGGACCGGCCTGTCTTCCGGGCCGCGTTTCAAAGCTGCGGCGGTGATGTGAAAAAGTTAAAATCACGGCTGGAAGAGTATCTGGGGCAGATGGACACTGTGGAGAAAGACGCAGGCGGAACACTGGTCAGCTACGGATTGAGCCAGGCCATAGAAGAGGCGGCGAGGAAGGCGGTTTCTTCGGACCGCGATATCATAGAACTTCCTCATCTTCTGTACAGCATGATGGAACTGGAAGAGAGTTACGGTGCGTATTTCGTTCAGCTCCAGGGGGTGGAATGTGTGGATCTCTTAGTGGAGCTGGGAACGGGAAGCCGTGATATGGAAATGAGAACGGGAGACAGAAGGGGAAAACGTGCGGCAGATGGATCCGGCGGGGAATCGGGAAAAACGGAAACAGGCAAAACGGAAGCAGGCAAAACGGAAGCAGGAGATGCGGAATCAGAAGATACGGAATCAGAAGAAGGAACGGAGCGGGAACGCCTCCTGATGAAGTATGCCGTCTGTATCAATGAGGAAGTGAAAATAAGCTGTCCTTTGATCGGCCGTGAAGCGGAGCTGGAGCGTACCATGCAGGTCTTATGCCGGCGTCAAAAGAACAATCCGCTCCACATCGGAGAACCAGGCGTGGGAAAAACGGCCATCACCTACGGGCTGGCGGCCAGAATTAATGAGGGGCGGGTGCCGGAGAAGCTGAAAAATGCCAGAATCTACGGAATCGATCTGGGCTCTATGGTGGCGGGAACGCAGTTCCGGGGAGACTTTGAGAAACGGCTGAAGGCTGTGATGGAGGAGTTGAAGGAGGAGGAGAATCCCATCCTCTATATCGACGAGATTCATAATCTGGTAGGGGCAGGCGCAGTAAACGGCGGTTCCATGGATGCCTCCAATCTGCTGAAGCCGTATTTAACTGATGGAACGCTTAAGTTTATCGGTGCAACGACCTATGAGGAGTACAAGAAGTATTTTTCAAAGGATAAGAGCCTGGTGAGACGGTTCCAGAATATTGACATTAAAGAACCGACCGTGGAAGAGACGGTGGAGATTTTAAATGGCTTAAAGCCGTATTATGAAAAATTTCACCATGTCCGCTATCAGAAGGGAACGATGGAACATGCGGCAGTTCTTTCCAACCAGTATATCAATGAGCGGTACCTTCCGGATAAAGCCATCGATTTAATCGATGAGGCAGGGGCTTACTTAGAGCTGCATCCGAAGAATAAAAAGGTTCAGGTTGTGGATAAAAAGCTGGTGGAAGAGGTGCTGGCGAAGATCTGCAGGATTCCGAAGCAGACAGTGGAGACGGAGGAACGGCAGAAGCTGGCAAGGCTGGAGCGGGAGCTGAAAGGCCGGGTATTCGGCCAGGACGAGGCGGTGGATCAGCTGACCAATGCGATTAAACTGGCGAAAGCGGGGTTGAATGAAGAGAACAAACCGGTGAGCAGCCTTCTGTTTGTCGGTCCCACCGGCGTTGGAAAGACAGAGCTTGCAAAGTCTGCCGCAAAGGTGCTGGGAATCCGGCTCGTGCGGTTTGACATGAGTGAATACGCAGAAAAACATACCGTAGCAAAGCTGATCGGTTCACCGGCCGGATACGTGGGATACGAGGAGGGCGGACTCTTGACGGAAGCAATCAGAAAGAATCCCCACTGCGTACTCCTGCTTGATGAGATCGAGAAGGCGCATCCGGATATTTATAATATTCTGCTTCAGATCATGGATTATGCGACGCTGACCGACAACCAGGGCAGGAAAGCTGATTTCCGCAACGTGATTCTGATCATGACCTCGAATGCGGGGGCTGAAAAAGCCGACCGCTCCTCCATCGGATTTGGGGGGCGTCAGCTGAATGAGGAAGGGATTACCGATGAAGTGAAGCGGGTGTTCCGACCGGAATTCAGAAACCGCCTCGACCGTGTTATTATTTTCCGCCCTCTGGATGCGGCCATGGCAGACCGGATTGTGGAGAAGGAATTCCGCAGTCTGGCTCGGAAAGCAGCAGAGAAGAACGTAGTACTGACGATCGGGAAGGCAGGCCGGAAGTATCTGGCGAAGAAAGGCGTAAGCCGTGAGTATGGAGCCAGAGAGATTAAACGGATCATCGGACAGGAGATCAAGCCGCTTCTGGTGGATGAGATGCTGTTTGGGCGCCTGAAGAAAGGCGGAAGCTGCCAGGTGGATTACGATGGGGAAAGGATCAGAATTCTGATTTAGTCAGAATTCTGTCCCCTGTTCTCTAATTCTGCCGCCAGCATTTTGTGAAGCTGCCAGACGTTATCTCCGTAATTGCTGACCAGAGTGATGACAGTTTCATTCTCTTTCCTGTAAGAAGAGATAAAACTGACTCCGGGGTCGCTTCCCTGAATATAGGGGGAGTAGACTCCGTTTTGTTTTTTGAGCCAGACACCGTATCCGTAGCACTGTGCGCCGCCGCTGTGATTCCTTATCATGTCTGCGGTCATTTCCGGTGAGAGAAGTCTGCCTGACATGAGATGATCCCAGAATCGTCTGATATCGCCGACTGTGGTAAAGGCTCCGCCAGCCCCTGTGCCTTTGGCATCGACGCTGAAGATGTTGGTGCGGTACGTCTGATCCTGGGCGCTGCAGATATAGTTCGATGCGCATTTTGCAGGAAGACGGTCCAGCTCATAGTATCCAGTGGAGGTCATGCCGCAGGGGGCAAATATGTGATCCTCCAGCCATTCATCGAACACAGCTCCTGTGATGGATTCCATAATTATGGCAAGCACGACAAATCCGGTATTGTTGTACTGAAAGCGGCTTCCATGCGGATACGTCATGGGTTTCTCAAGAAACAGCGGAAGTAAATCTCTGTTCGAACGTATTTTATAATTGGGGAAATCTCTCCACAAGTCCTCATAGTCTTCCATAACGCTTTCGTCGAAGTAGTCCGGTATTCCTGAGGTATGCGTCAGCAGCTCCTTTATGGTAATATTGCGGTCAATGGCTTTTAAGTCAAAATCGAGCATATCACCGATCGTATCATTAAAATTCAGTTTTCCCTTTTCGATCAGCTGTAAAATGCCGGCTGCCACAAAGACTTTGCCGGCAGAGGCAGTTGCAAATTTTGTGCTGCTGTCATTAGGAATCCGGTTTGGCAGATCAGCATATCCGCAAGCCTTTTCGAAAACGGTTCTGCCGTGTACGGCGATTTGAATACAGCCTCTGAAACCGGCGTCTATGAGAGCTTCTAAGTTCATATCAAAGGTATCCTTTCCAAAGAATGTATGATCTTCTGTTATCCTGATCTTATGATGTCTTATTGTATCGTTATCTGTTCCTGCTGTCTATGATATTTGGTCAACTATCTTTAAAAATTGCATGAATACCTTAAAAAACACAGTTTTTCAGAAACGCATTTCCTGATATAGTTATGACAGAAAGAAAAACACAGAAAACATTGGCGTTAAGGAGGAAAACAACATGAAAAAGAGATTACTGGCTTCTGTATTATGTGTGGCCATGGCGGGAACGCTGCTGGCCGGATGCGGCTCTAAGGATACTGCGGGAAGTACGTCACAGGCGTCTGCCGCGGGAACTGAGGCAAAGACAGAGGCGGCAAAAAACGAAGCAGAAAAGACGGAGGCAGCTGCAGGAACCGAAGCTTCCATCGTGACAGAGCCGACGGAACTGACTTTCATCTTCGCCGATGGAGATGAGGGAGCCAAGGCATCCATGAATGAGATCGTGAACCGTTTTAACGAGGCTTATCCGGATATTACGGTAAAGATTCAGCCGGGTAATGGTGGCGCATACAGTGAATTTTTAAAGACAAAGGAGAGCGTTGGTGAGTTCCCGGATGTGATGGAGATGAGAGATACGCCGATATACGTGCGTGCCGGGATGCTGGAACCGCTGCCGGATGATATCGTTTCCATGTTTAAGACGACGATTCCGTTTGACGGCAAGACGTATACGGCGCCATTAGGCGGTGAAAATACCAATGGAATTATTTACAATAAGAAGTATTTTGACGAAAATGGGTTTGCGGAGCCGAAGACGTATGATGAGTTTATCGAGCTTTGCCAGAAGATTAAGGATAAGGGAGACATGGCTCCATTAGTAGTGGGCGGCCAGGATATCTGGCATGTGGGCTTCTGGTTCTATAAGGCGTACAATGACCAGGTTATGAGTCAGGATACAGATTTTATTAAGCATTGTTACGAGGGAACCAAGGACTTCTCGGATCCGGCAATCGTGGCGACCTTTGAAGAGATGAAAACTATCTTTCAGTATGCCCAGGATGGCTGGGTATCTACACCTGATGCCCAGATTACCACATTCCTGGTAAGCGATATGGCGGCCATGATGTATTCAGGCACCCATATGTTCTCTCAGATTAAAGACGCAGATCCGAATTTTGAAGTGGGATGGTTTGCAGTTCCGAGTCCGGATGGCAAAACCCGTCTCGTTGGCGGCGGCGGTGCAGGAGGCCTTGCGATCTCCGCTGAATCCGCAAAGGATCCCAACAAGAAGGCAGCAGCAGAGGAGTTTATCCGCTTCTTCTATACGCCGGAAAACTATAAGGTTTACTGCGACAAGCTGAACGCAATTCCATCAACCGTGGAGACTCCGGATTTAGCGGCTGACCCTGTCATGATGGAAGTAATTGAAGCGACGAACACTGCGGATGATTTAAGCGTAATGTGGAACGGACGTGTAGGAGAGAATGAGCTTCCTCCGGATTTCAGAAACTTTACATACAAGACAGTGATCGAAGTGATCCAGGGCCAGAGAGACATTCCGTCTGCCTGTGAGGAGATGAACAAGACATGGCAGGTTGCCATGCAGAGCTTTAATCCGGTAACCGACGCAAAGTAAGGCAATAGAACAGATGTGCAAATGGGGTTGTTACGGAGCCTGACCGGTTCCCTGACAGCCCCTTAAAAAAGAAAGGGAAAGGAGATGGGAACAGAGGATGGGAAAGAAAAAAGTCAGATTTGATTTCGTTACAATGGGATTTATCGCGCCGGCGTTCCTGTTTTTTACGTTGTTTATCATCGTTCCAACGATCGCCAGCGTCTATTACAGTTTTACCTCATGGGATGGCTTAAATCCGGTCGTCAAGTTTGTAGGGCTGGCAAATTATAAAGAAATATTCACCAGCGCCCGCTTTGGAAATGCTCTCAGGAATACGGTGATACTGACCGCATTCATATCGATTCTGGAAAACAGCATGGCACTGATTCTTGCCTTAATTGTGGATAACGTAAAATGGGGGAAGAATTTCTTCCGGAGCGCTTTTTACGTCCCGGTACTGATTAGCGGTATCGTATCAGGGTTTATCTGGAAAATTATGTACAACTATAATTTTGGAGCAATCAATTCCATTTTCCGCTCCATCGGTATGGGAGAGGCCTGTCAGGACTGGCTGGGAAATCCGAAGCTGGCTCTTATCATGGTAGGTGTGGTGCTGATCTGGAAGGGCGCCGGTTATTACATGATTATTTATCTGGCTTCGCTCCAGAGCGTTCCTACGGATGTGGTAGAAGCGGCGGCCATTGACGGAGCGTCGCCAATTCAACGGTTTAAGGCGATTACGCTGCCTCTGATATCCGGAGCGTTTACCATCAATTTAACGCTTTCCTTAATCAATGGACTGAAGGTGTTTGATCAGATTTCTGTTATGACGGACGGCGGTCCCGGATTTACGACAGAGACGATCGTATACCTGCTCTATAAGGTAGGCTTCAACGAGGGCAGACAGGGATTTGGAACGGCAGTTGGCATCGTGCTTCTGTTTATTATTCTGATTCTCAATGCGGTTCAGCAGAGTATCTTAAAACGCAGGGAGGTGCAGCTATAATGAAAACAGCAGGAATGAAAGCCAGCAAACGAAGAATCCGCCCGGGCAGCGGCCTCCTGTTTGCAGTGACTGTCTTTTTGGCAGTCTTGTTTCTGGCACCCGTGTTTTTTGCAATAATCTCTGCATTTAAAAGCAATGGTGACATTCTCAAAAATCCCATGTCACTGCCTGCATCGCTGTATTTAAAAAACTTTCAGGATTTATTTGCACAGTCGGATTTTGTGACGGCTATTTTTCACAGCATTGTGCTGACGCTGGTGTCGGAGGTTCTGATCGTTTTTATCGTTCCCATGGCGGCCTATGCCATGGAGAGGAGAAAAACCAGGACGACGAGACTCATCTACACGTATTTCCTGGCGGGCATGATGATTCCCTTTCATCTTTATATGTTTCCGCTGTTTAAGGAAATGAAGATGTTCGGACTGTTCGGGAACCTGGCAGGCCCTGTCGCCTGTTACATATCCGGATCGGTGGCCTTCGGTTCCCTGCTTTACTGCAGCTTTTTAAATGGCGTTCCGCTGGAGATCGAGGAAGCCGCTCAGATCGACGGCTGCAACCCGTTTCAGACCTTCTGGAGAGTGACGTTTCCGCTTCTTGGACCGTGTACGGCTTCTATGGTGGTGTTAAACGGTCTGGGAATCTGGAATGACTTCCTGATGCCGTATCTCGTTCTTCCTTCCGACCGGGCAAAGACAATTACCGTCGAGGTGTATTCCTTTGTAGGCCAGTATACAGCCAGATGGGATATCGTGTTTGCAGGAACCGTCTGCTCCATCGTTCCGGCACTCATCATATTCGTACTGCTGCAGAAGTATTTCGTGAAAGGAATTACGGCGGGAGCGGCGAAGGGATAGGGTGACAAGGGGGTACGCCCCAACGCCTGCGGAGAGCCCGGGGACGGCAGGAGCGGAAGATGCTGAATTCTTCTGCTCCTGCCGTCCCCGGGTTTTTACGCAGGCATTAGGTTTGTGTCCTGGCGGTGGGAGGAGAGAAGGGCGGAAGACGGCGGCGGAAATTGAGGAAAAAAGGGAGGTGTGGTATAATAGATAAAAGTTTTTGGGGAGAATGGGAGGAGACAGGTATGAAGAAGCGTTGGAAAAGGAATTTGAGTTTATATCAGAAGTTCTGCCTGGTTATTATTCTGCTGGGGTTAATTCCCATGCTTTTTCTTTCGACGGTGATCGTAAACCGGATGTTTAAGGAGTATGGCAATTCGCTGAGGAGTAATTACGTTCAGGCGGCATCTTATGTGAGTGAGTCGCTGGACGATATGATGGAGAACTATAACGGGGTGTCGAAGATGCCTTATTATTATAATTATTCCAGTGAGGGGGAGTTTCAGTTTAATTATATGTCGTATGATAATCTGAGACAGATTATCTATGGAATTGGAGAAGAACCGGAAACTATGGAGGCGAACCGGTATAAAAGTATGATGGTGTTCCTGGGGAATGTCCAGGCGGTGGACAGCTATATTTCCGGAGCACATTTTGTCGGGAACGGTCTTCGGGGGGAAAAGCTGGCCTTTCACCGGTCGCGGCGGAATATACCGTCTGAGGAGGAGGCGGTGTTTGACGCCAGGATGGGGCTTGACGGGCTGGATAAGAGCAGTAAGAATCTGATGCTGATTCTGACACATAAAAATGATTATTTCCGTATGCAGGATTCCTGGGTCTTTACCCTGGCCAGGAATTACTTTGATTTAACAGGGACTGTGGGAAATTATAAGTATGTGGGAACACTGTTTATCGATGTGGATTTAGAACGCATGGAGGCAGTGTTTAAAAACCTGAATTTAAACGCGAAGGACCAGGTCTATGTCTGCGACAGGGATAATAACTGTTATTACAGCAGTGATAAGTCTGTGATCGGCAGAAATCTGGATGAGGAGGGCATCCGGTTCGAGGAGACGAAGGAGGAGTTCGTCGTGGATACCGACTATAACGCCAGTGGACTCAGGGTTATTATTACAATGAAAACGGCCACGGCCTACGAAAAAATCAGGCGTATGCAGAAAATGATGTACGTATTTATCGGCGCCTCTCTGGCTGCGCTGCTGTGTGGTTCCGTGTGGTTTTCCAGGCGCCTGACAAAGCCGATACGTAATATGATGGAACAGATGTCGGAGATTGAGACAGGTAATTTCCAGGTTCGTCTGCCTGTAACCTCCGGCGATGAGATCGGGGTGCTGTCCAGGAGATTTAACCAGATGTCGAAGGAGCTGGAGAGCTATATCAATCAGTCTTATGTTGCACATATGAAACAGGCGGAAGCAGAGATGACGGCATTGAAATCTCAGATTTATCCTCATTTTTTATACAATACGCTGGAAATTATACGGATGACGGCACTGGACAAGGATGATACCGTGGTTTCGGAGATGATAGAGGCACTGTCCAGCCAGATTCATTATATGATAGGCCCTATGCAGGACATGGTGCCGCTGGAAAAAGAGGTGGAGATAACACGGCAGTATGTATATCTGTTAAACTGCCGGATCAAGGGAAAGGTTCATTTTACTGCAGATTTAAACGGGCTCAGCGAACGACGCGTTCCCAAGCTGATACTTCAGCCGATTGTGGAGAATGCGTATGTCCATGGAATGAAACCGAAGGCTGGGTCCGGTCATGTGATGATTGAGGCGGATCATGTGGAAAACCGTATGGAAATCTCGGTTATGGACAATGGCGTCGGTATGAGTACCGGGGAACTGGAGCAGCTGAAGCTGCTTCTGGAGGGAAGTGAGCCGGGTATCAAAAATGAGCACAACTGGCAGAGCATTGGCCTGAAAAATGTGCATGACCGTATCCGGTATCTGTATGGAGAGGCATATGGAATAGAAATCACCAGCACACCTGGAGTCGGAACCATGGTTCGGATTGTTATGCCATGGAGGGAAGGGGGAGAAACGGAATGATAAAAATGATTCTGGCGGACGATGAGCCCGTGATCATAAAGGGAATTCAGAAGCTTGTGGACTTTAGCCGCCTTGGCATTGAGATTGTGGGGGAATACGAAGACGGGAAGGCCGCCTTTGACGGAATTCTCACGGAGAAACCGGATATTGCGCTTCTCGATATCTATATGCCGAAAAAGACGGGGATTGAAATCCTGAAAGAACTGAAGGCACTGGGAATTGAGACAAAGGTGATATTTGTCAGCGGATTTCAGGATTTCCAGTATGCAAAGGATGCTTTGACATACGGCGCTGTGAATTATCTGCTGAAGCCGGTGATTCGGGAAGAACTGGTGGAGACGCTGGAGAAATGCATTACCATGCTGAAACAGGAACCGGATGGCGAGGGCAGCGGTGGGGAGAGCCTGGAGGATCGTGAGGAAGTGGGGACGGCAGCAGCGTATGATAAGCTGGTGGAGATGGAGGAGTGCAGATATCTTCCGGTTCTGACGGAAATTCTATACGGGGAACAGACCGGAAAGCAGGAGCGCAGGCTGATTCAGTTTTCGGTCGTGAGTTTTCTGGAGCAGTATCTGGAACAGCGGCAGATGGGGATTGTATTCTTAAAGAATGGCCATATTGTCATGGTGTTTAAGAATCCGGAGCAGGAGGTGACGGGAATGGTCCTCTGTTCCATCATGGAGGAGGCTCAGGCACAGCTCCACTGCCGCCTTGGATTTATCGTGGGTAATCCGGCCGACTCTATGGGAGAAATTCCGAAGGCGTATGAAGAGTGCCTTTCCATGCTGGGATATTTCTATTTCAGCAGTCAGCTTCAGGTGCCGGTTCTGCGCGTGGGAGAACCGGTGTTTAAGAAGCCCGCTGCGCTGGAGGAGATCCGGGAGGTGAGAAAACAGCTGATCGAAGGGATGGTAGCCCAGGACGAAAAGGCGTTTGGGGACGCGGCCGTCCGTTTCCGCCGTCTGGTGTGCTTAATCTCGGAGGGGCGAAGAGATGACGCCTGTTTCCACTATGGAAGTACGATTCGTATTATAGAGGAACGGTTTGAAACCATGGGAATTGACGGAATGCCTGTGGCGTTCAAGGATATCCTGGAGCAGGCAAGACAGAGCGAGTCTTATGAGAGCCTCACGGATCTGTTCGAAGGATACTTTAAGGAGTATAAGGACCGGATAAAAAGAGCGGTTGTGAGCAGTGAAAAAAAGGACATTATCCATGCCAGGGAGTATATAGAGAAGCATTACAGCGAGAACCTGACGCTGGAGGTGCTGGCCGGAGAAATACATATGAATCCTTACTATTTCAGCAGCTTTTTTAAGAAAAATTCCGGTGAGAACTTCAAGGATTATTTGAATAAGGTAAGGATGAAGCATGCGATTGATCTGCTGGTATCCACCGATAAAAAAACTGCGGAAATAGCGGCGGATGTGGGGTTTAGGGACAGCAGGTCTTTTTCGGAACTGTTTTCCAGAATATATGGAGAGACGCCTTCCAATTACCGGAAACGGGTGAAAGACGGTTGAAACGCGGAGTGAAGGGTAATATTTTCTGAATCTGATTGAGAAAAATATAAAAGGGTACTTGAAAAAACAAGTACCCGGTGCATAATTTATAGTTATGAGGATTTTCTATATAAGTCAGTGCGGCAAAGATCAACAGCATTAATGTCAACACTTCAAGTGTATTCCTGTTGCATGTCCTCCTGCGGTTATTTCCGAAGGAAACCATCAGACTATCCTCTGCCCCGCATTTCTATATGCGGCCGGCGTCAGTCCTGTCTCTTTTTTGAATATGGAATAAAAGTAGTTCGGATTGGAGAATCCGGTTGCCTCGGCGATGGTGGTGATGGTCATATCGCTGTTCATCAGAAGCTCCTGAGCCTTAACGATGCGGATCTGACGTATGTAGTCGTTGATATAAAAGCCGGTGATGGACTTAAAGATTCTGGAAAAGTAATTGGTGGAATAGCCTAAGTACTCGGCTACCATTCCCGCGCTTAAGTTGTAATCATTATAGTGCGCTTCAATGTACTTTCTGCTTTCCTCAATCCGTTCAAAATGCTTGTTGTCCTTTAACTGTTCGGCTGCGGCCTTCCGTTCCTGATACCATTCAAAGATGGTTAAGAGGACGCCGGCTCCTTCGGTCAGAGTGGCGGGAGTGTGGAGCGTCTCGGCAGATAAATAGGAGTCCTTGCCGGGGGCGTTTAATTTCTGCATCTGGAACAGGAGGTCTAAGTACAGCCGGTTAAACAGCAGGGAGGCAGGCTGATAAGAATACTGCTTTAAAATAGAAAGAAACTCCTGAACATTTTCCGTGAATTCCTCCTGTTTTCCGTGCAGCATGCAGGCAAGAATCTCATCGGCCAGCTTATCGGGATACGTCATGTATTCCGGCATCAGTTCCATCACGCGCCCCGGATAGATAATCTGATTGGTACCCAGCACGAAACGGTAATTCTTGAGCTCCAATACGCGCCGGTACACACGGTTTAAATCCTCTATTCCACTGGTTACGCCATCGAGACTGATAGTTAAAACCAGATGGTTGTCTGTAAGAAGTTCGTCCTTAGCCGCCTCCAAAAGCCGTACCAGTTCATCGAAGGTGATGGGAATGTCCTCTATGGTATTAATCAGACAGATGACCTGGTCAGAGGCGACGGGAACGCATTCTGTGTAGAAGTGGGGGCTTAAGGTTTCGTGAAGATGCTGGCTGATCCTGGTCTGTACAATGGGAGCCAGAACATCGCTGCTGTCACTGTTCTCTATGAAAAAGCAGGCCAAAAACATCCCTTCAAAGGGAATCTCCCAGCCGTTCTTTTCCAGAAGCTCCTTCGTCTGTGCGATATCGCGGTTCCCCAGAACCAGACCGCGGATTAAGTCCGATTTCATGCGGGGCTGATAGAATGCATGTTCCTCCTCCAGCTCCCTGATTTCATCGATGGCATTTTCATAGACGTGGCGGATCAGGGTGAATTCATCCATGTCCGAGCCGCCGGCGTACTTGGAATCCCGGAACTCTTCGGTAATTGCCTCCAAAGGCCGGTAGAGCCGTTTTGTAATGATATACTGCAGCAGAATGGCGGTCAGGAAGATCGCGGCCGCCACGGCCAGAGACAAGTTTCTCAGAGCCTTCATGGGGCCGACGATTTCACTGTACGGGACACCGCTTAAAAAGGTAAAATTCCGGGCGGGATCCTTGTAAAAGGCGCATAAATAATCGTCTCCGTGAAAGGTTCTTAAGCTGCTGGCGGATTCGCCCTCTGTCAGACTGGGCCAGACGAGAAACGCCTCGCAGGCTTCCGGATCTGAGGTAAAATCTTCCGTCAAGTCGGAGAGCAGAATCATACCATTATCCCCCAGAACCATACCTGCCTGGGAGCCGGTTCCCAGCACGTGTTCCGACAGCTTTTCCATATCCAGATTGATAAAGATGCCTCCGCTCAGCTCATCAAAATTATCCGCATAGACCGGATAGGCGAAGGTCAGGACCTCCTCCGGTGTTCCGGTCAGAGGGGAAGGGAAGATGGAAGCCTTCTTTGCCTCTTTTAAATACTCCCAGCAGTAATCGAGGTCGAAACGGTAGGAGCCGCAGGTTATGGCGTCGTCTGCCATGGCGTTGTAAATATAAAGGGAGTTTACGTATGGATTGATGTTGTAGAATTTTTTTACAATCAGATACGTAGCGTAATTCTCCGCCGGATCGAATTCCTTCAGTGAACTGAAACCGACGACTCTGGAATCCAGGATGACCGTGTTGTAGAGCTGTGAGATCTCACTGACCAGATCGTTCATGGTGCGGGCGCTCTTTTCCAGATTCTTTTCCTGACCGTCGTACAGATTTTTAGAGAGAGAATCCGCGTATCTCTGATAAAAAAATACCGTCAGGATGAAAATTGTGACGGAGATGACCAGCAGGCACGTGCTGAGCATCTTTCTGAAATAATTCTGGCCACCAATCAATTTCTTCATCATATCTCTTTTTACCCCAATCGTAATAGTTCTCTGAGCATACCATTTCCCAAGAGTGTTTTTTAGACACGGGAGTCCGGATTACCGGACTCTGTATTCAGTATAGCGAAAAGCGGCCTTAGAATCAATCGCCATGAGGGTGGATCCCTGGAAATGAGAGTAAAGTGTTAGATTTTAAAGTCTGAAAACCCCGCTTTTTAAAGCTGTTACGGAGTATTCGCAGTTTACGGAGGCGTGCCTGGAAGCGTATAGTGAAATCATGCAGGGAGCAGGAAAGGAGTAAAAAAGTGATATGAAAGGAAAGGGATTTTTTAAAGAACTTTATAAGAACAGGGCTCTGTACAGCATGTTTCTTCCAGCCGCCGCAGTTTTAATCCTGTTTAATTATCTGCCAATGTTTGGTATGGTAACGGCGTTTAAGGATTTTAACTTTGCAGACGGAATATTCGGAAGCCCCTGGATTTCACCGTTGACGAAAAATTTTGAATACCTGTTTTCGTCGGGATCAGCGACAAGGGCCACATGGAATACGATCATGTTAAATCTGCTGTTTATTGTATTTGGACTGGTATTTGAACTGGGATTTGCACTGATGTTTCATGAACTGAGGATGAAGAAATTTAAATCTGCCGTACAGTTTGGGATATTTCTTCCCTATTTCATATCCTGGATCGTGGTAGGGCTGTTTTCCTACAACTTATTCAATTATGAGCATGGAAGTCTGAACACACTGCTGAAGGTATTCGGGATGGAGGCAATGAACTGGTATGAGAATCCGAAGATGTGGATCGTGATACTGGTGGTGTTCCGGGTATGGAAGATGACAGGGTACGGCATGATCATGTACATAGCGGCGCTTGGGGGGATTGATACGACCTACTACGAAGCGGCGAAGATTGACGGGGCGTCGAGATGGCAGCAGATTAAGAGTATCAGCCTGCCGGTTCTGGCACCGACAGCGATTACCCTTCTTCTGCTGAACTGCGGTAAGATTATGAATGCAGATTTTGGAATGTTTTATTCCATGATCGGAAATAACGCACAACTCTATTCTACTACAGATGTGCTGGATACGTTTATCTACCGTAATTTAAGGCTTAACGGAGACGTGGGAATGTCATCGGCTGCTGGTCTTTACCAGTCGGTGCTGTCCACGGCAATCCTGCTTTTTATGAACCGTCTGGCGAGAAAACACAATCCTGACGGAGCGTTGTTTTGAGCCACTCCGCCAGGTTTGTGGAAAACCTCGCCAAGTGGAGATGACATGCATCGCAGGTAAGCGCCTAAAAGACAGGCGCTAAGTGCACATAGCAAGGGAGGAAAAAATAATGAAACAAGGAAAAAAGCTGTCATGGAAAAATTTCCCTATCAGTATCCTGCTGGCGGTCAGCGCACTCATCTGTATCGTGCCGTTCTGGCTGGTGCTGGTCAGCTCGCTGACGCCGGAGGCCGATATCATATCATACGGGTATTCCCTGATTCCGAGGCGGATCGATTTCACGGCATATAAGATCCTTCTGGCGGACGCGGGAAGAATATTAAATGGATATAAAATTTCAATTTTTGTCACTGTGGTGGGAACGGTTTTAAGTGTTGCGGTGATTACACTGGCGGCATACCCCATCTCACAGGATCGCGTGAAGTATCACAGGGCTCTTAATTTCTTTGTACTGTTTACCATGCTGTTTAACGGAGGAATGGTACCGTGGTTTATCGTCTGCCGGAATATGCTTCACTTGAAAGATTCCGTATGGGCCCTGATTCTGCCGTATCTGGCCAACGCCTGGTATATTTTCCTGACAAGAAACTACTATCGGAGCATTCCTGCTGAACTGGTGGAGTCTGCGAAAATCGACGGAGCGTCAGAATACCGGATTTTCTTCCAGATCATTCTGCCGCTGGCGAAACCGGTTATCGCCACAATCAGCTTATTTATCAGCCTGAACTATTGGAATGACTGGTGGCTGGGGATCATGCTGATCGACAATACGGATTTACAGCCGCTGCAGCTGCTCCTCCGGACGATTACCTCCAATATCCAGTTTTTGAGTTCTTCATCCAATGTCAACGCGATTACACAGGCGGCGGGGAGTATTCCGTCGGAGGGAATCAAGATGGCGACCTGTATCGCCACGATCGGTCCCATTATTCTGGTCTATCCGTTTGTACAGAAGTACTTTGTAAAAGGTATTATGGTAGGGGCTGTTAAAGGGTGATGCCTCCGTCAGGAGCATCACCGCAAAAGGATACAGATGTTTTTGCAATGCGCAACAAAAAAATATATAATAATCAAAAGGAGAGAGGTACAATGAAAAAAAGAACAGGTACAAAAGCATTATCGATTGCACTGGCCGCTGCGCTGTGCATGACGGGACTTGCGGGATGCGGGTCCAAAACACAGGAGACACAGGGAAGCACCGCGGCAAAGACAGAGGCGGGAGAGGCTTCTGCGGAGTTAAAACCGGTGACACTGAAACTGTGGTCCTGCAGCGATAAGTATCAGGCACAGGATGAGGTGCTGGCAAAATTCTGTGAAACGTATAAAGACAAATTGAATATTGAGAAGATAGAGTTCAATTACGTACCGTTTGGCGATTACGAGGATAAGATGATATCCCTGGTTGCAGGCGGAGATGATTTTGACGGAATGTATGTTTCTGACTGGATGCTCTATAATAAGATGTCCAACAAGGGCGGTCTGATGCCGTTAAATGATTTCATGCAGCAGTATGCGCCGTCACTCTATGCGACGTATCAGGAAAATGGTTCCATGACCGCATGCAGCATCGACGGTCAGTTGGTGGCTATGCCGTGGACGAAAAAGAAGAGCTCCAAAGCCATCCTTCTTTATCGGAAGGACCTGGCGGATCAGTACGGAGTCGATACCTCCAAACTTGAGACGATCGAGGATCTGGACGCCATGCTGACAGATGCCAAGGCAAAGGTTCCGGATATCACAATATTCGAATCGGGGTTTCCGAGAGGCAATACATACAGCGATGTGCTGGCGATTCTCCATGCAAAATATGAAATGGACAACATGAATTACCACACTCTGACATTTGATTTGAACAGCGAAAAGCCGGTGCTGGAGGCTGTGGAGGAGACGCCAATGTTTAAAGAGGCAGTCACCTGGATGAATAAGTGGTATAACGAAGGCATCGTATCGAAAAATGAACTTTCTGAGACCGATACGAAGATGTTTGAGAACGGCAAGACATTTGCGAAGGTAGGGCTTCATGAGACTGCCACGCAGGGAGTTGTATTTAACATTCCGAATGCAGAATTAGGGTATGCGGAACTTTATACGGACGGAAAGTACCGCTATGATTCTCCGTTAAACAATGCGTTTGCAGTGAATAAAAATGCGGCCAACCCGGAACGTCTTCTGATGCTCCTGGAACTGTTAAACACGGATGAGGCTACATATGATTTGTTCATGTATGGAATTGAAGGGGAAACGTACGTTAAGGGCGAAGACGGTTCCATCCAGTATCCGGAAGGACAGGAGGCAACAAATTCTACATTCCTCGGATGGTTCTGCTGGCCGTTTGTCAGAGGCCAGTTTGATAAGCCGTCAGGATTGATCACACCAAAGGCGCTGGAGATGGAAAATGAATGGCTTGAAAAGGACAGCCTTGTCGTATCTCCGCTGACAGGATTTAACCCTGACACCAGCAGCATCAAGACAGAGCTGGCACAGAGAGACCAGTTGTACGACGAGCAGGGCAAGCTGCTCCTGGCAGGCATTGTGGAAAACAATGATGTGGATGCGGCCATTAATAAGTATATCGAGAACCAGAAGGCAGCAGGACTCGATAAGATCCTGGAATTCATGCAGGCGGAAGCAGATAAAATGATTGGGAAGTAAGCCGCGGGCAAAACGGAAACACAGATAAATGGCGGAAGCGAAACGGGGACGATCAGTGATTGTCCGGTTTAACGCTTCCGCCATTTTACTGCAGAGAAGAAGAAAGGCATTCGTCTGTAAAATCATATCCCAGTCCGTACCACATATGCGGTCCGTCGAAAGTGCGGTGGCGCACATAGCCGGCTTTGCCGAACAGGGAGTAGATTCTCTGGATTTTCTGGAACTGGCTGACGGGATCATCAATACCTTTTGGTCCGTTCAGCACATCCCGAAGACCATTTTCATAGAACGCGGGCCGGGGAGCGATGAGAGAGGCGATGTCACACAGGTCAAAATCACGCCACAGTCCGGGAACGAAATTACAGGGACATAAATGGGTTTCCAGTATACTTTCTTTTGCGCTGTGTAAGTAACCGCTGATCACTGCAAGGCGGATTCGGTCGTCCATGGCGGCAAGCCACATGGTATAGAGGCCGCCCCCGGAAAAACCACAGCAGCCCAGACTCTCTGAATTAATCGTGGGAAGTGTCTCTATATAATCGACGAGCCTCATCAGATCCCACAGGACGAGACCGGCAAAGGTAAGTCCCAGGGCTTCCGCGGTTATGGTCAGATTTTTACAGGAAGAGCCAAGAGGCTTCGGCGGGGTATCACCGAGGAAGGCACGATCTTCCATGGAGACCGGCTCTAAGCGCTCCCCATATCCCGGCGGATCCGGACAGAATACAGTATAGCCGTTTTTGACCAGCTGAAGGCCGTAACTCTCTTTGGGAGCAGCCTCCAGTTTTTCCCTGACTCCGGGAGAAGTGAGAACACCGGCCACACTTTCCTTGCTGGCGCCGTGGGCAGGAATGGCGATCATGGCCTTGTGAGGACGGGAATTCGAAAGTCTGTCTGGTACCAGCATGTAAAAAGGCATGAAAACCTCAGGAAGCGTCTGGATGCTCAGTTTATACCGGGTATATCCGTCCTCATGGAAGGTGCTTAAAAGCTCCGGTTCCCTGCTGTACGGAGCAGAATCGGCGACAAACTGTTCCAGACGTGAAAGACCCAGCAATTCCCTGAGACGGTCTCTGGATTTGTCCTTCCAGATTAAAAAGGAAGGGGCATCCGATGCGGTGCAGGCGTATTTGGGAGGGGCGGATTCATAGAACTGCCGAAAAAAATGTTTGTAAGAGTAAGTCATAATGATACCCCGCTTTCATAAAATGATGTTCGTACTGCCAGTTTCATTATAAAAGAAGATTGGGGAGGATGAAAGTATAAAAACAGGGGATGGCTGCCAGGATTAGTTTTTGTAACAGAAAGAAACAGGAAGACTCCTGAAAAATGTGCATGGAAACCTAAAAAAAGCGGCACTCAATTTTTCAGGATAGGGCTTATACTGACAGTAAAAAGAGAGAAGACAGTCAAAGGAGAGATGATATGGAAACATTTTATTCAGTAAAAGATTTTGGCGCGGCGGGAAACGGAAAGAGTCTGGACACGGAAGCGATTCAGGCGGCAATCGATCGGTGCAGCCAGAAAGGCGGCGGGTACGTTCTGCTGGAAAAGGGCGAATTCATCTCCGGAACATTGTATATGAAGTCGGGCGTCTATTTGATTGTGACGGCGTCGGCAAAGCTGACAGCAAGCGGTTCCATTGCCGCGTATGGGACGGACACTCATTACAACCGCTATGTCAACGAGCATGACATGGACCGCTGTTTTATCTACGCGGAGGAGGCGGAGAATTTCGGAATCATGGGGGAGGGGACTATCGACGGAAATGCGGAATGTTTTCCGAATGAAGGAAGTATTTACCGCCCCATGATGATTCGTTTCTTAAGATGCCGCAATGTGAAGCTGAAGGGGATAAAGCTTCATCAGGCCGCGGCATGGACAACCGCATTTCTGGACAGTGAAAACATCTGGGTGGAAGATTTGGAGATCTGCAACGACAAGAGATACAATGGAGACGGCCTCGATTTCGACGGATGCAGAAATGTCTTTGTGGCACGGTGCAGGATATCCGGTACGGATGACAATCTCTGCCTTCAGGCGGGCAGCAGGGAGTACCCCGTGGAAAACGTCCATATTTCGGACTGCCATTTTACCTCCATCTGTGCGGGAATCAGGATCGGCCTCAAATCCATCGGGGATATCAGAAATGTGACGGTCTCCGGCTGTACCTTCCAGAATGTATGGCGGGAGGGGATTAAGATCGAGTGCACCGAGGGCGGAAATATCTCGGATATCTGCATTCAGGGAAACACCATGCACAATGTGAGCAGACCTGTCTTCATCCTGCTGAACAACCGAATGGAGGAAATCGGTTCCTCCGTGGAACTGAAGGAAATGCCGGAAATCGGAACACTTAAGCGGGTAACCATTTCCGGGCTGATTGCAAGGGATGACGAAGAAATGGAAAAGATTCATTACCGTTTCCAGGACGATGTCATGGGGAGACCGGAATTCGGAGGAATCCGGGTGGATGCAAATAAGGATCATCCGATTGAAAATCTGGTGTTCCAGAATATCGACTATACGGCGATCGGAGGAGTGCGGCTGGCTGATATCCCGGAGGGATATCCGGAAGTACCGGACTATATGGCGGAGTATAAGACAGAGTATAAGGCGGACCATAAGTCAAAGAATAAGACCAGCTATGCAGCGGGTAATAAATCGGATATCTGGACGGATGCAGGCAAAACGGAAGCCGCAGTGAGTGAAAACTATTATCCGGACTGGAGCCGGACCACCCATCTGGATATCCGGAATGTGAAGAATCTCATTCTGGCGCAGGTGATGGTTTCCACGGTGCATGAGGATGAACGGCCGAAGTATCTGGTGGAAGGATGCAGATGTCTGAAGGAAGAGATTTATGATTTGGACTGAATCTGCTATGGGGGCAGAATTACACAAGGGAAAGACAGACAGTAAAATATGCAGCAAAGTGAGGAACGGATATGAGAAATGAGCTTAATTTTCTGGCATTCTGGGCGGTCAATGATCGTCTGGAACCGGAGCGAATGATGGGACAGCTGTCCGCTATGAAAGAAATGGGATTTCACGGGACGGTCTTTCATCCCAGATATTATCCGGGGATTCCGGCGTATATGAGTGAGGCGTATCTGGATCTTCTGTCCCGGCTGATCTTATACGCGAAGGAGATCAGCCTGCAGTTCTGGATATACGATGAAAACGGATGGCCGTCCGGATCGGCCGACGGCAGAGTGCTGGAACATTTTCCGGACAGCCGGTGCCGGTGGATGCAGTATGAAAACGGGCGTGTGGAGTGGCATGAGGTCCGTCAGTTTAATACCTTTGACAGAGAAGAGATGAAGTATTTTGTCGGGGCTGTTTATGATGGGTACAGGCTGGGGCTGCGTCCGGAAGCGTTTGATTACGTGACCGGATTTTTCAGTGATGAGGTGGGATTTCTCTACGGGCACGGCGTTTCTATAAAAAATGGGGGCGTTCCATGGTGCGAGGAGGCGGGGGAGCGATATGAAAAGCTCTATCATGAGGACGTTATGGAAAAACTGGAACTCCTTTTTGTGGAGAAGGAGGGATACCATCAGTTCAGGTATCGTTACTGGCAGATTCTTACTGATCTTCTGGCAGAATCATTTTATCAGAATTGTAACGACTGGTGTGTCCGGTACGGGAAACGGTATACGGCTCATTTGAAGGCAGAAGAAAATCTGTTCTTTCAAACCTCGTGCAGTGGTTCTGTCTGCTGGAATTTGAAGAATGTGAATGTTCCGGCAGTCGATGCGCTGGAACGGTATCCGGGCAACCACTACTATCCGGTAATTGCTTCCACTCTGGCAAAGCAGTTTTACGATGGAGAATCACTCGCGGAAGCTCTTGGAGGAAGCGGCTGGGGCTTAAGTCCCGAAAATCTGGAAAATTACGTGGACTGGCAGGCGGGAAGCGGAATCAATAACATGGTGTTTCATCTCTGGCAGTATAACCGGAGCAGCGCCTCCGTGAGGGACTGGCCTCCAAACATTCCGATGGGACTCACCTGGAGGGAGACGGCTCCAAAGGTCTTTGAACGGTTAAAGCAGCGCTGGAACGGAATTGTCGGCAGACACAACCATATACTGATCGTGGCACCGGCCCGGGGAGTTATGGCCTCATTCAATCCGGCTGATGCCATGGTGATCAACGAACACAACGGAGCCGGAACTCCGCCAGCAGAGAGCGGGAGAATCAGCACCGTGTTTAGTGAATTTGTAGAACAATGCTTTGAGATGGGAATGCAGTATGATGTGACGGAAGAGCGGATCGTGGAAACGTACGGAAATGTGGAACACGGCGTTCTTCACATTGGGAATGTGGGATATGACATTGTAATCGAGGGGCAGGGCTGCTTCTGGGAGAAGGAGCAGATGATTCGGGAATTAAACGACAGTGGTATTCTGTACCGGCAGGATGAATTTTCCTGGAAGGTTGTACGTGTGGGGATCAACCAGCTGCTTCTGGAAAATAAGGACAGCAGAATTCCGCTTCGGCAGCAGAATCCAATCTGCGGAATGCAGGTGAGGATGCTCGATAATGCTAAAAACGTCCGGGTCATGGGCAGAGATTTACCTGTATCCCGCCGGGACGAGAACGGCTGGTATTACCGAATTCCGGATGATGCGGCGAGGGAGGCATTTGAGCGGAAGGAACTATGTATTTCCATCAGACCGGACGATGAAAAAGAACCGTTTGTCTTTCTGGAGGGCAGTTTCCTGGTGAAATGCAGTAGCCCGTATACAGAAAAAGACGGCCGTCAAATGATAACGGATGGCGGATTTTATCTGGAGGAAATCGGGGGTGATATCTCCTGCCATGATTTACTGACGGCGGGGTTCCCGTTCTGTGGTTCGGCGGTAACCGTGGAATGTATGGCGGCTGCCTGTGAAGACGGCAGGATAAAGCTGGGGCATATCCATGGGGACTGCGCCAGAATATGGGTGGATAACAGAGAGTATGGCGTGATTTGGGGGCCGGCATGGGTGATTACCGGCCTTACAGTGGGAATACACAGGATTACGGCGGAAATAGTCCCAAGTACATTCAACAGCTACGGCCCGCATCACCACATGGAGGGGGACCGGCATGTGATCAGCCCGGCTCAGTATGAGGGCGTGAAGAATTTTGCAGACTCGGAAGAGTCACCGGCATGTACAAAGGTACCGCAATGGCATTTTAGAAAGTTTGGGATTGGAAGAGAGATATAAATGATGGTTATGAAAACTCCGGGACTGAGCGGCTGTTCAGTCCCGGAGTTTTATGTGTGCGCCCGGCGGCGCACGTTTCTAACCGGTGCAAGTCCGGAATCCGCCCGGTGGTGGGAAGGATATAGCCGAAGGCAAGGGTGTCCATCGTGAGGTGGAATCTGAAGGATGCTGGATATGGGGAACATACTAACCCATGGGCAAATCTCTGGTCTGACGAACAGAAATCACATCAGGCTATACATGAGGGTAAGACTGCACAACAAGTCAAAGCCCAATAACTACACAGAATCATGTATGGTAAATGTGGCAGATAGATGGAGAGAAAGAAACGTGTGGTACCCGGGGAGGTCTGTGCGGAATGTCCTGAAAGGGATAACCACTATCGTGAGATAGTGCTGAACGTACAGAAGTCAGCCGAGGTCGTAGTAGTCGAGAGATGAAGGACCGAATCAACAGGAGTCTTTAGTACAACCGGGAAAGGAGGAAAGAACATTGGGTACAGAAAACAAAGATAGCTGCTCACAAAGAGACAGCGCGGAACGTGAAGGGTATGTGAGAGCGCACCGTTCTTTCCGCCGGATATGGAAGGAAAGAGACAGTGCACAGCCGGAACTCTTAGAGAAGATACTGAATAAGGACAACTTAAACAGAGCTTTTAAGAGAGTAAAGGCGAATAAGGGAGCGCCGGGAATCGACGGAATGACCGTAGAGGAAACAGGTGACTGCCTAAGGGAAAATCAAAAGGAACTGATAGAGAGAATCAAAAGGGGAAAATACACCCCCGACCCAGTAAGACGAGTAGAGATTCCCAAGCCAGAGGGAGGAATGCGAAAGCTGGGCATTCCAACCGTGAAAGACCGTATCTTCCAGCAAGCCATAGGACAGCAGTTAATGCCAGTCTATGAGGCGCTGTTCTCGGAGAACAGCTATGGGTATCGGCCGGGAAGAAGCGCCAGGGACGCCATTTTAAAGGTAAAAGAGTATGCAGAACAGGGATACACCCATGCCGTTGCATTGGACCTGTCGAAATACTTTGATACTCTGAACCAAGAAATGCTATTAAATATCCTGCGCAGAGATGTAAAGGACGAAAGGGTTATCCAATGGATAAAGAGATACCTAAAGAGTGGTGTCATGGAAAACGGTATAGTCATGGAGACAGAGGAAGGATCGCCGCAAGGAGGAAATCTATCCCCGCTGCTGGCAAATGTCTATCTGAACGAGTTCGACCAGGAGTACGAGAAACGAGGAGTGGCTTTTGTACGTTACGCAGATGATATAGTATTGTTAGCTAAAAGTGAGAGAGCCGCAAAGAGACTTCTGGAAACAAGCACGAAATATCTGGAAGGGACGCTGAAATTGCAGGTGAACCAGAAGAAAAGCCGTGTAGTAAGTGTATTTGCAATCCGAAATTTTAAGTTCCCTGGCTTCACATTGGGAAAGAACGGAAAGGGCATTTATGTCCGGGTTCATGGGAAGTCATGGAAGAAAATGAAGTCAAAACTGAAAGACCTTAGTTCCCGAAGGTCTGTTCAGAGCATACGCCCATCGTTAGAAAAGATAAAGGTGTATATGCGGGGCTGGCTGAATTATTATGGAGTAGCAGATATGAAGAACCGAATAGAGGGACTGAACCAATGGCTATATCACAGAATCCGAATGTGTATATGGAAACAATGGAAGAAACCGAAAACGAAGGTGAAGAACCTGCTGAAAATGGGAGTGCCGAAAGAATTGGCATGGAAGGCAGGGAACAGCCGAAGAGGCTATTGGTTTACCACACAAACGGTAGCGGTAAATATGGCAATGACAAAAGAAAGACTGATAAACAGTGGCTATTATGATTTAGCCACAGCCTATCAGTCCGTGCACGTCAACTGTTGAAACCGCCGTGTACCGAACGGTATGCACGGTGGTGTGAGAGGACGGGAGTTAATCACTCCCTCCTACTCGATTGAAAAAATTGTGTTGGCTGTTGTTATTTCTATGGCATGGTCTAAAGTTGAGCGATTTCCAGGTTCATCAGCGCCTGCTGCCGGAACGCTGCGTATTCCTCTGCAAGATTCTGAAGTGGCGTTTTCCCGGCGGCATCGGTCCACAGGGTCATTTTGATATCCATTCCTTTGGCCTTCTTTTTCGTTGTCCAGATTCCGATCACCTCCCCGCGGTATACAACTGCTCCGGGGTTGGTCACAAGCTTCCAGATCTGTTTCTGAAGTGTTTTATCGGGTTGAAGAACCGCGCGGTCACGCTGGTCCAGGTAAGGATCGTGCCCTCCGAGCAGCAGGAGGTTCCTCTGCAGATCTCCCGGGTGCTTCCCGGTAAAAGAGGCCGGAGCAAAGAGGCGTTCCCTGTCCTCTGACAGGATAAATGCCTTTTTTCCGAAGAATGTGACAGGCTCCAATTCTTCTGAAATGGTGTTCCACATACGCCGCGCCTGTTTGCCGGAGCAGCCCAGCCAGCTTGCAAACATATCGGCGGTCGCCGGTCCATAGCAATGCAGGTATTTTCGGACCAGCTTCTTTTTAGCATCACGATCCGGGGGGAGAGGGCTGCCTGTCCAGTTTTTAAATGAGGTAAACGTCGGGCTGATCCCGTCCCGTTTTCCGAATACAACGAGCCCGTGAAACGCACACGGCCGAAGCAGAAAGGAGACAACGGCTCCGCCGACAGTCTGGATATCGGGGCTGCCGTACATGGAGGGCTGATTCCATAGCTCCCGTTTTTGGACGGGAATCAGAGGCGTCATCCACCCGGCCAGAGTCTGATCGAGGGCGCTCTTGCTGACGATGACGTGATCGTCCAGCTGTGGAATTACCTGTTTCAGCATTTCGAGCAGGCTGTCAGAATCCATCTGCAGGTAGTCAAGGGCCAGAGTGATTCCCTGCGTATAAATCCATGGCTCCGGTTCATCCGGTATGAGCGCAGACAGAAAAGCACTGCTCTCCGAAACCGGAAACACGACCGGCGTGCCCCGGTAGCTCCATGCCTGCAGGAGTGTTTTCTGTTCATACAGCAGGTGTTCCATATCCGATAAGGTACAGTCCGGCGCCCGGTTAAAGAAGGCGGTTTCCCATGCTCCGGGCGGCGTATTCTGCATACCGCACGCGCCGGCCAGCCTGTCTGCCTCCGATTTCGGGTACACAGCATCCAGATGATGGGAGCGGAGCCTGAAAATTCTGATCTGTTCAATACTTGGTTCTGTCATGGCGGTTTTCCTTTCCTTCCTATATCCTTATTTTACTTTAGGAGGATGGAAAACGCAATAGGAGGACAAACGTCGTCATTAGAGCCTGCCAGTGAGCTGTAACCAGTGAAGAATGAAGGAAAAGATGTATAAAAAGTGTACTCAATCGTTAAAAAATGCAGTTTCATTTTCCTCCTCCTTCTGCTATTTTAATGATGAACCCAATGTTACACAAAAGCGGTGAACTCCCGGCGGAGGTTTTGGGCCGGAGCCGCAAAACAGGATGAGAACAGGAGAGAATAGTATGATAAGTCTGCAGGATAACGCCTGGATTGATGAGGCAGTAGAAAAAATGATGAAAAAGATGGATCTGGTCAGTGAGCGGTCAAGGAACAAGATACCCTACACGGCCATAAATGGTGTTCATGATGACAGAAGCAGGGAAGATCAGACCTTTTCGGCGGATGACGGAATAAACTGGTGGTGCAACGGATTCTGGGCGGGCATGCTCTGGCAGATGTACCATGTGGCGGGAGATGAGAAGTATGCAAAAATCGCCCGGCTTTCGGAGGAGAAGCTGGACCGGTGCTTCAGCGATTATTACGGGCTGCATCATGACGTCGGCTTCATGTTCCTGCCGAGCGCAGTGGCGGATTACCGTCTGACAGGAAACCCGGATTCGAGGAGACGGGGGCTGCACGCTGCAAATCTCCTGGCAGGCCGTTTCAATCCGGTGGGGAAATTTATCCGTGCCTGGAATGACATTCCGGGCAGCCAGGATGATACGAGGGGCTGGGCGATTATTGACTGTTTATTTAATATTCCGCTGCTGTACTGGGCCAGCGAAGAAACAAAGGATCCCCGGTTTGAGCAGATAGCCAAAATGCACGCAGATACGGTTATGGAAACGTTTGTGAGACCGGATGGTTCGGTGCGGCACATTGTGGAATTCGATCCATTTACAGGAGAAATGGTGCGGGATTACGGCGGCCAGGGATATGGTCAGGGATCGTCCTGGACAAGGGGACAGACATGGGGACTGTACGGCTTTCTCATGAGCTACCGCCATACCGGAAAACAGGAGTACTTAGATACCGCGAAGCGGATCGCCCATTATTTTATCGCCAATATTCCCGAAGACGGCCTGATCCCGGTAGATTTCAGGCAGCCTGCAGAACCTTTATGGTATGACGATTCAGCCGCAGCCATCGCAGCCTGCGGCCTGCTGGAGATTGCAAAGGAAGTGGGGGACTTGGAAAAAGAACTGTACGAGGGGGCCGCCCTTAAGCTTCTGCATGCATTATGCCGGGAACACTGTGATTTCAGTATGGACAGCGACTGCTTCCTGACAAAATGCACAGGTTCCTATCATAATGAAAAGGATCATGAAATGCCCATTATTTACGGAGATTATTTCTTTATAGAGGCAATGCTTAAGCTAAAGGGGCAGGACGTATTTCTGTGGTAACAGGAGAGGAAAAGCAGATGGAAAAAATAGCGGAAGGCATTTATAAGATAACGTATCAGAAACCGGAACCATTTACGCCCGTTTCCATGAGGAAAAGTAAGATGGCGGACGGCGCGCTTAAACGGTTGGAAAATGGGAGGAAAGACGGTGCCGCAGCTCTGCCGTTTGAAGAAACGGAAATTCAGTTTGAACAGACAGCGCGCGGGATTACGGTGACGCTTCCCATGAAGACGGATGAAGACATCTATGGGTTTGGGCTTCAGCTGTTGAGTCTCAATGCGGCAGGAAGAAAGCGGTACATTAAGGTGAATTCTGATCCCAGGATGGATACGGGAGAGAGCCATGCACCGGCTCCGTTTTACGTCTCGACGGCGGGATACGGGCTGTTGGTGGATACATATCGGTACGCCACCTTTTATATGGGGACGAATACGGAAAAAGGGGCATCTGCAGGGAAACGGGAGGTAAATATTCCGCATCAGGAATTCAGTGAATCTGCGCTGTACGCGTTCAAGCGGGCCAGGGAAGAACGGAAGGTCATCATTGAGATTCCGGCAGCGGGCGGTATCGATCTGTATTTCTTTGCAGGAAACGTGAAGGAAGCCGTGATGCGGTACAACCTGTTTTCGGGAGGCGGCTGTCTGCCGCCCATGTGGGGGCTCGGTATGTGGTACCGGGTGTACGGAGGCAGCGATGAGAACCATGTGAAGAAGCTGGCGAAGGGCTTCAGAGAGAATCAAATGCCAGTAGATGTAATTGGAATCGAACCGGGCTGGCACTCGCACTCGTATTCCTGCACGTATGAGTGGGGATATCTCTTTCCCAATCACCAGGAAATGGTGGACACCTTAAACCGGGATGGATATCATGTGAATCTCTGGGAACATATTTTTGTCTATCCGGCTGCGCCGTTTTATGAGAAGCTGCTGGATTACAGCGGGAATTATGAGGTATGGAACGGTCTGGTGCCGGATTTTGCGACGGAAGAGGCACAGAATATATTTGCAGGCTGGCACGAAGAGCAGTTTATCCGAAATGGAATAGCCGGATTTAAGCTGGACGAATGTGATAATTCGGATTTTAATCCCTCTAACTGGTCCTTCCCGGATTCCACAAAATTTCCTTCCGGCATGGATGGGGAACAGATGCACAATGCGGTAGGGGTGCTGTATCAGGAACTGATTTTCCGGGCGTTTAAGAACAGAGGCATCCGGACACTGTCTTCCGTCCGCTCTTCCGGGGCGCTCGCGGCACCGCTTCCGTTTGTCCTGTATTCTGATTTATACGGACACCGGGAATTTATCAGAGGAATGGTTACTGCCTCTTTTTCAGGGATGCTGTGGGCACCCGAGGTGAGGGACTGTGCAAATGGAAAAGATCTGTTAAGAAGAATCGAGACGATCGTATTTTCTCCCCAGGCGTTATTAAACTGCTGGAGAATCCCGAATCCGCCGTGGGAACAGGTCTGTATAGAGAAGAATCTGCAAAATGAGGCGATGGAAGAACGGGGGTTTTACATGGCTGCCTGCCGGAAGCTGTTCGAGCTGCGAATGTCACTGCTTCCGTACTTATACAGCGCTTTTGCGGAATATCATGAGCTTGGAATACCGCCTGTCCGGGCCATGGCGATTGAGGACCCGGAGGATTATGAGGCACGTAACATTGATGATCAGTATTTCTTTGGAAAGGACCTTCTGGTGTGTCCGCTGACTCTGGAAGATGGAGATTCGAGAGAGGTATATCTGCCTGGCGGGCTGTGGTATGGCTTTTTTGATGGTCAGCCCTATGAGGGCGGCCGGAGATTTACCGTACAGGCAAAGGAGGAGGAGATTCCCGTATTTGTGAGAGACGGCGCCATAGTTCCCACGGCAGAACCGGTTCTCTGCGTCAGAGAAGATACGGTGTTTGAGATGACGATTCGTTCCTATGGCTGGAAAGAGGGGGAGTATACCCTGTATGAAGACGACTTTACTTCTTTTCGGTATGAAAATGAGGAAATGAGAAAAGTGGTGATACGGCGGGACGGAGATGGTAAGATAGAAATTGCAGGTGGGGAGAACAGCCAGCGGTACCGGTTTCGGATAGAAAGGAGAGAGACGCCGTGAGAGACAAATTAAAACCAATAAAAATCCTGGTCTCTATACCGGCCGGAGAGATGCGGGACAGCTTTTTTTCGGAGGCGCTGAGTGCACGTCTGGAGCAATTGGGCTGTGTGGAGTGGAATACGAATACGGAGCAGTTCAGCGAAGAAGAACTGGCAGAAAAACTGAGCGGAGTCGATATCTGTATCAGCGGCTGGGGAAATACGCCTTTTTATGAGAAGACATTGAAATATGCGGACAAACTGAAGCTGATCGCCCATATCGGCGGATCCGTGCGTCCCATGGTGGGAGACGCGGCATTTGAGAGGGGGATCCGGGTCTGCAGCGGCAACCGGGTCTTCGCGGAGAGTGTGGCAGAAGGAGTTCTCACTTATATGCTCTGTTCCCTGAGGAAAATTGGAGAGTATGAGGCCCGCATGGCGGCCGGTGAATGGCCTTCCCTCATCGGAACGAGAGGACTTTTGGGCCGCAGCGTGGGTCTGGTGGGATATGGGATGATCGCGGAGTATCTCGTGAAGTTTCTAAAGCCCTTCGGATGCAGGATCCTGGTTTCATCCCGTCATATTTCTGAGGAAGAACTTGCGGCGGCGGGAATTGAGGCGGCGTCAGCGGAAGAAATCTTCCGAACCTGTGATATCGTCTCGCTCCACAACAGTCTGACAATGAGGACGAAGCACAGCATAGGGGCAGAGCTGCTAAACAGCATGAAAGACGGCGCGCTGCTGGTCAATACGGCACGCGGTGCGCTGATCGATGAGGAGGCGCTGGTCTCTGTGCTGAAGGAGAGATCGGTATGGGCGGCGCTTGACGTATATGAAACAGAGCCGCTTCCCATGGATTCTCCGCTTCGGGATTGCGAGAGAGTCCTTTTGATGCCTCACGCAGCGGGGCCTACGGCAGACAGAAGGTACGCAGTTACCAGCTATGTGCTTGATGACATGGAACGGTTCCTGAACGGGGAAAATCTGGACTGTGAGATCGACTTTGCGAGAGCGGGGACGATGACGACAGTTGTGTAGAGAATATTGGAAGAGGGATTCAGGCAGAGCTTGATTCTACATCGGATAGTACAGTCAAAAGAAGCGCCATCAATCTTATAGAATAATGGCGCTTCTTTTGTTTATTTCATTTTCTTTTCCAGAATCGTAATCCCCTGATATAAAATTGCTGAAACAATACAAAGAATAACGATCGACATGACGACTAAATCCATCTTAAAGACCTGACTTCCATAAATGATCAAATATCCAAGTCCCTTATTCGCCGCCAAAAACTCTCCAATAATAACACCAACAAGGCAGAGTCCGATGTTTACCTTCATATTGCTGATAATCAGCGGTACGGAGCCGGGCAGCAGGACCTTAGTGAGCACATCTTTTTTCGTTCCGCCGAGGGAATAGATGAGTTTGATTTTATCCGGATCTGTCTGCATGAAGCCGGTGTGAAGCGTCATGATACAGCCAAAGACGGCCACAGAGATAGCGGCCACAATGATAGTCTTTATGTTGTTGCCCAGCCATACGATCAGGATCGGGGCCAAAGCCGATTTCGGAAGACTGTTGAGCATGACGAGATAAGGCTCTAAAACCTCGGAAACGCTGCGGCTGGACCATAACAGGATCGCGGTTGCAAGACCGACCACGACGACGAGAGCAAAACTTACCAGTGTTTCCATAACTGTAACACCAGTGTGGAGAAAGATCGTACCGTCCTTCACCATGCTTATGAAGCATATGGTCATTCTGGAGGGAGAACTGAAGATGAAATCATTGATGATGCCCAGTCTTGCGCACAGTTCCCACAGAGCGAGAAAGAGCACCAGCAGCATGATGCGCAGAATCCGGACATTCCGGCGGTGAAGCATTTCTTTGGCAATGAATTCCTGTTGTGCCAGAGTAGGATGTGTCTCAATCATGGTTCTGCAGCTCCTTCCATACCTGATTAAAATAAGCGGAGAATTCCGGAGTATTCCGGCGTTCCAGTGGCCTTACATAGCCATCTCCGAAGGAAACAGGGACGATGCCCTTCATTCTTCCCGGCCTGCTTGTCAGAATGATAACCCTGTCGGCGACGCTGATGGCCTCCGATAGATCGTGGGTGATCAGAATCGCTGTCTTATGGGTACTTTTTATGATGGAACTGATATCATCGCAGACTGCAAGTCTTGTCTGGTAATCCAGAGCGGAAAAGGGTTCGTCTAATAAAAGAAGGTCCGGTTCCAGGGCCAGTGTACGGACGAGAGCCGCACGCTGCCTCATACCTCCGGACAGCTCTGACGGACGGGAGTTTTTAAATGCCTCAAGTCCGTAAGTATTCAACATCTCATGTAATTTCTTTTTGGAACCGTCGTTCAGTTTTTTCTGAATTTCCAGTCCTAATTCGGCGTTGCCCAGGATGGTGCGCCACTCGAATAAATGGTCCCGCTGCAGCATGTATCCGATGCCCGCACCGGAATGTGTACGCGGGACTCCGTCTATGATAATCTCTCCTTCATCCGGTTCGATCAGACCGGACAATAAGGACAGCAGGGTGGATTTTCCACAGCCGGAAGGTCCGACGATGGCAATGAATTCCCCGTTATCTACCGTAAATGATATATTGGAAAGGGCCAGAGTCTCACCCTCGAGGGAATGATAGGAGTAGCTGACCCCACAAACTTCCAGTTTTGGCTTCATGGGTCCTCCTTGTATAACAGATTTATCTGATATAGTGTTATGATATGTACAAAGTCCGGGAAGTTGCAAGTACGGGATGGAAGTTTGGAATCGGAGCCTGATTATATACTGCTTTCTTAAGAATGCTTAAGGATACGTCCGAGTGATGGAAAATAAAAGACGTCCGGGTTATAATGACATCGGAGGTGCCGGAATGAAGAAAATACTATTTGCAGACGACGATCCCGAGATAAGAGAGGTTGTAAGAATATTACTGGCGAGAGACGGCTATGAGGTGGTGGAGGCCGTCAATGGAATCGAGGCGGTTGAAAAGGCAGACCACACGATTGATTTGATTATTCTGGATGTGATGATGCCGGGGTGTTCCGGTGTGGAGGCGTGCGGGGAGATCAGAAAGAAATCATCGGCTCCCATTCTGTTTTTGACGGCCAAATCCAGGGATCGGGACAAGGAAGAAGGATTTGCGGCGGGTGGAGACGACTATCTGGTGAAACCGTTTTCCAGTGTGGAGTTAAAGGCCAGAGTCAATGCCATGCTTCGCCGCTACTGTGTATATAAAGGCAAGAAGGGGACAGAGAGGGAGGTAATCAGCCTTCCTGGCCTGGAAATCTTTGCAGATACGGAGGAAGTGATCAAGAATGGGGAACGGGTTCTTCTGACTGATATTGAGTACCGGATCCTGCTTCTTTTGGCGGAGAACCGTAAGAAGACGTATACTACACAGGATATTTATGAGGCGGTCTGGAATGAGCCGTTTTTATTTTCATCGAACAATACCGTGATGGTCCATATCCGGAATCTGAGAAAAAAACTGGAGGATGATCCCCAGAATCCGCGCTGCATCCGGAATGTGTGGGGAAAGGGGTACCGAATTGATTAAGCTGCCTGTCGGAAAACAGAAATTATCATGGAGAAACAGACTTTGGGCAGAGTTAATGGCCTCGGTGGCAATCGCCATGGCGGCGGCATTTTGTCTCTATATGGGAATTCATACGGCTGCCTATGACTGGATAGACAGGACACAGAGTACCCAGGAAGCCTATGCGCGGCAGCTGACGCGGTCGGAAGAATCGCTGCGGCAGTATATCAGGGATAAGGACATCGTACTCTCTGATTTGAGCCCTTTGGACGAGTGGGTCGACAGGGAAGCATATGTGGCGATGGTCATTTACCGCTCCGGGCGTGTAATCTATTCCTCATATCCCTATGATGTGGAAAATGTAACTATTTCAGAAGAGGAAGCGGCTGAGACTGAGGTCATGCCGGTGTCAGACGACAGCACGTATACATTTACCTTTGCAGACGGAACGGCGTCAGTACTTTTGATGCCGTTCTATGAATACCGCTATTACCAGTGGGCAGACCGTATTTCTGTGATCTGTGGATTTTTGCTCTTTATTACTGTATTTCTGCACTTAATACAGAAAAAGACTTCTTATATTGAACTCTTAAAAAAAGAGCTTCAGATCTTGGAGGGCGGTCAGATGGAGTACGCTGTTTCCGTTAAGGGAAGCGATGAACTGGGGGAACTGGCAGAGGGGATCAACCGGATGCGGATTTCTATCCTGGAGCGGGAACAGAAGGAGGCAGAGGCCAGACAGGCCAATCAGGAACTGGTAACTGCCATGTCTCACGACCTGCGTTCCCCTCTCACGTCTTTGCTGGGATATCTGGAATTCCTGGACGAGGAGGAGACGGAGGATGCTGCCCAGCAGAAGCATTTTATCGCCACCAGCAGGAAGAAGGCCATGCAGATCAAGGAGATGTCAGACCGTCTGTTTGAATATTTTCTTGTGTACGGCAGAGAGGAAAAACCGGCCATGGAGCCGGTGAACGGGGCAGCTCTGTTCCAGCAGACGGTGGGAGAGAGCGCTTTTGCACTGGAAGGCCTGGGATTTACAGTGGATTTTCAAATGGAGGAGATGAAAGGGATTTACTACGTTTCCGTGGATTTATTCCGCAGGGTAGTGGATAACCTTTTTTCCAACTTGGCGAAGTACGCCGCCAGAGAATTTCCTGTTGTAATTACCTGTGTACAGACGAAGGAAGGAGCCCGGATAACGATCCGCAACCGGAAAAGGACGGATGGGGCCCTGGTGGAGAGCTCCGGAATCGGTCTTAAGACGTGCAGGAAGATCATGGAGGAACACGAAGGCTCTTTTGAGACGACAGAAGATGAAGACAGATTTACCGCGACGCTGTTCCTGCCGGGAACGGCGCGCTAAAGGAAGAGAAACGCCGGCTGAAATGGCTGAAAAGTCATTTCAGCCGGCGTATTTTAAATTCTGAAGAAAACTGAATAAGAGGCCGGATTTATGGAAAAACGCCGCCTTACACGTTATAATGCGGATGAATTTATGATGAGAAATGAGGGATTTTAATTGATGAACAGACGATTATTTGCAGCTTCGACAGCGGCCTGCATCATGGTTGCAGCGGTATATCCGACGACCTCCCTGGCTGCCGTTAATATGGATTTGAAAAAGAAAGTAGTCGGCATGGCCGGGATCATGAACGTGACCAACACGGAAAAAAATGTTACCAGGGCAGAATATGCCAGGATGGTGGTGCTGGCCTCCCCCTACGGCAGTTCGGTGCCGCCGGAAGGCAGCAGTTCCGTCTTCGCGGATGTCGGAAAGGATCACGCCTGCGCATCCTACATTAAAACGGCAGTGGAAAAGGGATATATGACGGGGTATCTGGGCGGCGTGTTTAAACCGGACCAGAACGTCACACTCCAGGAGGCAGTCAGAGGCATTCTGGCACTGCTGGGATATAAGGATGAAGATTTTGCAGGCAGCCAGGCGGGAGGAAGAATATCCCAGTACCGTTTTTTGAAGCTTGACAGGAATGTGAACCGGGAAGCGGCCGAGCTCCTGTCGAGAGGGGATTGTATCAATCTGTTTTATAATCTGTTAAAGACGAAGCAGAAAGACGGCGGTGATATCTACGGCAAACTGTTTGGCTGTGAGCTGACCTCTGACGGAGAGATCAATCCCCTGAAAATGGCGGACAACGGTTTGAAGGGTCCCAGGCTGGTTCGAAGCAAGAGAAGTTTATCCAGCTATATTCCGTTTAAGCTGGATAAGGCCAATGTGTTTATCAACGGGGAGTCCTCCACGGTTTCGACACTGAAAGACGCGGTGGAGAGCGGCGGTGCGGTGCTGCTCTATTATCATCCCGGATCAAAGAGTATCTGGGCTTACACGGAGGATTCATCGGACAGCAGGCGCGGAATCGTCCGGGGGACGGTTTCCAACATCTATTATACCTCCGTGGACGTGATGTCACCCAGCGCCGTGACACTGGAGGAAAGCGGAGATCAGTATCAGCTTGCCAGTTCGGAGATGCAGTTTGCGTTCTCCATGTACGGGAATGTCAGAGTCGGGGACACGGTCACGCTGGTCTATGAAAAGACCGTGAAAGAGGACGGAACAGAAACGTATACGGTATTGGATTATTTAGAAGACTGACAGGAGAACGGCCATGAAAAACAGGAAAAAGAAGAAAACGGTAATCATCGCGGCAGCGGCATTTGTGCTTTTGGCGGCCGCAGGAACCGCGGCCTTAAGGAGCAGCGGGCGAAGTGCAGGAACAGGCAGGGGGACAGCGGTGATGACTGCGCCGGTGACGCGGCAGGATATCAGTTCCAGACTCTCCTCCTCGGGAGTTCTGAAGCCAAGGAATTCCTATCAGGTATCCTCTCTGGCAGAGGGCGAGATCACCAGTGCCGATTTCGAGGTGGGGGATCAGGTGGAAAAGGGCCAGGTGCTTTACCGGATCGATGTGAGCAGCATGGAAGAGGAGATGAAGGCTGCGCAGAATTCCGCGGAACGGGCGGCGAGAAACTTAGAAGAGGCCCAGAAGGACTATTCCAGAGCCCAGGGCCGGTTTAACGACGGTATTTTCCGCTCCGGTGACAGCGGATATATCAAAAAGATCTACATAAAAGCAGGCGAGACGGTGTCCAGCGGAACGAAGATCGCTGATATTGAGGATGATTCCATCATGCGGCTGAAGGTTCCTTTCCTTTCCGCGGAAGCGGCAGCCATCGGAACGGGAAGTACAGCCCTTGTTACCCTTTCATCCACGGGAGAACAGATACCGGGTACCGTGACAGCGGTCAGTTCAAAGGACGAGACGCTGACAGGAGGCCGGATTGTGCGCTATGTGACCATAGAGGCAGCCAATCCGGGTGGTCTGACCACGGAACAGTCAGCGGCCGCGTCGGTTGGCGATTACAGCAGCAGCCTGGAAGGAACCTTCAGCCCGGTAGTCGAGACGATATTAAGTGCAGATTTACCGGATAGTGTGACCGTAGAACAGCTTCTCGTCTCAGAAGGTGACTACGCTGCAAAAGGAGCGCCCATTTTCCGGTTCGACCGGGAATCGGCAGATAAGCTGATGAGAAGCTTCCGGGAGAAGCTGGACAGTGCGAAGGATGCCATGGACTCCGCCAACAGTAAGATCGAGAGTACGAAAAGCAGTATGAATAACTACACGATTACAGCACCGATATCAGGAACCGTCATCCGAAAAAACATGAAGGCTGGTGACAAAATTACGAGCAAAGGAAGCGGAGACGGAGTGATGGCGGTGATCTACGACCTTTCATCCATCACGTTTTCCATGTCCATAGACGAGCTGGACATATCGAAGGTAAAAACGGGGCAGACAGTACAGATTACGGCGGAAGCAGCCGGTGATGCGTCATTCCGGGGAATTGTGGAAAATGTAAGCCTGGAAAGCGCCAATAATAACGGAATTACCACGTATCCTGTCTCTGTGACAGTAAAAGATCCGAAGGGACTTCTGCCGGGAATGAACGTCAACGGGAAAATCCTTCTGGAGGAATCGAAGAACGCGCTGGTCATCCCGGCTGCCAGCCTGATGAGAGGAAATGTGGTGTATGTAAAGGATCCCTCGGTGAAAGCGGCGCAGGGGGAGGTACCAGCCGGATTCAGAGAGGTAACGGTGGAAACGGGAATCATGAACGATGAGCAGGTGGAGGTCACATCAGGCCTGGCGGAAGGCGATGAGGTCTATCTGGTTCCGGGTGCCGAAAGTACTGCGGGAAGTGAAAATATGGGAGAAGGAATGACGATGGACCTATAACAGGAAAGGAGGAGCGGCTATGGGCTCTTTGATTGATTTGCAGAACATCTATAAAATATACGAAATGGGGGATGAGGAGGTACGGGCCAACGACGGCATATCCCTCTCGATTGAAAGGGGAGAGATGACAGCCATTGTGGGAAAGTCGGGAAGCGGAAAATCCACGCTGATGAACATTATCGGAGCGCTGGATGTGCCTACCAGCGGGACGTACCATCTGGAAGGCGAGAACGTGGGGGAGATGACAGACAACCAGCTGGCGGATATCCGCAACCGGCTGATCGGATTCATCTTTCAGCAGTACAATCTGCTGACGCGCAGTACGCTTCTGGAAAATGTGGAGCTGCCGCTTATTTACGCCGGAATTGACGGGGAAGAACGGAGGGAACGCGCAATGGCGTCACTGAAACGGGTGGGTCTGGCGGATAAGTATAAAAATCTGCCGGGCCAGCTGTCCGGAGGCCAGCAGCAGCGTGTCTCTATCGCCAGGGCTCTGGCAGGCAGCCCTTCCCTGATCCTGGCCGATGAGCCGACAGGAGCCCTGGATTCCAGAACGAGCCGGGAGGTTCTGGATTTTTTAAAGCAGCTGAACGAAGAAGGAAACACCATTGTGATGATCACCCACGATAACTCCATTGCCCTGGAGGCAAAGCGGGTAATCCGGATCCACGATGGCAAGATTAATTTTGACGGGGATGTGAGCGACTATGCGGCAGTCATTTAAGATGGCAATCAAAAATATTATGAGCAACAAGATGCGTTCTTTCCTGACCATGCTGGGAATCATCATCGGGGTTGCTTCGGTCATTATTCTGGTGGGACTGGTGGAAGGGCAGATGAACTACATAAGAGCCAGCTTCTCAGACATGGGAACCAACCAGCTGCAGGTGCAACTGACCAATACTCCAACCAGGTCGGTCTCCCCTCAGGATTTATATGCGTTTTACGATAAGAACAGAGCATACTTTAAGGAAATGTCTCCGCAGGTTTCTGTGAAGGCGACGATCAAGCATAAGACCGATAAGCTGACCAGAACCAGAATTTCCGGCGTCAGTGAGCAGTTTTACGGCATCGATGCGAAAAAGCTGGAAGCAGGCCGGTATATCCAGTATTCGGATATCGCATCCAGACAGTCAGTCTGTGTGCTTGGGTACTTTACCGCCACGCGCCTGTTTGGGAGTGCTGAAGCGGCGGTGGGGGAGAGCGTGCGGTTTGACGGAAATGTGGTCAAGGTGGTTGGAGTGCTTAAGCGCCGGGATAAAGATGAGTTAAAGCAGGGAGGACCGGATGACCGCGCCCTGCTGCCGTATACCACGGCACTCTTAATGAATCAGAACGCCGATGTTTCCGATTATATCATAACGGTGGATAAGGTGGAGGAGATTACCGCGGCCAGAATCCTTCTGACCGTGTTTCTCCAGGGCCGCTATAAGTCGCCGGACTATTTCTATATCAGTTCCATGAGTGAGATGTTAAAGTCCATGGAGTCCACCATGTCCATGATGTCGGCCGCCCTTGGAGGAATTGCCGGGATTTCTCTGCTGGTGGCAGGCGTCGGCGTGATGAACATCATGCTGGTGTCCGTGACGGAGAGGACTCGGGAAATCGGGATCAGAAAGTCCCTGGGGGCGAAAAAATCCGTGATTCTCCAGCAGTTTGTCATTGAGGCGGCGGTTACCAGCTCGATCGGAGGACTGGTGGGCATCGTACTGGGCTGTGTGATCACTCCGGCTGCGGGGAGCCTGATGCAGATGAAGGCTGCGGCCACGCTGCCTGCAATTCTTGTGTCGTTTGGTGTTTCTGCGGCAATCGGTCTGGTCTTTGGATATATGCCGGCGAGACGGGCGGCGAGCTTAAATCCCATTGATGCGCTTCGGAGTGAGTAGAAATCCAGGAAAAGTTGCACACAGTGAAGGGGATATGAGACGGAAATGGCGTAAATACGACGGTTTTATGGGGAAAAGTTAAAAATACCTTGCATTGACTGGAAAACAGTGCTATAATCGTAGCGATAACATGATAGAAGACTGATAAAGAGTGGGCGAGAGTCCACTCTTTCAATTTTGTGCAGAAAGGTGGGAAGAACATGACAAAAAGAGAGACCTACGAAAAGAAAACGGAAGACTACCTGCTTCCATTGATGGAAGAATATCATTTTGAACTGGTTGATGTGGAATATGTAAAAGAAGCGGGAAACTGGTATCTGCGTGCTTATATAGATAAGGAAGGCGGAATCACGGTCGACGACTGTGAGGTCGTCAGCAGAAGACTGGGAGACTGGCTGGACGAGAAGGATTTTATCGAGGACAGCTATATTCTGGAAGTGAGTTCACCGGGGCTGGGAAGGCCGCTTAAGAAAGATAAGGACTTCGACAGAAGCATTGGAAAAGATGTGGATATTAAATTGTACAAACCGATGAATAAACAGAAGGATTATACGGGTACTTTAAAAGCATATGATAAAGATACCGTGACAGTCACGGTGGAAGACGGGACCGAGCTTGTGTTGAACCGCCCGGAGATCGCATTAATCCGGCTGGCATTTGATTTCTAAACAGTATGATGGATGAGAGTAGGAGGATAAAAAAATGAATAAGGAACTGTTAGAAGCACTGAATATTCTGGAAAAAGAGAATAATATCAGCAAAGATACCCTGCTGGAGGCGATCGAGAATTCTCTTCTTACAGCGTGCAAGAATCATTTTGGCAAGGCAGACAACGTCAAGGTGAGTATGAACCACGAGACCTGCGATTTTTCCGTTTACGCAGAGAAGGAAGTGGTGGAGGAAGTGGAAGACCCGCTGCTTCAGATCAGCCTGGCGGAAGCCAAGATGACGGATCCCAAATATGATATTGGAGATATTGTACAGTGTCCGATCGATTCCAAGAAGTTTGGACGTATTGCCACACAGAATGCGAAAAATGTAATCCTTCAGAAGATTCGGGAAGAGGGAAGAAAAGCCCTGTATAATGACTGGTACTGCCAGGAGAAGGAAGTGGTTACCGGTATTGTACAGAGATATTTAGGGAAGAATGTCAGCATTAACTTAGGTAAAGTCGATGCCATTTTAAATGAGACAGAGATGGTTAAGGGCGAGGTGTTCAAGGCCACGGAGAGAATCAAGGTTTACGTCCTGGAAGTAAAGGATACACCGAAGGGACCGAGAATTTCCGTATCGAGAACTCATCCGGATCTGGTGAAGCGTTTATTTGAATCGGAAGTGGCAGAGGTAAAGGACGGTACGGTAGAGATCAAGGCCATCGCCAGAGAAGCGGGGTCCAGAACGAAGATCGCCGTGAAATCCAACGACCAGAATGTGGATCCGGTAGGTGCATGTGTAGGTCTCAACGGCGCGAGGGTGAACTCCATCGTGAACGAGCTTCGCGGCGAGAAGATCGATATCATCAACTGGGATGACAATCCGGCATACTTAATTGAAAATGCGTTAAGCCCTGCAAAGGTAATCTGCGTAGTGGCTGACGAGGAATCCAGAGAAGCACAGGTTATCGTACCGGATTACCAGCTTTCTCTGGCAATCGGCAAGGAAGGCCAGAATGCAAGGCTGGCGGCAAGGCTGACAGGTTATAAGATTGATATCAAGAGTGAGACACAGGCCAGAGAGATGGGATTATTTGAAGAACTGGGTCTCGATTATCAGGAAGACGGAGGTTATGACGATTACGAAAGCGATTATCAGGAAGATGGCGAGGCAGAGTACCAGGAGGACTACCAGGACGACTACCAGGAGGATTACCAGGACGACGGCTTAGAGGCTGACAGCCAGGAAAAATAGAACGGGAAGTGATTGAAACGTGAGTACAAAGAAGATACCGCTCAGACAGTGTATCGGCTGTGGTGAGATGAAAAGTAAAAAAGAGATGATTCGTGTGCTTAAGACGTCGGAGGACGAGATTGTACTGGACGCAACCGGACGAAAGAACGGGCGCGGAGCATATTTATGTCCCTCCATGGACTGTTTTAAGAAGGCAGTTAAGAACAAGGGTCTGGAACGCTCCTTTAAGACGGCGATTCCAAAGGAAGTATACGAAACGTTGGAAAAGGAGATGGAACAGCTTGGATGACAGACAGAAAGTTCTTAATCTGATTGGTCTGGCTACAAAGGCCGGGAAGACTGCAAGCGGAGAATTCATGACGGAGAAATCCGTGAAGAGTGGAAAGGCATTTCTGGTGATCGTGTCGGAGGAGGCTTCTGACAATACCAGAAAGATGTTCACCAATATGTGTACTTACTATAAAGTTCCAATCTACTTTTTCGGAAAAAAGAGCGAGCTCGGCCATGCGATGGGAAAGGAAATGAGAGCTTCCCTTGTCATGATGGACGCGGGGTTCGCAAAAGCAGTCGTGAAACTATTGAATACAAATGGAGGTAGTAAGTATGAGAGTATATGATCTGGCAAAAGAACTGGGAAAAGACAGCAGTAAAGAGATACTGGATATCCTGGAAAAGCACGATATAAATTTAAAGAGTTCATCCAATATAACGGATGACCAGGCGTCTATCGTCAGAAAAGCGATGGGCGGCGCTGCAAAAAGCAGCGAGGGAAGGCAGAACGCACCGGCCCCGGCAAAACCGGCAGGTGAAGATTCAGCTAAAACAGAAGGTTCGGGAGAGCCGCACAAGAAGAAAATAGCAGCAGTTTTCCGTCCCCAGAACGCGCAGATGAAGCCGCAGCGTCCACAGGGTCAGGGAAACCGCGATGGAAGACCGCAGGGTCAGGGAAGCCGCGACGGAAGGCCGCAGGGCCAGGGAAGCCGCGACGGAAGACCGCAGAGTCAGGGAAACCGTGACGGAAGACCGCAGAATCAGAGCGGCATCAATGAGCAGAGAACCGCGGGAAACACCACCGTATCCGGTCAGAGTGTCCAGCCGCGTGAGGCAGCAGACAACGCGGTAAAACCGCAGCAGACACAGGCAGCGCAGAGCCAGACGACACCGGTTTTACCGGGCCAGGGCCAGACTCCTCAGGCGCCGGCTTCTGCTAGTCCGTCACCGCAGGCTCAGCCTCCGCAGACAGACGCACGTACCGGCCAGGATTCATCTGCAAGACCGCAGAGCCAGGGCTATCAGGGAAACCGTGACGGAAGACCGCAGGGCCAGGGCTACCAGGGGAACCGCGACGGAAGACCGCAGGGTCAGGGCTACCAGGGGAACCGTGACGGAAGACCGCAGGGCCAGGGCTACCAGGGAAACCGCGACGGAAGACCGCAGGGCCAGGGCTATCAGGGAAACCGTGACGGAAGACCGCAGGGCCAGGGCTACCAGGGAAACCGCGACGGAAGACCGCAGGGCCAGGGCTACCAGGGAAACCGTGACGGAAGACCGCAGGGCCAGGGCTATCAGGGAAACCGCGACGGAAGACCGCAGGGCCAGGGCTACCAGGGAAACCGTGACGGAAGACCGCAGGGCCAGGGCTACCAGGGAAACCGTGACGGAAGACCGCAGGGCCAGGGTTACCAGGGAAACCGCGACGGAAGGCCGCAGGGCCAGGGCTATCAGGGAAACCGTGACGGAAGACCGCAGGGCCAGGGTTACCAGGGAAACCGCGACGGAAGACCGCAGGGCCAGGGCTACCAGGGAAACCGTGACGGAAGACCGCAGGGCCAGGGAGGCTATCAGGGAAACCGTGACGGAAGACCGCAGGGCCAGGGAGGCTATCAGGGAAACCGTGACGGAAGGCCGCAGGGCCAGGGAGGTTATCAGGGAAACCGCGATAATCGCGGAGGCAGACCGCAGGGACCGGGAGGACGTCCGGGAGCAGGAAGAGACGGCGGAGCAAAATCCTTTGACACGCCGATTCAGGCAAAGCCAACGAGCAACAGAGGCAATAAAAACGCATATAAGAACGACAGATTTGATAAGAGAGACAAGGATGACGATGCAAAGAAGCAGCTGGGTAAGGGCGGCAAGTTTAAAGCGCCGATCCAGCCGCCGGTACACGAGGAACCCAAGGTAGAGGTCGTTAAGACAATCGTCCTTCCTGAGATTTTAACAATCAAGGAATTAGCGGAGAAGATGAAGCTTCAGCCTTCAGCAATCGTTAAGAAGCTGTTCCTGCAGGGAAAGATCGTAACCCTGAATCAGGAGATTGATTTTGATCAGGCCGAAGAGATCGCCATGGAATACGAAGTTCTCTGCGAAAAAGAAGTGAAGATAGACGTTATTGAAGAACTCTTAAAAGAGGAAGAGGAGAACGAGGCCGATATGGTCGCCAGACCTCCGGTAGTCTGCGTAATGGGTCACGTAGACCACGGTAAAACCTCTCTTCTTGATGCGATTCGTCAGACCAATGTGACATCCAGAGAAGCCGGCGGCATCACTCAGCATATCGGTGCCTACATGGTGGAAATCAATGGACAGAAAATCACCTTCTTAGACACCCCGGGCCATGAGGCATTTACGGCCATGCGTATGAGGGGCGCACAGTCTACTGATATCGCAATCCTGGTAGTTGCGGCGGACGACGGCGTGATGCCGCAGACCGTAGAGGCGATCAACCATGCGAAGGCGGCAGGCGTAGAGATCATTGTGGCAATCAATAAGATCGATAAGCCGAGTGCCAACATCGACAGAGTAAAACAGGAATTATCCGAATACGAACTGATTCCGGAGGACTGGGGCGGCAGCACGGTATTCGTACCGGTATCCGCGCATACGAAGGAAGGAATTCCGGAGCTTCTGGAAATGATCCTTTTAACCGCAGAGGTGAAGGAACTGAAAGCCAATCCGAACAGAAATGCCAGAGGTTTGATCATCGAGGCAGAGCTTGACAAGGGAAAAGGCCCGGTTGCCACCGTTCTGGTGCAGAAGGGCGTTCTCCACGTGGGAGATACCGTCGCTGCCGGTTCCTGCTACGGAAAAGTCCGCGCCATGATGGATGACAAGGGCCGCAGAGTCAAAGAGGCCGGTCCATCCACACCGGTGGAAATTCTTGGACTTAACGATGTTCCAAACGCAGGCGAAGTTCTGGTAGGTACTGTGAACGAGAAGGAAGCGAGAAACTTCGCAGAGACATTTATCTCTGAAGGCAAGAATAAATTACTGGAAGATACAAAAGCTAAGTTATCACTGGATGACTTATTCAGCCAGATCAAGGCCGGCAACATCAAGGAACTGCCGATCATCGTCAAAGCTGACGTACAGGGTTCTGTGGAAGCAGTGAAGCAGAGTCTTGTGAAGCTGTCCAATGAAGAGGTTATGGTAAAAGTAATCCACGGCGGTGTCGGCGCCATCAACGAATCCGACGTATCTCTGGCTTCCGCTTCCAACGCCATCATCATCGGCTTTAACGTAAGACCGGATGTGACGGCGAAGTCCATAGCGGAGCGCGAGAAAGTGGATATGAGACTTTACAAGGTAATCTATCAGGCAATCGAGGATGTGGAAGCGGCCATGAAGGGCATGCTGGATCCAGTATTCGAAGAGCAGATCATCGGCCACGCCATTGTGCGTCAGACCTTCAAGGCTTCCGGCGTTGGTACGATCGCAGGTTCCTACGTCATGGACGGCAAGTTCCAGAGAGGCTGCAGCGTACGTATTACACGTGCCGGAGAGCAGATCTATGAGGGACCGCTGGCATCCTTAAAGAGATTTAAGGACGATGTGAAGGAAGTGGCGACAGGTTACGAGTGCGGTCTTGTATTTGAGAAGTTTAACGACATCCAGGAAGACGACATGATTGAAGCATACGCAATGGTAGAGGTTCCCCGCTAGGTCTTAAGCGGAAGCCGGGGAATCCCGCCGGACGGCGGAGCGGCAAAACGAAAGGAATAACATGCGTAAAAACAGTATAAAGAATACAAGAATCAATATGGAGGTTCAGAGAGAACTGAGCGAGATTATCCGCCTGGAGATCAAGGACCCCAGAATTCACCCCATGACGACGGTGGTTGCCGTCTCGGTGACTCCGGACTTAAAATTCTGCAAGGCATATATCAGTATTTTAGGCGACGAGGAGGCCGGCAAGGCGACCATCGAGGGATTAAAGAGCGCGGAGGGCTATATCCGCCGCGAGCTGGCCAGAAGAGTAAATTTACGGAATACTCCGGAGATCAAATTTATTCTGGACCAGTCCATCGAATATGGGGTAAATATGTCGAAGCTGATTGACGAGGTAACGAAAGATATCAAAGAGTAGGAGGTGTTTCCATGAGCTTTTTTGATACCATGCTTGAGGGTGTTGAGACGATGGCCATCATGGGCCATATTCGCCCCGACGGGGACTGTATCGGATCCTGTCTGGCAGCGTACAATTACCTGGAAGAACATTATCCTGATGTCCGAGTGACCGTCTTTTTAGAGGAACCCTCCATAAAATTCGGTTATTTAAAGAATATCGGCCGTATCTGCAGTGACTTTTCAGTGGAGGCGGAGTTTGATCTCTGCCTCTGCTTAGACTGCAGCGACGTGCTCCGCTTCGGTGAGGCGGTGCGGTACTTAAACAGCGCCAAAAAGAGTGTCTGCGTGGACCATCATGTGACCAATACAGGGTTTGCGGGACAGAATATCGTGGAGGCAGGGGCCAGCTCCACCTGCGAGGTTCTCTTCGGTCTGCTGGATGAAGAGAAGATAAGCAAGGCGGTGGCGGAGTGTATTTACACCGGTATCATCCATGACACCGGTGTGTTTAAATACGACTGTACCTCTGCAAAGACCATGGAAATAGCAGGAAAGATGATGGCGAAGGGAATCGATTTCCCCCATATCATCGACAACAGCTTTTACCGGAAAACGTACATCCAGAATCAGATTCTGGGGCGTGCGCTTTTGGAGAGTATTACGTTCCTGGATGGCCGCTGTATCTTCAGCGTCATTCACAAGAGGGACATGGAGTTCTACGGCGTGACCAGCGCCGATATGGATGGAATTATCGATCAGCTGAGGATTACGGAGGGTGTGGAGTGCGCGATTTTCATGTACGAGACGGCCTGCCGTGAATACAAGGTGAGTCTGCGTTCCACCAACGATCTGGATGTGAGTAAGATCGCCGTGTATTTCGGCGGCGGCGGCCATGTGAAGGCGGCGGGCTGTACGATGGCCGGAAGTGTTCACGACGTCGTCAACAACTTATCCGCACGGATTTCAGCACAAATAAATGGAGATACTTAAAGATGGCAGACGGTATCATCAATGTATACAAGGAAAAAGGCTATACCTCTCATGACGTTGTTGCGAAAATGAGAGGTATTTTAAAACAGAAAAAAATCGGACATACCGGTACGCTGGACCCCAATGCGGAGGGTGTGCTCCCGGTCTGTCTTGGAAACGGCACAAAGCTCTGCGATATGCTGGCTGACCGGACGAAGACGTACCGCGCCGTGCTGCTGCTGGGTCTTGAGACCGATACACAGGACACGACAGGGGTGACGCTCGCTGAGTATCCGGTAAGCGTGACGGAGGAAGAGGTGAGAGCGGCAGTCTTAAGCTTTCAGGGCGATTATGAACAGGTACCGCCCATGTACTCCGCGTTGAAGGTGGACGGGAAGAAGCTCTATGAGCTGGCCCGCGCCGGGAAAGAAGTGGAACGGAAGGCGAGGCCGGTGAAGATCCTGGATATCTGCGTGGAGGAGACCGCCCTGCCCCGTGTAACCATGACGGTGTCCTGTACGAAGGGAACCTATATCCGCACACTCTGTTATGATATCGGACGAAAGCTGGGCTGCGGCGGCTGTATGGAATCTCTCTTAAGGACGAGAGTCGGACAGTTTGAATTGAAGGACAGCCTGACGCTATCCGAGATTGAAAGGCAGAGAGACAGCGGCGGACTTGCGGATCACATTCTTTCTGTCGACGCAGTGTTTCAGGATTATCCGGCTCTCACGATGAAAGAAGAGTTTGACAGGCTGGTCCATAACGGCAATGCGTTCCGCCGCAGTCAGGCGGAAGGGGACTTCCCTGTGCAGGGCAGCCCAGTCAGAGTCTACGACAGTCAGGGGCGTTTTATCGGGATCTATGCCATGGACAGAGAGAAACATGTACTGAAGCCTCAGAAGGTTTTTCTGGGAGGAAACAAATGATGGAATATATAACCGAAACAACGGATTTTCAGATTCAGGAGCCCTCAGTCGTGACCATCGGAAAGTTTGACGGACGCCACAGAGGGCATCAGAAGCTGTTAAAGCAGATGCTGGAGGTAAAGGCGGAGCGCGGTCTCAAGACGGCCGTATTTACTTTTGACATGACGCCGGGAAGCCTGGTGGCGGGAAAACAGCAGACAGTCATCACCACCAATTTAGAAAGACGGAATAATCTGGAAAAAATCGGCATAGACTATTTAGTGGAGTATCCGTTTACGGAGGAGACGGCCCATATGGCGCCGGAGGACTTTGTGCGGGACATCCTGGTTTCGCGTATGCACGCCAGGGTCATTGTCGTCGGAACGGACTGCTCTTTTGGCTATAAGGGGGCGGGCAATGCAGACTGCCTCGAGGCGTGGAAGGCGAAGTACGGGTATGAGCTGATCGTCATCCGCAAGGAACGGGACGACAACCGGGATATCAGCAGTACCTATGTGAGGGAAGAGCTGGATGCCGGAAATATCGTGAAGGCGAACGAGCTTCTCGGAGAGCCGTATGCCATCCACGGAACGGTAGTGCATGGAAATCATATCGGGGGAAGCGTCCTGGGATTTCCGACTGCCAATATTCTGCCGCCGCCTGAAAAGCATCTGCCGGCGTTTGGCGTATACGTGTCAAAGGTCTATGTAGAGGGTACTTATTACGGGGGAGTGACGAACATCGGAAGGAAGCCGACCGTGAGCGGAGAATCCCCTGTGGGAGCGGAGACGTTTCTATATGGTATAGACCAGGATATTTATGGGAAGAATATAGAGGTACAGCTGCTTAGCTTTATACGCCCGGAGAAGAAATTCGACGGACTTGAGCAGCTGAAGGCGCAGATAGGAAGAGACAGGGATTATGCTCTGGCGTATTTGAAGAACCTGTCGGATCAGCAGATTACTCATTTATCATAAACAGATACAGCAAAACAGAATAATAACTTGCGAAGGAATGTGCATAATGACTGACAAAGCATGGAAAATGCTGGGCTTTTGCCTGGCCTGCGGCAGTGCCGTGGTCCTGGGGACAGCAGATGTACAGGCGGCGAAGCCGGAACCTTCCTACACGTCCGGAACCTCAGTTGCGGGATTCGGGACGGCCATGGACAGGCATCTTAAGTCTGTGGAGGAAAAGGGAAGTCAGGCGGCGCCTGCCGCTCTTACGCAGGAAAAAGTGGTGTTTGGAACCTTTCGTGATATTTTTAAGAACCTTGGCGTAGCCATGGTGGAGGATTCCTTAAACATCAGAAAAGAACCAAAGAATGACGCGGAGATTGTTGGAAAGATGGAAAGCCATGCCGGATGCAGCGTGCTGGGGATGGAACATGGCTGGTATAAGATAAGATCGGGCCAGGTGACCGGTTACGTCTCGGGTAAGTATCTCGCCGTGGGACAGGCTGCCAGAGCATCGGCCTATTGCGATATGAAGCTCATGCTCCGTGTAAATACGGATACCCTGAGGGTCCGGAGCGCTCCGGATACGGATTCTGAGATTCTGGGACGGATTCACGAGGGAGAGACGTATGATTACCTCTCCAGAGCGGGAGGCGGCTGGATTAAGATCCGCTACGGGGAACAGGAGGGTTACGCCTGTGTGCCGGGCAATGCGGTGGTGGCCTATACCATACCGGAGGCGGAAAAAACAGAGAATTCCCTTCGCCGGCAGGTGGTGAACTACGCCGTGCGATTCGTCGGCAATCCTTACCGGTGGGGAGGGACAAACCCCAATACGGGAGCTGACTGTTCCGGTTTCGTGCAGTATGTCATGGAACACGCCGCCGGCATTCATTTAGACAGAACCTCCAGGGAACAGTCGGCGGAGGGGATGGCAGTCTCTTCCAAAGCCATGCAGCCGGGTGATTTACTGTTTTATGCCAGCGGCAGCACCATCGATCATGTCGCCATGTACATCGGAGGCGGAAAAATCGTCCATGCGGCCAACCGGAGAAGCGGCATTAAGATATCAGCCTGGAATTACAGGCAGCCGGTGACCATACGGAGAGTGATCCCGTAGCAGGAGAGGACGCAGAGGAGACGTGGCCATGGCTGGAGGAGGCTTCCATAAATCGGGCAGAAAACGGACAGGAAAAACTGGGTATCAGCTTTTCCTGTCCGTTATTTTGAATTTTTTACTCTTCTGTGGATTCTGTATTTAAATGATGCAATGCCTGGAGCAACTGCTCCTCTGTCCAGCCGGAACACTTTCCCTGATATGGACAGTCAGAGCAATTTTCACTTAGCATACAGGCGGCGTATGCCCTTAAAAGAATCACTGCTTGATCTGTAGTCACGATTCCGTCTGCCCCCATAATTAATCATATTGATAGTATAACCAATATTCGTATTTTATGCGGGCGGCAGGATCACTGAAAAATTTATTTTTCCTGATTCTTCAAAGCAGCTTCAATGAATCCTGAAAATAACGGATGCGGGCGGTTTGGCCTGGATTTAAATTCCGGGTGGGCCTGTGTGGCGACGAACCAGGGATGATCCGGAATCTCAATCATCTCGACGATCCGTCCGTCCGGGGAGATGCCGGACAGCTTCATACCGTGTTCCGTCAAGGCCTGGCGGTAATCGTTGTTGACCTCATAGCGGTGGCGGTGACGTTCGTGGATCGTTTCCTGTCCGTACAGCCCATAGGCTTTGGAGGTTTTGTCCAGGATGCAGGGATAAGAACCGAGACGCAGGGTTCCGCCGATATCCTCGACGTCGTTCTGGTCCGGCATCAGATGGATGACCGGGTGGCTGGTGTCAGGATCCAGTTCCGCGGTGTGGGCGTCACGGTAACCAACGACATCGCGGGCAAATTCCACAATGGCCATCTGCATTCCGAGACACAGGCCGAGGAACGGGATTCCGTGGGTGCGAGCCCAGCGGATTGCGGAGATTTTCCCTTCAATCCCTCTGCTTCCAAAACCGCCGGGTACGAGGATGCCGTTGACACCGTCGAAGATTTCGGCGGCGTTCCTGTCGTTTACCGTCTCAGAGTCAACCCAGCGGATCGATACACTGGCATGGTTTGCCACCCCGCCGTGCTTCAGCGCTTCCACAACGGAGATATAGGCGTCATGTAAGGAGATGTACTTGCCGACAAGAGCGACCGTTACCTGCTTTTGCGGGTGCTTCCAGCTTTCAATCATGGAGCTCCATTCGGTTAAATCTGGTTCGGGACATGGAATCCGAAGGCTTTCACAGGCAACCTCGGCCAGATGCTCCTGTTCCATTACTAATGGGAGCTCATAGAGCACTTCTACATCCAGATTCTGGAGTACGTGATTTTTCGGAACGTTGCAGAACTGGGCGATCTTGCTGCGGATTCCGTCGTCGAGGGGAAGCTCGGAACGGCAGACGATGATGTCCGGCTGGATTCCCATACCCTGCAAATCCTTGACGCTGGCCTGGGTGGGCTTTGTCTTTAATTCTTCGGATACTTTTAAATAAGGGACTAATGTCACGTGGATCAAAATGGCGTTTTCACGGCCTACATCGTGCTGGAACTGACGGATTGCCTCCAAAAACGGCTGGCTCTCGATGTCACCGACGGTGCCGCCGACCTCGATGATGGCGATCTCCATGTCATCCGATTCAGGGGAGCCCGCCTTGCCGGAGCTGTTCTGTCCCACGCCCCATGAGGCCGGTTCGCCATCCGGAAGAGTCCGTTCTCCGCTGCGGTGAAAGCGGCTCTTGATTTCGTCGGTGATGTGAGGGATCACCTGAACCGTGCCTCCGCCGAAGTCTCCGCGGCGTTCCTTTGTCAGAACGGTCCAGTATACCTTTCCGGTGGTGACATTGGAATTTTTTGTCAGATTTTCATCGATAAACCGTTCATAGTGACCTAAATCCAGGTCCGTTTCCACGCCATCCTCCGTGACAAACACCTCACCGTGCTGGACCGGATTCATCGTGCCGGGGTCGATGTTGATGTAGGGATCGAATTTCTGCATGGTGACGTGATAGCCGCGTGCTTTTAACAGGCGGCCAAGGGATGCTGCGGTGATGCCTTTGCCAAGACCGGACACGACGCCACCGGTGACAAATACGTATTTCACTGGCATAAAAATGGTACCTCCTTGAGTGTTTTTGGGGATGTGTCATTCAATAAAAACGATATTATACAACTAATTATTTCAGAAATCCACCGTTTCATGAAAAAACTTTCGATTATTAAGTGTAAAATTTGTCTTAAAATGGCATGGAATGCAGATCTCTTTATAAGGATTTTATAATTCTTTTCTTGATTTATGGAGAGACTGACACTATAATGATATAGAATGGGTATAGAATATCCGGATTGGAGAATTTACACATATGGATAACAACAACAATCAGAATAATAACAGTAAGATGCCAAAGAACGCACAGGTGATTATTGCATGGGTGATTACCTTTTTAATTGCGGTGGCAGGGCTGTCCTATTTGCACAACGCACTCTCCGCCAGAACTACGGAAGAGCTCAGCTATGATACATTTATGAACATGGTGGATGAGAAGCAGGTAGAGGCTGTAAGCGTGGAGGATTCCAGAATTACAATTGAGCCGAAGAAGACCTGGGAAGGCTACATGCCCGGGAAGACATATTATACCGTGCGAATGGATAATGACCTGACTCTGGCGGAGAGACTCCGGGCAGCCGGCGTTGATACGCACAGGATCCGGAAAGACGGAAACTTTATTATCCAGACCATTGTCAGCTATCTGCTGCTGTTTGGCCTGATGGGAATTTTACTTAACTTTATGATGCGCCGTGTCGGCGGAGGCGGCGGTATCATGGGCGTGGGTAAGAGCAACGCCAAGGTATACGTGCAGAAAGAGACCGGAGTTACGTTCCGCGATGTAGCCGGTGAAGACGAGGCAAAGGAGTCGCTGACGGAGATCGTTGACTTCCTCCATAATCCCGGAAAATATACGAAGATCGGCGCCAAGCTGCCGAAGGGAGCCCTGCTTGTGGGCCCTCCCGGTACGGGTAAGACGCTGCTGGCCAAGGCAGTGGCCGGTGAGGCCAAGGTTCCGTTCTATTCGTTATCCGGTTCCGATTTCGTTGAGATGTTCGTCGGTGTCGGCGCCTCCCGTGTGCGTGACTTATTTAAACAGGCACAGGAATCCGCGCCGTGTATCATTTTCATTGACGAGGTGGATGCCATCGGTAAGAGCCGTGATTCCAGATTCGGAGGCGGCAACGATGAGCGGGAACAGACATTAAACCAGCTGCTGTCCGAGATGGATGGATTTGATTCCTCCAAGGGACTTCTGGTTCTGGCCGCGACAAACCGCCCGGAGATCTTAGACCCGGCGCTGCTGCGTCCAGGCCGTTTTGACCGCCGTATTATCGTGGATAAGCCGGATTTAAAAGGCCGTGTGGATATCTTAAAGGTTCATTCCAGAGATGTACTGATGGATGAGAGCGTCGATCTCGACGCGATTGCGCTGGCCACTTCAGGCGCGGTTGGTTCTGACCTTGCCAACATGATCAATGAGGCGGCGATTCTGGCGGTTAAGAGCGGCAGGCAGGCCGTTGCCCAGAAAGACTTGTTTGAAGCGGTCGAAGTCGTGCTTGTGGGGAAAGAGAAGAAAGACAGAATCATGAATAAGGAAGAGCGCCGCATCGTGTCTTACCACGAGGTTGGCCATGCTCTTGTAAGCGCCCTTCAAAAGGATGCGGAGCCGGTTCAGAAGATCACCATCGTTCCGAGAACCATGGGTGCTCTCGGCTATGTAATGCATGTGCCGGAAGAAGAGAAATATTTAAATACGAAAAAAGAGCTTCACGCCATGCTGGTTGGAGCCCTGGCCGGCCGTGCGGCGGAGGAGCTGGTATTTGATACTGTGACCACAGGCGCTGCCAACGATATTGAACAGGCCACCAGAGTGGCCCGCGCCATGATTACTCAGTACGGTATGTCCGATAAGTTTGGCCTGATGGGCTTAGCCACTCAGGAGGATCAGTATTTAACCGGCCGTACTGTTATGAACTGCGGTGACGCCACGGCTGCCGAGGTCGATGCCGAAGTCATGAAGATGTTAAAGGAAGCTTATGAGGAAGCCAAGTCCCTGCTGTCAGAGAACCGTGATGTGATGGATAAGATCGCCGAGTTCCTGATCGAGAAGGAAACCATCACCGGCAAAGAATTCATGAAGATTTTCAGAGAGATGAAGGGGATTCCGGAGCCGGAGGAGAAGGAGAAATCCGACGCCGATAAGATGGATGACGTGGTAAGCCATAAGGATACGTTCGGAGATAAGAACGGCGGAGACGCAGGAAGCCCGGGGAATGACGGCGGTACGGGGAATTCCGGTACCCTGGAGAATCCGGCGGCCGGTGAGGTATCTGCCGTATCGGAAGAAAAGAAAGACGCAGGAGACGGATTTGGAGATATGTTCGGGAATCCGGATTTTGGTGAAGTGAAGAGATAAGGAAAGACTGGTAAACCGTCAGAGATGCGGTTTACGGATTAAGAGAGAGCAAACGGATGGCTATCCAGTAAATGGCCGGCCGTGTGCTCTCTTTTTTGATGTAATGCCCTGGCTTAAGGCGCATTGATCACGAAAACGTAAAATGCCCCACAATACCAATCACAGTCCCTAGAACAACGGACATGACAATCATCGGAGGCGCGGAAGTTTTATCATCCTTTGCCGCAAGTATGACAACCGGAACGGCAAGCGCCAGATTGATCACGCCGCCCTTAAGCCACCATGCCATACCGAAGAGCTCCGTGTTAAATATGATAAATGGAGCGATAAGATAATGGACAAACGCGGATATCTCCGAATATTTGTCGAGTTTCATTTTGATCATGGGCAGTACGTCAATTACTCCGGCCGCAATGCCGATCAGCAGAGTCAGTAAAAGTTCTTTCAATTTCAATCCCTCTTCCTTTATTTTGATTATTTATGCTGTTTCAAATTCACCTCCTGTAAAGTTAGACAACAGAGATGTACGTGTGTGACAGGAAAATAAAATATTTTACAGGGTTGCGTCCCATAGAGAATAAAGAGTATACTTAGTAAAATACATCGAAGTAAAAATATGATACGGAGGTTCTATGTACAGTCAATTTATCAATTATTTAAAGGAAAAACCGGCTCTCTACGCGCCAAGCTCGGCCCCGTTCTGGGATGATGAACATATTTCGAAGCATATGCTGAAGGCTCACCTTGACCCGGAGCTGGATGCGGCTTCCAGGCGCCATGGTTTCATCGAACAGTCGGCGGAATGGATCGCACAGTATTGTAATGTCAGGCCCGGAATGAGACTGCTGGATTTGGGGTGTGGTCCCGGGCTCTACGCAGAAAAATTCAGCAGGCTGGGCTTTTCCGTTACGGGTCTCGATTTTTCCAGGCGCTCCATTAAGTACGCCATGGAACATGCGGAAGCGGAGAAGCTTCCTGTCGAATATGAATACAGGAACTATCTGGATATGGATTACCAGGACGTTTTTGATGCGGCTGTTCTTATTTACTGTGATTTTGGCGTGCTTCCTCCGGAGAACAGAAAGGTACTACTGCAAAAAACTTATAGAGCCTTAAAGAAAAATGGAATATTCATTGTGGATGGAGATTCCATGAAATATGGTACGAAATTGAAAGAAATGAAATCCGTGGAGTATCTGGATCAGGGCTTTTGGTCGGGAGAACCCCACGTGTGTATTCAGCGCAATTATCAGTATCCGGAAACGAATAATTACGTCGAACAGTACGTGATCGTTACGGACGATGCATGTCAGTGTTATAATAACTGGAATCAGCTTTTTACCGCGGAGTCACTGGAGAGAGAACTGCGGGAAGCTGGCTTTGAAACGGTTACGTTTTTTGACGATGTGTGTGGAAGGCCGTTCACAGGGGAATCGGATACGATCTGCGCAGTATCGGCAAAACGCTTGTAAAAAGAAAGCACAGAAGAACCATTTAAGCTTTGGTTCCCTGTGCTTTTTCCATTTTATTGTCTGTATACGGAGAGGTTTTTCCAGGCCGGTCAGCTCCGGGACGGCATCCCATAACCTTTTTATATGCCCGGTAAAAGGTGGAGTAGTCTCCGAATCCTGTCTCATTGGCCGCATCGGAGGCCGTAAAACCATTGAGCATCAGCTGCCTGGCCATGACGACGCGCTTGTAGATTAAGTAATCCATGACAGTGGTGCCGGTGGCCTTTTTGAATGCGCGGTTCATATAGTATTTGCTTATGAAAAAGCGGCTGGATAAGTCGTCGAGAGTGACCGGCTCTGTTAAGTGTTCATTTAAATAACGGATCATGTCTGTAATTGTGCCGGAGGCGCTGCTGTCAGGTGTAGAGGGGCGCAGAGTCTGGCACATCAGGGAAATTTCGGCCAGGAGCGCTTCTAAAAACATGGCATAGTAGGAACTGCTTAAGGCATCGGGCTGTTTTTGAGACCAGATGAGGTGCTCAAAATAGGCATAGAGCCCATAGTCCTCTGTCTTTTCGTAAAACACCTCGCCGGGCCCGCTCTTCTTATTTCCCGGAAATGACGACAGCAGAAGGACGCGCCGCTCCGCGATGACGGATTCCGGCGAGAAATGAACCGAACAGCGGACATAGTCCGTCGTAGAATTTACCCTCACTCCGTGAAAAACGTAGGGAGAAAGCAGAATCAGGCTGTGAGGAGTCAGATGGTATTCTCTTCCCTCCACCACATAATCGGCGTCGCCTTTCACAAAGTAATAGATTTCATAGCAGGAATGGTAATGCACTTCAAAGGTATCGCTTTTTATATGGCTGGTGGTAAAATTTACTTTTCCCGACACAGGGGCCGGGGCAGATTCATAAATCATGGGCAGTTCCTCCGTAATGTGAACCGTAAGCAGTGGTATGACCAGCAGGCAGCAGTCAGCTGTTTCTATTGTATATCATGGAGGGCTATATTTGCAAACTTTATTTCATCATTACCAATCCATTTTTTGCATGAAGAGCGCTATGATAGAGACAACAGGAAAGAAATACAGGAGGTAAGAATTTATGAAGACAGGAGCACAGCTTTATACAGTCAGGCTGTTTACGCAGACAGTGCCGGATTTTCAGGAGACAATGAGACGGGTAGCGGAAATCGGTTACAGAACAGTACAGCTGTCTGCAATCGGCGGCGCGGTTACTCCGCAGATTGCCCGGGAGACAGCCGACGAGACGGGACTTGAAATTGTGCTGACCCACAGCGATTTAAACAGAATATTAACGGATACGGAACAGCTGATCCGCGATCATGAGACAATGGGGTGTAAGTACATCGGAATCGGATCGATGCCGGAGAAATACAGAAATCCCGACTGGATTAAACGGTTTGCGGCCGATTTTAAGGAGCCGGCCCGCATGATAAAGGATGCGGGAATGCGCCTCATGTACCACAACCATGCGTTTGAATTCGAGAAAACTGACGGCAGATATTTGCTGGATTACTTATTGGACGACTTTGCGCCGGATGAACTGGGAATTACGCTGGACACTTACTGGGTGCAGACTGCGGGCGGGGATGTATGCCAGTGGATCGAGCGTCTGGCAGACCGGATTCCATGTGTCCATTTAAAGGACAGAGGGATTGTGAACGGCCAGGAGGTTATGGCCCCTGTAATGGAAGGAAATATGAATTTTTCTGCCATTTTAAAAGCTCTGGAAAAAACGGACTGCGAGTATGCCCTGGTGGAGCAGGACACGTGCCAGGAGAATCCGTTTGTATGTCTGGAAAAGAGCTGGAGAAATCTCACAGAGCTGGGGTACCGGTAGATATTAACAGAGGCTGGATGATAAAAATGCAGTAAAGGAGACAGAAAGGAAATCAGCATGAGTAAAGTGAGACTTGGAATTATCGGAATCGGAAACATGGGAAGCGGCCATGTGGAGAGTATTTTAGATGGAAAAGTGCCGGAGATCGAGCTGGCGGCGGTTGCCGATCAGCGGGAAGTAAGACGTCAGTGGGCCAGGGAAACGGTACCGGAAACCGTAAAGATTTTTGAGACAGCGGAGGAGCTGCTGGACGACAGTGATCTGGATGCCGTGCTTGTAGCGGTTCCCCATTACGATCATCCCAGGTATGTGATCCAGGCTTTAAGGAGAGGCTTCCACGTCATGTGTGAGAAGCCGGCAGGAGTCTACACAAAGCAGGTTCGGGAGATGAACGAGGAGGCAAACAAACACGATCTGGTATTCGGCATGATGTTCAATCAGAGAACGAACCATATTTACCGGAAGATGCATGAGCTTGTGACCGGAGGACAGTATGGGGCGGTCAAACGGGTCAACTGGATTATCACTGACTGGTACCGGACGCAGGCCTACTATAATTCGGGCGGCTGGCGCGCTACCTGGGAGGGAGAGGGCGGAGGCGTCCTTTTAAACCAGTGTCCCCATAACCTGGATCTGATCCAGTGGATCTGTGGTATGCCAAAGACGGTTCAGGCGTTCTGCCACGAAGGCAAATGGCACGACATCGAGGTGGAGGACGATGTAACCGCGTATCTGGAGTTTCCGAACGGAGCGACCGGTGTCTTTGTGACGACTACAGGGGATGCGCCGGGAACCAACCGGTTTGAGGTGGATTTGGAAAAGGCGAAGATCGTCTGCGAAAATGAAGAGATCAAGGTTTACGAGCTGGATGTCAATGAGCGGGAGTACTGCTATACCGCTGTGGAGGGCTTTAAGAAGCCTGAGGGAAGATGGATCGACGTGGAGACAGACGGGGAAAATCTTCAGCATGTGGGAGTCTTAAGGGCCTTTGCAGGAGCCATTTTAAGAGGAGAGCCGCTGATTGCGGGCGGAGAGGAAGGAATCAACGGGTTAACGCTTTCCAATGCCATGCATTTATCCAGCTGGCTGAAGCGCCCGGTGGAGATCCCGTTCGATGAGGAATTATTTCTGGAGGAGCTGAATAAGAAGAGGGCCGGTTCCAGGAAGAAGGAGAAAGTGGAAGAGGTGACCTTTAACACGAAAGGGACGCATTAGAGAGACAATTTAAAAAATAAGCGGGAAAAAGGAGCGTCAATGAAAAGTGCGATCATCGGCTGCGGCAGTATTGCCGCGGTACACGCAAAATCAATCACAGGGCTGGGCGGCTGTGAACTGACCGCTGTGGCGGATGTGATACCGGAGCGGGCAGAGGCCATGGCCCGGGAATACGGCGCGGTTCCCTACACAGACTGGGGGACCATGCTGGAAAAAGAGGAGATTGATGTCGTCCATATCTGCACACCCCATTATCTGCATACTCCCATGGCGGAGGCTTCGTTAAGAATGGGCATTCATACCTTTATGGAAAAGCCGCCGGTTATCAGCCGGGAACAGTGGGAAAAGCTGAAACAGGCGGAGAAGGCCGCTAAAGACGGTGCAAAATTGGGCGTCTGCTTTCAGAATCGGTTTAATCCCAGCGTGGCGGCGGTGAAAGAGCGGATTACAGCCGGCGAATTCGGGAAGATTCTGGGCGCCAGAGGCCTGGTGACGTGGTGCAGAGGTGAAAAGTACTATACGGAAAGCGGCTGGAGAGGGACGAAGGAAAAAGAAGGCGGCGGGGCACTGATCAACCAGTCTGTCCATACACTCGATCTGATCCAGTATCTGATTGGGAAAAAGCCGGTCTTCATGGAAGCCAATGTCTCCAATCATCATCTGAAGGGAATCATTGAAGTGGAGGACACTATGGAGGCCTACATTTCCTATGGCGAACAGACCGCCTGCTTTTATGCGACAACCGGCTATGTGGCTGATGTACCGCCGATGATAGAGCTGGAGTGCGATAAGGCCAGGGTCCGGATCGAGGACCTGCGGGTGACTGTCATGACCGCGGATGGTCAGACTCAGACAGTCGATTATTCAGGAAGTGAACATTTGGGGAAAAGTTACTGGGGATCCGGTCATAGGGACTGTATCCGCAGCTTTTACGAAAGTATAGGACAGGACCGGCCATTTTCGGTGGGCTTAAAACAGATTGAAGATACAGTAGAGCTGATGCTTACGGCTTATGAGACTGCAGGGAGGGCGCAGACATGTTAAAGAATTGCAGAATTTCAGGATTTGCAGATGAGATCAACAGGGATTTTGATGTGCAGATGGCGGTGTTGAAGGAGTTAGGACAGAAATACGTGGAGCTTCGAAGCGCCGATGGAACCGGCGTAGCGGATTTGACCTGTGAGACGGCCGCGGAACTGGGGGAACGGATGGCGGCCGCGGGAGTGTCCGTCTCATCTGTAGGATCTCCCATAGGAAAAATCATGATTACCGATGATTTCGAGCCGCATTTCGAAGTGTTCCGCCATGTTGTGGAGCTGGCAAAGCTCTGGTCGGTGCCTAATATCCGTATGTTCAGCTTTTTCATGCCAGAAGGAGAGGCGCCGGAAAAGTACAGAGAAGAGGTGTTTTCCAGGATAAAACGTATGGTGGACTACGCAGCAGAACAGGATGTGGTTCTTCTCCATGAAAATGAAAAAGAGATCTACGGCGATGCCGCCGGCAGATGCTTAGAGCTGATGAAGGCATTTTACGGGGATCATTTTAAATGTGTCTTTGATTTTGCTAATTTTGTCCAGTGCGGCCAGGATACGATGGAGGCCTATGAGATGCTGAAGCCTTATATCGCCTATATCCACATTAAGGATGCGGTGAAAGGGAGCGGTGAGGTTGTGCTCCCGGGAGACGGGGACGGTTGTGTGAAGGAGATTCTGACCATGCTGGACGGCGCAGGCTATCAGGGATATTTGAGCCTGGAACCACATCTTGTATCCTTTGACGGGCTGGAAAAACTGGAAAAGGGAGCGAAAGAGCGAAGAGAGCAGGACGGAATCGCGGCTTATAAGAAAGCTTATGGAAGGCTGGCAGAGCTTCTGGATGAATAAGTCCGGTGTTTTCCATGACTGGCTGTGATCGCTTAAAAGGGTGCAAATGCCAAAAACAAGCTTAACGGCAGTGGCGGGCGGACTGTATATCTGACAGCTGTTTTGAAAAAACACATGATCAATTCGAAAAATCCTTTATTTTGTAGAATTGTCAGGGAATTTATAGTATACTCATAGGAAAGCAATGGCTTACAAAAGGAGAACTATGATAAAAGAAACGTGGAATGAGATTGTGCAGAATCAGGATGTCCGGCAGAATTTAAGTAAATTAAGGCAGGAGATGAAAGAGGGCAGAGGCAGGGAAGCCGCATGTTCCTGCATTTCAGGAGAAGAAGAGAAGCTGATTTTGTTATTGGAGAGTGAGGACGCCAAGATTAGAAAGAACGCGGCGCTGCTCATGGGAGACTTAGGTAACCAGGAGTATTTAGAACCCGTTTTGAAGGCATACCGGTCAGAGGAGCAGCTGTTTGTGAAGAGCTCCTATTTAAACGCGGTTAAGAATTTTGACTATGGGGAGCATCTGGCATTTTTTAAAAAACGGCTGGACGAACTGGCGCAGATCAAGCTGACTCCGGAGACCGAGAAGCATATTACGGAGGAAATCCGTGAATTATCGTCCATGATCATCAGCAGAGAAGGTGTTCTGCTGCATCCGTTCTGTGGGTGGGAGGAGACTTTCGATATTGTGCTCTTAACCAACCGCAATTTCCAGGAGATTACCAGGGAGGAGCTGCGGAAACTGGAGCCTCATGCGAAGACTAAGGTGTTCGGGGCAGGTGTGATGGCCAGAGTGGAGAATTTAAACTGGCTGGAGGAGATCAGGACGTATCAGGAGCTTTTGTTCGCTGTAAAGGGGCTCCCGTCCTGTCCCATGGATGCAGAAAAAGCGGCGGAAATGATTGTAAAATCCGATCTTTTCAAGTTCCTGGCCAGAAGTCACGAGGGAAATCCCCCCTACTACTTCCGGGTAGAATTAAAATGTAAGATGGATCACAGCAAGAAGAGTGCCTTTACGCGCCGCCTTTCCTCCAAAATCGAAAAGCTGTCCGGCAGGAAGCTGATTAATACCACATCCAATTACGAGTTCGAGATACGGCTTATCGAAAACAAAGAGGGAAGCTGCAATGTGCTGATTAAGCTGTTTACCTTGAAAGATGAACGCTTTTCATACCGGAAGGAAGTAATCCCAACCAGTATCAAGGCGGTAAATGCGGCTCTGACCGTTAAGCTGGCACAGCCTTATATGAAAGAGGGGGCGCAGGTGCTGGACCCGTTCTGCGGCGTGGGAACCATGCTGATCGAACGCCACAAGGCGGTAAAGGCCGGTACGATGTACGGACTGGATATTCTGGAGGAAGCCATTGAAAAAGCACGGGAAAATACCGCGGCGGCAGGCCAGATTATTCACTATATCAATCGGGATTTCTTTGACTTTAAACACGAGTATCTGTTTGATGAGATTATTACGAATATGCCGTTTAAAATTGGCAGAAAGACGGAGGAGGAGATCGAGAACCTGTACGAAGCGTTTTTCTCTTCCACGAAGAAGGTTTTAAAGGATGACGGAATCATGATTCTGTATTCCCATAACGCGGGTCATGTGAAGAAGATGGCGCCGGCCAACGGGTTTACAGTGAGTGAGACATTTGAGATTTCTTTAAAAGAAGGAACTTATGTATTTGTCCTGAATCGGAGACAGTAGAAGCCAGAGGCGGCGTATAGATGGATATCGGCGGGGATTTGGTGCTGCTTATAGCATCAAATCTCCGTTTCTTATGGGTGTAAATGGCGATCCTGTCTGACTGAAAAATCTTTCATTTCTGCTGACGATTTATGAAAATCATGATATACTGGCTTTAAAAATCAACCATTGGTTGTTATTCTGAAAAAACGCGCAGCTCAACCGCTGGTTGCTTGATTTTTGGGGTGAAATGAGGATATCTTAAAGTTGTACAGCGCAGAAAACCGCGGTGAAATGAGACGCTGAGACGGAAGGAGAACAGTATGCCACAGGATTCAGAAAAATATATGTCAGAGGATCAGTCCGGCACGGATATAGAGAAAAACGCAGACAGAAAGATATTTATCCCTGGTGCCATGGGGGAGAGAATTACTTATTTAAGAAAACGCAAAAAAATGACACAGGCGCAGCTTGCGGAACAACTGGGAATCTCTGCGCAGGCCGTTAGTAAATGGGAGTCAGGGCTTTCCTGCCCGGATATTATGACACTGGTTCCTCTGTCACAGGTACTGGGAGTGAGCACGGATGAACTTCTGGGCGTTCAGGGCGGCATGGGTGCCGGCGGATTTGAGGCATCCGGTACAATGGAAGCAGGAGAACACGCAGAATCGAATACGGAACCTATTACAGAATCGAATGCAGAAGCGAAGGGGACGGCGGATGGTTCTCCAATCCGGGAACCGAACAGATTCAAGAGCCTGCTGGTGGTTCCGGCTGCTGAGGATGGGACCCGTGCTATCCGTGAATTTACCGTTAGTGCCGGAGCCTGTGCCGCAGTGATTCAATACGGCAGTGATTTCGGCCTGGAGACAGAGGGGTATCAGGACGGTGAAATCATCAGTGAGGTATCGGATGGAACCTGGACGGTACGTGACATTGCAGATAAAAATATACTGCGGATCGGGAGGAACACACTTTCAAAGAGAAAGATGATTCTTACCATTCCGAAGGGGTATCATTTTGATTCTGTCAATCTTAATATCGGTGCGGGAACGCTGACCGGAGCGGGTATTATTACGGAATCGTGTGTTTTAAGCGTGGGGGCGGGCCAGGTTACCATGAAGGATTTTTTCAGCAATGGTTCAAAGATTACGTGTGGAATGGGTGAGATTGTGGTCCGGGGCGGACTGTACGGAAAATGTGCCGTGGACTGCGGCATGGGCGCTGTCCGGTTATACTTAAGAGAGCCGGAGCACTATGGTTACAGAACTTCCGTGGGAATGGGGGAGGTCAGAATCGGAGATAACAGACTGAGCGGAATCGGCGGAAGCCAGACGATGAACGCGGGGGATTCCAATTTTTATAAGGTTTCATGCAGTATGGGGATGGTCAGTGTAGTATTTACAGAGGGAAATGAATAGGATCCGGATAATCAGATGAAGAAACTATAACGGATCAGGGGAACCGGCATCATCGAAACGGCAGACAGTCCGTGGTCTCGATGATGCCGGTTTTCATTGCCTTTGGTGATTCCGTAAAGTATAATAGAAAAAACGATACAGATTTGATTGGTGCAGTCTGTCGGGGAAGAAATATAAGGAGAGGGAGAGGGCGCATGACAATATTGGTGATCAACAGCGGCAGTTCGTCGCTGAAATTCCAGGTTATAGATCCGGAGACCGAGGAAGTGCTTGCGAAGGGGGTATGTGAGCGGATCGGGATAGATGGAATATTCACATACAGGACGCATACGGGCATTTCCCTGAAGGAATCGGTTCCGATGGAGAATCATACACAGGCGGTCCATACGCTTTTAGATATGCTGGCAGATGCGGAAAAGGGTGTCTTAAAGGATTTTCAGGAAATCAGCGTCATTGGCCACCGTCTGGTTCATGGCGGAGAGAAGTTCACCGGTTCCGTGGTGATTAATGACGAGGTAATTGAGGCCATGACGGAGTGCAACGATCTCGCTCCGCTTCATAATCCGGCCAATTTAGTGGGGGTGGAAGCGTGCCGCAGACTGATGCCGGACACTCTGATGGTAGGTGTGTTTGATACGGCGTTTAATCAGACTATGGAGCCGAAGGCCTTTCTCTACGGCCTTCCTTACCGGTACTACGAGAAGTACAAAATACGCCGTTACGGATTCCACGGAATCAGCCATAGATATGTTTCCAGAAGAGCGGCTGAATTTATGAGACAGGATCCGAAGCGGGTGAAGACGATTGTCTGTCATTTGGGAAATGGAGCCAGTATCTGCGCGGTAAAATATGGACAGGTCGTGGACAATTCCATGGGATTTACTCCGTTGGAGGGGCTCGTCATGGGAACCAGATGCGGGGACGTAGATCCGGGAGCCCTGGAATTTCTGACCAAAAAGGAACATCTGGATTTTCTCCAGGTGATGGCAATTTTAAATCAGGAATCAGGAGTTCTCGGTATTTCCAAGAATTTTTCCAGTGATTTCCGGGAACTGAAGGACGCGGAGGTCAAATATAATGACCACGCGGCACTCGCGCGCGAGATATTTTCCTATAAAGTCGCAAAGTACATCGGCAGCTACGCGGCCGCCATGAATGGAGTGGATAATATTGTATTCACTGCGGGCGTCGGTGAAAATGATTCCGATATCCGTATGGAGATATGCAGCTATTTGGAATACCTGGGAATCACCATAGATGAGGTGAGCAACAGAGACCAGGCGGAGGCGTTCCGGATTTCGGAGTGGACATCGAAGGTCAATGTGCTGGTCATTAAGACGAACGAAGAACTGGAGATTGCCAGGGAGGCGGCTGAGGTGGCGCGGAATTGCTGATAGAAGAAAGGAAGAATAACAGTTAACAGCTCTAGGGCAGATTGATATGCTCTAGGCTGTTTTTTTATGTAATAGGAAAGTGCTCCTATTACATAAAAAGCCCTCCGTGCAGGAGGCGGACTCTTTATTCTTTGGTAATATATGGATAATAATATGGCTGCCATTAATAATTATAATTTCTCTGTATCAGAATTAATTGAGCAGGCTATTGAAAAAAGCTGGAGTTATACAGGAAATAAACAGTGAAGTTATATAAATATGCACAGATAAAGCATATTTACACAAATAAGCCGTCATGGTGTTCCGTACACTTATATAGTATATTTTTATAGAAAGGAAAATTAAACTATTTGGACTGTTGGTGGAAAATAATATTCTATATAATGAAATCAGGGAGTGAAAAATATGAAGATAGCAAGGGATATTCTCATCGCCTTCCAGCTTTTATCAGATAATATGGGATGTCTGACTGTACATCAGCTTTCTCAGGTTATGAGAGTTTCGAGGACGCAGGCAAAACAAATAATAGAGGACTGTATTTATTGGCTGGAGAAAAGGGGGGTGGTGCTTAAGGATGAAAGGGAGAAAAGGACTGTGTCCGTTCCACCTGAAGGGCTGGAGCAATTGAGGGAATTGTTAAAAAATATTTCAGAAAAAGAGTATTATTATTCGTTTTTTGAAAGAAGAAAGTATATTGTTTTTAAACTTCTCACAAACCATTTTATCACGAATTACCAAATCTGTGAGATGTTTGAAATCAGTCGGAATACCTGTATTGCGGATATGACTGCGATCAGCCGGTTTCTGAAAAACAATGGGTTTCAGTTAAGGATTACGTCGAATAAAAAAGGGTATATGCTGGCAGGGAAAGAGTCGGAAATTCGAAGGCTGATTCCTTATTACATATCTCTGATCCCCATCTTTTCATCAGAAGAAGATGCACCTTTGTATCATATAGACGAAGAAATTCTCTTCCATTTATATGGTTTTGATGACGTACAGATTAGAAAACGGGCTGACAGACTGGAGACGGCATCAAAAGAACTGGGACATAAGCTGTCGCTTCAGTCGGCGGTAAATATTTCCCTGGCTGTGGAACTGATTGCCCGGAGAATCAGACAGGGGCATTATGTAGAGCGAGGGGCAGTCAGTAAAGAGAGCAGAGAGGCATATACCAGAAACTGCATTGAATATCTGATCTTAAAGTCGGGGATCTGGCAGGAAATAAAAACTGCTTCTAAAACCGCATCAGCAGAGGTGGACGACTGGAAAGAGATCCTGACAATGGAGAAGGAACTGCTCTCCCAAACGATTGTATGCATGGGAAGTGTCCAGGAAGATAATTTGGAACAGTTTGTGATGCATGAGACTTCACTGGAGCAGTTTGCTGAGGAGATTATCACTGAATTTGAAGAGCGAATAGGACTTGGATGTACACAGAAGGAGGTGGTGATCGAAAAATTAAGCCAGTCTTTAAGCGGTGTACTGCTGCGTACAAGCTGTGGATTTCAGATTTATGATCCATTCGTAGAGACGATCAGGAGCAATTATAAATACATTTTTGATGTTACGCGAAAGATGAATACGATCAGGGGACTGCAGGAGGTGGAAATATCGGAGAACGGAGCTGCCTATATAACCGCGCAGCTCATCGGTTGGTTTATCCAGGGGGAAGAGGCAAAACAGAAGCAGAAGATACCACTGGTGGGGATCGTCTGTGCCAATAATATCGGGATAGGGGCTCTCGTGGAAAAACAGATACAGAGTACGTTCTCCGGTGTGAGAACCATACTGATTCCTTCCTATGAAATTAATTACTGGACCTTCTATAACAAGCTGGATTTGCTTGTGGCGCCGATGCTTTTGAAGATTGATGAGAACATTCCCTGCGTGCGGGTGAACCCTTTTCTGACGGCACAGGACAAGGGAAATATCAGCAGGATGCTGGCGGAAAAAGGGGATCGGGCGGCTGATTCAACAAAAATTCTTTTGAAGGAAACCATGTATATTTTGAAGGATTTTCTTCCGTCAGGACAGAGGGATGAAGCAGGAATTAGACTGGAACAGCTTTATAACAGCGGTGATTACGAAATCATATTTAAAGGAGCAAAAAACTATATGTTGAAAGATCTTTTGACGGCGGACAGAATACAGTTTACGGATGACAAACTTGACTGGAGGGAGGCGATCCGACTGGCGTCAGCCCCGCTTATTGAAGATGGAAGCATTACACAGAACTATGTGCGGGCTATGATTGATTCGATTGAGACGACAGGGCCTTATATTGTTTTAACACCGGGAGTAGCCCTGCCACATGCCCGACCTTCGAAAGGAGCGAAAAAACTGGCAATGGCCATGCTGTGCTCCAGGGAAAGAATTTATTTTAACGAAGAAAAATATGCCAATCTTTTAATTATTCTGTCAAGTGTAGACGGACACAGCCACATTAACGCGCTGGTTCATCTGTCCAATATGTTCGGGGAGGAAGAGACTTTAGAGAAATTCATGGAGGCGCAGACAGTGGAAGAAGTGGTGGAACTGATTCACCGATACGAAACGGATTAAAGTACAAAGGAGGGATGAACATGAAAATATTATGTGTATGTGGAACAGGACAGGGGTCAAGCCTGATTTTAAAGATGAGTGTCCAGGATATTTTAAACCGTAAAGGGCTTCAGGCGGAGTTAGAACATACGGATGCGTCGTGTGCCTGCAGCGAGCGGTGTGATTTTATCATTACATCACAGGAGATTGCAGACAGTATTACGAATCCGAGGGCGAAAATTGTCTGTATTACCAATTATATCAATAAAGGAATTATAGAAAAAGAGATTGCGGAGGTGTTACAGGCGTTGGAGAACGAACAGAAGTAAAAAGAAAATGGGGAAAAGAAAGGGGAAGAATTATGGGGACTTTAGGTACAATCGCAACATGGCTTTCTAATAACTTTTTTAACACACCGGCTTTCCTGCTAATGCTTGTTGTACTCATCGGTCATCTGCTGCAGAAATCACCGTTTGAGAAGACCGTATCAGGAACGCTGAAAGCTGGGATCGGCTTTCTCGTCATCAGCTCCGGAAGCAATATTGTCACCGGTGCCTTAAAGGTTTTTGAACCGCTGTGGTCTGAGGTATTCGGGCTGCCGTCGGCTGTGCTTACCAATTGTATGGGTTATGACGCATTCGTAGGAAAATTTGGAAGCGTGATTGCCATCGTTATGGCAACCTCGTTCCTGATCAATGTGATACTGGCAAGGATTACACCATTTAAATATATTTTTTTAACAGGGCACGAACTCTGGTGGGTTACAGTGGTGTCCAGCGGTGTACTGATTAATTTCGCACCGGAAATGGCCACCTGGAAGATGGTTTGTATTCTGGCTCCTGTTCTGGGACTTTACTTTACATTACAGCCGGCTATCTGCCAGAAATACGTAAGAAATATCACTGGAGGCAATGATTTTGCTCTGGCGCATCCTTCCGGAGTGGGAAGCTTTATTGCAGCAAACGCGGGGAAAGTATTTGCGAAAAATAAAAAGGATGCAGAAACAATTGTGTTTTCTAAACGGCTGTCTTTTTTGCGGGACAACAACGTGATCACCGCTCTTGTTATGATGATATTCTATTTAATCGGCGCAGTGATCGTTATGGTGAAGAATACAGAAAATGGACAGGCGTTAATGGCGAATGCGGGAACACAGAATTTTATTGTTTACGCTGTTGTACAGTCGCTCACTTTTGCCGCAGGCATTGCAGTGATTCTTGTAGGGGTACGGTTATTCGTAGGAGAGATTATTCCGTCCTTTAAGGGGATTGCAGATAAACTTGTTCCGAATGCAATCCCGGCTCTCGATTGCCCGGTGCTGTTTACCTATTCTCCGAACTCGGTTATCCTTGGTTTTGTCGGGATGTTTGCAGGTATTATCTTCTGGATGCTGACCTTGGGGCTGTCTATCGGTTTTGTGGTGGTTCCCACAATGATTGTTCTGTTTTTTCATGGAGCGACGGCCGGAATCTTCGGAAACTCTACTGGAGGAATCAAGGGGGCACTGCTGGGCGGATTTATTATTTCGACTATAGTTGCGCTTGGGCAGCTGGTATTCATCAAGTTTCTGGTACCAGCCACTATCCCGGATACTATTATGTGGGCGGGAGAGACAGATGAATTCTTACTGTTCTGGATTTTTGCCCTGTTTGGCAGACTGTTCGGTTAAAAGAACGGAGGTGCTGTTCATGGGATTTATAAGAACACTGCTTGGAGATATCAGGCCGGAAGAGATGGGGTTTACACTGTCCCATGAACATCTGGTATGCCGTCCGCCATACTGGGTGTGGAAAAATGACGACGATCTGCTTCTTGACGATCCCGAGAAAACGCTGGCAGACATGATGGACTACAAAAGAATGGGAGGAGCAGCTATCGTGGATGCAACGGCTATTGATTATGGCCGGGAGGTAGAAGCGGTTGCAGACCTTTCGAAAAGAAGTGGCCTCCATGTCATTGGAACCGCGGGCTTTAATAAAGGATTTTTATGGGAGGCCCCACTGGATGAGAGAAGACGCGGGCTGATCGGGGGATACTCTACCTTTAAAGAGTGGATAGAAAAAAGTTCCGTCTCAGAACTCGCGGATTTCGTCTGCCGGGAGGTGGAAGTGGGTCTGGAGGGAACCAACTGCAAAGCGGGGCAGGTGAAATTCGGCACAGGTTATAATTCCATCTCTCCGCTGGAGAAAAAGACAATGGAAGTGGCTGCAGCAGTCCATTTTGCAACGGGGGCGCCGATTCATTCCCATACGGAAGCAGGAACTATGGGTCTGGAGCAGATCGAACTGCTGAAAGCCGTGGGAGTATCGCTTGAGAATGTCAGCTTTGGTCATATGGACAGGAACATGGATCTATGGTATCACCGCAGGATTGCAGACACGGGAGCGTATCTCTGTTTCGACGGTATTGGAAAAACTAAATATCATACGGAGAGCAGTCTGATTACCCATATTCTGACACTGGTGAAGGAAGGGTATGAAGATCAGATTCTTATTTCCGGAGATATGGCGAGAAAATCATATTACCGTCATTATCAGTTTGGATTGGGGCTTGGATATGTATTTGATTGGTTCCAGATACAGTTTAAGGAAATGGCAGAGAAATCGGGACTGGAGGGAGAGAAGCTTTTTTACAAGTTTTTTTATGAGAATCCACAGAGATGTATGACCTTTAAGCAAAAAAACAAGACAGGATACGGAGAGATTTTATGAAGCAGATTATATATGCATTGGAGGATGATTACGGTATGCATGCCAGGCCAGCCAGCCGACTGGCAGAGGTATCACAAAATTACCGTTCATCAATGGAAATCAAATACAAAGAAAAAACAGGAGATTTAAAAAGTATGATTTCTGTGCTGAAGCTGGGGATCAAGAAGGGAGAAGCCTTTCATATTGAGATTACCGGAGAGGATGAAGATGAGGCGTGCCGGACACTGGAGAAGATGTTGAAGGAAAAGCCGATTTAGGGGGGAGAAGAAATTGGAGATAATCAGGACGCTTACAGGAGATATGATACCGGAAAGAGCCGGAGCAGTGTATTACCATGAACATGTGATTGCCAGATCTCCTGTTTCCAGAGAAAAAGAACCTGATCTGGAGCTGTGCGACATTGACAGAATGGTGAGTGAGGTAAAACTGTTTAAAGAAGCAGGAGGAACTCTTCTGGTAGATGCCTCTATAGCCGACTTTGGGGAGAATTCCCACTTAAGGCTGGAAATATCCGAAAAAAGTGGAATTCCCATAGTGGGAACCGTCGGCTTTGGTCAGAAAGAGCATCACAGTGAGCAGGTCAGAAACAGTACTACGGAACAACTTTATGAGCGGGTGATGGATGCTGCTGAAAATGGATATGGAAGAAATCATTTGAAGCCTGGCCAGTTAAAATTCGGTACAAGTTACGGATTTATCTCAGAGTCAGAGAACCGGTGTGCCAGGGCGGTGGCGAGGGCTCAGAAAAGTCTGTCAATGCCTCTGTTTACTCATACAGGGATCGGAACCATGGGACTGGAGCAGATCGCTTTGCTGAAGGAGGAAGGGGCTAATTTAGAGCAGGTCTGCATTGGTCACATGGACAGGAATCCGGATCTGTGGTATTACAGGGAATTACTAAAGAATGGTGTTTTCATCGGATTGGATCAGATCAGCAAGATAAAGTATTGTACAGAACAGACAAGAATTGATTTAATCTGTGAACTGATTCGTCTGGGATACCGGAAAAAGATACTTTTGTGCGGCGATATGGCCAGACAGAGTTATTTAACATCGTTTGGCGGCGGACCGGGCTTTGGATATATTTTAAAAGTATTCTTGCCCAGGCTGGTCAGGCAGCTGACAGAACAGGGAATGCAGGAAGAACAGGCTATGGATATCAGAGACGATTTGATATGCAATAATCCAAGGCAGTACTTAAGCTTTGAAGCCTGAACACGGAGGGATTATTTATGAAGGAGTGGAGAAATTTAACCTGGCCGGAGGCGAAGGAGGCCGTGGAGGAGATGCCTGTCTGCCTTCTGCCGCTTGGTGCAATTGAGGCCCATGGCCCCCACATGAAGCTTGATGTGGATAATCATATTTGTGAGGAACAATGCAGGAGAGTTTGTGCGGAGACGGGAATTATTTTGATGCCGACGATTCCTGTGGGGCAGGTATGGTCTTTAAATCGTTTCCCGGGAACCTTGACCCTGTCCTACCATACCTTGATTGCGGTGATTAAGGACCTGTTGTACAGCTTCAGAAAACGAGGCTTTGAGCTTGTTTTTATTCACAGCCACCATTATGGAAATGTACCTGCAGTAAAGCAGGCAGTCCGGGAATGCTATGACGAATTCCGGGATATGAAGATGGTCATTCTGGAGGAGCGGCAGAGCATGAGGGACAAAGCGAAGGAAGTCTGTACCTCACCGTTCGCCCATCCGGTATTCTGGCATGCATGTGAGGTCGAGACATCCCAGGCGCTGGAATGCTGTCCTGATCGTGTCTATATGGAACGGGCAATCTGTGATTATCCGAAGTTTCCGGAAGATTTTGACAGTACGCCGACTTACTGGGATGAGGTGACGTCCACCGGTGTGATGGGCGATGCGAAAGCCGGTACGAAAGAAAAAGGGAAAGTGCTGACAGAGGCGGAAGTGAATGCCATGGTACGTCTGGTAACGTATGAAATGCAGAAAATGAATTTGTCAGGCGGGAAGGGGAAGTAATACAGGAAGGAGACTGGGGAGATGAGATGTTTTGTGACAGGAGGAACAGGCTTTATCGGTTCCTATGTAGTGAAAAGTCTGGTAGAGGCTGGAATAGAAGTGGTGGCGCTGTATCACAGCAAAAGTACCAGCAGATGGCTGGATGAGATGCTGACAGAGGAGGAAAGGGAACTCCTGGTATTGGAACAGGGAGATATGACAGACGCAGAGAGAATCAGAAAACTGATCGTCGATTATGGCTGTGACTCGGTTGCCCACCTGGCTTCCAGGCTAAACCAGAAGACAAGGGCGAATCCGACCGATGGAGTGCAGACGAATATTGTTGCGTTCCAGAATCTTCTCGAAATATGTAAAATGGAAAAATTAAGACGCCTGGTATGGGCCAGTTCTTCCGCTGTATATGGAGTCCAAAGTGATAGAAAGCGGAGGTATGGGGACGGCAATGAGGAGAGTATGGATGAGCGCACGCCTCTCTGCCCGGGAAGTCTGTATTCCTATACAAAAGTCTTCAACGAGGGGCTGAGTGAATTCTACCGGAAGGAATATGGTCTTGATTCCATTGCTCTGCGGGTTAATCTTTCCTATGGCCCGTATATTATGTCCTCTTTCCAACCGTTTTTCTCTTCTATTATTGATCAGCCTGCAGTAGGAGCTGCCAGCAGAGTACCATATTCAGATACCATGTTTGATTTTCAATATGTCGGAGACATGGCAGATATCTTCCGTGATGCTCTTTTAGCACCACCAACACAGAGTGGTATTTTTAATACAAGAGGGGAGTACCGGCCGGTGAAGGATGCGATAGAGTTTATTCGGTCAGTTCTGCCTGAAACGGATATCCAGCCTCTGGGGGGAGATATGGACATACCGTTCCATTTTGATACATCGGCACTTGAGCAGGAAATCGGATACAAACCCTCCCATACGATGGAACAGGGATTGCTGGCAAGCATTAACATGGTCAGAAGAAGCAGAGGTTTGGAAGAATTGTGATGAAACGGGATGATGGACTGCACCTATTAAAAGCGATGGCAGGAACTTTTCTGTTTGCATTTGGAATGAACTGTTTTATTGTCCCCTCAGGTCTGTATAGCGGCGGCCTTTTGGGAATCTGCCAGATTATGAGGACAATTCTTGAGGAAGTATTTCATATGCCTGTCGGAGAGCGTGACATAGCCGGTATCATCTTTTTCTTTCTGAATCTTCCACTCTTCTGTCTGGCCTGGCTGGATATTGGAAGCCGGTTTTTCTGTAAGACTATAGTCTGTGTGGCTGTACAGACGTTTTTTCTGACTGTGATTCCCGTTTCATTTCCGTTACTTCCAGATGCTCCATTTGCCAGTGCTGCAGTAGGAGGAGTGATATGCGGCTGGGGTGTGGGGCTGACTTTGAGGGAAGGCGGTTCCGGTGGGGGACAGGAAGTACTGGGACTTGTTATAATGAAGTACCATAATCGGATGAGCGTAGGGAAAATTGCTTTTCTGATTAATCTGGCTGTCTACGCATGGTGTGCGTTCCATTACAGCCTGGAAACTGTTATTTATTCACTGGTGTATGTGTGTGTGTCGTCTGCCATTACTGATATGGTCCATTTACAGAACAGAAGTATGGGAGCCATTCTGGTTTCAGAGAACGAGGAATCCATACAATGGATCATCACAAACTGTAACCGTTCAGCTACTGTTCTGGAAGGCCGGGGCGGGTACAGCGGGAAACCGTACCAGGTAATTTATGCGGCATTGTCAGGCCAGGAGGCGAAGATGCTGGAACGGTATATGAAAGACCGGGGAAGTGAGGCATTTGTCACTTTTTTCTATATTGACCGCATCTATGGACGGTTTCCGAAACATTTATAGAGTGAGAGGGAAAGAAAAGCATGAGGGTGTTAATTGTAAATGGAAGTCCCCATGAAAATGGCTGTACGCGGGGAGCTCTGGAAGAAGTGGCTTCAATGCTTATCAATGACGGTATTGAAACAGAATGGTTCTGGATTGGGATGGAACCGGTGGCTGGCTGTATTGCCTGTAAGCATTGTCAGTCAACAGGACGGTGCTGTAAGCAGGATTTGGTGAATGAATTTCTGGATATGGCAGATACTGCAGACGGCTTTCTGTTCGGTTCGCCTGTATATTTTGCGGGTATTACGGGACAGCTGAAGTGCTTTATGGATCGTGTGTTTTACTGTGGCGATTTTTCCGGAAAACCGGCTGCTGCGGTTGTGAGCTGCAGAAGGGGAGGAGCCAGCACTGCATACGATCAGATCAACAAATATTTTCAGATCAGAAATATGCCGGTAGTTACTTCACAATATTGGAACCAGATTCATGGAAATGGAAACAGAAGGAGCGATTTGCTGTTGGATCAGGAAGGACTTCAAACCATGCGGACACTGGGAAAAAATATGGTATGGCTGCTGCGATTGATCGAATCAGGAACGATATTGCGTCCGGTATATGAAAAAAAGATAAGAACTGATTTCCATAAATAATGAAACAAAATACGGCAGGACTGTACTTCGTTTTCCAGAGGTGCTGTTCCGGCCGTATTTTCTTTCATACACAATTCTTTTAAAACCGGCATCATCGGTGTGTCAATTGAACCATTTTAAAGAATGTGATTGTCACATGTGTTTGTTCTTGCTATAATATTGCTGTAACCTTTAAAGAAAATGGGGTGCACAGGCATGAAAAAGAAGAGAGCAGGAAGTGACAGGAGCTGTCGGTCCGCTGTCATGTATTTTGTGATGGCGTTTTCTTTCTGTCTTTTTTTATGGATTTTTATCACAGGTAAGGCGCCGGATGTCCGTTTTGACAGCGAACAGTCGGCAGCAGTCACCGGTGAGTGGAAGATTGAATATCAGGGGCAGGAAGTGCAGTCTGAGCTTCCCGGACCGTTTTCTCCGCAGAAGGAGGAACTCATCCGCTATTCCACAGAACTTGGGGATTATGGAATTAAGGGGAATTCCGTCATGCTCCGTGCCGTTCACCAGTATGTGAGAATCTATCTGGAAGGAGAACTCATTGAAGAATTCGGATACAATCAGGAGACTCCCTTCGGGAATGCGCCATATAATGCCTGGGTGATTGCCAGACTTCCGGAAAACTGGCAGGGAAAGACACTATCCATCGAGACGGTAAAATACTACAATGGTTTATCCGGCCAGTTGGGCAGGGTCTATATCGGTACGAAAAATGCGCTGGTATTTCAGGTTATCCATGAATGCATGCCGACGCTGATCTTCAATTCAGCAATTATACTGGCGGCGCTTCTTCTGCTGATATACAGTTTCAGCTTTCAGAAAAAATACATCACGTATCAGCTGCGCTGTCTCTGTATCTTTTCCCTTGTGACCTGCATGTGGCTTATACTGGAATCCGGCGGATACCAGATTCTGTGGGGAAAGGCGCCTCTCGTATCCAATGCGCTCTTTCTTCTGTTTTACCTGATACCGCCTGCCTGTATCCAGTTTATTCTGACGTATGAGAGCTTCTCAGAAGACAGATGGATGAACCTGCTTTTCTGGCTCGCCAATTTAAACTTCATAGTGGTTTCGATTCTTCAGATAACCGGAATCAGTGATTTTATAGAGAGCCTGATCGGAGCTCATGTAATCCTGCTTCTTGTCATGGCGGAACTTCTCTTCCGCTTTATTATGCGGATTTTGCGCAGAGATCCGGTGAAGGATATTCAGCTCATGGCGGCGTGTCTGTCCTTTGCCCTGTTTGCCTGCCTCGATATTGTGAGATTCTATGTGGGAGGAACGGACATCAGCTCGGCCTATTTCAGCCAGATAGGTGTGGTAATATTTTTCAGCGTTCTGATCTATTACGCAGTGCGGCAGCTTGTACTGGAGCGTGATGAGGGCATGAAACGGGAGCTTTTAGAGCACATGGCTTATACGGATATGCTGACAGAGCTTCCCAACCGGAATGCGTTTGAGAAGCAGATGGCACTGCTCCGCGGTGAATCGGGCCCCGGTACCATGGTAGTGGTCGCCGATTTAAATGAATTAAAAAGGATCAACGATCAGTGGGGACATCAGAAGGGAGACGCCGCCCTGATTTTCGTGGCAGCGGCATTAAAATCTTCGCTGGAAGACTGTTCGGGACTTTACCGTATCGGCGGGGACGAATTTTGTATACTGTCTGACCGGATCTCCGGAAAAGAGGCGAAGGCCTTTGAAGAGAGGCTGGAGGAGAAACTGGGAGAGGCGGAGAATGAGCTGGGGTTTCCTGTCTCAGTCGCAGTCGGCTGGGCCGAAGAGGATGAGTGCGGAATCGATCTGGCCTTTCGCCGCGCCGATTTTACCATGTATGAGAAAAAGCAGCAGATGAAGCGGAAACGGAAACAGGAAGAACTGCGTTCCGAACCGCCGGAATGTGACTGCGGAGGCATAAAGAATGAAACAGAATAAGAAACTGATGGAAGAAATACCGGACCGGTTCTGGGGGCTGTTCCGCTCGGTGAACCGGTCTATCTACATAGAAGCACTATTGAGAATCAACGAGGAATATGAATACAGCAACTACTTTTTGAGCCGTGAGGTCTGCATCCAGATATTAAGCGAGTATTTTGCAAAGAAACGGTACGTGATCTGGCAGGACGAGCTGGAGGATGAACTGGATACGCTGGAACCGCCGGCCACGAGGGTGTTAAGCTGGCTTTTGAAGACCGGCTGGCTCAGAAAAGTGGATGATTATGCCTCTATGACGGTGTATATTGTGATTCCGGACTACGCCGCCGTCATGACAGAGGCTTTTTTGCGGCTTGACAGCGAGGATGAGGACGAGACGCAGATCTATATTCAAAATGTCTATGCCATACTGTTCTCCTTAAAGAACGATCCGAGAGCCAGCATCAGCCTTTTAAATACGGCGCTTGTCAACACGAAGCGATTGAATAAGACACTGCAGGACATGCTTCACAATATGGATAAATTCTTTGCAAGCCTGTTGGAACAGAAGACGTATGAAGATCTTCTCAAGGATCATTTAGAGGGATATGTGGAGGAAATTGTGAAGAAGAAATACCACATTTTAAAGACCTCCGATAATTTTTACCTTTATAAAACCGACATTAAGAGATGGATAGCGGCCATGCGGGATGATACGGAATGGATTGAACAGATGAGCAGGCGAAGCGGGGGAAAGGTATCCGCCGCCGATATCACGGAGAAGCTGGACCAGATCGAGAGAGGCTTCGACAGCATTGAACACCGGATTGCCAACATGGACCGTGAACATTCCAGATATATCCGCGCTACAGTCACAAGGCTTAATTACTTACTCAACCAGGATGATAACATGAAGGGGATGGTCATTCAGCTGCTGAATCATTTGTCCGAGGGAGATAAGCAGGAGGAACGGATCCGGCAGGTGGGAGAGCGCATGAATCTGTCCCAGATGACTATTTTGTCCGAGAAATCCCTGTATAAGCGGAGAAGGCCAAAGGCAGACTTCACCGGTAATCTGGAGCCGGAGGAAGAGGCGGAGGAACTTTCCAGGGAAGAAATCCTGAACTTGAATAAGCTGAAAAACCGCTACAGTAAAAAAGAAATTGAGAGCTTCATCGAGGAGAATATGGAGGATGGACGGATGGAGGTCACCGGCGATATGATCCGCTCCGGGGAAGACTTCGAGAAGCTGATACTGGCCTACGACTATTCCACCAGGCGAAAGAGTCTGTACCGGGTGGAAGATGCGGATGGGGAACCGGAAATGATAGAGAGCGGAGGATACCGTTATCCGAAGCTGACATTTACAAGGAGGAAATCATAATGGGGTACGAGGAACAGGCGACAGGAACCATGGGGATCCCCTATTACGACAGCCTTTTGCCGGAAGAGCAGCAGGAAGTAACAGAAGCGGTTAAGCTTCTTCTCAGGCAGACGTTTGTGCTGGAGTGGAAATACGAAAAGCGTTCCGGCCGCTTTACGAATAACCGGGAGTTCCGGATCTGCAACAAGCATCTGGAATTTCTAAGAAAATATTTTGCCGTCAGCGGCGTCTCGGTGGTGGAGAACAGCCAGATGGGAGTTATCTACATTCAGGGCGAAACGCTGGTGGGTGACAAGCTTCCGAAGCTGGCTACCCTTTATTTACTGATATTAAAGCTGATCTATGACGAACAGATGGCCACGGTATCCACCAGTGTCAATATCTATACATCACTGGGAGAAATACATGAAAAGCTGGGAAATTACCGGCTCTTTAAAAAACAGCCGTCGCCCACCGATATCAGAAGAGCGGTCACCCTGCTGAAAAAATATCAGGTTGTGGAGCCTTTAGATCTGCTGGAAGATTTAAATGGCGACAGCAGGCTGATTATCTATCCGTGCATCAATGTGGTGCTGTTCGGTGACGATGTGCGGGTGCTGCTGGAATCATTTGGCGAAGGAGAAGATAACGATGACGAATCAGAGATTTGAGGCCCTGTCCCGGATCTGTTTAAATAACTGGCATTATATCAACCGCAAAACGCTGTCCTTTAACCGGGAGATTAACTTTTTTACCGGGCATTCCGGCAGCGGAAAGTCCACGGTGATTGACGCCATGCAGATTGTGCTCTATGCCAACACCGATGGCCGCGGATTTTTCAATAAGGCGGCTGCGGACGATTCTGACCGCAACTTAATCGAGTATCTCCGCGGAATGGTGAACATCGGGGAGAACAATGAGTTCGCCTACCTAAGGAACCAGAATTTCTCCAGTACCATTGTTCTGGAGCTGCAGCGCACAGATACAGAGGAATACCAGTGTGTGGGAATCGTATTCGATGTGGACACATCGACCAACGAGATATCGAGACGCTTCTTCTGGCACCGCGGACCGCTTCTGGAAAACGGTTACCGGACGGCCAGACGCACCATGTCTACCCTGGAGTTGGAAGGCTGGCTGCAGAGCCATTACGGCAAAGAAGAGTACTTCGCCACCTCCCACAATGAGCGTTTCCGCAGGCAGCTTTACGATGTGTACTTAGGCGGTCTGGATTCCGAGAAATTTCCGCTGCTGTTTAAACGGGCCATTCCGTTCCGTATGAACATCCGTCTGGAAGATTTTGTGAAGGAATACATCTGCATGGAGCAGGATATCCATATCGACGACATGCAGGAGAGCGTCATGCAGTACGGACGCATGAGAAAAAAGATTGAAGATACTTACACAGAGATTTCTATCCTGAAGGAAATGCAGGAGAAATACGGTCTCGTTCTGGAAAAGGAAGAAACGATCCAAAAGAACGGTTACTTTACGGGTAAACTTGAGATTCTGGAGCTGATGGAACGGGCAGGAGAACTGACGGATAAGGCGGCGCTTTCCAGAGATGATCTGCAGAATCAGGAACGCTTAAAGGACGGTCTGGATGAGCAGATTGCAGACCTGACCACTCAGGGAGAGGAACTGCTGAAACGAATCTCTTCCACCGGATACGAAGATTTAAAGACGCGTTTGGAATCCTTAAATGAGCTGATGGAGCATTTAAGCAAGAGTGAGGTGAAATGGCATCAGACCGCAGAGCGGTTAAACGCATGGATCGACCAGGAGACCACATCGAATCAGACGATCTGGGATATCGAGGAATTTGAGAAGAACACCATCGATGGAGAGAAGCTGGAACGTCTGAAAAAGTCGCTTGCGGAGATGCGGAAGGAAGCGGAGGACCTAAAGAGCGAGGCGTCAGCGGTTCTTCGTGATTTAAAACGCCAGGAGCGCCAGCTGAAAGAGGAACTGGCCCAGCTAAAGGCCGGAAGTAAGGCATATCCCAAGGTTCTGGAGCACGCCCGTTCCTATATCCAGAGAAGGCTGCTGGAGGAGACGGGAAAGGCTGTGGAGGTTCACGTTATGGCCGATCTGCTGGATATCCGCAATGAGGAATGGCGAAACGCAGTCGAGGGATATTTAGGAGGCAACAAGCTGGCTCTCGTGGTGCCCCCGGCGTATGCGGAGGATGCGCTGCGGATATACAGTGAACTGGACAAAAATGAGTATTTCCGCGTGGCTGTTCTCGATACGGAAAAGGCCGGAAAAGATACGCCAACCGTTCTGGAAGGCGCGCTCTGTGAGGAACTTGACGTAAGAGAATCGTACTTAAAGCCTTATCTGGAGCGGCTTCTGGGACAGGTGGTGAAGTGCAGAAGTATCGACGAGCTGCGCGGCTGCCGCATCGGTGTGACGCCGGACTGTATGGTTTATCATACGTTCCGTCTGCAGCAGATGAATCCGGAGCAGTACACCAAATCCGCCTATATCGGGAAGGACAGTGTGAGACAGAGGATCCGCCTTCTGGAAAAATCTCTGGCGGAAATGGAGAATAAGCGGGCTCCGGAAGAAAAGACGGTCAGGGAATGCGAGGCCGTGCTAAGTCTGGAAGGACTAAACGAGGAGACCGGCCTGTATCTGGAATGGCAGAAGGATATGGGGGACTTGAAGGAGCGGCAGAAGGAAAAGAAAAAACTGGAACAGAAGCTGCTAAAGCTGAAGGAAGAGAACGTGGACCAGTGGGAGAAAGAGCGGAGCGCTCTTTTAGCCCTTGCCGACGGCAAGAGAAGAGAACGGGACGCGGTCAGCCGCCGGATCTACGAGCTTCATACGAAAATCTCCCAGATGACCCAGGCAGTCACAGCGGTGGAACAGGAGCTGCTGGCAAAAGAGCGGGAATTTAAGCAGGACGATATCCTGGAGGCCGAATTTACAGAGTATATGGCCGGGAAGGAGCAGCCGAGGTATGAGAAGCTTAGGGACTATTTTACCGGAAGGCTGAACGCGGTAGCGGAGGCCAGGGATCAGGCATTCCAGACGCTGATGGACGCCAGGGGAGAGTACGCGAGGAAGTATCCCAACCGGAATTTTTCCATCACGGCGAAGGATAACCGGGAATATGAGAAACTGATGGAGATCCTGGAGTGTGATCATCTGGAGGAATACCGTCAGATCGCGGCAGAACAGGCGCGGTCGGCGGTGGAGCATTTTAAGGACGATTTCATGTTCAAGATCCGGAGTGCCATCCGGGAGGCGCTGCAGCGAAAGGATGAACTGAACCGCATCATCAGCCGCCTCGATTTCGGCAAGGATAAATACCAGTTTGTCATCGGAAAGAACAAGGGGGCAGACGGCCGTTTTTACGATATGTTCATGGATGATTCCCTGGAAGTAAATCCCAACGATTTAAATGATACCGTGGACAACCAGATGAATCTGTTCACAATGGAGCATGAGAGCCAGTATGGAGAACTGATCGAGGAATTGATTCACGTCTTCATCCCGCCGGATAACGCATCGCCGGAACAGATGGAAGAGGCGAAACGCAATATGGACAAGTATGCCGACTACCGGACCTACTTATCCTTTGATATGCAGCAGCTGATTCAGAATGAGGATGAAGTGATTAAGATCCGCTTAAGCAAAATGATCAAGAAAAATTCCGGAGGTGAGGGACAGAATCCGCTTTATGTGGCGCTTCTGGCCAGCTTTGCACAGGCGTACCGCATCAGTATGCCGGAGAGCATCCGGAGGAATCCGACGATCCGTCTGGTGGTGCTTGATGAGGCGTTTTCCAAGATGGATGCGGAGAAGGTAGCCAGCTGTATTGAGCTGATCCGCGGCCTTGGATTCCAGGCGATTATCAGTGCTACCAATGATAAGATTCAGAATTACGTGGAGAATGTGGATAAGACATTCGTATTCGCCAATCCGAATAAGAAGTCCATATCGATTCAGGAATTTGAGCGGGAAAGCTTTCCGCAGCTGATGAAGGAACTGGATGAGGGGGAAGATGATGATTGATGATAAGAAGAGGAAATTTAGAATAATCCTGGAGGACTGCCCGGTAATCGCCGCAGTGAAGGACGAGACGGGACTGAAAGAATGCCTGTACTCCGAGAGTCAGATTATATTTTTGCTGTTTGGCGATATCTGCAGTGTGGGCCGGTATGTGGAGATTGCCAAAAGCGCCGGAAAGATGGTGTTTGTGCATATGGATCTGATTAACGGGCTGGGAAATAAAGAGGTGGCCGTCGACTTTATCCGGGAGCATACCGGAGTGGACGGGATCATATCCACGAAGCCGCAGCTGGTGAAGCGGGCGAAGGAGCTGGGGCTGTTCGGAATTCTGAGGATTTTTGTGATCGATTCCATGGCATTTGGAAATATCGAAAAACAGTGCGCTTCCCTGGTGCCTGATGCGGTGGAGATTCTGCCGGGGCTGATGCCGAAGATTATTAAGAAACTGTGCAGCACCGTGAATGTGCCCATCATCGCGGGGGGCCTGATCTCCGATAAGGAGGACGTGATGAATGCGCTGAATGCGGGAGCGGTTGCGATATCGGTGACGAATCAGAGGGTATGGTTTATGTGAGCGGGACTGAAGGATTTCCGCCAGTTAAAGGGAAATGCAGAGCAGAAACAGCAGTGTAAAAAGAAATCCGAATCTCAGGGCATGTAAGTTTAAATGGGCCCTGGGGTCCGGATTTCTTTTTATACCGCTGTTGACTAAACAGAGAAGAATCCCTTCGATTTTCTTTCGGAATCAGAGGTCTGCCGGCCCTGAAAAGAGCCCCCAAAAGAGCAAAACAGAAAATCATGGAAAACACGAACAAATGTTTGCAAAAATGAAAAAGCTGTGATATTATGAGATGGCAGACCATTAGAATGAGTGCTGGATGCAGCACAGATCATACAGTTATTATATTCATACGAAAAGACAGGAGTCATATGTATGGCAAAGCAGTATATTAAAATCAGAGGTGCCAACGAGCACAATCTAAAAAACATTTCTCTGGACATTCCAAGAAACGAACTGGTGGTATTAACGGGTCTCAGTGGTTCCGGCAAATCTTCCCTGGCGTTTGACACAATATACGCGGAAGGGCAGAGACGCTATATGGAATCGCTGTCTTCTTACGCCCGCCAGTTCCTGGGTCAGATGGAAAAGCCGGATGTGGAAAGCATCGAGGGACTGTCCCCGGCCATCTCCATCGATCAGAAGTCGACGAACCGCAACCCCCGTTCCACGGTGGGAACGGTGACGGAGATTTATGATTATATGAGACTTCTCTATGCGAGAATCGGGATTCCCCACTGCCCGAAGTGCGGACGGGAGATTAAGAAGCAGACAGTGGATCAGATGGTGGATCACATCATGGGGCTTCCGGAAAAAACGAAGATCCAGCTTCTCGCTCCGGTGGTGAGAGGACGGAAGGGCGAACATGCGAAGGTCCTGGATCACGCAAGGAGAAGCGGTTACGTCAGAATCCGTATTGACGGCAATATGTACGAGCTGTCAGAGGAGATCAAGCTGGAGAAGAATATTAAGCACAACATTGATATCGTGGTAGACCGTCTCGTGGTGAAGGCAGGAATCGAGAAGCGTCTTGCAGATTCCATCGAGACGGTGATGGAGCTGTCCGACGGGCTGATGACCGTGGATGTGATTGACGGCCAGCCGATTACCTTCAGCCAGAGCTTTTCCTGTCCGGACTGTGGAATCAGTATCGATGAGGTGGAACCGAGAAGCTTTTCCTTTAATAACCCCTTCGGCGCCTGCCCGGATTGTTTCGGTCTGGGATATAAGATGGAGTTCGATGAGGATCTGATGATTCCGGACAAGAGTCTGAGCATCAACCAGGGGGCCATCACTGTACTGGGCTGGCAGTCCTGTACAGATAAGGGAAGCTTTACACGCGCCATATTGGAGGCGCTGAGCAGTGAATACAAGTTCAGCCTTGACACACCATTCGAAGAGTATCCGAAGCCGGTTCACGACGTTCTGATTAATGGAACCAACGGAAAAGAAATCAAGGTGCACTACAAGGGACAGCGCGGAGAAGGCGTATACGATGTGGCCTTTGAAGGTCTGGTTCAGAATGTGGCCCGAAGGTACCGTGAGACGTACTCGGAGGCATCCAAGGCGGAGTATGAAACCTTTATGCGGATCACCCCGTGTCCTGCCTGCCGCGGAATGAGGCTGAAAAAGGAGTCTCTGGCCGTAACGGTGGGAGATAAGAATATCTACGAAGCAACCAATATGTCGATCATCAAGTTCCGGGAGTTTCTGGATCAGCTGGTACTGACTCCGATGCAGCATTCCATCGGCGACCTGATTTTAAAGGAGATCCGGGCCAGAGTGACGTTCCTGATCGATGTCGGTCTCGATTATCTGACGCTCACCCGTGCCACCGGAAGTTTATCCGGCGGTGAAGCACAGCGTATCCGTCTCGCAACGCAGATTGGATCAGGCCTGGTAGGGGTGGCTTATATTCTGGATGAGCCGAGTATCGGCCTTCATCAGAGAGATAATGACAAGTTGCTGAAGACGCTGCTTCATTTAAGGGATTTAGGCAACAGTGTGCTGGTGGTAGAGCATGATGAGGATACCATGCGCGCGGCGGACTGTATCATCGATATCGGACCAGGGGCAGGCGAGCACGGCGGCAATGTGGTAGCTGTCGGAACGGCAAACCAGATCATGAAGTGTAAGGATTCCATCACAGGCGCGTACTTAAGCGGCAGAATCAGGATTCCGGTTCCGGAGGAGCGCAGAAAGCCGACCGGCTATCTGACCGTCCGCGGGGCAAAGGAGAATAATTTAAAGAATATCGACGTCACATTCCCGCTTGGTGTGATGACGTGTGTAACCGGTGTCTCCGGATCGGGAAAGAGCTCTCTGGTGAACGAGATCCTGTATAAATCGCTGGCGAAAAAGTTAAACCGGGCAAGGACCATTCCGGGCAAGCACAAATGCATTGAAGGTGTGGAACAGCTGGATAAGATCATCGCCATCGACCAGTCCCCGATCGGAAGAACCCCGCGTTCGAATCCGGCCACATATACCGGCGTATTCGATCTGATCCGTGACCTGTTTGCATCGACCTCAGATGCGAAGGCGAAGGGATATTCCAAAGGCCGGTTCAGCTTTAACGTGAAGGGCGGCCGGTGTGAGGCGTGCAGCGGCGACGGTATTATTAAGATTGAGATGCATTTCCTGCCGGACGTTTACGTTCCATGTGAAGTCTGCGGAGGAAAACGGTACAACCGCGAGACTCTGGATGTAAAGTATAAGGGCAAGAGTATATATGACGTGCTGAACATGACGGTGGAGGAGGCGCTGAAGTTCTTTGAGAATGTGCCCTCCATCTCAAGAAAGATAGCGACCCTGTACGATGTGGGGCTTTCCTACATCAGGCTGGGACAGCCTTCCACGGAACTTTCCGGCGGAGAGGCACAGCGTATTAAGCTAGCGACGGAGTTAAGCAAGCGCGGCACAGGCAAGACGATCTATCTGCTTGACGAGCCGACGACAGGGCTGCATTTTGCCGACGTCCACAAGCTGATTGAGATACTGCGGAAGCTGTCGGAAGGCGGCAATACCGTGGTCGTTATTGAGCATAATTTAGATGTGATCAAGACAGCAGATTATATTATCGATATCGGCCCGGAAGGGGGAGACAAGGGCGGCACGGTGATTGCCCAGGGAACCCCGGAGGAAGTGGCTGCTAATCCTGCATCTTATACGGGGCAGTATGTGAAGAAATATCTGGAATAAAGAATGAATGCCGGAATTCCTTGTAAAATCAAGGATTCCGGCATTTTTGTATTTTTTACAAACAAGTTAATATGAGTATATTTGCTTTCTATTTCGCAGCTGTAACCCCTGCCATAACAGCTTCAACTGTTTCGGCCGAATCAGGGATATAGCTGGCAATTATGGAAGAAATATATTTCCCTTTGGAAATACAGTAATAATCCTGAAGCAAGGCTCCTCCAAGCGCAGAAAGCGAAAGTTTCGTAAAGGTCTGTCCCCCTATATTAACATCCTCATAATCGTTAAACTCATAGCCATAATCCTCCAAAGTCCCTAACTGCTCCTTCACAGAGTCCAAATACTGTTCAGCAGACATACCTTTTCCAAGGGTTGCAACTGAAATATTTTCATGCACCATCTGAAAGTTTGAGGACTGATCCGGCAGGATTACCATAAAGTCATAGGCGGTTGTAAACTCCGCAACTTTATACTGCACTTCATTGGAAACCCCATTGTTGACCAGGATCTCCTGGCCAGTTCCCAGCGCTTTCTTAATATCCTCTTCTGTGGAAATCGTACAGTCCTCAGGAAACGTAAAAGTGAGATTCAACCAGGGGCTGGTAAATGTATAACCATCCCAGGAACCGGTTGAAAATTCAGTTGTTTTTTTCCCTTCGGCTGTTGTCTCCGTTTCCTTGATCTCAGTTGCTTCAGGCGGCTCCGGAAATGGCTTATTCCCAGAATTGCACGCAGCCAGCCATACAGATGCAAGGAAAGCAGCACTCAAAACCAAAATGGTCTTCTTCATAATCATACCCTCTACTCTATATTTGATAATAGTATTTTATCAAACGCAGATGAAAAAGACAATAAGTGAGAAGGAGTGGCTTAATGGAAACTGTCTCATTAACCGGGCATAAGCCTGTCAACAGTGCTTTGAAGCTGTGTTACTTTCAAAGATCTTTTATTTGATGAAAAGTTCTCCCAAAAGGGAGGAAGCCGGCAAGAGGGGGATCCTGCCGGCTTTGAGTATGAAAAAAAGTTTTATGTTGAAAAGGTGTTTACCTTGTTTACGAGTATTAATATACCCAAAGAATGTGAAGAATATTTGATGAAAATGTGAAAAAAATGTGATGGATCGTTAGTGTGTATTCGCAGTAAAAAGCAGCATGGCAAACAACTGATGGAAAAAGGGAAATAGCAAAAAAAAATATATGTGCAAGTTGCACTATAAAAACACTAATTATTAGTTGCAATAGTGCAAAATATAAAAATAGGTTGACAAAATGACTGTCTCGGGCTATAATCATAATTAAATAACAAACTTAGTTAATTAATTACATCTATAGTAAGAACGGAGGCAGTGCTGCCATATGAAAAAGCAAAAATTTCCAATTAATCTATTTTTACCTTATTTGGGTTTTTATTCGGCACAGGCAATATTCGGAACTTATCTCAATCTGTATTTGAATGATGTTGGATTTTCTAAAACGCAGATGGGTATGTTTACTTCATTGTCAACACTGCTTGTCTTAATTGTGCAACCGCTATGGGGATATGTAAGTGATCGCTCAAAAACAAAAAACCGTATTTTAAATTTACTGTTGATTGCTGGGGCAACTACAATATTGGGTTTTTATTTAAATATAAATTATTGGTGGATTATGGTGGTCAATTGCCTGTTCTGTGTTTTTTATAATCCGGTGCCGCCTCTCCTCGATAATCTTTCTCTGGAGACGCTGGAGAGCAGCAAAAGTATATTTGACTTCGGACATATCCGGTTGGGAGGAACAGTTGGTTATGCGATCGGTGTACTGACAGCTGGGCAGCTAATGCAGAATCAATATCGACGAATGTTTTATATGATCAGTCTTCTTCTTCTGTGTGCATTTATTTGTCTTCAGTTTGTACCACCTGTTATGGGATATCGTCAGAAAGCAAAAAAATCATCATTTAAAGAACTACTGAGTGACAAAAAAATTTTTTGCTTTATTTTTATGAACTTTATTTTTTCATTAGGTACAGTGATTTATTATTCCTATTATCCGCTTTATTTTACAACAATCGGCGGGGATAGCCAAAAAGTAGGAATCCTGATGTTCGTTACCGCGGTGTCGGAAGTTCCATTTTGGCTGATTGCCGGGAGACTGACAGAACGCTTCGGCTATAAAAAAATGATGGTGGTTGCGGCTGTAGTAACGGGATTGCGGTGGACGACACTCAGCATAGCTATGAATCCACTTGCTGCCATATGCATTAACTTAACTCATGGTTTTTGTTTTGTAACATTAAACTATTGCATAGTCACTTATATAAATGTGCATGTTCCTAGAGATTTGAGAGCGACGGGGCAAAGCATGAATAATATGGTAACTACGATTTTATCACGGGTGATCGGAGGTGTGTTGATCGGATATCTAAGCGATATATTCGGAGTGCCTACCATGCTTCGTCTTGCGGGAGCAGCGGCATTTATTGGTGCGGGTATTTTCTCAGTCTGTTACCATCTGATAGAGAAGAAAGAAGGATAGATTGTTTTCTATTTCAAATTTTACCATACTGCAGGATCCCAGTATGGATGAAAGGGTACCTATTATAAATATGATTTGGAGAAGGGAGATTTTTATCATGAAGAAAAAATGTATGGCATGGATAACAATGGCAGTTATGCTGGGGGCGGCATCCATAAGTGGCTGTTCTTCGAAAACGGAAACACCGGCTTCGGAAAACCAGTCAGGTGCAGCAGGGGAAAAAAGTGTAAAGAAAGAAAATCTGCGTGTAATCACATTCTTTGCAGGTTCGGATCAGTGGGCCCCTACTTGGCAGGAAGTCATTAAGGAATATATGGAGGCAAATCCCAACATTACGATTTCGGATGAATCGGTTCCTACTGCTGGTAATAACGATATGTTCCGTCCAAAGATGAATGCCGATATTGCAGCCGGAACTCCGGTCGATGTTGCATTATATTTTAATGGTTCCGATGCAGAGCCGCTCTATGAGTCCGGACTGTACGTGAGTTGGGATCAATATCTGGAAGAGGATTCCGAATGGGCGTCAAGTTTCCGTTCTACCGTAATGCCTTCCGGCCAGATTAATAACGAACAATTTAATATTCCATATATTGGATCCTTTGAGGGATTGTGCTATAACCAGAAGATATTTGATGAGTACGGTCTGGAATATCCGACCACATGGGATAATATTATAAAGGCGTGTGAGGTACTGGCAGACACGGATATCATTCCCATCAGTAATTCTTTACTGAGTCCGACATGTCAACTGGAAACCATGTTATTGGCGCAGGTAGGACCGGAAAATCAAAAGAAACCATTGGATGCTTCCTGGGCGGGTGCGATTGACCAGTTTAAGACGCTGTATGATTTAGGCGCATTTCCAGCTGATGCGGCAACTATTTCGGATGCAGACTCCCGCATTATTTTCCAGGACGGACGTGCGGCTATGACATTTACCGGCTCCTGGGTTTTAAATACGCTGAAAGAAAATCAGGATATGCGCATGATTGCTGTTCCGGTTCCGGAAGGGGCTCAGGGACAGGAGGGAGCCATTATCTCAGTCTTTGGTTCCGGTTGGTATATGTCCAAGGCCGCCGCTGAACGCAGTGATGCCGCGTTGAATTTTGTGAAATATATGTGTTCACCGGAAATCCTTGCCCGTTTTATTGAAGTAGGCGGTACGCCAGCTATGAATATTGAGATGCCGGCAAATGCAACTGCTATGAATCCGCCGATCGATACCATGATACCAAGGGAAGTGTTTAACAACCTTGCTAAAAAATTGATTTATGTATGCGAAGGTGAAATGACTGCGGACGAACTTTTAGAAGAATGCCGGACAGCATTGAGTAATATTAAAGCGAACTAAATGATCGTCAGGCGGGGGGATGGCTTATGACACGAAGAGACAAAAAAAACTTGATGTATTCTGTTTTATTGCTTGTGCCGGCATTGATTTTTGTTTTGATATTTTTAATTATACCATTGTTTAAAACTGTTTATTACAGCTTTACTTCCTGGTTTAATTTCTCACAGACGAAAACTTTTATTGGATTGGCCAACTATAAACAGTTCTTTACTGATTCAGTTGTCGGAATTGCTTTGCGTAATACAATGCTTTTGATCGTGTTTGCACTTATTTTCCAGGTTGGAGTGGCTTTGATTCTGGCTATCTGTGTGGATTCCGCTCACCATGGATTTCGTTTTTTCCGCACGGTGTATTTTTTCCCGATCGTTATTTCGGCTACAGCAATCGGTCTGATGTTTTCTTTGATTTACAAATATGATTATGGTCTTTTGAATTATATCATTCAGGCATTTGGAGGAGAACCACAGGTATGGCTGACGAAAGAGCGGTCCATTTATATGCTTTTGATACCGGTCTGCTGGCAGTTTGTAGGATTCTATTTTGTCGTGTATTTAACAGCCATAGCCAATATCCCTATTGATATATATGAATCGGCGGTGTTAGACGGTGTAAAGCCATGGCAGAAAGCAATCTATATTACGGTTCCCATGCTGAAAAGCAGTCTGGTTGCCAATGTGGTTCTTGTGATCTCCGGATGTTTCCGGGTATTTGATATGGTTTATATCATCACTGGAGGGGGACCTTTAAACAGCAGCCAATTGTTGAGTTCCTACATGTATTATAAGGCATTTGCCGACTACAATACCGGATATGCCAGTGCAATTGCAATTATTATGATGGTACTTGGCTTAAGCATTACAGGTGTTGTAAAAGTTTTTACTAATAAGATTCAAGGCGATACTTAAGGAGGTGAGAGGATGAAATATCATTATGAAACACCGCAGGATCGTTTTATGGCGGCGGTCAGAGCCGTTCTGCTTTATGGAATATTAATTATGTGGGCGTGCGCTGCAATTATTCCCATGGTTTGGGTATTTATCAACTCCTTTAAGGAATCAAACGAAATCTTAAAGAATTCCATTATGCTTCCGTCTCACTGGACACTGGAAAATTATATTACAATGGCCAATTATCCCGATATGAATCTTCTGCGTGCATTTCGAAACAGTGTGATTATTTCGGGGGGTGTAGTCATAGGAGTAGTGCTTTGTGCAGGTTTTGCAGCATATAGCATTACACGTTTTGCTAATAGATTTACCGCAGTAATCAGCATTGTATTTAATGCTGTTTTGCTGGTACCATCGTTTTCTACTCTGATACCAAATTTTGTGACAATCAGTGCGTCTCCGTTCAGAGGAACGTATATGGCAGTTATATTGCCTCTGATTGCCAGTAATATGAGCTTTTCTACGTTGCTGCTGACTGGCTATATGAATTCGGTTCCCAAAGAACTTGATGAAGCAGCAATTATTGACGGCGCGGGTCCCATGCAGATTTACTGGAGAATTATATGTCCCTTGAGTGTACCGATGTATTCAACCATAGCAACTATGGTATTCATCTGGTCATACAATGATTTACTTACTTCCCTTACCTACTTGTCGAACCGGAAGATGCAGCCAGTCAGCGTAATACTGTCTATGGTTAGCAGTATGATCGGTACGGATTACGGTGCCATGATGGCCGCTATTTTCTTTACAATGCTGCCGCTGCTGGTATTATACGTTGTGCTGCAGGAGCAGGTAGTCAAAGGTCTGACGGCTGGCTCTGTCAAAGGTTAACACAGTATCTCACAATTATTGTATTAGTGAAAGGAGATTTATTCGTGAAACGAATTTTAATGAATCAAATAGGCTATGATTCTGATTTTAGTAAAAAAGCTGTCTTTCAGTCAGATGAAGAGATACAGGTACTTGGATTTAAAATTCTCGAGGAAAAGTCAGGGATAGAAGTCTACTGTGGAGAAGCAGAAAAAAGCAGTCCCGTAGCCCGCTGGAACAAGGGGGATTACTGGGTGATGGATTTTACTGAGTTTGCCCCAAACGCTCATAAGAATTACAGCAGTTTTTATCTGCTGGATGTGGAAACCAGTGCAGGAGAAGTAGTTTCATCCCCATTTGAGATTTATGGATCCGTTGTAGAGTATTCCACACTATCTAGCATTGTGTACTATTTCAAATCTCAGCGTGCTACGGGAGAGTGGGAGGTTAAGGACCATAATATTGGGTTTAAGGGACCACGTGAGGGAACATTTGATGTTCATGGTGGCTGGTTTGATGCCACCGGTGATGTAGGTGTACATATGACTCATCAGTCACATACGACTTATTTTAATCCTCAGCAGGCGTCATTCTCAGCTGCAGTATTCTACCGGTTATTAGATTTACTGCAAAAAAATGAGAATCCATGTTATTCTGTTTTTTGCCGTCGTTTGTTGGATGAGGCATCTTATGGTGCAAATTGGCTGATGCGGCGGAGGGCACCTTCAGGAAGCTTTTTTAAAGTGGGTCCATGCCGGAATTATGCTTATGATCCAACAGATATCACTCGTGAGATCGGATTCGAATACAAGCATTCCAGCCCTCAGTTCGGTACTGCCGAGACTGCACAGACGGAGAATGTTGGAGATGAATATTACGAGACTTCTTTCCGGTCCGGCGGAGGATATGCGATCGCAGCTCTTGCAGCGGCTTCTCGTTATCCATACCCGTCCTGTGAATTTACAGGGATCGAATATCTAAACGCTGCCAGAGAGTCCTATTTTTACCTGGAAAAGAACAATGAGCACTATACGAATGACGGGGCATGGAATCTATTGGATGAATTTTGTGCACTGGAGGCGACAGTTGAACTCTATAAAGCTTCTCTGGAAGTTGGATTTTTAAATCGGGCCAGGGAATTGGCGGAGCGGGTTATGTCACATTTTGTCTTGGTAGAAGATGGAATGGGGTACTTCAGTGTGGATGGGAAAGGACGTCCGTATTTTTCTGCAACCGATGAGGGTACGCCGGTGGTGGCATTGCTGAATTATTATCAGATTGAGAAAAATAAAAATTGCCGTGACAGAGCTTTAAATATTGCTGAGAGTGCAATGCGTTTTGCAGCTCATATAACAAATGAAGTGTCGAATCCCTTTGGTTATGCCCGGATTTTTTATCAGGATAAGAACGGTGATCGGGGAAAACAGTTTTTCTTCCCTCATAATACAGAGATGGCTCCATGGTGGCAGGGAGATAATGCCCGTATTCTGTCTCTGTCTGCAGCAGCCCGCTATACAGCGTCTATGACGAGGGATTTAGACCTGGCAAAAAGGCTGAATATTTATGCGGATGACCAGATCGCCTGGGTGTTGGGACTGAATCCATTTGATACATGTATGCTGGAAGGGGCCGGACGGCACAATATCGATTATTATTTCCAGAATCAGTATGATTTTATTGGTGCTCCGGGCGGGATTGTAAATGGTATTACGAGCGGCATTGAGGATGAAGAAGGAATTGAATTTGTCATGAATCCGGACGAACATCCGGAGATTCAGGATAACTGGCGCTGGGCAGAACAGTGGCTTCCGCATGCCAGCTGGTTTTTATATGCTGTAGGATTGAAAATGAAGTGAGAATGGAGAAAATAAATGAGAGAGTGGTTTAAGCAGGATTTGAAAGAGTCAAAGAATATTCACCGTCCACTGCGCATTCATGAAGAAGAGATGCGGGAAACCAGATGTCTTCGTAAACGGGTTGTTTCAAGTATACTGCTTGACGATCTGACCTCCCTGGACCATTGGGAGACGGAAGGTCCTTATGCAAGAATGGAACTAAGTAAAGAACATACAAGACAGTGTGTAAATTCACTGAAATTTACATCAGTAACAAAGCTGGATCATTGGCCCAATGCTTTTGGACGGATTTATACTGTGCCAAAGGTGATACGTAAAGTAAATCATGAAAATTGGGAGCATATAAACCGGATCTCTTTCTGGGTTTATGCAGATATGCCAGGATTCCGCTCCATTAGCTTTCGGATGCAGTTCCGCAATGGCGGAGATCATCCGGTACCAGACCGTTACGACAGGGAAGGGCATCATAACGTTAACATGACGAATGGAAAGTGGCAGTATGTTTCTGTCGAAATTCCCTACGTTCACCGGGACGATGTTCTGGGATTGAGTTTTGAGTACGATATGGTGGGCGGAGAGCCAGGTGCTACAGAAACAGCATGCTGGTATATTACGGATATCATGCTGGAAACGCTTGCGCCAGAGGATTTGGACGTATATGAAGGCTGGCAGCCGGGAGAACACCGCATTGCATTTTCAGGATCAGGCTATCAGGCCGGCAGTATGAAGACTGCCGTTGTAAATGAACCGGAAGCGAAAAGTTTTAAACTGGTGGAAACCGCCAGCGGGCGCACAGTGCTGGAAAAAGAAATTGAAGTGCAGTGTGATAGCAATGGAGTTCACCAGGTCCTTGATTTTTCAGAAATACAGACTCCAGGAGAATATCTGCTGGTATGCGGAAGCGTCGTATCACGTTCCTTTCCCATAGGAACCGGGATATGGGAAGATGCAATATGGAAAACCCTTAATTTTCTTTTCTGTGAGCGCTGTGGCTGTGAGGTACCGGGGAAACATTACAGCTGTCATCACGATGTAACCATTCGCCATGGAGAACGATCAATCATTGCGAATGGAGGCTGGCACGATGCCGGAGACATGACTCAGGTGACGACGAATACATCGGAGTGTACATACGCGTTGTTCGAGCTGCTGGATAAGGTTCGTGATAATGAACCCTTATTTGAACGAATATTGGAGGAAGCAAAGTGGGGATTGGAGTGGCTTCTTAAAACACGGTTTGGTGATGGATATCGTGTGCCATCTTCCAGTAAATCCTGTTGGACGAACGGTATTATTGGAGATGATGATGATATTTTCCGTGAAGCTGCATTGGAACCTATAGAGAACTTTATGTGTGCTGGAGCGGAGGCGCTTGCCTATATGGAACTTAGAGAGATTGAGCCCGAGCTGGCTGCATACAGCCTGAAATGTGCAAAGGAGGACTGGAATTTTGCATATACAAATCGCGAGATGCCGGACTTTTGTAAATTTGATGACCCCAACCGTATTTGCACCCCTCTGCTGAAATCATCGGCTGCCTGCTGGTCTGCTGTAGATTTATATAAGGCTACGGAGGAGGTTTATTATCGGGATATGGCAATCTGCTTTGCAGATGAAATCATTGCCTGTCAGCAGCAGGAGATAACAGATTGGGATACACCGTATGTTGGCTTTTTCTACGATGATGCAAGCCATAAGCTGATTGCTCACTGCAGTCATAGAAGCCATGATAATGAACCAATACAGTCGCTGGCTCGTCTGGCTGCCTGCATGCCGGATCATGAAAACTTTGGAAAATGGATGTATGCTGTTAACCTGTACAGTGATTATATTCAGAATGCTAGTGAAGCAACAGCGCCATACTATGTAGTGCCTGCTTCCATCTATCACGAGGATGAGGCGATGCACGATAACGAATATGATATGGGCATGATTAAAAAGTATTTAACCGATGACGAGCGCAGAGAGAATTACCGTCTTCAGGTTCAAAACGGAGTACCGCTGGGAAATGGGTATTATCTGCGCCGTGAACCGGTAGCATTTGAACATAGAGGAAATCACGATGTGACACTGGCGGGAGGAAAAGGTGTGGCCTGCGCTGCAGCCGCAAAAAATGATTATGCACTTGCTGAACTGGCGCAACGGCAGTTTGAGTGGATATCCGGAAAAAATCCGTTTGCAGAATCCGTGATGTTTGGAGAAGGGTATGATTATTGTCAGGAATATGCAGTACTGCCGGGAGAAATGGTTGGGGAACTGGGAGTTGGATTTGCAACACTGGATGAACATGATTCTCCATTCTGGCCACAGGTCAATACCTGCGTTTATAAGGAGGTATGGATTCGTTCGGTTCTTCAATGGATCTGGCTGGCATCCGATCTGCATGGAGGAGCAAAAATCAGCGGAATCATGCCGCAGAAAAATGGGAAAGTACTTTTTACCAATATGGATTATGGCTGTATCTATGAGCTGTCTGTCAATTCCGAAACGGGCTGGTATGAAGGAGAATTACCGGCGGGGAATTACGAGATTTGCTGCTGTGGTCAGATAAAACATATGACTTTGCTGGCTTCACGTTCCTATCGCCTGGATGCGCCGTTTTATGATTATCAGATAAAGGCGAGGAAAGAAGGCAATGAAGTAACTCTTGTGATCAGAACACAGGGCAGCGGAAGAGCAAGGATTAAACTGAATATGATTAATCTTACCTGTTGTGATTTTGACCGGGAGATCATTTTGGGAGAGGAGATTGAAATAAAGGGAGAGATCAGGGAGGCGAGGCGGCCTTATTATGCAGTATTGATTCCTGATGGAAAATTGGAACAGATAAAAGAAGTTTATGGACGATAAACAGTAATTGTGAATATGGTCAGTATGAGCGGGACAAGAACAAGGCTGCAGCACTTATAAAGTGTTGCAGCTTTGTTGGTGCGCCCGGCGGCGCACGTTTCTAACCGGTGCAAGTCCGGAATCCGCCCGGTGGTGGGAAGGATATAGCCGAAGGCAAGGGTGTCCACCGTGAGGTGGAATCTGAAGGAAGCTGGATATGGGGAACATACTAACCCATGGGCAAATCTCTGGTCTGACGAACAGAAATCACATCAGGCCATGCGTGAGGGTAAGGCTGCCAAACAAGTCGAAGCCCAATAACCACACGGAATCATGTATGGTAAATGTGGCAGATAGATGGAGAGAAAGAAACGTGTGGTACCCGGGGAGGTCTGTGCGGAATGTCCTGAAAGGGATAACCACTATCGTGAGGTAGTGCTGAACGTACAGAAGTCAGCAGAGGTCGTAGTAGTCGAGAGACGAAGGACCGAATCAACAGGAGTCTTTAGTACAACCGGGAAAGGAGGAAAGAACATTGGGTACAGAAAACAGAGATAGCTGCTCACAAAGAGACAGCGCGGAACGTGAAGGGTATGTGAGAGCGCACCGTTCTTTCCGCCGGATATGGAAGGAAAGAGACAGTGCACAGCCGGAACTCTTAGAGAAGATACTGAATAAGGACAACTTAAACAGAGCTTTTAAGAGAGTAAAGGCGAATAAGGGAGCGCCGGGAATCGACGGAATGACCGTAGAGGAAACAGGTGACTGCCTAAGGGAAAATCAAAAGGAACTGATAGAGAGAATCAAAAGGGGAAAATACACCCCCGACCCAGTAAGACGAGTAGAGATTCCCAAGCCAGAGGGAGGAATGCGAAAGCTGGGCATTCCAACCGTGAAAGACCGTATCTTCCAGCAAGCCATAGGACAGCAGTTAATGCCAGTCTATGAGGCGCTGTTCTCGGAGAACAGCTATGGGTATCGGCCGGGAAGAAGCGCCAGGGACGCCATTTTAAAGGTAAAAGAGTATGCAGAACAGGGATACACCCATGCCGTTGCATTGGACCTGTCGAAATACTTTGATACTCTGAACCAAGAAATGCTATTAAATATCCTGCGCAGAGATGTAAAGGACGAAAGGGTTATCCAATGGATAAAGAGATACCTAAAGAGTGGTGTCATGGAAAACGGTATAGTCATGGAGACAGAGGAAGGATCGCCGCAAGGAGGAAATCTATCCCCGCTGCTGGCAAATGTCTATCTGAACGAGTTCGACCAGGAGTACGAGAAACGAGGAGTGGCTTTTGTACGTTACGCAGATGATATAGTATTGTTAGCTAAAAGTGAGAGAGCCGCAAAGAGACTTCTGGAAACAAGCACGAAATATCTGGAAGGGACGCTGAAATTGCAGGTGAACCAGAAGAAAAGCCGTGTAGTAAGTGTATTTGCAATCCGAAATTTTAAGTTCCCTGGCTTCACATTGGGAAAGAACGGAAAGGGCATTTATGTCCGGGTTCATGGGAAGTCATGGAAGAAAATGAAGTCAAAACTGAAAGACCTTAGTTCCCGAAGGTCTGTTCAGAGCATACGCCCATCGTTAGAAAAGATAAAGGTGTATATGCGGGGCTGGCTGAATTATTATGGAGTAGCAGATATGAAGAACCGAATAGAGGGACTGAACCAATGGCTATATCACAGAATCCGAATGTGTATATGGAAACAATGGAAGAAACCGAAAACGAAGGTAAAGAACCTGCTGAAAATGGGAGTGCCGAAAGAATTGGCATGGAAGGCAGGGAACAGCCGAAGAGGCTATTGGTTTACCACACAAACGGTAGCGGTAAATATGGCAATGACAAAAGAAAGACTGATAAACAGTGGCTATTATGATTTAGCCACAGCCTATCAGTCCGTGCATGTCAACCGTTGAAACCGCCGTGTACCGAACGGTATGCACGGTGGTGTGAGAGGACGGGAGTTAATCACTCCCTCCTACTCGATTGACAGGAGATGTATTGAATTATACATTTTCTTCCAGCAGCTTTGGCAGACAGTTGGAAAACGCGATTGCAGCGGCCCCGACGATGCCAGTGCTGTCGCTGATGGTCGGCATGATATGTGTTTCAGGTCCCAGAATGGCAGGCGTTCTGAGGGCTTCCAGACCCTTTTCCAGTTTAGTAAACAGTTCCTTTCCTAAAAAATTCGTGGTAAGACCTGCGAGCACAAAATCTGAAATATCGAGAGTATAGCTTAGATTATTTACCAGCGGAATCAAATAATAGCTGAGGTACTGGCAGATCTTTTCCCTTTTCCGGTCATCACATGTTTCTTTATAGCGTATGTCAAAATCAAATTGTTTTTGCAGTGTTTCCAGACATACATTCTTTTCCACCCGCAGGTCTTCCGGAGATACCGCAGATGAAGGTTTCGGAAGGACAAGAATGGAGTTACTGATATCACCTGCAAAATTATTAGCCCCGTGCCAGATTTCACCGTCAATAATAATGCCACTTCCGAAGCCGCTTCCCAAAGACAGATAGATAAGATTGCCATTGTGGGATCGGTTCCTAAGAAGAATTTCTCCAAGTGATGCGGCGTTAATATCATTTTCTATAAACAGAGGGAACTCTTTTAATTCCTTGAAAGCTGGAAAGAGATCATAAAATTCTATAAAGAACTGGTAATTCTTTTTCATAATCTTTTTATTCAGATAGTCGACTATTCCAGGTAAACCGAATCCAATCCCTAAAATTTCTGTTGTTGGATGCTGGGAACATAAGTAGCGAACAGTATCTACAAGCATATAAGAAAGGGACGAGAAATGGTCTTCCGATACTTTCAGGGAATTAAGGGGAAATGCTTTCTGGTCAATAATTGAGTAGGCCAAATTGATCAGTCCAACATGCAGATAGTTTCCCTCAAAATAGATACCAATGGTACTGTACGAATCTTCATTTAGCTGAAGCAGCTGACTCTTTCTGCCCAGACCACTGTCTGAAAGAGTCAATGCATCCGGCTTATCAATAAGAATCTGTTTCATACGTAAAAAATCCACGATTTTTAAAACAGTAGGAAGACTGATGCCGGTCAATTTGGAAACGTCTGCACGGGTAAGCTCTTTATGTTCTAAAAAAAGATCCAGCACAGTGGTGCGATTTTGTTTCTTTAAATATGTAGGAATATAGGCTTTCATTCGATTATCCACGCCTTTATCATAGAATAGTTTTATTGTATCAAAGATCGCCATGTTTTGCCAGTGTTATTTTACACGCTTCTGTTTCATGGGAACTTCTACCATGAAACCTTCTTGCGCCGTCCGCCAAAGAAGGCTATAATATACCATATATTGACAAGAAGCAGGTGAAAAATGATGTATATTGCGGATTTACATATTCATTCCAGATATTCGAGAGCAACGAGTAGGGACTGCACACCGGAATACCTGGATTTATGGGCCAGGAGAAAAGGGATTTCCATTGTCGGCACCGGAGACTTTACCCATCCGGCCTGGCGCAAGGAGCTGGAGGAGAAGCTGGAGCCGGCGGAGGATGGGCTTTACGTGCTGAAAGAGGAATACCGGATTAAAGATGAGACGGTGGGGGCTTCGGTTACGCCGCGCTTTGTGATTACTGGAGAAATCAGTTCGATCTACAAGAAACATGACAGGGTTAGAAAGGTACACAGCGTGATTCTTCTGCCAGGACTGGAGGCGGCTGAGTGTCTGTCACGAAAGCTGGAGACAATCGGCAATATTCACTCCGATGGGCGCCCGATTCTGGGGCTGGACTGCCATGATCTGTTGGAAATCATGCTGGAACTCAACTCGGAATCCATCTACATCCCGGCGCATATCTGGACTCCGCATTTCTCCCTGTTCGGTGCATTTTCAGGGTTTGACACGGTAGAGGAATGCTATGAAGACTTGACACCGTATATTCATGCCATGGAAACGGGGCTTTCCTCTGATCCGCCCATGAACTGGCGCCTTTCCGCGCTGGACAGCTATCAGCTGGTATCGAATTCCGACGCTCATTCTCCGGCAAAGCTGGGCAGGGAAGCTAATTTGCTCGATATGGAGCTGTCCTATCAAGGACTTCAGAAGGCGATACAGACAGGCGAGGGATTGGCAGGAACCATCGAATTCTTCCCGGAAGAAGGGAAGTATCATTATGACGGCCATCGAAAATGCCATCTTTGCTTAAGCCCTCTGGAAGCAGAAAAATACTCCGGGAAATGCCCTGTCTGTGGTCGGAAGCTGACGATAGGCGTATCGCATCGCGTGGAGCAGCTGGCTGACCGGGAAGAAGGTTTCGTGCTGCCGGGAGCGAAGGCATTCGAAAGTCTGGTTCCGCTGCCGGAGGTGATCGCTGCTTCCACCGGACATTCGGCGGCCAGCCGGAAGGTGGAAAACCAGTACCGTGACATGCTTTCCGCGCTGGGCTCCGAATTTGCGATCTTAAGGGAGCTTCCGATCGAAGATATCCGGAAAGTTTCCGGCCGTCTGACGGCGGAAGGAATCCGCAGGCTGCGTGAAGGAAAAGTAGAGCGCCTCCCGGGATACGACGGAGAATACGGTACCATCCGTTTATTTGACCAGATGGAGCGGGAGGAAATCGATGGACAGCTCAGTCTCTTTACAGGTGCCGAGATGGCGGAACTGTCGCACATGGAGACGGCTGCCGCGGTTGTTGCCGATTGCACTGCCGTTGCTGTTGCCGCTGATTCCGCCGCCGTTGCTGTCCGCACTGCAGCGGCAGAAGGTGCGATCCATGGGAAAGAAGCGGAGCCGGAATCAGACCAGCCGGCTCCCGGCCTGAATTTACAGCAGGAAGCCGCAGTGACAGCTATTGGGCGTGCCATAAATGTTGTTGCGGGGCCTGGAACCGGAAAGACAAAAACACTGGTATCCCATGCCTTTCATCTTCTGAAGGAAAGAGGGGTAAAGCCGACGGAACTGACCGCAGTTACATTCACCAATCAGGCAGCCAGGGAGATGCACAGCCGTCTGGAAGGGCAGTTGGGTGGAAAACGTTTTGTGAGCCGTATGAGAATCGGCACGTTCCATTCGATCTGCTACGATTTACTGAAAAAATCAGGAATGGAATTTACACTGGCTGATGAAGTGGAGATGAAGGATACCGCAGAGGAGATTATTGCAGAAATGCAGCTGAATCTGTCCGCCAGACAGTTTCTGCGGCAGATCTCCGCAGAGAAATGCGGACTGGAGAAACAAACAGAGACATGCCCGAAAGAGGCGTATCAGGCATATCAGAAAAGGCTGAAGGAGCAGGGGATTTTGGATTTTGACGATCTGCTTCTGGAAACACTCCATCTTTTCGAAGAGGACGGAAAGAATAAAACGCTTCGTCAGGGATTTTCTTATTTGCTGGTAGATGAATTTCAGGATATCAGCCCGGTGCAGTACCGGTTGATCCGGGAATGGAATAAGGGAGGGAGAGAGCTGTTTGTCATCGGTGATCCTGATCAGGCGATCTATTCGTTCCGGGGATCTGACGAAAGATGCTTCGAAAAGCTAAAAGAAGACTGGCCGAACGTGACCACGATCTGTCTGGAACAGAATTACCGCTCTACACCGCAGATATTAGATGCAGCCTCCAATGTCATTTCACAAAACAGGGGACAGAAGCGGAGGCTGATTCCGCAGAAACGGAAAGGTGTTCCGGTGCGTCTGGTGACAGCAGCCGGTGAGATGTCAGAGGATATCTTTGCGGCAAAAGAGATTAACCGGCTGATCGGTGGTATCGATATGCTGGATGCACAGGGGCATCAGGAAATGGGAGATGGGCACAGAGTAAGAAGTTTCTCAGAGATTGCCGTACTGTACCGTACCAACAGGCAGGCGGAGCTGCTGGAAACATGCCTGAAAAAAGAAGGAATTCCTTATGTGGTTGCCGGCAGGGAAGATTTCCTGATGGAGCCGGCTGTGCGGGGAACCATCTGCTTTTTCAAGGCACTTTTAAATCCGGAAGATCGGGCGGCGCGCCGTCTCAGCCTGAAGCTGTTGTGGAAGCTGCCGGAGGATGGCATATCCGAAGGGATTTTCGATGGGATGGCGGAGACATACCGGAAGAAGATAAAAAGGGAAAAGCCGCAGAAGGTTCTGGAGGCCTGGATTTCGGACATGAACCTGCAGGAAGAAGAGGGGGTGGCTAAGCTGGCCGCCATGTCGGTTTTCTATAAGAATATGCAGGAATTTCTGGATAATCTGACCTTTGGACAGGAAAGTGATTTAAAGCGGTGCGGAGGCAAAACGTATACTTCCGATTCTGTAACTCTTATGACTCTTCACGGATCAAAAGGCCTGGAATTTCCAGTCGTTCTGATGTGCGGAGTCAGAAAAGGGCTGATACCGCTGGAGAGCGGCAGGCAGGAGATCGATGAGGCTGAAGAGAGGCGGCTGTTCTACGTAGGCATGACCCGGGCAAAGGAAGAATTGATTTTGATCACATCGCAGGAAGCATCCCCGTTTTTAAAGGATATTCCGGAGGACGTGACAGAACGGGAAAATGCAGGAAAACAGCGCGACCCGGGTATGGGAAAACAGATGAGTCTGTTTGATTTTAATACCTTCTCGGAAGGTCATTAGAGGTGGCTCCTGATCCGCCCGGACGGACAGTGCTGCGTACAAAGCGGATCAGGAATCACAGGAGCGCTGTCTCTTAGATATAAGAAATGCCCTGACATCTCTCAGGGCACATTTCATTATCCATTATACATAATTTTTTATTACAAGTCTACCATTTTTTCTTTTTTTTGCTAAGATAGTAGTGGACAGTAACGTAGGCTGTGAACCATAGCACGGAAAAGAAGGGAGACAGGCATGAATCAGTCACAGACAAAGCGTATACCGGGAGTCACCCTGGAGGAAGAAAGAAGGACGCTTTCAGAAATCCTTGCCATTGCAGACAGGAATTTAAAACAGGTAAAATCGTCTGTTCAGAACCTTGCAGATGAGCTGCATGAACTGAAAGAAATCTACGATGCGGAGGATAAAGAAGGGTTGGCGCTGTGGTTTAATACCGACGCCAGATTCCAGCAGGTCAGGCAGGAACTGCTCCGTATGGAGCGATGCAGAAAAAAACCGTATTTCGGAAGAATTGATTTTACTGATTCCAGTTTGTTAAAGAAAGAGTGCTACTACATTGGAAAGGCGGCGATTACAAAAGACGCTGCGGAGCTGGTCGTAATCGACTGGAGAGCGCCGATCGCATCGGTTTACTATGAAGGTTCGCTTGGACCATGTACGTATTCGGTAAAGGGAGAAGGTGCATTTGAGATTGACCTCTCCAGGAAACGCACCTATGAAATCGAACAGGACGAACTGAAGGACTTTTATGATTCCGACGTCGTGGCTAATGATGAACTGCTGACCAAATATCTTGCCAAAAACAAACGGACGGTTTTAAATGATATTATTGCAACGATTCAGCAGGAGCAGAATGAGATCATCCGTAAGAGACCGCAGCATAATGTCATTGTACAGGGAGGAGCCGGTTCCGGTAAGACTACTGTGGCCATGCACCGCATTTCCTATATTCTTTACAACTATGATCTGGAATTTCAGCCAAAGGATTTCTACATTATTGGAAGCAACCGGATTCTTTTGAACTATATCACTGGGATTCTGCCGGATCTGGATGTTTACGGGGTTTCACAGATGACGATGGAACAGCTTTTTACACGTCTTCTGTATGAGGACTGGGATGATCAGAAGTATACCATTAAAAAACTGGATCGGGAGAATAAAACAGCCTGTATAAAAGGCAGCTATTCCTGGTTTCATGATCTGGAAGATTTTTGCCGGCGTTATGAGTGGAGTTATATTCCGAGGGAAGATGTCTATACAGAGAAAACGCACCATCTGCTGATGAGCAGGAGTTCAATTGAAGAGCTGCTTCATAAGTTTGATTTCCTGTCACTTCCTGATAAGCTGAACAAACTGACGGAACATCTTATGGCAAAGCTGGAGAATGAGATATACGGAAGATACTATACGTATCCGCCGGAAGAACAGAAGGCTCTTCTTAAGTATTATCAGACCTATTTTGGAAAACGGGAGTGGAAGGGTTCTGTTTTTGAACTGTATGACAGCTTTCTGACAGAGCAAAATAATAAGGGGAATCAGATTCCCTTACCCGGTCATGCGTTTGATCTCTATGATTTGGCGGCGCTGGCATATCTGTACAAACGAATCAAGGAGACAGAAGTCATCCAGGAGGCAAGCCATGTGGTGATCGATGAGGCTCAGGACTTTGGCATGATGGCCTACGGCGCATTAAAGTACTGTCTTAGTAAATGCACGTACACCATTATGGGAGACGTATCTCAGAATATCTATTTTGACTATGGCCTGACAGACTGGGAGGAGCTCCGGAGCCTGATGCTTCCTGGAGAGTTTGATTATTTCGGCCTGCTGAGAAAAAGCTACCGCAATACAGTGGAGATCTCTGATTTTGCAACGAACATCCTGCAGCACGGAAATTTCCCAATCTATCCGGTTGAACCGATTATCCGTCACGGAAATGAAGTCCGAAAGTCAGAGTGTAAGGATGAGGAACAGCTGATCCTCGAGACTGCGAAGACTGCCTTACAATGGCAGAAGAATGGATATGAAACAATTGCGGTAATTTGCAGAGATGAAGAGGAGGAACGCAGAGTATCGAAAGAACTCAGGAAAAGAGCAGCAATCCGGGAATTTGATGCAGAGACAGAAGAGTTTGGAAGCGGAGTCATGGTTCTTCCGATTGAGTATGCGAAAGGTCTGGAATTTGATGCGGTTCTCCTTTTTAATGCCAGTGACAGGAACTATCCGGCAGAGGATGGCTTTGCAAGGCTGCTGTATGTGGCGGCTACGAGAGCGCTTCATGAACTGGCGGTGCTTTACACCGGAAAGCTGACAGACTTGATTGCTGTCACCGTATCGGAGGAAAAGAAGCAAAAATACGTTGTGGTGCGGCAGGAGCAGCCAGTCAGGCGCGTGCGTGAGGAGAAACCTAAAACCAACAGGGAGCTGGAACTGGAGCGGGTATCCCACGGGAAATTTGAGATGGAGCTCCGCAACCGGATTGGACCGAAGAGAATCGTTGTTCAGAATTCCATAGACGAGAAGCGGGCAGAGAAGATGAAAAACACTGCAAACCGTATAGAAAAATCTGAATTTGGAGGGATTCCGGACACGAATAGTCTGAGGCCCTTGGGACATTCCCGGTTAAATCCTGAGGTTCGCTGGGTGACCGGCCATAGAGACTGTCTGGAGCTGACAAATGCTTTCGGGGTACTTCGGATTACACCGGTATCCGAGAACACGGTTCGTATCAGCTTTGCAGGGGAGGCGCCGGATCATCTTCCTGATATACCGTCAGAGATTGAAACGGCATCCAGAGTAAAATGGAACTATAGGGAAGACAAAAGCAGGGTAGAGGTAAGGTTTGGAAAACTGCTTTTGCGTATTGATAAGAAAACAGGCGGGATTTCCTTCTACACAGATAAAGAAACGCTACTTCTCAGTGAAAGTCCCTCGCTGCCGAGGCAGATTTCCAGTTCTCCGAAAAATCAGACATGGACTTATTTTGACTGGTCTAAAAAAGAGGTTTTAAAGGCAAGAGGAGCCGTCGATCAGCAGTGGCTTGATCTGAAAACAACGGCAAAATACATTTCATTCGGTGCAAAATCAAAGCGGCCGGCCTGCATTCTGTCCAACCGCGGATATCAGATATTGATTCCGGGAGGCAGACGGGTTATGTGCTGTACGATACCGATGTATGGATTGTATGTATACACGGAAGGGGAGGTACAGATTGATTATTTCTTCAGAACGGCATTGTAAAGCTTCGTCAGATCATCACAACCGCCGGCCCATGCGGGAGCGTCCAACCCTGGAACGAATGAATATCCCCATTGCTGCACTGCTGAAAAGTCCGTCCGTTCGGGACGCTGTTCATTCTATCTGCCGGACTCAGTGCGTGAATGACAGATTTCTTGCCGGTGCCGCCGTCACGTTTCGTCAGTTATCACTTCTGTCTTCCGATACACGGATACCTGGTGAGACGCTGAAACTGATTTTTGAATTTCTGGCAGAAGAAGACCGGAAACATCCTGTGTTTCTGGAAGAGAGATACCCATACCTAAAGCAGTCTTCCTGGTCGCTGAACATGAGTGAGATCAGTTATATGAAGGTGTCGGCGGAACGGCAGGGGGAGTATCTGTTCTCCATACGAGCCATTCAGAAGGAGGTTGATCCGGTGTCGGAACAGCCGTACCTGATGCTTTTCCCGGAATACTCCGGGGAACGCAGCGGCTGTTCCAATGGGGAAGGAGAAAGGAAAGAAGAATCGATAAAAGTAAGCTTTGATGATGAATATCACATGCAGGAATTCATGAAAAACATTATTTTGAATGGCCGGGCTGAGCTTTTTAGACGGCCGGCTTTACAGAAATAATTCTGTCAGGAATACGGCCGTGCATGCAGCCAGCGAGACGATAAACAGACTTTTTCCTTTATAAGCCAGGAAAATAGCAATGACCAGGGCTGTTACGGCGGACCAGACACTTGCCGTGGCAGTTAAGATTGCCGGGAAGGTCATGACCGACAGTGTCACATACGGCACATAATATAAAAATGAGCGGATATAAGTGTTTTTAATTTCTTTTCTTATGAGGGTCAGTGGGAGCACACGAATCAGATAGGTGACTCCCGCCATGACAAGTATATATAAGTAAATACGGTTATTCATGCTGTTCCTCCTCTGGTTCTTTTACCGGAAATAAATAAGCGGCCGCCCCTGCGATCAGAAGCGTCAGAATGATGATTTTAAATCCCGATGAGATCGTGTTTAAAACCGGTGTCACTGCAGCGATCAGGCTGCATACCATGGATACCAGGATAACTCCGGACAGAATCCGGTTTCCCTTAGCCGGAGGAATAATGACAGCCAGAAACATGCCATATAAAGCAACATTTAAAGCACTCAAAATCCGGGGAGGCAGGAAATCACCGGAAACTGCACCGAGAAGCGTACCCAGAGTCCATCCCGGCACGGCAGCGCCAATCAGGCCATAGCTGAAGAATGGGTTCAGCCTTCCGGGTCTGCAGACGGAGACCCCGAAAATCTCATCGGTAACACCGTATCCAATCAGGAAACGGTGAAAAAATGGCGTTTTATCGTCCAGCTTCTGGGAAAGAGAGCAGGACATGAGGCAATAACGCAGATTGATGATAAATTGTGCTGCCGCCATTTCCATAAACGGCGCTTTCGCAGCGATAATTCCCAGCGCTGCGAATTGCCCCGCTGATGTGAGATTCGTAAAGGACATGACGACGGCCTGCCACGGAGAAAGACCGGCGCCGGAGGCCATGATGCCGAAAGTAAAGGACACTGCAAAGTATCCGAGACAGATGGGAATTCCGTCTTTTAAACCATTTTTCCATTGAATCGCGTTCGTATTCATTTTCATAACCTTCAATTCTTATATTCTTTTGTTTTTCCAGACAGTTCCTAAAAAATATACCACGAAACTTTACATCAGTAAAGCAAATGTTTATAATGAAAACACTGAACTTTCGGCCGGAGCAGGGATCTGATGTTTCGGACCGTTTGGAATGCAGGGAGGAAAAAAATGAAAAAAATTCATATTACACTGTTCAGCGCGATTGTGCTGGTGATTATTGCGGCGGCATTATACGGAAGCCTGACCGGAAAGAACGATCCGCTGTTTGATCAGGGGACGAGAACCACGTTTTATGCAGAGACGGCAGCTGGACATGAACCGGATATCAGTGCAGAAAATTATTTTTCCGGAGAGGACTATGATTTATCGAAATTCACATTTTCTATGAGCGGCTGTAACTGGGAGGAGAAGGGGATTTACCAGATTCCGGTATTCTATGACGGAAAAGAAACAAACTGTGTGATCTCTCTGGAAGTGACCGGGCCGGCGGGAGATGTTCCAGAGACAAAAGAAGGGCTGAACGAGGATACGAGAATTACCAATTAATTGTTTGAATTTTTTTCACCCGAAGTGTCACAAATATCCGCCGGAATTGTTTTATAGTCAGAAGGAGGGGATGGGCATGGAACAGGATGAGTTTACAGCTGTATACAGGCAGTTTTACAGGCCGCTTTATGTCTATGCGCTGTCTCTTTCCGGCAACCGGGCGGATGCAGAGGATCTGGTGCAGTCCACATTTTTGAAAGCGCTGCTGTCTTATGAGGGAGGCGGGAGTCTGCGTTACTGGCTTACCAGGGTTTTGAAGAATGAGTATTTTAACCTGTGGAAGAAGCGTAACCGGCTGGTAGATGAGGGGCGCTTTGATTTCTCTCTTCTCAGGGAAGAAGATCATACCCTGGAGGGACTGATTCAGGATGAGGAGAGACGTCTTTTACTGGAAGCGATTATGAAGCTCCCGGTCCATTATAAGGAAGTACTGCTGGATTCGATCTATTTTCATTTGAGCGACGAGGAGATTGGGAAGTCCATGGGGATTACAAAGGAGAACGTTCGGCAGATCCGGTCACGCGCAAAGAAACAGGTCATGAGGTTATTGGAGGTGGAAGAACATGAAGGATTTTGATGAACTGGCAGATGGCTTGAATGAACTGCCGGATTGGAATGCCATGGAGGACACAGGTCTGGAAAAGCAGATCGAACGGCAGATTAACAGAAGAATTACGAGAATCAGCCTTCGCACACTCTTTGCAGTTATCATGGCGGCCGCGGTACTGCTGCTGATTATTAACCCGGTGATGAAGTTCTGCAGTTTTGATCCGCGCCCCTTGTTTACATCGGATGATGCAGCGTATGAGAATGAATTTACAAAGTACATGAGAATTTATTATGAGACAGCGCAGCCATATGTAACCGTGTATGATTCCAGCCTGAAGGATCTGGGTTTTGGACGTTATGCAATTGACATGGGGGTCATGGACACCAGCGGTCCCATCTATGTGGGGCTTCCTCCTAATGTCAGGCTGAATGTCAAGTGGGGAACGATTGGAGTCGAGGATCCCCAGCGCCTTACGACTGTAACCGCGAGCCGTTACGGCTATGGACTGATGAGCGAGGAGGATAAAGCTGCACTGATGGAAGAACTGGAGGAGCTTCCGGATTCCAGCATCATACATGTATCGCTCAGTGCAAGAGAGGAAAAACCGGTATCCGAAGTGATTGCTGCGCCTGTCCAGGTGAACTGGGTGGAGATTTATAGCGAAGACGGGGAGATCCGCGGCGGTCTCACGATCAGAAAGAGCATTCTGGGGGAAGGAGAACGCGACCGTGTGGAGATGACAGATGAAGAGATAAAACAGGAGTATCTGGGGAATTTAGAATATCTGCTGTCCCAGCCGAAGCTGCTGAATGCGCTGGGACTTCGTATGGGAAGCGAAGGTCGGTATTTCCAGGCTCCAACAACGGTGGAACCGATAAAGAATTTGCTGGATCAGACCGCGAAGCAGGCAGTGCTGACCACGAAGAATTACTGTATTTCCGGAAAGAAGCAGGAGATTCTGGATTATTTAAACACCGTAGACTATACTTCTGTCATGGTAGACCGTGTACGTTTGTCAATTCTGGAACGATGAGGATCCAGAAGAATAATTTTTTAGAAGAGGTACCAAATTTCATGCCAAATACAAATTTTACAACCCTTTGCTATATTGAATGTGAGGACAGCTATCTGATGCTGCACCGGGTAAAAAAAGAAGGAGATATGAATCGCGATAAATGGCTGGGGGTAGGCGGCCATTTTGAAAAGGGGGAAAGTCCGGAGGAATGCCTGCTTCGGGAGGTGAGGGAAGAGACCGGACTTACCCTGTTAAGATGGCGTTTTCGCGGCCTTATAACGTTTGTCTCAGACTGTTTTCCGGAAGAGTATATGTGCCTGTATACGGCAGACCGCTATGAAGGAACCATCGGAGAATGCCGGGAAGGTTGCCTGGAGTGGATCAAAAAAGACAGAATTGGGGAATTGAATCTGTGGGAAGGCGATCTGATCTTTTTCAAATTGCTCCGGGACAACCAGCCGTTCTTTTCATTAAAGCTTTGCTATGAGGGGGAACGACTGACCGAGGCTGTACTGGATGGGAAACCGTTACGCGAATCGTAACCTGCTGGGCCGAAGATGGAAGGAAATTCCGTTGACATTTGCAGGGTGACATGATATAGTTACGATAAATAAAAATGATTGGAAGTGTGTGTTTGTTAATTGCATCTGAATATGGCGCATAGAAAGAGAATAGCGGGAACAGGAACAGTCTGAGAGAAGATTGATTTTGCAGGGCAGAATCTTCCTTCTATTTTGTGTACCTGTTTGGACCATAGAGATGTGAGCGGCAGTGATATACACGTAAAGAATGAATCGTTATCTGCAGGAACATAGACAGCTCTATGATCCTGCAGTTTTTTAGTGGTTTCATGACACAAAAAGCTCTCCCCTCTTTTTCTGATGCTGCCTGGCTTACTGATTAGTAATGGAATAAAAGACAGGAGAAAGAACAATGAACAACACATTTCATACATTAGAATTTGACCGTATAGTAAGACAACTGGAGGAACTGGCCTGCACAAAGTCGGCAAAAGAGAAGATACGAGACCTTGAGCCGTATCTGTACGAGGGCGATGTGAGGAAAAGCCAGAAAGATACGTCAGAAGCGAGACGGATCATAGAAAGTGCGGGGCTGCCGCCGATTGCCTCGATGGGTGACGTGGATGATATTTTAATCGTTATCGGACAGGACGGCTGTCTGACAGCCGAGCAGCTGGAATCGGTCGGTATGACGCTGACGGCGGTAAAACGTTTGAAGGACTTTTTGAGCCGGTGCAGATACTTGAATACAGGTCTGGCCTGTTATGATGAAGAACTGGATCCTTTGGAGCATGTGAGGGAACAGCTTGCGGAAGCTGTCAGAGGAGGCAGGGTTGAAGATGGAGCCAGCCGCCTGCTGAAGAGTCTGCGGCAGGATATGATTCGTATGGAGGAAAAGGTACGGGCTAAAGCGGATTCGATCTTAAAAAGCAAGAAGGTGTGTTTTGCAGATCATTATGTGACGAGCCGCAACGGTAAGATGTGCCTGCCTGTGAAAAAGGAATACCGGTCATCAGTGCCGGGAAGCGTGATTGATAAGTCTGCTACGGGAGCGACTCTGTTTATTGAACCGGAGGCGGTTGCCTCTTTGAATTCCGAACTGGAGCTGCTGAAGATTGAGGAAGAGAATGAAACGAGAAGAATTCTCTACGAACTGACAGCCATGATTGCGGAAAATCAGGAAGTTTTTGAAGCCGACAAAAGGCTGATTGAAAAACTGGACTTTATCTTTGCCAAAGGAAAGCTCAGTGCTGCCATGGACGCAAAAGAACCGCAGATTAACACGGAACGGAACATCCGAATCAAAAACGGAAGGCACCCGCTGATGCGTCGGGAAGAAGCGGTACCTTTAAGCTTCGAACTCGGAGAACGGGGGAAAGGTGTCGTGATTACAGGGCCGAATACAGGAGGCAAGACGGTGACGATGAAAACGGTTGGACTGTTCTGTATTATGGCGCAGTGCGGGCTCCATGTACCGTGTGAAGAAGCCGTTCTTTGTATGAATAATCTGGTGCTGTGTGATATTGGAGACGGGCAGAATCTCTCTGAGAATCTGTCCACGTTTTCCGCCCATATTACAAACGTACTTGATATTTTGAAGAAAGCAGGACCGGAGAGTCTGGTGCTTCTGGATGAACTCGGGTCCGGTACGGATCCCGCGGAAGGGATGGGCATTGCGATTGCCATACTGGAGAGCCTGAGGCAGTGCGGCTGCCTGTTCCTGGTTACGACCCATTACCCGGAAGTGAAGGGATATGCGGAGGCCGCCGATGGAATTGAGAATGCGAGAATGGCATTTGACCGGGAGACTCTGCAGCCGCTTTACCGTCTGGTGCAGGGGGAAGCGGGAGAAAGCTGTGCTCTGTTTATTGCTAAAAAATTAGGCATGCCGGACGCCATGCTTTTAAGGGCGGAGCAGGCTGCCTATGGCAGTCTGAAACCGGAACGGCTCCAGGAGGAAGGCGGGGGCAAAAAGAGGAAAAACGTCATTCTTCCGGAAGGCCCGCGTATTCGGAAGCAGAAGGAGGAAAAGGGACACCAGAAGGAACTGGCTGTAAAATATGCGGTTGGTGACAGCGTCCTGGTGCTGCCGGATAAAAAGACGGGGATTGTATGCAGAACAGTAAACGAGAAGGGCGTTCTCCAGGTACAGCTGCAGGACCGGAAGATCTGGATTAACCATAAACGGATAAAACTCCAGGTTGCAGCGGAAGAACTCTATCCGGAAGGCTACGATTTTTCCATTATTTTCGATACAGTGGAAAATCGAAAGAACCGGCATCAGATGGAGAAGAGGCATCAGGAGGGCGTAGAAATCAGAATGGAGGATGACTGATGGAGAATCAGCAGATGGGAGAGGAACGTCTCGACCAGTATCTGAATTTTATAAAGGAGACAGAACTTTTAAAAAATGTACTTCGCACGGCGTGGGGGTCTACAGGGAGACAGGAGAGTACGGCGGAACACAGCTGGAGGCTGGCCCTCTTTGCCGCTCTGCTGTTGGGTGATTATCCTGAACTGGATGGAAAAAGGGTGCTTTTTATGTGTCTGATCCATGATCTGGGGGAACTGTACGACGGCGATATCTCTGCCGCTCTGCTGCCGGATGAGCAGCAGAAGCATGCCGGGGAGCAGCGGTCTGTGGAACGGTTGTTTTCATTTCTCCCGGAAAAGGAACGTGAGTATTTTATGGCGGTCTGGAGGGAGTATAATGAGAACAGTACTCCTGAGGCTCATCTGGTGAAGGCTCTTGATAAGGCGGAAACCATTTTGCAGCACAATCAGGGGATAAATCCCCCTGACTTTGATTATGAATTTAATTTGCAGTACGGCGCCTCCTATTTTAAGGAAGATGGGAGGATGGCCGCACTGCGTGCCAGACTGGATCAGGAAACAAAGAAACATATTATGTAAGATCCGGGCAGGTCTGCTCCTGGGATTCGGCCGGAGCCGTTTCGGGTATGGAAAGCTCGGTCAAAAGGGAACGAAATATATGGACATGGAGTTCTTCATCCGCAATGATGCGGTTTAAAATGGCCCGGACGTGTCCGTCTTCAATCCATTCGGATTGGGCATGGTACTTGCGGAGGGCCTCCAGTTCCCCGGCGAGCGCATTGGTGAGCAGCGCGTTAATCTGAGTCGGATACTGATTGCAGCCGGGGCACCAGTAATACATACGGCCTTTGTTATAGCTCCATAACCGCGGGTCGGTTCCCAGCTTCAATGCCAGTTCGCCGAAGATATCGAGATGATGCATTTCTACCACACTGATCCGGTTAAAGCATTCGGCGATTTCCTGATAATGTTCCCTGGTAATCAGGCTGTTATAAAAGTAAAGACTGACCGCGGTCATCTCGGAATTGCAGGAACCGATATTGGAAAGAATAGCGGCTGCATACTGGGGGTTTTTTCCGTCTACCTTAACGGGTGGGTATGGAGTATGATCTGAAAAGTGAAATGTTGTTATATCCATGAAATATCCTCGTTAAATAATGTCTTATTCCATATATAAGCAAAAAAAGACGAGGTATGACTGGAAAATAAAAAAAGTGGCAGCTGGAGGAAAAACGGATGGATTTACGGGATGCGTTAAGGAATTACAAACCATTTAATGAACAGGAAGAAAAAGACAGGGAACAGATTCTGTATTTTCTGGAACGGGGAGATCTGGTGTATACGAGGGAAAGCAAAGATGCCCATATGACTGCCTCTGCATGGGTGACAAACCGTGCGCGCAGTAAGATTGTGATGGCATATCACAATATTTATGATTCATGGGCCTGGCTTGGCGGTCACGCGGATGGAGAAAAGAATCTGCTTCTGGTGGCTGAGAAAGAGGTGATGGAAGAGAGCGGGCTTCGCTTTGTGCGGCCTGTCATGGAAGACATCTTTTCCATTGAGATTCTGACTGTGTCAGGTCATATGAAGAATGGCAGCTATGTGCCGTCTCATCTTCATTTGAATGTGACCTATCTGCTGGAGGCGGATGAAGACGCAGTTCTGCATGAAAAAGAGGATGAAAACAGTGGGGTACGCTGGTTTTTAACAGAAGATGGGATCAATGCATCAAAGGAACCATGGATGCAGACATGGATTTATCGAAAGCTTGCAGAAAAGATGAGCCGTCTGAACTGTTAGATATTAACAGAAAATTGATAATTATTTTGTGATTTGCTGTTTTATTTTTCCCGATTATGCTTTATAATAGAACCAGCTTATATATTTGCCAAGAAAGACAACGAGGTGATTGAGATGAAGATAGTTTATGCAATTGTCAGTTCCGATGATGGAAACCGTGTGACAGATGTACTGAATGAAAACAGCTTCAGCGTAACAAAATTGGCTACTACAGGCGGTTTTTTGAAGAAAGGCAACTCTACCCTGATGATTGGTACGAATGACGACAAGGTTGAGGAGGTAATTAATTTAATTAAGGATACCTGCGGAAAGAGACAGAAGATTACCTGTAATGTTCCGGCACCGAATATCGCATCGATATCAGCGGGATATATGATGATGCCAATGACGGTTGAACTTGGCGGAGCAACTATATTTGTAACGGACGTGGAGAGATTTGAAAAGATATGATGAAAAAAGGACTGCTGGTGACGGCGGTCCTTTTTGTTATTAAAGGATTACTTTCGGGAGCGGTATCACGGAACGGCAGCCATTGAACTCTTTACCTGAGTTGGACATAGAATAATAGTGGAAATAGAATTTAGGAGGTTTTATATGAATTATAGATATTATCCTATGGCGGGAGGTCCGTTTGGTATCCCCGGTTTCGGGAACAACATGCAGGAAGGGATGCAGGACCGTTTTAACGGACTGCAGACTCCCTGCGGTACGAATGATGCTAACAGTGCCGATTTGCAGAATGCTTCCCGCTGTGGAGGACAGTGTTGTAATAACAACAATAATTATGGCTGCTGTCGTCCGGTGCCCGGGCCACAGGGACCAAGGGGGCCACAGGGAATTCCGGGACTTCCAGGTCCGCAGGGCCCGCAGGGATTTCCGGGGCCCAGAGGCCCGCAGGGAGCGACCGGTCCGCAGGGAGTACAAGGTTATCCGGGCCCGCAGGGGGTTCAGGGACCAAGAGGGTTTCAGGGAGCAACCGGCCCGCAGGGGCAAAGGGGGATAACAGGTCCACAGGGACCCCAGGGGGTAACCGGGCTCCAGGGGCTTCCAGGTGTTACAGGAGCAACAGGCGCGGCAGGAATCATGGGGCCGATGGGACCGACAGGAGCAAGAGGTGCAACCGGAGCAACCGGTATTACAGGAGCAGCAGGCCGGGATGGTGTTTCTCCCAGAATTACTGTAGCAGGAACCGTAACTGGAAATCCTGGTACGCAGGCAGGCGTTGATGAGACGTTCACGCAGGAAGGCGCACAGCTTCTGTTTACAATTCCGGCAGGTCCGACCGGCCCGACTGGAGCTGCGGGAGGGACTGGAGCGACCGGGGCCGCGGGGGCAACTGGCCCAACTGGAGCTGCGGGAGCAACCGGCCCAACTGGGGCTGCGGGAGTAACCGGTCCGACTGGGGCCGCTGGAGCAACTGGCCCAACCGGAGCCGCTGGAGCAACTGGCCCGACTGGGGCCGCCGGAGCAACTGGGCCGACTGGGGCAGATGGAGTAACTGGCCCAACCGGAGCAGATGGAGTAACTGGCCCAACCGGGGCCGCTGGAGCAACTGGCCCAACCGGGGCCGCTGGAGCAACTGGCCCAACTGGAGCCGCTGGAGCAACTGGCCCAACTGGAGCCGCTGGAGTAACTGGTCCGACTGGGGCAGATGGAGTAACTGGCCCAACCGGGGCGGATGGAGTAACCGGCCCAACCGGAGCCGCTGGAGCGACTGGCCCGACTGGGGCAGATGGAGCAACTGGCCCAACCGGAGCCGCTGGAGCAACCGGCCCAACCGGAGCCGCCGGAGCAACTGGCCCGACCGGGGCAGATGGAGCAACTGGCCCAACCGGAGCCGCCGGAGCAACCGGCCCAACCGGGGCGGATGGAGCAACCGGCCCAACCGGAGCCGCTGGAGCGACTGGTCCAACTGGCCCAGCCGGATCAACTGTTACTTCACTGAATCTAACGGTGGATGCCGGTACCGGTGCGGTTACAGGAGGCAGTATAACATTAGACGACGGAACTACTGTTCCGATTACCGTGACGAGAACGTAAATCCGATTTTTGATGCAGGAACCATCGCACCAGCCGATCTGGTGGAGAAAGAGAAGCCCCATCATTTACAGTAATGTATCTTAAATACCTTAAGATGATCAGTGAGGATTGGAATCGTGACAGATAAATAATAAGGATACTTTTCTGTAAAAGTTAAAAGAACAAATAATAAAATCCCCGGAGAATATGATTGACTCAAAAAAAGTTTAACTTTTGGAGGTCAGCGTATCTTCGGGGATTTTGTATAAGGCTTACTGGCTCAGCAAAGCATGTTCACATCATCAGTTTTTTTACGTATTATGTTAGTATCAGGAGTTTCCTGCATCAGTTCACAGATCCGTTTATCATATTATATGGCACTCATTGCCAGAAGTCGGAAAGAAGGAAAGATTATATGAATCATTATGAAAACAATTATTATCAAAATCCGCAGCCTGGACAGAGAAGGTTTTATCCATCAGGACAAACAGCACAGTCATCATACCGTCCCTCATGTCCGTACCCAACACCCTGTCCCCCGTCATGTTCTTCGCCCTGTCCCCCGTCATGCCCTTCGCCCTGTCCCCCGCCCTGTCCTCCGCCCTGCCCCCCGCCGTGCCCTCCACAGACGTGCAGATGTTCCGTAAGAGTGGGAGATACCATCACTGGTGCGCCGGGGAGTCCTGCCAGTGTAACGAATGTGGGAACCGATCAGGACGCGGTTTTGGAATTCGTGATTCCACAGGGAAGCGAAGGTCCGCAGGGGATAAAGGGAGAAACAGGTGCTGCCGGAGTCACAGGAGCCACCGGTGCTACGGGAGCAGCAGGTGCGTCAGATACGATTACCATACGCAGCACGATAACGGCTGAACCGGGAACCCCGGCTTCCGTAACAGATGTTGGCACAGGAAGTGATCACATTCTTGATTTTGTGATCCCGCGGGGAAATACGGGAGCGGAAGGCGCTGCGGGAGCTACAGGAGCAACAGGTGCTGCCGGAGCCACCGGAGCGACCGGTGAGACCGGCGAGACCGGAGCGACAGGCCCTATGGGGGAGACGGGAGCCACCGGAGAAACCGGTCCGACGGGAGCCGCGGCCACTATCAGCATCGGAACCGTGATAACAGGAGAACCGGGGACCCAGGCGGAAGTCACTAACTCAGGAGATGAAAATGATGCCGTGTTTGATTTTGTGATTCCGCGCGGTGTAACAGGCGGCGGAGGCGCACCGGAGGTACTTGCCACGGTAGACACTTCGGGGCAGCAGACCATACCTGGCGGTCCCCTTGTGTTCTATGATACGCCTCTTGTATCAGGGACGTTTATCACACATCAGCCCGGCTCTTCCGATATTGATATCAGTCAGCCGGGGATTTACCAGGCAGTATTTCAGGGAACAGTTTCGGTCAATCCGGGGACCCAGATTCCGGCGTCACTGATGGTCCGCATGCTGCTAAATGGATACGATGTGATCGGATCGACAGTCCGTCACACCTTTTCAGCCTCGACGGAAGTTGCTACCTTGTCGTTCCACGTTCCGTTCCAGGTATCGGCCACCCCGTCAATCATTCAGGTCATTACAGATCAGGATGGATTTACTGTCGATGATTTATCCATGACGGTTCTTCGTCTTGGAGATTAAAGTATCAGTGAGGGATTCGCAAGAGAAATCTGCCGGGGCGGGGGACCGTTCCGGCAGATTTCTGCATATGATAATGGGAAAAGAATGACGGAATTCCGGTGACCGGAATCCGGGAAAGCAGTTGGTATGATAACGGTCAGCTTATGTATGATTGTACGAAATGAGGAGGATGTCTTGGCAAGGTGCCTTGACAGTGTAAGCAGCCTTGTTGATGAGATCATCATTGTGGATACGGGATCTCAGGATAAAACCAGGGAAATAGCCGCCAGATACACGGATCACGTTTATGACTTCACGTGGATCGATGATTTTGCCGCTGCCCGCAATTTTTCATTCTCAAAAGCCACTATGGATTACCAGATGTGGCTGGATGCGGATGATGTGATGGAGGAAGAGGACAGAGAGAAATTCCTTCAGATGAAGAATACATTAAATACCCGGCAGAAAGAGAACGCAGAGGATGGGCCGGATTCTACCCCCGACGTAATCATGCTTCCATATCATGTGGCGTTTGACAGCCATGGAAGTCCGGCCATGGCATATTACCGGGAACGTCTTCTGCGCAGGAAAAGTCATTTTATATGGCAGGGGGCTGTTCATGAAGTTATTGCACCGGCGGGAAAAATCATTTATGGCGATGCTGCCGTCTGTCACAGAAAGATTCATCCCTCAGATCCGGACCGCAACTTAAAAATCTATGAAAATATGGTGGACAGCGGCAGAAAACTGGAACCGAGGCATCAGTTTTACTATGGAAGAGAACTGTATTACCACGCAAGGTATGAGGAAGCGGCCCGGATACTGGAAACCTTTCTTAAGGAAGGGAACGGTTGGGGGGAAAACAATATAAGCGCCTGTCTCAATCTTTCCGAGTGTCTTATGAAGCTTGGAAAATCGGAGGAAGCGCTGACTGCCCTGTTTGGGAGCTTTCGTTATGATGAGCCCCGTCCGGAAATCTGCTGTGCCATTGGAAAATGGTTTTTAGAGAGGGGAAATCGGGACCGGCAGTACTTAAAACAGGCAGTTTATTGGTATCTGCAGGCCAAGGGGCAGGTGACGGACGAAAAAAGCGGAGCTTTTGTAAATCCGGACTGTCACGATTTTATCCCGGATATCCAGCTTTGTGTCTGCTATGACCGTCTGGGAGAGAACGCGAAGGCTTTGGAATATCACGAAAAAGCCAAAGCGAAAAAGCCGGATAATCCGGCTGTTTTGTATAATGAGGAATATTTTGCAAAAAAGAAAGGCAGTACCGTGTAAACTGCCTTCAGCTGTTTTTCAGTATGACGAGTTCTACCGAATCGGCCACGTCCTCACACCTGTCACAGCATTTCTCGAAACGCTCGTAGATGGTAGTCCAGGCCAGCAGTGTGGCGGCTTCCGTCTGTTCTGTGTGAAGGCGGTGTATGGCTTCCGTGTAGAGTTTGTCACCGACCTCCTCTAAATGATTGATTTCGATGATTTTGTCTTTGATTGATTTCGATTTGCGAAAATTTGGAAACTCTTCCATCAGATCCAGCAGCGCATGGCAGCAGTCGGTTATAATTTTGGAAAATTCCAGGGCGTCCGGACGCAGGGTGCGAATGTTAAACATATAGAGGCGTAGAAGTACATCCTCGATGCTGTCCGTCACATCGTCGATGGCGCTGGTCAGACTGAGAATATCCTCACGCTCCAGGGGAGTGATAAATTCCCGGATCAGCTTTTCCATTGCCTGATGTTTGGTTAAATCCGCCTGGTGCTCCAGCTGATGCATGGCATCAATCTGTTCATCCAGTCCGGAAGAATCGAAGTGTTCCAGATCCCTGTGCAGCAGAGCGGCGGCTTCCATAGCGTAACGAACGCCCTCCTGAAACAGTTCGAAATATAAGTAATCGCGTTTTCCTGTCATTTTGCAGGCTCCTCTCTTATTATACAGATTAAAATGATATCGCAGCGGGGCAAAGGTCTTGAATCACGATGCAGCTTAGAAGACCGCCAGAAACAGTTTTGCCATTAAAAATCCGATGATACCGCATCCGGGAAAGGTGAGCACCCAGGTAAGGACCATCTCTTTTACAACACCCCAGTCAACACAGGAGATGCGTTTGGCGGCTCCGACGCCCATGATGGCAGTGGTCTTTGTGTGAGTGGTGGATACGGGGATTCCCGCTGCGGAGGAGAGCAGAAGACAGCCGGCGCCGGCTAAATCTGCCGCAAATCCCTGATATTTTTCCAACTTCACCATATCCATGCCGACGGCTTTGATGATCCGGTAACCGCCGATCGAAGTTCCGGCAGCCATGACCAGACTGCAGAGAATCATAAGCCAGACCGGAATCGAGAAATGCCCGGAGCCTGCGTTTCCCTGGGCCAGGAACAGGCCCAGCAGGAACACTCCCATGAATTTCTGACCGTCCTGGGCACCGTGCATGAAGGCCATGGCGGCACCGCCGGCGATCTGTGCACCTTCGAAGAACCGGTTTGTCTTTCGCCTGTCCCGGTTCCGAAAGAGAAGTTCTACCAGACGGACACTTAGCCAGCCGAAGATAAAACCGAGAAATGTGGAGAGCAGGAGACCGTATAAGACCTTGATCCATTCGGATCCGTTGATGCCATCCACACCATTGTGGAGAGCAATTGTAGCTCCTGACAGACCGGCGATGAGAGCATGGCTTTCGCTGGTAGGAATACCAAACCACCAGGCTGCCGTGGCCCATGTGACGATGGCGGTCAGTCCGGCACAGAGAGCGATCAGAGCCTCGTGGCTGTCGCCGCCGAAATCGACCATATTGTAGATGGTGGAAGCCACACTGGAGTTAATCATGGTCATGAGAAAGACTCCGAGAAAATTAAAGACAGCCGCCATCAATATGGCGTGCCTGGCGGAGATGGCCCGTGTGGAAACACAGGTTGCAATGGCATTGGGAGCGTCTGTCCAACCGTTTACCAGAATAACGCCCAGCGTCAGCACCGTTGTAACGGCAAACGCCGGGCTGGATGAGAGTCCGGTTAAAAAGTCGGATATGGTGATCGTTACCTCATTCATTTCATACCTCACTTTTTTACATTGATCCTTCATTTTACATGGATTTTAAATTTCCTTTTCTTCGATTATACCGAATTGACAGGAAAAATCTATAAAAACAAAAAAGCTTAACGCCGATTTTACAAATGATAATAAAGCGTTAAAAATAGAAGGACAGTATGCAGAACGGATCAAATTGTGCTATAGTAGGGATTTATGAAATTATGAAATGATGCAGAAAGTGGTGTGTAAGAAAGATGAAAACAAAAATACTGAAAACGGGCCCGGTCGAACGCCGTGATCTGATACTGAACGGTAATATCGTAAAGACCCTTATGATGCTGTCAATGCCAACTTTGATGATGAGTGTTGTCCAGTCCCTCATGCCGTTGTCTGATGGGCTTTTTATCAACAATGTGGCGGGAACACTGGTGGCAAGTGCCGTCACCTACAGTGAACCGATTATCAATATGATGACGGCGCTGGCGCAGGGCCTAAGTGTGGCGGCCATGGCTGTGATCGGGCAGACCTTCGGTCAGGGGGATTTTAAACGGGTAAAGCATATCAGCACCCAGACGGTCGTGTTTGCCTTCTGCCTCGGTCTGTGTATTGCACCGCTTCTTGTGCTGATCGCGTTCCCGATATCGGGTCATGTCAATCAGGAAATATCTCATAACGTCTGGCTGTATATCGCTTTATACGCCATGGTTCTTCCATTCTCCTTCCTGGAAAGTATCTATAATGCAATTATGAACGCCACCGGACGGCCGGAAGCGACTTTTATCCGGATGGTTCTGATGCTGGTATTGAAAGTTATTTTTAATGTCGTTTTCATTGTCTGGTTAAATCTGGGGATTGTGGGCTGTGTCCTGGCGTCGCTCTGTGCCAATGTGCTGATCTGCATCTGGATGTTTTATGAGCTGTTTCTCCAGAAAGGAGATAATCAGCTGACATTAAAAGGCTTTCATTTCGACGGAGTGTTGATCCACCAGCTGGTTCGCGTGGGCATTCCGGCCATGATTACCAGCCTCATGCTGAATTTTGGATTTTTTCTGATCAATAATGAAACGCAGAAATACGGGCCCGTCGTGTTGAACGGTCAGGGGATTGCCAATAATATCACGTCGGTATGCTTCAACCTTCCCAGCTCTTTCGGTTCCGCTATCACAACCATGGTGAGCATGAATGTGGGCGCGGGACAGGGACCACGGGCAAAGAAATGTACGCTGACCGGCTGTGTGGCCAGTATGATTACAGCCGTCCTTATCATCTCCGTCATCGTACCGGCATCCTCCCATTTGACAACTCTGTTTACGAGACAGCCGGATGTACTGGAGATCGCGGACCATGCTTTACATATTTATACGTATTCTGTGGTCGGATTCGGCATCTGTATGGTGGTTCAGGGGGCATTTATCGGACTGGGAAGGACGAAGGTTCCCATGGTGGTGGGGCTCCTGCGAATCTGGCTTTTAAGATATTTATTTATCCTTGCAACAGAAAGCTTTCTGGCTTATTACTCCGTGTTCTGGGGAAATCTTTTTTCCAATTACATGGCGGCGGCAATCTCCCTGGTTCTGCTGTTTCGGATTAAATGGGAATCGGCTTTATAGAAGACAGATTGAGGCGGAAAATACCGCTTTCATAAAGAAAAAGACACCGCAGTGTCAGTGGGAGCCGCTGACAGTTACGGTGTCCTTTCTTTTAATGGTAAATTTTTTTCTCCTCATAAATCGGTTCGCAGGTCAGATTGACGCCAAGCTTCTTGAAAATCTTCACATCCACATCGGAAAGCAGAACCGAGGTGTGAACTTCACAGCCCTTCAGCTTTGGAAGCTGTTCCAGCGCGATCTGGGCATTATGGTCCGTGGCAGCACTGGCAGATAAGGCGATCAGTACCTCATCGGTGTGAAGCCGCGGATTTTTGCTGCCGAGATAATTGACCTTCAGCTTCTGAATCGGCTCGATGGCGGATGGTGCAATTAAATGCATGTCATGGGGGATATTTCCCAGAACCTTAACGGCGTTTAACAGGAGAGCGGCCGAAGCGCCCAGCAGGTTTGTGGTTTTTCCCGTGATGATGGTGCCATCGTCCAGCTCCAGAGCCGCCGCCGGATAACCGGTCCGTTCCGCGCGTTCGTTGGCGGCTCCGACCACCCGTCTGGCAGCGGTGGTGATCTTGGCCTGTTTCATCAGAAGCTCGATTTTATAAACCTCTTCCTTGCTGCCCATGTCCTTGGCGAGGCGGGAGAGCGCCTGATAATAGCGCCGGATAATCTCCTGGCGGGAGGCCTCCACGCATGCCTCGTCGTCCACGATACAGCAGCCAACCATGTTGACTCCCATATCGGTAGGGGATTTGTACGGGCATTCCCCGTAGATTCCCTCGAAGATGGCGCTGAGAACCGGGAATATCTCCACGTCGCGGTTATAATTCACTGTAGTGACACCGTAGGCGTCGAGATGGAAGGGATCGATCATATTGACATCGTTTAAGTCGGCAGTAGCCGCCTCGTACGCTAAGTTTACCGGATGCTTCAGCGGAATATTCCAGATCGGAAAGGTCTCGAATTTTGCATAGCCGGCCTGTATCCCGCGTTTGTTTTCATGGTAGAGCTGGGAGAGGCAGGTGGCCATCTTTCCGCTGCCTGGTCCGGGAGCCGTGATGATGACTAACGGTTTTGTCGTCTCGATGTAATCGTTTCTTCCATATCCCTCGTCGCTCACGATGAGAGAGACGTTGCTCGGATAACCGTCAATGATGTAATGGCGGTAGACGCGCACGCCGATTTTCTCCAGCTTGCTTTTGAAGATATCGGCGGACTTCTGGCCGGAGTACTGGGTGATGACAACACTTCCGACATAGAGTCCCTGGTCGGTAAAGGACTGGATCAGGCGAAGGACATCCACGTCGTAGGTAATGCCCAGGTCATGGCGGATCTTATTCTTTTCGATGTCCGCGGCATTGATGGCGATGACGATCTCAGCCTGATCTGCAAGCTGCAGCAGCATGCGGAGCTTACTGTCAGGCGCAAAGCCGGGAAGAACTCTGGAGGCGTGGTAATCGTCGAATAATTTCCCGCCGAACTCCAGATACAGTTTGTCACCGAACTGGTTAATCCGTTTCCTGATATGCTCAGACTGTAGCTGCAAATATTTGTTGTTGTCAAATCCGATTTTCATGTTTGTACCCCTTTTTTATTCTTTAGAATCTATGTTCGTGGCAGACGTATTCCATGGGGATGGATCCCCAAAATGCCGCTGAGTCATGAAATAATATGAGTTTTAGCCCATAATACCTACCGATTGTATCATAAATCCATTTAAATTTCCACAGGAGTTTCAGCATTTTGCAGATGTGCGGTCCGGTTCCGTTCCCGACCGTGCCATGTCAGGAGAACAGCAGCCGGGGCCGGCCTTTTTTGTGTCGGCGCTTTTGAGAAAAAATGACCATCTGTCCGGCTTTTAGGGGTTGTAAAATATAGTCAATGAGGTACAATGAAAATGACCGGATTGGTTAAACCAGACAGGTTAAGGGGGTCAGGAAGATGAATGAACAGTTTTACGATCTGCCGCAGGAAAAACAGATGCGCATCATCAATGCCGGGCTGGAGGTATTTTCGAAGAACGATTACAAACATGCGGTGACGGATGAGATCGCCAGAAAAGCCGGGATATCCAAAGGGCTTTTATTCTACTATTTTCATAATAAGAAGTCTCTGTATTTATATTTATTTGATTACTGTGCGAAGCTGATTATGAACCAGGTCATGGGCAGTGACGGGGAAGCTGATGCAGAAGCATGCGGTAAACATGACTTTACAGGAGTATTTTAAAAATATAGACTACACCAAGTTTAAGCCGGAGGTCTCGCCTCAGGAGGTGTATGAGATGCTGACCTGGATGACGGAAGGGTTCCTCTATAACAGGAGAAAGTCAGAGCTTTCCGCTTCGCTTGACGAAGTTATGAAGAAATTCTGTGTCTGGGAGAAATGGCTGAAGCAGATTGCTTATAAAGAGGAGTACCAGGACACAGAGCCGGAAGGAGGATTATGGGAAAACCGGTAATCAGGGCGGAACATTTATCCGTCAGATATGAGGGGGAGGGCGTTGCAGTAGACGCCTTAAAGGACGTCTCCTTCGAGGTGGAGCAGGGAGAATTTATCGTGGTGCTGGGACCGTCAGGTTCGGGAAAAAGCACACTTTTGAATATTGCAGGCGGTATGGACCAGCCTGCGGGAGGCGAAATCTGGTATAAAGAGAAGCTGCTGACTGGCTGTACTCCGGATCAGCTGTCTGATTACCGGAAGGATGTGGTCGGCTTTGTGTTCCAGTTTTTCAACCTGATTCCGTCCCTGACTGCGAAGGAAAATGTGGAACTGGCTGCCAGCATCGTGAAGGAACACATGGATCCGGCCGAAGTGCTCACCATGGTGGGGCTGGAGGGAAGAGAGAAGCATTTTCCGGCCCAGTTATCCGGCGGCGAGCAGCAGCGGGTCTCTATTGCCCGGGCCATTGTCAAGAAGCCGGATCTGCTTCTCTGTGATGAACCCACCGGGGCGCTGGACAGCAAAAACAGCGTGGCCATCGTAAAGCTGCTTCTGGAAGTGGGAAAGAACTTAAACTGCCCGGTCATGACCATCACCCACAATGCCGAGATGGCCAGGGTGGCAGACCGTGTATTTCACATGAAGGACGGGAGACTGGAACGGATCACGGTCAATGAGCATCCGTGCCGGGCGGAGGAGCTTGACTGGTAGGCAGCGGAAAGGGGCGTTATGACGAAGCTTTTATGGAAGAAAATGATTCGCGACATGAAGAGATCCAGAGCGGCCTATCTTCTCTGTATTCTGATTGTGGCCATCGGTTTCTGCGGTTTCACTGTGCTGGAACTCTGTTACGATAATCTTGTCGAATCGCGGGACTTATTCTTTTCCCAGTCTGATTTCTGTGACGGGTTTGCAGAGGTTACGGATTCGCCGGTCTCTGAAGCCGGTATCCTGAACATGATTCCCGGAATCTACGCCGTGGAACCGCGTCTCGTTAAGGACGTCCGTGTGTACGGCTTCGACGGGGATGTGGAGCTGCATCTTGCGTCCTGGACCGACGGAAAGATGAACCGGCCGGTACTTTCCAGAGGCAGTCTGCCTGCGGAGGGAAAGAGGGAGATTGTCATCGGCGACGGCATGGCAAAGGCCAGAAATTTAAATCCGGGCGATACGGTAGAGATCATCGTGGGGGGAAAACGGATTCCCATGGAGATCACGGGGATTGGTCTGACGCCGGAAAATATTTATATGATACGCAATATGAATGAGCTGTTCCCAAGTCCGGCCGTGTATGACGCCGCCTTTACCTCTTACCGGACACTGGCGCAGCTTTACGGCCAGGAAGGCCACGCCAACAGCTTTTTGTTCCGGATGGCGCCCGGGAGTATGTGGGAAGATGTGAAGGATCAGGTGGAGCAGGCGCTGACCCCATACGGTCTTATATCCCATTTTGCCAGTGAAGACCAGCTGGCTGTTTCCATGGTGGATGAGGAGATTAAGCAGCTGGAAAAGATGTCCGGCGTGGTTCCGTTTCTGTTTTTGGCTGTGGCAGGAGTGATCCTCTATATCACCCAGAGCCGCATGGTGGAGCAGCAGCGGACCCAGATCGGAACGCTGATGGCTCTCGGGATTCCTTTGAAAAAGATACGGCTTCACTATATGGGCTTCGGTGCGGTGACCGGCCTGGCCGGCGGTCTGGCGGGGGGAATGCTGGGATATTCCATGGCGGACCCCATGGCGGGATTTTACCGGATGTATTTTAATCTTCCGGAAGTAACCGCCCCCTTGTCGGCCGCTTACTTACTGGAGGGAATCCTTCTGGCAGGAATCTTCTGTTCAGGGACCTCATGGATCATCGCAGGCGTTATAGGGAAAATGAGACCGGCTCAGGCGCTGCGGCCGCCGGCCCCCAAAACGGCCAGGCCATCCTTTCTGGAACGGATACCGGGCTTTTTAAGGCTTTTTACAGTTCCGGGCATCATGGCACTGCGGAGTCTGTCGCGGAACAGGAGGCGGACGGCCATGTCCATAGCCGGTATTGCCTTTGCCTATATGATCACAGCGACTCTGGTATCCATGAACTCCTTATTTGATGTGTTTATCTTTGACTATTGGGAAAAGACACAGAGACAGGACATTATGGTCTCATTTGAACAGCCGGTTTCAGTGAACGGCGCGCTGGAGGCGGTAAAGCATCCGCAGGTGGAGAAGGCGGAGGCAATGATGGAATTTGCAGTGACCCTTGCCGGGCCGCAGGGAAAAACAGACTGTACGATTCAGGCGGTATCACGGGAAGCATCACTGACCAGACTGTTCCGCGAGGATGGAAGCAGGGCATATCCGGAGGAGGAGGGGATCGTGATTTCAGAACACATGGCCAGTCTCATGGGAGTGAAGAAGGGAAGTACCATCGAGGTTAAGGTTACCTATCCTGAAGAACGGATCAGCCGCGTTGCCGTTACAGATACGATTGCCCAGTATATGGGAAGCTCTGCGTATATGTCGTTTGAAGGTGCGGCAAAGATCAGCGATTACCGCGGTGTATGCAGTACGGTACTCTTAAAGGCCCCGCTTACCGTGCAGGAGGAGCTGCGGACCAGACTCAGTGACGCTGCGGCCGTATCTGCGATTCAGAGCCGTCAGGGGAGACTGGAACAGTACCGGTCCATGATGGGGAGTATGAGCGCCATTATGGCGTCCATGTCCATGCTGGGGGTAATCATCAGCTTTGCCGTTATTTACATCAGCTCCCTCATCAGCTTCGAGGAACTGAAACGGGAATTGTCCACTCTGATGATGCTGGGCTTAAAGAGCAGAGAATGTCTGGAGGTCATTTCCACGGGACAGTGGATTCTGGCGGTGGGAGCCGTTCTGATCGGAATTCCCATGGCCATGGGAGCCAGCCGTCTGATCTCGGTGTCCATGGCGTCTGATATGTATACGATTCCGGGGTTTATCGATGGGAAAGCACTTTTGCAGGCCATCGGTCTCACTGCGGTGTCGGTCGGTCTGAGTTCCGTTATGATGCTTCGAAAGCTGAAAAAAATAGTTCCTGCGGATCTTCTGCGGGAACGGGAATAGAGGTGCAGGATGAAAAGAAACGTGAAATGGATATTTCTTGCGGCCATTGCCGTGATCAGTATCGGAGCGTACGCGGCGGTGCTTCTAAAGCCGGTGGAAGCGCAGGCGGAGCGGGCCGTGAAGGGGAGCTTAGAGAGCCAGTTTACAGTCTCGGCCTCCATCCTTCCGGTATCCGGAATGGTGCTTAACTCCATTACGGCCGGCAATGTGTCGGAAATTCCGTTTTTACCCGGAATGGAGGTAAAGGAGGGGGAAATTCTGATAAAGACGGATTCCGCCTCCCAGACGACACTCGATATTCAGCGGGAGCAGTTCCGCCAGCAGCTGATCAGTGCGCGTCAGGAGTACGAGCGGCTTTACGGGGCCAACGGTTCCGCCGCAGCGGCCCAGTCCGCAGCGGAAAGTGAGTACCTGCTCGCAAAGAAAAACTATGACAACGGACTGGTGCTGGAGCAGCAGGGCGGCTTTATTGCCCGCTCGGATTTAGATACGCTGAAGACGCAGATGGACATAGCCTTTCAGAAATATAACCAGGCGAAGGAGGATAATTCGGACGCACGCCGCACCGCCTTTCAAGATCAGATCGCCTCCTACGAAAAACAGCTTGAGCTTCTGGAGAATACGGTAAATCCGGGCGTGGTTGCGATGCCCTACGACGGTGTCCTGTGGGAAGTCTACACGGAGGAGGGGGCATACTTATCGCCGAATCAGCCGGTTGCAAAGGTATACCGCCCTCAGGAAATGAAGCTTTCCGCATCGGTCTTATCCGAGGACGCGGCCGCACTGACGCCGGGACTTACCGCGGAGGTGGTTTACGCCGACGGCACGAGGTCGGAGGCCGAGGTGGGTTTTATCTCAAAAACTGCAAAAAAGGAGATGTCCTCCATCGGCCTGGAGGAAAACCGCTGTACGGTTGAATTAAAACCGCTCAGCCTGCCGGAGCATGTGGGTGCAGGGCAGACGGCGGATGTATCCTTTACCGTAATTAAGGCGGAGCAGGTCTTCTCTGTTCCCGCGGCCGCCGTCATGCCGCAGGAACATGGAAGCGCCGTCTATGTCGTGAGCAGTGGAAAAGCGGTCCTCACTCCTGTGGAGACGGGCAGAAGAGAAAGCGGCCGGGTAGAAATAATTTCCGGTCTGGAAGATGGGGATATCGTGGCTTCCGATCCATATAATGATAATGTGGAAAAGAACGGCCGGGTGAAGGCTGTCTTAAAAGAATAATGGGAAGTGCTCTTTACAATGGCCTCAAAACGTGATAAAACGTTGTAGAGAAGATGGAGGAAATCACGATGTTAAAGAAACTGGGAAGAAATGACGCCTGCTGGTGCGGCAGTGGAAAAAAGTATAAGAACTGCCACCTGGCGTTCGATACGAAAATCGAAAATTACGCCATCATGGGCGATCTGGTGCCGGAACACTATATGATCAAGACACCGGCTCAGATCGAGGGAATCCGCAGAGCCGGAGAGGTAAACACGAAGATTTTGAATCTGGTGGATTCGTTTATCAAGCCTGGCATCAGCACGGAGGACATCAATCAGCTTGTCCATGAAAATACGATAAAAATGGGAGGAATTCCGGCTCCCCTGAATTTTGAAGGGTATCCGAAGAGTGTCTGCACCTCTGTCAACGAGGTGGTCTGCCACGGTATTCCGGATCCCGGCCGGATCTTAAAGGAAGGCGATATCATCAATGTAGATGTCACCACGATTCTGGACGGATACTACGGTGACGCCTCCAGGATGTACTGCATCGGAACGGTGACGCCGGAGGCTGAAAAGCTGGTCCGTGTGACGAAAGAGAGCGTGGAACTGGCGCTTAAGGAAGCAAGGCCCTGGGGCCATTTAGGCGACATCGGGGCGGCTGTTTCGGAGTATGTGTACTCCAATGGATTTACGGTAGTGCGTGAAATCGGCGGTCACGGTGTTGGCAATGATTTCCATGAGGAGCCGTGGGTCAGCCATATCGGAGAGCGGGGGACGGATATGCTTCTCGTTCCCGGCATGATCTTTACCATTGAACCGATGGTGAATGCAGGGAGACCCGATGTCGTTCAGGATGAGGAAGACGGATGGACGATCTACACGGAAGACGGAAGTCTGTCGGCACAGTGGGAGGTTACGGTACTGATCACAGAAGAGGGACCGGAGGTTCTTACTTATTAAGTTTTTTCGTGATAAACGATTGCAGGGAGAAGCCCGGCGGGATGACGAAGAGCGGAAGAAACATGTTCGCTCTGGTTTCCCGCCGGGCTCTTTGTTTATGGCAGTCCGTACAACAGGGCCCAGACAGACAGGCCGTCCGTTAAATTACTGAAAAAAATCACACATATTTGTTGAAAACGCCCATATAAAGAACTATAATGAAGTTGAAACTAAACAATTTCAACAAGTGTTATTACGAGGAGGGGTACCATGAATGTTATGTATGTCGTAGCAATTGGTTCCATAGCCGCTCTGATTTACGCTGCCTGCATGTTTTTCCGGGTGAAGGAACAGCCGGAGGGCAGTGCCGGGATGATTAAAATATCTACTGCGGTCAGGAAAGGTGCCGGCGCCTATTTAAGACGGCAGTATCTGGGCGTTGGCGTTTTCTTTGCTGTCGTTTTCCTCATATTGCTGTGTATGGCGTTTGGCGGATTTTTAAGTTACTTTACACCGTTTGCATTTTTGACAGGCGGCTTCTTTTCCGGTTTGTCGGGATTTATCGGAATGCGCACCGCGACGATGGCGAACTGCAGGACGGCGGAGGGGGCTTCCCACAGTCTGAATAAGGGACTGAAGGTGGCGTTTTCGGCGGGATCGGTTATGGGGTTTACCGTGGTGGGACTTGGACTTCTCGATTTGACCATCTGGTATTTTATCCTGAATACCGTGTTCCGTTCGCTCCCGGAGGCGGAACGGATCGGCCAGATTACAGCCAATATGCTGACCTTCGGCATGGGCGCCTCCAGTATGGCGCTGTTTGCCCGTGTGGGCGGAGGCATTTTCACTAAGGCGGCTGATGTGGGAGCCGATCTGGTTGGCAAGGTGGAGGCCGGAATTCCGGAAGATGATCCGCGCAATCCCGCGGTTATCGCGGATAATGTGGGTGACAACGTGGGCGATGTGGCCGGTATGGGGGCTGATTTGTATGAATCGTATGTCGGATCTATTGTTTCGACCTCTGCGCTGGCGGTTGCGGCCGGTTTCGGCGTAAAGGGCGTGGCTGTTCCCATGATGCTGGCAGCATTTGGTGTTATCGCATCGATTACAGGCACCTTTTTCGTAAAGACAAAGGAGGACGCCTCTCAAAAGAGTCTTTTAAAAGCACTGCGGCTGGGAACGTATATCAGCGCCGTTCTGGTGGCCGTGGGGGCATTCGTGATTATCCGAATCCTGCTTCCGGGCCATGTGGGGATTTATGCGGCAGTACTGTCCGGCCTGATCGCCGGGGTTCTGATCGGTGCAATCACAGAATATTTTACGTCGGATTCGTACCGGCCTACCAGGAATCTGGCTTCATCCAGTGAAACGGGGGCGGCCACGGTCATCATAAGCGGCCTGTCTCTCGGAATGCTTTCCACCGTGGCGCCGGTGATTATTGTCGGTGCCTCCGTCTTGATCAGCTACTACTGTTCGGGCGGAAATACCGATTTTAATATGGGACTTTATGGTGTCGGAGTATCCGCGGTCGGAATGCTTTCGACACTGGGAATCACGCTGGCGACGGATGCGTACGGCCCAATCGCCGACAATGCAGGGGGAATCGCGGAGATGACCCACATGCCTCCGGAGGTCAGAAACCGGACGGATGCGCTGGATTCCCTGGGAAATACGACTGCGGCCACTGGCAAAGGCTTTGCCATAGGTTCAGCCGCGCTGACGGCACTGGCGCTGATTGCCTCCTACATCGATAAGGTACAACAGCTGAACCCGGATATTGCGCTGAATTTAACCATTACCAACCCGACTGTCTTAATCGGTCTGTTTATCGGCGGCATGCTTCCGTTTTTATTTGCCGCTCTGACGATGGACGCGGTGGGAAAGGCGGCCCAGTCCATCGTGATCGAGGTGCGCCGGCAGTTTAAGGAGATCAGGGGGCTGATGGAGGGAAAGGCGGAACCGGATTACGCCTCCTGTGTGGATATGTGTACGAAATCGGCACAGAAGCTGATGCTGGCGCCGGCCCTGATCGCAGTGATCATTCCCGTCGCCGTCGGGCTGCTGCTGGGGGTAAACGGTGTCGCAGGCCTTCTGGCCGGCAATACCGTGACCGGCTTCGTTCTGGCGGTCATGATGGCCAACTCCGGCGGAGCATGGGATAATGCGAAGAAATATATCGAGGGCGGAGCACACGGCGGAAAGGGAAGCGACCAGCACAAGGCTGCGGTCGTTGGGGACACGGTCGGCGATCCGTTTAAAGATACGTCGGGGCCGTCCATTAATATTCTGATTAAGCTTACGTCCATGGTCTCGATTGTATTTGCAGGATTGATCGTGGCAGTTCATCTGTTATAGCTCGAAGAAACTCTGTGATGGAGCTGTTAAGCAGCAGAAGGAGAAGGCCGGCGCCTTCTCCTTCTGTAAACTGTGGTTGTGATATTCTGCTTGCGGCGGGAAAGTTCCGGCCGTGGTTACTCTTCCTCTTCGGTGTCTTTCAGCGCTCTTTTTTTTCCCATATGGAAGATGAGAGAATCAAACAGATACATCAGTCCAAACATGAAAAAGAAGAGAATAATGAAAATAATAATCGCTGTTATGAGAGAATAGCGCCTGTAAAAACCGCTGGCGATGATCAGTGACGCAGCCAGGGAGCTTATGGAGTAGAGCAGAAACAGCCTTTTGCGGTTGGCGGATTCCGCGGTATAAATGTTGCCGTCTCTGGTATCCAAAAATATATTATAAAGAGAGGCAGCAAGCACGATAACGGCCTGTGGAAGTACGTATTTCAGCTCCCATTGAAGTAAATGAAGCTCCGCCAACAGGCAGAGGCCGGTCGCAATGAGAAGAAAGTTCCAGCTTTTTCTGGCATTCTTAAGACTTTGAAGTTCCATTCGTTCATCTACGATTCGTTTCTTAAAAAGTGATTTCATTCTGATACCTCCCAAAATAATTCATCCAGTGTCTTACCCAGTTCTTTGCAGATTGCAATACAGAGATTCAGCGTCGGGTTATAGTTCCCGGATTCGATCATGCTGATCGTCTGCCGTGTGACGCCAACCCGTTCCCCTAACTGTTCCTGTGATAAATCGTGTTCTATGCGGGCAATTTTCAGCCGTTTGTTCTTCAATAAAAATCCACCTCCGGTTTCTGCAGGACTCCTGTTTCATACTTTAATAGTACACTAAATACGACTAAATGTCAAATATAATTTACAAAATGAATGATTAAGACGGCAAAACGAAAACACGTTTGTAAATTTTACAAAATGTGGTAAAATATTAAATAAATGTTACAGGAGATTACCATAAAACCATCAGGAAAGAGAACGGGAGCAATATGAAGAAATGGCTTTTGGCAGTACTTGTCTGTACGCTGGCAGTTACGGGATGCAGTAAGTATAAGCAGGTATCCGACTTGCCGGAAACGGATGAGACAACAGAAACAGAGAGTATGAGCGGAGAAACTGAAGAGGAGACGCTGGAGATTCAGCCAGAGACAGAACCGGAAGAAGTTAAGAAGGAGCGGGTCCGGGTGAAGGGCGTCTACATTTCCGGATATATGGCGGGATCAGAAGGCTTTCAGGCGATTCTCGACAAGATCAGCCAGACGGAGATTAACGCGGTGGTCATCGATGTGAAGAACGACGATGGAAGGATCACATTTGCCATGGATGATGCGCCCACGGTCAATGAGATCGGTGCATCGGAGCGGTATATCAGAGATATCGGATCGCTTATGGCGGATTTAAAGGCCAGAGGCATCTATACCATCGCCAGGGTCGTGGCATTCCGTGATCCATATCTGGCTGAGAAGAAGCCGGAGTGGAGCTTAAAGAACGCGGACGGCAGTCTTCACCGCGATAATAAGGGGCTGGCCTGGGTCAATCCCTACCGCCAGGAGGTGTGGGATTACCTGGTAGAAGTGGGCAGACAGGCCGCAAAAGCCGGGTTTGACGAGATTCAGTTCGATTACATCCGCTTTGCCACGGACAGCACCATGAAGCAGGTTGTGTTTGACGAGGCGGATACGAGGGGACGCTCCAAGACGGATATCATCACGGAGTTTATTACGTATGCCTACGATAAGCTGTCGGAGGAAGGCGTCTTCGTATCGGCAGACGTTTTCGGCACCATCATTGGAAGTAAGATTGATGCGGATGCGGTGGGACAGGTGTATAATGATATGGCAAAGCATTTAGACTATATCTGTCCGATGATTTATCCCTCCCATTACGGTGACGGGAATTTCGGGATTGAGCATCCGGATACGCAGCCTTACGATACGATTCTTGCGGCCCTGATGAAGTCAAAGCAGGATCTGGCTATCGTGACGGCGGCGGGGGAGGACCATGCCATCGTGCGGCCGTGGCTTCAGGATTTCACCGCCTCCTATCTGCAGCATTATATCAAATACGGCCCTGCCGAGGTGCGGGCTCAGATTCAGGCGGTCTACGACGCCGGATACGATGAATGGATTCTATGGAGCGCATCCAACAAATATACGTGGGATGGACTTCTTTCCCCGGAGGAAGCCGGCCGGGAAGATCAGAAGATAGCGGAATCCAGGGCGGCTCTGCCTCCTGAGACCACAGCGGTCCCGCCGGCAGAAGCTGCAGACGGGGAGACGCCGCCTGCACCGGAGGAAACGCTTCCCCAGGAGGGACAGCCTTCGGAAGAAACCACGATGGAGGAGACAGAGGCTCCGGTGGACGGAACCACCGCCAGTGAAGAACTGCAGACCGGTGAAGATGCGGAAACAGAAGCCGCTGAGAAAGCCGCCGCCCAGCCGGAGACTGCGGCACAGGGGGAAAAGAGAAGCAAGCCCAATGTTGTGATCGTCACAACAGGAGGCGCTGGAGAGTAACTGATCATTCACGGAAGCCTGCGCAGCGCTGTACTGAACCGTGCAGCGCTGCGCAGGCTTCTGCGGATACAGCATGACGGGAAATCAGGAAAGGAAACGCATATGGACAGAATACCAAAACCAGGAGAATGTTACAGACATTTTAAGAATAAGCTGTATCAGATTATCACCGTAGCCGAACATTCCGAGACAGGAGAGAAGATGGTGGTTTATCAGGCGCTGTACGGTACATTTGGAACGTATGTGCGGCCGCTGTCCATGTTCACCAGTGAAGTGGACCATGAAAAATATCCGGAGGTGAATCAGAAGTACCGGTTTGAGCGGGTCGAACTTAAGACAGAGGAAGCAGAAGAAACGAGTGAAGAAACCGCTGTTTCCAGTAAAAATCTTCTTGCTTTTTTAGACGCGGAGACGTATTATGAAAAGCTGGAAGTTTTAAAAGAGCGCTGTGAGATCTTTTCAGAAGAGGAGCTTACGGCTGTCTGTGAATCCCTGGATATCGGAAGCGGAACGGGCACGCGGCAAGGAATGTACCGGGCCGCCGTCAATTATCTGGAGATGCAGACGAAATACGATGGAGCGAGACTGAGGTGACAAATACGTGGAGCAATCCGGATACAATGGATTTAATATAGAAGAAGAACTAAAGAAACTGCCCGCCCAGCCGGGGGTCTACATCATGCACGATAAAAAGGATGAGATCATCTATGTGGGCAAGGCCATCAGTTTAAAGAACAGGGTCAGGCAGTATTTCCAGAGCAGCAGGAATAAGACGTCAAAGATTGAACAGATGGTTTCCAGGATCGCCCGGTTCGAGTACATCATAACCGATTCTGAGCTGGAAGCCCTGGTTCTGGAGTGCAATTTAATTAAGGAACACCGTCCCAGATACAACACGATGTTAAAGGACGATAAGACGTATCCGTATATTAAGGTGACGGTTTACGAGGATTTTCCCCGGGTTTTATTTTCCAGGGATATGAAAAAGGACAAAAGCAAATATTTTGGCCCCTACACCAGTGCGGGATCGGTAAAGGATACCATCGATCTGATTCATAAGCTGTATAAGATCCGGACCTGCAACCGCAATCTGCCGAAGGATATCGGCAGGGACCGCCCCTGCTTAAACTACCACATCAAGCAGTGCTCGGCGCCCTGCCAGGGGTACATCAACAAAGAAGAATACGGAAAGGCCATCAGCCAGGCCCTTGATTTTCTGGGCGGTAAATACGACCCGGTCATCTCCATGCTGGAGGAGAAGATGCAGGCGGCGTCGGATGAGATGGATTTTGAAAAAGCCATCGAATACCGGGATTTGCTGACCAGCGTCAGAGCGGTGGCACAGAAGCAGAAGATTACCAGCAGCAGTATGGAGGACCGCGATATCATTGCCATGGCAAAGGACGAAAAGGACGCGGTGGTCCAGGTGTTTTTTGTAAGAGAAGGCCGTCTGATCGGCCGTGAGCATTACCATGTAGCCATAGCCACGGCGGAAGATGACAGACAGATTTTAACCAGCTTTGTCAAGCAGTTCTATGCCGGAACTCCGTTTGTCCCGAGGGAACTCTGGGTTCAGACGGAGCTGGAGGACAGCGGGATCATCAGAGAGTGGCTGAGTGCCAAGCGCGGCCAGAAGGTGAAGCTGGTCGTTCCGCAGAAGGGGGAGAAGGAGCGGCTGGTGGAGCTTGCGGAGCGGAACGCAGCTCTGGTGCTCTCCCAGGACAAAGAAAAGATCAAACGCGAAGAGCTGCGGACCATCGGGGCCATGAACGAGGTCAGCGGCTGGCTTGGCATAACCGGAGTCCACAGGATCGAGGCCTTTGATATTTCCAATATCAGCGGTTTTGAATCCGTAGGCTCCATGATTGTCTATGAAGACGGCAAGCCCAAGCGGAACGATTACCGGAAATTCAAGATTAAATGGGTCAAAGGCGCCAACGACTACGCTTCCATGCGTGAAGTACTCACCCGCCGTTTTTCCCACGGACTTGATGAAGCCGCCGCATTAAAAGAAAAGGGTGTGGACGAAGAGTTCGGCAGCTTCACGAAATTCCCGGACTTACTCATGATGGACGGCGGCCGCGGACAGGTCAATATTGCCCTGGAAGTGCTCGATGAGCTGAAGCTGTCTATCCCGGTCTGCGGTATGGTAAAAGATGATAACCACAGGACACGCGGCCTGTACTACAACAACGTGGAGATCCCCATCGACAAGCGCTCCGAGGGCTTTAAGCTGATCACCCGAATCCAGGATGAGGCCCATCGTTTCGCGATCGAATATCACCGTAGCCTGCGCAGCAAAGGCCAGGTTCACTCCATACTGGATGACATCCCTGATATCGGCCCCACCCGCCGCAAGGCACTGATGCGCTATTTTAAAGATATCGAAGCCATAAAAGAGGCCACCATAGAAGCCCTGACTGCCGCACCGGGCATGAATGCTAAGTCGGCTCAGAGTGTCTATGACTTTTTCCATTAATCGGCTGCGTCAGCTTACGTCCAAAACAGGAATAAACGGGGAGTGAACTGCAGCTGCCCGGCGGCAGGATTGTGGAATTTCCCTCCGAATCTCTTTTCAAAACACGAAATCTGTGTTAGTATGAGAAAAACAGATGGAAAAGGAGCATCAGACCATGCATGGAGTTGCGATTACAGAGTTAATTGAAAAAATGAATCTCCGGAACATGACACCGGAGATCGATGCAGAGAAAATTGTGCTGAGTCATCCGGATGTCAATCGTCCGGCACTGCAGCTGGCAGGTTTTTTTGACCATTTCGACAATGAGAGGGTCCAGATTATCGGCTATGTGGAGCAGGAGTATATCCGTCAGATGGAACATGACCGCAAGGTGGAGATGTATGATAAGCTTCTGTCCAGTCAGATTCCGTGCCTGGTTTATTCGAGGAACCAGGATCCGGATGAAGACATGATCGCACGCTGCGACCATTACGGCGTACCATGCCTTGTTTCGGAGCAGACGACCTCTGATCTGATGGCAGAGATCATCCGCTGGCTGAAGGTAAAACTGGCTCCGTGCATCAGCATCCACGGCGTTCTGGTGGATGTATTCGGTGAAGGCGTTCTGATCATGGGTGAGAGCGGAATCGGTAAGAGTGAAGCGGCTCTGGAGCTCATTAAGAGAGGCCACCGTCTCGTAACGGACGACGTGGTGGAGATCAGAAAGGTCAGCGATGAGACTCTGATCGGAAGTGCTCCCGAAATTACAAGACATTTTATCGAGCTGAGAGGAATCGGTATTATCGATGTCAAGACGCTGTTCGGTGTGGAGAGCGTGAAGGACACCCAGGCCATCGATATGGTAATCAAGCTGGAGGACTGGGATAAGGATAAAGAGTACGACAGACTGGGACTGGAAGACCAGTATACGGAATTCTTAGGAAACCGTGTGGTCTGCCATTCCATCCCTGTTCGCCCGGGACGGAATCTCGCCATCATCGTGGAGTCGGCAGCTGTCAACTACAGACAGAAGAAGATGGGGTACAACGCGGCACAGGAATTATACAACCGTGTCCAGGCAAACCTGTCAAGAAAACAGGATGATTGAGGTGTTTCATGACAATGTTTTATGAGAAACTGCTGGAAGTGTCAGATAGCAGCCATGTGAAGACGGAAGAGAAGATGAGCAGACACACCACCTTTCGTGCAGGAGGTCCCGCAGCCTACTATGTAAGCCCGGCGGATGCGCGCGAACTGGGAGAGGTGATCCGGCTGTGCCGGAGAGAAGAGGTCCCGTACTGCATTCTCGGAAACGGAAGCAATCTGCTTGTGGGAGACGGCGGTTTCGACGGTGTGGTCATTTCCATGACGGCCGGATTTTCCGGGTGTACGGTGGACAGTGACCGGTGTGAGATCGCGGCCGGCGCGGGGGCGTCCCTTTCCCGGGTGGGAAAGGCGGCGCTGGAGGCCGGGCTCACAGGCTTTGAATTTGCAGCCGGAATTCCCGGCACGGTGGGCGGAGCCGTCGTGATGAATGCGGGCGCCTACGGTTCCGAGACGAAGGATATCATTGAATCAGCCCGTGTGATGACCATAGAAGGTGAGGAAAAGGTCCTTTCCCTGCCGGAACTGGAACTGGGCTACCGGACCAGCTGTATTCCCGCAAACCGGTACATTGTGATGGAAGCGCGGTATCGTTTAAAGCCGGGCAGCAAGACGGAGATCAGGGCATATATGGATGAACTGGCCGCCAGGAGAAAGAGTAAACAGCCGCTGGAGTATCCCAGTGCCGGGAGCACGTTTAAGCGGCCGGCAGGGAATTTTGCGGGTAAACTGATCGAGGAAGCCGGTCTGGCGGGATACCGTGTGGGCGGCGCGGAGGTTTCCGGGAAACACTGTGGTTTCGTGATAAACAGGGATCATGCCACGGCCTCGGATATTATGACGCTCTGTCAGGACGTGAAGCGAAAGGTGTTTGAATGCTCCGGGGTGGAGCTGGAGATGGAAGTTAAGACGCTGGGAACATTCGAAAGTCGTAGAGGAGACGTAACGTGAGACTGGTAATTGTGACAGGCATGTCGGGCGCCGGTAAGACAAATGCGCTGAAGATGCTGGAGGACATGGGATTCTACTGTGTGGATAACCTTCCCATCCCTCTGGTAGAAAAATTTGCTGAGCTTACCCTGAGCAATCAGGGCGGAATCAGAAATGCCGCGCTGGGGATCGACATCCGCAGCGGCGATGAACTGTCGGCACTGGACAGGATCTTTGATGAGTGGTCCAGAAAAAGGGTTCCATACGAGATTCTGTTCCTGGATGCCAGCAGCGAGACACTGATCAAACGCTATAAAGAGTCGAGGCGTGCCCATCCTCTGGCGGGGGAGGGGCGGATCGACAGCGGCATCGAGAAGGAACGCCTCAAACTGGCATTTTTAAAGGAAGAGGCGGATTACATTATAGATACCAGCAAGCTGCTGACAAAGGAACTGAAGGCAGAGCTGGAAAAGATATTTATGGCAAATGAAAGCTATAAGAATCTGTATATCACGATTCTGTCCTTCGGTTTCAAGTACGGAATCCCTTCGGATGCAGACCTTGTTTTTGATGTCAGATTTCTTCCGAATCCATACTATGTGGATGAACTGCGTCCAAAGACGGGCGAGGATCAGGAAGTGCGGGATTACGTGATGCAGAACGGGACAGCAGACATTTTTCTGAATAAGCTGTACGATATGCTGGAATTCCTGATTCCGGGATACGTGCTGGAAGGGAAAAACCAGCTTGTGATTGCGATTGGCTGTACCGGAGGAAAGCACCGGTCGGTGACGATTGCGAAGGCGGTTTACGAGCGGCTCAAATCCCATGAGGAATTCGGCTTAAAAATTGAGCACCGCGATATTGATAAGGATAATAAAAGAAAAAAGGAATGAGCTGCCATGTCATTTTCCTCCAAAGTAAAAGACGAACTATCCAGGCAGTTAAGCCCGGCGAGACACTGTCAGATTGCCGAAACAGCGGCGATCATCAGCCTTTGCGGAAAGATCACAATCTCGGAAGAGGATCATTATGCCATTAAAATCCACACGGAAAATGTGGCAGTTGCAAGAAAGTACTTTACATTATTGAAAAAAACATTTAATATAGTTACTGATGTCTCTATTAGAAGAAACGCCTACTTAAATAAAAACCGTACATACACGGTGACGATCCGGGAGCATGAGGATGCCCTCCGGGTGCTTCATGCCGTTAAGCTCCTTGACGAGCATGGAGAGGTGGGGGAAAATTTAAATGTGGTTCAGAATGTGGTGATTCAACAGTCATGCTGCAGGCGCGCATTCATCCGCGGGGCGTTTCTTGCATCGGGGTCCTTAAGTGATCCCGAGAAATTCTATCATTTTGAGATCGTATGTGCAACAGAGGAGAAGGCGAAGCAGCTTCAGGGGATCATTGCCACCTTTGACTTAGAGGCGAAGATTGTCAAGAGAAAACGTTACTATATCGTCTACATTAAGGAAGGCAGTCAGATTGTCGATATTTTAAACGTGATGGAGGCGCCGGTAGCACTGATGGAGCTGGAGAATATCAGAATCCTGAAGGACATGCGCAACAGCGTAAACCGTCAGGTTAACTGTGAGACCGCCAACATCAATAAAACGGTATCAGCTGCTGTGAAGCAGATAGAGGATATAGAATATATCAGAGATACAATAGGCCTGGAAAACCTGCCGGAGAATTTGGAAGAAATTGCGCGCGAGCGGGTTGAAAGACCGGAAGCTACATTAAAAGAGCTTGGGGAAGCTCTGGACCCTCCTGTTGGAAAATCAGGAGTAAACCACCGACTTAGGAAGCTCTGCGATATTGCGGAGCAACTGCGGGACAGGAGTGAACGCAGCAGAATGGAATAGGGTCCGTTCACAGGAATGAGGAGGATAATTATGGTAAAAAAAACAGTCACCGTCGAACTTGCATCAGGATTAGAGGCTAGGCCGGTAGCCATGCTTGTACAGGTAGCCAGCCAGTATGAAAGCAGTATTTACGTGGAGATCGACTCCAAAAAGGTAAATGCGAAGAGCATTATGGGTATGATGACCCTGGGCCTTGCAGCAGGAGAGCAGGTTATAATTTCTGCTGATGGTGCCGATGAGAACCAGGCCGTTACCGATATTGAAAAATATTTGAGCAACAACTAAAGGGTGCTACACGCTCTAAATGGGAAAATGAAAACAGGCATGAATGATTCTGCGAAGATGCGGAGATTCATGTCTGTTTTTGAATTCACAGATAACGGCTGAGAAACAGTAGCTGCGGACTTAAATCGCTGTGAAATAAATAAAAAATAGGCTATAATAAACGGATCGAATATGTTAAAATAATTTTGACAAGTGATAAGAGATAAAACAAAGGAGAGAAGAAACGTGGCATTTACGCATTTACACGTCCATACAGAATACAGCCTGTTAGACGGCTCCTGTAAGATTAAGGAGCTGACGGCGAGGGCAAAAGAGCTGGGCATGGACAGCATGGCGATCACGGACCATGGCGTCATGTACGGCGTGATTGATTTCTACCGGGCGGCCAGAGAGGTGGGGATCAAACCCATCATCGGATGCGAGGTATATGTGACGGCCGGTTCCAGATTTGACAGAGAAACGACGAACGGGGAGGACCGCTACTATCATCTGGTACTTTTAGCCGAGAATAACCAGGGATACCAGAACTTAATGAAGATCGTGTCCAAGGGCTTCGTCGATGGATTTTATTATAAACCGCGGGTGGATTATGAAGTGCTGGAGACGTATCATGAGGGCATTATCGCCTTAAGCGCCTGTCTGGCCGGCGAGGTCCAGCGCTATATCGAGCGCGGCATGTATGAGCAGGGGAAGAATGCGGCGCTCCGCTACCAGCAGATTTTCGGCGAAGGGAATTTTTTCCTGGAGCTGCAGGATCATGGAATTCCGGCACAGCACACGGTGAACCAGGGATTGATGCGCATGAGCAGGGAGACAGGCATTAAGCTGGTGGCTACCAACGATATTCATTATACGTTTGCGGATGATGCCACTCCCCATGATATCCTTCTGTGCATTCAGACCGGTAAGAAGGTGACGGATGAAAACCGTATGAGGTATGAGGGCGGCCAGTATTACTGCAAGACCGAGGAAGAGATGAGAAAGCTCTTTCCCTATGCGTCAGAGGCGATTGACAATACTCACGATATCGCCGAGCGCTGCAATGTGGAGATCGAGTTCGGCGTGACGAAGCTGCCCAGGTACGATGTACCGGAGGGATACGATTCCTGGGGATATTTAAACAAGCTCTGCTTCGAAGGTCTGGCGAAGCATTATCCGGACGACGACGGAACCCTGAAGGCCAGACTGGAATATGAACTGAACGTTATTCATACCATGGGATACGTGGATTACTTCCTGATCGTGTGGGATTTCATCCATTATGCCAGATCTCAGGACATCATTGTGGGTCCGGGGCGCGGCTCGGCGGCCGGCAGTATCGTATCGTACTGTCTGGGGATCACCAATATCGATCCGATCCGCTATAACCTGCTGTTTGAGCGGTTCTTAAACCCGGAGCGTGTGTCCATGCCCGATATTGATATTGATTTCTGCTTCGAACGGCGCCAGGAGGTTATCGATTATGTGGTGAGAAAGTACGGCAAGGAGCAGGTGGTGCAGATCGTCACCTTCGGTACGCTGGCGGCCAAAGGCGTGGTGCGCGACGTCGGGCGTGTTCTGGACATGCCTTACGCCAGATGTGACGCCATTGCGAAGATGATACCTGGCGATTTGGGGATGACGCTGGAAAAGGCGCTGAAGCAGAGCCCGGATTTAAGAAACGCCTACAATGAGGACCCGGAAGTCAAATATTTAATCGACATGTCCATGCGTCTGGAGGGACTGCCGAGGCATACTTCCATGCATGCGGCGGGAGTCGTGATCAGCCGTACCTCGGTAGACGAGTATGTGCCGCTTTCAAAGGCGGCCGACGGTACGATTACGACACAGTTTACCATGACTACGCTGGAAGAACTGGGACTTTTAAAGATGGATTTCCTGGGGCTCCGTACGCTGACGGTGATTCAGAATGCGGTGAAGGCGGTGGAGAAGAACCGCGGCGTGGTGCTCGATATGGATACGATTGACTACGACGACAAGGCGGTGCTGGAATCCATCGGAACAGGAAAGGACGACGGCGTGTTCCAGCTGGAGAGTTCAGGGATGAAGAGCTTCATGAAGGAGTTAAAGCCCCAGAGTCTCGAGGACATCATTGCCGGAATATCCCTTTACCGTCCCGGTCCCATGGATTTCATTCCCAAGTATTTAAAAGGAAAGAATGACCCATCGTCAGCAACGTACGACTGTCCGCAGATGGAACCGATCCTAAGCCCGACCTACGGCTGTATCGTATACCAGGAGCAGGTTATGCAGATCGTTCGGGATCTGGCCGGCTATACCATGGGACGGAGTGACTTAGTCCGCAGAGCCATGTCCAAGAAGAAGACGTCGGTCATGGAAAAGGAGCGCCAGAATTTTGTTTACGGGAATCCGGAAGAGGGCGTTAAGGGCTGCATCGCCAATGGAATTGATGAGAAGACGGCCAATCATATTTACGATGAGATGATCGATTTTGCGAAGTATGCATTTAACAAATCCCATGCGGCGGCCTATGCCGTGGTTTCTTATCAGACGGCTTTCTTAAAATACTATTACCCGCAGGAATATATGGCGGCTCTGCTGACCTCGGTGATGGATAATGTGACCAAGGTGTCGGAATATATTTTAAGCTGCCGGCAGATGGGAATCTCCATTCTTCCGCCGGATATTAATGAAGGGGAGAGCGGATTTTCCGTTTCAGGAGGTGCAATCCGTTATGGACTTTCGGCCATTAAGAGCGTTGGTAAGTCCGTCGTGGACTTGATCGTTACGGAGCGGGAGAGCAGCGGGCTGTTCACTTCCATCGAGGACTTTGTGGACCGTATGAGCAATAAGGAGGTCAACAAGCGGACGCTGGAGAATTTTATTAAATCGGGGGCTCTGGATACGCTTCCCGGAACCAGAAAGCAGAAGATCCTGGTGGCGCCGGAGCTATTAGACCAGAGAAGCAAGGAGAAGAAGAACTCCATGGAAGGTCAGCTGACACTGTTCGATATTGCCAGCGAGGAGGAGAAGACGCGGTACCAGATCACCTTCCCAAACGTGGGAGAATTTCCGAAGGAGGAGCTTCTTGCTTTTGAGAAAGAGGCGCTTGGGATCTACGTAAGCGGCCATCCGCTGGAGGCTTATGAGACGACCTGGAGGAATAATATTACCGCGGTCACCATAGATTTCATAGTGGATGAGGAGACGGAAGAGGCTCGTGTCAAGGATGGCTCTTACGTGACCATCGGAGGCATGATCACAGGCAAGACGGTGAAGACGACGAGAAACAACAAGCTGATGGCCTTCCTTACGCTGGAGGATTTAGTCGGTTCTGTGGAGGTAATCGTATTTCCAAAGGATTATGAGAGCAAGAGGGAGCTGTTTGTGGAGGACGCCAAGGTCTTTATCCAGGGGCGGGCATCCATCGGTGACGATCCGGTGGGAAAGGTCATCTGTGAGCGCGTAATCCCCTTCCAGAGCCTTCCGAAAGAGCTGTGGCTTAAGTTCCCCGACAAAGACGTTTATATGGCCAGAGAGGCAGAAATCCTTTCAGATTTGAAGGAGTCGGAGGGAAACGATACCGTTATCATTTATCTGGAAAAGGAGCGGGCGAAAAAGGTTTTACCGGCCAACAGAAATGTAAGTGCTTCCAATGAACTTGTCTCTGTTTTGACTGAAAAACTTGGTGAAAAAAATGTCAAGGTTGTAGAAAAAAAGGTTGAAAAGATAAGGAAAATGAATTAGAATACAACTTGTATGATTTGGTAGGAGCGAAGAAAATTTACAATAAAAGATGTTCAGAAACAGGAGGAAGTTACTATGGCAAAACAAGTAAAGACGATCGGCGTATTAACCAGCGGCGGTGACGCACCAGGAATGAATGCGGCAATCCGTGCGGTTGTCAGGACGGCTATCCATAAAGGGTTAGAAGTGAAGGGCATCATGAGAGGATACGCGGGCCTTCTGCAGGAAGAAATTGTTGATATGACGAGTACCAGCGTGTCGGATATTATCCACCGCGGCGGTACGATTCTCTATACAGCCAGATGCCAGGAATTCACAACGGCTGAGGGCCAGAAAAAGGGCGCCGAAATCTGTAAGAAACACGGGATTGACGGCCTGGTGGTAATCGGCGGCGACGGTTCCTTCCGCGGAGCGGGAAAGCTTTCCGCACTTGGAATTAATACCATAGGACTTCCGGGAACCATCGATCTGGATATCGCATGTACCGATTACACCATCGGTTTCGACACCGCAGTGAATACGGCCATGGAGGCGATTGATAAGGTGCGTGATACCTCTACCTCCCATGAGCGCTGCAGCATCATCGAGGTTATGGGCCGTAATGCCGGCTACATCGCTCTCTGGTGCGGATTTGCCAACGGAGCGGAGGACATTCTTCTTCCGGAGCGCTACGACGGCGATGAGCAGGCTCTGATCAACCGCATCATTGAGAACAGAAAACGCGGCAAGAAGCATCACATCATCATCAATGCGGAGGGCATCGGCCATTCTTCTTCCATGGCGAAGAGAATTGAAGCGGCTACCGGCATAGAGACGAGAGCCACGATTCTGGGCCACATGCAGCGAGGCGGCGCGCCGACCTGTAAGGACAGAGTTTACGCTTCCATCATGGGTGCGAAGGCGGTAGAACTTCTCTGTAAGGGAGAAAGCAACCGTATCGTAGCTTATAAGCACGGCGAATACGTGGATTTCGATATTCAGGAAGCGCTGAATATGCATAAGGATATTCCGGAGGATCAGTATCAGATCAGCAGAATGCTGGTTCGGTAATGCAAAGAGAAACGGTTTCGATGACCGGCGGATCTTAGGATTAAGAGAATTGGATAAAAGGATAAGGGAGAATTCCTGCTGGCTGTGTGCGGTATATGCGGCGCAGAAGGGGGATTCTCCTTTTTGCATTTCCATTCTCCTGTTCATGTAAGGATTCTCCCCTGCGATTCTTTCTGGTAATTAAAAATGGACTTGCGAATGGATCAATAGTATGATATACTTAGAATATAAGTAATTTGTACCAGCTAAACAGATAATAGCCTTCCATAAGGAGCTGTCTCCATTTCCAGAATTCTGTTCCGTGTTCACGGATCATACTGCCGTCAGGCATCTGGTTTTCCTGCGTCGATTTCGACGATATTTCCTTTATTGCAGCACTGATTTATGATAGAAAATAATACGGAAAGCAGGGTTATTGTCTGTCGGTCTTACTTCTGTTATCATGGAGACAGATTCTTATATAGCTTGGATTGGAGGCTATATGCGAAAAAGTGGGAGGAGCCGTTCAACGGCCGGGGAATCATGCACTGGCACGGTGCCTGTTCCTCCGGAAAATCTTCCGCTGGAGGACATGATTCTAAAGTCCGCTGTTACGTATTTCGGGGAGGTGCTGCTCCCGTATCTTGGCATCGATTGTAAGATTACGGGGATTGCGCCGACGGAACTGGTATACCTGGAAGTAAAGGGGCTGATAGAGGATTTTACCTATATCGTTTCTGACGGCTCCTGGATCCATCTGGAATTTGAGAGTGATAAAGTGACGGAAAAGGATCTGCGCCGCTTTCGTGGGTATGAGGCAGTAACCGGCTATACGTATCAGGTACCGGTTACCACGATTGTGATCTGCTCAGCAAAGACGGCGGAGGTACTGAGCGAGCTGCACGAAGGAATCAATACATACCGTGTTATGACGGTGAGGCTAAAAGACCGGGATGCAGACCAGCTGTTCGATCAGTTGAAGCAAAAGCTGCAAACTGGGGAAAGGATTGAGAGAGAAGAAGTGATTCCGCTGCTGCTGACTCCGCTTATGTCCGGGAAGATGGCAGAAAAAGAGAGATTCATAGAGGGGAACCGTCTGCTGCAGGCTTCCGGAGAAATCACGGCGGATGAAGGGGCAAAGATGCAGGCCGTACTTTACGCGCTGGCTGTGAAGTTTTTGGACTCGAAAGACTTAGAAGAGGTAAAGGAGGAATTTTCCATGACATTATTGGGGCAGATGCTTGTAAATGATGGGATTGAAAAGGGCAGAAGTGAAACCTTGAGAGAACTGGCACTCGAAATGCGGAAAAACGGAGAGCCATATGAGAAAGTTGCCCGGTATACCAGGACTCCAGTCGAGACGATTCGAACGTGGGAAAAGGAAAACGGGAATGATGCTTCCATCCGATTTTAAAATATGTTCCATATCGCGGTTTTGTGACGGAACCTGCAACATTCATTGAAATAACATGTATTGAAAATTATCCGCATGCGTAAGCGCTTACACATTGACAGTATTTGGGAAAGATGATAAACTGAAAATGCATGGATTTATCATTAAAATTACATAAAATGAATATGTAAGCGATTACACAGCCGGATGCGGTCGTGCGACTGGAACGGTTATGTGCCGCGGGAATGAACGATGAGGAGATGGAACGTCATGGAAGATATCTATGAGCTGCCCGGGTTGATTCAGATGTATCAGGCGACAGGTAAGGCGGAATATGGGGAACGTGCTCTTGAACAGACGAACAGAGCCATTCTGCGGCAGGACGGAACCCTTCTTTCCGGTCCGGAAGCAGGGGCCTGTCTGTTTGCACTGAAGCAGACGGGAAAGCAGGAATACCGGAAAGCGGCTGATCTCGTATTCAACCGGCTGGTGAACGGAGAGACAGCAATGCCGGAGGCTGCCATGCCTTTTTATGCAGAGTATGATACTCTTTTTAATAAGAAGGCTCACTATGGAGAGATTGCGGCGTATTTTGAAGGAAAAAAAGCGTGGTCAGGCCGGGAGGCCGCTGTGCTGATTGATACAATTGAAAAGATGTCCATGGAAATTTATGAATACTACAGGGCGCTGTGTGATTTATTGAAGCAGGCAGTCCGTCAGAAGCTGCCGGCGGAGGGGCCGCGTCCGGAGGTTCTGCTTAATGAGGAAGAAGCCTGGCTTGGCTATGCAGTTTTAAAGGCATGCAGTTTGGGCGTATTAAACCGTGAGAAGTATGGAGAGGCAGGACTTCGAATCTGGAGACGCTTCGAGGTACAGCAGGATAAGGGTGAGGGATTCGGGAATATGCTGAAGGCACAGTACCTGATCTTTGAAAAGAACTGAAGATATGGGATCTGTTGATATGTGAGGATAAAAGAACATGGAGCTTAAGGTGATTTGTATGACTGCCAGGTCAGCGACATTAGAGACTGAGGCCGGGCAGATTTTCGAGTTTGATACACAGGGAGAAGTATATGTAAACGGAAGTCTTTATCAGAGGACGAACCGGGTGATTTTCAGTCTGTTCGGATTAAAGCCGGATACGGAGTATGAGGTCTGTCTGAAACGGGATGGAGCAGAAGCCGGAACTGTTTTCCGCACAGATTATGAGTTTGTGACGATCAATGTGAAGGAGTTCGGAGCAAAGGGAGACGGATTACAGGACGATACAGGATTTATACAGGCGGCTATTCTGGCATGTCCGAAGAACGGGCGTGTATTGATACCGAAGGGTACATACCGGATTACCAGCCTGTTTTTAAAAAGCCATATCAGGCTGGAGCTGGGAGCAGGAGCCATTTTGGCGGCGGATACCGACCGGTTTAAGTATCCAAGACTACCGGGCATGATCGAAAGCTATGATGAGACAGAGGATTATAATTTAGGAACCTGGGAGGGGAATCCCCTTCCCATGTTTGCCGGAATAATCAATGGAATTGAAGTGGAAAATGTGGTAATCTATGGAGAGGGACTGATAGACGGTCAGGCTTCCTTTGAGAACTGGTGGAAGGATGCGGGAACGATGCGGGGGGCTTTCCGGCCGCGCATGGTATTTCTGGAGAGATGTAAGGACATCACGCTTCAGGGATTTTATTTAAAGAACAGCCCCGCCTGGGTGCTGCATCCGTATTTCAGTCAGGGGCTCCGCTTTTTGGATCTGGATATTGAAAATCCTGCGGACTCGCCCAATACGGACGGGCTGGACCCGGAGTCCTGTAAGGATGTGGAGATTACAGGACTGCACTTTTCCCTCGGCGATGACTGTATTGCCGTAAAGTCAGGGAAAATCTATATGGGACGCCGTTATAAAACGCCTTCTGAGAATATTGAGATTCGCCAGTGTCTTATGGAAAACGGTCATGGTGCGGTTACTGTGGGAAGCGAGGTTGGAGCCGGAGTTAAGGCAGTGCGGGTAAGGGACTGCCTGTTTCGCCATACGGACAGGGGGCTCCGCGTGAAAACGAGGCGCGGGAGAGGAAAAGATTCGGTACTGTCTGATATTTCCTTTCAGCATATCGTCATGGATCATGTCATGACACCGTTTGTGGTCAACAGTTTCTATTTTTGTGATCCGGACGGGAAGACAGAGTATGTGCAGTGCAGGGAGGCTTTGCCGGCAGATGAGAGGACGCCTGAGATTCAGAATCTTTCCTTCACCGATATCAAAGCGGCCAACTGCCATGCGGCGGCATCGTTCCTCTGTGGTCTGCCGGAGCAGAAGATCCGGCAGATAGAACTGAGAAATGTAGACATTTCATTTGCAGAACAGGCCAGGGAAGGCGTTCCGGCTATGATGGAAGGCGTCTCTGCCTGTTCCAGACAGGGATTTACGGTTATGAATGTAGATACGCTGGTCTGTGAGAATGTAACGATTACCGGTCAGAAGGGCGACGCGTTTATTATGAGTAATATTGACCATTTTAAAGAGATTTAATGGTGCTTTAAGCAAAACGGAACACGCGATGTGTTCATAACAAGGAGGAAAAAAATGCAGATAGGAATCCGATTACACGATATTGAACCTGGAACTCTGGAACAGAGAGTGATGAGAGCGCATGAGCAGGGGTTTACCTGCGGCCATCTGGCGCTGGCCAAGACGGTGACGGAGCACTCCGTGGCCAATTCGGCGCTGACACCCGGATATGCTGCTTATTTGAGAAAGATGTTTGCAAAATACGATGTGGATATTGCGGTTCTGGGCTGCTATTTAAACCTTGCCCATCCGGATCCGGAAGAGTTGAAGAAGATCCAGGAACGGTATTTTGCCCATATACGGTTTGCTTCGATTCTGGGATGCAGCGTGGTGGGAACAGAGACGGGAGCTCCCAACGCGGATTACCACTTTGAACCGGCCTGCCATACGGAAGAGGCGCTTCAGACCTTTATTGCCAATGTCCGCCCGGTGGTAGAGTGCGCGGAAAAATTCGGTGTTATTCTTGCCATTGAGCCGGTTTGGAGCCATATTGTCTACGATTCAAAACAGGCGCTGCGGGTTTTAAAGGAGATCCATTCTCCCAACCTCCAGATTATTCTGGATCCGGTGAATCTTCTATCTGTGGAAAACTGCGGCGAATATGAGTCTGTCTTTGCTCAGGCGATTGAGGATCTGGGAGAGTACACTGCGGTTCTGCATATGAAAGATTTCGTTGTGAAAGATCATACAATCGTATCGGGCGCCCCGGGGACGGGAATCATGAAATACGATACGATAATGGATTTCGTTCGGAAGGAAAAACCGTACATTCAGATGACAATCGAGGACAGTACACCGGAAAATGCGGTGGAATCCAGGAAATTTTTAGAGAGATTTGAAAAATAAATTTGAATAATATATCTGAGCAATAAACGGCATTCCGTTGTTTCCGGCGGGAGTCGCAGGAAATTAGAAGAAGAGGAGACAGGAGCGGCGGTTACGCCGGCCCCTGTCTTTCTTTCTGTCCTGGGCTTAACATAAGGGAATTCAGATTCTTAAGCTCTGATAACAGTCCGGCGATCTGTTTTGCATTTTGCCCCGCCTGATCGAGGGAGGACAACAGGTGGTCGCAGGCAGTCAGAATGTCATCATCGGGCCGGGGAGTATCGATGACGTCCCGGATGCTGGCCTCCGGATTGAGGGACAGCGCATGAAGCATGCGCAGGATAGAGGCAAGGGAGTAGTTGGCGCAGCGCAGAGACCTGATGATAATCAGCTGTTCCAGATCCCGGGAGGTGTAGACGCGGCGGCCGTCCTGCATTCTCTTTTCCACCAGAAGCCCGTTGCGCTCCCAGTTTCTCAGCGTATCCACGGTAATGTGTAAGTAAGCGGCAGTCTGTTTTCTGGTAAGGAGCAGGGGATTGGCAAAATGAGTCTGACCGGATATAATCTGTCCGGCGATCTGTATGGCGGTCTCCGCATTCTGGCTTTCTTCTCCGATTTGTCTGATATAACGGTCGGTTAAGAGCAGAGCACCGTCGATGTCGCCGGACGCACAGGTCTTTGCGATGGCCGCCGCCTGCGTCCGCAGGCCGTTCTGAAGGACTTCAACCTGAAAGGCCAGGCGGGCAATCCGAAACTGGATCAGATGGAAGTCCGTAAAGATCCGGTAGCCGTTCTCTTTCCGTTCCGGTCTTGTAATCAGACCCAGATCCTCATAGAGCCGTACTGTGTTAGGGTGAATTCCGATCAGCTTTGCCACATCGGAAGTAGAGTAAGTATTTTTCATGTCTGATGCCTCCAGCTTCTCTATCTTATCATAACCGGAAAGCCTGGTGTTATAATGGAGGGTTCTGCCATCACATACCGCCGCATGCTTTCTGCAAATCTGTTTTTTCCAGTTTATCACAGAATTATGATTCAGTTAAGAAACTGATAAGAATTTGACAGCAGTTTTCTAAGGACTTTTACCCGGCGGCCATTTATAATGGTGATATTGGAGAAAACGGTCAGAATGATAATGGCCGGCGGCAATAGAAGGGAGACAGACCATGAAAGAAGTGGTTATTCAGACAGATAAATTATGCAAGAGCTTTTCCAGTGCCGGGAGGCAGCAGCATGTGCTTAAAAATCTGGATCTAAGCATTTATAAAGGAGATTTTACCGTGATTATGGGGGCTTCCGGCTCCGGTAAGTCCACACTGCTTTACGCGCTGTCAGGGATGGATAAGCCGACGCTGGGAGAGGTCATGTACGGAGAGGTGAAGATTAACCACCTGGGAATCAGTGATATGGCAGTGTTCCGCAGGAAAAACTGCGGTTTTGTGTTTCAGCAGATTCATCTGCTGGATCAAATGAGCGTCCTGGACAATGTGCTGGCCTGCGGGCTCCTGGTGTCCAGGGATAAAAGGGCGGTTGCAGCCAGGGCAAAGAAGCTGTTGGAGGAAGTCGGGATTCAAAAAGAGGACTGGGGGAAGTTTCCGGCCCAGCTGTCCGGCGGCGAGGCCCAGCGGGTGGGGATCGTGAGAGCGCTGATCAATGAGCCGGCAGTGATATTTGCGGATGAGCCCACAGGAGCCTTAAATTCCGCTTTTGGAGAGCAGGTGCTAAATACCCTGACCGAGGTGAATCAAAAGGGCCAGAGCATCGTTGTCGTCACTCACGACGTAAAGACAGCAAGGCGGGCGGACCGGGTGGTCTATTTGAAAGACGGTATGATCTGCGGCGAGTGCCGGCTGGGAACGTATGCCACCGCTGATACGGCGCGCCACGAGAAGCTGAGTGCATTTTTAACGGAAATGGGGTGGTAACATGCCGGTTTTTATGATTGCCATGGCAAATATCAAAAAGAAAAAGGGCGTGGCGGTTTCCATGGGCGTTCTTATATTGCTGGCTGTAGCGATCTTTAACGTAGGTCTTACACTGCTGGCTGGGATCAACCGTTTTTACGACATGGAAAATGACCGGCTGAACGGAGCCCATTATATGGTCCGGTTTACGGGAAATGAGTACCGGGAAGAATATCTGGATTTCTTTTTGCAGGATCCGAGGGTGGAGACGGCAGAGACGGAGGATGCTGTTCTGATGCAGATGGCCTCTTTCCCGGAAGGAGGCATTATCACTGCCAACTTTTTGAATATGGATATCAACAGGAAGATAAGCGGTTACTTTGTGGCGGAACAGACGGAGGTTCCCGAGGATGAGGCGGTTTATATGCCGGTGTTTATGAAGGACTTAGGATATGGACTGGGGGATGAGCTGATCCTGAATTATAATAAAAAAGATTACCATTTCCGCATAGCGGGCTTCACACAGTCCACATGGCTTCACTCCTCGGTCAGCAGCATGGTGAATTTCTATATGCCGGAGAAGGCGTATGAAAAACTGTACGAACAGCAGGGCGGCGGATATATTCTTCTTGTGCGGCTGAAGGATCAGGCGGATTTAAAGGGATTAACAGCGGATTTTAAGAACAGTACGGATGTAAATATAGAAGCGATCTCCATGGAGGCAAATGCCATGGAAATCACCATTGATGATATGAGAAACGGTACCACCATGGTGGTCACCATTATTTCGGCGGTGCTGTTTGTATTCTCGTTTTTAATGGTCCTGGTTGCCCTGATCGTGATGAAGTTCCGGATCTCCAACCATATCGATTCCCAGATGCGCAACATCGGGGCACTGGGGGCTGTGGGATATACCGGCAGGCAGATCCGGTGGTCTGTGGTGCTGGAGTTTGTTATCATTGGGATTCTGGGAACCTGCCTGGGCATTGCGCTTTCCTACGGGATCATTGCGGCTCTGGGCGGGCTGATCACCAGCTCTGTGGGCGTTACCTGGAGAAGCGGCGGTCATATCGGATTCGATATGATCAGCGCGGCCGTTATCATGGCTGTGGTTGTGTTTGTGGCATGGCGCTCCGCGGCAGCGGCTGCCAGAATTCTGCCTGTGGAGGCGCTGCGGGGAGGCATCAAATCCCACAGCTTTAAAAAGGAGTATTTCCCGCTGGAACGGACGAGAGGCTCTCTGTCCATGGTGCTGGGATTAAAGAGCATGGCCTTTCACCGGAAAATGATTCTCATGGTCGGTGTGATATTTGCCGGGATTGCATTTGCCAGCGCGTTTTCCATCATCACCTGGTGGAATATGGGAATCAACGACGATCTGGTGCTTAAGCTGACCGGATATGAGATCAGTGACATCATGGTCTATAAGGCGCCTCATGAGAATTATGAAGAATTGTCTGAAAAGGTGGGCGCCATGGAAGGGGTCAGGAAGGTGAGTCTCTATGAGATGGAATCCCTGACCGTGGAGGGCGAACTGTTAAGCTGTTACGTGTCGGATGATTTCGGCAAACTGGAACTGGTAGAAGTCTATGAGGGGGATTTTCCGGAATACGATAACGAGATCGTAATCACAGGGCTGCTCGCCAGGAGCTGGGGAAAGAAGATCGGGGATACCATTACGGTGTCAGCCAACGGGGTTTCCTCGGAATATGTGATCTGCGGGCTGACTCAGACCATGAATAATTTCGGCCGCATCTGCTTTATCCATGAGACAGGACTTTTAAGGGTGGAACCGTACTACGAGAAGAGTTCGATTCAGGTGTACTTAGAGCCGGGGCTGGATATCGATACGGTTATCGCCGCCATGGAGCAGAAGTTCCGTGTGCTTTCTCCGTCAGTGAATGACGCAGTCAGAGAGTCTGGCGCGGAGGAGACCAAGACAGATACAAATGCGAAACCGGGCAGGGAGGAGGCGCTGGCTGCGGCCAGGCGAAAGGCGGAGGAGAAACTTACCGCCCTCATTTCCATGTACGGTGTGGACAGCGCCCAGTATGCCCTGATGGCAGACGGTGAAATCGTCTTAAGCGGCGACACGAATGATTATGAGATAGACCGGATTGAAAACAACAGGAGGCTCTTTGTGACCAATGTGGACAGTATCGCCGATTCAACACGTATGATGGCGGCCCTCATTATTACGGGAACGGTGCTTCTCGTGGTGCTGGTGCTCTATATGGTGATTAAATCAATGCTGACGAGGCGGAGAGGGGAATTCGGTATCTACAAGGCTCTGGGCTACACGGACAGACAGCTGATGGAACAGATCGCCATAAGTTTTCTGCCGGCCTCCATTGGCGGAACGTTTGCTGGTTCCGCGGCGGCATGTCTGTCGGTGAATCGTATGGCCAGTCTTTTGTTTGAGCGGCTGGGAGTTTCAGAGATGAATTTTGTGGTTGAGCCGTGGCTGATTCTTCTTATGGCCCTTGCGCTGGTGGCATTCGCATTTGCGGTTTCCATGGTGCTGGCGGGAAAGATCAGAGGGATTACGGTATATGGATTGTTGACGGAGGAATGATGAGGATGAAGAAAAGATGGCGCTATATCACTGCGGCACTGACAGCGGCAGCGGTATGTTCAGGAATGGCGGGCTGGGGACAGATGACCTGCCTGGCGAAAGAGACGGCACCGGCAGAGCCGCTCATGTACGGGATCGGTTCCACCAGCAAGGTGGTGACCGCGGCAGCAGTCATGAAACTGGAGGATGAGGGATTGATTGATATAAAGAAGCCCCTTACCACATACATTCCGGAGTTTGAGATGGCGGATGAACGGTATCGCCGGATCACGCCGGAGATGCTTCTGGATCACAGTTCAGGACTTCCGGGCAGCACGTTAAACAATGCCATGCTGCTGGGAGACAACGATACGGAAAATCACGATATGCTGCTGGAGCGGCTGAAGAAACAGCGTCTGAAGTCCGATCCGGGGGAGATCCAGGTGTACTGCAACGATGGTTTTACACTGGCGGAGATTTTGACAGAGCGGGTGACGGGACTCAGCTTTACGGAATACGTGGAACAGGAATTTGCGGATCAGCTTGGTCTGACACAGTTTAAAACGCCTCAGAGCAGTAATCTGTCAGGCCGCCTGGCGAAGATATACGATGCAGGGAGCGGCGGGGAGCTTCCGGCGGAAAACGCCAATGTGATCGGCAGCGGCGGCATTTACGCGACTGCCATGGACCTGTGCCGTTTTTCGGAAATTTTTATGAGGAACAGAAGCGGCAATGCCAGGCTGCTGTCCGACGGAGCGCTGACTGCCATGGAAACCAGCCGTTATCATGAGGAGATCAATCCGAATGGCTGCGATACGACCTTATCCTATGGGCTTGGCTGGGACAGCGTGGAGACGTATCCATTCAGCCGCTATGGGATAAAGGCCCTTGTTAAAGGCGGCGATACGAACTTCTATCACGGCAGCCTGACGGTTCTTCCGGAGGAACAGATTTCCTGTGCCGTGTTAACCAGCGGCGGCTCCAGCACATTGAACCAGCTGGCGGTGCAGGAGATTGTGATGACGTATTTGGACGAGATCGGAAGAATTGAGCGGGAAGAGGAAGAGAACGTAAGCTGGGAAGCGGACGTAAGAAAGGGAAAAGACACGGACCCGGCGGTATCTGCGGAAACAGAGGTATCTGCAGGAATGACGGTACCTGCCGATATCGCGGAGCGTTCCGGATGGTACGCCGGCAGTGATCTGTTAAAGCTTTCCGTCTCCGGTGACGGGAAGATGACGATTGCATCCGAGGGGAGCGGGCGGCGGAGAGAGCAGGTCTATCAGCCTGGAACGGACGGCGGATTTTATTCTACGGACGGGAATTATATCAGCGCATCGGGAGAACTGTCAAAGGGAAGCGGTGGCCGGATCGGCCGGACCAGGCTGAGCTTCCAGAAAGGAAAGCAGGGAAGAGAGTATTTGATGGCGGAAAGCATGGAGGTCTATCCAGGGCTTGGACGCGTGGCGACATATCTGCCCGTCGGAACCCGCTATACCGGGAATGTGCCATCAGAGGCAGCGGTATCAGCCTGGAAGGAGCTGGATGGTCAGGAATACTATCTGATAAGTGAAAAATACGATTCTGCTGCCTGGCTGAAACGGTTTATGGTAAAACCGCTGCTGCTGGATGAACCGGAAGGAATTCTTTCTTTTGAGAACCTGGAACTGCGGATGGCTGTGGTCTCGGATGAGACCCATGCGGACTTCTTCACGGAGGTTCCGGGGCAGGCAGGCCGCGATTTAAATGATTACACGCGGAAGGAGGAGAATGGGAAACAGATCCTGGAATCGGGCAGTTTCCGGTATATGGCGGCAGAAGACGCGGAAGCGTTTCCCGGCAGCACTTGTGAAGTGACACTCGGAGCGGCCGGGGAGGCGGTCTGGCTCACTACCGGAGACGTGAATCAGAATCGCCGGGTTCTGATTGAAAAGCCGGAGAACGGCGCCTGGTATCTATATGACCACAGCGGCCGCGAGATGAAGTGCGTGTCGAGTTCGTGGACACTGGAGAAGGACCGCCCCTTCTATCTCCCGGAGGATGGCAGGGTAGTACTGGCAGGCGAAGCGGGGGCGGTGTTTGCAGTCCGGTACCTGGATTAAACGGGAATCTGCAGAAGCATTCCCGACTTCAGTGATGATCAGGAGCCGGGATGGCGGAGCGGGAGATACAGAATTACAGAAAAACCGTCGCTGCGGTTCCTGCATTCAATGATGCCGCCCATACGTTCCATCAGGTTTTTCGAGATATAAAGGCCAAGGCCGGAGCCGTCAGCCTTCTTATCTGAATTGGAGCCGCGGTAGAATTTGCCGAAAAGGCTGGGGAGTTCCTCATCAGGGACTCCCTTTCCGTAATCCATAAATTCGATGCGCAGGCCGTCTTCTGTGAGCTGGGATACCACGTTGACCCTGGTATCCGCATATTTGTAGGAATTATTCAGGATGTTGCCGATAACCTGTTCTAAACGGAACGGATCAAGGAGGAGAATGCAGCCGGGAATGGTGAGGGAGGCGATTCTGCCGCAGTAATCGGCATCCCGGATCATGGCTTCGACGGCACTGCTGCTCACCTCCGATAAGCTTACCGTCAGCTCTCCCAGTTCATCTAAGGAGGCCTGAAGCATATTGGTGATCAGATGATCGATCTGGTCGGATTTCTGGTATATGGTCTGCAGCCGGTCCCTGACCGGTTTTTCTTTTTCCGTGACCAGTAAAAGCTCGCTGGTCAGCTTGATGGAAGCAACCGGAGTCTTAATGTCGTGGCTCAGTGAGGCGACCAGCTCTTTTTTGCTTCTGTTTGCCTCAGCCTCCTTCCGTCTCGCCTCTTTCAGCTGGTCCCGCATGATGTCGAAGCTTTCGGTGAAGGCGCCGAAGATGTGTTTCCTGTCCATAGGCAGGGGGAAATCCAGATCTCCCATGGCGATGTGGCGGGTGAACTCTTTCATTCTGTAAAACGGCTTCAGTACGGTATGATTTAAGTATGCTGTATAGAGAAAAACAGGAATTACCGGCATCAGCAGCAGAAGAACGGCGAATATAGCCAGTTCTTTTTTTGTTTTCAGCAGAGCGTCGCCGTATCCGGCTGCAATGAGTACATGGCCCTTCACACCCTGACCGACGGTGACATCCAGCACGGGATCATGCCTGCGGACGGCTTCGGCCACACTTGACGGAGCGGAAGCGGAAGTCTTTAACAGGATGGTCCCGGAAAGGTCTGTAACTGTATAGTCATAGGGGCTGAAATCCGGTTTAAAAAAGGTTCCCTGTTCCCACTGGACCGCCGTCTCTTTTCCGATGCGGTTGATGGAAACCATATCGATCTCCGGCATCTCCATCGAGGAAAAAAGCCGGAAGAGAAAGACGGCGCCGAGAAGGAGCCAGGAAATCAGAAACAGGAAGGTCCATTTTTTCTTAATCATGGCATTCTCCGTTCTCCATACGGTACCCGGTCCCCCACACCGTTAAGATTAACTGCGGATGATTGGGGTCTTTCTCAATCTTTTCCCGCAGATGGCGGATGTGCACCGATAAAGTGCCTTCTCCCACATAGGGGTCGGGCCATACATTTTCCAGGAGTTCTTCCTTTGTGACGACACGTCCCAGATTCTGTGCCAGATAGGTAAGCAGACGGAATTCCATTTCCTTCAGTTTGACCGGTTTACCTCCAACGGTTACCTTATGGGCGGAAAGATCGATCTCCACATCGGCAATGCGCAGGGGCACGGCTTCCCCGGACCGCGCACACCGTTTTAAGACTGCCTTTACCTTGGCCAGAAGAACGCTTAAGGTGTACGGCTTGGTAATGTAATCATCTCCGCCAATGTTTAAAGCAGTCAGGATGTCGTCGTCGCTGGTGCGCGCACTGATGAACAGAATCGGAATATCCGTCTGTTCGCGCAGCTTTTTGCAGAGGCTGAAGCCGGAACGGCCGCCTAAGTTGATATCCAGCAGGAGAAGGGAGACCGTATTCTCTTTTAAAAAGCGGATGCACTGTTCGTAGCTGGTTACATAGGCTGAGGACAGCTCAAATAAGTTAAAATATTCCGAGGTAGAGCTGGCGATTGCGGTCTCGTCGTCTACAATCAGGCAGTCATAATGCATGGCAGATCTCCTGTAATTTCTACGGGCAGCACCGGGCGGACTTCTTTTTAGTCCGCCCGGTGCTGCCCATGTGATGATTTATGATTCTTCGGGATTTGTGTAGTTCCACGGTTCATCCGGCGCGGTCTGTAATTCTTCCACAGGACGGTTGTAGCGCAGGTTTAAGAAACCCTGGAAATCTTTATCATGTAATTTTTCCATTTCTTTGCTGTAGCCGAGCACCATATGCGGCTGCTGCTGTTCGTAGACAGCCAGCGCGGCTTTGGCCTCTTTTTCCGAGGCGCTTAAGCTGTGTAAGTGTCTGTTGATGTCATACAGGCGCAGGGTACTCTCGGAATGGCGGCCTGAACGATAGTAGTAATAGGCCCAGACCAGATCCTTGTTCTCAATAAGCTTTGTGTAGATGCCGGAAATGTGGAAGGTCCAGCGTCTTCCAACCCAGATGCTTTTGGAGATGGCGGAAGCGGAAGCGAAATCTGCTTCTAAATGCTCCATCGCTACGGTTGGATTGGCTTCTAAATACTTCTTTAAATACTTCTGGCTGCTGCCGGTAAAATACTGAATCAGGCTGTAGAGAAGGTAAATCAATGTCAAAGCAATCACGGCAAGGCAGATATAAATGGAGACATAGGTGCGCTCTCCCACCTTATTCGAATCGATATAATATGGAAGGGCAATCTCGAGGAATTCTGCGCCGAGATCGTCGGTAATCTGTTCCTGGTAATACTGAAGCCGCTTGCCGGTAAGCTTTGTCCATGTTCCCTTGACCGGTTTGACGTTAGTGAGCTCTTCTACCTCACCGTTCAGCCAGCTGATGGTATCGTCGATATACTGGTTCATCTCGTCTTCTTTGGAAGAAGGGACTTCGATTCCGAAAAAGTATCCGTCTTCCTCAAAGTAGACGAAGTAGCTGATGTTTTTCAGCGTTTCTTTCTTGGTATCCGTGTTGCGCTCGGTCTGGCGAACGTATTCGTCAACGATGTACCGCGCGTCAAAGCTCACATAAGAGCCCTCGGCGTCGTCATAGTCCATGCCTGCCGTAATCGGTTCCGGCCCTTTTAAAAACATCAGAATCGACTTGCCGCTGAAAAAGAAGACGGCTCCGATGATGATGACTGAGATGACGATACGCCAAATCAGATTTTTGGTTACATGCTTTTTCAAAGTCTCTAACATACTTGTTCCCCTTGTCTTTCGTTATAGTTGTTATCTTTTTATCATACAGGAAGTTGTGAGATATTACAACGGAATTCTTGACTTTTTCTTGATTTTTCCAGTTTTTGTTCCTATGTTATTGCTCCTTCAGACAGAATATGGTTAAATGAAATGAGACAGAGGAGGAATTGAAAACATGAGATATCAGTATATTGTATTTGATGTGGACGGCACGCTCCTGAATACGGAAGAAGCAATTCTTCAGTCGTTTCAGAAGACGCTGAGAGACGGCGCGGGAATCGAGAAAGAGTGTTCGGAGCTCACGTTCTGTCTTGGAATTACAGGGGCAGCCGCCCTGAATCGGCTGGGGATTGGAAATGAGGAGGAACTGCTCTCACAGTGGAAGGAAAACCTGACAGCTTTAAGAGATTACGTCTGCGTGTTCGACGGTATGGAGCTGCTGCTAAAACGGCTGCAGGCAGAAGGTGTTCACATGGGAATTGTGACGAGCAGGAGCCGGGCGGAATATGAGGAGGATTTTACACGCCTGGGTCTTTACGGCTACTTCGATACGGTAGTCTGTGAGGAAGATACGGTGAACCATAAGCCGGAGGCGGAGCCTTTGGACTTCTATATGAGGAAGACGGGGGCCAGGCCGGAAGAAGTGTTATATATTGGAGACAGCATTTACGATATGGAATGCGCCTGCGCGGCAAAGGCCGCCTGCGGCCTGGCATTGTGGGGGGCCGGCGGCGTGAAGCATATCCATGCAGATTACTATTTTCCCGATCCGGCGTCCGTTCTGTCCGTTCTGGAGCGCCTGGAGGCGGAGGATGAAGGGAGAAAATGGCTCTCCTGGGCTATGGAGCTTCAGTTTATCGCCCAGGCGGGAATCACTTACACAAAGGACAGCTACGATCTGGAGCGGTTTGAACGGATCAGAGAGCTTTCAGGAGAGATTATGAGCAGCTATACCGGCTTGTCCGGTGAGAAGGTGACGGATCTCTTCTGCAGTGAAACGGGATTTCAGACGCCGAAGCTGGATACGAGGGCTGCCATTATCGAGAATGGAAAGATACTTCTGGTGAAGGAGAAGGATGGCCGGTATTCCATGCCTGGAGGCTGGGTGGATGTGAATAAGACGGTGGGGGAAAATGCAGTCAAAGAGACGAAGGAGGAGTCTGGTCTGACGGTAGTCCCGGTGCGTGTGGTAGCGCTTCATGATATGGGGCGTCATAATAAGCAGCTCTTTGCCTATGGAGTCTGCAAGGTGTTTTTTCTGTGCGAGATTGTGGAGGGAAAATTTGCAGAAAATATCGAGACGGTGGAGAGCGGCTGGTTTTCTCCGGACGAACTGCCTGTGCTGTCGGAGGACAAAAATACGAAGGCGCAGGTCGAGATGTGTTTTGATGCATATGCGGATAAGAACTGGAAAACGGTGTTTGATTGAGGAGTATAACCTTGGACCGACAGACAGGAATGCCTCGATATGGATGAAAGTAGCTTTGTTTCATCCATATCGAGGGCTGATCCTGAGATCGCTGTTTCACTGCTCTGGTTCTGGAGCCACTGTCTTTTCCTGAAGATATTCCCGCGGAGATACGCCCTCCACCTTTTTAAAGACCTTACTGAAATAGCAGGGTGTCTCAAATCCAAGGCGGTCAGCTACCTCATAAATCTTTAAATTCTCTTCCAGAAGCATGGATTTGCTCCTGGCTATCTTTGTCTGTGTGATATATTCGGAAAAACCAATGCCGCAGTTTTTCTTGAACAGGACACTTAAGTAATTGTGGCTGATTCCAAATACATCGGACACTTCGTTTAAAGTCAGGCGTTCTTCGATGTGATCATTGATGTAATGTTTGACATTGGTAACAATATGGTCTTTGTACGTTTTTTTTCGTGACTTCAGTATTTCGCAGAGTCCATTCCGTAGGGTTTCCAGCCATACAGTAATCTGTTCCACACTGCTGCAACGGTAAATGGAACGGTAGGAACCGTTCCAGCCTTCAAAAATTTCAGAGAGGTTTACCTCGCCTTCCGGCAGAAGAGACATGGCTAGGTACATAATGTTACAGGCTCCGTCGATAGCCTGCAGATAGCGGTTGGGATGGGCGGCAAACAGTTCGATAATGGAGCTAAGTGTGCGGGAGAGGACATCGGTATCAAATTCTTCAAAGGAACGGATCATATCCCGTTTAAAGATTGACAAATTAAAGGAACTCTGCAGCGAACTGGTGGAAGACGGGGAGAAGCTGATGACAGGTTGATTATCTGAGGCCTTCAAGGTGGCTTCGCGCGCTTCCTGATACGATTCACTGACGGCAAAGGGGGTACTGACTGCTGTGCCGGCTCCGATTCTTAAGTTTACATTAAAATACGTATGGACAATGGAATTGGCGTCCTTTAAGGCTCTGGAGGTCACATCGCAGGACGCTTCGCCTGAAGGCAGGCAGAAGATGACTGCAAAATGTTTCTGATCCAGAGAAATGACATGGCACCTCACGTATCGGGTCAGGACGTCATGGATCATCTGGAGGCAACTTGAATAGAGGTGGGCCAGCTGCTCACGAGTCAGGGGAAAACGGTCGGATTCACAAATTTCACAGCAGGCGGCCTGGTAGGAAAAGTCATGAAATGGAAATTTCAAATCTCGGGCCTGGAGCTCAAATTGTTCCCTGTTATCAAATAAATTGTATAAAAGCCTCATAAAAAATTTTTCCGTCATACTCTGGTTTAAGAGAACTGCCTGCGGTTCTTCCACTCTGCGGATATCCTCAAGGCGTTTGACGGCTTTGGTTATAGCGGCTTTTAAGGCATCCTCGCTTAATTCCAGTTTTACCAGATACTCTATCACTTCATAGTGGATCGCTTCCTTTACGAGATTGAATTCTTCATAACTGGTCAGAACAATAAAAAGTGGAAGCTTTCCATATTTTTCAGAACATGCCTTAATAAGTTCCAGTCCGTTCATAACCGGCATTCGGATATCCGTGATGACGATCTGGGGAGAAGTCTCCTCAATCAGCTCCAGAGCATGTTCTCCGTTAACTGCGATTCCGCAGATTTCAAAACCAAGCCGATCCCAGTCAAGCATGGATTTGATACCAATCTGAACGAGCGGTTCGTCATCTGCAATCAATAGCTTTATCATGTCTGTTTTTCCACTCCTTCCTTTCTGTGGATATACGGGATTCTAATTGTCATGGTGGTATAGACGCCGGGCTCACTGGTAACTGTGATTCCGAAACTGTCACCGAAATCATGCTTGATCCGGTTATTCACATTGCTGATTCCAATGTGCTTAAAGAAATCAGAATCTTCTGGAAATTCACATGTCATTACTTTTTCAATCATTTCCTTAGTCATACCGATGCCATCATCGGTGACAGAGAGAATGAGAAGCGTTGCTTCACTGGAGACCTCCGAGGAGGCAGAGACAGTAATTGTACCAGGAGCCCGCTTCGGTTCAAGGCCGTGGAAGAGAGCGTTTTCGATGAGTGGCTGAAGCGAAAATCGGTGTACCATACAGCTATATAAATCTTCTGAAGCAATTTTGTACCGGATAGAGATACTGCTTCCGTACCGGTACTTCTGTATCTGAAAGTAATCACCGGCCAGTTCCAGTTCTTCCTTAAGTGTTATCATAGATTCACTCCGTTTGGAGACATTCTTTAGCAGCCTTGCGAGAACGGTCATCATATCCGCGATTCCCGTAGCCCCCTGAATCGTAGCCATCCATTTGACGGAGTTTAAGGTGTTATAGAGAAAATGAGGATTAATCTGGCTCTGCAGAATCTGATATTCCAGATCCTTTTTCTGCCGCTCCTGCTCAATCCTGGTGTCCATTAAGTTTACTACACTTTCTGACAAATCATTGATTCCTTTCCCAATTTCCCCCAGTTCATTTTCCCATTCAATATCAGGATTTTTAAGAAAATTACCACGGGAGATAGAGTCCATATTCTGACGGAGCTGGTGAACCGGTTTCACGATGGTCCGATTTAAAAAGTACATAAGAATAATGCCAAAGGAAAGTGCGGCAAACAGGATGCCGGCGATCATACAGGTATAGAGCGTCTGCTGGGCCCGGTCCCGTCTAACGGACAGAACCTCCGTAAGATGAAAGTCGGGTATGCCCAGAGAACAGGTGAGGACCGTACGTTCCCCAAGTTCTGGCAGAATGGCTTCCATAGCTTTGGAATTGCTGCTTATGGTGCTGTCCGTTAAGTCGGATATCCACTGAAATTCAAATGGCGATTCTGTCAACTCGCCGTTTTTGCAGAGATAATTCTTTTCTCCAATGGTAAGGTAGAGGAGGCTGTCTGATTCCAATGGATAGGCTTTTAAACGATTTGTGATAAGCTCTGAGGAAACCTCTACATAGAGCCAGCCGATAGTCTGACTGCTTTCGCCGCTGTAAATGGGGCGAACTACCGGTATGATGTAATCTTTACTGATTTTGTTGAAAGGATTTTGTACCAGTCCGTTCCACTGAAATGAGGAGGCCTCGTAAAGAGGAATGAAGAAGTCTTGGGAGGCGATCAGGGAGGCGGCATCAGTCCGGTCCGGAACAGAAGAGTAAAACATCTGTATATAAGTCAGAGGATTATCAGAGGACAGGATCAGTCTTCTAATGTAATTAGATTGATTGTGCAGGGTATATTCTTCCCAGATTCGGTCATATGTATCAAATGCCATTTGCGCTACTCGGGGATTCTTTGACGATATCTGCCCCAGTGTACCCTGTCCGTGAATGGTGTCCATGTATTCTGCCACATCACTGCTGGAGCAGCACCACTTTACAAATGCCAGAATATTGTTTAAGTCCGCCGAGGTGTTGTCTGCAATAGACTGAAGATTAAATTCTGAGGAACGGATCATCATCTTTTTCTGATAGGATTGAAAAGCATAGAAGCAGATGGTGACAGCCAGGACGGTCAGCGTGATGGTGAGGGCAGCTGTGAAAAATGTAATTTTGCCGCGGATTGATTTCAACAGACTGTTTTTTTGCATGATTCCTTCCTCCTATCATAATAAGATAATTCTACATCATTTCAGGATTAATTTGAATACAATCCAAAAAAAATGCTTAATTTTAAAAAAAATTACATCTTTTTCGGACTGTATAACATAAGAAAGTAAAAAAGTGAAACATTTCGAATGTTTTTCCATTTAAACAGGAGGGGGCCGGTTATATAATACAGGTACAGCGAATGGCTGGTATGAAAAAAGATACGGAGGGGAAAGGATCATGTATAAGAAAAAAGTATTGAGTCTGATTATGACCGGGATTCTTGCAGCATCGGCGCTCGGAGGCTGCAGTAATAATGAGCAGGGAGGAGAGTACAAACAAACATCGGATACGGTGACTGACGTGGTAAGCCAGACAAATGGAGAAGAGAAAACGCTGCTCAAGTGGGCGTTATGGGATTTAAATTCTGTTTTCTATTATAAGACGATGGCGGAGGCATTTGAGGCTGCGCATCCGGATATAGAGATCGAGCTGGTGGATTTGGGAAGTGCTGGCGGAACAGATTATATGACTAGCTTAAGCATTGAATTGACTGGAAAGGACACAGAATTTGACATGGTGTGTATCCAGGACGTTCCGGGATACTCCACACTGGTAAAAAAAGGAGTACTGGAGCCGCTTACCGGATATATTGAGCGGGATGGATTCGATCTGTCCGGTTACGGCGGACTTACTGACCAAGTAACACTGGAGGGAAAACTGTATGAGCTGCCGTTTCGAAGTGACTTCTGGGTGCTCTACTATAATCCTGACTTATTTGAGGAAGCCGGAGCGGAGTGTCCGACTAATGATATGACTTGGACAGATTATGATGCTCTTGCCAGAAAAGTGACAGATATCACACCTGGAAACGAGGTTTACGGGACGCATTACCATACATGGAGATCCTGTGTGGAATGTCTGGGACTGACAGATGGGAAACAGACAATGGTGGATGGAAATTACGATTTCCTAAAACCGTATTATGAGATGGTATTAAAGCAGCAGGACGATGGGGTATGCCATAATTACGCGGAACTTAAGACGACTGGACTTCATCATTCATCTGCATTTGCACAGGGCAATGTGGCCATGTATATTATGGGAACGTGGCAGATTTCCGGATTTATCAATAAGATCAAAAGCGGAGAATTTACGGAGATTCCGAACTGGAGAATTGCGAAGATGCCTCATTCCGAGGGGGTGGAAGCGGGATCTACCATCGCTACCATAACAGGAATTGCAGTTCCGGCCATGTCTGATAACAAAGAGGAGGCATGGGAGTTTATCAAGTTTATGGCAGGTCCGGAAGGGGCGGAGATCGTGGCGGACAGTGGTTCTATCCCGGCTGTGAAGACGGAAGCGGTTATTGATAAACTGGCAGCCATGGAGGGATTTCCACAAGATGAGCAGAGCCGGGAAGCGCTTCATACGGCAAACACTTATTTAGAAATGCCGGTCCATGAAAAGACTGTTCAGATCGATACTGCTTTAAATGAAGTACATGACAGTATTATGACAGGAGCTGTGTCTGTAGATGATGGAATTGCGCAGCTGAATGAGGAAATACCAAAGTTACTCGCAGAGTAAAGCCATATAGGAAGGCAGGGAAGCTTCATGAATCAACGTCTGATTAACACAGCATCCTATATAAATCGACATATTCCTGATTTGAAAATTAAAATAATTCGTGAAGCCGATTTGGCGCTGGATGGGATGATGATCCTTCCGGGAAGCGGAGGAATGCCCGTATTTGTCGGAAATCCGCCGATGTGGAAGGAAAATCCAACGCCGCAGAAGGACAGGGAGGCTGTCTTTGTTCTAAACCGAATGGGACACTGGAAAACGCTTATAGAGGCATTTCTGCTGACAGCGGACGGCCGATATGCCGATAAGGTGATAGCAGAGTTGAAAAACTGGGTGCAGGAATGTCCAAGGCCTGATATCCCGGAATACGGTACAATGGAACATTCTGGAGTGCCGCGGACAGCCGATTTGATCTTTAAATTTGACGCGGGGGAGCAGAAGACTGCTCCCTGGCGTAGCCTGGAAGCGGGCTTTCGCATGTTCCTGTCCTGGTATCTGATCGAGGAGTGTCTGAGGGGAACCCCCTATATGACGGAAGAAACCAGAAAGGAACTGTGGAAGTCCGTGAAGGAGCATGCTGAAGTGCTGGAATTCGTGAGTCCACGTCTCTATCCGGAAGCAGACCATAACCACTTCCTGATGGAGATGTGCGGACTTTTTTTTACAGCCTGTAAGTTTCAGAATCTGCCGGGGGCAGATGAATGGAAGTCGAAAGCCGTAACGGAGCTGGAACGCTGTCTGATGCGGCAGTATACAGCGGGTGGGGGGCATCTGGAAGGCTGCCCTCATTATCATAATGAATGTCTTGTGTTGCTGCTTCGTTCGCTTCTGGTGGTAAAGGAAGAGGACTCGGACGGCGGTTTTAGTGAAGACTTTGAAAATAGAATCCGGGAGGTTCTTATTTACTCACTCCACACCTGCAGGCCTACGGGGGTGGGGGTGCCGTGGGGGGATTCCGATGCAGCGGACGCTCCGATAAAGAGTGTGTTGTACGGCTGGTTTGTGTATGGAGGGACAGAGCTGTTAGAGATGGCAGTACAGCTGGCAGGCACGGAAACCGTGCGCCGGGTGTTTTTATCGTGTATATGGGACTGTCCGGTGCCGGAAGAGTTTGATGAGCTGATGAGGAGATTCGAAAACGGGATGAATAATGGGAAGATGGGAATTTCATTGGCGGCATGGTTTAAGCCTCTTTCCCAGGTGTGTGTCCGTAATTCCTGGAACAGTGAGGCTGTCAGCGTGTTTTTTGCCTGTCGTTTGCCAGTGCAGAATGCTCACGCACATATGGATCCGGGCGGATTTGATTTTACGGCATTTGGCAGGAACATGATCGCAGATCCGGGACGTTTTACCTATAATGAAATTTCTGAGAGGAGGTTGTTTAAGTCGGCTTTTTCCCATACCACACTGACAGTCAATGGAAAAGAGCCATTTGAATACATTTCTTCATGGAACTATGGGAGACAGGGGAATGGAATGGTTACTGAGTTGTCATTGGAAAATATATTGCATCCGGAGATATACCGGATTTCATCAGAACAAACGTTTGAAAAATACTGCCACCGGAGAGTTCTGATAACTGGCTTTTCAGAAAAACAGCCGTTCCTGGCAATGATTGACCAGGTTAATGGACTGGGGAAAGGAGACCAGGTGGAACTTCATTTTCAGATTAATTATACAAAGGTAAGACTGGATGGCCAGACAATGACCTTTTGGGATTCCGGGGCCCCTTCATTAATCGTTGTGGGGGACGGCAAATTGAAACCATCTTTTCGGCATGGGTGGATTTCAGATATGATGGATCAGAAACGTCCCTCTTTGATTCTGGATTTCTGTGAGGAGGGAGGGGAAGCAACACGATATTTTGCAACGGTGCTGGTTCCTGTGAAAGCGGGAAAACATGCGAACCTTCGAGGTTTGTCTGTTGATAAATCCGGATTTAATATGGAGTTAAACGGGCAAACTTATCATTTCGATATAAAGAGGGAGAAGAGGTATGAATGTAGAAAATGAGTATCTGGAATTGTTAAAAAGCTGGTGTGACGGGCTGATCAGACTTCAGTTTCAAAAGGAGGACAATCCGCGGCTTGACGGAGGAATCTTTTGCCCGTCCTGTATGATGATTCATGGACGGTGTCATGACGCGATTTATCCGATGATGTATCTGGCCGACAGGCTGAAGGAGAAGAAATACTTAGAAGCTGCGAAACTTCTGTTTCAATGGAGCGGCAATCTGCTCTGTGATGATGGAAGCTATTATAATGATGCCCAGAATGACTGGATGGGAATTACTGTTTTTTCTGTGATTGCATTGACTCACGCGTTGGAGTTTCATGCTTCCCTTCTTACTGCACAGGAGAAAGAGAAGTGGGAAGCGCGGCTGAATCGGACTGCGGAGTGGGTTTTTCAGACGATTACGCCGCAGTTTGACGTCAATATCAATTACCATGCCGCCTGCGCAGAAGCGATGGCGCTTACCGGCATGTATTTCCACCGGGAAAAATATTTGAAACGTTCGGATGAGATGGCGGATTTCTGTATGCAATATATTTCAAAGGAAGGTCTGTTTTTCGGAGAGGGAAAGCCGCGGGACGATGTGTCGCCTAAGGGCTGCAGACCTGTGGATATTGGATATAATGTAGAAGAAAGTCTAGCCTCTCTTCTGTCTTACGGAACAATCAGGAAAAATAAGATAGTACGGGATAAGGTAAAGCACATGCTATGGGTGCATCTCGAATTTATGAATCCTGATGGGGGCTGGGACAATACCATGGGGACCAGAAATTATAAATGGAGTTATTGGGGCAGCAGGACTTCGGATGGCTGCCAATTGGCCTATGGACTTCTGGGAGATGAGGAACCAGTTTTTTCCGATGCATCCTATCGAAATTTCAAACTGTATAAACGGTGTACTCATGATGGCCTGCTTTACGGCGGAATTGATTACTATGAGCATGGAGAACTGCCCTGTGTACACCATACATTCTGCAAGGCGAAGGCGCTGGCACTGCTCCTGGATTTCGGGGCTGTGAGTGTAACCCCGTCGGAGCTGCCATCGGAACATCTGGACTCTGTAAAATACTGGCCGGTCATTGACACATACCGGATAGCGCGAGGCGGTTTTATTGCGACGGTCACCGCGTATGATATTGAATACAGGCCGGGCGGCCATGCTTCGGGTGGAACGATGACCATGCTGTGGCATAGAAGTGTGGGAATGATGATGGCTTCATCTACTGTCGAGTACACTCTGATTGAACCGACCAATGGCCAGCTATCCCTAAAAAAGAACAGCCACCGACCTATGACGATGCGGTTAGAGACATGCGGAAAGCCGTATTTATCGAGTGCATATGATTTTCGGGCCGTCTTTAAACACGCCGCGCTTATGAGCAAAAGAACGATAGTAAATAAAAGCGAAGACAGAGTATCTGCGGAGGCTGACGGGAACAGGAGCCGTGACGGGGAAACGGTTGTCTGCCTGGAGACTTTTGGGCATTTGACTGATCGGACACAGAAGAGAACAGTTTCCGGGCAGGAAATTGAATATCGATTCCGTTATCAAATAGAAGAATCCAGAGTTATGATCAGTGCTGAGACAGGAGTATGTGAAGAAACGGTACGCTGGGTAATCCCTGTTGTTGGAAAGCATGAGGCAGGAGTGGAGCGTCTGAAGGATTCAGAGAATGGCAGAGAAACTGGTGTAAAATCCTGTTCCATAATCACTCATGGAAATGATGTGGATTACGGACTAAAAAAGATCAGATACCGGATTCAAGGAGAACGGGGATCAGTGCTTCTGGAACTGGACAGGAAACCTGCAGAGATAAATCCCATTTTCTTTCTGAACGGGGGCTTCGAGGGCTGGGAGGTGATTCTAAGTATGGAGCAGGGAAAGGAGAGCAAGTTCTGGATCAGTGCGGAAGAATAAGGAAGAATAAAAAACAGGATAAAAAAGCAGATCAAATGTATCGTGCATTTGACCTGCTTCCTTTTTAAGCTTCTTTATCAAGACAGCTCTTCATTACTTCGTAAGCGCCCTTCTCCTCAATCGCTGCCACGTATCCGGCGACTGCGTCTTCGAATCCGGCGATTGCGGATAAGTCCTCGCCCCAGAACTCTTCATTTACGCAGACCGCGTGAACCAGCGTCTTCACGTCATCATTCCTGTGGTCATAGTAGAACTGAAGAATTGGACGGTCATCCTTCACGGTGTACTCATTGCCAGCCGGTCTCGCAGCAGTCAGCCCTTCCTCGGTGAGCTCCGTTCCGCGGTAGAACGCAATGTAGAAGGCAAAGGAGGCGGTGATGCATTCGGGAAGCCTGCCCGTGTTGGCGATATACCCCTTTAAGGAAGGCATAACGCGCGCTTTCCACTTGGAGGTGGAGTTTAAGGAAATCGCTAACAGCGCGTGGTCGATGAATGGATTCTTAAAGCGCTCCGTGACGGAAGCGGCAAAACTCATCAGCTCTTCCCTGGGAAGTGTCAGAGTGGGGATGATCTCATCGTAAATGGTTTTGTTCATAAAACCGCAGATCACTTCATCTTCCATACAGTCCCGGACGATATCCTGGCCTGCTAAGTATGCGCCTAAGACAAAGGAGGTGTGGGCGCCGTTTAAGATGCGGACCTTTCTCTGCTTGTATGGTTTGTGATCGTCGGTAATGAGTACCGGAAGGCCGGCCTTCTCAAATGGAAGCTCTTTCTTTAAACTCTCAGGTCCCTCGATGACCCAGAAGCCAAAGACTTCTCCGGTATCGATGATGTTGTCCTGGTAGCCCAGCTCTTCACAGATGGAAGCGGCTTCATTTCTCGGATAGCCGGTTACGATACGGTCTACTAAAGTGGAGCAGAAGATATTCTCCTGTTTGATCCAGCTGGTAAATTCTTCACCTAATTTCCACTTTTCGGCATACTGGAGGACGCATTTCTCCAGCTCTTTTCCGTTGTTGTCGATCAGCTCGCAGGAGAGAATGACAAAGCCTTTTCCCGGTTCCTTTCCGAATGTTTCAAATCTCTTATACAAGAACTGAGTCAGTTTGCCCGGATAGCTGTCCGCAGGCACATCGGTGAAGCTGCATGCCGGGTCGTAGGTGATGCCGGCTTCCGTTGTATTGCAGGCGATGAAGCGTAAATCCGGATTCTTGGCACATGCCAGAACCGCGTCATAGTCTTTATATGGATTTAAGCATCTGCTGACACAGGAGATCACCCGCTTGTCATTGACCTTCTTCCCATTTTCAAAGCCGCGTAGGAACAGGGTGTATAAGCCTTCCTGCTCATTGATCATGTCGGCAAGTCCGGGGGCGATGGGCTGGCATAAAACAACTTTGGAATTAAAATCAGCTTTTTCGTTCATCATATCGATAAAGTAGTCCACGAAGGCGCGTAAGAAGTTGCCTTCTCCGAACTGCAGCACGCGTTCCGGCGCATCCTTTAATAAATATCCGTCGTAGCCCTGCTTTTCCAGTGTCTCATAACATAACTTTTCCATTTGAAATACTCTCCTTTATATGATTTCTATTGGGTTGCTGTCTGCAGCTGCGGGATGCCGGCTGTAAACAGCAGCCTGCATTTACAGTGTGACTCCCTGCTTGAAAATAGCCATATCGTGGAATCCGGCCTCCTCTGATTTCACTTTCTTTCCGGAGGCAACCTCCAGGACAAAATCGAAGAAGTCATTCTTTAAGGTATCCATATCCGTATCTTCTGCCAGTCGGCCGCAGTTGAAATCGATCCAGTTGCTCTTTTTTGTGCTGAGAGCTGTATTGGTCGATATCTTCATGGTCGGAACCGGACAGGCAAACGGTGTTCCGCGTCCTGTGGTAAAGAGAACAATGTGGGCGCCGGAGGCGGCCAGAGCGGTGGAGGCGACCAGATCGTTTCCGGGGGCGCTTAAGAGGTTTAAGCCCTTTGTGTGAACGGGTTCTCCATACATTAAGACGTCCATGACCGGAGCGCTTCCTGATTTTTGGACGCATCCCAGCGACTTGTCCTCCAGGGTAGAGATTCCGCCTTTTTTATTGCCCGGAGACGGGTTCTCATAGATTGTCTGATTGTGGCTGGTAAAATAGTTTTTAAAGTCATTGATCAGATGAACCGTTTTTTCAAAGGTCTTTTCATCGATGCACCGGTTCATGAGCAGTGTCTCCGCACCGAACATCTCTGGAACCTCGGTCAGAATCGTGGTTCCGCCTGCGCCGACCAGCATGTCTGAAAAGGCGCCGACGGCAGGGTTGGCTGTGATGCCGGAGAGGCCGTCGGAGCCGCCGCATTTCATACCGATAATGAGTTCGCTGCAGCTGACCGGTTCCCGTTCAAAGCTGCCGGCATAGTCATTCAGCTCGCGGATCAGTTCCAGGGAATCGGCAATCTCATCGTCAGATTCCTGTGCAACAAGGAACTTGACGCGGCGCTCATCGTATTCTCCGATATATCGTTTCAATTCCGTGATGTTGCTGTTTTCACATCCCAGGCCGAGAACGAGGACGCCGCCGGCATTGGGATGATTGATGAGATCAGCCAGAATGGTTCTGGTATGTTCCTGATCGTCACCCATCTGGGAACAGCCGTAGGGGTGCGGAAACGCTGCTACATCCTCAACCGTTCCGCTGATCAGGCTCTTAGCCTGGCGCTCGATGGCCTGAGCCACATTATTGACACAGCCTACGGTTGGAATGATCCAGATCTCGTTGCGGACACCGACTTTTCCGTTCGGCCGGCGGTAACCCTGAAAGAACCGTTCCTCTGCCGGAGCGACGGTCGTATCCTGTTTCTTGTAGGAGTAGGTGAGCAAATCGCCCAGTCCGGTCTTTAGATTATGGGTGTGGATCCAGCTCCCTTTTAAAATCGGCTCCTTCGCCAGTCCGATGGCGCAGCCGTATTTTATAACGGAAGCTCCCTCTGCGATGTCGGTTAAGGCGAACTTGTGCCCCTGAGGGATATCGGAGATGAGAGTGATTGTCTGATCGCCTGTTGTCACGGTCGTTCCGGAGGCCAGAGGCTTTAAGGCGACTGCCACGTTATCTCCGGAGTGAATTTTAATAAAGTCCTGCATAATCGTTTTTCCTTTCTGCAACTACGGAATGTAAGTACTTACATAAACCATACACCATTTTTGCCGCTTCGTCAATAGGGAAAGAAAAAAGAATAAATTTTTTTTGTACAACGCTGTAAAATATATGAAAAATAGTAACGGACGGTCGTGTGAATACCAGAAAAAAACAATGGAAAGCAGTTGCTTTTAGCCAGACGATCAGATATAATGTAAGTAAAAGTGTAAGCGCTTACGCTGTTTGCGAAACAGGAATCGCAGGTGAGAGAGGGAGCAGAATGAATATATACGATATAGCAGAACTTGCAGGGGTGTCCATTGCCACCGTATCGCGGGTGGTGAACGACAGTCCGCGTGTCAGTGAGAAGACAAAACAGAGGGTCCGCGCCATCATGGAGGAGAACGGTTACACACCGAACGTGTTCGCACGCGGCCTGGGGCTGGACTCCATGAAGACCATCGGGATTATTTGCCCGGATGTCTCGGATTCCTATATGGCGTCGGCTGCGTTTCATCTGGAAGGCCGTCTGCATGAGTACGGATACGACTGTATTCTTTGCTGCAGCGGCTTTGAACAGGCGAATAAGGAAAAGTATGTGAGTCTTCTGTTAAATAAGCGGATCGACGCGCTGATTCTGGTGGGATCGACGTATGCGGGCGAGGGAGGAGACGACAGGAAGGCCGATTACGTGCGGAATGCGGCGAAGACGGTTCCTGTGTTTATGATCAACGGTTATATTAAGGGAGAAAATGTATATTGTGCGTTCAGCGATGATTACGGTGCCACCTATGATGTGACTTCACAGATGATTGAGGCTGGGAGAAAACGGATTTTGTTTCTGTGTGATTCCCATTCCTACAGTGCGAACCAGAAGCTGGCAGGATATGAGGCGGCCTTAAAGGACCATGGCCTTCCGGTGCTGGGGGATTTAAAACTGTATGTGAAGAACCGGATCCACTCGGTGAGAGACATTCTTTTAGAGAGGCGGGATTTGAAGTTTGACAGTGTGCTGGCCACAGACGACGGTCTGGCCGTGGGGGCGATCAAATATGCCAATGCCAAGCTGTTAAAGATTCCCGGGGAACTCTGCATTACGGGCTTTAATAATTCCGCGCTTTCCATCTGCTGCGATCCCGAGCTCTCTTCCATTGATAATAAGGTGGAGGAACTCTGCGCCATCACCACGGATCAGATGATGGCGGTCCTGCGGGGAGAAGAGAAACAGGCGGCGCAGAAGAGCCAGGTGCCGTGCAGGCTGGTGAAACGGTGTACGACGGATTTTTAGGCGCTATTGTCAATTATTCTGTCCTGTGATATACTACCGTTACGATAAATTATGTATAGAAGGAACGGTAGTTTGATGATAGAAGAAAAACAGGACCGCATTGTACTGTGCGGAGCCAATTCCTATGAACAGAAATATTATTTTAATGAACAGTTTTCCAACCTGCCTGAGAACATACGGCAGGAGCTTCAAATTATGTGTGTATTGTATACAGAAGATGTGGGCGGAATCCTGACTCTGGAATTTGAAGAGGACGGCACTCTGGAATTTAAGGTGACGGCGGAGGAGTCGGATTATCTGTTTGATGAGATAGGAAGTGTGCTGAAGATCAAGCAGTATCAGATGGAAAAGAGAGAGCTTCTGGAAGCCCTGGAGATGTATTACCGGGTTTTTTATCTGGGAGAAGAGATTGATGAGGAAGAGGAATCGTGAAGCTTAAGATAGGGAATGTAACACTGGAGAATAATCTGATTCTGGCGCCGATGGCAGGGGTAACCGACCTGCCATTTCGCGTTCTCTGCAAGGAGCAGGGATGCGGCATGGTGGTGACAGAGATGGTGAGTGCGAAGGCGATTCTTTACAAAAACAGGAATACGAAGGCGCTCCTTGAGGTGGAAGAGAGAGAACGTCCGGTTTCGGTTCAGCTGTTCGGCTCCGATCCGGAAATTATGGCAGATATTGCGAAGCTCATTGAGCCGGGGCCCTTTGATATCATCGATGTCAACATGGGCTGTCCGGTGCCGAAGATTGTGAATAACGGCGAGGGTTCAGCGATGATGAAGAATCCCAGGCTGGCGGAAGCGGTTCTTGGCGCCATGGTGAAGGCGGTGAAAAAGCCTGTGACTGTAAAGTTTCGCAAGGGTTTTACTGACAGCGACGTAAACGCGGTGGAATTTGCCAAAATGGCTGAGAGCTGCGGCGTGGCCGCGGTTGCAGTTCACGGCAGGACGAGAGAGCAGTATTACTCCGGAACTGCGGACTGGGATATTATCCGCAGAGTAAAAGAAGCCGTGAAGATACCGGTCATCGGCAACGGGGACGTCTTTGCACCCGAGGATGCGAAGGCGCTGTTGGACGAGACGGGATGTGACGGAATTATGATTGCCAGAGGAGCAAAGGGCAATCCGTGGATCTTCTCGAGAACGATTCATTATCTGGAGACGGGAGAGCTGCTTCCTCCGCCTTCCATGGAAGAGCTTCAGAACATGGTTCTGCGCCACGCAGAGATGTCGGTGGAATACAAAGGAGAGTATTTGGGAATCCGGGAGATGCGCAAACACATGGCATGGTATACGGCGGGACTGCCGCACTCGGCAAAGCTGAGGAATGACATTAACGCGGTGGAGACACTGGCGGATTTAAAGACACTTGTGAAGGAACGGTTTTCAGATATTATCTGTGAATCGGGAAGCTAGAGTCATACATTTCATGCAAATTTATGGGGCGCCGCATCTGCGGCGCCCCATAGTCATGATATTCAAACGATCGGTTTATCAAATCTTACACATAAATCTGACGATGCAGTTTACGCCTGGAATCTGATACTGGATGATTCCATTGGCGCCTACGATGATGGTGACTGCTGTTACATTACCATTGGCATCTGTGATCAGTGCCGCCACTTCCTGGCCCGGCGCAAAGCTGGTCTGCTCCATCTGTACCTGAGGAACTGCGCCGTTTATTCCGGAAGTCACCGCATAGGTGACGGCTGCACCGACCTGTTTATACTGCTGCAGATCAATGCTGACCTTATCATTGTACGCGGCTGCAAGGGTCTGTGTTCCGCTCTGGATGGCCTTCTCAGTCGAAGTAACAGCCTCTGCAAAGCCTTCCAGCTCTTCTGCGCCGGATTTCTGGGTCACCTGTGTGCCGTCTGCATAGACTACTACATTCTGAGTTACAGGCACGCCCTGTACGGTGACGGTCTGCTGCTGAACCGTTGCCCCCAGTGCCGGAGACGCCAGCAGTGCTCTTGCAGAGCCATCTGCGCTGACTGCGACCGTAGCCACATCAGCCACCTGACCTTCTGCCACGGTAACAGAAGCAGTTTCCGTGGTGGAAACAATGGTATTGCCGCTTACGCTGCCTTCTGCAGTCTGCGTAGCCGATGCGGCTACCGTAGTCCCGCCGGTCTGCAGGGTTACCTTTTTGTCTTCCCCAACCGTGACTGTGACTGGCGGTGTGACGACAGTTGGATTATTGTTATTGTTCGTAGTGGTACTGGTGGCAGACTCTTCATTATTGTCGCTGCTGTTGTCTTCGTAGATCCTTCTCCATTTTGCATACAGAGTCAGATTCCCATGGCTCTTGGATGTGATCTCTGTGATCCTGTCAGTGTAGCTGCTGTCCGTATACCAGCCGTCAAACGAGTAGCCCGGTCTGGAAGGCATCTTGAGGATCACTGTGTCCATGGCCCCGGTGTAGTGCAATGGGTTATTCCCGCTGTTGATCCCGCCGTCCAGTATATAGGAAACCTTATAGGTGATCAGCGTGCCGTGGCCATTGGCATCAAAATGATAATACACGCCATGAACCGGAGCGTCTGCATTTATTACCAGATATCCGCTTTCGTTCACCCACATGTCGTTGATCCAGGTGTTCTTTACGGCCTCCTCTGTCAGGTAATCCCCGTCAGCCGCGCTTAAGCAGCATTTCAGTTTCCCATCCGTTTCTTTCAGGAAGCAGTACTCCTGTCGGTTTTCTTTATCTCCGATGCCTGCAATCTTTCCTTCATTACCGGAATATTTCGTCACAAGTTCACCGTTTACATCCCCTTCGAAGAATGTATTTTCTATCGCGGTCCAATAGCCTTCTCCGTCAAAACTGCCGTAAAATCCGGCGACTGCCTTTTTCGTATTCACGAGCATATAGCCCTTGTTGTTCACATAGCGGAATTTTCCGTTGATCTCGATCCACTGACGGAATACCTGTGCGCCGTCACTTCCGAAATAAAGGGTATGGCCTTCGAACGTCACAAAACGGTTGACTGCTTTCTCACCGGACTCGTTGACGTAACACAAGCCCTCCCCATCCGGGCTCTGGATAACAGCATTGGTAATAAGGGTGCCGTGGCCGTTTTCATCAAAGCTGTAATATCTGCCATCGATCTGCTGTGCGCTTACATTCATACTTAAATTGCCGTCTTCATTGACCCACAGATCGCCGATCCATACATTTGCTACCGGATCATCCGTAACGGAACCTCCGTCTGCGGAAAGCAGACGGCAGTGTATGGTGTTATCCTGGCCGGTTTCAAAACAATAATGGCGGGTATTGGGTTTTTCACCGATTCCTGCGATGGCTCCCTCTTTGCCTGCATATTTCGTAACAGGTTCCCCATTATCCAGTTTATCTTCGAAAAATGTATTGGAGATTGCGGTCCAATAGCCTTCTCCGTCATAGCGGCCATAGAATCCGCCTGCCGCCTTAACCGCGTTCACGATCATATAGCCTTTCCCGTCCACATAGCGGAATTTCCCGTCTGATTCGATCCACTGGCGGAATACCTGTGCTCCGTCTGCTCCAAAATAAATGGTTCGGCCGTCAACCGTTACGAAGCGGTTGGCTGCTTTTTCCCCAGACTCATTGACATAACACAGGATCTTTCCATTCTGATCATGTATCATGGCGTTTTTGATCAGAGTGACTTTCCCGTCATCAGCAATGTTATAGTATTTGGTTTCTATCGGATAGTCCTGTTTACCGGTTATGACAGAACCTGTATCATCGACATAATATAAAAGGTTACCGGCAGTGTCATGGATAAAGGAATTGGTGATCATGCGGCAGAGGCCTTCCGCGTCAAAGCTGTAGTAGTTCCCTTCGATCAAATACTCGTCTTTCCCAGTTACCTTATCTCCGGCCTCATCGACATAATACAGATTCTCACCGGCTGCATTATGGATAAAGGCACTGGTGATCAGGGTGACTTTGCCATCTTTGTCAAGGCTATAGTATCTGCCGTCAACAAGCTGTTCCCTCACTCCGGTCACTTTCATCCCGTCTGCGCCGACGTAGCACAGGATATTCTGATCCGCGTCATGGATAAAGGCGTTGACGATCAGTTCCAGGAGGCCGTCTGTGCTGACGTTATAGTATACATCTCCAATCTGGTATTCTCTTAAGCCCGTCAGCTTATCACCGTTCTCATCCACATAATACAGGTTATTGCCATTCGTATCATGGATAAAGGCATTGATGATCAGAGTACCGTTTCCATCTTCATCAAAGTTGTAATATTTATCTCCGGCTAACTGTTCTTTCGTATCGGTCACTTTTATTCCATCTGCATTGACATAACACAGGATGTTTCCATTCTCATCATGGATGAAGGAATTGACGATCAGCTCGATACGGCCATCGGCATCGGAGTTGTAATACTTCTCTCCAAGCGGATGCTCTCTTAATCCGGTTAATTTATCTCCATTCTCATCCACATAATACAGGTTATTGCCATTCGTATCATGGATAAAAGAATTGGTGATCAGAGTGACCCTGCCGTCTTCAGAAAAACGGTAATAGTTGTCCTCAATCGGATATTCTGCCTTACCGGTCACTTTCTCCCCGGCGTCATCCACATAGTACAGATTGTTCCCATCCCCATCATGGATGAAGGCGCTGGTAATCAGACTGCCATGGCCTGCTGCATCAAAATTGTAATATTTGCCGTCGATCTGCTGCTCCCTCACGTCGATGGTGAGAATGCTGTCCTCGTTTACCCACATATCGTCGATCCAGACATTCTTTACCGTCTCGCTCATGGACGTTTCATCTGCGGAGAGCAGACGGCAGCTGATCCTGTTGTCCGTACCTGTTACAAAGCAGTAGTACCTGCGGTCTGGCTTTTTGCCAATTCCGGCGACTTCTCCTTCTTTGCCCGAATACTTTGTTACAGGAGTCCCATCGTCCAGTTTATCCTCAAAAAATTCATCTTCGATCGCAGTCCAGTAACCTTCTCCGTCAAAATGGCCGTAAAATCCGGCGACTAGCTTTGTGGCATTCACAATCATGCGGCCTTTGCCGTCCACATAGCGGAAGTTTCCGCTTTTTTCTATCCACTGACGTACTGCCAGATCACCATTCTCGTCGAAATAATACGTATGTTCGCTGTCTGACTCAAACTGCTCCCTTACTTTCTCTCCGGCCTCGTCGAGATAACATAAGATTGTCCCATCTTCCGTCCGTATGAAGGTATTGACAGACCGGGAAGAATGGCCTTCTCCAGTAAAGTTGTAGTACTTGTCTCCGATCAGCTGGTTTTCCTTGTCAACAGTCAAATAGCCGTCTGCATCGATCCACAGATCCACAACCCAGGTGTCGGTTACGGCTTCTGCGCCGGATATGCCTTCAGCTGGTATCAGGCTGCAGAGTATTCCGTCATCCGTTGTCTGGAAACAGTAGTACTTCTGGATGTCATCCTTCTTCTTTCCTGATACCCCTCCATCTTCACCCGAATACTTTATCACACTGGTACCGTCATCCAGTTGGGATTCAAAAAATGTATTGGGCACGGGAGTCCAATACCCCATATCATCAAAGTTACCGTAAAACTTACCGGCTTCCTTTCCCTCTTTGTTCCTGATCACTTTTCCTTTGTTGTTGACAAAACGGAAGTGTCCGTCTTCTGTCTCCAGCCATTTACTCTTGACCATCACACCATTACCGTCTACATAGATAATGAAAGATTCGCCGTCCTTTTCCACCTCTATGTATTGTTTTTTCAGCATGGTTTCTTCTTGCGTAGTCTCATCCACCACATAATAGCGATCGTCCCTGCAGATGCAGCTGTCGAGTTCTACATACCAGGAATCAGGATCCACTGCCATTACGGCTGCCAGTCTGTTTGCTTCTACCAGGCCCTTGGGAGTTTCCGGCTCATCGGAGGCATTGCTCTCATCTGTGCCCTCAGATTCCTCTGCGGCTCCTGTCTCTCCGTTCTCCTCTGACTCGTCAGTGGCTCCTGATCCGTCTGCTGCCTGACTCTCATCAGCTTCTTCGCTATTATTGGTTTCCTCGGATTCGTCAGAAACAATCCCATCGTCGGCCTCCTTGGATTCGTCAGAGGTAATCCCATCATCGGTCTCCTTGGATTCGTCAGAAGCAATCCCATCATCGGTCTCCTTGGATTCGTCAGAATTAATCCCGTCATCGGTTTCCTTTGATTCCTCGGAAGCAATCCCATCGTCGCCCTTCCCGGATTCGTCATCGGCTCTGCTTTCATCCGCATCTTCAGCAGACATAGTTCCTTCAGTGTCACTTTTCTCTGTATCAGATGCAGCATTCTCCTTCCAGGATGAATTTTCTTCCTCTTTTGCAGTATCGGCCTCCTTTGCATATGCAGCTGCCGCATGGTTAACAGGATTCCCGGCCACTGTGCTGCAAGTCATCATGAAAGCTGATGCTACTGCAATCACCCGCTTTGCATTTCCCCTTATCAATTTAGTTTTTTTCATTGAATTACCTCCTGCACTTAAATTTGCGTGATACATTATTATAACAAATTTGCGAGGGCATTTGGCTGCATCCTAAAATGTTTGGGAAATAACAGTTCCCTTATTGACAGGATATCTGTTATAATTCTATTAAGTTTAATACCCCCAAAATTCCATGCTGGTCCCCACTGTCCGGACTGGCTGTTTTCCTGTTTATTAGAAAAGACTGGAGCTGTGAGAATGACAGAAGCCGAAAAGAGATACACAATAGAAAAGGTTTTTAAGACAAGCGGGTGCGCTCCCAAACCCGAGACGATTGATCAGATGGTAAAGCTTGCCCGGGAAGTGCATTTTCCGGCCGGTGCAGCCATACAGGAGATTGGCGTGGAGCAGAAGTACCTCTATTTGATTACAGAAGGGATTGCAAGAAGCTATTATATCGACAGCGAGGGCAACGATATAACAAAAATGTTTATTCGGGAAGAGGAATTTGCGGTAGGGGAAAGCCTTTTTTTGCCGGAGAGTCTGGAGGTTTTTGAGGCATTGGAGAACTTAAAAAGCCTTCGCTTTGAAGCGAAAAAAATGAAGGAAATCATTTACTCTGACAAGGCGGCCCTGGTGAGTTACGCAGGAATGCTGGAACAGACCGTTATATACAAGATGCGCCGCGAATACAGCCTGCAGAATATGCAGGCGATGGAACGGTATCTTCAGTTTCGGGAAGATTACAGAGATCTTTTAGAGCGGGTTCCCCAAAATGTGATCGCGTCTTATCTTGGAATAAAAAAGGAATCCTTAAGCAGACTGCGCCGTAATCTCAGGGATAACGGCTGAGGCTGTTTTAACATTTGTTAATGCCAAAATCCTCCGTTTAGAATAGAATTTCTGTCAGATAAGATGGAAACGGAGGAAATTGGAATGACCTATAACAATCAAAAAGCCTGGAAAGAGATTGAGAAATTTTTACCGCTGGAATATCATTTTCGTGGGGAGTATCAGCCGGCTGAGGAGCTGTGGAACTGGAAAGGAAATAAGGTCCATCTGGATACGTTTCGTAATCCGGATGCGGAGGCGAAAATGATCTGTTTTCATGGAGTCGGAACAAACGGGAGGCAGATTTCTCTGATCATCGGGGGTCCGCTGGCAAAAGAGGGGTTTGAGACGATATCCGTGGATATGCCAACTTACGGGGTGACAGAGGTCAACCCCAAAATGCGGATTACCTATGCAGACTGGGTGCAGTGCGGAAGCGATCTGGTCGAGGAAGAACTGAAAAAGGATGACCGCCCTGTCTTTCTGTACGGGTTATCAGCAGGAGGCATGGAAACTTACCATATAGCAGCGAAAAACGGCAGGGTAAGAGGCATTATTGGAATGACATTCCTTGACCAGCGCCAAAAGCCGGTTCAGATCACTACAGCCAGTAACCCCTTTTGGGGGCATGCGGGAGCAATTCTTGCAAAGCTGGCCTGTGCGGCCGGTTTCTCCGGATTCAGAATCAAAATGAGTATCCCGTCAAAGATGAAGGCCCTTGTCAATGACAGAAAATGCCTGGATATTATGATGGCGGACAGAACTTCGGCAGGGAACCGGGTTACAATGGAATTTCTGCACAGTTATATAACGTATAAACCGGAGGTGGAGCCGAAAGACTTCTCGGTTTGTCCGATTCTTCTGACTCAGCCGGAAAAGGACGGTTGGACGCCGCAGTTCTTAAGTGACGATTTTCTTAATCAGATTGAGAAGATACCGGTGACAAAAACAGTGCTTCAGAATGGATCCCATTATCCGATCGAGAAAGAAGCACTGTCCGATTTACAAACATCTGTTTTGAGTTTTCTGAGGAACCAGTTGGCAATGGAATAAGGCAAAGCCGGCAAAAACCGGAGGAAGAGTCAGAGCGTATCCGTGTAAGGCTTTTCTGCCTCCTCCAATGCTTTCAGCAGTGCGGCTGTGGATTTTTCCATGGCGTCAAACTGTTCCCTCTGTTCCTGACCGCCGGCCCTGTTGTTCCGGTTTTCAAGCTCCTCCCAGAGACTGGCGGGCGGCGTAAAGTCCGTCCGTCCCGGGGTGACGTGGAAAGTCTCAGGAAACAGCCGGTTAAGCTCTGCTGCGATAAAGGAAGCAAAGAGATATGCCCCATACTCGTTGGTGTGGGTGTAATCCCCGGGATGGAAGTATCCGCAGGAGCGTTCCATCCCGGTTTTTTTATAAAATTGTACCGAAAATTCATGTAAGTCAATGACCGGGGTATTCGTGGCGGCCGCCACGTCCTTTACCGCCTGAACGTGTTCGGCCAGAAGCTCGTGGTAGGTGCCGTCCGCATTCCAGATGTTGCGTCCCAGAGAGGTTGCCAGCACCGGAATTCCGCCCAGGGCCCGGACTTCTTCCACGTATCTTCGCAGATTGACGGGGTATTCCCTGTGGGCCAGCAGATGGGGAAGCTTCTGGTCATTATGGCCGAACTGGAACAGGCAGAAGTCACCCGGACGGAGAAATCGCTTTACGATGTCCATATGGCCTTCCTGGCGGAAGGTTTCGGTCGTCAGCCCGCAGTGCGCCTGGTTTTCCACGGCTGTTCTGCCTTCTAGGAACGCCGGAAGCGCCTGGCCCCAGGAGGCATAGCAGGCTCCCGGAAGATAAGGGATTTCCGCGGCCTGGTCTGTGACTGTGGAATCCCCGCAGAGATAGACTGTCGTCACAGGGCCGGCCGTTTCTGCATGGCAGCCGTCGATCTTAACAGCACCGGGCGTGGGGGTGCAGAGCGTGACGAAGAGGTGTTCTGCAGGATAATACTCTTCGTGATAGCGCGGAATAATCCCGGCTATGGACTGGTAAAAGGTACGCTCGTACCGTTCCCCCTTCTTTAAGGAGATGATATCCCGCAAAAGTTTTCTTCCGGTGAAGAGAAAAATCTGCTCTGCCTCTTCCACGGCGGTCAGCGAAATATGTATGGCGTACAGTCCGCAGGGCACCCGGTCCGAATAATAGCTGACGGGAGTCATACTGCCCGCGACGCCGTCGGCCAGAGAGGAGAGCTCTCTGTCAAAGCCGTCAGACAGTTCCGGTATGGCGAGCCGTTCCGAATCCTCCGGAAGACGGCCTGTGTCCGTGCTGTGGGTAAATGGCTGAAACTGAATCTGCATCTTAAAATTCCTCCTTCTGTCCGGACATCCCGGATGGTCCCCGCAGACCGGTGATGTAGGCGCTGGGCGCCATCCCGGTCTTTTTCTTGAAAAGCTGGGAAAAATACTGTGGATTGTTGCCGAAGCCGACCCGCTCGGCAATGTCCGAAATCCGGTCCATTCCATCGGTTTCGATATATTCCTTTGCCTTTTGAATCCGCTCATTGGTCAGGTAATCAGAAAAGCGTATTCCAGTCTCCTTCTGGAATTTTCTGGATACATAATCCACATTCATGTACAAATGCTGTTCGGCAATGTACTTTAGCGTCAGATTGGGATTCTCCAGATTTTCCTTGATATACGTAAAAATCTGCCGCGTCATGCTGCTGACGGTCTCCGTTCTGGAGCCGCTTTCCACCACTTCTGTAAGCTTTTGAAAGACGGATTCCTTCAGCGCGGAAAGATCCGTCTCCCCCTCGGCCTGCATCAGCCACTCCGTGAGGCCGGAGCCGGAGATATTCGGATTGCCGAGGGTGATTTTTAAAAACATACTGCCGGACAGCTGTTTGAGGAACCGGATGTCCATGATATCGGAGATCAGCTCCATAAGCCCGCTCATGGCGGCAGCATCCCCTTCGGAAATGGCGCGGCAGTAGTTTTCCGTCTCCTGGGTGATTGCGGTATAGTTGCAGGTACATAAGGCGTGATCGTTATTTACGAAGTAAAAGGTGCTGAATCTGCGGATTTTTTCGAGCACAATGGCGAACAGGCCTTTTAAATCGGAGTACGTCTCCATATGAAGCTCCAGGCTGGTGTGCTGGCCTTCCAGGCTGACGCTGTCAAGCTTTGCCTCCAGCTGGTCGAAGTCAAAGGAAATATCCTGACAGAAGATCAGGAAGGTGTTTCTCACGTAGATTCCGTAGATGCTGACCTGCGGAAGGGAATTCCGGGCAAACGCATTTAAGAGTCCCAGAAATTCTTCCAGATTTTCCTGTTCCAGATAGTAAATGTAAAACAGGCGGTAGGGGGTAAAGTAAAAGTCCATGTAAGGTTCATAGGTCGGAATGATCTCCTCCAGCGGCTTTTCCAGATAGAGGGCGTCGTTGATGATACTGGAGACCACATTGTGGCGGATGCTGTCCGCCTGACTGAACTGGGAGTCCAGAATCCTGCGCGCCTGGCGTTTGGCGTAGCAGTCACTGACACTTTCTTTTACGGCGTCAATGATCTGCTGTTCATTGCAGGGCTTTAAAAGATAGTGGCGGACTCCGTATTTCATGGCCTGCTTGGCGTATTCAAATTCCCCGTAGCCGGAGAGAAGGATGAACTGCGTGTCAAGATCCGTCTCGCAGATCCGGCCGATCAGCTCCAGTCCGTTCATGCCGGGCATACGGATATCCGTGATAACCAGATCCGGCGATTCATCTAAGATCATGTCGTACGCTTCGATTCCGTTGGAGCAGAGACCGGCCAGTTCAATCCCGTACTGGCTCCAGTCTATGATTGTGGATATGGTTTCCCGGATGATGCGCTCATCGTCTGCAATGATCAGTTTCAGCATAGTATCAATTCTCCTTGACTTGAAATGGAATATGGATATCGGCGGTGGCACAGTCGTCTTCATTGTTAAGTTCCAGACCGTATGCGTCGCCAAACAGCAGGCGGATGCGCTGGTCAATGTTCATGAGACCGATGCCGAAGCCGTTCGGCTGTTTTTCCCGGCTTTTTAATTTTTCGAGAAGATGATCCTCGAAAACAGAACCGTTGTTTTTTACCCGGATTAACACCTGATCGCTCTCGTGGCGCACCAGAAGCTCTATGTGACAGGTTTCCGTCATCTCCTCCATGCCGTAGCGGATGGCGTTTTCTATGAGCGGCTGTATGGTGAGCGGAGGCATCAGGATATGATGCAGATCGTCATCCACCAGGGAGAGGAAGTCCAAGCGGTCCTCGAACCGTATTTTCTGTATGGTAATGTAGGCGCGCACCAGTTCCAGCTCATAGTCCAGCTCCACCAGGGACTCGTGATTGCTGAGTGTGGAGCGGAGCAGTGTCCCCAGCGATTCCGCCATCATGGATATTTCCGCATTTTTGGACGCCTTTGCCCTCCAGTTAATGGATTCCAGCGTGTTATAGAGGAAATGAGGGTTGATCTGGGACTCCAGCGCCTTGATCTGGGCCTCCTTGCGCAGCAGTTCATTTTTGTAATTGGTGTCCACCAGAGTTCGTATCCTGGTTGCCATCCGGTCAAAACGCTGATGGAGACGTCCGACCTCATCATTGCGGGTACTGTAATCGTAGGCGGACTGCTCCAGCGTGAGTTCATTCTTACTGAAGACGTCCATCTTGACGATCAGAGCGTTGAAATGGCGCAGGATAGAGTAAATCAGCCACTGGGTCAAAACGAGGGCAGTCAGAATGCCGAGTACCATGATGCCGAGAATGATCTTCGCCGAACGTCCGATGGAGTGGATGATGGAGTCAAACGGAATCAGGCTGATATAGCGCCAGTCGTAATAAGGAATCTTACTGCTGACTGCGAAATAGGTGTGATTGTCCGCCTGCAGCGTCTGGTAGGTATCATCCTCCAGCAGGAGCGTCCGGTTTACCAGGTCTTTGGAGAGCCCGGAGGAGGCGTAGATGGTATCCGGGCCGTCTGCCAGGATGTAGTATCCGGTATCGAAGGTCTGAAAAGAACGGTTGATGGTGTTAATCAGTCTGTCGGTATCCACATAGATCAGGAGCCTTCCGATGGTGGAAAAATCGAGGCCTTCGATTTTCCTGATATTTCTCCCCAGAAAAAGGCCGGAAGTGCTGCCGCCTCCTGTGGTCCAGCTGACCGCACCGTCTCCCAGCTCCGCGTTTTGCAGGGCATGATCGATAAATTCCCGGTCAGTCTTTTCGTAGGCGGCCCAGTTGGTTGCGTTGGAAAAGTTGTCGTTAAACAGGACGATATAGGAGACTCCGTTCTGACGGAAGGTCTCATAATAGGATGAAAGGGCGGTGTTAATGCTTCTGTTGGCATTGGAGCGGACCACGGCATCCTCCGACTCATGGATCGCAGAGAGGGAAGTCTGAATCGACGATGTCGACAGGATAATGGACGACAGGCGCTCCACATCCTTTAAATTTGTAGAAATGGTATTTGCTGAAAAACTCAGATTACCTGCGATGGACCGGTACAGCAGTTCGTTGTAGGTCTTTGAAAGTATGGTAAAGCCGATGAAGGAAAACAGCAGGAGGGAGACCACGTTTAACAGCACAATAAAGAAAATCTTCCATCTCAGGGAGAGGTTTTTGAATAAGGTAAGGAACTTTATTTGAATGGCTTCTGCACGCTTTTTCATGGAAATTGCCCTGCTTCTTTCTATATTAAGGATTCTGTTGAACCGGAAAAACATGGTTACAAATGGTACATGGCCAGTATATAATAATTGGGCTGCAAACTCAAGATTTCAGAGAGGAAAGTCGGTTTTTTCTAAAAGGAAGTCGGTTTTATTTATACCGGTATCGGAAGAAACCGGTTTATAATAAGCTTACAAACGAAACGGAAGAACAACACCGTTTAAAGAAAAGAATTGAGACAGGAGGATATGAAAATGAAAAAGAAACTTGCAGTAGTCCTGGCCGCTTCCATGGCGGCGGTATCCCTGGCGGCCTGCGGCGGCGGTGCGGCGGAAAGCGGAAGCACAACGGGAGCTGATTCCCAGACAACCGCAGGTGCGGCGGCTGAAAATACGACGGCAGCGGCTTCCGGCGATGCGTCCTTAACGGTGGCCTGGTGGGGCAACCAGACGAGAAATGAGAGAACACAGGCTGCGCTTGACAAATATTCAGAACTGAATCCGGGCGTGGCATTCGACGGTCAGTTCTCCGAGTGGTCGGATTACTGGAACAAGCTGGCGACCGCGGCAGCAGGCCATTCGCTTCCCGACGTCATTCAGATGGATTACGCTTACTTAGACCAGTACGTTACCAATAACCTTCTGGTTGATCTGACTCCTTATATCGAAGATGGAACCCTGAACGTGGACAACTGCAGCCAGGATATCATAAATTCCGGTTCGGTTGACGGAAAGGTCTACTCCATCGCAATCGGAATCAATGCGCCGGCCATGGTCTATAACAAGACGATCACCGACCAGGCGGGAGTGGAAATTAAAGACAATATGACGCTGGATGAATTTGTAGCGGTCAGCAAGGAAATCTACGAAAAGACCGGCTGCAAGACCAACATGGCTTACGGTGTATCCCAGGAAATCTTACAGGCCATGATCCGCGGCTATGACGGCCATGTGCTCTTTGACGAAGGAAAACTGGGCGTAGACAGCGCTGACGAATTCGTTCCATTTTATAAGGTATATGAGGATGGCGTAAAGGAAGGCTGGTACATTGAACCGAGCGTATTCGCAGAACTGACACCGGGTTCCATCGAGCAGGATCCCCTGATCTACGGCTCCAGCCCGGAAACCATGTCATGGGTGGCGTTCTGCTGGTCAAACCAGTATGCGGCGTTTACCAATGCGGCTCCGGAAGATATGGAATTAGACTTAACCACATGGCCCTCCAAAGATCCGAAAAAGTCCAACTTCTTAAAACCGTCCCAGCTATTCTCCGTATCCGTGGATTCCAAGGACCCGGTTACCGGTGCTAAGATTATTGATTACTGGACCAATTCCATGGACTGCAACGAGATTCTTCTGGCAGAGAGAGGAGTGCCGATCTCATCCAAGGTTGCCGAGGAACTGGCTCCGTCTCTGACAGAGAGTGATCAGAAGGTTATCAGCTTTATCAACGATGTGGTGACACCGAATTCTTCTCAGATCAACCCTCCGTATCCCAACGGAAGCGCAGAGGTATCCGACTTAATCAATAAGCTGGGTGAGAAGGTATGCTACGGCGAACTGACTGCGGAGGAAGCGGCAGAGCAGCTTTATACCGAGGGAAATAAGATCATGGCAGAAAAAGCCAAATAAACGGCTGTTAATTGAAAACATTTTGAGGGTGTCCCCATTTCGATAAAATCTGACATATGGGGCGCCCTTTTTTCAGGAATCAGGAATTTCTGATCAAGGGAAAAAGGAGCAGATCTATGAAAATGCTGAAAAAAGCTATGAATAATGAGCGCACGGCGGGAATGATTTTTACCATGCCGTTTACCATCGGATTCCTGCTGTTTATGATAGTGCCGATGGGAATTTCACTGTACTATTCCTTCTGCAGCTATGATATTTTGTCTCCGCCCGTCTTCACGGGCCTGCAGAATTTCAAGACTATGTTTGCGGATGAGACATTCTATAAATCCATTAAGGTCACCTTCTTCTTTGCGTTTGTGTCTGTACCGCTGCGTCTTTTATTTGCGCTGATTGTGGCGATGCTGCTGCTGAAGAGCACGAAGCTGACCGGTTTTTACCGCGCGGCCTATTACCTTCCATCCATCATCGGCGGTTCCGTTGCGGTCGCTATTCTGTGGAAGCGTATGTTTGCCACGGACGGCGTGATCAACAAGCTGCTTCAGGCGGTTGGAATTAACTGTACCATGTCCTGGCTGGGCAACACGAAGACGGCAATCTGGGTGTTAATTATCCTGGCGGTATGGCAGTTCGGTTCCTCCATGCTGATTTTCTTATCCTCGTTAAAACAGATTCCGCAGTCTCTGTACGAGGCGGCCAATGTGGATGGGGCTAACGGCATTTCCAAATTCTTCCGGATTACGCTGCCGCTTCTGACACCGACAATTTTCTTCAACCTGGTCATGCAGATGATCAATGGCTTCCTGGCCTTTACGCAGAGCTATATCATCACCCAGGGAAAACCGATGAATTCCACCCTTTTTTACACGGTGTATATGTACCAGCAGTCCTTTGAGTTCTATAACACCGGATACGGCGCGGCGCTGGCGTGGGTAATGCTGGCTATAATCGGACTGATCACGCTGTTTCTGTTTGCGACAAAGAGATTCTGGGTGTACGAAGGAGGGCTTTAATTATGAAGGCAAAGAAAAGAATTCGCGATATCGTATACCATGTCATCGTGTTCGGCATTGGCATTCTCATGATTTATCCGCTGATCTGGATGTTCATGAGTTCTTTTAAGGAGACGAAAACCATCTTCCAGACGGCCGGGAGCCTGATCCCCAATCCGTTTACGCTGGATAATTACATAAACGGACTGAAGGGCTTTGCAAAGGTGCCGTTTCTGGTATTCTTTAAAAATTCCCTGTTTATCTCCGTAATCGCCACGATTGGAACCGTAATTTCATCTGCGGTGGTGGCGTATGGATTCGCACGATTTGAATTCCGGGGAAAGAAAATACTGTTTGCGGCGATGCTGCTCTCCATGATGCTTCCGGCACAGGTTTTAATGATCCCGCAGTACCTCTGGTACCAGAAGCTTGGCTGGGTGGGAAGCTACTTACCGCTGATCGTGCCGTACTTCTTTGCAATCCAGGGATTTTTCGTCTACCTGATGACCAACTTTATCGACGGTATTCCGAAGGAGCTGGACGAGGCGGCCAAGATTGACGGCTGTTCCTATCCACAGATATTTGCAAGGGTAATCCTTCCGTTAATTACGCCGGCTCTGGTAACCGGCGGAATCTTCTCCTTCATGTGGAGATGGGATGACTTCCTCTCTGCACTGCTTTACATCAATAAGTCCATTAAGTATCCGGTCAGCCTTGCGTTAAAGCTGTTCTGTGATCCGGGCTCTTCCTCGGATTACGGTGCAATGTTTGCCATGGCTTCCCTATCCATTCTTCCGTCAGTGATTATCTTCATCTTCTTCCAGAAATATCTGGTCGAGGGAATCAGTACCAGCGGATTAAAGGGATAAGGATGAAATGGAAGAGGAAAGAAGAAAAAAGCTGTTGAAGATGGAGGAACAGGCAGATGGGGAAACTGGAATTTGACAGAGATATCATCGAAGAGACCATGGACCGGATCGTGGAGCGCACCATGCGGATGGATATGACATGGGACTGGCCCTGCGGTGTCGCCTATTACGGCATCGCAGAGGCGTATGAGGCGACAGGGAAACCGCAGTATCTGGACCGTATGAAGGAGAGGGTGGATGAACTGATCGATCTTGGACTTCCCGGATTTACGGTTAATACCTGCGCCATGGGGCATGTGCTGTTGACGCTTTATCAGCACACCGGTTCGGAGCTTTACAGAGATATCATCGAGGCCAAGGTGGATTACCTGGAACATGAGGCGCTTCGGTTCGGAGACGGCGTCCTGCAGCATACCGTGTCCGCGGATAATGATTTCCCGGAACAGTGCTGGGCGGACACGCTTTTTATGGCCGCGCTGTTTCTGCTGCGGGCAGGCGTGCTGCTTGACAGACCCGAGCTGACAGCGGATGCGCTGAAACAGTGGTACTGGCACATTCAGTATTTGCAGGACGAGAAAAACGGACTGTGGTATCATGGCTATAACCATATTACAAAGGACCATATGAGCGGCTTCTATTGGGGAAGGGCCAACTGCTGGGCGGCGTATACCATGTCCCGGGTATCCCATATTCTCCCGGAATGCTATTTATATCCGGAGTATTTAGAGATTGCGGGAAGCTTAAATGAGCAGCTATCTGCGCTGAAGCTGTACCAGACGGAGTCCGGTTTATGGCGCACGCTTCTGGATGACGGCGAATCCTATGAGGAAGTGTCCGCCTCTGCCGGGATTGCCGCGGCGATGCTGGCGAAAAAGAACCCGCTGTATTTAAAATATGTAAACAAAACAGTACAGGGTCTCCTGGCCAATGTGACGGAGGACGGCCGCGTGACGAATGTCTCCGGCGGCACCGCGGTGATGAAGGACAGGGAAGGCTACCGCAGTATTTCCCGCAAATGGATTCAGGGCTGGGGACAGGGCATGGCGCTTGCATTTTTCGCCGGGCTTCTTCAGTACGATTCCATGAAAGGGGACGGGGCGCTTTAAGGAAAGAAAAGCAGAATTTTTCTGATTAAAAAAGGAGAAAACAGGGCTTCAGAATGATGGCAGGACATTGTTATTATTCCTGTTTTGTGGTATACTACCAACTGGTATCATACGGTATGAGCGGGAGCAGATGCTTCCGACAGCGAATGGCAGGGAGAAAACCTGCCATTTCGTATTCTCTGTACCCCGGTTTGCGGGGCGGTTTTGCTGCGGAAACTGGCTGTATGGGAAAAATGAACCGGAAACAAACGGGAGGAGGAGTGTTCTGAATGGGAGAGCGGATTATTGAAACATGGATCCAGGCAAAGCATCCGAACCAGGAACTGTGTGAGGATGGCCTTTATACAGGCCGTCATTATTTTGCGGTTATCGATGGGGTGACCAGCAAAGGAAGCCTTGTGTGGCCGGGGGAAAAGACAGGAGGGCGGTTCGCCAAAGATGTACTTCTGGGTGCGCTGGAAACGCTTCCGGCGGACTGCAGTGCGCAAGAAGCTGTTTCCTGTTTAAATCATGCGCTGCGGTCGGCCTCATTTCAGGCATTGGAACATCCGGAGCTTCTGGAACGGATGAGAGAGGAGCGTCCTCAGGCCGTTCTTGTTGTATACAGCCGCATGCGCCGGGAGGTCTGGTGCTTTGGGGATTGTCAGTGTATGATCGGCGGCAGGCTTTACCGGAAAACGACGGTGATGGATGAACTGACTGCGGGCGTCAGGTCGGCTTATAACCAGCTGGAACTGGCTGCAGGAAAGACGCTTGAGGAGCTGGCGGAGCATGATACGGGGCGTGAGTACATTATGCCGCTTCTGGTGGGAGAGTGCCGTTTTGCCAATGGTGACGGGGAATATTCCTACGATGTGCTGGATGGGTTTCCGATCCATGAAGAACACACCCGGGTATATCCGGTTCGGCCCGGAGAAGAAGTGGTGCTGGCGAGCGACGGATATCCGGAACTTTTCGGGAGCCTTGCGGAGAGTGAAGCCGTCATCCGGGAGGTGAAGGAGACGGATCCCATGTGCATGTTCCGGTTTAAAGGACCGAAAGGAATAGCCCCGGGATTTCACAGCTTCGATGACAGGACGTATCTGCGGTTTGTCCTGGAAGCGGAGGATGAAACGCTTGCCATTTGCAAGGGAAAATAGGCGGAATTCTTGACAATCCGGGACGTTTAAGATATAATACTTTGAATGCGAAAGAGCGAGAAATAAACCAGGAGGAAGTAAAACCATGGCAGATAAGAAAAATATATTAACATATGAAGGCCTTAAGAGATATGAGGATGAGCTTCAGAACTTAAAAGTAGTCAAACGAAAAGAAGTTGCCCAGAAGATTAAGGAAGCCAGGGAGCAGGGCGACTTATCGGAGAATGCAGAGTATGACGCTGCGAAAGATGAGCAGAGAGACATCGAGCTTCGAATCGAAGAGCTTGAGAAGCTGCTGAAGAACGCGGAAGTTGTCGTGGAAGACGAGATTGATTTGGATAAGATTAACATTGGCTGTAAGGTAAAGGTTTACGACGTGGATGAGGACGAGGAGATGGAGTTCAAGATCGTGGGTTCCACAGAGGCGAACAGCCTTCAGAACAAGATTTCCAACGAGTCGCCGGTAGGCCAGGCACTGATGGGCAAAAAAGCCGGTGATGTCGTAGATGTGGAAACCCAGGCCGGTGTGATCCAGTACAAGGTGCTGGAGATCCAGAGAGTATCATAAATCGAAAAGTCAAGTTCACAAAGGAGTGTATATAAGTGGCAGAACAGCAGAACCAGAACCAGGTTAAGGAAGAGGATTTAAACCAGCTGCTGAAGGTGCGCCGCGATAAGCTGGCGGAGCTTCAGGAAGCGGGAAAGGATCCGTTTAAGATTACAAAGTATGATGTAACGGTACACAGCAGTGATATTAAGGAGCATTATGAGGAATGGGAAGGAAAGGAAGTTTCCGTAGCAGGACGTATGATGTCCAAGCGTGTGATGGGAAAGGCCTCCTTCTGCAACGTCCAGGATTTAAAAGGGAACATCCAGACCTACGTAGCCAGAGACAGCATCGGCGAGGAGTCCTATAAAGATTTCAAGAAGCTGGATATCGGCGATATTGTCGGCATTAAGGGAACCGCATTTACCACGAAGACCGGTGAGATTTCGATCCATGCCACAAGTGTGGTTCTGCTTACCAAGAGCCTGCAGATTCTTCCCGAGAAGTTCCACGGCCTGACTAACACAGACCTCCGCTACAGACAGCGTTACGTGGATCTGGTTATGAATCCGGAAGTACGTGACACCTTCGTGAAGCGCTCCCAGATTATCAAGGCGATCCGTGATCATTTAGACGATCAGGGCTTCATGGAGGTGGAGACCCCGATGCTGGTCGCCAATGCAGGCGGTGCGGCTGCAAGACCGTTTGAGACTCATTACAATGCGCTGGACGAGGATGTGAAACTCAGAATTTCTCTGGAGCTGTATCTGAAGAGACTGATTGTAGGCGGCCTGGAGAGAGTCTATGAGATCGGCCGCGTATTCCGCAACGAGGGTGTGGATACCCGTCACAATCCGGAATTTACTTTAATGGAATTATATCAGGCCTACACGGATTACCACGGTATGATGGACCTGGTCGAGGATCTGTTCCGTTCCGTTGCCTTAAAGGTACTGGGAACCGCAGTCGTGACATACGACGGCGTGGAAATCGATTTATCGAAGCCGTTTGAGCGTATTACCATGGTCGATGCGCTGAAGAAATATAAGGGAATTGATTTTACGGAGATTCATACAGACGAAGAGGCAAAGGCGCTGGCAGACCAGTACCACATCCAGTATGAAGCGCGTCATAAGAAGGGCGACATCTTAAGCATGCTGTTTGAAGAGTTTGTGGAAGAACATCTGGTACAGCCGACCTTTATCATGGACCACCCGGTGGAGATTTCCCCGCTGACCAAGAGAAAGCCGGATGATCCTGACTATACGGAGCGTTTCGAGCTGTTTATCACGAAGCGTGAGATGGCCAACGCTTACTCCGAGTTAAACGATCCGATTGACCAGAGAGTCCGCTTTGAAGCGCAGGAAGTGTTAAAGGCCGCAGGCGATGAGGAAGCCAACTCCATGGATGAGGACTTCTTAAATGCTCTGATGATCGGTATGCCTCCGACAGGCGGAATCGGAATCGGAATCGACCGTTTTGTAATGCTGCTGACGGATTCCTATGCAATCCGTGATGTGCTGCTGTTCCCGACGATGAAGAGCCTGGGCGGTTCTGAGAGTGGGAAAAAGGCGGAAAAGGCAGCTGCGGCTGAAGTGAAAACAGAGGAAAAGCCTGTTGAAAAGATTGATTTTTCCAATGTGAAGATTGAACCGTTGTTTGAAGAAATGATTGATTTTGATACCTTTGCCAAGTCCGATTACAGGGCTGTAAAGATCGAAGCCTGCGAGGTGGTGCCGAAGTCCAAGAAGCTCTTAAAGTTTACCTTGAACGATGGAACAGACCGGAAACGCACGATTTTAAGCGGGATTCATGAGTATTACGAACCGGAAGAGCTGATTGGCAGGACGGCGATTGCCATTGTTAATCTGCCGCCGAGAAAGATGATGGGCATTGATTCCGAAGGTATGCTGATTTCAGCGGTACATGAGGAAGATGGTCATGAGGGACTGAATCTTCTGATGGTGGATGACAGGATTCCTGCAGGAGCGAAGCTGTACTAAGAACGGTATGTATTGCTGAATGGAAAAGATAATAGAAACTAAAAGATAATAGAAACAGGTAACTGATGAAAAGAAGTGATGATTTCATCAGTTACCTGTTTTTTTGTACCCGCTGCTAAACCATATCCGGCTTCCGTGTGGGAAGCCTTTAAAAGAAGGCTGTTTTTCTGTCTGCAGCAGGTGCATCGATGACCCGGTCATATCGGCAGGCTGAAAGGATAAATCCGAGCAGAAGCATATTGACAAGGATACTGAACCGGCCCTCCGAAATCATTGGAAGATTGGGAAAGCTTCCGTATTGGAAACCGAAGTTTCCCAGAATATAGAGTACGTTCTGAAACAGCAGGCAAAGCCCGCAATGAAAGGACACCGCCCCGGCGAGCGCCCCGCGTATCCGCAGGATGCAGGAGAAGAGGATCACATAAAAGACGGCTATGACTGCAAGCAGCAGCATGCCGGCAAGCCAGCCGAACTGCAGGATGGATACGGCCAGAAGATAGTTATTGGCGTAATGCTGAGGCAGTATATTCCATAAAGTGACTTCGGACTTATCGTAGGGAAAGGTGATCCAGTGATGTTCGGAAAACGGCTTTTTTCCTTCTGCCGCTGCTTCTTTAGCATCTCCATAGGTGAAATACCACTCGCCGGTTCCGTAATCCATCAGTTCCTCCGGAGTGAGTGAGAGACTGCCGGCAGCCGGTGATTTGGACAGAAGATTCCGGATTAGAACACCGTTATAGGAATCGTCTGAAGTATCGCGGGCATTTGCCTCCGGGTTTACAAATGCCTGAAAATACCGGGACTGGCCGGGAAGCATTCCATAAACCAGAAGGAGAACCACACTCCCGACGGCTGTGCGAAGCAGAAGTTTTCTTTTATTTCCGGCGAAAATCCCCCGGCAGACCATGTATGTTATACTCCCGATCATGGAAAACAGAAAGATGACTATCTCAGCCAGAGTAAAGCTTTTGTATGTAAAGTAATGGATAAGGACTGCCCCCGCAGTGAGAAGAAAAGCGGCAGTCATGGCTTGATTTTCCTGCTTTCGTATCCGGTAGAGAAAAATGACGAAAACGGGGCCGGACAGCAGGAGCGTATAGTAATCAATCATATGCCAAGGTATGATGTATGCCGTGTTCCAGACGATATCAGGTATCAGATCAAAGTGTATCATCTGCAGAAGTACGGCTTCCGCAGAAAATACAGCTGCGGCCAGAATAAGCAGTCGTTTCTGGTAACGGATAAGGAGCGGATATCCTTTCAACACTGCGAATACCAGGAGGATTGTGCCCGTCAGATAGAAACGAATTCCCCGAAGGGACAGTTCCGGTATCATGGCCGTCCAGCTTTCTGCGGCGAGTCCGGTGAAGAGGAGCAGTGCGGTCAGAAGGATCAGAAGACGGTTTGACTGGACGCGGCGGACCGCATTGATCCCGGTGCCGATGGCAACGCCGTCGCCCATGGAGTCCACTGCCTTTTTGACCGCGTCTTCTACGGTCATTCCCTCTGACAGATATTCTTCCGTTCTGTCTTCGATATGGTCTTTCAATTCCCTTACCACTGCCGGCCTCAGCGGTTTATAGGCAATCTGTTCCGCTACATCGTCTAAGAAGGCTTCCTCATAATTCCTTTGCTGATCGAAATTCTTATGGGAGGGTTTATCCAAACAGAACACCTCCGATCACCTGATTTACTGCTGTCTGAAAGGAATCCCATTCTTTCAGTTTCTCGTTTAAAAGCCTGCGGCCATTGTCGGTTATGATGTAATATTTCCGGCCGCGGCCATTTTCCGCAGTTCTCTGTTCGCAGATGACCGCGCCCTCCTGCTCAAGCGCGTGCAGCAGAGGATAAAGCGTTCCTTCCTTCAAAGTAAAAACACGTTCGCTTCTTTTTTCCAGTTCCTTAATAATCTGATAGCCATACATGTCCTGCTGTTCCAAAAGCTTTAATATCAGCATGGAAGAGCCTACTGCCATATAGTTTTTGTCCATAGCGCCTCCGTTTTAAACTGTTTTCTAAAAGATGTTCTGCAGAAGACATCAGTTAAAATAAATACCTCGAGTTCCTATGTATACATAATAATATCATGATACATAGAAAATCGAGGTATGTCAAGAATCAATTCAATATTCTTTTAAATCTCTGGTTATCCTTTCCCTTCCCCGTCAAAATATTCCCTGACCAGTTTTACCACAGTACCTGACAGCAGGAAAACCGCAATTAAGTTTGGAATTGCCATCAGGCCGTTAAAAGTTTCGGCGATGCTCCAGAGCATCCCTAAATCCATGGTGGCGCCCAGGACTGCGACCAGAGAGTAGACGATCATGAAGGCTTTGATAATGCGTGAGGAAAACAAAAACTCGATGCACCGTGCACCGTATAATCCCCAGCCGATGATGGTAGAAAATGCGAAACAGCACATGGCAGCGGCTGTAAAAATGGAAACCCAGCTGCCGTAGGTGGAGGTGAATCCGAGAATGGTCAGTTCTGCGCCAGCCGCTTCCCCGTAAGGAACCGGAACGCCGCTGCACAGGATGACAAATGCGGTCAGCGTGCAGATGACAATGGTGTCGGCGAATACTTCAAAAATACCGAAAAAGCCCTGTTTGACCGGCTTTTTCGTGTCTGCGCATGCATGGGCAATGGAACCTGTACCAAGGCCGGCTTCGTTGGAGAAGATGCCCCGGGAGACGCCTTTTTTCATACTCATAAAGAAGGTTCCGACCACTCCGCCGGTGACAGCCGCCGGATTAAAGGCGCCGTATACGATAGAGGAGAATACAGCGGGAACCCGGTTAATGTTAAGCAGAACTACTCCGACAGCGAGCACGATATAAAACAGCGCCATAAAGGGAACCAGCTTCTCCGTCACGCTTCCGATTCGTTTGATGCCTCCGAGAAGAACCAGAGCTACCAGAGCCGCCAGAATGATTCCGATGATAAGGCTGGTGGTGCGGGCAGAGCGTGCATCGATCAAATGATAATTCATCAGTGCGGAATTGATGGCGGTTGTGATGGTATTTACCTGGGTGGCATTACCGGTTCCGAATACGGTGAGAACTCCGAAGACCAAAAACAGAGTGGCCAGCCAGCGCCAGTTTTTCCCAAGACCGTTCTTTATGTAGTACATGGGGCCGCCAACCAGGTCGCCTTTCTCATTTACTTCGCGGAAATGCACGGCCAGAGTTACCTCAGAGAATTTTGTACACATCCCCAGAATCGCGGAGATCCACATCCAGAAGACGGAACCGGGCCCTCCGATGGCGATGGCTCCGGCTACTCCGGCGATGTTGCCGGTGCCTACCGTGGCAGCCAGAGCGGTACAGACCGCCTGAAACGGCGTCATGGTACCGTCGGATGCGTCCCGTTTACGGAACATCCGGCCGAGGGTAACCCGGATCGCATAGGAGAATTTGCGGATCTGCAGAAAATTGGTGCGGATACTCAGATAGAGCCCCACTCCGATGATGCAGATCATGGCGGGGACTCCCCAGATAAAATTGTTCACGGCATTGTTGATGGATTCAATTGTATTTAACATGTGATAAAACCTTCCTGAGTGTATTTTTGCTTTTTATTACCTTGTTTTGGTAAGAGAAAAAACAGTGAAAATATAGAAAATAATACCATAATATTACAGAAAAGTACATGACAATTGATATTCTTAAGGCTGTCTGCCGTCGCAGGGGGGAACTGTTCATGCCCCCTGCCTGCCCTTGCCTCCCGGTCTTTTCCTTCAGATAGTGAGAAACATTGTTAAATAGCGGTACTTGTATTTACGGAATCCCAATGCTATACTATTTTGAGTTAGCTGAAACTAACCTGCAAAATTCATACGAGATAAAGGCGTTTCTGCCCTTGTGCCGGTGTTCGGTCCGGCCCTGGAGCAAAAATACTGTGGTTGGTAAAAAAAGAAAGGAAGAGAGGATTAAAACATGAGCAAAACAGCAGTAGTGTATTGGAGCGGAACAGGCAATACGGAGGCTATGGCGGCAAAAGTGGTGGAAGGCGCGCAGGCGGCAGGAGCGGAGGTCTCGCTGTTTACGGCTGCGGAATTCGGGGCGGACAAAATGGATGAATTTGATTCGGTTGCATTCGGCTGCCCGTCCATGGGAAGTGAGCAGCTGGAGGAGGACGAATTTGAGCCGATGTTCCTGAGCTGCAAGGCGAAGCTGAGAGGGAAGAAGATTGCGCTCTTCGGCTCCTGCGGATGGGGAGACGGCGAGTGGATGAGAACCTGGGAGGAGACCTGCCGGGAGGATGGCGCTGTACTGGCCTGCGACTGCGTGATCTGCAATGACGCTCCGGACGCGGAGGCGGAAAGCGCCTGCGAGGAGATGGGAAAGGCGCTGGCATAGGAGAGAAGAAAAGCCGGCAAAGGAAGGCCCGCTAAAAGGAGGAATACAAGGTGCAGGATGCAAGCCGATATTTTAACGATCTTTTTGAACAGATGCCATCGGAGCAGGTCTACGAGGTTTTGAGAAATGCGCCGGAGGAAATCGGACGGTTTTCCATTTGCCGGAAAAATACGAGACAGGGAATCGACCTTCTGGACTGGCGCATGAATTACCAGAGGGATGTCCATGTATACAGGCGGGGAGAGAACAACAGAGATGAGGTGCAGTTTGTATTCTGCATGAATCAGGGTATGGTCTGGGAGATCGAGGGGATCCCCAGACCTGTTTCCATGGAAAAAGGAAATGCCTATATCTATCGGAACGGAGACAGGACCACATGGGGATACTATCCGGGAAAATGCGATTTCGTGTTTAAAAGCGTGCAGATTCCGGTACAGGTTTACCGCAGGCTTCAGAACGCGTATTTTGAAGGCAGGGAAGAGATATCGGCGGAGCGGTTCAGCTCTGCGGTGGAGAGCATTGAGATCACGCCCGGAATCTGCCGGATACTGGCTGAACTGGAACAGTCCGGGCGGTATGAGGACGGGATTGGCTGCCTCTATCTGGAAGGAAAGCTTCTGGAACTGCTCGCCGCCTCCTTTAAGGAACTTCTCACATGCCGAAAGGCCCAAAAGAGACTGTGTGGGATTACCCGAACCGATCAGGAAGCAGTGAGGGAGGCAAAGCGGATTCTGGACCGGCACCTTACCGATGCACCGGACTGCGAACAGCTGGCAAGGGCGGTAGGGGTAAGTGTCTCCAGGCTGGCCCGGTTGTTTTCGGAAGTAACCGGAAACACCATACACTCCTATCTGATCGAGCGGAGACTGGAACACGCGGCGCTTCTGCTGACCGAACAGAAGAATGTAAGCCAGGCGGCCGCGCTGTCCGGATACTCCAACATGAGCCATTTTTCCGCCTCCTTTAAAAAGAAATACGGCGTGCTCCCCAAGGAGTATGCCGGAAAATGAAAAACTGTTAGAAATATACCGTTTTTTGGTAGAAATGCTTCGGTTATCGCCGTAAAATATAACACGTCAAGTTAGACAAAACTAACTTGACGTGCTTTTTTCATACCGGAGAGTCCGGCATGACAGGAGTTACTGTTGAAAGGAGTGGTATCGGATATGTTTCAAAAGATTTTAGAGTACGCAGGACCCTACAAAAAGACGACCTTTTTGGCTTCTGCGGTCATCCTGCTGGGAGTGTTCATGAGTGTCCTCCCGTTTATCTTTGCCTGCCAGATCATCGCGCCGCTGATTGAGGGAGAACCCATGGACTTGTCGTATGCGGCGGTCCGGATAGCCGGTGTGCTGGTGTGTCTGGTGCTGCACGCCTGCCTGTATGTGAAGGGGCTCTCCCTGTCCCATGAAGCCGCCTACAACATCCTCATGAGAATCCATATTTCTCTTCAGAACCGGATGGAGAAGCTGCCGCTGGGGGTGATTCAGGAGAAAGGGACGGGGAGTATCAAACGTCTGTTTGTAGATGATGTAGAGAGCATGGAGCTGCTTCTAGCCCACGCGCTGCCAGAGGGCTTTGCCAACACGGTGATTCCGGTCGTGGTTTACACAGCTCTGTTCTTTGTGGACTGGAAGCTGGCGCTTATGTCTCTCGCCTCTCTGCCAGCAGGCCTCCTGGCCATGATGGTCATGTACCGTATCGGCCAGAACGGGATGGTGAGTTACTATGAGGCCGGCAAGGTCATGAACAACACCATTATCGAGTACATAAACGGCATGGAGGTGGTGAAGGTGTTCAACAGGGATGGCGAATCCTATGAACGGTTCCAGAGAGATGTGCTGGCCTACCGGGATCTGACGCTCGACTGGTATAAGGCCTGCTGGCCGTGGATGGCGGCCTATAACAGTATTCTGCCGTGCACGCTGATTGTGACGCTGCCTCTGGGTTCCTGGTTTGTGCTGAAAGGATATTCCTCCCTGCCGGATTTCATTTTGGTGATGTGCCTGTCCCTAAGCCTGGGAATTCCACTCCTCAGGGCTCTGAGCTTCCTGCCCTCGCTGCCGCAGATCAATTATAAGCTGAATGCACTGGAGCAGATGCTGGGTGCAGAGCCTCTGAAACAGACCGCCGATGGCTGGCACGGCAAGGACAATACCGTGGTGTTCGACCGCGTAACCTTCGGTTACGAGGAGAAATCCGTGGTCAGCGGCGTCAGCCTGATGGTGAGGGAAGGCCAGAAGACGGCCCTTGTGGGGGAATCCGGTTCGGGTAAGAGCACACTGGCAAAGCTGCTGATTCACTATTACGATGTTGAGGAAGGAAACATCACCATTGGCGGCCAGGATATCTGCGGGATGAGCCTGGAAGCCTTGAACGCCAGAATCTCTTACGTGGCCCAGGAACAGTATTTATTCAATACCTCTTTGCTTGAAAATATCAGGATCGGCCGCCTTACTGCCACCGACGAAGAGGTGCTCGAAGCTGCGGCGAAAGCCCAGTGCATGGAATTTATCGAAAAACTTCCCGATGGAATCCGCACGATGGCCGGAGACGGAGGAAAACAGCTGTCGGGAGGCCAGAGGCAGAGAATTGCGCTGGCCAGAGCTATTTTAAAGAACGCTCCCGTAGTAGTTCTCGATGAGGCGACTGCATTTACGGATCCGGAAAATGAGGAGAAGATGGAAGCCGCCATCTCCGAGGTGGTAAAGGGAAAGACACTTCTGGTCATCGCCCACCGTTTATCCTCTGTGAAAAATGCCGACCAGATCTGCGTGATGGCGGAAGGCAGAATTGCAGCCAGGGGAACCCATGACGAGCTTTTAAAAAACAGTGAAGAGTACCGGAAACTCTGGTATGCTTCCATGGAGAGCGCAGAGTGGCGTGTATCGGGCGGAAAGGAGGAACGGTAATGGTTCAATTATTTCAGAGAATTTTAAATCTGTCGGGAAAATACAGGAGCAGAATTGAGATTGCCTTTCTGTTTTCCGTTCTAAAGGCAATTCTGTCGAAAATGCCTCTATGCGTGGCCTTTTTCATGCTGTCCCGGTTTTATACCGGTGCCATTACGGCCGAAGACTGTGTGACCGCCGCTGTCGTGCTCTGTGTGTCCGTGCTTCTGGAAGCGTTTTTTCAGCTGATGAGCGACCGGCTGCAGAGCGGCGCCGGGTATATGATGTTCGCGGAGCAGCGGAGGGATTTGGGCGCTCATTTGCGAAAGCTACCCATGGGGTACTTTACGGCGGGAAATATCGGAAAGATCAGCTCGGTTTTGACCACGGATATGATCTTTGTGGAAGAGATCGCCATGAGCTCTATTGCTAATATGATGAGCTACGCCTTTTCTGCAGCTCTTATGGCAGTATTTCTTTTCTTCCTCGATGTGCGGCTGGGGATCATCGGCCTGCTCGTTACCGTAACCGCGATGATCACAGCCGGGAAAATGAACCGGATCTCCATGAAGGAGGCCGTCGGCAGACAGGAACAGAGCGAGAAGCTTACGGATGCCGTACTTTCCTTTACGGAGGGGATAGCCATCATCAAAAGCTATAATTTGTTGGGAGAGAAATCCGCAGAGCTTTCCAACAATTTTAAGTTGTCGAGAGACAAATCGCTGGGCTTTGAGGAAGCAATGACGCCGTGGCAGAGGGGATTAAACCTGATTTATGCCTGCGGTATGGCGCTGTTGTTCGGCGTTTCCGTCTACCTGCAGCAGACCGGTTCCCTGACCATTCCGTATCTTATGGGGCTGCTCCTGTTTGTGTTTGATTTATTTGGCCCGCTGAAGGCGCTGTACGGCGAGGCGACGCGGCTCACGGTCATGAACAGCTGTCTCGACCGGATTGAGGGTGTCTGCGCGGAGAAAGAACTGCCGGATCAGGGAAAAAAGCACATTCCGGAGCGGAATCACAAGGCGGAGATAGAGTTCGATCACGTTACCTTTGCCTATCACGAGAAGGAGGTATTAAAGGACGTCACTTTTAAAATACAGCCAAATACAATGACGGCCCTGGTTGGACCCAGTGGCGGTGGAAAATCGACGGCAGCCAACCTTCTGGCCCGTTTTTGGGATGTGAAATCCGGATGCGTCCGGATGAGAGGAGAAGATATCCGTGACGTGCCGCTGGCGGAGTTGATGGATCATATCAGCATGGTATTCCAGAGGGTATATCTCTTTCAGGATACAATTTACCAGAATATCAGCATGGGAAAGACGGAGGCGTTGAAAGAAGAAGTGTATGAGGCGGCGAGGAAGGCCAGATGCTATGATTTTATCACGGCGCTTCCGGAGGGCTTTGACACCGTGATCGGCGAGGGCGGCGCAAGCCTTTCCGGAGGAGAAAAACAGCGGATTTCCATTGCGCGCTGTATTTTAAAGGACGCTCCTGTGGTGATTCTCGATGAGGCGACCGCAAGCGTGGATGCCGATAATGAACGATTCATCCAGGAGGCGATTTCAGAGCTGGTAAAAGGGAAGACGCTGCTGGTGATCGCCCACCGGTTAAATACCATCAGAGCTGCCGGTCAGATTCTGGTGATCGACGATGGCCGTGTGGTACAGAGAGGAAATCACGAAGCACTGATAAAGGAGAAGGGAATCTACAGAGATTACGTAAATATACGCGAAAAAGCGGCTGGCTGGAGCATCGACGGACTTTCCCGTCAAATACAAAAAGATTAAAAGTACCTAACCCTCATTGCCATTGACTAACCGGCGCAAAAATGGTTACACTGGGAGTAAGAAGAGGCGGATAGTTTCAAAGCGCATAGAACGAAAACACGCAGCGCGTGATGCGGAAATGGGGGTGCAGTTATGCAGTCACTGGCACAGGCAAAGGCGGGAGACGACTATACGATCAAATGGATGTTCGGCGCTCCCCAGATTCTGGATTTTTTAAATGAATACGGGATCAGAGAGGGAAGCGATATCCGTGTTTTCCAGCAGGGAAAAGACGGAATCATCATCGGACGGGATAACGTACGCCTTGCGATTGGTGAGGAGGTGGCAAGGCGGATTCAGGTGTGAGCCGGCTTTAACAGGAAACGGAACAGAATACAAACTATGTAAAAAGCAAAACAAAAACAGAAAAACAGGCGGTCTGCAGAGAAAAGGTTTCTCTCCGGACCGCCTGTTTTCCTATTTTTCCAACAATTCATTTCCTTTTGTCACGTGATCCTTGATAGCCTGAAAGCTTTTTGCGCTCACCACATGCTCGATCCGGCAGGCGTCTTCCGCCGCGGTTTTTTCATCGACTCCTAAATACATCAGCCAGTTGGAAAGCATCGTATGGCGCTCATACATGGTCTCAGCAACCTGTTTCCCGGAATCTGTCAGGGTGATATAGCCATCCTGATCCACCAGAATATAACCATTTTCGCGGAGGTTGCGCATGGCGACGCTGACACTCGGCTTGGAGAAATCCAGTTCATTGGCGATATCGATGGAACGGACGTGCGGCTTTCTATTGCTAAGAATCAGTATGGTTTCAAGATAGTTTTCGGATGATTCGTTCATCTTCAATGTTCGTTTACCTCCCTGCGGTTAAAGTATCAGAATGCGTGATACAAATAGTTTATCATAGCCGGGGAAAAAGGTCAAAATAAGAATATAAAAAAATTATTGACAATTCAGTTAGCAGGTACTAATCTATAGTTAGTTACAACTAATAGGAGAAATTGGAAGAAAGGAAGGAGCACATATGGCAACAGCGATTATATGCCTGGCCCTTATTATGGCAGGGGTTCTGGCGATAAGAAGCTACAGAAAGAGGCTGACCACCGGCTGCTGCGGAGGTTCGGGCGAGGCTGCGGTGAAGAAAATAAAGGTAAGTGATAAGGACCTTACCCACTATCCGCACCGCCGGGTTTTAAAGGTGGACGGGATGTCCTGCGGCAACTGCGCCATCCGGGTGGAGAATGCATTAAATTCTCTGGAGGGCGTCTATGCCCGCGTGAACTTAATGGAGGCGGAGGCGGATGTCCGCATGAAACAGGAGTTCAGCGACACCGTGTTAAAGGATACTGTCAAGGACGCAGGATATACTGTTTACCGGATCAGGCCGGTAAATGACTCGATTTCTCAATAAGGCCTGTTGGCGTTGACTAACCGGGTAAATTTCTAGTAAAACGTTTATAAAAGGAGTGACTGAAGATGAAAAAACACAGGTTTTGGGCCTGGGCAATGCTTTTTTGCCTGGCGATGGTTTTTTACACGGGTTACAAGCATAGATAAGAAAAACAGGAGGATAAAGAAATGTTGGACTGCTTCAAAATGAAAAAGATAGGAATCTTTGCAGGAGGTGTTTTATTCGGTACAGCGGGTGTTAAAATTCTGGCAAGTAAAGATGCGAAGAAGTTTTACGTCAACTGTCTGGCCGCCGGACTGCGCGCGAAGGACTGCGTGATGACAACTGCCACTTCGATCCAGGAGAACGCAGACGATATTCTGGCTGAGGCGAAGGAGATCAACCGCCAGAGAGCGGATGGAGCCTTTGAAGACGAGAGCGAAGAGATGGTTTCAGAGACCGCGGAAGAAGTGGAATAGACAGCAGCAGAATAGACAGCAGCAGAGTAAAAGAAGACACCGCCTGATGGAATTTCCTCAGGCGTTCCTTTTTGAAGAGCTGGAGAAACATAGGACAGGAGATAAAGACATGAGATTTATAGTGAAACACGAGATAAAAGGACGGCTTCGGATCCATCTCGACCGGCGTGAGCTGACACTGAGAGAGGCAGATATGTTTTGCTGTGCCATGAGCCTGATTCCGGGAGTGAAGGAGGTGAAGGTCTATGAGAGGACCGCGGATGCAGCTATCCTGTATGAAGGCGGCCTTCGGCCAGTTATCATCGAGGAAATCAGGCGCTTTTCCTTTCAGGACGAGTCACTCTGTGAGCTGGTCCCGAAGGACAGCGGCCGGGCGCTGAACCGGGAATACAAGGAAAAACTGATTCAGCGGGTTGTTGTGAGGGCGTTTACAAAGGTATTTCTGCCTGTGCCGTTTCGGGCTGTGTATACAGCGGTGAAGTCTGCTGGCTATATCATTAAGGGCCTCCGGTGTCTTCTGAAGGGAAAGCTGACGGTTGAGGTTCTGGATGCCACCGCAATCACGGTGTCGATCGCAAGACTGGATTTCAATACGGCTGGTTCTGTGATGTTCCTGCTGGGGATCGGGGAGCTTTTGGAGGAATGGACCCATAAGAAATCGGTAGGAGATCTGGCGAGAAGCATGTCCCTGAACATTGAGAAGGTATGGCAGAATGTGGACGGCACAGAGGTTATGGTTCCGGTCTCCCGAATCCGCGAGGGCGACCTCGTGACAGTACATGTGGGCAGCGTGATTCCGCTGGACGGAGTTGTTGTGACCGGGGAAGCCATGGTAAATCAGGCCTCCATGACCGGCGAGTCCATACCGGTGAAGAAGGAACCGGATACATACGTATACGCGGGAACCGCGGTGGAGGAAGGAAGCATCACCATCTGCGTGAAGAAGGCAGCCGGATCCACCAGATTCGAGCGAATTGTCAAAATGATTGAGGACTCCGAGAAGCTGAAATCTAATGTGGAAGGAAAAGCGGCCGCCATGGCTGACGCACTGGTTCCCTGGAGCCTGGGCGGCACGGTGCTTACCTGGCTGCTCACACGGAATGTAACGAAGGCGATCTCGATCCTGATGGTAGACTTCTCCTGTGCTCTGAAGCTGGCCATGCCGCTGTCCGTGCTTTCCGCCATGCGGGAAGCGGGAAACTACCGGGTTACAGTCAAAGGCGGCGTCTATCTGGAGTCCGTGGCGGAGGCAGATACCATCGTATTTGATAAGACCGGCACTCTCACGAAGGCCAGGCCGGTGGTGGCCGGTGTCGTGACCTTCGAGGGGCGGGACGAGGATGAGATGCTCCGGATTGCAGCCTGCCTGGAGGAACATTTCCCCCATTCCATGGCGAACGCGGTCATTCAGGAGTCCGTCCGGAGAGGTTTGATCCACGAGGAAATGCACTCGAAGGTGGACTATATTGTAGCCCATGGAATCGCCTCCTATATCGGAGGGGAACGGGTGATTATCGGCAGTCACCACTTTGTCTTCGAGGATGAGGGGAGCGTGATTCCGGAAGACGGAAGAGAGCAGTACGAGAGCCTTCCGCCGGAGTATTCCCATCTCTACATGGCGGTTGGAGGACGCCTCGCTGCGGTGATCTGCATTATCGATCCGGTGCGGGAGGAGGCCGCCTCAGTGGTCAATCAGCTGAGAGCGCTGGGACTTTCCAAGATCGTTATGATGACAGGAGACAGTGACCGGACTGCAAAGGCCATTGCGCAGAAGGTGGGCGTGGACGAGTATTACTCCGAAGTACTTCCGGAGGATAAGGCCAGTTTCGTGGAGGCAGAGAGAGCCGCGGGCAGAAAAGTTATCATGGTCGGTGACGGAATCAACGATTCCCCCGCTTTATCCGCTGCCGACGTGGGAATCGCCATCAGCGAGGGGGCGGAGATCGCCAGGGAAATCGCGGATATTACCATATCGGAGGATACACTGGACCAGCTTGTGACGCTGAAGAGAATCAGCAACGCGCTGATGGTCCGTGTAAACAGAAATTATCGGTTTGTGATCGGATTTAATTTGTGCCTGATCCTGCTGGGCGTCAACGGAATCCTGGCGCCGGCCACCTCTGCGCTGCTTCATAATACATCGACGCTCATGGTCAGTCTGAAGAGCATGACTAATTTACTGGAACAGAAACAATAGGGAGCGGTTTTAAAGAGTCATACCACGAAAAACGGTGTGGCTCTTTTTTCGTCCATTTCCCATCTATTAATAAATGTTCTCAAGAACGGCTATGGACAAATGTTGTAATAGCTGGTAAAATATAGTTAGTTATAACTAACTATATAAACCAAGGAGCCGGAGGAAACAGTATTGGTGTAAAACCCGGCAGGCTGTGAATTGCAGACAGCACGATAGAGATCTGGAGGTATTATAAATGAGCGTAGTAATTATCGGCGGCCACGACCGAATGGTGAGCCAGTACAAGAAGATATGCAGGGAATTCAAATGCAAGGCAAAGGTCTTTACCCAGATGAGCACCAACATGGATAAGAAGATTGGATGTCCGGACCTTCTGGTTCTGTTTACCAATACGGTTTCCCATAAGATGGTAAAGTGTGCCCTCGACGGAATCGATGACGGCGCCACCCGCGTGGTCCGCTGCCATACCAGCAGCGGGACGGCGCTTTCTAAGATTCTGGAGGATGAGACTCCGCAGATGGTGTAAATGACAGTTGCAGCTGGAAGAAAAGTTGAATGAGAACGCTATAAATTTTTAAGGTTGTTATGGCATGTTCTGGAAAAGGATGGTATGATGGGGCAGGAGCGCAGTTTTTGGCGGTGAAGGAATAAACAGCCGGCCACGAAACGCGCAAACTGAGGAGAAAGGACCCCTTCATAAAATGATAAGAGATTATTTTAGGAAACTGGACCGCAGGCGGGCCGTCATCATGATCATCGGTAATGTTTTTACAGGAATGGGAATCAGCATTTTCAAACTTTCAGGACTGGGCAACGATCCCTTCAGCGGCATGGTAATGGCCCTGTCGGACTGCACCGGCATTCAGTATGCGTTTTTCCTTATTCTGGTGAATCTTGTGATCTTTATTGCTGAGATCACCATGGGCCGGGAATTGATCGGCCTGGGCACTGCAGTGAACGCGCTGCTTCTGGGATACATCGTTACCTTCTTTTTTGGAATATGGGAGGTGACGCTGGGAATGCCTTCCGTGCTGTGGCAGAAGTTATTGACTGTATTCGTCGGTGTGGTGGTCTGCAGCTTCGGACTCTCCTTATACCAGACCTCCGATGTAGGCGTGGCGCCGTATGACAGCCTTGCGCTGATCATGTGCAAAAAGCAGAAAAAGATCTCCTACTTCTGGTGCCGTATGGCCTGCGACGTGTTCTGTGCGGTGGTATGCTTCGCGGCAGGAGGAATTGTCGGCCTGGGAACGCTGGTATCCGCTTTGGGACTGGGGCCGTTTGTGCAGTTCTTTAATAAAACAAGCAAGAATTTCCTCACCTCTACAGGTGGAGGGATGAAACGCCAAAAACAAGCTTAATGTCAGTGGTGGGCGGAGAGAAATCGGTATCCCCCGCTGATATGAAGTCAGGCCGCGCATCTATAAGATGTAGTCGCACTCTGTGAAATTATCGAGCGTGGATTGAAACAATGTTCATTTTACAGACAGGCTGTTGAAAAAGGACGGAGTATCGAATCCTGTATAAGTGAAAATCAAATCCCCTGTGACTTTACTAAATGGTAATGGTACAGGGGATTTATGCGTCTGTAAGTAATCGTTTAGACTATGAATATCCGCATCCTCGCAAAAGAAGAAGTGGGTTTGGACTGCTTTCTGTCCCGCGAGCCGGATTATGTTTATAAACAAATAGCAGAGTTAAGGTGACTTACAGGATTGACAATTTCCCCAGTTTATGCAATAATATAGATACTTTGATAAAAAGATATATAAAAGTATTTAAAACTATTCCACAAATCAAAATGTAGAAAGAGGGAACATGTATGATGCTGCAGCAGGTAATGACCGCTCCGGGGGAAATTGAGTTTCGGGAGGTGCCGGTTCCGGAGCCGGAAGAGAATCAGGTACTGGTTAAGATCAGAAAGATCGGCGTATGCGGATCGGACATCCATGTCTACCATGGCGAGCATCCGTTTACCAGCTATCCGGTCACCCAGGGACACGAAGTATCGGGGGAGATCGAGAAGCTCGGGAGCGGCGTAAAAGGATGGAAGGTGGGACAGAAGGTGACGATCCAGCCGCAGGTGGTCTGCGGAACATGTTATCCGTGCCGTCATGGCAAATACAATCTCTGCGAAAAACTGAAGGTAATGGGATTTCAGACAACCGGTGTGGCGTCCGATTACTTCGCTGTCGACGCGGCCAAGGTGACGCCGCTTCCGGAGGAGATGAGCTTTGATGAGGGCGCCATGATTGAGCCGTTGGCGGTGGCAGTTCACGCGGTGAAGCGTGCCGGAAATGTGGAAGGTGCGAAGATTGCGGTCCTGGGAGCCGGACCGATCGGAATCCTGGTAGCCCAGACGGCGAAGGGCCTGGGTGCGGAGAGCGTCATGATTACGGATGTCAGTGATTTGAGGCTGGAAAAGGCGAAGGAATGCGGCGCGGATTTCTGCATCAATACGAAGACAAAGAATTTCGGCGAGGCCATGGTGGAAAATTTCGGGCCGGATAAGGCTGACATCATCTACGACTGTGCGGGCAATAATATTACGATGGGACAGGCCATTCAATATGCGCGCAAGGGAAGCACCATCATTCTGGTGGCTGTATTTGCGGGAACCGCTCAGATTGATCTGGCTGTCTTAAATGACCATGAGCTGGACTTGAATACCAGTATGATGTACCGCAATGAAGATTATCTCGATGCGATCCGTCTGGTAAAGGAGAAAAAAGTGGTGCTGGCGCCGCTGATCTCCAAGCATTTCGCATTCAGGGACTATCTGGAGGCATACCGGTATATCGATGAGAACCGGGAGAGCACCATGAAGGTGATTATCAATGTGGCGGAATCGTAACGTGGAAGAATAATTGGAGCTGTGAATCAAGATACAGGGGAGAGGAAAATAAAATGGCAGCACAGTACATAACGGGACTCCAGCATATTGGCATTCCGACGAATGATATAGAGAAGACGACGGCATTTTACCATGAACTGGGGTTTGAGACGGCATTTGAGACGGTAAATGAAGCGGCTGGGGAGAGAGTTGTTTTTTTGAGATGCGGCAGTCTTGTGATTGAGACGTATGAGAACCATCAGGCGGCGGAGAGGAACGGAGCGGTGGATCACGTGGCTCTCGATGTGACGGATATTGAAGCGGTATTTGCTGAGATCAAAGAAGCGGGATACCCCATGCTTGACGAGGAGATTCAGTTTCTGCCCTTCTGGGCCAATGGCGTCCGCTTTTTCACCATTCTGGGACCGAACCGGGAAAAGGTGGAGTTCAGCCAGATGCTGTAAACGCCGCACTGCCACTTGCCGTCTTCCCCAATCAGTGATAATATGATTACAGAATTGGAGGAGACGGCTATGACAAAAGAAAAGCTTGCGCTTGAAATCATCAGGCGCCTAAAAGAAGAATATCCTGACGTCGGTTGTACACTGGATTACGATGAGGCCTGGAAGCTCCTTGTGAGCGTGCGCCTGGCGGCCCAGTGTACCGATGCCAGGGTAAATGTGGTTGTACAGGATTTATATGCAGAGTATCCGGATGTGGAGGCACTGGCAGGGGCCGAAGTGGAAGACATCGAAAAGATCGTGAAGCCCTGCGGCCTGGGACACAGCAAGGCAAGGGATATCAGTGCATGCATGAAAATCTTAAAGGAACAGTATGACGGCAGAGTTCCCGACGATTTCGACGCACTATTAAAGCTTCCCGGAGTGGGGAGAAAGAGTGCGAACCTGATTATGGGCGATGTGTTCGGCAAACCGGCCATCGTCACAGATACCCACTGTATCCGCCTGGTAAACCGTATGGGGCTGGTGGAGGATTTAAAGGACCCGAAAAAGGTGGAGATGGCTTTGTGGAAGCTGATTCCGCCGGAGGAGGGCAGTGATTTCTGTCACCGGCTCGTATTCCACGGCAGAGATGTCTGTACAGCCAGAACGAAGCCATTCTGTGAAAAATGCTGCCTGAAGGATATCTGCGCCCGCAACGGGGTATAGGGAAGGTGGCTTCCGGGAGAATGGTATGAATGTCAAGGATTTAAAAAGCTTTGAGGCGGTCTATGAGGAACGCGGCATCAACCAGGCGGCACAGAAGCTGTTTATCACGCCTCAGGGCCTGAGCCGCAATATTAAAATGCTGGAGAGCGAGCTGGATACGGTTCTCTTTGTGCGGACGAAACAGGGTGTGAGACCAACGGAGAGCGCAGAACTGCTCCATGAGAGGGCGGGTATTCTGATTCGGGAATTTGAGGAAATCCGCAACGGTATCCAGCAGCTGAAAAATGAAAAACGACTGCTCCGCATTGGCTGTGCCTGCGGAGTATTTAATGTACTTTCTTTTCCGGTGATTCAGAGATTTATCGATGAGAATCCTGAGATTTCCGTGGAATGGTGTGAGTACTCGAATCAGGAGGTGAAGGAGAGGCTGAAGGATTCCACCATCGAATACGGTTTCGTCGTTGGAGCGTGGAAGGAAAACGGCGTAAAAAACAGGCGCCTGGCCGGCTGCAGAGTCTGCCTTCTGGTTTACGAGGGCCACCCCTTCTATGATCTGGAAGGGGTCACCATTGATATGGTCCGCGGCGAAAAGCTGATCCTGATGAACGAGTACTTTCATATGTACCACGACTTTCTGGAGGCCTGCGAGGTCAGGGGATTTAAGCCGCATATTGCTGCCAAAACCGCAGATGCAAACTTTCAGTACCAGCTGTGCAGGCAGAAGACAGGGCTTGCTGTGGTGCCTGATTTTGCTGCAGAGCATTTCCGCATGGACCACATGAGGGCCATTCCTTTTCGGGAGCGGCTGAAATGGGAAGTGTACGGCGTTTATAAGGAGAGTAACGGCTGCTATTCGGTGATTCGGGCGCTGGAGGATTTTCTGCAGAGCTAGTACAGCGTTGCATATCAAGCACACAATTCACCGAAACTTACGCAATGTTGTACTGGTCTGCGGATTTGCCGGAAGAATAAAAAAAGTATTGACAGCCGTCAAGCGATTGTTGATAGCGCCTGTCCTGTACGGAATGGTATCATATTGTTATAAAAATAACAGGAGGGTGCCATGAAGTACAAGAATCTGTTTACACCGGTCAAAATAGGATCGGTCACATTGAAAAACCGTTTTGCCCTGGCTCCCATGGGGCCATTGGGACTGGCTGATGCCGAGGGCGGATTTAATCAGAGGGGAATCGATTATTATACGGAACGTGCGAAGGGCGGAACAGGCCTGATCATCACGGGAGTAACCTTTTCAGACTGTGAGGTTGAGACCCAGAGTATGCCAAACTGCCCCAATTCCACGTACAATCCCGTTCATTTTATCCGGACGTCGAAGGAGATGACAGAGCGGGTTCACGCCTATGGGAGCAAGATATTTTTCATGATGTCGGCCGGCTTTGGAAGAGTGACGATCCCTACCAATCTGGGAGAGTTCCCTCCGGTTGCGCCATCTGCGATTCCACACCGGTGGCTGGATAAGATCTGCCGGCCGCTTACGAAGGAGGAGATCCACAGCATTGTAAAATCCTTTGGGGACGGAGCGTACCATGCAAAACGGGGCGGTTTTGACGGTGTGGAAATTCACGCGGTTCACGAGGGTTATCTGCTGGATCAGTTTGCCATTTCCATGTTCAATCAAAGGACTGACGAGTATGGAGGTACACTGGAAAACAGGCTGCGGTTCGCGCGTGAAGTGGTTGAAGAGATCAAGTCCAGGTGCGGACAGGATTTTCCTGTGGTGCTGCGTTTCAGCTTAAAGAGCATGATAAAGGACTGGCGGGAAGGCGCTTTGCCGGGAGAAACGTTTGAGGAGAAGGGCCGCGATATTGAGGAAGGTCTGGAGACTGCGAAGCTGCTGGTGCAGTACGGCTATGACGCGCTGGATACCGACGTGGGAACGTATGATGCATGGTGGTGGAACCATCCGCCGATGTATCAGAAAAAGGGGCTTTACCGTCCGTACTGCAGGCTGGTGAAAGAGGCCGTGGATGTCCCGGTGCTGTGTGCAGGCCGTATGGACAATCCGGAGATGGCTTCCGAGGCCGTGGAGGCCGGCGAGTGCGATATTGTAAGCCTTGGCCGCCCGCTTCTGGCTGATCCCGACTATGTAAATAAGCTGAGGGCCGGAACCTGTGAACAGATCCGCCCGTGCATCTCCTGTCAGGAAGGCTGTATGGGCCGTGTCCAGGAGTATTCCATGATTAACTGTGCGGTGAACCCACAGGCGGCCAGGGAGCGTGTGACCGCCTATGAACCTATCTTAAAGAGCAGGCGGGTGATGGTCGTGGGCGGCGGTGCGGCAGGCTGTGAGGCCGCAAGAGTGCTGGCGGTGAGAGGCCATAAGCCGGAGCTGTTCGAAAAAGGCGGCAGGCTGGGAGGCAACTTAATTCCCGGCGGAGTTCCTGACTTTAAGGAAGACGATCTTGCGCTGGCTCACTGGTATGAGGTCCAGCTTCAGACTCTGAAGGTTCCGGTTCATTTCAATACGTGTGTGGACCGGGAGATGGTACTGGCGGGAAATTACGACGCTGTGATCCTCGCCACCGGTTCCAGACCGAAGGTGTTTTCTCTGGGAAACGACGAGCGGGTATTTCCGGCAGCAGAGGTTCTGACAGGGGAAAAAGACTGCGGGGATACCACCGTGGTGATAGGCGGCGGTCTGGTCGGCTGTGAAACTGCGCTCTGGCTGGCAGAACAGGGGAAGCGCGTGACGATCGTGGAGGCGCTGGACCGGCTGATGGCGGTCAACGGTCCCTTGTGTCATGCCAATAAAGACATGCTGGAGCGCCTGATTCCTTACCGTGGAGTGAAAACTGTCACCTCCGCCAGTGTTACCGGATACCGTAACGGAATTCTGAGTCTTGTCTGCGGTGATGAAGAGAGGGAGATTGCCTGCGACAGCGTGATTCTTGCAGTGGGGTATCAGGAGGAGGACTCTCTGTACCGCCAGCTGGAGTTTGACGTGCCGGAACTGTATCTGCTGGGAGACGCAAGGAAGGTTTCCAATATTATGTATGCGATATGGGATGCGTTTGAGGTGGCAAACCATATTGGCTGAGGAGTGGATGAATAACGACCGTTTATTCCGGCGAGCGGCGGATCAGGTATGATACCCGATCAAGTGGGGCAGGCTCTGCCTGCGGGGCGTTTCACCCTTATGGCATCGGAGCAGGACATACAGCAGAACGATACGATATCCTCTGCTGCGTCCTGTTCCGATGCCGTTTTTCTGTGCAAAAATAATTAGTCGGCGAGCAGCGGGGAAATGAATAAACATGACATACAGATGACGTGATTAGTGTGGTATTGTAGTTACAGTTCGATTATATTCGAAATGGGAATGGAAAAAGAATCGGAGTCGGATTTGTATTGCAATGATGTGATATGACTTGAAATGTAAGCGGATCCCGGGAGGAAACTATATGCATGAAAAACAGGTAAAGTCGATTCTCTCTGCACAGAACGGCATGAATCTTTACAGAGGCTGCACGCACGGATGCATTTACTGCGATGCCAGAAGCACCTGTTATCAGATGGATCATGCGTTTGAGGATATTGAAGTAAAGACCAACGCTGCAGAACTGCTGGAGAAGGCGCTTAAGAGCAAACGAAAGAAGTGTATGATTGGAACAGGCGCCATGAGCGACCCCTATTTACATCTGGAAAAGCGGCTCTGTCTTACGAGGCGGAGCCTGGAACTGATTGACTACTATGGATTTGGCCTGTCCATTCAGACGAAGTCGGATTTAATCCTGCGCGACCTGGATTTATTAAAAAGTATCAACCGGAAGACGAAGTGTGTGGTATCCATGACGCTTACGACGTATGATGAGGAGCTTTGCAGGATCATCGAGCCGAATGTCTGCACAACCGGACGCAGAGCGGAGGTACTGCGGATTCTTAAGGAGGAGGGAATTCCAACCATTGTCTGGCTGTCTCCGATTCTTCCATTTATAAACGATACAGAGGAGAACATACGCGGCATTCTGTCATACTGCCGTGACGCGTCGGTGTACGGGGTGATGCTCTTTGGCATCGGCGTGACGCTGCGGGATGGGGACAGGCAGTATTTCTATGCGCAGCTGGATAAGCATTTTCCGGGGATGAAGGAGCGCTATATCCGTACCTATGGAAACAGTTACGAGATCCCGTCGCCGGATACCAGACATCTGCTCTCCCTGGTGAAAGAAGAATGCCGGAAAACGGGAATGGTCTGCAGCAGCAATCGGCTGTTTGAGTATATGCATGCCTTTGAGGATAAACAGGCGGGAGTTCAGATGTCGTTGTTTGAGTGAGGAAAGAGGGCGAGAGCCTGGGGCTTTAGCGGGCTGCTTGTTTATAAGGATAAGGAGGTACGATTTCATAGTGTACATCAAAACATAATGATCCATTTATGAGCCGCTACTTTTTCCGGTTCTTCCATAAGTATTCGATAAAATTGACAAAGAAGAACAGTAAGAAAAAGATTACTTCAGGTATGAAGGTTATCTCATAAGGATTGTTGGATATGAATCCATAAATGACACAAAGCAGAGTGAAGCAAACAGACATTACAAGTGCTTTTAATAATGCAGGCAGTACGTATTGTTTCATAAAAATCTCCTCTTAATATAATGCAAATTTATTTTCTGGTTATGTTATTTTTTTCTTTGACTTTCTTAATGACAGTTCCTATTATTACTCCAATAATCGTTCCAAATAATAAGCCATAACACATTGTTATGCCTGCTCTTCCGTGTGACAGGCCAGCCGCACCGCCGATGGCAAGGCCGATTGTCATACCGGAACACATACATGTAATAACTGCGAGATTGTTTTTGTCCATTGTCCTTCCCTTCCGAATCCGTTTTGCTAAGCCCTTTTTTGCTAAGGTTTTATTTGCCTGATATGAAAGAATGATATTATGGACAGTGTATAATATTACACGAAGGCTGTCAATCTGGAGCGGCCATAAACCAACATGCATTTCAGGTTTGCCGGACATACATGCCGGAACCGTTACAGATACGGATCGAAACCTTTCATGAGGACTTTCGCGAATTTCGTGTTTATGCTAGAATATAAAAATACATAGAGTTAAACAACAAGGCAGCCAATCAGAAAAGGAGGTGAGGCAGATGAACGCGGCTTACAAGGAAGCCTACCTTCACTATCGGGAATCCTTCTCATCCATATTCAATGAAGAACACAGAGAAGAGCAGAAGGGGATACCGGAAACAGCGGATTTAGACGATGGTTTCTCTTTGCGCTCCCGATATTATACAGGAACGTTAAAGGGGAATATTTTCGACTTTGAGGATCCTTTTACAGAGCCGGAGGGAATCAATGGCTACGAGCTAATGGATCGGGAGTATGATCTTTACGACGATATCGAGTTTTCCGATTTTCAAAATGGGAAGATACTTTTAAAAGCATATAACACCAGAGATCAGAAACAGGAGATTCTGGCTTACGATACCAAATATTTAAAGCGGCTGCTGAAGGAACGGCTTAAGGCTGTCAGAATGGAGGATGCGCGATGATTGAACTGCCGGAGGCCATAAATCTGGCAAAACAGATGAGAGAGACAGTGAGAGGAAAGACGGTATCAGCGGTATATCCCCCTTCCTCACCCCACAAATTCTGCTGGTTTAACCATGAACCGGAGGAGTACCAGTCGCTTCTGGCCGGTCATACGGTGACGGGCGCGGCCGGTTTTGGTATCTTTTCGGAACTGGAATTCGACGGCGGCGTCAGGCTGGGGTTTAATGACGGAGTAAATCCCCGTTTTATCCGGAAGGAAGAGGTCCGGCCGAAGAAATACCAGCTTCTCCTGGAATTTACGGATGGGTCCGCGATTGGATTTACAGTGGCCATGTATGGCAGTATTTCCTGCCATTCGGGCGATTATGATAACGAGTATTACAGAAAGAGTATCGAGAGCATTTCTCCTCTGACAGAGGAATTTGATGAAAGGTACTTTAAAGAACTGCTTGCTTCTGTGAAATCGGCGATGAGCGCCAAGGCGTTTCTGGCTGCGGAGCAGCGGATTCCGGGGCTTGGCAACGGCTGCCTTCAGGATATTCTGTTTCAGGCGGGAATCCATCCGCAACGCAAGGTTTTAACCCTTTCAGACTGTGAACAAAATGTTCTGTGGAAACAGGTAAGGATGGTACTTCAAGCCATGACGGAACAGGGCGGGCGCGACACCGAAAAAGATCTCTTTGGAAATCCAGGGGGCTACCAGACGCTGATGTCAAAGAATACAGTGGCTTCCGGCTGTCCTGCATGCGGCGGAGGGATTATAAAGGAAACTTATCTGGGCGGGGCGGTCTATTACTGTCCGTCGTGCCAGAAAATGGAGGAAGAGAAGAGATGAAGACAATCGGCCTGATCGGCGGTATGAGTTGGGAAAGCACGGTTACTTATTATCAGGTTATCAATGAGGCGGTGAAAGAAAGGCTGGGAGGTCTCCACTCCGCCAGATGCATTCTTTACAGCGTGGATTTTCAGGAGATCGAAGAGTGCCAGGCCGCGGGAGAATGGGAGAAAAGCGGAAAAATACTGGGAGAGGCGGCCGAAAGCCTGCAGAAGGCGGGGGCTGATTTTATTGTAATCTGCACGAATACCATGCACAAGGTTGTACCTCAGATTCAGAGTAAGATCCATATTCCTATCCTGCATATTGCGGAGGCGGCTGCTCTGCGGCTGAAGGCAGAGAGAATGGACCGTGTGGGACTTTTGGGAACGAAATATACCATGACTCAGGATTTCTACAAGGGAAAGCTGGCAGAGTACGGCGTGGAGGTGCTCATTCCGGAGGCGTCGGAGATCGAAACCGTGAACCGGGTGATCTACGGGGAACTGTGCAGGGGGATCCTGTCAGAGACATCAAAAGAGGCATATTTAACAATCATCGCCCATTTAAAAGAGAGAGGCGCCCAGGGGGTGATCCTTGGCTGTACAGAGATCGGTCTTCTGGTAAAGAGCGGGGACACGGATGTGCCGCTGTTTGATACGGCCCTGATCCATGCGGAGAAGGCGGCGGAACTCTCGGTTGTGGGTGATACAGACGAAAGATGAGAGACATAAGAGGAAAGGGAGGTGTTCCGGGTGGCTGTCAGAACATTTGGCTGGGTACAGGAGGCCTATAAGCTGGACAATCTAAAAAATGTGGTATCGGTCTTTGTGCCGGGGTCTCCCGTCAACAGACGGTTAATAGAGGACAAACTGGTCCGGCTTATTTCAGACGAAGATGGCAAAGCGGAGTTTATAGAGGAACTGGAGGCGGATCCGGTCATCGTGCCGTACGCCCATCTGAAAGGAAAAGGGACACCGAAGGGATACACGAGAAGTAATGCACCGTGTTCGGGGATCATACAGGCGGTACTGCCCGGGCAGAGAAAAGAGTACCAGAGCGACTGGCCGGCGGATTCATTTCTGCGCTGGGCGGTCAGCATCGGATTTTTGAACTATGACAGAAATGCCGATACCTGTTCGCTGTCCGGTCTGGGGCGTTCCTATGCGGAGGCGGAAGCTGGGAGCAAAGAAGAGGAGGATGCGCTCACAACGGCATTTCTGTCGTATCCGCCGGTCTGCCGGGTGCTTTCGCTGCTGGCATCGGGCGCCCATCTGACAAAATTTGAAATAGGAGCCAAACTGGGCTTTATCGGTGAGGCCGGTTTTACCTCGATTCCGCAGCATATGATCCTGCAGGGGCTTTCCGAAACGGCGGAGGAGGACCGGGCAAAGCTTCTTCAGGATACAGAGGGAACCAGTGATAAATACGTCCGAACCATCTGCAGCTGGCTGAAACAAATGGGCTGGGTGGAGCAGGCGGCGAAGACGGTGGCAGAGGATGCCGGAACCAGGCGGTATGAGGGAACCATTCCCCAGTCCTACCGGCTTACGTTAAAAGGGAGAACCGTATTTAAGCATACCACTGGCGTCTCGAAATTTGCCCGGATACCGAAGCGGGTGATGTGGGATATGCTGGCAACGAAGGCGGCGGACCGGGATTACTTAAGGAACCGGAGGACCCATATTATCCAGTATCTGCTGAAGGATTATCGTTCGCCGGAGCAGGTGAAAGCCTATCTGGAGATGGTGGGACTGGAAGAGACGGTGGAGACTATTAAAGATGATATCTGTGGTTTTGAGAATATCGGCTTAAATGTGAAGCGTACCGGAAAGACGTATAAGATCATGGACGATATCGTAGGCCTGGAGATTCCGGCAGATGACGCGGGGCGGATTTCCGTAAAATCCGATATGGCTGTCGTAAAGGACAGCGTCAGAGAGCGGCTGGCCCATGTAAGTCACGAGTATCTGATTTTGATCGATCTGGGCTTCGATGGCACATCAGACCGCGACTATGAGATTCAGACGGCGGAGCTTTTCACCAGGGAACTGGATTTTCTGGGAGGCAGACTGGGAGATACCAGGAAGCCGGATGTCTGTATTTATTATGGAAAAGACGGCATGATTATCGACAATAAGGCGTATGGAAAAGGATACTCCCTTCCGATCAAACAGGCGGACGAGATGTACCGCTATTTGGAGGAAAATAAGGAACGGAACGAGAAGATCAATCCGAACCGCTGGTGGAAGGTATTTGATGAAGGCGTGACCGATTACCGGTTTGCTTTTGTGTCAGGGTCCTTTACCGGGGGCTTTAAGGATCGTCTGGAAAATATCCACATGCGCTCCGGACTCTGCGGCGGCGCGATAGACTCCGTGACACTTCTGCTGCTGGCAGAAGAATTAAAGGCGGGCCGTATGGAGTATTCCGAATTTTTCCGCCTGTTCGACTGTAACGACGAGGTCACTTTTCAATCAATTGTGATATAATGGTTAGTGGAAGTAGAAGGAGGGAATGTTCATGGAGTTGGGAGAATACCTTCCATTTTGGAAAAAACTGACGGAAGCGGAGCAGAGGACACTGGCAGGAAGCGTGCAGAGGCGTCGGTTTGAGAAAGGGCAGGTGCTTCACCACGGATCGGATGAATGCACCGGGCTGATTCTGACGCTGAATGGACAGCTGCGGGTCTATACCATATCGGATGAGGGCAAGGAGTTGACACTGTACCGGCTGCTGGAACGGGATTTATGTATATTTTCAGCGCCCTGCATGGTAAAGAGCATCCTGTTCGATGTAATTGTGGAAGCAGAGCAGGACACGGAGATTCTTCATATCCCGGTCGATGTCTACAGGGATCTGATGGATAACAGCGCGGCAGTGGCTAATTATACCAATGAGCTGATGGCGGAGCGCTTTTCCGATGTAATGTGGCTGATGGATCAGGTATTGAACAAAAAGATCGACAGCCGCCTTGCTGCGTTTCTGCTGGAGGAAAGCGGACTTGATGATAGCCGGAAGCTTTCCATCACTCACGACCAGATCGCCCGCCACATGGGGACGGCCAGGGAGGTTATCACCCGGATGCTGAAGGCATTTCAGGCAGACGGCCTGGTTAAGCTGAATCGGGGAGGAATCGAACTGCTGAACGAGAAGAGGCTTACGGAGCTGGCGGCGGACAGTTTGCGGTAGGCGGGGGGATGCAGCCGGAAAAATCTCCGTATGCCGCCGAACAGAATTACGTGTGTAACAAAGTCACTGTAAAGCAGATCATTTTCGTGTATTCTAATATCATCAATCAATGAAAAAAGGAGTACAAATAAAATGTCTGTATTTTCAATCACAAATAATAATTATCATGAGGAAGTCGTTGCTTCCGGAAAGCCGGTGCTTCTCGATTTCTGGGCGCCTTGGTGCGGACCGTGTAAAAAGCTTTCCCCTGTTGTGGATAAAATTGCCGAGGAAAATCCCCATATTAAGGTGGGAAAGGTCAATGTGGAAGAGCAGAGGGAGCTGGCTGAGAAGTTTCATATTATGAGTATACCGGCGCTGGTCTTAATGAAGGAAGGGAAGGCGGTTGCATCCTCTGTGGGTGTGAAGCCCCAGGCCGCCATCGAGAAGATGCTGAACTCATGATAAACTCATGATGGAAGAGGTACCATGGACTTTTATGAACGTGTCAGATTTGTCATGAATCATATTCCATATGGAAAAGCAGCCACCTATGGCCAGATCGCCCTGTTATGCGGAAAACCCGGGAATTCAAGGCAGGTGGGATATGCACTGAACCGCCGCCTGGGCGGAGCGGATTTGCCGGCCCACCGTGTGGTAAACGCCTCCGGATATCTAAGCGGAGCGGCTTCCTTCCGGACTCCGGATACACAGAAGAAGCTGCTGGAGGCAGAGGGAGTGGCCGTAAATGACGAAAACCGGGTGGATTTAAATCGGTTTGGGTGGCATCATACGCTGGAGGACGCACTGGAATTCAGGAAGTGGTTTGAGAAGAACGGGATTTGACGGTGCGAGTTATGAGCGTTTACTCATACATGTTTGTCAGTAAAATACTTAAAGGGGACCTGCAGAGGCAAAAGCTTCTCCAGGATCCCCTTTTCTGGAATATGCAACGGACTATTAAACAGACTCTTTTATTAAATCCATATGTACTTTGACGACTACTTTGCGGTAGGTAATGGGTTTACCTTCATAAGCCACGCTGGGGCGATGCACATCCCATGGGAAATAGACGGCGATGCAGCCGGGCAGGCAGTGGATAAAACTTTCATTCTGAATTCCCTCCAGGAAATAGAGATCGTCACTCTCGTGAGCCTCCGTTACCGTATAAGTACCTGGATTCGGGGTGATGCCTGCAAGATCTTCCCCCTCCGGCCAGTACTGTACGTCTGCATAGTGGTGATGAATTTCAGGACGGGTATCTTCAAACGGAATAGAGGTCTGATCGAATACTTTGACATACATTAGATTCCCCTCAAGCGGATAGTCCCCTGGTTCCATCTGGAAAAAGTCAGTTGTTTTTAAATATTCAACAGCGCGTCTGATCGCTGATGGACAGAGGGAAAAATCATTTGTGGAATTTAAACTCGAAAAAATCATTGTGAATACCTTCTTTCAGAAAATAAGTCATCGGGTTACACAGTGAAATCGATTGCAATCACACTATATCAAATTTTATAAAGAAAGGCAATCCCTAAAATTAATTTTCTGAAATGCAGAATCAGGGAGTGGATTCCCTGACAACGATGGCGGAGGGAAGAATCATCTGCCGTGTCGTTGTACGGTTTTCCAGACAGTCGATTAAGATCCGGCAGGCGGCAATGCTGGAGTCAAAGGTTTTGTTATCTAATGACGTAAGTGTGGGAATGCAGATTTCACCGTAAATGGAGTTATCGACACCAATGACGGATACCTGATCCGGGATGGCGATACCCAGGTCATACAGCGCCCGTATGCCTCCGGTAGCAATCAAATCGACAGAATAAATGATACCCTCCACATCCGGATGATCCTTTAAAACTTCCAGGGTGGTTCTTTTGCCATCATCTGCGGTAGTGCCGTGGGAATCGTAGATCCAAGGCTCTGTCTGGCCGAGCAGGCGTATCCCCCTGCGAAAACCTTCTACCTTTAATTCACAGCTTGGTGTATAGCAGTCACGGATGAATGCCAGACGCTTCCTCCCCTTTTCTGCCAGAAGGTTTACACAGGCTTCCACTCCATGGAGTTCATCTGACAGGACTCCATAAATATTTGGTGCATCTAAGAAGGCATTGATCATGACGATCGGTACATTACTCAGATGACGTTTGATGGCCTGTGCAACAGATTCTGTTTGAAAGGAGGAGCCGATCAGCACCGCACCCTCTACACGGCGCTGCTCCAGAATGGAGATTGCCTGGGCACGCGATTCGTCGTCATCACCGGTATTTAAGATGACACAGCAGTAATTCAAAGCAGCCAGTTTGCGCTCGATATAGTAAGCTCCATCTGTATGATGGATATTACGGATATCCGCGATCAAAATTCCGATAATCCGGGAAGATTGGCTCACAAGCCCGCGAGCCGCGGCATCCGGGGTATAATGGTATTTCTTCAAAAGCTTCTGAACTTTTTTTCTTACTTCAGGATTCACCCCTGTTTTATTATTGATAACACGGGATACACTGCTGGCGGATACGCCGGCTTCTTTTGCAATATCGTAGATTGTCATAGTCGATGCACTCTTTCTTTTTTCATTATTGTATCTTTCTGGAAATTCTAATTCCTTCTCCGTCAGTTTACAGAACTCCCCGTTATTGTAGATTATATCCAGAATATGGAAAAATTGTAAAGGTGTTATATAAATTTTTTTTAATACTTGACAAAGTAGGATTCCTACGACTATAATCATAGCATAAACTGAAATCGATTGCAAACAATAAATTCGTTTATTTCACTAATATTCTATGGTAATAAGTGTAAAATAATAGGATATCGATTGCATAATTCTGGTGAAGTAAGCGGGAAAGTACGAGGTAAAGGGTTGTGAAAGCATTTACACATGCAAGAGTAATTGATGGCAAGGGCGGTTTTATTCCGGAGGGAACAGTGTTGGTGGAGGGCAGTTCCATTGTGAAAGTGGGGACTTCGTCTGAGGTAGAACTTCCGGAGGGTGTTATGACTGTTGATTGTGGCGGACGAACGCTGATGCCGGGACTTATGGACGCACATACACATCTGGAAACGACTGCTTCCAATAATGTGATCAATGAAGTAGCTCAGTATAATCTTCCAACCCGTACGATGCGTTCTTACTGGAATTCGTTGGAGACGATCCGGGCTGGGATTACGACTGTGCGAGACGTTGCAGATATTGGAGACTGTGTGATCGCGGTTCGCAATGTGATTAATCAGAAACTGCTTCCTGGCCCCAGAATTATTGCTTCAGGAAAGGCAATTAATCAGACGGGCGGTCACGCTTCCATGTCTACAGAGTATCAGTGGTCCAGGCCAGATGCAGGAGGTTCCGGTCACTGTGTAGATGGGGAAGCTGAATGCAGGCGGGCAATTCGTACAGAAGTAGCGGCTGGTGCAGATTTAATAAAAATTTATGTTACCTCAGGTTTGTATGACCCATTTCTGGGAAAGCCGAGAGACGAATTTTCCAAAAAGGAGATCGAGGCGCTGTGCGATGAAGCTGCTAATTCAGGTAAAAAGGTAGCGGCTCACTGCCATACTGCAAAGTCCGCCAAATACTGCATTGAAAACGGTGTTGCTTCTATTGAACATGGAATGATGATTAATGAAGAAACTTTGGAATTAATGAAGGCTCATGGAACGTTCTGGGTTCCTACGACCATCGTATACCAGCTTATGGCAGACGGAGAAAAATATGGTCTTGGCAGTTCGACGATAGAGAATTCAAGAAAGGCTTTGGTGAACCAGGAGAAGATGTTCCGTAAAGCTTTGGAGATGGGCGTTAAGATCGGTATCGGAACCGACTGCGGTGGGGTACTGATTAACCATGGAGAGACTGCCAGAGAACTGGAGTGTTTAAATCGCTGGGGAATGTCCGCTATGGACTGTATTAAGGCGGCAACCAGTGCGAATGCAGAATTGCTGGGTATTGATTCTGAGACGGGTTCCATTGAAGCAGGGAAAGAGGCCGATCTTCTTATCGTAGACGGCGACCCTCTGGAGGACATCAGAATTTTACAGAATCAGGAGAAGATTCTTGTTGTTATGAGAAGCGGAGAATATTACAAGGATATGTTTAGCGTTCAGCGCTGATAATCCGGAGAGAATTGGGGTGACAGGGCAGTGGAATATGAGTACCTTCTGGAAATGAACCACATCGGAAAGGAATATTACGGAGTTCGGGTACTTAAGGATGTCAGTATCCGCCTGAAGAAAGGGCAGATATTAGCTTTGCTTGGTGAAAACGGAGCGGGCAAGTCGACGCTTATGAATATTCTCTTCGGAATGGATGTAATCCATTCTACTGGAGGTTTTACTGGAGATGTTCTCTTTGAGGGGAAGCAGGTGAAGATCATGAAGCCTTCCGACGCTTCTGACCTGGGAATCGGAATGGTTCATCAGGAATTCATGCTGATTGACGGGTATGAGATCGCGGAGAACATTCGCTTGAACCGGGAGATTACGAAAGTCAATTTGTTCAGCCGTATCATTAGCAGAAAGCTGGAGACGGTGGATAAGGTTTCTATGAGAAAAGAGGCACGGAAGACGCTGGATTCTCTTGGGCTCGAAGGATTGAGTGAAACGGTTGCAGTAGAAAATGTATCAGTCGGTTATAAGCAGTTTGTGGAAATCGCAAGAGAACTGAACAAGAAAAATATAAAGCTGGTTGTTCTGGATGAACCTACGGCAGTTCTGACAGAGGGAGAGGCGAAACAGTTCTTGGATTGTGTACGTGCGGTCGCAGATCAGGGGATTTCTTTTATCTTTATCAGCCATCGGCTGGATGAGGCAATTCAATATGCGGATACTGCAGTTGTGCTTCGGAATGGAGAACTTGTAAGTCAGTGCGATATGGAGGGTGTGACAGCAGTTCAGCTGTCAGAGATGATGATTGGACGAAAGGTAGAACTGGTGACAAAGGAACCGAAACCGGAGTCTGAATTACATAGCCCGGTCATTCTGACCATGAAGAATTTTCACGTCGATATGCCGGGAGAACTGGTAAAGGGAATCGATTTAGAGGTGAGGGAAGGGGAGATCCTGGGAATCGGCGGCCTGGCCGGTCATGGAAAGGTGGGAATCGCCAATGGCATCATGGGTCTGTACCCTGCGACAGGAGACGTGCTTTATCGTGGAGAAACTCTTACTCTGGCAGATACGCTGTCAACCCTGAAGAAAAAAATTATGTTTGTGTCGGAAGACAGGAGAGGCGTCGGCTTAAATCTGGATGCTTCGATAGAGATGAACACTGTAATAGCAGCTCTGCGGGTGAATCAGGAATATTTGCGGCGTCTGGGTTTCATGCGGTTTTATAATAAAAAAGCAGCGGCCGAATATGCAAAAAAGATGATCGAAGAGATTGATATACGATGTACTAACAGCAGCCAGCCATGCAAGCGACTAAGTGGGGGAAACCAGCAGAAAGTTTCAATTGCCAAGGCACTGGCCATGAATCCAGAGGTGCTTTTCATTTCAGAACCTACGAGGGGGATTGATATCGGAGCAAAGAAGTTGATACTTAATTATCTGGTACAGTTAAATCGGGAACGCCACATGACGATTATTATGACTTCCTCAGAACTGGCCGAACTACGTTCTGTCTGCGACCGTATTGCAATTGTCACTGAGGGAAAACTGGCCGGTATCTTAAAACCTAATGATGAAGAATATAAATTCGGCCTTCTTATGAGCAGTGCTGCCGGCGTTACAGAGGAACAGAAGGAGGTGGGGAATCATGCAGCAGATTAAGCGTCTGTACCAGGCGATTGGTTTTTCCAGGTTTATCATTATGGCATTCTTAGCTGGTCTTGTTCTTCTGACCTTTACACTGCATCTGGACAGTGGAACCATTGTTTCCGACGTACTGGTCCGTATCGGATTAAACAGCTTTTTTGTTTTGGCTATGCTGCCTATGGTAGAATGCGGTGTTGGCTTAAACTTTGCACTTCCGCTTGGAATTCTCTGCGGTCAGCTGGCCGGTGTACTTTCCGTGGAATGGGGAATTCAGGGAATGAAGGGGATTTTCGCAGCCTGCATGCTGGGATCTGTGTTTGCAACTGTTGTGGGATATTTATATGGACTGCTTTTAAACCGGCTGCGGGGCTCTGAGATGATGGTGGGAACGTATATCAACTTTTCCATTGTCTCACTGATGTGCATGGGCTGGATGCTGTTTCCGTTCTTTTCGGATCCGAGAATTAAGTGGGCTATGGGGAATGGAGTGCGAAGTACAATTACATTAGATGGATTTTACGATAAGGTATTAAATAATCTGCTGGCATTTAAGATTGGAAATGTTACGATTCCTACGGGGCTATTCCTGGTATTCGGTCTGGGCTGTCTGGCATTCTGGGTATTTCAGAAGAGTAAAACCGGAGTCATGATGAAGGTGAGCGGTATGAATCCCATGTTTGGCAGGTCAATAGGAATTGATAACGACAGGATGAGGGTAATGGGAACCATATTATCCACAATCTGCGGAGCCATTGGAATAGTCGTCTACGCGCAGGGGATTGGAATGTATCAGCTGTACACAGCACCTCGAAACATGGCATTTCCTGCAATTGCAGCTATTCTGGTTGGAGGCGCTTCGCTGAAAAAGGCCAATATATGGCATGTAATCATTGGCGTCGTACTTTACCAGGCAATTCTTACAATTGCGCCAGTGGTTTCTGCGCAGCTCATTGACGACGGAAGCAGCCTGTCTGAAATCGCGAGGGTTATTATCTGTAACGGGGTTATCCTTTACGCATTGACTAAGATCGATGGGAGGAAAATCTGATGAAAGCTAGAATACGAAATGTATTGAGCGGGAATGCCGTGACTCTGTTATTCGTCATTTTATGTGTCGGAAGTATTCTTTGTTCCGGCCAGCCTCTCAGCTATATTGTGAAAGAGACTGTGGCCCGTATTTCGAGGAACGCGGTTTTGATTTTATCCCTGATTCTGCCTGTTCTTTGTGGTATGGGACTGAACTTCAGTATTGTTGTTGGAGCGATGGCGGGGGAGATCTCATTGGTAATGATCACTCACTGGAACATTGGCGGAGCGCCGGGCATGCTGCTTGCAGCGTTGATTGCCAGCGTTCTGGGAGGTTTGTTCGGCTTGGCGGTTGGAAAACTTATGAACAGGGCTGTCGGGCAGGAAATGATAACAGGAATTATTCTGGGATATTTCTCAATCGGTTTGTTTGATCTGACTTTTTTGATACTTCTGGGCCGTGTAATTCCGTTTCAGGATGCGGAGCTGATGCTGTCCAACGGCGTAGGACTTAAAAATACCATTGCGTTTCATGATGATGTTAAGAACTATTTGGATCACATCTGGCGTATAACGCTGGACTGGTCTGTGGTATATGCGGCGCTTGCGGCCATATTAGTGCTTGTGATCCTGGTGGTGAGAAAGAAAAAAAGATATGGAAGAACTCTTTCAGAAGCAGTAAAGGACTGTCGCAGTGCAGTCGCGGCAGCGGTGGCACTGACAGCTTCGGCTGCTCTGGTATGGCTGATACCGCCTCTTCATTTGGCCTGTGCGGCAACACAGATACCCATGGTTGTAGGAATAATCATTGCACTGCTCTGTCTGCTTACTGCATTTATCTCCAGAACAAAGATTGGACAGGATATCCGAACCACGGGACAGAACATGGATGTTGCTATTGTTTCAGGAATCAATGTGGGGCGCTGCCGCCTGTTTTCCATAACGTTTTCTACCATTATAGCGGCCCTCGGTCAGGTGATCTATTTACAGAACATGGGAAACATGAATACTTTCAGCAGTCATGAGCAGGTCGGACAGTATGCGATTGCCGCGCTGCTGGTAGGCGGTGCATCGATTAAAAAGGCCAGTATAGGTCATGTATTTCTGGGAGCAGCACTGTTTCATATCCTGTTTTTTACTTCACCTCTGGCAGGAAACAGGTTATTTGGCGATGCGCAGATCGGAGAATATTTCCGCGTGTTTGTAGGTTATGCGGTTATCACAATCTCGCTGGTGCTGTATGGTTTGAAACAGGCTGCAGATAAGCGCTCAAAAGAAGAAAATAAATAAAATAATAAAGAAGGATTCAATATAAAGGAGGAAGATTATGTTTAAAAAAGTGATTGCAACCGCATTGACACTTACAATGGTTCTGGGACTGGCGGCATGTGGAAGTACTGTGGGCAGCGGGACCCCGGAGACGACAACCACGGCGGAGACGGCGAAGACGTCAGCAGATGAAACTATGGAAAAGACAGCGGAAGCTGCAGAAAACGCCGGTTATAAGATCGGCATTATGACTACAACAGTATCACAGGCGGAAGAGGAGTATCGGGTTGCGGAAGAATTGGCAGCAGAATACCCGGATACGGTTGTTCATGTGACGTTCCCGGATAACTTTGCAACAGAGATGGAGACCACCATATCCACCGCGCTGTCTCTGGCCTCCGACCCGGATATGAAGGCGATTATCTTTACACAATCGGTAAGCGGAACTGCGGCAGCGATTGATAAGATTCGTGAAGTACGTGATGATATCTTTATCTGGGCAGGTCTTCCAATGGATGATAATGATGTAATTGCGCAGGCGGCAGATGTTGTATTTAATACAGACTTTGCAACTGCAGGTGTTCAGGATGCGGAAATCTTAAGTGAGCTTGGTGTGAAAACTGTTTTGCACTATTCCTTCCCCCGCCATCTGGCTATTGCGACAAAACTTGCTTATCATGACAATTTAAAGGCAAAGTGCGAAGAACTGGGAATCACATTTGTGGATGTGACCACACCGGATCCTACCTCAGATGCAGGTACTACGGGTACGCAGCAGTTTGTTCTGGAAGATGTACCGAAAAAACTGGATGAATACGGGGAGATGACTGCGTTCTATGGAACCAACCTTTCCCAGACAGAGCCGATTATTAAAACACTGGCAGACCGTCAGGAAGGTTACTATTTAATCATAAAGGATCCATCCCCGACATTCTATGCCAATCCTTTGGGTATCGAGATTCCGGAAGAGTATGCAGGTGATTACGATTATCTGAATAAGCAGATTGTGGAAAAAGCGGCTGAGAAAAACATGACAGGCCACTTTACCGGCTGGCCGCTTTCCGTTACCAATATGTCCTTAAGAGGCGGTGTTCAGTACTGCATGGATTATCTGGACGGGAAGACAGACGGAAAGGTTGATATCGGTACCCTTCAGACAATTTTAACGAATCTTGCAGGAGAGGGAGCCAGCGTTACGCTGTATGAGAACTACGATAATTACTTTGCAGTAACAGCACCAAACATGACCTATTAATAGTAAACTGCATCAGAAAGGAGGAGGGATAAAATGGAACGGAAATTCGGATTTATTGGCGGCGGCAATATGTGCAGGGCAATCATTGGAGGAATGCTGAAGGCAGGAATTACAAAACCCGGAGATATCCTGGTATCGGATAAAAATCCTTCAGGTCTGGAAGCTTTAAAAGCGGAGTATGGGATTGAAATAACCGATGAGAATTGTAACACAGCTTCTTTCGCAGATATTTTGATTCTGGCGGTAAAGCCGAATGTGTGTCCAGCGGTAATTGCAGAGATCAGAGAAGCGGTCCGCAGCGAAAGCGTCGTCGTATCAATTGCGGCTGGATTATCCCTCTCTGTTCTGATGAGGTATTTTAAACGGGATATTCCTGTAATCCGGGTTATGCCAAATACACCAGCCATGGCAGGCGAGGGGATGGCGGCTGTCTGTTCCAATGATCTGGTGTCCCGGATACAGATGGAAGACGTGCTCACTGTATTCAGAAGCTTTGGACGTGCAGAGGAGGTTACGGAGAGCCTGTTTGATGTTGTAACAGCAGTTTCAGGCTCGTCTCCCGCCTATGTCTATCTTTTTATTGAGGCAATGGCAGATGCTGCGGTAGCTGGGGGGATGATGCGGGAGCAGGCTTATACGTTCTGCGCACAGGCAGTAGCGGGCAGTGCCAGAATGGTTTTGGAGACGGGAATGCATCCGGGAGAATTGAAAGATATGGTATGCAGTCCGGGGGGAACGACGATTGATGCAGTGATGGAACTGGAAGAACGGGGGATGCGCAGCGCGGTGCAGAATGCAGTGACCGTCTGCATACGCAAGTCAAAATCTATGGGAAAGCAGCAGGAAGACGGTTTATGAGAATAGCGGTATTAGGGGCTGGCGCCATGGGGCTTTTGTTTGGCGGTCTGCTCAGCAGGAAAAATGATGTATGTATTTATGGGCATCGCGCAGAGAAAGTTGAGGAGATAAAGAAAAACGGAGTCATAATTCGTGAAAATGACGGGACAGAATTACATTTATTTCCGCGAGCGGCCGTATCGGGTGAAGACCTGAGGGAGATACCTGATGTAGTAATGTTGTTTACAAAATCACTGGTCTCCAGAGAAGTACTGGAACAAAACCGTGGGCTGTTTGGCCCGGATACGCTGCTTCTGACACTGCAGAATGGTTCTGGTCACGAGGAACTGCTGAGAGAATTTGTGGAAGAATCACGGATCGTGATTGGAACGACACGCCATAACAGCGTTTTAACAGGAAACACGTCGGTTCTCCATGGTGGATCAGGGGTTACCTCGATCGGATCTGCCCATGCCAGAAATACGTTGGTATATATATTGGCGGAAGAAATGTCGGCGTGTGGTATAGAGACCAGTATATCTGAGGATATCAGACGTTTTATCTGGGACAAGTTGTTTGTGAATACCTCTGTAAGTGTTGTGTCTGGAATTTTACAGGTACCCCAGGGGTATTTACTGGACAACCCCCATGCCTGGAGCCTGGTTGAACGACTGGCAAGGGAAGCCGTAGAAACGGCGCGGTCAGAAGGATTTGTTTTCAAGCCGGAGAAGGTTCTGGAAGGTCTTCATAGTCTTCTGGAAGGAGCCAGGAACGGATACCCATCCATTTATGCGGATCTTCGTGACGGAAGAAAGACAGAGGTGGATGCTATCAGCGGTTCCATTGTGCGTACTGGCCACAAAAACGGTATCCCGGTTCCGTCTCATGAAATGGTCGTAGAACTGATTCATGCAATGGAGGGAAAAACAGGCCAGACTGTTTAAAAAACAAAAAGAGTGCGGCAGGACAGATGATTGCTTATCGGTCCGGCTGCATTCTTTTTTCCGTTTTTTGAATCATTGATACTGCGTTTGGTTGATGCGGCGGATTGCCCATTCATATATTGCTGTTGTGGATACATGAAAAAATATGAAAATATGAATTAAAATAAGAAAAAGCACAAAATGATTCCGGATTATCCATAACATAAAGGTATAAATGCATAAAATAATTAATTAAAATATTGTAGATTTATTGAAAAACACAAAAACACATCGCAATTTATGTAATATGAAAAGCAAGATGTGTAGAGAAAATCCTCATTTACATATGGTAAAATAAAGCTACCAAAAACGTTGCAGGTCTTGAGAGAATGGGCCTGCGAATCAAGATCAAAGGAGGATTTATAATGAAAAAAATGATCGCTGGGTTGTTATGTGGCTGTATGATCGCGGCTTCCCTTACGGGCTGCGGGAAAGCACCTGCTTCCGCTGGTGGAGCGGCAGAAAAGCCTGCTGCTGCGGAGACAGAAAAAACTGCGGATAAAGCCGGAGCTTCCTCTGATTCCAAAGTAATCAATGTCTGGTCCTTTACCGATGAAGTGCCAAAGATGATTGAGAAGTACAAAGAACTGCATCCTGATTTTGATTATGAGATTAAAACGACAATTATCGCAACTACCGATGGTGCGTATCAGCCGGCACTGGATCAGGCGCTGGCAGCCGGAGGCAGCGATGCACCGGATATCTACTGTGCGGAAGCCGCATTCGTGCTGAAATATACGCAGGGTGATGCCAGCCGTTATGCAGCACCGTATGAGGATCTGGGGCTTGACGCCGACGGAAAGATCAAATCCTCTGAGATTGCACAGTATGCAGTCGATATCGGAACGAATACCGACGGCAAGGTAGTCGCATTAGGCTACCAGGCAACCGGCGGAGCGTTTATCTATCGCCGCTCCATCGCCAGGGACACCTGGGGAACCGATGATCCGAAGGAAGTCGGAGCAAAGCTTGGCGCAGGAACCAACGACTGGACACAGTTCTTTAACGCGGCAGAAGATTTGAAGGGCAAAGGCTACGGTATCGTATCCGGTGACGGAGATATCTGGCATGCAGTGGAAAACAGCTCAGATAAAGGCTGGATTGTAGATGGGAAATTAAACATCGATCCAAAGAGAGAAGCATTCCTTGATTTATCCAAGAAGTTAAAGGATAACGGCTATCACAATGACACGCAGGACTGGCAGGATGCCTGGTTTGCCGATATGAAGGGAGAAGGTGCAAAGCCGATTCTCGGCTTCTTCGGACCGGCCTGGCTGATCAACTATACCATGGCGCCCAACTGCGGCGGTACAGCAGTCGGCGAAGGCACCTTTGGTGACTGGGCTGTCTGTGATTCCCCAATCGGTTTCTTCTGGGGCGGCACCTGGGTACTGGCGAACAAGGACACGAAGGTAAAAGATGCGGTTGCAGATATTATTGACTGGATCACTCTGGATGACTCAGAAGACAGCCTTCAGTACATGTGGGCAAATGGAACAATGAACGACGCCGGAACAAAAGATGCGGTGGCTTCCGGTACGGTTATGAGCAAATCTGACGGTTCCGTAGATTTCCTGGGCGGTCAGAACATGTTTGACGTCTTCGTTCCGGCCAACAAGTTTGCCAACGGTACAAACTTAACCCAGTACGATGAGACCATTAACAATTACTGGCGCGGCCAGGTTCGTGAATACACTGCCGGCAATAAGAGCAGAGAACAGGCAATCACAGACTTTAAACAGCAGGTGGCCGATAATCTGGATATTATTGTGGAGTAAGCGGCGAGGCGCTGTATCAGAAATACAGCATCCGATATCGAACACCATCATGGGGAGGACGGCAGTTTCTGTCCTCCCTGATTTTACAGGGAGGTAATAACGATGAAACGCAAACGATTGAGATATGCGAAATGGGGCTACATATTCTGTGCTCCGTTTGTACTGGGATTTCTGATCTTTTCCCTGTATCCCATTATCTTTACCGGGGTGATCGGATTTACGGATTTTAAGGGAATGGGAGCCGTGGATTTTAACTTTCTGGAGGATCCGTTTCAGAACTTTAAAACGGTGCTTACCAATCCTTCATTTAAAAAAGCGTTCGGCAACACCATTCACATATGGCTGTTTAATTTTGTTCCCCAGATTGGCCTGGCCCTCCTGCTGACTGCGTGGTTTACGGATAAGCGGTACCATATAAAGGGGGAAGGACTGTTTAAAGTTCTGTTTTATATGCCGAATATTATCACGGCGGCAACCATTGCAATCCTGTTTAACGCTCTCTTAGGCTACCCGATGGGACCGGTCAATGATATTTTTATGCGTCTGGGAATATCGAAGGAGCCCATTAACTTTCTGGTTGATAAATCGGTGGCACGCGGGACGGTGGAATTTATCCAGTTCTGGATGTGGTACGGATACACCATGATAATTCTGGTCTCCGGCGTCATGGGGATCAATCCGGAGCTGTTTGAATCCGCAGAGGTGGATGGAGCAAACCGGATCCAGACATTTTTCTATATCACCATTCCGAATTTAAAGACGATTCTGCTGTTTACACTGGTTACCAGTTTAATTGGCGGCCTGCAGATGTTCGATATCCCGAAGCTGTTTCTGATGGGCGGACCGGACAATGCCACGCTTACCACCAGCGTCTTTATCTATAATCAGGCATTCAGCGGCAGTTATATGTATAACCGCGCCGCCGCAGCCAGTATGATAATGTTTATCATCATCTGCGCGGCTTCAGCCGTCCTGTTTTTCCTGATGCGGGATAAGGATGAAGCGCTTCTGAATAAGCAGAAGCGCAGACAGGAGAAGGAATACAGAAAAGCGTTAAAAGAAGGGAGGAAAAGCTGATGAAATATAAGAAACGTACGTCGACCGCGTTAAAAATTGTCATTTACGTTGTCTGCATCTGCCTCGCCATACTGAGTATCCTTCCTTTCTGGATCATGATCGTCAATGCCACGCGTTCGACGACACAGATTCAGCAGCATGCCATCTCCATGATTCCCTCCGGATATATGATGCGCAACTTATCCATCCTGTTAGGCAAAAGCTTTAATCCGATGGTGGGCTTTATGAACTCGCTGATTATCTCGGCATGTTCTACAGGCATCGCGGTGTACTTTTCCACAATGACGGCCTACGGGCTGGTGGTATATGACTGGCGTCTGCGCAGACCGTTTTTCAGTTTTATCATGGCAGTCATGATGATTCCGGCCCAGGTGACGATGATCGGTTTTTACCAGATGGTGTACCGGATCCATATGACGAATCAGCTGTCGATGCTGATCCTGCCAGCGCTCGCCTCACCGGCTATGGTATTCTTTATGAGACAGTACATGATGCCGGCGTTGTCCCTGGAGATCGTACAGGCGGCCCGTATCGATGGAGCAGGAGAGTTCTTTATTTTCAATAAGATCGCTCTGCCGATCATGAAACCGGCGATTGCCACGCAGGCCATATTCAGCTTTGTATCCAGCTGGAACAACTTATTCACACCGCTGGTTCTTCTCACCAACAAGGAGAAATATACGATGCCCATTATGGTAAGTCTTCTGCGGGGCGATATCTACAAGACGGAATACGGCTCAGTCTATTTAGGCCTGGCACTCACCGTGCTTCCGCTTATCATCGTGTATCTGCTGCTGTCAAAGTATATCATTGCAGGTGTGGCACTGGGCGGTGTAAAGGGATAGTACCGGCATTAAAAAACCGTGACATTCCCCGGCACATCTTCGATGAATTTGGTGCGGTATTCACTGGGGCTGTAATTGGTGTACTTTTTAAAACACCGCGTAAATGAGGTCGAGTTGTTGAATCCCGTCTGGAATGCGATGGACGTGATCGAGGCATCGGTTGTTAAGAGCGTCTGGGCCGCCTGGATCCGCTTGCGGCTCAGATAATCATAAAAGGTTGAATTGGTATGCTGCTTAAACAGTCTGGTAAAATGGTATTTGGAAAATCCCGTGTAATCAGCCATTTTCTCCAGAGTCAGCGGCTCCGCGAAGTGATCGTTGATGTAGGACAGCAGACTGTTGAACTTCTGATAGTAATCGTAGCTCTTTTCCGCAGTATTTTCCGTTCCTGCAAAAAGGGCGTCATAGTATTCCCGGCCGATGGTGGTCAGGATATCGATCAAATTAGCGTATATGGAGTATTCACGGAAGGTGATGCTGGAGGAAAAATAGAGCGTGCTGATTTCCATAAGCCGGGAGTAAATATGCTCATAGATACCGGGAGTCGTCCGTTTCGTCAGAAAACAGGGATCGAGCAGCACGGGCTCCAAGGAACTGTAATCGTGGAAGCTGGTCAGAGGATCCATATTAAACATAAAGATGAAACGCTCGCCCCAGTCCGGCTTCATAATCTCGTGAAGGGTGAGCCCGGGGATAAAGAGGATGTTGCCCGGCTCCAGCTGATAGGTATGGTTGTTGGCGAGAACGGTGTAGCTGTTCTCGATCGGAACGAGGATCTCTATGGCGTTGTGCTGGTGCAGGGCATAGCCTTCGTTCTGGATATTATGCCAGATACGGATATTGGAATTTAAGTAGTAATCTACTTTTTCCACGCATCCTTCCATCTCTCTCCCGTGGTACTCATCCGGCAGCGTATAGTTTAAGCGGCTCATACTGCGTCCTCCTTTCGACATGGCAAGTGGGATTCTAACGTTGAAATTATGATGCAATTATACCGCAGGTTCGGAAGCTTGAAAAGAAAAATTACAGATAAAGACATGAAATAAAGATTATTTGGAGGAACTTATGGACAGACAAACAGCAAGGCAGAAAGCAATGGAACTGGTGGAGCAGATGACTGTGGAGGAAATGGCCTCCCAGATGCGTTACGATGCGCCGGCGATACCGAGGCTGCAGATACCGGCTTACAACTGGTGGAATGAAGGGCTGCACGGCGTAGCCAGAGGCGGTACCGCCACCGTGTTTCCGCAGGCCATCGGGCTTGCCGCCATGTTTGACGAGGCGTTGATTGGAAGTGTGGCAGATACCGTATCAACCGAAGGCAGGGCGAAATACAATGAATTTCAGAAGGAAGGCGACGGGGATATCTACAAAGGGCTGACCTACTGGACGCCGAATGTGAACATCTTCCGGGATCCGAGATGGGGCAGGGGCCACGAGACCTACGGGGAGGACCCGTATCTGACTTCCCGCCTGGGAGTTGCCTTTGTAAAGGGCCTTCAGGGAGAGGGAGAGCATTTGAAAATAGCCGCCTGCGCCAAACATTTTGCCGTGCATTCCGGACCGGAGGCAGTGCGCCATGAGTTTAATGCCACCTCAACGAAACGCGATTTGTGGGAAACGTATCTGCCGGCCTTTGAGGCCTGCGTGAAGGAAGGCGGAGTAGAGTCCGTCATGGGTGCTTACAACTGCTACGAGGGAGAGCCATGCTGTGCCAGCACACTGCTGATGGAAGAGATTCTTCGCGGAAAATGGGGCTTTGAGGGCCATTTTGTATCGGACTGCTGGGCAATCCGTGATTTTCACCAGAGCCATATGGTGACCGATAATGCGGAGGAGTCGGCGGCGCTGGCTGTCTCTAAGGGCTGTGATTTAAATTGCGGAAATACCTATTTATACGTGCTGAAGGCGTATGAAAAAGGGATGATTTCGGAGGAAGAGATAAAACAAGCCGTTGTAAGGCTGTTTACGACCCGTTATTTACTCGGACTGGGGGAGACAACGGAGTATGATGCGATCCCGTACGAGGCGGTGGAATGTGAAGAACACCGCAGGCGGGCTGTGGAAGCGGCGGAGAAAAGCATGGTATTATTGAAAAACGACGGGATTCTGCCTCTTAACCCGGACTCTGTCAAAAAGATCGCGGTGATTGGCCCTAATGCGAACAGCCGGATCGCTCTCATTGGTAATTATCATGGCACCTCATCCCATTATACGACGATTCTGGAAGGAATTCAGCATGAGGCAGGGGAAGGAACCACTGTGCTGTATGCCCAGGGCTGCCATCTCTACAAAGACCGGGTGGAGCATCTGGGACTTCCCGGAGACCGGCTGTCAGAGGCGAGAATCGCAGCAAGACACAGCGATGTGGTCATACTCTGCGTGGGACTGGATGAAACACTGGAGGGAGAGGAGGGCGATACCGGAAACAGCTATTCCTCCGGAGATAAAGAAGGACTTGAACTTCCGGCTTCCCAGCGCAGGCTGATGGAAGAAATACTGGCTCTGGACAAACCGGTGATTGTATGCAATATGACGGGAAGTGCCGTAGATTTATCACTGGCACAGGAAAAAGCAGGAGCGGTGATTCAGGCATGGTACCCGGGAGCGGAAGGCGGCACGGCATTTGCGCGGCTGATCTTTGGCAGGAGCACTCCCGGTGGAAAGCTGCCGGTGACATTTTATAAGGACCTGTCTGCTCTCCCGGAGTTTGAGGACTATTCCATGGCAGGCAGAACGTACCGGTACATCAAAGAAGAGCCCCTTTATCCGTTTGGTTTTGGATTAACCTATGGAAGGGTGGAATTGTCTGACGGAGCAGTAGAAGGGAAAAAAGCATCTGTAACCGTTCGGAATATGGGAGACTACTGTGCACGGGAAGTGATTGAAGTCTATGTGAATCCGGCAGATTCGCCTGATCGTGTGGATCACTGGAGCCTGTGTGGTTTTAAGCGCATCGAGCTGGAGCCGGGGGAAGTAAAACAGGTTGAGCTGGAGTTGGGAAGCCATACGTATGAGTGTGTTAATTCCGAAGGCCAGTACGTGGAAAATGCTACGGTCTATGAATTCAGCATTGGAACGAGCCAGCCGGATAAGCGGAGCAGGCAGCTGGGAGCACCGGAGCCGGTTGCCGTGGTATGCCGGAGAGGAGTGTGAGTCTGTGGAGGAAAAGATGATATGGGGAGCGGCTACGTCTGCGTATCAGATTGAAGGCGCTGCGGAGGAAGACGGAAAGGGCCTGAATATATGGGATATCTATTGCCGACAGCCCGGAAAGATATTCGGAGACCATACTGGAGATATGGCCTGTGATCACTACCATCGCTACCGGGAAGATATCGGTATTATGAAACAGATCGGTATTTCGGCGTACCGGTTCTCCATCAGCTGGGCCAGAATTCTGCCGCAGGGCCAGGGGACCGTCAATGAGGAAGGGATTGCATTTTACAATCGTCTGATCGACGAACTGATAACGAATGGCATTGAGCCTTACATTACGCTGTTCCACTGGGATTATCCCTATGCGCTGTATCAGAGGGGCGGCTGGATGAATCCGGACTCCGTGAACTGGTTTGCGGAGTATGCGCGCCTTGTGACGGAGCGCTTTTCGGACCGGGTAAGATACTTTATTACGTTTAATGAGCCGCAGTGTTTTATCGGGATGGGTCACGTCACCGGTGAGCACGCTCCGGGGCTGAAGAATCCGCTGCATGATGGTTTTCTCATGGCGCACCATGTAATGATGGCCCACGGCAAAGCGGTACAGGCCATGCGCGCGGCCGCAAAGAGACCGATCATGATCGGTTATGCGCCAACCTCAACCGTAAGCGCTCCTGCCAGCCGGAGTCAGGAGGACATCGAAGCGGCGAGAGCGCGTTACTTTGCCTGCCCGGAGGATGCCGGCGGCTGGAGCTGGAACGTCAGCTGGTGGAGCGATCCGGTCATGCTGGGCAGGTATCCGGAAGACGGGGTGAAACGGTATGAGGAATATCTGCCGGATATCCGTCCTGGTGATCTGGAACTGATGCATCAGCCTCTCGACTTCTACGGTCAGAATATCTATAATGGCTACCGGGTCAAAGCCGGAGCAGACGGAAGGCCGATGGTCCTGGAACGGCCCGCGGGATATGAGACTACCGCCATGGGATGGCCGGTGACACCGGAGAGTTTATACTGGGGGCCAAAGTTCCTGTATGAACGTTATGGAAAGCCGATTTATATCACCGAAAATGGGATGGCCTGTCACGATATGGTCAGCCGTGACGGGAGGGTGCACGATGCGTCAAGAATTGATTTTATGGACAGATATATAGAAAGCCTTCTGAAAGCCAGAGAAGACGGCACAGATATCCGCGGTTATTTTTACTGGTCTTTACTGGATAATTTCGAATGGGCGGAAGGGTATAAGGACCGGTTTGGGCTGGTTTATGTGGATTATGCTACACAGAGGCGCGTGCTGAAGGATTCGGCTGAGTGGTATCGGAAGTGGATTGCGGGGGAAAATGGGTGAGGGGTACGCCTCATAGCCTGTAAAGAGGAGACGGGAGTCCGGGGAGGCGGAGGCTGAGACGGTTTCCCGTTTCTTCGGTGGCAGGAAGTAAAGCGGAAAGACAGAAAAAAGGGGCGGACCGCGCAAACTCCTGAAGGACTTCGCCTCCGTGTCCGCTTGAAATCAGGCTTTGAGGCCTGATTTCACCACCCCTTTTTCCCGCCTTTCCACTTAACTTCCTGCGAACCTCAGAAAACGAAACCGTCCCAGCCTCCGCATCCCCGGACTCCCGTCTCCTCTTTACAGGCTATGAGGCTGGGGCTGGCCGAGCTGAGGAAAAGCAACCCCTTTTTAATTTTTAATCTTTAATCTTTACGATACACCGGACTGTCACTACTTTTTTCTGCCACTCTTTGTGGAGCCGTTAAGCAGCGGACGTTTCGTAACCTGGCCGGAAAAGGGAGTGCGGGCGGCAGGGAGGGCAGGGCGAATGATATGGTGGTCGGTGGGACTTAGGGCGGACAGTTGTCGGAGCAGGGGCAAAACCGCGTTTACAGGACGCGGTTTTGCGGACTCTGAGAGCGAACTCATCAAGAGTTCGGTCGAATAGTCCGGGACCCCTGCGGAGACGGCTGTCCGCCCTTAGTCCCACCCCGCCAGATCCCTGAGTCCTGCCCTCCCTGCCGCCCGCGCTCCCTTTTCCTCAACTGCCCCACTAACGTCCGCGTACCCCTCCACAAATCCCCCCCTCCTACTTTGTTACCAGCTGATCCAGGGATTTAAATGTGTATCCCATTTCCTCCCATTTCGTCAGAAGCTCATCAAGGATCTGGGCATTGGTGCTGGAGGTGCTGTGCAGGAGCACGACGGCGCCGGGGTGGATACGTCCCAGAAGCTTTTTAAAAGCCTCCTCCTTGGAGGGCTGTTTATCCTGGTACCAGTCTACATAGGCCAGGCTCCAGAAAAATGTGCTGTATCCCATGTCTTTTGCCATCTGCAGATTCGTCTCGCTATATTTTCCCTGAGGCGGCCGGTAGTATTTTTTCATGGTCTGCCCTGTCGTCTCGGTAAATAATTTCTCCAAATCTCCCAGTTCTTTCTCAAATGCCTCTTTTGACGAGATTTTTGACATATCGGGGTGGTGGTACGTGTGATTGCCTACGATATGGCCCTCCGCTACCATGCGTTTTACAAGATCCGGTGCGGTTTCTATGTAGTTTCCAACCACAAAGAAGGTGGCCGGGGCATTGTGCTTTTTTAACGCGTCCAGAATTGCCGCGGTGTTGCCGTTCTCATAGCCTGCGTCAAATGTCAAATAGAGCACTTTTTCCGGTGTGTTTTCCGCATAATATGCGTTGAATTTCTTTAGGTAATCGGCGGTGGCATTGGCCACAGGGGGCTGCCCTTCCTGCTGGAAGCTTAATCCCCAGTTCCCGTCAGCCGCAGTTTCAACCGCCTGCTTTCCATCCGTCATCATGGCGCCGAAACGACCGGCCATAAAGGCCAGGGCAAATAAAAGCAGCACCTTTACAAGACGGAAGAGTTGTTTTTTCTTATTCATATCCATAGCATCACCTGAGTCCGTTTGGTTTAATATATTGAAGGATGGTCTGTCTCTATTCGTTTTTTGCAGTTTTATTTCTGCAGGGCTTTTGACTTGTACTGTGGGAAATGGATGTTGACAGATATGAGAAAAGATGGTATAGTGTATATATAAAGTATACACACTAATTACGGTAGATACAGTTACAGACGCAAATTATGGAGGCGGTGCAGTGAATATCATCATCAGCAATTCCAGCGGGAAACCGATATATGAACAGATTACATCACAGATACAGAATATGATTATCAGCGGGCAGCTGATGGCGGGGGATGCCCTGCCGAGTATGAGAACCCTGGCAAAGGATTTGCGAATCAGTGTCATTACGACAAAAAGGGCGTATAACGATCTGGAGCAGGAAGGGTTTATCGAGACGATAACCGGAAAAGGCAGCTTCGTGGCGGCAAGAAATACGGAGGTAATCCGGGAGGGGAATTTAAGGATGGCGGAAGAGCATTTGACGAAAGCCGCGGAGATCGCCAGGAGAAGCGGCATTTCCTATGAGGAGCTGTGTGAGGTTTTAAAGATGCTTTATGACGGAGAGTGAGGGAATCATGATGGAATATGCAGTCAGAATTAAGAATTTAAGCAAGCAGTATCCGGATTTTTCTTTGAATAACATCAGCCTGGATATTCCCATGGGAAGCATCATGGGACTGATCGGGGAGAACGGATCCGGAAAAACGACGACGATTAAGGCCATGCTGGATATTGTTAAGCGTGACGCAGGCGACGTGGAGATTCTGGGAATGGATATCAGGGAACGGGAACAGGAGGTCAAAGAGGAGATCGGCGTGGTCTTCGGCGAGAGCCAGTTTCACGATTTCCTAAGTGCCGTTCAGATCTCCGGAATTATGAAAAGAGTTTATAAAAACTGGGATGAGGAGCTGTTCTCCTCGTATCTGTCCAGATTTGCTCTTCCAGAGAAGAAAAAAGTGAAGGAATATTCAAGAGGAATGGCCATGAAGCTGGCGATTGCGGCGGCTCTGAGCCATCATCCGAAGCTTTTGATTCTGGATGAAGCGACCAGCGGCTTGGATCCGGTTGCACGGGATGAGATTCTCGATCTCTTCTTTGGGTTTATTGAAGACGGGGAACATTCCGTGCTGATCGCTTCCCACATTACGAGCGACCTTGACAAGGTGGCGGATTACGTTACCATGATTCATAACGGAAGCATTCTGTTTTCGGAGGAAAAGGATCAGCTTCTGGAGGATATGGGAATTCTCCGATGCGGGGAAGAGGAACTGGCCGGCCTGACCGATGTCCATGTCGTGGGAGTCAGGAAGAATCCCTATGGGGTGGAAGCGCTGATCCGGGGGAGAGAATATGTGAAGAGAAGATATCCGGAGCTTGTGACAGACCGGACGAACATCGAGGAAATCATGCTGTATTCTGTGAGGAGGGATAGAAAATGAAAGGACTGCTGATCAAGGATTACTATATTTTGCGGCAGAGTATAAAATCCATGCTGTTTATTCTGGTAGTATGGTCCCTCGTCTTTCTGGGCGGCAGGAAGACGGGAATGTTCCTGATTCCCATGTTTATCATGGTAGCAGGCATCAATGTGCTGAATCTGTTTTCTTATGACAGGCAGACAAAGTGGGAGACGTATGTGCTGACCTTACCGGTTCCGCGCTGGAAAATGGTGTTGGAAAAGTATTTTTACGCAGTCTGCATTTCCACCTTTTTCGGACTGATCGCAGTGGCCGTGGTGGCTGCCGCTGCCGCCGTCAAGGGGATGGCAATGGGACCGGAATTTCTCCTAGAGCTGCTGATGAACTGGCTGACCGGTATTGTAATCTCGTTTTTTTATAATTCGTTCTCAATCCCGCTTACATACTGGCTGGGAGTAGAGAAGGCCAGGCTGATTCCCAGCGTATTAATCGCAGCGGCAGTCTTCCTGTTCGTGGCTTTTGCGTCAGCGTATGGCAGCGGCTTCACGGTGAGTGAGGGGACAGCGGCCATCGCCATCGCTGCTGGTGCTCTGGGAACCGTGATCATGATGGTCCTCTCGTACTTTATCAGCGTTCGGATCTATAAGAAAAAGGAGTTTTGAGCTGTCTCCATCCCCATCCGGTTTCTGCTTGCGGAACCGTGAAAATCGCTGCCAGCCGTGGTAAATAATTGATAGTCAGCCGCGAGTCCGTTTAGAAAACTTTTCTCCGGGAGGGAGAACGCGGGATACTCGGTCTCCAGACCGTCAAGCCCCATGCGTACCAGTTCGTTCAGCATGACAGATACCTCATCTGCCTGAAGCGTTTGCTTCTGAAAAAGGTGGTAGCTGTGATAGGGGTGAGCCCAAACTGCCTTTCCGCCAGCGTGGTGGATGGCGGCAATGCCGTCCTCCACGGTGATGTTGGCCTCCGTCAGGTTTTTTGAGAAGGAATCAATCAGCCGTATGGTCTCCTCGCTTACCGAGGGAAATGTTTTCCTGACGTGAGCCATGACATCACGAAGCTGAAGTACGTTTCCGCAGCTTTTGGGGACGTCGGGGATACGGAGCGGGCAGCCTGAAGCGGTTACCGCCTCTGCCAGATCCCGGTAGACGGTTTCAGTCCGTTCCTTCCGGCTGGAGAGCAGTGCACACAGAGTCTCGTCATTTTCATCAAACCCGTATCCGAGCAGATGAATGGACTGCGGCACGGGTAGAGAACCCCAGGGCCGCTCCGCACATGTAAGCTCCGTTCCTGTCATGTAACGGACACGGCCCTGGCAGCGCTGCCTGGCCCGTCCTATACCCGCCAGCGTATCATGGTCTGTGACCGCCATGGCAAGAATTCCGTTGTTTACCGCCATGTCAACGACGGTTTCCACTTCGTAGATTCCGTCGGAACACAGCGTATGCATATGATAATCAACCTTCATAGTTTTTAATCCCCATTCTAAACCTGTATATCACATAGAGTGACACGGCAGCTTTACTGCCTTTTTCCTGTGGTTCGGACAGAAAACCCGCTGCGTGAAGAAGATTCTTCATGCAGCGGGTCTGCGGTTATTCGATTGTCGTGCCGGCTTTGCCTGCCAGACTCGCTTTCGCTTTGGAAAGAGAAGTAATGATAGCGCAGCGGCCTTTGCCGTGTGTGACAAAGTCTACGGAAGCTTCGATCTTCGGAAGCATGGAGGCAAATTCAAACTGACCTTCGTTGATATAGCTCTCCGCCTCTTCGATGCTCATATGGGAAATCGGCCTCTCCTGTGGTGTGCCGTAATCAATGGTGACGTTGTCCACACTGGTTAAGATCATGAGGACATCGGCGTCGATCTCCTTGGCCAGAAGTCCGGCCGCCCTGTCTTTTTCAATGACTGCACTGGCGCCCTTTAAATTATAGCCCTGTTCCATAACCGGAATTCCGCCGCCGCCGCAGGCGATGACGATCTGATCCGCATCCATGACTGCCTTAATTACGTCAATCTCCACGATTGAGACAGGCTTCGGGGAGGCGATGACTCTGCGGAAGCCCTTTCCCGGGATTTCTTCCACGTAATTTCCTTTTTCTTCCTCTTCCTTTGCCTCCCCGGCTGTCATAAAACGGCCAACCGGCTTCATGGGAGTGTAGAAGGAGTCATCGTAGGGATCTACCATCATCTGGGTTAGGATTGTGGCTACCGGTTTATAGATACCGCGTTTTACCAGTTCGGCGCGGATTCCATTCTGTAAATCATATCCGATATAGCCCTGGCTCATGGCTGAGCAGACGGACATGGGAGCAGAGGTGTAACCGTCATGCTGTTTTCCGAATTCGTTCATAGCCGTGTGAATCATGCCGACCTGCGGGGCGTTGCTGTGGGTTAAAGCAACCTGCCATCCGGCCTGGATAAAATCTGCGATTACTTTCGCTGTTTCGGTCACCGCTTTTTTCTGTTCCGGAAGATTTGTTCCCAGGGCATTGTGACCCAATGCCATAACAATACGTTTCTTTGCCATATCAGTTACCTCTCAGTTCGATGTAATTTAATCAAAAAAGTATAAGGATATTATATTATCTGGAAAGAGAAAAAGCAATCAGTTCTTATTTCCACGCAGAATAAACTTGTAAACTTACAAAATTATTAAGAATTGTGGTTCCTCATGAGACTGAGAGAGATTTCGGCGTTTTCGTTCCGCCAGGGAGCCGGGGCCGGAGCGCTTCCCCCAGTTTCGGCTCATGGTTTCGGCCGGGGCATCTCTAAGGCCGGAAGGATACAAAAACAAGGGTACCGATGACATTCATCGAGAACTCCTGAAGGACTTCTCGATTCAGGTCCTCTAAAAATCTGCCTTTGAGGTCAGATTTTTCCCCTTGTTTTTGCACCCTTCCGACCTAAGAGCTGCCGACGTCCTGCAAAAATCGCCGAAACTGGGGGAAGCGCTCCGGCCCCGGCTCCCTGACGGAACGAAAACACCGAAATCCCGGCTGAAGTTATTGACGAAAACTACTTTTTATAATTTTGTAAGTTTATAGGTTTATCCTGGTTTCCACGCCTTTGCACGAGAAAAATCAGGAAATACTAAGGAATAATTTAGAAATTGGGGGCTGGATATATTGCAAAGAGATGATATAATGTTCATATTAATATAGGTAAAGAGAGGTTCGAAGTTCATGGTGATTCTGTACCTGATTCTTCCGCTTGTGTTTTACAGTCTGGTAACGGGAGTTATCGCACTGATCCTGCCGTTACAGGCAGTGACGTGCACTCTGCTGGGGGCTGTGGTTACGTTTCCGGTACTCTGTTACTGGCCATACCGGTCCGATCAGGCCAGGCGGGGAGTGATTCCGCCCATACCGTTTCGATTTCGGGGCTGCCTTCCCGTCATAATTCTTTTGGGAATTGGAACATGCATATCTGTCAATAATATCATTAGTTTAACTCCGCTGCCGGAGCTGTCGTCCGGTTTTGAAGCGGTCAGGGATACCTTTTACTCACCTCCGTTACTGATTCAGATTCTCGGTCCTGGGGTCTTGATCCCTGCGGCAGAGGAGATGATATTCCGGGGGCTGATGTTTGCTCCCCTGAGAGACCGGATGCCATTCTGGCCGGCCGCTCTGATATCGGCCGTACTGTTTGGACTTTACCATGGCAATCTGCTTCAGGGAGTCTACGCGTTTCTCCTTGGACTGGTACTGGCATGGCTTTACGAGCGCTTCCAGACGCTGGCCGCTCCCTGGCTCTTTCATGCGGCGGCGAATATGACATCCATCATTGCTGTAAATACAGGTCTGGAGATTCTGACAGAGAAGACGGACCGTTTTGTGTTTGGCACCGCCCTGGTTCTGGCAGCAGTTCTCTCGGTTTTTTGTTTGATCAGAATAGAACGTAAGACGAATATAAAGGAGGAAGAAGTGTGAAGTTATTATCCATTGCAATTCCGTGCTATAATTCAGAGGCCTATATGAGGCACTGTATCGAATCGCTTCTGCCGGGAGGCGACGAGGTGGAGATACTGATTGTTGACGACGGCTCCACAAAGGACCGTACGGCAGAGATCGCAGATGAATATGAAAGAAAGTATCCGGGCATCTGCCGGGCCATCCACCAGGAAAACGGCGGACACGGCGAGGCAGTAAATGCAGGGCTTCGCAATGCCGCCGGCATTTATTATAAAGTAGTGGACAGTGACGACTGGGTGGATGAGGCGGCCTATCAGGAGATTCTCGCCACACTTCGCCGGTTCGTATGCGGCGAGGAGACGCTGGACATGCTGATCAGCAACTTTGTCTATGAGAAACAGGGAGCAAAGCGGAAAAAGGTCATGAATTACCGGACGGCGCTTCCGCAGAACGAACTGTTTACCTGGGATGATGTAAAGGTCTTCATGCTGGGCCAGTATATTCTGATGCATTCCGTCATTTACCGTACCGAGCTTCTGCGGGAATGCGGTTTAGAGCTTCCCAAGCACACGTTCTATGTGGATAATATTTTCGTATACCAGCCGCTTCCTCACGTAAAGACCATGTATTACTTAAATGTCAATTTCTACCGCTATTTCATCGGAAGAGAAGACCAGTCCGTAAACGAGGAGGTTATGATCGGACGAATCGACCAGCAGATACGCGTGACGAAGCTGATGCTTGGCTACTGCGATGTCACAAAATTAAAGAAGCGTAAGCTTCGCCATTATATGGTGCGTTATCTCGAGATTATGATGACGGTTTCTTCCATACTGGCCATCAAGTCCGGGACAGAGGAAAATATGGAGAAGAAAAAGGAATTGTGGCAGTATCTGCGCAAACTGAATCTGGCTCTGTATCTCCGGCTGAGATGGGGATTTCTGGGACAGGGAACGAACCTTCCGGGAAAGAGCGGCCGAAAGTTTTCCATTGCAGGATACAAGATTACACAGAAATTCTTCGGATTTAACTGATATGCGAAATGATGTATGACGCAGCACGAACAGGAAGAGTAAAACTGAAAAAGAGCCTCCAGCCGATTCAATCGACTGGAGGCTCTTTTTCATCTTTTGCAGTTCAGGTACCCGTGCGGCTGACGCCTGAGTGCCGGTTTGTCTGGTGTCAGCTGATTGCTTTCTGTGTGACTTTCTTTCGGCTGGTGACGTAACCGTCTGTGTAGATAAACTGGAACATGACGTATGCCATCACCACGGCTCCCAGTCCATCGAAAGCAGAATGCTGCTTTAAGAAGACTGTAGCCAGACAGATGGAAACCATTAAAATAAAGGAACCGATCTGAACGGACTTAAACTTCTTAAGAACTTCACTGTGGCTGACTGCGATATGAACGCAGACAGAGTTGTATACATGAATGCTTGGAAAGACATTCGTGCACGTGTCGGTGGAATAGAGCCACGCAACGATGGCGGAGCAGATATTCTTATCCGGGTTCACCACCGGACGGAAATCCGTTCCGTTCGGGAAGATGGTGCATACCAGCAGGCTGATGGTCATTCCGGTGAACAGCATGGTGCAAAGCCTGTAGTAGCCTTTCACGTCTGTAAAAAAAAGATAAAGGACTGCGCCCGCCACATAGGCGAACCAGAGCATGTAAGGAATAATGAAGTATTCATTAAACGGAATAAAATCATCGAGCCTGACGTGCATGATGTGATAGTTGCTTGTCACCGTCTTCTCCAAATATACGAACCATGGAATATAGATGAAAGCATAGCATAAAATCCATGCGTGCCTGTACTTATGAAGCAGATTTTTCATAAAAGATTAACCCCTTCTGTTGTTAGGTGTGAGTTGTCAGATTCTGATATTACTGATATATATTACCAACTTCCGTGGATTATATCACACCCGTTTGGAGAGTACAAGGGGATTCACGAAATGTTAAGATTTTTATTATGAAAGATTAAGCTCCCGTTGCCTGATCCATGAGTACAAAACTCAAGTCCGGATCATACTATCCGTGAGGTGATCAATATGGACAAAGACAAGCAGGAAAAACTGGCACAGAAGAAATCAAACGAAATATTCAACAGTATTACCGAGAAGGTAAAGCCGGAAAACCAGAATCAGACCCATAATTCCCGCAGGGAGGGCATGGGCCCAAATATGAAGAGAAAACCAATGTAAAGCGCCAGGCAGCCGGTGCAGGATATGGAAGCATCAATATGAAAATACCGATTTCCTGATATAAGGGCGAATCCCCCTTTGGAGACCGGTATTTTTGCTTTTCTGCAGAATGCGCTGCGCAATTATAAATAAAAAGAAGAATTTAATATACGAATAAAGATCAAACAGAAAAAAGAGTAAATAAATGGAATATATCATGGAAAATACTGTTATTTCATAGTATAATAGTACCATAGAATAAAGCGGAATCAAAAGCTTTGAAGGGAGGTTTTATTATGGAAGGAAAGATTTCAAAACTGAGGGAAATTCTTGATGAGAGCAGATACACGGTGGCCATCTGCGGCTCCGGTATGATGGAGGAAGGCGGTTTTATAGGTGTAAAGAATCCGGATAAAGCCTATGATATCGAGACGAAGTATGGATATTCTGCGGAAGAGATCTTTTCCAGCGCCTTCTATAATACGCGTCCCGAGTTTTTCTTTGAGTTTTATAAGAAAGAGATGCTGGATAATCCGCCGGAGGACACGGCATCCGGTCCGGCACTGGCTGCAATGGAACGGGCGGGGAAGCTGCAGTGTCTCATTACCAGTAATATCTATGCAAAGGCCCAGAGAGCCGGCTGTAAAAATGTGATAAATCTTCACGGGACGATCTATGAGAATAAATGTCCGCACTGTGGAAAGGACTATACCATGGAGCAGGTGCGGGATGCAAAAAAGATTCTTCTCTGTGACAAATGCGGTATTCCTGTCCGCCCCCAGGTGTCCCTGTTTGGGGAGATGGTGGACAGCCGCCGGATGACGAAGACCTCCAACGAGATCTCGAAGGCGGAAGTCCTTCTTCTCCTGGGGACAACGCTGGATTCCGAGGTCTTTGGAAACTATGTAAAATATTTTACCGGGCGGTGGCTGGTGATTATCCATCCGAACCGCAACTATCTGGATGACAAGGCGGATATGCTGTTTTTGGATTATCCAAAAAATATTCTGCCGAAACTGGGGTACTGATCAGGCACGGGAAACTGCAGAAACAGCAGTTTCCCGTATTAATTTTCTGCATAAATTTATTATCTTTTTCTAAAAAGGTTGTAACGATCCCGAACTTTGTGTATAGTATAATGGCAGACTTTTTATAGGAAAGGAATATCAGGATGTTACAAAGTTATATATTGGTTTTTTTAATCTCCATGGTACCGCTCATTGAGCTTCGCGGCGCCATTCCTTATTCCCAGGTGATGGGCCTGCCTCTTTTAGAGTCGTATATCATCGCCATCATCGGAAACATGCTCCCGGTTCCGATCATCTATTTATTTGCCAGAAAGGTATTGGAATGGGGAGCGGACAAGCCCGTGATCGGCGGATTTTTTACGTGGTGTCTGGAAAAAGGGAAACATGGCGGCGAGAAGCTGCAGGCGAAGGCGGGCAGAGGCCTGTTTGTCGCGCTGTTACTGTTCGTGGGAATCCCGCTTCCGGGTACAGGCGCATGGACCGGTACGCTGGCGGCAAGTCTTCTCGATATCGACTTCAAATCCAGTATCCTCGCGGTAATGGGAGGTGTACTGCTTGCCGGAGTCATAATGGGACTGGCCAGTGTGGGCGTTTTGGGAGCGCTTAATTCTGTTATTTTTTAAAGCCGGGCCGCAGGGACCGGGGAGGAGGAATTCCTATGGAACTGAAGAATGAAGATGGGCTGACCGAGAAAGAGTTTTTAGCACAGTACAGGCCCGGAAATTATGAGCGTCCATCGGTGACTGTGGATATGCTGATTTTTGCAGTCGATCCGGAGGCGGAGGAAGAGGAGCCGGAACTTCTGCTGATCCGCAGGCGGAACCATCCATGCATCGGCCAGTGGGCCATTCCCGGCGGATTCGTGAATATGGATGAATCGCTGGAGGAAGCTGCGGCCAGGGAACTGGAGGAAGAGACCGGGATCACCGGGATCTGCCTGGAACAGCTCTATACGTGGGGGAATGTAAAACGTGATCCCCGGACACGGATTATTTCCGTATCCTATATGGCGGTGGTGCCGAAGGACGAATTGAATCTGGTCGCAGGAGACGATGCAAAGGAAGCCGTATGGTTTCAGGTAAAGAAAAAGAAACTGTCCGATCTGGCAGACGGCGCGACATACGCCCTGACTGTGGAGAATGAGGAACGCCATATTTTCATCGGATACCGGATTACGGAAGGTTATACCCACATGGGACTTATGTGGAAGAAGGATACCCATGCAGAACTGCTGCCTGCAATCGATGTAACCGATACGGAGGCGCTGGCTTTTGACCACGCCTATATTTTAAACGCGGCGCTGGACCGGCTGGAAGAGATGCAGAAGGAGTACCGCGAGCAGCTGGAATAAGGATGCAGAGAAAGCCGGGAAATCAAAGGATCATACTTTGGTTTCCCGGCTTTTATATGTAAAGTGTCAGACGCTGCCTTCTTCACACATAAGCAGAAACCGGGCTTCTTCATAATCCTGTTTATTCACATATAATGAATATTCTATTATGGGCTTCGTCTGCAGCATAGGGGCGGTCAGACGGCAGAACCCCGGCCTGATCGGATTCAAATCGCAATCCTTTATGGTATAAGGGATGTTGTTCGATTTCAGAATCCGTCCAATGCGGGAACATTCCACCATGGAAAAACCGGAGTACAGTTCTTTGCGGTTAAATATGGTAATCATGGTTAAATCCCCCTTTCTTCTTATATTCAGTATATCACCTCCGGATTCAGACTTCTTTACATTTCCATTAAAAATCCATACGCTTTCAGACAGAGGAGTTCCTTAGCAAAGCTTTTGAAATATTTAAAGAAAAAATTAAGAAATGACTGGTAGAATAGGTGGCGAAAGAGAAAAGGGGGAAGCCAATGTATAAGATACTGATTGTAGAGGATGATGAGGTGATCGGCAGAACCGTACAGAGGCATCTGCAGGAATGGGGATATGAGGCGGTCTGTGTAAACGATTTGAAACATGTGCTGGAAGAATTTGCAGCCTTTGAGCCGCACCTGGTTCTGATGGATATCCTGCTGCCTTACTATAACGGCTGTTACTGGTGCGGGGAGATCCGGAAGCTTTCCAATGTGCCGGTAATATTCCTGTCCTCGGCGTCCGACAACATGAATATCATTATGGCGGTTTCCATGGGCGGCGATGATTTTATTGCGAAGCCGTTTGATTTGAATGTGATGACGGCCAAGGTCCAGGCCATGCTCCGGCGAACGTATGATTTTGCAGGGGATCACCATTTAATCAGTCATGGAGGAGCGGTCTTAAACGTTAACGACGCCACTCTGACCTATCAGGAGGAGAAGGTGGAACTGACCAGGAATGAATTCAGGATTCTTAAACTCCTCATGGAGCAGGCCGGGCGGACCGTTACCAGGGAAGAGGTGATGACGCGGCTGTGGGAGACGGACAGCTATGTGGATGACAATACGCTGACCGTCAATGTGAACCGGCTTCGGAGAAAGCTGGATGGAGCGGGCCTTACGGATTTCATCGTCACGAAGAAAGGCACAGGGTATATGGTCAAATGAAAGGAAGAGAAAAACTGCCTCTGGTACGCACCTATTTAAAACGATGCAGGGCGGTAATCGCAGCGTGCGTCTGCGGCGGAATTCTGTGCGCGTCTGTATTCTGGCTGTATCGTCTCCCTGTGGAGGCGGTGCTTTACGCCTGCATATTGAGTGCCGTGCCGGGGCTGGGGCTGGCTGTCCGGAGTTTTTACAGTTACTGCAGGAAATGCCGGGACTTAGAGCGGATGCTGGCCTGGAAGACGGGATCCCCGGAGTTTGCTGCACCCGCCTCGGACCAGGCGGAGCTTCTGTACCGGAAGCTTCTCGTCTCCTCTTATGAGGAGAGAGAACGGCTGCTTCAGGAGGAAGAGGAGAAACGGACGGAGATGAAGGACTATTACACCATGTGGGTCCATCAGGTCAAGACACCGATTGCGGCCATGAATCTCATCCTTCAGACCGGGGAGGGGCCGGATCATGGCCGGCTTTCCACAGAACTTTTTAAGATTGAACAGTATGTCGAAATGGTTCTCCAGTATTTGCGGGCGGACAGCCCTTCCGCCGATCTGGTTATCCGGGAATATCAGCTGGACTCCATTGTAAAAAAGGCGATTCATAAGTACGCCCCTGTGTTTATCAGGAAAAAGACCGCGCTAGATTACAGACCCGCTGTCTGCTTGGTGCGAACCGACGAAAAATGGCTGTTATTTGTCATAGAACAGCTTCTCTCCAATGCGTTAAAGTATACGGAGCGCGGCAGAATCACCATCCGTCTGGAAGAGGAACGTGAGACTGAGAATGGAGGAGAGCTGCGGACGCTGATCGTGGAAGATACAGGCAGGGGAATTGCGCCTGAGGATATCCCAAGGGTGTTCGAGAAAGGCTATACGGGCTGTAATGGCCGCGTGAATCAGGGATCATCGGGAATCGGGCTCTATCTGTGTAAAAAGGTAATGACGCGTCTGGCCCATGAGATGGTGATCGAATCGCAGCCCGGAGTGGGAACGAAGGTGAAGCTGCGGCTGGATATGACGAAATTTACGCCGGAATAAAGAACGATGAAGCATGTCTCAGAAATGAGTCAGGAAAATAAGAGATGCGGTCCGGCATGGAGGAATGCATCTGGTGTGGCCGGACCGCGGGAAACTGGCATGTGAAAGAACGGATCCTGTATAACGTGGTAAAGCCTACGCGTGAAAATACTCTTTCAGCCGCTGAAACAGGGATTTTTTAGGAATTCCAATGGATTCTAAATACGCTTTTTCCGCCTGTTTCATAGCTTTTTTCGGGTTATATCCGGAGATGGGCGTGCGGGACTTGCCGGGGCGCCCATGCGTGGTTTCAAATTCGTGAATGGTATCGATGCCCCGCTGGCGTGCGCGCTGTTCAAAACTGCTGTACATGGCAAGACCTCCTTTCAGTAGAGAACCATCTGTATCTGATTTCAGTATACCACCGGAATGTGGCCGGAGTCTTTAAGCTTCCCTTACATTTTTGTAAGGATACTGTGAAAAAATGTAAGGCTCTTCGATGGCAGCCGGTCTTTCCCGTCTGTTATACTGAAACATACAGAAGGAAAGGAGGCAGCATTATGCCATTGCTTGAAGTAAATCAATTAAAAAAGGTTTATACCACCCGGTTCGGAGGAAATCAGATAAACGCATTAAATGGGGTCAGCTTTACGGTGGAACCGGAGGAATACGTTGCGATCATGGGAGAGTCAGGATCGGGAAAAACCACCCTCTTAAATATTTTAGCCGCTCTTGACAGGCCCTCCGGAGGCACTGTCCTTTTAAACGGAAGGGATATGAAAACGATTCCGGAAGGAGAACTGGCTGCGTTTCGCCGGGATCATCTGGGGTTCGTATTTCAGGATTTTAATCTGCTGGATACATTTTCCCTGGAAGATAACATTTATCTGCCCATGGTTCTGGCAAAGAAGAGCTACGGGGAAATGAAAAAGAAAGCGGATGCTGTCGTGGGTAAGCTGGGAATTCGGGAACTTATGAAGAAGTATCCGTACGAGGTCTCGGGAGGCCAGAAGCAGAGAGCGGCGGTGGCAAGGGCTCTGGTGATGGACCCGGCAATCATTCTGGCGGATGAGCCTACCGGCGCGCTGGATTCACGGTCATCCGACCAGCTTCTGGATCTGTTCGAGGGGATCAACCGGGAGGGACAGACCATCCTCATGGTAACCCACAGTGTCAAGGCGGCCAGCCATGCAAAACGGGTACTGTTCATTAAGGATGGAGAGGTGTTCCATCAGCTTTACCGAGGGGAAATGACAGAAGAGAAGATGTACCAGCGCATATCCGATACTCTGGCCGTATTAGAGGCGGGAGGTGGCCGTGATGAGTAAGCTGTTTTATACGAGGCTGGCCGTTCAGAATTTAAAGAAGAATTCGGCTGTCACGATTCCCTGGCTCCTGACCTGCATCGGCTCCGTGATGATGTACTATATCATCTCATCCCTGACGGTGAATCCCGGCTTTGCCCATATGCAGGGCGGCGGATCCATGGTCTTTATTCTGCTGCTGGGCTGCGTGGTCATGGCTGTGTTTTCATTCCTGTTTCTGATCTATACCAACAGCTTTCTGGTGAAACGGAGAAAGCAGGAATTCGGGCTGTTTCAGGTTCTGGGGATGGGAAAGAAACATCTGGCGCGGATTATGGCTCTTGAGACGCTGATTACAGCGGCCGTCAGCCTGGTTGCCGGTGTTGCACTCGGTTTTTTGCTGTACCGGGTCTTTGCGCTGCTGTTGTACCGTCTGATGAAGCTGGATATCAGCTGGGACTTCAGCTTTGTACCAGGCGCGGCGTTCTCGTGCGCAAAGCTCTTTGGCGTCATATTTCTGTTCATTCTCTTCTATAATATATGGCAGGTTGCAAAGGCGAGGCCGGTGGAGATGCTTGCAGGAAAGCAGACCGGAGAGAGGGAACCGAAGGCGCCGTGGCTGTTTGCGGTTTGCGGCATGGTTTCACTGGCGGCGGGCTACTGGATTGCCATTTCGACGGAACGGTCAGCAATGCTGATTATCGCTTTTTTCATCGCAGTGATGTTCGTCATTGCCGGTACCTGCCTCTTATTTATGGCAGGCAGCATTACACTTTTAAAACTGCTGAAAAAGAATAAGGGCTACTATTATCAGACTCGCCATTTTATTTCTGTTTCAGGAATGATATACCGGATGAAGCAGAATGCGGCAGGCCTGTCAGTAATCTGCCTTCTGTCCACCGCGGTTTTAGTCATGATCTCGTCCACAATTTCCCTTTATGCAGGCCTGGATGACGTGATGAGGAACCGGTTTAAACGGGATTTTGTGGTGACGGTACGCGATTATTCGGATGAAACGGCTGCGAAGACCAACCGGATTGTGGAGAACGCCTTAAAGGAGGCAGGAGAGACCGCAAAAGAGCTGATCAGCTACCGATATGTCAGCTTTGCCGCAGTGGAGACGGGGGACGGCTATGAGGTGAGAGAGGAAAACCTGGCGGACTACAGCAGTCTGGACTACCTCTTTTTTATGACTCTGGATGACTATAACCGGATCACAGAACAGAATGTGGGGCTGGATGAGAATCAGGTGATGGTGCTTTCGGATGGAATGCACTATGACCGGGAGACATTTTCCATTTTTGGGAAACAGTATGAAGTCGTTGGAAAGAAAGGGCAGGCGGTGGAGGACGGAATGGATGCCATGGGTTCTGTTGGAAGTCTTCATATTGTCCTTCCTGATTTTTCCCAGCTGAAGGCGATTGAGAAACAGCAGGCCGAGGCGTACGGCGATGCGAAATCCAGCCCAATTTACTATGTGGCTTTTGACGCCGGGGATGGCAGGGAAGGGTCCGAACGGCTGTACCAGATTCTGGAGGAGCAGTTAAGCGGGCTGGGTGCGGCATACCGCCTGGAATCTGCGGCGATGGAACGGGGCTCCTTTTTCTCATTGTACGGGGGACTGTTTTTCGTCGGACTGTTTCTGGGGACGCTGTTTATCATGGCGACCGTTCTTATCATCTATTACAAACAGATTTCTGAGGGATACGAGGACAGGAAACGGTATGAAATCATGCAGAATGTGGGCCTTTCTGCCCGTGAGATCAAGGCGGCTGTCCGTTCCCAGGTGCTCACCATGTTCTTTCTGCCGCTGGTTACGGCCGCCGTCCATATCTGCTTCGCATTTCCGATGATTGCAAGGCTTCTGGCCCTGCTGAATCTTCGCAATGTCGGCCTGTTTGCCGCATCTACGGCTGCTGCGGTACTGGTGTTTGCTGTCTTTTACGGGGTGATCTACGGGGTTACTTCTAAAAAATATTATGAAATTGTAAAGAGGTGATGTGTCAGTGAAAATTCTGATGGGAATTATGGGTTCCATATCCGTTATTATTCTGATTCTGTTTATCCAGGAGATCCGGAATGAACTGGAGGAAGAGCGGTGGTGGAGGAACCGGGGAAAATCTTAATGGTTTCTTAGCACCATTTTCTCTCATAACAGTCTATAATGAATGACGATAAGAAGACTACGATGAGACGAAAAGGAGAGCACTATGAAACCGGGAAAGAAAACACTTGGAATCCTGACGGTAATCGTCATCCTTGCGGTTTATACCGCATGCTTCGGCCTTGGAAAAGACATTAAGGGCGCGGGGGACATGAGATTTGGTATCGATATCCGGGGCGGAGTCGAGGCCGTATTTGAGCCTGTAGGCTTAGACCGGAACCCTGCGCCCAATGAGATTGAAGCGGCCAGGAACATCATCGAGACGAGACTGGATGATAAGAATATCACGGACCGCGAGGTCACAACGGATAATGAAAAGGGGTATGTGATCGTCCGTTTTCCGTGGAAATCTGATGAAAAGGATTTTAAACCTGAGGCTGCCATCGCAGAGCTGGGAGACATGGCCAATTTAACCTTCCGGGATGAGAACGGCACTGTCATGCTGGAGGGAAGAGACGTTTCCACAAGCCGGCCTGTCGAGTATTCGGACCAGACAGGAATGAAAAAATACGAGGTGGAACTGCAGTTTACGAAAGAAGGCGCGGATAAATTCGCTGACGCCACCGGTAAACTGGTGGGCCGCCGTATGGGAATCTACATGGATGAGGAGCTGATCTCCAATCCGGTGGTACAGGATAAGATTACGGGAGGAAATGCCGTGATTAACGGCATGGAGACGTATGCAGCCGCAAAGAATTTATCGGACAAGATCAACGCGGGAGCCCTGCCGTATGCCATGGAGACGAAAAACTTCAGCACCATCAGCCCCAGTCTGGGCTCCAATGCGTTGAACATTATGATATTTTCCGGTGTGCTGGCGTTCATTTGCATCTGCATTTTCATGATTGCCATGTATCGTCTGCCTGGACTGGTGGCCTGCTTCGGTCTGGTTCTTCAAACCTCCATACAGCTGCTGGCGATCTCAATTCCGCAGTATACGCTGACGCTGCCCGGTATTGCCGGCATCATACTGACCATAGGAATGGCGGTGGATGCCAACATTATCATCAGCGAACGGATTGGCGAGGAACTGGGCAGCGGTGCTTCACTGACCGAAGCGGTCAAACGGGGATACAAGAGGGCATTTTCCTCCGTACTGGATGGAAACTTAACGAGCGCCATTGTAGCGGTGATTCTGATGTTCTTCGGTTCCGGCACGATGCTGAGCTTCGGATACACGCTTCTGGTGGGGCTGATCATCAATCTGGTTGTAGGCGTCTGGTTCTCCAGAACGGTGCTTCTTTCCATAATCCGGGAAGGAAAGTTCCACGATTTAAAGTGGTATAAGGTGAAGAAGAATCAGAAGATTTATCCGATTATGAAACGGAAATACATATGGTTCGCCATTTCCATCTGCATGCTTCTTGCAGGCGCAGTGGGATTTGTGAAGAACGGCGTGAGCCTGGACACTCAGTTTACAGGCGGAACGACCTTAAAATACGAAATCGAGGGAGCGGCTGACGTAAATTCTGACGCCGTTGCAGCTAAGATATCCGGTGAGACCGGGAGAAATGTAAATGTCCGTCTGACAAAAGAGGACGGCCTTGGAAAGCAGTTCATGGTCCTGACTTTTGCAGGGCAGGAGGGAATCAGCCCGGAGAGCCAGGAATATGTGACACAGATCTTAAACAGCTATCAGGATGGCTTTACGGCTGCCCTGTCGGAGGCGTATGCGGTTCAGCCGTATATGGGACAGAAAACACTCCATAACGCTGTGATTGCCATGGTTCTGGCCGCAGTGCTGATAACGGTGTATGTCTGGATCCGGTTTTCCATCCTTTCGGGCCTTTCTGCGGGAGTATCTGCGGTAATTGCGCTGATTCACGATGTGCTGATCGTGCTGTGCGCGTTTTTGGTCTTCGCAATTCCGCTGAACGATGCATTTGTGGCCGTGGTGCTGACCATCATCGGCTATTCCATCAACGATACGATCGTAATCTATGACCGCATCAGAGAGAATATGAATCTTCACAAGTGCAGCAGTATCGATGAACTGGTGGATACCAGCGTATCCCAGAGCCTTGGACGGTCGCTGCACACATCGCTTACGACGTGTATCAGCGTGCTGATTCTGGTGATTGCATCGTGGCATTTCGGAATTCAGTCCATTTTTGAATTCTCCCTGCCGCTGCTGTTTGGGCTTGTAAGCGGCTGTTTCTCCTCTATTTGTGTGGCAAGCGTTCTGTGGGCCATGTGGAAAAATTCCCGCAGAGCGGAAAGCAAAAAATGACAGGCCGGGCATAAGCGGTTCTTTCTCGGCTTTGGGAGCGGGGCCGAGAAAGAACCTCTTACGCTCTCATTGTAAGAAAATTTTAAGCCGTGTCCAGGAAATTCTGTGCTATACTGTTTATGGAAATACGACAGATTACAGGATGACACGGGGAGAAACAGACATGATAAAACGCTTTAACAGAATATGGAGCATTGCAATCAGCCTAAGCCTTCTGGCTTCAGTTCCGGCTTTTGGAGATATACCCATCGTTCCGCCTATAGGAGAGGGAGCGAATACTCAGACTTTGGGACCGGAGACAGCAGGGCCGGGCGGCGGTAACAGCCAGAACAGTCAGGGAACCTCTGCGGGACCGGGAGCTGCGGCAGGTTCGGGAACTTCGGCAGGGCCTGGAACTTCCGCAGGGCCAGGGGCTTCCCAGGGAAGCGGAACCGGCGGCAGTGTGGTGAATACGGTAAAGCAGCCGGAGATACAGGCTCAGGGAGCAGTGCTCATGGATGCAGCCACGGGGAATCTGCTCTACTCAAAGAATGCGGAGACGAAGTATTATCCGGCCAGCATCACAAAGCTGATGACGGCTCTTCTGGTAGCAGAGAAGTGCAGCCTTGACGACACGGTCACATTTTCCAAAACGGCGGTCACGAACCTGGAATCCGGTGCTGTGACACTGGGACTGGTGGAAGGGGACAAGCTGACGGTACGCCAGTGCCTTTACGGTCTCCTGCTAAAGTCTGCAAACGAGGTGGCCAATGGCCTGGCGGAACATACGGCGGGCAGTATCAGCGCGTTTGCAGATATGATGAATGCCAGAGCAAAAGAACTGGGCTGTACGAACACAAATTTCGTTAATCCAAACGGGCTTAATGATTCCAACCACTATACGACGCCTCATGATATGGCACTGATCGCGCGGGCGGCATTTCAGAATGCCACGGTATGCAAGGTCGCTTCGACCTTAAGCTACCAGATTCCGGCGACACAGAAGGCGGCGGCCCGCACGATATCCCTGGGGCACAAGATGCTTTATCCCAATGATTCCAGGTATTATCAGGGCGTCATCGGCGGAAAGACCGGATATACCTCCCTGGCTGGGAATACCCTGGTGACATGTGCAGAACGGGATGGCGTAAGGCTGATCGCTGTGATTATGAAGAGCAAGTCAACACAGTATACAGATACGTCGGCTCTGCTGGACTACGGGTTTGCGCTGAAAAGCGGGGGATCCCAGACTGCAAAATGGCAGCAGGAGGGAGAAAAGTGGTACTTTGTAAAGAGTGATGGAAACCGGGCCGCCAACGAATGGATGACCATAGACGGCGCGGATTACTGGTTCGACTCCGACGGTGTCATGGCTACAGGCTGGCGCCATTACTCCAACGATGCATGGTATTATTTCAAGTCCAGCGGGGCGATGGCTTCCAGCTGCTGGGTGGAAACCGACGGCCAGTGGTTTTACTTAGGGGCTGATGGTGTGATGATGAAGAATACGGTGACTCCGGATGGATACACGCTGGATGCGTCCGGCGTATGGGTGCAGTAGGAGTTGCAGGGTGAGATATGCGGGAATAGAGAAGAAGGCATGCGTGGTGAGTTCACGGCATGCCTTCTTTATGAATATTGATGAGGAAGCGCATGACATGAGAAAAGGACCTTTCATTTCACGGAAATTCCCATCTCATAAAACGTGTAAGCTTACGCATGCTTTACCTTGACGCGGCATACTTTTTCAGTGTATGATGATACAAAATCGCAAGGTAATACAATGGAAACGTCATGAATTGTGATAATAAAAGAGGAATTAAATCAAGAGGAAGACTGGTGAAAGATGAGGAAGAAAAATATGTGGCTTGCCGCCGGTGTACTGTCCGCCGCTGCAGGGGCGGGCTGTCTGCTTCGCTCGCAGTATGAGCGGGAGCAGCTGTCTGTAGAGAGGACGGAGATTCTGACTGAAAAGATAACGAGAGACTGCCGGATGGTATTTCTCTCTGATTTACATGACCATGAGTTTGGCGATCATAATGAACGCCTGATTGAAGCGATTGACGGGGTGAAGCCTGATGTGGTTCTGATCGGGGGAGATATGATGGTCAGCAGGGAAAGCGCGGATTTACGGGTATCCCTGGCTCTGGTCGGAGAATTGACAAAAAGATATCCCGTCTATTACGGCAATGGAAACCATGAGACGAGGATGAACTGGGAACGGAAGAATTTCGGGCTGCAGTACGACATCTATGTGAGAAAGTTAAAGGATATGGGAGTCGTATTACTCTCTGACAGGACAGAAGATTTTCGGGATGATATCGCTGTCACAGGAATCGATCTGGCGGTACGGTATTATAAGAAGTTTCATCCCGGCCATCTGCGTCCGGAGGAGATTGAAAGGCTGGCAGGACCGGCAAAGCGGGAGAAATTTCAGATTCTGCTCTGCCATTCCCCCCTCTTTTTCGACGCCTGCAGGAAATGGGGCGCTGATTTAACACTGTCCGGCCATTTTCATGGGGGCACCATACGGCTTCCGTATCTGGGCGGAGTCATGACCCCTCAGTTTCAGTTCTTTCTGCCGTGGTGTGCGGGTACGTTTGAGGAGAATGGAAAAACCATGATTGTGAGCCGTGGGCTGGGGACCCATTCCATCAATATCAGACTGAACAATAAACCTCAGCTGGTGGTTGTGGATTTAAAGAAAAAATAGTTTTGCCGCCAAATATTTACAGAAGCCGGCGGATTTGATATACTAATCGGTAGCGCTTACTTTCTGGAGCCGGGAGGAATCTATGGGAATATCATATAAGCTGGAGAATTTTGAGGGTCCTCTGGACTTACTGCTCCATCTGATTGAAAAGAATAAAGTGAATATTTATGACATTCCTATTGTGACGATTACGGAGCAGTATCTCGATTACGTAAGTCACATGGAGACGGAGGATTTGAACGTTGTCAGTGAATTCCTAGTGATGGCGGCGACGCTGATCGATATCAAGTCCCGTATGCTCCTGCCGAGAGAAGTGAATGAGGATGGCGAGGAGGAGGACCCGAGAGCCGAACTGGTGGTGCGTCTTCTGGAATATAAGTATTACAAGTATATGGCGTTTGAACTGAAGGAGAAGGAGGTCGGCGCAGACCGTCTGCTCTTTAAGGGGCCCACAGTTCCGCCGGAGGTGGCGAAGTACGAGCCTCCGGTGGACTTAGATGGCCTGCTGGACGGACTGACGCTGGCAAAGCTTCAGGAGATTTTCAAGTCTGTCATGAAACGGACGGAAGACCGGATCGACCCGGTAAGGAGCCGGTTCGGCAATATCACGAAAGAACCTGTGAGTCTGGAGGACAAGATTACCTCGGTGCTTCAGTACGCCAGAATTCACCGCAGATTTTCTTTCCGGGGAATGCTTGAGAAGCAGGCGGATAAGACGGAGGTCGTAGTGACATTTCTGGCGCTTCTGGAACTGATGAAGATCGGTAAGATTCATCTGACCCAGGAGCATTTATTTGACGATATGCTGATCGAGACGCTGGAGCCGGAAGGTGAGGAAGAGGATCTGGACTTATCGGAGTTAGAGGAAGATATCGAAGGGTATAGAGAAGATGAAGAAGAAGTGGGAGGCGCAGGAGTCGCTGCCGATGGAGGAACTGAGAGAGATTACGAATGAAGAGCGGGAGTATGAGGCCGTGATCGAAGCGGTCTTATTTACCATGGGCAATTCCGTCGAGGTGAGACAGCTGGCAGCCGCGATCGGGCAGGATGAGGAGACGGCCCGCTCCGCCGTGAAACGGCTTCAGAAGCAGTATGAGGCCGGCCGGAAGGGAATGCAGATCATTGAACTGGAGAACAGCTACCAGATGTGCACCAGGCCGGAGTATTATGAGAATCTCATCCGTGTGGCAGCTACCCCGAAAAAACAGGTGCTGACAGACGTGGTTCTGGAGACGCTGTCGATCATCGCCTACAAGCAGCCGGTTACAAAGATGGAGATCGAGAAGATCCGCGGCGTAAAGTCCGATCACGCAGTGAACAGGCTGGTGGAATACAATCTGGTATACGAGGTAGGCCGCCTCGATGCTCCGGGCCGTCCGGCGCTGTTTGCAACGACGGAAGAGTTCCTGCGCCGGTTTGGAATCGGTTCGACTCAGAACCTTCCGACTCCCGATCCCGAAACTGCGGCTGAGATCCGCATGGAGGTGGAGGAGGAGTTAAAGGGAAGCGGGGAACTGCTCCCGGAGGATGAGGTGCTTCTGGATGAGATTCCCATCGCGGAGATGAGAGCGGGAGCGGAGGAAGCAGCCGTGACCCGACAGGAGAGTGAAGCCGGGTTTACAGAAGCCGGCTCTGCAGACAATAATAGAAACGAACTACAGCCCAAAAGTGCTGATAACCAGGAGGACATACAGTGACAGAAAAGATCAGAATTAAATACTTTACAGATAAAATTGAGCGTTTATGCTACGTCGGAGGCAAATCCGACTGGATCGACTTGCGGGCGGCAGAAGAGATTACATTAAAGGCCGGAGAGTTTCGGTTAATTCCTCTTGGAATCGCCATGGAACTGCCGGAGGGCTACGAGGCCCATGTGGTGCCGAGAAGCAGTACGTTTAAGAATTACGGTGTGATCCAGACGAACAGCATGGGAGTGATCGACGAAACATACTGTGGGGACAATGACCAGTGGTTTTTTCCGGCTTATGCCCTTCGTGATACGGTGATCCGTATCAACGACAGAATCTGCCAGTTCCGCATCATGAAGCACCAGCCGGAGCTGTCCTTTGAAGAGACGGACAGGCTTGACCATGAAGACCGCGGAGGCCACGGAAGTACCGGTAAGCAGTAAGCTCCCCGGATGGAGAATTGAATATGAACAGTTATTCCAGAGTGAAAACGGGTTATAATAAGAAGAAAATAAAGGTACTGATCCTGACGGCCGGTCTGTGCATGGGGCTGACCGTCGGATGCGGGAAAAGTGAAAATAAATATACGTACCGCGATGCAGGAATAGAAGCATTGAATGCCGGGGATTATGAAAGTGCGATTGCTTCGTTCGACGAGGCGATTAACGCCTCCAACGCACTGGTGGGAGCGTTTGATATCGACGTACTGAAATACCGGGCGGAAGCCGAATACCGGGCTGCGGATTACCAGGCGGCCTCGGATACCTACGGGATTCTGATTCAGGTGGATCAGGAACGGCCGGAATATTTGAACATGCGCTGTGTATCCAGGGCACAGAACGGTGATTTAAACGGTGCGCTGGAAGATTATAAGCGTGCTTCGGAGCTGGATACGGAGAAAAATGCTCCGGGCAGGGCGGAGGCGCTTCTCGCGGCCGGAGCGGCGTTAGAGAACCAGGGAGCTGCCGCCGAGGCTATGGCGCTCTATGAGAGTGCAAAGGCGGAAGGTATCGAAAGCGCCGAACTGTATAACCGGATGGGCCTCTGCAAATTTGGGGAAAAGGATTATGAGACGGCTATTACCTGTTTCGCCCAGGGGTTATTAAAGCCGGACGCCGCCTCAGTGCCGGACCTGATTTATAATCAGGCGGTTGCGTACGAGTACAAGGGAGACTTTGACAAGGCTCGGGAGCTGATGGAGCAGTATGTGGCAGGAAACAGCTCGGACGAAGAGGCTGCGCGGGAACTGGAGTTTCTAAAAAGCAGATAAGCCGCTGTGTTATTTTGAGTGGTATATGAGCCCAAAAGGTTGGGTTGAAATAAAGATGAGGTAATGGATTAGGAGATCAATGGCTGATTTAGTGGAGTTAAAGGAAATCGAAGAGCGGGTCATACTGGTGGCCGTGAGTACGGAAGAGGGAAGCCTGGCAGCCTCCTCCTTGGATGAGCTGGAAGAGCTGGTAGAGACCGCGGGAGCCGTCACGGTGGATAAGATGATCCAGAACCGGGAGCGGATTCATCCGGGCACGTATCTGGGCAAGGGAAAGATCGAAGAGGTGAAGGAGCGTGTCTGGGAGCTGAATGCCACCGGTATTGTCTGCGACGACGAGCTGTCCCCCGCACAGCTTCGCAATCTGGAGGATGCCCTGGACACGAAGGTTATGGACCGTACCATGGTGATTCTTGACATTTTTGCCTCCAGGGCGACCACCAGGGAAGGCAAGATCCAGGTGGAACTGGCCCAGTTAAAGTACCGGGCTGCCAGACTGGTGGGACTGAGAAATTCGCTCTCCCGTCTGGGCGGCGGAATCGGAACGAGAGGTCCCGGCGAGAAGAAGCTGGAGGCGGACCGCCGTCTGATTCACGATCGGATCGGCCAGCTAAAAGCGGAGCTGGAGGATGTGAAGCGCCACAGGGATGTGGCCAGGCAGCAGCGCACAAGGAATCATACGCCGGTGGCAGCCATTGTGGGCTACACCAACGCGGGAAAGTCCACGCTGCTCAATACGCTTACGGACGCCGGAATTCTGGCGGAGGACAAACTGTTTGCCACGCTGGACCCGACGACCAGAAACTTAGAACTTCCCGGCGGGGAGCAGATTCTTCTGACTGACACGGTCGGATTTATCCGGAAGCTGCCCCATAATCTGATTGAGGCGTTTAAGAGCACACTGGAGGAGGCAAAATACTCGGACATCATCCTTCACGTGGTGGACTGCTCCAATCCCCAGATGGACATGCAGATGTATGTGGTCTATGAGACGCTGAAGGATTTGGGGGTTCACGATAAGGAAGTGATCACGGTCTTTAATAAGATCGATGCAGCAGGTGAGATGAGGATCCCCCGCGATTTATCTTCCGATTACCAGGTGAAGATATCGGCAAAGACCGGGGAGGGACTGGATGAGCTCCTCAATCTGCTGGAGAGTATATTAAGGAGCCGGAAAGTATTCCTGGAGCGGGTATACCCCTATCAGGAAGCCGGAAAGATTCAGCTGATCCGGAAATACGGCCAGCTCCTGAAGGAAGAGTACCGGGACGACGGCATTTTTGTCAGCGCCTATGTGCCTGCGGAGATGTATACAAACCTGATTTAAAAGCGTAAATGTACGGCTGTGAAGCACATCGGACGAAATGATGGTTGAGAAACTGTGGCAGTTGTGTTATACTGGCAGACAGTCCGCAGTTTTGCGATAAGTGACTTGAAGCTTATAAGAAAACATAATAAGACACAATATCTGGTTTTAATGTTTTTTGCGAAACCAGATATTGTGTTTTCGTTTCTCTTCTGCTATAATAAACAATGCACCGGTTAAGGCGGTGTCACGGTTGTAAAAGGAAAGGAGTCAGGTATAGATGATAGCAGTATTGAAAAGAGATGGGGAGGTCGCTGAATTCAGTCTGAATAAGATAACGGAAGCGATAAAGAAGGCATTTAAGGCTACGAAGAAGGATTATAATAATGAGATTCTGGAGCTGTTGTCCCTCCGTGTCACGGCAGACTTTCAGGAAAAGATGAGAGACGGCCAGATAACGGTTGAGCAGATTCAGGACAGCGTTGAGCATGTTCTGGAGCAGACCGGTTACACGGATGTGGCAAAGGCCTATATTTTATACAGAAAACAGAGAGAAAAAATCCGTAATATGAAGAATACCATCCTGGACTACAAGGATGTGGTAAACAGTTACGTGAAGGTGGAAGACTGGCGTGTCAAGGAGAACTCGACTGTTACATATTCCGTAGGCGGTCTGATCTTAAGCAACTCAGGCGCAGTTACGGCCAACTACTGGCTGTCCGAGATATACGATCAGGAGATTGCGGATGCCCACAGGAACGCAGACATCCATATCCACGATCTGTCCATGCTGACAGGCTACTGTGCAGGCTGGTCCTTAAAGCAGCTTCTCATGGAAGGCCTGGGCGGCATTCCGGGAAAGATCACTTCATCCCCTGCAAAGCATTTATCCGTGCTCTGCAACCAGATGGTTAACTTTTTAGGCATTATGCAGAATGAATGGGCAGGAGCCCAGGCATTCTCCTCTTTCGATACCTACCTTGCTCCTTTTGTAAAGATAGATAACTTAACCTACCCGGAGGTAAAGAAGTGCATCGAGTCCTTCATTTATGGTGTTAATACGCCAAGCCGCTGGGGAACACAGGCTCCGTTCTCCAATATTACCCTGGACTGGACCGTACCGGGTGATATGGCAGAGCTTCCGGCCATTATAGGCGGAAAAGAAGCGGACTTCAAGTACAAAGACTGTAAAGCAGAGATGGACATGATCAACAAGGCCTTCATCGAGACGATGATCGAGGGAGATGCCAATGGCCGCGGCTTCCAGTATCCGATTCCGACCTATTCCATCACCAAGGATTTTGACTGGTCCGATACTGAGAATAACAGGCTGTTGTTTGAGATGACTTCCAAGTATGGAACGCCATACTTCTCCAATTATATCAACAGTGATATGGAACCCAGCGATGTCAGAAGCATGTGCTGCCGTCTGCGCCTCGATCTTCGTGAGCTGCGCAGGAAGACGGGCGGATTCTTCGGATCAGGCGAGAGTACCGGATCTGTCGGCGTTGTAACCATCAATATGCCGAGAATCGCTTATCTGGCAAAGGACGAAGCCGATTTCTACAGCCGTCTGGATCATATGATGGATGTTTCCGCCAGATCCTTAAAGACGAAGCGGGAGGTCATCACCAAGCTGCTGAACCAGGGACTATATCCTTATACCAAGCGGTATTTGGGAACCTTTGAGAATCATTTCTCCACCATCGGCTTAATAGGCATGAATGAGGTTGGATTAAATGCCGTCTGGCTGGGCGAAGATATGACAAGCACGAAGACGCAGGAATTCACGAAGAATGTATTGAACCATATGAGAGAGCGCCTTTCCGATTATCAGGAAAAATACGGCGACTTATACAATTTGGAGGCCACACCGGCGGAGTCCACGACCTACCGTCTGGCCAAGCATGACAGGAAGAAGTATCCGGATATCAGGACGGCAGGAGCCGAGGGTGACACGCCATACTACACCAACAGTTCTCATCTGCCAGTGGATTATACGGCTGATATATTCGATGCGCTGGATATTCAGGACGAACTGCAGACCTTATATACGTCGGGAACCGTGTTCCACGCTTTTCTGGGTGAAAAGCTTCCTGACTGGGCGGCCGCGGCGAGACTGGTACGCACCATTGCAGAGAACTACAAGCTTCCATACTATACGCTGTCTCCGACGTATTCGATCTGTGCAGAGCACGGCTACCTGATCGGAGAGCACAGCGTCTGCCCGATCTGCGGGAAACGTGCTGAGATTTACAGCCGTATCACCGGCTACTACAGACCGGTACAGAACTGGAACGAAGGAAAGACTCAGGAATATAAGAACCGTACCACCTACGACATTACCGGTTCCGTATTAAAGAAGGGAAACAAGGGAGCGGAGACCGTGAAGGAAGCCGTTCATAATGCGGAGATTCCGGCGGGATCCTACCTTTTCACGACCAAGACGTGTCCGAACTGCAAGATGGCGAAGCAGTTCTTAAAGGATGTGGATTACGAGGTGGTGGATGCAGAGGAAAACGCAGAGCTGGCAGAACAGCTGGGCATTATGCAGGCGCCGACTCTGGTCGTCATCAAGGATGGTCAGGTGAAGAAGATCGCCAATGCATCTAATATCAGAAAGTATGCGGAGACCATTGCATAAGCCATATTTGAAAGAATCCGATTAATAAGAGACAGAGTGCCGCAAAATCACGGGATCATGAGTGGTTTTGCGGTACTTTTATAAAATCATTTTCATATGGAGAGGAGAATATGCGGTGAAGCGTTTTTTAAATTGCAATGCATCGGATTTTGAGAAGATGAATGGGAAAGAACTGGTGGAATCCATTGCCTCCAGCGAGGGCCGTGTACTGGTATGTGAGACGATCGGGACGACACAGCCAATGCTGGGAGATGTGAGCAATGCAGAGCTGGCCGCGGCTATGGGCGCCGATGTGATTCTGTTAAATATCTTTGACGTGGACCACCCTGTAATCCACGGGCTTCCTCCTGTCGATGGAGCGGACATCATACGGAAGGTGAAGGCGCTGACCGGGCGGCCGGTGGGCATCAATTTAGAACCAAAGGAACAGGGCGTCGAGAGCGCGGTGGAAGCAGATGCCATGTGGGGGATTACGAAAGGCCGTCTGGGAACGCTGGAAAATGGGAAAAAGGCAGTTGCCATGGGAGTCGATTTCATCGTCCTGACGGGAAATCCGGGGGTCGGTGTCACCAACCGGGCCATCGCAGAGACGCTGGCGCTGTACCGGAAGGAGTTTGGGGATGCCGTTGTCCTGGTGGCCGGAAAGATGCATGCGGCAGGAATTCTGTCAGAGGCCGGGGAAAAGATCATTACGCGGGAGGATGTAAAGCAGTTTCGCGAAGCGGGCGCCGATGTGATCCTGATGCCGGCTCCGGGAACGGTTCCGGGAATTACCATGGAATATATCAGAGGGCTTGTCTCCTTTGCACATGAGCTGGGAGCGCTGACCCTGACCGCTGTGGGGACGTCCCAGGAGGGCTCGGACACGGCCACAATCCGGGAGATTGCGCTGATGTGCAAGATGACCGGAACGGATATGCATCACCTGGGAGATGCCGGATACGGCGGTATGGCGCTTCCGGAAAATATCCTGGAATATGGAAAAGTAATCCGCGGCGTGAGACACACATACCATCGGATGGCGGCTTCCATCAGGCGTTAGAGACGGTAATGGATACAGTATAATATGAAGTAGCCACAACAGAGATTCTGTGCTATAATGGTACAGAATCTTTGCCGTTCCAGTCAGAAGGAAGCAGATTTTGACCGGTTCGGCGGTTCGAATCTAATCAACCAGGAGAGAAAGAGTATGGGGAGAGAGAAATTTTCATCCCGGCTGGGTTTTATTCTAATTTCAGCGGGATGCGCAATCGGACTCGGCAATGTATGGCGTTTTCCATACATCGTAGGTCAGTACGGCGGCGCGGCATTCGTATTAATTTACGCGGTATTTTTAGTAATACTGGGTCTTCCGATCGTAGTCATGGAATTTGCAGTGGGAAGGGCAAGCCAGAGAAGTGTGGCGCTGTCCTATGATGTGCTGGAACCAAAAGGAACAAAGTGGCATTACGCCAAATATCTGGGAATGGCAGGTAATTACATCCTGATGATGTTCTACACTACCGTTGCCGGCTGGATGATCTTATATTTCCTAAAGATGGCCAAGGGCGATTTTACAGGCCTGGATGCGGCCGGTGTCGGCGCGGAATTCGAGGGAATGCTGACGAATCCGGTTCTGATGGCCGTATTTATGATTCTTGTTGTAATTGGCTGTTTTGCAGTCTGTGCAAAAGGACTGCAGGGCGGTGTGGAAAAGATCACCAAGGTGATGATGGTCTGCCTTTTGATTCTGATGGTAATTCTGGCGATTCACTCCGTTTTGATGGACAACAGCGGACCTGGACTGGAATTCTATCTGAAGCCTGATTTTGGAAAGATTAAGGAAGCCGGTCTGGGAGAGGTAATCTTCGCGGCCATGGGACAGGCGTTCTTTACGCTGAGCCTGGGAATCGGCGCACTGGCTATTTTCGGAAGCTATATCGGGAAAGAACGCAGTCTGATGGGCGAGGCGCTCTCTGTTACGATCCTTGACACGTTCGTAGCCTTTATGGCAGGCCTTATTATTTTCCCGGCATGTTTTGCGTTCAGCATTGAACCGGGTCAGGGACCGAAGCTGATCTTCGTGACACTGCCCAACGTATTCAACAATATGGCGGGAGGGAGACTGGTTGGGACGCTGTTCTTCCTGTTTATGTCGTTTGCGGCGGTCTCCACGGTTATCGCCGTATTCCAGAATATTGTGTCATTCGCCACGGATTTGACGGGCTGCACCATCAAGAAAGCGGTTATGTGCAATGCAGCTGCCATCATCCTGCTTTCCCTGCCGTGTGTTCTGGGATTTAATTTATGGAGCGGTTTCATGCCATTTGGCGAAGGGAGCAATGTCCTGGATTTAGAGGATTTCATTATCAGCAATAACCTGCTTCCGCTGGGAAGTCTGATCTATCTGGCCTTCTGTACCACAAGGTACGGCTGGGGATTTGAGAACTTCATGAAGGAAGCCAATGAAGGAAAGGGAATCAGGTTCCCGAGATGGGTGAGGGGCTATGTAACATTTGTCCTGCCTGTGATCGTACTGTTTATCTTTATTCAGGGGTATATAGCCAAGTTTTAGAGACGGAATATAAAAAGAAAGGGAAGCATTTGAGCGTGTGGCCGGAGTTATGGTGACCGGGCGCTTAAATGCTTCCTTTTTTCTGTCTGTCTGATGGCTTCTGCCTGTTTTACCGCTAATTCCTGCCCGTCAGCCCGCGTATCACTTCCCCTGCGATCAGGAGACCGGCAACCGGGGGAACGAAGGAGACACTGCCCGGTACGGCGCGCTTCGAGGTGACCTCCCCGCTGTCTTCCAGCGGCTTTTGCGGCTCCTCCTTGGAATACAGGACTTTCAGAGAGGTAATTCCCCGTTTCTTAAGCTCCCGGCGCATGACTTTGCAGAGCGGACAGACCGAGGTTTTCGATAAATCCGTGATCTCGAACAGCTCCGGATGAAGCTTGTTGCCTGTTCCCATGGAGGAGATGATCGGAATGTCATGCTCTATGGCGTACTGGGTCAGGGCCAGCTTGGCCGTGACCGTGTCGATGGCGTCTGCGATGTAGTCGACTTTGTATGGAATCTGTTCAAACAGAGCTTCAAGGTTATCGGGGAGAACGAAGGTCTCAAACGGAAAGACCTCCGCCTTTGGATTGATGTCCTGGATTCTTGTTTTCATGACCTGAGTCTTGTACATGCCCACAGTACTGTGATAGGCAATGCTCTGACGGTTGATATTGGTTATGGAGACCGTGTCATTGTCAATCAGAACGAGGCGGCCGACGCCGCCTCTGGCCAGGGCTTCAATACAGTGGGAGCCCACTCCGCCGACGCCGAAGACGGCGACACAGGAACCTGCCAGCTTTGCCATGGAGTCTTTACCCAACAGGAGCTCACTCCGTGAGAATTCATGAATCATGACAGTCACCATCCAGTTTCTTCTGTTCTTCCACCAGATCGGCCAGCGTGATGTTGTCCACAACCCCGTTAATCGCCTGATCCAGCTGTTTCCACACCGTCAGAGTAGCACAGTGGCCGGAACGGATACACTGGTTTAATTCATCCTCCATACACGCTACCGGGGCAAGACTGCCTTCGGTAAGACGCAGGATCATACCAACGGTATAATCGGAAGGTTCTTTCGTCAGATAATAGCCGCCCTGCGCACCTCTCATGCTTTTGACATAGCCGGCGCGGCTTAAGATTGTCACAATCTGTTCCAAATATTTGTCTGATATCTGCTGGCGTTCGGCTACCTGGTTGATTTTCGTACATTCACCGGGATGCAGGGCGAATTCCAGCATCATACGAAGGGCATACCGTCCCTTTGTAGAAATTTTCATGGTCTTTTCCCCTTCCTATCATTCTTATCTGTTTAGTAGGATATAAAGTATTTTACACGATGCAAAGACAAATGTAAACAGTTTTTATACACAGGGATTTTATGGTATAATAGATGGAGAGAATGGCTGCCTGTTTATCGAAAGCGGCCCGGAAAGGGAGGTATGTGCGATGACAATGAAGTGTCCTGAATGCGGTGCGGAGTTTGTGGATGGAAACGAGGTGTGTACGGACTGCAAGACTCTGCTCATTCCTAAAGAGGAGCGAAGCGCGGGAGAAGAGGAGTTAATAACAGAGGGCGTCGATGTGGAAATACTGACGACTGTAAACGACCACCTGGAAGCGGAGCTGCTGCAGGGAATCCTGGCGAATCAGGGGATTCCATCGTATTCCCAGGATGAGGAGAGCGGCGGATATATGAGGATTTATATGGGATACTCTATATTCGGGGAGAAAATCTATGTGCGTTCCTCTGATTTTCCTGCCGCGCAGCAATGCCTGAAGGAATGGGAGGACGGGAAGAAAAACGGCGGTGTGGAAGTTCTGGAAGGCGAGGAAGAAGCGGCCGGAGACGACACTGGAGAAAACACCGGGGATTTTGAAGATGACAGCGAAGGCGGCGGAGGCAACCCGCTGATCTTAAAGGACCGTCGTACGGCGGCAATCATTATCCTTGCAGCCGCGGTTATTCTGGGATTTATCGCGGTATTCCCGCCGATTCCGTAAGCGGAGAAGAGGGCGTGGTTTCCTGCCAAATTTCGATGAAATGATTGTTTTTTCCAGTACTTCGTTATATAATAGGGTACGCGTAAAATAATAATTTAGGAGTGTGCAAAATGAGCAAAGTAAGAACGAGATACGCACCGAGCCCAACGGGGCGCATGCATGTCGGCAATTTAAGAACCGCGTTGTACGCATATTTAATTGCAAAGCATGAAGACGGAGAGTTCCTTCTCCGTATCGAGGATACGGACCAGGAGCGGTATGTGGAAGGTGCTGTCGAGATTATCTATAGAACGCTTGAGGAGACCGGGCTGGTTCATGACGAAGGACCGGACAAGGATGGCGGCGTGGGCCCTTACGTTCAGAGCGAGCGTCAGGCTTCCGGTATTTACCTGGAATATGCGAAGCTGCTGGTGGAGAGGGGCGAAGCGTATTACTGTTTCTGTACACAGGAACGCCTCGATTCCTTAAAGCAGACGGTGGAAGGCCAGGAGATCATGACCTATGACAAGCACTGCCTCTCCTTATCCAGGGAAGAGGTGGAAGCCAATTTAGCCGCCGGTATGCCTTACGTCATCCGCCAGAACAATCCGACCGAGGGAACCACTACATTCCATGATGAGATTTATGGTGACATTACGGTGGACAACTCCGAGCTGGATGATATGGTGCTGATCAAATCGGACGGTTATCCGACGTATAATTTTGCCAATGTGGTAGACGATCATTTGATGGGAATCACCCATGTGGTCCGCGGCAATGAATATCTGTCTTCCTCACCGAAGTATAACCGTCTCTACGAAGCGTTTGGCTGGGAAGTTCCGGTTTATGTGCACTGTCCGCTGATTACGAACGAAGAGCATAAGAAGCTGAGCAAGCGGAGCGGCCATGCCTCTTACGAGGATCTGATCGAGCAGGGCTTTATTTCCGAGGCGGTTGTCAACTATGTGGCGCTGCTGGGCTGGTCTCCGGTGGACAACCGTGAGATTTTCTCTCTGGAGGAGCTGATAAAGGAATTTGATTACCATAACATCAGCAAGTCCCCGGCCGTGTTCGACATGACGAAGTTAAAATGGATGAACAGCGAATATATGAAGGCCATGGAGTTTGACCGGTTCTTCGAGATGGCAGAGCCCTATATCAGGGAAGTGATCAGAAAAGATCTGGATTTAAGAAAGATCGCCGCCATGGTGAAAACGAGAATCGAAGTATTCCCGGATATTGCAGATCACATCGACTTCTTTGAGACGCTGCCGGAGTACGATCCGGAGATGTACGTTCATAAGAAGATGAAGACGAATAAGGAGACCTCCCTGACGGTTCTCACAGAGGTTCTGCCGATTCTGGAAGCACAGAATGACTTCAGCAACGACGCATTATACGAAGCGCTGTCGAAGTATGTGGCGGAAAAGGGCTGTAAAACAGGCTTTGTCATGTGGCCCATCCGCACCGCAGTTTCCGGAAAGCAGATGACGCCGGCAGGCGCTACAGAGATTATGGAAGTGCTCGGCAGGGAGGAATCCATTGCGAGGATTCGGAACGGAATCGAGATGTTAAGCCGTTCGTAAAAGCAGAAACGAATGGAAACGGGTAACAGATAAGAAAAGATAAGAGAATGGCTTTTTGGAGCGTGCCTGAACGGATGGTTCGGACACGCTCCAGAGCGTGTTTAAAGAGAAGGGAAATCCGGATGAGTTCAGAAGTACTGTTTGAAGGCGCGCAGAAGGCCGCAGTGACTCACGATAAGGGGCCCATGCTGGTGCTGGCCGGTCCGGGTTCGGGTAAGACATTTACCATAACCCACCGGATTAAATATTTGACGGAGGAATGCAGCGTGAATCCGTCCGGTATCCTGGTCATCACCTTTACGAAGGCGGCGGCCACGGAGATGAAAGAGCGATATGAGAGTCTGTGCGGCGGGACCCCGTCATCTGTCAGTTTCGGCACATTTCATGCCATTTTTTTCCGAATCCTAAAATTTGCATACAGATATGACGCGCGCAATATTGTGCGTGATGAACAGCGGATGCAGTATATCCGGGAACTTATGGAGACAAACCGTGTCGAGGTGGAAGATGAGGCGGAGTTTGTAAGCGCTGTTTTATCTGAGATCAGCTCCGTAAAAGGAGAGATGATCCATTTAAATCACTACTATGCGAAGAATTGTTCGGAAGAGGTATTCAAGAAGCTTTACTCAGGCTATGAGGAGCGGCTCAGGAGAGCAAATTTAATCGATTTTGACGATATGCTGGTTATGTGCTACCAGCTGTTTCAGGAACGGAAGGATATCTTAAGCGCATGGCAGAGGAAATATCAGTACATACTGGTGGATGAGTTTCAGGATATTAACCGGGTTCAGTATGAGATTGTGCGGATGCTGGCGGCACCTGAGAATAATCTGTTTATTGTGGGAGATGATGATCAGTCCATCTACCGGTTCCGCGGCGCGAAGCCGGAGATTATGCTGGGCTTTGAGAAGGACTACCCCAATGCTGAGCGTGTCCTGCTCAATATCAATTTCCGCAGCACAAAGGACATCGTGGATACGGCGGGCAGGCTGATTGCCCACAATAAGACGCGCTTTCCAAAGGAGATCATCACAAAGCAGGGCAGGGGAAAGCCTGTGGTTACGAGAGTCTGGAAGGATCCCCAGGAGGAGACCCTGGAGATTGTCCATGAAATTGCCGATTACGCGGCGGCGGGATACGCCTGGTCTGATATTGCAGTCCTCTATCGGACCAACTTGGGGCCGCGTCTGCTGATCGAGAAGCTGATGGAGTACAATATTCCCTTCTGCATGAAGGATGCCGTGCCGAATCTGTACGATCACTGGATTGCGAAAAATCTGATCGCCTATTTAAATGCTGCCGCCGGAGATTTGAGCCGTTCCTGTATTCTCTCGGTGATCAACCGTCCAAACCGGTACATCAGCCGGGATGCACTGGAACTTCCGGTCGTGAACTGGGAGGCGGTTAAATCGTTTTACCAGGATAAAGGCTGGATGGTGGAACGGATCGAGCAGCTGGAGTACGATTTGAAATTCTTAAGGCAGCTGGCGCCTGCCGCTGCGGTGAATTATATACGCAAGGCGGTAGGGTATGACGATTACATCAGAGAGTATGCGGAGTACCGCCGTATGAAACCGGAGGAACTGTTTGAGGTCCTGGACCAGCTGGCGGAGAGCGCTGCGGGATTCAAGACGGTGGAAGCGTGGTTTGCCCATATGGAGGAGTACGCCAGGGAACTGAAGCTTCAGGCACGTTCCAGGGAGAAGCGGACGGAGGGCGTTTCTCTGATGACAATGCACAGCTCGAAAGGGCTGGAGTACCGGATTGTGTATATTCTCGATGCCAATGAAGGCGTCACACCGCACCACAAGGCGGTTCTGGACGCGGATATGGAAGAGGAGCGGCGCATGTTTTACGTCGCTATGACGAGGGCGAAGGAGCGGCTCCATGTCAATTACGTAAGCGAGCGGTACAGTAAGAAGCAGGAGGTGTCCCGGTTTGTCAAGGAGTACCTGGGACGGGAGTAAACTGTAACGAAAGGAGCACAACATGGATTCATGTGTACACATCTATTGCGGAGACGGAAAGGGAAAGACGACGGCAGCCGTGGGACTGGCTGTCCGCGCGGCCGGATGCGGGAGAAAGGTTCTGATTACCCGATTTTTGAAGACTGACCATTCTGGTGAGGTGGCGGCACTGGGGCTGATACCGGGGATTACGGTTACACCGTGTGAAAAAAGCTTCGGATTTACCTTCCGTATGACGGAGGAACAGAAGAAGGAAGCGGCTGTGTATTATACAGCGCTGCTAGACAGGACACTGAAGAAGGCAGCAAAAGGCGGTTACCATATGCTGGTTCTCGATGAGATCATGGCGGTCATGAATTGCGGCCTGGTACAGGAAGAGACTGTCAGAGCGTTTATCACAGGACGCCCCTCTGGACTGGAGGTTGTTATGACAGGACGGGAGCCGTCTGAGGAACTGATTTCACTGGCGGATTACGTGTCGGAGATCCGAAAGGTGAAGCATCCTTACGATCAGGGGATTTCTGCGCGGGAGGGAATCGAATATTAACAGCCTGAACGGCAGCAGCTGTTAGAAGTTTATTCCGTATCAGACAGAAATCCCTTGATTTTTACTGCATAGTCTGATAGAGTGGAAAGAGACGAGGCAGTCGTCAAAATAATAGAAAAAGAACATTACAAAAAGAGAGGTATCGACATGGCACAGGATCCGAATTTAGACCAGGAGAACATGGAAGAGCAGGAGGAGATGACCGTTACACTGACTCTGGACGATGGTTCAGAAATCGAGTGTGTGGTTCTTACCATCTTTACGGCCGGCGAACGCGATTACATTGCTCTGCTTCCGATGGAAGGTGCTGAGGCGGAAGAGGGAGAGGTTTACTTATACCGTTATTCCGAGTCAGAGGATGGACAGCCGAATCTGGAGAATATTGAAGATGATGACGAATATGAGATCGTAGCGGATGCGTTTGACGAATTGCTGGATGATGCAGAATACGATGAACTGGTAGGCGAAGACGAGACGGAATAAAGCGAATAGGAAGGCGGGGCTATTGTCTAAGGATGATAGCCTCTTCTTTTTAAGAGGCGGACTGTGTGCGTATGGCGGCCTGCCTGCGGGAATAAACGGTGATGCCGGAAAGGAGAAGAGGATGAAGAAAATTATTGATGCAAAGGGCCTTCCGTGCCCCCAGCCTGTAATAAAGGCAAAAGCGGTATTAAAGGAGATGACGGAGGGAACGGTTGAAGTTCTGGTGGACAATGAGATTGCGGTACAGAACTTAATGAAACTGGGCGGTTATTTTGGACTGAAGCCGGTATCAGAAAAGGTTTCAGAGGAAGAATTCCGGGTAAGCTACGACGTCACGGAGCGGAACGGGGAAATGCTGCCGGGGGACGGCAGACAGCCTGCCGATGCGGAAGCAGTAACGGAAGCAGAAGCCTGTATCCCGGATGCCAGACGGAAGGGGCAGGTGGTGGTGATTTCCTCCGACTGCATGGGAACCGGGGATGATGAACTGGGAAGGCAGCTGATGAAGGGATTTCTCTATGCCCAGACCCAGCTGGACGTGCTTCCTGATACGATTCTGCTCTACAACGGCGGCGCAAAGCTGTCGGCAGAAGGATCGCAGTCTGTGGAAGATTTAAGAAGTCTGGAGGCGCAGGGAGTGGAGATTCTTACCTGCGGCACATGTTTAAATTATTACGGCCTAAGCGGGAAGCTGGCAGTGGGAAATGTCACCAATATGTACGATATTGCCGAGAAGCTTTCCGGGGCCGCCTCGATTATCCGGCCATGATGCAGAAGAAAAACAGGGAAGAGACGGTTGTTCATACCTTCTGTCCGGTATTTGATGAGAACTCCAGAGTTCTCATGCTGGGAACCATGCCGTCTCCCAAATCCAGGGAACAGGGGTTTTACTACGGTCATCCCCGCAACCGTTTCTGGCCTGTGCTGGCGGATCTGTTGGGGGAGCCGGCTCCTGAAACGATTGAGGAAAAGAAAAGCCTGGCGCTGCGCCATCATATCGCTGTGTGGGATGTCCTGGCCGGGTGTGATATCTGCGGAGCAGATGACAGTTCCATTAAAAATCCGGTTTCCAATGACATGAATGTGATTTTTTCCAGGGCAGATATAAAGGCAGTCTTTACGACAGGAACGAAAGCGGATGAACTGTATGGCAGATACTGTTTTTCCCAGACCGGGATCGCCTCTGTCCGGCTTCCGTCGACCAGTCCCGCCAACTGCCGGACTGGTTATGAGGAATTGAGAGCAGCCTATTCACAGATTTTGAAATACTTATAAAATGCAAAATTTATGTAATTTTCCTTTAAAATCCTGCATAAATAAGTAAAAAAGCAGGGTTAATGCGAGTCATTTTGTTGACAAAACGGTATTTTCGTTTTATAATTCACTCAGCTAAAATATAAACATCAGAAGGCAGGCTGAACTTATACACGTCAACAGTAAAAACAGATCAATCTGTTTGAGGAGGAGAATTATGATGAATACTAAGAGTGAAACTAAGGCAGCAACGAAGGCGGCAGAGACGAAAGCGGCTGAAACAAAGACAGCAGAGAAAACACCGGTTAAGGCAACTCCGTCAGAGGCTAAGAAGGCTCCGGCAGCAAAAACGGCGGCAGAAAAGAAAGCGGCTGCACCAAAGAAGGCTGCTCCGGCTAAGAAGGAAGCGGAACCGAAGGCCGTTCCTGAGAAGAAGGAAGCTGCGCCGAAGAAAGCGGCTGCTAAGAAGCCTGCAGCGAAGAAGGAAGTAAAATCTTCCGTAGTAATCGAGTATGCCGGCAGACAGATCGTTGCCAGGGATGTTCTGGAGGCTGCGAAGAAGGCTTATGAGTCCATGAACAAGGGCGCTGCCATCGAGACGATAGAGATCTATGTGAAGCCGGAAGAGGGCGCTGCTTACTACGTTGTAAATGGTGAAGGTTCTGATCAGTATAAGGTACAGTTATAATTCAATACATAGAACATGACAGGGTGCTGTAAAATGAATGGACGCGGATTTCCGTGGCTGACGTTCTTTTTACAGCACCTTATTTTTTGACTGTGAGCGGGACAGATACTGATTTAATGCTTCAGGCTGTAGTAAGTGTCCCCGGCTGATGATACGCGGCGGTACAGCCGGATCAGCATCAGGGTACAGGATACGGTAAAGAATATCTCCAGTGCGCTGCTGACGATTCCGGCCAGGAGTAAGAGCATGGCCGACAGCACGGTGATGACGTTTAAACAGATGAAGTAGGAACGGTATCCGTCCCGATTCATGCAGTAGAGCTTCCACACAATCAGATAAAGGCAGCCCAGCAGCAGCACGGAGGCGCTGAAGGCGAATATTACGTGAAGAAATGCCCGGAAAGGTCTGTTTTCGGGGAGATATGGCGTGGTGACCGCGAAGGCCAGCAGAATCAGCGCGCTGACGCTTGTAACGGTTTCCTTCCGGTTGCGCGGCAGATGATGAATAATTTTTCTTAACACATAGTAAAAATAGGTGCCCACAATGATTCCCCACAGGAGAAATGCGTTCTTCCGGTTGGCCAGGCTGCCCAGCACGGAGAAATTCAGCGTGAACCAATCGGTTCCCCAGGCAAAAAGAAACGTGTAAACGGGAATAATAAAATAAGCGGTAATGTTTAAGATCATGTCGTACCTCACAGGTTCATTTGTTGAAGGGTCGTTTTACGTCTCCTATTTATTTTTATCATATAGTTCGAAAATAATTATAAAGAAAGTGTGTAAATTGTCGAAAAAATTGGAAAAATAAAGGTAAAATTTTCCGGTGTATCTCAACCGCACTTCACCTAAACAGGAAAAATCAGATCGAAATATTGACGAAAAAGGCCGGATCTGGTAATCTGATGGAAGAAATTTTTGAGAAAAATGAGGAATTGTGATGACAGAGCTGCCTGAGGCATTTAAAGAGAAGATGAAGAACCTTCTGGGAACGGAATACGAGGCGTTTCTGGAAAGCTATGAGAAGGAACGGGTGCAGGGACTGCGGCTGAATCCGGGAAAGACGGATGAGAAAGAGTTCCTGGCGAAGGTCCCGTTTCACTTAACGAAGATTCCGTGGGCGAGGGAGGGATACTACTACGATTCTTCGGACAGACCGGGGAAACATCCATACCACGAGGCGGGGCTGTATTACATTCAGGAGCCCAGCGCCATGGCAGTGGTGGAACTTCTGGATCCGAAGCCGGGAGACTGTGTGCTGGATCTCTGCGCGGCGCCGGGGGGAAAGACCACCCAGATAGCAGGCCGCCTGATGGGAGAGGGATTTTTGCTGAGCAATGAGATCCATCCGGCCAGGGCGAAGATTCTCTCACAGAATGTGGAACGCATGGGAATACGGAACGCGGTAGTCGCCAATGAGACGCCGGAACGGCTGGCAGAACGCTTTCCGGAGTTTTTTGACGGGATGGTGGTGGATGCGCCCTGCTCCGGCGAGGGAATGTTTCGGAAGGATGAGGAGGCCTGCCGCCAGTGGAGTCCGGATCACGTGGTCATGTGCGCGGCAAGACAGCGCCAGATTTTAGATTCCGCGGCTCGGATGCTGAAGGCAGGCGGACGCATGGTCTATTCTACCTGTACCTTTTCGCCGGAGGAGGACGAGCAGACGATCGAAATGTTTCTCTCGGAACATCCGGAATTTGAGATAGAGGATATGGGAGTACGGGAAGGCCTTTCGCCGGGGAAGCCGGAATGGGGAATATCAGCTGCAGAGACACTCCGGGGAACTTACAGAATATGGCCCCATCTATCAGAGGGGGAAGGCCACTATCTGGCGGTCCTTCGAAAGACGGGGGAGGATTGCGGGACATGGAAACGAAAGGCCCCGGCGTATTTAAAGGACAAGGCCGTGCATAAGGAGTATGAAGGCTTTTGCCGGAATCTGTTTACCGATCCGGAGCGTTACCTGGACAGGGAAGAGTATATTCTGTTCGGAGACCAGCTGTACTTACTTCCGCCTCAGATGATCGATCTGGCGGGATTAAAGATAGTGCGCCCCGGCCTTCACATGGGAACAATGAAGAAAAACCGCTTTGAGCCGTCCCATGCGCTGGCGCTCTCCATGAAGAAGGAAGAGGCAGTACGCCGGTTTCCCATGAAGGCGGAAGGGCAGGAGGCAGGCCGTTATCTGAAAGGGGAAACACTGCGGATCGACGACTGGCTCCGGCCAGAGGAGTCAGAAAACTGCCGGTTAAACGGGCAGAAAGGCTGGGTCCTGATGACCGTGGACGGCTGGCCCCTGGGATTTTCCAAGCTGGCCGGCGGAATCTTAAAGAATCATTATCCCAGGGGACTGCGCTGGCTGTAAAGAGCCAAAGGTAAGTCCATCCCGAAGAGAGGACGCATATCGTCCGGAAGAGGGGCCTCGAAGTGAAGAGGCTCCTTTTTAATGGGATGGATGAAGTCAAGCTGCCAGGAATGGAGTGCCTGTCTTCCGATCAGGCGGTAGTCCGGATTGTAGAGAAAATCGCCGGGCAGCGGATGGCCGATATGCTTCATGTGGACCCGGATCTGATGGGTTCGTCCGGTCTCCAGGCGAAGCTCCACTAAGGAACAGTTCGTGTCTGGATTATAGCACAGCGTGCGGTAATGGGTTCTGGCAGAATCACCCCGTTCAAAGTCCACACAGCGTTCGATGGTGGAGGTTCCGGCCCGGGCGATGGGAGCATCGATCACGCCTTCCGGGGGAACCAGGCCTGTGGCCGCGGCCAGGTAACATCTGCGTATGGCATGTGTGCGCACCATTTCAGACAGAATACAGGCGCTGAGTGCGTGCCGGGCCAGAATCAGCAGGCCTGTTGTGTCGCGGTCGAGCCGGTTAATGGCACGGTACGCGGCAGTCTCGCCCTTTTCACCTAAGTACCAGGCAATTCCGTTGGCCAGTGTGTTATCGTGATTCCCCTGTGACGGATGGATGGGAACACCGGCGGCCTTGTTGATAATAAGAAGGTCACGGTCCTCGTAGCAGATGTCCAGATCCATAGGTATGGGGAGGATGTTTTCTGAGCCGTGGTCTTCCGGCAGTGTGACGGAAAGCGTGTCGCCTTCGTTCAGGCGGTGCGTCGTATAAATGGGGCTGCCGTTCTTTAAAATGGAATGTTCCGTGCGGCGCAGCCGGCGGATTAGTGCCGCGGAATATCCGTTTGACAGCAGGAACTGTTCTGCCGTCTTTTGCGTGTCGTGCTGTTGTATTAAGTATGTCATCGTCGTTTTCATGGCATAAATTTTATCATGGAAGGCTTCGATTGACAAGAAATTTTAAATATGTATAATTGTCTTATAGAATTCCGACAATTTGCGGGCATCGGACCAAATGCTGACAGGAAACGAAGAAAGGACTGACGATTATGATGAATGAAGAGCTTTACGAGGCACTGGAACAGGAATTTGAGAAGAATCATGTGGACGAAGACGTGGAGGATGTGCTTCTCGACCTTGCGGAACATATGGCGGATCAGGGAATTATGGATAAAGAAGTTATTTTTAAGGAATCCTATGGAAAGACAAGCGTTGAAGGCTGCGGAGTCTGTGCGGAGGAAGACGGGGAGATCAGTGTGCTGATCAAGTGGATCCGTGTGGGAAAAAAGGAATTCGAGATTGACGATTACTTCCTCTAAGGGCAGTCCGTATTACGAATGCGGAAGTCAAAATCTCCGCAGGCGGGACCGGGAGGACCGCTGCCGGAGAAAATAAAATGGAGGAAAGAATCAAATGACTGGAATCAGACAGCAGTATACAGCAAAAGATCTTGGGATTGACCTGCTCTGTGATATAGCGGGCGCGTTCCTTTTTAATATCGGCATCTATAATTTTGCGGTGAATGCGGAGTTCGCCCCGGTCGGCGTCTCCGGTATCGCCCTTATTCTTCGCTATTTATTCGGGCTTCCCATGGGTATCGTGAGCATCCTGCTCAACATACCGATCCTGCTGGTCAGCTATAAGCTGCTGGGCAGGCGGTTTCTGCTTCGCTCCATGAAGAGTATGGTGATCTTCGCCCTCGTGTTGGACTATGTGATGCCAATCATTCCCGTCTATGACGGCAATCCGTTCTATGCCTCGATCTGTACCGGTATTTTTTCGGGGCTTGGGCTTACGATCGTCTATTTAAGAGGCGGTTCCACGGGCGGCACGGATTTCCTCGTTATGGCGATCAGAAAGCTGTTCCCTCATCTGACGATCGGTCAGATCTCCCTGGTGGTGGATGCCATCGTCATCATCGCGGGCGGCTTCGTGTTCCGTAATCTGGACGCGGTGATCCTGGGCATGATCTCGTCCATCGTGACTACCATGGTGATTGACAAGATCATGTACGGTCTTGGCGCCGGAAAGCTGATGCTGATCGTTACCTCGTGTGAAGCGGCGGTGGCGGAGGCCATCGAGGAGGCCACCGGGCGCGGCTGCACGTTTCTGGAAGGGCAGGGCTCCTATTCTCTGGATGAAAAGAAGGTGGTTATGTGCGCATGCAACAACAGCCAAGTAATTCCTATCCGGCGGGAGGTTCATGAGATCGACAAGGGCGCGTTTATCATCATTACGGATTCCAATGAGGTATTTGGTGAGGGATTTAAACCAATTGATATGATCTGAGCGGAAAAGATCAAAAAGGAGCGGGAATGCTTAATCATTCCGCTCCTTTTTTGACTCTGAACCGCTTTTCCGTTCTTTTGACCGACTGGACAGATGCTTCTGCTTACTGGCGGCGTGATCGACGATAGTATCCTTTTTTAAGAAGCTGGCCCGCTTGATGATGTCGGTGCCGAATTTGCTGCGGATCTGGTCCACGGCCTTTTCCATCTCCTTCATCTTCCTGGACTGCTCCGATTCAAACAGGCTGATCTGGGTGAATTCGTCGTCAGATATCTTTGTGGCGCGCACTCCGATCAAACGGAGCGGAGTGAGATCCCAGAACTCTTTTAGCAGACGGCAGGCATTCTCGTAGAGCACCGTGGTGGAATCCGTGGGGCTGTTTAAGGTCGCCTGGTGGGACTGCACATGAAACTCCCAGTCTTTGATCTCTACACAGACACAGTCGCATATCACGTGGTCGGCACGGAGCCGCGCCCCTACGGTCTCGCAGAGCGACAGGAGAACGGTGCATGCCGTATCGAAGTCATCCACATCCCGGGACAGAGTGGTGCTGTTGCCATATCCCTTGCCTGTGGGTTCACGTTCTGCCACGGGGGAGGGATCGATTCCGCAGGCGTAGCCGTGAATCTGTATGGCATACTTCTCTCCCAGAAGCGGTTTTAACAGCTCCACATCGCAGGCGGCCAGCTGGCCGATGGTGTGGATTCCAATCCCTTCCAGTTTTTTCTGGGCGGAACGGCCTACAAAAAACAGTTCCCGGACGGGGAGGGGCCACATCTTTTTCGGGATTTCGTCAAGAAAGAGCGTATGGCACATGTCGGGCTTCTTAAAATCAGAGGCCATCTTGGCCAGAAGCTTGTTCGGTGCGATACCGATATTCACAGTAAATCCCAGTTCCCGGAAGACCCGTTCACGAATCTGATTGGCAGTGGTCCACGGGTCCCCGAATAAATGGATGGTAGAGCTCATGTCTAAAAATGCCTCATCGATACTGAATTTTTCAATATCCGGGGTGTAATCGGATAAGAGGTTCATCAGGAGGCCGGAATAGTGGATATAGACATCGAACCTGGAGGGAACGACACACAGCTCCGGGCACTTGCGCAGCGCCTGGACCAGCGGTTCTCCGGTGGTGATCCCGTACTTCTTTGCCGGAGTGGACTTGGCCAGCACAATGCCATGGCGGGAAGCGGCGTCCCCGCCTACCGCGGATGGGATGGTGCGTAGATCCAGGGCCTTCGGATCTTCTGCCAGCCGGCAGACAGATTCCCAGCTTAAAAATGCGGAATTAACATCAATGTGAAAGACAAGCGGACTCTGCGTCATAAGATTCCCTCCATTCTGTCTTTATTATATCGAATATACGTTCGCAAGTAAAGCGGAAACTTTTGTCCAAACGTAAGGTCGGGACTCTTAACCGGAATAAATAAAAAAAGGAAGGAATAGGATAAAATAAAATCATACAGGGTGGTATGAGGATGAAGCAGGTCATACTATTTTTTCTGTGTCTTTTGCTGTGCACGGGAATATGCGGGCGGACTGCGGCGCAGGCGGAGACGGATGGGCAGGAACAACAAAATCAGAAGGATGAACTGGGGCTGTATGCACAGTCGGCTGTTTTGATGGACGCGAAAACAGGCAGAATCCTGTATGGGAAAAATGAGGGCGTGGCCCGTCCCATGGCAAGTACGACGAAGATTATGACCTGTATCATAGCCCTGGAATATGGAAATCTCTCTGACACCGTGACCGCATCCCAGAATGCGGCGGCTCAGCCGAAGGTCCATCTGGGCGTGTATAAGGGGCAGACCTTCCGGCTGGAGGATTTGCTCTACAGCCTGATGCTGGAATCTCACAACGACGCGGCCGTAATGATCGCGGAGCATGTGGGCGGAAGCGTGGAGGGCTTCGCGGCCCTGATGAATCAAAAAGCCCGGGATTTGGGATGCAGTGACACGTATTTTATCACCCCCAACGGGCTGGACGCCAGCAGGGAGGAGAACGGCCAGATGAAGGAGCATTCCACTACGGCCGCGGATCTGGCGCGCATCATGAATTACTGCATCGGGACGTCTCCGAAAAAGGAAGAGTTTCTGAAAATCACGGGTACGCAGAGCTATTATTTTACGGATCAGGAGGGGAAGCGGTCTTATAACTGCCAGAACCACAATGCGCTTCTGACGATGATGAGCGGCGCTTTTTCCGGCAAGACAGGTTTTACGGGGGGAGCGGGTTACTCCTATGTGGGGGCGCTGGAGGATGGAGGAAGAGAGTTTACCATTGCGCTTCTGGGCTGCGGCTGGCCGCCGCACAAGACGTATAAATGGTCAGATGCCAGGAAGCTGTTCGGATATGGGATGGAGCATTATCAGTACCGGGAAGTCTATCAGGAGAAGACATTTCCTGAAATACCGGTGGAAAATGGAGTCCCGCGTTCCGGTAATCCGGGCGACCCGGTGGTGGTTCACGCCGGTTTGAATCTGAAGGAGGAAGAGAAGAGCCTGAAGCTTCTTATGGCAGAGGATGAGGAGGTGACCGTATCCGAAGAACTTCCGGATACCCTGGAAGCACCGCTGAAAAAAGGGCAGACTGTGGGAACGGTGACCTACCGCCTGCAGGGAGAGACTGTGAAGACGTTTCCGGTTTATCTGACCGAAGATGTGGAAAAAATCACCTTCCGGTGGTGTCTCGATCATGTGATACAGCTCTTTCGGGCGCCATTTGCGTTTGTCAATGAATGTCTGCCCGCTCTGTGAGCAATCATGCTCTCTGCAGTGTACAGAAATGGCCCCCAACGCCGTTTGACATCACAGCTTTTGACTGTAAGCAGGGGCTTTCAGGAAACGCGCATTTGTGGTATACTGGGAACACTTGGATCCGATAAATACTGAGGAAGAATGAACGAAAGAAAGAGGCGTACATCATGGAACAGAATGTAAACAGAACAGCAAATCACTGCACAGGAAGGATTCCACTGGAGGGACTTCCCAATACCAGGGATCTCGGCGGAATCCGGACTATGGAGGGAAAGAAGATTTTACCGGCACGGCTGATTCGGAGCGGGGCGCTCTATGAGGCCACGCCGGCGGACTTGGAAAGGCTGGTGGGAGAGTGGCGTCTGGGGACGGTGGTGGATTTCCGGACAGCCGTGGAGAGAAGCCAGAAACCGGATCCGGACATGGACGGCGTCACCAATATTTTTAATCCGATTCTGAATGAGGAGACGGTGGGAATTACCTTTGAGGATGAAGAGGAGGGAAAGCCGAAGCAGGATGCCATCCTCGGAATGCTGGAACACGCCTCTTCTCTGGGCGGAGATCCGGAGCTCTATGTGGATAAGCTTTATGAAAATCTCGTTGTGGATGAACATGCATCGTCATATTACGGCCGCTTTTTCGACATCCTTCTGGAGGCGGATGACCGTGCGGTACTCTGGCACTGTACAGCCGGAAAAGACCGGGTGGGTGTGGGGACAGCCCTGCTGTTATCCGCCCTTTCCGTAGACCGGGATACGATTATCCGGGATTTTGTCAGAACGAATGAATTTGTGATGGAAAATGCGGAGAAGACCGCGGCTCTGGTGCGGGAGAAGACGAAGGATGCGAGGCTTGCGGAGTGTGTGAAGGTGCTTTTGACGGTATCGGAGGATTATATCCGCCATGCGTTTTCTGCCATGGAGGCGGCCTGCGGTTCCGTGGAAGCCTATCTGTATGAGCGGATCGGTTTAAATGAGCGGAAGCGGGCGGAACTGAAACGGAAGTTTCTATTGTAACAGGCTGTCAGGAACTGTAACCAGGAAAGAGAAAATGAATCGAAATCTTAACGGCGGGGGTTTTAAGAAACCGGGGATTATGCTATACTGGGAGGCGTGTTATTTACCGATGAAAGGATGACAGATCTGTATGAATATGAAAAAAATTATAACCGTGCTGGCAGGAAACACGCTGTATGCACTGGCTGTATCCCTCTTTATCCTTCCAAACGGCCTTATTACCGGGGGGACGACGGGACTTGCGCTGGTGGCCCAGTATAAACTTGGAATTCCCATTGCGGCGTTTGTGGGTGTCTTTAATGTGGTGATGTTTGTGGCGGGCGCGGCGGTTCTCGGCAAAGCGTTTGCCTTTACGACGATCATCAGCACGTTTTACTATCCGTTTATTCTCGGCGTTTTTGAAGGGCTGTTCGGCACCGCTCCCATCACCGGGGACACGATGCTGGCGACTGTCTTTGCCGGTCTCTTTATCGGTGCCGGAATCGGTATGGTAATCCGGGCGGGAGCATCGACCGGAGGCATGGATATCCCGCCGCTGATTCTCAATAAAAAATTCCGGCTTCCGGTCTCCATGACGATGTCGGTGTTTGACTGTCTGATCCTGCTGACCCAGATGGTATTCGCGGGTAAGGAGAAGATCCTGTACGGAATTCTGCTGGTACTTCTTTACACCATGGTGCTGGATAAGGTACTGATGATCGGCCAGAACCAGATGCAGGTTAAGATTATCAGTGAACAGTGTGAAATCATCAGTGAGGCCATCCAGAACAGGATGGACCGCGGGACAACGCTGCTTCTGATTGAAGGGGGCCATTTGAGAAAGGCTTCCTATGCAGTGCTTACGGTCATCTCGGGCAGGGAGCTGTCGAAGCTGAATGAACTCGTCATGGGACTGGACTCCAATGCATTTATGATTATCAACCAGGTCAGCGAAGTGCGGGGCCGCGGCTTTACGCTTCACAAGGAGTATAAATAGGGCCGCAGCGCGCTCCAAACTGTGAAGGAACCGGAGAGAATCTTACAGAAAGCTGACTAACATTTACAGTTTTGGAAACTCTATTGACTTCCTGTTCTGCGTGGTATATACTTTGCCCGAAGCGCAGAAAGGAAGTGTGCACTTATGGCGGGAAGAGGAAAGCTTATGGCCGTTCTGCTGGCTGTTATCACGGTGCTGGCGTTGGGCGGCTGTTTTAAGAAAAGTATGTCACCCGGAGCGGGAGCTGCGGAGACGACAGCGGCAAATGCCACAGAGGCTGTGAGAGAAGAGGCTGCGCCGCTTCACACGGAGACAGAAAAAGAGGACGAGACGGCTCCGGCGGCTGAGGAGAACGAGGAGCGCGCGGCAGACGGTCCGGGTGCGGATGCGGAAGACGCGGCTGAATCGGGGGCCGGAGTTCAGGATATTGAGGCCTTTGCGGAGCGGATCCAGGAAGCAGTGGCGGACAGGGATATGGAAGCGTTGGCAGATCTCTCGGCATTTCCGCTGAATCTGGAGACCGCAGACGGAGAGAAGATGACATTTGAAGACCGGGACGAGTTTTTAAAGCAGAATCCGGACCTGATCTTCGGAGACGACTTAATGGTGGCGATTGCCGGAGTGGACACAGCGACTCTGGAGGCGAATGCGGACGGTGTGACGATGGGAGAGGAAAATCCCCATATTCGTTATAAGAAAACAGAGGATGGAACGTTTGGCATCACGGATATCCGGGAGTAGCGTAGGCAATAGTTACAAATTAAACAATCAAAACTTGTGTATTTCGCCGGAAGTAAAGAAAGATTGTGAAATAATGCTGACAAGTTCTTGGGACTGCAGGACGTGGATTATGAAAAATCCATAGAATGCAGTTCTTTTTTTTCCAAAAAAACCTTGAAATTTGTCATAATTAATTATACAATTATAATCGGCAGAAATTGGTGTTATTCTACGGATCTTTGTTAATTGCTTAACAGAGTCCGTACAAATATTACAAAATGGAGGATTGCAAAATGAGTAATTCAGCACAGACATCAGCAAGCAACAGAATCAATGCCTTGCTTGATGAGAACAGTTTTGTTGAAGTCGGCGCCTATATTACGGCCAGAAACACAGACTTCAACATGACATCAAGGGAAACCCCTGCTGACGGTGTTGTTACCGGTTACGGTACCATCGAAGGATGCCTTGTGTATGTGTACAGCCAGGACGCTTCCGTACTGGGCGGTTCCATCGGCGAAATGCATGCAAAAAAAATCGTTAATCTTTACGCGGCGGCCATGAAGACGGGCGCTCCCGTCATTGGTCTGATCGACTGCGCAGGCTTAAGACTTCAGGAAGCTACCGATGCCCTGGATGGATTCGGCCAGCTTTATTTAAGCCAGACCATGGCTTCCGGTGTGATTCCCCAGATCAGCGCGGTATTCGGAACCTGCGGCGGCGGTATGGCGGTATCTGCAGCTATGGCTGATTTCACATTTGTGGAGAGCAGGAACGGAAAGGTGTTTGTGAATTCCCCGAACGCACTGGCTGGCAACTATACCGGCAAATGCGATACGTCGTCCGCTGATTTCCAGAGTAAGGAAACCGGACTGGCAGATTTCACAGGCGATGAGGCGGAGATCTTAAACGGTATCAGAACCCTGGTTACCATCCTCCCGGCCAACAACGAAGATGACATGTCTTATGACGAGTGTAACGACGATTTAAACCGTGTGTGCTCCGACCTTGCAAACTATGTGGGAGACACGGCGATCGCGCTGACTCAGATTTCTGATGATAATTTCTTTATGGAAGTAAAAAAGGATTACGCACCTTCCATGGTAACCGGATTCATCCGTTTGAACGGAACGACGGTGGGCTGTGTTGCCAACCGCACGGAATCCTACGATGAGAGCGGCTTGAAGACTGCTGAGTACGATGCGGTTTTAACCTCTCAGGGCTGCACCAAAGCGGCTGAATTCGTGGAGTTCTGCGATGCATTTAATATCCCGGTGCTTACCCTTGTCAATGTAAAAGGATATAAGGCCAGCAAGTGCACAGAGAGAAAGATCGCCAAAGCGGCGGCCGGACTGACGTATGCATTTGCCAATGCGACCGTTCCGAAGGTAACGGTTGTTATCGGACAGGCATTCGGAACCGCTTACTTAACGATGAACAGCAAGTCAATCGGTGCTGATATGGTTTATGCATGGCCGGATGCTTCCATCGGTATGATGGATGCAAAGGAAGCAGCGAAGATTATGTATGCGGATGAGATCGGCAAGGCGGATGACAGCGTTTCCTTCATCAATGAGAAGGCGGAAAGCTATCAGGCGCTGCAGTCCAGTGCACTGGCTGCTGCAAAGAGAGGCTATGTTGATGATATCATCGATGCAAGCGAGACTAGAGCCCGCGTGATTGCTGCATTTGAGATGTTATTCACGAAGAGAGAGGATCGTCCGGATAAAAAACATGGCACGGTCTAGAATGAGGTGACAGGTATATGAAACTGAATATGAAACGAGTAGCATTAGGACTTTGCATGGCAGCCTGTCTCTTTTCATTATCTGCTTGCAGCAAGGCTGACAGCGCTTCCTCAGAGGTCGATGTCAACATTCAGGCTCAGTTAAGCCAGATGGCTTCCGGATATTTAAACTCTTACGTGAACATTCCGGATGATCAGCTGGATGAAGTGAGAAACCAGACTGCAAAGCAGAGCGAAGCTCTTGCCGAGGGCGTGGACTCCTGGAAGAACGTCAAGCATGATCTTGGCGCCATGATATCCGTTGAGGACACGGCAGAGGTAGAGGAGATTGACAGCGGCTACAGCGCAACAGTCCATGCGGTTTTTGAGAAGAGAGAGATGGACTTCGGTATCACGACTGACAGGGAAGGGGCGATTACCAGCGTTTCCTTCGTTCCGGAGTACACATTAGGCGAAAATATGGAACAGGCCGCCATGAATATGCTCATGGGTATGGGAACCGTATTTCTTGTCCTGATCTTTATCAGTTTCCTCATCAGCTGCTTCAAATACATCAACCGTTTTGAAGAGAAGATGAAGAACAGAGGAAAGAAAGAAGAACCGGCGCCATTGCCGGCTGCGGAACCGGAACCGGCAGTTGTACAGGCAGAGGAAGAAAACCTGGCCGATGATCTGGAACTGGTAGCAGTCATTACAGCTGCGATAGCAGCATCTACAGGAACGAGCCCAAGCGGTCTTGTCGTACGCTCCATCAGACGTGCACCGGCGGGAAAATGGAAAAAAGCATAATAATCAGGAGGATTATCATCATGAAGAATTATACAATTACAGTTAATGGTAATGTTTATGACGTAACCGTAGAAGAAGGAACCGGAAGCGCGGCACCGGCAGCAGCACCAAAGGCAGCTCCTGCGGCGGCACCGAAGGCAGCGCCTGCAGCACCGAAGGCATCAGCACCGGCCGGAGCAGCCGGATCCGTAAAGGTAGCGGCTCCGATGCCAGGCAAGATCTTAGGCGTTAAGGCAAATCCTGGACAGGCTGTTAAGAAGGGCGATGTAATCGTTATTCTTGAAGCCATGAAGATGGAAAATGAAATCGTAGCTCCTCAGGATGGAACAATTGCAAGCATTAATGTAGCAACCGGCGATTCCGTAGAAGCAGGTCAGACACTGGCTACATTAAACTAAGGCAGAGCTTCCGCCAGATAGAGGCGGATTCCATATGGAGGGATTAACATGGATATATTTAGCACATTGAACAATCTTCTTCATCAAACAGCATTTTTTAATCTGACAGGCGGCAATCTGCTCATGATTCTGGTTGCATTCGTATTCTTGTATCTTGCGATCAGACATGGATTTGAACCGTTGCTGCTGATTCCTATTTCATTCGGAATGCTGCTTGTTAATATCTATCCGGATATTATGAAGGAAATTGGTGCAGATGGTTCCGGCGGCGGACTTCTGCAGTACTTCTTTAAACTGGACGAATGGAGCATCCTGCCCCCGCTTATCTTCATGGGCGTCGGTGCGATGACGGATTTCGCTCCTTTAATTGCCAATCCGAAGAGCTTCTTACTCGGTGCGGCTGCACAGTTTGGTATTTACAGCGCCTACTTCCTGGCAATTCTGTTGGGATTCAATGGAAAAGCGGCGGCTGCTATCTCCATCATCGGTGGTGCTGACGGCCCTACTTCCATCTTCCTTGCGAGCAAGCTGGGACAGACTGCATTGATGGGACCGATCGCTGTGGCGGCTTATTCCTACATGGCCCTCGTACCGATCATTCAGCCACCGGTTATGAAGCTGCTTACTACCGAGAAGGAGCGTAAGATCAAGATGGAACAGCTGCGTCCTGTTTCCAAGCTTGAGAGAATCTTATTCCCGATCATCGTAACGGTAGTTGTTTGTATGATCCTCCCGACTACAGCACCACTCGTTGGTATGCTGATGTTAGGCAACTTATTCAGAGAGAGCGGCGTTGTGAAGCAGCTGGCAGAGACAGCGAGCAACGCGTTAATGTACATCGTAGTTATCCTGCTGGGAACGTCTGTAGGCGCAACCACGAGTGCAGAAGCATTCTTAAACTGGAACACATTAAAGATCGTATTCCTTGGTCTTGCAGCATTTATCGTTGGTACGGCGGCCGGTGTGCTGTTCGGAAAGCTGATGTGTGTGCTGACTCACGGAAAAGTAAATCCGCTGATCGGTTCTGCCGGTGTATCCGCAGTTCCCATGGCGGCACGTGTATCCCAGAAGGTCGGTGCTGAGGCAGATCCTACCAACTTCCTGCTGATGCATGCGATGGGCCCGAACGTGGCAGGCGTTATCGGTACCGCGGTAGCGGCCGGTACCTTCATGGCTATCTTCGGAGTGAAATAAAGATTTTTCATGTATCGCACCCGGCGGCCGGACACCGCCCGCCGGGTGCCCATAACAAGGAGGTAAAATAATGGCAGAAATAGAGAAAAAGCCGGTTAAGATTGTAGAGACCGTCCTTCGTGACGCTCACCAGTCTTTGCTTGCTACGAGAATGACAACCGAGCAGATGCTTCCGATTGTCGATAAGATGGATAAAGTCGGCTATTACGCGGTAGAGTGCTGGGGCGGCGCTACCTTTGACGCGTGCCTTCGTTTCTTAAAGGAAGATCCGTGGATCAGACTTCGTAAGCTGAGAGACGGCTTCAAGAACACGAAACTGCAGATGCTGTTCCGTGGACAGAACATTCTGGGCTACAATCACTACGCAGACGACGTGGTAGAGTACTTCGTTCAGAAGTCTTTATCAAACGGTATCGATATTATCCGTATTTTCGACTGTTTAAATGATATCCGCAACTTACAGACCGCTGTAAAAGCCTGCAACAAAGAGAAGGGCCATGCACAGGTTGCGCTCTGCTACACGCTGGGCGATGCTTATACACTGGATTACTGGAAAGATATTGCCAAGAGAATCGAGGACATGGGCGCTGATTCCATCTGTATCAAGGATATGGCCGGTCTTCTGACACCTTATAAGGCAGACGAGCTGGTACGCGCATTAAAGGAATCCACTGCGCTTCCGATCGATCTTCACACCCACTACACCTCCGGTGTCGCTTCCATGACCTACTTAAAGGCGGTAGAAGCAGGCTGCGATATCATCGATACCGCAATGTCACCTCTTGCACTGGGAACCAGCCAGCCGGCTACCGAGGTTATGGTTGAGACCTTCCGCGGAACACCGTACGACACCGGTTATGATCAGAACTTACTGGCAGAAATCGCCGACCACTTCCAGCCAATCCGTGAGGAAGCGCTTAAGAGCGGCCGTTTAAACCCGAAGGTTCTGGGTGTCAATATCAAGACCTTACAGTATCAGGTACCTGGCGGCATGCTTTCCAACCTGGTAAGCCAGTTAAAGGAAGCAGGACAGGAAGACAAATACAGACAGGTTCTGGAGGAAGTCCCGAGAGTAAGAAAAGACTTCGGCGAGCCGCCGCTTGTTACTCCGTCCTCTCAGATCGTAGGTACTCAGGCCGTATTAAATGTAATCAGCGGCGAGCGCTACAAGATGGTAACAAAAGAGTCCAAGAAGATCCTTATGGGCGAGTTCGGACAGACGGTTAAACCGTTCAATGCGGAAGTCCAGAAGAAGATCATCGGTGACGAGACACCGATCACCTGCCGTCCGGCAGACTTAATTGCTCCGCAGCTTCCTCAGTTTGAGAAGGAATGCGCGCAGTGGAAGCAGCAGGATGAGGATGTGTTATCCTACGCGCTGTTCCCGGCTGTAGCGAAGGAATTCTTCGAGTACAGAGCAGCCCAGCAGACCGGTGTGGATTCTGCAGTGGCGGATAAGGGAAGCAAGGCTTATCCGGTATAATGTAAAATAGAAAAGGATTGTGTTTTTAATCGTTCTGATTAAGAACACAGTCCTTTTAAAAATTACCGGTTCAGACACAGGACAGAGAGATTGACAGGAAATGATGACCTGCACGCACTGCGTACGAGTCATTGCAGTGATGAGAAGGCGGGGGTGCGTATCCCGCCTTTTCTATAAAATGGAGAAGGAATAATAATGTACAGATTGATTATTGTGGATGATGAATGGGAAGCCCTTAAGGGGATGAGGGATACTCTGCCATGGGAACAATGGGGATTTGAAGTAACGGGAGCAGCATCGAGTGGAGAAGAAGCCTGGACGCTCGTCGAGGCTGACATTCCGGATGTGCTGCTGACAGATATTCGGATGGATGAAATGAGCGGAATTCAGCTGATCGACCGTGTCCATCAGAAGTATCCGGAGATACGGTCCGTGATTATTAGTGGATACAGTGATATTGAATATTACAGAAAGGCATTGGAATATAAGGTCTTTGATTACATATTAAAACCGTCACGCGAGGAAGACTTTTCGAAGATTTTCAGTAATCTGAGGGCTCTTCTGGATCAGGAACGGAGCAAGGAAGAACAGTACCATTATTTTAAGGAACACTGGAACAAAAACAGAGAAGCGCTGCTGGAAAGTTTTTTCTGTGATCTGGCCGAGGGGGCATACCGGGAGACCGGGGCGATTGAGGAGAAGGCGTCTGAGTACGGTATCTCACTGCCGCGAAATGCGTATGTGGTGGAAATCGGCTGGCGCAGAGATAATGCTGAGGAAAATGATAAGGACAGAATAAAGATAAGAAGCTGTGTGCAGAAGTATTTTCGAAGCAGCGATGGTTTTGTCTTTGTGAATAAAAGACAACTGATAACTGTGATTGTATCCGGCACTCTGGGGGAGGCACAGCTAGAGAGAAAAATTCGGGAATTGATGAGAGAAGTGTGGGCGGAGTGGGGGATCGGTCTTTGCTTCGGAATCAGTTCCATGACTGACATTACAGAGACGGCAGGGGGAATGAAGGAAGCAGATATTGCACTGCATCAGATGATTTTTGTGGAATCAGAACAGATATTCAGCTATCAGGATCTTATTTTTGATGAGGACTGTACGGTGGTTCAGTTTCCGGCGGAGCCGGTGATCAATGGAGTTTTCCTAAATGGGGAAGCAGACTGGGAGAGGGAACTGGAACGCTTTTTCAGTTATTTTAAGAGAAAGTACATCTACGATTACCGTCATCTGGATTTTTTATGTATCCAGATGTATCTGGAGCTTCTCCGCTATGCGGATAAGCGGGGAATTCCTGTGTTGGAGACGTGTTCCAGGGCTGAATTTGCAGAAGAACTGGCGGATATATATACCCTGAGCGGAAAACAGGCGCTTATGACTGCAAAAATAAGCCAGATGGCTAAATCAGTCACGGGAACGGAGGTAAAGTCAAGGCTGGTACGGGATATTGAACAGATTATCAGAGAGGATTATTCCAGTTTTAATATGTCATTGAACTATATCGCGGAAAAAACCGGGCGGACGGTGAATTATTTGTCAGCTGTTTATAAGAATGAGACCGGCAAAAATATTAATGATGAGATCGTGCGATGCCGTATGGAAAAGGCAAAACGTCTGGTGGGAGAAGGGCAGATGAAGATGTACCGTATCGCAGAGTCTATCGGATATACGGACAGTTCATATTTTGCCAAGCTTTTTAAACGTTATACGGGACTCAGTCCTGCAGGTTACAGGGAGACTGTTGCCAGGCAGAAAGAGGAGAAGCTCTATGATTAGGAAATGGACGCTGAAACGTAATCTTGTCGTAGTAAATGTCATTCTACTGACGGTCGCTTTGCTGTACAGTTCCATTATGCTGATCCGTTACAGTGGTGAGGTATCCATGAAGAATCTGATTAACAGCTCTTATGACATGCTGACCTATGTATGCAGAAGCGTAGATGATTTTATTACGACCGAGGTAAAGATCAGTACGGAGGTCATGCAGAGCGATTCAGATTTAAAAGAGCATCTGGAACAAAAACCGGAGGATTATGAAAACCAGCATGAAAAACTGGTTGATATCTATCTGATGAACCGTTATTTAACCCGAAGAAATTCATATTCCAGAGTGAGCGGAGTTCTGGCAGGAATTATCAATAAGAATGGAGTGGTCTACAATCTTCAGTATCCTATGGATATGGCAGAAGAAGCGGAAGCATTTGCTGAGTCGCTGATGAAAGATAAGAAGCGTCTGGAATACGGCTATGACTGGTATCCTCTCCAGAAGAACTGCTTTGCGCCTGAAACGGGAAATCTTCGGAATGACAGCATGATTCCTGTGCTCAAAAATCTTTTACTGGATGGCGGCGGATATCAGGGAACTCTGATTTACAGTCTCAGCGAGGAACAGATATACGAACAATACAAAAAGTCTAAGCTTTTGGAAGAAGGATATCTGTATATTGTCGACAGAGAAGGACGGTTAATCTCTCACAGTGATGAATCCATGCTTCTCCATCCGGAGGAAGTTGTAAACCTGGCATATACAAAGAAAGCGATGGAAGGCACTGGAAACTATTTTATTGAAAACAGGGAAGTGGTAATGTCACAACGTCTCAATGACGGTAATTGGACAGCGATAGCAGTAATTCCACTGAATAATATGATTGGTGAAGTGATCGGGATCTATAAGAGGTTTATCTTTGTGATTGCCGTCATTCTGATTATCTCTGTGTCGGTATCGGTTTTGCTGTCGAGAGAGGCCATAAAGCCTCTGGAAACCATGATTGCATCCATGGAAAGAGTGGAAAACGGTGACTTTTCTGTTCGGGTGGAAGAGAAGGGGCCCTACGACATTGCGCGGCTGATTCATCATTACAATACCATGCTGGAAAATACTGAGCGATATATCAGAGAAGAGTATCAGATAAAACGTATGAAAAAAGCCGCTGAGCTGGACGCACTTGTGGCACAGATTAATCCTCATTTTCTTTATAATACACTGGAATCCATTGTGTGGCAGGCGAGAGCTGCCGGTGCATATAAAATCAGCGATATGGCCTATTCTCTGGGAAAAATGTTTAATATTATGGTGAATAAGGGACACAGCATGCTGACTGTGGAAAAGGAGCTGGAGCATGTAAAACTCTATGTACATCTTCAAAATAACCGCTATAACGACAGATTTGACTTAAAAATCGATCTGGATGATGAGGATCTGCTGCAGTTGCGTACTTTAAAGCTGATTCTTCAGCCGATTGTTGAGAACATCATTCTTCATGGTTTTACGAAAGAACAGGAGGACTGTACGATTCGCATCGGAGTTTATATCAGCCATGGCATGTTGGTATACGACGTGGAGGATAATGGGATCGGTATTTCAAAGGACGAACTGGACAGCATCCGGGAAAGTCTGAAGGAACAGAATGTAATTGAATATGATGAACAGAACGCAAAACTCAGAAGGAACAGCGGAAGAGGGATCGGCCTTCAGAATGTCCATCAGCGAATCGGCCTTTATTATGGAAATCAGTATGGTCTGGAGATATTCAGCAGAGAAGGGGAGGGGACGGAAGTAATCATCCGAATACCGACGGGAAAATCGTAAAAATCTACCGGAAATCGTAGTTCTTTTTTATGGCTGCAGTCCTGACCCAATGCTATACTTGAGCCATAAAGAAAGAGAGGGGTAACTACCATGAAGAAAAGATTGAGTATTGTATTGGCGTTTGCCATGGCTGTTTCCATGATGGGCGGCTGCAAGGGGGCAGATACGGCACAGAGTGCATCCGGTCAGACTTCCGCAACAAAGGAAGGGGGAACAAAAGCGTCTGAGAACAAGGAAACGGAAAAAGAACAGCAGGCCAGTGAGCAGCCGGGGGAAAAAGTTCACTTAAAATGGGCGGTGAAAGCCAGTGAGGCTGGACGTGCGGAATTTGAAGAGATGGCGGCCATGGCGGAAGAAGCCTGCAATGTGGATATAGAGATTATTGCTCTTCCCGATCCGGGGGCGGGAGAAGCGAATAAGCTTCTGATCAGCCTGATGGCAGGAGACGAGTTTGATATCGTAGAGGATGCCTATTCTAATATGAAGCAGTTTTATGAGGCCGGAGTGATCGAGGAACTGGGCCCCCTGGCGGAAGCAGCAGGATATGATGTGGAAAAGATTTTCGGTGATTATCCGGCGGCATTTGACGGGAAAATCTATGGGCTTCCAGCTTATGTGGATAAAGCGATTACAATCTACAATAAAGACGTGTTTGATCAGGCAGGTGTGTCTTATCCGGAGGCAGACGATTGGACATGGGAGAAATTCATTGAAATCGGAAAGAAGCTGACAGATGAAAAGGCCGGGATCTATGGTGCGTACAACCCGGACTGGGTTCATTATAATTATATGTATGCCATGCAGAAGGGGTTCAGCCATTATAAAGAGGATGGTTCCTCCAATTATGATGATCCGCTGTTTAAAGAGAGTGTGAAATGGTATTACGATCTGGGAAATACTGAAAAAATTCAGCCTTCCTATCTGGTACAAAAGAGCAAACAGATGCCGGTAGATTATTTTACCACAGGCAGGGTAGGTATGAGTGTCTGCGGCGGCTGGACAACGAACTGGATTATTGATAAAGAAAAATATCCGAGAGACTGGAAAGCAGGAGTACTGCCCATGCCTCATCCGGAGGGAGAAGATCCATCTGTCAGTGTTGTAGTAAGTAATGTATGGATTCCTGCCACATCAAAGAATAAGGAGAAGGCATTTGACGTGGTGAAACTGTTTGCGGAAAAACAGTATACACTGGGATATGGACGTATTCCGGCCAGAATTGATCTGACTGACGATGAAATTCAGGATTATATCAGAGACCAGATTTTGCCGGCATTGGAACCGGATGGAATTACAGTAGAAGACATCCAGGCCATGTGGTTTGATCCGGATGTAAATATTTTTGATGAAAAACCGGTAGGAACAGCGAGTACGGAGATCAAGAATATTATTGTCGATGAGTGTGGACTTTATGGAATCGGTGAGCAGTCGCTGGATGATACCGTGGCACATATCAAGACAAAAGCGGACGCGGCTATTGAAACCGCCAGCAAGTAAAAGAATAGAGTGGAAAGGGATGATAATACGTGACTTCTTCCTTACGTAAAAAAGAGGCGCGCATTGCATGGCTGTTTATTACGCCATACTTGATTGGATTTACCTTGTTTCATTTTCTGCCTGTTCTGCTGTCCGCGGTGCTCAGCCTTACTGACATGAGATACATCAGTATGATTGACAAGACACATTTTATTGGACTGGGCAACTACTTTGAGATGAGCCGGGATCCGGAATTCTGGAACGCATTTTGCAACAGCATCGTTTATTCGATCTGTTTTGTACCGTTTGTCATGGCTGCCGGCCTTCTGCTGGCAGTCCTGGTAAATCAGAAGATTCATTTCCGCAATGGAATACGGGCGATGATTTTCATGCCATACGTATCCAACATGGTAGCAATCGCCATTGTATGGTCTATTCTTTTGGACCCGGTCGATGGAATTGTGAATCAGACCCTGAGTGCATTGGGGGTCAATCAGGCGCCAATGTGGCTGATGGGATCGAAAACGGCTCTTTATTCGGTGGTGATGATCGCTGTGTGGAGAGAAGTGGGGCTGCAGTTTGTGACGTATTTAGCTGCTTTGCAGGAGGTCCCGACAGAACTGAAGGAGGCGGCACAGATTGACGGAGCCGGCAGGTTCCAGCAGTTCTTTTACGTAACGCTGCCGCTCATAAGAAACACTACATTTTTGCTGACGATTACCTCTATTATCACTTCGCTTAAGAATTTTACGATCATTCAGGTACTCACTGCCGGAGGTCCGGGGAATTCCACTACGGTACTGCCTCTTAACATTGTGGATACGGCTTTTTCATCTGCGCGGATGGGATATGCCAGTGCTCAGGCCATGGTTATGTTTGTTCTGGTTATGGGTGTTACTGTTATCCAGTGGGTCGGTAAAAACCGCAGCGAAATATATTAGGAGAGGGTATCGCTATGAAGCAAAATAAAAAAAGGGTTGGAAAGATGGTGATGACGGCGGTTCTCCTGATTTTGGGGGCAGCAAATATTTTCCCGTTTATTTTTATGCTGTCCGCTTCTTTCAAACCATTGAACGAAATATTTGTTTATCCGGTGAAGCTGATACCGGAACACTTTATTACAAGCAATTATAAAGAAGTTTTTTCAGCCCAGTACAGCTTTGTACGCTGGTATTTTAATACGTTTGTTATGGTTGGAACCATACTGGTGCTAAAGGTTGGCATAGTTACCCTGACGGCATATGCGTTTGCCAGACTGCGTTTTAAAGGAAGGGATATCCTCTTTGTTGTACTGCTTTCATCCATGATGATTCCGCCGGATGCGGTTATTATACCGAAGTACGTGATCTTTAAAGCGTTTGGGATCACGGACTCCATGTGGAGTATCGTTCTTCCGTCTATCTTTGATGTATTTTTTGTCTTTATGGTACGCCAGTTTTTTCTGGGAATACCGGAGACACTGAGTGAAGCGGCAATTATCGATGGCTGCGGTCACTTGAAAATTTATTCACAGATTGTCCTTCCGCTTGCCAAACCGGCAGTTATTACGATGATTCTTTTTACTTTTATCTGGGCATGGAACGATTATATGGGGCCGTATATATTTATAACCACACCAGCCAAACAGATGCTGTCTGTCGGAATTAAGATGTTCCAGGTGAATAATTCCGTGGATTACGGGCTCCAGATGGCCGCGGCTACGATGGTGCTGATTCCGATTATCGTGATGTTCCTGTTCTCGCAGAGATATTTTATTGAGGGAATCGCGACCAGCGGAATGAAAAATTAGCAGGAGGCCAAAATGAACTATATATTACGCGCAGTGATTCATGAGGATCAATGGGAGCGTCAACTGGAAGATATTGTTTGGGTGTGCCATGAAGCTGGAATTGAAGAGGTTTATTTAAAGGAACAGTGCCATCAGATTCTGATGTCTCCATTTCCTTTGGAAAAGCATCGCAGGATGGCAGAAATCTACGGTAAAATGGCAGAGAGGCTGAAGGAAGAGAAGATTACATACAGCATCAATCTGGCTACCAGTGTGGGGCATGTAGACTGCAGACTGGAAAAGAAAGATATCCTTCCATATAGTAAATTTACAGGAGAAAGCCTTCAACCGGCAGATTCTGTATACTGTATTCTGGATGAAGGGTGGCAGAAATATATCGCAGACGTGTGTACCGTTTATGCGCGCACCCATCCTGCTGTTCTGATGGTGGATGACGATTTTCGAAGTCTGAATCATTCGGATTCCTTTGGATGCTTCTGCTCACTCCATGCGCGGGCTGTATCGGAAAAACTGGGGAGAGAGATTGACAGTAGTCAGCTTTTGGAGGCGGTAACACGCAACACAGAGGAAGGAAGAGCGGTGAGAAAAGCCTGGCTGGAAGTGAATTTTGAAGGCCAAAGCAAGGCGGCAGCCAGAATTGAGCAGGCGGTACACAGCGTCGATCCTGCGGTAAGGATTGGATTGATGAACAGTGGGGAGGCAGCCCATGCGCTGCAGGGAAGAGATATGGAATCGCTTCTGCGTACATTTGCAGGAGCAAACAGACCTCTTTCGAGGCCTCTTGGAGGAGCATACTCCGACTGTCTGCATCAGGATCTGATTGCAGTCCATCAGGGAATGGCGCTTAGCATGGCACAGCTTTCATCTGAGGTGGAAATTATCAGCGAAGTGGAAAACTGGCCTCATACGAGATTTACAAAGAGTCTGAACATGACCGGACTGCAGATGAAGCTTCATGTGCTGGCGGGGGCGGACAAAATATCCATGAATGTTTTTGATTTTATGGGGACGCCTTATGTGCAGGAGATGCCCATGGTTGAGCTGATCAGAGACAAGAAGCCGGAACTTCTTAAGATGGACGGGCTGCGCAGGGGAAAAGAGCAGGATGGGCTTGGTGTGTTATGGTATCCAGGGCAGGAAAATCTGCTGGAGACACCAGGAGGACGGCTGGAAGAGCTGGTTTTAAAAAGGGAGTTTGACACACTTTTTCCGCTGCTTGGTATTCCTGTATGTTTCCGGGAGAGGGAAGTAAATCTGCTGTCCGGTGTCAATGCGCTCTGCTGCAGCCGTGAGGAACTTATGAGGCTGTTGGAAAAAGGTCTGATTCTGGATGGAGCAGCGGCCGGGTATTTATGCAGACGCGGGCTGGGAAGATATATCGGGTGTGAAGATGTGGGAGCTGAACTGAGGTCGCCGTCTGCAGAACTTCTGTGCGGAGAAGAATTTCATGGATCATTCTCCGGGAATCTGCTGCCGACTGACTGGATGAGACTGGAATACAAAAAAATCAGAATTCCTCTGTTTCAGTATGATCCCGACTGCGAAGTTCTGACCGTATATGTCGATAAAGACCGGAAGGTCCTGGGACAGGGAATTGTATTGTACGAGAACAGACTGGGGGGAAGAGTCTGCGTGATTCCCGGTTATATAGGGACGTGGCAGTTTGCATACCGGAGCAGAAGCTGGCAGATGATGCGTATCGTGGAATGGCTGTCAAAGGGGACCTTTCCCGTACTTGTGGAAGACAGTCCCAATATTGCGCCGTTCTATTATTCAGACAGAGAGACGGGGGAAGGCCTTCTTGCACTGTTAAATACGGGGCTGGATGTGCAGACGGCATGCCTTCGCAGGAATGCTAACCTATGCATGTATGAAGAAGGTATGGAGGAGAATGCGTACAGTCTGGAACCTCTGGAACTGCGTGTGATCAGAGTTGGGTATGAAAGAAACGAAAAGGAGAATGCGTCATGAAAAGGCCTAATCTGCTTGTCGTATTCGCAGATCAATGGAGAAATACAGCAAGGGGAATTCATGATCCACAGATTGTAACTCCCAATATGGATCAATTTGCTGAGGAGGCATTTAGTACGGATCAGGCTGTCAGCGGCTGCCCGTTGTGTTCACCTTACCGAAGTGAACTGCTTACCGGGCGCCGTGCCGTTCATACAGGAGTCTTTGGAAACTGCATGACCGGATATGATATGTGTCTGTCACCGGATGAATTATGCATCAGCCAGGTTTTAAAGGAGTATGGATACCGGACCGGCTACATTGGAAAATGGCATTTGGACAGTCCTGAACTTAACTCCGTCAGTCATCCGGTGTCTGGAGCGGAAGGCTGGGATGCATATACGCCTCCGGGAAAGATGCGGCATGGGTTCGAGTATTGGCATGCCTATAACGCATGGAACGACCATTTGCAGATGCATTACTGGGAAGACAGCAGTGAAAAAATCTATGCGGATGCCTGGTCACCGGTTCATGAGACGGATAAGGCGCTGGAATTTATGGGAAGTGTGAAGGAGCAGCCTTTTGCCCTGTTCCTTTCCTGGAATCCGCCGCATCCTCCCTTTGAGAGGGTTCCGAAAGAGTATTATAACCGTTACCGTAACTTAGAACCGGATTTACCACCCAATGTCGAAGGGGAACGCTTTGACAATCAGACGGGAGAACCGGGATTCGGGAGCCGCGAGGAACTGGCTGAGGCAGTCCGCTGCTATTATGCGGCGATTACGGGACTGGATGAGCAGTTCGGAAGAATCGTTTCATGGCTGAAGGAGATGGAGCTTTACGATCAGACCATCGTTCTTTTGACTGCTGACCACGGGGAACATCTGGGAGCACATGGGTATGTGGGAAAACATACCTGGTATGAGGAATCCATTAACATCCCTTTCCTGATGAGATATCCGGAAAAACTGCCTGCGGGCCGTAATGATATTTCGGTGGAAACTGTGGATATAGTTCCTACCCTGCTGGGACTCCTGGACATTGCGATACCTCCATCGGCGGAGGGAAGATGTCTGGCAGACTGGATTATGTGCGGTAAAAAGCCGGAAAATGAGGCTGTATACTCTTCTGCCTATATCAGCCGTGACATTTTTTTAGAAGCTTATAAGGAGAAGGGGCTGGATCCAAAAAGAAGCGGCTGGCGCTGTATCAGAACACCGGAATACAAATATGTGATTGAGAAGGGCTATATGCCGGAACAAATACCAAGATTCCTGTTGTTTGACAGAATTGCAGATCCATATGAAATGAGTCCGCTGATATGCAGGTCTCCCTGGGAGCAGCCCGTGATGGCACGGCTGCATAGTCGGTTGATGAAACATATGGAAGAGACTGGGGATCTTGTCGATTGTGTTATCCCAAGAGTTTAAAGATTTTCTTACAAATACTGCCAATTGTGTGAACTTTTCGTGTTGAGGTTGACACATGGCAGTATTTGTCATTATAATTAATTGAATGCGAAATTTACATAAATTAGTATAAATGGAAAAATACTGAGGACATATTGGGAGAGACAGATGAGGAGATATAAAAAAGCTCGTAAGATGGCAGCAATACTGGCCAGTGTCCTGGTGATTGATTCCCTCGTGGGATACGTATCACCGTACATAGAGAGTATGGCATACATGGAGAGGTCGGCGACGGTTAATGCTTCTTCGCTGAACGTGAGAAGCGGTCCTGGTACGACCTATTCTATCGTTACGAAGCTGACCAGCGGGGCGGCGGTAACGGTTATAGATGAGAAGACGGCCTCAGACGGGGCGTTGTGGTATCAGATCCGGGTAAAGGGCTCAGGCGGGACTGAGACGACCGGATACGTTTCAAAGAGTTATTTGAAATTTCCGGTTTCCTACACGAGTGATGCCGATTTTGAGGCGCATTTAAACTCGGAGGGATTTCCGGAAAGTTATAAAGTGAGGCTGCGGGAACTTCATGCACAGTACCCGAAGTGGGTGTTCAGGGCTCAGCATACGAACCTGGATTGGAACACGGCTGTGAAGGAGGAGAGCCAGGTGGGGCGAAACCTGGTTCACACCAACAGCATGTCTTCCTGGAAGTCCATCGCGGATGGCGCGTTTAACTGGGACAGCAGCACCTGGTCAGGCTTCGACGGAAGCTCCTGGGTGGCGGCCTCCGAGGATATTGTAAAATATTATATGGATCCGAGAAATTTTCTGGATGAGACCAATGTCTTCCAGTTCCTGACGCATACGTACGACAGCAACAGCCACACCGTGGAGGGGCTTCAGACGATGGTAAAAGGAACCTTTTTATCAGGAACCGCAGCCGGAGGAGGAAGTTCGTCTCCGGGAGGCAGCAGCCCGGGAGGAGGGGATTCTTCCTCCTATGGTCCGGGAGTTTCCGGTGGAGGCCCGGGGGTTAGTCTTCCAAGTACAGGCGGGGGTTCCTCGGGGGCAGGAGGTTCTGATACGATCGAGAGCGCTGCTCCCAGCAAGGGCAATACGCCGGGAGTCAGTCAGGAATCGCCTCACGCCTCCATTACGCCGAACACGCCCCGGGTGCTTATGGAGTACGGCCCGGGCGTCAGTCTGACCGGCCCTTCGGCAGGCGGAAGCGGAAGCGGGACCGTGACACCGAGCGGAAGCACCAACTATGTTGATATTATCATGAACGCCGGAACTCAGTCGGGAGTCAATCCCTATGTGCTGGCTGCCATGATTATCCAGGAACAGAGTTCGAGCGGAACTGGCGGAAGTATTACCGGAACCGAACCGGGATATGAAGGCTATTATAATTTCTTTAATATAGAGGCATATCAGTCGGGCAGTATGTCTGCCGTACAGAGAGGACTATGGTGGGCTTCTCAGTCAGGCAGCTACGAGAGACCATGGAATTCCCCTGAAAAATCAATTTTGGGCGGAGCTCTTTATTATGGTAATAATTACGTAAAAGTTGGACAGGATACATTTTATCTGAAGAAATTTAACGTACAGGGGAATAATCTCTATAAGCACCAGTATATGACTAATATACAGGGCGCGGCTTCTGAGGGCGCAGTCTATGCGAAGGCTTATAACGACGAGATGAAGCAGACTGCTCTGGAGTTTAAGATTCCGGTTTATAACAATATGCCGGATAACGCGTGCAGCCAGCCGACCACAGACGGCAATCCAAATAACAAGCTGTCCTATTTAAGTGTGGATGGATTTGTGATGACGCCAACCTACAACAGAGATACCCTGGAGTATAATTTAATTGTTGATCCTTCCGTTTCCAGTATTACGGTCAATGCCGGTGCAATTGACAGCAGGGCAGCAGTCAGCGGCTCCGGAACAATCCAGCTGCAGAACGGTGAAAACGATGTGCGGATCGCCGTAACGGCTCAGAACGGCAGTGTCAGAGAGTATGTGGTTCACGTGGTCCGTCAGGACAACGGCCCGACGTATTCCTCCTCTGTCGGAGGAAGCACCGGCGGCAGCGGCGGTTCCTCAGCGGGACCGGGCGGCGGAGAGGTCGGACCTGGCGTAAGCAGCGGACCAGGCGTGTCTGAACCGTCTTCCGGCGGCAGCGCGGGAACACCGGGCGGAAGCAATATAACAATCGCCCCGGATGGTTCTAACTAAACGTAAGTAAGGAGATTTCTATGAAAATAAAACTGAAACGACTGATGGCCGGCCTTATGCTGGTCTGCATGCTGGCAGTGATGGGACCATGGGGACAGATGGTCTCCTGGGCTGCCAATACGAGAATTGCATTTTCAGACCCCTCGGTTATGGTGGGCAATGAAGTAACAGTTACCATGAAGATCACCAGTGATTCTGCGCTTGGCAAGGCTGACGTCATGGTGGCTTATGATTCGGCCGCACTGGAATTTATCAGCGGTAACGGTGCAAACGGTGGGGCAGGAGCGTTAAAGCTTCAGGATACCACAGATGCCGCCGATCAGAAATCATTCAGCTTTACCTTAAAATTTAAGGCACTGAAGGCAGGAAATACACAGATTTCTGTGACATCCCAGGAGATTTATGATGCGGATTCCCAGATTGTAACGGTGGATCAGCAGGGCAGCTCTACTGTGAAAGTAACTTCCCCGGCTACCTCTTCAAAGGATGCCGCGCTCAAGTCCTTAAAGATATCGCCAGGTGAGCTTTCACCGGAGTTTTCACCGGAGGTGGAAAACTATACGGCGTCCGTGGAGGGAAACACCGTAGACTTAGTAGTGAACGCGGTGGCGGCCAACGCGGGCGCCAGTGTCAGGCTGCAGGGCGACAAGGGCTTAAAGGCCGGAGAAAATCAGGTAGTGGTTAATGTAACGGCAGAGGACGGAGAGACCGTTAAGAACTATACCATTGCTGTGACGAAGGCGGAAGGCGGAGAGACGGCACCGGGCGGAAGCATCGGGGCAGATGTGTCCGCGGAATTCGGTGACGCCGCTGTTACGGTGAACGGCACGGAATATAAGGTGGCGGCTTCCTTCGACGAGTCGGCATTGCCGGAGGGCTTTGAAGCAGGCACGTATGATTATAAGGGAACCGAAGTGATGGCCGGAAAAGGTCTGGAAAAAGATTTAACGCTCCTGTATCTCCAGGATGCGGGCGGAAACGGCGGCTTCTACATCTATAATGCGGAGGCGGATTCCTGGTCACAGTTCGTCTCAGTGGAGACAAGCTCCAAGGCGATCGTAATCGTGCCGCTCGATGCGGGTGTAACGGTTCCGGAGGGCTTTGAAGAACGTCAGATTGATATCGACGGAGTCCGTGTAACGGGCTGGATCCCGAAGTCCGAAGGCGATCCGCAGTACTGCCTGTTCTATGCGATGAACTGGAATGGAGAAAAGAACTTCTATCGGTATGATCTGACAGAAAAGACGATCCAGCGGTACTATGCTTCCGGCGTATCCATGGATTCCTATAACAAGATGAAAGAGGATTACAACAGCCTCGTCCGTGATTATAACCTGCAGCGGTATATCCTGATTGGTGTGGGCGTGCTGGCATTTATCCTTCTGATCGTGATTCTGATCCTTTTAAAACGGGGTGGAAATGGTTCGGACAGAGGGTTCCGGGAGGAACGGCGTGGAAGAACTGAGGAGCCCGAAGGCTTCTTTACGGAGCCGGACAGCCAGGCGGGCCGTGTGCGCCGCTATACCCGTGATGAGTTTGAGGGGGAGGGAGAAGCACCTCTTCAGATACAGGAAGAACCGGAAGAGGATGATTTTGAGATGGAAGACAGTCTCGATGATATGGAGAAGAAACTGTCCGCCCGTCTTGCAAAAGAGGCAGAGAGGGACGCAGCTGCACCGCAGAGAACCGTAAGAGAGCAGACAATGGCTGCACCACGGCCAAATCCACGGAATGCAGCTCAGGCAATGAGAGGCCAGGAGGGCAGACCACAACCGTCCAGACCACAACCGTCCAGACCGGATCGTGCAGTGAGATATCCGGAGATGGAAGACGATGATGATTTTGAATTTATGGATCTTGATGATTAAAAGAGAAAACGAATGATGGACAGGACTGCTTCTGAAACAGGAAGCGGTCCTGTTGCTGTTTTTATGGTTCTTTTTAGGGAATGTCCGATGTAAATATATTACATATTGAAAAAAGAATTCTTGTGTGCTATTATGTGTATAACAGATATAACGAAAGATGGTGAGAATATGATATTGCAAATCGATTTTAACAGTGATGAGGCAATTTATATCCAGCTTCGGAATCAGATCATTATTGGAATTGCCACGGAGACGATTAAAGAAGGGGATCCTCTGCCCTCCGTGCGCCAGATGGCTGATAATATAGGAATTAATATGCACACGGTAAATAAAGCGTACTCTGTCTTAAAACAGGAAGGTTTTGTTAAGCTGGACCGCCGCAAGGGGGCGGTCGTGTCCCTGGATGTGGATAAGATGCGCGTTCTGGATGAGATGAGGAGAGACTTAAGCGTCGTGCTGGCCCGTGGCATCTGCAAGAATGTTACCTGTGACGAGGTGCACCAGCTTGTAGATGAGATATACATGCTGTTTTCCAGAGGCCAGAAGGAGGAATAGCTATTGTTGGCAGCTTCAGGCAGGGAGCAGACTGTAACGAACAGCCGGAAGAATGGAGGATACTTATGTTATGTGAGAGATGTGGAATTCGCGAAGCGAATATCCAGTATACAGAGGTAATCAATGGCGTGAAAAAGGAACACCATTTCTGTGCCCAGTGTGCCAAAGAGATGGATTTCGGACCGTATTCCGCTATTTTTGACGGAGATTTTCCGTTGGGCAAGCTGCTGTCAGGACTTCTCGGCATCGAGGATACCAGCCGGGTGCCGGATAAGCTGCATCAGGTGGTCTGTCCAACCTGTAAGACCAGCTACGACGAGTTTATTAAAAACAGCCAGTTCGGCTGTGCTGACTGCTACAGTGTGTTTGGTCCCCTGATGGAGGAGAGCTTAAAGCAGCTGCAGGGAAGTACCACTCATACGGGAAAGCAGCCGAAGTACCAGAAGATTTCTTATAAAGCTCCGGATATAAAGAGCCAACAGGACGGGGCGGCGGGTGAAGCCGTCTGCGAACGGGAAGAGGAAATCATGGAGCTGGACGCAAAATTAAAAGAGGCGCTGCAGTTTGAGGACTATGAGACCGCTGCCGTCTGCCGTGATAAAATCAGAGAATTAAAGAAAGGACATGAGGCGAATGCTTAGATGGTTTGAAAAGACAGACGAGAACCGGCCGGGTGTCATCAGCAGCCGCATTCGTCTGGTGCGAAACTGGGAAGAATATAAATTTCCGGCCATGCTCGGGACTCAGGAGAGTGAGGAGATGGTCCGCCGCCTGGAATTCGGACTGAAGGATTTATCAGAGGTGGAAGGAAAGAAGTACGAATATGCCATGCTGGAAGAACTGGAGGAACTGGACCGTGCGGCCCTGCGGGAGCGGAGAATTTTAAACCGTGCCGCAGTGGAAAAAAAGGCGCCGGCTGGCATCATTCTGTCTGAGGACGAGGATACCAGTATCCTGCTGAACGGCGATGATCATATACGGATTCAGCTGCTTTCTTCCGGACTTCATCTGGAAGAACTGTGGGAGCGGGCAGATGCCCTGGATGATTATATCAATGAACGGTTTCCCTATGCGTTTGACGACCGATACGGCTACCTGACATCTTTTCCGACGAATGTGGGAACCGGGCTGAGGGCGTCTGTGGTGGTACATCTGCCCATGCTGTCATCAGGCCGAAAGTTTCCGGCTCTGATCGCTGACATGAGCCGGTTCGGGACAGCGGTCCGCGGCGTATACGGCGAAGGTGAGGAGAATTTTGGCTCCCTCTATGAGATATCGAACCAGAAGACGCTGGGACAGAGCGAAAAGGAGATCGCCGATGTGGTTACGAAGGCGGCCATCCAGCTGACGAACCAGGAGATGACGGTCAGGAAGATGTCGCTCCAGCGGCGGCGCCTGGAACGGGAAGACGAGGTATACAAATCTTACGGTGTTTTAAAATATGCCAGGAGGCTTACGGCCAGAGACGGAATGATCTTTTTGTCCCAGGTCATGGCAGGAACGGCGGACGGACTGCTTGCAATGAAAGAACCGTGCTCCGTTTACCGTCTTATGCTAGGACTGCAGCCGGCAAATTTACAGAAGATATCCGACAGGCCCTTAAGCAAGGAAGAACTGGATATTGCAAGGGCGGAATTTATCCGCAGAGAGCTGCCTGATTTGGCAAAATAGGCGGGAGATAATAACAAGGAGGACATACTGATATGATAGACAGATTTACAGCCAAGGCCAGAGAGTCCATTAATCTGGCTGTCCAGGCAGCGGAGGAGCTGGGCCACAGCTATGTTGGAACCGAGCATCTGCTGATTGGACTTTTAGAGGAAGGCAGCGGTGTGGCCGCAAGAGTCCTTTCGGAGAACGGCGTTAAGAAAGAAAAGGTGATTGGCCTTGTAAGCCAGCTGATCTCTCCGGACCAGACGGTCCGCATGGAGGAGAACGGCTATACCCCCAGCGCCAGAAGAGTGCTGGAGAACAGCTATAAAGAGGCGGTTCGTTTTAAGGCAAGACTGATCGGAACCGAGCATCTGCTGATTTCCATCATACGGGATAATGACTGCGTGGCATCGAGGCTGCTCAATACCATCGGCATCAGTATCCAGAAGCTTTATATCGACGTTTTGGCCGCCATGGGTGAGGATGCGCCTGCCAACAAGGAGGAACTTCTAAAGGGCTCCAGGACAAAGGGAAGCACACCGACACTGGACAGTTACAGCCGCGATTTAACGGCGCTTGCCAGAGAGGGCAAGCTGGATCCTGTCATTGGACGTGAGACGGAGATCAAGCGTCTGATTCAGATCCTGAGCAGAAGGACGAAGAATAACCCGTGTCTGATCGGTGAGCCGGGAGTTGGAAAGACCGCCGTCGTGGAAGGCCTGGCGCAGATGATTATTGAGGGAAATGTACCGGAAACCATTGCAGAGAAGCGCGTTCTGACCCTGGATTTGTCTGGTATGGTGGCCGGGTCCAAATACCGTGGTGAGTTTGAGGAACGAATCAAAAAGGTGATTGCTGAGGTGATGGAGGATGGAGAGGTGCTTCTGTTCATCGATGAGATTCATACGATCATAGGCGCGGGAGGCGCGGAGGGAGCCATTGACGCCTCCAACATTTTAAAACCGTCCCTGGCCAGAGGAGAACTGCAGCTTATCGGCGCAACGACCATCGAAGAATACCGCAAGTATATAGAAAAGGATTCCGCCCTGGAACGCCGTTTCCAGCCGGTCACCGTGGAGGAACCGTCGGAGGAGGAGGCTGTAGCCATCTTAAAGGGCTTGAGAGGCAGGTATGAGGCGCACCACCATGTGACAATCACGGATGAAGCCCTGACAGCCGCGGTGAAGCTTTCCGCCAGATACATCAACGACCGGTTTATGCCGGATAAGGCCATCGATGTCATCGACGAGGCTGCTTCCAAGGTTCGTCTGACCGCATTTGTGGAGCCGCCTGAGATCAAGGATCTGGAGAAAGAGATCGAGAAGCTGGAGGATCAGAAGGAAGCTGCAATCCGCGATGAAGCGTATGAGAAGGCCGGGGCCATCAAGAAGAAACAGGAAAAGAAGAAAGAGAAAATTGATAAGATCCGTGAGAAGTGGCAGAAGGATAAAGACACCAGAAAACAGGTGGTCGACGAGGGCGAGATTGCCGATGTTGTCTCCAGCTGGACTAAGATTCCGGTGAGAAAGCTGGAGGAGGGAGAGAGCCAGAGACTCAAGAATTTAGAGTCCATTCTCCATGAGCGCGTGATCGGTCAGGAGGAAGCGGTTACCGCTGTAGCCAAGGCGATCCGCCGCGGTCGCGTTGGGTTAAAGGACCCGAAGCGGCCAATCGGCTCCTTCCTGTTCCTGGGGCCTACGGGTGTCGGAAAGACGGAGCTGTCAAAGGCGCTGGCCGAGGCCATGTTTGGTACGGAGAACGCACTGATCCGCGTCGATATGTCGGAGTACATGGAGAAGCACAGCGTCTCCAAGATGATTGGCTCTCCGCCAGGCTATGTGGGCTACGACGAGGGCGGCCAGCTCAGTGAAAAGGTGAGGAGAAATCCGTATTCCGTCATTCTCTTCGATGAGATTGAAAAGGCGCATCCGGATGTATTTAACATCCTTCTGCAGGTCCTCGATGACGGCCATATCACAGACGCACAGGGACGAAAAATTGATTTTAAGAACACGGTTATTATCATGACGTCGAACGCGGGTGCGGAGAGCATCATTTCCCCGAAGCGCTTAGGCTTTGGAGCAGTTGCCGATGAGAAAGCGGATTACAAGGTGATGAAAGACCGTGTGATGGAGGAAGTGAAGCATATATTCAAGCCGGAATTTATCAACCGTATCGATGAGATTATCGTCTTCCACCCGCTTAACAAGGGGCATATGAAGGATATTGTGACCATTATGCTGAAAGAAATCATGAAGCGGACGAAGGAACAGATGAACATCACACTCTCCGTGGATGAGGCTGCAAAAGAGTTCCTGATTAACAAGGGATATGATGAAAAATACGGTGCAAGGCCGTTAAGACGTACCATTCAGAGCTGTCTTGAGGACAGGCTGGCAGAGGAAATTCTGGATGGAGCGGTGAAAGAAGGGGACGAAGTTCTGGTGAGCCAGGGAGAAGCAGAGTTAAAATTTTCTGTTCCGGAGCTCATAAAGAACTAGTACAACGTTGTGTAAGTTTCTGTGAATTATGCGCCTGATATTTGCGTCAGGGGCCTGCCTGCGAAGTGACGGCGCAGTGGACCCTGCGTCTAGCTTCGCATACGAGCCCCTGGCGTAAATAGCGGGTGCAGAATTTACAGGAATTTATACAATGTTGTGCTAGCCATTTGATTTGATTTCGTGTATAATGATGACAAGCGAAATCGTTACAGAGCGCTTCGCAAAAAGGATAAGTAAACAAGAATACTAGGAGGGCGTACAGATGCCGGTAATTGAAGAATTAATCCGCACAGAGCAGGATGGAACAATCAGTTTTGGTAATTACAAATTAAGCACAAAGTCAAAATTACAGGATTTTGAGCACGATGGCGATTTATATAAAGTGAAGACATTTTATGAGATTACGAAACTGGAGCGCAACGGCATGTTCGTCTATGAGTCTGTGCCGGGAACTGCTGTGGAGCATTTTACCGTTTCGAACAACGGCGTGGAGTTTTCCGTTGAAGGAGACAAGGACGCGCAGCTGACTATTCAGCTGGAGGATGATACCGAATACGAAGTATTCGTGGACGACGCTGCAGTGGGAAGCATGATGACCAACATGAGCGGTAAGCTGTCTGTCAGTGTGGAACTGAACGAGGAAGAACCTGTGTCTGTGAAAGTCGTAAGAAGATAAAATCAGAATGGCAGAAAGAGGCTGGCGGTTTACCAGCCTCTTTTTTCGTAGGAAAGGAGCAGCATGGCAAAAGCGAAAGCGACATCATTTTTCTGCAAAGAATGCGGATACGAATCGCCGAAATGGCTGGGACAGTGTCCCGGATGCCGGCAGTGGAACACCTTTGTGGAAGAACTGACGGCGAAAAAGGAACCTGCGGCGCGGAGGGGCCTTGGAAGCGCCTCCGGGAACGGACTCGGCGGCGTGGGGGAGGGCGGCTTGTCAAAGATCAGGCCTTCCTATTTATCGGAGATATCGCTGGATGAACAGGACCGTATGCAGACCGGATATGAAGAACTGGACCGGGTGCTGGGCGGCGGTGTGGTGCGGGGGTCTCTCGTCCTGGTGGGAGGAGACCCCGGAATCGGAAAGTCCACACTGCTTTTGCAGGTGTGCAGGAATCTGGCTGCATCGGGGCAGAAGGTGCTCTATATTTCGGGTGAGGAATCGTTAAAACAGATTAAGCTGAGGGCCAACCGGATTGGGACTGTGGCAGGAGAGTTAAAATTTCTCTGTGAGACAAATCTCGATACGATCGAGGGCGCCATCTCCGGGGAGAAGCCGGATGTGGTGATTATCGACTCCATTCAGACCATGTTCCGCGAGGAGGTGACTTCGGCGCCCGGCAGTGTGGGGCAGGTGCGGGAATCTACGAATCTCCTGCTCCAGATCGCAAAGGGAGTGGGAATTGCCATTTTCATCGTGGGCCATGTGACGAAGGAAGGCGTGGTGGCCGGCCCGAGAGTGCTGGAACATATGGTGGACACGGTGCTCTATTTCGAGGGGGACAGAAGTGCCTCCTACCGGATTATCCGCGGGGTAAAGAACCGGTTCGGCTCGACCAACGAGATCGGCGTTTTTGAGATGAGGGAAAGCGGACTGGAAGAAGTGAAGAACCCGTCAGAATACATGCTGAGCGGCCGTCCGGAGGATGCGTCAGGAGCCGTGGTGGCCTGTTCCTTAGAGGGGACGAGGCCGGTGCTTTTAGAGGTGCAGGCGCTCATCACGCCTACGCTGTTCGGTATGCCAAGGAGGACGGCTGCGGGTACGGATTATAACCGGGTGAACGTGCTGATGGCGGTGCTGGAGAAACGGTGCCATTATGAGCTTTCCCGGTATGACGCCTATGTGAATATCGCAGGCGGCCTGCGGATGAATGAACCGGCGCTGGATCTGGCTATCGTTATGGCGGTGATCTCCAGTCTAAAGGACAGGCCTGTCAATCCGAGAACGATTATCTTCGGTGAAGTCGGCCTGGCCGGTGAGGTGCGCGCGGTTCCCATGGCAGAACAGCGGGTGAACGAGGCCAAAAAGCTGGGATTCGAGACGTGTATACTTCCGAAGACCTCGCTGGATAAGATGAGAAAGATGGAGGGAATCCGTCTGGTCGGGGTGGAGAATATCCGCGAGGCGATTTCACTGCTGTAAGGCCCCTCCCCGCAGTGAAGCCTGTTATTGCAGGGAAAACGGCCATTGCATGGGAATCCGCCATTGCATGGGACCCGCCATAACCATATTGCGGAAAGAAAGGAACGCTGGTATGAGAGTTGGAATTCTGTCTGACACCCATGGACTCTTGCGGTCAGAGGTGAAGGAAGTTTTAAGGACGTGTGATGTGATTCTTCACGGCGGCGACATAAACAGAGAAACCATTATAAAGGAACTGGAAGAGCTGGCGCCGCTCCATGTGGTACGTGGGAATAACGATAAGGAGTGGGCAGAGGGCATGCCGGAGGAATTGAGCTTTTCTCTGGAGGGCGTGTCATTTTACATGATCCACAATAAAAAGGAAGCTTCCCCTGAAGCCGTATCAGACGCCGATGTGGTTCTGTACGGCCATTCCCACCGATACGACGAGCGGATTATCGACGGAACGCTCTGGCTGAATCCGGGAAGCTGTGGGCCGAGGCGGTTTCACCAGCCCATCACCATGGCGGTAATGACCCTGGAAGGCGGAACATACCAGGTGGAAAAGCTGGAATTTGCCCATGAGAAAAAGGGAGGAGAAGATCAATGAGCGAGAGACCCAGACTGGACAGATCGCTGGACGGGGAGACCTTCCGAAGCTACTATTATCTGAAAGAAGAGCTGACGGCATTTTGCCGGGAAAACGGGCTGCCTGTCTCCGGCGGAAAGCTCGAGATTACGGAGCGGATCGCCTGTTTCCTCGATACGGGAAACGTTCTTCCGGTTTCTGCAAAGACAAAGAACCGGCCGGAGGTGGGGGTGATCAGCGAGGATATGAAGATAGAACCGGATTTTGTGTGCAGTGAAAAGCACAGAGCCTTTTTCCGGGAGGCCATCGGCACGGGATTTTCCTTTAACGTGGCCTTTCAAAAATGGCTGAAAAGCAACACCGGAAAAACCTACAGGGAGGCCATCGATGCTTACGGCCGGATTCTGGAGGAGAAGAAAAAGGGAAAGACAGCGATTGACCGGCAGTTTGAGTATAACACGTATATTCGGGATTTCTTTGCGGACAATGAGGGCCGTTCCCTGGAAGAGGCGATTCGGTGCTGGAAATATAAAAAAGGGCTGAAGGGCCATAACCGTTATGAGAGATCAGATTTATCAGCACTTTGATGAGCGTCGGGAGGAACTGTACAGATAAGGGAAATGGGGAGGACAGAACGGCCTCCGGTATATGGCCGGAATATTTAATAAATCGTTTGCCCGTTATGCCTTTCAGTATTATAATGGTGAGTAAGGAGGGGCAAAATGATCGAAAATGTTGAAAAAGCAAAGCATCACATGCCGGAACAGACGGGGCGGGGAGAAAAACGGGCAACCGTATCCGGAAAGATCAACCGGCGGCTGATTGAGATTCTGTTTCCGGCGCTGTCTGTCCTGATTTTTGTTACCTGCTATATCGCCGCGCTGGCGGTTACAAACCTGAGCTATCAGGTGACAGAGGGACAGACGAAGAACGCGGTGGACACCGTAGATGAGTTCTTTAACGGCAAGAAAAGTGCCGTGGGAATTTTAAGCTACAATAAAGAACTCTGCCAGCTGCTGGAAGAGGCGCCGACCGCAGAGCAGATTGCCGGTGCGCCGGGGAAAGAGGCGGCGGTCACGCTGCTGAAACGGGCCTATGACACCATGGTTTCCGATGGCGTTCAGGCCGTATGGCTGGCTGGTATAGGCAATGACACGTATCTGATGCAGACCGGAGAGGCATGGGCTGCCAACCTGGCAGATATCGACTGGGACGAACGAGTCCGGGAGACGATGGGGCCGGTCGTCACGGATCCGTTTTCTGACCCGGTTACCGGGAAAATGGTCATCTCCATCGTTGCCCCGGTGCTCTCTCTGGATGGCAGCAATATTACGGGATACGTTGGATTTGATGTGTTCCAGGATCATTTTTCACAACTGCTCCAGGACATCAGGATCGGAGAAGGCGGTACGCTGGAACTGGTTACCGGGGATGAGTCTCTGGTATACAGCTTTGATGCCAGTCTGATCAACAAAAAGGTGGAAGAAGTAGAGAACTTAGGCCGGGAATATCTGGAGGGCATTCGGAATCAATATACCGGTTCCATGACCTACAGTTATGAGGGAAAGAAGTATTATTCTATCTTTGCGAAGAGCGAGGCGACAGGCTGGGCTACGGTCGGAAGCATTCCGGTGGAGGAGATCAATGCACCCAGGAATCAGCTGATTGCAGTGATGGTGGTGATTTCGCTTCTTATTCTGATCACGGTTATTATCATCGTGATCAGGCTGGTGAGAAAACTTCTGTCTCCCCTTTCCGATATTGCAGTGAATGTGGAAGGCTTTTCCAAAGGCGATTTCAGTGTGAATCTGGAGATTGACAGCGATGATGAGATTGGTCTGCTGGCTGACAGCGTGAAAGGGACCATTCAGTCTCTCCGGGAGATGATCTCTCATGCGACGGAGGTTCTGGCGGAGCTCTCCGATGGTAATTTAAGATTGACGGTAGACGGCGTTTACGACGGGGAATTCGGGAAGATTAAGGATGCCCTGGAGGAGATCGTGAGATCTCTGAATGATACGCTGGGGCGGATATACGAGAGTGCGGATCAGGTATCGGAAGGGGCGGCACAGCTTTCCTTTGGAGCCCAGTCTCTTTCTCAGGGAGCCGCAGAACAGGCGGGGGCCATTGAGAATCTGGCCGCAGTTATCCAGGAGGTTTCTAATCAGGTGGACCATAACGCCGGCAATGCGAAGACGGCCAGTGATAAGTCAAAGGAACTGGGCAGCGAGATTCTGGAACAGAACCGCCAGATGCAGAAGCTGAAAGAAGCCATGGATGATATCAGAATGAATTCCGGCGAGATCGGGGAGATCATACGGGTGATTGAGGATATCGCGTTTCAGACGAATTTGCTGGCGCTGAACGCGGCTGTGGAGGCGGCAAGGGCCGGTGACGCAGGAAGGGGCTTTGCCGTGGTAGCGGAGGAAATACGCAGTCTGGCGGGAAAAAGCGCTGAGGCGTCAAAGAATACGGCAGAACTGATTGAAAAGTCTGTCCGGTCTGTGAAGCATGGAGCCGGAATTGTTGACACAGCGGCCCAGGCACTGGAAGTGGTGGCTCAGGAATCTGTGAAGATGACCGATACCGTTGACCGGATATCGAAGGCATCGGAGGAACAGTCCCGTTCCATTACCGAGATTACCAGAAACATCACCCAGATTGCTTCTGTAGTGCAGACCAATTCGGCGACCGCGGAGGAGAGTGCGGCGGCCAGTGAAGAATTGTCGAGCCAGGCCCAGCTGCTGAAGGACTATGTCTCCAGGTTTCAATTGGACAGATAGGCGTTGAGATTCTATCTTAACACGGGGGATTACCGGCAGGTAATTCCCCGGTTTCTGGATAAACTTTCGAATTTTTGTATTTTTTATAAAAAACTCTTGCAATTTAAAAAGAGGTATGCTATACTCTCATAGTGTTCAGATGAAACATGAACGAAACAAGCCATAGGGGAATAGTTCAATGGTAGAGCAACGGTCTCCAAAACCGTAAATGGGGGTTCGAGCCCCTCTTCCCCTGCTCGAAAAAAGAGTCAACGGATCAGAAAAAGCCGGAAAATCCTTGGTTATTGAGGAGTTCCGGCTTTTCTTTGTATGATGGAACTGCATTGCTGCGACAAAAAATAAGCCGCCGCAGAAGTTGTACCGGCAGCTCTTTCTTTTGAATACCGGATGTGTTATAATCGTAAAAAGAATATACGTTCGAGACGAAAACCGCTTTATGATGAGGTGCCAATATGAAAAAAGCAATACTTTACAGAATCAGTTATCTGGTTGAAGTGGATGAAGAAGAGATCAGCGATCACAAGGGAAAGGAGAAGTTCTGGAAGCTTGCGTGGGGGAAGCTGCCGGAGCAGGAGATTGTGCTGGATGAACAGCATAAAGCGGAATGGCAGTCAACCAGCACGCTTTATCTGGATCCGCTGACGATGAACTGCGGCCAGTGCGCGAGGTGTCATGGATGGACCACTGACCGGGAGAAACCTGATCCGATCAGAGGGTTGTCAAACGGAGCGACGGTCGATGGCGAGCTGCTCTGTGATGAATGTCTGCCGGATCACCATCCGTGGGCTTTTTAAGATGTCATCCGGCTGAACTCGACGTGTGATTTGTTCCTGTGAATCCCCTGCTGTATATGGATGTCCTCGCAATGCAGACAGATGTGCGGTAAAGAACGGCCCTTCTGGTCGTTTTAGATGAAAATATAAGACGTATTTTATAAAAATAGATGATGAACAAAGTTATAAATGAGAACCATTCCCGACAATAGTATTTGGTGATTGCAAATGTGCATAGCGGCAACTCTCATACCTCCTTCAAACAATGCAAAATACACAAGAAATGGTGACATTTCGCTTCATGAAACGTAATTTGACAAATTGCGTCAGAAGTGATATAAATATTTCAACAACTTTTTAACTGTTTTTTTTTGAGAAGGAGTCATGATTATGAAACAGTATAAGATTATGTTACCAGGCGTTGCCGAAGCGAAAGAGTTTGTTGCTGCTGCTACAAAATGTGATTTCGATATAGACGTATATTACAATAGAGTGACCATTGACGCAAAGTCTATATTAGGTGTGTTGAGCCTTGATTTAACCAGGCCCCTTACCGTGGAGTTCAACGGTGAGAATGAAGAATTTGAGACATACTTAATGGAAAAAGCACCGAGCAGGATTCATGCGGCTTAAGCAGCAGGACACTCATCAGGCGACAGAAAAGGGAATTGTGATCCATAGGACACAGTTCCCTTTTTGCTTTAGATAAAGATAATCAGTCCTGGAAAGGAGGAACCGGAATGGCTGACGGGGAAAAGAAAATCATTAAAATATCGGTCCGCAATCTGGTGGAATTCGTGATGCGTTCCGGTGACCTGGACAACAGGCGCACCGCAGGTGCAGAGAAGACGGCCATGCAGGAGGGCAGCCGGATACACCGGAAGATTCAGCGGCGCATGGGGGCGGATTACCATGCGGAGGTTGTGCTTAAGCATCTGGTGGAGGAAAACCAGTTTGAGATTCTGGTGGAGGGGCGTGCCGACGGCATTATCGAGAAGCCTTCAGGCGTGACCATCGATGAGATCAAAGGCGTCTATATGGATCTTTATTATCTGAATGAGCCCATCGAGGTGCACATGGCTCAGGCCATGTGTTATGGCTATTTTTACTGCTGCGACCATCAGCTGGGCGGAGCCGTGATGCAGCTGACCTACTGCAATATTGAAACGGAAGAGATTAAGCGCTTTCAGGTGGAAAAAAGCTTTGAGGAGCTGGAAGCCTGGTTTGGGGGATTGATTCATGAGTATGTGAAATGGGCCGACTACTTGTACCACCACGGTCTTCGGCGGGACGAGTCCATCAGGGATCTGGAATTTCCCTATCCCTATCGGAAGGGACAGAAGGAACTGGCCGTATCCGTCTACCGGAGCATTGCACGCCGGAAGAATCTGTTCATTCAGGCGCCCACCGGAATCGGTAAGACGCTGTCAACCGTCTATCCGGCGCTAAAGGCCATTGGAGAAGGCCATGGAGACAAGCTGTTTTATTTAACGGCGAAGACCATCACGCGCGCTGTGGCGGAGGAGACGTATGAGATCCTGAGAAAGGGCGGCCTTTATTTCAGCACTGTCACGATTACGGCGAAGGAGAAGCTCTGTTTTCTGGAGAAGCCGGAGTGTAATCCGGATGCCTGCCCCTACGCCAAAGGCCATTTCGACCGGGTGGGAGATGCCGTCTTCGATGTGATCCACCAGGAGGCGGGGATTACCAGGGAGACTGTTTTAGAGTATGCCAGGAGACACCAGGTGTGTCCGTTTGAATTCTGTCTCGACATCAGCAACTGGGTGGACGGTATCATCTGCGACTACAATTATGTATTCGATCCTAATATCAGGCTGAAACGGTATTTTTCCGAGGGAATAGCGGGGGAGTACCTGTTCCTTGTGGATGAGGCGCATAATCTCGTGCCTAGAGCCAGGGAGATGTACAGCGCCGTGGTGTATAAGGAGGACTTCCTTCTTATTAAAAAGATTGTGAAACCAAAGGACCAGAAGCTGGCCGGGCTCCTGGACCGGTGCAATAAGCAGCTGCTGGAGATGAAGCGGGAATGCGAGGGTTATACGATTCTGACGGATATCAAGCTGTTTATGACCGCCATTATGTCGCTGTTCGGGGAGATGGAGAAATTCATGGACAGCTTTCCGGAATTTGAGGACCGCGATCTGGTGCTTGATTTTTACTTTGCACTGCGGGATCTGTTGAATATCTATGACCGGGTAGATGAAAATTACCGGATTTATACAGAATTCTTATCGGATGGACGCTTTATGCTCCGGCTGTTTAATATGAATCCGGCAAAGAATTTAAAAGAATGCCTGGATAAAGGCAACAGTACCGTGTTTTTCTCTGCGACCCTGCTGCCGGTCCAGTATTACAAGGAACTGTTAAGCGGCAGTCAGGAGGAATACGCTGTGTACGCGGAGTCCCCTTTTGACCGGGAGAAGCGGCTGCTGCTGGTGGCAAACGATGTCAGCAGCCGCTACACCAGGAGAAATGAGCGGGAATTTAAGAAGATCGTGGAGTATATCAGAAGGATTGTCTTTGCCCATGCGGGGAACTATATGGTGTTTCTGCCGTCGTACCAGTATATGAGGGAGGTGGAACAGCTGCTTTCCGGTATGGAGGCACAGCAGGAATTTGCATGGCTCGCCCAGTCGGCTCACATGACGGAACAGGAGCGGGAGATTTTTCTGGAGGAGTTTAAAGAGAACAGGGAAGATTCCTTTGTAGGCCTGTGTGTCATGGGAGGCGTATTCTCAGAGGGGATTGATCTAAAGGAAGGGAGGCTGATCGGAGCGATCATTGTAGGGACGGGACTCCCCATGGTGTGCACGGAGCAGGAGATCCTGAAGGGATATTTCGATGAGAAGGAGCAGAAGGGATTTGACTACGCGTATCAGTATCCCGGCATGAACAAGGTGATGCAGGCGGCCGGCCGCGTGATCCGGACGGTGGCGGATGAAGGCGTGATCGCTCTGCTCGATGACAGATTTTTAAAACCGGACTATCAGGCGCTGTTTCCCAGGGAATGGGATGGCTACTATTCTGTAAATTTAAACAGTGTATCCGGGATCGTAACGGAATTCTGGGGAGAAAGGGAGAGACAGAACAATGATGAAACTGAGACTTCGGCCCTGTAAGAGGGAAGACGGAAGAGAATTGATGAAATGGTTTTCCGATGAGAGACAGATGCGTATGTGGTGCCGCGATGGTTTTACCTTTCCGTTGACGGATGGGCAGATGGATGCCTATTACGCTGAACTGGATCAGGATTCCAGGGCCTGGGGATTTACGGCTCTGGATGAATCGGGAAAACCGGTTGGAAGCTTTAAAATGGCGGCGGCGGATTACGAGGCGGACAGTGTGCATATGGGATACATTGTCCTGGCACCGGAGGTAAGAGGCCGCGGAGTGGGACAGCAGATGGTGGCTATGGCGGCAGCGTATGCCGTGGATTTCCTGGGGATGAAGCGGATTACGCTGAAGGTATTCGACTGTAATCCGGGTGCGAAGCGCTGCTATGAAAAGGCGGGGTTCCGGGAAGAGGAGTACAGACCGGAAGAGTTTTCTTACCGGGACGAGATGTGGGGGAATTCTCTGATGGTATACAATCGGCGCTGACGGGAAAATCCTGTCAGCGCCGGCTCTCACATCATGTCCATAAACTGTTTGGAAGCCTGGGAAACGGGAAGGCTTTCATTATAGGCTACGATCATCTGGCGCGCAGGCATCTTTTCTGTTAACCTGACGATGAATAAGTCTTTGTCATTTTCCGGAATACAGAAATCGGGAACAAAGGCGATTCCCAGACCGATTCGCGCCAGATCGATCAGTAAATCATTGCTGCTCAACTCGATTTCCGGAACGAGATCCAGCTGTTCCCGCTGGAACATATGGTGCAGGAATTCGCTGGTGGTGCTCTTCCTGTCCAGCATCAGGATCGGGTATGTCTGGAGCTTCTGCAGGCTGACTGCCTCGCCCTTCAGCGGGAAATACTCCTGATTGGCGACGAAGACATCGTGAAATTCGTTGATCACCCGGACGTTCTGCGAATTGGAGAGGCCGGAGTTGGGATAGTTGGTGATGATGAAATCAACCTGTCCGTTTTCCAGTAAATGGGCGCACTCGATGGAGGTCTGGTTGGTGACCTTTATATGAACGTTGGGGTATGCCTTATGGAAACGGTTTAAGTATGGAATGAGATAATAACGGCAGATGGTGTCACTGGCGCCGATGCGCAGCTGTCCGCCGTTTAAGGTATTGGCCTCCAGAAGCTGATTTTCCCCTTTTTGAATCAAATTGATGGCGGGTTCCACGTGCTTTAGGAGAATCTCGCCTTCCGGGGTAAGTTGGACTTTTTTCGTGCTCCGGATGAAGAGCGTCTGATTCAGCTTTTTCTCCAGCACTTTGATGGACTGGCTGACCGCCGACTGTGAAATAAACAGCTGTTTCGACGCTTCGGAGAAGCTCAGCGTGGCAGCAACATGGTAAAAGACTTTATACAATTCGTAATTGATATCCATTATTAGTCCTCCTTATAAATCTAAGGACATTCTATCACGAATGCGATGGATTTGTAAAGGAAATTGACAAAAATACCAGATTATGGTAAGTTAACTGTTACTGTTCCCAGCCCCATAGGCCCCTGCCTCCCGGTCAGCCCCATGAGCCGGCTGGGGCTGACCGGGAGGCAGGGGCCTATGGGGCTGGGAACAGTAACAGTTAACGGCCGGAAGGAGTGTAAGAGTTATGCATGATGATTTTTACCAGATGTACCTGGAAGAGATGAAAGCAATCACACCCTGTACACAGGAGGAGAACACGCAGCTGTTAAACGATGCTGCAGCCGGTAATGAAGGGGCGAAGAAGCGTCTGATCGAAGGCAATTTGGAAGCTGCATTAAAGTGTGCGAAAGAGTATGACGGCAAAGGCGTCCTGTTAACGGATCTGGTTGCTGAGGCCAATATGGCGCTTACCATGGCGGTGACGGAATTCTTGACCGACGCGGGAGACGGCGATTTCGAGGGCTTTTTAGCGGCACGGATGAAGGCTGCCCTTGACCTGGCGGTGGAGGAACAGCAGTCCGCGAAACAGACGGGAGAAGAACTGGCGGCCAGAGTCAATGTCCTGCAGACTGTGTCCCAGATGCTTGCGAAGGAACTGGGACGTGAGGCCACGGTGGAAGAACTGGCAGATAAGATGAAAATGACGGCAGGTGAAGTGAAGGACATCATGAAGATGGCGATGGACGCCATGAGCATGAATGCGGAAAACGCAGATCTGGAAGACTTGGCGGAGGTGGAAGGTATTGAGATTACCGGGGCGGAGGACGGAGAAGAATGAAATTATATCTGATACGCCACGGACAGACGGACTGGAATATCCAGGGAAAGATTCAGGGCAGCCATGATATTCCCTTAAACGACACGGGGAGAGCCCAGGCGAAGCTTGTGGCGGAAGGGATGGACAGCAGACCAGTGACAAAGATATTCTCCAGCACGCTCATGCGGGCGGTGGAGACGGCACGGATGATCGGCGACCGCCAGCATGTGGATATCTATCTGGTTCCGGGGCTCATCGAAGTGGAATTCGGCAAGTGGGAAGGCATGACGTGGGCTGAGATAAAGGAACAGTATCCAAACGAGTATGAGCGGTGGTTCATCAATCCAGTGGAGGTGGCGCCGCCCGGCGGAGAAACCCAGATGATGGTCATGGAACGGGTGGCAGGCGCGATTGAGACGGTCATGGGTATGACGAATGGCCGGGAAGATATTGCGGTTGTGTCCCACGGCGCGACCATGGCTTATATTGTCGCTTACTTAATGAGAAATCATCCGGAGGAATCGGAGATTATTGTTGACAATGCCAGCATTACCACTGTGAACTATAATCCGGTTACTCAGGATTATATGCTGCTGGAGGTGAATGACACCGCGCATCTGCATCAATGAGGCTGACAAAGAAGCTAATTTACTGATTATGGAATAACTTCCCACTTTTTAACATATACTAAAAAAGAATGATACAACCTATATCATAAAGGAAAAGGAGCATTTTCAATATGGCAAGAGGCGTAAGAAAATCACCGGTGGAGAAGTTGCAGGATCAGTTAAATGAGGTTAGGGAGAGCATCAGGCAGTATGAGAACTGTCTCGTCACCTTAAAAGAGAAGGAAAAAACATTAAACGAACAGATTGAACTGGAAGAGTTCAAGACGATCCGCGGTTTGCTTACGGAACAGGGAATCGGGATGGAAGAATTGAAAGAAATGCTGGAGTCGAATGTGACTGCAGTGGAAGAGCAGAGCGCATAAAACGCCCTGCTTTTTTTGAGGAAAAAGGCATGTACCCATTGTAAAACAATGAAAATTTGTGAATAAAATATCTACAGTTGACTTTTACAATTTCTCTATATTATGATAGGAACGTAAGAATTGTAAGTACTTACAAAAATAAGAATAATCATGGTCATGGAGGAATGTGGAGATGAAAGAAGTAAGAGGAAATGTAATTGTCGGCCAGTCAGGCGGCCCCACGGCGGTCATTAATTCCAGTCTTGCAGGCGTCTATAAGACGGCAAAGGACAGAGGTGCGAAACGCGTTTTCGGCATGCTGCACGGCATTCAGGGACTGCTGGAAGAACGGTATGTGGACCTGTCGGAACACATAAACAATGATCTGGATATCGAACTGTTAAAGAGAACCCCTTCCGCTTATTTAGGCTCCTGCCGCTACAAGCTGCCGGAGATCTGTGAAGACCAGGAGATCTATAAAAAGATCTTTTCCATTCTGGAGAAACTGGAGGTGGAATACTTCTTCTATATCGGCGGCAATGACTCCATGGATACGATAAAAAAACTTTCCGATTACTCCATCTTAAACGGCAGCAAAATCCGGTTCATGGGCGTGCCGAAAACCATTGACAATGATCTGGCCGCGACGGACCATACGCCGGGATATGGCAGCGCGGCAAAATACATAGGTTCCATCACAAAGGAAGTGATCCGTGACGGCCTGGTGTACGACCAGCAGAATGTGACACTTTTAGAAATCATGGGCCGCAATGCCGGCTGGCTTACGGGAGCGGCCGCCCTGGCCAAGTGTGAAGACTGTGAAGGGCCGGACATGATCTTCCTTCCTGAGATTCCCTTCGATGTGGATACGTTTATGAAAAAAGCAGAAGACCTCCATAAGCGGAAAAAATCTGTGGTGGTTGCGATATCCGAGGGCGTCAAGATGGCGGATGGCCGTTATGTCTGTGAGCTGACTGACAGCATTGACTATGTGGACGCCTTTGGACACAAACAGCTTACCGGGACAGCTAGGTATCTGGCCGAGAAGATTTCGCGGGAAGTCGGATGCAAGACGAGAGCCATCGAGTTTAACTCTCTGCAGCGCAGCGCTTCCCATATTGTTTCCCGTGTTGACATCACCGAGGCGTTTCAGGTAGGCGGGGCTGCTGTGAAGGCTGCATTTGAAGGGGAGACAGGCAAAATGATCATCTTAAAGCGCGTCTCCGACGACCCGTATATCTGTGTGACGGATATCTACGATGTCCATAAGGTGGCAAACGTGGAAAAGAAGGTGCCGCGGGAGTGGATCAATGAGGCGGGCGACTATGTCACAGAGGAGTTTGTAAGCTACATCAAACCGCTCATTCAGGCAGAACTGACGCCGATCATGGTGGATGGACTGCCAAGACATCTCTATTACACAGATGTAGAAAAGAAGTGAAAGAAAAAAGTAAACCATTTTGGGAAAAGCGTGGTATAATAGAACGGATTACGAAAAAAGCCGTTTGCGCGATGCTGCGGTTTTAAGGAGAGGGGAACGCGAAAAGTGAAGGGGGAACGCATGGCCGATATGAGGATCGGTGAGTATCTCATCTCAGATATTATGATGAGTGTCGGAAAAAAGAGTGATGTCTATCTGAGAAAGTTCCAACGGATTCATGAGAAAGGTTACAGCTTTAACTGGTGTGCGGCGCTGTTTACCGCGTTATGGTTTGCCTACCGGAAGATGTGGAAGGCGGCAGCGGCCATTATGGGATTTAATGTGGTCTATACGGTGGTATTATCCGTCCTGGAGAGCACGGTTCTGTCTGCGGACAATGCGCTGGTGTTCATGGGCACAGCGGCAGGCCTGTTCGTTCTGTCCATGGTTGTGTTCGGTCTGCTGGGAGACCGGCTCTACTGCCGCCATATAAGCGCCATTCTGGACAAAGAGGGATGCCGCGCAAGGCGCGCCTCGGAGAAGACCGCCCGCACAGAAGCTCTGCAGAAGGCGGGAGGTACCAGTGTCATAGGGGTAATCATTCTGTGGGCTGTCAGTCTGGTTCTTCAGTGGGCGGTCTCCTGGCTGATTTCCTTCTTTTTATAGCATTTTTATGAAATTTCATAAATATAAGAAACATTAATTAATACCATAAGATATATTAATTTTTCTAATTGATATATCTTGTGGTATTATTGTATTAATGAGAAGCAGATTCTTTCCAAGGAGGAAATTATGAGCGTAAGAAGAGTATATGTAGAGAAGAAACCGGCCTTTGCCGTAAAGGCCCATGAGCTGAAGGAGGAGATTGCCAGTTATCTCGGAATTGATACCGTGACGGACGTGCGCGTTCTGATCCGTTATGATATAGAGAATTTATCTGATGAGACGTACCGGACCGCGCTTGCGACGATTTTTTCCGAGCCGCCGGTGGACGAGGTCTATGAGGAGACCTTTCCGAGGAACGAAGCCGATGTGGTGTTTGCTGTAGAGTATCTGCCGGGCCAGTTTGACCAGCGGGCCGATTCTGCAGAGCAGTGTGTGAAGCTTTTGAAGGAAGATGAGGAGCCGGTGATTAAATCGGCCACTACGTATGTGATTTCCGGAACTCTGACAGAGGCGGAAGCCGCGGATATCAAGTCGTTCTGCATCAATCCTGTGGATTCCAGAGAGACGGATGAGACGAAGCCGGAGACGCTTTTGACTGTCTTCGAGACGCCGGCCGACGTTATCATATTCGACGGATTCCAGACCTTCGGAGAAGGCGCATTAAAGGAAGTTTACGATTCCCTGAACCTTGCCATGACATTTAAGGATTTTATGCATATTCAGAATTACTTCAGGGATGAGGAGAAGAGAGACCCGTCCATGACGGAGATCCGCGTTCTGGATACGTACTGGTCCGATCACTGCCGCCATACTACATTCCAGACGGAACTGAAGGATGTAACCTTTACAGAAGGTGATTACCGGGCTCCCATGGAACATACGTATCATAAATATTTATCCGACCGTGAAGTCGTGTTAAAGGGCAAGAGCGGCAAATTCGTCTGCCTGATGGATCTGGCACTGATGGCCATGAAGAAGCTGCGCATGGAAGGAAAACTGGAAGACTTAGAGGTATCTGACGAGATTAATGCCTGCAGCATCGTGGTGCCGGTGGAAATCGACGGAAAAGAAGAGGAGTGGCTCGTCAATTTCAAGAATGAGACTCACAACCATCCGACGGAGATCGAGCCCTTCGGCGGCGCTGCCACCTGTCTTGGCGGAGCCATCCGTGATCCGCTGTCCGGACGTACCTATGTATATCAGGCCATGCGTGTGACCGGCGCAGCCGATCCGACGAAGCCGTTAAACGAGACTTTAAAGGGAAAGCTTCCTCAGAGAAAGATCGTGACCGGTGCAGCCAGCGGATACAGTTCCTATGGCAACCAGATCGGTCTTGCCACCGGATATGTGAAGGAGATTTACCATCCCAACTACGTTGCAAAACGTATGGAGATCGGCGCCGTCATGGGGGCGGCTCCGCGTAAAAATGTAATCCGTGAGACCTCCGATCCGGGTGATATCATCATTCTGCTGGGCGGACGTACCGGACGTGACGGCTGCGGCGGCGCTACCGGTTCCTCCAAAGTACATACAGAGTCTTCCATCGAGACCTGCGGAGCCGAGGTACAGAAGGGAAATGCGCCTACTGAGCGTAAGATCCAGAGACTGTTCCGCCGGGCGGAGGTCAGCAGTATCATTAAGAAGTGCAACGATTTCGGCGCAGGCGGCGTATCCGTTGCCATCGGTGAGCTGGCTGACGGTCTGAAGATTGATCTGGACAAGGTTCCGAAGAAATATGCCGGTCTGGATGGAACGGAGATCGCCATCTCCGAGAGCCAGGAGCGTATGGCTGTCGTGATCGATCCAAAGGACGTGAAACAGTTTTTAGCCTATGCGGCGGAAGAGAACTTAGAGGCCGTCGAGGTTGCCGTAGTGACTGAGGAGCCGCGTCTGGTGATGAACTGGAGAGGCAGAAATATCGTGGATATCAGCCGTGCGTTCCTGGATACGAACGGAGCTCATCAGGAGTCTTCCGTCGTTGTGGAGGTCCCGAATAAGGAGGGCAGTGCGTTTGATAAGAAGGAAATTTCCGATGTCCGGAACGAGTGGATGAACGTACTTTCCGATTTAAACGTCTGCTCTCAGAAGGGTCTGGTAGAGATGTTCGACGGTTCCATCGGCGCGGGCAGCGTATTCATGCCTTACGGCGGTAAGTATCAGCTGACAGAGACCCAGTCCATGGTGGCAAAACTGCCGGTGCTTTCCGGAAAGACGGATACGGTGACGATGATGAGCTACGGCTTTGATCCGTATTTATCCAGCTGGAGCCCGTATCACGGCGCTGTATACGCAGTTGTATCTTCTGTGGCCAAGATCGTGGCAGCAGGAGGCGATTATAAAAAGATCCGTTTTACGTTCCAGGAGTATTTCCGTCGGATGACGGAGGAGGCCTCCCGCTGGAGCCAGCCGTTCTCCGCACTGCTGGGGGCCTACGAGGCCCAGCTGGGCTTTGGGCTGCCTTCCATCGGAGGAAAGGACAGCATGTCCGGAACCTTTAACGAGATCGACGTTCCGCCGACACTGGTTTCCTTTGCGGTGGATACCGCAGATCAGAAGCACATTATTACTCCGGAGTTTAAGAAGGCCGGAAGTAAGATTGTGGTATTCCGTATTGAGAAGGATTCGTACGATTTACCGGTCTATGAGCAGCTCATGGATGGGTATGAGAAGCTTTATAACGAGATTACGGCTGGCAGAGTCATTTCCGCTTATGCGGTGGAAGGTCATGGACTGGCTGAATCCGTGGCAAAGATGGCGTTCGGCAATAAGCTGGGCGTTAAGATCGAGCACAATGTGGATCCGAGAGACTTCTTTGCAGCAGGCTGGGGCGATATTGTCTGCGAAGTTCCTGATGGAAAGGTGGGCGAACTGTCCATCTCTTACACGGTAATCGGTGAGGTGACGGACCGCGGAGTGCTGGAATACGGCAGTGCGGCTATCACCATGGACGAGGCGCTGAATGCATGGACAGAGACCCTGGAGAGTGTGTTCCCGACCAGATCCGGCGTTGTAAATACACCGGTGACGGAAGGACTCTTCGATACAAAGGACATTTATGTCTGCAGACATAAGACTGCAAAACCGAACGTATTTATTCCGGTATTCCCGGGTACCAACTGCGAGTACGACAGCCGGAAGGCATTTGAGCGGGCCGGTGCAAATGTGGTAACAAAGGTATTTAAGAACAGGAACGCTGACGATATCAGGGAGTCTGTGGAAGAGTACAGAAAAGAGATCGCAAAAGCCCAGATCGTCATGTTCCCGGGCGGCTTCTCCGCAGGCGACGAGCCGGAGGGGTCCGCGAAATTCTTCGCAACCGTATTCCGGAACGCGGTAATCAGGGAGGAGATCGAAAAGCTGTTAAATGAGCGCGACGGTCTGATGCTGGGCATCTGCAATGGCTTCCAGGCGCTGATTAAGCTGGGACTGGTACCGGAAGGAACCATCACGGCACAGAGAAAGGATTCTCCAACTCTGGCAATGAACACCATCGGACGCCATATTTCCAAGATGGTTTATACAAAAGTGGTGACAAATAAGTCTCCATGGCTGCAGGAAGCCGAACTGGGCGGCGTATACTGCAATCCGGCTTCTCACGGCGAGGGACGTTTCGTGGCGAATGAGGATTGGATTAAAAAGCTGTTTCATAACGGCCAGGTGGCCACTCAGTATGTGGATGAGAACGGAAATCCGACTATGGATGAATTCTGGAACCCGAACGGTTCCTACATGGCGATCGAGGGCATAACAAGTCCGGATGGCAGGATTCTTGGTAAGATGGCCCACTCCGAGAGACGGGGCGAGGCGGTTGCCATGAATATTTACGGGGAGCAGGATATGAAGATTTTTGAATCCGGTGTGAAGTATTTTAAATAAGTGAGAGACCGGCGGCCGGATCAGGAAGCCGCTGGAACCGCGTATACGGCGCAGGGAAGTCATGTAAGAATGATTTCCCTGCGCCGTCCGGCGTGGCACACTGTCCGGCGGTTTTTCCTTTACCAGGGGGGCTCCGGCCTTAATGATTCCGTATGAGCAGGGGGCGGAGCGAATGAAGGAGAATGGCTGTCTACGGAAAATTTTTATGAGATACGGCTTAAAAGACTTTCATTGACTGGTAAAAACCTCCATATCGTAAAACCGGAGAGGTCAAAACCTTGCATTTTATGGAAGGAATCTATATAATGGTCGTATCAGCAAAAAAATGGAGGCAGATTATGAAGCACGATTTTAAAAAGATAGAACCCAAATGGCAGAAAAAGTGGGATGACGCCCGCATTTTCCAGGCCGTGGACAACGATGAGAGACCGAAGTTTTATGGCCTGGTAGAATTTCCGTACCCGAGCGGAGCCGGTATGCATGTCGGCCATATCAAGGCGTACTCAAGCCTGGAAGTGATTTCGAGAAAACGCAGGATGGAAGGATATAACGTCTTATTCCCGATTGGATTTGACGCCTTTGGACTTCCGACAGAAAACTATGCGATCAAGACCGGTGTTCACCCAAGAAAGATTACAGACGATAACATTGCCAGATTTTCCAATCAGCTGAAAAAAGTGGGATTCTCCTTTGACTGGTCGAGAGTAGTCGACACCACGGATGAGGACTATTATAAATGGACCCAGTGGATTTTCTTAAAGATGTTTGAGAAGGGCCTTGTGTTCCGCGATACGGCTCTCGTAAACTACTGTCCTTCCTGCAAGGTTGTCTTATCCAACGAGGACAGCCAGGGCGGAAAATGTGATATCTGCCACAGCGACATCGTGCAGAAGTCCAAATCCGTGTGGTTTTTAAGAATCACGGAATACGCGGACAAGCTCTTAAAAGGGCTGGATACCGTGGATTACTTACCGAATATCAGACAGCAGCAGGTAAACTGGATCGGCAAATCGGAAGGTGCGTTTGTAGATTTCAGCCTTGCTGACAAAGAAGAGTCGTTCCGTATCTACACGACTCGTCCGGATACGCTGTTTGGCGTTACCTTTATGGTAATTGCGCCGGAGCATCCGATGATTGATAAATATGCAGATGAGATCGGCAACATGGATGCGATTAAGGAATACAGAGAAGTATGCGCAAAGAAGACGGAGTTTGAGCGTACTCAGCTGGTAAAAGAGAAGACCGGAGTCTGTATCGACGGGCTGAGCGCGGTTCATCCGCTGACAGGCAAGAAGATTCCGATCTATATTGCAGATTATGTTATGATGGGATACGGCACCGGCGCGATTATGGCCGTACCGGCTCATGACGACCGTGACTACGAGTTTGCTAAAAAGTTTGGCATCGACATTATTCCGGTAATTGAGGGCGGCGACATCTCCGAGGCGGCATATACCGGCGAAGGCAAGATGATTAATTCCGATTTCTTAAATGGCCTGACCAATAAGAAGGATTCCATCGCCCGCATGGTGAAGGAGCTGGAGAAGCTGGGGGTTGGAGAAGCCGGTGTACAGTATAAGATGAAGGACTGGGCGTTTAACCGCCAGAGATACTGGGGAGAGCCGATTCCGATCATTCACTGCCCTGTCTGCGGCGTCGTTCCGGTTCCCTACGAAGAATTACCGCTCCGTCTTCCGAAGGTGGACAATTTCGAGCCGGGCCAGGATGGCGAGTCCCCGCTTGCCGGAATTGAATCCTTCGTAAACTGTACGTGCCCGAAGTGTAAAGGAGCAGCGAAGCGCGAGACGGACACCATGCCGCAGTGGGCCGGTTCCTCCTGGTATTTCTTAAGATATATCGATCCTCATAATCAGGAGGCGCTGGCAGATCCTGAGAAATTAAAATACTGGATGCCTGTTGACTGGTACAACGGAGGAATGGAGCACGTAACACGCCATATGATTTATTCCCGTTTCTGGCACCATTTCCTGTATGATATGGGACTGGTGAATACGGAAGAGCCTTATGCGAAGCGTACCGCTCAGGGACTGATTCTCGGGCCGGATGGCGACAAGATGAGTAAATCCAAGGGCAACGTTGTCGATCCTCTGGACGTTGTGGAAGAGTTCGGTGCAGACGTTCTGCGTACGTATGTCCTGTTCATGGGCGATTACGGCGCGGCAACCCCGTGGAGCGACAGTTCCGTGAAGGGCTGCAAGCGTTTCCTGGAACGTGTTGCCGGACTGTGCGATATTGCCGGTGGTGAGGGAGCAACACCAGAGCTGGAGACTGCCTTCCATAAAACGATTAAAAAGGTATCGAATGACCTTGAAGAAATGAAGTTCAACACAGCCATAGCTGCACTGATGGGGCTGCTGAATGAGATTTACGCGAAAGGATCAATCACGAAGGACGAGCTCATCATCTATATCAAGCTGTTATGTCCGATCGCCCCGCATCTCTGTGAGGAGATCTGGGAAAGCCTGGGCGGAGACGGATTCCTTTCCATGGCGGAATGGCCGGTATACGACGAGGCAAAGACCATGGATGCCACCGTGGAAGTAGGCGTTCAGGTAAACGGCAAACTGAGAAGCGTGGTGGCTCTGCCGGCGAACTGTGATAAGGAAGAGGCGTTTGCCATTGCGGTGAAGGATGAAAAGATCGTGCCGCTGTTAGAAGGAAAGACAATTGTGAAAGAGATTTACGTTCCTAATAAGATTGTAAATCTGGTTGTGAAATAGAAGTAAGGTGTATCAGGCCGGGACAGGAGAGATTCTGCTTCCGGCCTTTTTTCTTGTATCTCCGGGATAAAAGAGTGCTGCAGTCTGAAATTTTTCTTTTTTGATTGACATTCAACCTTGTTGAACCCTTATAATAAAGGAAAGAAGGAGGCGAAGGACAATGACGATTAAGGATATGGAGCAGCAGGTAGGGATTACGAAGGCGAACATCCGCTTTTACGAAAAGGAGGGGCTTTTGTCTCCGGCCCGCGGTGAAAATAATTACCGGGACTATACGGAAGAGGACAGAGAGGTGCTGGAGAAAATCAAGTATCTCCGGACACTGGGAGTGCCGGTTTCTGATATCCGGAGTTTTCAGCAGGGAAAGCGGTCTCTTGCACAGCTCCTCAAAGAGCGGGAGTGTCAGCTGAGAGAGGAGGAGGCTGCCATCAGCCGGATGAAGCTGGTTTGCCTGGAATTAAAAAAGAAGGACTGGGATTTTCAAACGCTGGATACGGAACTGTTTGATTTACAGATGGAGTTTATAGAGAAGAGAGGGGCGGAACGGATGAAGAAAGACAGAACGAAGCCGGTGATCCTGGCGAGGAAAATTGTCTGGTTCCTGGCCATGTGCGGAATCGTGTCACTGGTATTTTTCCCGGTTAATTCAGTCTTAAGGATACCGGTTTCCGAGGAAGTCATAACCATTTGGACGCTGTCAGTTACGCTGGTGACCCTGGCAGCCTCTGTCTTACAGGCGGTGACAGCCGGTTTAAGAGACGATGAGGCAGAGAAGAGAAGACGGGGAGAGCTCCTGGTGAGACGTGCCGAAAACAGACGACTGCGGTATGAAAAGCAGATCGTGGGATTTAATCAGGTCTGCCTTTCCAGCCTTTTGATTATTCCGGTCAACCGGATGCTTGAGATCCAGTGGCCGCTGTGGCTGCTGGTGATCTGGTTCGTGCTGGTCTTTGGCTCGGGCATAGCGGTGGCAGTGGTAAAAAATATATGAGTATCCAGTTATCCGGAAGGAAGAATGTAAAAAAACGGCGCCCCTCAACACACGGTTGGCAGGGGCGCCGGTTTCTTTTATTTGCCGCGGTAACTTATGCACGATGCGCGGAAAGATACCGTTCGTTATTTCGTATAGTTATCAAAATATCCCTGAATAAAGATAATCGGCGTGCCCTTATCTCCGGATCCGGAGGTTAAGTCACATAAAGAACCGATCAAATCCGTTAAACGTCTGGGGGTGGTTCCCTGGGAAGCCATGTCGCCTACGAGATTGTCATCCTTGGTGCGGATTCTCTCAGAGATGGCCTTCTTTAACTCCTCGCCGCTTAAATCGGCAAAATCGTTGTCAGCCAGGTATTTTAACTTCAGCTCATTGGGCTGTCCTTCCAGACCATCCGTATAAGCCGGTGACACGACCGGATCGGCCAGCTCCCAGATCTTTCCGACCGGATCCTTGAATGCGCCGTCGCCGTAGATCATCACTTCCACATGCTTGCCGGTGCGCTCCATCATCATCTGGTGAACTCTGTCCACGAATGGCTGGCAGTCACGCGGGAACAGCTTGATGGTCTCTTCCGTTGCCTTGTTGGAACCGAGAAGACCGTACTTTTCATTGTATCCGCTTCCATCGACGGATTCTGTCATGATCTCATCAAGACAGTACACTTTCTTTGCTCCGGCTGCCAGAAGGCGGCGTTTGCTTCTCGCTCTAGTGTGGATGTCACAGCAGATGACGTTGTCCGTGTAGTTTAAGATGGTGCGGCAGTCATTGGCCAGAACGACCTCGACTTCGGCGCCCTGCTCTTTGATCACGTCCTTGTAGTACTCGATATAATCAACACCGGTGAAGGTGTGTTTTTTATAGCCGAACAGCTCTCTGTATTTCTCTTCGCTCAGCACATCAGCCCATGGATTCACGCCCTTTGCATCCAGCTCATCCTCGTCGATTAAGTGGTTGCCGACTTCATCGGACGGATAGGAGAGCATAAGCACGACCTTTTTTACGCCGCGGGCAATTCCCTTCAAACAGATGGCGAAACGGTTACGGCTTAAAATCGGGAAAATAACTCCGACGGATGCATCACCGAATTTCTCCTTTACATCAGCTGCGATGTTGTCAATGCTGGCATAATTGCCCTGCGCTCTTGCAACGACTGCCTCCGTAACGGCAACGATATCTTTGTCCTGTATCTCAAAGCCGTAGCGGCTGCTGGCAGCAGCATTTATAACGGAATCTACAACGATTTTTGCAAGGTCATCTCCTTCGCGGATAATCGGTGCACGTACGCCTCTTGAAATTGTCCCTATCAAACGTTCTTCCATAGTCATCATTTCTCCTTATCATTATCTTTCGCAATTTCCCCTGTTTAGAAAAAGACTGCCTATCTATTATAAAAGAAAAATCATAAATATACAAACGTTTTTTAACAAAAAACGGTATTTTTCGTGCTTTCCGGCCCGGGGAGACGAATCCGGAACAGCAACATGCCGGCTAACGTACATTTTTGGAGAAAGAAAAAACAGAAGACAGAAGAATTGTGTTAGAAATGGGAAGTATACTGCAAGAAATATGGAAGCAGCCGTATTATAATGACAGTACATTTGAAACAGCAGGAGGAAGACCATGGAAAGAAAATGGTGGCATGAAAAAGTGGCATATCAGATTTATCCCAAGAGCTTTTATGATACAAACGGGGATGGAATCGGTGATTTGAGAGGAATTATAGAGAAACTCGACTATTTAAAGGAACTGGGAATCGATATTGTATGGATATCCCCGATTTACCAGTCTCCATTTGTGGATCAGGGATACGACATCTCCGATTACTATAAGATCGCACCGGAGTTCGGTACCATGGAGGAGTTCGACGAGCTCCTGGCCGAGGCGAAAAAGAGAGGGATTGCGATCGTGATGGATCTGGTGATCAACCACTGCTCCGACCAGCACGAATGGTTTCAGAAGGCACTTGCAGATCCATACGGCGAATATGCAGACTACTTTTACTTTGAAAAAGGAAAAAACGGCGGAGCCCCCAGCAATTACCGTTCCTATTTCGGAGGCAGCGTCTGGGAGCCGGTACCGGGCACCGATCTCTATTACCTGCATCTGTTTGCAAAGGAACAGCCGGATTTAAACTGGAATAATCCGAAGATGAAGGAAGAACTCTTCACAATGATCCGCTGGTGGCTGGAAAAAGGGGTGGCAGGGTTCCGGATCGACGCCATCATCAATATTAAAAAGGATCCCGATTTCCCGGATTTTCCGGCCGACGGCCCTGATGGCCTGGCGGCCTGTACCAAAATGGTGGAGGAGGTGGAGGGCGTTGGAGAACTGCTGGAAGAACTGCGGCAGAAGGCCTTCGAACCGTATCACGCCTTTACCGTTGCGGAAGTATTCAATATGAAGGAAGAGGAATTAAAGGAATTTGTGGGAGAAAACGGCCATTTTTCCACCATGTTCGATTTTTCCGCCCATTTGCTGACGGGAGGGGAACATGGGTGGTACGATGCGAAGCCGGTCATGTTCTCCGAGTGGAAGAAGACCGTGATCGAATCCCAGCTGGAGGTTCAGAATGTTGGTTTTCTGGCCAATATCATCGAGAATCACGATGAGCCCCGCGGCGCCTCCACCTATCTGCCGGAGCATGCGGTAAATCCCAGAGGAATCAAGATGCTGGCGGCTGTCAATATCCTCCTTCGCGGCCTTCCGTTTCTCTATCAGGGGCAGGAGATCGGTATGAGAAACTGCCCCATGGACACCATCGATGAGTACGACGACATCAATACAAAGGATCAGTACCGGACGGCTCTGGAGGCGGGCTGCACGGAGGAAGAGGCCCTGGAAGCCTGCTGCCGTTACAGCCGGGACAATGCGAGGACACCGATGCAGTGGAGCCGGGAGCATGAGGCCGGATTCACTGCCGGAACCCCCTGGCTGAAGGTAAATCCAAACTATAAAGAGATCAATGTGGAGGATCAGTTAAGAGACGGGGATTCTGTGCTTCGTTTCTATCAGAAACTGATCGCACTGAGAAAATCGGAGGCGTACCGTGAGATACTGACCTATGGCAGATTTGTTCCGGCTTTCGAGGCAGATGAGGATATCTTTGCCTTCAACCGGGAGAGTGAGAGCGGAGAGCACATCTTTCTTGCCGCTAATTTCGGGAAAGAGGAAAAGGAGCTTCGGCTTCCAAAAAAGAATTACAGGGTGCTGCTTACCAATGACGACAGCGCTTCGGATGGGACGCTCAGTACCCTGCAGGAAGACGGAACTCTTTGCTTAAAGAGCTGTGGAGTCATTGTAATGCTGGAAGAAGCCTGACACGAAAAGAACCGGAAGTACCAGAATGGCCGCTGTGACAGGGCCGGTCTGGTGCTTCCGGTTCTTTGTTTCATTCTTTTTCTTTGGCATTCTCTATTCTGCATTCTGCTGTGCTTTTAGCAGATCGCGGATTTCAGCCAGCAGTTCCTCCTGAGTCGGACCGGCCGGTGCCGCTTCCTCCTTCTTTTCTTCCTCGTGACGGAAGCGGGAGCTGACCATGGCTACCGCTTTAATCATGAAGAACATACAGGCGCCGATAATCAGGAAATCCAGTATATTCTGAAGGAAAAGTCCGTATTTAACAGCCGCCTCTTCTTTAATAATTTGGTTTGCCGCGTCTGTTACGGCCGGACTGAGAATAATTTTAAATGTATTGAAGTCAGCGCCTCCCGTGACAGCACCCAAAAGCGGCATCAGAATATCATTGACCAGAGAGGTGACAATTTTGCTGAATGCCCCGCCTATGATGACGCCGACCGCCATATCGATGATGTTTCCTTTCAGAATGAACGCCTTAAACTCCTGCATGACTCCTTTTCCCTTACTCATAAATAAAAGCCTCCTTTTCTTTTGTGGAGTATCATCTGAGGGAAGGGCGGCGGTTCATGACTATAGCTCCTTAAGCGGCAGATACAGTTCAATGTAGTAAACCGGCTGGCTGGTCTCTGCCTCTTCGGTCCGTTCTGTCTGCATCTCATCGACCGCACAGCTCAGCAGGAATCCGCTGTAGGCTGTACCTTCCAGCGAGTATCCGTGATCTCTGGCCCAGCAGACCGCCTTCATGATGGAACGGGTGTCGGGAATGCGGCTGGCGGATGCGATCACTGTGTAGATACAATGTTCGTGCTGAATAAAGAGGCGGCCGGATAACTGTTCTTCCAGTCCGATGATGGCCGCAGTATCCGCGGCGAACAGATAGTATTCATCCACCTGTTCCGGCATGCCTTCCCCGAGTTGATATTCCTGATAGATATAGCATAAATCATGAACGGCCAGCTTGTCAATGAGACTCTCATCTGCTTTGTAATAGCGGCGGAGCGGCCGGATGTCGTATCGGTTTAAATAGTCATCAATATTCTTGTAGAGCTGAGTCAGATACTTCAGATGGATCAAAGAACGCCGGTGCCGTTCCACTTCCTGTTCTTCTTCTGCAATTTTTTCCTGGATCATGGTATAATAAGAACCAAAGGAACTCTGGTGAAGAATCCGGTTGATGTCCTCGATGCTGAAGTTCAGCCTCCGGTAGAACATGATGTCGAGAAGCTTTCTCGTGTCCTCATAGCTGTAGCACCGGTAGCCGTTTTCCAGCTTCTGCGGAGAGATGATCCCCTTTTTTTCATAAAAACGGAGCGAGTCACGGCTGATTCCAAGCCTTTTTGACACGTCTCCAATCGTATACTGCTTCATAATCGAATCCCCTCTTTTTTTATTTCACTTCCTGTTATTTTAACACAGATAGCTCCGGAGGGGACCTTACAGTTTTCTGTCTGCGTTTACAAAATTTTAACGAAGTTTATCTTGTAAAAGGAGTGCAGATGTGATATCATTACAATAATAGTAATTAATACTAATTTTAAAAAATAAGAAACAGCAGTCTGACAGGCGGAAAGGGGTATTCACATGGGTGAAACAAAAAAGAAACTGGTAAAGTGTCTGGTATGCGGTGCAGTATTTGAGGAGGGGGTAAGCGTATGTCCTGTATGTGGAGTGGGGCCTGAGAATTTTGTCCCATTTACGGAGGAGGAGAAGTCCTTCCACAGAGACACGGAGGAGCTCTTTCTGATTCTGGGAGGCGGTGCTGCCGGATTAAATGCGGCAGAGGCCATAAGAGAACGGAATTCCACAGCCTCCATCGTGATGGCGACGAATGAGGATATGCTCCCATACAGCCGCCCCATGCTGACCAAATCCATGCTGGGAGAGAACAACAGAGAACAGCTTTTGGTTCATGATGCGTCATGGTATGAGAAGAACCGGATTTTGACCCTGACGGGAAAGACGGCGGAATCGATCGATCCGGAGACCAGAGAAGTGACCTTCTCCGATGGAATCCGTTTAAAATATGATAAACTGATCTATGCCCTGGGTTCTGAATGCTTTATTCCGCCGATTCCGGGCCACGAGAAGCCGCAGGTCGCAGCCATCCGCAGAATCACCGATACGGAAAAGATCAGTGCCCTGCTTCCGCAGACGAAGCATGCCGTGGTAATCGGCGGCGGTGTTCTGGGACTGGAGGCCGCATGGGAACTGAAAAAGGCCGGCCTGGAGGTGACCGTTTTGGAGCTTGCACCCCAGTTAATGGGCCGTCAGCTGGATGCGGGAGCCGGTGAATTCCTTAAGAAGCTGATTCAGGACGTAGGGATTGCCATTCACTTAAATGTCAAGATCGAAGCAATCGAAGGCGAGTCGGAGGTGACGGGAGTACGTTTAGGCGACGGCACCGTTGTCCCGGCCGAACTGGTTGTGGTATCCGCCGGCGTCAGGGCGAATTCCGGACTGGCGAAAGATGCGGGAGCAGAGATCGGAAGGGCCGTCAAGGTCAATCAGTTCATGGAAACCACCATTCCGTCGGTGTATGCATGCGGAGACTGCGCGGAGTATGAGGGGATCAACTACGCGATCTGGCCTCAGGCTGTGGAGATGGGCAGGACAGCGGGGGCGAATGCGGCCGGCGACGGTCTCGTTTACCACACGGTACCGGCGGCTCTGACCTTTAACGGTATGGAGACCTCTCTTTTTGCGATTGGGGATGTGGGAAAGAACGGGGAAACACAGTACACAGTGGAACACGAGGAGGATGCAGAGAAGAAGATCTATAAGACCCGGTATTATGCGGACGGCAGACTGACCGGAGCGATTCTCATCGGTGATACGAAGGAGATGCAGCGTGTGACGGAGGAGATGGAACAGGCCTGATTTCCCGCTGTATCCGACAGACGGTTTGGCTGATCCGTCCGGAACAGGACGAATAATATGCTGAAAAACAGCGGCCCGGTATGAAGCTGTAAGGGCCGCTGTTATAGTATGGTCTTTTATATGTTTCACTTACTGCTTTCCGCGCAGTGCCTGCAGCGTCGTCTGAACTTCTCCGCGAAGCGCTGTCTTATCCGGTGAAATCGAGGTTAACATTTGCTGGATACGGCTTACGCAGTGATCGTTGCCTACCTTTGCAAGCGATTTAAGTGCTGCGGTTTTTACCTCATCCTCAGGGGAATCAAGGAGCGCCATCAAGACGTTGCTGGAATCGTCTCCAACTGCGGATGCACACGCCTCAGCTAAGTGTACCTTTGTTTCTGCATCTGCATTCAGATAACTTTTCTTAATCTTATCCCATTTACCCTTCTGAACTAATTTTTCTAATGCTTCTGTTGTTGCTCCTTTTGATGAACCAAACATAATATCCCTCTTTTCTTAGTATATAAAGCCTATACCATATTATATCATGAATGTTCAGATTTACAATACAATTTGTCGGAAAATATTCATGGTAATTATTAAATGTCTATAAAATTTTTCCTGACAGGTCAGAGCAGCGTGATTTTGTAGGTCTTCATCCAGTAATCGATCTGCAGCACATAGGCCAGCATCTGCGGACCGGCCATCAGCTGACCGTACCACGGTTTTCCGTAATCGGAGGGACTTTTAAGAAATGTTTCCAGTTTTTTTCTGTCCAGAAACTGCATGACAGGCGAGGAAGCATCGCTCATGATTTCGCGGACACGGCTGGTGAGCAGCTTCTCATAATTCGTGTCGTAGGTCTTCGGGTAGGGCGATTTTCTGCGGAACAGGATATCATCAGGCAAAAGGCCTTTCCCGGACTGGCGCAGAAGATTTTTGACGAGACCGTCCCTTGTCTTCATGTCCCAGGGAACATTCCAGACGTATTCAATGATCCGGTGGTCTGCAAAGGGCACTCTGGCCTCCAGACCGGAGTACATACTGGCGCGGTCCATGCGGTTTAAAAGTGTCTGCATGAACCAGCGCAGATTTAAGTAGGAAATTTCACGGCGCCGTGCCTCTGTGGGCGAATCTTCGGACAGGGTGGGAGTCTCCGATACGGACCGTTCATACGTTTCCTTTACATAGGCATCCATCTGCAAATAATCGAGAAAATCATCTTTCAGTAGTATTTTTCTTGCTTCCAGATCCATAGTCCACGGGAAGGTGTGGGCCCGGAAGCATTCCTCTTTATGAAACCAGGGATAGCCGCCGAATATTTCATCGGCACATTCCCCGGTCAGTGCCACCTTGTTGTGTTCCTTGACCAGTGAGCAGAAATGCAGCATGGAGGAATCGATGTCTCCCATGGCAGGCAGATCGTGGGCCAGCACAGAATCGCAGAGGCGGTCGGCCTGATCGGTGTTGCCGCATTCCAGATAGTGGTGGTCGGAATCGAGAAACTTCTGCATCCGGTCCACAAACGGACGGTCCTGAGAGGGCTGAAAGGAATTGGCCTTAAAATACTTATCGTTGTCTGTAAAATCAAAGGAAAAGGTAGTCAGTCTTTTGCCCTGTTTTTTAAGCTCTGCCGCACAGACGGCGGAAACCAGGCTGGAATCCACTCCACCGGAGAGAAACGTGCAGATGGGTACATCGGAGACCATCTGACGCTTTATGGAGTCCTGAACGAGAAAAGATGTCTTTTCAATCGTCTCTTCGTAGCTGTCCTCATGGGGCTGGCTGACTAATTTCCAGTAGCAGTGGGAGGAAATGCCATCCGGAGAACAGATGAGAAAATGGCCGGGCAGAACTTCCTCCATACCGGCAAATACTCCGCAGCCGTATGTTCTGGCTGGACCGATGGAGAATACTTCGTTCAGTCCCTTCCGGTCCAGCTCCGGACGGATGCCGGGAACGGCCAGAATCCCTTTTATTTCTGATGCAAACAGAATCTCGTCTCCCCGTACCATATAAAAGAGCGGCTTGACACCCGACCGGTCGCGGAACAGAATGACGCGGTCGTGGAAGGCGTCGTAACAGGCAAATGCAAAGATGCCGTTCAGCCGCTTGACGAAATCAGGGCCGTATTCGATGCAGCCGGTAAGAATTACCTCGGTGTCGCTGGTGGTGGAGAAGGAGTGCCCCAGGGCCTGCAGCTCCTTTCTCAGCTCCTCCGTGTTATAAAGCTCGCCGTTATAGGCAATGGAAAATGTACGGCCGCCGACCTCCTTTTCCATGGGCTGGTGGCCGGTTACCAGGTCTATGATTGACAGGCGGGCGTGGGAGAGGCCGGCATGTCTGTTCAAAAAGACGCCGGAATCATCGGGACCGCGATGCCTCTGCACCGCGGCCATGTCTTTTAATATATCCCGGTAACGGGCTTCTTCGTTCAAGTAGTTGCGATGCGGGTGATAAAAGCCTGCAATTCCACACATGGCAGATTCCTCCATTTTTAAATTTGTGATGTTGGTAACAGGTTCGGCTACAGAAGAAGGCAGCCGGTTATAAATGCAAAAAGAAAGCCGATTAAGACTGGCGGAAGATTTTTGCGGGCCAGATCCAAGGGGCTGACGTTGCAGATAGCGGCTACGGGGATGAGCCCCCAGGGGACGATGGTACCGCCGCCTACAAAGATGGCGGTGATCTGTCCGAGAGAAGCCAGCACGGGGACCGAGGCTCCGACCGCGGTTCCGAAGGTGTGAGCCAGGGCGCCTGTCAAGGGGAGACCGGAGAAGCCGGAGCCATCCAGGCCGGTCAGACTACCAACCGCCATCTGGATGAACGCGGCCATATACTTGTTTAACGGCGCGTTGTGAGCCAGCCAGACGGCCCAGTCGTTCATGATACCGCTCTGATACTGGCTGCCCATAATGGTGGTAATACCATTTCCGCCAAGGAAGAAGAACGCACCGATGATGATGACAGGAGCAAAAATTTTTATGGCAAAGAGAAAGCCGTCTGTCACATAGTCAGTCACCTTTTCCAGCGACTTCCTTCCAAATCCGGCGACAGCGCCGATGCACATGACGAGTACGGCGGTGCCGGAGACCATGCTGGTGGCGTCTCCTCCTTTTAAGTCAAAGGCCAGCATCAGAAGAATATCGGCGAGAAATGCCGCGGGAGTAAGAATTGCGACAGCAATGGCTGCTTTCGTTCTTGTGTTCCTCTCCTCCGGCAGCGCCTCCGCACAGACGCCATCTCCGGCTGCCATACTTTTACGGTTTAAAAGATATGCGGCCGTTACGGTGGCAATACCCATGACCCAGAAAACAGGACGGCCCTGCGTGAGAATATCGGATGTGGAGATTCCGGCGGCGCCGGCGGAGACGGCAGGAGCCCCCTGGATGACGAAATCATAGCTTAAAGCGATTCCGTGGCCGAAGAGATTCATGGCCATGGCGGCGGCAAGCGGTTTTAGACCGGCTTTCACTGCGAATGGAAGCATAATGGCGCCGACTAAGGCCACGGAAGGGGACGGCCAGAGGAAGAGTGAGAAGAGCAGCATGGTGATTCCCAGAATCCACCATGTGACGGAAGGCGTCTTCATGATTTTCGACATGGGAACCATCATCAGGTAATCGCTGCCTAAGTCTTTTAAGCATTTGGACAGAGCGGTTACCAGGGCTATGGTGGCGATGACTTCCATGAATTCTCTGGCAGCGAAGAGAATAGAATTAAATACGGTCATGATGCCGCCCGTGACGGAGCCTAGACCGATGACGCCCAGAAGAAATAAAAACGCGATACAGACGGCAGGGGTATCTTTTCGAAGGATCATGACTGCGAGGATTACGAGAACGCCAATGAGATAAACATAGTGCAGGGGGGTAAGCACTACGGCAGAATCGAACATAAGAACCACTCCTGAATTTAGAATATAATCCATAGTATGAAGCGCGGGAAGGGCCAGTGCAGATTTTTTCAGCCGAAGCTTGAAATTTGCGGCGGCTTCTCCTATACTTAAACCGAAAGGGGAACGCATATGCAGATCACATCGGTTCACATCAGGAATTTTAAAGCCATCCGTGAGATGGAGATTCATGGTATCGAAAATGCCCTGATTCTGGTAGGAAAGAACAATACGGGAAAGACCTCGGTGCTGGATGCCATCCGCGCGGTGGCAGGTTCCTATCAGATCCAGGAAAGCGACTTCAACGAGCGAAAACAGAATATTGAGATATCCATCACCCTGAATTTTACAGAGGATGACCTTCATATGTTTCACCGCGCAGGGATTGTGAGCCAGTACAAGCGGTATGACGCCTGGTACAGGGATTTCTGTGCGAAACTGCCGTCCTGCGAGGATGAGACCCTGTCCTTTACCTTTGTGGTTAACTGGAAGGGAGAGTCCCGCCTGTACGATGGATATAAGAAGAACAACCGGTATATCCAGGAGGTATTTCCCAGGATTTATTATATTGATACTGAGCGGCAGCTGAAGCAGTTTCAGGATGATCTCTTTATGTTCCAGGAGGATGAGCAGCTCATCAGACTCCGCGCCCACGTCTGCATGTTTGACGCCGCAAAGGAGTGCAACCAGTGCTTTCAGTGCATCGGCCTGATCAATCAGAAAAAGCCGGAAGATTTAAAGCTTTACGAGACGTCGAAGCTTCTGGAATATAAGATGTACCAGCTGAATTTGAAAGATTTTACGGAGAAGGTCAACGCCAATTACAGGAAAAACGGCGGATTCGAGGAAATCAAGTTCACCTTAAACTGCAACCCGGATGAGATGTTTCATGTGACGGCTGAGATGTATCACGAGGAACACGGGAGACTGAATCCCATCGGGAATCTGAGCGGAGGCATGAAGAGCATTTATATGCTGTCGCTGCTTCAGACGTATACGGACGATGAGAAGCGGATTCCCAGCGTGATCATTGTGGAAGACCCGGAGATATTTCTCCATCCCCATTTACAGAAGATATCCAGCGAGATACTGTATCAGCTGTCGAAGAAGAACCAGGTAATCTTTACCACGCATTCCCCCAATATGCTGTTTAACTTTACCAGCCGTCAGATCCGCCAGGTGGTGCTGGACGAGGAGGACTATTCCGTGGTACGCAGACATACGGATATCGATGCGATTTTAGACGATCTCGGATATGGGGCCAGCGATTTCCTGAATGTAAGCTTTGTTTTTATTGTGGAGGGAAAGCAGGATAAGAGCCGTCTGCCCCTTCTGCTGGAAAAGTATTATTCGGAAATCCACGATGCAAACGGTAATCTGTCCCGGATTTCGATTATAACGACGAACAGCTGTACCAATATCAAGACTTACGCCAACTTAAAATATATGAATCAGGTCTATCTGCGGGATCAGTTTCTGATGATCCGCGACGGAGACGGAAAGAATCCGGAGGAGCTGGCGGGCCAGCTGTGCCGGTATTATGACGAGCGGAGCCTGGAGGATGTCGACAAGCTGCCGAAGGTCACAAGGAGGAATGTGCTGATTCTTAAGTATTATTCCTTTGAAAATTATTTCTTAAATCCTGAGATTATGGCAGAGCTTGGAATCGTGAAGAGTGAGGAGGCGTTCTATGAGACGCTCTTTTCCAAATGGCAGGAGTATTTATACCGCCTGCAGTCGGGCCGCCATCTGACGGAGGTGCTGGGTGGCGCCATCTCTTCTGTGGAGGAACTGAAAGCCCATATGGAAGAGTTCAAGATCTATATGAGAGGTCATAACCTGTATGACATTTTTTATGGGCCGTATAAGAAACAGGAGACGGAGATTCTGAGAAAGTATATAGAACTGGCGCCGAGAGAGGATTTTAAGGATATTTTGGAGGCCATCGACCGGTTTGTCTATTTTGACAGCAGGAAGGTGGACATTTAAGGCACGAGGCCTGGTCATTATGGTAATCAGCCTCTGGACAGAAGAAAGCGGTCCGGAAAATATAACAGGATTTTCCGGACCGCTTTCTTCGAAATTAAAAATGGAAACGGGTTATGCCTTTATTACCGGAAACAGAATCGCTGTCTCCAGTTCTTCTGCGGAAGAGACCATAGTTTCATCCTTTAGATACCGCTCAATGCTGATTCCGGTGAGCTGATATTCCGGATGTTCGTCCAGATATTGACAGATCGCCTGATACCCGGTGTGGATCTCCTCCAGCGGCCCCTGATGGATCGTGGTGACAGAGAGGGAGTCCGGCAGAAGCTTCGTGTCCGGATGAGCTTCCGCTACCTGGAGCTGTGCTTCCACCTCCATCATGTCTTCGTTGAATTCGCTCCCCATATAGACCAGCTGACAGGGGCCCGTGCGGTGCAGGCCGCGTTCCTTTGCCTGTGCCATGAGGTCAGAGATGAGTCCGTGTATATCCCGGGCCCTGATGGCGATGGTGCGTTTTACGGAGAAGACGCGCTGCTCCGGTGTGTTCATGACAATGATATGATAGTTCCGATTCATGGTTATGCCCTCCTTAAAATGGGAGATATCCCGTTCCATACAGGTGAGCGTCTCCGTCAGGCTGGCCGCCTGTTCTTTTACCCGCTCGTACTGGAGCAGAATCTGGATATTTAACTCTGCCTCCGTAAGCGTCAGCAGCCGTTTGATTTCGGCCAGCGAGAAGCCGTATCGCTTCAGCTTCTCGATTCGCTGAAATGTGGGGATCTGGCTGCTGTCATAGTAGCGGTAACCGTTCTGCTCATCCGTGGCGGCCGGATGCAGCAGTCCGATGTGGTCGTAATGGCGCAGCATCCTTGCGGAGATGCAGCAGAATTTTGAAAATTCTCCAATGGTAAACATAGGAACCTCCCAAAGTGAAATTGTGTTGTATTGATATAGTGTTGTCAGGTACAGAACCGGTTCTGAGAAGATTGTACACCTTCCCACTGTGATAAGGTCAAGGGGAATTTTTTCTTAATTCGCGTTGTAAGATTACTATGATTGACATAGCGTGTCAGGTTTTGTCTGATACAATGAAAACGAGGTGATAGCAGTGACAGAGAGCCGGCTGTTCAAAATTATTTACTACCTGATGGAAAAGGGACAGGCCACTGCGCCGGAGCTGGCGGAGAAGTTTGAGGTGTCGGTGAGGACGATTTACCGGGACATTGACAGGATCAGCGGGGCAGGGGTTCCAGTCTATTCGGTGGCGGGGAGAACCGGGGGAATTCGTCTGCTGGACAGATTTGTGCTGGAGAAATCGCTGCTTTCGGAAGAGGAGATGAGGGATATTCTCTTTGGTCTGCAGAGTCTGGCGGCGGTTCAGAATTCTGATATGGAGATGGTCTTATCGAAGCTGAGGGCCACGTTTCAGATGGCGGATACGAGCTGGATCGAAGTGGATGTTTCACGCTGGGGAAGCGACCCGGAGAGGGAACGGATGGATTTTAACGTACTGAAACAGGCAGTTATGACGAGACGGCAGATCCATTTTAAGTACTATGGCTCCAATGGAATGGTCAGTGAACGGGACTGCCGCCCGTACCGGCTGATCTATAAGGACAAGGCGTGGTATCTGTATGGGTGGTGCCTGGCCAGAGAAGACTGCCGGCTGTTCCGGTTATCGCGGATCAAGGAGATTGTGCTGACAGGGATCCAGTTTGACCGGATCCCGGAAGGAACGGAGCCGGATCTGACACGATGGGAGAATGAGAAGGAACCTGTCTCCGTGGATCTGCGTTTCCCGGAGGAAGCGGCCTCCAGAGTGTATGATGTGTTCGATGACCGGGCGGTTACGAAGCGTGGCGGGGAGCTTACTGTCCGGGCGGTTATACCGGACAATGAGTGGCTGTACGGCTTTCTGATGTCCTTTGGAGATAAAGTGACTGTGCTGAGTCCGCTTTCTTTAAAGCGGGCGATGGAAAAGAGACTGAAGTCTGCACTGCAGCATTATGAGGAGAAATGATGAATATCAGAGAAGAACTGGAAAAAAGAAATGGTAATCATGAAGCATTTGTATTTCAGGATGTGGAGGTGAAGCCCGAGAGGATTCGGGCAGTTTTGATTAATGAGGTGGTGCCCTCAAATCCGGCGGATGACTTTTACGGCGGTGACGGGGCGGCCTATCTATCGACGGCGATTCCGCTGTTCCAGAAGGCCGGAGCACAGGCAGACAGTGCGGGAGAACTGCTTGAGCAGGGCATTTACCTTACGAACGCAGTGAAAATGCCGAAGACGGCCCCGGCCATTGAGAGAAGCAGCATTGAAAAAAGTCTGCCGTATCTGGAGTGGGAGCTGTCTCTCTTTCCCCATGTGAAAGTGATTATGTTGATGGGGGATGTGGCGAAAAAAGCCTTTAACATGATAAGTAAAAAGGCCATTGGGAAACATGTGATTCCGCCGGTGTCCACCTATAAGATACGAAAGAGTGAATTCTGGTATCAGGGTATACGCATTATGCCTTCCTACATTATGACCGGGCAGAATATTTTAATTGAAAAATCGAAGGCCGAAATGGCTGCTGAAGATATCTCTGTCATGCTTTCCATAATCAAAGAATAAAATAGGCCTGCATCATACCGCAACGCGGAGTTGAAACGCGGAGGTATGACGCAGGCATTGTTTGTTTGACAGGAAAACCCGTACTGTTCATTGGTTCAATCCACGCCCCGTCGCGCGAGTCCGGTAATCTGTTTAGATCGCGTTACGCCTGACTTTCGTGTTCCGGGAGAAGGTCTGTTTTCAGCAGACCGTATAAATAGTAGTCGCACCAGGAAGAGACCATTTTTCCCTGTCGGATGCAGCCCTCCCGTGTGAAGCCGGCCTTTTCCAGCGTTTTGCAGGAGGCAGTGTTTCTCACGTCCACATCGGTCCAGAGCCTCTGAAGTTCCGTGTGTGTGAAGCAGAAATCCACCACGCTTTTCAGGGTTTCCGTCATGAGGCCATTTCCCTGACAGGCAGGCGAGAGGCGGTAGGAGACCTTGGCCATCCGGTCATTTTCGATTAAGTAGACCCAGAATTCCCCAATTACCTTATTGTCTTTCTTGTTCGCGATGCCCCAGTGGAAGCTTTTCGTTGGTCTCCTATTGGCGGCTGTGAAAAGCAGTTCCGGGTTTAAATCGTGTCTGCCGGGCCGCTTTCCCCAATAGAGGTACAGGCCGGGATCGCTCATCCACTCCCGCAAATCGTCAGTATCCTCCGGCTTAAGTTCCCTTAAAATCAGCCGTTCTGTTTCAAGAAACGGTTTTTGGGTCAGATAGTCCTTTAAACTCATGGCCGCCTCCTCTCAGAATGTAAATACGCCAGACCAGTCGAAATCAGCCGATTCCTCCAGGCTTTTTGGCCAGGAAGCGCACCATTCGGGCACACCGGGCTGTGCCACCCGGTCGAGGCTGGGAGTATAGGGCTTCAAGTCGATGACCGGTGTGTTGTCACGTGCGTCGATATGGCTGAGTCTGATGATGCCGGCCGCCGGATCGATTCGAAGAATCTGCGCCGTTGAGAGCGCGACAGGGTTAGGGCGTTCCGGGGAGCGGGTGGCAAAGGTGCCCAGCGTCTCCGGCGAATTGCGGTAGGGAGAGGTGACCTTGAGCACACCGCGGGAAGCTTCATTGTCACAGGCGTCGAACCACCAGAAGATCTGAATATGGCTGAAGCCATCCAGTCCCTCCAGGGCGGAACGATAAGGCTTTTCCAATAAAATGAGTGGCATTTCATTCTGAAATACAATTTTGCCGACAGGCCTTACTATGAGATTGTTCATGCTTTTTTGTCCTTTTTCGTTTTATTACGGCGCCGTTATCTTAATTGTAGCAAGTGTTTTTTATACTTCAACCCCCTATTTAAAATTATAAAATTCGCAGAATGAAGGAAAATTCTTCCAGTACTGCTGCCGTTTGATGGGCTGCGAACTGTAACAACTCAGGACAAAAGTACATCAAAACACCGAATGAGGTCTTTCACGAATTTTATGTTTATGATACAATAAAACAGAGGTAGAGCAGGCGTGCGGCTGGAAAATAAAACTGGCATTGCTGAAAAGTTAAAAACTGGATATTCAAAACAGTCCATTTTCGGTTTATAGTAAGTGCATTATCATTGAAAACCGGAAGGGAGACTTTGTATGAAAACGAACAATAATACCAGAAAAATGGTGATGACGGCGCTGTTTATGGCGCTGGTATGTACTGCGACGATGGTGATCCGGATTCCGACACCGGGTACGAACGGATATATCCATCCGGGAGATGCGCTGGTGATTCTTTCGGGAATCTTTCTTGGACCGGTCCAGGGGCTCCTGGCCGCAGGAATCGGTTCCGCGCTGGCGGATTTCCTGGGCGGATATCTGCTGTACGTGCCGGCCACCTTTCTGATTAAGGGACTGACCGCTTTTTGCTGCGGCCTTGTATTTCAGAGACTTTCGGCGACGGCCGGAAAACGGACCGCCGGTGTGGTGATCGGAGGGCTGACTGACATGGTGTTTGTAGCCTGCGGGTACTGGCTCTATGAAACCTGTTATTATGGAATGGCAGCAGCCCTGGCCAGCGTGCCGTCGAATTTGATTCAGGGCATTGGAGGCCTTGTTCTGGCCGTCATTCTCTATCCAGTCCTGGCTGTGTGCCGACGCCAGATGGAGCAGGAGGAAAAGCGGCTGGAATAACGCGGAGAAATTCCGGGAGGTTTTTTGTGGCAATTGCAAAGAAGCATAAAAGATCGTTAATCTATGGGGACAGCACCTATTACTGGTGGGTAAAGCGGGATGATGATTATGACAGACCCGTACTGCATATCGCATCGGAGGACAAAGGGCTGATTGTGCTCTATCCCACGGAACAGCACGGGGAGCGGCGGTATCTGGTATCCATCGGAAGAGTATTTAAGAACAGAACGACGAGCGGCTGCTGGCAGCGGTACCGGATTCCGAAACTGGACACAGGGAGGGAGCCGGACGCAGGCCAGGATACAGAGAAAGCCGACGAGCCGGTTATGGAAGCTTTTCCTGTTACACCTGGATTTGTGGCCAGCCTTTTGGGCTGGTGCCTCGACGAGGGAGATGCAGAGAGTGTGACATGGAACGGAAGAGATATCTGGCTGTAGGGAGGAACGGTATATGGCAGTAATTCTATCGCTGCAGGGTTGTATGGCCGTGGGAAAAACCACGGCCGTTCAGCATGTAAAGGAGCGCCGTCCTGAAATGGACAGACACCGCAGCGAATAAAATATAAAAGCAGGAGAGTGGAATCATGGCAGTATTAAACATGCGTTACGACGGAGACGAGATACTGAGAAAGAAATGCAAAGAAGTGAAAGAAGTGGATGACCGGATCCGAGAAATCCTTAACGATATGACAGATACGCTTCATGCGACACCTAACGGAGCAGCAATCGCAGCGAACCAGGTAGGAATTTTAAAACGCCTTGTCGTCATCGATATGGGAACTGGGCTCATGAAGCTGGTAAATCCAGTGATTGTGGAACAGACAGGGGAACAGGACTGCATCGAAGGCTGCTTAAGCTTTCCGGAGAAATACGGAAGGACCATTCGGCCCCAGACCGTAATCGTGAAGGCGCTGGATGAAAATGGAGAAGTGGTCACTCTGACCGGAATCGATGAGATGGCCAAATGTTTCTGCCACGAGCTGGATCATTTAGACGGAGTCTGTTTCGTCGATAAGGTGACGGAGTGGCTGTGACCCGTGCCAAGTCAAAAAGCGCCGCAGGCAGCGGCCAAACCGCTGAGTGCTCATAACAGGGAGGAACGATCATGCAATTACTATTTAAACAGCGGCTGTTTTCCTGGTTTGACAGTTACGACATCTATGACGAAGCTGGAAATACCGTCTATACGGTAAAAGGAAAATTAAGCTGGGGCCATTTGCTGGAAATCTATGACCGTTTTGATAATCATATCGGAACCGTACAGGAGAGAGTGCTCACCTTTCTGCCTAAGTTCCTGATGTACATAAACGGACAGGAGATCGGAGAAATCCGCAAGGAACTGACCTTTTTAAAGCCCAAATTCACGCTGGACTGCAACGGCTGGACGGTGGACGGAGACTGGCTGGAATGGGATTATCGTGTAAAAGACAGCTCAGGCAGTCTGATCATGACAGCCAGTAAGGAATTTCTCCGCTTTACAGACACGTACGTTCTCGATATTGTAAGGGAAGAGGATGCGCTCCTCTGTCTGATGATCGTACTTGCCATTGACGCGGCGAAATGTTCCGGCGGGCAGGACTGAACTGTTCCGGATGATCAGGCAGAGTTCCAGTGATCAGGCATCTTTAACCAGGAAGGCAGACGGGTATCCCGGCTGCCTTTTGCGGCATTTATCTGCATCTGTGTGAGGAAGAAAGCCTCCCTTAAATCGGTGCCTCTAAGATCGGCATCCCGCAGATCGGTTCCCAGAAAGCATGTTCCGAAGAGACGGCATCCCTTCAAGTCGGCGGCAATGAGAAAGGAAGAGGAAAAGTCCATGGCGCTTAAGTCTGCACCCTGAAAATGATATCCCAGGTAGCGCAGGGGCCCGGCACCGTTCGTTTCAGGAATTTTGCGGGAACAGGCGGAGCTGCGGGCAGACCGCGGAGCGCGTCCTTTTTTCGAAGGCATCGTCTGAGAGGCCGCATAATCAAGCGTCAGGCGGATCGTCTCCTTTAACAGACCATTGGCTGCAGTGATGGTATCGCGGATCCCTTCTTCCGTCAGGGTTTGCCGGGATCCGCCTGCCAGCTTCTCCAGGTCGGTGAGCGCAGCGTGGATACGGGGTCTCAATGCGGCTGCCGGGCGCAGCAGTGCGGCTTCTTCCAGATACCACATTGCCTCGTGCAGCGTCAATTCGACGAGGAAGATACGAAACATTTCCTCCGGATCAGGAAGCTGACACCAGCTCTTCCCCTCAAATACGATTTCTGTGACTGTCTGCCCCGCACCGAAACAGTCGTAATTGATGCAGCCCTTCAGTCGGCGTCCGGACAGAGAACTGTGAATCCTGCAGGAGAAATCTTCGCATAATTGGATGCAGGGAATCCCGGCTTCCTTATCGCCGGGGAATCCCTCCTCTTTGGAAAAATAGAGCGCTGTGCAGCACAGGCCGCAGCAGCGTGAACAGTCCGCGGCTAGTCGTTTCCGCCCATGGGTTATGAGGGCCGGCATCAAGTCTTCCTCGCCGGTTACCGCGTGCCGGTGCGGGATACTCTCGTGGATTGGATCCATGTCATTCAACCTCCTGTACTTGTAACTGAACGTATTCCATAGTATAATGCGGGTATCTGACAGCGTCAAGGCCCTGCGGGCAAGTGCTACATCAGGGGGGCCGGTGTGCCACTATAAAATTAATCCGGTAAGAAGGAGCAGAGAAACGGGGGTGTAGAGATGAAAGAGACGAATAATCCGGTCGTTTGGCAGTCCCGGACGTGGCTGATGGACGCGTTTACGGCTCTGATGGCAGAAAAGAAGTTCGAAGAGATCACGGTAGTGGAGCTATGCAGACGGGCGGATTTGTCAAGGCGGACATTTTATAGAAATTATTCCTCGAAGGAAGCCCTGTTTCGTAGCTGCTGTGAGCGCCTCTGCCGGGAGTATGTCCGGTATCTGGAAAGGGATACCGCCTATTTTGCGGCGCACATCACAGAGGTGTATTTTTCGTTCTGGAAAGAGCATAAGACATTTCTGCGGTCTGTATGCAGGGATGATAAGATCTGCTGTCTCATCGAGGTCTCCAACACATTCTGGCCCGAAATTTACAGCCGGCTGCAGTCGTACTGGAACGAAACCATGAGCGGAGAAGAGCTGGAGTACTGTCTGTTTTTTAACATGGGAGGCTTATGGAATATTATGATGAAATGGCTTTACGAAGAACCGGAGAGAAGCCCCGGTGAAATGGAGTGTATGATCCGAAGGGCTTTACATAATTTACTGGCTGGCACCGAAAAATCGCCGGATAGGAGTGATGCAAAATGAAAAAATTTACCAGGAAGGAACTGTTATCCATTCCAAATCTCATGGGATACTTCCGGCTTCTGATGATCCCGGTCTTCGTATCTCTTTATCTCCATGCGGAGACGGACCGCGGCTATTACATCGCGGCGGCCGTCATGGGAATCTCGTCCATCACGGACATGTTTGACGGACTGGTTGCCCGAAAATTCAATATGATCACGGAATTCGGCAAATTTCTGGACCCGTTTGCCGATAAGATGACGCACGGGGCCATTCTCTTATGCCTGTGGACACGCTATCCGTATATGGCAGTTCTGGTGATACTCTTTGTGGTCAAGGAAGGATTCATGGCGGTTATGGGCCTGGTGAAGCTGAGAGAGGGCAAAAAGCTTGACGGCGCCATGTGGTTTGGAAAAGTGTGTACGGCGCTGCTGTTTGTCGTCATGTTTGTTCTCATTCTCGTGCCCCATATCCCGGTCGCGGCGGCGAATGCACTGATCGCTGTCTGCGCCGTGGTCATGGCCGCGACGCTCATCCTGTACATACCCGTGTTCCGAAACATGTGACAGAGTTCCTACTGCTCAAAGCCGTGTACCCAGTTACCCTTCAGGAAATAGCGGAGAAAGACGACCGAACTCAGGAACCAGGTCAGCGGATAGGCCCAGAATACCACGCGGATATCCGGAATAAAGTGAACGGTTACAGTGATGTACGTCACCCGGATGATGCACCAGCAGACCATCATAACCAGCATGGGAACCGTGGATTTTCCGGCGCCGCGGAGAATCCCCGCGATACAGTGGGAAAATGCCAGAAGAAAATAGAACAGGGTCACGGTGCGGGCCTGGGCCGTTCCATTTATGATAACCTGTGGATCATTGTTAAAGGCGGAAATGAGCAGCGGAGAAAAGGCATAGATGAAAATGCCGACCAGTTCCGCGGTGATGATGGAGCAGAGAATGCCGAAGCCGGCCCCCTTTTTCGCACGCTCATACTGTCCGGCGCCGAGATTCTGGCTTACGAACGTGGTCAGGGCCATGGCAAAGCAGGTGATCGGCAAAAATCCGAAGCCTTCGATCTTCGAATAGGCGCCGCATCCAGCCATCGCCATTTTCCCGAAACGGTTGATATTGGACTGGACCACCACGTTAGCCAGAGAAATAACGGAGTTCTGGAAACCGGCCGGGAGACCGTTTGCGATGATCTGCCGCAGGAGCGCGGTGTCAAACCGGATTTTCTTTAGGCAGACCCGGTACTCCGCCGGACTTCTCATGAGCCGGCGCAGACAGAGAAACGCGCTGACAAACTGGGAGACAATGGTGGCAAACGCCGCGGCTTCCACTCCAAAGTGAAAGATTCCCACCAGCACAAGATCCAGCACGATGTTGATGAGAGACGATATAATCAGATAGACCAGTGGGTGGCGGCTGTCCCCCACGGACTGCAGGATGCCGACAAATACGTTGTACATGACGAAGGACAGGGAGCCTGCAAAATACGTACGGAAATAGACGGTAGATTCCGGAAGTACATCGGCCGGAGTTCCCATCCAGACCAGAATCATCGGCGCCAGTACTACACCGATCACGGTCAGCGCCGCCCCTGCGGCAAGGCCGAAGGCAATGGTAGTGTGAACGGCCTTCTGAACGTCATCGTGCCGTCCGGCGCCGTAATACCGGGCGATAACCACACCGGCTCCGATCGCGATGCCATTAAAGAAACCTACCAAAAGGAAGATTAAGTTGCCGGAAGAGCTGACGGCGGCAAGGGCATTGCTCCCCAGAAAATTGCCGACAATCAGGGAATCGGCTGTATTGTAAAGCTGTTGAAAAAGGTTCCCGAGAAATAAGGGAACAGCAAATGCGATAATTTTTTTCCAGATGGACCCCTCTGTCATCAGGGTCGAAGACGTGCTTTTTTCCATAGTTAATCTGCTCCGTAGTCATTGATCAAAGTTTTGTAACAGTAGTGCGCAGGGGCACCATCCTTTATTCTACTACAGAAACAGCGGGAATGGAATCAGTTTTTCAGCAGATTCCATCCACATAAAGAATTTATATGGGCCAATCCCGGACTGCATAATATATAATACAGTGCCGCCAGTCCGGCCCAACCTGAAAATAAATGAAGAAGAAAACGAAGAATTACAAAAAACAAAGAGAATTTATAAAACAGTGGCTGAAAGCCGGAATGTATGCGGGTGGCTTTTGTGAGACCTGCGGAGGCAGGCTGATTCTGTTTTTTAAGCATGATGCGGTCTGTTGTCCCGGCTGTAACCAGTGGATCGATCTGCGGTGCGGCGATCCGGAATGTCCTTATTGCAGCCAACGCCCGCAGACGCCGGCAGATGCTCTGGAAGAGGAGCGCAGCAGACTGGATTTTACGCAGACAGCAGATCAGAAGGAGTATTGTATCCGGCAGTATGAGCGCAGTGCGAGAGGTGAACACCGGAAAGCGGAAAAGATTCGGTATCGGGAGAGTAAACCGCCTTTCCGTTTTTAACCATAATCCGCACGGAGCTTCCTCCAGTTCTGAACCACTTCCTCAACAAGCTGCCCGGCCGTATCACGGTTAAAGGGCATGACCCGGCCGTGGTATGGAAAATACACGAGATTCGACCAGAGTACCTCATAACCGCCTTTCTCATATTCTCCGGCTGTCGGTAAGTAGCTGTTGCATCCGTTGGTATAGCCGTTTAAAAAGAGCAGCGGCGTTCCGGCTGCCTCCATGGCGTCAATGGAAATCCTGCACATGGCTTCATTGGCTATCCCGCACAGACAGCCGTCATTGAGGGAGAAGTACTGTATCTCCACCTCTGAAAACTGTTGTGAAACGCCCTCACCGTTAAGGCATTTCACTTCCCTGAGCCAGTCGGTTCCATCGATGCCGGCTTCCTTGAGCGCTTCACCGGCAATCCGCTCCGCCTGTGTCAGAGAGGGAACATCCGCTGTAAAATGGCTGAAAACCGACTTCATGGTCAGATGGGTGACTGGTTTTGCTGTCATTGCGGGAAGAACAGCTGACACTGCCTCACAGATGGAGTCCGCCGTCTGTTCCAGGGCATTTTTGCTCTGAACCCGGTATCGTTTCTGATATTCTTCTGAAAATCCCTTTTCTGCCGCCTCGAAGCTGTGGATCTCCAGATATTCTGTGTTTTCCTGATGAAACCGGGGCCGTACGTCTCCGGAGGCGCCTTGTATCATCATGATTTTGCAGCCGAAGCGCGCCTCCAGCCGCTCTCTTGTAATGCCGAAGTAGTCGGCTGATATGAGATAGTTGTCGCTGGAGAGAATGTTGGCATGGGCAGTGACCCGCAGCAGCAGTACCCTGGGAGATCCGTTTTCCGGTGTGGTCACAGACAGGATCCCAAGCCGGTTGTCGAAGTCTGCAGAATCCGTTCTGCGGTTCAGCCCCATACTGTTTTCTCCGATACCCCATGAAGCAAAGGCCGGGGACAGGCCCTTCAGCGCATCTTTTACAGCATTCTGGGCCATGCGGCATACGAAATCAAAGTATTCCGGTTCCTCTGCGGCGTTCGGGGCGGAATGTGTATGGGAAAATGCGGACATAACGTGATCGGCTCCCGTATGAAGCAGGTCCGCAATGAGGCCTCGCAGGACACTGGATAAGTGGACAGTAAAACCGAGGCTGTCCAGGGTGATAAGGCAGGAGGTTTCTCCCCTGTATTTCCATACCATTGTCTGGAGCTTCAAGGGATCACGGACGCCCTTTGAGTGATTGTTCGGACGGAAAAATCCGACCAGTTCAACAAAAGTTTCCGGTGTGATATCGGCTTCCCCGTATCCCATCTGTGCAATATCGTAAGTGTTCATCTGAAACAACCTCTTTTCTTTCTGGCTTTTTCTTACTGGCCTTTGCTTTAAGCATACCCGAAACCCTGTGAAATCTCAATCTACCAGTCGCTTCTGTACTGTTTTGTATAAAAAAGAAGGACTGTTTTCCGCAGTCCTTCCATAACTATTTTTGATAGATGATTTTCCGTATGGCATGTATAGAGAGGCAGTACTGGTCCGCCAGGGTCTCCATGGACACTCCATTCTGCCAGGCATCAAGAATATCCCGGTTGCGTTTCCTCAGTTCCTCCCGGCCTCCGTTCCGTTCGCCCCAGGCCCTGTGCTGGCCCTCTCTGGCCGGAACATAGAGATATCCGGACTGAACGTAATTTTGCAGCTCTTCCACCAGCGAGGCGGGAAGAACCGCGGCCGCATTGATATATTTCATAGCGCTTCACTCCCTGTTTTGGTATTGGCAGGCAGCAAAGCCGTACTTGATCAGCGACTGCAGCTACTCCATGCAAAGGTCACTGATTCTGCCGGCTTTGCATGGAGCGATACATCGTTGTTTTTCTTTTTATTTCTGCACATCATTCTCACCCTTATCAAAAAGCTTCTGTGATTTGTACCGGAATACGCCTGTTAGGGCCGTTTTAAGGTATACGCTCAGCTTTGGAGATGTGTTGCTGAGCAGTTACCAGTATATCATTTTAGAAAGGGATATACAAGCGGTGTATGCATCTTATGAACATGGCATTTGGAGTGAAAGAACTGTCTGGCAAAACACAGACGTGAAGAAAATGCGCTTTCTGTCTTTTCATTTAAAACGTTTTCCTGTATAATAAATGTTACAGTTGTAATAATATATGGTTTAATGACATGAGATACTTTCGGTTCACCGCCTGCGTGGTGGCGTGGATTGAGTGAAATACAGAACCTAAGTGGATATCACTGCCAAATCTGGTGGTGCGGGCTGAAAGGTCGTTAAATTCGACTTTCAGCGTTACTTCTATATATTTTTAGAAGAAAAAGGAGGAAAGTTTTATGTCGAAGGCTGAAGCTGCCAGAAAATTATATGAGGAATGTAAAGATATGGATATAGACGAAACCATGGAACTGGTTTTAAATGCAGAGACAGAAGAAGAGCAGGATTTTTTTTCTATGCTAAGTGATTTTATTTTGCAGAGAAAGCAAAAGAAAGTAATAGCCCAAAAGAGGTTCTAAATGAAAAAATACATTTTGTATGCCGGCGTTAATGGGGCAGGAAAATCAACTTTATACAGGACAACACATTATCAGGATACGATGCCGCGGATCAATACCGATGAAATATTAAGAGAATTTGGAGATTGGAGAAATACTGCGGATTTAATGAAGGCAGGCAGAATTGCAATTGAACGATTGAATTCTTACTTACAGGAAGGGATTACATTTAATCAGGAGACTACTCTGTGCGGACTTACTATACTGCGAACAATACACAGGGCAAAGCAATTGGGATAGAATTACACTATGTTGGAGTGGATTCTCCAGAGATCGCGAAGCAGAGAATTGCAGAGCGAGTGAAAATGGGTGGTCATGGGATACCAGACAGGGATGTTGAGAAAAGATTCGGAGAAAGCTTTAGAAATCTTCACGAAGTTATTGGTCTGTGTGACTTGGCCGCACTATATGATAACATAAATGAATTTCGCCGGTTTGCTGTCTATAAATGCGGGGAGATTGTCAGACTGTCAAAGAATACCCCTGAGTGGTATTTGAAATGGAGGAAAGGGTATTATTGACTTGACGCAGCCATGGCAGGAGTAATCTGTTCATTAAAATTGAGGGTGCCGCTCAATCATCTGTTTTGATGATTTTGCGACACCCTTTTAAAATACTTATTTGTGGACTGCTGCTGAATTACATTTTCTGGACAACCCCTTTTTCATCATCAGAGACCCAATCCCGCCACCTCTCTTCTTCCCCATAGTCATAAACGCCAGCCGGAAAAAGAAAGATTTCCTTCACTTATATGACAAATGTTATAGCGTAAATATTAAGGAAAATGAAAGACATGGAAAAATGATATCTGGTAGAATAGAGCCAAAAAAGGAAGGACACAAAAAATGTATGTAGATTACGGCTATTATATTATACGTCCCTGCCGGTGTCCGGAATTTCTAAAGGATTTTTCCCAATGGATTCTGACTGCCAGCAGCTGCATCTGTGATGTGGAGCCGCAGCCATTTTCCTGCATGACCAATGATGAAAGGCAAAAAGAGGAATACCGGAAGCGGCTGGGACTGGAGAAAAGGGAATTTATAGATTTTTCAGAAGAAACCCTGCGGCTGCTTGGGGAGGACCGGCTGGATACGGACAGCCGGTTCGTGTCCAAACAGGATGCAGACGAAATATACAGGCGTTATTTTTCTAAACAAAAGGGAGTGGACCGGGGATACCGTCTGATCGGGATTGCGCTGGAAGAGGCACATCTGCCTTCCATGGAGGACAGGATAATCCCTAAAAATGTAGCGTCTCGGACCGCAGAACGTCATTTTCTCGGCTTTGATATTCTTGGATGGGATATCTCAGGTTTTCATACATACCTGTGCAATTCCCTTCAGAAGGAACTGATGAAACGGTTCAAACTGAAACCGGGAGAATTTGGACTCTTAAAGAATTCGAAAGAAGAAGTGGAAGCTTTTGCAGACGCCATTCAGAACAGAGGAGAGCCGGTGGAGTGGATACCGTTCGCGGTCTATGATGATACGCCGGCTGCGGCAGAAGGGAGTGAGATACATGGCAAAATTTGAAGCTGACTTAACAGGGAATCTGGATCATTTCAAAAAATATCTAAAAAATGAAATTTTAAACGGCAGTGTATCTGCATCGTTCGAGGACGAACATGAGGAGGAAATCAACGGCGTGCGGTGCTGTACGATGGTATATGAGAGGTACAGCTATATGGGAGGCAACCGCGTCAGCCTGAATGTGACGATCCTGGAATATGAAGGGGAACTCAGGCTGACCGCCATCACATCCGGGGGAAGCCAGGCCATGTTCTTTAAGCTCAATACGTTTGGAGAGGAAGCCTTTTTAGAGAAGCTGGAAGAGGCTGTGAAGGCTTATAAGTGCAGACATACGCGAATGATTAGCGGCTGATAACCGATAGACGGCCGCATCATTACCGGTTCCGCGGTACAAAGGCCGTGCTGACGGATCGGGATGGAAGGATGTTTTTTACTGAGGTGGTCTGGCTGGTGAATTTACTTTTATACTTTTAAAGCCCTGTCCGGGAAGGCGTGTCAGACCACGCAGTTCCGGACAGGGCTTTAAAAATATTGTCAGGAGAGTCCGTCAAACCGGACCCGCTAGTTCATGGAATCTACAATTATATTTGCCAGAGCGCCGAGTTCCGCCATCTGGTCTTCCTTTAAGGAGGATTTGATCGTGATGGTTTCATCGAGTATGGTCATGTTCTTCATCTCGGAGATGATCTCCCCCATCTTACGTCCGGCTGTTACGCCCCAGGAACCATTTTCCAGGAGTGCCACGGTGCGGTTCTGAAGATTGTGAGCCTTTAAATCGAGGAGCAGGTGCTCCATACAGCTGAAGATGCCGCCGTTATACGTTGCGGAAGCGAATATGAGGTGGCTGCAGCGGAAGGCCTCGGAGATGATGACGGATGGATGCGTGGAGGAGACGTCGTACATGACGATGTTCTTCACACCGCGGTCTGCCAGCCGGCAGGCCAGAATATTCGCTGCATTTTCCGTGTTGCCGTAGATGGAACCGTATGCGATCATGACGGCTTTCTCTTCCGGCTCATAGCTGCTCCAGGTTAAATACTTGTCCACGTACCATGCGATGTCGGATCTCCAGACGGGACCATGAAGCGGGCAGAGGACTTCGATGTCCAGTGCGGCCGCCTTCTTAAGCAGCGTCTGAACCGATGCGCCGTATTTGCCGACGATGTTGGTATAGTATCTTCTGGCGTCTGCCAGCCAGTCACGCTCGAAATAGAGTTCATCCGCAAATAAGTTGCCGTTCATGGCGCCGAAGGTACCGAAGGCATCTGCGGAGAAAAGGATCTTGTCCGTGGTGTCATACGTCACCATGACCTCCGGCCAGTGTACCATAGGGGCCATCAGGAAGGTGAAGGTATGTCTGCCGGAACAGAAGGTGTCGTTTTCTTTCACGATCACGGCTCTGGTATCGATATCAAATTCATAGAACTGTTTGATGATCGGAATCGTCTTCGCGTTGCAGACCACGGAGATGCCAGGATATCGTCTGATCAGCTCACCCAGTGTGGCGCAGTGGTCCGGTTCCATGTGATTGACAATCACATAGTCCAGCGTTCTTCCGGCCAGAACGGATTCCACATTTTCCAAAAACTGCCCGGTGATTGCCCGGTCGACCGTGTCGAAGAGAACGGTTTTTTCATCTAACAGAAGATAAGAATTATAGGAGATCCCGTTTGGTATGGGGTATGCGTTCTCAAACAGGGCGAGCCTTCGGTCGCTTCCGCCGACCCAAAACAGGTCATCTTTAATATTTTTTACACAGTACATAATGAAGCCATCCTTTCGTCATAATCTCACACTTATAATTTCGTAAGAAGTATACTACAAAATCGGCAAAATGTCATTGTATTTTTATACGAACTTAGTATGAATTAAGCGGTCGAGTTACAGTTCACGGCCCGCCCGGCGCCTCACAGCCCGTGAACTGTAACGTGGTCGATTGTATTATAGTATAACCGGATGAATGAATTTTTAGCGAAAACATCATTTTTTATTAAGACAGGGGGAAAACTGCCTGCTATAATGGGAGAAAACAGAACTGTTTTTCCATTGGAAAACTGGTTTTGTATTGGATCAAATCAGGAGGTGCATTCATATATGGATGGAAAAAACAGAATTGTAAAAGAAATTCTGGATTCTGTTGAGAAAAAGATGGAATCCGGGGAAAGTCTGAGTCTGGAGGCAATGGAAGCGCATACGGGATATTCCCGTTTTTATTTGAACCGGATATTTTCAGAGGTAACAGGCTGTACCATTCACCGCTATATCATGGAACGGAGGCTGACGGAAGCAGCCAGAAAGCTGGTGGAAACGGATAAGACAATCGTTGAAATATCCTGTGAGGCGGATTATCAGTCCCAGCAGGCGTTTACCCTGGCGTTTCAGCGGGTTTACGGCTGTACGCCGATGGCCTACCGGGAGCGAAAGCATTTTACGCCGCTGCGTGAACAGACAAAACAGAAGAAGGCAGGAAATACCGCCTGCCGTACGAGAACGGATCTCTGGAGGTGCGCGGCATGAGTCTGGTACCGAATGTGATCGAGACGACGTCGAAAGGGGAACGCAGTTACGACCTCTTTTCACGCCTGCTGAAAGACAGAATTATCTTTTTGGGCGAAGAAGTAAACGATGAGACGGCCAGGCTGGCGGTGGCACAGATGCTGTTTCTGGAGGCCGAGGATCCATCGAAGGACATTTCTTTCTATATTAACAGTCCCGGCGGTTCCATAACGGCCGGTCTGGCAATATACGATACGATGCGTTATATCCGGTGTGACGTATCGACAATCTGTATCGGGCTGGCAGCCAGTTTCGGCGCATTTTTGCTGGCCGGAGGTACGAAGGGAAAACGGTTTGCGCTTCCCAATGCTGAGATTATGATACACCAGCCGGCCGTGGAGAAGATCGGAGGAAAAGCGACGGACATCCAGATCTATTCCGAGAAGCTGCAGCGGGATAAGAGAAGGCTGAACCGGATTCTGGCGGAAAATACGGGGAGAACAGAGGAGGAGATATGGCGGGATACGGAGCGGGATCACTTCATGAGTGCAGAAGAGGCAAAGGCGTATGGAATCATTGATACGGTGATGCAAAAGAGAGGCTGACGCAATAGAGAGGATAAAACAAAAGGGGCTGCCGCCCGGATGATTGAACAATCATTGGTGCGGCAGCCCCTTATTTGGTGATGCGGTCTGATGAAACTTAATAGCCTGCACTCAGTGCAGCAGCCAGGCCTGCGCCGACTACAGCGTATAAGACAAGTGACAGCACGATACCTATTGCCATAACGATCAGTCCGGCGCGGCAGAAATTCTTCCTGTTCTCATTTCCATTGCCAAATGCCCAGACAAAATACATGATTACATTGACACATGGGATAGCCAGAACGATTAACGTGATCAGCCATTCCCCCATGGTCATGACAGCCTTATTAGGGTCTGTCATCATTGTGTTGTTTTCCATACTCAGTACCTCCTGTAATTTATGACAGCTATCGTTAAAATTATATCATATAATGCCGAAATTTGTCTATTCCTTTTATTCGACAGACCGGGGGAGGGAAACGGCGCTTCATGCGGAACGTGGGCAGATACGGGATTTCAGGGCTGTAAAAAGCAGGTGCAGCAGGTTCTGGGGCTCATAGATCATGGGCGGGCGGTTGGGAAACCAATATTTCATGCGGATGAGGTAAAAAACCACCATAAGGAAGATGCAGACGGCTATGCAGGCGGAAAACAGGCGCGCTTTTCTTTCAAGGATGTAATGTTCATACAAAAATAAAAGTCCTCCGGCCAGCAGCGGCAGGAGAAATGGGTTGGACAGAAGGCTGCCGCGGAAATCCCCTTTTAACAGCAGAACTGCGGCTCGTGTAAGGCCGCATCCGGGGCATGGAATTCCCAGTAAAAGCCGGGCAGGGCATACTTTTCCGGTGACGGCAGTCATGATGCACAGAAAGAGGGCACAAAGAAATATTCCTGGCAGACTGTGTCCGGCATCAGAAATCAGATGTTTCATTTTAGATTTAGTAAAAAACGGGCTGTGTTTCTTTTTCATGATTTTACATATCCTCTGAGACGGTTGTATGAAGCTGCAGATTTCATTATAAGGCAGCGCTGCAGCTTTTACAAGCTTGTGCCGTGAATACAGGTTTGATATAATAAAGCTGTTTGAAAAGCAAAATTATGATAGACTGGTGGGTATGCCTATGATTAAAAAAACACAGATTGTAGTTCTGTCCTTTCTCTGTGCCGCGCTTGCAGGCTGTGGAAGCAGCAGACCGTCGGCGGAGAAAGAGACTTCTTCTTTCACAATCGTAACTGCCACAGATCTGCATTATTTATCGCCGGAGCTTACCGACTACGGAACCGGTTTTATGAGAATGGCTGCCAACGGAGACGGAAAGCTGGTCCAGTATGCTCCGGAGATCGTAGACGCCTTTGTGACGGATATGGCAAAGCTTCGCCCGGATGCGGTAATCTTAAGCGGTGATCTCAGCTTTAACGGAGAGAAGGCGAGCCATGAGGAACTGGCAGAAAAACTGTCCTGTCTTCAGGAACAGGGGATCCCAGTCCTTGTGCTGCCTGGAAATCATGATATCAGCTATCCCTTTGCCGCCAGTTTTGAGGCAGAGACGGTAACAAGGACGGAGCGGGTGAACGGCGTGGAATTCCGCGATCTTTATAAACAGCTTGGTTACCGGGATGCGGCGGAAACGGATGGAGATTCCCTCAGCTTTCTGTATCAGCTGTCGGAACGGGTCTGGATTCTGCTGCTTGATGCCAATACGGAGGATGCGCCCGGGCGTATAAAGGATTCTACGCTTCAGTGGGCAGAGCGGCAGATGGAACGCGCGGAGGAGGCAGGTGCAGCCGTGATCACGGTGACCCATCAGAATGTTCTGGCACAGAATAAGCTTTTGTCTCGGGGATTCCTGTTGGACAATCACGAGGAGCTGGAGCGCCTTCTGAAAGGCCATGGGGTGGTTCTAAACGTAAGCGGCCATGTCCATATCCAGCATATTGCGGAGAACGGAGGGCTCTATGACATTGCAACCGGCTCCCTTACCGTGGCCCCGAACCGGTATGGTGTTTTAACCGTTGGTTCAGATGGAAGCACATCGTATGAAACCCGGAAGGTGCATGTCGGGCGATGGGATCGGGAAAAAACCGGTATTGCCGGGGATTTTGAGAATTTCGAAGAACTGTCCCAGGCATATTTTGACGAGTGCACGCGAAAAAAGATGAAGAAGGAGCTGGAAGCACTGAGTGTATCAGAGGAAGAGCGGGGGCAGATGACGGAACTGGCCGTGGAGATGAACCGGAATTACTTTGCCGGTATGACAAAGCCGGAAAAGGAAATTGCAGATACACCTGGCTGGAAGCTTTGGAAAGAAAAAGGAGCAGAGCTCTTTTTCGGCAGCTATATGGATTCCATGATGGAAGATGCGGGACATGATGAAAACCGGTTATTACTGCCCCCAAAAAGTGATGCAGGGAACCGGTGAGGATAAGGAACGGAGGCTTTTTGATGGATAAGAAAAATATAAGAATTCTGGTCAGCGCCTGTCTGCTGGGCGTAAACTGCCGCTATGACGGAAAGAACGGCCGGCGTGATGAGGTGCTGGAGCTGTTAAAAGAGTATGAGCTGATTCCGGTTTGTCCGGAGCAGATGGGAGGGCTGGGGACCCCCAGGGAACCAGCCGAATGCCGGCGGGACGGCGGGCAGGTCCGCGTGATGAACCGGAAGGGCTGCGATGTCACGGAATATTTCGAAAAAGGAGGGGAGGAAGCCCTTCAGATCGCGAAGCTGTATGGCTGCCGGTACGCCATTTTAAAGGAACGCAGCCCCTCCTGCGGCAGCGGGGTGATCTACGACGGCACCTTTTCCGGCGTAAAGACTGCCGGAGACGGGGTGACGGCGCGGCTTCTTAAGAAGCATGGGATTAAAGTAGCGGGAGAAAGCGGCATTTCAAGCTTGATATCGGAAATCAGCAGTGATATGATGGATGGCAGCATCAATATTACACAGCTGAATCGTAATCAAATGACAGAGGAGTGACAGAAATATGAAAACTAATGTAACGAGAGACCAGGCGCTTTCCCTTCTTATGAAATACAATAAGGAGTCCTTCCATATCCTTCACGGACTTACGGTGGAAGGCACCATGCGCTGGTACGCCAGGGAACTGGGATACGGGGAAGATGAGGATTTCTGGGGAATTGCCGGACTCCTTCACGATGTGGATTTTGAAAACTACCCGGAGGAGCACTGCAGAAAGGCGCCGGAACTTCTGGCAGAGGTCCAGGCAGAACCGGAGCTTGTTCACGCGGTTGTGAGCCACGGTTACGGACTCGTCTCCGATGTGGAACCGGAGCATGAGATGGAGAAGGTACTGTTCGCGTCAGACGAACTCACAGGCCTGATCGGAGCCGCCGCCAGAATGCGTCCGTCAAAGAGCGTGATGGATATGGAGGTCTCCAGTTTAAAGAAGAAATATAAGGATAAACGGTTCGCGGCCGGCTGTTCCCGTGACGTGATTGCACAGGGGGCCGAGAGGCTCGGCTGGACGCTGGAGGAGCTGTTTGAAAAGACGATCGGGGCCATGCGCTCCTGCGAGTCTTCTGTCAACGATGAGATGGAAAAACTGGGCGCTCAGTAGCGCCTGAAAGAAGAGAAAAACCAGGAGAAAAGAGCGATGAAATCAGTTTCAGTGCTGAATTTTTCAGGAGTGTATGAAAGGCAAAGCTTCTATAAAGACAGGGACTGTGAATGGATTGACTGTTCGGATTTGTCCGGGGTCAACGGATTCTGTGATGAGACTTCCATGGAGGAGATTGATGCGCGGATCAGCGGGCTGGAAGGCTGGATTCATTTTATAGACGGAGGCAATTTCCACTACTTAAGCTATCTGCTGATGAAACATATCCGGGAGCCGTTTACTCTGGTGGTGTTCGATCATCATACGGATATGAAGCCGTCCATGTTCGCCGGACTTCTGTCCTGCGGCTGCTGGATCAAAGAGGCTCTGGACGCCCTGCCGTTCCTCAAAAATGTGGTTCTGATCGGTGTCGCGGATTCACTGGCAGATACCGCAGAACCGGACTATGCCGGCCGTGTGCGGATCATTTCGGAAAGCATGGCGGAGGCAGGTGACACATGGCTGGGAATCCTTGAAGCGGAGGCATCGGAGGCCGTGTATCTGTCCATCGACAAGGACGCGTTCGGGCGGGAAGAAGTGGTGACAGACTGGGATCAGGGCACCATGACGCTGGAGCTGCTGGAGAGGGCGTACCGCATCCTGGACAGCCGCCGGATTCTGGGGGTGGATATCTGTGGAGAAGCGGATCGGGACGAATTTTTTTCAGGACAAATGTCCGCGTCAGACGAACAAAACGACGCGGCTAACAGACGAATTCTCCGGATGCTTCTGACCGATCAGAAGAAGCCGGCTGGAAGGATACAAAAGGGAGAGAGAGATGGAAGAAGCACCGATATTTTCGAAGACGGCCATCAGGCGTCTGATCCTGCCGCTGATCATTGAACAGTTTCTCGCCGTTTTAGTGGGAATGGCGGATACGATCATGGTGGCCGGAGTGGGAGAGACTGCGGTTTCGGGGATTTCCCTTGTGGATACACTCAATATTCTGCTGATTAACGTGTTTACAGCCATGGCTACCGGAGGCGCTGTCATAGCGGCACAGGAACTGGGGGATGAAAACCGGGACGAGGCGCTGAAAGCCTCCAATCAGCTGATTTTTGTGGTTCTGATATTTTCATCGGTTTTAATGGTGTTGTCCTTACTGTTCAACTATCAGATTCTGCGGACGATATACGGAACGATCGAACCGTCCGTTATGAATTATGCCAGGACATACTACTATCTGACGGCACTGTCTTTCCCGTTTCTGGCGGTATATAACGGGTCGGCGGCCATCTGCCGTTCCATGGGGAATTCCGGGATATCCATGAAGGTCTCCATGCTGATGAACGCCATTAACATTGCGGGGAATGCAATTCTGATCTATGGCTTTCATCTGGAGGTGGCAGGGGCCGGAATCTCCACGCTGCTGTCACGGATCACTGCGGCGGTCATTCTGGTGTGGGTGATCCGCAATCCGAAGCTTCCGCTTCACATCGATAAGAACTTTCATCTGGGCTTTCATCCGGCTGTTATCCGGCGGATCATGGGGATCGGGGTTCCCATGGGAGTGGAAAACGGTCTCTTTCAGGGCGGTAAGCTTCTCGTGGCGGGGCTGGTCTCCAGCTTTGGTACGACATCCATTGCCGCCAATGCGGTGGCGGGTACCATCTGCTCCTTTCAGGTGATTCCCGGCAGCGCCATTTCTCTGGCCATGATCACGGTGGTAGGGCAGGCCGTGGGTGCAAAGCGGTACCGGGAGGCGAAACGGTATGCGAAGAACTTTATTTTTCTCATTATGGGAGCCCATTTTCTCATCTGTTTTCCGATGCTGGTATTTCTGCCGCATATCATCGGCCTCTATCACGTATCGGAGCAGACGGCAGAGCTGGCGAGAATCATCTGCACGCTTCATGGGTTATGCTGTGTGCTGATCTGGGCGCCTTCCTTTGCACTGCCCAATGCGCTGCGTGCGGCAGATGATGTAACATTTGCCATGTGCATCACCATTATGTCCATGCTTCTGTGCAGGATCGCCATGAGCTTCGTTCTGGGCCGGTACCTCGGCATGGGGCTGATCGGAGTCTGGATTGCCATGGTTCTGGACTGGGCTGTGAGGGGCGTTATCTACGCCGGGCGCATGGCGTCAGGCGGCTGGCTGAAGCAGCATAAACGGCTGGCGGCCCGTCAGGAGGCGGAAAAAGCCGTTTTACAAAATACTTGACAGCTTCCTGCAAGTACGATATTATTTCCGTTAAATAAAATTGATTTTATGGATATGTGACAGAGGAGAAAGAAGACATGAAAAAGGTTGTGAAATTCGGCGGCAGTTCTCTGGCCAGTGCAAGACAGTTTAAGAAGGTTGGGGACATCATACGATCCGATAAGAGCAGACGCTATGTGGTACCGTCAGCGCCGGGCAAGAGAAACGACAAGGACGAAAAGGTTACGGATATGCTGTATCAGTGCTACGATGCGGCGGCAGAGGGAAAAAGCTACAAAAAGATTCTGGAGAAGATTAAGAGCCGCTACGTAGAGATTATCGACGGGCTGGATTTAAATTTAAATCTGGATCATGAATTCGAGACCATTGAGGAAAATTTCTTAAAGAAGGCCGGCCGTGATTACGCGGCATCCAGAGGAGAGTACTTAAACGGCATTGTCATGGCCAGCTATTTAGGCTACGAGTTCATTGATGCGGCTGAGGTCATCTTTTTCGACGAAGACGGCAGCTTCGAGGCGGAAACTACCAACCGTGAGCTGGGAGAACGCTTAGAGCACGTGGAACGCGCGGTGATTCCGGGATTCTACGGAGCCACTCACGACGGCAGTATCCGTACTTTCTCCAGAGGCGGATCCGATGTCACCGGTTCCATTGTGGCAAAAGCCATTCATGCCGACATGTATGAAAACTGGACCGATGTCTCCGGTTTCCTCGTAGCTGATCCCCGCATCATCGCTGATCCCGAGGTTATTGAGACGATTACATACAGGGAGCTTCGCGAGCTGGCCTATATGGGAGCCAGTGTCCTGCATGAGGACGCCATCTTCCCGGTCAGAAAAGAGGGAATTCCGATTAATATCCGCAACACCAACAGGCCGGAGGAGAAGGGCACTCTGATCGTGGAGAGCACCTGCCGTAAGCCGCGTTATACCATAACGGGAGTTGCCGGCAAGAAGGGCTTCTGCTCCATCAACATTGAGAAAGCCATGATGAACGCCGAGGTAGGGTTTGGCCGCAAGGTTCTGGAGGTATTTGAAAAATACGGCATCTCCTTCGAGCATATGCCGTCGGGAATCGATACCATGACCGTATTTGTCCATCAGTCTGAATTTGAGGAATACGAACAGTCCGTGATTGCGGGGATCCACCGTGCAGTCGAGCCCGATTATGTGGAACTGGAATCCGATCTGGCATTAATCGCTGTCGTGGGACGCGGCATGAAGGCTACGAGAGGTACGGCGGGAAGAATCTTCTCCGCGCTGGCCCACGCCCGCGTCAACGTGAAGATGATCGACCAGGGCTCCAGCGAGTTAAACATCATCATCGGCGTTAAGAATGCAGACTTTGAAGCGGCCATCAGGGCAATCTACGATATCTTCATCTCAACCGAAATTTAAGTATTCATATATCCGGAATATCCGGACAGAAAAACCGGTCCGCACGATGGCTTAAGCGCCTGTGCGGACCGGTTTTCTGTCGTCTTACATGGAATATTTAATCTTCCGGGACAAATACATCTTTTCCCATACCGCAGAGCGGACATACCCAATCCTCCGGAAGATCTTCAAAAGCTGTGCCTGGATCGATTCCGTTATCCGGATCACCTGCCGCCGGATCATATATGTATCCGCATGGCTCACAAACGTATTTTTTCATAACAGTCACCTCTTTCTTTTGTTGATACCCTATTTTACCAGAAATGTAACTGTTTTACAACCGGTACGGGGAAATATCCGGTTACATTCAGAAAATACTTTAGAATGCAGGAAATATGTGGTAAAATAGAACAAAAATATTATACATCAGGGAGGACTAAGATGCAGTATCGTAATTTTGGAAAGACAGGAATTCAAGTGTCGGCACTGGGGTTTGGAACGATGAGATTGCCGATTTTTCATGACGAGACGGTGGATGAGGAACGCGCCATTGCCATGATCCGTCATGCCATCGATGAGGGCGTGAATTATATCGACACCGCTTATCCATACCACCAGGGAGAGAGCGAGAAGATCGTGGGAAAAGCGCTGGCTGACGGCTACAGGGAGAAAACGTATCTTGCAACCAAATGTCCTGTATGGAAGCTGGAAAAGGCGGAGGATTTTGAGACACTGCTGGACGAGCAGCTGGAGAAGCTGAATACGGATCATATCGATTTTTATCTGCTTCATGCACTGAGCGGCGAACGCATGGAGGATAAGGTAAAACCATTCGAACTGGTGAAACGGATGGAAAAAGCAAGAGAGGCTGGAAAAATCCGTTATCTTGGATTTTCCTTCCATGATTCATATGAGGTATTTCAGGATATCATAGATTATTATGATGGATGGGATTTCTGCCAGATTCAGTATAATTACGTGGACATTGATCATCAGGCAGGAAGAAAAGGATTAAAGTATGCCGCTTCCAAAGGTCTTGGAGTTGTGATCATGGAGCCTTTACTGGGCGGCAGGCTGGCCAATCCGGCGCCCCATCTGAAAAAGGTATTTCCGGAGGATAAGTCTCCTGTGGAATATGCGCTGGATTTCCTTTGGGACCAGCCGGAGGTCAGTCTGCTGCTCAGCGGAATGAGCGATGAAAAGCAGGTGGAGGAGAATCTGGAGTATGCGAAGAGAAGCAGCGTGGGCATGGCTGCGGAGCGGGACAAAGAAGTGGTGAAGGAAGCAAAACGCGTCTTTGATTCCATGGCTTTAGTGGGCTGTACCGGCTGCAGATACTGTATGCCGTGTCCTTTTGGACTGGATATTCCGCAGATATTCTCCCTGTACAACATGACGGCCGCCCATCGGGAAGAAGAGGCAAAGGAGGCGTACGCTGCGCTGGAAAAGAAGGCCGGTGACTGCCGCTCCTGCCATCACTGTGAGAAGGAATGTCCGCAGATGATAAAGGTGAGTGAGGTTATGAAGGATATTGCAAAGGTATTCGAAAAGACGGAAGCTTAAGTGAGGCCGTAAAAGAAGCATCCGGGGTATTTGAGAAAACAGAAGCTTAAGAGGTGAAGTCTCCGGCGGCTGGATAAGATGGATTGAAGGAGGAACGGGTTATGCTGGAAAAAATTGATTTATCAAAGAAAATGGATAAAGATACGTATAAGCAGGTCATCGGAGAGCAGAGCGAAAGACTGGGCCTTTTACAGCGGGAACTGAGAACGGCGGGAATTCCCGTCATGATTGTGTTCGAAGGCATGGGTGCAGCCGGAAAAGGAACGCAGATCAACCGGCTGATCCAGGCGCTGGATCCCAGAGGATTCGAGGTCTTTGCCAACAGCAAGGCCACCGAGGAAGAACAGCTGCGCCCGTTCCTGTGGAGATTCTGGACCAAGACGCCGGCCGACGGCCGGATCGCCATCTTTGACCGCAGCTGGTACCGTCAGGTGACGATCGAGCGGTTTGACGGTCAGATCAGGGAGAAGAATCTGCCGGAGGCGTTTCAGGATATCCTGTCGTTCGAGCGCCAGCTGGATGACGGCGGAATGGTAATTATCAAGCTGTTCCTCTATATTTCCCAGGAAGAGCAGAAGAAACGCTTCAAAAAGCTGGAGGATTCTAAGGAGACGTCCTGGCGTGTGACAAAGGATGACTGGAGGAGAAATAAGGAATACGGCCGTTATCTGGAGATCAACGAGGAGATGCTTCAAAAGACCGACACGGAGCGCGCGCCTTGGTCTATCATTGAGGCGACGGACAAGGATTACGCCGCGGCCAAGATCATGACGCTTGTGGCGGACCGTTTCGAGGCGGCTTTGAGAGAAAAAGAGGCTCCGAAGCCGGAAACACCTAAAAATCCTCCGGTGAAGGAAGACAAGTATTTAAACGGTGTGCTTTCGGGTGTGGATCTGACAAAGACTCTGACAAAAGAAGAGTATAAAAAGGAGATCGACCGCCTTCAGAAGCGTCTGGAGTTTCTGCACAGCGAGATTTACCGCCTGAGAATTCCGGTGGTCCTGGGGTTTGAGGGCTGGGATGCAGGCGGAAAGGGCGGTGCCATCAAACGGCTCACCAGCCATTTGGATCCCCGGGGATACCGTGTAAATCCGACCGCCTCCCCGAATGATATCGAGAAGGTGCACCATTATCTCTGGCGGTTCTGGAACAACGTTCCGAAGGCGGGCCATATCGCCATCTTCGACCGGACGTGGTACGGACGCGTTATGGTGGAACGGATCGAGGGGTTCTGCTCGGAGGCGGACTGGAAGAGGGCTTATCAGGAGATCAATGAGATGGAGGCCCACATGGCAAATGCCGGAGCCGTAGTCATAAAGTTCTGGCTCCATATCGACAAGGACGAGCAGGAACGCCGTTTTAAGGAACGCCAGGAGAATCCGGCGAAGCAGTGGAAGATTACGGATGAGGACTGGAGAAACCGGGAAAAGTGGGATGAGTACGAGACCGCTGTCAACGAGATGCTGGTGCGTACCTCCACAACGTACGCACCGTGGGTCGTGGTGGAAGGCAACAGCAAGTATTATGCCCGGGTGAAGGTTTTAAGGACGGTGGTTGACGCCCTGGAGGAACGGGTTAAACAGTGCGGCAGGAAATAGCCGCAGATTACAGGGCGTACACTGTAACTGTCAGCAGTCATAATCCTGTGAAATAAAAGGGAACACTTGTGTTTTCCTGCCTTTTAGTGTAAATTAATAGAGAGCAGGAGGCAGAAGATGAAAACAGTAATCATTGTGGGCGGCGGCGCTGCGGGGATGCTGGCAGGAATTGCAGCAGCCAGGAATGGCGGCACCGTCCATATTTTTGAAAAAAATGAAAAGCTGGGGAAAAAGGTCTTTATCACGGGCAAGGGGCGCTGCAATGTGACCAATGCCTGTGACACAGAGGATCTGTTCCGGAATGTGGTGACTAATTCCAAATTCCTTTACAGCAGCTTTTATGGATTTAATAATTTTGATATGATGGCACTCCTGGAAGAGGCGGGCTGCCCGCTGAAGACAGAGAGGGGCAATCGGGTGTTTCCCGTGTCCGACAAGTCCTCGGATGTGATTAAGGCGCTGTCCAAAACGCTGGAGAGGCTGGGCGCAGAGGTCCATCTGCATTCCGAGGTCAGGGATCTGCTGATGGAAGAAGGCCGGTGCCGCGGGATTCTGTTGAAAAAGGGCGGCGCAGAGACTAAGGTGTACGGGGATGCGGTGATTGTGGCCTGCGGAGGTCTGTCGTATCCGTCTACGGGATCTACCGGGGACGGATACCGGTTCGCCAGAGAGGCTGGCCACACGGTGACGGAGCTGTCGCCGGCCCTGGTGCCGTTTGTGGTGAAGGAACCTGTGGTGAAGGAACTGCAGGGGCTTTCCCTTAAGAATATCGAGGCGGCGGTGATGCGCGGAAAAAAGGTGATTTACCGGGAGTTCGGAGAGATGCTTTTCACCCATTACGGAGTCAGCGGCCCGGTGCTCTTAAGCGCCAGCAGCCATGCGGTGAAGGAACTGAAGAAAGGGCCGCTTTCTCTCGTCATCGACTTGAAACCCGCACTGTCGGAGGAACAGCTGGATGCGCGGCTGCTCCGTGAATTTGAGGGGATGATCAACAAGCAGTTTAAGAACTCGCTGGTGAACCTTTTCCCATCCAGGCTGGTTCCGGTTATGGTGGAACGGAGCGGAATCCTGCCGGAAAAGAAGGTGAATGAAATCACCAGGGAGGAACGGAAGCAGATCATAAGCGCCACGAAGTCGTTTACACTGACGATTACAGGGCTTCGCGATTACAACGAGGCCATCATTACGCAGGGCGGCATTTCCGTGAAAGAGGTGAATCCCTCGACCATGGAGTCAAAGCTGGTTCCCGGGCTTTACTTTGCCGGGGAGGTGCTTGATTTGGATGCGGTGACAGGAGGCTTCAACCTCCAGATCGCATGGTCCACTGCCTGGACGGCCGGGAGCGAGGCCGCGGCAGGGGAAAAGAGATAACGGGGCACACCCCTTAAGATGAAAGGAGAGGCAACTATGTCGAAGAGTTACAACATCGCGATCGACGGCCCGGCGGGAGCAGGAAAGAGTACCATTGCCAGAGCAGTTTCCGCAAAGCTGGGGTTTGTCTATGTGGATACCGGTGCCATGTACCGGGCCATGGCGCTGTATTTCATACGAAGAGGAATCCGGCCGGATGAGGAAGAAACGGTCTCGGAGGCTGTAAAAGAGGTGGGCGTCACCATTTCCTACGAGGACGGAGCCCAGCAGGTGATATTAAACGGAGAAAATGTGTCCGGCCTGATCCGGACAGAGGCGGTCAGCCAGATGGCCTCCGCATCGTCTGTCTATTTACCGGTCCGCGAGAAGCTGGTGGAGCTGCAGAAGGAACTGGCCAGAAATGAGAATGTGATCATGGACGGCAGGGATATCGGAACGTGCGTGCTTCCGGAGGCGGATCTAAAGATCTATCTGACGGCAAGTACGGCGGTGCGGGCAAAACGCCGCTATGACGAGCTGACTGAAAAGGGCGAGCACTGCAGTTTAGAGGAGATCGAAAAGGAGATCGAGGAGAGAGATTACCGCGATATGCACAGAGAAAATTCCCCGCTTAAGCAGGCGGAGGATGCGGTTTTAGTTGATACCTCCGATTTAACGATTGACGAGGTAATCGGCGAGATACTTAAGCTGGCGGCAGAAAAAGGGATCGGCCAGAAGAATTAAGGAGACAAAACGTTATGGAAGTGATTGTTGCTAAGACCGCGGGCTTCTGTTTCGGCGTTAAACGCGCCGTGGATAAGGTTTATGAACAGATCAGGCACGCGGGGAAACCGATTTATACCTACGGGCCGATCATCCACAACGAAGAGGTGGTAAAGGATTTGGAGGAAAAGGGCGTACGGGTCATCGAATCCGAGGAGGAGCTGAAAGAACTCCACGAGGGAATCGTCATCATCCGTTCCCATGGTGTGGGAAAGCATGTATACGATATTCTGGAAGCAAACGGAATCGAGATTGTGGACGCCACCTGTCCGTTTGTGAAGAAGATTCATAAGATCGCACAGGAACAGAATCAGGCGGGAAGACGTCTGATCATCATTGGAAATGAATCGCATCCGGAGGTGCAGGGTATTAAAGGCTGGGGAAATGATCATACTTTAGTGGTGGAAACACCCGACCAAGTGGACAATTTGCCGCTTTCAGAGGGTGAAAAGCTGTGTATCGTGTCCCAGACGACATTTAATTACAAGAAATTTCAAGATTTAGTTGAAAAATTTTCTAAAACGCGTTATGATATACTTGTTTTAAATACGATTTGCAATGCAACACAGGAGAGACAGGTGGAAGCAAGACGGATAGCTTCAGAAGTGGACGCCATGATCGTGGTTGGTGGGAAGACGAGTTCCAATACCCAGAAGCTGTACGAGATATGCCAAAAGGAATGTAAGAACACTTACTATATCCAGACACTAGGTGATTTAGATCCTGAATGTGTAAGTTCTGTGCGCAGCGTAGGTATTACAGCCGGGGCTTCAACCCCGAATCATATTATCGAGGAGGTTCATACTAATGTCAGAGTTAAGTTTTGAACAAATGTTAGAGGAATCATTAAAAACAATACGTACAGGAGAGATCGTCACAGGTAAAGTCATCGACGTCAAAGAAGATGAAATCGTCTTGAATATAGGTTACAAGTCCGACGGCATCATCCCGCGTAATGAGTACACGGATGACCAGAATTTAGATCTCACGACTGTTGTATCTGTTGGCGATGAGATGGAAGCAAAAGTCATTAAGGTAAACGATGGCGAGGGCCAGGTTGCGTTATCTTACAAGAGACTGGCAGCTGACAGAGGAAACAAGAGACTGGAAGAAGCGTTTGAGAACCATGAAGTTCTTACCGCAAAAGTTGCTGCTGTTCTTGACGGCGGTTTAAGTGTGGTAGTGGAAGGCGCCAGAGTCTTCATTCCGGCAAGCCTGGTATCCGACACATACGAGAAGGATTTATCCAAGTATGCAGACCAGGAGATCGAATTCGTAATTACCGAGTTCAATCCTAAGAGAAGAAGAATTATCGGTGACAGAAAGCAGCTTATGGTTGCCAGAAGAGCCGAGATGCAGAAAGAATTATTTGAGAGAATCCATCCGGGAGATGTCGTAGAAGGAACGATTAAGAACGTAACCGATTTCGGTGCATTCATCGACCTTGGCGGCGCCGATGGTTTACTTCATATTTCCGAGATGAGCTGGGGAAGAGTAGAAAGCCCGAAGAAGGTTTTCAAAGCCGGCGAGAAGATGAGAGTCTTAATCAAGGATATTAACGGTGATAAGATCGCATTAAGCTTAAAGTTCCCGGAGACCAATCCGTGGAAGGATGCCGCTGTGAAGTATGCGGCAGGCAATGTAGTTGTTGGCAGAGTGGCACGTATGACTGATTTCGGCGCTTTCGTTGAGCTGGAGCCAGGCGTAGATGCACTGCTTCATGTATCTCAGATTTCCAGAGATCATGTAGATAAGCCGTCTGATGTATTATCCATCGGCCAGGAGATCGAGGCTAAGGTTGTTGACTTTAATGAAGATGACAGAAAGATCAGCCTGAGCATGAAGGCTCTTCAGATGCAGGATATGGCCCAGGTGGATGAGGATGCACCGGTTTATTCTGACGAGGAATAAGAAACGCGATTATATAATACAAAGTTACGCCGCCCCGCACAGGAACGTTATACAGTCCTGTGTGAGGGCGGCGTTATTTTGTTTTCCCTTTGCTGTAAACTGAAAATAATACATAAAATAATGGTAAATAATACTTGAAAATAAGATAAAATTAGAGTATACTAAACATATTCAGGCAGATATCTTCTGCTTCATTGGGGATACACATCTGTGTAATTCTAACCGGTTTATTTATTGGTGGCAAACTGTTCTCAGAACAGTGCGCTGCGAAACCAGTCATGGCCGTATCGGCCATTCATTCATAGCTGAAAGGCAGAAATCCAGGGAGGGAATGCATATGGCACAGGTAAAATCAAATAAGATGCTGACAAGTCAGAAAAAGCAGGAAAGAAAAGGAGGGAAGGAGCGGGAGACATTAAACATACCGTCCGGAATAATGCCATTTCCGCTGGAGGAAAGAAGCAGAGAACAGGTGTTAAGTATGCTGAAGAGCAATCCGGAAATATGGGGTGAATTTCAACTCCTGACGAGGGAATTCCGGGAAGAGCTAATCGGCTTTTCCATGGGAAGCCGGGGGCTGAAGATCAGCTATGATCCCTTCTTCAAACTGATTTTTGATCCGGATGTACACAGTGATCGTTTATCTGCCATGCTTTCCTGCATTATGAAGCAGAGAGTGACAGTGAAGCAGGTCTTATCCCCGGAATCCAACCGGATTTCTGCGGAAGGTTCTCTGCTGATTATGGATGTTCTGGCTGAACTTGAGAGCGGAGAATTAGTAAATATTGAAATTCAACGCATTGGCTACGCTTTTCCGGGAGAGCGTGCCGCCTGTTATTCCTCGGACCTGATGCTTAGGCAGTACAGCCGGATAAAAAGCAGAAAAGAAAGGGGATCTACTTATAAAAAACTTCGGAATGTGTATACCATTGTTTTGATTGAAAACAGCGGCGCAGAATTTCACAAAATCCCCGGGCAGTATATCCATCGTTCCAGTCAGGTGTTTGATACGGGACTGGAGCTTAATTTACTGCAAAAATATATCTTTGTAGCTCTTGATGTTTTCAGGGAAATCACTTACAATTTAGGTGAAGAAATAGAAGCCTGGCTTCTCTTTTTAAGTTCCGACAGGCCGGAGGATATTATGCGGATCATAGAGCGATACCCGGATTTCCGTGAAATTTACGAAGAGATGGCTCAATTTCAGGTAAAACCAGAGGAGTTGGTGGGCATGTATTCAAAAGCATTGGAGATTTTGGACAGAAATACGGTGCAGTATATGATTGAGGAACAGAAACAGGAGATTGAAGGACAGAAGCAGGAGATCGAGAAACGGAAACAGGAGATTGAGGGACAGAAGCAGGAGATCGAGAAACGGAAGCAGGAGATCGAGGATCGGAAGCAGGAGATCGAGGATCGGAAGCAGGAGATCGAGAAACGGAAACAGGAGATTGAGGGACAGAAGCAGGAGATTGAGGCACAGAAGCAGGAGATTAAAGAGCAGAAACAAGAGATAGAGGAACGAAAACAGGAGATCGAGGAACAAAAACAGGAAATTGAACGTTTAAAAAAGCTTTTGGAACAAAGATAAGAGAGTACCCGGAAAGGCAGGCCAACGGATGCAGTGCATGGTCTGCTTTTTCTGTCGAATTCAGTTGAGGACTGTCCGGGGAACGTGATAAAGGAGAAGAGATGGATTCCAGCCATGAGATGATTATACCGAATGATAATCTGCCGTTTAAGCTGTTTCTCTTTGAGGGCGGAGAGGGAAAGTATAAGAGGGCCAGCCACTGGCACCGGTCGATCGAGATTTTTCTTGTTATGAAGGGAGAAATCGATTTTTATCTCGGGGAGAGGCATTTTTCGATCGGTGAAAAGAATTTTATTATTGTAAATTCCAACGAAGTCCATTCGATTGACGCCCCGCTTCCCAACCGGACGCTGGTTCTTCAGATTCCGGTGCAGACGTTTGAAGTATATTTGCAGGAACAGCCGTACCTCTCATTTTCCAGAAGATCGGGAGAGCAGAATGAAAAGCTGATGGGGCTTGTGATGGAGATGTACCGGACATATGAGAACAAGGCGTATGCATGGGAGCTGAAGGTGAGCGGGCTGTTTGAATTTGTAAAGTATCTGCTTCTGACGGAGTTTAAGGATCAGGCGCAGGCGCCGGATATTATCCGGCAGAAGATCCATTTGGAGAAGCTGTCGGAGATTACGGAGTACATGAAAAATCATTACGACGAACCTCTCTCCCTGGAGAAGGTGGCGGACCGCTTCGGTTTTTCTCCCACGTATCTGTCCAGAATTTTTAAACGGTATGCCAATATCAGCTACCGCGATTATCTGCAGGATTTAAGGGTGGAATATGCGGTGAAGGAGATGGTGCATACGGACCACGAGCTGGGGGATATTGCGGTGAATCACGGGTTTGCAGACAGCAGGGCGTTTGCGAAGGCATTTGCAAAAAGATATGGCTGTCTGCCCAGTGAATACAGAAAAAAACTGAAGGAGGAGCGCGGGGAGAGTTCTGAGGGAAAACGATAGGGAGATTTGAAAAAAGAGCAAGAAAGTGCTATTATGTGGTCAAGTTCCTGCTCACGTAATCCGGTGAAAAACGGTATAATGAAGCTATGGCAAATTGCGTGAAACAGGTAAGGAGGCAGCGAATGGAATATTTGATAGGTATTGATGTGGGGACGTCGGCAACGAAGACCGTGCTGTTCGATAAAAAAGGCAATATTATAGCGTCGGCTTCGAGGGAGTATCCGCTGTATCAGCCTCATAACGGCTGGGCGGAGCAGAAGCCGGAGGACTGGCGGGATGCGGTGATTGCCACCGTGGAAGAAGTAGTGAAAAGAGCCGGCGCTGAGAAGGACGAGGTAAAGGGTGTCGGTATCTCGGGTCAGATGCACGGACTCGTCATGCTTGATGAAGACGGGGAAGTGATCCGCCCCTCCATTATCTGGTGTGACCAGAGGACCGGGGAAGAAGTGGAAGAGATGCTTAAAATCATGCCGCGGGAGCGCTGGATTGAGATTACGGCCAATCCGCCTCTGACTGGCTGGACGGCGGCAAAGATCTTATGGGTGAGAAATCACGAGCCGGAGAATTATGAGCGTTGTAAACACATCCTGCTTCCCAAGGATTATATCCGTTACATACTGACCGGTGTGTTTGCAACGGAGGTGTCGGATGCCAGCGGCATGCAGCTCCTCGATGTGCCGAACCGCTGCTGGTCAGACGAGGTGCTGGAAAAGCTGAATATTGATAAGAGCCTTCTCGGCAAAGTCTATGAGTCCTGTGAGGTTACGGGAACGGTTCTGCCGGATATTGCGGAGAAAACGGGACTTTCCACCGGGACAAAGGTAGTGGGAGGCGCGGGTGATAATGCGGCTGCGGCTGTCGGTACCGGAGTGGTAAAGGATGGGACGGCATTTACTACGATTGGAACGTCAGGAGTCGTGTTTGCTCACAGCAGTCAGGTGACGATCGATCCCCTGGGACGTGTTCACACGTGCTGCGCAGCAGTTCCGGGGACGTGGCATGTTATGGGCGTTACGCAGGCAGCCGGTCTCTCCTTAAAGTGGTTTAAAGATAATTTCTGCCAGGATTATGTGGAAGAGGCTGAGAGAGAGGGCGTGGATGTCTATGACCTGATCAACCGTGATATTGCACAGATACCGGTCGGCAGTGATAAGCTGATTTATCTTCCCTATCTGATGGGAGAGAGGACACCCCATCTGGATCCGGACTGCCGCGGCGTGTTCTTCGGACTCTCTGCGATTCATACGAAGGCACATATGCTGCGCGCCGTGATGGAGGGTGTTTCCTATTCGCTGTCTGACTGCAATGACATCTTAAAGGAGATGGGCATCGACGTTGACAGCATGATGGCCTGCGGCGGCGGCGGTAAGAGTCCTGTCTGGAGACAGATGCTGGCAGATCTGTATGACTGCAGCGTGAATACGGTGAGACAGACGGAGGGACCGGCGCTCGGTGTAGCGATTCTGGCGGGAGTCGGATGCGGGATCTATGAAAGCGTGGAGGCGGCCTGTGATGAACTGATTACTGAGGCGCAGAGCACAGATGCTGATCAGGATGCAGCCGGCAAATACAAGAAATACCACGAACTTTACAAAGAGCTTTACGGGGACTTGAAGGACAGCTATAAAAAGCTTGCGGCATTATAAGAAGAGGAGGACGCGTGAAATGGGAATGCAGATCAAGGACATTTCAGACAAAGCATTTTCGGCTTATGGAAAGGTGATTACCGGTGTAGACACAGAGGGGATTTTAAAAGAGATGGAGAGGACTCCCCTCCCGGACGATGTGATCTACGTACCGTCAGTTCCGGAACTGGAAGCACTTCCCGAGGCGGAGATCATCAAAAATAATGTGTATGGGGAGCTCCCGATTCAGATCGGTTACTGCAACGGACACAACAAGAAATTAAACGCCGTGGAATACCACAGAAACTCCGAGATTAATATTGCGGTGACGGATTTAATCCTGATCATCGGAAAGCAACAGGATATTGAGGCAGATTACACGTACGATACTTCTCTGATGGAAGCCTTTCTGGTGCCGGCGGGAACTGTAATTGAAGTCTACGGAACCACGCTTCACTATGCACCCTGTCACGTGGAAGACGGAGGCTTCCGGTGTGTGGTTGTCCTGCCAAAGGGAACCAACACGGATATGGAGCCGCTGGAGATCAAAAACAAAGAGGATGAGCTGCTCTTTGTAAGAAACAAGTGGCTGATCGGGCATGAAGAGGGCGGACTCCCTGAGAATGCGTATATCGGCCTGAAGGGCGAAAACCTCAGCATTTGAGATGGCTGCACAGGCAGACAGAGAAAAAAATAAATAGAAAGAATCAGGAGGAAGATACATATGAACAACATACCAGAAGTAAAAGTAGGAATTGTAGCGGTCAGCAGGGACTGTTTCCCGGAATCCTTATCCGTTAACAGAAGAAAGGCGCTCGTAGAGGCTTATGCAGCCAAATACGATGTGAAAAATATCTATGAATGTCCGGTCTGCATCGTGGAGAGCGAGATTCACATGGTACAGGCATTGGAGGACGTTAAGGCGGCAGGCTGTAATGCACTGGTCGTTTACCTTGGCAACTTTGGACCGGAAATTTCCGAGACGCTGCTTGCAAAGCATTTTGATGGACCGAGCATGTTCATCGCGGCAGCAGAGGAGAGCGGCGACAACTTAACACAGGGACGCGGTGATGCCTACTGTGGTATGTTAAATGCAAGCTATAACTTAAGGCTGCGGAATATTAAGGCATACATTCCGGAATACCCGGTAGGAACGGCAGAGGAATGCGCGGATATGATCGAAGAATTCCTTCCGATTGCCAGAACCCTGGTTGGATTATCCAGCTTAAAGATCATAAGCTTTGGGCCGCGTCCTCTTAATTTCCTGGCCTGCAACGCCCCGATCAAACAGCTTTACAATCTGGGTGTGGAGATTGAGGAGAACTCCGAGCTGGATTTATTTGAAGCGTTCAATAAACATGCAGATGATCCGAGAATCGCCGATGTGATGAAGGACATGGAGAAGGAACTGGGCGAAGGCAACTTAAAGCCGGAGATTTTACCAAAACTGGCTCAGTATGAGCTCACACTTCTTGACTGGGTCGAGGAACACAGGGGCTACCGCAAGTACGTTGCGATTGCAGGCAAATGCTGGCCGGCATTCCAGACACAGTTCGGCTTCGTTCCCTGCTATGTCAACAGCCGTCTGACCGGCATGGGAATTCCGGTATCCTGTGAAGTGGATATTTACGGCGCACTGAGTGAGTTTATCGGAACCTGCGTAAGCCAGGATGCGGTAACACTTTTAGATATCAACAATACAGTACCGGATGATATGTACGACGGCGACATCAAGGGCAAATTCAACTATACGCACAAGGATACTTTTATGGGATTCCACTGCGGCAATACATGCTCCAGAAAGCTTTCCGCATGTTCCATGAAGTATCAGATGATCATGGCGAGAGCGCTTCCTGAGGAGGTAACACAGGGGACGTTAGAGGGAGATATCCTTCCTGGAGACATCACCTTCTTCCGCTTACAGAGTACTGCGGATTGTCAGCTTCGCGCCTATGTTGCACAGGGGGAGGTTCTTCCGGTTGCCACACGTTCCTTCGGTTCCATTGGCGTCTTTGCAATTCCGGAGATGGGCAGATTCTACCGCCATGTTCTGATCGAGAAGAATTATCCGCACCACGGAGCAGTGGCGTTCGGCCATTTTGGAAAGGCATTATTTGAAGTGTTTAAATACCTTGGCGTGGAAGATATCGGATTCAACCAGCCGAAGGGCATGCTTTATCCGTCTGAGAATCCATTTGCATAATGGATCTTACCGGTTAAGGTGAGTAAAGGAAGACAGCAGGAGGACTGCGCAGTTGTAAGCGTGATCCTTCTGCTGTCTTTTTATGTAATAGAACCAGGCGTCCGAAAACCGTGCGTCTGTATGAGTCCGGGCCTGTCAGATTCTCTGTTTTATCATCAGAGAGGATCTCTGCGGTGGAAAAACAGAAGGGTTTGTGTTATACTGAAACAAGTTCAGTTGAGACAGGAGGAAGCTTAGATGAAAGTCAGGAAAACAGTTTGGAACGGAAAAGAAGGATACCTTCTTCAGAATGAATCCATGGAAGTATTTGTGAATCCGGCGGATGGCATGAATATCTATCAGATCGACTGGGAAGGACGGCACATGATCGACTGGGAAGAGGCGCGGTACCAGAGAAAGGCAACGTACGGTGTGCCTGTTCTCTATCCGACGCCTAACCGCTCGGAGAATTTAAAGATTCAGGCGTATGGAAAACAGTATGACGCCAGGATGCACGGACTGGTGAAAAATCTTCCATTCCAGGTGAAGACGGCGGAAACAGATGGACAGGCGGCCCTGGTAACCGGTGTCCTGGAATGGAATGAGGAACAGCCGGACTTTGCGATGTTTCCGTTCCCAAGTACGTTAAGTATTACGGTGAAGGCACTGCCGGATGAGGTGGTCTGGAGCTATCAGGTGGACAACCGGGGAGAGGGAGAGCTTTCCTATGGCATTGCGATTCATCCCTATTTCTCTAAGCGGGAACAGGAAGTAAAGATTTCCGTTCCGGCCGCTTCCGTCATGGAGATGACAGAGGAGAAAATTCCTACCGGGAAGCTGATTCCGGCAGGGGAAACGGTACCGGATTTACGTACGCCTGTGCTGGTGGACGGCCTTTCCCTGGATCATGTGTATACAGACTGCCCGGCTGGAGCGTATGCGGAGATTTTCTATAAAGATTGTAAAGTAAAACTGGAAGCAACGGAAGAATTTGGCCATATTGTTGTATTTACGCCGGATGCGCCGTTTTTCTGCGTGGAAAACCAGTCCTGTTCAACCGACTGTTTTAACCTCTTTGCAAAGGGGTATGCCCGTGAGTCAGGGCTTCAGGCGGTTCATGCAGGGCAGAAAAAGTCCGGTGAAGTCCGGTTCGTATTCGAAAAACAGGAGTAAGGTCCCCCGGGGGAATTGTAACTAAAAGGCAGCGGCGGGTGAACTCGGAGTGAAACCATGTAGTAATCGCAGACGACTTATGTTACAATAAAAACGAAGCGGGGATCCCTGCGGGAACGGACAGTTCAGGGTGCACGATGGAAAGGAATAGTATGAGAGGAACCATCAGATATACGGTATTATGCGGCAGTTTAATATTGGCGGTTCTGTCGGCGGGATGCAGAACGGGAGGCGGGAACATCACCTACGCTGGTGAAATGGTTCCGGCTGCGTCGGCGCCGCAGGCAGAGGAGGAGATCATCTATCTGACCGGTGATGATGAGGTGCCGGATAAACCATCTGAAAAGAGGGACTCTCTGATTAACCCGGAAGGCAAAACTCTGGAGGAACGTTTTTATACACCGGAAGGGTATACGAGAATTCCCAGGGAAATGGGGAGTTTTCAGGGGTACTTAAGACGGTACGTAATGAAGCCGGATCAGAGTCCTGTTCTTCTGTACGATGGCAGCGGGAAGCGAAACCAGAGCGCTCACGCGGCTGTGTTTTCCATGCCTTTAATTGACGGAGACTTACAGCAGTGCGCCGACAGCGTGATTCGTATCTATTCGGAATATTTCTGGAAGATGGGGGATTACGATAAAATTGCGTTTCATTTGACCAACGGATTTTTAATGGATTATCCGGCCTGGAAAGCAGGAAAGCGGCTGATGGTAGACGGAAATGAGACGTCCTGGGTTGCAAAAGCCGCTGCTGATGATTCCTATGAGACGTTTTTAAAATACTTAAGAACAGTGATGATCTATGCCGGCACACTCTCCTTAGACGGGGAGACGGTTCCGGTAAATGTAAGCGATATTCAGGCCGGAGACATGTTTATCAAGGGCGGCAGTCCGGGCCACTGTGTCATGGTAGCCGATGTGGCCCAGAACAGAGACGGCAGCCGCTGTTTCCTTCTGGCCCAGGGATATATGCCTGCCCAGGAGTTTCAGATCATAAAAAATCCCCTTCACGAGAGTGACCCGTGGTACTATGCTTCCGAATTGGAATATCCTCTTGTGACACCTGAGTATGTATTTGACGAGGGAAGTCTGAAACGCTGGTATGGATTTGTATATTAATGAAATCGTCAGGTTATCGCAAAGAAATTCCTCTTTTCTTATGGTATGATAAAAGGAGAATGGGGAAATCAGATTGCGGCAGGGGGAATACGGATGACAGGATATTTCCGAAAGATTTTTACAATACTGGTTCTGGCCGTTATGCTGGCCGGATGTACGAAGGAGACCGCTGAGAAGCTTGAGGAACAGCCATTAGAGGAACGGGAAGTGACGGTGGTATCCAACGGCATCAGTTATGTGCCTTTGGAGAACTGGACGAATGATTTGATAACAGAGAGAGATAAAGATGGAAATGAACAGGAGACAGCAGCCTGCGGCCTCTGGCTCACCCCGGAGAAGATCGTGAAGGAATCGGTTGGGGAGTACCATATGCCGGAGGTTTTCTATGCAGATGACTTTAAGATTAAGGTGAAGGGGAATGGTGATAATCCCATTGATTACATCATCTACAGTATGGGGTTCGACACGGTGGACAGCGGAAAGGTGATGAATCCTTCCGATATTCTGATTCCTGTGAATGGAAAAGACTATTATGTGCAGCTGGAATTTTCACAGGGAGATGAGAAGAATTACTCCCATTACCAGTATTTCTTTAAGGTAGTGAAGGGCGATCCGCTTCCTCAGATCAGAGTAAGCCATGAGAGGAAGAGCCGGGAGATTCCCAGTGCCTCGGGGGTAATCCTGTGGAATGAGCCGGGAGATGACGGCGATACAGTCAGTACGGCGGCCTGCGGCCCGGAACCATTTACAGTCCTTGCGAAAGATGAACGGGAGATTCCCTATGTGCCGCTCGGGCGCTGGATTACCATAGAGCTGACCGGGGATAAGCAGCCCGATGAGGCAATTCTTTCCGATTATATCCTGAAGGAAGATGGAAGTCCGCGTTATGATGAGAAGACGGTTATCACAACGGAACTGGAGTATGATAACCATGAGATGAAGTTCTGTCTCCCGACTAATGTAAATGCGATGCTGAGCTCGGACATGTCAGCTTATATGACGGGCGGTATTCTGAGAGGTTTTAAGCTGGAGCTCGTATGGGATGACGGAAGCCGGGCGGAATACGGCTTTATCCTGTCCACGGATGCTTCTTTTGTTGGAGAAGATCCTGCGGCTGTGGAGGCAGACCCGGTGTTTAAGCCGGAAAGTGATTTATTCCTGGATTTGAAACGGTCAGAGGATGAGCCGTTTGAGAAGAAGCTGATTCTGGAGATTAATAATCAGTCCGGATCCCCGGTTTTGTTTGGGGATGAGATGAAGCTTATGAGAATTGACGGAGTGGAGATGACGGAAGTGCCGGTGAATCCGGAGGTGATCTGGAACAGCATTACCTATCAGGTGAGTTCCGGTTCCTATAAGGCTCTTCCGGTAGATCTGGAACGTCTGTATGATGAACTGGAGTCCGGCAGATACCGGATCATCAAGGGGGTGCGTCCCCTTGGCGGAAGCAGAAGAGAGCTCTATGCGGATTTCATAGTGGAGCCCCGGGAATAAAAAGGGCCGCATCTGAATTGTATATCGGATGCGGTCCTTTTGACTCCCTCCGGGTGTTTGGCTTAACGGTAAAAGGTTTCAGAGTTACGTCCGTGCCTGAGTCCTGCGCTCAGACCTTCCGGCACTATGGATGATGACGCTGATTCTTTTGTATACAAGTGCCGTGATCAGGGATACAGTGACTCCCTTTATAATATTGAACGGTCCGACACAGATGATGGCAAATGTCCACACATTGCTGATGGCAGGATTAATGGCTGCGCCAGCCTGAATAATTGTCTCCAGCGGCATTAAATTGGAGTAAAACGGTATCATGATAAGTGCATTGATCACAACGCCAACCACTGCCATCATGACAGTACCTGCGGCCATGCCCAGTACGGCTCCCTTCTTTGTCTTGTTGAAACGGTAAAGGATTCCTGCCGGCAGTATCAGGGAGCAGCCCACTGCCAGATTGGCAAATTCGCCTACAAATCCGGTACTGGTTGGTTTTAATACTAATTTTACCAGGATCTTGACGATCTCCATCACAGCACCGGCAACCGGTCCCAGAGCAAAGGTCCCGACCAGGATCGGAACTTCGCTTAAATCCAGTCCGTAGAAGCTGGGCGCGATGAATGGCAGCGGTATTTCAAAGATCATCAGGACGCCGGCGAGAGCACCGAACATGCCCATTAATACCACGTTTTTTGTTGACATCAGTTTGTTTTCTTTCATTGTTGGATCCTCCTGAAGTTTGGTTTTGTAAGTTCATCTTTAAGAGGAATCATGCGGCTTTCTGCAGTGTGGATGACTGGCTGATATAAAATTAAAGAATAAAAAGCCCCAGATTTATAATCTGGGGCGTCATGATTTACATCAAACCGTGTCAGGCACTGCTGCCTGTCACACAATTTCTTCTCTCATCCAGACTATACTGTCGGTTCCGGAATTACACCAGATCAGCCACTGTGACAGTGGGTCGCGGACTATACCGCCGGTGGGGAATTACACCCCGCCCCGAAGAACTTATATTTATTTGTATCTGTATGATAGCACAGAAATACAGCGCTTTCAAGAACTTTCTGTTTTTATTTTTAGAACTTTTCTGTCACAAATTCGAAATTGCGTTGTCTAATAGAATAGGGGCGCCGTTGTATGGGGGCGCGATTACATGTAAAATGAAAGAGAGGAAAAAACATGGACGAGAAGAAACGAGAGGATACAGAAATGCTGGTAAGCAGGGCTGTGGAGGGGGATCAAGAGGCTTTGGAGCAGCTGCTTACCGAAGTACAGGATTTAGTTTTTAATCTCTCCCTCCGTATGCTGGGAACCATTCAGGACGCGGAGGATGCGTCACAGGAAATACTGATCCGGGTGATGACCAACTTGGCCTCCTTCCGTGGGGAGAGCGCGTTTTCCACATGGGTATTCCGCATTGCGGTGAATCATCTGAAAAATTATAGAAAGAGTATGTTTGCCCGGCAGCCGCTGAGCTTTGAATACTATGGCGAGGATATTGTAAGTGGAAAAGAAAAGGATATACCGGATTTAACGATGGGAGTGGACAGAAACCTGCTGGAGCAGGAATTAAAGCTTTCCTGTACCAATGTGATGCTTCAGTGCCTGGACGCTGACAGCCGCTGTATCTATATACTGGGAACCATGTTTCGGGTGGACAGCCGTCTGGCGGCCGAAATCCTGGATCTTTCTCCGGAGGCCTACCGGCAGAGGCTGTCCAGAATCAGGAAAAAGATGGCAGGATTTCTTGAAGAATACTGCGGTTTAAGCGGTAAAGGGGTCTGTTCCTGCGGAAAACGGGTTTCCTATGCGATTGCGTCTCACAGAGTGAATCCTGAGAAGCCGGAGTATACCAGCCTGAAAGAAAATACGGAGTTTCTTCTGGAATGTAAGACAGCGATGGAAGAGATCGATGACCTGTCTATGGTCTTTTCTTCCCTTCCTGCCTATCGGACGACAAAAGCTGCACGGGAGTATTTGGATGAATTCCTGAAATCGGACTGCTATTCCACGATTTCCAACGCACTTTAAAACCGTATGTTCTTCGTGATCATGACAGACAGCTGTCGTGTTTGGCGTGGTAGGATTAAGATCCGGACGAAAGAGTCTGAGATAAACGAAGAGTGAGGAAGAAAAGATGGAAGAAAAGTATTGTCAGAGCTGTGGTATGCCGATGGGAGAGACGGATGAACTGTACGGAACGAATGAAGACGGAAGCAGGAACGGGGATTACTGTAATTACTGCTTTCAAGATGGAGCGTTTACGACGGATTGTACCATGGAAGAGATGATAGAAGGCTGTGTTCCCATGATGGCGGGAGCGAACAGTGGGATGAGTGAGGAAGAGGCGCGGAATATGATGAGACAGTTTTTTCCGGAGTTAAAGCGCTGGAAAAAGGCGCCTGTTAATCCGGAGTAATTTGTGTTATGATAAGAAAAACTATTTTTATGCAGTGAAATAGCGGGAAAGAAAACTGGAACCGGCCGGTCTTTAGGTGGGTTTGCATGGAGGTTACGATGACAGAGGATGTTCTTAAAATTTTTTCGGAGCCCACAGCCGGCTGGTTCGCGGAGACGTTCGGGAAAGCGACAAAGGTGCAGGAAGAGGCGTGGCCGGCGATCGCGGCTGGGAAGCCGGTGCTGGTCAGCGCCCCCACGGGTACCGGTAAAACGCTGTCCGCATTTCTGGTTTTTATTGACCGGCTAAGTACGCTGGCCAGGGAAGGCAGACTGGAAGAGAAACTCTATCTGATCTATGTTTCGCCTTTAAAGTCCCTGGCGGGGGATATACGGGAGAACTTAAGGAGGCCTCTCGATGGGATCGGAAGGGAAGAAGGACAGCAGGAGATTACGGTCGGGATCCGTACCGGAGATACACCTCAGAAGGAACGCCAGCGTATGGTGAAGCATCCGCCCCATATTTTGATAATCACACCGGAATCCCTTTACCTGATGCTGACTTCACGGTCGGGCCAGAGTGTTGTGAAAACGGCTGAGGCAGTGATTATCGACGAGCTTCACGCACTGATCGATACGAAGCGGGGGGCTCACCTGATGCTCTCCGTCGCCAGGCTGGACAGGCTTTGCGGCCGTAATCTTCAGCGCATCGGTTTGTCGGCCACGATTGAGCCGCTGGAACTGTCTGCGGAATATCTGTCCCCGGAGCCGGCAGTGATTTGTGCTCCGGCCATGGAAAAGAAGGTCTTCATTGAGGTGGTGGGAACGACTCCGGCAAATGGGAGAAGAAAGGATCCGGTCTGGGAAGAACTGGGGATGGCGGTTTATCAGAAGTGTCTGGACTGTAAAAGTGTGATTGCATTTTCGGAAGGGCGGCGGTATGCGGAAAAGCTGGCCTATTACGTCAATCTGCTGGGCGGCGACGGGTTCGCCAGAGTTCATCATGGAAGTCTTTCCAAGGAACAGCGGGCGGAGGTGGAGCAGGAACTGCGGGAAGGACGGCTCCGGCTTCTTTGCGCGACATCTTCCATGGAGCTCGGGATCGATGTGGGAGACATTGACCAGGTCCTTCAGATTGGCTGTCCCCGTACAGTGTCCAGCACGATGCAGCGTCTGGGCCGGGCAGGTCATAATCCGGGGTCTGTCAGCGTGATGTACATGTATCCGCGGACGGCACCGGAGAGTGTCTACTGCGGCATGACGGCTGAGACCGCCAGACTTGGCGGAGTGGAGCATACGAAGCCGCCAAGAATGTGCCTCGATGTGCTTGCCCAGCATCTGGTGTCCATGGCGGCAGGCGACGGGTACCGTGTGGATGAGGTGATGGACATTCTGAGCAGGGCTTACTCTTTCCGGGACGTGACAAGGGAGGATGTGAAGAGTGTGCTCCGGATGCTGGCGGGGGATTACGAACACGGGCGGGAGATTCCGGTACGTCCGCGGGTTCTCTATGACAGAATTCATGAGCGTGTAAACGGAGACGCCTACAGCCGGATGCTGGCGGTTGCTGCAGGCGGCACGATCCCGGATAAGGGACTCTATGCGGCGAAAACGGAAGACGGGGTGAAACTGGGGGAACTGGATGAGGAGTTTGTATATGAATCCCAGATTGGAGATAAGTTTGTGCTGGGGTCATTTGCATGGAAGATCGTCAGCCAGGACCGGGATACCGTGGTAGTGACACAGGTGCCGGCGGAAGGAGCCAGATTACCATTCTGGAAGGGAGAGACGAGAGGCAGGACTCTTCGTACCAGTCTGGCCTTCGGCAGGCTGTTCCGGGAGCTGGGGAAGGCCGCGGAGAACGGTCCTGACGCCTTGACAGATGCATTGAACCGTTTGGGGCTGGACGATGCGGCGGCCTGCAGCGCAGCTTCGTTTCTGAGAAGGCAGATCGATGCAACCGGAGGACTTCCGGACGACAGGACGATTGTTGTGGAACGGTTCACAGACCATACGGGGAGTAATCAGGTTATGGTGCATGCGCTGTTTGGAAGACGGGTCAATGCGCCGCTGTCGCTTCTTCTTCAGCATACGGCCAGGCAATTATGCGGAATTGATATCGGCAGTGTGGATGAGGAGGAGGGAGTCCTTCTGTATCCTTATGGGAATGACGTTCTTCCAGAAGGGCTGTTGTTTCAGATTGATGAGAAACAGGCCCGGAGCATTTTGGAAGCAGCGCTTCCCCTGACCCCTCTGTTTAATATGACATTCCGGTACAACGCGTCCCGGGCGCTTATGATGGGAATGAAGCGGAATGGACGCCAGCCTCTCTGGATGCAGAGGCTGAAGAGCACAGAGATGCTGTCCTCCCTGATACACGAGCCGGGTCATCCCCTGATACGTGAAACGAAGCGGGAGTGCCTGGAGGATCAGTGGGATATTGACGGAGTGCTCCGGATTTTGGGTGATATCAGGGCCGGGCTCATTACCGTCCGGGAGGTCTGCGTGGATGTGCCCTCTCCCATGTCGCTTCCGTTCCAATGGCAGGCGGAAGCGGCAGAGATGTATGAGTATTCGCCGGTTACACAGGGAATCCGCGAAGCGGTTTACGAGGAACTGAAGACAGCAGACATGATAAAACCGCAGGCGGAGGAACTTGCCAGGCTTCAGGAACGGAAGAAACTTCCGGAGGACGAAGAACAGCTTCACTCCCTCTTGATGATGGAGGGCGATTTGATAGCCGGAGAACTTCCTGTGCCGGTGGAGTGGCTTGAGAATCTGGCTGAGAGAGAACTGGTTGCCTATATGGAACCTGGCATATGGATTGCGGCGGAGCACCGGGAAGAGTACGAGCACGCGCTTCTGGACGGGAACGAGGAGGCAGCCATGCACATTGTGCGCCGTATGCTCTATTACCGCGGAGGCCAGAATGCGGAGGCAGTGAGGGAGCGTTACTTTTTCCCGGAGGGATTGGCAGAACATATCCTGGAAAAGCTGGCCGGAGAATCCCTGGTGGTGGAGGACGAGGGGATCTTTTACCATGCGAAGATCTATGACAGGGCCAGGCGTGCATCAATAAAGGGAATGCGCCTGGAGGCTGTGACACAGCCTGCGTCACATTATGCGGCCCTGATGGCAGGAAGAGCCTTTCTAAGCGCACCTGGTGAGGAACAGCTGAGGCGGGCGGTGGAGCAGCTCTGCGGAAGGCCGTACCCGGTTAAATTCTGGGAATCCGTCTTTTTTGCCCGCCGTGTAAAGAATTATACGGAGGCCATGCTTGACAGGCTCCTGGCGCAGGGGGATTATTTCTGGCAGATGAAGTCCGATGGGACACTGGCTTTTTACCGCTATGAAGACATCGACTGGGAGGCGCCTCTCACCGGGCTTTCGGAGGAACTGGAGGGTGACGAGAAACTGATGTACCAGGAGTTAATGCGGCGGGGAGCCAGTTTCCTTAAGTTTCTTACGGAGGTTCCGAAGCAGGACAGCGCTCGGGACGTGCTTCTTAAGCTGGTGGAAAAAGGCCTTGTATGTGCAGACAGTTTTGTGCCGGTGAGACAGTGGCAGAACCGGGAAAAGGTAAAGAAGGCGACTGCGAGACAGCGGGTGAACGTCCGGGTGATGGCGCTGTCAGCCGGCCGTTGGGATATCGTGCGGCCGGTCAGGAAGAGGAGCCTGGAGGAGTGGCTGGATCTGTTCTTAAAGGAATCAGCCGTTCTGTGTAAGGAAACCTTCCGCAGATCCTGCGATTCCTGTGCCGGATCTGCCTATATGATATCTGCAGGCGCTTCAGCCGGAGACAGGGAAGAGGCAGGGGAACTGACCTGGAGAAAGGCCCTGGATGTCCTTCGGATCTGGGAGTACACAGGGAATGTGAGGCGCGGCTACTTCGTATCCGGTATGTCGGGAGCACAGTTTATCAGGAAAGAGGAGTATGAGAGCGTGACGGCTGCTTTAAAACAGCCGGAAGACGAGGTCATCTGGCTGAATGCATCAGATCCGGCCCAGATCTGGGGAAAAGTGCTGGAACAGCCGGAGGGCAGCAGCTTTATGAATATACCGGGAACGGCCGCCGCTCTCCGGCAGGGAAGGGCAGCAGCGGTGATGGAGCGTCAGGGGAAGGTCCTCAGGATTTTTGAGGAGGAAGGAATGGAGGCGGTGCTTTCTGAATTTGTCCGCTGTTTTCAGAGAAAACTTTTATTTCCTGACCAGAAACGGCTGATCTTAAAGGAGTACCCGGAACATGCAGGTGAACTGCTGAAAAAAGCCGGTTTCATCCGCGAGATGCAGGATTATGTGTTGTACCGATAAGGAGGCTGGCAATCTGGATATTGATGACAGCTATAATGGTATCTGTTTGACACTAAGTAACTGACAGGTGCGTATCCCACTTTTTTGTGCGTTCTTGCCCTGGAGACTGCAGCGGTTTATAATTCAGACAGGAGCACAGGAGTTTGTATCAAAGATTTCCTGTGAGAAGGCAAAAGGAGGGGATACCATGAATGAAACGCTGTCCGCGGTGAGAACACTTCTAAGGGAAGCAGAGGCGGTGGTTGTCGGAGCCGGTTCCGGTATGTCTGCCGCCGCCGGTCTCACATATGCAGGCCGTCGGTTTCATGAGAAATTCGGAGATTTTATTGAGCACTACGGAATGACAGATATGTATTCCGCCGGTTTTTATCCGTTTTCCACACAGGAGGAGAAGTGGGCGTACTGGAGCAGACATATCTATTATAACCGCTATGACGTCCGGATCGGAAAGCCCTATCTGGATTTGCTTCAGCTGGTAAAGGACAGGAATTACTTTATTCTGACGACGAATGTGGATCATCAGTTTCAGATGGCAGGATTCCCGGAGGAGAGGATCTTTGCAGTTCAGGGTGATTACGGCCTGTTTCAGTGCAAAAAGGCCTGTCACAGACAGCTGTACGATAATGAGAAAGACGTCAGGGCCATGGTGGCCCGGCAGGAAAATTTAAGAATACCAACAGAGCTGGTACCGAAATGCCCGGTCTGCGGCGGAGAGATGGAAGTCAATCTGCGGTGCGACAGATTCTTTGTGGAGGATGAGGCCTGGGAGCGCGCATGTGCCGGATACAGCAGCTTTATAAGAAACAACCGGAATAAGAAGATTGTATTTCTGGAACTGGGAGTCGGTATGAATACTCCGGGAATCATTAAATATCCGTTCTGGCAGATGACAGACAGGGAGAAGAACGGTTCCTACATCTGTATCAACCAGGGAGAAGCCTGGGGACCGGAAGAGATCAGAGAGAAATCCATCTATGTCGATATGGACCTTGCAAAAGCGCTCGAAGCGGTCAGAGGAGGGCTGTGATATGAAAGATAAGAACGATATGACCCAGGAAGAGCGCTGCATATATCTGATCCGGACCATGCAGAGGGAGATGCCTCAGTACCGCGGCATTGTGATACCGGAGGAGGGGGCGGAACAGAAACGGCTCCTGCGTTCCCTGATGAATGTAAGGCCTCCGATGCCGGCTTCTTCGGATTTTTTAGCAGTTCAGGATATGTATCTGTCTGAGGAGAATGCCGCACGCGGCATACTGGATGGGGCGGATCTGGCTCCTGTGAAGGGGAACAGCCGTATCTGCCTCTGGCAGGGGGATATCACACGGCTTAAGACAGGTGCGATTGTAAATGCAGCCAACCGCGCGCTGCTGGGCTGTTTCCGGCCCTGCCACTCCTGTATCGACAACATCATCCATACCTGTGCGGGAATTCAGCTGCGGCTTACCTGCAATGAGATCATGGAAGCTCAGGGCTGCGAGGAGCCGGCCGGGAGTGCAAAGCTGACACCTGGCTTTAATCTGCCGTGTGATTTTATTCTGCATACCGTCGGCCCGGTCATCACCGGTCCTCTGCAAAGAACCGACTGCCGGATGTTAGCGGACTGTTACAGATCCTGTCTGGAGCTGGCTGCGGAAAATCATATAACCTCAGTTGCTTTTTGCTGTATCTCAACAGGCGTGTTCCGTTTCCCGCAGGAGAGGGCAGCTGAAATTGCGGTGGAGACGGTTGCCGGTTTCTTAGAGCAGAATGAGTCGGTCCGGCAGGTTATTTTTGATGTCTATACCGACAAAGATATGGCAATTTACCGAAGACTTTTGAAGTGATGGAAGGAGGGTGCAATGAAAGGCGTCATTCTGCGAAAGGGGGAGACGGCTTATTCCTGTCTTTCCGGGGCGTTTTCTGCGATTCAACCGGCAGTTACGGAGCATAACTGGCTGATAACGGATTATGAAAATGTTCCGGAACTTCTGGAACCGTATAGCGGGAATCAAGGCAGGGAGGCTTTCTTCTGGGTGCCGGGGGAACGGCTTGATGAGATTGTCCATCAGCAGAATTTTCCGTGGTACTGGGGTGTCCTGTCGGGATTTAAGAGAGAGATATCATTGCAGGAGGTACTGAGTCATGGACTGCCGTATGCGGATGGTTACGATGGTTTCTGGAAGAATCCGGTCTCGATTCAGCATCCGCTGGCAGAACTTGAGATCGTGGCGTGGGACAGTACGCTTACACTGCTGATCAGCAGGGATGAAGCCATTGTCCAGGTATTCCGGAATGCGTATCCGCTGAGTGAAGATCTGGAAACGTATAATCTGGGGGAACCGGAATCAGAGGAATGGCGGAAGATCTGGGAGGAAGCAGAACGGTATTACGGAGATGGCGGAAGATAGAACTGCATGTGGATCATCTTTGCTAAGGCAGGATAAGTACGGGTTTAAACAAAAAAATATGCTGGAAATCTTGTAAGAACAGGACTTCCAGCATAAGACTCATGGAGATAGTGGGATTCGAACCCATGACCTCTTGAATGCCATTCAAGCGCTCTCCCAGCTGAGCTATACCCCCATGTCCGCTATTATAGCAAAAAGATAAAAAATTTGCAATCACTAATTTGCACTTTTTTTCTGATTTTTCTGTTTTTTGAAATTTTAGCCTGCAATAGAACCGATATGAGCATGATGAACTGAGTATCATAATAAGTACAGCAAACATAAAAAAGTGCAGGATTCTCATAGAGATATCCCGCACTTTTTATCATCGAGGCGACAAGATTCGAACTTGCGGCCTCTGCGTCCCGAACGCAGCGCTCTACCAAACTGAGCCACGCCTCGATATGATACGCTTAGAAGCGAACGAATCATATGATAACACTTTTTGGCAGAATTTGCAAGCAGAAAATGAAAGAAAAATAAAAAAATGAATCCGGCCGGAGGAGAGGCACCTGGAAAACGCACCATTTGCCGGGGATTCCGGCCATTACCGGTTCCTTTTAAATGGAATCAGAAATTCGGGGATTCCGGTTGAGTAGGGGGCAATGTCGTACTGCTGGAAATAGATGACAATTCCCTTGGGAGTTACAAAGAAATTTTCCGGTTTAAAGGTGGATCGAATCAGAGAAGAATAATCGTCGAAATAGGTGGAGGATGATTCTTTCTCCCGTTCCTTTACCTGTTGTTCCAGATTTCTGTAGATGCCCTCCCGGTAAGAAGGATTGTGAGGATAGAAATCGGCCAGCGTTAAGTATCGGCCGCTGCTGAAATCCCAGGTGTCCGAGGTCCGGATCGTACTTCCGTGAGCGCCTCCGGTATACGTATACTGGTCAGTGTAAAGGCTTGTCATGCAGCCGGAATTCCAGGTGACGGTATAAGCGCTTATGAACTCATATCCGAAAAAAGGATAGTTGTCTTTTTGGGCGTATTCTGCCTGAACGGAGGCCTGGGAAGCCAGAACTGTATGGCAGTACTCCTCCGTCTTTTTCGCGGCAGCAGAATAGAACGCATTGATGCTTAAGGCGGCTGACTCGGAGCAGGTAGTTGTGAAGTAAGGATAACGGATCGTATAAGTGAGTACGGCAGTCCCTTTGCTGTATACGGTATCCGACAGTACTCGTTGGGTAATGATCTGCATAATGGCTCCATAAAACAGGATTTCTATATTCATATGGTCTTCAAAATGGAAATATGCAGTATGATTGGGACATCATGGAATTATTTACCAGTTGGTCTGTTTGTGATTCCTTTTTATGGTAATTTGTTGTATGATAGAACAAAAGGAGGGTAGACATGTTTACGTCGGCAAAGGATATCATGAAGATTATATGGAACGGATTAAAGGAAATTAAGAAGAATTGTTCTGAATACTGTGAAAAAGATGCCAGGAAGATTTATGAGGAAACCCTCGAAAGAGTGAAGGATGAACTGTCCGGCCCGGAACCGGAGGAGATACGAAAGGAACGTCTGGTCAGAAACCGGTGGGAGAAGATGCGTGCAGACCGAAAGATCGCGGCGGTCAGTATATTGACAATTCTGGCTTCCCTGGTACTTGTGACATCATATGACAGATGGATGGGATTTGGATCATTTATCCTGGTGATGGCGGCAGTTGCCGTTATTTCGGTTCTGTGGATTTCACACCTTTTTATGAGGCGCTTTAAACTCAGTCTGGAAGGCTGGCTGCTGGAAGCAAAAGAGGTGTAATTACCTTGCTTTTTCAAGCAGGATACGATAATATAATAAATAGTATACTCAAGTGAGAAAAATGCGAAGGAGGTGCCTTATGATGGAGACATTTTTATGTTTTGAGTCAAAGGGCGCTTTTTTTTTGATTCCGCTGAAGCTGGTACGCCATATTGTTCAGGGAAATGCGGGACAGGAGAAGACGATTGTTTTTGAGGGGTGCGAGGCTGAGATTTATTCCGTTGGAGCCTTCTGGGGCGACAGCAGGGAACAGGAGTATGCGGTCCTTTTAGATGCGGAGGACTCTCTTCCGGCCATTCTGGCAGACCGCGTGGCTGGTGTGTTTGAGGTTCCTGACACAAGAATATTTAAGCTTCCGGAGGATGTGACCGGAGAGAAAAACGATTTTTTGACGCAGGCAGTGTATCTTGATTCCTCCGGATGCTGGGCCTTCGTGATGGATATAGAGCGGTTTTTGAATAAAGAGAGGGATTAAACGGGTCATGGTTTCAAACAGAGAAGAACGGCTGGACCGTCTGACCAATACGTGGACAGAGGCTTCGGCTGAAGTGATGATTAGCGAATACTTAAAAGATACAGAACACTGGGGAGGCGATGGCCTTTTTTTTCTGGAGGCGGCAAATGGAGGGACAAAACTTTCAGAAGCTTCTGTAAAGCAGGCGGCCTTTCTGCTGCAGTGTACCCTGAGGCGGACAGATCTTGTGGCGAGAGTGGGAGAAGACTGTTTCCTCATCTTTCTTCTGGGATGCCGCAGCCGGGAAGACGCGCTTACTTCCATGAACAGTGTCAGGGAGTGCCTGGAGCGTTTCGCAGGCCTTTCTGTAACCGCTGGAGGTGTACTGACAGACGGCCGGGAGGAGACTTACGAGCTGCTTCGCGAGAGGGCGCTGGCGGCTCTGGCGCATGCGAAACGGGAGAAAAGGCCTTTCTGTTTTGCTGAGGAGTGTGAACGCGGGGATGGAGAGGAGACAGCGGCAGAAATGCATGCGGCGAAAGGCTGTTTGATCCGTCCTGTTCCTGAATACATAGAAGACAGCGGAAAAGCCGATATGGAGTTTGTCCGCATCATGATGGATCAGCTTCTGCCCGGAAAAAAGGAGTGCTCCATTGAAAAGGGACTGGAACGGATCTGCGCATATTACGGATGCGGCGAAGCCTATATTCTGGAGCGCAAATCAGGGGGAAAGGACTATGAGATATCCTTTTCCTGGAGGGAAGAGAAGCCGATGGTCCGCAACGACCATTTGAAGACAGCTCCGGGACTTATCGTAGACCGGTATCTGGATTTGTTCCGGAACCGGGAAGTGCTGGCCTGCAACCGGATCTGTGAACTGGAGATTTTGGATCCCGTCATTGCGGAGCGCCAGAAACTGAGAAAAACGAGAGCCCTGATGCAGTTCCCGATTATGGAAAACGGGGATTATATCGGATATATCAGTGTGAACGACAGCAAAAAGGAGCGGCTCTGGACGCTGGAGGAGACCATGACCTTTGCGCTGGCCGGGCGGGTCCTGGCAGCCCGTATTCTGGAATGCCGTTTTCAGCGCTTCGCACAGATTCTGATAGACCATGACCGGCTGACAGAGGCATGGAATTACAACCGGTTCTTAAGCGAGGGGCGAAAGCGCCTGAAGAGAGCGCCGCTTTTACAGGCGGTTGTTACCATGGATATTAAAAATTTCAAGGTGATTAATGCCAATTACAGCTACGAGACGGGGAATGATATTCTGGTGGGCATCAGTTCTCTGCTCAATCATTTTACCGGCGGAGGGGAGTGCTTTGCCAGAATTGAAGCTGATAAATTCGCACTGCTTCTGGAATATCAGACGGTTAATGGCCTGCAGCACCGTCTGGACCAGCTGCTGCGGCGGGTGGAACAGATTCCGCGGGAAGAGAAAAAGGATTTTTCGATCAGCTGTATCATGGGCGTGTGCCTGGTGGAGCCTGGAGACACGGATATGTCGATCCTGGTAGACCATGCCAATATGGCCAGAAAGGCATTAAAGGATTACCATAAAAGTATATACAGTTTTTATAACAGGGAGGCGGAACGCAAGTTCGCAAAGGAACGGGAGCTTGCATTTCGTATGAAGAGTGCGGCGGATAATGAGGAATTCGTGGTTTATTACCAGCCCAAGGTGGATCTGCCCCGAAAGCGCTGTATCGGGTTTGAGGCGCTGGTACGATGGAAGCTGCCGGAAGGCCAGATGATTCCACCCGACGAGTTTATCCCGCTGTTTGAGAAAAACGGCTTTATTACGGAACTGGATTTATACGTGTTTGAGAGAGTCTGCAGGCTGATTAAAAGCTGGAAGGACAAGGGCAGAACACCGTATCCCATTGCGGTGAACATCTCCAGAATTCACTTGACGAAGCCTGATTTTTTAGAGGAGCTGGAGCAGATTGCCGGAAAATACGGTGTGGAAAGCCGGTATCTGGAGCTGGAGATAACGGAGAATGCATTTTTAAACAATCCCGGGGAAATCCTTGAGGTGGCAAGACGAATCAAGGAGAGAGGATTTGTCCTGTCCATGGACGATTTTGGTACGGGTTACTCATCGCTGAGTCTGCTCAAGGATCTTCCGGTTGATATTATCAAGCTGGATAAGGAATTTTTCCAGAAGCTTCTGAGTGACCGGGAAAAGATCATCATTGCCAACGTGATTCATCTGGCCCATGAACTGGACATTCAGGTGATTTCGGAGGGAATAGAGACGGCAGAGCACGAGGCGTTTCTGACGGAGATCGGCTGTAATCTGGCTCAGGGCTACCGGTACGGGAGACCTGCGCCCATTGAGGAATACAAGGATCTGACGGATGAATGAAGAAAAGGAGGGGCACACGTGGAACAGGAGACGCTTGACAGAGAGAGTCTGTGTCTGAATTATGAAGGCCAATGGGAACTGATGGCTTTAGAACAGGTGGAAGTGATTCTTCCGTGCCCTGATATGATCGAAGTGCCGGGGGCTCCCGAGAAGATTGTGGGTATGATTTATCATGCGGGCGGCCTGATTCCTGTATTCAGGCCGGAAAAAGGCATGAAAACGGTGTCGAAGAAAGCGCCGGCGTGTGTCGTACTGATCAGAAAAGAGGACGGAAGCTTATATGGAATGGCGGCCGATGAGGTTACCGGAGGGGGCGCGATTGATACGGTTTACGAATGAGGAGTTTACACAGTTAACGACCTATATGTCCAGCCAGTACGGAATTGATCTGTCAAAGAAGAAGATTCTGGCGGAATGCAGAATGAACGGGGAACTGGAAAAACGCGGTAATATCTCCATGGGAGAATACATGAGACAGATGGCAGAGGACAGGACAAAGCAGCTTGAGGCCATCCTGCTAAACCGTCTGACTACTAACTATACATACTTTATGAGAGAGCCGAAGCACTTCGATTTCCTGCGGGAAAACATACTTTCCAATCTTACTCCGGAATGGGGACGGCTTTCGTATCAGATCTGGTGTGCCGGATGCTCCAGCGGTGAAGAGTGTTATTCTCTGGCTATGATTTTGCAGGATTATAAGGATCAGGGCAGATGGCTTCCGCCCTTTTCCATCGTGGGTACGGATATATCGGAGCAGGCCCTGGCTGTGGCCCGGAATGGCAGATATCCGGCCAGGGAACTGGAGAATGTTCCGGTTCTGTGGCAGCAGAAGTATCTGGCCATGGACGAGTCGGGAAACTCGTTTGAGATCGGCCATGCCATAAGAGAGAAAGTCCGGTTTCAGCACATGAATCTGCTGAAGCCCAGTGTGGGGCTGGGGCAGTACGATCTGGTCCTGTGCCGCAATGTGATGATTTACTTTAACGAGGAGTCAAGAAAGAAACTGATCGATAAGCTGTACCGGGCATTAAAACCCGGCGGCTATCTGTTTGTGGGGCATACGGAATTACTGCCCAGAAACCATGAACTGTTTGAGTATGTGTGCCCGGCTGTTTACAGAAAGTAAGGAGCCGCCCGCTTTACGTCGAAGGGGGGAAGAGTCAGTGGGAGGTCAGGCAGAAAAGAAAAGCAGATATCTGGTGGTGATCGGTGCTTCGGCAGGCGGTCCTAAAGCCGTGCTGACGGTTCTGAAGGATCTGCCTGTGACCACCTGCGGAATTCTGGTGGTCCAGCATTTAAGCCACGGGTTTTCCGGGAAATTTGCGGACTTTTTGAATCCCCAGTGCCGGATGCAGGTAAAAGAGGCACGGTCCGGAGAGGCAGTCTGCGACGGTACGGTTTATATTGCCCCGGACGGATGCCAGTTGACGCTGGGAAAGCTGGAGGACGGCTTTATAATCCGCTGTATTACTGGCGGCCAATATCAATGAGATATCGGACAGCGTAAAGAGCAATGCCAATGACTCTGTGATGACCAGTAAAAAGGTAGATGAGGTGAGCGGTCTGGTTACCAGAAGCAGTGACGAGATGAAGGCAATGGTTCATGCCATTCTGGAAATCCGGGAGAACTCCAGTGCAATCGGGAGTATCGTAAAGGAGATTGAGGACATTGCGTTCCAGACGAATATCCTGGCATTGAATGCCTCCGTGGAGGCGGCAAGGGCCGGAGAGGCGGGCCGGGGATTTTCTGTAGTGGCGTCTGAAGTGCGTCACCTTGCGGCAAAGACGAGGGATGCTTCCGGGATGATGGCCCGGCTGGCGGCACAGACCACTGAAAAGGTTGACGGCGGCACCAGTGCCGCGGATAAGACGGCCAGAGCGCTGGATAAAGTGGTTAAAGGTACGGAAGAGATCGGCGCTATGGTAGATCGGATCTCCAGGTCTTCCGTGCGTCAGGCCGAATCCATTATCCAGATCAGACAGAGTATGGAGATGGTGTCTGAGATTGTACAGGGGAATTCCGCTACGGCGGAGGAAAGCGCCGCTTCCAGCGAAGAACTGTCGGCGCAGGCACAGGTATTGAAAAAATTAGTGGAGGAATTTGAACTGTCATGAGTGAGAAGAAAGTGCTGATTGTAGATGATGCCGTGTTTATGCGTTCCATGCAGAAACGTATTATATCCGGATCCGGAGATTACGAGGTATATGAGGCGGGCGACGGTGAAGAGGCGGTTGTGCTGTATGAAAAATTAAGGCCGGGCCTGGTGCTCCTGGATATTTCCATGCCGGGAATGAACGGGATAGAGGCATTAAAACGGATGAGAGAGATCGATGAGAACGCCTTTGTAATTATGTGTTCAGCGATAGGCCAGGATTCCATGATGAAGGAAGCCGTAGACTGCGGAGCCAGGGATTTTATTGTGAAACCGTTTAAAGCAGAGCAGATCGTTCAGGCCCTTAACCGGGCATTTCCATCGTCTGCGGAGGTATGAGATGAATAAATATTCGGATATCAGTGAGAATGCAAAAGACGTTTTAATGGAAATCGGCAATATTGGAACAGGAAACGCGGTCACTGCGCTCTCCAGCATGATTAACCACAGAATCGAAATCGAGCGTCCCAATGTTAAAATTATGAAATTCGAAGAAGTCCCGGCCATGCTGGGCGGTCCGGAGGAAATCAAGCTGGGTGTGCTTTTAGAACTCTCAGGAGATTTAAATGGTATGTTCATGTTTCTGATCAGTACCAAATTCGCTCAGACCATGCTTGAAAAACTGCTGGGGACGGAGATCGAAGATATCAAAAATCTGGATGATATGAGCCTTTCCGCGGTATGTGAGATCGGCAATATCATGTGTTGCTCTTATATTAACGCCATGACTGTGATGATGGATTTGAGGGTTCACGTTTCCGTCCCAGACCTCTGTATCGATATGACAGGAGCCATATTGAGTGTTCCGATGATTCATTTTGCGAGGCTGAGTGATGAACTGCTTTTGATTGAGGACAAATACCATTTTGACGATCAGGAGGTGGTCAGCCACATCCTGTTCCTTCCGGAGATACAGTCTCTGGAGCGGATTTTTGAGGCTCTGGGTGAGGAATATGAGGGATAATCCTGTGGTGGTGGGCATTGCGCAGGGAAAAGCAGTCACCCTGCCTGAAAAACTCATTACTTATGCACTTGGTTCCTGTGTAGGAGTATGTTTATACGATGAAAAGTACAGGATTGCGGGAATGGCACATATTATGCTTCCCGATGCAGGTCTCAGCCTGTCACAGGAAAACCCGTATAAATTCGCAGACCAAGGCTGCCGACAGCTTCTGAAGGAGATGGAGCGTCTGGGAGCCAGCCGCTGTTTTATCACGGCGAAGCTGGCCGGAGGAGCAGCGATGTTTTCCAGGTATGAAGCTCTTGGAAGTATAGGGGAACGCAACGTAAAAGCGGTCAAAGCCGTCTTAAGGGAGTTGAATGTGAGGATGACGGCGGAGGATACCGGGAAGAACTACGGCAGAACGATCACATTTGATTCGGCGGATGGAAGCCTGACAGTCAAGTCTATGAGCGCAGGCATAAAGGTTATTTAAGCAGAACATGGAGGTTGGAAGGAGAAAAAGCATGACAGGCGGACAGAAGATATTGGCGGTCGATGACAGCCTGCTGATATGCCAGCAGATTGAAAAGGTTTTAAAAAATGAGGAGTATACGGTTTATCAATCTCACTCAGCGAAGGAGACACTGGAATTACTGGAGAAGGTGAATCCCGATCTGATCCTTCTTGATGTGGTTTTACCTGATATGGAAGGGTATGAACTGTTTGAAAAGATAAAAGAAAAAGACGAAAATCACGCTCCGGTGATCTTTATCACCTCCAAGGACAGTGAACAGGATGTAATCCGGGGGTTCGAACTGGGAGCCTGCGACTATATTAAGAAACCATTCCGGCCGGAAGAACTGAAATCGAGGGTGAAAGCGCACCTTGAGGATAAGCGGGAACGGGATGAACTGAAGACTTTAAATGAGACGCTGAAGGCTAACATGCAGATTTTAAACCGCGTCGCCTACCGGGACGAACTGACCGGGCTTTACAACCGGCGGTTCGTCGTGGAGAAGCTGTCTCAGGATTTAATGGAGCCGGATCGTCAGGACGCGCTGGTCATGATCGATGTGGACGATTTTAAACATGTGAATGACTGTTACGGACACGATGCCGGAGATATGGTTCTTGTCTGTATTTCCAATATCATGGAGAGCGTCTGCCGCAGGCATAAGGTGATCCGCTGGGGTGGTGAGGAGTTCCTGATTATCCTGATGGCGGTAACGAAGCAGGAATGCTACGATGTCTGTGAGGAGATCAGAAAAGAGATCCAGGGATTTCCTTTCCTTCATGGAAGTACCACGTTTTACTGTACTGTAACGCTGGGAATCTCCCTTTACGATAAAGAACAGAGCTTTAAGATGAATATGACGCACGCGGATATGGCGCTGTACCGCGGAAAGAAAACGGGGAAAAACCGTACGATCTGGTATGGTTATGAGGAAGAGTCGGGAGTGTGATTGGTATGGGATTTTTTGACGAGGACACGGGCGAGATGCTTGAGATCTATTTACTGGAAACCAATCAGCTTCTGGACCAGTCGGATGCCATTCTGCTCTCGGCAGAGCAGGAGATGGTATTTTCCAGAGAGAGCATCAACGGCATCTTTCGTGTGATGCACACCATAAAGAGCTCTTCCGCCATGATGGGGCTGACGGGACTGTCAGTTTTGGCCCACCGTCTGGAAGACTTATTTGTGGTGTTTCGGGAAGAGCCTTCCAGGCTTACCGGCTATGAGCAGGAGACGTTTGACCTGATCTTTGAAGCCACTGATTTTATCCGGGAAGAACTGAAACGAATGAAATCTGAAAGCTTCGAGCCGGAGCCGGTGGACCGGTTCTGGGATAAGATAGAGGCTCTCGTCCGGAAGGTAAAGGAAAAGAAGATTACGGTCCGCCTGAAGTTTGAAAAGGACTGCCGGATGGAACATGTGCGGGCCTACATGGCGCTCCGCCAGATCCATGATTTGTGTACGGATGTGAAGACGTATCCCGAACATGTGGAGACAGACCCGTCTACAGCGGAATATATTCATGATAATGGTTTCTATATCAGCTTTGCATCGGATGACCCGGCCGCTGTCTTAAAGACGCTTCAGAGCGCGCTGTTCGTGGAATCCTGCACAGAGGCGGCGGGACTGCCGAAGGTGCAGGAAGGTCAGCTGACGGAAGGGCAGACTGTCAAGGAGCCGGAGACCGAAGCCGAGGCACCTGCGCAGAATGGCACCGATTTCATCAACGTCCGGGTGGAAAAGCTGGATGAGCTGCAGAATCTGACGGGCGAACTGATTATTGCGGCGTCTTCCTGGATGGAAGCTTCGAAAGGGAATACAGAGGATGGCAAAAACTATCAGGTAAGCCGTTTCCTGAAGGAGCTGGAGGAACTGGTTATATCCATTCGGATGGTGCCGTTTTCCAATGTAGTTCCGCAGCTGGGAAGGATTGTCCGCGATATCTGCAGGAAGGAAAAGAAAGAGGTTTCTTTCTGCGTCCAGGGGCAGAATGTGGAGGTGGATAAAAAGATCGCGGATGGCATACTGGATCCGCTTCTCCATCTGATCCGCAACGCGATTGACCATGGAATCGAGCGGCCGGAAGAACGTGAGAAGGCAGGAAAACCGCGGACCGGTACAGTTACACTTCTGTTTGCAAATGTTGGAGGAGAGATTGTGGTCAGCGTCAGCGACGACGGATGCGGAATCGATCTGGAACAGGTACGTAAAAAGGGCAGGGAAAAGAACCTGTTCGTGCGTCCGGAGTCCACCTATTCCGATTCGGAGATTCTGGAATTCTGTCTTCTGCCTGGTTTTTCGACGCGGGATGCAGCCAACGAGTACTCGGGAAGAGGCGTGGGGCTCGACGTGGTGCGTCAGATGGTGGAGACGTTCGGCGGCCACCTTCATCTGGAGAGCACGAGAGGGGAAGGAAGCAGGTTTATCATGCATCTGCCTCTGACCCTTACCATCATCGAGAGCATCCGTTTTCAGACGGGGGACCGGTTCTTTGCAGTTCCGGCACACCAGGTTGTTCAGTTTGTCAATTACCAGCCGCAGGGGCAGGGACTGGTGATCCAGGAGGGCAGAGAGTTCTGGATCAGAGAGGGGCGGTATATTCCCGTCATTTCCCTGCGCAGGTTCTATCATATTCCGGGGACACCCAGGACCGGTACGGAAATTATGGCGTATGTCAGAGGGAGCACGAGAGAACTCTGTATCGTGGCTGACCGGGTGGCGGATCAGGGCAGTCTGGTGGAGAAATCGCTCCCTGCCATTTTAGGAAAGCATTTTAAAAAGTATACGGGAATCTCCGGGTGCAGCCTGTTGGGGGATGGAAGCATCTGCCTTCAGCTGGATATAGAGGACCTGGCGCGGAATACGGGAGGTGGAAAGACCCATGAATGACTTGAGGATGGCGGCAGAGAAGGAATGCGGAGAGGAACTGGAGTTTCTGTGTGTCCGCATGCCTGACGCAGTCTATGGATTCGAACTTGCCTGTATCCGGGAGATCATATGGAACAGCCGCATTACTCCGGTACCGTGTGTGCCGGAGTACTATGAAGGACTGTGCAACTGGAAAGGTACGATTATTCCCGCGGCTTCCTTAAATCGAATGACAGGGGAAGAAGAGAGCGCAGCCGGTGATCAGCCGGTGATTGTCATCGCGGAGGCGGGGACTCTGCAGTGCGGTTTCCTCGTACAGGAGGAACCTGAGATTTTAAGAGTGCCGGCAGAGGCGCGGCTTAGCGGGGATACACCGGAACGGATAGGTGAGATTCTGAAGATAAAAGCTGCGTATGCAGGGGATCAGGAAGTAGTTTATGTGATAGATACAGAGGAGACTTTAAAGTGCATGGTGGTATTTGACTGACCCGGTCTGATCAGAAGAAGCGTGAAAGAAAAGAGATCCCGGTTTCTGCTGTAAAAAGCGGAAACGGGATCTCTCTGTTATGTGCGGGTGTTCCTGTTTACTTTGCCGCTTCCTGCGAAAACTCTGTTGTTACCAGTTTGTCGTAAGGAACGCGTTCGTTAAGTTCGCCGGCTTCCTCCAGGATGTTTTCCAGAAGCTCGAAGCTGTCCTGCTCGAAGACGGTGTCGTCCTTCCAGGTATCCTGATCTTTGTAGCGGCCGACAATGGTGGCGATGGTATCCTCATCGGTCTCCTTGAACTGGGGCTGGATCACTTTGGCGATTTCTTCGGCGGAGTGGGTGTTGACGTATTCCAGGCCTTTCTGAATCGCGTTGGTGAATTTCTGGATGGTGTCGGGATTCTTTTCCAAATAGCTTTTTTTGACGCTGTAGGCGGTATAGGGGACATATCCGGAATCGACGCCGAGGGAGGCGATGACATGGCCGTTTCCTTCTTTTTCCAGACCTGTGGCAAACGGTTCAAACTCGACTGTATAATACTGAATCCTGCCCTTATATCAACAACTTAAAACCGCTTATTTGGCGGCTGTTTGGATCGACGTATATTTCTTCAATAATCTGTTTCCAGAAAGAGCGTTTATGGGAATTATCCAGCTTATTGTATAGCTCTTTCCATTCTCCTTGGAACTGCTTTTCTACGAATATAAGCTTTTCTTGTTTCGCTTTTAATTCCAGATCATCCGTTCCGGAAATGATAGTAGAAAGTCTTTCATACTCTGCTTCGTAATAATCCTCGGTGATGCGCCCTTTCTGGTATAGCGTATTCAGGCGGGTTAGTTCCTCCTTATAAGACTGGATAGACTTTACCGGCTTCGATTGGCTTTTTGATGTCAGGTTATATTCTATTTTTGTAGAGCGTATGGCGGCGTCGATATTATCAGACAGATATTTTTCTATAGCACTTTCCCTTAGTGATGCTCCAGAATGGTATTTAAATTTTCCCATGCAATTGTATCGCGTATCACAATAAACACTTCCATCTGATCGAATCCGCTTCCTCTGTCGTCCGGAAAATTTACATCCGCATATTGGACAGGTAATTAAAGAACTGAAAATATATGTGTATCCGCTCGGCGAATATGTTTTTGCCTGTCTGGATTTTAGAAGGATATTGTACTGTTCCATAGTCATATATGGTTCGCAATATTGATTTCCCTCTGAATCGATACCTGCATATTTTGGATTGTGAAAAATTTTATCTATTTTGTAAAAACTGGGGGCATCTTCGCCGTATTTATCGGAAATGTACTGTACGGTTCCCCTGATGGAAAAGCACGAGAAGTAATGGTTAATGGCATCGTCAACAATGTGACTTACAGAATGGTCTTTTTTTATGTACGCATTTTCAATAATATATCCATACGGTGCACACATACCGGTAACACATTGCCCCTGTGATCGTTTATAATCGAATACTGCTTTAATACGTTCTGAGGTTCTGTCACATTCAGCCTGATTCACTGAAAGCATGATATTAATGACCATTTGTCCATTAGCGGTAGAAGAGTCATAGTTTTCGAAAATAGTCTTCCAGTAGCAGTTGTTCGCTCTCAGTATTTCTTCCGTAGTATTATAGTCTTTGATGTTGCGGAACCAGCGGTCAAGTTTAGTGACAAGAACCATATCAACTTTTCCTAGTTTTATATCTTCTAGTAATTTTAAAAGTCCCTTCCGGTAGGACATACTTTTTCTGGCAGAAACTCCCTCGTCCGCATATACTCCAACAACAGAAAATCCATTTTTTTCGGCATATTCCTCTAAGGCCAGCCGCTGGGCTGGAAGTGACAGGCCGTTTAAATGTTGCTCCTCTGTACTGACACGGATATAGATTGCGGCGCGGAGTATAGCTCCACCATTATTTGCTTTCATCATAGTATCATCTCCTGTTTGAACATATGATTTTTAGTAACAAAAAATACACCATACCGATTTACAGCAGATGCCGGAAATGATACAATATAAGTGCTCTTAATATTGTATCGGCACCTTGCCGGTATGTCTGTTTTTGCCTTCTGTGTTGGTCGCACAGGGGGCTTTATAAATTTGTAAGAAAGCAACCAGAACAAATGTTCTTTTTGGGGTTGATTTTTAGCCCTAATAGTTATATAATTTTTATAGAACGCAAAGAACAAACGTTCGGATAAATTGCCTATCCTTTGTAAATACTATTTTGCAAAGGAGGCATGTCAATGAAATCGAATTTTGAAATCAAATACCACTTGTTTGATCTACGAAAGCGGAAGAACCTCACAGAGCGAGACCTTTCCGTTTTGTCGGGAGTAAGTAAATCACAAATAAATAATATTGAAACTGGTAGTGCAAATCCCACTTTGCGCACGATATGCGCCCTTTCCCTAGCATTGAATGTGCAACCTTGCGATCTATTTTCAATCAAATTTTTGTAAAATTCCCCTGAAAAGGGGATACATATTAAACAAGTGTCAAAGTTTGTCCACTATAATGGACAAATTCGCTAATTGCGTCACATTCGACAAAATTCGACGTTTCTATATTAAAGAGACCTAAATGGCCGTAGTATTTCTACAGGGAAAGGGGCGGTATTTGTGAATGACGAAGATTACAGGGAGTTAATTATTGAATTAGTAAAAAACATTGGCGATAGTCAAATGTTAAAAGCATTATTTTACATAATTCAAAAAACTGTTGGCCGAGGCTATTAAGCCCCTGGTCAACTCCCATTATTTCATCAAAAGTTTTTCGTAATCAAAGATCTTTGCAAATACTTCTTCATTGGAATTATAAATAATTTCAACTGCTTGGCGAAAGTTTTCATCATCTGTAAGTCTAAACATTATGTCATTGAGTGTGTCATTTGTAGGCTTTTTTTCTTCTAATAGATCAGATAATTCTATCATCAGCCATTTGGATATTTGCACTAATTTATCTGCTTTTGGCATTTTTTTTCCATTGCTCCAATCAGAAGCTGTTGCCGAAGAAACATTTAATTTCTTATATAAATCTGCCTGCGTCTTTCCACGCCTTTCCAACCAATAGTTAAGATTATCTGAAAAAATAATGTTAATATCGTTAGTATCCATAGTATCCTCCTTTCATATGATGTAATTATAAACTATTAGCTAGCATAAATCAATAGAAAAGCTAAAAAAAGTTGGCAAAAAGTATTGACATACAAGCCAATGGCTAGTATAATGCAACATGTAAGGAACATTTAAAATATTTTTAAGGAGGTGTGAAATGAGTGATATTATTAAGTTACCTTTAAAATCTTTACGTGCAAAAGTGAATTTAACACAGCAACAAGTAGCTGCACAAGTAGGGGTTGACAGATTAACATACGGGAAGTGGGAAAACTATCAGACGTTTCCTGATGCATTACAGTTAATTAAACTGTCAGAAATTTTTGAGTGTTCAATGGACACTTTTTATTTTCCACTCGATGCTAGCTAATGGCTTGCAAAGGGCGCGAAATGCAAGCGGCACGTTGATAATTGAGGAGGTGAGAACGATGTCCTGTTTAATTGCTATAATTCCAGCAACGTTATTACTATTATGGCTTATACTACAATGCAATAGTTTTAATAAGTTGAATTCAGATTGTGATTTTGAGGCTTGGAATGAAGAATTTTATCAAAGAAAATGTGAAGATTTCAAAAAAGGATAGCTATGAAATTTTGTCGAATTTCTTTATGATTTTACTGGCATATTTAATATTATAGGGTTCGAGAAAAAGCTTCTTTGATAATACATTGAATACAACCGATATACGACATTCTATCATGAAAAAGAATTTATTAGCATCTTCAATATTCCCTCCGGGACAGTCATACTCCCACTTGAATCTCATAAGTAATTCCTTTAATTCGGCGTCAGCGTATTCATAATTATTAAAAAGAAGTTCAAAAAATTGTTTTTGTAGTTCTGGCTCTAAATCTGAAAAGTTGAACGCCCCATGAGTATTAATCCATATCATTTTTTCAAAGGGGGAATACAATTTTTCAAAACGCTCTATAGTGCGTGCACGTTTTTCTGTATAACGTTGCAAAAATTTGCTTATAAAGTAACCAATGACTAAAGAAATGATGCTTATTACAAGTTCTTTCATGTTTCCCCTCTTTTTATTTATTAGTCAGAGACTGATTATAAGTACATTATAAATGGGAGAGATTGAAAAATCAAGATATGGTTGTATTCGTAAGGTGAGTTGATAAATATTGGAAACTGGTACAACCGGTAAGGCATATAGTTAGACAAAGGGGGCGTAAACATGGACTTTGAGAAGATTGTAGCCATACTGATAAAACTCTTAGAAGACCAGGAGAACGCAGACATAACTTATCGCCTTATTCCAACAGATGAGAAAAAGGCGAAAGAGGAAGCCGGTTAAAACCGGCACAGGTGGACAAGCAGGAGGTGATACCGATGCGTAACTATTTTGCAGGCTTCAGCGCCCGCTACTGGAACCGTATGTTTCACGAGGCGTACGAGGGCCGGAGGAGTTATCGGACAGCGGCGCAGGTCGAGGCCGTGGTGATCGCGGCGCTGGTAGCTATTATATTATGTCTGGTGAGGGGGTGAGAAAGTGGAAGAATTAATGAAAATAAGCTATGAGGGTGGACAACCTACTGTGTCAGCGAGGGAGTTGCACGAAGGTCTGGATATAAAGACACCATACACCATGTGGTTCGAGAGAATGTCAGAATATGGTTTTACTGATGGAAAAGACTTTTTCACAAAAATGTTAGAAAGTACAGGCGGCAGACCTTCCGTTGACCATTCAATGACAGTAGATATGGCAAAGCAAATATGTATGATACAGCGTACAGAACAGGGGAGAACATACCGCCAGTACCTTTTGGATTTGGAAAAAGCATGGAATACACCAGAACAGGTTTTCGCCCGGGCGTTAAAGATGGCAGATCAGACTATCAACCGGCTACAGAGCGATATCACCCGTATGAGGCCGAAAGAAATATTTGCCGATGCCGTCACTGCGAGTCATACATCAATCCTTGTGGGAGATATGGCAAAGCTATTAAAGCAGAACGGTGTAGATATGGGCGCCCAACGGCTTTTTACATGGCTCCGCGATAACGGATATCTGATCAGGCGTAAAGGCGCAGACTGGAACATGCCAACGCAGCGGTCTATGGAGATGGGGCTGTTTGAAATCAAAGAAAGTACTCATCTGGACGGAAACGGCTGTAATGTAACGACCAGGACGCCAAAAGTTACCGGAAAAGGCCAGCAGTATTTTATCAATAAATTTTTGGGAGGTGAACAGAGTGCATAAAATCATACTCAATATTATTTACCGGCTTGAAACTCTACGGAATCAGGCACCGGCGTGCGAGAAATCGGCGTACACACAAGCTATTGCGGAAGTAATGGATATATACGACATGGCCTGCTTTAGCAAGGCAGAAAAGAGAAATAAGAAAAAGAGCCCGGCAGGTGCGAACTGCCATGGCTCAAAAAACTAAAAAAACAACTTTTCATCCTCATTATATATGAGGCATCGGAGGAAATCAAGCGTGAAATTAACGAAAATAAAGATCAAGAATCTTTTTGGAATCAAAGAATACGAGGCAGACGGCCAGAGTGTGGAACTATCCGGCAGAAACGGAGCCGGTAAAACTTCTGTAATTGATGCGATCCGTCTGGCGCTTACAAACCGTTCCGACCGCGAGTACATCGTAAGGGACGGGGAGACAGAAGGAGAAATCCTGATCGAAACAGACAATGGGCTTCGGATCGACCGCAAAATCAGAACGAATCAGGCAGATTATAAAAGCGTAAAAAAAGACGGTCATGAAGTCGGAAGCCCTGAAACTTTTTTGAAGGATATCTTCACCCCGTTGCAGCTATCCCCGGTGGAATTTATGGCAATGGACCGGAAAAAGCAGAATGCGATCATTTTAGATATGATCGACTATCCGTGGGATATGAATAAAATCCGGGAATGGTTCGGAGAGATCCCTGGCTGGGTGTCGTATGACCAGAACATTCTTCAGGTGCTCCACGATATCCAGTCTGAAAACGGAGAATACTTCCAGACGCGGCAAGATATCAACCGGGATATACGTAACAAAAGAGCGTTTATTGAAGATATTGCCGACACGATTCCGGCCGGGTACGAAGCGGAGAAGTGGGAAAACGAGAACGTCGGAGAGCTTTACCGGGAGATTGAGAAAATCCGTAAAGAAAATGAGACAATCGAGAAGGCAAAGCGGATGATCGAAAGCCGCAGCAATAAAATGAGAGCCTTTGAGGCAGATAAGGAAATTGAATTATCTGCTATCGAGAAGGAGTTTTCACGGCGGGAGACCAACCTCAAAGAGCAGATTGCTTCACTCGAAGAACAGATCAGGTCATGTAAAAAGGAACTGGCAGGGCTCAACGAGAAGAAGCAGGACAAGATCAGCCTGGCAGAGCAGACCTATAAAACAAACGTGGCGAAGTACGATGCAGAACTGGCTCAGTATGAAGAATATGCCGACAAGGAAGTAAAAAGTACCGCAGAGCTCACCGAAAAGGCCGAATATGCCGAGGAAATGAAAGGCCATTTGAATGAGTACCGTCGCATGGAGAACCTGCAATCAGAGGTAGAAAAACTGGTGGCAGAGTCCAGAACTCTGACTGATAAGATCGAGAAAGCGAGGGAACTTCCGGGAGAAATCCTTCAGGAAGCAACCATACCGATTAATGGGCTTACTGTAAAAGACGGTATCCCGTTAATCCATGGCCTCCCGATCAGCAATCTTTCCGACGGGGAAAAGTTAGACCTCTGTATCGACGTAGCGATTCAGAAGCCGAATGGATTGCAGATTATTTTAATCGACGGAGTTGAGAAGCTGTCAACCGATATGAGGAGTGAGTTGTATCGGAAGTGCAAGGAAAAGGGATTACAGTTTATTGCAACCCGGACAACCGACGACCCGGAATTAACAGTAGTTGAATTATAGGAGGAAATCATGGACGAATTGACATTAAATCAACCAGTAACATCACTGTCTTCAGGTGTATTTTCCAGTGCAGAAAGTTTTCAGGAATTGTTTAATATTGGGAAAATGTTTTCTGCCTCCACTCTGGTTCCACAGGCATATCAGGGCAAGCCTATGGATTGTACCATAGCTGTGGATATGGCAAACCGCATGGGGGTAAGCCCCATGATGGTAATGCAAAACCTGTATGTTGTGAAAGGAAAACCGTCTTGGAGCGGACAAGCCTGCATGAGTATGATCCGGGCAAGTAAAGAATTCAAAAATGTACGCCTGGTATATACCGGAGATAAGGGAACGGACTCTTGGGGCTGTTATGTTCAGGCGGAGCATAGAGAAACTGGGGAGCCGGTAAAAGGGACTGAAGTAACTATAAAAATGGCGAAGGAAGAGGACTGGTACGGAAAGACCGGGAGCAAGTGGAAAACTATGCCGGAACAGATGCTTGCATATCGTGCTGCCGCATTCTTTGCGCGGGTATACATTCCTAACAGCCTGATGGGGTTACATGTAGAGGGAGAAGCTGAAGACATTACTAACGAGAGTGAAATACCTGAAATCCCAGATATCTTTGGTGAAAAAGAGAAGGAGGCACAGGTATGATCTTAACCGCAGAAAATTATTTCAGCAAGGAAGCTGACCGGGAATATCTCTCGGTCAGCCAGTACAAGAACTTTATGGGAACTATTGGGCGCCCGGCCTGTGAAGCTGAAGCAATGGCGAAATTAAACGGAGAGTGGGAGACAAAAAAGACACCTGCCCTCATGGTAGGGTCATATGTTGATGCACATTTTGAGGGTAGCTTAAATCTCTTTAAAGCGCAGAATCCGGAAATATTTACGAAACAGGGAGCATTGAAAGCAGATTACAAGAAGGCCGAAGAGATTATAAACCGGATCGAGCGGGATAAAGTTTTTATGCAGTTCATGAGTGGAGAGAAGCAGGTCATTATGACGGCGGACATGTTCGGGAGCCCGTGGAAGATAAAGATTGACAGCTATTTGCCCGGTAAGGCCATCGTTGACTTAAAGGTCATGAGAGAACTGCATAAGGCGGAGTACACGAAAGATTACGGCTATATGAATTTCATAGAGTACTGGGGTTATGACCTCCAGGCGGCAGTCTATCAGGAAGTAGTCTATCAAAATACCGGAGAGCGTCTTCCGTTCTTCGTTGCGGCCGCTTCGAAAGAAGAGGAAACCGATATAGAACTGATATGGATTCCAGACGACCATTTACGTGAAAAGCTGATTGAGGTGGAAAATAACACACCGAAGATCGTAGCGCTGAAGAACGGAGAAGTAGAGCCGATCAGATGCGGTCTCTGTGATTACTGTAAACACACAAAGGTATTGATGAGACCAATACACTTTACAGAACTTTTAGGGGAGGTGTAAGCAATGATATCATTATTAACCGATGATATGGATCACTGCTTCTTCTGCGGCCGCCCTGCCGATTGTGAACATCACCTTATTTTCGGATCGGCAAATCGAGAACTGGCGGATGAAGACTGTCTTAAGGTTCCTATTTGCAACAACTGCCATACCGCAGGAAAAGTTAACAGCAGAATCCATGATAACCCGATGGCTGAAAAGCTTTCAAAGATGCTTGGTCAGATGGCATATGAAAAAGAATTGGCATTGAAAATGGTTCCGATGGGAAGAGAACTATTCCGTGCAAGGTATGGAAAAAGCTATTTATAGCCTTGTGATCCCGAAAGGGAATTACATACAAGCATGTGTCACGACATGCCATTGGTATTACCGGTACTGCCTATTTCAGGGGCGGTACCGGGGAAAGGAGCCTATGGAATATAAGTTGGTGATATTTGGCCGCCTCGATGGCCTGAATGACTATACAGCAGCAAACCGGACAAACCCGCATAAGGGTGGGAAGATGAAGAAAGACAACGAGGAAACCGTCATATGGGCGATCAGACAGCAGTTACGGCGGTTACATATAGAAAAGCCCGTGTTCCTTAAATTCTCATGGTATGAGCCAAATAAGCGGAGGGACCATGACAATGTGTCAAGCTTTGGCAGGAAGGTGATCCAGGACGCACTTGTGAAATGCGGTGTGCTGAAAGATGATGGGTGGGACTACGTCATAGGGTTTACGGACCAATTTTTCTGTGATCGAAATGAACCTCGCATCGAAGTACTGATTGAAGAACGGGAGTGATATTTTGGGAGGAGATGGAAACTACATAAAAATAAGCCGGAACATTCTCGAATGGGAGTGGTATCGGAATATCAATACAAAGGTTCTATTCCTTCACATGTTACTGAAAGCAAACTGGAAAGAGGGAAGGTTTGAAGGTACAACGGTTCCGCGTGGTTCTTTTATTTCTTCTTATCCGCGTCTTTGCGAGGAATGCGACCTTACAATTAATGAGTTACGGACTGCTTTAAAACATTTGACGTCAACAGGAGAAATCACAGTCAAAACACAGTCCAAATACAGCGTATTTACGGTAAATAACTACAGCCTGTATCAGGATATTAACAGTCAAACCACAGTCAATCAACAGTCTGATACCAGTCAATGCACAGACAAGGCACACTCTATTAACAGTCTATTAACAACAATAGAAGAAGGAAAGAAAGAAAAAAGGGAAGAACTTGAAGAAGAGAAAGAAGGAAAGAAAAAAGATAATCGTAATTATCAAGAGATAATTACTCTGTATAATTCGCTTTGCAAATCATACCCCCATGTGACAAAGCTGTCAGACAAACGGCGTCGGGCAATTGGGGCAAGGCTTAACAGCGGCTATACGGCAGATGATTTTCGTAAACTCTTTGAACTTGCAGAGCAGAGTGAATTTTTAAAAGGCAAAAATAATAAAAACTGGTCAGCGACATTTGACTGGCTTATCAGTGACGGTAATATGGCTAAGGTGCTTGACGGCAATTACAGTAACAGGCCAGAGCCATCATACAGCCCTGTAGGGAAACAGCAGGACAAGCAAAACGAGAGCCGGGAAATGATGTATAACTGGGCGATGTCAAGAGGAGGAGAGGAATGAACACAAAGGAATTTGCCGTATTTGCAGATCGGATAAAAACAGCATATCCAAAAGACAACCTGCTGGCAACGGGAGATCAGATGGACTGGTGGTATGAACTACTGGGAGATATTCCTTTTCAGGTTGCTATAATGGCTCTCAAGAAATACGCACTGTCTAACAAATTTCCACCTGCAATATCAGACTTAAGACTGTATGCGGCAGATTTGATGGAAACGCGTATCCCCGATGCTGACGAAGCGTGGGGCGAGGTCAACATGGCTGTAAGGCGCTACGGATATATGAGGGAGGCGGAGGCACTGAAAAGCCTCAGCGGTCCAGTACGTAGGGCTGTAGAGCGTACCGGCTGGCAGAACATATGCCAATCACCTTATGATCAGGTGAACACACTGAAAGCACAGTTCCGTGGAGCCTATGAAGCAGAGCAGCGACGAGCTGTCGAGTTTCACAAAATGCCAGAACATTTAAAAATCGAGCAGGCAGGAATACAGCCTGAAGCAGCCCTTCCGATGATGGAGGACCAGAAATGAATGAAGAAGCGGCAAGAAAGCTGGCAAGGTATCGTGTGGGAGAAGACCAACACATGGGAAAGTCCATGACTGCTGATGAGATTGAACTACGGCGTGGTTATGTACGAAACATGTTGAGAAATGTGCCAGGGTGGAAAGATTTGACTGACGAGCAGCTTGACAGGGTGAGGATTTACCGTACAGGAGAGGACTGGTACGTGGAAGATGCAGATTTCTATGAATACAGATTTTAGGAGGCGACAGACCATGAAAGAGCGTCATGAGCAGATCAGGGATTACATTGTACAGTACACCATATCCCACGGCTGGCCTCCCTCTGTACGTGAAATCGGGGAAGGCGTAGGGCTGGAGAGCACGAGCAGTGTACAATTGCATCTCAAGCAGATGGCAGACGCGGGGATCATTAAAATGGTGCCGGGGCAGCCGAGGTGTATTGCGGTGCCGGGAGTAAAGATCACATGGGAAGGGGATGCAGAATGCGGAAAAGTAAGTGTCTAAAAATGCATTACCCGGAATCTATTTGTATGGCAGAAAGAATTGTATTGTTTCACGGAACCAGATTTCGCATTGCTTTGAGTGTTCATGAGTTTTACTGCAAGAAGTGCAAGAAGATTCGGAATTTGTGGTTTATCAATAGATAATTGACGTTTAGGAGGTGCAGAATGAAAGATTATGCGCAATTGTACGATGATGAACTGGATTATGAGAGAGATATCGAGACAGGATTAGAACAGCTTTGCGAGCTGAGGTTAAAAATGTACCGTGAGAAAGACACCGACATTTTGAAAGAGATTACCCCTGTGCTCAACGCGATTATCCACGATGCAGAACGGTACAGGGATTGGATTCAGGCACAGAATTAAGATTGAGGTGATGCAGTGAGAAGGATGAGATTGATTAAGATAGTTGTGCCAGAAATTGTAGCTTATTTCGTACAGGGGACGGAAGCGCCAGAACCAGAATATAATTGCACCTGTGGAATGGGTGTGGCTAAAGAATATAAATGCTGTCCATACTGTGGCGCAGAGCTGGCGTGGGGGCAGGTAAAGAAGCCATCAAAAGAATTCAGCAAAATGCTGGAACGATTGTAAATTAGTATTTTCAAGATACCCGGAAAGGATGATGAGATTGCGGAAATTATTATTAAAACTGGCACATAGGATTCTAAAAAAATATGGGGTGATTCCTCTGGATTTTAAAGACAAGGTCTTTTTTATGGGAACGATTTACGAAATTCAGAGTTATGTTATTTCAAAAGAATTTTTTAAAACTGATGTTACTATAGAGATGTGTGATTGCTTGAAATTGCCTGATTTTGGGGAATCATGATTGAAAATTCCGGAGGAGTGGAGGAAAGTGATACATGTTTAATTGGATTCGACATTGTCTTTGTATACATGATTTTGAAATAGTAAAACAAAATGAGTATCCAGACAAGACAGTAACGACGTATTTGTGCAAGAAATGTGGCTGGATTCGGAAGGTGACGACAAGATAAGTTAGATTAATATTCCGGGACTGCCGGAAGAAAGGAAAAAAATCATGGGATTAATTGATGTGTTTGAGAAAGAGGATCGAACGGAAATAAAGTTGAGCCAACTCTGTGAAATGTTAAGCGCAGGTGCCAAAACTGAATTGCTTATGAACGCTGTAAACTGTGATGTGCCTCACCAGTATATCAGAGAAATGGTAACAGGAGAAAAAGAAGTGTCTGATTGCGTCTTATTTTCAACAGAAAAACGATAATCGGTAGTATTAATATTTTGTAAAGGAGTGATTGAAATAGAAAGAGTATTAGATGCTTGTTGTGGTAGCCGGATGTTTTATTTTGACAGGCAGAATCCAGAGGTAATCTATGCTGACAACAGAGAGTTAGAAACAACCTTGTGTGACGGACGTACTCTGCTGATTAAACCTGATGTAAAGATGGACTTCCGGGATATGCCATATCCTGATAACAGTTTCAAAGTTGTTGTATTTGACCCGCCACATTTGATTCATGCGGGGACGGGGAGCTGGTTGGCCAATAAATACGGAATCCTACCGGCTGACTGGCCGGAGTATTTGAAGCAGGGATTTAGCGAGTGCATGAGAGTAATGGAGCCTGATGGGCTATTGATTTTTAAATGGAATGAGGATCAAATAAAATTATCTGAAGTATTGAGAGTTTTTGATAAAAAACCATTACTGGGAGACCAGAGAGGAAAAACAAGATGGCTGGTCTTTATCAAATAAACTGATATTTTCCGTATGAAGGGACAAGGGGGTGGGAAATATGGAAGGACAAATAAGCCTGTTTGATTTCATGGCAAAGGAATTCCAGCCGGGGGACTGGATCGAGGAATGTTGCCTTGGAAGAGAATTAACATTCAACGAGATTACGGATATGGTGGGAAAATTGATTGTGATGGATATGAGCACAGAAAGTCACAATTGGTACAAAGTTGTTCAGGTAGAAAAGATTGTAGAGGGGGATAGTGGACGCCGTAGGTTAGTGTATTATGACGGAAAGCGGCAGCGCGGGCTTGTTGATGAAATATACTTTGATCCGCAGAGGTCCCGACCGGAAAAAACTTATACACTAAAAACTGATTAAGAGAAAGGAGCCGGAACCTTTCCGGAAAACAGGCGCGCCGGGTTCCTTTCGCAGAAAATGTTTATTAAAGAGGACGATTTAAAACTTAATGACTGGCAGTTCGGCCAGAGGAAATACCTACCATGGGAAATAAAGCTTCAGCTTACCAAAACACGAATCCGTGAATGGTATGATAACTGGGGAGGAATGGTATACCTGAGTTATTCTGGAGGACTGGATAGCCGGGTCCTGTTACATCTGATTCGGGAGACCGTCGGAAACGATGTGCCGGCGGTATTTTCCAACACAGGATTAGAATTCCCTGAAATTGTAAAGTTTGCGCGGCAGGCCAGTGGGGAATTTCGGGAAATTTATCCGGTCGATAAAGACGGTAAGCGGATCACATTCCGTAAGGTTATTACTACATATGGATATCCGCTCATAAGCAAGGAAACAGCCAGAAAGGTGTATAAGCTACGACATGGTAATTTGTCGGACAGGCACAGAAATTATCTCTTGAATGGAGATGAAAGAGGAAGTTTTGGAAAGTTGGCGGACAAGTGGCAATTTCTGATTAATGCACCGTTTGAGACCACGGACAAGTGTTGTGAAATGATGAAAAAGAAGCCATTTGATAAGTTTGTAAGGGAAACTGGACGTTATCCATACATTGGGATCACCCAGGACGAAGGCTTTAAAAGGGCGCATCAATATGCACATACCGGCTGCAACGTCTACGATGGCAAGACAATCAAGAGCCAGCCTATGGGATTCTGGACAAAACAGGATGTGCTACGGTACGTTGTGGAAAACGATCTTGAAATTTGTTCTGTGTACGGCGATATCAAACAGACTCCATGCGGCGAGTATTACCTCACTGGAGAGCAGCGGACCGGCTGCATGTTTTGCGCATTCGGTGCACACCTGGAGCCAGAGCCTAACAGATTCCAACGTATGGCAACCTCTTACCCGCATCAATATGATTTCTGCATGAAACCAGTATGTAAGGGCGGTTTGGGTATGGCTGAAGTGTTGGATTATGTAGGGATACCATGGACCACATGGGAGGCACAGGGGCAGATGAGTATAACAGACTTTCCGGAAGTATTACCGTAAGGTTAATTCGTAAAACGATCATTTAGAGGAGGAACGGAATGTGTAATTGCATATATGACATGAAAAAAAGGCTGGAAGAAAAGGGATATGAACATGTACAGCCACCCGTTGAAATTTTGTCAGGGAGAGTATATATATCTTTCACTGCCAGAGAGCCGGGGAAGAAGAGAGAAAGGGAAGTTCCCATCCTACTTTCAAAATGCCCGATTTGTGGAATGAAATACGAAAAAGAATTAGACCCACGAGACATAATTGATTAGATCATGTAGAGGAGGAAAGAAATTGAAGGCAAAAATATGCGCTGGAGAATTTAAACGAATTATTGATAATACAAAGCGATTTGTGGGTGACGGAACGCTCTCGGAGTTAATGCGGTGGACATACTTAGAAATCGACGCGAAAGAAAAAGTAATCCGGGCCACAGCGTTAGAGGGCCACAGAATCTCGATTGAATATGCGGAGCTGGTAGAAGCTGACGAATCATTTACCTGTTACATAAGGCCAACAATTCCGAAGATCACAAAACGCGATAACTATGCGGAATTGGAAGTGAGTAATAGCCGGCTGTATGTGCAGGTGGGAGAGTCAATCATGGGATATGTGCAGCCGGAAGGCCAGTACTATCCTGTTGACAAGATACTGAAGGAATATCAAGAAAAAGAGAAAATGATTACGATAGGGATTAACGCAAAGTACTTAAAAGACGCACTGGATTCCATTAGCACCTACGATTCTGATAAAAAAATGGCGAAGATAGATATATACGACTCTGTATCCCCAGTGATTATCAGAACGGGAAGAAAGGGAGAGCGGGAGAATTTAAAAATTGTTTTACCGGCTCGTTTGAGAGATGACTAAATCGAGAAAGAAGGGGAAAATCAGTGTTCAAAACAAATAAGGTGAGTTCATATTGTTCTGTTTGCGGAAAGGAAATATCGATAAAAGGGAATGATTTGAACCAGATATTTATACACCCGTTACACGCATTAAAACATGAAATTCATTTATGGAGAGTACACCACAGAAGGATGTTGAAGGTAAGTGATTTGCTAAAATGTATACTTCAGGTGGCAATCGGATTTTTATTAAGAATCGTGATGATTATATTATGGATTGTTACTTTTCCCTTTTGGGCGATCCATGAGTTTTGCGAGTAAAATCGTAATATGAAGGAGGTTTGAAACGTGATAGACAACACAAGCTGTAAAATAAGAGGATGTAACAAATGCGACGAATATAAAAAGCACTGTGATGATCTAATGCAGGAGAATGAGGCGTTGCGAATGCGCCTGGCAGAGATACGTGAGCGCATAAATGGCATGGAACTGCCTCACGAATACCATATACTGTATACACGCGGATGGTATGACGCAGTCGAAGAGGTCAGGAGGTACATAAATTGAAACATCAAGAAATCCCGAAAGGGTACATAACCCAGAAGGAGATACAGGCCGCACAGCGGTATTACCGGATCGGCCGCAACGTAATCGTACATACTTACAAAGCCCAGGGGATCGATTCCATGGGGCATACTGGCGAGGCGCACCGCGGAAAGATTGTGGAGCATTATAAGCATTTTGCGCTGGTGAGGCTGCCGAGTGGTGTACTGGATAGCGCGCTATGGCCAGATTTAGTATTGCAGATGCGGAAACGAAAAAGATATAGGCAGGGAGGCGAGGCCGGTGGAGCAAAACAGTCCGGCTAAAGAACTGGAGAATTTCTTGAATTTCATAGACCAATGTGTCCAGGAATACAAGGCAGCGTATGAAAATGTGAATGAAGAGGACCGGCGTCTGCAAGATCTGGTTCATGCAATAGAATTTGCAGTGGATAAGTCTGAGCGGAACCGAGTAGCAACGAAGTTTCAGCAGAGTCGGAAATACCGCAGGCAGAATAAAGATATTGTCAAGCGAAATGAGCGGATCGTCAAGTTCTTTGAGGAACAGAAGAATCGAGATACGCTGAATCGGATGCGGCAGCTTCTGGGCCAACAGCGGAAGGAAGAAGAGTACCTGGATGGGGAACGTGTGTACAAGCCGCGGGTAGGAAAGGAGTGAGGGTTGATGAATCAAGAGACAGCGGAACGGATTGCAAAGGAGGCGGCCTTAGAGGCGGTAAAGGAATTCAAAAAGTCAGAGCGCAAGGAGAAACGAGTGAAGATATTCCAGAATACTAAAAAGCTGATGGAGAACTATAACCGAATCTGCCGGAGCGTACAGGAGGGGATATCTGATTTGTCAGATATGGACGACAGCGACGAGTTGGAAGGATTCACCGAAGAGGATATCTTTATAAACAGCATTCTTAAAAGCAAGTTACGGAGCGTAGTAATGATTGCACATATTGACAAGTGTCTGAGCCTTCTCGAAGAGGAAGAGTACTCAAAGAATACGCCGGAGAAGTATCTGGCATTCAAGTATTACTATTTAGATGGAATGACCTATGAGAACATAGCCGAAGTGTATGGGTACGTGGATCGGACGGCTAGGCGGTGGGTGACGGAACTCACCAATATACTGAGCGTGTATTTATTCGGATCAGATGCAATTATGTTGGATTAGAGGCTTGACAAGAGCGTGTCAAAATCGTGTCCTTGCAATGTCCGAATGGACGAGTTATAATTGTATTATGCAAAATTAGGTAAACAGAAAAAGCCATTTTGCATAACATCCCCAATGAACGGCCACCGGCTTTCATCGGTCGGTGGCTGATTTTCTACCCTGGAAGTGGCTTGAAGTCCTGCAAAGCTATATAGCCGCTAAAAACTTGAACCTGTAGTGGATAAAAGTGACCGTAATTGCAGTAGTCGGTCAGCTGCGGGGCTGCACTCTGGAAGTAATGGGTTGACCGCTGGGCGGTCGCGGGTAGTTTACAAGGAGTGCTTATGTGGAGTATACCATCAATGGCAGATGGGCAGGGTCGCGCCCTGGGTTCCGGTTCGATTCCGGGTGTTCCGCTTTCCTTCATAACTTATTTCTCCTGAGAAGGCACCTGTCGGAAGATGGGTGTTTTCTTTTGTCAAATTTTGTGGTAGGATGAAAGAAATTTTGAGGAGATATGAAAATGTTAGGATTAATAATAAATTCCACTGCAACACCGCCTAATATTGATGGAATAAAGACAGATGCAAGCATAACGATTTTAGTTGTAATAGCTGTAATTGCACTAATTTCCCCAATATTTGTTGCTACTATAAATAACCATTTTCAACGAAAAAACCATTTATTAGATTTAGAAAATGATTTTTTGAAGTTTCAGTATAATTCATACTATTTAAAGGCAACAGAAGCATTCGATAATATGTTAAAGTCTGTTGGCCTTTTTCTGGGAGACGCAACGGATTTGGATAAATATGCTAAAGCCATTTCCTGTATTAATGTCGCCTATGCTTATTGTGATGAAGAACTAGCTGGAAGGCTAGATACTTTGCGGATGGAGCTCGGTCAATTTACAGGCGATGTGACAGATGGATCGGGAGATTCTAAAGGGAGTTTTGCGGATTCGTCAGAGGCATTAAAGGCAGTAGCGATTTATATTAGTAGATACAATAGAGAGTTTTTTAAAATTGAAAAGAATGAGAGGTGGTGATTTTCACTGCCTCTTTTATTTTAGCCAGATAGGAAGGTGAGGTGATTGGCACAAGGATCTAATGAACAGACGTTGAAAGCAAAGGCATTATTTGAGCAGGGCATGAGTCTGGTTGATATAGCCAGGGAGCTGGGAGTATCTGACGGTACCGTCCGGAGCTGGAAGAGCCGGAATGGATGGGGCAGCGATAAGCCCGCAACGTTGCAGAAAAAGAAAACGCAACGTTGCAAGCAGAAACGTAGCGTTGCCAATACAGATAAACGGACCGTGGATGCTGTACTGGAGAATTCGGAGTTAAATTCTGAACAGCAGCTTTTTTGTGTGCTTTATGCAAAGACACTGAATGCGACCCAGTCCTATAAGAAAGCGTATGGCTGTTCATATGAGACAGCGATGGTAAACGGTGGGCGCCTGCTCAGAAAAACTAAGGTCAAGGAAGAAATCAACCGCCTGAAGAAGGAACGCTTTGAGAACCAGCTCTTTGATGAGCACGATATCTTTCAGTTCTATCTGGACATTGCGACCGCCTGCATCACGGACTATGTCACCTTTGGCCGCGAAGAAGTTCCGGTTATGAACATGTTCGGTCCTGTCATGGTGGATAAACCTGATGGGAATCCCGGTTCTGGTGGAAAAATTCCATTGATGAAGGAAGTCAATTATGTGAAGTTTCAGGAATCCTTAGAAATTGATGGACGGGCTATTAAGAAGGTGAAGATGGGGAAGGACGGGGCGAGCATCGAACTCTATGACTCCATGAAGGCCATGGAATGGCTTGCGGAGCATATGTCTATGGGAACCTCCGGGCAGCAGGGACTTGCACAGAATATCATGAGTGCCTATGAGAAGCGGAAGGCGGATAAAGAGAAAGAAGGTACCCCGGATGCTGAGTGATGATGCAGTCCTGTTTTACGCAGATGAGCCTATTTATTTTGTTGAGGATATTATCCGGGTCACTCCGGATCAAAAGCAACGAGATATACTGAGGAGCCTCCGGGACTATCCGATGACCTCAGTACGTTCCGGCCATGGTGTCGGTAAGTCGGCCGTGGAGAGTTGGTCGGTTATCTGGTTTCTGTGTACGCGGCCTTTTCCAAAGATTCCATGTACGGCGCCTACGCAGCATCAGCTATATGACATACTCTGGGCGGAGATTAGTAAGTGGCTCAGGAATAATCCGGAGCTTAAGAACGATATTATCTGGACACAGCAGCGTGTCTATATGAATGGATATCCCGAGGAATGGTTCGCAGTTCCGCGGACGGCCACGAATCCGGAAGCGCTTCAGGGATTCCATGCAGAGCATGTGCTTTACATCATCGATGAGGCATCCGGTGTGTCTGATAAGGTTTTCGAGCCGGTGCTGGGTGCCATGACCGGCGAGGATGCAAAGCTGCTTATGATGGGAAATCCCACCAGGCTGTCCGGATTCTTTTTCGACAGCCATCATAAGAGCCGCTCAGAGTACAGTGCAATGCACATTGATGGCCGAGATAGCCAGCACGTAAATCAGAAGTTCGTCCAGAAAATCATCAACATGTTTGGTATGGACTCCGATGTCTTTCGGGTGCGCGTGGCTGGCCAGTTCCCAAAATCCACCCCGGACAGCCTTATTATGATGGACTGGTGCGAAGCTGCCACACAGCTGAAGCCGGAGACGGTCCGGAACCGCGTGGATATCGGAGTCGATGTGGCGCGGTACGGCGATGACAGCTCCGCGCTGTACCCTGTGATCGACAAGGTACAGTCAGATGGATACGAGCTGTACCATCACAACCGCACAACGGAGATCTCCGGCTATGTGGTGCAGATGATTAAGCGGTACGCTGTCGAGTGCTTGGATGCAGTGATCCGCGTCAAGGTGGACTGTGACGGCCTGGGTGTCGGGGTGTACGATAACCTGTATGACCTGACGGATCAGATTATCGATGAGGTGTGGCGTGATCGGTGCCGGCGGGAAGGACTGGATCCGGATAATGGGAACCAGTGGAACGAGTGCCAGAGGATCCCGCAGCTGGACTTGGAGATTGTTGAGTGCCATTTTGGCGCAGCTGGAGGGAAGATTGATGAAGATGATCCGGTGGAGTACAGCAACAGTACAGGTCTGATGTGGGGCAAGATAAGGAAGCTCCTTCAGACAGGTGCACTGCAGATTCCGGACGATGACGCACTGATCTCACAGCTGAGCAACCGGCGCTACATTGTCAACAAGGATGGCAAGCTGGAGCTGGAGCGGAAAGAGGCCATGAAGAAACGTGGGCTTCCCTCTCCTGATATCGCTGATGCCCTTGCCTTGGCACTTTATGACCCTAACAACGAATGGACATTAAATTGGTGATGACTATGGGAATTTTTAATTTTAGACAAAGAAACAGGAGCGATTATTTCGACCGTCGCTCCGGCAACAATAATATGATGATTCCGCGGTACACATCCCCGCCGACGAGGAACACGGCAGAATGGATGGATACCTTCGGGAAGAATCCGAGAATGGCGGTAATCAATAAGATATCATCGGATCTGGCTTATGCCAAGGGTAAATTATATAGGATTGATAAGGATGGAGAAAAGAAAGAAGTAACTGTCCATCCATTCCTGGACTTTTGGGCGAGGCCGAACCCGCTGTTTGAGTTTACGGCCAGTTCATTATGGAAGTTGCAAAGTGACTACCTCTTGCTGAAAGGCGAGGGGTATTTTATTATTGAGCGCTTTGACAATGGTTATCCGGCGGAGTTGTGGCCGGTACCGACGCACTGGGTGCAGATGACGCCATACCAGGGATTTCCGTTCTATCGGATCCGCGGAGCGGATGGTAGCGTGATGGATGTATCTGTGGATGATGTGTTCGTCATGAAGGACCTAAATCCACTCGACCCGTACAAACGGGGACTGGGGCAGGCAGAGCCTCTGGCAGATGAAATTGAGATTGATGAGTATGCCGCGAAGTTCCAGAAGAAATTCTTTTTCAACGATGCGACTCCTGGTTCCATCGTGATTATGCCTGGCGCTGATGACAAGCAGCAGGAACGGTTCCTGGCAAAGTGGAAAGAACGGTTTCGTGGGCATCAGAACAGTCATGGCATAGCAACCATCGGCGGTCCCAAGGATGTGCCAACCAGTGTTGTGAAGCTGGGCGACAACATGAAAGACCTGGATATGATCAACGGTCGGACATTTACCCGCGATGCAGTCCTGGAGCACTTCGGTGTTCCGCGGGAAATCATGGGAATCACACAGAACAGCAACCGGGCCACCGCAGAGACTGCCCGTTATATCTATGCCACCAATGTGCTGATGCCGCGCCTGATGAACCGGCAGGATGCCATCAACCTGCAGCTGTTACCGTCATACGGCGATGACCTGTTATGGGAATTTGATGACATTATCCCTAAGGACAAGGAGTTTGAAAAGGGTGTGGCCTTTGATGGCTGGAACAATGGGCTTCTTACCAAGGATGAAGCCCGGGAGAAATTGGACATGGAGCCGGCCAAGAAGGGGAAAATCTTCAAGATGAGCTTTGCAGACCTTTACATTGGTGACGACGAGGATCCAGTTGAACTGAGTTCGGCGGCGGCCAACCTCCAGTATTCTGATATTCCCGAGCCAATTGAGGCGGATCGGAACGATGTTGAAATAGTCGGCAGGGATAATCCGGATACGATTCTCCTTGAGGATGAAGAAAAGATATTGAGGCGTGCGGCCGAGATCAAAGCCCAACGCATCAAGGCGGCAGGCAGGGGGCTGGATGCTGCGCGGAGAACCCAGACAAGGAAGTTTGAGATGGCAACCATGAAATACCTGCGGAATCAGTCAAACCAGATTCAGAAGGTACTCCTGGGAACCACAAAAGCGGAAGGCACTGTCTGGGATGCGCTTGATATGACTCAGGAAGAATTCCTGCAGCTTTCCGAGGAACAGCAGAAAGAACTGACCCTCCGGTTTGTAAATGGACTGATTGACTGGAAGAAAGAAGAAACTATGTTGGAATCAATCCTCACACCGCTATGGGCTGAGACCTATGACAAGGGCGTGGAGAATGTGATATCAACATACCGGTTAAGGAACATTCAGCAGCCGGCGCTCACATCAGCAGCGCGGATCCGCGGCGGGCAGCGTGTAACGTATGTGTCGCAGACAACTAAACAGAGCATCTCAAAGATAATCACGGACGGTTTGGCTGAAGGAAAGAGTCACCAGACCCTGACCGAGGAGATTATGGATACGATGAATACCTCTGCTTCCAGAGCCCGCACGATTGCGGCGCAGGAGTGCAATACCAGCCTTCTGGCCGGGAACTATGATATGGCGCAGCGAGGCGGGTTCTCAACAAAGACCTGGCATGTCACCAATCCGGAAAAGGCCAGGGATACGCACCGGGAACTGAATGGTAAGTCGGTGCCGATTACGGAGCCATTTGTAACATCGAAAGGAAATAAGCTGATGATGCCGTGTGACCCGAACTGTGGTGTGGCTGAGGAGACGGTGAATTGTCACTGTTTCCTGACATATTCGTAGTTGTGACGTTACAACTTGTTGCGATATCGCAACAGAAAGGGGGATTATGTTTGGATGGCTGAAGCGAATGAGATGTAAGCATAATTACTGTAAACACTGGAAACGGTCACATGGCCTGTATGGTGGCTATGTGGCTCGGTGTCCAAAATGCGGAAAGGAAACAAATAGATGAAGAAATACATTGGAACAAAATTAGTTGAGGCAGCTCCAGCATATAAGTGCATCAGCACGGGAAAAACATTCGCCATTGACAAGATGCCGGAAGAGGAAGCCAGAAGAAAGGGGCTGGAACTGGGATACCTCGTCCAGTATCCGGATGGATATTTCAGCTGGAGCCCGAAGGAAGTATTTGAGAAAGCTTATCTCCAGGTTGATGACAATAAAGATCTTCCGTCTGGTGTCAGCATCGGCACTAAGATGGTTGAGGACTTTATTTCCGAGGTGGAAACCATGACTATGGGTGATTCCACTACGGTGGTCCGGTGCGTCCTGAAAAATGGCTTTGCGATTGTGGAATCCAGTTCCTGCGTGGACCCGAAGAACTATTCCGAGGAAGTCGGGCGTGAGATCTGCATGAACAAAATCGAGGATAAGGTGTGGGAGCTGCTGGGGTTCCTGCTTCAGACAGCCTGGCACGGCATCCAGTAATTTCATAGCGCAATAAGGAGGGCTGGTTTATCCGGTCTTTTTTATTATAAAAATTCTGCAGAAAGGAGGAAAAGCTGTGAAGCATGAAGTAAAGACGATGCAGTTCAAGGTGGACGCCTACAACGAGGAAGAGGGAATCTTTTCTGGTTACGGCGCTGTGTTCGACAATGTGGATAGCGGTGGAGACATCATTGAACCTGGGGCATTCACCAAGACACTAGCTGAGGGCTGGGAACGCGTGAAGATCCTTGCACTGCATAATGACTGCTGGTTACCAATCGGGCGCCCAATCGAACTTCGAGAGGATGCAAACGGATTGTTCTTGTCTGCGAAGATATCGGACACATCCATGGGTAGAGATATTAAAGTGCTCTTGAAAGACGGCGTCTTAAATGAATTGTCTATCGGATATGACCCGATTGTCTTTGATTATGACGGCGATGGAATCCGTCATCTCCGCGAGGTCAAGCTGTGGGAAGTGTCTGTCGTTACCTGGGCAATGAATCCGGAAGCAGTAATCACCGGGTACAAATCCATGCAGGAAACTGCAGAGCAAGCCCAGGCCATAAAGGATGACTTGCTGCTCGATGTCAAGGAAGGCAGGAAGATTAGCAACACCAGGCTGAAATCTCTCAAGGACGTAAGCAAGTCCATGAAAGATGCAGCCAGGACGATTGATGCGGTTATCCGGGAAGCCAGCGGCGCCGATCAGAAATCGCGGACACGGGCTCCTGTAAGCAGGAAAAGCAACCAAGATCAAATTGAGATTGAGATTTCATATTAAGGAGGACATACAATGTCAAGATATAAAATGAGCCGGAAAGCGGCAAGAACAAGAAAATCCATGAAGATGGGGGCTGATGACCTTCAGGAGATGGTAAAGGCAGCAGTAAAGGAAGCATTGGACGAGCAGAAAGCGGATGACGGCGCGGAAGGAGATCCGGCAGAAGCTGGCGGGGACCTGGGAGAAATCCTCGACGCTGCCATTGAAGCGGTTAATGAGAAACGCAAGTCTGCAAAGGCGGATGAGCTGAATCCGGATGATACTTCTGAGCTGATTGACGCAATTCTGGAGGAGGCTGGTGCTACTGAAGATGAGAAAGCTGACGATGAACCTACCGACCTTGAGGAAGTCATCAAGGCAGCCTGCGAGGCGGTTAATGAGAAGCGCAAGTCTGCAAAGGCGGACGGTATTGGTGATGATGTTGTTGAGGACATCCTGGATGCAGTTGCAGAGGTTATGTCCGATGATACCGCGGATGAGGAATCTAAGGGCGAAAAAGGTGCACCGGTGAAGCGCCAGACAAAAGCGGCAGTTAGCCGGCCGGCTGCTCAGAAGAAAAAAGTAGAAAGAAAATATAGCTCATTCTATTTGAGCAGAGATGGAGGTAATGGAACTATGGGCAATACAAAAAAGAAAGAGGTGCCGCCGATGATCCAGCTGGCAAGAGCCATCAAGTGCATTGATGTGTTCGGCCGCCAGGATCCGGAGCGTGCTGCCTATTATGCCCGAAAGAAATACGATGATGCAGATATGGAGAGAGAGTTTAAAGCCCTTTCCGTAACCAGCCCGGTTGATGGCGGATACCTGATTCCGGAAGTATACTCCGATCAGATCATTGAACTTCTGTACCCGAAGACTGTAATCGTAGAGCTGGGAGCACAGCAGGTACCGCTTACATCTGGTAACTTAAACCTTCCGCGTATGACCGCCGGCGCCCGTGCGCAGTGGGGCGGGGAGCAGCGCAAGATTAAGACGAGCACTCCTAAGTTCGGAAACATTAAGCTGTCTGCAAAGCGCCTGGAAGCTATTGTGCCGCAGTCCAGGGAGCTGCTTCTGATGTCCACTTTCTCCGCAGACGCCATGTTTGCAAATGACCTGACGAGACGTATGCAGCTTGGTCTTGACTTTGGTGGTCTGTACGGTGCCGGCGCAGAGTTCCAGCCTCTTGGTATTGCAAACAATAAAGAGGTTGAGCAGATTGATGGCAGCAAGGCTGACTATGTTGACGCCAAAGGATTCATCTCCGCGGATTTCCCAGTGTTTGTAAGTTCCAAAGCCTTTGCCAAGAACATTGATGATGTAAATGCTGGCTGGGCGATGAACAGCCTGCTGGAAGGCGTGTTTAAGAACATGAAAACCGAAATGGGTACCTACATCTACCGGGATGAGATGGCAACTGGAAAGCTGTGTGGTATTCCGTATAAGGTATCGAACCAGATCCCGACTATTGGCGGTAAAACCGATCTGTTCTTTGGCAACTGGTCCGACCTTCTGATCGGCGATCAGATGGGGCTGGAGACGTACACCACTCTGGATGGTACCTGGACTGATGATGACGGTACCCAGCATAATGCGTTCGAGGAGAACCTGGCAGCGACCAGAGCTCTTATGTATGATGACATTGGTGTGCGCCATCCGGAGAGCTTCATGTACTGCAAAAATATCAAAGTGATGAATTAAGGAGGAACCATGATGAAGAGAGAGTTATTCGATAATGTGTCAGTAGTGGTAGGAGCATCCGGTGCGGTAGTTGACAGGGAGGGATTCCTGTCGGCTGTCTTCGCCGCATCTATCGGGGCAATCACTGGTTCCCCGACCAGCGCGAAACTTATCGTTAAGGTGGAGCATTGTGACACAGCGGATGGAACCTTTGAATTGGCAAGTGACACCATGCTTGACCCTGAGCATGTGTCGACTGCAGGAGTGCTGCAGGAAGTTGCAGTCGAATCAAAGGATGTGTTGCAGATGAATCTGGATTTGATTGGATGCAAGCGGTATATCAAGCTCACCCCTACTATCAGCTTTACTGGAGGAACATCACCTGCGGCGGGAGCGGCGGCTTATGCGCTGGTCTTAGGTGACCCCGTTGACAGCCCCGTGTAAGGAGGCATTATGAAGGAATATACCAGAGAGAATAAGATGATAACTGGTCCGAACAGCAATAAGGCGGAGGGGAAGCCCTCCGCTGATAAGAAAGGTGATCAACATGGCAAAAAGAATGCCTCTGCTGTCAAGTAATGCAATGACAACACTGGAGGCTATGATGGAGTTTATCGGCATGGATCCGCAGGACAAAGAGATACCGGACGCAGTGAAAAACAATCTGGAACGTCTCATTAATGCTGCATCCAGCTACATTGAGACAATGACAAATCGAAATTTCGGACTTAAGAAGTATGTTGAGAATCACCATGGAAGCGGCTGGCAGGAACTGTGCCTAAACCAGTATCCTATAAAGGCTGTGGAGTCCGTAATGGATGTGGAAAACAAGCAGATTATTGATCCAGATTCCTACTCGTTTGATGATACTGGTGATATAGGCGTCCTGTACCGCGATGCCGGGTGGGCGGATCGGTCATATCTTGGCGGTCTGGCTTTAGATAAGGTGGCTCCGAAGCGGTACTTGAAGGTAACTTACTCTGCTGGGTATATCCTTCCGAAAGACGGAACCGAGGAGCAGCCATCTGATTTGCCATACGATTTACAGTACATTGTCTGGCAGATGGTACAGCAGCAATGGAATCTGGCGAAGAACGGAGCTAACGGCCTGACGGCATTTTCTATATCTGACGTCAGCTGGACGTTTGACAAGGAGCTGAGCACCCAGGTGCAGAGCGTCATCGACCAGTACCGGAGGTGGGCGTAATGACAATAGAGGATAACATATCTTCGGAGCTGGAGCGAATTAGGACTGAGATGGAGACGCTGAGCCAGATGAAAATCCATATCGGAATCCAGGGAGCTTCCGGATATGGTGCCGGCGGCGAAGGGAAACCGGGAGCTCCGGCCGATATTATGACGATTGCGAATGTCAATGAATTTGGCGCCACCATCAAAGCGAAGAATGTCAAGAATCTCGCTATCCCTATTGCGAAGAAAGCAAAGGGAAAGAGCCCTTTGGATTTTCCGGGGCTTTTTTTCTTGCGCTCGGATGGCGGATACTTATTTGGATGTATTAGCAAAAGCAGGAAAGGCGGTCCGCCTAAGGAAAAAAGCAGTCCTTCAGATATGCAACCGAAGGGTAATAAGCCAGGTAAGAAGCCTATACCGAAAAAGAAAGATGATATTGAGTTTCTGTTTATACTGATGGAGGCAGTGAATATCCCGGAGCGGAGTTTTATACGTGCTGGTTATGATAATAATCGGGCAGCTATTGAGGACATTGCTTCAAATGCAATGAAGAAGATTGTTTTTGCAGGCTGGGATGCGGAGACAGCGGCGAACAACATTGGTATGTCTATTGTTGGAATGATTCAGGAATATATGAATCAGCCGTTTAATTTCCAGGGCAAAAGTAGCATCACTAAAGCCACATCAAACTGGCCGAGTAATCCCCTGGTTGAAACAGGACGGCTCCGTAACTCCATCACCTACCGAATTGAAGGAGGGGAATGATATGTACGGTTTTGCTTATGCACAGCCGCAGATTCCGGAGGGTCTGCTGCATGACATGTATGAAATCAAAATGGTGGGCGGATATGTTGATGAGGAGCATGGGGGCCAGTGGGTTTCCGGGAAAGAAGAACGGGTCGTCTTTAAGGGCGTGGTGCTCCCCGTAAACGATAAGGATTTAATCCGGGACTCCGGAGGGACGTATACCCAATGTAGTGAAAAGGTGTATACGAATGGAAAAGCCCTAAAGACCGGCGGGCAAATCTATGACCCAGCGGATCAGTCCTATTATACGGTATCACAGGAATTGGGTCATAACTCCCTGCACCCAATGAAACGCTACTTGATTGAAAGAAGGGAGGGCACAGCGGTAAAATGAAGTTTTTAGAGCTGAGAAATAAGCTGATTGCTGGTCTTAGTAGTTACCTGAAAATTCCCATAGTTCTTGCGGATCAGGTACAGCCGGAGCAGTTGTTTCCATATGTGCTTTATTCGGTCACATCTTCGTATATTCCGGAAGCTGGCCTCGGGGAATTCCATCAGAAAACAGATGGGGAGAAAAATATCGAGACACGGAGCGAACAGCCTAGCTGCTCCTTTTCCTTTACTGTCTGCAGCATGAACCGGGAAATTATTGACAGGAATGGGAATCCAGTCAGAATATTTGGCGAAGATGAAGCCCTGGAGCTGTCAGAAAAGACCCAGGGGTGGTTTCTCCATATCGGGTATGATTATATTTCAAATATGGGGATTACGGTGATTGATGTTACCAATGTACAGAACCGCTCTTTTCTTCAGGTGGATGAGGAAGCCCGTCGGTATGGTTTTGACGTACTAATCCGGTATAGGCGTACGGATGAGCGGCAAACAAATGTTATTGAAACAGTAAATGCAAGAATGGAAGGAGATAGCAATGAGTAAAGACGTAGTAGTTGTTGTTACGCTGGAATCAGTGGATACTTCTGTCGATTCCCTTGATATCCTTCTGATCTCAACAGCAGGCGTAAAGGAGGCAAAGATTTATACCGCGCTGGAGGACATTGAGACAGACTGGAAAAAGGAAAGCGTAATCTATAAGCAGGCTGCCGCAATGATGGGGCAGGGCAAGGCTAAGCCGACGCCGGCATCGCTGATCCAGAAAGTCAAGGTCGTTGGCCTGGCTAAGCCGGACACGCCGGAGGCACTTGTTACGGCGATTAAGGAATACCAGGAAAAAGATAATGACTGGTATATGTTCTTGACAGATCAGACGGAAGATGAGTATATTGTGGCTTTGGGCAAATTTGCCGAGGACAGTGAGCCCAGCGAGGCGGAACTGACAGCTGGAGTCGAGGACCATCGCAAATTTTATTTTGCGGAAACCAGTAATAAGGCATTGGCAATTGAAAGCCGGCGTACTGCAGTAATCTATTCTGAAAAGCAGGAGTATGCTGAGGCCGCATGGATTGGGGCAGTGGGACCATGGTATCCGCAGTCGGTGACATGGAAGTTCAAAATGCCTGTTGGCCTCTCAGTTCCGGAACTGAAATCTTCAGAGATCACCGCGCTGGAGAACGGGCATATCAATTTTGTAACCAATGAATACAAAAAGAACTACATTAAGAATGGCTGTTGCGCGGATGGCGAGTGGATCGATGCCATTCTGGGCGGCGATTGGATTGCCATTACGATGCGTGAAAAGCTGTATGACATTTTCATGAGTAATCCGGTTGTCCCGTACACAGATGCAGGTTTCGCAACAGTGGCGGCCGGAGTCTTTGAGACTCTGGATGAGGCGACGGAGTATGGAATCATTGCCGCGAACGCAGAGTCTGGTGCGGGAATTTATAATGTGACGGTGCCGAAGCGGTCATCGGCTACGGACCAGCAGGCAGCATTGCGGCAGATGCCGGACATACCATGGGAAGCCCAGTTGGCCGGCGCCGTGCATGGCACAAAAGTTAAGGGAACCTTAAAGGTCTCCCTGAGTTAAGGAGGTAACAATGGATATTACAGGCTATGATCCGAAAAAGGTTAATGTGAATATTGATGGAACGATACTGACAGGGTTTGCGAGCGATGGAATTATCACAGTATCCAAGAATGAGGATGCAGTAACTCCGAACGTGGGATGCCAGGGCGATGTGGTGTATGAAGAGAATGCCAACGAAAGTGGTACGATCGCCATCACGCTGCAGGCAACCTCCTCTTCTCTTCCGAAGCTCCGCAACCTGGCAGCGAACCGCAAGCAGTTTCCAGTGTCAGTGTCGGATGCAAACGATGATGACTCTATCAGTATCAGTGCACAGAGGTGCCGCATCACAAAAATTCCGGATCTTTCCCGTGGAAAGAATACCGGAACCGTAACTGTAAACATTTATGTACCGAATCTGGTTATCCGATCATGAGTAAAGCATGGCCGGACAGACCGAAGGGATTAACAGAAAGGAGCTATAGAAAGCATATGGCAAAGACAAAGAAAGTAACAATCAACGGAACTGAGTATGAATTACAGAGTGTGTCTCCGACATGGTACCTTGATTTGAACGACGAGTGCGGAATGACGGGCGGTAGGAGGAAAACAGCGAAGTACATGGACAGCCTGTTTAAGAATACGGTGATTGCCCCTAAAGAGGTAAACACGGAAGGAATGCAGTATTTCGAAGAGCAGGAAGACATCAGCTCTGCGGAGAAGCTGCTCACTGAAATCGAATCCTTTCTTAGAAAGTGAGACGGATCTCGAAGCGGCACAGGGTAGTGCAATGCGGCATAGGGAATTCTGGAATCTGGTTTTTTCAACGAATGGCATAAGCTATAGCGAATGGAAAGGCATGGATTTATCTGAATACTATGAGGCGCGCGAAGCTTATATTAAGTACCGCGAAGAAATAAAGAACCAGAAGGGACAATAGGGGATCGGATCCTCTGCTGTCCCTTCTTTCATGGGAGGAGATAACATGGATGACCAACGCAACCTAACAATGGGCGTGCAATTCGGTCTTACGGATTCCATCTCCCAGTTAAGCAATGTTCTGGACATGATTCAGGACATAAAGGCCGGTTTTCTTGGTGCGGAAAGAGGTGCTTCCAACTTTGGAAGCGAGGCGGCCAGTAGTGCCGGTATGATGGCCGATGAATTAGAGTCAGCACGTCGGCAGAGTGAGAGGGTTTCCGATGCAATGATGGAAATTTCTGATGCTGGAGATGACGTGCGCAGGTCTGCGCGTTCCGCCGGCGGTGAATTTGACCGTTTAGGGGACGCTGCTGACAGCAACGCAGACCGGGCAGCGCGGGAACTGCGGGACGCCCGGGATGCGGCAGAGGAGCTGGGAAGTGAGGCGGCCAGGAGCGCAGGAGCCATGTCCGAAAGTATGGACCGCGTGACGGATGCAGTCGAGGATACAACGGATTCTCTTGATGACCTTGGTGATGCTGGAGATGATGTAGGAAACACCTATCGTAATATAGGGGCGGAAGCAAATAGTTTTAAAGAAGCAATTGCAAACAGCAGCAATGCGGCTATCAAACAGACAAATTCCCTCACCAAGACAATAAAAGCAGGATTCCAAGGCGCTTACGGGTATGCTGGCAAACAGGTATCCACCTTTGGTACCAAAATAAAATCTGGGGCGGAGGATGTGAAACAGGCGTTTACTCATCCGATCCAGACCATAAAAGGAAAATTATCCGACGCCTTAGACCGTGCAAGCGCCGGAATAGATGATACTGGTGATGAGGCAGATAAGACTGGTGATGACCTGAAAAAAATGGGGCATGATGGGGAATCTGCCGGGACAAAGATAAAAGACGCTGTAGGCGGAGCTGTGAAATCGTTTTTCGCCATCTCGGCGGCAATCGAGATTGTCAAAGCGGGCATCGAAGTGGCAAAGCAGTTCGGAACGGCGGTCATGAATGCAGGCATCGAAGCGGAGCAGACAGGGGCGAAATTTGAAGCCTCGTTTGCGGCTGACAGTGGGGTTCAGGAATGGGCAGAAAATTTTTCATCTGCCATTCACCGGAGCAAGACAGAGGTACAGGGATTCCTGGTCTCCAATAAGGCAATGTACAACGACCTTGGCATCACCGGAGAGGCAGCAAACCAGCTTTCAGAAATTACCACCTCTCTGGCCTACGACCTGGGTTCAGCATTTAAGATGGACGACGCTGAAGCCCTGAACGTGATGCAGGACTATATCAATGGCAACACATCCGCTTTGTCTGAATATGGAATACAGATCAACGACACCGTCCTAAAGCAGACCGCTATGGAGATGGGGCTTGGAAGTAACATCGATAGCCTGAATGATGCTGCCATGGCTCAGGTGCGCATGAATGCTCTGCTCCAGAACAGCACAGAGATACAGCAGGCGGCCGCTAAGAAACAGGAAGGGTATACCAACAGTATTAAGAGTCTGAAAGGTGTCTGGAACGATTTCCTATCCGGAGCAGCGGAACGGTTTGCGCCTGTATTTACTGAATTAACCAACACAATTATGACATCTTGGCCACAGATTGAGCCAGCTCTGATGGGTATGATTGACATGCTCAGCAACGGATTCGCCGCTGGCGCACCTGTTATTATGGATTTGGCTACTGGAGCGCTGCCAGGCCTAATCTCAACGCTTGGTGAATTGATGACGGCTGCCGCACCTATTGGTGGTGTACTGTTGGATATGGCGACTACGGCATTACCACCACTCGCCGCCGCAGTGACTCCGCTTATCTCAACATTTGGAACGTTGGCGCAGACGATTCTGCCGCCAGTATCCCGGATTATCAGCAGTATAGCAACAACGGTTGTTCCACCATTGGTAAGTATTCTTAAGTCACTGAGTGAAAATGTGATTGCTCCGTTGATGCCTCATGTTGAGAGCATAGCCAATGCCATTCTTCCAGCCCTGTCAGCAGGCCTGAAAGTAATCCCACCAATTTTATCGGCGATATCGCCGGTTTTGAGCGGAATTGCCGGGGTACTATCGACGGTAGTCGGATTCCTTTCTAAGATTATGGAGTGGGCGGCAAACGGTCTGGCGAATCTGTTGGACAAAGTAGCTGGTATCTTTGGCGGTGGCTCGAAAGCTGCAAGCTCTGCGGGAGCAGACATCCCTCATAATGCCGATGGTGACAATAACTTTGCTGGAGGCTGGACGCATATCAATGAACGTGGCGGAGAGATTGCGTATCTTCCATCTGGTTCCACGATCATTCCAGCAGACAAGAGTGAACAGATCATCAAAGGTAGCCAGCAACAGAACGTTTCTGTGTCGGCGCCATTTACTCCAGTTGTCAATATTGATATACACGGTAATGTAGATCCTGGCACCGCGGCGTCACTGAAGGATGAAATAAAGCAGACCATGCGGGAACTGTACCAGGAATTTAAAAACGAAGATGCCATGAACATGGCGATACAGCAGGGAAATGCGTAAGGAGGAGGGGAGAGCATGGCTTATAAGCTAATCGGAAGGAAATCCGGAACCGTTACATTTAAGCCGGGCACCGGCACGATTACACAAGAAACGATGACGAAGAGCAGTAAAATGACATCTAATGCTATTGAGGGTGGAAGTTCTATCGAGGATCATGTGCACCTTAATTCTGAGCAGTTCCAGATTGTAGGGGTTGTGGTGAAAAACTACAGCTCCTACAAATCTCGCCTGGAATCAATGTGGCAGAATCGGGATTTGGTGACGTATGTCGGGAAGTTCCGGGTAAACAACTATGTAATTATTAACCTTCAGATGAAGAACTCTTCTGCTAATAAGAAGGGTTTTTCTTTTACTGCCACACTGCAGAAAGCCAATATCGTATCTGGCCAGTATGTGGAGATGGGACAAACAACGCTGATGAGTCAGCAGGATTCCGGCGAAAAGACCGCAGCTCCTGCACAGACATCAGCTACAAAAGCAGAAGGATTAAAGACAACAGTAAGTAAAGAAATAAGCCAGAGTTCCTATGCTGCTTATGTGAACTCATACAACGGTGGAAGCAGCTCTGGACCGAACCAAAGAAAGTCATCAAGCTATAATGGCGTGTAAGGGAGGGATGTAGCAGTGTCAGATGAATTACAGTCGATGGGATTGACTGCAGAAGTGGAGTATATTCCAATCGATGTTTTAAAGGTTCCATATGCATTTTCCATTAAACTGGATGACCGGACGTATACCATGACTGTTAAATACAATGACCAGGGAGGTTTTTTCACCATTGACCTCTCAATCATGGCAACAGGTGAGGTACTGTGCTATGGCGATCCAGTACGTTATGGACGCCCTATGTTCAGTGCAATCGAGGATGGGAGGTATCCAATACCTGTCATTGTTCCATACTGCCTTACCGGCGGAGTTGACGATGTGACTTATGATAACTTCGGAAAAGAAGTGCAGCTGTATCTGCATGAGAGGAGGGCTGACTGATGGCTTTTTTCGTACGTTCTGCGACCCTGCAGATTGGTCCGCTTAAATACAGCATGAACGATGGCTTCTATTTTGAATTCGAGGTGCCGTTTTACGATTCTGACCAGCTGGTGACGGCATCGTTTACAGTAAATAACCTGAGTGCCACATCCCGTGCCGGCATACAGAAAAATCAGGTTGTGATTTTGAATGCAGGTTATGAGGATGACATGGGTGTTTTATTCGTTGGTCAGGTAGCCAGCTGCAGCCATAGGCAGAATGGCGTGGAATGGCAGACAAAAATTACCGCCACGGCTGCCCTGGATCAGTGGCTGAATACCCAGATCAATAAGACCTATGCAGAGAATACCAAAGCAGAGGACATTGTCCGGGATCTGCTCAATATTTTCGGTCTTGAAGTTGGAGTCTTTCAGCTGGTTGAAAATGTGGTTTATCCGCGCGGCCGGGTATGCTCCGGGAAGTTGAAAGACATTTTGACAGAGATCGTTGCAAATGAATGCAAGTCAAGGCTTCTGATTCGGGCAAACCAGATTATCATCAATAATCCGGCCGACGGGGTGACAAAGGGGTATCTGCTTACACCAGACACAGGTCTTCTGTTTCAATCGGATGACTCGAACGTCACCACAGTGGAGACAGCACAGACAAAAGGGGCTGATGCAGAAGCAAAAGCAGCTGAAGAGAAGACTTGGAAGCGTCAGTGTCTCTTGAACTACCGGATGGGACCAGGAGACCAGATACAGATACAATCCAGGGATCTCAACGGGAAGTTCTTGATTGTCTCTGGAAAACACAAAGGGACACCGACAGGAACCTGGCTGACAGAGATAGAATTTAAGGTTGCAGGATAGGAGGACAATGTGGGAAGAAAATCAAATGAGTTTGCAAATGCAGAAGCAAATGAGCGCAGGAATCTGGAAAAAATCAAATGCTCCGCCATTGTGTCAGTGACGGACTTTGACGCCGGCAAGATGACGGTCAATGTAAAACCACTGGTTCAGCGGGAAATTTCCGGAACTTATGTGTCCCCGCCGCCTATTCTTGGTGTAAAGGTGGCATACATCCCGTTGGAGATAGAAGTTGATGGAAAGAAGGCAACGGTCAAGGTGGATATCAAGCCAGGAGATATTGGGACTGTTGTATTCCTGGATGTTGATAGCGACAACTCTATGAAGACTGGAGCAGAGAGTAAACCAAACTCTTCCAGGATTCATTCTGGGGACGATGCGGTATTTATTGGAGTGATGCAGAAAGGATGACAGCCATGGCAAATAAGGTATGGAAAATCAATCCGGATACAAAGGACCTGTCTTTTACCGATTCAGGGATGCTGGAAACACTGGAAGACGATGCTGCCAGCGCTCAGGGAGTGGCAATGACCCTGGGAGCATGGAAAGGGGATTTTGACCTGGTGGCAGGACACGGGACTGACTATGAGCAGATTCTTGGTGTACCAGCAGACGAAGAAACAATTGATGAAGTGTTTCGGGAAGCAATCTTTCAAGAGGATAATGTGTCTACGGTTGATGAGCTGATGGTCGTTCAGGCCGCAGATCGGAGCTTGGCAGTCACCTGGTCCGGACGGCTTAGCAATGGAGAACCTGTGAGCATGGAGGTGAATGTGGGTGAGTAATGATAAATGGGGACTGACAGAGAACGGCTTTTATCGGCCAACCTATACGGTACTCTTAAATGCACTGGAGTATAAGGCCAGGGAGCTGATGGGGGATGATATTAATCTTACTGTTCGGTCTCCGCTGGGCTTATTTTTGAGAATCCTGGCATGGATGTGGAATATCCTGTGGTCCTGTCTGGAGGATGTGTATAACAGCCACTTTGTGGACACGGCGGCCGGAAATAGTCTGTATAACCTTGGACGTTCCATCGGCATGCAGCTCCTATCAGAAGGGAAGGCATCTGGGTATATTACGGTTACTGGCGTGGAAGGAACAAAGATACCAGCAGGGTACCTGGTGGCAACCAATGCCGGGTTGCAGTATACCGTCACGGAAGAGGCTGTTATATCCAGCAATGGGACGGCTTTGGCGCTTATTAAGGCGGTCAAGACAGGTCCGGAATATAATACGGCTGCCGGAACGGTTGTAGTGATTGCGAACCCATCAGCTGTGACTGGAGTGGACTCCATTATGAATGAGGCAGAGATTGCTGGCGGTCGGGTGAAAGAAACCGATGCCGAGTTCCGGGCAAGGTATTATGAGTCTGTAGATTATTCTGGCGGTGTCAATGCAGATGCTATCCAGGCAGCGCTTATGAATGATGTTGAAGGGGTCTCATCGGCATATGTCTATGAGAACGATACTGATGTGATGGAAGCCACCTACAACTTACCAGCGCATAGTATAGAGGCTGTAGTGTACGGTGGATTGGATGAGCAGATTGCGAAGGCAATTTATGACCGCAAGGCTGGCGGGGTACAGACAATCGGGAGCACGGCGGTGAATGTGGTTACTGCTTCTGGCCAGCGTTTACCGATCCGTTTTTCGCGTCCTGCGTCCAAGAAAGTTTACATTAAGATTACCAGGTTATCCACCAGTGCAGATTATCCCGGTGATGCTGCACTGAAGCAGGCACTGATTGACTACATCGGAGATAACACTTCAGGAGGATTAAGCATTGGGGTAGATGTTACATACATTAAGCTTCCTGGCATACTGACAGCACTCCCAGGTGTGGAGGATTTTGAGCTTCAGATTGGGACAAATGGTACCTCTTATGCGAAGAATAATATCGTGATTGGCTACCGAGAAAAGGCAGTTATTGATTCCGCCGCCATTACGATATCAAAGGGGGACGGATAATATGAGCTTCGCAGTAAAAATGCTTGAAATGCTGACAAGCGCCTACAATCGGACAGATCTGCAGAACTTCAGAGAAAACAAACCCCCAGAGACAAATATCGGAAAACTGTTTGCGCTGTCCGGTTGGGGATTCGATATCCTGAAAGAACAGACAGAAAAGGTGAGACTCTGGGATCGGATGGACAAGATGCAGGGAACCTCTTTGGATAACTTTGGCCGGAATTATGGCGTTGTCCGTGGTGAGGCCAGCGATGAGATGTACCGGGTAATGATTAAGGTTAAGATTCTGGCAATGATGGCGGCCGGGAACATGGATACGATTATCTTATCTGCGGCATCACTTTTTGGTGTATCTGCATCAGATGTAACCTGCGAAGAAGTCTTCCCCGCCAAAGTTTACCTGTATATCGATGAGGATAAACTGGATCAGGAACATAAAGATGTGGCTAATATTATTGCGAACCTGATGTGCCGGATAAAGAGCGCCGGCATCGGGATTCGCATTTTTTATCAAACTTATCATGGCGCAAGGCTAAATGTGTACCTGGCTACAAACAACATGGAGATTATACGGCTTCAAGTGCAGCCTGAATCCGGAGATAAGTATCTGAAGTATGAAATTAATTTTAATGCCGGTGTACCAATGCTGGAAAGAATAGCAGTACACTTTACCCCGGCAGAATAGGAGGAAAAATGCAAGGAACAGTTATTACGAATAAGGGGTTACAGCTGATTGCGAAGCTGGTAGCTTCCGGAACTGCACTGAGCTTCACGCGTGCGGCTGTGGGAATTGGCAGTGTACCAAGCGGCTATGACCCCACGAACATGACGAACCTTAATAAGTATAAGATGGACGGTTCAATCGCTTCATGCAGCTCATCTGGAGACACAGCATCGATTATATTCCAGATAAGTTCTATTGGCGTGTCTGCGGGATTTACCATTACTGAAGCAGGTCTGTTTGCGACGGATCCGGATGAAGGAGAAATTCTGTACTGTTATCTCGACATGAGTTCAGACCCGCAATATATCTATGCGGAAGGCAGTGCAATCAGTAAGTTTGTGGAAATGACATTGACTGTTGTTGTCGGAAGCGTCCAGAGTATAACGGCGTACATCAATCCGGGAAGCTTGCTGTCGAATGATGGAGATATTTCAAATACAGCAATTGGGACACTGGACAATATTACGGAGTCATTCCCGGTTCCAGCAGCAAAAGAAAAGTCCAGCAAATTTTTCGGTAAGATAAAGAAGTCTTTGGAGGATTGGAAGAACCTGAAAGCCTCTCTTCTCCTTGTAGGCAGCATTGTCAATAACTGCGTGACGAACAATGCGAAGTTGCCGTTGTCAGCAGCCCAGGGCAAGGCTCTGATGGATTTGTATACTACACTAAATAGTGATTTGGCTGTAAAATACGAACCGATGAATTTTAAAAATGGCTGGTCCCATCCTGACGAAAGGCTTCCATATATTGCACGTACTGGAAATATTATTACTATTCGGTTCCCATTTTGTACTGGTACTGCTGGAGCTGTAGTCTGCACAATACCAGAAAACTATAAATTAAGTCGAAGCAGTTGGATTATGCTTCAATACGCTGGTATCGAAATACATGGTATGGATATTATCGCTTCAAATAGTCAGATTGAAGAAATAAATGTGACATTTATTGATTTCTAAATGATCATTTATATCTCTAGTACATATAAGTACACTTGGCCATCCGCATCAGTTTTTATACCTTCGAGACGGACATCTACTGTGTCGGTCTTGATATCAACAATATTGACAATACAATGTACTGCGCTTTTTACGATAACAAGAGGGAACGTGTTATATGTTTTGGTATATGGCAGTGATACATAAGTATTTTCTCCCGCTGTAATGCTGATCCCTGATTTATAAATCGTGAGCACCGACTTTATTTGTATCGCACCCAAATCGGATTTTAGTGCAAAATCTCCTTTATAACTGTCATTTACAATAAGTGGTGCCGCAGTTCCAGTCCAACCTATTTTTATTTTTTGGTCAATATTATTGTTGATAACACGATTCCCTAAATCACTATTTTGTTCAGTAAGGGATTAAGAAAAAAGAGTGTCATACGCTTCATGGTATAGCATAGCCATTTCAAGATTCGCGGCGGCAGTTTCATCAGATATGTAGGTTATACCTTCAGTATTCATTGGGGCAAGTTGGCAGGCAGTGTAGAAATCATCGGCAGCTTTTGGTGACTGAAAAATGATATAAGAATCCATATTAAGAACCTCCAGATTTGAAAAGATTTTTGATTTGTATTTTAATGATACATTGATCTGAAAGATATTGCAACAATTAACCGGACCGAAAGGTCTTATTTTTTCGAAAGGAAAGAGAATCCATGGCAGTAAAAACAGTACAAGCCATAATCAATGGTGTCACGACCACACTGACGCTGAATACGGCAACAGGAAAGTATGAGGCTACGGTTACAGCACCCAGCACGTCGAGCTACAATGTCAATGACGGACATTATTATCCAGTCACGATTAAGGCGACGGACCAGGCGGGGAATGTGACTACAAAGAATGATCAGGATGCGACCCTGGGCGCAAGCCTGAGGCTTAAGGTTAAGGAAAAGGGCGCACCGGTTATTACGATTACTAGCCCAACCGCATCTGCAAGGCTCACGAACAACAAGCCGCAGGTTGCATTTACGGTTACGGATGCCGATTCCGGCGTGAATCCGGATACAATCAAAATCACGATTGGAAGCAAAGTGATCACCACTGGCATTACAAAGACGCCGAGCGGGAAGGGGTATACCTGCACTTATACACCGACAGAAGCCCTGGCAGATGGCAGCAACACCATAAAGGTTGACGCATCTGACTATGACGGCAATGCTGCGGCGCAGAAGTCTGTCACTTTTATCATCGATACCGTACCGCCGACTTTGAGTATTACGGCACCGGCGAACAACCTGGTCACCAATCAGGCAGCTTGTACCGTGACTGGTACGACAAACGATGCGACGTCCAGCCCGTGTACTGTGACGGTCAAGCTCAACAGCGGGGCAGCCGAAAAAGTTACGGTCAATGCAGACGGTACATTCAGTAAGGCTCTGACTCTGGTATCCGGCTCCAACACCATCACGGTGGTGTCTACGGACAGCGCAGGCAAGTCCAGCACTGTCACCAGGACGGTCACCCTCGATCAGGTTGCGCCGGTGATTAAATCTGTGACAATCACGCCGAACCCAGTTGACGCAGGAAAGACCTATGTAATCAGCGTGGAGGTCACCGACTAAGGAGGTGCACCCATGGCCGTGACGAGAGTGTTTGGGCGCGCTGATGGGGTTGATATTGTATTCCAAAGTATCGAAGGGAACCAGTGGAATATTGCGGTTCCCTTCGATATGGATTGTGAATACATCTTGGAACTGTATGCGGAAGATGAAGCTGGCAACATCAGCTTTTTGACAAGGGCATTGTTCACATATGATCCAAAGTCTTTAACCTTGAAAGTAGCACCTATGCAATATGGCTGTAAACTGTTGCCGGAGCCCTGCGGAGTAGATATCAGCCCTTCCAGAAAGGAGAGAATTGATATATGGACAGCTTAAGATATGTTATTGGGGAGCGGAAGTATGTAAGACTCTTTGTCTATTCATATAAAAATGAACCGTTCTATGTAAGAGCTGCAGAATATGAGCTACTTAATCCGGCAGGTGAGATAGAAACGTCAGGAACATGTGACGTTACCGCAGTTGAAAATGGAACCAATATACTTGTTCTGGTGGAGCCCAAATTGGAAGGAACGTACACTCTTAAAATTGATTATGATATTGGCGAGGAACACCTGAAAAAAAGCGTTGAAATTGAGGTGGTGGCCGATGATTGAAATATTGGACGTAGATATCAGTAAGAATCCGGTGGCTACAAATGAGAAATTCATCATATCCGTAAGCATAAGACCGTATTTTGCTGCAGGCATAGAACTCAACGCGGCTGTTCCCGCGCTGATCAGTGCCTCCGTCCAGGCAAAGCCTGCCGGGTATGCTCCAGTGCACAAAAAAGCAAGGCTCCAAGTCGGTGTTCCGACGGTTGAGGTAGTAAAGATTAAAAATTAAAAGGAGGATAAGTTGTGGAACAAATTAAGATTAGAGGAGAGATATTTTCAATTACTGAAATTGTACCTGTTACACCCAATGTACTTCGTATCGTATTCAACGATGAGGTGCCGGCCAGTTGGGGAGATATTACCACCTATACGATTGGGGGTGTTGAGGAAGGAGAAGAGGGCGGTACTATAGTCGGATATGAGACGGTATACCGAGATGAGGGACAGACAGTGTACCTGTCCAATGATGGCAGCGTGTATGTGCCACCGGCGCCACCTGAACCGGTTGTACCGCCAGAACCATACGTTCCTACGCTGGAGGAGTTGCAGGCGGCAAAGCGCCGAGAAGTATCTGTGGCTTGTCAGCAGATGATCTATCAGGGCGTGAATGTCACCCTGACTAACGGAAGCACCGACCATTTTGCGCTGACAATCGAGGACCAGCTTAATCTTTTCGGTAAACAGATTCAGGTAACCTCTGGCGCTGCTCAGATTGAGTACCACGCAGACGGCCAACCATGTCGGTATTACACCGCGGCAGATATGCAGGCCATTATCACAGCAGCTATGTGGCATGTCAGCTACCACACTACCTATTGCAATGCACTTAACATGTGGATCTCCGGCTGCCAGACGGTGGAAGAGGTACAGACAATCTTTTACGGAGCAGATGTCCCTCCGGCATACCAGTCAGAGGTGCTGCAGTCTTATCTGACTCAGATAGCTTCGCAAACGGGAGGTGCTGGAGATGGCTCTGATCCTGCGTAAGTATCTGGCATTGGCATCAGTGGGTGGTCTGTTGTATGTGGTTCTGGAGATGGTCTGGCGCGGCCGGAGCCATTGGACCATGTTTTTATTGGGCGGTATCTGTTTCGCGGCCCTCGGCCTGATCAACGAGATCCTGCCATGGAGCATGGCATTGTGGAAGCAGATCCTGATCGGCACTGGTATCATCACAGCACTGGAATTCCTGACCGGTTGTGTGGTCAACCTGTGTCTTGGCTGGAACATATGGGATTACAGTCACCTGCCTGGTAACATACTCGGCCAGATATGCCCGCAGTATTGCCTTCTGTGGCTGCCGGTAAGCCTGGCCGGGATCGTGCTGGATGATTGGCTACGGTACTGGTGGTGGGGCGAAGCGCGACCGCATTACAAAATTTTATAATGCGTAACCTGCCACAAATCAGCGGCTTAATTTATTTATCAAGAAAGAGAGGAATCAACTATGAACAAAAACAAGCCAGATTTAAACTACAAAACAACCGTACCTTACGGCCCAGCAACCGGAAAAGAGGATCCCGGCAGACAGCCAGTGATCGACAGCACGCCGTACGAGGGAGACCGCGGCCCCGATCACAGACAGTTTAAGCCAGGGCATGTACCGGGAGGTCCGGGGCACAAGGACTGCGAGCATGAATAACTGACAGGAGGACTAAAGTGTGGAGAATGAGGAGATCGCCGTAAAGCTCACCGCCCTGGAACACGAAACGAAATCTGCAAAACACAGGATAGATGATCTTGAGGTACAGAATCAGGCAATACAGGATTTAGCTCTTGCTGTAAAAGAGTTGACAATCAACATGGGAAATATGCTGGAAGAGCAGCGGCGCCAGGGAATTGATATTGATAAGCTGAAGGCAGAACCGGCAAAGCAGTGGTCAGCAACGAAAAAAACATTTTTTACATCAATTACCAGTTCTATCGGAACAGCGGTGGCGGCTGGTATTTTGTATTTATTAAGTAGAGGAGGATTTTGATATGAGTGAGAAAACAAAGAGATGGATTAAGGCCGCAGGAATCAGAGCAGTTAAGACCATGGCGCAGACCGCAGTCGCTACGATCGGCACAGCTGCTGTGCTTGGTGATGTAAATGTCCCTATGGTAATCAGTGCGTCGGTGCTGGCCGGAGCATTGTCTATCCTTACCAGCGTGGCAGGGCTGCCGGAATTGGATAAGGCTGCCTGAGAGGAGGTGGTCCTAATCTCCCGATCGGCAGGGTGAGAGTCGGTGATATTGTACTTATTTATGGGCCTGGGGCAATCCCGGGCCTTTTCTTTTTGAAAGGACAAGGTAAAGATATGAGAGACATTACATTATGCCATCCACGGCTTCAGGCACTGGCGGAGAGACTGGTCGAGGAATGCAATAAGCAGGGGCTTAAGATTAAGATCGGTGAGACGCTGCGGACCGTAGCAGAGCAGGACGCCTTATATGCACAGGGACGCACGGAGCCGGGGCCGATTGTGACCAATGCACCAGGGAGCAGCTACAGCTCTTATCATCAATGGGGAACGGCATTCGACTTTTTCCGCAATGATGGCCGCGGTGCTTATTATGATAACGATGGATTTTTTACTAAAGTGGGTAAGATCGGCGTATCCCTGGGGCTGGAATGGGGTGGTAACTGGAAAAGCCCGGTAGACAAGCCACACTTCCAGCTCGCAGACTGGGGCAGCACTACAGCCGGTATTAAGCGGTTGTATCACAATCCGGATGAGTTTATGCGTACCTGGGAGCCGGTGGAGGAGCGTATCGGCTGGATTAACACCTCTAACGGTTGGTGGTATCGTAGGCCAGACGGGACATATCCGGCGAACAAGTGGGAGGTTATTAACCATCACTGGTATTTGTTTAACGCTGACGGGTATATGTGCACAAGTTGGCACCGGTGGAACGGTAGTGTATGCGACCCGGAAGACGGTTCCGGGGACTGGTACTATTTTGATCCGACCGCAGGCGGACCGTATGAGGGCGCTTGCTGGCACAGTCGGGAGAATGGCGCTATGGAAGTGTGGTTTGTGGATCAGATGGATACTATTTAGACAGAGTCCTTAAGGACGAAAAGGGGTGCGAAAATTTTAGCACCCCTTTAACCTTATATTTTTCTGAAAATCCGGTCGAACCACCTTTTTAATCTAAGCTGCCTTTCGACAGCAGGTTTGATACCTCTCCTGTCCATTTCTTCCATGATTTTCTGAAATTCTCCTGGTGGGGGCTCAAGTTTTTCGTCCGTTATAATTTCAGGATGCTCCTGCACAAAATCAAGTAGCCGTGCATCAATTCGTATTTGCCGTTTTAGAAAATATCTTATTTGCTTTAAAACAGATATTCTTTTTCCTTTCATATCATCATCCCCTTAAGCTAAATATACACCTATGGTGATGAAATGATAGTGGGAAAATATGGAAGAAATAGTGATTTTACTACTCTTTCTACTACCTTTGAACGCAGAAACATGAAGGGATATGAGAATATTTAAGAACATCTTCTGATATGAAAAGTGCCGGAAAGCCTGTAAATACAGGCTATGCCGGCATATTTTACTTCTATTACATTATTTATTGTGGCTTGCTAATTTTCTGCTGCCTAAATGTTGCCACTATTGAATTAAAGGTACTTATCCAACACCTTACCTTTTTGTTTTTTCAAATCTTCTAGCCTCATTTTTCGAGTTGTAATCTCAGATTCTATTTTTTCAATTTCGGCAACGATCTCTTGTTGCTTGAACAGAGATGGAATAGGAACATTATAATTTAGTACACTTGCCTTATCAGCTCGTGGCATTTTAACGCCCTTAATATGTTGCATTTCGTATTCAAAAAACTCATCTGTAGCCAATAAATAATACAAATATTTTGAGGATATTTTTGTGTCATCCATTTTAAGCACAAGAACATCGCCAGAACTTCCTCCATCATTATCGGCTAACCAAATCTTCTTCAAATATGGACGAATATTAGACAATAAAATATTTCCCTTTGAATAGGCTATCGCCGTTCCCGACTTTGGAACAAATTGAGAGGAACCTTTACCCTCCATATTTTGCAATAAATTATCAACGCCCACATACGTATCACTTGACAGTTCCGCGCAAGAAATTCTATCTTGCGAATATGATGCCACTACTCCTAATTTCTCAAGCGGCTCTCCTGCTGCACCATTCTTGACAGCAGATAAAATTGAATACCTCAATGCATCTACTTGCTCAATAATATAAGATTCTTCCCGGTCAATTTCCTCAATTTCCGCAACAATTTTCTTCTGCACATCGAGTGGTGGAAGAGGTATTTTAATATCTGCTAAGTTTGCACTTAGGTTATTAATATTTATTCCAGTACTTTCTTGACTGATAATGTGTCTGAACTGATTAGAAGATAATATAGCCCAAAGGTATTTCATACTAACATCTTCTGATTTGCAGCGCAAGACGCCCATAAAGCCGCCAGCAAAATATTCAGTATTATATGAAATATATGCACTTTTCCCCACATGACTTTTGCTTCCGCTTGAAAAGCACATAAAAATATCATTTTGCTTTAGCTTCTTTGTTCCATCTATTGTTAAATCAGCGCGCAAAAACACTTTTTTTACTACATCAAAATCACCAGAATTGGTAATATTGTCAGCAGTTAAAATAACGTTATTTGTTTCATTATAAACTTGATCCTCTTTTGAATAAGTAACTCCTTTTATAATTTGCACTAACTCTCCCAACCGAACGGACGGAAAAGAAGAAGTAAACGTTGTCTTCTTAGACAAATTCACAGCTTTATCAAACTTACTTGTGCCATAGCTGATAAACCCGCTCATGCGTCCATATGACACATTGTGAGATAAGCTCTCGTCTATAACAATTTCTTTACCCAGAAACGCATTGTAGATATAACTGTTTGCTTTCTTCGGATTCAGCAAATCTCCATTTTCATCAAACAGCTTCGTGCCACCCGGCAAACGCTTAATGCCCTCGTGTCCGCGCCGTTCGCTAAATTCATAGCCTAAAAACGTCTTTTCATCCTGCTTTTTCCCCGTTTTCACTAGCACAATGTTTTGAGTATAGGTAAGAAAGAAGTATAGCATTTTCTCTTTTTCAAGCGCAATACCCTTAGTGTAGACATCATCACCAAAGGCCTTTATGTAATCAGAGTACAACTCGTGTTCTTGCATAGCAACGCTGGCCCTGCCACTGATAAAAGAAATATAATCGTCAAAGGCAAGGCCATCATATATATTGGCAACATATTTTGAAAAGGCGTTCTCAATTCCCATAACAGTTACATCTTTAGGACTGGAAAAAAATGTACTAATCGCTTTTTCAATGGTTATAACGTCATTATCAGAGCGGCGCTCCAAGAACAGCACAACCGTATTAGTTCCAGTTTTCATAAATGTGCCGGAACCAAGCTCAACAATCGCTTTCACCCTAAAATATTTAAAGATTATTTCTCTTGCCTTTGAATAGATACCGCCGTTTGAAAGGATTGAACTGGGCAAAATTACCCCTGCCCAACCGCCAACCTTCAAAAGCTGTTTCATGCGCTCAACAAATAAACACTCAATTTCTGAACTATTGTCTGTAATATTATCGTATAGCTCAAAGGTTTCTTCTCCGTATTGGAGCGTACTTTTGAAAGCCTCCACAGAATATGGGGGATTTGAAATCAGTATGTCAAATTGTCCGTTGTTTTTTCTGTCATAGTGTTGGGTTTGACGCAAAAGGCCACGGTATTCTTCAGCTTTTTCAAAATTAGCCAAACCGTTAGCCCAAATAATGTTAGCCTCACCGTCACCGTTGAAAAACGCGCTAACCTTCGTAGTTTTAACAAGACGATTATCTAAATCAATCCCGTAAACTGAATCTTTTGCCCATGCGAATTTCACCGCACCTTGCCAAGCACTTACTTGTTTACGAATATCTGGTGCAGCATGACTAATGTCAAGTTTCTCGTCTAAAACGTGTTGTAATTGCTCCATATATTCTGTCAGAAAGTGTCCGCTGCCACAGGCATAATCCATCACCGTAGGAAGAACATTTCGTTCCCTGCTGTTAATTTTACCTTGCACAAACTCTTTTAATGGCAAGGAAGAAATAATGAATCGAGTAATAGGAACAGGCGTAAAGAATTGTCCCGCCTCTTGTTTCATGCTGGTGTTCAACAGCAATTCAAAAAAGTTTCCTAAGAACTCGTGCTTTTGCTCATATCTGAATTTGTAGGCTTGAAGTAACTCAACGATTTCACGGACAATTTTAGCGTTTAGCTTAAAAGTTTTCTCATCCAAAACCTCGACAAAGGCAAAGTTAGGGCTTTTTTTTAATCGGGTATCGCGAAACATATCCATTAAGCGTTGCTTTTGCATAGCGTTATCAATACCTTCTAACGCTTTAGTTACATCATCTTCCGAATGATCGATTACCCGAATTTCAAGAAAACGCCACATACCATCTTTGTAGAGGTCATTAAGGCGCATTTGCAAACTTTCATCAGTATCGGATTCCAACCATTGAAATTCAAGCTCATCATCTGGATTCTTATTTTCATCAATAATTTTGCACACAAACAAATTCAACAGCTTATTAAAAGCATTGGGCTTGTCGGATATAGCATTATGGCGCAAAATTTCCATTATTTGATTATAAATTTTTCCACTATCCTCTTCTCTGAGGTTTTTAAGCATCCCGTATGTAAGTGCCTTTGGTTTTATATCATATGGTGTGGCATATTCCTCAAAGATTCCATTTTCTTTGAAGTTCTTATTCCAATAATCATGAATATCCTTTGCGCTGGACAAATCATGCCAAGAGTCTTCAACCAAAACAATATTATTTCGGTATTCAATCTTTTTATCATCAAGGTGCGAGGCATACAGACACAAAAACTTTGCGGCTCTGTCTTGCTGATAATATGAAAAAATCTGCCCTCCATCTTTGAGTGTTTTTACAGACTCTTTTACAAACTCATTTCCCCAAGTTTTACACTCAATCATCAAGAATGGAAAATCATCATTTTCATTATAAATGAGAATATCTAATTTACCCTTAAGATTACGCCCTAAAGGATATTTCTTTTCAAGTTCAAGCCGCTCAGGGCGATACCCTTTTGTGAGCAAACGATCAATACACTCAAGTACTACGAAGTTTTCCAACTTGTCAAAATTACTAGTTGTTAAATCACCTAGCCGAATACGTTTATTTTGCTGAATGCTTTGATGAGCATATTCGATTTTTTGCTCGTTGAAGTCAACAAAAATAGGATAATTATCGTAAGCAACGTATCGTTTTACAAAAACACCACTTATGCCATCTTGCGGAGCAAAGCCCAATTTGACAATTAGCTTTTTAATATAGTCGATATTCATTTTGACTTAACTCCTTTCTTCCCGTTGGAATTGGCAGCGAGGTAATCATTGATGTCCGAGAGCTTAATCCTATAAATACGCCCGACCAATGAAGCAACGAGTTTATCGTTCTTTATCCATTTTAATACCGTCTTATCTGAAACTTTCAAATAGGCAGCAGCCTGAGCAACCGTCAAAATTTCGTCATCCATTGGATACAACACCCCCACTTTATTTTTTAATATTACCACAGACCGAGTGCATATTCAAGCAGAATTTAAGTTGATTTAGAGGATTTAAACGGAAGTGAGAGGAACTTAAAGCCCCATAGAGTTATACTAAATATTTGCTACTTTGTTTATTTTCGTCTTATATCGTATAAATCACTATTTATACAACTTTATTTTAAATTCTATTAACTAAAAGTGCAATTATTTGTTTTGATTAAATGGAATTTATTGACATTGATTCATAAAAATGCAAGTTGTATAATTGAATAAAAAAGAGGTGATTTTATGTTGTTAGAACAACCAAAAGAGATAGTGAAAGTATCTAAGAATATGAAGTTTGGTGACTTGACAACGCAGTGGTGTTATGGATTGGCTCCCGATAGGGTTTGGAAGTGCACGTGTGGCTGCGGAAGTGTATGCTATGTAAAAGAAGCGGCACTACAACAAAATATTGTAGAAAATTGCGGGAATGCTATACATAAGAAAAAAACATCAAGTATTCAACCGGCTAAACGTAAATATATTGTATGTGGTGGAATAGAAAGACATGTGTGCTTATTATGTAATGCCGATATGCCTTACGATTCTCGAAAAGTTTATTGCGAGAAATGCAGACAATTAAAAAAGTTAAAGTAAATAAAATTTCAGGCGATCTATTGTGGATCGCCTGAAATCTATGTGAGGGCAGTATTATATATTACTCTACCGTGTAATCGGCATCGCTGCTGGTGAAGGCGGCGGCGGTCAAACCGAAGTTGATGCTCTGGTCGATGGTTAAATCTGTGGAAGGATCGATCCCGTTCTTCTTCAGGATGTATTCAAATACCATTTCGGGCATGCCTCCAGCCCTTCCGCCAAGCACTTTTTTACCCTTCAAATCAGCCCAGGTAAAATCGCTGTCGGCTTCCCTGCCAACCAGGAAGTTGCCGGCCCGCTGGGTCAGCTGGGCGAAGTTGACGGCGTAATCGTCGGAGCCCTGCTGGTAGACGTAGATGCTGGCCTCGGAGCCCATAAAGCCGATATCGGCGTCTCCGGAGATCAGGGCAGTCATAACCTTGTCGGCGCCTGCCCCGTTGACCAGCTTAAGGTCGAGTCCTTCATCCTCAAAATACCCCAGTTCAATGGCGGCATACTGGGGAGCGTAGAAGATAGAATGAGCGACTTCATTCAGAACCACCGGCTTAAGCTGTTTCCTTGTGGTCGTTTTACAGCCGGTCACACAGACGGCAAGCATGAATACGGCGAGAACGATGCTCACGATTTTTTTCATAGTATTCTCCTTTTTGTTGTTTCTCATAGTGACATTGTATGAAATGTGACAGGCTGCAGTTCCAAACTTTTGCATTTTACAGCGAAGTATGATATACTTTTCACGGAGAATTTTACGAAAGCAGGAGAGGGAATTATGGCATATCGAATGATTGTGCTGGATCTGGATGGCACGCTGACAAACCGGGATAAGGTGATCACACCGAGGACGAAGGAAGCTCTGATGAAGCTGAAAAGCCAGGGAGGAACCATCGTGCTTGCCTCCGGACGGCCTACCTACGGGATTATGCCGCTGGCAAGAGAGCTGGGGCTTACAGAGGATGGCGGTTATATTTTGTCCTTTAACGGGGGAAGGATTATAGAATGCAGATCGGGGGAGACTGTGTTTGCTAAGGAACTCCCTGTGGCCTCTAATAAAAAGATCATTGCGCTGGCGAAGGAACACGGCGTGAATATTCTTACCTATGAAGGCGACTGCATCATTACACCGGACTCCGGGGATATCTACGTAAAAAAAGAATCCGATATCAATAAGCTGGAGGTCCGCAAGGTGGAGAATTTTGCCGAATATGTGGATTTCCCGGTGGTGAAGTTTCTGCTTCTCGACGACGGAGATTATCTGGCTCTGGTGGAACCGAAGGTGAAAGCCGCGCTGGGCCGTGATTACAGTGTATACCGTTCAGAACCCTATTTCCTGGAGGTACTGCCCAAAGGGATCGATAAGGCGGCATCGCTGGAGCGGCTGCTGACACGCCTCGATATGACGAAGGATGAGATGATTGCCTGCGGTGACGGATACAACGATCTCTCCATGATCCAGTATGCCGGACTGGGTGTGGCCATGGAAAATGCAGTTCTGCCTGTGAAAAATGCGGCGGATTACGTGACTCTTTCCAACAACGACGACGGCGTCGCTCACGTCATCGAAAAATTTATGCTGTCATGAGTGTCCGGGGGTGGACTTTATGACTTTAATATGTTAAAATACTCCATAGATGAAGATACAGCAAAAATGAAGGGGACTGATTGAAACCATGAACAAAAAAATCAAGACAGATGCGGTAGACCATCTGTTTCAGGCGATACTGACACTGAAGACACCGGAAGAGTGCTATACCTTTTTTGAGGATGTATGCACGGTTAATGAACTGCTCAGCTTATCCCAGCGGTATGAGGTGGCAAAGATGCTTCGGGAGGGACGTACGTATCTGGAGATTGCGGAGAAGACCGGGGCTTCCACAGCTACGATCAGCAGGGTGAACCGTTCGCTGAATTATGGTAACGACGGATATGATATGGTATTTAAACGTCTGGAAGAGACAGAAGAGAAATAAAGAAATGCTCCCTTTTGTGGGAACAGATTCCGTAAGGTACTGTTTCCCGAAAGGGAGCGTTTTATCTGCCGGGAAGAACGGGTTACTTTTTCTTTCTGGCCGGATTCGTTTCTCTGAGTTCATCGATCATCTGTTCCACCATCTGCTTTTTTAGATAGACGTCAAAGGACAATTCGCAGATAAAGGAGAATAGCTGTAAGTATTCCCTGTCTTCTTCAGCCAGGCTGTCATCCATAAAGGTGCCGCCTGCACGCTCGTACTTTGCTTTCACATCTTCCCGCAGATGTTCCATCTCTTTCGATTCCAGGGAGAAGATCTCTCTGTAGATGTCCTCCAGCGGAAGGTCATCCTTTCGGGCGAAATGTCCCGTGGTAATGGGACGGAACAATTCCTCGATATCGTTGATGGAAAGAATATTCTTAAAATAATAGATAAAAATCAGAAGCAGGATATGCTCTTTGGAATACTTCTTTTTATTGGGCGCAGGCAGCAGGTTGTTCTTGGCATAGTTGTTGATCATGGTTTTCGTCAGCACCTTATCTTCGGGATAGCGTTTCGTATCCTTCAGATGTTCATCCATAAATGTCGTAACCTGGTCCATGTAAAGATCAATGCCCGGAATCTCTTCCGGCCTGATATAGCTTAAGGTATCCAGATGGTTTAGGATATCCTGTATTCTTTCGTCATTCGTCTTCATAGCTTCACCTCATATCCTATTATATAGTATTCAATACTAGATGACAAGAGGTAAATAAGCGAAAAGAAAAACAGGTTTGCTAAATTTTTTTGAGATAACCTAAAAAACTTTCTTGACTTTTGCAGAATGTGTGATAATCTAGTTATATAACATGAAGAACGAAAGGAGATACATAGAATGAAAAAAGTATTGGCTACAGAAAAAGCACCGGCAGCAATCGGACCGTATTCCCAGGCAGTGAGAGGCGGAGATTACGTATACGTATCCGGCCAGCTTCCGATCGATCCGGCAACAGGAGCTTTTGCAGGCGAGGATATCGCTTCCCAGACGAAGCAGTCCTTAAGCAATATCAAGGCGATCTTAGAGAGCGAAGGCTTATCCATGGCGAACGTAGTAAAAACAACTGTTTTACTGCAGAATATCGGTGATTTCGGCGCTATGAATGATGTCTATGCAACCTTTTTTGAGGGCGCATGCCCGGCCAGAGCCGCATTTGAAGTAGCCGCTCTTCCAAAGGCTGCGCTTGTTGAGATCGAAGCGATCGCATACTGCGGAGAATAAGTGACAGATGATAACAGGGGTGTTCCGGACTTACGATTCGGAATGCTCCTGTTTTTTAGCCCTCCGGGCAGGAGGCGCACTCCGCGCTGAGGAAGCATGGCTGTTTAAGCAACCGCGCTCCGGCGGCAAGGAATCATGTCGCGGAAGCGGTTCGTTTCTGCGCAGGCAGCGGAACAAAAATGTAGAAATCCGTCTGTATTTGCGAAAGAAAGAGGTTGCATAATGGCCGAGTTATATTATAATAAATAGGAAAGCCGGAATTGCCGGGCGGCTGCCGCCGCGCGGGGAGGATGGCATCAGCAGCAAGATTACATAGAAAACGAAAGCCGGGGAGTATGATGAGTTTGGAAAAAACTGCAGATGAATATCTGGCCGATATCCCCATGTGGACCAGAAAAAAGAATTCCCTGGAGGATATCAGGGCTTTTCTGGAGCGGATGGACAACCCCGACGAGAAGAGAAAGATCATTCATGTGGCCGGGACCAATGGAAAGGGTTCGGTCTGTGCATATATAACCTCCATGCTGATGGCAGGGGGATACCACACGGGGGCATTTATCTCGCCTCATCTGACCGATGTGCGGGAACGGTTCCTGTTCGACGGCGAACCGGTCGGGAAGGAACTGTTCGAGGACAGCTTCCGTGAGATCCGGGATTTATCGGAGCGTATGATGGGAGAGGGATACTGCCATCCGTCCTATTTTGAATTCCTGTTTTATATGGGGATAAAGCTGTTTGACCAGGCGGAGAGCGGCTTTACGGTTTTGGAGACGGGGCTTGGAGGAAGACTGGACACGACCAATGTGATCCGGCACCCGCTGGCCGTGGTTATCACTTCCATCAGTCTGGATCATACGCAGTATTTAGGCGATACCGTGGAAAAAATCGCTTACCAGAAGGCAGGAATCATTAAGCCGGGCGTTCCGGTCATATATGAGAGAGAGGACCCGCGGACGGCCGCTGTGATAGAAAAGGAAGCCGCTGCCAGCCACAGCGCGGTTTATCCGGTGGACGGGCAGGGCTATGTGATAGATGGCTGGGAGGAACACGGAATCCGGGCGCGGCTTGAGCGGCTTGACGGCAGTTACCTTCCTGTGCTGATTCCATCCCAGGCGGAATATCAGGTGATGAATGCGCTGGCTGCAATGAGGACAGTGGAAGTCCTTGCGCAGCAGAATGGTGATATCCAGTTATCGGAGGAAGCGCTTAAGCGCGGACTGGAGACCATGAGATGGCCGGCGCGCATGGAAGAGGCAGCGCCGGGGCTTTACCTGGATGGAGCACATAATCCGGGCGGGATGGAAGCATTTATCAAGACAGCCGCACGTCTCTGCGAAACGGGCAGAAAGCGGGCCTTTCTTCTGTTTTCCTCGGTATCGGACAAAGCGCACGATACCATGATCCGTGAGATTGCGGCAGGCCTGCCGCTGGATGCAGTCGCCGTGGCTCATATCCAGTCGGACAGAGGGCTGGAGGCGGAAGTGCTGGAGGCGGAATTTAAGGCCGTTTCCGGATGCAGAATATATGGATTTGGTACGACAAAAGAGGCGCTTATGGCACTGCTCGCATGGCAGGATGAGGATCATCTGCTGTTTTGTGTGGGATCCCTGTACCTGATGGGAGAGATAAAGACAATTCTTGGAGGAATGAGCGATGATTGATTTTGAAACCGAGATAAACGATTACAGACCGAGTCTGGAAGTAGATGCCATAGAGGACGCGATCGTGAGAAGCGATCTGACGGATATGAACGATCTGATGATGGAACTGATAAAGGAAGTCGGTAAGGAATAGGCAGGTAAGATATGGATTATGTAAGAAAAACCCGTGTCATTGCCAACAGCTATTATAACATGGGATTGGAGCGGGCGCGGCTTCGGGACTTGTCCGGCGCGGCCGAATGTTTAAAAAAGAGCCTTCATTTTAACAAGTACCAGACGGATGCCAGGAACCTTCTGGGCCTCATTTATTATGAGGTCGGGGAGGTGGGGGATGCGCTGGTTCAGTGGGTCATCAGCATGAACTTGCAGCCCCAGGAGAACCGGGCGGACTACTATCTGGGTGAGATCCAGAGAAAAAAGGGAAGTCTGGATACGGAACGCCATATGATCCGGCGGTTTAACCAGGCTCTGGTCTACGCCCAGAACGGCAGTGAGGACTTAGCGATCCTTCAGCTGGTTAAGGTGGTGGAGGCGAAGCCGAATTATGTGAAGGCGCAGCTGCTTCTGGCCATTCTCTGCATTGCCAGGGAGGATTACCAGAAAGCGGGAAAGGCAGTCTATAAGGTACTGCAGATAGACAGGAATCACCCGAAGGCGCTCTGGTATAAGTCGATCGTCAAGGCAAACACAGGCAGCCGCAGCGAACGGGAGCCTGAAAAGAGAAAGCTGAAAAACGTTCTGTCCCACCGCCAGATGGAGGATGACGATGTCATCATACCGCCCAGCTACAGAGAGAACACGAAGGATATGGCGGTCATTAATATTCTTGCGGGCCTGCTTCTCGGGGCGGCCGTCATCTTTTTCCTGGTCATGCCCGCGAATACAAGGGCGATCAATGAAAAACACAACCAGGAGATGCTTAAGTACAGTGAGAGCTTAAGCCAGGCGAATCAGAAGGCGGACAGCTTAAGCGCGCAGATCGCCGGCCTGGAGGAAGATAAAAAAACGGCGGAAGAGTCCCTGTCTGCATTTACCAACGACTCGGACAGCGTACTGGCCCAATACCAGAACGTGATCGGAATTCTGCAGGCATATAAGAAGGATGATTTCACCACGGCGGTCAAGCTTTACGCCGATTTGAAAACGGAGCTCATCGCGTCACCGGATGTACTGGCCATTGTCGGAGAGGTGAAGACCGACATGGAGGAGCGGGGATATCAGGTGCTGGAAAGCCTTGGAGACGAGGCTTCGGGCGCGGGAGACAGTCAGACGGCTCTGGATTACTACTTAAAGAGCCTGGCTGTGAAACCGGATTACTGGGCGGCCAAGTATAAGGCGGCCGTCATTTACAAGGGAATGAATCAGAAGGAACAGGCAAACGAGATGTTTACGGACATCATAAATAACAGCAAAGATGAAACATTAACTGCACAGGCCAGAACGGAACGGGGATTCTAGGCGGGCAGAAAAGGAAGACACGACAGAAGAGAAAAGAGCTCTTTTGCCGTGTCTTTTTTTGTCCCGCGAGAGGGATTCTTTTTGGAAAGGAGAACTATGAACAAGCCACTATTTACTTATGAGGCGGATGGTCACGTGCTGATCGTCCACCTGCCGGAGGAGCTGGACCACCACAACTGCACCGGCTTAAAATATGAAACGGATTTAATCCTTTCGGAAAATTATATCAACCGCATTGTGTTTGATTTTTCGGGGACACGGTTTATGGATTCCTCGGGGATTGGAGTGCTGTTGAACCGATACAAGCAGATGGCCCGGAGCGGAGGAAAGGTAACAATCTACGGAGCGGGAGCCCAGGTGCTCAGGATACTGAAAATGGGCGGCATATTAAAATTAATGAAATTGTATGACTCAAAGGAAGACGCAGTCACAGGTTGAGGAGGAAAGCATGTTAGAAGAAAACAGACCAGAAGTTTTGAGAATGGAAATTGAGAGCCTGTCCCGGAACGAGGAGTTTGCAAGGGTTGTGGTATCCGTGTTCATGGCCCGGATGAACCCGACGCTGGAAGAACTGGACGATGTAAAAACCGCTGTATCGGAGGCCGTGACCAATGCGGTGATACACGGATATCAGGGAAACGGAGGAATCATCTATCTGGAGGTGAAGATTCTGGGACAGGAGCTGACCGTGACTGTGAAGGATACGGGTATCGGAATTCCCAACATCCCGCAGGCGATGGAACCGATGTTCACCACCGACCCGGAGGGAGAGAGGTCCGGCATGGGATTCTCCTTCATGGAGGCGTTTATGGATGAGGTGAGCGTGGAGTCAGAACCGGATAAGGGTACCGTTGTGACCATGAAAAAGAAGATTAACAGGTGAGTCCTATGGATGAGACCATGAGACTGATAGAAATGGCTCACGAAGGAGATAAAGAAGCACGCGACCGTCTGGTTACCGAGAATATGGGACTGATCTGGAGCATTGTGCGAAGATTTACAGGCCGGGGATATGACCCGGAGGACTTATTTCAGATTGGAAGCATCGGCCTCATGAAGGCCATCGACAAGTTCGACATGTCTTTCGACGTCAAATTCTCCACCTATGCGGTCCCCATGATAACAGGAGAAATCAAGCGCTTTCTGAGGGATGACGGCATGATCAAGGTCAGCCGTTCGATCAAGGAGATGGGCACGCGTGTAAAATGTGTCAGAGAGGCGCTCGGCTTCACCCTTGGCCGGGAACCGACCATCGAGGAGATCGCCGGGGAGCTCGGAGCCAGCAAGGAGGAAGTAGCGGCTTCCATCGAGGCCGGAGCGGAGGTGGAATCCCTCTACCGGACGGTCAACAAAAATGATGAAAACAGCATTCTGCTCATCGACAAGATTGAGGAGGAAAGCTCCGCCCAGGAGGAACTGCTAAACCGGATGGTGCTGCGGGAACTGTTGACAGGACTCTCTGATAAAGACCGGGAAATTATAATCCGAAGATACTATTATAATGAAACCCAGAGCCAGATCGCTTCCCATCTGGGAATTTCGCAGGTTCAGGTTTCCAGGCTCGAAAAAAAGATTTTAAAGCAGATGCGCGAAAAATTATAGAATAAAATACTTCATACGGCTCATACTACTCATGAAAAGTGAAAGAAAAGGATGTGAGCACGTATGGAATCCATGAAACATAAGCTGGGAATTGCACTCCTTGTCGTATGCCTGATCGCGGTGGCTGCCTTTGTATGGTACTTCATCGCCGCGGTGCCGGATGGCGGCGAAATGGATGGAACGCTGGTAGAACTCATCCGGAAAGCGGGGCAGATAAGAATATGAGTAAGACTGTCTATTTAAACATCAGCCAGATAACTGAGGTCCATCACAAGGAGGTTCAGTTAAAGGATGTGGCGACGGTCTACTGCGATGATTCCGCCGTAACAAACAAATGCAATGCCCTGCGCATTAAAACGATTCATCTGGACAGAAATAAACGGTATGTGGAGAGCACGCTGGATGTGATTAAGAAGATCACGGAGATGGATCCGTCAATCACCGTCAACAATGTGGGTGAGGTGGATTTTATCATCGATTACCACCGGCCGAAGTCTCCAAACTGGGTGTGGGAATGGATCAAGACCATATTTGTCTGTATTATCTGTTTCTGCGGTGCGTCCTTTGCCATCATGACCTTTAACAACGACGGAGGGGTGAAGGATGTATTCGGCGAGATTTACCAGATCGTCATGGGGAAGGAATCAAGCGGCTTCACGATCCTTGAGGTGAGCTATTCCGCAGGACTGGCGCTGGGGATCATCGGTTTCTTCAATCATTTCGCTAAAATTAAAATTAATACGGATCCGACACCGCTGGAGGTGGAGATGCGCCTTTACGAAGACAGTATCAGCAAGACTCTGATCCAGAACGATGGAAGAAAGGAGCAGGACATTGACATTACTTAAAGGACTGTTCCTCATGTTTCTTGGTCTCAGTGCCGGCGGCATCATAGCGGCCGGCGTATTTGCATTTTTGGCTATCATCGGCGTCTTTCCGAGGCTGATCGGGAAGACCCGCACCAACAGGCATATTTTTCTGTATGAGACAGTGATTATTATAGGCGGTGTACTGGGAAATGTATCCGATCTCTATGAGTTTCCGCTGCTGATGGGGGGAAATATGGTGCTGGGGATATACGGTCTGGCGGTGGGAATCTTCGTTGGCTGTCTCGTCATGTCCCTGGCGGAGACACTGAAAGCGCTGCCGGTTATCAGCCGGCGGATTCATCTGGCCGTAGGTCTGCAGTACTTAATCCTGTCTATTGGCCTTGGGAAGCTGATCGGCTCCCTCGTGTATTTCTCCGGAAATTTTGGAAAATAGGATAAGAACCGTCACAGAGCAGAAAACAGGAATCGGAGGTAAAATATGGAGATTAACAAGCAGGCATACGATGCCTATGTAAAAGAGGTGACACCGACCCATAACAAATGGCTGAGCCTCGTGAAAGCATTTTTTGTGGGAGGCGTAATCTGTACCATCGGGCAGCTGGTGAGCACCTGGTTTATGAACGGCGGGATGGACAAGGATACGGCGGCCTCCTGGACGCTGCTGGTCCTGATCGCAGGAAGCGTTATACTGACAGGACTGAACATTTACCCGAAGATCGTAAAATTCGGCGGCGCCGGCGCCCTCGTCCCGATCACGGGATTTGCCAACTCGGTGGTGGCTCCCGCTGTGGAATTCAAAGCGGAGGGCCAGGTATTCGGTATTGGCTGCAAGATATTCACCATTGCAGGCCCTGTGATCCTGTACGGAATACTGAGCAGCTGGATTCTCGGAATTCTCTATTGGATCGGCCGGTGGGCCGGTATATTTTAAGTAAGGAAACGATAATGATTCGTGATCAGCACTCTCTGTCCCGGCGGTCCCGCCGGGGCATTTTTATTCAGGAGGGATGGCAGGCAGATGAATAGAAAAAACGGAAAATGGAGAAAGTAGCATAGTAGAGAGAAAAATACGGTGTTCAGAGAAATGGAGTGAGTGACAGAATGCAGGTAGGAAAAGCGAGTATTAAATTTGAGGAACCGCCGGTGATAGAAAGTATGGCTTCCATCGTCGGCAAGAAGGAGGGGGAAGGCCCCCTCGGAAAGCTGTTCGACGTGGTGGAGCAGGACGACATGTTTGGCGCGGACACCTGGGAGCAGGCGGAGAGCGCACTGCAGAAGCAGACGGCAGACCTGGCGATTGAAAAGGGGGATATCCGGAAAAAGGATATCCGGTATCTGTTTGCAGGGGATTTGCTGGGACAGCTGATCGCCACCTCCTTCGGAACGGTGGATTTGGAGATTCCCCTGTTCGGGCTTTACGGAGCGTGTTCTACCATGGGGGAGGCCCTAAACTTAGGCGCAATGACTGTGGCCGCCGGATATGCGGACAAGATCATCGCAATGGCCTCCAGCCACTTTGCGACGGCGGAAAAGCAGTTCCGTTTTCCTCTGGCCTATGGGAACCAGCGGCCGTTTTCAGCTACATGGACGGTGACAGGCTGCGGAGCCGTTGTGGTATCGAAGCACAAGAACGAGGGCATAGCAGCCATTACAGGCATCACCACGGGCCGTATGGTAGATATGGGAAGTAAGGACTCCATGAACATGGGGGCAGCCATGGCGCCGGCGGCGTTCCATACCATCGAGCAGAACTTTGAAGACTTTGGAGTGGATGAATCGTACTATGACAAGATCATCACAGGTGATTTAGGAGAGATCGGACGCACCATTCTCCTTGATTTCATGAAGAACAAGGATCACAAGCTGGAGGAAATCCATACGGACTGCGGGATCGAGATCTATGACCAGGAGACACAGGACACCCATGCGGGCGGAAGCGGCTGCGGCTGTTCGGCGGCTACCCTGTGTTCCTACATTCTTCCAAAGATTAAAGATGGAACCTGGAAGCGGGTGCTGTTTGTACCCACGGGAGCGCTGCTTTCCACGGTCAGCTTTAACGAGGGACAGCCGATTCCCGGTATTGCGCACGCGGTGATGCTGGAGCATATCGGATAATCTGTATTTGGCCCCGGGCCAGGTTCCGGGAAGCTGTTTCCGGAAAGAAAGGAGAATGACAATGGAATTTGTAAAAGCATTTATCGTAGGCGGAGTGATCTGCGCCCTGGTTCAGATCCTCATGGACAACACGAAGCTGATGCCGGGCCGCATTATGGTACTTCTCGTAGTGAGCGGCACGATTCTCGGCGCTCTGGGCCTCTATCAGCCGTTTGCAGACTGGGCAGGCGCCGGAGCCACAGTACCTCTGCTCGGCTTCGGAAACACGCTCTGGAAGGGCGTGTGGAAGAGCATGGGAGAGGACGGACTTCTGGGTGTCTTTGAAGGCGGATTTACCGCCAGTGCAGTCGGGATCTCGGGAGCGCTGATCTTTGGATATCTGGGGTCGGTGATTTTTAAGCCGAAGATGAAATAAGCGGCAGGAAATGACAGAAAAAAAGAAAACACTGGAGAACAGCCGGTATCCGGACTGATCGTCTCCAGTGCTTTTTTATGGGATAAAACGGATTACTGTCCTCCCGGGCTCATCTGAACCGGAGATCCGGCTGTCGGTGCCGGACTGGTCTGCGTGTTAGGCGACACATAGCCGGGGCCGTAGGGCAGTGTTCCCGGAGCCACTGTCTCAGGCATTCCGGTATCATCCGAAGGCGGTATAATGACGGACGCCTCGGTGTGGATCGGGCAGTAGCCCGGCATTGCAAATACGGAATCGTCCGTGGTCCCTTCTTCGCCGGCCGGCAGCGCCATGAATACGGCGGTCGTCCGTTCCGGACAGAATGGGGTTGGCAGACAATGGGATTCCGCACATACCGTGGCGCGTACGTGGTTGTTGCACACATCCGTGGGGACGGTTCCTTTGGCGAAATATTCCGTATATACGGCGTTGCCTCTCGGGTCGTTGGTGCAGACACCGGCGACGGGGAGTTTGCCGGACTTCCGGCAGATCTGCGCGGTCTCCACACTGTCCGGCACGGTAAAGCCCGGATCGGACATGCCCTCGTGCACACGGGTCATAATCTTTTTCCAGATAGCCTTGTGGAAGGAGGTTCCGCCGTTTTTCTTGGTCAGCTTCTGATTGTTGTCACAGCCGCCCCAGATGCCTGCGGTATAGTACGGAGTGTATCCGACGAACCAGATATCGTTGTTGGATGTCGTCGTTCCGCTCTTGCCGGCATTGGACATGCCGGGAATATTGGCCGACGAGCTGGTGGAGCTGGGACCGGCGCCCGGACGTGCAAACTTCCGGTTGCTTTCCATGGAATCGGCCATGGCATCCGTCAATAAGAACGCCGTGGAATCTTTGAGCACGCGGTGGGTCTCCGGCGTATTGTCGATCAGCACCTTGCCGTTGTGATCAATGATCTTTGTAAAGAAGACCGGCTTCGTATAGACGCCGCCGTTGGCGATGGTGGCGTAGGCCGCCGTCATCTCCAAATTGGACACACCGTCGGTGATTCCGCCCAGGGCCAGAGCCGCGTTGTAGTCTGTATCGGTCAGAGATGTGATGCCGAAGTTCTTCGCGTATTCCACACCGAGCTGCGGTGTGACGGTCTCCATCAGACAGCGGACCGCAACGATGTTCATGGAATAGATAATACCGTCACGGATACTGGAATAACCCTGGTAGCCGGAGCTGTACCAGTTGGAGAAGGTCTTCTTGCCAACCGTGTAAACCGAGTCGTAATAGACGGTTCCAAGCGTCGCTCCGCACGTATCCATGGCTGGAGCAAACGCAGTCAGCACCTTGAAGGTGGAACCCGGCTGGCGCAGGGTGTTGCTGGCACGGTTTAGAGTGAGACTCGCGGTCTTTTCTCCGCGCCCTCCGGCGATGGCCTTTACCTGTCCCGTCTTCTGATCCATGATGACGAAGGAGGCCTGTGGCTGCAGCGTCTTGTGAAGGGATTCACCGATGATGGTATCGCCTTCCTTTAGAAGACTGTTCTTATAGTTTTCGATGTCGGCCTGTATCTCTTCCTCACTGTCGTACAGACCGTCATAGCTGCTGTCCCCGTTGTCTCGGTGGTAGCGTTTTAAATTCTCTTCGGAGTAGTGGGTGGTAGAACCGTCTGCCCCGGTGACGGAGAGCCTGTATTCGATGGAATAGCGGGCCGCCGAATAGTTGTCGGGATTGTTGATCTCCTCGTCTACGATGGACTGGATCGTGGGATCCTGCGTCGTGTAGATAGAGAGTCCGCCGGAGTACAGCATGTTGTGAGCCTGGGTATTGGTGTAGCCAAGCTTTTCCTTCATGGCATCCTGTACCTGTTCTACCAGCTCGTCCGTAAAATAGCTGTAAGGGGTGGAAGTCTCCTTGGTGACGATCTCCACGTCCTGAATTCTGGAATATACGTCGTCCGCCAGCGCTTCCTCCTGTTCGTCCTTGGAGATGTACCCCTGATCGACCATGTACTGCAGGATGACCTTCTGCTTGTCAGAGTTGGCCTTCTGTCCGGTTACCGGATTGAACTTTGACGGGTTCTGGGTGATGCCTGCAAGTACGGCGCATTCTGACAGCGTTAAGTCGGAGACCTCTTTATTAAAATATCGTCTCGCCGCTACCTTGACGCCCAGGGAGTTCTTTCCCAGGTTGATTGTGTTTAAGTAGTTTGTTATGATCTGCTCTTTTGACATGGCACTGTCCAGTTTGACGGCCAGATACCATTCCTGCATCTTTCGTTCCAGCCGCTCCCCGAAGCTTTTTTCCATACCTCCGCCAAAAACGCTGTTTTTAATTAGCTGCTGGGTGATGGTGCTTCCGCCGCCGGCAGAAGAGTCGCCTGTCAGTACGCCTTTTACCGCACGCATGATGGAGCGCAGATCGATACCGTTGTGCTCCCAGAATCTTGCGTCTTCGTAGGCCACGAACGCATTGATTAAGTTCCCCGGCAGTTCGTCGTAGCTTGCCTCCTCACGGTTGGAACCGGCGGTGACGAGAGTCTCGGTCACATTGCCGGCACTGTCATACACCGTAGTGGCGTATTCGTTTGGAACAATGGTTGCGATATCGACGTCAGGAGCATTGTCTATGATTCCTTTAACCATGCCAAATCCGATACTCCCGGCAACTACCAGGCAGAACAGGCACAGCACGAACAGACTCTTTAAAAAGGCAAGAAAAACCCGGCTGGTGTATTTCTTCGCTTTTGAATTGACGGATTTGATCTTTTTTTCCGTCTCATGTTTGCCATAGTTCATAGGAAACCTCCTTTACCGAATCATTATACCACAAACACTAAATTCGTGAAAGACCTCATTAAGTGTTCATAGTGTACCAGAGAATGAAAATCAATTCAACACTTACCAGTTTTGGAAGAAATTGCAAAGATTATACGTGGAAGAGAAAAAAGAGCAGAGAAAACATGCTTGATTAAGTGAAGGATTTTTTCTATAATTATGCTTAATAAACATGCGAAACAGCAAAGGAAACGAGGAACCATATGAGAAAGCCTTACAAGATATTATACCAGGGCGGGACCGCCGAGATCACAGAGAAGAAGTCCAGATTCATCGCCTCCCTGCGGCCGGTTCAATCGGAGGAGGAGGCTCTTTTATTTCTGGAAGAGACGAGAAAGAAATACTGGGATGCGCGCCATAACTGCTATGCCTGGATCATTGGGGAAAACGGGGAGCAGAAACGGTGCAGTGATGACGGCGAGCCATCCCAGACAGCGGGCCGTCCCATGCTGGATGTGCTGGAAGGAGAAGGCATCTGTAACGCCTGTGCCATCGTCACACGCTATTTCGGAGGGACCCTGCTTGGCACAGGAGGACTGGTCCGGGCTTATTCCGGCGCCGTCCAGGCCGGGATTAAGAGCAGTACGGTGCTGGCCGTGATGCCTGCGGTACGGACTGCGGTGACTACGGATTATAACGGAGTCGGAAAGATCCAGTATCTGCTGGGGCAGAGAAATATTACCATCCTGGACAGCCAGTATTCAGACCAGGTGGTTCTCACCGTGCTGATACCGGAAGAGGGAAAAGAACGGCTTCTTAAGGAATTAACTGATTTAACGAATGGAAGGGCCGGCATCGAGGTACAGGATGAGGTGGCTTACGGCATTCTGGATAAGCGGGTCATACTAATTGACTAATAAAAATAGGAATAATTCGATAACACAAGGAATACTATTATAAGTTACCATATAAATATGTATTTTCAGTAAATAATATAAAAATATGAAGATAATAATAGAATTTCAGAGGGGTAATCCATAAAAGTTATAAGAAACATAAAAATGTTACATTTCGTTTTGCACAGGATCTTTCTATAATTTTCTTATCTGATAAATAAAGGAGGGGCTTGTGTGAAACAAAAAAGTAAAAACAGATGGAAGCGGACGTTCAGCATGTGTCTGGCATTTCAGATGGCAGTTACAACGCCGGCCGCAGGAGTGACACTGCCTGTGGGAGATCAGGGGTCAAAGATCAACACGGGGCGGTATGCGGCGGTATTTGATCCGGCGTCAGGCGGCGGAAGCCTTGCGCTGTTTCAGGGCAGCAGCCCGGATCAGGCGTGGAACACCATGGATGAAGCGCTGATTCCTGGTACAACGATGTTGTGGGATGGCAGCAGCGGATTTGAGAAACTGCAGATTACACCGGAGACCGTGCTGAGCGCAGGGTTAAGTACCGGTGCGGCAATGGGAATCCGGCTGGGCAATGAGGCGGAAGGTGTAAAATCCTGGTTCCTGTTTGAGGATGAGATCATCTGTGCCGGAGCCGGGGTAAAGGCGCACGATTCAGAAAACAGGAGACTCGTGACCGTTGTGGATACCATCCCGGTTACCGGAAAGACAAAGCTGGCGCTGACAAATCCAAGCAACGGATTCAGGAATGTGCGCAATGCCAGCGGGGAAGGCGGAGTGTGGGCGCCGCTGGTCAATACGGCGACCCAGGGGGTTCATACCCAGAGAAACTGGCTCAGCGCCGCCTCAGGAAACGGAGGGGCTAAGGACCTGGACTGGTCCTACATATTCGGCGACGGAGAAAGCGGATCTTATCTTACGAAAGAATCGGTTTATTACAGGCTGAATACGAAAGGAACAGATACGGCTCAGCTTGCCGAGCTGTTTCTGGCGCCGCAGGAGACGTACCAGTACGCGATGGTGGCCGGAAAGACTACGGATGATTATTCCAATACCAGCCTGTACCAGACAGATGCCAGACTCCTTGTAAATACGACTGCAGTCCAGGCAGCAGCCGATGTGGGAGAAGGGGTACTGGCTGTCACCAAGTGGGAACCGGGAACTCTCCGGCTGGATAATCAGGTGGTTCCCGTTACCATGGATTCACCGGGGGCTCTGGAATTGAAAAAAGATCCCTCTACAGGAAATATCGAGCTTACTGTGGCCAAGATTCCGTCTCAGACCGTGGGAACTGTAAAACTCGTTCTTGAAGCGGCAGGCAAACAGGTTCTGTCGGTTTCAAACCCGAAAGCACTGCAGGAAGCAGTCATGGGGGAGAGCGTAGCCCTTACGTTTGATACGGCCGCCATGGGAAGCGCTCCGGTTACTGTGGCGATTGAGGGAAAAGTTCCGGACGCTCTGACCGGGGACGAGATTACTCTTGTACGGGGACAGGATGGCCGGATTCAGGCGCCGGATTCCTTACACGGCCCGATTCGGTGGGAAGTGAAGATACCAAAGCCTGACGGGAGCTTCGTCCGCAATGCGGGGAGCAGTAAAATCAAGCGGGAATTAAAGGACGGAGAAACGGATGGAACCAGAAAAGCCGGTGACACCGACGGCAGCCATATCGCATCGATAAAAGGAACCGCAGATGGATATGGGATCATAACCGCGCGGGAAAAGGGAACCGTAAGCGTCGTAGCTGCAGATGAAAGCGGGACGACTGCGACATGGCTTGTTACCGTTCTCTATGAAGACCCGGATCAGCTGCCTGCCGCGGACGCTTCTGATTTTGCGGCAATCCGCAGGCGCTGGAAGGAATCTATGATTGGAGACGACTTAACGGTCCTGGAAGGCGGCAGGGAGATTCTTCAAAAGATTGATGAGCAGGCGGAAACTGCCTGGGAAGCGTATGCGTACAAGGGGCAGGAGTCCTGCCCGGGCATTCCATGGCCGGCGGATGAAGGCGCGGCTGGAAATGCAGAGATACCGTATGAGGATGATGCAGTGGAATTCCGGCCGGCATTTAAAAAGCTCCTGGCGATGGCCAGCGCTTACGCGGCAAAGGGAAGCCGGTATTACCAGGATCCTGTGATGCTGAGCGATATGAAGAATATTCTGGACTGGCTCTGTTCCACCTGCTATACGCCAAAGACACAGACAGATAACTGGTGGACCTGGGAAATTGGTCTGCCGAAGGACTTAATCCCGGCCCTGGTGCTTTTATATGACGATCTCACGCCGGAAGAGACTGCGCTCTATACGGAGGCACTCTATTTCTTTCAGCCGGATCCTTATCACGAGGGGATCATCGGAACCGGAAGCACCCATGCACAGGGATACAGGACGGCGCAGGGAGCCAATATCATAGACTGCTCCAGGACCGCTCTGGGACTGGGGATATTAAGGGAGGACAATGAACTGGTTTACCTGGCGTCAAAAGCCTCTGCGGAAACGTTTGTTATCCAGTCGGTGGAAGACAGCACAAAGATTGCGGATCAGGGCTACACCAGCGGTTTCTACGCAGACGGCTCCTACCTCGATCATTCCCACGTGCCGTATCTCGGTTCCTACGGGATCGAGTTCCTGAAGGGCGGTGTGGGACTGCCGCCTCTGCTTGCGAAAACACCGTGGGATTATCCGCGGGAGGTACAGGAAAATCTGGAGTTTTACCTGAAGGAAGGCTTTCTAAACGGGATGTATAACGGGCTGATGTTAGACGGACTGAAGGGACGTTCCGTATCCAGACCGGGAGCAGGCAACCGGGCTTCAGGCAGGGAGGCCATGACCCTGATGATACAGCTTATGAATTCCGTTTCTTCTGATGTGGAAGAGGAGCTGAAGAGTGCTTTAAAGGCATGGATTGAACTTGATCCGGGCTTTCTGGACTCTCTTACCGGTGCAGAAAATATGGCGGTAAAAGAGAAGGCCATGGAAATCAGGGACGATGATTCTATCGCAGGCGGCGTACAGCCGGTTCATAAGAATTTTCCGCTTATGGACCGTGCGATTCACAGAACGGAAGACTTCCAGCTGGCGCTGTCCATGTACTCCGAGCGTATTCAGAATACGGAGATCATGAATCACGAGAACCGTTACGGCTGGCATCAGGGAAGCGGTATGACCTATTTGTATAACAGCGACATCCTGCAGTATACGGAGAATTTCTGGAATACGGTGAATCCGCTGCGGCTGGCAGGTACGACGGTCGTTTCCAAGGATATCGGCACGGGACAGCCTGACAGCTCAGGATTTGCCCAGGGAGGAGATTTCCGGTCGAGAGAATCCTGGGTAGGCGGAAGTGTCATCGGCAATAACGGAATCAACGGCATGTCCATGACCGGTGAGGTACGGGTCAAGGAAGGGGAGGGATCGCCTTCGGTACCGTATTCCCCTGAGTTTTCGGCCAGGAAGTCCTGGTTTATGTTTGACGGACAGATCGTGTGTCTGGGTGCCGGAATCACCAATTCCGGAGAGTCCAGCCCGGTGGAGAGTATTATCGAAAACCGCAGGCTCAGAGCGGAGGCGGACAATGTGCTGACTGTAAACGGTGAGGCAGAAGCACTGCCGGTTCAGGAGGCCGGTCTGGAGGACATCGTATCAGGCAGCGCCGATGTATCCGGAACCAGCATTCCCAATGTGTCCTGGGCCCACCTGGAAGGCAACGTGGAAGGCAGTGACATCGGTTACTATTTCCCGGGAGGAGATCAGACCATTTCTGTCAGAAAAGGAAAAAATGCGGGAGACTGGTCGCTGATCGGCACGTCGGAGGGCGCCGCTTCGGAAACTTACCTGGAGATGTGGTTTGACCATGGGGCAAACCCGAAAAATGATACGTATGAATACGTGCTTTTACCGGGGCTTAGCGCCGGGGAGACAGAAAGCTATTCAAAGGAGCCGGGGATCACAGTTCTGGCTAACACGCCTTTCGTTCAGGCGGTATCCACGGCGGATGGCCTTTTGACCGGGGCCAACTTCTGGACGGATCAACCTGCACAGCTGGGAGCGCTGTCTGTAAACAGGGCGGCGTCTGTCATGACAGAAGAGAGTGATGACGGTATTCTGACAGTGGCTGTTTCCGATCCGACCATGAAGAATACAGGATCCATAACGGTGGATATAGAACGGCCGGCGGAAGAGGTTGTGAGTCACGACGAGAACGTGGATGTGCTGCTGACGGACAATGGAGTGAGACTGGTGGTTCATACAAAGGGAACCAATGGAGGCAGCTCCTGTGCGTCTGTGAGAGTGACTTCTCCGGTAACGCCTCCCACGGCAGAACGGGTGGTGAAGCTGATTACTCTGGCCGCAGAAGCTGCAGAAGCCGCAGGTGATTACGGAGAGGAAGAAGTGATCAAAGCGGTGAAGGAAGCGATTGCCGCGGTCTGGGAGGTATCGAATGAAGAGCTGGCAGAGTACTGCATGGATGAACTGCTGGTTCTGGAAGAACTGTACAGAGGCGTTATGTCTGCCGGCGGGATTCACGCAGAAGTCCGGATCGAAACTCCGGGACAGATGGATGCAGAGGTGACGGCGGCAGGTGCTCTGCTCAATATCCCGTGGCCGGAGAGTCTGATTCCAGCCACACCGTCCCAGGCGGTGAAGGCAACGTCTTCCAACGCCGGTTACGAAGCGCCGGGAACCGTGAAGCCTTCTGTGGCGAGCCCTTCCACGGCGACACCATCTTCTGCGAAACGTGAGACGGCGAAACGGGAAAATGTGAACCAGGTGACTGAGAGTCCGGAGGCAGCAAAGCATGCTGAAATACGCTCTGTCATTATAAAGGTAACAGAAAGCGGAGATCCGGGAAGGCTGGAGGGAGACTGGAAGCGGTCCTGTAGGTTCCAGCTTTATCTGGAAGATGAAAACGGAGTGAGAAGCGGCCCGGCCGTCTGGAGAGCGCCTTTGAAGGCAGGGATGAAATTTGACGGAGACCAGGTGCAGACCGATACGATTCGTGCACTGTTAAAAACGGGAAGCGGAGAACTTAAGCCGCTGCCGCTCAGCCGGAACGAAGGCGTGATATCTTTTATTCTCCCGGAAAGTGCAGATGTATATCTGACCGGTAATAAGACTCCCGATGCAGAAGAAATTTTCCATGTGTCAATCGAGGAAGGATTAACAGGCGGCGTGATTACCGCATCACCCCTAAGCGGTAAAAAGGGAACAAGAGTAACCGTGAAGGCAGTTCCTGACAGCGGCTTCCGGCTGGTCAGCCTGTCGGCCAACGGAAAAACACTTACCGCCGACGGGGATGGCCGCAGTTCCTTTGTACTTCGGGAAGATACACATCTGACAGGCGTATTTAAACGGATCAGCGGCGGCGGAAGCACCGGTTCCGGTACAGGATCGTCTTCTGCGGTCCGCAGCGGCTGGAAGAAATCCGGTGAGGTGTGGTACTATTATGATGCCGGCGGAAGCATGGTGACAGGCTGGCTTCTGGACAATGGAAAATGGTACTGGCTGGCCGCCGACGGCGCTATGAAGACAGGATGGCTCTTTAACGAGACTGACGGCTTCTGGTACTATCTGAATGCGGATGGTTCCATGGCAGAAGGCTGGAATCTGATTCACGATAACTGGTATTATTTTGCGCCTCAGACGGAGGGGAGTCCGGGCTGGAAGCAGATAAATAACCGCTGGGTTTATGAAAAACCGGAGACGGTTTCCCGTCCTCACGGTGCCATGTACAGCGGCTGCACAACGCCGGATGGATATTCCGTTGATGAGAACGGAGCAAGGAAGTAAGCATTACCATTTTTACACGCAGAGATTTCCGAATTGCTGGAAATCTCTGCTTTTTATTTACCGGAGCGTGAGCCAGTTAAGAAAATATTTATTTTTCTTCCCTGTTTTTTAGACAAAATCTGCGTCCGGCATTAAGATTCCTCCTTTATGATTCTCTCATCAAGGAGGTCTTTTTTATGGATATACAGGCACTGACACAGTATTTTCTGCAGTATGGAGCAGTTTTTATATTTGTAATTGTTTTGCTGGAATATTTGAATCTGCCGGGATTCCCGGCCGGGGTTATCATGCCGTTAGCAGGGATCTGGGCGGCAAAAGGGCAGATCGGACTGGGCATGGCCCTGCTCTTAGCGCTGGCTGCAGGAATGCTGGGAAGCTGGATTTTGTACGGGCTGGGAAGGCTGGGCGGCCATATGCTGCTGGAGAAGTATTTAAAGAAGTTTCCGGCCCAGCGCCCGGTCATAGAGAAGAATTTTGCCATGCTGGAACGGCGCGGAGCTGTCGGAATCTTTGTCAGCAAGCTGATTCCCATGGTCAGAACTGTGATATCTATTCCGGCCGGTGTGATCCGCATGAATTTTATCAAATACAGCGTAAGCTCGGCACTTGGCATTTTTGTATGGAACTTTTTCCTGATAGGGGCCGGTTACTGGCTCGGTGACAGGGCCATCAGTCTGTTTTCTTAAAAGGAGGAACAAATGAAGATTGCAATGTTAACGAATAACTACAAACCATTCATCGGCGGCGTTCCGATTTCCATCGAGCGCCTGGCAGAAGGGCTGCGGAATCTGGGGCACCAGGTGACGGTGTTTGCACCGGAAGGGGCAGGCTGTAAGGAGGAACCGGGTGTTGTGAGATACCGGGTTCTCTATGAACAGCGGGATAAAGGGCTGGTAATCGGAAACTTCATTGATAAGCGGATTGAGAAAGAGTTCCGCGACGGACAGTTTGACGTAATCCATGTACATCATCCGGTCGTGATAGGATTTACCGCCGTCTATTTAAGTAAAAAATACGGAATTCCGCTGGCATATACGTATCATACCCGTTACGAAGAATATCTTCATTATTTTAAATTGTATGAACGGATGACAGCGGGGCGGGAGCCTGTGAGAAACGCGGCGCGCTTCAGCAGGGAAGTGCTCGTACCGAAGTATCTGACCGCATTTGCGGATCAGTGTGACACGGTATTCGTACCGACCGCGTCCATGAAGGAATGTCTGGTGGAACAGGGAGTTGCGGCTCCGATGGAAGTCCTTCCAACAGGAATCAGCACAGCTGCTTTTAAACGAAATTCTGACCGCGAGAAAGAGATCCGTTCCCGGTATCTGGACGGAGAAAAATGGCTGTTTGCTACGACTGCACGCCTGGAAAAGGAGAAAAATCTCGATTTCCTGCTGCGGGGAGCCGCCTGTCTCAGGAACATGGTGGGGGACAGCTTCCGAATTCTTGTAATCGGGGATGGAACCAGGAAAGAGGCGCTTAAAAATATGGCGGAGGAGCTGGGGATCGGACGTCAGATCGTATTTGCCGGCCGGGTTCCCAATACCGAAGTATCCAATTATCTCCATGCGGCCGACGGTTTTTTATTTGCCTCAAAATCGGAGACACAGGGAATTGTCCTTTTGGAAGCCATGGCAGCGGGCTGTCCCGTAGTCGCAGTGCGCGCCAGCGGAGTCGTCGACGTTGTCAGACAGGAAAAGAACGGCTTCATGACAGAAGAGAATGAAGAAGCGTGGGCATCTGCCGCCGCACGGCTTATGACAGATCCGCCGCTGTACCGGAAATTATCGGCGGGAGCCGTGGAAACTGCTTCCTTATATAAAGAGGAGGCGGTGGCGAAGGAAGCGGAAAAACAGTACCGGAAAATGATCGGGAGGAGGAACTGTCCGGATGAGGAATCCAGTGGTCAAAGCCGGTTTATGCCAGCTTTCCTACGGCTATTTACGATTGCTTGACAAAACGGTGCGCCTGAAGACCGAATTTCCGGCAGAAATGGACCGGGCCGGTTATTCCAGAGCCTTCTCCATAAAAAAACGATGGGACCACTATAAAATTCCCCTGCCGTTTACAACGATTACAGTGACTGCGGAGAAATTCGGAATCGTAGACCGAAAGAGCGGAGAAGGCAAAAAACTGAAAAACACCTTGCAATCTGGTATATAGGGTGCTATACTAATTTATTGTGAAGAGTGTAAATGAAACTAAGGACAGTATAGAGTCCTTAGTTTTTTATTGAGTTTTTATCCAAAGGAAAGAAGAGTACACATATTATGAAGATGAAACGAGAAGACGTCAGAAATGTAGCCATCATCGCCCACGTTGACCACGGTAAAACCACCCTGGTGGATGCCCTGCTCAGACAGAGCGGGATTTTCCGCGAGAATCAGGAAGTTGTTGACCGGGTTATGGACTCCAATGATATCGAGAGAGAGCGTGGTATTACCATCCTTTCCAAGAATACCGCTGTCAATTACAACGGTACGAAGATCAACATTATCGATACGCCAGGCCATGCGGATTTTGGCGGCGAGGTTGAGCGTGTCTTAAAGATGGTAAACGGAGTTATTCTGGTGGTGGATGCCTACGAGGGCGTTATGCCGCAGACGAAGTTTGTTCTGCGCAAGGCGCTGGAACTGGGCCTCTCCGTTGTAGCCTGTATCAATAAGATTGACCGTCCGGAGGCGAGACCGGATGAGGTGGAAGAGGAAGTATTAGAGCTTCTCATGGATCTTGATGCGACAGAAGAGCAGTTAGACTGCCCGTTCCTTTATGCATCTGCCAAGGGCGGCTTCGCCAAGAAGAATTTAGACGATCCGGAAGAGAACATGAGCGCCTTATTCCAGACGATCATCGATCATATCCCGGCTCCGGAGGGAGACCCGGAAGCACCGACTCAGCTTCTGATCAGCACCATCGATTACAATGAGTACGTAGGCCGTATCGGCGTAGGTAAGGTGGACAACGGCTCGATCCGCGTCAATCAGGAATGTGTCATCGTAAACCACCACGACCCGGAGAAGATGCGCAAGGTCAAGGTCGGCAAGTTATATGAGTACGAGGGACTGAACAAGGTGGAAGTGACGGAAGCGGGAATCGGCGCCATCGTTGCGATCTCCGGTATCGCGGATATTCATATCGGTGATACGCTCTGCTCCCCGGATAATCCGGAAGCCATTCCGTTCCAGAAGATCTCCGAGCCGACCATCGCCATGAATTTCATGGTGAATGACAGCCCGCTGGCAGGACAGGAAGGTAAATTTATCACTTCCCGCCATATCAGAGAGCGTCTGTTCCGCGAACTGAACACCGATGTCAGCCTTCGCGTGGAGGAGACCGATTCTCCTGACTGTTTTAAGGTATCCGGCCGCGGCGAGCTGCACCTTTCCGTTCTGATTGAAAACATGAGAAGAGAGAACTTTGAGTTCGCAGTCAGCAAGGCTGAGGTCCTTTACCAGTACGATGAAAGAAACCGCAAACTGGAGCCGATGGAGATCGCCTATATCGATGTGCCGGAGGAATTTACCGGTGCGGTTATCCAGAAGCTGACCAGCAGAAAAGGCGAACTGCAGGGAATGAGCCCCGCTAACGGGGGCTATACAAGACTGGAATTCTCCATTCCGTCCAGAGGCCTGATCGGCTACCGCGGTGAGTTCATGACCGATACAAAGGGAAACGGTATCATGAACACGGCGTTTGACGGCTATGCTCCTTACAAGGGAGACTTATCCTACCGTAAGACCGGTTCCCTGATTGCTTATGAGTCCGGTGAATCCATTACCTACGGTCTGTTCAATGCGCAGGAGCGAGGCATCCTGTTCATCGGAGCCGGCGTGAAGGTTTACTCCGGTATGGTAATCGGACAGAACCCGAAGGCGGAGGATATCGAGATCAACGTCTGCAAGACGAAGAAGCTGACCAACACCCGTTCCTCCAGCGCCGACGAGGCCCTGAAGCTGACGACGCCGAAGGAGATGAGCCTGGAGCAGTGCCTGGACTTTATCGATACCGACGAGCTTCTTGAAATCACACCGGTATCCTTAAGAATCAGAAAGAAGATCCTGGATCCTACGATGAGAAAGAGATCCTCGCTGAATAAGAAATCTTTGGGTTAATTGAAGGTAGAAAGATACGATCAACAACAGCCATACCGACGAAGCTGTGCTCTGCGGGAGAATACTCCTGCAGGGCATTTTTTTGCATGATAGAAGCATGTCCCCCTCCGTTTTCGTGATCGTTCCTTCTTTCTCAGGCTGGCTTTCTAATGCCGAAACTGTCGATCTATGCGGAAAAAGAGCGGTGGCTGTGCTCCTTTCTCCGGTTTTTCGGGCAAATAAGGGTGTAACTGATTTTTTATGAGATCAGACGGGGATTTTCTGTCGATATTTTTGGATGTCTTCTTATCATTTCACGGAACAGCTGATCATACACTTAATATTAGCTGCAAAGCAAATTGTAACCATTCATCCGTGCATCGTTCCGGTTTTTATAAGCACGGCTGAACCGTTACTTCAAATTAGTGAAAGAAGAGGAGAAATACAATGTCGGAAAAAATGATTGAGAACAACAAAGTAAGCGTAATCGGGGAGATCATCTCCGGCTTCACCTTCAGCCATGAGGTATTCGGAGAAGGATTCTATATGGTGGACGTTGCGGTAAACCGCCTCAGCGAGCAGGCGGATATCATACCTCTTATGATATCGGAGCGGCTCATCGACGTAGAAGCGAATTACATAGGCTGTACCATTGAAGCCCTGGGACAATTCCGGTCCTATAACCGCCATGAAGGGACGAAAAACCGTCTGGTTCTGTCCATCTTCGTGCGTGAGATCCATTTCCTGGAGGAATTTACGGATTATACGAAAACAAATCAGATTTTTCTGGATGGATATATATGTAAGGCCCCTATTTACAGGAAGACTCCTCTCGGCAGAGAGATCGCGGATCTGCTGCTTGCCGTAAACCGGCCTTATGGGAAGTCGGACTACATTCCATGTATCGCGTGGGGAAGAAACGCCAGATACGCCTCCGGCTTCGAAGTCGGTGCGCGGGTAAAGGTCTGGGGCCGCGTGCAGAGCAGAGAGTATACGAAAAAACTCAGCGAAACCGAGTGTGAGAAGCGGATCGCTTACGAGGTTTCCGTCAGCAAGCTGGAATGCGCGGAATAGCGGAAGAGAAGGCAATATTAAGAAAACGGTAAGAAAACTTGCAAAAATTTAAATTTTGTGATACGATAAGCGGGTTCTAACGTAGTATATCAATATATTGCTTTTTTGCTGGTATGAGGTGCAAAAGGATGAGTAAAGGTACAATACAGGTTATATGCGGCGAAGGAAAAGGAAAGACGACGGCGGCGCTTGGCATGGGAATCTCTGCTCTGCTGAATGGGCAGACGGTAATCATGATACAGTTTTTAAAGGGCTGTCAGGAACTGGCCTCCTGTGAGATTTTAGAGCGGCTGGAACCGGAACTGAAGATATTCCGGTTTGAGAAGTCAGATGCGTTCTTCGAGACATTGTCGGAGGAGCAGCAGAAGGAAGAGCGTATGAACATACGCAACGGCATGAATTTTGCAAGGAAAGTACTTTCGACCGGTGAATGTGACCTGGTTATTCTCGATGAGGTTCTGGGGCTGTTGGACCAGGGAATTATTGAGATGGATGAGATGAAGACACTGCTTCAGTCCAGGGTTGAGGAGATCGACCTGATTCTGACTGGAAAGGTATTCCCGAAGGAGCTGGATCCCTTCGTGGATGGTATCAGAGAAATTGATCATCTTAAAGTTGACAATACAAAGCAATAATGGTAGTATGGTAACATACATAATAAAGTAGAGGTTGCGTTGATTATGAGTATTCTGCCTGATGCATCGGGGTGCAGGTGAGGGTGGGGGAAAGGATGAGACGCCGAAGGACGGTACGGCCCGGGACGTATCTGTTCTGGGCATATGATGAAGAATCATATGACTGTCATCCTGCATGGATGGGGCGCTGCTTGAAGATAAGAAGTATTTACCGGATTCTGAACTTTAAGAGCTGACCCCGCTGTCAGCTCTTTTTCTCTGTAAAGAATGGCCGCTCTGCGGACCATATGGTAAGAGCATAGATAAGAGCATGAATGGCGCGGGGCGGGCGCATGATTTTATGTAGCAGAAACGTTGTCAACAGGAACAGATTGAATCAGGAGGATAAGACTATGGCACTTTTTGAAGGAGCAGGTGTAGCGCTGATTACACCATTTAAGGACAATGGAGAGGTGAATTACGAGAAGCTGGAAGAGCTGCTGGAGGAGCAGATCGCCGGCGGTACGGACAGCATCGTCATCTGTGGAACTACAGGTGAAGCCTCCACCATGACTCATGAGGAACATTTAAATGTAATCAAATATACGTGTGAAGTGGTAAATAAGAGGATTCCCGTTGTGGCCGGAACAGGTTCCAACTGTACGGAAACCGCTGTCTATCTTTCAAAGGAGGCGGAGAAATACGGGGCGGACGGATTGCTTCTCGTATCCCCGTATTATAACAAAGCGACTCAGAACGGCCTGATTGCACATTTTACCGCGGTAGCCGATGCTGTGAAGATTCCGATTATTCTTTACAATATACCGGGACGTACAGGCGTGACGATCGCTCCTCAGACGATTGTAACACTCTGTAAGAACGTGCCGAATATTGTCGGTGTCAAGGAGGCCAGTGGAAATATATCCAATATCGCCACCATGCTTGCGATGGCAGACGGCTGTGTGGATGTGTATTCCGGCAATGATGATCAGATCGTGCCGCTGCTTTCGCTCGGCGGAAAGGGTGTTATTTCGGTGCTGTCGAACGTAGCTCCGGCACAGACCCATGAGATCTGCGCGTCCTATTTCCGCGGCGATGTGAAAGAGAGCGCGAGACTTCAGCTGGAGGCGATTCCGCTGATCAACGCCCTGTTCTGCGAAGTGAACCCGATTCCGGTCAAGGCGGCCATGAACTTAATGGGGAAGAAGGTTGGCCCGCTTCGTCTGCCGCTTACCGAGATGGAGCCTGCGAATCAGGAACGTTTAAAGAAGGCCATGGAAGAATACGGAATCTTATAAAATCTTATATAACAAATGAATGCAGGGCCGGACGCATCGGTATCAGGGCGTCCGGCCCATTATAAAATGGAGGAAAACATAATGATAAAAATGGTGATGCACGGCTGCAATGGCGCCATGGGACAGGTTATTTCTAAAATTGTTGAAGAAGATGAGAATATTAAAATTGTTGCAGGAATTGATTTAAATGATACAATACAACATTCATATCCGGTATTTCCTTCTCTGGAGGCGTGTACGGTGGACGCGGATGTCATAGTGGACTTTGCCTCTGCAAAGGCGGTGGACGGGCTGTTAACGTACTGTTCTGAGAAGAAGATGCCGGTGGTAGTGTGTACGACAGGGCTTTCCGAAGAGCAGATTCAGCATGTGGAAGAGACAGCCCGCCAGACTGCGGTACTTCGTTCCGCTAATATGTCGCTGGGGATCAATCTGCTGTTAAAGCTGGTGAAAGAGGCTGCTGAGGTTCTGGCGGCAGCCGGTTTCGACATCGAGATTCTGGAAAAACACCACAATAAAAAGGTGGACGCGCCCAGCGGAACTGCTCTGGCGCTGGCTGACTCCATCAATGAGGCGATGGACAACCACTACCACTATAAATACGACCGCTCCCAGACGAGGGAGAAGCGTCAGAAGGATGAGATCGGAATCCAGGCTGTTCGCGGAGGCTCCATCGTCGGTGAACACGACGTAATCTTCGCCGGTCAGGATGAGGTGATTACTTTCCAGCATACCGCTTATTCCAAGGCGATTTTTGCAAAGGGTGCGGTATCGGCAGCAAAGTTCCTGGCGGGAAAGGAACCGGGACTTTATACCATGGCGGATGTGATTGGATAAGCGAGGGGATGGATGAAGACGATGAGGCGATTTATCTGCTTCCTGACGAGGTCCGGATAAGGAACAAGGGGAAAATTACAAAGAGATTTTTATGTCTGTAAACTCAATAAAAAATAGTTATTTTTCCAGCTGATTGCGGCGTCTCTACAAGCTGAAAAGCGCATGGTTACAGGGCTTTTTATAGAATGAATCTATCTGTAAAGTGGCAAAATGGTGCCAAACGAACAAAAAGAGTTATGGACAGTAACATAAAGTTATGACACGAAATGATTTGTTTGACGTTTCCGCTCGCAAATATCAGCGTGGAAAAAGCTAAGTTAAGTTTGATTGCCTTTGACGGAGAAGGCTTCCTATCGCAAGTGGCTGACCTTAGACAATCCCCCTTAGAAAAGAGGAACTACATGCCCGAACTAATGAAAGACAGATATTATAATTACAATACAATTCATGAACTGGCTATGTGCATAAATGCCGTATATCCAACCTTTCGGGCTGATGATTTTATTGCCAACATTATGGACGAAACATGGGATGCGTTGGAATTGAAAGCCCGTATGCGGCGTATTACTATCAATTTAGGAAAATATCTGCCTCACGATTATGAACATGCTCTCGGTATTCTGGACAAGGCTATAGCGGGTTATCCTGTTGGAATTGTGGATTCTGGCCTGCTTTACTTCCCCGACTTCGTTGAAATGTATGGCCAAGATGAGCGCCATTGGGATTTATCAATGGCTGCGTTAGAGCGTTATACAAGGTATTCAACGGCTGAATTTGCCGTAAGGCCATTTATTATCAAGCATGAAGCCAGAATGATAGCGCAGATGACTGCTTGGACGGAGCATGACAACGAGCATGTGCGGCGTCTTGCCAGCGAGGGCTGCCGTCCGGCATTGCCCTGGGGACAGGCATTAACCAGTTTCAAAAAAGACCCGTCGCCAGTTCTGCAAATTTTAGAAAGGCTGAAAGCTGACCCATCGCTGTATGTCCGAAAAAGTGTGGCAAACAATCTAAACGATATTTCCAAAACCCATCCCGATTTAATAACAGAACTTGCAAGGGATTGGTACGGTAAAAACGAACATACCGATTGGATTGTAAAGCACGGATGCAGGACACTTCTAAAAAAGGGCAACAGGGCTGTACTGGACATTTTCGGGTTTTCAGATGTCGATTGCGTGAATGTTGTTAACTTCTCGTTGGATGCCGCGTCTGTTTGCGTTGGGGAGGATATGACCTTTTCTTTTCAGATTGAGACAAAAAAGGAAACTAAGGTACGGCTGGAATATGGCATTGATTATGTGAGAGCAAACGGCAGGCGTTCCCGTAAGATATTTAAAATATCCGAGCTTTTATTAAGGGAAAACGAAAAAAAGTCTTATAGGAAAACACATTCCTTTGTAGATGTAAGTTCGAGGAAGCATTATCCAGGTATTCATTCGGTTACGCTGATTGTGAACGGAGTCGAGTGGGATACATTGAATTTTAAGTTATCGACTCTTTAATCTGCAAACAACATGAGCACCTTATTGGATTAAGGACGATAGAAGACTGTTATCAGGGGTTCAGGATAAATCCATGCAGGGCCCCACGGTTTAGCGTCTGCAAAGGCCCATTCTGTCAGGGGGGTAGGGCCTAAAGTGTGACGCCGTACCTTTGACGGAACTTTCTTCCTGCGGTCTTTATCTGCGTATGCCTCCCTGATAGCTCCACCCGTAAAGACCATCCTGCCTCTTGCGGTTTCAGGGAAAGTGGGGGATATACTATGCGTATCAGCAGGCTGGATAAGGGCTTGCTGATTTTGTAATTCGTGGTGCCCAACTTTACAAAACCATGCTGTTACAGGGTATTCCGCTTTATTCGCAGGATTTGAGAAAACGCCCATTTCATGAAGGGGTGCTGGGTCTGCCTATGGAACAATTTGCCACTTTATGACGGCAAAAATGGATATACAGGCTATAAAAAATTAGAAAAATTTCCCACCATAATTTATTCTCCTCTAACACATACTAAGCATAGAAAATGAAAGGAGAATGTATTATGAAAAGAATAAAACCCTATGTATTTGCAGTACTTGTCATTATGACAGTGATGTGTCTGTCCGCATGCGGCAGCAATAAGAACGCAACGAATGAGACCACCGGAGGCAGCAGCGCAGCTGCTACACAGACATCAGCGATGGAGTCCTCCTCAGCGGCGGAGTCTTCCTCTACAGATATGGGGAACACGAGAAACGCTGATGAAGATGCAGAAGAGAGTACCGGAGTGATTGACGGTATGATCAATGATGTAGAAAAAGGCGTGGATGATATCACCGGCGAGAGCAACGGCCATCCGACAAACAGTGCTGACATGAGCTCCGCAGCAGAATAATAAAAAACAGAGCAGAAAAATAAAATGGCTTTAGGCCCGGAAAGGCTTGAAGCCATTTTTTCCATGTTATATAATGAAGCGTATAACAGAAATGAGGACAAACCGATGAAAAAACTGATAAAAAGAGCTTTCGTTGTGCTGGTCATTCTCGGAGTTGCCGGTATTGTCTGCCTGGCGGCTGTCAATACATATATGATCAAATCCACGGAAAAACGGATTCTGACGTGGAAGGAGGCCAGTTCGCTGGGGGCCGACTGTATCCTTGTTCTTGGGGCAGGCGTCCACCCGGATGGAAAACCCAGCAATATGCTGGAGGACCGTCTGCTTCGCGGCATTGAACTGTATGAAGCAGGAGCTTCTGAAAAGCTGCTTATGAGCGGCGATCACGGGAGGAAAAATTATGATGAGGTCAATGCGATGAAGCAGTTTGCCGTGGACCGCGGCGTGCCTTCGGAGGATGTGTTTATGGATCACGCCGGTTTTTCTACTTATGAAAGTATGTATCGGGCCCGCGATGTGTTCGAGGCGGAGAAAATTATCATCGTGACACAGCAGTACCATCTCTACAGGGCGCTGTACGCCGCCAAACAGCTGGGACTTGACGCGTACGGCGTGGCCTCTGATCAGAGGACGTACGCCGGTCAGAAACGGCGTGATGTGAGAGAGCTGCTGGCACGGGGAAAGGATTTTATGACAGGAATCTTCCAGCCGGAGCCAACGTACCTTGGAGAGGCAATTCCGGTTAATGGTGATGGAAATGTGACCAATGATTAGCGAAACGGAAAGAGGAAAAAGGGGATGGATTTTTGAAGAGTACTCCATTGATGCCAAAATGGCGGATCAAACGATATAACCGAACCAAGAGACCATGGAGAAGCCGCCGTTTTCTGAGAGCGGCTGTCAGACGATATGTCGGATTACCCATCAGCACATCTGCCGAGAGAAATCGATGCCTGCTCAGAAGCTGCTTATGCTGTATGACGCTGGCGGAACTGATCGTGATAGGCATCACGGATCCAGCCATCTTTGCAGAGGCAAAACACCTGTTTGATATAAACTGGTCGACGGAACGGTCCGTGGAGCAGACCGGCTTCGAGGAGGAAGTTTCTCCGTATCCGTCTGACAGAACAGACAGCGGCGTTACGATTGATGTAAAGGAGGGAAAGGTGGAATTCTGGCGCACGGAGGAAAAGGTCCGGCGGGAAGGCGGGGAAAGCACCGGCCCGTAAAAGATGAAATACTTTTGCTGCGGGATAAGTGCATGAAAACATTTATATGAGTTAATTACCATCGCCCATAAGAATTTATAATATATAAAAATGTTGCAATCGCATTTTCACTGTATTATAATTTCTACTGAAACACCTTGGTTATATTCATAAAACTTATAAATTAAATCAGGAAAAGGACTGGTGGATACCATGGAGAAAAAAGAATTACTGTATGAAGGAAAAGCGAAAAAGGTTTATACGACAGAGGATCCGGACGTATTAATTGTAGATTATAAAGATGACGCTACGGCATTCAACGGTTTAAAGAAGGGTACCATCGTAGGAAAAGGCGCGATCAACAACCGTATGACGAACCATATTTTTAAGAAGCTGGAAGCAGAAGGCGTACCGACTCACTTCATTGAGGAGTTAAGCGACCGTGAGACCGCTGTTAAGAAAGTAGAGATCGTTCCGTTAGAAGTAATTGTAAGAAATTTCTCCGCAGGCAGCTTCGCAAAGAAGATGGGAATGGAAGAGGGAATCAAGTTTGCATGTCCTACCCTGGAGTTCAGCTATAAAAATGATGATCTGGGCGATCCGTTCATCAACAGCTACTATGCACTGGCACTGAACCTGGCGACGCAGGAGGAGATCGATGCGATCACAAAGTATACCTTTAAGGTAAATGATGTGATGAGAGAGTATTTCGACAGCCTCGGCATCGAGCTGATCGACTTTAAGATCGAGTTTGGCCGTTACCATGGACAGATTATTCTGGCCGATGAGGTTTCTCCTGATACCTGCAGACTGTGGGATAAGGAAACACATGAAAAACTGGATAAGGACCGTTTCCGCCGCGATCTGGGCAATGTAGAAGATGCTTACGAGGAAGTATTCCGTCGTCTTGGTATCCAGTAAACAGCACAGAAAGGCAGTACTTACATGAGACATGACTTAACTATTACTGCGGGGGATGAGTTACATGAAGAGTGCGGCGTCTTCGGAATGTATGATTTCGATCACGGGGACGTGGCGTCAACCATTTATTATGGATTATTCGCATTGCAGCACAGGGGACAGGAGAGCTGCGGCATCGCAGTCAGCGATACGGCCGGTCCCAAGGGGAAAGTAAACGCGTATAAGGGGATGGGGTTATGTAACGAAGTTTTCACTCCTGAGATCTTAGAGGGTCTTCACGGCAATATCGGAGTCGGTCATGTTCGTTATTCGACGGCAGGCAGCAGCACCAGGGAAAATGCCCAGCCGCTTGTTTTAAACTATATCAAAGGCACCCTGGCTCTGGCGCACAACGGCAATCTTGTCAATGCGCCGGAGCTCCGCCGGGAGCTGGAATATTCGGGGGCGATTTTTCAGACCACGATCGATTCTGAAGTCATTGCCTACCACATCGCAAGGGAGCGTGTGAAGACATCTTCTGTGGAGGAGGCGGTAGCCGGAGCCATGAAGAAGATTGTGGGAGCATATTCCCTTGTTGTCATGAGTCCCAGAAAAATGATAGGAGCCAGGGATCCCTTTGGATTCAAGCCCCTCTGCATCGGAAAACGGGACAACGCCTATATTCTGGTGTCAGAAAGCTGCGCCCTCGATACGATCGGTGCGGAATTTGTCCGGGATGTCAGACCGGGCGAGATCGTTACCATCACAAAGGACGGAATCGCATCGGATACGAGACTCTGCTTAAAAGACCCGGCGGAAGAAGCCAGATGCGTATTCGAATATATCTATTTTGCCAGACCGGACAGTGTGTTTGACGGAGTGAGCGTCTATCATGCCAGGCTTCTTGCCGGCCGCGCCCTGGCCATGGATTCGCCTGTGGAGGCAGATCTTGTGGTCGGTGTTCCAGAATCCGGAAATGGTGCGGCTCTTGGATATTCCATGGAATCAAAGATCCCTTACGGTACCGCATTCGTAAAAAACTCCTATGTGGGCAGAACCTTTATCAAGCCGAAACAGAGCAGCCGGGAGTCAGCCGTGCGGATTAAGTTGAACGTCTTAAAGGAGGCGGTGGCGGGGAAACGCGTCATTATGATTGATGACTCCATTGTCCGGGGAACCACCAGTGCTCTGATCGTCGGGATGCTCAGGGAAGCAGGGGCGAAGGAAGTCCATGTCCGGATCAGCGCACCGCCGTTTCTCCATCCGTGTTATTTCGGAACGGATATTCCATCCGAGGATCAGCTGATCGCTCACGGCCGGACGGTACAGGAAATCTGCGATATGATAGGGGCGGATTCCCTTTCCTTCTTAAGACAGGAGCGGCTGACGGAAATGGCGCAGGGACTGCCGATCTGTACCGCATGTTTTACCGGAAAGTATCCGATCCAGCCGCCAAAAGAGGATATCCGGGGAGAATACGTGCAGTAATCCGGACGGTTTGCGGACGAAATGGGTGCTGCACCGGATTGAAGGAATATCCGGTTCGGCACCTTTTGTATTTTTTTCTTTTAACCGCAGGCAGATTATGATATGATAATGAGCAGGAGTCTATACATTTCAACAAATATTAGCAAGAATTCTCCCATCCTCTAAGGTGGTGAGATGAATTGCCAAAAACAAACTTAACGGCAGTGGTGGGCGGAGAGTAATCGGTATCCCCTACTGCCATGAGGTCAACCACGCATCTACGTAGGATGCAGTCGCACTTCGACAATATACCGAGCGTGGATTGAAACAAATTAAAAGAAAGGGTGGAGACCCGGAAACGGCAACGATCCTGTGCCGCTTCCTGTGTATGACGCAGGTCATCAGTCTCCTTGGTATATTTTTATGAACGACCGCTATCAGAGTCCCTTGTCAGAGCGCTATGCCAGCAAGGAAATGCAGTATATATTTTCACCGGACAAGAAATTCCGTACATGGAGAAAACTCTGGATCGCTCTCGCTGAGACAGAGATGGAACTGGGACTGCCGGTTACGAAGGAACAGATCGATGAGCTGAAGGCCCATCAGGACGAGATCAATTACGATGTGGCAAAGCAGCGGGAGAAAGAAGTGCGGCACGATGTGATGTCCCATGTTTACGCTTACGGTGTACAGTGCCCGAAGGCCAGGGGAATCATCCATTTGGGAGCAACTTCCTGCTATGTAGGCGACAACACGGATATTATTGTGATGACAGAGGCACTGGCGTTAGTCAGAAAGAAACTGGTCAATGTGATTGCAGAACTGGCGAAGTTTGCAGACAAATACAAAGATCAGCCAACGCTGGCCTTTACACATTTTCAGCCTGCACAGCCGACGACGGTTGGAAAACGGGCCACGCTGTGGATGCACGAGCTGACCATGGATCTGGAGGATTTAGACTATGTGGCAGGTTCGATCCGTTTGCTGGGATCCAAGGGAACCACCGGCACTCAGGCCAGCTTTTTAGAACTGTTTGACGGAGATATGGACAAGGTGAGAAAGCTGGATCCGATGATAGCTGAAAAGCTGGGATATCCGGGCTGCTATCCGGTTTCCGGTCAGACATATTCCAGAAAAGTGGACAGCCGCGTCTTAAATATCCTGGCTGGAATCGCTCAGAGCGCGCACAAGTTTTCGAACGATATCCGTCTGCTCCAGCATTTGAAGGAGATCGAGGAGCCATTTGAAAAGAGCCAGATTGGTTCTTCTGCCATGGCCTATAAGCGCAATCCGATGAGAAGTGAGAGAATTGCCTCCCTGTCCAATTACGTCATGTCTGACGTGATGAACCCCATGATGGTGGCATCGACTCAGTGGTTCGAGCGGACGCTGGATGACTCTGCAAACAAACGTCTCAGCATTCCGGAGGGATTTCTGGCGATCGACGGTATTCTGGACCTTTATTTAAATGTGGTGGATGGCCTCGTCGTTTATCCTAAAGTGATCGAGAAGCACATGATGGCGGAGCTTCCGTTCATGGCTACTGAAAATATTATGATGGACGCCGTGAAAGCGGGAGGCGACAGGCAGGAGCTTCACGAGAGAATCCGCGAGCTCTCCATGGAGGCCGGCAAAAACGTGAAGGAAAACGGTATGGACAATAACCTTCTGGAGCTGATCGCCGCCGATCCTGCGTTCAACTTAAGCCTGGAAGAGCTTAAAAAGAACATGGATCCGAAGAAGTATGTCGGATGTGCGCCTGCCCAGGTGGAGATTTATTTAGAAGAAGTGATTCGGCCGCTGCTTTTGGCAAACAGGGACGACCTTGGGATGACGGCTGAGATTAACGTATAAGAAAATAATATATGTAATGGAGAGCAGAGGCGGTTGTCAGTCTCTGCTCTTTTCAGGAGGACACGATATGAGCAGCAATCTGGAGTATTACAAGGTGTTTTATTATGCGGGAGAGCTGGGCAGCGTCACGCTGGCGGCGGAAAAACTGTGCATTTCCCAGCCGGCTGTCAGCCAGGCGATCCGTCAGCTGGAACTTTCCGTCGATGCGAAGCTGTTTATCAGAACCTCCAAGGGCGTCAGGCTGACGAGAGAGGGCGAGCTTCTGTACTCTTATGTGAAATCAGGTTTAGATCACATCTGGTATGGAGAGAATATGTTAAAGCGTATGCAGGATCTGGATACGGGGGAGGTCAGAATCGGAGCCAGCGATATGACACTCCAGTTCTATCTGCTGCCGTTTCTGGAACGTTTTCATGAAAAATATCCGAAGGTGAAGGTCACTGTGTCCAACGGACCCACGCCGGAGACGGTGGGATTTTTAAGCCGTGGAACCATTGATTTCGGTGTGGTCAGCTCCCCGGTCGATGCAAGACCGGAGATTTCCGTCACTGAGGTGAAAAAGATCCGAAATGTTTTTGTGGCGGGCGAACAGTTCGGGTATTTAAAGGGAAAACCGCTGGAATACGGGATATTAAAGGAACTTCCCTGTATTTTTCTGGAAAAGAATACGAGTACCCGTCGTTTTATGGACGACTATCTGGAGCAGCTGGGAATTGTCGTGGAACCGGAATTTGAACTGGCCACCAGCGATATGATTGTCCAGTTTGCCATGAGGAATCTTGGGATTGGCTGTGTCATGTCGGAGTTTGCAGAGAAGGAAATCGAGTCCGGCCGCCTGTTCGAACTGAATTTTAAAGCCGGAATGCCGGAGCGAAGTTTCTGCATTATTACAGACCGAAAAAATCCCATTTCGCCTGCGGGTGGGCGTCTTCTGGAGCTTATGCTGGAAAATAGAGAGTGATATAATTGAAACTTATGACAAATATAATTAATATTGACTTTACTTATGGAATGCTTTGAGCTATGCTATACGCGGTGGCAATGAGCAGTGTGGAATCCGGTAAGCGGCAATCCGCGTCGTGCTGGCACGAAAGCGGATTGCCGTTTACCGGATTCCATAGGGCGAAGCCCGTGACCGAGATGAAGCGGAGCGGAATCGAGGTCCACTGCGGACTCACCCGAAGCCAAATCGAGGTCCACTGCGGACCAATACAAGCACCCCCGCGATTGTACCGCAACGAGTTAAAGGAGGAAATAAGCAAATGGTAAGAGCAATAGTAGGCGCCAACTGGGGCGACGAGGGAAAAGGAAAAATTACGGATATGCTGGCGAAAGAATCCGACATCATCATCCGCTTTCAGGGAGGCAGCAACGCAGGACATACGATCATTAACAACTATGGCAAGTTCGCACTCCACCTTCTGCCGTCCGGTGTATTCTACAGCCATACGACGAGCGTGATAGGCAACGGCGTAGCGTTAAACATCCCGTTCCTGATAAAAGAAGTGGAAGAACTGGTAAGCAAGGGTGTTCCGAAGCCGCATATACTCGTTTCAGACCGTGCGCAGATTTTAATGCCGTACCACATTCTGTTTGATCAGTATGAGGAGGAGCGTCTCGGAAAGAAGTCCTTTGGCTCGACAAAGTCGGGAATTGCTCCGTTTTATTCAGATAAATATGCAAAGATCGGATTCCAGGTCAGCGAACTGTTTGACAGTGAATCCTTAAAGGAAAAAGTCGCGCGTGTATGTGAGACGAAGAATGTCATGCTGGAGTATCTGTATCACAAGCCGGTTCTCGATCAGGAGGAGCTGTATCAGACACTGCTTCAGTATCGTGACATGGTAGCCCCTTACGTCTGCGACGTGTCGAAATACTTATATGATGCCATCAAAGAAGGAAAGAATATTCTGCTGGAAGGTCAGCTTGGTTCCTTAAAAGATCCGGACCACGGCATTTATCCGATGGTTACCTCCTCCTCCACACTTGCGGCGTACGGTGCGATCGGCGCCGGAATCGCACCGTATGAGATTAAGAATATTACGACCGTTGTGAAGGCCTATTCCAGTGCAGTTGGAGCAGGAGCATTCGTCAGTGAGATCTTCGGTGAGGAAGCGGACGAATTGAGAAGGCGCGGCGGCGACGGCGGAGAGTACGGCGCTACGACAGGACGCCCGAGACGTATGGGATGGTTTGATGCGGTTGCGAGCCGGTACGGATGCCGGATTCAGGGTTCCACAGAGGTGGCTCTTACCGTTCTCGATGTTCTGGGGTATTTAGATGAGCTTCCTGTCTGCATCGGTTATGAGATTGACGGCGAAGTGACAAAGGATTTCCCGACCACGGTTCGTCTGGAGCGGGCAAAACCGGTCTACAAGGTACTTCCGGGTTGGAAATGTGAAATCCGCGGGATTCGGAAATATGAGGATCTGCCGGAAAATTGCCGGAATTATATTGAATTTATTGAAAAAGAGATTGAAACTCCAATCACCATGGTTTCTAATGGACCGGGAAGAGATGAGATTATTTACAGATAAGACTGTCCGTATCTGATTACAGGAAAACAGGGCGGCTGCATCCGGATTATCCGGAGGCGGCCGCCCTGTTTCTATTCATTGTCTCTGTCTTTTCCTTCAGGGTTTAAGAGCCTGTATACCAGCTGAAAAGCATATAAAATAACCGGTATGACGACAGTCGAGAAGAGAGCCGCCATCAGCCATCTTTTGGCGGACGTACTTTTGGAGAAAGCCGAAACGATGGCGATCACGTACATGGCCAGTATGAGGATGACTCCAGCCATGGCCAGAGGGCGTTTCCATTTCATGGGGATACCTCGCTTTCTTTGGGATGACAGTTTCCGATATCATAATATATTATAACAGAAAACTCCGGAAACTCAAGACAGGGATTCAGGAATGGCCTGTAACGATTTGGGATTTGTTCACAAAAACTTCAGATTTGCAACCTGTACTTTTTTACCAGATTATAGTACAATCAGAGGGAGATCACGTGTGAAAAGACAGAGAAGGGAGTGTGTATTCTTGAAGAAAAGATGGGCAGCGGCAGTTGCGGTGAGCATGCTCTTAAGCCTCGGAAGCGTCATGGCAGCCGCGGCAGATGAGACGGAGGCCGTTCAAACAGAGAACACAACTTCAGAGAGAGAAAACGCGGAGAATGGAACTGCGGAGAACACAGCCGGCCAGACGGAAGAGACGCCGGAGGCAGATCCCGGGAATGAAGAGACGGGAACATGGAAGCAGGAAGACGGCGGCTGGAGATATTACGGGGAAGACGGGACTTATAAAAAAAACAGCTGGGAACAGATTGGCGGTTACTGGTACCATTTTGGCAGGGATGGCCTTATGGCCGCAGGCTGGCAGAAGATTGGCGGATATTACTACTGCTTCCGGGAGACGGGAGATCTGGCAATCGGCTGGTGCTATAACGATGAAGAGGAAAAATGGTATTATTTCGACAAAGACGGCACTGCGAAGAAGGGCTGGTTTCAGGATGAAGACGGGAGCTGGTACTGGTTTTCCGCGAGAGGAGAGATGGCCTCTTCCGGATACAAATCAATCGACGGCAAACGGTATTATTTCTTCGAGGACGGCCAGATGGCGGCCAATCAGTACGTAGGGCTGTTTTATATGGATGAGAACGGCCAGCGGGATAAGCGCTATGATATTGTGATAGAAGGAAAGAGCAAAGAGTCCTCTGTGGCATCCGAGACAAAGGATGAGATAACCGCCGCCCTCGAACGTATTCCGAGAGGGTGGATCAAGTATTTTGCGGAGCATGGCTGGGAGATTCTCTACTATCCGGATAAGGAATATTTTTCAGCTCCCGAGTCTGACGGAGGAACGTATTACGTATACCATAAGCTGGATACGAGCTACCGGAAGATTAAGTTCTGCAGGCCGGAGGGACTGACCCAGGCCTTTGGAGAATACATTGGATACGCGGCCGACTGCTTTGACAGCGACAGTCAGTTCGCTGTGGATCTGGCCATGAATAAGGGAAATGTGGATGAATTCGTTGATGTTCCCGACTATTACACGAATAACATGCAGTTCTATTTCGGGAAGCTGGTGGAAGCATACTTAAGCGACAGCGATACGAGAACAGCCATGGAGGCGGATTCACCTCAGGTCTGTGAGATATTGAGAAAGGTTTTGTATGCACGGTAAGCAGCTGAAAAAACAGGAGCAATCCTGTTTTTTTTGTATCACGGGAGACCTCTCCTGATACAAAAAAGTTCCCGGTGAGAGCCGCACTGCGGCGGCAGTGAAGTAATCGATAAAAAAATACTTATTTACTCTTGACTCCATGGGATAAGAGGTATATACTGAACATAGAACGTTAATAATTTAACAAAAAGAAAATATCATCAGTTCAAAGCTTATTTTTAATTATTTCATTCTATGAGGAGGCGGCATCCATGAAGAAGATGGAAGGTAAAGTTGTACTGATTACCGGAGGTGCGAGAGGAATTGGCTACGGGATTGCAAAAGCATTTGCAGAAGAGGGCGCCAATATTGTTATCACCGGGCGTACGGCGAGTACCCTGATTGAAGCAAGAGAGAATCTGGAAGCAGATTATGGCATTGAGGCCCTGTTTGTCGTTGCGGATGGCGGTGACGAGACGGCTGTAAAGAACGTGGTGAAGCAGGCGATTGACCGTTTTGGAAAGCTGGATTGTCTGATTAACAACGCACAGGTTTCCAAGTCCGGTACGATGCTGGTGGATCACACCAAGGAGGATTTCGACCTTGCGGTGTACTCCGGTCTGTATGCGACGTTTTTCTATATGCGGGAGGCGTTCCCGTATCTGAAGGAGACGAAGGGAAGCGTCATCAACTTCGCATCCGGAGCCGGTCTGTTCGGAAAACTGGGCCAGTCTTCCTACGCGGCTGCCAAAGAGGGGATTCGGGGAATGTCCCGTGTAGCTGCTGCAGAATGGGGTGAATATGGCATCAATGTGAATGTAGTATGCCCGCTGGCCATGACACCAGGTCTGGAGAAATGGAAAGATGAATATCCCAAACTGTATGATCAGACGATTCAGAGTATTCCTCTTAAACGGTTTGCAGACCCGGAGAAGGATATCGGACGTGTCTGCGTATTCCTGGCATCGGATGATGCAGGTTACGTAACGGGAGAAACGATTACGCTTCAGGGAGGAAGCGGATTGAGACCATAAGAAAGCAGTCGCAGGCGGGATTCGCCTGCGGCTGCATTTTTTAACGTCATGATTCCTTACTGCCGCAGTGCGGCCCTGCCCGGATTCAGCACTATTCAGCCAGTGTTTCCCATATCTCATAGAGCTCTTCCAGCCTTGTCTGAATCTCTTCCTTTTCCTTATTCAGTTCCAGAAGGCGGGAAACATCGGTGAAGACTTCCTCCTGAGTGAGAAGACCGTCAATGTCGCTGTCCCTTGTCTCCAGCCGGTGAATCTCATCCTCGGTTTTCTTCAAATCATTCTGCCGTTTGCGGATTCTGGCCTGTTCTTCTTTGAACGCCTTCCAGTCCTGCTTGACCTCGGAAGACTCGCTGGTCTGTGACGCGCCTCCCTCTGTCCCCGAAGTCTGACTGCCCGCTGGTTCTGAGGCATAGAGCTCTGTCATCAGCTCTTTCTTTTCCAGATAGTAGTCGTAATTACCAATGTAGTTGACCAGTGTATGACCAGTCAGATCGAGAATGCGGGTGGCCGTTTTGTTGATAAAGTAACGGTCATGAGACACGTAGAGAACGGTGCCGGTATAGCTGTTCAGCGCGTCTTCCAGAATCTCCTTGGAGGTGATGTCTAAATGGTTCGTCGGCTCATCGAGAATCAGGAAATTGGCCTCGGACAGCATCAGCTTCGCCAGTGAGACGCGCCCTCGCTCCCCGCCGCTTAAGTCCCTGACACGCTTAAACACATCGTCCCCGGTGAACAGAAATGCGGCAAGAATGTTCCGGATCTGTGTGTTGTTCATGGTGGGATACGTATCCTGAAGCTCATCAAAGAGAGTCTTTTCCATGTGCAGAACCTGGTGCTCCTGATCGTAATAGCCGATGTGCACCTTGGAACCGAGCCTGATCTCTCCGGTATCCGCCGGCAGCAGATTGTTTAATATCTTTAAAATTGTGGTTTTTCCGGTTCCGTTGCCTCCGATGATGGCAACCCGTTCTCCGCGTTTGATCTCAAAATCAACGTGGTCAAACAAATGGTTGGGACCGAAGGCCTTGCTTAACCCGCGGACGGTCAGTACGTCGTTTCCGCTGATGATATTGGGCTCCAGGCGGATCCGCATCTCATCATTTACTTCCGCCGGCTTTTCCAGAATCTCAATCTTATCCAGCATCTTTTCCCGGCTCTCCGCCCGTTTGATGGATTTTTCCCTGTTGAAGGACTTTAACTTCGCGATGACCTCTTCCTGGTGGCGGATTTCCTGCTGTTGATTTAAATAGGCTTTCATCTTTGCGTCCCGGATCATGGCGCGTTTTTCGCTGTAGGCGGTGTAATTGCCCTGGTATACGGCGAGTGCTCCATTGTCGATTTCGATGATCTTTGTGACAACACGGTCGAGGAAATACCGGTCATGGGCGACGATGATGACGCTTCCGTCGTAATTGGTCAGATAGCCTTCCAGCCAGGCGATGGAGTTCATATCCAGGTGGTTGGTAGGCTCGTCCAGCAGAATAATATCGGGCTTCGTCAGGAGAAGCTTGCCTAAGGATACCCGGGTCTTCTGTCCGCCGGAAAGAGCCGATACCGGCTTCGTAAATTCTTCTTCGGTAAAGCCCAGGCCTTTTAATACTCCGGTTACCTCGCTCTGATAGGCGTAACCGTTCTGAAGTTCAAATTCGTGGTTTAAGCGGCTGTAGGTGGAAAGCATGTTCTCCAGCTCTTCCCCGGAAGCGTGCTTCATGTCCAGCTCCAGCTTACGGATTCTGGCCTCCATCTCGATCAGCGGACGCTTTACCTCCAATACCTCATCAAAGACAGTTCTTTCGCCGCTCAGTTCCTGGTGCTGTGCCAGATACCCCAGGGTCTTTCCCCTGGAAATAACGACGTCACCTTCATCGGCTGCCAGTTCCCCGATGATAATTTTCAGCAGTGTGGATTTGCCGGCACCGTTGATGCCGACGATGGCTGCCTTTTCATGATCCTCTATATGAAAGGAAGCATGGCGGATGATCTCCGTGCTTCCAAAGGCCTTGCTTATGTTGCTGCATGACAAAATCATGGTAGTTCCTCCCCTTGTATGGATCGAATAAATGTAGAATAACACGAATAGTATAATATAGGTTGGATTTTTTTTCAACTGGAACCGCGAGATATGAGGCTGAACTGTTCCTGTGTACAGGCGGCGTGGGAATGACGAAAATGTGAGAAAAATAAAACCTGTTTGACATTATTTTGTCATGCCTGTATAATAGTAGTTAGTTTAACGAAATGCAAAAGACCGATATCGCTCTGCGTTCATTCTATGAATTTGGAGTGCAGATGGAAAGAAAATAAGTAAACAAACTATTGAAGAAGGTGAAGATGTGGCAGAAAAAGAGATATCAAAAGCAGTGATTGCGAGGCTGCCAAGATATTACCGGTATCTTGGAGAGCTGATGGAGGACGGGGTGGAGAGAATTTCCTCCAATGACTTAAGCGTCCGTATGAAGGTGACTGCTTCTCAGATCCGCCAGGATCTGAATAATTTTGGAGGATTTGGCCAGCAGGGTTATGGATATAATGTAAAGTATCTGTATACGGAAATTGCGAAGATCCTCGGGATCGACAGACAGCATAACATCGTAATTATCGGTGCGGGTAATTTGGGACAGGCAATTGCCAATTATGCGAATTTTGAGAAGCGGGGCTTCTTAATCAAGGGAATGTTCGATATCAATCCGCGTCTCATCGGGCTTGTTGTGAGAGGAATTGAGATCAGAAGTGTGGATGATCTGGAGCAGTTTGTGAGGGATAATGACGTTCAGATTGCAGCTTTAACGATACCGAAGACAAAGGCGCCGGAGATTGCCGACCGTCTTGTGAGCGCCGGGATCAAGGCGATCTGGAATTTCGCCCATACGGATCTGGTCGTGCCGGATGACGTGGTGGTGGAGAACGTACACCTTTCCGAGAGCCTGATGCGCTTATCCTATAAGGTTTGCAGCATGCAGGACAAGGCTGAGGAAGAAAAGGCGGAGCGGGAAAAAGGCAAATCTGCCAAAGCAGATGCGGCAAAGAAATCATAAGCTTTGATCCGATGCCTTTTGATCCATTTCATTTGTGAAATGAGTGCCGGCAGGCAAAGGAGAAATTCTTCTTTGCCTGCCGGCAGTTTTGTATTATAATAGAGAAAATGCAGAGATGACTGTTAGTCGGAAAGGCGAATGGGTATGAGATATCTGGTATCGGGAAGCCAGATGAAGGAAGTGGACAGCTACACCATCCAGTCCATAGGAATCCCTTCACTGGTGCTTATGGAGCAGGCGGCCGCGGCCGTTGTGCGTGAAGTGCAGAAAAAGGCGGAAAAAAAGGACCGCATCTGGGCAGTCTGCGGGACCGGGAATAATGGGGCGGACGGCATTGCAGCCGCCAGGCTCCTTCATCTAAAAGGCTACACCGTGACCGTGATTCTGGCAGGTACCAAGGAGAACGGAACGGACGAGTACAGGAAACAGCTGGCCATTGCGGAGCGGCTTGGCGTAAATCTGATTGAATACAGCGATTTTATACCGGGCCGCTGTGAACTTGTAATCGATGCCGTATTCGGCGTAGGGCTGTCCCGGGAGGTGAGTGGGGTGTACCGTGACTTACTGGCCACGCTTTCCGGCTGTGGGGCGTCCTGGGTGGTGGCTGTGGATATCCCATCCGGAATTCACGCCGATACCGGTGAGATCATGGGGACTGCCTTAAAAGCTGATGTGACGGTGACCTTCGGCTATGAGAAGCTGGGAACGCTTCTGTATCCGGGGCGCGCCTACAGCGGAATCGTCGTGGTGGCCGATATCGGCTTTCCCCCTGTCAGCTTAGAACGGCTGAGTCCGGAGCTGTTTACCTTTGAACCGGCCGATATCCGTATGATTCCGGCCCGGCCCGCATATTCCAATAAGGGAACCTTTGGCCGCGTCCTGATTGCCGCAGGGTCAAAAAACATGAGCGGAGCCGCCTGGCTCAGCGCTATGGCCGCGTACCGGATGGGAGCCGGCCTGGTGAAGATCTTTACGGTGGAGGAAAACCGGGCTGTTCTTCAGACGTCGCTTCCGGAGGCGATCATCACTACTTACGATCCGGAGGAGGCACAGGCGTCCACAGTGCGTTTCCAGACACTTCTGGAGGCCCAGTGTGAATGGGCCAGCGTCATCGTTCTCGGCCCTGGAATCGGCCAGGAGCCGTATACGAGAAACCTGGTGGAGACGGTACTGGCTAATGCCTATGTCCCCATCATCCTCGACGCAGACGGCCTGAACACCATTGCGGCATTTCCTGAACTGACCAATTATTTTACCGAAAATATCATAGTGACACCCCACCTTGGCGAGATGGCGAGGCTGACAGGCAGTCCGGTGGAGGACATCAGGCGGCGCCTGATCCCCGCTGCGAGAGAATATGCGGATCGTTACGGAATCACCTGTGTACTGAAAGACGCGGTAACCGTAGCGGCCTTAAAAGATCAGCGTACCTACATCAATACCAGCGGCAACAGTTCCATGGCGAAGGCAGGAGCGGGAGACGTCCTGACAGGAATCATTGCAGGACTCCTGGCGCTCGGCATGGAAGAATCGGACGCCGCAGCCATGGGCGTCTACTTACACGGCCGGGCGGGCGATCTTGTCAGGCTTCAGTCAGGAGAGCACGGCCTACTGGCCCGGGAACTGACGGAGGCGCTGGCAGACATCTTAAAAGAGACAGAATAATCTGAAGGAAGTATAGAGAAATGGAACGATACAGCAGAGTTTATGAGACGGTAAATCTGGACGCCATCAGACAGAATATGGAAGCCATGAGGGCCAATTTAAAAGAAGGAACCGGGATGATTGGCGTGGTAAAGGCGGATGGATACGGTCATGGCTCAGTACCGGTGGCGTGTGCCATCGACCCATACGTAAGCGGATACGCGACGGCCACCCCGGAGGAGGCAGTCATATTGAGAAGACACGGCATTACAAAGCCCATTCTCATCCTGGGAGTGAGTCCTGAGAGCAGCTTTGAGGATCTGATCCGGTATGAACTCCGACCGGCCGTATTCCGTTATGAAAGCGCAGCTCGTCTCTCAGAACTTTCAGTGAAGGCAGGAAAAATATCACCCATCCACATCGCCTTGGATACCGGCATGAGCCGGATCGGCTATCCGGTAACCGCCGCCGCTGCAGAGGAGACGGTGCGGATCAGCCGTCTTCCAGGAATCCGCATCGAGGGGCTCTTCACCCATTTTGCCAGGGCGGATGAGAGGGACAAAGGCGCCACGGCCCGTCAGATGGAGCTGTTTACGGAGTTCATCTCCATGCTTACGGAGCGCGGCATCACAATCCCGGTTCTGCACTGTTCCAACAGTGCAGGAATTCTGGAACTGCCGCAGGCCAATTTCAATGCAGTCCGCGCGGGAATCTCCATATACGGTCTCTATCCGTCGGATGAGGTAGAAAAAGAGCCGGTCCATCTGACTCCGGCCATGGAGTTAAAGAGCACGATAAGCTATTTAAAGACGATCGCGCCGGGAACACCGGTCAGTTACGGCGGCACCTTTACAGCGGAGCGGAAAACAGCCATTGCGACCATCCCGGTAGGCTACGGAGACGGCTATCCGCGTTCCTTATCAGGCCGTGGGGATGTTCTGATCCGCGGCCGCCGTGCAAGAATCCTGGGCCGTGTCTGCATGGACCAGCTGATGGTCGACACGACAGAGATACCCGAAGCGGAAGAGGGCGACGAAGTCACCCTGATCGGGAAAGACGGGGACGAAGAGATCACGGTTGAGGAGCTGGCCCGCATCGGCGGCGGTTTCCACTATGAAATACTCTGTGATATCGGAAAACGTGTCCCCAGAGTCTACGTAGAAGACGGAAAAGTGGTAGGAAAAAAAGATTATTTCGATGATATTTACGAAGGTTTCGGAAAGTAATCAGAAAAGGAAGTGAAGGGACGAATAACGCAATCCATGTCCGTATCATATCATAAACTATGCGGCAAAAGAACTTGAGCGAACAACTTAAGTGAATACACGAGTCAAAAAAGGTCAATAATAGACTTAAATCAATTGACGGAGTGTGAGAAAGTGATAATCAGACGTGGAGACATATTTTATGCAGACCTAAGACCGGTAGTAGGCTCCGAGCAGGGCGGAATCCGGCCGGTCCTCATCATACAGAACGACATAGGAAACAAGCACAGCCCCACCGTCATCTGCGCAGCAATCACGTCCCGGATGAACAAGGCAAAACTACCCACACATGTCGAACTGGATACCAGAAGATGTGACATGATAAAAGATTCAGTCATTCTGTTAGAGCAATTAAGGACCATAGACAAGCAGAGACTAAAAGAGAAGATCTGTCATATAGACGAAGAACTTCAGGAAAAAGTGGACTATGCGTTAAAAGTCAGTTTGGAACTGGATACATAGTTCGAACGTGCGAAAGAAGCAAATCAGGAAACAAGCGTAAGTACTTGACAAATGGGGGGGAGGGGGGTATCATTTTTCATAGCTACGAGCAGGGCAGCCATACAGATGGAAGGGGCAGGGGTCAAGCTCGCTTGTCCCCTGCCCCTTCCATCTGTATGGCTATGCGGCGACAGCCGCGAAGCCCTGAGCCGCAGCACGGTTCAGGGCTTCCCCTGCGGATGCAAAAGCACCCAAACAAACTAATCAACAAACAGACAGACCAACCAAGCCCCCCTCTTCACCCCCACCAATGACAATCAATAAAAGGAGTAGAACAAAACAATGGACGATGGCAACCCGCTTCCCAGCGTGGCAATATTTTTACTATTCATCCTGTTAGACGCCATATTTTACGGATTTGGCGCTGCAATTCAGAACGTCAACACGAGTGACTTAGAGCATCAGATGGAAGAAGGCAGTGATAAGGCAAGAAAGCTGCTACATATCGTTAACAGGCCGACCCGGTTTGTAAACACGATACAGGTATCGACCAACATCATAGGCATTATCACCGGCGCCTTTATCTTAGAGCAGCTGGGCGGCCGTCTGACCCTGATTCTGGACCGTCGGGCCACTCTTTCGGCACCGTGGCTTTCCGTCTTAAGCCTTCTGATCGTAGGAATTCTCTTAATTGTGCTGCTCATCAGCTTTGGCATTGTGATTCCGAAACGCTGTGCAGCCCAGAATCCGGAGAAATGGGGTTATCACATGCTTCCGGTCGTCACTTTTTTCATGGTTCCGCTGATGCCGTTTACCTGGCTTATCAATGCCGTGGCATTTCTGTTCCTGAAGCTCATCGGCATCGATATGATGTCAGATAATGAGAATGTGACAGAAGAAGACATTATGTCCATGGTCAATGAAGGCCATGAGCAGGGCGTCTTAGAGGCCAGAGAGGCGGAGATGATCACCAATATTTTCGAACTGGACGATAAGGACGCCGGTGATATCATGACCCACCGGAAAAATCTGGTGGCTCTGGATGGTTCCATGACTCTCCGTGAGGCTGTAAACTTCATTTTGAAGGAAGGCTACAATTCCAGATATCCGGTGTATGAAAAAGATATTGACGATATCACCGGCATCCTTCACATGAAGGATGCGCTCATAGCTGCGGAAAACGGCAGTAATGGGATGGTCCCGATCTGTGAGATCGATGGTCTTCTGCGGGAAGCTCATTTCATACCTGAGACGAGAAACATTGATTCGCTTTTCAAGGAGATGCAGTCCCAGAAGATTCATATGGTTATCGTGGTCGACGAATACGGGCAGACAGCCGGCATTGTCACCATGGAGGACATTCTGGAAGAGATCGTCGGAAGCATTATGGATGAATACGACGTAGATGAAGAATTTATTGCCCAGGCAGAAGACGGTTCTTATATCATCAGCGGCATGGCACCTTTGGATGAGGTTGCCAAAACCCTGGATATCGAATTCGAGGAGGATGATTACGATTCCTACGACACCATCAACGGGTTCCTGATCTCGAGACTGGACCGCATTCCGCAGGAAGGCGAGCAGACGGAGGTGGAGTACCAGGGATACGGTTTCAAAATTCTCCAGGTGGAGAACAAGATGATTCATACCATCCGTGTACAGAAGCTTGTTCCTCCGCCGGATACCCCGCCAGGGCCGGAAAATGGCGGGGAAAGCCCGGCAGACAGCGAAAATTCCTTGCCAGATTAGCAGAATGGTGTTAAAATGGAAAAGATGCTGATTTTTAGAGTTTTTAGGACGAAGAAGATAAAGGAAAAGGAGTGTTATAAATAATGTCAGGACATTCAAAGTTCGCAAATATCAAACACAAAAAAGAGAGAAATGATGCTGCAAAAGGCAAAGTTTTCACCGTAATCGGAAGAGAGATTGCAGTAGCAGTGAAAGAAGGCGGACCGGACCCTGCAAATAACAGCAAGCTGCGCGATGTCATTGCAAAAGCCAAAGCCAACAATATGCCGAACGATACGATTGACCGCGGAATTAAGAAGGCGGCCGGCGATGCGAACGCTGTGAATTATGAGACCATTACATATGAAGGATATGGTCCAAACGGAGTAGCGATTATTGTTGATACCTTAACCGACAACAAAAACCGGACGGCAGCCAATGTGAGAAGCGCCTTTACAAAGGGCGGCGGCAACGTAGGAACGCCGGGCTGTGTATCTTATATGTTCGATAAAAAGGGCCAGATCATCATCGATAAGGAAGAGTGTGAGATGGACCCGGATGAACTGATGATGATGGCTCTGGATGCGGGAGCCGAGGATTTCTCCGAGGAGGAGGACAGTTACGAGGTGATTACGGCACCGGAGGATTTCAGTGCGGTGCGTGAAGCGCTGGAAGCGGCCGGAATTCCGATGGTGGAGGCCGACGTAACCATGATCCCGCAGACCTGGGTAGAACTGACCGATGAGGAATCGATTAAAAAGATGAACCGTACTCTCGACCTTCTGGACGAGGATGACGACGTTCAGGCCACCTATCACAACTGGGATGAATAATATTAAAATGAGAAGCCGGCTTAAGAAAATAATACTTTCTGAGCCGGTTTTTTGTATAAAAAAGAAGGCGAATGCAAATTGAAGGAAGACCAACCGCCACAGGCAGATGATTTCACTGGAAACACATAACGAGAAGAATGTGGCGTTTTACCGGCAATTTGGATTTAAGGTGTTTGGGGTGATGGAGAAGCATTTTGATTTGAAGCAGTATGGTATGATTCGGGAAGTGTGAGAAAAGGAAAAGTCCTGGCTCGGTAGTATGAGCCAGGACTTTTATTTAGGTGAAAAGTGGTTGTTGAAGCAGCCGCGGTCTAAGTCCTTTATTCAATGGATATTGGGCTGTCCAGTGGCTTTATTTACCACGATTTTAAAGTTGGAACCACAAGTAACGGTTTTCCCCTTTATGATATCTTCTTCTGTAAAACGCGCCATTAATATTTCTCGTTCGGTTACCCGTTCGTGGTCATAAGTAACATAGATAAAACCATCATCAGCTTCTTTAGCATCAGGATAAGAGACTTCATTCCGTTCGTCCAAAAGAAGGGAGTAGGGCCAGGTCTGACCATCATCTTCACTTAAAAGAGCGGACAGGTGACTTCGGCCTTTCCATTTTTTGACATTTCCCTGGTGCATGATATCTTCAAGATCAATTCGCTGGTCAAACTGGTAGTGATTAATTAAGAGGAGACGTCCCGATTTCAGACGACTGATATGAAAGCGGGAGCAGGGACCGTCAATATGGGATTTCTGTCCTGGAGTCCAGGTGTATCCGCCATCAGTGGAAAAACTTTCACCGATTCCATCGAAGGTGCGGACCAGCATCCACAGGGAGCCGTCCTTCTTTTCTACAATCATGTTTTCATCAAAGCTTCTGTTGGGGATATCTGCATGGCCGCGAAGAGAAATAGTTTTTCCCTTGTCGGACGAAGCGTATACATTAGAAAACTGCTCCTGCTCCAGACCGTGGCGTTCGGCGGGAACACTTCCGCTTGTATCACACCAGATAGCACAGGGGAACAGCCATTCACCTTTAGTGGTAATGATCGGTTTGTTCATCATAATGCCATTAGCAATTCTGCGAGGGGCAGACCAGGTGAGCGGATCCGTGTCAGGCTGATCGCAGACAGTTACCCAGACACCACTCCGTCCATCGTTAAATCCGCGCGCCTGCGTATAAAACATCCAGAGCTTTTTGTCTGGAGCGATCCATAAATTAGGATCATAGATCCTGCATTCCGGATCGGGATGCTCCACAACGGTTACACAGGAGCGAAAACTCTCTCCGTGATTATCACTGACACAAAGTACCATAATATTCCCTCCAACCTCAGCGTCCTGTCCGGAATAAAAATTAACAAAAATTCGTCCATTCCCGGTTACTTCAATGGAAGGAATTCCCTGCCAGCGCCGATAAGAGTCAGAGAAACGACTCTGGGTTGCTTCAACATAGATATTAGCTGGTGTTAAAGCAGAATCTGGATTGATGTATGTCATAATAAAACCTCCTTAGTTTTTTAGGTTTGATTTTACTATTCATCAATGATGAGCAAAAATAGTATAACATGTATATAATGCAATGTCAATGTAAATTAAAATGTGCAAATTAAATAATAGCTATTGACAAAATAAAAAGTATTGTATATAATTTGCCTATAAATACTACTCATTAATGATGAGCGATGATGAGAAGCGACGAATAAAGGGGAATAAAATGATTGATTTAGCAGAACAAACAACGGTTTTAAAGGGTGGCATGGTGGTTCTTCCAGGCTGTGTAAAAAAAATGGATCTGGTAATAAAAGGAGAACGGATTGAAGCACTGGTGAATGATTTTATAATGGATGAGACAGCAGATTGCAGGATCATTGATGTAAGTGGTAAGGTGATTCTGCCGGGGATCATTGATACGCACGTACATATGTGGGACCCTTCACCTTTCAATTACAGGGAAGACTGGTATTCTGGTTCACAATGTGCAGCGGAAGGAGGTATCACAACAATTGTTGATATGCCTCTCAGTGTACCTCCGGTGGTTGACAGGCAGGGCTTCGGTTTAAAATATGAGACGGCAAACCGACAGTCTTTCGTAGATTTTGCATTTTGGGGTGGATTGACTCCAGGCTGCCTGGATCAGATGGAGGAACTCAATAACCTGGGCTGTGTGGCATATAAGGGATTTATGAGTTTTGCCAATCCTGATTATCCGCAGATCACAGACGGATATCTGGTAAAAGGGATGGAGATCGCCAGGAAATTTGACGGCCTGATAGGAGTACACGCGGAAAATGCAGAGGTAGCCGATTTTGGTTGTCGGTGGCTGGCAGAAATGGGTGAATGTGATCCTGCCAGATATGATGACGCCAGGCCATGGTGGGTGGAACTGGAGGCGATTCAGAGAGCCTGTTTGTTTAGCAGAGCAGTAGGGAACCGTCTTTATATCTGTCATATGACGATTGCGCAGGGAGCCGAGTTTTTAAAGCAGGAAAAATGCAGGGGAACCAGAGTGTATGTGGAGACATGCCCGCAGTATCTGTTGTTCGACCGCAACGTATTACGGTCAAAGGGCGCTTATGCAAAGTGCAATCCGCCCCTTCGAAGCAGAGAAAATGTAGAAAAGCTGTGGAATTATGTAATGGATGGTACGATTGATACCATTGGCTCCGATCATGGGCCTTATCGGGATGAAGAGAAGACGAAAGAGGGTGATTTCTTTAAGGAACTTTGTGGATTTGGCGGATTTGACGGACTTTTGCCCTCCATGCTGACAGAAGGGGTAAACAAAAGAGGACTCCCGTTGGAACGTTTGGCCGATTTAACATCGGGCAACGCAGCAAAAATCATGGGTTTATATCCCAAAAAAGGAAGTCTTCTCCCAGGGACAGATGCTGATATTGTTGTGGTGGATTTAAATGAAGAATGGACCTTCGATGGAAAGAAGAGTTTTTCCAAGACAAAGTCGGATAAAAATGTTTATCACGGTATGGATATGAAGGGAAGAGTAAAGCAGACCTGGGTTAGGGGGAAACTGGTTTACAGAGATGGCAGCATAACAGGGAAAGCCGGATATGGTCAGTATGTGCCGAGGCAATCCCGGTAGCATATATGATCTGAAGGGAGGCGTAATAATGTGTGAACTGGAAGTATCCATGCAGAACATTCAAATGCGTTTTGGAGGAATTCATGCACTTGATAATGCGAAGCTGGAGCTGAAAAAGGGAGAGGTTCTGGGGCTGATCGGAGAGAACGGGGCGGGAAAATCCACACTGATGAAAATCCTTTCCGGAGTTTATGAGGCAGATTCTGGAAGTGTCACGGTTAATGGAAGAGAGGTACACTACAGGACGCCTAAGGAGGCACTTGATGATGGAATCTGCATGATATACCAGGAACTCAATCTGGTAGAAAAGCTTTCTGTGGCCGACAATATTTTTATTGGAAGGGAGAGCGGGAGGGGAATCTCGATAAAACGCAGGCAGGATAAAAGGAGGACAGAAGAATTGCTGGCCAGACTGGAACTGGACGTCAGCCCGGATACTATAGTAGGGGAATTAACCGTTGCAAGGCAGCAGATGGTTGAGATCGCGAAAGGTATTTCTTATCACAGCCGCGTACTGATCATGGATGAGCCGACTGCAGCCCTGGCTGTAAATGAGATCGAAGAGTTGTTTCGCGTTATCAGACAGCTGAAGGAAGACGGAATTTCTATTATCTATATTTCACACCGGCTGGAAGAACTTTTTGAGATTACAGACAGAATTACGGTTATGAGAGATGGCTGCTACATCGATACGATGGAAACGAAGGAAAGTTCCATGGAGGCATTGATTCAGAAAATGGTTGGAAGGACCATCAGCTGGGAGAAAAAAATGAGCTCCTGCGTCCGGAAGGATGCGGATATTGTCCTGGAGGTTAAAAATATGATATCAAAGGACATCAGAGACATTTCTTTTGTTCTGCGCCGCGGGGAAATATTGGGCCTGGCAGGTCTGATGGGCGCAGGACGTACGGAACTTGCCAGACTAATATTCGGTGCAGACTGGTACAGAAGCGGTAAGATTTATAGAAATAGCAGAGAAGTGAGAATCCGTTCTACAAGTGATGCGGTAGCAAACGGGATCAGTTATCTGTCGGAAGACAGAAAAGGTAACGGGCTTGCAATTGATTTGTCAGTAGCGGACAACGTGGCACTTCCAAACTGGGACGAGTTTACACGTGGTATTGTGATCAACTTTAACAGGATGGAGGAAGCTGTAGAAACAGTGACAAAGTCAGTTTCCGTTAAGACCCCTTCGATTGGCCAGCTGGTAAGAAATTTATCCGGTGGGAATCAGCAGAAAGTAGTAATTGCAAAATGGCTGCTAAAAAACAGTGAGATATTTATTTTTGACGAACCCACCAGGGGAATCGATGTGGGGGCAAAAAATGAGATCTATAAACTGATGGAACAGCTGATAAGGGAAGGAAAATCCATTATCATGATTTCATCCGAGATGCCGGAACTGCTCCGTATGAGTGATCGCATTCTGGTCCTTTGTGAAGGCAGACTGACCGGTGAACTGGATATAGGGGAAGCAACCCAGGAGAAGATTATGCAGTATGCGGTTATGAGGAGTTGAAAATAAAAGAAAGGAATACCGGTTATGAAAAAAATATTATCATCACAGCGGGCGATCGCACTTCTGACGCTTGGAGTCCTGTTCCTGTTTTTTTCTGTTTTCGGCAGTAATTTTTGTACCGGGGACACGATGGTGAATCTGCTGGAAAGTACATATTACATCATATGTGTATCCTTTGGAATGACATTTGTTATTTCCACAGGAGGAATTGATTTATCAGTGGGAACAGTAGCCATGTGCGGAGCTCTGGTTGGCGGCGTCGCATATAACGTATGGGGATTACCCATGTGGTTTTCTTTGATCATTATCGTTTTTACAGGGATGCTGTTTGGGATTTTAAATGGAATACTCGTATCTTACTTAAATCTTCCTGCATTTGTGGCCACACTGGGGACAATGATGATGTCACAGGGAGCAGGATATATCATTTCTGGCGTTCAGACAATGCGTTATCCGAGTATCAGTGAACCAGATGGCTGGTTTAAGCGGATTTTTTACAAGTCGCTGGATGGGGTGCCTATGGGGGTGATTTATATGGTTATTCTGTTTGCAGCGGCATTTTTTCTGTTTAAATATACAAAAATCGGAAAATATGCCTGTGCCATTGGATCCAATAAAGAAGCGGCCAGATTATCCGGTGTTAATGTAAAACGGTGGGGGCTTCTGGTATATGTGATCAGTGGTATTTTTGCAGGGCTGGCAGGAATCTTTTATGCGGCCACTTATACAGCGATACTGCCAGGCTCTGGTTCCGGAATTGAAACAAATGCCATAGCAGCGACAGTGATTGGAGGAACTTCAATGACCGGAGGATCGGGCAGTATGTTTGGAACAATCATTGGGGTATTTATCATGGGTATTTTGAAAAATGGTTTAATGACAATAGGAATTCAGCAGCAATGGCAGGTATTGTTTACAGGAGCGGCTGTTCTTCTGGCTGTATTGTTGGATATCTATAGAAATAACAAGATAAAACGGGGTTAAGTAAAATCACGGCATAGCCGTAAAAGAAAGGAAGGTATTTATTTATGAAAAAAACGTTATTATTAGGGTTGGCAGCTGTCTGTGCATGGTCTCTTACAGCATGTGGTTCAGGAGCGGAGGCTGAGACAACAACGGCTCCGGAGACAACGAAGCAGGAAAAGACTGAAATGGAAACGGAAAACTCGAAAGAAAAAGATGAGTATTATGTCGAGATGGTTGGCAATTCTTTCGCAATTCAGTTCTGCAATATAAATGTAGATGGTGCTAAAGCGGCAGCGGATGAACTGGGCAACGTGAAGTTAAATTATAATGCTTCCCAGGACTCCTCTCAGGTACAGGAGCAGATTGATATACTGAATCAGGCGATCGCTAAGAAACCGGATGCAATTTTGATTGCGGCAGCAGATCCGGATGCACTGGAGGCGCAGATGATTAAAGCGAGGGATGAAGGAATTCCGGTTGTGGCCTATGATATCTCGTTTAACCATGCGCCGGAGGGGGCATTGGCTGCAACCGTCTCCACAAATAATGAAGCGGCAGCGGGACTGGCTGCTGAAAAATTGATGGAAAATGAGGCATTTGTGGAACAGGTGAAACAGGCAACCGCGGAAAAACCAATGGTGGTGAGCTGCCTGGCACCGGATGCGGTTATGACTGCGCACGAACAGAGAATCAACGGGTTTACACTAACACTTTATGAGCTCCTTCAGGAGTATCAGCCGGGTGCTGTAGAAATCACCGGCCATACAAGCTTTGAAAAAGCTTCTGAAAATCCGGCCGCTGTTACGATCAGAGCAGAGATTCCGCCTACAAAAGCAGATGCAGATATCAGGAACCAGGCTCAGAAAATGATTAATGGAAATGATGTTGCTGCGGTTTTCTGTGTGAATGAAGCATCAGTAACCGCATTGCTCAGTGCAACAACGGATGGAACTGACCTCGACAGGGAGAAGGGTAAATATAAAGATTTAATTGCTATTGGATTTGATGCTGGAAAGACAATGAAGGGCGCCGTTGCCAGCCAGTATTTTTATGGGGCAGTCGCCCAGGATCCGTTTGCAATGGGGTATGAAGGATTAAAAATTTGTATCGATGCAGTGAACGGCAGAGAAGTAAAGAATCTTGATGCCCCTGCAGTCTGGTATGATCATACCAACATGGAAGAGGACGACATTGCAAAAATTCTGTACGATTAATGATAAAATAACACATAGGGAAAGGCGGGCAGAATTATGGCAACTTTGCTGATAGGAGGAAACGGGCTGGTAGGAACAGCACTGGTTAGGTATCTGACGGAACAGGGGGAAGCGGTGATCAGCTTCAGTGCACATTCCCCGTCTGAAGAGGTGAATGGCTGTACTTATATACAGGGGGATGTGACAGAATACGGTACCATAAATATGATTTTAAGAAATTATAAGATAGATAGAATTCTTCATAATGCGGCAGTTTCTCATCCGAAGCTGTTTAGGGATAACCCATACAAAATTTACCGGACTAATGTACTTGGTACCATGACATCGCTGGAAGCAGCCAGAAACTATGGGATCGAACGATATCTCTATATGAGTTCAGGGGCGGTATATGGAAATGTAAGCATGGATGTTGTAACAGAAGAAGTCCCCATGCACTCGGAAAATCCTTATGGTGCCACAAAGGTGGCCTGTGAAGAACTTGTGAGAAATTATGGCCTGGATTCTGCTTCTCTGAGAATTGGATTTGTATATGGTCCTGGAAGAAAGTATGAATGCCCTGTTAATATGATTTTAAGAGACTGCATCTTAAAAAGTGAAGTGATGTGGGAACGGGGAATGGATCAGAAGCTGGATTATATCTACCTGGATGATTGCGTGAAGGCAATTGCGACAATTGCCATGGCAGATAAACTTCCTCATACAGAATATAATGTGGGAGGAGGAGAGATTGTCAGCTATTCCAGAATCGTAGATAAAGTCAGAGAGCTTTATCCCAAAGTACCGGTGAGTATTGGGCGTGGAGATTTGGGGTATGACAATCTGGGTGCACTCAGCGTAGAGCGGGCATACCGTGACTTTGGCTGGAAACCGGAAGTGTCTATTGAAGAAGGAATTGAGAAATATGACCGGTGGCTGCGAAAAACCATGAATCACTGTAGTTGAGGGAAGAGACAAAATATGGTATACTGAATACTGGTAATATATGGTATATCAAAATAGAGAGCGTGGAAAATATATGGATGAGAAGAAGCGGTTACTGCAGACCGGCGTATTTAAAAATGAAAGTGATATTGTTCTTTTCCTTCTTGTAAGACAGATTGGCCACAGGACGGGGCCGGTGGGATCATGGACTTTAAAGGAAGAACTGGATTCCATGGGAATCGCCTATGGTACTGCCACCGTTGGACGGTATCTGAAGATGCTGGATTACAAAGGATATACCATTCATAAAGGGAATCAGGGGAGAATCCTGTCTGACGAGGGAAAAAAATGGCTTTCCGACATGGAGGACAGTTTAAACAGAGCTGAGGTGAGAAATGAATCTTCCAAGGCACTCCAGGTTAATAAATATTCAGATTTAATCGATTTGATGAAAGCCAGAAAAGCCATTGAAGTGGAAACAGTACGTCTTGCGGCCATCCATGCGACACAGGAGGAGATTACGGAACTGCGAAAATCCATTAATATATATTACCGTTTTATAACGGAAAAAAAGGATTTTGTGGAGCCAGCCCTTGATTTTCATGGAATTATTGCGGATATGAGTCATAATCGTTTCATGAAGGCTATTCTGGAGATGCTGATTTTTGAAGAAAAGCAGATTGAAGATAATATTGATCAGTTGGAGACGAGAAAAAGGGGTAATACGTACGTAATTGAGCACGATGATATTACGAGAGCAATTGAGGAGAGAAATCCCGACCTCGCAGCGGAATTAATGGACAGGCACATGGAGGGGATTCTGGAAGCTGTAGAATATCAGGTAAATCTTATGGAGAAAGTGGAATAAAGAATTTAGAGGGGCCGTAGCAGAAGCCAGATTCTGTTATGGCCTCTCTCTTTGCACTTGAACAAAGGCCGGCAGCCTCCCTTCCGTCATTTCTCCGGAATCATACACTAATACAGATAGTACGCCAGCGTCTCCGTAAATTCAAATCCCAGTTTCCGATACAGCTGAAGCGCCGGCCCGTTGTCTCCGCTAACCTGCAGCATGACACGGCTGAAAGGAAAATATTCCGGTTCTGTTTTGGCCATGCGGTTTAATTCACCGATGAGCGCGGCGGCGGCACGGCCTCCGATGCCCTGGTTCCGAAGCTTCTCATGAATTTCGAAGTCGTAAAAGTAAACAGTGTCATTTTGGAATATAAGATGAAAAGAGCCGACCGGCCTACTGTTTTCACTGATCACATACCGTTTATCTCCGCTGTCAGTTGAGAGAGCCGGTGAGAACTCTACGGAGTGGCTTTCACTGCCGGACTGCGGCGCGGGCAGGCGCAGTTCCATCATGTGTTCCCGGTTTAAAAACTCTGCTTCGAGGGCGTCCAGCGTCTTTTTCGTGTCAGGGCAGGAGTCATCAGCCAGGAAGAGAAGATCACATTCGCCGGACTCTTTTAACAGTTCTTCCAGCAGCAGGGAGAAATGACCGCGGCCCCGGTGGGACGGGAGTGTGAATGCGCTGCAGCTGCATGTCTCAAATTCGTTAAAAAATGCAGAAAATGCGGATAAGAGTGTTTCTTCGTCGTATAATAGAAAGAAAAGACCTCCGTCTTCTGTGGGAAAGGTAAGTGAAGTATGGTCATGTAACCGGCATGCGGTTTCAAGGGCCTGTAAGTCTTTCAGCTGCTGTTGATCCAAATGCTCTGTGCGTATGATTTTCATGGCGTTCTCCCTTTTGTTTTTCGGAGGAAATTATCGGCACTGCGCTGCGCAATTAACAGTGAATAGAGCACCTGACGCAGATATCAGGCACTCTATTCACCATGAATTACGCAGCACAGTACTGTGTCTACAGTATAGTACAAGAAACCATGTGATTTCAATCAAATATTTTCCATATTGCTGATTGTTTCTTTGAAATATGGGTGATAGAATAAAACCAGTGGATATAGTGGAGGGATTATTTTGAAAAAGAGAGATGAGATACCGGTTTGTGATACCTGGAACCTGGCGGACATTCTGCCATCCGACGAAGCCTGGGAAGCGCTGTTTCTTGAAACAGAGAGAGAACTGGCCGGCTATAAGGAGTTTGAAGGGCATCTGGCTGAATCAGGCGAGATGCTGTTTCGGTGTTTGAAGTTCGATGAAGAGATATCGTTAAAGATTGAGAGACTGTTTGTATACGGAAGAGAGAAGTCTGATGAAGACACGGCGAAAGCGAAGTATCAGGATTTTTATGCAAGAGCCCAGGCGCTCTCCTATAAAGCGGCGGGACTCTCATCTTTTATCGTACCGGAGATTCTGGCCATGGATGAACAGGCTCTCGGCAGATTCCGGAGTACGGTAAAAGAACTGGACCGGTACAGCCGGACGTTTGAGATCATTATGAAGAAGAAGGCCCATACGCTCTCCGCAGGTATGGAAGAGCTTCTTGCAAAATCCATGGAAGCGACCCAGAGTTCTTCCGATATTTTTAACATGTTTAATAATGCGGATGCGAAATTTCCGTCTATCACAGACAGTGAGGGGAAGGAAATTCCTGTGACCCATGGTACGTATATTCCGCTGATGGAGAACCGGGACCGCCGGGTGCGAAAAGCTGCTTTTCAGTCGATGTACAGCGTTTACGGCCAGTTTGCCAATACACTGGCGGCCACGTTCGCGGCAAACGTAAAGCAGGCTTCTTTTTATGCGAAAGCCAGAAATTACGGTTCCAGCCGGGCATATTATCTGTCAGAAAACGAGATACCAGAAAGCGTCTATGACAATCTGACGGAAGCGATTCAGGAGGGGCTGCCGCTTTTCCATGAATACGTCTCGGTCAGAAAAAAGGTGCTGGGACTCGATGAGATACACATGTACGATTTATATACGCCGATGGTGGAACACGATGACAGGAAGATTCCTTATGAAGAGGCAAAGGAAACCGTGAAAAAGGGCCTGGCCCCGCTGGGGGATAAGTATCTGGCTCTTCTGCAGGAAGGCTTCGATCACCGCTGGATCGATGTCTATGAAAATGAAGGCAAGCGAAGCGGCGCGTACTCCTGGGGTGTCTACGGGACGCATCCGTATGTGCTGCTCAACTACAGCGGTACACTGGACAGCGTCTTCACCCTGGCACATGAGATGGGACACTCCCTGCACTCCTGGTTTTCCGATCAGGCGCTGCCCTATGTGGACGCGGGATACAAGATTTTCGTCGCGGAAGTAGCGTCTACGTGTAATGAGGCGCTGCTGAACCGTTACCTGCTGGCGGTGACGGAGGATAAGAAGGAGCGGGCGTATCTTTTGAACCATTTCATGGAGAGCTTCCGTGGAACGGTGTTCCGTCAGACCATGTTTGCGGAGTTTGAGGCTGAGACTCACAGAAGGAGTGAGGCCGGAGAACCGCTGACGGCGGAGCTGCTCTGCAGGCTGTATCACGAACTTAATGAAAAATATTTCGGACCGGAGATGGTGGTCGACCGCGAGATTGATTATGAGTGGGCGAGAATTCCTCACTTCTATACGCCGTTTTACGTTTATCAGTATGCAACGGGCTTTTCGGCGGCCATGGCGATCAGCAGCAGGATTCTGGCTGGTGATGAGCAGGCACTGGAAGGCTACTTCAAATTCTTAAGCGGCGGCAATTCCATGCCTCCGATCGAGCTCCTGAAGCTGTGCGGTGTGGATATGTCTACCGGCCAGCCGGTAAAGGAAGCGCTGGCCGTATTTAAGGAACTGCTGGAGGAGTTTAAATCGCTGTAGTGAAAAGAGGGGAGCAGGGATGAATCTGTATCAGATGATCTTCAAGAGAAGATCCATTCGAAAATTTAAATATGAAGCGGTACCGGAGCAGCTTATAAAGGATGTCCTGGCGTTTGCAGACCGTGTGGCCACACTCTGCCCGGAGATTTCCACAAAGATGGAGATTAAGGAAAATATAGGGAAGGATCTTCCTGTAAAGGGTCTCTGGAAGGTGGAAGCACCATATTATCTGGTGTTTTATTCGGAAGAGAAGGATGGCTGGATGATGAATGCAGGATACGTTCTGGAGCCTGTTCTTCTGTATATGACCGGCAAGGGACTGGGAACGTGCTACTTAGGCAGTACCAGAATTCCCGGACCGGAGCCTGCCGGGATGAAGACGGCCGTTGCCGTGGCGTTCGGATATCCCAGATCCCTGCTGTACCGTGATCCGGCTACGGCAAAACGCCTTCCGTTAAAAGAACTCTGCGTGTTCAAGGATGAGATCGGCGAACCGCTGAAGAATATCCTGAAGGCTGTTCGACTGGCACCTTCGGCCATGAATACGCAGCCGTGGCGCTTTATCGTTTACCACGACAGAATCTATATTTTCTCCTGCAGGGAATTTCTTCCTTCCCAGACCATGGTGGCAATGAGGGATTTGAGTATGGGAATCATGCTGTCCCATCTGTCCATCGCGGCGGAAGAACTGTGGCTGAATTTAAAGATCGAAGTAGAAGAACAGATGGTAAAGAAGTCTTATAAGAGCGGTGCCTATGTGGCGACAGCTTTTCTGCTGGAATAAGGAGTGTCCGTGTCCAACTCACGGGCCGGGGTGGAATCCCTGATAAAAATTGAAACGTGAAGATAAAAAAGGGGACAGCCCCCTTCGGAAATTCCGCTGTCTGCAGAAACGGCAGGCGGTCCGGTCCGGTGGGCTGTCCTCTTTTTGGTATCATAGAATATGGTTGATCCCGGTAAGGAAAGCGGGAATATGTGTTATTCGATGGTGATGTAGTGGTTTTCCTCGATCTGCTTCGGAGCTTCCTTCGGAACGGTCAGCTTTAAGATGCCATTGTCGAAGGCCGCTTTAATATCTTCCTGGCGCAGCTGGGAACCAACATAGAAGCTTCTCTTGCAGGAGCCGCTGTAGCGTTCCTTGCGGATAAAGTTTTTGTTCTCACTGTCTTCGGAAGAGCCTGACGCCTCGGCGTAGATGGTCAGATAGCCATCCTTTAATTCAGCACGCACGTTCTCCTTCTTGTATCCGGGAAGTTCCACGTCAATGATATAATTGGTTCCGTCATCTTCAATATCAGTTCTCATAAGCGTTGTTCTGTTCTGTACAGAGTCGTTAAAAAATGGATCATTGAAAAATTCATCGAATAAATTATTTCTTCTGGATAATAACATAGGTTCTTCCTCCTTATTTATCTGCACCGCGTTTGATGCGGTGTTGTTGTTTGATTTGTTCTAGGTGTAATATAACACAAATTATTAGCACTGTCAATAGGTGAGTGCTAATTTTCTTCAATTGAATTTTCACGGCTTAAATGCGGCGGGTAACGGCGAGAAAGACGCTTGAAACAGCCCCCTACTTATGATAGAATTGGTAAGAATAGAGAAAATGTGAGGAACGAAGGAGGAGACTATGATTAATCAGTTGATTCAGAAGATTCAAGAAACAAAGGCCCCCATCTGTGTTGGACTGGATCCGATGCTTGGATATATACCGGAGCATGTGACGAGAAAGGCATTCGATGAGTTTGGTGAGACGCTGGAAGGTGCCGCAGAGGCGATCTGGCAGTTTAATAAAGAAATCGTGGATCATGTCTGTGACATTATTCCATCAGTTAAGCCGCAGATCGCCATGTATGAGCAGTTCGGCATCGAAGGGCTTAAGATATATAAGAGAACGGTTGATTACTGTCAGGAGAAGGGACTTCTCGTGATTGGCGATGCGAAGAGAGGGGATATCGGTTCTACCTCCGCCGCGTATGCTACGGCACATATCGGCCATGTGAAAGTGGGCGGCAGCATTCTGACCGGCTTTGGCACCGATTTTCTGACTGTCAATCCGTATCTCGGCACGGATGGAGTGAAGCCGTTTGTCGATGTGTGCAAAGAGGAGGACAGAGGACTCTTCGTACTGGTAAAGACCTCCAATCCTTCCAGCGGTGAATTCCAGGATCAGCTGATCGGCGGAAGGCCGCTGTACGAGCTGGTAGCAGACAAGGTAGTGGAATGGGGCGCGGACTGTATGGACGGCGCTTACAGCAACGTCGGAGCCGTAGTGGGAGCAACCTATCCGGAGATGAGCCGGATCTTAAGAAAACTGATGCCGAATACGTACTTCCTGGTACCGGGATACGGTGCGCAGGGCGGAACGGCTGAAGACCTTAAGTACTGTTTCAATGAAGACGGACTCGGTGCAATCGTCAACTCCTCCAGAGGCATCATCGCCGCATATAAGCAGGAGAAATACGCGAAGTTCGGCGCAGAGCATTTCGGTGAAGCCTCCAGACAGGCGGTCATCGATATGGTTTCCGATATCAACAGCGTACTGTAGGAGGAATCATGGCTCAGAGAAAAGTAACAGCCTTTGTGGACCGTCAGGAAAGGCTGACAGAAGATGTGTACAGCATGTGGATCCGGGATGAGGAGATGGCTGCCCAGGCAAAGCCGGGACAGTTTATTTCTGTGTATACAAAGGACGGAGCAAAACTGCTTCCGCGCCCGATCAGCATCTGTGAGACGAGTAAAGAAACCGGTATGCTGCGGATTGTATACAGGACCGTCGGAGCGGGAACGGAAGAATTTTCCCGTTACCAGGCGGGCGATCCCGTCGATATCATGGGGCCTCTCGGCAATGGATTCCCGCTGGAGGAAGCTGCAGAAGGAAAGACCGCCTTTTTGATCGGCGGAGGAATCGGAATTCCTCCCATGCTGGAACTGGCGAAGCAGTTACGCTGTAAAAAAGAAGTGATTTTAGGATATCGCGACGTTCTGTTTCTAAATGAGGAATTTGCTCCTTACGGGGATGTGGTTCTTGCAACTGAAGACGGCAGCGCCGGTACAAAGGGCAATGTCATTGACGCGATCAGAGAACACGGGTTAAAGGCGGATGTAATCTTTGCATGCGGCCCTACACCGATGCTGCGCGCGTTAAAAGAATTTGCCGCTTCAGAGAACATCACCTGTTTTCTGTCTCTTGAGGAGAAGATGGCATGCGGAATCGGAGCGTGTCTGGCCTGTGTCTGCAAAACAAAGAACGTGGATGAACATTCTCATGTTCACAATGCAAGAATCTGTAAAGACGGGCCGGTATTTCGGGCAGAGGAGGTAGAACTCTGATGAATATGAAGGTGAACTTAGCCGGTGTGGAACTGAAAAATCCGGTCATGACGGCATCCGGTACCTTTGGGTCCGGAGCAGAATACGGTGAGATGGTGGATTTAAACGGTTTAGGAGCGGTTGTGACCAAGGGGGTGGCCAATGTGCCGTGGCCCGGCAATCCGACGCCCAGAATCGCGGAGACGTACGGCGGCATGATCAACGCGATCGGTCTGCAGAATCCGGGAATTGAAGTATTTGCAAAGCGGGATATTCCGTTTTTAAGGCAGTATGACACGAAGATTATCGTTAATGTCTGCGGCAGAACCACGGAGGATTATGTGGAAGTGGTGGAACGCCTCGGGGATGAACCGGTGGATATGCTGGAAATCAATATTTCGTGTCCCAATGTGAAGGAAGGCGGCATCGCCTTCGGACAGGATCCGAAAGCAGTGGAGGCCATCACCAGAGAGGTAAAGAAACATGCGAAGCAGCCGGTTATCATGAAGCTGAGCCCAAACGTAACGGATATCACCGTCATGGCGAAGGCGGCAGAGGCGGGCGGCGCCGATGTGATCTCTCTGATCAATACGCTGACAGGCATGAAGATCGATATAAACCGCAGAACCTTTGCAGTGGCCAATAAGACGGGCGGATTATCCGGTCCGGCGGTGAAGCCGGTTGCGGTCCGCATGGTGTATCAGGCGGCGAACGCCGTGAAGATTCCCATCATCGGCATGGGCGGCATTATGAATGCAGAGGATGCGCTGGAGTTTATTCTGGCGGGAGCCACGGCAGTTTCCGTGGGAACGGCCAACTTCCATAACCCATATGCCACAGCTGAGGTTGTAAGCGGAATCGAAAATTATATGAAGAAGTACAACATAGAAGATATCAATGAGTTAGTCGGAGCCGTTCGGTAAGAAGCCCGATTTCAGGAGGGACGATAAGATGGAACAGTATAAGCAGGAATTTATAGAGTTTATGGTAGACAGCAACGTGCTGAAGTTTGGAGATTTTACGTTAAAGAGCGGAAGAAAGTCTCCATTTTTTATGAATGCAGGAGCCTATGTGACAGGAGCACAGCTTAAGAAGCTGGGTGAGTATTATGCGAAAGCTATCCATGATAATTTCGGGGACGAGTTTGATGTGCTGTTTGGACCGGCATACAAGGGAATTCCGTTAAGCGTGGCGACCACCATCGCTTACCATGAATTATATGGGAAAGAGATCAGATACTGTTCGAACCGGAAGGAAGCAAAGGACCACGGAGACGCAGGAATTCTTCTGGGCAGTCCGATTCAGGACGGTGACCGCGTGGTGATTATCGAGGATGTGACCACATCCGGCAAGTCGATCGAAGAGACATTTCCGATTATCAAGGCTCAGGGAGATGTGACGATTCTCGGTCTGATGGTTTCCTTAAACCGTATGGAAAAGGGAAAAGGGGATAAGAGTGCTCTCGACGAGATTCATGAAAAGTATGGTTTCCATGCAAAAGCCATCGTTACCATGGCAGAAGTTATCGAATATCTGTATAATAAAGAATATAACGGAAAGATTATGATTGATGATACTTTAAAGGCGGCGATTGACGCCTATTACGAAATCTACGGCGTAAAGTAAGGAGAGCTGAATATGGAGAGAGTTTATAAGACCATGAGAAATGCAGGCGCGCTTAATATTGTAATCGGCATTATTATTACAGTGGCAGGCTTAAGTGTCGGCATCATGTCTATCATCAATGGTGCTGTTCTGCTTAAGAGAAAATCCGAGATTACGTTTTAAATGGGGCATTTATGATAAAAAATACAACAAAACGACAGAAGCTGGGTTGGGTGATTTTCATCGTTTACCTGATTTTTTTGGCGTACTTCCTGTTCTTCTCCGAGGACTTTGGGCGGGGAAGCCATCTGCAGGAGGAGTACGCCTATAATCTGGTGCCGTTCAAGGAGATCAGGCGTTTTATTGTGTACTGGCACGTGGTAGGAATCCGGTCGTTTTTGCTGAATATTGTGGGCAATGTTGTTGGATTTATGCCATTTGGATTTTTTCTTCCGGTCATCAGCCGCAGGAGCCGTCACTGGTATAACACCGTGCTGTTAAGTTTTCTGTTCAGCCTCTGTATCGAGACGGTGCAGCTGATATGGAAGGTGGGCAGCTTCGACGTGGACGATATGATTCTCAACACCCTTGGCGGATTACTCGGCTTTGTGTTCTACAAAATTGTACAGACGATACGAGTGAGGAGGAAGCGGCGTGCAGCAGCAGAAAAAAGTATCCTATATTAGGAAACCATTTGCAAGGAGAAGCTTTATGGCCATCGGGCTTGCTGCCGCCGCATTGATTCTCGCGGTCATCGGTGTGGCAAGCTCGGTCATGACGGCAGGGAACGCAGAGCTGAATGTGGCGGCGGTTTGTTTCTGCAGCTTTTTAATTGCCATTGTTTCCCTGATTTATGGGGCGCTTTCTTTTTTGGAAAAGGAGAAGAAGTACATACTGTCCAAGATAGGGATGGCTGTCAGCGGCCTTCTGATTATCGTATGGACGGTTCTGATTATCATTGGATTTGGAGGATGACGATGAAGTATTGTGACAGATTCAAAGAAGAAAATGAGAGCGTGATGGAGCGGTTCCAGCTTTCCATGGAACGGCTTCATGCCATAGAGAGTGAGGAGACGGTGGAAGAACCGTACCGCTCTTATTTCCGGAAGATGGCGTCATTTATTGGAATGATCGGAGCGTATCGCGAGCAGCTGGAAGGCGGACTGCTGGAGAATGCCTCTCTGGACGAACTGAAAGCCTGGAATCACAGGCTCTATGAGGACATTCTCCCTCATAACTACGAAACCAGCTATGGAAATCCACAGTATGCAGTCTCCGCTCTGGGAGAGGAGTATGGACAGCTTTTTTCCTATCTCTACAAGGAAATCCGGGGCGGGATTCTTTTTGCTGCGGAGAACAGGCTGACGGATATCACCATTTTAAATGAGACAGTGATTGAGATCTATAATATGTTCGAGGAGACAGTGCCTCCAGCCGCCAGTGTAAAGGATGTGCTCTACTGGTTTGTCAGCGATTACTGCGATTATACGGTGACTTACCGCATCAGAGAAGGGGTGGATCCTGCTCTGACCTTTGCAAAGGATATCATCATGGACAGCGATTTAAACGACCTGCGGTATTTATACCGGTTTGGCGATTATATCTCCGAGTCCGAGCTGCTGGTGGCACAGTTTATGAATTCACTTCCGGAGGAGACGGTGCAGCTTATGGCGGATACGTACACGGAGGGCTACCGGAAGGGCTTTGAAGTGATGGGACGCGATCTGTCGAAAAAGAGCGCGGTGCAGATCCGGTATGAGCTGGGCTTTGAGCGCATGGTGAAGGCGGCAATCCGGAATTTCCGTGAGATGGGGCTGGATACGATTCTTTCCCGCTCCGCGGTGTGGTCTGTGAATCAGAAGGCCGGAAGGAAGGTGGGCTATTACGGCACGCCTGCCAACCGTCAGTATGAGTACGATCACCGCTACGACGAGGCGATTTATTTAAACAAGGCGTTTACCGACAGGAAGGCTTCCGTTCTGCGGGTGGCCTATGAGCAGTATAAAAAAGAGGCCGCAGCCTATGCGGGGCCGGCTGTAATTGAGACCTTTGGGCAGGAGGGCTTCCAGCCTGTTAATAAGAAGGAGGCAAACCGTCTGGATGGCAGACAGGAGAAGCTGAGTGCAAAGGCAGCCAATGAGGCAGCGGTGATTACCAATGAGTATATTCCCGGTGATGAAACAAGCTTTACGATCATCGCATTCCCGGTGCCGGAGATCGGCCGCGGCAGTCACGGTGAATGGGACGCAGAGAGTGCCGGTGAGCGTTTCAAAAAAATATTCGAGGAGACTATCGCGATCAACACGCTGGACTATGAAAAGTATAAGACGATTCAGCAGACGATCATCGATGCACTGGATGAGGCGGAATACGTGGAAGTGAAGGGAAAGGGAGAGAACCGGACCGATCTGCGCGTGAGCCTGCATGAACTGGGAGACAGGGAAAAAGAGACGAATTTTGAAAACTGTGTGGCGGATGTCAACATTCCGCTGGGCGAGGTATTTACGTCCCCGAAGCTCTGCGGGACGCAGGGAACGCTGTTTGTCGGAACCGTGTATATCGGTGATTTTCAGTTTAAGAATCTCTCCATGACTTTTGAGGACGGAATGATCAAAGCGTATTCCTGCGATAATTTTGAAGATCCAAACGAGGGCAGGGCGCTGGTAAAACAGATGATACTGAAGAACCACGACACGCTACCCATGGGCGAGTTTGCCATCGGAACCAATACGACGGCGTACGCCATGGCCGAACGGTATGGGATCCTCGACAAGCTTCCGATTCTGATCGTGGAGAAGATGGGGCCGCATTTTGCGGTTGGTGATACGTGCTACAGCTGGGCCGAGGACAGCGCCGTGTATAATCCGAACGGCAAGGAAATCATTGCAAGAGACAATGAGATTTCCATTCTGAGGAAGGAAGATTTGTCGAAGGCATATTTCAGCTGCCATACGGATATCACGATCCCTTATTCGGAACTGGATACGATCGATGCGGTGAGAGCGGATGGCAGCAGGATTTCGATCATTGCTGACGGGCGGTTTGTGCTTCCTGGTGTCGGGGAGCTGAATGTCCCGCTGGATAAGGAACAGGGAAAGCCGGATAATAAATAAGAAGCAGAATAGAAAAACAGAATGTGCCGGGAAGGTGATACGGGGCGGCACATTCTGTTTTCTTTTTTGTTTTCTGATTGCATCGAGCTCTTAAACTGACCGCTTAAATTGAGCGCTTAAGCTGAGCTGAAAAAGTGTATGATTACATTGTTTTCTGCAGAATCATTCGAAATACGAACAGGACCACCACGTAGACTGCCAGAATGATCAGCAGTGTCTTAAGGATGAGAATGCTGATGAATCCGCTGATCAGGATGCCGATATAGAGCAGGAGCAGCATGGTATATCCGGCGTAAGCCCAGCTGCGAAGTCCCAGCATACGGTTCCTCTCATCAGTTTCGTAGATTTCCCGTTCTTTTCTTATCTCAGGCTTCTTTAAATAGCGGACATTTTTAATGATCGTTGCGGCTGCGGCGAAGAACAGACCGAACCCGGTTCCCATATAGAAGCCCGGAATGAAATCATAGTGGTCGGCGGCCATGTACAGGACGGGAATCTGATCGCCTGCCAGGAAGGAAAGGGCGATGGTGATCACGCCCAGCGCCATGAGAAAGCAGCTGGCAGTGATTCTGGTCTTGCATTTCTTCTCAAAGTTAATGGGACTGTCAATAAATAAATTGTTCAGCAGCATGGTTTTATTCCTCCTCGAATAAGAATATTTCTTCAATGTTCATGTGAAAATATACGGCGATCTTGTGGGCCAGCTGGAGAGAGGCGTTATACTTGCCGTTTTCCAGGGATATGATGGTCTGCCTCGTTACGCCCAGAGCATCCGCCAGTTCTTCCTGTGTGATCCGCGATTGTTTTCTCAACTCCTGTATTCTTGTCTTCACTTACACAACACTTCCCTTTCTTTTATTCCCGCAGGCAGCGAGCCAGACGGACACGCCTGAGTGTTTCTCTGGCGGCCCATATAAAGGTAATGAGCCAGGCTCTGTGTCTGCGGGGGTTTGTTGTTAAAAGTAATGTTTCCTTTACATTTTTAGTATAGCACGCTTTACATTGTTTGTAAAGTCTATTTTACAATTTTTGTAAAGGAAGTTTTACATTATTGAATATACGGGTATTTTTAAGAAAATTATTGACGGGAGCATAAAAAGCTAGTATTATAATTATAAGTAAAGACTGATTTATAAGCTTTATATATTAATATAACTAATGAAAAGCATAACCGTTAATAATGAAAGGAGATTTACTATGGCAAAGGTAGCTATTGTTATGGGCAGTGATTCCGATATGCCTGTTATGGCGCAGGCTGCAGACGTTCTTGAGAAACTGGGTGTTGATTTTGAAATAACTGTTATTTCGGCTCACAGGGAGCCTGATATATTCTTTGAGTATGCCAAGACAGCGGAAGCGAGAGGTGTGAAGGTGATGATCGCGGGAGCCGGTAAGGCGGCCCATCTTCCGGGCATGTGCGCGGCGCTTTTCCCGATGCCGGTCATCGGAATTCCGATGAAGACTTCCGATCTCGGCGGTGTGGACTCTCTCTATTCCATCGTACAGATGCCGTCCGGCATACCGGTTGCCACGGTTGCGATTAATGGAGGAACGAACGCGGGAATTCTCGCGGCGAAGATCCTTGCTGCGTCTGATGAAGCGCTGCTCGGCAAATTAAAGGAGTATTCCGAGAATTTGAAGAATGATGTGGTAAAGAAAGCGGAGAAGCTGGATCAGATCGGATACAAAGAGTATCTGGCACAGATGAAGAAATAAGCCGTGGAGTGCGTTGCGTGCTCATGACAAGGAGGAAAAGAAATGGATTACAAGAATGCCGGTGTGGATATTGAGGCTGGATATAAGTCAGTAGAGTTAATGAAGGAACACGTAAAGGGAACCATGAGACCGGAGGTATTAGGCGGGATCGGCGGCTTTTCGGGAGCATTTTCCATGAGCGCATTTAAAGAGATGGAGAAACCGACTCTGGTTTCCGGAACCGACGGCGTAGGAACGAAGCTAAAGCTTGCATTTCTTATGGATCAGCATAATACGGTAGGCATCGACTGTGTTGCCATGTGTGTCAATGATATTGCCTGTGCAGGAGGAGAACCTTTATTCTTCCTGGATTACATTGCCTGCGGAAAGAATTTTCCGGAGAAGATTGCGGATATCGTTGGCGGCGTGGCGGATGGCTGCAAACAGGCCGGTGCGGCCTTAATTGGCGGAGAGACAGCGGAGATGCCGGGCTTTTATCCGGAGGATGAGTATGATCTGGCCGGTTTTGCGGTTGGTGTTGTAGATGAAAAAAATCTGATTACAGGAAAAGACTTAAAGGCCGGCGATGTGCTGATCGGCATGGCTTCCTCCGGTGTACACAGCAACGGTTTTTCTCTTGTGCGCAAGGTATTCGAGATGACGAAGGAGAGTCTGGATACGTATTACGATGAGCTGGGGGGAACCTTAGGAGAGACCCTGATCGCTCCGACGAAAATATATGTGAAGGCTTTAAAGCGTGTGAAGGACAGCGGAGTTACGATCAAGGCCTGCAGCCATGTGACCGGCGGCGGTTTCTATGAGAACATTCCGCGCATGCTTCCGGACGGTGTCAGAGCAGTCATTAAAAAGGACAGCTATGAGATTCCGGCAATCTTTAAGCTTCTGGCTGAAAAAGGCAGCATCGAAGAAGAAATGATGTACAATACGTATAACATGGGGATCGGTATGGTTCTGGCGGTTGATCCGTCTGCGGTGGATACCGCGATGGAGGCGATCCGTGAGGCTGGTGAGACTCCATATGTGATTGGCAGCGTGGAAGCAGGAGAAAAGGGAGTGACCTTATGCTGAGAGTCGGCATTCTGGTATCCGGCGGCGGAACGAATCTCCAGGCCATATTAGACCGGCTGGACGACGGGAGTCTCACCAATGTGAGCGTGGAAGTGGTGATCAGCAATAACCGCAGTGCTTACGCGCTGGAGCGGGCGAAGAACCATGGAATCGAGACTGCGGCCATCTCTCCGAAGGAGTTCGGAACCAGGGAGGAATTTAACGAGGCATTTCTGTCAAAGGTAGACGAGTACCATCTCGATCTGATTGTGCTGGCCGGGTTCCTTGTAACGATCCCGGAGGCGATGACCAGAAAATATAAGAATCGTATCATTAATATTCATCCTTCCCTGATTCCGTCTTTCTGCGGAGTGGGCTACTACGGCTTAAAGGTTCACGAGGCGGCCTTAAAGCGTGGGGTGAAGGTGACCGGAGCCACGGTGCACTACGTGGACGAGGGAGTGGACAGCGGCCCGATTCTTTTACAGAAGGCAGTTGAAGTGAAGGACGGAGATACGCCGGAGATTCTTCAGAGACGTGTGATGGAGGAGGCGGAGTGGGTGATTCTGCCTCAGGCTATTCAGATGATTGCAAACTCATAAGAAGTTCAGGAGGCGGATGATGAAAGTACTGATTGTTGGAAGCGGCGGAAGAGAGCACGCGATCGCGTGGAAGGTGGCAGGGAGTCCGAAGGCAGATAAGATTTACTGCGCTCCGGGCAATGCCGGTATCGCTGAATATGCGGAATGTGTGCCGATCGGCGCCATGGAATTCGATAAGCTGGCGGCGTTTGCGAAGGAAAATCAGATAGATTTAACTGTGATTGGTATGGATGATCCGCTGGTAGGCGGCATCGTGGATGTATTTGAGAAGGAAGGGCTTCGCGTATTCGGACCCAGAAAGAACGCGGCGATTCTCGAGGGATCCAAGGCATTTTCCAAGGACCTGATGAAGAAATACCATATTCCGACGGCGGGCTATGAGACCTTTGATACTCCGGAGGCGGCGCTTCAGTATCTGGAAACGGCCGAGATGCCCATCGTACTGAAAGCGGATGGTCTTGCTCTCGGAAAGGGCGTTCTGATCTGTAATACGAGGGAAGAGGCAAGGGAAGGCGTCAGGACACTGATGCTGGATAAGCAGTTCGGCTCCGCCGGCGACCGTATCGTGGTTGAGGAGTTTATGACCGGGCGAGAAGTATCTGTGCTGTCTTTTGTGGATGGAGATACGATAAAGATCATGACCTCGGCGCAGGATCACAAGCGGGCGAAAAACGGGGATCAGGGGTTAAATACCGGCGGTATGGGAACCTTTTCGCCCAGCCCGTTCTATACAGAGGAGGTTGACGCCTTCTGCCGGAAATACGTATATCAGGCGACGGTAGACGCGATGAAGGCGGAGGGAAGACCGTTTAAGGGAATCATCTTCTTTGGGCTGATGCTCACCGAGAAGGGACCGAAGGTTCTGGAATACAATGCGAGATTCGGCGATCCGGAGACGCAGGTCGTACTGCCGCGTATGAAGAATGATATTTTGGAAGTGTTCGAGGCCTGTGTGGACGGCACGCTGGATCAGATTCAGCTGGAGTTTGAGGATAACGCGGCAGTCTGCGTTGTGCTGGCTTCCGACGGGTATCCGGAGCACTACGAAAAAGGATATCCGATCAGCGGATTCGAGAATTTTAAGGGGCGTGACGGATACTATGTATTCCATGCCGGAACAAAGTTTGACGAGGAAGGCCGGGTCGTGACCAACGGCGGACGTGTGCTGGGCGTGACTGCGAAAGGCGAGAATTTAAAGCAGGCGCGGGAAAATGCGTATCGGGCGACGGAGTGGATTACATTTGGGAATAAGTATATGAGAGATGATATTGGGAAGGCGATTGATGAGGTCTAGTCAGTCATTTGGATGACATACCCCGGTTCGAGGATTTTGAACCGGGGTTTTTCTGTGAATGGATCTTTCCCCAGTCCTGGCAGTGCCCAGACTATTATCGGGGGAAAGATCCTTTTCTTATCGTGACTTTCCGCAGCTTCCGGTTAAATCCCTCAAGAAATCGTGCGGCTGCTCTCAAATCGCAGAAAAACTGTTATCTTTTAGAGAAGTAATCCACGTTTCGATTGTTTGGGCCAGTATATACTGCTGCTGCAAAACTGCCATACCTGTTTCCGGAATTTCCGGTACACGTTCTTTTTCGCATAGATTTTCTTCCAGACAGGTCTTTAAAGCTTTTACATTTTCCTCGATTTTTTCCAGGCATAATTTCTGCCCTTCCGGTGGAAGGCTGGGCAGATTTACAATCACGGCGTTAAAATCCAGGAAAAAGTGAATCGGTTGTGACGCGATCTCATTCATTAGATTTTCAAATTCTTTTGCGCCGGTATCTGTAAGAGAATAAATTGCTTTCTCCGGCATTTTCCCCTCTTTAACAATATTACTTTTAATCAATCCTTTTTCTTCAAGCTGTATCACCTTTTTGTAGATTGAGGGCGTGCTGATTTTTACCCATTTGGAGATATTGCGATACTCAACTAATTTCTGAATGTCATAGGCGCTGAGTGATTCCCTTTTTAATATCCCTAATACAATTAAATCGATAGTCGCCATGATTTCCTCCTGTTTCTATTGACAAATGGTGTAAATTATAGTAGTGTAATTGCTAGTTGATCAATTACTATAATTTATACTACTATATTTTATGCCTTATGTCAAGCGAAAGGAGAACTAACAGATGAATGAATCAGACAAAAAAATAGCGCTGCTGGGGAGCATGCCGATTCCAAAAGCATTACTGGCGTTAGGGCTGCCAACCATGATTGGTATGCTGATTAATGCGCTGTACAACCTGGCAGACACTTACTTTGTGGGAGGACTTGGAACCGATCAAATGGGTGCTGTCACGGTGGCGTTTCCCCTCGGACAGGTTATCGTAGGATTGGGCCTGCTGTTTGGTAACGGAGCCGCCGCCTGTCTTTCAAGGTTACTTGGGCGCAGAGACAAAGAAACTGCAAACAAGGTAGCCAGTACGGCCTTATACAGCAGCGTATTGACTGGAGCAGTCCTTATTCTTTGTTCCATTATCTTCCTAAAACCGATCTTAAAACAGCTTGGCGCAATCGAAAGTGTTATGCCTTATGCAACTGCCTACACCAGTATCTATATTACGTTTTCAATTTTTAACGTCTTCAATGTCACGATGAACAATATTGTATCAAGCGAAGGAGCCGCTAAAACTGCCATGTGTGCATTGATGGCAGGTGCTTTACTAAATGTGATATTAGACCCGATTTTTATCTATAGACTGCATCTTGGCGTTGCGGGTGCAGCAATTGCAACAGCCATTTCACAACTAGTTTCCACAATCGTCTATATGGGCTATATCCTGCGTAAAAAAAGTATTTTCAGTTTTCATATCAAAGAGTGCTGCTGTTCCAAAGAAATCATGTCTGAAATTTTGAAAATCGGGATTCCCACGTTGTTATTCCAGATATTGACCAGCCTTTCAATCAGCATGATAAACAATGCAGCGAAAGAATACGGAGGTTCCGCGCTGGCCGCGATGGGGCCGCTCACGAAAATTATGTCTATGGGGAGCCTGATTGTATTCGGTTTTTTGAAAGGCTTTCAGCCAATCGCCGGATTCAGCTATGGTGCAAAGAAATTTGATCGCCTGCATGAAGCCATTAAAACCTCGATTCTCTGGTCTACGATATTTTGTGCGATGTTTGGTTTGGCTGCTGCGATTTTCTCTTCACAGATTATGGCCTTGTTTACAAAAGGCGATATGGAGATGATTCGTATCGGTTCGTTCGCTTTGCGGGCAAACGGCCTTTCTTTTATCCTTTTTGGGTTCTACACGGTATATTCGTTTCTGTTCCTTGTGATGGGGAAAGCAGTGGAGGGCTGCTTCCTTGGTGCATGCAGACAGGGGATTTGTTTTGTACCTGTTATTTTACTCCTTCCAGGAATTTTTGGCTTGGATGGGATACTTTATGCCCAGCCGATTGCTGACGTTCTCTCGGCTATTGTCACCGCATGGCTGGCCATTCATTTTCACAAAGAATTGTCTGCAGCAAAAGCACATTTTCTTGCTACACAGGCAGAATCCTCTGAATCGGCTGACGTATAGTCTATTATAAAAATAATTGTAATGGATAATTCATAAAAAACTGCTGCCTGGAATGTGCGGTATCTGATGAATGTGCGGTTTCTGTTCGAATTAGTTTTATGTCCTGTTATTTTTGGCCAGAAAACAGCAAATGATGCGGCATAAACCGCGCAGGCCCCCTTGTTTGACAGTCTTTTATCTTATGTATTAAGTTCATAGAGATATCCTGATGCTTATAAAAATCTTCTGCGGTATATTCTTCTGTATACACAAGTGCCATGCATCAAGTGCCTCATTTTCTCTGCTAAACTGATGTATGGTCTAAAAGAAGACGCCTGCCGCGAGCGATAGCAGTAGTAATCCGAAAATCCAACAGAGACTATCAAGGACTGCAGTTTCCTGGTATAATTGGAATGGCATGTGTGGCTTCTAAACCGCTGGCCGTGAACATGTACCAGGAGGAAACCTGATGATTTTTCAGAAGGATAAGCAATTCAATATCCTGCCGTTTCATATAAGACTCAGAAAATATATTCAGTATTATAATGCCGAGTTTCCGGAGAGGGATACGTTCCTTCCTCAATACACGCTCATGCCATGTCGGATTTTTACTATAACGGGATGGAAATTTATCATATAATTTCCTCGAAGGAGGAATGAAAATATGAAAGATCAAGGGGCTTTTAGCGGTTAAGGATATATCCGCCTCTAAGAGCTTTTATGAAACCGTGCTTCATCCAAATGTTGTCATAGATATTGGCAAACATGTAACTTTTGAGAGCTTTTTTCTGCAGCAGGAGTATGCTAAAATTATTGGCATGGCTCCAATCTTTTGAAAGAAATTGGCACAGGGCGGCCCTGGCAGACCAAAGCCGCCGCTATTTTACTTAGAACAAAGGAGGTTGTCTATGAACTGGGAACCGTGGACAGGTTGTTACCAAATAAGTGACGGCTGTGCAAACTGCTATTTTTATGGGCCATATGCAAAACGCTGTGGACAGAATACAATTCTGAAAACAGATAAATTCAACTGGCCCATCCGGAGAAATAAGAAGGGTGAATACAACATCAAGGGGGATAAGATTCTCGCTACCTGCTTTGCCACCGACTTTTTCCTGCCAGAAGCGGACGAGTGGAGGAAAGAGGTCTGGGGCATGATCCGGGAGCGGACGGATATTGATTTTTTGATTCTGACCAAGCGGATCGACCGGTTCCCCGTGTCCCTGCCCGACGACTGGGGCGAGGGCTATGACAATGTGAACATTGGCTGCACAGTGGAAAACCAGGCGATTGCCGATTACCGGCTTCCTCTGTTTTTATCTTATCCGATGAAGCGGCGTTTTATCGCCTGCGCTCCGCTTCTGGAAGCGATCGATCTGACCGCATATCTTCATGGGGTGGATCATGTGACCGTTGGCGGCGAAACGGGGAGGGAAGCGCGCGAGTGCGATTACGAGTGGGTGCTGAGCATCCGGGAGCAGTGTGTCAAGGCGGGGGTAACCTTCTGGTTTAAGAACACAGGCTCTCTTTTCCGGCATGATGGTATCGTGGAGAAAATCAATCCATATCAGCAGACCGGCAGGGCGAAAGCGCTTGAAATTGATATTTCAGACGGGAAAAGGTTGTTTTGAAAGTCTTTGGCAGAAGGAGCTAATGTCAGAGCTGAGAGTTTGTAGACAGGGCATTGATTTACAGTGGTGATGATGTTCACAGGAGGAGATATGAGCGAGGTAATGAAATTTTCCACAAGAAAGGATTTTCGCAGCTGGCTGCAGGAGAATTGTATGTCAACAGCTGGTATTTGGGTGCTTTTTGGCAAGGCGGGCGGCCCCAAAACGATTAAGGCAGGCGAAGCGTTGGAAGAAGCCCTTTGTTTTGGCTGGATTGATGGCCAGATGCAGAGTATTGATGATAAAATCTATAAAAAGTATTTTTCCCTGCGCAGGGAAAACAGCAAATGGTCGGAGAAAAATAAAGCGCTGGCAGAAAAACTGGAACAACAGGGTCTTATGACCGATTATGGCCTGGCTAAAATAGCGGAAGCTAAGCAAAACGGCCAGTGGGATGCCCCCAAATCCCCGGCGGTCACAGAGGAGCAGATTGCCTTTTTGTCTGGTTTATTAAAAGCATACGAGCCCGCTTATGCAAATTTTCAGGCGATGTCTTTATCGGTAAAGAAAACTTACACACGGGCATATTTTGACGCAAAGACAGATGCCGGTCGGGAAAAGAGAATATTATGGATGGTCGATCGATTGAATAAAAACCTGAAACCTATGTAACAGGCAGAAGCTTAAAACCCAGAGGGAATATCATGGAAAATATTTATTACGTGGAAGATGACCGGAATATTGCGTCACTCGTTGCTGAATATTTAGAGCAAAGAGATTGTATCGTTTCTATCATTCCTTCGATCGCGGAGGCAAGACAGATGCTAAGCAGGCAGAAACCGGATTTGTGCCTTATTGACTGGAATATGCCGGATGGGCAGGGAGATGTACTCTGCCGTTCTATCCGTTTCCGATGGAAGGACATGCCGATTATTTTTCTGACTGCCCGTGGAGATGTGAAGGATATCGTTGCCGGCTTTGGCTGTGGGGCTGATGATTATGTGGTGAAACCGTTCGAACTGGAGGTATTATACTCTCGTATCCAGGCTCTGCTTCGGCGCGCCGGAACTGTATCAGACCAGGTTCTCAGCTGTGATTTTATTTCACTTAATCACAGTAAAAAGACGGTGTTCTGCGGCGATGAGGAAATAACGCTGAGTCAGATGGAATACCAGCTGTTGGAAGTTTTATTAAAAAATAAGGGCCAGACCATAAGCAGGGAGCAGATCCTGCATGAGGTCTGGGACAGCAATGGAAGTTATGTCAATGATAATACTCTGACCGTAACGATGAAACGGCTGCGTGAGAAATTACATCAGCCGCTGTGCATAAAAACAATACGAAGCTTTGGGTATCGTATGGAGGACACCGTATGAACGGCAAAAAAAATATTGTGGTTACAATTTTGCTGGTTGTATCTGTCAGCCTCTTTTCCGTTATGCTTTCCGCCGTGTTTCTGCTGAAGTATTACAGCAGGGTTCAGTTTCAAATGCTCAGCGGGTTCTGCCAGATGCTTGCGGAAGAACGCATAGCAGATAGAGACGCCTTCATGGGAGCACTGAAAGAAAACAGGGAAAAAATAGTATTGTCGGATAATGGGGATTTCCTGGAAAGCTTCGGGTATCGTGCGGATGATTTTGCAGGCAGGCGGTGGGAGACTGGATATCTGATTGCCGCAGCAGGCTTAGGAACCGGTCTTTTGATATTTATGGCAGCATTTTTATATTGGCATAAAAAAGAGGGGGAACAGATTTCAGCATTAACAGAATATTTGGAAAAGGTCAATACGGGGAGGCAGGGTCTTTTACTTGCAGCCAGGGAAGGTGAATATTCCCGGCTCCAGGATGAGATATATAAAACAGTAACCACTCTGTATCAGACCAGAGACGCCGCGCTCGAAGCAAAGAATAATTATGCAGATAATTTATATAATATCGCCCATCAGCTAAAAACGCCAATTACGGCTATTTCATTATCCGCGCAGCTAATAGAAGAAAAAAGTGATTTGGAGTATGCGGGGCAGATTCGGAAACAGGTGGCAAGGCTGACTCATTTAGAGGAAGCGCTGCTGCTTTTGTCGCGCATTGACACCGGGACACTGACGCTTGAAAAAGTAAAACTGGACGTGTTTACCATGTTGACTCTGGCAGCAGATAATCTGCAGGAATTATCGGTTCTCTCTGATGTTGAACTGGATATTTCGGATCATGGAGAGGCTGTCATTACTGCGGATATGGAATGGACGATGGAAGCGGTCATGAATCTGTTGAAAAATTGTATGGAGCATAGTCCGGCAGGGGCCAGGGTCCATTGCTCCTATGAGCAGAATCCGCTGTATGTGCAGATCCGGATCTGGGATGAGGGGGAGGGATTTGAGAAAAAAGATATTCCTCATTTATTTGAGCGTTTTTACCGGGGAGAAAATGCTGTAAAGGGCAGTATTGGAATCGGTCTGTCCATTTCAAAAGCAATCATTGAGATGCAGAACGGGGTAGTTCATGCCGGAAATTTGCCGGAGGGCGGCGCATTTTTTGAAATCCGTATGTACAGTCACTGAGTTGTCACCTTCCGCTGCTATAATAAAAGAGTAAGCAGTACATTCCATAGCAGGAGAGGAGATAGTCAAATGGAACTGTTAAAATGTGAAGGAATCGGCAAGATATACGGAAAAGGGCTTAACCAGGTGACTGCGCTCGACGGAATTGACCTTTCCGTTGAAAGAGGCGAGTTTTTAGCAATTGTGGGGGCTTCCGGTTCCGGAAAATCAACACTGCTTCATATCCTTGGAGGTGTGGACAAACCAACTTCTGGAAACGTAATGATAGATGGGATGGATCTATCTGCCTTGAATCAGAAACAGGCAGCCATTTTCCGCCGCCGGAAAGTGGGGCTGGTTTACCAATTCTATAATCTGATTCCCACATTGACTGTCCGAAAAAATATCCTTATGCCGCTTCTTCTGGACAAAAAGAGCGTGAACCAGGAATTTTTTAACCAGATTGTAAGCTCTCTGGGCATTGAAGATAAGCTGGAATCCCTGCCGGGTGAGCTGTCCGGGGGACAGCAGCAGAGAGCCGCAATCGCCAGATCCTTAGTCTATCGTCCGGCGCTGCTTCTGGCCGACGAGCCTACGGGTAATCTGGATCAAAAGAATTCCAGGGAAATTATTGACATGCTGAAGCTGTCCAACCGAAATCTGAAACAGACGATCATACTGATTACACATGATGAAAAAGTCGCAATGGAGGCAAACCGTATCGTAACGTTAGAGGACGGCCATATCGTCAGTGACCGGAAGCAGAGGGGGTAACGGCTATGTGGAAAGACTATTCTGCGGGGTATATAAAACACAACCGTGCTTCCAGTGTAACGGTGATGGCTGCCGCTTTTATTTCCGCCTTGCTGCTTTCTTTGCTTTGCAGCTTATTTTATAATTTCTGGATTTACGAGATAGAAAGGCTGGGAGCAGAGGAGGGCATATGGCAGGGGCGGATCGTCGGGGAAATAGATACAAAACAGCTGGAGTCGATACGAAATTTCGCCAATGTAAAAACGGCGTCTGTCAATGAAAAACTGTCTGACGGACAGGAAGCGGTAATCGATATCTGCCTGCACAACAGGAGGACGATCCTCACGGATATGCCTAAGATTGCGGAACTGGCAGGAATTTCTCAGGAGGCAGTTTCTTACCACCACAGCCTCTTGAGTATGTATTTGATTCGTGATCCAATGGATCCGGCACCGCGATTGATTTTTCCATTCTTACTGGGGACAACAGTGCTGGCCTGTTTTTCACTGATCATGATCATCAATCACTCTTTTGCGGTATCTATGTATGCGAGGATACATCAGATTGGCATTTTTTCAAGTATCGGAGCAACGCCGGGGCAGATCCGAATCTGTCTGTTACAGGAGGCTGCCATGCTTTGCGTGATACCGGTCATAGCCGGCAATTTGCTGGGAATTCTGATCAGTGTCTGGATAATTGGGCAGACCAATGTACTGGCAGGTGATACAGCAGGACGGCAGGAAGCTGTCTGGCAGTATCACCCTTGGGTTTTGGTATTTACGTTTCTAATTACTATTTTAACTGTTTGGATTTCTGCATGGATGCCGGCAAAGAAAATGAGCAGGTTAACTCCGCTGGAAGCAATCAGGAACACAGGGGAACTACAGTTAAAGAAAAAGAAGAAAATCCGGATTTTACCGCTTTTATTTGGTGTGGAAGGGGAACTTGCCGGAAATGCGCTGAAAGCACAAAGAAAGGCATTGCGGACAACGACACTGTCCCTGGTTCTGTCTTTTTTGGCATTTACCCTTATGCAGTGCTTTTTTACTCTTACGGGCGTCAGTCAGAGAATGACCTACTTTGAGGGATACCAGAATGTCTGGGACATTATGGTTACGGTACAGGATGCCGGTATAGACTCCTTTGAAAAGGCAGAGGAGATACAGGCATTGTCCGGTGTGGCAGACAGTGCAGTATACCAGAAAGCGGCTGCGAAGCGGATTGTTACCGAAGATGAAATAAGCAGTGAAATGGCGGCTCTAGGCGGTTTTATGCATGCACCTGAAAACTATGTTACGAAAACCGAAGAGGGCTGGCTCGTCAATGCGCCTCTTGTTATATTGGATGATTCCAGCTTTCTGGAATACTGTGGGATGATTGGGGCTGCTCCACGACTGGATGGTGCCGTGGTCCGGAATCAGATCGATGATGTTACCGATCCGGATTTTAGAAACCGTGACTCCCATGATTATCTGACGGGACAGCAGAAAACAAGTGTTTTAAGACAGGCGGCCCGGGAAGAACTGACGGCTGAAGTCCCGGTACTTGCGTATACCCGGGAAGTTCCCGAACTGCGGGAAGAGTATGGGAGTCTGGACCTGTATGAACTGGTACACTTCCTTCCGGTGTCTTTATGGAAACAGATCAGAGGACAGATAGGGGGAGAGGAAGAGGATTTTTATATCCGTATTCTTGCCGATGATACTACCTCATTGGAAGCGTTGAACCGGATAAAGGAGGAACTTCAGGAAATCCTTAATCCGGAATATGAAGTCCTTATTGAGAACCGGATACAGAAAAAAATAGATAATGATCATATGATTCATGGGATGATGACTGTTCTGGGCGGTTTTTGTGTCCTGCTTGCACTTATTGGTATTGGTAATCTATTCTCCAATACATTGGGATTTGTGCGCCAGAGAAATCGTGAGTTTGCACGGTATATGTCCATAGGTATGACTCCTGGCGGCCTGAGAAAACTGTTTTGTATTGAAGCGCTGGTGATTGCGGGACGACCGGTTCTTATTACAATACCGCTGACGGTTCTTATGACTGGATACATGATAAAAATCAGCTATTTGGAACCAGTGATTTTTATCAAAGAGGCACCGGTTATACCTGTTCTGGCATTTCTTTTCATGATTGCCGGCTTTGTGGCGCTGGCTTATTATCTTAGCTGGAAGAAGGTGAGTATAGTTAATTTGCGGGCTGCTCTGTCTGATGACACTATGATATAAAATCGATAGAAGAAATGTTGGACGCTCTGTGCAATGATCCCTATATTGTGGTGTATTTATTTTTTGAAAAGCAGATTACTCGAGGGATAGCATTTGAGGGACTGAAGGGGTAAAGTTTGTATAAAGTGAATTTTAAAAGTGAGCCGTTTTCTTTGATCTGGAGAAAAGGGCTCACTTTCCATTGTAAGAATCGATGCTTTCGCTGCAAATATCTGTATTGTGTCTCTCTTTTTTCATTTCCTTCATTTTGTAAAGTCATATAGTGCATTCGGATTCTTAATTGTAATACACCGCCTCCCAACGTCAATAACTCCCAATCGTTTCATTTTGGAGCAGATTCGTGCTATCTGGATGCGGGAGGCATTGACTGCGGAGGCCAGGTTCTCATAAGACATTGGAATGCATTGGGTCTGACAGTAGTCTTCACTTTTCATGTATAGAAAAATAAAGTTGATCAGGCGCGTTGTTACATCCGATACACTCTGATTTTCTGCGTCAAAGCACATGAGTCTTAAGACATCACCGACATAAGATGCCAGATCAAGGCCAAAAGCGGGATTCGCCTCACACATACGAAGCAGGGACTGCCGTGTCACGGTAACGGTGGTAATATCCGTGACAGCCTGGGTAGTTACAATGGCAGGTTTCCCTTCGCAGAAGCCGTCTAAGACAAAAAGGGTATTTTGGCGGTGGTAACCAAGCAGACGGACGAATCCGTCGGAGCTGTTTGTATATACCTTTACGATTCCATTCAGCAGAAAATGCATATGTAAAACAGGTTCCCCGCAGATGCTCAGGATTTCCCCCGCTCTTCTTCTTTTTTCTGGTCCGCAGTTTAGAATTATATGAGGCAGTTGTCTGTGCGACAGGCAGTGAACCTGTAATTCCCCAGGTTCCCGGTATCGATAAAACGATTGCCATAGATGCGCTGACCGCAATTGATCATGAGGAGAAGCTTGGAAAGCGGATTGTTATCATAGGAGGAGGCTTGATTGGTTCAGAAACAGCTCTCGATCTGGCAGAAAAGGGTCATGATGTAACTCTGGTGGAAATGCTGCCGCAGATCATGAATGGCGTCGCAACCACAGACTTTCTTGCTTACAGTGAACGGATTGAAAAAACCAATATGCAGATTATGACCAACACGCGTTTGATTGCTGTTGAAGATCATGGTGTTACGGTACAGGGTCCGCATGATTTTGAGAAACTGGATGCAGATACCGTAGTATTGGCAATCGGGTTAAGAGCAAAACAGGAGTTATACCATGAATTAAAGGAGAGAGGAAAGGAAGTCTACCTCGTAGGTGATGCTGTCAAAGCAGGTAAAATTTTTGATGCATTCCATACTGCTTACAGGACTGCGCTTAAGATTTAATCTTGTAACGCAATTCTTATGTGTTAGAAGTTTGTTTAAAATAGATATTTGGCAGAATTAAAATATTACAAAGAGACAGGCTGTATTTCGTGCATACCATGAAATGCTGCTTGTCTCTATTGGTTTAGCGGAAAAAGACAGTAAAAGGAAAGACCTGCGGAACTTGCAGCCGTTTATGCCGTCATGGCTACGCGATAATAGAGGTATGCCAACAAATACTGTTTAGATAAGTATTGGATATATTCCCGAGGAGAAACACCATAATACTCACGAAATGCCATATAAAAATGACTGCTGTTACGGTATCCCAGCATTAAAGCAACCTCATTGATTGCAAGGCTGGTGCCTTTCAAAAGAATTACGGCCCGCTCCATTCGCTGCGAAAGCAGGATTTCAGAAAATGATTTTCCCAGTTCCCGATGCTGCAGGGGAGAAATATAATTAGGCTGGTAAGAAAATCGTGATCTGATGATCGTAGTTATATCTGAGAGAATCATATTCTCCTTTTTACTGGGATACTTCTTTTTTCTTAAAAAACGCCCCTTTAAATTCCGAGGGAGTCATATCCTCATACTGTTTAAAAACCTTAAAAAAGTACTTTTCATCAAAAAAGCCGCAGTAAAAGGCGATTTCCTTTAAGGTAAAGTCTGTGGAAGTCAGCAGATTTTTTGCAGACTCGATTCTTACGGAATTGATATACTGGGTCAGGGTGGTACCGGTCAGCTTCTTATAACTGCTGGAAAGGTAATCCGGATTGTAATGGAAAATTTCTGCAATCTGGGCAACCGTTATGGCCTGTTGAAAGTTGCGTCGAATCCAGTCCTGAATTCTGTAGATGTGGAGAGGATCCTCCTTCGGTGCCAGAAGGCGGGAGGAAAACTCCCCGGCCAGTTCTAACAGCAGGGCGGTTAGAGAGTAGTGCAGCAGATATTCGGAAGCGGGGTACCGTCTCATGGATATGTCGAGAAGCTGGGAAAACAGGAGGGGAACCCGTTTGCCATGTGTGAGCGTACCGGTTTCAGGCACAATGTATTTTTCAGGCAGTGCCTGGCTGATTTCTGAAGGATACTCCGTCTGATTGATATAGACGGGAGGTTCCGGAACATGAAAATGAACCCAGTAATAATGCAGATATTCCGATGATTCCTGCCAGCCATAGTGTTCGGTCTCCGCGTGCAGCAGAATGAACTGATTGGGTTCCAGTCTGTACTGGACACCATACTGGGAAATATTCAAGGTTCCTTTCAGGATATAAATCAGAACGAATGAATCAAGACATCGTTTTGGGTGTAAAAAATTCTTATTTTTAACCAGCTGTCCACAGGAAAGAAAAGTCAGCGGCCGGCTGCATGGAAGCATGAGATGATGCATGAAATCCCTCCTTTTGATGAAAAGTTTCCATATAAAGTATATCAGGAATTTTTTGTAAAATAAATGAAAAATAAAGAATATATAAGATATTTACACCTTATATAGAGTAAAAACGGTTGTGCATAAAGTATATAAAATATATAATTAGATCATAAAACTTATGCAAAAGTTTAGAGTTATCGAAGCTTTTGTGTAAAATAAAGTAAAGTCCAAATTGCGCGATTGGAATATTTACACCACAATTATGTCAAAAGGAGAAAAATTATGAGAAAGATGAAATGGGTGTTTGCAGCGGCCTGTCTTGCGTTTGTCCTTGGGGGATGCGGAGGAAACAGCAGCCAGCCGTCAGATACGGCGGCTCCTTCTGCGGAAGCTTCCGGGGAAACGGCTTCCACACAGCAGGAGCAGACGGCAGATGATAAAAAGGGGGAATCAGTAACGCTGCGTTTCGCATGGTGGGGAGGAGATGACCGCCATACGGCAACGTTAAAGGCTATCGAGGAATACCAGAAAATAAATCCGAATGTAAAGATCGAAGCTGAGTATCAGGGGTACGACGGATACAATGATAAGATTCTGACCCAGCTTGCCGGCGGAACCCAGCCGGACATCATGCAGACGATTGCAACGGCTGCGGCGGAGTATCAGGCGGCATTTCCGGATTCGTTTGTAAAACTGGATCAGCAGGATACCTTCAAGCTTGATGTGTTCGATCAGGGATTTTTAGACAGTTTTTGTAAAGCGCACGATGGAAGTACAGTCGCAGTGCCATCCGGTGTCAGCTCCTATAATCTGGTGGTAAATAAGACCGTTACCGATGCCGCTGGAGTTGAACTGCCGGACAATATGACATGGGATGAGTTCCTGGAATATGGAAAACAGATTCATGCCGCTGATCCGGATTATTATATGATTACACTTTCTGATGATGACTGTAACCATTTTATGAGGTCTTATGTGCGGCAGCTGAGCGGTTACTGGACTATTTCCGAGGATTATGAGGTGGTTTCAGACAGAGATGCGCTGGTGAAGGCGTTTACTCTTCTTCAGAGCCTTTATAAAGAAGGAATTGCAGAGCCGATGGATACGGCATTTGCCTACAATGGGGACAAGGATGCCAACAAGAAACTGCTGAACAATGAAATCGCATGTTCTTACAGAGGATCTTCCTCCATTATTAATCTGGATACCAGCGGCGGAATGGTACTGGATGTGATAAATATCCCGATTGATCCGGACGCGAAGGAAACAGGGGTAATTACTCAGCCTTCCCAGTTATTTATGGTATCAGAAGGGCCAAACCGGGAGGAGGCTTTAAAGTTTATGCAGTGGCTGTATACAGATGAAGATGCGATCCGTATCTTAAGCGACTGCCGCGGAGTCCCTCCGACAGAGATTGGACGCCTTCAGCTGGAAAAGGAGAATCTCTTAAATCCTGTAGTCAACAAGGCGATCACTCTGGCTCTGGAAAAAACCGACGGTGCAGTTCCTCCTGTCAATGAAAATTCTGAGGTTTACGGATATCTCTTCCCGCTGATGCAGGAACTCTGCTATGACACGATCAGCCCGGAGGAAGCGGCAGATGAACTCATGGCCAATTTAACGGAAATCGTGGAGAAGCTGAAACCATAACCGCAGCAGAACAGTCAAAATTGCAGCAGAAAAAGAGCGGCAAAGTGTGTCCCGGAGGCCATGAACAAATCCTGGCCTTTCGGGATACGAAGAAGGGAATGTGTCAATGAATCTGATTGATTTTCATATGCATCCGTATTTAACCGGAAGTCAGTATACCGGTATGTATCTGGAACCAGGACCAGAATCAGGGAAGAATGTTATGGATAAAATCCGCTGTGACATGGAACGCGCCGGCATCAGTCATGTATGCGGATCTGTAATTGGAGGGGGAAACACAGTCTGGAAGGGATCCTTCCATGATCTTAAAGAACTGAACCGGTCAGCACTCGGGCTTAAAAACATGTCGGACGGATTCTATACGCCAGGCTTTCATATCCATCCGGAATTTGTCCGGGAATCCATTGAAGAAATCGAATACATGGCAGAACACGGTGTGAGACTGATCGGGGAACTGGTGCCTTATGCTCATGGCGGTTACAGCTATTCAAGCGGGGCAATGGATAAAATTCTCCAGGCGGCTGAGGCGTACGGCATGGTGGTTAGTTACCATTCAACAGATGACGACGATGCTGACCGAATGGTAGAACGCCACCCCAAACTGACGTTTGTAGCAGCACATCCGGGTGAAAAACCACGCGTGGAACAGCGCCTGGAGCGGATGAGACGGTATGATAATCTTTATCTGGATTTATCGGGAACAGGCCTGGCCAGACTGGGGATTCTGGCATACAGTGTACGCAGGCTGGGCGCGGAACGGTTTTTATTTGGAACGGATTATCCCATTAATAATCCGGCCATGTATGTACACGGGGTTCTGTATGAAGCACTTTCGGACAGGGAAAGAAGGATGATCTGTTACGAGAATGCGGAAAGGATTTTAGGAATTCATATTTTTGAAGGGGAAGGGGACCACTGATGAAGAACAAGAAACAGGGAACAATGCTGGAACGGAGAAACAACCAGGGATACTTGTATCTGCTTCCCTGGATTATCGGATTCCTGATTTTCCAGTTGTATCCGATCGCCATGTCACTGTATTACTCGTTTACAGACTACAGCTTTGGCAGCCAATATGATTTTGTTGGACTGGCCAATTATCTTCAGATTTTTACAAAGGACCGGGAAGTGAAAAATTCTCTGGCCGTTACCTTTAAATTTGTCTTTATGTCGGTGCCGATGAAGCTCATCAGTGCGCTGATTATTGCAATGCTTTTAAATCAGGCTCTGAAAGGAATCGGGCTTTTCAGAACGATCTACTATCTGCCCTCCATTCTGGGAGGAAGCGTGGCGATTGCCATTTTATGGAGACATTTATTTGATTTAAACGGAGTTGTCAATGTATTTTTAAACAGGCTTGGAATTAAAAGCATTGGATTTCTGACAGACCCGAAAATCGCACTGACCACTATAAGTATGCTGTCGGTCTGGCAGTTCGGATCCTCCATGCTGTTTTTTCTGGCGGCGTTAAAACAGGTTCCCCAGTCACTTTATGAGGCAGCGAAGATTGACGGTGCCGGGCCGGTGCGCTCCTTCTTTAAAATTACGATTCCCATGATCAGTCCCATGACGCTGTTTAACATTATTATGCAGATGATCAACGCGTTTCAGGAGTATACGGCTCCGGCGGTCATTACAGGCGGCGGTCCGGTGAAAAAGACACAGGTCCTGGCGATGACGCTGTACCAGAATGCATTTACCTATCGTAAAATGGGGTATGCATCTGCAATTTCCTGGATTATGTTTATCATAATTATAATCTTTACTGTATTTATCTTTTCGACCAGTGCGAAATGGACCTTTTACGGCGATGAGGAGGGCTGATGATGAACCGGAAAATAGCTAAAATCAGAAAAATTGTGCTGAAAACCATATCCTATCTGGTGCTGACTGCTCTGGGAATTGTCTTTATCTATCCCCTTTTATTCATGCTGTCCGCATCATTTAAGACGAATCAGGAACTGATGACTTCCATGAGTCTGATTCCTAAAAGTATCTCGTTTGACAGTTACATAAACGGCTGGAAAGGCGTAGGGACGTACACGTTTGGCCACTTTATGAAGAATTCCGGTATCCTTGTCGTTCCTGTTGTGCTGTTTACCGTGATTTCTTCTTCGCTGGTGGCATATGGATTTGCAAGGTTTAAGTTTAAAGGGCACGGCCTGTTGTTCGGAGCCATGCTCTCAACCATGATGCTTCCCAACGCAGTGGTCATCGTTCCTCGTTATATCATGTTCCGGCAGATGGGCTGGCTGAATACTTATGTACCGTTTTATGCGCTGTCCCTGTTTGCCTGTTACCCGTTTTTTATCTTCTCCATGGTTCAGTTTATCAGGGGGATTCCCAAAGATATTGATGAATCCGCATTTATGGATGGGTGCTCTACATTTGGGATCTTTGTGTATATGATACTGCCGCTGGCGAAGCCATGCCTGTTTTCCATGGCAATCTTTCAGTTCATCTGGACCTGGAATGATTACTTTAATCCATTGATTTTTATCAATAGTGTTAATAAATATACGGTTATGCAGGGGCTGAGGATGTGTATGGACAGTTCCAGCGGAATCTCGTGGGGGCCGATTATGGCGCTTTCACTGATTGCCATACTGCCCTGTGTTATCATTTTCTTTGCTGCCCAGAAATATTTTGTCGAAGGTGTTGCGACAACAGGTTTGAAAGGATAAAAAATGAACGATACAATAACAAATAATATGTTCCCGCGCTGGAATTCATTTGAAAGCAGAAACATGGAAAAAATGCTTCTTCTGTTTGCAGATACTGGAAAGGCTCACGCGGCGGCGGGAGATATCGGGGAACTGGAGAAGTACTTCGATTTTGCGAAGCGTGCCGGAAGCCGGTTTGACTGGGTACAGCTGCACAGCGGGTACTTTTTCAACCATGCGGAGCTTTCAAAGTACCCGGACAATGGAATTGAAATTGATACAAAGACGAATGCATTTATAGACGAAGCCGTCCGTATATGCAAAAAGAATGGAAAAAAAGTATCATATATGATGGGAGACTATGCGCCGTTAGAGTGTCTGCTGGAGAGATATCCACAGGTGAGAAATTTAAACAACGGCCTCTTCTGGGAACTCCTTTACGATGCGGCCTGCGGCATCTTTAAACGCTTTCCGGAGCTGGATGAACTTGCCATGTACTTTTTTGAATCAAAGAATCTGCTGCACTATAATAATTTCTTTGGCTGCATGAATTATGGTCTGGATTTTAATGAAAAGACCTTACGTGAACATCCGGAACTGGTTATGAAGCAGGAGGGGCAGTCCTACCCCTATTTAAGCTTCGGTGATCATCTGCGCATGATGCTTCAGGCGGTGTCCACAGCCTGCAGAGACTGTGGAAAGAGCTTTACGCTGCTGACTCATGTGTGGTTTCCTTACCAGGAAGAAATTCTGTATGAGGCACTGAAAGATTTCCCGGCAGATCTGCCGATCCTGTTGGAGCATAACTATACGACGGGAGACTTTAACCCGGCACTGCCTGCGCCGGCACTGATCAAACGGCTTCCTCACATGAACCATGGCCTCTGCTTCTGCTGCGGCATGGAATACCACGGCCTTTCCCTGGTGCCCTGCTGTTTTCCGGAGGCCATGGAGGCAACTGTCCATGATGCCATGGAGGCGACCGCTAATTTAAAACGGATTACGGTACGGCCCATCTGGGATGGACAGAGCCTTCTGGGTTCTCCCAATGAGATTAATTTGTATTATCTGCTGCAGCTTTCTGACCAGGCGGACAGGGATCCCGAGGTGGCGTGGAAGGAATGGATCGCCGGAAAATACGGAATTACAGACGAGGAATCTGAACTGATACTGGCTTCTGCCCTGCGAAAGTCGTATGAAGTGGTAAGAAAAGTCTTTTTTGAATTTGGTGTGAGGACCAATGACCATTCTCATATTCCAAACTTTTCGCACCTGGAGTCACGGCTGTTTAATTACGGAAAAGCGCTGATTCACTGGTGTCCAACTCCGGAAAACAAGCAGAATATTTACGATCTCCTGATCAGGCCGGGCAGTAAGATACTCCGGATGCACCGGGAACTGCACGAGGAATCCCTGCATCTGATCGAACAGGCGCTCGGGAACGTGAAATTGCTGGAAAACAGGATGAGGCCGGAAGATTACGAAGATATTATCCGGCGTTATGGGGATATGAAGGTATGGGTTTTGCTTCATCAGGAAGAATATGAGGCATATATCCGGCTTCTGATTCAGAGAAAGACTCCTTCGGAGCGAAACCAGGCCATGGCGGAAAAATCGCTTGTGCGGCTGGGTAAGATGGCAGAGCGGATCAGATCCGGGGAGATAAAAGACTGCTATCTGTTTTCGGTCGACCATGTGGAGTCGTTTATAGAGGACTGCCGCAGGGAGTTTGATCAGATATAGATAAAGGGGCAGCACGGCGAAAAAAGACAAACAATAAAGGATGGACTAAGATATGAATCAAAAGCATTTTACAAAGGCCGTTGCATCGGTTGTGGTGGAGGATTCCTTCTGGAAGCCGATTATGGAAGTGACAAGGACCCAGATGATCCCATATCAGTGGAAAGCTCTAAACGATGAACTTCCGGATATAGAGCCCAGCCACTGCATCCGGAACTTCAAGGTGGCGGCCGGCCTGATGGATGCGGAATTTGACGGCCGGGTTTTCCAGGACAGTGATGTTGCAAAATGGATAGAAGCTGCTTCCTATTCCCTGGAATGGCATCCCGATGAGGAACTGGAGAAAAAGATCGACGATACAGTGGATTTGATTATCATGTCACAGCAGCCTGACGGATATATTGGAACTTATTACTCCATCAACGGCCTGGAGAAGCGCTGGACCAACGTCATGCGTCATCACGAGCTTTACTGTGCGGGACATATGCTGGAGGCGGCTGTCGCTTACTGCCGTGTGACGGGCAAGGACCGTTTTTTAAACGCAATGATCCGGTTTGTGGATTATATCGATACGGTATTTGGCCCGGAGGAAGGCAAGCTTCATTCTTATCCCGGTCATGAAGTGATTGAGATGGCGCTGATGAGGCTGTACGAAATTACGAAGAACGAAAAGCATTTAAGACTCGCCAAATATTTTATTGATGAGCGGGGGAAACAGCCCTGCTGTTTTGAAAAGGAGATCGAAACGTACCACAATGAATACCCATGGAAGGACAGCTTCTTTCAGTTCCATTACTATCAGGCAGGGGCACCGGTCAGAGAAATGAAGGATGCAGCAGGCCATGCGGTACGCGCCGTATATTTATATTCGGGTATGGCAGATGTGGCGAGGGAAACACTGGATGACACCCTCTATGAAGCGTGTAAAGCCATGTGGGACAGTATTGTCAACAGGCGTATGTACATTACCGGTGCGATTGGTTCTTCCGCGTATGGAGAGGCCTTTACAATTGACTACGATCTGCCGGGAGACTTAATGTATGGTGAGACGTGTGCCTCTGTGGGAATGGTGTTTTTTGCCTGCCGCATGCTGCAGATGGAGCAGCGCGGGGAGTACGCTGATGTTATGGAGCGTCTGCTGTATAACGGTACGATCAGCGGTATGGCATTGGATGGAAAAAGCTTTTTCTATGTGAATCCATTGGAGGTATATCCGAAGAAGGATGAGGAGGTGCAGGCATTCCGCCATGTAAAGGTAGAACGGCAGAAATGGTTTGCATGCGCCTGCTGCCCGCCGAATCTGGCACGTCTGGTGGAGTCTGTGGGAGCTTATATTTATACGCAGAGCGAAGACAGGCTGTATGTCAATCTGTTTATCGGCAGTGAGACGGAGGTATTTTCAGGAGAAGAAGCTGCCCATATCCATATGGAAACAGGATACCCATGGACGGGAAACGTGAAGCTTGTGACCGAATGCGAAAGCGGCAGGGAATGGGAAATCGCACTGCATTTGCCTGGGTGGTGCAGGCAGTTTGATATCCTTGTAGATGGAGAACCTGTGGGATACCGGACAGAAGCCGGATACCTCTATCTGAAGCGCTGCTGGAAAGGACGGCATGAAATTGTCTTTGTTATGAAGCTGGAAGCCCGTCTGGTGCGGTCTAATCCCAGGGTCAGGGATAATATGGGGAAAACCGCAGTGATGCGCGGACCAGTGGTGTACTGCCTGGAAGAGGCGGACAACGGTCCTGACCTGCACTGCATCGAGATCCCCGAGGAAACGGTATTTAAAGAAGAATACAGAAAGGATTTGCTGGGAGGCGTGGTTGTCCTGGAATCTGTGGGACGAAAGATCAGAGAGGAGGAAGGTATCCCTCTGTACTTTGATGAAAAGAATGAGAAGTATGATGAAAAGAAGCTCTTGTGGATTCCCTACTACAGCTGGGCCAACCGAAGCGCCGGAGAGATGATGGTATGGGTGAGAAGAGTGACACTGTGAATCCTTGAATTAGCTTTGATTTAAGAGGCAGGGAGAGGAAGCGGAATCAAACCCGCTTCTCCTCCCTGCTTTTCTGCGGTCATTAGGATGCGAAAAAATTGATCTCTTGACAAGAACCGGGAAATTGTTATAATATAAAAATAAAAATCATTTTCAAATTCAGGAGCGCCCATATGGCAGAACGAGGCAGATACAAGACAAAACAACAGGAAATCATATTAGATTGTCTGAAAAAACAGAAGTCACGCTTTCTGACGGTGGACCAGATTATGGACTGTCTAAAAGAGGACGGGGTGGCTGTCGGACAGACAACCGTATACCGGGTATTGGAACGCATGGTCGATGATGGAAAGATGATCAGGCTTCCAACGGAAGATGGAGCCAAAGTCCGCTACTGTTTTGTGGACAAAGAGGACTTGAACAAGCAGGGGAAACTGGTATGCCTGGGCTGCGGCCGTTTTATTCCTCTCGAATGTTCTAAAATGAAAGCTTTTCTGGACCATATTTATGAGGAACATGGATTTGAACTGGATCAGCAGCATACAATCCTGTATGGCTATTGTGAAAGCTGCAAAGATCGGCATTCTGGCATAAAAAGTGATTTATGACGGCAGAAGAATCTGCAGCAGAAAGGAGGAGACGAAGTGAACTGTTCTATAAAACAAAAAAGAATCTGTGCATTCCTGGCAGCGTTCCTTGTGACCGCGGTGCTGCTTCTCTCCGGCTTTTTTATCGTTACCCATACGGAACATGATTGTACAGGTGAGGACTGCCCTGTCTGCGCGGAGCTTCATGCCTGCGCTGCCACAATCCGCTTGATAACAGAAGCGGCAGGCACAGGAGCGGTCGTTATCTTTACATATATGATTACTCAGAAACTCTTATTATCTTACCAGTCCGGACGCTCTTTGTGCCCGGTTTCTTTGGTCAGCTTGAAAATCCGTTTAGATAATTGAAACTTCCTTCTGACAAGGCTGTTTTCTATCCATATAACCAATGCCCTTTGAGACAGTGCGTCTTGTGAGTCAGGACGTCCTGTCAGGGAGTGGTGTATTGAGGCTGGAAATCTGCCTTGTTTTTTGTGTCCGCATTTATTTGATATCACTATAAAAACACATGTCAGGAGGAGTATCATAATGAAAAAAAAACTAAATTTTACATTTTGCCGGCTGGTCGTGCCGGCGCTCGTTTCTGCTGCTTTGCTTTCCGGCTGCTCCGGAAAGACCGCCGCACCCGGGGGCGCTGATGGAGAGCCGGTTCAAACGACTGCAGTAAGTGAACGTGAAGGAAAGGATACAGACTGCGGGAAACTGAAGGTAATGGCAAGCTTTTATCCCATGTTTGATTTTGCTGTTAAAATTGGCGGAGATAAAGCGGAGGTGACGAACATGGTTACGGCCGGCACAGAACCACATGACTGGGAACCGGCTGTATCCGATATCAGGAATCTGGAGGAGGCGGACCTCTTTGTCTACAGCGGGGCGGGGCTGGAGCATTGGGCCGATGATGTGCTGGCCAGCCTGGAAACCAGGAACCTGATCGTGGCGGAAGCCTCCAGCGGACTTACACTCCGGGAAGGCCACGGTCAGTTCGATCCCCATGTATGGCTCAGTCCGGAGAACGCGAAGAAAGAAATGGAAAACATAAAAGATGCTTATGTCAAAGCAGATCCGGACAACAAGGATTACTATGAAGAAAATTACAAGACCTATGCTGCAGCGTTTGATAAGCTGGACCGGAAATATAAGGATACGCTGTCTGCCCTGCCCAATAAGAGTATTGTGGTGTCCCATGAGGCCTTTGGTTATCTCTGCGATGCTTATGGGCTGACCCAGATGGGCATCGAGGGACTGTCCCCTGATTCTGAACCGGATCCGGCAAGGATGGCGGAAATCATTGATTATGTAAAAGAGAATCACGTCAGGGTCATCTTTTTTGAAGAACTGGCAAGCCCGAAGGTGGCGGAGACAATTGCGAGGGAAACTGGAGCCGGGATCCGGGTTTTAAATCCGTTAGAGGGATTAAGCGACGAGGAGATAAAAGGAGGAGCGGACTACTTCTCCGTAATGGAAGATAACTTAAAGCAGCTGGAAGCAGCGCTTCAATAAAGACCGCAATAAGGACAGGAATAAAGACAGGAACAGGAGAAGAGAGAATGGATGCCATTGCAGTGAAAGGACTGGATTTTTCCTACGGAAATACCAGGATATTAAAAAACATAAATTTTACCGTTCCCGAAGGCCGGTTTGCGGTTCTGCTGGGCCCTAATGGGGCAGGAAAAAGCACCCTGCTAAAGCTTATGCTGGGGGAACTTCCGTTAAATGGACAGAACGGCCGGATCGAACTTCTGGGACGGGAGATCCGGCAGTTTAAAAACTGGCAGAAGGTCAGCTGTGTTTCCCAGAACGGCATGGCATCCTGTCAGAACTTTCCGGCCTCCGTGGAGGAGATCGTCCAGGCAAATTTATACGCCCAGATTGGAAGATTCCGGTTTGCAGGGAAAAAGGAGAAGGAGCAGGTCCGATGTGCGCTGGAAAAGGTTGGGATGGAAGCGTTTGCAAAAAGGCTGATCGGCCGTCTGTCCGGAGGGCAGCAGCAGAGAGTCTTGCTGGCAAAAGCTCTGGTGAATGAGCCCGGACTTCTGCTGCTGGATGAACCAGCCTCCGGTATGGACGAGAACAGTACCATGCTGTTTTACCAGCTTCTCTGCCGGATTAACCGGGAGCAGGGGGTGACCATATGGATTATCACTCATGACCGGAAACGGCTGGAAGCTTATGCGGATGATATCTGGTTTTTAGAAGAGGGTACAATGAAACAGGTCCGGGCAGGACAGAAGGAGGCGTGTTATGGAGATCTTTAAATATGCGTTTATGCAGCGGGCTTTCCTTGTAGGCATTCTTCTGGCGGCCGTCATCCCGTGTATCGGGATGGTGATGGTATGCAGGCGTCTGTCCATGATTGGGGATGCCCTGTCCCACACATCGCTGGCAGGGGTAGCGGCCGGACTGATCCTGGGGCTGAATCCTGTCCTGACGGCTGCGGCCGCCTGTGTGATTGCTGCCATTGGAATCGAAGCGATACGCAGGAAGCTTCCCAGATTTTCAGAGATGTCCATCGCTGTTGTCATGTCCGCCGGGATTGGCCTGGCAGGCGTCCTGTCGGGATTTGTAAAGAATGCGGCTGATTTTAACAGTTTTCTGTTTGGAAGTATTGTGGCAGTCAGTGACACGGAGCTGGCTCTGGTGACTGCCGTCAGCATAACGGTTCTGCTTTTGTTTCTGCTGATGTACAAAGAATTGTTTTACATATCTTTAGATGAACAGAGCGCCAGGATGGCCGGAGTGCCGGTAAAGGCGGTGAACTTCCTCTTTACCGTTTTAATCGCTGTGACGGTTTCTGTCGCTGCCAGGACAGCAGGGGCGCTCATTGTCTCTTCCATGATGGTGGTTCCCGCAGCCTGCGCGATGCAGTTTGGAACAAACTTCCGCCAGACGCTTCTCTGTGCAGTGGTGCTGGACGTTCTGTTTATGATCACGGGGCTGTTCGCCGCCTATTACCTGGGATTGAAGCCGGGCGGCACGATCGTGCTGGTGGGAGTGACGGTTTTAATACTGGTGTTTGCAGGAAAGAGAGTTTTACTGCGGAAATAGTCATGTACGGAGTACAGAGAGGAAAACGGTACGAATCGGCTGGCAGGAGCCGGAGTGGGAGAAACAGATCAGGAATAACGAGAGCTGCCGGATGAGCAGCAGAATGGAGTGCATATGACTGATATTTACATTATATCCGGTTTTTTAGGCGCGGGTAAAACGACACTGATTAAGACAATGGTGCGTTCCGCGTTCAGGAATAAGGAAATCGTTGTGATAGAAAATGACTTCGGTGAGGCCGGAATTGACGCCGGACTGCTGCGGGAATGCAATCTGGCTGTTACCAGTTTAAGTGACGGCTGCATTTGCTGCAGCCTGACCGGAGACTTTGAGAAAGCGATCGAGCGTGTTGTAAAAGAGTATGCGCCGGAGGCTGTTTTAGTGGAGCCGTCGGGCGTGGGAAAATTATCTGATATCATTAAAATCTGTTTCAAACAGGAAGATAAGGGCTGCCTCCATTTAAAAAAGGCAATCACAGTCGTGGATGTCCGTTCCTTTGATAAATACAGGAAAAATTACGGCGAATTTTTTGAGGATCAGATAGCCTATGCTGATTTGATTATGCTGAGCCACCAGGAGGAGGCTGCCGAAGAGATTAGAACGGTAGGGGCTAAACTTCGGGAACTGAATCCGGAGGCCAGAATCGAGGCGGACTTCTGGGAATCCATTCCCGCATCGGTGTTCCGCCAGGGCCTGCGAAACAGCAGCATCTTCAGGCTGGAGATGGAGACGGCGGTGGCGATGAAGCCTGTGCGAATTCGCAAAAGCAGAGAGCAGTCTAAGAAAGCCGGTTTTATCCGCCGCCATTTTGCAGGGGAGGTATTCGCTTCTGTTACCATAGAATGGAAGGAACCCCTTACGGAAGAACAGCTTCAAAAAAAGGTAATGCATGTTGCAGCATACGCGGAAGGAGAAATCCTCCGCGGAAAAGGGATTGTGGCGAGCGGAGGCCGCGGGCTGGTCTTTCACTATCTGCCGGATTATTTAAGCATTGAACCTGTAAATACAGCGGGAAATCAGGTCTGTTTCACGGGTACCGGCCTTAATGAGAAGCAGATACGAATGTTATTCAGCGAGGAAACAGTATGACAGTGCCGGCATGGGTGATAACCGGCCTCCTGGATTCGGGAAAGACGACTCTCATCAACCGGTTGATCGAAGAAAAACTGGACGAACTGGACATTTTGGTTCTCCAGTTTGAATCTGGTGAAACACCTTTAACAGAACAGGAGCGTGTTAAGAAGCTGGTGTTCTCTAAAAGCCAGCTGGAGCGGGCGCCATTGGATATTGCCGATACCGTGATCGAGTATCTGAACAGCCACAGTACAGAATTAATTTTAATTGAATGGAACGGAATGGAACACTTCCATAAACTGGAGGAAATGTTTCTGCAATTTATGGCAAAAACGGTGATGAGCATTGAAAAGGTAGTCTATGTTGCGGCCGATACGGGAATTCAGGCGGGGATTCCGGATGCCGGAGCAGCCGCGTTTTCACAGATTGCCGGGAGTGACTGCGCTTACATCAGATCAGAGGGGAGGGAACACGGCAGGGTAAAACCGGATCTTCTGTATAACTGCAGCCCGGACATTCGGGTATATACTGACCGTAAATGGGAGCGCTTTATGCGGGATATCTTTCATGTTCGCATGCAGCCGCAGCATTTTTTGCTGATGGCCGCCGCTGCGGCAGTGCTTTTTTTACTGACGGTTTCTTCCCTTGACGAGATTGGATTTTCCTTCGGACGGTATATCAGTGTATACCTTGGAGTATTTTTACAGGCCGCACCCTTTCTTTTGATTGGGGTCCTTCTTTCCTCGCTGATACAGGTCTGCTTAAAACCGGACTGGATTCAGAGGAAATTCCCCGAAAAAATCCTGGCGGGCCAGCTGTTTGCGGTCATTGCCGGATTTTGTCTGCCGGTATGCGACTGTGCGTCCATCCCGGTATTTAAAAGCCTGGTCAAAAAGGGAGTGCCGATGCCTGCTGCCGTGACCTTTATGCTGGTATCCCCGGTTATCAATCCGGTGGTCATCCTTTCCACCTGGTACGCGTTTAACGGCAATTATCAAATGATCGCGGCAAGATGTGGTTTGGGGGTGCTTTGTGCTGTGCTCTGCGGGTTTACTTACCTGTTTAAACCGCCGGAGGATTATCTGCTGGAAAATGCCGTGCCTCTTCAGAACGCGTGCGAGAATTACAGCCTGCCGGCAGCAGCAGACAGCAGGCTGTCCCGTTTTTTCCTGATCATGCGGCACGCCCAGAATGAATTTTTTTCCGTGGGGAAATTTCTGCTCACCGGGATTTTTGTATCGACGCTGTTTCAGGATTTTATTCCTCAGGCAGTGACAGCAGGCAGTGGGGCGGCGCCGTGGAAAGCGCTTCTTTTGATGATGGGGCTGGCTTTTGTGCTGTCTCTCTGTTCTTCCTCTGATGCCGTGGTGGCCAGAAGTATGGCGGCAAGCCTTCCTGCCGGGGCAGTCCTCGGCTTTCTGGTATTTGGTCCAATGATGGATATTAAAAATGCCGCCATGCTGCTTTCCGGTTTTAAATCTGCTTTTGTGGTCCGCCTGTTTGTAACTGCATTTCTTGTCTGTTTCCTGGTGATGATGCTGTTCATGCTCTGGGGGAGCGGAGGGATCCGAATATGACGCTGAGAGGAAAAGGAATTAATGTTCAGGTACTGACAGAATGTATCTGTTATCTGCTGTTTGGATTCCTGTTGTTTCATCTTACGTATTCAGGCCGGTATTTAAATTACGTGACGCCGAGGATGAAACCATACCTTTATGGCATGGCCGCTTTTATGCTTTTATGGGCGGTGATGAATGGAAGATACCTGCTGACACCGCAGTACCGGGCAAAACTGGCGCGTTCCTTTGTGTTTATCATTCCGATTCTGCTGCTTGCCCTGCGGCCGGCCGCGCCGGGAGGGGGAAGTATGGTCAGAAGCTATGACAGCCCAGGCTTCCCTGTATCTTCCGGGAATGACAGAGAGCAGATGACAGATCGTCGAGGACAGCAGCCGATACCGACACCCGATGGAGGAGCGCAGGATTTGCCTTCCGATGATGGAACGGATGCGGCCCGGTCAGACGGAGAGGAAAATCCGCAGGATAACTTAAGCGGTCTGGATGAGTCAGCCAATACCATCACGATTGCAGATGAGGATTACTATCCGTGGATGTATGAACTGAGCAGCTCCTATGAAAGGTATGAAGGCTATACGGTAATAATAAAAGGCTTTGTCTATCGTGATTCGGAAATCCGGGAAACGTGTGATTTTGCCCTGGTCCGCCTGTCTATGTGGTGCTGCGCTGCGGATTTGAGCCCTGTCGGCTTTTTGGTGGACAATGGAGGAACGCTGGATTTCAAAGACGATGACTGGGTGGTGGTAAAAGGAACCTTAGGGATCAGCGAGGACGGCCAGTCCCTGCTGCTAAAGGCCCAGAGTATTGAGGCGGCCGAGAAGCCGGAGGAGGAATACGTTTATCCGTATTTTTAAATGAACCTCAGGCAGACTGCCAGGGGACTCCTCCTGGACCTGCCCTTTACAGGCCGATTGCATTGTTCTGCGGATTACAGCGGCAGCAGCAGGGATCACAGCCGCAGCAAGGGCAGCAGCATTGCCAGCATGGCGGAACAGGAGTCCCGCAGGAAGGAGTCATTGCACTGACGGGAACGCTTGGCAAGCTGAACTGACTGCCCGTGTAAGCCTGTACGAGGTAGTGATACATGGTATAAGGCGAAAGTCCGGCATCGCTGTAAGATGCAGCGGCTGTTACATGAATGAGCTGGTACGGGCCGTCGGCGGATTCGCTGCCGTACCGTCTGTTGATCCATTTATTGCATGCATAGATCCATTTGCAGGTGCAGCCATAATGGATGCAATGCTGATTATCGGGTTCACTTGCTTCTTCATAGTAGTCCTCCTGATCTAACAGTGATGCAGTCAATGAAGACTGCAGGTCAATCGTGATAAAAATTTTCCTTCTGTCATTGGTGCGTTATATTGTCAGTCAGATGTTAACATGGCTGCGGTTGTCCAAAAACTGCACAGCTTTTGTCTTCCAAAGGCTGATAGAGCCGTTCTGCCTGGACTTTTGTACTGATGAGACATAGTCTCAATTACAGTATATGCGTCCAAAGTACCAATGGTTTTCTGCATAAAGTACGTTAAAAAAATAACAAAAATATATATTTTTCACGGTTCCGTAACGCTTACGTCTAAAAGCTGTAGCTTGCATTATGGTATGCTGTTTAACAATGGCAACGAGAAATATGTTGAAAAAACCTGTGTAATAGCATAGAATATCGTTAATACAAAGAAACAGATGAGAAGGTGCAGGAGAGGGGTAAGGATGGCAGAACTCAGAAACGGCGGGCATTATGGATAAAAAATTGCTGGAATTTTTTTATGATATGCGGATCGTGCGAAGAAAACTGAAACAGTTGAAGGAACAGTACGGCTTCTGCGGAATAGTATTTCTGGATGTGAAGTCAGAAACCTTTTTATTCACCGAACAGAAGCTTCGGGAAGTGTTTGAAGATCCAAATTCCCGGATTCTTCAGAGCAGCAGTTTTGAGAGCCTGAATGAATTCGTCCGAAATCTCTATCAGACAGAGGAAACAGACAGACATGCCTGTCCATATGATTTTACCAATATAAAAGTGGAAGATGAGCAGGGAAGCTACTGGGTCCAGCTGTATGCATGTAAGTGGACGATCAGCCGCAGACGCAAAATAGCCGGGATTATCTGGATCAAGCTGGAGGAAAAGGAACGGGGGCAGAAGGAACAGGAGAAAAAGGAGCCGGGGCGGGAGAATGGCATTGCCGGTAATTACTGGATACAAAAGAGTTCCATCACCGATAAATACTTAAAGGACACATCGGATAACTACTTATTCGAGTGGAATATTGCCGATGACAGACTGCTTTTGTCAGAAAACTGGAACAGTAAATTCAGCGCCAGGGGTTCCGGGAAAAGACTGAATGGGCAGATGATAGAATGGTATATCGTGAAGGAGGATATTCCCAGATTCCACAAGCTTCAGAATGATATTATGAATGGTGAAAGCCCGGAGGATATTCTTCTGAGATTCTATATAAAAGACGATAAGCACGATTATGCATGGTGCAATGTCAGCTTTCTGAGTATACTCTGCGATGACCGGACGCCCATGTACGTCGTGGGGCGGGTGCGGGATATTGATAAAAAGCTTCGCGGCCTGCGCCATGGAAATGATTCCTTCTACACATCAAACAGAAGGGAGGCAAGACAAAAGATTGATAAGCTTTTAGCTGTGAAGGAGTCAGAGAAAATCCATGCGCTTCTCGTTATCCGACTGAATATGAATGAGGCGGCCAAAAACGAAGAGACCTTCTGGGGAGAATCAGCGATTTCCTATTCCCTCGTTAAAAACCTGACCTATATGATTTATCCAACCGATATCCTGCTGGTCCATGACAATTATATGGTTGTATTTCTGGGGGACATGGGGAATGAAGAAAATGTGCTGAGAAAAGCGGCCCGAATCCATAAGGTATTTGAAAGCATGATACCGGAGAATGTATTCGCGGAAATTGGCATTGCCCTTTGGCCGCGTGACGGGAAAACGTATGAAGAACTGTTGATGTATGCGGAAAAACCGATGATTATTAAAGCAAAGTGGTTTGAAACAGAGTTTGCCGGAGAAGAAACGGACGGTCCCGGAGAAGCGGCCCATGAAACAGAGACGTTCAAAAACCAGGAGCAGTGGCCGATCAGCGTCGTCTCAGATATTATGGATGACTGGTACCATATGCTGTATATGAATTCACGGTTAAAAAGGCAGATGGAGCTTGCGGAATCGCAGATCATGCTGGGGCAGATAAAACCACACTTTATTTTTAATGCGCTTGCCAATATTAAAGCGCTGATTTATACAGACCCTGATCTGGCGGAGAAGCTTATTATCGCGTTTACGAAGTATTTAAGGACGCATTTAAACGCACTGGGGAAGGAGGAGATGGCCCGGTTTCCGGATATACTGGATTTTGTGGATAATTATATCCAGGTGGAACAGAGCCGCTTTCCCGGAAAGATCAAAGTGGTTTATGACATTCAATACGATGAGTTTCAAATGCCTCATTTTATTATACAGCCGTTGGTTGAAAATGCTATTAAGCATGGACTCTGCAAGAAAAACGGAACCGGAAGACTTCGCATCGCATCGTATCAGGCCGGTGATGAAATCTGTATTGAGATAGAGGACGACGGGATCGGATTTGACCGGATGCCTGAAAGAACAGTGGACAGCGGAATCGGACTTGAAAATGTGAGAAAAAGGCTTTCCTATCTGCTGGATGGAAGTCTGGCGCTCCACAGTGAGCCGGGAAAAGGGACGAGAGCTGTGATTCGGTTTAAGGAGAGACAGACATGAAGATGAAGACGATTATCGTGGAGGATGAGGCTAATATATTGTCAGAGACGAAGCGTAATCTGGAACGGATGGCAGATATAGAAGTGCTGGGAGGATTCCTGTCTCCTCTCGAAGCGCTGAAATTTGCTCATGGCCATGACATCGATTTAGCCATTTTAGATATTGAAATGGCTGGAATCAACGGGATGGACTTAGCCGAGCTGCTGAAGAAAATCTATCCGGCTGTTCAGATCCTGTTTTCTACCGGATACAGCCAGTATGCCATGAAAGCATACCAGCTTCAGGCAATGGCGTATCTGATGAAACCGTACTCTTATTCGGAACTGGAAAATGCGGTCCATCGCTGCAAGGCTTTGATTGAGGGACTTCGTTTTGACAAAAAAGAGCGGAAGATATATGTGAGAACCTTTGGTAATTTTAATGTGTATGTGGACGGAGAAGCGCTGTTCTTTCCGTACGGAAAAGCGAAAGAGCTGTTTGCCTTTCTGGTCAATGCAAGGGGAGGAGCCGTAACCATGGAGCAGATAGTTACTTCGCTCTGGGAAAACCGGCCGTATGATAACCGCGCCAAACAGCTTTACCGAAAGGCGGTTTCTCTTATGCGATCGACATTCCGCAATGCGGGAATTGAAAATATCTGCTTTTATTACAGGAGCTGTCTTGCAGGCAATACGAAGATGTATTCCTGTGACTATGAGGAATTTCTGGATGGATCAATCGAGCAGAGAAGGACGTATAACGGCAACTATATGGCCGAGTACAGCTGGGCCGAAGATACAAACGCAGTGTTGAGCAATATGGTGGACTATTAATGCCCGTGAGCAGCAGGTATCTATGGAGTGGATTACAGCAGAGAGTTTTCCGTTCCATAGTACCTCCGGCGGAAAAATATAAAAAGGAAAACGGTATTTAAATATCCGGATCGAGCGGGTGTTTGAATGCTTTTTTTTATATTTGGATAAAATATGAGAATGATAATTTACTAATCGGAGGGCACCATGAAAAAAACAGAGAATCAAAATAAAAGAATAATTATGGAAGAGACCATAGACAATTACTGTGAATGGCTGGCGGGCCGCGAAAAGAGCGAAGGGACGATACGGAAGTACCGGTATTATCTGCAGAAGTTTATGGAACACATGAACGGGCGAAGCGTGGATAAGGGAAGCCTTCTGATCTGGAAACAGTATCTGCGGAACCATCTTGCGCCGATAACGGTGAATGGCGCATTGACGGCGTTGAATGGATTCTTCAGATTTTACCGCTGGGAGGACTGTGAAGTCCGGTTTTTGAAGATCACTACGAGCCCATTCAGCCAGGAAAGCAGGGAATTGTCAAAAGAGGAGTATTTAAGACTGGTAGATGCGGCATTCAGGAAGGGAAATGAGAGATTGTCTCTGCTTCTTCAGACGGTATGCTCCAGCGGAATCCGAATATCCGAGCTGAAATATGTGACAGTGGAGGCGGTGCAGAAAGGGAAAGCAGAGATCGAGTGTAAGGGAAGAATCCGAACCGTTCTTTTGACGAGGCAGCTCTGCAATATGCTGGCGGAATATGCGAAGCGTAAAGGGATTATGCAGGGAATGATCTTTATCACACGAAGAGGAAATGCATTGGACCGCAGTAATATCTGGAGAGAGATGAAAGCCTTAAGCATGGCGGCGGGAGTGGAGAGTGACAAGATATTTCCTCATAATCTGCGGCATTTATTCGCAAGGACATATTATGAGATTGAAAAGGACTTATCAAAACTTGCGGATATTTTGGGACACAGCGACGTGAATACGACAAGAATTTACACAAAAGAAAGTGGGACGAGACACAGACAGCAGCTGGAAAAACTGGGATTACTGGTCACATCCTACAACCGAATATCTCTTTTGTTGTAAGCAGAAATTGAATTAAATACAGATTAATTTTATTGTACTACATAAAAGTTTTTAAATCTACATGTTTTTTTCTATTTTTCGACGCGAAAAGCAGACCGAACGGAGGAGTGGTCGGTCTGCTTAATCGCCATGCGTTTTTTTTCGTGCATATCTGGCAGTTTCTGCCGTCAATTCACTTTTAAATGCATTATTTTTCTTTCAAACGGCTTATTTTCCCCTGCTTTTACAACAAAAGAGATATTCGGTTGTAAACGAATGTGAGGGTAAATCATGAAAGAAATCTATGAATCGTGTCTGACAGTACTTCTTTCCACATGCCTGGCATTTACGTGGAATTTACCGGCCTTTGGCGCGGGGGCTGACACACAGATCAGAGAGCCCTGCATGGATCGGGATGAGATAGGAAAGTATGCGGAGGAAATGACCGGCAGAATTCCTGAATATGAGATCTGTGGCAAAGAACTGATCAGGCTTCTGGCTGACGATGTAAGGCCGGGTGAAATGAGAAATACAGGTATTATCTTTGATACCGCGGATGAAGCGGTATCCTTTGGCCGCTATTTTTACCGCTATGTTTATCTCGGAAAAGAAAGAATCCAGCTGGCAGCGGGAAAGACCGGGGAGAGTTCCTGCGTCTATGTACAATGTGATAATCCCGTTAAAGCCGCTAAGCAGCACAGGCAGGTGGAAGCCAGGCTTTGGGAGACTGCGGCAGCCGCCGCTGAGATGGAAGAGCAGGAGAAGGCCCTGTTCTTTTATGAGTGGGTCTACGACCATGTGGAATATGACACGGAGTTCCGGAACAAAACGGTTTACGATGCCGTGATGGAAGGCAGTTCCGTATGCTGGGGTTACGTCTCTGCTTATCTGACCTTGTGCAGAATGTCAGGCTTAAACTGCGAACCGGTCTACAGCGGAGATCATGCGTGGAACCGGGTATGGATTGAGGGGAGGTGGAACTATTGCGATATTACATGGGACAAAGGCCAGGGGGAGCGCCGGCGGAAGCTGATGTCAGAGGAAGAGATGGAGGCAGATCCGGCACACAGAAGAACCGGGTGAGACGGCGGAAAAATGGAAGAAAGGAATCTTTGTCCGGCTGCCATCGGATGACGGAATTCCGGAGGGCCGAAAAAAGAAGACGGATTCGGAGAAAATGGATCCGGTTTTTGACGGCTGCCTGCTTCGCAACGGTTGTGGTGACAGGTGTTTATTCCTTCGTCTCGGAGGGAGCCTCCGGCCAGGATTACATTCAGACGCCGCCGCTTACAGGGATACTGGAGAGCGCAGAGGCACCGGGAGAAAGAAATGAGACGGAGAGAGGACCTGGGGTGTCTGTGAAGGAAGAACCGGAAGAAAGCGCAGCGGGGGGAAACACCGGGCCGGCAGCCGGCCGGGAAGAGAACGGTGAAGAAAAAAATGATGCAGAAGCAGCTGAACCGGAAGAAAGCGAATATCTCGGAGAGTTTGAGGTGACCGGCTATTGCGGATGCGATATTTGCTGTGGAACAAAAGAGGTAAAGCTGACGAAGATGGAGACGGTTCCAAAACCGGATTATACCGTTGCGGCTGATCCGGAAGTGATTCCGCTGGGAAGCAGTATTGTGATTGAGGGTACCGTTTACCACGTGGAGGATGTCGGACAGGCGATCAAAGGAAAGAGTGTAGATATCTTTTTCGCTTCCCACGAGGAAGCAAAGAACTTTGGACGGCAGAAGCTGTCTGTATACCTAAAATAATCCCTGCAAAGGGTTTCTATAGATAATTAAATGAAATTGGAAGGATAACGGGATGAGAAAAAGGAAATTTACGGTTACAGCCGCCATGTTTGCATTATCGGCCATACTCCTGTCGGAAATCCAGATGCAACCCGCTTATGCAGTTGAGGGCTGGACCAATGACAGCGGAGAATGGATGTATCTGGATAAGAGCGATCAGCCGGTGACTGACGGCTGGAAACAATCAAAGGATTCATGGTTCTATCTGGATTCAAATGGAAAGATGGTAAGAGACAGTTTCATTGAGTTGGGAAATGGGCTGTACTATGCAGATAAGGATGGAAAACGTGCAGAGTCCGCCTGGATCTGGTCGGACGGAAGAGAAGAAGACGGCTATGAAGATGGCTGGTATTACTTTGGAGCGAACGGAAAAGCATATCGGAGAACCGGTGGCTTTAAGAAAGTGATTCATGGAAATACATATGTTTTTGACGAAAAAGGGAAAATGCTGACCGGCTGGATTGATGAAGAAGGCCGGGCGCTGACGGAAGATGATAATCCGCTGGTGGATGGTCTCTATTATGCCGGTGAGAATGGCGCGCTGTTAAGCGGCGTCTGGATGGACTATGGATCCGTAACGCTGGGCGGAGCGGATGATCTCGAGAGCAGTCTTACGGGAAAAAATTACAGTGAATATAAGGAATTGTGGCTTTATTTCGATGATAACTTTAAAAAACTGAAAAGCAGCGGAGACAAGATTAAGGAGAAGACGATCGGTGACAATACCTACGGGTTTGACGAGTATGGAATTATGCTGCCGTGGTGGAGCACAGTGGCCAGTGTCAGCAACGCGGACCGAAGCAATCCTACGAGCTCAGAGTCTGCAAAATATTTTGCGGGCTACAATGGCGGGAAGCTTTTGAAAAATACATGGTTCTGGATGTGTCCGTCTGAAAATCTGGACGAACAGGATTACAACGACGGCGAATACAGCTGGTGGTATTCGGATCAGAATGGAGAGGTATACAGGAACCGGATCAGAAAGGTCCATGATAAGTATTATGCATTCGACGGATTGGGAAGAATGCGTACCGGTTTTGTGTTGTTTGACGGGAAGGACACCTTTGTGGCTCAGTACGATATAGACGACTGGTCATCAGATGACTTTAAGAATGGTGATCTGTACGGCCTGGAAAAAGCGGACTTATATCTGTTTGATCCGGATGAACTCAATGACGGCTCTATGCAGACCGGCGGAGAGATAAAGGTGGAACTGGAAGACGGAGTTCATACCTTTGGTTTCGGAAGCAACGGAATTGCCTACGGCAACCGGAACAAACTCAGGAAGACAAAGAATTCCTTCTATATTAATGGACTTAAACTGGAAGCGGATCAGGAATACGGTTACGGCGTTGTGAAAGAGGATGAGGATACCTACCGTGTGGTTGATACAAGAGGAAAAATCCTGACAGGAGACAGGAAAGTCATAAAGGATAAAGAGGGCGGCTGGCTGATCTTCTTAAACAGCCGGTTTGCGGCAAGAGTAGAGGATGCGGATAAGCCCAGATGGTATAACGGGGAGGAAGGACCAGGATTTTACCACTACGACAGGAGCGGCGGAGAAGACAAATACTCCGGCGGATTGATCGTTAATTACGATTCAGAACCGCTTCTGGATTATCTGGCGGATGAGCAGAGATTAAATTTTGAATAGAAAGAGGTTGGAACATGGATGGATCACGAAATGGCGTTTCTTTCATGGAAAGCATGAGAGCGGGCCGGATAATAAAGAAAGGCATCGCGTGCCTGCTGGCCTTCGTACTGGCCTTTTTGCCGCCGGTGCCGGGGCTGACCATGTCTGCCATGGCCGCAGGAACCGAGCTTCAGCCGGCACAGGGAATGAAGGATAATGGAGGCGGACTGACAACCGCCTATAAATGGAATAAAGGTACGACAGGAAAATTTGACATCGAGGGTATCGAGGACGCTTCGCTCATTGGAGCAGAGAACCCCTATACGGGAGATCGTTTAAAAGCAGTTATAACGACATACGCCCATCAGGGATATGAGACGGTAGTGCAAAAGCAGGGCGGTGCCGGAGGAAGAAAAAATGTTGCAATTTCGGTCAACGGCGGTATACAGACATTTGACGATCTTGGAATCGAAGTGCAGATGAAGGTATATCCCAGCCTGGACCAGAAATGGATCCTGGTTGATTATATTGTGTATAACAAAAAAAATGAGAATAACCCGATTCAGATTGCCAGCGGAACTGATGTGCAGGTCGGAGGAAGAAGCGGAGCCGGAGCCGGCGATCCGGCCGATGCGTCGACACTGACGGCAAATGCCCGCGGGTTTCATATGGTGAATGAACAGACGCAGCAAACCTTTGACTGTATTTATAACGATGACAGCCTGGGACTGACGGAACCTACCACAAAATGGGTTGGAAGATATAACGAGAGGCAGAATTATTATTTTACGGATAATCCTCACAGCGTTGCCAATGTGGATTCCGGTCTTACCTATTCCTGGACGATTCCGCTGCGGCCATATGAGACGGCGGTCAGAAGGGTGGCTTTCGGAGCAAAGGGACCCTCCTATTACGTTTCCTCTGCCCATGGAAACGACGGGAATGTCGGCGCCTATGATACGCCTCTCAAGACGCTCGGCGCGGCAATCACAAAAATTGGAAACAATGTCGGCTATATCTATATACAGGATTACAATGAACTGACGTCGACCATTACCGTTCCATCCGGAGCGAATATTACATTTATGAGCTCGGATTACAGCCGGGAGGGAACTCCGATTGACGATATTATTACAATCCGCAGAAACTCAGGACTGGTATCAGGTCCCATGTTCAGCACCAACGGAGGAACCATGCGTTTCAGCAATCTCGTGCTGGATGGAAACCGGACAGGCGCTGCGGGAAATACGTCCCCCATTCTTTCGGCGGACAGGGGAACGGTCGGTATCATGAGCGGAGCCACTCTGCAGAATAATCAGGTGAATGCGGCCGGTATGGGAAGTGCCATCCAGATTTCGGGAAGCGCGGACCTGGAGATGAACTACGGGACAATTACGGGTAATACGGCAGTTGACAGAGGTGCGGTCAATTTCGACAGCACGGGTAAATTTATGATACAAAACCGTATCTCAATAGAAGGAAATACATTAAGCAGCGGTGAAAAGGCAAATGTATATTTGTCCGAAGGAAAGTATATGACGGTGGTGGGGGACTTAGATACCTCGGCGATCGGCGTCACGACTGCCCGGTTACCGGAGGCATCGGCCGGGGGCGCCTCTACGCAGGCCGCACAGGAAGTAAACGTAGCGGTACCGCTTGGCAGGAGTGCGGTCGATATATCGCCGAGCCCATTTGTAGATAATTTCTTTGCTGACCGTGCAGGAAGCGAAGGGACCGGATTATATGTCACTTCGGGTACGGCGGGGCTTTCAGAAGCCGGTGAAAACCATGACAGGAATACGGTTTTAAAGAAAAATGGATATCAGATCACATTTTTCATCAAGGATGCAGACACCGGAGGAAGCATTACGGGAGCGCCGGCGATTCAGGCGAAAACCTACGGCTCCGGGGAAGCTGTCAGTCTGGCTGCTCCGCCTGAAGTGACAGGCTATGAGGCGGCAGGCGTAACGATTGAACAGGGAACGTCAAACCTGCTTCATGCACAGCTTAATCCGGGAAATGATTATGGAACAGTGACGGGAATCATGCCGAATCAGGATGTAACCATTGATTATGAATACAGAAAAGTAAATTCAAGCATTCGTTTTGAAGCAAACGGCGGAACTCCGCAGCCTCCTTCCCTGACAGGGACGGCTGGCAGCAATGTAAATGCCATGATGCCCAGAGTAAGCCGCTATGGCTATGTATTCCGGGGCTGGAGTTCAGTGAATGACTGGAACAATCCGAGTATCATTACCGGTCTTCCCAGTGTATTTCCGGAAACACCGGTTACCTACTATGCAGTTTTTGAACCGGATCCGAACGTGAAATTCAATTATACGGTGGAGTATTCCAACCGGAACGGGGACATCGTATTCCAGTCTGATACAGAGGAAAATGCTTACAGCGTGGAAACGCCAATTACAGCCCAGAAGAAAGAGATTCACGGTTATGCCTGGAGTCTGGAGGATTCAGGAACCACGCCGGCAGAATACAATTACAGCGGTACCGCTGTGCCGGTTGGTCAGTTTAACGGTACCACCGGAGCCTTTGCGGGAACCATGCCTGGTCAGGACGCTACGGTACGCTACCGCTACCAGGTGGATTACGGCAATACTGCGGCACAGTCCCAGCTCACAGTCCGCCATGAAACTGCCGGAGGAACCACCGTATCAGAAGCCCAGACGAGCAGCCACTATCCGGAAGAAACGGTTACAGCCCGGCCGGTGACGAGATATGGTTATGAGTGCGTGGATGTGCGCATCGATACGGGGGATACGGCGGACGACAGCGACGGCCATCTGGTAAGCGCCCTTACGGGAAGCTTTGACGCAGACAGAATCTTCCGTGGTATGATGCCGAATCAGCCGGTAACCCTGACCTATCTTTATGAACCGACGGAAGAAGGATATCCGTTAACCGTGGAATATGTGGACGGCGTAACGACGGACAGCAGTCTTAAGAATATCAGAGAACCTCTCGTCCATTTTCATCAGGCAGAGGAAGGCGTTGGATTAGCATGCTCACAGAGCGAAGTGGTATACCGGGAGCCTTACGGCTACAGACTGGCTTCAAAATCCATCGCTCCATCCACAACATTAATTACCTGGAGCGGCAATGATTTTACAGGGACGATGCCGAATGACAGCGAGACTGTTACTTACCGCCATGACCGGAACCCGGATCTATGGGCGTATATCACCTACCGGGCGGGAGCCCATGGAAGCCTGACGGCGGAAGGGGTATCGTCTGATGTAGAGGACCGCGGGGACGGCAGCTACCGCACCAGTGTCCTGATCGATGATAACAGTGAACAGGGGGCTGAGTTCGGATATACCCTGGGAACGATGACGGAGAAGCGCCTGGTGCCTGGAACCAGGGCGGATCAATACTATCGCTTCGGCGGCTGGTTCGTCGATGCCAACAGCAATGGAATTATGGATGATGGGGAGACACTTCTGGAAGAGGGAAGCCGGTTTACCGGAGAGACTGTGCTGACGGCATACTTCGAGGAAGACCCGGAGAAATGGGTGGACATCCATTTTGAAGCGGGCGCCCACGGAAGCATCAATGATAACGAGGCGCGGACCCTTCATACAATGTACGACAGAAAATGGAGTGAAATTACAGAAAGTCTGCCGCAGTACACCGCGGAGGTGAATTACTTAACCGACAGATGGTATGCGGGAGACGTTCCTGTGACCGGTGATATGAATCTCGTAAACGGACAGACGTATACGATTCGATTCCGCCCGGATCCGGGAGTGTTCGGAACGGAGGTAACCAAGCCGGAGACTCTGGCCGGTTTAAACAGCCAGGGAAAGGGCAGAATCACCGTATTTAACACAACGCCGGGATATCAGTATCTCCTGACAGATCCGTCCGGAAAAATCCTGGAGATCATCCGGGGAAATGAACTGACGGGACGAGTGGTGTTTGACAATCTGTATCCGGGAGCGGACTACCAGGTGTACGAAGCGACGGGAGATGTCCATGTGGAAATTGGAAGCCAGACGGATTCACTGGCCGGTCAGATCAGCGATCCGGCTCAGGTGCTGACGCCGGTTCTGGAGACGAACTACCAGATCCTTTACGATGAGGAAGAAACGGGTAAGACGATTCTCGTTATTAAACCGGCGGATCCGGATTCAGAATACGCGGTTCTGGACAGCAGCGGCCATGTAGTGGATATTCCGGCCGCCGGCAACGGAGGATTTAAGAAGCCGTCCGGAAGCCCGGCATCCCTTACCTTTGCGGGACTTGATTATAACCGTGAGTATACGGTGGTGGCCCGGCCGCTGGGTAAGACGGACGTCACCGCGGAAAGCCTGGCTGAAAAGGGAAGTGTGATTACGACTGATCCGGGCGCAGAGCTGGAACTGCCAAACTACATTGTAGAGACACAAAACGGCGAGATCACCATGGTGGGCGAAACGTCCGTAGGGGCGCAGAGATATGAGGAAGCCCATAAGGGAGACCGGGTGAAGATCACGGCAGATGAAGTGAACGGTGCCGGGGAACCATTCTCCCACTGGGAGACGACGATCGGCACGGCCGGAGAACTGGGTGATAAGACGGCGAGAAGAGAAGCCAGCTTTATCATGCCGGATAATAATGTGGTGCTGACGGCTGTCTATGAGAGGCCGAAGGCTTCACCGAGCAATGCGGCGGTCGTGGATGAAGTGAGGGGAGGAAGCCGGAAGGAAACCGCTCTGGACCCGAATGAAATTCCGCGTCTGGAAGCAGAACTGACAACAGAAGCAGACCGGGAGCTGTTAGATGTGAACCACGCCGATGTGACGTATAAAGTGGTGTACCGGAAGAATGCAGTGAAAGCGTCAGAGTCCAACGCCATAAAGGCTTCAGGATACTATGAGACGGAACATGAAGCCGCCTATAAGGGAGCCTGGGGACTGGATGTATTGATTGAAAGATATGTAAACGGAAGAAAAGTAGCAGGAGCAGCAGAACCGGAGGCGGCTTTCCGGACCTATATTCAAATGGGAAAAGACGATGTGGACATGCTGGATTATCAGCTGTATGAGATCACGGTAAATCCCGGAACCGGAGAGACGGAGGCTGCACTGGTAACGCTGGAATACGATCCGGAGGAAACGGGAGGCTTATATGCATTTACGGCGCAGGCTGGCAGCCGCTATGTGATGATATATAACCGTGCGTACCGTGTATACTTTGTGAACCAGGTTGCGCTGCCGGTCGAGTACCGATACCGTTATTACTTTAAGGTGCGCCGCGATGAAGCGCCGAGTGACGAATATTATGCCGATGAATATGGACAGGTGGAAGAACAGCTCGACTACTTTGTAAACCCGGATGGGGCAGAGTTCAGCTATGAGGGCTGGAGCAGAAGCCAGGACAGCTTTAAGGAGTTTGTTCCATCGGAACCGGTCAGAAGAAAGACATACATATACGCCTTTTATAAAGACAATGTGCGGGAAGTGGATGATGCCCGGCAGAAGCTGGAGGAAGCGATCAGGGAAGCGATCCGTATCAGTGACGACCATTTCCTGAAGCTGGAGGAAAGTGGAATTCTGAAGGAAGCCGTAGAGGAGGCTCTGGAGGTGCTGGACCGTGAGAATCCGAAAGCAACGGCAGGTCAGCTTACAGCCGCACTGGATAGGCTGAAAGACAAGACGGACCCGTATGAGAAGATCCTTGATGACCGCTATAACCATTACGATGATATCCAGGATAATGGAAATAAGGGCGGAAATAAAGGCGGCGGCGGAAGCGGAAGCGGAACGAGACAAAACCCGTACAACACGAAGCTGCCGGAGAGCTACGTGGTAGGAACGAATGGAAACTGGGTTGAAGTAAGCGCCCCGGAAGGACAGGAACGCCAGATGGCTTTTGTGTTAACCGGAGGAATGAGGCTCAGCGGAATGTGGGCCTGGATCAAGTATCCGGCAGACGGCAGCACCAGTATATCAGACCGTACCGGCTGGTACCATTTTAACGATAAGGGAATCATGGAAACGGGATGGATCCGCGATGAAGGCGGAAACTGGTATTACTGCAGAACGGAGAAAGAAGGAAACTTCGGGAAGATGCAGACCGGCTGGCACCATGACGCCGCAGACGGAAACTGGTATTATCTGATTCCGAGCAGCGGAGTGATGGCGACCGGATGGAGAAAAATCGGAGAAAAGTGGTATTACTTCGAGACGGCCGGAGCAGGCGTATACGTCTATGATTTTGCAAAGGAGAGATGGAACTATGGCGGAGGAACTGGAAAACCGCTGGGCTCCATGTATAAAAATGAAATGACACCGGACGGCTGGCTGGTCGGTGACGACGGTGCATGGATACAGTAGGAGGAACTCGATGAGAAAAAAGTTTAACATAAAGTCAAAGCTGGCAGGTGCGCTGGCGGCAGTCATGGTATTTTCCATGACTGCCCCGGGAATCCCGGTGTATGCGGTGAATCACGGAGATCAGTCCGTCATTGAATTTGATCCGCAGTCCGGGCCTGATTTATCCCATTCCAGCTACAGCACCATGCCGAGACGGGATACCGGGGTGTCTTATGCCGCAGGGCAGGCCGGATTTCCTTTGATATCTTCCAACGATTTTTCCGGAATTCTGACAGAAAATTTCGGGTCCGGGGAGAGACCAAAGATTCCGGAATTTCAGGTTGACTGGCCCGGATATACCTTTGACGGATGGTACAACGAGTCAGGCAATAAAATTGAAACGCTGCCCTATGCATTTCCCTATTCAGCGGTGAGTTCGTACAAGGCCGTGTGGAAAGGGAATGCGACGACGCCGTTCCGGTTTACGGTTATGCACTACAGAGATTTAAATACAGACAGAGACGGGAACAACGACGGCACTGATGCGGGGGCCTGGCCGCCGGAAGGCGCGTCGGATCTCTGGAAATTTTATGAATCCGGGGACTGGACGAGGGAGGTAATGGCGAATACGCCGATATCTGCCACGTACCGGAGGGACATCCCGGGATACCGGTTAAAATCAGTCCTGATAAAAAATAACAGAGTGCGCCGATATGATGAACCCAGCGGACAGGGAAGGCTGGATGGCGGCGCGGACATCAATACAACGACAAAAGCGGTCCGCGGGAACATGCCAAACGATGATTTAACAGTGGCTTACCGCTACGAGCCGGATCCGACCAAAAAGTTTGCGGTATACGTGGAGTATGTAGATTCCAACGGAGCACAGATCAGGACTCCGGATACGTATACATTTTCAGCAGAGACAGAGATCGATATCGTACCGGCGCAGATCAATGCGTACAGCCTGCAGAGCGGAGCGCTGAAGGAAGGGTTCGAGGGAACCGACGATCTGGAGGGGCAGGGAATATATTCTGCAGCTTCAGCCGGCTGCAGCTTTGATGAAGCGATGCATTACAGGGGAAAAATGCCGAATCAGCCGGTTACTGTTCAATATAAATATAACATTGATCCGAACTTTCATACCGTACTCCAGGTGAAACGGATCGATAACCACGGCAATCCCATGGAGGATGATGAGATACGGGAAATTACGCCGGCCGATCCGGTCATCATCGATGTGGAGCAGAAGACGGGATATGATTATCCGCCGAATATTCACTGGGATGAACATTTTACCGGAACTCAGAGCAGTTTCAATCCCGATGATGGAACGCTGACCTTAAGCAGCGACATGCAGGGCGGTACCGTGACCATAACATACAATGAGAATCTCTCGGATGAATCTTACTGGTCTAAAATTGAGTATTACAATGGAACCAATGGAACAATTTCCGGAGACACATCACCAAAATTTAAAAAGCACGGAACATATACGATTGATGAACTGACAGCCGGTGTGAATCTGTCTCCGTCCTCCCATTATCTGTTTGACGGCTGGTACAGAGCCAATGCTAACGGAAGCGATAAGACGGGAGACCGGCTGGAGGGAAGCCTTTCCGTTTCACAGAACATAAAACTGTTTGCCAATTTTGAAGAGAATCCCAACGAATGGTTTGACTTAACGTTTGGGGCAGGTGCCCACGGCTCCGTGTCGGGAGTGACTTCCATTCACACGGGAAAAGGAACGCCATGGACGGATTTAAATCTGCCACAGACTGTTCCGGATCCATATTATATCTTTGCCGGCTGGTTTGACGAGAGCGGAAACCGTGTTCAGGAGAGCCAGGTGATTCTGGCCAGTCAGCATTATACTGCCAGGTTTGTGCCCGCCAGCTTAGAGGACGACGGGATTCTGGCAATGCCGGATGCGAGAGGCGCAGTAGCCGGAGACGGAAGCGGGAAAGTCACAGTATCCGGTGCAAATGAGGAACGCCGGTATGCCCTGACAGATGGAGAACACAGAATTTTGCAGATTAAAACCGGAGCACAGCTGCAAAACAGTGATTTTACCGGACTGTATCCCTGCACCCTGTACTATGTATATGAACTGTCCATGAGCGCGGAGCCGGCTGTGGGAACAATTCTTCCGGAGCATACGGATGCATCGGATTACGGACCGCCTTCCCAGGTGACGGTACCGGCGCTTGGAAGCAATTATCAGGTCAGCCGGGATACGGCGGAGGGCCGTCTGCGGCTTACGATTAATCCTGCGGCTTACGATACTTACTATGCGATTATGGACATTGACGGGAATACGCTTTTCGTACCGGGCTCTGATGCAGATGGCTGGGTTTTAGCCGAAAGCACACGAAACGAAGCGGTACTGGGAGATTTGGAACCCAATCAGTTATACATCGTCGTTGCAAAGCATGCCGGGGAGATGGGAACGCCTGCTGACAGACAGACCATGGGAACCCAGGTATCGGTGATCTATGCCGGACAAGAGGAAAAATATTACACGATATCCCTGACGAACGGCGGATATATTGATGAGATTATCAGAAACGGCAGTGTGATTGAGACGGAAGAACATGCAGTGTCGGCGATCGTAAAGAAAGGCGATACAGTAAAAATCAATGCGGAGATCACCGGTTATAACGGGCAGGCATTCAAGCAGTGGAATCCTCTGATTGGAAGTCCTCAAATATTTGTGACAAGGCGTAACCAGACGATTACCATGCCGGGACAAAACGTCGTACTGCAGGCTGTCTACGAGATGCCTTCGACGGCAACACCGGGAAATGCCACCGTGGACTATGCCCCGAGAGACGGAAAAAATGCTCTGGATCTATCAGAAAATTATTTTGAGACGCTGATTCAGACTCTGACCGATAATGCGGAGGACCGTGAAGCGATGACAGCCGGAATCGATGTGGAGTATACCGTTAAATTTAACAGGCGTGCGCCGAAGGCGTCGGAGTCCAATGCAGTGAAAGCAGAGATGTGGGAAGATTCTGAGTCTGTTAAGATCCCGTGGGCGTTGAGTTCTGCATTGACCAGAAAGGTGGGCGGAACGAATAAAGGGCTTCCGGAAGATGGAAATCCTGCACCTGGTATCAGAGTGTACAGCGAGATAGATGAGAGCATGCTTGGATATCTGGATTACAGGCTCTGGAAAGTGGAAAATCCGGAGGGGACTCCGGTCTGCACCGAGATCCCGATGACCCCGGATCCAAACGGTGACGGCGCGGACTTTACCGGAACCATAGCTTTTGACACCCATGTGGGGGAAACCTATTTACTGACCTATTTGAAAGCCCATGAGATAACGGTAGTTGATACGAAAAGGGCTGCCGTACACCGGCTGAAAGTGAAGTCCCAGACGTCATTGGAAGAGACGGAGGCTTTTGGAAATCTGAATATCTTTGAAGATTATACCGATCCGGTCACTGGAATCGTCTATGAGTACGGAGGCCTTGGAAAGACAGAGTCCGCGTCCTCTGAATACGATATTACCACACCGGTTACGAAGGCGGCGACACTGTATGTACTTTATCGGGCTGCGGATGATTCCGAGTGGCAGGCTGCGCGGCAGAAGCTGATGGAGCAGATTGCCATCGCCCAGACTCTGATGAACAACAGTTCGGTAAGTGAAGAGAACAGGCAGTTGCTAAGCAGTGCAGTGGTTTCGGCGCAGGAGGTAGTCAACAGGACTTACCGTCCGGCAATAGAAGAACTTCTGCAGGAGTACGAGACGTTAAAAGCTTTGGTGGATTCCATAAGTTCAGGCGGTCCGGTGGATCCGGACGACCCCAATAATCCCAATAACCCGGACGATCCGGAGAATCCGAACAACCCGGAGAATCCGAATCATCCCGGAGGAAGCGGAGGCGGATCTGGTTCCGGCAGCCGTGGACGGAGTCTGGGTTCCGGCTATACATTTAACCGCTACAGGACGTATTATGTGGGAACAGACGGATACTGGGAGCAAACGGGAATGAATGGCGGCCAGTGGGCCTTTGTTCTTTACAGCGGCCAGCGATTAAAAAACCAGTGGGCGAATGTAAAATACAATGATTTGCAGCAGCTGTATACGTATCATTTCAATGCGGAAGGCATCATGGATACCGGCTGGTATCAGGATGCGGAAGGCGAGTGGTACTATTTGAATTCCCAACAGGGAAGAGATGAGGGCTGTCTTCGCATTGGCTGGTACTTCGATGAAAAAGACACAAAATGGTACTATCTCAATCAGTTTACCGGGGGCATGCTGGTTGGCTGGCAGAATGTGGGAGACAACTGGTATTACCTAAGCCCGGTGAAAGCGGCGGGGCATCCTCTGGGCTCGCTCTACACGGGAGAACTCACGCCGGATGGGTATCCGGTAGATGAAAACGGCAGCTGGATCAGAGAAACGCCATAATCATCAGCCTTCTTCATCTGGCAGAACTGCGGGAACACCGACAAGGAGTTAGTGAAACGGGTTCCCGCTTTTCTGTCTCATAAAGAAACCAGCGCTGCATAAAAGGGCAAAAAAGGCGGCTGTACCGGAAAGTATGAAAAAGGCGGAAGGATATGATTGGAGAGAATGGGACAGAAGAGTATTCTGATGAAATCATGACAAAAAAACGGGAAATGGAGCAGCAGATGCAGGCCATGGCCGTGACCGACTGGGCGGGTATTATGATGGTCTGTATCCACGGACAGGTGGAGAACAGAATCTATGGGGCAATCGTAAACCGGTGTCTTGAGGAACCGGTCTCCTTTTGTGGACTGGACCAGCTGGTACTGAAAATGGATGAGATCTGCGAACTTGCAGGATCTCCCATGTTATCAATGGATCCCCGCTTTTTACAGGAAAAACGGAAAGAGGATTATTTGGGGATCGGAAAGAAGCGAAAAAAGGGCAGACAAAAAACAGCGGGCTGGCAGAATATGTTTGATATTTTAAAACAGCAGGCGGCGTTAAGCAGAGAGGTCTTCGAAGTCCAGATTCTGTTTCGCAGCAATGCCACGATGCAGGGACGGCTTCGATGCTCCCTTTCCGGTAAAAAGTATGTCAGCTTTCGAAGCGCGCTGGAATTACTGAGAATGCTGAAGGAAGAGGAACTGGAATTTTGCGGAAAGAGAGGAAAAACCATATGATGATCTGCACTGGCTGTAAGCTGAAAAATAAGCGCGGAGACAGTATCTGTGAGATATGCGGCGCTTTGAAGAAAGTGCGTGAACTGGAACAGTTTCAGGAAGAATGGAGGATGCGGCTTCAGGCAGAAGATGGCCAAAAAACAGCTGTAAGAGGCCTCGTATGAAATAATCAGATCAAAGAATCCGGAAGACAGACGAGTTGCAGGCATTAGCTGGATATCGCGTCGGAAGGAGAAGGGGACAACGATGAATGAGTATGAAACGATTATAGAGGGAATGCGTTTTGGCGTCAGCAAGCATATGATGGACAGGCATTTTACCGTCCTTTGGGCCAATAAATACGCATATGAGCTGACCGGAAATACAAGAGATGGTTTTCGTTCCAGATACCATAACCGGGTAGATGAGTACTACAGCGAAGACAGCGGGACATTCGCCTATGTAACGAAACGGATAGAAGACGCCTATCGGAATCGGAAAGAGTGTTATTCATTTGAGTGTCCCATGAGACCAAATCGCGGAAAAGTTGCCTGGATCCGCATGAACGGCCGTTTTACCGGCGAGGTATACCAGGGAAGCCCGGTCATGTGGAATGTTTTTTATGATATAACGGATAGTCACAGAGAACAAGAGGAACTAAAAGTGAAATCAGAATTACTTGACAGTGAGATAGAAAAGGCAGAGCAGATGATACAGTGGACGACGGGATTCTTAGCGGAATTAAACAGTGAGATTCGTAATATGGCAAATATCATAGTAGGTATGGCTGACGTGGCGGAAGCCTGTATAGACGATCCAGCGAAATGTGAAGAATGCCTGGAAAAAATTGTTCAGGCCACCCGCAGGCTGCGGACAAAGGTCGGGAACTCCAGGCATATGTTCAGGCAGGAGGCCGGTTGAATTCATGAAATATAATCGAACAGAAGCAGCCCTTCGAATCAGGAACCGGAGAAAGGCGCTCGGTCTGACGAGCGCAGAGGTAGCAGAAAAAATTGGGAGGGCAGATCACTATTACGGTGATATCGAGCGGGGGACCTGCGGGATGTCAATAGATACCCTTGTGGAACTGACAAGAACCCTGGAACTCTCCTCCGATTACATTCTTTTTGGAGCAGAAAATGAAAACGGGAATTCCAATGCTGCCAAGGCATACCGCATCTTAAGAAAGTATGATGAGCAGAGGCAGGAACATGCGGTGGAATTGATGAAATACTATCTGAATCTGGAAGAAAGATAATTGGGACCAGACGAATAAGCCAATAACTGCAATCTGAACTTTAAAGATGAGATGGCTGAAAGTCGCTGTAAGCTTGTGGTGGTACAGAGTATGATTATGGCGCGGAAAAAGAAACAGGTACAGGAAATCGTGGATGGCAATCCCCCGGTTCGAATCCTTCGGACCGGGGGATTGCTGCGTCTGCAGAACTGTCAGCACGGTCTGTGACAGTTCTCTATAGTCTTAAGCAGACACTCCATTTCCCGGATCCCATTTTGCTGCGATACAAGGATTGACTGGATAACCGGCTTCAGCTCCTGGCAGACCGGAAACTGAAGTGCGTTCCGGGACATCTGGATGGCGCCTCTGTGATGAGGGATCATTTCACGAATAAAATCTGCATTGATATCATTGGTGGAGCATGCATTTCTCATATCGTCAAACATGGTCTGTGTGATCTGCCTGCAGTGACAAAGGAAAAGCTCGATTTTCTGCTGCTGATTACAGAACATCTGACAGCGGCTCCGGATGGCTTCCATGGTTTCGATGCTTTTTGTCTGTTCTTTAATGATCGATAATGCGATTTCCTGAAGCGGTATCAGCGTGGTGTACTGCAGAATGTTGCAGGACATCTCGATCGCTGCCTTGTGGTGCGGAATCATCTGAACAATATAATTACAGGAGATGCTGTTAGTCAGTTTGGCACCGTTCATCTGCTGTACCATTTGATCCAGTATGTTGTGAAAGCAGGTTAAGTATTTGTCTGTTACGATACTCATCGGTTCTTGTTTTGTCATTCTTTACGCCTCCAATTCTATATAGGGTATGCAGAGGGGGAGGCGGATGATATCGAATCGGTTGCATTTTAGAGAACTTATTCTCCGTAAATTGCCAGTACTGATTGTAAACAGCTTCATAATTGTGTAGAATATTCATATACAGGAATCGGTGTTTCCGTTTTCCTGAAAGGCAGTGAAACACGCAGGAGCAGGATGAAGGCATACAAAAAGGAGGGGCTATGTGGAATTATACAAAATGTACGGCAAAAGACAGAATTGAAAAGTTAAACAGGCTGACAGAGGTCTTTCACGAGGAATCGGACTGTCTGGATTATCTGTCAGAAGTACAAAGCTGTATCAACAGCATTCAGACATCGCTGGTATTGCTGCAGGACGTGGATGCCAATATCATGATCGAGATGGACTATGTTCCGGTTAATAACTATTCGTTTCATGTGGTTTGTATCGAAGAAAACGGTATAAAAACAGCGGGGCGGTCATGTAAAAATATCGAACAGGCGGCTCGGCAGTTTCTGGCGAATATCAAATGAAAGCTGACTTGCCATATCCGTCTTCCGGCGGCTCCTGATCGTGACATCAGGAGCCGCCGGTAAAGATAAGAGGCTGTAACTGCACTTCCTATTCCCATTGAAAGAAGCGGATAGATAGTCCGCCGCAGACGACGGCAATCACCGCCATGACAATGAGCGAGGCCATTCCGTTCTCTGCAGGAAGTCCCAGGGACGTGGCTTTTAACAGCTTAATGCCCTGGGTCAGAGGCAGTACATCCGCGACTTTCTGCAGGGCCGCGGGCATGACCTCATATGGCAGTGTGGCGCCGGAAAAGATCAGCATCGGGAAATAGAGTAAGCTGGCGAGAACACTTGCAATTTTAATATTTGGTGATACGCCGCCTACCAGCATTCCGATACTGAACATGGAGATCATAACGAGGAAAAACGCTCCGATAAACGGCAAAAAGGCTCCTTTCAGACTCATGCCAAACAACAGGGCAGAGACCAGATAGATCAGTACCAGCGCGATCAGGGAATAAATCATGTAAATGGCCACCTGGATCGACAGCAGAAGGAGGGGACTGGAAGGCGTGATTTTGAAGCGTTTCAGTATTTTCTTCTGACGGTAGTCGGAGATCACCAGAGGCAGGCCCATGACGCCGCCTGCACAGACCGCAATTGTGGATACCGCGCCGAAGGACTGTTCCAGAAACGTATAGTCCGCGCCGTCAAATGCCGGTTTCCCACCGTAGATGATTCCCAGCAGTATGACAATAACCACGGGCATGCAGACGGCAAAGATCATCATATCCATTCCGCGGAAGGAGAGCTTCAGTTCGGTTTTCAGCATTGTAAAAAATTTATTCATCTCCGTCAGCCTCCTCTCCCGTAAACCACAGATACGCCTCTTCCAGCGTTTTACCGGGACTTAAGGTGACTGCCTCAGCGGCTGTACCGCAGAATGCAAATTCGCCGTTCTTTAATATGCCGATTCTGTCACAGAGTTCCTCCACTTCATCCATGAAGTGTGAGGTTAAGAAGATCGTGAGCCCTCTGCTTTTTAACTCCTGAAGGCTTTTCCACACACTCCGCCTTGCTTTTGTGTCAAGACCGGTGGTCAGTTCGTCTAAAAATACTACCTGCGGGTCTGGTATTAATGCCAGTACTATAAAAAGCCTCTGTCTCTGGCCGCCGGACAGTTCACTGACGAAATTTGTTTCCTTTTCCCGAAGACAGAACTGCTGCAGCAGTTTTCTGTAATCGGCGGGGGCGGCGTAGAGACAGGCTGTCTCTTCACACAGCTCGTCCACGCGGATTTTATCCGGATAGTTGGCTTCCTGAAACTGTACGCCAACCTGCTGGAATAATTTTCTGCGGTCCTTTTGCGGACTCATTCCCAGAATCGAAATGCTGCCTCCATCGGCCTTTTTTGTGCCAAGCATACACTCGATTGCTGTACTCTTCCCCGCGCCGTTTGCGCCGAGAAGGCCGAAAACTTCGCCTCTCGATACGGTTAAATCGAGATTTCTGATCACATGCAGTGTGCTGTAGGACTTTGTAAGACCGGATACCTGAATCGTTGTTTGCATCTTCTTTTCTCCTCTCATTGTTGTGAGAAAAGAATAACACATAGATAAAAACTGGTGGATAAGTGGAGGGTTTAAAAATTATTTAGCACATTCAAATAAGAAATCTGCCGGCGATGTGTAAGAAAACTGCCGGAGAGAGGACAGAATGAAAATATTAGTAGATGCGGACGCATGTCCGGTAGTGAAACTGGTGGAACAGACAGCGGAGCAGTATCAGATTCCGGTAGTGCTCCTGTGTGATACCAGCCATGTTCTCCAGTCTTCCTACAGTGAGATAAAAATCATAGGAGCTGGCACGGATGCCGTGGATTTTGCACTGGTGAATCAGTGCGCAAAAGGTGATATCGTGGTAACTCAGGATTACGGCGTAGCGGCTATGATTCTGGGGAAGGGGGCGTACGGAATCCATCAAAGCGGAAAATGGTATACCAATGAGAATATCGACCAGATGCTGATGGAACGCCATATGGCGAAGAAAATCCGTATGGGAAAAGGCAGGCACCATCTGAAGGGGCCGGCAAAGAGAACGGAAGAAGACGATGAACGTTTTAAAGAGTCTCTCTGCCGGCTGATTGAAGAGGTGACGCACGGCGGCTGAGCAGGCAGCCGGGAATTGGTACTCAGCTGCTGCGCGGGTTCTTTTTTAAAACTGCAGTCACCTGTTCCAGGATCATATTGACGGCAATTCCGGCCGCGATGATGATCCCGCCCCAGAGGGATGTGCCGGTATGATAGCTGCCGGCTGCACTATCCAGCAGGATTCCTGTAAACACCTGGCCGACAAAGACGAGCAGAGTCAGCTGAAAGCCGGGGATTTTCGGAACCGTGATATTTAACAGCATGACCACTATGACGCCGAGGGCGCCGCCCAGATAGATCCAGAGGCGGAAACTGCCTCCTGCGGAAACAGTCACCGGCGTGCCGCTTATTGCGGCTGCGGCTAAGGCCAGGCCAACCGTAATCGGAAGCCCTGTCAGATGATTCACCAGCGATCCCTGCAGTGCACCGGTTTTTTCAGCCAGACGGGCGTTGGCTGTCCGGGACAGAACCATGGAGATGCCGGAGGCAAAGGAGATGGCGGCTCCCAGCGCGGCCGTTGTGACCGTGGTATCGAGCATCACGAAGATACCGAACACGGATAGACTCAGTCCGATCAATGCATATCGCGGAAGCGGCCTTTTTTCCATGCCGAATAATCCGGAACTGTCTATCACCAGAGATGTAACCGTCTGTCCCAGCAGTCCCAGTGCGATCACACTTGTGATGCTGATGCAGGTGAAGGCCAGATTTTGAAATACTGTTGTAAATACTCCGATTGCACCGCCGAGATAAATCCACCTGGGCCGGTGGGGCCAGACCGGTTTTCTGTTTTTCTGAAAGGCACAGAGCAGCAGTGCAAACAGGGAGCCGACCGCATGGATAATGGCAGCAGCCGTGAACGCACTGTACTGCACGGACAGATTACCATTTACCGATATCATGACGGACAGAATAATACCATTGATCAGCGCTAAAAGTTGATACATGACAGTTCACCTCCTGATAAAAGGATACCAGAAGGAACGGGACCCTATGTAGGACATTTGTCACAGTGTTTTCCGCTTTTGCTGTCAAAAAAACGACCATAACCAGTGAAGTGAGGTGACCAAGTTGAAAAGACTCCCATTAAAAAAAGAACATACAGCCTGCCTTGCAGAATACGGTCTGCAGAATGTTCCCATAAGTGCCTGCTGCTGCCTTCGATTTGCGGCAGGAGAGGATGTCCTTCGTGAAGGACATCCCATCGGATGGATTGCTATTGTCGTTGAAGGAAATGCAAAGGTGTGCCGCACTGCGCCGAACGGCAAGAGCCTGATACTCTGCTACAATATTTCACACGGTTTGATCGGTGAGATCGAACTGATGACAAGGCAGGTGAACGCCACGTCTTCCGTGAAGGCGGTTACGGAGCTTGAATGCGTCGCGGTTTCTTACCAGAATTGCCTGGCAGAACTGAAAACGAATCTTGTTTTTTTAAATAAGCTGGGAACGGAACTGGCGGAGAAGCTGACTGCCAGTTCGGATAATTTCACCTCGACCGCGTTATGCACCGGCGAACAGCGGCTTTGTGCCTATGTGATTCAGAATTCTCACCGCGGCCTCTTTTGCGATACGCTGACGGATGTCTCCTGCTCGGTGGGGATGAGCTACCGCCATATGTTCCGGCTGCTGGGAAAGCTCTGTGAAGAAGGGATGCTGGAAAAGAGGGAGAGCGGATACTGCATTGTGGATCAGGAGGAACTGGCGAGGCGTTCACGTACGGCCGCGGAGCTGTATCAGAGAGTTTAAATAAAACGAGATCTTTTCTGCCGCAGGCAAAACAGATCTCGTTTTATTCGTATACAGAAGTTGGCGTCAGCTCTCAGGTGAGCCCCCGCGGTTCTCCGGTCTGCATTCCAGGGCTTCCGTGTCGGTTATAAACAGCCGGATCGAAGGAGAGATACGCAGCTCTTCCGGCGGAATGCCATGTCCGATTAAGTATTGTCTGGCAGCAGGAAACTGTTTGAAAAGCAGCTCCTTTACATCAGCGGCACACTGGTCATAATCATGTTCTTTTAAATGCCTGACCATGGCTTCCGTAAAATGCATGATGACGCAGTCTAAGTCCGTTAAATTTCCGGAAGAGGCTTTTAAGGGATAACCCCAAAGGAAAAGGGAGTAGATCGTCTTATAAATTTCGAGTACACCGGTCAGATGGCTGTACTGACTGACAAAGATCAGATAATACCAGATAGAGAGCTCGCCTTGCCTTGTATTCAGGCACTCTTCTAGGAGTCCGGTCAGTTCTTCGATCCTGTCCTGGCTTAAGGAGGACAGAAAAGAACGTGTCACCCCGTCGCAGGAATAGATCAGAATCTCAAAGGACTGGACAAAGAAGGAGAGGTTACGGCGGATGGCGGGACTTTCAAAATCCGGGGGCTCGCAGGGGGTTCCCAAAGGGAAAATACGCGTCCCTTTTCCGTTTAAGGTACGGCAGACACCGGCCTGATTCAGGATTCTGATGGTTCGGCGCAGGGTGCTGACAGACGCTCCGTATAGCTGGGCCATCTTCTCATAAGACGGCAGAAACTGCATTTCCCGGTACTCCCCCATGTAAATGTCGTTGAGAATCCGGGAGGCGAGATGATAGCAGATCTGGGGCCGGCTGCGGTAGACGCGCCAGACAAAGGGGATCTGTGGCGGCCTGGGCCGGGAGCGTAAGATTGGTTCCAGGTTTTGCATAATTACACGGACGTCACTTCTCTGATATTCCAGAAGCGTATTCCGGATGAGTTCCCAGTTCCCTTCAGACAGCAGGCTTCGCAGGTTCTTTAACCGCTGACGAACCAGAGCGGTATCGAAATGGATCGGGTGTGGCTCCATTCTGGCAAAGGGAAACCCCTGAAAGAGGGTAGTCTCCCAGAAGAGATTCAGCGCCAGTGGATTCTCCATTTTCTGCAGTACACGGCAGTAGAAATGGATCAGATCGTCGGCCTCCGCCCTCTCCTCCAGACGTGAAAGAACGTCAAGATCCTCCTCGTCCAGGCGCTTCAGTCCCTCTACCAGCAGTGGGATAAAAATGAGTTCAGAAGAGGCATAGAGATCGAAATACGTATCCCACCGTTCGGAAAAATAGTTCAGGATGTAGTCCGCTGCCTCCTGTCTGGTCTGCCTGAATATGACGGTGGTGGCCATGCCGTTGTGCATGGAGATGTAGCCTTCCGTGCGCAGACGCCGGAGGGAGACCTTCACTGTCTGCGCAGACACATTGAACTCACGGCAAAGGATATCGATGGAAGGAAGCGTATCCCCATATTTGTAATACCTGGAGTGGAAGCGTACAAGAAAGTATTCGTATATTAAATTTGAGTATTGACTATCATTGACCAACCGTTTGGTACCTCCGTTTTCACAGCTGTGTTTTTCTTTATTTTATCATTGCAGAGGCGATAATTCCATATGTCCGTTGAGTTTTTTTATATTTTATGGTAATATGAAAGGAGCTTTTATGAACAAGGTTGCCGGCCGGATGATTGCCAGGAAGACGATCTGGATGAAAGAAGAATCCCAATGGGATTATTTCCGCAGAAGAACAGAGGGACAATCAGAGAGAGTTAGGGAGGAATCTGGTGATGACAGAACAGGAAAGAGAGTATGCCGCTGAGTGCAGCAGCCGGGAGACTGTGACGGCCGACTACGAGTACCATACGCTGATGAATCTGCTGAAGGTCAGTGTGAGCAAGCATCTTCTGGATGAAAGCTTTACGCTGGTGTGGGCCAATGAGTTTTATTACGATCTGATTGGGTGGCCGAAAGAAGAATATGAAGCGAATTTTCATAACCGCCCTGACCTGTATTACCAAAATGACCAGCAGCTGTGGGCGGAACTGGCTGGAACCGTCATGGCGGCACTGGAGGCACATGAGAGCGGGTATCAGCTGGTTACGCAGATGCGAAAGAAAAACGGCGATTTTGTATGGGTACATTTAACGACCCAGTTTGCCGATGAATACATAAACGGATATCAGGTTGCATATTCGGTAATGACCAATATAGACAAACTGGTAAAGATGCAGAAGGAACAGTCCGTGACTTACGAAAGCCTGCCGGGCTTCGTTGCAAAATACCGTATCGATGCGGATATGAACCTGACGCTTCTTTTTGCCAATTCCCGTTTCGTGGAGTATTTTGGCGAAGGAGATGAAGATAATCCCCTGTATCTGCGAAACATAGAGGATAACAGGGAGATTATTTCGAGATACAGGGAGGAGATTTTAAAAGGGGCCCCCGTTCATTTTGTGATATCCGCAAGATCCCGGGACGGCCAGAATATGTGGCTTCAGGTTAATGCCACCTGTATTGAGTGGCAGAACGGCTGTCCGGTTTATCTGGCAATTTTTATTGATATCACCGATGTCACTCAACTGCGGGAAATGCAGAGGAAGCTGACGGAACAGACGGAGGCGCTGAAGGATGCACTGGCAGTCGCAGAACATGCGAATCAGGCAAAGACGGATTTTCTGTCCCGTATGAGCCATGAGATCCGCACGCCCATGAATGCGATATTGGGCATGACGACCATTGCGGCTGCTTATATTGACGATCAGAGGCGGGTGGAGGACTGTCTGGAAAAGATCGGCTATTCCTCCAAGCATTTGATGGCCCTGATTAACGATGTGCTGGATATGTCGAAAATCTCCGAGGGCAAGGTCAGGATTGCTCATGAGGTTTTCGATCTTGAAACGGTGGTAGAGTCAATTTCTTCCATCATTTATCCACAGGCCGCTGCCAGGGGACTGACCTTCCAGGTGCCGCTGATCGATTTATCCAATACGGTTATGATTGGAGATTCCTTAAGACTGAACCAGATTCTGCTGAATCTGCTGTCCAATGCGTTGAAGTTTACGCCTGCCGGAGGTACGGTACGGCTTGAAATCCGCCAGCTCCAGAGGAAGGAAGACCGAATCCGTCTTCGCTTTACCGTCCTCGATACCGGGATTGGAATGAGCGATGCATTTCTGGAACGCCTGTTTGTTCCGTTCGAGCAGGAGGATAACCGTGTTGCCCAGAACTCCGGTGGTACCGGCCTCGGTATGCCGATTACGAAAAATCTGGTTACTCTGATGGGCGGCACCATCACCGTGAAAAGCGAAGTGGGAAAAGGAACCGTGTTTACGATAGAACTGGATTTTGACACACCTTTGGATAAAGACAGGGTGATCCCGCAGAAAACACATGAGCTGGAGTCGCTTAAGGTGCTGATCACGGACGATGACCGGGACAGCTGCATCCATGCGTCACTGCTGCTGAAGAAAATGGGAATTCTGTCAGACTGGGTGCTGACCGGACAGGAGTGCGTGGACCGGATTCGTCAATCCCATCAAAACGGCACGGACTATGACGTGTGCCTGGTGGATTTAAAGATGCCGGATATGGACGGAGTTGAGGTGGCGCGTAAAGTGAGGGAAGAGGTGGGCCCGGAGACGACCATCATCATTATTACCGCCTATGACTGGACGAATATTGAAACGAACGCGCGGAAAGCGGGCGTGGATATGTTTCTCACCAAGCCTGTTTTTGCCTCCACGCTATACAACGCCCTTCTCTCAGTAACCGGGATCGACAGGGTGGTCCGTGCGCCGGCGGAGAAGAAGATACGCCCGGAACTGGCCGGCCGTCATGTACTGCTGGCGGAGGATAACGAATTAAACCGTGAGATTGCGGTGGAACTGCTGCAGATGGCGGGGGTTACGGTTGACTGGGCGGCGAACGGCAGGATCGCTCTCGATAAATTTCTGTCCGGAGGGGACTCCTATGATTTGATTCTGATGGATGTTCAGATGCCGGTAATGGACGGATACCAGGCAACGGCTGCGATCCGTAAATCCGCGCATGGGAGAGCACAGACAATACCGATTATCGCCATGACGGCAGACGCGTTTCACGAGGATATTGTGAAGGCGGAGGCGGCAGGGATGAACGGCCACCTGTCGAAGCCGATTGATCCGGATCTGCTTTATGAAAAGGTAGCGGAATATATAAGCAGTGATCATGCTTAGGAGCTGTTTCGCCGGACCAGCACAAAAGTCTGGCGTGTTGGAACAGATTACTTGTACAGGGTACACTCTTTTGTTATAATAGAAGGAACTGCCTATGGCTACCAGAAGAAAAGAGGAAATAAGATATGCCTGCAAAGCGAACAATTCTGATTGTGGAAGATAATGAAATCAACCGTATGATGCTGAGTGAACTGCTTTCATCAGAATACATGGTTCTGGAGGCGGAAAACGGCCAACAGGCGCTTGATGTCCTGGAGCGAAAAAAGGATGAGATTTCTGTAATACTGCTGGATATTACGATGCCTGTCATGGACGGATATACGTTTCTTTCGATTGCCAAAGAGGATCCGTCACTGGCCTCCATTCCTGTGATTGTCACGACTCAGAGCGACAGTGAGGCGGACGAGGTGGCGGCATTATCCCATGGAGCCACTGATTACGTGGCCAAACCGTATAAACCGCAGATTATCCTGCACAGGGTGGCGAGTATCATCCACTTGAGGGAGACGGCGGCCATGATTAACCAGTTCCAGTATGACCGGCTGACCGGTCTTTACAGCAAGGAATTTTTTTATCAGCGGGTAAGGGAGACTCTCCGTCAGAATTCGGGACAGAACTATTATCTCATTTGTTCGGATATCGTAAACTTCAAGCTGATTAACGATGTATTCGGCGTGGCCGCCGGAGACCGGCTGTTATGCGGAATCGCAGACATGTACCGGAGGTATGTGGGAGAAGGAGGGATCTGCGGCCACCTGGATGCAGACCGGTTTGCCTGTCTGCTGGAATTTGACGATGTATTTACGGAACAGATGTTTATCAGCGCCAATGAAGAGATCAACCGTCTGCAGAACGCCAAGAATGTCGCAGTAAAATGGGGCATCTATTCCGTCGGCAATCAGAACGTGACTGTGGAGCAGATGTGTGACCGGGCCCTTCTGGCGGCCCGCAGCATTAAGGAACAGTATGGAGTCTATTATGCCGCCTACGATGATAAGCTGCGTGATGAACTGCTGCGGCAGCAGGCCATTATAGACAGTATGGAAACGGCTCTGAAAGAAGGCCAGTTTTTGGTCTATCTCCAGCCGAAATACAGAATATGGGATGAAACCCTGGCGGGAGCCGAAGCGCTGGTGCGCTGGAAGCATCCGGAATGGGGATTCCAGTCGCCTGCGGAATTTATCCCGTTATTTGAAAAGAATGGATTTATCACAAAACTCGATCAGTTTGTCTGGGATAAAACCTGTTTTTATTTAAGGAAATGGGATGAGGAAGGTTATCCGCCCATCCCGGTCTCCGTTAATGTATCACGCGCAGATATCTACCATGCAGATATCGCGGATATTATGATGCGCACAGTCACCAAATACGGCCTGACGCCTTCCCGGCTCCATCTGGAGATCACGGAAAGCGCCTACACGGAAGATCCGGGTCAGATCATTGAGACGGTGAGACATCTGCGGGAGCTGGGCTTTGTGATCGAAATGGATGATTTTGGAAGCGGTTATTCCTCTCTGAATATGCTGAATCAGATGCCGATCGATATTCTGAAGCTGGATATGCAGTTTGTCCAGAGTGAGACTGCGAAGCCCATGGATCAGGGGATTCTGCAGCTTATCATGGAACTGGCCCGCCGTATGCACTTAAGTGTGGTGGCAGAGGGAGTGGAGACAAAAACACAGCTGGATCGTCTGAGTGAAACCGGATGTGAGTATGTACAGGGATATTATTTCGCCAGACCGATGCCTGAGGGAGAGTTTGAAACGCTGATGAGAGATCAGGCGGTAAAGGTTCCGGTGGGAATCTCCGGCAGGGCTTCTGATAAAAATCTGTACAAAGGGGCAGAATAAGTATATAATGATAATGCTTATCACAAACGCTGGAGGAATCAATTATGACATTTATTTACCCTGCTGTTTTTACGCCCCATAAAGATGACAAAGGATATCATGTGGAATTTCCGGACTTACAGTGCTGCGAGGCCGATGGACCGGATCTGGAAGACGCGGTGGAGCATGCGAGAGAGGCAGCGTATAACTGGCTCTATCTGGAGGTGGAAGAGGGAACGTATGAATTTCCCAATCAGACTCACCCGGAGGACATAAAGCTGGAAGAGGGAGCCTTCCTCAAATATATTATGGTCACTATAAAGCTCCTGCCCGATAACGATTAAAGTGATACGATTTGCCCGGAAAAGTACCGGACAGTTTATAAAACGAATGGCAGCCGAACGTTAGTTCTGATAACGGACGGCTGCCATCTGTTTGTTTCACAGGATGTTCAAACTTATTAAAGGTTCATTAAAGGTTTCTCCGGTATGATCTTCTTAAGAATAATACGGATGCCGATGAAGCATCAAAAGGAGGATATTATGGAGGAAGCAATTGTAACCAGACCAATCGAAAAAAGGAGAATATGGGCATTTCTGGCAGCGTTCATGGCGGCAGTGCTGCTGCTGTTTCTGAATGTACCTGCCGCGTATGCAGCCGAGGGACTGAAGCTGAGCACGGATTATCCCGGTATATCCGTAAAGCCGGGAGACAATTTAAATATCCCTGTTAAACTGGATAATGATACCGGCGCCAGCTTAGATGCGAACGTGAAAGTATCCGCCATGCCCGACGGCTGGGAGGGATATCTCCAGGGCGGAAATTATCAGGTAAGCCGGATCCATGTAAAGAACGGCGGGGACGGAGCGTCCATGACGCTTCATGTAACGGTGCCCAAGGAGCTGACAGAGGGGACTTACACCGTGGAAGTTGGAGCATCCACAGAGAGCGGTCTCTCAGATACACTGTCCATCTCTTTCCTTGTCAATGAGATGAAGGCGGGAAAAGGAAGCTTTACATCAGAGTATCCACAGCAGGAAGGAACTGCCGGTACTAATTTCAGCTTCAGCACCACACTGATTAATAATGGACTGAAGAGCCAGTCCTACAGCCTTTCTTCCAATGCACCGGCAGGGTGGAATGTGAGCTTCACACCAACGGGAGAGACCACAAAGGTAGCAGCGATCGAGGTGGAATCCAGCACCAGCAAGGGAATGACCGTGTCCGTAACGCCGCCGGAAGGAGTACCGGCAGGTGAGTATGACATTTCCTGCAGCGCGGTTTCCGCGGAGGAAACGCTCAGCACGGATTTAAAGGTGGTAATCACCGGCAGCTACGGCCTGAAAGTGGGAACGCCGGATGGGCGTCTGAGCTTTGATGCCTATGCGGGAAAAGAATCGGATGTAACCTTAAACGTGACGAATACAGGAAATGTGGATTTGCAGGACGTATCCTTAAACTCTTCCCTGCCATCCGGCTGGACTGTAACCTATAATCTGGAAAATAACGTGATCCCGTCCATTCCGGCCGGCTCTACCACCGAGGTCATCGCCCACGTAAAGCCGGGCTCAGAGGCCATCACCGGTGATTACGTGAATACATTTACAGCAAAATGTGAACAGACGCAGTCCAGTGCAGATTTCCGTGTGTCCGTGAAGACCAGCACCATCTGGGGAATTCTGGCGGTAGTGATTATCCTGTGCACAGCAGGAGGTCTGGGCTACGTATTCCGTAAATACGGCAGAAGATAGCTGAAATGGCTGTAATGCCGGAAAGGGGTCATTGTTATGGACATTGCTGAACACTATGAAGATGAAATGATAATAAAGACAGACCACCTGACCAAGATCTACGGGGAAAAGAAGGCGGTCAGCGATCTGTCCCTGGAGATCCGAAAGGGCGAGATCTTCGGCCTTCTGGGGCCCAATGGAGCCGGAAAGACCACCACGACTCTGATGCTTCTGGGACTGACGGAACCTACGGCCGGAAGCGCCTGGATCGATGGGAAAGACTGTACGAGACAGGCTATCGAGGTAAAACGGATGGTGGGATATCTGCCTGATAATGTAGGCTTTTATTCCGATATGACCGGCCGGGAGAATCTGCGGTTTACCGGGCAGCTCAACGGGCTGCCTGGAAAAGTCATCGAGGAGCGGATCGACGATCTGCTTCAAAAGGTGGGAATGACAGAGGCGGCGGATCAGAAGACGGGGACGTATTCCCGGGGGATGAAGCAGCGTCTGGGTATCGCAGATGTACTGATGAAGGATCCTAAAGTGGTGATTATGGATGAACCGACTCTGGGGATCGATCCGGAAGGGATGAGAGAGCTCATGTTCCTGATCCGGAGTCTGGCAGAGGAAGACGGCAGGACGATTCTCATCTCATCCCACCAGCTCTACCAGATTCAGCAGGTTTGCGACCGCGTGGGACTGTTTGTGGAAGGTCAGCTGATAGCCTGCGGAAGAATCGAGGATCTGGCCAGTCAGATGCGGCGGGAAGGCCGCTATGTGCTGGAGGCCGGGGCAGTACCCGACGACAAAGGGTTTAAAGAGCTTTTGGAGCACCTTGGAAATGTGGAAGAGATCGAACGAAGCGGAGACTTTTACGTAATCTATTCCAGTTCGGATTTAAGCCGTGAGTTAAACCGGAAGGCACTGGAAGGCGGCTACAGCCTGTGCCATTTAAGACAGCGGGGAAATGATCTGGATGAAATCTACCGCACATATTTCGAGAAAGGGGAGAAGAGCAATGGCAGTCTCAATCAAAGGAAAAACAAAGGCTTCCTTACTTTCGGCAGAGAACAGCGCCAGGGAGAGGCATGACGGCACAGGCGGGAGCCTGCGTACGGGAATGAGCGGTATGGGAGCCCTATACCACAAGGAAATGTCAGACCACATTCACAGCAAGCGGTTCCTGATCGTGCTGCTCTTAATCCTTTTAACCAGCTGTGCCAGCATTTACGGAGCTCTCTCCAGTCTCACCCCGGAGCAGGCGGCAGACTCCGGATATATCTTTTTGAAGCTGTTTACCTTAAGCGGGAACTCAATCCCCTCTTTTACCTCATTTATTGCTCTTCTGGGGCCGTTTGTGGGGCTGGCGCTGGGCTTTGACGCCATTAACAGTGAACGTTCGGAAGGAACCTTAAACCGTCTTGTGGCCCAGCCTGTTTACCGGGATGCGGTCATTAACGGCAAATTTTTGGCCGGAGCGGCCATAATCTTTCTGATGGTCTTCTCCATGGGGCTGATCGCCGGAGCGGCAGGACTGCTGGCGACAGGGATTCCGCCTTCCGGTGAGGAACTGGGACGGGTAATCGTTCTGCTGTTCTTTACGTCGGTGTATATCTGCTTCTGGCTTGCACTGTCCATCCTCTTTTCCGTTCTGTGCCGCCATGCGGCCACGTCGGCTATGGTAGTGATCGCACTGTGGATATTCTTTGCACTGTTTATGACGCTGGTGGTAAGCATGGCAGCCAATGTGCTTTACCCTGTGGGACAGACGGCCACCGCATCACGGATTCTGGACAATTACAACTGCCAGATGAGTTTGAACCGGCTTTCCCCGTATTACTTATACAGCGAGGCGGTATCGACCATTATGAATCCCCAGGTGCGCTCCACCAACATCATTCTTCCGCAGCAGCTATCGGGCGCCATCAACGGATACCTCTCCCTGGGGCAGAGTATGCTGCTGGTATGGCCGCACCTGACCGGGCTTCTGGCCTTGACTGCGGTAGTGTTTGCCATCTCCTATATCAGCTTTATGAGAAAGGAAATACGGGGGCGGTAGGGCGGCAAGTCGCTGTTTTTCGTATCTGTTTTGTGAATTATCTGTTAAATCCACCGGTGTTCTCTTGCTTTCTCGATTGAATTGAGAGAGAATACAGGTGGATTTTATCGTTTTAAGGAGATGAAGACAATGCGTGTCCTGATTGTGGAAGACAACATGCGGCTGGCGGAATCCATCCGCGACATCTTAAAACACTGGTACGACTGTGATATCTGCGGGGATGGGAATACGGGGTATTTTCTGCTTACGGATGGCGGCTATGACGCGGCTGTCCTGGATCTGATGCTGCCGGGAATGGACGGGATCACACTGCTCAAAAAGGCCAGAAAAAGCGGCTGTTTTGTTCCGGTGCTGATTCTTACCGCAAGAAGTGAGACGGAGGACCGGATCCTGGGGTTAGAGAGCGGAGCCGATTACTATCTGACCAAGCCCTTTGACATGCAGGAGCTTCTGGCTGTGATGAAGACCATCTTAAGGCGCCGGGGCGAGATGATTCCGGAATGCTTAAATCTGGGAAATATCTCGCTGAACCAGGCGGACTATACGCTGAAGGGACAGGAAAAAAGCATCCGCCTGGGGAAAAAGGAATACGACATACTACGGATTCTGCTGGTGAACCGCGACATGGTGGTCTCCAAGGAGACGCTTCTGTCGAAGGTCTGGGGCAGCGACGGCGAGGCCGTTGATAACAATGTGGAGATCTATATATCGTTTCTGAGAAAAAAGCTGGAGTTTTTAAAGGCGGACGTGGTAATCGTGACGATCCGCAGGCTGGGATACCGGATCACGGAGAAGAACGGAGGAGGACTGGAATGAAGGAGATAAGCAGGCTGCGGCTGAAATTTATCTGCTATAACATGCTGATTGTAACGGCGGTGATCGGAATTACCTTCTGCGCGGCTGCGTTTATTATGGAAAAACGGGTCGGCGCCCAGGGCAGGCAGGCGCTTGCAAAGGTCGTGTCGCAGGAGGAGCATCCTTTGATTTTCACTACCATTTCACCGGCTCAGATTCCGTATTTCTCCGTTATAGTGGGGGAGGATGGCATGGTAACTCCCTGGGAAGGCGGTTATGAATCGTTTCCCGGACAGGATTTTCTGGAGCAGATGGCATGGTTAAGTATGGCCGGTGAGGAGGACATGGGAATCTTAGAGGGGTATCATCTCCGGTATCTCCGTGTCAGCCGCCCAACCGGATATATGATTGCGTTTGCAGATACCTCGTATGAGGATTCGCTGCGGAGCGGAGTTATGAAGTATGGTGGTCTGGCCTGTGCCGGGATCTGGCTTGGGTTTCTGGTTCTCTCTTATTTCTTTTCCCGGTGGGCGGTTAAGCCGGTAGAAGAATCCATACGTATGCAGAAACAGTTTGTGGCCGATGCCTCCCATGAACTGAAGACGCCTCTCACCGTAATCACGGCAAACACTGAACTGCTTTCTGAACAGTACACAGGCATATCCGCGGAGGCGGATAAATGGCTGGAGCACATCATGCAGGAGTGCAGGGAGATGCGTTCTCTGGTGGAAAGCCTGCTTATGCTGGCAAAGAATGATGCGCTGACGCAGAAAAAGGGCACCTTTTCTGTCTTCAGCTTAAGCGACCTGGTGATGGAAAAGGTGCTGACCTTTGAGCCTGTTTTCTACCAGGAGGAAAAGCAGCTGGAGTACCAGCTGGATGAGGAGGTGCAGATGCTGGGAGACCCGGAACAGATGGGACAGCTGATCAAGGCCCTGCTGGACAATGCGGTGAAATACTCTCTTCCCAAAGGAAAGACAGTGGTTAAACTGGAGACAGCGGGCAGAAGGCGGATCAGACTCTGGGTGAACAGCCAGGGAGAAGCCATACCGGAAGATAAACGTTCCCTGATTTTTCGCCGTTTCTACAGGGGAGACAGCGCCAGAAGCAGCTGCAGCGGCTACGGGCTGGGGCTTGCCATTGCTGCGGAGACAGCGGGAAAGCACAGAGGCAGGATTGGGATGGAGTATCGGGATGGGATGAATTGTTTCTATGTGAGACTCAACTGTCACAAATCATGCAAACGATTGGGTAAAAATATTGGAAAATTTGATTAAATTATGATACACTGTCTATAACGTCATCATGAAGATGAAGCTTAATACCATGAAGGATATTGCACCGCTTTGCAGGTGCTTTCTTTCGTGGCTTTTTTTATTTCGGGTGGTATGGCCGGGGACCGGAAGCCTCTCCATAATCGCCGCAGTAAAGACAGCTGGGAAGGATATCAATACAGGAAAGATAAGATGGAGGAAGCAATGAGATTAAGAAAATCAGCATATTTTATGTTTGGGGTCATGGCGGCCGTATTCCTGGCCACCGGATGCGGGAGTCAGGAAAAGTCGGCGGCGGAAGCAGTTCAGACAACAGAATCAGCGAAATACGCGGAACAGACCGGCGAGGAAGGAAACGGAGCTGCAAAAGACAGGACGGAACAGGGCCATCTGGTGGAAACACTTAAGCTGGCGGGAGGGACAGACTGGGGCGTTCCCAGTCCATATTTGAATGCCTCCCGCGGACCGGGGAGCGCTAAGATGAACCTTGTGTTTGCAAGCCTGATTGATGAAGATGAAACAGGGGATATTCCATGGCTGGCACAATCCTGGGAAATAAACGGCAGTGATTATACCTTTACCCTGTTTCCGGAGACGAAATTTCACGACGGAACACCTTTGACAACAGAAGATGTCGCCTTTACCATAGATTATTTCAGGGAACACCCGCCGGTATCCAACCCACTGGGAGCCGGGGACAGTTTCCTGATCGATCACTATACCGTTGTGGATGACCGCACAATTACGATTTCGGTGAAGGAATCGGCAGCAGACACACTGTCCAGTATAGGTTCGTTTGTAATAATACCAAAACATGTGTGGGAGAAGGTGGAGGATCCGAACACGTATACGGGAGACGGATATTTAACGGGGAGCGGAGCATACCGGTGCACAGCCTATGACGGGGCATCCGGCAGCTATGAGTTTACGACGTTCGACGATTTTAGGGGCGGAAAACCGGCAGCCGACCGTGTGCTGTTTGTTCCGGTCAGCGATGCCCTTCTGGCATTTGAAAATCATGAGATTGACATTACCGGCATGCCGGCCGATTTGAAGGATAAATACTTAAGCGATTCCGGAATCGGAGTGGTGGAAAAGGCCAATGACATGGGGTATAAGCTCCTGATTAATTTTGAAAAATGCCCCGGTTTTCTCGATCTGGACCAGAGAAAAGCGGTGTATGCGGCCCTTGACCGCCAGGCGGTTGTGGATAAGGTGTTCAGAGGAGCAGGAAGCGTAGGAAGCGCAGGGTACGTACCGCAGGGAAGTCTGTACTTCAATGACCGTTGTGTGACCTATCCATACGATCCGGAAAAAGCAAAGGCCGCACTGGAGAGTAAACAATACGAGGTGACGCTTCTGGCAGCGGACAGCGGTTCGGATGTGGATATAGCAGAGCTTTTAAAACAGGATCTGGAGGCAGCTGGAATGAAAGTAACGGTTACGGCCTTTGATTCTGCAACCCGTGATGAGAAGGTAAACGCGGGGAATTATGAATTTGCACTGGTAGGCAATGGCGGCTGGGGGAATAATCCTCCGAAGTATATGCGGACCATATTTTCCGATCTTTCAAAGAATAAAGGCGGTAACCCTCACAGCATGGGGCCGATTGGTTACAGTAACAGTGAGATAACGAAGCTGGCAGAGGAACAGATGAAGGAGGTGGACTTTGAGGCCCGTAAACAGATGTTTAAAGATCTGGAATATCTGGTCAGCGAGGAGATTCCGCTGATCGTCATAGCGAATCAGTCTTCCTACTCCATGTACCGCAGGGATTATTACGATGGCTGGATGAAGACGTATGCATATCAGCAGACGGAGCAGAACCGCCTGTCTTTTATGGAGAGATAAAAAGTTTATGAAAAGACGAGTCCTGTGCATGATTGGCACCTTTCTGGTCATTTACCTGTTTAATTTTTTTCTGCCGCGGATGATGCCGGGAGATCCGCTTTTGTATTCCTCGACGGTCTCGGGAGAAGATATGGATCTGGAGTATTCGAAAGAACAACTTGACCAGATGAGGGCCTATTACGGCCTGGACCAGCCGGTTTTTACGCAGCTGGTCCAGACTGTGAAGAAAAATCTTAAGGGAGATCTCGGGCTGAGTATCCATTACAAGAAGCCGGTAGCCGCCGTTCTTAGGGAACGTCTGCCGTGGAGTCTTTCTGTCATGGGAGCGGCGTTAATCCTGAGTCTGGCAGCCGGTACGTTCCTGGCGCTGCTGGGGATGCAGAAGAAATGGATCGATCGAACGGTTTTTAAGATTCTGTCCGCCCTTACGGAGATACCTGCCTATTTAATTGGTCTGCTGCTTCTGTTTCTGGCAGCAGCAAAGATTTCGTGGCTGCCGTTATCGGGCGGAGCTGTTGCCTTTGCCAGATATGAGACAAGTGGAGAAAGAGCGTGGGATCTCATTTCTCATGGCCTTTTGCCGGTGCTGTCCCTCGTTATCGCGCTGTTTCCCGGATTTTACTTTACGGCCAGGGCCAGCTTCCTGGAAGTGATGGCGAAACCATATCTGCTGAATGCAAGAGCGAAAGGGCTGAAAGCGGGAAGAATCCGATGGAGCTATATATTCAGAAACGGTATGACGCCGATCGTGGTACGCTTTTTTTTGAATGTCGGAACTGCAGTAGGGGGTACGCTGCTGGTTGAAAACGTATTTGCCTACCCGGGGCTGGGGCTGGTGATGCGGGAAGCAGTTCGGTACAGGGACTATATGATGATCCAGGGCTTTTTTCTGATGTCGACGGTCCTGGTGCTTACCAGCCTGTTTCTGGCAGACGTACTGAACGCGGAAATCGACCGGGAGGAACTGAAATGAAACGAATCAAAAGATATCTGTTTCTCTTATTCCTGCTGGCAGCCGTCTGCCTGTATGGTCTGACGCTGTATCCCCACAGTCCGGTTAAGTCTTCAGGAACCTCCTTAGAGGCTCCTTCGGCTGTTCATTTTCTGGGAACGGATAACCTGGGAATCGATATTTTTGCCCAGCTGGCAAAAGGATTCTATTTAAGCATGATGACCGGGGTGACGGCGGCTGTCTGTTCCTTTGCCGCAGGCGGAGTGCTCGGTGTATGTGCAGGATACTGCGGGAGAAGGACAGATGCGGTTATCTCATTTTTTACTAACGTATTTCTGTCTGTTCCACAGCTGCCGGTTATGATCGTGATCGGAGCCTTCTGGGGACAGAGCACCTGGAACATCATCCTGATCGTATCGGCATTCTCCTGGGCTTCTATTGCAAAGCAGGTACGTGCAAAGGTGATGTCTGTCAGGAACAGGAACTATGTGGTGCTGGCCAGGAGTTATGGAGCCGGTCCCTGGTATATTGTGAGAAAGCATATGCTGGGCGAGATATTTCCGCTGCTGTTAGTCAATGCGGTTGCGGTTACCGGCAGGACGATTATTCAGGAATCTTCCCTGGCGTATCTCGGCCTGTCCGATCCGCTTGCAAAGTCCTGGGGGCTGATGATACAGAATGCTTCTTCCTTTACGGGCATCTATTTTACCGATTACTGGAAATGGTGGCTGATTCCGCCGGTGGCAATGCTGGTATTTACGATTTTCTGCTTAAGGCTTTTGGCTCAGGCTCTGGAGGAGTGGCTGCTGCGTGACAGATAAGCAGACGGGAGAACAGGAAAGAGGGAAGCAGAGTAAAACGATATAGGAAAAAAGAGGAAACTATGAAAGAGATTCTGAAGGTGTGTGACCTGACTGTGAAATATCCCGGCTTTACACTGGAACCCTGCTCCTTTTCCATGGAACAGGGGGAGATTCTGGCCGTGGCCGGAGAGTCGGGAAGCGGCAAGACTACGCTGGCCAGGGCATTATCCCGCCTGCTGGATGAGGAAGCGGCAGTGAGGGGTGAGGTTGTCATGGCCGGCAGTTCCCTGTACGAAATGAAAGAGAAGGACGTTCGCCTGGTACGAATGGAGACCTTTTCTATTGTCTTTCAAAATTCAGGGGAATGGCTGAACCCTGCCATGAAGATGAAGGAACAGCTGCGGGAAACTCTGATCAGAAAATACCCGGTCAGAGAGCACCGGGATCGCATGAAGGCGCTGATGGAGATGACGGGGCTGGAGGAGGAAGACCTGGAACGCTATCCGGATCAGCTTTCTGGAGGGATGGCACAGAAATTTTTGCTGGCCAATGCCATGGCACTGGCACCTACCCTGGTGATTTTAGACGAGCCTACCAGTTCTTTGGATGCGGATTCCAGAAAATCATTTATAGAACTGATCCGCAGGATCCGCGATGAATATGGGACTGCATTTCTGCTCATTACCCATGACCTGCGTTTGGCGAAGGATTTAAGCAGCAGGATTCTCATCCTGTATGGAGGCATGATAGTGGAAGCGGGAACGACGGAGCAGATTTTGGGACACCCGAAACATCCGTATACACAGGGACTTTTGAGGGCTTCCATGGATCTTAATCTCTTGAAGGATATCTGGGGAATCAGGCCGTCGGAAGAAGACGGTCAGGGCGGCTGTCCGTTTTTCGGAAGATGCAGCCAGAAACTGGATATCTGCCGGACGAAACGTCCGCTTCTCACACCGCATGGCGGGGGAAGGCAGGTGGCCTGCAACCGGGGTGGAATTGTCACTTTGATGGAGGCACGGCACATTGGGAAATGGTATGGAAAGCAGGAAGTAATCAGGTATGTCAGTCTGGAGATAGAACACGGGGAGTTTATTTCCCTGGTAGGGAAATCTGGGGTGGGGAAGACCACACTTACCAGAATTCTTGGCGGATACACGGATGAGTTTATGGGGACGGTACTGTTTAACGGTGAAACAGCGGATTATCAATCGCTCCATAAAAGCAGACATGGGGTGCAGATGATATTTCAGGACAGCAATCAATCGGTGAATCCGTCCATGACTGTTCGGGAAGCGGTAAGCGAGCCGCTTCTGCTGTCAGGCGGGGAGAATGCAGATATAGGGAAGGATCGGATCAGACAGGCGCTTCAGGATGTGGGGCTGCCGTTCACAGAGTGTTTCGTGGATACAAGAGTGAAGAAACTGTCCGGGGGGCAGAAGCAGAGGGTATGTATCGCCAGAGCACTGACGATGGAACCGGCGTTAATGATTGCAGATGAGCCGACTTCCATGCTGGATCCGTCGAGTAAGGCCAATGTGCTGCGCTTTCTGAAGGGGCTTCAGAACAGCAGAGGATTCAGCATTCTGATGGTCACTCATGATTTAACCTGTGCGGCGAAGGTTTCAGACCGTATTTATCTGTTGAAGAATGGCAGGCTGCAGCCATTCACACCTTTCGTGAACCGGATTGAATGCAGTATTTATCAAATGGAGGAATTTTAAATGAGATCAGAAGAAAAGAAAGCATTATGGGAGCAGTGTGTGGAATTTCACGGACATGTGTGCGGCGGTCTGACAATTGGTTACAAAGCCTCATTGTACGCCATGGAGCTTTTAAGATTGAATTTTTCGCAGGATGAAGAAGTGGTCTGTATAGCTGAAAATGATGCCTGTGGTGTGGATGCTGTTCAGGTTGTCCTGGGCTGCAGCGTTGGGAAGGGAAATCTGTTGTTCCATATAAGGGGGAAACAGGCCTTTTCCTTTTTTAACCGAAAGACGGGGAAATCCGTGCGGCTGGTGTTAAAAGACCGTCCGGCCTTTGCGTCGAAGGAAGAGTCTTTCGCGTATCTGCAGGAGAGAGAACCGGAAGAACTGTTTGATGTAAAACCGACTGTCTGCCGAATCCCGGAACGAGCACGCCTGTTCCGCTCCTTTCCCTGTGACTGCTGTGGTGAGATGACCGCGGAACACATGATGCGGCTTCAGGACGGGAAGAAACTCTGCCTGGACTGCTGGAAGGAGTACGACAGGTTCCAGGTATAAAGCAGAGTGAGGGAGGTGCAGTTTAGCGTCCTGACACCTCCCTGAATGACATCTTTCGTATCTGCCGCCTACAGCTTCAGGGCACCGATTCCGACCAGCCCTGGTCCCGTGTGCACCGCAAGAGAAGCGGTTATGGCCTTTTCCATTACCAGTGTTCCGTGAGGAATACCGGCGATTAACTTGGGGCGCAGTTCTTCCGCCGCCTCTTTGCCGTCGCCGTTTAAGAGGGCCGTAAGGCAGGGAGCGTCACCTGCGAATGCCTTCACTTCCGCGAGAAGTCTGGAAAGCCCCTGTCTCGAACCGCGGATTTTGGCAACGGTGTAGTAAACGCCTTCTTCATTGCAGGAGATAATCGGCTTTAGGTTCAGCATACTCCCAACTACTGAGGTGACCAGTCCGATGCGGCCGCCTTTTCTTAAATAGGTCAGTGTATCCATATAATAGAATATCTTACATTCTTTTACTTTCCCGGGCAGGACCTCTGTCAGCTGGTCAAAGTCCATACCTTCTTCCATCTTCATGGCAGCCCAGAGAGCCAGAATTCCAGCGCCGAAAGAGACACTTTTGGTATCCAGTACAAAAGAGGTCAGTTCATGCTCCTCTGCCAGAACGTGATTGACTGTATTATACGTGCCGCTCAATCCGCTGGATATCGTAAATGCGAGTACATGGGTGTATCCCTCCGATTTGATTTCCTCCGCCATATTTTTCACATCCTGAGGACTGGGGGTCGAGGTTGTAGGGATTTCCCTGGGGAATCTCTGGTAAATTGTCTCGGGGAAGATATCGACTCCGTCAATATAATCCTTCTCAGGGTAAATGATGTGCAGGGGCATAACTTTCATATGATATTTTTGAATCAGCTCGTCGGATACGTCACAGCCGGAATCAATCAGGATAGCAGTCTTCATATTAAAACCTCCATATGTAGTAATCAAAACTATATAATCCAGTATCTCATAAGAATGCCGTGGTGTCAATCTATTCTTTCTGTTTTTAATCAATTTTTCCGCTGCGTGAATTGTTACATAATAATTCTCAAATTTGCAAGAGAAACTTAATAGTTCCCTCTCGGTGATTATAGTATACTTAATTATCATGGAAGAGTACGAAAGGATTGATGGTATGATTTGCCCGAAATGTGGACATGAAACATCAGGAAATTACTGCAGCAGCTGTGGAGCACCGCTAAAGAACGGTTATATGGCAGAGTCGGCTGAAGAATATGAAATGAGAAAGAGACTGGCGGAGGAGCTGGCGGAGTTAGAGGATGAGGCTGACCGGCAGTCCGGTGATGCCAGTTCCGGTTTTATCAGCCGGTTAAAAACTCAGACCAGGCGAACTCCTGCAGATACGGAAGCAGCTGACAGCGACAGCTGCCGGCCGCAGAGCCGAATGGCGGAAAGACCGAAACCAAAAGAGAAGGCTGCAAAGCCTAAAAAGTCAAGAGAAGGCACGGAAAGGCGAAAGGCAGAAGCAAAGGCGCAAGCAAAGGCAGAGATAAAAGCAGAAACAAAAGAACAGAAGAAAAGGGAAGCCCGGATGAAAAAGCTGGAGGCTGAGGTGGAGCGCCTGCGCAGCAGCGGTGGGAGTAACAGCCTGGAACGCGGCAGCCAGAAGAGCGGCAGCCAGAAGAGCGGCAGTCAGAAGAGCGGCAGCCAGAAGAACGGCAACGGCGGCCAGAAGCACGGCATCCAGGAAAACATACGGCCGTCTTCCCGTGGCATGGCAGCTGGCAGAATGCCGAACGTGGGAGAGTGGGAATGGGATAGTGACGGCGGGCCAGGCATTCCTGATGTTGAATCGCGGATAACCGAAAAGGCAGATCCGGACGGCGCCGGTCTTGGAGAGATGATGGTAAAAAGCGTAGTGACAGCTGCTGTCATGATGGCGAGAGTGATGCAGCTGGTTTCATTTTTCCTGATGGCGGGAATGGTATTCATTATGGCAAAGTCCTTCTGGGAGCATGGCCAGGCGTTAGGAGATATCCGTTTGATGGCAGCGGAAGCCAATTACGGAATGGCGCTCTATGTCGGTTTTGCCGGGATTACCCTGTTTATGGGACTGATCTGGTGCCTCTGGATTCCGTCTAAAAAGGGAGCCGGTGGCGGCGTGCGCATGAAGAAATACGATACGGGAAGAGGCTTTCTGCCATTCCTTCTCTGCATGGCGGCAGTGGCAGCAGCGTCAGTGATCCTGCCGCGGATTCCGGCCGGGGAGGAGGCATGGAAGGGGCTGGCGGCTGGGGCGGCGGCAGCCTTGGAAGCGGTGAACGCCCATCGCGGCACTCTTTTTCTCAGTAGTACCGCCGGAGCCGTTCTCTCTCTCGTGAGAAAGATGCTGCGGGTCTGAAGCCTTCTGCCGCACTTCTCTGAAAGATAAAAATTAGGATGAACAATGTTCCTTCCACCTGCGGGCGTACTCCTTGGGAGAACACCCGCATTCTTTTTTAAAATACCGGGAAAAGTGGGTAATGTCAGAAAAACCGCATTGCCGTGCCGCCAGGTTAATTGGAAGCGCCTCATTCGTAAGCAGATTTTTCGCTTTTTCCAGGCGGACAGAGAGAAGGTCTGCATGAGGGGTACTCTGGAAAAATCTCTGGTAACAGGCGAAAAACTGGCTCTTCTCAAGATTTGCTCTGCGGCATAAATCCTCGGTGGTCCAGGGCTTTTCATAGCTGCGCAGCATATCAAGCCGGAGACTTAAAAAAATCTCATACAGTTCCCGGTTTTCTGTCATATCAGTATTCGCTCCGGCCATGGCCCGCGCGATGGCTATCAGCATCTCGCTCAACAGAAAATACTCTTTCTCCTCTGCAAAAGGACGTGAGGCGATCCGTTCCTCCTGAATCTTTCTGATATACTCGTCAATTTCATCGGGATTTCCAGGGTAAAAAATGGTGTTTAACGGAATACGAAAGTGCTCGGCCAACGGGGCGGAGCAGGAAAAATGGATATAACTGTTCCGGAACTTTTGAACAGCCTCATAGTGCTGCATGGTCTGAGGTGTATACAGGATGCAGGCATTTTCACGGGTCAGGTTAAGCTCCTGATTTAAGTAGAATTTCATCGGAGTTTTCAGCAGCAGGAATAAGTAATCTCCACTGCCTCCTGGACGGTATATCCGGTCTTTCGGCGGATTTTGCCGATTGTATTCACAGAAATGTATTTCGAAATTAAGCATGAATGCGCCTCCCTCCTCTGATTTTTCTTCTGTTACCCGACTTTCTTGACAGTAATTTCCATGTTAATACCAGTATAAGCATAATCGGAGAAAAAATCAAATGCTTCGGAGAAAAGTCAATGGCTTTTTTTCGGGAACCTGTTAAGATATGAGTATCAGGATACAGTGAAAAAAGGAGAATAACAGAATGAAAAAAGCAGAGATTATCATTGATAAGTATTTTCTGACAGGCAGCGTTGATAAAAGAATATTTGGTTCTTTCATTGAACATCTGGGGCGTGCCGTCTATGGCGGTATCTACCAGGAGGGCCTTGCGTGTTCCGACGAACAGGGATTCAGAAAAGATACGCTGGAACTGGTCAAGGAACTTCAGGTGCCGATTGTGCGCTATCCGGGCGGCAATTTCGTATCGGGCTTTCACTGGGAGGACAGTGTGGGGCCAAAGGCGCAAAGACCTGCAAGAACAGATCTGGCCTGGAGAGTGATTGAGACCAATCAGTTCGGACTGAATGAATTTGCGGACTGGTCCGGGAAGGCCGGCAGTGAGATGATGATGGCGGTCAACTTGGGAACGAGGGGGCCGGAGGATGCCAAAAACCTGCTGGAATACTGTAATTTCGAAGGAGGTACCTATTACAGTGACTTAAGAAAATCACACGGCTATGCCAAACCCCATGACATCAAGCTGTGGTGCCTGGGCAATGAGATGGATGGAACGTGGCAGATGGGCCATAAAACAGCGGGAGAGTACGGCCGGATCGCTTCAGAGACATCCCGCATGATGAAATGGCTGGACCCGGAGATCGAGACTGTGGCCTGCGGCAGCTCCAGTCTGACCATGCCGACATTCGGAGAATGGGAGTACCAGGTTTTAAACGAGTGTTACGATGAGGTGGACTATTTATCCCTGCATCAGTATTACGGAAACCGCAGCGGTGATACGGCGGATTTTCTCGCTTCCTCCAAAGGGATGGATGACTTCATTTCCGGAGTTGTATCGATCTGTGACGCAGTGAAGGCAAAAAAACACGCCGGAAAAAATATCAATTTGTCCTTTGACGAGTGGAATGTATGGTATCACAGCAACGAACAGGACAAGGAGATTCAGGCGTGGACCCAGGCGCCTCATCAGCTGGAGGATGTCTATAACTTTGAAGACGCGCTTTTAGTGGGAAGCATGCTGATCACCATGCTGAGACATGCGGACAGAGTAAAGATTGCATGCCTGGCCCAGCTGGTTAATGTCATTGCACCCATTATGACGTCGGATACCGGCGCATGGCGTCAGACCATCTTTTATCCTTACATGCACGCCAGTGTTTACGGGAAAGGCACCGTTTTGACGACTCAGATCAAGGCGCCGGTGTATGACAGCCGTACCTATGGCACCGTATCCACCTTAGACTGTGTATGCATCTGGGATGAGGAGGCGGAGGCAGTTACAATGTTTGCTGTAAACAAGGATCTGGAGGACGATGCGGAAGTCTCCTGTGATTTCCGCCAGTTTGAAGGGTATCAGGTGAAGGAGCATATCGTGCTTACCCATGATGATATGAAAGCCGTTAATACGGAGGAGGCACCGGATACCGTAAGCCCTGTGCGTTCAGAGGATTCCAGAATGGAGAACGGCGTCTTTACCACTGTATTTGGCAGGCACAGCTGGAATGTAGTGCGTCTGGTGAAAAATCAGTTATAGATCCGCAGAGAGAAGAGAATCCCACTTGTGGGATTCTTTGCTGTTCTCTGGATACGGAAACAGGAGGACAGTGCTGAAGAAAGACAAAGAGAAGATATGTAAAAAATGCACAAATAAAATCTTGTTTTTTGTATGAAACGCATATTGTTTGCATAATCACTTTTTGTTATTATAAATCCAGAAAGTTTGAAAACGCTTTCAAGAACAGAATGCAAAGAACGGCACCATCGAGGTATAACATGACAGCATCGATTTATGACGTAGCAAAGCGGGCAGGAGTTTCTATCTCCACCGTTTCCAGAATACTGAATAACAGCGCCAATGTAAGTGAGAAGAAGGTCCGGGCTGTAAAAGAGGCGATGGAATATTATCAATATGAGCCGAATCAGTTCGGAAGAGGTCTGGTAAAGCAGAGGTCTAATATCATTGGGGTTTATTTTCCGTTCCATTCAGGGTCGGTGTTTGAATCCTCCTATAATCTGGAGCTGTTAAAAGGAATTGAACGGGTTCTCACAAGACATAATTACAGTATGGTATTGATCAGTGAGTCGGAGGAATATTCCAACCGGGTTAAGGGGACTCCCCGTTTCCTGGAGTATGTGAGGCAGAGAAGAATTGACGGCCTGCTTCTGAGCGGACTGAACAGCAAATCAATGGAGGAAGAGGCGTTTCAGCAGATTCTGGAGGAAGAGTATCCGGTGGTGTATATCGGTAAAAGATTCCATAAGAAGGGGATTAATGTATATGCCCAGTATGAGAGCTACAGACACCAGATGATTAAAACTCTGTATGCATACGGACACCGGAAGATCATCCTCTACTTTTACAGCAGCCACCAGAACTATCTGCCCGCTATCGTCAACAGGGCAAAAGATGAGATGGAAGATCTGGAACTGGCAGCAATCATTCTTCCGCATATGACAGATATCAGACAGGAGCTGACAGCGGATATGAGAAAGTATGTGACAGGAGGCGGCTATACGGCCATCTGTTCTCCGGGGATTGAGACGACCCAGATCATTTTAAGTGTGTGCGGGGAACTTCGGTTGTCTGTGCCGGAGACTGTGTCCATCCTGTCCGTCGAACATAAGAACGGCGAAGGGCGGCAGATGTTTCCGCAGATTTCAGCATTCTATGTGCCGGCAAAGGATATGGGAAGCGGGGCGGCGGAGCTTTTGCTGGACATGATAGAAGACCGCTCTCCAGATGAAATGTCCAGAGAATATGAGACCAGATTTTTTGACAGAGAATCAATAAGGCAGCTTTCATAAGCAGCCTTTTGACCGCTCTTTTTTGAAAGCGTTTTCTGAAAGCGTTTTCAAATAGTTATAAAAAGAGTGCAGATATAGAAAACAGATGCAGAAAAATAAGACAGGAGGAGTTGCATGAAGGCAATTATGGTTATGTATGATTCGCTGAGACGCGATTTACTGGAATCATACGGTTGTGACTGGACGAAGACGCCGAATTTCAAAAGACTGGCGAATTTAAGTGTCCAATTTGAGAATTGCTATGTGGGAAGCATGCCATGTATGCCGGCGAGAAGGGAGCTGCATACGGGCAGAATTAACTTTTTCCACAGGAGCTGGGGGCCGATGGAGCCGTTTGACGACTCGATGCCGGAACTGTTAAAAAATGGAGGCGTCTACACCCATCTGGTCAGCGACCATCAGCACTACTGGGAGGATGGAGGCTGTACCTATCACAACAGGTATTCGTCATGGGAGATTTCCAGGGGGCAGGAAGGCGATCTCTGGAAAGCAGATTTAGCGTACCAGTATGACCGCAGCACTGTGTTTAAAAACAAGGAGGTCATGATGAGTTACCCTCCTTACAGACGGATGATGGCCCAGGATGCTGTCAACCGCAGCTATATGGAGGCCGAAGAAAAGACATCCCAGGCAGTCACATTTCAACAGGGGCTGGAGTTCATCGAAAAGAACCATGAGGCGGATCACTGGTTCCTCCAGATCGAGACCTTCGATCCCCACGAACCGTTCTATTCCCTGAAGGAGGACAAGGCACTCTATCCCCATACATTTCTGGGAGATGCGGCGGCGGAGGCCGACTGGCCGCCTTACGCGCCGACATCAGAGGATGAAAATACAATCCAGCATGTCCGTTACGAATATGCGGCGCTGCTCTCCAAGTGCGACCGCTATCTCGGAAAGGTGCTGGATATGATGGATCAATACCATCTATGGGACGATACCATGCTCATTGTCAACACAGATCATGGATTCCTGTTGGGAGAACACGGCTGGTGGGGGAAGACCAGCATGCCAATCTATGAAGAGATTGCTCACACTCCTCTCTATATCTACGATCCGCGCAGAAGAGAATGCGCCGGGGCCAGGAGACGTGCAATCGTTCAGACTATCGACTTAGCACCAACGCTCCTGGACTTTTTCGGCATGGAGATTCCGAAGGACATGGAAGGAAAGCCGCTTACCGGCGTGATGGATTCGGATGAAGCGATTCGGAAATATGCGGTGTTCGGATACCATGGAAGCCAGGTGGATGTGACAGACGGCCGTTATGTGTATATGCACGCGGCAGAGCATCCTGAGATTCCTGCTTATGAATACACGCTGATGCCCACTCACATGAGGTGTATGTTCCAGCCTGAGGAACTGGCGGGAATGGAACTGGCGGAGCCGTTTTCCTTTACAAAGGGCTGTAAAGTCATGAAGATTCAGAGTAAGGATCACATGGGGGATACGACGTCATTCGGCTCTCTGCTCTTTGATTTAAAAGAGGATCCTGGCCAGGAGCATTCCCTTGAGGATGAGACGGTGCGCGAACAGATGAAGGCGTATATCCGTGAATACATGGAGAAAAACGACGCCCCGGAGGAGCTCTTTCGCCGTCTGGGGTTTGATGAAAAGAGGCCGGTATGAAAAAACGTCCGAACATTGTAATCATCAATCCCGATCAGATGCGGGCGGATTCCATGTCCCATCTGGGCAATCCGGCGGCGGTTACGCCGAATCTGGATGAACTGGCAAAGGACGGAGTATCCTTCGCTCATGCCTTCTGTCAGAATCCGGTGTGCACCCCCTCGCGGTGCAGCTTTATGAGCGGCTGGTATCCCCATGTGGCCGGGCACCGCACCATGAACCACATGATGCATGAGCACGAGCCGGTACTTTTAAAACGTCTTAAGAATCACGGTTACCATGTCTGGATGAACCAGCGAAATGACTTGCTGCCCGCACAGGATCCGGAGTATTATAAAAGCTACTGCGATACTTATTTTACAATCGGAAAAGACCGGAGGCCGGATGAACTTCCGAAGGATTCATTCCGGGGGGAGCGGGGAGGAAAGAACTTTTATTCCTTCTACCGGGGAAAGCTGCCGGAGCACAGGGATTTAGATCAGATCTGGACGGAGGGCGCGGCTGAATTTATCCGGGGCTATGAGGAAGAGCGGCCTTTTTGCATCTTTCTTCCGCTGATGCTTCCACACCCGACGTATCAGGTCAGCGAGCCGTATTTCAGCCGCATTGACCGGAGGAAGCTGCCGGAACGGATTTTGCCGCCGGAAGGATATTCGGGAAAATCCAGAATGCAGAGGGAACTGGCGGCCCTGCAGAACATGAGGGACTGGAGTGAGGCAGAATACGATGAACTGCGGGCTGTTTATTTAGGGATGTGCAGCCGGGTGGATGATCTTACCGGCCAGGTTGTCAGGGCGCTGAAGGAAAAAGGTATCTACGATGACACCGCCGTCTTCTTTTTCAGCGATCACGGAGATTATACAGGAGATTACGGTCTGGTAGAAAAGGTTCAGAACTGTTTTGAGGACTGTCTGACCAATGTCCCGTTTCTTGTGAAGCTGCCTGCAGATATGCAGAAACGCCATGGAATCAGTCAGGAAATGACGGAACTGGTCGATTTCTATGCAACCGCGGAGGCGGTGGCAGAGCTGCCGGCTGAACATACACAGTTCGGAAGATCGCTGATCCCTTACATGGAGCAGCGGGAAGAGGCGCTCCGCCAGGCGGTATTCTGTGAGGGCGGTTTCAGAAAAGGAGAAGACCACTGCAAGGAGACCGGAGGCCAGGCAGTACCGGATCCCGACGGTCAGTATTATCCAAGGCAGTTTTTACAGGCCTCTGATGAGATGTATAATGGAAAAGCCACGATGTGCCGGACAAGGGATTATAAATATGTCAGAAGACTCTATGAAGAGGACGAATTCTACGATCTGATTCTGGATCCGAAGGAGACTGAAAACCGTATCAGATGTCCTGAGTATGCGTCTGTGATCATGGAAATGAAAGAGAAGCTTCTGGAATTTTATCAGGATACATGTGATGTGGTTCCATTTCAAAAGGATGCCAGAATGGAAAAAGAGTTTACACGCTGGCTGTGAGCAGTGCGAAAAAGCCGATACTGGTGCACAGCGAAGTTATGGTTGATAAAGCGAATGAAAACAATCATATATAAAGGAGAAGAAACGTATGGAAACGAAGTATGCAAAGGCAAAGTTTTTGGATGTTTTCAAATATTCATTTGGGGGACTGGGGTCAAACCTCGCATTTTTTCTTGTCATGTCTTATCTCACATTTTTTTATACCGATATATTCGGAATCAGTTCCATGGTAGTATCCGGACTGATGCTGATATCCCGATTCATTGACGCATTTACCGATCCGGTTATGGGGATGCTGGGAGACCACACCCGCTCGAAAATGGGAAAATACAGGCCGTGGATTATCTGGGGAGCTCCTGTCCTCGGATTCCTCATCTTCCTTCTTTTTACAGCACCGGACTTATCACCAAATATGAAGGTGGTCTATGTCTACGTTGTGTATATCGCCTATTCACTGGCCTCAACCGTAGTTAATATCCCTTATCATTCCCTGACACCGGTGATGTCCCAGGATCCGTATCAGAGAACCGTCATCGTTTCCTGGAAGCAGGGCATGGGAACCGTATCCCAGTTTATCATCACCATCATGGCGCTTCCGCTGGTGGAGGCCTTTGGCGGCGGAAAACAGGGCTGGGCTGTCTATGGCGCATTAATCGGTATTTTAACGACCGCCGCATTCTGGATCTGCGCATGGGGCGGAAAGAAGTACGATGTCTGCGATATGGACAAAGAGCGTGTTCCAATGAACATGGCAAAGGATTTGAAACTGCTGATAAAAAACAAACCCATGCTGATGCTTATGATCGCCTTCGGAACCGATGTTCTGGCGAACGCCACCTACAGTGCCGTAAATATGTATTACTTTAAATATGTGTTAAATAGAGTAGACTTAGTTCCCAAGGTTGCCTCCGCCATCCTGTTTGCAGGAATCATTCTCCTTCCGCTGCTTCCGGCGTTATCCAGGTTATTTGGAAAAAAACGGCTGTACTGGTTTGGAAGCCTGTTCTCCATTATCCCGCTGGTGGTGATGTGGCTGAAGCCTACGGCGCCGGTAACGATCCTTATGAGTATGATGGCTGTATTTGGATTCATTTCCCGTATTCCGAGCAATCTGGGGTGGGCGATGCTTCCGGAGTGTTCTGACTACGGCGAGTGGAAATTCGGGCAGAGAGCAGACGGGCTGATGTCCTCCTCCCTGACATTTATCAATAAATTCGGGATGGCGATCGGCGGATTTATCGCCAGCTTTTTACTGGGACTGGTTGGTTTTGTGGCAAACCAGGAACAGACTCCGCAGGTGTTAAATATGATTGTGTTCCTGCGTTTCGGAATGCCGGTGCTCGGCTATATAGCCTCCCTGATTTCTATGGCATTCTATGAGATTACCAATGAAAAATATGCAGAGATCCGGACGGAACTGGATGAGAGAGGGAAAGGTTGAAAACGATGACAGATAAGATAAAAGATCTGGTAACAGCCATGACACTGGAAGAAAAGGCACTTCTGTGTTCCGGAAAGAATTTCTGGCAGATGGAAGGGATCGAACGACTGGGAATCCCTTCTGTCATGGTAACCGATGGTCCTCACGGCCTGCGTAAGCAGGCCGGTGAGGCGGATCATCTGGGGCTGCATCAGAGCGTGAAAGCCACCTGCTTTCCGCCTGCGGTCACCTCGGCCAGCAGCTGGGATAAAGCTGCTCTGTATGATATGGGTCAGGCGATCGGAGAGGAGTGCGTTCAGGAGGAGGTTGCGGTCGTCTTAGGCCCCGGTACCAACATCAAACGGTCTCCGCTCTGCGGCCGTAATTTTGAATACTTCAGCGAAGACCCTTATCTGGCCGGCGAGATGGCAGCGGCCTGGATCAGCGGCGTACAAAGTAAGGGAATCGGAACGTCGCTCAAACATTTTGCGGCTAATAATCAGGAAAAGGCCAGGCTTGTCAGCAATTCGGTGGTGGATGAGCGGGCGCTGAGAGAAATCTATCTTGCCCCGTTTGAAAAGGCGGTAAAACAGGCGCAGCCATGGACGGTGATGTGTTCTTACAACCGGATTAACGGTGTGTATTCCTGTGAGAATGAATGGCTGCTGACAGAGGTTCTTCGGAATGAGTGGGGCTTTCAGGGGCTGGTCATGACCGACTGGGGCGCCATGAATGACAGAGTGAAAGCCTTAAAAGCCGGGCTTGAGCTTGAAATGCCCGGACCGGATCCTTATAATGACAAGAAAATTGTTGATGCAGTGAGAAACGGAGAACTGGATGAAGCGGTATTAGACCGCGCGGCAGAGCGTCTCCTCACTGTGATTATGAGGGCAGGGGAAGTCCATAAAAAAGAATATGATGCGGCGGCGCACCATATTCTTGCCCGGCGAATTGCAGCAGAATCTGCGGTGCTGCTTAAAAATGACGGAATGCTCCCGCTGAAAAAAGAGAATTCCTATGCAGTGATCGGTGCATTTGCTGAAACACCGAGATATCAGGGGGCCGGCAGTTCCAGGATTCATCCGCATCAGATCGACTGCGTGCTGGATTCTCTCCGGGAATCAGGAATAGCATTTGAATACGCTCCGGGGTATGAACTGGAACAGGATACAATCAATCCGGTACTGCTTGAAGAAGCTGCTGCCTGTGCGAAAGGGCGGGACGGCATCCTTGTATTTGCCGGACTGCCGGATTCCTATGAGAGCGAAGGGTTCGACCGGACTCATTTAAATCTGCCAAAGTCCCATACGGCCTTGATTGAGGCGGTAACAGCGGTAAATCCCCATGTGACCGTCGTTCTCCTCTGTGGTTCCGCCATTTTAATGCCATGGAGAGACCGGGTGGAAAGTATTCTGCTCACATACCTGGGCGGGGAAGCTGCGGGAAGCGCCTGCGCGGATGTGCTGACGGGAACAGTGAATCCTTCCGGCCGTCTGGCAGAGACATTCCCGCTCTCACTGGAAGATACTCCGTGCTGCGAAAACTTCGCGGGAGAGGGGAAGGATGTGGAATACCGGGAAAGCATACTGGTCGGCTACCGGTATTACGACTGGGCTGAAAAACCGGTAGCTTTTCCCTTTGGTTATGGACTGTCATATACGTCATTTTCTTATGACAGCATGGAGATTGTGTGGGATGAAAAGGAGGAGAAAGGCGAAGCCAGGATTACTGTTACCAACACAGGAGAAACCTCCGGCAGTGAAGTCGTCCAGCTCTATATTGGGAAAGCACAGTCAGGGGTGATGCGTGCCGCCAGGGAGCTGAAAGGCTTTCAAAAAGTGTTCTTAGAGCCCGGAGAGTTAAGGGAGGTGGTAATCGGGCTGGACAGGAGAAGCTTTTCCTGCTACGATACGAACCGCTCCTGCTGGACGGTTGAAGCGGGTACCTATCAGATCTATGCGGCGTCCTCCAGCCGCGATTTAAAACTAAAAAAGGATCTGATGCTTCCGGGAAAGGAACTTTCCCATATCCCTGGATATGATGCTGCCGAAACAGTTAAGGACGGCCATTTCGCAGCAGACAGAAAACAGTTTAAACGCCTGTTTCCGGATGAACTGCCCTTAACACCGGATGACGGCCGGATTACCTTAAATACAACCGTAAAAGAAATCATGGCCAGTGAAAAAGGAAAAGCTCTTCTGGGCGGCCTTGTTGAGGGATATTCGGGCCGGTACTCAGGGGATGACGACGTCAGCCGGATGATGCTGGCAATGCTTCAGGACATGCCGCTGCGAAGCCTGGCGATGTTTGGAGCGGTGGAGATGGAGACGCTGGAAGAGATGGTCAGGGAGATTGGAAGGCCATAGAGGAGGCTCGCCCCCTGTCCCTGTTCCATGGATTCTGCCGTGCGATTATTTACTCTTGTACTTACCGCGGGAAACCATTATAATATTTATCAGTATGTTTATGATCAATGGACGCCGGCATGAGTGCCGGCACGAAAGAGGGAGGGTGCTTATGCCGCCAATCAGTGTACTGATTAAACCATCGTCAGGAAATTGCAACCTGCGGTGTGAATACTGTTTTTATTATGATACGATGTCCAAACGGGAACAGGGGGCTTACGGGTTTATGTCGGTCCAGACGTTAGAGGATGTGATCCGACAGGTGCTGGCCTATTCGGAGGGAAGCTGTACCATTGCGTATCAGGGAGGTGAACCGACGCTCAGCGGGCTTCCGTTTTTTGAGAAATCAATCGAATTCCAGGAAAAATACAACGTCAATCATGTGAAGATATTTAATGCAATTCAGACCAACGGTTCACTTCTGGATAAGCAGTGGGCGGAGTTCTTTGTGAGAAATCATTTCCTTGTGGGCGTATCCTTGGACGGGGGGCCGAAACAGCACGACTATTACCGGAAAACTCCGGCAGGAAAAGGAAGCTTTACCCGCATCATGGAGAATATTGAAATGCTTAAGAAGACCGGAGTAGACTTCAACATACTTTCCGTGGTACATGCAAAGACTGCGCCTCATATTAAAAAGACGTATGAATTTTACCGGAAAAACCAGTTGGATTATCTCCAGTTTATCGCCTGCCTTGATCCGCTTATGGAAGAGCCGGGCGGCCGCGATTATTCGCTGACGCCGGAAGCGTACGGTACTTTTTTGATCGATTTATTTGAACTGTGGTTCCGTGATTTGAAGGAAGGAAAACAGCCGTATATCCGGCAGTTTGAGAACTATATTGCGATTCTTTTGGGGCAGATGCCGGAATCCTGCGACATGCGGGGAATCTGTGGGATGCAGTATGTGGTAGAGGCGGATGGAAGCGTATATCCATGCGATTTCTACGTTCTGGATGAGTACCGGCTGGGAAATTTCCGGACGGACACAGTGGAAATGATCGACAGGAAGCGGGAAGAGATTCAGTTTATCGAGAGCTCCCTGCAGAAAGAGGAGGCGTGTGCAGAATGCAGATATGCGTCGCTCTGCCGCGGCGGCTGCCGGAGAACCAGACAGGAAGAGCACGGGCATCATCAGTATTTCTGTCAGTCGTATAAGATGTTCTTCGATGCCTGCCTGCCTGGCCTTGTGGAGATCGCAGAGAGGATTGGACGCGGAGGGAGAATGCTTCAGTAAGACTCCTGTTCTGCTTTCTGTTATTCCTGACGGGAGGCATACTGAGGATTTGCCTCCCGCACCATGCCGCGGAAGGTATGGTGAAGCTCTTCAAATGCTGCAGTGACACGGGCAGGAATATCGACGTGGGCAATATAATTTTTGCCCAATGGACCATACCCATCCGTCCGGTCAGAAAGCCGCGGGATTTCACCCAGGAGCAGCGTGAGATAGCGGTCGATATCCCACATACCGGGAATATCATTCTCATAAACGAGTTTCCCGTCCCTGATTACGACGTGTGCCTGGTATACCGCATAATTGATGATGATGACATCATCAGGCACGTACTTGCGCAGACCGGCTTCCATGCGGTGCTGCATGGAAGCATCCTGAGCCAGGATGATGGAACGGAAGGAAATCTGATGCTCCTTAAGGAGCTTAAGGAGACAGGTAATGTTGTTGCCGCAGTTCGTAGAACAGCATTCCAGATAATCAGCCTCCAGTCCGTAGCGTGCCTTCAAATATGCAGCAAAGACCATGGCCTCAGGAAGCCCCTCCGTCTCTATCTCCGGGCATTCCTGGTGAACCTTTGCCCGCAGAGTTGCTGTGGTATGGCCGGCTCCTCCTGCAATGACGTAGTGTTTTGCTGCCTGCTGCTGAATCGCCCGGGCCAGCACATCGCCGCCGCACAGGATGCTGCCGCCGAACAGCACCATGACATCCGCCTGGTCAATTCCGTATATTCTTTTTAATTCTTCCTTCGTCAGTTCGTCAACGTCTCTTTTTCCGCAAAAATCCCCCAGAATATTGATGCATTCAGCGATTCGTCTGTTCATAGGTATCCTCCGTTTTTGACTATTCTACATTTTTTGACGGCAAAAGTCAAAAAAGGCTGAAATATTTTCGCCTGCATGCTATACTTACGTTACTGTTTGAACCTTGCCGATACCGTATGAATCTTAAAGAAAAGTCAGGTGATTCCATTGAAATACAGAAGCTTTTATGCCCGCGCGGCGGCAGGCCTCCTGTGTCTGTCCGTGCTTTTTTCGCCCTGGTATGGTCGTTTTACCGTCCACGCGGCGGAGGAGCAGGACATACTCAGCGCCTGCCATGCATATCAGAAGCGCTTAAGCAGCGTAAAGAAAGAAGCAGATATTGCCGCATATGGTTTTGATATCATAGAAAATCAGGTATTCTCCATGACTGTCAAAGCGTTTGGCGACGTTTCCATGATTCCGGCCTTGGACCGGACGTATCACCGGCTCGTTCTGTTTTTTACGGATGAAGACGGAAATACGGTTTACAGTACGGACCAGCTGGAGACAAACAATCAGGTCAGAGGAGAACTCCGGCAGCTGAATCAGGGGATTTCAGCCGTCTCCTTTCAGGATTTAAACGGGGATGATAAGATGGATATCCTTCTGATTACGTCCTGTGAAAAGAACGATTCCGCCGCAGGCAAGGCATATAAGGTAGGGGATGTGCTGTTTCAGAATGAACACGGTTTTTACCGCGACTGGCGCCTTTCCGACAAGATTAACCGGTTTGGAATGAACAAAAGCATCCGGTTTATCGAGTCTTTTCTGGTGGATGGGTATTCAACGGAATTTCTCTATACGGCATCGACTCTGGATGAATTAAAAGAGCATGGATTTGCGGTGGCAGAAGAGCTAAGTTCCTGGAGAACGTTTGAGAAGCTGGGCAGTCTTCTGGTGGTTCCCGGTACATACCGGATGGCGGAATATACCGTGTTTATGGTTTACCTCGTCAACGAGCAGGGTTACATTGTATGGAGCTTTCAGCCCATGGGCGATTACGAAAATTTATATGCACTAAAAGGCGTCGCCTGCAGAGACATCGACGGCGACGGTATGAAGGATCTGGCGGTTCTGGCGCGTTACAGTTACGAGGGAAAAGATGGCGAGATGATTCTGGAAAATGATTACTCCATCTATTACCAGAAGACCGGCGGATTCTATCCGGATACAGAATTGAGAAAACAGTATCAGAGTAAAGACGACAGCACGATGGAGGAACTGGTAGAAACGGCCAGGGCCTATTGGGGGTGGAGACAGGAATCATGATAAAAATACTGATAGTGGACGACGAGAAACCGATTTGCGATCTGATCGATTTAAACCTGTCGGAGGCGGGATATCACTGCAGAGCCGTTCAGGATGGGGCGGAGGCGGTCGAAATCATTGAACATGAAAGATTCGACCTTATTTTACTGGACATTATGCTGCCTGGAATAGACGGCTTTGATATTATGGAATACATTCGTCCCATGGAAATTCCCGTTATATTTATTACGGCGAAATATGAGGTGAGAGACCGGGTGAAGGGGCTTAAGCTGGGAGCGGATGATTATCTGGTGAAGCCCTTTGATGTGGTGGAACTGGTAGCGAGGGTGGAGGCGGTTCTCCGCAGATACAATAAGACGGAACGGCGTCTGTCCGCAGGCGATGTGGTGGTTGATGTGGAGGCGCGGACCGTTAAGAAGGCGGGGAGACCGGTGGAACTGACCAACAAGGAGTTTTTGCTTCTCGTCCTTTTTCTGCGGAACAGGAATGTGGCGCTGTTTCGGGAGACGCTGTACGAGAAGGTGTGGGAAGGGGAGTATTCCGGCGACAGCCGAACGCTGGATTTGCATGTCCAGCGGCTGCGGAAAAAGCTTAACTGGGAAAACGGCGAATATCCACGGCTGGTGGCCGTATATAAGGTAGGCTACCGGCTTGAGGTAGGACGATGAAATTTTCACTGAAACTGCTTTTATGGACGATGATTGTCATGGCGGCCGCGTTTGGCTTCAGCGGGTTCTATTTCGTCAATTACGTGTTTGAACGCGCCCTGGACCGGGAAGCCGGCCAGGCTCTCGATGAGAGCAGCATTTTAAAGTTTGCCTTTGAGACGGCAGCTCTCAATGTTCCGGCCAAATATGACGTGCTTTTAGAGGATACGACACGGCAGATAGCCTCCAACTTAGAGGCGGGCGGACAGGGTACGGGGCGGATGCTTCGGATTTCCGACGATCAGAAACAGGTGCTGTACGCGGCTGAAGGCTTTGCAGCCGATGACGGGCTTCTTCTCGCGCTACATGAAAATACGAAGACTTACCGGGTAATCCGGCTGGATGACAGGTATTATATTCAGACGGCTGCCGCAGTGGAGGCGCTGGATAAGAAGCTTTTTTTAGAGACGATGAGAGACGTCACAGAGGTGTTTCGCGACCGGGCCACGGGCTTCGTGGTTTACCGGAGGGTAACGGTCGTGATTCTGCTTCTGGGAACCGTACTCATGCATCTTATATCCTCCTGGCTGACAAGACCGATCCGGCTGCTGACACGGGCTACGAAGCGTATGGCGGCGGGCGATTACGATTATCGGGCCAGACTCGTAAGCGGCGATGAGCTTGGACAGCTGACAGAGGACTTTAACCGCATGGCGAATGCTCTGGAAGATACTATTATCAAACTGGAAGAGGAGATCCGTGCGAGGGAGGATTTCGTGGGAGCATTTGCCCATGAGCTGAAGACTCCTCTTACCGCGATCATTGGCTACGCGGATATGCTGCGGTCTCACCGGCTGGATGAGGAAAAAAGCTTTATGTGTGCCAATTACATTTACACGGAAGGGCGGAGACTGGAGACGATGTCACTGCGTCTGTTAGATATTATTGTGACAAAGCGCCAGGAGATCGATTTCCAGATGGTCTCGGCAGAATCACTGTTTTTCTACCTGTACGACATGTATGCGGCGAAGAAAAATATGGATTTTCATTTTACATACGATGAAGGTCTGATCCGGTGTGACGCCAGCCTGATCAAGTCTGTGCTCATCAATCTTTTAGATAACGCCTGCAAGGCGTCGGAGCCCGGCAGTCCTGTCGATGTGGACGGCTATGCCCTTTCGGAGGGCTACCGTTTCTCCGTGAAGGATCACGGAGTCGGGATTCCGGAGGAAGAGCTTCACAAGATAACGAAGGCATTTTACATGGTAGATAAATCGCGCTCCAGAAGCAGAAATGGAGCCGGTCTGGGGCTGGCCCTCTGCGAGGAGATCCTGCTTCTGCATCACAGCAGGCTGGAAATTGAGAGCGAGCCGGGGAAAGGCTCCTGCTTCAGTTTTGTCATACCGTGGGAAGACGGCGGTTCTGCCGCCAGGCACAGTAAGGAAGAGGGAGGCGGTGAGATGTGAAAAAGACAACTTTAAATTTCCTTCTTCTGCTGTTTGCTGTCACGGTTATGGTTCTGGCCATCTGGGGTCCGGAAGCCATATCCGGATACCGCGACAAATCGGTATTAAATGAGATCCACGTAAAAGAGGCGGAGGGAGAAGGAGAGGGCTACCGTTACTCTTTAAGCCGCAGCGATAAGCTGTATATACTTGCGGAAGCCTTAAACAGCCAGACGCTTCCGGAGAGCGGGCAGTATACCGCAGAGAGGCAGGAGGCCCCTGGAGAAACCTACGGGGGAACCGCGGGGACATATGCGTTTATTGTCAATCACAGAGGTCCGTCCGACCGTGAGATAAAAGAGGAGGAGCTCTTTGAGGCTGTAAATGAGGGGCTGGATACGTTAAAGAAGCTGGGAATTCTGCCCGAATCCGTAAGAGATGCAAACGCTGCTGCCTATGACGCCGTCCTTTATTCCGCGATCGATGTGCTGGAGCCCAGGAATAATGTAGCCGTGTGGAAGGTCAGCCTTTCCAATATCCAGAAAAATAACGACAGGGGAAACCGCCTGATTGACGCTTATATCGACGCGGATGATGGTAAGCTTTATGAGTTTTACGTCAGGACGGAACTTACCTGGGAGGACATGGATCCGGACGGGATTGCGGAGAATTGGAGCGGTTACCTGGGGCTTTTGGCCCCTCTTCCCTATGAGGGAAACAATCCTCTGATGGAAATGACTCCGTATTTCAAAAAGTATAAGCTTACCGGAGCGGGAAAAGGAGATACGACCGCCACGGTCGGCTATTACGACGGTATTCAGGAATTATTTGTAAAAATATCGAGATGATGCAACTTTGATGCAAAAATGATGATCTTTTGATGCAGCTCCCGTGTAATCTGGAATCAAGGAACATTGAGACGGATGACACAGGAGCTTTTGTGCAGCAGCCGGGAAGGCAGCGGGCGAAATGGGAATACTGGTGCGAAGCGGTACTGGCTGCACAAAAATCCTCCGGACATGTTTTTTGAGTGAAGGAGGAACCGGGCGATGAGATACGAGCGAAAAAACCGTTATAAGAAGAACGGGAAGAAAACGGGAAGAAGATGGCTGGAGGATTTTGCAGCGGCAGCGGCAGGAGGAATTGCGGCTGTGTTTTTATTTACGGCCATGGAGACAATGGGGAGTTTTTCCGGCACTGATGCGGCGGAGAATCCGATCGTTGTGGAGAATCCGGCTGTTATGGAGAATTCGACTGCAGCGGAGAATCAGCTGCCATCCTTGATCCTGGTAATGGCAAAGAACCAGCTGGCGGCTGGAAACCAGACTGTATCCGGGAAAAAAACGGTTTCTGCCTCGCAGGACCTGTCATTTCAGACTGCCGAAACGGATCCGGATCATCCCCTGATTATGATAGACCCAGGCCACGGAGGGACGGATGAGGGCAGTTACGCGGGAGGGATCCTGGAGAAAGACATCAATATGGAAATCGCGAAGAAGCTGCGGGAATGTTTGGAGGAAGCGGGATACCGGGTTCTTATGACCCGCTGCTCCGATACGTATCTGACGAAGGAGCAGCGGGCGGAGGCGGCAAACGTAAGCGGGGCGGAGGCGTTTGTGAGCATCCATCAGAATACGTATGAAGATGGAGAACCGTCAGGAATCGAGACATGGTATGACGGGACAGATCAATCCCGTGACAGCAGGCGGCTGGCTCAGCTGATCCATGGGGAAGCCGTGAAGCGAACAGGCGCCAGAGAGAGGCAACTGCGGGGAGACGCCGGCTTTGTGGTGACGGGATGGACGAAAATGCCCGCGTGTCTGATCGAGACGGGATTCCTGTCCAGCCCGGAGGAAGCCGAAAAACTTTCCCAGCCGGAATACCAGGAGAAGCTGGCGGAAGGGATTGCCGGGGGAATCGACGCCTTTTTCCATCCAAAAACCATGTATCTAACCTTTGATGACGGCCCATCCGCTGAGAATACCGCCGCAGTCCTGGATGTGCTGAAGGACCGGAATATAAAGGCCACATTTTTTGTGGTAGGCGAAAATGTGAAGAAAAATCCGGAGGTGGCAAGACGGATTGTGGCGGAAGGCCATACCATCGGGATTCACTGCTACAGCCATGATTACAAACAGCTGTACGAGAGTACGGCAAGCTATCTGGAAGACTTTAACGAGGCCTATAAAACAGTGCTTGAAGTCACCGGGGTAAGAGTTAAGCTTTTCCGTTTCCCGGGCGGGAGCATTAACGCCTACAATAAAGCAGTCTGTCAGGATATTATAAAAGAAATGACGGACAGAGGCTTTATTTATTTCGACTGGAATGCCAGCCTGGAGGATGCGCTTAAGAGATCGGAGCCGGAAGAACTGATTGCAAATGCGCGGGAGACGGCGCTGGGAAGAAAGCATGTGGTCATGCTGGCCCATGACATTGTCCGCAGCACAGCCCTGTGCCTGGGAGATTTAATCGATCAGTTTCCGGAATATCAGATGGAGCCGCTGACTCCGGAGGTAAAGCCCATACAGTTTCAGCCCTGATCTCTCCTGGTGCAGTTTACTCCCGGACTCCTGCCGGTTCAGATTGCACTTTTTGCTTTGACAGGTTATAATCATTCTGGAAATATAAGGGATTGATCAAAGGAAAAAAGAGAATCGGGAGAAAAATGGAATGGCCAAAATTAGGACAATGACGGAGGGGCATCCGCTGAAGCTTATTTTCGCGTTTTCACTGCCTCTGATGTTTGGCAATGTATTTCAGCAGTTTTACACGGTGGTGGACACGATGGTGGTCGGCCAGGCGCTGGGAGTCGGAGCGCTGGCAGCGCTCGGCGCCGCGGACTGGCTAAACTGGATGGTATTGGGGATGATTCAGGGCATTTCCCAGGGGTTTGCCATATTGATGGCTTTTGAGTTCGGAGCGGGAGATTATAAAAAACTACGGCAGGTCATCGCCCATTCAGCGATTCTGGCCTGTATCGGATCGCTGGCCATGCTTTTGCTCATGCAGGCGGCGGCGCGGCCGGTTATGCTGCTGTTACATACGCCCGATGAAATTATCGGGCAGAGTCTTTTGTATTTAAGGATCATGTTCTGGGGAATTCCTGTCGTCATGGCATACAATGTGCTGGCCTCCATACTTCGCGCCATGGGAGACGGGAAAACGCCGCTTCACGCCATGGTTGTGGCCTCTGTGGTCAATATCGGCCTGGATCTGCTGTTTGTGCTCGTATTTCACTGGGGAATCGGCGGGGCGGCCGCAGCCACACTGATCGCGCAGGCCTGCTCCAGCTTATACTGTCTGAAGAGTCTGCTGAAGGTACAGATTCTTTCTTTTAAAAAGACGGATTTTCATCTGGAACCGTATCTCTGCAGAAAACTGATGGTATTGGGACTTCCCATGGCATTTCAGAACGGAATCATTGCGGTAGGCGGAATGATTGTGCAGTCGGTGGTCAATGGTTTCGGAGTCCTTTTCATTGCAGGATTTACGGCGACCAACAAGCTGTACGGACTTCTGGAAATAGCCGCAACCTCCTACGGCTATGCCATGACGACCTATGTGGGCCAGAATCTGGGCGCCGGGAAGATTAAGAGAATCAGGCAGGGGATGAAATCAGGCCTTCTTTTAGCCATGCTCACCTCAGCGGTGATCGCGGCTGTCATGCTGGTCTTCGGGCAGGCGATTCTTGGCTGTTTCATTACGGGAACGCCGGAAGAGGCTGCCAAAACCATGGAAATCGCCTACCATTATCTGGCGATCATGAGCGTCTGCCTCCCTATCCTCTATCTGCTTCACGTGGTCCGTTCTTCCATTCAGGGTATGGGGGATACAGTTCTGCCCATGCTGTCCGGAGTAGTGGAATTTCTGATGAGAACGGGAGCCGCACTGCTCCTTCCTGTTGCCATGGGCCAGGAAGGGATCTTTTATGCGGAAATTTTGGCCTGGCTCGGCGCGGATGTGGTGCTGATCGTCAGTTATTTTGTGAAAATAAAAGGATTGAAAGGCGGAGGAGAGTCTGGTGATGGAAGCGAAGAGAGAATATCATAAGGAACCATGCTGCTGTTTTGCACCAATGGAGGGGATCACAGGCTATGTCTACCGGAACGCCCATCACGCGCTGTTTCCTCATGTGGATCTGTATGTCACTCCATTTCTGCAGCCCAATCAGAATCACCGTTTCTCTTCCAGGGAGCGGAACGATATTCTTCCGGAACACAACAAGGGAATTACCCTGATTCCGCAGATTCTCACAAACCGTGCGGAGGATTTCATCTGGATGGCGGGCGAGCTCGAGGCACTGGGGTATGACGAGGTGAATTTGAATCTGGGCTGTCCCTCCGGAACCGTCGTTTCCAAATACAAAGGAGCCGGTTTCTTAGCAAAAAAGGAAGAACTGGATGCGTTCCTCGACGAGGTATGTTCGGGAATCAGAATCCGCCTCTCCGTAAAAACGAGACTGGGAATGGCATCACCGGATGAATTTGAAGAGCTGCTCGAGATCTATAATAAGTACCCTTTAAAAGAACTGATCATTCATCCCCGGGTGCGAAGCGATTTTTATAAGAATACGCCTGACCGCGCAGCGTTTTGCAGGGCTGTGAAAGCCAGCAAAAACGAAGTGTGGTACAATGGAGATATCTTTACTGCCGGGGACTGGAAGGAGTTCCACGCCGGTGTTCCGGAAGTGGACTGCATCATGATGGGCCGGGGGCTGCTCGCCAATCCCGGTCTGGCCGGTGAGATAAAGGGGCTGGGGGGTCCGGACAAAGAATGGATCAGGGAATTTCACGACATGGTTTATCAGGGGTACCGGGAGACGATTTCCGGTGACAGGAATGTCCTGTTTAAAATGAAGGAATTCTGGTTTTACCTGTTGTTTCTGTTTCCTGATTCGGAAAAATACGGAAAGAAAATCTGCAAGGCGGAACGTGCGGCGGAGTATGAAGCGGCTGTCGCCGCGCTGTTTCGGGATCTGGATATCAAAGAGGGACGCGGATACGGAGGCGAACACTAGCGTGTGTCTGAACGTGCTTTCGGGCAGCCTGTGAATACGGTGAATGGATTGGGATAGAAAACGAAAGAAAAGGGAGGGCGGGAAACTCGTGAAGGCGAAAAAAGTGTTAAAGAGGCTGTATCTGGGAGTGATGATCGCGACGGTATCGAATCTTCCTCTGCTGGTTTACGGCATGTTTACCGGACGCCTCCTGGAAGAAACGGTTCCGGCACAGCCTGCTGCGGCTGTAATGGGGGCCATCCTCTTAAGCATTTGCTGGTTATACTTTAATATCAGGCCGTACCGCGACAGAAACCACGCTGGCCTGCGTCTGGTCATCATGCGCGGCGGCCGTACTCTGGGCTTTGCTGCGATTTACGGCATCGCGGTTCAGTGTCTGGTTATTATGATCCTCTATCCGCGTCTGCTTCACGGCAATGCAGATGCGGCCGGGTGGCCGGCGGGAATTCTGATCGGCAATACGGTATTTGCCGCCGCGGCTCTTCTGGTTCTTCTCTGGAATGGAATTCTGAGGCTGTATCTTACCTCGGCGCGTCTCCGTGTGAGGATGCGGGTTTTAATGCTGTTGGCCATGTGGATTCCGGTTGTCAATCTGGCGGTTCTTCTCCACGCCATGCGCCTGGTGCGGGCAGAGTACGATTATGCCTGTTATAAAGAAGCGGTCAGATCGACCCGTGCGGAATCAGATCTGTGCCGGACGAAGTATCCGCTCATCATGGTGCACGGTATCGGTTTCCGCGATCTTCATTACTTTAACTATTGGGGAAGAATTCCGCGTGAACTGGTGCGATATGGGGCGTCTGTCTACTATGGCAATCAGGAGGCCCTGGGAACCATTGCCTGTAATGCAGAGGACATTCGAAAGAAAATTCTGGAGGTGGTGGAGGAGACCGGCTGTGAAAAGGTCAATATTATCGCACACTCCAAGGGGGGACTGGATGCGCGCTACGCTATCAGTAAACTGGGGATGGCGCCTTACACGGCGTCGCTCACGACAGTCAGCACGCCGCATCACGGCTGCCGGTTCGTCGATTACGCCATCCGCCTTCCGGAAGGTCTCTACCGTCTGGTCGCCAGATGCTTTGACCGGACATTTTCCAGATTTGGGGATAAAAATCCGGATTTTTATACGGCGACTCATCAGTTTTCCACAGCGTCCAGCAGGGCGTTTAACGAGTCGGTTTCCGATGTACCCGGCGTCTTCTACCAGAGCTATGCCTCGAAGATGCGCGACTGTTTCAGCGATCCGCTGCTGTGGATTCCTTACTGTCTCATAAAGCCTCTGGAAGGCGATAATGACGGTCTTGTAAGCACGGAATCCGCCCGTTGGGGAGAGTTCCGCACCGTGTTTGCCAGCAGCGGTCACCGCGGAATCTCCCACGGGGATATGATCGATTTAAAACGGGAAGATTATAAAGGCTTCGATGTGGTGGAGTGCTACGTTCAGATCGTTTCAGAACTGGCTGGAAAAGGATTCTAGTAGCAGGCTTCCGTGAGACCCATCGAAAGACATAAAAACAGCTCTCCAACCGGAGAGCTGTTTTATATGAAAAGCTGAGTGGAGTAGACGGGATTTGAACCCGTGTCCAAAAACCAATTCCCTGTTCTTCTACTATCATAGTCAGTTGTTTTACATTCCCTCTGTCACCCGAAAACTGACACCCTGGTGAGTTCAGTAGCTTCATCATACGCCCATATGCTCAAAGCTTTGCATAAGTCGTTTCTCACATCGTCGATGCCGGATTCTTAAGGTGTGAGTGCCCTAAGGCCGACAAGCAGCATTAAGCTGCCAGTGCTAATTCGTTATTGTTAGCGTTTATATTTAAGTTTGCCATTTAACGCATCGCATGCGGATAGCTTCACCAGCTGCATGGCCCCTGTCGAAACCAGTACTACCCCGGACTGGTGCCTCTTTTGAGGTATCCTTATACTAGCACGAAACAGGAATGGTGTCAAGGGCTAAGCTGTTACAATTGACAGATTATGAAAAGACTGATATTCTGAATGTACACGGCCTTAAACTCAGGACTATGGATCAGCATATGGAGGCGATTATGATTAAATTAATGGGAATTACCATAGAAAGCAGGGAGGAGCAGAGAAAGCGGGAAGAGGAAGCGCTGTATCGCTATTTCCGTTACGGTGCAAAGCACAGAAACAAGGTGGGAAGACTGCTGGAAGAGCTGATTCCGGGCGAGAAGCGGGAACATCTGCTTCTGTATTATCTGCAGATCAAGGATGCCATGGAGGCGTGCGGGTCGCAGAATTTTGATGAAGCGGTAACACGTATGCCCTCCAAATCCCGGATTATAACCGTCAATAAAACGGTTCATCAGTACTATAAAGCGGTCATGGAGGCAGATGCCGGCATGGACGAGGATCTGGTGCTTCCGTCGGCGGATGAAATACGTAAGAGCGTGGAGCAGAGCTTCTGAAAGGCCAGTGGGCTGGCCGTATGGCCGCATTCATAAAAGAAGAAAGAGGAGCAGAGGATGGCAGATATTAAATATGATATTTTAAAAGAGCTTGGCGTGCTGTCCGAGAACGCCAAAGGCTGGAGAAAAGAAGTGAATTTAATCAGCTGGAACGGCGGGATCCCCAAGTATGATATCCGTGACTGGGCGCCGGAACACGAAAAGATGGGAAAGGGAACGACTCTGTCCGAGGAGGAGATTAAAAAACTGAAAGAGATTCTGGGTGAAATCCTGTAAAGTGACAGAGATACCCTGGACGGCAAGGCAAAGCAAACAATCAGGAGGATAAGAAAATGCTGAAGCAATTATCGATTTACGCAGAAAACAGAAAGGGAACATTTAAGCATGTCACCGGAATCCTTGAGGAGGAGAACATTAATATCCTTGGTTCTGTAACCAATGACAGCGCAGAGTACGGCATTATCCGTATGGTTGTATCCGCTCCGGACAAGGCGGTGGCGGCACTGGAAAAAGCGGACTATTTGTGCAAGCTTACCGATGTGGTAGGGGTCGAGATGGCGGATGAAGTAGGAAATCTTCATCATCTGTTAATGGCTCTCTCAGAGAGCAATATCAATGTGGATTACGTTTACTTATCATTTAACCGCGATTCCAATAAACCGATCCTGATTTTTCATGCGGATGATATCCGGGCGGTTGAGGCGTGTCTGGCGGCAAAAGGGTTTACCGTTGTTTAGCAAAAATACGAGGGATGTGTATGAGAGCAGAGGAAGAAATCATAGATCTTGGCGGACCGCAGCTTCTTCTTAGAAATGCAGAAGAGGAAGATGCTGAAATGTTGTTGGATTTCTTAAAGACGACATGCGGTGAAACCAGATATTTAGTAAAAGAACCGGAAGAGATCGATTTAACGCTGGAGGACGAGCGGACCTTTATACGTAATCAGAATGAGTCAGATCAGAATATCATGCTTCTCGGATTTATAGATGGGGAGTACGCCGGTAATTGTTCCCTGATGGGGATGGGAGCTGCCAGATTTAAGCATCGCGCCAGCCTTGGAATCGCATTGTATCAAAAGTATACCGGCCGCGGCATCGGAAAGGCCATGATCGGGAAACTCATTGAAATTGCGAGAGAGCATAACCTGGAGCAGATCGAGCTGGAAGTCGTAGCTGATAATCAGAGAGCGGTATCCCTCTACAGGAAGATGGGATTTGAAATTTTTGGAACCTTACCAAACAATATGAAGTATCAGGATGGTACTTATGCAGATGCATATTGGATGATGAAGTCTATCAGGCGTTAGATAAACAGCGTGAGTTGCTCTTTCGCTCCCGGGAAGACAGGCTGACTGCTTCGTACCGGCAGTCAGCCTGTCTTCCCGGGAGCAGCGTTATTTATTACGGCTGGTCCTTGTGGATCTCCTTATAGGCTTCTAAAATACCATTTTTAACGGCCATTTTCACTAAGAAATATCCCAGAATAAAAAAGACAACAGGTACAGCTATAATAACTATGATGTAGATAATCCAAAATAAACTGTTCATCTATGCAGCCCTCCTTTTCGATAACAATATAGTTCACAGCATCATTGTAGAGGAATGCTTAAAGAAAAACAAGTATCAAAAGTATTACGATTTATAAAAATATAAAGCCTGCAATAAGAAACAGGATCACGTTTGCAATGAAAGAATATTTAAAATACTTCCCGTGATTACCTTTCAGCGTTTTATTAAGATAGTCAACAGGCAAAATAAAAAGATGGGGCTGCCAGGATCCACCGAAAAAAGTGGTCATAACAGGCACATTTCCTGCATAAACTATAACAGAATGATAAGGGAGGAAAAACCATGACGATTTATCCTGTTTGTACAAGCCTGATGAGATACCGTTTGTTTGTAAACTGTATGGAGCGCTACTATCGCTATAAAATGAAGCGGCCCTGCTTCCTCATAATGCAGAACAGCAGGTGGACCGTGGTTACGCTGGACATGTGACAGCGGCTTTACAATCTCTACATAATATATAGAAATGACAAAGAGGGGCCGGGGGGCCTCTTTTTTCTTTTTACAGTTCACAAAATTTTCATAATTATCCTATTGTATTCTTTACAGAGTAAGAGTATAATACCTAATTATTAATTAGCTAACTATCACATAACTAATTATTTACCATATGATGAAGAAAGGGGTGGAAAACAATGAAATCTTGTGGCAGCGGACCGTGTCATGACAGCGAGTGGATGAAATCTCCGGCACATCGCGTGCTGACGCAGTATATCAGGATTATGAAGCTTCATCGGAGTATTCTGGAGCAGCGGCTGAATAAGACAGGGGTCTACAGAAGTCAGCATCAGATTCTGACAGCAATGGCGGAGCATCCGAACACGTCTCAGAAGGAGCTGGCGGAGTATTTAAACGTCACTGCGGCAACGGTCGCGGTGTCGGTGAAAAAACTGGAGAAGGGCGGTTATATCACGAGGATCGTGGATCAGGAGGATAACCGCTATAATAAGCTCTGCCTGACGGAAGAAGGACGCGATGTGGTGGAACACAGCCGCCAGTTCTTTAAAAACGTGGAAAACCAGATGTTTTTCGGCTTTACAGAGGAAGAGTTTCAGATCATGGAAGGGTATCTGGAGCGCGTTTATGCGAATTTGTCCGACATAACGGCAAAAACAATGACAAAAAGGGAGGATTCATAACGTGAAGCGATACTGGAAATATATAAAGCCCTATTGGGGCGCATTTCTGCTGGCACCGCTTTTGATGCTGACAGAAGTATTTGGTGAGATCATGCTTCCCAAGCTGATGTCACTGATTATCAACAATGGTGTGGCGAACAGAGATACCAGCTATATCATCGCCGTAGGCGGCGTGATGGTGGTTACGGCCTTCGTTATGGCTGCTGGCGGAATTGGAGCGGCCTATTTCTCATCGAAGGCATCCATCTGTTTCAGCTCTGATTTAAGAAAAGATGTATTTGACAAGGTACAGCAGTTTTCATTTAAGAACATCGATGATTTCAGCAGCGGTTCTCTTGTGACCAGGCTGACCAACGATATTCAGCAGATCCAGAATGTGCTGATGATGAGTCTTCGTCTGATGTTCCGCGCACCGGGCATGCTGATCGGCGGTCTGATTATGGCGTACTTAATGAACAGCCGCCTTGTGACGATTCTGCTGGTCGTGATTCCGCTGCTCCTGCTTGCCATCGCTGTCATCTTAAGAACCGCATTCCCCCGGTTTGAGGTAATGCAGAAGAAGATTGACCGGTTAAACTCAGGAGTTCAGGAAGCACTTACCAATGTACGGGTTATCAAGTCTTTCGTTCGGGAAGATTATGAGGAGGAAAAATTCCGCCGTACCAACGAAGACTTAAAGGAAGGCAGCCTGCGGGCCATGAAGATCGTAATCGCCACCATGCCTGTCATGATGCTGGCCATGAATGTTACGACGCTGGCCGTCGTGTGGTACGGCGGAAACTTAATCATCGGCGGTTCCATGCCGGTAGGCGATTTGACCGCGTTTACCACCTATATTGTCCAGATTCTGATGTCCTTAATGATGGTATCCATGGTATTTTTGCAGGCATCCCGTGCCATGGCGTCGTTAAAGCGTGTGAGAGAGGTCCTGGATACGGAGATTGATCTGACGGATGAGCACGCGGCAAGAAAAGACGCCGTAGTCACAGAGGGACGGATCGAGTTTAGAGATGTCTGTTTCCAGTATGCGAAGGACACCGACGAGCTGGTGCTGGATCATATTAATTTTACTGCCAATCCGGGAGAGACCATCGGTATCATCGGTTCCACGGGAAGCGGAAAGACCTCACTCGTTCAGCTGATCCCCAGGCTCTATGACGCGGACAGCGGCCAGGTGCTGGTGGATGGCATCGATGTCCGGGATTATTCAATCCGGAATTTGAGAGAGGGCGTCGGCATGGTACTTCAGAAAAATGTCCTGTTCTCCGGCACGATTGCTGAAAACCTGCAGTGGGGCAATGAGGATGCGACCATGGAGGAGATCCGTGCAGTTGCCGAGAGCGCCCAGGCGGATGGATTCGTCACCTCTTTTCAGGATGGATATGAGATGGACTTGGGCCAGGGCGGCGTCAACGTTTCCGGAGGCCAGAAGCAGAGGCTCTGTATCGCTCGGGCCCTGTTAAAGAAACCGAAGATCCTGATTCTGGATGACAGCACATCAGCAGTGGATACGGCTACGGAGGCAAAGATCCGCGAGTGCTTCCAGACTACCTTAAAAGAAACGACAAAGTTTATTATCGCCCAGAGAATCGGTTCCGTGGAGAGTGCGGATAAGATTATCGTTCTGGATGAAGGTATGATTGTGGGAGTGGGAACCCACGAAGAACTGATTAAGACCTGCGAAGCTTACCAGGAAATTTACTATTCACAGAGAGACCGGGAGAAGGAGGCGAGCGCATAATGGACAATCAGAAACGGGTAGAGAGTTTAAAACGGCGCTACGGCAGGAATGCAGCCCCGGCAAAGCGCCGCGGTCCCATGGGCGGCCCGGGACACGGCAGACAGCACGGGAAGGGCGGTATGCCGAAAAACAGCAAAGAGACCATCAGACGCCTGCTGTCCTACTTAAATGGCTACAGGCTTCACATGGGGCTGGCATTTTTCTGTGTCATTGTCAATACAGTGGCAACCCTGGCCGGTTCCTATATGCTGAGGCCGATTATCAATAAATATATCGCTCCCATGGACGGAAGCCGGGGAAGCATTTCCGGCCTGGCCGGTTCGCTGGTCTTTATGGCGGCCATCTATCTGATCGGCGTTGCAGCCAACTATGCACAGTCGAGAGTCATGCTGACCGTAGCCCAGAACGCGCTGCAGAAGATCAGAGATGAGCTTTTTACGAAGATGCAGAAGCTGCCGGTACGTTTTTACGATACGAATAATAATGGTGACCTGATGAGCCGTTTTACCAACGACGTGGATACCGTAGGGCAGATGCTGAGCAGCACCCTGGTACAGTTGTTTTCCGGCGCCTTAAGCATCATCGGTACGCTGGCGCTGATGATTTATACCAATATCTGGCTGACGCTGGTAACCGTATTTATGATTCCGCTGATGATGAAGGCAGGCGGTTATGTGGCGGGCAAGAGCCAGAAGTATTTCTCCGCACAGCAGACCTCCCTCGGTGCCGTCAACGGTTATATCGAGGAGACGATCAGCGGACAGAAGGTAGTAAAAGTCTTCTGCCACGAGGACATTGCGGAAGAAGAGTTTGAAATTTTAAATGAGGACCTGCGGGACAACATGATCAAGGCGCAGTTCTTCGGCGGCATGATGGGGCCGGTCATGAGTAATTTAAGCCAGTTAAACTATACGCTGACAGCGGCAATCGGCGGTCTGCTCTGTGTTTTAAGGGGATTCGACGTCGGCGGACTCACCGTATTTTTAAACTTTTCCAGGCAGTTCTCCAGGCCGATCAACGAGATCTCCATGCAGATCAGCAACGTATTCTCGGCTCTGGCCGGTGCGGAGCGTGTGTTTGCGGTTATGGACGAGGAGCCGGAGCCGGTGGATGACGGCGATGCGGCGGTGCTGGATCCGATGAAGGGGTATGTGGAACTGAAGAACGTCACTTTCGGCTACAATCCGGATAAGACGATTCTTAAGGACATCAGCCTCTATGCGAAGCCGGGCCAGAAGATCGCCTTTGTAGGCTCCACGGGAGCAGGTAAGACGACGATTACCAACCTGTTAAACCGGTTCTACGATATTCAGAGCGGTTCCATTACCATCGACGGCATCAATATCCGTCACATCAGCCGCGATAATCTGCGTCACAATATCGCCATGGTTCTTCAGGATACCCATCTGTTTACGGGGACGGTTATGGAGAATATCCGGTACGGCAGGCTGGACGCCACCGACGAGGAGGTAATCCAGGCGGCTAAGACGGCTTCGGCATACTCCTTTATCATGCGTCTGCCGCACGGCTTCGATACCGTGCTGGAAGGCGACGGAGCGAATTTAAGCCAGGGTCAGAGACAGCTTTTAAATATAGCCAGAGCGGCTATTTCCAAGGCTCCGATTCTGATTTTGGATGAAGCGACCAGCTCCGTTGACACCCGTACAGAGAAGCACATCGAGCACGGCATGGACCGTCTGATGGCGGACAGAACCACATTTGTCATTGCCCACCGGCTTTCTACCGTGCGCAACGCCAACGCAATCATGGTGCTGGAGAACGGAGAGATCATCGAGCGGGGCGATCATGAGGATCTGCTGGCTCAGAAGGGACGGTATTACGAACTCTATACCGGCTTAAAGGAACTGGATTAACGGCCTTGGCTACAGCACGGCGCATAAATAAATACAGATGAATCAGACAGGAAGCAGACGGACGCGAAGCCGGTATACGGCAGCGTCCCGTCTGCTTTTTTTGCGGCGGAGGCAGCCGGTGTCCTTTCAAAGCTTTAGAATTACTTAAGAAAAAGCATAGTTTATTATTAGATATATACGTTGACAATATATATTATATGAAATATAATATAGGAAAATGAAATATATACGCCGGATCTTACAGAAGGATCAGAGGTGAGGAGAGGAGGCGGGATGAGATGGTGTATCAGTTGACGCCGGCGCTGCTGGATGCCATGGTACTGGCGATTGCGGAGGGCGAAGATGCATACGGCTATATGATTGCCCAGCGGCTTAAAAGCATCGCGAGCCAGAAGGAGTCCTCCCTGTACCCGGTTTTGAAGCGGCTTTTGGAGGCCGGGCTGCTGGAGACATACGATCAGGAGTACCAGGGAAGAAACAGGAGATACTACAGGATTACAGAGGAAGGCAGAAGACGGCTTGCGTTCTACAGGAAAGAGTGGGACGAGTTTAAAGCTGCAGCGGATGAAATTCTCGTCGGAGGTGAACAGGATGAACAGGAATGAGTATATGAAGGAGCTGGAGCAGGCGCTGAAGCGTCTTCCGAAGGCGGAACGGGAGGAGGCTCTTTCCTATTATAACGAATATTTTGATGACGCGGGACCGGAACGGGAAGCGGGAGTGATGGAAGAACTGGGAGATGCAAAAGGGATTGCAGCTCAGATCGTAAAGGAAGTTGCACTGAAGCGCCTGGCGGAGCCGAAACCGGAGAAGGCTGCCAGAAAAGGCTTATCCACACTCTGGATCGTTCTTCTGGCACTGTGCGCCGCACCGATTGGCCTGCCGCTTTTGCTGGCTGTCGTCATCTTTGGTCTGGCTATGGTTATTATGGTTTTTTCCATATTTGCGGCCCTTCTTATCTGCGGAGTGGTTTTTGTGGCTGTTGGAATCGTGAGCGCTGTGGCGGGAATCTATTTCCTTCCAGCCCAGATGGCCAGCGGAATCTTTATTCTGGGCACGGCCTTGGGAGAATCTGGAGTGGGACTGCTTTTGATCTGTGCCGGCTGCGCAAGCTGTAAGTATATTTACCGGGGCATGGCCGGATTTACAAAAAGACTGCTGACAAGGGGGGATAAGTCATGAATAAAGTAATGCGCGGTACGCTGGCGGCAGCGGGTATCTGTATCGTGGCCGGGCTGGGACTGTCGCTGGCCGGATTCGTCATGGGCGGGGAACCGGGCTTCTGGATCGGCCGCAGCGGGCTCTATACCAACCGGGAGGTGAGAACTAAGAATGCCGGGAAGCTGGTAGAGCTGGAGAAAACGGAGATTGATCCGTTCACCTCCATGGACGTCAGGGCAGACTATGGCAGCATTACCGTAAAACCCTCCGGAGATGATTCCTGTTATCTGGAATACAGCCTGTATATAAGAGATAAGGACCCTGTATACACGGTGAAGAACGGAATCCTGACCTTTACCTGCGTTCCTGATGCAAATTCCAGTGAGACATGGGGATCAGCCGGCTTTTTCGTGGTAAATACAGCAGACGTACATGAGAGTGGAAGTCTGACGATCTACGTGCCGGAGAACACCCCCATGAATACAGTCAAACTTTATACCAGTAACAGCGACGTCGTCTATGCCGGACCGGATGCCGGGACCCTGGATCTCACATCCAAATACGGCAGCATCAGGCTAAACGGCGTGAAGGCCGAGTCAGCGTTTCTCAACGCTTCAGATGGAGTGATCCGCTGCTCGGACGGGACCTTCACATCACTCGATATCATTAACAAATACGGAGACACCAGCCTGGAGAGAATTAATTCTGACCGGCTGGATATAGAGGCATCCGACAGCCGGATTACCATGATGGACCTTGTATCAAAAAATATTTCCGTGGTTAACAATTACGGAAGTATCAAAAGCAGCGCGGTCGCGGCGGATTCCCTAAGCGTAGAGCAGTCTGACGGCATCTGCGATATCAAGATGGCGGACATTAAAAACGGTACCTTTATAAATAAGTACGGAGATATCAAACTGGAACTGGCTGGCACGGAGACAGAGTATAATTACGATCTGACAATGAAGTACGGCAATATCCGGCTTAACGACAGAAGCCTGGAGGGCGAAGACTTAAGAGAATATAATGGAGCAGAAAAAAATATCATTATGACGGCAAATGACGGATCCATGCGGATTACGACGAAGTAGCCGATCAGGCACAGGAAAAAGAGGCGGAGCGTATCTGCCTCTTTTTCCTGCGTCAGGAACTGCCGTAAAAATTGACAGGGCATTTTCAACCTGATATACTGTCTCTGTGTGGCGTACACGAACCGGAGGAGAGGCGCAGGCTGGGAAAATGCGCACTCTTTCCGGCAGAAGCCAATGGAGAAAGGAAGGAAAGCATGGGACAAATTACGGTGGAAATCTGCTGCGGGAGTTACTTTGACGCGCTGGAGGCGGCAGCCGGCGGCGCGGAGAGAATCGAATTAAACAGCGCGCTGGCGCTGGGAGGGCTGACCCCTTCCATGGCCGAGCTTCTGCTGGTAAAACGGGAAACACCCTTAAAGGTAATCGCCATGGCGAGACCGCGGGGCGCCGGTTTCTGTTATGGCGTGTCTGATTTTAAACAGATGTTTTTTGACTGTCAGATGATGATGGGACACGGGGCGGACGGAATTGCATTCGGGTGCCTGAAGGCGGACGGAACCATTGATTTATCTCAGACGGAGCTGATGGTGAAGGCCATTAAGGACAAAGGCGGAGAAGCCGTATTCCATCGGGCCTTCGACTGTGTGAAGGATCCGTTTCAGGCGGCGGAGCAGCTGATTTCGCTGGGGGTTGACCGGATTCTGACCAGCGGACTGAAAAGTAAGGCCCCCGATGGCTGGAGACTGCTAAAGGAACTGCAGGAACGGTTTGGGGAGCGAATCGAGATACTGGCCGGCAGCGGCATCCATGCGGGAAATGCGGGAGAACTGGCGGAAAAAACGGGCGTCCGGCAGCTTCACAGTTCCTGTAAGGACTGGATCGCCGATCCAACTACGGTGGGGGAGGAAGTGTCGTATTCCTATGCGGATTCTGACCATGCATCGTGTTTTGAGGTGGTAGCCCGGGACAAGGTGGCAGAACTGCTTGCGGCAGTCAGGAAGCTGGATATTTATTAAATTTTCTAATATATAACTGCCTCGATGACCTTAAAAAATATTTGGTTTCTTTCGTCCTTTCTGAAAGAAAATTGGAGAAATGAATAAAAATTTCACAATAGTAACCGGCAGAGCAGAACGGATTTGTCGAATAAAAAGGGAAACGGCGGCACTGCGGCAGAAATATTTTAAGATGATTGTATTTATATAAATACATAACATAACCTGGGTTAATAAGTTTTGTCATAAAATTAACAGGGATTGGAGACAAATCTACCCTGCATTTATCTGATAAATGGAAGAATTTCCATAAAGAACACAGTATACAATGTGTAAGTTTCAATTGTTTCGATTCCTGAATTATGTTATACTGTACAAGATGGCAAAATTGAGGTTGCGATATTTTGCCGGGAGAGATTAAGAATGTATAGAAAGAGGGTTAGTTAGATGGGTTTGGCTACATTTAAAGGCGGCATCCACCCTTACGAGGGGAAGGAACTGTCGGAGAGTAAACCAGTATCGGTACTGCAGCCAAAAGGCGAGATGGTTTTCCCGCTGTCCCAGCATATTGGCGCGCCGGCGAAGCCACTTGTGGCGAAGGGCGACCATGTATTAGTTGGACAGAAGATCGGTGAGCCGGGCGGATTTATATCGGCCTGCGTCATCAGTTCCGTTTCCGGAACGGTGAAGGCTCTGGAACCGAGAATGGTTGCAAACGGCGCCATGGTGCCTTCCATCATTGTAGAGAATGATGGCAAATATGAGACGGTGGAGGGCTTCGGCAGGGACCGTGATCCGAAGACTTTATCCAAGGAAGAGATCCGTAATATTGTAAAAGAGGCAGGCATCGTTGGTCTGGGAGGAGCAGGTTTCCCGACCCATGTTAAGCTGACGCCAAAGGATGAGTCCGCGATTGACACGATCATCGTAAACGGCGCGGAGTGTGAACCGTATCTGACTTCGGATTACCGCATGATGCTGGAAGAACCGGAAAGCATTGTCAAGGGATTAAACGTCATCCTTTCGCTGTTCGACAACGCCAAAGGGGTCATCGGTATTGAGAACAACAAACCGGAGGCTATCAAAAAGATGACGGAGCTGGTCAAGGATGAACCGAGAATTACGGTATGTCCGCTCCTCACCAAGTACCCTCAGGGCGGTGAGCGTTCCCTGATCTATGCGGTTACAGGCAGAAAGATCAATTCCTCCATGCTTCCGGCTGACGCCGGCTGTATCGTGGACAACGTGGATACGGTTATTTCTATTTATAATGCGGTCTGCAAGACAACTCCTCTGATCCGCAGGATCATTACCGTGACGGGAGATGCGATTGCCAGCCCGCAGAACTACAGTGTGCGGGTTGGAACCAGCTACAAAGAGCTCTTAGAGGCTTCCGGTGGCTTTAAGACAGAACCGGAAAAAGTGATTTCCGGCGGCCCTATGATGGGACAGGCGCTGTTTAACCTGGAGATCCCGGTGACGAAGACCTCATCCGCACTTACAGCTATGACAAAGGATGAGGTGGCAGTTCATGCTCCTTCCGCCTGTATCCGCTGCGGAAGATGCGTAAGTGTCTGTCCGAGCCATGTGGTTCCCCAGATGATGATGGACGCGGCGGAACGTTCCGATATCGAGCGTTTTACCGCATTGAATGGTATGGAATGCTGCGAATGCGGCTGCTGTACGTATGTGTGTCCTGCAAAGAGACCTTTAACCCAGGCCTTTAAGGAAATGCGTAAAGTGGTTGCGGCAAGCAGAAAGAAAGCGTAGGAGGGTGAAGAATGAGTAAATTATTAAACGTATCATCATCACCTCATGTCAGGGACCAGGTAACAACAAGTAATATCATGCTGGATGTTGCGATTGCCATGATTCCTGCGACTGCGTATGGTGTATATCAGTTCGGAATAAAAGCGGCACTTGTGATTCTTGCAACAGTACTCTCCTGTGTGCTCAGCGAATACGTGTATGAGACGCTCATGGGAAAACCGGTAACGATCAGCGACGGAAGCGCCCTGGTAACGGGTATGATCCTGGCGCTCAACATGCCGCCAGGCATCCCGCTGTGGATTCCGGTACTGGGCGGTATCTTCGCTATTATTGTTGTAAAGCAGTTATACGGCGGCCTTGGCCAGAACTTCATGAACCCGGCTCTGGCGGCCAGATGTTTCTTACTTATTGCATTTGCGGGCAAGATGACTACCTTCACATACAATGATGTGGTAGTAAGCCCCACACCGCTCGCAGCCTTAAAGGCAGGCCAGGCAGTGGATATTCCGGCCATGTTCATCGGTAAAATACCGGGAACCATCGGCGAGGTATCCGTGATCGCCCTGCTGATCGGTGCAGCTTACTTATTAATCAAGAAGGTCATTACCATCCGGATTCCGGCGGCCTACTTAATCACCTTTGCTGTCTTCGTGTTTATTTTCGGACAGCAGGATTTCACATATGTTCTCGCTCACTTATGCGGCGGCGGTATCATCTTCGGTGCGTTCTTTATGGCTACCGATTATGTGACCAGCCCGATTACACCGAAGGGACAGATCCTGTTCGGTATTCTCTTAGGTGTGCTGACCGGACTTTTCCGTTTGTTTGGAGGATCCGCAGAGGGCGTTTCCTATGCGATTATCATCAGCAATATTCTGGTGCCGCTGATTGAGAAGATTACCCTTCCAAAGGCGTTTGGAAAGGAGGGCAAGTAAGATGAAAAAAGGCGGATTCATGAAAGACGCATGGATTTTATTTGCAATTACCCTGATTTCCGGTCTGCTTCTCGGCGCTGTGTATCAGATCACCAAGGTGCCGATTCAGATGGCTGAGGCAAAGGAAAGCCTTCATAAATATCAGATGGCCTATCCGGATGCGACAGATTTCCTGTTTGACCAGGCGATTCAGGATCAGGTAGTGCTTTCAAAGGAGACTTTGAAGGAACAGAAGCCTGAGTACGGCAATGTGGAGGTGACCGTGGCATTAAAGGCGGTAGACGCTTCCGGCAATGTGATCGGCCATATTATAACGGCTTCTTCTGACGACAGCTACGGCGGTACCGTCAAGGTTTCCGTCGGTATTACAAACGAAGGAAAGATTACCGGCGTGGAGCTGCTGGAGATCAGCGATACACCGGGTCTTGGCATGAAGGCGACAGAGCCTGCATTCAAGGATCAGTACAAAGATAAGACAGTTGAAGAATTTACTGTGACGAAGACGGGCAGCACTTCCGATTCCGAGATCAACGCGATCAGCGGTGCGACCATCACTTCAAACGCAGTGACTCATGCAGTAGATGCGGCTCTTTACTTCGCAGCTAACTGCATACCGCAATAGGAGGTGGGATCATGAATAAATGTACAGAACGTTTATATAACGGCATCGTAAAAGAGAACCCTACCTTCGTCCTGATGCTGGGCATGTGTCCGACGCTGGCCGTAACGACTTCGGCCGTCAACGGACTGGGTATGGGACTTTCCACAACCGTGGTTTTGATGTTTTCCAATATGCTCATCGCGGCGCTTCGCAAGATTATTCCCGACCGTGTCAGGATTCCTGCGTACATCGTCATCGTGGCAACCCTTGTTACCATCGTGCAGCTGCTTTTACAGGCCTACGTGCCAAGTTTAAATGCGGCTCTGGGTATCTATATTCCGTTAATCGTGGTAAACTGTATCATCCTTGGCCGTGCGGAGTCATACGCCTCCAAGAATCCGGTGATGGCATCTACCTTCGACGGAATCGGCATGGGTCTTGGATTTACCGTCGCCTTAACCTGTATCGGTCTCGTGCGTGAGATCCTGGGAGCGGGCGCATTCTTCGGACATGTGATTATTCCGGAGGATTTCCATATTTCCATCTTTATTCTGGCTCCGGGCGCGTTCTTCGTGCTGGCTGTCTTAACAGCGCTCCAGAATAAGTTCAAGGCTCCATCGGCCACCAACGGTTCCGTTCCCCAGTCCAGACTGGCGTGCGGCGGCGACTGTATGAACTGTTCCGGCTCTTCCTGTATGTCCAACCATGAGATTCTGGAGACAAGAAAGAGACAGGCAGAGGAGGATGCCCTGGCATCGAAGAAAGCCGACCTGGCTAAGAAGGAAGCGGAATTAAAGGCCGCTACCTCGAAAAAAGAAGAATAGGAGGATGGATAGATGAAAGAATTGTTTTTAATCGCGGTCGGCTCAGCACTCGTGAATAACGTAGTCTTAAGCCAGTTCCTCGGTTTATGTCCATTCCTTGGCGTTTCCAAGAACGTAAAAACTTCTGCAGGCATGGGCGCAGCCGTTATTTTCGTAATTACCATCGCATCGTTTGTAACAAGCGTGATTTACAAGGGGATTCTGGTCAGCTTAAACCTGGAATTCTTACAGACTATTGTGTTTATCCTGGTCATCGCCGCACTCGTGCAGTTTGTGGAGATGTTCTTAAAGAAGTCCATGCCGCCGCTCTATGAGGCGCTGGGCGTGTATCTGCCCCTGATTACGACCAACTGTGCCGTACTCGGTGTGGCATTAACCAACGTACAGAAGTCTTACAGCATTTTAGAGAGCGTGATCAACGGCGTCGGTACTTCCGTTGGATTTACCATCGCCATCGTAATGCTGGCCGGTGTGCGCGAGAAAATTGAGCATAACGATGTTCCGTATTCCTTCCAGGGATCGCCGATCGTGCTCATCACCGCGGGACTGATGGCAATCGCGTTTTTCGGATTTTCCGGATTAATTTAGGGGGAGGAGACGAAAATGATAACAGGTATTATCATAGCGGCAGCCGTAGTAGGGATCCTCGGTATTCTGATTGGTGTCTTCTTAGGTGTGGCCAGCGAAAAATTTAAAGTAGAAACAGATGAAAAAGAGATTCTCGTGCGCAATGAGCTGCCGGGCAATAACTGCGGCGGCTGCGGATATGCGGGCTGTGACGCTCTGGCTAAGGCAATCGCCGCCGGTGAAGCGGCCGTGGATGCCTGTCCGGTAGGCGGAGCAGCGGCAGCGGGCAGAATCGGCGCCATCATGGGTGTGGACGGCGGAAACGCAGTGAAGAAAGTGGCTTTTGTAAAGTGTAAAGGTACCTGCGATAAGACGAAGGTTCAGTACAACTATTACGGTATGGACGACTGCAGGAAGATCACAGTCGTACCGGGCGCCGGAGAGAAAGCCTGCGTCTACGGCTGTATGGGATATGGCTCCTGTGTGAAGGCCTGCGCCTTTGACGCCATTCACGTGGTTGACGGTGTGGCTGTTGTCGATAAGGAGAAATGTGTGGCCTGCGGCAAATGTGTGGCCTCCTGTCCGAACCATTTGATCGAGCTCGTGCCGTATACGGCGGAGCACCTCGTTCAGTGCAGCTCCCATGACAAGGGCAAAGATGTAAAGGCAAAATGTGAATCAGGCTGTATCGCCTGTACCTTATGCACGAAGCAGTGTGAGTTCGATGCCATCCACATGGATAATAATGTGGCGGTAATCGACTATGAGAAGTGTACCAACTGCGGGAAGTGCGCGGCGAAATGTCCGGTTAAGGTTATTGTTTAACAAATATTAGCAAGGATTCTCCCATCCTCTAAGGTGGTGAGCGTGGATTGAAACAATTTGATTCTGTATTTATAAAAACAGTGCGGACTGCTGTACTGTGGAGAAGCGGAGTGCCGGAGACGGTGCTCCGCTTTTTACCGTTTTAAAAAAAATATCAAAAGCTTCTTGACAAATATAACTGTAACGAGTACTATTACAGTATAAACTGTAATTAAAAAAGTAACAGTAACCAGATCACGCAGTTTTTAAAGACGAGTAACCGCCAAAACTACATCAACGGCAGGAAGCACAGCCGCTACAGTGGTACCCGGCTTGGAAAAGGAGCATTGAATGAACACGAGAGAACACACAGAGAGGAAGATGAGAGGCAGCGCGGATGTATCGTATCTTGGAGAAACCGTGGATGAGATGGTATGGGAATTTATGAAGGAACAGGAGATTCCGGGTCTGACCCTGGCGATCGTTCAGGCGCCCTATATTCCGCGGGTGGTGGGATACGGCTTTTCGGATGCCGGGCAGAAACGTCTTGCCTCTGTAAATACCCTGTGGCCGGCAGGCCCTGTTTCCCAGGGTTATGCGGCTGTGGCGATTATGCAGCTTTATGAGGCGGGAAGCGTGGAGCTAGATGTACCAGCCTCTGACTATGTGGAGGGACTTCCGGAACACTGGAAGAATATTACCGTCCGCCAGTTGATTCACCATGCCTCGGGACTGGCAGATTACAGGAATCAGGAAGGTTTCAGTCTCTTAAGAGAGTGGACATTTGAGGAGCTGAAAGCTCTGATGGCCGATCTTCCCCTCAGGTTTGAGCCGGGAACAGAGGTGGAACAGAGTGCTGCAAATTTCCTTCTTCTAACAGAGGTCGTTGAAAAGGTAAGTGGTATGACGTATCAGGAATTTGTGAAGAAAAACCAGTTTGAGCTGCTGGGCCTGAAGCATACCTCATTTTCTGACGGCCTGCCTGCCTTCCGTCAGGAGGACTTATCCCTGAGCGAATACGTACACCAGATATTCAAGACAGACGGCCGGTATATTGACCCGGCAGAGACTGCAGTCAGTTACAGGAGTGACGGAAGCGTATATCCGCAGCTGCATTCCTCTGCGCTCCGCGGTTTTGGTGATGTGTGGGCGTCGGCGCAGGATATCTCCTTCTGGGATATCGGCCTTGCGGGCGGCGTTCTGATCAAAAAGCCGGAGAACCGGGCGGTGCTTTATGCTCCGTGGACGCTTCCGGATGGCCGTACCGTTTGGGGCAGTGCCGGATGGCAGTTTTACCATCACAGAGGACTGATGGATATCAAGGGTTCTGTGCCGGGCTTCTCCTCATTTCTAAGCCGGTTTACCCATCCGGAGGAACTGGTCTGTGTCACCCTTCTGGCAAATAAAGAGGGAGTGGATTTTACGAATCTGGGAAGAAAGATCGCCGGTGCGTTTGGCGATCTGCTGTCCACGAACTACGATGACAACCGGCTCTTTTTGATGGAAGGACAATTTTCGGCAGACGAGACGGCGGAACGTCTTGAGAAGCAGCTGAAAGCTCTGGACATTCCGGTATTTGCAAAGTTTGACCATGCGAAGAACGCGGCAGAGGCAGGGCTGGAGCTGAGACCCACGACAGTGCTGGTATTCGGCGCGCCGAAGGTGGGGACCGGACTCATGCAGGCGGATCAGAGCATCGCACTGGAACTCCCCCTTAAGATTGCAGTTTGGGAGGATGAGGCCGGAAGTACCTGGCTGGCCTTTCCGAAGATGAAACAGGTAGCGGGGGAATATGGGCTGGAGAATCATCCCGTTGTGGGAAATATGCAGAAACTCCTGGAGAAACTTGTTAAACAGGCAGCAAATCTATATTAACGATTATGTAAAAACAGGTATGATGATTGATTGAAAGATGTTATATGGAAGATAAGGAGAAACAGAAAAAAACAGAGTGAAATAGAAGGGGCAGTCCTGAATAGAAGTTCAGGGCTGCCCTTTGCTTTCCGGTTCTCCAGGTCTCTTTCAGAATGGTAATTTCCTGCAGCCGGGCAGCGCGGTAAAAAAATAAAATCAGGAAAGTAAAATAGTAAAATTTTACCTTGAAAAAAGCATAAATGGTCCCGAAAAGGTGTTGGTAGTTAAAAAATAGTCATTTTTATTATAAAATATGCACAAAAAGCAATTGACAAAATCGTGCATAATATTGAAAATGTGATTTTTACTTAGTAAAATATTGAATATTTTACTAGAGTGTGCTACGATGTATTTACCAAATGTTAAGGAGGAAATATATATGAAAAAGAAAATTGCGGTGATTGCGGCTCTTTCTTTAGTGGCTGTGACGGTACTCAGCGGATGCGGATCGAAGGCCGACAGCCAGGCAAACGGCGGCAAGGTAAAGATTCGTTTTGCATCGTGGGACAATGCGGAAGATCTGGATAAACAGCAGGCACTGGTGGATCAGTTTAATGCCAGCCATGACGATATCGAGGTTGCACTGGAAGCTTACGGAAGCGAGTACGATACAAAGATCAGCGCCGGCATGGGATCGGGAGATACGCCGGACGTGCTCTACATGTGGGATTACCCGTCCTATTACGAGGGCCTGGAACCGCTGGATTCCTACATAGAAAAAGAGGGGGCGGACTATAAGAACAACTTCTATGATGCTCTGTGGCCATATAACTCCAAGGGAGATTCGGTCTACGGCATTCCGGTAGGTTTTACCACACACGCGCTGTTTTATAATAAGGACATCTTTGCACAGGCAGGAGTTGCTGAGCCAACCAATGACTGGACGTGGGATGACTTAATGGCGGCTGCAAAGACAATCACCGAGAAGGTAGACGGCGTGAAGGGCTTCTCCTTCCAGATGAAGCCGGATCCCTACGATTATGAGATGTACTTATGGAGCAACGGAACTGCTTTTGTGGATCAGGACGGAAATCTGGATGGAAACTTAAATTCGGAGAAAGCGATCGAGGCAGTCTCCATGTTCCAGAACATGGAGAAGGACGGATACGCCATCGCCACGGAGAAGAATGGTACAGACGAGTTCCGAAGCGGCCAGACGGCAATGTATATCTACGGAGCATGGTCGATTGCCTCTTTCGATGAAGACGGTTTAAATTATGGGATCGTCGATATCCCGGCATTTGCAGGCGCAGGACATGATTCCGTCAGCATCTTAAGCTCTTCAGGCGTTTCGATCTCCAAAGATTCCAAGCACAAAGATGCTGCATGGGAGTTCGTAAAGTACTGGACAGGCGAGGAGATGAACAAGGCCAGAATCGGATATGAACTTCCGGCTCTCAAGTCTGTCGTAGAGTCTGAGAAAATACTGGAAGATCCGGCCAACGCTCCATTCTACTCCATGCTGGAGCAGAGCAGCGGTTACACGCCTGCCAGCTTTATTGTGGACAACTGGTCTGAACTGAAAGATACTCTGGACTTAACCTTTGAACGCGTCTATAACCCGAGTACCATGGAAGATCCGGCTGTCGTACTGAATGAGGCGGTATCCGAGATGCAGTAAACTGCAGGTATTCCCCGCGCCGGGCAGTCCCGCGCGGGGAACTGAAATGGAGGTAAAATATGGAAAAGAAAAAATTCCCTGGAAAGGTAACTCCCTATCTCTTTATTCTGCCATGGATCATCGGGTTCATCGTCTTTACGGCGGGCCCTTTAATCCTGTCGCTGGTAATGAGCTTTTTTGACTGGCCGATCACATCCACCCCGACATTCCGGGGACTGGGGAACTATGTGGAGATGTTTACAAAAGATAAACAGTTTTACAAATCCCTGGTCATCACATTAAAATATGCCGCAATCTTCGTACCCCTTAACATGATAATTGCCCTGTTTCTGGCCATGCTGATCACGCAGCCGGTGAAGGGGGTTAAAATTTACAGAACGATCTTTTATATCCCGGCGGTTGTATCCGGCGTTGCCATCTCCATCATCTGGGGCTGGATCTTAAACGGAAACTACGGAGTGCTGAACTATCTGCTCTCTCTGCTGGGAATCGAGGGTCCCAACTGGCTGGTCGATCCTTCCTGGGCGCTTCTGGCCGTTATTCTGGCGAGTGCGTTTGGCGTAGGAACCATGATGCTGATTTTCTATACGGATATCAAGAGTATTCCCATCGATCTATACGAGGCGGCTTCCTTAGACGGCGCCAGTCCGGCGAGACAGTTCTTTTCCATCACGCTGCCGATTATCACGCCAACCATTCTGTTTAACCTGATCACGTCGTTAATCAGCGCGTTCCAGCAACTGACCCTCGTGATGCTGCTCACAAACGGAGGACCGTTAAAATCTACGTATTTCTATGGAATGTTTACCTATAATAATGCGTTTAAGCACCATAAGCTGGGATATGCAAGCGCCAACGCATGGGTGATGTTTGTCATTATCCTGTTTTTAACCGCCCTTGTATTCAAGTCCTCATCTGCATGGGTATTCTATGAGACCGAGGCCAAGAATTCGAAAAAAACCAGGAAAGGCAGGAAGTAACTATGAGTATGTCGAAGAAATCAAAGATCATTATCTACGTGCTTTTGACTCTGATGGCGCTGTATTTCCTGTCGCCGTTCATCTACATGCTGTTTACCACATTTAAGACGGAAGCGGAGGCCATCGCTTACCCGCCCAGACTGTTCCCGAAAAAATGGCTGGTGGATAACTACTTAGATGCATGGAAGGCACAGCCGTTCGGGCGGTATCTCTGGAACTCCATTCTGGTAACGGTTGGAACCACGGCGGGACAGATTTTATCCTGTTCTCTGGTAGCCTACGGATTTGCAAGATATCAGTTTAAAGGAAAAAACGTTCTGTTTATGATTCTGCTTTCCACGATGATGATTCCGTGGGATGTAACGATGATTCCGCAGTACATGGAATTTAAGATTTTTGGCTGGATCAACACGCTGAAGCCGCTGATCATCCCGGCCTGGTTCGGTTCCGCCTACTATATCTTCTTAATGAGGCAGTTCCTGATGGGAGTGCCGAAGGACTTTGAGGAGGCGGCCAGGATCGACGGCGCCAACGCATTTCAGATTTACTGGCGGATTTTCATGCCGATTATGAAGCCGCAGTTAATCTTAGTCGGCGTTCTGAACATGATTACCGTGTGGAATGACTACCTTGGACCGCTCATTTTCTTACAGGACAGGAGTAAATTTACCCTGGCTCTCGGGCTGGCATCCTTTAAGGGCGTTCACAGCACGCAGATTATTCCGATGCTCTGTATTACAGTCATCATGATTCTGCCTCCGATTATCGTATTCCTCTTTGCGCAGAAGCATATCGTGGAGGGAACAAGCGGAGCGATTAAATAAAAGGAGACAACTATGGAAAGACGTAAAAAGAAACGGTGGGAAGATGAGAGAATGACCGGGATCGGAAGACGCAGGGCAAGAACCTCTTTCTACCGGGATTCTGCCAGACATGTGAGCTTAAACGGCGACTGGAAATTTCTGTATCTGGAGGCTCCGGAATTGTCACCGGCCGGATTTTTTGAACCGGGAAGCGGAGAGGGCTGGGATACCATCGACGTCCCTTCCGTATGGCAGATGCGCGGATACGATCATATGCATTATACGGATGTCCTGTACTTATTTCCGGTCAACCCTCCCTATGTACCGTCGAAAAATCCTACAGGCATCTATAAAAGAAGCTTTTTCCTGGACGATGCATGGCTTCAGGAAGACACGATTCTCAAATTCCACGGGGTGGACAGTGCCTGCGATATCTGGGTAAACGGCGTCCATGCCGGTTACAGCAAGGTAAGCCGTCTGCCTGCGGAGTTTGATATCACCTCTCTGGTGAAGCAGGGGGAAAACGATGTTACAGTCCGTGTATACAAATGGTCGGACGGAACGTATCTGGAGGACCAGGATATGTGGTGGTTTTCCGGAATTTACAGGGACGTCGAGCTGATTAACGAGCCGAAGGCGGCTGTTTTAGACTGCCGCGTGACGGCCGGGCTGGACGCTGCCTGCGGATGCGGCCATGCGGTCATCGATTTAGAGGTGAAGGGAGACGGAAAGGGGACATGGAGCCTGCTTGACGGAGAACGTCTGATGGCAGAGGGAGAGTTTGCCTCCTGCAAAGATCAGAGGGAAATAAGAATCACGGCCGAAGCCGGAACGGTACAGCCGTGGACTGCGGAGACTCCATACCTCTATCAGGTTAAAATTACGTTTGAAGGCCATGAGATCACAGTCCGGACCGGCTTCCGTACCATAGAGATCAGAGACGGGAATTTTACGGTCAATGGAACCGCCATCCTTTTAAATGGAGTCAACCACCACGACTACAGTCCGACCGAAGGCCGCGTCGTCACTTACGATCAGATGAAGGCCGATGTCGTGCTGATGAAGCAGCACAATATCAACGCCCTGCGCTGCTCCCATTATCCTGCTGCCGACTGCCTGTATGATTTGTGCGATGAATACGGCCTCTACGTCATCGATGAGGCGGATTTAGAATGCCACGGGTTCGAGTGGGTGGAAAACTATACATGGATCTCCGACGATCCGGCGTGGGAAACCGCGTACGTGGACCGTGCCGTCCGCATGGTAAAGCGGGATTTTAATCATCCCTCCATCATTATGTGGTCTCTTGGCAATGAATCTGCATTCGGCTGTAATTTCGTAAAGAGTGCAGAGGCCGTACGGTCCCTCGATCCGTCCAGGCTGATTCACTACGAGGGCGATTTCGAGGCGGAAGCGGCGGACATCTACTCCACCATGTACACCTGGCTGGAAAAGCTGGAGGAGATCGGCCGCGGAGAGAAGGGGAATCATAAACCCCACGTCATGTGTGAATACGGTCATTCGATGGGGAATGGAGCGGGCTGTCTAAAAGCGTACCAGGATGTGTTCCGGAAATACAAGCGCCTGCAGGGCGGTTTTATCTGGGAATGGTACGACCACGGATTCTTCACGAAGGACGAAGAGGGACACGAATATTACCGGTACGGCGGCAGCTATGGGGATTTCCCCAACAACGGGAATTTCTGTATCGACGGTCTTCTGATGCCGGACCGTACCCCTTCGCCGGCGCTTGCCGAGTACCGGCAGGTGATTGCCCCTGTGGAAATCCTGAAAAAGACGGGGAGCGGCCGGGAGATTGCTCTGAAAAACTGGTATGATTTTAAGGACCTGTCTCATCTTTGCGTGAAATGGTGGATTTCCTGTGATGAGACCGTTCAGGAAGAGGGGATGATCGAAGAATTGAAGGCCGGGCCGGGAGAGGTCTGCTGCCTGGAAATTCCATATCAGCCTTTTATACCGGAACGCAACACAGATTACTATTTAAATATATCGGTGTGCCTGAAGGAATGTGCAGCCTACGCCCCTAAGGGACATGAGATATCCAGGGGGCAGTTTCTGTTAAAGGAACATTTAGAGACCGCCGTACTCCACGAAACAGGCAGACGCCTTGCGGCAGAAGACGACGGAATCTTTTATACGGTAAAGGGCGAATCTTCAGAGGTTGTATTCCATAAGATCTATGGCCGGCTGGAACGCTTTACGGTGGACGGAAAGACGTATGTGACGGCGGGGCCGGAGGTTACGGTTTACCGGGCCACGATCGACAATGATATGTATAAGAAGGATGACTGGCTGAACAAGTATTTTATCCAGCTTCCGGATGAACAAACGGAGTATTTCCGGACAGAAGAACGCGGCGACCGCATCGATGTGATGATCGGTACGTATTTTGGCTGCTTAAACCAGTCGTGGGGGTTCTTATGTGACTATCACTATACGGTGTATGGGGACGGCTCTGTGACCTGCCGCCTGGAAGGAAAGCAGATTCAGCGAGGAAAGGCGGAACCGGGATTTTTACCCCGCATTGGAATTCAGATGAAGGCGGCAAAGGAACTTCAGAACGCCGCATGGTACGGCCTGGGATTCCAGGAGAATTACGCGGACAGCAGGGAAGCCGCATGGATGGGAGTTTACCGCTCCGATGTGGACGGTATGTCTGTTAATTACGTGTCTCCGCAGGAAAACGGCCACCGGGAGGAGGTCTTATGGTACTCTCTGGGCGACGGGGAGCACAGCCTTCTGGTGACGGCAGAGCGGCCTCTGGGACTGAATATCCATAATTACACAGAGGAGAGTCTGGAAGAAGCAAAGTATCCGTGGCAGATCAAAAAGGCGGATGACGTAATCATTCATATGGACTATCTCCATTCCGGCCTGGGAAGCAACAGCTGCGGCCAGGAGCAGGAGGAGGCATATAAAGTCAGACGCCAGGATTTTGCGCTGAGTTTCACCATGCGGGTGATCGGTGCAGGAGAAGATGTGGCGCAGGCGAAAATAAAATATCTGGATTAAAGGAAGGAAGCGTGGAAAAGACGTGATAAGAGAGCGATTTTCAGAACACATAAGGAATTACTTGAGCGATGACTCGTGGATGATCCTTCAGGATCACTACGATCCGGAGGAAAATTTAAAATACGAAAGCCTTTTCTGCCTTTCCAACGGATATCTGGGGACGAGGGGCGCCTATGAGGAGCGGACGGCAAAGAGCATTCCCTGTACCTATATCAACGGCGTTTTTGATCGGTCAGAGACCTTTATGAGAGAACTGGCCAACTTACCGGACTGGCTGGGCATAAAGCTCTATGTGGAGAAAGAGCTGATTGGCATCGAGACGTGCAGAGTCCTGGAATATTCCAGGGCTCTGGACATGAAGCATTCGCTGCTTGCAAAACGGTTTGTCCTGGAAGATAAGAAGGGGAGAAGAACCGAGGTGGAAGGAATCCGGATGGTGAGCCGGTCCAACGTTCACCGCATGGGAATCCGTCTTTTTGTGACGCCGCTAAACTACAGCGGGATCATCGAGGTGGAAAACATCATTGACGGCTCCGTCATAAACTTCTGTGACGCCCCGCGTTTTAAAGTGAAGCACACCAGGCTGCTGGAAAACCGCACGCTTACCGATACGGGAGCTTACGTGGAGGTGACTACGAGGGACAGAAAGCTCTGCGTGGGAACCGGGAGCTTTATGGAGGCTTACTCCGAGGGGAGAGCCGTGATGAAGAACCGAAGCTTCGGCGCGTTTGGAGAGACTGCTGTGGAGTTTCAGGATTTTGACGCGGAGGAGGGAAAGACGGTGGAGGTAGTAAAATACGCCTCCGTCTATACGGAACGTGAGGTCCCGGATTATGAACTCCACTGCCGGGTGAGAGACGAGATCGCAGATTTTCTGGCCGACGGCTTCGAGACGGAGATGAACCGCCATATGGAGGTGTACGCCCGCATGTGGGACGACGCCAATATTGAGATTCAGGGCGATTTTGAACTGGACCGCGCCGTCCGCTTTACGATTTTCCATCTGATGAGCACGGGCAGCGAACACGATGACAGGGTCAACGTGGGGGCGAAGCTCTTAAGCGGTGAGGAATACGGAGGCCACGCGTTTTGGGATACGGAGCTGTTCATGCTGCCGTTTTTCGCCTGCGTGTTCCCGGATACGGCCAGAAATCTGGAAAACTACCGGTACCACCTTCTGGATGCGGCAAGAGCCAATGCGGCGAAGAATGGATACCGCGGCGCCCAGTACCCATGGGAATCGGCAGATGACGGCACGGAGCAGTGCCCGGACTGGACCATAGAGCCGGATGGAACCTGCTACCGCTGCTATGTGGCGGTTTACGAGCATCACGTGACTGCTGCGGTGGCCTATGGGATCTACAACTATGTGAAGATAACCGGAGACCGGAACTTCCTTCGGGAAAAGGGCGCCGAAATCCTGATCGAAACGGCCCGTTTCTGGGCCAGCCGGTGCGAATACAACCGGGAGCTGGACCGCTACGAAATCCGCCGTGTCACGGGGCCGGACGAGTGGCATGAACCGGTGGACAACAATCTGTACACCAACTATCTGGCAAGATGGAACTTAGGCTATGTCCTGGAGCTTTTAAAGGAATGGGAGAAAGACGAAGCGGAAGTCTGTGATGAACTGAAGAGCCGCTTAAAGATAGGGGACAAAGAACTGGAATACTGGTCTCTGGTAAGGGAGAAAATGTATCTTCCAAAGGGAACGGAAAATGGTCTTCTGGAGCAGTTTGAGGGATATTTTAATCTGAAAGATGTGACGATTGAGGCCTGTGATGAGAATGACTGGCCCATCCGGCCGGAGATTTTAAAGACCGTGCCAAAGGATCAGACCCAGATTATCAAGCAGGCGGATGTGGTGATGCTTCTCCACCTTCTCGGAGAAGAATTCGACGAGGAGACGAAGCGGAAGAACTATGCCTATTACGAAAAAAGGACGCTTCACGGTTCCTCTTTGAGCCCCAGCATCTATTCTGTCATGGGGCTCCATGTGGGTGATGAGTCGAAGGCATACCGTTATTTAAAGCGGGCGGCGTTTATCGATTTGACCGACTTGCAGAAAAATACAAGAGAAGGAATCCATGCGGCCAACGCCGGCGGTGTGTGGCAGACTGTGGTGTTCGGTTTCGCAGGCGTATCACTGGAAGAAGACGGCGTCATCGATATCCGTCCCCATATGCCGAAGGAGTGGAAAGGGCTTTCCTTCAAACTTCACCACAGAGGCTCCAGGCTGGAAATCGCCGTATCACCGGACAACCGCGTAACGGTAACGGTGCTGGAGGGCGGCCCGGTGACAGTCCGAATGAACGGGAAGGTGGTGATCCTGGAAGGACAAAAAACTGTGGCAGGAGGACTGTCATGAAGAAATATCTGGCTATATTCGGACTGATCCTTGTGACGGTAATCTGGGGCGGCGGCTTTGTTGCCAGTGACATGGCGCTGGATAGTCTGACCCCGTTCCAGATCATGACCTTCCGGTTTTTTCTGGGAACCGTAATCCTGGGCGGAATTTCTCTGCCGGGTATGAAACAAATTAAAAAAGAAGAGATCCGGGCCGGATTTTTCATGGGGTGTGCGTTGTTTGCCGGATTTGCGCTGCAGATCGTGGGACTTCAGTACACGACACCATCCAAAAACGCGTTTTTAACGGCTACGAATGTAGTGATGGTGCCGTTTATCGCCTTCCTGGTCTATAAGAAAACGGTGGGATTCAATGGAATCCTTGGAGCTGTCATGGCCATTGTGGGAGTGGGAATTCTGTCGCTGAGCGGGAATTTTTCACTGGGCGCCGGTGATGCGCTGACACTGGCAGGCGCTGTGGGATTTGCACTTCAGATTTTTTTGACCGGCGAGTTTGCGCCGAAATACCGGGTCCGGGTTTTGAACACGGTTCAGATGGCGACGGCGTTTCTTCTGTCCGCTGTGTTCCTGGCAGTGCAGGGACAGCTGACTGTGCATGCTACTTCCACAGGCTGGCTCAGTGTGTTATACTTGGGGGTAGTGAGTACCGCATTCACCTATCTTCTGCAGACGAACTGCCAGAAGTATGTGGATGAGACGAAAGCGGCTATCATTCTTTCCATGGAGTCCGTCTTCGGCACCCTGTTTTCCGTCATCCTTCTGCACGAGCATGTGACAATCCGGATGATCGGCGGCTGTGTGCTGATTCTGGCGGCTGTAATCTTATCCAATTACTCCGGAGAGAAGAAAAAAGAACAGGAAACAACAGAACCAAAGAAAGAGAAAGCAGGGGTGGAATTATGAAATACCGCGGAATCATCTTCGATCTGGATGGCGTGATCTGCCATACGGACAAATACCACTATCAGGCATGGAAACAGGTGGCGGATAAGCTGGGGATCTGCTTTGACGAGACCATCAACAACCGGCTGCGCGGAGTCAGCCGCAGGGAAAGCTTCGAGATTATACTCGAAAAGTATGACGGCACTATGAGCGAAGAGGAAAAGGAACGATACACAACAGAAAAGAATGAAATTTACAAAGAGCTGCTTAAAAATATGTCACCGGCGGATTTGGCTCCGGAGGTGAAGGCGACCATGGATGAGCTGAGAAAGAGGGGGTTAAAGCTGGCTATCGGTTCCTCCAGCAAAAATGCCGGCTTTATCCTGGGACAGCTGGGACTTGGGGACTACTTTGACGCCGTTTCAGACGGGAATCAGATTACCCGCTCCAAACCGGATCCGGAAGTCTTTCTGCTGGCTGCAAAGCTGATCGGTGAGAAACCGGAAGACTGTCTGGTGGTAGAGGATGCCAGGGCCGGTCTTGCGGCGGCCAAAGCAGGAGGTATGACAGGAGCCGGTATCGGCGATGCGGCAGACTGCGAACTGGCAGACTATCATTTGAGAACGTTTCAGGATCTTTTGACGGCAACCCATTTATCGGCTTGCAATTGATAAGACATCATAGGTATGTTATACTTGTATCACGGCAGGAAAAAGAAAGACGCAGGCCTGCCGTGATATTTGTTTATATCTGGGGAATAAGAGGTTGACGAGTGTATGGCTACGATTAAAGACATTGCGGAGAAGGCCGGTGTCTCCATTGCTACGGTTTCCAGGGTTTTAAATTACGATGAGACGCTGAACGTGCAGGATGAGACGCGGAAACGAATTTTTGAGGTTGCAGAGCAGCTTGATTATCAGGTAAAGGATAAAAAAAAGAGGAAGAGGAAGCTGAAGATAGGTGTTCTCTATTCCTATTCCCTGGAAGAGGAGCTGGACGATACGTACTATCTTTCTGTCCGTGTGGCGATAGAAAAGAAGCTGGCGGAGGAAGGGTATAAGAAGTATCGGATTAACAGCAGTGATACGAGAGAAGACCTGGCTGCTCTGGAGGGAATTATCTGCCTGGGGACATTCAGCCAGTCCATGATGGAGCGGATCGAATCCTTCCGGAAGCCGACGGTTTTTGCCGACGCGGTTCCGGATACGGAGAAATTTGACTCTGTCATTCATGATATAGAGAGATCCGTATTAAAGGTGATGAAGTATCTGATGAATCAGGGGCATAAAAAGATCGCGTTTATCGGAGGATACGAGACGGATTCGGACGGCGCTGAGGTGGTGGACAACCGGACTTATGCTTATCAGCGCTTCATGAAGCAGGAGGGCCTGTTCCATGAGGAATACGTTAAGATTGGAGGGTATACTCCAAAGTATGGCTATCAGATGATGAAGGAGCTGCTGGAGCTGCCGGACCGGCCGACAGCCGTATTCGTGGCAAACGATTCTCTTGCGATCGGCTGTTACAAGGCTGTCAATGAAAAAGGGCTTGCCATACCCGAAGATATCAGTGTGGTGGGATATAACGATATACCGGCCGCCAAGTATTTAGTGCCGCCGCTTACCACGGTCCATCTCCATATGGATTTTATGGGAGAGCAGGCGGTGTCAATGCTGGCAGAGCGGATTTTAACAGGCAGAGAGATCGCGATTCAGACGTTGATCCCGGCGAAGTTGGTGATCAGGGAAAGTGTAAGAAAACTAAACGGTTAAGGGCGCATTTGCTTTTGGTTTAAAAGAAAGGACTTGATAAATATGACAGACGAAAGGTTTTTAGAGGAGCTCCTGGAAGCGGTAACCGTGTCCGGGTTTGAGGAAGAGGGCCAGGCGGTTGTCCGAAAGTATATGGAGCCGCTGGCCGATGAACTGCGAACGGATGAAATCGGGGACACGGTATGCGTCCTGAACCCGGAGAGCCGTCTTAAAATTCTGATGACAGCCCATCTGGATGAGATCGGGCTCATGGTAACCGCAGTGAATGAACAGGGAAGGCTGCTGGTTATCGACCGCGGAGGCATCATTCCGGCTACCTATCCGGGCCACCGGGTAAAGGTTATGACAGAGCAGGGGCCTGTTTTCGGCGTTGTGGAATCGTACCGTGATTTATTCAAAAAAGAAGGCGGGTTAAAAACTTCGGACTTTCTTGTCGATATCGGCGTTGATTCGAAGGAAGAGGCGTGCAGGCTGGTGAATCCCGGTGCTCCGGTTATCCTGGACACGGGAATGCAGAAAATTGCAGGAGGCCGTTTTGTAAGCCGGGCGCTGGATGACAGGCTTGGGGTATATATTATCATGGAGGCATTCAAAAAGGCAGGAAAGCGAGGCTGTACAAGCGGCGTCTATAGCGCTGCTACAGTGGGTGAGGAGACGACGAAAAACGGCGCCTGCTGGACGGCAGCCAGAGTGAAGCCTGATCTGGCTGTCGTGGTGGACGTGACGTATACCAGTGACTGTTTGGGTATGAATGCGGCGGACTCCGGTGAGGTGAGGCTGGGGGGAGGCCCGGTACTCTGCAACAGTCCCATTGTCTCCAAACGATTAAACCGCATGATGCGGGAATGTGCTTCCGGGATTGGTATTGAGGTACAGACGGAGGCAGCCAGCAGACTGAGTTATACGGATGCGGATAAGATTCATTTTGCCGGAGAGGGAATCCCGGTGGTGCTGGTGTCGATTCCGCTGCGCTATATGCATCATCCGGCAGAGATGGCGGATGAGAAGGATGTGGAAGGCTGTATCGATCTGATTGCGGAATTTCTGGTGAAATATGAGGAGATGTGTGCAGCGTGGAGAGTCTGACAAAGAACCGGCAGAGCAGGGAGATTGTTCAAAAGATAGCAGAAAAGTTTTTCCCAGATGACCGGATGGCGGAATATGAGGAGCTGACGGAAGGGTATTTCAATGTAGCCTATGAGATTACGCTGCTGAGCGGCAGGAGCGTGATTCTGAAGGTGGCTCCTCCCGATGAAGTTCCGGTAATGTCTTATGAGAAAAATATTATGTTTGCCGAGACGGAGTCCATGAAAATGGCGGCGGCGAACCCGGATATTCCGGTCCCGCTGGTTTATGGGTATGATGACAGCCGGTCAATCTGCCCTTCCCCGTATTTCCTTATGGAAAAACTGAGGGGGAACAGCCTGTATTCTATCCGTGAGAACCTGCCGGAAGAAAATATAAATGCCATTAAAAAAGAGACAGGGGAAGTAAACCGGCGGATCAATGAGATCATCTGTCCGCGTTTTGGCCTTCCTGGTCAGCAGGAGTGTCAGGGAGAGGAGTGGTTCCCGGTATTCCGGCGGATGATGGAAATGGGAATCGAGGATGCAGAGGCACGGGCGGTGGATCTGAAGGTATCCGCCGGAGAAATTCTGGAATGCCTTGAAAAAGACCGAAGATTCTTTGAAGAGGTGAAAACCCCTTGTCTGGTACACTGGGATATCTGGGCAGGCAATATCTTTACGGATGGCATATGTGTGACGGGAATCATCGACTGGGAACGGAGCCTGTGGGGCGATCCGCTGCTGGAGGTTGGCTTCCGGACCTTTGATGTGGATATCTGCTTCCGAAAAGGATACGGCAAAGAGCGTCTGACAGAGTCTGAGGAGCGCAGGGCACTGTGGTACGACGTTTATATGGCTGTATTACAGGCGCTGGAGTGTGAATACAGGCATTATGATACAATGGAGATGTACGAGCGCGGAGTCAGACTTCTGGGGGAGCAGATGAAACGGATGAGGCTGTTGCAGGGGCAGCAGGATCGATAAGCAGTGGATTATCCGGCCCGTCTGAAGGGCTGTCGTTCACCTGAGAGCCTGCAGGTACGATTGTTATATCGATATCGTATCCGATGGTATTAAGAATCTCCTTGGCTTTCATTAATCTTAAGCTGTCCTTTTCGGAGGCTATTAATCTGCTGAAGTTAGCAGGAGAAACTCCAAGTTTGCCCGCTATATATTTTTGTTTCATTTCTTACCATGATTAAATTAAGTCTCGAAAACGAGATAAGGCCGCAGATCAGGTTGATTCTCGAAAATTTTGTTCCTGCGGCGAATCGGTTTGAGGCCGCAGGTGATAGTATACGGGAGATGAAAGCTGACATAGACTTATTAAAAATGGTAGTTGCCGATCATAGTATTAAACTCCAGGGTATTTCATGAGTCTGCCAGAAGTTGTTTTCGGAATAAAAAGTGCTGCTGCACCCGAATGTCCCGTTCTGGATGCGGCAGCACTTTTGAATTAGAATTACAGATTACACTTCAAAACCAAAGTACTTCACGGTATTGTAATAGGAAATCCCTTCAATAATCTCTTTCAGCGCCTTCTGATCATCCGGATACTCTCCGTTATCTACCCAGCCGCCTACAAGCTCACAGAGAATTCTTCTGAAATACTCATGTCTCGTGTAAGATAAGAAGCTTCTGGAGTCGGTCAGCATACCGATGAAGTTGCCGAGGCAGCCTAAGTTTGCCAGGGAAGTCATCTGCTCAGTCATGCCTGTCTTGTGATCGTTGAACCACCAGGCGGAACCCTGCTGGATCTTACCCGGGTATTTGCTCTGGAAGCAGCCAATGATGGTGCCGATGGAGGCGTTATCATTAGGATTCAGGGAATAGATGATCGTTTTCGGAATCTCGTCTGTGGCACTGAGCGCGTTTAAGAAATCAGCCATCTGTGCTGATGGTGCGTAGTTATTAATGCAGTCAAAGCCGGTATCCGGTCCCAGGTTGGCATACATCATCGCATTGTTGTCGCGCTTGCAGCCATAGTGCAGCTGCATCACCCAGCCCATGCGGTTGTATTCTTTTGCCACGAAGAGCATGAATGCAGTTTTATACTTTAATTCATCCTCGCGGGAGACCGGTTCGCCGGCCAGACCCTTTGCGAAGATGGTATCCAGTTCGACGTCATCTGCCGGAACGTACATAACGTATTCAAGAGCGTGATCGGATACGCTGCATCCCTGGGAAGCGAAGAATTCCATGCGGTTCTTAAGCGCCAGCTTTAGGGAAGCAAAATCAGTAATCTCGATGCCGGCTGCTTTCGCCAGCTTTGCCATGTAAGCGGCAAAATCAGCTTTTTCAATGTTCATGGCCTTGTCCGGCCGCCATGCCGGGAGTACCTTTACTTCAAAGGAATCATCCGCAGCCAGCTTCTGATGCCATTCCAGCGTATCGGCAGGATCATCCGTGGTACAGATTAAGGTTACTTTAGACTGACGGATCAAATTACGGACGCTCATGGAATCCTGGCTGAGTTTTTCATTACATAAGTTCCAGACTTCCTCTGCGGTGTCGCCGTTTAAATATCCTGTAAATCCAAAATATCTCTGAAGCTCTAAATGACTCCAGTGGTACAGTGGATTGCCGATCAGCTTCGGCAGAGTCTCCGCCCATTTCTGGAATTTCTCCCTGTCTGTAGCATCGCCGGTAATATATTTTTCGTCTACGCCGTTGGAACGCATCTGACGCCATTTATAATGGTCGCCGCCCAGCCATACCTGAGTGATGTTGTCGAATTTGCGGTCCTCGTAGATTTCCTGCGGATTGATGTGGCAGTGATAATCCACGATAGGCATCTTCTCCGCATAGTTGTGGAAGAGGTTTAAAGCCGCATCCGTAGACAGTAAAAAATCCTTGTCCATAAACTGTTTCATTTGAAAATCCTCCTTAAATATAGATATATAGATTAAAAATTAGTAGTACCGCGTTTGATAAGTTCTGCGGAGATCGTGGTTTTCACCGGAACGTTTCCGCCTTCTAAGACCTTCATGAGGGTAGTGACGGTAGTAGTACAGAGCGATTCCACCTTATTATCTACAGTCGTCAGCTCCGGATCGGTACAGCGTGCCAGGATAGAGTTATTATACCCGATGATATTCATTTCTTCCGGAATTTTGATCCCGGCCCTGCATGCGTATTTGACTGCCCCCACTGCCATGACGTCTTCCGCAGCGAAGACGGCGTCGAATTTGATCCCGGCTGCGGCGAGAGATTGTAAAAGCTCTTCCGTACCGTCCAAATCCTTAGGACATATACGTATCAGATCGTCGCGGATGATCAGACCGGCTGCTGCACAGGCATCGTGATAACCGGCCAGCTTCTGTAAATTGCTGTAGGAACTGCCTGCGTACAGATAAAGGACCGATGTATGGCCGGATTGAATCAGTCTGGTGACCGATTCATAAACCGCGGTCCGGTCGTCACACACAGTGCTGTAAATCTGTTTTCCTTCCAGACAGCCATTCACCAGCATAACAGGAAGCTCTTTTGAGGCCTCCAGGAGATACGCGTTATCCTTTTGCTTTGCCTCCACGTAATGGGAGCCGGCCAGGATAACAGCATCCACCCGCTTGGAGAGAAGCAGTTCTAAATATTTCTTTTTCGTCTCCGGTAAGTAACCGCTGCAGCAGAGGAGGGAATCGTATCCGTTTCGGCGCAGTTCCTGTTCCAGATAGTAGATGGCACCAGCCAGCCAGGGGTCGGAAGAATCTGCACACATGATGCCGATGGTGCGCATGGTACCCAGCCCCAGGCTTCTGGCAAATACATTAGGTGTGTAGCCCAGCTCCTCCATGACGGCCAGAACCCGGTTCCGCGTTTTCTCACTGACATTGGGATTTCCGTTAATGACGCGGGAAACGGTGGCGATGGAAACGTTCGCCCGTTCCGATACATCGTAGATATTCAAAACATCACCTCCCGAGAAAATGTAAGTATTTACATATTGCTTTTATTATACAATCAACTGATAAATAATACAATCCCCAGATTATAATTTTAACAAATTCTGTACAAGAACCGTGGTTGTTTGTAAATGCTTACAGGAGTTATACTAGTACAGAAGGATTATTTCCGCAGACAGCAGATGTTTGACTATGGGAAAGTACAGGGAGGAATACGGTAACATGGGATACGAGGGTGATAAATGTAAAATTCTGATCGTGGAAGACGAACTTCTGGTCAGAAAGGCGCTTCGCTATATTATCGAACAGGAGGGTGATGAGTTCGAGATTATTGGTGAAGTGACCAACGGGGAGGAGGCGCTGGATTTTCTGGAACAGAGCCTGCCTCATATGATGATCTGCGACATCATGATGCCGCGGATGAACGGGTTAGAGCTGCTGCACACCGTGAATTTAAAATATCCGGAGGTGTCCACGATCATACTGAGCGGATACCAGGATTTTGAATACGTCAAAAGTGCTTTTAAGTATGGAGTGTTCGATTATATCCTGAAACCGGAGCTGGAATCCGATTATCTGCTTAAGGCGCTCCGCCACATAGGCAGAAAGAAGGGGGTCATCCACGCCAAAGATCCCGGAAAAGCCGGTAAAGAGGAGGAGAGCTGGGAAACGAGTGACGGCTATGCCTCCTACTATCTGATTGCCATTCAGCCGGGAAAGATTCTGCAGGGAGCAACCAACAAACAGGAGCTTACGATCGGCCATATGGAAGAACTGATGAAAGAGGCATTTGGACGGTTTTATCTTGACAGCTTCATGCTGAAAAAAAGCCAGGTATATATCTATACAATCGGCTGCTTTTATCCGGAAATGTTTGAGGAAAAGCTGCATAAGATGATGGCTGACGGTATTGATTATCTGCGCAATATTGAGATGATTATAAGCCCGCCCTACGGAAAGGGAGACTCACTGGAGGCGGAGGCGCAAAAACTATCGGAGCTGTTTTCCTGCCGTTTTTTCGATAGCCGGAAAGACTATCTCGATCTGCGGGAAACCGGGCTGCCGCAGCTTCCAGCTCTGGATCAGAAAACTGTGTGCGATCTGGTGCGTCAGCAGAAAGCAGGAACTGCAGGAGCGGTTCTGGTGAATTACTTAAACTCTCTGCGGGGCATGGCGGTCGGAGAGGTGTCCGTGAAGAAGCTGATGGAAAGCACGCTCTACAATACGATTTTCGAGCTGAATGAGAATGAATTCTGTCCTCCCCAGCTGGAGGAAAGAAAGCTGTCCTTTCTGACCTCCATTGGCACCACAGACAGCCTGGATGGACTCATTGATGCCATTACCGCGATTTATCAGGAGATAGAGCAGATCACAGAGGAGGCGAGGGGAAATGGTCTTTACTTAAGGATTACTGAGTATCTGTACCTCCATTACAGTGAACCGGTGACACTGAAGACGCTGGCTGCAGATTTCAATATGAATTACTCGTACCTTTCCTCTTATTTTTCTTCCCACATGGGGCAGGGGATCAATGAATTTCTCAACTCGATCCGGGTGGAAAAGGCGAAAGAGCTGCTTTCCTCCTCGGAACTTTCTCTGTCAGAGATCGCGCAGGAGATTGGGTATACGGATCAGAGCTATTTTGGAAAGGTCTTTAAGAAGCAGACCGGATATTCTCCGCATACATACCGGAACCGGGCGAAAAGACGGGGGGAAACGCTATGAAGAGTCAGATACGGTGGGGAACCTTCTTTAAACTGTCTCTGGTAGTGGTAAGCAGCATTGTTCTGACAAATGTCTGCACGATGGCCAGTTCGGACTGGATTACGAAAAATCTCTTTATCCAGTCCTCCACCTTTTTAAATGCAAAGCTGATGGATAATATCAAGAAAAACGTAGAGGAAAACAATAACTCTTACTTAACGCTGCTAAGGCTGTTGGAGACAGACCCGGCCTTAAAGAATTATTTTCTTGCCGCCGACGCCTGCGGCACGGAAAAATTCATCAAGACGTATGATATCCTGAAGGTCTATTACGATTCTGTGCCTTCCGGCACAGCTGAGAATCTGGTCGCGGTCAGCAACCAGGGCAGTGCGTTCTCGTTTACAGGGGAACGAATCTCTGTGCCGGTGGAGGCGATAGAGGAGATGCCCTGCTCCGCGAAGATCAGCGAAACAGGCCGACGGCTTCAGTATACGTATCAAAGCCATGGGATTACCGCTGATTTTCAGGACAGGAAATGTGTAATTGCAGCGAGAAGGCTGTTTCTGCCGTCTTCCAGTGAAAGCTTTGCCACGGCCTATATTACGATTCCGGAGGAGGAGTTCTATCAGATGTTCAGCGAGGCTGTTCCAGAGGGCAGCCGCATGGTGATTCTCTCTTCCGACGGACAGATCGTATCAGGCAACGGGAAAGACAGCCTGGGGCGTGAGGAGCCGAAGCTGCTCTCGCTCGTTCAGTCAATGAGGGAGAATGGGGAGACCTACCGGACTGTAAAGGGGAACCATAAACCGGAGATTGTCATATCGGGTTACATCCCGGAGCTGGATATGTACATGGTCAATACGGTGGAGGAAGCAGCCCTTTTGAGGTCTTACGCAGGAGTCAGGCGCAATATCCTGTTTGCAGGTTTTCTGATCACAGGGACGGCCATTGCTGTGGTTTTCCTTATTATGCGCCGCATTGTGTCGCCTCTCAACTTCTTTATTCAGCAGTTGGATACGTTCAAAAACCGCAGATTCGAAAAAGTGAGTCCTGTAAAGGGAAATTCAGAGGTAAGGCAGATGGCGGATGTCTATAACCGGATGGTGGATGAGATTGACAGCTATGTCCGGCAGCTGATAGAGGAACAGGAGCGGGGGCGGCGGCTGGAGATTGAGGCGCTGCAGATGCAGATCAACCCGCATTTTATGTATAATACACTGGCTTCCATCAAATATCTTACGTGGGAGAACAATACAGAGAAGGCCTCGGATACGATTAATGCGCTGATTGCCATTTTAAAGAAAACGATCGGAAACATGGAGGAGGAGATCACGCTGCGGGAGGAAATCGATCTGGTCCGGCAGTATGTGTTTATTAATCAGGTGCGGTACGGCGACAGCATCGAGGTGGAGTATTTTCTGGCGGAGGAAGAGATGGAATGCATGGTGCCCAAGCTGATTCTGCAGCCATTTATTGAGAATGCCTTTTTTCACGCGTTCCAGAATAAGAAAGAGGGGAAAATCCGGATTTTTACGAAAAAGCAGCGTGATGACTTAATCTGCGAAATCATAGATGAAGGAGACGGAATGTCACAGGAGGAGACGGCGGATTTATTAAACAGTGACAGGCGGCGTCACCTGACGGGAATCGGAATTCCCAATGTCCACGAGCGGCTGCGTCTGATCTACGGGGAGGAATACGGCGTCACCATTCACAGCGTGATCGGGACCGGTACTTCGGTCAGCCTCCGGCTGCCGTATCACCTGAAAAAAGTACCAAAATTATAAAAAAGTACTTTTTTTCTCCCGCCTTCGTATTGATTTAATCACATGATGCTGTAATATGCCAAATAAAATGCGATATTTTTGTGAGATATAACGATAAAATAAAGGCATCATATAGAAAAGGAGAAGACAGAGATGAAAAAAATGTATTTGTTTGCAGCTGCAGTTGCGCTGGCTGCGGGCCTGACCGCTTGTGGGAGCAAGGCACCGGCTGATAACACGGGGACTCAGACAGGGGAGACGGCGAAACAGGAGGCGGCCGGTACCTCCACAGGGGATAAAAAGACTGTGACCTTCTGGGCATGGGATAAAGAATTTAATATTGCTGCCCTGGAGATGGCGAAGGAGATCTACGAGGCGGACCATCCGGATGTGGAGATTAACATTGTAGAAGTCGGCCAGAATGATGTAGTCCAGAAGCTGAATACGGGATTGGGATCCGGATCCCTAAAAGGTCTTCCGAACGCGGTGCCCATCGAGGATTACCGGATTCAGTCATTCTTAAAATCTTATCCGGGAGCGTTTATGGATTTAACCTCCGAGATCAACTATGATAATTTTGCCGCATACAAAAAAGGACCGATGACGCTGGATGGAAAATCCTACGGTATTCCGTGGGACAACGGAGCCGCTGTTCTTTATTACCGCAAGGATATGATTGAGCAGGCGGGGTATACGGAGGAAGACATGCAGGATTTGACCTGGTCTCAGTTCATCGAGATGGGCAAAAAGATCAAAGAGGCCACAGGGAAAAAGATGATTTCCATGGATCCCAGCGATATCGAATTAATGAAGCTGACCATGCAGTCTGCCGGAACCTGGTTTACGAAAGAGGACGGAACGACTCCGAACATGGAGAACAATGCCGCGCTTAAGGAGTGTCTGCAAATCATTAAGACCATCACGGACGAAGATCTGGTCAGAACGTACAGCGGATGGGCCGGTCTCCTGGAAGGCGTGAATAAGGGTGAAGTTGCGTTTCAGATGAAAGGCTGCTGGTTTACTCCTTCTATTATGAAAGGGGAAGGACAGGACGGTTTATGGAGAGTTGCAAAAATCCCGAGACTGGACAGCACGCCGGGGGCTACCAACGCTTCCAACTTAGGCGGCGGCAGCTGGTACATTTTAAACGGCGTGGAAAATTCTGATATTGCCCTGGATTTCTTAAAATCGACCTTCGGAGAAAACAAAGAGCTATATAACCGGCTGCTGGACGAGAAGGGAATCGTGGGAACGTACTTACCGTCTCAGGAGAGCGATGTATATAATAAAGAAATTCCGTTCTTCGGCAACCAGAAGATATATCAGGAGATTGCCTCCATTACAAAAGAGATTCCGAATGTAAATTATGGTACGTATACGTACGCATTCCAGGATATTGTGATGGCTGAAATCCAGAAGATCCTGCAGGGAGAGGACATTGACGCCGCCATGAAGAGTATGCAGGTTCAGGCAGAGGCACAGGCCCGGTAAGACCTTTGGGAGGAAAACAATGAATAGTAAGAAAATATCCAGCGTTATCAAAGGATGGTTATTCATTGGTTTCGGCACGCTGATTATAGTAGTATTCTGCTTTTATCCCATGATAGGAGCGTTAGCCAATTCATTTCAGACAGGAATGGGGATGAATCTCCATTTCTGTGGGCTGGCTAACTATAAACGGCTTCTGGTCGATCCCATATTTCTGTCCTCAGTAAAAAACACATTTCTCTATCTGATTGTTCAGGTGCCGGTCATGCTGCTTCTGGCCATGCTGTACGCAGTTCTTTTAAATGACAAGAAACTGAAATTCCGCAGCTTCTTCCGCATTGCGATCTTTCTGCCGTGTGTTACCTCTCTGGTAGCTTATGCGGTACTCTTTAAAAGTCTGTTTTCCGACAGTGGTTTTATCAATCAGATGTTAATGACGCTCCATGTGATCCAGTCACCGATCCATTGGCTGACCGATGCCTTCTGGGGAAAAGTTACGATTATCATCGCAATCACCTGGCGCTGGACCGGATACAACATGATCTTCTTTCTGTCCGCACTTCAGAATATTGATCCTGAAATTTACGAGGCTGCGGAGATTGACGGAGCCAATGTGGTACAGAAGTTCTTTTCCATAACCGCTCCGCTGTTAAAACCGATTATTCTGTTTACCAGCATCACCTCGATCAGCGGAACCTTGCAGCTGTTCGACGAGGTCGTAAACTTAACACAGGGAGGACCGGGCAACGCAACCATTACGATGTCACAGTATATCTACAACCTCTGCTTCAAGTATACTCCTGATTTCGGATATGCTTCCGCGGTTTCCTATGCGATACTCCTGATGATCGTTATTCTTACGGCAATCCAGTTTAAAGTGACGGGAGGCAACAAACATGATTAAAAAAGTTGGAAAATACGTGTTCTTATGTATTGCGTCTTTTCTGTCCATCTTTCCGTTCTTATGGATGATCGTCGGCGCAACGAATGCCTCTGTCGACATCACCAGTGGCCGGATGATTCCGGGGAATCAGCTTCTTACCAATATTCATACGCTGTTTACCACTACAAACATCGTGACGGGAATCAAGAATTCCATGATTATCACGGTAATCGCCACGATACTCACTGTGCTGGTAGCCGCCATGGCCGGATACGGATTTGAAATTTACAAGAGCCGGATCAAGGATAAGGTGATGGCGCTGCTTCTGATGTCCATGATGGTCCCCATGGCGACACTGCTCATCCCCCGTTATCGCATGTTTGCACAATGGGGCCTGTTAAACACCTTTCTGTCTGTAATTCTGCCTTCCATGGCAACCGCGTTTCTGATCTTTTTCTTCCGTCAGAATACAAAATCATTTTCGAAAGAAATTCTTCAGGCCGCCAGAGTGGACGGATTGGGTGAAATGAAATCATTTTTCCTGATTTACTGTCCCGTCATGCGCTCAACCTTTGCAGCGGCCACCATTATCACCTTTATGAATATCTGGAACAGCTACTTATGGCCCCTGGTCGCACTTCAGACCGACGACAAGATGACCCTGCCGCTGATTATTTCCGCCATGAACTCCGCCTATACTCCGGATTTTGGAATGATCATGGTAGCTATCGTAACAGCCACTTTTCCGACTGCGGCGATCTTCTTTATTATGCAGAAGAGTTTTGTAGAAGGGATGCTGGGGTCTGTAAAGTGAGGGGGTACGCCCCGCGTCATTGCGTCAGGCCCAGGCTGCGGGTGGAGGGGAGCGGGCGCGCTATGGTTATTCCGTGTCCGTCTTGCTTCCTACTCACCATAAGAAAGTCCGAACCTGTCGTACACGCCAAATACGGGCGTGTTCGCCAGGCTCGGACTTTCTTATGATTCGTATCCAGATGCCGGCACACTGGAATAACCATAGCGCGCCCACTCCCCTCCACCCGCAGCCTGGGCCTGACGCAATGACGCGGGGCTGTGTACCACGGGAGCTGGGAAAGGCGATTATGCAGCAAATGTTGTTTTTATTGTTACTATTATTATTATTGTTGTTGTTGTTGTTGTATGGTTTTTGTTTTTTTACTAGTGGAGCCAATACACAGCCCAAATACTTGTGGGAGGGAGAGGGGGAGGCGGGGAAGAGTGCAGGATTCCTTTTCCGAGGCTCGCAGGAACTTAAGCCGGAAGGCAGGAAAAAAGGGTGGCGAAAGTTGGCCTCAAAGCCAACTTTCGAGCGCACACGGAGGAGAAGTCCTTCAGGAGTTCTCCGTAGTTTGCAGCGATCCGCCCTTTTTTCCTGCCTTCCGGCTTTAGTTCCTGCCGCCGAGGAAACGAGAAGTCTGCGCGCTTCCCCGCCTCCCCCTCTCCCTCCCACAAGTATTTGGGCGTATCTTCAAACACTTTGACATTTTGCACAGAATCATGTAATATTTTTGTAAACACTTACAAATACTTCGTATGAGAGCAATTCATATTGCCTTTTAAAGCCACAGGGAGGTATACTAAAGGAGTAAGAACGGAGGCAAACCATGAAACTGAACAGAACGACACAGAGAACCGTGGAAATATTGAAGATGATATCCAGAACACCGGAGGGAGCTACGCTCGATGATCTCTGCGAGAAGCTGAATCTTCCGAAGACGAGCGCCTACGATATTGTGACGACGCTGGCCGAGATGGGGATGGTCAATGTGGCCAGGGGGCAGAAGCAGAGCTATACCATCGGGCTGATGGCTTACCGCATTGGAATTAACTATACGAATAATCTGGATTTTATCGGCACCATTGAACCGGTACTCAAGGCATTTTCCAAGGAAGTGGGCAAGACCGTGTTTTTTGGAATCCCTTCCGACCACCACGTTGTCTACATATGCAAGTTTGAACCGGAGAATCCGATCATTACCACGGCGACGGTGGGTTCGAAGAATCCCATGTACTGCACCTCGCTGGGAAAGGTCATTCTTGCATACAGTGACGAGGAGACGAGAGAGCAGGTGATAAACCGGATTAAATTTGTGAAGCACACAGAACGGACAATACTGGGAAGAGAACAGCTTTTGAAAGAGCTGGAGAAGGTCCGGGAGCGTGGATACGCTTTCGACGCGCGGGAGATGGAAGAGCATATGCAGTGTGTAGGAGCCCCCGTGTTCGACCGGGACGGTTCCTGCCTGGGAGCGATCAGCGTGTCCAGTCTGTACAAACCGACGGAGGATTATGAGGCGCTGGGGGCACTTGTAGCGGCAAAAGGACGGGAAGTTTCGAGACTGTTGGGCTATTTTGAGTGACAGCGGCCGCGTTCCGCCGCGTAAGTCCGGCATGCCGGATTCTTTATTCGAAAATATAAAGATTTCCTGTTGACAAAATGAAGAGAAACGATTAATATTCAATTATAAGAATCGCAATTATGAAAGACATTCGTATATGCGAATAAGAAGGAGAGAGCAATCATGAAAAAAGAACAGGTTTTAGCAAAGATGAAAGAAGACTGCCTGGTAGCCGTTGTTCGTGCAAAGAACTTGGAGCAGGGCGAGAAAGTGGTTGACGCGATTATTGCCGGCGGCATCAACTTCATTGAGATTACGATGACGATGGATGAAGGCAACCCGGTTGAATTCATTGCAAAGATGTCTGAAAAATATAGAGATAACAAAGACGTTGTTATCGGTGCGGGTACCGTACTCGATCCGGAGACAGCAAGAGCCGTTATTCTGGCAGGTGCGAACTACGTTGTGAGCCCTGGTTTAAACGTAGAGACCATTAAGATGTGCAACCGTTACAGAGTGCCGATGCTTCCAGGCGTAATGACACCAACCGAGGCTATTACCGCATTAGAAGCCGGCTGTGACATCATCAAGATCTTCCCTGGCAATATCATGGGACCGGCAGCCATCAGCTCCTTCAAAGGCCCGCTTCCTCAGGGCGAGTTCATGCCATCCGGCGGTGTTGACGTGGACAACGTGGACAAGTGGATTAAGGCAGGCGCTTACGCAGTAGGAACAGGCAGCAGCTTAACAAAGGGCGCTAAGACAGGCGATTTTGCAGCAGTTACGGCAAAAGCTCAGGAATTTGTAAAAGCGGTTGCGGCAGCACGCGCATAAGACAGACGATTCAGATAAAGTTGAAAATAGAATTAAGGAGAGAAAATAATGGCAAAAGTAGTAACAATGGGCGAAATCATGTTAAGATTATCTACCCCGAACAATGAGAAGTTTATCCAGGCAGATGAATTTGACGTAAATTACGGCGGCGGCGAGGCAAACGTAGCAGTTTCCCTGGCTAATTACGGCCATGACGCAGAGTTTGTGACAGCGGTTCCGAAGAACCCGATCGGAGAATGCGCAGTAGCAGCACTGAGAAAGTACAACGTATGCACAAAGCACATTGCAAGATGCGGTGAGAGACTGGGTATCTACTTCCTGGAGACCGGTTCCGCCATGAGAGCATCTACTGTTGTTTATGACAGAGCTCATTCTTCTATTTCCACAGCAACCGAGGCGGATTTCAATTTTGATGAGATTTTTGAAGGCGCCGACTGGTTCCATTTCACAGGTATCACACCGGCAGTCAGTGACTCTGCTGCAGAGCTGACGGAAGCGGCCTGCAAGGCTGCAAAGGCTCACGGAGTTACGGTATCTGTAGACTTAAACTTCCGTAAGAAATTATGGTCTTCCGAGAAGGCTCAGAAGGTCATGACAAACTTAATGCAGTACGTGGACGTATGCATCGGCAACGAAGAGGATGCAGAAAAGGTTCTCGGATTTAAGCCGGGCAACACTGATGTAACCTCCGGCGAACTGGAGCTGCAGGGTTACGTTGACATCTTCAATCAGATGATCGACAAGTTCGGCTTTAAGTATGTGATCAGCTCCTTACGTGAGAGCCATTCCGCTTCTGATAACGGCTGGTCAGCCTGCATCATGGACGGCGCTACACGTGAGTTCTATCACTCCAGAAAGTACCACATCACACCAATCGTGGACCGTGTAGGCGGCGGCGATTCCTTTGCAGCCGGCGTAATCTGCGGCATGGTGGACGGTAAGGATTATAAGAGTGCTCTGGAGTATGCGGTAGCTGCTTCCGCATTAAAGCACACCATTCCCGGCGACTTCAACTTAGTTACGAGAGAAGACGTTGACAGCCTTGCAGGCGGAGACGGTTCAGGACGTGTACAGAGATAAAAAATAAGACAGCGGGGTCATTCTAATCAGCTTTTAAAAGCTTTTATAGAATGGCCCCTCTTTTTAAAAGTGAGGAAGATTAATCATGAGTGACAGACCATTTGATTTGCTAAGTTTAGGTGAACTGCTGCTGCGCCTGTCTCCGGCCGGAGTGGAACGTCTTGTGCGCGGAGACTCATTTCAGAAGCAGGTGGGGGGAGCAGAGTTAAACGTCGCAGTCGGCGCGGCCCTTTTGGGGCTTCACACCGGCGTGGTGACCCAGCTTCCGGCCCATGATATGGGTAATTTTGTGAAAAATAAAGTGCGCTCCTATGGAATCAGTGATGATTTCTTTGTCTATGACCACAGCTCTGACGCGAGACTGGGCCTCTATTACTATGAATACGGCGCGCACCCCAGAAAACCGAAGGTTATTTACGACAGAAAGAACAGTTCCTTTTACAGCATTTGCATCGATTCTTTCCCGGAGGACATGTTCCGTGCGGCAACCTGTTTCCACACGACGGGTATTACCCTGGCGCTGTGTGAAAACACGAGAAGGACTGCCATTGATATGATCCGCAGGTTCAAATCCAACGGAACCATCATATCCTTCGATGTGAATTTCCGCGGGAATTTGTGGACGGGCGAGGAGGCCAGGGAGTGCATCGAGCAGATTCTCCCGTATGTGGATATCTTCTTCTGTTCAGAGGACACCGCCCGGCTGACCTTTCAGAAGACGGGAACGGCCAGGGAGATGATGAAGAGCTTTACGGAGGAATACCCCATCTCCATCGTGGCTTCCACCCAGAGAGTGGTGCACAGCCCGAAGAGCCATACGTTCGGTTCCGTGATCTATGATGCGGCCAGGGACGAATACTATGAGGAAGAGCCGTACCGCAATATTGACGTTGTAGACCGGATCGGCAGCGGAGATGCCTATATCGCGGGCGCTTTGTACGGACTGTTAAGCAGCGGCGGCGACTGCATGAAGGCGGTGCGTTACGGGAACGCGGCCAGCGCGCTGAAAAACACGATTCCCGGCGATCTGCCCACCTCGGATTTAGAGGAAATGAACATGATTATCCGTGAGCACAACCAGAAGGGTCCTCAGAGCGAAATGAGCCGCTGAAACTGGAAAAATCTGGTTGACAAGACGGTATTATAAAACTATTATATATAGTAATGGCAAAACTGTCGAAAGGCAGTGACGCAAAGCTAAAGGGCCGTATGGGCAGCCAGCTGCTAAAACCTTACGAGATGTTGGGGCTTCAGCCAGATTAATCTGTCTGAAGCCTTTTTGCGTAACAAGAAAAGCTGCCGCCCCAGACGGGTTTTCATACAGAGTTTTTTAAGGGGCCATCCCTGACATATTTTTGCTGCTTGATTCGTAAATGGCGACCTGTAGGAAACGAGGAGGGAAAATATGAAAAAGGAAAACAGCTTCAGCCGGAATCATGTGAGAGCCGTGCTGCTGCTTGTCGTGCTAGTTCTGGCTTTCATCTATCTGTTTCTGTACGATTTTTCGAGGCGTGTCGACCATTTGATGACGGACATGACGACAGAACATCTTGCGGACGTTAATGACCAGTCCCAGACCGCGGTAAAGAACGAATTGACCAGAGTATTTGAGGAAGTGCGGTATACGGCGGATTTTTTGTCTGAGACGCCTGAACTGACAGAGGAAAGCCGTCAGAGAGTCTATGAGTAGCTGAAAGAGAAGTGTGGATTTGCCAATATCAGACTGGTTTCTGCTGACGGAGGACTGTATACGGTGGAGCACGAGGAGCTTCCGCATTCGACGGGAGGCTATGTAGAAGGAATCTGCAGAGGGGAAAGCGGGATGACGGATGTCTTTCCATCCAGCGTAACCGGACAGGAGGTCTTCGCCTTTTATGCACCGGTAAGAAGAGGAGAGACTGTAGAAGGCGGAATTGCAGGGATCATGATCGTGGAGCAGATGGTGGATATGGTAACCACCAACGGATTTAATTCCGGAAGCTACAGCTACGTGTTAAAGTCAGACGGAACGGTGATCATGCAGACCAGCCATGCGGACAGTCTGTACAGCGGACGGGACTATTTCAGTTTCCTGCGAAGTGATACGGATATGGGGGAGGAGTCCGTCGAAGAACTGCAGGAGAAGATGGAGCGGAAGGAGCGGGGCGTCTTTCTGTTCACTTACGGGAAAGAGAAGCGGATCGTCTATTACGCGCCGGCTCAGATCAATGACTGGTACGTGCTTACCGTAGTTCCCTATACGGTCTCTAACTGGTACCGTGAACACATTGGCAAGACGGCTCTGTACCTTACGGTGAAGATGCTCCTGCTGTTCCTGGCGGAACTGGCAGTCATCGTTTTATGGTTCAGGAAGACGAGAAATATAATCCTGGACTCCAAGACGGCGCTGGAGCTGGAGAAGAAAAAGCTGGAACTGGCGCTTCTTCATTCCACCGGCACTACATTCGAATACGTGCCCAAGGATGACAGTCTTAGCTTTATTTCCCCTCCGGTGGTGAAGACGGCAGAATTTCCACCGGTCCTATATCAGGTTTCGGCAAAAGGAGCTGCCTGTGGGCTGGTGGCTCCGGAGGATCTGGAGAAGTGGAGGATGATCTTAAAGAGGGCGGCAGAGGGAAAAGAGCCGGATCCGCTGGAATTTGCAGGAGGCACCTCCTTTTCAGAGGATACGTATTTCAGACTGTCCGTGACTCCGGTGATCGTCGGAAAGGGTGAGGTGGCCAATGCCATCGGAACACTGGAGGACATTACGGAGGAGCGGAGAATCAGGAGGCAGTTTGCCCAGGAGGAGCAGTACCGTGCAGCGCTTCTCTCGGAGGCGGTTGCCATGTGGTCTGTTGATCTCGTAAAGCAGCAGGTGCTGGCCTGTACCATTCACGGGAAAGACTGGATGGAAGACGGAAGCGGATTCTTATACAGCAGCAGATTCGTGGAGAAGATGTGCCGGTACATTCACCCGGCGGACCATGACAGGATCGCCGGACAGATGCAGGCCAAGCGTATGCTGGCCGCCTATTACACCGGAGAACGGGAGCAAAAGGAACTGTTTCGGGCGGCGTATCCTGGATCGGATGATTACAAATGGATGACGTGTACCATCTCCCTCCTGACGGAGCCTGTCTCGGGAAATCCGGTGGCTTTCGCCTACGTCCGGGATGTGGATGAAGAGACAAAACGGAAGATGGAGCTGTTGTATTCCTCCGAGAGGGATCCCCTGACAGGTCTCTACAACAGAAGAAATATCGAGGAGAAGGTGGAACAGGCCCTGAAACACGAGGACAGCCTGTCCTGTCTGATGATGCTGGATTTAGATGGATTTAAGGAGATCAATGACAGGTACGGCCATCAGGAGGGAGACTCAGTCTTAAAGAAGATGGCGAGGATTCTCTCTGGTGCATTCCGGTCTGACGACCTGATCGCCCGGTTCGGCGGCGATGAGTTTGTCGTGTTCCTGGAGCGCATACCGAACCGCGAGTGTGCCAGCTTCCGGGCCGAGGAGGTGCGCCGTCAGGTATATGCCCTGACGATGGACGGAGAGGACAGTATCGTATCCATCAGCATTGGAATCGCATTCAGCCCACAGGATGGGAATACGTTTGAATTGCTCTACAGGCACGCGGATGAGGCACTCTACAGCGCCAAAGGGCGTGGAAAGAACCAGATCGCGTTTTACGGGGAAGAGGAAGAGATCATGGTTCTGGAAAGACTGGATTAAGGGATCAGACGAAAAATACCGGTGACGGAAGAATACCTTTTTGAAGTGTTCTTCCGTCACCGGTATTTTTTTGTCTGATCTGCGGCAGGAATCAGTTTCCGCATTCTATGCTGATTTCGTTGAATCTGTCCAGAATATCGTCCACCTTCAGGGCGGCCTTGTCTTCATCGGCGCAGTCGATGATGGCATTGCCCTGGTGCATCATGATGAGACGGTCACCGTATTCCACGGCGTAGCGTAAGTTGTGAGTGACCATGATTGTGGTTAAGTTCTTTTCCCTGACGATCTGGTCGGTCAGCTCCATGATGACCTCAGCGGTCTTGGGATCCAGTGCGGCCGTGTGTTCATCTAGAATCAGAAATTCGATGGGAGTCATGGTGGACATCAAAAGAGCCATAGCCTGGCGCTGGCCGCCGGAGAGAACACCGACCTTTACGTGCAGCTTATCTTCCAGCCCCAGTCCAAGGGAATGAAGCTGTTCTTTGTAGTAATTGATTCTCTGACGGTTTGTACCGGGAAGGAGATTGAAGGGCTTTCCCTTATTGTCAGCCAGGGCCATATTCTCCAGTATTGTCATGTGGGGACACGTTCCCATGGCCGGATTCTGGTACACGCGGCCGATACGGCGCTGACGTCTGTATTCCGGCATGCTGGTTATGTCTTTTCCGCCGATGATGATGCGCCCGCTGTCCAACGGAATGCTTCCGCAGATAATATTTAACATGGAGGTCTTGCCGGAGCCGTTGCTTCCGACCACGGAGACGAACTGGCGGTCCTTTATGGTCAGGCTGAAGTCCTCGAATAAGCACATCTCATTGACGGTTCCCTGATTGTAGTATTTATTGATCTTTTTTAATTCAAGCATGACTCTTCACCTTCTTTTCCCTGCCGTTGCTGAGTACGAGTATGACGAGGAACAGCGCGGCCGTAATCAGTTTTAAATCGGAGGCCTCCAGCCCTAAGTAGATGGCGAGAGAGACGCAGCCCTTATAAATGATGGAACCGATGACGACAGCCGTCGTGGATTTGACAAAGCCAACGCGTTTGAACAGCTTCGTACCGATGATGACATTTGCCAGACCGATGACGATGGTGCCGGTACCCATACTGATTTCAAAGAAGCCTTTCTGCTGACAGTAGACGGACCCGGCCAGCGCGGCCAGGCCGTTGGCGATGGCCAGACCCACGATTTTTACCATCCCTTTGTCTTTGGCAAGAGAGGTAACCAGCGTGTCGTTGTCGCCGACCGCCCGGAGCAGGTAGCCGGACCGTGTCTTTAAATAGAGGTCCAGCAGAAGCTTTACCAGGATCACAATGACGGCGAGAATGATAACAACGATGAAATTACTGATGCTGTCCGGAAACATACGGCTGACGAAACCATTTTCAAAGATCGAGTCACTGTTGAAGATGGGGACGTTGGATTTACCCGCTACTCTTAAGTTGACAGAGTAGAGAGCAGTCATGACAATGATACCTGACAGCAGATCCCGGACCTTTAATTTCACGTGGATGAATCCCGTCACGCACCCGGCCAGGACGCCGGCCGCAAATGCGGCGAACAGCGTGAGCACCGGATTAACTCCGGCCAGTATCAGTGTGACCGTTACGGCTCCGCCAAGCGGAAATGTTCCGTCCACAGATAAGTCCGGAAAGTCCAGAATCTTATAGGTGATATAGACGCCCAGTGCCATGATGGCATAGACCAGGCCTTCTTCAAATACGCCAAGTATGATTGACATGATTGCGTTCCTCCAGGAGAAGTATTTTAGTTCCGCGGGCAGTGAGCCGGGCGGGAGAGTAATTGATTACTGTGTGATTTCGGTAAATATGGCAGCTGCGGAATCTGTTAAATCCTGCGGAAGGGTAATGCCGAGATTTTCAGCAACCTTGCTGTTGCCGTAGAATGCGGCTTCCTCGATGACTTCGAAGTTCATCTCGCTGGCTTTCTGTTCGCCCTTTAACACTTTGGCAGCCATTTTGCCGGTCTGGATTCCCAGATCGACGTAATCGAGACCCATGGAAGCCAGGCAGCCGATCTTAACCTGTTCTACCTCGCTTCCGAATACCGGAATGTTTTTCTTTGCAGCTTTATCCAGGATCATCGGGAGAGAGCTTACAACCGTGTTGTCGGTTAAATTGTTTAAGCAGTCTGCTTTTTCCAAAATGCTGTCTGCAGCCAGCGGGATATCGGCGGTGGAGGTTACGGCGCCTTCCACGATCTCAAAGCCGTAATCCGGAGCTGCTGCCTTGTATTCGGCGATGGCGGTTTCGGAGTTGACTTCGCTGGTGCTGTAGAGAATACCGATCTTCTTTGCATCCGGAAGAATCTGACGGATCATTTCCAGCTGCTTTTCTACGGGGAGTTTGTCGCTGGTTCCAGTGACCTCGCCGACCGGTGTTCCGTCTTCATTTGCAAGCGCCGCGGCGACCGGATCGGTGACCGCCGTGTAGATGACCGGAACGTTGTCTTTCTTCGCCCCGCCGTAGGCTGCCTGAGCGATCGGAGTCGCGATGGCGCAGATTAAATCTGCCTTTTTGGAAATAAAGTTGTTGATGATCTGGCTGGCTGTTCCGCCGTCTGCCTGTGCATTTTCATAGAGAATGGTTAAGTTCTGGCCTTCAACGATTCCTTCATCAGCCAGTCCCTGTAAAAATCCGTCGCGGCAGTTGTCCAGGGAACCGTGCTCTGCAAACTGGCCGATGCCGATGGTGTAGGACTTGCCGTCTTCTGCGGAAGCGTCCTTGGCGGCGGTGGTGTCTGCGGCTTCTGCTGCGGTGGTATCTGCTGCGGCCGTTGTAGTGACAGCCTCTGTGGCAGTGGCAGCAGGATCCGCCGGTTTGGAAGAACAGCCCGCGAGTGCGGTTACTGTCATGGCTGCGAGTAAGAGTGCTTTCGTTGTTTTTTTCATAATTGTTTCCTCCTGATTTTTCTGGTTTGCTTTAAAAACATAAAAAAAGTCCCAAGTATGCGCGATAACATACTTGAGACGAATTAACAATCCGCGGTGCCACTCAAATTGACTTCCTTAGAAGTCCCCTTTTCATATACTAACATATATGCCACCAGATAACGGTTGTGGTCTCCGTCGATCCCTACTTACCAAATGGTTCAGGACCGCCCTCAAAAGTCCATTCAGCTGTCTGCTCTATATCGCACTCACACCGGCGGCGACTCTCTGAAATATTGCGGGATAGCTTACTCCTCTTTTTCAACGGTTTATTTTATTGCTTATTATATTAATGCGTCAAAGTGAATTTGTCAATAACTAATTTAAAATTCTTCTGTATTTCCTCTATTTTCCGAAAAAGCGTGCCAGCGGGCTGATTAAGTTGGATAAGTCTAAAATCGCCTGATTGAGCGTCTGGATATCCACGGAATTAATCTGCCGGAGGGCTTCCTTCACACTCTGGTCACTGGAGGTTACCAGGTTGTCGATGTCCGTTACCATCTGGCCCAAATTCGCCTCCTCCAGCTCTTTGGCCACCACATTTACACTGTCCATCACCGTCTCCACATCGTCGAAAAGCCGGTTGACACGGGGGATGATAGTTGCAGAGGTATAGATGACGATGGCAAGGATCAGAATACTGGCCAGAGCGGTGATCTGAGACATCCGGTACTGCTTTTTCGCGTAGGAGGCCTGGCGTTCATTGGAGTCCTCCAGCCTTTTTAACATGGCCTCCAGTTCTTTATCCGACAGGGAGGCAAAGGGATTTTTTTTCTCTTCCATACTGATATCCTTCTTTCTGGTTCATTACGGCGCAGAAGCCGTTTCTTACTTTCAGTATACTACGGCCTGTGGGAAAAATCGAGGAAATATCTTCCTAAGGATATTAAATTGTGGTAAACTAAAGCAAATATCTGTAAAATGGAGGTTTAACAAATGAAGCTCTTAATTGTTGTGGACATGCAGAAGGATTTTATAGACGGCGCGCTGGGAAGTTCCGAGGCGCAGGCGATTGTACCCAGTGTAAAAAAGATGATTGAGGAGTATCAGGCGGCGGGAGACGATGTGATTTTTACGCTGGACACCCACGATGATAAGTATATGGACACCCAGGAAGGAAAGAATCTGCCGGTGCCTCACTGCATCAAGGGGACCGATGGCTGGGAACTGGATTCTTCTCTAAAGGAATTTCAGGGGAAACGGTTTGAGAAGAACACCTTTGGAAGCACCGCCCTCATGGAATACGTTCAGGAACGGCCGTATGAGTCTGTCATGCTGATCGGAGTCTGTACGGATATCTGCGTCATCTCCAATGCACTGCTGGTAAAGGCCGCCATCCCGGAGGTGCCGGTTCTCGTGGATTCCTCCTGCTGCGCGGGAGTCACGCCGGAAAGCCATGAAAATGCCTTAAACGCGATGAAGATGTGCCACATTGCGGTGCAGTAGACGATAAATCGGGGAAGGAGGTCTGCGCGATGGCACAGCGGATACTGATTGCGGATGACAGCGAGGAGATCATTGAAATTCTGCAGATCCTTCTGACCGGAGAAGGGTACGAGGTGGTGACCGCGGGAGACGGTGAAGAAGCGGTCAGGCTGGCGGACGACACCATTGATTTAATCATTCTCGATGTGATGATGCCGGTTAAGTCCGGCTACGTGGCCTGTTCGGAGATCAGAAAAAAGACGATGGCTCCCATCCTGTTTCTGACGGCCCGCACCCAGGATTCCGATAAATCCATGGGATTTTCGGCGGGAGGCGACGATTATCTGGCGAAGCCATTTTCCTATTCGGAACTCCTTTCCAGGTGCAAATCGCTTCTGAGACGGTATCTCGTCTACCAGGGAAAGAGCTTCGCCGCGCCGGATAACCGTCTGGTGCTGGGGGATCTTACTGTGGATCAGGACACACGGACCGTGACCGTGGAAGGCAGGGATGTGAATCTGACCTCCAGGGAGTACTGTATTCTCGTTCTCTTATTAAAGAACCGGAGAAAGATCTTTTCCTCGGAGAATATCTATGAAAGTGTCTGGAATGAACCGTACTTTTACTCTGCCAACAACAATGTAATGGTCCATATCAGAAACCTTCGCAGGAAAATTGAGAAGGACCCGCAGAATCCGGAATACATAAAGACCATGTGGGGGCGGGGGTATTATATTGATTAATTTTCTTAAGAAAATGGCGAATCCCACGCGCTTAAGCCTTGCCACACTGTATGATGTGGTGATCGCAGCGGCGGCCGCCTTTCTCTGCTATGTGGCGGTGACGAACGCCATGGGGCTTCTGGCCGGCATGATGACGGACCAGAAGAATTATTACGAGCGGCATACGAAGCTTCTGGCGGAGGAATTTCAGGATTTTGTCACGGAAAATCATGTGGAGATCGGAGACGGGGAGACCATCGGAGACTGGAACTCTGAGAACTGGTATGTGTTTCTGACGGTATATCAGCGGGAACGCGTCTACTATAATACCATGGACCGGGATAATGAGAAGCTGAAGACCGAGCTTAAGGACGAGCATCCGGGATTTCAGTATGGGTATCTCTACCGTCACGGGACTGCGGTTACCTATCCGGTGAAGTTTGCCGACGGGGACGGGGAGATCCTGATAAGGGCCTATTTTGAAGCCAGGTTCCGGACGCTGATCCTTGTACTGGGGGCGGGGCTGAGTGCGGTCTGCTTCGTCGTGGTGTTCCTCGTGCTGCTTCAGAAAAAACTGGCATATATCCGCCAGATTGAGAAGGGAATCCACATCCTGGAGACCGGATCCAGAGGGTATGTAATTCCCTTAAAAGGGCGGGATGAACTCTATTCCCTGGCAGACAGCATCAACCAGATGAGCGAAAGCCTGCACAAGGAGATCGAGGAAAAGGACCGGATTGAAAAGGAACGGAGCGAGATCGTGACAGCCCTGTCCCACGATATCAGGACGCCGCTCACTTCGGTTCTGTTCTATCTGGATTTGATTACGGCCGGCAAATGCACGGCAGATGAATCCGTCCTCTATATGGAGAAGGCAAAGCGCCAGGCATACCATATGAAGAACCTGATGGACGATTTATTCAGCTATTCCTATGCCACAGGAGACCGCTTTTCCCTGAAAAATGAGGAATACGACGGAAATGAACTGTTTGGGCAGCTGATCGGTGATCTGACGGAATCCCTGGAGGAACACGGTTTCCGGACGGAGGTGCACTATAAGATTGAGACGCCGTTTACGGTGGAGACCGATGTGGTCCAGTTAAAACGCGTCCTGAATAATATTGGTACGAATATCGAAAAATACGCGCGCAGAGACGGCATCGTGTCCGTGGAGGTCAGGCTTTCAGACGGCTTTGTCTGTTTAAACATCGAAAATCCCATACGGGACGAGGAGATCGAGGTGGAAAGCTACGGGATTGGCGTCAAGGCGTCGGAGCAGATGATTGAAAAGATGGGAGGAAGCTTTACGTATGAAAGCCACGACTACCGCTATCATACGTTGATGAAGCTTCCGGAAAAACAATAGAATGAGAAATTTTTTTCAAAAAAACAGCAGACATGATAAGAATTTCTGAAGAAAATTTCAGAAATTTTACAGCCGTTTCTAAAGATTTATGGCTCATACTAAAACCAGGATAAAGAAGAATGAAATGAGGTGCGGATATGAAGCTTCTTTTTTTGACTGGAAAATTTGGTATGGGCCATTATTCTGCCGCTTTTTCGCTGGCAGAGCGTGTTTCGAGGGTGAATCCTGAGGCTGATATCGTGATCCGCGATATTTTTGAGTACGCAATGCCTTATTATTCCGATAAGGTTTATCATGCCTTTGGCGTCATGGTTACCCACTGCAGCGGAACGTATAATAAATACTATAATCATATGGAACGCAAGGGGCCGGATTTAAAACCGGTTTTTCTTCCGTGGTTTTTAAAGAAAATAAAAAATCTGCTGGAGGAGGAACAGCCGGATGCGGTCATCTCAACGCTGCCCCTCTGTTCCCAGATTATGTCCTGGTATAAGGCGGTCACGGGCAGCAGAATGCCTCTGATTACGTGCATTACGGACATCAGCAGCCATTCCGAGTGGATCAACGGCGCCACAGACTGTTACCTCGTTCCCGACCGTATGGTGCGGACGAAGCTGATTGAAAAGGGCGTAGAGGAAACGAAGATTTACGTCTATGGAATTCCGGTGAGACCGGAATTCGACTACGGATCAGAGCGGCCGGGAGAGACGGATGGGAAGAAGCACATCCTGATCATGGGAGGCGGTCTCGGAATCCTGCCTGAGAGCAATGAATTCTACGAGGAACTCAACGACTCCGGCCACATCAGGGTTACGGTGATCACAGGGAAAAATCAGGAAATCTACAAAAAGCTTCACGGGAAATACGAGAATATCGAGGTGATCGGTTATACCAATGAGGTGTACCGCTATATGCAGGAGGCCGATGTGGTGATCTCGAAGCCGGGCGGAATCACCCTGTTTGAGACGATACACGCGGGAACGCCCCTGCTGGTATTTGAACCGTTTCTCCAGCAGGAGATCAACAACACAGGCTTTATCGTGGGCCGCGGCATCGGAATGATACTGGAGAAAAATCCCATGGACTGTGTCCGTGAGATCAGCAAGATCGTTCAGGATGACACGCTTCTGGACGCCATGAAGGCAAATGTAAACCGTTTAAAGAGAGAGTACGACCAGACCGTGATCGGCCAGGTCCTCGCTCTGATCGAAGGACCGGAGGGCGCATTATGTACGGGCTGAGGAAGAACTGGAGCAGACTGGCTGCGGGCTTCGGACTGCTGGCCGGTGGATTTACGGTGCATTCCGTGATCCCGGCCCTGTATCATAAACACAGAAATCCGGCGGTACTGCGAAGAACCGGAGTTCCCGGTACGGTGATGCTCACCTTTGACGACGGTCCCGATCCGGAGTATACCGGGCGGCTCCTCGACCTTTTGAAGAAAGAGGAGGTGAAGGCGGCTTTCTTTGTGGTGACCAGAGAGGCGGTAAAAGAGGAAGCGCTGATTGACCGCATGCTGTCAGAAGGCCATGTGGTTGGCTTTCATTCCATGGACCACCAGAACGCCATGGTGAGAGGATATCTGCATACAAAAAAAGATTTTCGCACCGGCTGCGAATTTATGAAGAGAAAAGGCATCTCCGACATCTGGTACCGCCCGCCCTGGGGGCTTACGAATCTGTTTTCCTGGCACTTTGTGAGGAAATACGGGATGAAGATGGTTCTGTGGGATGTGATGGCCGAAGACTGGGAGCGGGAAGCCACGGTGGGCTCGATCCGGAAGAAGTGCTTAAGCCGTGTAAAGGATGGGTCCATCCTCTGTCTTCACGATGGAGGAAGACGCACGGGAGGCGCACCCGGAGCTCCGGAGAAGACGCTGGAAGCGCTTGCGTATGTGATACCCGCGTTAAAAGAGGCGGGGTATCGGTTTATACTCCCCTCGGAATCGGTTTCCGGATAACCGTTTGCAGAAAATAGAAAGGAAGAATCGTTTTGGAGCAAAAAACCATGAAATGGAAAAATTCACTTCTCTGCATGGCGGCCATGGTGCTGCTGGCGGGAGTGACATGCTACATACTGTTAAGGGACCATTCCATGGGAACCCTGTGGGCGGTTTTAAAGAACGCGGACTTGCGTTTTGTACTGCTGGGGCTTTTTCTCATGGTTCTGTTTGTCGGCTGTGAGGCGGCTGTGATCAGGCTTCTGGCCGGGACGTGGGGAGGAAGTGTGCCCTGGAAGAGAGCCATGCAGTATTCCTTTGCCGGTTTTTATTTCAGCTCGATCACTCCCTCCTCCACAGGCGGCCAGCCCATGCAGCTTTACTATATGGTCCGAGACGGGATGAGCGCGGCGAGAAGTTCATTCGCACTGCTGACGATTACGGCCATGTATCAGCTGGCAGCGCTGACTTACGGAGCAGTGATGGGTGCCGCTAAGTTTTCTTATCTGATGGGTCTGCCGCTGGCCCTTAAGCTCTTAATCTGTTTTGGGATTCTGGCAAACGGGATTTCCGTGGCGTTTATCCTGCTGATTCTGTTTTGCAGGCCGCTTGTGGAGCGGCTGGTATACAGAGTTATCCGCCTGTTGAACCATATTCCTTCCTTTGACGGGGAAAAGGCTGCGCAAAAAGCCGGTTCCATGATCGAAGAGTACAGCCAGGGCGGCGCTTATCTGCGGAAATATCCGATGGCTGCGGTGAAGACGGCGGTGCTTACCTTCTGCCAGCTCACCTTCCTGTATATGGCATCCTACTGTGCCTGTCTGGCCCTTGGCCTGGGCAGTGTAGGCCTGGTAAACTTTATTATGCTTCAGTCCATCGTCAGTCTTGCGGTGTCGGCCGTTCCGCTGCCCGGGGCGGTGGGGGCGTCGGAGAGCGGCTTCCTGGTGATGTTTGGCGGCTTCTTAAGTTCATCCCAGCTCCTCCCCGTCATGGTGTTGAGCCGGGGCATCAGCTTCTATGGCTTCCTCGTGGTCAGCGGCCTGGCGGTCGCCTCCCTCCATATCGGGAAGAAGGGAACGCCGAAAAAGGAAAAAGAGGTCCGAAGCCGGGCGCGGGGTCCAATGCATAAGCAGTTCAGCGTTAGTGCAGATCCGCGCTAATCCATAGGGCTGAGAGCCGGTATGGCGACGCTGCCTCCGCGGATCGCGTAAATCCGGTTTGGGAACCGCTTCTGCATCCGTTTGATGAGAAGCGTGTTTTCCTCCTCCGGCCGTACACTTTTCAAAAGAATGGAAGATGGGGAGTAGTCGATGACTCTGGCGTGAAAGACGGAGGCCATGCGAAAAAGCTCCCGGATCTCCTCCTCCGAACAATCATGAATTCTTAAAAACATCAGCTCCTCGCAGTGTGCGGCGGTCTCCGTAAGGTCTACGACCTTGATGACCTCCACACGCCGGGCGAGCTGTTTTTTTATCTGCTCAAAGGTCTGATCGTCGCCGGTCAGCCCGATGGTCATGCGGGAGACCGTCTCATCCTCGGCCGGTCCCACGGTCAGACTTTCCAGATTATAGGATTTCCCGGAAAAGAGGCCGGCAATTAAGGCCAGGACACCGGGTTCATTTTCTACATACAGATTAATCCAACGCTTTTTCATCGTTATCTTCCCCTCTCATTCTCCAGGATCATGTGGTCGATCGGACTGCCCGGCGGTACGATGGGCAGCACGTTGTCATCCCAGGCGATTAAAAATTCGATCAGAACCGGCGCGTCTTTGCTGGCTTCTGCGGCCTGAAGAGCCGGCTGAATCTCCTCTGCCTTCGTGACTCTGATCCCTGTAATTCCAAAGCTTTCAGCCAGCTTGATGAAATCCGGCGTGTACGGCGGACAGTCCGGTCCGGGCTCCATACAGACTGCGGGGCAGCTGTATCTCCGGCGCAGGCAGGTGGCGGAATAGCGGTGTTCAAAAAACATCTCCTGCCACTGGCGCACGTTGCCCAGCCAGCCGTTGTTAAGGACGCAGATGATCACGGGGAGCCCGCAGACCACGGCTGTGGCCAGTTCCTGCATATTCATCTGCAATCCGCCGTCCCCGGTGATGAGTATCACCGTCTTATCCGGGTTTCCGATTTTCGCGCCGAGAGCGGCGGGGAGGCCGTATCCCATGGTGCCAAGTCCGCCGGAGGTCAGAAGCCGCCGGTCCTTGTCCAGCTCCAGAAACTGGGCTGCCCACAGCTGGTTCTGTCCGACATCTGTAGCGACGAGGAGCGGGCCTTCCAGCCGGTTGATGCACCGGATAACGGATTCCGCAGTCAGTCCTTCCTGCTTCATGGTGATGGGATGGTTTTCTTTCCAGCCATCGATCTGCTTCCTCCATTCGTCTGTGTCCAGAGGCACAGCTTTTTCCAGGAGCGCATGAATGGCGGCACCGGCGTCGGCGACGATGGGGATATCGACGGCGATAGTTCTGGAAATAGAAGCGGGATCAATGTCCACGTGGATAATGGACGCATGTTTGGCAAATTCCCCGTTCTTTCCGGTGATGCGGTCATTGAAGCGGGTGCCGATGGAGAAGAGGACATCGCAGCTGCTGACCGCCGAGTTGGCGGCAAAGCTTCCGTGAATCCCGATACTGCCCGCATACAGCGGATGCGTGGATGGGATGGCGCCCTTTCCCATGATCGTAGTCACGACAGGAACGCCGGTACGTTCGGCAAGCCGCGTCATGGCTTCTTCCGCGCGGGCGATATTGACGCCGCCGCCCACCAGGAAGAGGGGCCGCTTTGCCTGATTTAAGAGCTCTAGGGCCTTTTTTATCTGGCCGCCGTGTACGGCGAAACCTGGCCGGTATCCCCGGAGGTTCACATGGTCGGGATAGCAGCTGCTCCCGTATTCTCTCTGAATGTCTTTGGGCAGATCCACCAGCACGGGGCCGGGCCTTCCGGTCGTGGCGATGTGGAACGCCTTTTTGATTATTTCCCCTAAACGTTCTCTTGTCCGGACGGTTACTGAGTATTTGCAGATGCTCCTGGTGATGCCTGTAATATCGACCTCCTGAAAGGCGTCGTTGCCGATCAGGCTGGTGGGGACCTGGCCTGTGAAACAGACGAGGGGGACGCTGTCGTAATTGGCCGTTGCGATGCCAGTCACCAAGTTGGCCGCGCCTGGGCCGCTGGTCACGAGACAGACCCCGGGCCTGCCAGTGGAGCGGGCATAGCCGTCGGCAGCGTGAACCAGTCCCTGTTCGTGGCGGGGGAGGATGAGACGGATGCCTGTTTCCCCGTAAAGTGCGTCGAATAAGTCAATGGCCTGTCCGCCGGGATAACCGAACAGGACTTCGACGCCTTCTTCCTTCAGTGCTTTTACAAAAAGCTGTGCGCCTGTGATTTGCATGATCAATGCCTCCTTCTTAAATTAATGAATGCAAGTACTTGCTGTCATATGAGCGGTAAAATTGGTACCGCGGTTTTATGGCGGTACCGTATGTGATTTCTTCACTGTTCGGGAGCTTCCCGCCTGCCGATTCCTTCCAGAAAGACTGTGACGCTGTCCCTGACGTAATCGTGACGTGAGAGTTTGGACAGGCTGTCGTCGAAAGACGCTTTCAGAAACGTATAACCGAAGGTTGCGGAGAAAATCGTCATGGCCCAGGATTCATAGTTTCCGTGACTCAGCTTCCCCTTCTCCTCCATCTGTTCAAAATACCGGATGAGAGAGGAGACAAAGGCCTTCGGAATCATCATGATGAACGGGGCCGTTTCCTCGTAGATCTGGGGAGCGCGCAGGCCGATGGAAAGGTTGACGAAATCCGGGGTTATCCGGTCCATGTACGCATTCATGAACATCTCTAAATCGCTTCTCAAGTCCCACGTGACGTTTTCAAAAGCCAGGGGGGTGACGTCCGCCCGCCACTTTTCCTGGTCAATGCCTGCCAGAACGATGTCCTTCTTTCCGGAAAACTTGCGGAAAAGCGTACATTCGTTGACGCCCGCCTGCTTCGCAATGTCTTTTGTGGTAGTGGCGACATATCCTTTGTCACGGATCAGCCCCATGGCTGCGTCCACGATTCTCTGGCTGGTATCATCCATGTATTCCACCTCCATGCAAGTACTTACTTTCATTACATTCTATCGGAAAGAAGAGTGGATGTCAAGAAAAATTAAGGCAGAACTATTTGACAAAATGACAGTTACAGAGTATAATGAACAATGTTCATATTGAAGGAGGTCCTATATGAAGAAATCGGCAACATCAAAAGAAGAGCTGCTTGCGATTGCGAAAGAGATTGCGGGCAGGGAGGGAATTGGCAATCTGAATATCCGCCGCCTGGCCTCGGAGAGCGGCATCGCGATCGGTACGGTCTACAATTATTATCCTTCCAAAGGGGATTTAGTTGGGGCGGTTATGGAGGATTTCTGGCGTAATGTGTTTCACGGCAGCCATTTTGACACAGAGAGCGGTGATTTTATCGGAAGTATCCACGATATCTATTTCCGCCTGCACGAAAATCTGGAAAGCTTTCGCGAAGAGTTTTTACAGGAGATGGAGGTGCTCAGCCAGACGGATCAGAAGAGAGGGAGAGAGCTGGAGGCATTTTATTTAGGACATATGAAGGAAGGGCTGCTCCGTATTCTGGAGCGCGACAGCAGGGTGGCGCCGGAGGTCTGGAACGAGACATTTACACCCCGGAAGTTCGTATCCTTCGCCTTCTCCAATATGGTTTTTCTCCTGAAAAATCAGGAGGATCCGGCTTATTTTGAAGAGATTATGAGGCGTCTGATCTATAAGACAGATGCGGACACAGGAAAGGAAGTATGACGATGCAGGCAGTAATGGAGACAATTTTTGATATTGTATATTTATGCACGGTGATTGCGCTGGGCGTGCGTATGATCGCAGGAGCGGGGGAGAGAAAGCAGATAAAGCTGTTTGGAATCATGGCGGTGGTTTTAGGATGCGGAGACGCATTTCACTTAGTGCCCCGCGCTTACGCCCTCTGTACTGACGGACTGGCGAATCACGCTGCGGCACTTGGATTTGGAAAACTGGTAACCTCTGTGACCATGACCGTATTTTATGTAATTCTGTACTACATATGGAAGATGCGGTACCGCGTGGAGGGAAAGAACGGCCTGACCGCCGCTGTATGGGGGCTGGCCATTGTAAGGATATTCCTGTGCTTCATGCCGGGCAATGACTGGTTAAGCGCCAGCGCGCCGCTCTCCTGGGGCATTTACCGCAATATTCCGTTTGCGGTTCTGGGACTTCTGATGATAGTCCTCTTTTACCGGAAGGCAAAAAAGACGGCGGATTCGGGCTTTGGCTTCATGTGGCTGGCGATTACGCTCAGCTTCGGATTCTATATTCCGGTTGTGCTTTGGGCGGACACCATCCCGGCGGTTGGTGCGCTTATGATCCCCAAGACCTGCGCCTACGTGTGGATCGTGGTTATGGGATACCGGGAGATGAAACAGACGGGACAGAGAAAGGAGAGGTAATATGACAAATGACAGAAAAAAGAAAGCGGTATTAAAGCTGATAAACGCCGCGTTTGTATATGCGCTGCTGGCTATGGCGGGAGGCGTTTTCTACCGTGAATTTACGAAGTTTAACGGGTTTTCCGGAAGGACGACGCTGGCCTTCGTGCACACGCACTTATTCCTGCTGGGAATGATCGTGTTCCTTGTGGCCGCCCTGTTTGAGTTTCATGCGGCGGTGACGGAGCAGAAGCGGTTTGGCCTGTTCTTTGGGATCTATAACGCGGGAGTTGCGGTAACGGTGGTGATGCTGATTGTCAGGGGCATTGCACAGGTGCGCGGCCTGGAATTAAGCCGTGCCATGGATGCCTCTATATCGGGAATCGCCGGCATTGGCCATATTTTGACGGGTGTGGGAATCATCCTTTATTTTGTGATGGTGAAGAAGGCCGTTGCAGAATAACACGTTCAGACGTAAACCGGAGAGCCCGGGAGCGTCCAGGATCAGAAAATATCTGATTCCGGACGCTCCCGGGCTTTTTTTGATATCACAGTAAAGTGCATCTGTGATATCAAAATCCCTTCGTGCAGGGCCGCGCTGCTGTCTGGCGCTAAATTTCATCCGTGAGGAGAAGCCCCCATTCCCTGCCGAGCCGGTATCCTTCTTCCATGCAGGAATCCCACAGCACATCAGGGTTATGGCAGTCGGAGCTTACTATGACCGGAATCCGGGTGCCGGACACGCGATCCCAAAAGCGTTTGTGCGGATAGGGATAACGCACACCGTCACAGTATTCCCTCATTCCGCGGCGGATTCCGTTGGCGTTCAGCTCTAAGACGGCGCCGGACACCTGTGCTGCTTCGACGATGATTTCACATGCCAGGCTGCAGTTCTCATCCCAGGCAAGATCGTTGATAAAGATCACATCCGGATGGGCCAGTACCTTGAAGAAGCCGGTCGCCAAGCCCTCTCTGATTGAAAGGGCGTAGTCGATGTAAGCGGCTGTGCCGCCTTTCTCCTCCAGCTCATAGATATTCACCGGCAGCGCGCCTGCCGCGGTGTAGAAGTGCTGGCCGAGAAGCAGATAATCCAGCCGCCCCGGCTTAAGCAGGCTCTCGTAATACTCCAGACTGTCAGGGCAGTACTCGATCTCCAGGCCGGAACAGATGGAGACCCGCCCCTGATACTCCGTCTTAAGCCGGTTTAGATCCCGTATATAGGGTTCCAGCTCATCATACTGCATGCGCAGCCCAAAACGGCCGTCGGGAAATGGTGCATGGTCGCTGAAGCCCAGCACATCGAGGCTGTTTTGCCATGCCGCCGCAGCATAATCTTCGGCAGCGCCGCCTGCATGGCGGCAGAGTCTGGTGTGAGTATGGTAATTTACTTTTTTCATTGGTAAATCGTCCTTTCTTTTTTGTTCTGTTTACAGAAACCGGTTTCCGTAATGCAAATGTATCGCAGTGAAAGGAAGAACGAATGCTGTTATCTATTATAATATTTCAACAAAATAAATCAAGTATTTAGTAAGAAAATTTATGAAATGGATAATTTACTCTATATTGTGTTGACAAATACTCTGTATAGTGGTATAAAATACTTATGAAAACCGGTTTCCGTAATAACCTGTAAGGCATCATGCCGTGCAGGATTCATAATTGAACTATGGCATCAGCTGTGGCAGGGAGGGCATTGTGAAATCAAGAAAATCTCTTTTATTATCAATTTTTATCTGGGGAAGCGGCCAGTTTTTAATATGCAGGCAGCATGTGAAGGGAATTCTGTTTTTTTTCGTTCAGGCGCTTGTGATCGGAATCGAACTGCAGACCGGATACTGGCTTGAGTGGCTGACGGGAAAGATACCGGTGTTTGAACTGCGTCTCTGCGGCGGCTTTTTCACGAGAGGAGTCTGGGGACTCGTTACACTGGGAGAGAGGCCGGGGGCTAAGACGGGCGATCATTCCATGATGCTTATGATCAGCGGCGTGATCGTAGGGCTTCTGCTGCTTCTGTTCCTGGGGATATACGTATGGAACCTGCGGGATGCGTGGCGTTCCGGAAGGGAGATAGACGAGACCGGGATCTATCAGGGATCAGCCAATTACTTTAAGAAGCTTTATCAGGAGAAATTTGTGTATATCGTGCTGGCTCCGGTGGCTGTTCTTATACTGTTCATTACGGTAATGCCGATGATATTCTCTGTGCTGACGGCGTTTACCAACTACTCGAAGGGGAATCTGCCTCCGGCCAATCTGATCGACTGGGTAGGTTTCGACAACTTTTACAAGCTTTTTCACGTGCCGGTCTGGTCCAGTACCTTCTTCGGCGTTCTGGGCTGGACTGTCATTTGGACGGTGGCGTCCACGCTTTCCTGCTACTGCTTCGGAATGCTCCAGGCGGTCATTTTAAACAGCGAATGCGTGAAGTTTAAGAAGGTGTTCCGGACTATCATGATTCTGCCATGGGCCATGCCGGGAATGATCTGTCTTCTGGTGTTCCGCAATATTTTTAACGGGCAGTTCGGTCCGCTGAACCAGTTTCTTCTGGATATGGGCTGGATCTCAGCGAGAATTCCGTTCCTGACCGATCCGGTGCTTGCAAAGATTACCGTAATCCTGGTCAATCTCTGGCTGGGGTTTGGAGCCAGCATGGTTATGATCTCCGGCGTTCTTTCCAATATGGACCCGGGGATGTATGAGGCGGCCAGAATCGACGGAGCCTCCGCGATAAAGCAGTTCCGGTTTCTGACGCTTCCCCATCTTTTGCGGGTGACAGCACCGCTGCTCGTTATGAATTTTTCAGGTAATTTCAATAACTTCGGCGCGGTATTTTTCCTGACCCAGGGCGGACCCGCCAACCCCAATTACCAGTTTGCGGGAGATACGGACATCCTGATCTCCTGGATCTACAAGCTGACCCTGGATAATCAGATGTACAGCATGGCAGCCGTCATGAGCATCTTAATCTTCCTGGTGGTCGGAAGCGTGGCCTTCTGGAATTTCAGACGGACCAGCGCATTTAAAGAGGTATAAGGAAGATACGAAAGGAGCCTGGTTTCTATGGCAAAGTTTAAAAAAGTATTCGTGGCAGCACTGCTTCATCTGGAACTGATCATCGTATCGCTGCTCGTTTTAATCCCCATCGTCTGGATTGTCTCATCATCCTTTAATAACAGCTCCAGCCTGGCCAGCGCCACACTGATTCCGGAGAAATGGACGTTAGCCAATTACGCCAGGCTTTTCCGGGAAACGAAGTATGGAAGCTGGTTTGCCAATACGCTGAAGATCGCCGTCGTCAATTCGGCGGTCTCTGTTACCATCGTCATGATCACGGCGTGGGTCATGTCCAGATTCCGCTTCAGAGGGAAGAAGGCTGGGCTTATGACTCTCCTCCTTCTGTCCATGTTCCCGTCGTTTCTGTCCATGACGGCGATCTACGTCCTGTTTTTGACCTTCGGCCTGTTAAATAAGCCGGTGGCGCTGGTGATCATCTATTCCGCAGGCGCGATTCCGTACAATGTGTGGCTGGTGAAGGGTTACTTAGACGGAGTATCGCGGTCACTGGATGAGGCGGCCTATATCGACGGCTGTTCTAAGTTCCGCGCCCTCTTTCACGTGACGCTTCCGTTGTCAATGCCGATTATTACCTATGTGACGGTGACGCAGTTCATGACGCCGTGGATGGACTACATCCTGCCGAATCTGCTCCTTTCCAGGAATGAGAACAGGACTCTGGCTGTGGGCCTGTATGCGATGATCAATGAGCAGGAGAGTACCAATTTTACGATGTTTGCGGCGGGAGCGGTGCTGGTGGCGGTACCGATTTCCATGATCTACATCATTTTCCAGAAATATATCGTGCAGGGGGTCAGCGCCGGTGCAAATAAGGAGTAAGGGCAGCAGAATCAGAAGATGGAAGAAGGATACCCGTTCATATTATCAAACGATACAAAAGGGAGGAAACAATATGAAGAAAAGAAAATTATGTTCTCTGTTACTGGCATCCATTATGGCCGCCTCGGCACTCTGCGGCTGCAGCAAGGAACTGCCGCCGGAGGCGGTACAGAATTCGGCCGCGGAGGCTGATCCGGAAGATGTTTCCGGTAAAATCATTCCGGAGGAAGGCGCAAAGCTTCTCTTATGGACGGACAAACAGGCTTACGGCGAAGCGATTGCCAAAGGCTTTATGGAGGCGTACCCGGGTGTGACCGTGACGGCCGAGGAGGTGGGCTTTACGGATGCCAGGACGAAGATGGAACTTGACGGACCCGCAGGAAGCGGCGCGGATGTGTTTATGATTTCACACAACCGTCTGGGAAGCGCCATCTCTTCCGGCATGGTTATGGCGTTTGAAGGCGATGTCAGGGACCGGCTGTTAAGCGAACTCTCCGATGCCGCGATTAAGAGTGCTTCCCAGGACGGCAAGCTGTACGGAGCTCCGGTATCTGTGGAAGCCAACAGCTTTTTCTATAACAAAGATATTGTAGGGGACGAACCTGCGGGCACCTTTGAGGAGATCATGGAATTTGCAGAGACGTTCAATGATCCGGCGAAAAACCAGTTTGCCTTTATGATGGATGCCGCCAACGGTTACTCAGCGTACGGTTTTCTGACTACATATGGTTATAAGCTGTTTGGGGAAAGCGGAACGGACAGGGATGAACCGGGATTTGACTCGCCGGAGTTTGAAAAGGGACTTGAATTCTACCAGGAGTTAAAGAAGATTCTTCCGGTGGAATCCCAGGATTTAAAGGGAGAGTTTGTCAATGAGCAGTTCAAACAGGGGAAGACGGCCTATATCCTGGGCGGCCCATGGAATATCGTGGATTTTAGAAATGCGGGCGTTAATTTCGGCGTCATGACCATGCCCACTCTAAACGGCAGGACTCCAACCCCGTTTGCCGGGCTCAAGGTGGCTCATGTGTCGGCCTATACAGACTATCCTCATGCGGCCATGCTGCTGGCGGAATATATGGCATCGGAACCGGGCGCCATTATTTTGTATGACACCAATTATAAGACGACGGCCTTAAAGGATATCAGCGCGGTGCCAGAGCTTTTGGAGGACAGGGATTTGTCCGTATTCTCCAGACAGTTTGAGACAGCGTTCCCGGTGCCCAACATCGACCGCATGGATTACTATTACTCCATTTCCGAAAAGGCACTGGCGCTTGTATTCGACGGGCAGTTAGAGCCTGCGGAAGCAGCGAAAAAGGCGATGGAGGAGTGGAACAGTCTGGTGGCCAGCGAGTAAGAGCCGGAGTGTGGGTATGACATCGATTAATGATATAGCCAGAATGGCCGGAGTCTCCAAATCTACGGTGTCCAAGGTCTTAAACCAATACGACTCGGTCAGCGATCAGACCAGAAGAAAGGTGGAACAGGCAGTCCGGGCACTGAATTACGTTCCCAACGCTGCGGCGATCTCTCTGTCCAAAAAGAATTTCCACCGGGTGGGGCTGATCGTTGACATGACTTATTATAAGCAGGCAGTGGATGAGATCGATATTCTTTATCTGTTTGGTGCGTTTGAGAAGGCGGGGGAGTATCAGATGGAGGCAGTCACTTTTTTTACCTCCCAGTTTGCACACATGAGCGGCGACGATATGATCCGTTATTTAAAGAGCCAGGGCATAACAGGAATTATCGTCTACAGCCTTGCCCGTGAGAATGTGAAGCTCTACAATGTCATCATGTCAAAGGAATTCAAAGCAGTAGTGGTGGATTCACCGATTGTCAGCCAGATGATCTCTTCTGTTTCGGTAGATCACTATAAGGGACAGTATGAGGTGGCAAAAAAGGCAGTGGAGAGCGGAACAGGCAGCACAGTGCTGTATATCGCCTGCGGGCCGGACGGTTATATGACGGATGCCAGGCTGGCTGCCATGAGACGGCTGAAGGAAGAGAGGAATCTGGAACTGATCGTGGAGTATGCGGACTACAGTGAGAAAAAGGCCAGGGAGATCACGTTTGCAAGAGGAAGAGAAGCGGATGTTATCGTCTGCGCCTCGGATCTGATGGCCATAGGAGCGGCCTGCGCCCTGGAGGAGATGGGAGTGAGACGGCCGGTATCCGGGTATGACGGCATCACACTGATGGGATATATGAGAACTCCCATGTATACGTTAAAACAGGATTTTAAGAAGATTTCATCGACCGCTTTCCTGGAACTGGTACGGCTGTTTGAAGGCGGAACGGGAAGACACGTTACCATGGAGGCAAAGGTGGTGCAGATTTTCTATAAAGATGTAATGAAGTAAATAACTGGTAAGAAGTTGGGTGAATATGAGACTGGAATATGGAAGAAACAGCTTTACAGGATTTGATCGGGGGCAGGAGCAGTGCAGCCTTTTGACAAACGGTCTTGGAGGGTATTCCTCCCAGACCGTCATAGGCTCCAATACGCGGGGCGACCACGCCCTTTTGATGGCGGCATTGCAGGCGCCGAACCTTCGATATCATATGGTGACGAGAGTGGATGAGACGCTTATGACGGGAGGCAGCTGCTTTTCATTAGGCAGCCAGCAGTATGCGGGCTATTGTGAGAATACGGAGGGATTTCGCTATTTGGACGCCTTCTGTATGGAGTATTTTCCGGTATATACGTACCGGGTGCGCGGCGTGGAGATTAAGAAAACTGTAGTCATGCCGCAGCAGGAGAATACGGTTGGAATCCGCTATGAGATAGAAAACCGCACGAAAAGAGAGGCCCTGCTGGAGGTGGTTCCCCTGTTTCAGTTCGTCGAGAAGGGAGAAAAGTGCATGCCGGGCCGGCAGTTTACCCTGTCAGCTGCGAAGGCAGCCGGCCGCATCAGCGACGGAGTGCTGAATCTAAACTTCTGGACGGATGGGGAGATTGTGGAGCAGACGCAGCAGTACATAGACGACCTCTACTTTGAGTATGATGCCAGAGACGGAAGGCCGGCCGTCGGAGGTGCCTATCGCAACCATCTCATCCGGTACCGGGTTCCGCCTCATTCTTTGGCATGCGGAGAGATAATCTATACTGCAGGAGAGATTGGCAGAACGCGGTGTGAGGAGATGATGGCGCAGGAGAGTAAGCGGCAGCAGGAACTGGAAGAGAATTCCGGTTTCCGTGATGCGGAGGCACGGCTGATAGCCAGAAACTGCAGCCAGTACGTGGTAAACCGAGAGTCGACAGGTGGTAAGAGTGTGATTGCCGGCTATCCGTTCTTTGGAGACTGGGGGCGCGATACCATGATTGCCCTGCCGGGACTCTGTATCGTGACCGGTCAGATGGAGACTGCGAAAAGCATTCTCAGCACGTTCATCCAATACAGACGCCGGGGACTGATGCCGAACGTTTTTCCTGAGGGAGACGGAGAACCGGAATACAACACTGCCGATGCATCGCTTCTCTTTATCGGAAGCGTCTACGAGTACTATCAGGCGGGAGGCGATCTCGATTTTATCGAAAAAGAGGCATATCCGGTGATCCTTGAAATCATCGACTGGTACCGGAAAGGGACGGATTATCATATCTGTATGGACCGGGACGGTTTGATTTCGGCAGGCGGCGGCCTGGAGCAGGTGACCTGGATGGATGTGAGAATCAACGGGTTTCTGCCCACTCCCAGGCATGGCAAAGCGGTGGAGATAAATGCACAGTGGCACAGCGCCCTGATGATAGCCGGACATTTTGCCGCTCTCTTTTCAGAGTCAGGGAAGGTGTTTACCGACCTGGCAGAAACGGTGAAAAACAGCTTTGTGCGGGAATTCTGGCTCGAGGACGAAGGCTGTTTAAAGGATGTGATCTCGAATTCCGCGGAGCATCACCCGGACAGACAGATTCGCTGTAATCAGATATGGGCGGTATCGCAGCCATTTCCGATTCTGGACCGGGAGAAGGAGTGTCGTATAGTGGATACGGTCTATGAGCATTTATATACGCCTTATGGGCTGCGGTCTTTAAGCGGCAAAGACGGGGAATTCTGCGCCGAATACGGCGGCAGCGTAGTAAATCGCGATATGGCTTACCATCAGGGAACTGTCTGGACATTCCCGTTAGGAGCCTACTATCTGGCTTACTTAAAAGTTCATGACGATTCCAAAGAGGCTGCGAAAAAAGTGAGGGAACAGCTTGGCCCGGTCAGAGAAATGCTGCGAGAGGGCTGCGCCGGCCATCTGGCGGAGATTTATGACGGGCTTTATCCGGCCGTATCCAGAGGCTGCTTTGCACAGGCCTGGAGTATGGGAGAGATACTGAGGGTGTATCGGAAATTGGAGGAGATAGAAGCGGAGTGATCGCGGAACGGTCCGGGTAATGAAAACGCCGGGCGGGCAGCGGAATCAGGAAGAGGAACCTGCTGTGGAATGAGAAAATATCCGGACGCAGGTGTTGCGGCAGTTTTTTTTCTGTGCTAGAATAAAGGAACATAGGACGGCGGGGATTCATAGCATTTCCGGTATTGCTTAGAGGCTCCGGCCGGGCAGCGAGTCGTTGTCCGGAAGTTCACAAGTTAAGGTCATAAGACCGTAATCTGCTCCGAAGTACAACTGCACATTTCATGTGCTTACGCCTGCGGCTTGTACGTCTTCGCATCTTACGGCATCCTTTTTCGTATGAGTTTCCGCCGTCTTATATCCTTTTTGTCTATTTTACCGATTTCGATGAGGAACGCCTATGCACGAACCGGATTTGTGGAAATACTGTACAGCGGAGCACTGCAGGGAGATGCTTTTGTCCTTTCATCTGCTGGAAGGGGAGGAGTGGACCGATGAGAAGGTCATTTCCTGCCTGTATGCCGTGAGCAATCATACAGAAAAGCATTACAGCCGCCTGAGGATTCCGAAAAAGGGCGGGGGCGTAAGGCAGATTCAGGCGCCGGATCCACTGCTGAAGGCGATTCAGCGGAATATTCTGCATCATATTCTGGATGGACTGGAACTCTCATCCTGTGCGGCCGCCTACCGCAGGGGTGCGTCCATATGGGAGAATGCGGCCTGCCATACGGGAAAAATGGTGGTATTAAAGCTGGATATCAAAGATTTTTTTGGAAGCATCACCTTTCCAGTGGTGCATCGCAGCGCATTTAACAGCAGATACTTTCCTACTTCAGTAGGGACGCTCTTAACCTCTCTGTGCTGCCTGAATGACTGTCTGCCCCAGGGCTCGCCGGCTTCGGCCGCCATATCCAATCTTGTGATGAAGCCATTCGATGAATATATGGACGGCTGGTGCAGGGAGAGGAGTATTACGTACAGCCGGTACTGTGACGATATGACATTTTCCGGAGATTTTTCTGCGGCAGAGGTGATCAGAAAGGTAAAAGGGTTTCTGGGCGCCATGGGCTTTGAACTGAACCGGTCAAAAACGAAGATTCTTACCCGCAGGACCAGGCAGTCGGTAACCGGGATTGTGGTCAACGATAAGGTATCGGTTCCCGCTTCATACAGGAAGGAAGTAAGGCAGGACGTTTATTACTGCATGAAATTTGGTGTGCAGGCGCATTTAGAGCGCAGGGGTGAGGAGAAATATTTAAAGATGGGCCCTGCCGGGGAGGTCAGGTATCTGACGTCCCTGTTGGGAAAAATCGGATTTATTCTGTCGGCTGCGCCTGGAGATATCTGGTTTACGGAGGCAAAAGAGGCGGTGAAATCGCTTTTGAGAGAGGCGGCAGAGCCGGTTCCTGAATAAAAAGAATGTTTGTATCATAAGATTATTTTTCAACAAATATTAAAAGTCGCTGCCACCCGTCTAACGGGTGGCTCGCGCTTCGGCTATAAGCCTTTGTTACTAGGCCAGCGTCTCAAGGCGCTGGCTTTCACTTCGTTCAAGCCACTTTGTGCTTTTACCTCTGTTGCCGCCCCTTCAAGGGGCTATCTGAATACCGACTAACCCCTAAAGGGGTCTTCATATTCTTTCACACTCAATTTGTCCAGCATGATATCTGCCTTCTCCTGATCTTGTATATACTTCTTTATGGTGTCTTCGTTTAATCCCACTGTGCTTACGTAGTATCCTTCTGACCAGAAATGACGATTCCCGAACTTGTACTTTAAGTTGGCATGACGGTCAAACATCATTAATGCTGACTTTCCTTTCAAATAGCCCATAAAACTGGATATGCTTATCTTGGGTGGGATACTCACCAGGATATGCACATGATCCGGCATTAATTTCCCCTCCAGTATCTGAACACCCTTATAATTACATAATTGTTTTATGATATCTCTCAGGTCTTCTTTATATTGATTATAGATCACTTTTCGTCTATACTTAGGGGTGAAGACGATATGATACTTGCACATCCACTTTGTATGCGCTAATTCATTGGCTTTCTTCGCCATAAAATCACTCTCCTTTTTAATAGTGGCTTGGACACCTCTATTATATCAGGCTGAGTGATTTTTGGTATAACCAACACCGCGCACCCGCATAGCGGGTGGTTTCTATTTCGCGCGCTTCGCGCACTCAACTGGGTCTATCCGACCCACAATGAAAGTCTGCAGGAAGGACGAAAGAAATGTCTTCCCTGCAGACTTTTTGTATGCCGGCAGCAGGAATTTACCGCATCAGCCTGTTTAAGTCCTCATAAAAGTCCGGATAGGAGATCCTGACACATTCCGCACCAAGGATCTCGGTCTCCCCCTCCGCGCAGAGCCCTGCGACGGCAAAGGTCATGGCGATACGGTGATCCAAAAGGCTGTCGATCACAGCGCCGTGGAGCGGTTTGCCGCCGTGGATGATCATTCCATCCGCAGTTTCGGTCACATCGGCCCCCATGGCGGATAAGTTCTTTACCATGACTTCGAGACGGTTGGATTCCTTGACCTTTAATTCCGCCGCATCTTTGATAATGGTGGTGCCTTCCGCGAAGCAGGCCATCACCGCGATCATGGGAAGCTCATCGATCAGAGTGGGGATGATGGCTCCTTCGATGACCGTGCCGTGGAGGCTGCTGCTTTTCACCAGAATGTCGGCAGTGGGTTCCCCGGAGGCGTCCTGCTCATTCATCAGGGTTATGTCGGCTCCCATGGCCCGGCAGACGCGGAGAATACCGTCTCTGGTGGGATTGATCCCCACCTGCCGGATCAGCACTTCAGAACCCGGTACCAGCAGGCCGGCGGCAAGAAACGGCGCGGCGGATGAGATATCGCCGGGAACCGTAATCTGTCTGCCGTAGAGTTCCTCCGCCGGCCGGATGACTGCTGTCGTGCCTTCCCACCGCACATCGGCGCCGAAGGAGCGGAGCATGAGCTCCGAATGGTTGCGTGATACAACATCTTCCGTGACTCTTGTCTCGCCGTCCGCATAGAGTCCGGCCAGAAGAATGGCTGATTTTACCTGGGCAGACGGAATTTTGGAATGGTAGTGGACGGAATGCAGCGGCTTTCCTGTAATGTGCAGGGGAGCGCAGCCATTTTGACGGAGACTCTCAATCTGAGCCCCCATCATGGAAAGCGGTTCGATGATCCGCTTCATGGGGCGCTTCTGTATGGACTCGTCGCCGGTTACCGTCACATCAAAATTCTGTGCTGACAGGATACCGGATATGAGGCGGGTGGTCGTGCCGCTGTTGCCGCAGTCCAGGATGGAGTCCGGCTTTTTTAAGCCTCTGAGGCCGTTGCCCCGGACGATGACGGAATCCCCGTTGTTTTCGATGGCTACGCCCATTTTCTGAAAGCAGGAGATAGTGGAGAGACAGTCTGCTCCCTGAAGAAAATGGCTGATCTCCGTCGTTCCCCTCGCAATCGATCCGAACATGACGCTTCTGTGGGAAATGGATTTATCGCCGGGGATCTGCAGTTCACCCTTAAGCGGGGTTACCTTTTTAAATTTCATAATGTTCCTCCGTAAGTCAGTTATTCGAGATCAGGTCGTAATGGTAGCGCTCCAGCTGTTTCCACGCCATATCCATGGCTTCCTTATCATAGAAAATAATCTTGAGCGTACCTTCCCCGTGTTCTCTGTTATGGTTGATACCGATATTTTTAATGCTGATGCCCTTGGCGGCCAGAATAACGGACAGTGTGGAGATCGCGCCGACCTCGTCCGCCATGTCCACTGTAAACGAATATTCCGGTGTGACAGAACCCTGGTTCCTCTCGGAAATGGAGTTCCGGTAGTCCCTGGAAGTCTCAAACAGCCGGGAGAGATACTGGTTGTCACCGGACCTCAGCTTTACAAGCGTCTCGTTTAAGGAGGCAATATACTGCTCCAGGACAGCGGCCAGAGGCGCCCGGTTTGTCATGCAGATCTGTTCCCACATCTCGGGGGACGAGGAGGCAATTCTGGTGATATCCTTAAAACCGCCGGCAGCCAGCCGTTTCATCAGCCCCTCCTGATTATCGGCATCTCTTACCAGATTCACCAGGCTGGAAGCAATCACGTGAGGCAGATGGCTGATTGCCGCCGTGATGGAATCGTGCTCGTGATAGTCCAGAACGATGGGGATGGATCCGATCAGCGAGGCGATGGAAATCAGCCGTTCCACTGCAGCCGGGGAAGACTTGCGGGTGGGGGTGATGATGTAGTAGGCATTTTCCAGCAGATGGTCCGTGGAATTCTCAAATCCTGTCTTTTCGGACCCGGCCATGGGATGGCCTCCCACGAAGCAGTCCTCCATATCAAGCCGGATGACCTCCTCATGGATGTCAGTCTTCGTGCTTCCCACGTCTGTGATGATGGCGCCTGGTTTTAAAAATGGTTTGATTTCAGCAAGATAGCGGGCGTTATATTCCACAGGGGTACACAGAAATATGAGATCACACTGGGATAACTGCTCATCTGCCCCATCGAGGATCACATCAATCACACCTTCGTCCATGGCGCTTAAGAGCCTGGAACGGGTCCGCATGTATGCCATAATCTTTGTATCCGGATTTTCACGCTTGATTCCCCTGGCAATGGAGCCTCCGATGAGACCAAGCCCGATAAAGGCAATGGTGGAATCAGTCATTAAAATCTCCTTCCTGCAAGCGCTGCGTACGGTTTTAGATTTTCGGTCAGCTGTTCAAACTGTTCAAAGGTAAGCGACTGCGGGCCGTCGGACAGCGCGCAGGACGGGCACGGATGGACCTCCACGATCAGGCCGTCCGCACCTACGGCGACCGCGGCTTTGGAAATCGGCTCAATATAGGCGCGTACACCGGTTGCGTGGCTGGGATCAATGATAATAGGAAGGTGGCTCTTGGCTCGGATAACCGGTACGGCGCTGATGTCCAGCGTGTTTCTGGTAGCGGTTTCGTAGGTCCGGATGCCGCGCTCACAGAGTACGATGTGGGGATTGCCTTCGGAGGCAATGTACTCCGCCGCATTTAGCCATTCGTCGATGGTTGCGGATAAGCCCCTCTTTAACAGTACCGGAATACCGGCGCGGCCGGCCTCCTTGAGCAGTTCAAAATTCTGCATGTTGCGGGCTCCGATCTGGATCATATCCACGTACTTTACCGCCGTCTCCAGGGCGCGCAGGCTGGTAACCTCACAGACAATATTAAGACCGGTCTCATCCCGGGCTTCCTTCATATACTGCAGGCCTTCCTCCTCCAGTCCCTGAAATGCATAGGGGGAAGTTCTGGGCTTGTAGGCACCGCCTCTTAAAAACTCCGCACCGGCCTTCTTTACCGCAATTGCCGTCTCGATCACCATGTCGTGGTTTTCAATGGCACAGGGGCCGGCCATCATGGTCAGCCTGCCTGGTCCGATATGAGTATTACCGACTCTGATTACGGAATCCTCGGGATGGAACTTTTTGTTGACCAGCTTATACGTCTCGGTGACCGGAACGATCTTATCCACGCCTTCCGCCATCTCGATGTTGGCTCCCTGAAGCTTTGTCTTGTCGCCGACAACGCCTACGATGGTGACCTCCGTTCCTTTGGAAAGATGCGCCTGGAGGCCTTTGGATTCTATCAGGTTTTTAATTTTCCCAACTGCCTCCTCGGAAGCATTGGGTTTCATAATAATAATCATATCAGTTCCCTCTCTTTAAAAGTATTCAGAAATAGCTTAAGCATCATTGTAATCGAAAGAGTGAAAGTTGTCAACGCTTTTATACGTTAAACTTTGACGCTTTAACGTAAATTAGCAAAGATGAATAACAGGGTTGACAAAGAACGTATGTTCTGGTACAATAAAAACAGAAAAAAGAACGTATGTTCTGGTAGGCAAAAACCTGACAGGAAGGAGAAGATCAATACGATGAAGCTGACAAGGAATAATTTGAATGAAGTTCTGTTTGAAAATCACGATGCAAGGCTTTTGATTGAGGACGTAGTTTCCCATACTCAGGCGGGCATCTATTACTATCATGATGTGGAGATCACTCTGCAGGCCGCCCTAAAGATCTGGAACAGAGCGAACGAAGCGGAGCAGAATGAGACCCCGTATCACGCGTCTTTCCTTGAGTTTGAACGTGAATGCAGGCCGCAGGCCGCCTGGTGTCCGGCCCTGTAAAAGCCCCATATTTTGGCAAGTAAAATTATTTGTGCAAAATGCACATTCTACTTGCAATTTTCCGACACTTTTAGTAAAATATCCTCATAGACTTAAATACTGAACAGGAGGAATGTTTATGAACGTGTATGGAACCAAGCAAATCCGTAACGTTGTATTACTCGGCCACGGAGGCGCGGGTAAGACGACACTCGCAGAGGCGATGGCACTGATTACAGGAGCTGTCAGCAGAATGGGAAAGATCACCGATGGAAACACCATCAGCGATTATGATAAGGAAGAGATTAAGAGACAGTTCTCCATTTCTACGACTCTGATTCCGCTGGAGTATCAGGGTGAAGAAGGTCCGATCAAGATTAACCTGCTGGATACTCCGGGGTATTTCGATTTTGTTGGTGAAGTAGAAGAGGCAATCAGCGTTGCAGACGCCGCGGTCATTGTGGTGAACTGCAAGGCAGGCATAGAGGTTGGTACATATAAGGCATGGGAACTTTGTGAAAAGTATAAACTGCCGCGTATTATTTTCGTTACGAATATGGATGACGATCATGCAAGCTACCGTGAACTGCTGCTGAAACTGGAAAAAGAGTTCGGCAGAAAGATTGCACCGTTCCATCTTCCGATTCGTGAGAATGAAAAGTTCGTCGGATTTGTTAACGTCGTAAAGATGGCGGGCCGCAGATTTACGGTGAACAGTGATTATGAAGAATGCGAGATTCCTGAATATTCACAGAAGAACCTGGGTATTGCGCGTGAAGCGCTGATGGAGGCTGTTGCGGAGACGAGCGAGGAGTATATGGAACGCTATTTCTCAGGCGACGAGTTTACCCAGGAAGAGATTTCTTCTGCACTTCGGGAATATGTAATAGAAGGCAATATCGTACCGGTTATGCTGGGATCCGGCATTAACGCACAGGGTGCGAAGATGGTGCTTCAGGGAATTGATAAGTACTTCCCGACACCGGACCGTTACGAGTGTATTGGTGTGGACGTATCCACAGGAGAGCGTTTTACGGCCAAGTATAACGATAACGTTTCACTTTCCGCCCGTGTATTTAAGACGATTGTAGATCCGTTTATCGGTAAGTATTCTCTGATGAAGATTTGTACCGGTACCTTAAAACCGGATTCCAATATTTATAACGTAAACAAGGATACAGAGGAGAAGATCGGAAAGATCTACCTGCTCAGAGGCAAAGACGCGATCGAGGTTCCGGAATTAAAAGCCGGCGATATCGGTGCTGTATCCAAGTTATCCGTAACCCAGACGGGAGATACCATTGCTCTCCGTTCCGCGCCGATTGTATACCATAAGCCGGAGATTTCCACGCCGTATACGTATATGCGGTACAAACCGAAGACAAAGGGTGACGATGACAAGGTATCCAGCGCATTGTCGAAGCTGACAGAGGAAGACTGGACCTTAAAGGTGGTCACGGATACAGAGAATCATCAGTCCCTGATATACGGAATTGGTGACCAGCAGCTTGACGTGGTAGTCAGCAAGCTGTTAAACCGCTATAAAGTAGAGATTGAGCTGAGCAAACCGAAATTTGCGTTCCGTGAGACCATCAGAAAGAAAGTTGAGGTTCAGGGAAGATATAAGAAGCAGTCCGGCGGACATGGACAGTTCGGCGATGTCAAGATGACCTTTGAGCCGTCCGGCGATTTGGAGACGCCTTACGTATTCGAGGAGAGCGTATTCGGCGGAGCTGTTCCGAAGAACTATTTCCCGGCTGTTGAGAAGGGCGTTGCAGAGTGCGTCTTAAGAGGACCTCTCGCAGCTTATCCGGTTGTCGGTCTGAAGGCGACACTGACAGACGGATCCTATCATCCGGTAGATTCCTCTGAGATGGCGTTTAAGATGGCGGCCACCATGGCATTTAAGAAGGGCTTTATGGAGGCGAACCCGGTTCTGTTAGAGCCGATTGCTTCTTTGAAGGTTACCGTACCGGATAAGTTTACCGGTGATGTTATGGGTGACTTAAACCGCAGACGCGGCCGTGTGCTGGGCATGAATTCCAACCATAACGGCAAGCAGGTTATCGAGGCAGACGTTCCGATGTCTGAGCTGTTCGGATACAATACAGACCTCCGTTCCATGACAGGCGGTATGGGAACGTATGAATATGAATTCAGCCGCTACGAGCAGGCTCCTGGTGATGTTCAGAAGCGGGAAGTAGAAGAGCGCGCGTCCAAGGTTGACAGGACGGAATCATAAACGTAAAAAAGAAAAGAATTATATTGAGAGGCGGAACAGAAGTGCGTTCCGTCTCTTTTAATATAAACAGACCGGTCTCTGCGATTCCCCAAGTTTCCTTGTCAACAGAAGACAGATGTGATAAACTTGGAAACGTGATGTTCAGAAGAGTCAGGAGGTAAATACCGGATGGATTACTTAAGAGAAATAAAGAAAACGTGTTCAAGGCTGGGCGTGGGATACGCGGCCTTCCTGGTGGTGGGCCTTCTGCTGCAGATGGAAGCGGGGCTGATACTCGGAGTACTGGGAAGTATGGGCTGGATGGGAGACTGGAATACCTGGATTGTGATTCTGGGATCACTGCCCACGTATTTGCTCGGAACGCTGATATGCTGGTTGATTGTGAAGGATATGGGAACTCCGTGCAGACCCCGGAAGCAGCCATTCGGTGCGGGGAGGCTGGTGGTTGCTTTTTTTGCCTGCATTAGCATTATGTACATCGGGAATATCATCGGAACTGTTCTGATGAGTATCGTGAATGGAATTCAGGGGAAGCCTCTCGTGAATCCGGTCAGCGAGCTGATTGAAAATCTGGATACGCGTGTGATCTTTCTGCTGACGGTGGTGGCTGCTCCCATCTTTGAGGAAATTCTATACAGAAAGCTGTTGATTGACCGGGTTGCTCATTACGGTGATAAAGTGGCGGTGATTCTGTCGGGAGTCTTATTCGGACTCAGCCACGGTAATTTTTATCAGTTTTTCTATGCATTTGGCCTGGGAGTTGTGTTTGCTTACGTTTATATCAATACAGGAAAGCTGCGGTATACGATTATATTCCATGCGATTATCGATTTTCTGGGATCAATTGTAGCGCTTCACGCAGCGGATAATATCTGGTTTGCCATGGCATATAGTATCTTTATGCTTGCAGCCGTTGTACTGGGAATCGTTTTTCTGATTATTTACCGCCGCGAGATCTCCTGGAAACCGGCGATGGTGGTGATCCCAAAAGGGAGGCGGTTTGAGACCCTGTTTTTAAATCTGGGCATGATTCTGTTTTTCTTTGTGTCTGTGGGTCTGTTCCTGCTCTCATAAACGGGAGGCAGACGGTAACCGGCCGCGCCGGGCATCGGTGTCTTAAGCCGGACATGGTCTGTGCCGGGAACTGGAGGAAAATCATAAATAGCGGTTGACACGCTACAGCAAGTGTGATACATTCATAGTCAGCATAAATACTGTGAAGAGGAACAGTAAGCTGTCTGAAACATGCAGAGAGCCGGCGGTTGGTGCGAGCCGGTTGGGAAGGATGGCTGAACTCGCCTTGGAGTTGCTCACTGAAGGAAGCGCTGCTTTTGTGTAGGTGCGGCCGGCATCCCAGCCGTTACGATGGGAAGGATATGAATACGTATCCCATGAGCGCATACAGATTCTGTATGAAATAGAGTGGTACCGCGTGGAAGAAATCCGCGTCTCTATCGTTATGGCCTGAACGGCCGCAGCGAAAGAGGCGCGTTTTTGATATAATGGGAAAATGCTTCCATGATATCTGAAGTTCCAGATTATGCAGTCAGAAAGGAGAATGGTAAATAATGTCAGCATCATACAACCACAGCGCAATTGAGAAGAAATGGCGCGAAAACTGGAAAAAGAATCCCATCAATGTCAATGACGGGAAGAAACCGAAGTATTACTGTCTCGATATGTTTCCGTACCCGTCGGGGAGCGGGCTTCATGTGGGACACTGGAGGGGGTACGTGATCTCCGATGTCTGGAGCAGGTATCAGATATTAAAAGGACATTACGTCATCCATCCGATGGGATGGGATGCCTTTGGCCTTCCGGCAGAGAATTATGCGATTAAGATGGGCGTTCATCCGGCAAAATCAACGGCCGAGAACGTGGCCAATATTAAGCGTCAGATTAATGAGATTGCCGCTGTATATGACTGGGATATGGAGGTCAATACTACGGATCCGGACTTTTACAAATGGACTCAGTGGATCTTCGTTCAGATGTTTAAGAAGGGGCTGGCCTATGAGAAGGAATTTCCGATTAACTGGTGTCCATCCTGTAAGACCGGGCTTGCCAACGAAGAAGTGGTAAACGGCTGCTGTGAACGCTGCCAGACACCGGTGACAAAGAAAAATTTAAGACAGTGGATGCTAAAGATCACCGCCTATGCGGACCGTCTGCTTGACGATCTGGACAAACTGGACTGGCCGGAGAAGGTCAAGAAGATGCAGACTGAATGGATCGGAAAATCCTATGGCGCGGAAGTGGATTTCCAGGTAGATGGACGGGAAGAAAAAATAAAGGTCTATACGACAAGACCGGATACGCTTTACGGAGCGACCTTCATGGTGCTGGCTCCGGAGCATGAACTGGCCCTGGGCCTGGCTGTGCCGGAGACGAAAGATGCAGTGGAGAAATACATCTGTGAAGCTTCCATGAAATCCAATGTGGACCGCCTTCAGGATAAGGAAAAGACGGGTGTGTTTACGGGAAGCTATGCCGTCAATCCGTTAAACGGTGCAAAGGTGCCGATCTGGCTTTCCGACTATGTACTGGCTGATTACGGTACAGGGGCTATTATGTGTGTACCGGCCCATGACGACAGAGATTTCGAATTTGCAAAGAAATTCGATCTCCCGATTATCCAGGTTATTGCCAGGGATGGGGTGGAGATCATGGATATGACGCAGGCTTACACCGAGGCGAGCGGAATCATGATCAATTCCGGCGAGTGGAACGGAATGGAGTCTTCCGTCTTAAAGAGGGAAGCTCCGGCGATGATCGAGGAGCGTGGAATCGGAAAGAAGACGGTCAATTACAAACTGCGCGACTGGGTATTCTCGAGGCAGCGCTACTGGGGCGAGCCTATTCCGATTATTCACTGTCCGCACTGCGGCAGCGTACCGGTTCCTGAGGATCAGCTTCCGTTAAGACTGCCTGAAGTAGAAAGCTATCAGCCGACAGGAACGGGGGAATCCCCGCTGGCCGCTATCGATGAGTGGGTAAATACCACCTGCCCGGTCTGCGGAGCACCGGCCAAGCGGGAGACAAACACCATGCCTCAGTGGGCCGGCTCTTCCTGGTACTTCCTGCGCTATGTGGACAGCCATAATGAAAAGGAGCTTGTCTCCCGTGAAAAGGCGGATCAATATCTTCCGGTCGATATGTATATCGGAGGCGTGGAACACGCGGTACTCCATCTGCTCTACTCCAGGTTCTACACGAAATTCCTGTGTGACATCGGTGTCATCGATTTTGACGAACCGTTTACGAAGCTGTTTAACCAGGGCATGATCACCGGTAAGAATGGAATCAAGATGAGCAAGTCCAAGGGAAATGTGGTATCCCCGGATGAGCTGGTTCGCGATTACGGGTGTGATTCCCTGAGAATGTATGAGCTCTTCGTCGGTCCGCCGGAACTGGACGCAGAATGGGATGACAGGGGAATTGAAGGTATCAGCCGTTTCTTAAACAGGTTCTGGAATCTTGTGATGGACAGCAAAGACAGGGAGACGGAACCCACAAGAGAGATGGTGCGTCTCCGCAATAAGCTGATTTTTGATATTGAACAGCGTTTTAACCAGTTTAATTTAAATACGGTCATCTCCGGTTTCATGGAGTACAACAACAAATTCATCGAACTGGCAAAGAAGACCGGCGGAATCGACAGAGAAACACTTCGCACATTTGTGATCCTGCTTGCGCCGTTTGCCCCTCATATCGGCGAAGAATTGTGGCAGCAGCTGGGAGGCAGCGATACCGTTTTCCATGCCCAGTGGCCGGTGTGCGATGAGGAAGCCATGAAGGACGATGAAATTTCCGTTGCCGTCCAGGTGAATGGAAAGACAAAGGCGGTGATAACACTTTCGGCAGGCACAGCCAGAGAGGAAGCGATCGAGGCCGGCAGGGCGCTGGTTACAGATAAGATTACAGGTACGATTGTTAAGGAAATCTATGTGCCGGGAAGAATTATCAATATTGTATGTAAATAGCAGCAGACACCCGGAGGCGGACAGCCGAAGGGTGTTTTTTGCATGATAAAATAAAAACATAATAGTTTGATAATTAACGAACAAGTATAAAATAATCAGAAAATATTGACAAAAGAGAGAAAAATGGCTATGATAATAGTAATAGCAGATAATTGAGAAATTTGTTATAATAAACGGAGATGAAGGAGGTATTTTATGGAGCAGTCGAGTGTAGGTTACCCATTGTTGCTTCTTGACAATGAGACTCTGGCCCATGTCCTGGGGGACGGGGATTTCCGGTTTGCAAATCTGACGTTTGAGGAAGCGAAAGCGATTCTGGATATGAATGCGGAGGAGGATATTGCCAGGTGCTTTGAGGATAAGGATCTGGAGAATGCCATCTACGAATATCTGGGAATTGAGCGCAGGACGTTCGAGTACCGTCCGGTCAGGCAGATGAAGGTAGGCCAGGATGCAATTGCATTTAAGCTGTACATTACGCCGTCCGGCACGCAGCCGATCATTTTGGGGGAAGAAGGGGAGCAGGCTAAAAAGATTAAGAATGTATACATATATTGTCAGCATGTTGTAAGATTAAAATAGCGCAACAGTACAGACGGCGGAAATGAGCCGTCTGTACTGTTACAAGATTGCCGTTCAGGCATGACAAAAAGGGCCGTACCGTGTATAATAACAGCAGAAGACAGGATAATCGGAGGAAATTACCAATGAGACGATATCAGAGATATTTGCTGGTCATGACAGGGGCGGTCCTTTTTGCATGCTCCGGCACTGCAGGAACAACGGCCTGTGCACGGATGAATGAAGATCGGGCGGTCCGGCCGCAGGAACGGACCGATGGCCCGGAGGAAAAAGGCCCTGGCATTGGTCTGAAGGACAAGAATACGGAAAAGGCAGAGGCAAAACAGGAGAATGCCGGAGAGCAGAAGAACGCCGGAGAACAGGAGCTCATGGGGAACATAGCGGCCGCTTCAGAAACGGACAGCCTGATCCTGGTTGTGGGACAGGGAGGAGCGGATATCAGCCTTTCCTACCATACGAAGAATGAAGAGGGGATCTGGACGGAAGAATTTGAGACCATGGGGAGATACGGGAAAAACGGAGCGACGGATGATAAGAAAGAGGGGGACAAGAAGACGCCCCTCGGAACGTATCGTTTTACCATGGCGTTTGGCGTGAAGGAAAATCCGGGCAGTATTCTGCCGTATCACCGGCTGACAGATACCGATTACTGGGTGGACGATCCGGAAAGCAGCCACTATAACCGGCTGGTGGATTCGCGCAGCACAAAAAAAGACTGGAAGTCAGCGGAGCATATGGCGGCCATGGTTCCGTTTTACCATTATGGACTGGCACTGGATTATAACAGCGATTGTGTGCCGGGAAACGGTTCCGCGATCTTTCTGCACTGTATGAACGGGACGGCCGATACCGGGACCTCGGGCTGTGTCAAGGTGCCCGAGGAATACATGAAAAAGCTGGTGACAAGCGTCGATGAAGATACCAGAATCGTCATTGTTTCCGATATCAGCCGGTTGGAGCAGGAGAACGGCCGGTAATGTTATTTCCGTTTTGCTAAATTTTTAGAAATCATACGTAAGGTATCCATGCGTTTCCGCTCGGCGGGGCTCATTCCCCCGCTCAGGATCGAGACGAGCAGTTCCGTCTCCTGATCGGAAAAATGGATGCCTTTTTCATTGGCCTTCAGGTTAAGTGTGAGAATCGTGGACATCAGCTGGTCCTTCGGTGCGGATTCCACCTCTTTGGCGAATGTGGTCAGCAGTTCGAGTTTTTGCGGATCCATGCCCTTTAAGCGGGGGTCCTGTTTCCAGTTTGTATTCATAGAGTGCTGTTCTTCCTTTCTTTCATTCTTTTATAGTGATATGTAGCGTTAAGGTCAGCTCATCTGCTGCATGGCAGACATCATAAGCTGCATGGTCTCCAGCCGGGACTGCTGTTCCTGAGGAATAAAATTTTTGATCTGATCGAAGGACATGCGCCCGAACGGCCCGCCGGAGCGGTGCGGAGGCGGTGTCTGCGCCTGCCTGGCCGTATTTTCCGTGGGCTCGGGATCCGGGACCATGGATCCGGGAACCGCGTCGGATACTGCGCTTGCCAGCTTAAAGCCCTGGAAAAAGTTCATGATCAGATCGATTAAATCCTGTTCGGTCGGTGTTCCAAACGGTTTGATGGCCCCCAGCATATCAATGGGGGACGCCGGTTTTTCGGTGCTTTCTCCGGTGGAGCAGATGCCCATGGCAGCCACCTCCTCATCTTCAAACAGCTGCACGGTGCGGCGGAGCTCATTGAATTTGACAAAGAGGGAGATAAAACGCTGCTCTGTTACGCTCATATAGGGAAGTGCGGCCTTCATCATCTGTAAATGGTTATCACCGATTAAGGAATCCAGGTCAACTGGCTGGGAATTTTTTTCGTTGTTCATAACATGATATCCTTACTTTTCTTGTTGACAATATATGCGGCCGCATATATTAGTATTACAGGAGAGTGATAAACATGAGAAATCGTTTGATTATAGATGGCAATGCAGTATATGAAATTGACGACGAGTGCGTAAAGAGAAAACAGGGAAGAAATTCCGGACGCGGAGGAAATGGAGAAAATCCGCTGGCCGCACCGGGACAGGATAAGAATCGGGGGCGGTGATGATCCGCTTCCCGCCCTGCTGAAGGATACGGATAAATGAAAAACTGCGGCCCGGAATATCCGGACCGCAGTCTTTATGTTTCGTGGAACGGTTTTTTCTGCATGTATTAGCAGCAGAATCCACCGCCGCCGCCACAGCAGCAGAGAAGAAGGATGATCCAGATGAAATCGCATCCATTGCTTCCGCCGCAGCCGCAGTTACTTCCGCCGCCGCAGCCGCAGCCGCCCCCGAATCCACCGCCGCCGCCACAGCAGCAGCACAGAATCAGGATCAACCAGATAAAGTTGCATCCACTTCCTCCATTGTTGCATTCACAGCCACATCCACATCCACAATTTGTTGCTGCCAGATCACTCATATTTGTTCCTCCAAATAAATTGTTTACACTTAAATGTATGTGACCCTGCTTGCCACTGTTTCCACATTTTTCGTAAAATTTTAGAATTCATATGATTGAACTTATCCCATACTTGTGTATAATTAGTTACAAACGGGAAAAGAGGAGAATCTATGGAAAAATTATATTATAGACAGCCATATGTCAAAGCGTTCGAGGCGGTGGTAACAGACTGCAGAGAGGGGAAAAACGGCAGGTACCAGGTGATGCTGGACCGGACAGGCTTCTATCCGGAGGGCGGCGGCCAGCCGGGGGATACCGGGAGGCTGGGACCGGTGAAGGTACTGGATGTCCATGAAAAGGCAGGAGAGATCATCCATGAGACGGACGGACCCCTGGAGGCAGGGACGGCCGTTGCGGGAACCATCGACTGGGAAAGACGGTTTGGATACATGCAGAACCATTCAGGCGAACATATATTTTCAGGACTGGTACATAAAAAGTATGGGTTCGATAATGTGGGATTTCATATGGGAAGCGAGGAGGTGACTGTTGACTTTAACGGAGTGATCACAGCCGAAGAATTAGAGGAGATCGAAACGGAGGTCAACCGGAAAATCGCAGAGAATCTGCCGATCCGGGAACTGTATCCGGCCGCCGGAGAGCTGGAGCATATGGAGTACAGAAGCAAGAAGGCGCTGACCGGCCAGGTGAGAATTATTGAGATTCCCGACAGCGATGTCTGCGCATGCTGCGGTACCCATGTCATGTCCACCGGAGAGATCGGCATTTTTAAGATCACCGGTGCAATCCACTACAAAGGCGGCATCCGGGTTTCCATGCTCTGCGGGATGGATGCCCTTAAGGATTACCGGAAGAAACAGAAGACGGTGACGGAGCTTTCCGTGATGCTCTCGGCCAAGCCGGAGAGAGTCGTGGAGACTGTGGAAAAGCTGAAGAACGAGAACGGAATAAAAGACGGCAGGATTAACCGGCTGTACCAGGAGCTGTTTGCAGCCAGAATGGAGCAGTTTCAGTGCAGCCAGGAGCCTTTAGCGGTGTTCGAGGAAGGGCTGGCGCCGATCCAGCTGCGCCAGTACTGCACCATGCTCTACGAGGGCGGAAGGGGAAGTGTGGTCCTCGTCTGTTCCGGAGTGGACGGCAGCTATCAGTACGCGATTGGAAGCAGCAGCGCAGACATGAGGGCTCTCAGCAAAACCTTAAACAAAGAGTTAAACGGAAGAGGCGGTGGAAGCGCCCTGATGGCTCAGGGAACCTTTCAGGCGTCGAAGCAGGCGATTCTGGAGACATTTACAGGACTGGTAAAGGAGTAATTTTATGGAATTAAATGACAGCAACATCAAGAAGCTGCGATGGCTTATCGTATTTACCGTGGTGGTCGTGGTGATCGGCGTGAACTACCGGCGTGTATTTGAGGTGTTTATGATGCTTTTCGGATTCATCTCACCGTTTTTACTGGGTGGCGTCATGGCGTTTATCTTAAACGTCCCCATGCGCAGGATTGAGAAAATGCTTCCCATGAAGGAAAACAGCAGACTGCGCCGTCCCATAGGCCTGGTTTTTACCCTGCTGTTTGTGGTGGGTCTGCTGCTGTTAGTCATTTTCGTTGTAATGCCCCAGCTGTTTGAGACGTTTATGAGTCTGCAGAACAGTATTCCGGTATTCCTGGCAGGGGTGAAGAAGGGGGCGGAAGATTTATTTGCCCAGAATCCGGAGATCCTGGATTATATCAACGGAATCCAGATTGACTGGAAGTCTTTTTCCGAGGATGTGATCGGCTTCCTCTCATCAGGGGCCAGCACCGTGCTGAATTCCACGATCACAGCAGCGGTTTCCATCGTCAGCGGCGTCACCACCTTTGGAATCGCCCTTGTATTTGCCATCTATATACTGCTGCAGAAGGAGACGCTCTCGGCTCAGATGAAGAAGCTGATGCGGGCGTTTCTGCCGGACCGTGTCACGGAACATGTTCTGTCAGTTGCCGGTCTGGCTTACAATACATTTTCCCATTTCCTGACAGGACAGTGCCTCGAGGCGGTGATTCTGGGAACCATGTTCTTCCTCACGCTGTCCGTGCTGCGGCTGCCTTATGCACTGCTGATCGGCGTGCTCATCGCCTTTACTGCGCTGATTCCCATCTTTGGAGCCTTTATCGGCTGTGTGATCGGGGCGTTCCTGATGCTGATGGTGAAACCGTTAGATGCGCTTCTGTTTGTGGCGGTGTTCTTTATCCTTCAACAGATTGAAGGAAACTTAATCTATCCCCATGTGGTGGGGAATTCCGTGGGCCTTCCGTCTATCTGGGTGCTCGTTGCGGTGACGATCGGCGGCAGCGCCATGGGAATCGTGGGAATGCTGATCTTTATCCCGCTCTGCTCCGTGCTGTATTCTCTGCTGAGAGGAACGGTTTATGCGAGGCTGGAAAAGAAGAATCAGGAGCAGAAAAAGAACCGGGGAAAAGTGAAAGCACAGTCTTAGTCGTGGAAAGGAAACAGTGATGAAAAGGATCCGGGCATACGGAATCATACCGGGCGATATGACGCCCGGGCCCCTCAATAAGATCAGCGATGTGGCAGGCGTGACGGTGGGGCACGCTGCCGTGAATACGGCAGAACATAAGACGGGAGTTACCGTGATTCTGCCGTGTGAAGACAATCCCTACCGAAAAAAGCTGACAGCCGCCGCCTACATCCATAACGGCTTTGGAAAGAGCCAGGGACTGGTTCAGATTGAAGAACTGGGGACGCTGGAGACTTTTATCGCATTGACCAATACGCTTAATGTGGGAAAGGTGCATGACGCTGTGGTCGATCTGATGTCGGAACAGTGTGAGCGTGAAGGGATTCAGGTTACCACCATCAATCCGGTGGTGGGAGAATGCAATGATTCGGGCCTAAACATGATCCGGGAGAGGATCATCGGACTTAACGAAGTCCGTTCGGCAGTCCGGGATGCGAAACGGGATTTTGAAGAGGGGGCTGTCGGTGCAGGAACGGGAACCGTCTGCTTCGGCTTAAAGGGCGGGATCGGTTCCGCATCCAGGCAGTTTACCGCCGGAGGAAGCACGTATACGGTCGGCGCCCTGGTACAGTCGAATTTTGGAAGTACGAAGAATCTGGTGATCTGCGGCGAACCGGTGGGAAGAGCACTGGAGAAAAAGATAAAACCGGCTGATTTAGACCGGGGGTCCATCATGACGGTGATCGCGACGGATCTGCCGCTTTCCGACCGGCAGTTGAAGCGCGTGATCAGGAGAGCCGGAGTGGGGCTCAGCCGGACCGGTTCCTTTATGGGACACGGAAGCGGGGACATTATGATTGGCTTTACCACGGCGAACCGGATTCCGGAAAGCACGGATCAGGAAGTACTGACGATCCGGGTCTTAAAAGAAAGCTCCCTGGACACGGCCTTTACGGCCGCGGCGGAAGCGGTAGAAGAAGCCGTGTTGAATTCTCTGGCCATGGCGGAGACTACGGTTGGTTATCAGGGAGAGATAAGATACTCCCTGACGGATCTGTGGCTGGCAGATCGCGGTACGAGGGAGCAGCCGGCGGCAGTCTTTTCGATGGAGGAATGACTGCTTGGGGTCAATCAAAATCAACGTGGTAATTCTGGTCTTTGATATGGACGTCGATGCTGCTTAAGTTAAAGTTGTCCTCAAAAATCTGCAGTCTGTATTCAAAAAACACATCATCCGTCTTTTTGGAGAAAAAGACGTAGGCGCCCGGTTCCCTGTTCTCGATCTCGTCGCAGATTTCGTTGTAAATCTCTTCGCCGTCGGCAGGGAACGGACAGCCGCTGTTCCGTATCGTTTCTTCAATTGTTCTGTATAATTCTTCCATAATAAAAATCCTTTCTTACGATAAGTTTTTTGTTCTCGCCTTCTTGATGTCGTCCAGAAGCAGGGCGGAGATGCGCAGGCTGCCGCGGCCGCATCCGATGGCGATATCCGGCTTATTGGCACCGTGAAAGTCGGAACCGCCGGTTGGGAACAGGCCGTACTTCACGGCAAGATTCTTAAGCTTCCCGCTTTCATACTGATTATTAGACGAGTGGTAGACCTCGAGGCCGGCCAGTCCGTTTTCCTTTAAGGAAACGATCAGTTCTTCCAGCTTTGCATCGCCCAGATGGTACTGATACGGATGGGCGAGTACCGGTGACGCTCCGCAGCCGGTCAGGATGCTCAGTGCGCGGGAAGGTTCGATGGTCTCTTTTTTGGGGCACCAGCGTCCGCCGTATTTTAAATATTTTTTGAATGCCTGATCCATAGAGGAAACGTACCCTTTTTCCATCATGACGCGGGCGAAGTGGGCCCTTGTTATGACCGTGTCGGGATTGCCGGCGGTGAGCTCTTCTCTGGTCATGACCATGCCATCCTCCGAAAAACGGCGGATCATCTCGTCGTTGCGCTTTTCGCGCAGTATGAGAAGGCGGTCGGTTTCCCGAAGAAATGCGGGATCCTCCGGATTAACATACAGTCCCAGAACATGGATCTCTTCTCCCTCGTAGTGGCAGGAGAGCTCGATGCCGGGAATAATCTCGATGGGAAGGCCGCGGGCGGCGTCTATGGCCTGCGGGATGCCGGCTATGGTGTCGTGGTCGGTCAGAGCGATGGCAGCCAGTCCTTTTTCTGCGGCCAGAGCGACCACCGCGGCTGGGGAGAGCGTTCCATCCGAGGCGTTGGAATGAACGTGCAGATCGATAAGTTCCATGATTACCTCCAATTTGAAATACTTTAGTAATACTATAGTAACATGTTTTTTACGTTCTGTAAAATGTAGAAAAGCGACGAAAAATAATTAAGAAAATTCATAAATTTGTAATAGCATTTCCCACAAAGTATGGTATACTACTCAATGTAATATACACTATCATGTGAAAAGGTGAAATAGATGAGTCAGACAGGCAACAGACAGAGCGGAACGTCAAGATCTTATTCCTCTCAGGGAACGCGGAAGACGGGAACGGGAACTTCCAGAAAGACAGGTCAGGGAAGCAGGGGGCAGTCCTCAAGATATAAGAGCTCCTACCAGCCGCGGAGCGGTTCCGGAAGAGGTTCGAAGAGAAAGAAGCGTCCGCAGTACGATATAACAAAGATTCTGCTGGGAATTCTTATCGCGGTGGTTGCCGTGATTGTAATTATGGCCGCCGTGAAGTTTGTGGGAAGCAAACCGGCTGAAGCGGAGACTGGTGAGACGACCAGCGAGCCGGAGACGGAGCTCCAGAAGGAAGTTTCCGTAGATGGGATATCCATCACCGGAATGTCCAGGGAACAGGCGAAAAAGGCCATACTGGACAAGTATGAGTGGGGCATGAAGGTTACGTATAAGGATGATACGTATGAGGTCGCTGATTTGCTGGAGACAAAGGTGGATTCTCTTCTGGGAGATATCTATACGGGTGAGCCGAAGGAAAGCTATACCCTGGATATGAGCGGACTGGAAGACGCGGCTGCGGAAGAAGCGAAGAAGGCTGCCGCCAAGTGGGACGTGAAGGCCAAAAACGGTTCGGTGTCCGGCTTCGACAAGGAAGCAGGAAAGTTTATCTACTCCGGAGAGCAAAACGGATTTGTGATCGACCAGGAGAAACTGGTTTCTGACATACTGGCTCAGTTAAAGAATAAGAATTTCAGCGCCGTGATCGAAGCCACGGGCAGGGAGACGGCTCCGGAGATTACGGTGGCGCAGGCCAAGGAGCTGTATCAGGTGATTGGTACCTATACCACCACCACCACAGCCAACAAAGACAGGAACAAGAACATCGAGCTGGCGGCCGAGGCCCTTAACGGCTTAATCCTGCAGCCGGGCGAGGAATTCTCCTTTAACAAGGCGACGGGAGAGCGCTCGGAGGCCAAGGGGTACCGGCCGGCGGGAGCCTATGTTAACGGGGAACTGGTTGAAGAGCCGGGCGGCGGAGTATGCCAGGTTTCCTCCACACTTTACAACGCGGTTATTTTTTCAGGTCTTACGACGACAGAGCGCCATGCGCACAGCTATGAACCCTCTTACGTAACGCCGGGCGAGGATGCCATGGTAAGCTTCGGAGGACCTGATATGAAATTTGTCAATACCTCTTCGACGGCGATTGCCATCAGGGCCAGCTTTGCAGACCGGAAGTTAAAGATTTCCATTGTCGGTATTCCGATTCTGGAAAAGGGAGTCACGCTCTCCATGACCTCCAAGAAGACGGCTGAGTTGGATGCTCCGGCACCGGTCTATGAAGAAGACCAGACGCTTCAGCCGGGAGAGGAGAAGATTGTGAAGGCGGAGACAAAGGGAAGCCGCTGGGTGACGAACATGGTCACGAAGAAGGACGGCGTCGTGGTAAGCGACGAATTCTTCCATAACAGCACGTACCGCGGCAAGCCTGCCACAATCAGGCGCAATACTTCTGGTGTGGTGGTACCTGCCACGGATGAGTCTGCTTCCGGAGAGAGCACCATCTCATCCTCGGAAGGCGAGACGTTACCTTCCGGCGGGGCGGATACCCCGACGACGACAGCGCCGACACAGCCGACCACGGCACAGCCGGATACGGTTCCGGGACAGGGACCGGGAGAGCAGCCGACATCGGCGGCACAGCCGACCACGACCCAGGCAGTACAGCCGGAGGGGCCGGGTGGAGGCAGCGGAAACAGTCCGGGACAGAATGTGGTTCCGCCGAGTCCGCTTAGTTGAAAGACGATATATGGACCGGATCAGACAGGAGATCCGGTCCTTTTTCTGTTATGAACAGGACAGTTGGCCGCCGGCAGCGGGCAGTTTTTTTCATTTCCCGGAATTGTTCGTAAAATAGTACGTTATTTTCCTTTTTTCTTATTTGCAATTTGTTAAATAATTGTTATAATAGTAAGCAGGTCACTATCCCTTCGGGGAACCAAACTATACAATATTCACATTTGTAGGAGGAAATCAAAAATGGCAAGAAAAATGAAAACCATGGATGGTAACCATGCAGCAGCACATGCATCGTATGCATTTACTGATGTAGCGGCTATCTATCCGATTACCCCATCCTCACCTATGGCGGAAGCTTCAGATGAATGGGCAACCGACGGAAGAACCAACATCTTCGGTCATACAGTACAGATTACAGAGATGCAGTCTGAGGCAGGTGCAGCAGGTGCTGTTCACGGATCCTTATCTGCAGGTGCGCTGACCACCACCTACACAGCATCCCAGGGTCTGTTATTAATGATCCCGAACCTTTATAAAATCGCAGGCGAGCAGTTACCGGGCGTATTCAACGTTTCTGCACGTGCAGTTGCAAGCCATGCGTTATCAATCTTTGGTGACCACTCCGACGTATACGCATGCCGTCAGACCGGCTGCGCAATGTTATGCGAATCCAGCGTTCAGGAAGTTATGGATTTAACTCCTGTTGCACATATGGCAGCTCTTGAAGGAAAAGTTCCGTTCATCAACTTCTTTGACGGTTTCCGTACATCTCATGAGATCCAGAAGGTTGAGACCTGGGATTATGAAGATTTAAAAGAGATGGTTAACATGGAGGCTGTGGACGAGTTCCGCCGCCACGCATTAAATCCAAACCACCCATGCCAGAGAGGTTCTGCTCAGAATCCGGATATCTTCTTCCAGGCAAGAGAGGCATGTAACCCATATTACGAAGCATTACCGGCTATCGTCCAGAAGTACATGGACAAGATCAACGAGAAGATCGGTACTGATTACAAGCTGTTCAACTACTACGGCGCTCCGGATGCAGAGCACGTAATCGTATCCATGGGCTCTGTCAATGATACCATCGAAGAGACCATCGACTACATGGTAGCACAGGGACAGAAGGTTGGTGTTGTTAAGGTTCGCCTTTACAGACCATTCTGCGCTGACGCTCTTGTGGAAGCAATCCCGGATACCGTTAAGACGATCTCCGTATTAGACAGAACAAAAGAGCCGGGATCCCTTGGCGAGCCGTTATACTTAGACGTAGTGGCTGCTTTAAGAGGAACGAAGTTCGACCAGGTTAAGATCTTAACCGGACGTTACGGCTTAGGCTCCAAGGATACAACACCGGCTCAGATCGTTGCTGTATTTAATAACGAGACAAAGACACCGTTCACCATCGGCATCAACGATGATGTGACTCATTTATCCCTTGAGACAGGCGCTCCTCTGGTTACAACTCCGGAAGGAACAACAAACTGTAAGTTCTGGGGTCTCGGTGCTGACGGTACCGTAGGTGCCAACAAGAACTCCATCAAGATCATCGGTGACAACACAGATATGTACGCTCAGGCTTACTTCGATTATGACTCCAAGAAGTCCGGCGGTGTTACCATGTCCCACTTACGTTTCGGACATAAGCCGATTAAATCTACTTATTTAATTCATAAGGCTAACTTCGTTGCATGCCATAATCCGTCCTATGTACGCAAGTACAACATGGTTCAGGAATTAGTGGATGGCGGTACATTCTTACTGAACTGCCCATGGGATGCAGAAGGCCTTGAGAAGCATTTACCGGGACAGGTTAAGAAGTTCATCGCTGATCACAACATCAACTTCTACACCATCGACGGTGTGAAGATCGGTATCGAGACCGGCATGGGCCCGACACGTATCAACACAATCTTACAGTCCGCATTCTTCGAGTTAACAGGAATTATTCCTGCTGAGAAGGCAAACGAACTGATGAAGGCAGCTGCAAAGGCTACCTACGGACGTAAGGGCGAAGACGTTGTTATGAAGAACTGGGCTGCGATCGACGCAGGCGCTAAGGGCGTTGTTAAGGTAGAGGTTCCGGAGAGCTGGAAGTCCTGCACAGACGAAGGTCTTGACATGACTCATGCAACCAGCGGCCGCAAGGACGTTGTGGACTTCGTTAACAACATCCAGGCTAAGGTAAGCGCTCAGGAGGGTGATTCCTTACCAGTATCCGCATTTACAGAGTATGTAGACGGTTCCACACCATCCGGTTCTTCCGCATATGAGAAGCGTGGTATCGCAGTGAACATCCCTGCATGGAATCCTGACAACTGTATCCAGTGTAACTTCTGTTCTTACGTTTGTCCTCATGCAGTTATCCGCCCGGTTGCCATGACAGCAGAAGAGGCTGCAAATGCTCCGGAAGGAATGAAGATGCTTGACATGACAGGTATGCCTGGCTACAAGTTTGCTATCACGGTATCTGCTCTTGACTGTACCGGATGCGGCTCCTGTGCGAACGTATGTCCTGGAAAGAAGGGCGAGAAGGCTCTTACCATGGTCAACATGGAAGCAAACTACGCAGATGCTCAGAAGGTATATGACTTCGGCCAGACCGTTTCGATCAAGCAGGAAGTAATCGATAAATTCAAACCTACTACTGTTAAGGGAAGCCAGTTCAAACAGCCGTTACTTGAATTCTCAGGTGCATGTGCAGGCTGCGGCGAGACTCCTTACGCAAAATTAATCACACAGTTATTCGGTGACAGAATGTACATCGCCAATGCAACAGGATGTTCTTCTATCTGGGGTAACTCTTCACCGTCCACACCTTACACAGTAAACGAAAAGGGACAGGGTCCGGCATGGTCCAACTCCTTATTCGAGGATAATGCTGAGTTCGGTTACGGTATGTTATTAGCTCAGAACGCGATCAGAGACGGCTTAAAGGCAAAAGTTGAGTCCGTTATGAACTCTGATGCAGCTTCTGAGGAAGTAAAAGCAACATGCAAAGAGTACTTAGATACCTTCGGATGCGGCGCAACCAACGGCATTGCAACAGACAAGTTAGTGGCAGCGTTAGAGGGCTGTGACTGCGAGACCTGCAAGGCCATCGTAAAAGACAAAGATTTCTTAGCCAAGAAGTCCCAGTGGGTATTCGGTGGTGACGGATGGGCTTACGATATCGGCTTCGGCGGTGTTGACCACGTACTTGCAAGCGGCAAGGATATCAACATCATGGTATACGATACCGAAGTATACTCCAACACAGGCGGACAGGCTTCCAAGGCTACCAAGACCGGTGCGGTTGCACAGTTCGCTGCAGGCGGAAAAGACGTTAAGAAGAAAGACCTTGCAAGCATCGCAATGAGCTATGGCTATGTATACGTAGCACAGATCTCCATGGGTGCTGACTATGCGCAGACCGTTAAGGCCATCGCAGAGGCAGAGGCTTATCCGGGACCGTCCTTAATCATTGCTTACGCTCCTTGTATCAACCATGGTATCAAGAAGGGCATGAGCAAGGCTCAGACAGAAGAGAAGCTGGCTGTTGAGTGTGGTTACTGGAATAACTTCCGTTTCAACCCGGCTGCTGAGAAGAAATTTACTCTGGACAGCAAGGCTCCGACAGGAGATTATCAGGAATTCTTAAAGGGCGAGGTTCGTTACGCTTCCTTAGCTATGAAGAATCCTGAGAGAGCAGCTGACCTGTTCGCTAAGAACGAGGCAGATGCGAAGGAAAGATATGAATATCTGACAAAGCTTGTTACACTGTACGGTGATAAATAAGATTTGAAGGAATGCGCCCGGGCAATACGCCCGGGCGTTTTTTGATATCATAGGAAAGTACTTCTATGTGATAAAATTCACGAAAATCGAAAATCCAACAGAAAATGGAAAAATTTCACTTGCAAAATCGCTCCACTGAGTGTAAATTATGATGATGTAGCATCATGATTCTGTGGTGCGAAGAACTGAAAATCTGAATAAATAAGTGAGGACGGAAACGATGGCAAAGAAGCAGACAAAGGATATGACAACCGGATCGCCGGTAAAGCTGATCTTGAGCTTTTTGATTCCCATGCTGTTCGGTCTGCTGTTTCAGCAGCTGTATAATATGGTTGACACCATTATCGTTGGAAAGTATCTGGGCGTTAACGCATTGGCCGCAGTGGGCTCCACCGGCTCGATTAATTTTATGATCATCGGGTTCTGCATCGGTGTGTGCAGCGGCTTTGCGATTCCGGTGGCACAGAAGTTCGGAGAGAAGAATGAGGTGGCCCTCCGGCGGTTTGTTGCCAACGGTGGCTGGCTGTCCCTGATCTTTTCGGTTACCATGACGGCCGTGGTCTGTGTGCTGTGCCGGAACATTCTGATCTGGATGAATACGCCGGAGGATATCATCGATGGGGCGTATTCCTATATTATCATCATATTTATGGGAATACCGGCTACATACCTTTATAACATTCTGTCGGGAATTATCCGATCGCTGGGAGACAGCACGACGCCGCTCTTTTTCCTGCTGGTGTCCTCGGTCATGAACATTATCCTGGATTTCTTTACCATACTCGTCCTGCATATGGGGGTGGCGGGAGCCGCCTGGGCGACGGTGATCTCTCAGGGCGTCTCAGGAATCCTCTGTCTGCTCTATATGAGAAAGAAGTTTACGATATTAAAGATGCAGGGGGATGAGTGGAAGCCGGATAAGAATGCCATGGTGACGCTGTGCGGCATGGGAATCCCCATGGGGCTTCAGTACTCCATTACGGCCATTGGAAGCGTGATCCTGCAGACGGCGGTGAACTCCTTAGGATCGGTCGCTGTCGCCTCCGTGACGGCAGGAAGTAAGATCAGCATGTTTTTCTGCTGTCCCTTTGACGCCATGGGGGCCACCATGGCCACCTACAGCGGACAGAACGTGGGAGCCAGGCGGCTGGACCGAATCGATAAAGGAATTAAATCCTGTATTATCATCGGCGCGGTCTATTCGGTGATTGCGCTGGCCGGGCTCTGGCTGTTCAGCGACGTGGTGGCTCTTCTGTTTGTGGATGCCGGGGAGACTGAGATTCTGGCAAACACGAGGCAGTTCCTGATTGCCAACAGTCTGTTCTATTTCCCGCTGGCGCTGGTTAATATTGTGAGATTTACGATTCAGGGACTGGGTTACTCCAAGTTTGCCATTATCGCAGGCGTCTGTGAGATGGCGGCCAGATCCTTTGTCGGTTTCTGTCTCGTTCCGTTCTTTGGATACGCGGCGGTATGCTTTGCCAATCCCATTGCCTGGGTGGCTGCGGACCTGTTCCTGATTCCGGCTTACCGCTATGTGATGGGGCGTCTGCGCAGGCTTATGGGCAGAAATAATCCGGGGATGGCTGCGGAGACTGCCGTTTAGACAGGATTTTGCGAAAATTAAGAGAAATTTGTTCCGGTACAGGCACTGGGAAGATAAGGTGGAATAAACTTAAAGTATAATAAACATAAAAGAGGGGCAATATGGACACTTTATCTTATATGCAGAATGACGCAGATACACCAGTGGTTCCGCTGCCAAACCCAGGCGAAGGCGGACCGGTACCCGATGGAGAAGCGGAAGGCAATTTCCCGGTGGTTCCGCTGCCGAATCCCGGAGAAGGAGGACCCATTCCTGATTTTGACAATGGCCAGACACCGGTCATTCCGCTGCCGAATCCCGGAGAGGGCGGACCGCTCCCGACTTTTCCCAACAGGCCGAACAATGGGATCTGGGGATCGATTATTACCGTTTTCCCGAGACCGATCATTCCCTGTTACTTCTGCAGCACCACTCAGTACGGCGTCGTCCGGTTCTTAAATGCCGCCGCCGGATATAACCCATTCATCATTTACATCAACAATCAGATGGTAGTGAACGGTCTGGACAATGCGGAGGTCAGCCAGTACGGCCGTGTGTCCTCCGGCATGCAGACGGTTACCGTATCGGGACAGAACGGCTACGTCTATATCCAGAAGCAGATCAATGTGCCGTTAAACGGCGCGGTGACCGTAGCCATCATCAATACCAACAGCGGCCTGGACTTAATGGAGATTACAGATTCTAACTGCAACGGCGGCCTGAATACGGGATGCTTCCGCGTATGCAATTTATCCAACACCAACCGCAGCGTCAATGTGACGTTAAACGGCGGTGCAGTTACATTCCAGAATGTGAATTACCGCGAGGTTACCAGCTTCCGCTATCTGCCGGCCGGATACTACACGGTTTCCGTCTCCAACAGCACGTCGTTTTCGGGAAGTCCGCTGCTGACCTCCAACATTTACATCAGGGGAAATGTTTCCTATACACTCTATGTGTTCAACTGGAACAATTCTCAGGATGCCATCAGAATTCTGATAGTGGAAGACAGACGGAACTAAGGATCTGCTCCTGTTATTTCTTTTTTCAGCACCTCCGGTTGACAAACCGGAGGTGTTTGTGTATACTAAGTGTATTAGATGTACTAATACAGTATAGGAGGTGCCATATGATTCTGCTGGATTATAAAGACCGCAGACCGATTTACGAGCAGGTCGTGGAGAAACTGCAGGACCTGATGATATGCGGGGTCTTAGAACAGGACAGCCAGCTTCCGTCAGTCAGGAGTCTGGCGACGGAATTGTCCATTAATCCCAATACGATACAGCGGGCTTATGCGGAACTGGAACGACGCGGCTTTATCTATTCCGTAAAGGGACGGGGAAGCTTTGTATCGGATACGAGTTCCATTCGGGCTCTGAAGGTGAGCGAACTCCGGAAGGAGCTGGGGAGCTGGCTGTTGGAGGCGAGAAATGCCGGGGTGACGGAAGATAAGGTTCACTGCTGGGTCGCCGAGGACTGGAAGGGACAAAAATCTATGGTAAGGGAGGAAGAACAGCGTGATAAAAGCGGAAAATCTGACGAAACGGTTTGATGACATGACCGCCGTGGATCATATTAATGCGGAGATCAAAGATGCTTCCGTATTCGGTTTAATCGGAACCAACGGGGCGGGAAAAAGCACATTTTTAAGGATGATGAGCGGCGTTCTAAAGCCTGATGAGGGGAGCGTCACGATCGACGGTGAGAATGTATTCGAGAGGGAAGAGGTCAAACAGCGGTTCTTCTACATATCGGATGAGCAGTATTTTTTCAGCAATGCGACGCCTCTGGAGATGATGGAGTTTTACAGCCGTGTCTATCCGAAGTTTGATAAGACCAGATTTCACAAACTGCTGGCCGGTTTTGAATTAAACGGCAGAAGAAAGATCAATACGTTTTCCAAAGGCATGAAGAAACAGCTGTCTGTGATCTGCGGAATCTGTACGAATACGGATTATCTGTTCTGTGATGAGACGTTTGACGGCCTGGACCCTGTGATGAGGCAGGCGGTAAAAAGCTTATTTGCGGGAGATATGGCGGAGAGGAATCTGACTCCCATTATTGCTTCCCACAATTTGCGGGAGCTGGAGGATATCTGTGATCATGTGGGTCTCCTTCACAAGGGCGGTATCCTGCTGTCAAAGGATCTGGATGATATGAAACTCAATATTCATAAGATCCAGTGTGTATTGAGAGAGGGAATGGATGCGGACGACTTAGTGGCTTTTGAACGGCTTAAGACGGAGCGGAGAGGCAGACTCATCACCATTACCGTGAGGGGAAGCCGGGAAGAGGCGGAACGCGTGATAGAGTCCTATGCTCCGGTATTTTATGAGATTATTCCATTGTCCCTGGAAGAGATATTTATCAGTGAGACGGAGGTGGCTGGATATGACATCAAAAAACTTATTCTTTAATCTGATGAGGGAGGATTTAAAACGGCGCCTCTGGGCGGTGGCCCTGACCTTCTTAACCTTCTTCTTTTCTCTGCCGGTGGCTGTGGCTTTAACTCTCAGCGAAAGCAGAAACATGGAGGAATCGTATCAGGGCATGCTGCACAGCGCCCGGTCGGTACTTGGTTTCAATAATGGGTTTATCGCTGTGATTATCGTGCTGCTGTCCCTGATTTTGGGGGTTACCAGCTTTTCCTGGCTGCATTCCAGAAAAAAAGTGGATTTCTACCATTCGCTGCCCGTAAGACGTGAGAAGCTGTTTTTCGTAAATTACCTGGATGGGGCGCTGATCCTGTTTTTTGCCTATGCGGTTAATTTACTTCTGGGTTTACTGGTTGCCATGGTGAACGGAATCGCACCGGGAGACGTGATTCCGGCGGCATTCGGGGCGTCAGGCTTCCTTTTCCTTCATTTTGTGATGCTGTATTCCGTGACCGTTCTGGCCATGGTGCTGACCGGCAATATTCTGGTGGGAATTCTGGGAACCGGCGTACTTCATCTGTATTTTCCGGCTCTGCTTCTGCTCCTGGACGCTCTGTATCAGGAATTCTTTAAAACCAGTTATCACGGAGGCAGCCGTATCGCATACAGACTGCTGGATAAAAGCTCTGCCTTTACCCTGTATGTCAGCAATTACTCTGCCTTTATGAATGGAACGAACGGCCGGAGCCAGATCTTAAGAATCGGCGCCGTCATTCTTGTCACTGCAGCGGTTACCGCGGTTTCGGTCCTGCTTTACCGCATGAGGGGGTCTGAGGCAGCCGGAAAAGCCATGGCCTTTAAGGTAAGCCAGCATATCATCCGCATTCCGGTCGTGATCCTGTCCGCGCTCTGCGGGGGACTGTTCTTCTGGTATCTGCATGACAGTATCGGCTGGGCAGTGTTTGGACTGATCTGCGGTCTGCTGCTGTCACACTGTACGATCGAAATTATCTACCATTTCGATTTCAGAAAACTGTTCTCCAGCAGGATCTCCATGGCGGTGTGCGGACTTTGTGCCGCCCTGGTGTTCTTCGGCTTCCAGTTCGATTTATTTGGATATGATAAATACATACCAAAGCCGGAGTCTCTGGAGTCGGTGGCAGTTTCCCTGAACAATATGGAATACTGGGTGGATTACGGAAGCGCGAAACTGGACGACGGCTCTTATTACTGGGATTATGAGTCCCCCAGTGATTATCTTTTCGCGCGGATGCGGATTACCGATACAGACACGGTGCTGGCTCTCGTTTCCGATGCGGTCAGCCAGGTGGAAAGGGAGAAGAGACATGATAACGAGTGGAATTCAGAGTATGGAAATCGTTACATCAGCTTCTCCGTCAAGTACAATCTGAAGAACGGCAGAGAAGTATACCGGTCCTATTCCGTTTACGGTAATAAGGAATATGATCTTGTTAAGAAAATCTATGACAGCCGGGATTACCGCATGGCGGCTTATCCGGTGATGGAACAGACTGCGGAGTATACCGGGAAGATCAGGGTGAAGCAGAGCAGCTGGACCAGGGAAGTGACGCGCGGCGGCGGCAGCGGAGAGACGGATTACGTCGATCTGATGTTAAGCACTTATCAGGAAGAGATGGCCGCCCTGACTTCAGCGGTCATGGAGAGGGAAAATCCGATCGCCCAGATCCAGTTTATGACCAACGACCAGGTTATGGCGGAAAAATTAAAGGATCAGGATACTTATGCCTGGAGATACAACAGTGGTATTGACAGAGGGTATTATCCGGTTTACCCGTCTTTCCGGAAGACGATCGGACTGCTTAAGGAGTGCGGAATAGAACTGAACGACGGAATCGGCACGGGCGAGGTAGTAAGGGCGGATATCGATCTTTACCAGCTGGCAGACGATGACAGCGGCAGGTACTACGATAAGGAGAACGTTTCCCAGCTTACCGTTACGGATCAGGAGGAGCTGGCTGCCTTGATGGAGACGGCCAGACTGGAGGATTATGCAAACTTTAATCCCTTCAATGAACAGGAGAACCGGATTGTCTTTACCGCCGTGATTAAAGACACCAGCGGTCAGACCAGCCATGAATACAGCATACGGAAGGCAGATCAGCCGGAATTCTTAAAGAGGGAGTCGGAACGGTTTAACAAAGAAGTGGAAACAGTCTTTGATTGACTTTTTCCTCCAATGACGATAAAATGATAAGAGCGACAAGTCAAAGGAGGAACTACGTATGGCATTTTTGGAAGAACTGGGTAAGACCCTTACGGATACCGGCAAAGAAGTGGCTACAAAGGCTAAGGCACTTACGGAGACGATACAGTTAAAGACACAGATCAGCACGGAGAAGACGAAGCTGGAGGAAGCCTACGCCGCGATCGGAAGGATCTATTATGAATCCAACCGTGAGCCGGAAGAAGCCTATACCAAGGTGTACGATGCCGTTAAGACGTGCAGGGAACGGATTGCGGCTCTGGAGATCGAACTGACCCAGAGTGAAGGAAGCCGGATCTGTGCGGTCTGCGGTGCAAAGGTTCCGAAGGATTCCCTTTACTGCGGCAAATGCGGCGCGCCCATCAAGGAAGAGGTTGCGGAGAGTGAAGACGTGAACGCCGCGGCGGAAGAAGAGGCGGCTGCCGAGGAAGAATCTGAACGTCCGGCCGGTGTTCCTGCGGCGGAAGAGGATGCATTCGTTCCGACAGAAGAGTATTGATGAAAAACAAAAAGAGTGAAAGTAACAGAAGTGCTGTGCGGGATATCCTGCGCAGCACTTCGTCATGTTACGGTTCATTTTGTGGGCGGCAGTATGCCGTCCTTTACAATTTTCCTAATTTTTACAAACAGGTATGTAAATTTTAAGTAAAGTGTGGTAGACTAAATCCGGTTCTAAAGATTTGAAGTACGATGAGGTACAAAGGAGATCCGCCATGAAGGCATATGGAAAACGGCTGGGGAAGATACTGGTTCTGGCGGCTGTTTTAAATTTTTTGATTGAGTTTATCAGCAGGAAGTCGCTTACTGTGCTTTTGGCCTATGTGCTGGAAAGCCCGCTGGTCTTCCTTTTGAATACGTGTATCATCGCCCTCCCGTTTACGGTGCTGTTTTTTACGAAGCGCAGGGTGTTTGGGGCAATCGTGCTGTCGATCCTCTGGCTGGGGCTGGGAGTTGTGAACGGGATACTCCTGATTTTCAGGACGACTCCGTTTACGGCAGCGGATTTCAGGCTGATTAAGTATGCGGCCAACATTGCGACTACGTATTTTACCTGGATGCAGCTGGTTATGATTGGGGCGGCCCTGGTGGTGGTGGTGGTCTTCTGCGTGCTCGTATGGCGGGCTGCGCCGGTCAGCCGGGAAAAGGTAAGCTTCGTCAGGAGCGCGGTGGTCGTGGGGATCAGCGCGGCAGTGGTTCTGGGGCTGACGACGGCCGCCATGAATACCGGGCTGGTGGCCGTGCGCTTCGGCAACATCGGGGAAGCGTTTCAGATGTACGGGTTTCCCTACTGCTTTGCCAATTCCATGTTTAATACGGGAATCTCGAAGCCCGAGGATTACGGGACGGAGACGATTGAGGGGATTAAGGCGGAAGAGCTTGTTCCGGAAAATACATACGCCGTCTCGGCAAATACGAAACCAAACGTTATTATGATCCAGCTGGAATCGTTTTTCGATCCGCTGCTGTGGAAGAAGAATCCGGTGACGGGCAATCTGAAATCCGGTACGGAGGAGGACTACGATCCCATCCCGTTTTTTCACCGGCTTCAGAAGAGTTATCCCCACGGATATTTGAATGTGCCTTCCGTGGGTGCGGGGACTGCCAATACGGAATTTGAGGCCATCACGGGGATGAATCTGGACTTTTTCGGACCGGGGGAGTATCCCTATAAGACCGTGCTGAAAAAGACCTCCTGTGAGAGTGTGGCCTTCGATTTAAAGAATCTCGGCTATTCGGCTCACGCCATCCATAACAATGAGGCGACGTTTTATGACCGGAACAATGTGTTTGCCCAGATCGGGTTCGATACGTTTACGCCGATTGAGTACATGAACAATATTGAGAGGAATCCGGCCGGATGGTGCAGGGACAAGATTCTGGTTAAGGAGATCATTAAAACCCTGGATTCCACTGAAGGTCCGGACTTTATTTATACCATATCGGTGCAGGGACACGGGAAGTATCCGGATTTTGAGTATTACTGTGAGCAGATTCATGAGATGGATGATTTTATCCGTTCGCTTGTCAATACGCTCCGAACGCGGGAGGAACCGATCGTCCTCGTCATGTACGGCGATCACCTCCCCAGCTTCGAATGGACGGCGGATGAGATGATCAACAAATCCCTGTACCAGACGGAATATGTGGTCTGGAACAACATGAATCTTCCCAAGAAGAGAATGGATGTGGAGGCGTATCAGCTGGCGGCCCATGTGCTGGACATGCTGGGAATACATGAGGGAACCATGATGCGCTTCCACCAGAATTATCTAAACGGCGGCATGGAGGATGAGGAAACGTATCTGGCTGATATGAAGGCGCTGGAATACGATATCCTGTACGGAGACCGGGAGGTCTACGGCGGGGAAAATCCCTATCAGACCACGGATTTACAGATGGGAATCGATCCCATCACCATCGACGATATCGTGTATAACGATTCCAATATTCTGGTGTACGGAGAAAATTTTACGCCTTATTCCAGAATCTGCCTGGATGGAAAGGCGGTGGAGACCACCTTTGTGTGGCCGGAGCTGATCATTGCCAAAAATATTCCGGAGAAAAAAGTAACGGATGCCGATATTACAGTGTGGCAGATCGGAAGGGATAAGATTCCGCTGGGAGAGAGCGCAGGTACCAGTCATAAATGAAAAAGAATGTCTGAAGGAGATCGGGGATCGTGGTCTGATCCTGTTTCCTTCAGGCATTCTTTTTGATTGTAACGGTGATTCCGCTGATTACAACGCGTTCGGCGCTTAAATTGTAATCAGTTCATATTCCTTAGTTCCAAGGCCGATTTTTACTCCGTGTTCTACCGCAGTCTTCCAGTTGGTATCGGGGTGAACGTCTGTAAAGTGGTCGTGGTGTTTGCTGCCGTGCTTTTCCAGAATGCTTCCGGCAATGACCGGCTGGCGGTTGACAGCGTCCACACAGGCCATATCGAGAGCCACCGGGTCGAAGGAAGCGAACATGCCGACGTTAGGGATAATCGGGATATCGTTCTCCGAGTGGCAGTCACAGTTTGGCGATACGTCTGTGACAAGGCTGATATGGAAGCAGGGACGGTCTTTGACGACTGCATACGTATATTCTGCGATCTTGCAGTTTAAGATGTCGTTGGACTCGTCGCAGTCTGTCTCCACGGCATCCACCGGACAGACGCCGACACACCGGCCGCAGCCGACACAGCGGTTGTGGTCAATGGAGGCCTTTTTCTCCTGGAAGGAGATGGCTCCGTGGGCACAGTTTCTCTCACAGGCGTGGCAGCCGACGCAGGTCTCCTGCGCTACGTGAGGTTTCCCGGCATTATGCATCTCCATCTTGCCGGCGCGGGAACCGCAGCCCATGCCGATGTTCTTTAAGGTTCCTCCGAAACCGGTACTCTCATGGCCCTTGAAGTGGGTCAGGGAGATGAAGATATCGGCGTCCATAATGGCACGGCCGATTTTGGCTTCCTTTATGTAATCACCGTCGATGGGGACCAGTGCCTCATCGGTGCCCTTTAAGCCGTCGGCGATTAAAACGTGGCAGCCGGTTGAAAAGGGAGAGAATCCGTTCTCGTAAGCGGTGTCAAGGTGATCCAGGGCGTTCTTGCGGCTTCCGACATAGAGCGTGTTGCAGTCGGTCAAAAACGGTTTTCCGCCGTTTTCACGGATTAAGTCTGCTACGACCTTTGCGTAATTGGGACGGAGAAAGGAGAGGTTGCCCAGTTCTCCAAAATGGATCTTGACAGCGGCGTATTTGTTTTGAAAATCAATCTGCTCCATTCCGGCTGTTTTAAGAAGTCTTTTTAATTTCTGCGGCAGGTTTTCTGAAAATGTGGTGTGAAAATTTGTGTAGTAAACCCTTGATTTATCCATGTGCACCTCCTGTGCGTGATTGATAAAATTTTCCATTTAGATATTATACTGTAAAAGGAGATGGAGTTCAAGCTGTTTTCGCAACTCCCGAGGCCAGGTTATTGAATTATGGAAAATTATGTGATAAACTAGGGAGAAAATATGTTTTAACAACACAGGAGGAAGAATCATGAGCCAGAAGAAGCGTTCCAGAGAGACAGTCTGTATTCAGGGCGGATGGCAGCCAAAGAGCGGAGAACCCAGAGTACTTCCGATCTATCAGAGTACAACATTTAAATACGACGACAGCGATAAGATGGGAAGGCTGTTTGACCTGGAGGATGAGGGATATTTCTATACCCGCTTAGCCAATCCGACGAACGACGCGGTGGCATCAAAAATATGTGAACTGGAGGGCGGCACAGCCGCGATGCTGACGTCTTCAGGACAGGCAGCGTCATTTTTCGCCATCTTAAATATCTGTGAGGCGGGAGATCACGTGATCAGTTCCGCGGCAGTCTATGGCGGAACGACAAATCTCTTTACGGTGACGCTTAAGAAACTGGGAATCGATTCGACACTGGTGGATCCCGATGCGTCTGAGGAAGAGCTGGAGAAGGCATTTCAGCCGAATACAAAGGCTGTTTTTGGAGAGACGATTGCAAATCCGGCCCTGGTGGTTCTGGATATTGAAAAATTTGCAGCGGCTGCTCACAGACACGGCGTACCGTTAATCATCGACAATACGTTTGCAACTCCGATTAACTGCCGTCCCTTTGAGTGGGGCGCCGATATCGTGACCCATTCCACCACAAAGTACATGGATGGCCATGCAACCAGCGTGGGCGGCTGCATCGTGGACAGCGGCAATTTTGACTGGGAGGCCCATGCGGAGAAATTCCCGGGACTGACCACGCCGGATGAGTCATATCACGGCATTGTCTATACACAGAAGTTCGGAAAGATGGCTTATATCATGAAAGCCACGGCTCAGCTTATGCGTGATTTAGGCTCCATACAGTCCCCGATGAACGCATTCCTTTTAAACCTGGGGCTGGAGACGCTTCATCTGCGCGTGCCGCGCCACTGTGAGAATGCGCTTCGCGTGGCGGAATACTTAAAGTCCCGCGATGACGTGGAGTGGGTGAACTACCCGGGATTACAGGGAGACAAGTACTATGAGCTGGCTCAGAAGTATATGCCGGACGGAACCTGCGGCGTGATTTCCTTTGGACTTAAGGGCGGACGCGATGCGGCTGTCGCATTTATGGACCGTCTGAAGCTGGCGGCTATCGTTACTCACGTTGCAGATGCGCGTACATCCGTGCTTCATCCGGCGAGCCATACTCACAGACAGCTGACCGATGAACAGCTGGTGGAGGCTGGTGTGGATCCTTCCATGATCCGTTTCAGCGTCGGCATCGAGAACGTGGATGATATTATCGAAGATATCCGCCAGGCGCTGGAATAGAGAGATACGATGTGTAATGATTGATACAGGAGAGGAGACAAAGGATGAAGAAGGCTAGAAAACTTTTAAGGATCATATTCGGGCGGACTGCGTTTGTGGTGATGTCGCTGCTGCTGCAGATCTCGATCCTGCTTGCAGGCTTCCGCTTCCTGAGTCATTACATGGTCTATATTTACGGAGGCTTTACGCTGCTCAGCGCATTTGTAATCCTCTATGTCATAAATAAGGATGAGAATCCAAGCTTTAAGCTGGCGTGGATCATTCCGATTACGGTGATTCCCGTGTTCGGCACGCTGCTTTATCTCTTTTTGGAGCTGCAGTGGGAAGGAAAGATCATTAACAGAAGGCTGCGGGAAAATATCGCGGCTACCCAGCCGTATCTGAAGCAGAATCCCCGTTACATGGAGCAGCTGGCAAGAATCAGCAGAAGCAATGCGAACCTGGCCGCCTATATTGAAAACTCCGGCAGCTATCCGGTCTACGGCAACACCAATGTGAAGTATTACCCGCTGGGCGAGGAGATGTTCGAAGACATGAAAAAGGAGCTGGGGAAGGCGAAACGCTTCATTTTCATGGAATACTTTATCGTGGAGCGCGGGGAGATGTGGGACAGCATCCTGGAGATCCTGGAGCGCAAGGTGTCAGAGGGCGTGGAAGTGCGGTTTATGTACGACGGCATGTGCTGCCTCGTCCTCCTTCCGTACAGCTATCCAAAGGAACTGAGGGCAAAGGGCCTAAAGGCGAAGATGTTTGCGCCGATCAGACCGGCCCTGTCCACCTACCAGAACAACCGGGATCACAGAAAGATTTTGGTGATCGACGGCCACACGGCATTTACAGGCGGCATTAACCTGGCGGATGAGTATATCAACCGGAAGGTGCGCTTCGGCCACTGGAAGGATACCGGCATCATGCTGAAGGGCGATGCGGTCACCAGCTTTACGATGATGTTCCTCCAAATGTGGAATATTACGGAGAGGGAACCGGAGGATTACGGAAGGTATTTAAGAGATCCGGAGTTCTTCTATCCGCCGGAGCTGTCCATGGAGGGCTTTGTGATTCCCTACGGCGACAGCCCTCTGGATCAGGAGACGGTGGGAGAGCTGGTGTACCTCGATATTATCAACACTGCCAGAAGCTATGTACATATCATGACGCCATACCTGATTCTCAATTATGAGCTGGTACAGGCCCTGCAGTTTGCGGCGAAGCGGGGGGTCGAGACGATTATTATCATGCCTCACATTCCGGACAAGGTCTATGCGTTCCTGCTGGCCAAGGCACATTATGAGGAACTGATCAAGGCGGGAGTGCAGATATACGAGTATACGCCGGGCTTTGTACATGCAAAGGTCTTTACCAGCGATGATGAGAAGGCCGTAGTCGGCACGATCAATATGGATTACAGAAGTTTGTATCTGCATTTTGAATGTGCGGCTTATATTTACCGCAATGAGGTGATTCAGGATGTGGAGAGAGACTTTAGGGAGACGCTGGCGCAGAGCCAGGTGATTACTCTGGAGGAGTGCCGGCGTTATCCGTGGTATAAGAAGCTGGCGGGACGCGCGCTGCGGCTGTTTGCCCCGCTTATGTAGAACCGTAGTACGGCGATGGCTCCGTACTGCGGAGGGCCGCTTCTACAGGAAGCAGGCCGCCGTGTACAGAATCAGAAAGAATGCTATATTTATCGCAGTGAATACTGCCAGGTAATGGGAAACCTTATCTGGCAGTTCTTTTATGTAAAATTTCAGAGAGATCAGGCTGGCCAGCGAGGCGATCGGCGTGCCCAGGCCTCCGAGGTTCGTCCCGAGAAGGAGCGATTTCCAGTCGGAGGTGAAACCGGAGAGAAGCACCGCAGCCGGCACATTGCTGATCAACTGACTCGTCAGCGCAGAAAACAGCACCGGATTCCGGCTCAGAACCTCTGCCATAAAGCTCTTTAATCCCTGAAGCTGCCCCATATTGCCTGCGAACAGGAAGAAGCAGACGAAGGTGAGGAGCAGAAGGTAATCCGCGGTCCTAAACAGCTTCCTGTCGAAGAGAAGGAGGCAGACTACGGTGACTGCCAGCGCGATCCGGTAATCCAGAATGCGGAAGACGGACAGGAGACAGAGAAGGAAGAGGAACAAAAAGACGGCGGGACTGGCATGCTTTTCCTGTGTCACCTCCGGCGCATCAAAACGGATCTGCATGGAGATCCGCGGAATGCGGAAAACTGCTGCGGTCAGGAGCACGAAGCTCAGTGCGGCCAGGGGCAGCAGGACTGCGAAGAAACGGCCTGCCGGGATAGAAAAACGCCCGTACAGGAAGAGGTTCTGCGGATTTCCCACCGGAGTTGCCATGCTCCCAAGGTTCGCCGCCACGGTCTGGAGCACCACGATCCAGGCCATATGCTTCTTTTCACCGATCATGTCCAGAATAAGGATTGTAAAGGGGACAAAGGTCAAAAGTGCCACATCGTTGGTGATCAGCATGGAGCAGAAGAAGGGAAGCATAACCAGCATCCACGAGAGCTGCCGGAAATTATTCTCGCCGGAGAGCAGCTTCCTCGCCATCAGGACGAAGAGACCACACTCCTGAAATCCGGCCACCACCACCATCAGGCAGAATAAAAGCGCCAGGACACGGAAGTCCACATAGCCGATATAGGCGGAGGAGGGCGGAACGAGAAACATGGAAAAGACGGCGCAGACCAGGGAAACGGTCAGTATCACATCTTTTTTTGCAGCGGCCAGAATCCGGCCGCCAATGGTTTTCAAGGTTATATTCAAGGGAACAGCCTCCTTACACCGCGCATCAGGCGATCGTCAGGGTCAGATCGCGGGCCTCCATCGTGACGAGGCAGCGGTACAGACTGTGTTTCCAGGCTGTTTTCAGACGCTCATCAGTAACCGGAATCTCTTCCGACGTGATGGAGGAAGCGCCTTCCACTGTACAGATGCCGAGATCGCCGATCCGGATCGTATTCTGATGGATGGACGGCTTCTCACAGAACATCAGCGACAGGACGGCTGTGCCGCCATCGCCTTCATAGTGGTCCCGGATGGTGATGGATTTCTCCTTGTCCAGGACGGCGCTGCGTGTGTAGGAACGGATGCGGTCGTCAGGATAAGCCTTCGCGATGTCCATGGAGATCCGGCAGACGTCTTCGCCCAGCTCATACCGGACGTCTTCGGCGCGGTAACGCCCGCCGTCCTGCTGGACCGTCTCCCTGCCGTGATCTGTAAAGGAAGGCAGGTTGTGGTACCGTGACTGCATGGTCCAGATATCGTAACGGTCCGGGGAGAAGGTCTTCTTCGTGTAGGTTTCCACGCCGGCGTCGATAAAGAGCGGTTTGCCGTCTTTGTATATGGTGAAGCTGCCGACGTCGTTGTGATTGTGGCTGTCGTCGTTGTCGCCGCCTTTTACGGCGAGACAGAGGCGGCTGCCGCGGGCGATGAAGAGGCCGACGCTTTCGTAATAGAGATCCTTATGAGCGATTACGGGATTTCTGTCTGATTCCATCATTTCCTCATGAGAGAACACGGTCTGAAGACGGTAGAACAGGTTGTGCTCATCGAGCGTAAGCGGGTCCTCGCTGTTCTGGTAATCGGAGGCGGCGAATTCCATTAAAGCCCGGTTATCGGTCCGCTTACCAAACAGATATTCCCTGGCATTGCAGCGGCCGGCCACGGGAGAGCAGTCCGCGAAATTGACGTAATAAATCGAATCCACATGAACATTCAGGATGTAGGAGGCGATATTTCTGATCTTTTCCTGCTTCCAGGCAAAGGAGAATGCGTGATCCGTGATTCCGTTCAGGATTTCGAGGCAGCCGAAGAGGCAGAGTCCTGCGTGGCGGTAATACTGGGCGCCCTCATCACAGCAGCCGTCTTCCCCGTACTCATCCAGAAAGTAGTCGATGCTCCTGGCTGCCCTGCAGAGAATCCTGGTCTGTGTCTCACTCGGGAGAGGCCTGGTGAAGGCGGAGAGCAGCACGTTCTGAGTGCACCAGACCGTCCAGTTGTTCATGTGGCTCTTTCCATCGCCCATCCACCAGAAGTGCTCTTCGAGATAGGGGGTAAAGATCCGCGTCTCCAGTTCGTGGCCGATCATGACAGAGAGGAAGGGGCTTACTTCGTTTAATTCGCTGCGCAGCAGATATTCTGCCACAGCGAGGATGGAGGCGGTCTCGGCTGCGAATAAGTCGATCATGGGCCTCGTGACGTCGGGAAGCGGGAACTGGGGCGTATCACGGATATAGGAGTTGTGGGCCGGAAGCTGCCATGCGTTTTCCTCGCAGATTAAGTAAAGGCCGTTGATGATATCGTCGAGGAAACGGCCGCGGTGTTCCACACATTCCGCGAGGACCAGGGTATCTAAGGCGGTCCGTCTGGCGAACAGCCGGTCCTGGTAGCGGCTCCTGTTTCCAGTGCGTGTAAATTCCATGAAATCCACGGCAGTTAAGGAGGGGTATTCGTAGTGGAGATACTGCTCTCCATTTTTAATCAGACGTGCTTTTAAGTCTTCCGAAAGCTTTTCCCAGGATTCCCTGTCAGATGCCGGAGGGCAGGGCGTGAACAGGGTAAGCGGCTTGTGAAGCTTTTGGGCCGCCTCAGTGATCATGGCTGCCGCCATGGGCGTCCCGGTTAATGATGTCTCAGTTATAGCTGTGTCTGCAATCATAGTGTGTCTCCTTGTTCTCCATCGGGACCGATGGTGTTTTGCTGTATATATTCTCGCGGAGAGATGCCCTCCACTTTTTTAAATACCTTGCTGAAGTAAAAAGCGCTCTCAAAGCCCAGTCTGTCTGCCACCTCGTAGATCTTCATATCCTGTTCCAAAAGCATGCTTTTGGCCTTTGCGATCTTCGCCTGCGAGATGTACTCGGAGAAGCCGACCTGACAGTTTTTCTTGAATAAAATGCTTAAGTAGTTTGGACTGAGTCCGAAGACGCCGGCCACCTCATTGAGGGAGAGGCGTTCATTTACATGGCTGCCTATGTATTTCTGCACATTTGTGATGACGTGAGCCTTGTACGTCTTTCTCTTGGATTTTAGTACCTCGCACAATCCGTCGCGCAGGATCATCATCCATTCAATGATCTGGTCCACGCTGGTAAAACGGTAGATGGAGCGGTATCCGTCGCTGTAGGAGGAGAAGATCTCCATCATGTTTTCCTCGCCGTCGGGCAGCAGGGAGAGCGCCAGGTAGAGAATGTTGCAGGCTCCGTCCACGGCCTGAAGGAAACGGAGCGGATGGGCTTTAAACAGTTCGATGATCTCGGAGAGCGTCCGGTAGAGGACATCGGTGTCGAATTCGTCGAAGGCCTTGGTGATATCGTTTTTAAACACGGCGATGTTGAACGCGTTTTTGACGGACTCGGTGTCATCCTGGGAAAACTGGATGATGGGAGCCGTGGTGGTTGCCCGTCCGAAGGCCTGCCGCGCGTCCTGATAGGATTCGCAGATCTTTAAGGGCTGTTCCACCGGGGTGCCGATTCCGGCCAGCACGGTGACGTTAAAGTAATTATGGACCATCTCCACTGCATTTTTGACTGCGCTCTGAAGCTGTGCGGCGTTTCCGTCCTCCTGCTTCGCCGCGTGGAAAATCACGGCAAAATGCTTCATGTCCAGAGAGATGGCGTAACAGGGAAGGTGTTTGTTCAAAATGTCCCGGGCCATGGAAAATGTGCTGCTGCAGAGATTCATAAGCTTTGTGTGGTCCATGGCTGCATGAGCTTCCTCCCGAATTTCAAACAGGGCGGCGCAGTAGCAGGCATCCGTAAAGGCCAGTTTTAAATCCTTTGCCTGAAGGAGGAACTGTTCTTCCGAATCGAAGAGGTTGTGCAGCAGGCGAAGGATGAATTTGTCGTAGTAGCTCTGAAGCAGAGGGCGGCCGGGGTCTTTGGCTTTGACAACGGCCTGAAGGTTTTCCAGCCGGTTTTTCGCCTTCTTCACGGCATCTGCCAGGGAGGAGGCACTCAGTTCCAGCTTGATTAAGTAATCGACGGCCTCATAGGTCATGGCCTCCTTGATCAGCTGGAATTCCTCATAGCTGGTCAGAAAGATGAACAGGGGGATCCTGCCGTATTTTTCACGGCAGGTTTTTGCAAGCTCCAGCCCGTTCATGATCGGCATGCGGATGTCGGTGATTACAATCTCCGGGGAGTATTCTTCAATCAGCTCCAGGGCATTGGCGCCGTTCATGGCGGTACCGCAGACCTCGATGCCGTACTCCTCCCAGTTTATCATGGATTTGATCCCGATCTGAACCAGAGGCTCATCATCTACAATCAGTAATTTTATCATAATGTCTCCTTTATCTTATAAGGGCGCACAATTGTCATGGTCGTGTAGACACCCGGTTCGCTGACAATGGTGATTCCGTATTCCGGTCCGAAATCGTATTGAATTCTCCGGTTTACGTTGCTGATCCCTACATGGCGGAAGAAATCAGTCTTGTTTTTGCCGGAGCTGTCCTCCTCGTGAAGCACGGCCTCGATGGTTTCTCCGGTCATACCGACTCCGTTGTCAGTCACGCTGATTTTCAGCACTTTCTTTCCATTCATGGTATCGGACGTTACGGATACCGTGATGGCTCCTGCGGTTCCCTTCGGTTCGATTCCGTGGAACAGCGCGTTCTCAATGATTGGCTGGAGCGTGAAGCGGTGGATCTCACAGTCGTAGAGCTCGTCCGATTCGATGTGGTAGTCCATGGTGATGCTTCCGCCGTACCGGTACTGCTGAATCAGAAAATAATCCTTGACCAGATCCAGCTCCTCCCGCAGTGTGACCATGGAGGAGGTTCCCTTGGAAACATTCTTTAACAGTCTGGCCAGGGCCGTCGTCATGTCAGCGATGCCGGTGGCATTCTGGATCGTGGCCATCCATTTGATGGAATTCAGTGTATTATAGAGGAAATGCGGATTGATCTGGCTTTGCAGAATCTGGTATTCCAGATCTTTTTTCTGTTTTTCGTCTGATACCCGCTTATCCATCAGGGTGACGATGTTCTCCGACATATTGTTGATACCGCGTCCGATGGAGCCCAGTTCGTGGTTCCATTCGATCTCGCTGTCCCTGGAGAAATCCCCGTCCGCGATGGCATCAATCTTTAAGCTGAGCCGTTTGATGGGCTGGCTGATGATCTTATTTAAAAGAACGGTCAGCAGACAGCCGAGGGAGATGATGGCCGCACTGATCCCGACGATCAGCAGGAGGTAAACCATACGCTGCTGGTTAAACTGCTGCCGGGATAAAACCTGAGACAGATACCAGCCGTCACTCCCTTCCACCTCGACAGGCCGCCGGACCAGCATCCGCTTTTCCCCTTCCGGTGAGACCACGGAAAATACCTGTGTTCCGGGATCCAGCGTGGCAGTGCCGGTCACAGGCTTAAAATCGGTATAGGGCATGGAGGGATCGTCCCAGGTGCGCCTGGAGGAACCGTACGTTTTATCACCGATCGTCAAAAACAGCTGGCTGTCGTCGGCCTGGGGGTAGGACGCCAGGTAGTCCGTAAACAGGCGGGAGGAGACCTCCACATAGGTCCAGCCGATGACCTCCAGGCTGTATTCATCGTATACGGGCCGTACGATGGGAATGATCTTTTCATGATTGGCATTGGAGATCGGATCATCCACCACTCCGATCCATCGAAAGTCGGAGCTTTCCAGCAGGGGCGCAAAAAAGCTGCTGCTGCTGACCCGCGCTGCGTCGAAGGAGCTGGAGTAGTTGGCGCTGGTCATCGACTGCAGGAAGTTGCCGGTGTTTGGGGTGGAGATGATGACGCGGGCCATATATTTCTTTCCGCCGGCGCTCCCGGAGGTTATGTATTCCTCATTCAGCCTTTTATAGGCGGACAGGGCCAGCGGCCGCAGCCCCTCCGTGTCTTTGGAAGCCGTCGGGAGCTTCGGCTGGTCCTTCAGCCGCTCCAGATAGTGGCCGACCTCGCTGTTGGAGCAGCACCATTTGGTGAACGTGACAATCTCCTTCATATCCTCCGCCATGTTGCCGCTGATGACGGAAAGGTTGAATTCCGTGGACTGAATCTGGTTTTTCATTAGAAAAGACTGGAACACGGAGTAGCAGACCGCCATGGTGATGACGGCAATCAGAACCGTGATTGCAGCTGTTACGGCCATGATTTTTCCACGGATCGAACTGGGAAAAAATTTCTTTATCATAAGGATGAGTTCCTCTCTCTGCAGATTTCTATATACAAAATTAGACTATTTATTGTAAATTGTCAATGAAAAACAGAATAGTACTTTACGAAAAACAATGCAATATGTATACAATAGAGAAATTGTATTATTAATCGTAAAAAAGTACATTGCCAAGGGGGCTATGAAATAATTGTGAATAAATAATGAATATTTTATGAGATAAAATCCATTCTTTTCCGCCGGTGATCCGGTTATAATTTAGTTAACAGTTCAGCCATGCGGCAGTTTGGACGGAAAAGTGTGTTGAAAGCTTGCTTGCATAAGCACTTTTTTGTTCAAACTGACATAGGGCGGAACGCCCGGGCTTCTTGTTTTCATGCTTTTTGAAAACAAGAAGATGCATGGCTGAACTATTTACCAAATTCAAATCAGGAGGGAATACAATGAAAAAAAGAGCATTAAGTCTCGCACTTGCAGGAGCGATGGTGGTTACCACACTGGCGGGCTGCGGAAGCGGAAGCAAGGAAACAACAGCTGCACCGGAAGGAACAACAGCGGAGACAACTGCGAAGGCAGAGGCACCGGCGGATACGACGGCTGCGGCTTCAGGAGATAAGACAACCCTTAAATGGTCTGTCTGGGATATCAGCTCCACGACCTACTATCAGCCGCTTATCGACGAGTTCGAGAAGGCCCACCCGGATGTTACCATTGAAATGGTAGACTTGGGATCCACCGATTACCAGACCGTACTGGCCACAGAGCTTACGGGAAATGGCTCCGACTTCGACGTAGTAACCGTAAAGGATGTTCCGGGATACATGACCCTGGTGAACAAGGGCGTGCTGGAGCCGCTTGACAGCTACATAGCAGACTCAGGCGTCGACCTGGCTCAGTACAAGGGACTGACTGATCAGATCACGGTAGACGGCAAGTTATACGAGCTTCCATTCAGAAATGACTTCTGGGTGCTGTTCTACAACAAGGACGTGTTTGATAAGGCCGGAGTTGCCTATCCTACCAACGACATGACATTCGATGAGTATGACAAGCTGGCAAGATCCGTAACCGTTGACACCCCAGGCCAGGAAGTATACGGCGCTCACTACCACACATGGAGATCTGCCGTTCAGCTGTTCGGTATCCTGGATGGAAAGAATACGATTCTGGACGGAAAGTATGAGTTCTTAAAGCCATACTACGACATGGTTCTTGCAGAGCAGGAAGACGGCGTATGCCAGGATTACGCAACTTTAAAGACCAGCGGCCTTCATTACTCCGGCGCATTTGCCCAGGGCAACGTAGCGATGATGAACATGGGAACCTGGTTCATCTCCACACTGATCGAGAAGATCAAAACAGGCGAGTACACAGACTGCACAAACTGGGGAATTGCAAAGTATCCTCATGCTGACGGTGTAGAGGCCGGTTCCACACTGGCAACCATCACCTCTCTCGCAATCCCGACCAACGCACCTCATAAAGATCTGGCCTGGGAGTTTGTAAACTTCGTAAGCGGAGCAGAGGGAGCGGAAGTTTTGGCAGCAACCGGAACAATCCCGGCTGTTATGACAGACGAGGTAGCGAACCTGGTATCTGCAACAGAAGGTTTCCCGAAGGATGACGACACCAGTGTAGACGCTTTAAATACTGCAAATCTGTATCTGGAAATGCCGGTACATCCGAAGAGCTCTGAGATTGAGACCGCACTGAACGAAGCACATGATGCAATCATGACAGGAAGCATCTCTGTCGATGACGGAATCACACAGATGGATGAGCAGGTAAGCGCTATCCTGGCTGAATAAAAAGCGCAGACGACAATCAGGCTACATCACGAGGCGGGCAGAATAAAAGCCCGCCTCATTTAAAGAATCCCCTCTGAATTGGAAATCGAATCACGGAATGGTAAATAGGAAAAGGAGGAAAAGCCGGTGGCTAAGACATTAACGGAAACACAGAAAAACGAAAAAATTGCCGCGCTGCTCACAAAGCGTGAGGCTCTGGAGCGTGAGCTTAAAAATACAGAACAGTCACATAAGAGAAACAAGCTGATCTCTCAGATTGAGACGACAGAAGAGAAAATTAAGAAGGTTCGCACGGGAGAACGGTTTACCAGACAGGAAAAGAGAAACATGGTGGCATATTCCTTTATCGCCCCCAACTTCATCGGATTTGCGGTATTTACCCTGGGACCGATTATCTTTGCTTTTGTACTGGCGTTTATGAAGTGGGATGGGAACAGCCCCATGGAGTTTGCCGGAATTAAGAACTTTGTACAGATGGTTGGGAACGCCAGATTCCGGGCTTCCTTTGTCAATACGATCGTCTACTGTCTCGCGACGGTGCCGTTTACGCTGGCCTGTGCGCTGGGACTTGCAGTCCTGTTAAATCAGAAGGTAAAGGGACGGAATTTCTTCCGTACCGTCAGCTTCTTCCCCTACGTAGCGTCGCTGGTGGCCGTGGCTGCCGTATGGAACATGCTTTTCAGTCCCCAGAAGAGCGGTCCCGTCAACATGATTTTATATCAGCTGGGCGTATCTGCCAAGAGCCTGCCGAAATGGGCGGCCGACCCCCACTGGGTCATGTTCACCATCGTGCTGTTTTCCGTGTGGAAGAACATGGGCTATTACATGGTCATCTATTTAGCAGGTTTACAGGGAATTAACGCCGAGCTCTATGAGGCGGCCAGCTTAGACGGCGCAAATTCTCTTCAGCGTTTCCGCTATATCACATGGCCGCAGCTGCAGCCGACGACGTTCTTCGTCACGATTATTTTAACGATTAACTGTTTCAAGGTTTACGATATCGTATACATGCTGGCCGGCGGTTCCAACGGTGTCGTCAGCACCTCGGCCATGGTTCTCGTCTACCATATTTACGAGGAAGCGTTCCGTAACTGGAATCTGGGTTACGCCAGCGCGGTTGCCATGGTATTGTTCCTGATGGTCCTTGTCATCACGCTGATTCAGTTCCGTGGTGAGAAGAAGTATGCGAATTAAGGAGGGCAGGAAGAGAGATGAAAGTACAAAGCACAAATTATAAAATCAGCCGGGTTATCCTCTATGCAGTCTTAATTGCCCTTGCATTTCTGATGCTGGTACCGTTTGCATGGATGCTGTCTGCCTCATTAAAGTTAGACAAGGACGTATTTATTTTCCCGATTCAGTGGATACCGGAGAATCCGAGATGGAGAAACTACATAGACATCTGGACGAAGATTCCGCTCATGAAATTCGTTTTAAATACGATCAAGATCACATTAATCGTTACATGCCTGCAGCTGCTGACCAGCAGCTTCGCAGCCTATGCGTTTGCAAAGCTGAATTTCAAACATAAAAATGCCCTGTTCCTGGCCTATATCGCAACGATCGCCGTACCGTGGCAGGTATACATGGTTCCGCAGTTCATGATGATGAGGCGCTTCGGGCTGAACGATACGCATCTGGCAATCATCTGCCTCCAGGCATTCTCTGCCTTTGGCGTGTTCATGATGAGACAGTTCTACCAGGGAATCCCGGATGAACTCTGCGAGGCGGCCAGAATCGATGGTATGAATGAGTATCAGATCTGGGCAAAGATCATGCTGCTGCTTTCCAAGCCTGCGCTCTCCACACTGACGATCTTCACGTTTGTCAATACCTGGAATGACTTTTTAGGGCCGCTCATTTATTTGAAAACGGAAGCCAAGAAGACGCTTCAGCTGGGATTGAAGATGTTCTTAAGCCAGTACAGCTCAGAATACGGACTGATTATGGCGGCCTCCGTACTGTCCTTAATTCCGGTGCTGATCGTGTTCCTGGCACTGCAGCAGTACTTTGTGGAAGGCATCGCGGCGACTGGCGTAAAGGGCTGATCAGGAAAGGACCGGTTTCGATGGAAGAGATCAAAAATTTCGTGGATAATATTCATAATGAGGCATACAAAAACGCTTATTCCGCTCCCTTAATCGGGGCGGAAAGCCTGATTATGCAGGGTGGGAGAACGGAAGAGAGCCTGGATGGACTCTGGAACTTCTCACCCGATCTGTATGATAACTGCCTTCGGGCCAAATGGTACCTGGAGGAGAAAACGAATGAGGAAGGACGTACGGTGCCCCTCGACTATGCATTTGACGACTGGGAAACCGTACCGGTTCCGGGCGTCTTCAATCTCGCAAAACCGGAATATTTTTACTATGAGGGACCGGCGGTTTACAGCCGCCGGTTTTCTTATGAGAGACGGGAACATGAGCGGGTATTTATAAGGTTCGGAGCGGTGGCCGGCGAGGCGCGGGTGTTCTTAAACGGCTGTTTCCTGGGCGTTCACAGAGGCGGTTCCACGCCTTTTTGCGTGGAGGCGACAAAGAATCTGAGGGAAGGCGGGGACAACCGGCTGATTGTCGTGGCGGATGGGACCAGGCATCAGGCGGATGTGCCGTCTCTCAACACGGACTGGTTCCCGTATGGAGGAATCTACAGGAGTGTGTCTCTCGTCCGTCTTCCTGAGTTTTTTATTCAGGATATGAAGGTGGGACTGAGCGGCAGGCGGGGACGGGAAATTACGGTGGAAGCTACGGCGGAAGGGGCGGCCGGAAGCAGTTTTTCTGATTTCAGCGCATTTTTTGAAATACCTGAGATTGGAGTCTGTGAAATCATGGATTTTAACTCCGACGGTACGGGGTGCCTAAAACTGAAGGTTCCGGAGCTGGAGCTGTGGAGTCCTGAACATCCGAGGCTCTATACCGTCGTGCTTACGCTGTATGACGGGGAGAACCGGGCTATCGACCAGATCACGGACCGCGTTGGCTTTCGGACCATTGAGACGGAGGGGCGTTCCATCCTTTTAAACGGAAGGCCGCTGTTTCTGCGAGGCGTCTGTCTTCATGAGGATTCCAAGGATCACGGAAAGGCGGTCACAAAGGCTGAGATACGGGAGGCGTTTTGCCTGGCAAAAGAGATGAACTGCAACTTCGTCCGTCTGGCCCACTATCCCCACACCGAATGGGCGGCGCGGCTGGCCGACGAAGAGGGCCTTCTTCTGTGGGAGGAAATCCCCGTGTACTGGTGGATCGATTTTGCAAATCCGGATACATGGAAGCAGGCGAAGAGCCAGCTGGGCGAGATGATGAAGCGGGATGCAAACCGGGCCAGCGTCATCATCTGGTCGGTTGGAAATGAGAATCCGGATACGGATGAGCGGTACCGTTTTATGGCGGATCTGGCGGAGTATGCGAGAAAATCTGATCCGTCCAGACTGATTTCCGCGGCCTGTCTGGTGGACACTGTGAACCTGCGGATCGCGGACAGGCTGGAGGCACATCTGGATGTGATCGGCCTCAACGAGTATTACGGCTGGTACGATCCCGATTACAGCAAGCTGGGCACCATACTGGAACAGTCTGCGCCGGAAAAGCCGGTTATCATCAGCGAATTCGGCGCTGACGGAGCATTTGCGGCTGAGGAAGGCGGCGAGGAAGAACGGGCTGGAAGCGGAGTGACAGCTGGCAGCAGTGCGGGGTGTGTCAGGGGATCTGTAAAAGAACAGATGGAGATTTATGAAAATCAGATTGCCATGTTCCGGAAGATTCCGTATATTCAGGGAACGACGCCCTGGATTCTGTTTGATTTCCGGACGCCGAAGCGGCTGGGAAAGTACCAGAAGGGATATAACATCAAGGGACTGATGACAGAGGACAGGAGCCGGAAAAAACCGGCGTTTTATCTGATGCAGAACTATTACAAGGAGGTTTTGGAATATGAAAGAGGAGACCATCAGGCGTCTGAAGGAAAAGAATGAGCTGTCTAAAGAGGCGTGCCGTCAGGCCATGGATTTTGCCGCAGGACAGGTGAAGGAAAATCTAAAAGAATTTACGCATTCCTTTAAGAAGGCGTACAGTGAGGAGGGGTTCTACAGGCCGACTCCCAATGTCAACTGGACGACGGGCTTCTGGACCGGCCAGATCTGGCTGGCCTATGAATGGAGCGGGGATGAGACACTGAAGCAGGCGGGAGAGATTCAGATCGACAGCTTTTATCAGCGAATAGAGAGGAAGCAGGATGTGGATCACCATGACATGGGCTTCCTCTACAGCCCTTCCTGCGTCGCAGGATATAAGCTGATTGGAAGTGAACAGGGAAAAAAGGCGGCCGTTATGGCGGCGGATCAGCTGATCACCAGATACCATCCGACGGGAGAATTTATTCAGGCGTGGGGACCGATGGATCAGCCGGAGAATTACCGGTTTATCATCGACTGTCTGCTGAATCTGCCTCTGCTCTACTGGGCATCGGAGGAGACCGGCGACGAAAAATACCGGGATATCGCAGAGAAGCATATCCATACGGCGATCGCCAATGTCATCCGTGAGGACTATTCCACATGGCATACCTTTTTCATGAATATGGAGACCGGGGAACCCGATCACGGGGCGACCTGCCAGGGGTACCGGGATGGCTCCGCGTGGGCGAGAGGCCAGGCGTGGGGAGTCTACGGTACGGCGATGGCTTACCGCTACACGAAGCGGGAAGAGTATATCGACGATTTTAAGCATGTAACGGGATATTTTCTGGATCATCTGCCGGAGGATCTTGTGCCCTACTGGGATCTGGAATTCGGAGACGGTTCCGGTGAGCCCCGGGATTCTTCCTCTGCCTCCATTGCCGCCTGCGGAATGCTGGAAATGGCCAGATACTTAAAGGACGAGGATGCAAAATACTACACCTCCCTTGCTGAGAAAATAATGAAGTCAGTCGTGGAGAACTACGCGGTTAAAAGCCCGGAGGAGTCGAACGGACTGGTCCTGCACAGTACTTACTCCAAGAAATCTCCATATAATACGTGTACTCCGGAGGGAGTCGACGAGTGTAACATCTGGGGCGATTACTTCTATATGGAAGCGCTGACGAGACTTTCGAAGGATTGGAATCCATACTGGTAGAGGAGGCGGAAGGAACATGAGATTAGAGACAAAACAGGATTTCCGGGACTGGATGTTTTCCGTTCTGAATCCTTTAAAACCACTGTACAGCGAGGGCGGAGCCAGGCTGCATCTGGGAGACAGCGGAGTAACTTATCCGGAGGTCAGCATCGAGATGGAAGCATTTTCCCGGCCGCTGTGGGCTCTGGTTCCCTTCTGGAAGGGCGGAGGAGACGGCTTTGAGGAACTTTACCAGAAGGGACTTAAGAACGGAACCGATCCGGATCACCCGGAATACTGGGGCGGCTTTACGGATTACGACCAGCGGTTCGTGGAAATGGCGGCCATCGCGAGCGGAATGATCTTTACGCCGGAAAAGGTCTGGGAACCACTTGGCGAGGAGGGACAGAACCACCTGGCAGACTGGCTTTACGGCATCAACGGGCATATCATACCGGACTGCAACTGGCAGTTTTTTATGATTCTGGTCAATGTGGCGCTTAAGAAGAACGGCTGCCGCTATGACGCGAAAAATCTGCAGTCCGGTCTGGATAAGATCGAAAGCTACTATCTGGAAGACGGCTGGTACCGGGATGGAGCGTCGGGACAGAAGGATTATTATATCTCATTTGCCATGCATTACTATGGACTTCTGTATTCCGTGGCAATGGCTGATGAGGACCCGGAACGATGCGCACGGTTTAAGGAACGGGCTGAAATCTTTGCCGGGGATTTTATCTACTGGTTCGATGAGGATGGGGCGGCGCTTCCTTATGGAAGGAGCCTGTCCTACCGGTTCGGTGAGGCGGCATTCTGGTCAGCCTATGTGTTCGCAGGTCTTGATGAGATTCCTGTGGCTGTGGTAAAGGGAATTCTCGCCCGCCATTTGAACTGGTGGTGCGGGCAGAAGATCTTCGACCGGGACGGCGTGCTGACCATCGGCTACGCGTATCCAAACCTGATTATGGCAGAGCGCTACAATGCGCCGGGGTCGCCGTACTGGGGAATGAAGACGCTTCTGTGCCTGGCGCTGCCGGATGAGCATCCGTTCTGGAGCGTGGAAGCGGCGCCGCTTCCTGCTCTGGCAGAGGTGAAAATGATGCCTCAGGCCAATATGATCGTGCAGCGGCGCGGAAGGGATGTGACCGCTTATCCGGCCGGTGTATGTGAAAAATACGGTCACGGCCATGTGCCGGAAAAATACTCTAAATTTGCATATTCCACGAAATTTGGATTTTCCGTGGCCCGCAGCCAGATCGTGCTTCATGAGAATGCGCCGGATTCCGCGCTGGCTTTCGTAATCGACGGCGACGATTACGTGTTTGTCAGGAAGGTAAGCGAATCCTATCATATCTTTGCGGACCGGGTGGTCAGCGACTGGCAGGCGTTTCCGGGAATCAGAGTGACCTCGGTGGTGATACCGACGGAGTACGGACACATGAGAATCCACGAGGTGGAGAGTGATTACGACTGTACTGCCTATGACTGCGGCTTTGCTGTGGAGAAGTTTACAGAAGGGTATGGAGAGTCAGCGGAAGGAAAGACCGCCTCCGTGTCCTGGGAGAAACAGGGCTGTACCGTATCCGGCGAGGGGCCGGAGGCTGCCGGCGTCGTGATCGGGGCCGATCCCAATACGAATGTGCTCTATGCGAACGCCTCCATTCCTGCGGTTGCGTACAGGATTCGCAGGGGGGAGAAGATACGGATTGAGACGAGGATTGAGACGTTTGTGAAGGCGGATTAATCCTCAGGCATGGTTAAGGAAGAAGGCATACAAATACCAGCCGTTTTATTGATTTTATGATTTTGCTGTTGTATAATCCCGTCTTTGACAGTCTTTTTAACAAAACACCGCTATAATGCCCATTCTATCAGGGTTTTACAGCGGTGTTGTTTCGTTTTGATATATAGTCTTTTTCTTGCTTCTGGGAAACGTTATAAATTTTAACTAGCTTGTCTTCTTTTTGCTCAATTTCTGGATCTCTCTCATCCTGCTTTTGGTGAGGAATTCATAGTCGGTTTCAAAACCGCTTATTTTGTGCAGTTCATCTGTCAAGTTCGTGGATTCGTATATAGGGATAAAACCTTGTCCCTGCACATCCGCAAAGGCAAATCCTTTTAGGGCAGAAACGATTTCCTCACAGCTGTACCGCTTATTAAGCTTGTTCTCCAAACACCGGTAAACGAGTAATGCCAAAAAACAGATGAGAAAGTGGGCCTTGATGCGGTCTTCTCTTTGTACATATACAGGTCTTGCGGAAAAATCCGTCTTCATGATCCGAAAACAGGTCTCTATCTGCCATCTGCGTTCACTTACCTTTAGGATCTCTCCCGGATCATCTTCAAATAAATCCGTGCAGACGGCATAAAGGCCGTCATACCTTGCCTCCTCCACAATCTTTTGTTCATCCAGAACATACCGGATGTCTGCGCTCTCCCCATCTTTCGTAACTGCTGATTTACCAATGAATCTTGCGGGATCATTTGGATTCTTCCCTGTTTTTTTATGATTTCCATCTGCAAGCATGGCTTTTGCCCGCTCCACCTGTTTTTCTCTGACTTCCCTCTGGTAGGCGGCATACTTGGGGGAATAGGTGATCAGGAGCCGGTGCTCCATTTTCCTGGTGCTGTATGGCTCTTCTTTATAGAAAAGCTCATCAGAATCCTTTTCCGTGATCGTATCAAGGTCTGTGAGCCGGTTGTCGGAAAGCCTTCGGAATCTTTTGCGGTTAAGCGCCAGTTCCCTGTATTCCACCGGAAGTTTTTTTATCGACTGTGTGATGATATAAGAACGGTTCCTGGTGTGGTTATAGAGCCGGTTGTTTTCTGAGCCTAAACCGGCATCTGAGCAGAAGATAAACCGTTCACAGCCAAACTCCTCAATGACCTTTTTTTCAAGAGGCTTTAAGGACTTTTGTTCGTTCTCATTCCCCGGAAACAGACGGAAGGCCAGGGGGATCCCGTCTCCATCCGTAAAAAGTCCCATTTGTACAATCGGATTGGGACGATGCTCTTTACTTTTCCCGTACTTTTTATTGCCGTCCTCCTGTTCGATCTCAAAGTAAAAGTTCGTACAGTCATAATAGAGAACCCGGTCATTCCGTTCCAGAATGGATTTTGAATTCTTATAGACCTCTGCCTGAATAAGATCACATTCCTCAGAAAGAACAGTCAAAGCCCGGTAGACATCGTGCAGTTCATAGGCAGGTGCCTCTAAAAATCCTTTGGCAGCTTCATAGGAGGACCGCTTGCTGCCAGGATCTAACACCCTTGTATAGATCAGATCGGACAGGATCGCATTCAGATCATAGGTATAGTGATGTTTGTCCCGTATTTTTCTGCAGATCCGGTTTAGCCCTAATTCGTAGTAAATGGACTGTAAGAAGAGGTAGCCGCCTTGAAAGTTGCGCCTCTGCCCATGAGGAATCTTCCGGTTAGGGTGAAATACAATGGGGATACAATGACTTTCTTTTTCCAGTTCATACCGTTCCGTTTCGATACGTGCCTGTTCCTTAGCCCATTTCATGACATCCTCACGGGTAGGGCCGTGCTCCGCTAATAAATCTTTTAATGTACCGAGCTTTCGTATGGTTCTTGATGTAGATTTTCCATTTCCGTCAATATAAGACTGCTTAATATAGAAAGACTCTGCGTTCTTAGACTTTGATATGCTAACCTTCATAATGATCACCTCTATCTAAATAGTATACCACAAAAAGACCAAAAAGCCTATATATAAAAACAATAAAGTTGACAAAAAAATATAAGTCATTACTGGCTTACACGCTGATTTTTATAGTTAGGGGTGTCAAAGACCCGGGTTGCGTACAGGATTCGCAGGGGGGAGAAGATACGGATTGAGACGAGGATTGAGACGTTTGTGAAGGCGGATTAATCCTCAGGCATGGTTAAGGAAGAAGGCATACAAATACCAGCCGTTTTATTGATTTTATGATTTTGCTGTTGTATAATATGAAATACTATTTACAAATTTGGCAGAACCGGAGGGCGGGAAATGATGTGGCTGAATAAAAAGAAGAATCTGAAGGCTTCTTATTATCACACGTTTCTCGCCCTTATTGTCATCCCTATTCTGCTTATCATCATCATTTCTATCGCCATCATCCGTACGATGATGATCGATTCTGCAACCCGCAGCATTAAACGCGCCCAGGACAATATCATAGCCACTCTGGGCGGTGAGGTGAAGGACGTCTCCCTGCGGCTGTCCCATTTCGTCTATGTCAATGACAATGAAATCATGAAAATTGCGGCGATGACCGATACGCAGGACTTTACGAAACGGTACAGTGCGGCGCGTATGTTATCGGAGTCCTTTAACTTCGCCATGGTTCCGGTACAGGATATTTTATCTGCCGTCTTTTATATGAAGGATGGGGAATCTACCTATATGAAGGACGATATCATTCTGCCGGACGAGGAGATCAAGGCCGCGTCCTGGTACCAGCAGGCCCTGAACGATAAAAATATGGTGAAAGTCGGCTTTTACGACAGAAACGTTACGGCCTCGCGAAAAGCCCACATGCTGACCATAGTGGCGGGACTTTCCCCGGGGATCGACGTGGACCGCGATAATGTGGTGGAGATGGCGGCTCTTTTTGTATCGTCCCAGACCGGAAACTTAATAAAGGAGTACAACAAGGAGAAGCTGCTGGGGGTTACCATGCTCTTAAATCCGGATGGGACTCCGGTGTTTGACGTCAACGACGGCATGCGCTTCTTCATTCCGGAGATTATCTCGGGAGGAGAGACAGAACTGCACCATAAGCTGGACGGTAAGAATTACGTATATGTCATCTCCGAGGAACCGGTAACGGGGCTCCTTGCCGTCAGCGTGGTCGATTCCGAGCTGCTGACCCGGGATTTTACCCGGATAGCCGCTGTGATCGTGGCGGTAACGGTCGTCTTATTCGGATTGTTCTATCTGTTTTCCAGTTACTTTTTAAAGAATATCATCGATCCTATCCACAACACCGTGGAAGGGATGAGACTGGTGGAGGAGGGCAGGCTGGATGTCCATGTGGTTCCGGTGGGACAGGCTGAACTCCGTGTCATGATTCATTCCTTCAACCGTATGACGAGGCGGCTGAAGCAGCTGATGCAGGAGAACGAAGAGGAACAGCAGAAGAAACACGAGGCGGAGATCCGGGCACTGCAGTCGCAGATCAATCCGCATTTTCTGGTAAATTCCTTAAATTCCATCCGATTTATCGCACAGGTGTCCAGGTATGAGGCGATCGCCAGGATGGCAGAGGCGCTGATTAAGATATTGTCCTGTTCGTTCCGGAGCAATGTGGGCTTTTATACTCTGGATGAGGAGCTGGAAGTGCTGGATGGCTTTATCTATCTCATGAAGATCCGATATTCCGACGGTTTTGAGATCGAATATGAAATCGGGGAAGGCTGCGGAAGCTGTATGGTTCCCCGGCTGATTCTCCAGCCGATTGTGGAGAACTCCATCGTCCACGGATTCTCCGGGCAGGAAGAGGAACTGGGGAAAATTACGGTGAAGGCCCGTCTTGAGGATCAATATCTGTACATCACGGTCCGCGACAACGGAAAAGGGATGACAGAGGAGGAAATCCGCCGTCTGCTGTCGAACGAGACTGCGGAAAATGAAGACTACGTAAGCATCGGAGTGACGAACGTCAATACGCGTCTTGTTTTGAACTACGGAGATGAATGCACACTTCAGATACGGAGTGAAGTTGGAAGGTATACGGAGACGGTTCTGCGGATTCCGGCGGCTGGGAGGGATTAATATGAGGAAGGTATTAATTGTAGATGACGACACGATAATCCGAATTACCCTTCGCTCTCTCATTAACTGGGAGGAGCTGGGGTTTCAGATTGCGGCAGACGCCATCCACGGGGAAGCGGCGCTTCAGTATTTAAAGAATCATACGGTGGATTTGATTATCAGCGATATGAAGATGCCGGTTCTCGACGGGATTGGGCTTTTGGAGGCGGTCAGCCGTTTTGATGTTATGCCGAAGGTTCTGGTCCTCAGCGGATACGATGATTTTAAGCTGGTGCGGGACGCCTTCCGGCTCGGCGCCTGCGACTATCTGCTTAAGGCCGATTTAAACGGAGAACTGCTGAAAAATATGCTGGAAGGTCTGAACGGAGAGTGGGAGAGTGAAGAAGAGACCGGAAGGCAGAACAGCGCGGAGGAAAGCAGGGAAAAAATATCGGATTCTGAGCGTCTGGCCGCCATGGCCATGGGAAAGTGCGAACTGGATGAGGAATTCCTGGCAGGGGAGTATCTGGTCGTGCAGTTTGAAATCGATGAATTTCAGAAGCATGCCGGGAGATTTGCCGGGGATTTTGAAGGAAAGCTGATCAGGCCTCTGCTGGAGTTTGCGGCTCAGATTCCGCGGGTGGTCTCCCGGTGTGTGCTGGGGACGATATCTCCGTCGCGTTACGTGATGCTCTACCGGATTCTGGATGCGGGACAGTATCAGGATAATGCGGTTTCTACCTGCAGACAGCTGTGCAGTGTCTGGAATAATTTCTTAAATCTTCCCGTCTCAGCGGGAATCAGCACCAGAGGAAGCGGAGCGGGGGATTTTCTCTCCAGGTTCGAGGAAGCCGGGGGCTGGCTCTCTCTCCACTGGCTGAAGGGGAGAGCGGCAGTGTGCAGCCCGTGGGAGAAGGACAGCGTGGACTACTTAGAGGCAAGGAATTCCTTCAGCCGGTATAAGCGTCTGGCAGCAGGGCTTCTGACCGCGGATGAGATGACGGTTTCGGAGGAGAAGCAGAAGCTGATCGCAGTTTTCTACGGGAGCGGGCTTTCTTCGGCAAAGAAGGAGATCCTCTGCCTCATCTGTAATCTGGCTTGGCTCCTGAACGAGAGTCACGACGATATCGGAGCCCTTTTTGCGGAAAAGGTGAATTATTACGAGAAAATCGGCCGGCTGGAGGAGATGGGGAGTCTGGAACTGTGGCTTAACAATTATTTCCGCTGGGTGATGGATTATGCGGCTCATCAGAATGACCGGCGCCAGGCGGATATGATGAGCAGGGCAAAGCGCTTTATAATGGATAATTACTCCAACCCGGAGCTGACGCTGGGAAGTGTGGCCGGCTATGTGGGGGTAAATGAGAAATACTTCAGCTCCCGGTTTACAAAGGAGGAGGGAATGACCTTCAGCAACTACTTAACCGAGGTGCGGATCCGGAAGGCCAGGGAGCTGATGGAGCAGACCGATTTGAAAATTTATGAGATCAGCCAGAGTGTGGGGTATAACAGTGTGGAACATTTTACGAGAGTATTCAAAAAGATCTGTCAGGTCAGCCCGGGAGCATACCGGAAATAAAAGACCTAACGATATATCAAGTTTTCAAACCTTAGTTCATGGAGATGCGTGGATGAAAATGGTAAACTTGAACCATCAACAAACTAAGGGAGGTAAGAAACATGAAGAAACAGATTGCGGCATTAGGACTTTGCGCGGCGATGGTGGTGGGAGCGGCGACAGGCTGTTCAGCCACGGCTTCGAAGGAGACAGAAAAGACACCTGCGGCTGACGCGGCCACTACGGCGGGCGGACAGACGGATACAACAGCGGCTCCCGATACGGAGGCGGCCGGGGCGGATTTAAAGGGAAATCTGGTATTTGCCATCTGGGACAACAACCTGATGGACTATATTGATCAGAACGATATGGTAGGCAAGTTCCAGGAGAAGTATCCGGATGCGGAAATCGAAGTGGAGAAGATCAAGGACGATTCCGAGTACTGGAACGCCATGAAGATGCGTACTTCCGCCAACCAGCTTCCGGATGTCATGTTTAACAAACCGTTCACACTGTCGAGATTCAAAGATTATCTCGTTGATTTATCGGATCTGGAGGCCACGAAGAATAACGAACTGGCAGCAGGCTATGCCTTAGACGGCAAGATCCTGGGCGTTCCGCTTACAGCAGGCTACGAATACGTATTTTACTGGAAAGACATGTTTAAGGAAGCGGGCGTGACGGTGCCGACTACATGGAGCGAATTTGAGCAGACGGCGCAGACGCTTCAGGATTACTACGGAAAAGACAACCCGGATTTCATGGCGATCGCCCTCGGTGCGAAGGATGAATGGCCGGATTATCCTTATATGGAATTTATGCCTGCGTTAGAGGGCGGCAACGGCCAGAACTGGAACGATATGGCCAAATCCGACGCGCCGTTCGCAGAGGGGACGGATATCAACAAGGCCTATACGAAGGTCAATGAGCTCTTCAATATGGACGTGTTCGGAAAAGATCCTCTGGGCATGGGCAACGATCAGGTAACCGCGCTGTTTGCACAGAAGAAAGCGGCCATCCTGGCTCTCGGAGACTGGGGATTACAGAACATCCAGTCCGGTACGGATGACTATTCAGAGCTGGGAACCTTCTATCTTCCGGTCAGAGATACCTCCAGTGATCCGTTCCGCGTGATCGTACAGGGCGACTCCTTCATGGGCGTGACGACACACAGCAAGAATCCGGAGCTGGCGAAGGCATTTGTGGAGTGGTTCTACAGCGAAGACTGGTATCCCGGATACATTAACTATGTAACCAGCGCCTCCTCCATGACGAATTTCCCGAAGGAGAAAGATCCGATCCTGGCAGAAGCTGACGCGCTGCAGCCTGATATGGAACTGGTTATGTATGACGGCGGCGGAGATGATTTCCAGGCAATTCAGAATGAGATCGCCTTCGATTACAAGAAACTGGGAGCTCAGATGTTTACGGAAGGTTTTGATTTAAAGGCAGAACTCGATACTTTAAATGCAAAATGGGCGGAAGCAAGAACAAAACTTGGAATTAAATAAGACTCTGTAACAGGGGATGGGGTTTCCGTACAGACGCCCCATCCTTTTTATACCCCAAATTCCGTAAAATCAATCCAATCCGGGAGGTTAGTTATGAATTCACTGGAAAGACAGAAAAAGATATTTATCATCAGTTCCCTGGTCATCCCCATGGCTCTTCTGATCGGCTTTGTGGTGGTACCGGCCTTCGATCTGATCCGAATGAGCTTCACCAACTGGGACGGCTATTCGAAGACGTACGATTACATCGGCATCGGCAACTATTTTGACATGCTGAAAAACAAGGATTTATGGCAGTCACTGAGAAACAATGCGGTCTATTTCTTCGGTCATCTGCTCTTTATTCCCATTGAGCTGATGTTCGCCGTCCTGCTGACTTCTAAGCTCCGCGCCGCGAAGTTCTATAAGACTATGGTCTTTATGCCGTATATCATCAATGGCGTGGCGATTTCCTATGCATTTTCCTATTTCTTTTCACCAATCAACGGAGCCTTTGATGAGATTCTGACTCTGTTCCATTTAGAGCCGTTAATCAGAAACTGGCTCTCAGACCCGAAGATTGTGAACTTCGTTCTGGCAGGCGTTTCCTTATGGCGTTTCTCGGGGTATCACGTGATCCTGTTTATGGCGGCGCTTCAGTCCCTTCCGCAGGATGTGCAGGAGGCGGCCCGGGTTGACGGGGCCAGCGCATGGCAGATGTTCAAATACATTCAGATTCCTGCCATTATGCTGATGGTGGATTTTGTCCTGTTTGACAATATCCGCGGCGCGCTTCAGGTATTCGATATTCCTTACGTTATGACCAGCGGCGGTCCGGGGTATGCATCCTCGACCTTCACGCTCTATACCATTGACACGGCGTTCAAATACAGCAACTTCGGCCTGGCTTCTACCATGGCGGTGGCTATCATGCTCATGATCGTCATCATTTACGTGGTCCAGAATAAGATTATCCACGGAATCGTATTAAAAGGAGGGAAGAAAGGATGAAACAGCGCACACTGCAGCAAATTGTAAAACAGGTGATCTGCCTCTGCATGGTATCCATCGTGCTGGCTCCGATTCTTTTAACACTGTTTGCCGCGTTTAAGACAAAGGCGGATATGGTTAATACCTCTCCCCTGTTACTGCCTCCGTTAAGCCGTGTGACCACGGATAACTTCCAGAAGGTGCTGGGAGACAAATACCTGTTGATCGGCTTTAAAAATACGGGCATCATACTCGTTTTCAGCATTTTCTTCAACGTATTATTCGGCACCATTACGGCGTTTATCCTTGAGCGGTTTCAATTCCGTTTTAAAAAGCTGATTATGAGCCTGTTTTTCCTGGGGATGCTGATTCCAAGCTTCGTCACAGAGATCGCCCGCTTCAAGATTATCAACGGTCTGGGGCTGTATAACACGCTGGGGGCGCCGATCGTCATCTATGTGGCCTCAGATCTGATGCAGCTTTACATTTACCGCCAGTTTATCTCCACGCTTCCCGTATCCTTAGATGAGAGCGCGCTGCTGGATGGCTGTTCCTATTTCGGCCTGTTTACGAGAATTATCTTCCCGCTGCTGGCTCCGGCCACGGCCACGGTCGTGATCATCAAGGCGATTACCATCATCAACGACATGTACATTCCATACCTCTATATGCCGAAGAACAAGCTGCGGACGCTGACCACGTTCCTGATGAATTATGCCAACGCCCAGCAGGGCTCCTGGCAGAACCTGGCGGCGGGAATCATCATCATCATGCTGCCGACCATCGTGATCTATCTGTTCTTCCAGAAATATATCCTGGCGGGAATTGTGGCCGGTGCTGTCAAAGAGTAGAAAATTGCAGAAAATCGTAAAAAAAGAGATGGATTCTTTTGGCGGACGGCCCTATAATAGACGTGAAAAAGGAGGATATATTTATGGATCAGTATCATGCCGATTTAGCCTGGCTCGAGAATCCGGAGGTGTTTGCGGTAAACCGCCTGGAGGCACATTCCGACCACCGGTTCTATGAGAGCAGGGAGGAGGCGGACAGCGGCATCATGAAGCTGCGTCAGTCCTTAAACGGAACATGGAAATTTTCCTACGCCCCAAAGCCGAAGCAGCGGAAAAAGGATTTTTATCTGCCTGAGAGAAGTCTCGGTGATTTTGGAGAAATTACGGTTCCCGGCCATATAGAGCTGCAGGGATATGGGAAATGTCAGTATATTAACACGATGTATCCGTGGGAAGGCCATTCGGAGCTTAAGCCGCCTCACGTAGACTGGGAGGATAATCCTGTCGGAAGCTATGTGAAGGAATTTGAGACGGATGCGGCCCTGAAGAATAAGAGGCTGTTTCTGTCCTTTCAGGGAGTGGAGAGCGCCTTTTACGTATGGGTAAACGGCCGCTTCGTCGGATATTCCGAGGATACCTTTACTCCCTCTGAATTTGAAATCACGGATTTCGTAAAGGATGGGGTCAACCGTCTGGCGGTGGAGGTCTATAAGAGAAGCAGCGCCAGCTGGATCGAGGACCAGGATTTCTTCCGGTTCTCCGGTATTTTCCGGGAGGTGTATCTTTACGCGGTGCCGGAATGCCATGTGCGTGACATGTTTGTCCATCCCGGAGTTCTGGAAGACTTAAAGACCGGAGAACTCACGGTGGATCTGACGCTGGAAGGCAGCAGGAAGGGCAGTGTCTCGGCTCTGCTGACCGACCGGGAGGGAAATACAGCCGCCGTCTGGGAGCACATGCCTGCCAGGGAAAACATATCCTTTGCGGGAAGCGTGCCGGAGGTTCATCTCTGGAGCGGGGAAGACGCCTTTCTCTATACGCTGACTGTAATTCTGTACGATGAAAAAGGCAGGATCGTCGAGGTCGTTCCCCAGAAGCTGGGCTTCCGCCGTTTCGAGATGAAAGACCGCCTCATGTGCTTAAACGGGAAACGGATTGTATTCCGCGGCATCAACCGCCATGAGTTCGATGTGCGGAGAGGACGTGCAGTCACGGAAGAAGATATGCTGTGGGATATCCGCTTCATGAAGCGCCACAATATCAATGCGGTCCGTACCTGCCACTATCCCAACCAGTCAAGATGGTATGAGCTCTGTGATGAATACGGGATCTATCTGATCGACGAGGCGAATCTGGAGAGTCATGGCTCCTGGCAGAAGATGGGGGCCTGTGAGCCTTCCTGGAACGTGCCGGGAAGCCTTCCGGAGTGGAAGGAGTGCGTGGTGGACCGCGCAAAGTCCATGCTGGAGCGGGATAAGAACCATGCGTCCGTCCTGATCTGGTCCTGTGGAAATGAGTCGTACGCGGGCGAAGATATTCTCGCCATGTCGAAGTATTTTAAGGAGCGGGATCCGTCCAGGCTGGTTCACTATGAGGGCGTCTTCTGGAACCGTGAATTCAATGAGACCAGCGATATGGAGAGCCGCATGTACGCAAAGCCGGCGGAGGTGGAGGCGTACCTTGAGGGGGAACCGGAGAAGCCGTTTATCCTGTGTGAATATATGCACGCCATGGGCAATTCCCTGGGCGGCATGGAGAAATACACCTCGCTGGAGGACCGGTATCCCATGTATCAGGGCGGTTTCATCTGGGACTACGTGGATCAGGCCCTGATGAAGACTGACGAGAACGGCGTGGAACACATGGCGTACGGCGGAGATTTTAACGACCGGCCGACTGATTATAATTTCTGCGGCAATGGGATTGTCTATGCGGACAGAACCATTTCGCCGAAGGCGCAGGAGGTGAAGGCTCTCTACCAGGACCTTAAGCTGGTTCCGGATGCGGGCGGTGCGGAGATTGAAAACAGGAGACTGTTCACCGATACTTCCGACCTGGAATTTGTCTGGCTGGCGCTGAGAGACGGAGTTCCCGTGCATTCTGAGAGATTCTGTGCGCAGGTAAAGCCGGGAGAGCGGGAATACGTCAGCGTATCAGCTCCTGAACTTACAGAGCCCGGGGAGTATGTGTACCAGGTATCCGCGGTATTAAAGCGAGAGGAACGGTGGGCGGCTGCGGGATATGAGACGGCCTTCGGCGAAAGCTGCCGGGTGATTGGCAGCGATGATCAATGCGCCGGGGAGAACCGTGCTGACGCGGGAAGTGTTCCGTTTACGGTGATACACGGCGATGTCAATATCGGCGTGAAGGGCGATGGCTTCCATGTGATCTTCTCGAAGCAGGAGGGCGGTATCGTGTCCCTCGTCTATGACGGCCGGGAATGGATCGGGAAGCTTCCCATGCCTGTGTACTGGAGAGCAACGACAGATAACGACAGAGGCAATAAATTCTCTGTATCCAGCGCCGTGTGGTACGGGGCAGGAAGCTTCCCTCTTTACGACAGCAAAACCTGTGTGGTGGAAGAGGGGAAAGACTGCGTTCGGGTCTCCTATACCTACAGACTGGCCACGGTGCCTGAGACTGTGACGGAGGTCGTTTACGAAGTGGACGGGGAAGGCAGGATAACAACAACGGCCCGTTACTTTGGACGGGAGGGTCTGCCGGAGCTGCCGCTTTTCGGCATGAGATTTTGCATCAGCGGAACAGGCGGCGGGTTCGAATAGTACGGTCGGGGACCTGAGGAGAATTACTGTGACAGAAACGCCGGCGCGCGTCTCGGAATCTATAAGAGTACGGCGGCAGACAGTGTGTCACGGTACCTTGTTCCGCAGGAATGCGGAAACCGCACCGGCATCAGGTGGCTGAAGGTGACGGACGAAGCGGGGCATTCGATCCGGTTTACCGCAGAAGGCCGCCCGTTTGAGGGCTCCGTTCTTCCCTATACGGCGGAGGAACTGGAGCATGCCTCCCACATAGAGGAACTGCCTCAGCCCCGGTATACGGTCGTCAATATCCTGGCGGCCATGCGGGGAGTCGGCGGAGACGACAGCTGGGGTGCGCCGGTGTATCCGGAATACTGCGTAAGCGGTGAGAAGGATATTACCTTCAGCTTTGTAATCGGCAGAGAGTAAAGGACTGTGACAGACGGCCGGCGGCAGATCATGCGCCGGCCGTTTGAAATGGCGTTTTTGTTGAAAACTAGGTTGAAAAATATCCGGTTTTATGAGCACGTAGTCATTGACAGTACCGCTGTTCCGGTTTATAATAATATCATTCTGAAGTTCTGATTCTGTTCTGCCGGTTCGGCAACCTGTTTCCAGTATTGTAATTTTTACACTTAAAACGTATAATGAAAGATGGAATCATGTATTTTGGGCGCGTTCCCGACGAAGGAGAACTGCGCGTATTTTCCATGAAATGCCGGGCATTTTTTATTCCCTTACAAATCCTTTAATCCATGAAGTTCTCATGATTACAGGAAATTTAAGAAAGAGAAGGGCAATGCACGATGAAAAAAGAGAGAGAGACAAAAGAGTATCTGGAGTTTGTGGAGCAGTTTCAGGCGTTCCTTATTCTGATGACAGAGGAATGGGGCGCGAAGGTCACGCTGCAAAAAGGCGGTGAAGCAGAAGAGGCGGAGGATCTGCTGGTGGTGGAGTTAAACGGAGACGGTTCCGGGACCCATATCCAGCGGTTCCATATGGCAGAGATCTACCATGATTTCCAGCTGGGCAAGGGGATGGAGGAACTTCTGTCAGAGGCTTCCGACTGTCTGGAGCGCTGCAGAGAGATTGAGAAAAGCAGTCCTTTGGGTCATATGGAGGACTATGAGGCCATTCGGGAGTATCTGGTGATCCGTCCCCTCAATTATGAGAGAAATGCAAAGAAGCTGGAGGAAGGCGTTTACGAGGTGACAGGGGATATTGCTCTGACGCTTTACGTGAGCATCGGGAATTTCGGTGGTCTGTATACGAGTTCCATGGTGCCGAAGGTGGTATGCGAGGGCTGGGATAAGAGCAGGGAACAGGTGATGAACGACGCCATGGAGAATACTTACAGGCTCTTTCCTCCGCGTCTGTTCAACTGGCTGGAGGTCGAGCGGTTCCGGGATAAGGACTACGGTATTTTTATGGAACGGGATACGGAGGTCAGACTGGACGGGGGCGCCTGCGCCACGTTTGTCACGACGAAGAGTCAGATAAACGGGGCGGTAGCCATCTTCCTGCCGGGAGTGGCGAAGCGGCTGGGAGAGCTGATGGGGAACGACTTGTACATTGCGTTTACCAGTATGCACGAGGCGGCGATCCATAACTGCGAGAAGGTATATCCCGAGACGATACAGGAAAGTTTAAAGAATCTAAACAGGGAGATGCCGGCAGATGAGGACTTTCTCTCAGAAAAAGTTTACTATTACAGCCGGGCAAAAGACAGGATCGAAGTTGTGCTGGAATATTAACTGTTTTTTCTGAAAAACAGAAAGTGCTTGACAGAACAGGAAAGTGGCAGTATTCTAGTAACTAGATTACCGATTAAAGGAAAAGGAGGCAGAACTATGAAATCTTGTAGAATTAGCAGTGGAATGATCAATCATAACAAACAGTCAGTCTGCCTTAAGAGAGAATTCGGTCTCTGAGCTGCCATGATATCGTATGGAAGTCAGTGTGTTATCTGAATTTGAATCATTATGCCGCAGTCTGAACTGGACTGCGGTTATTTTTATGGTCAAAAGCCGTTAAAAGCCGCAAATTGCTGTTTTTGACGGCTTTTTCGCGATTTTCGTAGTTTTCATGGTTTTCACGGCAATTTGCCGATAGATTTGCGGGCAGCCGCATATGGCGTAAAAGAGACAAAAGGGGGAGCAACATGAGAAATTTAGGGAAGTATGTAAAGAAGTACGGGATCCTTTACGTGGTGGCTATCGCGGCCATGGTAGTGAGCATACTGCTGGATGCAGCGTCACCTCAGATCACGAGGCACATCATTGATGATGTCATTGTCGGCGGCAGGCTGGAGCTGCTTATGCGGCTGCTGCTGGGGCTGCTGGGGATTGGCTTTGGGAGAGCCATTTTCCAGTACGTAAAAGAATTTATTTTCGACTACTCGGCGTCGGGAATCGGAAGCAGGCTGAGAAAGGATCTCTTTGACCATATTCAGACACTGTCTATGGGATATTTCGACAGTCATAACACGGGAGAGCTGATGGCGCGTGTGAAGGACGATGTGGACCGCATCTGGAATGCCATGGGCTTTGTCGGGATGCTGATCATTGAATGTACCATTCACACGGTAATTATCATGACCTGCATGTTTCGCTTAAGTCCTGCCCTGACCGTGATTCCGCTGCTCGTCATGCCGGTAATCGCCTGGTACGGCTTAAAGATGGAGAATGGTCTCGGTCAGGTCTACGACAAGATCAGCGAGCAGACGGCGGAGCTCAATACCGTCGCTCAGGAGAACCTGGCCGGTGTGCGGACGGTGAAGGCGTTTGCGAGAGAGGATTACGAGATTGACCGGTTCAAACGCCACAACAAGCGGTATTACGATTTAAATATGGAGCAGGCGAAGCTGATCGTCAAGTATCAGCCTAACGTGTCTTTCCTTTCCAAGGTGATGCTGATGGCGATCATCGTGGTCGGCGGCATCATGGTGATTCAAAAACGTATCACCATCGGAGAGCTGGGGGCGTTCTCAGAGTATGCCAACAATATCATCTGGCCGATGGAGATGGTCGGATGGCTCAGCAACGACTTTGCGGCGGCCATGGCTTCCAATAAGAAGATCAAAAGGATTATGGCCCAGAAGCCGGACATCACGGAACCGGATGCCCCGGTGGTCCCTGAAAAAATCGAGGGAGAGCTTCAGTTTAAACATGTGGATTTTGATCTGTACGGTTCCAGAATTCTGACAGACATCGATTTTACGCTGAAAAAGGGGAAAACACTGGGTATCATGGGAGTGACCGGGTCTGGTAAGACATCGATTGTCAACTTAACCCAGCGCTTTTACGATGTGACGAACGGAGAGATTCTGTTAGACGGCATCGATATCCGGAAGCTGCCGCTGTCCCTCTTGAGGAGCCAGACCACGGTGGTGATGCAGGATGTCTTTCTGTTTTCCGACACGATCACGGACAATATCAAGACCGGAAACCGGGATGCAACCGAGTGGGAGAGCGTGGAGGAAGCGTCTGTCTGTGCGGAGGCCCATGATTTTATTATGAAGCTGGGAGAGAAGTACGATACGGTGATCGGAGAGCGCGGCGTGGGGCTTTCCGGCGGACAGAAGCAGAGAATCAGCATCGCCAGGGCGATTGCCAAAAGGACTCCCCTTCTGATCCTTGATGATTCCACGTCGGCGCTTGATATGGAGACTGAGAAAGAGATTGAGCGTCGTTTGAAGACGCAGAAGGACAGTTCCAAAATCATCATCGCCCACCGGATTTCCGCGGTTCGCCATGCGGATGAAATACTGATTCTGGAGGGCGGCAGAATCATCGAGCGGGGGACTCACGAGGAGCTGATGGCGAAGAAGGGGCAGTATTACAGGACTTATCAGGTGCAGTATGGAGAGGAGGTACAGTTATGTCAGTAAATACAAGCAGAGTCGACGAAGAACAGAAGGAAGTACTGAAAAAGGATACGATCATCCGGTTGTTCCGGTACCTTCTGATTTATAAAAAGCAAATAGCGGCAGTTCTTCTCATTATGGCGGGAACGATTGCCGTCAGCATGGCGACTCCTATCATGATGGAGTACGCGATCAATGTCTGTGTGGCAACCGGAGATGTGAACGGACTGCTTAGGCTGGGGGCTCTGGCGGTGGTGATGTTTCTCTTCTTCCTGGCTGGAACCAAGGTCCGCATGTACATCATGTCGGATGTTTCAAACAAGGTCCTTTTAAATATCAGAGACGAGCTGTACCAGCATATTCAGACGCTGAGCTTCGGATTTTTCGACAGCCGTCCAACCGGAAAAATACTGGCCAGAATCATCGGTGATGTGAATTCCTTAAAGGATGTGCTGTCAGACAGTGTGACTCAGCTGATCCCGGATTTAATCACGGTGGTCTGTGTCGCGGTTATCATGCTGATTAAGAATTACAAGCTGGCCATGGCGGCACTTCTGACTCTTCCGATTCTGGTGGTGGGGATGCTGGTGATTGAGACGACGGCCCATAAGCGGTGGCAGATTTACAGAAAAAAGACTTCCAATTTAAACGCTTATGTGCATGAGGATCTCTCCGGGATCCGGGTGATTCAGAGCTTTGCGGCAGAGCGGGAGACGAGGGCCGTATTCTATGATCTGGTGGATCAGCATTACCGGGCGTTTATCGACGCTGTCGTTGTGGCGGACGGATTTGGGCCTGTGGTGGAGATCACCTGGGGGCTGGGCGGATTTCTGCTGTATTTTATCGGCATCCGCGTGATCGGCGTGGGGGAGGTCGGCATCGGTACATTTCTTGCCTTTTCAACCTATATTGCCATGTTCTGGAGCCCGATCCGGAACCTTGCCAATTTTTATAACAAGCTGACTACCAATATATCGGCGGCGGAGCGAATATTCGATATCATCGATACGGAAGCCGGAATCCGCGACTGCCCGGGTGCGGCGGAGCTGCCGGAAATTGAGGGAACGGTGGATTTTGAACACGTTTCCTTTGCCTACGACGATGAGCCTGAGCGCATGATCCTGAAGGATGTGAATTTTCATATCCGCCAGGGGGAGACCATTGCACTGGTGGGCCCCACAGGTGCGGGGAAGACGACGATTGTGAATCTGCTCAGCCGGTTCTATGAGACGACGGACGGGCGGGTGCTGATCGACGGCCACGACATTAAAAAGGTGACGCTTAAGAGCCTGAGGAGTCAGATGGGTATCATGACACAGGATAATTTCCTGTTTTCCGGTACCATTAAATATAATATTAAATACGGACGCCTGGATGCCACGGACGAGGAGATGATGGAAGCGGCCAGGGCGGTAAACGCCCATGATTTTATTATGAAGCTGGAACACGGTTACGACACCGAAATCAGTGAGAGGGGCGCCAGGCTTTCGATCGGACAGCGGCAGCTGCTGGCATTTGCAAGGACCATGCTGTCAAAGCCTGGAATTCTGATCCTGGACGAGGCCACTTCCAGCATCGATACCCACACGGAGCTGCTGGTGCAGAAGGGAATCGAGGCGCTTCTTGAGGGGCGCACGTCCTTTGTGATTGCCCATCGCCTTTCTACGATAAGAAAGGCCGACCGCATTTTTGTGATTGACCAGGGAAATATCATGGAAGCGGGAAGTCATGAGGAGCTGATGGAAAGGAAGGGGGCTTATTATCAGTTGTATCAGAGTCAGTTTCTATAGAAGGGGACGCCGAAAAAACAGCGGGCGGCGGCGCCAGGGATCGTTCGTGTCCGTCTGGCTTCCTACTCGCCATAAAAAAGTCCGGGTCTGGCGTACGCACCAATGGCGGGTGTGTTCGCCAGACCCGGACTTTTTTATGACTCGTATCCAGATGCCGGCACACTGAACGATCCCTGGCACCGCCGCCCGCTGCTTTTTCGGCTGGGTACTGGCACCGCTGAGATGGAAATACGTTCTGGCGGGGGAACTCATATAGGAAGGATCAAGGGATTTTTATAAAGGGATTGACCGGGGGGAGGAAATGCAATAGAATAGGAGGCGAGGTGAATAAGATGACAGAAGGAGCTTTAGTACTGGAAGGAGGTTCCCTGAGAGGTGTATTTTCGGCCGGAGTGCTGGATGTATTTATGGAGCAGGGGATCGAGATGTCCTATGTAAACGGTGTTTCCGCGGGGTCTATGTGCGGAATGAGTTATATCAGCAAACAGATTGGAAGAACGATCCGGGTGGATTTGGACTACGTGAATGATAAGCGGTTTATGAGCTTTCGAAGTATGGTGAAGAACCGTTCGATTTTTAATTTTGATTTTCTGTTTGGAGAATTGAGTGAGACACTGATTCCGTTTGATTTTGAGACGTTTGAGGCGTCGAAGCAGCGGTTTGAGGTGGTTGCAACCCGCTGTAAGACGGGAAAACCGGAATATTTTGAAAAAGGGAAGTGTGAGGATTTCATAGAGGCGGTAAAGGCCTCCAGCAGCCTGCCCATTCTGTCACGGATGATTGATGTAGATGGGAAGAAATATTTAGATGGCGGCTGTTCCATGCCGATTGCTTATCAGAGAGCCATCGACGAGGGATATGAAAAGATCATTGTCATACTTACCAGGAATCAGGGATACAGGAAAAAGCCTGTGGATAAATGGACGAGGCGGGCGTATGAACACTACTTCAAACCGCTCCCGCGGCTGCTTAAATCTTTGGAGAAGGCGCCGGAACGCTATAACCGGATGCAGGAAGAGATTGACGAGCTGGAAAAGGCGGGAAGGATCTATGTGATCCGTCCGGATAAGCCGGTGACGGTGTCGAGGACGGAACAGGACAGAAAGAAGCTGGAAGCACTCTATGAAGACGGACGCCGTCTTGCGGTGGAACAGCTTGCAGATATTAAAAAATATCTGGGAATCGAAACAACAGGATACCCGGCTGAATCAAACCATTGATGAAAGGAAATGACGGTATACGTTTATGAGCATTTACGATACATTGAATGAAGTACAGAGAGAAGCGGTATTCCACACGGAAGGACCGCTTCTTGTGCTGGCTGGAGCCGGCTCGGGAAAAACCAGGGTTCTGACCCACCGGATCGCATATCTGATTGAGGAGAAGGGCGTAAACCCGTGGAATATTCTGGCGATTACATTTACGAATAAAGCGGCCGGAGAGATGAGGGAGCGTGTGGACAAGATTGTAGGCTTCGGAGCGGAGAGCATCTGGGTGAGTACCTTTCACTCTTCCTGCGTAAGAATCTTAAGACGCCATATCGAGAGCCTTGGCTACACGACGAATTTTACCATCTATGATTCCGATGATCAGAGAACGCTGATGCGCCAGGTTTTAAAGACGCTGGAGTTAGATCCGAAGCTTTATAAAGACCGGGCGATGCTGAGCCTCATATCCACGGCCAAGAACGAACTGGTAACGGCCGCTGAGTTTGAGTTGAACGCCGGCGGCGATTTCCGCCAGAAGAAAGCAGCGCAGATCTATAAAGAGTATCAGGGCCAGCTTAAGAAGAATAATGCGCTGGATTTTGATGATCTGATTATGAAGACGGTGGAGCTGTTCCAGAATAATCCGGAGGTACTGGATTACTATCAGGAGCGCTTCAAATATATTATGGTGGATGAGTATCAGGATACGAATACCGCCCAGTTTAAGCTGGTAAGCCTGCTGGCCGGCAAATACAGGAATCTCTGCGTGGTGGGCGACGATGACCAGTCCATCTATAAGTTCCGCGGCGCGAACATCGGCAATATCTTAAACTTTGAAAAATCGTATCCGGGGGCGGCGGTGATCAAGCTGGAACAGAATTACCGTTCCAGCCAGAACATCTTAAATGCGGCCAACGAGGTAATCCGTCACAACCGCGGAAGAAAGTCCAAGACGCTGTGGACGGCCAATGAGGAAGGGCCTCTGGTACAGTATAAACAGTTTGAGACGGCCGCCGAGGAAGCGGATGCCATCGTACGCGATATTCAGAACAGCGGATGCGGCTACCAGGACTGCGCGGTTCTTTACCGGACCAACGCCCAGTCCCGTCTTATCGAGGAAAAATGCCTTCAGCGCAATGTACCGTACCGTATGGTGGGAGGCGTAAACTTCTATCAGCGAAAGGAAATCAAAGATATCCTGGCTTATTTGAAGACGATTGACAACGGCCGGGATGACTTATCTGCCCTCCGTATTATCAATGTTCCGAAGCGGGGAATCGGAGGAACCAGTGTGGGAAAGGTACAGGCGTTTGCGTCGGAGCATGATTTCAGCATGTATGACGCATTCTGCCGCGCCCAGGCAGTTCCGGGACTGGGAAAGGCTGCGGATAAGATACTTAAGTTTACGGCGCTGATTGAGGATTTCCGTGAGAGAATCCGCTATGAGGATTACTCGATCCGGGAACTGATTGAAGATGTGCTGGACGAATCCGGGTATCAGAAAGAGCTGGAGGCTGAAGGCGAGATCGAGTATCAGACCCGTCTGGAAAATATCGAGGAGTTAATTAATAAAGCGGTCAGCTTTGAGCGGGATCACGACGAGGGAACGCTCTCCGAATTTCTGGAGGAGGTTGCACTGGTTGCGGATGTGGACCGTATGGATGACTCGGAAAACCGGGTGACGCTGATGACGTTACATAGTGCTAAGGGACTGGAGTTTCCGAGAGTGTATCTAAGCGGCATGGAGGATGGCCTGTTCCCGAGCATGATGTCGATCTCATCGGACGACAAGGAGGAGATCGAGGAAGAGCGGCGTCTCTGTTACGTTGGAATTACCAGGGCACAGGATTTCCTGATGCTGACCGGGGCGAAACAGCGAATGATCAATGGGGAGACCCGTTATTCGAAGACCAGCCGGTTTGTCGATGAGATCCCGGCTGATTTGCTGGATTGTGATAAGCTGGAGCCAAGGCTGTCCTCCTTCCGGAAATCGTCTGACGGTTACGGTGACTCGCGCGCGGAGCGTGTGAGTGATCGTTTTGATGACAGCGATTTGCCCTGGGGCCAGGGCGGCAAAAATGCGAGAGGCGGCAGCTCCTGGGGCGGTTCGGGAGCCGGAGCCGCGGGCAGCGGAGGCGGTGCTTCCGGCGGTCAGAGACCGACCACCTGGGGGAATAAGGCCGCCGGTGTCAGCAGCTTCGGACCGGGCAGCAATGCCTATGCTTCCAAAACTGCGTCACCGGTTCAGAAACCGGCATTCGGAAAGGCGTTTACCGTACAGAAATCAGGTGCCCTGGATTATAAGGAAGGCGACCGTGTCCGCCACATAAAGTTCGGTGAGGGAAATGTGGTGGAGATCAAGGATGGCGGAAAAGACTATGAGGTTACGGTCTGTTTCGATAAGGCAGGGATCAAGAAGATGTTCGCGTCCTTTGCGAAGCTGAAACCGGTCTGATCGATGGCTCGCAGGAGAAGAATCCAGGAAATCAAAAGCGTTATAAAAATTGAAATAAATAAAAATGATCAAAAAAGATAGTAAAAGCATAAAGATAATGGTATAATAAGAACGACAGACAGAAAGATTTCGTTTCTGCCGCATATTTATAGGAAACAGGCTCTCAGAAAGGACGTGGATGATATGAACAGATTCGATACGATGAGCAAAGAAGCTATGAACAGAGTAGAGGAACTCGTAAATTCAAGCAGACTGAACGAGTTGCTGCACAAGAGAGAAGAAGACGAAAAGAAGAAAAACTGTATTCTCTGGATACTTGCCATCATTGGTGCTGTAGCGGCAGTCGCCGGTATTGCGTATGCGGTTTACCGTTTCTTCACACCGGATTATTTAGAAGATTTTGAAGATGATTTTGACGATGATTTCGATGATGATTTCTTCGAAGATGATACACCGGGCGAGGGTTCTGAACAGTAAGAAGGACAGTTAGAAAAAGGAAGCGTGCCTCAGCGATTGAGACACGCTTTTTGGTGTCACAGGAAAGGGTTCCTGTGATGTCAGAAGCCCTTTGGGCGGAAGCGCGCTGCGGCGGTAAGAATGGAAGCCGGTTTTGGCAAACGGCGGACAGCGGTTGATAATCAATGAGAACAGGAGCAGAGAACGTGAAAAAAGGCGAGATATATGAAGGTACAATAGAGAAATTTGATTTTCCGGATAAAGGGACGCTGGTGACGGAATCCGGAAAAATCACGGTGAAGCACGCGCTTCCGGGGCAGAAGGTATCTGTGATGATTACGAAGAAGCGGGGCGGACGGCTGGAAGGTAAGATTGTGGAGGTGTTAGAAAAGTCACCTCTGGAGACTGCGGAAAAGCCGTGCGTCCATTTTGGAACCTGCGGCGGATGCATTTATCAGACGATCCCTTATGAGAAGCAGCTGGAAATAAAGGAAAAGCAGGTGAGGAGTCTTCTTGACAGTGTCTGCGCTTCCTATGAATTTGAAGGGATTCTGGCGAGCCCGCAGCCCTGCGGATACCGGAATAAGATGGAGTTTTCGTTTGGAGATGAGTTTAAGGACGGGCCGATGGCGCTGGGGATGCATCGGCGCGGAAGCTTTTACGATGTAGTGACCACCACAGACTGCCAGATCGTAAATTCAGATTTCTGTGAGATTTTGAAGGCCTCCAAGGATTATTTCGAGGAACTGGGGCTGGGATTTTATAAGAAAATGCAGCATACGGGATATCTGCGCCACCTGCTGGTGCGCCGCGCGGTAAAGACGGGGGAAATACTGGTGGATTTAGTGACGACAAGCCAAGAAGAACCGGATTTGATGCCATTTGCGGAGCGTCTGCTTTCTCTTCCGTTAAACGGCCGGATCGTCGGAATTCTGCATACATGGAATGACAGTCTGTCGGACGCGGTGAAGAATGATAAGACTGATATTTTGTATGGACAGGATTATTTTTATGAGGAGCTGCTGGGATTAAAGTTCAGGATTTCACCGTTCTCTTTCTTCCAGACAAACTCTCTGGGGGCAGAGGTGCTGTATGAGAAGGCCAGAAGCTATGTCGGAGACACAAAGGACATGGTAGTGTTTGATTTATACAGCGGGACGGGTACGATCGCCCAGATGATCGCGCCGGTTGCCAAAAAAGTGGTCGGAGTGGAGATTGTGGAGGAAGCCGTGGAGGCCGCAAAAGAGAACGCGAAGATGAACGGGCTGGAAAACTGTGAGTTTATAGCAGGGGATGTGTTAAAAGTCATCGATGAGATTGAGGAGAAGCCGGATTTAATCATTCTAGATCCGCCGCGAGACGGGATTCATCCGAAGGCGCTGGGGAAGATCATTGACTATGGCGTGAACCGGATTGTGTATATTTCCTGTAAGCCGACGAGCCTGGTGAGGGATCTGGCGGTGTTCCAGGAGAGAGGGTACCGGGTGGAGAAGGTGTGCGCGGTGGATATGTTTCCTTCTACGGGGAATGTCGAAGTGTGCTGTCGGATGTCGCTTGTGGATGAAAAGGGAAAATGAGCTGTGTTTTTAAGCTGGAAAAATGGCTTTTAATAGATATCAGGGGAATGGCTGACGGTTTTCGGAGTTTTTGGAAAGTGTTTTTTATTTAGAGGGGGTGGGGAGCGGAGAATAGTGTAAGTAATTTATGGAAACAGGGTAGATTTTAATTAGTTGGTTATCGGGGTGATAACCAGAAATGTATAAGGTTTTGAAGAAGATCAGGTGGAAATATTTTGCTTGGTCTTTTTTCTATAATAGGAAAGTTCGCCAAATGGTGAACCAGTTGAAAAAAACGCAAAATACGGGCAAAGTAAACAGACGGTGGTTAAAAAAGGTTAATATAAAATCCTTTTTCAAATTCATCGTCATCCAGGTCATTATCCTCTGTAAGAAATTCATGCATATCAAGCAGATCAGAATCAGACATAGTTCTGACCAGTTTGGATGTCATTCCTTTCGGCGGGTTTTGAATATGTTTTTGCCGCAGTTCCTCTAAAAATTTTGAATCCATTGAGAAGCCTCCTGTCTGTTAATAAGATAAGTATGGTACAGACAGGTGGAAAAATCAAGCAGAACGGCATTTTACTTTTGCCATTGCCCTTTCATATAATTCTTCCAGAGAAACACGGTGATGATTGTAATAAATCTCTACGAACTGCATTTTGTGGTTGCATTGTGTACATCTGAGCAGGTCATAGCCAAAAGACAGAAAAAAGATGACTTTTGATTGAGATACTAACTTTTCAAGGAACCTGCTGTTGATTCCTGTCGAGAGAAAATCATTCAGAGAAAGATAAAAAAATAGAATATAAGCAGAAGAAATGGTATAATGAAACACACAGACTTTTCACGCAGGTAAAATAAGAGAGGTGGTTCGTAATGGATAAAGTTATGATTATGCTGAAAGATATACCAGTTTTGGAAATAGAAAACTATAGCTGCAGGATTTTAGATTACGATTTGCTTCCGATATCCCTGCGCTATCCGGGTGTTAATTATGACGATGTAATGCATGGCTGGACAGAAAACCGGACGATGAATATTGGAAAAACCAATGCCAAGAAGCTGCTGGCAGGGTTCCGGATCAGTCAGAGCAATCCCTATATGATTGCAAGGCTGTTCCATTTTGCCTCGCTTTCGGACTGTTACTGGCTGAAGGAAGCAGGAGAGAATCTTACCTGGGATCAGGTGAGCCTGTTCCGGAATCCGTTAGAAAAGGCGGTATCCGCAACGGCACTTCTCGGAGTGAACAAGACATTCTGGCCGGTAGTCCAGAAGATTTATACACCGGAACTTACCGTTCAGGGAATGGCAGCGAAAGCGTGGATCCGGGAAGATGATGGGCTTTATCTGTACAAAGTAGGGAAAAAAGAACTGGCGGCCAGTAAGATTTTAAATGCCCTTGGAATTCCACATGTAGATTATAAGGAAGCAGAATCGTACAGGCTTGAACAGATCGCGGACGAGGCTCATATCAAAAAAATCTATGACAATGGAGAGAAAATCGTTAAATGCAAGATCATTTCTTCTGAGGAAACGGCGATCGTGCCATGGGAGGATTTCCAGGTTTACTGTAGTTATCATGATGAGAATGAGTATGATTTTATCAGAAAAAAGGATCCTGACCGCTATTACAGCATGCAGGTGGCAGATTATATTCTGGGAAATGAGGACCGGCATGGGGCAAACTTTGGGTTCTTTATGGATAATAAAAATGGCGGGCTGAAAGGGCTCTATCCGTTGATGGATCATGACCATGCTTTTTCGGAAGAGAAAGATATCCCGTCTCAGACCTCTGAGATTGATGAGACTTTGCAGGATGCAGCGATAAACGCAATAAGGTATACGGAGGTAAAATTCGATCAGGTACTGGAAATGAACCGGCCTGAAGATCTTGAAGAGAAAAGCTGGACAATGATTCTGGAACGATGCAGAGAACTGAAGCAGGAACAGAAGATTCAGCCATTCAGAGGCCATGATGAACAGACATTGAAGGAATAGGATAGACGGGAAATACACAGTTTTTGCTTTATATTGAAAGGTTGATGCCTTGTATCGGATGACACGACAAAGTGCAGTTGGTTTAAGCAGTTTAAATTGCTTGAGCAATTGCACTTTTTTGCAGTATTCTTAAAATGGTATGGTGATAGACGACACGATCCTTTAGCCGTGTGACGAATCCTTTGGCGCTGTGTGCCTTTATAAGACAGAGGGCGAAGATGTTACCGGATGGCAGGAGTAATGGGGCTCATTGGGCCGATTTGGGCAAGTTGTGATAAATGAGATAAAAGAGCACCGACTGACACTAAATTGTATGCTTACAGGAGAAATCTGCCGTTCGATTTGTGTGCAGGTTAAAGGGAGATGGCCGGAACGGCCTCCTCCCAGTCATAAACGCCCGCAATGCGGACGTTTTTCTTAAAAGCAAAGGTGCACCTAAACGACAAGATTGTCACCTGCCAGGTGGTTCACTATTCACAGTTTGCCCTGAAACACAACTCTTTCAAGGTGTCCTGTCGGGTGGTTTGCTTAATAATGTCCAGTTTTTTCAGTGGTTATTCGTATAGACTTTGTCAGCCTCCTTCGGTAATGTAAAATGGAAGGAGGATCATGCTATGATATCATTTGAAGAAATATTCGGTGAACTGCTGACCGAGAGCGTAAATACACTGCTGCGTGAAAAATACAAAAGACCGTATGATGAAGTAACGGAGGAGCGAGCAAATCATGCCCGCGGTATGGAGGAGCAGCTAAAATTTTTAACTGGTGAGCAGCTGGCTGTAGTCGATGCCTGTTTGGATGACTTTATTGACAGATGTGGGGAAGATCAGGAGTTTCTTTATCGGAAAGGAGTTGAAGATGGAATAAGAATCATGAAGGGAATACAAAAATTATAATTTGGATACAACCAAAATGAAAATGATAAATTCAATGAGGATATTGGTTTTTAATTGTAATGTATATGGATTTTACCAGGATTCTTCGATAATATTGATGGTCGAAGGAGGTAGAGGATATGGAATATTGGGAACAAATTTTTGATGATTTACTTTCAGAGGGTTGCTGAGTTGCTGCAGGAGAGATATGAGAAACCATATAACGAAATTATGAAGAGGCGTGAAATGCGCGTCCGTACAATGGAAACAAAAAAAGGATTCCTATATGATTATATCCAAGTACAATTGAGAGTTAGACCTGCAACTATCAAAAGATAACTGTAAGAATCGAAGTGAGTATATTGAAAAAGCAGTTACTTTTTACAACGGTTATTTATCAACTCAGGATCATATGACGTACCTCCCTCTGGCAATTAATTCAGCACTTGCAGGAGTGGTTGATACCTCTTAGAGCAGAATTTCAAGGTTATTATTTAAGTTGACTGTAGAGTTGTCTATATTGATGATTCTATATACAGCTCAGAATGATGTAGATGAAACTATTTTGAAAATCTTAGGGGAAAATGTTTGATGGATGTAAAAAACAAATGGTGATATCAGAACGGTAGAAGTCATGAAGTATCAAAACGAAATTTAAAAATATGCCCAGGGAGTAGATTATACTATTATTTAAGTTTCCCTGGGCAGAAAATATTACTTTTTATTATTATTGTGTCGCTGTTGGCATACCTGTTATTCGGCATACAAGCAGAGCTAAGTCATTGGCGCTGGGAGCTGTAGTAAAATCTTCGCGGATCCACTGCTCAAGCATGGCAACAATGCCGCTGATTACGAACGTAGTGCTGTAGTCCTGGTCCTGATCTGACCTGATTCCTTGCAGATGGTATTGAATAAATTCTTCATTTCTTAGATATTCCCTGCATTTACGCTGTATAACACAACTCTTACCATTTTGTATAATAAGTTTAAGAGTAGGTTTGTATTTTTCAAAAAAAGCAAAGAAAATTTTCGCTGCATCGCATAAGTTATGAATTGTATGTTTTTTGAAATCTATGATAAAGTGACTAAAAATAGTATCAAAATAGTACTCCAGAATTTCCTCTTTGGAATTAAATATTTGATAAAAAGTCTGTCTCGATAAGTCTGTGGCTTCCATTAACTGTTTGACGGCCATATTTTCTAAGGAAGTATTTTCTAAAAGAGTAAGGAAAGCCTGTACAATCTCATCACGGGACCGTAGTGCAGCGGGATTTGTTCCAGTATACATAGACAAAAAGCCTCCTGATGTCAAACTTTTATTATTTAGATTGACAGTTAGATATTAGTTGCTTATACTATACTACAAAGTCCGACATATGTCAAACTATTACATGTGTATGACTATAATTTCTAAATTGTATATAGGAAGAAAAGTATGAATAAATGTGAAATGCTGGAATTGCTGCATAAGAGTGTAATGCCGGCAGTTGGATGCACAGAACCAGCCTGTGTTGCAATAGCAGCAGCGGATTCGGCAAGGGCGGTAGGAGGAACCATAGAAAAAATTCGATTAGAAGTAAGTTCAAATATTTATAAAAACGGTATGTCGGTTGGTATTGCCGGTTTTAATAACGTTGGATTGAAGTATGCAGCTGCGTTGGGAGCCCTTATCGGTAAACAGGAAATGGGACTGGAAATTATGAATATGAGCTTAGTTTTCTTGCAGAAGGTATAAAGATGAATCAGCAACTGGCTAATTTTGGAATCGAGTATGAGGCCGGAATTGGAATAGCAGGAGTGCTGCATTTAAACTCGGGAGGTTCTTTTATTGGAGATAGTATATTGGAAAAAATCATGATACAGGTTGCGGCGGCTACGGAAGCTAGACTGGATGGCTGTCCTTATGCGGCGATGAGCAGTGCAGGAAGTGGGAGCAAAGGAATTGCAGTTATCTTACCAGTTGCACAGGTGGCAGAAGCAGTAAATGCTGATAGAAAGAAGATGTTGCAGGTTATTGCTTTCGCACATCTGTTAAATGAGTATATAAACGGTTATATTGGTAAATTGTCTGCTGTCTGTACTTGCGCAGTGGCTTCTGCAACCGCCGCATCAGCGGCGATTACATGGCTGTTGGGAGGGGATGATGAACAGATCGGCTATGTCATCCGCAATATGACTGGAAATATTACTGGGATGATTTGCGATGGTGGAAAGGTCGGTTGCGCGTTAAAATTGTCTACTGCTTCAGGGGCCGCTTTTATGAGTGCATTGCTGGCGATTAATGGAGTGGGGCTACGTATAACGGATGGAATTTGTGCGGAGACTCCAGAGGCATGTATTAAAAATATTGCCAGAGTTGGAAATCCAGGTATGCTTCAGACGGATAAGGTAATTATGCATATTATGCTGAGCAAAGGTGTAACTAATATTAGAGAGGACAATATGTAATATAATGATGGGAGGATTAAATATGAGAGTAGGAATTATTAGATGTATGCAGACGGAAGATTTTTGCCCGGGAACTACGGATTTCAAGATGATTCAGGAAAAAAGAGGGGCATTCGAGGGGATTGAAGAGGATATTGAAATTGTTGGTTTCATAAATTGCGGCGGCTGTCCGGGAAAAAAGACTGTATTAAGGGCGAAGGAACTTGTAAAAAGAGGTGCTGATACAATTGTTTTTGCTTCCTGCATTAAAAAGGGAACACCGATAGGGTATCCGTGTCCATTTGCGAAAAGGATGCATGATATTGTCTCGGAGGCAGTTGGCGAAAATATCACTATTCTTGATTATACTCATTAATTATGGGGGAGTATAGAATGCAGTTAATTATATATAGACGATAAAAAAGCAGAAAACCGACGGAGATACTCTGTCGGTTTTCTGTTATAACAAAATAGGAAAAGGGGCAGGCTTATGAAGTACAAATTAATATCATTACAAAAAGAATTGGAAGTCAAAAAGATAGCAACACTATTTTACATGGAATATGATAAAAATTTTGATTTTCCAGGGGAGCAACATGATTTTTGGGAACTTGTATACTGTGACTATGGTGAAGTGATTATCAGTGCAGACGGCAATAAATTCAATTTAAAGAAGGGCATGATTGCTTTCCATAAGCCTGGTGAATTTCACACGGTATCAGCAAATAAAAAAGTATCTCCTAATATTATTGTTATTTCTTTTACCTGTGTAAGTGCAATTATGGAAGAGTTTGTTGGAAAAATACTTACACTTAACGAGCGGGAACAGAAGATGTTGGCCAAAATTGTAAATGAATCCAATAATGTATTTGAGATCGAACAAGAAAGAAACGTAATTTATCTAAAACCTAAGAAAGATCCAGGCGTATTTGGAGGCCAGCAATATGTGAAAAATTTGCTGGAGATATTCTTGATTGAATTGATTCGTCGGCAGAAATTTAAGGTAGTTGCCAGTGAAAGTAAAGATAGAATTACAACAATTAACGTAAATACTATGTATGAGGATATTACGAGAACGATCATGAAGTATCTGGAGGAGTATATTTGCGAGAACTTGAATATCGATGATTTGTGTTCCAAGTTCTCTTTTAGCAAATCCTACATAGAATATATTTTCAAGAGAGAAACTGGGCTGGGGATTATGGCAAAGTTTTCAGAAATGAAAATTGAAAAAGCAAAAGAGCTGCTGCGTAATCAGGACTATAACATAACGATGATAAGTGAGATGCTGGGATATTCTTCTGTCCATTATTTCTCGAGAAAATTCAAAACGGTAGTGGGGATGCCTCCAAGCGAATATGCCAGTTCTATCAAATTAAAGGCTCAAACAATAAAATAGACAAAAGTACAAATTCACAATGCAAAATGTCAAAGACATAAATAATGTGTTACGCTATAATGTAGTTACAAACTTATACTAAATGCACAAAATAATTGGTGATTTAGTTACGAAAATATTAAAAAAGACGGAGGCACACTATGGAAAAAGTTTTAACTACTGTAATTTGCACAGCTTTGGTATGCGTACAGCTGATTGGGTGCAGTCAGCAGACAGCTCCTGCTGATACGCAGCCTAAGGCGACTACTGAAAAGGCAGGAGCAACCGAAACGACTGAAATAACCGGTGATACGGAAGAAACAGGCGAAGCAGAAGGAGAGCAGAGTAGGGTTTATAAGATTGGTATCAATAGCTATGCGGAAAATTTCGAATCAAGCCAGAGATACTTATCCAGCTTTCGGGCAGCAGCCGAAAAGGCAGGAAATGTAGAACTTGTATATGCCGACTGTAATGCAGATCCACAGAAACTGGCACCGAATTATGATGCATTTATACTACAGAATGTAGATGCGATTATTGACGCCAGTTGGATGGGAGAGGTTGGTCCGATTGCAGTAGAAAAGTGTAAGGGTGCTGGAATCCCTCTGGTTGTTTGCGATTCTCCGTTTGATGAAGAATACTCTTACCTGATCGGAACGGATCAATATCAGGCTGGTGTTATTGCAGGAAAATATCTGGCGGATTATGTAAAAGAGAACTGGGATGGAAGCATCGATTATCTGGTACTGGAGTATTTCCAGAGTGGTGGTCCTCAGGTAAAGGACCGCATGCAGGGCTGTCTGGACGGTTTAAAGGAAAATGGAATCCCTGTAGAAGAGGATCAGGTTTTCTGGTTTGATAATGAAGCTCAGACCCAGAAGACAAATCAGATTACCCGTGATTTCCTGACTTCCCATCCAGATGCCACAAAAATTATATTCGGAACGAACAACGATCCCTGCGCGATCGGTGTTGTATCGGCAGTAGAAGCATCAAACAGAGTAGATAATTGTATCTCTTATTCGTATGGCGGAGAGGACAGTGCACTGGATTTATTAAAAAAGGATGATAACTGCTATATAGGTTCTGTATCTTTCCAACAGCTACAGTATGGTGATTTCGCAATTCCGGCAGCGATTGACTTAATCGAGGGAAAGACAGATGTGCCACGTTCTCAGGGACCAACACCGTTTATGATTGACAGAGGTAATCTGGCTGAAAATAGTAACTAAACTTTTGTGAATCGGTAAAAGGAAGGTAGGAACATAGTAATGTTTCTCCTTCCTTTCCTATCAGAAAAGCATTGAATACGAACGTGAACGAAATGGGGGATACTATGCTGTTGGAAATGAAGAACATAACTAAGGAATTTCCCGGTGTTAAAGCACTCGACGATGTCAGCCTTGAATTAAAAGAAGGCGAAATATTAGCCCTTGTCGGAGAAAATGGAGCAGGTGACCGTGTTATAATAAGACCAAGTTAGCAAGGAACCCAATGAAATCAAGGGTTTGCGGCTGCTTAGGTCTTAATTTATTATACCACAATCGAACTGCTTTTTCATGAAAATCCAGTGTCGTTTTCCAAAGAGTGGGATATTTTTTAGGATCAAGGCCGCAACCGAGTGGTTTGGGACCTGCTTATACTTAGTCCTATTCCAAATATCCTTTTCTTTTACTTCGTCTGAAGTAAAGCTCTCTTTCGGGAGAACAGCGCTGTTAAAAATAAATGAATATAGAGGACTAAGTGAAGCAACTTTGTTAGCTGATCTTAGTCCTCTTATGCGTTTTAGGAGGAAAAGGGTATGCAGATAGTATTTATTGGTATTGGTTTTTTGATTACTTTGTCAGCGGTTGTAAGTATTGCCCTGGCTGTAACGGCAAAGAAATCTGACGAAAGATTACGTGCCATCTGTACCTCTCTTGAAGAGAAGGGCAGGTGAATGGGATGCGGGAATATACAACAGGAAATTCGATTGTAGATGCAAGCGCGGAAATCAGCATTACGGGTAATATTACACCGCAGACATGGTATAAAACGATTGTAAAGGAAACAGGCAAACCGCATTTAACCGCTATTGTCATACTCGCGGATATTGTTTACTGGTATCGCCCAACTGAATTGAGGGACGAAAGTACCGGGCAGATTATAGCCATACGTAAGAAATTTAAGGCGGATCTACTCCAGCGAAGTTATCAGCAAATAGCGGAGCAGTTTGGTTTAAGCAAAAAGGAAGCTACAAATGCCATCATTTTTCTGGAAAAATTAGGCGTGATAAAAAGAGTTTTTAGGACGATCAATCTGAATGGACTTGTTGTAAATAATGTACTGTACATTGAATTGATCGTTGAAAGACTGAAAGAATTAACATATCCACGCTGTTATGATCCCCCTATCCCTTTTATGGGAGACAGGGGTGAAGACATTAAAGAGGAAATCATTGAAGAACAGTGCTTTGCTGAGAAAAATAGCGAGATGGTAGTCTTTGGAGAGGGGGCTGTCCCCAAAAAAGGGAGAGGGTGTCCCCCAGAAAAGAGATACCTGCCACGCCGAAAAATAGCAGGTGCCACTTTGTAGAAGGTACAGCACTATCTGTCAACAGGCAGACAAATACAGATATTACCACAGATATTTCAACTACAGATTATACCATCCAATCATATCAGGACACATTGCAGGCATTTCAAGAGAAGATTGGATATGATGCGATATGTATTGATCGTCCATTTGATGTGGACCGTCTGGATGAAATTGTGGGAATTGCGGTTGACGTACTGACAACAACGAAAGATACAGTACGGATTAATCAGGAAGAAAAGCCGACGGCCATTGTTAAATCCGTGTTCTGGAAATTGGATATGTTTAGAATACAGTTTATTTTAAATAGCCTGACAGAGACGAAAACAAAAATCAGGAATATGCGGGCAGTATTGCTAACAGCCTTATATAATTCAGCATTCACATTAAGTAATTCCGTTATGAATCAAGTGGTGATGAATGGTGACATCTCCCCTGAACATGTATGAGTAAAGGGGGTGATGAACAGTAACCAGGGTTAGACAATTACGCATAGCGAAGGATTTGACACAGTGGGAATTAGCGGACAAGCTGGGTATCAGCCTCCGTACATATCAGAGAATCGAATACGGGCAGCAAAAGCCGTCCTACAGAGTCATTTTAATCTTGCAAAAGATATTTAACGAGAATATTGAATCTATCCTGCAGGAATTATAACTGCCAAATAAGAAGTGGAGGAAATGTATGTTTGATATTAACAAATTGGAAGTAATGGACATAGTATTTGCCGATGAAGCACATGAGCGCTTCTTTCGTGAGAAGGTGCGGGAACTTCCAAATTCGCGCAGGGACAATGAAGAGATTGCTATGATATATACTCTTGGCATCTGTGACAAGACAAGAGCTGCTTTTTCAAAAATTGTGGACCAGAAAACATTACAGGTGAATCCCTTGGTTTTATTCGCCGGGTGGCAGACCTCCGCTTCGGAAAAAGTGACACGGCTGGCGATAAACCTCTATACCGGATTTGCACAGGAAGTGAAACGGGACAATTCGGAAGAAGGGTATTACATAGGGGTAGACAGTTCGGTTTATGCGGTTGGAGAAATTTTTGACTGCCCATATGCAAAATATTTTCTTGAAGCCGTTAAACTGCGTTATGACATATAAAAGAGGTAGAAGCGATGAAAATGTATAAGATTGACCAAATCATTGAGTTATTACGGTTAGGAAAAGAATCAGAAGATGACTATGTAGGATTTGAGAACAATGAAAAGGGAAACCTAGTTATTACATTAAAGCAACATGCCCCAGATTGGGAAGATGAAGAGGGATTCGGAGAAGCGGTTGAAGAGGTTGAACTTTTGGAACATGCTGGAGAATATTAAACATAAGGAGGAAACAGTCATAATGGATAGAGAAATACTTGGAATCGACCACGGCAATAGGCAAATGAAAACAGCGAATACGGCATTTTTGTCTACAGTGACGCAAAACAAGGTGAAAACCAGTAATTTAAGCCAGATTTTAGAATTTAAGGGGAAGTATTACTCAATCGGTGGCAGTAGGGAAGATGTGGATACAAAAGTCGATAAGACGGTGGACGATGATTACTATATTCTCACATTGGCGTCACTTGCCGCTGAATTGAAAGCCAGAGGTAAGAATCAGGCGGCTGTCAGGCTGGCTACAGGATTACCGCCTCGGTGGTATGAATCACAAATGAAGGCGTTCAGGAAGTATTTGGGCAGGGAGCGGGAACTGTGTTTTCGTTATCAGGGGGAGGAGTTCAATGTCTATCTGGAAGGTGTTAGCGTATATATGCAGGGATTTGCCGCGATCACAGATATCTTGGCAGAGACACAGGGAAAGTCCTGTCTTCTGGTAGATATTGGAGGTGGGACCGTTGACGGGGTTCCGATTGAGAACATGCGGCCCAGTGGAGCACAGCCTATTATAGATAATAATGGCACAATAAAATGTATATCCAATGTAAATGAGGTATTAATGGCTGAGTTTGGAGAGAAGGCCAAACCATATATCATTGAAACGATTATGCGGACAGGTACTTATGCAGGCGACGAAATGTATCTTCGTGTAATCCGCAGGGAATTGAACAAATATACGGAATACATTTATAACCTGATCAAGAAGCATGGATACAATCTGCATTTGGAAAAAATAATCTTTATGGGTGGAGGAGCCTCAATCATGCAGAATTTTGGCGATAACGAGGGTAAGGATGTGATCTGCATTCCAGATATACACGCAAATGCAAGAGGATATGAAGAAACCTTAAAAAGCATATGGAAGGCCAGGCAGAACATGGCCGGTTAAGGAGGCCATAAATGGACGACAAATATGTTACAACGCTTCGGCTTTATAAAAATAACCCGGCGCATTTCCAGGCACTAACCTGTCTGGAAGCGTACAACCGGGAGCTGTTCGCTTCTCAAAATGACTTTATTGCCGAGGCGGTAATCCACTATTCAGAGTATCTGAAACAGAAAACAGAATATGAGAAGCTGGAACGTACCTTATCAAATATACGAGAGAAGGAGGATTACTTTCGTGAACTGACAAAACGAGCCTTGGAAGACGTGCTGGGATCAATGCAGATAACTACCATTCCGGCAGTGGCTGAAAGCGATATGAAAACTAAAGAGGAACAGGAAACCAATAGTGAGAGTGAGCGGCCGGCAGAGATGACGGATCAGGCGACGGAAAAAGATTTTAATTTGCTTGATTTCTATAGTTCATTCACTGGATTTGAAGACGAAGGAGAAGATAGAATATGACGATATTGTGTGCTATAATAAAATTTATAGGAAAATTGTTGCTTGGAATTGCTTATGCGTTATTAAAAATTGCATCATTTAGTGTCAAAGTGATAGGCTGCATGTTTTTGTTTGTATTTCATATTTTCATGCTTTTAGTAGACGGAACCCGATTCTAAAAACTCAAGGAGAATACGATCATGGCTATTTGTGAGATTTGTGGCGGAGAAATGCTGGAACGTGTGGGTTGTAAAATAGGGATATGTGATTGTAACGGGAAAAGTTATCCGCGTATCAGGTTTGGGGCAGAGAAAAGGTTTGAGGATGTGTTTGGTGAAGAGGATAGCTGTCCGGATTGTTTAGCACCATTTGGGAGTTTTCACCATTTTGGCTGTGATATTGAAGAGTGTCCAGTATGTGGGGAGGCAATCTATGGTGATTGCAAGTGCGATTTAGTTTTTCCTGATTTAGAAGATTTGGTCATCATTAAAAGGGCTGAACAGGACGATCTGCAGAAAATTCTTAATTTACAGTATTTGGCTTATCAGAGTGAAGCAAAGCTTTTTAATAATCCTGATATTCCACCCTTGAAGCAGTCTCTTACGGATGTTGTCAATGAATACCAGAAAGGTATTGTACTTAAAGCAGAAGACGTAAAAGGCAATATCATTGGTTCGGTTAGGGCTTATTCTGAAAATGGCACAGTCTATATTGGAAAATTGATTGTTCATCCTGAAAGACAAGGAAAAGGGATTGGAACAAAACTTCTTATTAATATTGAGAATGAGTATCCTGGGTGCAGGTATGAACTATTTACAAGCACTAAGAGCGAAAAAAATATTTGTCTTTATGAACGTCTTGGTTACGCGATTTTCAAAGAGAAAGAAATAACAGAGGAATTAAAATTTCTTTATTTAGAGAAACAGAACTAAAAATTACCAGGAAAAAGTAATATGTAAACAGTGAATAATGAGTATCTCTGCAGTAGGCTGATTCGTCAGCCTGCTTTTTTTGTGTGAAGAATTGAAAATTAATGGAGCGGGGTAGTGTAAAGAACATATCTGGATGCTTGACCAGAAGAATGCAGGGCGGTACTGCACTCCGCAATCAAAGGGATAAAATTTCATTTCTAAATTACATAAAGATATCAAATAGGGCAGAGATTTTGAAGGAGGGACAATTTCAATCCCAATAGGGATGACTGCTGTAATGTAAAAATGTTCAGCGAAAGATAAAAAGAAAAATTGGAAATGAAATATCCTTTGGATTATATGCAGGCTGGCAGAAGGGAGGTGGATATGAACAGGATACGTGATGAGCCTTTAACAGATTCCGTATGGACCAGGGGAGGACACGCTGATGTGTAGTAACCTGTTTTGCGCCGATATGGCTATTGAGGCAAAAGGGGGTACTGGATTTGAATAAGACAAGCTTTGAGTATGGAGGATACCATTTCTATCCATTACGTACATTTACCGCAGAAGATGGTGATTTTTATGAATTAACTCGCAAATTGGGACAGGACCGGGAAATCGGACTGACAAAATGTGATGAGACATGGCAAAAATATCCATATGATTATGAAGAATTTTACAAAGCTGCGGGCGGCAAGGTATTTGATATTTTTCTCTGTGAGGAGAATGGCAAGTAATATGTACCATGCGCCTATGAATTGCAGGAATATATCATTAATCCCGTAAAGAATAAAAGCATTAGGTCGGGAAGGTGAGAACTGATATGGTAGTGTATCTAGGTAGGACTGGATAGAAGAAATACTAGGGGATAAAAGACAGGCTGATTTATGGCCTGCTTTATTTTGCGCAAATTTAAAATCAATTAAACCAGGAGGTCAAGGAATGAAAGCGAAAATGAAAGATTATTTAATCAAAAAGGGAATGAAGGTAAAAGCAGCGCTGGAAAACAATAAGGCGGAGGGGTTCGTGGATACGGCCAGTGCGTCCGTAAGGGCGTAACAACTGCACAAAGTTGTTACGAACGCGGACGGTTAGAAAATCTGCTTTAGCAAAGCAGGGATTGAAAAATATCCGGGTTTTATACCCACAATCCTCTTCAACCAACTGATCTGAAAGGGAAACCAGACAGAGAGTGTAGCATGTTGGTAACGTCATAAGTCAGCCGAACTATCACGGTTGCGACTGAATGGCAAGAAGAAAGGCCAGATACGAGGATAAAGGCTTGATTGCTTTATGAATAGTCCGAGGGGTCATAGTCGAGTCCCTGGCACACGATAGTTTAGGTGTCAGGCGGTGTAGGAGCTGTGTAGATAGCTGGCACGGCAGTCCATGATATTTGCACCGCCCATCCATGATAAATGGAAAAGGACGAACGTTCTATCCGACAATCTGGCAGGCTGTGTTTTTAACCGTCTAAACGGAGATTGCCTAAACTGGAAAGCTTCTTTAAGCTATGCGTAATACCGTAAGGTGAGAAATTTCAAGACCTAAAAGCGGGGGAAAGATGACGCTGAATATCCGGCATGGCAACGGAGCCGCCATAGTAGTCCGAGTATGGGAAAGCCATGCACATGGCGAAGGGCGGCAGTTTATCTCTTAATACAAAAAAAGGAAAGGTGCGTGAGGCATTGAGAAATCCGATTGATGTGTTAAACAGTCTGAAATCGAAAGCATGTGATGAGGGCTATTGTTACGAACGTCTGTACCGGAATCTGTATAATGAGGAATTTTACCTTCTGGCCTACCAAAATATCTATGCCAGAGAGGGGAACATGACTGCAGGAGCAGATGGAAAAACCATAGACGGTATGGGCATGGACAGGATACAAAGGCTGATAGGAAAAATGAAGAATCACAGCTATCAGCCGAACCCTGCACGGCGTACTTATATCGAGAAAAAGAATGGAAAGAAACGCCCTTTGGGTATCCCATCTTTTGACGATAAGCTGGTGCAGGAAGTCGTGCGGCTGATATTAGAGAGCATTTATGAGCCGACATTTTCCAACTATTCACACGGATTCCGCCCAAACCGCAGCTGTCACACAGCTTTGCAGCAGATACAAAGTACTTTTACAGGTGTAAAGTGGTTCATAGAGGGCGATATCTGCGGATTTTTTGACAATATAGACCACGCGGTGCTGATAAACATTCTGCGCAAACGTATCCATGACGAATACTTTATTGCATTGTTATGGAAGTTTCTGAAAGCAGGATATGTGGAGGACTGGATGTTTCATAATACTTATTCCGAAACCCCGCAAGGCTCGATTATCAGTCCGATTATGTCAAATATATATCTGGACGAACTGGACAGATACATGGAAATTTATATGAAAGAGTTTGAGCGTGGAAAAAGGCGTCAGAAGTCAGCAGAATACGCAAACTGGGAATACAAACTTAAATATCTGCGTTATGAGGTGTACGCAAAGGACAAGTGGGTGGATCTGACGGCAGAAGAACGTAAAACAGCAAATGACCAGATTCATGCAGTCAGGAGCAAAATGTTGAAATGCGAATACTCTGATCCGCAGGACAGCGGATACCGGCGTCTGTTTTATGTGCGTTACGCAGACGATTGGCTGTGCGGAGTAATCGGCAGCAAACAGGACGCAGAAGAGATCAAGGCAGATATGAAACGGTTCCTGTCAGAAACTTTGAAGCTGGAATTATCAGAAGAAAAAACCTTGATAACCAATGCCCGTGATATGGCCCGTTTTCTTAGCTATGATATTTTCTTATCAGACAATGAAAGTCTGCGCGAGGATAAAAACGGTCATACAAGACGTGTGAGAAGGGGCAAGGTAAAGCTGTATGTTCCCCGTGAAAAATGGCAGAAGAAGCTCATGGATTATAAGGCTCTTGAAATCAAGTATCAAAATGGAAAGGAAATATTTATCCCTGTTCATCGAACCTATTTAATCAGCAATGACGACTTTGAAATTGTGCAGCAATACAATGCTGAAGTCAGAGGACTCTATAACTATTACAAAATAGCAGACAATGTAAATGTCCTCGGCCACTTTAATTATGTGATGAAATTCAGCATGTTTAAAACCTTTGGGGCAAAATATAAGCTCCATATCAGCGGTGTCCGAAAGAAATACGGTTACAAGCACTTTGGGGTGAAATACCAGACAAAGCAAGGCGAAAAGATACTGTATTATTATGAGGACGGTTTCAAGAAGGTAAAAACAGGGATTGCAAAACCAGAGGTCGATAATGTTCCCAAAGTATACCGCAATAATAACCCAACCGGTCTGATTGCCCGTTTAAGAGCGGGACACTGTGAGTGGTGCGGAGCTGAAAATGTTTGAAATTCATCATTGAAAAAAAGACTTAAAAGGGGAAAAGCGGTGGGCATGGCTGATGATAGCCCGAAAACGTAAGACACTTGCATTGTGCGTGCAGTGGCATGATTGTTTACATGCAGGAGAATTAGACTGATAGATAAATGGAGAGCCGGATACATCGAGAGGTGTAAGTCCGGTTCGGGGGCGGGCTTTTGGAAACCTGCCGCCGTGAAGCGGTAAGGCGCCGGGGGCCTAGCCTACTCAAAATTTTAATGGCCGTTGTAATCGGGGCGCTGCTTCTGGCAGGACTGTATGCATTGTTCGGTGACACAGTATTGCCGACATTAACGCGGCGTATCACCGAAATGTTTAACTATGCTGGATAGAAGGGCAGTTCAGGCCATTGTATTTTTACTGTTGCTTTTGGCAGCGTCGGTGACGGACATAAAGAAAAGAGTTGTGCCGGATCTGTTATGTATGCTGATCGCATTAACCGCCGCTATTTCTTTTCACCCAGAATATGTATGGGGGATTTTCATCGCGCTCCCATTTCTGCTTGCGGCGGTTTTTTATGGCGGAATGGGTGGCGGTGACATCAAACTGATGGCGGCCGCAGGACTTGTCCTGGGGCTTCCTGCAGGAATTGCTGCAACTATTGTAGGATTGTCGCTGGTACTTGTTTATTCTGTACTATTAAAAATATGTAAGAAAACCCAGGTGATCGCAGTACCGTTAGTCCCCTTTTTATCGGCTGGATGTGCAGTGGGATATTTGATTGGATAGGAGGATGTAATGAAAAGAAAAGCATTTTATTGTATTTGTGTAGCGGCTCCAATTACCTTTGTGGGTGCTGTTCTGGCATTTTACAGGTGCCGCAGGAAAAAGAGATACATTGTGAGGTAATCATGGCGGCAGGTATCCCCTGCCGCACTTAAAACGATAACTTTGAATCGAAAGGAATGGATATAAAATATGAAAATATTAAAAAGCCGTACTGTGCTGGGTGTGATCTGCATTGTAGTATCACTGCTTATCTGCTTTGGCATCACCCCGCTGTTCAATAAAGAAATCAGCAAAAAGATTGAGATCGTGCGGGTAGTAAAGGATATAAAAATCGGGGATAAGGTCACCGGTGATATGGTAAGGTCGGTTGAAGTGGGGAGTTTAAACCTGCCGTCCGAGGTCATGAAAAATAAAGAAAATGTCATTGGGAAATATGCATCTGCAGATATGGTCCCAGGTGATTATATCATCAATAGCAAGGTTGCGGACGAGCCGGCTGCTGAAAATGCCTACTTATATAATCTGTCAGGTGAAAAACAGGCTATTTCCGTGTCTGTGAAATCTTTTGCAACCGGATTATCTGGAAAACTCAAATCTGGAGATATTGTATCTGTGATCGCACCGGACTACCAGAAACAGGGCGAAACGGTCATCCCTCCCGAACTCAAATATGTTGAAGTCATTGCGGTAACTGCGGGCAGTGGCTATGATGCCAACACAGGAGAAGAAGATCCGGAGGAAAAGGAACTGCCCAGCACGGTGACGCTCCTGGCTACACCTGAACAGAGCAGGATACTCGCCATGATGGAGAAGGACGGGAACCTGCACATATCGCTCGTGTACCGGGGGACAAAAGAAAATGCAGCAAAGTTTATCGCAGAGCAGGAACAGGCATTGCAGGAACTTTATCCGCCGGAAACGGAGGCGGTGGAATCAGAACCGGAAACTGGACAGCCCGAAGGAGAGACAGAAGGGAGTGCAGAATAAATGCTGAATTTTAAAGGCAAAAAACGTGTGGATAAATCGGACAGTAAGGAGGAACCGGAAACAGGGAAACGCAAGGCACAGGTCTTGGCTGTCTGGGGAAGCCCCGGCTGTGGGAAAACTACGATTTCAGTGAAGATTGCTAAATACCTGGCAGAAAAGAAGAAAAATGTTATCCTGGTAATTTCTGATATGACCGTACCCATGATTCCCTGTATATGCCCGATGGACGAGTTGGAAAACATATGGTCCCTGGGAAATGTACTTGCAGCGCCGCATATTACAAAAGGGCTGATAGAAGAAAACTGCATTGTCCATAAAAAAATAAAATATCTGGCAATGCTTGGGATGCTGAGAGGGGAGAATGAATACACCTACGCCCCCTATGAGGCGGAACAGGCTTTGGAATTTCTTGCTGGGCTGCGGGAATTGTCTTCCTATATCATCATTGACTGCGGCAGTTATATCGCCAACGATATCCTTTCAGCCGTTGCACTGATGGAGGCAGACGCAGTTTTACAGATGGTAAATTGTGATCTTAAATCCATCAGTTATCTGGCAAGCCAGTTACCGTTATTACAGGAACCCAAATGGAAGGTAGAAAGACATTTAAAAGCGATCAATAACATCAAGGGGCAGGAAGCCATTAACCACATGGAACAGGTGCTTGGAAAAGTCAGTTTTCAGATCCCGTCCGCATCCGAAGTTACAGAACAGGGGATGGCGGGGAACCTGTTGGCGGGTCTGGAAGGAAAAAAGAGCCGTGGTTTTAATAATGAAATAGAGAGGATTGTTAAGGAGGTATACGGATGTTAGGGGAAAGAAAAACGCGAGGAGTATTTAACGAAGGCAGAAATTCTGAATGGAGCGCACGGATGCAGGAACTTATGCCGGCACAGACGGCCCCGGCAGAGCCAGTTGTAAGAGAACCGGCAGAAGTGGTGAATAAGAGTGCAGATGATATCTTTTTTGCAGCCGTGGAAGGGAAAGATTTTGCAACGGTGCTGCAGGAGGTGCAGGAACATATTGCCAGCAGGTACAGTTCGCTTTTGACGGATGGAAACAGTGATGATGTAAAAAGGCAGATGAAGCGCTACATTACAAAATATGTCCAGGAAAACCGGGTCGCGGTCCAGGGTATGTCAAATCAGGAACTCGTTGACAATCTGTACACAGAGATGGCGGAGTTCTCCTTTTTGACTAAATATATTTTTGGAGAAGGTGTTGAAGAAATAGACATCAATAGCTGGAAGGATATCGAAATCCAGTACAGCGGCGGCAGGACGGAAAAGCTGGAAGAACACTTTGACAGCCCCGCGCATGCTATCAATGTGATCCGAAGGATGCTCCATGTGTCAGGAACTATCCTTGATGATGCAAGTCCCGTGGTAACAGGGACTCTGGCTAAAAATATCCGTATAGCAGTATTGAAAACTCCGATTGTGGATGAAGAGGTAGGTCTTGCCGCTTCAATCAGAATTGTAAATCCCCAGAGTATGAAAAAGGAGGATTTTGTTTCGGGTGGAACGGCTACAGGAGAAATGCTGGACTTTTTAAGCGAATGTATCCGATATGGAATATCAGTGTGTGTTGCAGGGGCAACAAGTTCCGGGAAGACAACGGTGGCCGGCTGGCTTCTTACCACAATTCCAGACAGGAAGAGAATATTTTCAATTGAAAATGGCAGCCGTGAACTGGACCTGGTAAGGGAATATGATGGACGAGTAGTTAATTCCGTTGTTCACACTCTGACAAGGGACAGTGAAAATGACAGGCAGAGAATTGACCAGATTGCCCTTCTGGATATTGCGCTTCGATTTAACCCGGATATTCTGGTGGTCGGGGAAATGAGAGGGGCGGAGGCAAATGCCGCCCAGGAAGCTGCAAGAACCGGTGTGGCGGTGGTTACTACCATCCACTCTAATTCATGCGAGGCTACATACCGCCGTATGGTGTCCCTGTGCAAGCGTGCTGTGGACATGTCAGACGAAACATTGATGGGGTACGTGACAGAAGCATATCCTATCATAGTTTTTTGTAAACAGTTGGAGAACCGTCAGAGAGTGATCATGGAAATCATGGAATGCGAAATTAAACCGGACGGCTCACGGAAATATCGTCCTTTATATCAGTATGAAATTTTGGAAAATCAGTTGGAGGGAGACTATTTTGTAGTAAATGGGAAGCACCGGGCTATGAATACCATTTCGGACGGACTTTATAAACGTCTGTTAGAAAATGGAATGCCTATGGAAACCCTTAACAGATTTCGTTCTAAAGGGGAGGGAGGGGAAGAGGCTTGACAAGTATACAGCTTTTCGCCTGCCTGGGCTTGATCGTAGGCGGTTTTCTCCTTTTTGGGATCCGTCCGATGGAATTTACGGATGGACTTTTTGGTTTCCTGTCAAAAGAACCATCAAATATCAGAAATGAAATACAGACAGTAACAAAAAGGAAAAAGGCCAGATTTTTGAAAAAAGCAATTATTGAGGCCCAGCAGACACTCAAAATGACGGGACGAGAAAAGCAGTTTTCGGTTATTTGTGTGGTGGCCTTGATATTGTTTACAGTAGGAGCCTCGGCTGCCATCATGATTGGAAACTTTTTTCTGGCTCCGGTGATGGCTGTTGGATTTATGTTTTTCCCTTTTTGGTACGTCATACTTTCCGCCAGCAGCTATAAAAAGAATGTAGCTGCGGAATTGGAGACAGCATTAAGCGTCATTACTACAGGCTATCTGCGGACGGAGGACATTCTGACAGCGATAGAGGAAAATATTCAGTATTTGAATCCGCCAGTCCAGAGGGTATTCCAGGACTTCATTGTACGGATCAACCTGGTGAATCCGGACATCCATGAGGCACTAAAAGAGTTGAGAGAGAAAATTGACAACGATGTGTTCCAGGAATGGTGCGATGCCCTGTGTGACTGCCAGTATGACAGGAGTTTGAAAACAACCTTGACACCAATCGTATCAAAATTAAGTGATATCCGTATCGTCAATGCTGAACTGGAATATTTGATTGTAGAGCCGAGAAAAGAATTTATCACGATGGCAATCTTTGTGATTGGCAATATCCCGCTTCTCTATTTCCTTAACAAAAGCTGGTATGACACTTTGATGCACACACCAATGGGACAGGTGATACTTGCCATTACTGCAGCGATCATTTTTGTCTCTACAGCGGTCGTTGTCAGGCTGACAAAACCACTAGAATACAGGAGGTAGGGATATGTCAGTGTTATTACTGTTATTATTTGGAGGATTCCTCTTCCTGGGAATGTTCTTCCTGGCTGCAGACTTGCTAAAAGTGCCATATATGAAGACAGAAAAGGCATTGCTGGACACAGGAAGAAACAATAAAAAAGGATCGGCGGCATTCGATGCGTTCCTATTGCAGGGAGCCATGAGACTGTCCCATGTAATACGAATGGATGAGTATCGGAAAAGCCGAATGAAAAACGTGCTGAAAGCAACAGGGATTAAGATGACACCGGAAGTATATCAGGCGTATGCACTTACAAAAGCCGGCTTACTGATGGCTGGTATCATTCCATGCTTGCTTCTCTTTCCTCTCTTGACACCGATTGTAGTGTTTCTGGCAGTCATGGTTTACTTTAAGGAAATCCAGCGCGCAGACGAGATGCTAAAGTCAAAAAGAAAATCAATCGAAGACGAACTGCCACGTTTTGTTGCCAATTTGGAACAGGAGCTGCAGAATAACCGTGATGTGCTTTCCATGGTGGAGAATTTCAGGAAAAATGCCGGTACAGAATTTGGGGAAGAGCTGGGGGTCCTTGCGGCAGATATGAGATCATCCAGTTATGAGGCGGCACTTACCCGGTTTGAGGCGCGGTTAAACTCACCAATGCTGTCTGATGTTGTCCGGGGATTGATTGGGGTTCTGCGCGGAGATAACAGCGTGGTATATTTTCAGATGCTTGCTCACGACTTTAAGCAGATTGAATTGCAGAAATTAAAAAGTGAGGCCCAGAAGATACCGCCTAAGATCAGGTTTTTTTCGTTTCTCATGCTGATGTGTTTTTTGCTGACTTACCTTGCGATCATTGTATTTGAAATCATCAAATCATTAGGAGGGATGTTCTAAGCAGCCATATACTCCACATGAAAGGAGGTCAAGGGACTTGAAAAAAATATTAAAAACGAACCGTGGAGAGGGATATATAGATATCTGTGTGCTGGTGTTGTGTGCCATGTTGGTGATCGCATTAGCTGTCAGTGTATTCCCGGTTTTTCTGGCTAAGAATCAGTTGGACACGTTTGCAACGGAATTGTGCCGGGAGGCTGAAATCAGTGGCAGAGTTGGAACCGAGACTGCCAGGCGGGAACAGGTACTTCGGGAACGGACGGGATTAGATCCTACAGTTGAGTGGTCACAAAGGGGGGATATCCAGTTAAATCATGAAGTCACTGTAAAACTGACATTACATCGGGACCTTGGGCTATTTGGAAATTTTGGTTCTTTTCCGATTACTTTAAAGGCTAGTGCTACTGGAAAGAGCGAGGTATATCATAAATGAAGCGCCTGATTTGCTGTTTAAAGGATAAGCGTGGTTCCTCTTTCCCATTTGTGGTTGCGGTTACATTGGTATTAATGCTGATCATGTGCGGATTTTTGGAATTTTACCGCCTGAAGATTATTGCCAATGGTGTAAGGGACGCCGCACAGGAAGCTGTCATGATAACGGTAAATGATAATTATGCCAATGTATATCACGGGGTAAGGGAAGGATACAGTGGAGGATACCAGCCCAATAATGGAGGTTTTAAGTATAGCGTAGATAAGGGGGATGTACTGTCTGAAATGGATAAAATCCTGGGAACAAGGGTGGAATCCGGGCGGCATGTAAAGTATACAGATGGGGTTCTGGAGTACAGCATATCGGATTTAAGTGTTACTGCACGTAATGCGCCGCTTGCACCGGGAACACCGGAGAATGAACAGAGGTTTGAGATTGATGCAGTCGTGACATTAAAAGTACCAGTCCAGTTTGCAGGAAAGCGTCTGCCTGAAATGAAGATCAGGTTAAAGGTTCAGGCAGGGTATATTGAAGTCTTTTAAAATTTGGTAGACAGAATTGGAAAAATGTAGTATGTTTGATGCGACAAAATGATTGAGACAGGAAGGAGAACCATATGAGTGATAAAGTGAAAAAAGGTATGATTATAGCGGGCTGTGTAGTGTGTTGTATTGTTCTTGTAGTCATGATTGCCAGTAATTTTAAAGGACCAGCGAAGACGAAAGATAAGCTGGCAGAGAGCCAGTCTACAGAAATAGAGGTGAAACCGGATATAAAAAAGTCAGAATTGGATAAGAAACCAAAAGAGACTGACAGTAAAAAAGAGGAATCAAAGAAAGAACCGGAAACCACAGAGGGACAGCCAGAATCAGAGGAAGGAAAAGAGGGGGATCAGGATAACGGGCAGCCCGTTCAGAATATCCAGCCCAGAGTGACAAAACCAGAGACACCGGATCAAGAAGTATTGAAAAATCCCAATCAGAAACCAGATGGGGAGAGTGTCGAGGGTGTGCCGGTGCCGGAAAACCATGATGAAGTACAACAGCCAGAGACAGACACAGTTCCCGGAGCTGCACCGGAGGGTGAGTCGCAGGAAGGAAAAATATATGCCCCAGGATTCGGCTGGATAGATGACATTGGGGAAGGGGAAGGAATTGAAGACAGTGAAATCTATGAAAATGGTAATAAAATCGGGATCATGGATTGACAAGATGGCAACCTTCGTCCTACCAGGCATAGAGTGAAATCAAAAATATCATTTACTTATCGTTTAGCACAGCTATTTATGGCTGTGCTTTTTCATTGGAAAGGAGAACATTTCGAAATTTGAAAAGCCGAATAAGATGGCTGACAGGGATTGCACTGTTCAGTCTGTGTTTTTTGATCATGTCGGTTCCTGCTTATGCGACAGGGCAAGGTAATGTGGACGGCGGAGGTGGCGGCATGGGACAAGGTTCTTCGGAAAATTATTGGTCCCCAGGTGATGAAGGAGTACGTGTGTCGGTAATCAGTACAAGCGACCATAAAGTAGTAGGCACGCCTGTTGATCTTACCAACAGAAGCCCATCTGATATCAGGCTTCATTTTGGAAAAGTGAGCAAAATGTCTTATACATCAGGCCGGGGGATTGGTATTTCCGGTTCCAGGTATCAATACATAAGACCAGCGCAGAGATTACCCAAAATCATAAGTTCTCAAAGTCTCGGACCGGCCAGCATTGCGGAGATAAAGCGGTACTTTACGGATGAACAGACAGTACGTGGGATTGCAGGCTATGTGGGAATAGATTTTAATGTACTAATCAACGGCGAGTACAGGATCATGATAGAGCCGATTGCCTACGTGACTTTGCAGGGAGTAAGAGTTGCTATGACAGCAACCGAAGCGGCATTATACGATGAGGTGGCAGGAGGGGTGGTATATTCCTGGATGCGTGGGGTTGTCTTTCAAAATTTGCCCCTTTCAATGTTCCTTGAAAAACCTGATTTAGGATACCCAGCGTGGAACGGCCCAATTACCGGACTACGTTCACACCAGGAGATTAAAACTTCGTTGGGGCTTGGAATTATACGTTTTAATGAAGAATTGCCAGATCTATCACCAGAGGTTGCTTCCTTTGATTATGAATACCATACCAATACAGAGGTTATCACAAGTATCCGTGTAGGTGGCAGTCAAAGTGATCCAGACCACCCAGTATCTGTGACCTTTAAATTAAAGGGGAGAAATTATAAGGTAAGCAACGTATATTACCCGGAAGGGGGGAGTCAGCTCGCATGGGTTCGATGGACAACACCGTCAACGGAGCAGACTATGGAAATTCCAGTCACGGTTAAAGGCGGCGGACATACAGATAAAGGTACGATACGGGTCAAAATCGTAAACCTGGACAAGAATCCGCCGCCGAATCCGATCGCGGACGACCGTAATGACAGTTATACGAGGCCGGAAGTTCCATCAAAAAACCAGCAGACGTCCGCTGACTGGAGTATCTGGCGTCCTTATTGGTATTCCTACTGGGTATGGCATAGTGGTAATGATGACGATGATGGCTTCTGGTGCGACCATGGCTGGTGGAAGTTCAATATCGATAGATATCACGCAAATATGAACGCGACAATGCGTGTCCAGCCAGACGGTAAATCCCCTACAGCTAGTGGAAAAACACTAAAGAGCGGTTACGGATTTAATGAATTTGTCAGCAGTAATGTAAGTACGAATCAGTCCAGTGCTGTCACTGGAGCCCAAAATGCAGTAACCTATTTTCCAGAGTTCCAATATAAAACATATTGGCGATTATTGGATCGGATGTCAGGGGGCTTACAGTCACAATTTGAGTTTAAGCAAAACCAATACAGCACTTTTAAGCGAAGGACACACTTTACACCTATATGGATGCCTGATGGCAGGTACACACCGTATACCTGGCTGATTGATGCATGGACGCCGTCAGGGATGTTATCTTTAAATTTAACGGATAACCTGACAATCAACGGAAATTTGTGGACAGACTGGCATATTTCGCCGCAGGCACCAGATTAATAGTTAGAACAAAATAAAGAAATGGTTACAAAAAGAGGGAGACGCGGAATCTTCCTCTTTTGCTACATAAGGAGGAGTGACATGGACAATAAAATCAAAACTTTGGATACCCTGAAAAATGAGATCTTCTTATTAAAGGAAAAACTGCGGATCGCGGAGGAGGCGTTATCTGCTGACCGGATCCCCTATGAGTTGGTGAAGAAGATCATGGAGGTTGGAGGATATAGTAACAAAATAAATGCTTTGCGCAAAGCGTATTTGATGGGTATAGATTGGGATAGTCTTATTGGTCTTGTGCATGATTCAGACGGATCGGAGGAGGTCCGGGCAATTGCCGGAGCACTGGAAAGGAAGCTGGATATCCAGAAGATACGGATTGTAGCAGATGGAAAACACAATTATAGACAAATGGAATTAGTGTTTTACGGGTTTTATATAGGTAGGAGTGTCCAGGAAATGGAACTGGCTACAGATAACCGATTTGATGAGGACCAAATTGAAGAAATCTTATCAAGTTTTCAGTATGGCCTCACCTATGATCAGGTAGCAGTATATGCGAAAGAGCACTTTGACTGTTATCAGATGAGAACGATAAAAGAAGCTTTCCTGTATAACCATCTGAGCATTGATGAGGCGGCAGCAATCGCCGTACCCAGTAATAATACAAGAAGAATGCGCCAGGAAATCAAAGAGAGCATTAAGCGGCGCGGTGAAAAATGATAACCATAAATCTGTAAATGTGAGAAAGGGTAATGATAATTTATGGAAGATAAAGCAAATGATTATATTCAGCGTCTGGCGGAGGACGTGAACAGGCTGGTAGATGACCTTGGGACTTTTGGGTGCATGGACGATAAAGAACCTAAAAAGACACCGGAAGACAGGATCAGGGAAGTATATCAGTGGCTGACAAACTCCAAAGGCTGCGGAGAAGCTTCAGAGTATTTTAAGGAGCTGCTGGAGATATTGGATAAGTCAGACACCGAGTATGAAAGAATATCTGACATATGTGGGAGAATCCATAAGGTTCAGAAGATGGAACCCTGGAAGGAGACAATACCTATTAGAAAAAATACAGGCAGCTACAGGTAACAAGATTTAAGAGTCTGCTATTGTAACAAGACAGAATACGAGAACATCTATCCTTCAAGTAGAAAGGTTTTCTGGATTCCTTTATAAAAATCTAAATTGAAACACAAAAGGAGGGATAAGAAGTTGTGGCCATGTAAAACGATAGTCTCTTCGGAAGTTATTGGATTTAGAGGCGAAAAGCATTGAACGAATCAAATTAGCAAGTGAAATGTCAAAGAGGTACTATGATGCCCCCATAATCTGTACTTACAGTGGGGGGAAGGATTCTGATGTGCTTCTGGATTTGTTTATACGGTCCAACGTTGAGTTTGAGGTCCACAATTCTCATACAACAGTCGATGCTCCCGATACCGTGTATTACATTCGGGAGAAATTTCGAGGTTTAAAAGAAAAAGGGATCCCATGTTACATCCATATGCCATCGTTAAGTATGTGGCAGTTGATCGTTAAAAAGAAGATGCCGCCCACGAGGATGCAGCGCTACTGTTGTGAAATCCTAAAAGAGAATACAACACCGGACAGAATGGTTGCTACCGGGGTGCGGTGGGACGAAAGTGTGAAACGCTCCAAACGGGGGCAGTTAGAAGCAGCAGCGGCGAAGGTTGAAAACCGGATTACATTAATGAACGATAACGATGATAAGCGCCTGGTTATAGAACGGTGTGCAGTCCGTGGCCGTGTGGTATCGAATCCGATCATTGACTGGGAGCACCGTGATATCTGGGACTATATCCGCTCCAACCATATGTCTTATAATCCGCTATACAATATGGGGTATAAGAGGGTTGGCTGCGTAGGGTGTCCGATGGCCGGCAAAAACCGGTACAAGGAATTTGCAGACTTTCCGAAGTACAAAGCAGCTTATATCCGGGCATTTGAAAAAATGCTGGTGGCGATCCATGCGGCAGGAAAAGAGACAAAATGGAAGAACGGAGAAGATGTGTTTCGATGGTGGATGCAGGATCAGAATATTGAAGGGCAGTTGTGCCTGGCAGATTTTATGGACATGGGACCAGACAATAACATTTAGTCATCAGGAATCCGAGAGTTCCCTGCCGGCTGGAGCTGTGACAGAGAATGCACGGGCGGCGGTTCATGGGATATACTTTCCAAGCGGAGAAGCACAACAGCACCGCAATGCAAGAAACAGAAATGGGTAAAAGATTTACGGTAAAGAGGTGATGAATGTAAAAGTTGGGATTATTGATGCTGACTTACTGGAAAAAAACAGACATCGCATGCCAAACCTGGCATGTATGAAAATCAGCTCATATCATAAGCAGATGGGTGATCAGGTAGAATTATTGACTGATTATTCCAATGTACAAGAGTTTGGACGGGTGTATCTTTCAAAGGTTTTTACAGGAACAAGATGCCCGGAGGAAGTTCTTACTATGGAACATGTCAAATATGGGGGGACTGGTTTCTATTTAGACCAGGCCCCCGGATTACCTTATGAAGTAGAACATACCATGCCCGATTACAGTCTTTACGCAAATTGGCTTGCCAGCCAGGGTGAGGACGGGAAAAGAAGTAAGAAATTCAAATATTACCGGGAGTATTCTGTGGGTTTTTTGACAAGGGGCTGCTTTCGGCAATGCCCTTTTTGTGTAAACCGTAATAAGACGGCATCGGTGCCTGCAAGCCCTGTGACAGAGTTTTATGACCCTAAGAGAAAGAAAATATGCCTGCTGGATGATAATTTCCTGGCATGCAGGGAGTGGCACACTTTGTTGGAGCAGCTACGGGAAACAGGCCGTCCGATACAGTTCCGGCAAGGCTTGGATATCCGGCTTATCACTTCGCAAAAAGCTGAGGAACTGGCAGCTTGCAGGCTGGATGGAGATTTGATTTTTGCTTTTAACAACATCAAGGATAAAAGAGTGATTGTTGAGAAGATGAAAGTGATAAATAATGTATTTCAGGGATCAAAGAGAGTGAGATTCTATGTCTTGACAGGATTTGATTCAAAAGGGAGATATGACCAATCATTTTGGCGGCAGGACCTTCTACAAACATTTGAACGCATAAGGATATTGATGGGGATGCGTGCCTACCCGTATATTATGAGGTATGAAAAATACAGGGAGTCTCCTTACCGGGGAATGTATGTGAACCTGTCCAGGTGGTGCAACCAGCCCCATATGTTTAAGCGGATGAGCTTGCGGGATTTTTGCTTTCTGGCTAAAGATGGAAGTGCCTGTAGAAACTATCTGCAAGAATTTGAAAGAAACTTTCCAGAGGGCAGGAGTTACTTGGATATGAAGTTTATAGATTAAGATTCTGATCCAGGAGGTGGCGATATAAAATTTTCGGATGAAGAGTTGGATATTGCGAGGAGCGTGGACCTGGTATCCATTGCTGAACGTCAGGGGTTCACTACAAAAAGAGTTGGCAGTTACTATACGCTAAAGGAACATGATTCCGTTAGGATAAAAAACCGGAGGACTTGGCTGCGTTATTCTATCCCCCAGAGTATGGAAGGCCATAATGGTGATACTATCGAATTTTTGAAACAGTTTTGCGGGATGGACTTCCGCGGATCTGTCATTTATCTACTAAATGAAGCCGGTTATAGATATGAGGATAAAGAGTTTGAAAGTGATACATATAGAAAAAGACACGAATGCAGAAAAGCAGAACAGGAGACGGAACCAGAGGAAAAGGGGGAATTTGTGCTCCCAGAGGCGAATGATAATTACCGGCGTTTATATGCTTATCTGTTGAAAACACGTTGCTTGAGCAAAGCGGTGGTGGACTGGTTTGTAAAAAAGAAACTGATCTATGAAACGCGTAGATACCATAACGTGGTTTTTATTGGTCGAGATTCATTCGGAACAGCCCGTTTTGCCAGCATGAGAGGAACGGTTGACAATTATGGAAAGCCATTTAAAGGGGATGTGGACAATAACGACAAAACCTATGGATTTAATGTTCGAAATAGGAGAAACAAAGAAGTCAAGGTATTTGAGGCGGCTATTGATTTAATGTCCTACATGGATTATAAACGAGACGGGCAGTCAAATAAACTGGCATTGGGGACAACCTGGGATGGAGCATTAGACCGGTTTTTGTTAGAAAATCCCCAGATCAAGCTGGTTAGCCTGTATTTTGACAACGATAAAGCCGGTAGAAAAGCAGCGGCAGCATGCCGTAAAAAATATAGGGAAATGGGTTATCGGGTCAAAGTCCGATTTCCACCACACGGAAAAGATTGGAATGAATTTCTCGTTACAGAGAGAAAAAAAGCAACTGTTCAATATTTGGATAGAAGCAGGAATGTGGTGCGGAAACAGGCAATTGGAAAAATCCAGTAGAAAAGAAGAAATATGGATTGGTTTAATTATAAAGAAGAACTTATCTATCAGTTGATCGACTTGATGGAACGGAGCAGGACATTGGGGCATTAAATCTGGTGCTGGACGGTTTACCGGGAGGTGCCGCTGGTATGCTTTATAATAACACGTTGGATGAATTTGCGGAAGGGGTAAATACAGATCTGTATCTTCTGCCAACAACAAACGGTCAGACGCGCATTTATGCCGCAGATCAATATACACTTGTAGATATTAAAATGGGTCTTGAAAGGCAGAAACATTTCAAGGATTTTGAAAACCATGCTTTGTCAGGGGCCGTCCTGCATTATAAGCAAAAGTGTAAGTCCTTAGTGGTGGTCCCACAGCCGCGAAAATGCAGTGTGGTAAGAAGGGGTTAAAATTTGGCAGGAATGATAACTGCATATGGCAGAGAGGAGAGCAAAGATGCGAGATTATGATGAAGATCAGGCATACGATGAAGTCCGGGAGGATTTTATAGAAGAATTTAAAGATCAGTTAAAACAGAGAGGAAAGGGGGAGGAAATGGAATTTATAGCAGAAGGAACCCCCTTTGAATCTTTTATGATAAAAGGTGATGGAGCTTCGATATGCCCCAGCATGTCAATGGAACTGGTATATATAAATTGTTATACAATTGCTGCTTATGAGATTGATGAAGCCGCCCGGTATATATTGGGGATGCATGATAATGCAGAGCGAATTGCCTGCGAACAGTTGGAGCAGATTGATAATGTCCTGATTTTCCCCATGAACCTGTCTAAGTATTGGGAAAAACTAGAAAAGAATCACATCACGTACATGCCCTATCGGGATATGGCAATCACATTTCAGTTCATTTATGAAACGGAAAATAGATCCTATTGCAAAGATGTTAAAGAAGACCACTTGATACAGTGGGGTATAAATGTTGAAGAACTATTTGAAAAGGTCAGATATAAGGAGGTAGAGGAAATTGGTACACAAATTATAAATGTGTATGATAATGTAAAAAAATCATTGGAAAATAACCAGTCCATCATATTTAGTTCAGTAGAGGATGTACGGGAGGAGGCAAGGCAGGTATATCAGGTCTACGGGGTGAATGGCTTTGGCGCTGTTTTCTATCCTAAAGTAATGGAGGAAGTAATTAAAAAGCTGGGAGGCGATATGGTGATCGTTCCTGACGATGGCTTCACTGCTTATATACAGACATTTGATGTGAAGGATTTATCAGATGTGCAGGAGGAACTGCAATTTCAGAATGAGACAAAGGAAGCGATTGGAGATGGGCGTCATGTTATCTCTGGACATGTTTTTAAGTATGATGCGGTGAAAAAAAGTCTGGTTCCTGCTATCGACTCTAAAATAGAAAAATATAGAACAAGGTAGGGGGCTGTTGATGGAACCGACAGATTGGAAAGTATTCGATCAGATTATAAACGCGCCATATTCGGGACGGAAAGCAGCCCTATTTCCGGCAGGGCTTGTACAGGAAACATGGGTACAGACAAAAATGCGGAAAAGCATTGAGCACACAGCGACACGGTTATCACTGTCTAAACATGTTTATATGTATGACAATGGAAAATTAAACAGGTTTAAGGATATAGGAGATATGCTGTCTTTAGTCCAGGGAACCAGTGAGTATAAAAAAAAGCGGCCAGTAAGAAACAGGGAAGGTGAGATCACTACCATAAGGAGGCAGACAGATGGATTATGAAGAATTTATCAAGTATTTTACTCATGAAATCAGCTATAATCTGAAAATGCTGGGAGTTACATGGCGGGCAAGTCCTGTAATTGGGGAGGGAAAAGAGGGCGCTATGGCGGTTATCCGTGGCGGTGGTTATGCCGACCTGCCACCTATTTCTATATATGAGTATTATCAAAGGTTTTTACAAGGGACACTGTGGGGTGTTGCCGCGCGTGAGGCAACGCAGGAATATTTTGACGATAAAATAACCAGAAGTGCATTGGAGGATATGGGAGTTTTCGCCCCAGATATGGTGATCCCCACATTTGCGAATGTAAAAGAAAATGCGGAACGGTTAGAACAGATTCCGCATATAAGGTTTGAGGACCTTGCAGTCGTCCTGCAGGTTGCATATCAATCGCTTGGGGGAATCAACCTAAATATGACTGTTACGGATGACATATTGGAGGAGTGGGAGCTGAGTTTTGATGAACTATATCAGAGATCATTGGATAATCCCAGAAATATTGAGTCCGTCCAGATGGTGGAATTATATAAAATGTTAGATGAAATGGCATCTTATGAGGGGGCAGCAAAGAATTTGCCACTCTTTTACGTAATAACAAACACGGGGCAGTATTTGGGGGCAGCTTCCATATTGTATAAAGAAAAAATGCGTGAACTAGCGGACAGTCTCGGTGAGGATATCTTGCTGGTCCCTATGAGTATTGACCAATTCATCGCCATGCCTCTTCTGGATAGCAGCGGTGTCCGGTACATAGCGAATGTATTGCGTGAAAGCAATGGGACGATGCCACTGTCCGAAAACTTATATCATTATAACTGCAGGACAGAACAGTTTCGCATGATCTCCGATGTACCGAAAGAAACAAAAAAACGAGGCAGATATGGGGCTATCATTTGGCAAGTAGATATGCAGCAATATTAAAACAGAGGTTGGACTTTTATGTATCCTTCACTCATGAAGTAAATAGCATTTTGAAAAAGCTGGGGTTAAAGTGGGAGGCAGTTTTACCGTCCCATATATCAGATGGCTGTATGCTTATCATGAGAGGATGTCCACAAATATCAGAAACCGGGATGCTTCTTTCTGTGGCGTTCAACCGCTATACAGAATTGGGGGAACCCATGTGGAAGGTGGCAAGTGATTCCATTGGGCGTTTTCTTCGTGATAGAGTTACCGAAACAGCATTTCGGGATATGGGGATAATATCACCTGATATGGTGGTCCCGACATTAGTGAATGCAAAACGGAATCAAGCGCTGTTAGAGGAGACGCCACATGAATTATATGGGGCTGGCGAAATTGCGATTGTATTGAGGGTTATTTATCATTCATCGGATAGTCTGCTTGAGGATATGCGTCTTAATCTGAAAGTGACGGCTGACCTGTTGAGTGAGTTTGGCATGGATTTTAATGCTCTGTATCAAAGGTCATTAGAAAACCCAGAAAACCAAAGAGCCATTCAAATGGATCCATTTGAAACAGAACCAGATAGAAGAAATATTTTTATCATGACAACGGAGAGCTTTTATTGGGGTGAGTCTGCTATGCTGTATAAGGACAAAGTACACGAATTGGCGGATAAGTTAGGAGGAGATCTGATACTGTTTCCTAATAGTATTAATCAATGTTTGGCGTTACCAAAAGAAAATAGGGAAGGGAAAAAATGGATTCAGGAAACCCTCTATGATAGTAAGAAAAACGGTTATCAGCAGAGAGATAAGGATTTATCCGATTTTATTTATACTTATAGCCAGAAAATGGATGAAATCCAAAAGACGAGTCAAAGGGTGAGGCAGAAACCAAAACCTCAAATGAATAAAAGACAGGGCAGGTAACTTTTCAGAGTGATTCGGAAAAGTACCTGCTTTTTTTATTAATTATAAAGGAGAGTAAGAATATGAATCTTAAATTATATAAACAATTTTGTGGTGCTTATCAGCAATGCGTTCAGGCGGCTTTGGAAGATTCCCATATCCAGGGGGACGTGAAGATTGTGGCAAAAGGGCTTCCAACCGAGGGGATCACAATGTTATTTGAAAAGAAGGAGAGATATTGTCCTGTCATTTCCATGAGGGAAGCATTTCTGAGAATGGAGATGCTAAACATGTGGGAAGAGGAATTGGTGGACCGGGCAATTGAGGTTTTTTCCGATTCACAGACGGCGGATTTGAAGATAGCAGTAAGTCAGTTGGAACAGCCGGAAAATGTGGCGATATACGCTGCCAACCACAGACTTGACCTCGATGCACTGAAAAATAATGATATGCCTTACCTTGTTATGGGGAATGTGGTGTTTTACTATATGTTTTACGCACCGCTGGGAGATGGCCGTTATTATCAGGCCGAGGTGACAAACAGACATTTGAAAAATTGGAATATGAGAAAAGGAGAACTTCACAGTTTTGTGCGGGAACACTCCCTCGTTTCCATGGAGAGCAGAATCTATCCTTTACACAATATGATTGAAAACATGCTGGATGGAATCCCTTGTGTCCTGAATGACGGGGAGGCGGAGGATACCCTTGGATATACTGTTACCGGACCGGGAGGAGCTGCAACCATATTATATTGGGATGTCCTCCGTGAGCTGCAGCAACTGATGCACGACAGCTTTTATATCCTTCCATATACCGAAAGAGAAGCCTACATCCTGCCTGATACGATGGCAGCGCTGACACCGGGATTTTCCATTGAAGAAATCCACAGGAACGGGAATCATCAGGTACGCCGCAGTCTGTCCGGTTATGCTGTTTCAAGTCATGGTTTTCATTATTCCCCATCAGATAATAAACTGCTGACGATCCGGGAATGGGAAAAGGTGATGCGTGAATGACATATGAGGATTATAAACAGAATTTATATTTAGAACTTGGCCGGCAGTTAGATGAAACCAACAAAAAGTTAGTTGTAATAGGCGAAGGGACAGCCAATGAGGAGATAGCTGTTGAAATTTCGAGGGAAACCGAATCCATGTGCAGCCAGTCACTATCGCTATGGCACCTGTATAACCAGTATTGTAGATATACAATGCCGAATCAGGTAGATAGAATCTGCGACTATTTTGACCGGGTACGACTGATCAAAAAGATCGAACAGTTGGACAACGTTACTATTTGGGCAGCTAATCTGGAGAAGTCAGCAAAAAAACTGGAAGAGAATGAGACACCTTATGTCACAGTGGGGGATATCGCTGTGTATTTTAAGTTTTTCGACGAAGTATACGAGGTCAGCAAGGAAGACGGTGAGGTTTGGCCTAACGATTATATAAGGCCAGTCTGCAACAAACATTTAGAACAGTGGGGATTTACAGCACAGGAATTATTTGACAAAGCCAAATATTTTGATGTGGGCGAGCGTTTACAGACAGTATTGGATGCAAGTAAGGACGCCTTCAAAAGAGTATTGGGAAGCTATGAGCAGCTTCTGCCAGACACATATGGGATTTATAGTATAACAGGAGAAAATGGGATCGGGATGATGTTTTATCCGGTTGTTTTGTCTCAAGTTGCACAGCGGCTTGGCGGGGATTTGTTTGTAATACCAATTTTAAACGACCGTATTTTAGTGTGTTCTAAAAATGAGTATAATCTGGAGAAATTGCAGGAGGTAGTAAAGATGAAGAGTAAGGAAGATAAACTATACGGACTGATCCCCCTGCATGTATCGGATATGGTATTCCAGTTTGATGCACATAGACTTACGTTACAGCCGGCAACGGATCAGAGAGAGAAAAAAATGAAACATACAGCGAGATAGATTTTAAAAATGTGGACAATTGAAAGGGGGTGATAAAGCCCAATCCAATAAAGAGTTCAAGACATGAGAATTTAATATGCTATCAGGAACAGGAATCTGGTATCATGTATGGAATAAAAATCCCGCTATCAGTTATCCGTAACTGATAGCAGGAACTTCAAAACATTGATATCTAAAAGGTTTTGGTGATATCAGATTTCATATTGCCTGCTGTCAGATAATCGAAGCTGATAGCAGGTTAATATGCGAGTTGTGGGGAAACTGCTGTCAGTTTCCCTTTTCTGCTATCAGATATCAGCTCATTTTGAGCGAAGATGACAGCAGAAATGTGTGAGTGATATCAGCATTTTGAGGCTGATACGGGGGTATTAGGGGGACTCCCCTAACAAGAATGGATTTTGTACGGCAAAATCCGTATCTTGCAGAGGACTGGCGGAGCCAGTCCGGACCGGCCTCACAGGAAAGGGGATATATTTGTGCAATATGAGCAGGAGGATTTTGAACAGCTAAAGAAAAAGGTAACAGAGTTATTTGAAAAAGTTCCTGTTGAAAAAGCTTTCTTGGATTTTACCTATGTGCCTGGAGGCGATGTGTTGGATTCATTGAAACTTGCGGATACAAGGACAGAACTTCTTATTTTTCTGCTGGATAAAAGTAAAGAAGCAGCAGACAGGGAGACAATAGATTTAATTTACGATGCATTAAACGGTTTGGCTGAATTTGATAACCTGAAACATGGTATGGTACTTGATCATTGAAGTCTTTAGCTTGGGATCTATGCGGGGCTGTGAAGTCCATAAGCGAAATGGAATGGCGGCGTATCCGACATGCAGGGGAGTCTGAGGCGGATGTAGTCCGTAGAATATACCAGCAGATCAAAGAAACAGAAAAACGCTGTGAATTGGTTGAATATTGGAAAGAACACCTTGGAGATATAAGCTACTACATAGATAGAAGACCGATGAAGGAAGTAATAGAAGCGCTGGAACAATGGCCTGTGATATCCGTGAAGAGATTGAATATGGCAATAGAAAAACGCAGGGAAGACAGTGTCTGTGATGTGTATGAACTCTATTATATTCTTATGAAACAGGACCATGAAGGGAATCCGGCTTATCTGGCATGTATTAAGTGTGACGAAGGCGAAATGGAATTCATTGATCCTTTTAGTTATAAAACGGAAACCTTTTCCGAAGAAGAATGTATGACAAATCAAAAGTTGTTCCAGCTCTTGGAAGAGGGTTATCAGATCGTGGAGATAACAAAGGAGGCGAGCCTGGTTATATGGGATAATTTAAAGGAAACAGATACAAATGAATTAAAATACATGCAGGGATTCGGAAGATATGCTGCTTTTTGCTTGGAAAATGACTTATTTCCAGTTAGGGAAAGTGGAGGTTTACAGAATACTTTACAAAACCGTGATGAGGATTCTATGAAAATAGTAAGATCCCAACATAAGATTAAAAGTCGTTGAGCGGGAATAGCAGACTGAAAACCGCCGAGGAAGGGAATCAGAAGCGTTATTCTTGCGGGCAATTTGTGAAAAGAAGGATATTCCGGAAGCAGATTAAGAAAAAACTGGCTGAACTTCTGACTATCAAGAAGTGGAAGATGAAAGTGCAGAGCAGGAAATTCTGGACCAGTTGAAAACCTAAAGAAAGATGAAGGACTGCTGGATGTCATGTTTGAACAGACTTTATTCTATAACCAACTAAAGAAGGAATCACTGGAGAAAAAAATCCTGTTGATGATACGATTAATTACGGAAAGAAGGGGATGATTTGGGACGGATTGACACACCGGACGAACTGAGAGAATATCTTGATGAATTTGATATATTGCTGCCATTGACCGCCGAAGAAGCTGAAAAGGTGCTGGAATATATAAAAAACAGCGGGTATACACTGGAAACGGACGGTTATGGGCAACTCTACAGGACAGACTTGGAAAACGGTGAGTGTCTGGAGACAGATATTGACCATATGATAGATGATGCCTGCGAATCAAATTATGAAATGATATCTGATATCAGGGATTATTTTGTGTTTTGCGGCGGGAAGGAACGGGATAACCTGTTTCAGGTCCTGCAGGGGTTGTTATCTGATGAGAAGATATTAAATACTGCTTTCAGCAGGACATATTTTCAAAAGGAGCTGCAGGTGAGGTTACATGGCGTACTGCCTGCTGTGGAGATAACAGCGGGCCGTCGGGTGATAAGATAGATAGTAAGAGTGTATCTGGTAGGAAGGAACATTGCTGATTGCTGTGTTTCCTTCCTTTTTCTTTGCTGGAAGGAGAGTGAACAGGCTGGGAAAAGCAAAAATTAAGAATTGCCGTAAGGAAATACGGCTATCCCCGGAGGAATTGGAGGAGTTAAGGAGGAAAGCAGAAGAACAGGGGTTAAAAGAATCCCAATACATGAGAATGCTGATAACCAACCGCCCCAGGGATTACCCGGATTTGCTGGAGGCAATGCAGAGCCTTACTAATGAAGTGAACCATATTGGCATAAATATCAATCAGATCACCAAAAACAATAACAGCGGCCTGTACCATGAATCAGATAAAAAACGGCTGTATGTCTATATGAAGCAGATCAAGGAAGCCGTGAAACAGGTAGTCAGTTTGTTGGAATCAGCAGGTACTTAACTATGGCTGTCAGCAAAATACTGCACATGGGATGTGCAAAGTCAGGATTTAAGGCAAAATATCTTGCAAACGCGATCTCTTATATTACAAAAGATTTTAAGTCTGAAAACGGGCTGTATGTTTCAGGGTATAATTGTTTGCCTGAGACGGCGCTAAATCAGATGCTGAATACAAAACGCCGGTATAACAAGATGGGAGGCCGTCAGGGATACCATATTATCATATCGTTTGAAGAGGCGGCAGATACCGTTGATAAAGATATTGCCATGGAGATCATAGGTAAATTTGTGAAGGAATACCTGGGTAAAGAGTTTGAGGCTGTTTATGCCCTGCATGATGATACGGACCATATCCACGGGCATATTGTGTTTAACAGTGTTCGTTGTGTCGAGCAGGGATTGAAGTACGATTACAGAAATGGCGACTGGGATAACATCATACAGCCTCTCGTCAATAAAATCTGTGAAGAGTACCATATGGCTACTCTCGATATGGACAAGGTTCGAGAGAACAGGAAGCATAAAAGAGATAAGACTTGGGACCAGAGTAAGGACGGAATTTTTGTCTGGAATGATATGATCCGTCGTGACATCGACCAGGTTGTAGCACAGGCGGAAAACTGGGACGAATTTTTGAGCGGAATGGAGGAGCGTGGCTATGAGATAAAGCATGGAGCACATACGCTGATAAAACCTCCAGGAATGGATAAAGGGCGAAGGCTGGATACTCTAAAAGGTGATTATACAGAGGAAAAGATACGGGAACGGCTGTGTAATCCTATGCGGGAGGAAGATTTACCAAAGCCTGTATTGAAACTGCCGCCCAAAATCAAGAAGATATCCGGTTATATTCCCAGAAGGAAGTCTGAGCTGACTGGATATCAAAAAATATACTTTGCAAGGCTATACCGGCTGGGAGTCATCAAAAAACAACCATACTCTAATGCCTGGAAGTATAAGGAGGATATCCGGAGACTTCATGAGCTGCAGGAAGAATATAATTTCCTGTCTGCATATCAGATATATACAGACCATGACCTGGATAATGTCCTGAAAGTATTAGCAGGTCAGGCAAAAGCGCTGAGACAGGAGAAAAGGCAGCTAAAAGACTTGGAAGATGCCAATCCAGAGGCATTTGCCCTGTGGGAACAAATACAGGAACTGAGTATAGAAGTTTCTCTGTATGAAGAGGGGTATCAGGAGTTCAAAGGAGAATATCAGAGGTCAGAACAGTTGAAAAAGCAAATGTCTGATTTAGGCATTTCTTTTTCGGAGACGGTTCAGTTGTTCCAGGATTCCCAGGGGAAAATCCGCCGCATAGACGAAGTTTTGGCGGGGGTGAAAAGGCAGCAGAGAATAGGAAAGAAAATCCTGCAGGAACAGAAGGAGCGATTGCAAAGTAAAAAACAGCATATAGATAAAGGAAGGGGAGAACCGCATTATGATTTATGAAAATAAAAAAATAGAAGCACTGGCATCGGAAGTGACAGGATATCTACAGAAATACAGCCTGGGAGAAGCCTATATCGAGAGTTTTCGAGAGCGTGTACCTGCAGGTATGAGGATTCCGGGGATCAAGGAAGTTTTGGGCAATCACCAGTTAAGGAATAATCTTACCTGTTTTCTGCTATACCGCTCTTCTCTTTTACCAGAATCAGCCAGAAAACAGGGTATCAGCCTGACAGACAAAATAGACGCGGTCGGTACGGTAAGAGAAGCGGATAAGCATGGAGAAAAACAGGAATTGGCATGGGAAATAAACGAAGTAATGAAAAATGTAGCTTTTCCCTTTTATATTGAAGCCGGATATGCAAAAGCCTGGGATGACCAGTCTGACCCTGTGAGACGTATCTACAGGGATATTGGAATTAAAGAGAAACGTCAGAGTATGATCGACTGTCTGGAATCTGCGCTGGATAAAGGATATGGGGCCGGAAAAAGGATTTCAGATATGATTGCGTCCCTGGAAAAGATTGCTGATAAAGTTCCGGATCGTTTAAGTAAGGGACGGTAGAATATATAATTTGAGAGGAAAATATGAAATATCAGTTTTTAGATAATGCAGGGAATGTGACAGAAGCAGAGCAGGAAAGTTATGCTGATGCACAAAGTTATGCTGAAAGTCATAACCTTATGTGCCTTTCCATGCCATATGATTTATTTGTTTCATCTTTTCGGAAAAAAATCAAGCTGTTAGAAAGTCATGCACAATACAGTTGGCTGTCAGAATACGCAGAAAAAATAATCCGTATGAATCAGGGCTTTGGTTATCAGGCGATTGCTGCAAATGATTTTATGGAAAAAATAATCATAATGCCGTTAGCAGACTTGCAGGGCTGGCTTGAGGAAAATGCGATTTCAGAAGGAAAAAAGGGAACCGTAAAACCGTATCAGCAAAAAATGATAAATGGTCTTACTGGATCAGAGAAGGGGATTACCATTGAAATTCCTGTTGGAATGGGGAAGGCTAAGAGCAATTTGCAAAACAATGCAACTAAAAAAGCGAGGAAAGGCAGGTAAACAACAATTTTAGAAATAAGACCATTAAATGAACAAGAGAGGAAGTATGCTTATCCACAAAGTACGCAGATTGATGGGCTGACAGGTAATATTGGGTTTGCGCAGGGATTTTTTTTCCGGAATGTGAAAACATTTTTAATTGTCTGGCCTGATCACCGGGAACATATGAGAACACCGGAGTTTAAAGAAGAGTTTGACCAGGTTATCGAGGCTCTGCGTTCTGATCGTTATGAAGGGATATTGGAGGACAGATTTGGGGCAGTGAAATATGGAGGCAATCATCCAGGCAGTGCCTTCGAAGGGAAATATAACACAGAATATGGGATTCGTGTGGACACAGATGAACATATCTATTTATTACGTTGCGATGCGTTCCGTATGAATTTCTACTGCTCCTGTTATGAGGGAAAGCGGCTTGACGAGCACATTAGGAGGGCAGAACGAGGGATACGGTTTGTTGACTATGATGGTGAGGATTTATTCCGTATTCCGGATGGGGAAAAAATTGTAGTGACTACAAAATTGAATGAGGCTATTGAACACAAATGCCGTTACATTGATGACGAACATGTTGAGGTAGGGAGTAATCTTTACCATATAAATGAGTTCGAAGAAAAAATGCACAGGAATGGAGCCGTGTATAGACCACTGCGAGAGAAAGCCGTAGAACGGCAGGAAGTGCAGGCTGGTGGAAAGAAGAATAGGGTGGATTCTCAAAAAGTGAGATGAGAAATTTGAAGCAGAGACAGCCGATTGGACTGTCTTTTTTAATGCAGGAGGATATGAGACATGACGGTAGAAGAGCAGAAGTATGTTGAGGAATGCCGTAAAAAGCTGGGACCGGAGCAGGTTCAGGTCATACAGATGGCATTTAAATATGGGTTAGGCATTAAAGATGTGCGGCGGCTTGCAATCCCGAAGCTGAACGCGGAGCAGATGCGCCAGACAGTTTATGCAGTTCTCGAAAATGTTGACAGTGAATTGATCGAATTGTGCTGTCAGGGGACATTTGACCAGTATCAGATTCCAGAAATTGTTTCTGGATCTGTTTCCGGGCTTACGAAAGAGGAAATATTGTCCTATGCGACACCGGACCTCCCGGCCAGCCGTATGAAAAAAATGAGAAGCCAATTGATCGAAGCGAAAAAAAACGCAAGTGATACAGCGGAGGGGACCGCTTTTCGGGAGTACACAGAAAATCTCATCAAAATGATGGAGACGTCCCTACAGCAGTTTAAGGAGAACAACGAAAAATTTGAAGTGCTTTCGTCTCTGGTCAAAGAGCATGTCCTGGATGAAAAAAACCAGGAAATCAAGGATTTATATGACAACCTGAAAGAAAAGGACAACCTGATTAAGAAACTGCAGGAGGAAGCAGCCGGGCGGGAGGCACAGATAAAAGATCTGGAAGCGAAGCTGTCAGATGTTAAAGTGCAGACAGTACAGGGGGCTGAAAAATCTATTGAAATTGAGAGGGCAGGAAAAAAGCCTGTACCTACGTCATATTGGAGACCGGAGCCGCCACAGACAGCGAAAAAAACACTTTTGGATAAGTTGTTTCCACAGAAGACGCCGGATATTTTGGACAAGATTGCAGCGGAAGGGCTGTCTTCGGAGCAGCTTGAAGAAATCCGGTCTGCATTTGATTCCGGCCTGTCAGATATGGAAGTGATGCGGATCATCAAGAAGGATCTGACTGCCGATAAAATGCGGAAAATGCGTGAGATTATGATGCTGGTGCGTGAGAGGAGGCTTGCTGATGAGTGAGGCATTCAATATCAAGATGGTCCGGGAATGCTATTATATGATGCAGTTGATGGAACAGCAGGACTTTACATTTACCCAGGATGATAAAAGGCTTCTTTTAGGGTATGCATTTCATCAGCGGGATTTGGATTGTGTGCATGATGCAGTTATCCATATCGCCGCAGTCCGAGAAAAGTCACAGGAGGATCTGGATTCCGGTATCATTGAGCAGTACAGTATACGCGGCAAAAGTGAACTGCAGGGAAAGATCGTGGAATACATCATCCAGTTGGAGGTTGCAAATATTAACCAGGAAAGAGCAAACAAACTTCTGATGGAGATCCTGCGTGATAAAAATGTGGACTACGAATTGGACCGTATGATAACGGAACTGCAGAAGCAGGACGAGGAGAAGAAAAGGGAAAATGAAGTGTCCAGGAGGTGAATGAAATGGGAGAAATACAGGAAGCAACCCAAATCCTGCGGGTATCCTTCGAGGGTATAGAAATTTTTATGAAGATTATCGGCGGAGGGATACATACTGCAAAAGATATCGGGAAAATCTTTGGTAAGCTGGTGGAGATGGAACGGTTATACGGAAGAACAAGTGTAAAAGACCTTCTGAAAACTGGGGGAGACCTACAGGTTTTTCGATTTGACACGGTTGATATCCAAAAAGTTAAGAAACTGGCGGATAAGTATAAAATCCGTTATGCCCTTCTGCCAGATATAAATAAAGCGGACGGCAAGAGTGAGATATTATTTCATTCTGATGCTACGCCACGGGTGAACCAGATCATAGGGGAAGTGTCCGGCGGCAGGATTGAATCCATACAGGACTATATTGATAATGGGGAAGAAAATGAGCTGAAGGAAACATATGGGATAGAAAAGGGGGGAAAAGAGAACCCAAACGGGGAGATCGCCCATAAAGAACCGTCCATTTCTCCGTTTGGATTCCGAGCAGTTGGTACTTTTCTGGCAGAGACACCGGGGGCAAGTGTTGGGGAGATCAGCAATGCGATTGATATGCCTTGGGCGGAGGTGGAGCCAATACTACAGCATATGGAGGACCTGGGAATCCTGGAAATCAATGAGGAAGGCAGTACAGCCTTTAAAATGGATACAGGAGAGTTCGATGAATATGTCAGACTTGATAAATGGCAGAAGACCGAGGCGATGGAACCTATCATACAGGGGATGGGGCAGCCCCAGAAAACAGAGCAGATGTCTGAAATGAATGACCGGCAAAAGAAGGTACTGCAGCATGCGAAAGAGGCTTCGAAAGGTGAACCCAATATCCATCAGATATTTATTGCCCGAAGTCTGGCTGTAGAAGAAACTGACAACAGGATCCTCACACGGATTCCGGGTAAACGGAATGAATATCTGTGGATTGAGAAAAATGCAATCTCCCATATCAGTGAAGAGAAGAGGACGATATTTGCCAGCCTTCAAAAAGATAAGGACTACAGCATTGTGAATAATGAAGGCCGGGTTATTGGAAAACGGACGGGAGAACAGCTATACAGCCAGAGTTATGATCCGGTCCTGAAGGAAACCAGGGACATGCTGTACAGGAAAAAAGAAGAAACGCGGAAACGGCAGATGGCCTCCCAGATGAAAAAGCGGGGAGGGAGATAGTGGAAAGTAAGAAAAAAACTCCTGTCTGGCTGCTTGTGCTTGGCGGGATATTGGCCGCATATGGCGGTTATCTGCTCAATGGAATCTGGGAAAAGGGTATTGATATCAATACTTTTATGGAGCGCCTTAATCTGGTGATGGCACATCCCATTGGGAATTACTTTAATGGCACAACCTTAAAAGGGATATTATTGGCAGAGTTTGTATATGTTATCGCTATTGCCATGTATCTGACCAGCAGAAGAAACTATATGCCGGGAAAAGAATACGGAACTGCTGTTTTTGCAAATATCAACCAGGTAAACCAGGCGCTGTCTGAAAAAGATGAAACAGAAAACAGGATTTTGAGTCAAAATGTCCGTATGCGAATGGATACCAGGAAAACCAAATTAAATTTGAATACGCTTGTCATCGGAGGCAGCGGGGCGGGAAAATCTTTTTACTTTGTTAAGCCGAATTTATTACAGCTTAACCGTTCCTCTTACATAATCACTGATCCAAAAGGCGAAATTTTAAAAGCCTGTGGAGGTTTTCTAAAAGAGCACGGTTATGTCGTCAAGGTTTTGAATCTGCTGGACATGGAAGAATCCGATTGTTATAACCCATTCATGTATATTCGTAGGGAATCCGATGTGGTGAAACTGATTACAAACCTGATCGCAAACACAACACCAAAAAACTCCCAGAGTAATGATCCGTTTTGGGAAAAAGCAGAGTCGTTATACCTTCAGGCTCTGTTTTATTATGTGTGGCTGGAATGTCCCAGAAGTGAACAGAATTTTTCCACGGTATTAAAACTTCTGGGGGAGGCAGAAGTAAGAGACGATGGTTCTCCATCTGATCTGGACCGAAGGATTAAACGGCTTGAGCGGAAAAAGGGCAGTAACCATCCTGCTGTGAAACAGTATTACAAAGTAATCAGGGGAGCGGCAGACACGGTGCGAAGCATCGTGATCAGTGCCAATTCCAGGTTGGCATTTTTGGAAAACCCACAGATACTGCGTATCTTGGACCATGATGATATGAATATTCCGGAAATTGGTGTAGGCAGGAATGGAGATGGAAAGACAAAGACCGCTCTTTTTTGCGTGATACCAGATTCGGACAAAACAAATAATAGTATTGTAGGACTGCTTTACAGCCAGATTTTCCAGGAATTATATTTTCAGGCGGATTTTATCTATGAAGGCAGGCTGCCTATCCATGTGACCTTCATGCTTGATGAGTTTGCAAACGTCGCGTTACCGGATGACTTCTGTTCCCTGCTTTCAACAATGAGAAGCAGGGAGATCAGTTCTATCATCATAATACAGAATCTGGCGCAGATTAAGGCGCTATTTGAGAAAACCTGGGAGGTGATTCCAGGAAACTGTGATACACTGGTGTATTTGGGTGGAAATGAACAAAGCACTCATGAGTACATTTCCAAAATGCTGGGAAAGGCTACGATAGATAAACGCAGTTCCGGGGAGACGAGAGGAAAAAATGGAAGCAGCAGCCGGAATTTTGATGTCTTAGGGAGAGAACTTTTGACACCGGATGAAGCACGTAAATTAGATAATAAAAAGTGCCTGATCTTTATCAGAGGGTTTGACCCCATTATAGACTCAAAATACAATACGCCGGGACATAAACTTTACGGAGAGACATTCGATGGGGGCGCGCCGCCCTATCATCATACTCCTAACCGTAAGGATAACGTGATACCTACATGTGAATTGCTGAATCGCAAGTCATTTGAATATTATGAACGGCAGCGGGACCAGGGGCTTAATGTCCATATTGATGAAATAACATTGGATGAATTACTGGCATTGCAGGAACCGGATATGCCAGCAAAGGTATTTTCTGAGGATGAATTAAAGAAAAACCGGAAAATCTCTGAAATAGATAATCTGGAAAAACCAGATTCTGGACAGGATTCCGGGCAGATTACAGAAGAACAATTCAACGAAGCGCTTCTAAATGAGAATTATTCATTGGAGCAGTTAGAAGAAATACGTCTCGGACTGGTAGGAGGACTTTCTTACCAGGATATTTTAACTCACTTCAAAGCTGAAAGCAGTGCTGGTGAAATGCGGGAAATCCGCGGACAATTGACTGGGCTGCCAGAATCTTGATTTTTCCATATTTCTTTTGCCTAAGAGCAGATATATGGGAGTCTGTTGCAAACCAGAGGACGCAAGCATTAGGTTCTTTTATGCCTGTTTTTTTTTGCGCCCTTTTTAAGAAAGGAGAATTATAAAAATGAAGAAATTAACTGAAAAGAAGAACAGCATTAAAAAAATGATTGACAAAGCAGGAAAGGTAGCCGCAGGCGCTGCCTTTGCAACGGTACTCTGGACGACAAATGTATATGCGTCCGGGGCGGATGTAGTCACTGCACCACTTAATAATCTTAAAAATCTTGTGATTGCGATTATCGGAGCGGTCGGCGTGATTATCCTCGCAAAAAACGTAATGGAATTTGCACAGAGTTATCAGCAGCAGGATTCGAGTAGCATGAACTCCGCAATCAAAGGAATTGTGGCAGGCTTGATCATGGCAGGTATTAGTACGGTCTTAACTTTCCTGGGAATCAGCTAATGGAGGAAAAATCATGCTTAAATTACTACATGTGTCTTTTTTGATTGAAATAGAAGGCCGGCGGGGTGAGACCGTGCAAGAAGGGGGGAATCCGAAATTCAGGAAAGAGTGTAAAGATTTATTTACCGATATGGGATTCCATGTGAAAGAAGCATGTAAAGTACGTGAAGCGTTCAGAAATTTACACACCAGCTTAGGCTTAGAAACAGACGATGACCTGGTACAGCGGGGGGATGAATGCCTGCGAATCATGGAGCAGTCAATAGACGGAAACCTCTTTTCCAGTTCACTTTCTGAAATAGAAGAAAAATTGCAGAGTGGGAAAACATTCCACTATAAGGCTCTGAAAAGTTATGGAACGGTTTACATACCATCGACTATTGAGGCAAGGGACTATTATAACAAACATCTGGATGCCTATGAGAAAACGGTGATTCAGTTTATGGAAATATCCCACGAGAGGTTGAATGCAGCCTGGATTTCGAATCCGGTGCCGTATTATAAGGGTGATATCCGTATTTGTCTGGGTCATGATGTCATCTATTTTTTCAGTTTCAAGATAGATGAAGTGCTGAAAGATATGGTAAACAAAGGATTGATCATATCCGATGGCGCACAAGTAGCGCCGCGTTTTGCTCTTCCAGAGTCTTACCAGGAAAATAAACGTGGTTATCCGTACAGGAAGGGAAGGTGACAGTGGTGGGAGAGCAGGGATAAAATTTAGATATTATTATAAAGGAACATTGGTAATGGCAATATCCAAATACAGGAGGTGAGAGTAAATGGATATTTTTAATTTGGGCGAAGCAATCCTGTCACTTCTCGAAGTTGTCTTTGGCTTTTGGAATAGTCAAGTGAATATGGTCTTTGAACTGCTTGGACAGTCTCCAACATCATTTAAAGGCGGCGCCCCGTGGGGAATCATTACTGGAATTGAGCCAATTTTTGTTGCTGTAGGTTCGAGTCTGGTTGTTTTATTTTTTGTGATAGGTTTCTGCTCGGAAAGTATTGACGTGCGGGAGGAAATGCGGTTTGAAGTGATACTCCGTATGCTGATACGGATTGGGATCGCACAGTGGCTGGTGGTTTACAATGTGGACATCATGCGGGCCATATTTACAAGTGTTGGAAATCTTGTCGGCCTGATTGGAGGGAGTGAGGCCACACAGGTTACAATAGACCCGGCGCAGGCAGATATCATAAAAAATCTGGGATTTGTAGAAAGCTTGGTGTTTTTGATATTGGCTGTATTTTTATGTCTTATCATTTTAATATGCGGTTTTTTCCTGATCTACAATGTTTATTTCAGGTTCCTGAAAATCCTTATTGTCGTGCCGTTTGGCAGTATCGCATATGCGACCGTTGCCGGAAATCGTGGAGTAAGTGCGACAAGCGTTCAATTTACGAAATACTTTCTTTCGGTTGTTTTTGAAGCGGTAACGATGGCGTTAGCAATTATCTTGTGTAATGCATTTATCAGTTCAGGGTTGCCCCAGTTCATGGGAAATTATGCGGACTGGACAAAGACTTTGATCTATCTCGGAGAAATGACATTCACAGTTGCCCTTACAGTGGGTAGTGTCAAGGGCGCGCAGAGTCTGACGAGCAAAGCCCTGGGGCTATAAGCAAAGGAGGCCGGTATTATGGAAGCTGCGGCACAGGATAAAGGGATACAGATGACATTATTTGAGTATTTTGCTGACGCAGACCAGTTTTCGTTGGACGATGCAAAAGAATGTGTATATCAGTATGCGGAAAAACAGGTGAAAGAGCCCAGCATCCGGGCGAGAATCTATGAAGGTATCAATAAAGGACTGTTTAAGCGGCTTGGCAAAGGCGTATATACCGTAACGAAGAAAAATGCAGAAGATGAAGATATCACTTGTATGCTGATACAGGGAGATGGCCGTGATATAAGTTTCATTGCGGATAACAGCATTGATGCCATCATCACAGACCATCCCTATCTGCTGAAAAACAGTTTAAAGGGGGGAAACAGAGATTTTGCTTCCTATGACCTGTTTCAATATACACAGGAGGATTTGGATGAAAAATTCCGTGTTCTGAAGAAAGGACATTTTCTCGTGGAGTTTTTACCAGAGGAGAATGGAGATAATTACGAATATCTTTACCAGGTGAAGGCTATGGCGAAGGAAAGCGGCTTTTCCTACTATGCAAAGGTGGCATGGAAAAAAGGAAATTTTGTTGCTAACACGGGCAGGAAGGCGAAAAACACAGAAGATATCTTTTTTTTCAGCAAAGGGCGTGCGAGAGATATGAGGCCAGATGCAAAAAAAGATAAGGCGGAGCCGGGAACCTGCCATTATATGTCAGGCGTGAAGGGGATGCTGCCCACGGCTTTTGACATACAACCGCCCCCAAAGGGGGAGCGTGTACACCAGGCAGAAAAGCCGGTAAAGCTGTTGAAGCAGATCATAGAGTTTGTCACAAACGAAAAAGAGCTGATATTGGACCAGTATGCGGGTTCATTTTCCCTTGCTGAAGCCGCACTGGATCTGGATAGGGATTCCATATCAATAGAGATCAGCCAGGACTATTTTGAAGAGGGAAAAAAGCGGATTGAAAATGTAAAGAAAGGTAAGATGAGGTAAATGGACATAGAGATCAGCAGAGATTTGCAGCATTACAAAGAAAGCTTTGTGATGGGACTAACTGCAAAACAGTTTATATTCAGCGCTCTGTCCCTAGGGGCAGGGGCGGGGGTCGTGCTTGGCCTGTACAATAAGATTGGCATGACATTATCCTGTTATCTGGCAACGCCTATCGTGGTGCCAATAGCATTAACCGGATTTTACAATCACAATGGACTTAGTTTTTGGCAGACTGTCCGGAAAATGATAAAGATGTCTTTTTTTAATAAGCCATGTTTATACAGGTCAACAGAAGATGTGGAGTTGATAAAGGAAGCTTTTGCAGAGGAGCAGAAACTGATTGCACAGCAGCAGAAAAAAGAGGCAAAAGCACATCCTGACGGAAAAGAGGACTTTCATGCAGTAAAGAAGAGAGCAAAGCGGTTAATAATCCTCACTGTAGGAATTTTAACCGTGACAGTGGCAGGGGTTCTTGCCTATAAATTTATGAGATAGATTGAAATAATCCCACTTAAATAGTGGGAAGTAGTTTAGCGACCAGCAGGTTACGGGATTCGTTAAACTACTTACTTCCCGTAGCCTACCTTGAATGAAGGAGGATTACGGAAGTGGGAATTTTTACAGATAGATTTACATTATTAAAAAAGGCAGATAAGCCATTATATACAGCCCCCCAAAGTGTACAGCAGCAGATTGAGATCCTTCGGATCGCGAAGGACGGAATCTTTGAAAATACCAAAAATAGATACAGCAGAGTATACCGCTTTGCAGATATTAATTATGTTACGGTTTCGGAAGGTGATCAATATGAGCTCTTAAAACAGTATTGCAAACTGGTGAATGCGATTGATGTTGCATTTAAAATCACCATTTACAATAAAAACAAAGATATGAGCCAGTTCAGGCGTAATGTCCTGATCCCGGATAAGAATGATGGTTTTGACCATCTGCGTGATGTTTATAATGACATTGTAGAAGAACGGATCGTAGCGGGAAAACAGGGAATTGAGCAGGAGCGTTATCTAACAGTCACCGTTGAACGAAAAGACTATGAACAGGCAAAAGCATTTTTCAATACTTTTGAAGGGGGGATGCAGCAGGAATTCCAGGAGATAGGTTCTAAGCTGGAGCCGCTTGATGCGGCAGAACGGCTCCGTATCCTTTATAATTTTTACCGGATTGGCGAGGAGGAAACTTTTTCGTTTGATTTTGACGAATATGTGAAAAGCAAAAAGGACTACAAAAATGATATTTGTGGTTCCATGATTAAGTTTTTTCCCAACGAATTTGAAACAGATCGGAAAGTATGCAGGGCTATTTTTATTAAGCGCTATCCTACAAGCCTGCCAGATACTTTTGTGAATGAGCTTACCGGCGTGCCAGTCCATAGTATAACATCCATTGACATTGTACCTGTTCCAAAGGACCTTACAACAAAAACCCTGCAAAAAAAATATCTTGGTGTAGAGTCAGATATTTTACGTCAGCAGCGGGTCCGAAATAAGAACAATGACTTTGCATCTGAAATCAGCTACGGAAAGAAGGTAGAAAAGAAAAATCTGGAAGCGCTGATGGACGACGTCCGGGAAAATGACCAAAATCTGTTCTTCAGCGGTGTCAATATGGTCCTGATCGCTGACACCAGGGAAGAACTCGACAGTATCACAGAGACAATCCAGACGATTGGAAATAAATATCTCTGCAACATGGAGATCCATCACCTGCAGCAGCGAGAGGCGTTAAATACTGCATTACCGGTTGGGGTACGCCAGGTAGAAACGATGCGGACGATGCTGACACGGGATATCGCGGCTTTAATGCCATTTAACGTACAGGAAATCTATGAGCCGTCCGGCTTATGTTATGGGATGAACCGAATCTCAAAAAACCTGTGCGTTGCAGACCGGAAAAAGTTGACCAATGGCAATGCCATGGTATTCGGAGTGCCTGGCAGCGGAAAATCATTCTTCTGCAAGTCCGAAATGCTTGGCGTTTTTTTAAAGACCGATGATGATATCCTGGTCATCGACCCGACGCTCGAATACTTTGATATTGCCAGGAATCTGGGCGGTGAATGCCTTAACCTGTCAAATTATACTCAAAATTACATCAACCCTCTGTGGATTGATGTGGACCAGTTAGACCTTGCCGACAGTAAGGGGCTGATCCGTGAAAAAGGGGAGTTCATGCTCGGACTGTGCGAACAGGCTATGTTAGATCTGCTGAACAGCCGCCATAAATCCATCATTGACCGCTGTATCAGAAAGTTATATCTGGATATTGCTATGAGCAAGGAAAAATATATTCCGGTGATGTCGGATTTTTATGACCTTTTAATGAAGCAGCCAGAGGAAGAAGCCAGGGATATTGCCCTTGCCTTGGAGTTATTTGTCAATGGTTCTTTAAATATCTTCAACCACCAGACAAATATAGACGTTGATAACCGTTTCGTTGTCTATGGCATTCGTGATCTGGGAAAGGAACTGAGTGCAATCGCCATGCTGGTAATGCTCGAGAACGTCAAGACGAGGATCGCCAGAAATGCGGAGAGAGGGAGGGCGACATGGTTATACATAGATGAATGCCATGTGCTGTTAGGAACGGGAGAGCATTCCGGACACAGTGAATACTCTGGAAAATTCCTTTATTCCCTGTGGAAAAAGGTAAGAAAGCAAGGCGGGCTTTGCACGGCCTTGACACAGAATATTACCGATATGCTGCAGAGCTATACGGCTGTTACGATGTTAGCCAACTCGGAATTTATCGCCTTGCTAAAACAAGCCAATGTAGACAGCCAGGAACTTTCCAAAGTAGCAGGCATACCAGAAGCACAGTTGCAGTACGTTAGCAACTGTGCTTCCGGTATGGGAATTTTAAAGCATGGGGAGACCATTATTCCTTTTGATGCCAGAGTCAGAAAAAATAATATTATCTACGATCTCTTTAATACAAACATTCATGAGATTCGGGAGAAAAATAACCATGTTTAATGGCAGGAAAAAGAGTGAGTGCCAAAGAAACGGTATTACGGAAAAGGCAAGACTGGCGGGTTGTGAGGAGGAATATAGTTGAATAGAGAGATTTTTGTGTTGGCTGTAAAAAAGCGGCTCTTACTTCAGACAGAGGAAAATATCAAGAAATGGGTTGCCTGGGCAGAGGAATGCGTCGATATGGGGCAATATGACGGATTCAGGGAAATGCCGAGAAATCAGGCAGTAGAGAAATGGCTGGACTCTTATTATTTTGCTTTTAACAGGATCCAAACAGATTTTGACAGAGACACCGCAATAAAGGTCCTAAATCTGTCGGAGGAAAAATTGTGTTTATATCCAAATGAAATGCATGTGGCAGCGCGGGTATTAAAAGATGGCGGGACCGGAAAAGATATCCTGCAGATGATCCATGAGGGGACTCTGGAAGAAGATATGGCTAACATGGAAAAGTGCAGGGCAGAACGTATGGACATCAGCTCATACAGTGAAGAAAATCTTTACAGGATCCTGCAGGCTGCAAAGACATGGCAGGAGACCCCAGAGATTCCACTGCCATATAAGCCTGTGGATTCCCTGGTCGTGCAGCTCATTAATGCCTGTATGGAATTGCTGGAATATCGTTATGGAATCACAACAATCCAAAAATCAGACTATGATCTGATATCGGAACATGCTTTTTTCCTTTGCGATTCGGCGCAGGTTCTGGAACCGGAGGACGTTGATCTGGACGCGGTTTACGAGTGTTTCAACGATGCAGAAGTGAATGAGCGTATGATCGAAGTGGAAGAACAGCGCAGTCCGGAAAAGGAGCGTGGAAGCAATGTTTCGGGAAAAACGGGAAAACAGAGATAGGAGGTTATTATGATGGATGTAACGTTACAGGTTCCTTTAGGAGAACAGATGCACTTAAAAGAAATGTTCTCTGTGTTGGAAGAGAATCATATGGAGATAGAGTCCCAGAATCTTGAGAATTTTTTACAATACTTTGACCAAATGGAACGATATTTTGGAGATATGCAGGAAGAACTGATTTATTTACGCGACCAGCTAGACCGTCTGAATGAAAAAACTTTGAAGGCTAAAATGGAACATTTCATTCAAAATGCCGGTGATCGGGTGGGGGCGGCAAAAATGTGGCTTGCAGCTCTTAAAAATGATTTATCGGCGGGGGTTAGAAAAGCGGTAGATAGTGTAAAGTATCATGGAGGACAGGCTTTATATGCTGCCATTGATAAAACAAAGGCAGCCAGGGCGCTGTCCGTAATACATGAACATTTGGAAAGTGCTGCCGCAAGCCTGGAACACAGTGCCGAGACGATGGGGGATATTGGAGTGGAACTTAACGCTGCTAAGGGCCATAAAAAAAATGTCCGTAAACTCCTTAAGGGGAAGGAGACATCGGATACATTTGAGTATGACTACGATAAGGGCATTATCGCAAAAATCAGGAAGGCAATCGAATTCTGTGGAAAAATCGTTAAGAATATGGCAGGACACACGGAAAATATGCTGAAATCATTGGACGGATTATCCCAAAAAGCCTTAGATAACAGGGCCATTAGGAAGAAACACGTATTTGAGCATGAGGGAGGAAAAGATGTTTCCAGATGCAGAAAAAGAATATAGTGAATTTGTGGCAGAAAGTGGAATTGAATATGGAAAGAAGCCGGTTCCGAAAATATCTTTTTTTGTAGCGGAGTGCATGGAATTTCCGTCTCTGGGGCAGGTATACGAATGCAGGGAGCTGAAACAAGCAGTGGATATCTATCATAAGCTCCCAGAACATGTGAAATGCATGTGAAATGGGATTGGCTTTAGGATTGAAGATAGTGAAGAATCCATGTACTCCGGTGATTTTGAGCTGATGACATGGGACTGGGTAGATCTGGATATCCTTAATTCGATCCCATATTATCGTGATAGCTCATTAGTCCAAAAGGCAGTTGAGGATAAGACAACTCATGCCAGAATTGGAGATAATTGAGCTGGTACAGTGCCGCACCATTATACCGAATGAGAGAAAACAAGGCAGATAACATATAGATTGAATAAAAGCAAAAAATACGGTACAATATTCATATAAAAGATAAGATAGGAGGGAAAACAGCGTGAACGAGAATCAGGAAATGTTTGAGAAGCTGGTAAAGGGCCTTCGTGGTATTTATGGGGATATGCTGGTAAGTATTCTGCTTTATGGATCATTTGCCCGTGGAACTAATACGCGGGAATCAGATATTGATATAGCAATCCTGCTTAAAGGCAGGGAAACAAAGGAAATGCACGATCAGATGGTTGATTTGGCGGTGGATATGGATTTGGAGTATGACCAGGTGTTTTCCATCATAAATATTGATTATGAAAATTTCCTGGAGTGGGAGGACACCCTTCCATTTTATAAAAATGTAAGAGAGGATGGGGTGGTACTTTGGGCAGCGTAGAGACATTGGCAAAATACCGCTTTCAGCGGGTTTTGGAGGATTTGGCCGCCGCTAAGGAAATGCTTTCGGGTGGAATGTATAAACCATCCTTGAACCGATCCTATTATTCCATTTTTCATGCTATGCGGGCTATCACCGTATTGGAAGGATTTGATTGCAGCAAACATAGCGGGGTGATCGCTTATTTTAATCAAAATTTTATAAAGACGGGAATCTTTGCAAAGGAGACCTCAAAGATCATTAAAAGTGCTTCCATCATGAAGGAGCAGTCGGATTATTTGGACTTCTTTATTGCGTCGAAGCAAGACGCAGAGGAGCAGATTGAGAGGGCGAAGCAATTTATTGAAGCGGTCGAAAAGTATTTGAAGGATAAAAAGGTTCTTTAAAAATTAATAATATGTAACAGGGAAAAAGCAGTTAGCAGAAGCAACTGCTTTTTTTCGTGGAGAAAAGGCTGCGGATATTCGTGGCCTTTTTTTATTTGAAAGGTGGTTGGATATATGAGATTTGTATTCACTTTTGGATTCCAACTGAATGAATGGGAAGTGGAAATTGAAATACCAAAAGATTACAAATATCCCTCTGAGGGAGAGGCACGGGAAGCCTGTCGGAATATGAACGTGGAGGCTGCCTTATTTCCAGATGGAATTGCCGTCCTGTTTGAGAGGGAGTACATGATACTGGATGACAGGGAATCTTATCATTTTCGGAAACTTAGAGACGAAGTATATGAACAATTTGGGGCTTTGTTGTGTCCGGAGGATATCAGTGAACTAATTGATAAGGGGACTTTCGCTGAAATCCTACTTGCTGAAAACTATATGTTTGATGAGACGGATTACCTGGAACTGGATCTGCCTGTGGACGAGGCATACCAATTGCTGGCTGAGAAGTATGGGCCACAGCAGGAACTTCCATTTGGCCTTGGCTGCGCGGAGCTGAAAGGCGAAAAAGGTTTTCACTTTAAAAGCTTATATTATCAGGTGATTCAAATTTGAAGGGCTGAAAGGAGGGATATTGATCACTGACAGCAGATTTAAGACCAAAAAGGAAACGCAGATAAAGCTAAAAACAGACGCAGAAGTAAAATTGCAAAACCATAATTATCTTGGGAATAAAAAGTCTGATTCCGGTCCTGGGGTGCCGAAACAGAAATCAGGTGTTTCAGGAGATGAACCGCCCAGACTGGATAGAAAAATCCATATGAAGACCACAGAATTTTCAGAACCACAGGAACAGAAAGATAATAATCGTGTGTTCCTGGCGGTGAATTCTGCGTCAGGGCTTGGGGAACGGACAAAACGTAGAGAAGATGATACACCGGGATATGAAAATACGGCTGGTAAAGCCGGGCGAACAAAAATGCAGTCTGAGCAGACTGTCCATAGCAATCCGAAGAAAGAATCGAATAAGAAGGGACCGGAGGGTGCACCGCAGGGGGAGGATGGGCAGAAAAAACGGCAAAAAGAGAAGTATATTAAGGAACAGCAAAAACAGAAAGCCAGGAACGACGAGAAATTTCATTTTTCAAGGAAGTCTGGTCCCGAGGTCCGACGCAAAAATCATGAGTATGGCTTTAAAGATAATGTCATATTTTCCCGTGAAAAATCACCCTTGGGGACTCCGGAAACACAATCGGAGATTGGAGGAAACCGACAGGAGACAATGGGCGGTTTTGGAAAAGAAGAGGACCCACTGAAAACGAGAAAAAAAGACGAGAAGATATCCTCTAAGGGTGAAGGGAATAAGAAAAGAGTAAAGAAAGATACAGAGAATACTGGAATGAAAAAAGCGGTTCGCAGGCGTATGTTTGCCTATATGGTGAATAAACTTACGGACGAACAGCAAAAGGACAGTTTTGCTAAAACGGTAAAAGATATCGCAACCATAAAAGTTGGACTGGTTGTCAAGCAGCTTTTTTTATATCTTCTTGGGCTATTGGGGCCGTTGCTGGGAGGACTGGTCACTGTGGCCCTGCCGTTTATTTTGATCATTGTAATCCTGTATAATACCCCTCTGGCACTTTTCCTGCCCCCATTGCTGGGAGGTGACACGGTGCAAAGTGTTCTGTCAGGATACTATCAGGAATTTTACGATGATATCAGGGAGGCGGAAGAGGAAAACGATGAAGAGGTGACTTATAAAAATATGCAGAATGGGGTGGCACGGAGTAATTTTACCGATGTGATGATGGTTTATATGGTCCGATATGGGACTGGACAGGGAAATTTTTCCACTGTTATGAATGATAAGAATAAGGAGAAGCTGAAAGAAATTTTTGACGAAATGAACCATTTTGCTTCGGAAACAACAACAGATACAGTACGGGTGGGTGAAAGCCTTGGAGTCATGACCTTTAGTGGATACTGTAACTGTTCAATTTGTTGTGGTCAATGGTCTGGCGGCCCCACTGCGAGCGGAGCCATGCCGAAAGCAGACCATACGCTGGCAGTAGATGCTTATAACCCTACGTTGCCTATGGGAACCCATATCATAGCAAATGGGAAAGAGTATGTGGTGGAGGACACCGGTGATTTTGACCGCTATGGTGTAGATTTTGATATGTATTTTGGGGACCATCAGACAGCACAAAATTTCGGTCACCAGGATATGGAAGTGTATCTTGCGGATTCCAATGGGAGTAATAGTGTGGAGGTGACACACACATCTTTATATGTGTATAACCTTTCCTATGAGGATTATATTGAATTAGGGAAACTGACACCCAGCCAGGAGGATTTGCTGCGAGAGGTTATGAGTGAAGAATTTTTACACAGTATGCCGGCAAGTGGCATTGGCGAACAGGTAGCACTTTTGGCGCAGGAGAAAGTTGGGTGCCAGTATAGCCAGGATCTTCGATATGAAGAAGGATATTATGATTGTAGTTCCCTTGTTCAAAGGTGTTATGCACAGTTCGGGGTAAATCTTCCTTCTGTTGCTTCGACACAGGGGCAGTATATTGTAGATAATGGGTTGCAGGTCAGTGAAAACGAGTTAAGACCAGGAGATTTGATTTTTCACGCCCGTGATGATAATGCCGATGAATTTATGTCGATTGGACATGTTGCTATTTATGTGGGTAACGGTATGCAGGTAGATGCACGCGGCACAGCATATGGGGTGGTTTACCGTCCGCTGGTTCCATCCAATATTGGCCTATACGGAAGACCATGCCGATAGCAGATGCGTATTGTAGAACAGAAATGAGGGAATATGCTGGAAGGCGGCTGACAGGGCTGCCTTCTTGAAAGGAGTAGACTAATGGATGACTATGCAGAGGACAATTATTATTATATCGAAAAAGTAAAGACGGGAGAGGAATATCATGTAGCGCTTTACAAAGCCCTGATGGGGATTTGGGAGGCCAGGGAGACATTCATAAACAGTCTGCAGGAAGGGATTACATACAGAAAACTGGAGTTAGGAATAGAAAAGGATGGTGAAAAAATCCCCTTTTTTAAATGCGATGACGGCAAATTTTATATACCTGAAATTAAGGCCAGGAAAAAACTTGAGGGTGTGGATACATTATTGTCAGAATTCAGAAGACGGTTTGGAATCAGAGAAGGGGAGAATCAGGGGAGTCATATGGAGGAGGCGAAAAGCGTACAGGATTATGATATCCGTATTACAGAAAGACTTAGCAAAATAGTAACTGTCCGGGCAGAGAGCATGGAATCGGCTTTATCAGATGCACATGATAATTATTCAGATGCAAAAAAAGGATATGTTATGGATTATGAAGATATGCAGGAAGTAACCTTCTCTATGGCGGGCATTCATCTGGATCTGGAAAAACAGAAAAGTATAGGAGGAAGATGAAGAAAACATTAAAAGAAGAACTGGAAGAATCCTTCCAGCGCTGGGACAATGAACTTTATAGTGGGGGCAGCGATCCATATTATTCAGATGGAGTGGATATGAATCTTCTAAGAAAACATATTATTGCTTATAAAACGCAGATACTGGAAACCGGGGAGCTGCCAGAAATATATCACCGGAAAACACCGGAAGAATTGCCGGAGTCATTTATGGTAAAGGCAGAGAAAATTTATCAGACGGCTATAGATATCTTCCGTCAGTGCAGAGATGATGCGGACTATCAGTTTTTGTGTGGACTGGAATTGAATCCTAAAATGGATAGGATGGCTGAGGTCATAAATGCACTCAAAAATGTAAAAGAGTTAGAAGGTGCAATTAAAAAACAGGATTTTGTTGTTATGAGGAGATATTACGAAAAGCCCGACTTTAAAAAGTGCAGACTGATCGTGGAAAGAAGCTCCGAGAGAATAGAACCCAAAATAGAGCAGATGAGCCTATTTGCTGGGGAAAGCAGGTGAATATATGGACCAGCATACCATGAAAGTATCAGATCTGTATGATATTGCAATTTTCGATATTTCTCGTGATGGGGAGCAGTGGAAGAAATTCCTGGAGTTTGCAGCGAGGGGAAACTTGTATCGTTATGACTTCCTGAATACCTGTATCATCTATGAGCAATATCCAGAAGCGGAAATTCTTTTGGACTTTGCGGACTGGAAAAAAGCGAGGCGCTATGTCCGGGGAGGTGAGATTGGAATCGCAACATTCCCAATCGAGATGTTGGGAGGAGCTCAATATGTCTACGACATCAAAAGTACCGGTGGGAGAACCATGCCCTGGATTTGGGAGATCAATGATGAGAATGCACTTGCATTCGCTAATAAGCTATTTCCAGAGGAATATCAGACAGAGAATAGTTTTAGAATTGCAATAAAAAACTTTACTAGAACATATGTGCGTGCTATAATGAAAGAGGAAAACGATAGGATTCATGAAATAGCAGTTCTTACCAGGGATGAAGCGTATACCGATGGGGAATCACCGGTTGAAAAATTCATCTTGCAGAGCGCCACATATCTGATCTTGCGGAGATGTGGGATTGATACTTTTGATACAGGTCTGTCTGCAATAACAGATTACCAGGAAGAGATTATTTTATCAAAAATAGGGATCCTCATATCAGATATTGCAGAGACAACACTGCGGAGATTTGCGGCAGTCGCAAAAGAGATCCGTGAAGATGAAAGGAGAAATCAAAATGGTAGAACTGAGCTACAAAGAAAAGAACGGGTTACTGTACCCGTTGCTGGAAACAGGGAGCATGATGGAAGAGACGGAGTCTATGTCTCTGGGCAGATACGGGAAGTTGGCGGAGGAATACCTGAAAGTAAAAGACAAAAGCAGGTACAGCCTGCTGTTGAGGACAGGCAAGCTGCAGGAGACGTTGAAACAGATAGAGGAAGAGGCGTGGGATCTGCACGACCAGATCGTGGAGAGCTACGTGAAAATGAAAGCGGCGGATCGGAAGATCAATCCATCGGATACGATGGAAATGACCAGACTGCGGAACGAGGCGGCAATGATAGCCCAGGAGACCGTGATTCAGGAGGTTATCTGCAAACCGAGATAACTGATATAAATGATAGTGATGTTAAAGAAGGAACTGCTGTTGCAGTTCCTTCTTTTTCTTCGATACCGGCAGAAATATCCGAAGAACTTCGCATAGAACTGCTTTTGGCGGGAACATCAGAGCCAATGGCGAGACAGAAAATTTATCATTTCTTTGAACTGAATGAGGGATTAAGAGATCGTGCCAGATACCTGTGCCAGATGTATGAAGCTGGAGACACTATTTCAACAGAGGCGGGGCATGTATTTAGATATGAAACGGACGAGGCAGGAATCCAATTATATTGGCATGAGAACGGACAATATCTGAGCGGTTATCTTCCGTTTGAGGTAGCAGCGGAAGAGATACTCCATTTGATCGACAGGGGGAAGTATTATCAACCAATAAAAACGGATATGGAAATCCCGCAGCCATTGGTCGATACGGTTGAAAATTTTGTGGAAGTTGCAGATGGCAAGGTGATTTTTGACATGATTTATGATGTCATGACCGTAAATCTTTTGCCACAGCAGGAGACGGAATTTGTCCGGCAAAGTTTTCTGGCGTTGCTTGGCTCCGATGCAGAATGGTCTTTCTCCGCAACACTGGTTTTCCACGAGCAGGATGTGTCCTGTTCCATAGACGGGAAAGAGACACTGGCCTATTCATGGAGCATAATCAGAGACATTTTGGCACGGAGCATTGAGCAGGATAATTATCCGGAATCAAAAAACGATCTGCCAGTTGAAAAATTAATAGAATTCCCCTGGTTCCAAAGGTTGGCTGTCCAATATCAGGATTTATTGGAGCAGGCAGGAGAGGAACCGGCGGTAGAAATACCATATCTAAGTTCAGAAGCTGCTATTGAGAAAGAGAATACAGATGGGGAAAAAGAGGAAGTACCCGACAATGAGAAAAGTGATATTTTAGAGACAGTTTTTTATGATGTTACAAAAGCTTTTTCCCTGCATTCCATGACATTGATTCCTTCAAAGCCATTGATTCAGAATTTTTTCAAACAGGCAGGAGATAAAGATAAGCAAGAATTTCTTTTGAGACTTTTGGAATTGCAGTCCAAAAGAGATTACGGAAAATCTGTTCTAAATACAGACCAGGGGTTAGTCCATTATACCATTGAAAAAGGGACTGTTGATTTTCAGCTAATGCATGGTGAGAAGGAAGGACACGGAAGGTTCACGATGCAGGAGGCTGCGCGTGTGATACAGGAAGCGATTGATGCTGGAGAATATCTATCACCTGGGGAATACGAAGCGGCTGTAAAGGAAGGTTTTTCCCTGTGTCCGGAAGAAAGTTACCAATTATATAAGGAAATGCAAAACCGAAACCAAAGCGTCAGCCAGGCTTCGGATTTTTTTTATCCTGATGCCTGGGAAATACCTTCTGGTGATAAAACAAAGTACAAAAGCAACGTGGCAGCTATACAACTGTTGAAGGAGCTGGAGCAATCATCCAGGCCGGCAACACCAGAAGAACAGATTATCCTGGCCCGGTATGTGGGCTGGGGTGGTCTTGCCAATGCGTTCAACCCCAAAAGCCCCAATTGGACAAATGAATACCAGGAATTGCAGGAGCTGCTGACAGAAGAAGAATATGAGCAGGCAAGAGCAAGCGTTAATTCTGCTTTTTATACCCCGCCTGTTGTGGCAAAGGTGATTTATAAGGCGCTGCAACAATTCGGATTCGAGGGCGGCTCAATCCTGGAACCCAGTATGGGAATCGGAAATTTTTACAGCGTACTGCCAGAAGATATGAGAAACTCACAGCTTTACGGAGTTGAACTGGACAGTATCAGTGGAAGGATTGCAAAGCAGCTTCATCCTCACGCAACTATTCAGGTGAAAGGTTTCGAGAAAACAAAGTTTGAAAAAAACAAGTTTGATGTCGTTGTGGGAAATGTGCCATTTGGCGCTTACAAGGTTTTTGACCCAGAATATAAAAAGTATGGTTTTCGGATACATGATTATTTTCTGGCAAAATCCATAGACCTGGTCCGTCCAGGGGGGATGATAGCAGTAGTGACGACAAAATTCACTATGGATAAGGCTAATTCTATAATCCGTAAATATATAGCGGAACGTGCAGACTTTGTTGGCGCGGTGCGTCTGCCGGGAATCGCCTTCAAAAAGGACGCAGGTGCCGAAGTTACGTCAGATATCATTTTCCTCCAAAAAAAAGGACGGCTGTTGACTGCTAATACATCAGAGGATTGGATGAATATAACCTATACAGATGATGGTGTTCCGGTCAATGAGTATTTTAGCAGACACCCTGAAATGATGTTGGGAAAGATGGCCTTTGATACACATACCTATGGACCAAATTCTAATTACACAGAATTGATCGTTGAAGATGAAGAACATTTTGATTTTGAGGAACAACTGAACCGTGCTATTTCTTTTTTGTCGGCCACTTATCTTCCGGAAGAAAAGAAAACAGAGGGTGTGGAAAACAATAAAGAGGAACTTCCTGATACTATACCGGCACTTTTGGAGGTGGCAAATAATACTTATACCGTCATAGAGGGCGAGATCTATTACCGGGATAATGATTCCATGGTCAGATGGAAAGGCAATGAGACAAAAAGAAAACGGATCCTTGGAATGCATGCTATCCGGCAGTCTGTCAGATATCTGATAGACATCCAGACTCGGGGATGCACCGAGGAACAGCTAACCGAAGGGCAGGCACAACTAAATAAAATCTATGATGCCTATGTGAAGGAATACGGATATCTGTCCAGCAGAGGAAACAAACTGGCATTTCGGGAAGACAATGATTATTATCTTTTGTGCAGTTTGGAAACAGAAGATGAAAATAAAAATGTAAAAAAATCAGATATATTTTATAAGCAGACGATTGCGCCACAGACATATATCGAGAAGGCTGACACGGCCATGGACGCGTTGCAAATAAGCTTAGCAGAATATGGGAAGGTCCACATTCCATACATGCAAAGTTTGTATCCAGTGGACCGAGAACAACTCCTTGCCGAACTAAAGGGGCAGATATTCCTGAACCCTGTTAAGGCTGATGAAACGAATCCTAATCAGGGGTGGGAGACGGCGAGTGAATATCTGAGCGGTCCGGTCCGGAAAAAACTGAAAACAGCGGAAATGTATGCACAGCGTGAGTCTCAATATTCTGCAAATGTAGAAGCCTTGAAAGCTGTGCAGCCAGAAGATTTAAGTGCGGCTGATATCAGCGTGAAACTGGGGACTGCCTGGGTTGAACTGGAGGATTATGAGGCTTTTATTTATGAACTGTTAAACACGCCCGAGTCATATAGAACTGGACCTTATGCAATCAAAGTACAACTAAATCGGTATACTATGTCGTATAAGGTTACAAACAAGTCCGCAGATTATTCTTCCGTGGTCGCAAAACAGACATACGGTACGAAGCGGATCGACGCATACTCTATCATTGAAGCCCTTCTGAACCAGAATATAATCACCGTGAAAGATGCAATTGAATCGGGCGACAGCGTGAAATATGTAGTCAACCAAAAAGAGACAACTCTGGCGAGAGAAAAGGCAACTATGATAAAGGAAGCCTTTAAGGAATGGATCTGGAAAGACCCTGATCGGAGAAAGAAATATGTTGATTTTTACAATCAGAATTTCAATGATAACAGGCTCCGTGTATATGACGGCTCTTACTTGACCTTTCCCGGTATGAATCCGGAAAAAAAGATGCGTCCCCATCAGCGTAACGTTATTGAGCGGGCAATCCATGGCAGCACCCTTCTGGCTCATGCGGTGGGGGCTGGAAAAACCTATGAGATGGCAGCTATCTGTATGGAGCTGAAACGGCTGAAACTAATGAATAAGGCAATGATCGTAGTGCCTAATCATCTGGTGGGACAGATGGCGTCCGAGTTCCTTACTTTGTATCCAGGCGCAAATTTACTTGTTACCAGAAAAGAAGATTTTACAAAAGAGAATCGGCGTAAATTAACCTGTAAAATAGCAGCAAATAATTATGATGCCGTTATTTTAGGACACAGCCAGTTTGAACGAATCTCTTTATCTGCGGACAGACGTGCTGCAATGCTGGAGGAGCAGGTTGACCGTATTTCAAATGCGGTATCTGAATTGAAAGAGGAACAGGGAGCAAAATGGGGAATAAAGGATATGGAGCGCCAGAGGGCAAACCTGGAAGCCCAGATATTGGAGTTACGGAATGATGCGAAAAAAGATGATGTGCTGGATTTCGAACAGCTAGGGATTGACGCTCTGTTTGTTGATGAAGCCCATGTTTTTAAGAATTTGTCTATTTTTACAAAAATTCGTAATGTGGCGGGGATTGCAACAAATGGTTCCCAGCGGGCAATGGATATGTTCCAGAAAATTCAGTATATACAGGAACATACAGGAGGAAGAAACGTATTCCTGGCAACAGGGACTCCAATCTCCAATACAATGTGCGAAATGTATGTAATGCAGTTGTATCTGCAATCCCAAAAATTACGCGAAAAAGGGATTGAACATTTTGATAGCTGGGCCGCAAACTTTGGTGAAGTGACTACTTCACTCGAGATGTCCCCGGAGGGCGGATACCGGATGCGGAGCCGTTTCAATAAATTCTGCAATTTACCTGAACTCATGAACATGTTCCGGGAAGTGGCAGACATTCAACTTCCATCCATGCTAGACCTAAACGTCCCGAAATTAAAGGGCGGAAAATACAAGATCGTGGAAAGTGTAGCGTCTGATAGTGTTGATATTATGATGCAGGAGTTAGTGCGACGGGCAGAGCAAATTCGAAACGGAAGCGTAGATCCTTCAGAAGACAATATGCTGAAAATTACCAACGAAGCGCGATTGTTGGGTACGGATCCCCGTTTGATCGACCCAGATGCAGAGGTGGATGAAGATGGAAAACTTTATCAGGCAGCAGAAAATATTTATCAGGAATATGTTGCCTCACAAGATTTTAAAGGGACCCAGGTTGTTTTCAGCGATATAGGAACACCTACCGGAAAAAAAGGGTTTAATGTATATGATTTTCTAAAAGGCGAGCTTATCAAAAAGGGGATTCCCCGTGATGAGATTGCCTTTATTCATGATGCAAAAAATGATAAGCAAAAAGAGGAACTCTTTGCGGATATGCGGTCAGGAAGAAAGAGGATTTTAATTGGCAGTACATCCATGATGGGGACAGGAACCAATATTCAGAAACGGCTCTGTGCGGCTCATCATATTGACTGCCCCTGGAAACCGTCAGACATTGAGCGTGCGCCCGTAAAGGCATCATAATAAATATACCTTTGGCAAGGTATTAGGATAGTATCTTATAGTCCTATCATCAACCGATTTACCTGTGAGGGAGACCAAATATCAGGGAAAATAGCACGTCGGTAAAGCCATAAGTCAGCTAATTACCAAGCTGCGACTGAATGGGGAGATGAAAAGTTAGGTATGAGGATAAAGCCCATACTGGTTGAACGATAGTCCAAACGGTCTGTGTCGGGACTATGGCGTAAGGTAATTATTATTCGCCATATCTCAGCACTTATGTTCCGCTGCTCAGGAGCATAAGCAAAGATAGGCTGAGACGTATATGCAATAAGCATAAAAGGATGGAAGTCGTATCCGACAACCTAACAAGCCAAATAGTTATTATGGTGCTAAACGGGGATTACCTAAGTCGAGATGCTTAAAAAACTTAAGCTATTAAGCGTAGGCTTATGAATATTCGATATGGTAACGGAGCCTTCATAGTAGTCCGAGAGTGCTAATGACACTTACATGGCGAAGGAAGGCAGTTTATAACATTAACAATATAGAAAGGATAATGTGCGATACATTATGAGAAATCCTGAAAATGTGTTAATCAGCTTAACAAAACACAGTAACCAAAAAGATTACAAATACGAGCGTTTATACCGTTTGCTCTACAATGAGGAACTGTACTTAACCGCTTATCAAAGCATTTATTCCAATGACGGAAGTATGACAAAAGGTACTGACAACCAAACTGTTGACGGTATGAGTGTCGAAAGAATACGAAAAATCATAGTTTCGCTCAAAGATGAAAGCTATCAACCAAAACCTGCAAGAAGAACCTATATTCCAAAGAAGAACGGAAAAATGCGTCCACTTGGAATACCGTCCTTTGAGGATAAATTGCTTCAAGAAGTCATCAGAATGATTTTAGAAGCCATCTATGAAGGACATTTTGAAAATACCTCTCATGGGTTCAGACCAAACAGAAGCTGTCATACGGCACTCAATGAAATTCAAAGAACTTTCACGGGTGTGAAATGGTTTATCGAGGGAGATATTAAAGGCTTTTTCGATAATATCAACCATGATACGCTGATTGGAATTTTAAGAGAACGCATAAATGACGAAAGATTTCTTCGATTGATAAGAAAATTTCTGAACGCAGGCTATATTGAAAAATGGACCTTTCATAACACTTATTCGGGAACACCGCAGGGTGGCATTATCAGTCCTATTCTTGCAAACATCTATTTGGATAAATTTGATAAGTATGTAAATGAGTATGTCCAAAAGTTTAACAAAGGCAAAAAGCGTATGCGTACAAAAGAGTACCGCAAGAACGAAGTCGAATTAAGCAAAGCCAGAACAGCATTGAAAAATGCAAATGGCGACTATGAAAGAGAAAGTGCGATTGCACTCATAAGGCAGTTGGAAAAAGAGCGGGTGACTATTCCACAAAGTGACCCTATGGATAACAAATATGCAAGGCTGGTTTATGTCAGATATGCTGACGATTGGCTGTGCGGAGTTATCGGCTCGAAAGAGGACTGTAAGAAAATCAAAGAAGATTTTAAGAATTTTCTTAATGAAAAATTACAGTTGGAGTTATCGGAAGAAAAAACGCTGATTACCAATGCTCAAAAAAGTGCGAAATTTCTCAGCTATGAAATCAGAGTACGGCATAGCAACCTGACCAAAAGAGATAAAACAGGCAAGCTTGTTCGTAATTATATGGGCAGAATTGTACTGGAGGTTTCAAGCGATACAATCAAGAAACATTTAATTGATACAGGTGCTATGAAGCTAATCTACCATAATGGAAAAGAAATCTGGAAGCCAAAAGCAATATACAGATTGAAAAACTGTGATGATTTGGAAATACTCGATTATTACAACAGTATGATACGAGGATTTTACAATTATTATTGTATAGCCAATAACAGCTCAATCATCAACAGCTACAAATATATTATGGAATACAGTATGTACAAAACCTACGGCACAAAATACAGAACATCAATTTCAAAAGTAATCGGAAAATTCAGAGTAGGTAAAGATTTTGCTGTAAAATTCCGTAATTCCAAAGGATTTGAGAAAATGAGAGTATTTTATAACGAAGGTTTCAAACGGCAGAAAAAAGTATTTCAATCTAATGCAGACTTAGTTCCAAATACAATTAAATATTTCAGCAGTACAAAGCTAATCGACAGATTAAAAGCCAGAGAATGTGAGCTGTGCGGAAAAACTAATACTCCCATAGAAATTCATCACGTTCATCGGCTTAAAGATTTACAAGGTAAAACTTTTTGGGAAGCTCTTATGATAGCAAGAAATCGCAAAACAATAGCTTTGTGTAGAGAATGTCATAAGAAATTACACTGTGGACAGTTAAATTGAGTTTATAAACGGAGAGCCGTATACAGCGAGAGTTGTAAGTACGGTTCGGGGGCGAGTATTTGGAAACCTACCATAGCAATATGGCAAGGCGCTGGGTACTTAGCCTACAGAGAGAAGGGCGTATCATACGCCAGGGTAATGATAACGAAGAGGTCAGCATTTACCGCTATATCACAAAAAAGACGTTCGATAGTTACCTTTGGGGAATTGTGGAAAATAAACAGCGGTTTATCTCCCAGATCATGACCAATAAGACAGTGGAGAGAGAATGTCAGGACGTAGATGAAACGGTTTTATCTTTTGCAGAAATTAAGGCTATCGCTTCTGGGAATCCCCTGATTATGGAAAAAACAGAAGTTGACACAGAGGTTGCACGTCTGCAGATGTTAAAGGCAAATTATGAAAGTCAGCGCTATGCTCATCAGGATAACTTTCTTTTTAAGTATCCCAAATTAATTTCAGAGACTGAAAACCGGCTGTTCGGTATAGAAAAGGATATCCGCAAACGGGACAATGAACTTGCGATGGAACCGGATTTTCTGATCACATTGAATGGACATACATATGATGAGCGTGAAGCGGCAGGCAGTCTTCTTTTAGAGATCGGACAATCGCTTGATAGTATGGAAAGCCGTAAAATAGGGACCTACAAAGGATTTGATGTGGTGATCAATAAGAAATTTTCCGACTGTACCATGCAGTTATGTGGAAATATGAAGTATACAGCAGATATGAGCAGCAGTGCCTCCGGAAATATGGTCCGTCTTGAAAATTTATTGAGTGGACTGGAAAAGAGAGTCGCCGCACACAAAGAAAACTTAGAGCAGTACAAGAGAAATATGGAGGAGTCCAAAAAAGAATTTAATAAGACCTTTACATATGAGTTGGAGCTGAGACAGAAGCTGGTCCGCCAAAAAGAAATCAATGATGAATTGGAAATCAAAGAAGAGGGAGAGGAACTGGTGGTGACAGATAATCTTCCGGAACAGGCAGTGGCCAGATGATTTTATGTAGAAAAGGAGAATGAATATGAAATACACAGTAAATATTTATGAAGTATCAACAGAAAAGGACACAAAATTGAGGGCGTTTGCTGCGGTGACGTTTGGAGACTGCTTTAAGGTGACAGGTATCACAGTCAGGGAAGGAAAAGCAGGGAATCTTTACGTAAGTATGCCACAGTATCCTACAGGTGAAAGGGGGGAGGATAACAAGCTGATATACAGCGATGTATTCTTCCCCAAAACTACGGATTTTAGCACCCTGTTACGGGGGGAGATCTTAGAGGCGTATCAGAATCGGGAAGATGGAAGAAATGAGGTTGACCTTGAATATGGGGACACGGGTTTTGAGTATTACGTTCAGGTGGTAAACAACAAAGATTTATCCTGTGCCACGAAAGCATTTGCCAGACTGGTGATTGATGATGTATTTGTAGTCAATCAGATCTCTGTGAAAAGATCCTTTGCCGGGAATAACTTTGTAGCCATGCCTTCCCAAAGAAGGATGATCGACGGTAAGGCAGAATATCAGGATATTGCATATCCGGTAACAAAGGATTTTCATGACACGCTGTACGGAGATATCATGAAACAGTATGAACAGAATCTGGATAAGCAGCGGACTGCGAAAGAAAAGGCAAGGTAGTTATATGGAGAAGAAAATCAAAATTACCATAGGAAACCTGGAAGAACTGATGGAGAATGAGGAGTGGGAAACGGAAAACTTTCTTTTTGAGGAAGATGAGGAACACCAGGTTTGGCTGGATAAAAACTACTTGATTCTCCGGGGGCTTGGATTGGAAATACATAGCGGCGTCTGGTACGAAAAATATGAAGATGATAAAGACGGTAACTTTGAACCAGATTTTGATTTTTATATGTTTTTTGATGCCGAAACAAAGGTTTATCTGTACATGGAACAGGGGAGTTCCCTGATTACCTGTATCCACAATTTTACCGGGTTGAGTTGGGAAGAGATTGAAGGGCAGGCATGTGAAGTTGTTTTGACGGACCAGAATATAGTTGTAGAAGACCAGTTCTTGATCTTTGAATAGCCTGTAAATGAAAAAATAGAACCGGTATCCAGTGTGTGTTGAGAAGAGAGGGATACGTCACCGGCGATGTTTTATAAGTAATTGTATTGACAATAGTAAAAAAAGGTGCTAACATAATGACTATAATAATTAGTCGTTTTTAACACTTTAATTCCGCCAAGATGTGCAGGTATTTGTAAGACCGATCCTATTTTCAGAGATTTCGTGTGATAGGTTCCACAATAACAGCAGTTCATCCACAAGGGGCTTCCATAACGGATAAAAGTTCAAGCTATACAATTAAGATGACTGATGAAGAATATCTCATTGATGGCTATGAAACTTTTGACGTGGGCGGCCAATATACAATGAACTGCTATGTTGAAATGTTAATGTATTCTCCGGGTAACTCTGGTGATAATCGTAATAAAATATGTGTTGACACAACTCTTAGTGTTTAGTATATATAAAATTAAGCTGTCATTTCCTTCTATGTTTTTTATCTTTTATAAGTGAGGTAGTAGCATGCAATATATTCCGTTATTAACATTGATTTTTTCTGTAATATTAAAAATCTTGGAATTTAGTGCGTTAATTTGTATTATTATCTGCTGTATCAAGTATATTAAAGAACATAAACGTTAAACTACCGTTGAAGCATTAAACAGATATGGTTCTTCAAAGGGAGAGTATTTGTTTGCTGACTTGAAAAAGTAAATTTCAGTGCAAGAGTAAATTCCACCAGTCACATTAAAAAAATGTGAAAAGGGTTAAATTTCAAAATTAATGCAACTTTATCAAATTAAATGCAACTCAATCAGCCCTATTTTGCAAAAAATGTAAAGTAGGGCTGTTTTACGCATTTATCATGTAAAGTAGGACTGATTCTTCAGGGTACAGCTGTGCCTGTCGAAATAACCATTGCAGACGCAGGGGGGTGTCCAGTTTGCTGTATCGATTTCCTTTAAAAACAGAACAGATCAAGTTACATTTTTCGCAGAGGGAACAGTACCTTCTTTTGGTCGAGGTATAGGAAAAACACATGAAATGGTTTCTAAACTCGCGGGAGTACCAGAGAGAACTCAGAGAAAAGCAGGTGGAGCGGACAAAAGCCATACTTGCAGGCGGAAATCATAAGAAAACATGGAAAAATCCGAATGATCCTGCAAGATTCATTGATAAATCAGCAGTTACAAATGATGGAGAGACCGTAGACATCTTATATGTTCTGGATGAACAAAAGATTGTGGAGGAAGCAAGGTATGATGGCTTTTACGCCGTTTGCACGACTTTATTTGAAGATGATTCGGGAGAGATCCTAAAGGGGAAATCCTGGCTGCCCTAAGAGCATTGAATTCTTATAAATAAAAAACACAGAATCTTGTTGGAAATTCAAGACCTGTGTTTCTTAATAGAAAAAATTAGATATCATCAATGAGGACATTTTGTATATGTCTCTGTATTAATTAATTCGCCCACTATTAATTGACCGCAATTAGTGCAGCGCTGAGAATCATAGAATTTTGTAATGCAGCTGCCATCACTTTTTTTTGTATGTCTTGAAAGCGTCCCATCAATATAATTATGTTCACAGGTCGCATAACTGGAACGGTCGGAATCAATGTTATAAATATTTCCATTAATATCGGTAAATTGGTTATTATACAAAATAGGCCCATATTGATTCTCGGGTTGAAAGTCCCCACTTTGAAAAACTACAGTGTCAGAGGAATTAATATTAGATAAAGGATTCGTTGAAAAAGTTCCAAGCATATCAAGCTCTGTTGATGGCTGGTAGGCAAAAGAAGTAAAACTACTGCATAAAACCATACATGAGGTGAGTATTACAGATAATTTTCTGCTAAATTTCTTTGTTTTTGGTGGAGTCATAATAATATCCATCCTTTCTTTTAGACTAGTGGTTGAGTTACTAAATGAAGATGCATAAGTTCTGCGATATTGCACGTCATATGCAGCCATATCTATAATAAGCAAAGCATAAGCTTTACGTTCTTTTTGACTCATATCGCGGATAACAGATTCATCGCATGAAGCTTCCACTATTTTTTCAACTTGAGCTTCAAAAAGATAAGCCAAGGGATTGAACCAGTAAAAGCAAGCAACGAGATGTCTTAGAAATAAAAAAAGTGTATCACAGCGATGAATATGAACCATCTCATGTTTGATAATAAGTTTTTGTTTTTCAAAGGGCAAACCAGTGGGAAGAACGATCACGGGTGAAAAAAATCCTGTTGTAAAAGGACCTAGGTAGTTTGAATAAAAAACCTGGACTTTTCTTTTTATCCCCATATTATGGCGACAATAATCAATAAAACTTAATATATTTAAATCAACAATATCTGTCATGGACTGTTTTACTAATTTTTTTAAATGGAAATATTTTAGTTGTTGCCAAATGAATATAATAATTGCCGTAACAATCCATATAATTACAACAGTTTTATTGGTTTGATATGTAAAATTTGGATAAATTCCATCAGGGGTTGATACCATAATCGGCAAATCTCCGGATAATTGGAACTCTGACAGTTTTTCCAACTTAGGTAGAAGCAGTTTAAAAAAACCTAATGGAGTAAGAAAAAAAAGGAGTACAAATTTCAATATAACATATTTCCAACGGTTACTTAAATTATTTTTAAAAACTTTGATGGCTAATAAGTATAATAAAAATAAGGTGCTTCCAGTGAAGCACATAGTAAAAATTATGTTCAAGATTCGTACCCCGCTTAGTAGTTAAAAATTATCTAGATATTCCCTTAACTCTTTTAAATTTTCATCGGTTAAGGTATGGTTGCCAGACAGAGCAGCTATAAAATTCTTTAAAGATCCTCCATAAAGGGTCTTGAGCATTTCCGAAGCGATCTGCGCTTCATACTCATCTTTGGTATAAGTATAGAAATACTTTCTACCGTTTTTTACAACAAGACCTTTTTCTATTAATCGAGCTAAAAATGTATTTACTGTCTGGCGTTTCCAATCTTTACCTAAGTGTTCAAAAATCTCGATTAACTCACTGATCGTCATCCAGTGATTATTTTTCCACAAAATCTCCATAATTGCCTGCTCTGCAGGAGTTAAGTTTTGCTTCATAAAATTTCCCCCAAAATATTTTATGACTAATTATATTAGTCGTATGTATTGTAGCATTAATTTAGCTGATTTGTCAATTACTATTAAAATAACGGAACAGGTCCAGCAGTATGCTAAAATAAAAATATAATGTCACGAAAGAGGCTTATTTGGTGTGTACTATTATAGAGGTGCAAGTGCTAATGGATAGAGAAGAATTATTTTTGAAATATATGGATCAGATATACCGGATGGCTTTTTTTATGCTGTCGAATACTCATGATGCCGAGGATGCGGTACAGGAAACTTATGTGCGTATGCTTGTAAAAAAGCCAAAGTTTGCTGATGAAGAACATGGAAAGGCATGGCTGTTGAGGGTATGTATCAATATTTGTAAGAATCAGATACGTTTTTGGAAGCGACATCCGCAGTATGAGCTTGAGGAGATTCCTATTAAGATTGATTCATTCAAAGAATGGGAACTGTTACATGAGATTTCCCGGCTGCGAGGCAAATCAAAGGAGGTTTTGATATTATTTGCTGTCGAGGGATATTCCATAAAAGAGATATCAGCAATGCTAAAAATATCGGAGTCAGCAATCAAAAAGAGACTTCAGAGAGGCCGTGAGGAATTAAGCAGGCAGTTAGGAGTGAGACAATGAGAAAACTATCTGATTTACCAGAGGAAATGGTTTTAGATGACCAGGTGAAACAAAGAATTCTTAGAAACGGCAGGACGATTGCACAAAAGAGAAGAAAACAGGCGCGACTGAGGAATGGAATTCTTGTGGGTGCTGTTGTAATCGCCAGTATTGTCTTCCCATTAAGCAACGATTCCCACATATCCAATGAGAGGGGGCTGCTTCCTTTGACGGTGTATGCGAAAGATGTTTCTGGAAAAGAGGTATTGGACATAGGTTCAGGGAGAGTATTTTCGTTGACCAGAACGGAGACACCATTGGGGGAAGGCTATACTTTGCAGATGGTTGCGAAAGAAGGCTACCATTATGAACTGAATATTGAGGATATGGGGACTGGTCTTGAAACAATTTTCATTAGAGATAATGATGTATATTGGATTCCGGATTACTGGAAGGATAGCAGCGGGAAACTTTACGATACAGATGGCAGTGAGCTTATGATATCAAATGCGTTGTCATCACCTATTTTGAATTACTGTGTTTATAACCAGGAAAATAGGTTATGTACAGAACTATCGATACAACTGCATGAAGAAGAAACGGGGAGTGCTGAACTGATTCGTCTGGTATGTTATCCAGAGGAGAATGGGATAGAACTGCAAAATAGATAAATATCTCTGACAGATATCGCTAATTTGTTCTAGCAAGCATTATTCCATTACAGAGGATTTCAACAACGGAAGACATTGCGGAATTAATCTGTACGGTTCAAGTCCAGGATTCCATGACAGGACAAATTATAAGCCCTAATAATGGGATGTTGATCTGATTTACAAAGCTGTCAATGGCATTGAGAAAAAAGAGAATTTGAGGTAAGATAGGGGGCAAAGGATGTGACAGCAATATGAAAATGCGGGAAGAATTTACATGCCCCCTGGAACTGGTGCATGATATGATAAAAGGCAAATGGAAGCCAATCATTATATGGCGGCTGCGCCTGGGACCGACCTCCCTTGCCAGGCTGGAAAAGGATATTGACGGGATTACACAGAAGATGCTGTTGGAGCAGCTAAAGGAGCTGATTGACTATGGTTTTGTAGAGAAGAAATCCTTTGAGGGCTATCCGTTGCATGTAGAGTATTCCTTAACGGACGGACAGGGCCGGGAGCTTTTGCAGGCACTAAAAATCATGCAGCATATTGGGATTGAATATCTGAAAGCACAGGGAAAAGAGGCGCTGCTGATTGAAAAGGGGGTTGTCCCGGAATAATACCTACGAAAAAGTGGGTAATTTACGCCGGGGATCCATGTGGCTATGATGGTATTGAATAAACCGCATGGAGGTGGAATTATGATTGTGACGAGTACAGGAATCATTGGCGGAAAGATCCAGGACCAATATGGAGGGCGCGGAACCCAGTTTAATGAAAACGGGGTTCCAACGTATTCCCTGCCATTTAAAATTGAGGAGGCGCCAGAGAAGACCGTTTCTTTTGCGGTCATTCTGGAAGACAAAGACTCTTATCCGGTTACAGGTGGATTTGTATGGGTTCATTGGCTGGCCGCGAACATCACGCGCAATGAGCTGAAGAATAATGAGAGCCAGACGGCCAGTGACTTTATACAGGGCTGCAATAGCTGGACGAGTATCCAGGGCGGACAGCAGAGCAGGGAGTGGTCCTGCTTCTATGGGGGGATGACACCGCCCGATCAGGCACATACCTATGAGCTGCATGTTTGTGCACTGGATGGCCTGTTGGATCTGCAGACGGGATTTTACTTAAATGAGCTGTATCACAAGATGGAAGGGCATATTTTAGATAAGCATACGTTAAAGGGCATATACGACAAAATCTAAATATAAGCAGGGGCATGGGAGCCAATAGACTGGCATCATGCCCCTGTTCTTTGCATAATGGGGACAAGATTTTATTGCTAAAAGCAGCTTTACTGAATTAGGATTATATGCAATGTCTGAATAAATTTTTCATCATATTCATGAAATCTGATGGCTATGCAGCAATATTATGACCCCAAGCCATAGAAACATGAGCATTTAAACAATTCTACGGAGTTTTTGTGGTTGATAAAAAAACTAAACAGCAGAAAAAATAAGAAACACTACTCGAAAGTGATATATCTGTCGTTTTTTCCAATTTTTTCTCACACTTACTTTATCTTAATCTTGTAAAGTCACCTCTTTTTACCGGTTTTATTTTTTCTCTGCTATTCTGAATGTGCAGGAGGAATAAAACATGACATACATGATACAGACAATAAAGACATGGGAAATCACATTTGATCAGAAAGCAGAACATTTTATATTTAAACATCCGTTCCTGAGTTTTGTGGGAATTGTTGTGGGTGTCCCCATTTTTATTTTAGCGGCAGTTGGTGTCAGTACGACGATAGTCATATTACCTATTGCATGGATGTTTGGCTGGCTTTGATTTTATGGAAACTTTATGTGGTTCCATGGCTGCTAACGCTGTTTTTATTCATTTTCATATATAATTTGTGACGATAAGGAGGACATAAACTATGCAAATACTTATTGGTATCATTGGCATGTGCATGGCTGCGCTGCTAATCTACTACATTTACATTTTAATGGGAGGAGACGAGAAATAATGGGAATCTATTTTTTATGGCGTTTGGGCATGGTAATTGTCATACTTGCATCCTTCGCCCTGTTTGTGTTTATTTATAACAAAGTTACAAAGCACATCCATCCTATGCAAAAATATGATGTGCAGGTGCAAAAAAGGAGGGATTCCTGATGGCTGGTTCAATCATGCAATATGTTCTTTACCTGGCGGTTTTGGTTGTGCTGGCAATTCCGTTAGGAACTTACATGAAAAAGGTGATGTATGGCGAGAAAACCATTTTCTCCTCAATTTTCACACCCTGCGAACGGATTGTATGCAAAGTCCTTCATGTGCAAGAGAGTGAGGATATGACTTGGAAGCAGTATCTCTCATCCGTTTTTCTTTTCTCTGGTATTGGATTTGTTTTCCTGTTCCTGCTCCAGCTTTTACAAGGCGCGCTGCCGGGCAATCCACAGGGACTCGCCGGCACAAGCTGGCATTTAGCTTTTAACACCGCCGCCAGCTTTGTAACCAACACGAACTGGCAGTCGTATTCCGGTGAATCGACTTTGAGCTATCTGACGCAGGCTGTTGGCCTGACAGTGCAGAACTTTGTATCTGCCGCCACCGGCATTGCTGTGCTGTTTGCCTTGATTCGTGGCTTTACCAGGGTCAAGGCAAAGGGAATCGGCAGTTTTTGGGTAGATATGACGCGGATTGTCTTACATATTCTGATTCCGCTGAACCTTGTGCTCGCCCTGCTATTAGTGGCTGGAGGCGTGGTACAAAATCTGAAACCGGCAGAGGAGGTAATGCTGCTGGAGCCTGTGGCGGTTAGCGCAAGCAGTGAGATTCTCGAAGACGCAGATATCGACCTTGAAACAAAGAAGGTAACAGTTGACGGAAAACTCGTTCCTGATGCCAGAATTATAACGGAGCAGTTTGTTCCAATGGGTCCAGCAGCAAGCCAGATTGCCATCAAGCAGACAGGAACCAACGGAGGTGGTTTCTTTGGCGTCAATTCAGCTCACCCGTTTGAAAATCCTAATGCACTCACTAATTTGTTGGAAATGCTCTCGTTGCTTTTAATTCCCATGGCGCTTTGCTTTACCTTCGGCAAGGCGGTCAAAAACAAAAAGCAGGGTACTGCAATCTTTTTAGCCATGTTTCTAATGCTGATTGCTTCACTCAGCTTGATTGCGGTCAATGAACAAAGCGCCGCTACAATGCTTTCCCCAAATAATAATGTAAATATGGGCATGATAGATCAGGCGGGCGGCAACATGGAGGGCAAGGAAACCCGTTTTGGTATTACGGCATCATCTACCTGGGCAGCTTTTACTACGGCAGCCTCCAACGGATCGGTAAACTCCATGCACGACAGTTACACTCCGCTTGGCGGCTTGGCGCAGATGCTGCAAATGCAGATTGGCGAAGTAATCTTTGGCGGCGTAGGCTGTGGACTTTACGGGATGCTGGCCTTCGCCATCTTGACCGTGTTCATTGCAGGGCTGATGGTAGGTCGCACTCCGGAATTTCTTGGTAAAAAAATTGAGCCTCGTGAGATGAAATGGGCGGTACTGGCGTGTCTTGCCACACCGATTGCTATTTTAGCCGGAAGCGGAACTGCGGCAATGGTACCGGAAGTAATGGACAGTCTCAATAACGGCGGCGCGCATGGCTTTTCCGAGATGCTTTACGCATACACTTCCGCTGGAGGAAATAACGGTTCGGCCTTTGCGGGCTTTAATGCCAATACTGTATTCCTCAATGTTTCAATCGGCCTTGTCATGCTGTTCGCACGCTTTCTACCCATTGTAGGGACATTGGCCATCGCGGGCAGCCTGGCCGAAAAAAAGAAAATTGCTGTAACTGCCGGAACGCTCTCCACGACTAATGGAATGTTTATATTCCTGCTCATCTTTGTCGTGCTGCTGGTGGGCGCTCTGAGTTTCTTCCCAGCGCTGGCGCTGGGGCCGCTGGCAGAGTTCTTCAGCGGCATTGCATAAAGGAGGTATCATAAATGACGAACGCAACAAGCGTTTTTGCCAACAAAAAAATGCTCGGCAGAGCCATTAAGGATTCTTTTATAAAGCTGGATCCCAAAACGCAGGCGCAAAACCCGGTTATGCTGTTGGTTTATCTGTCCGCGGTCCTGACCAGCGTACTGTGGGTTGTTTCCCTGTTTGGAATTATGGACGCCCCCTCGGGCTATACGCTGACCATCGCGGTGATTTTATGGTTCACCTGCCTGTTCGCAAACTTTGCCGAGGCTATTGCCGAGGGACGCGGCAAGGCGCAGGCGGATTCTCTGCGGGCTGCAAAAAAAGATGTGGAAGCGCATCGCATCCCGTCCATAAGCCGTAAAAATGACGCGATTGCAATATCCTCATCACTTCTCAAAAAGGGTGATATCGTAATTGTAAAAGCCGGAAAACAGATTCCCGCGGACGGTGAAGTAATCGAGGGTGCTGCCAGCGTGGATGAGTCCGCCATTACCGGAGAGTCCGCTCCGGTGATCCGGGAGGCGGGCGGAGACCGCAGCGCTGTGACCGGTGGCACGACAGTTCTTTCCGACTGGATTATTGTTCAGGTGACAAATGAGGCCGGAGAGAGTTTTCTTGATAAGATGATTGCTATGGTGGAAGGCGCGGCACGTAAAAAGACACCGAATGAAATTGCACTCCAGATTTTTCTGATTGCGTTGTCTGTCATTTTTATTTTGGTTACGATGTCTTTGTACGCTTACTCTGCTTTTTCAGCAAAATTGGCTGACATATCGAATCCAACCTCGGTTACGACATTAGTGGCGCTGCTGGTCTGCCTCGCGCCCACCACCATCGGCGCGTTGCTTTCCGCAATCGGTATTGCGGGAATGAGCCGTCTCAATCAGGCCAATGTGCTTGCTATGAGCGGCAGAGCCATTGAAGCAGCCGGAGATGTTGATATTCTGATGTTGGACAAAACCGGCACAATCACGCTGGGCAATCGACAGGCCTGTGACTTCATTCCTGTGGACGGAGCCGACCCAAGAGAGCTTGCCGATGCAGCACAGCTTTCCTCCCTCGCTGACGAGACGCCGGAGGGCAGAAGCGTTGTGATACTTGCAAAAGAAAAGTTTGGACTGCGGGGCCGGACACTGCAGGACAGGGGCATGGTTTTTAGCCCGTTCACTGCGGCCACACGTATGAGCGGCGTGGACTATGACGGGCTTGAAATCCGTAAAGGGGCGGCGGATTCTGTCCGTGACTATGTGGAGGCGGCCGGAGGAACATTCTCCAACGACTGTGACCGGGTGGTCAAGGAAATCGCTAACCAGGGTGGCACGCCGCTGGTTGTGGCGAAAGATCACAAAATTTTGGGTGTTATCCATCTGAAGGATATCGTTAAGCAGGGCGTGAAGGAGAAGTTTGCAGATCTTCGGAAAATGGGAATTAAGACCATTATGATTACCGGAGACAACCCGCTGACAGCGGCGGCTATCGCGGCGGAAGCCGGAGTGGATGACTTTCTCGCTGAAGCAACCCCAGAAGGAAAGCTCATGATGATTCGCGATTTTCAAAGTAAGGGACACCTTGTAGCCATGACTGGCGATGGTACAAACGATGCACCGGCATTGGCCCAGGCAGATGTAGCGGTTGCGATGAATACCGGTACGCAGGCGGCAAAGGAAGCTGGCAATATGGTAGATCTGGACTCATCACCCACTAAGCTGATAGAAATTGTGCGGATTGGAAAGCAGCTTTTGATGACGCGCGGCAGTTTGACGACTTTCTCAATCGCCAATGATGTAGCGAAATATTTTGCAATCATTCCGGCGCTGTTCATGGGACTGTACCCCGGTCTGGCCGCACTGAACGTCATGGGACTGCATTCTCCGCAGAGTGCGGTATTGTCCGCAATTATTTATAACGCACTTATCATCATTGCGCTGATTCCGCTGGCGCTCAGGGGCGTGAAATACCGCGAAGTACCGGCTGGAAAGTTACTCTCCCGCAATCTGCAGGTTTACGGCCTTGGCGGGCTTGCCACACCGTTCATTTTTGTGAAACTGATTGATATGTTGTTAGCAGCCTGCGGGCTTGCATAGTCAATTAGAATTTGGAGGTGTCTTTATGAAAACAATGAAAGATATTTTGCTGCGCGCGGCTGGCCTCTTTCTGATTTTTACCCTATTGTGCGGCGTGTTTTATACTGGCGCAGTGACAGGTTTTGCACAGGTATTGTTCCCTCAGAAGGCAAATGGAAGTATGATTGAAATCGGCGGAGTGAAATACGGCAGCGAGCTGCTTGGCCAGTATTATACGGATGATGCTCATTTTTGGGGACGAATTATGAATTTGGATGTGACGACTTATCGAGATGGGGAGGGCAATATATTAATGTACTCCGCGCCCTCTAATTTAAGCCCAACAAGCGCCGAATATGCCGCATTGGTAGCGGAACGAGTGGAAAAAATACAAAAATCAAATCCCATAATGAAGGATACGGCCATCCCTGTGGATTTGGTCACTTGTTCGGGCAGCGGGCTTGACCCACATATTTCTCCGGCAGCGGCGGAATATCAGGTAACGCGTGTTGCCACAGCCAGCGGAAAAAGCGAGCAGGAGGTGCGGGAAATCATAGCAAAATGCACAGATGGTCAATTCCTGGGCATCTTTGGAGAGAAAATAGTGAATGTGTTAAAGGTCAATTTAATGCTGGATGGTATTCTGTAAAAAAAGCGGGGAGACGGTTTTTCTGTCTCTCCGCACTTTTATGCTATAATGTCATGAGACAATATACTGCGGCCTATGGAATCAGAGCATGTGTGAAGCGTATGATATAATGGATATGTTGTCAGCTTAAATAGAACGGATACTGGTTAACGCCATTTTTATACAATCTTAATAGACAGTTTGTAATACTTATATCTGATTTATTTTCAATATGGTATTCTATATTCACAGGGATGAGAGAGGTGTAATATGGAAGAGAAGAAAAACAAACCGGATGAAATACTCCGTGTAATACAGGAAGACGAACAAAGTTCCAAGAACGGACATTTGAAGATATTCTTCGGTTATGCCGCCGGCGTAGGAAAAACGTATGCTATGTTGAAGGATGCCAATGCCGCGAAGCGGCGCGGTGTGGACGTGGTAATCGGTTATGTAGAGCCTCACGCAAGACCGCAGACCGCCGCACTGACACAGAATCTGGAATGCCTGTCGCTTATGGAGGATGTTTACAATGGAATTGCATTGAAGGAATTTGACTTGGATGCGGCGCTGGCCCGCAGGCCGCAGCTCATTCTGGTAGATGAACTGGCGCATACCAATGCCAAAGGCTGCCGCAACAGGAAGAGGTATCAAGACGTCAGGGAACTGTTGCGGGCGGGGATTGATGTCTATTCCACCGTAAATGTCCAGCATATAGAAAGCCTCAACGATATGGTTGCCTCAATCACTGGTGTCACTGTCCGGGAACGCATACCCGATGAGGTGTTTGATTGAGCATCCCAGGTGGAATTAGTGGACATTGAGCCGCAGGAGCTGATTGAACGATTAAATGAGGGAAAAATCTATCGGGAAGCACAGGCAAGGCAGGCTCTTAATCATTTTTTTAGCGTAGAGAACCTGACAGCACTGCGGGAAATTGCGCTCAGACGCTGCGCCGACCGGGTAAACCGTATGGCGGAAAGTGTGAAGGTTCAGAACAACAGTGATTATTATACAGACGAACATATTCTGGTCTGCCTTTCGTCTTCCCCTACCAATCCGAAGATTATTCGGGCGGCGGCAAGAATGGCACAGGCTTTTCGTGGTGAATTCACAGCACTTTTTGTGGAAACGCCTGAATTTCAAAACATGTCCGCAGACGATAAAACTCGCCTGCGGGAAAACATACGTCTTGCGGAGCAGCTTGGCGCATCGGTTGAAACTACCTATGGAGATGATATCGCGCTGCAAATCGCTGAATACGCGCGTCTGTCCGGTGTGTCCAAAATCGTATTAGGGCGTGACAACGCCGTGAAAAGGCGGCTGTTTGCCAAGCAGACTTTAACGGAAAAGCTGACCATATACGCGCCGAAGCTGGAGGTCTACATCCTTCCGGACAGACCAGTTCCGGGCTATCGTCCGCAGAAGGCAGGAAACCCGGTCCCCCCTTTTTCTGTCGCTGATCTACTGCGTAGCGCGGCAATTCTGGCTGTGGCAACCGGTATTGGCTTTGTCTTTTATCATTTTGGCTTCAGCGAAGCAAATATCATTACCGTTTACATATTGGGCGTCCTTTTGACAGCGGTGTGCACTTCCGCTCGAATTTACTGTTTAGTAACTTCGCTGGCAAGCGTTTTGATGTTTAATTTCTTTTTTACCTCGCCGCGTTTTACGTTTAAAGCCTATGATCCAAGCTATTTTGTGACGTTTCCTATCATGTTTTTGGCGGCATTAATCACCGGCAATCTGGCAATACGGATTAAAGGGCAGGCGCGGAAGTCGGCTCAGGCAGCGTACCGAACCAAAGTCATGTTTGACACTAATCAGGCGCTGCAGCAGGTAAACGGGAATGAAGATATTATCTCTGTTACCGCCCATCAGATAGTAAGGCTGTTGGAACGCAGTGTTGTATTCTATGCTAAACAGGATGGCAATACTCTGGCAGAACCGCTGTTTTTCTCCTTTTCCGAAAATCAGAACAAACAGGACTATTGCTCAGAAAACGAGCGGGCCGTTGCCGCATGGGTCTATCAAAACAATAAACGTGCCGGCGCAACAACCGACACCCTTTCCAGTGCCAAATGCCTGTATTTGGCGGTGCGTATTGAAAACGCGGTATACGGTGTTGTGGGGATTGTAATGGAACAAGGAGCATTGGAGCCATTTGAAAGCAGTATTCTGCTTTCCATACTCGGTGAATGTGCAATGGCGCTTAAAAATGAGCAGACCACCCGTGAGAAAGAGCAGGCGGCGGTTCTTGCTAAAAACGAGCAGCTTCGTGCGAATCTGCTGCGGGCTATTTCCCATGATCTGCGAACTCCTTTGACCTCAATTTCTGGAAATGCGGGCGTACTTCTGGCCAATGACACAGTTATCCCACAGGAAAAGCGCAGACAGTTGTATGGCGATATTTATGATGATTCATTGTGGCTGATTAATTTAGTGGAAAATCTGCTGGCGGTTACGCGCATAGAGGACGGCAGTATGAATCTGCGGCTGAAACCGGAGCTTATGGACGATGTGGTCGCGGAAGCTTTGCACCATATAAACCGGAAAAGTGTGGAGCATCACATTACGGTGGCGCAGTCAAACGAGCTGGCGCTCGCCAGAATGGATGGGCGGCTTATCGTACAGGTCGTAATAAATATTGTTGACAATGCTATTAAATATACGCCCCAAGGGTCCACTATAACCGTTCGCACATTTACTTCAGGCGATTGGGTTGTTACCGAAATTTCTGACAACGGTCCAGGTATCTCTGACGAGGTCAAGCTCCGGATCTTTGACATGTTCTATACTTCCAGTACAAAAATTGCCGACAGCCGACGCAGCCTTGGTTTGGGACTGGCACTCTGTAAATCAATTATCACTGCCCATGGCGGAACAATAGAAGTGCGGGACAATGAACCGGAGGGAACTGTTTTTTGCTTTACATTACCCATTGAGGAGGTAACGCTTCATGAATAAATCTTTAATATTGGTCGTAGAAGACGATGCAGCCGTGCGCAATCTGATTACGACAACATTGGAAACTCAGGACTATCGTTTTTTGACTGCGTCTACCGGTGAAGCCGCCATTTTGGAAGCAGTCTCGCATAATCCGGATATTGTACTGCTGGACATGGGTCTGCCGGATATTGACGGTGTGGATATCATCAAAAAAATCCGCACATGGTCGCTTATGCCTATTATTGTCATCAGCGCCCGAAGCGAGGATACGGATAAAATAGACGCTTTGGACGCCGGGGCGGACGACTATCTCACAAAACCTTTTTCCGTTGAAGAACTTCTTGCAAGACTTCGGGCGACACAGCGTAGACTGATTGCTACACAAGGTGTTATGCCAGCACAGCAGACCTTTTTCGAAAACGGCAGACTAAGAATTGATTATGCGGCGGGCTGTGTCTTTCTTGAAGATACCGAGTTACATTTGACACCCATTGAATATAAGCTGTTGTGCCTGCTCGCCAAAAATATCGGCAAGGTGCTTACGCACACCTATATTACACAGGAAATTTGGGGCAGCTCATGGGACAATGATGTGGCGTCTCTGCGGGTTTTTATGGCAACCCTGCGCAAAAAGATTGAAAATACGCAGGATGCGCCGCAGTATATCCAGACACATATTGGCGTTGGATACCGGATGCTGAAGGTTTAACTGCCAGATGCAAATGGAGGATATCTGAAGAAAAAGATATTTCTATTGTGGATTTAAATGTAGAAAAATTAGTATAAAATAAGCAGAGTGCAGTTCTCTCATATTAAGAGGCTGCACCTTGTTTTTATGTGTGAATTGCTTGTTAGCTCATTGAATCATGCTTGTGTTGTTTCAATGTCAGAACTATAATAGAGCCATTAAAGGTGCAGACATGAAATAATGTGACCTTAAAAGAGGCAGGCCAGGAATGGAACATGACTACTCTGCAGATAGATTACTATTATGCAGAAGATCGCATCCCCGGTGCAGTGAAGATGGTGAAGACCTGGTTTTTCTTAAAGACATGGAAAAGCTGGTTGACAGGAGAAAATGAGGTGATACACATGAGTCAGATATTGCTTTTAGAAGATGATGTCAGTTTGGTTGATGGACTGCGTTATTCCTTGAAAAGGAATGGATTTGATATTACGATTGCCCGCACTATAGAGGAAGCAATCAAATGTCTGCAACAAATTGGCAGTTACGATTTACTGCTGCTTGATGTTACCCTGCCAGACGGAACCGGCTTTGATGTGTGCAATAAGGTACGGAAACAGGGGAATCAAATTCCTATCATTTTTTTAACCGCATCCGATGAGGAAGTAAATATTATAAGGGGATTGGATAGTGGCGGTGATGATTATATTACGAAACCATTTAAACTGGGAGAACTCTGCTCACGCATTCGTGCTTTGCTGCGTCGGGCAGGGACGGCCAGTACCAGCAGCATGATTGAGTGCGGGGATATTTCCATTGACCTGTACGGGAGCCGTGTCCTGCTGAAAGGACAGCCGTTAGATTTGACCAGCGCAGAATATCGCCTGCTTTGTCTATTGGTGCGGAATGCCAACCGGACCGTAACACGGGATAATATAATGAATGAATTATGGGATAACACCAGCGATTTTGTTGATGATAATACATTGTCTGTTTATGTGCGGCGGCTTCGTGAGAAAATCGAAACCATACCCTCACAGCCAGAACATTTAATAACGGTCCGTGGTTTTGGTTATCAGTGGAAAGAGGTGTCATTATGAGCTTTGGCAGAGACAGGCAAATCAGACATTACTGTGAATTCCTGATTGCTTTTGTGCTCCTGCTCTTTTTTTCTGGAATGTGGGCGTATTCGCAACAGGCAAGCATAGTCCGGGACCTGTTTCTGGAACATGACAGAGCTGTTGTAACATCCCTCTTAGAGCAAGGCATTTCAGAGGACGTTATTGCCAGAGCAATAACAAATACTTCAGGGACAGAGGTGGGAACAGAACTGCTTACCCGGATTGGCATAACATCACATACCGCTATCAAATTTTTCCCGTTTATAACGGATCTTCAACAGCAAACAGGGTTGTTTATGATGATTGCCTGGGTAGTTCTTACAGGGATGCTTTTTACCGGAACATTTCTTTTCTTTAGAAAGCGGGAACAGCTTTACAGACAGGCCACACAAGTAATCCTGCATTTTATCCAAGGAGACTTTTCCCACCATCTTACGCAGGCAAACGAAGGAGCCATCTTTCAGTTTTTTGCATCTGTAGATCAACTGGCTACCATTCTGCAATCAAAGAACGATACACAGGAAAAAGCAAAGGAATTTCTGAAGAATACAATTTCCGATATATCCCATCAGCTCAAAACACCGCTGACCGCCCTCTCCATGTACCATGAGATTATTTCAGATGAGCCGGAGAATGTAGAGACGGTAAGAGAGTATTCAGAAAAAACTGGACTAGCCATAAACCGCATGGATATATTGATTCAGTCCATGCTGAAAATAACCCGGCTTGATGCAGGCAGTATTGATTTTGAAAAGGAACGCTGCTATGTCGCAGATTTAATAGCACGTTCTATTCGTGAACTTATAATACGGGCGGAACGCGAAGGTAAGAAAATTTTAACAGACGGTTCCACAGAGGAAATGATTTTCTGTGATGTAGGATGGACAAGTGAAGCCATTGGGAATATTGTTAAAAACGCCTTAGACCACACGGAAGCGGGTGGGGAAATCCATATATCATGGGAACATAGTCCGATTATGCTGCGGGTTTATATTTCAGATAATGGCTCAGGGATTGCGCCGGAGGACATTCACCACATATTCAAACGGTTCTATCGCAGCAAAAAGTCGTTGGATACACAAGGGATTGGTCTTGGGCTGCCGCTGGCAAAGTCTATTATTGGAGGACAGGACGGCATTATTTCTGTTCAAAGCAGTTTAAATAAGGGGACGATGTTCACCCTCTCCTTCCTTACGGAACTGTAATCTGCTTTTCACCTAATTGTAAGCTAAGCCTGTTATCCTTTGGGGAAAGGAGGTAACTGGACATGGAAATTTTAAAAGTACAGCATTTATGTAAAACCTATGGCAAAGGCGAGGCAAAAGTGGAGGCGCTGAAGGATGTTTCCTTTACTTTAGAGCAGGGAGAGTTTGCGGCGGTAGTTGGGGAATCCGGATCCGGGAAAAGTACGCTGCTGAACTGCATTGGTGCATTGGATATGCCGACATCTGGCAACGTATTGATGGATGGACAGGATTTATTTTCTATGAAAGAGGAACAGAGGACAGTATTCAGACGCCGTAATATCGGTTTTGTCTTTCAGTCCTTTCAATTAGTGGCTGACCTGACAGTCGAGCAGAATATTATGTTTCCTATTTTGTTGGATTACCGAAAACCGGAGCCGGGAACGATTGAAGAAATTTTGGGAGTTTTGGGATTGAAAGACAGACGCCATCATCTGCCAAACAAACGGATTTTGGGTTGATGGAAGAAAAATCTCCGTCAGCGGTATTGATGAACAGGCATTCCGTTCCATGTTCTTGTCCGAAATTTCAGAGGGGAGATTTCCGGAAACTGTGTATGAAGTGGTTTTATCGGAATATGCCAAATCTCTTCTAAAGGTTGATATCGGTGATACCATACAGATTGATGGTATTAATGAACCGTTGGTGATTTCCGGTTTTGCCGAGAATTCAGCAAAACAAATGCGTCAGGACACTTTTTCAGCTCTGCTGTCTATGAATGGGTTCCGTACTCATATTCCGGCAGAAAATTACACGGAGCAGTTGGTCGTGCAGTTATCACCTTTTTGTAATATGCAAAAAGTAATTGCGGACATTGCCGATCAGCTCCATCTGTCTGAAAAGCAAGTGATCCAGAATGGAAACTTACTGGCTGTTCTCGGCCAAAGCGACAACAATTTTATTATACAGCTCTATGGCTGTGCCGTTATCTTATTCCTATTGGTTCTGATTGCCAGTGTCCTGATGATTACAAGCAGCCTAAATAGTAATGTTATGCAGAGAACAGAGTTTTTTGGTATGCTTCGCTGTGTTGGCGCCACTCGAAAGCAGATCATGAAATTTGTCCGCCGGGAGGGGCTGCGCTGGTGTAAATTTGCAATCCCCATTGGACTGATTTGTGGTATTGTGGTGGTCTGGGGCTTGTGTGCGGCTCTCAAGTTTATCAGCCCGGAATATTTTGCTGAACTGCCTGTTTTCCGTGTGAGCTGGATTAGTATTCTCTGCGGCATTATTATAGGGTTTCTGACCGTACTGCTGGCAGCTCAGGCCCCAGCAAAAAAGGCTGCAAGTGTTTCTCCATTGACGGCCGTTTCCGGCAATGCCTTCAGCCGCCAGTCTGTAAAAACAAGAGCTTCAGAAGCCATACGATGATGAAATTGAATATCTACACAATCATATGGCTGTAGGCGAAGAACGCCGCACACGGATAATAGACTTAATCAATAAGCGGGATCAGGCAGAGGAAGAATTCAAAAAAGAATGTAAGCCGGCCGTATCTGTCTATATGGACAATTTCCCCAAAATTGATGTGCTGAAAGATTATCGCAGGCTTTTGTCTGATCCTGAAAAACTATGCCATTTGTGCGGCAGCGCCCTGATACCGGAAGTTGCAGAATATGTAGCAGGGCAGTGCCAGCTCATGAGCAAAAAGAATATGGTTGAAATTGAGGATCTGGCTCCGCTTATGTTTCTGCAGATGAAGCTAAAAGGGATTGATGATACGATACCCGCGCGGTTTGTAGCAATTGATGAAGCACAGGATTTCAGCGAATTGCAGTTTGCCGTATTAAAACAGGTGCTTAGAACCGATAAGTTTTCTATTTTGGGAGATCTGTCACAGGGGATACATGGATACCGTGGCATAGACACCTGGGATACTATTTGTAAAGACGTATTCCACGGAATCTGCGAATACCGGGTATTGGAGCAGAGCTATCGTACAACGATTGAAATTATGGATTTTGCAAATCAGGTGCTTTCTCTTATTCAAGATGAAAGTCTGGTTAGGGCAAAACCTGTGGTCCGTCATGGCGACAGGCCCCAATGTATCACGGTTTCTTCTGAAAAGCAGCTATTTGAAGCAATCGCAGAAAAGGTTAATCGTTACGAAAACAGAAACAGACGCCAAGAAAATATATAGTAAAATGCTTCCTGTATTCCCGGAAATTCAGCTATTAAAGGATTGTGATACTGCATATGGCGGAGGCATCATGGCGCTTCCTGCCTACTTATCAAAAGGCCTGGAATTTGACGCGGTTATTGTAACCTGTATCGAAGATGACTACGCATGTAGCAATTTGGATATTAAGCTTTTGTATGTTGCGATTACCAGAGCGCTTCACAAAATGGATATTATCCGCTTACCTGAAAAAATGAAGTTGATCCCTTGATTGCTGGGGGATTTATTTTTTTCTTGACATATACTATAAATTATAGTAATATTCATTACATGCTATAATTTATAGTATTGTATTTAACAATTTGCATTGAGTGAAAGGAGATCGAATCATGAATCAACCAAACAAAAAAATGGAACTGCTGGGAAGTGCGCCGATACCGAAAGCACTTCTGGCGCTGGGGCTTCCAACCATGATTGGTATGCTGATCAACGCGCTTTACAATCTGGTGGATACTTACTTCGTGGGGGGCTTGGGAACCGACCAGATGGGTGCCATTACGGTAGCTTTTCCTCTTGGGCAGGTGGTAGTCGGCCTTGGCCTGTTATTTGGCAATGGCGCTGCCGCCTATTTGTCTCGTCTGCTTGGACGAGGAGATAAAGATACCGCAAACAAAGTTGCCAGCACTGCCGTATACAGCAGCGTCTTAATTGGAGCAATTGTTATCATCGGATCTGTCATTTTTCTAAAGCCGATTCTGAAACAGTTGGGTGCAATAGAAAGTATCATGCCTTATGCGATGACTTACACAGCAATCTATATCACGTTTTCGCTTTTCAATGTGTTCAACGTCACGATGAATAATATCGTATCAAGCGAGGGCGCAGCAAAAACGGCCATGTGTGCATTGATGTCAGGTGCTTTGCTTAATGTTATTTTAGATCCTGTTTTCATTTATGTTTTGAATTTTGGAGTTGCCGGCGCAGCCATTGCCACCGCCATTTCACAGATTATTTCTACGGTGGTCTATCTGTTCTACATTTTTAGAAAAAAGAGCGTGTTTTCATTCCGTATCAAGGACTGCTGTTTTTCTAAAGAAATCATGTCTGAGATTTTGAAGATTGGAATTCCAACACTGCTCTTTCAGATATTGACCAGCCTCTCTATTGCAATGATTAACAGCGCCGCAAAAGAATACGGCAGTTCCGCACTGGCTGCAATGGGGCCGGTTACAAAAATCATGACCGTAGGGACCCTGATTGTCTTTGGATTTTTGAAGGGTTTTCAGCCGATTGCCGGGTTCAGTTACGGAGCAAAAAAATATGACCGTCTGCATGAGGCCATTAAAACATCGATTCTTTGGTCAACTATATTTTGTGTCATCTTTGGTTTGGCTGCGGTTATATTTTCAGAGGGGATTGTGTCGCTATTCACGAAGGGAGATATGGAAATGATACGTGTGGGGCAGATTGCATTACGGGCAAATGGCCTTTCCTTCATGCTTTTTGGATTCTATACAGTCTATTCCTTCCTGTTCCTTGTAATGGGGAAAGCGACAGAGGGCTGTATTCTTGGAGCCTGCAGGCAGGGAATCTGTTTTGTACCGGTTATTCTAATTCTTCCAGGACTTTTGGGATTGAACGGCATTCTCTATGCACAGCCCATTGCGGATGTGCTCTCTGCTGTTGTTACGGTATTTATGGCCGTCCATCTTCATAAAGAACTGGCTACTGAAAAAATTCGCATTGTTACCATGGATGTCGGGCATTCAGTTTCTTAAACCATTTTCTAAAACATGATTGTTTAGCGATAATTAGAAACGCTGTATTGCAAGAAACAATTAATTCCGGCAGAATTTTTCCAAAGGAGCAGATATATACCCACAGCTGGGATGAATTTGTATCCATCAATGAGGACGAAACCATCCGCTACCACATTGGGGAGAGTCAAAAGGTACTGTGGAAGCTAACTGGCCCAGATGGCATTGAAATCGTCTGAATAGGATGCAGATTTAACAATAAAGACAGGTGGAAATAAGCAAGGTGCAGTTTTCTCATATTTAGAGACTGCACCTTGTTTTGCCGCTATGCAAAAAATCAGTTTACTCTTGTTCGATTCTTAATAACCAGTCAATAACCAGTTCATTAAATAAATGGGGCTGTTCAATTTGCAGATTATGTCCAGCCATATCCAATACAGAAAATGTTGCTCTTGAATAGCTCTCTGTAAGCCGCCATGCGTCTTGATAGCCGACACACTTATCCTGTTTACCGCATATAAATAGAACTGGCTTTTGATAAGTAATATCCCGAATGATCTCGTCAGCATTGAAGCTAAATTCATAGTTATTTTCCAGGATATTTATAAAATTATTATCAGCCAGTACCAAGCCGGCCAGAACTTCATTTTTATATCTCTGATGTGTATATTGATTAGCGAGAACAGAATACTCACAAAAATCCGTTCTTTCTGTATCGGTCAGTGTGTTTAAGTATTTTTCATCTGAAAAAAATATATCAGTTAATGGCAGAGTACGCTTGCTATGATCCGGTTCTATTACAGGGCATAATAGCATCATCCCATCCACATCCTTAAACTGTCGTGCCAGAATTCCGCGTGCCAAATATCCGCCATAGGATTCACCTATTAACAGAAAATTTTGCAAATCTAAATTTCTGATGAATGAAATCAATATTTCCAATATATAATCGGAGGCTGCATACTCTAAGGAAGCCGCTGATTGCCCCATGCCGGGCAAGTCTATATATATGCGTTTATAATTGAATTGAGTATCAAATATAGGCTCCAAACAGCTTTTCATTAAAGTCCAGTCGCAACCTAAACCATGCAATATAATAATGGGCTTTCCATCACCAATCATTTCATAATGCAGTTTCATATTTTTGTATGAATAGAACATAGTGGCACCTCTTTAGTGATAGTCTACAAATTATACTGTGTGCTTTTAATCGAATTGCCATTCGTATCATATATTGTAATGGCGCCGCTGTTTGCTGGGAGAATGACAACAAATGGTTTTGTGCTGTCTATATCTATGCTGCTGATATCATTACCGTTGTCAATCTCTATCTTACTGATTTAAATGCTTACTGTGTTCCAGCTTTATGAAGGGGAGGGAGAGTTTTTTGACCTGCGACAGCAACCGCCGTTTCATCAGAGTTTTGCTTTTGGCGGAAGAAAACTTGCTCCTGTGGGATATAAAATACTGGCTGTATGTAATCAGTGTGGAAAATGCCTTTCTGTCTGTCCGTCAAACTGTATAGAACAGGGACCCCCGTTCCAGATCAGAGAGGAGAACTGTATTCACTGTGGCACCTGTTACAAAACATGTCCTTATGCCGCAATCAAAAAGTTATAATAATGCGATCAAACTGTGAGATGATTTTATGGAAACACGCCTGAAAAGGATAGCAGTAAAATCCCCCCACACATATTTAATGACAAGCATGAGTGACTTTTCCTGTTGGAAACCAGAGTGGCGTGAAAAAGTATTTCAGATTATGGGTCAGAACCCGCAGCATGTATATCTGTTTTTAACCAAACGCCCACAGCTAATCAATTTTGAAACAATGATGGAGCAGGTGTGGATTGGAGTGACCATAACAAGCCAGGCAGATAAGGACAGAATTTTATGTATGAAAAAACACATAAAAGCCCCCAATTACTTTATAACCTTTGAACCTTTGTTCGGGGATATGGGGCCGGTTGATTTTAACGGAATCGGCTGGGTAGTGATTGGAACAGAAACGGGAAATCGAAACGGGAAAATTACTTCTGATAAAACATGGATTCTCAATATTGCAAAACAGGCTGAAAAACATGGAATCTCTGTGTTTATGAAAAGCTCTCTTTTAAATATTGTAGGTCCTGAAGATTTAAAACAGGAGATTCCAGCTTCATTTTGCAAGCATTAAATTATGAGATGTTCATGATATCGCTTTTTGATAATTTGTTCCCCATTCGCACAGTTCCTTTAAGATTGGCTGGATGGTTTTTCCTACTTCTGTCAATGAATATTCAACCTTTGGAGGCGTTTCCGGATAAACAGTACGAAGGATAATTTGTTGCTCTTCTAATTGGCGGAGCTGCTGGCTCAATGTCTTGGTGGTGATTGTACCTAATAATCTCTGCAGTTCATTGAAACGGACTGGCCCTTTGGAAAGGTGCCACAGGATCCGGAGTGTCCATTTTCCGCTTAATATATTTAAGCCTACATCCATGGGACAGTGTTCTGGAACTTCCATTGTTTTTGCCAATGTAAAACCTCCTCTGATTGTAGTATCAAAAACGATGCTACATATCAAAATAGTGCGTTCTTGTGTCTTTTTAGTAGGAATGATACCCTGATTATAGCAGAAAATCTGCTGGAAAGGAATGATTAAAATATGATTATTGACAGTCATGAGCATATGATGCTCCCCACAGAAATGCAGATGCAGATGATGGACGCAGCCGGAATTGATAAAACAATCCTATTCAGCACGGTGCCGCATCCGGAAAAAGCCTCTTCACTGAATGGGCTTGAAATAGAAATGGATAAGCTTTATAAAGTTTTATCTGGATCCAACAGTATAGAAGCAAATATCATTCGGCAACAGAAAAGTATATCCGAGCTTGTTTCCATTATCAGAAAACATCCGGACCGTTTCGGGGGATTCGGACCAGTACCGTTAGGGATGTCTTTCAATGAAACACAGAGCTGGATAACGGACTATATCATATCCAACTCGCTATTGGGTATTGGAGAATTCACACCGGGAAATGAGCAGCAGATTTTACAATTAGATACCGTATTTCAGGCCATTGAAGCTACTGAAATCTGTCCTGTGTGGGTGCATACATTCTCACCTGTTACAATGGGGGGAATAAAATTGTTAATGGGATTGTGCGAACGATATCCGCGAGTGCCTGTTATCTTCGGACATTTAGGCGGGAAAAATTGGATTGAGGTAATAAAGTTCGCAAAAACAAATAAAAATGTGTACTTGGATTTATCGGCTGCATTTGCATCGATAGCTACCAGAATGGCATTGATAGAGCTGCCTCAAAGGTGTCTGTTTAGTTCCGATGCTCCATATGGAGAGCCATATCTATATCGGGAACTGATTGAATTTGTCAGTCCATCAAAGGAAATTGCTGATATGGCTTTAGGCAATAACATTAAGGAACTTCTGCATATTTAAAGTAGCATGGCAGTTTATTCTTTGGTTCACTGACTTAGATTACCATGGTAATTGTGAGCTTGAAAATGTTATTATAAAAAAGAAGACTTCTAAAAATCAGAATTTTTTCTTTAAACCTCTAATCAGGGGGTTGTAAGGTTGGTATTAAAAAAGTCGATTGATTTTGCTGATTCGTCATCCCCAAGAAGGGCAATTGCTGATACATCAGGTATTTGCTGGCTTTCTTCCAGGGCAAATAATTCATCAAATTCCGTACGGGGCGATACATATTTAGGAATGTTCCAGTGATAGTAAACAGATATCGGGCTGCCTGGTTGTAAATCAGAAAAGTTTATTTCATTTCTGGCTGAATCATATACAGTTAATCCAGTATGATATTTAACCACATATGTACCATTCTGGCCTTTTGGATTGGTTACCTGGCCTTTAATAGTTAATTGGCGGCCATCATTGGAGACAACCTCTCCTGCCAGCTGGGTCCTGTATTTATCCCCGTCCTGTTTTATAAAATACCATTGTGATGCAATTACAGTACATAGGGCTGTGCAGATTATGGAGAATAACAAGACGGGTATGGAAACTCTTTTTTTATCCATGGAAAGCTCCTTTCATTTAGGTGTAGTCTATTTTGCGGCTATGGGAATCGTAAGGTTCTTTTGAGGATAATATAACTGATTAAAGTGAAAAAGTATTGAAAATAATGTGAAAGTTTCTTGAATTTTTTTTTTTAAGATCTAGGGTGAGTTGGTCTGCGAGGAAGCGGAAGAGTATCGTATAGTGATATTCCCCGCTTTTTTTGTATAGATAGAAAAATCTGTTGGGAAAGGCGGTCTGATAAAATGGCAGATATACTTGCCTCCTTGAAGAACCAGAAGGAATTATCTTTTGCTGGCCGGCAAATCCGGATGAGAGAATAGACTGTGCATCCGGACGGCGTGCAGATTTCACTAAGCAGATATGAATTTTTTACTCTTTGCTTCCTGGCCGGACATCAGGGGTGGGTATTCTCTAAAGAACAGATTTATGAGTTCGTCAGGAAAGAAGCAGGTGAACATTGTGTAACAGCAGTAACCAACATCATCAGCCAGATCCGGCGAAAGTTAAAACAGGAAAATCCCAATGGCGGATATATCCGAACAGTGGACGGGCGGTGGAGACGGCACGAATTATTCTGGCCGGCATCAGCATCCGGTAAAGCTAAAACAGGATAAACGGCTGCGTGAGTGGTGCTTTGGCAGCCTGGAAGGAATTTCAAATAGGGATTTTACTCAGAAGATTCGCCAGGAGCTGGAGACGGAAATCGGAATGAAAGAGTTGAATCAGCGTCTGCAAGAAATTCCTGATATCCTTGTATGGGCAGATGAGTCCGGCTGGTTGGAAAGCTTTGAGTGCATAGGAACACGCTTAAAGTCTGCAAGGCAGGCATTATAGGAGCGTCCGTATCCGCCGGAGCGTCTAACTGCAAATGATTTCTGATCTCACGGGAGATGGAGGAGCAGTTTTTGTTTAGGGCATCGGCAATCTGTTTAAAGGAGGACTGTTGTGAAAGCATCTGTGAGATTGTGAACCTGTCTTCTAATGATAAATGAGTTTTCTTCATGATGATAACCTCCAATCGTAATCCCAGACACGACAGGAGGATGATACAAAATTTGTCATACTAAATGCAACCTTTTATATTTTTAAAGTAAATGCAACTGGCAGCGTATATAGGGGTTGCGTTTACTTTAAAAATTTATATGTGGATTAAACTACGGAAACTCAAGGACAAATTACATTGACAAAGTTAAGACATAGTGATACAATTTAGTTGACTACAAAAAATAGTCGTTTGTTTTAAAGTATAAAGTTCAATAATTATTTATATATGAATCGAGGTTAAAATATGTTTTGGTTAAATAGACAGGAAGTATACATGACAAATAGAGTGGATTTATTTCATTATGCTCAACAGGCATTAAAAAGTGGAAATATAAAATATGAAATAAAAAATAACAATATGGGCTCAACAAATAGGAGAACTGGCAGAATATTAGGGCAGTTTGGAGAAAATACATCTTGTGAAATAATGTATTATATTTATACTTCAAAAAGTGATGCATCAAAAGCTAAGTTTTTAATAGATGAACAGATAAAAAAATATGCAAAGGATGAATACCAATGATTAATTAAGATTTTAAATATGTTATGACATAAGAAAACAAAAACCAGAATTTTAGGAGGAAATTATGAGGAAAATTAAAAAGATAGTAACTTTATTATTAACTTTAGTTTTTGTGGCAAGTAATACCATTTACAGCTTTGCAAACGAAAACAGTACTTTATCGTCTGATGTACCACATGAGACATGTATTATTACGTTGACCAGCCCAAATGGCATTAAATACAATGTTATGGCGGTTGAAGAACCTCAGATGCAGCTTAGAAGTAGTAATGGTGATATAGCAAAAACGTATAGCTATTCGTTAGATAGCAAAAATATGCAGCGAGTTACTCCTAGTACTAGAGGTGGCCAGAGTAATGATGAATGGGATGACTCTATAAGTGTTCATGGATATATTACGATTACATATGCGTCAACGACACTTTCTAACGGTTTGAAAGGCTATAAATTAACCAAAGTGAATGGAAAATGGGAAAAATCAGATAATGCTGTAACAATGTCAAATCGGCGTGTTTCATATACATGCCAAGATGTTAACCACCAGAATCAAATTACTGCCAAGTTCCCAAGCAGCAATACTTTCTCCTACAGCACCGGATATACTACATACGTGTCCGACATTGCTACAGGCGTATTGGGAGCAAATTCTCATATAGACTTAAACCATGCGGGTTCTGGTACATGGTCCTTAGATGTAACCTGTAATTATTTTGACAATAATATTTTAGATTATCTCTAAAATAAAATCCTATTTTTTATGTCATAATAATATTTGAATATATATAGTACTCCATATATGATAGTAGCCTATGAATATCATATATGGGGTACTATTTATGTGGTGTAGGTCTTTTTGGCTGTGATAGAAGATGTAATGTAAATGCCCCATAGCCAGTATCTGGCTAAAAATAATGCCGTCTTTTGTGGACGGCAGATAGAAACAAAACGGATCAGTTTTTGGATATCTTTTTCTGGTAGCACTCCGGCAATGTTTCCGACCATGGAAACAATTGCTCGATATAAGAAAGATCCCAGTTCCCCATGCTTTGGCAGCTCTTCCAGCAGATAGTGAAAATACCAATACGGCTTCAATTTGTTTGCTTTCGCGGTTTCAGCAATGCTGTATGCGATTGCGCTGGCTTTGGCTCCGCTGACCGTATTGATCTGGAACCAGTTGTTTCTGACGATTAAATGGTCGGATGCTGCGTTCCGCCGCTTATCCGCATATGTGCATAAGCGGCGTTATACGCAGGATATTTTTATCCTCATCTTTTCAAAAAGAATGCTTAAATTCGAAGATTCCGTCATCAAGTGAGTATCTGGTAAAATCGTTTTGCAAAATAAGAAAATTCAGCTAGACAATCGTGTCTAATAGTGAAAATAAGGCATTTCTCGTTTTGTGTCGTGTTTTGCTATTGGCACTAATGATAATGTGTAAGTGAAAGTGAGGTGAAAGTATGGATACGAAAAAGATAGGAGAATTTCTAAAGGTACTTCGCAAGGAAAAGGGATTGACGCAAGAACAGCTTGCGGAAAGTCTTCTTGTATCGGGAAGAACAGTCTCCCGGTGGGAAACAGGAATGAATATGCCAGATTTAAGTGTCCTAATTCAAATGGCAGAGTTTTATGATGTAGAAGTAAAAGAAATTTTAGATGGAGAAAGGAAAAGCGAGATTATGGATAAAGAATTGAAAGAAACGTTATCGAAAGTAGCTGATTACAACAAGCTGGAAAAAGAAAAGGTGACAAAGGCTGGAAATGTTGCATTTGGTTTGACTTTTGTTGTTTGTACGGTGGTGATAGTGATTCAGTTGCTTATTGCGGCAAATTTATCGGTTGTTGTGGGAGAAACCGTCGTTTTACTTGTTGGCGGGGTGGCGTATATTGGTGTAATGACCTATAATGGGGTTTGGGAGACCGGCTCCAGATTCAAAAGCACTCCCTTTATAGATATGTTGATAGCTGTAATATGCGCGGGAGCATTCGCTATTGTATTGGCAATTTGTTATATTAGACTGGGCGCAACAATGCCTCAGGCGGTTCATAGCGCACTTATATTTTTTGTAGGAATTGCCATAGTAGGTTTTGGAGTGTTGAGAACATTAGCTTATTTAAGTCATAGAAAAAAATCAAGAAAAAATCAAGAAAAGAAATAGCAAAACAGGTGGCAATAGCAAGAGTTTTGCCGCCACATATCACCATTTGAACCAAATCTGAACACGCTTAAAGTCTGCATTGGAGGGTATCGGGAATTCTGCGCTGGAGAAAGGCGACAATGTCCTGATTGTCTCACATGCATTTGCGGTTAAAACCATGATTTACCTGTTCGACAACAGCCATTTGTCCGAAGTGGAAAAAATAAGGAACGCCAGTATTACGACAATTATCTGACAGGAAGGTATCTTTCATGTGGATCATGTAAATGATACCAGTTATTTTGAACAAGGCGGTTTTACATCCAGTCCATCCAGGTAAGCGGCTCCCCAATTGCACATTGAATCCAGAACCGGAATAATGCTTTTTCCAAAGCTGCTTAAAGAATATTCTACCTTGGGTGGCACAACTGGGTAGACTGTGCGGGTGATTAACTGGTCTGCTTCCAGTTCCCTTAACTGCTGCGTCAGCATTTTAGGTGTCGCCTGGGGGATTAACTTACTGATTTCATTAAACCTTAATATATTGTCGATCAGGTGCCACAGGATAAGGGCTTTATATTTCCCGCCGATTAGGTCCAGCGTGGCTTCTACCGGACAGTTATAACTGCTGGGACAGCTTTTCATAAGTTCCTCCTCACGCTATCTTTTTATATAGTATATATGGAAAAAGTGCGTTCTTCCTTTTTTGAAAATCAATGTTAGAATTATAGCATGGAATAACGGATAAGGCAATTACCTCCGGTATTCGGTTAAAAATAAAATTGACACAGGAAAGGAAGGATTATCATGAGCTTTTTGGATTTGGCAAAAAAGAGGTACAGCGTTCGGGCTTATACCGAAAAAAAGGTGGAGAAAGAGAAACTGGAAGCGATTCTGGAGGCCGCCCATGTGGCGCCTACGGGAGCAAATAACCAGCCTCAGCATTTGATTGTTGTAGAGAGTGATGAGGGAATGAATAAGGTCGGAAAAGCAGCAAATACTTATGGGGCGCCGCTGGTAATCATCATCTGCAGTGACAGGAATGTAACCTGGACAAGGCCTTTTGACGGCAAAAAGCTGACGGATATTGATGCCAGTATCATTACGGACCATATGATGATGGAGGCCACAGATCTGGGTCTGGGTTCCGTTTGGATCTGCTATTTTAAGCCGGATGTACTGAAAGAGGAGTTGGCAATTCCGGAGGGGCTGGAACCGGTCAATATCCTGGCGATTGGCTATGCAGATACAGAGAAAGAACCTGCATTGTCGCCGGATCGCCATGGAAGGCTCCGCAAGCCGCTTTCCAGTACGGTATCCTATGAGCAATTATAGATAAATGATATTCCATATGAGTATAACGAAAGAGCTGCCAGGAGAAACTTTGGCAGCTCTTTCTATTTTACGGTATTCGCAGAGCATATCTAATGGAAATCAGGAGAAGAACTATCACGTTTGGCTTGTTTTTTTGATTTGTCAATATAAAGCGGCCTGTTTAATTTGCTCCTGTTGATTTTCACAACATAACCCCAGTATACCAGAGCAGACAGCGCCAAACTGATAATATTTCCAATCAACACTTCTCCTAAAATAAGAATCCCTGCCTGAAAAATGACATAGAGTAATTCCACTCTTGCAGTTTTTACTCTGTCAAGTTCTTTGTCAAGCAGGATATTAGTACCCATGAAACAGGCAGGGATAAAAACCGACAGCATCGAAAAAAGCCAAAACGCCCGGTTTATAGCTCCATCTGCATTGTAAGTATGAAAGCTGATTCCCAGTAAATTCATCCCACACGTAAATAGGAAAATGGGGATAATGATTCGCATACGGTTTCTTAACAAACCATTTTCATCTATCCGCGTTGCTTTCTCCTCTGGTGAATGGTCTTCCGAGTAAGAAGAAACCAGTTCATTTAATGGAATTTCAAACAGCGCGGATAATTGCAGCAGATTATCTGTATTTGGCCTGGAATTATCGTTCTCCCACTTAGTAACTGCCTGCCGGCTGATACCAATATGCTCGGCCACCTTTTCTTGTGAAAGTCCCTGTAGTTTTCTGTAGTATGCGATGCGTTTTCCCAGTGTGTCCATGTTATATGCCTCCTTGAAATGTATTTAAGCAAATGATATCTGCCTGGGTGGCTACTTTCTACCAACTATCAGGAAACTATTGGTTGCATGGTGCTTTTACTTCCCGATTTCGTTCCTGTAAAAATCAATTTTTTCATCCAGCCGGTCCCGGTGCTCCTGGAGCTGCATAATCTGTTCATTTAATGCCTGCCGGTGCTGCACCAGCATTTCCAGCCGTGCCTGAAGCGTCGGATTCCCCTCGGCCCGCAGCTGTGCGTACCGTTTAATCTCTTTAATGGGCATTCCGGTATCCTTGAGGCGTTTAATAAAGCTGATCCATGCAATGTCCCGGTCTGAATACCGGCGGCGGTTGCCGGAATTACGTTCCGGGGCAATAAGGCCTTCCTGTTCATAATAGCGCAGGGTATGGATTCCCAGGCCCGTGAGCCTGGAAAATTCACCGATTGAATATTCCAAGGTAAATTCACCTCCAGGTAAAATTTCTTGACATAGAGTTTACTCTACATTGTATAGTCGATTATATCAAGATAAAGGAGGATTTTCAAATGGTACAGAAAAAAGGAGCATATACGGTAATCACCGGTGCCAGTTCCGGCATCGGTGATGAGACAGCCAAGGCATTTGCCGCCCGTGGAAGGAACCTGGTTGTGGCAGCACGCCGCCAGGATAATCTTGAAGCCCTGAAGAAAGACATTTTATCGAACAATCCTGCGCTGGATGTGGTGGTCAGAGCCACGGATCTATCCGTTATGGAAAATGTGTATCAGTTCTATGAAAGCCTGAAGGAGTATCCGCTGGATACATGGATTAATAATGCAGGTTTTGGGAACTATGACAGCGTGGCGCATCAGGATTTGAGAAAGATTGAAAGTATGCTCCACTTAAACGTGGAAGCGCTTACGATTTTATCTTCCTTGTTTGTGCGGGATTATAAGGACACAGAGGGGACGCAGCTTATTAATATATCCTCTTGTGGCGGATACACAATCGTACCTACTGCCGTTACTTATTGTGCGGCAAAATTTTATGTCAGTACATTCACGGAAGGCCTGGCAAGGGAATTAGAGGAAGTTGGGGCGAAGATGCGGGCCAAGGTTCTGGCGCCGGCAGCCACAAAAACAGAATTTGGAAGAGTGGCAAACAATGCCGGTGAGTATGATTATGACAGGCTCTTTGGAACCTACCACACCAGCTGGCAGATGGCAGCGTTCCTGATGGAGCTGTATGACAGTGACCAGGTAGTTGGCGCGGTTGACCGGGAAACCTTTGAATTTAGACTGTGCGGTCCAAGATTTGACTATGCGGGAAATTCCAGGCATAATCAGAAAGCTGTGAAATCTCAGGGCTGAGCTATGAAGAGGTTATGAATTGTCTATGAGCGGCTTATGAATTTTAGTTTTTACAAATGCCTTATTGACAGTGTTTCTGCAGAGGAGTACAATAAGTTCAATTTTACATGAAAAACCGTTGAGTAAGCGGAGTAACCATGGCGGAGAAATCACAGAGAGCCTTCATTGGTGGAAGAAGGCATTTCAAGCTGCGGTGAATGGGCTTATGAGGGCAGCCCGAATTTCAAGTAGGCGCTGACGGAAACTCTAACCGTTATGATGAGAGCATATGTTTGTATGTGAAAAACCGAGTAGGTGGCATTGCAGAGTTTATGGCTTCTGTTCCTTTGGGGACAGGGGCTTTTTGTTTTTTGAAAGGAGTTGGTTCTATGGATGTGGATTGGTGGTGCAGATAACGGGTAGAATTCAGAATAAATGGAAAGTTGACAAGGAGGTATCAATGAAAGTATCGGTTATTTTAGGACATCCATATGAAGGCAGCTTTAATGCTGCTATTGCAAAAACGGTTGTTGAAGCATTAAGGGAAAACGGCCATCAGGTTATGTTTCATGATTTATACCAGGAGAATTTTAATCCTGTTATTCCCAAAGAAGAATTGGTGAGCGACCAAACTAAAGATAGTCTGGTTGCGCTCCATCAACAGGAAATCCGGGAAGCAGACGGGATTATTATTGTTCACCCAAACTGGTGGGGACAGCCGCCGGCAATATTAAAAGGCTGGGTTGACCGGGTATTACGGGAAAACATTGCTTATACTTTTCCGAAAGGTGATAATGGCGGCGGACTTCCTATTGGGCTTTTGAATGCAAAGGCAGGGCTTGTATTCAATACTTCAAATACCCCCGAGAGGCGAGAAGTTGAAACATTTGGTGACCCGCTAAACCGCCTTTGGAAGGACTGTATCTTTGATTTTTGCGGCGTATCGGTGTTTGATCGAATCATGTTTCGAGTGGTTGCTTACAGCAGCTGCACTGAGCGGGAAGAATGGTTAAATCAGGCCAGGAGCATGGTAAACCACTATTTCCCGTAAAGCAGCTTTTCGCCTGCAGGTAGGTTGAACGGAACACAAATAGGAGACTGAGGAGATTACTTAAACATGCAATTTATGAAAAAAATACCTGGCGAGAATAAAAAGAGAACAAAAGAATTACTATCATCTGGCTGGAATAGATTAAAGGAACCCTCCAATTTGGGTATAGCAATTTTGTATTCGCTTCCAATTTCTATCATATTGATGACGGTCAATGGAATATGGCTTTTTTTACTCTCACCTGTATTTAAAAGTTTTATCAATTCGGACGGTTTTATAGTCGAATTTCAAATTAGCATAAAAAGCCTGGGATATATTTTGGCTGTCATTCTATTCCTGCTTATACATGAGCTGATACATGCCCTATTTGTTCCCGGTGTATTTCATTCACCATGTACCTATTGGGGATTTAACGGTGGATTCGGCTTTGTGTATACGGAAGAAATAATGACAAAAAAGAGATTTATGCTTATATCGATCATGCCGCTGTTGCTGCTATCTTTCATACTTCCTGCGGTTTTATTAATTTTAGGAATCTCAAATTGGTTTATTATTATCCTTTGTATTATAAATGCCGGCGGTTCATGTGTTGATATTTTGAATATGTTTCTTATTGCGGGGCAAGTCTCCCAAAATGGAACAATTGTAAATAATGGTTATTCGACATATTTTAAGAATGCAGAGTAGCAAATTGAAATACATACGGTCGGATTATCTTTGCCTAATTGAAAAGAGGCGGCCTATCTTGAATATGAGCGATAGTTAATATTTTTGAAAGATACTTAACGCCTGTTCAGTTGTGAAGATGGTAGCTGTCTGCTATCATAAAATCAGCAAAGGCCAATGCAAAAAATAAGGAGGCATTGATATGCAGTTAGGACAGGTAATCCGTAAATATCGTAAAAATAAAAACATGACACAGGAAGAGATGGGGGGCAGGCTTGGAGTTACGGCGCCGGCGGTAAATAAGTGGGAGAATGGAGCTTCTATGCCGGATATCACGCTGTTGGCGCCCATTGCCAGGCTTTTAGGCATTACGACGGATATTTTATTGTCATTCCGTGAGGAACTGACAGCAGAGGAAATAAAAGCACTTGTTTATGAAGCGGATTCCATGCTGAAGGAAAAGCCTTATGAAGAGGCGTTTCTGTGGGTAAAGAAGAAACTGGAACAGTATCCGAATTGTGAACAGCTGATTTTGCAGCTGGCAGTAATTCTGGATGCACAACGTATGGTGCAGGAACTGCCTGACGCAAATCAATATGATGATTATATCTGTTCCCTGTATGCCCGGGGGTTAGAAAGCGATGACGAGACAATCCGCAGCCGTGCGGCCGATGCATTATTTAGCTTTTATCTGCGAAAAAAGAGATATGATAAGGCAGAGGAATATCTAAAATATTTTTCTGTGCAGGATCCGATAAAGAAAATGAAACAGGCACAAATTTACGGCAGGACTAACTGTATCTCCGAGGCATATAAAGCCTATGAGGAGCTTCTTTACTCACATTATCAGCTGGCAAGTGGGGCGCTTCATGGAATGTATATGCTGGCAATGGATCAGGGCGAGATGGACCGGGCGCATATGCTGGTAAGGAAGCAGGAGGAGCTGGCGAGATGCTTTGAAATGGGAAAATATTGTGAGGTGTCTTCCCGGCTTGATATTGCAACAGTGGAACAGGATGCAGATACAGTCATTGCTACAATGAAAGAAATGCTTTCCAGCATAGGGCAGATAGGCAGCTTTTATAGGTCCCCTCTTTACGGGCATATGGAATTTAAGGAAATGAGGGAGGAGTTCCTGGCTGAACTGAAGAACAATTTATTAAAATGTTTTCGGGATGAAGAAAGCTATGGATTTTTGAAGGATGATGAGAGGTGGAAAGAAATAGTTCTGCAGAAATAAAGATAACTTTATAATGGATATGGCAAAAGGAGATACGATTATGCAGTGCAGCAGTTTAGAAGAAGTACGTTCCAATATTGACCGAATCGATAACGAGATCATAAAACTGATAGCAGAGAGGGGGAATTATGTGATTCAGGCTTCTAAATTTAAGAAGAATGAGGCCGGTGTCAAAGCCCCTGATCGTGTGGAAGCAGTCATTGCCAAAGTCCGGAAGAAAGCAGAAGAATATGGTGCGGATGCAGACATGGTAGAAGCATTATATCGGGAAATGATTTCACGATTTGTAAATATGGAGTTACAGGAATTTTCAAAAAAGTAAAATGCTTTACGATGAGTAACGATAAACAATAGGTATCCGGCAATTGAGATATGCTGTTTATAACAGAACAGTCAACTTATTTTTTTGATTCCTAATATGCTCAGCAGAAAGCATATCGCCAGTTACAAGGATCATCCAGACAGATGATGAGTGCCGAAATAAAAAACAAACTGAAACTAAAAATTTGTAGCATAAGCCTCACATTAGCCCATGGATATGTCTAAAGATATCTGTGGGCTGTTTTTATGAGGAGGGTGACAATATGGTTGCTGGGCATGAGTACAATATTTTCTATGGAGAAAACCTGTGATATATACATTCAGCTTGTAAAAAAATGTGTAAATCAAATTAAACTTGTAGTACAATGCGAAAAAAATGCGTTAATGTATTTATAGAGGCCCGTTTAAGTATATTATGGCCTCTATGATACATCGACATGAAAACGATTGCTGAAGGAAAAGCATTTATAACCGGAAGGGGACTGAAGAAAATATTGCTTGTATTTGATACGAAAGTTCTTACTGTGTCATTTCCACAGTAACGCGGTCCTGCTTTAAAACAGGCCCCACAGATGAAGAAAGAGAAAGTCAAATTCGATTAAGGAGCATTATGAAAAACAGAAAAATAAGTAAAACATATGTGATAGCAGCAGTGGCATTATCAGTAACACTTTTAATTGCAGGATGCGGGCCTGGTACTGAACAAGCACAGGCCGGATATGACTCAACCAAGGAAGAAATTCAAATTATGGATTCAGAAAATAAGAATGATGTGACAGATAATCAGGAGACATCATCTGGTGATACAGATGTTTATAATCATGTTCTGGCAGAATATAAGGATATGGTTCAGAATGATTTTTACACAGACCTTCTGGATCATGGGGACTTGGAAGCCTATGACAGTAGTTTTGGAGAGGACATTGGTGCTGAAATCCGTAACTACAAGCAGGATGTATACTATGCATTTTATGACATAGACGGAAATGGGATAGAGGAACTGATTATTGCGGGCGGTGAAGACAGCGCATCAGGTTCCGGCCTTCCCCTCAGGAATTATGACCTGTATACCTTTGATGGAAGCAATGTGGTTCATATTTTTCCGGAAATGGACTTTGGGTACAGAACGAATGTTTCACTTTATGCAAATGGAATTATAAAAGTGTGTTATAGCGGCAGCGCGGGAGAATCTGGAGTTGATTTTTACAGGATAGATGCCGATGGGGTAAGTCACAAATTGGTGGATTCCTTTGCCTCAGCAGGTTCCCAGGAGGGAGATACTGCCATGTTTACCTATTCTCAAAATGGAACTGAAATTACAGAGGAAGAATACAATACTAAAATTCAAAGCTACGAAACCGCACTTACAACAGCATTGGACTGGAGACAGATTCAGTAAGGAAGTGAAAACTGTGATATACCGATATAAGAATGATTGCCAGAGGCAAAGCATTGATAACCGGGAGGAGACTGAGGATGATATTGTTTGTATTTGATACGAAAGAGGAGTGTGATAAATTTACAATTCTGTACGAAAAATACAGGAAGATAGTCCTGTACACAATATCAATCTATGAAAAAGATAAATTTCAGGCAGAGGATTTATTGCAGGATATTTACATCATCATCGGTAAAAATCTGCAGAAAATAGATATGTCTGATGAGCAGAGAAGCAGGAATTATGTCATTACCATAGCCCGTAATTATTGCCGGAGTTACCTGCGCAGAAAAAGCAGAATCGAGGAAGATTCCTTTGAGGATATTGAAACTGTGGAGACCGAACAGAACGATATTCTGGAAGATATCATAAATAGGGAATACTTTGATTATCTGGTGGAGGAAATCAATAAACTGGAAGAACATTATAAAGAGGTTCTTGAATTAAAATATATAGTAGAGCTTAGTGATGATGAGATAGCCGATTTTCTGCATATAAAAAAGAAAACCGTTCAAATGAGATTATATCGGGCCAAGATATTGCTGCGCAATAAGAAGGGAGGTTCATAACCATGAAAAGTGAATGGAATGATACGTGGTTTGAAGTCCTGTTAAAAGCGGCTGTTATACAAAACAGCTTGAATGAAATAGAGCAGTATCCGCCTCAGGAGGAAATGCACAAGCTCCAGATATCGGATGCCTGTGATCATAAAATCCGGAAGATGATTAAGCGCTTCTGCCGCAGGCAAAGGTTCAGCAAAGCCCGGAGAATTATGAAAAAAACCGTTGCTATAATTTTCATGACTATAGGGATTAGTTTTATTGCTTTGCTTCAATTTAAGGAGGTAAGGGCCGCCTGTTATAATATTCTGGTGCAGATTACCAGTAAATACATTCAATTTGATTATAACGCTCCTGACGAAGAACTTGAGCCAATTAATATAGGATATGTTCCAGAGGGATTTTATAAAATAGAGGATTCTAATTACGCCGGTATGCATTCCATTAGATATGAAAATGAAAATGGAGAAAAAATTTCTCTGCATAACTATAAAAGCGGAGGTTCAAATTTGGATAACGAACATCATGCTATTACGGATGTTACGATAAATGGCTCGCCCGGACAGTATTTCTCAGCCACAGATGAAAAGTCCCAAAACATGCTAATATGGTACAATGATAAAGGCTTTTTTATTATAGCCACGTATCTTGATAAAGATGAGATATTAAAAATAGCCGAAAATATAAAATAAGTAACCTGTTGAGCAGAAATAAGTAAACCATCAAAATGAGATTATATTGGGACAAAATATTGCGGCACAATAAGGGAGGTTCGTAATCATGAAGAACGGATTGAATGATGAGTGGTTTGAAGTTCTGCTAAAAGCAGCTGTTATACAAAACAGCATGAATGAAATAGAACCTTATCCGCCTCAGGAGGAAATAGACAATCTCCAGATATCGGATGCCTGTGATTATAAAATCCGGAAGATGATTAAGCGTTTCTGGCGCAGGCAATGGTTTAGCAAAGTTCAGAGAATTACGAAAAAAATCGTCGCTGTGATCTTTATAACCGTAGGAGTCAGTTTCATTGCCCTGCTTCAATTCAATGAAGTAAGAGCAGCCTGTTATGATATTCTGGTGCGGTTTACCAGCCGATATATCGAAATTGACTATAACGCACCTGATGAAGAACTGGAACCGTTTAATATAGGGTATGTCCCGGAGGGGTTTTATAAAGTAGAGGAATCTAATTCTGCTAGTATGTACCACATTGCATATGAAAATGAAAACGGAGAAAGACTTTCTCTGGAAAACTATAAAAGCGTAAGTGTAAACGTAGATAATGAAAATCATATTATTACTGATATTACGATAAATGGTTCGCTGGGACAATATTTTTCAGCCACTGATGAACGGTTTGAGAATGTACTAATCTGGAACAATGATAAAGGCTTTTTTATTATAACCACGTATCTTGGTAAAGATGAGATATTAAAAGTTGCAGAAAGTATAAATTTTTTGGAAGAAAGGGATAAAAAATGAAAAGTTTTAGAAAAAAGGCGGACTGATTTTAGTTCTCATATTAACAATTGCAAAATCAGTATCGGTTTTTGCGGCACAGGGAACAAAAACTGTAGCAAATGGTGAAGCAAGGAAACTAACGCCAGAAGAAGCGGCGGCATTTCATTCAGAGTATGAAAATATAAATGTACCTATATATCCGGGAAAAGGATTCGTATACGATGACTGCCCGTCATTAGATGAAAATGGTAACAAAAGGTCTGAAGAGCAGATAAAGGATTTGATTTATGAAGTCACTAAGTTAAATATTACTTCCCAGCTTGGAATCCTTTATTTGGAAGATAAAGCGAAATGGATTATGGATCAGGATATGGTTTGGGCGGAAAAGACTACATTACCCGAAATAAAAAAGACGGAATTGCCTTATTCTCAAAATTGGAATGGGATTCGTGATTTTCTGTTCCCCAATACATATTATGTGGAAGGAGGTTTTAGTACGTCAGCAGATGGTAGTCATTGCGTGAAAATTTATACGGCAGATGGAATGTATGCAGCAACCATTGATGCGGTTCAGAACGATGGAAAATTTGTAACAGATATCTCTGTCGGAGGTAATGACTATTATGCAGTGATTTTTAATAAGATAGATGGTGCGGCTTTATATGCAACTTATACAGTAAAATAGTTTTTAATCAAGGGGATATCTGCCAGATGAACAAGATATTATATGGCAGATATACGTTATAGTTATAGACAGAAGGAAGGAGTATGTTTATGAAGAATATTCAAATGAATACATTATTATTATTTATAACCCTAATCTCTTTGGCAGGCTGTGCCAATAAGAAAAACATCGGAGAGAGTTCGTCAACAGTATTAGAAACAGTGGAAACAAGCAGTCAGTATGCGATTGAAAACACAACAGAAGAGGAAAGCCAGACGGATGAATTATTGCAGGGCATGGAACGTACAGAGACCGCAGATACCGAAATAACAGATCCTGCTTTATCCGAAGACGCTAAGGAGATTCAGGATATTGTTGAAACATTTTCAGCGGCCTATTTTAGCGGGGATGTGGAGGAGATTAAAAAATATCTTACAGATCCGTATGACTGGGATATAGAAGTATATTCTAATCCCGAAAAATCAGCGGATATTTCAGTCATAGCGATTAATGGTATTTCTGATATTGGAAATAAAAATGTGGATGATATTTGTGTGATTGCAATGCAGTATAAACAATCTGCCTCTGACGATACAGTGCAATCGCTTACAATAGAGCTGATTAAGAAATCGGAGGGGTGGAAAATACAGTTTTATGGTATCGAATGATGTAAAATCTTTGTCTCAAAGGCAGGATAGGAGAAAAAGTCTATGAAACACCATATTAAAATCCAACTATTAATGTGTTCCCTTTTTATTGCGCTTCTGTCAGCAGTTCCTTTTTCATCTTACGCAGAAAGCAGCGGACTGAACGAACAGGAATTTGCCAGGGTCTGTGAGGATAACCACGCTGTGCAGACACGCTCCCTACATCCGCCTCTGAAAAACCCGGCTGCGGATACATTTAATTATGAGTTCCATTACAGGGAAATTCTGCTGTCGCCTGACGGGAAAGGATTCATAGATAATACCCATGATATGAGCAGGTATCGGAACCTTGCAGGCGGACAGATCCTCATGGATATGGCAGACGGTTACGAGATATCTTATGAATATCATATTAAGGATTTCACTTCGGACGACGCGGATGTGACTGTCATAGAGGGAGGGAAAATTACGCCGTATTACAGGGCAGTACCGTTAAGTACGGCATCCGGTTCTGGAAAACAATGCACTTACATCAGCAATGAACCGGAAGAACCTCCAATTATACCGGATTTCCCAAAGGATTATGATTGGAAAAGCCATGGCGGAACAACCCTGGAGGTGTACCCACTTGTCACGGTCCGCTCCTTAAAGGATGGAAGCACATATACCTATACGTCAAGGGTGAGCTATGTCACCAATTTGTATAAAAGTAAGCCGGATTGCTATTTTCTTACTCCGACAGACCTTGAGGCATATACCATCAGGAAAGGCGACAGCCTGCAAAAAATTGCCGGGCACTATTATGCAGACAGTGATGACTGGATTTATATTCTGGAAAGAAATCAGGACAGGATCAAAAATGCGGATATGATATGTCCGGGTACTCTTATTGTTATTCCTAATGCAGAAGCAAAGAAATAAAAAGTGGGATGGGAGAAGAACGCTGCGCCGGCCAGTAGCGGAGTAATCATGGCTCTGGGCAGGCAGAGGCTGGGAGCGTATAATGGATAAAAGAACAAAAGTGAAGCTGAGGATCGTTCTGATTGTTATTTTACTGGTAGGAATTATCGTAACCCCGGTGGTTTGTATTATCACCCATTGGGTAGAGAAAAATATAGTTACAGATATAGAGGATTATGAGACATATTTTGGCGCACAGGGAATTCACCGAACCAGTAATACTTCCAAGCTGAAGAAAACAAGTGAGTCATATCTGGTAATTAACAACATATTTCCGGAAAAATTGCCGGAATCGGCAGAAGTAGAAGATTTTTATTATGAGTATTATAATCCCTGGGACCCATGCTATCTCAGTTATCTGGTGTATCGCTGCGATGTAAATGACTATAAAGCAGAGACAGAGCGGTTGAAACAGATTCCGCGGCCAACGGATTATTTGATTTATGGCGCAACGGATTTTCCCTACCCGCTTCTAGCTGTGAATGCCAGCTATTACGGATATATCTATGCACTGGCAGATGAAGCGCAGCAGGAAATCGTCTATGTAGAATTGACCTTTTGTAATCATTTTACAGATATTGATTATGAAAAAGTGATTCCTCAAAAGTATCTGCCATTGGGATTTGATGCGAAGGAGGGAAATCCTACATGGGAAGAGAACAGGCCGAAGATTGACGTCACAAGCGGAGAGGCGGAAAAAGAGGATTCATTTAATGATACAGGTATAGAAAGAAATTGATAGGGACGATAAAAATGCTGCTTTACAAGGAGGAGGCCATGAGAAAAAACATGAAAAAATTTATTTGTATGTTCAGTTTAGTGACTATATTTTTAACATTATCTTTTACGTCTTATGCAAATAATATGCTGGATGATTCATACGAAAAGCAAATTATAAGTGTTTATTCTTTTGATGGAAGTACCATACCTATGGATATTTATTATTCTGAGTACAATGAAAAACTTGAGGGAGAATATGCTGGAAATTTAACATTAAAGAAGGGGGAAATGAAAGAAGGTTTTTATCTACATATTGTATATGAAGGAACACTTACCAGAAAATAAAATACAGTAAGAAATACCGTTTTGTATACGATTGTTGGTAAACGGTAAATGCGATGTGAGGAGAGTCTGTATGAAGAAAATTATTACAATAGTTAGCTTATTTATAGTATGCAGCTTAGGAGTGGGGTGCTCACAATATGCAAAGGTTGAAACAGAACCAGCTTCCATAATGGTCCCTTTGTCAGAGAGCACCGAACCGTCAAAGGAAGAACCATCAGCTGAGTCCGGAAAAGTTACAACCGGCAGCTCCGAACCTCAGGCTGAAGACCAAGCCGGCAGTACCAGGACGGAGAAAAAAGAGATTATAAATAACCTGAAAAAGCAGGCAGAGGACGAGGCGGAACAGGATAGGCATTTTATTTTGGAAGCGCTTGGAGATGAGGGAGCGGATGGGCGCTGGAGCGAGGCGTGCGGTTTTATCCAGGACCAATATCCAGACTACTTTTCCAGCGATGAACTGCTTCAAAAGAGTATCAAGTATGGTCATTACCTCGCTTCCATTTACCGCCTGCAGTAAGGAGGATTATCCCAGAGATTCTCTTTTCCTGGAAGACCCGGGCAGTCCGTTTCAGGCACAGGATTATGATGCAATTTATCTATACCAGTTTGGCAGGATACCAGAGGAGGCGGTTAAAGAAAATTCCATTATAACAGGGGGGCGGATCAGTATAACAGCTCTTGTAAAAGATGGCATTGTAATAAGCGTGTTTACTAATATTCCGGTTGCCGGGTAGGGAGGAAGAGAAGAGTGTATACAAAAAATAAGACCGCAGGTTTATTATTGACGGCTATGGCAGCAGCCATTTTACTATCTGGCTGTACATCGGAAAAGCCTGTGGAAACCTCGCAGAATGCCCCCCCCCGGCAGAGAGCAGGGCGCAGCCAGAGGAACTAAAGCTTACAGATAAGAACTTAAAATTAGTGGCACCCTATACGTTTGTTATTGACGGTGAGGATATAGATGATTTCTGGGACAGCTATTTACCGGAGGTAACCAAACAAAATGAATGGTTTCATGCTACTGACGCCAGATACAGGGAACAGGGGAGTGTCAATATCATTGATGTGGGTCCGGATGATACGATTATCAGTTCCAGGCAGATATTGGCACCATCTAAGAGCGGAAGCCTGTCCGTAATTGACGACGAAGCTGCTAAAGAGTTTATTATAGAAGCAGAAGATGAACACGGCACCGTGTATCTGTTTAACTATTATAACGGCTTTACCGCATTTAAAGAAGGAAAGGATGGTGATTGGGAATGTCGGATAAAAGACAGCGGTTCTTATGAGAAACTGATAGCGGCCGCAAGAGAATATATTGTAAAGCATAATGATAAAATGCGGATGGATTACGATTTCAGGAGCAGATACTATTTCTGTAAAAATGGAATGCTTGCTCATGAGGGCTCCAGTGGCGCTGGTAATTCCAGTTACTCTTACTTTACTTATAAAGAATCGAAACGCAATTTGGTGGAAGCAGTCATATAGGATAGGATGAAGGATGCGGACCAGCCTTGATTTTATTCCACAGAATATGAATATGATGCGGAAGATGCGAAACCCATAAGCGAAGGGAGGGCGATGGAAAACAGGGACAAGTATGTCTATGAGCATCCAGTATTTATTCCGTTTGCAGAGGATAATTAGCGTAATAAATAAGAAAATTTAACAGGCTGAACTCAAAAGTGGTTTGAAAACAAAAATGTATGGTCCAAGCCAGAAGCAGCACGGTATATGCAATGGCGAGTGACAGACAGTGAAGCAGCGGACAGGGAACGTATTCGCAATACCATTAAATATCAGAAAAATCACGATACGTATTTTGTATATGAAAAAAGGACGGGCCAGGCTATTGGATTTGCCGGAGTAGAGCAGATTACGCCGGATATTTATCAGGAGGCAAGTATTGCCCTTGGCCCAGAATATACAGGCCAAGGTTATGGAAAATTTTTACTCAACACGGGCTGGGAATAGTGCATTTAAAGCCCTTGCGATCTCCTGCGTATTTTCTTACCAGTATTCAGAACAGAAAATTGACTTGCGAAACGGGAATAAGTATGAGTTGGAAATCCATAGCAAAAAACTGTAAAGGAGGGAGCATAATTGCTGGAAATAAATAAGATTTCAATTGCCCAGTCCTTTAATGGAAGTGATGCGCTGTTATAATTAATCTTCCGTGTGCAATTTTCTGTAATCACTGGGACTGTAACCGGTTATTTTCTTAAACAGTCTGCTGAAATATTTTTCATCATTATATCCAACGCAAAATGAAATCTTTTGTATTGGCTCGTCAGTGGAAAGAAGATAATCTTTTGCCTTATTAATCCGAAGCTGAATACAGTAATCACTGAAGGAGATGCCTATGATATCATGAAAACAGCGGCTGAAATATCCATAGCTCATATGTGCTTTCCGGGCAATTTCACTTGTGACAATGTTGGCCGAAAAATGAGAATCTATATACTGCTTTACTGCAAGAATATGATTGGTTATATCCTGAGAATATTTCGATGATGCACTGATCATATTTGTCTTCTCATAAACGGATATCAGCCAGGCTTCTACCTCTTCCCAGCAATAGAATGTTGTGGGAAGTTCAAGTGATTGTCCGGTCATCTGGGAGTAAGAGGCATTCCAGACATTTTCCAATGACAGCAGAAGGTGATATAATTTTGAGAAAGTCAGCTTGCTGTTTTTTAAATCGAATTTAATCTTATCAAAAAGTTCATTTCTATATACCCAATTCAAAGAAATCCATTCATTTTTTAAACTTTCCAAGGAAGCTTCGTCCGTGATATAGGTACTTTCCTGGAGTTCAAAAGCACGTTTGTGATTAATCAAAAGCAACGGTTGATAGTCGTAGAAAAATTGTTCCTTTTTATAGTTCCTCAAAAGAGCGCCTAACTGTGAGTAAGTCAGGTCGCTTACATCTGAGATACACAGCAGTGTGGTATTTGGAAAGCACTCTGGAAACAGGAACGTGCTGCGTTCATCGGTGAATACCCATCCCCCGGAAATGATTTCAAAAATATCTGAGCGGCCAGAAAGCCCATTCATATCCCAGAACTGGTAGATGTGTTCATCGCTTTCGGTCTCCATTGTAATAAGTACATAAATAAAAGGATAAAGAATTTTGCTTTCTTTCCATTTAGGATTAAGTACTTGTTTTTGTGATAGCTTTTTTGAAATGCTGGAATTGATACGGTTCAGTATTTGATCAAAATTTTCCTGGTCAAACTGGGTTTTGGCGATATAATCAATTGCTCCCATACGCAGCGCATTTTGTATATATTCAAATTCAGTGTGAATGGTGAGTACCACATAGTTTAGATTCGGATATAAGGACTTTGCCTGTTCTATGAAAGTCATCCCATCCATGATAGGCATATCTAAATCAACCAACACTAAGTCCACATCGTGATCTGCCAGAAATTCCAGGGCATTTTTCCCATTTGAAGCTTCTCCTATAATTTCCATGTTATGCGCATTCCAAGGCATCAGTGTCTGTATACCTTTGCGCGTCAGTGCATCGTCGTCAATAATTAATATTTTCAGCATGATATCCGCCTCCCTTTAATTTTGGAAAATTCAGTGTAATCTCGGTTCCGTTCCCTAAACTGCTTGTAATGGAAAAATTATAATTGCCGCCATAAAAATCGTTCAAACTCTGAACCACATACTGAAGCCCAATTCCAAACTGCATGTTGTCGGAAAGATGAGATTCCGGTATGGGAGTCAACTGCTGTAATTTTAACAGAGTGTTTTCCTGGATACCGGCACCGGTATCCCTGATTATAATTTCAATAGAATCATTAACATGTACAGTGAGATAGATATCCATGTTTTCCTGATAGCCGTGGCTGAGGGAATTCTCGATTAATGGCTGCAGGATAAATTTAGGGCATGGATAGTTCAATGTGGTATTTTCTGGATAAAAGCTGATATCAAATTGAAATGCATACCGGACTTTTTGCAAAGTAACATATTCTTTTAATGCCATGAGCTCCCTTTCCAGATTTGTGGAATAACTTTGTTTGTCCAAATTATAGCTAAGCAGATGAGAGAGGGACTGGGTAATACGGTCAATCTCTGTTTCATGTTTCATCAGCGCCATCCAGTGAAGTGTGTTCAGCGTATTCATTAAGAAATGAGGGTTAATCTGTGCGCGCAGTTTTTCCAGCTGCATCCGTGAATGAAGCTTTTCCTGATTAACAAATTGTTGGATCATTTGCTGGATCTGCTGCTGAAGGACCAATATTTTCTGGAGTAAATGATCGTATTCCGGGATAGAAGAATGAATCTCTTCCAGGGAATCGTCATCGGAAAGCAGCCGATTCAGCTGATTATCAAATAATTGCAGAGGATGATAAACACTCTTCCAAAAGTATATGGCAAGAAAACTGACAATAATGGAAATGATGAGCGTACAAATTCCAAAATCACGCAGTACCATTCTGTAATCATGAGCGTATATATCATTGGGTATTACAATATAGACAGACCATCCTTGGGGACCTGTTTTGCAAAAAGAGTGAAAGTCATGACGGGCATTTAAACTCAGGCTTTTCATGATATCTGGTACATTCCATGACTTGGGAAGCGTGTTATATATAACCGATTTTTTTTCGTCTGTAAATATAAAATAGGAAGATTTTTGTTCGGCAGAGTGAAATGGTTTATCAAGAGAATAGTATCCTGATTCAATGGATAAAAGAAATCTATGCCCATTCTCATCTTCAAACTGTCGTTTTAAGCAGACGACGGGGGAACCGACGAAGTTGCTCTGGCTTTTACCAGGTCCATAAAAGGTGTAATCGGAATTTTGATACAGAACTGGCGAGTCACTGCTTTTTATGTTAGGGAGCGTATTATAAATAATTTCATTTTCATCGATATCATAAAGATAAATTAATGCAATATCGGTATTTGACATTGTAAGAGATGATACTGTATTTAACATTTCATAATAGCAGTCTTTTTTTTCTAAGAGGTCTTCGGTACTCAGGTAAGATTCGATATTTTTCAGAAGCTCTTTGCTGTCCAGAAGCTGCTGAGAGGTAAGTGTGAGATTCCACAGAATATTTTCTAAAGTATCGCTGGCTTCTGATAAAATAGTATTGTAGTCAAAATCCAATTGTTTTTGAGTAAACTGCGTAATAAAACGTGTAATGACAAAGATATAGGCACACACCATGAGCGTTAGAATGCAAAAGAATAAAATAAAGATTCTTTTTTTTAGTGACAAATTTTTCTGACAAGTTTTCATTTCAATACTATTCTCCAATTGATTTATCGTTAATTTAATAATTTTCTAGTATCATTATAGGGAGAGAAAAATCGAAAGTCAATTAACGCGGGGGGATTATTTTACTGAGTAGGTGGACTTTGATGCTTTGAAATCACTAATATAATCATCATAATCCACTTATGCATGATTGAAAGGAGTTCAAAGATAAGAGGAGTAATTATATAATGAACTTATCGAATCGAAAGGCATTAATTCGAAAAAATAAGGAGGAGCGTACATGAAAATTAAAAGTTACATCAGTATTGTAATGGCATGTATGGCAGTAACCACAGGGATAATGGGATGCGGTACAAAAGATGAGTCAGCGTTAAAGAATGTGGTAAAAGAAAATATTCCGATTGATGAGAACGGAAATCCAAGTCCATTTGGAAAATATAAGGAACCGATTACGGTCGAAATCGTTCAGTCCATTAATCCGACCATGACAATTCCGGAAGGACAGTCTACGACAGACAATCAGTATACCAGATATATAAAGGATAATATTAATATTGATATCAAGGTAAAATGGCAGGCATCCACAGCGGATTATTCACAGAAGCTGAATCTGGCAATTGCCTCCAATGACCTTCCGGATATCATGGTGGTTGGAGAAAATGAATTTAAAAAATTGATTAAGTCAGACCAGATAGAAGATTTAACGCCTTATTATGACCAGTTTATTTCCGATACCATCCGGCAGAATATCGAGTCCACTGATGGAAAGTCGATGGCAGCTGCTACGGTGGATGGAAAGATGTATGGACTTCCAAGTGTGAATACAGAGGCAGACGGATATAGTCTGATGTGGATTCGGAAGGACTGGCTGGATAAACTGGGTTTGGAAGTTCCTAAGACCGTAGATGAGTTGGAGACTGTTGCAAAGGCTTTTGTTGATAACAAGATGGGAGGCGACAGAACTGTAGGAATTCTTGGACCAACGGTAAATAATCGGCTTTATGGAGATTTCCTCCAGGCTTCCAATAACCTCTGTACCCTTGATGGCATTTTTCAGGCATATCAGTCTTATCCCGGATTTTGGATAAAGGGAGAAGATGGTAAAGCGGTTTATGGTTCCACAACAGCTGAAACTAAAGAAGCTTTGGGCAAACTGCAGGAAATGTACAAGAACGGCGCATTGGATCAGGAATTAGGAGTCAGAAAAGATGCGGATGAAGCATGGAAGAGCGGACAGGCCGGAATCTTTTTTTATCCATGGTGGCTCGGATATAATCTGGCAGAAGCAATCGCAAATGATCCAGATGCAACATGGGTAGCTTATGCGGCGCCGGAAGCCAAAGACGGACAGTGGTATCCTAAGTTGGGAAGTCCAACGAATCAGTATGTGGTGGTACGCAAAGGCTATGAGCATCCGGAAGCAGCATTCCTATTGAATAATTTTTTGCGTAGAGATGAAGCGAAGATGGATGTAAAATCACTGGATGCTTCATATTATCCGGGCAGGATCGTTATTACCCCGATGGACGAGAATTCTTTTACCATGCAGGTGTTACGAAAATATTTAAAGGGGGAAGAAATCCCTGAATATGACAATATTGCATATAAGCTTCTGGACAATGATATTGCAACCGTAAAAGATGTAAAACAGGTGCCATATGATGATTTTGATGTCCATACATGGAATATGAGTGATGTGAACTCTGGAAGAATATATTCTCTTCTGGTTGGTTCAGGAGCTGTTGCCGATGCGGAAGAAGCAGGTGTTGTCAATAAAGTATACAGCTTGATTTACACACAGACACCCACAATGGAGAAGAAGTGGACAAATTTAAAGAAAAAAGAAGATGAAATATTTATGAAAATTATTATTGGAGAAGAGCCTGTTGATTCTTTCGATACTTTCGTAAAAGAATGGAAAGCAGAGGGAGGAGATGAAATAACAGCTGAAGTGCAGGAAGCCGCGAATCAGTAATCGGGGAACCGCCGCAGAATATGCGGCGGTTCTTATAAAAAGATAGGAGAGATAAAAGGTGAAGAGAAAACAAACTGCTTTTTTCAAGGGTAAGACAGGAATTTACTGGCTCATGGTATGTCCGGCATTAATCTGGATGTTTTTCATTAACATCGTTCCTATGTTTGGTATCATTATGGCATTTCAGGATTTCAATCCGGGCAAAGGGATTCTTCGATCGGAATTTGTAGGTCTGGAAAACTTCCGTTATATGTTTGAAATGAAAGATGTGTTGCAGATTTTTGTTAATACTATTGTAATCGCGGTATTTAAACTGATTTTGAATGTAGCTGTTCCAGTCGCATTTGCCCTTCTATTAAATGAGATAAAAAACGTGTATTTTAAGAGAACGGTACAGACCATTGTATATCTTCCCCATTTCATTTCCTGGGTGGTTATGGGCGGTATTCTTTTGGACGTATTTGGCTTGTATGGCCCTGTTAACAGCATTATATCGTCCATGGGGTTGGAGAAGATTGCATTTTTCCGGAGGGCGGATTTATTTCGGGGGCTGGCAGTGGGGACCGATGTTTGGAAAGAATTCGGATTTAATGCAGTCGTTTACCTGGCTGCATTGACAGGTATTAGTCCGAGTCTATATGAAGCGGCTGCAATTGATGGTGCGGGCCGTTGGAAGAGAATGTTGCATATTACGCTTCCGGGATTGAAAACAGTTATTGTGCTGATGACGATTCTGGCACTTGGAAATATTTTAAATGCAGGATTCGATCAGATTTATAATCTGTATAATCAGGCAGTGTATTCCACAGGCGATATTATCGATACATGGGTTTATCGGGTAGGACTCAATGATATGCAGTTTTCTTTGGCAACAGCAGTCGGATTATTAAAGTCAGTAGCCGGTTTCTTACTCATATCATCATCCTATTACATAGCGAATAAAAAAGCCAATTACACCATTTTTTAAAGGAGAATATGATATGGTAGAAAAAAAGACATTAGGTAAAAGTGCGGTAAATGCATTATTTGCAGTAATTCTGACAGCGTTGGCGCTCAGCTGTCTTTTACCACTGATTTATAATCTGGCAGTATCATTCAGTTCGAAAGCTGCTGCTGAAGCCGGACGGGTGGCTTTCTGGCCTGTGGATTTCACCGCAAATGCCTACCGCGATATTATGAAAGAAAAGAATTTTTTCTTGTCTTTTCTTGTGGCTTTAAAAAGAGTGGTGCTTTCTCTTATCACTACTTTACCTATATTGACAATGGCAGCCTATCCTCTGGCAAAAAGCAAAAAAGAATTTCCTCCCAGAAACTCAATACTATGGGTATTTGTTTTCTGCATGATGTTTTCTGGAGGAACGATCCCGTGGTATATGGTCATGAAGAGCTACGGATTAATTAATAATGTATTTGGTCTGGCAATATGCGGAGGAATTCCAGTATTCAACCTTATACTGATGGTGAACTTTTTTCAAGGCATTCCAACAGAGCTGGAGGAGGCGGCTATGGTGGATGGTGCAGGCTCCTGGTATATTCTGCTTCGCATTGTGGTTCCGCTGTCGAAGCCAGTTCTTGCGACAATTGCTTTGTTTACTATTGTGGCGCAATGGAATGAGTTTTTTCAGGGACTCGTACTCTCCACAAGCGCAACCCACTATCCTCTCCAAACCTATATTAAGCAGCTTGTATTCCAACTGGATGCATCGCAGATGACTGCGGAACAGCTGAAACAGATGACGATGATGTCTAATACAACATTAAATGCAGCAAAGATATTTATTTCCATGGTACCTGTTCTGTGTATTTATCCTTTTTTACAAAAATATTTTGTTACGGGTATTACTTTGGGAGGCGTAAAAGAATAAATCTATGTCAGGCAGAATAGGTGCCATCAGAAAGAGAGGAATGGGGAAATATGAATAAAATAGAATATAGCAGTCCGATACCATTAAACAGGATTCGTATTACGGATTCCTTCTGGAAAAGCGAGATGGAACTGGTACGTAAGGAAATGATTCCGTTCCAGTGGAAAGCTTTGAACGACCAGCTTGAAGAAGCCCCGCCCAGTTTTTGCATGCACAATTTTAAAGTGGCTGGTAAACGTAGTGAAGAAAGAAAACGTCAGGGAAAAGCTTTTAAGGAACCCGCATATACGGATCGTGGATTTGAGATACTACCGGAAGACAGGAAGGAACTGAAAGAGGAGTTTTATGGATATGTTTTCCAGGACAGCGATTTCTATAAATGGATTGAGGCTGTAGGGTATTCACTGGCTCAGGAACCGGATCCGGAGTTGGAAAAAGTCGCGGATCAAGGCATTGATATTGTATGCAATGCTCAACAGGATGACGGTTATCTGGATACATATTATATTATTAATGGGATTAATAAGGCTTTTACGAATCTACGGGATTATCATGAATTATATTGCCTAGGGCATCTGGCGGAAGGTGCGGTTGCGTACTTTGAGGCAACAGGAAAAGATAAGCTGTTAAAGGCGGCAGAACGCTATGCGGATTGTATATTGCAGAATTTTGGATCGGAAGAAGGAAAGCGAAAAGGATATCCTGGACATGAGATAGCAGAAATGGCTCTGGTGCGTCTTTATGAGGCAACGGGAAAAGAAAAATATTTGAAGCTTGGTAGTTTTTTTATAAATGAACGGGGAACAAGGCCCTATTATTTTGATTTGGAACATCCTGAATCTATAAAGGCAGGTCATGAGGAGGATATCCGGTATGCTTATCAACAGGCACATATGCCGGTAAGACAGCAGACAGAGGCTGTAGGGCATGCAGTGCGGGCAGTATATCTTTATTCCGGAATGGCAGATACGGCCAGATGTATGGAAGATAGAACACTTTATGAGGCCTGCGAGCGTTTATGGAGTGATATTGTTAACAGAAAAATGTATATTACCGGTGGAATTGGAGGCACAAATATAGGAGAGGCTTTTTCTTTTCCTTATGACTTACCAAATGATACTGCCTATGCGGAAACATGCGCATCGGTCGGCCTTGTATTTTTTGCAAGAAGAATGCTTCAAATAAGACCGGATGCCCAGTATGCGGACGTGATGGAACGTGTGCTCTATAATGGAGTATTAAGTGGGATGGCATTAGACGGAAAAAGCTTTTTCTACGTAAATCCCCTAGAGGTGGTTCCTGAAGCATGTCATAGGGATGAACGAAAATCTCATGTAAAACCAGTGCGCCAGAAATGGTTTGGCTGCGCCTGTTGTCCGCCTAACGTGGCAAGGCTGCTAAGTTCTGTAGGTTCTTATGCCTATACGGAAAAAGAGGATACCATATTTATACATCTTTATATAGGAGCTATCCTTAAAAAGCAGATAAACGGAAAGGAGATGGAAGTTAAGATTCAGTCAGAGTTTCCGTGGAATGGTAAAGTGAATGTATATGTAAAAGGCGTTCGGGAAGTATGTACCATTGCTTTCCACATTCCGGAATGGGGAGAGGCATATCAATTAAGTAAAATTAACGGTGCAACGATAAAGGTGAAGGAGAGATACCTTTATGTGACAAAGAAATGGGAAGAGGAGGAAGAAATTCATTTGCAGTTTCCTATGGAGGTCCGGTTGATCGAAGCAAATCCGTTTGTCAGAGAGAACATTGGTAAGAACGCGGTTATGAGAGGACCGCTGGTGTATTGTCTGGAAGAAGTGGATAATGGAAGTAGTCTGCATCTGTTAAGTATAGTGAAGGACGCGGAAGTCAAAACAATGTACAGGGATATTGCAGGGGTTACTATGGTTTGCGTAGAATTAAGCGGACGAAAGCAGGTTGCAAAGCTGAAAGAAAATACACCGCTGTATTATGATGCGGACGATAAAAGAGGAGAACAAATACAATTGCAATATATTCCTTATTATGCCTGGGCGAATCGTGGTGAAAATGAGATGCAAGTCTGGACACGGAGAGAGACATAGAAGATTATGGTGCTGGATTGGCTCCGTAGCAGGTAATTGTGCTGTTTGATTTCATATTTAGGGAATGGATATGGCTCACGATATGCTTGCCAAGTTGGGAGCCATGGCCGATACGGAATTTGCCAGGAAACGATTTGCTATCAATGCCGGGTGCGGTAGTCGATGGGCTGCGCACCCAGCATTTTTCTACTTGCACTTTTACTGTCTGATATGCAGGATACGGACTTAGCTTCAGCTATCATAATTTAGTCTGTTTGGGAAAGAATTCCGGTATTCCGAGGGAGTCATCCCGGTTTCCTTTTTATAGACTTTCATGAAATTGTGGCTGTCGCTAAAGCCTAACTTTTGAGCAATCTCCTTTACGTCAAGGGTAGTTTCAGACAAATAGTAACTGGCCTCCGACATCTTTTTATCCATGATATATTGGTGCAGCGAGATATCGGAAAATCCCCGAATCGGAGGAGAAAAAACTTTGGAAGATGTGGTATTCCGCAGGGGAACAGTATGAACCCAATGCCATCGGTTATGCGGAGAGTTCGGACGGTATCAGCTGGAAAAAATATGCCGAAAATCCCATATTCCAAGCAGATCCAAAGATTGAGTGGGAAAAGCACAAAGCTGCTGGGTGCCAGGTATTTCAAAAGGACGGATATTTCTATATGTTTTATATCGGTTATCATGATGAGGACTATGCCCAGATCGGAATGGCACGTTCAAAGGATGGTATTCGAAACTGGGAACGATCGGAATTAAATCCGATTATCGCTCCCGATGAAGGCTTTGACAAAAGTGCGTGCTATAAGCCATTTACTATATTTTGGGATGGAAAATGGATGCTTTGGTATAATGGCCGAAACGGTGCGCCGGAGCAGATTGGACTGGCATTTCATGAGGGGCGGGATTTTGAGTTTTAATAAATAGAAACAGAAAGGAAATTCAGGAAGATATGATTCTTGATAGGAGACTGGAAGAATATATACAAAAGTTTAATAACGAAGATGAGGAGGTCTATAAGCAAGAGATTGATAATGAGCATGCGCTGGGCTGGCTAAAGGACAACGTGCCGCTGTTTGAATGTCCCGATCCCGTAATTGAGGAAATCTATTATTTTAGATGGTGGACTTATCGGAAGCATATTAAGAAAATTCCGGAAGGTTATCTGATTACGGAATTCTTGCCAGAGGTTCCGTGGTCGGGGAAATATAATTCAATAAACTGCGCCGCAGGGTTTCACATCAGGGAAGGAAGATGGCTGAGAAATGGACAGCAGATCATGGAGGATACAATACGCTTCTGGCTGCAAGGGAGCGGGGACATCCGCTCTTACAGCACCTGGATAGCAGATGCATTATGGGATTACTGCTGTGTTTTGGATGATTACAGCCTTGGGACAGAACTTTTGGACAGCCTGACAGATAATTTTGAGGGCTGGATAAAGGAACATGGGACGGAAACTGGTTTATTCTGGTCCATCGATGATCGGGATGCCATGGAATTCTCTATCAGTGGATCGGGATTTCGCCCCACACTGAACTCGTATCTGTATGCAGATGCCAGGGCGATTTCCCAATTTGCGGAAAAAGCCGGGAGAAAGAGTCTGGCGGAAGAATATGCAGAGAGAGCAGAGAATATAAAGAAGCAGATGCAAAAGACCTTATGGAGTGGAGACTTCTTTCAGGTGATTCCGGCAGAGATTGATCCGAAGCCAGGGCGATTTTTAAACTGTAAGACTCTGGATTTTGAAAAAATCCCAATGGAACATAACGTGAGGGAACTAATCGGATACATTCCCTGGTACTTTAATCTGCCGGATCCGGGATATGAAAAGGCATTTGCTTATCTTATGGATGAGAAGCATTTTCTGGGAAAATACGGATTCTGTACAGCAGATCAGGCACATCCCAGATACAAATATGAAGTTCCTCACGAATGTCTGTGGAATGGTCCGGTATGGCCTTTTGCAACGTCCCAGGCACTGGTGGCAATGGCAAATCTCCTGCGAAATTACCATCAGGAGATTGTGACAGAGAAAGATTATCATAGAGCGCTTAAAATCTATGCTGAAAGCCAGCACCGCATCACGGAATCTGGGAAGAAAATTCCATGGATCGATGAGGATTCTGATCCGGAAACCGGAGAATGGATATCCAGGGAAATTCTGAAAAAGGACGGGTGGAAAGCGGAAAAAGGAGGGTATGAACGTGGAAAGGACTACAATCATTCTATGTACTGTGATTTGATCATAACAGGACTTCTGGGGCTTGATCCGCAGCAAATATCTTTGGCCGTTAAACCGATGATTCCGCCGGAGTGGGATTATGTTCTCTTAGAAGGGGTGCGAGTTGGGAAGAAGGAATATACGGTTCTGTATGACAGGGACGGAACCAGATATGGAAAAGGAAAAGGATTAATGATTTATTGATAATGTAGAAATAAAATTTCATCTCAAAACTTCTATATAGGGAGAACCTTGAGTTGGATAGTTAATTCATATATAAGAAATATAATGAATGGAGGAAACATCATGAAAAATTTTATATGGAATGGGCAGCTTGTTTGTTAGAAGGAATAGAAGATAATTGTTCATCAGAAATAAAGTGTGCGTGTCTGAAGCGTTGTGTCGGTTTACATTATAGAGTAAATAACATGGATCAGCAGCTTGGTGGACGAAAATAAGGACTCAGGCTCTTTCTTGAGGGACGGATTATCTTATATTTATGAAATTATTTTATATGAGTAATTATTATTACGTCAGTGTAGCATTAAACTGTATAAGGTATAAGATGTGTCTATGACATAGAAAATCAAAGACGCAAAGAAAAATACATGAGTACAATGGACTTAAATCCTTCATCATATGGCATATTTTTGCTATATGATGAGGGATTTGTTGCTTTTATCAAAATCATCCAAAATATTTATATGCCATACCTGAGAATATTTATATATTTTACATAATGTAAATGTTACAATTTCCGGGGAGTAAGTAAAACTACTAACAATTTAAGAGCAAGGGGGAAAATTATGTCTTTAAAAAGAAGTATCAAAACTGTGGCAGTATCAGGACTATGCCTGACAATGATGACAATTCCAGCCTCAGGAATGCCTTTGGCCTCCGATAATGGGCGGCCTGTATCATGGGTTGACAATTCCAGAGATACCTATGAGCGGCAGACACTGATGGTGGACGGAAAACCGTTTTTTTTCAATGGAGTCCAAATCAGAATTGACAAGGTTAAGGATTTTTATCATTATTCCGATGAGCAGATACAGAATCTGTTTCAGATTGCCAGGGATGATGGTTTCACAGTGGCTAATGCACAGCTGCGGTGGATGGACATTCAGCCGGATCAATTTTACGATGCATCAGAGACAACCTATATACGAAACGGAGAGTATGCGGATCAGAATTTTTCAGACGAAAAATCAATGCTGTCAGGTTATTCGGATACTCCAGATGAACAGTCTCTTACATATCTCAAATTTGATTTTGCAGAATTGGCTGGGGCTGACTGGGCGGGATCGAAACTGCGTGTATGGGTCAATTCGGCAGAAGAGGCCAATAGTCTGAGGCTTTATGGAATTGAGGATGACTCTTGGGACAGCAGTACGATGACATGGAATTCCGGAGCGCCTAATCACAATGGCTATGAGATTACGGGAGAAGGCGTCATCGATCTTGGCTTAACTCCCTCCTATGATCCGGTAAATAAAGCACAGTATTATGATTTTGATGTGACGGATTTCATCAATGAATACTGTGATGAGGATAAGAAAGCCAGTTTTATTCTTAGGACGGATAAAGATACAAAAAATATGGTTGGAATCGACGGTAAAGAGGGTGAAAAGGCGGCTCCGCAGCTGGTTATATCAAGAGACGATGTGTATAACTGGGATTATCTCGATAAAGTAATCGGCTGGGCTGAGGAGGCTGGAATTAAACTGGAGCTTCTGTGGTTTTCAACGGATACAGTTAATTCCACGATTGATAACCGTGTTCCATATTATGTATTCCAGGGATACCAGAAATCGTTAAAGACGGACGGAACACCGTTTTTCGAGAAAAAGACAGATCCGGTTTATGGAACCTATTGGTTTTTGATGTGCAAGAATGATCCTGAGCTTCGGGCAAAGGAAAAAGAAGCCATGAAAGCCATGTTTGACCATATCGCAGAGTATAACAGAGAAAATGGAAACTTAAATACGGTAGTTGGCTGCCAGGTGGCCAATGAACCAGCCGTTGGAAGGCTGCATCAAACTAAATACGGAGAGCACTGTTACTGTGATACCTGTATGAAGAAAAAAGGAACCATGTCAGATCAGGAATTCCGTGATTTGACTATGTGGGAGTACACCAATAATCTGGCAGCAGGTGTAAAGGAATCCGATTATTCGGTATGGACGAGGGTGAATAACTATACTGGAACCGATGCAGTCGGTGTTACGTATAATGAAAAAATGAGAAAACAGGGTGGAACAAACGTAGATTTTATCGGGCCTGACCCATATGGGGCAGATACCCAGCTCTGCTATGATTTCGGACATAAAAATACCTGGCTCGGGCCATATGACCAGGGAGATAACCTGACTATGATTATGGAAAACAGCGGTTCTAAGTCCGGCACACCAAACTGGATATTGGCGGCGCTGGCCGGCGGCAGTTTTTATAATGTATATGATTTATGCAGCCCAGACGGAAACGGCTTATATGATAATAAAAATGGGATACCGGTTCCACACGGTGAGTATGTAGAGGATATGCGAAATATCAATCATATGCTTAATAAAATATCCTTTGATCTGGCTACGAAAGTGGCGGATGGAGATGGCGGAAAAAAATTAGTATTTCTCAATCAGTTGGGGAAGAGCACAAGCGCTGAAAAAAAGGTAAGAAATATTGAAGTGAGCTATGTTTCTCCCGAAAAGGGTGTTGGAATCGTGGTAGATCATGGTGAAAAGGAAATTATTCTGGAAAGTACCCGGGATGCGAAGTATACACTGAAAGGACTTGCCGGCTATGGCGTGAGCAGCCTTGAGGAAGGGTATTATGATGAGGAAGGAAACTGGGTAAAGGGAACAGATGAAAAGGCAGAATTCACGATATCCGGAAACGATGTGATCATTGAAATCCCTGCATACTCCTGTATCCGGTTAGTAACAGGCAGTGCCATGGCTCCTGGAGATACATTCTTTGAGGTGGAATCCCTGCCATATAATCTGTCTCCGGACTCAAAACTGGACGGATTCTGGTGGGAAGATAAAGGTGTCAGCGGTAAATGGATGAAGGTTATCCCGAAAGGAATTGGGGACTGGGTTGAATTTGATCTGGATATGCCGGCATCGGATTATGAATATGAAGTGATCGCAGGATACAGATCCGCTAATAATAGAGGCCAGATTCAGCTTGCTGTCAATGGAGAAGAGTGCGGAGATCCTGTCGATATGTATGCCTCTGGAAGTGAATTTACAGAAAAATCTTTCGGAAGCGTAAAGTTTGATTCAGATGGAACAAAGAAAATGCGATTTACGGTAACCGGAAAGAACAGTAAAAGTTCTGGTTATGTAATCGGACTTGACTATATAAGACTGGTTCCGCAGGTACCAGCCGCAGAGCGGACGGCTGTGGTGAATGGAGAGCTCCCGGAACTCCCGAAGACACTGGAGGTGATGGAACAGGGGAAAATAGTAGAAAAGAATGTTGAATGGGATTTGGATCCGGAAGATTTTAAAGAAAATTATTCCGTTGTTACAGTAAATGGAAAAGTAGAAGATTCTGATGTAGTTGCACAGGCAAAGGTAGAGGTAGTTCCGAAGAATCTGGTATATTTTATTGACTGTAATTCAGAAGATTCCGAAAGCTATAAAGCCGTAGAGAAACTGGGGCTGGATCTGCTAAATGATAGGGCAGACCAAAGCTGGAAAAACAGCGATGATAAATGGGGAATTACAGATACATATGACGGAAAAAAGTCAGATGGCGATGGTGATAAATTCCATGATGGCTATTATGGAAAAAACAAAGCAGGAAAAGAGAACGGATACGCTTATAAGCTGACTTTGGAAGCAGGAGAGTATGATATTACTGTTCAGTCCCATGAATGGTGGAACGATTCCCGCAGTTCTAATTTTGAAGCTGTATACGAGGACAAAGACGGTAAGAAGGTCTCAGTGATGATTGCAGAAAACGTGAAGGTGGGTGCAGGAAACAGCATAGATGCGCTGCGGACGGGCCGCCTAACGGTAGACCACGAGACAGAGGTTACTTTAAATATCTATGCAAACAGTGAAAAAGGAGCAGTTATTACATTTCTTGGAGTTGCTTACGCCAATGTGGCGGATAAGACAGATTTAAAGCTGTTGTTGGAAAAAGCTAAGGAGGAAGTACAGAAAACCGGTAGTTATACGGCTGAAAGCATAGAAATACTGAAAAAGGCAATTGACGAAGCCAAAAAGATTATGGATGAGGATCAGACGGACCAGGAGTCGATAGACCTTCGGAAAGCGGAACTGCAAAAAGCGTTGGATGCATTAACGGTACAGGACGCAGAGTATTATACAGATACCATCAAAGTAACAAAAGAACCGGATAAAATGGAGTATGTAACAGGTGAAAAATTCGATCCGGCCGGCATGGAGGTTACTGTATATGAGACTGCAAGTAAGAGCAATGCGGATAGAAAGCGGATACTTTCTCCCGAGGATTATGAAGTGACGCCGAATCGGTTTGATACTGCCGGAGTAAATGAAGTTACGGTAACTTATTCAGGAAAGAATGCGGAAGGTGTAAATGAAGACTTTACTGATTCCTTTTCTGTACGTGTCATAGAATCTGAGGAAGAATTTTATACAACCGGAATCAAAGTTACGAAAAAACCGACCAAAACAGAATATGAAATTGGTGAAGACTTTAATCCGGAAGGTATGGAAGTAGTCGCTTATGAAACAGCGAGTTCCAGCAATGCGATACGCAGAGAAATAGAGCTTTCTCCAGAGGACTATGACATTAGCCAGGAAGAGTTTGATACAGCTGGAACAAAAATGATTACCGTTACCTATCATGCGGAAAATAAAGATGGAGAAGGAGAGGCTTTCAGTGCATCTTTCAGTGTAAAGGTTACAGAGGCTTGGGAAGACTATTATACAACCAGAATCAAGGTGGAAAAGAAGCCTGAAAAGATTGTTTATAAGACTGGTGAGAACTTTGAGCCGGAAGGAATGAAGGTAGTGGCCTATGAGAGAAGGGCAAGCTCCAGTAATGCGGAACGCAGGGAGAGAGTGCTTTCGGAAGACGAGTATGAACTGGACATTCCACCCTTTGATACACAGGGGGCCAAGTCGGTAAAGGTATTGTATTGCAGCGTGGATCAGAAGGGTGAGGAGAAAACTTTCCGTGACAGCTTCACGGTCAGGGTTCTGGGAAACCAGACAGATGATGATAACAGCGACGACGATGATGAGACCACATACAAACATGAGACCACATACAAACCGGATGACAATGTGACAGGAACCTGGCAGGGTGGAAAGAATGAACCATGGAGGTTTAAGAAGAGCAACGGTACCTATGCAACGAATGAATGGGCTAAAATAAACGGAAAATGGTATCATTTTGATACGGAAAGCAATATGCAGACCGGATGGCTGTCTGATCAGAATAAATGGTATTTCCTGGGACCAGATGGTTCCATGTGTGCCGATATCTGGTCAATGGTGAATGGAAAATGGTATTATTTCAATGCAGATGGATCCATGAAGTGTAATGAATGGTTTTTCTACAAGGAGACCTGGTATTATCTGGGCAGTGATGGAGAAATGCTGGTAAGCAACATTACACCAGATGGGTATCAGGTTGATGCAGAGGGCCGGTGGATTGGTTAAAGGGAATACAGAATAGATAATTATTAGAAAAAACAAGCGGTTTTGCATAAATCCGCTTGTTTTTTTGCTTTTTACAGTTGCAAAAGAGTGTTAGTTTTATTGGAGTATTGACACCTTGGTATTTTTTTCGCAGTGAATCAAATCATATATATAGAATCCAAAAATTTTATAAGTCCAATCCGAGAATAATGCTATATTTTTAAGCTGCAATCGGATAAGATTAAATTAGATAAAACTGTTAAGTTCCTATGAGGAGGAGAACATACATGCCAAGAAAAGAAACGAAAATCATGAATAACTGGGAATTTGCACTGGAGAAAGACGGCGAAAAGCATTTCCAGACGGTAGACTTGCCGCATGACTGGGCGATTACGGCCCCGTTTTCCAGGGAGATGGCTGAGGGGGAGGCCCAAGGCTTCCGCGACCGGTGGGGCGTCGGCTGGTACCGGAAGATTCAGGTGCTGGAGGAGAAAAAGTCGAGTTACCGCTATTACCTGTATTTCGGAGGCATCTACGAGGACAGCACGGTATGGGTCAATGATAAAGTGGTGGGCGGACGGAAGTACGGCTATAGCCCGTTTCGCTTGGACATCACGGATTTCGTGCATACCGGAGACAATGAGATTCTGGTGCGGGTGGATAATACGAAGAAGCCCGCGGACCGCTGGTACAGCGGAGCGGGAATCTACCGAACAGTGAAATGGATTGAGATGGAAGAACGCCATCTGGAAGAGAATCAGGTGATCATAAAAACCAGCCTGAAGGGGAAGGTCGGGATCATTGAGGTGAATCCAGGGATCGAGGGGATTGTTCGCGTGACTGTACGCGGCGGGGACGAGACGTATTCCTGCAAGGGCGGTAAATGGCCCCTCACCCTGTGGATTCCCGATGCGAAGCGCTGGTCAGCAAAGGAGCCAAATTTATACGAACTGACTTTGGAATTAATGGACGGGGAGAGGAGCACAGACCGTATTACGCAGAAAGTGGGAATCCGCGAGTTTTCATTTGTCCCCAATCAGGGAATGTTTGTGAATGGAGAACCGGTTGTGTTAAAAGGCGTCTGCATCCATCAGGATGTGGGGTGCCGGGGGAATGCCGCTGTTAAGGAGCTCTGGAGGGCGCGGCTTATGGATTTAAAGGAGTTGGGCTGCAACTGCATTCGGGCAGCCCACCATGTCTACGCGGAGGAATTCTTAGATCTCTGCGACGAGCTGGGGTTTTATGTCTATGAGGAGTGCTTCGACAAATGGACAGGGGGGCTTTATGGGAGATATTTTGAGACAGAGTGGAAGAAGGACGTATCAGCCATGGTGGAGAGAGACCGGAACCGGGCGTGTATCTTCATCTGGGGCGTGGGAAACGAGGTTGAAAACCAGGCCCAGGATTCCATGATCCGAATTTTAAAAATGCTGAAAGGGTATACCGTATCACTGGATTCCTCCAGACCGGTGAGTTACGCGATGAATCCACATTTTAAGAGGGAAAGCAATGTGGATTTGTCAAAAATTAAGGATATTCAGAAGTTTGTAGATGAGGAGGACAATACGGAAATCTATGATATGGAGGAGCGTTTAGACCGGATATCCAGGATTGCGGAGGTGGTGGATATTATTTCCTGTAATTACCAGGAACAATGGTATGAGAGGATCCATGAGCGTTTTCCGGAAAAGCTGATTCTGGGAACAGAGATTTACCAGTTTTTCAAGGGAAATGAGAACCAGATGCAGAATTTTACCGCAGAGAATCCGTCCCTTGTCCCTCTGGAGAAAAATTATGTGATCGGCGGAATCATCTGGACCGGAATCGATTATCTGGGAGAATCTATGGGGTATCCGGCTAAGGGCTGGGGCGGCTCTTTAATCCGTACCAACGGTTCTCGCAGGGCATCCTATTACATAATGCAGAGTTACTGGAGCAGGAAACCCATGGTGTATTTCGCAGTGATGGATTACAGCCTGGAGGATGAAGGGGTGAAGGAACACTGGGATATCCCCATGTATGCAGAACACTGGCATTTTCCGCAGATTCACAGGGCTGTGATTCCGTATATGATTGCCAGTAACTGCGAGGAGGTAAAACTGTTCTTAAATGAAAAGGAGTTCTATCTTCCGAAGCCGGCAGAGTGTCCCAACCGGATGATTACCGGCTTTCTTCCCTATGTCCGCGGACGGGTGAAGGTAGTGGGCTACAACCAGGGGAAAGAGGTGTGCAATCGGGAGGTGGTCACGCCGGAAGCACCGGTACAGCTGAAATTCAAAGAAGGGGAAGTGGTGGAAATCCCGGCGGGAGAGCAGCGGCTTCTGACCGTGGCGGCCTGCGACGAATCAGGAAACCCATATTTCCGTGAAAGCTCTATGGTGACATTTACGGCGGAAGGAGCTGGTGAAATCCTGGCTGTGGATAACGGAAATCTGATGGGGAGTGAACCGTATCATGAAACCATGATTCATATGTTCCAGGGCGAGGCCAGTGTGCTTGTAAGGAGCGGCGAGAGTGGAGAAAGCTTCCGTGTCTTAGCCTGGGCGCCTGGGCTGAAATCTGCGGCTGTCGTCTGCAGGATTATACAGTAAACTGACTTAGGAGAGAATATAATATGAAATATCAGAACCCCATTTTAAAAGGATTTCACCCGGACCCAAGTATCTGTCGAGTTGGTGAAGATTATTATTTGGTCAACAGTTCTTTTGAATATTTTCCAGGAATTCCAGTTTACCATAGCCGGGACCTTGTAAACTGGAAGCAAATCGGAAACTGCATCAGCAGGCCGGAACAGCTGTCGTTAAAACATGCCGGTAATTCAGGAGGGATCTGGGCCCCTGTGATCCGGTATCATGAGGGAGTTTTCTATGTGACGGCCACTGTAGAGAAGTACGGCAATTTTATCATTTCTACACAGGATCCGCGTGAGGGCTGGTCGGATCCTGTGTGGGTGCCGGTGGGGGGGATTGATCCTTCCCTGTATTTTGAGGGGGGAAAGGCGTATTACTGTACAAATCAGAGCGTCCACCCGGGAAAAGAGGAAATTACACTGGAGGAGATTGACGTGACAACCGGGAAGCTGAAAAGCCCCATCACGCCCATCTGGTCAGGGACAGGTGGAGGCCACCTGGAGGGACCTCATATCTATTATAAGGACAGCTGGTATTACCTGATGGCCGCAGAGGGAGGCACCTTTTTCAACCATATGGTGACAATTGCCAGAAGTAAGTCCATCTGGGGAGAGTATGAGGGGTATGAAAACAATCCGATTCTGACCAACCGCCATGATACGGTTAAAGCTGTTCAATGCTCCGGCCATGGGGATCTAATTGAAGATCACCAGGGAAACTGGTGGATGGTTCATTTGGCAGTCAGGACGGCAAGGCGGACCATGAGCCATCTGGGGAGAGAGACATTCCTTACATCTGTTACATGGAAGGATGGCTGGCCATATGTGGGCGGAAATAAGCTGGAGACCATTGAACGGGAAGGGCCGCTTTGGGCCGGACAGGAGCGTGTGCAGCTCTGGAGTGCAGATTTTAGCTCTAAAAACTGGGAGGCGCCTTGGCTTTTTCTGCGGGAACGCAGGGATTCGCTTTTTAAACGGGGAGATGGGAAGCTTTCTCTTATCCCTTCGGTACAGGCTGACGGTACAGATATTGGAAGCACGTTTGCGGCCGTAAGACCATTGGATTTTGAATGTATTGTGGAGACTGAACTTCGGTTCTGTCCGGAGCAGACAGGGGATGAGGCAGGATTGCTAATCTATCTGGAATCCAAATTCCATTACCGTTTTTGTAAAAAAAGGCTAGATGATGGAGTTTTCCTGGTCCTGGAGAAGACCGCAGAGGATTTTAAGCAGACGATCTGTTTTGCGCCGGTGAGGGATGGGAATATCTGGCTCAGGATTGAATGTGACAGGGAACAGTATCATTTTTACTATGCGTTGGAAGGTGGCCCCTTTACATTGGCCGGTACGGCATCCACCAGGTTTTTATCTTGCGAGATTGCAGGAAAATGCTTTACCGGAACCGTGGTGGGACTTTACGCACTGGCCCAAAAGCAGACAAGTGCATATGCGGAGGCTAAAAGTTTTTCTATAGGGCCTGTTGATGCATACAAATAGGTGACGGAATAAGGAGGCAGGAAAAATTGGCGGTATTAACCATAAAAAATGAAAGCTCTATTCATATAGGTATCAGTTGGAAAGAAAATTCTGCTGTCCGCATCGCAGCGGAAAATCTGAAAAACGATTTAAAAAAAGTACTGGGAACGGAAGTAACCCTTGGAGAATTCAAAGGTGGAGAATCAATCCTTGTGGGAACGGCAGGCGTTTCAGCAGAGATAGAAGGTCTCTTTGATGAAAAAAAACTTCAGGATAAAAATGGAAATTTCAGGAAAGAGGCATATATCCGGACGGTATCGAAAGACCGATTAGTGATTGTAGGGACGGACAGGCGGGGAACTATCTATGGAATCTACGATTTATGTGAGGAAATCGGTGTGTCACCCTGGTATTTCTGGGCGGACGTTCCGGTAAAGAAGAAAGAGTGGCTGGTATTTCCAGAGGACTATGAAATTATCGACTATCCTTCCGTGGAATACAGAGGAATATTTATCAATGATGAGGAGGAACTGGAACGCTGGGCGAAGCTTCATATGGAGGAGGACACTATCGGCGTCCATACCTATGAGAAGATCTTTGAACTTCTTCTTCGGCTAAAGGCGAACTATATATGGCCGGCCATGCATGTGAATTCCTTTAACCGCAGGAAGGAAAACGGCGCCCTGGCAGACCGGATGGGGATTGTAGTCGGTACCTCACACTGCGATATGCTGATGCGGAGTAATAACCGGGAATGGCTTCCATGGCTGAAAGAAAAGGGATACGAAGGTGTGAAGTATGACTACACCATTGAGGGCAGAAATCGGGAAATTCTCCATGAATACTGGAGGGAGAGCGTGATCCAGAATCGGGATTTTGAGGTGAGCTATACCCTGGGAATGAGGGGAATCCATGATTCAGGATTTGAGACCAGCAATTTAAATGGCAGAACTGAGGAAGAACTGCGGACTCAGAAGATTGAACTGCTGGAGACAATCATCGCCAGTCAGAATGAAATCCTTAAGGAGGAGCTGGACAAGACACCATTAAAATTGTTCATTCCTTATAAGGAAGTCCTAGAGCTATATGACCATGGCCTGAAGGTACCGGACGATTTTACGATGATCTGGGCGAATGACAACTACGGCTATGTCCGCCGTTATCCTTCAGAAGAAGACCGAAAGAGAGTGGGCGGACATGGAATCTATTATCATAATTCCTACTGGTCCCCGCCTGGAAGGTCCTACTTATTCTTCTGTTCCATCCCTCTTACCCATACGAAGTACGAACTGATGAAAGCATATGACGAAGGGATTCAGAAGTTGTGGATCTTGAATGTGGGAGCGTTAAAGCCTCTTGAAATGGAGGTGGAATTCTTCCTGCGTCTTGCCTGGGAAGCGGGAAGCGCGAAGGGCCGGACTCAGGACGTGGACAGCTATGTAAGCGATTGGATTGACCGGAACTTTACCGGGAAAATTGGAGAGAAAATGGGACCGCTGCTCAACCGGTTTTCCCAGATTGCCAACGTGCGCAAGCTGGAAATGATGGAGGACGATGTATTTTCCCAGACTGCTTATGGTGATGAGGGAGTTATGCGGCTTCATAAACTGCAGGAAATTCTGGATCAGGCAGATGTGGTCTATGAGGGACTTTTGGAGGAGGAAAAAGACGCGTTCTTCCAGTTAGTCCTTCTGCGGATTCATGCCCTTTACCTGACAATGGGCCAATATTATTTCTCTGACAGAAGTACTCTGTGCCACAAACAGGGAAAGCAGCAGGCAGCCGATCTTTATGTGAAGGAGACCAGGGCTTATGAGGACGCCAGGAGGAAACTGCTTCTTTACTACAATGAACGGATCTCGGGCGGAAAATGGAAGGGAATCGTTACGCCGGAAGATTTTCCGCCGCCCAGAACTGCCATGTATCCGGCCTGTACGCCGTCTGTTCATATGGGTGGCAGGAATATGCTGGTTCATATATGGAATAACGGGGAGGAACTCTGTTTTGTGAGGCCAGGAACAAAATGGTTCGAGATTTCCAACGGTGGGGAAGGAAGCTTCGCCTGGCGGGCGGAGACTCCAGACTGGATACAGCTTTCCGAAACATCCGGGGAGATATCCTGTGAGACAAGAATCCTGGTAACGGTAAAGGAAACTCAGGAAGAGAAAACAGGGATTATTCTGATCCGGAACGAGACGGACAATGTGCAGTGTGAAGTACCAGTTCTTGTAAGCCCGGTTCCTGCCGGTTGTGAGAATCCGGAAGAGGCTGGGGTAGTGTCAGTCTCCGTGACAGGACTCCGCGTGGACGGATTCCGGTTGATTTCCTACCTGGGACGGGAAGAGGGAGATTTACTGGAAGGATATAAGGAAGGGGCAGAAGCCTCATTCCCGGTATATTTTAGCAGCGAGGGAGAATTCCTATTAGAAATCCACCGTTTTCCATCTTTGAATTCTACGGGAAGAATCCGCATGGGAGTAAAGATCGACCGTGGGACAGTGTTAACGGTTGAAAGCCTAGCAAATGACGAATGGCGTGATACCTGGACGTATAACTCCACCAATAACGTCGATAAATTGTACTTAAAACTTCCGTATTTAAAAAAAGGCGCGCATCAGGTGACGTTTAAGGTGATTGATCCCTATTTCGCGATTTCGCGGTTTGTGATTTATACGAAAGAAAGAGCGGAGAACAATCTGGGAATTATTTGTGCGGGTCAGGTAAATCGGGAGTTTCCTAGAGAACAGGCGCTTTTGAATAATGGTCGGATCCTTGACTGGTCGGATCGGTTTTACGGAGCCCCTGAATTAAAGCCCAGGAAAGAAATTTATGCGAACCGGGAGGTGACAAGAGACAGTCTTGTAGCGACGGATCATTTTGAAGAACCGGTGGAATATGGGAAGACGAAAAGCCCGAAGGAAGTACTTACCGCTGCTCACAGTTTATTCTGCGAAAAAGACGGCGTGGTAAAGATTGATGCAGTGACTGCATATGAGCAGACGGAATTCGCTTATACGGAGAATGGCCAGTGGCAGTACTGCAGCAGCGAATCCTATGGCAGGAGCGGCCTGGCCATTTATATGAGAAAGCGTGGGCAGCAGTGGAAACAGGAGGAAGAGGCTCCGAATCTGAATTATCAGATCCGGTGTGACGGAGGAACCTATGATTTCTGGGTTCTGCTCCGGATTGATCCGGCTTCCCCTTCCTATCTGGGAGTAGCGGCTGACGGAAACTTTGTGGACCGTACACTTTTATATAACAGCGGAAAAACTTGGAGATATGAGGCGGAACAGGTCTGGAGATGGATTCCTCTTGCGGGTCTGGCACTTTCCGGCGGAAAGCATGTACTCACTCTTGCGGTGCTGGCCTCTGGTGTCAGAATTGATCGGCTGTATCTGACCAGAAAAGGAGACCGACCGCCGGTTGACTGTTCCTGGGAATAAGAAAAACAAAAAAAGTGCACATAACATCCAAGAATTTTTGTATTTTACATAAAAATAAGATAGTACAATAAAAACAGAAAAAGAAAGAGAGGAAAAAGTAATGAGAATGAAAAAAATTATGGCACTTTTTTTGACAGCAGCGATGGCGGCGGGGGTGCTGTCCGGATGCGGCGGCGGGAACTCCCAGACGACCGACAATACAAGTGCTGACGGAACCAGCAGTGTGGAGACCACATCGGCAGTGAAAAACGGGAAGGACGGCAGGACGACGATCCGATTTGCCTGGTGGGGCGGCCAGGAACGGGCCGATTTGACTAATGAAGCAGTGAAATTGTTCATGGAGAAGAACCCGGATATTGAAGTGGAGACAAGCTTTTATCCGTGGGATTCCTACTGGGAAAATTTATCGGTAGCTTCAACGGCTAACAACATTCCTGATGTTTATCAGGGCTACATCGGTTCGGGAGACTTCCAGCAGTTCATGGATGGCGGAATCGTGGAACCTTTAGATAGCTATGCAGAGTCCGGCCTGATTGATTTATCTTCCATCTCGGAGAATTTAATTGCTGAAGGCCAGGTGGACGGAAAACTTTACGGGCTGCCATTCGGAGTAAACACCAGAGCAATGTTAGTGGCACCGGACATCTATGAGAAGGCCGGCCTAACAATTCCGGAAAATGGTTATGAGTCCTGGGAAGCATTAGAGGCAGATTTGCCAAAGTTAAAAGAAGCGACAGGCAAATACGCTGCTGCCGATTTTTTGATGATGGAAGGCGATGTGTTTAAATATTACTGCAGACAGCAGGGGGAGAGTGTATATGCACCGGAAGGCGACAGCCTGATTAACTTCTCAAAGGATACATTTAACAACTTTTATGGCATGAAATTAAAGTGGGCTGGTGAGGGTCTCATTCCGCCATATGATGTATCACAGGCAGAGAACGGACCGGAAGATTCTTCAATTGTAAAGGGAGAAACAGCGGTTAATATTATTCCTGCCTCTCAGTATGCAAATTTTGCTAATGCGGCGAACAAGGAGCTTAGGATGATCCTGCTTCCGGGATCTACAAGCGGAAAGGCAACCATGGTTCCGGCTTCCCTTCATTTATGTATGTCCAGCAAGTCTGAGAATAAGGAGGCAGCAGCGAAACTGATTGATTTCCTGATCAATGATGTGGAGGCAAATAAGATCATGAAAGCTGAGCGCGGTATGCCGGCTTCCGATAAAGTGCGTGAGAGCATGGAGAGCACTTTTGATGAAAATCAGAAGAAAGTGTCTGCAATTGTAGACCAGGCTGTAGAGTACAGCTCAGCCAATGATCGGCCGTCTATGGCAGGCAGCAGCAAGATTCAGAAGCTGTTGGCAGAGTACGAAGAGAGAATGATGTATCAGGATATCACGCCAGACGAGGCATATGACGAATTAGTGGAAGCTGCTAAGCTTAATTGATTCCATAGGAGATATGCGGGGGCAGAGCGGCAACGGCCTGCCCCCGTTTGCATGTAAAAACCGGAGGTAAATATGAAAAACAAAAAATTAAGAAAGCGCTGTGAAGGTTATCTCTATGTGGCGCCTTGGTTATTCGGATTTATCGTGCTGACTCTGATCCCATTTCTCTGCCTGATCTATTTCTCCCTTACAGAATATAATATGTTAAGCGTGCCGAAGTGGAACGGAATTCAGAATTATATTGAAATATTCACGAAAGATAAAAAATTCATTGCATCCCTGAAAGTAACCTTTCTCTATGTACTGGTGTCTGTGCCATTAAAGCTTCTGGCAGCTCTTCTGGTTGCGATGCTTTTGAATCAGAAGAGAAGGGGGATTGGAATCTACAGAACCTTATTCTACATTCCCTCTATCATCGGCGGAAGTGTGGCAGTGGCCGTTATGTGGCGAAACTTATTTTCCAGAAGCGGTGCTTTCAATGCTCTGATTACGGCGGTTACTGGAATCAATATGGACATATCCTGGGTGGCGGACCCGAGGACAGCCTTGGGCTCCTTAATCTTAATGGCCATCTGGCAGTTCGGATCTCCGATGTTGATCTTCCTGGCAGGCTTAAAGAATATATCCTCCACCTATTATGAAGCGGCAACGGTGGATGGAGCCAATAAGGTACAGTGCTTTTTCTCCATCACATTGCCGATGCTGTCCCCTATCATCTTCTTTAACCTGATCATGCAGATGATCAACAGCTTCATGACATTTACACAGGGATTGGTTGTCACCAACGGTGGTCCTATGAACCGGACCTTATTCTATCAACTTTATGTGTACCAAAAAGGCTTTGAAGACTTTAATATGGGATATGCGTCAGCCCTGTCGTGCATCATGCTGGTGATTGTGTTGTTTTTTACCGCACTGGTATTCAGAAGTTCGGACGCGTGGGTTTACTATGAGAGCGGAGGGAAAAAATAATGAGAAGAAAAAAACAAATCGGAAACATTGCGTTTCATGTGATCTGCATCTTATTTGCCCTGACCTCCTTATATCCGATTTTGTGGATGATCTCCAGTTCCTTAAAAGAAAGCTCCCAGGTGTTTGTGGACGCGGCCAATTTAATCCCGCATGAGTTTAAAATAGAAAACTATATAAATGGTTGGAGAGGGTTCGGAGGGATATCCTTTGCCTATTTTTTTAAGAATACGTTTATTGTCGTGATTTTGAGCGTTCTTGGGGTTGTTGTTACATGTCCCTTTGTCGCTTATGGGTTTGCAAGGCTGGATTTTCCATTTAAGAATGTATGCTTTATGACCATCTTAATCTCACTGATGCTGCCTGGGCAGGTGGTTATGATCCCTCAGTACATCATGTTTAACAAACTGGGCTGGCTGAATACCTATCTGCCGCTGATCCTGCCGCTGTGGTTTGGAAGCGCGTTTTTTATCTTCCAGCATATGCAGTTTATCCGCTCCATCCCCAATGAACTTGATGAAGCCGCATTTTTAGACGGGGCTAGTAAATTCAAGGTATACACAAATGTAATTCTGCCATTGATCAAACCCTCCCTTGTGACCTCAATCATCTTCCAGTTTTACTGGAAATGGGAGGATTTCTTCGGCCCACTTATTTACTTGACTTCCCCGAAGAAGTATACTGTATCTGTGGCACTGCGGCTGTTCTCTGACCCCACCTCCATGACAGACTGGGGGGCCATGTTCGCAATGGGTATTCTGTCACTGCTTCCGCCGGTTATCTTATTCTTCTGCTTCCAGAAATATATTGTGGAAGGAATCAGTACCAGCGGATTAAAAGGATAATAAAAACGATAAAGCTGCTGTCCCGGAGGGAGTCCCTCCGTCTGGACGACAGCTTTCATCTGCATTTTGGAGAAAACAGGATTTTACAGAAAAAGGGGGATCATCATGAATCTGAAATTGGGAAGTTTTGTACTTGCTGCCACGGTGGCCTTATCAGTAAACGGATGCTGGCAGAAAACAGAGCAAACCGTGGAAGTGGAAGCAGAGATGGTGCCGGTTCTGGACGTATATGCGGGAAAAAATGAGGAAAAAAATTTAAAACTTCTGGTACAGGCGTATGAGAAAGAGAATCAGGATGTATCCATAGAACTTCACTGGATTCCGGACTCAGAGTACAGCCAGCAGATGATGCGTATTAAAAATGGTGAAAGTGAGGCGGACTGTATCTTTTTTCCGGAGGCCGGGGAGGCAGCGATCTGGAAAAATAAGAAGATTTTGAAAAATTTAAGCCCCTGGTATGAGACGAAGAATCAGGTAAATGCTTCTCTGTATGGTGATGTGGAGAAGGACGGCGCTTTGTATATGATCCCCTACCGGGTTGGGAAAATTTGTGTGTATTATAATAAAACTCTTTTTGACAGCCGGGGCGTGGAGTACCCGCAGGAGAACTGGACCTGGGAGGATTACAGAGAAAAGGCAGGAATATTGACAGGCTGGGGAAATAACAAGAAGGTCTACGGAGCACTGGGATTTGAAAATTCCAGCTCGTGGTGGATGCTTCCTGCACGAACGAGAGGAGCTTTCGACCCTTTTAAGGAAGAAGATTTAAAGATGTTCCGCGAGTCGGCGGAGTGGTGCCATGCGTTTATCAGTGAGTCAGCGGAGAAAACTCCCTATATGTCCCGGACAGATGATGACTGGAGCGGCTATCACATCTTATTTGCGGAAGGCAGGCTTGGAATGTATTTTGGGGAAGATGGCGAAGTAAATACCATCAACCAGGAACTGAGGAAAACAGGCATGAATATCGAATACGATGTGATGGAACTTCCATCCTGGGAGGGAACGGAGAAAGCGGACGTATACAATACCGCGGTGGTAGCCATGGCCGAGGCAACCAAATATCCGGAAGAAACCTATCGTTTTATGAAATTTTGTACAGGAGAAGAAGGCGGTAAGATTCTGGCAAAAAACCGGACTGTTCCATTTTTGCAGTCTCCAGAGGTTTTAAAAATCTATCTCTCCGGCACGCAGATTCCGGAACATGCGGAATATTTCCTGATGGACCAGGCGCCCCGCGGGCTGGCTGTTGGCACACTTCACAATGGGGGAATTGAAGTGATGCGCAGGGAAGTGTCCATGTATTTACTGGGGGAACAGGAGCTGGAGTATACATTTAAGACGATTGAAGAAGAGCTGGCCAAGTTAAGAGTAAGATAGTGCGAGGATGAGGGAGAGAGCATGAAGCAGACAATTACACATCGGTTTTTAAGGTATTTGATTCTGATCATTATCAGCTCCAATCTTCTGGTGGCTATCTTTCTGTACGGAATTATGAGAGAGAATGCCATGAGACAGGCGAGGGATATGAGGCAGAATCTGATGGAATCAAATCTGACCATGATGCAGCAGTATTTTGAAGATGTGGACCGAATCGCGGACGCAATCATCTACAACCGCGACATGATCCGTTTTATGAGAAATGATAAAGACACGGTATCTGATTTAGCGTTACTTCGGGGAATTGAAAGCCAGTACTATTATTCCAATCCGGATCTAGCCCTGAGTTTTTATAAGGCTGGCCACTGGAATGGTGTATATTCCATCGAAAATGAAGAGCGAGCCGTCTACGTTCCGGATTACCGGTATACGGACTGGTATCAGGAAATCATATGGACGAGGGATAAGAAGGTGCTGATGACCGTGAATGCGGAGAATGGTGCCTCTGTCCAGTCCTGTGTCTATAAAATTGAGGATTTATATACACCGGGTGTGGTGGGATATTTAAAAATCGATATAGATATGAATTATCTGAAGAAACGGTTTCTCCACAGCTTCAGCAAGATTGCCGGGGCGACGATTCTGGACGGGGACGGGAATGTTCTTTTCTATGATAAAATTGAGATTAAAATCCCTGCAGAATTAATGACGGAAAATGGGAGCGGAACCTATGAGACAGAGGACTATATTATTACATACGGCACCTCGGAGAGTACCGGCTGGCATCTCTGCCTGGCCAGTTCCAAAGAGGAGATTCTAAAAGGGCAGAACCAGATTATCCCGGTGCTGATCCTGATACTGCTGGTAATTGTTGGATTCACGCTCCTGATTTCCAAACGGTGTTTCTCAATCATTACGGTGAATTTCAAGCGTCTGGCGGAAGGCATGGAACAGGTAAAACGCGGAGACTTAACCACCAGGGTTAAGCCTGATACAGAAGACGAAATCAACATTTTGATCCGGGAATTCAACGATATGATGAGACGGATCAACGAGCTGATGAGGCGTGTGGAGTCCGAGCAGCTTCTGGTAAAGGAGGCAGAAATCAAGGCGCTCCAGCAGCAGATCAACCCTCATTTTATCTATAATATTTTGGAAACCATTATGGGACTTGCAAGCGAGGGAATGGATGATGCGGTTATTGAGGTCAGTACCTGCTTAAGTGAGATGCTGCGTTACAATACAAGATTTAAAAATGTGACTGTAGTTGAAAAAGAACTGGAACAGATTAAAAACTATGTGACAGTGATCAAAATAAGGTTCGAGGACCGGTTCGAAGTGTATTACGATGTGGATGAAGAATGCTTAAACTGCAGGATTCTAAAATTCACCCTGCAGCCGCTGTTAGAGAATGCCATTTCCCACGGTCTTGCTGAGACGGATTCAGGCGGGATGCTTCGGATACGGATTAAAAAGGAAGAGAATATGGTTTCAATCATGATATTCGACAACGGAATAGGAATCCCGGAGGAGAAACTGAAGGAGCTGAACGAAAGGTTGAAAGTGACAGGAGAACGCCCACTCGAATTTATCGAGCAGTACAAGAGCCTTGGAATTTTAAACGTTCATCTGCGGTCGAAACTTTTCTACGGAGATACTTATTCTATAGAGATATTCAGCAGGGAAGAAAAGGGTACCTGTATTGTTATGAAGATTCCTTTTGTCTGCATAAATACAAGACAGAAGGAAAACAGCATAATACTTGAGGGAGGAGAGAGTTATGTACAAGGTGATGATTGTTGACGATGAAAAATTTATCAGAAAAAGCATCCGGAACAGGATTGACTGGGAGAGATTCGGTATCACAGAGATTGAGGAGGCAGCAAACGGCCAGGAGGCGCTGGCGCTCCAGGAATCTTTCCGCCCGACTATCGTACTGGTGGACATCCGGATGCCGAAGATGGATGGGCTGGCATTTATTACGGAGTCGAAAAAACGATATCCGGGCATCAATTATATCATCATGAGTGCATACAGCGATTTTTCTTATGCGAAGACGGCCATTCAGCTGGGAGTGGAAGCATATCTGCTGAAACCCGTGAATAAAGAGGAACTGGAAAAAATGCTGGGCCAGCTGCTTCATAAGGCCAATGAGGAGAAGCTGGACAGAATGTTACGGAGTATCTCTGTAAAGGAACCGGAGAAGAATGTGATCTTTCAGTACCGGTATGTGACGGCACTGGCTATCTATGCGCCATCAGACGAGGAGAATGGGGTGGAGATCAGGATGAAGGTAGAGGATCATTTGTCACAGTACAGTGACTGCTCTGCCTATTATCTGCGGGACTGTTCCAGGAGCAGTTGTTTTATGTTTCTGATTAACACTGAGACGCAGAGTCAGGATATTGCGAAAAAGTGCGGCAGCGATCTTCTGGAACTCATGGGGGATCAAAAGATGCGGGCGGCGGTTTCAACCGTGTTCGAGCGTGGAGAGTTCAAGGTCGCGGTTGCCCAGAGCCTCTGTTTTCTAAAGCGGAAAATGTTCTGTCCCCAGAAAAAAATTATTTCCTATTCTTCCTGTGAGAACAGGGATTCATCGGAAAAAGCAGAAAAGAAACGGAAAATGAGAGGAAAACTGGGGCAGCTTTACAGTCTGATACGAAAGGAGGAATTTGACCGCCTGGAGGGAGAACTTTTGGGAATTATTAATGAGCTGATCTCGGAGACGAACTCCATTACTTTAATTGAAGACGGAGTAGGAGAACTCCTGGTTCTATTGGGGCATTTGCCCAGGGAGGCGGGCGGAGACATGGATTTTGAGATACTGTTCCATGATTTAAAAAGCCGGGATTATCTGCTCGTTTACCAGACCTCTGATGAGTTAAAAGATAGTTTGAAAAAGATCGTCAGCCGTCTGCTGGACGGAGTCCGCAATAAGGAGTCAGCGGATGTAATTATCAGCATCAGAGAATATATCGAAAAAAATTATGACGACTCTTTAAATGTAGCGGATTTGGCCCGTAAATACGGTTTGAATGTAAGCTATTTATCGACACTGTTTAAGGAACGGACCGGAATCAATATCACCTCTTATATTGAAGGAATCCGCATGGAAAAGGCAATGAATCTGTTAAGGGAAACGAATTGGAAAGTAACAGAGGTGGCTTTTCATGTGGGGTATTCCAATTCTGGCTATTTTTCAAGAGTATTTAAAAAGTATACTGGAGTCACGCCGGGAGAATACGGGGAAATGGAGAAAAAGAGACGGAAGACTCCAGGAATATCTTTAGAAGAAAGAGGAGGAAAGACAGTATGAATCAGATAAAGGAACTTCACAGTTTCACGACAGAGAATTCAATTACTCTTTATTGGGACAAACCGGAGGGGCTGGAAGGAGGCGTACAATATCAGGTGTTTTTGAACCGGAAGCAGGCAGATACGGTGGACCGGACACACTGTGAACTAGAAGATCTGGAGCCAGATACGGAATACAGGCTTAAAGTAAAAACGGACAGTGAGAAAGGTCGGGCAGTGTCGGATGAAATTATGGTAAAAACAGGGAAAAAGAAGGTTCTACTGGATATTACGAGAGGACCATATCACGCTGTGGGGGATGGAAAAACTTTAAATACAGCGGTGATCCAACGTGCGATTGACGATTGCATGGACGAAGAGGCGGTCTATCTTCCAAAGGGAGTATTCTTAACTGGGGCGCTGCGGCTGCATAGCGATATGGAACTGTATTTGGAGGAAGGCGCGGTTCTTCAGGGAACGGACCAGGTGGAAGATTATCTTCCCAGAATCTGGAGCCGTTTTGAAGGGATTGAGCAGGAATGCTATAGCAGCGTTTTAAATCTGGGGAGTCTGGAACATCAAGGGGATTATAACTGTCGAAATGTGGTAATACGCGGAAAAGGAACTATCGCAAGCGGAGGGAGAAGCCTGGCAGAGAAGGTGATTGCGTCTGAAACGGAGCATTTAAAGGATTATTTACTTTCCCTTGGGGAGCAGATTAGGGAATGCGAGAAGCCGGAGACGATTCCAGGAAGGGTGAGGCCGAGACTGATCAATATGAGCAACTGCCAGAATATTACCATGTCAGGATTGAAGTTAAAAGATGGCGCAAGCTGGAATGTCCATATGATCTACTCTGACGGCATTGTGACCAATAACTGCACATTTTATTCGGAGGGAATCTGGAACGGGGACGGCTGGGATCCAGATTCTTCCACCAACTGTACGATCTTTGGATGTACATTTAATACCGGGGATGATTCCATAGCCATTAAATCGGGCAAGAATCCGGAGGGAAACGAAATTAGCAGGCCCAGTGAGCATATCCGGATTTTTGACTGTAAATGTGCCATGGGACACGGGATTACCATTGGCAGCGAGATGTCGGGAGGAATTAACGACGTGCAGATTTGGGACTGCGATATCAGCAGTTCCCGGCATGGGATTGAAATCAAAGGAACAAAGAAACGTGGCGGATATGTGAAAAATGTAAAAGTTAGAGACAGCCGGACAGCCAGAATCCTGTTCCATTCGGTTGGATATAATGATGACGGGGCCGGTGCTCCGAAACCGCCGGTTTTCGAGAAATGCATCTTTGAGAATATAGATGTGACGGGAATGAGTCTGAGCAAACAGAGAGAATGGATTCCCTGCGATGCCATTGAACTGTGTGGATTTGATGAAGAAGGCTATGAGCTTAGAGAAATCGAATTTAAGGATATCAGACTGGGGAGGCCGGGAGAGAATCGTAAGCATATAATTACTCTGCAGATGTGCGAGGGAATCAGTTTTTCTAATGTTTCAGCGGCAGGATTTTTGAAAAGGTGAGGAAAGTAATTATGAACAGGACATTGGGCCTATAATGTAGGAATGCTGAAGAGAGTAGGTGTCCTGAGGATATCGGTACTTATATGTGGAATAGAGGGTATACCATGTGGATTATGATATACATACTGTGGTGGACTTTACTGTGGAGGAGACAGCACCGGTAATGCGTTCTGTGTGGACACTGGTATATCATGAAGAATGGGCAACTCCGTCCGTTAGGCATATGAATCAGAGAATAAAACATTGTCAGTGAAAAAAATACGCAGGCCCCATAAGATGGATTAAAGAAGATAATAGTTGTTAATTTAAAAAGCAGGCTGATATTTTCTTTCAGCCTGCCTTTTTAAAGATATCTTTGCTTTATTATATTCAATTATTCCGCTTTATTCTTTTAATCCCTATCAAAGATACCCCCAGCAGATAAACCACGCATATCACAAAGAAGATTGCGGCATTCTGTCCAAGTACGTCCTCCGATTTGTTGGAGTTCATACCTAAAAGCATCTGGGAATAGGGCCAGAGGAGACCGGCCCTGGTATTGGCGGCAATCATGCCCGTAACGCCACCCACCAATCCGATAGCAATGGGAGTGGCAAAATTCCGTATTTCAGTGGCAGCCAGAAACTGCAGGGCTGCGATTACAAAGGCGCCGGCAAGTCCGCGGATCATCCAGAAACAGAGGTCGGCTGGCGGCAGGCCCGGCAGGCCGATAAGCTTCCCGGAGGCAATAAAGAGCAGGGCAAACCATATCTGGGTCATAGCAGAGATGGCGCATACCAGGATGAACTTGGATAAGTAGATGGTGTGATACGGGATCGGGCGGGCGAACAGGGTATTCCGGCAGCTGTTGAAATTCTCGTATCTCCACAAAAATGCGCAGTATGCTCCGATTAAAGGAGCGAAGAAGAAGGTGGCATAGAATAAGGTCACCTGGGTCCAGTAGGAGTACCAGCCGGATTTCAAAATCTCCAGGTTGGACAGGTAATTCCCCGCTCCGAGTAAAATTGGTATGACGGGAATCAATAGAAAGGCCGGCCATATCAGGGTCCCCTTGCATTTCATGCGTTCGCAGATTATTGCTTTTACGATCATCAGATTTTCCTCCTTATATGGTTTCGCGGACCGTTTCTAAAAAATGTTTCTGTCCATGGCGGTACAGGATGATAATTGCGGCAGTCAGGACGGCCATCCAAAGAAACGGATACATATCCCAGTAATAGGTGGTGTACCGTGTTGTTTCATCATAGTTATACCCTGCATTACACAGTGATGCATAGTAGCCCCATGGAATCAGATATCGCAGCGGCCACCGGTTCAAGAACCAGGAAAACAGTCCGGTAAACGTGCCTCCTATGCTTATAAAGATAGGCGTCAGCTGATTGGTAAATTTGAGGGAAAGGTTCAGCTGAAGGATAAAGATGCAGAGAGAGGTCAGGAATATCGTTGTAAAGTATCCCGGCAGACGGGACACGACGCCCGCGCCATATGGCTGTGAAATGATCCAGAACAGAACCGTCTGCATCAGGGTGAACAGGAGAATATAAAAACTGCCTGCCATCACTTTTCCACGGTAGATATGTTCCGGTTTCTGCATGGTACAGAGCCATTTGTAGGTATTCCCCATCTGTTCCATATCGCACATCCGGCTGGCCAGGGCCGCCATGACAATGGGACACAGGATCGTGTTCATCAGAAGTAGGTTGGTGAATACCATGGCGCTCACATCATTCAGACGGGAGACGTCCAGGTCATCAATGCACCAGTATGTCCAGGCCGTGATGAGGACAAATACCATCAGGAACAGAATTGGGATGTGGCGGCGGCGCAGTTTGCGCATTTCCAGGGCAAATTCTGTCTTTTTACTCATAGTCCCGCCTCCTTTACCATGCCAAGATAGATATCCTCAAGGTTCTGCCGCTTTTCCTCCGCCCGGTACAGTTCAATTCCGTGGTTTATAAGGGTGCGGATCACCTGTGCCAGTATCCGGTCCGGAAGGAAGGGAAGACGGATGCCGTTGTCGGTGAAATAACAGAAGCTGTCCGGAGAAATGGTATCCTTTCTTTCACAAAACAGGTTGGAGAGATCTTCATTTTCCCGCAGCAGGGAGGCGGCGCCTGTGTCATCCGAGGTGCGCAGGTAAATCTGGCTTGTGCTGCGTGCCTGGAGCATGGCAATAGTATCCTGGAATATCAGCTGCCCTCCTGATATGATACCGATGTGATCGGCGGTCTGTTCCATTTCCGACAAAAGGTGGCTGGACACCATCACCGTCATTCCGAACTGTTTCGGGAGGCTCTTAATCAGTTCCCGCATCTCATGGATACCGGCTGGGTCCAGTCCATTGGTAGGCTCATCTAAAAGCACCAGTTTGGGAGCGCCTAAGAGGGCATTTGCCAGGCCAAGGCGCTGCTTCATACCCAGAGAGTAATGCGCGGTCCGTTTCTTTTTCTGCCCATCCAGGCGCACGATGGACAGGACCCGGTCAATTTCCGTGTAAGGAAGCCCCCTCAGCATGCAGCTGATCTGAAGGTTTTCATATGCGGTGAGATTGCCATAATAAGAGGGGTTCTCAATCAGGGAACCCACCTGCTTCAGGATGGAGATGCGGCTGCGGTCATTCAGCTCTGTTCCGCCAATGCGGATACTCCCGCCGTCCCGGCTGATTAATCCCAGAAGCATTTTCATGGTGGTGCTTTTGCCTGCGCCGTTGGGGCCTAGAAAACCATAGATGGCGCCCTCCGGAATGCGAAGGTCCAGATGGTCCACGGCGGGAGTACCCCGGTAGGTTTTTGTAAGCTGGCTGGTTTCGATGCTATATTGTGCCATTTTGTTATCCTCCTTGTCAGTCGAGCGGCATAATGTGCAGAACATCTTCTGTTTTCTCCGCCGCCGCTTTCTATCGAATTCAGAATAGCGTAATATCCTTATGCCTTCCTTTCTCCAACCTTAAATTTACCTTAAATGATTTAAAAAGTGATTCCCTGTCACGGTAAATCGGCTATAATAAAACCAAAAGGCAGGTGATTGGAATGAAGCTTACGGAAGCACGTATTTTAGTGGTGGATGACAACCAGGAGCTATGCAGTCTGGTGGAAAATATTTGCAGGCAGGAGGGTTTTTCCCATGTGGAGACAGCTTTTTCCTGCAGGGAGGCAGAGAGTAGGATAAAAAGCGGCGATGTGGACTTCCTGATTCTGGATGTCAATCTGCCGTTTGAGGACGGGTTTTCTTTCTTACAGCGGATCAAGACCGTGCTGGAAAATCAGCGGATCCCGGTTCTGTTCCTGTCCGCGCGGGATCAGGATGAGGACCGGCTCCAGGGACTCGATTTGGGGGCGGATGACTACATGACGAAACCATTCCTTCCAAGGGAGCTTGTACTGCGTATCTCAGCGATCTTAAAACGGACCTACCGGCTGGAGGAGCAGCCAGAGTGTTACCGGCTAGGTAATCGGGAGGTGGACCTGTCTGCAGGGGTGGTGAGGGTTCTGGACGGATCGGGGAGGACCATCTCTCTGACGAATAAAGAGTACCAGCTTCTGAAACTGTTCATGGAAAACCGGGGAAGGATACTGACATTTGATGTCCTGTCGGAGTCGGTCTGGGGAGAGAATTATATTGATTATGAGAATACATTGATGGTACATATCCGCAAACTGCGGGAAAAGATAGAGGAGAAGCCATCGGAACCGGCGTTTTTAATTACGGTGAAAGGATTAGGGTATCGGATGAACAGATGAAAAGCCTGATGAGGATTTATTTTAATTATATTGCTACGGCACTGGCGATCATTTTTATGTTTGTTTTAATGCAGTTTGTATTGCTGGCTGTCATTACCTCAAAGCTTTATGATAATGACAGCGGCGGAAAGAGGGATTCCATCGCCCGGATATATGAGGCGGTAGATGAAGATGGGCAGGAGGCGGCCGCCTGTCTCCAGGAGATGGGGGCTTCCTTTGCCATGCTTTTGGATGATGCAGGAACTCCGGTCTGGAGCTATCAGCTGCCGGAGCAGTTAAACCACACATACACAACCTCCCAGGTGGCCTCTTTTACACGCTGGTATCTGGAGGATTATCCGGTTTATGTATGGGGCGGTGAAAAGGGACTTCTGGTGGTTGGCTATCCGAAAGGAAGCATATGGAATTATGCGGTCCATCAGGATATGGATAAGCTAAAGGCGGTTTTTACATTCCTGTCGTTGAGCTTTACCAGTACGTTGGCAGCGGCAGTCCTGATTCTATTGGTATCCGGATTCCGCTATTACAGAAGGATGCGGATGATCGCGGATTCGATTGGAAAGCTGGCGTCAGGAGGGAGCGTCCATCTGGCGGAAACAGGGAATGTGAAGGAGATTGCCTATACCATCAACCGGACCTCCGACCGTCTGACAACACAGCGGGAACAGCTGGAGAAACGGGATGAGGCGCGCACGGAGTGGATTAGCGGGGTATCCCATGATATACGGACCCCACTGTCCCTGGTTATGGGATATGCAGATATGATAGAGCGTCAATTGGATACAGATCCCAAAATCCGGGAAAAGGCCGGCTTAATCCGTGCACAGAGCGTCCGAATCCGGAATCTGATCGAGGATTTGAACCTTGCATCCAAGCTGGAGTATAATGTGCAGCCGCTGCGAAAGAAAAGGGTCTTTCTGGCAGCAATCCTGCGCAGGGTCGCTGCAGATGTACTGAATTCCCTGGAAGATGCAGAGTATTATCCGCTGTCCATCTGTATTGAGCCTGAATTTGAGGCATTCTCGTTTGAAGCGGATGAACAGCTCCTGTTCCGGGCATTCCAAAACATACTTGGTAATTCAATCCGCCATAATGAAGACGGATGCAGCCTTGGGGTGCGTGCCTGGCTGGAAGACGGCTGCCCTCATGTGGTATTTTATGACAGCGGCAGAGGCATTCCGCCGTCTATCTGCCGTTTTTTAAATGAGGGACAGATGCCTGACGGGGATGTACACCTGATGGGACTGCGGATTGTGCGGCAGATTATCATGGCCCATGAGGGAACGATTTCTATCAAGGAGGGTGGACAGGAAATTGAGGTCAGGTTCCAACCGGTTATGAAAGAGAGGGATTGACATGGTACCGGAAGATATGGCGATTTAAGTCAAATAACAATAAACAGCAGGTATTCAGTAACTTGGAAACCTGCTGTTTGACGCAGAACGGTCTACTGATTTTTTCACTTCCCAGCATATTGTACCCATTTGTCAATCATCTATTTTATCCTATGCGTGGTACTTTGAACGGATATCAATTTGCCCGTCACGCTTATCTTTCAATGAATGCTATAAGTTTTTTTAAATATTTGCCGCTGCCTCCTTTAAGTATGTTTTTCATAATAGCAGTAAGTGAAAATCTCTGCAAACATGGAAATGGTATATGCAAATGCAAGTCCGACTCCCATACCGATAAATGCTTTTTCTCCTGATATTTTTCCCATAATAAGAAATGTAAGCATTAGTCCGAAACAAATCTACTGTGTTAACCGAAAGGATTGACTTTTTGTCTTCAGTTCAATCAGCTGGTTGCGCTCATCCATTTCTTCTAATTTATCTTCTTTTGACAGATTACGTGAAACGCTGCGTATAGTCAATTCACCCCCGATGAACATAAGAGCCAGAATTAATATCATACCGCTTATATCAAAACCAGCATTAATACAGGCTATTACATTCAATAGGCGCGTTCCGGGAAAATCGGTATCCGATTTCCCATACATTTTTATATATCCTTTTCCTTCCGATGTTAGTATTCTATGGTAAGGACTGTTCCTGTGCTAACCAGAATGTCGGGATATGCATCGGACATGATGTATCCTATAAGTTAAAATAGTTTTTGGCATTGTAATAACAGATGTCTTCTGTCAGCTTGCCAAGATAGGCCATGTCCTTCGGGTATTCTCCATTCTCCACCCAGGTACCCAGCTTGCTGCACAGGATACGTCGGAAGTATTCATGCCGCGGGAAGGAGAGGAAGCTTCTTGAGTCGGTAAGCATTCCTACAAAGCGGGAGATAAGCCCAACGTCGGACAGAGCGTCCATCTGGCGTTCCATCCCACGCTTATGGTCACAGAACCACCAGGCGCTACCAAGTTGAATCTTTCCCCTGATACCGGTGCTGTTCCCCTGATAATTCCCGGCCATGGCGGCAAGCATGTCCACATCCTTCGAATTCAGATAATAGAGGATTGTTTTGGGCAGCTCGTCAGTAGAATCCATGGCGTTCAATAGCGCGGAGAGCTGTGGAGCATAATTAAAATCATTCAGACTATCAAAGCCTGTATCCGCAACCAGTTTTTCAAACATTCTGGAAGAATTGTTGCGGAGCGCGCCGATATGAAGCTGCATGACAAGTCCTCTCCGGGCATATTCCCGTCCAAGCTCTGTCAGTAAAAATCCCCGGTACATGGCTGCTTCCTCGGAAGAAAGGGAAACGCCAGTGAGTCTCTTCTGATATAGCCCATTGGCTGTCTCGTAGGAAGCCGGAAGATAGAAGCTATTCTCCAGACTGTGATCGGTCACCCGGCAGCCTGCGCTGATGAAGAAGTCCAGCCTCTTCTTTAACGCTTCGGTCAGCCCGTCCAGTGAAGACACGTCTGACTGTGATACGGAACCAAGGCAGGCCACATAGGACGGAAAATTATCCTTTTCAATATCCAGGGCATTTCCAGGGCGGAAGGTGGGCAGCACCTGGAAATCTGACTGCTCCTGGGCAAGCTTCTTGTGCCAGATTAAGTCATCAACAGGGTCATCCGTGGTACAGAGGACTTTCACATTCTGCATGTTCAGAAGATTGCGGACAGAGTATTGTGGTGACCTTAGCTTCCGGTTACAGATATCCCAGATGTCTTTTGCCGTATCGGGAGACAGTGTTTCATCAATGTCAAAATACCGCTTTAACTCCAGATGGGTCCAGTGGTATAAAGGATTACCGATACAATTCTGTACGGTATCCGCCCAAGCAAGAAACTTCTCATAAGGCTGTCCGCCGCCAGTAATCAACTGTTCCGGTATACCGTTGGCACGCATGGCGCGCCACTTATAATGATCGCCTCCGAGCCATACCTGGGCGATGTTGTCATAGCATCTGTCTTCGTAAATTTCCTGCGGATTCAGATGGTTGTGAAAATCAATGATGGGCATCTTGCGCGCATGGCCGGAAAACAATTCCCTGGCCGTATTGGTCTGTAATAAAAAGTCGTCGTTAATAAATGGTTTCATCGTAAAGGTTCCCTTCCGGACTATATAAAATGTTATATATATTTTTCAAGTGTTGCCCTCACCGCACCGCATCCGGCTGTCATTTCCCGGAAATAGCGGCATACAAGGGGAGCCAGTCCCACTTTATAAAGATTGACGCCGAAGATAGTGCTGTTTTCAAGAATCGGCTTTGGCAGTGCATCGTCTACGGCATCGCCTAGCTTTATACCGGATATATAGGGCCGCAGAGTGTCAAGCATAGGATCCGGACTTAGAGTAAACGGATTGCCTTGATCATCTACACCCATCAGATACCGGAGCCATCCGGCAAATACAAGCGGGATAAATTTCAAGTCAGAAGTAGAAAGTGTATCGGACGCTTCGTATGCTTTGATTGTCTCGCCAAACCGGATTGCCAGCTTCTGAGAGGTATCGGTGGCGATACGTTGCGGGGTGTCCGGCATGAACGAATTCGGTATGCGGACATTGAGTACCGTATCTATAAATTCTTTCGGGTCCAGGATACCGGGATTGATGACCACCGGGAGTCCTTCAGTATAGCCGATTTCTTTTACTAGCTTTTTCAATGTAACATCCTGCATTTCTTTCGATATCAGGTCATAACCAAGGAGGCAGCCAAATATAGCGAGAGCGGTATGAAGCGGATTTAAGCAGGTGCAGACTTTCATCTTTTCTACTTTATCCACAGTCTCGCGTGTGGTAAAAATCAGGCCGCCTCTTTCAAGCTGGGGCCTCCCGTTTGGAAATACATCCTCAATAACAAGATACTGGCATTCTTCTGCATTTACAAAGGGTGCAACATATGTATTTTTGGAGGTGACTACCGGGTCTAATTCCTCTACGCCGTCTTTTTTCAGAAGTTCCTCTACAGACGGGTCCGGTCTTGGAGTAATCTTGTCAATCATGGACCATGGGAAGGATACTTTTGCGGGATTTTCGATATATTCCACGAAGGAAGCGGCTGTCAGACCTGTTTCGGACCATTTTGCGGCGAATGTGTGGACTGCGTCAAACAATTTGCTGCCGTTGTGGGAACAGTTATCCATGCTTACCATGGCAATCGGTTTCTCACCGGACTGGAATCTTGTGTAGAGAAGACTTACTACCTTACCGATGTAGCTCTGCGGCTTCTCCGGGCCATTCTTCATATCATCTGCAACAGAGGGGAGAAGTTCGCCTTTGCCATTTACAAGGCTATAGCCTTTTTCAGTGATGGTGAAGCTGGCTATCTGTAAAGAGTCCTTCTGGAAAATCTCACGAAGGCGGGTGAAATCAGCATCATTTTCAGAGTCAACAGTGAGTGACTCTACCACGCTGCCCACAATGGTTTTCTCCACAGAGCCGTCTGCCTTTAAGGTTACCAGGATATTGTAGTCATCATGAGGGTGGTTCATTTTTTCGATAATCTCATAGTCAAAGCCTTCGGCGACTACCAGTCCGCGGTCTAAAACACCTTCGTTCAAAAGATCCTGCACGACCTTTGCCTGGAAGGCACGGAAGATGTTGCCCGCACCGAAGTGAACCCAGAAGGGGTTCTGTCTGGTCTTCTCAGATACGGCTGCCCTATCGAATCCCGGAAGAGAATAACCCTTGTCTTCCCACTGCTTTTTGTTTGCTAAACCCTGTTCATTTACCTGCATGACTTATCTGCCCCTTTCACAATTGCTTCCCATAAACCGTTTAAATAAGTTGCGCCGAGCGCTCTGTCGTAAAGACCATATCCGGGCATCGCCACCTCATCCCAGATCATACGCCCGTGGTCAGGGCGTATCGGTCCCTCAAATCCAATGTCATAGAGCGCTTTCATGATTTCGTACATATCAAAGGTTCCGTCAGAAGAAAGATGTGCGGATTCCTCAAAATCTGTCGGAGAATTGAACTTTAAGTTGCGGACATGGGCAAAATGGATCCTGCCCTTTAAGGAGCGAATCATATCCGGCAGATCATTTTCCAGATTTGTACCGTAGGAGCCGGAGCAGAAGGTCACGCCGTTGTGCGGATTGTCCACCATCTCCATCATGCGCAGGATGTTCTCCTTGTTGATGATGATACGCGGAAGTCCGAATACACTCCAGGCCGGGTCATCCGGGTGAATTGCCATATTGATATCGTATTTGTTGCAGACCGGCATGATACGCTTCAGAAAGTATTTCAGATTGGCAAATAATTTTTCATCGTTAATGTCCTCGTACATGGCGAAAAGATCCTTGATTTTAGCCATACGCTCCGGCTCCCAGCCCGGCATGATGGTGCCGTTTGTATCGCCTGCGATAGACTCAAACATATTTTCAGGGTCAAGTGCGTCAACCGCCTCCTGAGTGTATGCAAGTACGGTGGAGCCATCTGGGCGTACACGCGCCAGTTCGGTTCTGGTCCAATCAAATACCGGCATGAAGTTGTAGCATACAAGATGGATGTCCTCTTTTCCAAGATTCTCAAGTGTCTCAATGTAATTGTCAATATAAGTATCACGGTCGGCGGATCCTGTCTTGATGGCATCGTGTATGTTGACGCTCTCAATGCCGGATACGTGAAGGCCGGAGGCAGCCACCTCATCTTTCATGGCACGGATGCGTTCCCGGCTCCATACCTCCCCCGGGGCGGTGTCATACAATGTAGTGATAACTCCTGTGACTCCGGGAATCTGGCGGATTTGTTTTAAGGTAACAGTATCAAATTTTGAACCATACCATCTGAGTGTCATTTCCATAGTGTTCTTTTCCTTTCTTTTTGTAAATTAATATTTAACTATGAAATACATTATAGACATTCAGGGAAAAAATCCAATTGTCAGGAGTGCTGTGTGTATTGCAAGGGTTGCGGTCTGGTGTTAAGATAAAAGAGGAGGAATAAGATGAAGAAAAATTTGCAGACAAAATTCAGTACCCGGCAGTATATGCTGTCGGAGGACTTTGAAATCTATTATTATAAAGAACATTATCTGTCGAAGGTAGAACTGCACACTCACGACTATTATGAGTTTTATTTTTTCTTAGAGGGAAATATTTCGATGAAAATCGAAGAGAAGCAATATCCATTGCAGTATGGGGATCTGGTATTAATTCCGCCGGAGATCAGGCACCGCGCCGTCGTCCATGATGAAGAAACGCCATACCGGCGCTTTGTGTTCTGGATCAGCCGGGAATACTGTAACCAGCTTGTGGAGCTGTGCCGGGACTATGGATATCTGATGCAGTATGTGACAGTCAGAAAGGAGTATATCTTTCACAATGACGTGATTGCATTCAATACGATTCAGTCGAAGGTCTTTCATCTGATTGAGGAAATCCACTCACAGCGTTTCGGGAAAACGGCAAAGATACCGCTGTGTGTCAATGATTTGATCCTGCATTTGAACCGGGTCGTTTATGAGCAGAATCACCCGAAGAGTCCTAAGGAAGAGCGTGATCTGTATGAGAAGCTTATCGATTATATAGAAGAGCATCTGGATGAGGAGCTGACACTGGAGCGTCTGGCGAGAGAGTTCTATGTGAACAAATATCATATTTCCCATGCGTTTAAAGACAATATGGGTCTGTCCGTCCACCAGTACATCACAAAGAAGCGGGTGGCGGCGTGCAGGGAAGCGCTCCTGAATCATGTGAAGATAAGCGAGGTGTATCCGATGTTCGGGTTTCAGGATTACTCCGGCTTTTACCGGGCATTTAAGAAAGAGTATGGAATCTCCCCGCAAGAGTACAGGGAAACCAAAAAAAGCAAGGCATTTTCCATAATCACATCCGTCCCGTCAAATGACTGAACATGCGAAAGATTAACGGCATAGCTTCTGTGTACCCGGCAAAACAGGAGGGAAGGCATCTGCTCAAGGTATTTCTGCAGTGTGCCTCGTACCAGATAGGATTGCCGGGTTGAACGTATTCGCAGGTAAACATTTTCGCTTTTTATATAGCAGATGTCCTGATAGGAGACGTAAATCTCCTGCCCATCCTGGCAGATTGCTATTTTCCGGTTCCGTATCTGCATGGTTTCCACGGCTTTCAAAGCCTCCACCATTTTTTTACGGTCCAGCGGCTTTGTCAAGAAGCGGAAAGCGGATATTTCGTAGCCTTCCGGGGCAAATTCGCTGTGGCTGGTAAGAAGGATGATGGGGATATTCAGGTTCATGCCCTGTATCAGGCGGGAGGCGGTGATTCCATCCAGTCCCTCCAGCTCAATATCCATAAAAATACACAGAAAGTTGTCAGGATCCTTTCGCAGAGCCTCAATCAGCTGTTCAGCATGGGAAAAAGTTACTGGGAGAATGTCTAGGCTATGATAGTAATGGTTTACTTCCGCCTGCATCTGCTTACAGACATGCGGTTCGTCATCACAGATTCCTATTTTCATGGTATCACCTCCTGAAACTTATATATCAGATTAGATTCAACTGAAATAATCAATCCGGCAGTTTTTTGCCGGAATAAGGGCTGGTATAATCTGGAGGGCAAAGATGTATTTCACTCCATGTCATCATCTGATTTAAAACAGGTATAAAACTTTTTCCTAATTCTGTCAATGTATATTCTACTTTTGGCGGGATTTCTTTATAGATCTCACGGTGCAGAAAACCGTCTTGTTCCAGTTCCCGGAGCTGTTTGGTCAGCGTGGATTGCGTGATGCCGTCCAGCCGGCGCATCAGTTCCCCAAATCTCTGTACTTTGTAAAACGCGACATACCAAAGAATCAGAATTTTCCATTTACCACTTAATACGGCCTGAAGGCTGCTCATAGGAACACAGCGGGCCATCGCGTCTTTTGTCTGGAATTTATTGTCTGCCATTCTACCGACCCTCCTTATCTCATCCGGATTATACCCTGAAAAAAGAAGAAAATCAATGTACGGTAAAAAGAAATACATAGTAGGAAAAATAATACTATATTCAAAAAAAGACCGTACTTGTCATGGGAGGAGCATGGCTTTATGATAGAGCCAGAAAAAAATATTAATTCTGCTTGTTCAGGAAAGGAGCTGTTTTATGCACTATACAGGTACAATCTGGCGCCCGCCTTATGAGGCTGGTTCACTGCTTATTGAAGTTACTGCTGGCTGTACGCACCACAAATGCAAATTCTGCACTTTGTATGATGATCTTCCGTTTCAATTTCGTATGTCGCCGCTAACGGATATAGAGGCGGATCTTCAGGAGGCGCAGTATCAACTTCACGAAAGGAGTAGCAGGGTAAAGCGCGTTTATCTCGTTGGGGCGAATCCGTTTGTTTTGCAGTTTAAGCGGCTGAAGGAAATTTCTGAACTTATCCATCAGTATTTCACGGAATGTGAGACAATTGGCTGCTTTGCCCGTGTAACAGATGTTGCACTGAAAACGGATGAGGAATTGCAGGAACTACATGGTTTAGGATATGACGGCATTACGATTGGAGCCGAGACGGGGGACGAAGCGGCGCTTGATTTTATGGACAAAGGATATAAAGTACAGGATATTGCCATTCAGGCGGAACGTCTTGATAATGCCCATATCACCTATAATTTTTTCTATCTTACCGGGGTTTCCGGTTCTGGGCGCGGCGTTGAGGGGGCGTTGGAGAGTGCGAAGATTTTTAATATGACCCGGCCAAAGATTATAGGTTCTTCTATGCTAACTATTTATCCGGAGTCCGAGCTGTATGGAGAAGTTCAAAAAGGCAGATGGCAGGAGGAAAGCGAACTGGAAAAGCTGGAAGAAGTCAAAGCGCTCATCGAGCATCTGGAGATACCGGTATACTTTGCAACATTGGGAGCCTCTAATGCTGTGTGGGTGGAAGGGAGACTCCCCGAAGACAGGCAGTCGATGGTTTCCGAATTGGAAAAAGTATGTAGTCCAGAAAATGAAATGGCATTACGCCATTATCGGACGAATCTGCGGCATTTATAAAAATGTGATTCCTGGTAATGATTTTGTCGCCAGGAATCATATTAAATTTTCCGGTATTAAGTATTTTTTTGTTCAATTATTAATGATAAATAATTATTTTGAACAATTCTGTTGACATATTCTGGTATCTGTGCTACTATTTTTTGTGTTCAAATATATGATAAAAAGTATGCTATTGAACAAAAAATACAGTTATGGGAGTGGTAGATTATGAATGATTCTCATTGCAGTAAGAAGTGGAAGTCTGAATTCACATTCATAGCATTTGTAACACCTGCTTTTATGTTTCTAATCCTGTTCTGGCTGCTTCCTATTGTGGCATCTATTGGAATCAGCTTTACGGACTGGGATTACATGACCGCAGGATTTCATGTAACAGGATTGGCTAATTATACTTCCCTTATTAAAGATAAGGCTTTTTGGGATGCACTCACACACACTCTTTTGTTTGCACTGGAGACTGTGATTCCTGTCCTGGTTCTGGGGCTTCTTCTGGCAGTTCTTATATGGTCTGCAGGAAAGCACACGATTTACTCACTTATTATTTTTTCTCCATGGATAACACCAGCCGTGGCTGTATCGATTGTATGGACCTGGATATTTGAACCGGACTCTGGATTGGCAAATCAGCTTCTGCACCTGCTTGGACTTCCGGGATCTGCTTGGCTCCACAGTTCTAATACAGCGTTAGCCAGCGTAGCTTTGGTAACTGTCTGGAAGAATCTGGGATATGTCATGCTCCTTTTTACAGGAGCTTTGTCCCGGATACCATCAGAACTTCACGAAGCTGCTTCTGCTGATGGTGCAGGAAGTATGCAGCGCTTCCTACATATTACTTTGCCTCTTTTACGGCCGGCTATTTTAGTGACAGGAATTATTATGACAGCAGATTCCCTGCGCGCCTATGACCAGATACAAATCCTGACTCAGGGCGGTCCCGCAGGAAGCACCCGGACATTGCTATATCTATATTATCAGATGGGATTTGAACAATTTGATATGGGGCGGGCAGCCGCGGCGGTAGTCATCCTTATGATTATTGGTCTGAGCCTGGCGTTGCTCCAGATCAGACTAAAAAGCAAGGAGGCTTAATCATGAAGTATATCCCTCGCACCCTCCATATCATCCGGTCCTGTGTTGTCCATTTTATATTAGGAGGTGCATGCTGCTTTACTGCCTTTCCATTTTTATGGATGGCTGTCAGCTCCCTTAAAACAAAAGAAGAGGTCATGGCAGTGGATATCTTCTTTCCATCAGATCCACAATACCAAAATTACAGCGAGATTTTATTTCACTCTCCAATTCCGCGCTATCTGGCTAACAGCCTGCTGGTAGCAGTCAGTGTTGTGATAATCCAGGTCATATGCTGCGCTCTTTTTACATATGCCGTGACTTTTATGAAGGCGAAAGGAAAGAATATTCTATTTCGGCTGGTTCTGTTCACCTATATGGTGCCTACCGCAGTAACCTACATTCCATGCTATATGATATTGTCCAGGTTAGGACTTTTAGACAGCTATGGGGGGCTTATTCTTTCCAATGGTGTCAGTGTGTTCGGTATCTTCCTGCTTCACCAGGCATTCGCAGGAGTTCCTTCGGAGACCATGGAGGCGGCCCGGATGGACGGCGCCGGTCATCTCATGATTCTTACAAGAATCATTGTTCCTATGACCCGGCCCTCCTTTGTTACATTTATCCTTCTTTCTTTTATTAATACCTATAATAGTTATATGTGGCCGTCTCTGATAACCGATTCTCCGGATCTGAGCCTGGTATCACAGGGACTGCGGCGTTTTCTCTATGAGGGAGGCGCCTATGGGACCCAGTGGTCCCTGGTAATGGCAGCAGGCACGGTAACTGTCGTGCCGTTACTGATTTTATTTGCTGGTACTTGGCGCCTGATTGTTCAGGGCATTACTGACTTTGGCTGTAAAGGTTAATGAAAACAATTCAATCATAAATCACAAAACAGGAGGAACATAAAATGAAGCTAAAATGCCCCTTAATCAATCATTGCCGGACATCAATATTCAAAAAAGCTTTCCGAACAGGAACAAGCGCTGCCGTTTTACTGGCAGTCAGCCTTTCTCTTTTGACAGGCTGCGGAGGGAAAGCGCCTGATGATACCGTTACAGCCGATGGCAAAGTTCAGGTTAGATTCTGGTATTCCGGCGGTAAGACCGCAGCGGGAGTCATGGAGGACATCATAGAGGATTTCAATCTGTCCCAATCCGAGTATACGGTAATCGGGGTTCAGCAGGCTGATTATGATGAGACATACACTAAGCTGCAGGCTGGAATCGCAGGGAAAAATGCTGCTGACATTGCACTTCTGGATTCTGATAAAACCAGAAACCTTGCAAAGAAGGAACTGTTAGCGCCTCTGGACCAATATATAGAACAGGACTCATCCTTTAATAAAGAAGATTTGATTCCTGTATTCTATCGCCAATGCCTTGGTGACGATGGCATCCTGTATGCCATGCCGGCTTATGGAACCACACAGGTTATGTACTATAACAGAGATTTGTTTGAAAAGGCAGGTATTCAGCCTGATACGATTAAGACCTGGGAAGATTTAGCGAAAGCCTCCGCCCTTATCCAACAAAATACGGGCGCTAATGGATGGGAACCGATGTGGGGAGAAGACAACCTGATTGATATGGCCCTCAGCAACGGCGGTGCCATGATCAGTGATGACGGCCGCACCGTGCTCATCAATACGGAACCATGGGTTGAAACATGGGAAGCAGCCCGCAGATGGATTCATGAGGATAAGACCATGGTAATACACTATGGGGGCCAGGGCTGGGAATATTGGTATGATACCATGGATGACGTACTTCAAGACAAAGCGGGCGGGTATACCGGTTCCTCCGGCGATCAGGCCGATTTGGATTTTTCTAAGGTGGGCGCCATGGAACAGCCTGGGTTCGGGGATAATCCCTCAGCGCCGGTTGCCAGAGTGTTACAGATAGTGATGGTGGAAACAGGAAAAGATAAAACCAAGGACGGCGCTTACCAGTTTATGAAATATTTTGCGGATGCATCCCAGCAGGCAAGATGGTCCATGGCAACCGGTTATATACCAGTCCGCGAAACTACCTTGGATATCCCGGAATATCAGTCCTATACCGCTGAAAATCCCCATGCCCTTGTTCCTTTATCTCAGGCCATGCATGCCTCCCCGGATCCTATTGATCCTACCGGCGGAAAAATTTTTGATGCTTTGGCCATTGCAGCAGATAAAGTGGAAATTGAAAATGTTCCGGCAGCCGATGCCCTCAAGGAGGCCGCAGAAACCGCGCAGGCAGCTCTGGATGCAATCAATCAAAAATAATTGTAAGTGACAAATACAGATAGCCCATTGAATCAATAGAGAGTATGCATGGAATGTTGTTGAATACGCTACGGTGCAGAGCTGCATCAAACTAGTGCCAGACATAAATTCTAAAAAATATGTGAAACAGCAATATGAACATAGAAGGCGAAAGCAGACGTTATATCAGAGTCTGTTTTCGCTTTTATGTGGATTTGTATTTAACCGGGTATTAAAATAAAAATTTATTGAGGAAATAGAGAAATGGTATGTATCGCTGTTTCTTCATGAAATTGTAAGATAATATTTAAAGGATTTTTGTGCCATTTTCAGATAATATCATTATAATGATAAATAAATGCAGGTGGCTCGTCATTAAGAATACCGTTTTAGGGAATGTAGACCTCTCATTATGGAAATGAGGAATTAATAGATGTTTCGATATGCCCATACCAATATTATTGCGAAATAAAGCTAATAGACTTCTACAAAAAAGTGTTCCATTGTAATATTATAGGGGAAGTCAGAGATCTGCGCAGAGTCTGGCTTGATAAAATGACAGGAATACCGAATACACACATTGCTGGGAACATCCCTGTCTGCCGGAATATGGAGAGGATCATCCTACTCTGGAGATATTCTCTTATGTTTATATGGTTATTTGGAGGCTCTTTTATGAGTAAAATAGTGGTTTTGATTGAGTTGATTCCACATTTGGAAGGAGAAGAGAAATGAAAAAATGGTTTTTTTGGATTACAATGTGTCTTGTTTCAATTTTAAATGGAGCCGCCTTTTTTGGAGCTTCTATAAGTGCATTGAATCGCGGTTTAAACGGGGTTGACAATCAAGCAGCATTATTATTTATTCCCTTTCTTTGGATTATAGCGGTATTTGTCCTCGTCGTCCTCAACATATGTACGCTTATTCGAGGAATGAATATAAAAAAGGAACAAATAATTCACCTTTTGGATGTATTTCATCTATCTGGACTTTCTAAAAGGGCAAAGATATCCAGAGCCGGCTTTATTATAATAACCTGTTTTCTTATGTTGTTTGGATACAGCCTTTTTGCGGCGGAAAGAATGTGGTCTGTTGCCTATGCACTATCGGGTGGAATCTTACTTTTGTTTCTATATACCTGGAAAAGGGCAGCTGTGCAAAGAACAAATTGGTAGAGTGAAAGCGTGAAGCTTTTTAGCAAGATGACAAGCAAATACTGTTATACTTTATAGAAGGAGCGATAGGATAAAGGTTGCGATTGTGACGGGAGGCAGCTCAGGCATGGGGCTTGCCATTGCAAAACGATTATCTCAGATGGACATGGATGTTATTATTTTTGACATCCAGGCGCCACCGGAGGGCTTTCAATATTATCAAGTGGATATCCGGAAAGATGATCAGATTTTAACTGCGTTATCCCAGATTCCGCGGGTAGACATTCTGATAAATAATGCGGGTATATATTTTGAAAAATATCTGGAGGATACCTCAAATGAGGAGCTGGATCAGATGGTAGATGTTAATATCAAAGGAACTTATCGGATGACTGGGAATGCGCTTCCCAAAATCATGGAAGCAAAAGGAAATATTGTCATAATTGCATCTTGCCTAGGCCTGGTGCCGGAACTGACTTCCCCTTTATACTGTGCCACGAAAGCTGGGCTGATTATGCTGAAGAAATGTCTTGCACAGCAGTATGCGGATGTCGATGAAGTGCATCGGCCGGCCAGAAGACATTGCCCATATGGTAGCATTTCTGGTGAGTGATGAAGCCGGCTACATAACAGGAGGGGCATTTCCAGTAGACGGAGGTGTTTCCTCAACAAGCATGTACTCAAAAGGCAGGATTTCAAGCGAATATTAAATATTGCCAGTACTGTTTTAACTAAGAGGGCTTGAATCAATCCACATAAAGACATATCAAAGAGCGACAGAAGGAGGAGTTGAAGTGTTTATATTTTTATTGGTTTGTTCATTGCTGGTTCCGCTTTCTATGATTATATTAGGCAAACGGTGGGAAAACAATCCGCCTGAAGATATAAATGGGCTTTCAGGCTACCGAACCACTATGTCAAGATTAAATAAGGATACGTGGTCTTACGCGCATAAATATTGGGGGAAAATAAATTTTTGCATAGGTGTTATATTGGCAGTGATTTCAAGTGCATTTGTCCTATATATTCAAGGCCGCCCAGACTTTGAAACGCTGATTGTTTATTTAGTTTTTACACAAATAGCAATCATGGCCCTTACAATTATTCCTACAGAAATAAAACTGAATAATGTTTTTACTAAGGAAGGGTATCGAAATCAAAAAAATGAATCCAGGTTTGCAGAACCGAAAAATTAAATTTTCAAAGGGGTGATAATTATGAATTTCGTTGGTTTTTGGGCATGTATTGTTTTGGTTCTTCCTTTTGGCATTATAGGTGTACTATTTGCTATATTTAAGGAAAAGTCAGCAAAATTTGTTTCTGGATTTAATACATTATCAAAAGAGGAGCAGGAAATGTATGATAAGGCATGGATTGCAAGAGATATAAGAAATTCATGTTTTGTATGGGCAGCAATTATGTTGATTGGCGCTGTTTCATCTTATGTTTTAACACCATATGCAGCCATCGGAGCATACATTATATGGTTGATTCTATTTTTTAGGGATGTACATTTTAATGCCCATAAAGCATTTGAGAAATATTTGTTAAAATAAATACATAATTTACAAGACTTAATCTAATTTATGAAGAGTTACACAGAGTGACAAATCGAGGATTGAAAAATGATAAGGCAAGTACCAAGAAAATGTATAATAAAAGGCTAACGCAACGAACAGATTGATGTACGTTTAATGATAGCTGAAGTGAGTACCGCAGATTATTTAAAATTTATTTTGGGTATATAGCCCTTATCTCCTCATACAAAAGCTCACAAAATCATATTGCAACCATGAGTTGACGTATAGTTGGTGGTATGCAACTACGATTCCTTATAAAATTAGGGCAAAGGAGGCGATAGATATGTCACTAGGTGAAAATATTAAAACCAAAAGAAACGAACTGAAATTATCACAAGAGTATGTTGCCGAGCAGTTAGGCGTCAGTAGGCAGGCTGTTTCAAAGTGGGAAACTGACCAAAGCCAACCTAAGGCAAAAAATCTTACCGAATTGGCAACTGTATTCCATGTTGGCCTGTCCGGGCTGGTTGAGCCGCAGAAATATCAAGCGGAACAGGCCGCACAGGAAAACGAGTGGCGAGAAAATAGAAACAATTCTAAAATGCTTTGCTGCCGTTGGTTAGGATATATTTTTCTGATCACGGGATATTCCGGTTATGCAGGATATTATAATAGTGGGTTATCTAGCTATTATTGGATGGCGTTTTTTGCGTTGGGAATCATATTGCTGGTTATAACATCTATCAGCTATTTCAAGAAAGCGCGGATGAAGCCTTTACAGATTGTATTGGGGCTACTCCTGATTGGCTCAATATTCGTTCTGCCAGTAATACTTCCGTTGCAGCATGGTATCAATGTCTTAATCGGTCATATAGCAGCTTCTTCAATGATAGGATTACTTAATTTAAAATATTGGCGTATTACATGGAACACCCATAATTCATAAAACATAAAGGCTGTCACATGAGGACGAAAGGGAAAACCATTGTAGTGAATGAGAAGGTGGACGTAGAATTTTTGACTATGGCGATTGGGCGAAATGGTTGTGATGTTGTTTTAGATTTGGCAAACAGGATGTTTTTTCAGTAGACATTTGGTGGATCAGGTATTCTTGGCAGAGGGGATTGATTCATATGGCTATTTATATAATTGTAAGCATTGTACTGCTATTAGATATAATAAATCCCAGAATTCTATGGTATATTGATTTCTGGAAACATAATGGAGACAAGCCGGAACCGAGTGGTACATATATTTTATTAAACCGCATCTTCGCATTCATTGGTCTAGTAGTTTTATGGTCTGTTTATTTTACCAGATTAGGGCTGTGAAATTCAGTGCCGGATTAATTTTTATTGTGATAATAGATTTTGAGAATCAGAAATACTTGAATTGACATATGTGAGTATACATAATGCAGGGACTTAAACGGATTTTATTTGGTATTGCGATAATTCTGATTGGCGGCTTTTTTCTAATATCGCCGGACAGCAGTTTAGGCGGTTGGGGAGAGTTAGTATGCTTTATTAGCGGAATAGGGCTGGGGATTTCTGGCCTGAAATGTGATGAATGAATACCATATTTTTAAACTGGCTTTTGATAGAGGTATAGTTATGAAATCAGGTTATAAAAGTCCTGATGGGAGGACTGACATTAAAACGGAAAGACGAGAAAAAAGGTACTTTTCTCATCTTTGTGTTATTCGCAGTGCTTCTGACTGTTTGCAGTAGCAAGCAGAAAGAAGCGACACACAACGAAACGATGATTATAAAGCCAAGTGAATTTTCAGAAGAAACAAAAGATCTCATACTTGAGAAAGCTAAATTTGAAGACTGGGAAACGATGTACAAAAATGTATGGTCGCGGTCGGAAGCAGCACTGTATATGCAATGGCGAGTGACAGAGAGTGAAGCGGCGGCCAGGGAATGTATTCGCAAAACCATTGAATATCAGAAAAATACCCTTGGCCCAGATTATACAGGCAAAGGGTATGGAAAACAGATTTTGCAATTATTGTTATAATATTGCAGCAATTTAGGCGGGAAAGAATTTTTTTACTCGACACGGGCTGAGAATAGTACATCAAAAGCCCTTGCGATCCCCTGCAGATTTTCTTACCAATATTCAGAACAGAAAATTGACTTGCGAAACGGGAATAAGTATGAGTTGGAAATCTATAGCAAAAAACTGTAAAGGCAGGGACCGTATTCTGAAAATTACATTCTATAATCCTTCATGTTACTTTGCATTGCTTAATGCAACAGCAGATATCCGTTATTCTGTAAGCATTAGAAGGGAGCAATTTTGATGTTTAGCGAGAATTTAGGAAATCTTTGTAAAGCAAAGAGCATTTCTCAAGAGGTCATGGCTGAGTAGCTGCATGTCGTGTGACAAATGATTTCAAAATGGGAGAAAGGCCTGTCTGTTCCGGACGCAGACATACTGATACGGGACGCAGAAATTTTGGAAGTTTCTGTAGGCGAGCTGTTAGGCAGCCCAATAGACCCCTCGGAGAATGTTGATGTGGTTGCCCAAAAACTGGAACAGATAAATTTTAGCCTTGCTGAAAGAAACCGGCGAAGCAGGCTTCTCTGCATACGTATCGTGAAAGTGACTGAGCTACGGAAAATCTTCATGTATTAAATGGGCTGATGACGGAGCCAACGTTAACCTGTGTGCCTCATAGCGGATGCGGTCCATCGTCTCCAGATTGTTGGTAAGGATTGCTCCCTCTTGGGCATCACCATGACCATTGATAAATTTTGTGAGGGCGTCCACCACAAAAACGGCTCCCAGCTCCGGGGGGGATTCAGCGGGGAAGTAAAGGTGTTATCAGCTGACTGCATGCGATTTTTGCAATTGCTTCTATATCTGTTATGCCAACAGTGGGATTGTCTGGTGTTTCAATATGGACAAGCCTTGTTCCGGGAATGATTGCCTTTTTTACTGCTTCAAGATCAGTCATATCTGCCATAACCGTATCCACGTTGTTTTTTTTGAATAGTTCGTGAAACATTCGATAGACGGTCATATAGCTCACATTCCGATAGACTACGCGGTCTCCTCAGCATAGTCCATGCCGGTATGGAAGGTTTGGATTGAGCCTCCTAAATCACTTTCATTTCTATCAGCTTGTTGTACAAAATATCCGCAAGTGCCGAGTGTCCGTCCTCCGTCAGATGTTCATCATCAATGCTGCTTGCGGCTGCATAGTCTGATGCCGCAATGAAGGCCGTTCCTTTTGCAGAGGCGATTTTTCTGTATTCTTCTTTCAGTTGTTTGCAAATTAACACGGAAGCCTGATCAAACTCCGGATCTTTTTCCGGCTTCCAGACATTCTCTCCAAGGAGAAGAGGGGACACCAATAAAATCCTGTCTGCTGGAATTACTTTTAGCAATTCGTCCAGGCAAAGCACAATCCCTTTCCCAATCACATGGGCAGGAGCGCGATACAATATTTTGCAGTCATTGGTTCCAAGCATGATGATTGCCGCATCCAGGGGATTATGGGTTTCCAGCAGGACAGGAAGCATATCGAGCCCTTTTCTTCCGGGGCGCAGTTCATCCTCAAAAATGGTGGTTCTTCCGCATAGACCTTCTTCTATTATGCGGGTGTTATTACATCGTTCTTTTTCCTGTAGGATACTTGTCCAGCGCACTCCCCATGGATACCGTTCATGAGTGCCGGGAATCAGTCCCCAGGTATTGGAATCGCCAAAGACCAGTATATTCTTCATCATTTATTTTGTCTTTCCGCCTTCAACAACCAGGCTGTCTTCGTAGTCCAGGCCATAGGTATCAACCAGTGTTGCTTCGTAATCTTTGTGGAAGAACTGTTCCTCGCCAAGGGCTTTGATTTCCTCATTCAACCAGTCCAGAAGCGTGCTGTTCCCTTTGGAAACTGCAGGTGCAATACTGTCCTGACTGCCCAAGGACGGAATTCCCACAGTGTAGCCGGCATTCTGCAAAGCAAAGGCAATAACCTCGGTATTGTCATTGGCCCATGCGGCCCCGTTCCCATTTTCCAGGGCATTCTTTGCGGTTGCGTAAGAATCATACTTCTGAAGTGGGATGTCAGGGTAGTTCTCAATCAGATAGGTTTCTGCAGTTGTGCCGGAAATGACAATGATCGGATCCTCCGCATTCCAGTTATCCAGGCTTTCAATTACACGGCTGTCTGGAGAAACGACTCCCAGTGCAACATTCATATATGGAAGCGCGAAATCAACTTCTTCTGCACGCTGAGGTGTTACTGTGAAGTTTGCCAGAATGATATCTGCCTTACCAGTCTGCAGATATTCGATGCGGTTTGCCGCCTCGGTGGAGATATAGTTGATTTTCACACCAAGATCTTCACCGATGCGGTTGGCGAAGTACACATCATAACCCTGATACTCTCCATTTTCATCTACATAGCCGAACGGGTTCTTGTCAGAGAAAACGCCGATGTTAATGGTGCCGCTCTCCTTAATTTCATCCAAAGTACGGTAAACAACATTCTGGGTTTTCCTACTGTTGGCTGTCACATTATTATTTGAAGAATTCTCTGATCCGCAGGCAGCCAGAGAAAACGCTAGCGACAGAGTAAGTGTAACAGTTACAAGCTTACGAATTTTTTTCATAATAATCTCCATTCCGGGCATCGCCCTATATCAATTTTATTTTGAACCTTTCCGCTCAAAGGTAAATGTCTGTAAAAACTTTTTCGCCCGGTCAGTTTTCGGTGCATCGAAAAACTGCTCCGGTGTTCCTTCCTCTTTGATATTTCCATCATCCAGAAAAATAATTCTGTCAGCCACGGCCTTTGCAAACTGCATTTCATGAGTGACGATTATCATCGTTCGTCCCTGGTCTGCAAGGTTTAAGATAACCTCCAATACTTCCCTGACCATCTCCGGGTCAAGCGCCGCCGTCACCTCATCAAACAGCAGAATTTCAGGGTGCATACATAATGCACGGACAATTGCAACCCGTTGTTTCTGTCCGCCAGATAACTGCCGTGGAAAACTTTTCGCTTTTTCCGAAAGCCCAACACGGGACAGAAGTGCAAGAGCTTCTTTTTTTACCTCGTCCTTTGTCCTTTTCTGCACTTTGGTCGGTGCCAGCAGGATATTGTCCAACACGTTCAGGTGCGGGAACAGCTCATAGCTCTGGAACACCATACCGATCTTCTGGCGAATTCCGGCTAAGTTTCTGCTTCGCTTCGTGACAAGTTCCCCATGGAGCCGGATCTCACCATTTTGGGTGTCCTCCAGGGCATTGATACACCGCAGCAGTGTACTTTTTCCACATCCGCTGGGACCGACAATCACGACGACTTCGCCCTCGTGAATCTGCAGGCTTAAATCATTCAGAACAGTAGAATTGTCAAACTGTTTTGTCAGATGTTCTATGGTTAATACCGATTCTGACATCTCCTCACCTCCATCGTTTCTCAAGGTATTTCGCCAAAAGGCTGATTGGCCAGCAGGCAATAAAATACAGGAAGAATACCGTTAAGTAAATTCCGAATGCAGCATTGGGACTGCCCATCCGGTTTGCCTCTATAATCTGCTGGGCAACCTTCAGTACCTCCACGACGCCAATCATCAGGATCAGGCTTGTGGTTTTAATCATTCTTGTGATGAGGTTGATTGACAGTGGAATTAACCTCCGCACGGCCTGCGGCAGAACAATGTACTGATAGCTCTGTATTCTCGACAGTCCCAGCGCCTCAGCACTTTCGTACTGGTGTATGGGAATGCTGATCAGAGAACCCCGGACCAGATCACTCATTTCCGCCGCTCCCCAGACTGTGAATACAATCACAGATGCCAGCTCCCCGGATAGGTCCCAGCCAAAGGCTCTCGTGGTGCCGAAATAGACGAGGAACAGTAACACCATCTGAGGCATAATCCGGACAAATTCCAGGTAACATCGCAGGATCGCCCGGCAGATTGGATTTTTCCATGTCATGAGAATGCCCAAAATGATTCCCAATGGGATACTGATGGCGACGGAAATCATGCTGATTTTGAGTGCTGCGTCTAATCCGCCAAGGATACGGGCAAGATTTTTCCCTTTCAGCAGCACCTCAAGACCCAAATCCGGCATAGCGTGACCTCCTTTCCAGGAGGCTTCCCAAAACGGAAACCGGAAGCAAAATAATAAGATAGAACACTACCAGCAGGAAAAGGCTCTCCGCAGTTTTGTAATACAGTCCAATCAGATCCTTTGCTGTAAACATTAAATCCATAAGGCTTATGGCAGAGAATACGCTGGTTTCTTTCAGCAGAAAAATCACATTCGCCATAAATGCCGGAACGCTGATGGAAAATGCCTGCGGCAAGATTACATAAGAGAAAGTCTGCAGTTTACTGAGCCCGAGACTATATGCGCTTTCCTCCTGGATTGGCGCAACCGCCTCAATCCCACTGCGAAATGCTTCTGACATATAACTCCCGCCGAGGAAAGCCAGTCCTGCAACACCGCACGCAGCGGCATCTGTCTGAATACCTATTTTGGGCAGGCCATAATAGATGAAGAACAGCTGCACCATAAGAGGGGTGTTCCGGCTGATTTCAATGTACACAGATACGATCCTGCGGATGACCGGAATCTTATAATACTGAATGATGGTACATAGTAACCCAATCATGATGGCGGCCGCTATCCCCATAAACCCGATTTTTACTGTCAGTACCGCTGCTTTTTGGTATAACGGCAAATATTTCCCGATAATTTCCCAGTTCAAGCCAGCCGCCTCCTTCTATCTCAATTTCATTCCTATTACTTGTTATAATGAAGCAAACCCATTCTCTAAGTCAGCGAGAATATCATCAATATGCTCTGTGCCGATGGACAGGCGGATAGTATTCGGCTTAATGCCCTGATCCAGCAACTCTTCCCTGGAGAGTTGGGAATGGGTGGTACTGGCCGGGTGAATTACGAGGCTCTTTACGTCGGCTACATTGGCAAGCAGGGAGAAGATTTTCAGATTGTCAATAAACCTCCAGGCTTCTTCCTGGCCGCCCTTAATCTCAAAGGTGAAGATACTGGCCCCTCCGTCGGGAAAATACTTCTCATACAATGCGTGGTCGGGATGATCCGGCAGGCTGGGATGATTCACCTTTTCCACCTGTGAATGATTAGACAGATATTCCACCACTTTCTTCGTGTTTTCTGCATGACGTTCCAGGCGCAGGGAAAGGGTTTCCACGCCCTGCAGAAGCAGGAATGCGTTGAAGGGGGAGAGAGTTGCACCCGTATCACGGAGAAGGATGGCACGGATATAGGTGACGAAGGCTGCCGGGCCTGCCGCGTCCACAAAAGAGACACCGTGATAGCTGGGATTGGGTTTTGCGATAGGATCGTATTTACCGCTGGCTTTCCAGTCAAATTTGCCGGAATCCACGATGATACCGCCCAGGGTAGTGCCATGGCCGCCGATGAACTTGGTGGCAGAATGGACTACGATATCCGCGCCGTGTTCAATCGGGCGGATGAGGTATGGGGTGCCAAAGGTGTTATCAATCACAAGCGGCAGACCGTGTGCATGGGCAATCTCTGCAATTGTATCAATGTCCGGGATATCGCTGTTTGGGTTTCCCAGCGTTTCCAGGTAGACAGCTTTGGTATTTGGCCGTATGGCGGCGGTTAGTTCTTCAAGGTTATGGGCATCCACAAAGGTTGTGGTAACTCCGAACTGGGGGAGCGTGTGTGCCAGCAGATTATAGCTGCCGCCATAGATTGTTTTCTGTGCTACAATATGATCCCCGGCTTGTGCCAGAGCCTGAATGGTATAGGTGATTGCGGCAGCACCAGATGCAGTTGCCAGTGCAGCAGCGCCGCCTTCAAGCGCGGCAAGCCGCTTTTCCAGTACGTCCTGCGTCGAGTTTGTAAGGCGTCCATAGATATTGCCTGCATCTGCAAGCCCAAAGCGCGCTGCGGCATGTGCTGAATCATGGAACACGTAAGAGGTGGTCTGATAAATGGGAACTGCTCTGGAACCGGTGGCAGGATCGGCCTGCTCCTGTCCAACGTGGAGCTGCAGGGTTTCAAATTTGTATTCGTTTTTATATTTACTCATATTTGTAATCTCCTTTGGATTTATATTTGTCGGTTCAATCGGCTGCTGTTCCGGTTTCAGCAAATAAAAAACCGGAAGCTCATCACAAGCTCCCGGGCAAATGGCATACGATATGCTGACAGATCAATTAAGCATTGTATCGAGGCAGTCAGCTATGCTGCAATCTGCGCATAACCGCACCCCAGCCATATAATATGCCCGGGAGTTTCGCATTCGACAACACATGACAGTATTAACTTTGAGGGTATAGAATCCGGTCATTGCTTTCGCCTCCTTTCCTGATGATCAGCTCAAAACTGATGCGCTTATAGTATCACCAATCGCCTACTATGTCAATAGGTGATTTGGAAAAATTTTGAATATTATTGATTTACCTATTCACCCTGCGGTATAATAGGCATAAATCACAGAAAGGACGGTGTATGGTATGATTTCAACAAAAGGACGCTATGCTCTTCGTGTCATGATAGATCTGGCGGAACATGGTGGTGAAGGATATATTCCTTTGAAAGAAGTGGCAGAGCGGCAGGAAATCTCTAAAAAATACCTGGAGATCATTGTAAAAGAGCTTATCAAAGGAAAGATGCTGATTGGGCTGGGAGGACGTGGGGGCGGGTACAAACTTTGCCGTAAGCCGGAAGAATATAAAGTAGGTGAGATATTGGAATTAATGGAAGGCTCGCTTGCTACCGTTGCATGTCTTTCCAAGGATGCCAAACCCTGCAGCAGGGCCGCCATATGTAAAACCCTTCCTTTATGGTCAGAGTTTGATAAAATGGTCCATGACTATTTTTATGAAAAAACACTGGCGGATTTGTTATAAACTTTATAGTAGGGGACTCTTTAGGAAGCTGACATTGGCAGGATAAGAATATATTCAGAATGTCGGTGTATTGGCTCTTTCCAAGAGGAAGAACAGCCATAACTGTAAGCTGCGGCTACAGTTATGGCTGTTCTTCTTAAGAGGTTGTTTATCTTTTGTTTATAGGCCTTTAATAACAACGTATTTCATCAGTTATTCTTTTTCCATAACAGCATGTTGTTTTCAAAGCAGGCATTTATTCTATTCGTATCGTTGAGCCATGCAAGATAGGAGCGTACCGTACTGCCAACAAGAACATACTGCTCAAAATTCATGGTTAACGAGTAGTCAGTAAATAGCTTTTGTAAAATCATTTCAAAGCAGAGCGGATCTTTGCAAAGATCTGTAATCTTTTTTGCAATTTCTAAAACCTTGTCAATGTTATATTGTGCTAAAGGTGCAATATCGTTTGTTGCTTCCGCGTGTGATGGTACAAACATTTCAGCATTTAATGTTTGCACCATTTCAAGAGTCTTGATGTATGCAGCAATGTCGTAAACGAACCCAATTTGATACTTGTCCAATGTTTCCATGCTCGACAGGCAATCCGCAAGAAAAATAACATTATCTGGTGTACGGTAACCAACCATGTCAAAGAAATGTCCCGGCAATCGGATTACCTCAAAGCCTTTTGGCAGATTATCTTTTGTTAAATATTCTACATCGCTTTCTTGTGCCATAAGGAACTTATGCCGTAAAGCCTTTGGGGGAAACGCTCCATAGAGGAAAGATGGTTCTAAAAGCGGATGGCGTGTAAAATCGCAGTCAATACCCGGAGCATAGATTTTGCACATGGTCTGTCCCTGCAGATATTTGTTGCCTCCTATATGGTCAGCGTTAGAATGAGTGTTGTAAATTGCTTTTAACCGCCAATTATGTGCTTCCAGAATTTGGCGTACCTTTCGCCCGGAATCCTTGTCATTTCCGCTGTCAATCAAACAAACATCCTTCTCATTCTCTACATAAAGTCCTATTTTGGCCGGGCTCTGGATATAATAACTATTTGTTCCCACCTGAATTAATTCATACATTTTGGAATGCCTCACTTTTCATTTTTGGAATAGAAGATCATATCATAAACGGTGCAGCTATCAGCAAAGGGATTGTTGTATTCGTGGGGGATGTCTGCGTGAAAACGGATTGCCTGATTTTCTGTTACGATAATTGTTTTTCCGTTCAAAACAAGCTGCAAACTGCCATGCAGGACAAAAACCTGTTCCTCTACACCGTCATTATGTTTATCTGACGTATGCTTACAGTCTGGCTCAAAGGTAATGTAAAAGGATTCAACACTACGGATTGGATCATAAGCAAATATGGGGTAGGCCTTCATTCGCCCGTTATCCTCAAGTATGACGTTTTGCTCCTCTGCGGCAGCAATGGTATATTCTGATGATTGCTCCTCCAATAGAAGTGAGAGCGGAATTTTCAGACCGGTGGCTATTTTCCAGAGAGTGTTGATTGTTGGGGAAGATTGTCCCCGCTCAATTTGTCCTAACATCATTCCAATCATTTCAGTTGGTGTTGTCATGCTTCCTTCTTTCAAGTGCCTAATTAATAATTCTTTTGTATATTATAACATACATAAAAGAAAATACAATGTAATAAAACATATCACATAAATGAAATTTTAGTAGTTAATAAGGGGGTTTCATATAAAAGCATTGAAGTTTTTTAACCCATCGTGTATACTATGAGCATTTAATAAGGTATTCCGTTCATTAGTATTCAGGTATACTCATCAATAATACAGAAGGAAACAGGGCATTCAACGGCGAATGATAACGTTGAATGCCCTGCTTTTTCTTTTAAGGGGTCCGACTGGAAGAGAATAAAGGTGTAAGTTTTACTGGAAATTTCAAGGTTACGGTTGCTCCTTTCCCCTTTTTTCCAATGATGGAAATGGTACCGCCGTGCTTTTCCATGATTCGCTTTGAAATGGCAAGACCGACGCCGGTTCCCTCGTATTCTGCCTGGGTATGAAGACGTTCGAATACACGAAAAAGGCGGCCGGAGTCAGTCATATCAAATCCGGTACCATTATCTTTCACTTCCAGAAGAGTGTGGGAGGAGGTCTGGCGGGCAGAGATGGTGATAACCGCTGGATCACGGCCTTTTGTGAATTTAACAGCGTTTCCTATAATATTCTGAAACAGCAGTCTGAGGAGAGTGGGATCTCCCGGAATGGGCGGACAGGCAAACTGGGAATCGGACAGGAGGATGACGCGGTCTGGCTCAAGGCTGGACAGCTCCTCAAAGATTTCACGGATCATGGCTGCTGCGTCCAGAAGTTCCGGATGGTATTTGACTGTTGTCATCTGTGAAAAATCAAGAAGACGCCCGATCATGCTTTCCATCTGAATGCATTTTTCATCGAGGCGGGACAGGATTGCTTCTGTGCCTTCGGCGATACCTGTGGGGGAAGAGAAAAGCTCTTCACGCAGACAGCCTGTCAGCTGTTTCATTACCTGAACCGGAGACTTCAAATCGTGGGAGACACTGTGACAGAACTGATCCATCTCCTGGTAGGCGGCTTTTAAGCGGCGGGCCTGTGTGACGATCTGGACGTGAGTGCTGACTCTGGCCAGTAGTTCGGAAGCATGGCATGGTTTTATAATATAGTCCTGGGCACCGGCTTCAAACCCTTTTTGGAGGCTGTCATGGTCCCCGGAGGCTGTCATGAATAAGATGGCCGTATCTTCGTACCGGGAACTGGACCGCAGCTTTTGGCAGACGGTAAAGCCATCGATATCATCCATGTGGATATCCAGCAGAATAAGATCGGGGATTTCACGCTCTACCAGGTGTAACGCAGCAGATCCGCTTATTGCCGCCCGGACTGAATAGCCGTGTTCTTTCAGGAGTGATGCCGTGATCCGCAGTTGTTCCGGCATATCGTCAACAATGAGAATGACAGCAGATTCTTCCATATTTATTGCCTCCGTACTTTTTTGCTTATATTATACCGTTTGCACTAAGTTCATAAAAGACCTGACCAAGTGGTTGGGATAGTTCGAATCAGGTTCGTGAGGGGGTGTACCCAGTGCTCATAGTATACCATGTTCACAAAATTCGTAAAAGCCATTCCTGAATATTTTTTGGAAAACAGTAGAAACAGAGGATATAAATGAAAAGAAAATTTCGTTTTAATCAGAAGATTATGAATTGTATAGGAGCGGCTGCACTGATTTTTGTGGTGCTGGCCATGATTATCAGCACGTGGAATGTTAAGCGGTCGGTGGCTGCCGAGGTACGGGTGGCTGCTAAACGAGATCGATGCGGAAAACTGTGTGAGGAATTAAAAGAAGCTGCGGATTACTTGTCAGAACAGGCAAGGTTGTATGCGGTTACTGGGGATAACTCATGTCTGGAAAGATATTGGGAAGAGGTGCATTCGGGAAAACGACGGGACGGGGTTGTAAAGCGTTTAGGTGAGTTGGGACTGGATGACAGAGACATGAGACTGGTCGAATCAGCAAAGAAAAATTCGGATCTACTTATTTATCTGGAGACGCGGGCTATGCGCCTGGCCGCGGATGGGAAGGGGGAGAATGAGGAAGTGCTGCCTTTGGAGGTCCAGACTTATGTTCTGAATGTCGTGGAGGCGGCTATGACTCCGGAAGAAAAACGTATGGAAGCCATATCTCTGCTATGCGGAGATCGGTATGCGGGGGAGAAGAAGGTTATCGACCAGTACGCTTCGGAGTTTATGGAATCTGCTGTTAAACGGATGAACGAGGAGCTGGCGGCAACGAGGAGAAGAACGGACCGCGCTCTTGTCATGTTGTGGGGGTTACAGGGAGCCTCTATGCTTTTGTTCCTTTTATATGCTTTTTTCTGCTATCGCGGAACTATATATCCGGCGCTTGCCTATCAGATGTGTCTTGAGGAAGGAAGAGCAGCGGAGTTAAAACCTGATGGAATTTCAGAAATTTACAGGCTGGGGCAGTCTGTTTTGAATATGTATTGTCGGATGGCGGAGGCTATGAAGGCTAAAGACGAATTTCTGGCATCTGTCAGCCATGAGATCAGGACTCCTCTGAATTCGGTAATCGGATGTGAAACGCTGCTTAAACAAACGAGATTAAATGAAAAACAGCGAGAATATCTGGCCTGTATGGAGACAGCTTCGAAACAGCTTCTGGATATGGTTAATGAACTTCTTGATTATGCAAGTCTGGAGAAGAAAATGGAAATACAGGAGACAGAGTGGAGCCTAAGAGAGGCGGCGAAGGATCTTGAAAACAGTTTCTGCTGTTTGGCGGTGGAAAAGGGGCTTGAATTTTCAGTTGAGGCAGATGACAAAGTTCCGGAGCAGGTATTAGCAGATGAAGGAAAATTTCGGCTGATTGCAGGAAATTTGATTTCGAATGCAATAAAGTTTACGGATGAAGGCCTGGTGCATGCGGAACTTTTATGGGAGAAAGGTACGGAGGATGAAGGCGTTTTGGTTCTGCGTGTGGAAGATACAGGTAGAGGAATAAAAAAGGAAGATGAAGAACGGATTTTCGAGGCGTTTGAGCGTGGGAGTAAGGAGGAGAGCGCTCCAGTAGCAGGAACGGGGCTGGGGCTTGCGATCTGCCAACGGACTGCCGGACTTTTGAGGGGTAGCTTGACAGTGGAGAGCTGCTGGAGAAAAGGCAGCGCTTTTACGGCGAGGATTCCGATGAAGATAGGCGGACCAAAAAAAGGGGATTTTTGCCGGGCTTTGGTATTGCTTGTAGATGATAACCGGATCAACCGCAGGATTCAGAAGGAGCTGTTTGCTGTACTGGGAGTTGCAGTTATGGAGGCGGAAAGCGGGGAGGAAGCGGTCCGCATGGCATCTGAAAGGCATTTCGACCTGATTTTTATGGATCTGCGCATGCCGGGAATGAGTGGATATGAGGCGGCTGGGAGGATTCGTAGTTTAAAAACTTTTCAATGTCCTATTATTGCGTTAACAGCCGATGGGAAGGCACAGATAAGAGAAAGAGCACTTGCATACGGTATGGAGGAGGTGGTGATGAAGCCAATCAGTCTGGCCGAACTGGAAAAGGTATTGAAAACATACATATCACCATCCTGCCTTGACGTGGAACTTGGAATTGGGAGGCTGGGTGGAAATGAATTGCTTTACCGGCAGGTGACTGAAATGTTTGCGGAGGAACACGGCCGGGATGGAAAAAAGCTGATGGATTTGGCAGAAAAAGGTGATAGTGAAGAAATTTATGCACTACTGCATGCATTAAAGGGGGCGTCCGGCGCTATCGGGGCGGAGCCGCTGTCAAAGGCCTGTGAAAGATTGGAAGATGAACTGAAAGGAGAAGAGCTTGTCAAAGGAGAATTAAAGGAGAGGGTATGCCGGATTGAGAAGCTGGTTAAGGATTTGATTGGAGATATGAATAAGAAACTGAATGAGGAACCGATTGGGAAAATGCCAGTTGAAGTCTCGGAAAGTGCCTGCATGAAGTTTGAGGAAAATCAGAAGAATATGGAAGAAATCAGCCTTAATGAAGTCATAAGATTCTCCGGTGAGCTGCAGAAAGACTTAATCAAAGAATGGTATGGCATGGTGGAGCGGGCTGATTTTGCGGCGGAGGAGTTGTGGAGCGACAACCGGGAGGTCTTTATCTCTGCCTTTGGACGCGGCTGTGCGGAGCAGCTGGAGAGAGCGCTGCTGCGGTTTGACTATGAAATGATTCTGCAGCGGATAAAAGTATGATTTGCAGAAAGGAGAGCAGTATATGTACCGGATACTGTTTGTTGAAGACGATGAGGCAATCAGATTTTTAGTGTCGAAATACCATTTCTGGAAACAGTCAGATTTCTCGGTGGCCGGTGAGGCCGGCAACGGGAAGGAGGCTTTGGCGCTGATGGCACAGAAAACATACGATGTGGTGATCACAGACATCCGTATGCCAGTTATGGATGGGCTGGAACTCTGTCGCCAGATGAAGCGGCGGGGATATGAGATGCCTGTAATTCTTGCCAGTACCTACAGCGATTTTGCTTATGCGAAAGAGGGGATGCGGCTGGGGGCTCTGGAGTACATAGAAAAGCCCTACAGTTGTGAAAAGATGGAGGAGGCTTTGGAGATTGCCAGAAACTATCTGGAACAGAATGGGGACAGGCAGACTGAAATGCTGTATCACAAGCTTCTGGAAGTGACGGAGACGACAGGGGGCATTGCAGCTGAGATAATAAAAGGCGAAGAGTTGCGTTTCCAGGGACAGACATTAAAAGTTCGGGCGACCCTGGAGAAACAACTGGAACTGGTGCTGGAGTATATGGGAAAACAGGCACCGTGGATACCGGTACTCGATAAGATGGATGTCTGTATTGGAGAACGTGTATTGACGGATGTGGAGCGGGTACTTCAGGAACTTCGGTATCTGATCGACCGTTACCATCTGGAGAAACCAGACAGTATGATGGTACGGATTACCACCATAATCAGTGAGAGTGTTTTGCAGGAACATATTCAGGATATTGTCGCTGAGGAGATGGGATTCAGCAAGGATTATCTGGCAAAGCAATTTCGGGGCAAAATCGGAATTACCATGTCGGAATACTGTATGCGGGTAAAAATGGAGTATGCCAAACGACTTTTAAAAGACACGAATAAGAAAGTGTACGAAATTGGTGAAGAACTGGGGTATACGACTGTGGACTATTTTACCCGGCTGTTCAAGAACTATACAGGATGTACTCCGGCATATTATAGGAAATACGGAGATGTGGTGTGAGAAGGCCCGGCATTTTTCTGGAATTTCGACCTGACTGATTTCACGCTTGCTCAGTGATTTCCGGATTTGTCATGTGTAATACCGGATTTGTAAGGTTTTTTTCTTTAAAAAAATCCGCTATGATATATCCATGTTTTAGATCACACAAGAAAATATGGATAAGTAAGAGCAGACGAAGCTGTCGGTAAACTCCCGGTACGGGAGACCGACAGCTTTTTCCTGTTGTACAGGCAGAATCAATAAGGAGGACAAAGAATGAGAAAGACTTTATGGAAGAAATTAGGAGCTTTGGCAGTAACGGCGGTGACTGCAGTTTCACTGGCGGGGTGCAGCGGCGGTGCGATGTCGGAGATAGGAAGTCAGACAACAGCGGCAGATTCCGCTGCGGAAAGCAGTCAGGCAGAACCACAGGCGGCGGAAGCGGAGAGTGATTCCACAACGGCAGCGGTTACGACTTCCGCAGGAGAAACCATCAAGGTGGGAATCCTCCATTCTCTAAGCGGTACCATGGCAATCAGTGAAACCTCTGTAAGGGATGCGGAACTGCTGGCTATTAAAGAGATCAATAGCGCCGGAGGCGTTCTTGGAAAACAGATTGTTCCTGTGGTTGAGGATGGGGCTTCGGATAACGCCACATTCAAGGAAAAGGCGGAGAAACTTCTGTTAAATGACAAGGTGGCTACAGTATTTGGCTGCTGGACATCAGCCAGCAGAAAGGCGGTTCTACCGACATTTGAAAGCAATAACGGACTTTTGTGGTACCCGGTTCAGTACGAAGGCATGGAGTCTTCTCCGAATATCTTTTATATCGGTGCGGCGCCAAATCAACAGATCGTGCCGGCTATTGAGTATATGAATGAAAATTATGGAAAGAAAGTATTTTTACTGGGATCAGACTACGTATTCCCGCGTACTGCCAATTCCATTGTAAAAAAACAGGCAGAGTCGCTGGGGATGGAGGTTGTGGGAGAGGAGTACACGCCCATGGGCCATACGGATTACACGACGATCTTAAGCAAAATTAAACAGGCAGAGCCTGATTTTATCTTTAATACACTAAACGGAGATTCCAATGTTGCGTTTTTCAAACAATTTAAGGATGCAGGATTAACTCCGGAACAGATTCAGACTCTGTCCGTATCTATCGCAGAGGAAGAGGCAGCGGGTATCGGAGCCTCCTATCTGGAGGGCCATCTCACGGCATGGAATTATTATCAGACCACCGATACACCGGAGAACAAGAAATTTGTGGAAGCATACAAAGCGGAATACGGCACGGACCGTGTGACAGATGATCCCATTGAAGCCGGTTATGATGCGGTATATTTATGGGCGGCGGCAGTGGAAGCGGCTGGTTCCACTGATGTAGATTCCGTAAAAGCAGCAGCGGCAGGCATATCCATAGAAGCGCCGGAGGGAACAATTACAATTGACGGAGAAAATCAGCATATCTATAAGCCGGTACGCATCGGAAAGATCAACGAAGAAGGCTTAATTGATGAAGTGTGGAGTACACCGGAGCCGGTGAAGCCAGATCCATATTTAAAGGGGTATGACTGGGCGTCAGGTCTTGCCGGAGCACAGTAGATGCTAAAATGCCGGAAGTGTGTCCGGTAACATGAGATGGGAGGAAATGTATGGAACTGTTTTTAATGCAGCTGTTTAACGGAATCAGCGTAAGCTCAATTCTCCTGCTGGCCGCGCTGGGACTCGCCATTACCTTTGGGCTTATGGGGGTCATTAACATGGCTCACGGCGAATTCATCATGATCGGCGCCTATACGGCGTATGTGGTGCAGAATATATTTCAGGCGTATTTCCCGTCGCAAGTGTTTGATGTCTACTGTATCGTGGCAATTATCCTTTCGTTTCTGGCGGCTGCGTCTTTGGGCTATGTGCTGGAGCGGCTGGTGATCTGCAGGTTGTACGGGAGGGCGGCAGACAGCCTTCTGGTCACCTGGGGAATCAGTCTGATCTTACAGCAGGCGGCCAGGAGTATCTTCGGCTCCCCCAATGTAGGGGTAAAGGCTCCTGCATTTTTGGAGAGAACCATCCGGATATCCGGGATGGTGGCGCTTCCCATGAAGAGAATTTTCATCTTGCTGATTGCCGTGTGCTGCCTTACCGGAGTTTATGTGCTGATGTATAAGACGAGGCAGGGGCGGAATATCAGAGCGGTCATGCAGAATCGCGAGATGGCCGCCAGCCTTGGGGTGAATACGAAACGGATTGACTCCATGACATTCGCTATCGGATCAGGGCTGGCCGGACTGGCCGGCTGTGCACTGACATGGATCGGCGCTATCGGGCCGACACTGGGAACGAATTATATTGTGGATACTTTTATGACTGTTGTTGTAGGCGGCGCGGGAAGTATCTTAGGTTCTGTGCTGGGAGCCGGATTTATTGGAATCGGACAGACAGCGTTCGAATTTTTGACCAGCGCTTCCATCGGCAAGGTGCTCATCTTCGCGTGTGTCATCGTCCTGCTTCAGTTCAGGCCCAAAGGAATCTTTGCGGTACAGAACCGGGCACTGGAAGACTAGAGGGTGTTTGAATCAAAACAGGAGGCACAGGTATGAATCAAAGGAAAAAAATCAAGGGTACGACAGTTCTGGCGCTGCTTATATTTCTGGTTCTCGCCGTCATGCCCTTTTGCATGTCCATGTTCCGTGTGGGACTGTTTGGAAAATATATGTGTTTTGCCATTATAGCCATCGGGCTCGATATGATCTGGGGCTATACCGGTATCCTGAGTCTGGGCCATGGTGTCTATTTTGGCTTGGGAGCATACTGTATGGCCATGTATTTAAAGATGGAGGCCAGCGGCGGTCTGCCTGATTTTATGACGTGGAGCGGGGTGACGCAGCTTCCATTTGTCTGGCAGCTGTTTGGAAATCCGGCATTTGCTATCACCATGGCGCTTCTGGTGCCCGTGGCACTGGCAGTCCTTGTGGGATATCTGACCTTCAATAACAAGATTAAGGGAGTTTACTTTTCCATCCTGTCACAGGCTATGGCACTGATCATGAGTACACTGCTGGTCGGCAGCCAGGCATTTACAGGCGGCTCTAACGGCCTGACGGATTTTAAAACGATTTTCGGACGCAATATCAATGAACCGCTGACAAAGATTACCATGTTTTATGTCACACTGGCCTGCCTGATTGCTGTATATGGCTTATGCAGATTCCTGACGGGCCGCCGGATTGGTAAAGTGTTTATCGCTATCCGTGACGGCGAGAACAGAGCCGGATTTGCCGGATACAATACGGCAAAATATAAGGTGTTTGTCTATGCACTCTCAGCCATGATCGCAGGGCTGGCTGGTATGCTGTATGTGGGGCAGGTGGGAATCATTTCTCCAGCAGAGGTAGGGATTGTCCCATCTGTGGAAATGATTATATGGGTGGCCATCGGAGGCAAAGGAACGCTGGCAGGCCCCATACTTGGAGCACTGGCCGTAAATGGGTTTAAGACCCTGGCGAGTGAGAATTTCCCGGAGCTGTGGTCGTATTTTATAGGAATTCTGTTTGTCGTTGTGATTCTGTGGCTTCCGGGTGGGTTTGTATCCTTAAAAGAAGTACCGGGTCGGATCCGGAATGCGGTGAAGAGGCGCCGGGAAGAACGGCCGGAATTGATGGAAGATCGGGAGGCTTATCCTGCTTCTGCAAAGAAGAACGGGCGGACGGCATCATGAAGAAAGGGAGGGAAAGCATATGACACAGGCGGAAGTCCTCATGACACCGGAGGAAGCTCCGGTGCTGACTATCGAAGATGTGAGCATTCAGTTCGGTGATTTTAAGGCGGTTAAACATGTTTCCACGGAGGTCGGAAAGAATGAGGTCCGGTTCTTTATCGGACCCAACGGTGCCGGAAAAACGACGATTCTTGATGCTATCTGCGGAAAAAACCGTGTAAGTGGAGGCCATATTATCTTCCATGGTGAAAATGGCACGAAAGATGTATCAAAAATGAAGGAATACGCTATCTCAGATTTGGGAATCGGCAGGAAATTCCAGGCCCCCAGTGTGTTCCAGGGTATTACCATTGAGGAAAATATGGAACTGGCGGTGGCAAGACGCCATTCCCTTTACTCCACTACCTTCCGAAAACTGTCAAAAGAAAAGCAGGATTACATGAACCATGTTCTGGAATTCATCGGACTGGCGGATAAGCGGTTTAAATATCCGGGAAGCTTATCCCACGGCGAGAAACAGTGGCTGGAGATCGGTATGCTTCTGGCGGCCAGACCGAAGCTTATGCTTCTCGATGAGCCAGTGGCAGGCATGGGGCGCAAGGAAACGGAAAAAACAGCCGAAATGCTTCTGGATATCAAAAAGGAGTGTTCCATTATCGTAGTGGAGCACGACATGCAGTTTGCCAGGGATGTATCGGATACGGTCACTGTCTTTCATGAAGGATCTATTCTGGATGAGGGTACAATGGAATCGGTACAGCAGAATCAGAAGGTGATCGATGTTTATCTGGGCAGGAGCTGAGAGGAAAGGTGAAATTATGGATAGAACAGAACTGGAGAATAAAGCGGCGTTTGAACTGGCAGGCCTCTATGCAGCCTACGGCGATGGTATGGTGCTGCGCCATGTAAGCCTGGAAGCGCCGGTTGGCCGGGTCACCTGTCTGGTGGGCAGAAACGGGGCAGGAAAAACCACCACTTTAAAAGCTGTTATGGGTCTGGTGAAGACGCCAGAGGGAGAAATCCTTCTCGATGGAAAGCCGGTGATCCACCTGCCTTCCTATGAGCGGGCCAAGAGAGGAATCGGTTACGTTCCCCAGGGCAGGGAGATTTTTCCACAGCTTACTGTAGAGGAAAATATTCTTCTGGGCCTGGAAGCAAAGAATGGGAAAGGGGTGATTCCCGATTTTATTTTCGAAACATTTCCAATATTAAAGGAGTTTTTGAACCGAAAAGGCGGGGATTTATCTGGCGGCCAGCAGCAACAGCTGGCAATCGCCCGGGCCGTGGTTGCAGAACCAAAGATTTTGATACTCGACGAGCCTACGGAAGGAATCCAGCCTTCCATTATTCAGGAGATCGGACGCGTGATTACCGGGCTTAAAACCCGTATGGCTGTCCTGATTGTGGAACAGTATTTAGAGTTTGTCATGGAGATAGCGGATTACTGCTATGTCATGGAAAATGGAAGAATTATAATGGACGGTGAGCCGGATTCGCTTGATCAGGAGCGGCTGCAGGCGACCATGTCACTGTAAGAAAAGCGACGCCGGCAGCCGACAGGGCTGACTTAAAAAGAGGAAAGACAGGAGGAATGATTATGAGGCTTACGCCGAAGGAAGAAGAAAAGCTGATGCTTCATCTGGCTGGTAATCTGGCGAAGGAGCGGCGCAGCAGAGGATTGAAACTTAATTACGCGGAGGCTGTGGCTTACCTAAGCTCTGAACTTCTGGAACTGGCCAGGGACGGCAGAAGCGTGACGGAACTGATGGAGAAAGGCCGCGGTATTTTAAATGCGGATGATGTGATGGACGGAGTTGCGGATATGGTGGAGGCGGTGCAGGTAGAGGCTACGTTTCCCGACGGGACGAAGCTGGTAACTGTTCATAATCCGATTGGGCCGGGAATATCGAAACGGACGGACAGAAAATCTGGTGAAGTAATAACACAGGACAGAGATATTATATTAAATGAGGGCAGGGAGTCAAAGAGCGTGACGGTTGCAAACATCGGGGACCGGCCGATTCAGGTTGGCTCTCATTTCCATTTCTTTGAGGTGAACAAACTGCTGAAATTTGACCGGGACGAAGCATTTGGCTTTCGACTTGATATCCCTTCCGGAACCTCTGTACGGTTTGAACCGGGGGAGGAAAAGAAGGTACAGTTGGTGGAACTGGGTGGAAAGAAACTGGTTTACGGCTGTAATGATTTGACGAGAGGAAAAGCGGAAAGGAGAAAATAGGTGAGTTATCGGATAAGCGGAAAACAGTATGCGATGATGTACGGTCCTACGGCAGGCGACCGGATACGGCTGGCAGATACGGATCTGTATGCAGAGGTGGAAAAGGATTATACGAGATATGGGGATGAAATAAAATTTGGCGGAGGTAAAACCATAAGGGACGGGATGGGACAGTCCGTACTAACAACCAGCGCCGGGGGAGATCTGGATCTGGTATTGACCAACGCGCTTATTATTGATTATACGGGAATTTATAAGGCTGATATCGGAATAAAAGATGGAAAAATAGCAGGAATTGGCAAAGCTGGCAATCCCGATATCATGGACGGAGTAACACCTGAAATGACGGTGGGGGCTTCGACAGAGGCGCTGGCGGCGGAAGGACTGATCGTAACGGCGGGAGGAATTGACTCCCATATTCATTTTATATGCCCTCAGCAGATCGACTGCGCTTTGTTCTCCGGAGTGACCACCATGATCGGAGGCGGTACCGGACCTGCGGATGGAACCAATGCCACAACGTGTACGCCGGGACCCTGGAATATTCACAGGATGCTGGAGGCGGCGGAGGAATACCCCATGAATCTGGGATTCCTGGGAAAGGGAAACTGCTCCGACGAGGCACCGCTGAGAGAACAGGTAGAGGCGGGAGCTATGGGGTTAAAGATTCATGAGGACTGGGGGGCCACTCCGGCTGTGATCAACCACTGCCTAAGCGTGGCCGACGAATACGATGTGCAGGTAGCCATCCACACGGATACGCTGAATGAAGGCGGTTGTGTGGAAGACACGCTGGCGGCCATCGGCGGCCGTACGATTCATACATACCATACGGAAGGGGCGGGAGGAGGCCACGCGCCCGATATCATCCGTGCGGCTGGAGCGTTAAATGTGCTTCCGTCATCCACCAACCCGACCATGCCGTTTACGGTCAATACGCTGGATGAGCATCTCGACATGCTGATGGTCTGCCACCATCTTGATAAGAACATCCCTGAGGATGTGGCGTTTGCCGATTCCAGGATCAGACCAGAGACGATTGCTGCAGAGGATGTGCTTCACGATATGGGGGTATTCAGTATGATGAGCTCTGATTCTCAGGCAATGGGGCGCATCGGAGAGGTCATCACCAGAACGTGGCAGACGGCACATAAGATGAAGGGGGAACGAGGGCCGCTTCCTGGAGATAAAGAGGGAAGCGACAACTTAAGAATCCGCCGTTATATCGCAAAATATACGATTAATCCGGCCATTACCCATGGAATTTCCGATTACACAGGTTCTGTTGAAACGGGCAAGATGGCTGATTTAGTCCTGTGGAATCCGGCATTTTTTGGAGTGAGGCCCGATATTATCATTAAGGGAGGCATGATCATCGCCTCAAAAATGGGGGATGCCAATGCGTCCATTCCGACGACGGAACCAGTGATGTACCAGCACATGTTCGGTGCCCACGGAAAGGCAAAATACCGAACCTGCGCCACCTTTGTGTCACAGGCGGCTTATGACAGCGGAATTAAGGAAAAGCTGGGACTTGAAAAACAGGTACTCCCGGTTCACTGTACCAGGACGATTACAAAGAAAGACATGAAGCTCAACGATCTGACGCCAGAGATCTTTGTAGATCCTGAGACGTACGAAGTGAGGGCGGATGGAGTGAAACTGACATCCGAACCGGCGGAGAGGCTGCCGCTCACCCAGATGTATTCCCTGTTTTAAACAGCAGGAGAGAAAGGAAGAACAGAGTATATGATTGTATGTGAGGAGATTTTGGGTAATGTAAAAGATAAGGAATTTTCCGGTTGTTTCAGAGACGAGGTGGAGATCGAATGGCATGAGGCATATAAGCGGATTAACCAGAAAACGACAAAAGGTGACAGGGAGATTGGAATCCGTCTTGGCACGGAGATCCTGACGAGAGGACTGAGGGATGGCGATGTACTGTACCGGGAGGGGGATACGGTGATTACGGTATGTGTTCCCCCCTGCGAGGTCATCGTTATCGATGTGAGGGAGGATCATGCCCGTATGGCATGCAAGGTCTGTTATGAGATTGGAAATAAGCATGCGGCGCTGATGTGGGGAGATACAAAACTCCAGTTTATTACCCCGTACAATGAACCGACTCTGGTACTGCTTTCGAAGCTTCATGGAGTCACTGTCTGGAGTGATGTCAGAAAGCTGGATTTTGACCGGAGTATTTCAAGCAAGGTGAGCAGTCACACACATTAACAGGAAAATTTTGAAATGCAAATTTGGTAAGGAGGGTGGATGCGGATGATGAAACAGGAGAAACGGTATCTGTTGCTTCAGCTTAATGATGCGTTGTTTCCTATCGGCGGTTATTCGCATTCCTATGGCCTGGAAACGTATATTCAGAAAAATATGGTGAACAGCGAAGAGACTGCCGCGCAGTATATTGAAAATATGCTGTTGTACAGCTTTTGCCAAAATGAACTTTTGGCGGTACGGTTCGCTTGGGCTGCAGGGGACATGGAGAACCTGGAGGCACTCCTTCTTTTGGATCAGTGTATTACGGCACAGAGAACGCCTATGGAGGTGCGGCAGGCAGGTGAGAAGATGGGATCCCGATTCGTGAAAACGGTGCAGGCCCTGGCTGCACCGTGCGAGAAGAGTATATTCGCACGGTATGTCCGGGAAGGCGGGCTGAAAAATCATGTGATTGCATATGGAACTTACTGCGCCGCTCATGGAATCGGACAGGAAGAGACACTGGAACATTATTTGTACGGACAGACTTCCGCTATGGTGACCAATTGTGTGAAAGCCATACCATTAAGCCAGACTTCTGGCCAAAAGCTTTTATATGGATGCCAGGATATATTCCGGAAGGTTATGGAACGCTTGGACACGCTGACAGAAGAAGATTTCGGTGCGTCGGCTCCTGGATTTGAAATCAGGTGCATGCAGCATGAGGGATTATACTCAAGGCTCTATATGTCATAATATACCAGGAAAGGGACGCTGCGAGAGAAACTATCAGGAGAGGACTCAGGGAAGAAAACGCCGGGAGAGACAGGGAGGAAAAAGATGAAGTATGTAAAAATAGGAGTGGCAGGCCCCGTGGGCTCGGGAAAGACTGCTCTGATTGAGATTCTGACGAGAAAAATGGCCTCCGATTACAGTATCGGAGTTATCACCAATGATATCTACACGAAGGAGGATGCACAGTTCCTTTGTAAGAACAGCATCCTGCCTCAGGAGCGCATTATCGGTGTGGAGACAGGAGGATGCCCTCATACGGCTATCCGGGAGGATGCCTCCATGAATCTGGAGGCTGTGGACGAGATGATGGGTAAATTTCCGGACATACAGATCATTTTCATAGAGAGTGGAGGAGATAATCTGTCTGCCACCTTCAGCCCGGAGTTAGCGGATGCGACAATATTCGTTATTGATGTGGCAGAAGGCGATAAAATACCACGAAAAGGAGGGCCTGGGATCACGCGTTCTGACTTACTGGTTATCAATAAGATAGATCTGGCTTCGCTGGTAGGAGCCAGTCTCCAGGTGATGGAGCGGGATTCAAAAAAGATGCGTGGAACGAGGCCGTTTGTATTTACCAATATCCGGGGAGATGAAGGGGTGGATCAGATTGTTAAATGGATCAAGCGAAGTGTTCTGTTTGAAGACGGATTTCAGTAAGGAGAACACTGGAGACAGCGGGAAAAATGCATTTGGCAGAACTTCTGTGTTAAATATAAGCGCTTCTGCAAAGGAGGGGAAAACCTACTTAAAGGAACTTGGATTTACTGCGCCCTTCAAGGTTATGACGCCGTTTGAGCAGGAAAACGGTGGTATGAAGATTATGATGCTCATGGCGTCGGCCGGTATCATGGAGGGCGATGTACAGGAAATTTCCATCTGTACAGAAAGGGGAGCCAGTCTGGAATGTACGTCACAGTCATTCGAAAAGATCCACAAAATGGGAGATGGATATGCAGTCCGGAATATCCGCCTGACAGTAGGAGCCGGCAGTTTTCTGGATTACAGTCCAATGCCTGTGATTCCTTTTGCTGATTCCGCGTTCAAGGCGTCAACGGATATTGTGCTGGAGGATGACAGCAGCAGTCTGATCTGGCAGGAGATCATGGCCTGTGGGCGCGCAGCCAGAGGGGAACGGTTTTCTTACCGTTTCTATCACTCTGGCATCCGTATCTGGCAACAGGAAAAACTGCTTTACCGGGAAAAATGTCGTTTTAATCCGCCGGAGACAATGATGGAGGGAATCGGCTTGTTTGAAGGATATTCCCACATGGCCAGTCTTCTTTTGTTTCACATGGGAATAAGTGACGAGCTGCTGACACGTTTTCGGGAATACGTGGAGGGGCTTCCATATGTGTGCGGAGGTGTGACGAGAACCGCTTCGGGAGACGTAGCCGTGCGAATCTTTTCTAATCAGGCGTGGGAAGTGGAAGCGGTATGCAGTACACTGAAAGACTGGGCGAAACAAGACAGGATAGAGTATTTTGCTACAGGCAGAGTAAAAGGGACGAAAAGTTATCGCTCACTTCTCATATAAGATCCGGGTACCCAAAGATTATTGATCTTTGATATTCATTCAGGATAGTCTTTTTATGTAGACCAGTCAATGCTATAATTTTAAGGATTTTTTGTAACTGCCAAATATGTTAAAGGGGCATTATAAAATAGATGAATAGCCCATCTGTTTTACAATGCCCCTTTAAAGTCTGCATTTCCATATAATGTTCACCCGTTGTCATAGTATTTTGTAAAGCAGTATTACGATGCCAGTTCAAATAGTTCATCTAACTGTGCAATACAGTCAGTAACAGAATGAAAGATTACTTCGACTGTTTTAAAGGAAGCCAGAGACAGCACTCCCAAGATGGATTTTCCGTCAACTATGCGGCTTCCGTATTTTACGTCCACATCGAAATCCAGTTTGCTTACCAGATTAACAAACTGCAGGATCTGCTTGGTGTTCTGAAATGTTATAAATTTATGTTCCATAATAAATTCCTCCTCATATTCGGGTTTTCGTTTGGTGATAAACTAAGTTTAACACTTTTCGTTAAAATATGAATGGAGAATACCGATAGGTTATTTGGAAAAAACAGACTTTATATATGAAACTGTAATTAAATTTTTAAATGTAAAGAGTCAGTAGTATTTCCTTGGAGCGGATTCTCTGATAAAAAGTCGCTTTTTTTCAGTAAGAATATAGGAAAAGATCATTTTCTTTGTTAATAAGAAGGATTAAAATTAAGAAATAAAAAGCAAGGGAAGAGGAGATTATGGATATGCAGAATGATTTTTTTATATTGAACAGGGACGTCACAATCGATGCGGAATTAAAGAGTGAACCTGTCCGGCGTGCAGTATCACGTTTTTACCGGGATCTTTCGATGGTGCTGGAACCAGCAGATGAAGGAACGGAGAGAGCAGAATCAGGAAAGATATGCTTGAAAAAGGGGGATTTGGCGGCAGAAGAATATGATATTTATGTAGAAAATAACAGAAAGGTGACAATTACGGCCTCGGAGGAACTGGGCTTCATTTATGCACTGATCTACATTAGTGAGCACTGCCTGCAAATACTTCCGTTTTGGTTCTGGAATGATCAGAGATTCGTAAAACAAAAAGAAATACCCATTTTATTTAAAAAATACCATTCAGAAAAAAAGCCGGTCGCTTACCGGGGCTGGTTTATTAACGACGAGGTTTTGATCAGCCACTGGGACGCGGAGAAAGATGCAGCCTATCCGTGGGAAATGGCGTTTGAAGCGCTGCTGCGCTGCGGCGGCAATACGGTGATTCCGGGAACGGACAGCAATTCAAAAAAATATGCCGGTCTTGCGGGAGACATGGGATTGTGGCTTACCCAACACCATGCGGAACCCCTGGGGGCAGAGATGTTCCTGCGGGCTTATCCGGATAAAACCCCTTCATTCAAAGAGTATCCAGACTTGTTCCGAGGTCTTTGGGAGGAAGGAATAAAGAGACAGATGAATCATAAAATCATCTGGAATCTTGGCTTCCGAGGCCAGGGTGATACCCCATTCTGGGAGAATGATCCCCAGTATGATACTCCGGAGAAGAGAGGACAGTTGATCAGCAGTATTATGCAGGAACAGTATGACCTGGTAAAAAAATACGTTGCGAATCCTGTTTTTGGCACAAATCTGTATGGAGAAACCATGGAGCTTTATCAGCAGGGGCTGATCGAACTTCCGGATAATGTAATTATGATCTGGGCTGATAACGGTTACGGAAAGATGGTATCCAGAAGGCAGGGCAATCATAATCCGCGAGTTCCTGCACTTCCGGGTGAAGGGCTGGGCGACAGAAGACATGGCGTTTACTATCACGTTTCTTTTTATGATCTTCAGGCTGCCAATGTGCTCACGATGCTGCCGAATCCCATGGAATTTGTTAAAAAGGAACTGAAGCATGCTTATGATTGTGGGATTTCAACGCTGTGGCTCGTGAACTGCTCCAATATTAAGCCCCATGTCTATCCTCTGGATTTTGCTGCCACTTTATGGAACTCTCTGGAAACGGAGCCGGAAAAGCATCTGGAACAGTACATAAGCAGGTATTATGGGGACAGATCCTTAAAGGAAATGAGAGAATGCTTTATGGAATATTTTGAAGCCGCGCTTCCGTATGGAGAGGAGGAAGACGAACATGCGGGCGAACAGTTTTATAATTATGTCACCCGGGTTTTGATTCATCAGTGGATGAAGGATGGCGGAAACGCTGCCTGTGAGGAACTTCGCTGGTGTGGACCGGCAGAAAGTTTCGCCGCACAGCTTCAGTGGTATGTGTCAAAATGTAAAAATGCCTGTCCACGCTTTCAAGGACTGCTCGACAGATGCGTAAGTCTGGCAGATGAACTGCCGGAAGACTGCCGTAGATTATGGAAGGATTCCCTCCTGCTCCAGGTAAAAATTCACACGTTCTGCCTGGAGGGCGTGATCCATTTCGGAAAGGGATATTCGGCATATGAAAGCAGCGATTATCTGAATGCCTTTTACGAAATTGGCCAGGCAGCAGACCACTTTTATCTGGCGGAGGAGGCTATGAAAGAGTGCGGACACGATAAATGGAAGGGCTTTTACGATAACGACTGTCAGACAGACATAAAAGAAACGGCATACTTACTCAGGCTGTTAATGGGGTATATCAGAAATATTGGAGATGGTCCATACTTTTATCAATGGCAGAGATTAATTATATATCCGGAACGAGACAGAAAGATCATGCTTCTTCTAAATTATGAAAATCACCTGACGGATGGAGAACTGTATCAGGCGATGAAGGAAAAAGAAAATAATAAATTTGACAAAATCAGCCTTTAGCTTTTAAGCGAAGAGCTCCTGCTTTTGCAGAAATAAATATAGCCGGTCATTATTTCCTTTACAGAAAATCCAATGGCCGGTTTTGCAGTTGATTTCTATTATGTCTTTGCAGTTTTCTCTGTATTCGGTTATAATTATCTGGAAAAGTCGCTTTTTTCAAATCGAAAACAGGAAAATGAAGAATAGAGGAGCAGCGTTGAAAGGACAGTCGATGAAAAGATATCTGGAATATTGGTACCAGAAATACAGAGATTTAAAACTGGCGGAAAAGATGATTATTGTTTACGTCCTGATGTTGGGAATCTGTTTTCTTATAAGCGTTGCTGCACTACAGGTCAGCTTCAATATTTATGATGGGAAATTGTATGAAAAGTCCCTGCAGGAACTGGATTTTTTTACTCAGGAGGTAAACCGGAGTTTAGACGAGGTGGAAGGAATCTCCTATAACATAGCAATCGATACGCAGATTCAGGAACAGCTCACAAAAATGAAAAATTTGAAACATTTTACTGCGGATTATTCTTATGAAGTTTATCAGCTCCGTATGCTGTTTAATAAAGAACTGGCAAATTCAAATATGATATCCAACATGGTATATACGGACGGGGATAAAACTCAGTTTGTTGTGGGGCTTGCAACGGGAACGATCAGTAAGGAACTGTACGATTCAGTGATGAACCGGATTCATGAAGCAAAAGGGGCCTATGTGGTACAGCCGCCAACGACAGAGTATCCCTATTTGCTGACGGGCCGTGATGTAAGAAAACATATTGATGCGAGCCTGGAGTATCTCGGGAGCCTTCTGATCACCTGCGATGTTGCAGGAATGATCGAAAAGAATATTGACGATCTGGAAGCTGACAGTTCCACGCTCTGTGTGTACTCAAATGAGGGCGTTATCTATGAAAAGCAGAAGGGCATGATGGAGCGTCTGCCTAAGCTGGAGGGAGATAAAGGGTATCAGATTATTAAAGAACACGGACAGCGATATTTTGCTTGTTATTTACAATCATCAAAGACAGGCTGGACCTATGTCAATATATTTCCTTATTCGGAAATTTACGGACAGAATCAGAATCTGCGGTATATGATGATTGGTGGATTTCTTCTGCTGTTTCTTATTACCGCACTGATTTTGAAAAAACTTGCGCATATGATTGTGAAGCCGCTGGAACATTTAACAGAAAGTATGCAGATTGTGGAAACCGGAGATTTTGATCAGGCAAGAGAGTTTTTAGGAACCAGTACGCAGAAAGATGAGATCGGCCTGATGACCCAGGAATTTAAAGTGACATTGGATAAAATCGATTATCTGATTCATGAAAATTATGAAAAACAGTTTCTTTTGAAGGATACTAAGTATAAGATGCTCCAGGCGCAGATCAATCCGCACTTCCTTTATAATACTTTAAACAGCATAAACTGGATGATCCGTGCCCGAAAAAATGACGAGGCGGCGGAAATGACAGTGGCTCTGGGAACGATCTTACGGTCTGCCCTGAATAAACAGCAATATGTCGCCGTTGATGAGGAACTGGACAGTCTGAGGAAATATATGACGATTCAGGAGTACCGGTACAGGAAGCGTGTGGCCTTTTCTGTGGAATGTGAAGTCTCGGGGCAGTATCTAATCCCCCATATGACACTGCAGCCGCTGGTAGAGAATTCTATCTACCACGGGGGGGAAAAGATGCTGACGCCGTGTAAGATATCCGTTACGATCAGAGAAGAAGGAGGGAGAATTACCATAACTGTATCGGACAACGGCCCCGGAATGACGGAGGAAGAACTGGAAGCGGTCCGTACTTTTACCGCAGAGCCGAAAGGCCATGGTATTGGATTAAAGAATATTTACGAACGGCTGAAAATGGCATTTGATCAGGAGGCGTATTTTGATATCAGCAGTGTACCGGGAGGCGGAACGACGGTGACAATTAAGATTCCAAAGGCAGAGGTGATGATAAGCGATGAATAAGGTGTTGTTGGTAGATGATGAGGATATTGAACGCGAGGCAATGGCGGAGATTATTCCATGGAAGAAGCTGGACATGGAACTGGTGGATATGGCGTGGAATGGAATTGAAGGGCTTGAAAAAATACGGATGCATATTCCTGACATTGTAATTACAGATATCAAAATGCCGGTTATGGATGGGATTCAGCTGATCCGCAATACGAAAGAGCTTTATCCGGACATACTTTTTGTGGTGCTGTCCGGATATGGGGAATATGAATACACCAGCAGAGCAATGGAACTTGGAATCCGGCATTATATTTTAAAGCCCTGTGATGAGGAAAAGATTGTAGAAGTGCTGCTGGGAGTGAAGAAGGAACTGGAAGAACTGGAGAACAGAAGAAAGTCGGAACAGGAGTACCGGAGCACCTTTGACCGTATGCTTCCACGTGTAAAAGAACAGATACTCGGAATCTTGATAACCAAAGAGGAGGTGTCCAGGGCTGATGAAATCCTTCTGGAGAAATTTATGGAGGATATTACAAACTCCTTTGTATTGCTGGGAATTCAGTCCTCCCTGGAGTTGGATCAGCTGGATCAGTTTGCTCTGACAAATATATTAACAGAGCTTTTAGGTGTGGAGAACGTCTATATGAGTACAGCCACAAAAAATGAGATGGTTTATCTGATTCCAGCGGAGATGGCAGAAAATCTGCGGCCTCTGATTATAAAGGTTCATAAGGAGTATCGGAAGTATAAACAGACAAAGCTTCGTTCGGCGATCAGCAGAACAGGGGGGATTGAGGACGTCAGCCATCTGTACTCTCAGCTTCAGGAGTTGTTCTTTTTAGGTGATTCGGAAGGGAAGATGGAGTTTATCAGCTTTGATTTTTTGGGTGAGGCCGATGACAATTCCGTTATGGTATTGGATTATGACCGAATCAGGGAGGCAAAGGATTACGCGGAGGTGATGTTTGAGATTTATACTTCTTTTGTAAAGATGGAAATTCGTGGGTTTTCAAGGAAAAGGATCGCAGATTCCTTTCGTTTCTTTTTGAAGATATTCTGTGGGAAAGCGGAATGCGAATTGAACGATGGAGATATCTGGGGAATTCTGGAAATGGTGATTGAAGAATGCACTGCTTATCTGAAACTGTCACTGCCTGATACAAAAGATGGGAGCCGCATGAAACATATATTATATAGTATTTATCAGAATATCAAAAATCCGGATTTAAGTCTGCAGTATCTGGCGAAAGAAGTACTATTTATGAATGAAGATTATTTTGGACGTTTCTTCTACCGTTACACCAATGAGAAATACTCTTCGTTTTTAGTCAGGATTCGGGTAGATTTGGCAAAACGACTGATGGCTTTTGATCCGGATATCCGGATATCTGAATTAGCCGAGCAGATTGGGTATCCCGCAGATGGACAGTATTTTGCCAAGGTATTTAAGAAGACTACAGGGCTGGTACCGTCTGAATATCGAAAAATGCTAACCGTTCGTTGATTAAAGTCGGAAAATTACAAATAAATGAAAAAAGAGGGGTATCTAAGAAAGTATATTTTTTTCCTGGATGCTTCTTTTTTTACGTTTTAGTCGGAATTTTACAGATGAGTAATCTGTAAATTCCATTCAGATTTCCAGTGGAAAACAGTATAATAAGGCTATCAGAAATAAACAAAACCAGATTAGAAAAGGAGAGTCGTATTTATGAAAAGGTCTTTAAAAAAATTAACAGCTTTAAGTATGGCGGCGGCCATGGCGTTTTCACTGGCAGGATGCAGTTCAGGGAACGGAGGAGGGACAACGGCAGCAGAAGCCGCTAAGACAGATACACAGGCGGCCGGGACAGAGAGTACGGGTGAACCGGTTACCCTTAAAATTACCTGGTGGGGAGGCCAGGGGCGTCACGACTACACACAGAAAATGCTGGATGCCTATACTGCCTCCCATCCAAATGTAACATTTGAGGCAATGCCGTCAGGCTGGGATGGATATTTTGACAAACTGGCTACCCAGGCTGCTTCCGGTTCCATGCCTGACATTGTCCAGATGGATTATCTCTATATCACTACATATGCTAAAAATAATTCTCTGGCTGATTTACAGCAGTTTGTGGACGATGGAACGATTGACACCTCCAAGATAGATCAAAATCTGCTTAACACAGGAAACATCAATGGTAAACTAAATGGAATGGTGCTCAGCAGTTCTTATTTATCGGTCGGATATAATCCGGAGGTATTAGCGGATGCTGGCGTGACAGAGCCGGACAGCAGCTGGACCTGGGATGATTTTATTCAGACGGCTGAAACGGTCAAGGAAAAGACCGGTAAGTATGGTATGGCAGGCGGACCGGTCGATGATACCAACTTATTTAACTACTGGGTAAGACAGCATGGAGAAAGCTTGTTCAGTGAAGACAAGAAGGCGATCGGCTATGCGGATGACAAGCTTTGCTCAGATTTTATCCAAATGTGGGCTGATCTGATGGCAAAGGGGGCTGCACCGAATCCGGATGAGTATGCGGCGATCCAGACTCTGGGAGAGGAAGGAAGACCGGTTGTAACCGGAGAAGGCGCCATGCTGACAGAGTGGAACAACTATGCGACAAAAGTAAGCGGAACCAACGACAAGCTGAAAATGGTAACCCCTCCGATGGTTGCCGGTTCTGACGCCAAAGGTCTCTGGATGAAACCAGGCATGTTCTTCTCCATCGCGGAAACGTCCAAGGTTAAAAAAGAAGCTGCAGAATTTATCGACTGGTTTGTTAATTCAGAGGAAGCCAACGACATCATGATGGCGGAGAGAGGGACTCCGGTATCTTCAGAGATCCGTGATTATATGGTGGCATCTGGCAAGTTATCGGATCAGCAGGCAACGATGTTCAAGGGTGTAGAAGATGCCCTGGCACTCTGCGGTGAAACACCTGATCCAGATCCGGTTGGAATGTCAGAGGTTAATGAGTCCTTTAAGAATGCTGCTTACAGCGCATTCTACGGGCAGATGACTCCAGAAGAAGCAGCAGCTAAATTCAGAAAAGACGCAGATGCAATTCTTTCACGGAATAACTGATTGGCAGAAGGAGGGGACCATATACCATGGTCCCCTCTGACAGTAAAGAGGAGATTGGATAACCATTATGAAAAGTAAAAAGAAAAAAGCCGTTTCCAGACAGGCCGATAATGCAGTTGCGTACCTGCTCATGGCACCCTGGCTTGTGGGATTTATCGGGATGTGGCTGATTCCGGCGATTATTTCCATCTATTATTCCTTCACGGATTTTAACCTGTTAAACGATCCCAAGATCATTGGATTTGCCAACTATGCACGTGCTTTCACACAGGATGAGACGTTTGTACAGGCGCTCAAAGTGACATTTTTATATGTATTGGTACTCGTTCCGCTAAGACTTGCATTTGCCCTTTTTGTAGCCATGCTTTTAAATAAGAAACACAAGGGACTTGGGCTTTACAGAACCCTCTATTACGTTCCCTCCATCATAGGCGGAAGCATTGCGGTTTCCGTTGTGTGGAAGCAGATATTCGGAAATAAGGGTGTGGTTATGACACTGCTGTCCGTATTTGGAATCCAGCAGACCACCTCCTTTCTGGGAAATCCCAAGACGGCGCTCAGTGTCATCATTCTCATGGGAGTATGGCAGTTTGGTTCCTCTATGCTGATCTTCTTATCCGCATTAAAGCAGATCCCGTATACCCTTTATGAATCGGCTATGGTGGATGGAGCGAAGCCGTCCTATACATTTTTCAGAATTACGCTTCCGATGCTGACCCCGACGATTTTCTTTAATCTGATTTTACAGATTATCAACGGCTTCCGGGTATTTACAGAGAGCTATGTAATCACCGACGGCGGCCCGTTAGACAGTACACTGTCCTATGTGCTTTACTTATACCGCAGAGCCTTTACGTATTTTGATATGGGCTATAGCTGTGCACTTGCCTGGATCCTGGTTGCAATTATCGCTGTCTTCACCGTGATTATTTTCAAAACACAGAAGAACTGGGTCTATTATGAATCTGAGGAGGGGTGAGAAAATGGGAATGCACACAAAGAAAAAGATAAATTCGGTAATATTTCACATAGGAGCGTGCGCGCTTGGATTTTTGATGATTTATCCCCTGCTCTGGCTTCTGGCCAGTTCCTTTAAGAGCAATGATACCATGTTTCTGGATACGTATTCTCTGATCCCAAAGGTATGGGATGCAGGTACTAACTATAACAGCGGTTTTTCAGGGATCGGCGGTGTGAAGTTTACAACATTTTTTACCAATTCGCTGATCGTAACTGTTATCGGAACGGTAGGCTGTGTATTGACCTCCCTGTTGGCGGCCTATGCATTGTCCAGACTTAAATTTAAATTTTCCGGCTTTTGGTTTGGCTGTGTCATGATGACCATGATGATTCCCCCGCAGGTTATGGTCGTACCTCAATACATTATCTTAAAGCAGCTGCATTTGATTAATACGAAAACGGCACTTGTTCTTCCGTGGATTTTTGGCGGTGCGTTTTTTATCTTTCTGATGGTTCAGTTTTTCCGTGGAATTCCGAGAGAACTGGATGAAGCGGCAGAAATTGACGGATGCGGAAAGATAACGACCTTATTTAGAATTCTTGTGCCAGTGGTAAAACCGGCGATTATTACGTCCTCTATCTTTGCGTTTTACTGGATCTGGCAGGATTTCTTCCAGCCGCTGATTTTTATGAACAGTGTGGAACGCTTTACAATTCCGCTGGCACTGAATATGTATTTGGATCCAAACTCTTATAACAACTATGGTGGACTGTTTGCAATGTCAGTAATTTCGCTGCTGCCGGTAATTATTTTCTTTATTATCTTCCAAAGATATCTGGTGGATGGAATTGCCATGGATGGCATCAAGGGATAGAAACAGACAGATTGCAGCAACAGTTAATGGTATGATATGGAACAGTATGGAATATGTCAAGAGTATTCCATACTGTTCTTTTAGTATGGGGCGGCAGGACTCAGTTGAGTGCGCGAAGCGCAGAATTTAGACGGGAGGCGGCAACTTTTGTTGATAATTTATGTGTTTTTTGTTTGGTTATAATGGCGTTTTTTTGAGGCTGCTGAATATAAAAATTATAAAAAATATAATAAAGTCGGAATTTTCCAGCAAGGTTACCGGAAAATTACATAGGAAAAACAGAAAGTTTTGGATAGAATATAGGCACATCCTGAAAGCTCGTTGGGAGTACCCGCAGCGAAGGGAGAAAAAAGGAAGGGAGAATAGTATGAGATTGAAACAGAGAACATGGTTTCGCCGTACGATAGCGGCAGTACTTGTGGCCGGCATGACGGTTGCAACGGGTATGTTTACACTGGCTGCACCGGGGAATGGTGGAAAAACGGCCGGCGCCAGTGATTGGAAAGAAATTGCTGCCGTAGATTTCAGCGGGCTGGAAAGTTTGGATAACTTAAAGGACGGCTGGGTGGTCAGCGGAGGTTCAGGAACAGCAGAACTGGTTGAGGCAGGTGAGAGTGCAGAGGGAAAGGCCCTGAAGCTTACACGGTCATCAGATGGAGCTGTCACGCAATTAGTAAGAAGTGCATTGGGAATCGACAAAAGTAACTGCTCCTATGTATCGATAGAAACCAGACTGAAGCTTGGTACAGAAAAAGGCAACAAGCAGTGGAGTATCCCGTATATTAAGGATAAAAATGGAAAGGTAGCGTATACAGTCTTCGTAAGTGATGATGCGAACCAGTGGAGCCAGTATAAAACCCATGTTAATGGTACGAACAACCAGGCAGCAGGCACAGCGGTTCCCGGAACGTGGCAGACCGTCCGCATGGATATTAACCTGGAAAAGAATACGTTCCGTGTCTCTGTGGACGGCTCTTATGTGTTGTACGATGAGAATGCGAGAAGTGCAGCAGACAGCCTTGATACAATCCAGTTTTATGCGGACAGCTGGAATCGCGGAACTGTTTACATTCAGTCAGTAAAAGTGATGGGGCAGCAGGAGCATAAGGCAGGAACGACTTACTATGTGAGTAGCGAGGGCAATGATGAAGCGGCGGGGACATCGGAGAATACTGCATGGAAGACGCTTGGGCGGGTAAACCGCGAGCATTTTATCCCTGGAGACAGGATCTTGTTCCGTTGCGGAGATGAATGGGAAAATGAGACGCTTTTTCCACAGGGAAGCGGTAGTGCGGATGAAAAAATAGTTCTTGGCAGCTACGGAGAGGGGGCTATGCCTAAAATCTCCACAAACGGAAAGGCTGCGGATGCGGTCTGCCTGTACAATCAGGAATACTGGGAAATCTGCGGTCTGGATATCTCCAATACCGTGGAAGGTTTTTCCCAACTGTCGGGAGATGGAAACGGAGACGGGACACCGCCTGAAACTAATAATGCAGACCGAAACGCTGCAGATGGAAAATTGTTGGGTGAGTACCGGGGAATCCATATCGCGGGCCGTGATGTAGCTTCTTTAAAAGGTTACCATCTTCATGATTTGCTGATACATGATGTGACCGGTGTAGTGAGTTGGATTGGTGATACCGGACTTAAGGATGCCGGAATTGTGAACAATGCAGGTCTTGACGGCTCCAAGCGTACCGGAGGAATCCTTATCGAATGCCTGAAACCGAGCGGTAACCAGCCAACCCAGTTCAGCGATATTGTAATCGAGGACAGTGAATTTATCAATAATTCTTTCTGTGGCATAACAGTTAAGCAATGGAATGGTGAAGGCAGCCAGTATAGTAATAATCCAGGTTGGGCGAATCGGAACAGGGCAGGCGGAGCGCCGGATTACTACGATGCCAACTGGTATCCCCACAGCAATATTATAATTCAGGATAACTACATCAACCAGGGGGCTTCTGCCTATGCCTGCAATGGTATTTACTTGACCAGCAGTAAAGATTCCGTTATTCAGAGAAATGTCCTGGAACACATTGGAACCTGTGGAATCGAACTGTATTTTGCCGATAATGTGGCAGTTCAGTATAATGAGATTTCTGATGTGGTTAAAAAGGGCGGCGGCGCCGATGACAATGCCATAGATCCGGACTGGCGGGTAACAAATTCTCTGATCCAGTATAATTACATTCATGATGCAGGGGAAGGCTTCCTTTTATGCGGTGTTCATTTTAACTCCGGGGTAATCCGTTATAACCTGGTGCAGGACTGTGGAAGAAGTTATGTTCATTACTCTATGGGAAGCGGCTATTTCCAGATTTATAATAATATCTTCTACCGCAGTAAAGACGGTAATGGTACCAATAATTTCGATCCCTGGGGAGGTGGAAGTGCCGCCTATTTTAACAATGTGTTCTATGATGGAAAAGGACAGGGATTTAATTTCAGCGGAGGCAGCAACTTTGCCTATGACAATAATGCATATTACGGAACAGCACCTACAAGTAAGGATAAAAATCCGATTCTGCTGACTGATGATCCGTTTGAGGGAGACGCGCCCTCTCTGAACAGAAAGGGAAATTTCAAGACCGGCGTTCTTTTGGAGGCAAATGGATTGAGACCCAGAGTAGACTCTCCATTGATTGCAGCGGGAGTTGACCGGGATCCGAATGGATACAGCATAGATGATGGTCTGAAATCCAAAGGAAGCAAGTTTAATTTTACTTCACTGGACAAGGCAGATACGAATTACCTGGGCGACTGTATTAATATTGGAAGAATGGATTATCCAACTTTCGAAAAAACGGATGCTGAGGCAACCTTTGATTCGCCAAAGACACAGACGGTAGCGGATCAGAATGCACCTACGATCGGCATGTTTGAACTAAGCCTGGCTCCAGATGCGGTAATTCTCCGCGGCACTGTTACAGATGGATTGAATCCTGTCACGGGTGCAGTTGTAGAAGTGACAAGTGGAGATAAAACGGTTGAGGCTGTGACTAATAAGAGCGGCGTTTACTCGATTGTGCAGGGCTTGGCTCCGGGTGTAGCTACAATTACGGTTAAATGCGAGAAAGAAGATATAACAGACACTATCACACTGGAGGGAGGAAAAGTCAATCAGCACGATGTGACAGTTCCGATGGCAGACATGCCGGGATCATTTGAAAATGTTCTGATAGAAGAAAACTTTGAAGAACAGACGGATCCTGATAATTTCGGATTTTCACATGGAACAAAGATTGAGAATGGAAAACTGGTACTGACGGCAGGCAGTATGGGAAATGCAACCACAGCAGTTAAGACCTTTGGCCCTGAGATTACAGGGCAAAGAGGAATTGACATGACATTCGATTATGTCTGCACAAAGGGAGATAAACAGGGATTTGAATTCCGGGATTCATACGGAAGACTGTTGTTTGCGATATGTGCGGCAGCAGATAAGAATGATTTAAGGCCATCCGTAACCGGAGGAGCAGTAGATGATTCAAAAGCGGCAGCCGCCGAAGAACCATCCTGGAATCATATCGACATGAATAAGGATACAACGTATACGATCCGTGTGCACGCTGATTTTGAGGAGAAAACAGTCAGCTATTCCATCACGGAAAAAGACGGCAAGGTGGCAGCGCAGGAGATTGCAATTCCTACAGAAGCTTCCAATCTTGCAAAGATGATTGCCTGCAACTGGTGGGTCGGGCAGCCTCAGTATATCGATAATTTCAGGCTGACAGCTCCTGAAGCAGCACTGGATCTGCCGCTGGAAGGAAAAACGCTCTATGCGTTTGGCGACAGTATTGTTGCAGGCCATCAGTATACGAAACACAGCTTTGCTGATTTCATAGCAGATCAGGAGGGAATGATCCTTCAGAAATATGCGGTAAACGGGGCTACCATTATGGAGGCCGGTTATTCTGGAGGGCAGATTTTATCCCAGTTAAATAGTGCGCCGGACGAAGCACCGGATTATATTATCTTTGATGGTGGAACAAATGACGCAGAGTATCTCTTAAACAAGGACAGCGAGTCCCTTGGCACAATCGTGGAGGAATGTGATCCGGAACGATTCGATACAGATACTTTTGCAGGTGCTTTTGAGAAGACGGTTTATGAGATGAAGAAGAAATGGCCGGATGCTCAGTTGGTTTATGTAGCGGTACATAAGCTTGGCTCACGGGATGAGTCAATGCAGGATAAACTTCATGAACTGGAGCTTGCCGCCTGTGCAAAGTGGGAAGTAGCGGTTGCCAATCTCTATGACGATTCAGAACTGGATACTAGAAAGGAACCCCACAAGAACCGATATACCTTCAATTCCCTGGATAGTAATGGCCTTCCGGGAACAAATGGATCGGGAACGCATCCAAATTTAGCGGCGATTGAAGAATTCTATGTACCTGCAGTTACCGGGGCATTGCGCAGACCAGAGGTGCCCTCATCAGATAAAGAGGTCCTGACAGCTCTGATAGAAGAGGCGGAAAAAGAAACGGAGAAAACGGATATCTACTCTCCAGAGGCAATTGAAGCGGTTAAAAAGGCAATCGAAGCGGCCAAAAAGACAGCTGAAAAAGTATTTGCAACGCAGAAAGAAGTGGACGATCAGATCAAACAGCTGAAAAAGGCAATGGATGAACTGAAGGGAACAGAAACCGGATATTACACAGAACGTATTAAAGTAACGAAAAAACCAGAACGTACCAACTATGAAATTGGTGACCGCTTTGATCCGGAGGGAATGGAAGTTACGATTTATGAAATTGCCAGCAGCAGTAATGCTGCACGTTCGAGAGTGCTTTCGCCGGAGGAGTATGAAGTAGAGTCTGAGAGCTTTGAAACTGCAGGAACGAAAACGGTTACCACAGTATATCATGGAGTTGGAAGTGATGGACAAGAAGAGGCGTTTTATGATTCCTTTACAGTGGAAGTAATAGAAGCGCTGGAGAACGAAGTCTATACAACCGGAATTAAAGTAACGAGAAAACCAAATAAGTTAATGTATGAGACCGGAGACGACTTTGACCCGGCAGGGATGAAGGTAGTCGCTTATGAAGTGGCAAGTGCCAGCAATGCATCACGGAACGAACGAACACTAAATCCTGATGAGTACCAGATAAGGCATGAATCGTTCGATACAGACGGGACAAAGAAGGTTACAGTTTATTACGAGGCAGAAAATAAGGAAGGGGATAATGAAGTATTTACCGATTCCTTCACCGTAACCGTAACAGAAGTCTGGGAAGAGTATTATACAACCGGAATAGAAGTACGGAAAAAGCCGGATAAGACGGTTTATAAGACAGGAGAAGACTTCGACCCAGAGGGAATGAAAGTAGTCGCTTATGAAAGACGGGCAACCGCCAGCAATGCAGAGCGCAGGGAAAGAGTGCTTACGGAAGATGAGTACGATCTGGATATCCCGTCCTTTGGAATACAGGGAAGCAAGACCATCAAAGTGGTGTATGAGGGAGTGGATAAAAACGGAGAGGATAAAACCTTTAAGGATACCTTTACAGTTAAGGTTCTGGGACGTACGGTCAGCAGCAATGACAACGACAGCGACAGCAGCGGAAGCGTCTATATACCGGATGACAGTATCACCGGAACGTGGCAGGGCGGCCAGAATGAACCGTGGAAGTTTAAAAAGAGCACTGGAACATATGCAACAAATGAATGGGCTAAAATAAATGGGAAATGGTATCATTTTGATCAGGATAGCAATATGCAGACCGGCTGGTTGTCTGACCAGAACAAGTGGTATCTGTTAAATCCGGATGGTGCCATGTGTGCCGATACCTGGGTCCTGGTGAACGGGAAATGGTATTATTTCAATGCAGATGGGTCTATGAAGTGCAATGAGTGGTATTTCTATAAGGAAGACTGGTACTATCTTGGAAGAGATGGAGACATGCTGGTAAGTGATATAACACCGGATGGATATCAGGTGGATTCAGAAGGAAAATGGATTAAGTGATGAATAACACTTAAGCAGACTTGGAAAGAAAAACTACGAATACCGCAGATGAATCAAGTCTGCGGTATTCGTAGCTGTATATCAGAGAATTAAAACTACCACAGTTTCGTCAGAAACGGCGTAAAATTTGCAGCAGCATTCACATAGTAGCAGATAATAAGAGAGATACTTACCGATCTCCAGCGCATGTCCTGAGTGGGGCGCGTGATCCACAAGAGCGGGTTTAATGGAAGAAATACTTATGGCAGCCAGCATGGGATAATCGGTATCATTAATTAAAACCAGTCCTGGTTCTTGTAGAAAACATTAGTGCCAGAGAAGAAAACTACATATGTGGCATGGGGGTGACCAGATGTGATGAAAGTACTTATTACAAAAGATGTATGTAGGGAAAATTTGATAGTACATATATATGGAAACGGTATCATGACAGGCATAGATGCCATAATACGGAATACACTCATTGAATGACTAAAAGGAGAATGACTTATGAAGGATTATATTCGTTCTATTGCAGAAAACATTAGAAAATTACGTGAGCAAAAAGGAATGACACAAGAAGAACTAGCAGAATTAGCAGGAATATCTCAAAGCCATCTGAGTAAGTTTGAAGCTGGCTCCAGAAACATTGGAATGAAAACATATACAAGGATTCTGGAAGCATTAGGAGCTGTTCCTGTTTTGTTATCAGAAGTAGAACGAATTGAGAGGCATGTGGAGTTGTTGGAGCGTTTTATATGTTTAATAAAAGAGTGTTCCGAGGTTGAATTAAGATTTTTCATGGACATGTTGGAATCCATGAAGGATAATATAAATAAATTAAAATCAGATGAAGAAAAGAAAAAGGTCAGATTTCCACGCAATACCTGTTCAAATGATAAGTTGTCTAGGGAATGGGCTTCATGATGTCATTTCGCTAAAGGAGAGTCATTAATATGGCGACACTTTTCATTATGCGTCGGGTAGACTCAGTTGAGCACGCGAAATATCTACAACCCGCTATTGCCATGTTCAGCCGCTGATATCTTGAAGATTACCCAATCCATGTCTGGAAACGAAGCGATGGACTTTTGGTAATCGGATTACCACAGAGAAGTGCTGTCAATTATTACTTCTCCATTACTGTACGATATATACAGCCAGTAATGATCGGTGTTGTTGCATTTATTACGAATGTGCTTTTGATGATATACTGAACGGCGATAGCTCATTATTGCAACGAATGTTAAGCAATCTGATATGCAACAGTATTGTACACAATCCAGATGGCTACAAGATAAGTGTTTTTGTTGGAGGCTGAAGCATGTTTTTTCAGTGCTGTCTCGCATGGATTAAGTGTAAGAATAGAGCTTCCACTCTGAAATAGAAAAGCAAGGAGCAGCCTCCAAGCATAGAAAGCTGCTCCTTGCTTATTTTTTCATAATCATATCGGTAGGCTGATATCCGATGTCAAACGGTTTCAGTGCCCTCCTGATTCTGTACTCCTGCGGATTAAGAGTCAGCGCACAGTCAGCGGAGCCGCTGCAGGTAACTCTGTTATTTGAAAATCTCGGGCTGTCAGCATCAATCTGTCAAGCAGTCATTTTACTATAGCCTCCACCATATAGTTGAGGGCCAGTACAACTGTTTTCCCATGTCACTACCATCTTTTTCCTTCGTCTTCTAAAAGCCTTTTTAGCAAATATGCTATTCTGCACTGATTGTATCAACAATTGACGTGGAATATCACAACAGATGAGACAAAGGCGATAGAACGGATACGAAAAACGATAGAGTATCAGAAAACCCACGATTGCATAAACAGAGTGGTCTCCGGTCTTGACCAAACGTTTTGGTACATCGCCTCCCAGTCCTTAAAGTCTGCCTTTTTAAGCACGATATCCTCTGCTTCCACTTTTTCCTGCTTTCAAAAATGCGAAATGATCATACACTTTTCTAGTTTACCACTGTCGGTGCCTCTAAGTGCAAGTATTGGAAAATGGAGGCAGGAGCTATACCGTTTACACGGATATTCGGAGCCAACGGTTTAGCTAAAGATTTTGTCAGGCAGTGGACAGCCGCTTTTGAAGCATCTCAGGCAGACAGATAAATTATACACAAAGAAACGTTAGGCGTAGCAGCCAAATGGTTATTACGCCTGGCGTTTTTTTGTGTATGGGATTATTTACCATAAATGTAAATCAAAGGATTGGAAGGCTGATCGGATATTTTTGCACGAAAAAAGTGTCGTTATATAGCAAAAAAACTGAAATGGATAATTTTAGGGAAAATTCATGTAGAATTATTCCAGCCAGTCCATTTTAAAATATACTTTAATACTGTAAAATACTACCAAATGAAAAGGAGGAACAGAGGGATATGATACTTAACAGTTTTGATATTGCCCAAAATATCCGGTTAGTGCGAGAGACAAAAGGACTTACAATAGAAAAACTTGCAGAATTAGCAGGCGTTTCGGCAAATCATATGAGCAAAGTAGAGAATGGCCTAAGAAATTTAAGTATGGAGTCATATTTAAATGTATTACAGGCATTAGATGTATATCCGGTTTTTGTTGCAGGGGCAGATGATGGGAAAGAAACGAAAAAATATATTTCGGATTTTATGGAGATCATTAAAGACTGTTCCGGAAGAGAAGTGGCCTTTTTATTGAATATGGCTGTAAGTATGAAAGAAAATATGATAAAAACTGGACTTACTGCAAGCGGAAAATAATAACTGGATAATGATATGTTATGATCATGACATTTTTGGCATTAAAGGAGAACAAGATGAAAGAATACATATATTGGTGGCCCATTTTTTTCTAATTGACTTGGCATTTATGTTTAATTCAATTATTGTCTTTGTAATTGTGCTTATTATAAGTTAATAGGAGTTAAAAATGCTGACCGTTGAAGAATTAGAAGAATTACAAAATATAAGTATAGATCAGATGGATCCAAATACATTGGTGGATTTGAACAGTATAAGAGTTGATACTTCCCAGCCCAAAGAAAAGCGCATTAAAATGCTGTTGGAAAGTGGAATCAATCCATATTTTTTTCGGGTGGGAAATATGAAAATAAAAGTTGCTTATTCAAATACAGGGAAAACACTATCTGATATTATCGAAAATTTAGTGGAAAAAGCAGAGATTTGAATAAGAACACAAATGAGAAAAAATAAAAAGTAGGTGATTATGTTAGATGGTATGGACAACTGATTTGGATCATGGTAGAATAAAGGCGGAATAGAACTAAAGATTAAGCAGGTTCCTGCTACTTATTTGGTGTATAGCCGTCCGTTTCAGGAGGGTCATACAGCTGACTAATAAGTGGTTAGGAGCTGTTTTTATGTTTAAAAAGTATAATCATATCTTTCGAACGTACTCTTATCTGCGCCTATCGGTAGAAGATGGCGATCAAATCGAGAGTGACAGTATCAAAAATCAAAGAGTCATAGTTAACCGTTATAAGGAAAATCATCCAGAAATCCAATTGGTCGGTGAGGAGATTGATGATGGATATAGCGGTACTAATTTCAAGCGCCCAGGTTTTCAGAATTTGCTGGAATTGATCAAGAAGGGCATGATCGACTGTATTATAGTGAAGGACTTGAGCCGATTGGGAAGAGACTTTACGGAAGTGCTGCGGTATGTCCAACGCCGGTTCCCTGAGTGGGGGATCCGTTTCGTAGCAATCGATGATAACTATGACAGTGACGATGAATCCTGTAAACAGGATTTTCTGACTTTACCCATTAAAAGTTTACTAAATGAGAGTTACCCGGCAAATACAAGCATCAGTATCCGGAACACATTAAAAGCTATGCGTGAGCAGGGGCTTTTTGTTGGGGCATATGCATATTATGGCTACCAAAAAGACCCGGAAGACCGTCACAGGCTGATCCTCGACCCTATTGCTTCTGGGGTGGTTCGGGACATTTTTGCATGGAAAATATGCGGTCTTAGCCAGGATGCCATAGCCAGGAGATTGGATAGCCTTGGATTTTTGCCGCCTGCAGATTACAAGGTGTCACAAGGTATCCCATATAAAACAACCTTCAAATTGTATGAGCGCAGCCATTGGACGGCAGTGGCGGTGGGGCGGATACTATGTAATATTGCCTACGTGGGAATATTGGTTCAGGGAAAAACCACAACTCCCAATTTTAAGGTACATAAAACAATATATAAGACTGAGGAAGAGTGGGACATTGTGGAGGGGGCTATTCCGCCAATTGTAAGCTGGATTGATTTTATGATTGTTAATCATCTTTTGGAAAAAGACACGCGGACTGCGCCAGGGCAGGATACGGTTTACCTTTTTTCGGGTATTCTTGAATGTGCGGACTGCCATCAGTCACTTGTGAGAAAACCTGCAAAGTATAATGGGAAGGAATACGGATACTATGTGTGCTCAACAAATAGGGATCATAAAGAGCAGTGTTCTTCACCACACCGTGTATCTGAAGCAAAGCTTAAAAAAAGTATGCTTCTGCTGATCCGACACCAAATTTCTATGATGGTAAACTTGAAGTCAATTTTACAATATGTGGAGACAATTCCGTTTTCTGACCGCAAAGTTGAAAAAGAAAGTAACCGGATGGAAATGTTAAAAAAGGAGTACCAATGGAATCTGAAACTGTCTACGTCTCTTTACGAAAGTTTCCAAGAGGGAATTCTTACTAAAGAGGAGTATCTGCAGATGAAAAAAAAGTATTCAGAGCGCTGTGGAGAATTGGAACAGTTGATGGAAAATCAGGAAGAGGAGAGCAGAAATATATTCCGAAATATCTGTGGACAGAATAACTGGATTGAACATTTTCTGAAATTTGGTCAGATCAAGGAACTCGACCGAAAACTGGTGGTCAGCTTTATTAAAGACATACAGGTTACGGCCCAGGGAAATCTGGAAGTGACATTCTGGTTTGAAGACGAATACAGGCAAGTAATAGAAAAGATCAAACAGATTCATTACGAACTGCCCAACGCCAAAATGCAAGGCTTCTTGAATCAAATAGGAGAAGGAGGTGTTTTGTGTGGCTAGAACAAGTAGAAAAAGTTCTAAAGCAGAAAGATCAGCTCCTGTTTTTAGAGAGAACCGATGGGCATCCTACGCAAGATTATCAGTGAAAAGCAACAAAGTGGGTATTGATGATTCTATTATACATCAACTTCAGAGGAACCGGGATTTTATCAGGAAAAATATACAGGACGGCTTACTGGCGGGAGAATATTATGATGATGGCATTTCAGGAACAACATTCGACCGTCCCGGATTTAATGAATTGCTTCAAGATATCAAACGCGGGAAGATCAATGCAGTCATCGTCAAGGATTTCAGCCGGTTTGGAAGAAACTCCCTGGAGGCTCTTGAACTTCTGGAAGTTGTGTTTCCTTCCCTCGACGTAAGATTTATCAGTATTGATGATGCATATGACAGCGCAGATCCGCGCTGTAGCAAAGACAGGATGATTTATATTATTAAACATCTGGCAAATGAGTATTATGCTCGGGTCGCATCGAAAAAGTTGTCACAGGCTCATGAACTGAATCGAGGAAGCGGAGAGTTTTGGGGAGCAAGACCACCGTATGGATTTGCACGTTCTCAAAAAAACAGTAAGATACTTGTCCGTGATGATGAGGCCGCAGTTGTATTGATACGCATTTTTAATATGTTTGTCTTAGAAGGATATACATATTTTAGGCTGGCAAAGCAACTTAATGAAGAGAGAATTCCCTGTCCGCAAGCATATTATCTTATAAAACACGGAAAACAAGACAAGGTAGAAAAGAATCCCGAGAAATATTTATGGACTGGTAATACAATATCAAAAATAATTCAGAATCCGGCCTACATAGGGTGCCTGGTAACTCATAAAACAGAGCAGAGTTATTACAAAAACCAAAAAATCAGAAGGGTCCCTCGGCAAGAGTGGATCATAGATGAGAACGTTTTGCCGCGTATCATTGGACAATCAGTTTACGATGAAGCACAGGAGCTTGCGAAACAGGCGTGGGTAAATAATTTTAATCGAGAGAACGACAAGAAACTTGGATTGTTTGGCGGAAAAATAATCTGTGGTATTTGTGGAAGAAATATGAGCCAACACAGGTATAAGACCAAAAAAGGGTTGGGATTTGAGTATCATTGCCCAGGACATGATATAGCTCCAAGTATCTGTAAAGCTCAATTTGTCAATGAAAAATATATTCTGAAAGCTGTAACAGTTCTCTTGGATAGATGGGTAAAAGCTGCAATGAAGGAAAGAAAGTTATATAAAAAAGGCATATTTCTAACTAAACTAAAGAGGGAATTTCAACAGAATATGGCAATAGCAGATGATGAGTTGCAGAGAATAACGGTAAAACAACAGCAGATATATGAAGATTATGTCGGTGGACTTTTGGATAAAAGAGAATATCTTCAAATTAAAAATCAGTATTCAGAACAAAGAGAAGAGTTGATCGAGAAAAAAGGAAAGCTGGATATGGAACTTAATGATGCAGTCCGGAAGTATTCTATGAAGAATAAATGGATTTCGAGTTTACTGGATATTCATGGAAATATTTGTATCACCGCAGAGGTGATTGATGAATTGATTGCGGAAGTTAGGGTTGTAGATAAAACGTCTATTGAGGTTATCTTTAAATTTAAAGACATATTTAACATAGATGTAGAATGCGAGGTGGTATGATAATGATAAAAAAATATTTGTTTTTCTATGAACGTCTTTCAAAGGAGGATGGGGACGATGAGAGCTGCAGCATTGGGAATCAACGAAGATTATTGCAGCGTTTCCAAAAAGAGAAGGACGAATTTTCAGATTATGAAGTAAAGGAGTTTATTGACGATGGCTACACAGGGGCGAATTTTGAACGTCCTGATTTCCAGAGAATGATGGAAAAAATTAGAAGTTTATATGGCAATAAGATCGTTGTAGTAACTAAAGATTTTTCACGTTTGGGACGTGATACTATTGATACGGTAAATTATTTAGAGAAAATATTCCCATTTTTGGAAGTGCGCTATATTGCGGTAAATGACGATTACGATAGTAATGACTATCCGTATGGTTTGGACTTTGAAAATAAGTTTAAAAATTTGATTAATGGTATATATCCAATGCAGCTTTCATATGCGCATAAAAAAATCAAAATGGAAGAGGCCAAACAGGGAAAGCATAATGGACCGATACCAACTTATGGATATCGGTATACCAAGGAACGTGAATATGAAGTAGATTGGGAAGCTGCTACGGTTGTTCAGATGATAATGGATTTTTTGGAACAGAGAAAAAGTTATAAATACATCATCTGCTTCCTGGCAGAAAAGAAGATAGAACCCCCCAGTATTTATTTAACGAGTAGGTATGGAGTGAAGTTGAGTAAGGTTAGTAAAAAATCTGTATGGAATAGAGCAACGATCCTTAAAATAGCAAGGAATAAAACCTATTTAGGATATTCTGTGCGTCATACAGTGGAGAGCTGTTCTTTGGGTACAAAGAAGACTCGTGTTATTAAACGGGATCAGCAAGTTTTGGTTCCGAATAGGCAGCTAGCCATTATCAGGACAGAGCAGTTTGATAGTGTGAATGACTGGCTTGATGATAGAGCTGAAAAGGCTGGCCATAAAAAAACCAAACGGCAAAGAGTTTCTGCACTATATAAAAAGGTTTATTGTACAGAATGTGGTTGTGGCATGACTAGAAGATTAGAATATAATTATGATGTTTACGTTTGCTTGGACAAACGGGAAAATCCCTTTTCGGTCTGTACTACGAAACCTATTCAGACATCAGTTTTGGAGGCAGCGGTTTTTAAAGCATTACAGTTTAATATATACTTATTTTTGGATAATGAAAGAAACATTAAAAAGTCTTTAAAGAGTAATATAACTGATCGGCATGAAGAAATGGCATGTCTTCATAAATCTGTTGACTTAATAAGTTGTCAAAAGATGGAATTGTATGAGAAATATAAATCAGAGCAGCTTACAAAAAAGGAATATATGAAAAGAAAAGATGATCTGACAAAGCAAATAGACGTATTGGATAAACGTATTGCTGAAATAGAAGATGATATTAACAGGCATAATGAAGATAATTTTATATTTAGTTCAGAATATGCTGGATTGGTTGAAAAATACAAGGAAGAAAAAATACTTACGTCAGATATAGCCGATGCTTTCATTGAGAAGGTATTAGTGGATAGGAATCACGATATAGAGATTATTTTTAAATTTCAGGACGAAATTGATAAAATCTATGAGAGAATAGCGTGCTGAGAAATAGTTACATGAAATAACGAAATAAGGAAAAATTACAATAGATAAAGAAAAATAATAACTTTGGTTTACTATATTTAAGAAATTACAAAGTGATTTATGAAACGATTAGAAAGGCGCTGTCAGGTTTATGCCGTACAGCGCCTTTTCAAATGGCAGCCAAATACTTTTTCGAAATGATACCGTTTTCTTTCATTCTTGTGTTAATCAGTAAGAGTATAGTGCAGTCCCCTGACTGAAAATCAAATTAAAAATGATTAATTTAAGCAGATTGATTTTATACTATGTATTTTTGGTTACTCTAAATACATCAGGAGGTAAAATTATGTCATAATAATCAATGGATCTTTCTATGTGCTTAAGAGCCTGAATTAGTTTTTCATCTTTTAATATAACACTGTATCCATAATTTCCAGCAATCATAATATTTTTGCCCTTCTTCTTATAAATCTCAATTTTAAATTGCTCTAATTCAAAAAAACCATTGGCGATCCCTTCACGCCATAATTTGCTGTTGTAATCAATGTTATGCGCTTTGTATAAAGCCTCAAAAAGTTTAGTTGCAAACAAACCATGTGTGTGGACACGAATTTTGCTCTTTAATTGAAAGATAGAAGGGTTATCAATAACTTCTTCAAGACTATTTAAGAAATGATGTTGTATTTCCTCTTTAGATAAATCTTTTATTTTTCCACACATAGTTAATTCATAAGTTTTTCCTGACTTAATTAGCTGCAAATGAGTTCCATACTTTTTTATTGGAAAAATAACAAAATTGAATATTAGTAATATAGGTATTGGTGCCACAATTTTTAAAAGAATATTAGGTGTTACGGTTATAATAATTATGGTAAGTGTTAAATTAATCATAAGATGTAGATTAGTATAAAAATAATAATATAAAACATAACAGATAAATTTAATTCGTAATAGTATCTTCATTAATATATCCTCTAAATCTTTTAATTTTATCTTATTATACAATATATAAAATTAAAAATAAATTACATAATTTCTTAGATTTATATTACTGTATCATAAAAACAGACCCATCAATCCTTTAGGAGTTAGTGGAAGGCCCTTGTTGTATTGTGTACTAATTATTTATGGACTGATAGTCAATGGATAAGTATAGGTAATCATCGTAAAATAGGCTTATAAGCATCAGGCAATTTAGCAATGATTAACTGATGTGTTACTGAATTGAATGATTCAGGTTTGCGTACTTTGACAATAGAATATCAGCATGGTAGATGTTTTTTGTCTTATTTGTGTCATAAATGGCATATTGAAAATCATCTTTTGAGATACTAAACGTTTTGGACATGCTTTTAAGCATGAAGAGAAAGTAATTAGCTACGCCACGAGCTACCTGCCTTAAATGCAAGTATAAGGTAAACACCAGGAATCGTAATAGAAGAAGTAAAAGGTATGAGCGGCACTTTCTCATGGATCATATAACCAATGGTCTAAAACCCAAGATGATAATGATACCTCCGTAATAATTGAATCGCGGTCCAGGTAGCGCTGGAGGCATGAGCAGCAAGTAAAGGCGCTGTAAAGTGTCAGGAAGGTTGTGGTTATACCTAATCTACATGCTCCCATGGTACAAGGGGGGAGATAATATACAACCGCACTAATTTATGGTGCGGTGTACCATTAAAAAAGTAGAACTAATCAGCAACAGAACTTGCTTATTAGCTGTGCTTTTTTAGATAGTTTATGATTTTTTTTGGTTCTTACTTGACACAGGCAGGAAAATCTACGTTAATTAAGATATTGTCAGGAGCTTATACGCAGGATTTGGGTGAAGTATATTTAAACGGGGTGAAACAAGAACACGTGACCCCGATTACTGCTATTAAGAATGGGATCAGCGTCATTTATCAGGAATTGAACAATGTGGATCAAATAACAGTGGCAGAAAATATTTTTCTTGGTAATTTGCCCCGCAAGGGCGCATTGAAAATACTGGATTATGATAAACTTCGTAAGGATGCCCAGTCCTTACTAGACGAAGTGGGTTTAAAGGTTGATCCCTTTACACCGTTGGAGCAATTATCTATCGCCCAGAAGCAATTAGTGGAAATAGCGAAAGCTCTTTCGAAAGAAATTAAGATATTGGTAATGGATGAACCGACGGCAGCTTTAAATAATCAGGAAATAGAGATTATGTTTCGGCTGATCAGAAATCTGACATCTCGTGGTATTGGAATATTATATATATCCCACAGAATGGAAGAAATTTTTCAGATGTCAGATCGGGTGATGGTCATGCGTGATGGAAAGGGAATTGCAACGATGCCCACTACTGAGGTAGATTCCCAACAAATTATTTCCTTAATGGTAGGACGTGAGATTAAGGATTTATATCCACAAAAATGCAAACCTGGCAGTAAGATTTGTTTTTCTGTAGAGGGGTTAGAGACAGAACGTCTGCACAATATTTCATTTGAAGTAAAAGAGGGGGAAATTCTGGGATTATTTGGACTGATGGGCTGCGGTCGTACGGATATAGCACGTGCAATTTTCGGAGCAGATCCAAGAAAATCAGGTAAAATGTGTTTGGATGGGAAGGATATAGCGCCGACCTCGCCATTCCTGGCCAAGAAAGAAGGAATCGCATATATTCCTGCAGACAGAAAAATGGATGGCCTTATGCTGATACATTCTGTATCGCGAAATATGACGATCTCTGTTCTGGAAAAATTAAAAAGGAGTCACATACTCAATAAAAAAGTAGAAATGCAACTGGTAGATGGCTGGATAGACAGACTTGCCATTAAGACTCCTTCTGCAGATACTATTATCAACTCTCTGTCTGGAGGAAACCAGCAAAAAGTCGTGCTTGCAAAATGGCTTTCCATAGAACCCAAATTATTAATCTTAAACGAGCCGACGCGTGGTATTGATGTCGGATCAAAGTCAGAGATATATCGTCTCATGAATGAACTGTGTCAACAGGGAATTGGTATCATTATGATATCGTCGGATTTGCCGGAAGTGATGGGTATGTCTGATCGTATGGTTATTGTCTGCGATGGAAAAGTTGGCGGAATTATGGAGAAGGAAGAATTTACTCAAGATGCGATTATGGCGAAGGCCATTGGTTTATAGGGAGGATAAAATGGAAGCAAAAAATAAGCAGTCTGCTGTTATGCAGAAGATAAAACCGTATATGATGGATATGAATTTCAGCCTTACTGTTGCAATTGTAATTGTCGGCATCATTCTGGCTTTTAAGTCACCATATTTTTTCTCATTTAAAAACGTATTGAATATGGGACTGGCCGGATCTGTTACAGGGGTAATGGCCGCTGGCCTTACGATCAGTATGGTTATGGGAGCTTTTGATCTGTCGCAATATGCAGTAGCTACACTGGCAAGCGTTGTGTCCACTATAATGCTAATATCCGGAGTTCCTGTATGGATATGTCTTCCAGCAGCCGTTTTAGTAGGAATGGCATGTGGTGCTTTCAATGGTTTGATGGTTACTGTGTTTAAAATAAATCCTATTATCACAACGCTTGGTACCCAGATGATTTTCAGAGCCCTGTGCTATATTTTGACATCAAGTAAGATTCTATCGATTGACCAACCAGTTATGAACTATCTGGGACGAGGATATCTTCTTGGAATTCCTACTTCCTTCTGGATATTGATCATTGTATATATTATTCTTGCTCTGGTTGTAAAATATACCTCTTTTGGACGAAGCGTATATGCAGTTGGAGCCAATGCAAATGCAAGCTACTTAGCTGGAATAAATATTAGACGTGTGCGAATTGGTGGTTTAATGGTCAGTAGTACCTGTGCAGCGGTTGCTGGTGTTTTAACAGCATGTCAGGTAGGAGCCTCAATCCCTGCAAATGGTGTTGGAGCTGAGATGGAGATTACGACAGCAGTTCTGCTGGGCGGATTGTCTCTGGCAGGTGGAAAAGGAAAACTTTCTGGAACGTTCTTAGGCCTTGTTTTGTTAACGATAATTAATAACGGTCTGACATTATTGAGCGTACAATCATACTATCAAATGCTTGTTCGCGGTATCGTTCTTGTATTAGCAGTATTAATAGATTCTATCCGTGGTGGTGGTTACAAATAAAAAGAGTAACTTTTTTATATATCTATAAATAATCTAATAAGTGAGGTGCAGAAATGGTAAATGCAATTTTAATTGGCGCGGGTCAACGAGGCTACGAAGTTTACGGTGAATGTGCATTGGAACATCCATCAGATTTAAAGTTTATTGCGGTGGCAGAACCAGATGAGGCAAGGCGGAACAGGTTTGCCCAGGCTCATAAAATACCGAACGAATTGTGTTTTGAAAGCTGGGAAAAAATTTTGGATCAGCCTAAACTTGCTGACGCTGCTTTTATTTGCACACAGGATCGTATGCATACGGAACCAACCTTAATGGCGTTGGAAAAAGGGTATCATGTTCTTCTGGAAAAACCGATGTCTCCGGTTGCCGGTGAGTGTATTGCTATGGGAAAATACGCAGAAAAATATAATCGTATTTTCAGTATATGTCATGTATTGCGGTATTCAGAGTTTTTCTCTGCTATCAAGGAAGTGATAGATTGTGGTAAACTCGGTGAGATTATTAATATTAAGCATGCTGAAAATGTAGCCTTTTGGCATCAGGCGCATAGCTTTGTCCGGGGGAACTGGAGAAATTCAAATGAAACCAGTCCTATGATTTTACAGAAATGCTGTCACGATATGGACATTATTTTGTGGCTCATGAATCGATCATGTACGAAAGTGAGTTCTTTTGGAAGCTTAGAGTACTTTAAGCCGGAAAATGCACCGGCAGGAGCTACAGAGCGCTGTACAGATGCATGTCCTGTGAAAGGCACGTGTCCGTTTAATGCTGAAAGGTTTTATCTTGGAGAAAATACGCATTGGCCTGTATCTGTGATCAGTGAAGATATGTCTTTGAAAGCCAGGAGAAAGGCTTTGGAAGATGGTCCGTATGGCCGATGTGTGTATCATTGTGACAATAATGTGGTTGATCATCAGGTTACGGCTCTTGAATTCGAAGGCGGTGCGACGGCGACACTTACCATGTGTGCGTTTACACCTGACTGTACCCGTTTTATAGAAGTGATGGGAACAAAGGGGTATTTACGGGCAGAAATGAAAAAGTTTGGAGAAAATGCCAGACATAACGAAATTGTAGTTGAAAATTTCCTGACAGGAGAAGTGGAGATAATACCTGTGAGTGATTTTGGCTTGATGACGGGCCATGAAGGTGCGGATGTTCTTCTGACTATGGGATTTGTAAAGCAAGTGGCAGAGCATGATTCGGAGGGAAGAACTTCAGCAGCCCGTTCCGTGGAAAGCCATTTAATGAGTCTGGCCGCTGAAAAATCGAGAGTGGAAAATCGTCAGATTCCAATGGCCGAGATGTGGGCAATGTCCTGATTTTTAAACATGTATTTTACCTGCGGCATTGCATTATTGTTCTGTCGCAGGTATTTCAATCTGAGAGAGGAACTGTTATGAGTGATATAAATTCTATGCATCAGTTTAAATTAGTCAGTTGTTTACAAAAGGTATTTCCTGATGAGGAACCCAGATACAGCCCAGAATGTCAGAAAATAACCACTTTAAAGGGAGAAACAGTATCTTTTCAGATGGCATTCCGCGGAAGCGGATTTTTAAAGGAGATTGTCAGAGTAGAGTGTATTTCGCCAATTGCAGATTCTATTCGTATTAGAAGTGTGGAGAATGTTCCAGTCGGCCGTGCCTGTAATGACCAAGTTGATGATAATTATCTTCGCACAGAAGCCGGAATGTATCCGGATCTTTTACGGGAACTGGATCAAGGGATTGTTTCGATTTCGCCCAATCAGTGGAGAAGCCTTTGGATTGATGTTGAGGCAACGGTAGATATGAAAGCGGGTAATTACCCAATCAAGTTAAGGGTTACCAAAGAAAATGAAGTGATAGGAACTGTGAAAACAGAGATAATAATTTATGATGCTGTACTTCCAAAACAGAAAATTATGCATACAGAATGGATGCATGCGGATTGTCTCGCAGACTATTATAAGGTTGAACCGTTTTCGGAAGAACACTGGCGTATCCTGGACCATTTTTTTGAGCTGTATGTAAAACGAGGCGGTAATATGATGTTAACCCCGATGTTTACCCCGCCATTGGATATAGCTCTTGGTGGAGAACGGACAACTGTACAACTGGTAGGTGTAAAGAAAAATGGAAATACGTATGAATTCGACTTTAGTAAAATGAAGCGTTGGATTGATCTATGTATTCAACATGGGATAGAGTACTTTGAGATGTCTCATCTTTTTTCACAATGGGGAGCCAGGTATGCTCCAAAAATTATTGCAGAAGTTAATGGGGAGCAGAGACAGATATTTGGCTGGCATACTCCGGCTGTCGGAGAGTATACAGAATTTCTGAACATTTATCTACCACAGCTCCGTAGCCATCTTGAGGAATGGGGAATTTCCGAAAAAACATATTTTCATTTATCAGATGAGCCAGGAGCAAACGATGTCACTAGCTATAAAGCTGCCAGAGATTCTGTTGATTCACTGTTAAAAGGCTTTCATACATTTGATGCCTTGTCTGATTTTGAATTCTACCGTCAGGGACTTGTTGACAAACCGGTGCCTGGAAATAATGAGATTGCAGAGTTTTTAGAACATGGCGTGGATAATATGTGGGTGTATTATTGTACGATGCAGTATTTAGACGTCAGTAACCGTTTTATGGCAATGCCTTCAGCCAGAAACAGAATTTACGGCCTTCAGATATACAAATATGATATTATAGGAATTCTTCACTGGGGATATAATTTTTATAATAGTCAGTGGTCTACTCGCCACATTAATCCATATGAGGTTACTGATGCTGATTATGGTTTCCCTGCTGGCGATTCGTTTCTTGTATATCCAGGCGAAGATGGTTATCCAGAAGAATCAATAAGAGGTATGGTATTAAATGAAGCGTTGAATGATCTGCGGGCATGCCAGCTTCTGGAAGCATTGACCAGTAAAGAATATGTTCTTGGGATTTTGGAGGAGTTTCTTGCGGAACCGTTGACTTTTACGAATTATCCCAAATCAGATGCTTATTTAATTATGACGAGAAATCGTATAAATGGTGAAATTGCAAAGTTTATTAAAGAATAAATTATAAATATTAACTGCCTGTTTTCTGAATTAGAACAGGCAGTTAATTTATTTAATGGAAGTTGGAGATGCCAAAACTTATTCTTAATTGTCATTATTATAGACGTCAGAAAAGACGCTTAGAAAATTTGATTTATTACATTGCTGCGCGAGACGGTGCAGAGCTAGTAAAAAGTACAAAAGGATATCTCCCAGCATCGGGCAAACAGAAAATGGTAATATCCGAAATCATAAGGGAAATACTAGAATCAGGGGATCTATATGACTACAACGATTACAAGAAACATCCGACTACTGCCACAAGTAGTATTCTTTTGAGGAGAGGTGAACATGGAAGGCGAAATCAAAGAACGGATTCCGGTCTGGCTATATCCGAGTACGCTTGCAGCATTAGATGAATGGAAGGAAAAAGATAACTGCAAAAGTCGAAGCGAATTTCTGGAGAAAGCCATTCTCTTCTACAGACTATCTTCCGCTAACGATTACTTCCGCATTAACTGGTATGATAGATTCTTCTGAAAATCGGATCCTTTCATCTGCCAGTTCTCAATGACCGCACTATACTACTTCCAGCTGTCCTTCATCGCCTCCAGATTCATAAATGCGATCTCCTCGCTCTCGGCTCCGTATACCCGCTTCAGATCCTTCATAAAAGCCTTGGAATCCTTATAGGCTATATATTTCATGGTGTTCCGTATTTGATGGATAATACACAGCTGAATCATTGTTTCGGGAAATATGGTTTTGCTCGCATCCGGAAATCCCTGCAGGCCATCGATACAGGCAATCAGGATATCTTTTACTCCACAATTCTTCAGTTCATTACATACCTTCAACCAAAACTTGGCGCCTTCATTTTCACCAATCCAGATCCCCAGTATGTCTTTTCGGCCTTCCGCATTGATTCCCAGTGCGACATAGGCTGCCTTTGTGACGATCCGCCCTTCTTCACGGACTTTTATAGTGAACAGCATCCAGGAATACGACCGGATAAAAACCATCCAGGGTCCGGCTGTACCACTCCCTTGCTTCTTCCATGATTTTATCAGTTATATTAGAAACGGAAGCCGGAGACAATTCGATTCCATAAAGCGTCTGGACATGAGAAACAATATCACGCACCGTCATCCCTTTCGCATACATCGAAATGATTTGTGCTTCCAACCCTTCCTCGAGACAGCCCTCTTTTTAATGACTTCCGGTTCGAATTCTCCTTCCCGGACTCTTGGAACATCAATGTTAATGCTGCCGTAAGAAGTCTTTACTTTTTTGGGTGATGCTCCATTCCGTTTCGGGGTATTTCCCTTACTTTTTTCATCTGTGATATAATCTGCGATTTCATTTTGAAGGATCTGCTCAATCGCATCTTTTACCATTCGTTGGACAAGTCCATTTGGACCAGTGATATCCTCCATGGTACTGCACTTAGAAAGTTCCTCCTGATAATTAAATCCTGATGTCATATCCCTTTACCTCACAAAATTTATTTACCAATTTATTCCATCTACGTGCAGTATTGTCAATAATGATGATACCTATTCAAAAGGGGGGTGTGTCGAATAATCTGCAAGTGATACACAGTTTATTTGACACACCCCCACAGACCGCCGCTTCGGACAGATTAGAGAGGTGAGCCTATGGAATATTTTTCTGCAATCTATGCCGAGGAACTGCCGCACCGTGCCAGGACGGTTTATATGTACCTGAAAGACCTCTGCAATCGCCCAGGTTTACGGCCTTGATAGAGTGAAGCGATACCGTTATAACGACTATATCAGGAATGTTTTAATTACAAATGCAAAACAATCAGGGCTTGAAACTTATTATCATCAGACTTAAATGTGGCCTTGCCGTTATACTTTTTCGCAATAGCCTGTACAGAGGCTGTGCCTATCCCAATGCGCGATTGCTTGCTTGAAAAAAATCCAGCCCCGCTTCGCCGCAGGGAACCATTAAAACTGTTTTCAACCGTAATTGCGAACACTCCCACCGATGTTCCGGCGCTCACCATCACATATTTTTTATGATCCGTTTGCCGTTTGCAGGCTTCCAATGCGTTTTCCAGACAATTTCCGAAGATGACACACAAATCCACATCACTTATCGGCATCCCCTCAGCCACTTGAACCGCTGCGCTGAATTCTATTCCGGCAGATTCCGCATTCGTCTTATAATGGCGCAGGATTGCATCGACTGCCGCATTTTCACAGAAAACTCCTGCATAGTTTGCAGGAAGCCTGCCTTCTAACTGGTCAAAATACTGCTTTAGAGAATCCATATCGTCCCTTTCGGCAAATTCATGCAGGACGGAGATATGCTGCCGCAGATCATGGCGAAAGGTACGCTCACCTGCAATTGCTTCTATCATGGTTTGGTGCTGTTCCTTCTGCATGGCGAGATTTTGCCCTGTCAGCCGTATTGTTTCCTCCAGGCGCAGACTTGCAGCCGTGCGGATGTAGATTTCCTGCAGGAGGATCGCACCAATCAGCAGCACCATGCACAGGCTGGAAATTTCCAGAAACCACCCTGAATAAATCGGCTCGTACAGGGGCAGAAACCGATCCATTATCAGTGTGCAGTCAAAAATTACAATACCGCACAAAAGAAATTTTGCATGGTGAGCGGTTTCATCTGACCGCCGCAGAAGCATCCAGATCGTGCTTCCTGTCAGCAAGGCGGCGCTTATAGATTTGTACAGCGAAATCAGCCTGGAATATGAGAGAAGCATGGTGAGGCTGGCCTGTGGTAAAAATAAATGATAAAAAATACAGACCACACAGACCAGCCCTCCGAATGCAATGCCAAACGTATTCACAGGTGTTTCAAGCGTAAAGAGTCTTCTTTGCAAAATAAATATCATAAGAATCATGGCGCAGAAGGACAAATTCTCCACAAAATATAACCCGCCAAAGGCTGGGAACAGAGTCTTGGCCACGGGATAGCAGGTGAATCCCAAAAACGTGAGACAATACAGGGCATATAGGCCTGTCAGGGAATTTTGAGGGTTTGCAATTCCTATAAGCAGAGAAATTACACCAAACAGAGCCGTCATGGTAAGCAACGCTGTGCGCAGGTTAAGCCTCACTGTAGTCATATCATGAATGGAATCAGGTGTTCCCAGTGCGGGAGGATAGGTAAGCCCGCCATAGGCACCGGAAAAATCGGAAACTGCAAGGAGCAGTTCCACCTCACCTGCCGCTTCAAAAGGAACGATTTTTTCCGCAGTTTCAGCTTTGTAATGTTCGGGAGAGATTTCACCCAGAGCCAGACGTTCCACCCCATTTACATACAGCCGGCATGAGGAACGCAGTTCAGGCAGGTAAAGGGAATAGGTCTGCGTCTGCTTTGGCAGCTTTATGGTTAAGCGGTAACTTGCACTGCCATGAGGGTTTCCGGTTACGCTTTCAAAGCCGCCCTGCTGCCCGGCGAATAGATAACGGTCAGGAGCAGGCATATTGGAACGAAAATCAGCAGGCGTAAGCAGGAGGCCTCCATAAAATTCCCAGCCATCCACCAGCCATATGACTCCCTGTCCATTAAGAGTCTCTGCTTCCACTTCCATGCTGCCATATGCCGAAGCCGGTCCAGGTGCAGTGTATTTGTTGTCATATTGATACAGCAAAAGACAGATTGATGAGGTAATACCGGAAATCACTAATAGAAGCAGGATAAAAGCGAATCGAAAGTGGTTGCTTCTTTGCATCACTTTTTCCCCTCGCATCATCGTTCACCTCGTTTTTTTCGGAAGGTGACAAAGGCCGTTATTCCGCCTGCTCCACAGAGGACAAGGACAGAGAGGACGGTATCCGCTTGACGGGAAGAAGCGGACTTGTCCGGCGTGGTAAAACCGCTTTCCCGCTCTTGCGCTTCCAGATTGGGAACAGCATCAAAGGAATTCAATTCGGCAGGCGTTTCCAGGGGATTTAAAACAGCCTCTGTTTCATCGTGGGCAGGCATCTGCACGACAGGTATATCTGAAAAAGTTTGGGTATTCTGACTATCGGGTTGTGCATGATCTTGCTGCGATAAACGGATGGGTGAAAAATCTATCGTCCACTTTTCTGAGGACACAGGAAAAGTGGACGGAGAGACGCTGCTTTCACCATGATTGTTTGGCTGCTCCTGTTGATGATCTGTCTGTTGGCTCTCATTGACAGCGGAATTGGCGCCGGTGTCTGTAGTTGTGTCGTTGTTCCCATCTCTATCGTCATGTTCTCCACTGCTGTTGTCCGGCTGCCCGCCCTGTCCAGCCTCAGATGGAGGAGTGCTGCCGGAAGAACCGCTGTCGTCGCCGATGGCCGAGTCATCGTCCGTATTCCCGTTGTCGTGATTCCCGCCATCGCCGCCCGGCAGTTCCTCCCGGTCGCCGCCATCCCGGTCGCCGCCCGCTCCGACGGGTATTTTACCGTCTTTTCCCGGTGAAAGGGTAACAACATTCGACCAGCCAGCTGCATTTTTGAGTGCGAGAAAAATGGTTTGGTCAAGGCCGGAGGTATCCAATATAAATAATGATGTATCATTAGAGTTTACACATAGGGTAACGCCATCCGAATCACTGATGTCCACCCACGTACTGCCGCCGTCCTTGGAAGACCAAAGTCTTGTACCCGGCTCTAAACCATCGTTGTACCATGAGAAAAAGGTGATTATACTGTCCTCCTGCCAATATTCTGTGATGACGGGTTTAGCCGGGTCGCGAATCCATATTCGGAATGTAAGTTCCTTTTCGCCCTCTAAACCGAAGCCCTGGAAACACGGATGCAGAGATACCGGGATATCCACGGCTCCAAGAACGCTGGTATCCAGATGCTCCAGCAGATTTTCGTCATATTGTAAATATAAATCGATATATTTCCCGTTGCTCAGAAGATACTGCTGTTCGTCGTGAACCATTGCATCGTAAACGATCGAGTCAGAATCAGTGTACTGCATAAGCTGTGGTTCCAATCCTGTCCGGCTTTCGATGGTACTCTGAATCACTGTGACACCATCAGACTCACCCGACAGAATACAGCTGTCTAAAATAACCCCATTCCCCGTGGCGACTACAGCGCCCTCACCCTGTGCGGACAGCTTGCAGGCGAACAAATCCGCGCCATTCACAGCGGCCACGGCGCAGGCGTTCCTGCCCTCCGCCTCGATGTCCAGAAGGTATGTCTGGGCGGAGGAGCATAATTCCAGCCCCACCGCGCCGTCCCCATAGGAGCGGATGCGTCCTCTGGTTTGATACTCGGTGGTGGGGGTGCGCCTTTCGTAGTCGGCCGTGACCCTGACAGCCGTCCCCCCATTGCCCTCCCGCCCGACAGCGGTCACCTCCATACCACTCAGCGCGCAATTCCAGTCGATGATGTGATACCATTCGGGATACAACACGGTTCTTTTAATTTCCAGTACTGGCATATCAATGCCCTCGCCTGTCAGTTCAAGCGTTAATGTGTCATTTCCTAATGTTTCAATGCAACCGCCGTCGTAAATCAGACCGAAAGTGCCCGTGTTTATACAGACTGATTCCCCATAGAAGTAAATGCTGTGTTCCAGTGTAATCGTTGCGCCAAAGGAAATCGTCCCGCCTGTTCCATCATAATTTTCCAGCAGGTCCCTCAGTTCATCAGCGGTGTAAACGGTTTGCATCTCCGGTGTAAGCGGCGCTGTCGAATTAGAATCCGTGGCGATTTCAGGTGGGAGAGTTTGATGATTCGAATCAAAATTGTCGTCTGCATCCGAAGGGGTTGCAGGTTTAGCCGTTTCGGATGTTGCATTGGAATCCGTGGCAGTTCCCGGCAGTGTATCACCGGAAGCCGCTTCCAATATGCTGTCTTTACCCGATAAATTTATCCCGGAGAGGAAAAAAGGAGCGTTCTGCTGTGATGGAAATGCCTCCCCGCTGCCTTTAACGGCGGCAAAAGCGGGTGTTCCACAGAGCAGAAGCCCCAAAACTAATGTTACGGAAAGGATTCTCCGCATACTCATCGCACCTCCTTCGGCGTAGCCGGTATCGTTTGTGTATCCCGTATCTGTTTTAACGCAAATTCTTCATAGGCGCAAATGACCTGTTTTTTCATGTACTTGGAAATGGGAACAGGTATTCCCGTATCCATCAGAAAAAAATCGCTCTTGAGTGCCCTGATCCAGTTCATGTTCACCATATAGCTTCGATGACAGCGCAGGAATTCGGCGTCAGCCTCAGTTTTAGTGAGTTCCATAAGCAGATTCTTCAGCGAAATTCTGGAGGATACCGTTTCCCTCTTAAGATGTACCACACTGATGTTGTTAAAGACCTCAATGTATACGATTTCGGCAACGCGTATCTTCTGCACCGCTTTTTCCGTAGGCAGCAGAATAAATTTGGACTGTCTTTCATGAAGGCGCAGGCAACGGTCAAGCGCCTCTGCAAGATTTTCATAGGCTAAAGGCTTTGTCAGATAATGGGCGGCGTTCACCTTAAAGGCTTCTACGGCGTGGTCTGTACTGCGGGTGAAAAAAACAATAGGGCATTCCTTGTCAGCCTTGCGGAAGTTCTGTGCCAGCCGCATTCCATCATCCTGTTCCAGATAGATATCCATAAAAATCAAATCATAGCTTCCCGGTAAGCAATTTTTAGAAAATGTAAATCCATTCGGATAGATATCTACATCATAAGTCGGCAGACCACTTTCCTGACAGTAACGGGAAAGCTGTTCGCATAATAAATCAGCATCTTTTTGGCAGTCTTCACATACGGCGATTTTAATCTTCATCTTCATCAGTACCTTCTTTTTTTGTTCGTATTTATTTTACTAGTTGGCAGCGGAAGTTGTCAACTTACTTCGACGGCATATGCGCTTTTTCACCTGTCTAATTACAACGCCGGCAGCACTATTCGCAACAAAACGTGTTTTGTGGGTGTTTATTATGCTATAAAGAAATATATCATAATAAAAACAGGCGGATAGATGTTACAGGTATCAAAAATAAGGAGAAACAGGGATGAAAATAATAGTGGTAGATAACGAACCTGATCGGCTGGAAGAACTGGTAAAATGTCTGCGTGCGGCGTTTCCTAATGCAGAAATTACAGACTTTACCTCTCCAAGCCTGGCTGTGCAGTACAGCTTTGAAAACCCGGTGGATTTGGTCTTCGCCGAATATTATACCCGCCGTTTCAACGGAATTCAGGTGGCCGAGGGAATCCATCACTTTCGCCCGGAAACCATGATTTATCTTGTTACCGATGATAATACAGGGCTTGCCAAGAAAAAAAACAAGGAGATTATAGGCTGTCTTGTCCGGCCATTTGTTATCACTGATATTCAGAAAAGAATCGAAAGGGATTCTAAAACATGGGAACGCAAGTTACGCATAAAGAACAATGTCATTTCATCTCATTCCAGACCCAGGAGGAATAAGTTATGAAATCAATACAGACAAAATTTATCACATTAGTTTTAAGCTGTGTCTTTGTCTGTTCTGCCGTGATTGGCGGAGCCGGCATCATCAGCGCAAAACGGGTGGTAGATGAGGATTCTGCCCAAATGATGAACTACCGGTGCAGTGAACTGGCTTGCGAAGTGGACGCCATGCTCTCCCGGATTGAGCAGTCAGTCAAAACCCTTGCCGTCTATACAGATGAAAATTTAGAGAGTGTAGAACTTTTAAAAAGTGACGACACACGAAAGGCATTTACGGAGCAAATAGAGGCAGTCGCTGTCAATGCGGCAAACAACACAGAAGGAGCGGTGGCAGTATACGTCCGTTATAATCCTGATTTTACTCCGCCGACTTCAGGCGTATTCTGGAGTAAAACCAATTTAAATGGAACCTTTCAGAAGCAGGTTCCCACCGACTTTTCCAGATACAACCCTACTGATACCGAACACGTGGGCTGGTACTATATTCCTGTAAGAAATGGCAGAGCGATCTGGATGAGCCCTTATACAAATGAAAACATTGATATCCAGATGATTTCCTATGTAATTCCAATCTATAAGAATAACGAAACCGTGGGCGTTGTAGGCATGGATATTGATTTTAGTGTTATTGAAGAAATGATAAACCGTGTGCGGATTTATGAGAGTGGAAGCGCCTTTTTAACGGATGAAAAGGGAACCGTCATGTGCCATAAGGTCTATCCGTTTGGAATCTCCATGGGAAATGTGGATGAGAGCCTGATTCCGCTGGTAGCGGAACTGGAAAACGGTACGAGCGGGAGCAGTCTTTTTTCTTATACGAATGAGAATGTGAAAAGACAGATGGCGTTTCGTACGCTTCGTAATGGAATGCGGCTGGCCGTGACGGCTCCGCTTTCGGAAATTGACAAAAACAAAAATCTGCTTTTGTTACAGATTGTGGCAGCGTTCCTGGTGATTGCCCCGGTTTCCGTATGGGTGACAGTACTGATCACCAGACGGATGGTACGGCCGCTCAAGGAACTAAATGAGGCGGCGAAACAGATTGCCAAAGGGGACTTAAGCATTTCCCTGACGCAGCAGACAAAGGATGAAGTAGGTATGTTGTCAGACAGCTTTCAGCAGACCGTCGATCATCTGCAAAAGTATATTAATTACATAAACAGCCTGGCCTACCGGGATGCGCTGACGGGCGTAAAGAACAAGACGGCCTACCAGGATGCGGAACGGCGTCTGGAGGAACAGATGCGGAATGGACGGCCGGAATTTGCGGTCGTGGTATTGGATATTAACGATTTGAAGCGTATCAACGACAATTACGGACATGATTTTGGGGATATGTTTATTGTGGATGCGTGCCGTCTGATTTGTAAGTGCTTCCCGCACAGCCCGGTTTACCGGATTGGCGGAGATGAATTTGTAGTCATCATGGAAGGAGCAGATTATGCGAATTATGAGCATCTGCTGGAGAATTTCCACTTTGCGATTGAGGAATATAATCGGAGTGACCAGAAGGATAAGCACTTATCCATCGCAAGGGGAATCGCTGTTTATAACAGTGTAACGGATCTGGTCTTTTCCAATGTATTTAAACGGGCCGACGATGCCATGTATCAGAATAAGGCGGATATGAAACGGAAACATGTTGCAGCAGAAGCGGAAGAAAATGCTGAACGTCCATCGAAAGGATGAGATTTTTAAAATAAGAGAGCAGTTAAAACATGAGAAGGAAAGAGAAATGAGGATGCAGAAAAAAAAGGAATTGATTCGTATTCCGCGAAGCCACCATGATAGTTACAATGACTGGAATACAGGTCTGGTAAAGAAAGCACGTCTTGGAACGGATGTTAGAGACGATTCACGGTAGGATGGTTCTGTGTTTCGGAAGTCATGACATTTTATGCTGTGTCTTTCCGGAACCTCCAAATAAAAGAATCATAAAAAAGCAAAGGAGAATGAGTATGCAAAGAAGAAAACGATGGAGCTCCAGAATTGCAGCGATTGCATTATCTGCGGCGATGGTTTTCACCATGACTCCCTCTGTGGGCGTTATGGCAGCAACAACAGACGGCGCGAAGAGTGTTTCCGAGGGACTATGTGAACATCACCCGGAACATACGGCTGACTGTGGTTATGTGGCGGGGACGGAAGGAACCCCCTGTACCCACGTACATACCGATGACTGTTATGATGTAGTGGAAGACTGTGTCCATGCCCATAAGGCGGAATGTTATCCGGAGGGCGATGACATGGAGGAGGCATCTCCGTCCAATGCAAAGGAACCGACGGAGTGTTCCCATGTATGCAACGAGGAAACAGGCTGCATCAAAGAGAAACTGAATTGTCAGCATAAGCATGACGAAGACTGCGGCTATGTGGCGGCAGAACCGGGCGAGCCCTGTGGTTATGTCTGCGACATCTGCAATGCTGAAAATTCCAACGAATTAAAACCACCGGTCACAGAACCGGAAGAATTACAGTATCCTGAGTGTACCAGTAAAGAGGAAAGCAACCGCCTACTGGACAGGCTCCTTGCGGTGGAAAAGATTGTCACTGATCCGGAGGCAGACAAGGACAGCGAGGAATATCAGGAAGCTCTGGAAAAAGACGACGCGCTGTGGGAGCATGTGGACGGCTGCGAAATCTGCCAGGGTCAGATTGCTGAGGACGGCGCATATTATAAAAAGTTTTATGGCACAGCTACTGCGGCGATGCTATCGGGTTCAGGTTGGATTTTTGATACGAGCACAGGCACACTGACCATTTCCACCAACGACGGAACCCTCATGTGGTATGGTGGTACTTTTACTGATGGAGATGCGGTTAAAAACATCGTTTTGACATCAGGTGTAACTTTAATTTATCGTAAAGCCTTTATCGCATGTACGCAGTTAGTTAGTATTACGATACCAGACAGTGTAACGATGATAGGCGATGAAGCTTTTAGCGGCTGTCAACAGTTAGATAATGTTACAATACCAAACAGTGTAGCATCAATAGGCGACCGTGCTTTTATACAGACCGGGCTAACAAGCATTGAGATACCGGAGAGCGTAAATTCCATTGGCATGAATGCATTTACCGGCAGCTCATTAAAATCGATTGAATTTAAGAGTAACACACCACCATCATCATTAAATAGTAGGTGTTTTGCTGGCGTCCCCATAGCCGGGAACGTAACTGTTCCTGAAGGAACGGAAGAAGCCTATGAAACAGCCCTTACTGCTGCTGGACTGCACTTTGGAGTAGATGAATGGACTATTAATGCTACTGATCCTGTGGCGCAGTATAAAAAGAGCGGTGACCGCGACTGGACGGAAGTGGGATCTCTGGCTGCCGCCATCACAGCGATTGGCACCGGCACTGGCGAGATTCAACTGGTGAAAGATATCAATTCCACCGCCACTTTCAACACAGGCGGCACAATCACCCTGGATCTTAACGGTAAGACCATCACCGACAGCAATAAGGCAGTGTCGGTAACTGATAACACCAGCCTGACCTTAAAGGACAGCGCCGGCGGCGGTGTACTGAGCGTCGACAATAATCTTAACGGCAGCAGCCTGGAGATTGGAAATGCAGCCGTGACCATAGATGGAGCTATTTCGTTCAATAGAGGAGTAATCATAGTAAATAACGGCACGCTGGACGGCAGCAATATCGAGTTTACCGTTAATAGTTCGGGGATGAGGCCATTTCAGATCGAGAATAGTACAGTGAAGAACTTAAAGGCCAGGGTTTCCGGCGGTCTGCACGGTATGTCCATTAGCGGCAGCAGCAATGTCACGATTACCGGCGGCGAGTATTACGGCAGTAAAGCCGGACTTATTATTACGGGCAGCGACAGCACGGTGAAGCTGACCGGCGGTGTATTTAAGGTTGGCCAATCAGACAGTGTTGGTGCGGCAATCAGATGTGATGACATGTCCCTGGGTGATTTGTTGGAAGAGGGCTGTAATTATTATATGGGCGGCGATGTGGTCGATTTAAGTACACTTACAGATGACCATAAATTGGGCGACCATGAGAATCCGGTTACGGTCAAAAGCCTCACCCACACAATCACCTTTAACGCAAACGGCGGCAGCGTAAGCCCTGCCAGCGCAGTTACAGGCGCAGACGGCAAGCTCACCAGCCTGCCTACCCCAACTCACAGCAGCATGAACTTTAATGGCTGGTTCACGGCAGCCACAGGCGGCACGGCAGTAACTACCGACACAGTATATACTGCAGATACCACGATTTACGCCCATTGGACCTATAACGGAAGCGGTTCTTCCGGCAGCGGTTCTTCCGGCGGTGGATCTTCCAGCTCGTCATCAACCACGACTTATCCGGAATGCCTGCCAAATAATTACAAAGGCGCAACCAAAATTCTCCACAATGTCAGAGTACCGGATTATGTGGTAGAAGGAAACTGGAAAACGGTTGGCGATGGCAGATGGAGACTTGGCAGCCCGGACGGAACCGATTATGCCGGAACCTGGGTACCAGCATACAATCCATATGCGAATAACGGACAGCGGGTATTTGACTGGTTCTTATTCGACGCGGAAGGTTACCTGGTAACAGGCTGGTATACGGATGAACAGGGCAATACGTTCTATTTAAATTCGTCAGTCGATAATACCCAGGGAGCCATGTTCTTTGGCTGGAACATCATTAACGGAAAATACTACTATTTCAATGAGGAACCGGACGGTTCCAGAGGAAAATTATACCGGAACACCACAACACCGGATGGCTACTATGTCGATGAAAACGGTGTGTGGGATGGAATACAGAAATAACCGGTACAACAGCATAGACAGTTTTAACACAGCACAAATGTAACAATCACCATGAGGGCAGCCGGTAATGATGTTCTGCCCTCGTGGTACTACAAAAAAGGAACTGCACCAAATAAGGAGATGCGGATCATATCTGAAAAATTATTGAAGCGTTTAACTGAATTAACGAAATTATCCTATATCTCCGACCTGCATGGCGGGGCGAGCGGACGAATTATTTCAAAGGCACTTCATGAAATAAAACCGGAAGAATACTCTATAGAAGAATGGGAATATGCCATAGGTTATATATTAGGACAAACACAGCATTTCGAATCAAGAGAAGCTGCGCTGCAATATCTTTATGAACAACTGAATAAGATAGACAAATAACGCGGGGACACGGCGGGGATGGGCATGGAAAGCCAATTCCTGCCGTTACCGGTTTAAAATAGAATAACTGCAATAATCCTTCCAGAGAAATGGTTGAAGAAAAAATATGACATTCAGGATACAAAATGAGAATACCAGATACCTGTTTATATGGCCAGAAACGGCAGTAATTACGATACGGAAATGCCCAGGGTATTCCAAAAACTGATCATAGAGGAGTATTATGATGAGGGAATACGCACCATGGCCCGTACCCATGTGATTCGGGAACTTCAGAAAAAGGAATTTTACACCTGTTCTTTTCCGGCCAGAGAGTTATCGCAGACCAAAGCAGGACGCAAACAGTGGAAATTTTCATATCTGGACGGCTCCCAGTCACAGATTTTAATTGCCCGCACCGACATTACAGATGTATATACCGCAGAGTATGATCCGTTAACCGGATTATATAACCGACAGGCATTCTACCGCCATGTGCGCGTAATCCTGGATGCCAGCCAGGAAAGGCGCTTTGTCATGCCGCGCTGTGATATTGACCGTTTTAAGGCGTATAACGACATGTACGGAGCACAGGCAGGAGACCGGCTGCTGCCAGTTTTGGCAGGGAAATAAGGCGCCATATATGGCCGGAAACTGCGGTATTTGGATATATCATGCAGATCATTTTTGTGCCCTGCTGCCATTGGAGGAGTTTTCTTCTCCAAAATGGAGAGACTGTCATGCACGTTGGCTGAAGAGTATCGTTCCTGGTTACCAGCTGACCTCCAGCGTGGGGATTTATGAAATAACCGACCCGGAAATCGAAGTCAGCCTGATGTGCGACCGGGCTCTCTTAGCCTTACTGACAGTGAAGGAGAGTTATGTGAGCAAGGTTGCCTGGTATGACGATAACCTGCGGAAAAAGCTGGTGGAAGAACAGAAGCTGACAGAAGATATGGAGCGGGCTTTGATGGAACAGCAGTTTATTCTGTATTTCCAGCCACAGATCAACTATGCAAACGGCTCAGTGGTAGGGATAGAGGCACTGGTTCTCTGGCAGCATCCGGTATGGGGGCTGATTTCTCCGGATGAATTTATTCCCCTTTTTGAAAAGAATGGTTTTATCCAAAAACTTGATGTTTATGTATGGGAGCAGAGCTGCCGATATTTATGTAAATGGAGGAGCAGAGATGGAGAAAGCCTGTCACCGCCCATTTCGGTCAATATCTCCCGGTGTGACATCTGTAACCCGGATTTATGTAATACCTTGTGTGCGTTGATGGAACAATACAGTCTGTCCCAATCCCAGCTCAGGCTGGAAATCACGGAATCTCGGTCTTCTTATGGTGCAGCTGGCCAAACTGGCGGGTGCAGCCAGAGTGGCGCTTCTGGAACCGGTGGAAGAAAAGCGCCGGGTCGGACGCAGGATGGGGGCAGATGACTGCATCGATCCTCTTACAGAAGACGTGAAGGCTGAACTGGAAGACGCAGGAATGAACTGGATTCAGACGGTCATTGAATGCGTGGGACGTCCGTCCACCATTGAGCAGGCGATAGAGATTGCCGGGAAACAGGCGGTTGTCATGATGTTTGGGCTTATAAAGCCGGACGAAACCGTTGCGGTAAAGCCATTTACCGTGTTCCAGAAAGAACTGGTTTTAAAGGCATCCTATATTAATCCATACACCCAGAAGCGGGCGCTGGATCTGATTGATTCGGGCCGGATTGATGTCAGCAGCATGGTTTATGAAGTGTGCGGTCTGGAAAAGCTGGGGAAGATACTGGCAGATCCAAAACTGAGATCGCTGGGGAAATATATTATAGCGCCGGAACTTTAAACAGGATAAGCAACATTTTTGGATTTTGAGTAAGGCTGGTGACTGGAAACTAAGTTAGGAGAGAGGCTGTAACACATAATAGGTGTCTCAGCCTCTTTTCCAATTAGTGAGTTTCTAAAGCAGTACAGCCATATTAAACCGTACCACCGCGATACAGGTCTACAGGCAGGGTAGTTACCGGAGGTACACGCTCTTCTCTGATCAGAGAGAGCAGCAGACGGACGGATTTTTCAGCCAGAAATTCAATTGGCTGCTGAATCGTCGTGAGGGCAGGAAATATGGTGTGGATCGCTTCCGTGCCGTCAAAACCTATGATTTTTAATCGTTCTGGGACTGTTATCTGGTGTTGTACAGCATAGTTGTAAACAATCGAAGCCAGTATGTCATCACCTGCAAAAACACCATCAATATCAGTACAGGAATCCATAATTTCTGTAATACGCGCAATCTTTTCCTCATTGGACACGGTGAAGGGGATGCTCTCAATATGATATGGAAGGCCATGCTCAGCCATACAGTCCTTATGTGCGGTGTAACGGCTGTTGGCAGGGGCATTCAATTTAAAATCACCGGACAGACACAGTATTTTGCGGCAGCCTGCATGGATCAGAGTCTGAGTGGCAATCCGGCCGCCCTGGTAGTTGTCACATTGTATCACCGGGATGGAGTCATTAAGCACGCGCTCTACGGATACTGCCTTTAATGGCAGTTTGTCATACTCTGCAATATTAAGATTGTGGCTTCCTACGATAATCCCATCCACACGATTTTCTTGGAGCATTCGGAGATACTCTTTCTCATTCTCATTTTCATTAATGCTGTTGCAGATGAAAAGCTTATATCCTTCCTTAGATAGTTGTTTTTCTATATAGAATGTGAGTTCACCAAAGAAGGGATTCGCAGTAGTAGGTATGATAAGACCGATTAAATTGCTGCTGCAGGTGAAGAAGGAACGGGCGAGTTCATTGGGAATAAAACCAAGCTCATTAATGCTGGACTGTACCTTCTCTCTGGTTGCGTCACTGATATATCCACGATTGTTCAGGACTCTTGAGACAGTGGTAATAGAAACTCCGGCATGCTTGGCAACATCGTTGATTGTAATTTTTGCCATCTTAATCTCCCTTTTATTTACTTTAGAATTCATTATAGCATATGGGAGAAAAAAAGTATGGGAATTTTTTTACAAAAAAAGGTATGGATTTTCAGAAGGTTTTCACAAACATGGTAACGGTTGACAGAAAATATATGAAAACGGTTGACATACAGAAGAAGTTGAATTATGATAAAGCTACAATACAGTTGGTTGCGCGCATCTGTTTGTTGGTTAGAATGTTATGAAGATGAGAAAAAGAGAGAATAAAACTGTAAGGGTTAATCAAGGAGGAACGAAACTATGAGGAAAATGAAACGGATTGCTGCATTGGGGCTTGCCGGGATTATGGCATTTGGATTAACCGCCTGCGGAGGAAAAAATGTGGATGATGCGGCTTCGGGAGCAGCGGAGAATTCCGGGACACAGGAGGCCACAGAGCCGGGGAATGCGGCCAAAGAGGGGGGAAGAACTCTTGTGATTTCCATGGAATCTGTCACGGCAGAAGCAGATGAACTTCGGAAGGATTACTTTGATAAACAGCTTAAAGCAGCTTTTCCAAACGATAATATTACGATTGACGTGGCATCAGATGCACAGAGTCTGCAGGTACAGGTGGCAGGTGGCAGCGGTCCCGACTTATTCCACTTAAATGGGCCGACAGATGCGGTTGAATACGCAAAAGCAGAGCGTATTATTGATTTATCAGCTTATGCGGATCAATATAACTGGAAAGATTTGTTCTACGACTGGGCGTATGGTACGAGCTATTATGACGGAAAGCTTTACTCACTTCCCAATTCATTTGAAGGGATGGTGATCTATTATAACACAGATGTATTTGAGGCAAACGGCTGGGAGAAACCGGAGACCCTTGATGAACTGCTGATGCTCTGTGATGATGCGCAGGCGAAAGGGATCATTCCATTTTCCTTTGGCAATTCCGATTATCAGGGGGCTGTGGACTGGCTGTATTCAACATTCTTAAGTTGTTACGCCGGACCGGACGCCATGAAGGAAGCGCTGGAAGGCAGCCGTTCATGGACTGATCCACAGATCAAAGGAGGTATTGAAACCATGGTGGACTGGTGGCAGAAGGGCTATATCGGAGATAAAAAAAGCCAGGCACTTACAGGTGACGATATGGTTTCCTTATTTGCCAATGGAAAGGCGGCCATGATGATAGATGGAACCTGGGCCAGTAATTCGCTGATTACTACGTATCCTGAGTGCAAATGGGATGTAGAAGTTATGCCGGAAATTCATGACGGATCAGGAAGAATTCTTCCTCTGGCAACAGGAGGATGCTTTGCAGTTAATAAGTCCTGCAAGGATCCTGATTTTGCAGCGGAGGTACTTAACTGGATCTATACAGGCAATCTGGAAACTCATATTAGAGGTGTCGTGGAAGCCGGTTTCCAGCCATTCCCAATTAAGACGATTGATCCGGAAAGCTTTAACGGCATGAATGAAAAGATGCTTGATATGTACCAGGCCCTGTTTGATGGAATGGATTCCGGAAAGGTTGGATACTGTTCATGGACATTCTTCCCCAGTACAGCCCGTAACTACATGAATGAAAATACAGACGCGCTTTTCCTTGGACAGCTGGGCGTGGATGATTATTTAAACAGGGTAGAAGAACTTGTAAAAGCTGCAGTGGCAGACGGTTCGGCACCACAGCTGCCATAAGACGCAGTGCGGGACAACATGGCGGGGAAGTTTCCCTGCCATGTTATTCTGTGGCGGAAAGGAGAAATGAAATGGAAAAAGATACAGCAGCGGTAAGACGAAAGAAGAAAAACGTTGTACCATACCTGTTTGTTCTGGGAGCGTTTATGGTACATCTCTGTCTGGTAACGATCCCTGCGTTAAGTACCCTGGTCATGTCTTTCTTTGACTGGAACGGACTTGGAGATCCAAAGTTTGTCGCCTTTCATAATTTTAAGGAAATATTTACACAGGATCCGGTTGTTATAACAGCCGTGGTCAATAATCTTAAATGGACCGCGATTTTCTTGACGGTTCCCATTGTACTGGGTTTTACTGTGGCAGTTATGGTGAGCAGGGTTAAGCGGTTTCAGATGGCTTTGAGGACTGTTTATTTTATACCGTATGTCCTGTCGGCAGCCGTAATCGGAAAAGTGTTTACTGCGTACTATAATCCATTTTACGGGATCAACCAGTTCTTCGGCCAGATAGGACTCACTGGGCTGGCAGAGACATTATGGCTTGGAAATCCGAAAATAGCGCTCTATTCTGTGGCATTTGTCGATTTATGGCACTGGTGGGGGTTCGTTATGATTATGTTCCTTGGGGCACTGCAGCAGGTGGACCCCTCTCTTTACGAGTCAGCAAGGGTGGATGGGGTCAATGTATTCCAGGAAATATGGTATATTACGGTACCGGCTATTAAACGGACGATTGCATTCGTCTTAATTATGACAGTGATGTGGTCTTTCCTGACCTTTGATTACGTGTATGTTATGACTAATGGAGGTCCGGCCAACAGTACGGAAATCCTGGCAACCTGGATCTATAAGAATGCGTTTACCAAATACAGAGCCGGTTATGCAAGCGCACTCTGCGTGATTCAGTGCGCAATCTGTTTTGTGTTCTATCTGCTGCAAAGCAAAGCTTCAAAGATGGGAGGTCTGGACGAGTCATGAAAAAGAAAGTCACATCTTTTATTAAATGGTTCTTTTTAATCTGTCTTGTCATCATCCAGGCGATTCCAATCCTGCAGGTTTATCTGAACTCCTTCCGAACGGACGGAGATGTCAAACAAAAACCATTTGGACTGCCGGCAAAGTGGATATTTACCAATTGGGCCGAGACCTGGAAAGTCGGCGGATATACAACCGCGTTTTTAAACAGCCTGTTTATTGCGGCGGTGGTAATTGCAGTCGTACTGTTTTTGATCAGCATGTGCGCATATGCGCTCAGCAAGATGAAATTTAAGGGAAAAGGTTTTCTGACAGGATACTTTTTTGTTGCTATTTCCCTTCCGGGTTTTCTCTACATCGTACCCGACTATTTTATGTTTAATAAAATTGGACTTGTAAACAGCCGGATAAGTCTGATTTTGATCTATATTGCCATGCAGATTCCGTTTAATATGCTTCTTTTAAGAACGTATCTCGCAGATATACCGGGGGAATTGGAGGAAGCTGCCAGAGTGGATGGCTGCAGTGATGCATCGGTCTTTTTCCGTATTATACTTCCGATTGCAAAGCCGATGTTATTTACCATAACCATACTTATATTCGTAAATGTCTGGAATGAATTCCTTTGGGCGAATACCTTTATTGCGACGGATGCACTGAAACCGCTGGCGACAAGATTTGTAAAGTTTGTGGGAGAGTACTCATCGAATATGGCCAGAATCTACACTGCCAGTGCGATTACAATTACACCGATTATTGTAGTCTATCTGTTGTTCAGCAGGAGGTTTATAGAAGGTATGACCAGCGGAAGCGTAAAGGGATAAGGAGGAGAAAATTGAGCAGGATGAGGAAGGAATACATAGAAAAAATATATGCCGGTTGGCTGGCCAAGATCATTGGAATCAGGCTGGGGGCTCCGGTGGAGGGCTGGTCCAGCAAGAAGATCAGAGATGTTTACGGCAGGCTGACGGGGTATGCCGTAAAATACAATCGTTTTGCAGCGGATGATGACAGTAACGGGCCTCTGTTTTTTATAAGGGCTCTGGAAGATTCAGGGAAAAAAGAGAAACTGTGTTCTGAGGATGTCGCAGAGGCACTGCTTAATTACGTGCCGTTCGAGCATGGATTTTTCTGGTGGGGAGGCTATGGATGCTCGACGGAGCACACGGCTTATCTAAACCTGCACGACGGCATTCCCGCTCCGCGAAGCGGAAGCATCCGGCAGAATGGGCGAGCTGTCGCCGAACAGATTGGAGGCCAGATATTTATCGATTCCTGGGGACTTGTCGCACCGGGAAATCCTGATCTGGCAGCAAAGCTGGCGAGAGAGGCGGCGGGAGTGACTCATGGAGGCGATGGCATCCATGGCGGAATATTTATCGCAGCATGTATCAGTGCAGCATTTGAGGAAAAAAATATCATTTCGATTATTGAAAAGGGGCTTTCTTATCTTCCGGAGGAAAGCGGATATTATAAGATAGTCAAAGAGGTGATGCGTTTTTATATGGAGCATCCGGGAACTCCGGAGAGCTGTCTGGAATATATTCAGGAACACTATGGATATGGCAAATATCCAGGAAACTGTCACATTATACCTAATACGGCAGTTATAATTCTGGCGTTGCTGTATGGAAACGGTGATTTTTCAGAAACGTTAAATATCTGTAATCGGTGCGGCTGGGATACAGACTGCAATGTGGGAAATGTTGCAGTAATTATGGGAGTACGAGGAGGTCTTTCCGTTATCAGCCAGGCACTTAGGGAGCCTATCAATGATTTTGTCGCCTGCTCCAGTGTTATAGGTTCTCTGAACAATCAGGATATTCCTTATGGGGCCTGCTATATGATAAAGCAGGCATGGAATCTGGCAGGGGAAGAACTGCCGGAACCATTTGGCACCATTATAGAAACACGGATTGACAGCTGCCATTTTGAATTTTCCGGTTCCACACACGCCTTTTTGCTAAGAAACGGAGAGGAGAAAGAAGGTAAAATTCAGGAAACAGTCATGGTCAATACCGACGAAGCCGCCCATACGGGGAAAAGGAGCCTGAAGCTGTCGGCAGGACCAGCAGAGCCAGGAGGCAGAATATTTGCTTTTAAAAAGACCTACTTAAGACCTGCGGATTTTCATGACAGCAGATATGATCCGGCTTTTTCACCGCTGGTTTATCCGGGACAGGAGATTCATGGAAGCGCATTCCTTCCGGGATACGGTGTGCCGTGCCGTGCGGCTTTGTATGTCAGAAACGCGGAGACGCAGGAGATTTACCCAAGTAGTGAGATGGAATTAAAGGCGGGAATGTGGCAGGAATTGGACTTTAAAATTCCGGCAATGCAGGGAGTACTGCTTGATGAAGCCGGATTCGTTTTTACCATAAATCCGGAACAATCAGAGGCTTCGGTATTAACTGTTATGGTGGATGATTTTTATGTTACAGGAGCTCCGGAATATACGATTGATTTCTCAAAAGAACGGGTTGAGTACTGGACTCCGGTCCATAAGGAAATCAGCCAGTTTACCCGGCTGAAAGGCCAGTTCTGTCTGGAAGAGGGCAGGGCATTGATCTCCTGCTCCGATTATGCGGAATGCTATACAGGACATCACGGCTGGAAGGACTATGAGGTGACGGCGGAACTGGAACCGGTAATCGGAGATGAGCATTATGTGGCGGTCCGGGTGGAAGGCGCCGTGAGAAGCTACCTTGCAGGTTTTCGCTCAGATCGTACGTTTGCCGTGATGAAGAAAACCAGACAGGGAATGATCGTACTGGGAGAGATTCCCTGCGAATGGGAGCACGGACAGACGTACCGGATTACAGTCAATGTTACTGGAAACAGGATTCAGGCGAAGCTTCAGAACACGGTTCTTACTGTTTTGGATCAGGACAGACCATATCTGGCAGGCTGCATCGGTTTGGCGGTCAGAGAGGGAAGCCGTTTCTACTGTCGTTCCATGGAGATAAAAAGCGCAGGAGATAAAGAAATATATGAAAATTCTTAATTTAGGCTCATTGAATATTGACAAGGTATATCAGGTTAATCATTTTGTAAAAGGTCAGGAGACAATATCGGCAGAGGAGTGTCATGTTTATCCAGGGGGTAAGGGGCTGAATCAGTCCGTCGCCATAGCAAGGGCTGGCGGCGAGGTTTTTCATGCCGGCGCAGTGGGGAGTGACGGCGGAGAACTGCTTTCCGTGCTGGAAAAAGAAAATGTCCACCTGGAACTGGTCCGGAGAACCGGAGGGGTGAGTGGAAGCGCAGTCATACAGGTGACCGGAGGAGAAAATGCAATCATTGTCTATGGCGGTGCCAATAAGGAAATCACCAGGGAAGATGTGGACCGCGCGTTGGAACCGTTTGGGAAAGGAGATTATCTCCTGCTTCAGAATGAAACCTCTCTCGTTTCCTATGCTATCCGGAAGGCCAGCGAAAAGGGGATGACTGTGGTGTTTAACGCGTCTCCGGTTACGGAAGACATGCAGGGATATCCGCTGGAAATGGTAGATATTTTTTTTGTAAATGAGATAGAGGCGAAGTATCTGGCAGAATGTGATGAGGGTGACTATCAAATAATTCTGGAACGTCTTCATCAGAAGTATCCAGCAGCCATACTTGTGATGACGGTCGGGGAAGAAGGGGTCTATTACCAGTCAGAAAGTGATTTCTTCCACTTGCCGGCAAATCAGGTATCTGTTGTAGATACTACGGCGGCCGGAGATACGTTTGGTGGCTATTATCTGGCGTGTATCAGTAAATCCATGACTGTGAAGGCAGCGCTGGAGACGGCTACGGCCGCAGCTGGACTGGCGGTAGGGCGAAACGGTGCTTCTGTCAGTATCCCGTACTGGGAAGATGTTGAAAGCATGATGAAAAGGGAAGAATGATGTAAGGAGAAATGAGAGAAATGAGCAGCTTGCAGTTGAAGAAAAATATTGAAAAAGCGGAGCGGGCTATCCAGGAAAAGAGAGAGACCGCAGGACAGGGTAAGATGCGCCAGCAATTTCATTTTATGGCTGAAAGCGGATGGATTAATGATCCGAACGGATTAATCTATTTTCACGGACAGTACCATCTGTTTTATCAGTTTAATCCATTTAAGCCTGCCTGGGGAGAAATGTACTGGGGCCATGCGGTAAGTGATAATCTGGTAGACTGGACTTATCTTCCGGTTGCCCTGGCACCGAGCGAGAACTACGATTCTCACGAACAGGGAGGATGTTTTTCCGGAACTTCCATCGAATATGATGGAAAGCTGTATCTCTTATATACAGGAACCAGCAGTGGAGAACATGGTTTTGTGCAGGTACAGTGCCTGGCTGAGAGTTCGGATGGGATCACCTTTGAAAAGTATGAGGGAAATCCCGTACTGCGGGCGCCGGCTGGTTACGATGAATGCGATTTCCGCGACCCAAAGGTCTGGAGCCATGATGATTCTTTTTATATGATCTGTGGTACAAAAAAAGATGGCTATGCGAAGCTTCTGCTTTTCAAATCAGCAGACTTAAAAAAATGGGAATACAAGAGTGTAATGGCTGAGAGCAGGGGGGAATGGGGAGAAATGTGGGAGTGTCCTGATTTCTATTCGATCGAAGGAACCGATGTTCTGACTTTTTCACCAGTGGGAGCAGGGGAACGGAAGACGGTCTATATGACGGGACAACTGGATTATCAGACAGGAAAGTTCTGCTGTACCAGAGAAGGTGAGGTAGACTGGGGGTTTGACTATTATGCGCCTCAGACGCTGGAAGATGAAGACGGGCGAAGAATCATGTTTGGGTGGGCAGGTGGATGGGACTGGATGCCATGGTGGAATGGGCACGGCCCTTCGGAAAAAGAGGAGTGGTGTGGTTTTTTCGGAATTCCCAGAGAGGTCAGACTGCTCGATGATCATTCTCTGCAATTTATTCCTGTAAAAGAATTAGAGAGTTTAAGACGGAGGGAAATGATTTCTGTATCAGAAGAATCTATAACAGAAGAAACACCGTTTTTTTTGCCGGACGTCCGGATCTATGAAATGAAGCTTTCCATTAATTTGAAGGAAAGCCAGGCGGAGTGTTGTATCCTCAGGCTTTGCGGAACGGAGGACTTCTACACAGATATCACAGCAGATTTAAAGAACGGAGAACTCCGGGTGGACCGGAATCATTCAGATAAGTGGAATCATGGAGTGAGTAGGAGTAATCTTTATCTGCAGGATAAGGAAAGGCTGGATCTTCATATTTTTATGGACCAGAGTTCGGTGGAAGTATTTGCTGACGAATACAGGAATGTCCATACATGCCGGCTTTATTCGGACAGCGGACAGTGCCGGAACAGGATCATGACTATGGGAGGAACTGTAAGAATTGAACATCTGAAGCTGTGGTCTTTTAGGTGCTAAATCATATGGAAAAGATGACAAATGTCAAATAAAAATGACGGCTGTCATCTTTTTTGTTAGAGTTAATGCAAAAGGTCACATTTGTGATAGGTTATGGTCCCTCCTGTTATAGAAATTTGAAAAAAATAAAGGTAGGATATAAGAGAACAAAAGTGATAAGAAGTGTATGAGAAACAACAGGTGATAAAATGAGAAAGAAGGAAAATGGCCGTTGAAAAGAAATAAGCTGATTGTCATGTCGATCGATGCACTATTTGACGAGGACATACCATGCATAAAGGAACTGCCGAATTTTAACCGTCTGTTAAAGAACTCGGCCAGAGTGCGCGGAGGGATGCGTGGAATTTATCCGGCGCTTACCTATCCTTCGCATGTTTCCATGATTACAGGAACATATCCGGAACGCCATCATATCTGCCACAATGAGATTGTGGACCCATTCAGCAGAGAGATGGACTGGTACTGGTACCGGGATCAGATTGCGGTTCCCACGATTCTCGACGCTGCCCATGCTGCGGGATATACCACAGCATGCCTGGGGTGGCCGTGTATGGGCGGCGATCCGGCTTCTGACTGGAATGTGCCTGAGATATGGCCGAAACGTGGAGCCGGTAATCTGGAAGAGGTTCTTATAGGTTCTTCATCGGAGAGTGTGCTGGCAGATGGCGGAGTTTTAAGAAAACATATGCATGTCTATAAGAAACTGGCCAGATTCTTCGTCGATGAAGCGATTGTCGGATGCGCCTGTGATCTTATCAGAACAAGACAGCCGGATGTCCTTTTCATGCATGTGGCTCATCTCGATCATATGAGACACGTCCATGGAGTTTATGGCCGGGAAATAGAGGAAGCGCTGATGGTTCATGATGATTGGCTGGGAAGAATACTCGATGAGGTGAAGGAGGCAGGCCTTGATGATTTTACAAATATTGCTGTTGTCAGTGACCACGGTCACCTGGCGGTAAAAAGGATGTTCCAGCCCAATGTTCTGCTTGCAGAAGCCGGGTTGATCCGTCTCGACCAGTCGGGTACGATAACTGGCTGGGAAGCTTTCTGTAACTCGGCTTCTCTTTCCACACAGGTTCATATGAGAGATCCGGAGGATCGACAGGCCAGGGAAAAGCTGGAAGCTGTCTTAGCTGATGTGATTAAGAATCCAATTTATGGAGTGGAAGCGGTCTTTACAAAGGCGGAGGCTAAGACGGAACACCATCTGGAAGGCGGTTTTGAGTATATTATGGAAGGCGGTACCGGAACCGCCTTTGGAAATGCGGTATCTGGCCAGGTGATTGTAAAACCAGATAATTCTGACTATAAATTTTCAGTATCCTCCCATGGCCATCTTCCGCACAAAGGTCCTCAGCCTATCTTTTTTATGAGCGGACCCGATGTAAAGGCGGGGGCGGTGATGGAGCGACAGCGGATTATCGACGAAGCACCGACATTTGCGTACATGCTTGGGGTTTCCATGGAAGAGGCCCAGGGGAGGTGTATGGAAGAACTGCTGTTAAAACCGTGAAACAGAGTCTTAAAAAGGTGGATGATATGAATATGAGAAAAACGGTAAATTCCCATAAACGGCGGGAAGGAGAAAGGAATCAGGGTTTTGCTGCAGAAGTCAGAAAAAACTGGAGATTGTTTCTTATGATCATGCCTGCAGTGTTATTTTTTCTGATTTTCAACTATGGTCCCATGGCAGGAATCTATTATGCGTTTACACAGTATAATTTCCGGGGTGGTCTGTTTGGAAGTCCATTTATCGGTCTTACAAACTTTAAAATTCTGATCCAAAACGGAAGCCTTGGTTATCTGACTAGAAACACGGTACTGTACAATCTGGTATTTATCGCTGCAGGGAATATTCTGGAGGTGTTAGTGGCGGTTCTGATCCATCGTCTGTCCTCCAAGAAATTTAAAAAAATTTCGCAGTCAGTGATTCTGTTTCCTTACGTCATCTCTTATGTCATCGTGCAGGTATTTGCTTACGCAATGCTGAACGGCAATTCCGGCGCTGTTACCCATTTTGTTCGGGAAGAGATGGGGGCGGCCGGGTTTAATGCCTATACCACGCCTGGAATCTGGAAATATATCATAGTTCTCATCTATCTCTGGAAAAATACAGGCTATGGAATGATCATTTATCTGGCGGCCTTAAGTGGAATCAGTAAGGATTATTATGAGGCGGCGCAGATTGACGGAGCATCCGCATATCAGCAGATACGATATATTACCCTGCCTCAGTTGACGCCTACCTTTATTACGTTGCTTCTGCTGGCCATAGGAAATATTTTAAGAGGACAGTTTGAATTGTTCTATCAGTTGGTGGGGACGAATGGCCTGCTCTATGAACAGACAGACATCTTTGACACTTTTGTATTCCGTCTGCTGCAGAATTCCTTTGATGTAGGGCTTGGAACAGCAGCAGGTTTATATCAGTCATTTTTCGGATTGTTTGTCGTGCTGTCGTGTAATTATTTCGTGAAACGGTCAAATCCGGATTATGCCTTATTTTAGGGAGACAGGTCAATGAAGAAAAAACTGACGAAACTGGATGTGATATCCTATTGTTTTATATCGCTGCTCGTTCTGACAAGTCTTCTGCCGATGGTGATGATATTAATCGCATCTTTTACAGACAATAATACAATACTACGGAATGGTTACACTTTCTTTCCGGAAAAATGGTCTGCCCATGCATATAATTATATTTTCGCATCCGCAGGAGAAGTGATAAGATCTTATGAGGTAACACTTTTTATTACCGCTGCCGGTACCGGGGCGGGGCTGATTGTTACGGCACTGGCCGGATATGTTTTAAACTGCAGGAAGTTTAAGTACCGAAATTATTTTTCGTTTTTCTTTTATTTTACGACGTTGTTTTCGGGTGGACTTGTTCCGTTTTATATTATGGTGGCAGCCATTCTGGGGCTTAAGGACAATCTTCTTGCTGTGATACTTCCAGGACTTACCAGTCCGTTTTTAATCATTCTGATGAGAAGCTTTATTACAACCTCTATTCCTGATTCTCTAATGGAATCTATGAGGATAGACGGAGCTACGGACTTTACTGTTTTTGCCCGCCTGGTACTTCCGCTTATAAAGCCTGCACTTGCCACTGTTGGCCTGTTTTTGGCTTTGAATTACTGGAATGGCTGGTATCTGCCAATGCTGTTTTTAAACCGGCCGAAAGATTTTCCAATACAGTATTACCTTCATAATATGATGTCAGTTCAGAGGATGGCAGCGACCTCAGGTGCGGCAGTTCAGGGGATGCAGTTTCCGGGAGAGTCCATCAAGATGGCGATGGCGGTGGTGGCAACGGCGCCAATTCTGTTGGCATACCCCTTTGTACAGAGATATTTTGTAGAAGGGCTTACAGTAGGCGCCGTAAAAGAATAATATTTTTACTTAGGAGGCAAGTAGATGAAAAAGATTATGAAAAAGGTTGTTTCTGTTGTTTTCTGTACTGCAGCAGCGATACAGCTGCTAACCGGATGCGGAGCAAAAAAGGCTTTGGTGGGGGAGGAGACTACACAGACAGCAGCAGGTGAAACAGGAAAGAAAAAAAGTGGAAAAGCAGAAGGAGAAACGATCCATTTAAAGATAGCTACCTGTGTGGCAGCGCCTAAGAATATGGACAAAATTGTAGAGCAGGCAAATGCTGTTTTAAAAGAAAAGCTGAATATTACAATTGAAGTGGTTCCTCTGGCTTTCGACGGTTCGAAATATAATCTGCTCCTGACCACAGGTAATGATGTGGATCTGATTTATACAGCGACATGGGCAAAATTCCAGACCAACGCCCTGGATGGAGCGTATCTGCCATTAAAAGAAATGATTCAGAAAGAAGTTCCCGAACTTTGGGATTCAATCCCGGAGGAAGATTGGAAAAAGTGTGAGATTAATGGGGAGATCTACAATATACCATCTACCTCGGATGATCTGATCGAGATCGGTTTTACCTACAGGGAAGATTTGAGAAAGAAGTATAATCTTCCGGAAATCACGGATATCGCCTCCATGGAAGCTTACTTTGCAGGAATTAAGGAATATGAGCCCACAATGGTACCATGTTCGGACAGAGGCGGAAGAGTAAATGAAATGTTTCAGCTTTTAAACGGCTGGTATGCGATGTCGAACAACCTGGCGTATGATTTAAAGGGGGATCAGGGAGTGGTTGTGTACTCTAAAACAGATTCTTTTAAAAAGGGGGTAGAAACTGCAAGAGAATGGGTGGAGAACGGCTGGATTGACAGTGATATCATTTCCGCAAATGTAGACTCCGCCGGACAGTTTTTATCGGGGAAATACGCCAGTACCATATCCTATGCGACGGGGGAGGCATTTAACTTAATCTATTCCCCTGCACTAACCTCCAATCCTGACTGGGAAATCAAGATGGTCAATTTTGGTGCCATGGGACAGAGAGTTCTGAAGAAGCATCCGATGCATACCGCGTTTGGACTTCCCAAAGCCAGTCCACATCCGGTGGAAGCGTTAAAGTTTATGCTGGAACTTCGAACGAATCAGGAGCTGTATCAGCTTTTGGACTGCGGGATTTTGGGAGAAGACTATGAGGTGACGGACAACGGTAATTATAAGTCACTGAATTCAGCAGAACACCCGGCATTTACCAAAGAAGGAATGGGGCTCACCGGCTTTTATTACAGTGTACCGGAACTGAGCTTAAAGCCGGAACATTATGAGTTTATCACCAGTGTTTACGATACGATGAGACCCTATGTGGTGGATAATACGATTATGGGCTTTCCTGCGGATGACGATTCTGTTAAGGCAGAGGTTACGGCGGTTAACCAGTTGATCTCCCAATATCTGAATCCTCTGATTAACGGAATGGTGGACGATACCGATGGAGGGATTACCGATTTAAATGAGCGGATGGACCAGGCCGGAATTGAAAAAATTCATGAGACTATTTCCTCTCAGGCGAAGGCATATACGAAAGCCATTAAAGGTGAATAAAGGGGATGGGAAATCAGCCTTCTGCGGGGAAAGAGGGCTGATTTTCTGTCGTTTGACGAATGCGGGAACTTTTCGCTATAATGAGAGCAGACAACAAGTTCCTTAACGGGCTTAATGGGAATGGAATATGAGGGGGATGGCCAGTGAGTGAAGATAAAAAAAAGAATAGAAAAAAGAATCTGATGAGGCGGATCAGCCCTGTCCTTGGTATTCTCACTGTCGGACTGGTATTCAGCATTCTCCTTAACTGTGCTGCAATTATCTATACGAGATATGAACAGAAGCAGTATGCGATGATGGCAGTTAAGGCCAATATGGATTCCGTGGACCGGGAGATCGCCGCCATTACCAGGAACCAGGCGAAGATGATAATTGATTATACACAGGGCGAGGGGACACTCTACACTCCATTGAAAATGGCACTGAACGCTGCTGATAAATCGCTGGAACAGCTGCAGGGACAGGAGCAGTTAAATAATGTATTCAGTATTTATTTTTTTGATTATGCTGCACAATTTCATTTTTTTCTGTATTTCCCGGACAGAAATCGGTATATTGCATGTGAAGCGTCTTCCGGAGAATTTGGAATTGAGGATACGATTGTGACCCTTATCAGAGAAGGCCGGATTAATGAGTATTCAAAAATGGATGGCTGGTCTATTGCGGAAGAGGATGGCGAGATATATTTGATTAAGACCCTGAAATACCAAAATATACGGTTTGGATACTGGCTTACAGCAAAGGAGATGTCAGATTTAATGAGCAGTTTAAGCGACGCGGAGGAAGACAGCTTGATCTTAACCAGTTTAAATGGAGACAGCCTGACGGAGATACCAGGCAAAATAGAACCATATTTGGAGAAGACCGGTTTCTTTTCTAAATACATCGAGATACAGAGAACGTTTGATAAACTGCCGTTTGCAATCCGTTACTTTATTCCTGTCTCAAGGATATTTCAGAATATTCTCTGGCTTCAGCTGATTCTGGCGGCGATTACGATTGGAACGGCGTTTGGTCTGTTCTTTTATTTTTACTACACAGTGCGCCATATTATAAAACCGATTCAGACATTTTGTGAAGGCCTTTCCGGGTATGGGGGAGAGGAACTCCCCGAGCTCGACAGCGCCAGGATACTGGAGTTGGAGCAGGCGGATTTACAGTTCCGTAATCTGGCTGAACAGATTAAAAATCTGAAAATATCTCTTTATGAAAAACAGATGGAACAACAGAAGGAAGTAATCGAATTTATGAAGCTTCAGATTCGCCCTCATTTTTATTTAAACTGTTTAAATCTGGCTTACAACATGGTGGAACTGGAAAAGTATGATGAATGCAGGCAGATGTTGCGTTTGACTTCCGAATATTTCCGTTATCTGTTAAAGAGCGATATGCGTAAGGAATTAATCCGGGATGAGCTGTCTTATGTCAAGAATTACTTAAAGATTCAAAGCATCCGTTATCGCCGGACATTTAACTATTATATTGAACAGGATCCACGCACGATAGATTGCTATATACCGCCTTTGATTATTCAGACTTTTGTTGAGAACGCGGTAAAGAATACGGTTGCACTGGAACGGCCGGTGGATATTTCCATAACCGTTATGGAGGAAAATGGTGACAGGGAGCCTGTAATCCATATTTTTATAACAGATACAGGTGATGGATTTTCGGAAGAAATTCTGTCCAGACTACAGAAGGGGGAATCCCTGCAACGGGATAATGGAACAGGAATCGGTATCACAAACAGTATAAAACGGCTGCAATACCATTTTGGAGAAAAATGCAGAGTCCGGTTTTATAACAGCCCTCAGGGAGGTGCGGTTGTAGAGTTGACAATTCCTGTGAGCAGGAAAGACGGAAAGGTATGGCATACGTGAATGATTATGGAAACAGAAGGAGAATTCTGATATGACAGATAAAGTAATAGAAGATCGGCTGACTGCAGTTCTGGAGGCATTTGTGACTGGGGATGCCATGGGGATGGCCACAGAATTTATGACCAGGAAGGAAATTATAAGGAAGTTTGGAGGCTGGGTAACCAGTCTTATTGATACAAGGTATTCCAAATTACATAAGGATCTGCCTACAGGAAGCATAACGGATGACAGTGAGGAAAACCTGATCCTTTTGGAAGAATATAAAAAAGCGGGAGAAGTAACTGTGGAGGCTACTGTGGAGGGACTTCTTCGATGGATTAATGAATCGAATGCCATGGAGAAAAAGTACATTGGCCCCAGTGCTGCAAAAGCGCTGACAGACATCAAAGGTGGAGTCTCACCCTATGAGAGCGGCAGGGAAGGGACCACCTGCGGAGGAATTATGAGGACGCCCTGTGTATTCCTGTTCTCACCGGGACAGGATGAGGATCAACTGGCGGTTCATATATGGCGGTGTCTTGTGCCCACTCACAATACATCGGAGGCGATGGAAGCTGCAGGGGCTTATGGATTTGCACTGCGCGCTGCCTTTCTGGGAGAAAGCTTTGAAGAGATTATCGATGCAGCTATGAGAGGCGGAGAGCGGCTGCTTGAGTTTGTGGAAGAAATCCGCAGCTCGCCTTCTTCATCGGCCAGAATTAAAGAGGTGGTTACAAAAAGCAGGGAGATGGATGAATGCCAGCTTATGGACTGGCTCCATGAGGTTCTGGGCAATGGTCTATCCTCGTCTGATGTCTGCGGAGCCGTGTTCGGAGCATTCGCAATGGCAGGCGGTGATGTCTTTAAGGCTATTTGTATGGGGGCTTCCATGGGCGGAGACACGGATACTATTGCGGCTCTGGCTGGTGCTTTAAGTACCGCCTTTGTTGGAAGCCACAACATCCCCGGGGATATCCTGGAAACTATAAAACATGTGAATCATCTGGATTTGGCTGGTCTTGCCGGCCGGGGATGGGAAAAGATGTAAAGAGCGGGGCAAGAGGCCGGAAAGGAACCAGAGAAATGAATATTCTAATTGTAGATGACGATTCATACGTTCTGGAGCTGATTTGTAAAAAAATAGACTGGAGTAGTCTCGGCATCAATGAGATTTACACAGCATCGAGCGCAAAGCAGGCAAAAGAAATAATTTTGGAACAGAATATCCATATCCTGCTTACCGATATAGAGATGCCGGGGGAAAGCGGCCTGGAACTTTTGGAGTGGGTCCGCAGTCGGAATATACGGCTGGAGGCCATGTTTTTGACAAGCTACGCTGAATTTGAATATGCAAAGAAGGCGATTGAGTTAAAGAGCCTGGAATACTATTTGAAACCAGTCGATGAACATTCTTTATCAAAGGGAATTGCATCTTCGGTAAAGCGATGTCTGGAATATGAAAAAATAGGCGCTTACAGGAAACAAAGTGAATATCTGGCCGCTCATTCCCATGTAATTGAGGAACACTTCTGGCTTGACTTAACGAAAGGTTTTTTTGAGGAGAGGAAAGAAATCGTCTGGGAAAGGATTTGCAGTGATAAGCTTTCTTTTACACAGGATCATCATTTTGCGGTGATACTTTTTCGGATCATGCCCTCTCTGGGGCGCGATACAGATGAGTATCTGCGTATTTACAGGAACCGGATCAGAAAAATGCTGCGGGAATTCTATAAGGATACTTATTATGAAAGTGTCTATGACTTTACAGAAAATGAAGGGCAGTTCGGACTGTGTTTAAAACTGGAGCCGGATATCTTTAATTTGATAGACATCCAAAATACGGCATGGCGGCTGATCGAGTATCTGGAAAAGCAGGAACATCTGGAACTTTACGGAGCCGTGAGTGAGATAACCACAATTGATGGTATTTATGGTCAACTCATGGAACTTAAAAATCTGTTAACCGGCCTGATCGAATCAGATGAGAAGGTAATAACCTGTAAGAGTGTCAAGACCAGAGAGAAGATCGGCTATAACATGCCGGATTTGGAAATCTGGGAAACTGTCTTCCACAGCGGGGGGCAAAAGATACTGAGCGGGATGATTACGGACTATTTAGAACAGCTGGCCTCTGAAAAGCAGATCAACAGCTTTGTACTCCGGATGTTCCGCATGGATGTAGAACAGTTGGTCTACCAGTATCTGAGAAAAAATCATGTGGAGATGCATAAGCTGTTTGACAGCAAAGAAGCAGAGACTCTGTCAGACCTGGCGCTCCAGTCTATAGAATATATGAAACAGTATGCGGATTATCTGATTGAAAAGTCTATGGAATATACGGAAATGACGGAAAAAACTGATTCCATTATAAGCCGGGTGAAGGAATACCTGGATAATCATTATTGCACCGCGATTTCACGCAATGATCTTGCAGATGTTGTGTACTTAAATCCGAATTACTTATCACGGCTGTTTAAGAGGGAGATGAATACCTCTATCAATTCCTATTTGATTGATAAACGGATCGATAAGGCAAAATCTTTGCTGGAGCACAGCGATATGCCAGTTCATGCGGTTTCTATGGAAGTGGGATATAACAACTTCTCTTATTTTACGAAGTTATTTAGGGAAAAGACGGGGCAGACGCCGAATGAGTACAGGAAGAGTATGGGGATCAGGGGAGAAGAGTATTTTCTTAGGTAGCAGGAAAAGAAAATCTAAGGTACTTTCGTATAATTCATGTTGTTTAGAGAGCGGAGTGTTTTGGAAGAGGCTGAACGTAATATTACAGCTCTGATGCTCACCGATTCCTCAGCAGCTCCGTCTGTCCGAGGACCACAAGAAAGATAATAAAATCAGCAATAATCATAAAAACAACCATCATATTGGAGCGATATCTGATACGTTATAACTAAAAAAATATTGGGGAGTCCACGGGATGTACTTTCGTGTGTGTGGGAGAGAGGCTGGTATAAAGCGGCCATAGAATGATGTTTGAGAAAGTATTCTTGGTTCCATATGAAGATAGTGCAAACTATCCTGCACTTTCTAAGTACTGTGAAGAAAATGGTTATTCCTGCATATTTACAGGAGATGATGAGGCAGAAATATCCGGTAAGAAATATGAGATATACAGGGACTATGAGCCTGGCAGCAGGGGAAATTACGGTATTATAAAAAAAAAGAAAAAATGATTTTCAGTTAAATAAAGGCTGCTTCAATAAGCAAACAGTTTTGGCTCTCGCTTTTTACAGCGCAGAGCCATTTTCAGTTTTTATCGCCTGTCCTGAAGGATTACTACGTTAATTCTGTTAGAAGAACGTTTTTTTCAGCCGGACTTTTCAATAAACCTATAGTTGACCGGGAATCAAACCTGAGTTTATAAGGCTTCGTCTCATTCAGCGGATAACCCTGATACGAAAGATACTATTTTCTTGAATTATTTTTGAACATCGCTTATAATAAAAAAATATGAATTGAGCATAATAAGATGCAATTAGAACAGTTGCGGTTCCATAACCAGTGTGGCAGCTTTTTTCCATAAAAATACAAACGACAGGGAAGGAATCGCTGTGGCTGCTGCGGGGATCTATATTTTCCCGCCTGGTCCCCCGGAGGGGTTCGAGGGGGGTGACTTTTGGAAGAACGCTCTCCTATAATTCAGGAAGGGCGGTATGGGAGGTGCTCGTATGTCTTTGTTTGATGTGAATCCAGATCCGGAGGAAGCGTTCTTATATAATACAATAGCATCAATCTGCAGTGACTATTTATATGTCTGGGATTTGGAAGGGGACGTCCTTTTGGCGTCCCCCAATATGGTTTCTGACCTGGGTCTTGCCGGGAATCGCCTGGCCAATTGCTCTCAAATGGATATTAAGTGGGTTCATCCCCATGACCGGGAGCGGGTGCAGAAACAGTATCGAGCGTTTATCCATTCTAAGGAGGAGAGCCTGAGCTTGGAATATCAGGCGTTAACTGCAAACGGCAGTTATATCTGGTTAAGCGACCGGGCGAAAATGAAACGGGATACGGCAGGAAAACCACTGCTGATTGTAGGTACGCTGCGGAATATGGAGCAGTATGAAGGCGTTGATCAGGTGACAGGACTCTTAAGACACAGCTCCGGCCGTGACAGATTCGAACGTACGCTGGAGGGCAGGGCGGGCTTTCATGAGGAGCTCCTGCTTCTGGGAATTGATGGTTTTAAAAACATCAATATCTTGAACAGCCACAGCTTTGGTGACCTTGTGCTGCGGACAACAGCGCAGGAAATCCTAAAGATGCTTCCGGAACAGGTGAAGCTTTACCGTTATGACGGAGATCAGTTTCTGCTCTCCGGAAATCATGTCCGGCGGGAGGAGATGCTCCGGATTTACGAGGATATCCGACAGTATGCTTCCGGACCCCACCGGGTCAACGGATGCGCCTATCGGTTCACGGTGTCCGGAGGGATCATCGCTTATCCGGAGGAAGCACACAGCTGGGTGGAACTGGAGAAAGGAGCCTGCGCTGCATTAAGACAAGCCAAGGAAAACGGGAAAAACCAGTGTGTGGAATTCACTGCCGGGCTGCTTGACGAGCTCCAGCTTTCCCATTGTCTGGCGCAGAGTGCAGATAATGGCTTTCAGGGGTTCCGTCTGGTATTCCAGCCGATCTGCGGCGCAGATACCCTGGAGGTACGGGGGGCCGAGGCCCTCCTGAGGTACCGGATGCCGGATGGGAAGGAGATATCGCCGGTAGAGTTCATCCCTCTGCTGGAAAGCAGCCGTCTGATCCTCCCCGTAGGCCTGTGGGTTCTTGAACAGGCCATTATTGCCTGTAAAGTCTGGACGGAGCAAAATTCTGACTTTGTAATGGACGTCAACGTGTCCTTTGTACAGCTGAGGGATTCCGGTTTCTGTGACAAAGTGGAGGCGCTGCTGCAAAAGTACAGCCTTCCCGCGCGGAACCTGGCGCTGGAGTTGACGGAGAGCTACTTCATAACAAACGATGCCAATGTCAATGATTCGCTGGAACGTTTAAACGAGATGCGTATTGAGTTATCCATGGATGACTTTGGAACCGGTTATTCTTCGCTTGGCCGTCTGGCCGAAATCGGCATGGATGTTGTGAAGATTGACCGCTATTTTGTTAAGGCGCTGCATATCAGCCAGTATAATCACGACTTTGTGGAGTCTGTCATCCGTCTGTGCCATAATCTCGGCAAAGCGGTTTGTATGGAGGGGGTTGAGACAAAGGAGGAATGGGAAACGATCAGCCTGCTCAATGCGGATATGGTCCAGGGTTTTTACATTTCCAGACCAATGGAGCCGGAGGCATTTTTCCAGAAATATCTTACCTCCAGTTATGACAATAAAGTCCTGGAAATTTCCAGTGATCGGATGAAGTTCCAAAAAAAACTGGCAAACAGCAGAGAACTGCTGTTTGCCATGATGAATGCAACCCCTTTGTGCCTGATGCTCTGGAATCGTCAGTCTGAAATTATGGCCTGTAATGAGAAAGCGGTCCAACTGTTCAGGGCAGAAGGAAAAGAGGAGATTATAGAACATTTCTATCGTTTTTCACCTCTGCATCAGCCGGATGGCCGTACTTCCATTGAACTGGTACACGAGAAAATCGCGGAGGCATTTGCTGCCGGGTATTCAGAATTTAAGTGGCTGCACTGTGATAAAGAAGGGGAGAGTATTCCCGTCGAGGTGATTTCCGTACGGCTTCCGTACCAGGAGGACTTTGTTGTGGCCAGCTATACCCGGGACCTTCGCGGGGAAATCGAATTGGAAGAAAAACGTTCGAAGTTCCGGATGCGGCTCAAGGCGCTGTTGGACGCGACCCCGCTCTGTCTCAATCTCTGGGACAAGGAGTTTCACAACATTATGTGTAACCGGGAGGCACCGAAGCTTTTTGGATTGGACAGTGAACAGGAATACCTCGATCATTTTAACCAACTGTCTCCGGAACGGCAGCCGGATGGCAGTCTGAGCTCTGAGAAGGCGAAAGAGAGAATCAGGGAAGCGATGCAGGTGGGACGCGTTCAGTTTCACTGGCTGCACCAAAAAACAGATGGTGAATTGATTCCAGCTGAAATTACGCTGGTACGTATCGATGGATTGGAGGAAGACGGCAGTGCCATGGTTGCCGGTTATACCAGAGATCTCCGCGACCAGCTCAGGGCTGAAAAGGCGGAGCGCCTGATGGCCAGGCGCGTCCGGGCGATGGTGGATTCTTCCCCCCTTGCCTGTGTACTCTGGAATATGCGGCAGGAAGCGCTGGACTGTAACCAGGTAGCCGTTGAAATGCTGGGAGCCACGGATAAAGAGGAGGTTCTGCATGATTTTGACAGCTTTATGCCCCTCTATCAGCCGGATGGATCTGTCAGCGTGGAGAAGAGAAAACGGACAATGCGCGAAATCCAAAATAACAGGCGCTATGTTTTTGAGTGGGTCTATGTAAACAGAAAAGGAGAGAGCATCCCATGTGAGGTCACACTGGTGAAGGCGGTCATTGGAAACAATGATGAAGACATTATTATTGCCTACAGCCGGGATCTGCGTGAACTGAAGCGTACTATGGAAATCATTGAACGGCTGAAAAAACAGGCCTGCTATGATGCCCTGACAGGCTGTCTGACCCGCGAGTACTTCATAGAAATCCTGTCGGGACAGTTTCAGGAAGGAACGGGAGAAGACTCTGTCGTTCTGGGACTCCTTGATCTGGACGGATTCAAGAATGTCAATGATACCTATGGCCATGAGGCGGGGGATATGACCCTGAAGTGTGTCATGAAAAGGGTCAGGGAGCTGCTTCCGGCAGGCACGGTAGTGGGGAGATTCGGCGGGGATGAATTCCTGTTCCTGCTGTATGAGACAGAGCATGGGCTTGTATCGCAGATACTGAACCGTCTCGTAGAGCAGATTCCGCATATGCAGATGGAATATCAGGGAAACATTTTTACAACTTCCATCAGCATTGGCGCTGTGTTCCAAACAACAGAGGATACCTGTCCGGATGATCTGATCCGCCGGGCAGATGACGCGCTTTATCAGGCTAAGCGAAACGGCCGTAACAGAAGCGTGCTGATCAGAGTGAACAATTGAATAACGGCCAGAAGGCATTTAAATACAATGATTGATCAGCGTGCTGATGATTCGGGAGGTATACTGTGAGAGAATCTTTTTTTGAACGATTAATTATTAACCAGCAAAATCTGGTGGCGTATGCGACAGATACGGATACTAACGAGATTATATATATGACTCAGGCAGCAGCCTCCCTCTATGGATTTGAGCATGTACAGGACACTTATGGGAAGAAATGCTATGAGCTGATACAGGGGCTGGACAGTGTCTGTCCCTTTTGTACCAACAGCAAGCTGGTTCCAGGCCAGCCATATCATTGGGAGCATTATAATGAAAAGCTTCAGATGTGGTTTGACATTACAGATATCCTGGTCATGTATGAAGGAAAATACTGCCGACTTGAGATTGCACGGGATGTTACAGCCCAAAAGGAAAAATTTGACCGTGTTTCGAACCGTCTTACAGTGGAAGAAACATTGGTGGATTGTATTCAGACACTTTCCAGTGAAGCAGATGTCAACGCTGCCGTGAATCGTTTTTTAGAGATTATCGGTCGCTTTTATGCCGCTGACCGGGCATATATCTTTGAATACAGAAAGAATCAAATTAAAAATACATTTGAGTGGTGCGCCCCCAATATAAAGCCTCAATTGGATCTCCTGCAGGAAATCCCAATAGAATACATCCGGGATTGGAACCATAAATTTGAGCTTGACGGGGAGTTTTTTATTACTTCGCTGGACAGGGACCTGGAGACAGATTCTCCTGATTACCGTATTTTAAAAGACCAGGGAATTGAGAGCCTTGCGGCCGCTCCGCTTAAGAAAAATGGTCAGATTATTGGCTTTCTTGGTGTTGACAATCCCATGGAAAGTACGGGGGACCTATCGCTGCTTCGCAGTGTATGCAGCTTTGTGCTGGAGGAAATGGAACGGCGCAGGCTGATTCAGAATCTGGAACTATTCAGCTACACGGATTTACTCACCGGCCTGCAAAACCGGAACAGCTACATAAAAATGCTGGACAGACTTTCTCACCAGACCCTGCGTTCGCTGGGCGTTATCTACATCGACATCAACGGGATGAAGAAAATCAACGACAGCAATGGTCATAAATATGGGGACAGGGTAATAAAAAAAGTGGCAGATATCCTGAAATCACGGGTGGAGAATTCTGCATACCGGGTGGGCGGAGATGAGTTTACGGTAATCTGCGCAGATATAGGAAAGCAGGACTTCCAGACGCTTACGGAGAAGCTGATCCGGGATTTTGACAGGAACAAAGAGTATGACGTATCCATTGGCCATACCTGGAAAGAAGGCAATGTATCTGCCGATGAAGAAATCCTGAAGGCCGATGATTTAATGTATGCAGAAAAACAGCGGTATTACCATGCCGTTCTGCAGGGGGACAGAATGGCACGTGCCGGCATTGCCACGGAGCTTTTAAGGGATATTGCCGACCATCGTTTCGGGGTTTATTATCAGCCGCAGATCTGTCTGAAAACCGGACGGATTATGGGGGCAGAAGCCCTGGTGCGAAAATGGAGCAAGCGGGGAACTTTAATTCTGCCGGACCGTTTTATTCCTCACTATGAAAGGGAGCGTGTCATCTGCCATTTGGATTTATTTGTATTCGAGACCGTCTGTGCCGATTGGCAGAACTGGAAAAGGCAGGGGATTGATACCCATATTTCCTCTAATTTTTCCCGTGTCACGCTGATGGCCTCTGATATTGTGACGCAGATCAAACAGATCTGCCGGAAATATGAAGTCCCCGCGGAGAAGATTACCATAGAGGTAACGGAAAGCATCAGTAAATTGGATCCGCAGCAATTGATTGATTTAATGAACCAGATTGTGGCTGAGGGCTTTTCAGTTTCCCTGGATGATTTTGGTTCGAAATACTCCAACCTTTCTATTTTGACCACACTTGATTTTAATGAGATTAAATTTGACAAGTCTCTGGTTGATAAATTAAGCAGCGATGCAAAGAGCCGCATTGTCATGAAAAATACGATGCAGATCTGCCGCGAACTGCCCATGACACGCTCTTTAGCCGAAGGGATAGAGACCGTGGAGCAGCTGGATCTGCTGCATCAATATCATTGTGACTATGGACAGGGCTACTATTTTGCCAAACCGATGAGCGCGGAATCATTTTTGGCATTATTAAAGAAGGAACAAATGCTGGGAACCTCTGTTTGGATTCAGTCTGGTCATGATGGAACGGATAAAATGGAATGATTCCGGTCAAATGGAATTTGAAAAAGTCCCGGACAGAGATGAAGCGTCAGGGGGATGGCTGGACGTAATCGCCGGTAACAGGAGGAAAGAGAGCTATGAAGAATTTAAAAGTCAGTAGAAAACTCACGATTTCTTATGGATTTATTTTGAGTTTATTAGTTATCAGTATAGTCGTGAGTATTGGAAATTTAATCAGTATCAGATCAAAAGTTGAGGTGTTCTACAATGGTCCTTTCCGAGTCCTGAATGCGGCGAACACTGTCAATTCCAGCTTTGAGGCGATGCAGAAATCAGTATTTCGTGCCATCTCCAGTACCAGTCAGGCGAATACAGAGCAGGCGTTAGAGAATGCCAGGGCATGGGAAAGAAAAATTCAGGAACAGATTCCTGTCATTCAGAAAGATTTTTTAGGAGACCAGGCAATTGTTGAACGGCTCCAGGCAGCCCTGGACGAACTTGCACCACAGCGCGAGCATGTCCTGGAGCTTGCAGTACAGAATCAAAAGGCGGAAGCCTCTGCTTATATGGAAGCAAACAATATCATAACCATCCACAAAGCACAGGCGGAACTGGATGAACTGATTGAAATAGCGGACAGAAAAGCGGATGAGCTGATTGTAAACCTGCATGCCATGCAGACGAAATTTATTACCATTTTGTCTGTATTGGGGATAGCCAGCGTACTTGTAAGTGTGTTTTTTGGCATTTATATTACCCGCGGCATTACCAGGCCGATTAAGGAACTGGAAGCTGCGGCAAGGCAGATGGAGCAGGGACATCTGAAAATCGATGTAAACTATGCATCAAAGGATGAGTTGGGAAGCCTTTCAAACAGTATGCGGCAGATGTCAGACAAGATTTCCTATTACATGGATGCGATTTCCAGGGTTATGCGGCAGTTGGCTGACAGCAATCTGGAAATACCGCACTATGACGATTTCCAGGGGGATTTTCTGCCTGTACAGGAATCACTGCTGATTGTACTTAACTCTCTGAATGAGACCATTTCAGAAATCAATATGTTCTCCGACCAGGTTGCCAATGGGGCCGACCAGGTTTCGAATGGTGCACAGATCCTTTCACAGGGGGTTATTGCGCAGGCAAGCTCGGTGGAAGAGCTGGCAGCGACCATGTCAGAGATATCCCAGCAGGTGAAAGAGAATGCGGAAACCTCACAGGTGGTAAAAACAGCGGCAGGTGAAATGGGCGCGAATATTCTGGCCTGCAATCAGCAGATGCAGGAAATGAAAAACGCGATGGAAAAGATAAATCAGAATTCAACGCAAATCAGATCAATCATAAAGACCATTGATGATATTGCATTCCAAACCAATATATTGGCGCTCAATGCCGCTGTGGAGGCAGCACGGGCAGGTGAATCAGGAAAAGGGTTTTCCGTGGTGGCTCAAGAGGTGCGCAGCCTGGCAACCAGATCATCCGATGCTTCCAAGAGCACGGAGGCGTTGATCGAGCAGTCTCTCGCTGCGGTAGTTTATGGTACGAAAGTAGCGGAGGAGACTGCAGCCTCGCTTAGGAATATAGCTGGCGGTACCGATGAGATGATATCTAAAATAAATCAAATCGCGGAGGCTTCAAAAAGGCAGGCGGCCGCGACTGAAATGGTTTCTACAGGCATCGACCAGATATCCGATATAGTACAGACCAATTCTGCCACAGCGGAGGAGTCGGCTGCCGCGTCCGAAGAGCTCTACGGACAGTCTCAGGTTCTAAAAAGCAGGGTAAGCCGTTTTAAACTTCATGTCAGCCGGCCAGAGTATTAATTGTACAGAGGCATAGCCGGCAGGCGTGCGCTTTTGCCGGGACATGAGTGAATTTTCTTATTCAATAAACTTTGGAGGTATAAAATATGAGCATCACAAATCAGAATATAGATGGCGGCAAGGCATTTGACTGGAGTAAAACTTCGGAAGACTATGCAAAGTACCGCGATATTTATCCGCAGCAATTTTATGATAAAATCATAGACCGTAAATTATGTATAAGCGGTCAGAGTATACTCGATATGGGTACGGGTACGGGAGTACTGCCAAGAAATATGTATCGTTATGGGGCAAAATGGACAGGCACAGATATTTCAGAAAGTCAGATTAAACAGGCAAAAATTCTTTCACAGGGCATGGATATCGACTATTACGGATTATCCGCAGAAAACATAGATTTTCCCGACCATTCGTTCGATGTAATCACTGCTTGTCAGTGTTTCTGGTATTTTAATCATGAACAGATTATGCCGGCCCTTTCTCGTATGCTGAAACCAAATGGACGCATTCTTGTACTATATATGGCCTGGCTGCCGTTTGAAGATAAAATAGCAGGAGCCAGTGAGGAACTTGTGCTGAGATACAGCCCTAAGTGGAGCGGGGCAGGAGAAACGATTCACCCAATACAGATACCTGCTTGCTACAGTGAAGAATTTGAATTGGTTTATCATGAGGAATATCCTCTGAATGTTCCTTTTACCCGTGAAAGCTGGAATGGAAGAATGAAAGCCTGCCGGGGGATTGGAGCCTCACTTGCTGATGCAGAGATTGCGGCGTGGGAGCAGGAGCATATGGAACTTCTTAATAAAATCGCCCCTCCCGAATTTAGCATTTTGCATTATGGCGCTATTGCTGAATTAAAAAAGAAATAAATTCCTGATTTGCCTGGAGATGGACTTAAAGATTTGGGGCGGCTGAACTGACAGCCGCCATATCGTAATTTTAGGAGACATGTATGAATATCAAAAGTTGGTTTTCCGTTGAAAAAATTGACAGTGATACCTTTGCGATTAGTGAATATAAGCACTGGGAAGAGACACATTGCTATTTATTATGTGGGACAGAAAAAGCTGTTTTCATTGATACAGGATTAGGAGTTGGCAATATAAGAGAAATTGTTGACAGCCTGACTTCACTGCCTGTCACGGTGATGACTACTCATGTTCACTGGGATCATATCGGCGGGCATAGATACTTTGAAAAGATTGAAAGGGAGTGTTTATTATAAAATTATCTATAAGCCTGAAAGTAATAAAAAAATGCATCTGTACGGCTGCGGTATTGTTCCTGATGCCATGTGTGGCTGGCTGCGGAGTCAATAAGGAAAATAAAGAACAGGTGGCAGAGACTACGATGATGGAACAAAACAGCGAGTCCGGAACGATACCAGAAAGCCAGACACTGCCATTGATAGATGTGATGTATTCGATTGCAGATAGCCAGGGATTAGACGGAGCAGTGGATTATGAGAGCGGAATGCAGGACGGACAAAAGGACGCCCTCGTATTCTTATGCAGATCAGAGAGTGGAAAATATGAAGCATACGGCTTTATCAGCACTGAATATGGAAAAAATGGACTTTTAATAAACAACGTGATAAATGATCAGGATAATTGGAATTTTTTTGAAGAAAGCTGGTCCTGCGGAGATACCCTGCCGGAATTTGAAGAGAACGGTGATTACGAAGTCATTTTTACCTTTACACAGGGGAAAGAGGGGGAGTATAAGGAGCGGAGTATTCATTTTGACACGTATGACACCGGGACAATGTCCATAGAAGGGGAATCACCGTCAAGTACACCGGACAGATGAGACTGAAAAATGGATCAATCAAATATCTCGAGAGGAGAGAACAGAATGGCAGAGTATTTATCACCGGGAGTCTATGTGGAGGAATATGATAATTCTCCCAGAGCAGTGGAAGGCGTCGGAACAAGCACGGCGGGATTTGTAGGTATGGCGGTGAAGGGGCCGTCTTGTGGGGCACCCTCCCTGGTCACAAGCTTTGCTGACTTTCAGAGGCAGTTCGGTGGATATTTAGATGAGATCACCTACGGAGAGTATCGCTACCTGGCATTCGCGGCAGAACAGTTTTTTGTCAATGGAGGAACCCGCTGCTTCGTGGCGCGCGTCGTTCCGCCGGATGCAAAAAAGGCAGCCGGTACTTACGGAATTCTTACCGCAGAAGCCGTTGACGAAGGAAAATGGGGCAATAAAATTATGATATCGGTGAACACCAGCTGCCGGAAAAAGATGCAGCTGGTGGAAAAGCTTGGGGACAGGGTCTACCGTGCAAAATCACCTGCGGGCTTCCTGGAGGGAGTTCTCGTATCGTTTCACGGCGAGGTAAACCGGATCGCGGCAGTCTATGGCGGCGAAATCACCATGGAGGAAGAATTTACGGTAAACCCGGTCGATAATAATATTGTGCCTGTCAATGTGGTGACCTCCCTGGAGATCGACCTTTCTGTCCGATATGAAGATGAAGTGGAAAGCTACGAGGGAATGACGTTAAACCAGACTTCCCCCGATTATGTGGAGAAACGGATGGGAAAAAGCAAACTGGTTAAAATTACGTGCACACCGGAAGATAAATGGAAGAATCCGGTAGAAATGATCCTGGGCGAAGGTGTATCCGACGGAAGCGTCACACTGTCTGGAGGCAGTGACGGAACTCTGGCTTTGGTCAATGACGGAACCTTTATCGGCGAAGACTCAGGACCGGGAAAACGAACCGGAATCCAGGCGTTTCTTGAAAATGATTTCGTCAGTATCATGGCAGTTACGGGCATCACCTCCCAGGCGGTCGAGGTCTCTCTCGTGAGTCACTGTGAAAATCTGAAGAGCCGCATGGCAGTCCTCGATATGCCAAAGCAGATGACGAAGACGAGCGAGCTGATCGAATTTCGCAGCATAATCGACAGTACCTATGCAGCCATGTATCACCCCTGGATCCAGCAGTTCGACCGGACTGTGAAATGCCCTGGAATGTTTCCGCCGTCCGGCGCTGTAATGGGCGTATATTCGAGATGCGACATCAACCGGGGCGTTCACAAGGCGCCAGCCAACGAGACGATCAGCTGTACGGGACTTTCGGTCAACTATACGACTGCCGAACAGGATATTTTAGCTCCGGAGGGAATTAACTTAATCCGCGCTCTGCCGGGCCAGGGCATCCGCATCTGGGGGGCGAGAACGGCCGGCAGCGATCCCTCGTTCCGCTACATCAATGTCAGAAGGCTTTTTATCTTTGTGGAACAGAGCATTAAGGCCAGCACCAACTGGGTGGTATTTGAGCCGAATGACGCCACTCTCTGGGCAAGAGTTCAGAAGACGATTGCTGACTTCCTGGAACATCTGTGGAGAAACGGAATGCTGGCCGGCGCCTCTTCGTCCGAGGCGTATTTTGTGGAGATAGGACCTTCCACCATGAGCCAGGACGACATGATGGCGGGACGGCTGATTTGCAATATCGGAATCGCACCATCGAGGCCGGCTGAATTTATCATCTTCCGGATTACACAGCATACAGCAGAGGCAGGAGAATAGGGTGTGAGGGCTTTGGGGATTGATCATAGTTTAAAGAGAATTCTTATACTCTGTAGGGCTAATCCCTTGCACCTCCTTAAATGCCCGCACAAAATGCGCCGGTTCCGGATAGCCCACCGTAAAAGCAACATTTGCCAGGACGGATGCAACAGTATATAAAGATTATAACGGGAGTGACCGCGCCGGTTGCAGGGGAGAAACCCGTGACAGCCATAACTGATACGGAGCAGTATACTGGGAAGGTAACGTGGCGGCCAGGTTTTGCCCAGGACGGAACTTTTGCTGCGAATACGAATTATACAGCTGAGATTACACTGGAACCTAAAAAGGGTTATACGATGTCGGGAGTACCGGCGGATTTCTTTGAAGTAGAAGGAGCAGAAAGAGCAGAAAACAAAATAGACAGTGGTATCATTGAAGCATCGTTTGCCAGAACGGCTGTGACTGCAAACAGAAAGAATATTACTGGAGTGACCGCACCGGTCACCGGAGAGAAACCCGTGACAGCTATCACAGAAACGGAACAGTATACAGGCAGTGTGGTATGGAGTCCGGCCATAGCCGAGGGCGAAAGCTTTGCAGACAATACGAAATATACAGCTGTGATTACACTGATCCCTAAAAAGGGATATACGGTGTCAGGAGTGCCGAAGGATTACTTTGAGGTAGAGGGAGCTGAAAGTACAGAAAACAGAATAAACAGTGGTATTATCACGGCCAGATTTGCCAAAACGGATGCAGCTGTAAACAGTAAGAATATCAAAGGAGTGACTGCGCCGGCTACCGGAGAGAAACCGGTAACGTCCATAACAGAAACGGAACAGTATACAGGGAGTGTGGTATGGAGTCCAGCCATTGCCCCGGGTGGAAGCTTTGCAGCCAATACGGAGTATACCGCTACGATAACACTTGCCCTTAAAAAGGGATATACCCTGACCGGCGTAACAAAGGATTACTTTGAAGTGGAAGGTGCAGCGCGCACGGCAAATGCTGAAAACAGTGGTATTATTACGGCCCATTTTGCCGGGACGGATGCGATTCGGGTGTCTGAAGTCACTCTGGATCGGACTTCGCTGTTCATGAAGGTGGGAGAGACGGAAAAATTGTCTGTCATCATAGATCCGCTGGATGCCACAAACCCAAGCGTAATCTGGACAACCGGTGATGCGGGGATTGCTGTGGTAGATTCAGATGGAACGGTTCACGCGGTTGGCACAGGACGCACTGCTCTTACGGTGACTGCGTTAGATGGAGGAAAAACCGCTGTCTGTACCGTTTTCGTCAGAACTTCTGTAGAAGAGTCCGGGGACGATGGACAGGAGGCAGACAACACATATCCGATACTTAATGGGCAGATACCGGCATCAGAAGGGCATGGCCTGTGGAAAGAGCAGGGAAGCGGGGCGTGGAAATTCTTAAAAGATAAGGATGGATATGCCCAAAAAGAATGGCTGAAGATCGGAGAAGACTGGTACTTATTCGGTGATAATTCCATCATGATTACCGGCTGGTCCCTGGTAAATCAAACCTGGTACTATAGCGGCGGCAGCGGAGCCATGCTTACTGGATGGCAGTTCATAAATGGCAGCTGGTATTACTTAAAGCCTGACGGAAGCATGGCAGTCGGCTGGCTGGAAGCAGACGGAAAGTGGTATTATTTAAGGCCGGATGGAAGCTGTCTGATAAACGGAGTGACTCCTGACGGATACCGCGTGGACGGGAACGGTGTATGGGACGGAAATGAGAAATAGGTAAGATCAATGAGGTTCACTTGACAGAATAAACTTAACAACATTCAGGTTACACTCAAAAAAGACTTTGGGAAAACACCCCGAAGTCTTTTTTTGAGTGTGTGAAAATAGATAATGAGAAGAAATTGAGATGAAATCTTCCCCCTCCACCACCTCCTATATTTCAGCGGGAACTTTATCTGGATTTTTAAAACAAATCAGTGTATATAACCGGGCGTCCAGAAATATGGCCCGGAACGTGCGCTGGACGGAGGCGGCAGCACTTTCACGGTCGCCTTTTCTAAGTGACTGGCAGGAAAGCGCAAACTGTTCAAAGCCCTCCTGTGCCAAAGCCGCACATTCTTCAACCAATATATAGGGGCGGTCCAGATAATGCCCCCAAATTAAGGCGTCGTCAAACTGCTCAAGAATATTTTCCAGACATTTCTGCGGCATATGCGCCTTTAGGAAAGCGGTAATAATATGTATAATACCGGAACTTCTCTGTCTCAGAGGACTCGACTCCCACTCAGAGGCTGTATCCGCAAGCTGAGAATCATCCAGCAGGGAAAACGCAGCAAAGGAAAGTTTCCCGGTACAGACAGCCAGAATCTGCAGGACATTTAAAAAAAGAGTCAGATTGTTTTCGATGATATTTTGCTCTATGCGGATAGGCGCCAGTTCCTCCGATGTCCGCAGTACAGAACCTTTTTTTTCAATAGTATGGATCAGTCCGATGTCGCTTAGCAGAGCCATCGCCTTGGCTGCAGTTGATTTGGAAATCTTGTAGGTATGCATGATTTCAGGCTCTGATGGGAAGTATGTACGATGACTGAATTCACCTAACTGGGCGCGCCGATACAGGCTTTGCGCAACAGCAGCATAAAGCGGAGAGCGGTTTTTCCCTCGGAACCATTGGTAGGTAACCGGCTCCCCCGGGACAGGGACGATTTTCTGTAAGTCATTTAAATAGACTGCCGCCTGCCAGCCCGCGTTTCTATACATCTCCTCCAGTTTGGCAATCAGGGATTCCCTCTCTTTCCGTTCCACCATCCCCTGCATAATGGACAGATTTTGTTTCAGAAAGTCTGCCGATACAGTGAACGGATCTTCTAATTGAGACTGCATGACATAGGGGAAACGCGCATAGTGCTCCATGTCGGTCTGAAGATCCAGCACAGTCTGGTTGCGGTAGGGCAGCAGCAGCTCTGTAAAAAAAGCAGTTGTGCGCTGGCTATTGATCATCTGGTCATCAGAAGAACCTTCAGCATCCGCAAAGACGCTTAAACGGCCGCAGTGCATCGCCCCTTCTGTATAAAGGGGAGGCATGATCAGTTCAAGGCCGCGGTAAACATCCAATATGCTTTCACGTCTTTGCATCAATGACTGAATGTAACCTTTTTCGCTCTCGCCAAAACAGACGATGGCACGCTTACCGGCGGAGGTACATATCACGCCTTCTTCCTTCAGCATACGGATTACCTTTCGCACAGTAGTAATTCCCACCTGATACCGCTGGCAAAGCTCGCTCTGGCTGGGGAATACATCTCCACAGCGGAGAACCCCACTGTATATCTGTGTCAAAATGGATTGATAAAGCACTTTATATAGCAGACTTTCCTGTTCCACGTATACCTCCTTATAAATATGCTGGCGATTGATCACTTTGTGAATAGCAGCATAAACTGGTTTTAGTATACCATAAAATCGAATGAAAACACTTGATAATTTAGTTGAGGAAGAATATAATATAACCTATAGCCTATTCGAGGAAGGAATGCTGCCAGCACCGCTGCAGATTTCACCGCATAGGGGTGATGTAATTGGTAAAGGGGAAAATATTAAATGCTGAAGAATATAAAGATCAGAACACGAATGCTGCTGTCATACGCCGTTATCATTCTGTTAGGCTTAAGTGCCAGTGTGGCCGCACTGATTATGATGGATCGAATCAGTGGGAATCTGACCGTTTTTTATGACAATAATTATGCTGTGACAGTCAAAGCATGGACTGCGAAACGGGAGATGCAGTATGCGAGGGCAGACATTCTGAAAGGTATTTTGGAGACAGATGACGATGATATGCAGACTGCACTGGATCAGGCTTCGGCCGCACTGGCCAATATGCGGGCGGCCTTTCCGGTGATTCGTGAACGCTTTAAGGGGGATATGGCGCTGATGGATGAAGTGGATTCCATCTTAGTCAAAGCCATCGTTTATCGGGATCAGGTTTTTGATCTGGTAGAGGCAAAGAAAAATGAGGAAGCATTTGCCTTGATGAAAGCCAGCTATATACCATTGTTGGATCAAATATCAGACACACTTGATAAAATTTCAGGACAGGCGGAAAGGAATGCAAAGGAAAAAGTAGATCAGGGGAAGCAGCTGCAGAGAATTTTCATGCTGGTTGTCATTGGAATCATCGTACTTAATATCATTCTGGCTGCTTTATTAGCGCTTCATATATCGAATGGAATCCGCAGGCCTGTAGAGGAGATCCGAACCGCAGCGGAAAAACTGGCGTCGGGTAATTTAGATGTATCAATCGATTATTATGCGGAGGATGAACTGGGGAATTTATCTGATAGTATACGTTCTCTAATACATATATTCCAGGGAATTATTGGTGACATGGGCTATGGCCTTGCTGCTTTAGGCAGCGGTGATTTCACAGTTGATTCCAAAGCAGAGGAGCTTTACGTGGGTGATTTCCAGAAGTTGAAAGCTTCTATGGATGAGATCATAGAAAAGCTGAGCCTGATGATGGTGAAGATCAGTCAGTCATCAGACCAGATTTTTGCCGGCAGCAGCCAGGTCTCTTCTGGTGCACAGGCTGTTGCCGGCGGTGCAACAGAGCAGGCTTCTGCTGTCGAGGAATTGGCAGGTTCCATCAACGAGATATCAGCCCAGGTCAGCGAGAACGCACAAAACGCACGTCATGGCAGCGAACTGGCTGAAACCGCCGGAATAAAAATGATAGAAAGCAACCGGGAAATGCAGGAGCTGATCAGTGCTATGGGAGATATCAGTGACAAGTCCGGCAAAATAGAGAAAGTACTCAACATCATAGAGGACATTGCATTTCAGACCAAAATTCTTGCTCTGAATGCTGCTGTGGAGGCGGCACATGCCGGCAAAAACGGAAAAGGGTTTGCGGTTGTAGCCAATGAAGTACGGAATCTGGCCCAAAAATCTGCAGAAGCGTCTAAAAATACGGCTGCTCTGATCGCAGAGACGATTCAGGCTGTAAATTTAGGGACGAAACTGGCAGACGAAACTGCAAATATGCTGGCAGAGGTTGTGGAAAGTGTTAAACAGGCAGTATTTGCAGTTGACAAAATTTCCGAAGCATCCAGCGAGCAGGCTGTCTCGATTGCCAAAGTGACGCAGAGTGTAAATCAGATATCCGATGTAGTGCAGAACAATTCGGCTACTGCCGAGGAAAGTGCTGCTGCAAGCGAGGAGCTGTCTGTGCAGGCGCATATTTTGTCAAGTCTGGTAAGTCAGTTTAAACTAAAATAACCGGGGATACTGATGTGTCAGAATCGAAAAAAATTCATTAGAATCGAAAAAATTCAATGGACAAAGAGAAGCACTGCTAAGAACTTGTCCATTGAATTTTTTTCTGCAAATCGTTGGTTGATGAAAGGATGCAGGCCGGGGTACTTACCCGGAACAGCCATATCTGAGTATTTTATTTCAAAAAGAGATTCTCATATTGTTCTATTTGGACTGGTCTGCTGATCAGGAATCCCTGAACACCGTCACATCCAAGTTCCTGTAATATGGAAAACTGTTTTTCATTTTCCACGCCCTCTGCAATCAAACGCATATGCAGGCTGTGGCAGATTTGTACAAGTGACGATATCAGCATCTGCGAGCGTTTATTATGATCGATATCATCCATTAAGCGCTTATCTACTTTTAATGTATTCAGGTCCGCATTGATAAACAGCGCCATATTGGAATAGCGCGAACCAAAATCGTCAATAGAGATGGCAAATCCGGCTTTTTTAATCTTATCAATAATGGAAATCAAAAAATCATTGTCATAGTTCTCATCATTTTCAATAATTTCAATTTCCAGTAAGGACTTATCTACATCATACCGTTCCCAGATTGCATTCAGCATCTCTATGTATTCCGGAATGCGCAGCGTATAGCGGGAAAAATTCACACTGACCGGCTTTAACAAAAGATTTTCTTTTTTCCATTTTTCCAGCAGCTTACAGATCGTTTCAAAAACAAAAAAGTCAATATAGTGAATACCTCGTGCGTTCTCCAAATAATTGATAAAATCATTGGGCATAATCAGTTTTCCCTGGTGGTCATGATAGCGAATCAGCGCCTCTCCACCGATGATATGCCGATTGAAATCAACTTTAGGCTGCAGATACACTTCAAATCTCCCGTCTGCAATTTCTTCTTCCAGTTTACTTTTATCGGAGAACTGCAAGATGGTATCGTTATGAAAACGATAGCGATTCGAAGTTGGATTTTTGCGGTAAAAATCCATTTTATCTTTGTACATCAATTCGTCTGCTTCACTTATTTTACTGTCTATCTCCGTTACTTTATCTGTCCAGATAGAACCAACAGCACCTTTACAGTTGGTGCTTAACAAAATGTAATGTTTCAGATTTACTACCTGGTCTTCAAGGGCGCTTTGTCCGATTCCATTTATTAACACGACAAATTCATCCCCGCCCAGACGATAGATATCACCTGCAGGGAATGCTTTCTTCAACATCTCTGCACCCTCGATCAGTATCTGGTCTCCGAACTTATGCCCCATGTGATCATTGATGTCTTTCAAACCATTGATATCCATATAAACCACGCCTAAGGAAGTGAAGCTGTCACTTTGACAAAGCTTCTCTATATCCTGCAGATATTTATTACGATTAAAGGCGCCTGTCAATTCATCATAAAAACTATGATAAATCAGTTTATCATTTAACTCTGACTTTTCAATAGAAATACCAATGAAATAGCTTAATGTTTCCATCATTGAAGTATTCATCAGTAATTCTACATTAGAGTTATCAGCGCCAATGAAACCTGTCAGCTGATCATGCATTACGATTGGGGATAGAACCATGCTGTGAATCCCCTGTTTATGCAGTACCTCAAACGTATATGTATTTTCTTCTTTCAAGGCGTCTGCATTGGGAATCACAATACTTTTTCCCTGACAAAATTCTTCATACCACGGTTCGAGCAGCTTAATATCCATACGCTGGCAATAGTCCATCTGAGGAACGATATCTGCGCGGCACCATTCATAGATACAGTCCATCTTCGTATCGTTGATTTCAAACATATACGCCCGCTCTGCCTCTAAAAATGTGCCAATAATATATAGGATATCATCCATGTATTCTGCCATATCCATACAGCCATACATACGTTTAAGGCATTCCATTGTCTGCAGTTCCTTTCGTAACATATTTTGTGATTTACTGTGCTCTTTTTCTACTTTTGTTCGTGCATTTACCAAATCATTCACATCCGTATACACAACATATATAACGGGTACTCCGTCGATGGATTCATTTGTAAAAGTACCTATGAAACGAATCCAGATCGATGATCCATCTTTACGGGGCATTTTGCAAACAGCATCATATCCCCTTTGATTGGCAGTTAATGCGTCTTTTACAGCCTTTTCAATTGTCTGATATTCTTCCGGAGCGCTGGAAAAATAGAGGCGTACACTTCCATGAAAGTTCTGATCATATTCCTCTTTTGTATAGCCTGTCTTGTCATAGAAAAAGCGATTTGCCCATATGACCTGAAAATCATCATTCAGCAGATGTTTACTGACGCTTATATGCAGTGAAGTCATCAACATATTGTATTCATTACTTATTGTTGACAAATTAAACGAATTCTCCATATCTTTCTCCTTGTATGATCCTAAAACGCTTTTCATACTTCTGATTGGTCGATTAGTTTACCTGGATATTGCTATAAAGATGTACTGTTGCCTGCAGAATCAGTTCTGCACGCTGGTTTAGCAATGTATATCTTCCCTGAATTGACTATAGGTTATTATATCCAGAATCTGTTAAATTAGCAAGTGTTTTAGAACTTTTATAAATACTGAGCATGGCTGAACCGGGATTTATCAAATCGTTTACAAGAGGGAGCCGCCGTGAAACAGGAAACGGAAGCAGAACGGCTTGACAAAACTATCTCAATTAGTTATCATACAATTAACTAATTAAAATAGCTTGATCGGATTTCTAATCGGGATGCGGATAAAGAAGTATCTTATGGAACAAGAGAGATAAGGTGTATCCGGCAGAGCGCAGATTACAGAGATGGTAACTGTTAAGTTAAGGAGGTCTTGCTGTGAAAGTAAACAGATGTATAAAGGAATCTTTTATCGTAATTGGTAAGGAAGGTTCCACACTGGATGGTGAAGACTTTATTCAAAAGTTATGGCATCATGCAAATTCACATTTTGAAGAGATTCAGCATTTAGCAAAGAAAGATGAAGATGGGAATATCCGCGGAATATGGGGAGCCATGACTGATTTTTCCCGTTCTTTTAAGCCGTGGGAGAATTTTAACAAAGGGCTTTATCTTGCGGGAGTGGAATGCGTTGATGATGCAGAAGCTCCCGATGGCTGGAGTAAGTGGATTGTTCCCGGTTATGAATATATTTATGCAGAATGTGAAGAGGAGGCTGTGTTTCCCAGGGTAATCGGGTATATGAGGGAGAACGGCATTCCACTGGCTGGCGCAGTTCAAGATTTTACTTGCCCGCAGACAGAGAAAAATTATGTGTTTTTCCCGATTCGTAAGCTATAAACCAATTTTAGTCAGCCAGGTGAACAGGATTATCTGTTAGAAAATGAGGTATTTTTCTTGAAAAAGGTATTGAAATCTTTTACATTTTGGTTTCTGTTGATTTCAGTTTTAGAAATTTTTATGCACCAGATGGGACAGGATTCAAAGAGCATTGTACTTATTAGACTTAACCCCATTCTGAACATGATTGCTGAGTCAGATGGATTCCTGTATTCTTTTATGAAATCAGGTTTACAGATTTCGTGTAATACAATAGAAGGTCAAATCTCAATATACTGGTACATTGGCTCTGTTTTAGTTTTTATATTCTATGGTGTCATTTTGGATTGTATAAAATGGGGAGTTAAGCGTTGGCGCAGCCACAGGGAATGCCCCTGAATTTTGCATAACTAAATGCAGGCAAATAAGCGAAAAAGCCGGACTGAATAGGGTGGAAAGGAATATTTTATGAATGAACATCAAGCCAGAAACTTTGTTTACAGGAATGCGAGACCGTTGGAGCTTGCCCGATGGAAGTATTTATTTGAAGGCGGCAGCCGGGAAGAGGTGTTGACTGCATTGGCTTCATATCAAAATGGCGACGGCGGCTTTGGCCATGCTCTGGAGCCTGATTGCTGGAATCCGGATTCTTCGCCAATCCAGACATGGGCCGCTGCGGAAATCTTACGAGAAATTGGATTTGAGGAAAAAGATCATCCAATTATTCAGGGAATCCTTCAATATCTATCATCCGGAAAGGATTTTGACGGCCATACCTGGGCTAATACCATTGCCACCAACAACGACGCTCCTCATGCACCGTGGTGGGAGTATGCGCCTGATGCTGAAAGATCTTATAATCCAACCGCCAGTCTGATTACTTTTATTTTGAAATATGCGGAACCGGAAAGCAAACTCTTTGCATTAGCCTGTTCGCTTGCAGAAGAGGCCTATCACTATTTTAAGGCGCATTTTCCAATGGAATCAGTGGGGAATGTATCCTGTTTTGTAAGATTATATGATTATTTGAAAGAAAGTGAAACAGACACTCTGATAAATCTGATAGAATTTAAGGCCCTGTTACAGCGGCAGATCCAATATGTTATGACCTGTGACACCGCCAGGTGGACTGCCGAGTATGTATGCAAGCCTTCATTTTTTATCAGCTCAAAGTCAAGTGATTTCTATGAGGAGAATCGGGAACTATGTAAATATGAGTGCGAATTTATAGAGAACACGCAGGAACCGGATGGAACCTGGGCTATTACCTGGTCGTGGGCCGATTACGCGGAGGAATGGAACATTAGTAAGAATTGGTGGAAATCCGATTGGATCATAAAATATCTCCATTATTTAAGGGAGATTCGTTAAATAAGACAAAACAAACCCCACAGGGGCAGGCTTTTACAGGATAAGAGCAGCCTTGGCAGTGCGATATGATACTGGTTTCAGCTTTTCTATACAGGGACAGCAGGCGGAACGCTTGACAAAACTATTTCAAATAGTTACTATGTAATTATCAGATAAGACTGGAGGAGAGTTATGGCACGGGCGGGACTTGATAAAAACGCAGTGGTGGAAAGGGCTGCACAGTTAGCAAACGAAGTGGGAATTGACCATATTCAACTAAAAACGCTGGCGGAAAGCCTTAATATCCAGCCGCCATCACTTTACAACCATATCAGGGGGTTAGATGATTTACATCATGAGCTGATGCTCTATGGGTGGCGGCATATGGAAGAACGAATGCTGGAAGCGATGGGGAGCAGTGACGGATATGCTGCATGGGAATCGGTCTGCTGGGCATTTTATCGATATGCGACCGAAAATCCAGGAGTGTTCAGTGCGATGCTCTGGTACAATAAATACCGGGATGACGAGACGCAGAGCGTCACGGAAGAATTGTTTACCATGTGTTTTAAAATCGCCTCCTCCCTGAACATCTCTGAGGAAAACTGTAATCACCTGCTCCGCACGTTTCGGGCATTTCTGGAAGGGTTTTCTCTGTTAGTGAACAACAATGCCTTTGGCCATTCGCTGTCAGTGGAGGAGAGCTTCGACCTGTCTTTGAAGGTGATGATCGCAGGCATGAAGGAATTGGAAGGAAAATAAATGGCACCGAAATTTACTGTCAGCGCGGTCTGTGTCAGGGGCTGCTGAGTTGAAATTCAGATCGGAGAGTGATGAAACTATGTCTAATCAGTATCAGGTTATTGACGAAAAATCATGGGATAGAGCCATGCATTGTTTTATTTTCAGAAACAGTATTGAGCCGGCATTTTGTGTGACATTTGAAGCCAATATCACCAATTTTAAGCGTAAGATAAAAGAACAGGGACTTTCTTTTACGATGGCGATGGTATATGCAGTTTGTAAATGTGCCAATGAAATCGAAGCGTTTCGTTATCGCTTTTTAGACGGACAGGTAGTGCTGTTTGATAAAATTGATACTGCATTTACCTACCTGAACAATGAAACAGAACTCTTTAAGGTAGTCACGGTACCTTTCGTGGGAAATTTGAAGGAATACTGCGAATCAGCATTGAAAACGGCACAAGAGCAAAAAGAATACTTTACCGGACCGTTAGGAAATGACGTATTTCAGTGTTCACCTATGCCGTGGGTCACATATACTCATATTTCACATACCAATTCTGGAAAGAAGGATCAGGCAACGCCTCTCTTTGATTGGGGAAAGTATTATGAAAAAAATGGGGAAATCCTGATCCCTGTTTCTGTGCAGGCACACCACTCTTTTGTCGATGGTTTGCATATTGGCCAGTTTGTGGATAAATTACAAAATTTTTTTGATGAGTATTAAGGTCAGAATATGGCTGCAAGGCTATCCTGGTCCGCATCCCTGTCAAATAACAGATTTTTGCTATCCTGCGCCAACGTAAAATTTTATTTGGAAATAAATAGAAAGAGGCTGGGAAAGTCAGGGCACAGGGAGCATCCCGCCCCTTCTTCCCACGGGAGGGATGCATTGCTGAGCTCCTTAATCAAGGGACGGAAGCACGATGGCTTCGGCCTCCAGGATGCCGCCGGCAATCAGCTTCTCTTTCCCGGCCTTGAAAATATCAAGAGCCAGGCACTGCAGTTCCTCTGCAAACAGATCGGCATCTCTTTCTTCCAGACTTTTCAGCAGGGCTGTGGTCGAACGGGAATCAAACCTGAATGGATAAGGCTTCACATCATTCAATGGATAACCCAGATACTGAATCTGCATCAACCCGCCTAATATCTCTCTTAAAGCCGGTGACTGTGCATTCTCGCTCAGCAGCGAGAAGCAGACACCGAACGTCATATAGTAATCTCCGGAAATAACAATGGTTTTCAGCCAGGAGGCTCTGTCTTGAATAGAACTGTCTGTAAGCGAAGGAAAAACAGACCGGGCTGCGTCTTTACAGATGATCAGGATAATCTGCATGCTCTGTAGATATTGCAGCAGAGCCTTTTTCAAATTAGGAGTGGAAAAACTGGAAATCGGAGCCGGATTATCCACTCCTACCAGCACCCGCGTTCCTTTTCCCGGGCTGGTCTCTACAATTCCGATGTCGCTGAGAATTTTCACGGCGCGGCGGACCGTGATGAATGGTACAGAATACTGTTTCGCCAGAGTAGAAAAGGAGGGAAGATATTCCTGGTTTCCCAATAATGAATAGATTTGGCGGAGCAGTTTCATGGCCAAATTAAAATTGACCAGAGGACGTTCCGAGAAATAATTCCACTCGTATGGGATTGGCTTGACCGGAGGCTCTGGCGGAGGCAGTGAATCATGATACTGGTGTATTCCTTCAATGTGTTTTTGATAAAGGCGTACCAGCAAATCTTTTAGATGGCCATAATCAGATGCCTTACACAGGGCCAGTATCTGTGCAGTCTCCCTTTTTAAAAAGGTCATATAACCATAGATATATGCCTTATCCCTCAGGCGCATAATGGTGGAGTGTCCAAAGAAGGTTGTGCTTAAATATAAGTTGAGAAAGAGAGGATTTCCCAGGCCTTTCAGGATATGGAAAAAAAAGTCAAAAAACGGATATTCATTACAAGGCGACATCCGTTGAAAGATCTCGGTGAGTTTTTCCAAGTCATCATCCGTACACAGTTTCAGACCCTGCAGCATCACCTCCGGCCAGATGATCAGCATCGCATCGCATAAGTCCAAAAGTGCATCTTTGGTGGCATAGCTGTAGGTTCTGTATTCCGTCCGGCATTCCTCTTCGTTGACATCGTAAGTCACAATTGCACTCCGTCCCTGGCTTAAGGAAACGTAATGATCTTCCTGTAAGAGCCTCAGCGCATTGTGGATTGTGGAGCTTGAAACATTAAAGGTTTTGCAAAGTTCAGGTACTGTAGGAAGACTTGAACCAGTGGGATATAAGCCAAAATGAATGCAGTTAAACAGATGTTTGTAAGCCATATTATATAAATTTAAATCATCCAAATTATTTTCATCCTCCCAAACCGGAATTTTCTTTATTTTATCATTTCTCCGACATGAAAGAAACTATTTTTTTGAATTATTTTTGAACATCGCTTATCTGGAGGCGGGCGGAAGGGGTGAACAGCCTAATATCAGGCATCAGGTCTGCGTTCTGCAACTATGGAATAATCCTCATTCCATTCCCCTGTCTGATAATCATAGATCAATATCTGATGAGGCTCTTTCAGGGATATCCATATCTCAAAATCTGCCGGTTTAAAATCCCCATCGGTGATAAGCTGATCATTCAAGCGCCAGTAAGATGCATCTTTTCCAATTAAATAGGTCATATAATAACTGATGCCTTCTTCTCCGGCAACAGCAGTAATTCCGCCGCTGTATTCAAGAATGTCCCTTGTTTCATCCCAGTCCGGAATACGCTGTTGGATTTCTTTTTCCAGCTGATCCAGAATTTCATAATGATCGGTCTTCCAGTTATATACCTCAAGCTGGTCGTACTCAGGGCAGGCCAGATAGGCTTTTCTCCCTTTCATATCCGGGATTTCGATGGAAAAATGAGTGCTTCCATGAAAAAATGGAAGGGTTTCTGCTGCATAAACGATCACATTGACTTCATTCCTGTCCTTTTTACTCTGTTTCCATACCACCCGGCTGATACGATAGCCGGAAATATTCAAATCCCCTTCCATGCTTAAACTGTCTGTGTTTTCCTGATATGCGATATGCGATATCTGGATCAGGTGGGGTTCTAAGGGTACCCCGACGATAAAAACCCGAATCAATACAGTCAGCACAAAGGCAGCCAGCAGGCCGGAAACTATCGCTACCGCAAGCTTCAGCCTTCTGGTCCGCTTCTTTATCTTCTTAAATCCATCCAGGACAAGAGTTTCTTCTTTAGACGGTTCTGCAGCGAGCTTCATGTCCGCTTTCAGTTCTTCATAAAAATCACGGCATTCCTGACAGCATTCCAAATGAGACTTTACCAAATCAGTACCGGCTTCGCTCAATATCCCATCCACATATCCCGGAATTAAGTCCCGGATAATATCACAAGTATAGTTAGGACTCATGCTCCTTCAGCTCCTTTCTGATTTTTTGCTTGGTACGGTAAAATACGGTTCTGGCCCAATTCTCACTCTTACCGAGTATTTCCCCGATATCGCGGAAAGAAAGCTCCCCGGTTATGCGGTACAAAACTACCTCTCTCTCCAATTCCGGCAGATGGTGAATGGCCTGATAGAGCTCCAGTCTGTTTTCCTTCTGTAAAACACTGGCTTCTCCATCCAAAACAGAAGTATCCGGCAGTGCATCGGTCAGCTCTACCGGTTCCAGCCGCTTCTTTTTACGCAATTCCTGCCAGAGCACATGTTTGGCAATCTGACAAAGCCATACTGACAGTTTGCAGGAACCATCGTACCGGGAGATAGAGGTAATGGCCCGCAAAAAGGTTTCCTGCATCAGCTCCTGGGCCCATTCGGAATCACAGGTTCGGGCATACAGGAACCGGTAGACTAAATTTTCATATGTTCGATAAATGGATTCCATATCCATGTTCTGCTCATGGGAACCTTTCACTTCTCCACCTCCTCTCACCTCTTATATCACATATTTGCATGATTCGTTACAAATAAATAAAATAAATGTAAACGGATCATGCTTACCTGCTGCCGTAGTTTTTTTTGTAAAGCCTCCGATTGACTGTCGTGTGATTTCAGACTACAACAGTTTCGTCAGGATTGGTGTAAAATTTGCAGCAGCGTTCACATAGTATCCGGAAAGAAGGGCCTGATAGCGGGCAGCCATCTCCTTATGCAGGCCAAAATAGTGAAGCTGCTGTTCCAGATAGTAGGAGAGATACTTACCGGTATCCAGTGCGTGGCCGGAGTGGAGTGCGTGATCCACAAGGGCGGGTTTAATGGAAGCGATACTTATGGCAGCCAGCATGGGATAGTCGGTATCTTTTCCGACAGCGCCATATTCTTTAATGCGCGAGGCATTAAAGGTTAACAGGCGTTGATGAATGGCAGGAAAAAGTATGATTTCATCATAAAACCTTCCAAAGGGCAGACACTCCAGACAGAGACGGAGTTCCAGCGCGCTGGAGATAAAAAACATATCAAGAGGAGTCGTCTGCGGCTCGCAGGCAAGAAAAAGGGATTCAAAGGAGTTACGGACATCGCGGTAAATCAGTGTGGCGATTTCTTCTTTCCCTTTAAAATAGTAGTCGATCAGGCCGAGATTGATGTTGGCCTGTCCGGCGATCATGCGTGCGGTGGTTGCTTTATAGCCGTGTTCGTAGAAAAGGCTGCGGCCTGCCCTTAAGATGCTTTCCTTTGTTTCACTTCCTCTGTTATTATGTTTCATGACAGTACCTCCTGCAGCTTGAAAATATTCCGAAATTTTCGTGGTTTGTTTGATAAAATATATTATACATGTATAATGAAAAAACGAAAATGGAAATAAATACCGTAAATACAGGTGCTGATTTCAAGCGTTACAGGCAGAATGCCGAAAATAAAAAATAGAATTGACATTTGAAATTATACATGTATAATAAGCGTATCAAGTAAACAAAATCACCTGGAGACAGGGCAGACAAAGACGTTTGGATATGCGGAGAGGCCGCGCCGAACGTCTTTTTTGTTTATCTGAAAGACTGTCAACGTGGCTGCCGCGGTGAAATGCGGAAGAAGGGAGAATCATTATGAAAAAGAGAATGTTTGGAACGAGATTAACGGGTCTGGCTCTGGCTGCCTCATTGGCGGTGGGCGCGCTGAGCGGCTGCGGTGCGAAAACAGAGGCAAAAGCGCCGGCTGCCGACGGTGTTACGGTAGTAAAGGTTGGAACCGGCAACAATGCAGCTCCATTCTGTTACCTTGACGAGGATGGAAATCCCGTAGGCTACGATCTGGATGTGCTGAAAGAGCTGGATAAACGGCTGGAGCAGTACAAATTTGATATTCAGACCATGGACTTTTCCACACTGGTGGTCTCCATTGATTCCGGTTCCATCGACATGCTGTCTCATCAGCTTGTGAAGAGTGAGGCGAGAAAAGAAAAGTACTTATTTCCGGATGAGTACTACTGCCTGTCTCCGATGAGCCTCTGCGTGAGAAGCGACAGCGGAATAACCAGTATGGCCGATCTGGCAGGAAAGACCATGGAACAGAATCCGAGCGCATACGAGTATCAGATGATGATGGCGTATAACGAGGCTCATCCGGGGAACGAGGTTGAGATTATCGGAGTAAGCGACCAGTCGACTGCCGACTCTTATAAAAAGGTGTCGAATGGGCAGGTAGACGCGGCTCTGACGTACAAAGCAACGTATGACAGTGTGATGGATGACCTGGGAATCACGAATTTAACCCTGACAGATGTGGTGATGTGTGAAGATACATATATGATGTTTGCCAAGGACCAGGCGGAGCTTGTGGCGGCGGTAAGCCAGGCGACGAAAGAAATGAAGGAGGATGGGACGCTCGGAGAAATCTCGAAGAAATGGTTCGGCGGGGAAGATGTTTTTACCTCCTATGCGGATATGGTTGCGATTTCAGTGGAATAAGAATGATTCTGCCGCTGTGACTGGCAGTACGAGTCCGATAGTGTCAAATGATTTATGAAAAAACTGAGCAAAAAAAGGCTCAGATTGAACCTTGAAAACTGCAAATATTGATGAGAGAGACCTTAGGGCGCTGCCCTAAAACCTGCAAGGGACTTGTCCCTTGACCCATTTTCGGGCTCTGCCCGAACCCGTCCTCGCCGGAAGGCAGGAAAAGGGTGCAGTTGCCCCTTTTCTGCTGAGAAAGGATAATCCGTGAGCTTTATGTCAAGCGACTTTCGCGGCATATCCTCGCGCGATGCGCTCCGGTATTCCACGGTTCGCCTGACAACAACTCCGCTCATTATGAAGTCTGTCCGGACTGGAGATTTTTGATTGTCTGTTGACCAAGAAAGATAAGTATCTGCCACTTGCCCGGCATGTTGTCAGCACCTTCCAGCATTTCCACTCGGTTTAGAACGTTACCTTTAAACTGTCTGTGTGGCCGCAGGAAGTTATAGTAGGCAACCCAGAGGGCCAGATCATAGTTGGCACCGTCGATGTTATCAAAACCGTTTGTAGGCCTGTAGGAAGCCTTGTATGTGCGGTTGAGCCGTTCAATCATCTGTTTGTATGGACGGAATTCTCTGGATACTTCATCGTCGTTGGTAAGTCCAATCACCTGGGTGATGTCAAACTTCAGCTTACCTTTGGATTCGATAAAAAACTGCTGTGCAGCAAGGGGATAGGCGCTGTAACCATCCGCAATAAATTTGAACTTTGCGGGTAATTCTTTTAAGTGTTTCAAAGCCATCCTCATGGATAGAATGCAGGGACCGACACCGCGGTTATCTGAAACCTGATAGCCGATAATGGAGCGTTTGGCAGCGTCCATGATGAACCAGATATATCCTTTTATGCCGCGGATCTTGATGTAGGTTTCATCAGCAGTGAAGACATTGCCGACATCGTAGTTATAGTTGTCAACAAATGGTTTTACACAGAGGGCGGCAGTTTTGAGATAGTTGGCCACCTGCTGGTGCGAGATGGTGATACCGTGGATGTCCCCCAGAGCCTGTGCAGTCTTGCGCAGAGAGAGGCCAAGATTGATCTTGTAGGAAAGGCAGAGGCCCAGTACGTTCTGGTCAAACTTCGAGAATCTAAGAGAAGAAGCATGTTTTGGAAGGCTGTTTAAGTCCATGCGAAAGAAATCTACTGTGAATTCACGGTAGATGTAGTGGAGCTTATATTTATTTTTGCCATAGTCCTCATCAAGATCAGCCTTGTCAACTGTCTTCAGGTTGTGCAGATAGTAAGGACATTTAGGGTTTACACATTTGTGTACAATGAAGTGTTTGCGGTCCTTTTTATGAACCAAAGCATGGGAGCAATGGGGACAGTGAAGGCGCGAATTTTTGGAAAAACGGCTGTCTTGTGTTGGAGAAAAAAGAGTCTGGCAGACTTTACATCGGATCTGATTTTTTTGCCGTCCATTGTTCCAGGACAAATAGTCCACAGGAGCGCTGCATGCAGGGCATGTGCAGTCCACAGGAATATCACATTCAACACGGCGGAAGACAGGCCGGATAGTTTTGTGGTAACGCTGCTGATAGTAGGAAATGAGATCCAGCCAGTTCCAGTCCTGCTGAAAGGAGATGATCTTAGGAAGCTCGTCAATCCTGAACTTCTGATATTTCGGAGAATGGGAATCATCAAAAGCCCACTGTTTCAGAGGGATATATTTGCAGATAAATAGAATCAGCCAGCAGTTTTGCTGATAAAGGTCTTGAATTACTTGAAGTAAATAAAGTATAATGTCCATGAGCATTGTCTCCTTTGTATAAGGTTGGTTTGGCGATTGACATTATACCAAAAAAGGGAGGTCAATGCTCTTTTTATTTGAATCTCCTATAAAATCAAGGTTTTTTATAAAAAAATGAGGTAGTCTTTGACACTACCACGAGTCCCAAGGAGGGAAGCATATGGAAAACACATACCATTTATCGCAGGTGCCGGGATATATTCCGAGGATTCTGAAGGCCTTTCCGATGACAGTGGAGATTCTGTCGCTGTCGCTGCTGTTCAGTCTGGTAATCGGAACGCTGGTTGCAGCCGGGGCGCTGAGCAGCCACAGGATTCTGGGGAGAATCTCAAAGGGGTATATATCGTTTATGAGAGGTATTCCCACACTCGTTCTGATCTTTCTTCTGTATCTGGGGCTGCCGCAGGTGATGGCGGCTCTGGGCGTCGATTTATCGGGGGTGAGCAAGACCTCCTATATTATCGCAAGCCTCTCCCTGAGTACGTCGGCCAATATGGCGGAAATGATGCGCGCGGCTTATCTGGCGGTGGAAAAGGGGCAGAGGGAGGCGGCCTACAGTGTTGGAATGAAAGGAAGCTCCGCATTTTTCCGTATTATATTTCCGCAGGCGTTCGGCATTGCTATCCCGATGCTGGGAAACAATATCATTCTCCTGTTCAAGGAGACTTCGCTGGCCTTTACGGTGGGAGTCATTGATATTCTTGGAAAGGCGAGGGCGATCAGTTCAGCCAGCTACGGGAGCAACCGGCTGGAGGTATACTTAGCGGCCGGCATCATATTCTGGGCGGTCTGCGCTCTGTTGGAGCAGCTCAGTAAATGGGCTGAGAAACTGTATACAAAGGGCAGACGGCAGGCGGCCGGATAGGAGGGAAGTCGGATGATAGATTTTAAATTTATAGCGGAAGCAGTTCCGGATATCTTAAAGGCCATTCCCGTTACGCTGATGCTGGCGCTTTTATCAGCGGCGGCCGGCTGGCTTCTGGGACTTGGAATTGCCAGTCTACGGAGGGCAAAAACACCGGTAGTCTCTCAGATATGCGCCGTGTTTGTCTCCTTTATGCGGGGCGTTCCCATGGTTATTCTTTTGTACGTTGCCTATTATGCGCTTCCTGTTATGGTTTACAGCTATGGAGTCAGCATCGGGAGAGAATTCGACGTATCGGTTGTCCCGCCTGCCGTATATGCAATCGCGGCCCTGACCCTGGATCAGGCGGCCTATTCGTCCGAAATATTCCGGGCCGCGCTTGGGGCGGTGGATGAAGGACAGAGAGAAGCGGCCTACAGCGTGGGGATGACGAAGCTGCAGGCGATGACAAGAATCGTATTTCCACAGGCCATGGCTGTGGCGATGCCGAATCTGGGCGGACTGTTTCTGGGACTGGTGAAGGGAACGTCCCTGGCGTATTACGTCGGAGTTTATGAGATTACAGCTACAGCCAATTTACTGGCAATGCCGGCGCTGAATTTCATCGAGGCGTATCTCATTACTACAGTGATCTATGAGCTGATCAGTTTTTTCTTCAACAGACTGTTCGGAACAGTGGAAACCCGTTTAAAACGTTTCAGGGCCGGTGCGGCGGCGTGAGAAAGGAGCTGTTTGTATGGAATACATGGTCAGACTTGACAATATACACAAATCATTTGGAAAGAATCACATTTTAAAAGGCGTAGACTTAACAATTAAAAAAGGAGAGGTTGTGGTCATTCTGGGCCCCAGCGGATCCGGAAAAACGACGCTTCTGCGGACTGTGAATTTTCTCGATTCCGCTGATGACGGAAGCATTACGGTCAACGATTTTACGGTGAACGCAAAGAAGCATACGAAGTCCCAGATTATTGAACTCAGACGGAAAACCGCCATGGTGTTTCAGAATTATAATCTGTTTCAGAATAAGACAATTCTGGAAAATGTGATGGAAGGTCTGGTGACGGTCAAAAAGTTCAAGAAGGAGGACGCGGAGAGAGTCAGCCGGGAAATACTGGAAAAGGTAGGACTGTCCGAGCGGTGTGATTTTTATCCCTCTCAGATATCCGGAGGGCAGCAGCAGAGAGCGGGGATTGCCCGTGCACTGATCCTGGATCCGGATGTGATTCTGTTCGATGAGCCGACCTCGGCTCTGGACCCGGAGCTGGTGGGGGAAGTGCTAAATACCATTAAGGCCGTAGCTCAGACCGGAATTACCATGATTGTAGTCACCCACGAGATTGCATTTGCCAGGGAGGTGGCTTCCAGGGTGATCTTCATGGAGGGCGGCGTGGTGGTGGAACAGGGACCTCCCTCTGAGCTTCTGGTCAATCCGAAGGAGGCCAGAACGAAGCAGTTTTTAAAGCGCATCACAAGTCCAAACGACGGGATGGCAGAGGTTTGTTAAAGCGAACTGTATTTATGGAAGACGGCGGACTCGTGTGAAAAGCGGGTGAGGGATCGTCTTAGAAAAGAGGTGGAGAGTATGTCGGCTGTCAATACGATATGGGTGCTGTTTGGCGCCGCTCTTGTTTTCTTTATGCAGGCCGGATTTGCCATGGTGGAGACCGGATTTACAAGAGCAAAGAACTCTGGCAATATCATTATGAAAAACCTGATGGATTTCTGTATCGGAACTCCGATCTTCTGGTTTGTGGGTTTTGGCATCATGTTCGGTTCCTGGGGAAGCGTTTTCGGCGGATTTGATTTTTTCCTGATGGGAAATTATGATTCTGTGCTTCCGGCCGGAATCTCCAAATGGACCTTCGTAATTTTTCAAAGTGTCTTCTGCGCGACGGCGGCCACCATTGTATCCGGGGCGATGGCGGAGAGAACGAAATTTTCGGCCTATTGTGTCTACAGCGCCGTTATCTCCATGGTGATTTATCCGGTCTCCGGACACTGGATCTGGGGCGGCGGCTGGCTTGCCAATCTGGGGTTCCATGATTTTGCTGGTTCTGCGGCGGTACATATGGTCGGAGGAACCGCGGCCGCGGTCGGAGCGTATCTTCTCGGGCCGAGAATCGGAAAGTATGGGGAAGACGGGAAAATCAAGGCAATTCCGGGACACAACATTACACTGGGAGCTCTGGGGGTGTTTATCCTGTGGTTCTGCTGGTTCGGGTTCAACGGATGCTCTACTGTCAGTATGGAAGGAGACGCCATGGAGACGGCGGGGCTGATCTTCATGAATACGAATCTCGCGGCTGCGCTGGCCGGCTGTGCCACCATGTTTTATACGTGGTTCAAATATAAAAAGCCGGATGTCTCCATGACGTTAAACGGAGTATTGGCCGGCCTGGTCGCCATTACTGCAGGCTGCGACGCAGTGACTCCATTCGGAGCGGCGGCAATCGGTATCTGTGCCGGTATCCTGGTAGTCGTTGCGATTGAGATGATTGAAAAAAAGCTGAAGATTGACGATCCGGTCGGTGCGATCGGGGTCCACGGTGTCTGCGGAGCGTTCGGCGCCGCTGCGGTTGGCTTATTTGCAAAGGAAGGCGGGCTGTTCTACGGAGGAGGTTTTTCCTGTCTGGGAATTCAGCTTCTGGGTGTTCTTTCTGTGGCGGCCTGGGTGTTTCTGACCATGAATGTCGTATTCCGTGTGATCCGAAAGACCATGGGTCTTCGTGTGACGAGGAGAGAGGAGATCGAGGGACTTGACAGCACGGAACACGGTCTGGCAAACGCCTACGCGGATTTCCTTCCGGTGGTGCCGGCCGATGATCTGATGGCAAACGTGGATTCTGTACTCGGCGCAGCTCCCGGAAGACGGGATATTCCGGTGGATGAGGCAATTCCTGTGAGAGCCAGGGTTTCGGAGACAGGGGAATCAGAGCTGTCCAGGGTGGATATTATCCTGAAGCAGTCGAAGTTTGAAGAACTGAAGAATGCGCTGAACGGAATCGGCATTACCGGCATGACGGTGACGCAGGTACTCGGATGCGGGATGCAGAAGGGGGCGGCGGAGTATTACCGCGGAGTTCCGGTGGATATGACGCTGCTGCCGAAGGTGAAGATCGAGGTTGTCGTGGCAAAGGTCCCTGTGGAGGAGGTTGTGTCTACAGCCAGGAAAGTACTCTATACAGGCCATATCGGTGATGGGAAAATATTCATCTATGATGTGCGGGATTCCGTGAAGATCCGTACGGGTGAGACCGGATACGACGCTATGCAGGGAGACCAGGACTAAAACTTAGAACAGGAGGAGAGAAAGGATGAAAGTAGTAATTTGCCAGGGCGAGGCCATAGGAGGGCGGCCATCGCGGGAGGAGCTGATCCGTTATTGGAAGGAACAGCTGAAGGAGATTCCGGAGGTGGATGAGGTTGTATTTCACAACGGGTTCAGCAGCAGGAAGAAGGATGAGATTGCGGGAGATGCCGACGCACTTTTAGGAGCCTGGATTCAGGACTGCTGCGAAGAGACGTTCTTATCGAACCATCCCAGGTTAAAGTATCTTGCGTCGTTTGCCCATGGATATGGGGAGTTCGACCGGGACGCGGCAGAGAAACATCACATTACCATGACGAATACGGTTTACGGGGATGTGACCATTGCTCAGTTTGCCATGGCGCTGCTGCTCGATATCTGCCATAATGTGAGACTTCAGGATGAGTACTATAAAAAATGTATGGATCGCCATGAGATCATTGGATTTGGCGGCGGCCTGCGGGTGCAGAGCAGGCAGATTGAGCTGTTTGAGAAGACCATGGGAATCATCGGCCTTGGAAGCATCGGCCTGTGGACCGCCCGTATGGCGGCGGGATTCGGTATGAAGGTGATCTCCTTCAGCCGCCATAAGAAGACCGGTCCGGAGTATGATTTTATCGAACAGGTGGGATTGGAGGAACTGTTTCTGCGCAGCGATGTCATCTCGATTCACTGTCCTCTGACCGATGAATCCTACCATATGATTGACCGCGCCGCCATAGAAAAGATGAAGGATGGCGTGATTCTGATTAATACGGCGAGAGGCGCAGTCATCGATGAGGAAGCCCTGATTGGAGCGTTGGATTCCGGAAAAATATACGCGGCCGGTTTAGACGTCGTGGACAACGAGCCGTTAAAGGAGCGGTGCGCGCTGATGAACTGCAGCAACGCCGTCATTACGCCGCATATCGCGTGGGCGCCGGAGGAGGCCAGATACAGGACAGTCCGGGTAGCGGCGGAGAACTTAAAAAACTGGATTCATGGGATGCCGACCAGTGTGATTGCATAGGAAGAAGAGAGGAAGTTAAAAGCAGGTGAAAGAGAGTACGACAAGAATGGGAACGGCCCCACTGTTCCCGCTGCTTCTGTCTATGGGGATCCCGGGGCTTCTGGGGACGATGACAACCTATCTCTACCGGACTGTAGACCAGGTGTTTGTGGGAAATTATGTGGGCCGGTATGCGCTGGGCGGTTTATCGGTACTGGCGCCTTTTAATAATGTGATGATTGCCTTGTCCCTGTTTATCACGGTGGGAGGAGCGTCGCTCCTTTCACTGGCAATCGGAAGCGGCAACGATGAGAAGGCAGGACGCCTTTTTACGAATATTATCGTCCAGGCCACCGGCATGGCGACGGTTGTATCTCTGGTGTTTTCCGTGTCGGCAGAACCTTTTGTCCGGCTGTGCGGGGCTTCGGAGGAAACGGAGACGTACCGTTATGCCGTAGAATATCTGCGGATCGTGTCGCTGGGGCAGGTATTTAATATGCTGAATGTAGGACTGGCGGCAATAATCCGAACAGAAGGGAGCGCAGGCTACTCCATGGCGGCCAATATGATCGGAGCGGTCTGTAATATCATTCTGGATTACTTCCTGATCGCGCGGGGCGGTATGGGAGTGGAGGGAGCGGCGCTGGCTACCGTAATCAGCCAGATGGCAGGAGCGGCGTTCAGTGCGGCGTACTTCCTCACAGGCAGGAGCGGTTTAAAATGGGCGGGCTTCAGCGCGGTGGATGGACGGCAGATGATTTATATTATAAAAATGGGAATCGCTCCATCCATTTTCCAGATGCTTTCCTTTGTGACCAATATTATGATGAATAAGGCGCTGCTGAAATACGGGGATCTTGATCCGGTCTATTCACTTTTGGGAGGCGGCGAACTGTGCGTCTCCGCCATGGCTGCGGCTGTGACGATGGAGAGCTTTATCGTCTCTCTTACCTCCGGTATTAACCAGGCGGCTTCCCCGGTTATCAGCTATAATTATGGAGCCAGAAAGTACAGCCGTGTAAAAAAGGCTTCGCTGATATCCCAAAGTATGACCGTGATACTGTCAGCGGCCGTGTGGGCGGCCATGATGGCGGTTCCGGCAGCTCTTGTCCGGATGTTTGGCGCGGGGGACGAGGCGTTTGTGACCTTCGGCGCCTATGCGATGAGGATTTGTAAAATATTGGCGCTGTTCAGCGGCTATCAGATGCTGGTCAGTATGTATTTTTCCGCCATCGGAAGATCGGATCAGGCAACCCTGGTATCGTTTTCCAGGCATGGGATCTTCCTGATTCCGGCGCTGCTTCTCTTCCCGAGGTTCTTCGGGCTTGCCGGCGTACTGTATGCGGCTCCGTTTTCAGATGCCTGTTCCCTGCTGGTAGTGTCCTGTCTGTATGGAAAAGATATCAGACGGGTCGGAAGGCTGAGAGACGGAGAAACAGTATTGAACAAAAACAGATTTATTTCTGCGAAAATGAAAGAGAAGACCGCTGTAAAAAGCGGTCTGGCATAGAAAGGAAAAGGGTGAAGGATATGAAAGAATGGAATGTGTTCAGTGATGCGGTTGCCAATAAGCCGGAAAGCAGGAGAGCGAGCGCGAATTTCGGAAAAACAGATATCGGCCGTCTTGTCCGGATGGGGCTCAATGAAAATCCGTATGGGATGTCGCCCAAAGCATTAAACGCAATTGCCGAGACAGCTGCCGGATCAAATCTCTACGGCGATTTTCAGGCAAATGAGCTTAAAAATACTTTGGCGGAATATTACGGCATGAGCTATGATAATTTCATCACAGCCGCCGGTTCCAGCGCCTGTATCGAGCTTGTCGGCAATACGTTCTTAAATCCCGGAGATGAGGTTCTGATGTGTCCCACGTTTGCCGCCTTTCTCGATATGGCTTACATTCACCAGGCCAAACCGGTGACGGTACCCTTAAAGAGCGATTTAACCTATGATCTGGAGGGACTCCTTGAGGCTGTTACGGAAAAAACGAAAATCATAGTGATCTGTAATCCCAATAATCCGACAGGAACGTATGTGAACGGCGACAGCCTGCGTTCATTCATCGACCGGGTTCCGGAGGATATCGTTATCGTGATGGATGAGGCTTATATCGAATTTTCAACAGCTCCTGACTGCGAGAGCATGATAGATCTCGTCCGGCAGGGAATCGAAAAACCGCTGCTGGTTCTGAGAACGTTTTCCAAATATTATGCCATGGCAGGCGTACGGGTTGGTTATGTGGCGGCTGCGCCGGAGTTAATAGCAGCCATGAAAAAATGCCCGTGTAACTGTAATATCAATAAGATGGGGCAGGCGGCAGCGGTGGCAGCGATGAAAGATCAGGAGTATTATCAGGAGGTTAAGGCCCTGGTGGTCGCGGGACGTAAGTATATTGAAACGGAGCTGGAAGCCATGGGGTGCAGAGTGTATCACTCCCAGACGAATTTCATCTATTTTGATGCCCACGTAAGCCCGGAGTGGCTGAGGGATCGATTGGCGGAACGCGGAATCATGATCAGTTCCAACCAGATCAGCCGTGTATCTGTGGGAACGGCAAAGGAAAATGAGATGTTTATCGGGGTGATGAAGGAAGTGCTGGAGAACGCAGAGCTGGCTTCATAATTCCGCCGTCCGGGGTTGACAACAGTGATATAATGTACTTGTAACAGTATAAATTACTTAACACACCTATTTGTTTATCAAATTTGAAGGCTGCTAAGCAATCAGAATTTTGGAGGAAAAGACAAATGAATACTTTAAAAGCTGAAAAGAGAAGCATGTCCATCAAAGCAAAACGATTGAGAAGAGAGGGGTACGTTACCGGTAATGTCTTTGGCAGAGATATCCAGGAATCCATACCTGTTAAAATCGAGAGAACTGTGGTGGAACGGCTTCTTAAAACCTGCAATAAAGGAAGCCAGATCCTGTTGGACGTGGATGGCCAGGCTTACGATGTCCTGATTAAAGACATATCCTTTAATGCAATGAAGGGGATCGTAGAGGAGATTGATTTCCAGGCGCTTGTAAGAGGCGAAAAAGTCCACTCCGTCGCGGAAGTTATCCTGGTAAATCACGATAAAGTGATGAATGGAGTCCTGCAGCAGCAGCTTCAGGAGATTTCGTACAAGGCTTTGCCGGAGGCCCTGATTGATAAGGTGCGGATTGACGTTGGAGATATGAAGGTCGGTGATACAATCCGGGTGGCGGATTTAGATATTGCGAAGAATAAAAATGTTGATCTCGTCACTGATTTAGATACAACCGTCGCAACGGTTACTGCGGTGCACGCAGCAGCGGAGGAACCGGCAGAGGGGACAGAAGAGGCGGCTTCTGAGACGAAATAGAGGTACGGCAGGACTAAGGCGCGTAGGAACATCATGTTCTTACGCGCTTTTTTTGGTGCGCCCGGCGGCGCACGTTTCTAACCGGTGCAAGTCCGGAATCCGCCCGGTGGTGGGAAGGATATAGCCGAAGGCAAGGGTGTCCACCGTGAGGTGGAATCTGAAGGAAGCTGGATATGGGGAACATACTAACCCATGGGCAAATCTCTGGTCTGACGAACAGAAATCACATCAGGCCATGCGTGAGGGTAAGGCTGCCAAACAAGTCGAAGCCCAATAACCACACGGAATCATGTATGGTAAATGTGGCAGATAGATGGAGAGAAAGAAACGTGTGGTACCCGGGGAGGTCTGTGCGGAATGTCCTGAAAGGGATAACCACTATCGTGAGGTAGTGCTGAACGTACAGAAGTCAGCAGAGGTCGTAGTAGTCGAGAGACGAAGGACCGAATCAACAGGAGTCTTTAGTACAACCGGGAAAGGAGGAAAGAACATTGGGTACAGAAAACAGAGATAGCTGCTCACAAAGAGACAGCGCGGAACGTGAAGGGTATGTGAGAGCGCACCGTTCTTTCCGCCGGATATGGAAGGAAAGAGACAGTGCACAGCCGGAACTCTTAGAGAAGATACTGAATAAGGACAACTTAAACAGAGCTTTTAAGAGAGTAAAGGCGAATAAGGGAGCGCCGGGAATCGACGGAATGACCGTAGAGGAAACAGGTGACTGCCTAAGGGAAAATCAAAAGGAACTGATAGAGAGAATCAAAAGGGGAAAATACACCCCCGACCCAGTAAGACGAGTAGAGATTCCCAAGCCAGAGGGAGGAATGCGAAAGCTGGGCATTCCAACCGTGAAAGACCGTATCTTCCAGCAAGCCATAGGACAGCAGTTAATGCCAGTCTATGAGGCGCTGTTCTCGGAGAACAGCTATGGGTATCGGCCGGGAAGAAGCGCCAGGGACGCCATTTTAAAGGTAAAAGAGTATGCAGAACAGGGATACACCCATGCCGTTGCATTGGACCTGTCGAAATACTTTGATACTCTGAACCAAGAAATGCTATTAAATATCCTGCGCAGAGATGTAAAGGACGAAAGGGTTATCCAATGGATAAAGAGATACCTAAAGAGTGGTGTCATGGAAAACGGTATAGTCATGGAGACAGAGGAAGGATCGCCGCAAGGAGGAAATCTATCCCCGCTGCTGGCAAATGTCTATCTGAACGAGTTCGACCAGGAGTACGAGAAACGAGGAGTGGCTTTTGTACGTTACGCAGATGATATAGTATTGTTAGCTAAAAGTGAGAGAGCCGCAAAGAGACTTCTGGAAACAAGCACGAAATATCTGGAAGGGACGCTGAAATTGCAGGTGAACCAGAAGAAAAGCCGTGTAGTAAGTGTATTTGCAATCCGAAATTTTAAGTTCCCTGGCTTCACATTGGGAAAGAACGGAAAGGGCATTTATGTCCGGGTTCATGGGAAGTCATGGAAGAAAATGAAGTCAAAACTGAAAGACCTTAGTTCCCGAAGGTCTGTTCAGAGCATACGCCCATCGTTAGAAAAGATAAAGGTGTATATGCGGGGCTGGCTGAATTATTATGGAGTAGCAGATATGAAGAACCGAATAGAGGGACTGAACCAATGGCTATATCACAGAATCCGAATGTGTATATGGAAACAATGGAAGAAACCGAAAACGAAGGTAAAGAACCTGCTGAAAATGGGAGTGCCGAAAGAATTGGCATGGAAGGCAGGGAACAGCCGAAGAGGCTATTGGTTTACCACACAAACGGTAGCGGTAAATATGGCAATGACAAAAGAAAGACTGATAAACAGTGGCTATTATGATTTAGCCACAGCCTATCAGTCCGTGCATGTCAACCGTTGAAACCGCCGTGTACCGAACGGTATGCACGGTGGTGTGAGAGGACGGGAGTTAATCACTCCCTCCTACTCGATTACCTGGATCGCCTTTGGGCAGAAGCTCATGAGGAACGTAGGAAATAGACAACCGATCTTCTTCCGGGAGGCCGTTGTAGAATTCCAGCCATTCAAGGGTATCCTCACTTAAGTCTGATTCCTGAAAAAAATGTCCCTCATATTCCACGGTACCGTCTGACAGAAACAGGGTGTAAGAATCCCCGGTCCGGACCGCCATGGCGCCGTCCCAGAGAGAGATGTATCCGTCACCCTTTCCTCCGAAGTTGGCCTGACCGTTCTCCGAGGGGACGATTAAAGGGTCAATGATGGAAGAAAAACTGCCGTCCTCGGTTCCGCAGGTGGGGTGTGCGGCTCTGTCCGTACTGATAAACAGGGTATCTCTGGCATAAAACATGGGAGAAAGCGGAGCTTTTTCGATCTGCCCCATCTCCATTAAGGAAGCAAGAGTATGGGGATCAATGGAAGCGCGGCTCCCTTTTCTGAGCAGTTCGCACCCATATACCGTGGTCTGTCCGGGCCATGTCTCCATAATCAGCCCTGTTTTCATCGATACGGCATCGCCGTCCTCCAGGGTATTTAAGACACTTCTGTCATCGGAAGCGTACGAAAAGCAGACAGGGCCGTAATCGTCAATCACGAGGATGCCGTCCCCGTCCGTGGATTTTAAAAATCTGCCGGTGCACTCGGAGACGTCGGAAGGGATTTCCGTTCCGGTATTTTGGCTTGCTGCCATGGGTTCCTCTGCCATGGGTTCCTCGGTCACGCCTTCCACGGTCGCTGCCGGATCATCAGCCGGTACCGGACTGGCCTGCCGGCTGGAACAGGCGCTGAGGGCGGCAGTGAGCAGAAGGGCGGAAAACAGAATTATTTTCTTATTCAAGGTGAGTTCCTCCTGTTTTTTATACTGCATCTATGGTATCATCATTTTATATGTTTACAATACCACAATCTTACTTTTGGTTCTTTACTTATTCCTTGCAAATTCCGTAAGATTCAAAGGCAGAAGGGGATATGGCGGAGGACGGATGTGAAAACAGTCTGAAATTATTAAAAATAAATCTGCAAAATCCTTGACATTTCTCTCCGTTTATTGTAGACTATAACAAGTTGTGGAAACAACAGTCAGGAAAGTAGGTATCCGCCTCACCACGGCACGAGTAAGTGACCCTGGTTCATAGCCTTATTTACATAGGTATTCTGTGTAGAGACTTTGATGGTGGGTAGCGTTTGTCTATCTACTTTTTTTGTGCCCTGACGGGCAGTAATGTGAATTCCGACCAAACACACTATAGGAGGTGCACGACAATTAGCGATTTAATGATTAACGAACAAATCAGAGATAAGGAAGTTCGGTTGATTGGTGAAGATGGAGAACAGTTAGGGGTTATGCCTGCGAGAGATGCCTTACAGATGGCGAAAGAAGCAGAGCTGGACCTTGTAAAGATTGCTCCGACCGCAAAGCCACCGGTTTGTAAGATTATCGATTACGGTAAGTACAGATACGAACTGGCAAGAAAAGAAAAAGAAGCTAAGAAGAAACAGAAGGTAATCGAAGTAAAGGAAGTTCGTTTATCTCCCAACATTGACACAAATGACTTAAACACAAAGATGGGCGCCGCAAGGAAGTTCCTCGAAAAAGGAGATAAAGTTAAGGTAACCTTACGTTTCAGAGGTCGTGAGATGGCGCATATGTCAAAGTCAAGATATATTCTTGAAGATTTCGCAAAGGAATTAGCCGATATAGCGGTGATTGACAAGCCGTCCAAAGTGGAAGGAAGAAGCATGGTTATGTTTTTAACACCAAAACGTTAATAGAACATTATCAAGGAGGAAAATACAATGCCTAAATTAAAAACAAGCAGAGCAGCTGCAAAGCGTTTCAAAAAGACCGGTACAGGAAAGCTTGTAAGAAACAAAGCTTACAAATCTCACATCTTAACTAAGAAGTCTACAAAGAGAAAAAGAAATCTTAGAAAAGATATCGTTACAGATGCAACCAACGCAAAAGTAATGAAGAAGATTTTACCATATTTATAGGATCTTAAGTTAAGAAGGAGGAAAAACCGATGGCAAGAATTAAAGGCGGTATGAACGCTAAGAAGAGACATAACAGAGTGTTAAAGATGGCTAAAGGCTACAGAGGCGCTCGTTCCAAACAGTATAGAGTAGCAAAGCAGTCCGTAATGAGAGCATTAACAAGCTCCTACGCGGGAAGAAAAGAAAGAAAGAGACAGTTCAGACAGTTATGGATTGCACGTATCAATGCGGCAGCAAGAATCAATGGCTTATCCTACAGCGTATTTATGCATGGATTAAAGCTGGCTGGTGTTGATTTAAACAGAAAAGTCCTGGCTGACATGGCTGTTAATGATGCAGAAGGCTTCGCTAAATTAGCAGAACTGGCTAAATCCAAAGTAGCTTAATGATAAATAAATCCCCTGTAAACATTGTGTTTACAGGGGATTTTTGCATTTTGACGATCTGTGGGATCAGTATCTCCGGTCCTCTACCAGCAGGGTCTGGATGGTATCCGGGGAAGTATTCCAGTTTAACACATAGAGCGTGTAGATCCTTCCGGGCCGCATGGTGATTGTGGTGGTGACGAGAGGCACCTGCGGCCGTGCAGAACGGGCCACGTTAACCGTATAGGTTCCGCTCATCATGGAGCTGAAGCTGGCTGCCTGTTTAAAGTTAACGGAGTTAAAGTAGACATTGCCAATGACAGCATTTACGGGGCCGCTGTAATAAGCCAGATTGCATACTCTGAAGCATGCATTTGCATTGGGCGTAGGACATGTAGTGTCGGCGATGGATGTCAGGTCCAGACCGGTGTCTGAATTGATGATTGCGATGGTTGCCATGCCGTCTCCGACGTAAAGGGATTTCTGGAGATAAGTATAGCCGTTGGCAACGATCGAGAATCTGTGATATCCCTGCGTGATCTGCTGGTATCTGGTAAGCTCCGGGAACTCAAGATTGGAGTAAACCGGCCGGTTGTCAATGTAGATCGTGAATGCATTATATCCGGTTGCAGCATTCAGAAACCGGATGCTTCCGCGTGCCCATTGATTGTTATTACAGAACAGGCATGGCATTGGCGTCGGAATGAAAGGCGGATAAATGGGGCGGTCCGGGAAGGGACGGTCAGGAGGATAGGGGCGGTCCGGGTAGATGGGAGGCATAACTGAAAAATCCGGATCTATATCCTCGTCGAACGGAGGAATCACTGTGTTGTAGTCCGGCACCAAAAATCCCGGATCAACAGGTTCGTCGTCTGCCTGTGCGGCAGAAAGTGGGAGCGTTTCAAATTGAGTCATAAGAACTTCCTTATTATCACTTTATAATTAGTATATTGCTGTTTTTTTAAGGAGTGCCCCTAATTTGATGATTTTACGTAAAAAACTTTGGCGGCATTAACAGAAATGGTCCTGAAATGAGAGGAGAAAGGGAGAGAAGAAAGTACTTGCTTTTTAAAATGCACAACGAAAAACTTATAAAATTTAATGATAATCATTAAAAATACTTGATAAACAAAAGAACAGGTGGTATAGTAAAAGAAAAAGCAGTCAATCTCACAGAGGAGGAGACAAAATGAAAGAGAACGATTTTAATCTGGATACCACCGTACGGGAGAAAAAAGTTTTTTTAAAGAAAATTCGTATAGTGTTTACTGCGGCTTTGTTTTTGACCGGCGTTCTGTCGTTTCTGGGACTGATGATGAGCGCCTGGGGAATCAAAAACAGGATCTGGCTGCAAATGGGCCTGGCCGATTTTGTATGGAATATGGTTTTGACCGCCGTGATGATTCTGGTTTTCGTTTCCTTAGTTAAGATCGCTGCAGACGAACAGCCATTTTCCAGGACGCTGACGTGGAGCATTCGCATGATTGGCATTCTGCTGCTGACTGCATCGTTCGTGATACCGAGACTGGAGGGGGATCAGTCTTCCGGTTATGAATTCCTGTCTCGGGGGAGTTTTGTACTGATTGACGCGGCCATCTTTATTCCCGGATTACTGTTCGTTATTTTAGGGAATATCATTATGGAAGGGTTTTCCATGCAGAAGGAAATGGATGAGATCCTGTAGGAGGGCGGAAGATGGCTATTATTTTGCGATTGGACCGTGTTATGGCAGACAGAAAGATTTCCTTAAACGATCTTTCTAAAAAGGTTGGAATATCCACCGTGAATCTTTCCAATTTAAAAACGGGGAAGGTAAAGGCAATCCGTTTCTCGACGTTAGATGCCATTTGCAGAGAACTGAACTGTCAGCCCGGGGATATCCTGGAATATACAGGAGATGCGGACTGAAAAACGAATACCATTCAGAATCGTCAGGGGAATGCTCAGAATCTGCAATGAAATCTCTAAAAAATGAAGGAAAGAAAAAAATGTTTTATTATGCATGATATCTAAAATAATTTAAGAACACCTAAAAAATATATTGACTTTAATAAGAAAACTGCTTATAATTAATCTTATCAAATCAATGTTTTTGTGAAAAATGAATAGAAATAACCGTATGCATCTTGTATATGTCCGGGATAATGGCCTGGACGTTTCTATCCGACTTCCTAAATGTCAGGGCTACAGGAGCAGCTTTTATGCTGCCTGTCTCCGGCAGCCGGGAAGTCTTTTTTGATCAGCCGCACGATGATGCGGTCCGTCAAAAAAGGCGGGCCTGGCGGTCCGGAATGACACGCAATACGGCAGATTCCGATTCTTATGGTAATAAGGGGGTGAACGACGACTGAAAATGCGCCGTAGATGAAGGAAACTGCAGACGGGGGTGCTCTGACCTGCGGGAGGGAGCAGAACGCGGACAGTTTGGCGGAAGACGGCAAAAACATTGAAATAAAGAGAATGATAAAGGAGAATATCATGAAAAGCAATGCAGAAATCAGCATTAACAACATTTACAGGCTGGACGGGCGCGTTCCTCTGGGAAAAGCGATTCCCTTCGGCTTACAGCATGTGCTGGCGATGTTTGTGGCAAACTTAACGCCGATAGTCATCGTGACTGCGGCGGCTGGCTTAGAGACGAGCCAGACGGCGGCTCTGATTCAGAACGCAATGTTCATTGCGGGAGTTGCCACGCTGATTCAGTTGTATCCGGTCTGGCGCATCGGTGCAAAGCTTCCAATCGTGATGGGGGTCAGTTTTACATTCGTGACAATATTAAGTTCTGTAGGAGCGAAATACGGCTATCCGGCAATCCTGGGTGCAATCCTGATCGGCGGCCTGGTGGAAGGAACTCTGGGCCTCTTCGCAAAGTACTGGAGGAAGCTGATTTCCCCGATCGTATCGGCGTGCGTCGTAACCTCCATCGGTTTTTCCCTTCTGACGGTGGGAGCGAGGTCGTTCGGCGGCGGATATTCCGATTCGTTTGGCTCGGCAACGAATCTTCTGATCGGCACCGTAACGCTTTTGAGCTGTATTCTGTTTAATGTATTTGCAAAATCCTTCTGGAAGCAGCTGTCTGTTCTGTTTGGACTGGTTGTCGGCTATGTACTCTCGATATTCCTGGGCGTAGTGGATCTGTCGGGACTGCTCGACGGCGGGATCTTATCCCTTCCCCGTATTTTACCGTTTATGCCGGAGTTTCATGCGGGCGCAATCCTGTCTGTGGTTGTGATCTTTCTCGTATCGGCAACTGAGACTATCGGAGATACTACTGCAATGGTGGCATCCGGTCTCGATCGTGATATCACGGAGAAAGAGATTTCAGGCTCTCTGGCCTGTGACGGATTTGCCAGCAGCATATCCTCCCTGTTCGGCTGTCTTCCGGTTACTTCCTTCAGCCAGAACGTGGGACTGATCGCCATGACGAAGGTCGTCAACCGCTTTACCATTATGACAGGGGCTTTCTGTATGATTCTCTCCGGACTTTTCCCGCCGATCGGCGCCTTTTTCGCCTCTCTGCCGGATGCGGTGCTGGGGGGCTGTACGATCATGATGTTCGGTTCCATCATCATCAGCGGTGTGCAGATGCTGGCCCGTGCCGGTTTCAGCCAGAGAAATACGATTATCGGTTCCCTTTCCTTAAGCGTCGGAATCGGCTTTACCCTGCTCCCTGAAATCTTTCAGATTTTCCCGTCCATTATTCAGGACGTATTTGCAGAAAACTGCGTAGCCGTCGTATTTGTGCTTGCAATCCTCTTAAATCTGATTCTGCCGGAAAATATGGATATTGAGAAGGCTGTGGAGGCACAGGAATAAGAGGTTTTATGAAATAAAAAAAGATCAGATATCGCAGAAGATATCTGATCTTTTTTTGTTACCGTCTGGTAAAAACTCCCCGAGTAGGACTTGAACCTACGACAGCGCGGTTAACAGCCGCGTGCTCTACCGACTGAGCTATCGAGGAATATAGACACTATTATACTCAAAGGAAATAAAATGTCAAGAGGGTTTTGTAAAAAAAATTATAAAAAATCAGCAAACGATCACAAAGTTAAAGATGTGTTAAGTATTCTGATAAAGGATTGAATCCTGCTCATGATTGTGCTAATTTAGCCATATCATAAAAAGAGAGGTGTATGATGACAGAACATTTGCGTAAATTGAGCCCCGGCCGGATTGTCGTTCTGGGCTTTGCCTTTGTAATCTTAACGGGGAGCCTGATTCTGTGGCTTCCCATTTCGGCCAATGAGGGAGTGGACGTATCCTACATAGACGCCCTGTTTACCTCCACCAGCGCGGTCTGTGTGACCGGACTGATCGCGGTGGATACGGCGGATACGTTTAATGTATTCGGAAGGACGGTAGTGGCGCTCTTAATTCAGGTCGGCGGCCTGGGCGTTACGTGCGTCGGCGTCGGCGTCATTCTGCTGGCCGGAAAGAAAATAGGCATCCACGGCCGCGTGCTGATCCGTGATTCCATGAATTTAACGACTGTAAAGGGTGTGGTCAGGCTGGTAGAGGCGATCCTTTTCATGACGCTGCTCTTTGAGGGCGCAGGCGCGCTCTTAAGTTTCCTGGTGTTTTCGAAAGACTATCCGCCGCTTGACGCGCTGGGGATCAGCGTGTTCCATTCCGTGGCGGCGTTTAACAACTCCGGTTTTGACATTTTGGGCGGGCTAAAAAACCTGATCCCGTACCAGTCCAATGTACTCTTAAATCTGACGACCTGCGGACTGATCATATTCGGCGGACTTGGATTCCTCGTGATTCGGGAAATATGGGAAAAACATTCCTGGCGGAAATTCAGCCTTCACACAAAAGTGGTAATTGCAACGACCATCGCGCTTCTGGCCGCCGGTACCGTGCTTTTAAAAATGACGGAGGACATCACCTGGCTGGGAGCCCTCTTCCAGAGCACCTCCGCGAGAACGGCCGGATTTTCCACCTATCCGATCGGAGCATTCTCGAACGCAGGGCTGTTTGTCCTGGCGGTTCTTATGTTCCTGGGAGCATCTCCGGGCTCCACCGGAGGCGGTATCAAAACGACGACCACCTTCGTGCTGATGAAGAGCATGTTCAGCGCCGCGACGAACAGACACTGCAGTGCATTTAAACGCCGGATTCCCACGGAGGTGGTGTCCCAGGCGTTTCTCATTGCCATACTGGCGCTTGCGGTGGTCTGCGTGCAGACCTTTCTCATGTGCATCGCTGAACCGGAACTGGATTTTATGAAATTACTGTTTGAAACAGTCAGCGCCTTCGGTACCGTCGGGCTGTCCACCGGGATCACGCCGGATTTAAACGCGGGCGCGAAGCTGATTCTGATCACCACCATGTTTATCGGAAGGCTGGGACCGCTTACCATGGCGACCGTGTGGAGCTTCAAACCGAAGGCGGCGGCCTGGTATTCGGAAGAATCAATTACAATAGGGTAGAGGAGAGAACGAGATGAAACGTCGAAATGATACGATAGAATATGGAATTATTGGCCTGGGAAGATTCGGGACCGCATTGGCCACGGCCCTTTCGGAGGCCGGAAAAGAAGTGATGGTGGTTGACAATACGGAGAGCAAGGTGAAACAGATCCGTGACCTCGTTTCGGAGGCCTTTGTCGTGGAGGGGATTGACCGTGACTCCTTTGAGAGTGCCGGAATCCAGAACTGCGAGACGGTGATTGTGTGTATTGGAGAGAAGATTGATACCAGTATACTGGCTACACTGACTGTAATCTCCATGGGAGTGCCACGCGTAATCTCGAAGGCCACCAGTGCGGAACACGGCTGTGTTCTGGAGAAGATCGGCGCTGAGGTGGTATATCCGGAGAAGGATATTGCCATCCGCTTAGCAAGACGCCTCGTATCCCCGCATGCGCTGGATTTTATCAGTCTAAACGACGATATTGCGGTATCGGAAATCAGGCTGACAAGTGTACTGGAGGGCAGGAGTGTGATGGAAGCCGGAATCCGCAACCGGTTCGGCTTAAACATCGTGGCGATGGAGAGGGAACGGGATACGACGATCGATATTCAGCCAACGTACCGCTTCCGGAAGGAAGACGTGATCGTGGTAATCGGAAAGCGCGATCATATAAATAAGTTTGAACGGTATCTGTCAGAAGAACAGAGATAGATGAAAAGAGTGTCCGGAAAATCAATTTTTTTCTCGCCTTTGGGGGCGGAGCGGTCTGATATCCCGTGTCCGCCTTGCTTCCTACTCCCCATAGAAAATGGCCGGGATTGTCGTACACAAAATGCATGTGTTCGCCAATCCCGGCCATTTTCTATGACTCGTATTCAGATGTCGGCACACTGGGATATCAGACCGCTCCGCCCCCAAAGGCGAGAAAAAAATTGGTTTTCCAGACACTTTCTTTTGTTTATACCAATCGGAACCGCCCCGGCGGTTTATAGATATCCAAGAGACTCCAGATGCAGCTTTAAGCCTTCCTCAAGGGGGGTGGCGGGCAGTTCAACGCCTGCGGCCTTTAGTTTGGATAAATCGTAAATTCTGTGGCATAAGTGGCCGGAATAGTCGGGGTGGGCATCCAGGTACCCCGTGAGCGGCAGCTCGCGGATAACGGTCTCCACGCCCAGAAGCTTTCCGAGAATCTCATAGTAGATGCGGTTTTCCACCGCCTCCGGCCCGCCGATACAGAAAATCTGCTGAAATGTGCCGGGTTTATCCACACACTCCAGCATCACGCGCGCCAGATCACGGACGAAGATGGGCTGGGTCACATAGATGCCGCTGGCTACAAGAGAGAGCGGCTGACCGGCGAGAATGAGATCCGGCAGTTCCTTCTGGCGGCTGTGCTCCGGATAACAGCCGATCAGAAAGCCGGGGCCATAGATGTGACCCGGGCGAAACAGTGTGACATTCAGACTGCAGCGTTCTTCGCCGGAAAAACAGCGCAGAAAGACTTCCTCCATTTTTCTCTTGTTTCCTGCATAGCTGCACTCCCCGGGCGTGCCTGTCTCCTCCACGAAGAAGCCCTCCTCTGTCTGCGGCGTCCGCTTGCGGGCGGGATCGTAGACAGAATCGGTTGAGATGACAACAAGCCGTCCGCTTACTTTGGACAGCACTTCTAAATCCTGCTCTGCGTGGCGTTCATTCATGCAGATACAGTCAAAAACCACATCCCATGTGACGCCGGCTCCCAAAACCGCGCTGCGGAATTCCTCCTCGTTGTCCCGGTCCGCGCGGAGCGGGATGATCCCTTCTCCCAGAGGGCGTTTTCCCCTTGTAAGGGCCCATACCTCATACGATTCCTTTGCCATGGAAGCCAGCGCGCCGCTTAAGCCGCCGCTTCCTCCGATAATCAGTGCTTTCATTCCGCTTTTCCTCCTGATAATGATGTAATTTCTTTTTTTTTCTTCCTTCTTTCCGGCGGAAACATGCCGGAGGGCGGGATTCCTTTCTTTTCCTTAAACAGCTTGCTGAAGTAGAAAATGTCGGAAAATCCGCATTGGAGAGCTACTTCGCTGACGCTGTACTCACCGCTTTTCAGCATGTTTTCCGCGTAGTTTAAACGGAGAGAGATGAGATACTGTTTGAATGTCATCCCCATGGCCTCCCGAAAGAGGCTTCCATAATAGACGGGATGGAGATGAAACTGTTCTGCCATCCTGTCGATGGTCAGCGGTTCCGCATAGTGCAGGCTCATATAGCGGATGCTGCTCTTGATCCGGGGGTCTTCCTGGCTTAAGTGATTCTCATTTAAGATCAGATTCGATATCTGATACAGGATAAGGCACAGGATTCCGCGTATTTTCAGCATATATCCAAAATCCTTCTGCACCCATTCCTCGTGAATTTCGTGGAAGCGCGAGATCAGCCGCGGTATGATCCCGATGTGGCTGATAATGGGAACGGGTAAGTATGCCTCCTGGCCGAACTGATTGCGCAGGAAGATATTCGTGGAGTAGCATTCCATTAAATCTTCCGGTATATTGACGGCTGAGCGGAAGGTGTTCTGGGGAATGCAGATCAAATCCCCCTTTTTTACAATGTAGGTGCGGCCGCCGATGTTGTATTCCGCTTTTCCGTCGATGACATAGGTGATGTCGATAAAGGGGATCACATGGGGTTCAATCTTCCAGTTTGGCGTGCACTTCCTGTGAATGTAATAATGAAGTTCAGGAATCATATTGTTAAAGTCCAGATTCATATAAGCTCCTTATCTTCCTGAAACGCAGGATCGGGGTTGTCGGTTTAGCTTCATTATAGAATAGGCAAAACAAATGCGCAACGGAGATTTTAAACAGAATTTAATCTTTAATAATTACAAATGGCCTTTGATTCCTTCATTCATTTTTGTTGTGCAACTTGTTATAATGCATTTGTAAATAAACAATATTAAAAAACATTTTGCATAGGAAAACGGAAATGTACAGTTGTAAAAAGTACAAAAGGGAGGGGAGACGATGACCGGTGTCGCAATAATCGGTACAGGAGTGATTTCAGAACGCCATATAGAAGCATACGCAGCCTTTCACGGCCGGTGCCGGATTGTGGCATTATGCGATCTCATGCCTGAGAAGGCGGAGCGCTTAAAGGAAAAATACCATTTGGAGGATACGGAGATTTACAGCAGCTTCAGGGAAATGGTAAAACGGCCGGATATTCATCTGGTGAGCATCTGTACGCCGCCGTTTACACATGCGGAGAGCGCCGTATCCTGTATGAGGGCGGGAAAACATGTCCTGGTGGAAAAGCCCATGGCCTCCTCTCTGGAGGAATGTGACGAGATGATCAGAGCGCAGAAGGAGACGGGCTGTTATCTGGGTGTCATCTCCCAGAACCGCTATCTGCAGGATAACCGGAATTTAAAGAATATGATCGCCTCCGGAGCCGTGGGACGGGTTCTGTTTGGGCAGGTGGAGTCCCTCTGGTTCAGAGGCCGGGAGTATTACAACTTATGGTGGAGGGGAACGTGGGAGAAGGAAGGCGGCGGCTGCACGTTAAATCATGCGGTGCATCAGATCGATCTGCTGAACTGGATCATGGGAAGCCCCAAAACCGTTACGGCGGTGTTAAGTAATACTGCCCACGATAACGCCGAGGTGGAAGATGTGTCCGCGGCGGTTCTCACCTATGACAGCGGTGCGGTCGTCACAGTGACGGCCTCCCTCGTGACGCACGGGGAGGGGCAGAGGCTGGTGTTTCAGTGCGAGAGGGCGGGGCTTTCGTCTCCGTGGCAGGTGAAGAGCAGCCGTTCGGACCGTACCGGCTTTCCGGCTGAGAACCGGGAGATCGAAGACAGGCTTCTGAAAATCCGGGAGGAACAGCCGCCGCTTCCCTACACGGAACATGCCGGACAGATTGATACGGTTCTGCGCTTTTTAGAAGGCGGGGAGACGCCGCCGGAGAACAGTATGGACGGACGTCTGGCACTGGAGGTGATCACCGCGGTTTATCAGGCTGGATTTACCGGGAGGGCGGCCCAACTTCCCATATTGTCCGATTCCCCCTTCTACACGAAAAAAGGATTTTTGGCAAATGTAAAGCATTTTTATGAAAAGAAAGAGGCGCAGTCGAGTAAAGGCGCTGTGGAGGACGAAAAAACATGCACGAACTGAGAGACTTCTGCTGGCTGGCAAAACAAGTGCAAAACAGAAAGATTTTTACTTATTATATGGAAGATATGGAAAATACGGCGATTGCGGAGACGATTGAGAGGGAGATGCCGCTGCTGTTCGGGGAAGTACGGCGCTGCGAACGGCCGGAGGCCGCCATCGTCTTTTCGAGAACGGCTGACGAGAAGCTGGGACAGGAGGGATACCGGATCGAAGAGACGGAAAACGGTTATGTGGTGACGAGCACGGCCGCTTCGGGCGCCCTCTACGGCATGTACGGGCTGTACCGGCTTTTAATTACGGACCGCGCCGGAGAATTCCCATATGAATCAGTACCGGACCAGAGTATCCGCATGATCAACCACTGGGATAATTTTGACGGCTCCATCGAGCGTGGATACGCGGGAGAATCCATATTTTTCGACAACAACACATTTCGGGGCGATATGGAACTGATCCGCCAGTATGCCAGGCTGCTGGCCTCGGCAGGGATCAATGCAGTTTCGATTAACAATGTCAATGTACATAAGCTGGAAACATTTTTTGTGCAGGGAGATGCGCCTGCAGAGATCAGAAAGATCGCGGATGTTCTGACTGCATACGGGATTAAAACATTCCTCTCCATAAACTATGCGGCGCCCATGACGGTGGGCGGATTAACGAATGCCGACCCGCTTAATCCGGAGGTCGCAGCCTGGTGGGAAGAGACGGTGAGACATATCTACGAAGAAATTCCTGATTTTGCCGGTTTCGTGGTGAAGGCGGATTCGGAAGGGGAGCCCGGCCCGTTTACCTACGGTAGAGATCACGATGAGGGCGCCAACATGCTGGCCCGGGCGGTCCGGCCATACGGCGGGCTGATTATCTGGCGCTGTTTCGTATACGACTGTGCCCAGGACTGGTGGAACCGGAAGGCGGACCGGGCCAGGGCTGCCTACGATATTTTCAAAAAGCTGGACGGACACTTTGAGGACAATGTGATTCTTCAGATTAAAAACGGACCGATTGACTTCCAGATCCGGGAACCGGTATCACCGCTCTTCGGAGCATTGGAAAAGACAAACCAGATCCTGGAATTTCAGATAACGCAGGAATACACCGGACATCAGAAGGATGTCTGCTATCTGGTACCGATGTGGAAGGAGACGCTGGATTTTGATACGAAGTATGGGGATGGGCTCACCGTGAACGATGCGGTGCGAAACCATTCGCAGATCAGAAGCAGATCGGGGATAGCGGGCGTAGGCAATGTGGGCATGGATTCCAACTGGACGGGAAACAAGCTGGCGCAGGCCAATCTCTACGGCTTCGGCAGACTCTCGTGGGATAACGGTTTATCACCGGAGGAGATTGCCGGGGAATGGGTTCGCCAGAGCTTCTGTCTGACGGCAGAAGAGGAAGACCGGGTGACGGCGCTTCTGTGTACCTCCAGAGAGGTCTATGAAGATTACACCTGTCCGCTGGCAGTCGGGTTTATGTGCAGGCCAAAGATTCATTACGGCGTCGATGTGGACGGATATGAGTATGACAGATGGGGAACGTACCACTATGCCGACCGGGATGGCGTGGGAAGAGACAGAACCGTGAAGACGGGAACCGCGTATACAAGACAGTACTCCGACCCGCGATTTGAGGAATATGATGACCTTTCGACGTGTCCCGATGAGCTTCTGCTCTTTTTCCACCACGTGCCCTACACCCATGTGCTACAGTCGGGAAAAACAGTGATTCAGCATATCTATGACACTCATTTCCGGGGGGTGGAGAAGGTCCTTGAGTATCAGGCGTTATGGGACAGCTTAAAGGACTCCCTGGATGAGGAGAGCTACTTCAATGTGAAGGAACGCCTCGCATGGCAGTATGAAAATGCCGTGAACTGGCGTGACCAGGTGAACACGTATTTTTACCGTAAATCGGGGATACCCGATGAGAAGGGAAGAAGAATATATCAATAAAACAAAAGGAAAGAGGTATCGTTATGAAAAAATGGAGTAAAGCAGGTATGGTATGTGCAGCGATTCTGGCAGCAGGCATGGCAGTAACCGCATGCGGCGGGGGAAACACCGCGAAAACAGAGAACACGGGTGCTGTGGAGACGGAGAAGAAAGCCGAAGGAGAGCCGACGGAAGCGGCAAAGCCTTCCGGAGAGACAGCAAAATTAAGCTTTTCCTGGTGGGGCAATGACGACCGCCATCAGGCGACACAGAACGCCATCGACGCCTTTAACGCGGCTCATGCGGGAGCGATTGAGGTGACCGGTGAACCCTCTGGCTTCGGTAATCTGGAGGAGACCTTCGCAACCCGCTATGCAGGGGGAACCGCGGCGGATGTCATGACCGTAAACTACCCGTGGGTCATCCAGTACAGCCCCAACGGGGAGGGATTTTACGATCTCGACCAGGTAAAGGATATCTTCGACTTCAGTCAGTATGACGAGGGATTCTTAGAATTCGGCAAGACCGGAGGCAAGATGCAGGCAGTTCCGTACGGTCAGAACACGCTGGGCTTATACGTCAACAAATCCGCCTATGACAGGGCCGGTATTACAGAACTGCCAAAGACGTTTGAGGAGTATAAGGAGGCTGCCAAAATCTTTACACAGCAGGATCCGAATACTTACATGATCGTCAGCCCGACCTTCCGCTTTGCTGCGGTTTACTATCTGCAGCAGAAGACCGGAAAAGGAGAATTTGCGGAAGATTTAAGCATGAATTACACGGTTGATGACTATAAGGAAGCACTTCTCTGGTATAAAGATCTGGCGGATGCCCATGTATTCTGTTCCAGAAAAGACTACATTGAGAATGTCGGCAATGAGCCAGTATCGATTGCACAGAATGCAAAGTACATTAACGGCGGATACGTGGGAGTCCTGGAATGGACCGGCGGAATCGCCTCCAACGCGAAGACCCTGGAAGACAAGGGCGATGAGCTGGTAGTGGCTCCGCTTCCTGTCATCGAAGGCGCGGCATTCGAGGGAACCATGGCAAAACCGTCACTGCTCTTCGCAATCTCAAAGGACACAAAGAATCCGAAAGAGGCGGCTGAATTTTTACAGTACATCTTAAATGACCCGGAAGGGACGAAGCTGATGGGATCAACACGCGGTATGGTGGCTTCCAGGGCGGCAAAGGCTTCCTTAGAGGCAGACGGACAGATTGAAGGGGCCGTAAAGCAGGCGTACGATTTCACCGACGAAGCAAAGGTCATTAACAATTCCCCGATTTTTGAAAACGCAGTATTTACCAATTCCTATGAAAGCAATTACGAGAAATTTGAGTTTGGAAAGAGTACGGCGGAGGAAGCCGCACAGGCCATCTTCGACGCTACCAGCGAACAGGTTGCAAAACTGAAACAGGATTACGGAAAGTAAGAAATTCCATGTGACTGGCTTATCCGGCAGAAGAGTACCGCTCTTTTGCCGGAACCGTTAGAAAGAAGGAGGAAATTCGTTGAAGAAGAGTAAAATGGGACTCGTATATATCCTTCCATGGCTGATCGGTATGGTCTTTCTCACATTATATCCGTTTATCAATGCATTAATTATCAGTTTTACGGATTATAATCTGGTTAGGGATCCTAATTTTATCGGACTGGCCAACTATACGAAGTTATTCAAGGATGAAGATTTTTTGGGCACGCTCACGGCGACGCTGAAATACACCGTCATTACGGTGCCGCTGCAGCTGGCGTTTGCCCTGTTTATTGCATATATTCTGAATTTTAAGCTGAAGGGCATCAATTTTTTCCGGACGGCCTACTATATTCCGTCCCTGCTGGGTGGAAATGTGGCAGTTGCGGTGTTGTGGAGATTTTTGTTCCAGCAGGATGGACTGATCAACCGCATCATCGGCGTTGTGGGAATCCAGCCGGTGGCATGGCTCTCGTCGCCGGGCGGCGCGATGAGCGTTATCATCATCTTAAAGGTCTGGCAGTTCGGTTCAGCCATGCTGATCTTTCTGGCAGCGTTAAAGGATGTTCCGCAGGACCTCTACGAAGCGGCCAGTGTAGATGGCTCCACGAAGCTGCACTCGTTTATTCATATTACCATGCCGTTAATCACACCAACTATTTTCTTCAATCTGGTCATGCAGCTGGTCAATGCGTTCCAGGAGTTTAACGGACCGTACCTCGTTACGGGAAAGGGTCCTCTGAATGCCACCTATCTGACTTCCATGTATATTTATGACAACGCGTTTAAGTATTTCAACATGGGATACGCCAGTGCGGCCAGCTGGATTCTGTTCCTCATCATCGTGGCTGTGACCCTGATTCTCTTTGCAACACAGGACAAGTGGGTCTATTATTCGGACGGAGGTAATTAGAAGATGGAGAATACGCGTGGATACAGCGAAGTGGAAATCCGGAGGCGCAGGCGCTTAATGGTCAGTGCCGCAGTCCGCTATATCGTTCTGATTGTCGTGGCGCTGGTCATGATCTATCCGATTATATGGCTGGTGGGCGCCACCTTTAAGAGCAACAATGAGATTTTTACTTCAATCAGTTTTATTCCGAAACGGATTGATTTTACCCCCTACATAGAAGGCTGGAAGACGAGGACGAAGTATACCTTCACCACATTTTTCTTAAATACCTTCAAGTTTGTAATTCCGAAAATCGTTTTCTGTCTCGTCTCCAGTACGCTTGTGGCGTATGGATTTGCAAGATTTGAATTTCCATTTAAAAAGATCTGCTTTTCCCTTCTGATGGCGACCATGTTTCTCCCGGCCGTTGTGACGAGAATTCCGCTCTATATTTTGTGGAAGCAGATGGGGCTTTTGAATACGTATGTGCCGCTGATTGCCCCGACAATCTTTGCCAATGAACCATTTTTCGTGTTCATGCTGATCCAGTTCATGCGGTCGATTCCCACGTATCTCGATGAGGCCGCCACCATTGACGGCTGTAATTCCTTCCAGATACTGATGAAGGTTCTTCTACCGTCGCTGAAACCGGCGCTGATCAGCTGTACGATCTTTCAGTTTGTATGGAGTTTTAATGACTTCCTGGGGCCGCTCATTTATGTGACCAGCCTGGAAAAGTATCCGGTGGCGCTGGCTCTTAAAATGTCCATCGACCAGAGCAGCGGTATCGTGGAATGGAATCAGATCCTTGCCATGTCATTCCTGGCTCTGCTTCCGGCTCTGATCCTGTTCTTCTCCGCGCAGAAATATTTTGTGGAGGGCGTGACTTCGACCGGCGTGAAAGGATGATGTGTATGGAAGGTGAGATGCAGCTCTCTGTGACGCCTTTTCTATCAAATCACGCGGTGCTCCAGAGAGACGAAGAAATCGTGGTGCGCGGCAGAGGCCACGCAGGGTGTGAGATTTTTGCAGAGCTTAAGGGACCGGCAAAGAAGCGGCTGGAACGCCGGGGGGTGGCTGGAGACGGCGGAACCTGGCGCCTGGTATTTCCGCCGCTTCCGGCCGGAGGGCCGTATGAACTGCGGGTGAAGTCCGGCGGCGAGGCTCTGGAATTTACGGATATCTTTATCGGAGATGTCTGGCTTCTGGCTGGCCAGTCCAATATGCAGCTACCAATGGAGCGGGTGAAATACCGGTACCCGGAGGAATACCGCGAGGGGGCATCGCCTCTGATCCGTCAGTTTGCAGTCCCGATCTGCTGGAATTTTGACTCCGCCCAGGCCGAATTGTCCGGCGGAGAGTGGAAGACGGCCGCAGCGGAATATACTCCGGTATTTTCCGCCGTCGGCTTTTTCTTTGCAAAAAAGCTGTATGAACGGTACAACGTTCCTGTCGGTCTCGTTCTGACCGCTGTGGGAGGGACGCCGGTTCAGGCATGGATGAGCCGTGAGGCGCTCCGGGAGTTCCCGGATGAACTGGAGAAGGCGGAGGCGTTAAGAGCCCCCGGCCTTGTGAAGCGGATACAGAGAGCGGATGAAGAAAGGATTGCCGCGTGGTGGAGGCATCTCGATAAAAAGGACCCTGGGATTTTGGAAAACTGGGCCGCCGGAGGTGATGAAGGTTCCGGAAATGCTTTGTGGAAGAAAACGAATCTTACCGACAGCTGGGAGGGAAACGACGAGCTGAGCGGCACCGGAACCGTCTGGCTTCGGAAGCATGTGAATATCCCGCACAGCCGGGCGGGAAAACCGGTGCGCATCTCTCTGGGAACGGTTACGGATGCCGATGTTTTCTATGTAAATGGTATTATGTCCGGATCCGTCTCCTACCGGTATCCGCCGAGAGAGTATGAGCTTCCGGGTCTGAATGCGGGAGATAATTTACTTGTGCTGCGGGTAGCGGCGGTGCACGGACAGGGCGGTTTCACCCGTGGGAAGAAACACCGGATTATCTGGGAAGACGGGATGGAAAGTGACATATCAGGCGGCTGGGAATACCGCCGGGGCGCGGTGATGGAGCCCCTGGAGGAACAGACGTTTTTCGAACGTATGCCCCTGGGGATGTATCAGGCGATGACCGCTCCGCTCCATGATTTCCCGGTCAGGGGAATCTGCTGGTATCAGGGTGAAATGAATGCAGATGAGCCCGGAGCCTATCCGGGATATTTTTCGCGGCTTACGGCGGACTGGAGGGAAAAATGGAATAATCCCCGTCTTCCAGTGCTCTTTGTGCAGCTGCCGTGCTATGATCTGTACGATGCCGGACACTGGGTGGAATTCCGGGAAATGCAGCGCGGCCTGACCGCGATTCCCGATACGGCCATGGTCGTCACAACAGACTGCGGGGAAGTGAATGATCTGCATCCGGTGAGTAAAAAACCGGTTGGAGAGCGGCTGGCCATGGCGGCGTTTCAACTGGCGTACGGGGAATGCGGGACGTGGCTGAGCCCGGTGTTTTCATTTGGTGAGACAGAGGAGAGTGTGATTGTGCTGCATTTTGAACATGCAGACGATGGTCTGGAGACTGTTGACGGAGAGATGCTGTGCGGCTTTGAATACGGGTTTTGCGGGGAGAGTCCGGAATGCTCCGGCGTGATCTGCCGCAGAATACCGGCAGAAGCCGCGCTGGAAGGCAACCGGGTGAGAGCGGCGTTGCCGGAGTCTGGCGGGCGGAAACCGGATGTCCTGCTGTACGCATGGTCCAATCAACCGGAGGGGAATTTATGTAATTCCCAAAAGCTGCCTGCGTCGCCGTTCCGGTACCTGATAAAAGAGAAGGGCTGAGAGGGCCGGAAGTTTTAACAGAAAAAGGCCATCGGACGGTTTACATCAGTCACCGCCGCGATGGCCTTTCAAAAAAATAATGCGGGAGATGGGACTTGAACCCACACGAGCATACACCCACAAGATCCTTAGTCTTGCCTGTCTGCCAATTCCAGCACTCCCGCACAACGAAGATTATGATACCATTTTTATAGAGAATTGTCAATATTTTTTCAAAAATATACACAAAAAAATATTTTCTAAAATTTGTAAAAATGTGATTGACAGGACGCCCCTTTTATAATATAATAATTACTGTTGCTGCGAGAGATTGCAGAGACATGCAGAAGTGGCGGAATTGGCAGACGCGCACGGTTCAGGTCCGTGTGGTAGCAATACCGTGAGGGTTCAAGTCCCTTCTTCTGCATCAGGAGCCCCTGCAGATAATTTGTCTGCAGGGCTTTTTCTATGATGCGGGGACGATGTTCCTCCGATGTCAAAAAGCTGTTCGGACAGGATCGTCCTGCGGCAGCTAAAAATAAAATAAAAATGATAAAACATATTGACATTTTCTCCATTTATTGGTATTATAATCTAGCTGTGCGGGAGTGCTGGAATTGGCAGACAGGCAAGACTAAGGATCTTGTGGGTGTATGCTCGTGTGGGTTCAAGTCCCATCTCCCGCATGAATGGGCGAAAGCTCCGGATGAGGATTTTGTGAAAGGTGAAGACCTTTTATGAAATCCTTTTTTCGATTTACCGGTATTGCAGACGGTAAAGCCGTTTGTTTGCTGGAGGCTGTGAACAGCAGCGTCTGTCTGCCGCAGAGAAAGGACAGCAATATGGACAAGGGGAAGAAAAACGGATCATTCAGAGACCGGATACGCAGGACATGGATTTCACTGCCTCTGCGCAAAAAGGCAGGTACCATTACCGTACTTGCCGCTTTTGCTGTGTCCTGTTCGATTCTGATGAACCTTGTGACCGCCGGATTCGGTATGAACGGGTTCCGGCAGATTCTGGAGGACAACTCCCGAAGCGCTTCCTTTCATGCGGCGATGGAAACAGAGAGCCGGACCTTTAAGACGATGATCCGGAACCGCTCGGAGGAGAACAGGGCCGCGTACGAAGCAGCATGCAATGCGGCGCGAAAGGCTCTGGAAGCTCTGCCGTATGATTACGATGAGACAGGGCCGGAACGTTTCGCAAAGACGTGGTCCGTGAGAAACAGCTATGATACGTACGAGAAGAGGAAGACGGTACTGCTTTCGATGGATGAGGATGATCCTGAATTCGTTCATAAGCTGTATGAGATCTACCAGATACAGAATTATATCAAAAGTTATGCCGGGAGCCTTCAGGAGATGAATGTGGCTGCGGGAGTCCGCAGATATGAAAAGCAGATTCCGCTGTTTCTCCTGATTCCGGCACTGACGATTCTCTGGGGAGCGCTGGCACTGGCCACGGTCGTTTGGCTGAACCGGTCGGTTGGAAGATACATTGTCAAACCGGTGCAGGCGCTGGCCGAGGATTCCAGGCGGATTGCGGAAAATGACTACAGCGGCCCTTCCGTTTTGCCGGAAGGGGAGGATGAGATTGCGGATCTCGTCCGAGCATTCTGCCGGATGAAGCTTTCCACACAGGGTTACATTGAGGCGCTGAAGGAGAAGCACGAGGCAGAGAAGCAGCTGGAGGCAGTGCGGCTTCAGATGCTGAAGAATCAGATCAATCCCCATTTCCTGTTTAATACGTTAAATACCATTGCAGGAGCCGCAGAGATGGAGGAGGCGGAGACAACTGAGAAGATGATACAGGCCATGAGCAGACTGTTCCGCTATAACCTGAAATCTACGGCCTCGGTGATGCCTTTTGAGCGGGAGAAGAAGGTGGTGGAGGATTATATCTACCTTCAGAAGATGCGGTTCGGCAGCCGGATCCGGTATACCTCGGACTGCAGCCAGGATACTATGGATGTCATGATTCCGGTATTTGCCTTACAGCCGCTGGTGGAGAACGCCATTGTCCACGGGCTTGCAGTAAAGCCGGAAGGCGGACGGCTCCATATCCGGTCATGGATAAAAGAACATCGGATTTTTATATCCGTGTCCGACACGGGAGCCGGGATTGCGCCGGAGCGGCTTGAGGAAATCAGGGCAGAACTGAAGCGTGGTGAGAGCCAGAAACTGGGAATCGGAGTCAGCAATATCAGCAGGCGGCTTAAGACCATGTATCCTGACGGGGAGCTGGTGATCGACAGCAGAGAGGGGCGGGGAACCGTTGTCCGCATGGCCTTTACCGCTTCGGAGATATTCTGATGAGGGAATATGGAACATACAGAGATACAGACCAGAAAACAGAGGGGAAAGCGGGGAGCGAATCATGTACCGGGTCTTAATTGCAGATGATGAAGAGATTGAGAGGCTGTCCTTCAGCCGGAAACTTAAAAAGTACTTTGGAGAAAGCTGCGAGGTCTTCCAGGCGGAGAACGGCATGCAGGCGATTCTGTCGGTGGATAAAAACGACACGCCCATCGTAATTATGGACATTGGAATGCCTGGGATGAACGGTGTGAAGGCGGCGGAATGGATCAGAAAAAGCCATCCGGACTGCGTTATCATATTTTTAACAGCCTACGACGATTTTTCCTATGCAAAACGTGCGGTTTCCCTCCATGCGCTGGAATATCTCTTAAAGCCCTGTGACGATGAGGAGCTGATTCCGGTAATGGAGGAAGCCATGCGTCAGGTGGACCTGTGCAGGGGAAGGAGAGCTTCTCAGGCGGCAGGGCGAAGCGGCGGCAGAAGCGAGGACGGGACAGAAGGAGCGCCTGGCCAGGCGGGAGAGCGTGGCGCCGGAACCGGCCGGGAAAGGGATACTGACCCTGAAGAGGCGGCGGAGAACGGATATTCCAGAGTTGCCGTAGCCATTCGCGCCTATGTCAGGGAGAATTACAGCCGTGATATTTCCATGCAGGATGCAGCGCGGGCCATGAACTATTCAGAGGTATATTTCTGCCGTCTGTTTAAGCAGTGCTTCGATCAGAATTTTACCGCATATCTCACCCGCTTGAGGGTGAAAGAGGCAAAAAAACTGCTGGAGGACCCGCGGGCTAATATTAAGGACGTGAGCAGAAGCGTGGGTTACAGCGATTCCAAATATTTCTCCAAAATTTTCAAACGGATTACAGGTCAGCTGCCGTCGGAATACCGGGACGGCCTGCCGCCGGCAAAATAACATGAAATTCCTGATGCTGGAAAAGTGGGTAATATTACCCTCCTGAATGTCAATATTTTACTGTACACATTTCATCTCCATGGCTTTATAATGATGTTACTGTTAAGAAGGCGCCAAGATCTTAACGATATCGTAACACAAAAACAGCCATGGGGATTTTTTTGTTCTGCGCAGAAACCGGATCTTACAGGCTGTTTTTGCTGCCGGGAAGTATTCCGGCCGTTTCGAAGTATATACATACCCTGGAACGGGGATAAATAGTATGTGAGTCTATGTAATGTATGAAAGGAATGGAGAGCGTTGAAAAAAATGATGAAAAGAGCAGCCGCTGTATTGCTGGCCGCGGCCATGGCGGTTTCGCTGACCGCGTGTGGTTCCCTCACTGACGGAAAACGGATTATCCGTATTTCCCATGCCCAGTCGGAAACTCATCCGGAACATTTGGGGCTTCTGGCATTTAAGGAATATGTGGAAGAACGTCTGGGGGATAAGTACGAGGTACAGATATTTCCTAATGAAATCCTCGGTTCCGCTCAGAAAGCGATTGAGCTGACACAGACGGGAGCGATTGATTTCGTTGTGGCGGGAACTGCCAATTTAGAGACGTTTGCGGATGTCTATGAGATTTTCAGTATGCCGTATCTGTTTGATTCGGAAGATGTTTATAAAACGGTGATGGAAGATTCCGACTATATGGAACAGGTATACGAGTCCACCGATGAAGCGGGCTTCCGGGTCGTGACCTGGTATAACGCGGGAACGAGAAATTTCTATGCAAAGACACCAATCCGTACGCCGGAAGACTTGAAAGGTAAAAAAATCAGAGTCCAGCAGAGCCCGGCCAGTGTTTCCATGGTGAACTCTTTTGGCGCGGCGGCGGCCCCCATGGGCTTCGGTGAAGTTTATACCGCGATTCAGCAGGGCGTGATTGACGGCGCGGAGAACAACGAGCTGGCATTAACGAACAACAAGCATGGTGAGGTTGCGAAGTATTACAGCTACAACAAGCATCAGATGGTGCCTGACATGCTGGTTGCCAACTTAAAGTTTTTGGAGGGACTGAGTCCGGAAGAATATCAGGTCTTTAAGGATGCGGCCGCGCTTTCTACGGAAGTGGAGATGAAGGAATGGGACAAGAGCATCGAGGAGGCGAAAAAGATTGCCTCAGAGGACATGGGAGTGGAATTCATCGATGTGGACGTGGATGCCTTCAAGGAAAAAGTGCTCCCGCTGCATGAGAAGATGCTGAATGACAATCCGAAAATCCGCAGCTTTTATGAATATATTCAGACGGTCAATGAACAGGCGAAGGGGGAGGAATAAGAATGGAAACACTGCATAAAATCAGAGAAGTCCTGATGAAGATTCTGGGACTGTTCATTATTTTCCTGTTTGCCATGATGACGGTCATCGGAACGTATCAGATTGTTACGAGATACTTTTTCAACAGGCCGAGTACCATATCGGAGGAGCTGCTGACCTATACCTTTACCTGGATGGCACTTCTGGCATCCGCTTACGTATTTGGAAAACGCGACCATATGAGGATGGGCTTCCTGGCTGATAAGATAACGGGAACGGCCAGAAAAATTCTGGAGGTGGCGATCGATTTCCTGACCTTTGCCTTTGCGGCGGTGGTGATGGTGTATGGAGGAATCTCCATCGTAAAGCTGACCATGATTCAGACGACGGCTTCCCTTCAGATTCCCATGGGATACGTTTACTTAATCGTACCGGTAACGGGAATTTTGATTATGTATTTCAGCTTTACGAATGGCATGGACATGCTGCACGGAGATTTCAGTGAGAAGGGAGAGGCGAGAGTATGAATACAATAGCGATAGCGTGCGGACTGATTATTCTGGTCCTTCTGGTGATTATGCTCCTTGCAGGCGTGCCGATCGCGGTCGCCCTGGCGGTTTCTTCCATCTGTGCCATACTGCCTATTTTAAATACAGGAGCGGCAGTCCTTACAGGAGCACAGCGTATTTTTTCGGGAATTTCGGTGTTCAGCCTTCTTGCCATTCCGTTTTTTATCCTGGCCGGAAACATTATGAACAAAGGCGGTATCGCCATCCGTCTCATTAATTTTGCAAAACTGTTTACCGGAAGAATTCCGGGAGCACTGGCTCACACCAACGCGGTAGCCAACATGCTGTTTGGAGCGATTTCCGGCTCCGGTACTGCGGCGGCCTCCGCCATGGGTTCCATCATCGGGCCGATCGAGGAGGAAGAGGGATACGACCGTGATTTCTCAGCGGCGGCCAATATTGCGACGGCGCCAACCGGACTTTTGATCCCTCCGAGCAACGTGATGATTACCTTCTCCTTAGTCAGCGGAGGAACCTCTGTTGCGGCGCTCTTTATGGCGGGTTATATTCCCGGAATCCTCTGGGGACTTGCCTGTATGCTGGTGATCTTCTTTTTTGCGAAAAAGCGCGGCTACCGCAGTACGAAGCGGTATTCCGCCAGCGAAAAGGTGAAGGTGTTTTTCCAGGCGATTCCCTGTCTGCTGATGATTATTATCGTAATCGGAGGAATCATCTCCGGGATCTTTACGGCGACGGAGGGGAGTGTGGTGGCAGTTGTATACAGCCTGATTCTGTCCCTGTTCTTCTATCGGTCAATTAAGCTTACGGAACTGCCGAAGATTTTCCTGGACAGTGCGGAGATGACGGGAATTATTATTTTCCTGATTGGCGTTTCCAGCATTATGAGCTGGGTTATGGCATTTACCGGTATTCCGTCTGCAGTATCGGAAGCCATGCTGAGCATCAGCAATAACCGTTATGTCATTCTCTTTATCATCAATATTCTTCTTCTGGTCATCGGTACATTCATGGACATGACGCCGGCATGTCTGATCTTTACGCCGATCTTCCTGCCCATCTGCCAGAAGCTGGGAATGAATACCGTCCACTTCGGCATCATGATGATCTTTAACCTGTGTATCGGAACCATCACGCCTCCGGTAGGCACGACGCTGTTTGTAGGTGTAAAGGTAGGTAAGACGAAAATTGAAAATGTCATCAAGCCGCTTCTCCTTTACTTTACGGCTATTTTTATCGTCCTCCTGCTGGTCAGCTACGTACCGATCCTGTCGCTGTGGCTGCCGGGATTACTGGGGTATGTATAAGGAAAATAAATTATTTTTGAAAAATTGAAAAAAGTACTTGATTAATTTGGATAAATATAGTAATATAATTGTATGAATTGGACAACCAATTCGTACAATTATATGCTGTATGGCAATGCAGAAGTGGCGGAATTGGCAGACGCGCACGGTTCAGGTCCGTGTGGTAGCAATACCGTGAGGGTTCAAGTCCCTTCTTCTGCACGAAAGAAACAGAGAACAGGAGCGGCGGTATCCTTCGTGATACCGCCGCTCCTGTTCTCTGTTTCTTGTTTCTTTGAGGGAGTCTGTCACTCCACATCCTTCGACATGCTCATACCGGGTTCATACACGGCGTACTGGTTGCGCCCGTGCAGCTTGGCGTGATACAGTGCGATATCGGCCTTCTCATAGAGCGCCTCGAAGGTAGTCCCGTCCTCCGGGAAGGCCGCGGTGCCGATGCTTCCGGATATATGTGCCTCCGGCTCCAGGGCGCTGCCGATCAGGCTGCAGAGATTCTCCAGCCGGGCATATAGGTCCATGGAGTAGGAGACGTCTTTCAGCAGTATGATGAATTCGTCTCCGCCGAGGCGGCCGAAGATGTCATCACGGCGGAGCGCTGATTTTAAGCGCGCGGCCGCAGTGCGGAGCGCTTTGTCTCCAAACTGGTGGCCGTACCGGTCGTTGATCTGTTTAAACCGGTCGATGTCCAGCATAATCAGAATATGGTGATCCTGGCTGTTCTTTAAAATATGGCGGATGGCGCGGACCGAGGTACCGCGGTTTAACAGGCCGGTTAAGGAATCCTGTTCCGACATTTCCTGAAGCGTCAAAGCCTCCTTTTTCTCTTCATCGATGTCCTTGATGAGGATAAACGCCTTGATGGTGTCGGTATACGGGTCGGGGACGATCTGGATCAGTCCCAGGCACCAGTAGGTGGTGCCGTCGGGGCGGAGCCTTCTGTGTTCCGTCTGAAGGGAGCGGTTGCCGTGGTAATAATGGTAGAGGAGCTGGTTGCGGTTAAATACCTTTAGGTAGTTTTCGCGGTCCTCTTCATATATGAAGTGTTCCGCGATGTAATTGATGATGTCTGAGAAGGTGTTCCGGGCGTATTCCGGAAGGGTGGAGGTGAGTTCTCCCATGATCTCCTCAAACAGATCGTATTTGAGATTGTATTCGTAATAGCCGATACAGTCTTTTTTTTGCTCGTTCATGTACTCCATCCATTTTTGATAGGCAAGTTCTTTTTCATACTGTCCGGTAATATCCTGATAGGAGATGATGCTTCTCAACGGTTCCCGGTTCTGTCCGCGGATAAGAGAGTAGCAGGCGGAGAACCAGTGGTATTCTCCGCTTTTCATCTTCATGCGGATGATCGATTTCCCTTCCGGGACGCCCCTTTCCATAGAATCATAAAAGTCCAGAAAATCCTGGACGCTCTCCCGGTGAATGATACCGTTATCGATGATGAAATCAGGGGTTGGCGGACATGAAATGGGACTGGGAAAGGAAAATGCGGAATCGTGCGGCTGACAGAGCGTTTTCGAAGGAATGTCGTAGATACTGATGTTGCATCCGGAGTGCCGGCTGGCGAGGCGGTATTGCTCTTCTCGGATGAGTAACTCTTCCTGCCGTTTCTTTCTGTCGTTTATATCAATCAGGATGCCGTACAGCACTTCTTCCCCGCCTCCGGGGACGTAATTGATGCGGATGAGGTACCAGCAGAAGTCTCCTCCCTCTGTTGGACTTCGAAACTCAAGCTCAAAACGTGCGGGCGCATCACCCAGATGCCCCAGAATATCCTGTTCCAGTTCCTGATAATCCGGCGGTTCCACGATGTCTTCCAGGCGTTTTGCGGCTCCGTGCAGCTGCTTAAATTCATCGTTGGCATAGAGGACAGGAAAGCCGCTTTCGGCCTTCAGCTTTACGATACCGCAGGGTATGTTGTCAAGTATCATATCGGATTTCATATACATTTCTCCCTTATGTGTGTTTTCTTATGAATGGTAAAACGGATATTGTTATAATTGTATGAAGAGGAGGCGGGAAAAAGAACCGATATGAAAAAAAATATAGTAAAGATTGGAAAAATGGTGTATACTAGCATGTGCGGGTGTTTGAGTAAGAGATACAGGAGGAGACATATGCTTACATTAGAAAATCTATCTTTTGGCGTACAGGATGAGAAGAGCCAGAAAGAGATTATCAGGAATTTAAACCTGACCATAGAGAGCAATAAATTTGTCGTCGTCACCGGCCCCAACGGGGGCGGAAAATCGACTCTGGCGAAGCTGATTGCGGGAATTGAGAAGCCGACCGGCGGGAGAATTCAGCTGGACGGGGTGGATATTACAGAGAAAAACATTACGGAGCGCGCTCAGAGCGGAATCAGCTATGCATTCCAGCAGCCGGTCCGTTTTAAAGGGATTGAAGTATTCGATCTGCTGCGCCTTGCGTCGGGAAAGCAGCTTACCATTACGGATGCATGCCAGTATTTATCCGAAGTAGGTTTATGTGCCAAGGATTATATCAAACGCGAAGTCAATGACAGCTTATCGGGCGGCGAACTGAAGCGGATCGAGATCGCTACCGTGCTGGCGCGCGGCACAAAGCTTTCTATATTTGACGAGCCGGAGGCCGGAATCGATTTATGGAGCTTCCAGAATCTGATTGCGGTATTCGAGCGTATGCGCCACAACATCAAAAACGGTTCGATATTAATCATCTCTCATCAGGAGAGAATTCTGGATATTGCAGACGAGATCGTGGTCATTGCAAACGGTCAGATCAGCATGCAGGGCCCGAAGGATGATATCCTTCCTCATCTTCTGGGGACAGCTTCCGCAGTGGATGCCTGTACGAAGTTCTACAACAAGGAGGAGGCATGACATGGCAAAGATGGATGAGATTCAGAAGCGGCTGTTAGAGGAAGTCGCTGATTTACATGACGTGCCGGAAGGCGCATATAATCTCCGCGCCAACGGCCAGACAGCGGGCCGGAATACGACGGCCAACATCGATATCACATCGAAGGACGACGGCACCGGCATCGATATTCATATTAAGCCGGGTACGAAGCATGAGAGCGTTCATATCCCGGTTGTGTTAAGCGAGAGCGGCTTAACCGAGGTGGTTTATAACGATTTTTATATTGGAGACGACGCAGATGTGGTGATCGTCGCGGGCTGCGGCATCAGTAACTGCGGGCAGCAGGATTCCCGGCACGACGGAATCCACCGTTTTTACTTAGGAAAGAATTCCAAAGTGAAATACGTGGAGAAACACTACGGCGAGGGCGATGGAAACGGTAAGAGAATCATGAATCCGGGCACCGAAGTGTATCTGGAGGAAAACAGCTACATGGAGATGGAGATGGTTCAGATCAAGGGCGTGGATTCCACCAACCGGAACACGAAGGCCGAGCTTTCAGCCGGTGCGAAGCTGGTTATCCAGGAGAGACTGATGACACACGGCGCTCAGGAGGCGGTGAGCGGATTTGTGGTGAATTTAAACGGTGATGACTCCAGCGCCAATGTGATTTCCCGTGCGGTGGCGAGAGATGATTCGAGACAGACGTTTCTTGCGGAGATCAACGGCAATTCCAGATGTGCGGGTCACTCTGAATGTGATGCGATCATCATGGATCACGCCAATATCAGCGCAATTCCGAAGATCACGGCAAACAACACGGATGCAGCCCTGATTCATGAGGCGGCCATCGGAAAAATAGCGGGAGACCAGATTATCAAGCTGATGACGCTGGGACTCAGCGAGGCGGAAGCGGAAACGCAGATTGTGAATGGGTTTTTGAAATAAGGAGCATGATAATCAGTCAGGATGTGCTATTTATGAAAAGAAAAAAATTTTTCTTGATCTTATCAGTCGTTCTGATACTATATTTTTTAATCGCATTAATCTGTGATTACAGGGCATTTAATCATGGGGATTACCCTCAAATGTATTTATACAAACAGGCAGAATGGTACCCAGCCTTAGTACATCGTGCTGGAGGCGAAGAATATATTGAGGGACAGTATTCCTACCATGGCTGGTGTTATACAATAGAAATGAAGGTATATAAAAACATGCAGACCAAACAGGTTTACAATTTCTTTTCCGGATGTGGAACTGCAGTGAGTTACCGGATCTTTGGAAAAACCTTAACAAGGCATTTTTATAATGGTGTCTCCATTCCTTTGTCGAACTTGTCAGAAATGCATGAGTAAAATTAATACTGCTTAAAAAATGCGCTTCAATCCCTTTAATCGAAAGGAATTGAAGCGCATTTGCCTTTATTTTTGAACCAGGCTCTTACGATAAAGATAAACCGGCCGTCCCGATTCCGTCTTCCTCTGCACCTCTCCCTGAATCAGAGGAAGCGCATAATCGAGGAAGGCCTGTGTCACATCGGTGCCGCGGGAATTCATCCACTCAGAGGGGAAGAGTTTTTCCCTGTTGCAGACCTCATTTACATCAACCGTACCGCATTCTAAATGGTACGGTCCGTTTTCGTTTCGCAGGAAAGAGATCATGCGCCCGGTCAGCCCGGAGACAGCAGCCTTTACGCCTTCACGGCCTGCAAGAACGGATTCTTCAATATCAGTGGCGGAAGCCATCATACCGGAGCAACGCTGATTGACGTTTAATTCGATGGAACGGACCTTGACGCCGAATTTATCGCGTATGAAGTTTTCCAGCATCTTACCGCTGCCGGTCAGCATCTTGTGGCCGAAGGTATCGAGACGGGCAGCATCCGCATATTCACAGATAAATTTGCCTCTGGCATCCGAGATGCCTTCCGAGATACAGATGACGACGGTGCTGTTCTTCGACAGGGCGGCAGTCACATCCTCTGTGAACTGTTCAAAATCGAAATGGGTCTCCGGCAGATAGATGAGTACCGGGTTGTCCCCCTCGTATTTACGGGCGAGAGCACTGGCAGCCGTTACCCAGCCGGCGTGGCGGCCCATCAGCTCTACGATGGTGACGGATTTCTGCTGATAGACGGAGGAGTCCAGAACGATTTCCCGGACCGTATCGGCTACATATTTTGCAGCGCTTCCGTAGCCGGGGGTATGGTCGGTGAGAACGAGGTCGTTATCTATGGTTTTCGGAACACCGATGAACCGGATCTCGCTGTGGTGGTGGGAGGCGTAGCGGGACAGCTTGCTGACGGTGTCCATGGAATCGTTGCCTCCGATATAGAAGAAGTATCCGATGTTCATCTTCCGAAACTTCTCAAACAGAGCCGGATAGAATGGTGAGGATAAGTCTTCCGGCAGTTTATAACGGCAGGAACCTAAATAGGCCGCCGGTGTTAATTTTAAAAGCTCTAATTCATCTGAAGTTAAATCCGCGGTTAAATCCATACAGGTACCGGACATATAACCTTCAATTCCGTTAATCATGCCGTAGACGTGATCAATGGCTTCCTGGTTTATCCCTTCCTTTATGACGCCGTAGAGGCTCGCGTTGATGACGGCGGTTGGGCCGCCGGACTGGCCAACGATTGCATTTTTCTTCATGTGTATATTCTCCTTTTTTGACGCTCCCCCTATTCTATAATAGAAACGCAGGCTTTGCAACCCCTGCTTTTCGTGATCGCGCAAGGTTAGACAAATTTTCACACTCTCAGCCATACCTATTTTTTGTGAAAATTCTATAATTGAGATAGAACGTAAGCGACTAGAGGAGGATGATGGGATGCAGTACGGACATTTTGATAATGAAAAAAGGGAGTATGTGATCGACCGGGTAGATCTGCCCACGTCGTGGACCAATTACCTGGGAGTAAAGGATATGTGCGCCGTTGTGAACCACACGGCAGGCGGATATCTCTTCTACAAATCCCCGGAATACCACAGAATTACGAGGTTTCGGGGGAATGCCGTCCCGATGGACCGGCCGGGCCATTACGTCTATGTGAGAGATGATGAGACGGGGGAATTCTGGAGTATATCGTGGCAGCCGGTGGGAAAACCTCTCGATCAGGCAAAATACACCTGCCGCCATGGCCTGTCCTACACGACATACAGCTGTGATTACCAGGGAATCGAAGCGGAGCAGACGCTGTTCATTCCGATTGACGATCCTGTAGAACTGTGGGATGTGAAGCTGAAAAATGAGAGCGGGAGAAAACGGAAATTAAGCGTGTATTCTTACTGTGAGCTTTCCTTCCACCATATAGAGATGGATAATAAAAACTTTCAGATGAGTCTGTATGCCGCCGGTTCTTCCTTTGAAGACGGCATTATTGAGCACGATTTATTCTATGAGGAGTTTGGATACCAGTACTTTACATCAGATTTTAAACCGGACGGCTACGATTGCCTCCGGGACAAATTCATCGGCCTCTACCACACAGAGGATAATCCTGTGGCGGTAGAACGGGGGGAGATGAGCGGAAGCTCTGAGAAAGGCGGAAATCACTGCGGCGCATTGATGAGACGTCTGGAGCTGGAGCCGGAAGAGGAGACGAGGCTTATATTCCTGCTTGGCGAGGGGAAACGGGAAGCAGGACGCGCTATGCGGGCGAAGTACTCGGATCACGGAGCGGTCGACCGGGCGTACAGCGATTTAAGGGCGTTCTGGGACGATAAATGCAGCCGCCTTCAGATCCAAACCCCGGATGAAGGCATGAACACACTGATCAATACGTGGACACTGTACCAGGCGGAGATCAACGTTATGTTCTCCCGGTTTGCCTCCTTTATCGAGGTCGGCGGCCGGACCGGTCTGGGATACCGGGATACGGCGCAGGATGCCATGACGGTTCCTCACTCTAATCCGGAAAAATGCCGCCAGAGGCTGGTAGAACTGCTTCGCGGTCTCGTATCGGCCGGATACGGTCTCCATCTGTTTCAGCCGGAATGGTTTGACCCGGATACGGAGGTGAAGCCTTTCAAGTCACCTACGGTCGTGCCGACTCCGAAAGTTTCTGATATGATCCACGGTCTGGAGGATACCTGCTCTGACGACGCTCTGTGGCTGATCGCCTCCATCGTGGAGTATGTGAAGGAGACCGGGGAATACGGATTCTTTGATGAAATCATTACGTATGCCGACGGCGGAAGCGGTACGGTGTATGAACATATGAAGAAGATCCTGGATTTCTCCGCAAAACAGATCGGAGCGCACGGCGTCTGCAAGGGGCTCCGGGCAGACTGGAACGACTGTCTGAATCTGGGAGGCGGAGAGAGCGCACTCGTATCCTTCCTCCACTACTGGGCGATCGATAATTTCCTGGAAGCGGCATCGTGGCTGGGAAGAGAGGAGGACGTGAAGGTTTATACCGACATGCTCCGCACGGTGAAAGAGACCTGCGACAGAGAACTGTGGGATGACGGCTGGTATATCCGCGGCATCACAAAAAATGGAAGAAAGATCGGCACTCACCAGGACCGCGAGGGCAGGCTGCATCTGGAGTCCAACAGCTGGGCGGTGCTGTCCGGCGCTGCAGATTATGAAAAGGGGATAAAAGCCATGGATGCCGTGGACGAATATCTGTACACCCCCTACGGCATTATGCTGAACGGCCCTTCCTATACGGTTCCGGATGATGATATTGGCTTTGTCACCAGAGTTTATCCGGGCGTCAAAGAAAACGGATCCATTTTCAGCCATCCCAATCCATGGGCGTGGGCTGCGGAATGCAGACTGGGAAGAGGCGACCGGGCCATGAAATTCTACCATGCATTGTGTCCTTACTATCAGAATGATATAATAGAGATCAGGGAGGCGGAGCCGTATTCCTACTGTCAGTTTATTATGGGAAAGGACCATACGGCTTACGGCCGGGCACGCCACCCGTTTATGACTGGAAGCGGCGGCTGGGCGTATTTTTCAGCCACCCGCTACATGCTGGGGATTCGCCCGCAGTTTGACAGCCTGGAGATTGATCCGTGCATTCCGGCGGACTGGAAGGAGTTCTCTGTAACTCGCGTATGGCGCGGCGCAGAGTACCGTATCTCCGTGAAGAATCCGGAAGGCGTAATGAAGGGCGTTAAGGAACTGATACTGGATGGCAGGAAGGTAAGTAAGATACCTGTGTCAGAAGCAGGAAGCAGTCATGAAGTTACTGTTGTCATGGGAGATAAAGGAGGAGAATCATGATTAAATTTGGCACCGGCGGCTGGAGAGCCGTCATCGGCGATGAGTTTACGAGGGAGAATATCCAGAAGCTGTCCAGGGCTCTCGTCAATAAAATGAAGGATGAGGGGGTAGCGGAGCAGGGGATCGCTATCGGCTATGACAGGAGATTCTTATCAAAGGAAGCCGCGATCTGGGCAAGTGAAGTGTTTGCGGCAGAGGGTGTTCCAGTGAAGTTCATTCTTGGTTCCGCCCCCACTCCGCTCATCATGTTCTTTGTCATGCGCCATGAGATGCCTTACGGCATGATGATTACAGCCAGCCATAATCCCGCGGTCTATAACGGAATCAAGGTGTTTACAAAGGGAGGCCGCGACGCGGATGAACTTCAGACACAGGAGATTGAACGGTATATTCATGGAATCGAGGAGGAAGTGCTTAAAGCGGCCTGCGTAACCCGGGGTTCTGATTCGGAGGAGCCGGCGGTTCGCGTGATGGAGTATGAGAAAGGCATCGAGACCGGAATCATCGAGGAGATCAATCCTTTAAATGAATATCTGGATAATATTATCAGTGCCGTCAATATGCAGGCGATCCGGGACCGCGGTTTGAGGATTGCCATTGATCCCATGTACGGGGTCAGCAATACATCGCTTCGGACCATTTTGGCGACTGCCCGCTGTGACGTTCAGGTGATCCATGAAGAACACGACACACTGTTCGGCGGAAAACTGCCGGCGCCGTCAGCCTTTACCTTAAGAAGTCTCCAGAATTACGTGGTGGACCGCAAGTGCGACATCGGTATCGCTACCGACGGAGACGCCGACCGTGTGGGCGTGATCGACGATACGGGCAAATTCCTCCATCCCAACGACATTCTGGTAATGCTTTATTACTATCTCGTCAAGTACAAAGGCTGGAAGGGCGCGGTAGTCCGCAACGTGGCGACTACCCACATGCTTGACAAGGTTGCGGAAGGCTTTGGAGAGAAGTGCTACGAAGTGCCGGTTGGCTTCAAATATATCTCTGCGAAGATGAATGAGACGAATGCCATCATCGGCGGCGAGTCCTCTGGCGGACTGACGGTGCGCGGTCATATCAACGGCAAAGATGGCATTTACGCCTCCACGCTTCTGGTGGAGATGATCGCCGTTACCGGCAAGAAGCTGTCCCAGATTGCCAGGGATATTGAGGACGAGTACGGCGCAATCCATATGGAGGAGCGGGATTACAAGTTCAGCCAGGAGAAGAAGGATCAGATCTATGACACCCTTTTAATCCAGAAACAGCTTCCTGAGATGGATCTGGAGATCGACAAGATATCCTATCTGGATGGCTGCAAGGTGTACTTTAAGAACGGCGGCTGGATTATCGCAAGATTTTCCGGAACAGAACCGCTTTTGAGGATTTTCTGTGAGATGGGAGATCCGAAGGATGCGATCAGGATGTGCGAGTGTTTTGAAGAGTTTTTAAATATTAAAGGAAACAGAAACTAAATCATTTGATTCCGGAGCTCAGGCCGGCGTTTGGGCTCCGGCAGCAGCAATTGACTGGTAATCGGATAACGGAGGGCAGAACTGAATGGTTCAGTTTGCCCTCCGTTTTTTGACTGACAGCGGTTTGCCTCATCCGTTCTGCAGCAGCGTCATCGCTCTCAATTTTTCTTCATCCTGGATAACCAGACAGCCGTCTTCCCGGGCTATAATTCCCGTCTCCCTCAGCTTCCTGGCAATGCGGCTTACGGTTACCGGATGCATGCCCAGATAGTTGGCGACCTCAACAAAAGAAAATGCCTTGGGAATCATGGATTTCCCGCGTTTCTTAATGCTGTAGGTCAGGAGCCACTTACAGAACTGTGCGGTTTTGTCGCCGTCCATCATCCACTGGATTTTATTGACCAGTTCCAGATAATTTAAAGTGGTTGCGCCTAACACGCACTGGGTGAAATACGGGGAAGAATCCATCATGGATTCAAACTGTTTTTCCCGCATGCTGTAATAGACACAATTTGTTTTTGCCGTGATCCAGAACGGGGAAGGGGTGATATAGCGCTGCCAGTCATAAGGAAAGTGTTTCACCAGTGCATTGGCAAAGCCAACCAGCCGCTTTTCCCCAAAATAGAGGTAAACATGCTCCTCTCCATCATCATTGATCCGTGTCAGAGCCGCGATCCCCTCATCCAGAAAACAGATATTATCGCAGCCCTCACGCGATGGATCAAACAGATATTGATTCTTTTTCGCCTCTCTGCGAATTCCGCAGCGAATAAAATCTTCTCTGATCTGATATGGTTCCATGGTCATCCTCCCGTATAAATCTTTTTTTACTGATATAACTATAGCACACCTTTTCCCTGGTATCCACTGAAAAATGCATTTTGTATCTTAGCACCTGCTATGGTATGTGTGATATCAGTATGTTAATATTGTAACAATAAAATAGATTAGGGGGAAATACCATGAAACAAAAGAAAAATATGTATCCGTTTCACTGCATGATCGGCATCGCAATTATGCTCCTGTTTCGCCTGCTGCCGATTCACATGCCCAATATCACACCAGTAGGTAAACAGATCTTCGGCATTTTCATCGGAACGCTCTATCTGTGGACGACAGTCGACCCGGTCTGGTCCAGCATTCTCTGTATCTTTATGATCGGCACCTCCGGTTATGCACCGATGGGAGCCGTGCTGAATACTGCGTTCGGCAATCCCACGGTTGTTCAGCTGTTCTTTCTGATGATCCTGATGAACAGTCTGCAGACGAACCGGATCAGCGCCTATATCGGCCGTTTCTTCCTGACGAGAAAATTTATTATCGGCCGTCCGTGGGCATTTACTGCCATACTCTTTATCGGATCCATGCTGATCGCCGCGTTTGTGGGCTGCTTTGCGCCGATATTCCTGTTCTGGCCAATTCTTTACGATATTTTTGAGGATATCGGTATGAAGCCGTTCGAGGCATATCCTACCATTATGCTCATCCTGATTGTTGTGGCCTGTGCCATCGGATTCCCGGTTCCGCCATACATGAGCAACGGTCTCGCACTGATTTCCAACTACACAACCGTGTCTCAGAACCTTCTGGGAACAACCGTAGTGATCAACAACGGACAGTGGCTGCTCGTCGCGTTGATTTACGGCTTCTTATGCAGCGGAGCTGTGATTCTCTTTACCAAATATGTCCTGCATCCCGACGTGAGCAGGTTAAAGAATCTGACGCTGGAACAGCTGAATAAAAATCCGCTGCCTCCGCTGAGCAAAAGACAGAAGGCAGTGGCGCTGATCTGCGTCTGTTTCCTGTTAAGCATGCTTCTGCCAAGCCTTTTCCCCACACTTCCGGGCATGGCATGGCTCAGCGCCAACTCCTTCGGGATGGCTCTTTTATTCCTGGTGATCTTATTTGCAGTGAAAATTGATGGAACACCGGCTATTACAATTGAAGAGAATATCGGGGTATTTGCCTGGGGAACCTTTTTCCTGGTGACCTCCGCAATCCTGCTGGGAGGCGTGCTGACGAATGAAAGCACGGGAGTGACCGCATTTTTAAATACCATCCTTTCCCCGATTTTCACCGGTATGAGCCCGCTTGTCTTCGGCGCCATGCTTCTGATCATCGGCTGTGTGCTGACGAATGTCTGCAATTCCCTGGTGATCGGCATGATCCTTCAGCCGGTGGTGGCAACCTACTGCCTGCAGGCCGGGATTAATTCCGCCCCTCTGGTTTCCATTATGGGAATCTTTGTGCTCTCGTGTGCCATTGCGACTCCGGCGGCATCTCCGTTTGCGGCCATGCTGTTCAGCAATAAGAACTGGATAAAATCCGGAGATATTTACCGCTATAACATCATGTACGTGGTATTGGAACTGGTACTGGCGCTTCTGGTGGGGCTGCCCCTTGCCAATGCTCTGATTCATTAAAGAAAAGATGCGGGCGCTATAGCTTTCCCTGACGCTTTATCGTATAATGAAAGAAATACAATTTGCAGGAGGGATCTGTATGAAAAAGCATTGCAAAAAATTAGCGGTTTATTTAATTAGCGGCAGCCTTCTGGTGTCCACCTTTACCGTGATACCCGGAACCCCGTTTTCCATCGAGGCGGAGGCGCACTCCGGGCGTACGGATGCCAATGGAGGCCACAAAGACAACCAGAATAAGAGCGGCCTGGGAAGTTACCATTACCATTGCGGCGGCTATCCGGCGCATCTGCACCCGAACGGCGTATGCCCTTATCAGTCAGGAGCTGCCTCAGAGGACAGGCAGACCACACAACAGACGGAACAGAAGCCGGCAGTACAGCCGGAAACGAAAGCAGAGACTCAGCCGGAGACCCAGGCGACTGCCATTGGCTGGCATCAGGATGCGAGCGGCTGGTACTACTGCAAAGGGGACAACCAGTATTATAAAGACGGCTGGCAGGAGCTCGACAGCAAGTGGTATTACTTTGACGTCAACGGCTATATGAAAACAGGCTGGCTGATACTGGGAGACGACTGGTATTATCTGGCGTCTGACGGCCACATGGTGACCGGAGATATGGAAATCGACGGGACTCTGTACTATTTCGAGACGAACGGGGTTCTGGTTGACGATTATTATGACTGATGGGGATAGGACCGGATATGCTTCCTGTAAAGTGAATTCATATTTCACACATTTTTCACATGCTGTACAAAATTTATTTACATCTTCTACAAACTTACTTCATAAGTCTTCCGTATACTATAACCATAGACAAGAAAAACTTGTTTAATAAAAAGACTTTTTTTCATAACTCGCCGGTGGAACCCACATTCCACCGGCTCCTCCCTTTTTATGGGGATTTTTTGTTTTAACCTGTCTGACTGCATGATTTTTTGCTCTTCATGTAAATTCCATATTTAGAATAGAAGTGAACTTTAAAAATAATATATTTTATATTTGAAAAATATCTAAAAAACAGCCGCTATTTTTGTAACTATCAGACAAAAATAGAATGGCTTTTTTTGCCTTTTAGACATTGACGATATCAATCAATCTTTCTATAATGACAATATCAATTGATTCTACATTTAAAAACTATATTCCATATATGAAAAAAAGGAGGAGCCATGGACCTTCAGGAACAAATGAAAGAGTATAGTGCTTTGAAAGCACTTCAGATTATTCTGGCTTTAGCAGAGCAGAAAGGCTGGGTGAATTTAAGTGATATAGCGGAGGCAACCGGTTTGAGCCCGAGTACGGTTCATCGGATTTTGCAGGAACTTCAGGCATGCGGTTTTGTTTCAAAAAACAAAGAGGCGAGGCAGTATAAACTGGGGATGGGTATGATGAATATTGCCCTGAAAGTAAACATGTCGGATTATTTGCTGGAAGCAGCGCAGGAGGAGATGACCCGGCTGAATGAGTTATCGCTGGAGACCATTCATCTGATTGCGCCGGATAATGATAAGGCGGTATACATAGGAAAGATGGATGCAAAAAATCAAATTCAGCTGAGATCCAGGATTGGCTGGAAAATCCCACTTCAATGTACTTCGGGAGGAAAGCTGATTCTTGCATATCACAGCAGAGAATGGGTGGACAGTTATTTGAACTATAACCCGCTGAAGCAGTATACAAACAATACGATTATCCATAAAGAAACCCTGCACAGAGAGCTGGAATTAATCCGGCAGCAGGGATACTCGCTGGATAACCGGGAGCATAATCCGGACATTGTCTGTATTGCGGCACCTATATTCGGAATTGATGGGAATCTTGCAGGAACAATAGGAATTTCGGCGCCGGATTACCGATTTTCTCCGGAGAAAGCGTGTTCCTTTGCGGAAGAGGTAAAACGAAGCGCAGCGGCGATAACAGAAAAATTAAAAGCATAGGAGGACATATGGAGGACTTTACTTATAAAAATACGAAATACAGAAGTGCAGTTGTCGTAAATGGAATGAGTATGGCGGGACCAAGAGCACACTTCCGGGGAATGGGACTGTCGAATGAAGAATTAAGAAAGCCATTCATTGGAGTTATCAATACGCATAATGAAATGCACCCGGGTCATGTCCATCTGGATAAACTGGCGGAACAGGTTAAGGCCGGGGTATCGGAGGCTGGAGGCGTACCGTTTGAGGTCAACACGATCTCTATCTGTGATGGTTTTACTCAGGGTCATGCGGGGATGTGCAGCGTGCTTCCCAGCCGGGAAGTAATTGCAGATTCTATTGAAGTGTATGTAAATGCCCATATGCTGGATGGGCTTGTACTGCTGGGCGGCTGCGATAAGATTGTACCGGCTATGCTGATGGCCATGCTGCGGCTGAATATACCTGCAATCCTGGTAACAGGCGGACCGATGATGCCTGCAGTATATCAGTCCAAGAGCTATGCAACATATGAATTAAAGGAGATGGCTGGGAAACTGTTAAAAGGTGAGATATCGAAGGAAGAGTACGAGGAGATGGAAGGTATCATGTCACCGGGGCCCGGTTCCTGCGCCATGATGGGGACTGCTAACAGCATGTCCGTTGCGGCAGAAGCAATGGGTCTGACGCTGCCGGGCTGTGCAGGAGCTCACGCGGTAGCTGGAAAAAAGAAACGTATTGCAAGGCAAAGCGGCGTACAGATTGTTCGCCTTGTGGAGGAGCATATATGTCCCCGGGACATTGTTACCCAGGCTATGCTGGATCTATCGGCAAGAGTTTGTGTCAGTGTAGGAGGCTCTACCAATATTATGCTACATTATCCGGCAATCGCGAGAGAAGGCAGACTTCATATGACCATGAAAGAACTGGGAGAAATATCGAAGACAACGCCATATCTGGCTAAAATAAAGCCGTCCGGTATACATACCATGCTGGATTTCGATGAAGCAGGCGGTGTGGGTGCCGTTCTAAAGGCTCTGTCCGGAATGGTAAATCTCGACCTGATGACGGTGAATGGAAAAACTCACAGGCAGAATACGGATCAGCTGACGATCTGGAATCAGGAAGTAATTCGAACTGTGGAACAAGCCTACGCTCCTGAAGGTTCCATTGCAGTTCTGCATGGAAATCTGGCTCCAAAGGGCTGTGTTGTTAAACAGAGCGCGGTTGCCCCTCAGATGAGAAAACATACGGGACCTGCCCGCTGCTTTGAATGTGAGGAGGAGGCAGTAAAGGCAATTTACGGCGGTTCTATACAAGATGGAGATGTCATTGTTATACGAAATGAAGGCCCAAAAGGAGGACCCGGAATGCGGGAAATGCTGACTGCCACAGCTGCCCTGGTAGGCATGGGATATTCGGAAAAAGTTGCTCTGATTACAGACGGCCGTTTCTCCGGAGCGACACGGGGACCGTGTATCGGACATATTTCACCGGAGACATCGCAAAGAGGACCAATTGCGGCGCTGATGGACGGAGACAGAATAACCATCGATATAGACGGAGGCAGCCTGTCTGTCGAACTGTCCGAAGAAGATCTGAAAAAAAGGCTGGACCGGCTTCCGGAATTTCAATACAAAATAACAGAAGGTTATCTTTACCGTTATGCGAGAGAAGTCTCCTCTGCGGATGAAGGCGCTGTATTAAAGTGAGGAGAAGATAAATGAAGAATGTAACACTGCAGGGGATTACCGCTCCGGTACTCACTCCTTTTTGTGAAAATGGTGAAGTGAATACAGATGAGTATGCAAGGTTAATCCAATATATCACAGGTTGTGGCATCAAAGGGATTTTTGTAGGAGGAACCAGCGGAGAATTTGTTAATCTTAGAATGGAAGAGAGGGAGAAACTTCTGGATGCAGCGAGAGAAGCTGTGGAAAAAGATACTACCGTATTGTTCAATGTTACAGCTATGAATGAGTACGAATTGTATCATATGATTGAATGGGGCAGGAAAAAGGGCGCAGATGCGGTCTCAGTGACGGCTCCGTATTATCACAGATATGATGAGAAAGCGTTGTGCCGGTACTTTGGAAAAGTGGCTGAAGCAGCAGAGGGGATGCCGGTATACCTGTACAATATGAGTGGCATGACAAATAATCCCATCACTCCGGCAATACTGAAAACAGTGGCTGAACAACACCGCAACATTTGCGGAGTAAAAGACAGCAGCATGGATTTCATGACACTCCTGAATTATCAGATTGCAATGGAAAAGATGGATTTTGAACTGATTACAGGAAATGATGCTCAGGTGCTTCCTGCTCTTCAGGCCGGAGCATCTGGAGGAATCATTGCAGTTGCCAGCGTGTTCCCTGAACTTGCGGTAAGCATATGGAATCATTTTAAAGATGACAATATAGAGGCTGCGAGGGAATCTCAAAAAAAGGTTTTGAGGATTCGTGAACTGTTCCGCACTGTCATGCCGACTATTGCGCATAAGGAGGCTCTGAAGTTACAGGGATTTGATATGGGGCCGTCGCGTTTTCCTTTCAGGGATTTGACCGGAGAGGAAAGGGAGAGACTGAAAAAGGGCCTGGAAGATCTGGGCATAATCAAGGAAGTTTAAGTGGGAGGTATATATGATTACTGGAGGATGGTTAATCGTTATTTTTTTGATTGCAATAGCAATATTACTGATTACTATTATTAAATTTAAAGTTAATGCATTCATCGCTTTACTGGTAACAATAATTGGAACAGGTCTTATGGTACGGATGCCTGTCTCAGATATATCCAAAGTAATCGGAAATGGCTTTGGCAATACATTGGGGAGTATTGGTGTCATTATCGGTCTGGGAGTAATGCTGGGAAGATTTTTGTACGAGTCCGGAGGAATTGAAGTCATTGCGGATACTTTTCTGAAAAAGTTTAATGGCTCAAAATCCAGAATTGCGGTGGCGATGGCAGGATTTATCACTGGAATTCCTGTGTTCGGAGACGTTGTACATATAATGTATGCACCTATGGTCCGCGTCATATCAAAGAAAACGAAGGTATCAATCGTTTCCCTGTGCTGTGCCACTGTTTGTGCCACCGTTGCGACCGGTGCGATGGTAATACCGACACCCAATCCCATGGCGGTTGCGGAAAATCTCCATTTGGATTATGGGGTATTCTTCCTCTATGCCGCACTGGCGGGACTGTTTGGTACCCTTGTAGGCGGCCTCGGCTATGGCAGATTTCTCGATTGGCAGGATCGGAAAAATCATCATGAATATGCATTTGAGGATATCGAAGATTTTGAAAAAGAAAGCGAAACATCGGCTGCCAGTAGAAAGGTTCCGGGTTTTGGCGTAGCGGTATCGATTCTTATGGTTCCGATTATGCTGATACTTTTGGGAAGCTTTGGCCCGATGATTCTGCCAGAGGGCGGAACAATCATTAAAATACTAAATTTTATCGGCGATAAAAATATTGCGATGCTGATCGGTGTGATTTATGCTGCGCTGGTTTCTCTTCCGTATCTTCAGAAGCCGGTAGGGGATGTGATGAATGATGCGGCGGGCCAGGTAGGTCTGGTACTTCTCATCACCGGTTCTGGCGGAGCCTTTGGAAAGATGCTTCAGTCAACGGGAATCGCTGATTATATAGCCACATCGCTGTCGCAATTTCATATTCCGGTTCTGGTGCTGTGCTTTATCATTGCCCAGATTCTGCGCTGCGCTCAGGGATCAACAGGAGTTGCGCTGATTACAACTTCCTCCATGTTTGCGCCATTGATTGCCGCCAGCGGAATATCACCGGTTCTTTGCGGTATTGCAATCTGTGCAGGAGGGATCGGATTATCTCTTCCAAATGATTCCGGATTTTGGGCAATTAACCGTTTTTATAAAATATCCGTTGAGGATACAATACGTGCATGGACGATTGGAGGCTTTGTAACGGGAGTTGCAGCACTGGTATTTGTCTGTATTCTGTCATTGTTCCAGACACATTTGCCGGGCTTGCTATAAAAATCACGAATAACTAAAAGAGCGTCTCTTTTATGGAGTGTATTCATAAATAGAGACGCCTTTTTTGGCTTCAAATAAAAAAAGCCCCTGAAAAGGGAGGAGCCGGTGAAATGTGGGTTTCACCGGCGAGTTATGAAAAAAAGTCTTTTTATTAAACAAGTATTGTTCTTGTCTATGGTTATAGTATACGGTCGATTTATGAAGTAAGTTTGTAGAAGATGTAAATAAATTTTAGACAGCATATAAAAAAAGTATGAAATATAAAATTTATATAAAAATCCTTGCTGCTGCCTCCTGTCTTTTCCGCCCATACCGGTCTGATTCATCAGGCTTATCAGTAGAAGGAAAGAAACGGCGGGCCAGTTATTCTATTGCCGCCCCCCTCCTTTTTGTGATATAGTAGATACATTGAAAATTGGGAAAAGCCGTTGATACGGCGAGGGGGCTGGCATGAAGAAAAAAGATAAAGATAAAATTTCCATGAAATGGCGCATGATAGGGATCATGCTGATGTGCTGGTTCCTCCCGTTCTGCCTGATTATTGGAGTGGCGGGCTATTATATTTTGAGCAACCGCTACGGGACTGTGGCACAGGGGATTGTGGACCAGGTAGTCTATGACGGACAGATCTGTGTGGAACGGCTGAATTACGGAATCAGTGCGTCCAGGAAGGCGACGTATGATCAGACGCTGGAGAAAGCATGGCGGGAATACAGCCGCGGCATTAGAAGCTACGGCGGACTGTATACTGTGAGCAATGATTACTTAAATAAAGAATACCGCCAGAACCAATGCTTTTCCACCACCATCCTGTGGTGCTACGAGGAACCGGAACGCATGAACTGCAGCGTCTATAATAATTCGGCCGGCGGTACCTATCAGCAGGTGCAGACCTACTGGAGAGAGGACCATGAAAGGATCAAAGAGTTTCTGTCCACGCTGGATACCGCTTTAGGCTACATCAATATAGACGGCCGGATTTATATGGTCAGGAATCTGCTTGATAATACGTATTATCCGTTCGGGGCGCTGATTATGCGCCTGAACACATCATACTGTTTTGGACCTCTCATCGATTCTCCGCAGGGGGAAAATGTTCTTGTCCGGCTCGACGGCCAGACCATCCTGTTAAAGGGGGAGAACATGGAGGAAAAGATACCAAAAGACAGTGATGTATCTCAGACAGGCTACAGCCGCAGAAATGGAAATATGTACGTTTACGATACGCAGAAGGAGGAGTACTTTACTCTGTCGGTGCTGATGCAGGTGGACAAGAGTATTATCCAGGCTCCGTTTTATGGATATCCCTTTGTCATCGCAGGCATGCTTCTGTTTCTGGTGCCTCTGCTTTTGATTCTGCTGCGTGTGTTCAACCGGAATGTTACGAAACCGATTACGGTGATGATGGAGGGAGCCGATCAGATCGAAACGGGAAACCTCGGATACCAGATTAAAGAAGCACCGGAAAACCTGGAATTTAAGTATCTGATGGAGTCCTTTAACCAGATGTCCGAGCGGCTGAAGTACCAGTTTGACCATATTTACGAGGAGGAGATTGCACTGCGTGATGCCAGAATCATGGCGCTCCAGTCCCATATTAACCCTCATTTTATGAACAACACGCTGGAGATCATCAACTGGGAAGCCCGTTTGGGAGGAAATGAAAAGGTATCCCGCATGATCGAGGCTCTTGCGACGCTGATGGACGCGGCCATGGACCGGAAGAAGAGAACCCTGGTGCCGTTGTCAGAAGAGATGATCTATGTAAATGCTTATTTGTACATTAACTCCGAACGATTCGGCAAGCGCCTGACTGTAGTCAAGGAACTGGATGAATCCATTATGCAGTATGAGGTGCCCAGGCTGATTCTGCAGCCTGTGATTGAAAATGCCATCGAGCACGGCGTAAGGCCCAGCGGGCGGGGAACCGTTGTCCTGCGCGGCTATGAGAAAGAGGGGTATCTCTACCTGGAAATTGTAAACGACGGGACCCTGACACCCGCGGAGGAAGAGAAGATATGCCGTCTGCTTTCTCCGGAATACGATTTCAGCCGGGAACCGTCCGGTAATCTTGGCATTGCCAATGTGAATCAGCGCCTGAGGATTCTTTATGGAGAACCCTGCGGCCTTACAATTGAAAAAGATGATGAACAGCATGTCATTGCGCGTCTTACCATTGCGGCACGGTAACAGGCGTAATGGCGAACAGGTTCAGATAAATGGTACCCGGTCCGATCCCACCCTGAGTGTAAAATCGGACCGGAATTCATTTGTCTGAACTTGTTCTGTGATAAGTGAACAAGAAAATACAACAAATGGCATAACTGGTTATTCATTTTTGCAACCGAATCAGCGATAATAATGACATAAGGTATACAAATTGCAGGAATGCAAAGGGTGTATAAAAAGGTAGTGTCAAGTGAATTATGAAAACCCGAAGCCGGGTGAACTGGCAACATTAGAACCTTGAAAATTGCAGATATGTAAGAAATCGGCAGTTCCCGCCACCCTTGACGGCACGCCAAAACAATGCTCTGAACGTCTTACCGACGGCGAAGAACTCAAGAACAGATAACATTTCACCGTCGTAGTCACAGCATGGTAGCATTGGTTTGGCGTGCCATCAAGGGCAGGTCCCTTCGGGATGGCTGCGTTTTGTCCCTCTGGCTTGGAATCTAAGAACAGATTTAGCCAGCCGCCAGCTGTTCCTGCAGATGGAGGATGGTTTGCTGTCCGAGCAGGATCAGGAGCTGCCATTTACCGGGCATGTTGTCTGCGTCTTCCAGCATATCGACTTTATTGAGCACCTGATAATGATTGTGCTTGTGAGGACGCAGGAAGTTGTAGTAGGCGACCCAGAGTGCCACGTTATCGTTTGCGCCGTTGTAATTATCGTAGCCGCAGCTGACCCGGTAAGTGGATTTAAAAGTACGGTTGAGCCGTTCGATCATCTGCTTGTAGGGACGGAACTCCTTGGAGACGGCATCGTCGTTTGTGAGTCCGATTACCTGGGTGATGTCAAATTTGAAGCCTTCCCCCAGCTCCTGAGCGAACTGCAGGGCGGCCAGCGGATAGGCGCTGTACCCATCGGCAATGAACCGGAACTTCTCAGGGAGTTTCGTTAGGCCTTGGAACGCCATGCGCATGGCGAGAATGCAGGGTCCGACCGATCGGTTGTCTGAAACCTGGTATCCGAGGATGGAGCGTGAGGCAGCGTCCATGATGAACCAGATGTATCCTTTGATACCGCGTACCTTGATATAGGTCTCATCGGCAGTGAATACGGAAGATTTCGGGTATTCATAGTGGTCAACGAAGGGTTTGATGACAAGGGCGGCTGTCCTGGCATAGTTGGCAACCTGCTGGTGGGAAATCCGGATGCCATAGAGATCGTTTAAGGCCTGGGCAGTTTTTCGGAGGGAAAGCTGGAGGTTGACATGCATGGTAAGGCACAGGGACATGATGTGTGCGTTGTGCTTAGAGAATTTCAGGGAGGAAGCGTTCTTAGGCAGGGAGTCTAAGCTTATGCGGAAGAAATCCACGGTGAATTCCCGGTAGAGGTAATGGAGCTTGTATTTATTTTTACCGTGATCCTCATCCAGATGTTTTTTCTCAACCCTGGAGAGGTTATGCAGATAGAAGGAACACTTTGGATTGACACATTTGTGGATGCGGAAGAACCTCCGGTCCTTTTTCGGGACAAGGGTGTGTCCACAGTAAGGGCACACGAAACGGACTGGGGAGGTAACAACCTCCCCAGTGACAAACGTCTGTCCACAGACCTTGCACTGGTACTGTCCGTTGCCGCCATTATTATCATAGAGATAGTGGTGGGGAGCGCCACAGAGGGGACAGACGGTATCCTCGGGAACGGATTTCCCGTTGCGCCGCTGGACCGACCTGACGGTTTTACCATACTTCCAGAGGTAGTATTCCAGTAGGAACTGCCAGTCTTGTTTGATGAAAGGCTTGATGACAGGGAGGCGGTCAGTGGTAAATTTGTGGTATTTAGGGGAGTGGGAATCATCGAAGGCCCACTGCTTGAGAGGGATATATCTGCAGATGAAGTTCAGGAGCCAGCAAATAGTTTTGTATTGTTCTTGAATTACAGTAAGTAAATAGAGTATAATGTTATCCATAGCAATGATCAATCCTTTGGTTGTGATGTTTTTGTGGTGATTACATTATACCAAAAAGGGGAGGTCATTGCTTTTTTATTTTAAAAAAGTGGTGTAATCCTTGGAAACACGAGGTTTTTAATAAAAAACGGAGTGTCAGACTTGACACTACCTATAAAAAACAGGAGGTATTGATATGAAGAAAAGAACAATGGCATTATTACTGGCAGGAGCCATGACCACAACCGTATTTACCGGCTGTTCCAAGCAGTCCACTGCTGATACGACAGCAGCTCCGAAGACAGAGGCGGGAACTGAGGCCAAGACAGAGGGCGAAGCTAAGACGGAGGCCCCGACAGAAGCAAAAAAGGCAGTGGCATTAAACGTAATGACAACCTTTGCCGGTGAGGATGGAAATGCACCGAACTACCAGAAGGCAGTAAAGGACTGGGAAGCATCTACCGGCAACACCGTAAACGATTCTTCCGCAGTTTCAGATGAGACGGTAAAGGCCCGTGTGGCAAGCGATTTTCAGATGGGCTCCGAGCCGGACGTACTGTTCTGGTTTAACGGCGCAGACGCCAACTCCTTTATCGAAGCCGGTAAGGTTATGTCCATCGATGATATCCGGAAGGAGTATCCGGAGTACGCGTCCAACATGAACGATGATTTAATCGCCGCGTCTCTCGTCGACGGAAAGAAATACGCAGTACCGGTAAATGGTTTCTGGGAGGCAATGTTTGTCAATACGACTGTTCTGGACGCCGCAGGGGTAGAAGTACCGGGACCGGATTACACATGGGATCAGTTCCTTGCAGACTGTGAGAAGATCAAAGCGGCAGGCTACAGCCCGATCGCAGCAGCTCTCGGCAACATTCCGCATTACTGGTGGGAATACGCCATCTTCAATCACAACACCCCGGCAAACCACTGTGATATTCCGGAAACGGTTGATGACGCACAGGGACAGTCATGGGTGGCAGGTATTAACGATATCAAAGACTTATATGAAAAAGAGTATTTCCCGAAGAACACATTATCAGCAACTGACGATGATACGTTCCTTGCTTTCACAGAAGATAAGGCAGCTTTCTTAATCGACGGTTCCTGGAAGGTTGGCGGAATCGCAGGCGCATGCCAGTCAGACCCGAATGATCCGGCTACACTGGATAAAGAGAAACTTGACAAATTTACCGTAACCTACGTACCTGGCCAGGGCGACAGAAAAGCAACTGATTTAATCGGCGGTCTGTCCATGGGCTACTATATTACGAAGAAGGCATGGGATGATCCGGAAAAGAGAGATGCAGCAGTAAACTTTGTAGAATACATGACATCTAACGAAATCGTTCCGATCTTCGCACAGCATACGGCTTCCGCACTGAAAGAAGCACCGGAAGTAGACCAGAGCCAGTTTAACTCCCTGCAGGTGAAGGCAATGGATATGATGAGCGGCGTTACATCCTTAACACCGGCTGTTCAGGATATTTTCCAGGGCGAATGCAGAACGTCAACATTCGACGGCATGCCGCAGATCGTAACAGGCAAGGTATCAGCAGAGGATGCTGTGAAGGAAGGCCTGGAGATTTACCACGCAAACTAAATAACTGTCAATTGAAAGCCGGAGACGTAATGGCCTTTCGTCTCTGGCTTTTTTACGGAAAATAGGGTGAGAATATGGGAGCAAATATCTATAAAAACAAAAAGCCGCTGTTCCTTTTTCTGGTTCCGGCGTTCGCCTTTATGGCAATTTTCTTATACTATCCATTTATACAGAACATCTTGAACAGTTTTAAGCAGATTACGGAACTGGGAGCCGCCAGCAAAGGCTGGAATGATCCATGGTATACCAACTATGTTACCATGTTCCAGGACGAAAACATGCGTGTAGCAGTCAGAAACACAATCCTCATGATGGTGGTCACCATCGTCGGCCAGGTTGGAATCGCCATTGTCCTGGCACTTCTGGTTGACAATATCAGCCATGGAGCAAAATTCTTCCGGACGGTCTACTTTTTCCCCATCGTGATTTCGGCAACAGCGTTAGGTCTGATGTTCAATCTGATCTTCCTGTACGACAAGGGCATGGTGAATCAGCTGTTAGAGAGTTTCGGCGTCACCGAACTCATCGACTGGAAAGGGGAGAAACTGGCGCTCATTACGATGATGCTGCCTGTTATGTGGCAGTATGTGGGATTCTATTTTGTGATTTTGATCACGGGACTCAATAATATTTCCGATGAACTTTATGAGGCTGCCGCTATCGATGGGGCAACGGGATTCCAGAAAGTAAGATATGTCTCCATTCCGCTGCTTCACAATGTTATGTGTACCTGCGTGGTTCTTGGCGTTACCGGCGCATTAAAGGTATTTGACCTTCCATGGACCATGTTCCCGAAAGGAATTCCGCTGGGTGAGACATGGCTGACCGGCACATACATGTACTACCAGACCTTTAATACCAAAAATGTCGATTACAGTTCTGCCATAGCAGTTCTGATCGTAGTTCTGGGAATTGTGACGGCGAAGGTGGTCAATACAATTTTCAAAGAAAAAGATTATTAGGAGGGGATTCATCATGAACAGAGGGAAAAAAATATCGCTGGGAAGTGTAGTCATCTACATTGTTCTGGGCTTCTGGGCACTTACCACGATTTATCCGATTTTCTGGGTCATCATCAACTCCTTTAAGGCGAAGGGCGAGATCCTTTCGAATTCCTTTGCACTTCCTACAGGAGCGATGTTTACACTGGCTAACTACCGGACTGCATTTGAACGCCTCAGTATTTTCAGTGCATACCGCAACAGTATGATAATTTCTACTTCGGTGGCAGTGATTGTCATTGTTCTGGCCGGTATGGCATCATTCGGTCTGGTACGCTACGATTTCAAGCTTCGGAAACCGCTTAATTCACTGGTAGTGGCTGGTATGATGTTTCCGGTATTCTCCACAATCATCCCGGTATACCGCATGCTGAGTTCCATTCATATGGTCAATACGGAGAGTCTGGCTCTGTCCTTAACGAGCGTGATTCTTCCGCAGGTAGCAGGCAATATGTCCTTTGCCATCGTGGTGTTGACAGGCTATGTGCGCAGTCTCCCCATAGAACTTGAGGAGTCGGCTTACCTGGAAGGCTGCAATCCTTTCCAGATCTTTTATAAGATCGTAGTACCTCTTGCAAAGCCATCCTTTGCGACAGTGGCGATCTTTTCATTCCTCTGGAGTTATAACGATCTGTTTACCCAGATGTTCCTGCTGCGTCTTCCGCAGCACCGTGCAATCACGCGTCTGTTAAACGAACTGACTTCCAATGAAGGAACGAACTTCGGCCTCATGGCCGCTTCCGTGGCACTGGTTATTATTCCGATTCTGATTGTCTATATCTTCCTTCAGAAGTATATTATCAAGGGAATGACGGCAGGAGCTGTTAAGGGGTGATAAAAACTCGGAAGTATGGTATACTGATAGCAAAAGCGCGTTTATAAAATGACGTTCGGGGAAGAGTGGGAAGCAGATGTATAGAGTGGTAATTATAGACGATGAACCGATTATAGTAGAAGGTATTTCCAAGGTGGTGCCGTGGGCGGATTATGGCTGTGAAGTGACAGCGACCGCCTGCAGCGGCTTAGAGGGGCTGGAGATAATCCGAAAGCTGCGGCCGGATATTATCTTTACGGATATTTCCATGCCAGGAATGGATGGGCTGTCCATGATTGCGGCGCTCCGTGTGGAGTTTCCGGAGATGATGATTGCCATCCTGACCGGTTACCGGGACTTTGATTATGCGCAGAAGGCCATACGCCTGGGGGTGAATCGTTTCCTGCTGAAGCCATCCAATATGGATGAGATCAAGGAAGCGCTTCAGTTCATGGCGGATACGCTGAACAAACGAAAGGAACAGGAACATGCTTTAAAGACGCAGAACACGGCGGAAGTCTCAAGTACTACGGCGGCAGAACCGGAAGGGAATGCGGCGCCGGGTGCCGGTGGTAATGAAGATTCATCAGAACATAATGCCGGAAGCTTTATTGTAAAGACGGCGCTCAAATACATGGAGGAGAATTATACACAGAAGATCACTCTGGCTGAAGTGGCGGAAAAGACGTATGTCAGCCAGTGGCATTTGAGTAAGCTGCTGAACGGCCATACTGGGAAAAGCTTTTCCGAACTTTTAAACCACATCCGGATCGAAGAGGCCAAGAAGCTGTTAAAGGACCCGTCTCTGAGGATCGGCGATATCTCGGAAGAGGTGGGATTCATGGATGTGGCGCATTTTTCCAAGGTTTTTAAGAAGCTGGAGGGGATATCGGCGAACGAATATCGGAACAGCAGAATTTAACTGAAGGATCATCCGGTTATAGTATGAAAATATTGTATGAGAAAACAGGGCGGTACAGAAAGGGAATTTTTCTGTGCCGGCCTGTTTTGTGATTGTGAAAAAGGTATAAACTGTGATATGCTTACTATAAATAACAAATTATACCGCAGACAGTAAGAATAGAAATTACGAGGAATTCGAAAGAGAAGGGAGGAACGAAATGGAACTGCTGCACCTGAACTATTTTAGAGAGGTAGCTGCTGTGGAAAATATTACGAAAGCGGCGAAGAAACTATATGTGTCCCAGCCGGCATTATCCACGGCGATTGCCAGACTGGAAAAAGAACTGGATTTTCTGTTATTTGAACGGAAAGGGAACCGCATTGAACTGACGGAGGCGGGGCGCTGTTTCCTGGAATACGTTAACAGCGCGTTTTCCCTTTTGGAAGAGGGAACTTTAAAATCCAGGCAAATCGCAAACCGCAATAATCGGCGCATGGTGATCGCCTCAGGCTTCGGCGTGTTGAGAAATATGCTGGACGATTATAAGAAAATCCATCCGGAGTGCGAGGTGGAACTGAAGTTTTGTGATACAGACCGGATTCATGCAATGCTGGCCAGCGGTGACGCAGATGCCGGACTGAATCTGGGGGAAATACTTGACAGCCGTTTAACAAACCGGGATCTTATGGAAGGAAGGTATTATATAGCAGTGAATAACACTCATCCGTTTTGGGGAAAGAACAGTGTTGACCTTAAAGATTTAAATGGTCAGCTGCTATTCTGCAGCAACATCGCCAGGACATTTGAGACAGGCATGGAGATCTTTCAGAATGCCGGAATCAGCTGCAATCTGCTGAAACTGGATGAGCGGGAGGTCCTGTTCTCGGCAGCGAGAAAAGGGTTGGGAGGTGTGTTCTGCATGCCGATGTTTGAGGAAAATAAATCTGTGGAGATGAAGCAGGAGAATTCAGATCCGGCCGACAGAATCTGCTTTATTCCTATCAGGGACTGTGAGGTAAAGGCGAGTGTAACACTGGTGACCCGAAAAGATCATTATTACACAGCTGAGAACCAGGATTTTATTCAGTTTGTGACGCAACGCTTTTTAAAAAACCAGATTGCCTTAAACAGCGATCTGGAGCAGAGGAAAATCGGGCATGGAATTGACTGAATGCAGAGTAAAAGCAGATGGAAAATCAGCTTGAAAGTACTATGCCAGGTACGGGAGTCAGAGGAAAAGGCTTCTGGTATCTGGCTTTTTTTTATTCTGCTACAAGCATAATCCAAAAGTTATACTTTCTATTCCGGTTTTGGAATTTTACAGGAGCGTCCAGACATGGTATAAGTAAAAATAGATAATAAATATGTCGGTGAAGATATAAAAACAGCAAAAATGCATAAGCAAAAAGTGAATGAAAAATTATGTGTTAAAATCAGAGTATTAATCAGAGAGGAGCGATAGAATGGCAGAGGCTTTTTTGCATGGTTATACAGGCTTTGTGGGTACTGCTTCAACCGGTGGAAGCAGGGGGATTTACCGGATTAGACTCAATGCAGCAACCGGAGAGATTCATGTGCTGGATACAATGCCCATGTATCATGCGGGGTATTTAACAATTTCGAAGGACAGAAGGAATCTTTATGTACTGAGCGAAGGGATGACATTTAAGGGAAGGGCAAGCGGAGGCATTACGGCCTATGACATAAGCGATGGGAAATTTGAAGAATTGAACTGGGCGGTTACAGGAGGTCAGCGTCCCTGCTTCGTGTATTGCGACGATAACAGCGCGGAAATCTACGTCAGCAATTTCTATCAAGGCACAATGGCTGCTTTCAGGAGACAGGACGATGGAAGGATCGGTGAGCGGCTGGCCTGTGTAAAGGCTCATGATACAACTCCGGTGGGACCCTTTCTTCACTGTGTAATGAAATCACCCGCAGGCAGATATCTGGCAGCACTGGAATTGATTGGGGGAAGTATCTATATTTATGACTGCGAAAATCAATACAGGCTTGTCTGGAAAGAGGAACTGGAGGCTCACTCCGGCCCAAGGCATATGGTATTCAGCGAAGACGGCAGATTTCTCTATGTAAACCGACAGGATGATGAAAAAGTATCGGTCTACTATTTTGCACCGGACAGTAAAAGGATACTTACTCATGTGCAGACCATCTCTGTCCGGACTCCGGATATGAAGGGAAAAACGGAACCTGCCGCCATACGGCTGTGTCCGGGAGGACGTCTTCTGGCGGTCAGTAACCGCGGTATGGGGAGAGAAAACCGGGAAGATTCCATTTCAATTTACGGTGTGGATACGGAAACAGGCAGAATTACGCTTATTTCTGTGATAAAGACGGAGGGTGAGATGCCAAGAGATATTAATTTTACACCGGATGGCAAATTTCTGGTGGTGGCTTATCAGTTTCAGGGGTATCCTGATCTTTTCCGTGTTGAGGGAGAAACACTGATTTATACAGGGGCTGGCTGTAAGATTCCATCTCCTGTGTGCATCGCATTTTAGGAGGAGAGGATTATGGATGATTCTGCAGAAATCCGCCTGCGCCGTCTGGAGGCAAGGGCGGAAATAGAAAATTTAATAGGAACATACTGTCATCTTCTGTTTGCAGGAGAGGGCGGGCAGATTATGGACGAGCTATGGTCGCAGTCGGAGGATATAAGCATAGAAATCGGCGCTTCCGGCAGATATTGCACGAGAGAAAAGGTGGCGACCTATTATCAGAAGGATCATATTGCAGGTAAGTTTACACTGTTGCTTCCGGTTACACCAGTAATTGAGGCAGCGGCGGATGGAAAAACTGTTAGAGGTATGTGGTTTGTTCTGGGACTGGATTCAGATGCGGGAGAATTGGGAACAGCGGTTACGGAAGAAAGAGAACTTCTCACTTCCAGGACGAAAGAGGGAAAGGCCTATCAGGCAGAATGTGCTATTTGGCGGCTGGGGGCGGATTGTATCAAGGAAGGAAAACTATGGAAGATTCTTCATCTGCATCAGTATGATATGATACGTTTTCCCTGCGGCAGCGACTGGGTTCGTTTTGCCGAGGAACGCTTTGCAACAGATGGTATACGGCTGGATGCCATGTTTTGCTCCAATCTTCCGTTTGCAGAAGACCGGGCGCCGGAAAATCTGGCCAATGCACCGACTTCCTATCACTGGCAGTACCGCGTGGATGGCATGACGGAGAGTGAACCGAAGCTGCCGAAGCCATATGAGACGTATAAAGAGACGGACCGGTATTAAGAAGAGAAAGCAGAAGGCTTAGTGTCTTGCTGAATAAATCAAGCAAATATAAAAGGAGGAGTTTTACAATGAAAAAACTGGGGGTATTACTTCTTGCGGCAGCGCTGGTTATGAGTATGACGGCGTGCGGAGGAGGGAACAGGAATACAGGAGAAGGTACGACGGCATCCGGCGGAAACACCAGAACGGAAGCCGGAGCAAAATCGGGTGAAGGCGGGGGAGAAAAGACTCTGAATGTGGGTACAATTAATGTGCTTGGAACATTTATGCCGGGAAGTGAAAATGAAGTATGTCATTGGGGCTGTTACCTTGTTTACGACTATTTGTTTTATTATGACGAAGAGAACAATCCATTCTCCGATATCTTAAAAAACTGGTATTACGAAGAAGACGGTACAACCTTTGTGATGGAGTGCCGGGACGATGTTTACTTTGCAAACGGGAATCAGATGACCGGTGAAGATGTTCTCTTCTCCATAAAGACTCTGGTGGACAGAGGGACCAACCAGGCTGCGTACTATGCGACGGTTGACTGGGATAATTCTTATGTAAGTGAAGACGGCTTTACTGTATATCTGGCAAATACTCAGGAATTCGGCCCGGGTATTATCAATATGGGTGTCGTATATCTGCTCGATCAGTCCTGGTGTGAGGAAACTGGTTTTGACAACATTGATCCGTGGCTTAATGCACCCAATGGTTCCGGACCTTATGAAGTCGCCGAATATGTCACAGACTCCTACGTGACGCTGAAACGCCGTGATAATTACTGGGGTGATTTTTCAGGTGCAGACACAGTTAAAATCAATCATTATGCGGAAGACTCCGCCATGTATATGGCTCTGGAGACCGGAGAAATCGATCTGGCGCTTAACATCGCAGAGAGTGATTACAGCCGTGCGCTGGCCGATGATAAGATTGCAGTTATGACGACTCATGAAGGCGAAAATATCCTTCTGGCACTGGATAATAATAATCAGTACATGAAGGATGAGAATGTGCGTCTGGCAATTGCCTACGGCGTAAATTGGCAGGATGTTGCGGAATCAGCCCGTGGGGAACTGGCAGAGGTACCGAGTTCCATTATTACATCTGTGAGCCCATACTACAAAGATACCGGTGCTTATGAGTATGATCCGGAGAAGGCAAAACAGTACATGGAGGCAGCGGGATATGCGGCAGACGGATCAACCGTGAACTTCACACTGAATATGACAACTGTGGATCAGGCGGTAAAGACCAACGCAGCCACTGTAATTCAGTTTTACTTACAGCAGCTGGGTATCAATCTTCAGATGAACTTCACCGACTTTCCAACCGCTTTTTCGGCGTGGCTGACAGAGGGAGGTACAGACTTGAATTTCCAGGATTCCGATACAGGATCCGTGTGCGGGGAACCGTATATTTCTCTTCGTTTCTTTCCGGCAGAACTGGCGACGTTCCCGTTTGCCGCTATTTCAGATGAAACGTTTGTGACACTTTACAAAGAAGCAAACTATACGACGGATGATGATGTACGCAAGGAGAAATATGCAGAACTTCAGCAGTACGTTCATGATCATGCCATGATTATCCCGCTTTACGAGTCAGTGGACGCTGTAGCCTACAATCCGGAGAAGATCGAAAGCGTCAGCCTGCACAGCGCGGTAAGTGCAAACCTGCGTTACGTTACTCTAAAATAACAGGAAGTGAAACGAGGTTGACAAAATGGCTAAATATATCTTGAAACGCATCTTATGGATCGTACCAGTCTGCCTCGGCGTGCTGCTGATCGTTTTCAGTATCAGTTACTTTGCGCCGGGGGATCCGGTTATGTCCATGCTGGGAGCCAGCGGGTATACACCGGAAACATACGCCAGCTTAAAACATGAGCTGGGGCTGGACCAACCGTTTTTTGTACAGTATATCCGTTACATTGTGAACATTGTCACAAAATTTGATTTTGGTAATTCCTATACATATGGGCATGCGGTCAGTGGAGAAATTATTTCCCGTATTGGCATCACCGTAAAGCTGGGCGTGCTGAGTGTAATTGTCACCACACTGATCGGCGTTCCATTCGGAGTAATATCCGCCACAAAACAGTATTCAGCGATGGATTACAGCGTCACGGCAGGTTCTCTTTTTTTCGCGGCCATGCCTAACTTTTGGCTGGCTCTTATCTGCATTATCGTGTTTGCACTGAAGTTAAAATGGCTGCCGGCCACCGGAATGGGAAACTGGAGGTATATGGTGCTTCCAGTCCTGGCAAATTCCATGGGAACTGTGGCCAATGTGGCCCGTATGTCCCGATCGTCCATGCTGGAGGTAATCCGTTCCGATTATATCAGGACGGCCAGAGCAAAGGGCTGCAGGGAAAATACAGTAATCTGGCGTCATGCGCTGCACAATGCCGTGATTCCGATTCTGACGGTGGTAGGCATGCAGTTAGGAACTGTGATGGCGGGATCCGTGGTTATTGAAACGATTTTTAATATGCCAGGGCTCGGTTCCTATCTTCTGACCGGTATCTCCGGCCGGGATTATCCAGTGATTAACGCCTGTGTTTTAATTCTTGCATTCTTTATTTGTATCATGAACCTGATCGTAGATTTGTGCTATGCGTTTGCTGATCCCAGAATCCGCTCGCAGTACGTGTCAGGAAAGAAGAGAAAAGCTGCAGTAAAGGAGGGGTCATAATGTCCGGAAAAAAGAAAAAAGAAACATACATACAGTCTCTGGAAGGGCTGACTCGTAAACACAGCCAGTGGCGCGATGTGATACACCGTCTGTTTAAAAACAGACTTGCCATCGTAGGGCTGATCCTGGTGGCTGTCGTTCTCTTTGCCACTATATTTGCAAACTTTCTAACTCCGTATGATTACAGTGCCCAGTCATTCAGTGACCGGTTTGTCTATCCATGTCTGGCTCATCCATTTGGTACGGATCAGTACGGCCGCGATCTTCTGGCCCGAATTCTATACGGGGGCCGGGTGTCCTTAATCGTGGCGTTGATAGCAGTTGTGATTTCTCTGGTAATAGGAACCGTGCTGGGGGCGGTGGCAGGATATTTCGGAGGAATTTACGATACGGTTATCATGCGGGTAATAGATATCATTATGTCCATTCCCGGTCTGCTTTTAGCAGTTGCGATCTCAGCGGCTCTCGGTACCGGATTACTGAATACCGGAATCGCTGTCGGACTTGCCAGTATACCTGGAGGCGCACGAATTCTTCGGTCTACGGTTATGACCATACGGGATGAGCAGTATATTGAGGCTGCGAGGGCAGGAGGCGCCGGTCATGCATATATCATTGTGCATCACGTTCTGCCTAATACAATTGCACCATTGATTGTGGATGCCTCTTTAAAAGTTGGTATGGCAATTCTTACAATTTCCAGCTTGAGCTTTGTCGGACTGGGGGTTCAGGAGCCCACACCTGAGTGGGGCGCCATCTTAAGCAGCGGCCGCGCATATATCCGTGATTTCTGGCCTCTGGTAATTTTTCCGGGGCTGGCGATTATGACGACTCTGCTGGGATTCAACTTATTGGGTGACGGTCTGCGCGATGCGCTGGATCCCAAGCTGAAACAGTAGGGGGAGGAGATTACATGAGTTTACTGGAAATTAATGATTTAAATATTCATTACATAACGGAACAGGCAACGTTTCGGGCAGTAAATGGTATCGATTTGTCTCTGGAGGAAGGCGAGACGCTGGGACTGGTAGGGGAGACCGGAGCTGGAAAGACGACGACAGCGCTGGGGATATTAAACCTGATTCCCAATCCTCCGGGGAAAATTGTGGGCGGTGAGATTCTTTATAAGGGAGAAAACGTGGTGACCATGGATCAGGCGGCTTTGCGAAGACTTCGGGGAAATGAAATTTCCATGATCTTTCAGGACCCTATGACAGCTCTCAATCCGGTTATGAGGGTAGGAGACCAGATCGTTGAGACCATCAGCCTCCATATGGAGTGTTCCCGGGCTGAAGCCGTAGAGCGAAGCCTCGATATGTTAAAAATGGTGGGAATCGGGCCGGAGCGAAGTACCGATTATCCCCACCAGCTTTCCGGAGGAATGAAGCAGCGGGTGGTCATTGCTATGGCACTGGCATGCAGTCCGGCACTTCTGATTGCGGACGAGCCGACAACCGCTCTGGATGTAACAATACAGGCTCAGGTCCTGGAGATGATCAACGATTTAAAGAACCGCTTAAAAACGTCCGTCCTGCTCATTACTCATGATCTGGGGATTGTAGCGGAGTGCTGTCAGAAAGTGGCTGTCATGTATGCCGGAGAGATTGTGGAATATGGCTCTCTCGGCGATATCTTTAAGGAGACATCTCATCCTTATACGATGGGATTGTTCCGTTCCATTCCATCGCTGACGCGGAAGGAGAAAAGGCTGAGCCCCATTGACGGTCTGATGCCGGATCCGGCAAAACTGCCTGAAGGATGCTGTTTTCATCCGCGCTGTCCTTATGCGGATGATATATGTAAAAAATGTCATCCGGAACTATCAGATACAGGGAACGGTCATAAAGTCCGCTGTTTTCACCTGGAAGAGGCGAAAATGGCTCACGGGGAGGTGAGGACGAATGGCTGATTTGCTGGAAGTAAAGAATTTGAAGCGATATTTCAAAACGCCGACAGGGGATTTGCATGCGGTGGACGGTGTGAATTTTACACTGAAAGCAGGGAAAACACTGGGGGTGGTAGGAGAGTCCGGATGCGGAAAATCTACGCTGGGCCGGGTGGTACTGGGGTTGATCGAAGCGACGGAAGGAACCGTTTTATTTGAAGGAAAAGATATCACCCATTTAAAAACCAGAAAACGGCGGGAGATGTGTAAAGAAATGCAGATGATATTTCAGGATCCGCTGGCCTCTTTAAATCCCCGTATGTGTGTGGAAGAACTGATTATGGATCCCCTGAAAATTGTCCATGCCAGCCGCGATAAGGAGACAATGCGGAAGCGAGTCTACGAACTGATGGATCAGGTAGGGCTGGCACGGCGGTTTGCCTGCTCCTATCCTCACGAGCTTGACGGCGGCAGAAGACAGCGGATCGGAATTGCCAGAGCTCTTGTGCTCGGGCCTAAGTTCCTTGTCTGTGATGAACCTGTATCAGCTCTGGATGTTTCGATACAGGCACAGATCATCAATCTGCTTCAGGACATTCAGGAAGAAAGTCGTTTATCCTACTTGTTTATTACTCACGATATGTCGGTGGTGAAACATATTTCCGATGATATTCTGGTGATGTACGTAGGCTGTATGGTGGAAAAGAGCAGTTCAGACGACTTATTTGACCATCCGATGCATCCCTATACGAAAGGGCTGCTGTCAGCCATACCGGTACCGGATATCGATGTGAAAAAGAAGCGGGTTCTTCTGCAGGGAGAACTGTCTTCACCTATCAATCCAAAGCCAGGGTGCAGGTTTGCACCGAGATGTCCCTACGCAGCAGAAGAATGCCGGATACGGCAGCCATTATTTGAAGAAGTTATGCCTGATCACTTTGTGGCATGCCATAAAGTACGGGAGATTAATCAGCTGTGACAGGCCGTTTTGAAAGACGGAGAAGAGGAGGAAAAACATGGTATTTGAGAAAATTAGTAATGTGGATCGTTATGACCTGAAAAATGAAAAATTTACGGAGGCATTCGCTTTTTTAAAGCGGGAGGGGTTGGAAAAACTGCCGATTGGTAACTTTGAATTATGCCCAGGTGTGATTGTTCAAGTACAGAGCTATGAGACAGAACCGGCGGCTGGAATTGATTATGAAACCCATGACTGTCACTTTGATATTCATTATGTGATTCATGGACTGGAAGGGATCGGGGTGACGGGGCGTGATGGTCTTACAGAAAAGGGAGACTACGATCCGGAAAAGGATATGGGCTATTGGGAAGGGCCTGAATATGAGGGGATGGTGATTCTGCATCCTGGAGAATATGTGATTCTGGCTCCGGAAGATGCACATAAGCCGCATTGTGCAGTGGGAGAACCATGCAGTATGAGAAAAATTGTTATAAAAGTGGAAGTGTAGAACGTAGAGGAATAGGAAATAAAGAAAAGAGGAAGAAAAGCCATGAAGATTTTACATTGTGATTCCAGACGAGATGAGATTCAGAAAACAGTATATTCCTGCGGTGAGTTTGCCTATGAGTATATTTCTGATTTTGCGAGAAATTTACCGGATAATGTGGCCAATGCCAGTATTGCGGGCGGCTGTACCGATCCGGAAGGAAATGTCTATCTGGGTATGCGCGGAAATCCCAGCCAGATCGTGAAGCTGGCACCAGATGGGACGTATATGAAAGGATTTGGAGGGGAACTGCTGGGCGATTACCTGCATTTTATTAAATATACGCCGCAGAACACGATTCTGTGTACGGATACCCATAATCATATCGTACGCGAATTTGATACGGACGGAACACTGATTCGTGATTTTGGTGAAGCAGGAAAGCCCAGTGACACAGGGATGGATATGGGGACACTGGCCAGGATGCGCAGAGATGGAAAGATTTTCCCCACAGAGCCTTACCTCGGCATAGTAGGAATGTGGGCTTTTTATGAGGCGCAGCGCCGTGTAAAACGAGTTGCGGGCCCCTTTAACATGCCGACTGACGTGGATATGACATCCAGTGGTGAATACATATTTGCGGATGGATATGGGAACCGGGCCGTACATATCTTTAATGCGGATGGTACTTACCGGAAGACGTTCGGCGGTGTGGGAGACTGGGAAAAACCTTATGAGGACACACCGGGAGATATGTTGATCGTTCATGCACTGTGTGTAGATGCGCGGGATCATATCTGGATCTGTGACAGAGAAAAGGATGCTGTGCATGTATTTGATACAGACGGCAATGTAGTAGGCTACTGCAGTAATAACATGGGAATGCCTTCCGGCGTGGATACTGATGGCGAGTATATTTATGTTGTGGGGCGCGCGGGTTATCTGACTGTGTTCGATTTGGATATGAATATGGTGGCGCAGCTGGGAACCTTTAATTCCGATCTGCGTGCCCATGATCTGGCTGCCAATAAGCAGGGTGATCTGTTCCTGTTCCCGACTCATGCAAATGAGGATCATCAGGTGATTAAACTGCGCAGAATACGAAAATAGCGGAGTTGTAACTCAGTACTGAGAATAATGAAATAGAAAATAATATTTAAGAAACGCTCCATTGAAATGTGATCTGTGGAACGTTTCTTTTTTCTTTATTTTTCTTATCACTGTAATATATCTCGCAGTATGATCCAATTGGTAACTGGAGACGTACTTGACGTCCCGGTTTTACTGTAGCTTCAGGGCTGACCGGCTCCTCCCTGCCATATTATTCAGGGACTGGTAACAGTTCAGCCGGGAGTGCAGGCCGGACTGTTGCAGGCACTGTACTGTAAAACCGGAAACTACTTGTAGTTTCTTTTATTATTCGATATAATAAAGATATTCGCCTGAAAACAGAGTTGTGTGGATCAGGCTTTTATTTCGAAAGAGAAGGAAGTTGGTAGGACGTATGGGTGGAAAGTTAAAAGCTTTATTTGCGCAGACAGATATGACGGTGGGGAAGCCATGGAAACAGATCGTTATTTTTACGATTCCCATGTTAATCGGTAACATCGCACAGCAGCTTTATAACACGGTAGACAGTATCGTGGTCGGAAAGTATGTAGGAGATAATGCCCTTGCGGCGGTTGGAAGTGCCAGCCCGATTTTAAATCTGCTGCTGGTGCTTTTTATTGGCATATCGATGGGAACCAGTATCATGGTATCACAGTTTTTTGGAGCAAAGGACAGGGAGCATCTGTCGAAGACGATCGGGAGCACCATTACCTTGACTGCGGCGGCCTCGCTGATCATTATGGTATTCGGTTCGGTGACAATCCGGCCCCTTTTAAAAATGCTGAACACACCGTCCAGTATCATTGACTGGTGTACTTCCTATCTGCTGATTCTGATTGTGGGAATCATGGGAGTCGCCTATTACAATATGTTCTGCGGTATCTTAAGAGGTCTTGGTGATTCGCTGTCTGCTTTGATCTATCTGCTGATTGCAACGGTAATCAACATCATTCTGGATCTCTGGTTCGTAGCGGGCCTGCAGATGGGGGTGGCGGGTGTTGCTCTGGCTACGGTCATTGCGCAGATGGTATCCGCGGTCCTCTGTTTCTTTAAACTGAAACGGATGACGGATGTCTTTGATCTGAAGTTCCAATATCTCAAGCCGGATATGGAAAATATCATGACGATCCTGCGGCTGGGGCTTCCGTCCGGTATCACACAGGCCATTTTCTCCATGGCGATGGTGGTGGTTCAATCGCTGACTAACAGCTTCGGTGAAATGGTGATTGCGGCCAATGTTATTATTATGCGTGTAGACGGATTTGCCATGATGCCCAATTTCTCCTTTGGCACGGCAATGACCACATATTCCGGCCAGAATGTGGGTGCAAAGGAGATTGAACGGGTACATAAAGGCGCTAAGCAGGGAACCATGATAGCTGCTGGAACGTCAGCAGTGATCACAGCTCTGATTCTGATTTTTGGCAAGTATCTGATGGGGATCTTTACCAATACCTCGGAGCTTGTTGCGCTGAGTGCCAATATGATGAAGATTCTGGCAGTTGGCTATATCGCCATGGCGGTGACGCAGAGTCTCTCCGGTGTGATGAGAGGTGCGGGCGACACCATGACACCCATGTGGATTTCCATTGTAACGACTGTATTTATCCGTGTTCCGCTGGCATACGGCATCGCTTATTTTACAAAGACGCCGGAACTTCCGGGAGGCAGATACGAGTGTATCTGGGTATCCCTTCTGATCTCCTGGGTATTGGGCGCGGTATTGACTGTAATATTCTACAGGATTGGTAAATGGAAGAATAAGGGATTGGAGTCATAAGAAATTGGTATCATAAGGAATTGGGCCATGAGACAGAATCATGGACAGGAATAAAGGTTGAATCAGAGGTGAAACGATTTGGATGAACTGAGATGGTATTTATACGATCTTGTCCGCGAAGTTATGGAAAAACATGGAACAGGGGAGTCGACTTATTCCTTGGAGACGGTCAGGGAAGGTGCTGTGTGTCTGATTCCTTCTGAGCATGGTTTTCTGGTCACTGGCGGAGGGGAGAGGGAGTCGGAACAGGAAGATTTTTACCGTGGGAGCCGGGAATTTTTCCGGCGGATTTTCCAGGATGATGAAATGGCGGAGACCGTCATGCAGGAATTTCTGACGAGAACGCTGGACCTTCCGGCTATCATGAAAGGACCGAGCATAACGGGGCTGGAAGCCCGGATTTTTAAGTGCCGGGAAGAGATGGCGGCACTGGAGCAAAAGGCACTGAAGCCGGATGGACAGAAATGGAAGATAAAACGCAAACTTGACCGTATTTACCTGGAGGGGCTTTTAAAACAATTAGAAGAAACGGATAAAAAACGGTACGAAAAAATAAAAATGGAAATAAATGATTCGGGAAGTGTATAGAAAATCATTTTTTGTTTAAAATAGGAGTATACCAAAGATGAGTGAATACTTATCCTCCCCTTTTTAGTGTGGGAAGCCGGAAAACCTGATGTTTTGCGGCTTCCCACATTTTTTGATGTTATAAAAAGGGGCAAAAGTGGCGGCAAACTGATTAAAGGGAACTGGAAAGCCGAGACAGCACTGTAGATAGTCTAATGTTTCGGTAATGATGTGATCAAGAGGGCTGCATTTGTTAAAGAAACTAATAACAAAACGAAACTTATAGCTCATATGAGTAATGAAATCAGTTGTGAAAAATAAACAGGGATTATAGCAGAGAAACAAAAGGTAAACCGACGTTCCATCTAATAATAGTATGGGAACATCGGTTTATTTTTGCTGAAAGCATATTAGTAAATGATGATTAGAACGAATTTATAGAAAAAGTCAATAGACTTTACAAAAATTAACTCCTAATAATTTTGGGAATATTTACTAAAATTTGTTTGACTGTATTATCTAATATTGCTATATTTAATATAAGATCTAATAATTAATTGATTCAGGAGGGGGATAATCAGTGAATAAGCGCAAAATCAAAGGCATATTGACGTGGATATTGATTTTTATTATGTTAATGCAGAATACTGCATATGCTGAAGGATGGAAACAGAAAAATTCAGACTGGTTCTACGAGCAGAATGGTTCTAAGCAGACTGGCTGGATAAATGATGGAACAGGTCGATATCATTTTGACGAAAATGGCAAGCTGCAAACAGGATGGTATCAAGAAAATCAAATATGGTACTTTTTAAACACGGTTCATGATGGCTATTACGGAAGAGCATTATCCAACCAATGGGCATGGATTGATGGTTACAGCTATTCCTTCGATGCAGATGGAAAAATGTATGCAAATTGCATTACTCCGGACGGATATGAGGTAAATGCAGACGGAAGATGGACAGTAAATGGAGTGGTACAATTTATTGAAGGAAAAGGTATTATAACAACAGCCACAACGCCTGGGAGCGGAAAAGTTTCCGGTGGCATAACAAGAGGCGGAGGTGGTTCCGGCGGCGGTGGCGGTGGTGGAGGAAGCCATAGCAGTGGCGGAAGTAGTTCCGGAGGAGGAAGTTCCAGTGGCGGAAGCGGTTCTGGCGGAGGAAGTTCCAGTGGGGGTGACGGAAGTTCTGATGACACCTCGACGCCTCTCCCGGAAATTGAAGGCGTTGAATTTGCAAAAGATGTTAAGGCCTCCAGCTTGGAATTTTTTAATAATGAAGACGATAATATTATTACAATTCCTAATGCTTCCAGTTCAGATAAATTTGAAGAGGGACAAATCTATGTTCTTCATAATGAAGCATCTTCAGAAGGAGATATTGCAGTCAAGGTAATAGATGTCAAAGAAACAACAAATGGTAAGCAAGTCTATTATGAAGAACCAGAATTGGAAGAAGTGATCGATTCTCTTCATATTTCCGGAACGGAAACATCTGAGAGTGAGTTTATACCTGCAGAAGGAGTAACTGTTACTCAGGCAGGAAGAATGCTTCGTTCGTCTGGAACTGTGAAGTTTAATTGTTTTAATGGCTTAAATCTAAAGGCAACAGTTGGCCCTGTCTCTTATTCTGGTTATCTACGCCTTAATAGTGCTACATATCAGTACAATGCGGATAAAGAAGGAAAGTTATTGAATTATGATAATGGCAAGTTGATTCTGGATAGTACATTTACAACTACCGCAAAGATTGCTATGGAAGGGGAAAAGGTGCCAATTGAAGTAGAGATTGGAATAATTCGAGTTCCTATCAATGCAGTTGTCTGGATAGAGGAGCATGTTAGCGTAGTGATATCAGCAGATGGCGGCGTGCAATTGGCTATATCGACGAATAGTCAAACTGGAGTGGAGTATACAAAGAGCGAAGGGTTTAAGCCGATTTGTATTGTAGATCCGGCAATTAGTGATATTACTTATAATGGAGCGTTAGGACTTTACGTGCAAAGTTCGGCGAAGCTTAAAGTATTTGGAATTAAATCAAGTGAGGTTGGAGGAAGAGCTGGAGTAGAATTAAATGGTGAACTCAAAGTTATCAGTGATCAACCGAAACAAACATGCTGCGACGTAAAGATCAGTCTGGCTGCATCGCTTTTCGCTCAGATTGGCCCCGATTATTTTAATATAAGGAAAACTATTCCGATTGGTGCAGTAGTTCTTGGAAACCTGCATATTGAAGAAACTGGGATTGTGCCGAAATGTACCAGAAGTGAAAAGGATAAAGGAAGTTACGCTGGGCTTGTAACAGATTCAATAACTCATACTCCTATAAGTTATGCCAGAATAGAGCTTTTACAAGAGGGTGCGCTGATTGAAACCATCTTCTCTGACGCGAATGGAAGCTTCAAGGGCACAAAAAAGAAGCCGGGAAGCTATACGCTTTGCGTTTCTGCTCCGTTTTATAATGAGAGTGAATCCAGGATAACCATTGAAACGGGAAAGGACACAACGTTTGAAATTGCTCTGAAGCCCGAGAAAGTTTCGAAAAGCCCATGGACAGCCACGGTTATAAGTGCAGAAAGCGGTGAACTCATCGAAAACGCGAAGCTTGAGATTATTCTGGACAATACCAGACTCGCAGAAATCCACACCGATACAAACGGACACGGCAGCGGTTTGCTTCCGGTGGGAACGTACACGGTTCGCATTTCCCACCCTAAGTATAAGGCGCGGACGGAGACTATTGAAATCGAGGAAAATAAAACCGCCGACTTCTCATGGGAGCTTACGCCGACCTCCGAAGAAACAGGCGAGCGGATGTACGGATACCTCGAATGTCCGGCTATCAATGGCTATAACCCAGAATCAGGTGTAGGCCGCATTCCATTCGGAACTATTGAATTTTATGATGCTTCTTCACAGCTTATATCATCTGTTACCGCGGATGAGAACGGATACTATGAATGCGACGTGCCGGAAAATTGTTACTCCTACAAGGCTTATGGGGAAAAGTGCTTAAAAAGCGAGAGTTCATATACGCCGTTATTCACATCCGGTGGATCCTATGATTTTGAATTGAAACCAAAGACCGTCCGCACTCACCTTCGGCTGAGCGCGCTCAACGGATCCACGATATACTTGGCTTACGTGAAAATTACTGCTGTAGAGAGCGATTATTTCACGGAAGCGGAATTGGTTTATTCGGACGATTATTATTTTATGGACTCCTTTTCCTTTGATCTTCCAATCGGAACATATCAGATTTCTGTCACGAATGCTAGTTATTTGAGCGATGACGCCCCATATAAAGCGGAGGACAAGGAGGAAATTTTTACCATCCGGGATGATAACGATATCTTCTACTTGAGAGTATTCCTTGAACCAACCTATGTCATCGATTCCGATATAAACGAGGTGGATTTACTGGACGAGGCAGCTCTGGTTGAACCGGAAATCTCCGGCGAAACCGACCTGACGAACTCCTCCGATGTGTTGGACAGCGATGTAACGAACGGAAGCGAACCGGGTGAGGACAAAAATGAAAGCGGCGAGATAAGCGATGGTGGAGCCGAAAATGACACAAACGACGACGATGAAATCAACGTCAGACAACCCGGCGACGACGCAGGCGACGTGAACGGTGATGATATGACAGGCGGCGAATCCGACAATATTGCAGACGACGGGAATGGCGACGATGAAATCAACGCCAGCAAACCCGACAGTAGTGCGGACAACATGAATATCGACCGCAACAACAGCACAGACGGCGATAATGAGGACGCCAGACATGAAGCTGACACCGGAAACGGTGACGATAAGACCAGCGACGATATGGAGTGACATGGATAGTGCAGTTCTCAAAAACTCACATATTGAAGAAACTGGTTAAAAGAACTAGTATTAAGTAAAGAGACTAAGGCATATTAGAGTTATGGTATGCCTTAGTCTTTCGTAGTTTATACAAGCTGGCAGGTCGTAATATCCTTTTTAGCCATAGTTTTCCATAGTGGCTCGTAACGGATCATATTAGCACCTCTTGCGATTATTAGACTTTGTAAAATGATAATTGAATATACTGAATATATTCAGTATAATGGTGTAAAGGTATTGATGAGAGGAAGAAATAAATGGTAGACGGAGAATTTCAAGATTCACAGAAACGGTGGCTAGAATACAAAGCAGCATAAAGCAGGTAAAATTCCTACATTGAGTGCAGTATGTAATGCAATTACTTTTAATACAGCAAAATCGCAGCCTTTCAGGGATTAATATTAAAACAAGACAAAAGTAATCTAAATACGTAAGACAGGAGCGTTAGTATGGAAATATTCGGAAATATTATAGTATCAATAATAACTGCATCATTGACATTTATAATAACGCGTTACGAGATATTTAAAAAACGTCCAACTAATAAACTCGAGATATCCTATAATAAATTCTATTATCCAGCTCTTGTATGGGGGGAAGACCTTGATTTTACTTGTACTGCTTATGACAATTATGTGAGCCAGATTAAGGTTAGAATTAAAGCGTACGATAAATATGTTACGGAAGAAACCAAAAAGCTATTTAGTAAGCTGGAGGAATCACTGGTAGATCATAAAGATACCGTAGTTGCTTATGAAAAATTTTACAAAGATATTAAGCGCAATAATCAAAAGTTAAGAAGTGAAATAGGGTACATAGAACCTAATTTTATTGAAAAATTTATTGCAAAAAGTACAACTGAGAAATTCTCGACAGTTCTTCCTGTTATTTATATAACATTTGCAATATTGACATATATCTGTGTTATGGTTTTCGGAATGGAAAATAGGTTTACGCAATATTTTGTTGGTATAGGTGTCGCTATTTTGTTTATCTTGGCAATAGTTTTTGCTGTAGTTGCTATTAAAGAGCTAATTCATGATTTGAAAATTTTTATCAAAAGTAAAAAGGTAGTTCATAGAGTTAGAAAAAAAGATTTATATAAGTATAAATAATAGTCATCCTTCCAATCGATTATGGTGTTCTTATAACTGGATTTTTGCTAGAATCACTCATATGCAGAATGCAAAGATGGTGCCCAAATAATAATAACGCTTTATAAGAATAGCTAAGATGATGTGCCACAATATTTGACAGGTGTGCACTGGAATATTGGAATCGAAAGAGGGAATGGTTAAAAAGGGAAATTGCCGATGAAAATTATTTTTATATTATATGTTCACATCAAAGCCTGGCTAATGACTTCATTGCCGGAAATCATTCAAGAGGTATTATCAACAGAGAGGCTGTACGCAAAGTATTAGAAGAACGGAATTCTCTGCGTAGAAAAATCCTATTTTGTATAAATGGTAATGACCATGGGGATGACATAAAATTGATTAATGGAATATATTACTATTCGTTAAATTCTGCATCCTATATTTGGCATGGAGTGAAGCAAACATATAATTACAGCAAAGATATAAAGGAATGAATGGACATTATCAAAATATTACACCAGAAGACATTGGAATAGCCGATACATGGAATGGTGTTTCTATCAAACCAGAGACATCTTCACTTACAATAGCAGCAAGTAGTGTTTGAGTGTACACACACATTACTCAAATCACTTGCTGATTTATTTACAGGACCTCAAATACCCCTTGCAGGAACGTTTACGCTCCTCACGGAACTGACTTTACGGTTAGAAGATACCAAATAGGGCAACTATACCCTCACACCCAAAAAAGAGAAGGACCTCTATCGTTGTATATACTGGTTGGAAAAGAAAGTTTGTGGTGACCGACTTACCCAAATGCTCAGTAAAGAAATATTAGTTGTTGAAAATCACTTATAAAGAAAACCTGATGTCATGCGGCTTTGCAGGCTTTCCTATAAGAAGCCATGAGAAGACTTAAGCTGCTTTTTCAGTAATCGTATAGATCATGGAATTGGAACGAGAAATAAATAATGAAATAGAAAACTCCGGAAACGGTTTAAACTTTGCTTTCGGAGTTTTTATGACGTTAAGAAGTTCCTGCTGGTTTCAGCGGGAAGCAGTGATGCAGCAGAAGCTTATCTTCAATCTCAGTCATCGCTGAAAAAAAAGATTCGGAGATTCTCTGGGCAATCAGTTCCACATTTTGACTGTTCACGTCAGAAACCATAATGAGATATTGACAGCTGCTGTACTGGGTGAAAACGTCGCCGAGACGAAGCGAATGCTGAATTACAGATTTTAAGGTATCTATCTGCTTCTCACGGGTTAGCAGCTTTGGTAAATCACCATTTTTATCAGTCAAAGTAAAGAGAATAATGTAGACGCTCTCACTGCTTCGGCGTAGTCTGCGTTCTACAAAGCGGTATATTCTTTTGAAGGTCTCATAATCCTGGCAGTATGCGCCGGAAATAAGCTCCTGCTCTGACAATTCGGAGCGAATCAGTGCCATATCGATATCGATGCTTTTTCTGGCGGCAGAACGGCGCTGCTCGGCCGCCGCCACAACCGGTTTCCTGTCTTTTTTCCGTTTCTCCGCTAAAAGAAGCTGATCAGCGCGGTCAAACAGACTTTTGTAATCATCCCCGGGCTGATACAGACTTCCACACACAGTGGCGGAGATACCATTGATAAGCGGATTAGTCATTTGGATACCCAAAAGGCGGATTCGGATCTGATAGCACCGCTCATCGATAAAATTCTGATTCTGTTCGAGCGGCATATAGATCACGAATTCATCTCCGCCTATCCGGCCTAAAATATCCTGTTTGAAGGTCATGAGGTTCAGGATTCTGACGACCTCCTGGAGAACACAATCACCGGCAATATGACCATATCGGTCGTTGATCTGTTTAAAGTGATCCATGTCCAGTACGAAAAGGACACCTGTCTTTTTTTCGGACAGCAGCTGATTGATCTTAGTCTCTGTAGCACCACGGTTATAAATGCTGGTTAACCAGTCGTGGTTGGCCAGTTTACTTAGTTTTTTATTTTCCTCTTCTAAGGCTGCTAAATCCTGTTTCATATATGTATTCCTCCTGTTTCTATGCTTTAATCATACACATAAAACCCATGATAAGTCAAGAATGTGACGAAAAATAAATTAAAAAGGTAATTAAAACGAATAAACGGCAAAAAAATAATCAGGATGGCAGCTATTTTTCCTAATGCTTCGGATTATAATAAAGCTATATTTAATCTAATTTAGTAATTATTAGAGGAAGCGCAGGGAGGTAAGAAATTGGACGAGGAAGTAGATCAGATGAATGTTGATTATGAAGCAGAATTTGATGGGCATAGCTTGTATTGTCATTACTAAAGAAGGTTTACCTCTCTAACTTCGTTATAGCATAAGTTCTTTAAGTACCCCCCCAATGATCGCAATGATACCCGTCCCTTCTATAATACAGGCATTTGATATGCACATTCTTATATCAGCGCGTATTTATGAATATATTTATGATAGTGAAAATGGTCACCGCGTATGGTATAATAGCTATGCGGAGGCTTTATTGGACGAAGGTGCGGCATGTGAATGGGTCTGTATAATGTCGGGTGAAAGAATAAAGCAGATAAAAGGCGAGATGGGCGAGAAAGGGGTATACTATGAATCTGGAAGAATTCGTGCAGCAGAAAAATGATTCTGAATTATGCGAAGCATATAAAGAATTACAGGTGATGAAAGAAACCGGGAACAGAGGATTTCAAATAATGAAAATGCTGATGCTGTGCAAAACATCTTTTTCGTGTTCCGAGGCTGACATGACTACAGTCGAAAATGCAGTTTGTTGCGAAATGGCGAGGCGGTATTATGATATAAAATGTAATAGTTAAGAGAACAGGGACTGTAATTTGTAAAGACAGTAATAATGGTATAAATGTTTGATTAATCTGAGACTTGAAAGAACAGGTAAATGCAGCATGGAAAAGAATATAAGTGCAAATGATTTTTGCCGTTTTATTTGGAAAAGTTATTTAGAGGAGCGCAGGTATGATCTTATAAGCGATTTTATCTCCGATAAAATCAGCATTATAGGAACGGGTGCTCATGAAGTTGAAAGAAATTTACAGGAATTTATTGCTAAGATAGAAGAGGAAAGTCAAGAATGGACAGGGCGTTTTATCATCCGGGATCAGTGGTATCAGACAACTGAACTTTCTGATTCCCATTCTCTCGTGATGGGAGAACTGGCTGTAAGAGAAGATGCCGATGAAGGGATCCTGTATGATATGTGTTTTCGATTCACAATTGTGCTGGAAAAAGCGGAATGTGGCTGGAAAATAGTACATATTCATCAGTCTGTAGCCGATCCAAATCAGGCGAGTGATGAATTTTTTCCCCATCATATGGTGGAACAGACCTATACACAAATTGTGTATAATCTGAGACACGATTCTCTGACTGGATTATTAAACCGGCTGTATTTTAAAGAAACCTGTGAGCGCTTTCTGACAGCTGGGGATAGCGGTGCATTTTTAATGATAGATATAGATATGTTTAAAAATATTAATGATCAATACGGTCATCCTGCCGGAGATAAGACGTTGATTTCATTTTCAGAAAGCCTGAAGTCGGTAATTACACCGAATGCCTTAGCTGGTCGTGTTGGCGGAGATGAATTTACTCTGTTTTTACCTGGTATGAACCATAAAGGGGAGATGGAAGGTTTCTTCACAATGCTGAATACAGACTGGGGAGAAAGGCAAAAGTTACTGCAAATGCATGAACCGGTCTCCATTAGTGTGGGGGTTACGTTTACTTCAAAGGGAAATAATTCTTACGGGGTTCTATTGAACAAGGCGGATCAGGCGCTTTATCTTGCAAAGACAAATAAGAATGCTGGACTTGTGCATTGGGAATTTCTTCTCTAGGGGATCTGGTTTAAAAGAAAAGATGGTGCTGATGCGATATTTGATCAGCACCTTTAATTGTAGATAATCAATAAAATAATAAGGCAGAGAGGGATTATTTATGAGAAGATGGAAAAGTACGTTACTTATAACCGGAATCCTGATGGGGTTCGCAGCCATTCCGGCGTATGCGGCAGGATGGCAATGGATCGACGGCAATAACGATGGTGTCAGTGAATGTTACTATATCGATGATGAAGGGAAAATGCTTACAGGAACTACAACTCCTGATGGATTTACAGTAAATGAACAGGGAGCATGGGTTGAGAATGGAGTCGTAAAGACGAAAGAAGAGAAACAAATCGTGTCCGCATATTCCAGTCTTAATAAGCGATCAATGAAAACAAGTCAGATGGATGAGTTTCAATATTACATTTTCTCACCAGAAAATGCAACTGAAAATATGCCGTTAATTGTATATTTACATGGGCATGGACTTGGGGATAACATAGATGATTTAAAAAATGAAAAATATTTTGCTGCCTTGCGGGAAGGAGGAAAGCGGGGATCATCCGCTTATATTCTGGTTCCTTATCTACCGCCGGAATTGGATCATGGCTGGAAAGGTATGTGGCCAGGTATCGAACCGTCTATTATGGAATTGATTGAATCTGTAGCAGATACTTATAAGATCGATTGCAATAAAATCAGTATTATAGGAGCGAGTATGGGGGCAGATGCTGCAATCCAGATTGTTTCCTCTCATCCGGATACCTTTTCCTGCATGGCAGGCGTTGTTCCATTCCATTACCAATGCCCGATTGCAAAATGGGAAGATAACTGGGGAGAACAGCTAAAAACAGTTCCTGTGTGGCTTTTTGTTGAGGATCATGAAATTGCTTTAAATATGGCCGAATCGGCAGTTAATGCGATTAATGCTGCTGGCGGTCAGGCGTGGCTGGATATACAGCATGGAGCAAACCATGGGGATGCAACAAAGCGGGTAGCTTCCTGTATGAATTCCGGGCAATATGAAATATATGATTGGCTAATTTCTGTCAGTAAGTAAAATAGTAGGATACCATCTGGAAAATACAACCTTATTCATTATTACTTCAGGATCATTTCCAAAATTAATTTTGACAACCGCCCCGCGGCTTGATATAATAAAATCAGAAATTGCGAATGGCTTCGGCCGTTCGCATTTCGTCGTTTAAGGGGATATGAACAGATTCGTTCATCTTGGGAAAGGAGGGAAGTTGAGGGCAGATGTAACTACATTATGAAAATATAAGGAGGCAGGTGGTACTACTTCTATGCGGATGGTTTGATGGCCGCCGATACAGACATTGACGGTTATAAAATAGGACCTGATGGAGTCTGGAACTCTTAAATATACTTATTTTCCTCTTTTTATGCGGAAAGCTCTAACCTGGGCGGTTAGGCATGCTTTCCGCATTTATTATTTTGGAGGTGAGGCAGAGGAATTACCGCCGCCGTCCGATTGCCGGGTTTATTGACTTTTTTCCGGAGGAGGGGTAATATGAAACAACCGGAAGTTGTTTGATTCCGGTTCAGAACCCAGGCGATATACAGGAAGGAAGCAGATAAATGGAAGGATCTATATTGGAGCGCTATAAAAACATACTGGATCTGGTGCCATGCGGCATTTGTCAGGTGGCGCTGGATGATGATCTGACAATCTTATATGCAAATCGGTTTTATTATGATATTTATGGATATACTCCGCAAAATGCGGAAGAACAGGGATTTATAAATGTCAGGTTTATACTGCCGGAAGAGGAGTATCCGGAGATCCATCGGAAGGTACTGGATTATGCAGGTGCCGGAACAACCAAATTTCAGATGGAATTCCGGGGAAAGCACCGTACTGGAAAAGTTTTATGGCTGCTGGTCCAGTGCACCTATAATCCGGATACGCCTGAGTATATACTCTGTTCTCTGATGGATATTGGCGACCGGAAGCGGATGGAAGAGGAGATCCGTATGAGCATGGAGGAGAACAGGATTGCCTTTGAACTTACGAATAAGCAATTGTACATTTATGATATTGAAAATAAAAGGCTTTTTCAGCCGGAATCAGCCGCGGAAGAATTTGGTCTTCCTCCTGTAGCCGGTTATTCGCCGTACAGTATCGTGGAGTCGGGGGTTATTGCAGAGGAGAGCAGACAGGAGTATATTGATTTTTACGAATCGATGATCGATGGAGATCCGAGAGGATATGCGGTAGTCAAGAAAAGAAAAAAAGATGGAACCTTCGGCTGGTATTCAGCAAAATCCGCAGTTATTTACGATCGTGAAGGGAAACCGTGCCGCGCGGTGATATCCTGTGAAAATATAACGGAGCAGCGGGAGAAGGAACTGACTTATCAGAAGTGGAGCCAGTATTTTAAATCACAGGAAGGCAAGACAATCGGATATTATGAGTATAATCTGACGAAAGACGTTGTGGAGGCGGGAGATGATCCGCCAGTATATCTCAAACTGCTGAATAAATATACAGAGACTGTCCGCTATATTGCAGAACGCTTTGTCTATGAAGGAGACCGGGCCCGGTTCTACCATTTTTTTAACAGAGACAGGATGCTGATGCGTTATTACAGCGGACAGACGGATGGAACGATTGATTATCTCAGAAAAAGAGAAGATGGGAGTCTGTACTGGGTCCGTGCAACGATTCAGCTGATTGGGGATCCTTATAACAATGATGTCAGGCTGTTTATGATGACGCTGAATATTGATGAGGAGAAAACTGAGAGCCTCAGACTGCAGCATAAGATGGAATGCGACGGAATGACAGATATCCTGAACCGGGATACCTTTATGACCAGGGTAACTGAAATTCTGGAGAAGAGCAGTCCTGACATGCGCCATGCGCTGATTATGCTGGATATCGATCAGTTTAAACTGCATAATGACAGCTATGGCCATCAGTTTGGCGATTATGTGATCAGGGAAACGGCACAGATATTGAAACGGTTTTTGAGAAAGAATGACAGTTGCGGCCGGATTGGCGGCGATGAATTCATGGTCTTCTTAAATGATATAAAATCCGAACAGGATATTATTCCCAGAATTGCAGAGCTCTGCAGTCTTCTGAAGCGGGAGTATCCGGAGAAAGGCGAGGTGTCCTGCAGTCTTGGCGTTGTTTTCTATCCGCGTAATGGGACGACTTTCAAAGAACTCTACCGGAATGCGGATATCGCCTTGTATGATGTCAAGAGAGCGGGGCGGTGTGACTACAAAATATACGGCGACGAGGAGGAAGAGGAGCGTCCCCCAGAAGATCTTATATGAAAAAACTGTTCAAGCAACTGTTTATGCTGTATAATAAATTGGATTATATTGAAAAAACATAAAAATTCAACGAATCTGGCGGTGATAACAATGGCGAAAAATCTCTCTTGTCCGGTAACTGATCCCTTAACTCAATCCTCAAGGCCAGGCTGTCCTGAAAAGATGCCTGGTTTACATGCGAATATCACCATGCAGGACATCATGGAGGCGATTGCAGAAGCCTACGAGAATCCGGCAGACGATGACTTTGGCGGCGACAGCTGTGCGGCTGAGAAGAGGAAAGAACATGCAAACTTAAATTTAATAGCGGAAGAATTTGGCATGACACCGCTGAAGGTAAGAAAACTGCTGATTACGGCCGGTTACCATTATCAGAGAGAAATTTACAGCACCCCCATAAGCCGGAAAGTGAATGATCTTTATATTGAAGGGAAGAATATAGAGGAGATCATGGAACTGACCGGACTGAGCCGCGCCTCTGTCCATGGATATCTGCCTTACAGCAGGACGGTATATAAGATGGAAGAAGGATCAGCGGCGTCTGAGCGGATCAGGCGGTATCAGGAGCGGAACTATGCATGTGAAAGACTGCGGACGGCAATTCATCTGCAGGAGCCTGAGGTGGATGAATTGCTGTGGAATACCATCATTCAGTTTGAAGGGTATCCATTCTGTACCAGCAAGGGACTTAAGTTTTCTTACATAATAAAGAAACGCAGGGACGGATCAAACAGCGGTGAGATGTTCATCAGCCGGAAAGAAAAGTCCATTACGAAGGCAACGGTGATGATTGCATTTCATAAGGCATTGGAGCTGATGGATGCGGAAGGGAGTGTATCGGGGCCGAAGAAACTGGGGATATTCGGTGCCAGCTATCTTTACCCGGTATTTATCAGATTATTTCTGCCGGAGAACAGGAGACTTTAAAACTATGTTTAACAGCATTACAAAGCTTATCTCATGGGACAGCATCTGGAATCCCTATACATTTACCGATGCAAAAATCATTGTGGCGAGTCTGCTTCTGGCGATGGCTGGAAGCATTGTTTTAACTGCGATTGTATGGGGGAGAAAAAGAGCGGCAGTGGTCTTAAAAAGAGAAATGCTTCTTTTCTGGCTTTTTACGATTTTTTCGGCCACCTTACTGGCCAGAAAAGAGACGGCAGAGCCAAAAATCAATCTGGAACTTTTCTGGACGATCCGGTATGCGTGGAAATACCATTCCGGAATCCACTGGTTCTATATTGTTGGAAATATTGCTCTTTTTATTCCGCTGGGATTCCTGCTTCCGCTTAACGGAAAGCCGTTCCGGTCCTGTGTCCTCACGGCTCTTGCCGGCTGTCTGCTGTCCGTTTCGATCGAAGCGACTCAGCTTTTTCTGAAATTGGGATTGTGTGAACTCGATGATGTCTTTCACAACACATGGGGGACGTTACTGGGCTGCTGTATGTTCAGACTGATTACTCCTGATGCGGTGGTGTGCTCAAAAGGAAGAAAAGTGATCAACATTTTAAGCAGGGGACTCTGCGCGGTTATGCTTTTCGGTACTGTGATAACTTTTTGTATCCTGATCTGGATGAATGCGCCGGTGAAATGATCAATTTTTTTATTTAAATTGAAATAGAATGAATAAACGGCTTCGAAATGGGAAAGATAACAATATCAACGAAAGAAAAAAGAAATACTTATCCTCCCCTTTTTAACATCCTGTTCGCTGCAATGAGTGCGGCGGGCGGGGTGTTTTTTGTTCTGGAAATAAGTTTTATAATTTATAAATTTATATATAGTAAGAAGGGAGTGAAAAACTGTTTATAGTTTTCGCTCCCTTCTTAATTGAGGTATATATGTTCTTTACACCTGCATGGATCCGTAAATATTTCCTTCATCAACACTGCTTTTACAGAACCAGACGAGTAAAATAATCCCTCCCACAAGTGGAATCATGGGAAGAAAGACCCACCAGCCGCATCGGTTGATATCGTGAAGGCGGCGAATTTCAAGAGCGAAGAGCGGTATGATAGACGCGAATACATAAATGCCCGTTAATACAGCGAAAATTAACGTGAAATTACTCAACAGCGTCAATACGATTGTAACGATGATGTGAAACGCGATTGCCAGCCAATATCCGCGTCTTGAAGTGCGTCCCTTAAAATTCGCAAAGTTTTTCCATATTGATAAATATTCTGGCATGGTATACTTCTCCTCTTTTGTCTGTATGATTTTTATCGCACAAGTTGTTTATATCCTAGCATACTATTTTATTTGTGTCAAATACAAGAATTAAAGGGTAAAAATATAAAATAAAAAGCAAACAGACAGAAGAATATTCGCAGATTCTGCAAAAATATGGAAAGAGACTAGGGCCTTTTTTCTAAAAATCTTTTAAGACTCATGTAACGTTCCTTGCTGACAGGAAGAACCTGACCATTGAGTAAGGTTGCCTCATAGCGGCAAAGGGAACGGATATATCCGGTATTCACGAGGAAGCTTTTGTGAATCCGCTGAAAGTCTTCCGGTACAGCCTGTTCATGCGCAGCCAACAGCCCGTATGCCTGAAAACTGCCATTTGTCGTGTAGACAGTGGTCCACTGAAGCGCGGCCTGCATATATATGATCTCGGATGGATGCAGGTAACGGTGCCTTTTTTCTCGATCGCGAAAATCCAGTTTTGGTCCATTTGTCTTAAGGGAATCCAGGCGTTTCATAAATTCAAAATAATCGGAATCACTGGTCAAAGGTATTGTTGAAGGTACAAGCTGGTTTAAGGGGATATCCTGCGCATGTGAGCCGTGGACATGGGCCAGAGTGATCACTCCGTTGATTCGTTTCCAAACGTAGGTGCCTCGTACATGAGCATGCATAACGGAACCGTCCTCGAGAATTGCAGTTACCTGGTAGCGTCCGTATAATACCCATACATTTCGTTCGTGAAACAGCAGATGGTACTCCTCGTCAGACAGATACACAGGAGGCTCTTCATATTCTTTTTTTGTCACTTGTAAAAAAGATTCCAGACCTTCGCACCATTGGAAATCGTTCGATCCTATCCACATAAAATCTTTCGCCATGGGAGCTGTTGTAATCTCCGGATTTCGGTTATAGAAGCTTCGAACATTATCCCGGGTCATTTGGATAATCTCTGATTCTGAAATACTGGACTTTCCCATTTGTTTTCCTCCTCAATCTCGTAAAATCAGTATATCAGATTCCTATGGCGTTTACAAGCGCGTTTACAAGGAAATGACGTCATATTCAGGAAAAAAGTCGAAAAAATATACTGTTTATTATGAAAAATATACTAATAATTAATGAAATTGACAAGAAAAAAACACCATGATAAAATTTACAGGAAGGTGCGTAAGTGATCTGATTTGTGATGGAAATATCTTTCGTGCTTTCGTTTAATGAACGGTTAATGGAGGACATTGAAATGAATATAGCAGTTTGTGAAGATGAGGAAAACATCCGTAATTTCTTGTTGGGCAGTCTTAAAGAAGAACTCAGATGCCGCAGACTGTACGCAAATGTGCAGACTTACGAGAGCGGTGAAGCGCTTTTGGAAGCGATGAAGCATATGACATTTGAAATTTATTTTCTTGATATTTTTATGCCGGGAGTCAGCGGCGTATCAGTGGCAGAGACACTGCGTGCGAAGGATTCTGATGCGGCCATCGTATTTACTACCTTCAGCCAGGATTATTATGCAGCTGGATTTGCAGTGGGAGCTGTCCATTATCTGGTGAAACCATTGAAAAGAGAAGATATCAGCGAGGCTTTTAAACGGTGCTTAAAACAGGTTGGCGAGATGGAACAGTATATTGAACTGACAATCGACCGGGAAAACCGCCGGATTATGCTTCCTGATTGTATCTGGGTGGAATCGAAAGACAAGGTATGTGAACTGCATCTGAAATCGGGCGCTTTTCGAACCTATCTGCAGCTCAATGCACTGGAGTGCATGCTTGAAGATTCCCGTTTCCTGCGATGTCATCGCAGTTTTATTATAAATATGGATTATGTGTCCAGGATGGAAAATGGCAGATTTTATATGTCGGACGGAGCAGTTATACCTGTCCGGCAGGCAGAGCGGGGGCGTTTTCGTATTGCATATGAAGACTATATGTTTGAAAAAATGAGGAGGCGGTGAAATGAAAGAAGCTTTGTTGCTGGCGGTGGGAAGGCTGGTTTGTACAACGCCCTGGTATGTGATCTGCTGCGTTCCTTTTTATGCGCACCGACGCATCAGCCGCAGTAAAATAGCGGCGGTGATCACGGGGATCAGCATGCTTTTTTTTGTTTGTAATTTCTATCTTCAGTTTCGTTATGACAACTTTAAGACTCATGGAAGTCTTGTTTTTTGTGCGCTTTATATTATTTTGATCGGGCTGTTTGTGTGGGGATTCCACGTAGAGTTTGCAAAGCTTTTGTATGTGTTCCTGATTGCACAGGCGATTTCCACTGCGATTAACTATATCGCTGCAATTATGCTCAAACCTTTTTTCAAAGATATGCGGATTTCTCTTCATGCAACTCCGGCCTATATACTCGCCATTTTTTTTCTAACCATGGCGGTATACCCATTTCTCTGGTATTTCTTTTCCCACCAGCTGCGGGAAGCGGTGGAGGAATTGAAGGATCGGGATTTTCGATTGCTCTGTATCCCTCCGGTGCTGATCTTTGTGATTACTGTAATATTTAACGATGTAGGGGTTAATCCCGCAATTCCGCAGAGCCAGGCGATTGCTATTTTTTTGCTGATTACTGCGTCGGGCCTGATCACATATTTCCTGCATGTTCGTCTGGCATTGGATGCCGTACGGCGGATTCGGCTGGAAATGGAAGTGGCGGCGATCGAAAGCCAGATTGCAGTCCAGGGACAGAGCTATGCACAGCTTACACAAAACATCGAAAGCGCACGCGCGGCACGTCATGATCTGCGCCATCATCTGGCGGCCATGTCCGCTTTTTTGGAAAACAGTGATATGGAGGGCCTTTTAGAATATCTGGCAGAATACAGAAGAAGCCTGCCGGTTGAATTTGACCAGCCCCAGTGCGCAAACCATGCGGTAGATGTAGTAGTCCGGTACTATTTGCAGCAGGCTAAGGAGGCAGGGGCAGAACTGGATATCAAACTGGACGTACCGGTCGGCGCGGGATTCCGTGATACAGATCTGGTCATCGTCTTTGGAAATCTTTTTGAAAATGCAGCTCAGGGGATTTCCCGTCAGACAGCGGGAAAACGGTACATAACTGCAAGATGCGGAATGGAACAGGGGAAGCTGATTCTTACGATTGATAATTCTACCGGGCCGGGAGATGCGGAATATAAAAGCAGCACCGGCCTTGGAATTGGACAGTCATCGGTGAAAGCCGTGGCTCAAAAGTATCATGGGTCAGTGCGCTTTGAATTTAAAGAGGATATTTACAAAGCCTCGGTTTTGATGGTAATGCCTGTATCAGAAAAAGTACAAGAATAGATTTCGGTGATTCAAAGATAGATTTCGGTGGTTCTGTTGAAGTGAAAGACAGAATCTGTAATACTACAATACGGCGTTACTGCGAGTCAAGTCCGCAGAGGGGAGAAAGTTATATGATTGATGAGCGTACAAAAGCGATTGGCAGTATGTTTTTTATACTGCTGTGTTATATTTTGTCCTATGGGATTTTGAATGCGCTGTTGAGCGGATATCACGCGGATGCCTGCTTTGTTCAGATGCTGAGCGGAAGCTTTTTGCTCTATATGATTTGGAAACGGGAAAAGAAGAAGCAGATTAATTTCTTTGAGGAGAGCAGATTCCTTCCATTTCCTCAAAGCTGGAAGCCTCTTGGCTGGGCGGTATTGTTGGGGATCGGCCTGAACTGTTTTGTAGGGGGATTTATTAATCTGCTCCCTTTAAGCGACAGTATGGTGTCAAGCTACATGGAAGCCTCCTCCGCACCTGTACGGGGAGTGGCTCCGGCAATGGCCTTTGTGATTATTTCGATCATTGCCCCTTTTATTGAGGAATGCCTGTTCCGGGGGGTGATATTGAGGCGCATGAGGAAATCCATGGATGATCTGGCGGCGATTGCACTGACTTCCACTGTGTTCGGATTGCTGCACGGGCAGATTATCTGGATCATGTATGCAATTATACTTGGGATGGTCTTAGGGCTGGTTTATGTTCTGTATGACAGTATCTATCCGGCGATTGTTCTGCACATGAGTTTTAATCTGGTATCCGGAATACCGATGATTTTAAATCAGCAGGGGCTTGTTTACCGCTTTACCTATGGTAATCCGTTTTTTCTGTTTCTTATGATGGCAGGCGGGTTTACAGGCGTGGCAGTAATCCTATATCGGATTTACTTTAAGAGCTTTATGCAGAAAACTACAACAGCAGGCAGGGGAGAATGAATATGGAAGTCAAAGGAATTATTAAAAAAATATTGATTTATGGGGGACTGTTTATCTGTGTTTCGCTGGCGGTCGGGATTGCGATCGAGGGTATGATCGTTTATTTGATGGCTGGTATGAATGGGGAGACGGTTCCGTTTTTTTCCTGGTCTTATTTCGCTGAGGCCGATACCTACAAGTACGGATTTGGGTTAACGCTTGCAGCAATTCTGCTATATCAGGTATTTTCCAATCAAAACAGTAAAAAAGCAAAGAGGATGCTGAAGGGGAAAGCAAAGGGAGTCGAATCCGTTCTGGAGAATTCCCGCTTTATGACGGATAAGGAACGAAATGAGATATTCCCCGGATACGGTTTTGCTCAGTCCGCTGAAAAGAAAAAGGATGGGGTTCCGGTACGGGCTGTATATGATAAGAAGAAAGGTCTGCAGGTGAATCTGGCTTCTCCCATGCACGCGTTAATCATTGGTTCTACCGGAAGCGGTAAGACGACTACCTTTATCAATCCCATGATTCAGATCCTGGGTGCATCCGATGCAGGATCGTCCATGATCATGACGGATCCTAAGGGTGAGTTGTTCCAGCTCCATTCTGGCTTCTTGAAAGAACGGGGCTATCAAGTCATGGTTTTGGACCTTCGTGATACATATGAATCCTATCGCTGGAATCCGCTGGGCGATATCTACGACCGGTACCAGCTCTACATTGAGGCCGGAAAAGGAATCTACATAAGGAACGATGCACCGGAAAATTCAGGTCTGGAGCTTCAGGATGATTTGGAAAAATTCGGTGAGGAGTGGTACGAGTACCAGGGACAGGGGTATGCGGACCGCAGGGAGCTGATTACCGTTGTTAAGATTAAAAAACAGAAAATTTACGATGAGTTATACGAGGATTTAAACGATCTGGTTGGAGTGCTTTGTCCCATCGAGTCAAAAGACGATCCGGTGTGGGAAAAAGGCGCGCGCTCCATTGTAATGGCTACGCTTTTAGCCATGCTGGAGGACAGTGAGAATCCGGAACTGGGAATGACGAAGGATAAGTTTAATTTCTATAATCTGAACAAGGCCATGTCCAATTCTGAGAACAATTTTGAAGAACTGAAGAATTATTTCGCTGGACGCCCCATGACGTCCAGATGTGTGACATTAAGCCGCCAGGTTCTGTCGGCAGCCGACAGCACCCTGTCCAGCTACATGTCCATCGCTTTTGATAAGCTGAACATGTTTAATGACGAAGGGCTCTGCGCTCTGACCAGCAATACTGACATTGACCCCAACTGCTTTGCAGATGAGAAGACGGCTCTGTTCTTAAAGATCCCGGATGAAAAGGATACGAGACACGGACTGGCTTCCATGTTTATTCTCTGCATCTACAAAGCGCTGATTAAAAAGGCATCGGCCAGAGAGGACTTATCTCTTCCGAGAAACGTCTATTTTATACTGGATGAGTTTGGAAACATGCCTCAGATTAATAAGTTTGACAAGATGATCACCGTAGGGCGAAGCCGTAAGATCTGGTTTAACATGGTTGTTCAGTCCTATGCCCAGTTAAACAATGTCTACGGGGATACGGTAGCCAATATCATTAAGAGCAACTGCGGAATGAAGATGTTTATCGGTTCCAATGATATTGAGACGTGTAAGGAATTTTCAGAGCTCTGCGGCAATATGACGGTTACGACGGCCAGTGTCTCCAATGGCGGCCAGGATAAAGATATCTCTGTATCCAGCCAGCTTCAGACGAGACCGCTTATCTATCCTTCAGAGCTGCAGAAACTGAACAACAAGCAGAGTACCGGGAATTCCATTATCGTAACCTTTGGAAATTATCCGTTAAAAACTCAGTTTACGCCCAGTTATCAGTGCCCGCTTTACAAAATTGGAGCGATGGATTTAACCGAGGCGCGGAGAAATGTTTTCTTTGGCGACGAGGTTTATTACGACCTTGGAGAGAGGAACCGAAGTGTGCTGAATACGGAAGAAGGAAGGGAGAAAGAGGCATGAAGAGAAGAAGCGTGATAGCTTTCATCGTCTGTCTGATGGTGTACACCGGTTTTGGACGGATTGCGTATGGAGCGGAGAGAATCGTTTCCGATGAAAAGGGACCGGGAAAGTCCACGGTAACGCTGACAGAGACGTATAACCAGGAAATGGGGCTTTATGAAGAGCAGTTTGCAGGAGGACGCCGTTTTGTTACGAATATTCCTAATGGGGGACAGATGTATGACGCGGCCTACATTTCCCTTGGCGGAAGCATCCGCGGAAAGCTGGAACGCGACGGCGTAAGTATTGCCATTCCCGCGAACGGTTATCTCTACGATCCGGGTTACTATATTCTTACGGTGGAGGCCCAGCAGGTGGGAAAATCCATCTATGAGACCGCCGTATTTTCATTCCGGCTCTTAGGACAGCCCAGGGGTGCTGTCAATACCGAAGAATACTCTCATCCGAAGATCGTATGCGGTACAGAGGTGACGAGTGTGGCGGGAAGAGATGGCTGGTATCGCTTTGCTATGCCTAACTATAAAAGTGTGTTTTCCTCACTTTCACAGAATAACAGCACTGTGTCCTCTGCCACCTTTTACATCCCGGGAAATGTAGGTGCATCCCTTACCAGAGATGGGGCAGCGGTTTCTCTGATTAATCAGGTGGAGATAACGGCTCCGGGACAGTATCAGCTCAAAGCATGGGCGGAGAGTTATGGACCGGACAATGCGTGCCCGGTCTGGTACGAAACAACGATTTCCTTTACGATTCCCCAGCCGGAGTCGGAGGCAGCAGCGGCGTTTTCCAGTCTCTTTGGTTCAGGCGGGCAGGGAGATGAAAAAGAAAATCTGGAGACAGCGGAGACGCTGAGTGAGATATACCACGAAAATGCGGACTTATACGAGGAGGCGTTTTCTAACGGAACCGTTTTCTATACGAATACTGCAGGCGGCAGTATTACAGGCGGCAACGTCTATCTGGATATTCCGTCTAATATATCTGTTGTCATGATGAAGGATGGCAAGCCTGTATCGTTTGAGAGCAAGGTTCCGATTAATGAAGAAGGAACATATCTGTTGAATCTGTCTACCGGTTACAGGGAAGACGGCGTCGTACATACGCTGACCAGCACTTTCCGCTTCCGCATTCAGAGAAGCCTTGGGGCAGCGCTGCCTGAAGAGGAGAATATGTCGGCACCGGCGGAGGGAGAGGAAGTTTCCCCGGTGGAATCAGACATTGACATGCCGGAAGAGATAACGGAATCGCTTTCTGGTGAATCGGAACGTACGGGAAGTGAAAGCTATGATGCAGACCGTGGGATGTTCCTGCATCAGTTTACCGATGGAACCAGCTTTTACATCAATGTTCCGCAGAACGCTGTGGTGAATGATGCTGTCCGGGCAGAGCTCCCGGAGCAGGCGACTGCAGTATTGACGATGGAGGATGGCCCGTCAATGGAGTATGAATCCGGCTCAACCATAGGGGACCATGGGTCTTACGCTCTTACCGTTGAGACGGCAGGGGGAGAGAATGTGACATGGAACTTCAGGATCATTCTTCATGCGGTGAATGATGTGACGGCTTTCACGGCACCCGATGGGTATTTGATTGCAAGTGTGAATCTAACAGACAAACTTGGCGAATCGAGTGAGACTCTGGAACAAGCCTCTTACTCCCTTACCGGGGATGGAACATACAGCTTTATTTTGAAAGGGAAGGAAGCAGGGCTACCGGAGTTGTTTACTGTAATCATTCAGGACACTGAGGCACCTGTCGTCACCTTTGAAGGCGTGGACGATAAGGGCAAGGCAAAAAAAGGCTCATTTTCCTATTCCTGTGATGAGGAGAATGTATCGATTTCCATTAAAAAGGGGAATAAGGCGGTCAACACGCTGGGCAACACAGTGAAGGGCTCGGGAACGTATACGGTTACGGCTGTGGATGCCGCGGGCAATACCAGTGTCTATCAGATTAAGGCGGGAGTTCACCTCAATATGTTCTCCTATATCCTGCTGGTGATATTGGCGATCATAGTCGGAATACTGATTATATTTTATTCGGTAAACAGAGATCAGATGAAGGTACGATAAGCAGACAGGAAAGGGAGATGACATGCAGATGGACAGAGTGTATATGATACCTCTCGGATTTAATTTCATAAAGTGGCTCGGAGATCATCTGCTGAAGCCGATCATTGACGCGATTGTCAAGATTCTGGATCCCATCTTTACGGGATTTTTGGATTTCCTTGGCGACATGATCGTAAAGATGCTGGCCGGGGTATTTTATGCTATCTATACATCGCTTTTGTCCATGGTAGATTTCTCACAGACGATTTTTGATTTTCTGTCCGGTGCGAGGAAGGTCTATTCCCCTCAGGGAGGCTTTGCACTGGAAGACTATATGCTGAATTTCTTTATCAACTACGGTCCGGTTAAGAAGGCCTTTACAGGGATATTCATAGTCAGCCTGAGTCTTTGTACCATTTTTACAGTTATCGCCTGTGCTCAGGCGGCGGCAAACTATACGGATACGGGCAGAAAAGTGCGGGATGTCCTTCATGATCTATGGAAGGCGCTGCTTACGTATATCCTTGTGCAGGTGCTGGTGATTGCAACCATAGGCCTGACCAACAACCTTTTGACTGTGGTGGATAAGAGTATCCAGGTGGCGTCCATGGATAACCCTTCCGAGATTAAGTCTGACGGAATCCGGGTGGCTAACGTGATCTTTATTTCAACGACGTTAAGCGCTGCAAAGAATACGACGGCTACCATCCACGACCCCCTGAATGCCGACCCGTGGAAGAGCTATTACACGGGGGCGGCAAAATACACGGATGACAATGCGCTGAAAAACGATTTTGACGCGACGAAGGTAGATTACGTAAGCGGATATCTGTGCTGTATTTTTATGGTATTTGTCATGTTCAGCGCCGTTTTCCTGTTTATACAGCGATTTTTTGAGGTGGTGCTGCTGTATATCATATCGCCGTTTTTCGTAGCCTCCATGCCGCTTGACGGCGGGAGCCGGTTTAGCGCATGGCGGGAGATGTTTATAGCGAAATGTCTTGCCAGCTACGGGATCGTGGTGATTATGCGGCTGTTTATGATCTTCCTTCCCATCTTTATGGGAGATATTGAATACAGCAAGAACAGCACGGTCAATGCGATGATTCGTCTGCTTCTGGTATTGGGAAGCTGTATTGCGGTAAAGAAGGGCTCCGGCATTCTCCTGCAGGTGATCAATCCGCAGGCGGCCCAGTCATCCGAGTCGGCGATGGGCAGTCTGACGGCCATCGCCATGACGGCGCGAAGCGTGGCAGCCAGCGGAAGCCATGCATTCCGCGGCAAAAAATAAGAGAGAGGAGGAGATCTATGGGAACCAGTCAGTATATGTATACGTATTTAGGCATCTTCGACAAAATTGCCGAGTGGGTGTTCAGCGGGATTTCCAAGGCGATTTCCTGGCTCTTTAAGACTATTTTCGGGCCGATTTTTGAGGCGGTGCTCAATCCGGTGGCCAACGCTATCGTCGATGCGGTAAAAAGCGCCATGGCCGATGCGTTTTTCTATATTTTTCAGAAGCTTCTGTATCTCATCGATACGATTGAACGGGCGGCCAAGATTTTTTCTGGAGCTGAGTATGTGACCTATGAAGGAAAGCAGTGGTCCCTGATTAATATCCTGATCTTTGGAGAAGGAACGGTAGGCCGGGCTATCAAATATATGACTTATATAGCGGTACTGTTCGCGTTTGTGTTTGCGTTTATCTCGCTGAGCCGTTCAATCTTTGATTTGGAGACAGACAACAGAAGGCCTATCGGCGTTGTACTGAACTACTGTCTGAAGGCTGTCATATCATTTCTCCTGGTTCCGGTCATGTGTGTGGCGGGATTTCAGCTCAGCAGCCTGCTGATTCAGGTGACCAGCCAGGTGACCGCCCCGGGAGGCAGCGCCGTGACCATAGCGGATGAGTTGTTCAGGACATGCGCCATGGGGGCATTTAAGACGGGAAAGGGGGTAGGTGATTTATCTGGCGGTCTGTGGACCGACATCGCCAATACGAAGAAGGTGCTGGACCTTGCAAAGGTGGACTACATCACGGCCTATCTCTGCTCTCTCTTTATGATCTGGAATCTGTGCAGCATCAGCTTTGTATTTATACAGAGAATGTTTGAGATGATTCTTCTGTATCTGGCATCGCCCTTTTTTGTGGCCACCATGACGCTAGATGGAGGAGAGAAATTCCAAAGATGGAAAAATACCTTTATCGGAAAAGCGATTACCGGGATGGGGACGCTGATACTGCTCAATCTCTTCCTGATCCTGGTGCCTTTAATTACCAGTGATACGATCATCTTATCGGCAGGAGTCGCCGAGTCGGGGAATGCAGCTCAGCAGGCCTACACGGCGCTTACGAAGCTTCTCTTTATCCTCGGGTCTATTATGGCAGTGAAAAACGGCGGCTCACTATTGACCTCCATCGTCGATGCCCAGACCGGCTCGGCGGAGCAGGCCGCCAGCCAGCAGACATCGGCCATGATGGCAGGCGCCCTGCTGGGCGGAACCCGTATGGTGCGTGGCGGCGCGGCCAAATGGTCGGCCGGTAAGGAACAGCGAACGATGAAGAGGGAAGGCAAGGCGTTTATAAAAGGGGAGAGGGAGTATAAGAGGAATGAGCAGGCAGCCTCGGCCATGCAGGCCAGAGGCGATATACAGGGTGCTTCCAGGCTTCGCTCACTGAATGAAAGCCGCCATACGCGTTCTCTGGTCCGGGCTGAGAAGGCCGGACTGGGAACTGCTTCCAGAGACCGCACCGGGAAGGTGGTCAGCAATGGGAAGTTCCAGTTAAAGGGCGGCGAACAGATGAAGGATATCAAGAAGCAGCTTAACAAAGTAAGAGGAAAATCCGGTATTATATATAATCTGGAGCACGGCTCAAAGAAAGTGGGGCAGAAGATTCATAATCTGCAACGTGACCTGGATGAGAGATCCGAGATGTCAGATCTGAGAAAGAACAATGAAATGAGCAGCATTGAGGAAGGATTTGGGTATCAGCTTAAGTCCATTAGAAGCAGTTACGATAAGAAGACAGCTAAAAATCCAATTATCGAGGGGCTCCGTAAAGGCGGGCTGTCCGTAGGCGGTGGAGAATCACCGAAACCACCGGGACCGCCGAAACCACCGGGATCGCCGATACCGTCGGAACCGCCAAAACCGCCGATACCGCCGAAACCATCGGCTCCGTCGAAACCATCGGCTCCGTCGAAACCGTCGGAAGCGCCGGAACCATCGGCTCCGTCGAAACCGTCGGAAACTCCGATACCGCCGGAACCACCAAAAACGTCGGAAGCGTCGAAACCATCAGAAACGCTGGAAGCATCGGAAACTCCGATACCGCCGGAACCGCCTAAAGTGTCGGAACCGCCCAAAACGTCGGAACCACCGAAACCGTCGGAAGCACCGATACCGCCGGAACCACCCAAAACATCGGAATCGTCGAAACAGAAGGATAAATCCGATTTGCCGGGAAGCGATACGTAATGTAAAGGATAAAAAAGAGGTGAAACCATGAGAATTATACCGAAAAAAACAAAAGTGTCCATCGAGTTCTTTAAAGGTGTCGATATCATTGACCTGATAATAGGTATGATCGGCATCTTTCTGGTGGCCATGGTTGTGATGTCATCGCTTCCCTTTAAGCTTCCCCTGACTATGGTGCTCATTATTATCTTCGGCGTCCTTTTGGTTCCCATTGACGAAGATAAAAACTATGAGGCTGTTCTCTACATTCTCCGCTATTTTGCCCATCCGAAGGTGGTAAAGAGAAATGGGGAAAAGGAGAGCGGCCAGGAGACGGCAGAGGCCAAAGGAAAGGCGAAGAAAAAATCAGGAAAGAACGTAAACGTAGAGGATGTCATGGCGTTTACGGGAATTAAGGGAAATGAAATCCTGTACGGCGACAGCTACGTTGCCTCCGTGATCGGGATATCGCCGGTGGAATTCCGCTTCATGGCGGAAAAACGCCAGGATTATATGATAGAGAGGGTGTTTGGCGCTGCGCTCCGCATGGTTACCGGAAGTAACCGGGGCGCCTCCATCGTGAAGGTGGAGCGGCCGATTCTCTATGATGAGACCATCCAGTATGAATTCCAGAAGATGGAGAGCTTAAAGGAAGCATTTTATAACGATATCATTAATGAGGACGAGCTGACGACGAGAGTCGAGATTATCTATGACCGGATTATGGAGATTGAACGAATCAATTTTGACGATAAGGTCTACGACTCGTTCCACTACCTGGTTCTCTACGATAAAAACAGTAAATCCCTAAGTGATATGACCAGGTCGGTCCTTCAGACGCTGGATGGCGGCGGCCTTCCCGTAAAGCTGTTAGATGAAAAAGAGCTTGCGGTATTTTTAAAATACAATATGACGAGAGATTTCGATGAGCGGGAGATCGAGACGCTGAAGCCGGAGGAGTATAAGGCGTGGATCATTCCGGAATGTGTGGAATTCGGGACGCGCACGGTAAAGATCGACGATGTGGTCACCCACAACTTAAAGATCGTCAATTATCCCACAGAGGTCGGCAATGCCTGGGGACACAGTATTTTTAATATGGAAAATACGAAGGTAATCATGAAGCTGACTCCTGTAGACCGTTTTAAGGCCGTGCGTAATATTGATCGCTCCATTGACGAGTTAAGGGGGCAGGAAGCGAATACGAACAAAGAGAGCCGTTTAATCGAGCTGGCTGGTCATATTGAAACGCTGCAGAACTTGCTTTTGATGCTTCAGAGTGATAATGAACAGTTATTTAACGTCAGCATCTATATGACGCTCTATGATTATGAGGAAACAGAGAGGCGGCTTGGGAAGAATAAAACAGAGGGAGAGCCAGTTCAGGTCAGCGATATGAAACGGCGTGTCAAGCGGCTTTTGGCGGAACAGTCCTTTCGTACCAGCGATATGTTCCTTCGTCAGTTTGAGATGTTCGTGGGTTCCCAGGTATCCAGATATGATCCTTTTGCTAAAAAGGCCAGAGGTATACACTCCAACTCAGTAGCAGCCGTTTTTCCGTTCGTGTACAGCCATATCCATGACAAAGGAGGCTTCCGCATTGGTCATTCTGCCGGACTTCCCGTGTTTATTGACTTTTTCGTCCGTGACAGAAACCGCGTGAACAGTAATATGGTCGTCATAGGTAAATCCGGAGGCGGAAAATCCTTTGCCACGAAGATGATGCTGACCAATCTGGCGGCGGAAAACAGCAAGATTTTTATTCTGGATCCGGAAAATGAGTATACGGCTCTGGCCAAGAGCCTTCACGGCAACTGGATTGACGTGGGAAGCGCCACACAGGGCCGCATCAATCCCTTCCACATTATCACGGCCCTGAACGATGATGAGAGTGGGGAAGAAGAAAACAATGTAAGCTATGCAGTCCATCTTCAGTTCCTGGAGGAGTATTTTAAACAGATTCTTCCCGGAATCGATACGGATTCCATGGAATTTTTAAATAATATTGTGATTCGAGTCTACGATGAAAAGGGGATTGACGAGACTACCAATTTAAATCTCCTTGGGCCGGAGGATTACCCTACCTTTGATGATTTATACGATAAGCTTCTGACAGACTATCAGGCATCAGACAGTGATTATATGAAAAACCACTTAAGAGTGTTAATCAGCTATATTTCGAAGTTTTCCACAGGAGGAAGAAACTCTCATTTATGGAACGGTCCTTCTACCCTGGATGTGAAGGAAAACTTCACGGTATTTAATTTCCAGTCCCTTCTGGCCAATAAGAACAACACCGTGGCCAACGCTCAGATGCTGCTGATTCTGAAATGGCTTGATAATGAGATCATCAAGAACAGGGATTACAATGAGAAGTACCATGCCAGCCGGAAAATTATTGTAGTTGTGGATGAAGCTCACGTGTTTATCGATGAGAAATATCCAATAGCACTGGATTTCATGTTCCAGCTTGCAAAACGAATCCGTAAGTATAACGGTATGCAGGTGGTCATCACACAGAATGTAAAGGATTTTGTGGGAACGGAAGAACTGGCAAGAAAGTCTACGGCAATTATTAATGCCAGTCAGTATTCCTTTATCTTCCCGATGGCACCGAATGACATGCACGACTTATGCCGTCTGTATGAAAAAGCAGGAGAGATCAACGAAACAGAGCAGGATGAAATCGTGAATAATGGCCGCGGACATGCGTTTGTAGTAACGTCACCGGCCAGCAGGAGCAGCATTGAGATTACGGCTGACGACAGCATGGTGCGTATGTTTGAATAGAGGGAGGCTTCATGAAACTCAAATGGAGAATGATAACAGCTTTGGCGCTCCTGGTTCTCTCCATGTGCGGGTGTATGCGTCAGGAGACGGAAAGTCAGGTGATACGGCTGGCCGTGGAGAGCGGCGGAGAGAATCTGTCCGGGCTGACGGAAGAACTGTCCAAAGCCTGGAACCGACCGGTGGAGATCGTCTCTGTGGCAGAAGACCGGTTGTTTGATGAGATTTCTCAGGGCAACTGTGATGCGGGAATTGGCTTGCCGGAGCGCGAAGAGAGAATAAAGATTGGTATCTGGTCACTGGCTGTAGGAGAGCCTGCTAACGCTGTGGTGATTGGGAATCAGCCATACCGGTACAGTAAGGAACTGGAGGGAAAGAAGATCGGTTATCCGGCTGGATTTCCGGAAAGTCAGCTGGTTCTGTCCGGAGGATTACAGCTAAACAGTTATCAGAACAGAAATTCCATGGAGCAGGATCTGGTAAACGGCGTACTGGATGGAATTATGCTGGAGGGATCGGATGGAGAGGTATTTATGGAGGAACACAGCGGCAGCGGTTATCTGATCTCTCAACTGAAGGATCAGCCAGTCCTGTCCAGATATTTATACAGCAGCAGTATGGATTTGATACGTTTGGCAGCAGGCAGAAAAAAGGGAGAGTGACAGACAATGGCTTATTTTGACGATCCGGAGAATCGAAAAAACTGGGAGAGAGAACTTCGGCAGATGAAGGTGGAAAAGGCCCGGCGTGCCGGAGGTTATGAGAGCTCGGTGAAACGGGCGGAAGAGTCTTATCGCAGAGCGGTTACCTTTGAAGAACTGATGGCCATGGAGGGGATCGGTACCGGGAATGCTGTTTCTAAGAAGAGTATGGAAAAAGGGTTGGAAAAGCAGAATCAGATAGAAGGACGAACTTTATGAAAGGGCGGGGCATTTTTTTTGTTTCCGTGTTCAGTCTGCTGACAGCCTTCAACGCTTTTGCACAGACAGAAACGGTTTCGTCCTCTGCAGTACAGGATCATCTCGTTCAGGGCTATGATTCTGCAGCTAAGATGTATACACAGACCTTTGCGAATAAAAAAACGTTCCGGACAAACGTTCCGAACCGTATGATAACCAGCCGCAGTGTAGTGATGGAGTTTGACACTGGGGAACTGATTTATACGCTGACCCGGGATGGGGAGGCGATGGCATACGAGTCAGGGCAGATTATTACTGAGCCGGGCTACTACTGTCTGAAAGCGATGGCACTTCCGGAGATTCTGGCAGAAGACGTTCCGGAACCGACGATAGACCAGCTTTATGGCGAGGCGGCAATGCCGGAGTTTACTTTATATGAAGATGACAATGTCTATCAGAGCTGTTTTTATTTCTTTATTCCGGGAAAAGCAGAGAATCGGCTGGATTATATCAATGCACCGGAGGGATATCAGATTGGATATGTGGAAAAAAACGGACAGCGTGTACCTGGAGATTCGCCTGACTGGCAGCGGCTGAAAGAAGATGGAAGCTACCGTTTTTTATGGAATCCGGTAAAGGAAGGACTGCCAGTCTGTGAATCTGTCCTTGTGCGGGATACGAAGGCGCCGTTCCTGGAGATCGATGGTGTAAAGGATGGCGGGTACTCGAAAGGAGGCATCTCCGTCTATGCCGATGAGGCGGACATTACCATCAGGGTGACAGACGGAAGCTTCTCCTGGAATTTAGACGGTTCTAAACTGGAACGGCCGGGGATTTATGAGATTACGGCAGTTGATGCGGCTGGAAACCAGAGCAGGTACGGAGTCGTTATAGACATGGATATGACATGGGCAATGGTTCTGGCTGGGGCTGCTTTAGCAGCGGCAATTGGTGCATGTATCTGGTATATTCATGTTCAAAAAAAGAAAATTCAGGTTCGATAGCATGTAGCGAACACTTAAGCGGTTCGTTCACATAGATTAAAATTTAAAATACGAGGAGGAACAAGTATGTTTCAAAATTTATTCACGAAGGTAATGATGCAGGGGCGGTTTATATTTGCAGCTTCAACTGAAGGTACAAAGGCAGGTACGGTACCGGATTTTACGGAGGCGGTGAAACCGATTGTCGATTTCATTAATGCCTTAAAGGGGCCGGCGTTAACTGTCGTGATTGCCTTAGCAGCAATTTACTGTATAATTCTGGGCGCAAAGTTTGCAAAGGCAGAAGAGCCTCAGGAAAGAGAGAAGGCAAAGGCTGCTTTAAAGAACGGAATTATTGGTTTTGTCCTTATTTTTGTACTTCTGGTTCTGTTAAGCGGAGTAAGCGGTTTGTTAGTAAATTGGGTAAGTAAGTAAGGGCAGAATAGAGGTATGGCGCAGGAACCCTGCGCCATACTTGCTAAAATACGAAGACTGAGGGGACGCAGATGGAGATTTTAAGAGAGAAAAACGGACAGAAAGAAGTAGTTACATTAGTTGGAAAATTTGACACCAATGCGGCCGCAGAGATGGAAAAGATACTGCTTGACTGCATTGGAGAAGGTATTGCCTTAGAAGTTGAGATGGCTCAGGCCAGTTATATCTGCAGCGCAGCGCTGCGTGTGTTTTTAAAGACCCAGAAGGAAATCAATAAGCTTCCGGGAAGCAGTATGGAGATTCTGCACTGCAACCAGGGGGTAAAGGATATTTTTGAAATTACCGGATTTTCAGGAATCCTGACGATAAAAGAAGACGAAAAGTAGAGGAACAGGAAGGAGGCGGAGGTTTCCATGAAAAAAATAACAGTTCAGATGACTGCTGTGATATGTGCACTTTCTTTAACAGGCTGCAGTTCTCTGTTTGGGATGGCCACACCGCCGCCGCCGTTTCCAGATGATTTTATGATTGTGGATGGGTCCGGCGTGGATTTGTCGGACCCTGCCTCCATCCAGGCTGCTTATGACCGCCATATCCAGTCACTTATGCAGGCCGATTACGTGGGGAATCCGGCGTTTTCCAGCCAGATCAGCGAGATTGTTTCAGCAAAGCCGGAATGGTCCAGAAACTTCCAGAATTTTCAAATCGTAGATTACGATATGGACAACGATATCCTTGTCTATGCCTATCAGACCACTCTGCTCGCCCAGGACGGGGAGGACTACAGCGCGCCTGCGGTGGAGGTAGCACCGGTTGATTACAGCATCGATACAAAGGTGAAGAAAGAAAACGAAAAGCTGATAGAGCGGGACTCTAAGGTGAAGGAGGAATACGGCGGGGCGGTCAGCGATGATAAGAAAAAGCTGATCAGTGCAGTGGGAACCTACCGGTGGAAGGATGACGATGGAAAGGTATTAAAAGAGAGCACGATTTTCTGGGATACCGATGTTCCGGCCAACAAAGCTGTTGTCTCGGAGCTGGGAGTGGGAAATAAGAACCTGATTGTGAAGCTGGCGGATAACGGGCAGTTGGTCATCTGCTATAACGATGAGTTGCTTTTCTACCAGTATGGCGATGTTGAGGTCAATGTGACGAAAGACGGGGCGGTGACAAAGGAGATCAGGAAGACGTATACTCCGGTGTTAACGAAGAATGCAGGAGAATGGATTGGGAATAAGGAATCTGCCCTGGCCTTTGATATCAGAGCAATTAAAAGTGCGGCCAAAGGAAAAGGAGGCCTTTTCAATGAGATTGTCAGCTATGATGTCACATATAAGCTTGATGCGGAAGACGTAAAGACAGCGAGGAATAATGGAGTCGAGGCTCAGCTTTATCGAATTATGGATGAATTTATTGCAGAGCTGGATGAGGAAAAGATGAAAGCGGAGTGGGAACGTACGTATGATGAGACTTTAACGAAAACAGAGTCCGATGGCGGCAAAACTGTTAACATCACGGTGTATCCCGATTACAGTCGGTATCTGATCGAAGCCATGAAGGAGTATGGCAAAAAGAATGGGTATGAGATGACGCCCGGCAGCTGGAATCCGGATAACCGCCGGACTTTCGAGGCCGCTTTTGTATATCATGGAGTAACGTATCATTTTAAAGTTACAGGAAAACGTTCGCAGGTGTCTTCGGAGCTGGCCGCGGATCAGGAGATAACGCTGACCGATATGGAGATATATCCGACTAAGAACACTTATCAGCTCTATGATGACGGTGATCAGCAATATCTGGCTGTTTTTCAATTTCGTACAGAAGAAAAGAAAAGTACAGAGGAAAACGTGGAAGCAGGCCCGGACAGCAATGCAGATGATACCGCAGATTACAGTGTGGATGAAAAGATGAATGCGGAGAATCCGGCGTTTTATACAGTCGCTGCCGCTATTTTCGGTGCTACAAGAGATAAGTATATGGAAAGCAACATTTCCGTGATTCAGATCACCAATAACCAGGATATGCTGCAGGCATTTAAAGAGGAGAGAGAGAGGATTCGGCAGGAGATTGCAGCCAGGCGTACGTCGTTTCAAACGGAGGTAAAAACCGGAGCGGACGTCCAGGTATCAGAGCGCAATGTGGAGGATATTTCTCTGATTCTCGATAAATGGGACAAGATTTTTGAGCTGCAGCAGGAGATAGAGGAAAAGAGCAGCGCCCTAAAGGAGCAGGCAACCGCATCAAATGCAGAAAAAGGAGAAGGTGACAGCTCTGAAGAAGAGAAAGCGTTAAAAGCAGAAATCGAGGAGCTGCAGCAGGAAATAACCGCTCTCTTTCAGGAGATTACAACGGCTCCCCGGTCGGTGAAGATTACATACAGGGATACCGTGATGTTTCAGCCGAATAAGCCGGAGAATATGGTTATGACACTAAGTGGGGAAGCGGTGGAAGCACTTCGGAGCGCCGCAGGGCTGTATGAGGAGATTCAAAGGACGCAAGGTAAGCTTGATACCAGCTTCGAGGCATTTAGAGAGGCATATAACAGTGCGTTGACGCCGTATTACAGTGCGGCACTGGATAACTTATGGCTGAAAGAGCAGGAGATGGATGATGAAACAAAAACGGCTGTAGAGTTCCTTCGCCGGACACTTTTGGAAACTGCGCCGGACAGCGAGACATTGAAAGATATTTCCGCAGTTTTAAATAACAGAGAACTCTTAGACTGGCTGGAACAGACGGAAAGAAATCTGGCACAGGCTTCCGGCTTTGCAGAGTCAGTTACCTATCCCGCCGTAGAAGCAGTGATAGATGGGCAAACCGTGAAGAAAGATCCATACAGGGATGGCTATACCGTTTATATGGATAAGGTAACTGCAATGAAGGAGCATTTGAAGGTAATGACAGAACAGTCCCAGCTTCTTGCAGAAGCCAGAAAATCACTGGGGGAGCTGGAATCTCAGATTAAGCTGGAACGTCGTGATGATTTGACCTTTGATAATCAGCAGTCATTTCTTTTAAAACAGTGTGACAGGATGCAGGAGCTGATTCAGCAGGTAAACCAGGGCGCCAATGACAAGGTAGTAAACGATGCCAAAAAGGAACTTAAGGAGACTGCATGGAAAATCGGCTTATCTCCGGGAATTGGAGACAACTCGGTGCTTAAGCTCGATTCAGCACTGCTGGCAAGAGCGGTCTATCTCAAGAAGACTGTGGTGCAGCAAATTGACAGCGGAAAGAATCCCTACATTCTAAACCGCATCAGCCACTCCAGGGTGGCTATGACGGATGGAAACTATGTCACACTGCTCAATTTCAAAAATGGTGATATAGAGACAAATAAGTTTGATAAGACTGAGGATTTTAAAAATTACAGTCTGGTAGAAGACTCCTGTATGGGCGGTGGAGAGGGGGCAGTCTATGCAAACGCGGATACCGATTATAAGAAAAAATGTATTGTTGATATTAACCAGCTGGTAGGGACTGAACTGCCTGCCGCGGGAGGGTCTTCCGTCTACCTTATGTACAGTGGAACCGCACTGGCAGATGACAGACTGGGCAGCACCGTTAATTTTACAAAGGGGAATACGTATGTTTGTATGAATTCTCTTGGTAAACCGGCAGATACCGTATATAACGTATCCAGCTACTCATTTTATTATAAAAGAGCATTTCTCGAGTATGCAAGCAGTCAGAAAGTTGAGAAAAAAGACCAGGAAAAGGTCAGTACAAACTTAGATGTCGAAATGGATGAGCTTTATGGAAAAGCCAAAGCGACAGAAGAGTTAAAGACAGACACAGAGTTTTTAAGTCAGGAGCACACGATTATTCTGCCTCAGAAGAACCGCTATGACAATGACATATATTTTCTCAATATTTCCCTTCAGGAAGGGGTAGTGTTGTATAAGTACTCGAAAGCCTATTCGACCTCTGTACCCAAAATGGAGGTGGTCAGACGGATTACCGACGAAATGAATTACAGAGGAGGAAAGATGGGAGGCAGCTACTTCAGAGGCTGGCTGAAAGAGAAGAAAGCTGATGGAGACAGTGGAAAGGTTACGGGATACGACCTGGTTCTCCTGGGCTTCAGCAAAGAGGATACGCTGACCGAGGTGAACGGAGTGAAGGAGTACAGAAGCATTGTGCCGGATGATATTTATCAGGCCCATCTGTATAAGATTAGTATCCCTAAGCCGTAATAGAATCATGGCGTCAAATATCGGATTGGAGAGAGACGTATGGAAATAATAAAGGAAAAAAATGGCACAGCAGTGACGATGTCCCTTCAGGGCAGGCTGGATACGGCTACCGCGCCGCAGATGGAGGCAGAACTGAAAAAAGATATGGAGGAGGTGACCCGGCTTATTTTAGATATGCGGGAGCTTGAATATCTTTCTTCCGCAGGGCTTCGGGTTATTTTAAATGCGCAGAAAATGATGGGTAAGCGGGGGGGCATGGTGGTCCGCCATGTCAATGAAACAATTATGGAAGTGTTTGAACTGACCGGTTTCAGCGATATCCTGACGATCGAGCAGGAATCATAAGCATGGAGATGAGATTTCATCATGAATAAGGATAAATTTACAGGGCCGATGTATTTCAAACTGTGGTGGCCGGCCATGTTCTCCTCCGTGGGCTGGGCACTCAGCGATATGGCGGATGCCGTTGTAGTGGGGCAGAAGCTGGGAGCAACGGGGCTTGCCGCCATCAGCCTGATTCTTCCGGTCTACATGTTTAACTGTATGATGGCCCATGGATTCGGGCTCGGCGGTTCTGTGCGGTTTTCAACACTTTTGAGCAAAGGAAAGGAAGCAGAGGCAAACCGTCACTTTTCAGCAGTGCTGGAGCTGTCGATGGCGTGCAGCATCGTGACGGCAGCGCTGGGGATTCTGTTTCTTGACCAGCTGCTTGCGTTTCTGGGAACTACATCTTCAGACGGGAAACTGTTTTATGCGACGAAGGACTATCTGTTTATCCTGGTTCTGTCAACGCCGCTGTTTTATCTGTCTAATATTCTTAATTATTTTTTGAGAAATGACAGTTGTCAGAGGCGGGCTGGGATTGGTTCCGTCATCGGCAATATCACGGATATTGGCTTAAATATCATTCTGGTATTGGGGCTGGGACTGGGGACTGGGGGAGCGGCGCTGTCGACCTCCATCGGACAGATAATTGCCATTGCGGTCTATCTGCCGGGGCTGTATGGGAAGGAGTCTCATCTGACTCCCAAACTGCTAAAAAGGCTTCCGGTGAAGGATGTGATGAAGAGTCTGCGTTCCGGCTTTGCCACCTCGGTGCAGTATCTGTATCAGATGGTGTTTTTCTGGCTCTGCAACAACGTTCTGATGCGGCTTTCCGGGGAAAACGGTGTGGCTGTATTCGATCTGATACAGAATACCTCTTATCTGATTCTCTATCTCTATGAGGGAACCGCCCGGGCCGTGCAGCCAATCCTTTCTACCTATTACGGGGAACACAATGTAAGCGGGCGCAGAAATGCGGTGAGACTGGGATTTGCCTCGGGCATCGCGGTGGGCACACTTCTGATTGCAGCAGTAATGGTGTTTCCGAATGCGTTCTGCAGGCTGTTTGGCATGACGGAAGCAGCGCTTGCCTCCATGGCGGCGGAAGCTCTGAGAATATACTGTGCAGGAGCCTTTTTTGCTGGAATCAGTATCTTGACATGTAACTATTACCAGTCTTGTGAGCGGCTGAAGGCGGTATTTTTGATTGAAACCATGAGAGGAGCCGTGGTGCTGCTTCCCTGCACTCTTTTGTTTGCGTCCTGCGGTATAGAGAAGTTCTGGCTGCTGTTTCCCGCGACGGAGATCGTTTCGCTGCTTATTTTCCTCCTGTGGAGAAGATTCAGCCATTACATCGTTGATGACGGTGACCCGGAGCGGGTATTCCAGTACACCATCTCAGGAAGTGTGACAGATTTGACTGAGGTATGCGGTCGGATTGAAGATTTTTGCGTCAAATGGAATGCCAGCGCCGGGCAGAGGTATTTTGTGGTAATGACGGTTGAGGAACTGGGGATGGCGATTTTGACAAAAGGCATGAAGGACCGTGATGACGGGTATATTCAAATCACGGTAATCGCTGCCGAAAACGGAAAATTTAAACTATATTTAAGAGACAATGCATGGAAGTTCAACCCGTTTGAGATGGAGACGAAACGTGCGAATTCAGAGGATGAGGTCTTCATGGATTCGATGGGAATCCTCGTTTTGAAAGAGAAGGCGGAGGATTTTTATTATCAGCGGTATCAGGGGTTTAACTCTCTTGTTCTGACGATATAGCAGAGAGGTGTGAAAGTTGAAGATTGTATATTTTGGAACAGATGTTTTTCTGCCGTGTTTTTCCTATTTTGTGCGAAACCATCAGGTTCTGTCACTGTATACGTATCACAATGATGAGGACTGTTTTACTGAGTACGGTATCGTGAAGGAAGCAGAAAAATACGGCATACCGGTGCATTACGAGGACATGACGGCGGCTGAAACGAAAAGACTGTTCACAGAGGAGGGCTGCGGACTCTTTTTCTCCGCGGAATATAACCGGATTCTCCCGTTGCCGGAGGATGTGACTGCCTTTCGCGGCATTAATCTTCACAGCTCTCTTCTGCCGGAGGGCAGGAGCTACTATCCGATTGAAGCTGCCATGGAACGGGGGTTTTTGGAGAGCGGTGTCACCATGCATAAGATGACGGCTGCCCTGGATGGCGGCGATATTCTGGACCAGTCCAGTGTAGAAATCACGGAGGGAATGGACAGTATAGACGTCTATCTGCGGTGCAGATCGGAGGCAGAGCGGATGGTACAAAAACTGATGGCTGACTTCGAGCCCCGGTGGGCGGCGGCCCAAAGGCAGGAGGAGCCGAAAAAGCATCCCTACTGGAAGCGGCCCTCGGATGAGAAGCTTACGCTTACTCACGATATGACGAAATCGGAGGCAAAAGCGTGTTTTCGCTGCTATAACCAGATGACACAGGTGAAGATTCATGGAACCTGGTATTACGTGCGCGCACTGGATACGGGAGAGACGAATCTGGAGCAGGATGTAATCGCAGTCAGGAAGGATCAGGTATTGTTTGGCGTGTCGGATGGGCACCTTCGTCTGATTCTTTGGGAGAGAAAGTGTGGTATGCCGGATGAAACGTAAAAAAATGAAATTCCGTCTGCAGCCTAAATTGATCATGGGGCTGGTATTCATGGCAGTGGTTCTGGTTCTGGCGCTTACATCGGTTGTAGTTGTAGTGTACCGGGGGCAGATGGAGGAACAGTATGGCAAGGTGGCCTTCGATGAAGCCACTATCGCGGCAGAGATGATTGATGGAGATATGGTTGAAAAGTATTACGCCACAGGTGAAAAGGATGCGTATTACGAGAAAGTCGCAGCGGCTCTCCTGCGCGTAAAGCAGACCATAGGGCTCAAATACTTCTATGTGGTTGTCCCCGAGGAGGATGTCATGGTATACATCTGGGATGTGGGGGAGGAAGGCGAAGAGGGTGTGCGCAGGCTGTTGGATACAGATTCCTATTATGGCGGCGGCAACGAGGTTATGCATGCCGCGTTCTCTGCAAATGCGAAGAGAAATATCCTGTTTACGCGAAATGAGGAATACGGTTATCTGGCCTCTGCCTATGTTCCGATCTTTAACTCGGCTGGTGAGCCGGTGGCGCTCTCCAGCGTGGATATTTCCATGGAAAAGATTAACCGGGATATCTACCGGTTTGTATGGACAGCCGTTTCCATAGCAGGCCTTGCCATGTTTGTATCCATCATCGCATATTACTACTACATTCGACGCATTGTCATCAGGCCTGCGGAGGTGCTGCATGATGCCGCCTCTGCGCTGATTAAAAATGACATGGACGATCTGGAGAACTTTTCGATCAGCGTAAAGACGGGGGATGAGTTTGAAGAACTGGCGGATGCCTTCCAGTTTATGACGGTGGAGCTTTCGGAATATATTAAGAATCTGACCGTGGTTACCGCAGAGAGAGAGCGGATCGGTGCGGAACTGGATGTGGCGACTCAGATTCAGTCCTCCATGCTCCCCTGCATTTTCCCGGCGTTTCCGGACCGGAGAGAGTTTGACATTTATGCCACCATGAACCCGGCTAAGGAAGTGGGGGGAGATTTTTACGATTTCTTTATGGTGGATGAGAGGCACCTCGCCATCGTTATGGCGGATGTGTCGGGAAAGGGTGTGCCGGCTGCCCTGTTTATGGTAATCGGCAAGACGCTGATCAAAGACCACACCCAGCCGGGACGGGATTTAGGCGAGGTGTTTACAGAGGTGAACGACCTTTTGTGTGAGGCGAACAGCGAGGGGCTGTTTATTACTGCGTTTGAGGGTGTGCTGGATTTGGTAACAGGAGAATTCCAATTCGTCAATGCAGGACACGAAATTCCGTTTATCTGTAAAAGCGGCGGTTTCTATGAGCCTTATAAGATACGCGCCGGATTTGTGCTTGCCGGTATGGAAGGAATTCGATATAAAGCGGGAACCATGCAGTTAGAGCCGGGGGATAAGATATTCCAGTATACCGATGGAATTACCGAGGCGATGAACAGCAGAAATGAACTCTATGGAATGAAACGGCTAGAAGAGACTTTGCGGAAGAATGTCCATAAGGCGCCGATGGAGCTGCTTCCGGAGGTAAAAGCAGATATTGATTCATTTGTGGGGAGTGCAGTGCAGTTTGACGATATTACGATGCTGTGCCTGGAGTACAGGGCACGGATGGAGGGCATATCTTGAAAGAATTGACGATCAGTGCAACGATTGAGAATATTGAACGGGTAACCGATTTTGTAAATGAACAGTTAGAGAGCCTCGGATGTTCCATGAAGGCCCAGATGCAGATTGATATTGCCATTGACGAACTGTTCGGCAATATCGCCCACTATGCGTACCACCCTGAAAACGGATTTGCCACCGTCAGAGTGGAGGTGATGGACAATCCGATGGCGGTAGTAATCACTTTTATGGATAACGGCGTTCCCTACGACCCGTTAGCCAATGAAGACCCGGATATCACGCTGTCTGCAGACGAGCGGGGAATCGGCGGTCTGGGAATCTATATCGTGAAGAAGAGTATGGATGAAATTACATATGAGTATAAAGATGGAAAGAATATACTGAAAATCAGGAAGAACTTTTAAGAAAACTGACGAAAAATACATGGAAAGTACGGAGGAAAAGAATATGGAAATAACGGAAAACATCGAAAACGAAGCTGAAGCCGCCAGAAGCCCGGGGGAAGTGAAAAAAGAGATCCGCAAACTGCGGCATAAGGCAGAGCGCCCCCTCTACTGGATCTTGTTTGTGATGAATATTCTGATTTTGCTGTGTGCGTTTGTCTTTACCATGGCAATGCAGAGTTCAGATCTTTCCGGGTTTATTGACGATCCGGATATCATCGAACTCCTTCAGACCATCAATGGCGGAATTGTCTTTTTCTATCTGGCTTATGTTATCATTGCTTTTCTCTGTGCGTTTTACCAGCTCTATGCCAGTGAATTATCTTATGCGATTAAGGTCACTCCGAGAAATTTCCCGGAAATTTATGAGAAGAGTGTGGAATTTTCTAAGAATCTGGGGATGAAGAAAGTTCCTGAGGTTTATATCCGCCAGCAAAACGGCATTCTGAACGCATTCTCTGCCTGGGTGATTGGGAAACGGTACGTACAGCTCAATTCGGAAATTGTCGATATTGCCTATATGGAGAATAAGGACTTTGATACGCTTTACTTTGTTATGGCTCATGAGTTTGGACATCACTATTTTAACCATGTTACCCTGGCCCATTCCTTCAGCATCCTGCTCCCACGCATTATACCGATTCTGGGGCCGCTTTACTCCCGCAGTCAGGAGTACACCGCTGACCGGGTCGCCCAGGTATTGACAGAATCCACGGGCATTAAGTGTATGGCTATGCTGTCCGCGGGACGCCACCTCTATCCATATGTGGATGCAGAAGATTATCTGGAGAACATTTACCGCCATCCCAATGTTCTGGAACGGCTGGGCCGGTGGATTGTCAACCTTACCGTAGATCATCCCATTGCTCCTTTCCGCGTTGCTGCAATCGTGGATCCAGAGCAAAAAAGCGGACGTCTTATATAAAAAATTATAGAAGGGTGGAATAAATTATGCTAAATCCAAATGAATATCTTGACATGCTCCCGATGCTTGCGGAGTTTGCGAAAACCAGACCAGACGCATGGAAGAAATTTGTGGAAGAAAGAGATAAGCTTAGTACTGCAGGACAATACAGGGGACTTCGGAAAGATATGTATGAGATCAAGGGCAGTAATGTTGAAAGTATGCTGTCAAATGTAGTGGCGAAAGAATTAGATATACGAAACCCGAACCGGCCGAATAAAATTGCTCAGATTTCTAACACGCTTTTTGTTACAGCGGACTTATCTATCAATAGTACATATGGGGCCGAGGAGGCAATGAACCTGCGGACTTATAAGAATATGGTTAAGAGTATCAGTGGTGAAAAGAAAGAACTGGCGGAATTCCTCATCGCCTGTTATGAAGAAGTGCTGACCATGTCATTTGCGTATGCGGAAGACGTCGACATTAGCCAAAAAATGAATGGTTTTGATCCTTTAGGTGAGATGACGAGCAATCTGGGTGAGTTTCAGAGCGCAGAAATGTGTTTGGCCCAAATGTTTATTCCGCTTATACAGGGCGAGGACATCCAGATTCATCAGATTCATTTGGAGCGGGAGAAAAGCAAAGGGCAAGACAGTAATGAATATGAAAGCAGGGAAATGTACAGAAACAGAATCCGGGAGGAGCGAGGAAAGATTATTTATGCGGCCGACCACTCCAACATCCCAGCTGATGCAATGGCAGTTGATCTCTTTAATTATAATTTAGTTTTCGAAAAGGTATCATCACGCCCGGAGTTTCAAAAATTCCGCGGTATTACAGCGGATCAATTGTGCGACTTTGATTATCGCCACAGATTAGCTCAATCAGGAGAGTACAGGCTGCCAGACCGCATGGATTTTCAGATTAAAACGAATGAAATTATCGATCCTGCCGCGTTTGTGGAGTTTATGGAAAAGAAAACCGAGCCAGAAAGAAAAGCACTGGTTGAGTTTTATAATACAAATAGTGCAAAAGCGAAAAAAGGAGATGATATATATTATATATTTAAATCTTACTCCAGTCTGCCTGAAGAGGTTCAGACAGGCTGTAAAGCTCTGGTTGGATACATGGAATACGGCTCAACCTGGTATAACGATAATATTGGCTGTATGATTCAGAAAGAGACGCATCAGCTTTTAGAGGAAGCCGGCCTTGACTGGACAGATATGATTTTTATCGGAGATAAAAGCCTCCGTGAGATCGTGGGCAGTCAATACGACGATATGCCGAAGGAACTGGCGGAGAAAGAAAAGCAGGCCAGAGTAACGGCGGCAGTGATTAAGGCGGAGGAGCCGGTATCCTTTGGAGTTATGGAAAAGGCTCCTGACGGAAAAATCAGACTTGCCCGCGTGATTCCTGTGTATGGGGATGTCCTTCCCTTTCAGAAGACGGAAGCGGAAAAAACGGCGTACAGGAAAAAACAGGAGGCATTGAATGCATCCCCGGTATTTGCCGAACAGGAGGCGGCTATCCGGTGGAAAATGAAGGAATACAAACCGGCTTACAGTAACGCATACACAGAGAATCACGTCAAGCCGAGCGGCAGCGATACCCTGAAATATATGACGGGCGGACTGGACCCGGAATCATTTACCAGTATATGGCATGGGTATGTCCCGTTGGCATTTAACGAGTTGAACAAGCCGGGTAGAGTAAACAGCCTTACCAATGAGATAGACCGGAAGGCAGCGATGAAGTGGAAGGCCCTATACGATGAGCAGACTGATCCAAAGAAAAAGGATACGGTCAAGGCAATGTATGAGCTTCAGCGGTGTGGTGTAAGAAGAACGGAGCCAACCAGAAGCCACGGAAGCTTCTTCGAATCGATTCTCTATCTGAACATAAAGGCGAAGCATCCGGAGTACCACATGAGCGATATCATGTGCACAGACCGATGTGAAAACCAGGAACTTGCGGACCAAATCAGGCTTGAAAAGGAAGCAATGGGCCCTCAGATCATGGCAAAAATGGGAACGACAGAAGGACTTGCCGATGTCATGAAAGTCTGTATGAGGACAGTGTCGGGGCTTGATCTGGGGCGCGAAGCTGATTATGCGGCGAAGATTCCGGAAACACTGACGGTGGAAGAACGGAAGGAACTTTGTAAGCGGCCGGAATACGAGGGGGCCAGGGCCGGATTCTTCGTCACTCTGGGAGGGGCCATACAGGGACTTACACAGGGGCTGGAATCGGCTGGAGGTTTCACGAAAAAGGTACCTCCCGTAAAGGTGACAAATGAAAACAGAGCTGTTTTCAATAAGTATCCTGAAGCACTGAAGCTGAGGGAAAAAATCGGGGAGCTGTCGGTGCAGGAGCTGGCAGAGTTTAACCACGCCGTAGAAGCCGTCATTAAGGTGTCGGATCTAAACCGCAATAAAGCACAATTTATGGGAGATGGAAAACGGGATCAGATCTCCGATGCAGAGCTGGCTGCCTGCGCCGAGGCGACGATCTTAAATGAACAGCTGGAGGAGAGAGGAAGGATTGGGGGAAAGAAAATTGCTACCGGACGTGCCGGAACGCTTCTTCCGCTGGTGGCGGATATTCCTTCGCAGGAACGGCCGCGCATGATGAGAGGACATCTTCCTGAAACACTGAAGGAGGCGTATTTTAATGACGAAGGAATAAAAAAGAAACTGACGGATGATGCGATGGGAGCGATGCCAAACATATCGAAGGAAGAAGAATCCGTTTTGCGCTACTTGTCGACGCCGGAGTCGGAGCGGAAGTTCAAACCAGAGGCGGTTCCGGCTCATCCTCTTTATGATATAACGAAATTCAGCAAAACAGCAACACTGCCGGAAGATGTAGTTATCAGAATGCAGGAAGAAAACGCCAAACGGGCGATCGTAACCAATACGGTTTTAACTTTTCTGGAAGAGCATAAAATAGATAATCCGGGCGATACGAGAGACTTTAGCGGAATGATAGATACAAAAGGGCTTGATAACGCACAAATTGAAGAAAAGACAAAACTGGCGCTGGAGGACTATTACAGCGGTGACCCACAGCGGAGAAAAAAGGTTCTGGATGAATTCTATAACCGTGCGGAATCATTTGATCTGCGCAGCCTGGATTTATCGCTGCTTACTACAAATCCGCCCAGGGATCCGGCGAAGAGAGCGAAAAGTGCAGAAGATTTAGTCCGTCTATATGAAGTCGTGGTTTATGATCAGACAAGAGAGACGAAACTGAAGGAAAATCCCGAATATAGAGCTGACAGATATTCAGATCCGGAAAAACATGCCCAATATGTCCATTTGGAAAAAGGGTTGAAAATGGTTGCTCCATACTTCTATCAGGTGGTGTTTGCCAACAGCGGTTACGATCAGGCCTTGAAAGTTCATGATGTAAAGATGATGCGGGCATCTGTGCTGCCGGAATGTACAGCCAGTATGATTGTGGAGACCAAGCGTTTTTACGACCGTGCTGCCCACATGGAAGGGAAAAAAACGGATGGAGTCCTTCCATTTGTGGCGGTAAGCGAGATGGAAAACCTGCTGGACGTCAGGAAGAATCCGGAAAGAAATGCTGCGGGACTGAGCGCTCAGCTGCGGACCCTGTACATTTCCGAATTCCAAACCGATAAAAAAGAGTGGGAGAAGGGCGGGATTACACAGCTTTCACAAATTTTCTTTATAGATGGCAAGACTGCGGAAGAATACTGCGGAAACCGTTTTTCTAATCTGCCGGAACAGGAAAGAGAGAAAAGGATCGAAGCAGAAATTATGACGGCAATCGCGTCAGGAGAACATCACGTTGATATTGCCACCATGTCTCCTACGAAGGAGGGAACTTTAGATATACAGATGTATTCTATCAAGGCGGATCTCCACGCACTTGACAAAAAACAGAGAGAGAAAGAGGGAATGTTTGCGAGCCTGATCTCCAAGAAAGCGGACAAAACCTGGAATAACGATAAAGACAGGGCGTCCAGGCTTGAAAAAGAACAGCAAAATCTGTCAGAGAGAATGGTCTCTACGATTCAGAGAAAGATTCAGGAAAAGGATGAACTGGCCAGGCAGTCCGCAGGGGCAGAAGTAAAGCAGGCGCCCCAGGCACCAGCAGCAGGGGAAGAAGTGAAACAGGCGCCCCAGGCACCAGCAGCAGGGGCAGAAGTGAAACAGGTGCCTCAGCAATCATCTGGCGGGAAAACGGCGGTAAAAATTGCAAGCACGCTGGAAGAGATGTGCAGCATCCAGAAGAACGCGGATCAGGCTCAGGCGCTCCAGAAGGCAGAGAAAGCACCGGCGGCGCCAGAAGCTGCAGCCAAGGCAAGCATACCCGGACGAACAGAGCTGAAACTGGATCTTACAGCACCAGTCGCGAAAACTGGCGAAGTCACCGCCAGTCCAGAGAAAAGCAATAAAAAAACCATCTAAAGGAGGCGGTAGCTCTGCGGCAATGCCTTGTCGCAGATTGGCGTGCAGCAGACATCACGGTGGGATGCGCTGACATCGCTTGCAAAGCTGACCAGGGATTACTCCGCTCACGAATATGGCACTATGATGGCGGTAATCGAAAAGCGCAAAGCGATCAATTCCTCCAGCAGCCCCGAGGAGGTAACGCTTCTTCGGTGGGCGGCGGAGGCGGTTATTCCGGCGGAGGCCATGGGGCGGAAGCCGATAGAATTGGCTGTTGGCTGCGGTTACGGCTTTAAGCCTGAACCGCAGCCCAATAATAGAGAAGAAAAAGGGAGATATAGTATTATGAAGAGACAAGAATTTAACTGCAAAAAACTGATGGTACTGGGTGCTGCACTCTGCCTTGGACTGACGGCCTGCGGCGCGAAGACGGCAGCGGAATCACAGGGCTCAGGAGTGTCACAGGAGGCAACGGAACCGCAGACAGTACAGGAGTCGCAGACAGTGCAGGAAACAGAGACTGCAGAGGAACCGCAGGAGGCGGCCGGGATGCAGATTACGATGGAGCAGGTGATCGAAGCCAACAGTACGGAGAAACTGCTCGGCCATTATCACAGTGCTTATGAGGTTTCTCCAACTATGAGGCGGTATGTGGAAACTGAGTTCCGCTATTATAATGAAGACGGAGTTAAGGAAGAGATTCAGATGCCGGATACGGTTTACGGCTTATATGACGGCCAGTACTGGGGACAGCTTACGCCGGGCGGCGTATGGAATTCTGACAGTGAATATTATGCTTATTTTGGGCTTGACCATGAGGCCACCGCATTGGAGGAGATAGAAAAAATCGAGGATAACGGCGATACGCTTATGCTTTACACGGTGCTGCAGCCAGACAGTCTTTCTGCGAAGAAGGATACGCTTGGGATTGATTACCGGGACGGGGACTGGATTGAATGTTCCTATAAGTTGGATTCGGAGACGCTGGCGATTCTGGAAACAGAAAATGTGCAGTGTCATGCGGATGGGACAAAGGAAGAGCCTTCCACGGTAACCGTTACATACGATGCCCCGCGGCCGGAAGGCGCTCTGGCACTGCTGGAACGGCTGTCGGATAAGCAGAACCTGCGGACTATTACAATGATTTTGAATCCTGGCACAGAAAAAGAGAGCAGCGATAGTGTTTACGTACAGAAGGGAGAAGGTGTAATGCTTATAAACCCGGAAGGGAAGACGCTTGAAGTCTTTAAAGATTCTGCATGTACAGAACCGTATACCGGAGGGGCTGACACTAATAAAGATCTTACTATTTATGGCCGGTTTGAGTAAGAGGATAATCTCCGGGCCACTGAATTTTTTATGAACAAAAAAATGTGAAAACGAATAAAAAACTTGACATACTTTTTAAATAATGGTATCCTGACAAGGTATGTGCCGCTCAACGAGGTCTTAAGCGTCCGGCTGGCCGGACCACCGAAATTGGCGAGTAAAGAAAACAGGAGGTGCCATATGTACGCAATTATCGCAACAGGTGGCAAGCAGTACAAAGTATCAGAAGGTGACACAATCAAAGTTGAAAAGCTTGGTGTCGAAGCAGGAGAAACAGTAACATTTGATCAGGTTCTGGTTGTGAACAACGGCGAACTGGCAGTTGGCTGCCCGACCGTAGCAGGCGCTACCGTAACAGGTACCGTTGTAAAGGAAGGCAAAGCAAAGAAAGTCATCGTTTACAAGTATAAGAGAAAATCCGGCTATCACAAGAAGAATGGTCACAGACAGGCTTATACACAGATCAAGATCGATAAGATCAACGCTTAATAAGGGGGACTGACAGATGTTAAATATGAATCTTCAATTTTTTGCACATAAAAAAGGTGTTGGATCCACAAAGAACGGCAGAGACTCTGAGTCCAAGAGATTAGGGGCCAAGAGAGCAGACGGCCAGTTCGTTTTAGCCGGCAACATTCTTTACAGACAGCGCGGAACTCATATTCACCCGGGTATTAATGTAGGCCGCGGCGGAGATGATACCCTGTTCGCTACAGTGGACGGCGTTGTCAGATTTGAAAGAAAAGGCAGAGACAAAAAACAGGTTTCTGTTTATCCGAGAACAATCAGCGAATAATTAACTGGAATCCCCGTGCCTGTCATGGGGATTCTTTAAAAGGAAAAACATTTTGCAATATTCTCAAAGTTGTTATATACTGGTTTATGGAGTATTACAGAAATAACAGATAAAAGGATGGTTGAGCGATGACTATTTTAGAAAATTGGAGAACCCTGGCATATGGCGATGGGCTGGATGATAAAGCAAGGGAAGAGTTATGGTCTAATTACTTCGTAGTGGAGAAAGGAATCTATGAGCAGATTCTCTCCGCGCCGGAGGCTGTAGTGGAAGGAACGGTTAAGGAGCTGGCTGAGAAGTACGGCACCGATATTCAGACCATGACAGGCTTTTTGGACGGTATCAATGAGAGCTTAAAGGGATATGAGAATCCGATTGACACCATGGATGAGAATACCTCCGTGAAGATCGAGATCGATCCGGAAAAGTTATATTACAACATGGTAGAAGCGAAAGCGGAGTGGCTTTACGGTCTTCCCCAGTGGGATTCGATTCTTACGGAAGAGAAGAAGAAAGAGCTGTATAAGAAACAGAAAGCTTCTGGAACCATTGTAAAAGGTCCGAAGATCGGAAGAAATGATCCATGTCCGTGCGGCAGCGGCAAGAAGTATAAAAAGTGCTGCGGAAAGAACGCATAGTAACGCAAACTGATACCCTGCATGTTATGTGCGGGGTATTTGATTGTCAGAAGGAGGAGAGGACGATGGAGGCCTATACCGGTTTTGCAGAGGTGTATGATACCTTTATGGATAATATTCCGTACGGAGAATGGTGCCGGTATCTGACCGGACTTTTAAAGAAATACGGCGTCGGGGACGGTCTGATTCTGGACCTGGGCTGCGGAACGGGAAGTGTGACGGAGCTTTTGTCAGAGGCAGGATACGACATGATCGGTGTCGATAATTCCGAGGATATGCTTCAGATCGCTATGGACAAGCGCGCCGCTTCCGGTCACGATATCCTGTATCTGCTTCAGGATATGCGTGATTTTGAGCTGTACGGAACGGTAGCAGCCGTTGTCAGCATCTGCGACTGTATGAATTACATTCTGGAATACGATGATCTGGTGGAGGTATTTTCCCTTGTCAACAACTATTTAGATCCGGAGGGTATTTTTATTTTTGATTTAAACACAATCTATAAATATGAAACCCTGTTGGGAGAATCCACCATTGCAGAAGACCGGGAAGAGAGCAGCTTCATCTGGGAGAACTATTACGACCGGGACACCATGATCAATGAGTATGATCTGGCCCTCTTTATCCGGACGGAAGAAGACCTTTACCGGAAATATGTGGAAACTCATTATCAGAAAGCTTATTCTCTGAACACGGTAAAAAAGGCGCTTAAAGAAGCAGGAATGGAGTTTGTGGCGGCATATGATGCATTTACTGAAGAGCCCGTCAAGGAGGACAGTGAGCGTATCTACATCATTGCCAGGGAATGCGGAAAGAAAGAGGAATGACGATGACAGATTATATTGTAAGAGCCACAGCCGGAGACCATCAGATCCGGGCATTTGCGGCGACAACACGAGAACTGGTGGAACATGCCAGAAGCGCGCATAACACGAGCCCGGTGGCTACAGCGGCCCTGGGACGCCTTTTGACGGCAGGAGCCATGATGGGTGTGATGATGAAAGGGGAGCAGGATTTACTGACCTTAAAGGTGCAGGGGAGCGGTCCTATCGAAGGCCTGACGGTAACTGCGGACTCAAAGGGGAACGTAAAGGGGTATGCTTATAATCCGGGAGTCATGCTGCCGCCGAATGACAAAGGCAAGCTGGATGTAGGCGGCGCCGTGGGAGAGGGCGTTTTGAGCGTGATAAAAGATATCGGCTTAAAGGAACCTTACGTGGGTCAGACAATTCTGGTCGGTGGGGAGATCGCGGAAGATTTGACCTATTATTACGCCACGTCGGAGCAGACCCCTTCTTCCGTTGCACTGGGAGTTCTGATGAATAAGGACAATACGGTGAAACAGGCGGGGGGCTTTATCATTCAGCTTCTGCCGGGCGCATCGGACGAGATGATCGACCAGCTGGAAAAGAAGCTGGGAGAGATTACTTCCATTACATCACTTTTGGATGAGGGAAAGACTCCCGAGATGATTCTGAACTATATTTTAGGAGAATTCGGCCTCGAAATTATGGATAAGGTACCGGCGGAATTCACCTGTAACTGTACAAAGGATCGTGTGGAAAAGGCGTTAATCAGCATTGGGAAGAAAGAACTAAATGAAATGATTGACGAGGGTAAGAGCATAGAGGTAAACTGTCATTTCTGCAATAAGCATTACAATTTCTCAGTGGAGGAATTGACTGATATCCGTGACCGCGCGGTGAGATAGGAACTGAACCGGCAGAATACAGGCTGCGTGTTCCCGTGATATCAAAAAGAGCCATCCGAAATCGGGTGGCTCTGTCTGTAATCATGTAAAACAATCGTACTTCTTCCTTATATGTTGTTTGTTGCTGTCCACGCCTGATAAATTCATAGGGGGCTACCACATCGTGAAAAAGGTACATCGATAAGTCAATGATTATAATTTGGTAACGTTTACTGCCTGAGGTCCCTTGGCTCCGTCGACTACGTCGAATTCAACGCTGGCGCCTTCGTCTAAAGACTTGAAGCCATCCATGTTCAGACCTGAGTAGTGTACGAATACGTCGTTGCCCTGCTCGTCGGAAATAAATCCGTAACCTTTTTGGTTGTTAAACCACTTAACTGTACCTTTCATTATGATACCTCCAAAATGAATAAAAAATTATAGTATATTGAGCTGCAGCACCTCTGCAACTTCCCTAAGAATAGCATAGTTTCGGAAATGTGTCAAGAATGAAAATTATAGTGGAATCCGGGTGGGAAAGTGTGGTAAAATGGGAACGATTTGAAGCGTATTCTGCGCTTATAAGAACAGATGGAGGCGGCTATGAAGTTACATAATCTTTGGGGACATTTTCATACGATAACGGCGCATAAATTCAGAGTCATGAAGAACTGTTTCCGGGTAGGACTCTATAAACAGGGCCTCCTTCATGATTTATCCAAATACAGTCCGGAAGAGTTTATTCCGGGGGTGATTTACTATCAGGGGACAAGGAGCCCCAACGCTGCCGAAAGGGAAGAGAAGGGCTTTTCGAAGGCATGGCTGCATCACAAGGGGCGGAACAAACATCATTACGAATACTGGATCGACTTTACGACAGATATGTCGGAGGGCTTAAGAGGCCATAAGATGCCGCTGAAGTACGTGATCGAGATGATGATGGACCGGATCGCTGCATCGAAAACGTACAAGGGGAAGGACTATACGGACGCATCTCCCTGGGAGTACTACATCCATGCGAAGAAATACATGGTCATAGCGCCGGAGACGGCAAAACTGCTGGAAGAGCTCCTTCTGATGCTGAAGGAAAACGGAGAAGAGAGGACCTTTGCACATATGAAGGCCCTGCTGAAAAAAGGTGATTATTAATGGGGGAAATTTTATGAAGTACAACATCAGCCGCACGAAGCGGTCTTACGAGTTTCATATGGCAGAAAGCCACTGGCACACACATTATGAGTTTTACTATCTCTATTCGGGTCACTGCAAGATTTTTATCAACCATACGCTGTATTACGTGGAGCCGGGAGATATCATCTTTTTAAAACCTGGGGAGATACACCGGACCACATACCATTCGAGTCCGGTAAATGAACGGGTGACTATCAGTTTTGACGGGGAGTATCTGGACAGTATGAAGGAACTGTGCGGGGAAGAAAATGTGGAATATATTTTCCGAAACTCGAAGGTTACCGTGCCGAACGGGAACCGGAGCAGGGTGGAAGAACTGATCAGACGGATTGAGTACGAGGAGACGGGACAGGATGGATTTTCTCCTCTAATGAAGAAAGGGTGCTTTTATGAGCTTCTCGTCTCTCTGTCGCGATGCCAGGAGGCGGAAACGGATCACGGCAGGCTGGAAATCGGAGAAGAGACTATTGAAGCAGCCGCTAAATATATCTACGATCATTACCAGAATCCGATTACGCTGGAGGAGGTGGCGGAATTAAGCCATATGAGTCCCGCCTATTTCTCCCGGAAGTTTAAGGCGGTCACCGGTTTTGGATATAAAGAGTATTTGACGAACATCAGAATCCGGGAGGCGTCGAGGCTTCTTCTTCATTCCGCCTGTTCCGTCACAGAAATCGCGGACCGGTGCGGATTCGGGGACGGAAACTATTTTGGAGACGCGTTCAGAAAGGCGAAAGGCGTCTCCCCGCGTGCATTCAGAAAGATGCAGGGCATATGATACGGTACCATTATTTTCCGCAGAGGTAATCCAGTAAATGGCGGACGTAACCTCCGGACTGCTCCAGCTCTGCAAACTGCCTGTCATCATAAGGAAAGTACGTGAGCCGGTCTTTATACTCCTTTTGGAGAACCGGTTCAAAAACGGGGGTAAACTGCGGCAGGTAGCAGCCGGACCGGCGTGTATAGCAGGTCTTGGCCGTTGCCTTGATGCGGGCCTCCCTGTCCACATATTCGGCGACGCTCTTATGGATTGCCCGGTCCTCATAGATCAGGTAGTAATAATTTTTATAGTCGGGATAAAAATACTTAAGCTCCCCCTCATATAAATCCACGGAGGCGGTAAGCTGCCCTCCCTTCGCTTCAATATCGGCTACAGAAGAGGTACGGGAAAAGGAAACCGGCACCGTATAATCACTCTGATAGACCAGCTTTAAGGCGTGATATTCCCGGCCGAAGAGATCACTTCGTGTCAGAAGCTCCTGGCTCTCCAGCTTGAAATCATGCTCCAGATAGTCCGGATAATTGAGAATCGGCAGGATCCCCGGCATTCCCCGAAGGTCGTCGGCATTATGTAAGAGGAGCAGATCCAACAGGGCCTGATCCTGCGAAGATAAATAATCCTGATACACTTCGATCAGCTGGCCGCCGGAGTAAATGTCTTCCCGCCCGACACCGAGAAACTGTTCGATGGCTTTCTGCTTCATGCTCTCTAAGCCCAGCAGGTTCCGGTAAGGGCGTATTTTTTTGTAGATATCCAGACTTGTCACTCCGGAAAAATCGTAAGGCAGGCCGTATGCGCGGCAGCGTTTTAAAAGATATGGAATGTCGAAGCCGTCCCCGTTAAAATGTACGACCATGGAAAAGCGCTTCAGAAATTCAAAGAAAGTGACGAGCACTTCTTTTTCCGCGGACACGGTATCTGCAAACCACTGAACCAGATTCCAGCGGCCGCCTTCATAATAGACGCATCCGATTAAATATAAATTGGTATATTCTCCGGAAAACCCGGTCGTCTCTATGTCAAAAAATAAAAGATCTTCCCGCCTTCCGAGACGATCTAAAGGGTAGGTCTCCGGGAAAAGCATGGTTTCGTGTATTGTTATCATTGCAGTGTCTCCTGATTGATGCTGTGCTGACGTTTGGTATGAGGATAAACGGTGAATCTGTTTTCATGGGGCTATTATATCATAAACCGGTCATTCAGGAAAGACGGTAACCGGTGTTTCTGTGCGGAAAACAGGTGAACTTTAACTGTGACGGTTCTGCCTTTGCATCTGGCCGAAACTGTCCCGGAAACAGAATATTTGTTCGATTAACTGCTTGCATATGGATACACGGTATGTTATGATTAAAGACAAAGCTAGAAGAGAAAAAGGAGACAGAGAACGTGATTTCTTATGTAAAGGGACCTCTGGTCGATATCTTTGAGGACACTGTGGTCATTGAAGCAGGATACATCGGACTGGAAATTCATGTGCCGCTGTCCGTACTGGACCGTCTGCCTGGAATTGGCATGGAGACGGTCCTGTATACGTATTTTCAGGTAAGGGAAGACGGGATGTGCCTTTATGGTTTCTTAAACCGGCAGGATTTGCAGATGTTCAGACAGCTGATCAGCGTCAGTGGGATAGGTCCCAAGGGGGCTTTGGGCGTCCTGTCGGCCATGACGCCGGACGAATTAAGGCTGGCCATTATAACCGGAGATGCGAAGGCGATTTCCAGAGCCCCGGGGATCGGAGTGAAGACGGCCCAGCGGGTGATCCTGGATTTGAAGGACAAGATTGATATGGCGGATGTTCTGCCTGCACAGTTTGCGGCGGAGGAAGAACCCGGAATATCAGCCGGAGGCGTGGCCAAAGAGGCGGTGGAAGCGCTGGTTGCGCTGGGGTACTCCACGGCTGAGGCGAACCGCGCGGTAGGCAAGGTGGAAGTGACCGGGGACATGACCTCGGAGGATGTCTTAAAGGCGTCGCTGAAGCATCTGGCATTCCTATAAAAACAGCAGGTAGATGAGAAGATGGAACGAAGAATCATAACAACGGAAGTAACGGAAGAAGATAAGCGGACAGAGCCAAACCTCCGCCCGCAGAGCCTGAATGAATATATTGGCCAGGAAAAGCTGAAGGCAAATTTAAAGGTCTATATCGATGCGGCAAAGGCCAGGGGAGAGTCCCTTGACCATGTGCTGTTTTACGGCCCTCCCGGCCTTGGGAAGACTACCTTATCCGGGATCATTGCCAATGAGATGGGCGTGAACATGAAGGTGACCAGCGGCCCTGCGATTGAGAAGCCGGGGGAGATGGCCGCCATTCTGAATAACCTTCAGGAAGGCGATGTCCTGTTTGTAGATGAGATCCACCGGCTGAACCGCCAGGTGGAGGAGGTTCTCTATCCGGCCATGGAAGACTATGCAATCGATATTATGCTGGGAAAAGATTCAGCGGCACGCTCGATCCGGCTGGATTTACCCAGATTTACCCTGGTAGGCGCGACCACCAGGGCGGGACTTTTAACTGCCCCGCTGAGAGACCGGTTCGGCGTTGTACAGAAGATGGAATTCTATACGCCGAAGGAACTGGAGATCATCGTCTGCCATTCGGCAAAGGTTTTAGAAGTAGAGATCGAGCCGGAGGGGGCTGCAGAGATTGCCAAGCGCTCCAGAGGAACCCCGAGACTGGCGAACCGCCTGTTAAAGCGGGTCCGTGATTTTGCCCAGGTGAAGTATCATGGAGTGATTACAAAAGAGGTGGCCGATTTCGCACTGGATATTCTGGATGTGGATAAGTTCGGGCTGGACAACAACGACAGAGCCATTTTAACCACAATGATTGAGAAGTTCTCGGGAGGTCCGGTAGGTCTTGAGACGCTGGCGGCCTCTCTCGGTGAGGATGCCGGGACGCTGGAAGATGTGTACGAGCCCTATCTGCTGATGAACGGATTTATCAACCGAACGCCCCGCGGCCGCGTGGCTACGGAACGGGCATACCACCATCTGGGACTCACTCTGGAATAGAGCGAAACCAGTGAAAAAATATAAAAACTCAGGGCAGGAACACTTTGACATCCGTGTAAAATATGGTATATTATGATAAGAGCGCGTTACAGCAAAAGATAACAGGAGAGCATGACATGGATACCAAGCACTATACCGAGGTTTTAATAGATGGAAGAATATATACTCTGGGAGGCACCGAGGATGAGGGCTACATGCAGCGTGTGGCCAGCTATATCAATGAGATGATCACGACATTGAAGAGGCAGGAAGGGTTTACGAAGCAGAGTGCAGAGTACCAGACCGCCATGATAGAACTGAATATGGCGGACGATTACTTTAAAGCAAGGGAACAGATTGCGCGTCTGGAACAGCTGAAGCATGAGATGGAAAAGGAAGTCTACAGTTTAAAGCATGAACTGGTGACGACCCAGATGAAGCTGGAGGCGGCGAATAAGGAACTGGCGGCAGGAAGAACTGCCAGGCCGTCGGGGTCTTCAGGGAATGCTTCTGAGAGTAAGAAAGGCTCAGACCGGACAGGCAGTGAGAATAAGGAATAATATCGGGGGGGATGTCTCATGAGTAAGGGAGACATCCCCTGTTGCATCAGAAGAACGCTTAAAAAAGGAAAACTATCATTCCGATGACAGGGAGGATTACGTGAAACAGAAAAGAGTAGAAATTCTCGCTCCGGCGGGCTCATTTGAAAGTATGAAGGCGGCAGTGGCGGCAGGAGCGGATGCGGTCTATATCGGCGGCAGCAGGTTTGGAGCACGCGCTTACGCGGAAAATCCGGAGGAAGACCGTCTGTTAGAGGCCATCGATTACGCCCATCTTCATGGATGCAGACTGTATATGACGGTAAATACGCTGATGAAGGAATCGGAGATGGCAGAGCTGTGTGCATTTCTGGAGCCTTATTATATGCGGGGCGTAGATGCGGTTATCGTTCAGGATATGGGAGCGTTTGCACTGATCAGGGAGCGGTTTCCGGATCTTCCGGTCCATGCCAGCACGCAGATGACCATAACAGGCTCGTATGGCGCACGTATGTTGAAGGAATTGGGAGCAGAGCGGGTGGTGACCGCCAGGGAATTATCTCTGGAGGAGATCGAAAGAATTCACCGGGAGGTGGCTGTGGAGATCGAAAGCTTTGTCCATGGAGCGCTGTGTTACTGTTACTCGGGGCAGTGTCTGTTCAGCAGTCTGATCGGCGGCCGAAGCGGCAACCGGGGAAGATGTGCTCAGACCTGCCGCCTGCCTTATGACGTGAAGCGGGATGGCAGGACGCTGAACGGGAAGGACAGCCGGTATGTGCTGAGTTTAAAAGATTTGTGCACGCTGGATCTCATTCCCGATATGATAGAAGCGGGAATCTATTCCATGAAGATCGAAGGTCGCATGAAGAGCCCGCGCTACACAGCCGGAGTGGTGGAAATTTACCGGCGCTATACCGACCTTTATCTGGAACGCGGCAGGGCTGGTTACCGGGTAGAGGAGAAGGACAGGAAACGACTGCTGGAACTGTTTGACCGAGGAGGCCAGACCGACGGATATTACCGCCGCCATAATGGAAAAGACATGGTGGTATGGAAGGAAAAACCGTCTTTCCGGGAAGGCAATCAGGAGCTGTTCGACTATCTGGATAAAAATTACGTGGAAAAGCAGCTGCAGGAACCGGTCCGGGGCAGGATTGTACTGGAGACCGGAAAGCCTGCGGTACTGGAACTGTCCTGTGGAGAATGCAGTGTGTCTCTGGCCGGTGATACCGTTCTGGAGGCGCTGAAACAGCCCATGGATGAAACGAGGATCAGAAAGCAGCTGCAAAAGACCGGGAATACTCCGTTTTATTTTGAAGAACTTACCGTAACGCTTACAGGAGAAGTCTTTCTTCCGGTGCAGTCTTTGAACGAACTGAGAAGAAAGGGGCTGGAAGCGCTGGAGGAGGCGGTGCTTAAGCAGTACCGCAGAGAAGTATTGCAGAACCAGCGGGAGGTTTTGCAGTGCAGACGGGAAGATCCGCAGGATTGCCGGGAAACTCCACATTCAGCGGTTTCGGGGAAACGGGAGAGCAGCAGCGGCCAGCCCCGGATTTTCGTCTCTCTTGAGAGACCGGATTGTCTCCCTGCCGTTCTCCATAATCCATACGTGGAGCGCATCTATGTGGATGCGGCTGAATTCGGGCCGGAACTGTGGAAGGAAACAGCCTCGTCCTGTCATGACGCGGGCAAAGAATGTCTGCTGACGATGCCGCACATCTTTCGCACTGAGGCGGAACGGTATTTTGAGCGCAGCAGGAAGGCTTTTTGCGAGGCCGGATTCGACGGAGTGCTGATCCGTTCCATGGAGGAAATCGGATATTTGAAGACTCATGGTCCGGAACTTCCCTGGGTTTTCGATTATGGGATGTATGGAATGAACGACAGGGCGGAATCCTTTCTTATGAAGATGGGGGCGGCAGAGCTGACCTGGCCGGTAGAATTAAATGAGAGAGAGCTCTCGAGGCTTTCAGTACCGGGTGAACTGATTGTATACGGCCGCCTGCCCATGATGGTAACGGCGCAGTGCATACACCAGGGGACGGAGTCATGCGATAAAAAGCCGGGCCTTCTTACGTTAAAAGACCGCATGGGCAAGGAATTTCCGGTAAAAAATCACTGTGCCTTCTGTTATAACACGATTTATAATGCAGCGCCGGTGTCGCTCCTGGGACTGGAAAAACAAATCAGGGCGCTGGCCCCGACGGCGGTAAGGCTTCAGTTTACCGTCGAGACACGAAAGGAGACGGCTGAGGTGATCCGGTGCTTTGCAGACAGTCTGTTGCTGGGAAAGCAGACGGAGCAGCCCGTTGGAGAGTTTACAAGAGGACATTTTAAACGCGGTGTGGAGTAGGAGCCTATGGTGAATCTGATTGTCGATGTTTCCAGGTATTTGATGATACTGCTGATCGCGGTGTATACCTGGTTGAATTTCCGGTATTTTTCTTTCCGGGATGAAGGAAAACAAAAGAAGATATGCGGACGCCAGAACCGGTGCATGTTTCTGATTCATTTTCTGGCGTACGGGATTCTGTGGCTGAAAACGGAGGACGAGCGTCTCATCGCGTTTTACGCGGCGCAGGTGATCTTTTTTCTGTGCTACATCTACGTTTCCCGCCTGTTCTACCGCCATGTGTCGCGGCTTCTGGTGGGTAATATGTGTATGCTGCTCAGCGTGGGATTTATCATTCTGACACGGCTGTCCTTTGACCGTGCGTTAAAACAGTTTATTATCGTGCTGGCAGCGGCGGTTATAACCTGGATTATTCCGTTTATTATAGACCGGGTATGGCAGCTTTCGAAGATTCCATGGATGTACGGTGTTCTGGGGCTGATTCTGCTTGGGGTTGTGCTTATAACCGGTATCAACAGCTTTGGGGCTCAGCTCTCCATTGGAATCGGCGGTTTTACATTCCAGCCGTCTGAATTCGTAAAGATCAGTTTTGTCTTTTTTGTGGCGACCATGTTTTACCGTTCCACAAAATTTGTGACGGTATGTATCACGACACTGGTGGCGGCTCTTCATGTCCTGATCCTGGTAGCTTCCAGAGATTTGGGGAGCGCGCTGATTTTCTTTGTGACCTATGTTCTGATGCTGTTTGTCGCTACTGGAAAATGGTCGTATCTTTTAGGCGGGGCAGGCGCAGGGGCTGCGGCTTCCGTGCTGGCATATCAGCTGTTCGATCATGTCAGGGCGAGGGTGCTTGCCTGGAGAAATCCGTGGTCGGATATCGAAAACAAGGGATACCAGATTACGCAGTCGCTGTTCGCCATTGGAACGGGCGGCTGGTTCGGCATGGGACTCTGCCAGGGGATGCCGGGGAAGATACCGGTAGTGGAAAAGGACTTCGTGTTTTCTGCCGTATCGGAGGAATTGGGAGGAATCTTTGCCCTCTGTGTGCTGCTGATCTGTTTCGGCTGCTTTCTGCAGTTTATGATGATTGCAAGCCGTATGAAAGCAGTCTTTTACAAACTGATTGCCTTTGGCCTGGGAACGGTTTATATCGTCCAGGTGTTTCTGACCGTGGGAGGCGTGACGAAATTTATCCCCTCCACCGGAGTGACCCTTCCCCTGATGAGCTACGGCGGAAGCTCTGTGTTCAGCACATTTATTCTGTTCGGAGTCATGCAGGGGCTGTATATTTTAAAACGGAATGAAGAGGAAGAAGAAAAATATGAAAAAGGCTGACCCGAATCCCAAGGCAAACCGCCATATTCTGATGATCACCTATGGAATGGCGGCGCTTTTTGCAGGACTGGTCCTGTATTTTGCCTTTTTTCTTCAGATAAAAAGTGAAAGTGTAATCAATAATTCCTATAACGCCAGGCTGGACAGCTTTTCAGACCGGGTGGTCAGGGGCAGTATCTTAAGCAGCGACGGCCGGGTTCTGGCCCGTACAAATGTGGACGAGAACGGCGGCGAAACGAGGTACTATCCTTACGATTCCATGTTTTCCCACGTAGTCGGATACTCAACCAGGGGAAAGACAGGCCTGGAGGCACTGGGAAACTTTTATCTGCTAACCAGCCATGTGAATCTGGCGGAGCAGGTGATCAATGAGCTGTCGTCTGTAAAGAACCTGGGGGATAATGTCGTTACGACTCTCGATGTGGATCTCCAGAAGGCGGCATATGACGCTCTCGGCGGCCGGAAGGGGGCTGTGGTCGCCATGGAGCCGGATACGGGAAAGATCCTGGCAATGGTTTCCAAACCGGACTACAATCCCAATACGCTGTCGACAGACTGGGACGCTCTCGTGGCAGGTGACAACGGGGAGGGGCAGCTGTTAAACCGCGCTGCTCAGGGACTCTATCCGCCCGGTTCGACATTTAAGATCGTGACGGCACTGGAGTATATAAGGGAAAATCCGGAGAATTTCAGAGATTACCGGTTTGACTGCAGCGGATTTTTTCACTATGAGGATTACACGATAAAGTGCTATCATGAGACGGCCCACGGCAGTCAGGATTTTACCCGGGCCTTTGCAAATTCCTGTAATGGGGCCTTTGCAAACCTTGCCCTGACACTGGATCTTGGAAGGCTTAGGAATACGGCGGAACAGCTTCTGTTTAATACGCCGCTTCCCGTCGCGATACCATATAGCCAGAGCGCCTATGCGCTGACTCCGGGCGGAGATACGTGGCAGATTCTTCAGACCTCCATCGGGCAGGGACAGACCCAGATGACACCCATACACGGTGGGATGATTGCGGCGGCCATCGCAAACGGAGGCACGCTGATGAAGCCGTATCTCATTGATCATGTGGAAAATGTGGGCGGTGATGTCATTAAAAAATTCATGCCCCAGTCCTACGGCAATCTGATGACCGCAGAGGAGTCGGCTGTCTTAACGGAACTGATGAGAGCCGTTGTGACGGAAGGGACAGGTTCTGCGGTGCGTACAGACGCCTATACAGTGGCGGGAAAAACGGGATCAGCGGAATTCGATAAGGATAAGGAGACTCACGCCTGGTTTATCGGATTTGCCCCGGCGGAGCAACCGAAGCTGGTGGTAAGTGTGATCGTGGAGGAAGGCGGTTCCGGAGGAAAAACGGCTGTGCCCATAGCCAGGACTTTGTTTGATACCTATTTTGCGAGATAAAAGAACACTCTTGCATATAAGGTTAAAAAGAGGTATACTATACCCAGTCTGTGAGACACACCAAAACCGGAATCCCGGATCGGGATGCAAGGTTTCAGTCTGGAGGAATTGCAATGATAGAGGCAACGAGCTGTGGCGGTGTGGTTATTTTTCGAGGTAAAATTCTGGTTTTATATAAGAATTACAAAAACAAATATGAAGGTTGGGTTTTGCCAAAAGGAACTGTAGAAGCGGGAGAAGAATATAAGGAGACGGCCCTTCGGGAAGTGAAGGAAGAGACGGGAGTCAGTGCGTCAATTATCAAGTATATCGGAAAGAGCCAGTACTCCTTTAATACGCCGCAGGATATGGTGGAGAAGGATGTCCACTGGTATCTGATGATGGCGGACAGCTATTACAGCAAACCACAACGGGAAGAGTATTTTATTGATTCCGGGTATTATAAGTTCCACGAAGCGTATCATTTACTGAAGTTTTCCAATGAGAAGCAGATTCTGGAAAAAGCATATAATGAATATCTGGATTTAAAGAAGAGCAACTTATGGGGGAATAAGAAGTATTTTTGATGCGTGAATGTGTGGAAGAATACGGAGTATAGGAAAAGAGATGCAGGGATGCCGGCGATGACGGGTTCCTGCATTTTTCATTTTTACATTTTCATATGAAAATGAAGCAAGGTTACAGAAGGAACGTAGTAATTTCTGAGATTTCGTATATACTGTTTGGTAGGATCGTCTTTTACTGTTTTCAGTGTATTTTTGCTGCCGTTTTTTTCCGGAATTTCCATACTTTACAGGATATGGCAGAAGAGGTATACTGGATACAGATATGACAGATTATGAATATAGAGACAAGGAGATAAGACATCATGAGTAAAGCATATGAAAGATTGGAAAAAGTACTGGAAAAGACGATGGCGCTGCAAACTGCGCTGATTCTGTTTGAATGGGACAACGAGACGCTGGCGCCAGAGGAGGCAGGAGCCAATACAGCCAGAGTGATCGGGGCTTTATCAGAAGAGTATTACCGTGTTATGGCCAGCGAAGAGATGAAGGAGGCCATTGAGACCTGTGAGAAGGAAGAGGGGCTCACGGATGTGGAAAAAGCTATTGTAAAAGAGGCAAAGGAGACGAGAGAGCAGCTCGTCTGCATCCCTTCGGAAGAGTACCGTGATAATGCGCAGCTGGTGTCGGAGGCCACGAGGGTGTGGGCCAAGGCAAAGAAGGATAATGATTTTGATAAATTTGTCCCTACTCTTGAAAAAGTAGTGGACTATCAGAAAAAATTTGCCTCTTACAGGGCGAAGGATGGCGAGAAGCTGTACGATTCCATGTTGGATTTATATGAAAAGGACTTTAACATGGAGCTGCTGGATCAGTTTTTTAGCGAATTAAAAGAGGCAATTGTTCCCCTGATCCGTGAGATCCGGGAGCGTGGAAAGAAGATCGACAGTGAATTCCTAAAAGGTGATTATCCGGAAGAAAAGCAGAGAGAGCTGGCGGAATTTTTGGCAGAATACGTAGGCTTTGACTTTAAAAAGGGTGTCCTGGCAGTCAGCGCCCATCCGTTTACCACGAATCTGCACAATCATGACGTAAGAATTACCACTCACTACAGTGACCGGGTGGACAGCTCCCTGTTCTCGGTTATCCATGAGGCAGGCCATGGGATCTATGAACTGGGCATTGGCGATGAACTGACGCAGACTCTGGCTGGCCAGGGCGCATCGATGGGGATGCATGAATCCCAGTCCAGATTCTTTGAAAATATCATCGGCCGCAACGCCGCTTTCTGGGTACCGCTCTATGAGAAACTCCAGTCTATTTTCCCGGAGCAGTTAGAGGGTGTCAGCAGAGACCAGTTTGTGGAGGCCATCAATAAAGCAGAACCAGGTCCGATCCGCACAGAGGCAGATGAACTCACATACAGCCTTCACGTTCTGATCCGTTATGAGATCGAGAAGATGATCATCGAGGAGGATCTGGATTTAAAGAAGCTTCCAGAGATATGGGCGGACAAATACGAAGAATATCTGGGAATCCGTCCTGAAAATGCTTCCGAAGGAGTGCTGCAGGATATTCACTGGTCGCAGGGATCCTTTGGCTACTTCCCTTCCTATGCGCTGGGCAGTGCATTTGGAGCACAGCTGTATTATTATATGAAGAAGGAGATGGATTTCGAGGGCCTTCTGGAGAGAGGGGAGATCGGAGTAATCCGTGAGTATTTACGGGATCATGTCCATCGTTTTGGTAAATTAAAGACCAGCAGAGAGATTCTGAAAGATACGACGGGAGAAGATTTTAATCCGAAGTATTATATTCAGTATCTGAAGGAAAAATACAGTCGTTTATATGACTTATAGAAATATGTTCCGTAAACACAAAAAACAGTTGACAAATGGCAGCATTAAGACTAAAATCAGTAAAAAGAATTCATATGAAAACACTATGAATTAGAAAAGAGGCTGATTATGGAAAATATCAGAAAGAGTGCAATGGAACTGATTGGCAACACCCCTCTGGTGGAACTGACTAATTATGAGAAGAAGCATCAGCTGAAGGCTTCCGTCATCGCGAAGCTGGAGTATTTAAATCCGGCAGGAAGTGTGAAGGACCGGGCTGCTCTGTTTATGATTCTTGATGCGGAAGAAGCGGGAACCTTAAAGCCGGGCGCCACCATTATCGAACCGACATCCGGCAATACCGGTATTGGGATTGCCAGCATTGCTGCGATGAAAGGATACCGGGCAATCCTGACCATGCCGGAAACCATGAGCATCGAGCGCCGGAATCTGTTGAAAGCATACGGCGCGGAGATTGTACTGACGGATGGGAAGAAGGGGATGAAGGGAGCGATTGCGAAAGCAGAAGAGCTGCGAGACGAGATCCCCGGTTCCGTTATCATGGGACAGTTTGATAATCCGGCTAACGTGAAGGCCCATAAGGAGACGACGGGGCCTGAGATCTGGAGAGATACTGATGGAACTGTGGATATTTTTGTAGCGGGCGTAGGTTCAGGCGGCACGATTACGGGAGTGGGAGAATACTTAAAGAGCCAGAATCCCAATGTGAAAATCGTTGCAGTAGAACCGTCAGGATCCCCAATCCTTTCGGGCGGAAATCCGGGACCTCATGGCCTTCAGGGGATTGGCGCCGGCTTCGTTCCGACAATTTTAAACAGGGATATCTATGACGAGATTATTCTGGTCAAAGAGGAGGACGCCTATTCAACTGGACAGGAGATCGCCCGGAATGAGGGAATCCTGGTTGGCATATCATCGTCAGCGGCAGTATGGGCTGCGAAGGAGTTGGCTGAGAGACCTGAAAATGAAGGAAAGAAAATAGTTGTACTGCTTCCTGATACGGGAGACAGGTATTTGTCAACGCCGCTGTTTTCCTGATAAAAGAGAAAAAAGTGATGGAATGGGCCGTGGGAATATGATTGATTCCCACGGCTTTTTGTATAATTGAATATGATCATTATATCTTACACCTCATCGGTTTGGTTGTGCGCGGCTGATGGGGCTTTTTTTCGGATGGCTGTGTACCTTTTGTAAAACTTAATTTCGGGAACAATAAATGTTACAATGCATAAATAAAACGGCAAAATTACAAGATACAATCATAAAACTGTGTGATTCCGGTGATGTATGAGTGAAAAAATAAACGAACAGGAGAGAGACAGAGAAAATGAATGAACTTAGGATTAAGAAAGCGGAATTAGAGGGATTTAAAAACTATTTAATTATGGAAGAAAGAAGTAAAGGAACGATAAAAAAGTATATCCATGATATTGATTGCTTTTTGAATTATATCGGAAAGAATCCGGTAACTAAGGCGCAGATTATCAGCTATAAGGAGTCTCTTCAAAAAAAATACAGTGCGAGAAGTGTGAATACCATGCTGGCCTCTCTGAACAGCTTCTTCCGATGGCTGGATCATCCAGAGTTTCTCGTAAAGCAGCTGAAGATCCAGCAGCAGGCATTTTGCCTGGAGGAAAAAGAATTATCGAGACAGGAGTATATACGTCTGGTAAAGGCGGCCAGAAAATCCGGTAATATCAGGCTGGAAATGATCCTGCAGACTATATGCTGTACAGGAATTCGGGTTAGTGAGCTGTGTTTTGTGACCGTAAAGGCCGTAAGACTGGGATATGCAGAGGTATGCTGCAAAGGAAAAAACAGAAGGATTATGATACCGGGAAATCTGAGAAAAAAACTGCTTATTTACATTCAGAAAAATGGAATCGAAAAAGGCGAGGTATTTATCACGAAAACCGGAAATGCCATGGATAGAAGTAATATCTGGCGTGGAATGAAGGGGCTCGCAGCAGAAGCAGGGGTGCTGGCCGATAAAATATTTCCGCATAACCTTCGCCATCTGTTTGCCAGAAGTTTTTATGAAATTGATAAGGATATCGCAAAGCTTGCAGATGTGCTGGGACACAGCAGTATTAATACTACCAGAATTTATATGATTTCCACAGGGGAGGAGCACAGGAGACAGCTGGAGAGGCTGAGACTGGTGATTTAGAGGGGGGAACAACATAATAAATATTATGTTGTAAATACAATTTTAATGTATGTTTTAAACCAAAACTGTATATTATACTATCACGCATTTCGACTTTTTACAACTCTTAAAATCCAAAATTTCCTAAAATATATGATTGTTTTTATAAAAAACCATGACCCAAATGCAGGCGGCAGGCGACATTTCGCCCTATAAACAACATAATATTTATTATGTTGTCTCATCGAAAGGCGGGATGAAATGGTTACCTATAACAGGCAGGAAGTGGGAAAACGACTGGGCTGCCGTCGACGTGAAATGGGACTGACAGGGGAGGAAATGGGGAGAAGAATCGGAAAGAATGGACGGTATTATCGTGACATTGAAAATGGCCGATGTGGAATGTCTGTTGAGACCTTGATTCTTCTGTCTGAGGAAATGGGATTGTCTCTGGATTATCTGATCTACGGAGATTCGTCTGATGACGGCAGGTTAGGGGAGCAGAAGCAGATTGTAAATATATTATCCCACTGTAATGGAGGCATTCGTGAGGGGGCAGTAAACCTGCTGAAGGTTTACTTGGAATCTGTATCGAAGTGATGCAGATTAGCGATAGCACGGATAGATACAGACCGATCAAGCGATCGATACGAAAGACAGATAACCTCAAGCTTTTTGGGGGTTATGGGAGAACGGAGTATAAAGTACGGTGAGAGTAAATATGAGTTATTTAAAGGAAAGTAATAAAGTATCAAAACCTTCAAAAGGAAATAATTTAAAAAAAAGACATATCGAACATTGGAAAGTGATCGCTTTCTATCTTATTATATATGACATTATCGCAGTGAATTTTTCCTACTTTTTTGGTTTGTGGCTGCGGTTTGATTTGCGTTTCTCAAAAATCCCACAGGTATATCTCGATTCATACTTGAAATTTGTACCGCTTTATACGGTATTTGCATTAATTGTGTTCTATGCGCTGCATCTGTACAAAAGTCTATGGAGATTTGCCAGCTTTAGTGAATTAAATCGAATATTTGCGTCGAGTGTGATTACCACAGTATTTCATACTGTGTTTATTACTGTGTTACTCAAACGTATGCCGATCTCCTATTACGTGATCGGCTCAGCCATGCAGCTTGCGCTGGTAACTGCGGTACGGTTTGCGTATCGCTATGTGACGCTGGAGCGGACCAGAAGAGAACGGAATGTGAGCGCTGTCCACAACGTAATGGTAATTGGCGCCGGTGCTGCGGGACAGGTGATATTAAAAGAATTGAAAAGCTCAACGGAGGTTATGTCGAAGCCGTGCTGTGTAATCGATGATAATCCTAATAAATGGGGACGGTTTATGGAAGGAGTGCCTGTGGTTGGCGGGCGCGACTCGATCATGAAAGCAGTGGATAAGTATAGAATTGACCAGATTTTACTGGCGATTCCAACCGCATCTCCAAAAGATAAGAGGGACATTTTAAATATCTGTAAAGAGACCCATTGCGAACTGAAGAGTCTGCCGGGGATCTACCAGCTTGCCAACGGCGAGGTGTCGCTGAGCAGAATGAAGGCAGTGGCGGTAGAAGACCTGTTGGGAAGAGAGCCGATTAAAGTAAATATGGAGGAGATATTCCAATATATTTGGGGAAAAACGATACTCGTCACAGGAGGAGGCGGTTCGATCGGCAGTGAACTATGCCGTCAGATTGCGGGCCATGAGCCGAAACAGCTGATCATTTTTGATGTCTATGAAAACAATGCCTATGATATCGAACAGGAATTAAAAAGAAAGTATAAGGATAAGCTGAATCTGGTAGTTTTAATTGGTTCAGTGCGTGACAGTAGAAGAATCAATATGGTATTTGAGAAGTATAAACCGGATATCGTGTACCATGCAGCGGCACATAAGCATGTTCCGCTGATGGAAACCAGTCCCAATGAGGCGATTAAGAATAATGTAGTGGGTACATATAAGACGGCTTATGCAGCATTGAGGAATGGAGCACAAAAGTTTGTGCTGATCAGTACGGATAAGGCTGTTAATCCAACCAGTATTATGGGGGCGAGCAAGCGGCTCTGTGAGATGGTGATTCAGAGTATGGATGCGGTCAGCAAAGAGGGAAGGATGGATATATTGCCGTTTTTGTATGCGCATGCAAATAAAACAATTGATTGGCAGGTGGTGCCTGATCCGGTAGATCATATGGCTGTTGAGAGTGTAAGGGAAGAAAAAAACATGGACACCATTGGACAAGGAAGCAGAGCGAGAACTCAATTCGTGGCGGTTCGATTTGGGAATGTACTTGGAAGCAACGGTTCTGTTATTCCGCTGTTCAAGAAGCAGATCGAAGCAGGTGGTCCGGTTACGGTTACACATCCGGACATAGTTCGTTATTTTATGACGATACCGGAAGCGGTAAGTCTTGTAATGCAGGCAGGTACTTATGCGAGGGGCGGAGAAATCTTTGTTCTGGATATGGGGGATCCGGTTAAGATCGATACTTTGGCTCGGAATCTGATCAAGCTGTCAGGGTATGAGCCGGGAATTGATATTCAGATGGCTTATACGGGGTTAAGGCCTGGGGAAAAATTATTTGAAGAGAAGCTGATGGCAGAAGAGGGGATGCTTAAGACGGACAATGAGCTGATTCATATAGGGAAACCGGTTGAATTTGATACAGAGGAGTTTTTAATGCTGCTGGAGGAGCTTGCAAGGGCAAGTTATGAGAACAGTGACCATATTGTAGAGATGGTTAAAACAATTGTTACGACATTCCAGCCGGTGGGGGATAAGCCTACGGGAAAAGAGTTTTTAAGAAAAAGTGGACAGGGAGCCGGAGAGGCGGCAGTAACGACAGAAGAAGAGTAAAAGGAGTTGTAAAAATGAACAAAGAGCAAAAAGGTCAGGAAATGCAGCTTATTCCATTTACCAATAAAGTCTGGCTGAGTTCACCAACTATGCACGGTCAGGAAATCGAGTTTGTAAAAGAAGCATACGAATCAAATTGGATGTCTACGATTGGTTCTAATATAGATGAGGCAGAGCGCCTTATTTGTGATAAGACAGGCTGCAAATATGCGGTAGCTTTGGCGACAGGAACTGCTGCACTTCATATGGCGATAAAATTGACGGGGATAAAGCCGGGCGATAAGGTCTTTTGTTCGGATCTGACATTTAGTGCAACTGTCAATCCGGTGAAATACGAAGGTGGGGAAGCAGTTTTTATAGATACGGAATATGATACATGGAATATGGATCCGAAAGCGCTTGAGAAAGCATTTGAATTATATCCGGATGTGAAGACTGTGGTGGTTGCCCATTTATATGGAACTCCCGGGAAAATTGATGAAATTAAGAAAATTTGTAAAAGACACGGTGCAATGCTTGTGGAGGATGCAGCAGAATCACTGGGGGCTGTCTATAAAGGAACACAGACTGGAGTGTTTGGCGATTTTAATGCAGTCTCATTTAATGGCAACAAAATTATTACAGGTTCCTCCGGCGGGATGTTTTTGACAGATGATGGGGAAGCCGCAAAGAGAGTGAGAAAGTGGTCTACACAGGCAAGAGAAATCGCATCGTGGTACCAGCATGAAGAGTTGGGGTACAATTATCGAATGAGCAATGTGATTGCAGGAGTAGTAAGAGGACAGATCCCTTATCTGGAAGAACATATTTCACAGAAGAAAGCAATCTATTTGAGATATAAGGAAGCCTTTGAAAAAGCAGGACTTCCTGTTGAGATGAATCCATATGACAAAGAAAACAGTGAGCCAAATTTCTGGCTTTCCTGTCTGCTAATCAAACCAGAAGCGATGAGCAGGCAGGTACGGGGAGAACAGGAAGCGCTGTATATTCGGGAAAGTGGAAAAAGCTGCCCGACAGAAATATTGGAAGCACTGACCAAATACAATGCGGAAGGACGTCCAATATGGAAGCCCATGCATATGCAGCCGTTTTATCGGATGAACCCGTTTGTTACGAGGTATGGGAACGGAAGGGGAAAAACAGATGCCTATACCGACGGCAGAATAGGGGCTGCCTTGGGGAAGGACGAGCTGCTGCTGGATGTGGGGGCGGATATTTTTGAGAGGGGGTTGTGTCTGCCAAGTGATAATAAGATGAGTAAAGCGGATATGGATAAGGTGTGTGAAATTGTGAAGAGGTGTTTTGGGTGATAGGGCAGCATGGGCTGTAGAAAAACATGTATATTACAAGGCTGTTCTCACATATGGTGTTTGGGCATGAGCTCAAGAAAATGCTGAGAAATGACAGCATACCTGCGGTTGACTGTGTGTTTAACAGCTTTCTCGTAATATTATGACTCAATATTAATGATAGCCACAGTGTGGCACTATTATAAAAATAATCAGTTAGGAATGATTTAAGCAATGCAACATATAACAGAGATACCAGTCTTGGAAAGAGAACGCTGGGATCAAGCAGTAAAGTCCATTAAGGGCTACGATGTTTTTTATTTTAATGAATACGTGACTGCATTTATGCATGAGGATGAGAGTAAGGGAGAGCCGGTTCTTTTGTATTACGAGAACGGCTCTGATCGTGCTATTAATGTGGTTTTTAAGAGAGATGTGGCGATGGATCAAAAGTTGGCGGAATCTCTTCCAAACAACACATACTTTGACCTAATCACGCCCTATGGATATGGCGGTTTCATAGGTTCTATTACGGATTACGATGCACTCAACGCCTCTTATACAGCCTACTGCGTAGATAAGTCCTACGTCTGCGAGTTCGTCCGTTTTGAATTGTTCTCGAATTACCATATGCACTACAGCGGTGAGACAGAGACTCGGACACACAATGTAGTAAGAAGCTTAGATATTCCTATTGACACCATCTGGATGGATTTCAAACAGAAGGTCAGGAAAAACGTCAAGAGGGCTAACACATACGGCTTGGAGATCATAGTAGATGAGGATGGCACTCACATGGATGATTTCCTGCGTATCTATTACAGTACCATGGAGCGCAGTGATGCAGAGGATCAGTTCTATTTTAAGAAACCCTTTTTTGAAGAACTGATGTCCATGGAGAATTCGGTAATGTTCTATGTAAGATTCCAGGACAAAATCATCTCAACAGAGTTAGTGATCTATGGCTCAGAGAACTGTTACTCGTATCTTGGTGGTACAGAATCTGAATACTTTTATACGAGAGCTAATGATTTTCTGAAATTTGAAATTATTAAGTGGGCGAAAGAGAAGGGATTAAGGAACTTCGTCCTTGGTGGAGGTTACGGTGCCGATGATGGGATATTTCAGTACAAGATGAACTTGGCACCACATGGAATAAGGGATTTTTACATAGGCAGGAAGGTTTTTGATGAGGGAGCTTATCAGGAACTATTACATATAAGAAGCAAAGGTAATAGTGAGATGGAAAAGAAGCTGATTGATAGTGGATTCTTCCCCGCATATAGGGGTACCCATTAAGGTTACTCAGGGGAATCCGAGATTTGAAGATGTGAATAGGTTTTGACCTCATCAAAGATACTATAAGGATCATGGAAAATGTGTTTGAGAAGGCTGCAAGATAAAAATCATTTGTAGAGGGCATAAATATGAACAAGAAACGATTATTACAGACAATAGGTCTGACTCTGAAACGGGGAGCTGGGCAAAGAGGAGAATATTTGAGGGAGAAACATATCCTTGCATCTGTGGGAGAGAACGTTTATTTTCAGCCGAGATTAGTTCCGCTTTATCCGGAACTGATTAAACTGCATAATAATGTCATGGTATCGGCTGGAGTTCGACTCATCACACATGATGCATCTTTTGTAGTTCTGAATAGGCTTGGTAAAGGGGAGTTCCCTGAAAAGGTTGGTTGCATTGAGGTCATGGATAATGTCTATATCGGATATAACGCAACGATTATGCCCAATGTAAAAATTGGTAGTAACGTGATTGTAGGCGCAGGTGCTCTTGTGTCAAAGGATTTGGAACCTAATGGAGTTTATGTGGGAGTTCCAGCTAAGAGAATATGCAGTTTTGATGATTACATGGTGAGACATTGTGAAAATCCTGACAATCAGGGGGGGGTATTCCTATCCCTATGTACAGCATAATCAAAACATATCTAAGAAAGAGATTGAGAAAGCCTGGGAGTTCTTTGAGACTGGTAGGAGTATAAATTCGGGAGGAGATTAGGCCGTGGACAAAAAAAAGAAAATTGCTATAACTGCGGCAGTGAGTGCTGGGGTAGGTGTAGCGTCATATAGATTGAGAAAATCGTTAAAACACAGTAAGGACAGTGAATCCATTACTGATTTAGACTCTAACAATACAGAAAGCAAAAGTATTTCGCAAGTGTTTTCACATACGGAGTGTTATTATGAAAAGCATATAAAACGTACTATGGATATTATTTGTTCAGGGCTTGCCTTAGTTGTTCTTTCACCTGTTTTTCTTGTTTCTGCCGTAGCAGTGTGGATTAGCCTTGGCAGACCAGTAATATTTGTTCAGGAAAGGTTGGGCAAAGATGAAGTGCCTTTTAATCTTCTGAAATTTAGAAGTATGAAAAATGTTTTTGATGAATATGGTGTGCCTCTTCCTGACCAGAAGAGGAGAACAAGAATTGGGAACATTATCAGAAAACTAAGCATAGATGAGCTTCCGAGCCTGATTAATATACTTAAAGGTGACATGAGCATTGTGGGACCAAGGCCTTTACCAACTAACTATGGACCTTGGTTTTACGAAAATGAGAGGAAGCGTCATTCTGTTAAAGGTGGATTAACCGGGCTCGCTCAGATAAATGGAAGAAATGTACTTTCATGGGAAGAACGCTTCGTCTATGATCTCCAGTATGTAGATCATATCACGTTCTTGGGTGATGTAAAGATTATACTAAAGACAGTAGAGAAAGTATTGAAGAGAAGCAACATCGGTGAAAGAGGCGTTAACTCCCCAGGAGATTTTCACGTTTATAGGTCTGGGATGACAGAGCAAGAATTGGTTATGTGGGAAAAAGAGAAAAGGGAGAAGGAATGTAATGCGTAGAAAAAAGTTATTAATGTTGAATGCAAGCAACAGCGATGTGCCGTTGATCCTTGCAGCTAGAGAAGAAGGGTTTTATGTAATAACCACAACGACTATGTCAGATTATATTGGGCATAAGTATTCTGATGAGTACATCTATCATGATTATATGGATTTTGATGGATTAGTAGAGCTGTGTAAGGAACATATCATTACTGCTGTATCTTGCGGTGTCAGTGACGGAGCTTCTTTTCCAGCCTCTTATTTGACAGACTATTTTGGCTGGAAAGGCCATGACTCATATGAAACTATAGGAAAACTCCATAATAAAGATGAATTTAAAGCTTTGGCTAAGAGACTCAAACTAAGATCTCCTGTTTCGGAGGGATTCGATAACATAGAAGGCGCCCTTGCCTATACTGAAAAGCTGACCTATCCAACAATTGTAAAGCCCGTAGATTTGGGTGGAGGACAAGGAATAAGTGTTGTCAATAATCCACAGGAGTATGCGAAAGCTGTGAAAGTTGCAATCAGTCGTTCCAAAATCAAGAGGATTGTTGTGGAACCATATATTGTTGGCACTCAGCATAGCTTTAGTTCATTCCTTATAGATAAGAAGGTAGTGCATTACTGTACATGGGATGACTTGAACTACTCCGACCGTTTTATGGTCTCCAAGGGATCTTATCCGGCTTCATATAAAAATGCAGAGTATATAGATAAGACTATATGTGAAGAAATTGAAAAGATTGCGGCAGAATTAAATCTTGTAGATGGTCTGCTCCATCTTCAGTTTATTGTTTCCAATGGAGCGCCTTATATTATCGAAGTGATGAGAAGGGCACCAGGGAACTGGGATACATGCCTTTCTTCTGTTGCGTCTGGAGTTGAGTGGAATAAATGGATCATCAGGGCAGAGGCGGGCATGGATTGCCATGGATTTCCTATGGGGCGTATCCAGAGTGGGTATTGGGGTTACTATTGTCTTCTTGGAAGCAGAAACGGCGAGATGAAGGATATCATGCTTTCAGAGGATATTAAAAAGAATATTATTCGCTTTGACCGATGGGTGGACAATGGATTTAAAATTACTGATTTTAAACATCAGAAATTAGCACTTTTCCAGTTCTGGTTCTCTTCTAAAGAGGAGATGAATCAGAAAATGGGTATAATAGATGATCTGATACAGGTAGAGTACAAATAAAAAGCAGAAGGGAGAGAGTGTGTGTGAATAAAAAGGGTGAAATATGTCTGGGTATGATAGGTGCCGGAAGAGCAACAGAGTTGCATATGAATGCACTGACTCGTTATACAGGAGTTCCTCTTTGCTTTAAATGGATTGCTGCGCATCGTTACGAGCAGGTGAACATGATGAAAGAACGCTATGGATTTGTGAACTCTTCCTTGGACTATCATGATATCCTTAACGATCCAGAGGTGGATATTGTAGATATCTGCACACCGCCATATGCGCATACACAGATGATAATTGAAGCTATGCGAGCTGGAAAGCATGTGATTTGTGAAAAACCTTTGACAGGTTATTTTGGCGAGGAAGGTGACGAGAGGCCCATAGGAATTAATGTTTCCAAGGTACACATGTATGAGAAACTGTGTGAGTCCTTGGAGGAAGTAAAAAAAGTAGTAGATGAATCTGGCAAAAAGTTTATGTATGCAGAAAATTTCGTCTACGCCCCTGCTGTGCGTAAAGCAGCTGAGATTCTTACAAAGAAGAAAAGTAAGATTTTATATGCAAAGGGCGAGGAAAGTCTAAAAGGATCCAGTTCTCCAGTTGCAGGAGAGTGGGATAAAACTGGTGGAGGCACTTTTATTCGTACCGGAGCACATCCTCTTTCTGCAATCCTCTGGCTTAAGCAGATTGAATCTGAAGCAAGGAGCGAAGAGATCACAGTTAAAAGTGTCTTTGCTGACATGGGGCATATAACACCATCCCTTTCAGATTATGATCATAGACATATCGCTGCTAGACCACATGATGTAGAAGACAACGGCACGGTTATTATTACATTTTCAGATGACAGTAAGGCTGTGGTGATTGCAACAGATGTTCTCCTTGGTGGAAGTAAAAACTATCTGGAGCTTTACTGCAATGATGCCGTAATCAATTGCACACTAACATTGTCAAACTTAATGAGTACATATTTCTTGGATGAAGATAACCTGGATGATGTTTACATCTCAGAAATGCTTCCTTTAAAAACAGGATGGAATAATCCTTTTGTAGAAGATGAGATCATTCGTGGCTATATGGACGAACTAAGAGATTTTGTAGAATCTGTTTATTTTGATAGAGAGCCGAAGTCTGGATTTAAGTTGGCCTATGATTCTATTAAGATCATATATGCTGCCTATAAGTCCGCAGAGCTAGGAAAAGCAGTGGAGCCGTAATGAAGTGAGATAAGAAAGAACAGTAAATGAAAGTAAATGAAGGTATGAATTAATGATACTTGTCAATAAACTGCCAGATGTGGAAGAAGTAAAAAATGAGTACCCTCTTACAAAGGAACAGGAAAATAATAGGGGAGTTTTCATTAAGCAGATAAGGGATATTCTCTCTGGCATAGATAAAAGAAAAATACTTATCATAGGACCGTGTTCAGCAGACCGTGAAGATACCGTGGTTGACTATATGGTGAGGCTTTCAAGAGTCAGAGAAGATGTTAAGGATACCATATTCATTATTCCGCGAGTTTATACTAGTAAGCCACGAACCAATGGAATTGGATATAAAGGACTTCTTCATAATCCAGACACAAATGATGCACATGAGGATCTAATAAGTGGAGTATTAGCCTCCAGAAAAATGCATTTGAAAGTAATACAGGAAACTGGCATGTATGCAGCCGATGAGATGCTATATCCAGATAGCCTTATGTATTTCGATGATTTACTCTCTTATCTTGCTGTAGGTGCGAGATCAGTTGAAGATCAAATGCACCGGGAAATGGCCAGCGGCTTTAATATTCCGGTAGGTTTAAAAAATCCTACAAGCGGAGACCTCTCTGTGCTTCTGAATGCAATATTTGCAGCACAGCATTCACAGCGGATGCTTTATCACGGCTGGGAGGTTGCAACAAAGGGCAATCTATATGCACATGCGATTTTAAGGGGATATATAGACCGAAACGGAAAGATGTATTCAAATTACCATTATGAGGATTTGAACGATTTCCATGATCAGTACATAAAGTTAAATTTGAAAAATAGTTCTGTTATCGTGGACTGCAGTCATTGCAATTCCGGAAAGAAATATTATGAACAGGAGAGAATCCTGGAAGAAGTACTGTCTGTGTGCAGCAGGAAAAGAGGGATATCCTCGTTAGTAAAAGGTTTTATGGTAGAAAGCTACTTAGAAGAGGGAAATCAGATGGTAGGAAGCGGAATATACGGCAAGTCCATAACTGATGGCTGTATCGGATGGGATAAAACACAAGAGCTGATTTATAAAATGGCTGACACATTAGCGTAGATGAAATAATGAATATCGGGGTGATATAGTGGCAGAGATAGGAAGTGAATTCTGGGAGGCAGCAGATACAGGCAAAAAAAAATACCTGATATCAGGTAGAGCTGCCCTTGAATACATTATACGTGATATTTTAGAAGAACACAGTGTTGACTCTGTTTTGATGCCTTCATATTGCTGCTACACCATGTTAGAGCCATTTGTAAGGCATGGCATAAAAATCAGGTTCTATGACATTTTCTATGATGAAGAAAAAGGCTTATGCGCTAAACTGCCGGAAGAGGATTATACAGAAGTTTCTAAAGAGAACCATGATAACGAGATTTTTTATTATATGACATTCTTTGGCTTTTCTCAGTTATCCGGGTTGGATGTAAAGCAAATCCGTGATATATACGGACTGATAATAGTGGATAGAACACATTCGTGGCTTAGCGATAGTACCTTCCAGGTAGAAATAGATGCTGACTATACATATATAAGTTTCCGAAAATGGACAGGTTTTTATGGGATCGCAGAAGCAATAAAGCAGCATGCACCTTTTGTCCTTGAGTTAGGAACAGTTGGAAGCGAGTATTCCGAACATAGAAAGGAAGCCATGATGATGAAGAATGATTATATCAAGTGGCAAAGAACTATCGAGGTTGATGAACATCTTTCACATGCTACTGAGATTGCGGAAGCTGAAGGACAAAAGAAGAATTACCTCAATAAATATGACGAAGCGGAGGATTTTTTGGATGAGCATTATGTAGGAAATAAGCCTACAACAGAATGTGTATATCAATTGCTTTTGGCTGACTGGAACTTTGTTAAAGGACAGAGAAGGACAAATGCAGTGGTTCTGCTGCAAGGGCTGAGGGATATACCTGAGATCAAGCTTATGTATGGAGAGCAAAGTGAGATGGACGTACCACTATTTGTCCCCATTTTGGTGAAGGATGACAGAGATGGCCTGAGAAGACATCTGATTAACAAACAGATTTACTGCCCGGTACATTGGCCGTTATCAAAGTATCATCAGAATATCTCGAATCAAGGGAAAGAAATATATAACAGAGAGATCTCCTTGGTGTGTGACCAGCGGTATACCGAGGAAGATATGAACAGAATAGTCGATGCGATTAAAGATTTTTTTGATAAGAAAAGTGTAGCTTGTGAGCAAGTCACAAATATCAGAGATTATGTATGTAACTGATGTTGAATCAGTAGAAACGAGTTTGTAAGTATGAGAGAGACTACAGTAAATAAAACACTAAAAAATAGAAAAATTAAAATTGCATTTGTTTCATTGTTTTCAAATATCAGTGGCGCAACTTTAGCAATGCTTGAGATCATTGATAAGCTCATAGAAGATGGAAACTTTGATGTGATTGTCATTACCGGATCAAGGGGGACATTAGAGACCAGACTTGAAGAAAGGAATATTCCGGTTTTCAAGTGTTTGTTCTTCTCATGGCTAAAGGGGAGGGGAATAGTTGAGGAGATAAAGATACGGGTTAAGCGCGTTCTTTCATTCAGAAGTGAAATCCAGATTTTAAATATTTTAAAGCAGGAGAAAGTGGATCTCCTCCATATAAACACAGGAATTTCTCCGGTTGGAATTAAAAGCGCAAAGAAGCTTGGTATTCCTGTTATATGGCATTTGAGAGAGGAACCTGTTTCATATTTTAACAGGGAGCCGTATGATAAAAAAGTTGAATTACGCAGTATAAAACAGACTGACGCAATTATTACAATATCCAAATATATTTACGATTGTTACAAAGATAAATTCAACCATAATGCCAGAGTTATATATGATGGAGTATATACAGAAGGAGCCGACGATTTAAGAACAAAAGAGATTTTTACTGGAGAGACCGTTCATATGTCGTTATGTGGTTACAACGCTTTCAAGGGTCATGTGGAAGCCATAAAAGCGCTGTCACTACTCCTTAAGAAAGGTTATGAGAATATTTACCTTTACTTTTATGGGAATATAGAACCCACATTCAAAAAAAATCTTATGGCAATGGTGGAGAAAAGAGGGCTCGGTAACCATGTTAAATTTGAAGGTTATGTAGATGATATGCCAAAGAAGTGGGCTGAGTCTGATATTGGACTGATGTGTTCAGATGGGGAAGGCTTTGGAAGGGCTACAGTAGAAGCTATGGCTACCGGGGCGCTTGTTATAGGTGCAAATAAAGGTGCTACTCCTGAGATAATAGAAGACGGAAGAGGTTTTCTGTATGAGAAGGGAAATGCAAAGCAACTGGCAAGGAAAATAGTGTACGCAATAGAACATCCGGAAGAGGCAAGAAGGACAGCAAAAAATGGACAAAGATACATAACTTCTGGAACATTCTCTATGGATAGGAATATTGATAATTTGAAAAGCCTATACCAGGAAATTCTTGAAAAGAAAAAGATAACTTCGGTGAAGATATAAGAGCAAAAATGAGGTAAAAGCATGAATGCAACCACAGCAACGACGCTGACAAAGCAAAATACAGCAGTAAGGTTAATTAAACACAACGGGCTTGATAGAATATTTGCATTTTTATTTGCAGTTATGGTGATAGTGCAGCCTCTTCGTTCATTCTTACCAGTGACCCTTAGTATGGCGATTATTATTGCTTCGATTCCATACATACTTTTCTTTTTGAGCAGTAGATGGTTAAGTATGAAGAGCGTGTATTTTGTTGCCCCATATGCCATATTCCGTATAATCAATCATGGAACATCGGTTGAAGAATTTATTACTATGCTTTTTTTGATCTTGCTGGTAATTTTTCTAAGTAATAACTGGTTCGATTTCGATGATTTTTTTAAATGGACTGTGAGGATTAGTTGCTTTGCATCGGCATGTCTTATCTTACAGAACCTGGCGCATTTGATAGCTAATATTCACATTCCATTTTTAAACATTGGAATGTTGCGAGATGGCATGTCCAGCTATGAGACACTTATATCAACCGGAACGGCCTCCGGAGTTTATCGACCATCAGCTTTTTTTATTGAACCGTCTGCTTACACACAATATGCTTATCCTGTTCTGGTGTATCTGCTTTTTAAGAGTGGCAGCAAAAGAAGTCTTAAATTTGCATTATTGATAAGCATAGGAATTATCGCCAGTACATCAGGCATGGGTATTATGCTTTCTGTGGGCTTATGGGGATTATATCTGTTCTACAATAGTTTTGGAACAGGAAAAATTAAAAGAAAGTGGTTTGGAGTATTTATCGTTGCTGTATTAATGGTTCTTGTTGCTTATATTATGTCGCCACAGCTACAGTATAGTGTACAGAGAATATTTACTGGAATAGGAGGGCAAAACTCTGCCATCCAAGGCCGCTTAGGTGGAGGGCAATATTATATTTCTCTTTTTAATAGGTCAGAGTTTTTGTTCGGCACAGGTGATGCTGGAACCGAATTAACAATGTATATGTCTGGATTGTACCACTTGATTTATATTGACGGAGTCATATGCGCAGCCTTGTTTATTTTGATGTTTGCTGTGCAGGCTATCAGAAGAAGAGGGGGTGACAGGCTGTTGCCTTGTATTGTAATTTTGATGACCGTATTTTCAGACACTACGCTGATTCAAACCTTAGTATATGTCATGATATATGTTTTTGCTACTGTAAATCATGTGGAAGTTAAACAGCTCAAGAGGAAAATAAAAATAAGGGTACCTTCAAAACACTAATCCTCAGAAGATACTTAACAAATTGGAGTGATGAAGATGAAAAAAATCGGTTTAGTTACATTATGGAAAAGAAATTACGGGTCAGCACTTCAATGCTATGCAACGAAAAGTATGGTAGAAAAGATGGGGTATCACTGTATCCCTTTATATAGAACATTTCCTGGTATTCAGAGGTATACCTATTACCTGGGAGAGATAGTCCGATTTGCCATAGATAGTTTTCGGTATAAAGGGTATATATCAAAGTATACATCATTAAGATCTGCTGGAAAAAAATCTATAGGAAGCCTTTCGAAGAAATCCGAAGAGTCTATAGACCGGTTTGTAGATGACACATTGCAGCCTGAAGGTTACAGCTATAGCCAACTAAAGAATATAGGAAAATCCGAAGACTTCATTGCTTTTATTGCTGGAAGTGATCAGATATGGAATGGCTCCAGACGATATGACCTGGTATCCTTTTTAGGATTTGTATCGGACAAAAAAAAGATAGCACTTGCGCCCAGCTTTGGAAGTGAAATAGAAGACTATAATAAAAGGTCCTTTTCAAAAGAAATTAGAAAATTCCAATTATTATCCGCAAGAGAGCAGGAGGGTGTAGACAATATAGCAGAATTAACTGGCCGTGATGCTATTCGCCTGTCAGATCCGACCTCTTTCTTGACACCGGACGAATGGAGAGATTTCAGTAAGGCGGCAGATGATTTGGAGGGAGAGTACATATTCATTCATTTTTTAGACAAACCCTGTGATTTCGCATTGCAGGCAATGGAAAAACTTAGAAGTGATAGGGGACTACCGATGGTAGCATTTGCTTATCCGCAAGAAGAGTATGAAAGAATAAAGGGAATAAGGTTTTGCAATGGAGGGCCGAGGGAATATGTGAAGTATATAGATCGAGCAAGTTATGTAATGACTGATTCTTTTCACACTACATTGTTTTCGATATATTTTAATACTTCATTTTTTACATTCCACAGGCAGTATACTCACAATGCGAAGCAAACCAGTCGTATTTCAAACCTGCTCACATTGTATGGTTGTGAAGAACGTTTTGTTGCTGATATGGCTGCATTTATAGAGATATTAGATTCTGATTTGCCAGATAGTTTTGAAATCAGGGATAAAGAGCGACAAAAATTAATTGGATATCTAAAGAAAGCTTTAGATGACTGAGGATAGGTGCAAGTCAGGCACCAGTAAAATCAAAACTGTAGGAGGATGGTAATGTGAGCAATTTTTCCGAAGAGAAAAATGTGTTGATGATGATGAGTCTGATGAAGGCTCATAATATAAAAAAGGTGATTGTTAGTCCGGGAACCACAAATGTATCATTGGTTGTAAGCATGCAGCAGGATGACTATTTTGAACTTTATTCTGCTTATGACGAACGCAGTGCAGCTTACATGGCTTGTGGTATGGCGGCTGAGTGCGGTGAGCCGGTAGCATTATCATGTACCCAGGCGACGGCGTCCAGAAACTATTTTTCAGGGCTGACCGAGGCTTACTACCGAAAGCTTCCCGTTGTTGCAATTACATCCACGCAACACCCCGGGAGAATCGGACAGGGATTTCAACAGGCGATTGACAGGTCAGTACAACCTGTGGATACGGTAAAACTAAGTGTCCAAGTGCCAATCATTCATACAGCACAGGATGAGTGGCATTGTAATGTACTGATAAATAGAGCACTAACGGAATTACGAAGGAACGGCGGACGACCGGTGCATATTAACCTTTTCACCACATACAGCCGTGTTTTCAATCAGAATTCATTACCACAGGAGAGGGTTATTCAAAGAGTCACTTATTTTGATGCTTATAAGAATAGATTGCCAGAGATACCTGATGGTGTAAATATTGCCATATTTGTAGGCGCACATCGGAAATGGACAGTGGAACAGTTGGATGTTGTGAATGCTTTTTGTGACAAATATAATGCTGTCGTCTGCTGCGATCAAGTAAGTAACTATCATGGCAACTATAGAGTAAATGTTGTTTTGGCTTCTTATCAATGGGAATATAATACACCGGCAATGGGAGCGGATATCGTAATCCATATTGGGGAAATCACCGGAATGCCTCTTCGTATTCATGCGAAAGAAGTTTGGAGAGTTGATCCAAACGGAGAGATCATGGATACTTTCCAGACACAGAGATATATTTTTGCTATGGAAGAGGAGTATTTCTTTTCTGTGTATGCAGACAGAGCAACGGGGGCTTCAGACCATACTTACCTGAAATTATGGCAATCAGAAGCAAAGAAGATTTCTGAAGCACTACCTGAGTTGCCGTTCTCTAATGCCTGGTTAGCTAAAAATACGCTACCAAAGCTTCCAGAGGATTGTATCTTGCATATGGGCATATACAATTCGTATAGGATGTGGAGCATGTTTGAGGCACCAGGCAGTGTTGTGGGATATGCTAACACAGGTGGGTACGGTATTGACGGAGGGCTGTCTTCGCTTTTGGGGAACTCACTGGTTACAGACAAGTTGGTCTTTGGAGTGTTTGGGGATCTTGCCTTCTTTTATGATATGAACTCATTGGGAAACAGGCATTATGGCAAGAATGTACGCATCATCCTGGTTAATAATGGTTTAGGTACTGAATTTAAAAACCCTGATAACAGAGCTTATCAATTTGGAGATGATGCAAATCCCTACATAGCTGCCGAGGGACACAATGGAGCAAAATCCAAGAAATTAGTGAAACACTATGCAGAGGATCTGGGCTTTAAGTATTTATCTGCAGAGAATAAAGAAGAGTATATGGAAAATCTGCCTACATTCCTGTCACCGGAGATGGACAGCTCTATTATCTTTGAGGTTTTTGTCGATACTAAGGAGGATACAGAGGCCTATTCTGTACTGAGCCATTCTCATACTACAGTAAAGGGAAAAGTAAAAACGGAAGTAAAGAAAGTTCTGGGTGGGGAAGGAATAAAGACAGTAAAGAAACTGTTGGGTAGAAATAGGGATTTCTAAACCATTTCAATAGCGAGGTATAGTAAATATGCGAGTATTGGTGTTAGGTGGCACTGGAGCAATGGGGATGCCATTAATAGAGAAATTAAGCAATCGTGGCGAACAAGTATTTGTAACATCAAGATATCAACATGGTTCTGCCGAAGATATCCATTACCTGCGAGGTAATGCTCATGATGAAAACTTCCTCTCAGAGATACTCAAGCAAAAGTATGATACTATTGTGGATTTTATGATTTATAGATCTGATGAATTTGCATCGAGAGTAAATAGTCTATTGGAATCTACGGATCAGTATATTTTTACTAGCTCAAGCAGGGTTTATGCTGATTCGGAAAGTCCTATTACGGAGTGTTCATCCAGACTATTGGATGTAAGCAACGATGATACTTTCCTTGCGACAGACGAATACGCACTGGCAAAGGCAAGACAAGAGAATCTGTTATTTAACAGTGGTTCCTCAAACTGGACAGTTATTAGACCTTACATAACATACAATGTTGAAAGGCTTCAGTTGGGTACTATTGAAAAGAATGTATGGCTGTACCGAGCGTTACATGGCAGGAACGTTCCTCTGCCCAAAGATGTGGCGTGCCATCAAACCACAATGACGTGTGGGGGGGATGTTGCACAGGCTATAGCTGACCTCGTTGGAAACAAAAGAGCTTATGGTGAGGTACTTAATCTGACCGGAACGCAACATATGGAGTGGTGGGAGGTATGGAAGATTTATAGTAGAGTGTTGCAGGAGCATGCCGGTATAACATCAAAACTTTACCAACCAGAGGATAGCAGTGGTATCTGTAAGGTTATGGAAAATGAATATCAGGTCCGATACGACAGGTTATTTGACAGGACATTTGATAACTCCAAATTACTTTCTATATGTCCTGATTTAAGCTTTGTGTCTATGGAAGAGGGACTCACAATGTGCCTTCGCAAGTTTATCAAAAAGCCAAGTTGGAAGGGAACTTTCGGATGTGGGGTAGAGGCGTATTTAAATAGGCAGACCGGAGAGAAGACGAAGCTATCTGAGTTGGACAGCATAGCAACAAAGCTCAGATATCTTGGCTATAGGTGGATGCCAGGGATTGTGAATATTTTGAAGGGAAGATAGAAATTGGAAAAAGAAAAAATGGAAGCACGCAATGTTTGCGTAGCTACGGTCACTTACAACAGAAAAGAGTATTTGTTAAGATTATTAAATGCTTTGAGTGAGCAGACGCATCAAATTAATACCATCTATATTGTGGATAATCACTCTGTGGATGGTACTATGGAAATGCTTTTCCAACAGGGTATTATAGTTGTTAATGGGATATCACAATCTGGATTTTCAGGTTTGTGGAAGGGAATTAGAATAAGCTACCACTATAATGATACCAACACTGGAGGAGCAGGAGGATTTGAAAAGGCTTTTAAAATAGCATTTTCAAACAATCATGATTTTCTTTGGGCAATGGATGATGATGTTCTGCCTGAAAAAGACTGTTTAGAAATACTTTTGTCAAAGTTGGATGAGGGGCATAAAGTGACCATTCCATCGCGAACAGATGAAAATTTTACGGATCGTATTTCAGTATCATATAATCTGACGAATCCGTTTGTTTTTAAGGTGAATGGTAGGTATAAAATAGTATATTCAACAGAATTAAAAGAAGAATGTGTTGACACATATGCATTCCCCTTAGAAGGACCTCTTTTTTGCATGGATATTGTAAGGCAAGTTGGATATCCTGATTCCAGCTATTTCATTATGTACGATGACAGCGATTATGCAAGAAGGTGTCTTGCTTATACTAAAATCAGATATGTGACTTCTGCCTGCCTGCACAAGCAAATTATTCCACCTGCTAATGATGAGTTTTCCTGGAAAGGATACTATGGATATCGGAATTGCTTTTTATATGATATGAAGTATGGAAAGAATATAGGAGTTCGCAAACTCAGACCATTTTTTATTATGATGGCCACGTATTTAATGAATAAATACGTAAGACATAAGGATTTAGTAGCAGATACAGTAAAAGTAGCTTTTAAGGATGCAGTGGCTGGAAGGACTGGAAAGACCGTAGAGCCTGGAAAATTAGAAGAATACTTGGAGAAACGTAAATAGTCGAGTATGGCCTGCATACAGTAAGAAGGTAGTTTTTATAATGAATTTAAAAAATTTTATTGTAGATAAAATAAAGAGAACAGACATATATCAGAATAAGAAAGAAGAGGCATATTATTCAAGTCGAAGCAATATGCTTTCCATGCTGACCCCGGATGAAAAATCTTCAAGTAAAAGGCATGTTTATTTCAAGAAAAGCAAAGCAGATGAGTATAACAAAATGTTTGGACTCATCAACATTACAATACGGTTCGGCAACAGATTCCAGACATGGATAGATACAGGATTATACTTCAGCAACATATATGCGCTTGAAGACAACACAACCCCTGATTATGAGCTTATTCTGGATAATTCCATCAATGATTTGATTAATAGATCAGGAAATTATAACAATAGCGTTTCTTATGAAGTCCAGATTATGCTTCGTGGTATCCTTTCATATATTGATCGAATAGTTGAAGAAATCCAAGAGGCCATACTGACATTAAAGGATACAGCAGATATTGACAGACTGAACAATACTAAAACGTATTTCCTGCGAATGAAGGATCAGAAATGTTCTTCCCTGGAGGAGGCATTGCAAAGAATACTATTTTGGTCAAGTCTCTTTTGGCAATCTCAGCATACATTGGTTGGTATCGGACGTCTTGATAAAGTGCTGGCAAGATATAAATTAGATATACCAGAGTCTGTTCAGATTATTGGAGACTTTTATAGTGAAATGCATAGGTATTTTGCATTTAAAAGTTCCGGAAAACTTCTCGGTGATACGGGGCAGATTATTGTATTAGGTGGTATTGATCCTAATGGTGACTATTTCTGCAACGAATACACACATATATTCATAGAGGTAATGAGGGATAAGCCGATTCCGGATCCTAAGATTTTATTACGTATTAGTTCAAAAATGCCGGATGATTTATTAGAGCTTGCAATTCAATGTATAGCAACCGGTGTAGGGTGTCCCCTGTTATCAAATGATGATGTTATCATCCCTGCCTTAGAGGAGTTTGGATATACACATGCCGATGCATGTAATTATGTAACTTCTGCGTGTTGGGAGCCCATGGCGTATGGTAAGTCTCTTGAAAAGAATAACATTAAATCTATAAATTTTGGAAGATGCTTTGAAAAGACATATAACAATGATGAGTTCACAGCATGCAAGAACTTCGAAGGGTTACTTACATTGTTTCTTAACGAGGTCGATAGAGAAGCAGAGACCGTAATTAATATATTGAATAATATTAGATGGGAGAAGAATCCTCTTAGAAGTCTATTCACGGAAGATTGCATAGTGAAGGGAAAAGATATATCCGAAGGAGGAGCTACATACAATAATTATGGGGTTTTAACTGTTGGGCTGGCAAATGCTGTTGATAGCCTATTGAATATTAAAGAACTGTGCTTCGAGGAAAAGAAATTTACGCTGGATCAGGTAAGAAGTATTTGCAGGGAAAGCAATTTTGAATCAGTTGATTCCTCTTTAAAGAAATGGTATGGTACAGAGAATACTCAGGTCGCTCAATTAGTAGAGCAGATGACAGACAGAGTGTATAATAATTTGTCATCTTATAGAAACCGTTTTTATGGGAAGGTGAAGTGGGGATTAAGCGCTTCAAACTATGTGGAATCCGGAGCTGTAGTTGGTGCTACATTTGATGGAAGAAACAAAAATGAACCTCTTGCTGTTCACATATCAGCACCATCGGGTGTGGCATATACGGAGTTAATCAATTTTGCTTCTTCTCTTGATTATTCCGGCCAGAGATCCAATGGAAATGTAATAGACTATTTTGTTACACCGGATTTTATTAAAAATAATCTCAAAAAGTTTACACTGTTTATTAAGGCGTCAATTAAGAAAGGTTTCTTTCAGATGCAGATGAACGTTGTAAGCAGCAAAACATTGATTGCCGCAAGAAAAGATCCCAGCGCATTTCCTAATTTGATTGTTAGAGTTTGGGGCTTTAGTGCCTACTTTAATGATTTACCGGAGAATTATAAAGATATTCTGATCAAACGTGCGATAGAAAGTGAAATAGCCGTTTGACCTGAAATAAGGGGGATTGTTATCTGAATATGGGATTAATGCGATCTGAGGGGGATAATAATGGCAAGGAAAAGCATTAAAAAGAATTATCTGTTTAACTTAAGCTATCAAATATTGCTTTTAATCACACCATTAATAACAACTCCATATGTTTCTAGGGCATTAGGAGCAGACGGGATTGGAACAGTGAGTTACGCTGGATCAATGGTAACTTATTTTACACTATTTGCGACACTGGGTATAACTATCTATGGACAAAGAGAAATATCATATGTTCAGGACTCCGTTGATAAGAGGTCAAAGGTATTTTGGAACACAAAGATTCTTGGTTTTTTTACCTCCGGTTGTGCGTTCCTTATATATGTAATATTTAGCCTCTTCAATGATAATACTCCCTTATATCTCGTACTCGCATTTAATATATTAGCGGTATTTGTTGATGTAACATGGTTTTTCCAGGGATTAGAAGAGTTTGGAAAAATAGTTATCAGGAACACGATAATTAGAATTATCAGTATCTTATACATTTTTATTTTTGTAAAGACTAAAGATGATATTCTGGTTTATGCATTTGGACTGGCTGTTTTTGTTTTCTTAAGCAATCTGTCTCTGTGGGCATATCTTCCCAAGTATATTACTAAAATAAGTAAAAAAGATATTCATCCATTTAGGTTATTACCTACAGTTATTACCTTATTTGTGCCAACTATTGCAATTCAGGTGTATACTGTGCTTGATAAGACAATGATCGGTGTCATAACTCAAAGTTCCTTTGAAAACGGATATTATGAACAGGCATTAAAGATATCAAGGACTATTCTAACGCTTGTTACCGCATTGGGTACCGTTATGATACCGAGGATAGGCTACTATTTTGAACTTGGAGATACAGATGAGATAAGGCGATTAATGTATCGTGGATACCGCTTCGTTTGGTTTCTCGGAGTTCCATTGTGCTTGGGATTGATCAGCGTATCTTCTAATTTAGTGCCTTGGTTCTTCGGACCTAATTATGATAAGGTCGTTATTCTACTGAAGATACTTGCTCTTTTAATATTAGCAATAGGAATAAATAATGTGACAGGCATGCAGTATCTGATACCATCAAAGAGGCAAAATATTTTCACATTTACAGTTGTATTTGGCGCATGTGTTAATTTTGTTTTAAATAGTATTTTTATTTCATTGTGGCAATCAATAGGGGCAGCCATTGCTTCAGTGGTTGCAGAGATGAGCATCGCTGTAATTCAATTGATAATTGTGAGAAAGGAGCTTTCCCCCCTTAGGGTAATAAAAGAAGGCGTGCATTATTATATAGCAGGACTTATCATGTTTGGTGTTGCATATATGTTAGGAAATGCGTTGTCACCGTCCATTCTTCACACAAGTATTATAGTTATAGCTGGTGCATTGACTTACTTTGCTGTTCTATTTATTATAAAAGATCAGTTTTTTATATCTAATATTAAGAATATAGCTAGTAAAGTTATTAGTAGAGGTAGACATGAAGTATGATTATTTAGTAGTGAACTCTGGCCTTTATGGCGCAGTAGCCGATAAGGTAGTTTATACTGGCCCGATTGATGCCTGTTTCGATTATCGATTAGGGGAATATAAATATTATGACATGGATCAGGTGATTGCCGCTGCCTTTGATATGTGCGATAAAGAGATCAGATCATGATGGACAAGATATTAGTTACCGACATCCAGAGATTTTCTTTTCATGATGGCCCGGGAATAAGAACTACAGTTTTTCTCAAAGGGTGTTCCATCCGCTGCCCATGGTGCAGTAATCCAGAGAATCTTGAACCAGCCATACAGAGATATATAAAGGATGGAAATGAAGGTCTCTACGGCAGATGGTATAGCAGTGCAGAATTGTATCAGGAAGTGATCAGGGATAAAGAGTTTTATATCGGTGATATTACAGAATATAAAATTACAGATCCTATGATGTTAGACAAACTTCCAGGAGGAGTGACATTCTCTGGAGGAGAGTGTTTATTGCAGATGAGTGAGCTGGAGGATGTACTACGGAGGCTGCATTCTGAAAAAATACATATTACAATAGAAACCAGTTTATTTTCAAATATCGAGCAATTAGAGATAGCATTGAAATATGTTGATCTATTTTATGTAGATATCAAGATTCTGGATAAAATGCGTTGTAGAAATGTGCTCAAAGGCAATTTAGATAGTTATTATAATAACTTGAGCGTTCTAATGAAAAGAGGCGCACTGACTGTTGCTAGGATTCCGGTCATTGCAGGATTTACAGATGACATTGAGAATAGAGAAAGAGTGGCTGAACTGCTTGGAAGCTTTCAAGGTAATCTGCTTAAAGTTGAAATTATAAAGGAACATAATCTGGGGATTAGTAAGTATCAGTCACTGAGAAAAGCAGGAACATCCATTAAAGTTCCAGACTACAAAGGCGTGGAGGATAATATGCTTATTGATTATCGAGCACGGTTGAAGAAATATGTAAATGTGCCGGTAGAAGTGTGTAAAATATAGGTATGAATATTAGAAAATTTAAATCCGACAGCATCACTTTCAGTAACAGAGCTTCGATCTACTACGGTAATGAAATGGAGTTCCTGCATAATCCAATAAACCCCAACTGCTTGACTCACACTTCCAGCTGGGGGTATAATATAAGCGAGGATTTTTTTAATAACGCAATATCCGTAAAGAAACTGGAAAAAGCAATTCGGTTGGGAAACTTGGGAGCGTAGTTTGTTCTGATTTCTTCATTAACGTTTGAACGGCTTCAATTTGTTAGTGCTGAGAATGCAGTGTGGGATAAATACTGTGTGTTAAAATCAAAAGGGATAAAGTGGCACTTTCTGAGTATTTGAACAGTGACCGAAGACCTGGTTATAGTGCAGATGAACTGTATATGCTGGATATTATGCGTCAGGGGGAGAAACCAGATGATCCACGCTTATGATGAAATGTATGTTGAAGGAGCCATGATTCACATGGGTGATATGATAGAATATGCCTGCCCGGATTGCAGGTATGCTCCTGATGGATTCTGGAGAATGTTTCTCCAGAATGAAGTGGTACGCCGTTTTGAAATTGGAGATGAGTCTGTGGTAGCAGGAAAGTCGGGATCGGAGTTGGCCATACGTGGATTTGGCGGCGATAGAGAAGAGCGAAATGATCGATACTAGAGCGGCTGGCTGCTTGCATATTTTAAGTGGTACACAGCGCAGCCGTTTTCTGTTATCTGGAGCAGTATCAGCATTCGGAGGCTGCAAAAGATGTATTCTGTATTTCACGAAGCAGTTATTGCTAAAGTAGCGGACATGTTATTAGAGATTTAGAAACCGATAAAGAAGACTTGATCAGTAATCTGCGTCTTGTGCGTGGAATGATACAGCAGGAGTTAGCTGGTCGTGCTCACATGAGTATTTCGCAATTGCAGCGATTGGAATATGGGGAGCGAAAGTCTTGGAATTTGTCATTGAAATCAGTGTTAGCGCTTGCAAATGCGCTGGGTGTTAATGTAGAGGAATTGGATTAAATCAGAGAGAGTGCCCGGATGTCTGTCATAGATGTCCGGGCGTTTATTTTTGTTGTGATATAGTATAGTTGTAACGTAAGTGGCTTATAAGATACGTAAGCGCCAAGTATTAGGGAGGCTGGCGCTTTACTACCAAATACTCCATAATAGTAGATAGCTAGATGCAAGCATTTTACTCTGGAATACAATAAATCCCATTGTCAGGTGCGAGCACTTCACTACATATTTGTGGAGGTGTTAAAAAATGTCCAATTACAATGCCAGAGTACCAGCTGACAAGCAATACCAGCTGATCATGGAATGCAGGAGCAGCGGTCTCACTGATTTTCAGTGATGCAAGGAACATGGGATTCATCCCGGGACCTTTTACAACTGGGTCAGCAGACTCAGAAAGAAAGCATGCCGTGAGATTCCTGAATCCATTTCCAAAGCAGCACCATCGCCTGCCCAAGAGGTAGTCCGTTTAAATTTCAATCCAAAGGCAGAAAGGCCGGAATCCATGTTTCCAGTCCAGCCAGCGTTAGAGGATCCATACAGAATTCCAGAAATATCTGCAAGCATAGAGATATCGCTTGGCAGTGCGACGATCCGTATTGCCAATGGTGCGGATCCTGCCATACTGGATCGTGTCCTAAGCCTTGTAAGAGGCACGATATGCCAGGCGATATCTCCATGGCGGACAACATCTATATCGTGTGCGGCGCAACTGATATGCGCAAGTCCATCGATGGTCTCTGCAGCATTATCCGGGATAAACTTTCTATGGACCCAGACCAGTCCTCCCTGTTCCTGTTCTGTGGGAAACGATGTGACCGGATTAAGATCCTGCTCCACGAACCAGATGGATATGTTCTCCTTTATAAAAGGCTGAGCGTCACACAGGGCCGGTACCGCTGGCCACGGAAAAGTTCCGAAGCCCAGGCAATCACCTGGCGTCAGTTGGACTGGTTACTCAGCGGACTGGACATCGAGCAGCCCAAAGCAATCCAGACCAGTAAAAAAACATCGTGAAACTGCCGAAATTTTCCGGCGGCATTTCGACTGGACGTGTGGATAACCGCTTTGTTTTTTCGCCAGATCGGGATAACCTCTGCGTGATAACTGTTTCATCGGAACTCATGGTATTTCGAGGGATCCATGGCGGTAAATATCCTGGTTTATCCAGCTTTTATCTGATATCCGGATCGTTTATCCACCGTCATTATGACGAAAGCGCAGCCAGGACTGATTCGCTTTTTTCTTCGTTTTCTGGTAAAATACCAGTAATAAAACAAAGGAGCGGACACTCATGGCATCCGGTGCAAAGGATATCCAGTTCAGGGAGCTGAAGGATACAATCTCACAATTAAATATGACGATCCGTACCCAGAATGACCTGATCATATCTTTGCAGAAGATGCTCGAAGAGCGTAATGCAAAGGACGATGAAAAAGACCGGATCATTTCAAACCTGCAGGCGCAGCTTGAATACTTCAAGCAGAAGTTATTTGGCAGTTCCAGTGAACGGCGCAGTGATCTGCCCGGCCAGTTAAGCCTTTTCTCCGGATCCGGTTCCGGGGAGGAACCATTGCCGGAGCTCATTGAGCCGGAGTTCACCGAAGTTAAGACCAGCAAGCAGGAACGTAAGCCCAAAGCGGACTATGATGAGATGTTCGCAAATCTTCCAATCCACTATGAAGAAGTAAATACGTTGTCCGAAGAAGAGAAGCAGTGCCCTGAGTGCGGAGCCGGCATGATCCCGATCGGCCATGAAGAGATACGGACAGAACTCCGTTATACCAGGGCAAAACTGGAGCGTATCGTGTACATTGCCGCCACTTATGGGTGTCCGGCCTGTAAAGACACGGAGGATCCGCGGTTCATGAAAGACGAAGGGAGCCCGGCACTTATCCCAGGCGGATATGCTTCTGCATCCCTGGTATCACATATCATGTATGAAAAGTATGCAGATGCGCTTCCTCTGTACCGGCAGGAGAAGGGATTTGAACTTCTTGGAGTCAGTATCAGCAGAACGACCATGGCGAATTGGATCATCACCTGCTCCCAGAACTATCTGAAGCCCATATATGATTACTTTCATCCGGAACTGTTAAAGAGGCACTTCCTGATGGCTGATGAAACACCGATCCAGGTCCTGAAAGAACCTGGCCGGCGGCCACAGAACAAGTCTTATATCTGGCTGATGCGTTCCGGAGAGGACCGGCTTCCTCCCATTATCCTGTATCATTATACAGAAACCAGAGCCGGGGGAAATGCAGCGGACTTTCTGGATGGGATCGATGAAGGTTCCTATGTTATGGTGGATGGTTACAGTGGTTATAACCGGTTGAAGAAGATACGCCGCTGCTGCTGTTACGCACACATACGGAGATACCTGATGGAAGCCATCCCGAGCGGCCAAGAGAAAGACTACAGTCATCCGGCAGTACAGGGAGTTCTTTACTGTAACAAGCTGTTTGAATACGAACGAAGCTATAAGGCAAAAGGACTGTCCTATGCACAGGTGTACAAACGCCGCCAGAAGGAGGCAAAGCCGGTTGTGGAATGTTTCATGCGCTGGCTCGATGGGCAGCATCCAGAAAAGTGGAGCCGCATGGATCGGGCAGTAACCTATATCCAAAATCGATAAGACACTTTGATGATTTACCTCGAAGACGGACGCTGCAGCCTGAGTAACAACGCCAGTGAGAATTCCCTCCGCCCGGTGACATTGGGCCGTAAGAACTGGCTGTTCAGTGACAGCCAGGATGGTGCAAATGCGAGTATGATAGTTTATACCATGGTAGAGATGGCAAAAGCCCACGGGCTTCACCCATACAACTATCTAAAATACCTGCTCGACAGCCGCCCTGGAACGGACACCAGCGATGCAGAGTTCAAAGATCTTGCACCGTGGAGTGAGAAGGCCAGGATAGAATGTAACAAAAAATCAGAGTAAAACGCTCACTACCCTGACATCAAATATTGATGCCAGGGCGGTCGTGTTGGGATACCTTAACACTTGGCGCTTACTAAGATACAATAATCTCAAGCAGAAAAGAGGAAATATCATGCCACAAAGTTACGAACCAGAATCCAAAAAGAAAATTGTTCATCTCCATATCGAACAGGAACGAACCTACAAAAGTATCACAGATAAATAGGGTGTATCAAAAGCAGGCATCTCCAAGTGGTGCAGTGAAGTTAGTGAAGAATGCCAAGCCAAAGCCCAGTTGCATCCAGAAGCTACGAATAAGATGGAAATGATGAAAGAAAATCTCTAGCTACGCAAAGAACTTGAAGAGGCGGAAAAGAGGTTCTTTTCTTAAAAAAGCGACGGCATTCTTTGTAAAGGAGATCGATTAGAGGCTTATCGGTTCATTCAAAAATATCACAAAATATTTGGAGTACGATGGCTTCTGCGTCGTATAGGCATCGCTCCCAATGCATATTACAACTTCCTGAAAGAGTGGAAGGCGGATTCCTATGCCCCAAAACAGAAGGTATAGGAGCAGATTCAAACGATCTACTATGAACACGGCAGTGTCGATGGTTATCGAACTATAAAAATCTATTTGGAACGCAAGGGCATCCGCCTGAGTACCCTGACCGTCCATAAATATATGAACAAAGAACTCGGGCTGACTTCGGTTGTCCGTCGTATAAAAACGGATTACAGAAAAGGGACAGCATACAAAATGTTTGAAAATCTTGTACATCAGGAATTCCATGCTCCTGACCTCAACCAGAAATGGTGTACTGATTTCACCTATTTGTTTTTAGCGATGGGACCAAATGCTATAACTTCTCTGTCATTGATCTCTATGATCGCACTGTGGTCGCAAGCATCACGGATAAGAATATCACAGCGGATCTCGCCGTGCGAACTGTGGCGAAAGCACTTAAATCCCAGACGGGCATCAAAAGTACCTTAATTCTACATAGTGACCAGGGGAGCCAGTATACATCCAGGGACTTTGTAGAATTCTGTGAAAAAGCAAGGATTACACAGAGCACTTCATACGCTGGCTCGATGGCCAGAATCCAGAAAAGGGGGCCGCAAGGACCTGGCAGTGATATATATCCGAAACCGAAAAGACACTTTGATGACTTACCTCGAAGACGGACGCTGCAGCTTGAGTAACAATCCATTGGAGAATTCCCTCCGCCCGGTGACATTGGGCCGTAAGAACTGGCTGTTCAATGACAGCCAGGAAGGTGCAAATGCGAGTATTGTAGTTTATACTATGGTAGAGATGGCCAAAGCCCACGGCTTCCCCCGTATAACTACCTGAAATACCTGCTCGACAGCTGCTCTGGAACGGACACAACCGATGCAGAACTAAAAGATCTTGCGTCGTGTAGTGAAAAGGCCGGGATAGAATGTTACAAAAATCAGAGTAAAACGCTCGCCACGCTGACATCAAGTATTGATGCTAGGGTGCTTGTGTTGGGATACCCTAACACTCGGCGCTTACAGTAAGACTCAAGCAGGAGGATTTTACGGCATTTTGAAATGGGAGAGGACACTATTCTCAAAAAAGAGAGGTCAGATCGTGTTGGAGTGATTTTGCATAAATACAAAAACTAAAAGCGAAATCCCTGCCTAGAGAAAACAAGAATTGACAGTCCTCTCAAAAAGTGATATATTTGTCTTGAAAAGAGATAAATATATCACTGAGAGGAGCTACCATGCATAAACAAGATTCTATAAAACAAAAACCACAGTACACCAGAAAAATCAGCCCGAAACTTGGACTGCTCGGCTTCTTCGGCCTCTTTGGATTTCTCGGATTCGTCCCGCAGTTTTTTGGAGAGAGTGGAGTCTTAGATGTACCCTTTCCACTGATATTTTTCTGCTTCTTCGGATTTTTTGGTTTTTATTACGAGGGAAAGATGTCGGGAATTATGATTGACGAGCGGTATGAGGCTAACGTTAACCGTGCAGCGGCGATCGCCAACAGAGTGTCTCTGACGTTGATTATTATGGCAGCCATTTTAGCACTCTCCCTGTTTCGGATCCATGATTCTTATGGTATGCTGAAACTGCTTCTTGCGATCATCGGATTCGCATTCGGCCTTTCGCTGTTTCTTCAGGAGTATTTGCTATACCGCTTCGAAAACGAGGAGTAGGAGATCATGGCAGAATTTACATGTAATTTAAAAAAATACAGACTGCAAAAGGAGATGACCCAGGAGCAGCTGGCACAGATAACCGGTGTAAGGCGGGAAACCATCATGAGGCTGGAGGCAGGTAAATATAATCCCTCTCTAAAACTGGCTATAGATATATCAAAAGCTGTAGAAGCCCCCATTGAAGCGCTGTTTATCTTTGATTAAGCGTATTAAGATACTGTGGGAATTTTTAAGTCGCAAATGTAATAACAGAACACATAGAACACTGAAAAAGACCGGCAGATCACCATCCACCGGTCTTCTTTATTTCCTTCCAATCCCCAGAATAAAAATAATTAATCTCCGCTCCCAGAAACAAAATACAAATACACACATACAGCCACAGCATCAACAGCACAATCGCCGTAAGGCTGCCATACATAACGGAGAAATTACTAAAATTATTAAAGTAAATAGAAAATGCAAACGAAAATGCAATCCAGCCCAGTGTCGAAAAAACAGCGCCGGGCAGCTGCTTTTTGAAATGCTGCTTCTTTTCCGGTACATACGTATAGAGAAAGGTGAAGCAGATCGTCAGGATCAATAAGAGCACAGTCCGAAAGCTGATGACGTAATGGGTAATCTCTGCGATAACCGGAAAATGGTGTTCAACAAATCCCTGAATCGAACTTCCAAGAACCAGAAGTACCAGTGTCAAGATACAGATAAGCATAAACACAATCGTATAACCGGCGCATATCATCCGCGTCACCACATAATTTCTTTTTTTCTGTTTCCCGAATACCCGGTTCAGTCCGCGCTCTATACTCAGCATGCCGCGGGAGGCCGACCAGATGGCGGCGATTGCCGTAACGGATAAGACAGTGGCGGGAGAGTTGGTGTAGATATTTTCGACAATGCCAAAGACCAGGCTCTTTAGGTTGGCCGGTACGATATTTGTAATGACCATCAGCAGGTTGGACTTTGTTATCGTTGGTATCAACTGGATCATGGCCATCAGCAGCATGATGAACGGAAAGGCCGCGATGATGGTAAAAAAAGACGCCTGGGCCGCATAAACCGTCATTTCATCCCTGCTGAATTTGTCGTAAATCTGTTTGCCTCGCAGTATTAATCCAATCATGATATCCCCTTTTAGTTAATGATATAACTAAAATATTACCATGCCCGTAAAAAAATATCAAGCGTGACCCCAGATTTTCAAATAAGGGCGTAACAGTTCAGCCTTCACTTCCGGCTGCCGCTGTCTGGCCCGGGCTTTCGTTTCCCGAATCTTTCCAGTTCCGGTTTCGGGCATAAGCATTTCTAAATGTGCAGTATTTTTCTAAAAGCCAGTGAAAATCCCCAAACTCGCTTCGCTCAGCCAGGTGGGGATTTCCCCTGAACGAAAAATTCTGCGCATTAAGAACTGCTAAACACTCCGACGAATGACAATGAGGGGGACTCTCCGCTACCCTGCAAAGTCACAGGAAAGATCCGGGAAACGAAAGCCCGGGCCAGACAGCGGCAGCCGGAAGTGAAGGCTGAACTGTTATATAAGGGCTGTACTTTGCCTAAGTGCTTCCCACTAACAAACCAATTATTTTGAAAAACAAAGTAATTCTTTCGAAAATGAGTTGCCCATCATTGCGGCATTTGATAGAATGGTACTAATGGAAGCAATCAGAAAAGGAGCTCCTATGGAATATATACCTGCAAAAACCATTGTAACGAAGACGAAGAGCTCCGAATGGTTCGGCATCGATTATAATATGAATATTTATAAAGGGTGCTGCCATGGCTGCATATACTGCGACAGCCGTTCCTCCTGTTACCGGATCGAGCGGTTTGACACGGTACGGGCCAAGGAAGACGCCCTTCGGATCGTCCGGGATGATCTGCGGCGGAAGGTGAAGACCGGAGTGGTGGGCACCGGAGCCATGAGTGATCCCTATAATCCGTTTGAAAAGGAGCTGGAACTGACGAGACACGCTCTCGAACTGGTGGACACTTTCGGCTTCGGCGCGGGGATTGCGACGAAGAGCACCCTGTTAAAAAGGGATGCGGATATTTTAGAGAGCATAAAGGAGCATTCGCCCGTGATCCTGAAGGTGACGGTGACGACTGCGGATGACGAACTGGCAGGGAAGATTGAACCCGGCGTGCCGTCCTCAACGGAGCGGTTTGAACTGATTGATTATTTAAGCGGCAGAGGGCTGTTTACCGGAATCCTGCTGATGCCGGTCCTCCCGTTTCTGGAAGACAGTCCGGAAAATATTCGGGCTGTCGTGAGAAATGCTCATGAAGCTGGAGCTTCCTTCATCTATGCAGCTTTTGGGGTGACGCTCCGCGATAATCAGAGAGAGTGGTACTACGATAAGCTGGATCAGCTGTTTCCGGAACGGAAGCTGGCTGCGGAATACAGAAAAAGGTACGGAGAACGCTACGAATGCCGGAGTCCGGCGGCAAAACGGCTCTGGGCCATCTTTGCGGCAGAGTGTGAAAAATACGGGATACTGTACCGTATGGAGGATATTATTCACGGGTATAAGAAGAATTATGAAAGCAGTCAGATGAGCCTGTTTGATTTTTTGCAGTGAGAAGAGAGAAAGCGAAAGGAAACCTTACATGGAACAGGAGAAAAAAGAAAAGCTTACAAAAATGGAGATAGACTGGATTCTGTACGACGTGGGAAATTCCGCCTTCGTTCTGCTGGCAACGACTATTCTGCCTATTTACTTTAATTATCTGGCGGGACTGGCCGGTATTTCCGAGGTGGATTATCTGGCCTACTGGGGGTATGCGGCCTCTGTGGCCACGCTGCTGGTGGCTTTCATCGGTCCGGTCTGCGGAGCCATTGCCGACACGAAGGGCTATAAGAAACCTATATTTACGATCTGTATGCTGGTGGGCGTTGTGGGATGCGCTGCGCTTGCCATACCGAAATCCTGGATTGTATTTTTGGTGGTATTTGTCATTGCAAAGGTTGGCTACTCCGCGAGCCTGGTGTTTTATGACTCCATGCTGCCGGACATTACGACGCCGGAACGCATGGATGCGGTTTCTTCCCACGGCTTTGCATGGGGATATATTGGAAGCTGTGTGCCGTTTGTATTCAGCCTTGTGTTCGTACTGTTTTATGAGAAGATTGGTATTACCATGGTAACCGCCATGGTGATAGCACTTATCATCAACGCCCTGTGGTGGTTCCTGGTGACAGTGCCTCTGCTCCGCCATTACAGGCAGGTTCACTATACGAACCGTACGGAGACGGAGCGCGGAGTGGTGACGGAGAGTCTGCGCCGTCTGGGTCAAACACTTCTTGATTTAAAGAACCATAAGAAAATTTTCGTCTTCATGATTGCGTATTTCTTCTATATTGACGGTGTCTACACGATTATTGAGATGGCCACAGCCTACGGAAGCTCTTTGGGACTCGACTCCCAGGGACTGCTTCTGGCCCTTCTGTTAACCCAGATCGTGGCGTTCCCGTTTGCCCTGTTATTTGGAAAGGCGGCTAAGAAGTACAGGACGGAAAAGCTGATCCGCCTTTGTATTCTGGCATATCTGTGTATCGCACTCTATGCGATTCAGCTGGATAAACAGTACGAGTTCTGGGTGCTGGCCGTATGTGTTGGGATGTTCCAGGGCGCGATTCAGGCGCTGTCGCGGTCGTATTTTGCCAGAATTATTCCACCTGAGAAATCAGGAGAATTTTTTGGCATCTTCGACATTTGTGGAAAGGGCGCCTCTTTCATGGGAACGGCACTGATGGGATTGTTCGCCCAGATCACGGGGAAGAGCAACGGCGGCGTTGCAATTCTGGCCGTGATGTTCCTCATTGGCTTTTTCGTGTTTGGAAAGGCTGTGAAACTGAATGAGGATAAGGGAGATTATTGAGTGCCTGTCACATCAAAATAATTCACAAATTCTTTGGCTATGTTCGATACATAGCCATTTTTTTTGTATATGGCAGTCATTCGGGTAACGGTTTCCGGGGAATCGATGGTCCGGACCGTCAGCCCTTCCGCCGTTTTCATACTGCTGATGGATTCCGGTACCAGGGCCACGCCCAGGCCGGCGCCGGCCCACTGAAGGCACGTTCGTGCATCATCGTTGCGGCAGAAGATATCGGGCACCGCACCGATATTCTGGAATGCCATGGATATGATGGCGTCAAAGCGCCGATAATAGATGAGAGGTTTTCCGGCCAGATCCGTAAGGCGGATGCTGCCGTCCGGAAGCGCATCGAACCAGGAGGCTACTCCGACTGCCGTAAGCGGCTCCTCTGTTCCAAAGACGCAGTGTAAGCCCTCCGTATTGAACGGTGTGCGGACAACGGCGCATTCGATGATGCCGTTTTTCAGCTTCTCCAGAAGCTCATAGGTGTTCCCCTCGGAAATTTCGAAGCGGACATTCGGATGAAGGCGGCAGAAGCCCGGAAGGACGCGGTCTGCCAGATAGTCTCCGGAGGAGGAGATCGTTCCAAGCTTTAGGATTCCCTTCGCTGAGGAAGGGAAATTCTGAAGCTCGCTGGCGGCCGTATCCATCATGGAAAGGATATCCCTGGCCCGGGAATAGAGATAGGCGCCTGCCTCGGTCAGCTCGGCTTTTCTGGCACCGCGGTTCAGAAGGCGCACGCCTAAATCTTCCTCCAGCATCATAATCTGCTTGCTGAGCGGCGGCTGTGACAGCCCCAGCTTCTTTGCCGCCGCCGTAAAACTTCCTGTTTCCGCAATCACTGTAAAATAATACAGATGCCTTGAATTCATCTGTCCCATGGAACATACCCCTTCTATAAATTATTTTTATATCATTGATACTTGTAATATTATACCAGAATGATATAATATTACAATGAATTATTCTTAAAATATATGAATCCGGAGGAAGGATAAATGAAAAAACTCCTGAAATACTTAAGAGAATACCGGCTGGAAAGCTTCTTAGGGCCGTTATTTAAGCTTCTGGAGGCCAGCTTTGAGCTGATGGTGCCTCTTGTGATGGCAAAGGTAATCGATGTCGGAATCAGGACGCAGGATCTCCCCTACATTTTGAAAATGGGCGGGATTCTGGTGCTGCTGGGCGTTGTCGGTCTGATCTGTTCGATCACAGCCCAGTATTTTGCGGCGAAAGCTGCGGCGGGATTTGGAACGGCGCTGCGTAATGATTTATTTGCCCATATCGGCAGCCTTTCCTATGCGGAGCTTGACAAAGAGGGGACGGCCACACTGATTACCCGCATGACGAGCGACGCGAATCAGGTACAGTCAGGGGTTAATTTATTTTTACGCCTCTTTTTGCGGTCTCCGTTTATCGTGTTCGGAGCCATGGCCATGGCATTTACCATTGATGTGAAGGCAGCCCTGATTTTTGTTGTTGTGATACCGGTCCTTTCCCTTGTCGTGTTCGGCATCATGCTGATCAGTATGCCTCTCTATAAAAAGGTTCAGAGACAGCTGGACCGTGTGCTTCTGACTGCCCGGGAAAATTTAAGCGGAGTCCGCGTCATACGGGCTTTTAACCGGCAGGAGGATGAGAGCCGCCGCTTTGATGGAGAAAACGGGAAGCTGGTTACGATCCAGGTATTTGTCGGCAAGATTTCCTCTCTGCTTAATCCTCTTACCTATGTGATCATCAATCTGGGGATCATTGTGCTCATCCAGACCGGAGCAAGGGAGGTCAACCGCGGTGCAATCACGCAGGGAGAGGTGGTGGCACTGGTGAATTACATGTCCCAGATCCTGGTGGAGCTGGTGAAGCTGGCCAACTTAATCATCACCATCTCCAAAGCGCTGGCCTGTGCGAACCGGATCAGCGCCGTGTTCGAGCAGAAGCCGGGAATCACGGAGAAGAATCGTACGTGTCTGGAGGCCGGAGAGGACGCTCCGGCAGTGGAGTTTCGGGATATGAGCTTTACCTATGAGGGAGCGAGAGAACCGGCATTGAGCGGCATTTCATTTTCTGTGAAGCGGGGACAGACCGTGGGAATTATCGGCGGTACCGGTTCCGGTAAATCGACACTGGTCAATTTAATTCCCCGTTTTTACGATGTGACGGAGGGCGGCGTGTATGTGGACGGCCACGATGTCCGGGAGTATCCGCTGGATCAGCTGCGAGGCAAGACTGGCGTCGTCCCGCAGAAGGCGGTGCTGTTCCATGGGACGCTTCGGGAAAATATGCAGTGGGGCAAGAAACATGCATCAGACGGGGAAATATATGAAGCGCTTAAGACTGCTCAGGCTTTTGAGTTCGTGGAGGAAAAGGACGAGGGCCTGGAACTCTATATTCAGGCAGGAGGGAAAAACTTATCAGGCGGTCAGAGACAGCGACTCACCATAGCCAGAGCACTGGTCAGAAAGCCGGAGATCCTGATTATGGACGACAGTGCGTCAGCACTGGACTTTGCCACGGATGCCAGGCTTCGAAAGGCTATGAAAGAGAGAACACAGGACATGACGGTATTTATTGTATCCCAGCGTGCAACCACGGTTCGAAACGCGGATCAGATCGTCGTCCTGGATGACGGCGTTATGGCAGGATGCGGAACTCATAAGGAACTGTATGAAACCTGCGAGATTTACCGGGAGATCTGTCTGTCGCAGCTTTCAAAAGAGGAGGTGCAGTAGAATGAATATGAAAAAGCATAAAACCACCATCCGCCGGATACTCACCAGCATAGGCCGGTATAAATGGGGGGGACTGGCTTCTCTGGCCTGTGCGTTTGTTACGGTTGTACTGACTCTCTATGTGCCGATTTTAACCGGTAAAGCAATAGACTGTATCCTTGCTCCCGGAAATGTGGATTTTGCGCTGATGAGCAGAATTCTTTTAAAGATTGGCGTGATTATAGCGGTGACCGCGGTGGCCCAATGGCTTATGAGCCATATCAATAATACGATCACATACCGCGTGGTAAAGGATATCCGGGTCCGGGCATTTGCAAAGATGGAGAGTCTGCCGTTAAAATACATCGATTCCCATTCCCACGGCGATATCATCAGCCGTCTGATCGCTGATATCGACCAGTTTTCCGACGGGCTTCTCATGGGCCTTACCCAGCTGTTTACAGGCGTTCTTACGATTTTAGGAACACTGATATTCATGTTTACGATCAATCCCGCCATTGCCGTCGTCGTGATCCTGGTTACTCCGGTTTCGCTGTTTGTGGCGAGCTTCATTGCCAGAAGGACGTATACCATGTTCCGGAAGCAGTCACAGACGAGGGGAGAGCTCACTTCCCTTGTGGAAGAGATGCTTGGCAGCCAGAAGGTGGTTTTGGCATTTGGCCATGAGAAAGAGGCGCAGGCGCAGTTTGAAGAAATCAATGAACGCCTCAGAGTGTGGGGGCTTAAGGCTACGTTTTTCTCCTCCATCACCAACCCGGCGACTCGTTTTGTCAACAGCCTGGTATATGCCTGCGTGGGGATTGCCGGCGCGTTTGCGGCCATTTCAGGCTATTTAACAGTAGGTCAGCTTTCCAGCTTTTTAAGCTATGCAAACCAGTATACGAAGCCGTTTAACGAGATATCCGGTGTGGTGACGGAGCTTCAGAACGCGCTGGCCTCGGCGGCCCGTGTCTTTGAACTGATTGACGAGGAACCTCAGATTCCGGACGCGCCGGATGCCGCCGTTCTGACGGAGGTAAAGGGGGAAGTGTCTCTGAAAAATGTGAATTTCTCCTATGATCCGGAAGTGTCCCTGATCGAGAATATGAATCTGGAAGTGAAGCCCGGACAGCGGGTTGCCATCGTAGGGCCTACCGGCTGCGGAAAGAGTACTGTGATTAACCTGCTCATGCGGTTCTACGACGTGGACTCCGGCTCCATCAGGGTGGACGGAACCGATGTGAGGAAGATCACGAGAAAGAGCCTGAGAACGAGTTACGGCATGGTTCTCCAGGAAACATGGTTGAAATCCGGCACGATTCGTGATAATATCGCATATGGAAGGCCGGAAGCGTCGGAGGAGGAAGTGGTCCGGGCGGCGAAGGAGGCTCATGCCCACAGCTTTATCAAGCGAATGAAGGACGGATATGATACGGTTATCTCCGAGGACGGAAGCAATTTATCCCAGGGACAGAAACAGCTTCTGTGCATTGCCCGGGTCATGCTGTGTCTGCCGCCCATGCTGATTCTCGACGAGGCCACGTCTTCCATTGATACGAGAACCGAGATACGGATTCAAAAGGCGTTTTCCAAGATGATGGAAGGCAGGACCAGCTTTATTGTGGCCCACCGTCTCTCAACCATAAGGGAAGCAGATGTAATTCTGGTCATGCGGGACGGCCATATAATCGAGCAGGGGACTCATGAGAGCCTGCTTGAAAAGAACGGTTTCTATGCAGAACTGTATAACAGCCAGTTTGCCGTGTGATCGGATCAGACAGAACAGAGGTGATTGCACAAATGAAAAAAACAGGACACTACGCGGCTTTTATCGGACTTTTATCGGCTGTTGCGCTGTCCGTGACTGCCTGCGGCGCTCCGGCGAAAGCACCGGCGGCGGCTGGAGCAGCGGAGACAGATACAGCGGAGGCAGGTGCCGGGTCAGACACGGCAGGCGCACCGGAATCCGCCGGAACAGACACGAATAGGGAGAATGCAGCGGGCTTTCAGAAGATCGATACGGCTGACAGCGGCAGCTCCGGAGATACAGCTGCTGCAGGAAACGAGGCAGGACAGGTACAGGCTGTTACAGGTGCCGTTCCGGCCGACGGAGAGGTGCTTTCGGGTATACCGGTAGATGCTGAAAAGTCGGAGGCAGTTTCCATTTATTACGGCTCTGTGTGCTATTCGTTCTTCAGTGAGGACAGAGACAGGATTAAAGAGGTGGCTGATTTATTTACGGGGTTTTCTCTCGAGGAAGTTCCCAATGGACAGCTGGATGAGGCGACTACGTACCAGATTTACTTTTCGACGGATACAGAACAGATCGCAGCCATTAACGTGGATAAAAACGGGATATTCTATATTCCGGAGGAGAAGAAGTTTTATAAGGTAAAGGCAGGAACCTTCCACTTTGAAACTCTGGATCAGATTTATAAAGACAGTATGTATGCAGATGGTTTTGATGAGAATCAGTGTCTGATACAGTAGTAAGAAACAGGAGAAAAGGGATACGCCAGTCTTCCGGTTCGCAGGAAGACTGGCGTATCCTTTTTGTCTGCTGCCGATCTGACAGATGAGCCTTTGTCTGTCAGCGGATCATGACCCCATCCTTGAATACATGAACCGGTTTCTGATACATTGCAGTGATATCATTGACCGGGTCACCGTTAACAACGATGAGATCTGCGAATTTGCCGGCAGCGATGCTGCCGATCTTATCATCGACGCCCATCAAAATGGCGCTGTTAATGGTAGCCTGTTTCAGTAAGTCTATATTGGAGAAACCCAGACGGTCTTTTCTTGCCTTCCACTCGATATAAGGAGTTTTTTCCATGGTCATGATATCCATGTCTGTTCCCCAGCCCATAAGAATGTCGTAATTTTCCCCGGCGTTGCGGATACAGGCGTCTCGTTCCGCGCTGATATTCTCAAACCGGTCGTAAACGGCGCCGCTTTCTCTCGTGATTCCCTGTGCCTCCGGCAGACTGCAGGAGATGGTGGGAACGAGACCGGCATCTTTGCGTCCATCCAGTTTCCTGCAGGTTTCATCCGATATGAAGCTGGCGTGTTCGATCGTACGGACACCCAGATCGACCATGACATCGCAGGCCTCTGCGCCATGGCAGTGAACCGCACAGTAGCTGCCTCTTAACCTGGCGACGGCGACAGCCTCGGAAATCTCATCCTCCAGCATGATCCGTCTGCCGGGCATGCTGTCTTCTACCAGCATGGAGCCGGTTCCGTAAAGCTTTAAGAAATCTGCTCCGTGATAGAACTGATTTCTGGCCTGACTGCGTATCTCTTCTTTATTGCCGTAGAATGCACACATGAACTCAAACGTGTTAAATCCTGCCGTCAAAGGGACGATGGTCATACCGGAACAGAATACCCTTGGTCCCACCACGATGCCTTCCTGGATGGCATTTCTCGTGGCGATTCCGCAGTAATTGGATTCGTCGCCGACATCTCTGATTGTCGTATATCCGTTGTCCAAAAACCATTTGGCAAAGGCATAGGCATCATAGGCCCACTGGCTGGGGGCCATATCCCGGTCTCCCAGGGTGAAACCGCCGGAACGCTTGCCGTTAAAAAGATGTACATGGGCATCAATCAGCCCCGGCAGCAGGGTGGCTCCATCTAAGTCAATCACTTCGTGGCCGTCTGCATCAGCACTGCCGCAGGGAACGACAGCCTCAATCAGACTGCCCTTTACGATCACGTCTGCCATAACGGGAGCATTGGCTTCTGTCAGTTCTGGAACCAGCTTACAATTTTTGAGAATCATGTTTTACTCCTCCTTTTGGTTTGCATTTTTATATGTTTTCTATAACCTGCTTTAATTGTTATGATTTCGCTGGATCGGCGGCCTCTTTTGCACGCTGCTTTTTCAGCTCAGCCTTCAGCCAGAAGGAGGCTAATACGAAGATGAACAGGCCGACTACCGCAATGCTGAAAATGTAATAGTAGGCATTACCGCCTTTCGTATCCATCCAGTGGCCGATCAGGGCCGGAAGGAACCAGTCGGAGCAGTAGCCAAAGAATAAGTACAAACCACCGACTACGCCCAGAATCTCCAGAGGTACCTTCAGCTCGGCAACCGGAATCTCACATAAGTTGTTGACCGAGCGGTATGTACAGGTGAGAAGGAGAGCGACAATTACGGCTGGAACCGTATAAGCTGCGCCTCTCGGGATGAACATAAATACAATGACAAGAATGATGGTGGGAATTCCAAGGGAAACGATCATCCTTGTGGTGTTATTGATCTTGTCACGGATCATACCGCCTAAAGGAGCGGCTACAATTTTGATACCGTAGCGAAGCAAGATGCCGAAAATGGAGGCAAATGCCGCACTCATGGCAAACTCGGAGACCATATAGGGATTGATGTAATTGAATGCGGTGGACGTAATGTATACGCCGAAGGACATCAGTGCAGTTATCCACATGGCCGGTATCTTAAGGCCGACCAGATAATTCTTAAGTCTTACCGGTTCACCGGTACTGATGACATACGTGGCGGCATATTTTTTGTAGTCGTAGGTGATGATAAAGCCAACGGTTCCGATTGCGTAGATGATGCCGAATACCAGAAAGAGGGTGCGCATGCCGGCCGGAGTTGCCAGCTTATCCCCTAAGAGTGCAACCAGACCAACCATCAGGCCAAGAGAAAGAATCCCGTCGATGCACTGGTAGATCCCGTTGATTGTCCCCTGCTCGCTGGCGTCGCCCAGCATACGGCGAAGCTTTGCCGTTGCAGACCAGAAGAGAAGCCCCAGCGTAATGGACAAAACGAAAAAGCATATCAGCAGAACTCTGTACGGCGGAATGGTCGCCATAATAAAGACCACCACGGTGGAGCTGATACAGGCGATGGACATCAGAAGCTTGGAATTAAATTTGTCCGCAATGATGCCGCTGACAAGATAGGCGGGAATTGCCAGGCTGGCATAAGCGGCAGTCAGGCTTCCGATCTGTGTGTTGGTAAGATGAAATACCTGTTGGAAGGCGGCATAGAACATTACGGGGAAAAAGATAACGTTCCCCACATTTGCGGCGATGGAGTAAAATACCAACGGCCAGAAGCGTTTACCTAGTTTTTTCATACAAGCACCCTTTCTTGAACATAAATAATTTGTTTAATTGAACATATTCAATTATAAGCAAAAAAAATACAGCCTGTCAAGCAATTTTATGAGTTGAAAGCAATTTACTCATAAAATTGTATGACACCAATGCAGAAAATCTGCTTTTCAGGCTGAGAATGAAGAATAACAAGGTTGAAGGAAGGGGCTGCCAAATGTCCTGCTACCGAAGATAGGCGTCGCTTCCATAGTAATTTGTCAGGAATTCCTTGCTCCTGGTGACGATGGAATAGATCTGTTCGTCATCAAGGCCCAGATTATAAAAGTAATTGGAGGTGGTAATATCCATGACGTCCTCCCGCGTAATGCCATACTGCCCTTTATGGTGGTGCAGCATCAGTTCTCTTGTTGCGCCGCGGTTTGCAATCATATACATGGTGTTCTCCGCGCTGCTCACTAAAAGTCCGTACTCCTCGATGATGTCATTTACCATTTTGAGATAGTTGGAACCATTTAAAACCTTCTGTCCCAGAGAGTTTTCATAATAACTGTAGTAGAAGCGGGAATAGGCGGGAACCTCGTCGATCTTCAGCCACTCCATATAGACCGTGATATAAAAACGCTCGCCGCTGGCCAGATTATGAAAATCAGTCTGTCCCAGCTCTTCGGCCACTTCATCCAGAAATCTGGAACACACTTCCGCAGCCAGATTCTCTTTAGAATCATAATAGTAGGAGATGAGACTGGAGGCCACGCCAGCTCTCTCTGCGATTTCCCGAAAGGTTACGCCGCTGTATCCCTTTTCCATAAAACACTCTTTTGCAGCCAGAAAGATGGCCTGCGCTGTCGCAGAATCGGCAACATCACACTTTTTCCTTTTTGCAGGTGCTTTCTTAAATCTCATAAAAATCAGTCTTCCTTTCTGAAAATGAAAGTATCTTGTCTTTTCATTGTAAAGGAGGTTCTCCTAAAAAGCAAGCGCATTCAAATAAAATATGATTGACGTTCTAAGTTTCATACAGTAAAATACTAAACATATACATTAAATAAAATTGAACATGATTAACAAAAGGAGAGGTTAGTATGTTTACATCCGGATTAGGCCCTGTCGATATTGCCGTACTGATTCTGTATATCGCCGCTATTATTTCCATTGGTTTCATTGTATCCAGGCGGGTGAAAACCGTAAAAGATTTTACATCTGCCGGTCAGTCACTCAGCCCTTTAGTTATGATTGCCTCCTGCCTGGCTACCTTTTTCGGTGCATTTGCCGGATCGGGAGCCATGGAGATGATCGGCCAGTTCGGCCTTACGACGCTCACGATCCTGCTGGGAGCCAATGTCGGCTGGTTTGTGATGGCTCTCATGGCGGGGAAGATGAGGAAATCGGGGGCGCTGACCTACCCGGCTTATATCCGCAGACTGTTTGGGGCAAAGGCGCAGGCAGCGTCCTCCATGATCAGCGTTGTTTATCTGATGGGACAGATCGCCGGGCAGTTTGTAGCCTGCGGTACGATGGCGCACCTGCTGGGACTGTGTTCTTTTCAAACCGGTATTGTGGCGGGCGGTATCATTATGATTCTGCTTTCGGTTAGCGGCGGTCTGTCCAGCGTCACAATTACAGACAGCATTCAGCAGATCTTTATTACCATTATGTGTGTGATCGTTGTTCCGATTCTGGCCTTTTCTAATGCAGGGGGACTAAAGGCGGTGGCGGCAGCCACGGATCCGGTTAAAATGTCGCTGTTTCAGGGAGCGCCCTCTGGGTATGTCATTGGCACGTTCCTCTCGCTGGTGCTGGCGTATTCCTGTGAACCTTCCTTTGCACAGCGGATTTTTGCGGCAAAGGATGAGAAATCTGTAGTAAAAGAGACGATGTTCGCGTGCCTGCTGGGATTTCTCTTTACCGTTCCCATGTGGGGAGCTGCCCTGACGATGCCGATTCTGTTTCCGGAGGAATCGAGCCTGGTCTTTTTGCCGCTGGTGATGAAAGCTTTTCTTCCGCCGGTCTTAAGAGGACTTGGCATTGCAGCCTTTATCAGCCTTCTCCTGACAACCGGCAACGCGCTGCTTGTATCTGAAACCTCCGTCATTTCAAATGATATTCTTCCGCGAATCTGGCCGGATGCCGATGAGAGACAGGGACTTTTGATCAGCCGCGGCGTGGTGGTTGCCCTGGGGGGCCTGGCGGTAATCCTGGGGCTTTATTTCCAGAGTGTCTGCGCGGTGATGCTGCTCTTTGTCGGAATGTACGGCGCATCGATTTTCCCGCCGGTGCTTTTAAGCGTGGTGTTTCCGAAACGCGAACTCCGGTCTGAAACGGTGGCTCTCTGTATGGGGATCACCGCTGTTCTTACCTTGACGCTGGATTTGATTCCGGCGTTTCCTGCAGAGGGAATCTTTATTGGGGTGCCGGTTCATCTGATTTTACTGCTTGGTCTTTCTAAAGCGGAAAGCTGGAGGATAGAACCGGCGGGGGAAGAAGTGCAGGTTTAGGGTAAAGTTCTCTGAATTTGAAAAATTAAAAATAAATGGAAAATGATATTGACAGGCAGGGATAAGCTGTTTATAATGAATATAGAAATCGTTTTCTATAGGAGCGTGCGATGTGAAAAATGTTACGATAAAAGAAGTGGCAGCCCATGCGGGGATGTCCATAACAACCGTGTCGCGGGCACTCAATAATAATTATCCGGTGAGCGCGGAAGCCAGGGAAAAGATTGAGAGAGCAGTATCGGAACTGGGATACAGGCCGAACCTGGTGGCCAGAAGTTTAAAGAGCAATAATACCGGTATCATAGGCCTGGTGGTAGCAGATATTTCGAACCGTTTCTTCATGAAGGCGGCAAGGAAGCTGGAAGACGTCGTTTCTGCTCAGGGATATCAGATTATTTATGCGAGCAGTGACGGAAACGTGGAGAAGGAACACCAGATTCTCTCCATGTTTGAGGAGCGCTGCGTGGATGCACTGGTGATCGCTTCCTCCGACAGCAGTTCTTCCCGTTTAAACAACATTGCCGCGAATGGAACGCCGGTTATTGCAATCGACCGTAAGGTTCCGGGGCTTCAGGCGGATATTGTAGTGGAGGACAACCGGGATTCCTCTTACCAGCTGGTGGAAGCGCTGATACAGAGAGGCCACAGGGAGATTGCAGTTAATAACGTATTGATGAATATCAGTTCCGGTAAGGAACGACTGGAGGGCGTCCGGATGGCCATGCAGGCCCATGGACTGCCTCTGAGAGAGGAATGGGTCAGCAAAGGTGGTTTCACAAGTGATGATGCCAGACAGTGGGTGAAGCAGATCTTTGACGGGGACGGATTAAAGCCAACAGCAGTATTCTGTGCCAATAATGTGATGACAGAAGGCACCATGCTGGCTTTGGAGGAACTGAATCTCCGGATTCCGGAAGACGTATCGGTTGTCTCGTTTGGGGAACTGCCGATGCACCAGCTGATTCAGCCGCAGATCGAATCTGTGGTTCAGGATCCATTTCGGATTGGACAGCTGGCAGGAGAGCTGGTCCTAATGAGGCTGAAAGGGCAAAATGAAGAGTTCTGCCATTATGAACTGCCTCTGAAATTAAAACATGGTCATTCAATTCGGAGCCTTGTCTGAGAGATGTCTGCAGATAGAGTATGACCGGAGCGTGGGAAGGAAAGAACGGAGCAGACGGAATTCAGCTGAATCCGGTTTTTCTTCCCGTAGAAACTCATTATTTTTTTAAATCGATAGAAAACGTTTTCTATAAAAGGAGGCAAATAATGATTGTTCAATTGGATCGACTATATGCGGATGCCATGAAACGCCGATATATTGTGGGAGCGTTTAATGTATTTAATTATGACAGTCTGTGTGCGGTGCTGGAGGCGGCGGAGGAAGAGCAGTCGCCTGTGATACTTCAGGTGTCTATGGGGGCACGAAACTACGTTCCGGACTTCAGGCAGTTTATAGAGGTCATGAAGATTGCCGCTTCAGGAGTATCCGTTCCTGTAGGAATCAATCACGACCACTGTCCGACGGCAGAAGCGGCTATGCAGGCGGTTGATGCAGGTGTGGGTGGCGTCATGTTTGATGGATCCCATCTTTCCTTTGAGGAGAATGTGCGGTTTACGGGAGAGGTTGTGGAGTATGCCCATACAAGGGGCGTTTGTGTGGAAGCGGAGCTGGGACGCCTGCCAGGATTTGAAGACGAGGTCTTTGCGGATCACGTGGAATTTACAAACCCGGGCGCGGCGAAGCGATTTGTTGCGCTGACTGGCTGTGACAGCCTGGCTGTGTCGGCGGGAACCTCGCACGGCGGAGTAAAGGCGGCAGAAAATCTTCCTCTGCATATGGAGGTTCTGGAACGGATTCAGGCTGAACTGCCGGGATTTCCACTGGTATTACACGGAGCGGCTTCTCTTCCCATGCACCTGATTGAAGCTGTAAATGAACAGGGCGGTCGTGTGGAGGTGATGAAAAACTGCAGTGAGAGCAGTATACGCCGGTCCGCAGAATACGGAGTTTGCAAGGCTAATATGGATGTGGACAATTTCCTTGCATTTACCGGCGCGGTGCGCAGAGTTCTGAATGAACAGCCCGATAAATACGATCCCCGTGTCTATTTAAAACAGGGAAAGAATGCATGGAAGAAAGAAGTCATGTGGAAGATGAGTCAGGTGACAGGGAGTTCCGGCCACAACTGGGTGAAAGAGGGGGTGAGGCAATGATACGGGCGATTTGTTTAAACCCGGTGATCGACCGGTCATATCATGTTAACGGCTTTGAACCGGGGAAAAAATATTTTCACCTGTTGAGAGAGGTATCCATAGGAGGGAAAGGGATTAATGTAGCCAAAGTATGCAAACAGTGCGGGGAGCCTGTGACGCTGTACGGATTTATCGCTGGCAGCAACGGAAAGATGATCCGGGCCTATATGGAAAAGGAAGGGATTGATGCCTGTCTGATCGAGATAAACGGAAATACGAGAGAGACAATTAATATCATCGATCTGGAACAGGGGAGGGAGTCCGAACTGGTTGAACAGGGGCCGACTGTAGAAGTGAGACAGGTGGAGCAGCTGCTGTGCCGGCTTCGGGAGGATTTGCAGAGAGACGATATTGTGATCTGCTCCGGCATGACGATTGAAGGCGCGCCGGCTGACCTGTACAGTGAAATCAGCGCAATGTGCAGATGGAAGGAAGCCAGATGCTTTCTGGATACAAACAGCGTTACGGTAGAACAATTGAGAAAAGACGGTTATTATTTTTATAAGCCCAATCTTCAGGAATTATTTGAACTGTTTGGGCGGGAACCGGTGTCTGACCGAACGGCAGTCAGAAAGCTGGCTTTACAGCTTGTTCAGGATGGAGTGGCCTTTGTGTTGGTTTCCCTTGGGGCAGAGGGGGGAATCCTGGCTGGAAAGGATTGCTGCTGGGAAGCAAAAATCCCCAGTGTAGAGGTGACTTCCACGATAGGAAGCGGAGATTCGACGGTGGCAGGATTTGCCATAGGCTTGAGAATGGGCTGGAGCATGGAAGAGATATTTCGCTTTTCCATGGCCTGCGGCATCGCCAATGCCATGGAAAAGCAGGTGGGAAGAGTGGATCCGGAGCGGTTGGAAATGATAAAAAATAAGATAAATATAGAGAATATACCAAATAAGGAGGTTTCACATTTATGAAAAAACGAGGGTTAGCAATGGGGATTGCTGTAGTATTGGGGTGCATGTCACTGACTGGATGCGGCGGAAACAGCAACGAAGCAAAAAATGGGGAAACGGCAGCAGCGACGAGCAGGGTTGAGGCAAAAAATGAGGGAGAAATCGAGCTCACGATGATGGGAGGAGCCCATCTTGTATCGGTGGCAGAGATTGTACTCCGGGATTATTTGGCAGAACATCCAAATGTGAAGATCAATTTTGAAAAATACTCCTATGGGGAATATCCGACAAAAATGAAGCTTCAGCTGTCCAACGATGAAAGTACGCCGGATATTATGATTGTACATGATCTTTATGCGCCGCAGTTTGCCAAGGCGGGGTATCTGGTGGATCTCTCAGATATGTTTACAGAGGGAGAGGTTCTTCCGGTTATGGATCCGGTAACCATGGATGGAAAAGTATATGGAATTCCCAATCAGGTGACCAACCAATATGTATTTATGTACAGACAGGATATTTATGATGAACTGGGGCTGACGGTGCCCGAAACCTTTGATGATTATTTTAACCAGGCAGTAGCGTTGAAGGAAAACGGTTATTATGCAGGAGCATTTGATCCGGCGGACAGCGGCTGCAACGAGGTATTTCAGAATTTTATCTATATGCTGGGAGGCCAGGTCCTCGATTCAGAGGGCAATGTGTCTCTGGAGAAGGGGAAAGAAGCTCTGGAACTGATGAGAAAATGCTATGACGCCGGTATCTGGCATACGAGCCAGCAGGGCAACAGCGAAGCATACTGGACCGCTTTCAATGCAGGTAAGATCGCCGCGTTTCCATCCGTCGCAGCACACGCAGCTTACTATGTGACGAATGTGGATCCTAACGGCCAGGGCGGTTACGGTCATCTGGCGATTGCAAAGCCGATGAAATTTGCGGAAGATGGGAGAGAGACGTATATCAACAATACGGAGTACTATGCGATCAATAAGAATACGGAACACTTAGAGGCGGCAAAAGATGTAGTCCGTTATCTGGCGCTTACGAAAGATGCGGCCGAGAAGTTTTCTAATGTTAACGAAGACGGAGTTATGGCGCAGTATGCAACCGGGTGCATGGAAGGAATCCGCGCCATCGCGGCAAGCAGGGAGAACGGCTGGGAGGCGTTTGGCGGAGAACCTGTAGTTTCAGAGCTGGCAGAAATCCTCCTGAATACGGATCCTGATATTCCGTTCGTGGATGAGAGAAGCAACGAGATAAACAATGTGCTGTCTGAGATTATTGGAGAGATGTTCTTAAACGGGGCATACACACCAGAAACTGCAGTTGAGGTCATGAAAGAGAAATTAAATGACATCTGATAGGTTTGACCGGTTTGGAGGCTGATGAAATGACCAGTACATTAAAAGAAATGAAAAAATATAAACACTGTTATCTGTGGATCGCACCCTTTTTCATTCTGTTTGCAGTCTTTTATATTTATCCTGCCGTCAGCGGTTTTTTAATCAGCCTGACCAATTTCGATGGTCTGGGAACGGTGGCGGCCGCTGACCACATTGGATTTAAAAATTATGAAAAACTGCTGCGGGATGACAAATTCTGGAAGTCGTTGATGAATACAGTCTTAATCTGGCTCTATATCGTTCCGCTGCGTACATTTCTGGCCCTGATTCTGGCCGCGGTCCTGAATTCCTCCAGACTGACCGGCAAGCGAGTGTATTCGGTGATTGTCCTTTTGCCGTATATCACTGCCGTCGCTGTAGCAGCAATTATATTCCGGATTTTGCTCACCACAGAGGGAGGACTAATTAACGTACTGCTGGAACGCTGCCTGGGTATCGGTCCTGTCGGCTGGCTGGATACCACTGCTTTGTCGAAAGTCTCTGTGGCATTTATGAACATATGGCGAATGACCGGTTATTTCTCTCTGGTTCTGCTGGCTGGAATGCAGAAGATTCCAGGCTCTGTGGGGGAAGCCGCCAGCATTGACGGAGCCGGAGCGTTTACGAAATTTTTTAAAATTACACTTCCGCTTATGGTTCCGGAGATATTTTTCGTCGTGCTCATGTCAACCATCTGGATTTTCCAGAATGTAGGCGATGTGATGGTGCTGACTCAGGGAGGTCCGATGAATTCATCCACTACGCTGGTATACTACATGTACCAGAATGCATATGAATACTCAAAAATGGGGTATGCGGCGGCGATTACGTATGTTCTGTTTGCATTTCTCGTAATACTCAGTGTCTTTGTTGTAAAAAATTATTATGGAAGGACGGAGGAGTGACAATGAAGAAAGAGAAGGCTGAAAATATTTTAAAAAAGCTGTTTTCCCTGTTGATGCTGCTGATCGTGATCATTGTCACTTGTTTTCCGTTCCTGATGATGTTTATGGGAAGCTTTAAGGAAGATTATGAAATATTCTCGCTGTCTCCGAAGATCCTTCCGGCAGCCGGGTTCCAGCTTAAGATGTACCGCATGCTGTTTGCAAACTGGCCCTTTGTAACCAATATGATGAACAGTGTTATTGTCGCAGTCTCTACAACCGCACTGGCCTGTTTTTTCTGCACAGCAGCAGGATTTACCTTTGCAAAGTATCAGTTCCCGTTTAAAAATGTGCTTTTTATCATTACGCTGTCATCTTTGATGATACCGCTGGAGACGAGGCTGGTCCCCACGTACTTACTGGTAAAGCAGCTGGGAGGCGTCAATCACTTATGGTCCATGATTTTACCCAATGCGATACCTGCATTTGGAATCTTTATGATGAGGCAGTTTGCCTCCGGTACGGTTCCGCAGGAAACCATGGAGGCAGCCAGAATTGAGGGAGCCACGGAAAATCAGATTCTGATTCGGATCGGTTTTCCCATGCTGAAGCCGGCCATTGTATCTCTGGCTATTCTGACCTTTATGAATACCTGGAATGAATTCCTGTGGCCGATTATCATCACGACCAAAAAGGAAAAGCTGACAGTTACAGCTTTGCTGAGGTCGATTGGAGATGTCTCCATGAACGGCAATTACGGAGTGCTCCTTGCGGCGGCGGCACTCAGCGCTCTGCCGATTCTGGTTCTTTACCTGATTTTTCATAACCAGATGATTGATGGGATTGTGGAGGGAACAGGGAAGGAGTAGAGGCTGGGATTTTGAAATATGAAGACTGAGCAAAAGAAAGGAAAAGTGTACGATGAAATTACCGAAAGAACTGCTGGAAGTGGAGAGAAAGACGGTGGAGACCGTAAATCTGCCTTCAGATAATAACCACGATCCATCCAATATACTGTATGATCAGGGAACGTATTATTTGTGGTATACACAGCATGATAATGAGCGGCCCTATGATCATTTTGCCGATTGTAAGATCATGTGCTGTACTTCAAAAGACGGCATTCACTGGGAAGAGGGAAAAGATGCACTGCTTCCGGCGGAAAGCGGCTGGGACTGCGCGGGAGTCCTGACAGCCAATGTGATTTATGACAAAGGAAGATTTTATATGTTTTATACCGGTGTGGGAACTGATTTCGCTGAGGGGAAGACTACGAGAAGGTGCTGCGGCCTGGCCGCAGCCAATACACCGGACGGACCGTTTGAAAGGCTGGGAAATGAGCCTGTGCTCCAGTGGGAAGAGGAGGGAAGCTGGGATGACGAGGCTGTTGACGATATAAGTGCGGTATTCTTTCAGAACAGATGGCTGGTTTATTTTAAGGGAAGCCGTTTGACGGAACCAGACGGGGATAAAACCATGCTGGGGCTGGCCTGGGCGGATACAATCACGGGCCCGTATCACAGATATGAAGGGAATCCGGTCATCCGTGGTCATGCATTTTCCATATGGCCGTATAAGGAGGGGCTCTGCCTGCTGTCCGGACTCAAGCACAGGGAGGGAGAGGGAAGGATATATGGAGATAACTGGAATGATCCGGAAGGGATACAGTATCTCTATTACAGTGAAGACGGGATCCATTTCGAGCCGTGTGCACCGTTTCCGAACCGGGCCTCCGGCATCTTTATACCGGAAGGAGAGGACCAAAAGGACATTACGAAATACTGGGGAGTCAGCGTGGCAACGGCTGATGCACATAAGAAGCGGTACATTGAACGTTTCGACTTTATAAAGAAAAATCCGCAAACCACTTGACATTTCCCCCCGCAATGGATAAAATGAATTCAGTTTTATCAGATAAATGCAGTGAAGGTGTCAGTAGAACCTTATTTTCTTCCAGAGAGAGGGAGTCACCGGCTGAAAGCCCCCTTAAGTTCAGATAAGTGTTTGAATTTCCCACTGAAGCAGCATGACAGAAACCGTCCTATGAAGCGGCGGCGGGTAGGTCATGACGTTCATACACGTTACGTATGCCGAGTGCCTGCGCGTTCTGTGCGGGAATCAGGGTGGTACCGCGAACTTCAGCTTCGTCCCTAGCCAGGGGCGGAGCTTTTTTGTGTAATAGGAAAGTGCTCCTATTACATAAAAAATTCTATCATGGGAAAGTACTCCTGTGATATCAAAAAGCCCTCCGGCGTGGGAGCTCTTTAGTTATTACAACCAATGATATTATAAAGAAGGAGAGTATGATGAAAGATCAATTAGACAAAATCAGAGAAGATGCATTGAAGCAGATCGAAGCGTCGGACGCGCTGGAAAAGCTGAATGAGATCAGGGTCGCTTATTTGGGAAAAAAGGGCGAGCTGACCAGTGTGCTGAAGAGTATGAAGGACGTTCCGCCGGAGGAGAGGCCGAAGGTAGGACAGATGGTCAACGATGCCCGCGCCATCATCGAAAACAGGCTGGAGGAGGCCAAAGCATCTCTGGCAAAGAAGGCGAGAGAAGAGCAGATGAAGAGAGAAGTGATTGATGTGACTCTTCCTGCAAAGAGAAACAATGTAGGCCACAGCCATCCGAACACCATCGCGCTGGAAGAGGTAGAGCGCATCTTTGTCGGCATGGGCTACGAAGTGGTGGAAGGTCCGGAAGTGGAGTATGACTTATATAATTTTGAAAAACTGAACATTCCGAAGAACCATCCGGCCAGAGACGAGCAGGATACCTTCTATATTAACGATTCCATCGTGTTAAGAAGCCAGACATCTCCGGTACAGGTCCGCACCATGGAGCAGGGGAAGCTGCCGATCCGTATGATTGCGCCGGGACGCGTATTCCGCTCCGATGAGGTGGATGCGACCCATTCCCCATCCTTCCATCAGATTGAAGGCCTGGTCATCGACAAGAACATTACGTTTGCCGATTTAAAGGGAACGCTGGCAGAATTTGCAAAGGAACTGTTCGGACCGGAGACGAAAGTAAAATTCCGTCCCCATCATTTCCCGTTCACAGAGCCCAGCGCCGAAGTGGATGTCACCTGCTTTAAATGCGGCGGCAGCGGCTGCCGGTTCTGCAAAGGCTCCGGCTGGATCGAGATTTTAGGATGCGGCATGGTTCATCCCAATGTTCTGCGCATGAGCGGCATTGATCCGGATGAGTACTCAGGCTTCGCCTTCGGCGTCGGCCTCGAGCGTATTGCGCTTTTAAAGTATGAGATCGACGACATGAGACTGTTATATGAAAATGATATTCGGTTCTTAAGACAGTTCTAGGGAAAGGAAGGAAAAAAGAGATGAATACACCATTATCATGGATTAAAGCATATGTTCCGGACTTAGATGTCAGCGACCAGGAATATACAGATGCGATGACATTAAGCGGTACGAAAGTAGAAGGCTTCGAACGCCTTGACAGGAATTTAGAGAAGATCGTAGTCGGCCGGATCGACAAAATTGAACGTCACCCGGATGCGGATAAGCTGATCATCTGCCAGGTGAATATCGGCGGAGAAACCATACAGATTGTGACAGGTGCGCCCAATGTAAAGGAAGGCGATAAGGTTCCGGTTGTTTTAGACGGCGGAAAGGTAGCGGGAGGCCATGACGGCGGCCCTCTGCCGGAGAACGGCGTGGCGATTAAAAAGGGCAGGCTTCGCGGTATAGAGTCAAACGGCATGCTCTGCTCCATCGAGGAACTGGGTTCCTCTAAAGAAATGTATCCGGATGCCCCGGAGAGCGGTATCTACATTCTGCCGGAAGACGCAGAGACAGGCGCTGACGCCATCGAGGTGCTGGGCCTTCGCGACAGCGTATTCGAGTATGAGATCACCTCCAACCGCGTGGACTGCTACAGCGTAATCGGTATTGCCAGAGAAGCAGCGGCTACCTTTGACAAGCCGTTTCAGCCTCCTGTTGTTACGGCTACCGGAAATGATGAGGATATCAACAGCTATTTAAAAGTATCCGTGGAGGACAGTCATCTCTGCCCGCGTTACTGCGCGCGAATGGTGAAAAATATCAAACTTGCTCCGTCACCGTCATGGATGCAGCGGCGCCTGGCTGCATGTGGAATCCGCCCGATTAACAACATCGTGGATATTACAAACTACGTAATGGAAGAATATGGACAGCCCATGCATGCGTTTGACTATGACCTTCTGTCAGGCCATGAAATCATTGTGAAATGTGCGAAGGACGGGGATGTATTCCAGACGCTGGACGGTCAGGAGAGGAAACTGGACAGCTCCATCCTGATGATCAACGACGGAGAAAAGGAAGTCGGAATCGCGGGCATTATGGGCGGTGAAAACTCCAAGATCACCGATGACGTGAAAACCATGGTATTTGAATCCGCCTGCTTCGACGGAACGAATATCCGCCTCTCTGCAAAGAAGGTGGGACTCCGTACCGACGCTTCCGGAAAATACGAAAAGGGCCTTGATCCCAATAACGCGGAGGCAGCCGTAAACCGTGCATGCCAGCTGATCGAGGAGCTGGGCGCCGGAGAGGTAGTCGGCGGCATGATCGACATCTATCCGGAAAAGAGAGTGGAAAAGAGAATTCCGTTTGAGCCGGAGAAGATGAATAAGCTTCTGGGAACGGAGGTCTCCGAAGACACCATGCTGGGCTACTTTAAGAAGCTGGATCTGGGTTATGACGCCGATGCGCGTGAAATTATTGTGCCGACCTTCCGTCAGGATTTAAACTGTATGGCAGATATGGCAGAAGAGGTTGCCAGATTCTACGGCTATGACAAGATTCCGGTAACGCTTCCGTCAGGAGAAGCCACAACCGGCAAGCTGTCGTACAAGCTGCGCGTGGAAGAGGTGGCGAGAGAGGTTGCCGAATTCTGCGGATTCTCCCAGGGTATGACGTATTCCTTTGAGAGCCCCAGGGTCTTTGACAGACTGAAGCTTCCGGCTGACAGCCCGCTTCGTAAGACAGTGGGAATCTTAAATCCGCTGGGCGAGGATTTCAGCATCATGAGAACGTCTCCGCTGCACGGTATGTTAAGCTCCTTGTCGACGAACTATAACCGAAGAAATAAAAATGTCCGTTTATACGAACTGGCGAATATCTATCTTCCCAAATCCCTTCCGCTGACAGAGCTTCCGGACGAGCGGATGCAGTTTACACTGGGAATGTACGGCGACGGTGATTTCTATGATATGAAGGGTGTGATTGAGGAATTCTTCGACAAAGCCGGCATGCATAAGAAACCGCATTATAATCCGGATGATAAAAAGAGTTACCTCCATCCGGGCAGACAGGCAGATATCGTTTACGACGGAGTTACGGTGGGGTATTTAGGCGAGGTCCATCCGGACGTAGCGGATAACTACAAAATCGGTGAGAGAACGTATGTGGCGGTAATTGACATGCCTTCTATGATTCCATTCACCACGTTCGACCGCAAATATACAGGCATCGCGAAGTACCCGGCTGTATCCAGAGATATCAGCATGGTAGTACCCAAGGATGTACTGGTAGGCCAGATCGAGGATGTGATTGAGCAGCGAGGCGGAAAGCTTCTTGAGAGCTACCAGCTGTTCGACATCTACGAGGGAGCTCAGATTCTTGCGGGATTTAAGTCGGTGGCGTATTCCATTACCTTCCGCGCTAAGGATCACACGCTGGAGGACAAGGAAGCAGGAGCGGTTATGAATAAGATTCTGAACGGTCTGCAGGCACTTGGAATTGAACTGAGAGCATAAAACGAAACAGCATCGAAAACTGACGCCGTCCGGCGGGAGAATATCCTCTAGCCGGGCGGCGTTTCTTTCTGAAACTACAATTTTGAGCTGTTTCAGAGTCAGTTTTACGCAGCAGGTATAAAGTGACGGAGTTGTGTTCATCCTTACAGAAAATGGATTGTTTTTGTAAGGAGGAATGCAGAATGACAGAAGGTCTTGAAATTATAGAGGTAACCGGGAGGCGGCTGTTTGATTCGGAAGGACTGCCGGCCGTGGAGGCGGAAGTAGAACTGGAAAACGGAGCGAGAGGCCGGGCTATGGTGGCTCTCTGCGAAAACAGCGGGAACACGGATCAGATGATGGAGGTGCTGTCAGAGTGCGTACTGTTTGAGGATGCGTCGGATCAGAGAGGCGTTGACAAGATTCTGGAAGAGACCGTCTCTTCCGTCGGCACCGCAAAATGCGGCGGCTTTTTAACCGCGGTTTCCATGGCGGTTTCCCGGGCAGCCGCTGCAGGGCTTGGTATGCCTCTTTACCGGTATTTGGGAGGGACCGCGCCCGGCCGTCTGCCGGTTCCCATGATGACGATGATAAGCGGCGGCCGATACGGAAAAAACAACTCTCTCGACATGGAGTCCTATATGGTGGTTCCTGTGGGAGCGGCCTCCTTTCGGGAAGGTGCAGCGAGGTGTATGGAGGTTTATCAGGCGCTGAAACGGCTGCTTACGATCTCCGGACATCAGACCGGAGTGGGGGAAGACGGCGGCTTCGTGCCGGATTTGAGAAATTCGGAGGAGGCTCTGGAGTACGTGATGAAAGCCATGACTCTGTGCGGCTGCGAGCCGGGAAAAGATATGTGTATGGCAATCGGAGCCGGCGCGGGAGCACTCTATCACGAGGGAACCGGGTTCTATCAGTTTAAAGGGGAAAGCAGGATGACAGGCGTTCCCGTCGAACGGGACAGAAACGATATGATGGCATTCTATATCCGCCTGATGGACGGATTTCCGGTCTGTGCTGTCTTCGACGGCCTTGCCGAGTCGGATGCAGAGGGCTGGGGATTACTGACGAAGATCCTTGGAAACCGCGCTGTCTTCATCGGACAGCACCAATACCGGGAGCCCGGCGGCATAAATCCGTATGAAAGAGACTGGACCGGTCTTTCGGACTGGAACGGGGTGGAGGAAAATGCGGCAGGTATTTCCCTGTGCGGAGCAAAGAGTGTGACCGCAGCCATGGAGATGGCGGAGCTGGCGAAAAAAAACGGGCTTAAACTTGCGGTTTCCCAGGGGTACGGCGAGACAGAGGATCCCTATGCCGCCGATTTTGCTGCGGCCGTAAATGCAGACTGGATCAGGGCGGGGGCCCCGTGCCGGTCGGAACGGACCTCAAAGTATAATGAGCTTCTGAGGATTGAAGAATGGATGAGCGGATACCATTCCCTCCCTGCTTCCATCTGCTGCGATAAAATGTGAAAATTCAAAAAATGCAGTTGTATTTATGGAAAAAATATGATATGATTACCATGTTTGACTATAGGAGGTGGAAAAGGGACATGATCAGAACGATTTTATCAATCATATTTGTTATCATATGTATTGCATTATCTGCAATTATTTTGCTGCAGGAAGGGAAAACACAGGGCTTGGGTTCCATCGGCGGTATGGCGGATACTTACTGGGGAAGAAACAAAGGCCGTTCCATGGAAGGTAAACTGGAGAAATTTACAAGATACGGAGCGATTCTGTTTTTCGTTCTTGCATTAGTATTGAATCTGAATATACTGTAAAGATTAAACACTCTTGTGGTCAGGCGGCAAGGGTGTTTTTCATATCATGGGAAAGTGCTTCTATAATGAATGGGAAATGCCCTTCGGACGGGATTCTTTCCTGCATCTTTCGGGCATAATGATAAAGCAGAGTAAAACGCAGCGAAAAAACAGAAAACGAGGAAATTATGACAGAGGAACAATTGACACAGAGAAAGAGCATGATACTGAAGCTGGTGGAAGAACCGGCCTACGTTCCGATGAAGCTGAAGGAGATGGCGATTCTTTTGGATGTGCCGAAGGGGCAGAGAGAAGAACTGAAGGAAGTGCTGGATGCACTGCTGGCAGAGGGAAAGATCGGTATCTCTAAAAAAGGAAAGTACGGCAAGCCGGATATCGGCGCCATAACCGGAATATTCAGCGGCCATCCGAGGGGATTTGGTTTTGTGACCGTGGAAGGGCGGGACCAGGATGTCTTTATACCCGAGGATAAGACGGCTGACGCCATGAACGGTGATACCGTGCAGATTGCCGTCGAGGCAGAGGGCGAGGGCTCGAAACGGGCCGAGGGCCGTGTCCTGCGCGTTCTGGAGCATGCGAACAGGACGGTGATCGGATATTATCAGAAGAATAAGAATTTTGGATTTGTCATTCCGGACAACCAGAAGATCGGCAAAGATATATTCATTCCCCAGGGGAAAGACATGGGGGCCATGACCGGTCACAAGGTGGTGGCGGTGCTTACGGATTTTGGCGGAAGCCAGAAAAAGCCCGAGGGTGTGGTAACGGAGATCCTGGGACACGTAAACGATCCGGGAACGGATATCATATCCATCGTGAAAGCGTACGGTCTTCCGGAGGAATTTCCCGACGAGGTGATGCAGCAGGTGGAGAAAATTTCCGACGACGTCACCGACCGCGAGCGGGAAGGCAGACTGGACTTACGCGGCTTGCAGACGGTCACCATCGACGGCGAGGATGCGAAAGACCTGGATGACGCCATTTCCATATCGAAGGAGAACGGTGTATATACATTGGGCGTCCATATTGCGGATGTCAGCCATTACGTGACGGAGAACAGTGCGCTGGATGAGGAAGCGCTTAAGAGGGGAACCAGCGTCTATCTGGTAGACCGGGTGATTCCCATGCTTCCCCATAAGCTGTCCAACGGAATCTGCTCCCTGAACCAGGGGGAGGACCGTCTGGCGCTCAGCTGCATCATGGAGATCGATGAGGCGGGCAATGTGACCGGACACCGGATTGCAGAGACGCTTATCAACGTGGACCGGCGTATGACCTATACGGCAGTGAACGCAGTCGTGACAGATCGTGACGAGGCAGTGATGGAGGAGTACAGGGAATTCGTTCCCATGTTCCTTCTTATGAAGGAGCTGGCTGATATCCTGAGAGAGAAGAGAAAGAGCAGGGGATCGATCGATTTTGACTTCCCGGAGACGAAGGTGGTTCTGGATAAAAACGGAAAACCGCTGGAGATTATGCCGTACGAGCGGAATGCGGCGACGAAGATCATCGAAGATTTCATGCTGATTGCTAATGAGACCGTGGCGGAGGACTATTTCTGGCAGGAGCTTCCATTCCTGTACAGAACCCATGATAATCCTGATCCGGAGAAGATGAAGAGCCTGGCTACGTTTATCAATAACTTTGGCTATTCCATCCGGTTCCATAACGGAGAGGTTTATCCGAAGGAAGTCCAGAAGCTGCTGGTGAAGGCGGAAGACACACCGGAGGAGGCGCTGATCAGCCGCCTGGCGCTTCGTTCCATGAAGCAGGCTAAGTATACGGTGGTGAACACGGGGCATTTTGGACTGGCGGCGAAGTACTATACCCACTTTACCTCTCCCATCCGGCGGTATCCGGATTTGCAGATTCACCGGATCATCAAGGAGAATTTAAGAGGCGGACTGAGCGAAAAGAGAACGGCCCACTACGATAAGATTCTGACCGGCGTTTCAGTCCAGACCTCCGCCATGGAGCGGCGGGCGGATGAGGCGGAACGCGAGACTGTGAAGATGAAGAAATGTGAGTATATGGCGGGCCATATCGGCGAGGAATTTGACGGCGTCGTATCAGGAGTAACAAACTGGGGGCTCTATGTGGAGCTTCCGAACACGGTGGAAGGTCTGATCCGGGTAGGTGAGTTAAAGGACGATTATTACCGTTTTGATGAAGAACATTATGAACTGGTCGGCGAGATGACGAGAAAGGTATACAAACTCGGACAGCCGATCCGCGTCATGGTCACGGGAACCGATAAGCTGGCCAGGACGATCGACTTTATTCCCGCAAGAACTTTTACAGAGGAATAACAGGAGGAAAAAAGGATGGGGAAAGAGAGCTTTAAGCTGGTTGCCAATAACAAGAAGGCATACCATGATTACTTTATCGATGAGAAATACGAGACCGGCATTGAACTGGCCGGCACGGAAGTGAAGTCCATCCGGATGGGCAAATGCAGCATTAAGGAAGCCTTTGTGAGAATCGACAAGGGGGAAGTATGGGTATACGGCATGAATATCAATCCGTACGAGAAGGGCAATATCTTCAATAAAGACCCCTTAAGACCGAGGAAACTGCTGATGCACCGGGCGGAGATCAGTAAGCTGGATTCCAAGATCGCGGTGAAGGGCTATACGATTGTGCCCCTCCAGGTTTATTTTAAGGGAAGCCTAGTGAAGCTGGAGATCGGTCTGGCACGAGGTAAGAAGCTCTATGATAAGAGGGAAGATATCGCGAAAAAGGATCAGAAACGGGAACTGGAACGTGACTTTAAGATAAGAAATCTATAATATGACGCAGTCTGCGTCCCTGGGAAGCTATGGCAGTAAGCGTGGATTCCCGGGGGCTGGACTGTGTTTTTTTGTCTTTGGGAATCCGTGCCCAAACATGGAATGAGGTCTTTCGCGAATTACGTGTTTGTGGTATACTGTAAAAGACGAACATACAATAAGAGGAAAACTGAGAGGAGAATCGGTTATGGCGCTTTATGACTATTCAGGTGCTTTGAAAAAAGGAAGAAAACAGTATCAGGTTTCCGTGGCAAAGGGAGAGTATCCTTATCTTCCTGTGCTGGACGATATCCTTTCCTACACGGATATCATTTCAGAAGTGAATCTGGGACTGATGGATGTCCCGCTGGATAAGATCGTTGGAACAAAAACAAAAGGCAGAACGAGTGCCTTTGCCAATAATTTTATGCCTCTGCTGGCAGAGAAGTCAGAGTTTGGGGCGAAATGGGCGTATTTATACGACCATCAGATAGAAGAGGGGATCCATGATCCCATCGTTGCGTATGAATTTATGAATCAATATTACGTGCAGGAGGGCAATAAGCGTGTCAGCGTGCTCAAATATGTGGGTGCATTCAGCATCACGGCCTCGGTGACCCGTCTGATCCCGAAGAGAACGGATGATCTCGACAATCGCCTCTATTATGAATTCCTGGAGTTTTACCAGGTGTCCTTTAACTGTGATGTCTGGTTCAGCCAGGAGGGCTGCTACGACCGCCTGTTAAAGGCTATGGGAAAGGCCCCGGAAGAGGTGTGGAGCGAGGACGACAGGATCTATTTCAAATCCGCCTACGACCAGTTTTCCAAGGCGTTCCGCGCATTTGGAGGGAGTTCCTATGAGATGACGTGCTCTGACGCCTTCCTTGTCTATGTCGAACTGTTCGGCTATGATGTGGTGAAGTTAAAGACTGAAGGGGAGATCACAAAGGATCTGGCGAAGATTAAGGATGAACTCCTGCTGGCATCCAGAGGCAGCAAGATTGCCCTGGTAGAGCAGCCGGAAGAGGTGGAAGAGCAGGATAACGGCCCGTTAAAGATCATTAACTGGCTCCGCCCATCCCAGAACATCGAACCTGAGATGCTGAAGATTGCATTTATCCATGCGAAGACCGCTGAGACGTCCAGCTGGACCTACGGCCATGAGCTGGGACGCATGTATCTGGAGCAGGCCTTTGAGGGCCGGTTAAAGACGGTTGCGTTCTTCGAGGCCGACACGGATGCAGAGATTGCGAACGCCATCGACCTGGCGATAGCGGCCAGGTGCAACATGATCTTTACGACGGCCTCCCAGATGATCGGTTTAAGCGTCAAGGCTGCCATCGAGCATCCAGAGGTGAAGATTTTCAACTGTTCCGTCAACATGTCGTATTCATCTGTCTGCACCTATTATGCCAGAATGTATGAGTCGAAATTCCTGATGGGCGCGCTGGCCGCTTCCATGGCGCAGTGTGATAAGCTGGGATATATTGCGGATTATCCGATCTACGGAACCATCGCCAATATCAACGCATTTGCCCTGGGCGCGCGTATGATCAACCCATACGTCAAGGTTCATTTGGAGTGGGCGAGGGTAAAAGGCAGGAATGCCCGGGAGGAACTGGAGAAGGAAGGAATCGCGTTTATCTCCGGAGAAGACATGATCACGCCGAAGACCGCGTCGAGAGAGTACGGTTTATATAAAATAGAGTCTGACGGAGAATTCCGGAATCTGGCGACGCCGATCTGGCACTGGGGAAAATTCTACGAGAGAATCGTGAATATCACCTGCCGCGGCGGCTCCGATGTGAAGGAGATGAAGGGAAAGCAGGCCATCAACTACTGGTGGGGAATGTCGGCGGATGTGATCGATGTCATCTGTTCCCAGAATCTGCCTCACGGCACCAACCGGCTGATTACGTTCCTGAAGAATTCGATCCGAAGCGGAAGCTTCCAGCCGTTTGTAGGAACCATCTACTCACAGGATGGGACGATTCAGTGTGAGGAGGAACAGAGGCTTTCTCCGGAAGAGATCATCACGATGAACTGGCTGGCTGACAACGTGGTGGGAAAGCTTCCTGAATTTGATGAACTGACAGAGGAGGCACAGTCGCTGGTAAGGCTTCAGGGACTGACGATATACGACAATGCGGTGATGGAGGAATAATGGTTTGAAGATTCTGGTACTGGCTGATGAGGAGTCAAAATCCCTTTACGAGTACTTCTCACCCGAGAAGATCAAAGGGGTGGACTTAATTATTTCATGCGGGGATTTAAAGGCTTCCTATCTGACGTTTTTTGCCACCTTCTCCCATGCGCCGCTTCTGTATGTAAAAGGCAATCACGACGGACATTACGAAGACCGGCCGCCGGAAGGCTGCGTCTGCATCGAGGATGATATCTTTGTATTCCGCGGCGTGCGGATTCTGGGCCTGGGAGGTTCCATGGAGTATATTCCGGGAGCCGATAACCAGTATACGGAGAGAGGGATGGAGCGGAGAATTAAAAAGCTCTGGTGGAAGTTAAAGAAGAACAAAGGGTTTGACATTCTGGTGTCTCACGCGCCTGCATATCAGATTAACGATATGCAGGATCTGCCCCACCGGGGGTTTGCGTGTTTTAAAGACCTGATGGACAAGTATATGCCTAAATATTTTATCCATGGCCATGTCCACGCCAACTACGGCGGCGGTTTCAAACGCGAGGATACATACGGGGAAACCAGAATTGTCAATGCATATGAATATTATATCTTTGATTATCCGGAAAACGGAGAACAAACGACATCATAATTCCGGAAAGGGGGGATGATCCCATGGACGTGTTTTACCGGCCTGAACTTTCTGTTCAGACGCTTTTGATGGATGCAAATACCGTACAGGAAACAGCAGAGAATCTGGCTGATTATATCAATCATCTGATGAGCGCCGATTCGGTACTCCTGGTTCGTCTGGACAATCAGATGCGTTACAAGGAATCTGGTTCCTGGAAAGCCGGAAATGATGGGGAGAACGGTGTGGAGGCAGTCATGAGGCAGTGGCTTCCGCGGCTGGTGGAAAGCTGGAATAAGAGAGAAAAGCTGTCCTGCGGGGAACTGAAGGACTTTTGCCAGGCACTCACACCTTACACCGTGCCGGGCGGTTATCTGACGATTCTGCCGATCTGCAATCATATACGGTTTGTAGGATTTGCAGTATTCGGGAAAAGGGCCGAGGAGGGCGACTGGACGGATAAGGAGCTGCCTGTTCTCCGGTTCCTGCTGTCGATTATCGCGGTGACATTTGCAAACAAGAATCTGTATGAAGACTATATGCTGCAGAACTGGGTATATAATACCATGATGGGGCGCATGCAGGCGAACTTATATGTGACGGATATTCACACGGACCAGATTCTGTTCATGAATAAAACCATGCAGGAGGCATTCGGCCTTGAGAATCCGGTGGGAAAGGTCTGCTGGCAGGTTCTCCAGAAGGGAATCAAAGGCAGATGCCCGGGCTGTCCTGTTACGAGGCTTACGGAGTCAGGGGAAGAGGGCGTATACAGACGTTGGGAAGAATACAATACTGTGACGGGCCGCTACTACGATAATTACGACAGTCTGATGAAATGGACAGACGGCTCCACCGTTCATTTTCAGCATTCGCTGGATATTACGGCTTCCAAAAAACTGTCGAAGGAGGCCAGCACGGATGAGCTGACGGGACTTCTCAACCGGAGAGGCGGGAAGAACCGGCTGGCGGAGATGCTGAATATGGCCAGACATCAGGAGGAGGTTCTGACGGTCTGCATGTACGATGTCAATTCCTTAAAAAAGGTCAATGATACATTCGGACACCGGGAGGGGGATAACCTTCTGCGGGTCATTGCCAACATGGTAAAGAGCGTTTTGACCGAACGGGATTTTGCATGCCGTTTAAGCGGAGATGAATTTCTGATTACGTTTGCAGGAAAGACGGAGCAGGAAGCAGATGAACTGATTAAGCTGGTGGAAGAGCGGCTGCTGGCAGTGCGCAGACAGGACAGGATTCCTTACGAACTGAGCTTCTGCACGGGAATTTTAGAACTGAAGCCGGAGCACACCATGAGTGTGACGGATATTCTGCGGGAAGTGGACGAGCGCATGTATGACCAGAAGCGCCAGTATCATATGCGGCAGGGAAAAGAGTCGGTTCTGGCGGCGTCCGAAGCCCAATGGCGCCTTTTAAAACCGGAGGCGTTTGACTACGACCAGCAGTATCTGTATGATGCGCTGGTAGAGAGTACGGATGATTATCTGTACGTATGCGATATGGCGACCAATACCTTCCGGTACAGCAGGAAGCTGGTGGAAGAGTTTGCTTTTCCGGGTGAGGTGATTCAAAATGCCGCAGATATCTGGCGCTCCATTATCCATCCGGCAGACTGGGAACGGTTCTGGGAATCGAACCAGGCGGTCAGCGACGGGCGGACCGTGAGCCATGAGGTCGAATACAGGGCGAGAAACCGGAAGGGGCAGTGGATAAAGCTTCACTGCCGCGGTCACGTGGCTCAGAACTCTGCGGGAGAGCCGCGGGTATTTGCCGGATTTATAGCGAATGAAGGCCAGTGGTTTCCGGAGTGGACCGAATAGAACGACAGGAGTAAGGCGATGGATTACAGAACGAAGCTGTGTTTCTGCAGGGATATCTATGATCAGAGAGCGAGTGACAGAACTTTTATGGAGGCAGTCCGCAGGAATGTGGACTGCCATCTCTTAAAATGCAAAGATTACAGGCGGATTTTAGAGAGCCGGGGATTTTCGCGGAGCGATGGCCAAAGGGTTATGAACGCCGGGGAGGTGCCCTGCATTCCGACTTTGTTTTTTAAATATCACGATCTGTATTCTGTGCCGGAAGCTTCGATGGTGATAAAGGCCACCTCCTCTGGCACCGGGGGAGTAAAGAGCAGGATTGGATTTGATAAAAAGAGTCTTTTCTTTGCCGGAGTCGCTGCAGGACGAGTCATTGCACGCCATGGACTGTTTTCCGTGCGTCCGGTGCACTATGTGATTCTGGGATTTCCGCCAGGAAAAGAAAATCAGACGGCGATCAGCAGGACGCAGCGGCTCAGCACGATGTTTGCGCCTGCGCTCAGCCGGAAGTATGCGCTGCGAAAAGGAAAACACGGATACCGTCCTGATTTTAACGGACTGCTGGAGGCCCTCCGGCGTTACGGAAGGGGAAATGCCCCGGTCCGGATCATTGGTTTTCCTGCATACCTCTATTTCCTTTTAAAGGAGATGGAGCGAAACAGAATCTTTATCCGTCTGCCAAAGCATTCCATGATTATGGCCGGCGGCGGCTGGAAGCAGTTTTATAAAGAGACGGTGGACAAACGGGAATTGTACAGGCTTGGAGAGAGGCATCTCGGTATCCCGGAGAGCCATTTCCGGGAGTTTTTCGGCGCGGTGGAGCATCCGGGCGTATACTGTGACTGTCCGAACCACCATTTTCATATTCCTGTGACGAGCCGCGTTGTAATCCGTGACGTGGATACGCTGGAGCCGGTCGGATACGGAACGACCGGACTGGTGAACTTAATCAGTCCGCTGGTGGAAAGTATGCCTCTTGTGAGTATACTGACCGATGATCTGGGCATCCTGCACCGCGGCTGTGAGTGCGGCTGCGGAATCGAAGCACCGTACCTGGAGATCATTGGCAGGACCGGTGTCCCCGAGATCCGGACGTGTGCGGCCGGAGCGGAAGAAGTGTTAAAGGAGGCTGGACGGAGTGCGTTACGATGAACTGGAACAAAAGACAACAGCCCTGCTGGAACAGCCCCCTCTTTCCAGAACTGTGGTTATCGAAGCCTGCAGCCGCTTCTCGGAGCTTTTAAATGGCGGCGCCTATGATGAGAAGATTCGGGAATACGGAATGGAGAAGCTTCTGACGGGAGAAATGATATCAAGGGCAGCCTCGTTACTCAGAGCAGATGCGTTAAAGAAACGGGTGGAAACAGAGCTTTCCGGTTTTCAGAATCAGTTTCTCATGCCTCTGGGCGTCCTTATGCATGTGACTGCCGGCAATATGACCGGTATCGGAGCGTACAGCGTGCTGGAGGGGCTCCTGGCCGGCAATATCAATCTGCTGAAGCTCTCGTCTGAGGACGACGGCCTCTCGGTATTCCTGCTCCGGGAACTGATTCGTATCGAACCTGTGCTGGCAGACTATATCTACACCTTCCGGATACCCTCCGGAGACAGGGAGCGGATTTTGAAGCTTTTAACGCTTTCCGACGGTGTATGCACGTGGGGCGGCGACGATGCTGTCCGGGGAATCCGGAGTCTGGCGCCTGCGGGGACAAAGCTGATCGAGTGGGGGCACCGGATCAGCTTTGCCTGCGTCACCAGGGCGTGTACGGAACGTGAGGAAGCGCTTCAGGCAATCGCAGATCACATGATCCGGACAAATCAGCTGCTGTGCAGCTCCTGCCAGGGGATCTATGTGGAGGCGGAAGGAAGGGAGGCCGAGGAATTCTGCCGCCGCTTCCTGAAACTGCTGGAATATTCCTGTGAGAAATATGGGAATAAAGAAGCCGGATTCCGTGGTTTAAGTACCATCCGGATGTACCGGAAGGAACTGGAGACTGCCATGACAGGAGAGCACATGTTCCGGGGCGACGGGGTCAGTGTTACCCTGGCGGAAGATCCGAAGCTTCAGCTGTCACTGATGTATGGAAGCTGCTGGGTGAAGCCGGTGAACCGGGAGAGACTCGTGGAAATCCTGAGAAAAGACAGGGGAAAGCTCCAGACCGCGAGGCTGGTCTGCCTGGAGGAAGAAGAGCAGGAGATGGTCCGGATACTGGTCAGGGCAGGAGTCAACCGGATTCTGACAGGACGGGAACCGGATTCAGAAGTGTATTTTGACAGCCACGACGGAGAGTATCCGCTGATCCGGTATTCCAGGATCATTGCGGCCGACATCCGGCGTTAAGACAAGGAGGATAAGATATGAATGAAACAATTAATAATCTGATCGACAGAAGAAGCGTCCGTGCCTACACGGAGAAGGCCATCCCGGAGGAGGCGATGGAACTGATCTTAAAGGCTGGAACGTATGCTCCTTCAGGCATGGGAAGACAGCCGGTTGTCTTTGTGGCAGTGGAGAAGAAGGAGGTGCGTGACAGGCTGTCCAGGATGAATGCCGCGATCATGGGAACCGATTCCGATCCGTTTTACGGTGCTCCGGCCGTAATCGTGGTTCTGGCGGACCGAAGTGTCCCCACCTGTCTGTATGACGGATCACTGGCTATGGGGAACCTGATGACGGCAGCACATTCGCTGGGAATCGATTCCTGCTGGATTCACCGGGCAAAGGAGGAATTTGACAGCCCGGAGGGAAAAGCACTCCTGGAGGAATGGGGGATTCACGGAGATTACGAGGGAATCGGCCACTGTATACTTGGATACAGGAGCTGTGAATATCCCGAGGCAAAGCCCAGAAAAGAAGGAACTGTGATACGAATCTAAAAATAATTTAGGAGATCTAAAATATTTTTGTGCAATGTGATGATTTTTTATATGGATGTTGGGCTACAATGTCCATTGAAGTGTGCATTTTTTCATGTTATGATAAAATAACAAAAAAATTTAGAAGATAAAAATAATTTTTAGGAGAAATGCGCGCATGGATCATCACGTGATAATGAAAAAGTACCGGATGTTTTTGTATGGAATGATTGTGGCCGCTTTAGGGATCAGCATGATTACAAAGGCGGAGCTTGGGACGTCTCCGATCACGAGTCCGTCTTATGTCCTGACGTTTATCTTTCCTTACAGCCTGGGTGCTTTTGTACTGGCGGTGAACAGTACGCTGTTTCTGCTTGAATGTCTCGTTCTGGGACGCGGCTTTAAAAAGATTCAGCTGCTCCAGCTTCCGGCAACACTGATCTTTTCCGCCTGCATTGACGGCTGGATGTGGGTTTTGTCATTCTGGACACCGGTGTTCTATCTGCAGAAGGTCCTTTTGCTTCTCGCCGGCTGTGCAGCGCTGGGGCTGGGCGTGGCTTTGGAAGTGGTGCCGGATGTGCTGATTCTTCCGGGAGAGGGGCTTGTCCGCGCGATATCACGCAGGAAAGGCTGGGATTTCGGTCTTGTAAAGACGTGCTTTGATCTCAGTCTTGTGCTTGCAGCCATTCTCCTTTCAGTTTTCTGTCTGGGTCATGTGGAAGGAATCCGGGAAGGCACTGTGGCGGCTGCGTTTCTGGTAGGCGGTATTTCCAAATTCTTTATCCGCCATATCACGGAATTTGACAGAAATCACAGAGCACTGTTCGTGCGTGAGGAGGAGGAAAGACTTCTGGTGACGGAAGAATAGGGGAGGGCGGAAACTCTTATATTGTGACAGCTGTCATAGTACTGCCGGTTTGGCGATGATATAATGATCCTATCAAATCAATGGAACGTTTGAAAACAGTCAAAAGTTTTAAGAAAGGACAGGATCATATGGAACAGAACCGTGTGCTGGATGTGCTTACATCCAAAGAATTAACGTATGAACAGAAAGTATTTTCACTGGCTAGGGAAGCGGAAGACAGCCTCGAAGTACTGGACATTCCGCCGAAGACCAGAGCGTATTTTGAGACAGGAGCATTAAACGATTTATTTGAGGGACACGCACCCTATCGTCCAAGGTATATCATGCCGGACTATAAGAAGTTTGTAAGACAGGGAAGCAAGTTTTTGCGGATCGAGCCTCCGAAGACGCTGGATGAGCTCCTTACAGGCCTGGAAATTCTTTATCATCACGTACCTTCCATCACAGGATTTCCCGTGTATCTGGGAGAACTGGACACTATGATCGAACCGTTTACTACGGGGCTGGCAGATGATGAAGTGAAGGAAAAAATAAGGCTGTTTTTGATCTATCTGGACAGGACGATTACAGACAGCTTCTGCCATGGCAATCTGGGGGCGAAGCCGACGAGAACGGGACGGATAATCCTGGAACTGGAAAAGGAACTTCAGAATGCTGTTCCTAATTTAACCTTGAAATACGATCCGGATGTTACTCCGGATGAGTATGCAGAGCTGGCCGTTTCCACATCCCTGTACTGTGCCAATCCGGCGATCTGTAACGATGCGGATAACCGAACCACCTATCCCTGTGAATACGGAATCTCCAGCTGCTACAATATCCTGCCGGTGGGAGGCGGAGCCTATACGCTGTCGAGGATTACGCTGACTGAGCTGGTAAAGAGCGCAAAATCCACAGAGCACTTTTTAAAAGAGCTTCTTCCTGACTGTTTAAATGCAGTGGGTAATTATATGAATGAGCGGGTGAAGTTTCTTGTGGAGCGCTCCGGCTTCTTTGAGTCATCTTTTCTGGTGCGGGAGGGACTGATTGAACGGGAGAAGTTCGTGGGAATGTTCGGCGTGACAGGGCTGGCGGAATGCGTCAACGCTCTGATGGCCGATACGGGGAAACGGTACGGACACAGTGCTGAGTCGGATGATCTGGGAGTGCAGATCATGGAGATCATACAGAAATTCGTGGCAGATTTTCCGGCTGTTTATTCAGAGATTGGCCGGGGACATTACCTGCTTCATGCTCAGGTAGGATTAGACAGTGACAAGGGGATCACCTCCGGCGTGCGCATTCCGGTGGGAGATGAGCCGGAGAACCTGCTGGACCATCTGCGTCACAGCGCAAGATTCCATGAATACTTTCCGACGGGAGTGGGTGATATCTTCCCATTTGCCGTCACGGCCAGGAATAATCCTGGGGCATTAGTGGATATTGTGAAGGGATCCTTTCAATTGGGAGTTAAATATATGAGCTTTTATGCGTCAGACAGTGATCTGGTCCGGATTACCGGCTTCCTTGTTAAGCGCAGTGAGATGGAAAAATACAGGAATCACGATGTAGTTCTTCAGAATACAACCGTGCTTGGCAGTAAGAATTACGACACCAATCATTTAGAGCTGCGAAAGGAGCGTATGGCGTGAAAGCTCCGGTCAATAAGATCATCCCGGTCAGCGTGGTGGACGGCCCGGGAAACCGGACTGCCGTGTTTCTTCAGGGCTGTAACATTTCCTGTGCATACTGCCATAACCCGGAAACACAAAACCTGTGCACAGGCTGCGGAGTCTGCGTGGACGGCTGCCCCGCAGGAGCGCTGAAGCTGAACGGTGAAACTGTGGTGTGGGATGAGGACAAGTGTATCTCCTGCGATCGCTGCATAGCCGTATGTCCGTCTTTTGCCTCTCCTAAAGTCAGGGAAATGAGTGCGGAGGAAGTGTTTTGTAAGGTGTCCCTCAATATGCCGTTTATCCGCGGAATTACGGTATCCGGTGGGGAATGCTGCCTTTATCCGGAGTTCTTGAAAGAACTGTTTGGCCTTTGCAGAAAAGCCGGACTCTCCTGTTTGATCGACAGCAACGGGATGGTGGATTTTTCCTCCTGTCCGGAACTGCTGGATCTCTGCGAGGGTGTGATGCTGGATGTGAAAAGCTGGGATCCATGTGTTTACCGGAGACTGACGGGAGCGGATAATGCCGTTGTACGAAAGAATCTGGAGTTTCTCTGGAGAAAACGTAAACTGGAAGAGATACGCATTGTCTGTCTTCCTGGAGAAAGTGATTATGAAGACGTACTGCTAGGGATTGCGGGTCTCCTGGGAAGCCCGATTACGGTCAGAGTCAAGCTGATTAAGTTCCGTCCTTTTGGTGTCAGAGGCAGGCTGAGCGGGGCATCACGGCCGGAAGACGGGCTGATGCGGGAACTGGCTTCATGGGCTGGGGAACTGGGATATACGAACATCGTGCTTACATAGAAAAAGAGCAAACAGAAAAAAGATAGACAGAGAAAAAGAACTTTTCATCGCTTTAGCAGCGCGAAAAAGTTCTTTTTCTCTGTCTATCTTTTTGGATATAAAGTTAGTACAGGCAATATATACAAAATGCACAAAAATTAACATGAAATTAATACAAAATATAAAAAAACTTCAGGTGTGACATGTGTCATAGCAGTAAAATTGATGGACGTGTATGATAAAGCTACAGAAATTAAGAAAAAAATAATCCGTTCGTTGTGATATAATAATGCAGACCCAAAAGTACAGAAAGGAAACCAGACATATGAAGACAGAAAAAACATCTGGTCAGCTGAGAGAGCTTTTTCGAGTTGCATACGTAGAAAATCAGGACCAGACAATCAAAATGCACGACCTGGACCGTTTTTTGAATCCATGTATTACGATGCGGATGGTAAAGAAGGGAGAGGATATTGTCCGGCCGACGGATAAGCTTCAGTCAATTATTTTGGTGGTGAAGGGAGGGGCCCATTTCACACGGGTATCCACAGATGGAAACACTAATATGCTTGCGGCGGTTAACGCTCCGTTTTTTATCGGAATCACGCAGCTGGTGTCAAACGACAAGGAGTATTATTCCCAGATCATTGCAGCAAAAAACTGCCTGCTTCTTTACATTGACTGCAGCTACTTTTTAAAGGGAATCCGGGAGGACGGGGAGGCAGCCCTGATTGTTATTCGGGATCTTGCGAAGGTGGTAGAGAGAAACCATACGAGAATGGACCGAATGGTCTTTTTAAAAGCCTCCAATAATTTGATGGCATACATCGAAAGCAAGTGGAATGAAAGCGAGATCTGCCGAAGAGACCGGCAGCTCACCATCCGGGAACGCCACGGTGTGATTGCCGCCGATCTCAGTGTAAGTGTCAGGACACTGTACCGATCTATCAACAGTTTAAAAGATGAGGGACTACTAACGGTGCAAAAGGGCGGTGCCCTGATGGTAAATGAAGCGCAGATGGAAGAGATGAAGCGCAGACTTGAGAAGCTTGGAAAAATGTAATTTAACATTTCTATAAGAGGAGAAGGAGATAAGATTATGAAACATTACAAAAGGTTACTCGGGGTGTTACTTGCGGTAGGTATGGGACTGTCTCTTCTGACTGGATGTCAGAGCAGCCAGCCGGCAGGCGGAAGTACGGCGGCAGACAAGGCGGAAACAGATAAAGCGGGTGAAGATGCGTCCGGAGACGGAGCACAGGCAAAGAAATCAGATCTGGTTGTGGGAATGATCGCCAATGCGTTTGGAACACAGAGCTACAACGATGATGTTCTCGCCGGAATGGAGCTGGCGGAGAAGGAGCTGGGAGTGAAAGGTATTCCGCTGGAGGTGCCGGAGATTTCCGACTCTGCAAACAGTCTGCGTACTCTGATCAGCCAGGGCGCCAATTTCATCATGGTCCCGTCTTCCGAATATAAGGATGGAATGCTGGAAGTGGCGGCGGAGAATCCCGAAGTCAAATTCCTGTATCTGGCAGAAGCTATTGATGGCGGCGGAAACATTATGTCAGTCGCTTATCGTGAAAATGAAGCGGCATTCCTGGGCGGGGCGCTGGCGGGGCTGATGACGAAGACTGATAACGTCGGCGCTGTTATGGCAGTAGGAGAGACCCTGCAGTACCGTTACCAGTTCGGCTTCACCGCAGGTGTCAAGGCTGTGAATCCTGACTGTGAGGTTCAGTCCGCATTTACCAACAGTTACACTGATGTGGGACAGGGCAGTGAGGTCGCGAAGATTATGTACAACAAAGGAGCGGATATTATTGGGACATACTCCGGCGCATGTAATCTGGGAGTTTTCAATGCGGCGAAGGATGCAGGAGAAGGAACGTACTGTTTAGGCGCTGCCAACGGACAGTTTGACAAGATGCCGGATAAGATTCTTGCTTCCGTAGTAAAACCGGCCGACCAGGCTATCTTATCGATTCTAAAGGAATACCAGGAGACCGGCGTTTTCGATACGAGCGAACCGATGTCGCTGGGCTTAAAGGAAGGCGGCGTAAAACTGTTATTTACAAACAACGAAGAGCTGTTGAAGCTGATCCCCGAAGATGTGATGAACACAATTGATGATTTGGCTGCAAAGGTGGAATCAGGAGAAATCAAGGTTCCTTCCGACGAAGAAGAATTCAACACTTTTACCTACCGGTATGCAAAATAACCGTGTATGGAAGATCAGAGAACGGAGGTGCCTTAATTGGGGAGCATCATTGAACTGAAGGGGATTACAAAACGGTTCCCGGGAATCATTGCCAATGACCATATTTCCATCAGTTTTGAAGAGGGAGAGATCCATACGCTGGCTGGGGAAAACGGTGCGGGAAAATCTACGCTGATGAACATCTTATACGGGCTGTATCAGCCCGACGAAGGGGAACTGCTGATCCGCGGAGAACCAGTTAAATTCAGCAATTCCAAGGATTCCATCAGACACAGGATCGGCATGGTTCACCAGCATTTCATGCTGATTCCGAAACTGACGGTGACAGAGAATATTATCGTCGGACAGGAGATAGGGACTGCCATAAAAGTGGACCGTAAACGGGCTGCTGAAACAATCGGCGCGCTGTCTGAGCAGTACGGACTGAAGATCGATCCCAACAAAAAGGTGGCGGACTTATCCGTGACAGAGCAGCAGCGTGTGGAAATTTTAAAGGTGCTATACCGGGAAGCGGAAATTCTCATTTTCGATGAACCGACGGCTGTACTAACACCGCAGGAGATCGATGAATTCTGTGATATTCTGCTGAAATTGAAGGAGAAAGGAAAGACCATCATCTTTATCAGCCACAAACTGGCAGAGGTGATGAAGATTTCCGACCGGATCACCGTGATCCGTCTGGGAAAAGTCGTAGGAACCGTGGAAAAGAAGGAGACTGACTCGTCTGAACTGACCAGAATGATGGTGGGGCGTGATGTAAACCTCGGAAGGCGTTCCCGCCGGAAGTTTGAGAAGGCGGAAAACATACTGGAGGTCAGAGATGTCAGCTATACGGTCGATAAAACGGTTAAAAAGCTGAATCACATCAATCTGGAACTGAGAAAAGGTGAGGTCCTTGGAATTGCAGGCGTAGACGGCAATGGCCAGGAGGAACTGGTAAATGTCATATGCGGGAAACTGATGCCGGACAGCGGCAGTATTGTGATGAATGGTAATGACATCACGAAGGATAAAATCCGTGACCGAAAGGATCATGGACTGGGGTTGATTCCGGAAGACAGGCATAGGGACGGTTTGGTCCTGGAATACAGCATAGCCAATAATCTGATTCTGGGTCTGCAGTACCACGAGACATTCGCAAAAAATGGAGTCTGGCTGAATTTCAAGAAGATCCATGATACGGCAGAGGAATTGAGAGAGCAGTTTGATATCCGATGTGCAGGCGTCGATGTGGGCGCCGGAACGCTGTCAGGAGGAAATCAGCAGAAGATCATAATTGCGAGAGAGGCATCCAGGGATCCGGAGGTGCTGATTGCAGTACAGCCTACCCGCGGTTTGGATGTGGGAGCTATGGAATTCGTCCAGAAAACCCTGTTGGAACAGAGGGACAAGGGAAAAGGCGTGCTCCTTTTTTCACTGGAGCTGGACGAGATTCTATCGGTCAGTGACAGGATTGCGGTTATCTTCAAAGGGGAGATTATTGACGTTGTAGATGCACAGAGTGTGACACGTCAGGAACTGGGGATGATGATGCTCGGATCCGTAAGAGGAAAAGGAGGGAAAGAAGTTGGGACAGCAGGTTAAAACAGGAATAAAGATGCCGTCAAAGTTTCGGGAGGTAGGCCTTAATTTCCTGATCTCCTTAATTGCGCTGGTTCTGGCAATTATAACGGGCGGAATTATTATATGGCTGTTCGGCAACAATCCGTTCGAGGCGTATAAGGCATTGATACAGGGCGCTTTCGGAACACCGATGGCATTGACTCAATCCCTGACAAAATCGGTTCCGCTGATGCTGACAGGACTTGCAGTGGCGCTGGCCTATAAATGCACGGTATTTAATATTGGCGCCGAGGGGCAGCTGCTTGTGGGCGCAATTGCAGCGGGTATCGCGGGAACCCTGTTCCCGATGCCGGGAATCTTAAATATTCCCTTCGTTCTGATCGTATCCATGCTGGCCGGCATGGTTTGGGCGTTTTTTCCGGCCCTTTTAAAGCAGAAGGCAAATGTTAATGTTGTAATCAGTACTATTATGTTTAACTATGTAGGCCAGTATCTGGTGCAGTACTTAATCCTGGGACCGTTTAAGGCGGAGGGCGCTGCGTCGGCCACGAGACCGATTCAGGCCACAGCCATGCTTCCAAAGCTGCTGCCGTCGCCCTACGTGCTGAATCTGGGAATTGTGATTGCCCTGACAGCAGCAGTGGTCGTCTACTTCCTTTTAAACCGTACCTCGCTGGGATACGAAATGTGTGCAGTGGGATTAAATAAAAATGCATCTCTCACGAATGGCATCAACGTGGAACGCAACATGTTCCTGGCCCTGCTGATGAGCGGCGCGTTAGCCGGTCTTGCCGGCGGGATCGAAGTGACAGGAACTATGGGAAAGGTTATCAACGGTTTCTCCGCAAACTATGGATTCAGCGGAATCCCGGTTGCCCTAATGGCACGCAACAATCCGTTTGCGATCATTCTCACGGCACTTTTAATGGGAAGCATGCGCAGCGGATCTCTGATGATGCAGTCCAGCGTAGGCGTTTCCAAAAACATGGTGGATATCATACAGGGACTCGTTATCGTATTCCTGTGTGCGGAAAATGTGATACGTTATTACATAAAGAAAGGGCGGGGAGGAAAATAATATGCTGAATTTCTTAATTTTTATGCTGGCTTCCACACTGCGCATGGGAACTCCGATTGCACTTACCGCCCTGGGCGGGCTCACATCAGAGCGCTCCGGTGTGGTCAATATCGGTCTGGAAGGAATCATGCTGGCCAGCGCCTTTGGTGCGGTGCTGGGAAGCTATCTGACGGGAAATCCGTGGATCGGCGTGTTGACGGCAATGTTTGTCGGTGTTTTAATCTCGGCGATACACTCGGTGATCTCCATTACCTGGGGAGGCAACCAGTCTGTCAGTTCCATGGCGCTGGTGCTTCTGGCAACCGGATTTTCAGGAGTGGGACTGAAAGCGGTCTTTGGACAGCAGGGCAGCTCCCCGCAGGTACCGAGCCTGGAGCATACGCCGATGCTTTCATCGATCCCGGTGGTGGGCGGATTTTTATCTGACTTATCCCCCTTTGTGTATATTGCGTTTCTGGCGTTGATTGTGATTCACTGTATGTTTAAGTATACTCCCCTTGGACTGCGGATTATCACTGTGGGTGAGAATCCGAAGGCGGCTGAGACGGCCGGTTTATCCGTTCACAAAATCAGGTATTTTTCCGTGATCCTGTCCGGTGTGCTGGGCGGACTGGGAGGTGCCTTCCTCTCCCTCGGTCAGATGAACTTATTCCAGGAGGGGATGGTGGCCGGACGCGGTTATCTGGCTCTGGGAGCTGTTACTATGGGACGCTGGACACCGATTGGTGCGTTTGCCTCGTCCATGTTCTTTGGGCTGTTCAGCGCAGTCCAGCTCTACGTACAGACAATTCCGGGAAATCCTGTACCCAGTGAATTTATTCAGATGATTCCGTATCTTGCCAGTCTTTTAGTCCTTGCCGTCAGCTTGAAAAAGAACAGCAGTGCGGTGGGAATAGCCGCCAGCGGCAAGCCATACACGAAGTTTGTCCAGCAGCGGTAGCTGCCTGGCAGCCCGCGGAAGCAAGGCGCGGGCTGCCGAATACGGCGCGGTCATCAGACAAACGCTGACCGCGTATTTTTTTAACCCAAATTCAAGAAAATTGATCAAAAAGACAAGGAGAATATGTTAAAATGTCACAAAAACCCAATATCATATTTATACAGAATGACCATCAGGCATATTACCATTGGGAGTGGGAAAACGGTCCTGTACCGATGCGGCCCAACTTCATGAAACTGGCTTCCGAAGGCGCCTGTTTCACACATTCCTACTGTGCAACACCGCTCTGCGGCCCAACGAGGCGTACCATGCTGACCGGTCTGTTTGCCCATACCCACAAGCAGTATCACAACTATACGGACCCGCCATACGATCACGAGGTATATCTCGACACTCTGGCGGAAGCGGGATACGACAACTATTATTTCGGAAAATGGCATGCAGGTCCCGGCGCGGCTAATGAACATCACTGCAGTGGATTCTCCAGAACCGACTACAGCAATCCCTATATCCAGCCAGAGTATAAGGAGTATTTAAAACGGTATAATCTCCCCCAGGCACTCCATCATATTGACCGCTACTTCGATATTCCTGAGATCAGCAGCCGCGGCGACTGGGCGGAATGCGCTGACAATGTGGATTACCAGTGCAAGGCAAACTGGTGTGGTGAACATGCGGTAGGAAGCACTCTTACACCTAAGGAAACTCACGAGTCCTTCTTCCTGGCTACGCTGGCCTGCGAGCAGTTGGAAAAGCTGGCGAAATCGAAGAGCGATCAGCCGTTTTCCTTAAGAGTGGATTTCTGGGGACCTCATCAGCCTCATTTTCCGACACAGGAATTCCTCGATTTGTATCCGAAGGAGGACTTCGTGCTGCCGGAGTACGGCAGCTACAGGAACCGCCTCCAGGGGAAGCCGGGTGCCTATTACCGGGAGAGAAGTTCACCATTCGGGAAAGACGATCAGCTAATTATACCGAGTACTGTAAATTGGGAGGAGTGGACAGAAATTATCCGTCATGCGTTTGCCCACATCACCATGCTGGATGCTGCAGGCGGAATGATCGTGGACAAGTTAAAGGAGCTGGGACTGGATAAAAATACAATGATCATTTGGACCACAGATCACGGCGACGCTCTGGCCAGCCAGGGCGGCCATTTTGACAAGGGCTCCTATATGTCTGAGGAAGTCATGAGGATTCCCTGTGCGGTTAAATGGGAAGGCGTAATTCCGGCCGGACAGATTCGGGATGAGCTGATCAGTACGATCGATTATCCGGTTACGATTCTCGATGCTGCAGGAACTGCTTTTACAAAGAACAAGGTCCACGGCAGAAGCCTATTGCCGCTGCTTACCGGAAAGACGGATCAGTGGGACGATGACCTGATGGCAGAGACCTTCGGCCACGGATACGGGGAGGATATCAACAGCAGAATGCTGGTTCACGGCGATTACAAGCTCATTGCCAATAAGGAAAGTATTGCGGAACTCTACAATCTGAGGACAGATCCCTTTGAACTACATAATCTGTATGAAGATCCGGCTTTTGCCGATGTGAGGGCCGACTTAGAAAACAGGCTTCGCATCTGGCAGAAACGGACCGATGATCCGGTGGAGGTACTGTAGAAATGGATAAAAAAATTACGCAGATGCTGATTGAAGAGGCGGCAGAGGCCCGAAAACAATCCTTCTCCCCATTTTCCGGATTCGCCGTGGGAGCGGCGCTTATGACGGCGGAGGGAGCGGTCTACCGCGGCTGCAACATCGAGTGCAGCGGACTGACGGCCAGCAACTGTGCGGAGCGCACCGCGTTTTTTAAAGCGGTCAGCGAGGGAGAACGAAATTTTAAGGCGATCGCCATCGTGGGCGGTCCCAGTGACAGGGACGTGGAAAGCCTGTGCTATCCGTGCGGTGTCTGCCGCCAGGTTATGGCACAATTCTGTGATCTGGATGCATTCCGGATTATCGTTGCGGCAGACCGTTCCCATTGGGAGGAGTGCACATTAAGGGAACTCCTTCCCCGGGCGTTCCATAGGCACTGTACGGCGGAAGGGAGCGAAGAATTATGAGAATGTATGATGTAATTATGAAGAAACGGGATGGAGGAGTCCTGACCGACGAGGAGATCGGGTATTTTGTAGATGGATATACAAAGGGGGAAATACCGGATTATCAGGCCTCTGCCCTGTTGATGGCCATATTTTTCCAGGGAATGAACGAGCATGAGACCGCTTATTTGACAGGCTGTATGGCGGCCTCCGGCGACGAGATTGATCTCTCCTCGATTCCTGGAATCAAGGTGGATAAACACTCTACCGGCGGTGTGGGTGATAAGACTACCATGGTGATCGGGCCTGTGGCTGCCGCCTGCGGTGTTCCGGTGGCGAAGCTTTCCGGCAGAGGACTGGGACACACAGGCGGAACCCTGGACAAGCTGGAGGCAATTCCTGGTCTGACAACGTCTTTGGATACCGCTAAATTCTTTGACATGGTGAAAGAAATCGGAATTGCTGTGGCAGGACAGACGGGGAATTTAGCGCCAGCGGATAAGAAGCTGTATGCGCTCAGGGATGTAACGGCTACGGTGGATAATATTTCCCTGATTGCAGCAAGTATTATGTCCAAAAAAATAGCCTCCGGTTCCGACCGTATTCTTCTGGATGTGAAGACGGGAAGCGGCGCGTTTATGAAGACGCTGGATGATTCCATCGCATTGGCAAAGGAGATGGTGAATATCGGCACGAATGTGGGAAGAGAAGTTGTCGCCCTGGTTACTGATATGGACCGGCCTCTGGGCAGAAATATCGGAAATGCTCTGGAGGTTATGGAGGCGGCGGCCACACTGAAGGGCCGGGGCCCGGAAGACTTTACACAGATCTGTATTGCACTGTCATCCAATATGTTGTATCTCGCCGAAAAGGGCACTATGGAAGAGTGCACCGCCATGGCAAAAGAAGCAATTAAGTCTGGCAGGGCATTCGAGAAGTTCTGTCAGATGGCGGAGGCCCAGGGCGGAGATGCGTCCTACATAAGAAGACCGGAGAAATTCACCATATCTCCGGTAGAATACGAGCTGAAGGCGGAAAAGACCGGTTATATTACTGCAATGGATACAGAAAAGATCGGAATGGCCGCCGTGGAACTGGGGGCTGGCAGAAGAAAGAAGGAAGATCCCATCGATTACGGCGCAGGCATCATTCTGAATGCGAAGATCGGTGACCGTGTGGAAAACGGCCAGACAGTCGCTGTGCTGTATACTTCGGCGGTTCCTCTTTTATCAGGTGCTGTTGAATTATTAAAAGAGGCGGTCGTGATCGGAAAAGAGCAGCCGGAAGAGGAAAAACTGATCTGTGCGAGAGTTACAAAAGACGGTGTGGAACGGTATTAGAGAGAAAGGATAGAATGATTATGACATATTCTGAGATGCTTCATTTAGTGGACCATACTCTGTTAAAGGCCTGTGCCTCATGGGAGGAGATTTGCAGACTGTGTGATGAGGCGGTCGAATATCAGACGGCCTCCGTCTGTGTGCCGCCCTGTTATATTAAGAGAATCCGTGAGACGTATCCGGATCTTACGATCTGTACAGTAGTCGGTTTTCCGCTTGGATACAGTGTGACAGAGGCAAAAGTTTGTGAAGTGAGAGAGGCGCTGGCGGACGGAGCGGATGAAATTGATATGGTGATTAACTTAACCGATGTAAAGAACGGTGAATTTCAGAAGGTTGAGGATGAGATCAGAACCTTAAAGAAGGCTGCAGGTGACCGCGTTTTAAAGGTTATCATCGAGACGTGTTATCTCACAGGGGAAGAAAAGGTAGCCATGTGCCATGCCGTGACTAACGCGGGCGCAGATTTTATCAAAACCTCCACCGGGTTCGGAACCGCAGGCGCCCAACTCTCCGATATCGAACTGTTTAAGTCCAATATTGGGGAGAATGTCAGGATCAAGGCCGCAGGCGGCGTCAGAACGCTGGAAGATTTAAAAAATTATGTAGAAGCAGGATGCAGCCGTGTGGGCGCCAGCAGTGTGGTAAAACAGGTGGCAGAGCTTCAGAAATAAAGAGCAGATCGAGTGCTGCTGCAAGAAAATCCGGATCCGGAGAATGCGCCTTTATTTGACGCAAACGAAAGATCCGGATTTTCATGTGCCTCGTAATAGTCCCGCTGCAAGAAAAAATGAATCAGGCCCGGGAAGTGATTTGAAGTGTGCCGGGACAAAATACCACCCGAATCATGAAGTATAACCTGAATTTATAATACACATTACTTTTATGTAGTTGACAAATAGAAGCAAGGTTGTTATCATTAAAATTACTATACAAAAAGGCGGGGATATGAATGGAAAGAATCGTATTATCGTTGCTGGTTGACAATACTTCCGGTGTTTTAAGCCGTGTGGCAGGGCTGTTCAGCCGCCGTGGCTACAACATTGAGAGCCTTACCGTGGGTGTCACCGCGGATGAGAGATATTCCAGGATGACAGTGGTTTCCATCGGAGACCAGGAAATTCTGGACCAGATCGAGAAGCAGCTTCGCAAGCTGGAGGATGTGCGCGACATTAAGGAACTGAAGCCGGGGCATTCCGTATACAGGGAGCTGATCTTAGTCAAGGTTCGGGCCAATGCCAGTGAACGGCAGGCGGTCAGTGCCATTGCGGATATATTCCGCGCTACTATTGTCGATGTCGGCAAAGATTCTCTGACAGTCATGCTGACAGGCGACCAGTCGAAGCTGGATGCGCTTATCAATCTTCTGGAAGACTATGAGATTCTGGAACTGGCAAGAACAGGCCTTACGGGACTTTCCAGAGGTTCCGACGACGTCCGTTACTTACCGTAGTTTTATGAAGTTAGCTAGAGGTGTTGCCAAAGGCGGACAGAGAGTCGTCGGCACAGTTCCTTTAACAATAATAATATGAATACATATATGAGGAGGAAATAAAAAGATGGCAAAGATTTATTATCAGGAAGACTGTAACTTATCCTTATTAGAAGGAAAGACCATTGCAGTCATCGGATACGGCAGCCAGGGACATGCACATGCATTAAACTTAAAGGAATCCGGCTGTAACGTAATTGTAGGACTTTATGAGGGCAGCAAGTCATGGGCCAAGGCAGAGGCACAGGGCTTAACCGTTTATACAGCAGCAGAGGCGGCAAAGAAGGCAGATATCATCATGATCTTAATCAACGATGAGAAGCAGGCCGCCATGTACAAGGAATCTGTAGAACCGAATCTGGAAGAGGGCAACATGCTGATGTTTGCACACGGCTTCGCGATTCATTTTGGACAGATCGTACCTCCAAAGAATGTAGACGTTACCATGATCGCACCGAAGGCACCGGGCCACACTGTGAGAAATGAGTATGTGGTTGGCAGAGGAACACCGTGTCTCGTAGCGGTTCATCAGGATTACACAGGCAAGGCAAAAGATATGGCACTGGCTTACGCGCTGGCATTAGGCGGAGCAAGAGCAGGCGTCTTAGAGACCACCTTTAAGGTAGAGACAGAGACAGACCTTTTCGGCGAGCAGGCTGTATTATGCGGCGGTGTATGCGCACTGATGAAGGCCGGTTTCGAGACTCTGGTAGAGGCCGGATATGCACCTGAGAACGCTTATTTCGAATGTATCCATGAGATGAAGCTGATCGTAGACTTAATCTTCGAGAGCGGATTTGCCGGCATGAGATATTCCATCTCCAATACAGCTGAGTACGGCGATTACATCACCGGACCGAAGATCGTAACAGACGAGACCAAGAAGGCTATGAAGAAGGTTCTGACAGATATTCAGGACGGTACCTTTGCAAAGGACTGGCTGCTTGAGAATCAGGTGGGCTGTTCTCACTTCAACGCGATGAGAAGAAAAGAAGCAGAGCATCCGGCTGAGAAGGTTGGTGCAGAGTTGAGAAAGCTTTACAGCTGGAATGACGGCGGCAAGCTGATCGACAACTAAACAGAATACAGAGAATATTTTCTCCTCCCAGGGGAAGAAATGACAGGGAGACGGGAGATGGAGGGTTGCCGCCATCTCCCGTCTCTATTTATGCTATAGGTACCAAAAAGATACTAATGGGAATTTCCTGAGGACAAAGCAGTCGATGAAGCAGGGAAAGGAAAAGGCTATGGAAAAGACATTGCCGGCATGTCCGGTTGAGACGACGCTGATGCTGATCAGCGACAGATGGAAAGTATTGATTATCCGGGATCTGATGGATGGAACGAAGCGTTTTGGAGAACTGAAGAAGTCCATCGGTTCCATTTCACAGAAGGTGCTGACTTCCAATCTGCGGGAGATGGAGGCAGACGGGCTGGTGAACAGAAAGGTCTATGCGGAAGTGCCTCCCAGAGTGGAGTACACACTTACGGATACAGGATACAGCTTGAAACCGATTCTGGATGCAATGGTTGAATGGGGACTGGAATATAAGAGAAAGCAGAACTGAACAGGATGCAGGATACAGGAGGCATGAGACCAGTACAGAAGCAAGAAGCAGACAAGCGGGACCGCCCGGGAAAGCAGATCACTGCCGTCTCGTGCGGTCCCCAATTTTGTGGTGTTATCTTATTTGCCGCGTTTATGAAATCGGAAAGCTGCCGCAGAAGGAGAGAAAGTCTTCCAGCGCTCTGGAGGTTCCTCCGGGGTTATAGGCAAAACCGATGGTGCGTTTTTTGATCGGCCATTTCATGGGAATCGTAACCAGCATCTGCTTATCCAGTTCCTCCTGAACGAATTCCCGGATCACACAGCCGATTCCAAGACCGATTTTGGCGAATTCAATGAGGATATCCATGGTGTTTACCTCCAGTACCTGGCTGGGGACGATCTGATGCTCACTCAGATACTCGTCGATGTACTTTCTCGTCATGTTGTTCCGGTCCAGAAGCAGGATATTGCCGGTCTGGAAGATATCTGTATTCCGGCCCTCACGGAGATATAAGTTGTCCAGATACGGTTTGGTAGAGACAAAGATATCCTGAATATCCATTACCGGAACGAAGATCAGCGGTTTCCTGCTGGACGGTTCGGCGATCAGTCCCAGATCAATGTGCTGCTGTTCCAGCATGGCGATGGTGTGTGTGGTGGACTGGCTTTCAATGGTGATCTTCACATGCGGATACTTTTCTATGAACCCCTTTAAGTAAGGAAGCAGGATATATTTGCAGAGCGTATTGCTCACGCCGATGCGGAGATGGCCGATATTAAAATCCTTGATCCGCTTCAGCTCATTCTCCCCGCGGCTCAGTGCCTCGAAGGCGGATTCCGTGTGATGAAAGAGCAGTTCGCCCTCGCTGGTCAGCTGAACCCCTCTGGAATTCCGGGTAAATAAGGAGACACCTAAACTGTCCTCCAGTTTGCTGATGGATTTACTGATGGCGGGCTGACTGATGTAGAGCTCCTTGGCGGCCTTGGAGATATTCCCGGCCTTTGCCACTTCGTAGAAAATCTTATATTGCGAAAGGTTTTGTTCCATGTATGCCTCTTTTCTTGATATAACTGACTATTATAGTAAGTATTCATATTATGTATTTCTATTATATCAATAAGTATGTTAGAATGTAAAGCAGAAAATGAGAACAGGTTTTGAAGGAGGATATAGATTATGGGAATGACTATGACCCAGAAAATTTTAGCGGCTCATGCCGGACTTTCGGAAGTGAAAGCCGGACAGTTAATTGAGGCGGACTTGGATCTCGTATTGGGGAATGATATCACCTCGCCGGTGGCTATCAATGAGATGAAAAAATTCGACACGCAGACAGTTTTCGACAAGGACAAGATTGCTCTCGTCATGGACCATTTTATCCCGAACAAGGATATCAAATCTGCGGAAAACTGCAAGTGCTGCCGTGATTTTGCATGCAGACATGAGATCAGCAACTACTTTGACGTGGGGCAGATGGGAATTGAACACGCACTGCTTCCGGAAAAAGGGCTTGTGGTGGCAGGCGACGCAGTGATCGGTGCCGACTCTCATACGTGTACATACGGCGCCCTCGGTGCATTTTCCACCGGTGTGGGAAGTACGGACATGGCGGCCGGTATGGTGACGGGGAAAGCCTGGTTTAAAGTACCGTCTGCACTGAAGTTTGAACTGGTAGGAAAACCGAACGGCTGGGTCAGCGGAAAAGACGTTATTTTACATATTATCGGCATGATTGGCGTCGATGGCGCCCTCTATAAATCCATGGAGTTCACCGGTGACGGGATTAAGAATTTGACCATGGACGACCGTTTTACCATCTGTAACATGGCCATCGAGGCAGGCGGAAAGAACGGAATTTTCCCTGTGGATGATCTGGCGGTTCAGTACATGAAGGACCATTCCAAGCGGGATTTCACCGTCTATGAGGCGGATCCTGATGCAGAGTATGACGAGGTCTATACCATTGATTTATCGGAACTGAAACCGACGGTGGCATTCCCGCATCTTCCGGAGAATACGAAGACCATCGGCTCCTTCGGGGATATCCCTGTGGACCAGTCCGTGATCGGCTCCTGTACCAACGGCCGGATCGATGATATGAGAATCGCCGCCAGGGTCATGAAGGGCAGAAAAGTGGCGAAGAACGTCCGCTGTATCGTAATACCGGCGACGCAGGAGATCTATCTGCAGGCCATGAGAGAAGGGCTTCTGGAGATATTTATCGAGGCGGGAGCGATCGTGAGCACGCCGACCTGCGGACCGTGTCTGGGCGGTTACATGGGAATTCTGGCAGCAGGAGAACGCTGTATCTCCACGACGAACAGGAATTTTGTAGGCCGTATGGGGCATGTAGATTCTGAGGTGTATCTGGCAAGTCCTGCCATTGCGGCAGCCAGCGCCATCACGGGAAAGATTTCAGCGCCGGAAGAACTCGGCTTATAGATAGAAGAGATAAGGAGGACAGATTCATGAAAGCGACAGGTTCCGTTTTTAAGTATGGGGACAATGTGGATACAGATGTCATCATTCCGGCCAGATATTTAAACATCACGGATGGATATGAGCTTGCCAGGCACTGCATGGAAGACATCGACAAAGACTTTGTGAAAAATGTAAAAAAAGGCGATATTATCGTAGCAAATAAGAATTTTGGCTGCGGCTCTTCCAGAGAGCATGCGCCACTGGTAATCAAGTGTGCGGGGATCAGCTGTGTCATAGCGGAGACCTTTGCAAGGATTTTCTACCGCAACGCCATCAATATCGGTCTGCCGATCATCGAATGCCCGGAGGCCGCTAAGGCCATCTCCGCCGGTGACGAGGTGGAAGTCGATTTTGACAGCGGCATCATTACGAATAAGACGACGGGAGAGTCATATGAAGGCCAGGCATTCCCGCCGTTTATGCAGAAGATTATTTCTGCAGGGGGATTGATTCCATATATAAATCAGAAGTAGGGTACCGTCCTGAAAACGGGAGCAGGAGGAGTCCGATAGACCAGAGACAGCATGCTGGCATATCCGGGCTCCTCTGTGATTTTTACTGATGACAGGCAATGTGATATGATTTATATTATATAGAAGAAACACATCAAAAACTGTCGAAAGGGAGGAAGAGCCGTATGACGATTCAATTTGCCGCGGAGGAGGACACGGGGCTGATCCTGCGATTTATAAAGGAACTTGCCGATTATGAGGGAATGCTTTCCGAGGTGGAGGCGACGGAACCGCTGCTGCGGGAATGGATTTTTGAGAAGAAAAAGGCTGAGGTGCTGATTGGACTGGAGGGTGGAGAACCGGTGGGATTTGCCCTGTTTTTCCATAACTTTTCCACATTTCTGGGCAGAGCCGGAATTTACTTAGAGGACCTTTACGTCAGACCGGAATACCGTGGAAGAGGCTGCGGTACCGCATTCTTGAAGCGCCTGGCAAAGATCGCAGTGGAACGGGGCTGCGGGCGTCTGGAGTGGTGGTGTCTCGACTGGAATAAGCCGAGTATTGAGTTCTACCGGTCGATGGGAGCTGTTCCCATGGATGACTGGACGGTATACCGGATCGCCGGAGACCAGCTTAAGATGCTTTCGGAACGGGATGAATCACCGGGGTATGGGAAGTAGATAATCAGAAAGGAGTTTATCAGATGGTAAAGACAAATGCCATGCGTATGCTGGACAAGGCAAAAATTGAATACAGAACAAAGGAATACGAGGTGGATGAGAGCGACTTATCGGGAAGCCATGCTGCGGACATGATGGGAGTGGATCACGGAAGCGTGTTTAAGACTCTGGTGCTGAAAGGGGAGAAGACGGGGTACTTAGTCTGCTGCATTCCTGTGGATGCGGAACTGGATCTGAAGAAAACGGCCAGGGCTGCAGGCGATAAGAAGGTGGAAATGATCCCCATGAAGGATCTTCTGGCCGTTACGGGGTACATCAGAGGGGGATGTTCTCCCATCGGGATGAAGAAGCAATTCCCCACTTTTGTCGAAGAAAGTGCTGTTTTGTATGATGAGATCGCCATAAGCGCCGGATTAAGAGGCCAGCAGATCCTGATCGCCCCACAAACACTGGTGACTTTCATCCGGGGGAATTTTGCTTCTTTGGCCTTTGAATAGTTTACATAAAACAAAAAGGCAAAAAAGTACAAAAATTGCAGCTTTAAATAAGTAACAGAAATGTAACATATTTGTAAAAAGTAAATAACAAATATAGATAAATAATGAGGCGAAAATGGAAAATAAAATGTGATAAATATACAAAAAATACAAAAAGTCAGAAAAGCGGCAAAGGAAAATATCACAAAGATGTTAAATAAGTATTGACTTTATTGACAAGACTCCTCTATAATACGCTCGTCACCCGGAAACGGCTGCAAAAGTCTGCGGCTTAGATGTAAGAGAGAATAGAAAGAGGAGTATGTATGCTGACATTGCACTCAATTCTTCAGCATATCTGTCAGTTCTTTCGGGGACTGGCGGTGAAGGCCACAAAAAGGATGTATCGATCGTCGGCTGTCTTTATGGCAGGCGCGGCTGTGATCACCGTTGTGGCATTTACCTCGACCGGTTTTGGCAGCGGAGGGAAGAGCGCCCTGACGGCGTTTGCGGAAACTCCGGGTCAGGAGACGGCGGCAGAAGAGGAAGATGCAGAAGAAGAGGAACCTGTTACGGAAGCAAAAGTACAAGTCCAACTTACCGAAATAAAGAAGCAGGGACAACTGTTAGCCGGTAATCTATTGGAAAAGGAAGTACAGCAGAAACAGGAAATCCAACAGGATTCAAAAGAAGAGCTCGAGCGTATCAATGAGCAGATTGTCATGGACGCTAAAATAAAGGCGCTGGAGGCGGAAGAAAATGCCCGCCAGAAAGCTTTGGAAGAAGAAAGACGCATAGAGGAAGAGAAGAAGGCAGCAAGCCGGAAGGCGATCTCAGACGATGATTATCAGGTCCTGCTGCGGATCGTTCAGGCGGAGGCCGGAGTCTGTGACGAGAAGGGAAAGATTCTCGTGGCTAATGTGGTATTAAACCGTGTTAAAAGCCAGGAATTTCCGGACTCGGTAAGAAGCGTTGTCTATGAGCCCTCTCAGTTTTCACCGGTATCAGACGGTTCCATTAATTCCGTGAAGGTGACGGAAGAGACGAAGGAATGCGTAAACCGGGCGCTGGAAGGGGAAGACTATTCCGATGGTGCGTTGTACTTTATGAACCGGAGAGGTTCCAGAAGCAGAGCCGTGAGCTGGTTTGATTCCCATTTAACGTATCTGTTCCGCCATCAAAATCATGAGTTTTTTAAATAAAAACATTGTAGAATATTCTGCTTTAGGTGTATACTATAACTGGATGGCAGCGGAAAGAGAACACTGCCGGGAAGTAAGAAATTATATACATAAAGGAGAGCAGGACTATGATTTTTGACTCAGCGAAGAATCTTGATTTTTACAGAGGGCTTGGAATTGAAGGCAGATACGGCAAAGCAGTTGATTTCCTTCAGAATACCGACTTGGAAAATCTGGAACCGGGAAAGTACGAAATTGACGGCAAGAATGTCTACGCCAATGTAACCGAATATACCACGATTCCGTGGGAAGAGGCAAAGTACGAATCACATCGTGACTACACGGATATCCAGTACATGATCAGGGGCACAGAGACCATGACCTATGCACCGGTGGACGCGCTGAATGTGAAAGTACCGTATAACGAAGAAAAAGACTGCGTATTATACGACAATGCAAATCCCGGATTGAAGGTAGTTGTCGGAGCAGGTGAATATATGATCTTTCAGCCGTGGGATGGCCATAAGCCGAAGGCAGCAGACGGCGAACCGGCCCCGATTAAAAAGGTGATTGTAAAGATTAAGGAAAATTAATGAGATTCTTATAATGGAGCGTTCCTTTCGCGGGGAACGCTTTTTTTTAACTATAGAAAGGTCTGTCGGCAGGAAGCCTGCCGCTGCACCCCGATGCCGCCGAAAAGTTACAGTTCACCCCGAAATCCCCCGGCGAAAAAATCCCCCTGAAACAAAAAAATGTGGAGTTTTTCCCTCGTTGTTTTCCAACTATAATGGAATTACAAAGAAACGAAGGGGTGGAATCATGAAAACGAAACGGCTGACATACAGTAACTTCTATTTTTACCTGCTGCTTCTTGCTCCGATTCTGGCGGTCTATATTCTGTTTTTTGTCATTCCGGTGGTATCCAGTATGTTTTTCAGTCTGACGAATTTTAACGGGATCAGCCTGAATTTTAAATGGGTCGGATTCAACAATTACGATGTGGCGTTTCATGACAAGGTGTTTAAGAAGGCCATGGTCAACACCTTCCTGTTTGCTCTGGGAGCGACGGTGTTCCAGAATCTGTTTGCAATCGTGTTTGCAATGGCGCTGAATACGAAAATTAAATCTAAAAATTTTCTCCGGATGCTTCTCTTTGCCCCCTGTATGCTGTCTCCAGTGGTGGTGGCATTTATCTGGCAGTTTATCTATATGCCGGATGGCATGCTGAACCATCTGCTGGGAACCGACATCACATGGCTGGGAAACAGGAAGACCGCGCTTTTCTGTGTGGTGATCGCACATGTGTGGATGTGGATCGGTTATTCCTCCACCATCTATATGTCCAACTTACAGAGTATATCGACGGATATTCTGGAAGCGGCGGCTATCGACGGGGCAGGGCCGTGGCAGAAGTTTAAAAGCATTACCCTGCCGATGCTGGCGCCGGCCACAACCATCAATGTGACGCTTGCGTTTACTCAGTCGCTTAAGGTATTCGACATTGTCTATGCCATGACGAACGGCGGGCCGCTTAACTCTACGGAAACAGTGGGAACGTACGTGGTCGCCAACATGAACCGGGGACTCCACGGTTACGCGTCGGCTCAGACAGTACTCTTAACCATTGTGATCGTCCTGTTTGGGCAAGTGTTAATCGGAGTGCTGAAAAAGCGAGAGGAGGCGATCTGCTGATGAAAACCAGAAAAAAACAACTGCTCTTTCTGTTTGAGCTGCTGATGGCCGCCGCCTGTATCCTGATGTTCTACCCGGTCATTATGATGGTTCTCGTGTCCTTAAAGGATGAGGCGCTTCTGGCGGGCGAACCTTTAAGCCTGAGAACCAGCTTCGCCTTTGAAAATTACGTAACCGCGGCTAAGGGGATGAAATACTGGAGGGCACTGTTTAACTCTTCCGTTCTGACGGTATGCAGTTCTCTGCTTACCACGTTTTTCGGGGCATGCGGAGCGTATGCCATCATGCGGGCGAGAAGAGGAAAACAACTGTTTCTGGCGCTGAACGCGCTGTTCCTGATTGGTCTGGCACTGCCGCAGCAGGTGGCCATGGTGCCTCTCGTCTTATGGATGCAGAAACTTCACGTGGCCAATACACTGTTTGGACTGATTCTGGCGTTTATCGGAGCCAATGCGGCTTATGGAGTGTTCTTCTTTTCCGGCTTTGTCAATACCGTTCCTGTCACACTGGAGGAGGCGGCTTATATCGACGGCGCCAGTCCGTTTACTACGTTTATCAGAATCGTGTTTCCTCTGCTTAAACCGCCCATGGTAACACTTCTGATCGTGATCGCTTTGAGGGTCTGGAATAATTTCATGTATCCCCTGCTGCTTCTGCAGGGCCAGAATTCCAGGACGCTGCCTCTTACGGTATTTTTCTTTAAGGGTGACTTATCAATTCAGTGGAATATTCTGTTTGCGGCCACCACCCTGGTAATCCTGCCGCTGATGATCGTCTATTTTATTCTTCAGAAACAGATTATTTCCGGGATGTTAAACGGCTCGGTGAAGGGCTGATCAGTAAAATGCTATGAAAACAAATTCATAATAAATGGATACAAGGAGGAAGAAACATGAGAAAAAGAAAAGCAGCAGTATGGTTCGTGGCAGCAGCCATGGTAATGGGAACTCTGGCAGGATGCGGACAGAAGGCGGCGCCGGAGACGACAGCGGCACAGACTGGTGAGACGAAGAAGGAAGAGACGGCCGCCGCGGCAGAAGAGACGAAGGCGGAAGCACAGAAGCCGGTAGAACAGGTGGAGCTTAAAGTGTTTGGATTTAAGACGGGAGCGGAGGAAGGCGCAATTCCGGAGCTGATCGAACAGTTTAACAAAGAGAATCCGGATATCAAAGTGGTGTACGAAGGGATCAGCAATGCAGGCGGCTATCAGGACGTGCTTACAGCCAGGCTGGCTTCCGGCCAGGGGGACGACGTGTTCTTCGCTAATCCAAATTATCTGCCGCAGCTTCAGGAAGCGGGCTACACCGAGGATTTATCCGATATGCCTGTGGTAGCGCAGTACAGCGGACTTGTCAAGGATTTACTGACCATTAACGACAGCATTCCGGGGCTGGGCATGGAGATAGCTGTGTTCGGTATGTTTTCCAATCTCGATGTGCTGAAAGAGGTGGGGATTGATCACGCCCCGGCCAACTATCAGGAATTTCTGGAGGACTGTGAGATTCTGAAGAAAGCAGGGAAGACGCCGATCGTGGCGGGAGCCAAGGACGGCACGGGAGTCGCTGTTTTATCCATGGCCAAGAGCATGGATCCGGTCTACCAGGCGGCAGATAAGATGGATCAGATCGCCAGGATGAACAGCGGAGAACTGAAATTCGGTGACGTGATGCAGCCGGGCTTCGCGCTGGTGGAAGATTTGATCTCCAGGGGATATCTGGATGGAAGCAAGGCCCTTGTCTATGCGGCAGGCCAGGATGATATTGCAGAATTTGCAAAGGGAGAAGCCGGATTTATGCCTGGCGGAAGCTGGTTTGTGGCAGGACTTGACAGTGCGGCTCCGGATATGAACTATACTCTGGGCGGCATCCCGGTGGAGGATGAGGATTCTCTGATCCTGATCAATGCTGGTGTACGCGTCTGCATCAACAGCTCTTCGGAGAAAAAGGAAGTAGCCCGGAAATTCGTGGAATTTTTTACCGGACTGGACAGCATGAACGCCTATGTGGCAAGCCAGAACAGCTTTAATCCGCGTATGGATGGAGCCAGCACGGACAACGATGTGGTGACGCCGGCAGCGGAGCGTTTAAGCGCCGCCCGCATGGTTCCGTGGGTGGATTCTGCCTTCGACATCGCGGTAGTCAGCCCGTGGGCGGATGCCCGGACCTTCACGGCCAATGTCGCGGGAGGAGATTCCGTGGACAATGCAGTGAAGGACTTAAACACGCAGGTTGAGAATAACCTGAAGCTGAAATAGTGCAGGCCGGCAGCCGCAGGAGTGAGTCTTGCGGCTGCCTTTTAACTATGCTAAAATGACACCAGAAAGGGGGGCCGGACATGTATCGGATACTGATTGCGGACGACGAGTTCTGGGTAGGACGGTGGCTGAGCCAGGTCTTAAAGGAGAGTCCCTTTGAGGTGGAGGTGGCGGGAATCAGCGAGAATGGGGAGGAAGCGTTTAAGGCTCTGACGGACACCAGACCCGACATTTTAATTACAGACATCAACATGCCGTTGATCGACGGCCTTGATGTGCTGAAACGGCTGGAGGAAGCGGGAGAAAAGCTTCCGAAAACCATTGTCATATCCGGCTATGACGAATTTGAGTATGCAAGGCGGGCCATTGAACTGGAGGTCATGGCTTATCTGCTGAAGCCTCTGGAGCGGTCGGCGGTCTACGAAGCGGTAGAAAAGGCTGTCGCGGCGCTGGAAAAGGAGCAGGAGAGAAAGGCGCAGACCCGGGACGGATTCACGGCGGGGGTGGAAAATATCCTGACGGAGTATCTGCGAAGTCCCGGTGATGAGACGAAACGGAGGCTTTGCCGCCTTATGGATTCCGAACAGGGGCGGAGCGGATTTTACGAACTGGCGCTGTTTCAGATGCGCCGTCTGGAAAAATCCGCCCTGACGAGGGAGGAGATACGCAGCCGCCTTGAGGAAGCCGCAGCCGGAAAGGCCATTTATCTCTGTCCCCTGGACCGTTTTACCTGGGGAGTCCTGATTACGGATATTGTAAAACCTGCCGGCTTCCGGCTGGATGAGAGTGTGCTTGTGAAGCTGCTCCACAACTATGAGTACGGGCTGAGCGAGGCCCATGGAGATCCGGGAGAGATTGATGAGGCGTTTGCGGAGGCGAGGGAATCGATTATTCTGCGTCTGGGACGGGAAGGGAAGACAGAGGCGTTTCCGGTATCGGAATCCGATCTTTATACAGACTTTATAACGGCGTTAAAAGCCGGAAATATGGAGCGGCTTAAGGAATGTACCGCTAAGGCCTGCGGCCTCTTTATTCAGAAGGGTTACGACTTGACCAGCTGCCTGAATTTCTATTTCGTGCTGTCCGGTGAGGTGATCAAGCTGCTAAACGACCGGTATAAGGAGCAGAACAGGACGGAGTACTTGGCGCTGATCGAGGAAGGCTATGATTTTTCTGTCCGCATTCGGAATTACTACAGCATCCGTTCCATCTGCCACCGGTTTGAGGAGTATGCCGGAAAGGCCGCGTCCTGTCTGAAGGAAGAGGACTGCATGGATGTGGCGGTGATCGTGAAGCGGATTCAGCGTGAGATCAGGGAACATTACAGTGAGGATATCAGTCTTGCCTGGGTAACGGATGAATACGGAATCAATCCCAGCTATTTCAGCAAGAAGTTCAAGGATGAGACGGGAGTCAATTTTATCGATTATCTGACGGAGGTGCGGATCGGGCAGGCGAAGGAGCTTTTAAGCCACACGAACCTTTCCGTCAGTGCCGTCAGCCTCCGGGTGGGATTCAAGGAGGCAAAGTATTTCAGCCGGGTCTTTGCCTCCTTGACGGGGGAAAAACCGTCGGAATACAGGGAGAGAGTAAAGCGGGAGGGGGAATTGCGTGAAGAGAATGCGGATTAAGACGTGGATGGAGAGCCGTTTGAACAGAAAAATATTTTTAAGCTTTCTGACGGTCTCCCTGATTCCTCTGTGCATTGTCTACTGTTATATTAATTCCGCCTATTCCGAGAAGTTAAGGAGCGATGCGTTCACGCTGAATCAGCTGACGGAGCGGAACACGGCGGTTTTGCTGGAGGATTACTTAACGAAAATCGAATATATTTCCAATCTCTTTTTCGACAGCGATACCCAGGCCATGATACGCGGCGCGTCTGACCCGTTAAGCAGCTACAGTGCCCGCATGGCGCTGGAGAAGAAGGTGCGGGTAAATCTCGATCTGTTTAAGGTGATGGCCTATGTGGACCAGGTTACATTTTTAAAGCAGGATGGAACGGCCATAAATGTGATGAATTCCCTGGGATACGCGGATACCATCCCTTTTTCTGCGCCGCAGGAAGGCGTGGGAAAGCGGTTTAAAAACCAGAGACTCATGCAGGGCGACAAGCTGAATGAAAGCTGTACGGATAAATACGTCTATTTACGCCAGATCGACGATCTGGATATGGGAAACGGAACCCTGGGCTGGCTTTTTATCGTGTTTGACAGGGATCAGTTCGATCTGCTTCTGCAGGATCTGCGCGCGGTGCTGAATACGGAGATCGTCATGGACGACGGGCAGCTGCTCTATGACACGACGAATGGCGGGCCGGATGCGGTGAACCGTCTGCGGGCCGCCTCAGTCTCCTATTCGGCGCCGTCGAAGGAGAGGAGACGGGCAGAGCGGATATCCTGGGACTATCACATCGAGAACCTGGGAATCAGCGTCACATTTTTCGACGACATGAAGGGCGTGGAAAGCAATATCCGCGCGTTAAGCATCATGACAGGAACGGTGATCTTCGTAACCGTGCTCATTATACTGGCGGCTTCGTTCCTTTTCTCTGAAACGATCGTCCGCCCGGTGACCAGGCTTCACAGGAATTTAGTCCGGGTGAAGGAAGGCGACTACACCGTCCGGGTGCAGGTCGAGACAAGGGATGAGGTGGGCGATCTCTGCGAGGCGTTTAACGGCATGGCGGAGGAGATTGACCGCCTGGTAAATCAGGTTTACTCCGTGGAGCTGAAGGAAAAGGAGGCGGCCATCAAGGCGCTGCAGGCTCAGATAAACCCTCATTTTCTCTATAACACGCTGGATATGATCAAGAGCATGGCGGAGCTTAACGGAGCCCTGCAGGTGTCTGAGATGATCATGGCCCTGTCGAAGCTGTTCCGCTATGCGACTCATACAGACGGCGTTCTCGTCACGATCCGGGAAGAGTTGGAGAACCTGTCCAGCTATATGACCATCGTCAATGCCAGATTTGGCGGACGGATTGAATTTGCTGCCAGAGTTCCGGAGGAGCTGCTGACAGAGTCCATCGTAAAGGTCTGCTTACAGCCTCTGGTGGAAAATGCCATCTCCCATGGACTTGGCAGAGGCCGCGCCGGAGGAAGAATTGCAGTGACCGTAGAAAAAGAGAATGGAATCATCACGGTTACGGTGGAGGACAACGGCGGCGGAATTTTGCCGGACCGGCTGGAGGAGATACGAAACCGTCTGGAGAGGAAAGAACACGTGGAGGAGGAGTCCGGCAGGGGACATGTGGGATTAAAGAATATCCACGACAGAATCAGGCTCTATTATGGAGAGACGTACGGTATTGTGATTGACAGCTTTCCGGAAAGAGGGACCGTGGTGACACTGTCCTACCCGTCAGATGGGGGGCCGGATCGGGAGAATGGAAAGGAGACAGAGAATTGAAAGAGCGACCCAATATTTTATTTCTGATGACAGATGAGCAGCGTTACGACGCAGCCGGCTGGGTGAACAGCCAGGTACATACGCCAGTTCTTAACCGGCTGGCGGAAGAATCCGTATGGTTTTCCCGTGCCTATACCACGAATCCGTCATGCATTCCGGCCAGGGCGGCTGTCTTTACCGGGCGATATCCATCCCAGTGCGGCGTACCGGGCTATGTCAGCTGTCTTCCCAAAAGGGAAACCACGTTTATGAAGTATTTGCAGGATGGAGGCTACTACACGGCGGTCATCGGGAAGCAGCATTTCTGGCGCTCTGAGATCGAGCGCGGATACGATTATGAGGATATTGTGGATGAACATGAACCGCCGGCTGTGATCTCGAAGGAACTGCCGGAAGGGGCATTTGGCCTTCCGGCCAACAAGACGGTATCGGACCGGGTGTCCAGCTATGTGGAATTTCTGGCGGACAGCGATTTCACCAGTGGATCCCAGCTATACCGGGAGATTAACAGCAAGGGAATCTATGAATTTACAGGAGAAGAGAAGTACCATGTGGATGCCTATATCGGCGACAGGGGAAGAAAATGGCTGGAGGAATCCTGTCCCGGCGACAGACCATGGTTTCTGACGCTTTCCTTTCCGGGGCCGCACATGCCCTTTGACGGAATCGGACTGCCGGATGAGAAAGCTTACGAAGATACGGAACTGGATTTACCGGAGACCGGGCTTTCCGATTTATTCGAAAAGCCGCCGCATTATCTAGATATCGCAAGGAAATTCGGGAGTATCGACCTAAAGAACCACACGTCTCCGGATGGGCTCACCCCGGATGAAATCCGGCTGATGAAAAAGGCCTATTATGCCAACGTGACTCTGATTGACAGGAAAATCGGCCAGGTGATCGAGGTTCTTAAGAAGAAGGGGCTTTACGAAAACACCCTTATTTTATTCACTTCGGATCACGGAGATTTTATGGGTGAATTTGGAATCGCCACGAAGGCCCAGTACTGCTCAGAGGCTCTTATGAGGATTCCGTTTCTGTTAAAGCCTCCGTTTTCCGGGTTCAAAGGCCGCAGAGAGGACAGCTTTATCAGCTCAGTGGAAATCGCCGCGACCTGTCTCACGGCGGCAGGAATTGCCGTTCCGGAATCCGTGATGGGCCGGAGCCTGACCCAGTTTTACGAAGACGGGGAAAAAGAAAGATGGCAGGACGTCTACATGGAAGCGAGAGACATCCGGGCCATCCGGGATGAACATTATAAGCTGATTTATTATCAGAACCGGAGCTATGGTGAGTTCTACGATCTTCAGAACGATCCGTACGAGAAGTATAACTTATGGGATGATCCTCTGCTTCAGGGACGGAAATACGAACTGATGAAGCGGCTTATAGACCGGCTGATCGACCTTGGAGAGGGGGCTGAGACGGTCTGGAATATCGGCGCTCCGGTGATATAGTTGTCAGATCTTTAAATGTCCCGTTTATGCAGGGCTCCAGCCGTCATTTCCCGAGAGCACGGCGGGGAGTGAATATTTTATGATTCGTACTAAATATATACATTTTACGACAAATTTGCAATAGAAATGATTGACTTCTAATTCACAAAGTGAGATAATGTCTTAAACTGTGAATGGAATTAATTCAAAATGTGGATGGAAATAAAAATGCATATGGGGACGGGGGCTTGCCTTCCGTCTCCGTTGCATTCTTATCCATGGAGGAGAGAATGGAGAAGGAATACCTGCTGTTTGATCTGGACGGAACACTGACCGATCCAAAAGAAGGCATCACGAAATCCGTGCGCCATGCCCTTAAGGCTTATGACATCGAGGTGGAGGATTTAGATTCCCTCTGCTGTTTTATCGGTCCGCCGCTGAAGGACAGCTTCATCGAGTACTACGGCTTCAGCGAGGAGAACGCGTCCAATGCAATTGGCGTTTACCGGGAATATTTTTCCGACCGTGGGATCTTTGAAAACGAAGTTTATGAGGGCATCGAGGAGGTGCTGAAGGCACTGAAGGCCTCAGGGAAAAAGCTGTTCGTGGCTTCGTCGAAGCCCGAGGTTTTTGTCAGGAAAATTATGGAGTATTTTAAGCTGGATCCGTATTTTACCTTTATGGGAGGCGCGGATTTAGGCGAGACCAGAGTGAAGAAAGCGGATGTGATCCGCTACGTCCTTGAGGAAAACGGAATTACCGATCTGGAGAAAGTGATCATGATCGGAGACCGGAAACACGATATTTTAGGGGCGAAGGAAGTCGGAGTCGACAGCGTCGGCGTCCTCTATGGTTATGGAGACCGGGAGGAACTGGAAGCCGCGGGAGCGGACTTTCTGGCGGAAACAGTTTTTGATTTGCAGAATCTTTTATAGTGTGGTATGATACACAGTATTATGGCGCTTAAGGAATAGTTTTGGCTGACGGCGAAGAGGAACGCCTTAAGGAGGAGACGCATTATGATTGAACTGGGAAAAGAAAAGAGACAGATAATCAGAACGCTTTGCGGACAGGCGGATAATGTACTGGTGCACGGAGCGGTTCAGGGATATATGGGCCGTGTGTGGGTGCCGGAGCTGACGAATCCATCGTACTGCCTGATTCATCTGGGTGATTTCGCATACCTGTTTGGCATATGCCCAAAGGGTGAGCAGGCCATGGAACTGAGAGCACAGCTTTACAGGGAATGCGGCCAGGACTACATCACCCCAGCCGATGAAAGATGGGCTGAATGGCTGGAAGAATCCTTTCCGGGAGAATACAGGGTTTTATCCCGGTATTCGATGAGAAGGGACAGGAACCATTTTTCGGAGGAGGCACTGGAATCCTACTGCAGGAATCTGCCTGCCGGAATTCGATTAAAAAGAATTGATAAGAGACTGTACCAGACGGCGCTTAAGGAGGAATGGAGCCGCGATTTCTGCTCCAATTTTGAAACTCCGGAAGAATATGAACAGAACGGCCTCGGTTTTGTCGCCATGGATGGCAGAAAGATTGTTTCCGGCTGTTCTGCCTATGGAATCAGCGAGGGAATGTTTGAGATCCAGGTGGAGACCCGGAGAGAGTATCAGCGGAAGGGCCTGGCGCTGGCGTGCAGCGCCCGTTTCATACTCACGTGTCTGGAACAGGGAATCTATCCGAGCTGGGATGCGATCAGCCTGCAGTCCGTCGGACTGGCTGAAAAGCTGGGCTATATTTTTGACAGAGAATACAAAGTGTATCAGCTCCATGATATGGAGAGCGGCCTTTTAATGGCGTAACCGGACATTTGGAGGAATACGAGCGATGAAAAGAGTAAAAGTCGGATTCTGGGGGATTGATTCAATCCTGGAATTTGTAAAAATAACCGGCAGCAGCCGTCATAAGATGGAACTGGTCTGCGGCAGTACGGTAGTGGATGCCAAATCACTTCTGTCCGTGCTGTCCGTTAAGGCAGCCCAGGCAGTGGAACTGGTGATTCATGAGGAGAGCTGCGACCGTCTGCTGGAGCGGCTGGACCCTTATATCGAGCATGGCAGTCTGTTGGACAGGGCCCATCATTTGAGTGCCTGACAAAAGAACGGAAGCCGCCGGAATGCATCTCTGCAGGGCCGGCAGCCTTCAGAAAGAAAACTGACAGGAAAAGGAACTTGAAAAATTGAGTAAAGTGGTGTATACTAATGCTATAAAAATAAGATGAATTGTAATTCCTGGAATGTTCGATACTCTTACCTACTTTGAACCTACATTTTGACATTCGGGATTCCAATATTTTTAAGCGGATGTCAGGCCTCCTTTATTGAGTGGAAGGCAGAAGCTTAAGTGAGGTCGCCCACCTAGCAAGGCTAGGCGTCAAACAGTAAGAACCGGCATTTTGGGGTTACAAAAGAAAAAAGCAGCGAGAAATCGCTGCTTTAACTTTTTACAAAAGTATGATAATGTATACATAGGGCAGTGCCCTTATCTTAAAAATACAGGAGAATAATATGAAGGAAACGAAATTCAGGAATTATATATGCTGGGGAGTAACCGCGCTGGCGGTGATCGCGCTGAGTATCGCGTTTGCTTTTTTTCTTACACGATTTCAGGTGATGAAGGCGGGACTTAAAGCATTTATCGGCATCCTGATGCCGGTGATCTATGGTGCGGTCCTGGCATATCTGCTTCTTCCGATTTATAACAGGACGAGAAGCCTTCTTGAAGGATGGATTGCGAAGGGCATAAAAAAGGAAAAGACAATCAGGGGATTATCGAAGGCCGGAGCGACAGCCGTCAGCCTGATCGTTCTTTTTGTGATTGTCGCGGGACTGTTCTGGATGGTGATTCCGCAGATTTATACGAGTATTATGACGCTGCAGGAAGGGCTGGGGGAGAATATTAACAACCTGGCGCTGTGGCTTCAGAAGCTTCTGGAGGATAATCCGTCTCTGGAACAGAAGGTAATCCCGATGTACGACGAGGTGACCAATCAGCTGGAAAACTGGCTGACCACCTCCCTGGTACCGAACGTGTCGACGGTAATCAGCGGTCTTTCCAGCGGTCTTTTAAGTGTTGTGCTGGCGCTTAAGAACATTCTGATCGGCGTTATCGTTATGGTATACCTGTTAAACATAAAAGAGACTCTTTCCGCACAGGGAAAGAAGATCATTTACAGTGTACTTCCGCTGCGGATGGCGAACCAGTTTATTGAGGAACTCCGTTTTGTCCATCGGGTGTTTGGCGGTTTCATTACGGGTAAGCTGCTGGATTCCCTGATTATCGGCATTATCTGCTTTGTCTGCTTAAACTGGATGAAGATGCCGTACGTACTGCTGGTCAGCGTGATCGTGGGCGTGACGAATGTGATTCCGTTTTTCGGCCCGTTTATCGGAGCTGTCCCGAGCGCCTTTTTAATTCTTCTGGTGAGCCCGATGAAGTGTCTGTATTTCCTGATTTTCATCGTACTTCTTCAGCAGTTTGACGGCAACATTTTAGGCCCGAAGATTTTAGGACAGTCTACCGGGCTTCCAAGCTTCTGGGTGCTGTTTTCCATCCTGCTGTTCGGCGGTCTGTTCGGATTTGTCGGTATGATCATTGCAGTTCCCACCTTTGCCGTGGGCTACAGTATGCTTACCGGGCTGGTAAACCGGGCTCTCAGGAAAAAAGAGCTCTCCCTTAATACTAACGACTACATGGATTTAAAACACATCGATGAAGAGAAGAAAACTTATATGAGATAAGAGGAGCGCATGAATAAAAGGAAATTTATTGCATTTGCAGCCGGAATTCCTCTTCTGGTTCTCATTTTAATTATCATCATCCTGGTCAGTGAACCGAAGCCGGGTGGGATATCGAGAGCGGCGGCCTATAAGTCGGCCGCCCTTCTTTTGACAGATGCCGAAAGCTGTGAGCAGCTGCTTAAGGAGCAGGGGCAGAACTATTTTACGGAGAAAGACAGGAATCACTGGTATGCGAAATATTTGAACTATCTTTATGTGAACGGATATGTATCTCCGGACACGACCCCATCCGATCCGGAGTACGTACAGGGATACCTGACGTACCGGGAGGCGGAGGAACTGGCAGAGGCGCTGTCCCCGGGACAGGGGGAACCGGCCCGCGTGGGAAAAAAGAAGCAGGGCAAACCGTTTCCATCGGATAACTGGTGGTTTATTTACGACAGCCTCAGAAAAGAACTGGATCACGATGGCAGCATAAAGGAACGGAATATCCTCCTTTACGGTACGCCCATGAATATAAGGAGCGCTCCGGCCTGGACCGCATATACGAGCGAAGGCAAATTCCGCTTTGAGGGAATCAGCCTCGACAGCTACATAGACTGGGAGCTGAAGGTCCTGGTAAAAGACGGCGAGATGATCGCGGTCAGGGAACCGGTGAGCGATTCCGTCACCTATAAGAATGTCTGGCTTACCCACGGTGAGGGAGACACGTTTTCGGTCCGTCTGGGAACTGTCGATCGGTCGTTTCCCATGGAGGCCTCTTTGGGGCAGCCGGAGGAATTTGCGGATAATCTGGCGGACTTGTCTTTAAAGAACGGGAAGCTTCAGAAGGTAACCCTGAAGAAAAAGAGAATTACCGGAAAGGTTCTGGCGGTAAAGGACGATTCCATTGAGATAGAAGGCTACGGAAAGATTAAACTGGATAAGGATTTCAAGGTGTATAAGCTGTACGGACAGTTCGAGGAGCAGTCTGTCTCGGACATTCTCGTCGGCTACGACATCCAGGAATTCGTCGTGGCGCATGGAAAGCTGTGCGCGGCGCTGACCATGCGGGAGTTCGATGCGAAGACCATCCGGGTCATGATCATGAATACGAATTTCCAGTCTGTATTCCATCCGTCGGTCACCTTATCGGCGGAGAGTGGCTTAAACCTTGCAAGCGGGGAAGAGAGCGTTCAGATACCGGCGAAGGCCGAAGTGATTATCGATCTGTCGGATGAGCGGCTGAAGGAAGGCCGGATTGTCGTCACCCCTGTGGAGGCCGGCGACACCATAACCGTTAATTCCATCCGCCGTTCCCTGGGAACGCCAACGTACAGCGGCAGTATCGAGATCAGGAAGGAGAACGAAGGGATTACCCTGATTAACGAGTTGTATCTGGAAGACTATCTGACCAGGGTAGTGCCCAGTGAGATGCCTGACAGCTATGAGATGGAGGCGCTAAAGGCCCAGGCGGTCTGTGCGAGGACGTACGCCTACCGTCAGATTCAGAGCAACGCCTACAGCCAGTACGGCGCCCATGTGGACGACAGTACCAGATTTCAGGTGTATAATAACTTAAAGACTTCAGATAAGACGGAGCAGGCTGTGCGGGAGACATACGGAAAGCTTCTGTTCTATCAGGATGTGCCCATTGAAGCGTTTTATTTCTCCACCTCCTGCGGCCACACGACAGACGGCAGCATCTGGGGAAGCGATCCGGCCAAGTATCCGTATCTGGACGGCTGTCTTCTGGAGGGCGGACGAAGTGTTTTGAATCTGTCCACCAATGCGGCGTTTGAAGCATTCATCAAAGATAAGGAGTATCCATCCTATGATTCGTCCTTTCCGATGTACCGGTGGGAGACTACGGTAACCAACCGGCAGCTGGAGGAGGAGATAACTGCGGTGGGAACTATTTTGAATATTTCCGTCACCGAGCGTGGAGTGGGCGGCATAGTGAAAAAGGTGCGTGTGGAAGGCTCCGATGGAATTATGACGATCAACGGGGAGGGACAGGTGAGAGCAAAGCTTGGCAATCCTTATATGAAGATCACGAAGAATGACGGAGCTGTCATGAAGGATATCGAATCTCTGCCCAGCGCCTATATAGCCATTGAGAATGAGGGCGTGGATGATAACAATATCACCACCTTCCATATCTACGGCGGCGGCTATGGCCACGGCGTCGGCATGAGCCAGAACGGGGCCCAGGCTATGGCGTCGGAGGGAAAGAGCTATGAGGAGATTCTTCAGTTCTTTTATCAGGGAGTAGAAGTCAGAGAAGCAGAAAAGGAAGGGGACCAGTGACGGGAAAGAACCCGAATACGACCATGCTGTCACGCGTATGATAGACTAAAAGAGTAATCGGGAAGCATATGCAGAACCAAAAGCTGGAAAATCTGTTAAACCTGGCGCTCAGCGCCACGGAAGAGGAACGGGAAAAATCAGAGTCATTAAATGTAGGCTATAATTCTGACCAGAATACATGGGAACTGATCGTCAAATATTCCGGAAGCCTTGACGAGGCAGCAGAACACGGGGTCACCGTGGAGGAGATGATCAATGAGTACGCGATTCTCACGGTGCCGGAATCGGAGATCGACTATATCAGCAGTCTGCCTCAAATCGAATACGTGGAAAAACCAAAGAGGCTGTTCTTTGCCATCAACCAGGCAAAGGCAGCCTCCTGCATTAATATTGCGCAGCAGGGGGACAGGAGCCTGTCAGGCAGAGGCGTTCTGACGGCGATCATCGATTCGGGGATCGATTATTACCACGACGATTTCCGGAAGGAGAACGGAGACACCCGCATTGTCATGCTCTGGGACCAGACGCTTAACCGGGTGTTTACGGAGGAGGAGATTAACGAAGCGCTGGCAGCAGGGAGCCGGGCGGCCGCACGAGCGCTTGTACCTTCTGTGGATACGAGCGGCCATGGCACGGCTGTGGCCGGAATCGCGGCGGGCAACGGAAGGGAAAATAACGGGCAGTACCGCGGAATCGCCTATGAGAGCGAGCTTCTGGTGGTTAAGCTGGGTGTGCCGAAGAGCGACGGCTTTCCGCGAACGACGGAGCTGATGCGGGCAGTCAATTTCGTGGTGAGAGAGGCCGTGCGCAGGAGACAGCCGGTGGCGGTCAATTTAAGCTTCGGCAACACGTACGGTTCCCATGACGGCACCAGTCTTCTGGAAACATTTCTCAACGATATATCCAATTACGGAAAAACGGTGTTTGTGGTGGGAACGGGAAATGAAGGCGCGGGAGACGGTCACAGTGCCGGGCAGCTGGTGATGAACCAGCCGCAGGAGGTGGAACTGACGGTCGGGGCTTATCAGACCAGCTTCAGTGTTCAGCTCTGGAAGTCCTATACGGATATCTTTGATATCAGCTTAATCACGCCATCCGGAGAAACCATCGGCCCGGTCAGCAGCCGTCTGGGGCCGCAGACAATCCCGTTTGTGAACCAGACGATCCTCCTCTATTACGGAAAACCGGGACCCTACAGCGTGGCGCAGGAGATCTATCTGGATTTTATTCCCAAAGAAAATTACCTGGAGGAGGGGGTCTGGAGGATCCGTCTGACCCCCCGAGAGATTGTGGAGGGAAATTTTGATTTCTGGCTGCCTTCCGCCAGTGTACTGAGCCGTTCCACCCGTTTTTTAAGGCCGTCGCCGGAGACGACACTGACCATTCCGTCAACGGCGGCGGGCGTCATATCTGTCGGAGCCTACGATGACGCCTACCAGTCTTTTGCCGATTTTTCCGGCCGCGGTTTTACGAGAATGACGCGTCAGGTGAAACCGGATCTGGTCGCCCCCGGCGTCGGAATTATTACCGCCAGATCGGGCGGCGGTTATGAGACCGTGACAGGAACCTCCTTTGCCACGCCATTTGTGACGGGAAGCGCGGCGCTGCTGATGCAGTGGGGGATTGTGGACGGAAGAGATCCGTTTCTGTACGGCGAGAAAATAAAAGCTTATTTAAGGCGGGGCGCCAGGCATCTGCCCGGATATTCCCAGTGGCCGAATCCGGAGCTGGGGTTTGGAACCTTGTGCCTGTCGGACAGCATTCCGATATAAAGCGGGTTCACCGGAAAAAATTTAATAATTAGAAAATATTAGAAAATATGCACAATAATCGCTTGCGGCTCCCGGATAAACATGTTATACTTTACTCGTAAATTGAATACTCGGTTGAAGAATCCGGGAGAGACCGCAGATCAGCGGCGGCGCCGAAGGTGAGAAAAACTCTCAGGCAAAAGGACCGGATTTGGACGAAACTCTGGAAAGGTGACAGACACCACCGACGAGGCAGCTTTCCGGCTGTGCGTTTTCCCGGACCGGTCGCAGTGCATTTACAGACTGGATCAGAGAAGGGAACCGTAACAGAGGAAGGTAATCTTTCAGGTACGAAGACGGGGCATATAACGAATTGCGTTGTATGCCTTTTTTGTGTTCAAAATTTAACAATCTTGATTGGAGGAAGGAAAACATGGAATGTAAAACGACTTTATATGATACTCATGTAAAGTATGGGGGGAAGATGGTGCCGTTTGCCGGATATCTCCTGCCGGTGCAGTACGGGACCGGAGTCATTGCGGAACACATGGCTGTACGGACGGCCTGCGGCCTGTTCGACGTGTCCCATATGGGAGAGATTCTGTGTGAGGGAGAAGGCGCTCTCGACAATTTAAACCATCTGCTGACCAATGACTTTACGGGGATGTCGGATGGCCAGGCCAGATACAGCCCGATGTGCAACGAGGAGGGCGGCGTGGTGGATGACCTGATTGTGTACAAGATCAGAGACAATCACTATTTTATCGTGGTAAATGCAGCCAACAAGGATAAGGATTTTGCATGGATGACGGCCCACAGTCTTCCGGGCGCCGAATTAAAAGACATCTCGGCGGAGATAGGACAGCTGGCCCTCCAGGGGCCGAAGGCAAAGGAGATTCTTCTGAAACTGACGGAGGAAACGAATCTGCCGGTAAAATACTATACCTGCCTTGCAGACCGTCCGGTGGCCGGAATCCGCTGTATCATTTCCAAAACCGGGTATACCGGGGAGGACGGTTACGAGCTCTACATGGCTGCCGGGAAGGCTCCGGAACTTTTTGAAGCGCTGATGGAGGCCGGAAAAGAGGAAGGGTTAATTCCATGCGGTCTGGGAGCGCGGGATACTTTAAGACTGGAAGCCGCCATGCCTCTGTACGGTCATGAGATGGATGATACCATTACACCGATAGAGACAGGACTTTCCTTTGCCGTGAAGATGAAAAAGGAAGACTTTATCGGAAAAGCGGCTATCGAGGCGAAGGGAGAACCGGCGCGGGCCAGGGTCGGTTTGAAGGTGACAGGCCGGGGCATTATCCGGGAACATGAGACCGTCTATGCGGATGGCGGGGAGATCGGCGTGACCACATCCGGGACCCATGTCCCCTATTTAAAATGCCCGGTTGCCATGGCCCTTGTAAAAAAAGAATATGCCGTTCCAGGCACAAAGGTGGAGGCGGATGTGAGAGGACGCCGGATTGAAGCGGAGGTCGTCCCGCTGCCGTTTTATAAAAGAGTGAAATAACCATACCAAATAAAATCAAAAATGGAGGAAAAAACAATGACATATCCAGAACATTTAAAGTATGCAAAATCACACGAGTGGGTGGAGTTCTTAGAAGACGGTTCAGCCAGGATCGGTATGACAGATTATGCCCAGGACCAGATGGGGGATCTCGTATTTGTAAACCTTCCGGAGCCGGAGGATGAGGTGACGGCAGGCGAGGCGTTCGGCGATGTGGAGTCGGTAAAGGCCGTTTCCGATGTTTACTCTCCGGTTACCGGCGTGGTTGCGGAGATCAATGAGGACCTGCTGGACAGTCCGGAGAGCATCAATTCCGACCCGTACGGAGCCTGGATGATCCGCATTTCCGACATTGAGGATAAAGAAGAACTGATGAGTGCACAGGAATATGAGGAGTTCGTCAAAGAATAAGAATTTTGAACAGCAGAAGGAGAATGCATATGGGGTCTTACTTATCCAGCACCGATGATCAGCAGAAGGCAATGCTCGATGAAATCGGTTATAAAGATTACGATGATTTGTTCGGCTGTGTGCCGGATTCCGTGAAGCTAAAGAGACGGCTCTCTGTTCCGGAGGGCAGATCAGAACTTGAACTGTACCGGCATATGGCGTCCATGGCGGGCAGAAACCGCGTGTTCGACCATGTGTTCCGCGGGGCGGGAGCGTACCGCCATTACATACCGGCTATTGTAAAAGAGGTGGTCTCCAAAGAGGAGTTCGTCACCGCCTATACCCCGTATCAGGCGGAGATCAGCCAGGGGAATCTACAGGCTATTTTTGAATACCAGACCATGATCTGTGAACTGACAGGGATGGATGCAGCCAATGCGTCGGTCTATGACGGCGCATCTGCGGCTGCGGAGAGTGTCTTCATGTGCCGTGAGCGCAAGAGGGTCAGAGTCCTGGCGGCAGACACGGCACATCCGGATGTACTGGCAGCGATGGAGACGTACTGCCACGGCAGAGGTGCTTTCGTGGAACTGGTTCCGTCAATGGACGGGAGCGTGGATTTTGAGGCGCTGAAGGGGATGCTTGATGAGACAGTGGCCTGTTTCTATGTACAGCAGCCCAATTACTACGGTATTCTGGAAGATGTAACCGCCATATCGGAACTGGTTCACGAAGCCGGCGGCAAGGTGATTGCAGGCTGTAATCCCATCTCCCTGGCGGTTCTTAAGACGCCGGCCGAATGCGGCGCCGATATCGCAGTGGGAGAAGGACAGCCGCTGGGACTTCCTATGGCTTTCGGCGGTCCTTACCTGGGATTTATGGCGACGACGCGGGATATGATGAGGAAACTCCCCGGCCGTATTGTGGGTGAGACGGTGGATTCCGATGGAAAAAGGGGCTTTGTTCTGACTCTGCAGGCGAGAGAACAGCATATCCGCCGGGAAAAAGCAGGCAGCAACATCTGCTCCAATCAGGCGCTGTGCGCACTGACGGCCTCCGTCTATCTGTCAGCGATGGGACCGCAGGGGCTTAGGGAGGCGGCGCTCCAGTGCACCTCAAAAGCCCATTATCTGAGAGAAAAACTGAAAGAAGCCGGATTGAAGCCGGTCTATGACAAGCCATTTTTCCACGAGTTTGTGACAGAGTGCCCTGTAGATACAGAGCAGTTGTCTGCCAGGCTGGAGGAAGAAGGGTTCTTAGGCGGTCTGCCTTTACCGGGCGGACGCATACTCTGGTGTGCGACAGAGATGAATACGAAGGAGGAGATGGACCGTCTGGCCTGTCTCGTAAAGGAGGTGTGCTGCGCATGAAACTGATATTTGAACGAAGCGTACATGGGCGTCACTGCCAGATTCTTCCGTCATCCGATGTGCCGTATGTGATGCCGGAACACGGAAGGGAGCTTCCGCTGCGCCTTCCCGAGGTATCGGAAAATGACATAAGCCGCCATTATACGGAGCTGGCAAAAGCAACCCATGGTGTCAATGACGGCTGCTATCCCCTCGGTTCCTGCACCATGAAATACAATCCCAAGATCAATGAGGAGATAGCCGGCCTCCCGGGATTTACCGGAATTCATCCGCTGCAGCCGGAATCCACTGTTCAGGGTGCCTTGGAGGTCCTTAAAACGGCGGAGGAGATTTTCAGCGAGATAACCGGAATGGACAGCATGACGTTCCAGCCGGCGGCAGGCGCTCACGGCGAATTTACAGGACTGCTGCTGATCCGTGCCTGGCACGAGAGCCGTGGAGATGAGAAACGGACGAAGATCATCGTTCCGGACTCCGCCCATGGAACGAATCCGGCCAGCGCGGCCATGGCCGGCTACAAGGTAATCAATATTCCATCCACAGCCGACGGTCTTGTGGATTTGGAGAAGCTTCGGGAGGCTGTCGGAGAAGATACCGCAGGCCTTATGCTGACCAATCCCAACACAGTAGGGCTCTTTGACCCGAATATTTTAGAGATCACGAAGATTGTCCATGACGCAGGCGGCCTCTGCTATTATGACGGAGCAAACCTTAACGCGGTCATGGGAATTACAAGGCCCGGAGACATGGGCTTCGACGTGGTTCATTTAAATCTGCACAAGACCTTTTCCACGCCTCACGGCGGCGGCGGCCCGGGAAGCGGCCCGGTGGGCTGCAAGAAATTCCTGGAACCGTTCCTGCCGGGACGGAAGGTGGTGGAACGGGATGGAGTGCTCTGTACGGCGCCTTACGGGCAGTCCATCGGAATGGTAAAAGAGTTCTGCGGCAATTTCCTTGTGGTGGTGAAAGCACTTTCCTATGTTCTGACGCTGGGACCCGACGGCATTGCTGACGCCTGCAGAAACGCGGTATTAAATGCAAATTACGTCAGAGTCAAGCTTTCGGACGATTACCACATGCCGTTTAAACAGACGTGCATGCATGAATTTGTCATGAGTCTGGAGCAGGAAAAGGAAGAGATGGAGGTGACGGCCATGGACATCGCCAAGGCCCTTCTGGACCACGGAATCCATCCGCCGACCATGTACTTCCCGCTGATTGTCCACGAGGCTCTGATGGTAGAACCGACTGAGACAGAATCAAAGGAGAACTTGGATGAACTGATCTCCGTGTTCCATGAGATTTACGAGACGGCGAAGCGCGATCCGGAATATATCCGGAATTCTCCTCATGTCACCCTGGTGAAGCGTCTGGATGAGGTAAATGCGGCCAGAAATCCGAAACTTCATTACGCATTCGGAGAGGAAGCTTCAGAAAGGGAAGAGGCGTGATCCGCCTTCTGAGCCTGGCTCATGGGCCGGGGACGTACCCCTATCCCAACTTCGGCATGGAGGAGTATCTGCTGTACCATGTGGAAGAAGAGGAGTGCATTCTCTACCTGTGGCAGAACGAGAAAACCGTAGTCATAGGCAGGAACCAGAATGCATGGAAAGAATGCCGCAGAGAAGAACTGGAAGCGGCGGGCGGCCATCTGGTAAGACGTCTGTCAGGCGGCGGCGCCGTGTTCCACGATCTGGGGAATTTAAACTTTACGTTTATCACAAGAAAAGAAAACTACGATGTCACAAAACAGACGGAGGTCATCTTACGGGCAGTGAAAAAGCTGGGCATCCATGCGGAACGGACCGGCCGCAACGATATTACTGCAGAAGGCCGCAAGTTTTCCGGCAACGCATACTATGAGACCGGGGACTTCTGCTGTCACCACGGGACCATTCTGCTCTCTGTGGACAAAGAAGAGATGGCCCACTATTTAAACGTCTCCAGGGAAAAACTGAAATCCAAAAGCGTGGATTCCGTCAGAAGCCGTGTAACCAATTTATGCGAGTTCGTTCCGGATCTGACGGTCCGCCGCATGGGCCAATGTCTGGAGGAAAGCTTTGGTGAGGTCTATGGCCTTCCCGTCAGACCGTTTCCGCCGGAACGCATGGACGAAAGTGAAGCAGCAGAGCGGACCGCGCGCTTTGCCTCCTGGGACTGGAAATACGGCAGGAAGATTCCGTTCAGTGACGAGTCCGCAGCCCGTTTTTCGTGGGGGGAAGTCCAGGTACTGGTTCTTGTGGAACAGGGCCGCGTCGGGGAAGCAAAGATCTGGTCCGATGCGCTGGACACAGACTTTATAAAGGCCGCGGAGGAGGCTCTGAGCGGCATGGTCTGGAGCAGGAATGCGGCCGCGGCCCGTTTCAGTGCCCTATCCTGTGTAACGCTCCTTCAGGAGACGATGCGGCGGGACTTACAGGACGTGATCTGCAATATGATAGAAAGATAACTGGCAGAAAGCCATACAGGAGGATTGGATGGAAAAACACTACGATCTCATCGTAATCGGCGCGGGGCCGGGAGGCTATATGGCGGCTCTTTATGCGTCGAAGGCGGGAAAACGAACGGCCGTGATCGAGCGGTCCCACGTGGGAGGCACGTGTTTAAACTGTGGCTGCATTCCTACGAAAACGTATCTTCACACCACCGGCCTTTTCCGGGAGGTTAAGAAGACAGAGGCGGCGGGCCTTCATACGGAGGGCATGCACGTTTCCATGGCCGAACTGAAGAAGCGGAAGGATGCCGTGGTGGAAGAATTACGCGCCGGCATCGAGAAGCAGCTGGCAGCCGCGAAGATCGACTTATACAGGGGGAACGGCGTGGTCTGCGGAGATCATCTGGTAAAGGTTATGCCGGAAGGAGAGGAGCTTACCGCAGAGTATATCCTGCTGGCAGCCGGTTCTGAGCCATCGTCCCTTCCCATTCCCGGCATGGATCTGCCTGGTGTAAAAAACAGCACCGGGATTCTGGAGGAGGAGACAGTTCCGGACCGTCTCATAATCATAGGAGGCGGAGTAATCGGCATGGAGTTTGCAACCGTCTATAATGATCTGGGCTGTCAGGTGACGGTACTGGAAGCCATGGACAAGATTCTGCCGGGAATGGACAAAGAGATTTCCCAGAACTTAAAGATGATTATGAAGAAACGCGGCGTCGAGATTCATACCGGAGCCATGGTTTCTTCGATTGAAAAGATGGGGGACGGAACGTATCTCTGCCGTTATACGGAAAAAGAGAAGGCCTGTGAGTGCTCCGCTCCGCTGATCTTATCGGCAGTCGGCCGCCGTCCCTGCGACAGCGGTTTATTCTCCGGGGAAATGCAGGAACGCATCAAAATGGAACGTGGCCGCATCCTGGTCGACGAGCGCGGTGAGACCTCTGTCCCCGGAATTTACGCGGCGGGAGATGTCATCGGCGGCGTCTGCCTTGCCCATGTGGCCTCTGCCGAGGGCTACCGGGCAGTTTCAGCCATGTTCCCGGAACTGAAGGGAAAAGACATGGCGGTAATCCCATCCTGCGTTTACACCGATCCGGAGATTGCCTGTGCCGGCCTCACCGCCGACGAGGCAAAAGCCGCCGGCATAGAGGCTGTTACGGGAAAATATATTATGTCCGTAAACGGAAAGTCCGTGTTGTCCATGCAGGACCGCGGCTTCTTAAAAATAGTCGCGGAAAAGGATACCGGCCGCATCCTGGGCGCCGGGCTCATGTGCGCCAGAGCAACCGATATGATCGGCGAACTGGAACTGGCTGTTTCAAAGGGACTGACGGCCGAGGATCTGGCAGCGGTGATCATGCCGCATCCGACGTTCTGCGAAGGGATCGGAGAGGCCGCAGAATCATTATGTATGGAAAAGAAGAATAAATAAAACAGGAAACTCCCATGGAATTCAGGGCTTTTAGCGGCACCTGGTTTTCCGTGGGAGCTTCTTCCTTTTTTTCGTTAAAAATGCTGAATCGCATGAGGAAGAACATGGCGCGGCATCCATCGCAAAAAATCAAAAACATTAAATATAGGGTATTAAAGTTACTGAAAATATGATATAATGTAACATAACTTTGGGTTTTTATTTAATGGAATAAGCGAGGATCCTTCCGCCGCTTAAGGCGGAGGGCCGGATGATTGAGACAGGATGGAGGTGACTCATGAATATCAGGGAATCTACGGAATCCTGGGAAGCAGAAACGTTAAGTCCTTACGCCTCACTCAGCAGGAATTCGAAAGGAAGGGACAGAGAGGAAGAACCGTGTGACATACGGCCCGTTTATCAGCGTGACCGTGACCGGATTATTCACTGTAAAGCATTTCGCAGGCTGAAGCACAAGACACAGGTCTTTCTGGCGCCGGAAGGCGACCACTACCGGACGCGGCTTACCCATACTCTGGAGGTAGCGCAGATTGCAAGGACCATTGCCAGGGCGCTGCGTATGAACGAGGATCTGACAGAGGCCATAGCACTGGGGCACGATCTGGGGCATACGCCCTTCGGCCATTCCGGGGAGGCGGTTCTGGGCAAGATCTGCTCGGAAGGATTTGCCCACTACCGGCAGAGCGTCCGGGTGGTGGAGGTTCTGGAAAAAAACGGGAGAGGCCTTAATTTAACCTGGGAAGTCCGCGACGGCATCTTAAACCACAGAACGAGCGGAAGACCGTCTACGCTGGAGGGAAAGATTGTACGGCTGTCCGATAAGATCGCCTACATCAATCACGATATCGACGATGCGATCCGCGCCAGGATGTTTGTGGAGGAAGATCTGCCTGCGTGTTTTACGGATGTCCTGGGACACAGCGTACGGGAGCGTCTGAATAATCTGATACATGATATTATCCTGGGAAGCATCGGGAAGCCGGAGATTATCATGTCGCCCCATATGGAGGAAGCCATGCAGGGGCTCCGCACCTGGATGTTCGAGAACGTATACCGGAGCGACGTACCCAAGGCGGAAGAAGGAAAGGCCCAGCATCTCATTGTGATGCTGTTTAACTATTATATGGAGCATACGGATAAGCTCCCGGCGGAATACCATTATCTGATGGATGTACGCCATGAAAACCGTGAACGCGTGGTATGCGATTACATAGCGGGGATGAGTGACAGCTACGCCATCGACAAGTTCGAAGAGCTGTTCGTCCCAAAGGCCTGGAAGGATATCTGACAGTTAAGGGAATCAGGGAGGTGTGAAATTTCATGCGATATCCGGAAGAAGTAGTAGAAGAAGTCAGGATGAAAAACGATATCGTGGATGTGATTTCAGGATACGTGAAGCTGCAGAAGAAGGGGAGCAACTACTTCGGACTCTGCCCGTTTCACAATGAGAAATCACCTTCCTTCTCCGTGTCGCCCTCCAAACAGATGTATTACTGTTTTGGCTGCGGCGCCGGAGGCAATGTGATTACGTTTGTGATGGAATATGAGAATTATTCCTTTATGGAAGCGCTTCAGATGCTGGCCGACAGGGCCGGTGTGGCGCTTCCGAAGCAGGAGTACAGCAAAGAAGCGAAGGAGGCTGCGGATCTGCGGACGGCCCTGCTGGAGATTAACCGCATGGCGGCGAATTATTACTATTACCAGCTCACCAATCCGCAGGGGGAGGCGGGCTACCGGTATTTGAGGGACAGGCAGCTGTCCGACGATACCATCCGCCATTTCGGACTTGGTTTTGCCAATAAGACCAGTGACGATTTATACCGGTATTTAAGGGCAAAAGGATACGACGACAGGATCTTAAAGGAGACAGGTCTGGTCACCATCGAGGAACGGGGAGCCCATGACAAGTTCTGGAACCGCGTCATGTTCCCCATCATGGATGTGAACAACCGCGTCATTGGTTTCGGCGGCCGCGTGATGGGGGCCGGGGAACCGAAATACTTAAACTCTCCGGAGACGAAGCTGTTCGATAAAAGCCGGAATCTTTATGGTCTGAACTATGCAAGACTTTCCAGGGAAAAATACATACTGATCTGCGAAGGCTATATGGATGTCATCGCCATGCACCAGGCCGGCTTCACCAATGCGGTGGCGTCACTGGGAACGGCATTTACGACGCAGCATGCGGCGCTCTTAAAGCGCTACACGGATAAGGTGGTTCTGACGTACGACAGCGACGGAGCGGGGACGAAGGCCGCTCTGAGGGCGATCCCGATTCTGCGCGATGTCGGCATATCCATCCGGGTGCTGAACATGCAGCCGTACAAAGACCCTGATGAATTTATCAAGAACATGGGGGCCGAAGCGTTCCGTGAGCGGATCGAACAGGCGAGAAACAGCTTTTTATTCGAAATTGATGTGCTGAAAAGAAACTACGAGATGGAAGATCCGGAGCAGAAGACCGAATTCTATAATCAGGTGGCAAAGAAGCTCTGTGAATTTCCGGAAGCCCTGGAGCGGGACAACTATTTAGAAGCTGTGTCGCGGGAATTTTTTATCAATTACGAGGACTTAAAGCGCCTGGTAAACCGCATGGGGGCGAGACTGGGGCCGGTGTCTCCCCGTGAGGAGGAAGAAAGCACGTCTGTCAAGAAGAAAAAGGACAGGGAAGACGGGAAAAATCAGTCCCAAAGGCTTCTCCTCACATGGCTGATCGAGAATCCGTTCCTGTTTGACAAGATAGAGGGAATTATCACTCCCGATGATTTTATTGAAGATCTGTACCATCAGGTTGCCAGGATGGTATTTGACGGACACGCCGCCGGGAATTTGAACCCGGCAGAAATCCTGAATCATTTTATTAACGATGAAGAACAGTACCGGGTGGTTGCGGGACTTTTTAATGCAAGCCTGAAAGAATCCCTGGATAATGAAGAACAGAAGAAGGCATTTTCAGAAACGATCATGAAGGTGAAAAAGAACAGCCTTGATTATGCCAGCCGCAATGCAGCCGGGATCGAGGAGCTGCAGAGAATCATCAGGGAACAGGCGGCGTTAAAGGATCTGCATATTTCACTGGATTAGGGTGAACACTATAGGCAAGCTGTGGAAGGATGGAAGAACATGGGCGAGAATGTTAAGAGAACGGCAGAGAAGCTGTCATCATCAAAGAAGGTGGACGAGGCCAGGGAAGCAGAACTGAGGGCCGCAGAAGAGCAGGCTGCATTTGAGGAACAGTTGAATCAGCTGCTTCTGCTGGCGAAAAAGAAAAAGAATGTTCTGGAAAACCAGGAAGTGCTTGACTTCTTTGCAGGCACTGTGCTGGATGCAGACCGGCTGGACCGGATCTATGATTTCCTGGAGACGAATAAAGTGGACGTTCTTCAGATCAATGAGGATGAAGACTTGGAACTGGATCCCGACTTATTTATCGAGGAGGAGCTGGAGGAAGAGGAAGAAATCGATATGGAGCACATCGATCTCTCCGTTCCTGAGGGCATCAGTGTCGAGGATCCTGTCCGCATGTATCTAAAGGAGATCGGCAAGGTTCCTCTCTTATCCAGTGACGATGAGATTGAACTGGCCAAGAAGATTGAGCTGGGAGATGAACTGGCCAAGGAGAAGCTGACCGAAGCAAACTTAAGACTGGTAGTCAGCATCGCCAAGCGGTATGTGGGACGCGGCATGCAGTTTCTCGATCTGATCCAGGAAGGCAATTTGGGGCTTATCAAGGCCGTGGAAAAGTTCGATTACAGGAAGGGCTATAAATTCAGCACCTATGCAACCTGGTGGATTCGCCAGGCCATCACGCGCGCGATTGCGGACCAGGCCCGTACCATCCGGATTCCCGTTCATATGGTGGAGACCATTAACCGTCTCGTGCGGGTTTCAAGGCAGCTTTTACAGGAGCTGGGCAGAGAACCGTCGCCGGAGGAGGTCGCATCGAGGGTGGACATGCCGGTGGAGCGGGTGAGGGAGATCATGAAGGTATCCCAGGAGCCGGTTTCTTTAGAGACTCCCATCGGCGAAGAGGAAGACAGTCATCTGGGTGACTTCATCCAGGATGATCAGGTGGCAGTCCCGGCGGACGCGGCTACCTTTACGATGCTTCACGAGCAGCTTATGGAGGTTCTTGATACCCTGACGGAGAGAGAGCAGAAGGTGCTCCGCCTGCGGTTCGGTCTCGACGACGGACGGCCGAGGACGCTGGAAGAGGTCGGCCGGGAGTTTAACGTGACGAGAGAGCGTATCCGCCAGATCGAGGCCAAAGCTCTGCGGAAGCTCCGCCATCCGAGCCGGAGCAAAAAGCTGAAAGACTATTTAGACGATTGATATTGGAGCTGTATATATGAAACTGTCAAAACGGTTAGAAACGGTTGCTTCCTTTGTTCCCAAAGGAAGCAACATTGCTGATATAGGGACGGACCACGGTTACGTTCCCATTTACCTGGTAAGAGAAGGCTTGGCAGAGCACGCGGTAGCCATGGATGTGAGAAAAGGCCCGCTGGAGCGCGCTAAGGCACACGTGGCGGAAGCCGGACTCGAAAACAGAATCGATGTCCGCTTAAGCGACGGACTGACAGGGCTGAAACCGGGAGAAGCGGACTGTGTCGTGATCGCGGGTATGGGGGGTGAACTGGTCATACATATTCTGGAGGCGGGACGCAGCCTGTGGGAGACCATCGGATACTGGGTCCTTTCCCCGCAGTCGGAACTGGATAAAGTGCGCCGTTTCCTGGAAAAAGAGTCATTTTCCATTGTTCGGGAGACTATGATGAAGGAAGATGGAAAATACTATACGGTGATGGGGGTGACCCGGGGCGGTTTATCCGGGGAAAACGACTCTGAACCGCATTACCTGTATGGAAGCCGGCTGATCCGGCAGAAAAATCCTGTTCTCGCAGAATTTCTGAAGAAAGAACAGGAACAGCTGGAACAGATTCTGGATACACTAAAGGACAGCGATACGCCCGCAGCCTTAAAACGCCGCGTGGAAATGATGGAAAAGCTGGCCTGGAACAAGGAGGCACAGGATGAAATGCTTGGAACTGATACAGAAGCTTGAGACACTGGCGCCGGCGGACTGCGCCTGTGAGTGGGATAATGTCGGTCTGCTGGTCGGCTGGCGGGAACGGGAGATTCACAGGATCTTAATCGCACTGGATGCCACAGACGAGGTGGTGGAGGAAGCCGTCCGGATGCGGGCGGATCTTTTACTCACACACCATCCGCTTATTTTTAAACCGCTTAGGAAGGTCAATGACGATGACTTCATAGCCCGCAGGGTGATGGAATTAATTCAGTACAATGTGAATTATTACGCTATGCATACGAATTTTGACGCTGCTCCCGGCTGTATGGCCGATCTGGCGGCAGAGCGGCTGGGACTGTCGGAGACGCGTGTCCTGGAGGTTGCCGGAACCATGGAGACAGACGGAAGGCCTGTCGAATACGGGATCGGTAAAGTGGGGCTTCTTCCTTCCGCAATGACGGTAAAGGAACTGGCGCTGCTGGTCAAAGAGCGGTTTCATCTGCCGTTTATCACCGTTTACGGAGAACATGCGGCAGGAGAGACGGTAACGCGTGTGGCGATTGCCCCCGGATCGGGAAAGAGCTCTATTGCATTTGCGGAGAAGGCCGGAGCCGAAGTGCTCGTCACCGGCGATATCGGGCATCATGAGGGGATCGATGCCGCAGCCAATCATCTGACTGTTCTGGATGCGGGGCATTACGGTCTTGAGCACCTGTTTATCGGATTTATGGCTGATTATCTGGAGCGTGAATTCGGAGGGCGCCTGGAGATCCATAAAGCGGCAGCGGCGTTTCCGGCGGCCGTGCTTTAACAGCCTGGTACATTCAAAGCCCCCCGCCGCAGGCAACGGGGAACCAACAAGGAGGTAACAGATGGCATTCGTAACAATCGGTGATGTAACAAAGGAATATCCCAACGGGACGACGTACCTGGAGATCGCGGAGGAATATCAGCCGCAGTACGAGGACGACATTCTGCTGGTGCGGATAAACGGAAAGCTCCGGGAGCTTCATAAAAAAGTGAAATTTGACTGCAGGCTGGAGTTCTACACAGGCAGGGATCAGCCGGGAATCCAGACGTACCACAGGAGCGCTACCTTCCTGATGCTGAAGGCATTTTACGATGTGGTGGGAGTGGAAAAGATCGAGAAGGTTACCGTGGATTTTTCCCTCGGAAAAGGCTATTATATTGAACCCCACGGCAGCTTTACGCTGACAGAGGAACTGATCGGCCGCGTGAAGGCCCGGATGCACGAGTATGTGGAAGAGAAGATCCCCATCATGAAGCGGAGCGAGAATACGGATGACGCCATTGAGCTGTTTCACAGACACCGCATGTATGACAAGGAACGTCTGTTCCGCTACCGCCGGGTATCGCGCGTCAACATCTACAGCATCGGCGGTTTTGAAGATTACTACTATGGCTATATGGTACAGAATACGGGATATATCAAGTATTTTGACCTGTTTCTGTACGATGACGGCTTCATGCTGATGCTGCCCCAGAAGGATAATCCCAAAGAGGTCCCGGTATTTGAGGCGGAGAAGAAACAGAAGCTTTTCCAGGTGCTGAAGGAAAGCGTAAAGTGGGGCGAACGCCTGAATGTCTCCCATGTTGGGGAGCTGAACGAGGTGATCGCGAAGGGAGACATCAGCAGACTGATCCTGATTCAGGAGGCCCTTCAGGAAAAAAAGATCGCTGAGATTGCCGAAAAGGTCACGAAAGAGCGGGATAAAAAATTCGTGATGATCGCTGGTCCGTCGTCCTCCGGCAAGACGTCATTTTCCCACCGGCTGTCGATCCAGCTAAAGGCACAGGGGATGATTCCCCATCCGATCGGCGTGGATGATTACTTTGTCAACCGGGTGGACAGTCCGAAAAATCCCGATGGAAGCTATAACTACGAGGTGCTGGAGTGCCTGGACGTAGAACAGTTTAACAAGGATATGACGGCCCTGCTGGCCGGTGATACCGTAGAGATGCCGCGCTATAATTTTAAGACGGGAATGCGGGAATACCACGGAGACATGTTAAAGCTGGGAAGAGACGATATCCTGGTAATTGAGGGAATCCACTGCTTGAATGACCGGCTTTCCTATTCCCTTCCGGCGGAAAGCAAATTCCGCATCTACGTCAGCGCGCTGACCCAGCTCAACGTTGACGAACACAACCGGATTCCCACCACGGACTGCCGCCTGCTGCGCCGCATGGTCCGGGATGCCAGGACGAGAGGCGCCTCCGCCCAGGATACGATCCGTATGTGGCCGACGGTAAGACACGGGGAAGAGCAGTATATTTTTCCGTTCCAGGAATCCGCCGATATGATGTTTAACTCTGCCACGGTATATGAACTTGCGGTTTTAAAGCAGTATGCGGAACCGCTTCTGTTTGGGATTCCAAGGGAGTCGGAAGAATATATGGAGGCCAAGCGCCTGCTTAAGTTCCTGGATTACTTCCTGGGGGTAAACAGCGAGACGATTCCCAATAACTCAATCATACGGGAATTTATCGGAGGAAGCTGCTTCCGGGTGTGACGGCAGGAACGCAGTACAAAAGAAAAATTGATGGGAATGTGAGGATGGAAACGTGGAACTGGCTGTTATTACTGCGGAGAAAATAAGCGTCATGTTTGTCATGGCGCTTATCGGGATGATTTGCTGCCGGATTGGTCTGATTAGCGGACACACCAATGAGAAGTTTTCGGATATTCTGCTTCTTCTGGTGTCTCCGCTGCTTATTTTTACCTCCTACCAGCAGGCCTTTGATCCGGAGAAGCTTTACGGGCTTCTGACTGCATTCTTCATGGCGGCGGTCAGCCACGCAGTGGCCATTACGCTCGCTTCTTTTCTGGTGAAAAAGGGAAGAACGGACTGGGAGGTTGAACGGATATCTGCGATCTATTCCAACTGCGGTTTTATGGGGATTCCGTTGGTGAGCGCACTGTTTGGCGCCGACGGAGTTTTCTATGCGACCGCCTACATCACTGTATTTAATATTCTGGTATGGACGCACGGAGTGATCCTGATGACTGGAAAGCAGGATTTCAAGTCATTCCTGACGGCTCTTCGATCCCCCTGTATCATTGCGGTGGTGCTGGGGCTGTTCTGCTACCTGGCGCGAATCCGTTTTCCCGCCGTTATTCTGGAGCCGCTTACGGCCATTGCCGATATGAATACGCCGTTAGCCATGCTGGTGGCCGGTGTGTCCATTGCAGGCAGCGACATTAAGGCCCTGCTTATGAAGGTACAGATCTATTATATCTGTGCCATACGTCTGCTCATTATCCCAACGGTCGTCCTTCTGGTGCTGAAGGCTTTCCGTCTCGATGACATGGTCACTACGGTGGTCGTACTGGCAACAGCCTGCCCTACGGCAACCACAGGCACGCTGTTTGCCCTGAAATTCCACCGGAATTCCGGTTACGCCTCGGAGATATTCGGCCTTGCCACGGCCAGTTCCATCGTGACGATTCCGCTGATGATGCTGTTGTGCGGGCTGATAAACGGATAGGGCCTGAGCTGCAGCCGGAATTGAACTGCGAAAAGATTTCTGCCGGCTTTTCTTTACAAAAAGGCAAATCTATGGTAAACTAACAACGTTTTGAGTAAGACAAATGGCCGCAGCTGTGATGCCGAAAGGCTGCAGATGAGGAAAGTCCGGGCTTCACAGGGCAGGATGCCAGATAACGTCTGGCGGAGGCGACTCCAGGGAAAGTGCAACAGAAATATACCGCATCTGCGCGTCTCACCGGCGCGTAAGTGTAAGGGTGGAAAGGTGGTGTAAGAGACCACCGCTCTCCTGGCAACAGGAGGGGTCCATGTAAACCCCATTCGAAGCAAGACCGAACAGAGAGCATAAGGCGGCCCGTCTGCTCTCGGGTAGGTTGCTTGAGCCTGCCGGCGACGGCAGGCCTAGATAGATGGCCATTCAACGACATAACCCGGCTTATCGTCTTACTCAAAATATAAATGAAAAAGCCCTTTGCCATGCGGGCCTGCATGATATGTCAGCAGGTTCATGCGGCAGAAGGCTTTTTCTGTTTGACCGGGAAACAGTAAATTTGAAGAAATATTTAGAAAATCCTCACAGGATTTTAATATTTAAGGACTATAGTAGTATTCAGTGAATCCTGGAAGGGTGTGACGATATTGAAACAAAAGAGAATGCATAAGAGGCAGATGATGATCTGTCTGGCTGTTCTGGCGGTACTGTCCTTTATGACGTTTCATATTCTGTTTAAGGACCATTCGCCGGAATCGCTGTATGAAGTTTTTTCCGGGGCAGACTGGAGATTTGTGGGGCTTGGCGCGGCCTGTATGGCCATTTATCTGATCTGTGAGGCGGAGAGTATCAGAACCCTGATGGGAGCTTTTCAGACGAAGGTTCCGTTTCTTAGGTCGGCAGGGTATTCGTTTGCCGATTTCTATTTCAGCGCGATCACCCCGTCTGCGACCGGGGGCCAGCCCATGCAGCTTTACTATATGACGCGGGATGGATTCGGTTTTGCGCAGAGTTCCTTTTCCCTTCTGACTCTGGCCGCGGTATACCAGCTGATGGTTCTGGTGTATGGCGTGGTCATGGTAATTCTCAAGTATCCTTATGTGCAGAGCCAGGGACGGCTGATCAAGTGGCTGCTCGTGTTCGGGATAGCCGTAAACGGCCTCTGCTCTCTGGGAATTCTTCTGGTGATCTTAAAAAGGGCTCTGGTAGAGCGCATTGCCATGACAGGAATCTCGATAGCCGTGAAACTGAGAATCATAAAGGACAGAAGGAAGCTGGAGCGGAAAGCGGAGCATCTGATCGATGAGTACAGCCGGGGCGGTGAATGCTTTCGCAAATATCCGCAGGTTTTTGTCAAAGTGATGATTTTAACTGCATTTAGGCTGACGGCGCTGTTTCTGATCCCGTATTTTGCCTGTCTGGCTCTTGGGATCAGAGGTGTGGAGCCGCTTGAATTCCTGGCGGTCCAGGCCATACTGAGCCTGGCTGTAACCGCGGTTCCGCTGCCGGGGTCGGTCGGTGCGTCGGAGGGCAGCTTTATGATCTTATACAGCGGAATGGTTGCTGCAGATCATTTGTTTCCCATGATGATGCTGAGCAGAGGAATCAGCTTCTATGGCTTTCTGGCCGTCAGCGGTGCGGCGACTCTGGTTCTTCAGTTCTGGAATGCCGGAAAGCACCGCAAAACAGAGGTTCAGACGTGATTATAGAGAGAACAGGTTCCATGCAGTTGGTCATATCTTCTCCGGCCAGCTGCATTTTTCTGTCGTGAAGAAAGATTGAAGAAGGATTTTTGGCATCTTACTGGCAAAAAATTACCACTCACTGCATTTTCTGAGACAAATCAGAGAGGCTGGTATACAATGACATCAGAAGGGAGGCAGAGTATGAAAATTATCATCGAACCGGGGGATATGGAAGAACCGGAGGTCATCATACGGGGACGGAGCGGAAGCGAGGAGGTCAGGCAGCTGCTGGAGCTTTTAGGCGGAGCGGGAGGCATATCCCAGATCCCGCTGTATGCGGAAGAAAAGGAATACTTTTTTAAGCCGGAGGAGATCTGTTACTTTCTCACGGAGGGCGGAAAGGTCAATGCCTATCTGGAATCCGGAGTCTATGAGGCAAAAGGAAGGCTCTATGAGCTGGCCAGGCAGCTTCGCCACAGAGGATTTATTCAGATCAGCAAAAGCACGGTCATCAACACTGCCATGGTTGCTTTTGTGGAGGTGGAGTTCAGCGGCAACTATACCGCATTTTTAAAAGATGGAAAGACAAAGCTGCTTATTTCCAGAAACTACATGAAGGATTTTAGAAAATATATTATGGAGGGACGATAATATGAAACGCTTCGAAGAGTTTTTAATCAGTATATTTACTGGAATTGGGATCGGGGCTGTCGTGTGTACGGTAACCATGGCCGCCATGGGTGGAATGGACGCGACGCTAAAACAAGTGCTGGTCTGGGTGGCGGCGTCTGCACTGTTTGCCGTTATTTCCCAGATTATGTGCATGGATTTTGGCAATCTTCTGATCCGCACCGTAATCCATTTCTGTCTCTGTTTTACTCTGGCTGCTACGGTTGGGACATTTCTTCACTACTCCTCGGACTGGATCTCCAGCGCAAGGGTGATGCTTCCTGCATTTATCATCATTTATGTGATTATTTATGTGGCCATATTTCTCGTACGCCTGGCTGAGACGAAGGAACTGAATAAAAAGCTGAAAGAACCGGAATAAACGAAAAAAGAATCATGACAGACTGATGTGAGCACTGTCATGATTCTTTTTTATTTCCAATGGTTATTTGGAATACTTTTCCTCACAGTACATGCAGCGGTAGGTCTCCGTCTCAGAATCGGCCAGATAGAAGATATGCGGCAGTTCCTGCTCGATGGAGGTGATGCAGCGCGGGTTCTTGCAGTGGATGACATTGGTAATCTTTTTCGGAAGCTTTAAGGTTCTCTTTTCCGCAATCTGATTGTCGCGGATAATGTTAACCGTAATATTGTGATCGATATAGCCGAGAATGTCGAGATCGATGTGGTCCAGGCCACCCTCAATCTTAATGATATCCTTGCGTCCCATCTTGCTGCTCTTTGCGTTCTTGATAATGGCAACCTGGCAGTCTAACTTGTCCAGTCCCAGGTTATAGTAGATGTCCAGGCTCTTGCCGGCCTGAATGTGGTCTAATACGATGCCTTCGTTTAATCCGCTGATATTTAACATGGTTTTTCTACCTCCAGTAATGTCATGATAAGGGCCATGCGCACGTATACGCCGTACTGGGCCTGTTTAAAGTAGGCGGCTCTCGGGTCGTTGTCTACTTCGACGGAGATTTCGTTGACTCTGGGAAGCGGGTGAAGAACGTACATGTCTTCCTTGGCCAGCTTCATTTTGTCCTTATCGAGAATGTAGCAGTCTTTTAAACGAATGTAATCTTCCTCGTTGAAGAAACGTTCCTTCTGTACGCGGGTCATATAGAGAATGTCGAGAGACGGCATGGCCTCGTCGAGGCTGTCCATTTCCACGAACTCGATGTTGTTCGCTTTTAATACGTCTTCTCTGATGTATTCGGGAACGCGCAGCTCCGGTGGGGAGATGAGGACGAACTTAATGTTCTCATAGCGGACCAGAGCGTTGATCAGGGAGTGGACGGTACGGCCGAACTTCAAATCGCCGCAGAGGCCGATGGTCAAGTCGTGCAGCCGGCCTTTTAAAGAGCGGATGGACAGTAAGTCCGTGAGCGTCTGGGTTGGGTGCTGATGGCCGCCGTCACCGGCGTTGATCACCGGAATGCCGGAGTGTGTGGCTGCTACTAACGGAGCGCCTTCCTTGGGATGCCTCATGGCACAGATATCAGCGTAACAGGAAATCACGCGGATCGTATCGGCCACGCTCTCGCCTTTGGCTGCCGAACTGGAATCGGCAGAAGAAAAGCCGAGTACGCTGCCACCTAAATTTAACATGGCTGCTTCAAAACTCAAACGAGTTCTTGTACTTGGCTCATAAAATAACGTCGCTAATTTTTTACCGTCACATACGTGGGAATATTCCGAAAGGTGATGTTCAATATCGTCTGCCAGATCGAGCAGCTGACCGGTTTCTTCCACACTAAAGTCTAATGGGTTTAATAAATGTCTCATAAGAATCTCCTTTGTCTGTTTTTCAATCCGCATTCTGGAAGTGAATCCAAAATGGTATGGCAGCAGGGCTGCTGAATTCTTTCACCATTATATAGTATCTCTTAAAATATTTCCATACTTTTTTACAAAAAAAGTGCCTGTAAGGAATATTTAAGGAACTTTAAGAAAAATAAGGAAGACCGGATGGCAAACCTGTTGTATAATGGCAGTATGAGAAAAGGAGCCGCGTTACGTGCTCATAGCGAGGAGGTATCTGCTTTGGCGGAAGAAAACAGGGAAGAGAAGAGTAAGAAGATACCTATGATTCAGGTGAAAAATCTCTACAAAGTATATAAAGTCGGCGATACCAAGGTCTATGCTTTGGGAGGGGTCGACTTTACGGTATATAAGGGAGAATTTTGTGCGATTGTCGGTCCTTCCGGCTCTGGAAAGTCCACACTTCTTAATATGATGGCCGGTCTGGAGAAGCCCTCGAAGGGGGAGATTGTCATTGCCGGGAAACATATTGAGAAGCTGACTGAGAACCAGCTGGTCGCTTTCCGGCGGAAGCATGTGGGCTTTATCTTTCAGTCCTACAATCTGCTTCAGACGATGAATGCCGTAGAGAATGTGGCACTGCCGCTTTCGTTCCGCGGTGTCCCCAAGAAGAAACGGAACGAGAAGGCGGTAAAGTACATTAAGCTGGTCGGTCTGGAGAAGCAGATGAAGCATATGGCCAACGAGATGTCCGGCGGCCAGCAGCAGCGTGTGGGTATTGCCAGAGCACTGGCGGTGGACCCGCAGATCATTTTTGCAGATGAGCCTACCGGTAATCTGGATTCGAAGACGACGAAGGAGATCCTGGGGCTGATGAGGAAGATTGTGCGGGAGCAGAATCAGACGCTTGTCATGGTAACTCATGATAATTATATTGCCGGGTTTGCCGACCGGCAGTTACATATTGTAGACGGCAAGATCTTCAAGATCGAAGAACAACACCATGATGATACCGAGGAGGAGACAGAGAATGAAGAAGAGAGGTAACAGAGTACTGGCAGGGCTGCTTGCCGTACTGGTAGTGCTGGGGGCCGTGCCGGTTCAGACGATGGGAGCGCAGTACGGGATACAGAAGAATAAGTATCTCGACGTCAAGAAGACTCCAACCGGAAAGACCGGCCAGAATATGACCATCAGCATGATATTTGACAACAGCAAGGGGAGCGAGGATTTACAGGGCGTATCCGTCCGGTTTGACGACAGTGCGGTGGACAGCGAATACGACGCGGCGGAAGACCCGGATGAAGAGACCCGGTATAACGGTTCCATCTTCCCGTTCGAGATTACCTCCAGCATCTTTGATGCCAAAGTAATCGGTTCTGTAAAAGCGGGAGCGACCAAGACCGTTTCCTTATCTGCGAGAGTCAGAAGAGATATAGCCGAGGGCTATTATTCCGTACCGATTATCGTGAAAGCAAACGGCAGCGATGCCACGACGGACCATATCAATGTCTGGATCACCAAATCCAGCGGAACCACGGAATCGGGAGACGATGAGGGATCGATCCGGTTCGAACTGGGGGAAAACCAGTCCACTCCGTCCGGCCAGTATCCGGATGTGATGAATTTCACCGTAAACTTACGCAACGCGTCGAATATTACGGCATTTGATGTCAACGTGCGTATGGGGTTAAGCGCGGACAGCACAAAATTCCCCTTTAACATCAACGACGGTAACTATGTGAGACATTTTGACCGGGTCGGCGGCGGGGAGACCCAGGAGGTCTCCTACAGCATGGCCATCCGCAAGGAAGCGTACACCGGATACTATCCCATTACCTTTACAATCGAATACAGGGACAGTACCGAGGGCGACATTCAGAAAGCGGAATCCATTTTCTACGTTCACGTCCAGAACAAGGACAAGGAAGAGGAGACGAAAGAGTTCAATGCCAATGACAGAACGAGAGCCAGACTGATCGTCGACGGATTCCAGACGAATCCGGAGGTGGTTTACGCAGGCGATGAATTCGACCTGATACTCCGTATGAAGAACGCTTCCGAGAACGTGGCGGCCAGCAACATCCTGTTCACCCTGGAATCGGAAAAGGTTACGGACAGTGCTGTATTTACCACGGATTCCGGTTCTTCCTCCATTGTGGTGAATTCCCTGGCCGCGGGCCAGAGCACGGAGCTTAAGATCCGCATGAGGGCAGGCGCGTGGGTAGACCAGAGAACATATGCCATAACCATCAACGAGAAGTATGACAGCCCGGAGTATAAGAATGCGGAGGAAAAGGTTACCGTTGATATTCCGGTGAAGCAGATGGCCAGATTAAATACAGGAACGATTGAGGTGATGCCTGACACGATGTCGGTGGGCGCGGAAAGCAATGTCATGTTCCCGATTAATAATACGGGCAAGGTGCTTCTGTATAATGTTATGGTCACATTTGTGGGAGATTCCATTCAGCAGACAGATTCCTATGTGGGAAATATTAAGCCGGGAGAGTCTAAGACTGTGGATGCCATGGTGAGCGGCGTGACGCCTACTACAGATGACGGCAAGGTCAAAATTCTGATTACCTACGAGGATGAGAACGGCGTCGTCAGCGATCCGATCGAGAAGGAGATGACGCTGATGGTCACGGAGGAGATGGAGCCGGAGGATGGAATGCTCGACGATATGGGAGCGTTTCCGGCAGATACAGAGCCAGCCGGCATTAAAAAATATCAGAAGTTTTTAATCCCCGGTATCATTGCGGTACTTGTAATTGCAACGGCAGCGGCGGTAGTGGTCCTGAAGAAGCGTAAAAAGAAGAAGGAAGCAGAAGAAGAGGACATAGACGATGAAATTTAGCGATTTGCTTTCCATGAGCGTGAATAATTTAAGACGAAGAAAGTTGAGGACATTCCTGACCGTTCTGGGAGTTGTAATTGGTACGGCTTCCATCGTGGTTATGGTGTCCCTGGGTATCGGCCTGAATGAACTCACGATGGAACAGATTGCCTCATACGGGAGCCTGACAGAGATATCAATCTACTCGGATGCAATGTGGGGAGGGAATACACAGGACGGCAAAGAGCCCAATTACATGACGGATGAAGTAATTGAAAAGTTTCGAAAGCTTAACCACGTATCTTCGGTGTCACCCATCCTGAATTTTTATGTCATTATGAAACAGGGCGTCTATCAGGCGAACGTCAACTTAACGGGTGTTACGAGAGAGTATATGAAAAATATACCCTTAAAGGAAGGAAGTCTTCCGGCGGCAGACAGTCAGGAACTGGAGATGGTGGTGGGAAACCAGATTCCCATGCGTTTTCACAATCCAAAGTCGAGAGGGAATGTATACATGTTCTCTAACGACCCGGCAGACGCACCGGATGTTGATTTTATGAACCGGCCCATGTTTGTGATTTTCGATACGAATGCATATTACCAGAGCCAGAACGGATCCTCTGCGGATGATGAAAACCCTGTGAGGGCGCCTAAAAAATATATGCTGAAAACTGCGGCGATGGTAGGCGGCGAAGATTATAATAACTACAGCTTCAGCGTCTATGTGGATATTGATATACTGAAAGCACAGTTAAAGCAGGTGTTTAAAAAGAATCCGATTCCGGATCAGCCGACGAATAAGAAGGGAAAGCCCTATAACTATTTTATCTATGACCAGGCGGTTGTGGAAGTGGACGACATGAAAAATGTAAGTGAGGTCCAGAAAATAATCAATGATATGGGATTTCAGGCCTCCAGCCAGATGGACTGGCTGGAGCAGTCACAGAAGCAGTCCAACATGGTACAGGGAGTACTTGGCGGCATCGGCACCGTTTCCCTGTTCGTAGCTGCCATCGGAATCGCCAATACCATGATGATGTCCATCTATGAAAGAACGAAGGAGATCGGTATTATCAAGGTACTGGGCTGTGATATGAGAAATATTAAGAACATGTTCCTTCTGGAATCAGGATTTATCGGTTTCATGGGAGGTGTGATCGGAATCTTGCTGAGTTACGGAATCTCCTTTATTGCCAACAAGTTTTTATCGGGGCAGTTTCTGGTTGGAATAGAAGGCGATTTATCGAGAATTCCGCCGTGGCTTTCATTAGCGGCGATTGGATTTGCCATCTTCGTGGGTATGGCAGCCGGCTTCTTCCCGGCGCTGCGCGCCATGAAGCTAAGTCCTCTGGCAGCGATCCGCAACGAATAGAAAGTGGGCGGATCGTCGTCATCACCGCCGGACCGCCGCGGAAATGCCTGCTGCCGGGAGAGCACAGGTACAGGAAAAAATACTTGCAATTCAAACAGGAATATTATATGATGTTTGAAGAGGTACGTGCGACTGGCGGATAAGTGGAGAAACACCACGGGGAGCACGTTACAGTTAAAGCCGACCGCCTGGGCACCGCTTTGGGGTATCCAGGCGGTTTTTTGCGTCCTGATTTCGGACGTCACCACGATTGAGGAGGAAAGAAGATGAACATGATTTCACTGAAGGACGACTTGAGAGGCAATTCCTATCCGGGAAGAGGGATTATCATCGGAAAAACGCCAGATGGGAAAAAGGCGGTTACCGCTTATTTTATTATGGGAAGAAGCGAGAACAGCCGCAACCGCGTATTTGTGGAGGACGGAGAGGGAATCCGTACTCAGGCGTTTGATCCGTCAAAGCTTACGGACCCCAGCCTGATCATCTATGCACCGGTCCGGGTTTTGGGAAACAAGACGATTGTGACCAATGGTGACCAGACGGATACGATCTACGAGGGCATGGACAGGCAGATGACCTTTGAACAGTCTTTGAGAAGCCGTGAGTTTGAACCGGACAGCCCCAACTATACCCCACGGATCTCCGGAATTATGCATGTACGGGGAAACTCTGACGGTGATGCCTCGGAAGCAGGCGGCTACAATTATGCCATGTCCATCTTAAAAAGCAGCAATGGAAATCCTGAGTCCTGCTGCCGCTATACATTTGCTTATGAGAATCCTGCTGCCGGCGAGGGCCATTTTATCCATACCTACATGCATGACGGCAATCCGCTTCCAAGCTTTGAAGGAGAGCCCAAACTGGTGGAGACCATGGATGACATCGATGCGTTTGCCAGCCTGCTGTGGGAGAATTTAAACGAGGACAATAAGGTGTCCCTGTTTGTACGGTATATTACGATTGCCACAGGCGAGTATGAAACGCGCATTGTGAATAAAAACCAGTGATTTTTTTACGAAAAGGAGAAAGAGCGATGAAAGAATTAGAACTGAAGTATGGCTGCAACCCGAATCAGAAACCGTCCAGAATCTTTGTCAAGAACGGAGAACTGCCGATCGAGGTGCTGAGCGGCCGTCCGGGCTATATTAATTTCATGGATGCCTTCAATGGCTGGCAGCTGGTAAAGGAACTGAAGGAAGCGACAGGACTTCCGGCAGCGGCTTCCTTTAAGCACGTGTCTCCGGCGGGAGCGGCAGTTGGCCTTCCGTTAGATGAGACGTTGAGAAAGATTTACTGGGTGGATGATATGGGGGAACTCTCCCCGCTGGCATCAGCCTATGCCAGAGCGAGAGGCGCTGACCGCATGTCTTCCTTTGGCGATTTCATCTCTCTGTCCGACGTCTGCGATGTGGATACGGCCAGGATTATCAAGCGGGAAGTCTCCGACGGCGTCATTGCTCCCGGATATGAGCCGGAGGCTCTGGAGATTTTAAAGTCCAAGAAGAACGGCAGTTACAATGTGATCGCCATCGATCCGGAGTACAGACCGGAGCCGATCGAGCGCAAGCAGGTATACGGCATTGTATTTGAGCAGGGAAGAAATGAACTGAAGATCGATGAGGAGCTGCTTAAGGAAGTCGTGACTGCCAATAAGGAGATTCCGGATTCTGCAAAGATCGATCTGATTATCTCTCTGATCACTCTGAAATATACCCAGTCCAACTCCGTGTGCTTCGCAAAGGGAGGCCAGGCCATTGGCATCGGCGCAGGGCAGCAGTCCCGCGTTCACTGTACGCGGCTGGCGGGCAATAAGGCGGATAACTGGTTCTTACGCCAGTGCCCGAAGGTGTTAAATCTGCCCTTTGCCGACAAGATCCGCCGCGCGGACCGCGACAACGCCATTGACGTCTACATCGGTGAGGACTATATGGACGTGCTGGCAGACGGCAGATGGGAGAATATTTTCAGAGAGAAACCGGAGGTGTTTACAAAAGAGGAGAAGAGAGCATGGCTGGACCAGATGACAGACGTGGCCCTCGGTTCCGATGCGTTCTTCCCCTTCGGCGATAATATTGACAGAGCTTATAAAAGCGGCGTGAAGTATGTGGCACAGCCGGGCGGATCAGTCCGTGACGATCAGGTAATCGAGACCTGTGACAAATACGGCATGGCAATGGCGTTTACGGGAATCCGCCTGTTCCATCATTAAAATAAAAGAAGTATAAGCCTATATTTTTTGTAAAAGCACTTTAAAAGGAAAGACGGCATAAAATGAGAGTAAGTAAGTTTTAAGGCGGCTTTCTTTGAAAACTTTTCCCAAACCTTTAACTGCGCGAGAGGAACGAGAGTGTCTGGATCGATACCAGGAAGGGGATCAGGAGGCGAGAGCCACACTCATCGAGCGGAATATGCGTCTGGTGGCGCATGTGGCCAAGAAGTATCAGAATACAGATTATGATATGGAGGACCTCCTGTCTGTAGGAACCATCGGTCTCATCAAGGCCGTCAATACGTTTCACACGGACAGGGGGTCAAGACTCGCCACCTACGCCGCAAAGTGTGTGGAAAATGAAATCCTCATGCTCCTTCGTGCCAATAAAAAATATTCAAAAGAGGTGTCTTTATTTGAGCCCATCGGAGTAGACAAGGATGGTGAAACCGTCAGTCTGGTGGATGTCATAGAGATGGAGAACAAGGAGGCTCTGGAGACCATCATCTTGAGTCAGGACATCAGGGAACTGTACGATGCATTTGACCACTGTCTCAGAGACACGGAGAAAAAGGTTATCGGTATGCGGTACGGACTGTACGGCGGAAAGGAGCACACCCAGCGGGAGATCGCCGATATGCTGGGAATATCCAGGTCCTATGTCAGCCGGATCGAGAAGAAATCCATTGAGAAATTACGTATGGAATTCGAGAAAAACAATAAGAAATCAGGAATTATTAAATAAGTATAAAAAATGTCTAAATAATTTGTTGACTTTTTCCTAGAGTTCTGGTATAGTATGAATTAAGTTAATACGAGATGGATTGTTACTGGTAAGCAGGCAAAACCAATTTTGATCAATGAAAATATAACTTTATTTTCGCTGGCAGAATTGGTTTTTTTATTTGTAGGTGAAGTATGAAAATTGACAAGATTATCAACAATAACATTGTCAGTGCCATAGAAGCGGATGGAAAAGAAGTTGTTATCATGGGCCGGGGACTGGGATTTGGAATGAAGCCCGGGAAGGAGATTCCGGAGGGAAAGATCGAGAAGGTCTTCCGGTTAGACAGCCAGAACAGCACGGATAAGTTTAAAGAGCTGCTGGCGAATCTGCCTCTGGAGCACATTCAGGCCTCCACGGAGATCATCAATTATGCGAAAAGCGTGTTGAACCGTCGATTGAACCAGAGCATCTATATCACACTGACAGATCATATTAATTTTGCCATTGAACGATTTAAAGAAAGAATGGTGTTTACCAATCCGCTGTTAAACGAGATCAAGACGTTCTACAAGGAAGAATACCTGGTCGGCGAATACGCCGTAGCCCTGATTGAACGAAGGATTGGAATTAAGCTTCCGGTGGACGAGGCGGGATTTATTGCGCTTCATATCGTAAATGCAGAATATAATACAGTCATGCGGGACACGATTGATATTACAAACTTAATTCAGAATGTTGTAAAAATCGTGAAAGAATATTTTTCCATGGATTTAGATGAAACTTCGCTGAATTACCAGCGCTTTGTCACTCATCTGCGTTTCCTGGCCCAGCGGATTATCGGAGGAGAGATGTTAAACAGCGAGAATCCGGAATTTAATCAGCTGATCAGCCAGATGTATCCGGAGGAATATGCATGCAGCCTGAAGTTAAAGGATTATATCCAGGTGACCTATCACCATGATGTGACCGAAGAAGAAACGGCATATCTGGCTGTCCATATAAAGAGAATAAGAATGTAAGGAGAAGAAAGGAGATTGAGGAAACATGTTTAATTCATTAAAAAAGATGTTTTCAGGAAGTGAGAAGGAGAGAGAGAAGATCCTTGCTCCCGTAGAGGGAAAGGTGGTACCGTTAAGCGAGGTCAGCGATCCGACCTTCAGCCAGGAGATTCTTGGAAAAGGAGTCGCTGTTATTCCTGCAAAGGGGAGAATCGTGGCGCCGGCCAGCGGTGTTCTGACCGTTATGTTTGAGACAAAGCACGCCGTCAGCGTAACGACTGACGGAGGCGCTGAGATCATCGTCCATATGGGCCTTGATACCGTAAATTTAAAGGGAGAGCATTACACCTCCTATAAGAAGCAGGGAGAGCATGTCAAAGCGGGAGAGCTCCTTCTGGAGTTTGACATCGATGCGATCAAGGAAGCGGGCTATGATGTGATTACACCAATCATCGTATGCAATACGCCGAATTATCCGGATATGGTATGCCATACCGGCATGGAAGTAAAGGAACTGGATCCGATTATCGAATTATAGGACTGGGCGATCAATGAGGGAGTTTTTATATGAAGTGAAAGACCCCATGGGCTTTCACGCAAGACCGGCTTCACGGCTGTTTATGAAGGCAAGAGAATTTGACTGCCGGATTGACATTGCCGCGGAAGGGGAAACGGTGGATGGAAAGAATCTTCTGGCTCTGATGGGTCTCGAGATCAGAGAAGGGGAGCTGCTTCGGTTCCGGTTTGAGGGAACCGATGAGGCAGAGGCGGAGAAGGCACTTTTAGAGGTGCTGGACCAGATATGATTTGAACCTGTGATGGGCACAGGATCAGATAAATAAATGTCCGCTAGGACAAAAGAAAGGGGTTTCTTTATTATGATGAAGTATTTGCAGAAATTGGGTAAGTCATTGATGCTCCCGGTAGCGGTTCTCCCGGCAGCAGGTATCCTCATGGGTATCGGTTACTGGATTGACCCGACAGGCTGGGGCGCCAACAGCGCCATCGCAGCATTCCTTATCAAGGCGGGCGGTGCAATTATTGACAATATGGCAATTCTGTTTGCCATTGGTGTTGCTGTTGGTATGGCGGATGATCACGAGGGTACAGCCGGTCTTGCCGGTCTGGTTTCCTGGCTGATGATTCAGACCATCCTTTCCACAGGTGTTGTTGCCATGTTAAAGGGCATCGACGCTGGGGAAGTAAATGCAGCTTTTGGTAAGATCAACAACCAGTTTATCGGTATCTTATCCGGTATCATCGGTTCCACCTGCTATAACCGGTTTAAAAACACGAAGCTTCCGGACGCGCTGGCATTCTTCAGCGGCAAGCGTTCTGTTGCGATCGTAACGGCTCTGGCTTCTCTCGTTGCCTGCCTTGTATTATTCTTTGTATGGCCGGTAGTTTACTCCGCACTGGTAGCATTTGGTGAGGCAATTCTTGGTCTTGGCGCAGTAGGTGCAGGTATTTACGGTTTCTTCAACCGTCTGCTGATTCCTGTCGGCCTTCACCATGCACTGAACTCTGTATTCTGGTTCGACGTTGCAGGTGTGAATGACCTTGGAAACTTCTGGGCAGGCACAGGTACATTGGGCGTAACCGGACAGTACATGACAGGTTTCTTCCCGGTTATGATGTTTGGTCTTCCGGCAGCAGCTCTGGCAATGTATCACACAGCAAAACCTGGCAAGAAGAAAGTTGCATACGGTTTATTACTGGCTGCAGCAGTATGTTCCTTCTTTACAGGCGTTACAGAACCTCTGGAATTCGCATTCATGTTCTTAGCACCAGGCTTATACTTAATCCATGCATTATTAACAGGTATTTCCTTAGCGATCTGTGCACTGCTTCCTGTCCGAGCAGGCTTCAACTTCAGCGCCGGTTTTGTTGACTGGTTCTTAAGCTTCAAGGCTCCGATGGCAGTGAATCCTCTGTTCATCATTCCGATCGGCCTGATCTATGGCGTGATCTACTACGTCGTATTCCGTTTCGCAATCGTGAAGTTCAACTTCAAGACACCGGGACGTGAGGATGACGATGACATTGATGAGAATCAGGTAACATTAGCGAACAACGACTATACTCAGGTTGCTTCCATTATCCTGGAAGGACTCGGTGGAAAAGGCAATATCAAGAGTGTTGACAACTGTATCACAAGACTGAGACTGGAAATCAACGATTACACACTGGTTAACGAAAAGAAGATCAAATCTGCAGGCGTTGCAGGCGTAATCAGACCAGGAAAGACCAGCGTACAGGTTATTGTTGGTACCCAGGTACAGTTTGTAGCAGATGAATTTAAGAAATTATGTCAGTAATCTGACATGGAGACAGCCGGGCGGGTGACCGTTCCGGCTGTTTTACTGTATCCGGAGCGGGATCAGTCAATCGGTTTTATTGGTTCAGCTATGCTGGAGCGGGAAAATAAATGTTAAATTTATGTGAAAAGGATGAACGAAAGGAGATTTTTGTGGTAGAATAGGAAAAGAACACAGAACAGCAAAGGAAAATATGCAGATATGAGAGAAAAAAAAGAAACATTACAGGAACAGGAAGAGCCGTTTGATCTGAAAAAAGAGATATTTGAATGGGTGAAGATTATTATTGCGGCAGCGGCTATCGCGTTCTGCCTCAACACCTTTATCATAGCCAACAGCACGGTGCCCTCCGGTTCCATGGAAACGACGATCATGACAGGAGACAGAATCATCGGTTCCAGACTGGCCTATAAGTTCGGCGGAGACCCTGAGCGGGGAGATATCGTCATTTTCGATCATAAGACAGGCCCCGGCGATAAGGAGACTCGTCTGGTAAAGCGAATTATCGGACTTCCAGGAGAGACGGTGGAGATCAGGGACAATCAGTTATATATCGACGGAGTCCTGCTGGACGAGCCGTATTTGAGAGAGGCGATGGATTCCGAGGACTATCATTTTGAAGTGCCGGATGGCTGCTATCTGATGCTCGGCGACAACCGCAATTATTCTGCAGACGCCAGATACTGGCCAGACCCTTATGTGCCGGAGAAAAAGATACTGGCAAAGGTTCTCTTCCGATATTATCCCAGAATTGGAAAAATTGAATAGACGAAAGAAACTTCTTGACCTTCCAGTTACTGGAAGGTCTATTTTATAGGATAGAAGATTACTTCCATAATATAAAAATCAGTAGAAAGAGCAGTGTATCACAGCTGCACAGACAGGGAGGAACGGGAGGATGAAACAGGAAAACAATCTGACGGAAGGAAATGTGTTTCGGGTTCTGCTGGAATTTTCCATACCATTTGTAATTGCCAATGTGATTCAGGCGCTGTATGGCGCTGTGGATCTGCTTGTAATCGGCAAATACTGTACGCCGGAAAGTGTCGCTGCGGTTTCCACGGGAACGCAGGTTACACAGATCATCACCAGCATGATTACGGGTCTTACGCTCGGCGGAACCATCATGGTGGGAAAATATACGGGGATGAACGCGAAGGAGGAGGTGAAGAAGACCATTGGAACCACACTGTCTATTTTTGGAGCAGCCGCCCTGGTATTAACGGTTCTGATGATCATCTTTTCGCCGGCAGTCTTAAGACTGTTAAAGACGCCGGAGGAGTCGTTTGAACTGGCAAAGCAGTACGTGATCCTGTGCAGCTGCGGAATCATCTTTATCTGCGGTTACAACGCGATCAGCGCCATTCTGCGCGGATACGGGGATTCCAAACGGCCCATGATGTTTATCGCCCTGGCCTGTGTACTGAATATCATCGGTGATGTGGTGCTCACGGGCATTCTGGGCCTGGGAGTGGCAGGCGTTGCCATTGCCACCATCGGATCACAGGCGGTCAGCATGATCTGCGCGATCTGGTATCTGAACCGAAACCGTTTTATTTTTACGTTCCGATTCTCTAATTTAAAAATTGACCGGGATAAGGCGCTGGAGCTGGCAAAGGTGGGGATCCCCATCTCCCTGCAGGAATGTATGGTGCGGCTTTCCTTCCTCTATCTCACCAGTGTGACCAACCGTCTCGGCGTCTATGCGGCGGCGGCAGTGGGAGTAGCCAGCAAGTATGACGTGTTTGCCATGCTGCCGGCCACCTCCATCGCCAATGCGCTGGCTGCGATTACGGCCCAGAATTACGGGGCGGGAAAGCCGGAGCGGGCGAGACGTTCCCTGGCAGCCGGACTTGCCTTCGCTGTGGCAGCCTCCTCCGTGTTCTGGCTGTGGGCCCAGGTGTCTCCGCAGACCATGATCGGAATCTTTTCAGATAATCAGGACATCATAGCGGCGGGAATTCCGTTCTTTACATCGTGCAGCTATGATTATCTGGCGGTCAGTTTCGTATTCTGTCTAAATGGTTACTTAAATGGCCGCGCAAAGACCATTTTTACCATGATCAGCTGCTGCTTCGGAGCACTGGCTTTGCGCATGCCGCTGATCTGGCTGGTTTATACCCGCTGGCCGGATAATCTGTTCCGGATCGGAACCATTGCGCCCATGGTGTCCGGATTTATGGCCTGCTATACCCTTATTTACGTAATCTGCGGCTTTTGGAAGGAGAGAAACGAGAGAAGGGTTTCCAAAAGCGCTTAAGGGGAATATATTACTAGAAAAAGCAAAGACAGATGACTATGTTTCATATCCTGGTTTTAGTCCTGGCCCTCTGCATGGACACGTTTGTGGCCAGCATGGCTTATGGCGCAAATAAAGTGCATATTACATGGGAAAAAATCGTTGCCATGAATGCCGTCTGCAGCGGCTGTCTGGGCATTGCGCTGGCGGCGGGCAGTATACTGGATGATCTCGTTCCGGAGACGATGACCCGGACGGTGTGTTTTATCAGCCTTTTCCTTCTGGGCATCGTGAAGCTTCTCGATTATTTCATCAAGAAATACATTAACAGGCACGTAAGCCTGCACAAGGGAATCACGTTTTCTTTTTCAGGTCTCCGGGTGATTGTCAATATCTATGGAGATCCCATGGCGGCAGACTGGGACCATTCCCAGTCGCTGTCATGGAAGGAAGTTCTCTTTCTGTCCTTCGCCATGTCGATCGACAGCCTGATTGCGGGAGCTCTCTCCGCATTTCTGGAAATACCGGTGGGACTGACGATGGGGACGGCGTTTATCATGGGGATCGTGGTGATGGCTGCAGGTCTTTTCTTAGGCAGAAAGCTGGCGGCCCGCTGCAAATGCGATCTGTCCTGGATCAGCGGCGTGCTGTTTATGATTCTGGCCGTGACAAAAAGCCTCTCATGAGTTATACTATGAACACCTGGCGGAGTTTCAGAATACCAGGTGACAGGAGATAAGATATATGAAAATTACAGTACCGCATTATTACAGCCGGTTTCAGTGCGTGGCGGGTCAATGTCCGGATACGTGCTGCGCCGGCTGGCAGATTATGATCGATGAGACATCTTTAAAAAAATACAGGAAAAGAAGAGATTCCTTCGGCAGCCGGCTGAAGAATTCCATTGACTGGGAAAATTCTGCGTTCCGCCAGTATGACAGGCGCTGTGCCTTTTTAGATGAAAACAATCTCTGCGACATCTATTCGGAAGCGGGGCCTTCCATGCTCTGCCGGACCTGCCGGGCGTATCCAAGGCATATCGAGGAGTTTGAGGGGGTGAGGGAGATTTCTCTGTCGCTGTCGTGTCCGGAGGCGGCAAAGCTGATTCTGGACTGTAAGGAGCCGGTACGGTTCCTGAGTAAAGAGACGGAGAAAGAGGAGACGTATCCTTTTTTTGATTTCTTTCTTTATACGAAGCTTATGGATTGCAGAGATGTCATCATTTCCACCTTACAGAACCGGGAGCTGGACTGGAACCTGCGCGCGGGAATCGTGCTGGGGCTGGCTCATGACTTACAGCGCAGAATCGTAAATGACCGTCTGTATGAAACAGATTCCCTGCTGGAGCGTTACGGGAGGAAGGGGGCTGTCGAAAAGCTGGCCTCCAGGCTTTTGGCGTATCAGATTGACGGGGATAGCCGTTTTGAGGGGATGAAAGAACTGTTCGGCTTCCTTGACGGGCTGGAGGTGTTAAACGCCGGCTGGCCGGATTATATCGGGCGTGTGAAGGAAGTGCTTTACGGAGCCGGAGAAAATGCTTATGAGGAGCAGAGACAGGAATTTTATGAGTACCTGGAGTCGGAGGAAGAGCGGCTGGAGACGTGGGAGCGGTGGTCTGAGCAGCTGATGGTCTATTTTGTATTTACCTGGTTCTGCGGTGCGGAATACGATGAACGCCCCTATGGGAAGATGAAGCTGGCCGTGGTGAGCACGCTCCTGATCCGTGAGACGGCGCAGGCACTGTGGAAAGAGCAGGGCGGCGTACTGGAAAAGGACGCGTTTTTTGAGGCCGCGCGCCGCTATTCAAGGGAGGTGGAACACTCGGATTTGAATCTGGAGCGCCTGGAGACTTTGTTCCGCGAGAAGAAGGTCTGCAGCCTGGACCGGCTGCTTACACTGGTCATGGGGTAACATGAAAATAAATAGAAAAAGAAGAACCGGAGGTACAAAAACATGTCTTTGGAAGGCAAGATGAAGAACGGCCGCTTATACTGCGAATTCGGCCATGAGTTGGAAGAGAACAGGGCATATGAGCGGAAGATCGAATACCAGCGGGTACATTGTAAGGAGCTGGTCTATGATTATAATCAGACAAGACCGTCGAATGTAAAGGAAAAACGGAGAATTTTAGATGAACTTCTGGCGGAAGCGGGTGAGGAAATCTGGATTGAATCCCCCGCCTTTTTTTCGTACGGCTGCAATACGCATATCGGTCATCATTTTTATTCTAATTTCAATCTGTGTGTCGTCGATGACTGTGAAGTCTTTATCGGCAACTACGTGATGTTTGGGCCGAATGTGACGCTTACAGTCACGGGACATCCTGTCTGGGGAGAATACCGCCGCAAGGGCGCTCAGTTTTCCCTGCCGATCCACATTGGCGACGACGTATGGATCGGTGCCAATGCCATTATTCTTCCTGGAGTGACGATCGGAAATGATGTAGTGATCGGTGCCGGCAGTGTGGTAACCCACGATATTCCTTCCCATTCGGTGGCCTTTGGAACGCCGTGTAAGGTGGTGCGGGAGATCACGGAAGAAGACCGGCTGTATTACCGGAAGGGGCAGCCGGTGAATGAAGACTGGGACAGAGATTAGTTACACATTTTTTAGAATGGTTGGAAAAGTCTGTCATAAAAATGTAATATTTCGTAATGATAAAGAAATTGAAAGATATTTGTTATTTTACTATAATAAAGATAGAAAATAACTGGTGCATTTTTATGAGGAGGAATTGATATGAAAGGAAAGCGATTGGGTTTTATTTTGACACTGGTCCTGATCATGGCGCTGGCTGTCCCGGCATGGGCCGCGGATACGAAGATTGATTCGGTGAAGCTGGATTTCTCATATGCAGGGGCAGAACCAAAGTCCGGCAATGAGATCGGCGGAATTCACGTGAAGGTGCCGGATGGACAGCCTTTTACCGTTGAATACGCGGAGTATTCCAACGAGGGCGATGTCTGGGTAGTCGGCGACCGGCCGCTGGTCCATGTAGAACTGACGGCGAAGAGCGGTTACCGTTTCGGTTCCACATCGAAGAGCAGATTTACGTTAAACGGCTGCAGCGCAGTTTATAAAAAGGCCAGAATCTACGACGACGGAACACAGATGGAGCTGGAAGTATATTTAAAGAGAATCGGCGGAACCTTAAGCAGCGTACAGAACTTAGAGTGGGGAGGCAACGTGGCCTACTGGGATCCGCTGGAAGGTTCTAAGGAATACGAAGTCCGGCTTTACCGCGATGAGAAATCAGTAGTGACGGTTAAGACGACAGACAGCAGTTATAATTTCTCAAACAATATGGACCGCGAGGGCTCCTATACCTTCCGTGTCCGCGCCATTGCAAGCTATAATTCCAGAGCCGGCGAGTGGTCTGACTACTCGGAGGACTACTACATCGATGAAGATGAGGTCTGGTACTACGGCGGCAACGGTGCCTGGCAGCAGAACGCCAGAGGCTGGTGGTATGCGTATTCCGGAGGCGGATATCCGAGAAGCTGCTGGAAGCTGATTGACAACGCATGGTACTATTTTGACGGCGACGGATATATGACGACAGGCTGGAGAAGGGTCGACGGCAATTACTACTATCTTGGGCCGGACGGCAAGATGCGCACCGGCTGGCAGCAGATCGACGGAGCGTGGTACTATCTGGACGGAAGCGGCGTGAGAACCACAGACTGGCAGTATGTGAACGGGCGCTGGTACTATATGAATTCCAGCGGTGTGATGCAGATTGGCTGGCAGAGGATCAACGGCGACTGGTATTATCTGGACGGAAGCGGAGCCATGGCAACGGGCTGGCAGTATATTAACGGAGCATGGTACTATCTGGATGGAAGCGGTGTGATGTACGCAGGGCGCTGGACACCTGATGGAAGATATGTGGATTATAATGGAGTATGGGTTCAGTAAGCGGCTGAACGCTGCTGAGTCGCTGCCACCCGTCTAACGGGTGGCTCGCGCTTCGGCTATAAGCCTTTGTTACTAGGCCAGCGTCTCAAGGCGCTGGCTTTCACTTCGTTCAAGCCACTTTGTGCTTTTACCTCTGTTGCCGCCCCTTCAAGGGGCTATCTGAATACCGACTAACCCCTAAAGGGGTCTTCATATTCTTTCACACTCAATTTGTCCAGCATGATATCTGCCTTCTCCTGATCTTGTATATACTTCTTTATGGTGTCTTCGTTTAATCCCACTGTGCTTACGTAGTATCCTTCTGACCAGAAATGACGATTCCCGAACTTGTACTTTAAGTTGGCATGACGGTCAAACATCATTAATGCTGACTTTCCTTTCAAATAGCCCATAAAACTGGATACGCTTATCTTGGGTGGGATACTCACCAGGATATGCACATGATCCGGCATTAATTTCCCCTCCAGTATCTGAACACCCTTATAATTACATAATTGTTTTATGATATCTCTCAGGTCTTCTTTATATTGATTATAGATCACTTTTCGTCTATACTTAGGGGTGAAGACGATATGATACTTGCACATCCACTTTGTATGCGCTAATTCATTGGCTTTCTTCGCCATAAAATCACTCTCCTTTTTAATAGTGGCTTGGACACCTCTATTATATCAGGCTGAGTGATTTTTGGTATAACCAACACCGCGCACCCGCATAGCGGGTGGTTTCTATTTCGCGCGCTTCGCGCACTCAACTGGGTCTATCCGACCCACAATGAAGAAGGGCGCATCGGAAACTGTCTGATGCGCCCTTTCCTATGCAGAACGTGATGAGAAAAGTCTGTAATCAGTTTAAAGAAAATTAGCAAATACCGACGCAAACAGGACGGTGCATAGCCCGGATACGGCGATGGCGAGGCTGCTCATGGCGCCTTCGACCTCGCCCATTTCCATGGCCTTCGTGGTGCCGATGGCGTGGGAAGCGGATCCGATGGCGATCCCTTTGGCGACCGGTTCCGTGATGTGGAAAAGTCGGCAGACCGTCTCAGCGATAATGTTGCCGATGATTCCCGTGATGATAATACAGGCTACAGTGATCGTGACGATACCGCCCATCTCCTCAGATACGCCCATGCCGATGGCTGTGGTGATGGATTTTGGAAGAAAGGTGACATACTGTTCATGCGTCAGCCCGAAGAGAAGCGCCAGGACCAGAACCGTTGCCATGGTGGTCAGAACACCGGTCACAGTCCCTGCCAGAATCGCCCTGGCGTGCTTTTTGAGCAGGCTTAACTGCTGGTAAAGCGGCACGGCCAGACAGACGGTGGCGGGAGTCAGCAGATAGCTTAAGTATCTGGCGCTTAAATTGTAGCTTTCATAGTCAATGTGGAAAACTGATAAAAATATCATGACTGCAATAATGGATATCAACAGTGGATTGAAAATGGGAGATTTAAACTTTGCCTTGAGAAACAGGCCCAGTTCATATCCCATGATGCTGACTGCTGCTCCAAAAAAAAGAAACTCTTTTATCATCTCATTCATGTTCCGGTACCTTCTTTTCTTTGTCAGATCTTATAAAAAACTGCGTGATTTTCCCTGTGACGACCATGACCACCACTGTGGAGACCAGTGTGATGACCAGGAATGGGACGAGGATCGGCCGGAGAAGCCCCCATGAATCCAGAAGTCCCACCGCGGCGGGGATGAACATCAGCGGCATAATATCGATCAGAAAAAAGCTGGCTTCCCGGACGCTGTCCAGGGGAATGAGCTTCGTATAAAGCCCCGCGAGCATGATAAGCAGCCCGTAGATGCTGGCTGGAACCGGCAGTGGAATAAAGTAGTGAAGCGCTTCCCCGATCAGGGAAATTATCAGGATGATACTGAATTGTTTGATGAATTTCATGTTTTGCCTCCCTTGATGTATCATTCGTTTAACTACGGTTTATCCTAAACTCAAAATAGCCGCTTGTCAAATATTTTTTCAGCTGTTATAATACCCATTAAATTGAAAAAAACAGATTGATACCGGAAGGAGCTTATAAATCATGATCGAAGCGGAGTTTGGAATTCTTTATTTTCTGCAGTCCCTCCATACGCCATGGCTGGATGCAGTGATGAAAAATATTACCCATCTGGGAGACAGCGGAATTTTCTGGATTCTCACGGGGCTTGCGCTGTTCTGCTTTAAAAAGACGAGACGGATGGGATTCTGTGTTCTGTTATCCCTGGCAGGCGGTTTGCTGATCGGCAATATCTTCTTAAAAAATTTAGTGGCGAGAGACCGGCCGTGCTGGATTGATCCCACCATTCAGCTGCTGGTCGCCAGTCCGAAGGATTTTTCCTTCCCTTCCGGCCATACCATGGCCTCTTTTGAGGCGGCAGTGAGTATCTTTTTATATAACCGGCGCTGGGGAGCGGCGGCATTCGTTCTGGCTGTGCTGATTTCCTTTTCCAGGCTGTATCTCTTCGTCCATTTTCCGTCGGACGTGCTGACCGGACTTGTGCTGGGGACTGTGATTGCCGTGGCGGTCCATAAGATTGTGGAATGGAGCGTGAGGCAGAAGAAAGAGACGGCTGGAGAAGCAGAATAAAAAATATTTGCATTTTTCGTATTCTATGATATACTTAGGTTCGGGTAGCGGCAGCTACGAGGTCATTTTAAGCTGATCATGCATGGAGCGCTCGGGTCAGAATAGAATGCAGAAAAAATAAAATAAGAAAAGCAGAGTAGGTTTGTGTGCGTTAAGTGCCGGTTGAACAGGGAGTTGTCAGCCGGACGAAAAGGTTTCTCTTGCGGTACACGAATCGCATCCCGCTGCATCAGAAGATGATACGTTTATTATCTCCGGTTGTAGTAAGAGGTCTGCAAAGGAGGTATTTTTTTATGAAAAAATTCGTCACTTTGTTCACCGATTCTTACAAAGAACTGAAATCTGTAAGGACCATCACCACCGCGGCTATGCTCGCGGCCATCGCCATCATTCTGGGCATGTTTTCCATCGATGTGGGCAGTACCATACGAATTGGCTTTTCCAGTATTCCGAACGGCGTATGCGCTTATTTGTTCGGACCTGTCGTGGGCGGCATCTTTGCCGGAGGCCTGGATGTGCTTAAGTATCTGCTGAAGCCCACTGGACCGTTTTTCCCCGGGCTTACGGCAGTTGTCATACTGGCAGGCGTGCTCTATGGCTGTTTCTACTATAAGAAGCCCATTACCTTCTGGAGGGTGCTTTTGGCCAAGTTTACAGTCATGCTGATCTGCAATGTGCTCCTTAACACCCTGTGCCTGTCTGTTTTGTACGGCAAGGGCTTCATGGTGATTCTTCCGGCCAGAGTGATCAAGAACCTGATTATGTGGCCCATCGATTCCATGATCTTTTACAGCGTCTTGAAAGCGTTAAACCTGCTTGGGATTTTAAAGGCGGTCCGTACGAATTTCGCTTAATGAAAACGGCTGCCCCCGGCAGTGGATTCTGATAAAAAGTTCCAGGCCGCCTGACGGATCAGCTCCATCTTCCGCCGGGTGGCCTCGTTGCTGTAAGGGACACGGTCGATGAGCGTATCGATGACGCCTCGTTCGGCTGCGCAGCGGCGGCTCTCCGGGAAGTTTAAATCATAGATATAGCCAAGGTAGGAGATCCACATGTCCATATGGGTCACACGGTCGGAGTTTTTGATGGGCCGGCGGTTTAAGAAGGATGTGAGAATATGGTCGGAGATGTCCTCCGCACCGAGTTCCTCTGCCTCGATATCCAGCATGGCGGGGATCGAGTCCTGTTCTTTTACCCGGAAATTATCGAGTTTATCCGCATCACGTATGATCATGGAGTGCAGGCGGTCCCTTCCGGTGAGAGAGTCATCCATCAGGTAAACTCCATGATTTTTGATGGCCGTATAGATGACGGAATCGTAGTCCCGTTCCGGAATGAAGCTGCGGATTAAGTTTTCGTCGAACAGGATCGAGAGGCTTAAATCTGCGTGGGGCACGATGGAATCGTCGAAGCTGTCATATCTCTTCAGCTGTTCGAAGCGGCCGATGTCGTGGAGAAGCGCGATGTGCAGGGCCAGAGCAGTGTCCTCTCCGGAGAGGCCGAGTCCTTCAGCGATCAGCCGGGCAGCGTCCACCACGCCGTAGGTGTGTACGATTTTCAGCCGGATTTTATCGTTTTTCGTGTCATACTGCTTTAAATATCCGGCAAATATTTTTTTTGCCTGTGCAAAATCCATAGACAGAACCCTTCTTTCATACTATAATCTTAAGTGTCTGCATTATACTACGAATCGCAGACGATGGCAACAGGTAAAGGAAGAGATGAGAATGAGGAGAAGGCAGATCAGAGCCATATTTTTCGATATAGACGGGACACTGCGTGATTTTGATACGAAGCGGGTTCCGGACAGCACAAAAGAGGCGCTGCGGAAGGCGAAGGAGGCAGGAATTCTGCTGTTTGTCGCTACCGGGCGCCATAAGCTTGAGATCGAGGAGGAGAATCTCCTGGAGGATATGGAGTTTGACGGATACGTTACGCTGAACGGGCAGTACTGCTACTGCGGCAGCACCGTTGTATATGATGTTCCTATTGATGGTGCCGGGGTCGCAGCCATGCTGAGACTCATCGGGAAAGATCCTTTTCCCTGCCTTTTTATGGAGGCTGACCGCATGTATATCAACATGGTGGATGAGGTCGTTAAGAAGGCTCAGGAGGGGATTGGAACACGGATCCCGCCGGTTATGGATGTGAGCCGGGCAGCCGGGCAGCCGATCTACCAGATCGTCCCTTATATCGGCAGAAACAGGGAAGAAGAGATCAGGCGCGCGGTTCCCGGATGTGAGATCATCCGGTGGCACGATGAGTACGCTGTGGATGTGATACCGCGAGGCGGGAGTAAATGCATTGGGATTACGCGGATGGCGGCTCATTTCGGCCTGTCTCTGGAGGAGACTGCGGCTGTCGGTGACGGAGCAAACGACGTTTCCATGGTGGAGATGGCCGGGCTCGGCATTGCCATGGGGAATGGAAAAGATGCAGTGAAAGCCGTGGCGGATTATATTACGGATTCGATAGAAACGGATGGCCTTTCCAGGGCTGTCTTCTATATATTAGAGAATAATCATCAGGAGGAATGAAACATGAGTGAAACAAACTGTACTCATAATTGCAATACCTGCGGGGAGAGCTGCAGCAGCAGACAGGCGGAGCAGACCAGCTTTTTAGAGCCGTTAAACCCTGCAAGTACGGTTAAGAAGGTAATCGGTGTAGTAAGCGGAAAGGGCGGCGTAGGAAAATCACTGGTAACTACCATGATGGCGGTCCGCATGAACGCAAAAAATTATAAGACGGCAATTCTCGATGCGGATATTACCGGACCCTCGATTCCGAAGGCATTCGGCCTGGGAGACGATGGCGTCGGCATGACGCCGACGGGACTCATGATCCCGGCAACCACGTCCATGGGCATTGAAGTCATGTCAGCTAACTTAATTCTCGATCACGAGACCGATCCTGTGATCTGGAGAGGACCTGTGATCGCCGGAGCGGTGAAACAGTTCTGGCAGGAGGCTCTCTGGGAAGATATCGACTATATGTTTGTAGATATGCCTCCGGGAACGGGTGATGTTCCGCTGACGGTATTCCAGTCTCTGCCGGTCGACGGCATTATCATCGTCACCTCTCCTCAGGAGCTCGTATCCATGATTGTGGCAAAGGCTGTGAATATGGCTAAGAAGATGAACATTCCGATCCTCGGACTGGTAGAGAATATGAGCTACTTAGAATGTCCGGACTGCGGCAGAAGGATTTCCGTATTCGGAGAGAGCCGGATTGATGAAGTGGCGAAGGAGAATGAGATTCCTGTTCTCGCCAAGATCCCGATTGAACCCAGGATTGCGAAGGCTGTCGATGAAGGTACCGTGGAGTATTTGGAAGCACCGTGGCTGGACGAGGCGGTAAAAGCCGTGGAGTCCATCTAAGAGGTGTTCCCTGACAGCTTAAGGACAGGACAGCGAGGTAAAGATATGAATATAAACATGAACCCCAACAGCGAACTGCATCAGTCCATTGTAAATGTACCGAATCTGGTACAGGTTCCGGACCCGCTCTTAGAGCAGGCATACCAGTTCCAGGAAGCGATGATGATGTACACCTGTGCAATCAGGGAGATCAAGACGAAGCTGGAGGTCTTAAACGACGAACTGTCCGTGCGGAATTCCAGAAATCCTATTGAGATGGTAAAATCCCGGGTGAAGAAGCCCTTAAGCATTGTGGAGAAGCTGCAGCGGAGAGGTCTTCCCATAACCATGGAATCCATGATGGAGAATCTCGACGATGTGGCGGGGATCCGTGTCATCTGTTCTTTTTTAGATGATATCTATGCGGTTGCCGACATGCTGACCCGTCAGGATGATGTGCATATCATTGCTATCAAGGATTATATCCGCCATCCAAAGGATAACGGATACCGGAGTTACCATATGATCGTGGAGATTCCCGTCTTCTTTTCCGACAGGAAGAAGTGGATGCGGGTAGAGGTTCAGATCAGGACCATTGCCATGGATTTCTGGGCCAGTCTGGATCATCAGCTGAAATATAAAAAAGAGGTTGGTGACAGTTCAGAGGAAATCAGCGCGGAACTGAAAGAGTGTGCGGAAGTCATTGCGGAGACGGATGAGCGGATGCTGAAGATCAGAATGAAGATCGAAGCAGAAGGAATTACGGTCAGCAAATAGCAGTTGGTAAAAGTGAAAATTTAATATTTCAAACTCATAAGTAAGAAGCTGACGCCTCTATTCCGGTATGACGGAAGGGCGTCAGTTTCTGTTTTATCATGAGACTGAGGATGATGGACTGCCTGAGTGATCGTGAAGATTCAGCGGCATCATCAAATGGCGGATCATGATCTGATAGGCCTCGTTACCGTTGCCCTCGCGGAGCGCACGGTAGTAGAGCTCGTGTTCCTGAAGCGTGCCCTCCACACGGCCGGTGACCGACAGTGCGGTTGCCGATGTCAGGTGGATCAAATACAGAAGGCGCTGGAACAGCTGATTAAACTCATTGTTCTCCACATAGCCGACGATGGCCAGATGAAAAGCGTGGTCACAGTCGATAAAGGTCTGTAAGCCGTCGTCTGCATCTTTTGCATTCCGCATCTGCTCAAGAATCTCTTCCAGCTCCTCCAGCAGGCGCTTCCCCTTTTCGGTAGTAAGCTGTCCGGCGATCCTGTGCGTGCAGAAACCCTCAATCGCACAGCGGACCTCGATGGTCTCCTGCATGTCCTTCTCCGTCAGGTGACGGAGCATAAATCCCTTGCTGGGGACGATGGATATGTATCCATCCTGACTTAGACACTGAAGTGCCTCTCTGATGGGGGTTCTGGAAATGTCCAGCTCTTTGGAGAGACGGGCCTCAGAGTAGAGGGTATCCGGAAGCAGCTTACCTTCCAGAATCTGTTCTTTTATGTAATCGTATGCTTTGGATTGTAAAAAGCTTTTTTCTTTCAATGTGATACATCTCCTGTTTGTTTGACATACCATTATTCTAATATAGAAGTTGGTATTGGTCAATCATTCTTTTGAGGCGGAGAAGGGCTGCCAAATGGCCGTTTCATTTGTAAAAATATGGCTGATTGGTGTTGACAGTATACCGGTATAGCGGTATACTGGTTGTAAGAAGCAACCGAAATAATAAAAAGAGGAGGATGACGGGATGTGTGTTTATAAGATGGGGAATTTAAGAGTGGTGGATTTAACGAAGGAGCTGGACCCGAAGACAGAGAGCCGGAGATGCCATATGTATCGGTTTAATACCGGAGGACCGATTCCGGATTACCATACGATTATGGACATTACCAGTCATTTAGGGACACATTGTGAGTGCCCTTATCATCACGATGATAACTGGCCGAGTGTGGCGGAGCTGCCGTTAACTGCGTTTATGGGCAGAGCCCTGTATGTGGATTTCAAGGAGGATGTTGCGCCGGGAACCCACATTACGGCAGCGGATCTGGACAAGGCGACAGAAGGAAGGATCATGGAAGGCGATATTGTAATTATTGACTCTTCCTATAAGCTGCCCCCTTTTACCCCGGCTACCAACACCGAAGCGGACAAACGTCTTTTAATTGGAAGAGAAAGTGCCGAGTGGTTTCGGGATCATAAGGTAAAGTGTGTCGGCTTTGGAGACGGAGTCTCAATAGAAAACTGCAACGAAGACGTTAAACCATTCCACGATATTCTGATGGCAGAGAACATCGTCTTTTTGGAGGTACTGAAAAACCTGGATAAACTGGAGCAGGACGTCTTCTTCATGAGTTATTCCCCACTCCCGATCCACGGTCTGGACTCCTGTCCGGTCCGCGCCTATGCAATTGAGGGACTGGAAGGATTTTAGAAAGGCAGGTTTTCCCTATGAAAATAGCAGTGATTGGCGCCGGAGCCATGGGCTCCATCTATGGCGGCCATCTATCAAAGAATCATCAGGTATATCTGGTAGATACGAATCCGGACATTGTAAAGCAGATCAACAGCGAAGGGCTGAAAATCGACGAGGATGGCGTGACGAATATCTGGCATCCGACGGCAGTAACCGACACGGAAGGGCTGGGGGAGATGGACCTGGTCATTCTGTTTGTGAAGTCCATATTTTCCAGAGCCGCACTGGCGGGGAACCGGGGCGTGATTGGGGAGAAGACCCGCCTTCTGACACTGCAGAACGGTGCGGGGCACGAAGATATTCTGAAAGAATTTGTTCCTGAAGAGCGAGTCATCATAGGCACAACAGAGGACAACGGCGCAGTGCTTGCGCCGGGGCATGTAAGAAGAGGCGGAGTTGGGAATACGAACGTCGGGATGCTGACGGAGGACCGTGAAGGATTTCTTCCGCGTCTGAAGGAGGCGTTTGACAGCTGTGGATTTCATGTGAAAATCCATGAAAACATTCAGTATCTCATCTGGGACAAGCTGTTTACCAATGTATCCTTAAGCGCGGTGACCGGTATCCTGCAGGTCGATATGGGATTCATAGCCGGCAACGAATACGCGTGGAATTTAACGAAAGCCCTGATTCACGAAGCGACAGCGGTCGCCGGTTCACTTGGCCTTTCCTTTGACGAGGAAACGGTTACGGAACGGGTTCGCCAGACCTCCATCGGAAATCCGACCGGCTGTACCTCCATACGCGCCGACTTACGCGACGGCAGAAGGACTGAGGTGAATACCATCAGCGGAGCTGTAGTGACAGCGGCAAAGAGGTGCGGCGTACCAGTACCGAGTCATGAATTTGTCGTGAATATGGTACATGCGATGGAGATGAAAAGACAGGACAGCAGCATCTGATATCAAATCAGGTTCTGACAGCCAGTCGAACAAGGTTCAAACAACAATCAAACAACAATCAGCCGGCCCGGGTCAGCTCCTGTCATCAGGAACCGCCCCGGGCCGGCTTCCATCCTCTACAATTCCGGAAGTACAACTGTAAAAGTCGTTCCCTCTTCCTGGCTGCTGGATACTGTGATTTTCCCTTTATGCTGTTCTACAATGGTTCTGGCAATGGAAAGCCCCAGGCCATACCCGCCTTCTTTTCTCACACGCGATTTGTCTGTGCGGTAAAACCGCTCGAAGATATGCTTCTGATCGGAGGACGGGATCGGTTCTCCCGTATTGTTGACGGTCAGCACCGCATGATGGGAAGCTGATTTTAAAGAGACGGAGACCGTTCCATGTAAACCGGCGTATTTGCAGGCATTGTCCAGAAGAATGGTAACCACCTGTTTCATCTGAGTTTCACTGCCGCAGACGTGGATGCCGGGAACGATGTCGTTGTTTAAGATGACCTTGTTTTCAAATGCGACCGCTTCAAACAGCAGGGCGCAGTTCAGCACACTGTCGCTGTAATCGAATTCCGTGTATGCAGCGTGTGAAACTTCCACTGTGCCTGCATCGGAGCGGGCCAGAAAGAGAAGCTCCTCCACCAGCTGCTTCATGCGGGACGCCTCCTCCCGGGTGTTGTCAACCCATTTGAGCTGGTTTCTGATCGTCGAATCCTGATGGGAGAGAAGAATCTGTAAATTAGCCAGAATGACGGTCAGCGGTGTCTTCAGCTCGTGGGAGGCGTCGGCAATAAACTGGTTTTGCTGCTTCCACGCCTGTTCCACGGGCTTTAAGGCCCAACGGGACAGGAAGATGCTGAGCAGCAGAAACAGGAGGGAGGCGATGAAAAACAGCAGGAGGCAGTTGAAGCGCAGGGCCCTGATGTTGTTCAGCTCAAAGCTTTGATCCGCAAATGCGATGGTGATGCTGTCCGGTGTCTCAGCGCGGTTATAGCGCAGAGAATAGTCGTTTAAGACACCTCGCGGTTCCTCCTTTTCCATGACCAGGTCCGTCAGGGTGGCGGCCATGTCAGCGGATATGGAGAGATTGTTGGACTTGATATCGGTCACTGTCTTTCCGTCCTTTTTAAGGATTATGACTGCATTGGGGACGAAGGGCGGCGGTGCATCGTCAGTCCGGCGGCCCGGTTCCACCTTGTTCGGCTTTCCGTTTTGGCGGGCCGAATCCTGGGCCTGCATCAGGGCCATCTCGGTCTGGCGCTCCAGCCGCCAGATATTGACATGGTAAAAATTCCCCAGCACGATGATGAGAATCGTGATAACCAGGGACATATTGATGATAATAAATTTTCCGCGAAGCTTTTTCAGCATGACGGTTCCTCCAGACGGTACCCTACTTTCCGGACTGTTACGATTTCCACCCTGGAGTTTAAAAAGAAAAGCTTTTTCCGAAGAAAGGAAATATAGGCTTCCACATTATTGTCCTCCGCATCAGAATCATTGCCCCAGACCCTGGAAATCAGCGTATCTTTGGAAATGATTTTTCCGGCATTGTTCATAAGCAGCTTTAATACCTCGAATTCTTTATAGCCTAAGTGGATTGACTTTCGGCCGCGCAAAAGGTCGTTGGTCGAAAGATTCAGGACCAGATCTCCAAAATGAAGCTCTTCTACGACTACCTCGCCCTGTCTGCGGGAAAGCGCGCGTACCCGTGCCAGCAGCTCTTCTGGAACAAATGGCTTTGTCATATAGTCGTCAGCCCCGCGGTCCAGACCGGTAACCTTGTCGCTGATATCGTCTCTGGCAGTCAGCATCAGTACCGGCGTCTGGACGTGGGCCTTTCGCAGCTTCCTGACCACATCGAACCCATTTTCACCCGGAAGCATCACATCCAGAACGATGACGTCATATTCGCCCGACAGTCCGCAGTAGAGGCCGTCGGTACCGGTATACACAATGTCTGTGTGGTAATGCTGCTCCTCCATAATCTGTCCCAGTGCATCGGCCAGTCTCACTTCATCTTCTACAATCAGTATATTCATGAATCATTTCCTTCCTTTTCCGGCATGACCGGGCTATGAAAGCCGACGGGCCATATCCTTACCTATATTATAAAATGGGGTTCCGCGTTTGGCAATCCCATTCCATTTCCAGTAACCGCATTTTAAATAGTCTGAACGGTTATAAACTATTATAGTAAAGAAAGCTGAAAATAGCCTGAAACCGCCTTTCAGGTTAATTTCAGGTACCTGTGATAGAATGGGACGAATGAAAATGACTGAAAAGGAGTTTCAGGTTAATTTCAGGTTACTGACACAAAATGAACATAGGGACCTGATAAACTGAAGCAGAACAACAGACAGAGTGAAGAGAGGAGCAAATCGGATGAATGGAAGAAAAATAGCCGCTTCCATGGCGGTGGTGACAGCGGCCATGGCTGTGATGCCCATAACGGCAGAGGCTTCGACTAATATTGACCTGAGAAAAAAAGTGATTGGAATATCAGGGATCATGAGTGTATCCAACATGGATTCCACAATTACGAGAGGCGAGTTTGCCAGCATGCTGGTGAACGCGTCTTCCTACAGAAGCACGGTGAGCAGTGTGAGCAACACTTCAGTATTTGCCGATGTGCCGCGAGATCATGCGTATGCGGCGTCGATCAGGATTGCGGCGGAACAGGGGTGGATGACGGGATATTTAGGCGGTAATTTCAAACCGGATGAATCGGTGACGCTTCAGGAAGCCATCAAAGGGGTGCTGGCACTGCTGGGATATGACAATACGGATTTTACCGGAGACCAGACCGGAGCCAGACAGTCCAAATACCATTTCCTGGAGCTGGACGAAAATATGAATAAGAGTCCGGAGGAGGTCCTGATCAAAGAGGACTGCATCAATCTGTTTTATAATCTGTTAAAGACCGACACAAAGGCGGGAACCATGTTCGGAAAGAGCCTGGGCTGTGAACTGACCTCGGATGGAGAGATCAATCCGCTTACCATGGTGGACAACAGCTTAAAGGGACCGAAGATCGTAAGGAGCAAGAGCCGCCTTTCCGATTATCTGCCGTTTAAACTGAGCGCTGCCAACGTTTACCTCGATGGGTCTCCGATCTCCAACAGCAGCGATGCGATCGCAGCAGCGCTGGAGAATGATAACGGAGTTCTTGTATATTACCATCCGGTATCGAAGACCGTATGGCTGTATACCGTGGGAAGTGAAAATGAGAACGGCCGGTCCGCGGTATACGGCGAGATCACTAATATCATTTATAATTCTGCCGACTTGATGACGCCTGACGCAATCATACTGGATGACGGCAATACGTATGAGCTGGACAGCACCGAGATGAAGTTCGCATTTTCCACGTACGGCGACATGCGGGTGGGAGATACGGTCACTCTGGTCTATTCCGTGACAACGGATAATAACGGCGACGAAACGCGCACCGTGCTCGATTATATTGAAGACTGACAGGAGAGCCTGAAATGAAGAAAATAAGTTTTGGAAACAGGTCAAAAAATGGAAAAAAAACGGGAAAAAAGGGGAAAAAGCTTCTTCTGCTTCTGCTGATCCTGCTTGCTGTTATACTGGGACTATACGCGGCGGTCCGGATGAAGGCGGAGAAGGCGGCCAGTGCAAACACGAAGGAGGTTAAAACTGCGGTGGTGGAGAAGCGTGACATCACCTCGGAGCTGTCGTCTTCAGGAACGATCTCCCCGAAGAATACATACGATATCACCTCTCTCGTGGAAGGCGAGGTGATATCCGCCGATTTTGAAGAGGGGGACCAGGTAGAGGCGGGACAGATCCTGTACCAGATTGACACCTCTTCCATGGAATCGGAGCTGACCAGCGTCAACAATTCTCTGTCAAGGGCACAGGAAAATTATGAGGTGGCTCTGGACGATTATAACACGGCACTGAGCGATTACAGCGGCAATACGTATAAGTCAACCGAGACGGGATACATCAGGACACTATATATCAAGGAAGGCGATAAAGTAAGCTCCAATACGAAAATTGCTGATATTTACGATGACAAGGTCATGAAGATCAAGCTGCCCTTCCTGGCCGGGGAAGCGGCGTTAATCGGTGCGGGGAACGACGCGGTGCTGACGCTGACCGACACGGGAGAACAGCTTACGGGAACGGTCACGGCGGTGAGCAATATGGATGTGACGCTGACCGGCGGCCGGATCGTCCGGTATGTCACTATCGAGGCTGCAAATCCAGGCGGCCTGACTACGGATATGGCCGCTACCGCCACGATCGGGGACTTTATCTGCAGCTCCGAGGGAACGTTTGAGCCGACGCTGGAGACGGTGATGAATGCAGACATCTCATCCAGTGTGGAGGTGGGAAAGCTGCTGGTCAACGAAGGCGATTACGTGGGCAGGGGAACCCCTGTGTTCTCCATGGAATCGAAATCGGCGGAAAAGCTGCTCAGAACCTATAAGGATTCCGTGGAAAAAGCGGAGGAAACGCTGGAATCCGCCAGGAACAAGGTGGACAGCACACAGGATAATTACGATAATTACACGATTACCGCGCCGATCTCCGGTCAGGTGATTACGAAAAATGTCAAGGCAGGCGACAAGGTGGCGAAGAGCAACAGCGGCAGTACGACGCTTGCCGTGATCTACGATATGTCAGGCTATACCTTTGAAATGTCGGTGGATGAGCTGGATGTAAAGGAAGTAGCCGTGGGACAGAGTGTGGTGATTACTGCGGATGCGGTGAGCGGGAAGACGTTTTCCGGCACAGTGACGAATGTGAGTCTGCAGAGTTCCTACTCCAACGGCGTGACCAACTATCCGGTTACGGTAACGCTAAATGACGGCATGGATGAACTTCTGCCGGGCATGAATGTGGACGGCGTCATTATCCTCGATCAGGCGTCGGATGTGCTTACAGTCCCGGCTGATGCACTGATGCGCGGCAACAAGGTCTATGTAAAGGATGGTACGGTAACGGAGGCACAGGGAAATATACCGGCAGGCTTCCGGGCTGTCGACGTAAAGACAGGACTGATCAGCGATGATTACGTGGAAATCACAGAGGGCCTTTCCGAAGGCGATGTGGTCTATGTGGCAGAGTCCACGGTGAACTCGTCCTTCAATATGATGGGAGGCATGCAGGGCGGTCCGGGAGGCATGGGCGGTAATCCGGGCGGCGGCGCTCCGGGAGGCGGAAACAGCGGAGGCAGAAGCGGCGGAAATAACGGCGGCGCGCCCAGGTAAAGGCTGGAGGTAGAGACTTGGAAGAAACATTAATTGAACTGAAGGATATCTATAAGGTCTATGAGATGGGCGATGAAGAGGTGAGAGCCAACGACGGGATCTCCCTGACGATCAACCGCGGCGAATTTGTGGCTATCGTGGGAAAATCGGGAAGCGGAAAATCGACGCTGATGAATATCATCGGGGCTCTGGATGTGCCGAGCTCCGGCGAATACTTACTGGGTGGAAAAGATGTGGGGAGTATGACGGACAATCAGCTGGCAGATATCAGGAACCGGATGATCGGCTTTATTTTCCAGCAGTACAATCTGCTTCCCAAGTTAAATCTTCTGGAAAATGTAGAGCTGCCGCTTCTCTACGCAGGAGCCAGCAACACGGCCCGCCGCATGCGGGCCATGGCTTCGCTGGAGCGTGTGGGACTCGCGGAAAAATGGAGGAATCTTCCGAACCAGCTGTCCGGCGGACAGCAGCAGAGGGTGTCTATCGCCAGGGCTCTGGCAGGGGACCCGTCCCTGATTCTTGCCGATGAGCCCACCGGAGCACTGGATTCCAAGACGAGCCGCAGTGTCCTGGATTTCTTAAAGCAGTTAAACGACGAAGGCAATACCATCGTCATGATCACCCATGACAGCTCCATCGCAATGGAGGCGCGGCGTGTGGTGAGGGTCCATGACGGAAAGATCAACTTTGATGGAGACGTAAATGAATATTCTGCAATCCTTTAAAATGGCAATGAAAAGTATCATGGGTAATAAGATGCGGTCCTTTTTGACCATGCTGGGAATCATCATCGGCGTGGCCTCCGTCATTATCCTGGTGAGCCTGGTGAACGGCCAGATGTCTTATATGACGGAAAGCTTCGCAAGCATGGGGACGAATCAGATCACGGTGAATGTGACCAACCTTTCCACCCGTTCGGTCTCTGTGGATGAGATGTATGAGTTTTACGAGGACAACAGGGATTTATTTGCCCAGATGACACCGAATGTGACCGTATCCACGACCGTGAAGAATGGAACGGAGTCATCGACGTCCACAACCGTGTCCGGAGTCAGCGAGGAGTATCTGGAGATGAAGGATATGGAACTGGAGTCAGGCCGCTTTATCCAGTATTCCGATATCGTATCACGGCAGAAGGTATGTGTGGTCGGATACTACGTGGCATGGGACTTATACGGCGGCGTGGAGAAAGCGATCGATCAGACGATCAAGATTGGCGGGAACGCATTCCGGATCATCGGCGTGGCGGCGAGACAGGACGACGATGAACTGGAATCAGGCGGAAGCGATGATTTCGTATGGATGCCCTACAGCTGTGCCGCGAAAATGACGAGGAATGCCAATATCAGCAGCTATACGTTTGCCACGGCAGATATGAATCATACGGAGGAGGCCAAAACGGCAATCGATGACTTCCTCATGGAAATCTTTAAGGATGACGACTTATACCGGATCACGGCGATGAGCGAGCTCCTGGATTCGCTGAATTCCATGATTGCCATGATGTCCATGCTTCTCGGCGGAATCGCCGGCATTTCCCTGCTGGTAGCGGGCGTGGGAGTCATGAATATCATGCTGGTATCGGTAACCGAGCGGACCAGAGAGATCGGTATCCGCAAGGCCCTGGGGGCGAAGAAGCGGACGATCATGCAGCAGTTCGTCATCGAGGCGGCGGTTACCAGCTCCATCGGCGGTGTGATCGGAATTGTCATCGGATCAGCAGCGACTACGGTCATCGGCACGGCCATGGGGATGAACGCGACGCCGACGCCCAGCGCGGTGGTGGTGTCCTTCAGCGTGTCTGTGGGCATTGGACTGCTGTTTGGGTATATGCCGGCGAATCGGGCGGCGAATTTAAATCCGATTGATGCACTTCGAAGTGAGTGAGAGAGAAACGCCGAAATCGCGGCGGGGAGGCGGAGCCATGGATCTTTCGTGTCCGTCTTGCTTTCTTTTCGCTCGTATCCAGATGCCGGCACACTGAAAGATCCATGGCTCCGCCTCCCCGCCGCGATTTCGGCTGTGTACTGGCTATGCTGGGAAGTAGGGGTTTTTGAGAGCAGGGTTGCAAAGTTGGAATAATGGTGATACTATTTGCATAGTTACAGAAGGAGCAGCTCGCCTGGAGTTACTCCTTTTTAAGAATGATGACATAGAGGAGCTTAGAGGATATGAAGGTTGTGGATATGCACTGTGATACGATTTCTGAACTGTTTTACAGGAAGGAGGAGGGCAGGGGGCATTCGGTATGGAAGAATGACTGCCATGTGGATCTGGAGAGAATGGAGAAGGGGGATTACTGCCTTCAGAATTTCGCTCTGTATACGCCGCTGGATAAGCATGAGCGACCGTTTGAGTACTGCATGAAGCTGGTGGATCTGTTTTACCGGGAGATGGAAGAACAGCGGGAACGGATTGGGATTGTGAGATCGTACAAGGATATTCTGGAGAATCAGAGGCTGGGAAAGATGTCGGCCATGCTGACGATTGAGGAAGGCGGCGTATGCCAGGGGGAAACTGCTTTTTTAAGGGATTTCTACCGGGTAGGCGTGCGGATGATGACGCTTACGTGGAATTTTAAGAACGAGCTGGCCTGGCCGAATATCGTCAGGATAGAAGGGGAGGAGGCGTACTTTGAACCGGATACGGAGCATGGGCTGACGGAGAAAGGGATTGAATTTGTTGAAGAGATGGAACGGCTGGGGATGATTCTGGATGTGTCCCATCTGTCGGATGCGGGGATCCTGGATGTGTTCCGGTATACGAAGAAGCCGTTTGTGGCAAGCCATTCCAATGCGAGGGCGGTTTCCTCCAATCCCAGAAATTTAACGGATGAGATGGTTAAGATGCTTTCGGAACGGGGAGGGGTGGCCGGTATCAATTACTGCGCGGATTTTCTGCATGACTGGCAGAAAGGGGAACATGCGGTGAGCCGGGTAGATGACATGATTTTACATATGAAACATATGAAGAAAATCGGCGGAATTCAGTGCATCGGTCTGGGGTCCGATTTCGATGGAATCGGCGGGGACTTAGAACTGAAATCTCCGGAAGACTTACCGGTGCTGGAACAGGCCATGAGAAGGGCCGGCTTTACGGAATCAGAGATTGAAGCCGTGTTCTTTCGGAATGTACTTCGTGTATACAAAGAAATTCTAAAGTAAGACAAAATTTTACATAGATTTTACATTCCCGTGCATCATACTTTACATAGATTTGATATAGTACTTACATAATCAATCAAATCATTTCATGAAATCCGGGAGGGGACTATGTCAATCACTGATGTACAGATGCTGTTTCAATTTGTCGGGGGACTGGGAATGTTTCTCTATGGCATGAACGCCATGGCGGACGGACTGCAGAAATCTGCGGGACACCGCATGCAGCAGCTGTTGGGAGCATTAACGAAGAACCGCCTGATGGGCGTGATTCTGGGAGCGGGAATCACAGCCATTATTCAGAGCAGTTCCGCCACTACGGTTATGGTCGTCGGCTTTGTAAATGCCGGGATTATGAATCTTGGGCAGGCGGTCGGCATTATCATGGGCGCCAATATCGGAACCACGGTGACCAGCTGGATCGTATCCATGAGCGAGTGGGGCGAGATGCTGAAGCCGGAATTCTTTGCCCCGGCCCTGGTGGGTGTGGGAGCAATCATGACGCTGTTTTGTAAGAACAGCAGGAAAAAGCAGGTGGGAGAGATTCTGGTGGGCTTCGGCGTGCTGTTTATCGGTCTCACGTTTATGTCGGCTGCCATCACCCCATACCGCAATGCTCCGATTTTTGCGCAGGCGTTTACCGTACTTGGAAGAAATCCGTTTCTTGGCATTCTGGCGGGAGCTGCAGTAACGGGAATTATCCAGAGCTCTTCCGCCTCCGTAGGGATTTTGCAGACGCTGGCGTTAAATGGAATCGTGAACTGGCAGTCTGCCATCTTTATTACGCTGGGACAGAATATCGGTACGTGCGTGACGGCGCTTCTGTCCAGCGTGGGAGCCAATAAGACGGCGAAGCAGGCAGCAGGGATCCATCTCATGTTTAATACGGTGGGAGCCATTTTTTTCGGAATCGTCATGTATATCGTTTTTAAACTGAATCCGGTGTTTGCGTCTTCCACGATCAGCAGTGTGGAGATCTCCATATTCCATACGGTGTTTAATGTAAGCAATACCCTTCTGCTGTTCCCGTTTGCGGGCTTCCTGGTTAAGGCCTCAAGCCTGCTGGTCAGAGACGGTAAAAGCGGGAAGGCGGAGACAGAGGGCTCCCAGATGCAGCGCCATCTCGATGAGAGAATTTTAGAGACGCCATCTTTTGCGATTGAAAATGCCACTCAGGAAGTTATTAATATGGGAAAAGCAGCGCTGGAGAATTTTGATATTGCAGCGGCGGCTTTGCTGGATAACAGCAGGGCGGAAGCGGAACAGGTGGAGAAGCTGGAAGCAAAGATCAACCAGTATGAAAAGCTGCTTACATCGTATCTGGTAAAAATTAATAACCAGTCGTTAAACGAGGAACAGCATCTTCTGGTTAAGAATCTGTTTTATACGGTCAGCAACTTTGAACGGGTCAGCGACCACTGTGAAAACTTATCGGAACTGGCGGTGGAGAAGGCGGACAAAAATATCGAATTCTCAGAGGATGCGGCAGAAGAGATGAAAGAGATGATAAAGACCGTCCGCGCTGCTCTGGAACACGCCATCAAAGCGAGAGCCGGAGCAGGCATGTCTGAGGTAAGGGCAGTGGTACAGAGCGAGGAGAACGTGGACATGCTGGAGGAAGAGCTGAGAGAACGCCATATTGAGCGTCTGTCCAGTCATAAGTGTACGCCGGAAAACGGTATTGTCTTCCTGGAAGCCTTAAGCAACCTGGAACGGATTTCGGACCACGCCCACAACATTGCGGGGTTCGTGAGAGATGAGATGTAGGAGGCAAGTATGGAAAGAATCTATGTAGTAGAAGATGACGACAATATCAGGGATCTGATCCGGATTGCCCTGGAAGGCTTCGGTTACGTGGTTTCCGCCTTTGAGATGGCGGAAGACGCCCTTAAAAATATCGAGGCAGATCAGCCGGACCTGGCGGTGTTTGACCTGATGCTTCCGGGTATGGATGGCTTGAGCGCCATTAAAAAAATACGGAAAAATGACTCGCTGGCAGACATGCCCATCATCATTCTGACTGCTAAAGACAGAGAGTTCGATAAGGTGGCAGGACTGGATGGCGGGGCCGACGATTATATGACAAAGCCTTTCGGCGTCATGGAGCTGGCGGCCAGAATCAGAAGTCTGCTTCGCCGCAGGGCCAGGAACCAGGCTGATGAGGAGATTTTAGAGAAGTACGGAATCAGTTTAAATAAGAAGACAAGAGAAGTTACGAGCCGTGGGAAAAAGGTGGAGCTGACTTTAAAAGAATATGAGCTGCTCTTATATCTCATGGAAAATCACAGCAGGGTGGCGACCCGGGATGAACTTTTAAACCACATCTGGGGCTACGATTACGACGGAGAGACGAGGACGCTTGACATGCACATCCGCACACTGCGCCAGAAGCTGGGCGAGGAGGGCGCGTTCTGCATCCGCACAGTGCGCGGCGTGGGATACCGCTTTGTGAAGACGGAGGAAGGCTGATATGCGAAAGGCCATATTTGTAAAATTTATTCAGGTAATCCTGGCGGCGCTGGTTTTAAGCAGCGCCATCTTTTATATTGCAGCCAGCAGCGCACTCTTAAAAAACTCCAGAACGGATATGACCTATACGCTGCGCGCCATCGACAGTGTACTCGACTATTCCGGTGATCTGGAGGGAGAGGTGAAGCAGCTGGAGGAAACCGTCAGCGACAACAGCAGCCGTTTTACTGTGATCAGAAAGGATGGAAGCGTCGCTGCCGATACCGGCATGGTGGATACCTCCTCCATGGATAACCACCTGGACCGGGAGGAGATTAAGGAAGCGCTGGAATCGGGAAGCGGTTCATCCCGGCGGTATTCTGATACGCTGAAGAAAAATATGCTGTATGTGGCCTGCGTATCCGATCACTCCGATTATATTCTGCGCATGGCGGTTCCCTTTACCGGATTTAAGGAGTATCTGGTGCTTCTCCTTCCTGCAATCTGGCTCAGCTTTCTGGTGGCGATTATGTATTCTGCCTGCTCGGCCGACAGTTTTGCGGCCTCTGTCACGAAGCCGCTTAAGGAAATATCGCAGGAGATGCTGAAGGTCAACGGGGACTACACGGAACTGACCTTTGAAACGTACCAGTATCCGGAAATCAATATTATTGCGGAGACGACGACGGAAATGTCAAAAAACGTCAAAGAATATTTGAACCAGATTGAACTGGAACGTCAGATCCGGCAGGAATTCTTCAGCAACGCTTCCCACGAGCTGAAGACGCCGATCACGTCGGTTCAGGGCTATGCGGAGCTGCTGGAGAGCGGAATTATCCAGGATGAGGATCAGAAGATGGATTTCGTCCGGCGGATCAAAAAAGAGGCGGTCCATATGACCAGCCTGATCAACGATATTCTGATGATTTCCAGGCTGGAGACGAAGGAGGCAGAGGTCGTGTGTCAGGACGTTCGAATGGCCATCGTTCTGGATGACGTCCTGGAATCGCTGAAGCCGCTGGCCGCCTTCCACGAGGTTCTGGTCCACGCGGAATGCAAGCCGCTCTGCATCTACGCAAACGCGCGCCAGATGACGGAGCTTCTGGGCAATCTGCTCAGCAACGCCATCAAATACAACAAACCCGGCGGTGAGGTCTGGGTAACGATTACGGAAGAAAACAGGGAAATGATCATACGCGTGAGGGATAACGGCATGGGAATTCCCAAAGAATCCCTGGGACGCATCTTCGAACGGTTCTACCGGGTGGACAAGGGGAGAAGCCGCAAGCAGGGAGGAACCGGCCTTGGATTATCCATTGTAAAGCACATCGTAAGCTTCTATCATGGAACCATTGCAGTACAGTCTGAACTGGAGGCGGGGACAGAATTTACGGTAAAGATTCCAATTTGACAGATTTTGTGATAGAATGAAGAAGGCTAATCACAAAAGGAGGTGTGCGGAGTATGAATCAATTTGTATTAACATGCTGTTCTACGGCAGATATGAAGAAAGAATATTTTGACGAGCGTCAGATTCCCTATGTCTGCTTCCACTACTTAATGGACGGGGTGTCCTACCCGGACGATTTGGGACAGAGCATGCCGTTTGATGAGTTTTACAACAGGATTTCAAAAGGTGCCATGCCGACGACATCACAGGTCAATGTGGCTGAGTTCCATGATTTTTTTGGAGCTATATTAGAGGAGGGAAAGGACATTCTGCATATCAGTCTTTCCTCCGGTATTTCAGGAACCTATAATTCCGCCTGCAGCGCGGTGGAAGAACTGAGAGAAGAGTATCCGGACCGGAAGATTCTGGTTGTGGACTCGCTGGGAGCGTCTTCCGGCTACGGACTGCTGGTGGATGCAGCAGCGGATCTGCGTGATCAGGGCCTTTCGCTGGAAGAGGTCTACCGGATCACGATGGAACGGAGACTTCACGTACATCACTGGTTCTTTTCCACGGATCTTACCAGTTTCAAGAGGGGCGGCCGTATTTCGGCAACCTCGGCCATGCTGGGAACCGTACTAAACATATGCCCGCTGATGAACATGGATCACGAGGGACATTTAATTCCGCGCCAGAAGATCAGAACGAAGAAAAAGGCGATGCAGGAAGCGGTCAGGATGATGGAACTGCACGCGGAGGGAAAGACCGGATACAAAGGGAAATGTTTTATCTCCTGTTCCGCCTGCGGCGGCGACGCAAGGGCCGTGGCAGATCTTGTGGAGGCGCGCTTCCCGGAGCTGGACGGAAGCGTGCTGATCAACAGCATTGGAACCGTGATCGGTGCCCATACGGGGCCGGGAACCGTGGCTCTGTTCTTTTTCGGTGATGAGAGAAAGGATTGAAAAAGAGCAGACTGTGACAGAGGCATTATCTGGCAGTATTTTTACCGCCCATACCGGGTATCTGGTATGGGCGCTTTTTTTGATTATCACAGTAACACGTTTTTGGGATAATCAAAAATAGTTGACTATCCAACTATTTTGTGATATAGTAAATCGTTGGATATCCAACCATTTAAGGAGGTGAAGGATGGGGACGAAAAATTATATCAGCAGAGGCGTATCCATGATATACCGGCAGGGAAACCGTTTTTGTGACAGGAAGCTGGCAGAGTACCATATTGGAAGCGGGCAGAATTATTTTCTGACCTGTATTTATGAGCATCAGGGCATTAATATGTATGAACTGGCTCAGCTGGGGCATTTCGACAAGGGGACTGTGACAAAAGGGATTCAAAAACTGGAAGAGCAGGGCTACATCCGTATGCAGGCTGATGAGGCGGACAAACGAATCCGGCATCTGTACACAACAGAAAAAGCGGCTCCTATCCTGGAACGGCTTTATGAAATCAGAAGAGAGTGGAATCAGATTCTGACAGAAGGGCTGACGGCGGAAGAGAGTGCACAGGCAGAACAATTGATTAGTAAGATGGCTGAAAATGCGTGGAAGTGCATGAATGAAAGGGAGTCAGATTAGAATGAATGAAAAAACAGGATTAAAGAAAGAAAACCCATTGGGGACAGAGCCGGTAGGAAAGCTGCTGCTGGCATTTTCTGTCCCTTCGATTATCTCATGTCTGGTCAATTCGATTTATAATATCGTAGACCAGATTTTTATTGGCCAGGGAGTCGGCTATCTGGGAAATGCCGCCACAACGGTGTCGTTTCCCATGATGACGATTGTCATGGCATTTGCAACTCTGTTAGGGTCCGGAGGCAGCGCTTACACCGCCATTAAGCTGGGCGAAAGAGATGAAAAAGAAGCGAATCTGACGCTGAATAATTTATTTTCCCTCTCTGTCGGAGTGGGAATTATAGTGGCCCTGCTGGGACTGATATTTTTGGATCCGATGCTCCGTATGTTCGGTGCTACGGATACGGTCCTGCCGTATGCCAGGGATTACGCTTCGATCGTGCTGATGGGCGTTCCGTTCAGCGTGCTGGGAATTACCATGTCCAACATGGCGAGAACCGACGGAAATCCCCGTCTGTCCATGTATGGAATTTTAATCGGTGCAGTGTTAAACACGATTCTGGATCCGATCTATATCTTCGTTTTTCACTGGGGCGTCAAAGGGGCGGCAGTAGCCACCATCACTTCGCAGATATTATCCGCTCTGATTCTCTGCCTCTATTTCTGGAAAAAAGGGAATATGCGTTTTAAATTCAAGCTGATGAAGCCTGTTCCTCGGGTGTGCGGCAGAGCCATGACTCTGGGGGCTTCCTCGGGAATTACCCAGCTGGTGGCCTGTGTGATGCAGGTGGTGATGAATAATTCGCTGGTTCATTATGGAAACTTAAGCGAAGTGACTGGCGATGTGGCCCTCAGCGCCATGGGGATCGTTATGAAGATCGTCATGATTCTGGGCTCCTTCTGTATTGGAATCGGAGTCGGTTCCCAGCCGATTCTGGGCTTCAATTACGGAGCAGGAAAATACGACAGAATCCGGTCTGCATACGGTAAGGCAGTGGTTTCTGCTACCGTGTCCATCTCCATAGGCTGGCTTATATGCCAGACGATGCCTCACATGATTTTAAGATTGTTTGGAAGCGGCAACGCCCAGTTTACACAGTTTGCCGTAAAATGTATGCGGATTTATCTGGGCGGAGTCTTCTGTTCCGGTTTCCAGATCGTATCCACTAACTATTTCCAGGCGACGGGTCAGCCTTTGAAGGCGTCAATTCTGTCTATGATGCGTCAGCTGATCTTATTAATTCCGCTGCTTTTAATACTTCCGCTGTTTTTCGGCCTGGATGGAATCCTGTATGCCGGACCGGTGGCGGACGTCGGTTCCGCTGTGATTGTGGCGTGCTTTATCGTGCCGGAAATGAAAAAACTAAACGGGCTGGTTCGTGAAGAGACGCGGACAACTGCAACCGGTACTTTGACCTGACACTGGAGGAACGGAAGATGAAGTTTGATGTAAAGAAACTGGTGGTCAGCGGTATGCTGACCGCTGTAGCTGTGGCACTGTCCACCTTTTCCATACCGATCGGAGCGTCGAGGTGTTTCCCGGTTCAGCATATGGTGAACGTCATGGCGGGAGTGTTTTTGGGGCCGGTTTACAGTGTGGCCATCGCATTTTGTACTTCCCTCATCAGAAATCTGCTTGGAACGGGAAGTCTTCTTGCATTCCCGGGAAGCATGGTGGGGGCGCTGCTTTGCGGGCTGGCCTACCGCTGCACTGGAAAACTGACCGCTGCCTGTGCGGCTGAGATCATCGGCACCGGCTTCCTGGGAGCAGCGCTCTGTTATCCGGTTGCCGCTGTTCTTATGGGAAAAGAGGTTGCCCTGTTTTTCTATGTAGTGCCGTTTTTGATGAGTACGCTGTGCGGAACTGCAATCGCTGCGGTTCTGATCGGTGTTCTTTGCCGTTCCGGGGCCTTTGGATATTTAAAACGCCAGATTGCGGCAAAAAAATAGGCGGAGATTTACTCTCCGCCGGTAATACGCGCGATCATACGGTTGGGGAGGCAGATAATGGCTTCCCCGTTCCGCCGGATCGTTCCCTGATTGACACAGACCTTATCCGGGCAGCTGGCCTCGGTGACGTGAACCGTTCCGTCCTTGATGACGATGTGGTTCGTCCCCCCGTTCCAGCCTTCAACGGTAAGCTCGGTGTCTTTATTTAAATCAAGTGTTTCTATTACGGTTCCATCGACTGATATTTCTACTTTTGCAGGCGGTTTTGAAAATAGAATCCGTGATCCTGCATAGAGGACTGCGGAAACCGCCAAAATAACCAGGATCATAACCAGTTCTTTTTTCTTCATTTTTCTATTTTTATTCTCTGTACTCATAATTCGCTTCCTGTTCTCTGTACTTTTAAGCGCTGCTGTGATGAATTAGCATAATAAAGCGTGTTTTACTTGCATATATTTCCAATTCTTCGACAATTGCCCTTCATAGTATAACACAATTTCCAGAATTATACATGAAGTTATAAAAATTTTATAAAATAATCAAAAATCATTAAAAAAACCATTGCTTGAAGCATTAAGAATATGTTAAAATAAAAACAAAGTAGCAAATCGTACATTTCAGGAGGAAATCATGAATAAAGGCAGTTTGGATACGAAGAAAAAGGGACTGATCGGGCTGGGTGCGCTGGTGGTTCTGGCGGGAGCAACAATACTGGGATCCGATCCGCTTTACAAGGCAATTGATGACATGGCGCGTCCTGCGATCTATACGGCGGGAACGTATACAGCGTCTGCACGCGGATACGGCGGACCTGTAACAGTAACTGTTAAGGTTTCCACAAAGGCGATCGAGTCGATCGATGTAGTGGGAGAGAAAGAGACACTTTTGGATCAGGTAGTACCTTCCCTTCCGGATGCAATTATCGGCAAGCAGACGCTGGATATGGATGCGGTTTCCGGCGCCACACTCAGCAGCAACGCAATTATAAAAGCAGTGGAGAAGGCTCTTGCCGAAGCCAGAGGCGAAGCCGTGGAGGAAGAGACGACAAAGGCGGAGGAATCCGCAGCGACAGGCTGGAATGACGGTACATATTCCTATGAAGCTCCTGAATTCGATGACAACGGATACAAGGATCTGGTGAATATGACCATCAAAGACGGCAAGATCACCGCGCTTTCCTGGGACTGCGTGGATAAGGACGGCAAGCTGAAGAGCCAGCTTTCCATGGATGGCCAGTACGTCATGACGGAGGATGGCCCGAAGTGGTATGAGCAGGCGGATGCCGTAGTGAAATACGTGCTGGAGAATCAGTCTCTGGACGGTCTGATCAATGAAGAAGGCTATACCGATACCGTATCTTCCGTAAGCATCAATTTATACGGTTTCGTAAACGGTGTGAAGGACTGTCTGAAGCAGGCGGCCGGAGAAGGCAAAACACAGGCTGGCTGGAACGACGGATCTTACTCTTATGAAGCACCGGAGTTTGACAGCAATGGATACAAGGACCAGGTGTCCATGACTGTAAAAGGCGGCAGGATTACGGCGCTTACCTGGGACTGCGTGGATAAGGACGGCAAACTGAAGAGCAATCTGTCCATGAACGGCGAGTATGTGATGACGGAGGATGGACCGAAGTGGCATGAGCAGGCGGATGCCGTAGTGAAGTACGTGCTGGCGAACCAGTCTCTGGACGGCCTGATCAACGCGGATGGCTATACCGACACGGTAGCCTCCGTAAGCATTAACTTATACGGTTTTGTGAACGGTGTGAAGGACTGTCTGAAGCAGGCGGCCGGAGAAGCCAAAGCACAGGCCGGCTGGAATGACGGCTCTTATTCTTATGAAGCGCCGGAATTTGACAGCAACGGATACAAAGATCAGGTAGCCATGACCATTGAGGGCGGCAGGATTACGGCACTTACCTGGGACTGTGTGGATAAGGACGGCAAACTGAAGAGCAACCTGTCCATGAACGGCGAGTATGTGATGACGGAGGATGGACCGAAGTGGCACGAGCAGGCGGAAGCCGTAGTGAAATACGTGCTGGAAAATCAGTCTCTTGATCACTTGATCGACGCGGATGGCTATACTGACACGGTGGCGTCTGTAAGCATTAACTTATATGGATTTGTAAATGGAGTGAAGGACTGTCTGCGTCAGGCGTCTGAGGGGACCGCGGCTAAGAGCAGCTGGAGCGACGGAACCTTTTCCTATGAGGCTCCGGAATTCGACAGCAATGGATACAAGGATCAGGTTTCCATGACTGTGAAAGACGGAAAGATGACGGCTCTCACCTGGGACTGTGTGGATAAGGAAGGAAAGAAAAAGAGCAACCTTTCCATGGATGGCGAGTATGTGATGACGGAAGACGGCCCGAAGTGGCATGAACAGGCGGATGCCGTAGTAAAATACGTGCTGGAGAACCAGTCTCTCGACGGCCTGATCAATGAGGATGGCTATACGGATACTGTGGCTTCCGTGAGCATCAATTTATACGGCTTTGTCGGCGGCGTGGAGGACTGTCTCCGCCAGTCGTCAGAAGGCAGTGCCGCGGCGGCTTCTGCAAGTGCGGTGAAGGACGGAAGCTACTCCTACGAGTCTCCGGAATTTGACGGCAATGGCTATAAGGATCAGGTTTCCATGACGATCAAAGATGGTAAGATCACAGCGCTCACCTGGGACTGCGTCGATAAAGACGGAAAGAAAAAGAGCAATCTGTCCATGAACGGCGAGTATGTGATGACAGAGGACGGCCCGAAGTGGCATGAGCAGGCGGAGTCTGTGGTAGCCTATGTTCTGGAGAACCAGTCTCTGGACGGTCTGATCAATGAGGATGGCTATACGGATGCCATAGCCTCCGTAAGCATCAATTTATACGGATTTACAGGCGGTGTGGAAGACTGTTTGAAGCAGGCTTCCAGATAAGCAGTTAGGATTGATGAAATTTAAAACAATTGCCGGACTTTTCGAAGTCTGGCAATTGTATTTTATACAGAAAGTATGGTAAGATGGTAGGCGGTAGAAACAGATACCGCGCGTAAGCGGTATAAGACGGCTGCTTACGTGCTTGGAAGCAGGAGGTAAGATGATGACAGGAAAGACGGAGCAAAGCCCTGCTCATAAGACGGCGCTCTACGGCATGCTGATTGCACTCGCCTTTGTACTGAGCTTTGTCGAGACGCTGATCCCCATTTCCCTTGGGGTTCCGGGCGTAAAGCTGGGACTTGCCAATCTGGTGACGGTCGTGGGCCTCTACACAGTTGGAATTTACGGAACCGTAGCCGTTTCCATGATCAGGATCGTGCTGGTGGCGTTTACCTTTGGAAATGTCTTTAGTATGCTGTACAGCCTCGGCGGCTGGGGGCTGAGTATTCTTTTGATGATCCTGTGTAAGAAGCGGGAGTGGTTCAGCTCAGTGGGAATCAGCGTCATCGGCGGAGTGGGCCACAATATCGGCCAGCTCTGCGTGGCAGCTCTGGTGGTGAAGCAGGCGGGGGTATTTATTTATCTGCCTGTGCTCCTGATTGCGGGAACGGCAGCCGGTCTTGTGATTGGCCTCGTCGGAGGGATGATTGTGGAACGCCTTTTGCGCTTTATAAAAAAATTATAGGAAAAACAAAGGATATCGTATTGTTTTACGTGTTCCCTCAAGTTATAATAGAGGGAACACAGTCATGAAGAAAACAGGAGGGATTGGGATGATTTATGAGGCAATAAAGAAACTGGTGCAGTACGGAATGGATACAGGGCTGATTACTGAGGTCGACAGGATCTATGCCACGAACCAGATTCTTGACGTGATGCGGATGGACGAGTATGAGGAACCGGAGGGTGAGTTAAGTGAGACCGACTTGGAATCCGTTTTAAAGGAATTGCTGGATTATGCCCATGAGACAGGCGTTCTGCCGGAGGACAGCATTACATACCGGGATTTATTTGATACAAAACTGATGAACTGCCTGATGCCGAGACCTGGTGAGATCGAGAAGAAATTCTGGGACATCTATAACGGGGAATCTCCGGAGGCAGCCACGGATTATTATTATAACCTGAGTCAGGATTCCGATTACATCAGACGGTACCGCATCAAAAAGGATATGAGATGGGTGACGGCCACGAAGTATGGCGATCTTGACATTACCGTCAACTTATCCAAGCCTGAGAAGGATCCGAAAGCCATTGCGGCGGCAAAGCTGGCGAAGCAGAGCGGTTATCCCAAGTGTCAGCTCTGTATGGAGAACGAGGGCTATGCCGGGAGAACGAATCATCCCGCCCGGAACAACCACAGGATCATTCGTCTGAAAATTAACGACAGCAGATGGGGCTTTCAGTACTCCCCTTACGTTTACTATAACGAACACTGCATTGTGTTTAACGGCCAGCATATTCCGATGAAGATTGAGAAGGACACCTTTGTCAAGCTGTTTGATTTCGTCAAACTGTTCCCCCACTACTTCCTGGGCTCCAACGCGGATCTCCCGATCGTGGGCGGTTCCATCCTGTCCCATGACCATTTCCAGGGCGGCAATTATACCTTTGCCATGGCGAAGGCGCCGATTGAGAAGTATTACGAGATGGAGGATTTCCCGGGCGTGGAAGCCGGCATTGTGAAATGGCCGATGGCTGTCTTAAGAACCCGCAGCAAGAATCCGGATGACTTAATCCGGCTGGGAGACCGGGTTCTGCAGGCGTGGAGAGGCTATACAGACGAGGAGGCATTTATTTACGCGGAGACCGGCGGGGAACCGCATAACACAATCACCCCCATCGCCAGGAAAAAGGGCGATATGTACGAACTGGACCTGGTGCTCCGGAACAATATTACGACGGAAGAGTATCCGCTGGGCGTTTACCATCCGCATCAGGAGCTCCATCATATCAAGAAGGAGAATATCGGTTTAATCGAGGTTATGGGACTGGCGGTCCTTCCTTCCAGACTGAAGGATGAGCTGAGCCTTCTGGCCGGGTATATTCTGGAAAAGAAGGATATCCGCAGCAATGAAATGATCGAAAAACATGCGGACTGGGTGGAGGAATTCCTGCCGAATTATCCGGAGATCACGAAGGAAACCATCGACGAGATTCTTCAGAAGGAAGTAGGCCTTGTATTCGAGCGCGTCCTTGAGGATGCGGGCGTCTATAAGTGTGACGAGAAGGGAAGAGCCGCGTTTGGGCGTTTCCTTCACAGTACAGGCTTTGTGGAAGCCTGAAGTGATATAAACTGACTTTTGCAGGCTGATCCGGCCACAGACATACTATTGTGGCCGGGTCAGCCTGTTTGGTGTTTGTAATTGTAATCTGATTGCGCTATATTCTATTGGGAATGAGAGGTATGCCTCTCATTTACTAGCGTGATAAAAGGGGGACCGGCTGGAAGAAAAGGCCGGGGATGACAGACAAAGTCATGAAACAGATTGAAAACAAAACACTCAGAACACTGGCGGAGTATGGGATCATAACAGGAAGTATCTGGATTATGGTCATCGGAATTTATTTCTTCAAATTCCCGAATAATTTTGCTTTCGGAGGTGTCACGGGTTTTGCCACGGTAGTAAGTGCGGTGACTCACTGGTCGGCAAGTCAGTTTACGACGATTGTCAATATGGCGCTTTTAGTGGCCGGTTTTATTTTTTTAGGGCGCGGATTTGGCGTGAAGACGGTTTACGCCAGCATCCTGATGTCATTTACCCTCTCATTTTTAGAACGGACGTGCCCGATGGTCCGCCCGCTGACCAGAGAGCCTCTGCTGGAACTGATCTTTGCGATTCTGCTTCCGGGAGTCGGCTCGGCGCTCCTGTTTCATATCGGCGCCTCCAGCGGCGGAACCGATATCGTGGCGATGATTCTGAAAAAGTATACGAGCTGCAACATTGGCACGGTGCTGCTTGTTGTGGATATGGCTGCAGTGATTATGGCGTTCTTTGTATTCGGACCGGAGACGGGACTGTTTTCCTCCCTCGGACTTATGGCAAAATCACTGGTCATTGACGATGTGATCGAGAATATCAATCTTTGTAAATGCTTCAGCATCATTTGTGACGATCCGGGGCCGATCTGCGACTATATAATTAATGGTCTGAACCGGAGCGCGACGGTGTATGAGGCGCAGGGAGCGTTTACCCATCACCGGAAGACCGTGGTTCTGACCACCATGAAGCGGTCCCAGGCATTAAAACTCAGAAACTATATCAGGCGAGTGGAACCCAGCGCCTTTATTCTGATTTCCAATTCCAGCGAGATTATAGGAAACGGATTTCTGGCCGGGTAAAAAGTGATAAAACCATTTCTCTGTTTTCGGCATTTTTAACAAAAATACACTTTAATGCGTTAAACACACATAAAATTAATGCGATGAAATTGACGGGGCGGATTTTTTGTAGTATGATACCAATTAAGTTCAGATCGAACGAGATTTGTGAAGAAGAGGAGAGAATGGTTATGAAAAAAACAGCAAAAGCGGCATCACTCATCCTGGTGGGAGCCATGATGATGTCCTTAACGGCATGCGGCAGCAAGCCGGCAGAGACAACGAAGGCGCCTGAGACAACGACAGCAGAAGCGGCTTCCTCCGCGGCTGACACGGAGGCAGAAGAGACAACTGCGGAAGCGGCTAAGACGGATGATGGAAAGCAGTTTAAGATCGGCGTACTTCAGCTGGTACAGCACTCCGCACTGGATGCGGCAAACAAGGGATTTATCCAGGCGCTTGATGACGCCGGAATTAACTATACGGTGGATCAGCAGAACGCCTCCGGCGATCAGCCGACCTGTCAGACCATCGCCAGCAAGCTGGTGAATGACGGCGACGATCTGATTCTTGCGATTGCGACTCCGGCTGCACAGGCTGTTGCCGGTGCAACGACGGATATTCCGGTTCTGATTACTGCGGTAACGGATCCTGCGGAATCTGATCTGGTTGCAAGCAACGACGTTCCCGGCGGTAATGTCAGCGGCACTTCTGACTTAACTCCGGTAAAGGAGCAGATCGATTTATTAAAGCAGATTCTTCCGGATGCGCAGACGGTTGGCGTCCTTTACTGTTCAGCGGAATCCAATTCTGAGATCCAGGCCAAGATGGCCAGAGAAGCGATCGAAGCGAAGGGAATGAAAGCGGTTGACTACACGGTTTCGAATTCCAACGAGCTTCAGACGGTTGTTACTTCCATGGTAGGTAATGTGGATGCGATCTACGCTCCGACAGACAACACCATTGCAGCTGGCATGGCGACTGTCGGCATGGTAGCGATTGATAACGGAATTCCGGTTATCTGCGGGGAAGAAGGCATGGTGGACGCCGGCGGATTGGCTACATATGGAATTGACTACTTCCAGCTGGGATACTTGACCGGCCAGCAGGCAGTCAGAGTTCTGACAGAGGGAGCTGATATCTCTCAGATGCCGATCGAATATCTGCCGGCAGATAAGTGCAATCTGACTGTCAACGAAGATACGGCGGCGGCGCTTAACATCGACGTATCCGGTCTCAAATAAGAGAATATTTTTAAGCAGGCAGATGCCAGCGGTGGCAGGCATCTGTCTGTTTCTACATAAATGCTTTACATAAAGAATGCGGGAGTGTATTCTTTATGTAAGGCATTTATGAGCGTTATCATGAGCGCTTAAGACTGATTATGCCGGAAAGATAAAGATGCGGAGGAATGGTTGAATGAACGGTTTACTGGTATCCCTTCAGGACGCGGTAGTGCAGGGAGTTTTATGGGGAATTATGGTACTGGGGGTTTACATTACTTACAAGCTTTTGGATATCGCCGATTTAACGGTGGATGGAAGCTTTGCCCTGGGCGGCTGTGTCTGTGCCGTTATGGTGTTAAACAAAGGGGTGGATCCCTGGATCGCCCTGATTATAGCGGCAGCAGCCGGTATGGCGGCAGGAGCGGTGACGGGATTCTTACATACGGTGTTTGAGATACCTGCGATTCTTGCAGGAATTCTGACGCAGATCGGGCTGTGGTCCATCAATCTGCGGATCATGGGCGGCAAGAGCAATGTGCCGCTGTTAAAGACCGATACGATCTTCTCCAAAATTATAGGCTGGACAGGAATCAACAAACAGCTTGCGTCCCTTCTGCTGGGAATTGGAGTCGCTGTATTGATGATCGCTTTTCTGTACTGGTTCTTTGGTACGGAGATCGGAAGCGCCATGCGGGCTACCGGCAATAATGAAGCGATGATCCGGGCCCAGGGGGTGAACACGAACTGGACCAAGCTGCTGGCGCTGACCATCAGCAACGGCCTCGTAGGCTTATCCGGCGCTCTTGTATGCCAGAGCCAGAAGTACGCGGACATCGGCATGGGAACCGGCGCGATCGTGATCGGTCTGGCCGCCATTGTCATCGGTGATGTATTGATGGGACGGCTTCGTTCCTTTGGCAGCAAGCTGACCTCGGCTGTCGTAGGTTCTGTCATTTACTTTGTAATCCGCGCAGTGGTACTGAGAATGGGCATGAATGCCAACGATATGAAGCTGCTTTCCGCAGTGATCGTTGCAGTTGCTCTCTGTGTTCCTGTCGTGGTAAGAAAATGGCGTCTTAAAAAAGCTTACACGGAAGGGGGAGAATAAGCATGCTGGAAATTAAAAATGTCCGAAAGACTTTTAACAAGAATACAATCAATGAGAAAAAAGCGTTAAACGGAATTAACCTGCATCTGGATGAGGGAGATTTTGTAACGGTTATCGGCGGCAACGGCGCTGGAAAATCCACGATGCTCAACATGATTGCAGGTGTCTATCCCATCGACTCCGGAAAGATTGAGATCGACGGAGTCAATATTTCCAGGGAACCGGAATATAAACGTGCCCGCTACATCGGCAGAGTCTTCCAGGACCCTATGATGGGCACGGCTGCGGGGATGGAGATTCAGGAAAATATGGCTCTCGCATTCCGGCGCGGCCAGAGGCGCGGTCTGGGCTGGGGGATCAAGGCCAATGAAAAGGACTTCTACCACGATGCATTGATGAAGCTGGGGCTGGGGCTGCAGACCCGTATGACGAATAAGGTGGGCCTTTTATCCGGCGGCCAGAGGCAGGCGCTGACGCTCCTGATGGCGACGCTTCAGAAACCGAAGCTGCTTCTTCTGGATGAACATACCGCGGCACTGGATCCGAAGACGGCTAAAAAGGTATTGGAGATCACGCAGGAGATCGTGGAGGAGCAGAACTTAACGACCTTAATGATTACACACAACATGAAAGATGCCATCTCCATTGGTAACCGCCTTGTCATGATGCATGAAGGCAGGATTATCTATGACGTGTCCGGAGACGAGAAGAAAAAGCTGGAGGTAGATGACCTCTTAAAGAAATTCGAAGAAGCAAGCGGTGAGGAGTTTGCCAACGACCGTATGATTCTGGCGAAGTAGCAGCTATCAGTGTGGCTGCCAAAATGAGGCGGCAGGAATTGACCGGAACAGTCCGGCTGGATTCTGCCGCTTTTTTGCTGCTGCGGTGCAAGTGGGACACTGCCGCTGTAAATGCGGTTCTGCACCGGGTACATCTGATTATGTTACATAATTGTTACATAATCTTAATAATTATTTATTCTTTCTATATCGCAATTACCGACAAATTATGCTATACTTATGCGGATAGGCTCGTAGTCTGACTTGACAGTTTTAAAAGCCAAAAACGATGATGGAGTGAATATTACAGAATGGAAAACAAAAGCGATAAAAGTGAAAAAAAAGATTACGTTGTTCGTTTGAACAAAGCCAGAAAAAAACGTAATAAGAATGATTACGAAAGATATCTCATTCTGGCGGCGATTGCGATCGTGGTGGTGGTAATCATCATATTTGCCGGGAAGGCCATAGCGAAGCGCGTCTCGGCAGGGGCGGAAAAGACTGCAGCGACAGAAGAGACAGGAAGTCAGGGGGAAGAGTCTGACCAGCTGACGATTGATGCCAAGGAAGCAGAGGAGTCTGAGGCCGAAGCACAGGCAAAGAAGACAGAGGAAGAAAAAAAGGCCGTCGTCGATTCTTACCAGAATCTTGGAATTGTGCAGGTGTCCGGATATCTGAATGTGAGAAAAGAACCGAACACATCGGCGGACATCGTGGGCAAGCTGATGGGAGACAGTGCCTGCGAAATTTTAGACAGTACCCAGGAGGGATGGTACAAGATCTCCTCCGGCGGTATCGAAGGATACATTGATTCCCAGTATGTCCTGACAGGTGACGAAGCGAAGACGAAGGCTTATGACCTTGTTTCACTGCGCGCGATCGTGCAGGTAGATAATTTAAATATCAGAAAAGAGGCCAATACCACATCAGATGTTGTGGGTCAGGGGCTGTTAAACGAGCGGTATGAGGTGATCGATCAGTTGGATGGCTGGGTACAGATTCCCTCCGGTTATATGTCGGCTGATTACGTGAAGCTGGAGTATGCGTTAAATGAGGCCAGAAAACTGGATTTGAAGGCCATGATTTTTAACATGTACAAAAACATAGGAATTTCGGATGTGGACAACTATCTCAACGTGAGAGAAGAGCCCAGCGAGAATGGCAAGATTATCGCCAAGATGCCCAGCAAGGCGGCCGGCAATATTCTTGAGACTACGGACAACGGCTGGTACAAGATCCAGTCTGGCAAGATCACCGGTTACGTAAAATCGGATTACATTCTGACTGGTCAGCCGGCGAAGGATGAGGCGCTGAAGGTTGCAGAACTGATGGCGATTGTGAACACGGATATGCTGAATGCCCGTTCCGAACCGTCTACGGATTCCAAGATATGGACCCAGATTTCCAATAATGAGAAATATCCGGTGTTAAAGCAGATTGACGGCTGGGTGGAGATTGAGCTGGAGGAGGACAGCAACGCTTACGTTGCTTCTGATTACGTGGATGTTCGATATGCGCTTCCTGAAGCAATTAAGTTTTCACCGCTGGAGGAAAAGGCGAATGCTGCCGCTTCTCTCAGAACCCAGATTGTTAATTATGCTCTCCAGTTTTTGGGAAATCCCTATGTATGGGGCGGCACCAGCTTAACAAAAGGAGCAGACTGTTCCGGATTTACCCTTTCCGTATTCGGCCATTTTGGAATCAGCCTTCCCCATTATTCAGGATCACAGGCGAATATGGGAAAAGCAGTGAAATCCAGTGAGATGCGGCCGGGCGATCTGGTGTTCTATGCAAACAGTAAAGGTACTATCAATCATGTTGGAATCTACATCGGAAATGGACAGATTGTTAACGCGGCCAGCCGAAGAAGCGGCATCAAGATCTCTACCTGGAATTACAGAACTCCGGTGAGAATCAGGAATATACTCGGAGATTAAACTGCAATTAAAGTTTTAAAAACAAGAGGAAAAATCTGGACATATACCGCTGAACGTTGTATAATATACCTGCAAAGAAGATAACCTGGACTGGAGGCGATTACATGTCAGATGAAATGATGTTAATTTTGGAAAAACTGGATACCATGAATTACAGCCTTGCGGGAATTGAAGGTAAGGTGGACAATACTCATGAACACCTTTTAAGACTGGAAGAGAGCACGAATGAGCGTTTCATGAAGATGGAAGATCGTTTTGCGGGATTGGAAGATCGTTTTGCGGGATTGGAAGGCCGTTTCGTGGGATTGGAAGGCCGTTTCGTGGGATTGGAAGATCGCTTTGCAGGATTGGAAGATCGCTTTGTAGGATTAGAAGATCGTTTTGCAGGATTGGAAGGCCGTTTCGTGGGATTAGAAGATCGTTTTGCAGGATTGGAAGGCCGTTTCGTAGGATTGGAAGATCGCTTTGTGGGATTGGAAGGCCGTTTCGTGGGATTAGAAGATCGTTTTACACAGTCAGAAGCAGCAACAGATCTGCGTTTTAACCGTGTAGAACAGAAGCTGGAATCAATGGGGCTGATGCTGGAGAACGAAATAAGTAAAAAAATTGATGCTATTGGCGAAGGTCACGATTATCTGAAACGAAATCTGGATGACGCGCTCAGGGTTGAGAAGGATAAGGAGTGGATGGAGCTTAATATCTTGAATCTTAGAATGGATGTCAGGAAAATCAAAGACAAACTTGCTATGGCTTAGCAGACAGATGTTGTCCGGAATACAAAATAAAAGGGGCTGTGAAAAAAGTCCTCTAAAGTAAAAAAGAACGCTTTCAGATATGAAACCTGGAGGCGTTCTTCTTTTTGTGGTAAAATTAAGCTACTATGAATAATAATACCGAAAAATATTATAACAAATAGATAAGTATCTTAAGCCAGAATCCTTACACAAGATGGGACGGCCAGGATATAATCGAGTCAGCATACGAAAGACGATCCTGTTCGGCTTTATGGACACAGGATACGTTTCCCTGCGGGAATTAGAAGACCGGTGCAAAGTGAACCTTCGTTATATGTATCTGATGGATCATGAAACACAAAATGGAAGGGCTGTGAAAAAATGAAATTAGATCAACTCCATTTTTTCACAGCCCCTATATCTTCTTTATTGGTGGCGGTTTCTGTTATAGTTAATCAGACAACCGGCTTTTACAATCTCTTTTTCCTCATCCGTCATCTCGGCTATGTGAAGGTTGATCTCATGGATGGGATTGCCTTCCTCATTTTTGATGACATAAGCAGGAATGTGCTGCATGTCGCCCTCTAAGGCTTTCCGTACACCTGGAACATAGATGAAATCACCGATCTCAAAGGAAGGCTCTTCATCTAACAGGAACGGAAGCATGCCCCAGTTGATGACATTGGAGCGGTAACGCTTGGTAGCGTATTCGTTTGCGATATTGGCAAGACCGCCGAGAACTCTCTGGCAGCTGGCAGCCTGCTCGCGTGCGGAACCGTCGCCTGGCTTGACTGCGTAGATCATACTGCCGATCTCCGTCTCTCTGGCTCTCAATTCGGGCTGGTCTAAGTAAATGCGAAGCGCTTTGAACGCGGCTTCCATCTCTGGATCCGGTTTTAACGGGCATGCGCCGGTTTTGCGGATTTCTTCCAGCTCATTGACCTTTTTGGAACGTCCGACATACTCCGGATCACGTCTGGAAAGTGTAAATTCTGCCAGACCCAGCGGATTGGAGCGATAGGAGGAGGTTTCACCGGAAGGAATCAGTTCATCCGTTGTGGTGACGGGGTCCATGATCTTGGAGCAGACTCTCAGGATAATATTATCGGTCAGGGCGCTCATGGACGGCCAGTCTTTGATATTCGGGCCATAGATCAGCTCCGCATCCGGGTCGGCCTTTCCATATCCCTGGTAAATTCTTCTCTCATAGGAAGTGCCGTCAAATTCGTAAGCCGGTACTTCATAATCGTCGACAATTGCCTCAGCAGATGTGAGGATACCGCCGTTTGCAGCGGTGGCAGCGATCGAGCGGGCATCCATCAGGGCAACACTGGAAATCTGGCCATTACCCGGCTTGGAACCTTCACGGTTCGGGAAGTTCCTTGTGGTGTGGCGAATACTCAGCGTGTTGTTTGCCGGTGTGTCGCCGGCGCCGAAGCACGGTCCGCAGAATGCTGTCCGGATGGTAGCACCGGCCGCCATCAGTTCTGTAACGGCTCCTTTCTTCACCAGATCCATATATACCGGCTGTGAGGACGGATATACAGACAGATTAAAGATATCGTTTCCGCAGTTTCTGCCGGACAGGATATGAGCAGCGGTCATAACATTGGAATAATTACCGCCGGCACAGCCTGCGATGACACCCTGCTGGACCAGGAGTTTTCCGTCCACGATCTTATCCGTCAGGGACAGATGGATATTCGGATTGCCCAGGATATGGTCTGCTTCCTTTTCTACGGTTCTTAAAATATCGTCCAGGTTTGCATTCAGTTCGTCGATCTCGTAGGTGTTGCTCGGATGGAACGGAAGAGCGATCATCGGCTTAACGGTGCTTAAATCGATGGATACGACGCCGTCATAATAGGCGATATCCGCCGGGTTCAGCTCTTTGTAAGCATCCTCTCTGCCGTGCAGCTTTAAGTAGTCCCTCGTGTCCTCGTCTGTTTTCCAGATGGAGGAGAGACATGTAGTCTCTGTGGTCATGACATCGACTCCGTTCCGATAATCGGTATCCATAGAGGCGATTCCAGGGCCTACGAATTCCATAACTTTATTTTTCACGTAGCCGTTTTTAAATACGGCGCCTACTATGGCGAGCGCCACGTCATGAGGGCCCACGCCCGGACGCGGTTTTCCTGTCAGATAAATCGCTACGACGCCGGGATAGGTGACGTCATATGTATCGCGAAGCAGCTGCTTCACCAGCTCGCCGCCGCCTTCGCCTACCGCCATGGTACCGAGGGCTCCGTAACGGGTATGGCTGTCGGAACCGAGAATCATGCGACCGCAGCCCGCCATCATTTCACGCATATACTGGTGAATGACCGCGATGTGGGGCGGCACGAAAATCCCGCCGTATTTTTTTGCAGCTGACAGTCCGAAAATGTGGTCGTCTTCATTGATGGTACCGCCTACCGCACACAGGGAGTTGTGGCAGTTCGTCATGACATAGGGAATCGGAAACTCGGTGAGACCTGACGCCCTTGCCGTCTGAATGATCCCGACGAATGTAATGTCATGGGAGGCCATGGAGTCGAAGCGCAGCTTTAAATGCTCCATATTGTCCGCAGTGTTATGTTCCTTCAGGATGGAATAGGCAATCGTGCCCTTTTTCGCCTCTTCTTTTGTTATGTTCTTTCCTGTCAGAGCGACAAGCTTTTCCGCTTCCTGTTCCGGAACCAGTTCGGTACCGTGAATCAGGAAAGCGCCGCCATCATACAATTTTACCATATGCTATCTTTCCTCTCTCTTCTTGTAGGGTGTTGCTTCACCAACGTATTTGAACGCCGGACGCATGATCTTTCCATCATACATTTTGTTTTCGATATTGTGCGCCAGCCAGCCTGCCATACGTGCGCAGACGAAGAGCGGCGTGTACATATCTTCCGGTATCTGTAACATATTATAAGCGAATCCGCTGTAGAAGTCCACATTGTTTGAGAGAGTTTTTCCGTTTCCGGCGAGAGTTTCTTTGGCGACTTTTTCAAATCTTGTCAGGAATTCATATTCATCCTCACGTTTTTTCTGTTTTGCCAGCTTCTCGCAGCAGCTTTTTAATAAGTCGGCACGCGGATCGGAAACCGTGTAGACGGCATGGCCGAGTCCGTATACGAGACCGGTATGATCATAGAAGTCTTTGTCGAGAATTCTCTTGATTACCTGCTTGATCTGTGCGTCAGAGGCCTTTAAACCGATTTCTTTTTCAATGGCGGAGATCATCTCGCTGCAACGGATATTGGCACCGCCGTGTTTCGGTCCTTTTAAGGATCCGATGGATGCGGAGATCGAAGAGTAGATATCGGTTCCGGTGGAGGAAATGACGACATTTGTAAAGGTGGAGTTGTTTCCGCCGCCGTGGTCTGCGTGAATCATCAGCATGACGTCGAGAAGATCAGCCTCCTGCTCGGTGAAGACGCCGTCGCGGCGAAGCATGTAGAGGATGTTCTCGGCAATGGAGTATTCTTCCTTCGGATAGTGGATAATCAGGCTTTCCCGGTCGTAATAGTGAATCTTGTTCTGATAGGCGTAAGCGGCCATGGAGGGAAGTTTTGCCAGAATGCTTACTCCCTTTAACAGTGTCTGGTAAGGATCGACGTTGTCGGGGTCCTCATCATAATTATAGAGAGAAAGGATACTCTGCTGCAGACTGTTCATCAAATTGCGGGATGGGGAACGAAGCAGATTCTTCTCCAGAAACTCATCGGGAAGCGGATAGAAGTGGCGAAGAATTCCGGCAAATTCATTCAGCTCCTTTTTCGAAGGGAGGTATCCGAATAACAGAAGGAATGCGGTTTCTTCAAATCCGTACCGCGCGTTTCCTTTTCCCTTCACCAGATCGCCGATTTCAATACCGCGGTAGAAAAGCTTTCCGGGTACATTGACCTTTTTTCCATCCTGAATCTCGTAGCCGACAACGTCGGATACACGCGTCAAGCCGACCCTGACTCCGGTGCCGTCCTCGTTGCGGAGACCTTTTTTTACGTTGTGTTCCTTGAATAAGTAATTTGGAATATCCGTATAGTTTGAGGATTTACCAAATGTCTGTGCGATGAAGAAGTTGTTCATGCGATATTCTCTCCTTTTCCTGTCGATTCAGTCACAGTCTGCATAATTTTACAGAAAAGCAGCGCGAAGTGATCTCCACGCTGCCTTCCTTGGCATGACTGAAGTGACCGTTTTTATATTGTTCAGTAGTTTACCATGGAAAAGTATCAAAGTCAATACCTTGTTATAATCACAACTAAAATATTGTGATTATAACAAGGTATGTTTGTATTAACCATACAAATGTGTGTGTTAGGCGGCCTTAATTTTTAGAAATAAAAATGAATCAATAATATTAAGGAAAAAGAAAGGAAAAGATTCTGACAACATACTATAATAAAAAGAAAAAGAGTGGTAACAGCCACAGGGAAAGGGAGCGGCGCCATGTACAGTGATTTTGGCTTTTACGGAGGATTTACGCAGTTGTTTCCGATATTATTCGGAGTTATATTTTTGATTGCGGCAGTAATGATTGTAGTAACTCTGATTCGGGGGATTTCACAGTGGAATTCCAATAACCACTCTCCGGTGCTGACTGTGGAAGCGATGGTGACATCGAAGCGTCAGGAGGTTTCACATCGGCACAGCAATCAGGACACGATGGATACTTATACAAATTTTACGTCTTATTATGCAACGTTTCAGGTGGAGAGCGGAGACCGCATGGAACTGGGCGTGTCAGGAACAGAGTACGGGATGCTGGCGGAAGGCGATATGGGCAGGCTGACCTTTCAGGGAACGAGGTATCTCAGCTTTGAGAGGGGACCTTTAGAGTCATAGAGAGGGATTTATTCCCGCTGGCGGCGGGTTCTTTGACTTAGGAGAATGATCGGACTCACGCCAGCGCGGGCAGGAGGATGAGAGATGGAAAAACGAAAAAGAACAATCAGAAAATTAATGCCGGTCAGTCCTTACGACAGCGCCGGACTGGAGGTCTGGTTTTCGGAACTGGCCGGCCAGGGACTGTTTGTCAGGAAGACCGGGTATTATTTTGCAAATTTTCAAAGGAAAGAGGCGAGAAACCTGGTCTATAAGCTGGAGCCCTGTGACCAATACCGGGACGAGCATGAAAAGGAGTTGACGGGGCAGTACCGTCTGGCAGGATGGGAAGCGGCCGGTGATGTATGGCGGAAGTTTTTGATATTTTCGGCTGTCAGGGACGGGGCTGTAAGTCCGGAGATTTCCGTTGAAATACGAAGGGCAGGCGAGTCATCCCTAAAGAAAACGGGGCATGGCTGCCTTTTGACGTGCGCTGCGGATGCCGTACTGACGGCTCTCTGGTGCTGGATGATCCTGGGCCGATTTGGTTTCTGGTATACGACTACCATGGCGACGCCTTTCCTTCTCTGCGCCTTAATGGTCTTTATATTCGGAATAAATATCTTCTGGAGAATGTCCGATTACATACAGATCCGGAGATATTTAAAGGGGACAACATGTGGCGTACATCTGCCGGAAAGCAATTGTCAAACACGCCCTGGCAGAGGACGGGCCAGATCGATCTGTTCAGCAGCCGCGGTCACCTGCATCTGCCTCGTGTTTATATGGGCGGGAGAGCAGAAATCCTGGCATAAGGAACTGAGTGAGGTTGATACCAGTCTTCCGGTTCCGCCCATTACGGCGTTTTCGCCGGAAAGCAGCCCCATAAGAGGAACGGTCACCTATCATTCTTCCATCGTCGCACCGGTACAGTTTCAGATCGTTCAGGATGGACCGGATGCCCAGATGCTCCGTATGGATTATATGGAACTCCGCTTTCCCAGGCTGGTGAAGCCGGTCTTTAAGAGTATGATGAAGGATCAGCTGAAGTGGAGCAGCGCTGAGCCGGAGGCGGTATCCTCCGGGCTGTTTGACACTGCCTGTGTAGCTGTGATAAACGACAGCATGCATTATCTCTTCGTCTCGGACGGACAGAAGGTAGCATCGGTGTGCTATATCGGCCCCGGTTATACAGATGAGTTTTTAGAGACGCTTCACGACGCCATGGAGACATGGACGCAGCCGGAGCTTTTTTGGCAGTGATCAGCGGGTTTCCTTCATATTCCTGGAAGCCATCCGTTTCATGGAGCGGATCGAAAGGATACATATTAATATAGTAAGAACATCGGCCGCGTGCTGGGCAAAACCTGAAGGGAGGGAAAACCATGGCACCAGTGATCAGAATGAATGCAGCGGCTCTGTGCAGAGTTTCATGACAGGCGAATCTGGCACAGAGCGTAAAAAGGAATTATAAGCGGCAGGAATACCGCTTGATTTTATAAAACAGATGTCGCCTGAGTGGATTCTGCACTTATAAATGAGATGAGTGACCTTTATTTAATTTATAAGGAGAGAATCTATGAAAGACAGACAATACCGTAACTTTATCATTTTCTGGTTCAGCCAGTCCGTATCCCAGCTGGGGAGTTCCATGACTTCCTTTGCCTTAATCATCTGGTCTTACAGCAGAACCGGTTCTGCCATGTCCGTGTCGCTTATGACATTTTGTACATGGCTTCCCTATATTGCGGCCAGCATCGTTGCCGGGCCGGTAATCGACCGTTACCATAAGAAAACGATCATGCTTCTCGCGGACCTTCTTGCGGCGCTCTGCTCTCTGACCGTAGCGGCGCTCGCGGTCTCCGGGAATCTGGCGGTCTGGCACATTTTTATCGTCAATGGAATCACCGGCTTTATGAACGCATTTCAGTTTCCGGCGGAGACGGTGGCGGTGGGGATGCTGGTTCCGAAGGAAAAGTACAGCCAGGCCAGCGGCTTAAATTCCTTTACCTCCTCCTTACTCACTGTGGTGACCCCGGTGATGGCCGCGTCTTTATCCTCATTTGCAGGGATAAAGGGTGTCATTGCCTTTGATCTGGCGACCTTTTTGTTTGCCTTTTCTGTCCTGCTGTTTCGGATTAAGATACCGGAGAACGCGGGAGGGACGGAGACAGGGAAAAAGAAAGAGAAAGAGAAGATCTCGGTTCAGGAATCGTGGAGGGAGGGGCTTCAATTTCTTCGCGGACACAAACAGCTCTGGTATCTGATGATCAGCATGGCGCTTATGAACTTTTTTTCACGGCTGACCTATGAAAATATTCTTTCTCCCATGATACTGGCGCGGAGCGGCCAGAACCAGATCGCGCTCGGCATTGTCAGTGGGATTCTGGGGATCGGAGGCATGGCGGGAGGTCTGATCGTCTCCTTCGTAAAGCTTCCAAAGGACAGCGTCCGGGTGATCTTTTTATCGGGAGGCATCTCCTTTTTGCTGGGTGATTTTCTGATGGGAGCAGGACAGAATGTTCTCGTATGGAGCATTGCCGGCATAGCGGCCAGCCTCCCCATTCCTTTTATTATGGCGGGGCAGAATGTGATTCTCTACCGGACGATTCCGCAGAATATGCAGGGGCGTATCTTTGCTGTGCGAAATGCCATCCAGTACTGGACGATTCCGACCGGGATTCTCCTGGGAGGTTTTCTGGCGGACTACGTGTTTGAACCGTTTATGTGCGCAGACGGGGGCATTCAGACGGTTCTTCACCGGCTGACCGGGTATGGAGCCGGCTCCGGGATGGCGGTAATGTTTCTCTGTACCGGCATTCTCGGAAGTTTGAGCTGTTTCTTCTGTTATAAAAAAATGAAAAAGAATGGATAAAAGAAGCACAGGAAGAGGAGCGCAATGATGCGGTCAGCTTCCTGTGCTTCTTTTTGTGCAGGTACAAAGCATAAAATAATGGTTTCTTTCACATCATAAGAAAACGACTAAAATACGATTATAGAAAATACAGTCATGCAGGAGGAAATCAGAATGAGAGAATATAAAAAAGACAGTGAAATGAACTGCGATGCGGATAACAGAACAGAAAACCAGAATGGAAACGGCAGATCAGACGAGAACAACACCTCTTCCGGAGATACGAGAAAAGACCGTCTCGATGAGAAGAAGACGGAGAAGGACATCGAGCAGAAAGAGGATGAAAAGCTGGAAGAATACGGTCAGATGACTCTGGATGACAATTCAAAAAAGAGAAAAATTCATTTGCTCTCCATCATCGGGGAAGTGGAGGGACACGAGAACCTGTCGGGAAACAGCAAGACGACGAAATACGACCATATCCTTCCAAAGCTGGCAGAAATCGAGGATGATGATTCCGTGGAAGGTCTCCTGGTGATACTCAATACCTCGGGCGGTGACGTGGACGCCGGTCTGGCGATTGCGGAGATGATCGCTTCTTTAAGTATCCCCACCGTGTCCCTCGTACTGGGCGGCAGCCATTCGATTGGCGTCCCGCTGGCAGTCAGCACGGACTACTCCTTTATCGTGCCTACCGGAACCATGATGGTTCATCCGGTCCGTATGACAGGCATGGTCATCGGCGCTTCTCAGACGTACGAATATTTTGAGATGATTCAGGACCGGATCTTAAGCTTTGTCTCGGGCCACGCGACGATCGCTTACGACCAGTTAAAGCGCCTGATGTTAAACACGGAGATGCTGACAAGGGACTTGGGAACCGTGCTGGTAGGCGAGGAAACGGTGAAAGAGGGGCTGATCGACGAGGTGGGCGGAATTAAGGACGCTCTCAGAAAATTGTATGAGATGATGGATGAAGTGAAAGGTTAGCCGTTGCAATTCTCCCGATTTTTTTGTATACTGTTACCAATGGATAAAAGGGGGAAGTATTGTGCCTGAGACAACAAAGAAGAAGACAACATCGAAGACGACAGCAAAAAAAGGTACTAACGGGAAGGTCGGAAGACCGAAAAATACGACAGGCAGGCGGAAAGCGGCGGAACCAGAACCAGAATTTATCCGGTCAGAAGTTATCATCATCATATCATTTGCGGCTGCGGCCATTCTTTTTTTGAGCAATTTCCATCTGTGCGGAGTGGTAGGTGATTTCCTTCGCAGTCTGCAGCTTGGGATATTCGGAGGAATCGGATATGTGGCGCCGGTTCTGATGTTTGCCGGAACATGTTTTTATATCTCCAACCGGGGCAATCCCAGAGCAACTTTTAAGCTGGCAGCGGTGATTCTGGCGTTAATCTCTCTCTGCGGATTCTGCGAGCTCCTGTTTGGGACGAGGCTGGGAGCCGGCGGGAAGCTGATGGATATCTATGTGACGGCGGCGGCCAGCGGTAAGGGCGGCGGCCTGATCGGCGGCCTTCTGGCCGAAGGACTGATCTCCATTATCGGAACCGTGGGCGCCTATCTCGTGATTTTGGTGCTTATCATTATCTCCGCGGTATGCATTACGGAGAAATCTTTTGTGAACCTGATAAAGAGCGGCAGCGGAAAGGCTTACCACCATGCCAGGGAAAACATGGACATCCAGAGGGAGATCCATGCGGAACGCAGGGAAGAACGGCGGAGAATCCGCGAGGAGCAGAAGCTGCGGGGCGTCAATTTAGACGTGACCAAGCTGGAGGCGCCGGAAGCGTATGAGATGGAAGATGAGGCAGTAAACAGCGCGGAAGCGGAGGACGACATCGATGTTCACGCAGGACGTCTTGCCGCTGTATCCGCCGTGGAAGTGCCGGAGAGTGCGAAACAGGCGGTTCCGGAGGTGCAGCCGAATCCGGCGGATATTTTCCGCGGCAGTATTTTCCCGAAGCCGGGCGAGGAGGAAGATCTGCCTCGTGTTTACTCTGCCAGTGAGGATGATGTTCCGTTTGATGCCGATGATGCCGTTCCGTTCGTGACGGAAGAGTTATGGGAGAGTTCCCCTGACCTGCGTTCGGCGGAATGTGACGCAGGAGGGTTCGCAGAGTCTGATGATTACGGAACTTCAGGGACGCTTTTTGTTAAAAAAGAGATGAAGACGCTGGAAGAGATGGAAGTCGCCCGGGAAGAGCTCTATCCGACTGACGAGGACGACAGAGGCGTTAACTACAGTGATACCTTCTCCATACCGGAGGAACCGAAGCGTGTCGTTACCGCTTCCGGCAAGGTGATTGAGACCGATACGGAAGCGCTTCAGAAGAAACTGGAAAAGAAGAAAGCTGAGAAGGCGGAGAAAGAGCAGGCCGGAGAACTCAGTGTGAGCCAGGAGATCAAACAGAAGGAGGAAGTGGTGAAGAAGGAGTATGTTTTTCCTCCTGTCACGCTTCTTAAGAAAGGTAAGAATTCCGGTCCGTTTTCGGATAAGGAATACCGGGAGACCGCCATTAAGCTGCAGCAGACACTGCAGAATTTTGGTGTGGGCGTAACTGTGACCAACATCAGCTGCGGCCCCTCTGTGACACGGTATGAGCTTCATCCGGAGCAGGGCGTAAAGGTGAGCCGGATCGTGGGACTGGCCGATGATATCAAGCTCAGTCTGGCGGCCGCGGATATCCGTATCGAGGCTCCGATTCCGGGTAAATCGGCAGTCGGCATCGAAGTGCCGAACAAAGAAAACAACATGGTATACTTAAGGGATATTCTGGAGGCGGACGAGTTTCAGAAGCATGCATCCAGAATCGCTTTTGCGGTGGGCAAGGATATCGGCGGCCAGGTAGTGGTAACCGATATCGGAAAGATGCCGCATTTACTGATCGCGGGTGCAACCGGTTCCGGTAAATCCGTCTGTATTAATACCCTGATCATGAGTATTATCTACAAGGCGAATCCGGATGACGTCAAGCTGATCATGGTGGATCCGAAGGTGGTGGAGTTAAGTGTCTATAACGGAATTCCGCATCTTCTGCTTCCTGTGGTCACAGATCCGAAGAAGGCGTCAGGCGCGCTTAACTGGGCGGTGGCCGAGATGGATGACCGCTATAAGAAATTTGCCCAGTATAATGTCAGGGATTTAAAGGGATATAATGCGAAGGTTGAGAATATTAAAGATATAGAGGATGAAAACAAACCGAAGAAGATGCCGCAGATCATCATCATTATTGACGAGCTTGCGGATCTGATGATGGTGGCGCCGGGCGAGGTGGAGGATTCTGTCTGCCGTCTGGCCCAGCTTGCGCGTGCTGCGGGGATTCATCTGGTCATTGCAACCCAGCGTCCGTCGGTCAATGTTATTACGGGCTTAATCAAGGCCAATGTACCTTCGAGAATTGCATTTGCCGTTTCTTCCGGTGTGGATTCCAGAACCATTATCGATATGAACGGAGCGGAGAAGCTTCTTGGAAAGGGCGATATGCTGTTCTATCCATCCGGCTGTCCGAAGCCTGTGCGGGTGCAGGGCGCCTTTGTATCGGATACGGAGGTTTCCGCTGTTGTGGATTTCTTAACGGAACAGGGAATGACAGCCAATTATAATCCTGAGGTGGAGAATCAGATTGTCCAGACACCGGCGGCAGGCGATGCAAAGGGCGGTGGAAACGACCGGGATGAATATTTCGTCCAGGCAGGCAAATTTATTATCGAAAAGGATAAGGCCTCCATCGGAATGCTTCAGAGAATGTTTAAGATTGGGTTCAACAGGGCGGCCCGCATTATGGATCAGCTGGCGGAGGCCGGCGTGGTCGGCGAAGAAGAGGGCACAAAGCCAAGAAAAGTGCTGATGAGCGCGGAAGAATTTGAGGAATTGCTGGAACAGGGTTATTAATTACATAGAAGGAGGAATATTCACAGATGAAAACAGATATTGAGATTGCGCAGGAGGCAAAGATGATTCCGATTAAGGAGGTAGCGGCTTCTTATGGAATCAGCGAAGATGATCTGGAACTCTACGGGAAGTATAAGGCCAAACTGACCGATGAACTCTGGGAAGAGGTGAATGACAGACCGGACGGAAAGCTGGTTCTGGTTACGGCCATCAATCCGACTCCGGCCGGAGAAGGGAAGACCACGACGACCGTCGGTCTGGGAGAGGCGTTTGGCAGGATGGACAAAAAAGCCATCATCGCGCTCAGGGAACCGTCTTTAGGCCCCTGCTTCGGGATCAAGGGCGGTGCCGCAGGCGGCGGATATGCCCAGGTTGTACCGATGGAGGACTTAAATCTTCATTTTACCGGAGATTTTCATGCTATCACCTCAGCCAACAATTTACTGGCAGCGCTTCTGGACAATCACATCCATCAGGGCAACGCGCTGGGAATCGATACGCGTCAGATTCTGTGGAAACGATGCCTCGACATGAATGACCGCGCCTTAAGAAACGTGGTGGTGGGTCTGGGTGCCAAAGCAGACGGATTTGTGAGAGAAGACCACTTTGTCATAACTGTGGCCTCCGAGATCATGGCGATCTTATGTCTGGCCGATGATATGAATGATTTAAAAGAACGGTTAGGAAGAATTATTGTTGCATATAACTATGCAGGAGAGCCAGTGACGGCCGCCCAGTTAAATGCGGTTGGCGCCATGGCCGCCCTGTTAAAGGACGCCATGAAGCCGAATCTGATCCAGACGCTGGAACACACGGGAGCGATTGTTCACGGCGGGCCATTTGCCAATATTGCCCATGGCTGCAACAGCGTGCGCGCCACGAAGACAGCCTTAAAGCTGGCCGATATCGTCGTGACGGAGGCGGGCTTCGGCGCTGATTTGGGCGCTGAGAAATTCCTGGACATCAAATGCCGTATGGCGGGCTTAAAGCCGGATGCCATCGTTCTGGTGGCTACGGTCAGGGCTCTTAAATATAATGGCGGAATTCCGAAGGATCAGCTGAAGGAAGAGAATTTAGAGGCTCTGGCAAAAGGAATCGTAAACCTGGAGAAACACATCGAAAACATGCAGAAGTACGATGTTCCGGTTATCGTAACCCTCAATTCCTTCATCACGGACACCGAGGCGGAATACCAGTTTGTAAAGAAGTTCTGCGAGGACAGAGGCTGTGAGTTTGCACTCTCCGAGGTATGGGAAAAAGGAGGGGAGGGCGGTACTGCTCTTGCGGAAAAGGTGCTCTATACACTGGAAAACAAGGAGAGCCGCTACAAACCGCTGTATCCGGATGAAGCCGGATTAAAGGAAAAGATTGCGGCCGTTGCAAAAGAAATCTACGGAGCGGACGGCGTATCCTATGCACCGGCAGCTTCGAAGGCGTTAAAAAAGATTGAAGACATGGGATTCGGCAGCCTTCCTGTCTGTATGGCAAAGACCCAGTATTCCCTGTCGGATGATCAGACAAAACTGGGCCGTCCAAGCGGTTTCCAGATCAACGTGAGAGACGCCTATGTATCGGCAGGCGCCGGTTTCGTGGTAGTGCTGACCGGAGCGATCATGACCATGCCGGGTCTTCCGAAGGTTCCGGCGGCTAATAATATTGACGTAAATAACGACGGAGTAATCACCGGATTATTCTGATGGAGGTTTTCATGAAATTCAGAGAGTGGCTTGAAGAGCTGGAATATGACGTAATTTCCGGGAATTTGGACATCGAAGTGGAGGATGTCATCTATGATTCCAGGAAAGCCAGGGAGAATGTGGTGTTCGTGTGCACAAAGGGGACGAAGATCGATTCCCACGAATTTATTCCGGATGTGGTGAAGGCCGGGGTGAAGGCCCTGGTGGTGGAACGCCAGGCAGAGATTCCTGACGGTGTAACCGCCATCCGTGTACATAGTTCCAGGGAGGCGCTGGCACTTCTGTCTGCCGCCCGGTTTGGCCGGCCGCAGGAGAAGATGATTACCATAGGGGTAACAGGAACGAAGGGGAAGACGACGACGACCCATATGATAAAGGCGATTCTGGAGAGCTGCGGTAAAAAGGTGGGGATGATCGGCACTACCGGTATTGTGATCGGCAGTGAGGTGACGCCTACCATGAACACGACACCGGAATCGTACCAGCTTTTTGAGAGCTTTGAGCGCATGGTGCAGGCCGGATGCGAATACATGGTGATGGAGGTATCCTCCCAGGCGTTCAAGATGCACCGTGTCGACGGCATCCGCTTCGATTACGGCCTTTTTACCAATATTTCTCCGGATCATATCGGGCCGGATGAGCATGCGGATTTTGCGGAATACTTATATTATAAATCCCAGCTCTTAAGCCGCTGCAGGATCGGAATCGTGAATCGTGACGATGAGCATTACCGCGAGATCATAAAAGATACCGCCTGTGAACTGGCCTCCTATAGCCTCGAACAAGAGGCGGACTTCATGGCAGGACAGATTCACTACGTGAGCGAACCTGAATTTGTGGGACTTGAATTCGATGTGACAGGGCGGTATAAGCTGGAAGCCCGGGTGAATATACCTGGAAAATTTAATGTATACAACGCGCTGGCGGCCATCAGCGTATGCAGCTTTTTGGACCTTCCGAAGGAGAAGGTACGCCATGCGCTGGAGCATTTAAGCGTCAACGGGCGTATGGAGATCGTGTATTCATCGAAGAAATGCACGGTAATCGTGGACTACGCCCACAATGCAGTCAGTATGGAAAGCCTTTTGAAGACACTGCGTGAGTATCACCCGAAAAGACTTGTCTGCGTGTTTGGATGCGGGGGAAACCGCTCGAAGGACAGACGGTATTCCATGGGCGACAGCGCCGGGAGACTGGCTGATTTTACCATATTGACGGCCGACAATTCCAGATTCGAGAAGACAGGGGATATCATTGCGGATATCCGTTCCTCGATCGAAAAGACAGGCGGTGAGTTCATTGAGATTCCGGACCGGCGGGAAGCGATCGCCTACAGTATGATCCACGCCAGACCCGGAGACATGATAGCGGTCATCGGCAAGGGACACGAGGATTATCAGGAAGTGAACGGCGTCCGCCACCATTTTTCCGACCGGGAAGTGGTGCTGGAGATTGCTGCCGAACTGGAAAAAAATGAATAGCGTGATAAGAAAAAGATGCCGGAAGTGGTAATCCCTTCCGGCATTCGGCTCGCTGCCCGCATGGGTAAAAACATGCGCGGCTGCTGGATTTTAACTACACTCTGGCAGGAGGAAAGACAGGAAGATGGAACAGATCACGGTTAAGGAAATTCTGGAGGCCACGGGAGGGAGGCTGCTCTGCGGCAGCCCGGATACGCCGCTGGACCATGTAAGCATTGATTCCCGGACGATGAAGGGGAATGACTTATTCGTTCCCCTGGTTGGGGAAAAGGTGGATGCCCACCGCTTTATCGGGCAGGCGTTTGATAACGGCGCGGCGGCTACATTTACGAGTGAACACGACGTGATGGAGGATAACCGGCCATGGATCCGTGTGTCTGACACGAAACGGGCGCTTCAGGCTCTGGGCGCATGGTACCGGCGGCGTTTAAAGCTGCCGCTGGTTGGAATCACCGGAAGCGTGGGAAAGACGACGACAAGGGAGATGGTGGCCTGTGCCCTGTCTGCCAGATACCGCGTCTACAAGACACCCGCCAATCACAACAGCCAGGTCGGCGTTCCGATCACCATGACGGAGATATCCGGGCAGGATGAGATCGGTGTGATCGAACTGGGGATGAGCGAACCGGGAGAGCTGACGGTCATCGCCGGCATAGCCCAGATTCAGATGGCGGTCATTACCAATATCGGAATTACCCATATTGAACAGCTGGGGTCCCAGGAGAATATATTCAGAGAAAAGCTTTCCATACAGGATGGCCTGACGGAGCATGGAATTCTGTTCCTGAACGGAGACGATGAACTGCTGAAGAAGACGACGGCGAGAGACGGTTTTGAAACGATCTATTATGGAACCGGAGAAAACTGCCATTACCGTGCGGTCGATGTCCGTCTGGAGAATGGGTATCCGGTATTTACAGCGGTATGCGGAGACGAACAGGTGCCGGTGCGGCTGAAGGTTATGGGAACCCATAATGTGGCAAACGCCATGGTATCGCTGGCCGTAGCCTCCGTCTGCGGGATACCGATGGAGGCGGCCGCAAAACAGCTGGCAGAATTTACAGGCTTTCAGAACCGGCAGCAGATTTACCATACAGGCGGAATGACAATTATTGATGATACCTATAATGCCAGTCCGGTATCCATGAAGGCCGGTCTGGAGGTGTTAAATTCCATAGAACATTCCAGACGCCGGGTAGCTGTTCTGGCGGATATGAAAGAGCTGGGACCCGATTCCCCGCGGTACCACTATGAAATCGGCACCTACATTGCGGCGCATCCGGTTGATAAGGTAGCCGTTCTCGGAGAACCGGCAAAAGAGATCGCCCGCGGCGTGAGGGAACAGGCGCCCCATATTCTTGTCTATGAGTTTATGGACCGGGAGCCCTTAGTCGAATGGCTGAAAACGGAGCTCAGAGAAGGCGATGCGGTGCTCTTTAAGGGCTCTAACAGCATGGAACTGGGAAAAGTGGCAGCGGTATTTCTGGAAAAGTAAAAGATGCAGATTAAATGGAAAATACGAAAAGCAGATACGGAGATCAGATATGGACAGAGAAGCAGTGATCAGAAACTTTTTTCAGGATGTGATCAGTCAGAATGAGGTCGGGTTGGGCCGGTGGTTCAGAGAAGATGCCGTGATCCGGTGGCACTGTACCAACGAGCAGTTTTCTGCTGAGGAATATATCCGGGCGAACTGTGAATATCCGGGCCGCTGGAATGGAACCATAGAACGTGTGGAACAGGGGAAGGATACTGCGGTCACTGCCGCCAGAGTCTGGTGTGAGGAAGCCGGTATTTCAAACCATGTAGTTTCCTTTTACCGGTTTGATGGAGATACAATTGTGTCTCTGGATGAGTACTGGGGAGACGACGGACCGGCACCCCAATGGCGCCTGGAGATGAAGCTGGGCCGTCCGATCGGTGAGAGACCGTGAGAGAGGCCGGAAGAATATGAAAAGAGTGGTATTTTATGAAAAAGCAGATGACGAACTTCTCCGTTTTGCGGTAATTGCGGCAAAATATCAGGGACAATGGGTTCTGTGCAGGCATAAGGCGCGCAGTACATGGGAATTTCCGGGCGGCCATCGGGAAACGGGAGAGACGATTGAAGCTGCAGCAGTGCGGGAACTCTACGAGGAAACGGGAGCGGCGGAATACCGGATGGCTCCGGTCGGCGTATATTCCGTGACTGACGAGGCAGAGCCAGAAGAGAAGCGGAGCGAATCTTTTGGAATGCTGTTTTATGCGGAAATCACCCGTTTTGACCCACTGCCTTCTGAGTTTGAGATGGAAAAGACAGGGTATTTTGAAACGCCTCCGGACAACTGGACCTATCCGGAGATTCAGCCGGTGTTTCTTAAGCGTCTGAACCAGGAAGAGGCAAAGCGGAGCAGAGAGCAGGGCGGTCATTGGGGAGCAGAGGCACCAAAAGCGAGGCTGTTCTGCGGGAATCAGATGATCTGTGCGGAAAAGACGGCAGGTCTCCTGTACAGAAGAGCGGGAATCTGTGACCGTGAGCTTCTGACCCGTCTGCGGATTCAGGTATTGCGTGCGGCCAACGGTCTTGATGAGGACGCGGATATGTCAAGGGCAGAATCAGAGTCCCGCAGTTATTACGGGACGTGTTTCCTGGACGACAGTCATGCTGCATGGCTGGTTTTTGACGGCAGGGAAGTGGTTGGAACAGGGGCAGTAAGCTTTTACCGGGTGATGCCTGCGTACCACAATCCTTCCGGTAAAAAGGCATATATTATGAACATGTATACCCGCCCTGATTACAGGCGGAGGGGAATCGCGTACCGGGTGCTGGAGCTGCTGACGGCGGAAGCGGAGATGAGACATGTCGATGCGGTTACACTGGAAGCTACCGCGGCGGGACGGCCGCTGTATGAAGCCTTCGGATTTACTGCGATGCGAGATGAGATGGAGCTTTTGCGGGAATAAAAACTGAGACACGGAAAGGAGAAATGAATATGGGGAAAATAGCCGTATTGATTGTTGATGTACAGAAAGCGCTGGTGGAGGCACATCCATACAGAGAAGAGGAGTTTTTACAGGAACTTAAGCGAGTGGCAGACGGGGCACGGAAGGCCGGTGCCGAGATTATCTATGTCCGGCATGACGGCGATGCCGGGGACGAGCTGGAGAGCGGTACAGAAGGCTGGAACATTCACGGTGCGGTGGAGCCGAAACCGGGAGAGCGGATATTTGATAAGAATTACAACAGTGCGTTTCTGGAGACTGATCTGGAGGAGTATCTAAAGGAAAAACAGATCACCGATCTGATCCTGATGGGCATGCAGACGGAATACTGCATGGATTCCACCTGCAAAGCTGCCTTTGAACTGGGATACGGCGTGGTGATACCGGAAGGGGCCACGACTACGTATGACAATGAGTTTATGTCAGGAGAAGCGACTGTGAAATTTTATGAAACGAAGATTTGGGATGGCCGTTTTGCCGATCTGATGTCTGTGGAAGAGGTGCTTGAGCTGCTGGCACGCTGACTGCGGGAATAAAAATGACAGGATGGAAGAAAAGATGGAAGAACAGACACTTGCAGAACTGCTGTATGCTGCTGTATTTCCCGTAAAAAAGCAGGGAAAGGGTTGTTCGGAGGAGCGGAAGATCTGGAACTCCTTCTTAGATCAGCTGAATCAGGGACTGGATGCATCCGGCTGCGGTGCGAAGGCGGAGGCTTACACGGAGTCTGAACCCTATGGGCAGGCCTGTGGATTTCACAGAGACTACGGATACTTTATGGTATCCTGCGGCGACCGGGGAACTAAGTCCGTCACAATTCTGGAGGCAGAGGCGGAGACTGCAGTCAACCGTTTTCTGGCGTTAATCATCGATAAACAGGCGTATCAGTGGGTACTGGACATCAAAGACCGTGAGGAGGCCTCGTGGCCGTATCACTGTCGGTACGATTACCGCCGGCTGTGGTTCGGTAAGGCTCTGGAGTGGCTGGCTCCGGCTGTGGACTGGGCATTTTTCGCGCAGTGCGCCGACCGGTACATCGGACTGCTGAACCGCTGGTTTGCGCGGCCGCACTGGGAATACGACTATCAGATCAGCCGGATCATCGAGATCAGCGATTCCAGGGAGTATTCGGATTCCCATTACTTATACCGCATAGAACCGGCAAAAGAGCCAGGACGTTCCAGGATCAGGCTGGAGCCGCAGTTTTTGGAAGACGGAGGCGCTGCCGGGACCTTCCAGTTTGACATAGACGGGGAGGCGCTGGATATGCGGCGGCTGGATGAGAAAGTCCTTGTCCTTATGGACCGGGAGGAAGACAACATAGATGCCTATTCGCTGGAAGGCAGATTTCTGTGGAATATTGGAGAAAAGCTGCCGGTTCACCGCCGTTACGATAATCTTTATGAAGATATCAGCGGCTGAGAAGGGAAACATGAGATTATGAAGATACTGGTTCTTGGAGGTACACGTTTTTTCGGAGTTCATCTGGTGAATACACTGCTTCTACAGGGGCATGAGGTTGCCGTGGCTACCCGGGGAAATGCAAAACCGCGTTTTATTGCCCCGGTGGAAGCAATCCGGGTGGACCGCATCCAGGAGGAATCTATGCGCGCCGTATTTTCCGGCAGAGAATTCGATGTGGTATATGATGATCTGGCCTACTGCTCCAATGATGTGAAAAATGCGCTTGAAACAGTCCGGTGCAGGCGATATATCATGGTATCCTCCATCTCGGTTTATGAACTGAAGGAAAATACGAGAGAGACGGATTATGATCCGTACCGGGAAACTCTTATCTGGGGTAAACGGAGCGCATTCGATTACGGAATGGGAAAGAGGCAGGCGGAAGCGGCCCTGGTGCAGGCATTTCCGGAACAGGAGTCCGTGATGGTACGTTTCCCCGTGGTTCTTGGAAGGGATGATTACACGGAACGACTCCGGTTTTACGCTGCCCATACGGCGAAGGGGATTGCTATGCAGGTGGAAAATGAAAACTGTCCTGTAAGCTTCATTTCCGCGGAGGAATGCGGCCGTTTCCTGGCGTTTCTGGCCGATTCCTCCTTGGAAGGCCCTGTGAATGCGGCCGCATCGGGGACGATCACCATCGGAGAGATAATCCGCTATATAGAAGAAAAGACAGGAAAGAAGGCAGTCCTGTCACCGGAGGGGGAAGAAGCCCCATACAATGGATTCCCGGGATTTTCCATAAATACGGAGAAGGCGGAAGGCGCAGGGTACCATTTTTCCGTCCTTGACACCTGGATTTATCCGCTTCTGGACTTCTATGGGGAGACAGAAGGGTAATCCGGCGTTGACTTTTCTTCCTTCGAATCCTATAATTAGTAACGTACAAACCCGACTTGCTTCGATATGATGCGCCAAAGTCGGGTCATTTCATTTCAAAATGACAGCGATTCGGATGTGCAGACTGCCGCACAGCTGAATGGTTATAAAAATTAAGAAGACAGGAAGTTGACGCAATGACAAAACGATTTGCCCAGATCATCATCGATATTTCTCATGAGAAAGTGGACCGCACCTTTGATTACAGAATTCCGCCCCAGCTTGAGGACCGGATTTTTGTAGGCGTTCTGGTGAAGATTCCGTTTGGAAAGGGAAATTCTCTGAGGAAGGGCTATGTGGTCGGCATCACGGACCACGCGGATTATGATGCGGATAAGATAAAAGAGATCGCAGAAATCGTGGAAGGCGGTGTTTCAGCGGAGTCGCAGCTGATTATGCTGGCGTGGTGGCTGAAGGAACAGTACGGTTCCACAATGAACCAGGCATTAAAGACGGTGCTCCCGGTGAAGCAGAAGGTAAAACCGAAGGAGAAGAAGGTCCTGCGCCTTCTGATCCCGGACGAACAGCTGGAGGCAGTGACAGCGGAGGCGGAGAAAAAGAGCTATAAGGCGAGAGTGCGGCTCTTCAAGGCACTGAAGGAAAACCATGTGATCCCGTATGAGGTGGCGTCAGGCCAGATGAACTTATCGGCGGCCACCTTAAAGCCGGTGATTGAAAAAGGCTATGTGGCGCTGGAATCGGAGGAAATTTTCCGGAACCCCGTAAAGGACGCGGGCAGCAGAGTAAAGGCTGTGGAATTAAATAAGGAGCAGCAGGCGGTGGTAAGCGCATTCTGTGAGGATTATGAAGCGGGAAAGCGGGAGACATATCTGATCCACGGCATTACCGGAAGCGGCAAGACTGAGGTCTATATGGAGATGATTTCCAGAGTCATAAGCGAAGGAATGCAGGTTATCGTCCTGATTCCTGAGATTGCGCTGACCTATCAGACGGTCATGCGTTTTTACGGGCGTTTTGGAAACCGGGTTTCCATCATCAATTCCAGATTATCGGCGGGGGAGCGGTACGACCAGTTTGAGAGGGCCAGAAGCGGCGATATCGATATCATGATCGGACCGCGTTCTGCGCTGTTTACGCCCTTTGCCAGACTGGGAATGATTATCATAGACGAAGAGCATGAAGGGGCCTATAAAAGCGAGGTGGTGCCCCGTTACCAGGCGCGGGAGGTGGCGGTGAAACGGGCGCAGATGCAGAATGCTTCCGTGGTTCTCGGCTCAGCGACGCCGTCCCTGGAGGCATACACGAAGGCGCTTCGCGGTGAATACCGTCTGTTTAAACTGAATACCAGGGCCAAGGCGGACAGCAGGCTTGCCGAGGTGGCTGTCGTAGATCTGAGGGAAGAGCTGAAGGAGGGGAATAAATCCATTTTCAGCAGAAAGCTGCAGCAGATGATCACCGACCGGCTGGAGAAGAAGGAACAGATCATGATGTTCATCAACAGGAGGGGCTATGCCAACTTTGTGTCATGCCGTTCCTGCGGGGAGGCCATCAAATGTCCCCACTGCGATGTGACTTTGACGCTTCATAAGGACAACCGGCTGGTGTGCCATTACTGCGGCTATTCGATTCCCATGCCGGAACAATGCCCGGGCTGCGGTTCTCCATACATTGCCAATTTCGGAGTAGGGACCCAGAAAATTGAGATGATGACAAAGAAGATGTTTCCGCAGGCCAGAGTCCTCCGAATGGATCTCGACACGACTTCCAAAAAGGGCGGCCATGAGGAGATTCTTTCGGCATTTGCAGAAGGAGATGCGGATATCCTGATCGGAACCCAGATGATCGTGAAAGGCCACGACTTTCCCGATGTCACCCTGGTTGGCGTACTGGCGGCAGATTTATCGCTGTACACCCCGGATTACCGGGCTGCTGAGCGTACCTTTCAGCTTCTCACCCAGGCAGCGGGCCGGGCCGGACGTGATGCGAGGCACGGGGATGTCATTATCCAGACGTACAACCCGGAACACTACAGTATTGTCACGGCAGCAGGGCAGGATTATGAGACCTTCTACCGCCAGGAGATGGCATACCGCCGTCTGATGAAATATCCGCCGGCCAATGTGCTGTTTACCGTGCAGCTTGCATCGAAGTCAGAAGAAGCGTTAGCAGAGGCAGCAGACAGCCTCGCAGCCCATATAACGCCGCAGGCAGACGAGGAAAAAATCCAGATGATTGGCCCTGTAGACGCCTCTGTTTACAAAATTAATGATATATATAGAAAAATTTTATATTTGAAACATGAAAATTATGATATACTAATAAAAATCAGGAATCAAATGGACTGGTTCCAACAGGAAAAGCGGGAACTGTTTAAAGGGGTTATGGTACAGTATGACTTTTCATGAGCAGTGCAAAAAGTGGCATTAAGATATTTTCGTTGTGCCCGCACATAAGAAAATATCTTAATGACACTTTTTATAGGGCGAAGCCCGTCACCGAACGGGAGCGCAGCGGACGTGAGGTGGTGCACCGCGGACTCCCGCCCCACAAATAAACTAAAAAACGAGAGGATACAAATAAAATGGCAATCAGAAAAATAAGAACAATCGGAGACGATATTTTAAGAAAACACTGCAAGCCGGTAAAAGAAATGACACCGCGCATCCAGGACTTAATTGAAGATATGTTCGAAACCATGTACGAGGCATGCGGCGTCGGCCTTGCGGCCCCGCAGGTAGGTGTGCTGAAACAGATCGTGGTAATCGACGTGGAGGATGGAAATCAGTACGTACTCATCAATCCGGTCATCACTGAGACCAGCGGAAGCCAGACCGGCAGCGAAGGCTGCTTAAGCGTACCGGGGAAATCGGGAGTGGTAACGCGGCCTGACCATGTAAAAGTGAAGGCTTTCGACTGTGAGATGAACGAATTTGAACTGATTGGAGAAGGCCTCCTGGCTCGTGCCATCTGCCATGAATGCGACCATTTAAGCGGCGACCTTTTCGTCGACAAGGTAGAAGGTGAACTGACTGACGTAGACCAGGAAGAGGATGAGACAGAGGAAGGGGACGAGTAAAATGCGGATTGTATTTATGGGAACGCCCGATTTTTCCGTGCCGGCATTAACGGCACTGGTGGAAGCGGGCCATGATGTAATTGCGGTGGTGACCCAGCCGGATAAGCCGAAGGGACGCGGCAAGGAAGTCCAGATGCCTCCCGTGAAGGTAAAGGCTCTGGAGTACGGAATTCCCGTTTACCAGCCGGTTAAGGCGAGAGATCCTGAATTCGTCAGCCTTCTTAAGGAGATGCAGCCTGACGCCATGGTTGTGGCAGCCTTCGGCCAGCTTCTTCCAAAGACCATCCTCGATATTCCCAAATATGGCTGTGTGAACATCCACGCTTCCCTGCTTCCGAAGTACCGCGGGGCCTCTCCGATTCAGTATGCAGTGATCAACGGGGAACCAGTCAGCGGAATCACCACCATGATGATGGCGGAAGCGTTGGATACGGGAGACATCCTGGATCAGGAGACTGTTGCTCTCGATGAGAAAGAGACGGGCGGAAGCCTTCACGATAAGCTGAGTGCCATCGGAGGAAGACTGATTATAAAGACACTGAAGAAGCTGGAAGACGGAACCGCCGTGCGGACTGTGCAGGACGAGAAAGAGACGTGTTACGTCGGAATGATAAAGAAATCGAAGGGAGACATCGACTGGAGCCAGGATGCAGTCTCCATTGAACGCCTGATCCGCGGACTAAATCCGTGGCCCAGCGCCTACACAGGCTGGGAAGGAAGGATAATCAAGCTCTGGGAGGCCGATGTACTGGAAGAGGAGTATGAGGGAGCCTGCGGCCAGGTTGTAAAAACAGGAAAAGACTGTCTGTATGTAAAGACAGGAAAAGGAACACTTGCGGTGAAGGAACTGCAGCTTCAGGGGAAGAAGCGTATGGATACCGGCGCGTTTCTGCGCGGATACCAGATTGCAGAGGGAACCGTTTTTGAAAGGAGCGTCTGATACATGTTTTATGGCGGTTTGATGGGATATTATTTCGATCCCACATGGATTCTCGTAATTATAGGTGCGGTGCTGTCGATGGCGGCTTCCGCTAAGGTAAACAGCACCTTCAGCAAATACTCAAAAGTCAGGAGCATGACGGGAATGACGGGAGAGGACGCGGCAAAGCGCCTTTTAAACTCCCAGGGCATCTACGATGTAACCGTCCGTCCGGTAAAGGGACAGCTGACAGACCATTATGATCCGCGGACGAAGACCGTCAACTTATCGGAGTCGGTATTCCACTCCACCTCAGTGGCGGCAATCGGAGTGGCGGCTCACGAGTGCGGCCATGCCATGCAGGACAACGTGGGATACGTCCCGTTAAAGCTGCGGGGGGCGATCGTTCCGGTGGCAAATATCGGCTCACAGGCGGCATTTCCGCTTATTATTATCGGGGTGCTGATCGGAGGCATGGGATCTCCCCTTGTAAATATCGGGCTGATTCTCTTTTCACTGGCCGTTATTTTCCAGCTGATCACGCTTCCCGTGGAGTTAAACGCTTCCAGAAGAGCGATTACACTGCTTGATCAGGTTGGCATCCTTGGCGGCCAGGAAGTTAATCAGACGAGAAAGGTGCTGGGTGCAGCGGCGCTCACGTATGTGGCGGCTCTGGCTGCTTCCGTGCTTCAGCTGCTCCGTCTCGTGATTCTGTTCGGAGGACGAAGAGACAATGACTAACGGAAACAGCAGCCGGGAAATAATTCTGGATATCCTGCTCGAGATCCTGGAAAAGGGCAGTTACAGCCATATTGTACTGAGCCAGGCACTGAGCAAATACCAGTATCTTGACAAACAGGAGCGGGCTTTTATCTCCCGTATCGTGGAAGGTACTGTGGAATACACCCTTCAGCTGGATTACGTCATTAATTCTTACTCCAGCGTAAAAGTAAAAAAGATGAAACCGGTCATCCGCACACTGCTGCGGATGTCGGTTTATCAGATTCTCTATATGGACCGTGTGCCGGACTCCGCTGTCTGCAACGAGGCGGTAAAACTGGCGCAGAAACGGAAATTCACCGGATTAAAAGGCTTTGTCAACGGCGTTCTGCGCGGTATTTCCAGAAATAAAGAACAACTGAAATGGCCGGATGATTCTGTCCGTTACTCCATGCCCTCCTGGATTCTGGATATGTGGAAGGATACATACGGGGAGGAGATAACTGTCTCTATGGCAAAGGCCTTCCTTAAGCCCAGCAGGACGGCGGTCCGCTGCAACTTAAACCGGGCCTCGAAGCAGGAGATCATGGACAGCCTGAAGAGTCAGGGTGTCACAGTGGAGGAGACTCCGCTGTCAGAGACAGTCCTGTATTTATCAAAATACGATTATTTAGAGAGCCTTGATGCGTTTGCTTCAGGCCTGATTTCAGTTCAGGATATGAGCTCCAGCTTTGTGGGAGAGATCGCGGACCCGAAGGAAGGGGATGTCTGCATCGATGTCTGCGGCGCGCCCGGCGGAAAAAGCCTTCATATCGCGGATAAACTGAAGGGAACCGGAATGGTGACCGTCCGTGATTTAACGGAGCAGAAGGTGGCCCTCATCGAAGAGAATATCGCCCGGTCGGGATTTACCAATATCCGTGCAGAGGTGCACGACGCCCTGGTGCCGGATCAGGCGTGGGAAGGCCGTGCCGACATCGTTCTGGCTGATTTACCGTGCTCCGGGCTTGGAATCATTGGCAGAAAACCGGATATCAAGTACCGGATGACGATGGAACAGCTGGCGGAGCTGGCGGCCCTGCAGCGGGAGATTCTCTCTGTGGTTCAGTCATACGTAAAGCCCGGAGGAAAGCTGATATACAGCACCTGCACCATCGACAGTCAGGAAAATGAAGAAAATGCGGCGTGGTTTCTGGAGAATTTTCCGTTTGACGCCGTGAATTTAGAAGGAAAGTTAGGAGAAACACTGAATGCGGCTTCCATGAAGTCAGGCATGATCCAGCTCTTACCGGGAATTCACCCGTGTGACGGATTTTTCATTGCGGCATTTCAGAAAAGATAAGAATAATGGAAAAGACAGATATTAAATCCCTGAATTTAGAAGAACTTACGGCGTTTATAACCGCTTCCGGTGAAAAGGCGTTCCGGGCAAAACAGCTCTATGAGTGGATGCACAAAAAGCTGGCGCCTGGATATGAGGAGATGACGAATCTGCCGAAGGCACTCAAGGAACGGCTCAAGGAGACGTGTGAATATACCTCGCTTCAGACTGTGGATGAGAAGATCTCCGCCATCGACGGAACCAGAAAGTATTTATTCGGCCTGTCGGACGGCAATATCATCGAGAGCGTCCTGATGAGGTATAAGCACGGTAATTCCGTGTGTATTTCCTCCCAGGTCGGCTGCCGCATGGGCTGCCGGTTCTGCGCCTCCACGCTGGATGGCCTGGAACGGAATTTAAGGCCGGCGGAGATGCTGGACCAGATCTACCGGATCCAGTACCTCACTGGGGAAAGGGTCTCCAACGTGGTGATTATGGGTTCCGGAGAACCTATGGATAACTATGATCATGTGGTGAAGTTTATCCGCCTTTTGACGGATGAACACGGGCTTAACGTCAGCCAGCGCAATGTTACGCTGTCCACATGCGGTATTGTGCCGGGGATTCTGAAGCTGGCAGACGAGGGGCTTGCCATTACTCTGGCGCTCTCGCTTCACGCGCCGAATGATGAGGTGAGAAAGACCCTGATGCCTGTGGCGAAGAGCTATAAGCTGAACGATGTGCTGGAAGCCTGTCATACATATTTTGAGAAGACGGGAAGACGGCTGACCTTTGAATACAGTCTTGTCGCCGGAGTCAACGATAATCTGGAGGAAGCGGCGGCTCTGGCGGCGCTGATTAAGGACCAGCAGGGCCATGTGAATTTAATTCCGGTGAACCCCATAAAGGAGCGTGACTACGTACAGTCGGACAGAAAAGCCATAGAGGCCTTTAAAAATCTGCTTGAAAAAAATGGAATTAATGTTACTATAAGAAGGGAAATGGGCCGGGACATCCATGGTGCCTGCGGTCAGCTTCGAAAAAGTTTTTTAACAGAGGAACAAAAAGGGAGTGAGAAGACGCTATGAAAGCTTGTGCATTGACGGATACGGGAAGAGTGCGCACGGCCAATCAGGATTACGTATATGCCAGTGTGGAACCGGTCGGGAGCCTGCCAAACTTATTCGTGGTTGCGGATGGGATGGGCGGCCATCAGGCCGGAGACTATGCCTCCAGATATATTGTGGAAAATCTGGTGTCGTATCTTCAGTATACGGAAAATTCCCAGATTGTTCCGCTTCTGCGGGAGGCCATATTAAAGGTCAACACCATGCTCTACCATGAGGCAAAGGAAAAGCCGGAGTTTTCCGGTATGGGCACGACGCTGGTGGCGGCGGTGGCCGATGAGAATACCCTTTATGTGGCCAATGTGGGAGACAGCCGCCTCTATCTCGTGAGAGACAGGATCAGACAGGTGACGAGGGACCATTCTTATGTGGAGGAACTGGTTTCCCTGGGCCGTCTGGAGCGCGGAAGCAAAGACTATAAGGATAAAAAGAATATTATAACGAGAGCGGTCGGCACAGAAGATAAGCTGTTGGTCGATTTCTTCGAGGTAGGACTGGAACCGGGTGACTATATTCTCATGTGTTCCGACGGACTCAGCAACATGCTGGAGGACGCGGAGATGGAGGAGATCATCGGTTCTGATTTAGAACTACAGGAAAAGGCGGAGAAATTGATTACGGTAGCCAATGACAATGGCGGGAAAGACAATATCGCAGTGGTACTCGTTGATCCGCAGATTGGCAGGGAGGGAAGCTTATGATTTTGAGACCAGGTACATTTTTACAGGACAGATACGAAATTTTAGATAAAATCGGTTCCGGCGGAATGTCAGATGTGTACAAGGCCCTGTGCCATAAGCTGAAACGGCAGGTTGCCATTAAGGTACTGAAGGAGGAATTCAGTTCAGACAGCGGATTTGTGAGCAAGTTCAAGATGGAAGCCCAGGCTGCGGCCAGGCTGTCCCATCCGAATATTGTAAACGTATATGACGTTGTGGATGAGGGAACGCTTCACTATATCGTCATGGAGCTGATTGAGGGCATCACCCTGAAAAACTACATCCTGAAAAAGGGCTGTCTCGACAGCAAGGAAGCCATCGGGATTGCTATCCAGGTGGCACAGGGAATTGCAGCTGCCCATGAACAGGGCATCGTTCACCGGGATATCAAGCCGCAGAATATTATTATTGCACGGGATGGAAAAGTGAAGGTGGCGGATTTTGGGATTGCACGCGCCGCATCCACTCAGACGCTCAGTGCTACGGCTATGGGATCGGTCCACTATATTTCTCCGGAACAGGCGAGAGGCGGTTACAGTGACGCCCGCAGTGATATCTACTCGCTGGGCATTACCATGTATGAGATGGCAGCCGGACGGGTGCCGTTTGAAGGGGAGAATACCGTAACGGTGGCCCTGGCGCACTTAGAAGACCCGATCACACCGCCCAGTTATTTCAATCAGGAGATTCCGGTCAGTTTTGAAAATATTATTTTAAAATGCACGGAGAAGAAGCCGGAATACCGGTATGGGAGCATGCAGGAGGTTATTGCCGATTTGCGGCGGGCCCTCGTGACTCCTGATGAGAACTTTGTTCAGGCATCGGCGCCGTCTATGGATACCTCTCAGACGGTGATCATCGGAGCACCGGAGCTGGAACAGATCAGGTCCGGTTCCGGACGCAGAAATCAGCCGGAACCGCAGCCTGGCCGGAACCGCAGCTATGGCGGTGAACCGGTGCGGGAACGTCAGCCGGAGCACAGGAGCAGCCGGAATACCTCTGGCGGCAGCCCTTCCGGCAGAACGAAGCGGAAGGAGCCGGATGAAGAGATCAATCCGGGTATCGAAAAGCTTCTGACGGCCGCCGGCATCGTGGTGGCAATTCTTATCGTCATCGTCCTTATTTTCCTGGTTACCAGACTGGGAGGGCTGTTCCGTTCCGGAACCCCCAAGGAGACAGAGACCACTGTGGAGACGACACAGGAGGAGACAACTCTGGGTGAGAAGCAGACGACCATGCCGGAGGTGGAGGGACTGGCGGAAGACATTGCAAGACAGAAGCTCCGCGAGAACGGCGGTCTGGACATGAAGATCGGTGATTATGAGTTCTCGGATACTGTGAAAAAGGGAGATGTCATTTCCCAGACCCCCAAAGCGGGAGAGATTGTAGACCGGTACTCGGCTGTCTCCGTAGTTATCAGCAGCGGACCGGAGCATCCGGAGATTGACTTAACCACCCTGGGGCTGGATTCCCTCACCGCGGAGGCTGCCAAGACGCTTCTGGAGGGGAAAGGCTTCATTGTGAATCTGCAGAACCAGAGCAGTGATACGGTGGAGTCCGGCAAGATCATCAGCTACAGTCCGTCTAAGGCAAAGGAAGGGGCTGTAATCAGCGTGATTGCCAGCACTGGCCCGGCGCTGACCAATCCGGTTGTGGTTCCTGATATTACAGGCAAAGAGGAAGAGGTCGGAGAGGAGATGCTGGCCGACTTAGGGCTGGTTCGCGGAACCGTGACGAAGGAAACCTCGGAGGAGGTGCCGGCAGGAACGATTATCCGTCAGACCATCGCGCCGAATACGCAGGTGGAGGGCGGAACTGCCATTGATTACGTGGTCAGCAGCGGATCGGCGGAGCAGGCCAAATATAAGTACCTGGCTTCCATCGAGAAATCTTATCCGCTTCAGAATCTGATCGGCCCGGGATCTGCCAGCACCCAGCTGAATATCAAGATACAGCTGAAGCAGACCGTGAACGGTAAAGATGAATTCAGGGATCTGATGGGGCCGGTGACGATTACGGGAGACCAGCAGCTTCCGGTTGTGTTCAAGAACATCGAGGGAGCCTACGGCGTGACCAGCGGAGAAGTGCAAATAGTCAATGTGGACACGGGAGATGTAATCAATTCTTATCCGGTTACGTTTGTCCCCATTCCACAGTCATAAGGATATTGTATGACAGGGAAAATTATTAAAGGAATTGCAGGCTTTTACTATGTGGATAACGGAACGGACGTCTATGAGTGCAAGGCAAAGGGCGTGTTCCGCAACAAAAAGATCAAACCTCTGGTGGGTGATAATGTGGAATTTACCGTGTTGAGCGAGGCGGAGAGGGAAGGAAATATCGATAAGATTCTCCCGCGCAAAAACGAACTGGTCCGGCCGGCAGTGGCCAACATTGATCAGGCGCTGGTGATATTTTCCATTACTCATCCGGAGCCCAATCTAAATCTTCTGGACCGTTTTCTGGTCATGATGGAGGTGCAGGAGGTTCCCGTGAAGATCTGCTTTAACAAAACGGATTTAACGGGAGACGGGGAGCGGGACCGTCTGGGGAATATCTATTCCTCAGCGGGCTATCCCGTCTATTTTACGAGTACTTACGAAAACAGCGGGCTGGATGAGCTGCGGGTGCTGACAGAGGGAAAGACAACGGTTCTGGCGGGGCCGTCGGGCGTTGGGAAATCCTCCATCACCAACCTTCTGTTTCCGGAGGCTGAGATGGAAACAGGAAAGATCAGCGAGAAGATCCAGAGAGGAAAGCATACGACGAGGCACAGCGAACTGTTTGCCATCGGGAAGGACACCTATATGATGGATACCCCGGGCTTCAGTTCCATGTACTTGGAGGAACTGGAATGCGGAAATTTAAAGGATTATTTTCCTGAATTCGCGGCTTACGAGGAAGACTGTAAGTTTCTGGGCTGTGTCCATGTGGGCGAGCCGGTCTGCGGTGTCAAGGAGGCCGTACGCCAGGGGAAGATCAGTGAGAGCCGTTATGCGAATTATAAGCTGTTGTACCAGGAATTAAAAGATAAAAGGAGATATTAATGATGTTCCTATTAGCACCTTCCATTTTGGGAGCGGATTTTAAACATTTGGAGCAGCAGGTATGTGAGGCGGCGGATGCGGGAGCGCAGTATATCCATCTCGACGTGATGGATGGGGATTTCGTTCCCAGCATTTCATTCGGTATGCCTGTAATCTCAAGCTTAAGAAGCTGTACGGACAAGGTGTTTGATGTCCATATGATGGTTCGGGAGCCCGGCCGTTACATCGACGCCATGAAAGAGGCGGGGGCCGATATCATCAGCGTTCATGTGGAGGCATGCACCCATTTAGACCGCACGGTGAACCAGATTAAGGAGGCCGGTATAAAAGCAGGAGTCGTGCTGAATCCGGCCACACCGATTGATGTGCTGGACTGTATCCTCGATCAGGTGGATATGGTACTGCTTATGACGGTGAACCCGGGATTCGGAGGGCAGAAATTTATTCCCTACACTCTGGAAAAGATCCGCGCTTTAAGGAAAAAATGCGATATGCGGGGGCTTTCCACGGATATTCAGGTGGATGGCGGCGTGACGTGTGACAATGTGCGTGATCTGATGGAGGCGGGAGCCAACATCTTTGTAGCCGGTTCCGCGATTTTTAAAGGGGATGTGACGGCGAATACAAAGGCATTTTTAAAGATATTTGAGGAACAGGAATGACGGGCCTTATTATCACCGGCGGAAGCATAAACTGTGCATTCGCCGGTGCTTTTTTGAAGATCAGGGAATTTGATATGGTGATCGCCGTGGATGGAGGGCTGGCCGCTGTTAAAAGCCTGAATATCAGGCCGGATGCCATTGTTGGTGATTTCGATACGGTAAAGGGCGAACTTCTGGAAGAATACCGGAGGATGGGAGGCATTGCCTTCGAGCAGCACCAGCCGGAAAAGGATGAGACCGATACGGAGCTGGCACTCCGCACCGCCATGGAGGCGGGCGTGAACGACATTGTCCTCCTGGGCGCTACCGGCGGCAGGCTGGATCACTCCATCGGTAATATCCATCTGCTGTATGCATGTCTCCAAAAAGGGGTGAAGGCCTCGATCGTGGATGAGAAGAACCGTCTCTATATTCTGGATCAGGGAAAGACTTACCGTTTCGGTGAGATCTGGGGGAAATACATTTCCTTCCTGCCGCTTACAGAGGAGGTTCACGGAATCACTCTGAAGGGCTTTAAATATCCCCTGACAGACCGGGACATCCGGATCGGAACCAGTCTGTGCATCAGCAATGAACTGGCAGAGAAGACCGGGACCATCACCTTCCGGGATGGGGTGCTGATCTGTGTAGAATCACACGATTAAGCGCTGCAGACTGGCCGTGCCAGAGAGTGCAGCACCTAACTGGTATGGTCTAAAAAAACAAAACTGGATATTTATATCACTCCACTCAGGTGCTAAGATAAGGGGCAGAAAAGCTTTGGCACCAAGGGAGGAAAAAGAAATGAACAGAACAGACAGTAAAATCAGTAAAATTGCCATGACGGGATTATTTGCGGCCATGTCGTACGTTGTTTTCACGTTCCTGCAGTTTAAAATTACGCTTCCGGGAGGCGACGCTACGTCCATTCATTTGGGAAATGCGGTCTGTGTACTGGGAGCGCTTTTGCTGGGCGGCGTATACGGCGGCCTGGGCGGGGCCATCGGTATGACGATTGGCGATCTGCTTGATCCCATCTATGTGGTCTATGCGCCCAAGACATTTATCCTGAAGCTGTGTATCGGACTGATTACCGGGTTCCTTGCCCACAGGCTTGGGAAGATCAATGAATCCCATGACCAGAAGCATATTTTGAAATGGGTTCTGATCGCCTCAGCGGGCGGACTGCTTTTTAATGTTATTTTCGACCCGCTTGTGGGATACTACTACAAGCTGCTGATTCTGGGGAAACCGGCTGCGGAGCTGGCGCTTGTGTGGAATGTCACATCGACCACCATCAATGCGGTGACTTCAACGATTGCCTCTGTCGTTATCTACATGCCGCTGAGAAGCGCGCTTATCCGGTCAGGAATGGGGCTTATGAGATCTTAACTGCAGAGCCGCAGGCAAAAAAATGTTAGGAGTTTTACGGATATGACATCAGAAAGACATCAGAAAAAAATTGCAGTAATCAATGATTTATCAGGATATGGCCGCTGTTCGCTGACAGTGGCTATTCCCATTTTATCGGCGCTCAAGGTACAGTGCTGTCCGGTGCCCACCTCTATTTTATCCAATCATACCGGTTTCCCGGTGTATTTTTTCGACGATTATACGGAAAAGATGGAGCCCTACCTGGAAAAATGGACGGAGCTGGGGCTGGAGTTTGACGGCATTTTCAGCGGCTTTCTCGGTTCAGAAGCACAGATTGGGATCGTCATGTCTGCGATTCGCCGGTTTAAGGGAAAGGATACGCTGGTGGTGATCGATCCGATCATGGGGGATCACGGAAAGGCGTATCAGACATACACGCCTGCCATGTGCAGCCGTATGAAGGAACTGGTAGGTCTGGGGGATCTCGTTACGCCGAATCTGACCGAGGCCTGTATCCTGACCGGCAGAGAGTACCGGGAGGAAGGGTGGCACAGAGCGGACCTTCTGGCCATGGCGGAGGAAATCCTTAAGATGGGGCCTTCCGGAGTCGTTATAACAGGCGTCAAGGAAGGCGCGTATTTAACGAATGTCATCGCAGAACGGGACCGGGAAGCTGCATTTTGCCGGTCACTGAGGGTCGGCCGGGAACGGCCCGGCACAGGAGATGTCTTTTCCGCAATTGTGGCGGCGGAGGCGGTAAAAGGCTCGTCCCTTACCGATGCGGCGAAGAAAGCGGCGCGTTTTGTCAAACGCTGCATCTTAAAATCCGAGGAGTTGGATGTTCCGGTACAAAACGGAGTATGCTTCGAGGAAGTGCTGGCGGAATTGATAAAATGGAAATAAGGGGCTTTTCTTTGCCTGTAATTTGTAGTATAATCAACGGCAGATTACCATATTGGGCACCAACATACCAAAAATGGAAGAGAAACCAGGAGGAATACCATGTTAGATTTAAAGTTTGTAAGAGAAAATCCTGAGGCAGTAAAACAGAACATCAGGAATAAATTTCAGGATAGCAAGCTGCCGCTGGTGGATGAAGTCATAGAGCTGGACGAGTTAAACCGCGCCGCAAAGCAGGAAGGCGATGCGCTCAGAGCGGAACGCAATAAACTTTCCAAGCAGATTGGCGGGCTGATGGGCCAGGGAAAGAAAGAGGAGGCCGAAGAACTTAAGAAACAGGTAACAGCGGCTTCCGACCATTTGGCAGAACTGGAAGAGAAGGAACGGGAACTGGATGAAAAGATCAAAAAGATCATGATGACCATCCCGAATATCATCGATCCCAGCGTACCGATCGGAAAAGATGACAGCGAGAATGTGGAAGTGCAAAGATACGGTGAGCCGGTTGTGCCGGATTTCGAGGTGCCGTACCATACGGATATTATGGAGCGCTTCGACGGAATCGATTTAGACAGCGCCAGAAAAGTGGCTGGAAACGGTTTTTACTATCTGATGGGCGATATTGCAAGACTTCATTCCTCTGTAATCTCCTATGCGCGTGATTTCATGATCAACCGCGGCTTTACGTACTGCGTACCGCCTTTTATGATCCGCAGCGAGGTAGTGACCGGTGTTATGAGTTTTGCTGAGATGGATGCCATGATGTACAAGATCGAGGGCGAGGATTTATATCTGATCGGTACCAGCGAGCATTCCATGATTGGTAAGTTTATCGATACGATTATTCCGGAGGAATCCCTTCCGAAGACGCTTACCAGCTATTCTCCGTGCTTCCGCAAGGAGAAGGGCGCTCACGGTCTGGAGGAGCGGGGCGTTTACCGCATCCACCAGTTCGAAAAGCAGGAAATGATCGTTGTATGTAAGCCGGAAGAGAGCATGGAATGGTACGATAAGCTGTGGCAGAATACCGTCGATTTATTCCGTTCCCTGGATATTCCGGTAAGAACTCTGGAGTGCTGCTCCGGCGACCTTGCCGACTTGAAGGTGAAGTCTGTGGATGTGGAGGCATGGTCTCCGCGTCAGAAGAAGTACTTTGAAGTGGGAAGCTGTTCCAACTTAGGCGACGCTCAGGCGAGAAGACTGAAAATCCGCGTTAACGGAGAGAACGGAAGAAAGTATTTCGCTCACACATTAAACAACACGGTCGTGGCTCCGCCGAGAATGCTGATTGCATTTTTGGAGAATAACCTGCAGGCTGATGGAAGCGTGAGGATTCCGGAAGTGCTGAGACCATATATGGGTGGAATGGAAGCGATGGTTCCGAAGGGTCATAAATAGAAAGAAAAAATCAATACAGATAAAGTTTGAAAAGGAAATGGCTCTTGCTGTTTCCTTTTTCTTTTGCCCTCAAGCAGCGTTAGAAATTCCCCTGAATGATAATGTCAAAAAAGTATGAAAAAAAATCATACTGTGAGAAAGAACAGGCAGGTGGTATGCTAAAGACAAGAAAAGAGAGGGGGAAAGTTTATGAAGCAATGGGAGGAATATCGTATTCCGGCAGCAGAAGTGAGAAGGATTTCCAGGATACCAATCACATGTCTGGAGGACCAGACTTCCGTATTCAGCCGTATGGCACTGGAGATGACGGATAAGATTGAGGAAAATAACCGGCAGGGGAAGCGGACAGTGTTTATTATTCCATTCGGACCGACCGGACAGTATCCCGTTTTCGTGGATCTGGTCAATACCAGAAGAATCAGTTTAACACAGGTATGGTTAATTACTATGGATGACTGGCTGGACAGCGATGGTGATCTGGTGGGACTGGATAATATTCATTCATTGAGGCGGAAGATGAATCAGGTTCTCTATTCCAAAATCGATAAGAGTCTGCTGATGCCGGAGGAACAGCGTATCTATCCCGATCCCAAATGGCTGGTCCGGATTCCAGATTTAATTGAAGCTTTGGGAGGCGTGGATATCTGCTTTGCGGGATTTGGCATCAACGGTCATCTGGGGTTTAATGAGCCTTCTGATTTAAGCATAGAGGAGTTTGCAAAGCTCCCTACCAGAGTCGTGAAAATATCCGAGACCACCAGGACGATTAAGGCTTCCACAGGAGTGAATGGAGCAATGGAAGATATTCCGCTTTATGGAGTCACGGTCGGTATGAAAGAAATGCTGTGTGCGGAAAAAGTCAGTGTTTACTGCTTCAGAGACTGGCATTCCGGGGCAATCAGACGAGCCTGCTGCGGAACTGTCTCGGCCAGTTTTCCAGCCTCACTGCTGCAAAATCATCCAAATGCTTCCATCGTCTGTTCACCGAATGCAATAGCTCAGTGCTATTAAAGGAGGAGTGGCTATGAAGTGGATCAAAATAAAGAACAAGAGAGTCTGGTCCTGGATTTCTCTGGTTTTATGCCTGGCGGTATGGCAGATGATCTCAGTATCGGAGGCAGGTGCCGTGTTTGCGTCTCCGAAAAAAACACTGATGGCGTTTATCACTATGGCGCAGAGCGGAGCTATCTGGGTTCATATCGGCTACAGTTTATTCCGGGTTATCACCGGCTTTTTGCTGGGACTGGCTGCTGCCATTCCCATAGCCTTTCTGATGGGCTGGTATAAGACTGTGCAGTATTTGCTGGAACCGGTGGTACAGTTTATCAGAACGATTCCGCCTATTGCTTATATACCGCTTGTAATCGTAGCACTCGGCGTAGATGAATCGTCCAAAATTATGGTAATATTCATTGCTACATTTCTCGTCATGGTAATTACGATTTATCAGGGAGTCAAAAATGTGGATTCCACACTGGTGAAAGCGGCCAGAGTTCTGGGGGCAAACGACAGGGATATCTTCTTCCACGTCGTGGTTCCGGCATCGTTTCCATTTGTGCTGACTGCCATACGTCTTGGACTGTCCGCCGGGCTTACCACACTGATCGCATCAGAATTGACGGGGGCGAGTAAGGGGCTGGGAACAATGATACAGGAGGCCAGCATGTATTTCCGGATGGATGTTGTTATCATGGGGATTATGGTGATCGGAATCATCGGTCTGGCGCTCAATAAGATCGTTCATATACTGGAAAGGTGGCTGACAGGATGGCAGGAAACGCATCAGGCAACGTGATTGTAACGATTGATCATGTGGAGAAGATCTATCAGGGCAGGAGCGGCGAAGTGGTGGCCTTAAATGGTGTGGACATGGAGATTGGAGAAAATGAATTTGTCTGTGTCGTAGGCCCCTCCGGCTGCGGAAAATCAACGCTTCTAAATATTATCGCAGGTCTGGAAAAACCTACATCTGGCCGGGTCTGTGTAAAAGGAAAAGAGGTGGTAAATCCGGGAAGCGAGCGAGGTGTTATCTTTCAGCAGTATGCGCTGTTTCCATGGCTGACTGTAAAAAAGAATGTGAAATTCGGATTGAAGTTAAGAGGGGTGAAGGAGCCGGAACTGTCTGCAATTGCAGATAAATATATCCGGCTGGTAGGTCTGGAGGAATTTGGCGACAGCTATCCCAAGGAACTGTCAGGGGGGATGAAACAGCGGGTGGCGATTGCCAGAGCCTACGCGGTGAATCCGGAAATTCTTTTGATGGACGAACCTTTTGGCGCGCTGGATGCCCAGACGAGAACACAGCTTCAGACGGAGTTATTAGAGACGTGGGAGAAGGAAAAAAAGACTTGTTTTTTCATCACCCATGACGTGGAGGAAGCGATTATACTTGCCCAGAGGGTGGTGATCATGAGCGCCCGGCCCGGAAGGGTAAAAGAGATTGTTCCAGTAAACATTCCTTATCCAAGAACGCAGGAAACGAAGATGACGAAGGAATTTTTGGACTTGAAAGTTCATGTATGGGGACAGGTGTACAGGGAATTTCTGGAAGTACGGAAATAAGGGTTTACAACTATTCTGGAGAAAGATAAGATGGAGAAGGAGGAAAGAATATGAAAAAATTACCAGTTGGCTTACTGACAGTGATGCTGTGCGGAATATTGGCCGGATGTTCAGGAGAGGGAGTACCGAAGCAGAACACAGACACGAAGGCACCGGAGATAACGACAGAGGCCAGGCAGCAGACAGAAGCTGCGGCGGCAGAAATGACGGATGGGGCAGAAACGACAGAGTCCTCGAAACCGGAGACGGTAAAGCTCAGAGTTGCATATCATCCGAATTTCGGAGGAAATAATCTTTATATTACTGCGGAAAAAAACGGCTTTTTTGAAGAAGAAGGACTCGTAGTGGAACCGGTTAAGTTTACTGCCGGCCCTCAGGAAATCGCAGCGATGGTGGCCGGAGATGTGGACATTGGGTATATTGGCCACGGTGCTACATTTTTGGCCGTACAGAGGCAGGTGAACGTGTTTCTGACAGAATTTCTGGGGAATGGGGATGAGCTTTTAACGTATAAGGAGTCTGGAATTACATCTCTGGAAGATTTGAAGGGAAAAACCATTGCTACAGCGCCGGGAACTTCGGGAGAAACCGTCTTAAAGCTGGCATTGGAAAAAGCGGGACTCAGCCGTGATGATGTGAAAATCGTCAATATGGATGCGGCAGGGATGGTGGCGGCGATTGTGGCAAAAAAGGTGGACGCCTGTACGCTCTGGCCACCGCAGACCAGTGAGGTTCGAAAAACCATGGGAGAAGAAAATGTTGTGAAGCTGGCCTCAATTGGTGATTTCAGAGATCAGTTTGCGTTTCCGGGCCATTGGGTGGTGACTCCTAAATTTATGGATGCCCATCCGGATGTCATGGTGCGCTTTTCAAGGGCCATGCTGAAGGCAATGGATTATCGAAAAGAACATCCGGAAGAGACAGCAGAAAATGTAGCTGAATTTATTGATGCGCCTCTCGACGGTGTTGCAGCGGAGATGAACAACATTGATTTGTTTGACGCGGATTACTGCTACCAGGTGATGACTGACGGTACTGCGGCGAAATGGTATGATGCGCTTCAGAATTTATATGTACAGGATGGCAAGGTGGAGAAAACTGTGCCGGTGGCTGAATGGTTTTGTCCTCAATTTGCCAAAGAGGCATATGAATCTTACCATAAATAGATGGAGAAAGAACGATGTTAATCATTATGATGGCGTTGATCGGCGTGGTGGCGCTGATTGTTGTGGGGCTGCGCCGGGATAAGATATCTCTTCTTATTCTGGCGCTGTGCGGAAGCTTTATCGCCATGCTCGCAGGAATTGTGATTTATACAGCTAAAATCGGAGGCTTTTCGAGGAACCAGCAGATTCTGCTGTTCCTGCTGCCGAATATTCAACAGTATTTGCAGTACCTTCCCATTACCCTTGATGTTCAGGGATACGCAGCGGCGGTGGGAAGGTGCTGCTTTCCCTGTATTCTGCTTCTGATTTCCCTCAATTATTCTATGAGCACTCTGGTGCGCAGACATATGAGAAAATTAAAAATTCTGGTGTATACTGTCGTGATATGGCTGGTCTATTACTATCCGGCAGTCTTTCGGCTGTGGGTGAGAGGAAGAGGAAAACTGCAGAACTTTATGGGGGTCATGGCGATGGCATGGATTATGGTCTGCCTGCTGCTGGCTTTGTTCCTGTTGATTCATGAATACCAGAGTATATCAATCCCGTATTTTAAGAAGAATTTCAGATATATTCTGCTCTCTTATATCAGTATGGCATTTTTGTACCTTATCTATGGCTTACAGGATCCGGCGCAGATTTACCAGTACTACGGTCTGGAATTTCTATGGATATGGCGGGGGAGCTATACGGCGGGAATCATGTACTCTTTTTCCTGGGCTGCTCTGGTTCTCTGTTCGATATTTTTTGTCATATTAGGTTCCGTGAATCTGCTGCGTTATACTCAGATCACGTATAATCAGGATATGGAAACGGTGTATTTACAGAGCAAATTTGATCAGACGAGTCTGGGGGCCTCGGTGTTTGTTCACAGTATGAAGAATCAGCTTCTGGCTAACCGGATTCTGAATAAGAAGCTGGGACGGGCACTGAATGAGGATTCTCCGGATCTGGAAAAAATACGGGGAGTGGCCGCTCAGCTGAATCAGCTTAATGAGTCAATGGTAACACGGATGGAAGACTTATACCGCGCGATCCACTCCAATTCCATACTGCTGACGCCTGTCTCTGTACGCGAGATTGCCGAGGCAGCCGAGGGCCGTTTTTATCAAAAATATCCGGACAGGAAGGTTACGGCAGAAATCTGTGATGATGGGATGATTCTGGCAGACAGGGAGCATCTTGCTGAGGCGGTTTATAATTTACTCTGCAACGGGCAGGAGGCGATTGCTGAAGCCGGGCGTGAAGCAGGAGCGGAGTTACGTCTGACTATTAAAAGGCAGCGCCTTTATATGGTACTGGAGGTTCATGATAATGGTAAGGGGATTTCCAGAACAGAGCGTCTGAAGATCTGTGAGCCGTTTTATACGAGCAAGAATACGAGTTATAACTGGGGAATGGGTCTCTTCTATGTTCGGAATATTGTTAAGAGCCATTACGGCACGTTAAGGATTGAAAGCCATCCGGAGACGGGAACCAGTTTCTTTATTATGCTGCCAGGATATGGCACAAAAGATATGGAGAAGAGGGGGTGAAATCACGGAAAGAAAAATAAGAATTCTGGTTGCAGAAGATTTTGATCTGCTGCGTGAAGATCTCTGCGAGTTGCTCAACTCCCAGAAAGACATGGAAACTGCGGGAAGTGCCGATGGAAAAGAAGAGATTGTGAAGCTGGCACAGATGATGGAATTTGATCTGATACTGATGGATATAGAGATGGAGTATTTGACTTCAGGGATTGAAGCGGCGGAAGAGATACGGAAGGAAAAGCCGGAGGCACAGATTATATTTTTGACGGCACACGACACGAACCAGATGATCTATACGGCGATGGGAGCAGGCGCTGTGGATTATATCGTTAAAGGCTGCCCCGATGAGGAACTGCTTTTCCACATACGCAGCGCTGTTTCTGGAAAACCGGTGATGGAAGCCAGAATTCAGAAGATGCTGATGAGCGAGTATTCCAGATTAAGGCGCAGTGAGCAGAGTCTGCTGTTTTTTATTACTAATGTGGGGCAGCTGACTCCCGTGGAACGGGAACTGGTGCGCCTGCTGCTGCAGAATTACAAGGTAGGGCAGATCGCCGAACTTCGCGTTGTGGAACTGGTCACGGTAAAGACTCAGATTAAGAGCCTTCTAAAAAAGTTTAACTGTACGCGCACAAAGGAAATCGTAAATTTGATTCATGAATTGAAATTAGAGCATTTGTTTCTTTAGCCGTCGCCAGGCTGCGATGAACGCCCTCTGGCAGCGGCTTTTGTTTTGCCTGTATGATATGAATTATGAAATAATAGACTCAAATATATAGAGAATAACAGCTTCATGTGATATACTGATTTTATCCCGCAGTGGCTTTTTTTGCCGTTCAAGCTGCCGGATTTGAAGCAAAACATTCAGAGAAGACAGAATCAACAGGATAAGGAGAAAAGAATATGATATCATTCAACCATTTTAACTTTAACATTCTCAATCTGGAAAAGAGTCTGGCATTTTATAAAGAGGCGCTGGGACTCACACCGGTCCGTGAGAAGGAGGCTTCCGACGGTTCCTTTAAACTGGTCTATTTAGGGGACGGTAAAAGTGATTTTACACTGGAACTGACGTACCTGGCAGACAGGAAAGAGCCATACGATCTGGGGGAATGTGAATTCCACCTGGCATTTACCACGGATGAGTTTGACGCGCTTTATGAGAAACACAAAGAAATGGGCGTTGTCTGCTTTGAAAATCCGGGAATGGGGATCTATTTTATCAGTGATCCGGATGGATACTGGATTGAGATTGTTCCGGAGAGGGGATAAACGGAGCGCTTTTTCAGACGTGCTGCCATATAGAAAGAGGAGGGGAACAGATGGAACTACATGTCAATGGAGTCAAATTATATTACCGCGTTTCGGGCCATGGTCCGGCCGTAATCCTCGTTCATGGGAATGGGGAAGACCATTCTGTTTTTGATGAGACAGCCGCGCTGCTGAGCTGTGATTACACCGTTTACGCCCTGGATTCCAGAGGACATGGAAAGAGCACGGCCGTGGAGACCCTTGGGTATCAGAACATGGCGGATGACGTGGCTTCCTTTATCAAAAAACTGGATATCAGAAAACCGGCGTTCTGCGGCTTCAGCGATGGTGCAATCATCGGTATGCTGGTGGCGGAGCAGAATCCCGGCCTGCTGTCAAAGCTGATTCTCTGCGGAGGGAATGCCTATCCCCAGGGGATAAAGGAGAAATGGTTCCAGCTGTTCCGCCTGATCAGCCATTTCGACAGGGATCCGAAGATCCGGATGATGCTGGTGGAGCCGCAGATTACAGAGGAGGAACTGAAACGGATTGGAGAGCCGGTGCTGATTCTGGCGGGAGAGAATGATATGATCAAGGAAGAGCATACCCGTTATCTGGCATCGAAGATTCCGAACAGCCGCCTCGTGATTGTCCCCGGAGAAAATCACGGCAGCTATGTGGTACACAGCAGAAAGCTGTACCATCTTATTAAGAAATTTCTTGCCGAACCGGTGAAACGGCAGGAACAGGGAGGAAACGCGTATGATGATTGATTTGACGGTTGAAGTCACGCCGAAGGCGGCGGCTGATGCCCAGGGAAATGAGAAAAAAGCGCTGACCGGCCATCTGGGTACTCATTTTGACGTGATGGACCGGGAATTTCCGCTGGAGTATGTGATAAGAAAAGGTCTGGTATTTGATGTCAGCCAGGTCTCCGGCCGTGATATCGAGTCCGGGGATATTGAACTGGAGCGCGTGGAGCCGGGCATGTTTGTGGCGTTTTCCACAGGATTTCTGGAACAAACCGGGTACGGCACTCCGGTTTATTTTAAAGAGCATCCGCAGCTTTCGGATGAGCTGATCGACCGGCTGCTGGATAGAGGCGTTTCCATCATCGGAATCGACTGTGCGGGGATCCGCCGCGGAGCAGAACATACGCCGAAGGATCAGTACTGCGCGGACCGAAATACCTTTGTAGTGGAAAATTTATGCGGTTTATCCGGGATACTGGAGGGAGAAATGGCCGCGGAGGCCACCATTTATACGTTCCCTGTGCGTTTTAAGGGTATGACAGGGCTTCCGTGCCGCGTAGTTGGAGAGCGGTCAGCGGGCTCCTCTGCCGGCTGTCATCGCCAATAAGCCATTGGACAGTAAGCCATAATTGATGACAGATAAAAATAAATAAGGGTGTAAAGAAAAAATACTTGACACCCATGGTAAAGTAGTGTATGATAGCACAGGTGATGATATGGAAAAGATTGCAAGACAGGGCCTGCTGTATGATTTTTACGGCGCGCTTCTGACAGAACACCAGAGGCAGGTTTACGAGGACGTGGTGCTGTACGACTTATCCTTAAGCGAGATCGCGGAGGAACAGGGAATCAGCCGTCAGGGCGTTCATGACCTGGTGAAGCGGTGTGACAGAATTCTGGAAGATTATGAAGAAAAGCTTCATTTGATGGAAAAATTCGGGAATACGAAACGGCTTGCCAGAGAGATTCAGAGTCTGGCGGGAGAATTTTCCAGAACGGGCGACAGGAATCTGCTCCGGCGCATCGAGGAGATATCGGGCGAAATCATCGACCTGGAGGCTCATTAGAAAGGGTAGATCAGGAGGACATTAGATGGCTTTTGAGAGCTTATCCGATAAATTACAGAATGTATTTAAAAATTTAAGGGGCAAGGGACGCTTGACAGAAGCGGACGTAAAGGCTGCCTTAAAGGAAGTTAAGATGGCTCTGTTAGAGGCCGACGTAAGCTTCCGGGTAGTAAAACAGTTTATCAGCGCTGTACAGGAGCGGGCGGTTGGACAGGATGTCATGAACAGCTTAACTCCCGGGCAGATGGTAATAAAGATAGTGAACGAGGAGCTTGTCAACCTGATGGGTTCCGAGACCACTGAGATTCATTTAAAACCGGCAAATGAGATCACGATCATCATGATGGCAGGTCTCCAGGGCGCGGGTAAAACCACGACCACGGCCAAGATTGCCGGCAAATTAAAGGCCAAGGGAAGAAAACCTCTTCTGGCGGCGTGTGACGTCTATCGGCCGGCTGCCATCAAGCAGCTGCAGATCAATGGCGAGAAGCAGGGAGTTCCGGTGTTCTCCATGGGAGAAAACCACAAGCCTGCGGACATTGCGAAGGCAGCGGTGGAACACGCGTCAAAGAACGACCAGAATGTGGTAATCCTGGATACGGCCGGACGTCTTCATATTGATGAAGACATGATGAACGAACTGGTGGAGATCAAAGAAGCCGTGGAGGTTCATCAGACGATCCTCGTAGTCGATGCCATGACGGGTCAGGATGCGGTCAATGTGGCCGGCATGTTCAATGATAAGATTGGTATAGACGGAGTCATTTTAACAAAGCTGGATGGCGATACGAGAGGCGGTGCGGCACTTTCTATCCGTTCGGTAACCGGAAAGCCGATTCTGTACATTGGTATGGGAGAAAAGCTGTCCGATTTAGAACAGTTTTATCCGGACCGTATGGCTTCCAGAATCCTCGGAATGGGCGATATCCTTTCACTGATTGAGAAGGCGGAGACCCAGGTGGATGAGGAGAAGGCGAAGGAACTGTCCCAGAAGCTCCGGAAGGCCGAATTCGATTATAACGATTTCCTGGATCAGATGAACCAGATCAAAAAGATGGGCGGTATGTCCAGTATTATGGGCATGATGCCGGGTATGGGTCAGATGAAGGACGTGGAAGTGGACGAGAAGGCCATGGACCGGGTGGAAGCCATCATCCTGTCTATGACGAATAAGGAACGGACGAATCCGGATCTTATGAAAAACGCTTCCAGGAAGCAGAGAGTCGCAAAGGGCGCCGGTGTAGATATCAGTGAGGTCAACCGGATTGTCAAGCAGTTCGATCAGATAAAGAAGATGATGAAGCAGCTTCCCGGCATGATGGGCGGCGGCAGGAAAAAAGGCGGATTATTCGGAAAGCTTAAGATGCCGTTTTAAAAAGTCAGGTTAGCAAGGCAGTTTGACTGCGTTGACTATAGATTCGCAGTATGCGAAAACACAAATATTCAAGGAGGTGAATCACATGGCAGTAAAGATGAGATTAAAAAGAATGGGACAGAAGAAGGCTCCTTTCTATAGAATTGTAGTTGCAGATTCCAGATCCCCAAGAGATGGCAAATTCATTGAAGAGGTTGGTTATTACGATCCGAACACAGATCCGAGCGTAATCAAGTTCAACGAAGAGTCCGCTAAGAAGTGGTTAGCAACAGGTGCTCAGCCAACTGAGAAGGTAAGCAAGCTTTTGAAAATCGCCGGCATCCAGTAGTTTAATAGGAAAGTCCCCCTTACATCCGTTTGGGGGAAAGTGGTGAAGCATATGAAAGAATTAGTAGAAGTAATTGCGAAAGCACTGGTTGATAATCCAGACGAGGTTGCTGTTACCGAGTCTGTGAAAGACGACGAAATCGTCCTTGAACTTACGGTAGCGCCTTCCGATATGGGTAAAGTCATCGGCAAGCAGGGCAGGATCGCTAAGGCTATCCGTTCTGTAGTAAAAGCAGCAGCTTCCAAAGAAGACAAGAAGGTTATTGTGGAAATTCAGTAGCCAATACGTAAACGAAGACCGCCGGCCTGTCAGGAAGACGGTCTTTTCTATTTCTGTTTTGCAAGGGAGATAAAAGATGGAACAGTTACTGAGAGTCGGAGTTATTTCCTCCACACACGGTGTGAAAGGGGAGGTCAAGGTTTTCCCGACGACAGATGACGCCGCGCGCTTTAAAAAGCTGAAGCAGGTGATTCTGGACACGGGAAAAGAACAGCTGAAACTGGAAATTGAGGGTGTTAAATTCTTTAAAAATATGGTTATACTGAAATTTAAGGGATATGACACAATTGAAGATATAGAAAAGTACAAGGGAAAAGACATTCTTGTCACGAGAGACCAGGCGGTGAAGCTGGGCCCCGATGAGAATTTTATTGTCGACCTGATCGGTTTAAAGGTGGTAACCGAGGACGGGGAACCATTCGGAACTTTGACAGATGTCATCAAGACCGGCGCCAATGATGTGTATGAGGTGAAGACGGCGGAGGGGAAGGAAGTCCTTTTTCCTGCGATCAGAGAATGCATCCGGAATGTGGATTTGGAGGCGGGAGTCGTCACGGTCCATATTATGGACGGTCTTCTCGACTTATAAGGAGGAAAATATGAACTTCCATATACTGACGTTATTTCCCGATATGGTGTTAAACGGGCTTCACACCAGCATCATCGGCAGAGCTGTGGAACATGGCCTGATTTCGATTGAAGCCATTGACATCCGGGAATATTCGACGGACAAGCACCGCCACGTGGACGATTACCCCTATGGCGGCGGTGCGGGCATGGTGATGCAGCCTATGCCGATCTGTGACGCCTACGACGATTTGTGCGCGAGAATCGGAAAGAAACCGAGAGTGATCTATCTGACTCCCCAGGGGACAGTTTTCAATCAGAAGATTGCAGAGGAACTGGCGGAAGAAGAGGAACTGGTATTTCTGTGCGGCCATTATGAGGGCGTGGATGAGCGTGCGCTGGAGCTGGTGGCCACGGATTACTTATCCATCGGGGACTACGTCTTAACCGGCGGAGAACTGCCAGCTATGGTTATGATTGACTGCATCTCCCGTCTCGTTCCCGGGGTGTTAAATAACGATGTTTCGGCGGAGTTTGAATCCTTTCACGATAACCTTCTGGAATATCCGCAGTATACCAGACCTGAGGAGTATAAAGGCCTGCGGGTCCCTGAGGTTCTGCTCTCCGGTCATCATAAGAATATTGAAACGTGGCGGAGAGAACAGTCCATCAAACGGACGTATGAGAGACGGCCCGATCTGTTAAAGGATGCGGTGTTGTCGAAAAAGGAACAGGAATATCTGGAGAGACTGGCGAAGAAGCCGGAAAATCAGGATATACAAGTTGAATTTCAAGGTTAATGCAACTTTATTAAAGTAAATGCAACTCATGCAGCTCTATTTTGCCCAAAAAGTAAAATAGGGCTGTTTTTTGTGCCGGTTTCGTGTAAAATAAGAGTAATCCACCACGAAAAGCCTTAAAAATGGGCGTACGATACCGGAGGTGAGATTTACCTGTTTTTTTTATCAGAGTAAATGCCACCCCTGTTTCGGCGTTGGATTTGATAGGGCCGGGTCTGGGTTGATTGTTAAGGGGGCTTGGGGAAGCGTGGCCCTTAACATTGGGTTTGTCGGAAGAAAGGGAATGGCGATGCCAGTCCCCGGCTTTCCGGCTTTTTTGTTTCTATCTGTTTAAAAGTGCAGGGGTTAAATCCACTTCGTTTGGCGGGATCCTATGGCATCCCAATGCATGAAGCAGATCCGCACCGTAGAGGAATTCAAACAATTCATATGGACATTTATTTCCGATACTTTCTCTGCTGTAAGAGTTGATGTGGTCCATAAGCAGAGAAATGTCTCCCTGAGTCAGTTGGTCAAAAGAAGTCCCTTTGGGAAGGACATACCGTATGAATTCATGGTTTTTCTCCGCAGAGCCTTTCTGCCCGGGGGAAGAAGCGTCGCAGTAGAACAGGCGTGTGCGCAGATTTCCCTGACGGTCATACTCGATGGCTCTGGGGTTAGAGAATTCACTTCCATTATCCGTGAGGATCAGAGGCATGAGGGACGAGAACCGGTCCGGCCCGAGTTCCAGATACAGGCGGTCAAAAATATCGATCACGGACTGGGAATCGTTGGCATCCCGGAGAAAAGCAAGCATCAGTTCTGTCTTGACAAAGTGGAGGGTCAGGAGAACTTTCCCGCCCTTTTTCCCTTCCACAGAATCCATCTGCGTGACAGGCAGATCCGGGTGTCTGGAACAATGATTGAGATAAGCTTCATAGGTACGCCCGGACCGGCAGGCCTTATCGACCTTGAACTCTTTTGCTTTTCTGCGCCGACTGTAGCGGACTTTCCTGGGGAGGTCGATATTCCTGGCCTTAAATACGTTGTAGTCAACGAGACGGTAAAGGGTGCTCTCACTGACCATAAGCGAGTCCCTGTTGTTGGCACAGATATGGTTGAGAGACTGGCCGCGGAAGATGAGCGGGGAGACAATGGAGTCCAGCCGACGGATATCCTCTTCGGAATAAGAGATGCCGGTCCTGGATTCAGAAAGCAGTTCCCGATACTCCTTATGTGCATAGTCAGCGGAATAAAGATGTTTTTCCAGGGTGCAGGAGCGCCTGTCCGGGCAGCCGTTGCAGACATAAGGAGGCATTAAGAGCCTGCTGCAGGACTCCTGCTGAAAGTCCGGACAATTGGCATTGCACTTGTCACAGAAGGAACAGCGTTTTCTATTCGAGGAAAGACACGAAGGGCAGAGGGTGCTGTGGGAACAATCTTTACGGAGGAGACAGGCGTTGTAATGTCGCCCATAGCCGCCGGTCTTCCGGAAGAGGATATGGTTTCGGACCTCCCTGGAAATCGAGGTACAGTTTTTGCCGACAGCGAGAGCGATCTGTTTAAAAGAGCACTGCTCAGAAAGCATGTGAACGATTGTGATTCGGTCATCGAGGGATAAATGTGTTTTCTTCATAAAAAAACCTCCAGTCGTAGTACCTAGACCCGACAGAAGGATGATACAAAATTTGTCATACTAAATGCAACCTTTAATATTTTTAAAGTAAATGCAACTGGCAGTGTATATAGGGGTTGCATTTACTTTGAAAATTTACTATCAGGATATACAGGAAGAAAATTGCAAAAAGGGACTTGCAATCGACAATCCTTTATGATAAAATATTAGACGTTGTGACGCAAGGAGATGGTCCTCTGTTACGGATTACGTCAGTATGAAGTATTAAGAACATCAAATATAATCAAGGAGGTTCACACGATGAACGACATTATTAAGAATATTGAAGCAGCACAGTTAAAGGAAACAGTACCGGAGTTCCACGTTGGCGATACCGTTAAGGTATACAACAAGATCAAAGAGGGAACCCGTGAAAGAATCCAGGTTTTCGAGGGCACAGTCATTAAGAGACAGAACGGCGGCGCAAGAGAGACTTTCACAGTAAGAAAGAACTCCAACGGCATCGGCGTTGAGAAGACATGGCCATTACATTCCCCTTCTGTAGACAACATCGAGGTGGTCAGAAGAGGTAAAGTAAGAAGAGCAAAACTGAATTACTTAAGAGACAGAGTAGGTAAAGCTGCCAAAGTTAAAGAATTAGTTAAATAATGGACGAATCAGGATTCTGGAAGTTGTGAGGGGGACAATGAAAATTGTCCCTTTCTTAGTAGATGGGGTGCATAGAGAGTGGAATTTTATAACAGCGAAGAGAACAACCGGATTCGCCATGTGGTTAACTGGATTGTAGACATTACCGTTGTGATCGCCTTTGCATGGTTTATTGTCTATGCCTATGGAACCCAGATTCCGATTGCAGGGCATTCCATGACGCCGCTTCTGCAGTCAGAGGATATTGTGTTAATGGACCGCCTGTCTTACGATTTCGGGAAGCCGGACCGGTTTGATGTGGTGGTGTTTGAACGGGAAGACCGGAAAATGAATGTAAAACGCGTGATTGGACTGCCGGGTGAGACCGTACAGATTAAAGGCGGACAGATTTATATAAATGATGAATGGATTGAACAGCCGGAAGGGGCCACCAGCATTTCGCTGGCGGGAATCGCGGAGAACCCTGTAAAACTGGGGGAAGACGAGTATTTTCTTTTGGGCGATAACAGAGACAGCAGTGAAGACAGCCGTTTTTCCAACGTGGGGAATGTGAGCGGAAAGCAGATTCAGGGAAAAGTATGGATCCGAATCGCCCCGTTGGCAAATCTGGAACTGATTCGTTGAGATAGAGGTACGTGATATGAATATACAGTGGTATCCGGGTCATATGACCAAGGCCAAAAGGGCCATGAAGGAAGATATCAAATTAATTGACTTAATTATAGAACTGGTAGACGCCAGGGTTCCGCTCTCCAGCAGGAATCCGGATATCGATGATATCGGAGCGGGAAAAGCCAGGCTGATTCTGCTGAACAAGTCCGATCTTGCCGATGAGCGCTGCAACTTAAAGTGGGCCGCCTACTTCCAGGAGAAGGGGTACTTCGTGGTAAAGGTAAATTCCAGGAGCGGAGCGGGCTTAAAGGCGATAAACGGCGTCGTACAGGAAGCGTGTAAGGAGAAGATTGAGCGCGACCGGAGACGTGGAATCTTAAACCGTCCGGTCCGTGCCATGGTAGTGGGTATCCCCAACGTGGGCAAGTCCACGTTTATCAATTCCTTTGCCGGTAAGGCATGCGCTAAGACCGGAAACAAGCCCGGGGTTACGAAGGGCAATCAGTGGATCCGGCTTAACAAAAGCCTGGAGCTTCTCGACACACCGGGTATCCTGTGGCCTAAATTCGAGGATCAGACGGTGGGAATCCGCCTTGCGCTGATCGGTTCGATCAACGACGAGATTTTAAATAAAGACGAACTGGCACTGGAACTGATCCGCTTTTTGCAGAAACAGTATCCGAATGTGCTGGAGGATAAATATCAGGCAGACGCTTCCGACGCAGTAGAACTTTTAAACCAGATTGCAAAGGCCAGGGCGTGCCTCTCAAAAGGGGGAGAACTGGATCTTGCAAAAGCCTCCCGGCTTCTGATCGATGATTTCCGAAACGGGAAGCTGGGGAAAATCACCCTGGAACTGCCGCCGGAATGCCCTTCCGGGAATACGAACGTGGAGCAGACTTGCGATGAGAAAGTTAAGTGAGGAGAAACTGGCTGCCGAGCGGGAGCGCTTAGAGCAGATGAAAAGCTATGAAAGGCAGTACGGGGATCATATCCTTGTCTGCGGGATTGATGAGGCGGGCAGAGGCCCTCTTGCCGGCCCGGTGGTGGCCGGTGCGGTGATTCTTCCAGGAGACTGCGAGATCCTGTTTTTAAACGATTCGAAGAAGCTGTCAGAGAAGAGGCGCGAGGAACTGTTTCTGGAGATCCAGGAGAAAGCGGTGAGCTTTGCGGTAGGAGTGGTGGGCCCGGAACGGATTGATGAGATTAATATTCTTCAGGCCACCTATGAGGCCATGCGACTGGCAGTCAGTCAGCTGACGAATCCGCCGCAGGTGCTTTTAAACGATGCAGTGACCATTCCGGGACTGGATATTTTGCAGGTTCCGATTATCAAGGGAGATGCGAAGAGCGTTTCCATAGCGGCGGGCAGCATTATGGCGAAGGTTACGAGGGATCATATGATGGTGGAGTACGACAAGCTGTTCCCTGAGTACGGCTTTGCGAAGCATAAAGGCTACGGGACGGCGGCGCACATCGCGGCGCTTAAGGAGTTTGGCCCCTGCGCCATTCACCGGAGGAGTTTTATCAGGAATTTTGTGGATTGACGGGGAAGTGAATGAATAAGCATGAGATCGGCAGCGGCTATGAAGAGATGGCGGCTGCCTATTTGATAGAACAGGGTTATAAAATAATTGCCAGAAATTTTTCGGACCGGCGCGGAGAGATCGATATCATTGCGAGAGACGGGGAGTATTTGGTTTTCGTCGAGGTGAAGTACCGGAGAGATGAAAAGCAGGGCAATCCGGCAGAAGCGGTGGATTTAAGAAAACAACAGCACATCCGTCATGCCGCAGAATACTATTTATACAAAAACAGAGTCAGCGACGCCATGCCGTGCCGGTTTGATGTTGTCGCCATACTCGGAGACCGGATCACGCTGATCCGTGACGCTTTTTGACGCTTCGCTGTCAGTGGAGGGGCGTCTTACCGGCGCTGTGATTCATGCGCGGACTGTGCAGGTGATTGTTTCAAAGGAGGTTTGACGATGAGAGATATATGGAAGCGAAAACAGGAGATGGCGGTGCTCGATTACCGGACAGTCAACGGTGTTCCGTATCTGGCCTTTCCGGCTCTGGAGAGGACCGGAATCGTGTGCCACGGGTTTTCCACTCGCATGGGAGGCGTGAGCACCGGCGTGTATTCTACCATGAATTTCGCGCTTTTAAAAGGGGATGATCCGGACCATGTACGGGAGAATTACCGCAGGATGGCGAAGGCGATCGGAGTGGATCAAGAGAAAATGGTGCTGTCCTGGCAGACTCACACGACCAATATCCGCAAGGTGACGGAAGATGACGCAGGAAAAGGGATTACCAGAGAACGGGATTATCATGATATTGACGGCCTGATCACGGATGTGCCCGGCCTGACGCTTGTGACGTTTTATGCAGACTGCGTGCCGCTGTACTTCCTCGATCCGGTTCGGCGCGCCGTGGGCTTAAGCCACTCCGGCTGGAGAGGTACCGTGGGCCGTATGGGTCAGGCAACGGTAGAGGCCATGGGCCGGGAGTACGGTTCGAATCCGGGGGATATCATCGCCTGCATCGGTCCCAGTATCTGTCAGGACTGCTACGAGGTGGGAGAGGAAGTGGCTGCGGAATTTCGCCGGGCATTTTCGGAAAAATACTGGCCGGAACTGCTGTGTGCGAAGCCAGAGGGAAAGTACCTGCTGAACCTGTGGCGTGCAAATGAGATTGTTCTCCTGGAGGCGGGAGTAAAAGCAGAAAATATCCAGGTCACCGATATCTGTACGCACTGTAATCCGGACTATTTATTTTCCCACAGGACGATGGGGAGCGAGAGAGGAAACTTAGCGGCATTTCTTTCGATAAAAGAATTGTAAGAATAAAGAGTCCGGCTCGCCGGATTCCTGCGCCGGAGCGCGGCTGCTTCAGCAACCATACTTCCTCAGCGCGGAGTGCGCCTCCTGCCCGGGGGCTTTTATGCAATAGGAGTACTTTCCTATTACATAAAAAACTCCCTCCTTATCGGCTGCGGGACCGGTGGAGGGAGTTTTTTATGTTTTTTTCTCTCTGCAGGCTGTTTCCCAAACAGTGCCTACAGGATCGTCTGATAGTAATCGTATCCGTCGCTGTGGCGTTTCTTGAGAAGATTCTGTATCTTCTCGGTGGGTGAAAGCGCGGTGCTGATCGAGACATCGTGGTTTAAGGAGTTGATAATGGCGGCGATATATTTACTGATATCGGCTTCCACATACCATTCGCGGCTCAGAAGCTCCTTTGGACGGTAGTTTAAGTTGGTCGTCACCACCAGGTCGATGTATTCCTTTGCGTAGTATTCGTCAAACTTGTCCAGACCGTTCGTAAAGAGTCCGAAGGTACAGCAGACGATGACTTTTTCCACTCCCCGCTCCTTTAACTCTTTGGCTGTGTCCAGCATGCTCTCGCCGGAGGATATCATGTCATCCACGATCAGTACGGTCTTGCCTTCCACGGAGGATCCCAGGAATTCATGAGCCACGATGGGATTGCGTCCGCCCACGACTCTGGAGTAGTCCCGCCGCTTATAGAACATACCCATATCAACACTCAAGTTGTTGGCCAGATAGACAGCGCGGTCCATGGCGCCCTCATCCGGGCTGATAACCATGAGATGATCCTTATCGATAGGCAGATTCGGATAGTGGCGCAAAAATGCCTTTACAAACTGGTAGGTCGGCATGAAATTGTCAAAACCGTGAAGCGGAATCGCATTCTGTACGCGCGGGTCATGAGCGTCGAAGGTTATGATGTTGCTGACTCCCATGGAGGTCAGCTCTTCCAAAGCCATGGCGCAGTCGAGTGATTCACGCTTGCTTCTCTTGTGCTGGCGGCTCTCATAGAGAAAGGGCATGATGACATTGACCCGGTGGGCCGTCGCCGAGCAGGCGCCTATGATTCTTTTTAAATCCTGGAAATGGTCGTCCGGAGACATATGGTTGGTATAACCATTGACGGTATAGGATATGCTGTAATTAGTGATGTCCACCATCGCAAAAATATCGGTTCCTCTGACGGACTCTTTGATGATTCCTTTCGCCTCACCGCTTCCGAAACGGGGGCAGCTGCAGTTTAGAAGATAAGAATCGACATCGTATCCGCGGTAGTGGAGATCGGCCTCGCGCCGCTTTAATTCTTCGATATCGTTTCGACGAAAACCTACAATATGGTCGTTGACTTTTTCTGCCAGCTCCCGGCAGCTCTCCAGTGCCGCGATCTTTAGCGGTGCAACCGGCAGCTGGTCATTAAATACATAATCATTTGCCATGATAGTGAAATCCTCCATAAATTAATAACAGGCAGTCCCGTAAGACTGCCCAGTTCTAATCTTACATCCATTTATACCATTCTTCGACATAAGGCGTCAATAGCATTTCCAACATTTCATGGAAAAAAACAAAAAAGGGTTTCTTTACAAAGATTGATAATATTGTTATGATAGAGAAGATAAAACAGAAGGGAAATTACAGAAAATATGAGCAGAAAAGGTCATAAAATTAAGGCTGTGGATCCCGGGTCCATCGCGGAGGCGCTGGAACTGGAGCCGGGCGACTGGGTATTGTCGATAGACGGCCATGAGCTGGAAGACATTTTCGATTATGAATATTACATCAACAGTGAGTCCATCGTTATGGAGGTCAGAAAGGCCAATGGTGAAGAGTGGGAGCTGGAAATAGAGAACGGATACGAAGATCCGGGAATTACCTTCGAGAACGGTCTGATGAGCGAATACCGTTCCTGCCGCAATCAATGCGTTTTCTGTTTCATCGACCAGATGCCGCCGGGAATGCGGGAGACGCTGTACTTTAAGGACGACGATACGAGACTGTCATTTTTACAGGGAAATTACGTGACGCTGACCAACTTAAGCGATTACGATGTGGAGCGCATCATCAAGTTTAAGCTGGCCCCCATCAACATATCGGTACAGACGACGAATCCCGAGCTCCGATGCAAGATGCTTCATAACCGGTTTGCAGGACAGGCATTAAAACGGATTGATGAGCTCTATAAAGCGGGAGTTCCGATGAACGGCCAGATCGTTTTATGTAAGGGGTTAAACGATGGGGTAGAGTTAGAGCGGACGATACGTGATTTATCGAAGTATCTGCCTTATATGGAGAGCGTTTCCGTGGTACCGGTCGGACTCTCCAAGTTCCGTGACGGACTCTATCCCCTACAGCCAATCGGGAAAGAGGAGGCCGTTAAAACCATTGATTTGATCGAGCGGTGGCAGAAAAAGCTTTATGAAGAGCATGGAACTCATTTTATCCATGCCAGCGACGAGTTCTATATTCTCGCAGGCCGTCCGCTGCCGGAGGAAGAGCGGTATGACGGGTACATTCAGCTGGAAAACGGTGTTGGAATGCTGAGACTGCTGGAAGAAGAGGTGGAGTCCTCGCTTGGAGCACTGGAGGGAGACGGCCGGGAAGAAGAGATATCCATCGCCACAGGGCTGCTGGCTGCTCCGTTTATCGAACGCCATGTAAATACCATCCGCAGGAAATTCCCGAACTGCACGATTCATGTGTATCCGATCAGGAATTACTTCTTCGGGGAGCAGATCACCGTGGCCGGGCTGATCACCGGTCAGGACCTGATCGCCCAGCTTGAGGGAAAGCCTCTTGGCTCGAGACTGCTGCTTCCGGAGTGTATGTTCCGCAGCGGAGAAGAGGTGTTCCTGGACGATATTACCCGCGGCGAAGTACAAAAAGCTTTACAAGTAAAGGTAGATATTGTAAAATCAAGCGGTCAGGATCTTGTACAGGCCGTACTTCATCCTGTGGAAGAGGGAAGCCCTTCCTATGAAGGATATGAGTTAAAGGAGATATCATATGAGTAAACCAGTTGTTGCCATCGTGGGCCGTCCCAATGTCGGGAAGTCTACGCTGTTTAATGTATTAGCCGGAGACACGATCTCCATTGTTAAGGATACTCCGGGGGTGACGAGAGACAGAATTTATGCCGACTGTACGTGGCTGGACAAGAATTTCACCCTGATCGACACAGGCGGAATCGAACCGGACAGCAGTGACATCATCCTGTCCCAGATGAGAGAGCAGGCGGAGATTGCCATCGCAACCGCGGATGTCATCGTCTTTATCGTGGACGTGCGCCAGGGACTGGTGGACGCGGATTCCAAGGTTGCCGACATGCTTCGCAAGTCCAAGAAACCGGTCGTACTGGCTGTCAATAAGGTGGACAGCTTTGAAAAGTTCGGCAACGATGTATACGAGTTTTATAATCTCGGTATCGGTGATCCGGTTCCGGTTTCCGCTGCTTCCAGACTTGGTCTGGGCGAGCTGCTCGATGAGGTAATCAAATACTTCGGCGAGGGCACCGGAGAGGAAACGGAGGATGACCGGCCGAGAATCGCCATCGTCGGAAAGCCCAATGTTGGCAAATCTTCCATTATCAATCAACTGGTGGGAGAGAACCGCGTGATCGTATCCGATATCGCGGGAACGACAAGGGATGCGGTGGATACGGAGATCGTCCATAACGGAACAGAGTACGTTTTTATCGATACGGCCGGACTTCGCCGGAAGAGCAAAATTAAGGAGGAACTGGAGCGCTACAGCATTATCCGTACAGTGACGGCCGTGGAACGCGCGGATGTGGTGGTGGTGGTGATCGATGCCACCGAGGGCGTGACGGAACAGGATGCCAAGATCGCCGGCATTGCCCACGAGCGCGGAAAAGGAATCATTGTAGCCGTGAACAAATGGGATGCCATTGAAAAAAATGACAAGACTATTTACGAATACACCAATAAGATTAAGGATACGCTGGCATTTATGCCGTATGCGGAGTATGTGTTTATTTCGGCAAAGACAGGGCAGAGGACGAACCGCCTGTTTGAATTGATTGACATGGTGAGACAGAATCAGACGCTCCGCGTCGCCACGGGTGTGCTAAATGAGATTATGACGGAAGCGGTGGCCTTACAGCAGCCGCCGTCGGATAAGGGAAAACGCTTAAGACTCTACTACATTACCCAGGTAGCGGTGAAACCGCCGACATTCGTCATCTTTGTCAATGACAAGAATCTGATGCATTTCTCTTACACACGCTATATTGAAAACAAGATCAGGGAAGCCTTTGGATTCAAGGGAACCTCTCTCAAGTTTATAGCCAGAGAGCGCAGTGGAAAGGAACAGTAGGGTATGGAAAGAATCATTTGTCTGGCGGCAGGCTATTTATTCGGCCTGCTTCAGACCGGCTATATGTACGGCCGGATGAATAAGATAGACATTCGTAATTATGGAAGCGGCAACTCGGGGACGACCAATGCGCTCCGCGTGCTGGGGATGAAGGCGGGAGCGATTGTCTTTTTCGGAGATTTTTTGAAAGCGTTTATCCCCTGTGTCCTTGTTCGGATTCTTTTTAAAGACCAGCCGGAGACCGCCTTTCTGCTGGTGCTCTATACCGGCCTTGGCGTTATTTTGGGACATAACTATCCATTCTATCTGAATTTCAAGGGTGGAAAGGGAATCGCGGCTACGGCCGGTCTCATTGTGGCCCTGGACTTACGGCTGATGGTGGTGACGCTTGTGGCCTTTGTCCTGATTGTGGCGGTGACGAGATTTGTTTCGCTGGGATCGCTGGTTGTGGCCACGATTTTTCTTGCGTGGATGATTGTCATGGGAAGTAACGGCAGCTACGGTGTCTCAGCAGGACATCTCCCCGAGTTTTACATCGTTGCGGCAGTGATCAGCGCCCAGGCATTCTGGCGCCACAGAGCGAATATCGTAAGACTGGTTCATGGAAATGAAAACAAAATAAGTTTTGGCAAAAAATAAGAATGAGGTGAAGGTTCATGGCAAAGATTGGGATTGTCGGGTCAGGAAGCTGGGGAATCGCTTTGGCGGTTCTTCTGTATAACAATGGTCATTCAGTATCCGTGTGGTCGGCGCTGCCGGAGGAAATCACGGAGATGAAGACGACTGGGCGCCATCACACTCTGCCGGATCTGGTTCTTCCGGATGGTATGATGTTTACAGAGAGCCTTGAGGAGGTCATGGAGGACAAGGAAGTGCTGGTTACCGCCGTTCCGTCCGTCTATGTCCGTTCTACGGCTCAGAAGATGAAGCCTTACTGCAGAGAAGGACAGATAATTGTAAATGTGGCAAAGGGAATCGAGGAGTCGACGCTTAAGACGCTTTCCGAGATTCTGGAAGACGAGCTCCCCATGGCGGATGTCGCTGTTTTATCGGGCCCCAGCCATGCGGAAGAGGTGAGCAGGGGACTTCCCACCACCTGTGTCGCGGGCGCGCACAGCAGGAAGACCGCTGAGTACATTCAGTCCGTCTTTATGAGTGAGGTATTCCGCGTCTATACCAGCCCGGACATGCAGGGCATCGAACTGGGCGGATCCCTTAAAAATGTCATCGCCCTGGCTGCCGGTATTGCAGACGGACTGGGATACGGCGACAATACGAAGGCTGCGCTGATCACACGCGGAATCGCGGAGATTGCCAGGCTGGGAACGGCCATGGGAGGAAAGTTCCAGACCTTCTGCGGTCTTTCGGGAATCGGCGATCTGATCGTTACCTGCGCCAGTATGCACAGCCGGAACCGCCGCGCCGGAATCCTGATTGGAAAAGGATATTCCATGGAGGAGGCCATGAAGGAAGTAAAGATGGTGGTGGAAGGCGTTTATTCCGCAAAGGCTGCGCTGCAGCTTTCAGAAAAATATGGGATTGACATGCCGATTGTGGAACAGGTTAATGCAATATTATTCGATCATAAACCGGCATCGGAGGCTGTAAAAGGCCTGATGCTGCGGGATAAAACGATAGAGAGCTCCGACCTTCCGTGGTAAAATATGGATGGATGATTGAATTTTGAAAGAAATACCGGAAATTAGTTGACATTTTAAAAAAGCCATCTTATTATAGAGACTATGTATATATAGTCACAGGAACTGTATATATGAATTTTAAAAGGTAGCAAAGCTATCAAACCATACGGAGTGCTGTACGGACTCGGTATGTGAAGTGAAACAAGAGGAGGAATGAATTATGAAAACAACAAAGAAGTTGGTAAGCCTTGGCCTTGTTGCTGTTATGGCTGCATCCTTAACTGCATGCGGCGGCAAGAGTGACAATGGCACAACAACGGCAGGAACAGCTGAAACCACAGCTGCAGCAGATGCCGGAACAGCTGAGCAGACCGCAGGCGGTTCCTTTAAGCTTGGCGGCATCGGACCGATCACCGGAGCAACCGCAATCTACGGACAGGCCGTTATGAACGGCGCTGAACTGGCGATTAATGAGATTAATGCGGCCGGCGGTATCGGAGGAGTACAGATCGAGTATAATTTCCAGGACGATGAGAACGACACGGAAAAAGCAGTCAATGCTTACAACACGTTAAAGGACTGGGGGATGCAGATGTTAGTCGGTACGGTTACTTCCGCACCGTGTATCGCAGTCGGTTCAGAGTCCAGCAACGACAACATGTTCCAGCTGACACCATCCGGTTCTGCTGTGGACTGCGCAAAGTTTGACAACCAGTTCCGTATCTGCTTCTCTGATCCGAACCAGGGTGCTGCTTCCGCACAGTACATCGGTGAGAACAAGCTGGCTACTAAAGTAGCGATTATCTACGACAGTTCTGATGTTTATTCATCCGGTATTCACGACAAATTCATCGCAGAAGCTGCGAACCAGGGCTTTGAAGTGGTAGCTGACGAAGCGTTTACCGCTGACAATAACACGAACTTCTCCGTACAGATTCAGAAGGCACAGGACGCCGGTGCAGAACTGGTATTCCTTCCAATCTACTATCAGCAGGCATCCTTAATTCTGGTGCAGGCAAAGCAGATGGGATACGAACCGGAATTCTTTGGCTGTGACGGTCTGGATGGCCTTTTAACGGTAGAGAACTTCGATACATCACTGGCAGAAGGCATTATGCTGCTGACACCATTCGCTGCAGATGCACAGGATGACTTAACAAAGAACTTCGTTACTACATATAAAGAGAAATACGGCGATACGCCGAACCAGTTCGCTGCTGACGCTTACGATGCAGTTTATGCAATCAAGGCGGCCGCAGAAAAGGCAGGTATCACTCCTGATATGGATGCATCTACGATCTGCGATAAGTTAAAGACCGCCATGACAGAGGTCTCTGTAGACGGATTAACAGGTTCAGGCATGAAGTGGACCGCTGACGGCGAGCCGGAGAAGGCTCCGAAGGCTGTAAAGATTGTAGACGGCGTATACAATGCAATGTAAGTTTATCAGGTACATATTGCTTGGTATATGACCCAATAGAGGGTCGTCCAGAGGACGACCCTCTTCTTTTCAAATCTAATACCCGCGGCAGTACCCGATATAGCAGGGCATGCAATCGCCGGCTGGACGCGCGCTGTGTCCGTCTGCCTTGCTGCTCGCGGGAATAAACAACGAATGAGGTGCGATGATATGATGAGTTTCATATCCTATTTTATTAATGGTCTAAGCCTGGGCAGTGTATATGCCATCATTGCGCTGGGATACACCATGGTATATGGTATTGCCAAGATGCTGAATTTTGCTCACGGCGATGTCATCATGATCGGAGGATACGTGGTATTCACCGTTGTCAGCACGATGGGGCTTCCACCGCTTGCCGGCATTCTTCTTGCTGTCATCATATGTACGGTTCTCGGTGTCACCATTGAGAAGGTCGCGTACAGACCTCTCCGTATGGCTTCACCTCTGGCTGTCTTAATTACAGCAATCGGTGTCAGCTACTTACTTCAGAACATCGCGCTGCTGGTTTTTGGATCCAATCCGAAGTCCTTTACATCAGTTGTTACGATTCCGGCTTTGAAGCTTGCAGGAGGGAGACTGACGATTTCAGGGGAAACGCTGGTTACCATCGTTTCCTGTATCGTGATTATGGTGGTACTGACTACCTTCATCAAGAAAACGAAGGCAGGGCAGGCCATGCTGGCTGTATCCGAAGATAAGGGAGCAGCCCAGCTGATGGGGATCAATGTGGATGGAACGATCGCGCTGACTTTTGCCATCGGTTCCGCATTAGCCGCCATTGCGGGTACCTTACTCTGTTCCGCATATCCGACCCTGACGCCGTACACCGGCTCCATGCCGGGAATCAAGGCCTTCGTCGCTGCTGTATTCGGCGGTATCGGCTCCATTCCGGGTGCGTTTATCGGCGGCCTGTTACTGGGCGTGATTGAGAACTTAAGCAAGGCCTATATTTCTTCCCAGCTTTCCGACGCCATTGTTTTCGCAGTCCTGATCATTGTGCTTCTTGTAAAGCCTACCGGTATTCTGGGCAAGAAGATTAACGAGAAAGTGTAGGTGCGGGTCATGGGAAAAAGTGGAAAGACGAAAAGTCTGCAGATAAATAAAACAACAAGAAGCAATTTGATTACATACGGTATCGTCATCGCAGCCTATATTATAGTAGAGATCCTGATCAGCGGGGGGCACATGAGCAGCCTGATGAAGGGCCTTCTGGTACCTCTCTGCATCTATACGATCATGGCTGTCTCCCTGAATTTAACGGTAGGCATCCTGGGCGAGCTGAGCCTGGGACACGCCGGTTTTATGTGCGTGGGAGCATTTGCCAGCTCCTTATTTTCCATCTGTATGCTGGATACGATTCCCATTGCAGGAATCCGTTTTACGCTGGCAATCCTGGTAGGCGCCGCGGCCGCGGCTGCAGCCGGCATCGTCGTAGGAATTCCGGTGCTGAGGCTGAGAGGCGACTATCTGGCCATAGTTACGCTGGCATTCGGTGAGATTATTAAGAATGTGGTCAATGTCATCTATCTGGGAAAGGACAGCAACGGCATTCATGTCTCCATAAAAAATGCCATGGCGCTTCAGATGCAGGAAGATGGTCAGATAATTATGAACGGCGCCCAGGGAATCAACGGAACGCCGAAAAACGCCACATTTACGGTGGGGATCATTCTGATTCTGATCACACTGTTTATCGTCCTGAATCTGATTCATTCCAGATCCGGCCGAGCCATCATGTCGGTGCGTGACAACCGGATTGCGGCGGAATCCATCGGTATCAACATCACAAAGTATAAACTGATGGCGTTTACCATATCCGCTTCCTTAGCCGGTGTTGCGGGCGTTCTTTATTCCCATAACTTATCGGCTCTGACGGCGACACAGAAGAATTTCGGATACAATCAGTCCATTATGATTCTGGTATTCGTTGTGCTGGGAGGAATCGGCAACATCCGCGGATCCATGATTGCCGCAGTGATCCTGACTCTGCTCCCGGAGATGCTCCGCGGACTCAATACGTACCGTATGCTGATTTACGCAATTATTCTGATTGTCATGATGATTTTCAACTGGAGTCCGAAGTTTATCGATTTCAGAAAACGTCACTCTCTGAAACGGTATTTTCATAAGAACACGGCAGATAAGGAGGTTTCATAAGCATGGCATTACTTGAAATTAAAAACCTCGGCATCTCTTTCGGCGGACTGCGCGCCGTGGATGATTTCAGCATTACCATTGAGAAAGGCCAGCTCTACGGACTGATCGGCCCTAACGGCGCCGGTAAGACGACGATATTCAACCTGTTGACCGGTGTGTATAAGCCTAATATGGGTACGATCCACTTGGATGGAATGAACATCACAGGGAAGAAGACCATGGAGATCAACCGCGCGGGTGTCGCCAGAACCTTCCAGAATATCCGTCTGTTTAAGGAACTGACTGTGCTCGACAACGTGAAGGCGGGTCTTCACAATCAGTATTCCTATTCTGCCATAGCCGGAATTCTGCGTCTTCCCAAGTATTTTAAGGTGGAGAAGACGATGGACGAGAAGGCGGTAGAACTTCTGAAGGTCTTTGATCTGGACCGGGAAAAGGATACTCTGGCCTCCAATCTGCCATACGGCAAACAGCGGAAGCTGGAGATTGCCCGGGCACTGGCAACGAATCCGAAGCTTCTGCTTCTCGATGAGCCGGCGGCCGGCATGAATCCCAACGAGACGAAGGAACTGATGGACACCATCCGGTTTGTACGCGATAATTTCGATATGACGATTCTTCTGATCGAGCATGATATGAAACTTGTCTCCGGTATCTGTGAGAAGCTGACTGTGTTAAACTTTGGTCAGGTGCTCGCCCAGGGCAATACGGCGGATGTGTTAAATGACCCGGAGGTCATCAAGGCATATCTCGGAGAATAGGAGGAGACGGGCATGGCAATACTGGAAGTTAAAAATCTGGAAGTGTATTACGGCGTCATCAAGGCGCTGAAAGGAATATCCTTTGAAGTAAATGAAGGGGAGATTGTAGCCTTAATCGGAGCCAACGGCGCGGGCAAAACGACGACGCTGCATACGATCACCGGTCTGTTAAAAGCGGCCGGCGGTTCGATCGGCTTTGATGGCTGCGATATTACAAAGGTCCGGGGCGACAGGATTGTCGGAATGGGAATGGCTCACGTTCCCGAGGGCAGACGTGTGTTTGCAGATCTGACCGTATTCGAGAACCTGAAGCTGGGAGCTTATACGAGGAAAGACAAGACGGAGATCGAGGAGACGCTGCAGATGATCTATAAGCGCTTTCCGAGACTGCTTGAGCGCAGGAACCAGCCGGCCGGAACCTTGAGCGGCGGAGAACAGCAGATGCTGGCCATGGGACGAGCACTGATGTCGCATCCGAAGCTGATTGTCATGGATGAGCCGTCCATGGGCTTGTCTCCAATCTATGTCAATGAAATCTTCGATATCATTCAGGAGATCAACAAGTCCGGAACCACGGTGCTTTTAGTGGAGCAGAATGCGAAAAAGGCGCTTTCTATCGCAAACAGGGCCTACGTGTTGGAGACGGGAGATATCGTTCTGAGCGGAGATGCGAAGGAACTGATGAATGATGATTCGGTGAAGAAGGCTTATTTAAGTGAGTAGGAAGTTGGAGCGGCCAATGAGCAGATTATGGGATAATAGATTGATGAAAAACAGATTCGGACAGGTGCGGTCAGGGTGGATTATCCTGATTACAATGGCTGTTTACTATATTCTGGCTCTTGTCTCCGGCAATCTGATCATAGAGCTGCTGAGAAAGATTTTGATTGCCACAGGCGACATCAATCCGGTAACCGGAGAGTTTTCCAGCGTGGCAGAATGGTTCGATAACATCTTTCTGCCCGTCGCGTTTCAGATACTTACAGAACTTCTTATGCTTGCAGTTCCAATTACCATATGGCGATTGGGGATGAAACATTCGGTCCGGGTGATGGGACTGGATTCTTTAAAGGGTAAGAAGAGGAGAAAAGACGGGGCTGCAGGTATGCTGCTGGGAATTTTAAACTGCTCTGTTATCTTTCTTTTGGTTCTTATGATAGGAAAGGGACGCGTTGTATCAAACGGACTTACAGTTTCGGGACTGACCTTCTGGTGGCTGCTTACTTTTGTTTTGGTGGGGATTGCGGAGGAAACGTTGAACCGCGGCTTTTTAATGGCTGTTCTGCGTCGGTGCCGCAATGTCCCTGTTATTATGTTTGTTCCGTCTGTGATTTTTGGACTGATTCATTTGAGTAATCCGGGAGTAACATTTTTTTCCGTCTTTAACATTATACTTGTCGGGATACTTTTTTCCTATATGTTCCTAAAGTCGGGTTCCATATGGATGTGTATTGGATATCATATTACCTGGAATATCTTTCAGGGGGTGGTCTATGGAATGCCTGTCAGCGGCCTCCAGATTCCTGGCATCATTACAACGCAATATGCGGAAAGCAATCTGCTGAACGGAGGTGCCTTTGGAATCGAGGGTGGCATACTGACCACCATAGTGACTTTGCTCAGCTTTATATTTGTATGGTATTATTATCGGAATTCAAACTACGATTTCTTAAGCGATTCAGAGAAGCCGGAAGTGCTTCAATGACTCATGCAGAGAAAGCCCCAGGGACGGAAGAACCTGGGGCTTTCCCAATGGTGGGAAGATTGAGGGCATCAAATAATCTTAAACAGACTTGCTGGAATATTAAGTGATCCCCTGCATATATTATAACAGCACAGAAGGGGGTATCTTTATGGACAATTTTGATGTATACAGTGATATTAAAGCCCGGACCAATGGAGAGATTTATATAGGCGTAGTCGGACCGGTGCGGACGGGAAAATCCACCTTTATCAAACGGTTTATGGAACTGATGGTGCTGCCGGAAATGGTGGATGAGCATCAGAAAACGCAGACGAGAGATGAACTTCCGCAGAGCGCGGCCGGGAAGACGATCATGACGACGGAACCGAAATTTATACCGAAGGAGGCGGCGGAGATCCGGCTGGGTGAGGAGATCGAGACGAAGGTCCGGCTCATCGACTGCGTGGGATTTATGGTGGAAGGCGCAGCCGGACACATCGAAAATGATGAAGAACGACTTGTAAAGACTCCATGGTTTGACTATGAGATTCCCTTTACAAAGGCCGCAGAGATCGGAACGAGGAAGGTCATAAACGACCACTCCACCATCGGCGCCGTTATCACGACGGATGGCACCATCGGGGAACTGAAACGCCCCAACTACATAGCCGCGGAAGAGCGGACCATCACAGAACTGAAGGAACTCGGAAAGCCGTTCATCGTGCTCTTAAACTCCGTAAAACCGTATTCCGATGAGACTGCGGCTCTTGCGAAGGAGATGAGGGAAAAATACGATGTGACCGTTATGCCGGTGAACTGCGAGCAGCTGAAAAAGGACGATGTCTACCACATTCTGGAACGCGTGCTGAAGGAATTTCCGGTTACGGAGATGGATTTCTATATTCCCAAATGGCTGGAGATTCTTCCTGCAAGCCACTGGCTGAAATCACAGATTATCCAGGCCGCCAAAGACATGGTGAAAAAGGTTACCCATATGAAGGATATCACCTCCGATCTGTTCGACGGCGCAATTGAGAGTATCCGGGCCGTAAAAGTACAGAATATGAACATGGCGGATGGAAGTGTCTCCATGGGTATGGATGTGGATGACAGCTATTATTATCAGATCCTAAGCGACTACGTGGGAATTCCCATCGAAGGAGAATACCAGCTGATGCAGACCTTAAGCGATCTTGCAAAGATGCGTGCGGAATATGAAAAAGTGAACAATGCCATGAGCCAGGTTCGCTTAAAAGGATATGGCGTTGTGACGCCGGAACGTTCGGAAATCATCCTTGATGAGCCGGAAGTGATTAAACACGGCAACAAATACGGGGTCAAGATGCGGGCGGAGGCCCCCTCCATCAATCTGATCAAGGCCCATATCCAGACAGAGATCGCACCGATTGTAGGCAGTGAACAGCAGGCAGAGGACTTGATTGCCTACATTAAGGAAAATGCCAGAGAGAGCGAGGAAGGCATCTGGAACACCAATATTTTTGGAAAGTCCATCGAGCAGATTGTGGAGGACGGTATATCCGCCAAAGTCTCCCAGCTTACGGAGGACTGTCAGCTGAAGCTTCAGGATACGCTTCAGAAGATCATCAACGACAGCAACGGAGGAATGATCTGCATTATCATATAAATTCACCGGGAACGGCAGAACAGGAGAATGAGGCCTTTCATGAGGTTTGAGTTTATGCTATAATAGGAAAATGACCGACAGAAGAAAAATAAGGAGGGCTTTCAATGAAATTAATGTTCATCGGCGCGGACCATGAGGTAACCGGCAGCTGCCATTATTTAGAAGCCGCAGGGCTTAAGATTCTGGTGGACTGCGGTATGAAGCAGGGTGTGGACTATTTTGAGAATGCGGAGCTTCCGGTGAGCTATTCGGAGATCGATTATGTGCTTCTGACTCATGCCCATATCGACCATGCAGGGATGATTCCTTTTATCTATGCGAGAGGATTCCGAGGGGAAATTATCACCACCGAAGCCACGGCGGATTTGTGCAATATCATGCTGAAGGACAGCGCGCATATCCAGGAATCAGAGGCGGAGTGGAAGAACAGGAAGGCCAGACGAGCCGGGCGGCAGGAAGAAGTGCCGCTGTATGAAATGAATGATGCAATGGGGGTATTAAAGCAGTTTAACCCCTGCAGCTATGATGAAATAATAAAACTGGAGGAGGGCCTTACCATTCGGTTTACCGATGTCGGACATTTACTGGGGTCTGCCTCCATCGAGGTATGGATCAAAGAGAATGATATTTCGAAGAAAATCGTATTTTCCGGTGACATCGGCAATAAGAATAAGCCGCTGATCCGGGATCCCCAGTATATCAAAAATGCGGATTACGTAGTGATGGAGTGCACCTATGGCGACCGGCTTCACGGCCAGATACCGGATCACGTCTCCATTCTCGCGGATATCGTCCAGAGAACCCTGGACCGGGGCGGCAATGTGGTGATTCCTGCATTTGCCGTGGGCAGAACGCAGGAACTTCTCTACATGTTCCGGATCATCAAGGCGGAGCATATGGTGAAGGGGCACGACGGATTCGAGGTCTATGTCGACAGTCCTCTTGCCGTTGAGGCGACCAGTGTGTTTAAGGATAATCTGGTGGACTGTTATGACGAGGAGACGAAGGCGCTTGTGACGCAGGGGATCAACCCGATCTCGTTTCCGGGGCTGAAGCTCTCCATTACCAGTGCGGAATCGAGAGATATCAATTTCGACACAAAACCGAAGGTCATCATCTCCGCGGCAGGCATGTGCGATGCGGGCCGGATCAGGCACCATTTAAAGCATAATCTGTGGCGGCCTGAATGTACCATCGTCTTTACTGGGTATCAGTCCATAGGAACGCTGGGCAGAAGCCTTTTGGAAGGCGGCCGGGAGGTGAGGCTGTTCGGTGAAACCATTCAGGTTGAGGCCCACATTGAGAAGATGGATGGAATGAGTGCCCATGCAGATATGGAAGGGCTGATTCAGTGGCTGAACGCATTCGAGGAGAAGCCCCGGGAAGTATTTCTGGTACATGGGAATGATGAGGTGTGCGATTCGTTCGGGAATCTTTTAAAAGAAGAATATGGATATCAGGCGGATGCGCCGTATTCAGGATCTGTATACGACTTAGCGGCCGGCAGATGGCTGGAGCAGAGAACCGGAGTAGTTGTGACGAAGACGGTGGAGACGGCGAAGCGTGCGGTTGGCGTCTATGCGCGTCTGCTGGCTGCAGGAGAACGCCTGCTGTCGGTGATCCGCCATAACGAAGGCGGAGCCAACAAGGATCTGGCTAAATTCGCGGACCAGATCAATTCATTATGCGATAAATGGGACAGATAACGAGCCACTCCACCAGGTCTGTGAGGGACTTAAACCAGGTGGAGGTGACATACATCGCACGGAAGCGGCAAATAACGTCCGCTGAGTGCTTATAGCCAGGAGAATGACATAAGATGGGAAAAGTACTATTGTTTACAGATGGAGCTGCAAGAGGAAATCCGGACGGACCCGGTGGTTACGGAGCTGTACTTCAGTTCACGGATTCCAAAGGGCAGCTCCATGAAAAGACGCTGTCGGCCGGTTATGTGAGGACGACCAACAACCGTATGGAGCTGATGGCCGCAATCGCAGGGCTGGAGGCGCTGAACAGGCCCTGCGAGGTGGAACTGTATTCAGATTCCAAGTATGTAACGGATGCCTTCAACCAGCACTGGATCGACAACTGGGTGAAGAACAACTGGAAGCGCGGCAAGAGCGGTCCGGTCAAGAATATCGATCTGTGGAAACGGCTTTTAAAAGCCATGGAACCTCACCGCGTTACCTTCTGCTGGGTAAAAGGACATGCCGGGCATCCGGAGAATGAGCGGTGCGATCAGCTGGCTACCACTGCCGCGGATGGGGACAGCTTACTGGTGGATGAAGGCCTGTAAAACTTACGTATCTCTTACAATCTCTTACTAATTAACGAACCCTATTTCCTTTCTTTTTTATTTATGATATGGTAATTTTATCAAAGTATGTTAGGATGATAATCATGAATAAAAATAAAGGAATCTGGCTTGTGATCGCTGCCATCCTGCTGATCGGGATCGCGGTAACGTTTGCAACCAGCAGATTTATCCGGCAGAACGGCGGTTCACTGGACACCGTGGCGGTGACGCAGATGCCGGTGACGGCAGGCGGAGGAATACCGCAGGCCTATTCGGAGGGAGCAGGAGCGGAAACTCCCGCAGCGGCCAAAAAGCGTATGGCGGCAGCTCCCATAGAGGAGGAAGATGCGGCACCGGGTAACACGGGAGAGGCGGCTGACCAGGCGGCAGTTCCGGAACCTGCGTCCTCCCGGATCATGGCGGCAGAAGGGGCGGCGGCGCCGGCTCCTGAATCATTTCTGATGGATTCAGACGAGGCTGCAGGAGAAGCTGCAGTCCCGGAGACAGCAGCGGCCGGACCGGGAAGCAGGGAGGATGCGGCGGCTGTCCCATCCATCTCCCCGTTAGGACCGGGCGGAAGCGCATCGCTTCAGAATGACGAGGAAGAAAAACTGGTATATTACGAAAGACGCCTGGCGGAATTAGATGCCCAGGTTCAGAAGATGCGCAGTGAGTCCTCCGATTCCACGACGTATTCCATGAAGACGCTGGCTGAAAAGGAACTCCGGCTCTGGAACATCGAGATGAACACCATCTATGCGGATATCATAGACGGCCTGGACGAGGAAGCCAGGAGTAAGCTGGAAGGCGAACAGCAGACCTGGACGAAGAGCCGGGATACAAAGGCGGAGGAGGCAGCGAGGAAGTACAGCGGCGGCTCTCTGGAGGGTGTAGAGTATACGGCTTCCCAGGCGGAATCCACGAGAACGAGGACATACGATCTCGTAGAGACATATATTCAGGCTCTGCCTGCGGAAAATGAAGATTAAAAGAAAATGGCAGTCCCCATACGGAACAGGAGTAACTGTTTTGTGAAGGGACTGCTTTTTTGCATATGGAATGACGTGGATTTCGGAAATAACACAGAAAATCGGCGGCAACATCTTGATTAATAAAAAGTGATATGATAGGATATTAAAATGAGCATAACTATAGCAATCAGTCAGGAGGGTTGAATCTATGACAGCAATTTTAGCAAGTTTTCTGCAGACGGCAATCAAGTTTCTGTTTTTCCTTGCAGTGGCGTGGGGAGGAATCGTGTGCGGCAAGAAATTCAGAGATTATAAGGATGCCAAGAATGCAGGCAGTATGACAGAAGAAAGTAAATAACTAACGGAGGACAGTAACGTGAACAAGACAGGTGTGAATGAACTGAGGAGAATGTTCCTTGAATTTTTTGAGAGCAAGGGACATCTGGCGATGAAAAGCTTCTCCCTGGTTCCGCATAATGATAACAGCTTATTGTTAATCAACTCAGGTATGGCGCCTTTAAAGCCGTATTTTACAGGACAGGAGATACCGCCGAGAAAGCGTGTGACAACCTGTCAGAAGTGTATCAGAACCGGAGATATCGAGAATGTGGGAAAGACCGCCCGTCACGGCACCTTCTTTGAGATGCTGGGCAATTTCTCCTTTGGAGATTATTTTAAGACGGAAGCGATCCGCTGGTCCTGGGAGTTTTTGACAGAGGTTGTGGGACTGGATCCGGACAGGTTATATCCATCCGTCTATTTAGAAGACGATGAGGCTTTCGATATCTGGAATAAGGAAATCGGCATTGCACCGGAACGCATCTTCCGCTTCGGCAAGGAAGATAACTTCTGGGAGCATGGAGCAGGACCCTGCGGACCGTGTTCTGAAATCTATTATGACCGCGGAGAGAAGTACGGCTGCGGAAAGCCGGGCTGCACCGTGGGCTGTGAATGTGACCGTTACATGGAAGTTTGGAATAACGTATTTACCCAGTTCGAGAACGACGGACACGGCAATTACGAGGAACTGGCCCAGAAGAATATCGATACCGGCATGGGGCTCGAACGTCTGGCGGTGGTGGTTCAGGATGTGGATTCCATCTTTGATGTTGACACCATAAAGGCTCTGTTAAACAGGGTTGCAGAGCTTGCCCGCACGGAGTACCAGAAGGATGCGTCGGTTGACGTTTCCCTTCGTCTGATTACAGACCATGTCCGCTCCTGTACCTTTATGATTTCCGACGGCATCATGCCATCCAACGAAGGACGCGGATACGTGCTGCGCCGTCTGCTCCGGAGAGCGGCCCGCCATGGAAGGCTTCTCGGCATCGAGGGAAGATTCCTCGCAGAGCTTTCCAGGACTGTGATTGAGCTTTCCAAAGACGGATATCCGGAACTGGAAGAGAAGAAAGCCATGATTTTAAAGGTTCTGACCGAGGAAGAGGATAAATTCAACCGGACCATCGATCAGGGGCTTGCGATTCTAAGTGAGATGGAAGAACAGATGTCTGCCGCAGGAAAGACGGTACTGAGCGGTGAGGATGCATTCAAGCTCTATGATACTTACGGCTTCCCGCTGGATTTGACGAGAGAAATTCTGGAAGAAAAGCACTTTTCAATCGATGAGGACGGCTTTAAGAAGGCCATGCAGGAACAGCGGGAGAAGGCCAGAGCGGCCAGAAAAACCACGAACTACATGGGTGCTGACGTGACTGTTTACCAGTCCATCGATCCTGCGCTCACCACGGAATTTGTCGGATACGACAGACTTGTCTGTGATTCTAAGATTACCGCGCTGACGACGGAGACTGACCTGGTGGAGGCGCTGACGGACGGAGAGACCGGCACGATTGTGACGGAGGAGACCTGCTTTTACGGCACCATGGGCGGCCAGCAGGGCGACAAGGGTGTCATTGTCAGTGCAAACGGCGAGTTTTCGGTGGAGGACACCATTCATCTGCAGGGCGGCAAGGTCGGCCATGTGGGAAAGATGAAGAAGGGCATGTTCCAGATCGGTGATGTGGTTACCTTAAAGGTCTGTGAAGAGAGCCGTATGAATACAGGTAAGAACCACAGTGCGACTCATCTGCTTCAGAAGGCGCTCCGTACCGTTTTAGGCGAGCATGTGGAGCAGGCAGGCTCCTATGTGGATGAAGACAGGCTTCGTTTCGACTTCACTCATTTCTCCGCCATGACGCCGGAAGAGATTAAGAAGGTGGAATGCCTTGTCAATGAGAAGATTAAGGAAGCGCTGAATGTAAAGACAGAGGTTATGAGCCTTGACGAGGCGAAGAAGTCGGGCGCCATGGCATTGTTTGGTGAAAAATACGGGGAGAATGTCCGCGTGGTAAAGATGGGCGATTTCTCCACGGAGCTTTGCGGTGGTACCCATATCTCTAATACAGGCGTTATCGGTTCCTTTAAAATCTTGTCAGAGACCGGTATTGCAGCCGGTGTGCGCAGAATTGAGGCGCTGACGGGTGACGGCCTGATGAAGTACTATCAGGAGGCCGAGACCGAGCTTCACGAGGCGGCGAAGGCGGCGAAGGCCACGCCTCAGACACTGGCAGCCAGGATTGAAGCCATGCTTGAGGAGATCAAGACGCTTCATTCTGAAAATGAGAAGTTAAAGAGCAGACTGGCCAAGGACTCCCTGGGGGATGTGATGGACCAGGTGAAGGAGATCGGCGGTGTTAAGGTTCTGGCTGCGAAGGCTGACGATGTGGACATGAACGGCTTAAGAAACTTGGGAGACCAGTTAAAGGATAAGCTGGGTGAAGGCGTGATTGTGCTGGCTTCTGTTCTGGACGGAAAAGTGAACTTAATGGCAACCGCTACAGAGGAAGCGCAGAAAAAGGGCGCCCATGCAGGCAACTTAATCAAGGCTGTCGCAGGACTCGTTGGCGGAGGCGGCGGCGGAAGGCCGAATATGGCCCAGGCCGGCGGCAAGAATCCGGCCGGAGTAGACGCATGTCTGGAAGAGGTTTATAAAGTAGTTGAAGGCCAGCTGAAATAAGGCATAAATTTTCCGGTAAAAAATTAAAAATTTCCTTGACGAATGGGAAAATTATGCTATAATCATATCAGTGCTATAAAATACCCAAACAGTTGTATTATGCACAAGTACACAACTGGAGGGAGGTTAGGTGTGAGCTATGTCAAATGTAATCGTTAAAGACAACGAGAGCTTAGATAGCGCTTTACGCAGATTCAAAAGAAACTGTGCGAAAGCAGGTATCCAGCAGGAAATTCGTAAGAGAGAGCATTACGAAAAGCCAAGCGTAAGACGTAAGAAAAAGTCTGAAGCTGCAAGAAAACGTAAATATAACTAATTACTGATTAGTCAAACAAGGTGAGTCCCTGGTCATTTTATGATCAGGGATTTCTTTGCTTTTCGGAAGCTTTATGGGAGGACCGGCTGTACCGGATGGCCGGCTTCTGCGGTTATCCGGGTGTTTTGATGGTTAACCTGCATAATCGGACGGCGTTTTTGCATATAGTATAATATCATTGGCTGAAAGGCAGAAACGATATGTTTGAAGAGATGAAGTTTCGTGCGGCGGAGAACTTGAAGCTTCCAAAGGATGTGGTTCTGGGGGAAGTGCTGGTATCTTTTCTGGGCCGCCACAGTGTTGTAATTGAAAATTACCGCGGCATCATTCTCTATACTGATACCCTGATCAAGCTCCAGGCCAAGACGTGCCGCGTGGCTGTATCGGGAAGCCGCCTTGTGATTGAATATTATACGAATGAGGAGATGAAGATTAACGGGCTCATTAAGTCCATGGAATTTGAATAAAGAGGAAAACTGAAGGAGGAGGTACAACCGTGATTGTAACATGGCTTAACCACCGGATATCCGGTTATCTGTTTGTGGAGATGACGGGCTTTTCTCCGGAACGGTTCTTTAATATGTGCAGCGTTCATGAAATAGAAATCTGGGGAGTGTCGGACACCGGCCGTTCCTGCCGTTTTTATATGACTGTGAAAGGGTTTAAGAAGATAAAACCCATTGTCCGGAAATCGAAGGTCAGACTTAAGGTACTGGGAAAGTTTGGACTTCCTTTTTTTTTACACAGAAACAGGAAGCGGAAGCTTTACGCGGCCGGACTGGCATCTTTTTTTGTCCTGCTTTACATACTTTCCATCTTTATCTGGGATATTGAGTTTGAGGGGAATCACATGTATACGTATGATACCCTTTTGAAATACTGTGAAACAGAGGAGATCCGCTATGGCATGGTCAAATCCAGGATCGACTGTGATGCCCTGGAAGAATCGCTGCGGAGTGCATTCCCGGAGATCACCTGGGTATCGGCCAGGGTATCGGGAACGCGTCTTCTGGTTAAGATAAAGGAGAACGAGGTTCTCTCGGAAATTCCTGCAAAGGATGAGTCTCCCTGCGATATCGTGGCGTCAAAGGATGGCGTGATCACCTCCATGATCGTGCGGCAGGGCGTTCCGGCGGTTTCAGTGGGGGATGAAGTGAAAAAGGGCGACGTGCTTGTCAGCGGAACGCTGCATGTGATCGGGGACAGCGAGGAGATCATGAACACTCACTATGTTCATTCCGATGCGGACATCACGGCGCGGACGGAATACCACATCACACGGCAGATCCCGCTGTTTAAACGAGTGGATGTGGAAACCGGAAACGTACGGCGGGGGAAGTATGCAAAGGTATTTCAGTATTCCCTGATGCTGATGCGCCCGAAGCAGGAGGGAACCACCTGGAAGGTGACCATGGAAGAGGATCAGCTTCACTTATTTCAGAATTTCTATCTGCCTGTCTATCTCGGTGATATTACGGCGAAGGAGTACATTTCCTACGAGCGGCCCTACACGGAAGAGGAGAAAAAACAGGCGGCCGATGAGATCAATGAGAATTTGAAAAAAAATTTATTGGAAAAAGGGGTACAAATTCTGGAAAATCATGTTAAAATACTAGATAATGAATCTTTATGCCAAATTGCCATCGATCTTGTGGCTGAGGAAGCCGTAGGGCAGAGTCAGGGCGTAGAGATACCAATCACACAGGAACAAGAGGAGACTGAGGAGTCCAATGAGCGTAATTGAGACAATCATAGATATACCGGCTGAACACGAGAAGAATGTCTGCGGACAGTTTGACAGCTATTTAAAGAAGATAGAGAGAACTCTCCATGTCACGATGATCGAGCGGGACGGCGCGCTAAAAATCATCGGCCCGGAGCAGATGGTGCAGAAGGCGAAGAGTGTGTTTAATAATCTGATCGAGCTGTCGAAACGGGGAAATGCGATCACGGAGCAGAATGTGGATTATGCCCTGTCTCTGTCCTTTTCGGAGAGTGACGGGCAGATTTTAGAGATCGACAAGGACATCATATGCAGAACGATTACGGGAAAGCCGGTGAAGCCGAAGACCATGGGCCAGAAGCAGTATGTGGATCAGATCAGGAAAAAGATGATCGTATTCGGAATTGGTCCGGCCGGTACCGGTAAGACGTATCTTGCCATGGCTATGGCGATTCAGGCCTTTAAAAATGGTGAGGTGAGCAGAATTATTCTGACGCGCCCTGCCATTGAGGCGGGAGAGAAACTGGGCTTTCTGCCCGGCGATTTACAGAGCAAGATTGACCCGTACTTACGGCCCCTCTATGACGCGCTGTATCAGATTATGGGCGCAGAGAGCTACTTACACAATGCGGAGAAAGGGCTGATCGAGGTGGCCCCCCTGGCCTATATGAGGGGAAGAACCCTTGACAATGCCTATATTATTCTGGACGAGGCGCAGAATACCACGCCGGCGCAGATGAAGATGTTTTTAACGAGAATCGGTTTCGGGTCCAAGGTTATTGTTACCGGGGACCAGACGCAGAAGGACTTGCCTGCCGGGGCCGTGTCCGGCCTTGACACCGCAGTCCGCGTGTTAAAAAGGATTGACGACATCGGGTTCTGCTACTTAAGCAGCAGTGATGTGGTGCGTCATCCGCTGGTTCAGAAAATAGTACAGGCTTACGACGATTACGAGACAAAGAAAAAGACCGGAGAGAAAGAACGAAAGACGGCAAAAGCCCCGGGAGGCAGAAAGGGACGCTATGACGATTCATATTGAGTATGAGACGGAAGAGGAGTTAAAGCTTCCGTATGAGGAGATTATCACCACAGTGGTGAACGAGGCACTGGACTATGAGAACTGTCCTTATGAGGCGGAGGTGAATGTGCTCCTTACGGATAATGAGGATATCCGGCAGATCAATAAAGAATACCGTGATATTGACAATGCTACCGATGTGCTGTCGTTTCCAATGGCCGATTACGACAGTCCGTCGGATTTTGACCGTCTCGAGGACATGGCAAGCGATTACTTTAACCCGGAGACCGGGGAACTGCTGCTGGGGGACATTGTCATATCTGTCGATAAGGTGAAGGAACAGGCGGAGAAGTACGGCCATTCCGAGACGAGAGAACTGGCTTTTCTGGTGGCGCACAGCATGCTTCATCTGTGCGGCTACGACCATATGGTGGATGAGGAGCGTCTCGTCATGGAGAAGAAGCAGGAAGAGATTCTGAAACGAGGGGGATACGAACGATGAAAAAACGGGCATGGTTCTGTGCGGCCGGGCTCATCCTTTTGATGGGCGCCGTGACCGGATGCCAGGGAAAATATCAGGAGGTGGCTGTGACGGACGCCTCTGTAGAGACGGACACCACGCCCGCCCCTACGAAAGAGATTAAGATAGAGACGACAACGGAGGCACCTGACGGGGAGGAAGTGGAATCCGGCGACTGGTATACTTATAAAGAGCGCACCGAGCAGGATGGAAAGATCAGGAGTTATCTGACCGGCAGGATGGTGGATGCGGCGATTGGAAACCGCCGGCCCATAGCGATTATGATGAGCAACGACAAGGCGGCGCTGCCGCAGTACGGCATCAATCGTGCGGATATCGTGTATGAGGCCCCTGTAGAGGGCGGCATGAACCGATATATGGCTATTATCGAGGATTACGACGATCTGGACAGGATCGGTTCCGTGAGAAGCTGCCGGACGTATTATACATACTTTGCCCGTGAGTTTGACGCCATTTACGCTCATTACGGACAGAGTACCTTTGCCAAGCCGTATCTGGCCAACGTGGACAATATCAACGGACTGGACGGGATCGGCACCGTGGCGTATTACAGGACGAAAGACCGTAAATCACCTCACAACGCATATTCCAGCGGAGAAAGGCTGAATAAGGCGATAGCCCAGCTGGGGTATTCCGAGAGCTACAGTGCGGATTACAAGGGCCATTACCGCTTTGCGAAAACGGGCCATGAGGTGACGCTGGACGGTGCGCCCAGTGTCATGGACGCGGCCAGGGTCTATCCCGGCTACGTGATGAATAAGCCGTGGTTTGAATATAACGAGAGCGATGGCTTATACTACCGGTATCAGTACGGAGCGCCTCATAAGGGCGACGAAGGTCCGATTGCCGTAAAGAATATTCTGTTCCAGTACTGCCCGTCGGGCCACTATGCCACCACGGATTATCTGGATATCAATGTCCATGACGATTCCTACGGACTCTACGCCACAGAGGGAAAGGCGATTCCGGTGAAATGGACGAAGGATGGGGAGTTCGGTCTGACACATTATTACGACATGGAGAATAACGAGGTAATCCTCAATCAGGGAAAGACGTGGATATGCGTGATTTCCGCACAGGATTCCTCAAATGTAGAGGTTTATGGAAAATAACAGGACAAGCAGAAGCAGAAAAAAGCCTGAGAAAAAGGGCGCGTCAAATTTTATTATACAGGGAACGATTCTTGCGGCGGCGGGGATCATTGTGCGCCTGATCGGGATGCTGTATCGGATTCCCCTTGCCAATATACTGGGGGATGAAGGGAACGGGTACTACAGTTCGGCTTTTACCATCTATTCGATCTTATTGATTGTCTCTTCCTACAGCCTTCCTACGGCCGTTTCGAAGATGATTGCTACGAAGAATGCCAGAAAAGAGTATAAGAATTCGGTACGTATTTTAAAGGCGGCTCTCTTTTATGGAACGGTAGTTGGAGGGATTGGAGCGGCGGTTTTGTGGTTTGGAGCCGATTTCTTTGCCACCCGTTTCTTAAACATGCCGTATACCAGATACGCGCTTAAAACGCTGGCGCCAACTATATGGGTCATTGCTTATCTCGGTGTATTTCGCGGATATTTTCAGGGATTGGGGACGATGATCCCCACCGCCCTTTCGCAGATTTTCGAGCAGATTATCAATGCTATTATCAGTATTGTAGCGGCGGAGCGGTTGTTTCATGCGGGATTGAAAGCAAACCTGGTTCATGAAACCACGGAATTTTCTTTTGCCTTCGGAGCTGCCGGCGGTACCATCGGTACAGGCGCTGGTGCGGTGGCGGGGCTTTTGTTCCTGCTTTTTTTAATGGCCAGTTACCGGCCAGTTATGATGAGACAGGCAAAACGCGACCGCACCAGACGGAGAGACAGTTACGGTGAGATATCCGCTGTCCTGCTGATGACAGTTCTTCCTATTGTTATGAGCAGCGTAGCTTATAACATCAGTACGGTTATTGATAACAGCATCTATGGAAAAGGAATGGCATTTCTCGGGATGGGGGCGTCTGAGGCGGTTTCAACCTGGGGCGTCTATGCCGGAAAATACCACCTGCTGTTCAATATCCCGGTGGCCATTGCCAATTCACTGGCCTCTTCCCTGATTCCGTCCCTGTCGCGGGCGGTGGCCGGAAAAAACCGCGGGCAGATCGTGAGCAAGGTATCCATGGTGATTCGTTTTTCCATGGTGATAGCAATCCCGGCTACGGTTGGGCTTACCGTGCTTGCAGGGCCGGTGTGCAATCTGCTGTTCAGCCGTTACGACAATACCAATCTGATCCGTATGATGATGTACGGTTCTCTGGCTGTCGTATTTTTCTCCCTGTCCACGGTGACAAATGCCGTGCTTCAGGGAATCAACCACATGCAGACACCGCTTAAGAACGCAGTGATTTCACTTGTGCTCCATATCATTGTGCTCTGTGTCATGCTGTTTGGTTTTAAAATGGGAATTTACAGCGTGGTCTATTCCAACATTCTCTTTGCGCTGTTTATGTGTATCCTGAATGGAATGGCTATTAGCCGGTACTTGAATTACAGGCAGGAGATGAAGAAGACCTTCATCCTCCCGACCATCGCCTCCGGTATTATGGGCGGCGCTGCATACGGCGTTTACCAGCTGGTTCACATGACGCTTAAGAGCAACACCATCGGTGTGCTTCTTGCGATTGCGGTGGCGGTGATCGTCTACGGAATCCTGCTGCTGAAGCTGCGCTGTGTGGACGAGGTGGAGCTTTCCGGTATGCCCGGCGGCACGAAACTGGTAAGAATCGCACAGAAATGCCATTTGATGTGATTAAAATGAGGGAAGAAAGCAGATACTATACTTCGAAGGAGGTATTATCCTATGAAGAAGTATATGTTCTGCTTTCTTTTATTTGCAGCCACTTCGCTTCTCTGCCTCGGAATCGGCTTCGTCATTACCAAAGACAGCGTGCAGCCGGAGGAGGCCATACCCGGAGCGACTCTGGAGACAGAGACCGTGACGGAGGACCAGATCGTCATCAATCAGGAAAAGGTGTCACCTGCGCCGGAGAAGGAAAAGGAAAAATATTATCTCGTATCGGAGGACGGTTATCTGCTTGTCCTGTATCAGGATCAGACGACGATCTGTCTGTATACCCATATGCCGGTTACGGATTTCCCGGAGGAGGAGCGGGGCCGTCTGATGGATGGCATCTGGTTCTCCTCCATGATAGAGGTGTTTAACTATCTGGAATCGTATACGAGCTAGAGACTGTCTGAACATTCAGACAAGCTCCGGCATAGGTCCGGAACACAGGGCTCATCAGGAAAAAAATAATACTTGAATTGAGTGGAGGATGCGGATACAATAGGGCTGGTAACAGTACAGCGAGGAGGAATCCATGAAGAGAAACGTGATGATCATAGGCGGAGGCGCTTCCGGTATGACGGCTGCGATTGCAGCTGCCAGGGAGGGCGCCCGCGTTGTGATCCTGGAACATACGAAGAGACCCGGAAAGAAGATTCTGTCTACCGGGAATGGAAAATGCAACCTGACAAATCTGGATATGAGAAAAGATGCCTTTCGGGGAGAACATCCCGGATTTGCATGGAAGGTGATTGAAGCAGTACCGGTAAAAGAGACCGTCTCATTTTTTGAGGATCTGGGGCTGGTGCTGACAGACCGGAACGGATACGTTTATCCTGCCACCGGGCAGGCATCCTCCGTATTGGATGCGCTCCGTTTCGAACTGGAACGTCTGAAAATTCCGGTGCTCTGTGAATGCGAGGTGTCGGGCATATCAAAGAAGCTGGAACTGCGCACGACCCAGGGGGTCATGAAAGCGGATGCAGTCATACTTGCGGCCGGTTCTAAGGCAGCGCCCGGAACAGGATCCGATGGCAGCGGTTATAAACTGGCCGGAAGTCTGGGGCACCGTGTGATTGAGCCGCTTCCGGCGCTTGTGCAGTTAAAATGCCGCGAGACGTGGTATAAGCAGTTTGCAGGCGTAAGGACAGATGCTTTTGTGACGCTGTTTTGCGACGGACACAAGACCGCGTCAGACCGGGGGGAACTGCAGTTTACGGATTACGGCATTTCCGGCATCCCCGTCTTTCAGGTCAGCCGGTTTGCATCACGCGCTTTAAACGAGGGAAAAAAGGTGACGGTCCGTCTCGATCTGATGCCGGTTATGGATAAACAGGAGCTTTTCCATTTCCTGACAGAACGGGTCAGAAGGCTGGGATACCGGCCGGGGGAAGAATTCTTAAACGGCGTCCTTAATAAGAAACTGCACCAGGTGCTTCTTAAGAAATCCGGAATACCGGCGGGCCGCCGGACTTCGGAGATCACGGAAAAACAGCTCCGTGTTCTTACGGACCGGATTAAGGCTCTGGAAACTACGGTGACAGGGGTGAATTCGTTCGATCAGGCGCAGATCTGCTGCGGTGGCGTCGATACGAGAGAGATAAATCCCTGTACAATGGAATCAAAATTAGTCAGTCAGCTGTTTCTGGCGGGAGAAATCCTGGATGTGGACGGAATCTGCGGCGGTTATAATCTGCAGTGGGCGTGGTCATCAGGAATTCTGGCGGGCAGGAACGCAGGAAGAGGTCCTATATGATAAGAATCAGCCAGTTGAAACTGTCTGTAAACCACAGTGAGGAAGATTTAAAGAAGAAGGCGGCAAAGATGCTGAAGCTTCAGCCGGCGGATATTCGCCGTATAACGGTTATAAAGCAGTCTGTCGATGCAAGAAAAAAGAGCAGCGAAGTGCTGTTTATCTATACCGTTGATGTCGAAACTGCCAGGGAGGACAAGGTATTACATAGACTGAACAGTCCGAACATTGCGAAAGCAGAAAAGAAGGAATACCAGTTTCCGAAGCCGGGAACGGAACCTTTAAAACACCGTCCCGTCATCATAGGAAGCGGGCCGGCCGGCCTTTTCTGCGCGCTTATGCTGGCGAGAGCTGGGTATGCTCCCCTTATTTTCGAGCGCGGGGAGAGGGTAGATGAAAGAAAACGGTCAGTACTGCGGTTCTGGCAGGGAGGAGAGTTAAACGGCAGCTCCAACGTGCAGTTCGGTGAGGGCGGCGCGGGAACTTTTTCCGATGGAAAGTTAAACACGCTGGTGAAAGACCCGATGCTGCGAAACAGAAAGGTGCTGGAGGTATTTGTGGAGTTCGGAGCGGATCCTTCCATTCTTTATAAGAATAAGCCCCATATCGGAACGGATGTGCTCAGTGTGATTGTGAAGAACATGAGGGAGGAGATTATCCGGCTGGGAGGAACCTTTTCCTTCCAAAGCTGTGTGACCGATTTTTGCATTGAGGGCGGGAAGTTAAAAGCCATCACCGTAAACGGGACGGATAAAATTGAGACGGAGGTCACCGTACTGGCGGTGGGGCACAGTGCGAGGGATACCTTTGAGAAGCTGCTGGAGAGAAGCGTGCCCATGGAGAAGAAAGCGTTTGCCGTGGGTCTGCGTATTCAGCATCCCCAGAGAGACATCAATATTGCACAGTATGGTGCCGCGGAGATTGAAGCCCTGGGAGCGGCCGATTATAAGGTAACCCATCAGTGTGCCAACGGAAGAGGCGTATACTCCTTCTGTATGTGTCCGGGCGGTTACGTTGTCGATGCATCCTCGGAGCCCGGCCGTCTGGCCGTCAACGGGATGAGCTACCATGCGCGGGATGGCGTGAATGCAAACAGCGCACTCATTGTCACCGTCACACCCCAGGATTTTCCGGAGGACAGCCCCCTTGCGGGCATCGCTTACCAGCGCCGTCTGGAGGAAGCTGCCTATCGGTGCGGCGGGGGGAAAATCCCGGTGCAGTTATACGGTGATTTTAAGAAGAAAAGGATAACCACAGCCTTTGGAGAGGTGACGCCGGCGTTTGAAGGTAAGTATGCCATGGCGAACCTGCGGGAATTTTTCCCGGATACGCTGTCGGAATCTCTGATCGAAGGAGTAGAGGCGTTTAACGGGCGGATCGCCGGCTTTTCCAGAGGCGACGCCATTCTGGCCGGCGTGGAGAGCAGGACCTCGTCGCCGGTACGCATACCGAGAGACGAGCGGTTTGAGAGCAGCGTAAAAGGCCTCTATCCCTGCGGAGAAGGTGCGGGCTATGCAGGCGGAATCACATCGGCTGCCATGGATGGGATTAAGACGGCGGAGGCGGTTGTATCGCGTTATGCGCCCCATCACGGTATGGCATGAGGAAAGCAGCTGTTCAGCCGGACGTTCTGCACGGCATCAGCGCCGTTTCATTGACGAATGGAAAAAAATGTTGTAAGATATGAGACAAAAAGACTGAACGAACATGATTGGAGACACCATGAAAACCGAAGTGCGGGAAAAGCTGAAGGATAAACAGAGGATAGTCATAAAGATCGGTTCGTCTTCCCTGACCCATACGTATACGGGAGACTTGAACCTGATGAAGATCGAGAAGCTGGTGCGCGTCATCAGTGATTTGAAAGGGGAAGGGAAATCCGTGGTCCTGGTTTCATCCGGGGCAATCGCGGTGGGACGCCAGGCGCTCGGCCACCACACAAGACCGGTTACCATCTCCGAGAAGCAGGCGTTTGCGGCGGTAGGCCAGGCGCGCCTGATGATGGTGTACCAGAAGCTGTTTGCGGAGTACAACCAGGTGGCGGCGCAGGTTCTGCTGACAAAGGATACCATGATCAACGACAGCTCCCGCTATAACGCGCAGAATACGTTTGATGAGCTCTTGAAGCTGGGAACCATACCGATTGTGAATGAGAACGACACGGTTTCTACCTCAGAGATCCCTTACGTCGATAATTTCGGGGATAACGACAGGCTGTCCGCCATCGTAGCGGCTCTGATCGGCGCGGATTTACTCATTCTGCTGTCGGATATCGACGGCCTTTACTCCGATGACCCGAGACAGAATCCGAAGGCGCAGTTTATCCGCCAGGTGGATGAGATTACGCCGGAGCTCATGGATATGGGAAAGGCCACCTCCGGCAGCGATGTAGGGACCGGAGGGATGGCGGCGAAGCTGGCGGCGGCCCGGATTGCCACGGACAGCGGCTCCGACATGGTCATCGCTAACGGGGATGATGTGGAAGTGGTATCCCAGATCATGACGGGAGCTGATAAGGGCACGCTTTTCCTGGCCCATCCCAACTTTGATTTCGATCTGATGCACTACATAAATAACGAATATTAGGAGGATTATCCATGCAGCAGGAAAAAATAGACAGAATCAACACACTCTACCATAAGGCTCAGGCTGTGGGACTTTCAGAGGAGGAGAAGGCAGAACAGGCCGCCCTGCGAAAGGAATACATCGAGGCAATCCGCATGAGTTTAAGAGGAAATCTAAACAGTATTTCGATTCAGGAAGAGGACGGAACTATAACGGATCTGGGGAAAAAGCATGGAAATGTCGGGCAAGAGTGAAGTCAGGGAGTGGGTAAAGGAGAACCGTCTGGCTCTCACACAGAAGCAGGAGCTGGAATGGAATGATGCCATCTGCAAAAAGATTTTAAGCCTCCGGACCATACGGCAGGCGTTCTGTGTCTACTGTTACGTGTCCTTTCGTCACGAGGCAGGAACCGAAAAACTGATCACGAGCCTGCTGGAAATGGGAAAATACGTGGCGGTGCCGAAGGTGGAAGGAAAAAGACTGGTATTTTATGCGATCCAGGGGAAGCGGGATCTGGAAAGCGGCGTCATGGGGATTATGGAGCCTAAATTAAACTGCCTGCGCATCCGTGACGAATTCGCGCCGGTTATTGTGCCGGGAATCGCATTTGACAGGGAAGGACACCGGGTCGGCTACGGCGGCGGATATTACGACCGTTTCTTCGAGGAAGAACCGGATCATCCCAGATTTGGTATCGCCTATCCGTTCCAGCTTTTCGATTCTCTGCCGGCAGAATCTCACGATAAGGGGATGGATCTGGTAATCACTCCATACGATCCCGGCTGAAACCATTCATTTTGATAACAGGGAGGAACGCGATATGACACTTATTGAGACAGGAAAAAGAGCGAAGGAGACGGCGGGGGTTCTTGGAATTCTCGATTCCGATAAGAAAAACGAGGGGCTGAGGGCTGCTGCCGCTGCTTTGCTGGAAGGCGAGGAAGATATTCTGACCGCCAATCAGGACGATGTGATTAAGGCGACGATAAACGGCATGAGCGCCGGTATGATCGACCGCCTGGAACTGACGCCCTCCAGGATCGAGGCCATGGCCGACGGACTCATCAGTGTGGCCGGTTTGGATGATCCGGTAGGCGAGGTGATCTCCATGAAGGTCCGGCCAAACGGTCTTACCATTGGACAGAAACGCGTTCCCATGGGAGTGGTCGGCATCATCTATGAAGCCAGGCCCAATGTGACTGCGGATGCCTTCGGACTCTGCTTTAAATCCGGCAACAGCGTGATCTTAAAGGGCGGAAGCGATGCGCTGGAGTCCAATAAGGCCATTGTCAGATGCCTCCGCGCCGGCCTTAAAAACGCCGGCCTTCCGGAAGACTGTGTTCAGCTGATCACAGACACCGACCGGGAGGTGACGAAGGAATTCATGCGTCTGCACGACTACGTGGATGTGCTGATTCCGCGAGGCGGAGCCGGACTGATTCGTTCGGTGGTGGAGAACAGTACAGTGCCCGTCATCGAGACGGGGACCGGCAACTGCCATATCTTCGTGGATGAGACTGCGGATTTCAAGATGGCTCTCGATATCATATTCAACGCCAAGACTCAGAGGATCGGCGTCTGCAACGCCTGCGAATCACTGGTGATACACAAAAAGATCGCAGAAGAATTTCTGCCGCTTTTAAAAGCCAGGCTCGATAAAAAACAGGTCGAGGTGCGGGCGGATGAAGAGGCCTGCCGGATCGTGCCCCAGTTTGTTCCGGCGTCGGAAGAGGATTGGGGGACGGAGTATTTAGACTATATTCTGTCTTTGAAGGTGGTAGATTCCATAGACGAGGCCATCGCCCATATCAACCGTTATAATACGAAGCATTCCGAGGCCATCATCACATCGGATTACGGGAATTCCCAGAGGTTCTTAAATGAGATCGATGCGGCCGCTGTCTATGTCAACGCTTCCACCAGATTTACCGACGGGTTCGAATTCGGGTTTGGCGCGGAGATCGGCATCAGCACTCAGAAGCTTCATGCGAGAGGCCCTATGGGGCTTAAGGAGCTTACCACGACGAAGTACATTATCTATGGAAACGGACAATGCAGGCCGCCGGCTCTGTAACTAAGGACGGCAGCGGTGCATTACGGCCTTCGGCCCCGTTTCGCTGCACAGGAAGCTGTTTGCGTATCTGAGTCCGCCTTGTTTACAGGGCGGACTTGATTCTTTTTTTCAGATGGACAGCCGCGGCATTTTTTGTGTTTGCAATAGAATTGATTTATGCTATAATATTCAAAGTCATTCCGGGCTTTTTGAGGAACGGAATGTGGAGTGAGATAAATGGAGGAAATCATTGAATGGATCATTTACATATGACGCATGAAGAAGCTTTAAAAGCGGCACCGGCAGAGGAACCGGGCAGACAGCAGTTTTTTATGGAGCGCTGCCGGCAGATGATCGGTGAGAGGAAGAAAAACGGGACGTATCGCGGAACCTTTCACATCGAGACCTTCGGCTGCCAGATGAACGCCAGGGATTCGGAAAAACTGACCGGAATTTTAGAGGCCTCCGGCTTTACGGAGACGGATACGGAGGAGGCGGATTTCGTCCTCTATAATACGTGTACGGTCAGAGACAACGCCAACCAGCGTGTGTACGGCAGACTCGGATACTTAAACCGTATAAAACAGAAAAATCCGGCTATGATGATCGCTCTCTGCGGCTGTATGATGCAGGAGGAAACCGTGGTGGAAAAGATAAAGAAGAGCTATCGCTTTGTCGACATCATATTCGGGACTCATAATATTTTTAAACTGGCAGAACTGATTTCTGAACGCATGGATGAGAAGAAGATGGTAGTTGACATCTGGAAAGAAACCGACCGGATTGTGGAAGAACTTCCCACGGACCGGAAGTATCCGTTCAAGTCCGGCGTTAATATTATGTTTGGCTGCAATAATTTCTGCAGCTACTGTATCGTTCCTTACGTGCGCGGCCGTGAGAGAAGCAGGAATCCCCAGGATATCGTGGGAGAGATCAGGCGTCTCGTCGCAGACGGCGTGGTGGAGGTGATGCTTCTGGGCCAGAATGTGAATTCCTACGGAAAGAATCTGGAAGAGCCAATGACATTTGCAAAGCTGCTTCAGGAGGTGGAGGCGATCGACGGCCTTCGGCGCATCCGTTTTATGACCTCCCATCCGAAGGACTTATCGGATGAACTGATTGAAGTGATGAAGAATTCTGATAAGATCTGCCACCATCTCCATCTGCCGCTCCAGTCCGGAAGCAGCAGGATCTTAAAGGCCATGAACCGGAGATACACGAAGGAACAGTATCTGGAACTGGTGGAGAAGATCAGAGCCGCGGTTCCTGATATCTCTTTAACCACGGACATTATTGTCGGATTCCCGGGAGAGACGGAAGAGGACTTCTCAGAGACCATGGACGTGGTGAGAAGAGTTCGTTTTGACAGTGCATTTACGTTTATTTATTCCAGGCGTACGGGTACGCCAGCGGCCGCTATGGAAGATCAGATACCGGAGGATGTGGTGAAGAACCGGTTTGACCGTCTCCTTTCAGAGGTACAGGCAGTCTCGGCCGAGGTATGCGGACGCGACGTGCACACCGTTAAGAGTGTACTGGTGGAGGAACTGGATGATCATGTGGAAGGCTTCGTAACGGGCCGGCTTGACAACAATACCATCGTCCATTTTAAGGGGGACCGTTCGCTGATCGGCAAGATCGTGGATGTGTACCTCGATGAGTCGAAGGGCTTTTATTATATGGGAACCATGAAATAGCAACAGAACAGTACGACAGAAGAAAAGAGGAAAAAACGTGGCCGGAATGTCACCAATGATGGTCCATTATTTGGAAACCAAGAAGCAGTACCCGGACTGTATCCTGTTTTACAGGCTGGGGGATTTTTATGAGATGTTTTTTGAAGATGCGCTCACCGTCTCTAAGGAACTGGAGATTACTCTGACAGGAAAAGAATGCGGCCTGGAGGAACGGGCGCCCATGTGCGGCGTTCCCTACCATGCGCTTGATAACTATTTGTACAGGCTGGTCCAGAAGGGCTACAAGGTAGCTATTGCGGAGCAGATGGAAGACCCCAAACAGGCCAAGGGACTGGTAAAAAGAGAGGTTATCCGTGTCGTCACCCCCGGAACCATCACCAGCGCCCAGGCACTGGATGAGACGAAGAACAACTATTTGATGGGAATCGTTTATATCGACGAGCGGTTCGGCATTGCCGTTTCCGACATCAGTACAGGCGACTTCCTGGTGACTGAAGTGGCGTCGGAACGGGAACTGGCGGATGAGATCAACAAATTCTGCCCGTCTGAAATTATCTGCAACGATGCATTTTTCGTATCCGGTGTGGACACCGAGGAGGTCAAGAACCGGTATCAGACAGTCATCTCTGCCCTTGACAGCCATTTCTTCTCGGATGAAGGCTGCAGGAAGATCTTAAAGGAACACTTTAAGGTCGGCTCACTCGATGGACTGGGACTGCAGGATTACGATACGGGAGTGATTGCGGCGGGGGCCGTCATGGAGTACATGTACGAGACCCAGAAGAGCACGCTGTCCCATATTACGACCATCACGCCCTATTCTACCGGGGAGTTTATGATTATCGATACTTCTACCAGAAGGAATCTGGAGCTTTTGGAGACCATGCGGGAGAAGCAGAAGAGAGGAACCCTTCTGTGGGTTCTGGATAAGACGAAGACGGCCATGGGAGCCAGACTTTTAAGGACTTACATCGAACAGCCGCTGATCCATAAGGACGATATCATCGCCCGCCAGAATGCCATCGAAGAGCTGAATATGAACTACATATCCAGGGAGGAAATATGTGAATACTTAAATCCCATCTACGACCTGGAACGTCTGATTGGCCGCATCAGCTATAAGACAGCCAATCCCAGGGATTTAATCTCCTTTAAGAATTCCCTGGAGATGCTTCCGTATATCAAAGATCTTATGGGAGAGTTCACGACTCCTCTGTTAAAAGAGCTCTGGGAAGAGCTGGATCCGCTGGAAGATGTTCATGATCTGGTTTCCCGCGCCATCGTGGATGATCCGCCTGTTTCCTTAAGAGACGGGGGAATCATAAAAGAAGGCTACCACGAGGAGACGGACAAGCTGCGCCATGCGAAGACGGAAGGAAAGACGTGGCTTGCACAGCTGGAGTCCAGAGAGCGTGATAAAACAGGAATCAAGAATCTGAAGGTCAAATACAACAAGGTGTTTGGATATTACTTCGAAGTGACGAATTCCTTTAAAGGGATGGTTCCGGACTACTTTGTCCGCAAGCAGACGCTGGCTAATGCCGAGCGGTATACAACGGATGAACTGAAGGAACTGGAGGATATGATCCTGGGGGCGGAGGACAAGCTCTATACGCTGGAATACGGCCTCTTCTGTGAGGTGAGAGACACCATTGCCGCCGAGGTTCTGCGAATTCAGCAGACGGCCCGGGCGATCGCAGGCATCGACGTGATGACCTCCCTTTCCGCAGTGGCCACAAAAAATAACTACGTAAAGCCGCGCATCAACGAAAAGGGCGTGATTGACATCAAGAACGGCCGCCATCCGGTGGTGGAGAAAATGATGCGGGATGATCTGTTTGTTGCCAACGATACGTATCTGGATAATACGAAAAACAGGCTTTCCATCATCACCGGCCCCAACATGGCAGGAAAATCAACATACATGCGCCAGACGGCCTTAATCGTTCTGATGGCGCAGCTGGGCAGCTTCGTACCTGCAGATGAAGCCAATATCGGTATCTGTGACAGAATCTTTACCCGGGTGGGCGCCTCCGATGATCTGGCATCCGGCCAGAGCACCTTCATGGTGGAGATGACCGAGGTTGCCAATATTTTGAGAAATGCGACGAAGAACAGCCTGATCGTTCTCGATGAGATCGGCAGAGGAACCAGTACCTTCGACGGCCTGTCCATCGCCTGGGCGGTGGTGGAGCACATCAGCAATCCGAAGCTTCTTGGAGCCAAGACGCTGTTTGCCACCCATTACCATGAGCTGACGGAGCTCGAGGGAACCATAAACGGTGTCAATAATTACTGCATCGCCGTAAAGGAGCAGGGAGATGATATCGTATTTTTAAGAAAAATCGTGAAGGGCGGAGCGGACAAGAGCTACGGCGTTCAGGTGGCAAAGCTTGCAGGCGTTCCCGATTCCGTAATTGTACGGGCGAAGGAGCTTCTGGTGGAGTTAAGCGATGCGGATATCACGGCGAGGGCGAAGGAGATTGCGGAAGCAGGAGCGGGTACACCGAAGCATGCCGCCGTTCCCAGGCCGGATGAGGTGGATTTACAGCAGATGTCCCTGTTTGACACGGTTAAGGATGATGATATCGTCCGGGAACTGGGGGAACTGGAGCTGGGAAACATGACGCCCATTGACGCCCTAAACACATTGTACCGTTTACAGACGAAACTTAAGAACCGCTGGCAGTAAGACACAGTTACAATTCAGCCGTACGTCTGAATTGCCGCAAGAGATAAAGGAGCGATAAGCCATATGCCAAACATTACGCTACTGGATCAAAATACGATTAATAAGATCGCTGCGGGCGAGGTGATCGAGAGGCCGGCTTCTGTTGTAAAGGAGCTGCTGGAGAACGCCATCGATGCCAGAGCCACGGCGGTGACGGTTGAAATAAAAGAAGGGGGCACCACCTTTATCCGTGTGACCGACAACGGCTGCGGGATTCCGAGAGAAGAGGTTCCCCTGGCTTTTCTGCGCCATTCTACCAGCAAGATCAAGTCTGTGGAAGACTTATTTACGATTTCGTCCCTGGGCTTCCGCGGCGAAGCGCTTGCCAGTATTGCCGCTGTCTGCCAGGTGGAACTGATTACAAAGACCAGCGAAGCCCTGACGGGAAGCCGTTACCAGATTGAGGGCGGCATGGAACGGCCGCTGGAGGAGATCGGAGCGCCGGAAGGGACTACATTTATTGCAAGAAATCTGTTTTATAACACTCCGGCCAGAAGGAAATTCTTAAAAACACCCATGACGGAAGGGTCCCATGTAGCCGAACTGGTGGAAAAGATCGCACTTTCCCATCCGGAGATTTCAATTCGTTTTATCCAGAATAACCAGAATAAGCTGCATACCTCCGGCAACCACAATTTAAAGGACATCATCTATACGGTTTTCGGCAGGGAGATCGCGGCGAATTTACTGGCGGTGGAGGCGAAGAAGCAGGATATCTCCATCAGCGGCTTTATCGGGAAGCCCGTGATTGCAAGGGGAAACAGGAATTACGAAAATTATTTTATTAATGGGCGGTATATCAGAAGCAGCATCATATCGAAAGCCATAGAAGAGGCCTACAAGCCTTTTATGATGCAGCACAAGTATCCGTTTACCATGCTTCATTTCACCATTGAGCCTGAGCTTTTGGATGTCAATGTCCATCCGACCAAGATGGAACTGCGCTTCCGCGACGGAGAGATGGTGTACCGCATGGTCTATGACGCCGTTTCCGGGGCGCTGGCGCACAAGGAGCTGATTCCGGAAGTGGAACTGAATAAGGACAGGACGGATCAGGAGGCGAAGGAGGCGAGGAAACGCGAGCCGTCGCCGGAACCCTTTGAGCTTCGCAGGCTGGAGGCCATGAGCAGGCAGCAGGCGGCGTGTGCACCGGGATCGAAACGGCTGAAACCGGCAGAGCCTTCACTCATGAAAGATCCTGATTTTCTGGCTGAAAACTGGCTGAAGAAGCCGGCTGCGCCGCCAGAAACCAACCCTCTGCGCGGCCCGTCTCAGGAACCTGTCCCGAGCAGCCGGGAAGAAGCGGCGGCCGTTACAAAACCCGCTGCACCGGAAGGTGAAACTATTACACCGGAACATGATAATACAGCCGGAGCAGGAAAGCCGGAACAGCTGGATCTCTTTGACGGAAAGCTTCTGGAGCCGAAATCAAGGCAGATGCACAAGCTGATCGGCCAGGTGTTCGACACCTACTGGCTGGTGGAATTTAACGAACAGCTTTACATTATTGATCAGCATGCGGCTCATGAAAAGGTTTTATATGAGAAAACCATGGCAACACTTAAAAACAGGGAATACTCATCCCAGATGCTGGATCCTCCGATCATTCTGACTTTGAATATGAATGAGGAGGTGCTGTTAAAAGAGCATATGAAGTATTTTTCGGACATGGGATTCGAGATTGAACCGTTTGGCGGCAGAGAATACGCGGTGAGAGGCGTTCCGGCCAACTTACTGTCCATTGCCAAAAAGGATTTGCTGATTGAGATGATTGACGGGCTCTCTGACGACGTTTCGACCCATAACCCGGACATCATTTATGACCGGGTAGCGACGATGTCCTGCAAAGCCGCAGTCAAAGGCGGAAACCGGCTGTCGGCGGCGGAGGCCAATGAGCTGATTGACCAGCTCTTGAATCTGGAGAATCCGTATGCGTGTCCTCACGGACGGCCGACGATTATCTCCATGAGCAAGTACGAGCTGGAGAAAAAATTTAAGAGGATTGTATCATGAAACCACTGATTATCTTGACGGGCCCCACGGCTGTGGGAAAGACAGCTCTGTCTGTCCGGCTGGCGAAAGCCGTTGGCGGGGAGATCATAAGTGCTGATTCCATGCAGGTGTACCGCCATATGGACATCGGCTCTGCCAAGGTGACACGGGATGAGATGGAGGGGATCCCCCACTATCTCATCGATATCCTGGAACCCACAGGAGAGTTTAATGTCGCCGTATTTAAAAAAATGGCGGCGGAGGCGGTCCAGGAGATCTATTCTCACGGCAGTATACCGATTGTTGTAGGAGGAACCGGTTTTTACATTCAGGCCCTTCTGTACGATATCGATTTTACGGAGCAGGGAGAGGAACGGGAAATCCGGGAGGAACTGGAACGTCTGGGAGAGGAACGGGGATCCGTTTTTCTGCACGATATGCTGGCGGAGATTGATCCGGAGGCTGCCATGGAGATTCATGCCAACAACCGGAAACGCGTGATCCGCGCCATTGAGTTTTACAGGCAGACGGGGGAGAGAATCTCCGAACACAACAGGCGGGAACGTCAGAAGCAGTCCCCTTATGACTTTTTGTATTACGTCCTCACAGATGACAGGAAGACACTCTATGAGCGGATTGACAGACGGGTTGACGGTATGATGGAGGCCGGACTGGTTCATGAAGTGGAACAATTAAGAGATATGGGCTGCACGAAGAACATGGTCTCCATGCAGGGACTGGGATACAAGGAAATTCTGGATTACCTGATGGGGAATACGACCCTCGACGAGGCAGCTGCTATTTTAAAGCGGGATACGAGGCATTTTGCGAAGCGCCAGATTACCTGGTTTAAGAGGGAGCGGGATGTGCGGTGGCTGAATCTGGAAGACTTTGGCCGCGACAGAGAAAAAGTCCTGGAGAAAATACTTCAGGATATCAGAGAAACGTATGGATTGGAGACAGAAAATCATGGAAATGGATGCGATGTATGAGCAGCTTGGAATCGAAAAAAGGGTTCTGGAGTTCGGAAAGGAGATCGAAGAACATCTTTCTGAACGCTTTGCCGCAATTGATGAGACGGCGGAGTATAATCAGCTGAAGGTGATAAAAGCCATGCAGGACAACCGCGTCAGCGACATACATTTTGCCGCAACCACCGGATACGGCTATAATGATCTTGGCCGGGATACACTGGAAGACGTTTATGCCAGCGTGTTCCACACGGAGAGTGCCCTGGTGAGGCCGGGCTTAATCAGCGGAACCCACGCGCTTCACGTGGCGCTGTCCGGCAATTTACGGCCGGGTGATGAGCTCCTCTCGCCGGTGGGAAAGCCGTATGACACGCTGGAGGAGGTCATTGGAATCCGGGAGAGCACCGGCTCTTTAAAAGAATACGGAGTCGTCTACCGTCAGGTGGATTTACTTCCGGATGGCAGCTTTGATTTTGATGGAATTGCAAAGGCAATCAACGAAAAAACGAAGCTGGTGACAATCCAGCGTTCAAAAGGGTATGCGACCCGGCCGACCTTATCGGTGGAGCGGATTGGTCAGCTGATCGCCTTCATCAGGACGGTAAAGCCGGATGTCGTCTGTATGGTAGACAACTGTTACGGCGAGTTCGTGGAACGGATAGAACCGGCCGATGTGGGCGCGGATATGATGGTGGGGTCTCTCATCAAGAATCCCGGCGGCGGACTGGCGCCGATCGGCGGCTACATCGCGGGAAGGAAGGACTGCATTGACCGCGCCTCCTACCGTCTGACTGCCCCCGGCCTTGGGCGCGAGGTGGGAGCCAGTCTGGGACTGAATCAGTCTTTCTATCAGGGACTGTTCCTTGCGCCAACCGTGGTGGCGGGAGCCTTAAAGGGGGCAGTTTTTGCTGCCAACGTCTATGAAAAACTGGGATTCGCCGTGGTTCCCAACAGCACCGAGTCACGCCATGACATCATTCAGGCTGTGACCTTTGGAAAACCGGAGGGGGTTATCGCATTCTGCCAGGGAATTCAGGCGGCCGCTCCGGTGGACAGTTTCGTCACTCCGGAGCCGTGGGCGATGCCGGGCTACGACGCGCCGGTTATCATGGCTGCGGGCGCCTTTGTGCAGGGAGCCTCCATCGAACTTTCGGCCGACGGACCGATAAAACCGCCGTACGCCGTATATTTCCAGGGCGGGCTTACCTGGTACCATGCGAAGCTTGGAATTCTCATGTCCATGCAGAAATTAAAGGATGCGGGACTGATTACGTTATAGGCAGCCATTCGGTTTCCGTTTCCAGCTATGGCGTGAAACGGTAAAAAAGTGTATACACGACAACGTTTCTATGATAGAATAACAAGACAGGCATGGATTTTCCTGCCAAAAACGAATGAGGGGTAGTAACAGATGAAACGAAAAAACTGCTGGGTACTGCTTCTTCTGGTGCTGACGGGGATTGTGCTGGGCGGATTTATCGGGACGATGGCGCAGGATGTATCCTGGCTGTCCTGGCTGAATTTTGGACAGTCCTTCGGTTTCGATTCTCCGTTAATTATTAACTTCGGTATTCTGGTCATCACCTTTGGCCTGAGTATCAGGATCACCATGGCAAGCATCATTGGAGTGGTATTGGCTCTCATTACTTATCGGTTCATTTAACATACATATGTCTTTGACACGTACCTGGAGAGTAGCGGACAGGAGACATATGAGCAGAATTACGATGAAAGACATACCGGCGGATGACCGGCCTTATGAGAAGTGTCTGCAGACAGGCCCTGAGAGGCTGAGCGATGCGGAACTTCTCTCCATCATCATCCGGACGGGATCCAGGGAAGACAGTTCCCTGGCCCTTGCACAAAAGATACTGGCCTTAAACTACCCCAGCGAGGGTATTTTAGGGCTTTTGCATCTTTCACTCCCCGAACTGACTCAGATCAAGGGAATCGGAAGAGTGAAGGGAGCTCAGCTTCTCTGTATCGGAGAACTGTCAAAGAGAATCTGGAAGAAGGCAGTTCTGGAAGATGTGGCCTCCTTTACCAATCCGGAAGACATTGTCAACTACTACGTGGAAGACATGCGGCACATGGAGCAGGAACAGATCCGCATCATGCTGCTGAACACCAAGGGCGTGCTTTTAAAAGATGTGCTGGTTTCCCAGGGTACGGTGAACGCTTCCGTCGTTTCACCCAGGGAGATTTTTATTGAGGCGCTGAAGTACCATGCCGTGAATTTGATTGTGGTTCATAATCATCCCAGCGGCGATCCGGCTCCCAGCAGGGAAGACATCACTCTGACCAGGAGAATTATGGAAGCCGGAGATTTAATTGGAATCCGTATGTTGGATCATATTATTATAGGAGATAATTCCTATACCAGTTTTAAGGAACGGGGAATCATTTAGATGGAATCGAAACGCAGTAAATACGTCCTGATTGCCTTAACGGTGATCTGTGTGCTTTTAATCGGCCTTACATCAATCCATGACGAGTGGCTGACGCCTTTGAGAACCGGAGTCGGTTATTTTCTGATCCCGGTACAGTCCGGAGTGAACCGGGTGGGCTCCGCTATTTACGATGAGATCATGGATTATACAAAACTGAAAGATGCTCTGGAAGACAACAAGGAGATGAAGGACATCATCACCCAGCTTACGGAGGAGAATACAAGGCTTCAGGCGGAGGAATTCGAACTGAAGCGGCTGAGACAGCTGTATGAGCTGGATCAGGAGTACGGTCAGTACCATAAGGTCGGGGCCAGAGTCATTGCCAACGACTCCAGCAACTGGTTCCAGGTGTTCCGTATCGACAAGGGATCGAAGGACGGAATCGCCGTGGACATGAACGTGGTTGCAGGCGGCGGCCTGGTGGGAATCGTCACGGATGTGGGCGCCAATTACGCCACAGTCCGTTCCATTATCGATGATTCCAGCCGTGTCAGCGCCATGGCGATCCAGTCCGGCGACGGCTGTATCGTGGCGGGCGACTTGACATTGTTTAAAGAAGGGCGTCTCCGCATTACCAATGTGCTGAAGGACAGTGATTTAAAGGATGGCGATAAGATCGTCACGTCCAATACCAGCTCTGTCTTTGTGCCGGGCGTTCTGGTAGGCTATGCAGCGGAAATTACCAATGACACAAACAATGTGACAAAATCAGGTTATTTAATTCCGGCGGCGGAATTTGACAGTCTGCAGGAGGTTCTGGTCATTACGGACCTCAAAGCGAAGATGATGGAGGAGGCAGGCCCGGAAGACGGTTCCACCGAAGAGACACAGGCCGGCGGGAGTGAAGCGGATGAGGCTTCTTCGGAAGAAGAAACCACCGCGGCACAGTAGCAGCTATGATGACGGAGCGAAGTAACGATATTGAAAGGAGCAGGGGCGATGAAACGAATCATTTTTAATATACTTATGATTATTTTGGCCTTTACGGTTCAGAACTGCATCTTTCCGCTGCTTCCTTTTCTGTCCGCATCTCCGAATCTGCTGCTGATTCTGACCTTTTCCTTTGGATTTATCCATGGAAAGGAGGCCGGTATGTACTACGGCCTTCTTTCCGGTCTTCTGATGGACTTATTTTACAGCGGCCCCTTCGGATTCTATACGCTTATTTTCGTTTATGTGGGATATGTAAACGGAATCTGTACCAGATACTACTATGAGGATTACATTACGCTACCGCTTATTCTCAGCGTGGTCAATGACCTGGCGTATAATCTTTATATTTATGTGTTCCGGTTCCTGATCCGGAAACGTCTCGGAATCGGATATTACTTTATGAACTTAATGCTGCCGGAGATTATCTTTACGGTGGTTACAACACTGCTTATTTACCGTATTTTCCTGATGTTTAACCGTCATCTGGAAGAGATAGAAAAAAGAGGAGATTCATCGATTGTTTAGAGATTTATTAGACATCTTAAAAGACTTTTTGAAGAAAATCATATCGTCAAGACTCCTGGTCCTGGGAGTTATCTGTATCGCCATGTATGCAGGGCTCATCCATAAACTGTTCAATCTGCAGATTGTAAACGGAGAACAGGCGCTGAATGATTATATGCAGCTGACGGAACAGACGCTTACCACAGCGGGGACACGCGGTAATATCTACGACAGGAACGGAAAGGTGCTGGCTTATAATAAGCTGGCTTATTCCGTGACTGTTCAGGATACAGGTGCATATAAAACAACGGCGGATCAGAACGCCATGTATTTAAGGCTGGTCCGTATTTTGGAGAAGCATGGGGAAACGGTACAGGGAAAGTTTGAGGTTGCCCTCGACAGCAACGGGGATATGATCTATACATCCTCCTCGGAGGCTGCCAGGAAGCGTTTCCTGAGGGATTACTACGGATTAAAGAGTGTGGAAGAGCTGGATGACGAGGACAATAAGTATCCTTCCGCAATTTCAGCCAGAGAGCTGTTTGAGAAGGCGTTCACCACAGCAAAATTAAATGAGATGAAGGATGCCGACGGAAATCCGGTCACCATGACGGACCAGGAGGCGCTGGACATCATCAACATCAAGTATGCGCTGCGTCTAATGTCTTACCGCAAATACGAGGCGACAACGGTGGCGACACAGGTTTCTGACGAGACGGTTGCGGATGTCTTAGAGCACACCGCCGATCTGGCGGGAGTCAACGTGGAGGAAACCACGATCCGGGCCTATAATGACAGTATCGCATTCGCCCCCATTATCGGCTATACCGGCAAGGTACAGGAGGACCAGCTGGAAGAACTGAAAAAGAGCCGTCCGGACTATGACGTCAACGATATTGTGGGAACGACGGGGATTGAAGCCGCGATGGAGCAGGAGCTTCAGGGAACAAAGGGAAGTAAGACGATCTACAAGGACAGCCGTGGGCGGGTCAGGGAGACTCTCAACGAGACGGAATCCAAGGCAGGCAATGATATCTATCTTACACAGATCGCAGGGCTGCAGACCGGTATTTACCATCTGGTGGAACAGTCTCTGGCCGGAGTTCTGTTAAAGACCATACTGCCCGGCGATGTGGAGATTACGAGTACCACGGACGGATCCAACATGAAGATACCGGTCAAGGACGCGTATTTCCAGCTGATTAATAATAATATTCTGTCTCTGAAGCACTTTGAATCGGAAGAAGCCTCAGATGTGGAAAAGAATATCAACAGTAAATTCTTATCCTCCAGGGATCAGATTTTTTCTGAACTTCAAAATGAGCTTATGAGCAGTCATCCGGCTACGTTAAAGGACTTAGACCAGGATCTGGCCGCCTATATGTATTATATCTACACGTATCTGGCAAGCCCGACCGTGGGCATTATTAAGGAGGACCTGATTGATCAGACGAGTCAGGAGTATCTGGCATGGAAAGCCGATGAGATCAGTCTGCGCGACTATCTGTATTACGGAATTGCAAACGGCTGGGTGGATACGACGAAGCTGGAGACCGGTTCCAAATATTCCAACGCTGACGATACCTTCCGGACACTGGTGGATTATGTTCTCGCGGAACTGAAGGAAGACCGGAATTTTACAAAGAGAATTTACCGTTATCTGATCAACGACGACGTTATCACGGGACAGGAACTGTGCCTGGCGCTGTTTGACCAGGGAATTCTGGAATACAACGAGGAAGACATCAACCAGTTAAAGGCAACCGGAGATGCCTATGCGTTTCTGATGAAGAAGATATCCACCCTGGAGATCACGCCGGCGCAGCTGGCGCTGGCTCCGTGCAATGCGGGCGTAGTGGTAACGGATATCAGGACGGGAGAGGTGCTGGCCCTCGTATCCTATCCGGGATATGATAATAACCGGATCGGTGACAGCGCCTATTTCAGCCAGCTTCAGAATGATTTGTCACTGCCGCTGTACAACAATGCGACCCAGGCAAAGAAGGCGCCGGGTTCTACCTTTAAGCCACTTACGGCTGTTGCCGCACTGGAGGAACACGTCATCGGCATCGATGATACGATCGAGTGTACCGGACGGTATGAAGAGATTGATACACCGATTAAGTGCTGGATCTATCCGGGGCGCCACGGCCCGTTAAATATGGTTGGCGGCCTGCTGAATTCCTGCAACTTTTTCTTTGCGGATCTGGGGCACAGGCTGTCCATGGATGCCGAAGGAAACTACGTTCCGTCTCTCGGACTGGATAAGCTGCACAAGTATGCGGCCATGTTCGGTCTGGATCATAAATCCGGCGTGGAAATCGACGAGCTGGAGCCTCAGATTTCGGACATCGATCCGGAGCGTTCCGCCATGGGGCAGGGAAACCACGCTTATACTAACGTACAGTTATCGAGATATGTGGCGGCCATCGCCAGCAGGGGAAATGTCTTCGAACTCAGTTTACTGGATAAGATCACGGATTCTGAAGGTAATCTGATTAAAGATTATACCCCTGAGATTTCTTCTCATATTGACGCGGCGGATTCAACGTGGGATACTGTACAGCAGGGAATGAGGGAGGTTATCGCCAGTGGTACGGCGAAGAAGCTGTTTGCTGATCTGGAGGTTCCGATTGCTGGCAAGACCGGTACGGCTCAGGAGGCAAAGAACAAACCGAACCACGCCTTCTTTATTTCCTATGCGCCATATAACAATCCGGAGATCTGTGTGACCGTGAACATTCCGTATGGATATTCGGCTTCGAATGCCGCTAATATTGCAAAAAGCGTGTATCAGTATTATTATGGTGAAATTGATCTGGAATCAATTCTGAATGCCGGTGCGCGTGACGCGGCGAATGTCACGATTCGCGATTAAGAAGGGGAAGAGAAAAGGTCAGGTGGATATGATGCATAATACCGTAGTGATTAAAAGCAACAAGGCGGGCATGACCGTTTATCTGGAGCCGGAGGTCCCGTTTCAGACGCTTCTTGCCGATATTGGCAGGAAGTTTGGAGACAACACAAAATTCTGGGGTTCGGCTCAGATGACGCTGACGCTGGAGGGAAGAAAACTGACGGCGGAAGAGGAATTTGCGGTTGTTAACCAGATTATGGAGAATTCCAATTTAGAGATCGTCTGCCTCGTTGATACGGACGCAAACCGCATCGAACGCTGCGAAAAAGCACTGAATGAGAAACTGATGGAGCTGTCCTGCCAGACGGGACAGTTCTTTAAAGGCAATTTACAGGACGGAGAGACGCTGGAATCGGAAGCCAGCATCATTATCATCGGAGATGTGGAACGAGGCTCCAGGGTCATAGCGAAAGGGAACGTGATCGTACTCGGTGCGCTTAAGGGCACCGTATGCGCCGGAGTTGCGGGCAATGAGGCCGCAGTGATTGTGGCATTAACCATGGCGCCGACGCAGCTTCGCATTGCGGACTGTACCTCCAGGCTGGACGGCCGGGGGAAGAAGCTGGGCCGCGGACCGATGACTGCTTCACTGGATGAAAATAAAGTCTCTATCAAACCAATGAAAAAAAGTGTGGAAATATTCCGAAAATTAATGTAGAATAGAATATGGATTGAATCAGGAGGATATGAGATGAGTGAAATCATTGTCATTACTTCCGGAAAAGGCGGGGTAGGCAAGACAACAACCTCTGCCAATGTTGGTACCGGCCTGGCCATTCTGGGGAAAAAGGTAGTTCTTATCGATACGGATATAGGACTGCGGAACTTAGATGTGGTTATGGGACTGGAAAACCGCATTGTCTACAATCTTGTAGATGTGGTAGAAGGCAACTGCCGTATGAAGCAGGCCCTGATAAAAGACAAAAGATATCCAAATCTGTTTTTACTTCCATCGGCTCAGACCAGGGACAAGACCTCTGTGAATCCGGGCCAGATGGTGAAGCTTGTTGATGATCTGCGGGAGGAGTTCGACTACGTTCTTTTAGACTGCCCGGCAGGCATCGAGCAGGGCTTTCAGAATGCTATCGCAGGCGCAGACAGAGCGCTTGTGGTGACGACACCCGAGGTTTCGGCGATCCGTGACGCGGACCGTATTATCGGGCTGTTGGAGGCTTCCGGCATGAAGACCATCGATCTGGTGGTGAACCGGATCCGTATGGATATGGTGAGACGCGGGGATATGATGTCCCTCGACGATGTGATGGACATTCTGGCCATCGACATCATCGGTGCCGTCCCGGATGACGAGGATATTGTCATATCCACCAATCAGGGCGAACCTCTGGTTGGCATAGGAACACCGGCCGGACAGGCTTATATGGACATATGCAAACGCATAACCGGCGAAACGGTGCCGCTTCAGAACGTGGCGGCGCGCGGAGGGTTTTTCTTTAAGCTTTCCAGCCTCTTAAAGAGAGCGTAGGAGGGATGAGATGAGCCTGTTTCCTGTATTCCGTAAGAAGAATTCAGGAGAGATTGCAAGAAATCGTCTGAAACTTTTGCTGGTTGCGGACAAGGCGGACTGTTCTCCTGAAGTGATGCAGATGATAAAAGACGACATGATCCATGTGATATCGAGATACATGGATGTTGATTCCGACAGAATAGAGATACAGATGACGAAGATGAAGCAGCCGGACTGTGACAGCTACATGCCGGTGCTTTACGCGAACATCCCTATTCGTGATATACCTGACAAGGGGATATACTGACTATGCTTTTTGACTACAATTTTAAATACTATAATTACCGTTTAGTACTTTACATGGTGGCGTTATCCGTTATTGGAATCCTCGTGGTTGCAAGTGCATCCGGACAGGACTCCTCGACGGTTACAAAACAGATAATCGGTATTATGGTGGGCTTTGCCCTGGCCATAGGGCTTTCCATCATCGATTATCATAGAATTATTAATTTATATGCGCTGGATTACGCAGTATGCATCCTTCTTTTGGGTGCGGTGCTGGTGATGGGGCACACGGCGGGCGGAGCTACAAGGTGGATCGACGTTCCGGGTATCGGGCGGATACAGCCTTCCGAGTTCGTGAAGATCGGGCTTATCGTATTCTTTTCCTGGTATTGGAATAAATATCAGGAAAAGATGAATATGCCTGTTATGGTGGGGATTGCGGCCATACTGGCCGTGATACCCATCGCTCTTATCTTTGCGGAGCCGAACCTGTCGACCAGTCTTGTGGTCATTGTCATCATACTCTGTATGGTGTATACAGCTGGAATCAGCTACCGCTGGATTGGCGGCGTGCTTGCGGTTGCCATACCTGCAGGCGCATTGTTTATCTATCTGCTGACGCAGGGGTTAATCCCCTTTATCCACGATTACCAGGCGAGACGTATTCTGGCGTGGATCTATCCGCATGCGGAACAGTATGCGGAAAATATGTATCAGCAGAAGAATTCTATCATGGCAATCAGTTCCGGACAGCTTCAGGGAAAGGGACTTTTTAATACGACGATTGCATCCGTAAAGGATGGAAACTGGCTGGGAACCACCGGCGAAACGGATTTCATCTTTGCTATTATCGGAGAGGAGCTGGGTTTTATCGGCGGGGTGACCGTCATTGTGCTCTTCGGTCTCATCGTATTTGAGTGTCTTCGCATGGCATATAAATCCAGAGACATGGCGGGGCGGCTGATCTGCACCGGCATGGCGGCGCTTATCGGATTTCAGGCTTTTGCCAATATCGCCGTAGCGACACAGATTTTCCCAAATACAGGCCTTCCGCTTCCCTTTATCAGCTCGGGAGTCAGCTCCCTGATCAGTATTTTTATCGGGATGGGCCTTGTTCTGAATGTTGGATTGCAACGCAAAATTGGTAATTATTAAGGAGGTATATCGTTATGAATATAGGATTAGTTGCACATGATTCAAAGAAAAAACTGATGCAGAACTTCTGCATCGCCTACCGGGGGATTTTAAGCAAACACACCCTGTATGCGACAGGGACCACTGGACGTCTGATTGAAGAGGTCACGAATCTAAATATCCACAAGTATCTGGCTGGTCATTTAGGCGGTGAGCAGCAGCTGGGAGCACAGATTGAGCACAACGAGATCGATCTGGTAATCTTTTTAAGAGACCCGCTCTCAACAAAGGCCCATGAACCGGATCTTGTTAATATCATGAAAACCTGCGACATGCACAACATTCCGCTGGCAACCAATTTAGCGACTGCAGAGCTCTTAATCAAGTCTCTGGACCGCGGCGACTTAGAGTGGCGTGAGATGTATAAGTAGGAGTCTGTAAGTGAAGAAGAAAATTATGATGAAAGCCGGCTGCGCATTTTTATGCGTGACGATGCTGTCGGGGTGTTCCAGCTTCAAAAAACTGGATGATCCCTATGATTTTGCGCAGAGGACGGCACTATATGAAGGACATACGCTTTCGGACCGGGCAGAGAGTTTTGCACATGATCTCTGTGTCGTCACGGCGGATACTCCATCCTCAGATCAGGCGGTTACCGCGGAAGCGGCGGCGGTCTTTGACCTGTCGGATAAAACGGTGATTTTCGGAAAGAATCCTTTCGAAAAGCTGTATCCCGCCAGTATCACGAAAACCATGACGGCTCTGCTGGCGATCAAATACGGGAATCTGTCCGATGAGGTTACGGTACCGGAGGAAGCTGTGATCACGGAGAGCGGCGCCACCTTATGCGGGATTAAACCGGGCGATAAACTGACCATGGAGCAGCTGCTCTACGGTCTTATGCTGCCTTCCGGAAACGATGCCGGCGCTGCAATCGCAGTTCACATGGATGGCAGCATTGAAAAATTTGCTGACCGGATGAATGAAGAGGCCAGAAAGCTTGGAGCGACAGGGACTCATTTTGTCAATCCCCACGGCTTAAACGATGAAAACCACTATACGACCGCGTACGATCTGTATCTGATTTTCAATGAGGCTATGAAATATCCTGATTTCAGAAAGGTGATCGGCACATCGTCCTATGATGCTGTCTACGCTCTGGCTTCGGGAGAGACGACGACAAAGACCTGGAAGCAGAGCAACTGGTATATGACCGGTGAACGGAATATGCCGGAAGGACTGACTGCGCTGGGAGGCAAAACAGGCACGACAAGGGCTGCCGGAAGCTGTCTGATCATGGCCAGCAGCGGCTCTTCGGGTATGGAATATATTTCCGTAGTCTTAAAAGCCCCTGATAGAACGGGCCTTTACGATAATATGTCAAATATATTGAATAAAATTGTAGATTAGTCGTTGCGTTTTATGGGGATTTGTACTATAATTACTTTAATATTAATAGACTTTTTATACAAATCATATAACTCAAGGAGGAGATCGCTATGGTGCAGATAATAGCAGGAAAAAAGGGTAAGGGGAAGACAAAACATCTGTTGGACAGGGCCAATTCCGCCATCAGGGATTCCAAGGGATCCATCGTCTATTTAGACAAGAGTTCCAAGCACATGTATGAGTTAAGCAACAAGATCCGTCTCATCAATGTCAATGAGTACCCGATTAAATCGAGTGAAGGGTTTATTGGATTTATCTGTGGAATCATTTCACAGGATCACGATTTGGAAATGATGTTTTTAGACAGCTTTTTAAAACTGTCGTGTTTAGAGGGTGAAGATATTACAGACACCATTACGACTTTGGAAAGAATTGGTGAAAAGTATCACGTGACCTTTGTTCTCAGCGTATCCATGGACGCGGAGAATCTGCCTGAGAATGCACAGGCCGATGTGGTTGTTTCATTATAATCATACATAGACAAAAGAGGAACGTATCTGACTAACGTTGAGGGTATTGGCGGGAGTCAGATGCGTTTTTTGTTTTTTGGCGGAGGGACGCGGACATGCCGGAGTCTTGCCGGAAAAGCGGCGGGGGACGGAGTCCTGGCTCATGTTCCCTCGGGGGCAGACTCCAGACCCGGAGAGGACGCTGCGCAGGGGGATCGGGCAAATTCCGCCGAACTCCTGATGAGTTCGCCTCCATGTCCCCTTTCGTCCGGGCGTTGATCGCCCTCCCTCACCCCCTGCTCCGCGCCCTCTCCGGACCAGGAGTCTGCGACCCTCGGTAAAATTCGCCAGGACTCCGTCCCCCGCCGCTTTTCCGGCAAGACTCCGGCACGTCCGCTGACTTTCTCCCGCTAAAAGGGTTTTGATAATAGACAGATATGGCTAGTAATTTCTTTCTTTTAAATTTTGCCGCTTGGTCATTTAAAAAATAAAGCTGGAAAAAACCAGCGGACGTGACATAGACTTGGCGGAAAGGAGCCATGGAGCGGGCGGGGAGGTTTGGCGATTTTTACCGAGGGTCGATGTGCCTTAGCCGGGAGAGGGCATGGAGCAGGAGGTGAAGGAGGGTGATCAACACCCGAGTGAAAGGGGACATGGAGGCGAACTCATCAGGAGTTCGGCGGAATTTGCCCGATCCTCCTGCGGAATGTCCTCTCCCGGCTTAGGCACACCCCCCGAGGGAACATGAGCCAAACCTCCCCGCCCGCTCCATGACTCCTTTCCTCACAATCCAAACCGCGTCCGCGTATCTTCCGCATATCTTTCGCTTGAACTTTTTGCATTTACCTCTTATAATAACTAGAAGGGAAAGGAGGCGCTCTCTTGGCACAACAAAAGGTAAGGCCCCGAAAGAAGGAGGCGGCCCCGAAAAAAAAGAATAAAAAGATCATTAAATACAGGAAGCCGCTTCATATCAATGTCGGAATGATCATCTTTGCATTGATTTTTGTTTATATGGTGTTCAGCGTCTATACCTACATACGGAGGGACAAGATCCAGTTCTATGAAGTACAGGAAGGAAGCATCGTGAATAATACCGATTATACCGGTATTATTTTGAGAGAAGAAGAGGTGAAGACTGCCGACAGGTCCGGATACATTAACTATTATGTCCGGGAAGGAAAAAGGGCGTCGGTGGGAACTCGGATCTATTCCATTGATGAAACGGGAAATATCGCGTCATTCCTGGAAGAAAATATGGAGGAAGGCGTTACGCTGACGGCGGAGAATCTGGCTGATTTAAAAAAACAGCTGACGGTATTCAGTCTTACGTATGATGATAACCGGTTTAATTCGGTATACGATACGAAGTATTCGCTGGAAGCTGACGTGATGGAATACATGAATTTTAATGCGCTTGATCATGCGGGCAACCTCCTGGATGAGGCGGGAATTAATTTCCAGCAGGTGCGGGCTGATGAGGCGGGCGTTGTCTCCTACGGCGTGGATTCTTATGAGAGTCTTAATATTTCTGGTATTTCGGAGGCGGTATTTGACCGCAGTAAATATACGAAGACGATTACAAAGGCGGGGAATCTGATTGAAAAAGGGATTCCTGTCTATAAGATGATTACGTCGGATTTGTGGTCGGTGGTATTTCCGATGAGTGATGACGATGTGAAGGCGTATGGCGATAAGACGAGCCTGACAGTTACCTTTTCCGGTCATGACTTAAAAGCCGCAGGTAATTTTTCGATGATTACCGGAACGGACGGGAAACCGTACGGCAGACTGGATTTTGACAAATATATGGTGCAGTTTGCTTCGGACCGCTATGTGGATTTTGAGATTATCTCTGATAAGGTGGACGGGCTGAAGATTCCGGCCAGCGCTGTGACGACGAAGGATTTCTATCTTGTTCCCATGGAGTATTTGACCCAGGGTGGAGACAGCTCCGAAAGCGGATTTAACAAGGAGGTCTATTCGGAGTCCGGAAGCTCTGTGGTATTTGTTCCGGCGACGATCTATTATTCCGAAGAGGACAACTACTATATTGAGATGGGCGGAGAGAATGGCTTTAATGCCGGCGATTATATTGTGAAGCCGGATTCTACGGACCGCTATCAGATTGGGGCGAGCGCGTCCTTACAGGGTGTATACAATATCAATAAGGGATATGCCGTGTTCAAGCAGATCGATGTGCTGGCGTCCAATGATGAATACTATACGATAAAGAAGAATATGACGTACGGTCTGGCTGTATACGATCACATTGTTCTGGATGCGTCGACAGTCAGTGAAGGGGAATTAATCTATCAGTAAAGAGGTGCTGCAATATGGTAAAAGAAAATCTGGAAGAGGTAAACAGACGGATTTCGGAGGCCTGCAGACGGGCAGGAAGAAACCGTGAGGATGTGACGCTAATCGCTGTCAGCAAGACGAAACCGGTCTCCATGCTGGAAGAGGCGTATGAGACGGGCATCCGGGATTTTGGTGAAAATAAGGTTCAGGAGCTGTGTGAGAAGCATGAGGTGCTTCAATCGGATATCCGCTGGCACATGATTGGCCATTTACAGCGAAATAAGGTGCGCCAGGTGATTGATAAGACCGTCCTGATCCACAGCGTGGATTCTGTCAGACTCGCAGCCCAGATCGAAGAGGAGGCTGCAAGAAAGGGGATTTCCACAGACATTCTGCTGGAGGTAAACGTGGCGGAGGAGGAGAGCAAATACGGCTTCCGCCTGGCAGAAACGGAGGAGGCGATGAGGGAAATTGCAGCATTTCCCCATGTGCATATCCGGGGATTGATGACAATTGCGCCTTTTGTAGACAATTCCGAAGAAAATCGGCCAATTTTTAAAAAATTATATCAATTTTATGTTGACATGCGTGGAAAAAACATTGATAATGTTACTATGAGTATGCTTTCAATGGGTATGACCGGAGACTATGAAGTAGCGATAGAGGAAGGAGCAACTCTGGTAAGAGTCGGTACCGGCATTTTTGGTACAAGATATAAGATTGGAGAGAATGAAGGATGAGCATAATTAGCAAATTGCTGGAGAGTGTGCATTTAAACGGTGACGATGAAGAGGATGACTACTACTTAGATGACGATTACGAAGATGAAGACGACAGACCTGCCAGAAAAGGACTCTTTGCCAAAAAAGATGACGATGACTATTACGATGATGAGGAAGAGTACGATCAGAAACCGCGCTTTCTGTCACGTTCTCCCAAGGTAGTACCGATGAAACAGCGCTCCATGATGGAAGTATCCATGGTGAAGCCGACGTCCATCGAGGATGCCAAAGAGATTTGTGACTATATGCTGGCCGGGAAAGCAGTAGTGCTGAACATGGAAGGAATCCATACGGAAGTGGCACAGAGAATTATTGATTTTACATCGGGTGCGACATACTCTATGAACGGCAATCTGCAGAAGATCTCGAATTACATATTTATAGCAACTCCGGAATCCGTAGAGCTTTCCGGTGATTTTCAGGACTTGCTGAATAATGGTACGCTGGATATGGGCGGAATGAATCTTCGTCTGTAGCCATGGCGATAAAAGACAATCAGAATTTATGTATAGTACAAGCAGACAATCTTCCAATCACCGGCCTGCCGGCGCCGCGGTATTTTTCGTGACGGGGACCGCCAGGAAGGAAGATTGTTTGCTTTCTATTTTACTTTGGAGGAGCCGCATGATGGAGAAAAGAATTCCGGTACACATGGATGGAAAAAAAGTTTACGATATTGTAATGGAACAATCCTTCGGACAGCTGGAGGAAGAACTGCGCGGGATGAATCTGGGGGACCGGAAGATCTGTGTCGTCACGGATTCCAACGTGGCCCCGCTCTATTTGGAGGAAGTGGAGCGAATCGTGTCAGCCTGCTGCAGGAAGACGGAACACTTCATTTTCCCGGCAGGGGAGGAGAATAAGAATTTAAATACGGTGAAGGATCTCTATGAGACCCTGATTTTAAAGAAGTTTGACCGCCATGATTATCTGCTGGCCTTAGGCGGCGGTGTAGTGGGAGATTTGTGCGGCTTTGCGGCTGCCACGTATTTGAGGGGGATTTCATTTATTCAGGTTCCCACCACCCTTCTTTCCCAGGTGGATTCCAGCATTGGAGGGAAGACCGGGGTTGATTTTGATGCCTATAAGAATATGGTGGGCGCCTTCCATATGCCGAAGCTGGTCTATACGAATATTTCTACACTGAAAACCCTTACCGACGTTCAGTTCTCTTCCGGAATGGGGGAGATTATCAAGCATGGCCTGATTAAAGATGCGGCATACTATGATTGGCTGGGAGAACACTGGCAGGAGATCAATGAGAGGGATTTGTCTGTCTGTGAGGAGATGGTGCTGATCAGCAACCGGATTAAGCGCGATGTCGTGGAGACGGATCCGACGGAACAGGGAGAACGTGCACTGTTAAATTACGGTCATACGCTGGGCCATGCGATTGAAAAGCTGGCTGATTTTAAACTGATGCACGGCCACTGTGTGGGGCTGGGCTGTATTGCGGCGATGGGCATCTCTGCAGCCAGGGGCGCATTGCCGGAAGAGGCGCTTACGAATTTGAAGGAGAGAATGGAGCGTTTTCACATGCCTCTTACAGTCAGCGGACTTTCAGCTGAGGATATTATTGAAACGACGAAGAGCGATAAAAAAATGGATTCCGGAACGATCCGTTTTGTTCTGCTGGAAGAGGTGGGGAAGGCTTATCTCGACAGGACCGTTACGGATGATGAAATGAATGCGGGACTCTCACGCATTTTGGCATAAGGAGACTTACATGAAACAGAAAGCAAAACTTGTTACAGGACTTATCATAGGATTTCTGGCGGCAATCGGGCTGGATCAGTGGACGAAGCTGCTGGCGGTGAATCATTTAAGGAACCAGCCGCCTTACGTGATCTGGGATGGGGTATTTGAATTTTTGTATTCGGAGAACCGCGGCGCGGCCTTTGGAATGCTCCAGGGAAAACAGTGGTTTTTCCTGATTATCGCGGTGATTGTGGTGGCTGCGGCTGTGTACGCGGTTTTCCGCATGCCGGCTTCGAAAAAGTATCTGCCGCTGCATTTGATCGCCATGTTTCTCTCTGCCGGAGCGATAGGAAACATGATCGACCGGTTTACGAGGGGGTATGTGGTGGACTTTTTGTATTTCAAACTGATTGATTTTCCCATCTTCAATGTGGCGGACTGCTATGTGACGGTGTCCATGTTTTTCTTTATCCTGCTGTTCCTGTTTCTGTATAAAGAAGAGGATTTGAATTGCCTGTCAGGCCGGAAGGAAAGGGAAGCGGATTGAAACAGCAGTTTGTGGTAGAAGAGGAAGATAAAGCCATCCGTATCGATAAATACTTGTCAGAACGGTGTCCTGAGCTCTCCAGGTCTTATCTTCAGAAGCTTCTGAAGGCAGAGGCTGTATTTGTAGGCGGAAAGCCGGTTAAGAGCAATTATAAGACGGCAGCTGGAGACTTGATCGAATTGGAGGTTCCGGAGGCTGTAGAGCCCAAAATCGTTCCGGAGGAGATGGATCTGGATATCCTGTATGAAGACTCCGATATTATTCTGATCAATAAACCGAAGGGGATGGTGGTGCATCCTGCGGCGGGACATTACAGCGGAACTCTGGTAAACGGCCTGATGGCCCACTGCCGGGCTGATTTATCCGGCATCAACGGCGTGATGAGACCGGGAATCGTCCACCGCATCGATATGGATACGACAGGCGTTCTCATCGTCTGCAAAAACGATATGGCGCATAACTCCATTGCTGAGCAGTTGAAAGTGCACTCCATAACGAGAAAGTATTATGCCGTGGTTCACGGCGTGATGAAGGAGGATGAGGGGACTGTAAGCGGGCCCATCGGCCGCCACCCGGTGGACAGAAAGAAGATGTGCATTAATGAAAAAAACGGCCGGGATGCCGTGACCCATTACCGTGTGCTCGAGCGCTTCCGCCAGTTTACGTATGTGGAATGCCGGCTGGAGACGGGGCGTACCCATCAGATCCGCGTTCATATGGCAAGCATCGGGCATCCGCTTCTGGGAGACGCGGTATACGGTCCGGCGAAGTGTCCTTATAAGCTTACCGGGCAGACACTGCATGCGGGAGTGCTGGGGATCGTACATCCGAGAACCGGAGAATATATGGAGTTTACGGCTCCGCTGCCGGAGTATTTTGAAGAATTATTAAGGAAATTACGTACCACCTAGAAGAGTTTCTGGGTGGTATTTTTAAAGAAACTGTTAAAAATATATAAATATATAGATTTTTCTGAAACTTTGATGTATAATAAGCATATAAGATAACTGGAAGGAGCGGTCTATATGAGCGGAAATTTAGTAATTACAATAGGAAGACAATGCGGTAGTTCCGGTAAGATCATCGGACAGAAGTTAGCCGAGGAGATGGGTGTTAAGTGCTATGATAAGGAATTACTTGCGCTGGCAGCCAAGAACAGCGGTTTATGCGAGGAATTATTTGAGACTCATGACGAGAAGCCGACTAACAGCTTTCTGTATTCCCTGGTTATGGATACATATTCCATGGGATATACGACGTCCGGCTATATGGATATGCCGATTAATCATAAGATATTTCTTGCACAGTTTGATACCATCAAACAGCTGGCAGATCAGGAATCCTGTGTAATCGTCGGACGATGCGCCGATTATGCACTGGCAGACTATCCGAAGGTCGTGTCTGTGTTTATCACGGCCAGCGACGAGGACCGCATCGCTTCCCTGAAGAAGCTTTATAATGTGGAAGAAGCAAAAGCAAAAGATATTATGGTAAAGACGGATAAAAAACGTGCGAGCTACTATAATTACTATTCCAGCAAGAAGTGGGGCGATACGAGAAGTTACGACCTCTGTATTAACCGGAGTGCGGTGGGTGTTGACGGCGCGGTGAAGATGATTCGTGCGTTTGCGGAAACCAAGCTGGAATGGCTGAAAGCGAATTCATAAAGACAAACAAATGTGGGACCCGGCAACGGGTGCATCAGGGATACAGAGAACGGCCGCAGGAGGAATTGACAATCCTGCGGCCGTTCTCTGTTTTTATTCCACGGTAACGGATTTGGCCAGATTTCTTGGCTGATCCACATCGAGGTTTTTGCCGGTGGAGGCGTAGTAGGCGATCAGCTGAAGGACAACCGCGATGGGGAAGACGGTAAAACGATCGCCGATCTTCGGAATGCGGATATGAATATCGGCGCCCCCTCCGTCTAAGACGGCATCCTCCCTGGTGATGAGAATCACGAAGGCGCCGCGTGCCTTCACCTCCCGGATGTTGGAGATGGTCTTCGCAAAGACTTTTTCCTGTGTGGCAATGGCGATAACGGGCACCTCCTCCGTGATCAGGGCGATGGTGCCATGCTTCAGTTCTCCGGCTGCATAGGCTTCCGCGTGAATATAGGAGATTTCCTTCAGCTTCAGAGCACCCTCCAGGGAGAAGGCGTAATCCAGCCCCCGGCCGATAAAAAATGCATCGGATTTGTTGATCAGATGTGTGACCAGGGCTTTGATGGAGTCTTTCTGAGCAATCATGGCTTCCATGGCCGGAATGGCATCTAACAGCTTTTTCATGAAATCGGCGGCCTGGGAGACGCTGTATTTGCCGCGTACGAGGGCCATACGGCAGCCGATCATATAAAGGGCGGCCAGCTGCACGGAATAGGCTTTTGTGCTGGCTACAGCGATTTCAGGGCCGGCATGGGTATAGAGGGTGTAATCGCTCTCACGGGCGATCGTGGACCCTTTTACATTGACGATGGATAATGCGGCAGCGCCGTAATTTTTCGCCAGCCGCATGGCGGCCAGCGTATCGATGGTCTCTCCGGACTGGGAGATGATGATGACCAGTGTATCTTCGCCGATCAGCGGCTCCTCATAACGGAATTCCGATGCCACCGATACGGTAACGGGGATTCTCAGAAGCGGTTCCATCATGCTTCTGGCCACCATCCCGGCATGCATGGCGGTACCGCAGGCGACGATGTGAATCTGGGAACAGGATGTAAAGACATCGTCGGGGATCTGATCATCGGTAAAATCGGGCAGTCCCTTGTTCAGGCGGGGGAGTATGGTGTTCCTCAGCGCCTCCGGCTGTTCGTGGATCTCCTTCAGCATGAAATGGGGAAAGCCGTTTTTCATGGCGGCATCCATGTTCCAGTTGACTTCCATCAATTCGGGCATCTCTTCGTGGCGGTGGAGATTGTAGAGATGGACTTTATAGGAGGTCAGACGCACGATGTGATCTTCCGGGACGACAAAGTACTGCCGCGTATAGGGAATGAGCGCCGTTAAGTCGGAGGCTACGAAGGAGCCTGAACGCGTGTAAGCCGCTACGAGAGGACTTACGTTCCGGATGGCATAAATCTCTCCAGGATAGTCTTCGAACATGATACAGAAGCTGTAAGAGCCTTTAATTAAGGCGACAAGACGGGTGATGGCCTCCAGCGGGTCTCCCTGGTAGAGACTGTCGAGCACCCAGGCAGCCACTTCGCTGTCCGTCTCGGAATGAAGCCTGCCCTGTAAGTGAAACTGTTCGGTCAGCTGATGGTAGTTTTCGATGATTCCGTTGTGTACCAGAGTTACCTTTCCTGCCTGATGGGGATGGGTGTTCTGAGTCGTCACTCCTCCGTGGGTCGCCCACCTCGTATGGCCCAGGCCGCAGTGGGAGACATCTGTAATCCGTTCCATTGTCTCCCTTAAGTTTGCCACCTTGCCGGTCCGGCGAACCAGGCAGATGTGGGAGTTCTCCATGCAGAGTGCGACTCCGGCACTGTCATACCCGCGGTATTCCAGCTGGGAAAGTCCGTTTAAAAGTATTTTCTTAGAGTCAAGGGGTCCTGTATAACCAATAATTCCACACATAATTGTTAATCTCCTCTCATTTTTCCTGAAAAAGGCCGCACAAAAAAGAGACTGTCTGTTTCTCGTCTTTGAGAACGGCAGCTTTTTCAGCTTTGGTTTTTCATTTTGTCGGTTAGTCTGTAATTTTTATCTGTTATGCTGTTCTGTCGTATCAGTCCGGTTCCTGTCCGTTTGTTTTGCGGTTACCCGCATATTTCGTTCAGGATACACGCCCGGATGGCATGGAAGAGCATCCGCCGAATTCTTCGATAAACTCTTCTCCTCGTTAACCTTCAGTACCGGTTTTCACCGTTCACGCTCGTACTTACAGGTGCATGGCGCTTAGCTTTGCTATTGAAATTTATGCCTCCTCATAAATTTAGTCTATTATATCCCGAACTGTATGGTGCGTCAATAGACGGTTTACAACGTTTTTACTTAAACTTTCTTTTTCATTTTACATTACTCTTATAAAATTAGAGCATACCGGAAAGAAAAGGAAGGGAATGTGATGGCGAGTTTATCGTTGGTAAATGTGTGCAAAACCTATAAGAATGGTTTTGAGGCGGTGAAGAATGTGAGCCTGGATATCAGGGATCGGGAATTTCTGATACTGGTGGGACCGTCGGGGTGCGGGAAGTCGACCACACTCCGGATGATCGCCGGGCTGGAGGACATTTCCTCCGGCCAGCTCTGGATTGACGGTCAGCTGGTCAACATGCTGGAACCAAAAAACAGAGATTTGTCCATGGTGTTTCAGAACTACGCGCTGTACCCTCATATGACGGTGTATCAGAATATGGCGTTTGGGCTGAAAGTGCGGAAGACGCCTAAGGAGGAGATTGACAGACGGGTGAGGCAGGCGGCGAAGATCCTGGACATCGCCCACCTTCTGGACCGAAAGCCCCACGCGCTGTCAGGTGGCCAGAAACAGAGAGTGGCGATCGGCAGTGTGATTGTAAGACAGCCCAAAGCGTATCTGATGGATGAACCCTTGTCCAACTTAGATGCAAAGCTGCGGTCGCAGATGAGAGTGGAGCTCTCCAAACTGCACCGGGAACTGGGGGCTACCGTGATCTATGTGACCCACGATCAGGTGGAGGCCATGACGCTGGGGACGAGGATTGTCGTTATGAAGAGTGGGAAAATTCAGCAGGCCGCCACACCTGGGGATTTATATCAAAATCCCGTGAATAAATTCGTGGCTGGTTTTATCGGTTCTCCGGCAATGAATTTTCTGCCGGTATGGGTGGAACGGCGTGACGAGAGAGTCTGCCTGGAATTTGGCAGCAGCAGGCTGTACGTCAACCGTATGTGCGCCTCCCGGCTGATCGAAGGCGGATACATGGGAAGAAGGGTGTATCTGGGGATCAGACCGGAAGACTTTCATGAGACGGGCCCTGGAGAAAATGCGCTTTTATTTGAAGTGGAAATCAGGGAAATGCTGGGGGCCGAACAGCTTCTCTATGGAAACAGCGGGCGAAATGAGCTCTGCGTCCGTATGAAACCGGAATTCAAAGCGGAACCGGGAAGTACGGTGACGGTCTTTGTCGATATGGACCGCATCAAGCTGTTTGACATGGAGACAGAAGACAATATTTTATATTTGTAAGGAGTGAATGTTCAAATGAAGGTGAATGCAATGGTAAAGAAGGCCGGCCCATACGCCTATCTCGTCCCGGCCCTGGCGGTTTTCGCGGTTTTCCTGTTCTATCCCTTTTTTAAGACCATCTATTTAAGCCTCTATAAAACGAACAAAATGGGGCAGGCCAGGCTCTTTGTGGGAGCCGGAAACTATAAGGACTTATTAACGTCCTCCTCATTTTTAAACAGCCTCGTCGTGACGGGCGTGTTCGTGGCGATTGTGGTCTCTGTAAGCATGCTGCTGGGACTTTTAACGGCTCTGCTGTGCAATAAGACGTTTCCGGGAATCCGGATCTTCAGTACAGCCTATGCGCTTCCAATGGCGATTGCCTCCAGCTCGGCAGCCATGATCTTCAAAATTATGCTTCACCCGTCGATTGGCATTGTAAACAAGCTGACGGGACTTAATATCAACTGGATCAGTGATCCGAACTATGCGCTTCTCTGTGTGGCTCTTGTGACTGCATGGCTGAACAGCGGGATCAATTTCCTGTATTTCAGCGCGGGACTCAGCAATATCGATGAATCAATCTATGAAAGGGCGTCCGTGGACGGCGCCGGGGCGTGGGCCAAATTCTTTCACCTGACACTGCCGGGACTCAGCCCCATTCTGTTTTATACGCTGGTGGTCAATATCATTCAGGCATTTCAGTCCTTTGGCCAGGTTAAGGTGCTGACACAGGGAGGACCGGGAGAATCCACCAACTTAATCGTATATTCGATCTACCGGGATGCGTTCTTTAACTACCGGTTCGGAGGCGCGGCAGCGCAGTCGGTTCTTTTGTTCGGCATCATCATGATTCTCACACTGTGCATGTTCCGGCTGGAGAAGAAGGGGGTAAACTACTGATGGATTCTATCATAACTGCAGAGAGAAACAAAATGAGCGAGGCGGAGATCGCCAGACTCTACCAGGAGGCCAATCGGAAGGCTCTGATCAAAAGAAGAGTGGAACGGACCGGGCTTGTAACTGTAAACATCGCAGCGGCTTTTGTAATCCTGCTGCCCCTTTTCTACGCTGTGAGCATCGCTTTTATGCCCTCCAGTGAGCTTTTTACCACGGAACTCAATCTGTTTCCGTCAAGTCCTACCCTGGATAATTTTAAGGAGGCCATGAGAAAAATTCCGCTGGGACGGTTTATTCTCAACTCATTTATTGTGGCGGGCGCCATCACCTTTGGGCAGATCATATCCTGCTCACTGGCGGCATTTTCCTTCTCCTTTTTAGACTTTAAAGGCAAAAATATCCTGTTCATGATCGTTATGGCGACAATGATGATACCGGGCGAGGCCACTATCATATCCAATTACTTAACCGTCAGCCGCCTTAAATGGCTGGACAGCTATCAGGTGCTGATTATCCCCTACCTGACATCGGCCATGGGGATCTTCCTGTTTCGGCAGTTTTATATGACGTTTCCCATTTCGCTGTATGAATCGGCGAAGATTGACGGATGTTCGAACCTGAAATTCATTTTCCGGATTCTGATTCCGCTTACGAAGGCGGCAATCGGAGCTATGGCAGTCTATACCTTTATCAATGCCTGGAACATGTATATGTGGCCGCTTCTCGTTACCGGCTCTGATTCCATGCGGACCGTGCAGATCGGAATCGGAATGCTGGACAGCGTGGATTCCCAGTCCATATCCATGATGATTGCCGGTGTGGTGATGATCATTATACCGTCCATCTCGGTATTTTTGATCGGACAGAAACAATTGATCCATGGAATGTTTTCGGGAGCCGTCAAAGGCTAGCGATAAAGAAATCCCGATGCAGATAAATAAGAAAAAATTTCTGGAGGAATAAGCATGAAAAGAACTACAATTGCTGCCTGCATGGCCCTTATGGTGGCAGCAGGAAGCGTGACGGGCTGCAGCAGCCAGACTGGAACAAACGAGAGCAGTACGACGGCGCAGGATTCGGCTGCGGGAACAGAGGCGTTACAGAGCGATGCGGCAGGAAATAAGACTGACGGTGTGACCATCACCTTCTGGCATTCCATGGGAGGTGTGAACGGCGAGGCAATCAATACGCTGGTGGAGCAGTTCAATAAAGAGAACACGGCTGGGATTACCGTGGAAGCGCAGTACCAGGGAAGCTACGACGATGCGATCAACAAGTTAAAGAGCGCTCAGATCGGCAATATGGGAGCCGACCTTGTCCAGATCTATGACATTGGCACCCGGTTTATGATCGATTCCGGCTGGGTGGTGCCCATGCAGGATTTAATCGACGGGGAGGGCTGGGACTTAAGCCAGGTGGAACCGAATATTGCGGCTTATTACACGGTGGATGACATTCTCTACTCCATGCCGTTTAACTCCTCCACGCCGATTCTGTATTATAACAGGGATATGTTTGAGAAGGCAGGAATCACGGAGGTTCCGGACAGCCTGCCGAAGATCGCGGCGGCAGGGGACAGCCTGCTCACAAAGGGAGGCGCCGGAGAAGTGATTTCCCTGGGGATTTACGGATGGTTTTTTGAACAGTTTACCTCCAAACAGGGAGCAGACTATGCGGATAACGGCAATGGCAGAAGTGCGGCTGCGACAGCCGTGGCTTTCGATAAAAATGGCGCAGGGGTTAAGACACTTACCGCCTGGAAGGCTCTGGCAGACCAGGGATACGCTCCCAATGTGGGACGTGGAGGAGATGCCGGGCTGGCTGATTTCAGCGCAGGAAAGGCTGCCATGACGCTGGGGTCCACAGCATCCTTAAAACAGATTTTAAATGATGTAAACGGTAAATTTGAAGTTGGAACCGCCTATTTTCCTAAGGTAAGCGATGAGGACCAGGGCGGTGTGTCGATCGGAGGCGGTTCTCTGTGGGCTTTAAACAACGAAGACCCGGCGAGACAGAACGCTGTCTGGCAGTTCGTAAAATTCCTTGTTTCTCCGGCCAGCCAGGCTTACTGGAATTCCCAGACCGGTTACTTCCCGGTGACGTTAGCCGCACACGAGGAGCCTGTTTTTAGAGAAAATATCGAAAAATATCCCCAGTTCCAGACTGCCATCGACCAGCTTCATGATTCCACGCCCCAATCAGCAGGAGCGCTTCTCAGTATTTTCCCAGAGGCGAGACAGATCGTGGAAACAGAAATAGAAAATATGATGAACAACGGTACTTCACCGGAAGATACGGTGATAAAAATGGCTGAAAGCATCAATAAATCCATAGAGGATTATAATCTCTTGAACGAGTAAAGAAAAGGAGTACGGGATGATGAAAACGAAGGTTTGGGCACACAGAGGGGCGTCGGCCTGTGCGCCGGAAAATACGCTGGAGGCATTTGAACTGGCGGTCAGTCAGGGTGCGGATGGCGTGGAGCTGGATATTCAGATGACAAAGGACGGCTCTCTGGCCGTGATACATGACGAGACCGTGGACCGGGTCTGTGACGGCAGCGGCTGTGTGGCGGATTTAACGATGAAGGAGTTAAAGAGGTTTCGCTGCAGCAGACTCCACCCGGAGTTCGGGGAGGCGAGGATACCGGAACTGGGAGAGGTGCTTTCGCTGCTCAAACCTACGAAACTGACCGTTAATATCGAACTGAAGACAGGCATCGTCCGTTACAAGGGAATCGAAGAGGCCGCCATAAAGCTGGTGAAGGAGATGGGAATGGAGGAACGGGTGATCTATTCGTCCTTCCACCACCCCAGTCTCCTAAAGGTGAAACGGCTGGATCCGGATTCCAAAATGGGACTTTTATATTCCGATGGCTGGATCCATGCAGCATCCTACGGGAAAAAGCTGGAGGTGGACGCGCTTCATCCGGCACTCTATCATCTTCGCTCCGGAAAACTTATCAAAGAAGCGAAAGAGAAAAAGCTGCCGCTCCACGTATGGACGGTGAACGAAGAGGGGACCATGAGGATCCTGGCAGAACAGAAGATTGCCGCCCTGATCACCAACTATCCGGATGTGGCCAGGAGGGTAGTACGTGAAACGAGCAAATCCTGAATCTTAATAAACAATTAAATCTTTTTCTCTGTTTTTTGACGGAACAATATGGTATATTCTTACTTTAGAAATGATTACAGGAAGATGAAAACCGATGAAACGAAGCAAAACCGTCAAAAACCAGACGATATCCGCCATTTTCATGGCTCTTTTGGGAACCGCGGTCCACGTGGGGTCCCAGTCTTATCTTTCATTCTACGATGTACCAGAACATAAACCGGCGCGGCCCGTGGTCTCCATACCACCTGCCGTGCCGGAGAAGATAATGCCGGAAGAAACGGTACCGGCGACGGAGGCGGAAGAAGTATTTTCGCCTTCTCTTGCTGTGCTGAACCTGGCTTACCTCTATCCGGAGGGGGAGGAAGACACAGATGCACAGAACAGCGTGGCGGGGCAGATTCTCCGGGTATTATCCGTAAAGGATTCGGAATGGCTGGCCTCTGTCTATGATTTATCCAATCGAAAGCCTGTGGAAGCCGCTGCAAAGCTGGGACTTCCTGCGGAGAGCATAAGGGGACGCTATAATCCGCTGGATGAAATGCAGAAAGTGGATGATCCCGACAGCTGGGAACTTTCTGAGTGGTCGCATATCGACATGGTCTTTACTGATGAAAACGGAAACAGAATCATGGCCGATTCCAATATTAAGGAAATTATGGCTATGGCAAACACCTATTATTATTACACGGATCCTGAGGACTCGGAGGCATTTCTGGATTATGTGACCAGTCTCTGGGACAGATCACACTCCATCCATTATTCCATCGGAGAGGTCTACTACTGTGACGGCTGTCTGGAGGAAACGCCCGGTGAATCAGAGTCTGTTGGTGAATCAGGGGCTGCCGGTGAATCCGAATCTTTCCGTGATCTAAAGTCTGCCGTTTTGGAGGAAACACAGGAGGAAGCTGCTGAAAGCAGTTTTGCGGGATCACCGGAGGGGACACAGAATGAAACAGATACGGAGCTGAGTGCCGCTGCTGCTGCAAACGGACAGGAATCCGCGGAGACGGCGGAAATCGGTCCCGGGATAGGGACTTCTGCGGCTGAAACGGCTGCGGAACAGGAGACAACCGCTGAGATTGGTCCGGGAATCGCACTGATGGAATCTTCCAGGGCCTCCGAGGCGGAAGCGGAAGTGGAAATCCTGGCGGAAGAGGCGGTTCCTGAGGTGAAGTGCCCGGGGCATGTGGACCTTCATATTACAGCCGCCGTTGCTGGCGTCTCATCATCGGGGAATTCCCTGTTCTCCATTGCAGAGCAGCTGATAACCGGAAAGCGGGAATCCGTTTTTCCCGGCTGGACGGATGAGAACAAAAATGCTGTTCTGGAACTGGCTGCTCAGGACTGGAAGGAGGTCTATGGACTGACGGTTTCGTCTGCTTATATCACGAATCCCCTTTCCCAGTCCGAGATGGAGTATTACGTAAGCCTTCTTCCCGCCGATATCTCACCGGAACGAAGGCGCCTGATCCGCTATGCCCTGTCCTCTGTGGGAACCGTTCCGTACTACTGGGGCGGAAAGCCGTCGGCACCGGATTACGACGGAAATCACTTCGGTTCGCTGGTAAATGCGGATGAAAAGGGCCGTACGATGAAGGGATTGGACTGCTCCGGCTGGATCAGCTGGATCTACTGGTCGGCGCTGGGAAAGCGGCTGCCGGCAGAGAGCACCGACGGACTCGCCGGATGCGGCGCTGCAGTGGCGAGAGAAGAGTTGAAGCCGGGAGATATAATTGTCAGATTGGGCGAGGAAGGGCATGTTGTCATGTTCCTGGCCTGGGAATCGGATCATAAAATGAAGGTGGTACACGAGTCCAGCGGCAGTGTAAATAATGTGACAATCAGTACCATGCAGGCCGACTGGCCTTATTATAGAAAGCTGATTGACTGAGAAATGTAAGAGAAAAGCAAGAAACAGGCAGGCTGTTTCTGGTAGAATAAGTAAGGTTTGCCAAAGTAAAACACAGGAAAGGACTGAATAACCTGTTATGGATTATGAGGATGAATTAGACCGCATGCGCGCACAGAAGAGACGCGGCAGCGGGGCAAAGAGAAAGGTGGATAACCGCGGCGGGCGGGCGTATTACGAGACCGGGGCTGGAAGAAACCCGAGGGTGGAATATACGGGACGGCCGGATGTACACCAGAAGCTTCGGCAGGAACGGATGCGTAAAAAGAAAAAGAAGAAACGGCTGCTGATGATGGAACTGGCCGTTCTGGCGATACTGGCAGTAAGTGCATTTTTCATTTTTGGCAAGGGAACGAATCAAAAGGGATACTGGACGATTGCAGTGTTCGGTGTGGATTCCCGTGACGGCAATCTGGAAAAGGGCGCGCTGTCCGATGTAGAGATGATCTGTAATATTGACAAGGCCACAGGGGAGATCAAGCTGGTATCCGTATACCGTGATACATATTTAAAGATCAACAGCGAGGGAACGTATCATAAGATCAATGAGGCTTATTTTAAGGGCGGCCATAAGCAGGCGGTAGAGGCTCTGAACGAAAACCTGGATTTAAAGATTGACGATTACGCTACCTTTAACTGGAAGGCTGTAGCGGAGGCTATCAATATTCTGGGCGGTGTGGACATCGAGATTACTGATGCGGAATTTTCTTACATAAACGGTTTTATCACTGAGACGGTTAATTCCACCGGGATCGGTTCCTATCAGCTGAAGAGCGCGGGTATGAATCATCTGGATGGAGTGCAGGCGGTCGCATATGCCAGACTTCGACTGATGGATACCGATTTTAACAGGACGGAGCGCCAGCGAAAGGTAGTAACGCTCGCGTTGGAAAAGGCAAAACAGGCCGATTTCGGTACATTGAAGACGCTGGTATCTGCGGTATTCCCTCAGATTTCAACGAGTATTGGCATCGATGATTTGTTTACGATTGCTAAGGGAATCACAAAGTATCATATCGGCGAGACTGCCGGTTTCCCATTTTCCAGGACAACCATGAGAATCGGGAAGATGGACTGTGTTATTGCTGCGACACTGGAGAGCAATGTCATTCAGCTTCATCAGTTCCTGTATCAGGATGAAAATTATACTCCGTCGTCTGCGGTAAAGTCCATCAGCGCGAGAATCTCGGAGGAGAGCGGGATCAGCGAACCGGGGAAGAATGCTCCCACAGGCGGCGGCTCTACGAAAAAGAATCCGGGGGCAGCTTCCACGCCCAAAGAGACGGCTCCGCCTGAGACGGAAAGCATAGCAGAGGAGAGCGTGGAAGAAACCATGGAAACCACGGAGGAGACCGAAGCAGAGACGACGGAAGAGGAGACTGCCGCGTCTGAGACCTATGAGGACGGAAGCCTCATAGGCCCGGGCGCCGGCCTTGATGGTGCGGCGAAAGAACCGGAGGAGACAAAGGGAACGAAAGCGCCGGAGGAAGAAACTAAGGCGGAGACAAAGGCCTCTGAGCCGGCTGCGCCTGAACCGACGAAGGCTCCGGAGACTCAAACTCCCCCGGCGCCTGGTGATAAAGGTCCGGCCGGAGGTTCTTCCGGAGGTCCGGGAGAAGTGGGACCTGGTGTTTAACCGGTCAGTAAAATGAGATTATGGCTTCGAGTTTACATAAATATATTATGTAAACTCGAAGCCGTTTTTCTATGCGGTACATTAGAATTCGAAATGAAAACTTTAAGAAAACTTTAGTCTTTCTCTTCCCTTATCTTTAGAATCCGGGTGTACGATTAAGAAAAAGAAGAGAGTGAAAATGGATTGGAGGGTATCATGAAGAAAATCATCTGTATTCTGGGGACAATGCTCGCGGCATTGCTGCTGATGGCCTGCAATGGAATGTCGTTCAGCGGCAGCAGGCTGGGGAATGGCAGCCAGCTTATTATGAAGTACAGCATATTTAATACCACGGATTCCCAGTACTTTGAGATGGATCAGGGGGACGTGATCGATGCCGATATTGTGAGTGATTCCGGAAAGCTGTCGGTAACCATTCAGAGTGAAGATGGGGAAACGGTATATGAAAACGAGGACGTACCGACAGGTACATTCCAGATCGAGATCAGGAAGAAGGGGATTTATAAGATTAAAGTAACGGGAAGGAAGGCGAAAGGCAGTTTAAGCTTTATAAAGAGTACGGAGCAGGATTCCCTGGAAGCGAATCTGGCAGCGCTGAGCAATTCTTATTATGATGGGCAGTCTTCACGGGCTTTTCAGATGCTGCAAAAATCCATTTTCAAAAAAATGCTGGCAAACGGCTGGCTGGATGAGATGAGCGGCTTGGATAACGCCAGATGGAATTACGATACCTTTACGAATTACACGGTTTTGGACCGTGACCCTGCTCTTCATGAGGCGCAGGGGGAGTTGTACTGCTGCACATTTTCCGCCGATCACGACAGATATGGTTACATCGTAATGTCGTATAACGGCGACGGCCTGTCAAAAATCCGCGCAGTTGAAACTCCATATCTCTATGATTTCCTGCTTGAATGGGATCAGATTGAGAAGGAACTGGAAACCTCCGGAGTGGATTTATCAACGGCCTCTGCACGGAGAGCAGAAGTATTGGGAGAGGACGGCAGCGATCCGGCAGAAGGAATTTCTTTTACCGACAGCAAAGGAAACCAATATTTCTACCGCTTTTTAAAGGACGGGTCAGCGGGAAATAAAAAATGAAAGCCGTGCAGCAGGCTGTGCTTAGACAAAACTATATGCCATTCCGGAATTTGGGGATTGTCCATGAATAGCATGTAAAAGAAGAGCTGGATGTAGTATAACGGAAAAGCAGAACTATGGATTGAAAAATTAATGGTTCTGCTTTTTACAATGTACTTGACAAATGAACGGGGCTGCGTTAAGATTAGTGCAACAGATGATAGTAACAAAACGATAATAACTAACTGATAATAACTAAAAGAAAATAAGAGAAACGGTGAAAGGGGACGCTATGAGAAACGGGATCTACGATCTGGAAACTTTAAGAAAGGCCTATAACAGAGGCGATCATTTAAAATATCTGTTTTTCTGGGGACATACGCCGCCTGCGGACGGGCATATCAACGAGTCGTGCTTCAGTCAGTGGTGGATGGACCGGTTTACGGTTGATGGTACGGAATATACGTGTGCGGAACAGTTTATGATGGCGGAAAAGGCCCGTATGTTTGGTGACGGGGAGATGCTCTCCATGATTCTTAAGGCCAGGCATCCGAAAGAGATGAAAGCGTACGGGCGTGCTGTCAAAAATTTCGATCAGGATAAGTGGGATGGCGCATGCTATGAGATTGTTAAGCGGGGGAATCTGGCGAAGTTTTCCCAGAATCCGGAGTTGTGGGATTATTTGAAGTCCACGAAAAGGCGAATCCTGGTGGAAGCGAGTCCGAGAGACCGGATCTGGGGCATCGGTATGGGAAAAAGTAATCCTGATGCGGAATGTCCTGTGAAGTGGCGGGGAACGAATTTCCTGGGCTTTTCCCTGACGGAGGTCCGCGACCTTCTCCTGGAAAAGGAAGAGGAGGAAACGGATGAAGAAGAATGAACTGCGTGACCGGAACGGGCTGACAGAGGCTGAGTTTCTGAGCCGTTACGAACCGGGTGATTACGTGCGGCCGTCTGTTGCGGCTGACATGGTTATCTTTACCGTTATGGAGACGGAGGAGGAGAATTACAGGAAGCTTCCGGAAAAAGAACTGGAAGTGCTGCTGATTCAGAGAGGCGTCCACCCCTATCTGGGCTGCTGGGCACTTCCCGGCGGCTTTGTACGGCCTGATGAGACAACGGAGGCGGCAGCCAAACGGGAACTGAAGGAGGAGACAGGAGTGGATCACGTCTATCTGGAGCAGCTCTATACCTTCAGCGAGCCGGAGAGAGACCCGCGTACATGGGTTATGAGTTGTTCCTACATGGCGCTCATCGACTCTTCCAAGGTCCGGGTGAAGGCCGGGGACGATGCGGATCAGGCGGTCTGGTTTCGTACTTCCTTCCGCTTAATGGATGAACATATCGAGTACAGAAAGAACATGACCTATGACGGTATGAAGACGATACGCATAAAACGGTATGAACTGGAATTAAGCCACGAGGACGTGGTGCTGCGTTCCTTAATAGAAAAAAAGATTGTAAAAACAGAACACGAAACAGTTACGGAATACAGAATTTTGGAAAATGACGGGCTGGCCTTCGACCATGCGAAGATCATTGCCTACGCATTGGAACGGCTGAAGGGAAAGGTGGAGTATACGGATCTCGCCCTCCATATGATGCCAAAGGAGTTTACGCTGACCCAGCTGCAGCAGGTGTATGAGGTCATCCTGGGGAAAACGCTGTTAAAAGCGGCGTTCAGGCGTAAGATTGCCCATCTGGTGGAGGGAACCGATTCCTTCACGGAGAATGAGGGCCACCGTCCCTCCAAACTGTTCCGCAGAAAATTGGAGGAAGAATAATGGACAGAAAAGCGACGGCGCGGGAAACGCTCCGGATTCTGGAACAGGGATATTATCTGTATGGAGACCAGAGGATTTCCATCGAAGAAGCACATAGAAAATCAGTAAAGGGAAGCGTACTGATCACCCCGGAGGAGGGGACCCGGCTGCTGAAGGCGTATGAAGACGGCAATCGCACAGGAGACGCGCAGAGCTGTTGCACCGTGGGAGATATCTCCACCGTGGAGGCAGCCTGGAAGTTGTTCCTGGAGGGAAAGAAGGACATCGCCATCCTGAATTTTGCCAGCGCCAAGAATCCCGGCGGCGGTTTCCTGAATGGAGCCATGGCCCAGGAGGAAAGCCTGGCTGCCTCCAGCGGGCTTTACAAGACGCTGACCGTTCACGAGGAGTATTACAGAAACAACCGGGCATGCCCCTCTATGATGTATACGGACCACGCCATCTATTCTCCGGAGGTAGTGTTCTTCCGGGACGGAGGTTTCCGGCTCCTGGAGAAGCCGTTTCCTTCGTCGGTCCTGACTCTGCCGGCCGTCAATATGGGCCAGGTCCTGTTAAAGGGCGAAGACTGCGGTACGGCGGAACATGTGATGCGACGCCGGATGCAGCTGGCGCTCGCCATTTTTGCAGAGAGAGGAGCGAAGAATCTGGTCCTGGGAGCGTACGGATGCGGAGTATTCAGAAACGATCCGGTAAAAATCGCCGCATGGTGGGAGGAACTGCTGAACGGAGAGTTCAGAGGCATTTTCGGACAGATCGTATTTGCAGTTTTGGACAGAAGTAAAAATAAAGCGTGCCTCAACGCATTTTTGGAAAAATGGTAAAATAAAGGGTGGATATGGGAGAAATACTGGCCGTCAGGCGGGATTGCTCCCATTTTATATGAGGTCAAATGAATTGCATATTATGGGGTTCTATGCTAAAATTGGTACAAATGGCCAAAAGGAAATGAGCCTTTGGCAGGCAGGAACGACACCTGCAGGAGGAGTAACGGAAGATGAACGAGCAGATAACAGCCAGGGAATGTGTGAAAGCGCTTTGCTCCGCCTGGTTTGAACGGCGCAGTATGGAGGAGACCATTGTTTTTTTTGCCGATGATGTCATGTTTATCGGCACTGGTGAAGGTGAATCCGCCCACGGAAAGAATGAGATGGCCAATTATATCACCCAGGATATTCAGGAGATACCGGAGCCGTTTACAGTGGGAGTCACCATCGTTCATGAGCAGCAGATTGGTGAAAATATCTGCAATATCTCGATCGGGCTGACGTTAAAAAATACCTTGTATTCCTGGCTGCTGCGCGGCTTCGCTGTCCTGATGAGGGAGCATGGCGCGTGGCTGGTTAAAAGCCTTCATTTCGCAGAGCCCAGCGGCAAGCAGAGGGAGGCGGAGCACTATCCGCAGACGCTTGTCATGGAGAATCTGGCAAAACAGCGTCAGAAGCTTCTGGACGATTCTCTGCCGGGCGGCATGATGGGGGGATACATAGAGGAAGGATTTCCTTTTTACTTTATCAACCGGCGGATGCTGGATTATCTGGGCTATGAGAATGAAGATGCCTTTCTTCAGGATATTGGCGGGTTGATTACCAACTGCATGCATCCGGCGGACCGGGAGATGGTAGACCGCCAGGTGGCCCGTCAGCTGGAAGATTCGGATGAGTATGTGATCGAGTACCGGATGAAAAAGTGCGACGGCTCTTATATCTGGGTCCATGACCAGGGACGTGTGGTGACGGCGGAAGACGGCCGGCCGGCGATCATGTCGGTCTGTGTCGATGTTACCGCCCAGAAGCAGGCAAGGGAAGAGGTACTGAGCCTTTATAATAACATTCCAGGCGCCGTATTCCGGTGCCGTTTTGATGCGGAATTTTCTGTGATTGATGCCAATGACGGTCTGTTTGAGTTCCTTGGATATACCAGGGAAGAGTTTGCACAGATGGGCAATGCCATGGCTTCCGTGATTTATCCCGATGACCTGCGGGAGATGACAGACCGTCTGAACAGACAGCTGACACACAGCAATACGATTCACAATGAGAACCGTCTGATCTGCAGGGACGGAACGGTTAAATGGATCTCCATCAAGGCACAGCTGCTGACGGAATCGGGCGGTGAACAGTATTTCTACTGTGTTTTCGTGGATATTACGGAGGAGAAGCTTCTGCAGGACCGCATGCGGGAACTGTATGAAAAGGAACTGACTTATTTCGCGGAGATGTCCTCTTCTGACGGCAGTATTCAGGGGCGTATGAATGTCACGCAGAACCGGGTGGAAAGCTATCTTTCCACTTTGGATATCAGCCTTACCAGTACGGATCATACCTATGATGAGTCGATTGAGAGCCTGGCAGCCTGTGTTGTGGATGCCGCGTATGGAGAAGAAATCCGATGGTCTCTGCGGCGTGAGAAGCTGCTGGAAGACTATGCTGCAGGGAAGACGGATTATCATTATGAGTTTCTGTGCAGATATAACGGAAACGCCTTCTGGGGCAGCATGAATTTTAAATCCTGTTTAAACCCGGAGACCGGTGATATTATCGTGTTTTTCTATGTCATGGATATTACGGAGCAGAAACTGACGGAACGTCTGCTAAAGAGTATCGCGGAGCTGGATTACGACAGCATTACCGATGTCGATATCCGGCGGGATACGTACCAGCAGGTCTCCTTCAACAGCTCGGAGAAGAACCTGATTCCGTGGCAGGGAGAATTTCAGAAAGAGATCACCAAGATTGCGGAGCAGTACATGGACAGCGCGGCAGGGAACGAGTATCTGAGACAGCTGGACAGCGGCTATATGAAGGCGATGCTAAAGGATCAGAATACCTATTCCTTTGTGACGGAGATGCGGGATGAATACGGAAACGTAAGGGTTAAGCGTTTTAAAGTGTTTTATATCAGCAGAGAGCTGGGGCGGATCTGCATTGTGCGCACTGATGTGACCGATATTGTGCGGGGAGAACAGCGCCAGAAGGAAGAACTGGCGGCGGCGCTGGCCGCGGCGGAGCAGGCCAATGCGGCGAAAAGTGATTTTCTGTCCAGAATGAGCCATGAAATCCGGACTCCCATGAATGCCATCATCGGTATGAGCACCATTGCGGCCAAATCCATCGGGGACGATGAACAGGTGGCTGACTGTATCTCCAAAATCGGCATCTCTTCCCGCTTCCTGCTGTCCCTGATCAATGATATTCTGGATATGAGCCGGATTGAAAGCGGAAAGATGCTGTTGAAGAATGAGAAGATCCCCATGGAGGATTTCCTCTGCGGAATCAATTCCATCTGTTATCCGCAGGCGGCCTCAAAGGCGGTGGAATACGAGTGTATTGTGGACCCGGTTCTGGATGATTACTATATCGGCGACGCCATGAAGCTTCAGCAGGTTCTGATCAATATTTTAAATAATGCAATCAAATTTACCGGAGAGAGCGGGAAAGTCACTCTTTCGGCCTCTCAGCGGAGCAGGATGAAAAACGATGCCGTCCTGCGTTTCATCATTAATGACACCGGTATCGGCATGAGTGAGGAGTTCCTGCCTCATATCTTTGAGCCGTTTACCCAGGAGTCCATCGGCACTACCGCCTTATACGGCGGAACGGGTCTGGGGATGGCGATCTCCAAGAGCATTGTGGATATGATGGATGGCAAAATCACGGTGCGTTCCATCAAGGGAATCGGGACGGAGTTTACCGTGGATGTGAAGCTGGGGATTACGGAAGAGGAGAAGCTGCGCCACAATCAGAAAAAACAGAATTTTAATTTCTCCCATTTGAAGACGCTGGTCGTGGATGACGACGTGGCCGTCTGCGAGAGCGCCGTTGTGACGCTTCATGAGATGGGAATCAAGGCGGAATGGGTGGACAGCGGACGCAAGGCCGTCGACAGAATCAGGGAGTGCTGGGCCCGTGGGGCCTATTATGATATGGTCCTCATTGACTGGAAGATGCCGGAGATGGACGGGATCGAGACGGCGAGACAGATTCGCCGGATTGTGGGGCCGGATGTCACGATCATTATTATGACGGCCTATGACTGGAGTTCCATTGAACACGAGGCGAAGCTGGCCGGAGTTAATCTGCTGATGAGTAAGCCCATGTTCAAGTCTTCCCTGGTGTCTGCATTTTCAAGGGCGCTGGGAGAGAAGGAAGAGCAGGAACAGGAGGCCGCCGGCTTTGACTTTGATTTCTCCGGAAAACGTGTGCTTCTGGTGGAAGATAATGCGATCAATACCGAGGTGGCGGCGCTGCTGCTCACTGACCAGGGCTTCGCAGTGGATACGGCGGAAAACGGACTGCGCGCGCTGGAGATATTCAGCAAATCGGAGCCGGGATACTACGATGCCATCTTAATGGATATCCGGATGCCGATTATGGACGGTTTGTCTGCTACCGTCAATATCCGCCATCTAAGCAATCCGGACGCCAGGGATATTCCGATTATTGCCATGACGGCCAATGCCTTTGACGACGATATTGAAAAGAGCAGGGCGGCGGGGATGAATGCGCACCTGGCAAAACCCATAGAACCGGAACGGCTGTATCAGACTCTGTATGATTTTATTTTTGGAAAGGAGGAGTGACACTGATGTGTGAAGACGCTCATGACGATTTAGGAGGCAGAAGAGAGTGATAGACAATCAAAAGACCGCTTTATTTGAGCAGATGCCGGTGCCGAAGGCGGTTATGAAGCTGGCAGTTCCGACTATTTTAAGTTCCCTGGTTATGGTAATCTATAATCTGGCGGATACTTATTTCGTCGGAATGATGAACAATCCGGTGCAGAATGCAGCAGTTACGCTGGCTGCGCCGGTTCTGCTTGCGTTTAACGCAGTCAACAATCTGTTTGGCGTGGGCAGCTCCAGCATGATGAGCCGGGCGCTGGGACGGAAGGACTACGATACGGTCCGCCAGAGCTCTGCCTTTGGATTCTACTGTGCGCTGATCTGCGGTTTCCTGCTTTCTTTTGCCTGTACCATCTTTCAGCAGCCTCTGCTGACGTTGTTAGGCGCCGACGTGAATACGGCTCAGGCTACGGAGGAGTATTTAAAATGGACTGTGTCCTTCGGCGCGGCGCCCGCTATACTGAACGTGGTTATGGCATACCTGGTGAGATCAGAGGGGGCAGCGCTCCATGCCAGCATCGGAACCATGAGCGGCTGTCTGTTAAATATAATCCTCGATCCGATTTTTATTCTCCCGTGGGGGTTTAACATGGGAGCCGCCGGAGCGGGACTCGCCACATTTTTATCCAACTGTGTGGCCTGTATCTACTTTTTTATCCTGCTTTATGTGCGCAGATCGAATACTTTTATCTGTATTCTTCCGAAGAATTTCCGCATGAAGAAGGCTATTATTCTCGGCGTGTGCGGCGTGGGAATCCCGGCAGCCATCCAGAACCTGTTTAACGTGACCGGAATGACGATTCTGAATAATTTCACCTCTTCCTACGGCGCCGACGCGGTGGCGGCCATGGGGATCACACAGAAGATCAACATGGTGCCGATGCAGATAGCACTTGGGTTTTCCCAGGGAATTATGCCGCTGGTCAGCTACTGTTATGCCAGCGGGAATCGAAAACGAATGAAGGAGGCAGTTCTATTTACCGTGAAAACACTGCTTCCGTTTCTGTTCGTAGTGTCTCTGTGCTATTATATCGGAGCGGGAAGTCTGACCAGAGCCTTCATGAACAATGAGGCCATTATTGCCTATGGAACGAGATTCCTGCGGGGCTTCTGCCTTGCGCTTCCGTTTCTCTGTATGGATTTCCTTGCCGTCGGTGTATTTCAGGCGGTCGGTATGGGCAAAGCGGCTCTTACCTTTGCGGTGCTCCGTAAGATTATCCTGGAGATTCCGGCGCTCTATGCACTCAATTACTTATTTCCGCTTTACGGTCTGGCATACGCCCAGTTTACGGCGGAGTTTGTCCTGGGAATCACGGCAGTATGGATGCTGGCCCGGATTTTCAGAAAAATGCGGGAAGGCGAGGCTGCTGCGGGTTAAAGTGCAGCGGAGTATTCCGCAACGCGGCCGTTTCAGCGCTTGGGCCGGTAGATGATCTCGTTGACGGTATAAACTGTGACAAATGCATTTTTGTCCGTTTTCATGATATAGGACATCAGCAGGGCATACTCATTTTTGTCAACGATGGTGATGATCTCTTTTTTCGGCTGGTGATCGTAGGCGCCGATGGCTTCATAGATGGTGGCTCCGCTGTGGAGCTGGTTTAAGATGAAGTCCCGGATTTCTTCCTCGTGTTTCGAGATGATACATACTCGTTTCTTTAAGTTGAAGCCGAAGATGAAGTGATCCAGTACAATGCCGTTTAAATACGTTCCCAGTACGCTCAGCACCACGATTTTCTTATCGTAAACCAGGGCGGAGGACAGCGCTACGCACATGCCGGCCAGGGACATGGCTTTGCCTAAATCCATGTGAAAATATTTATTCAGAAATTTTGCAGCAATGTCCAGGCCGCCGGACGATGCGTTCCGGTTAAACAGCATGGCAAGTCCGATGCTTACCACAAAAATGTAGCAGAGCATGTCCAGAAATGCATCATTTGTGATCGACTGATTATTGGGGAAAATCAACTCAAACACACCCAGGATTACAGGAAGCAGAAGTGAGGTATATACGGTCTTTGCACCGAACTCCCTGCCGATGAACAGAAACCCCAGGATCAGAAGAAGGATGTTTAATACAAGGGTGATGGCCGAAATGTTCAGCGGGATAAAATTGCCCAGTACGATAGCCAGACCGGAGATGCTTCCCACTGACACATGGCTGGGGATCAGAAAAAAGAATACGGCGGCAGCCACGATGATGGTGGCTGCGGTTATCATTGTAAATTCGCGGATTACTTCCCATTTTTTCATATGGAACCTCCAAATAAAGATAGTAATGTTCTTCCCGGCACATAACCGCCGGGGAGTCGTTCTGTCTGGTATTGTAACATAACAGAAGCATTCTTGCGAGAGGTAAGAGGAAAATACATGAAAAGCAGAAATGACAGATGGATAGCAGCAGCGGCCTGTATTGCTCTTTGCGGAGTACTGACTGCATGCGGACAGAAGGAAAAGATACAGGATATTGAAACTACAGTCACATCACAGGCGGAAGAGGAGCAATCCGCGGGGGATCATGACCGCAGGCCAGAGAGTGAGACTCTTTCTTCAGACGGTGCGGAGAACGGGTACCGGATCATAGAGGACCAGACATTTGAAGCGAACTTAAATCCTTTGGGAGAGGTAACCTTCGTCTCCTTTGAACCGGAGGACAGGGCAAATTCCTTTGCAGACGCCATCTTTGAGCTGAAGGACGGAGACAGGACCATTGCGGTTTTAGAAGGTATCAGCAGAGACAATATACGGGAAGGGGAACGGCTGCAAAAGGTAAAGGCGGTGTCATTTCCGGACTATAACAGCGACGGATACAGTGACATTATTATTATCTGCAGCTATCTGTCTGTGTCAGAGACGGCAGCAGGCGCTGTCTATTCCGAGGTGAGAATCTATCAGGGGAGTGAGAGCGGAACGTTCACTCTGGAGAAGGGGCTGTCAAAGGATGCGGATGCCGCGCTTGCGGAAAAGACTGTTCAGTCCGTCCTGGGATTTCTGGGGGCGGGAAAGAAGAGTGAAGCACCCTCCGGCTGGAAACAGGCATACATCGATTATATTCAGGCACAGGACGAGGAAGAGTGGGACGGCTATCAGCTGATCTATATCGATGATGACGACATCCCGGAGCTGGTGAAGATTGGAAACAGTGAAGCGGTTGGCTGCATGATTGCGGCCTGGGATGGCGGCCAAGTGGTTGAAAACCAGCTGAACCGGCTTTATTTCAGTTATATTGAAAAAGAAAATCTTCTCTGTAACTCCGAGGGGAGTATGGACTACTATTACGATCTGGTATACAGCCTGACAGATGGCCGGTTATCTCTGATCGCCAGCGGTTACTATGGCGCAGGGGATCGTTCCAACCTTGAATTCGATGAAGACGGGAATGTTATCTATCAGTATGAATGGAATGGGACGCCGATGTCCCGTGAGGAATACAGTCAGGCTTTCAATGCGGTCTATGATACCTCGAAGGCCAGAGACGGGTATGAGTGGGGGCAGTGGCTGACTCAGTCACAGACGATTCAGAAAATCAGTGAAATGCAGCAGTGACATTGCAAAGAATCGATAATTATGGTAAGCTATAGATAAATTTTGTGAGAAAGAGAGGCGTCAGTTATGGATAAAAACGGATTGGATTTTGTTGTTGAAAAGTCAAAGGAATTAATGAGTGCGTCAACGTGCAGCAGTGAGGCAAAGGCCGCAGCCCAGGCCTGGCTTGATGCGGTTGGCACTGACCGGGAAGCGGAAGAGACAAAGAAGTATGTGGAAGAACTGGAAGCAGATATCATGCCGATTGACGGTTTGATCGGTTTCGCAGAATCGAACATGGCGCCCAGGTTTTTGGTGCGGATAAGGCCCTGGAGGTTGCGGCTCATGCAAGAGAGATCAAAGCCGCCGGAGCAAAATACTGTGACTGCCCGGCCTGCGCTGCGGTGGAAGCGATTCTTGATAAGAAGGATATTCTTCTGGGTCAGAAGTAAGGATGAACCGGAATACTTTGCAAGGGCATCGGTCAGCTATGACCGGTGCCTTTTACCACATGAAACAAGAGAAGGCAAGAAAGCGAATAACATGGAATTAAAATTGAATTTTGAAAACCGGTCCTGCGGCGTGTCTGTTTTTCTTCCGGAAGGAACGAAACCGGATAAAAAAGCGCTGGATGAGCTGAACCGTATGATGGAGCTGGAGCATACCGTGGAATGCATGAAGAAAGCGGGCTCTTTTTTTAAGAATCCGGACAGCGCCGTGAGAAAGGCCGCTGTGACACCGGATTTCCACAAGGGAGCCGGAATTCCCATCGGTACGGTACTGATGACAGAGGGCTTTGTGATCCCCCAGGCTATGGGCAATGATATTAACTGTGGGATGAGACTGTATACCACAGACCTGAAGGAAGAGGAGCTGGAAGGGAAGCTGTCTGTTCTGCTGCCAGAGATCCGGCGTATTTTCTTTGAGGGCGGACGCGGGATTGCCATGAATGGGATTCAGAGGGAGGCCATGCTGAGAGAGGGGCTCACCGGTCTTCTGGAAACCTCCGGAGAGGCAGCTGGAACGGGAATCTGGAGGTTCTACGATCGAGAGGAACAGGAAGAGGAACTGGAGCGTACTGCGTTCAAAGGAAGCCTGTGGGCCGAAGAGACGGAAGGACTGGAGGATTTTATCGGTGACGCCCATACACTGACCTATGACGATCAGATCGGCTCCATAGGGGGCGGCAATCATTTCGTGGAGATGCAGCGCGTGGCTGAGATCTATGACGGGCAGACTGCCAATGCGTGGGGAATAAAGAGAGGTGCCATTCTCCTTATGATCCATACAGGCTCGCTGATGATTGGCCATCAGAGCGGCAGAATCAGCCAGATGATAACAAGAGGGCTGTATCCGAAGCTCATTCCCCATCCGGATAATGGAATTTATCTTTTGCCCGAAGGAGAGGGAGAGGGCAGGGAATGGCGTCGTTTCCGCAGCACTACCGGCAACGCCGCTAATTTTGGATTTGCCAACCGGATGTTCCTGGGACTGATGCTTCAGAATGCCGTCGAAAACAGGGTGCATCCGTTTGAGATGAAGCTTCTGTACGACTCACCCCATAATTTTATCTGGGAGAAGGAGTCGGAGGGGAGAAAATCCTATATTCACAGGAAAGGCGCATGCTCGGCCAGAGGAATGGCTGAGATGGAGGGAACTCCTTTCGCTTATTATGGGGAACCGGTGATGATTCCGGGTTCCATGGGAAGTTCCAGCTATCTGTTAAGAGGCATGGGAAATCCGGACGCTTTATGGAGCGCAAGTCATGGCGCCGGACGAAGACTGTCCAGGGGGGAGGCGATCCATGGCAGTGACCGTGAATTCCAGGAATTTATGAAGAAGTTTCACATCGTAACTCCCATTGACCCTAACAGAAGTGATTTAAAGGGACGGAACGATATCTTAAAGAAATGGGAGGAGTCCCTCCGTTCTGAGGCTCCCTATGCCTATAAGGACATCGACAAAGTGGTGAAGGTTCATGCAGATCATGGTATGGCCGGCCTGGTGGCGAGAATGGAACCGGTGTTTACCATAAAAGCATAGGCGGAAGGAAACAGAATAAGAATAAAAAGGCAGAAAGGCATTGGAAAGGTAATAGACAGAACATGATAAACAGAGACGATATGCTGGAACTGACAAGGCGTATGACCCTTGCGAGAACCTCCTTTACGAGGATTGCAGGCTGCTATGTAGACAGAGATGGGGATTTTGAGGGGAGTTTTAATACGAATTTCCTGAAAGTCCCGGCTCCGGAGAGGACAAAAAAGCTGAAACTGGCAAAGGAGATCCCGTTCTCAGCGACAAATGTTAATCTGAAAAAGTATGAATTTACACAAGACATGCGGAAACCGGGGAGTATGTGGCAGCTGCTTATGGCGATGAATGAGTGCGGATTAAAGAATGATGCCCTGATGGACACTTTTTACGACCTGATCATGGAAAAATACCATAAGAATGAACCGTATGCGATACTTGTCTTTCATGACCGATACGACATTCCGGCAAAGGGGTCTGACGGGGAACGGCAGTGGGAGTCAGAGGAAGTGTTTGAATATATGATCTGTGCCATCTGTCCGATGACTGGGGAATATGAGCCGGGAAAACCGGAATGTGGATTTTTGTTCCCGGCATTTACGGACAGAAGCGGAGACCAGAACCATATTAATATCTTTCAGGCGGACGCCGGGCGGCCTCACAGGGAACTGCTGGAGATATTGGGATTGGGATGAGAAAAGCTGAGGGCCGGGCTGCCTGATCAGCCCGGCCTTTGAACTTGAATGAATAATTGCTTTATCGATGATAATTCCGGCATGCGCTATGCATATACACAGATGAGATTATTTTTCGAGATGAGGCCTGGTTGTGTTTAACCATGATCAGCACGAGGCGCAGGTGGCAGTGGAGGAAAACGAAAGATGGATCAGTTATTCGGTAGGGAAAAATATTTTTTACGAATAGTTGAAAACCAATTGAAACCATGGTACGATAAAGAGAGCGATTTCAAACTATGCGCGAAACAACACTTTAACGAATAGTTGACGTTCAAAAGCACCGTTTTACACCAATTACATAAAGGAGCCATTTTACATGAAACTTCAACGGCTATACAGTCTCACCCGCCAGGCGATCGACTACTACCATCTGATTGAGGACGGCGATCACATTGCTGTCGGTATATCCGGCGGTAAAGACAGCCTTACTTTGTTATATGCGCTGCAGGGGTTAAAACAATTTTATCCAAAGCATTTTGAATTATCAGCCATTACGGTGGATTTAGGCTTTGGAGACTTTGACTTATCTCCTGTTAAAGAACTCTGTGAGCGATTTTCCGTTCCCTATACGATAGTTTCTACGGAAATTGGAAAAATATTGTTTGAGACGCGCAAAGAATCTAATCCATGCGCACTCTGTGCGAAACTCCGCAAAGGTGCTTTAAATGATGCTGCCATCAAGCTTGGCTGCAACAAAATTGCATATGCGCATCACCGTGAGGATTTGATTGAAACCATGTTGTTGTCGTTGATTTATGAAGGCCGGTTTTACGCATTTTCGCCCAGCACGTATTTGGACCGCACGGGATTGACCGTGATCCGTCCTATGATCTACGTGAAGGAGGCTGACGTGATTGGCTTTAAGAATAAATACGATTTACCCGTATGCAAAAATCCGTGTCCGGTGGATGGTCATACAAAACGGGAATATGTTAAAAAATTAACGAAAACATTGGAGCAGGAAAATCCTGGCGTTAAGGACCGTCTCTTCCATGCAATTGTCGATGGAACGATTGAGGGATGGCCGGAAAGGGGGCAGCTGTCATGAACACACTCTCCTACCATCAGCAGAGAGATATTGAGAATGTCAAGCATCTAAGGGAACTGATCCGGGAACTTCCGCCCTTCTGCGCCGATTTCTTTCGCGGAATCGAGCCACGCACCTCTTCCAGGACCAGAATTGCCTATGCGTATGATTTAAAGGTATTCTTCGATTTTCTTCTGAAAGAGAATCCTGTGATTGCGAAGATGGATATGAAGGATATCAGTCTGGATCATCTCGACAATCTGAAGCTTGTAGATATGGAAGAATATATGGAGTACCTAAAATACCGTTTCAATGATAAGAATCAGGAGATAACCAACAAGGAACGTGGAATTATGCGGAAAATTTCTTCCTTGAAGAGCTTCTTCAACTATTATTACCGAAATGAACGGCTTGTAAACAACCCGGCCGCTTTAGTGCAGCTCCCGAAACTCCATGAAAAGGAGATAATCCGTCTCGACGTGGATGAGGTTGCTCTTCTCCTCGATGAAGTGGAAAAAGGGGAGGCGCTTACGGAGAAACAGAAAAGCTATCATGAGAAGACGAAGCTGCGTGATTTGGCGCTGCTTACGCTGATGCTGGGGACCGGAATCCGTGTGTCCGAGTGTGTTGGCCTGGATATTGACGACGTAGACTTTAAAAATGGCGGAATCCGGATTCACAGAAAGGGCGGAAAGGAAGTAACCGTGTATTTCGGTTCTGAGGTTGAAGACGCTCTGAATGATTATCTGGAAGAACGGAAAATGATCATTGCGGAGGAAGGCCACGAATCGGCACTGTTTTTGTCCCTTCAGAGAAAAAGGCTGGCTGTTCGCAGCGTGGAAAATCTGGTTAAAAAATATGCGCGGATCGTGACACCTTTAAAGAAAATTACGCCTCATAAACTGCGCAGCACCTATGGAACTAATTTGTATAAGGAGACCAATGACATTTACCTGGTCGCGGATGTGCTGGGGCACGCGGATGTTAATACGACGAAAAAACATTATGCTGCTCTTGAAGATGAGCGGCGGCGCAGTGCGCGGAATAAGGTACGGCTTCGTGAGGACTGAGAATCGTATCAGTATCTATGGATCTTTGGAGTCAGGGTCAGGAAGAGAGAATTTGGTCGGAATCGATCCAATTCTCTCTTCCGTTTTTAACAGAGGAGAATATTTATATGCTGAAGATTTACTGTAAAGTCCCTACTATAGAGATAGTTCCACTGTCGAAAAAGCCTGTGCAGTTGTAGGACCATCTGCCTTCTGATAAAGGAATGGTTTTGGTTTCGCTGCTGCCGCCCATGGTAATGCGCTGCTCCTGGTTGGACGGAGAAAATAAAAACAAATCTACGCTGCCGTTTATGGAAGATGTAATTTCCAGGGTCAGAATCTGTCCGTCTTTTGCCTCAAAGCCAGAGGAATGCACAATGCATTTTTGCCCCTCATCGCTTAAATCTATTACAATCATATCATTTGGATCGGGATCGGTTACAGTAAGGCCGGAGGGGGCATCTCCCGCCGCTCCTGCCGCCGCAGACTGTGCAGAGGATAACGTACCCACTATGGAGATATTTCCGCTGTCGAAAAAACCTGTGCAGTTGTAAGACCATCTGCCCTCCGATAATGGGATTGTCTTTGTCTCACTGTTGCCTCCGATCGGAATGCGCTGTTCCTGATTGGAGGGAGAGAATAAAAATAAATCCGCAGCCCCCTTTATGGAAGAGGTGATTTTCAGGGTCAGAATCTGTCCGTCCTTTGCCTCAAAGCTTGAGGAATGTATCACACTGTGCTGCCCCTCATTGCTCAGATTTATTACCACTGTATTTTCTGCATCAGGAGAAGCCGCATAAGCACCGGTCACAGCTGCAGTAAAACTCAATACTAAAACCAGGGCAGCCGAAACTGCCGCAGTTAAGCGAGTTGTTCTTTTAAATCTCATAATTGCATCTAACCTCTCTTTCAATAATTCCCTGCTTTCGTTGAGCGTCACGGAGGCAAGAGAATCCCTGTAACGTCCTCCGGCCCCCATAGCATGCAGTAAGGTATCTCCATAGGCTTTCCGCCCGCCCGGGTCAAGGGTCTTTATGACAGCTTCGTCGCAGGACAGCTCACAGGCCCGGTCGATTTCACGTCTCATCAGGTAAACAAGCGGATTAAACCAATGCACGCACACAATTAACTGTATCAGCCACTTATAAAACATATCCCGTCGTTTATAGTGCGTCAATTCATGCAGAATCGTATATTCAAAATCGGAGGATGATAAGTCGGCTGTCGGAAGTACGATACAGGGATGGAAAAATCCGATGAGTAACGGTGATGAAATGAGGCTGTTCGTGCAAAACTCCACCGTATTTTTCACCCTGCTTTTTTCCACAAGTTTTCCAAAACGCTCCAACAGGTCGATATCTCCTGCTTCTTCGCTGCCGGCCCGAATATATTTTACAAAGTCCTGGTAGATCGTGATTTTCCGAATTAACAGGATGAGAGCAATGGCGAACCAGCCGGGCCACAGATGTTTCCACATGGCCGATGATACGATTCGTGCCAGAATGCCGGCGGATTTCATGGGGGTTCTTTGTTCGTGATGCAGCTTTTTGGATCCGTCAGTTTTGTATTCCGCTGAAGAAATACCGGCCACGGCGGTCTGCTGTCCGGTTGGAGCCGCCAACTCTGTCTGCGTGACGGCCCTGTCAATTCCTTGAAAAAATGTTCCCATGAAGTTTTCTTCCGGTGCAAAAGGCAGCATCAGACGGGCGGCGACTACCAGCCAAATATAGTATTGCCACCGCTTGCTCAGCCGCGCCTTAATCACCGGCCGGAGCATAAACAGAAGGAGTATTAACAGGGAGCCGGACAGGGAAAGGGACAACACGGTTTTTAGGATCTCGGTCATTTACCGCTCTCTCCCCCCTCCCAATATCTTCTCAAATCTTCCATATCTTCAGCAGAAAGCAGATCCTTTTCAATTAATGTGGATACAAGCCCTTTTGCATTGCCCTCATAGATTTTCTCCAGGAAGGTCTCCGCCTGTGCCGTCTGATACGACGATTCGGAAACGATGGCGATATATTCATTTCGGCGCCCGATCTTGGCCGTTTTCAAAAACCCTTTGGCAATCAGTCTGGAAGATAATGTAATAATTGTATTTTTCGTCCAGGGCGTACCCCTGTCCTCCAGTGCTTTTGCAATATCTGCATATAAAGCTTTATTGCCGTTTGCCCATATGATTTTCATCAGTTCCAATTCATATTCCGTTATTTGATGCAAGATTTTCAGCCTCCTCATATAAGATTACAATTTGTACTCTAAGTGTATGATAACATTTTGTACTCAAACTATCAAGCCTTTTCCCTGCTTTTTGAAAAAATACTTGACAGAATGATGTGAAACGCTTATGATCAAGTCAGGTAATTTCAGGAACAACAGAAAGAAAATTATAGAAATCAGAGGTCTGAGAGATTGTATATTAGATTAAGATAGTAAACTGTTCGTTATAAGACACCATGTACAACGCCATAACCGTGCAGTACCGTAAGCATTTGCCGGTACGCCTGGTTTGTGTGGTTTGTATGTGTTGATAACCGGAACAGTTTTTTGTGTCTTAGTCTGCCGTTTTGGCAAAGATACAATCTCTTTTTTTGTACCTGAAATTACCACAATGCCGCAGCAAGGAGGCTGAATACTATATGAAACAATTAAATGAGACCATAAGACCCCGCGCTCTTCTGGCAGGGGTACGCTTAAATGAGAATCAAGATTTTGAAGTATCCATGAAAGAACTGAACAATCTGGTAAAGGCCTGTGACATGGAACCAGTGGCCAGGATCGACCAGAATCTGGCCAGTATAAATGCCGCTTACTATATTGGTTCCGGTAAGGTTGGGGAGATTCGGGAGGCGGCGGAAACACTTCGCGCTGACTATGTGGTATTTAACGATACCCTGTCCCCTTCCCAGCTTAAAAACCTGCAGAGAGAGATCGATGTGCCCGTATGGGACCGCACGTATCTGATCCTGGAGATATTTTCACGGAGAGCCCAGACCAAAGAGGCACGGATGCAGGTGGAATCGGCCCGGCTCCAGTACATGCTGCCCCGGCTTATGGGGCTCAGAGACTCTCTGGGCCGCCAGGGCGGAGCCAGCGGTTCTCTAAGCAACAAGGGATCCGGTGAAAAGCAGATTGAGCTTGACCGGCGTAAAATTGAGGGGCGGATCAGTGAATTAAGACGTGAACTGGAACGGATGGAGCAGGAACGAAATGTTCAGAGAAGAAAGCGAAGCCGTGGAACCTGTCCCCAGGCCGCCCTGGTTGGATATACGAATGCGGGTAAGTCCACTCTCCTGAACAAACTGGTGGAGCTGTCAAATGGAAAAGAAGAAAAGATGGTCATGGCGAAGGATATGCTTTTTGCCACTCTGGATACCACGGTTCGAAAGATCTCGCCGAACGGCAGCCAGGATTTTCTGCTGTCTGATACGGTTGGATTTATCAGCAGGCTTCCACACAGCCTGGTAAAGGCGTTCCGCTCCACGCTGGAGGAGATTCGCTATGCGGATCTGCTGCTTCACGTAGTGGATTTTTCAGATGAGCACTACAAAGAACAGATGGAAGTAACAGAGGAGACACTGAAGGAACTGGGAGCCGGTGATATTCCCCGAATCTATATTATGAACAAGGCCGATTCCGTTATGGAGAGGGAAACTCTCCCTAAAATTTCCGGGAACCGGATCTATATGTCTGCCAAATACGGCATCGGAATTCCGGAGCTGCTGCGTATGATGGAACAGATTCTCTTTTCTGAATATCAGGAGGCTCGTTTTTTGATTCCTTATGAAAACGGAAACGTGGTACACTATTTTAACAGCCGCGCTATGGTTCACAGCCAGGAGTATCAGGAACAGGGAGTCTGTCTGACTGTCAGCTGCCGGGAGGGCGACAGAGAGAAATATAAACAGTATTTGACGTGATAATATCATGAAACACTTGATCTGCCGATAAAGAAAAGTACCGGATACAGCAGGCCGTCACACGTTTTTTTGTATCTCTGGTACTTTTCTTTTCGGAATATATGTTTTTGATCAATGGCTGTTCTCCTGAATCACCACTGAATTAATCCATGATCACGAGATCTGCAGACGCCGGATTGACGAAAATACGTATGCGGTCTACGGATACCGTTTCGTAAGATCCGATCCGTCTGTTTTTGATATCATCGAGAAGCTGTTCCTTGCCCGCCAGAAAGAGTTCCATATCATTCTGAAGGTAGGCGAATTCAATTCCCACAAACGGATCCTCTGATTCCTGCTCCGAATCTCTTAAGTAGGGAGAGACCGCCTGCTCATTATAGGTGATCTGAAAACGAACGGTATTCTCCGGAACCGTCTCATCCGGTATAATCTTAGTGGGATTACCCGAATGGCTGTAAAAAAAGTTCTTCCAGAATATCCTGCTGTTCCTCATCTTCAAGGACGAGGAGATGCCGGTTTAATTCTTCTAAAAATTCGTTTTTATTCATCCTTCTGCTCCTTTAAAAATGTACATACCCGCTGCTGAAATTCGTTCCACTCCTGCTCCAGCTTCTCCCGGTAGAGGACTCCGGCAGCAGTTAAATGGTAATATTTCCGCGGCGGCCCTTCCGTGGACTCCCGCAGATAGGTCTCAAAATAGTGCTCGTTGGTCAGACGCTTCAAAAGCGGATAAATCGTCCCCTCATTCACATCGATGACCTTGGATACCTCTTCTACCAGCTCGTATCCGTACATATCCTTTTTTCTAACGGACTCCAGCACCACCAGTTCAAGGACTCCTTTTTTAAACTGTGCATTCATGTTAAGTCCTCCTTTAATACTATATTATACATACTACTATGTAATGTCAAGTACTAATTAAAATAAAATACTGAATTTCTTACGGAACCAGGAAAGGTTCAGACAGATGATACACCAATGGCCCTCAGGATACATGAACAAACACCGGCTTCGCATGATCTGATTCGAGTACAGATCATACGAAGCCGGTGCTTGCTGCAGTTATGAATCAGGTGTGTAGTGCTCACCTGTGTATATGAATGACAGGCTGCGGCTTTCCGCTCCTTTCGTTACAATCATAAGACATATTCGCAGCGGATCTTCTCCCACTGCCGTTACCTCTCACCTCTCAGCCAGAACTTCAGAAACAGGCACACAGTACATGATAGTCAGATGCTGTCCGCTGTGGATTACATCCTCCTTTAATCCATTCATATTCTTTAATTCAGTGACGTAGTCAGCAGTGGACATTCTGCAGCTCCCTGCATACTCATCTGCGATTCCCCAGAGCGTATCGCCTTTCTGAATCTCAATGCTGGTATAGTATTTTTGAGACTCCGGAAGTTCTGTTTCATCGGCCAGCGCATTCATCAGAGAATGACCGCAGACGTTCGACAGAATCAAAACAACTAGTGCCATTGTAATCATTATTTTTTTCATCTGTAATTACCCCCTGTTACTCTTTTGTTACGAATGCAGAACACATGTTCTGTATGAAAATATCATACCACTCGAACAAATGTTTGTCAAGAAAGAAAATCATTTTTTTCGAACAAAGGTTTGCATTTTTTTCGAACATATGTTACTATTAAAGAAAGAAAAAGGATTGAGGAGGCTGTGTTATATGGCTCAGGAGAAGATTACAGCAAAACAGCAGGAAATTTTAGAATATATCAAAGAAACCATTTTAAAAAAGGGGTATCCGCCGGCTGTCAGGGAGATCTGTGAAGCGGTACATTTGAAGTCAACCTCTTCCGTCCATTCTCATTTGGAGACTCTGGAGGAAAAGGGATACATAAGAAGAGACCCCACCAAGCCCAGAACGATCGAGATCATTGACGACTGCTTTAACTTAACAAGGCGTGAGGTGGTGAACGTGCCGCTTCTCGGTACCGTGGCCGCCGGTGTTCCTCTTCTGGCTGAAGAGAATATTGAGAATTATTATCCCATCCCTGTGGAGCTGCTTCCGAATGCAGATACCTTTATGCTGAACGTAAAGGGAAACAGTATGATTAACGCCGGTATTTTCGACGGGGATCAATTGATCGTGGAGCGGTGCTCCACTGCTTACGACGGAGAGATTGTCGTCGCTCTGGTTGATGATTCCGCCACGGTGAAGCGCTTTTACAAAGAGGACGGCTATTACCGACTCCAGCCTGAAAACGATGAGATGGAACCCATCCTTGTGGATCACCTGGAGATCCTTGGAAAAGTGATCGGATTGTTCCGCCTGGGGATCCATTAGAATTTGCGTGATTCATAAACGAATAAAAATGGCAGAAACCGGAGAAGAGGTTGACATAATTAATTTATGTCAACCTCTTCTCCGGTTCTGTCTGTTACTGCATGGTTTGATCTTTGATCGTTGTTTTGTTCGATTATTCGTTCGATTATTCCAGTTCGCTGACATCCAGTCTCTTTCCGTCCCGCCAGATACGCTCCAGATCGTAGAAGAGTCTGTTGTCCCGGTCGAAGACGTGTACAATGATATCACCGTAATCCATAAGAATCCAGTTGGCGGACTGGTAGCCTTCCACCTGTCGGCAGGTGCAGCCCATCTTGCCAAGTTCCTCTTCCACGTTGTCTACCATGGCCTGAACCTGATTGGAATTGGAACCGCTTGCTATAATAAAGTAATCCGCCATGACGGAAACGCTGCGGATATCGATGATACTGATATCTTCGCCTTTTTTGTCGGATAAAGCCGCGTAAGCTGCTTTGACCATCTCGCTAGAATGATTCATAATTTAATTTCCTTTCTTTTCCTCGTGAAGCTGTCTGTAATAATCATATGCCAGATTCGTCATGGAATCTACATAACAGCCTTTTCCATTCAGATAATCCAGGGTGTCCTTTAAAATCTGATAGATGCATTCCTTCAGATCCGTAAACGCCAGCGGGCGCACCAGCGGTAAATCGGGGGCCTCGTACCGGCGGGGCTCGATATAATCTGCTGTAAAGATGATCTCCTCCAGCAGTGTCATACCAGGCCTTCCGGTGGTGTGCCACCGGATAGCCGAAAGAATCTCCGGATCTGTTATATGGTATTTCGTCTCTGCCAGCCATGCGCCGTATTTCGCGTGGAGAACGGCTGGCGCCTTCTTCTCATCCTCCGTCAGCGCAATCTTCTGCTTTTCACATTTCCTGATGATCGTATCGTTGCTGTAATGCTTCGCGCAGTCATGGAGCAGGCCGGCCAGTTCCGCCTTGTCTAAATCGCAGCCATAGCGCATGGCCAGCGCCGCCGCAGTAAATGATACGCTGATGGTGTGTTCGTATCTGGAAGGCGTCAGCTTTTCACTTAGTGCGCTTCTCAGCTGTGCAATGATTTCCTGCATTCCGCTACCTCCTGATATAAATGATGCTTCTGAATGTACCTGGCCACCGGCCCGGGTACGAATGCATCGATCGGTTCTCCCAGGGCGGTCATCCGGCGCAGCTCGGCTGAGGAGATATCGATCTCCCGGCAGTGCAGCATGCGGACGTCGGCCTGATACGTTTCTTTAAGATAGGCAATCTGCTTTTCCATGGAGCGGCCTGCCGATTCATATTCCCGCACCGCCGCCAGGATGACAGCCTGAGCCAGGACCTTCTCCGGTTCATGCCAGTGCTCGATCTCATAGAGGGAATCTGCACCGATGATGAAATAAAACGTATGGCCGGGATAGAGGCCGTGAAGCATTTCAAGAGTCTGCGAGGTGTAGGTATTGCCGCTCCGCATGACTTCAAAATCCGAACAGGTAAACCCTTCATGGCCCTCCATGGCAAGCCGGGTCATATCCAGCCGGATACGGCCGGCTGTCACGTTGTGGTCCTTTTTGTGTGGCGGCTGTCCCGACGGCATGTACCAGATCTGGTCCAGACCGTATTCCTCATAGGCCTGTTCTCCAAGGAGAAGATGGCCGTTATGGATCGGGTCGAACGTACCGCCCATGATTCCGATTTTCCCCATATTCCGTAACTCCTTACGACACGCTGTACGACAGGTTATGGAAGAACAATCTTTCTCTTCTTCTCTTCCTTCGCCGGTTTATAAAGGACAATTTTTCTTCCAATCACCTGAACCACCTCAGAATGGGTGCGCTCAGCCAGTGTTGCGGCGATTGCATTTCCGTCGTCGAGACAGTTTTTTAATACTGTAATCTTAATCAGTTCCCTCGCTTCCAGCGCTTCCGCGATGGCGGCGGTAATCTCCGGCGTAATGCTGGATTTACCAATCTGGAAAATGGGCTCTGTCGTCATTGCTAAGCCCTTTAAATAAGAACGCTGCTTGCTTGTCATATTTCCTCCATCTATCTTACTACTTCTCTATTTTATCATTTGTCTATTTATAATAGTCGAATTCCAGGCCGTACATACGGACGGTATCGCCTTCTTCGATTCCGGCCTCCTCCAGTTCTTCGAGGATTCCGTTTTCTTTTAAGAACCGCTGGAAGAATAAAAAGCCTTTTTCTGACTCCAGGTTCGTATATCCCAGCATTTTCTCGATACGCGGTCCTTCTACGACATAGATGCCGTCTTCGTTTCGCTCCACTGTATACGGCAGTGTCTGATCAATCATTGTCGACGGGTCAAACTCTTTCTCAAAGATGACCGGCGTGGAATCGACCGTCTGCAGTAAATCGTAAACAGCGTATAAAAGCTCCTTCACTCCCTGGCCGCTGACTGCGGAGATCGGGTAAACCTTAATTCCCTTCGGTTCAAATTCAGCCTTCAGCTTTGCTACCGGATCCTCGTCCCCGGCGTAAATAACGTCGGTTTTGTTGGCGGCGATAATCTGCGGCCGTTTCATAAGCTCCGGGTTGTAGGCTTCCAGCTCTTTATTGATGGCCAGAATGTCCTCGATCGGATCTCTGCCTTCTGTAGATGCGGCATCCACGACATGAACCAGCACGCGGGTCCGTTCGATATGGCGGAGGAAATCATGGCCAAGGCCGACTCCCTCGGAAGCGCCTTCGATCAGGCCAGGAATATCAGCCATAACAAATCCCTTGCCGCCGTCAATATCCACCACACCCAGATGTGGATTCAGGGTTGTGAAATGGTAATTGGCAATCTTCGGGCGTGCATTACTGACACGGGAGAGCAGCGTGGATTTTCCAACATTCGGAAATCCTACGAGACCGACATCCGCGATAACCTTGAGTTCCAGCTGGACCCAGAGCTCCTGGCCGGACTGTCCCGGCTGGGCATATTTCGGCGCCTGCATGGTTGGAGTGGCGTAATGCATGTTGCCCTGACCGCCGCGGCCGCCCTTTAAGATGACTTCCCGCCGGTTTTCACCGGACATATCGGCTATGACTTTACCGGATTCGAACTCTTTTATAACCGTTCCTTCCGGAACCTTGACAATGAGATCACTGCCGTTTTTTCCATGGCAGCGTTTCTTGCCTCCCTGTTCTCCATCCTGGGCTGCGTATTTGCGCACCTGGCGGAAATCACTTAAGGTATTTAACCCGTCATCCACTTCAAATATGATATCGCCGCCTTCGCCGCCGTCACCGCCGTCGGGACCGCCGCAGGGGACATAGAGTTCCCGTCGGAAGCTGACGTGGCCGTCGCCGCCTTTTCCTGATTTTATAAATATTTTTGCTCTATCGGCAAACATGTATTCACCTGTTTCCTTTCCATTGGCTTTTTAAAAGAAACGGCTTCATACGGTGAGGTATGAAGCCGGTCTAATTATTCGCTTATTACTCTTGGATAAACAGAAACCTGCTTTTTGTCTCTGCCTTTTCTTTCAAATCTGACAACGCCGTCCACTGTTGCGAACAGGGTATCATCTCCGCCGCGGCCTACGTTAAGACCTGGATGGATATGAGTGCCGCGCTGTCTGTAGAGAATGTTGCCGGCTAATACGAACTGACCATCGGCTCTCTTAGCACCTAACCTCTTAGACTCGGAGTCTCTGCCGTTCTTTGTAGATCCAACACCTTTTTTATGAGCGAAGAATTGAAGGTTCATCTTTAACATCACTTACACCTCCTCAAATCGGATTTTAATATATTGTTTCCCGTATGATTCCATGATATTCGTAAGGCCGAGCACCAGAGAATTCATAAGGAGTTTTGATTCCGGACTGATCTCTCCTGAAAAACGCAGCTGAAAGTCACCCGAACGTTCATCGGCGCTCCCCTCAAAATCGTCTTCCGTGAAAGTCTCGATCGAGTTATAAGCAGAGAATACCAGGGCTGAAACGGCAGCACAGACAATGTCCTGACCTTCCTCACCGTATCCGGCGTGTCCTGTAAGCTTAAATCCCCGTACCACTCTGTCTGAATCTTCGAAAACTGTTACTTTAATCATAGTCTCTGCCTGAATTAAGCGTTGATCTTATCAATCTTAACCTGGGTATAAGCCTGTCTGTGTCCGTTTTTCTTATGGTATCCGGATTTTCTCTTATACTTGTAAACGATGACTTTTTTTGCTTTGCCTTCCTTCACAACTGTACCTGTTACGGTAGCACCTGCTACGGTCGGGCATCCAACTGCTAATTCGCCGTTGTTTACAACCAGTACCTGGTCAAATGTGACTGCTTCACCAGCGTCAACACCAAGCTTTTCTACTTTAATGATATCGCCTTCAGCTACTTTGTACTGCTTACCACCTGTTGCAATAATCGCGTACATATGGCACCTCCTATTATCATTACTCGCCAACTGTGGTGCTTCGCGCAAAACACGAAAACTTTTGAACCTCATTGTGCGGCATACTGTATCATAATACCATTTGTCCCATGCAAAGTCAACATAAATAAATCAAAAACAGCAAAAAAATTACAGTTTTTTTCACCTTGTTTTTCCACTTTCTTCCTAGTATAATGGAAAAAGTTTGATTTGAGAAGGAGTGGAATCCCATGAAAACAGATAAAAGAAAACAAATTTTTATCCGCTGCTGCTACGGCTATTCGGTCAGCGGGATGGCAGTGCTGGTGATCGGCGCGGTCCTGCCGTCGGTGATCGCGGAGGCCGGTATCAGCTTTCTGTACGCGGGAGGCTTACTGTCCGTAATGGCGGTGGGCAATCTCCTCTCCAGCTTTCTTTTCCCTGCTATGGTTCCTGTGATGGGAAGACGTGCTTCCATCACTCTGATGACAGCCCTGGCGCCGGTCTGCCTGCTGGGATTTACGCTCCTGCCGCCGCTTCCTGTCATGTATGGCATCATGCTGGTCTACGGTCTTGTGAGAGGTTCTGTCACGATTATCAATAACGCGGCTGTCAACGATATTTATGACGAAGGGGCGGCAGGCAAACTGAATCTTCTGCACTGCAGCTTTGCTGTCGGAGCGTTCCTGGCGCCGTTTCTGACTGCAGTTTTTCTGCGGCTGGGATTTGGCTGGCGGTCGGTGGTCTGCCTTTTGATTGTTGTCACGGCAACGTCTGCAGTCTCTTACGGTACCATGGATTATAGTCTGTTAAATGAACGGGCCGGAGATTCGGCGTTTAAGAAAAACTCCGGCCGTCGCTCCGGCCGGAGTTTCTTAAGATCCCTGCAATTCTACTGTATTGCCCTGATCCTTTTCTTTTATCTTGGGGTTGAAAACTGTATCAACGGCTGGTTTGTCACGTATCTGCAGAATACCGGCGTCATGAGTGAGACGTATGCTGCCACCCTGGTATCGGTCACCTGGCTGGTTATCATGGCAGGACGAATGGTCTGTGCCGCGCTTTCCGGTAAAATGGCGCGCAGCTCCCTCATTCTGCTGAATGCGCTGGGAAGCGGCATCTGCTTTTTCCTTTTAATTTCTACAAAGAGCCTTCCGCTGATTACACTTGCCCTGACCGGCTTCGGCTTTTTCCTGGCAGGAATCTATCCCACCTGTATTGCAGACGCAGGGCCGCTGATCCAGGGTTCCACCTTTGGCATGTCGGTGCTTACGGCGATATCCGCCATGGGAGGCATTCTGACACCGCAGATAGTGGGAGGCGCAGCGGACCGTGTCGGTATTGTGGCGGCGATCAGTATTCTGGCCGTGAATGTGGTTCTGGTAATCCTGCTCTCCGCAGTGAACCGAAGGCTGTACCATAAGTAAATGCTTCAGTTACCATACACCTTATTTTTTCCATGTAGACGGTGCAAACAGGAAAAGCATCGGGAACACCTCCAGACGCCCGGCCAGCATGTCGAACATCATGACCCATTTCGACAGGGCGGAAAAGCCTGAGAAGTTGCCGGTCGGGCCGACAGCTCCAAGCCCCGGACCGATGTTGTTGAAGGTGGCTGCCACGGCGGTAAAATTCGTAGTAAAATCAAAGTTATCGAGGCTCACCAGTATGGTTGAGAAGATAAAAATCACCAGATAGGCCACCAGAAAGGTATTGATGGACCGGATTACCTGGTGCTCAACCGGCTTTCCTTCAATCTTCAGGACCTTGACGCTTCTCGGATGAAGCAGGGAGAATAATTCCTTTTTTACCGTCTTAAGCAGGATAATCACTCTGGAGACCTTGATGCCGCCGCCCGTACTTCCTGCACAGGCGCCGATAAACATTAATACGACAAGCAGGCCCTTGGAGAATTCCGGCCATTTATCAAAATCTACGGTGGAGAAGCCGGTCGTCGTGATAATGGAGGCAACCTGGAAGGCTGCGTGATGGAATGCGGCAAACAGACTGGTAAAGCTTCCACGGATATTGAGCGTTATGAGGAGTACGGTTACTCCGATAATACCCAGATATACCCTGGCCTCCTCACAGCGAAGCGCATCCTTTGGATGGTGAACCAGGAATAAGTAATACACATTAAAGTTAATACCGAAGAGTATCATAAATACGGTGATGACTCCCTGCAGATAATAGCTGTCGTAATAGGCAATACTGCTGTTTTTGATTCCGAATCCACCGGTACCGGCCGTGCCAAAGCCGGTCGCCAGCGAGTCGAATAACGGCATGCCGCCGGCCAGCAGGAGGAGGATCTCCACGACTGTCATGAAAAAATAAATTCCATATAAAATCTTAGCGGTGGACTTTACCTTCGGAACCAGTTTGCCGACAGATGGCCCCGGGCTCTCCGCTTTCATGAGATACATATTATAGCCGCCGGCCAGAGGCAGAACTGCGAGGATAAATACGAGAACCCCCATGCCTCCGATCCAGTGTGTAAAACTCCTCCATATGAGCATGCAGTGAGACAGGCTTTCCACATCCGGCAGTATACTGGCTCCCGTGGTGGTAAAGCCGGAGATCACCTCGAACATGGCATCTTCAAAGCGGGGGATTTCCCTGCTTAAATAGAACGGAAGGGAGCCGAAAAAACTGAGTACAATCCAGCTTAACGCGACAGAGACAAAACCCTCTTTGGCGAAGAATACCATGTTATCCGGTTTCCTGCGTGTCAGAAAGAGACCGGCCGATCCGCATACGGCCATAACGGCCAGAAACCAGATTCCGCTGCTTTCCCGGTAAATAACGGCAACTGCACAGGGAAGCAGCATAAAGATGGCTTCCATATTCATAATCCATCCCAGGAGATAGAAGATAATTTTTTTATTCATTTCCTTCGCCTTTTCTTACTTTAGTATATCCTTTAAATCATTTAATCCGGTTGTGGTGGTAACGATGATTACCCGGTCTCCGGCCTCAATCACGTCTTTTCCGCGGGGGCTTCTGATCTTACCGTTGCGGTTGATGCAGGCAACGAGAAGATTGTCCTTTAACCGGAGCTTTTCCAGAGGAATACCGACGATGGCCGGATTGTTCGTCACGCGGAATTCCAGCGCCTCGGCGCGGTTTGCCACGATCTTATAGAGCGTTTCCACATTGCTTCCCATGGAATTCTGCATGGCGCGCACATACTGTAAGATGGAATCAGAGGTAATCAGCTTCGGATAGATCACACTGCCCAGATTCATGGAATTGATGACATTCTCAAAGGCGATCTTGTTGACCTTGGTAATCAGCTTTGCCTTCGACTGGCTGGCGGCGTACAGGGACAGCATGATGTTTTCCTCGTCGAAACCGGTCAGGGATGCGAATGCCTCCGTCTGGCGGATGCCCTCCTGCAGAAGCAGCTCCTGATCAGAACCGTCTCCGTGGATAATCATGGCTTTCGGCAGCAGCTCGCTGAGCTCGTTGCAGCGCTCGACGTTCTGTTCTATAATTTTAATCTGAATCTTCGTATTTTCCAGAAGCTTTGCCACGTAATACGTAATCTTGCCGCCGCCCACAAACATGGCGGTTTTGATGGTGTTATTGATGATTCCGGCCTGTTTAAAGAATTCCGTGGATTCCGCAGGAGGCGCAATGATGGAGATCTTATCGCCTGACTGCATCTGGAAATCACCGCTTGGAATGATGACCTCCTCTCCCCTCTCCACTGCGCAGATTAAGACGGAGCAGTGCAGTTTGTCCAGGACGTCGCGAACCTTCATGGCATGGAGCTTCGAGTGGTCGGGAACGAGAAATTTGAGGATTTCAATCCGGCCCTTGGCGAACGTATCGATCTTGATGGCCGACGGAAAACGGAGCAGTCTGGAAATCTCCATGGCGGCGGCCATCTCCGGATTGATGGCCATGGAAAGGCCTAACTCCTCCCGGATATAACGGGTCTCCGTACTGTACTCCGGATTCCGGATTCTCGCAATCGTATGGCAGTTTCCCGCTTTTTTGGCAATCAGACAGCAGAGCATATTCAGCTCGTCTGAATTGGTGGTGGCAATGAGCAAATCAGTATCCTGAATCCCCGCCTCCATCTGAACCTTGTAAACCGCACCATTTCCCACAACACCCATGACATCGATTCGTTCTGTGACCGCATTGATCACCGATGTGTTTTTATCGATGACTGTGATGTCATGGTGTTCGTTGTTTAACTGCTCGGCCAGGGTGGTTCCAACCTTCCCGCACCCGACAATTATGATTTTCATGATTCTGCCTTCCCCTTTATAAGCGCGGCCTGTTCATGGAACGGCCTGCGTATTTTTTTTCTGGTGACTTCCACCAGATTCAGTTTTGTAATCTCCACGACTGACGTCTTTACCGGGTCCTTTGACAAGGCTCTCGACAATACTGTTAAGAGTTCCTGCCGGTCCTCTTCCGTCTCCATATCGATGAAATCGATGATGATGATTCCCGATAAGTTGCGCAGCCGCAGCTGGCGGGCAATTTGGACGGCCGCTTCCGTGTTGATCTTCATGATTGTATCGTGAAGATTCTTTTTACCGGAATACTTACCGGTGTTGACATCGATGACACAGAGCGCCTCCGTGGGCTCGATGACGAGATAACCGCCGGATTTCAGCCAGACCCGTTTTCCGAGCGCCTCATCCATGGCTTTTTCCACCTTGAAAAGCTTGAACAGAGGCAGCAGGGCATCGTCATAGAACGTAAGCTTCTTAAGATCTTCAGGCTGAAACGTTTCCAGATAAACCTTTATGGCCTCGTAGATATCGGGCTCATCCGTCACCACGGATTCCAGAGAACCGTGAAGGCTGTCCCGAATATCTGCTAAATAGGCAGGAGGCGTTTGGTAAAGGAGACTTAAGCAGGTTCTGTGAACGGCATCTCCCATTACCTTGCGGTACAGTGCCTTTAAGCTTCTTAATTCTTCCAGAATCGCATCAAAAGAGGCTTCCGGCGCATTTGTTCTCACAATAATACCGAAATCCTCTTCCTTTTCTGCTTCCAGAATGGGTTTTATCTGTTTCTTCCACTCCATATCCGACAGCTTCGAGGAAAATCCCAGCTGCCGTTTCCCGGCTGTCAGGACGATGTAACGTCCTGTAAAGTTTAAGTTGCCGGTAAGGACGGGCGCCTTAGTCTTGACGGCGTCGCGTTCAACCTGAACGACGATTTCATCACCGACCCTTAACTTCCCGTCCGCTCCGCCTGCGGACGCGTGGTGAATGAAACCGTCCGCAAGATTTAAATATCCCATACAGCCGTCTCCGATCTCGACGAAGGCGGCTCCTATGTTTTTTACAATGTTTTTAACTTTTCCAATATAAATATTGCCGAGAATGGAACGCTCTTCCCCCGGTTCGAGGTTCAGTGAAACGGCAGAACCTTCAGACTGAACCATAGTTAAGACCATGCCGTTCCATTTCGTAATGATAAGTTTATTCAACTGCTTCACCTATAAGCCCCAGAGGTACCAGATTCTTAAGTTCTTCATCTCCGATATTGCCGTAGACCTCTTCACGCTGAATGAGGAAGGCGAATTCCGGACAGGACTCGCCGCGCCAGCGGTCGTACGTCTCCATGACCAGCTCCGGTTTTAAGTTGTCCTGGCTTCCGGCGGAAACCTTCATAAAGATGCGGCCGCCTTCCGTGGAAAGTTCATAGATGGCGGGCTTTAAGTCCATCTCCCGCTCCCCTTTTTTCGTCTTCTTTACAGTGATAATCTGGTCCTGCCGGTAGAATTCCTCCAGTCCTTCGAAAAAGGCTTCCGGATCAGAGGGGGCTTTTCCTTCGCGGAAGGTAAGGGTATAATCTGCGGCCGCTACGATGGACATTGCATTTTTCGCCCGGTCTTCCAGCTTGTGGCATTCCAGAATTTGAATTCCTTCCACCATCACTTCATTTAACTGGTTCTTCATGGTTTCGCAGTCAGTCATGGAATTGACTTCGATGTCCATATACTCTCCGTTGCTTGTAAGCCCCAGACCCAGAGGGGCTGCAAACGACATAATCTGATGGGGGCTGAAGCCCTCGCTGTATTTGATATCGATGGCGGCACGCCGCATGGCTTTCTGAAAATAACGCATAACATCGAGGTGGCCGATAAACTTTACGGGTCCCTGCTTCGAAAACTTAATTCTTACCTTCATGGCAGACACCTCCTCCAAAACGCATCGCTCCGCACGCAGAACATTTCTGGCGGCAGTTTGGCGTCAATTTTTCTCCGATGGCATTCTGCCACTCTCTCTTTAAGAAGTCTTTGGAAACACCCGCGTCGATGAAATCCCACGGGAATATTTCTTCCAGGCTGCGCTCTCTCGTCGTATAGAAATCGATGGAAAGTCCGCAGGTTTCAAATGCCTTCATCCAGATCCGGTTATCAAAGTACTCAGACCAGGAATCATAAATGGCTCCGTTTTTATAAGCTTCCTCGATCAGTGCGCCGGTCTTTCTGTCGCCCCTTGCAAGAACGCCTTCCAATACGGTTAAATCCGCCTCGTGGTAATTGTACTTTAAACTTTTCTGATTCTTCATCTGACGGAACTTATCCTTGACGATATAGGCTCTTTCAATAAATTCCTCTTTCGTACACATACGCGCCCACTGGAACGGAGTAAACGGCTTTGGCACAAAGAAGGACGAACTGGCTACCACGTTGACCTTGCCGTTTCGCTGCTCCTTGGGAATCTCATAGTAGACTTCCGCCACCTTTTCGGAGAGCTCTGCTATGCCTTCCATGTCTTCCTTTGTCTCTGTCGGAAGTCCCAGCATAAAATACAGCTTGACACGGTTCCAGCCGCCGTAAAAGGCGTCTCTCGCCCCCTGTAAGATCACTTCTTCCGTCAATCCCTTATTGATGACATCGCGCAGCCGCTGGGAACCCGCCTCCGGTGCAAAGGTCAGAGAACTTTTCTTCACATCCTGGACCTTGCTCATAACGTCTAAGGAAAACGCATCGATTCTTAAAGACGGCAGTGAAATATTCACGCCCTGTCCCTTAAATTCATCGATCAAGAAATTCACAAGTCCTTCCAGATACGTATAGTCGCTGGAACTTAAGGAACTTAAGGATATCTCCTCGTGTCCGGTGCTTTTAAGCATCTTATATGCGTAATCTTTTAAATATTCCAGACTGTGCTCCCGAAGCGGGCGGTATACGTTGCCCGCCTGACAGAAACGGCAGCCTCGGATGCAGCCTCTCTGAATCTCCAGAACTACCCGGTCCTGAGTCGCCTTGATAAAAGGGACGACCGGAGCTTCAATATAATAAGCGTCGTCCATGTTGACGACCAGCTGTTTCGTGATGGTCTCCTTCGCATGGCTGTTATTGGGATGGAAACTCTTTATGGTTCCGTCTTCGTGGTATTCCACATCGTAAAAAGCCGGAACATAGATACCTGTAATCCCGGCAGCCTGTTCCAGAAACTGGCGGCGGCTTCCGCCCTTCTTCTTATTTTCCTTATAGCAGTCCATCAGTTCAAAATATACAGTCTCCCCTTCCCCGATATAGAACATATCGAAGAAGTCGGCCAGAGGCTCCGGATTATAGGCACACGGACCGCCGCCGATAACGATGGGATCTTCCTCACTCCGGTCCGCAGCGTGAAGCGGAATATGTCCCAGATCCAGTACCTGCAGGATGTTTGTATACGACATCTCATACTGCAGTGTGATTCCTAAAAAGTCAAATTCGCGGATCGGGTCCTGGGATTCCAGGGCGAACAGCGGGATGTTTTTTTCCCTCATGATTTTATCCAAGTCTGTCCAGGGGGAATAGACCCGTTCACAATAGATGTCTTCCCTGCGGTTGAACATATCGTAAAGGATCTGCATGCCGAGATGGGACATACCGATCTCGTAAACATCCGGGAAGCACATGGCAAAGCGGATGTCTGCTTTGGCCGAATCTTTCATTACTGTATTTACCTCACCGCCGATATAACGGGCAGGCTGTTGAATGCTTAATAGTATTTCATCGTTTAACGCTAGTTTTCTCATGATTTTTCCTTATTTAATGTGCTGTTTACACAGTATTTTACTTTATGCCAAGGGCCAGTCTGAATCGAAAAGAGCGAGGGATTCCATCCTTATCTGCTCCTGTTTGCTCCTGTTTCACCCCTTTTTTTGAAGAAAATCAGGCCCCTTAAAAAATAACAATACTTATTATCCCAACTGCGCAATGCGGGATAAAACAATATGCTACAAAGCTTAATTATAAGGCATATCCCTGTATTAAGCAACACTATTCGGCAGATCTCTCAAATAACCCAAAGCCGCGGTCATATTTTACATAGAGCTTTTCCGGTATGGCCTGGCTGGCATAGACCTCCTGGCCTGTTTCCAAGCGTGAACCGTGGAATTCTTCCGATGGGTATTCTGCGTTGTTTACATCTGACACAGTCCCCACTTTCTCAAACATCGTTTTCGATGATCAGCAGCGCTTCCGGCTACATAAGATAGATTAATTCCATTGTTTACAGAGGTCTTCTATGAATCGTCTCAAACGCTGTACATTAATCGGAATCCTCTTTGTATCTGTGACAGGCACACTCTCCCATTTCCTCTATCAGTTTTCCGGAAACTGTTTTCTGACCGGACTGTTTTCTCCGGTAGGGGAATCCACCTGGGAGCACATGAAACTGCTGTTTTTTCCAATGCTGTTTTACTCTCTGTGGATGTCTGCCTGTCTCCGGAAGGAAGAACCAGGTGTCGTATCTGCGCTGGCCCTTGGCAATCTGGCCGGCTGTGCCCTGATTCCCATTATTTTTTACACGTATTCCGGAGTTTTGGGGTTTCATCTTCTGTCGCTGGATATTCTGACGTTTCTGATAAGCGTGCTGGCCGCCTTTTATCTGGCTTACCGCCTGACTCCAGGCAGCAAAGCCGGTAAGTATGAAACACTGCTGGCAGCAGCTGTTATCCTCCTGATGCTGTTATTTTTTATCTTTACTTACAATCCGCCGGGGATTGGATTATTCGCGGAACCATAGCGGTAATCATCTCTGATCAGGGAAGTGCTGCAGAGGTATGACAGGTCCTGGACGTTACTCAATAAACGAGTGACTCATGATATAAAATTCCTCCTGACTGGGAAGGAATTTCTTTTCCAGCTTTTCCAGCGTATCATCATACTTCTGCGCTTCTTCCTCAGAAACGGCCATAACAGGGCTGTCGTAGTAAAACCATTTCCTGCCGTCGAGTGCATGGGGAGTGAGCTCTTTTACCATCATTGCTGCCGGATATTTACCATTCTCAATACAGATATGATACTTTTTACAGCTTTTAAACCCACGGCTTACATAGTTCATGGGACTTCCGAATATGACAATCACGTCATATCCCAACCGTGCCGCCTGTTCAAAGGAATGTTCGAGCAGCAGCTTGCCGTACCCTGCCCTCTGATATTCCGGATCAATACTGACCGGTCCAAAGGTGAGAATCTCTTTTTCTGTTCCGGCTTCATCAATTAATCTGGCTTTTGTATACATGATATTTCCGATTACCCTGCCATCCAGCTCAATCACAAAATCCAGCTCCGGAATGAAATCCTCATGCTGACGCATGATATGAACCAGATAATGCTCTGTAGCCCCCGGAACGTAAATGTTATAAAATGCTTTTCTGGTAATTTCTTCTACCACGCTGTAATCGGTTTCTTTTTCGCTGCGAATCATGATCGTGCTCATTCAGTTGCTCCTCATTCTTTCTGTTTATGGGATAGTCCCTGTTCTATTCTGGTTTAATTTCCGGCAGCTGCCGGATAGAAAATGGCCGGTTAATAAAACAGCGAGCCCTTAAGAGTCCGCTGTTCCTGATTTTAATCATATGCAGTACCGTACTATGACAGCATCTGTGACACCACGGGCCGCAGCCTTGCAGCCAGCATAATGGCGAGGATGCACAGCAGTCCGTCCGGAAACATGGTTGGCAGACAGTATACTGCAAAAATCGCCGCCCAGCCCACCGTGTTCGGTGTAACGACAACAAAATGTGTAATAAAATAGAAATACAGGATCCCTGTTCCGTAATAGATCACATAACCGATGGCAGCCGCAAGCACCCATGTCCGGATCTTAGACGAGTGCAGAATCTCACATACTTTTCCCATCGCGTATGCAGCCAGCGCAAACCCCAAAAGGAATCCAAAGGTCGGCCGGATCAAATAGGCCGGACCGCCGCCACGGGCAAAAACCGGGAATCCTACCAGGCCGATGACCAGATACGTCGTCACGCTGTAAAAAGCCCGTTTCGATCCCAGTAAAAGACCTGCCAGGAGTACAAACAGCCACTGCAGCGTAAAATTCATCGTATCCATACCAACCGGAATCACAATCTTTATAAAAGCCCCGACCGCGATTAACGAGGCAAAGAGGCCGCATACGGCCATGTCCTTCGTCAATTCCCTTCTCTGGGGTATCACACCATTTTTCTGTCTCATCTGTATCCTACCTTTCTGTTCTTCCCTTTGACAGTGTTTTCATGATGATTGTACACTTTTTTTTTGATTTTTACAATCTTTTTTTCGGCGCTGCCACTGCGAAGGACAGAGCGGTCAAAGCCGCAGCCCCTTAATATCTTTGATTCTGGACAGGATCATATTACAGCTGCTGCTTACAACACCGGGAAGAGGATCTATCACTTCCTGAATCAGCCGTTCCATCTCCTCGCCGGATGCGGCAACTGCGTGTACATGCAGCTTGTTCTTTCCGGTGACACGGTAAATCTGTGTGATGGTTTCATTCTGGCGCAGCGTCTCTGTCACCTGCCCCAGCGTATCCGGTTTCGTCTCAATCTCGAAATAGCAGGACACTGCCCCGCTGATCTTCTGCGGATTGATAATGGTAGTGTACTCTTCGATCACGCCCCGCTTTTCCAGTGACTGAACCCGCATCTTGACTGCCACCCGTGAGATGCCGACCAGGCTGCCTATTTCGGAATAGGACATACGGGCATTCTTTATCAATAGCTGTACAATCTTCTGATCCAGTTCATCCAGGCCTTCAAGAAACATGGTGTTCTCCTTCTCTCTCAAAATCTCAGTCATCATTTTCTAATATTATAAAATCATTTCCGCTAAAAGGCAATCCAATAATTGACACTGCCTCGATTTATCGATATAATTATTACGAAACGTAAGTTATAAATTACATATAGAAAGGTTTGCGCGATTATGAAAGGAGATTTAACCCGGGGACCTGTGATGAAAACCATGTTGATTTTTGCAGTTCCCATGATCTTAGGCAATCTGCTGCAGCAGTGCTATAATGTTGCGGATACACTCATTGTGGGACGTTTTCTGGGGCCGGATGCGCTGGCCGCAGTGGGCTCCTCGTTTACTCTTATGACGTTTCTTACATCGATCCTTCTGGGGCTTTGTATGGGAAGCAGCGCTGTCTTTTCCATACGGTTTGGGCAAAAGGACTTTGACGGTCTGAAAGACAGTATTTTTACGTCCTTTCTGCTCATTGCGGCGATCTGTGCTGTGCTTAATCTGGCTGCCTTTTTAAGCATTGGATGGATTCTTCTGCTTTTAAAAGTACCGGAGGAAATACAGGGACTGATGCGGGATTATTTGATGGTTATTTTCAGCGGTATTACGGCAGTGTTTCTCTATAATTACTTCTCCTGTCTTTTGCGCGCCGTCGGCAATTCCGTTATCCCACTGGTGTTTTTAGCGGTTTCCGCTGTGATGAATATCGGTCTGGATCTCTGGTTCGTGCTGGGGCTTAAACGGGGTGTTGCCGGAGCTACGGAAGCTACCGTCATATCCCAGTACGTTTCGGGAATCGGAATTGCCGTGTATTCCTGGTTTGCCTGCCCCTGGCTGCGCATTGGGCGGGAGCACTGCCGGATTCGTCTTTCCTGCTTAAAAGAGATTGCCGGATTTTCGGTGCTGACGTGTGTCCAGCAGTCCGTCATGAATCTTGGAATCCTGATGGTACAGGGACTGGTCAACAGCTTCGGTACCACCGTGATGGCGGCGTTCGCGGTGGCTGTGAAGATTGACTCGTTTGCCTACATGCCGGTTCAGGATTTTGGCAATGCATTTTCTTCTTTTATCGCCCAGAATTTCGGCGCAGGCAGGAAAGACCGCATCCATGCCGGATTTCGGGGAGCGGTCTTAGTCTCCCTCCTGTTCTGTCTCATAATTTCCGCCGTTATCTGGATGTTTGCGCGGCCGCTGATGCTTCTGTTTGTCAATGAGCAGGAGACGGCAATCATTGCGGAGGGAATCCGCTATCTTCATATTGAAGGCGCTTTTTACTGCGGCATTGGCTGTCTGTTCCTGCTGTACGGACTTTACCGCGCGCTGGGAAGGCCCGGGATGTCTGTGGTTCTTACGGTTATTTCGCTGGGAACGCGCGTCGCACTCGCCTATATTCTGTCTTCCATACCGGAGATCGGTGTCGTCGGTATCTGGTGGTCCGTACCGATCGGCTGGATTCTGGCGGATGCGGCTGGATTCGTTTATTTTATCCGCCGCAGACGGCTGCTTCTTTAAACGGGCTGCTTCCTGCCGTGTTTTTGCTTTCCTGCTGCCTTGACCAGTTCATACCAGAACACGGAAGCCGCGGAGGTGAAAAAAGCCGTCAGCAGCCGGATACCGGTTAAGGGAGCCAGCTTTAAAAACGAATGAACGGGGCTGTAGAGACTGGCACCCAGAAGCAGCAGAGTCAGGGCAGCCGCCAGCAGCATGACACGGTCGCGTGCCAGTTTACGGGCCGAACGCCAGGCGCTGTCGCACTCCGATGAGTTGACCAGTACGAGAAATAAATTTCCCAGAATTACGATGGCAAGCCCCATGGAACGTGCCTGTGGCGCCGCCTCTCCCCGCCGGAGCATCAGATAATAGCTTCCGAAGGAGGCTGCGAAAAGGACAAGCCCCTGAATCACGCTTTTCGTCAGGGAAGAGAGAGTAATGAGCTTCTCCGACCGTTTTCGCGGCGGCCTGCACATGACGCATGATTCGGCTGGCTGACGCTCCAGAATCACCGAACAGGTCGGATCAATCATCAGCTCCATTAATACAATGTGCACAGGCAGGAACATGAGGTCCTGAGGAACAATCCCCAGAACGGAAGCCACCAGGGAGGCCAGGGCAATGGGAATATGGATGGTGAAGATATAGCCTACCGCCTTTCGGATATTGTCGTAAATTCTCCTTCCGTCCCGCACGGTTTCAACGATCGTGTGAAAGTTGTCATCCATCAGGATTAAATCGGCCGCCTCTCTGGACACCTCGCTTCCGCGCTTTCCCATGGCGATTCCAATGTCCGCATATTTCAGCGCTGGGGCATCATTGACTCCGTCTCCGGTCATGGCGGCGATCTCCCCATTATCTTTTAAGGCCTGAACAATCCGCATTTTGTGTTCCGGTATGACCCGCGCAAAGATGGAACTTGATGTTACCGCCTGCCGGAGCTCTTCGTCTGTCATTCGGTCCAGCATCTCACCGGTGATACTGCCGCCTTCACAGTCAATTCCGGTCTGGGCAGCGATGGCCGCAGCGGTGAAACCGCTGTCCCCGGTTATCATGACAATGCGGATTCCTGCTTTCCAGCAGAGGGCGATATCCTCTTTTATGCCTTCACGGGGCGGATCATAAAGTCCTGAAAGCCCTGAAAACACCAGGCTGCATTCTTCCAGTGATTCCGGGATTTTTTCATTCGGAGAAAGCTCTGCCGACGCCATGGCAATGACCCGGAGCCCCCGGCCTGACAGCTCTTCGATCTTTTCTTCCACGGTCTTTCTATCCTCAGCGGAAATGGTACAGAGAGAAAGAACCGCCTCCGGAGACCCTTTTGCGGCGATGATCCGCTTCTCTTCCAACTCCCAGACGTGCCCCATTCTCCTGGTTTCGCTGGTAAACGCGTATTCCTTCAGCAGTATGCCGCTAAAGAGTGCTTCTTTTGGGAAACCTGATTGATCACAGAATTCCAGCATGGCTTTTTCCATCGGGTCATACGCCTCAGTCTCACAGGCCAGCCCCATGAGCCGCGCCAGCCCATCGCTGTCTGTTTTCCAGGGCCACAGCTCCTTCACTTCCATATGGTTCTTTGTTATGGTTCCTGTCTTATCCACACAGAGTACGGAGACCGCTCCCAGCGTCTCTACCGACGGCAGACGGCGCACCAGGGAATGCTTCCTGGCAAGCCGCCAGGCACCCATGGAGAGGAATACTGTGAGCACTACAGGGAATTCCTCCGGTATCATGGCCATCGCCAGGGTGACGCCCGACAAAATACTTTTGATCAGCCGCTCCTGAAACGGATAACCGGAGAGGTTGCCGTAGGTAAATGCGCTGACAAGAAGAAACAGGAGCGCAGCGATGCCGGCACAGACCGTAACCAGACTCTTCGTCTGTTTTTGAAGCGGAGTCAGCACCTTTTCGGCCTGAAGGACACGGCTTCCCGCCTTTCCATATTCGGTGGCTGTGCCTGTCTGTTCCACCAGAACCAGTGCATTGCCCTGTATAACCAGTGTGCCTGCATAGCAGAAGTCCTTCTTCCAGTACCCCTCTCCCTCTTCCTCCGCCCGGGCAGGAACGGTATCGGAAGGCCGGGCGTGTTTCCAGACCCGGATGGGTTCGCCGGTCAGAGACGACTCATCCACACAAAAATCGCTGCTGGATAAGATAACGCCGTCGGCCGGGATCTTAACTCCCTCACAGAGTACCATAATATCCCCCGGTACCAGCTCCGTGCTGACAATCTCCTTCCTGGTTCCGTCACGGAGCACGGTGATACGGGGGGCAGACAGATTTTTAAGGGCCCGCAGAGTACGGTCCGTTTTCCATTCCTGCGCCACATCGATGGTGATCATACCGGTAACAAACAGGAGCATCACGGCTCCGTCCCGGGGTTCCCCCAGAATAAAGTAAATAACCGACGCGACCATGAGCAGGAGAAACATGGGCTCAGCCATGACGCAGAGCGCTTTCTTAAAAAAGCTTTCCTTCTTTTGCGGAGTCAGTTCATTTCTTCCGTATTGTTCCAACAGCTTTTGTGCCCCGGCGGTTGTAAGGCCCTCCGGGATTCCATTTTTTCCAGTGTCCATAAGGAACCTCCCTAATAAAAACTAAAAAGCGCACCTGTGGAACATACTACTGTCCCACAGATGCGCCTGATACCCATCTGCTGCCGCCGAAGCGGCCCGGCTTCATGTCGCATGATCAGACATTGCCTGCTCAGTTTGTACTGTTGATCCCGCATCCTTTCAGATGGAATGCAGTGCAAAGAGATTATCTTATGTTATCTTATGAAGGAGGCCGGAAAATGTGACACCGCAAATTTTCTTACATAACAGGGGAATATCCACATGATATAAAACAGGCAGAGTATGCCTTCTGCTATCGCACACTCTGCCTGTTGACTGCTGTTCTTTATTCTGTATCCTGTTTCCTTAAATGATGCGTTTACTTAAAAGAGTGAAAGAAATCCTTCAAATCCTGCTTCGTCTCCGTGGTGAGCTCTGCTTTCTTTATGCCGAGTATGGCTCCTTCCAGCGAATACAGGCGATGAAGACAGGCCGTATCGTCCATGGCCTTGATTTTTAACCAGGCCTGGCGGCTTCCGATTTCTTTTAACTCCTCGTAAGTTGTGATACCGGCCTGATTTAACTGTTCCTCCAATACTTTGCCGATATTCGGCAGCTTCGCCAGTTCTCCCATAAAGAATCCTCCTTTACCGCTCTGCGAATTTTTCTACAATCTTTAACAGAAGCTCTACCACCTTTTCCATGGACTGTACCGGGATAAACTCATACTTCCCATGGAAGTTATGACCGCCGGTGCAGAGATTCGGACACGGAAGGCCCATGTAGGAAAGACGTGCGCCGTCCGTGCCTCCGCGGATCGGAGTGACGATCGGTTCGATGCCGGTCTCTTCCATGGCTGCTTTTGCAATGTCGATCAGATAGATATGCGGCTCGATAATCGCCTTCATGTTGCGGTAGCTTTCCTTCAGTTCCAGTTCTACGGTCCCTTTTCCGTATCTCTCATTTAAGTAGGCAGCGACCCGGGTAATAAATTCCTTCTTTTCTGCAAATTTTTTCTCATCAAAGTCGCGGATAATATAGTCCAGATGAGCCTCTTCCACAGATCCGGTCATCGTGTCCAAATGGAAAAATCCTTCATACCCTTCCGTATACATGGGATTTTCAAACACCGGGAGCATGTTGTGGAATTCCATGGCCATAAGAATCGCATTTCTCATCTTACCCTTGGAGGAACCGGGATGAATGCTGGAACCGTGAATGTTTACTTTTGCCGATGCGGCGTTGAAGTTCTCATACTCCAGTTCACCTAAAGCACCGCCGTCTACCGTATATGCAGCATCCGCCGCAAAGCCGGCCACATCAAATAAATCGGCGCCGTGCCCCACTTCCTCATCCGGTGTGAAGCCGATGCGGATGGTTCCATGCGGAATCTCGGGATGGGCCAGAAGGTATTCCGCCATCGCCATGATCTCAGCCACGCCGGCCTTGTCATCCGCACCGAGAAGTGTGGTTCCGTCTGTGGTGACAATGTCCTGCCCCCTGTAGTTTAAAAGATCCGGAAAATCCGCGGTCTTCATGGTAAGTCCGGTCTTCTGGTTCATCACAATATCGCCGCCGTCGTACTGTTTCACTATCTGAGGGTGTACACCGGCGCCTGAGTAAGCCGGCGCCGTATCCATATGAGCGATAAAACCGAGCACCGGAACCTTCTTGTCCATGGTAGCCGGTATGGTAGCGTATACGTAGGAGTTCTGATCCACACGCACGTCCTGCGCATGCATGGCGCGCAGTTCTTCTGCCAGCACCTCCGCTAAGACACGCTGCTTTTCCGTACTCGGAATAACTTCCACATCTTCCTTCGACTGTGTATCGTAGGATATATACTTTAAAAAGTGATTTAATACTTCTGACATCATTCATGTCCTCCTTTATCGATTTGCCAGTTCCCGCGTAATATCCTCCCAGGTTACGCCCTTATCCGCCATCAGAACCATCATGTGGTACAGGAAATCAGAAATCTCGTACTTTACCTCCTCCGGATCGGGATTCTTGGCGGCGATGACGATCTCTGTCGCCTCTTCCCCCAGCTTTTTCAGAATCTTGTCAATGCCCTTATCAAACAGATAATTGGTATAGGAGCCTTCCTTCGGATTCTCCTTCCGGTCGAGGATAACGGCAAAAACATCTTCAAATACCTTCAGCGGATTCGTCTCCTGATACTCCTTTTTGACCAGCGTCTGGAAGAAACAGCTGCGTGCGCCCGTATGGCAGGCGGCCCCGATCTGATTGACCTTTGCCAGCATGGTATCGTTGTCGCAGTCCAGGGAGAGAGATTTCACATACTGGTAATGGCCGGAAGTCTCCCCCTTCAGCCACAGGCTTCTGCGGCTTCGGCTGTAATAGGTCATGAGTCCGCTGTGAAGTGTCGCCTCAAAGGATTCCTCATTCATATAAGCCAGCATTAAAACCTCTGAGGTTCTGTAATCCTGAACAATCACAGGGATAAGTCCGTCGGAGTTCAGCTTAAAGTCTTTCCATGCCACGGTGCTTTCAAACGTATCGGCCGGGATTCCGGCTGCTTTTAACTTCTGTTTCAATTCCATACAGGAAGCGGATGACCCGGTCATGGAGGTAATGGCGCCGGAAACACGGCCGGAAGCCATCAGGGCGGCGAGCGTCACAGCGTCAGGCCGGTCTGATGAAAGGAGAAAGATCTCCTCCTTCTCCTCTAACCGCGCCATCTCCTCCTGTGAAGGGCAGGCAGTCCCCAGAATCATGACAGAAGCGCCCAGCTGGCTGTATTCCGCCGTCCGGTCCAGATAAGAAAAATCCGGCAGCCAGGCGTAGATCTTGTCGTCACCGAACCGGTTGGAAGCCTCCTTCATGAGATCTACGTTTTCATCCACGCCTGCATTGAGAAATACGGCCTTTGCACCTGCATAGAGGTATTTTTTTACATCCTCAAACCTCCGGACCCGTCCGCCGGTAATCACCGGGACGTCGGCTGTCCGGGCAATCTCTTTGATCAGGCCGATGGTGCGCTCGTGATCCTCATCCGTCTCGGCCATATCATAGAGAAACAGTTCATCGGCGCCGCTGTCACCGTAATACCGGGAAAGTGTGAGAACGTCATCTTCACAGCAGCCCTGGCCCCACAGCCGGACTGCCTTTCCCTCACGGATCCCGAATCCCGGAATCACCTTTTTATATTCTTTCATAACGTTATTCTCCTTTTTCAATCCCTTCGAATGCTCTCACTGCTTCCTTCAGATTGATTCTGTTTTCATACAGAGCTTTTCCAATGATGGCGCCCTTTACCCCCGCATCATGAAGCCGTTTTAAATCGTCCATGGACGACATGCCGCCGGAAGCGATGATATCCATGCCGGTTTCCTCGGTAAGGGCTCTTGTGGCCTCCACGTTGGGGCCTGTAAGCATTCCATCCCTGGAGATATCGGTATAGACGACATGGCGGACGCCGTACTCCTTCATCTGTCCGCATAAGTCTGAGGCGGTGATTTCACTGAGCTTCTCCCAGCCCTCGACAGCCACCAGGCCGTTCTTCGCATCCACACCGGCAACAATCCGGTCTGCGCCGAACCGGAGCACTGCGTCCCGGAGAAACAGCGGGTTTTCTACCGCCTTGGTGCCGATGATCACCCGGCTTACTCCTAAGTCCAGCATGCGTTCTATGGCCTCTTCTGAACGGATGCCGCCTCCGATCTCCACAGGCATGGAGACGGAGGAAACGATCCGGCGTATGGCTTCTTCATTAACCGAATAACCGGCCAGTGCGCCGTCCAAATCCACCAGATGCAAAAAAGTGGCTCCCTGCGATTCCCAGTATGCCGCCACCTTTTCCGGTGAGTCGGAATATACGGTAATTTCTTTAAACTTTCCCTGCTTTAAGCGGACACACTGTCCGTTCTTCATATCAATTGCCGGATATAACTGCATAATGTTCTCCTTGTATCTTAGCATAGATAATTTTCTCTTCCAGGACTTTTTTCAACCGGTTCAGCCACGAAATCCGATCCGGTTTTTTATGACCCGAAGACAGCAGAATATGGGCCGCCCCATCCCCGGTAACCGCTATGAGGAAGCCGCCTGTCTCTTCGATGGAAGTAATTCGTGCATAAGGAATGATATCAAACTGGTAATTCCCCGTAATCACATAGTCCGCTGTTACGTAGATCCGGGAACGCGGTTCGAATTCCGAGGCACCGGCAAGCTGACGTACGGCTGTCTGCATCTCTTCTTCGCTCAGGACAGACAGTCTTTTCTGTTCCCGCTTTTTCTGCACTGCAAATCGCCGGCATTCGGAAAATCCGGTGACGAAAAATACAACCGGAAGAAAGAATACCAGAAGTGTTCCGTACCACGGCAGCTTTTTTAACCACGTCTGTTTCGCTGAATCCAGATAGCAGGAAGCCACCGTCTGTTTAAACTCATTCCGTTCCATGGGAGCCAGTCCCCACATGGTCTGATAGAATTCCAGCGCATAGTCGTAAATATCCGTATTTTCAATGGATACCGACCGGCCGCGTATGGTAACTGGTTCCGGAATTTCTGTGATTCCGGGATTGTGGGTGTATTCCACAAGCGCCCGGCATTCCTCCGGAAGCTCTCCCGTAAAAAGAACCATGACCGGCTCCATCATCAGTCCGTATCCCCAGTAAAACGTCTGTTTATCATCCTGTGTGCTGGCAAACGGTCCCGCCAGCAGCTGGATGTCAACAGAGCAGTCCCTGCTTTCCTGAAAGGCGTTAAACGGTTCCGGAGCCGTATTCCTGGTATGGATTCCATCATACCAGGCCAGCAGGGAAAAGGCAATGATAAAGGCAGCCGCGGCAGACAGACACGCGATCCCTGTCAGAAGGCGTCCGATCCGGAAACGAAGCCGTCCGATCCGCCTCATACCCTCCTGCATCTCCAATTGGTCTTCCATGGTCACAGCGTTCCTTTCGTGGATAATACGTCCGTGATCCTGGAATCCGTCTGCGTCGCCTCGTCAAGAGCCTTTGCAAACGCCTTAAACATCCCCTCGATGATGTGGTGGTTGTTTTCCCCTGAAAGCTTTCTGATGTGAAGATTCATTTCTGCCGCACAGGAAATGGCGTAAAAGAACTCCTTCACCATCTCGGTCTCCAGCTGTCCCACACGCTCGGCCGTGAACGCCGCGTCGAACACAAAGTAGGGGCGGCCCGATAAATCGACGGCACAGAGAATCAGGGATTCATCCATGGGTAAAATCATGTTCCCGTATCGTTTTAAGGATTTCTTGCTGCCAACCGCCTCCTTGATGGCGGTTCCCAGCACGATCCCCGTATCCTCGATGGTATGGTGGGTGTCCACCTCCAAATCTCCCTTCACATCCACTTCCAGATCAAACAGACCGTGGCGTGCGAAGCTGTTCAGCATGTGATCAAAGAAACCGATTCCTGTCTGTACCGTGGCTTTGCCTGTTCCGTCCAGGTTAAGCTTCAGCCGGATATCCGTTTCGTTTGTCACCCTTGCTATTTCCGCTGTTCTTCCCATATCCTAGTCCTCTCTTGTCTTTTCAAATCTGACCCTGACAGAATTGGCGTGCGCGGTCAGCTGTTCCGCCTCCGCAAACGTCTCGATATCCTCATGGATGGCTTCCAGGGCATCCTTGGAATAGTAAATAATGCTGGACTTCTTCACGAAATCATCCACATTCAGCGGGGAGAAAAACTTGGCCGTTCCGTTGGTCGGAAGCACGTGGTTCGGACCCGCGAAGTAATCCCCAAGCGGTTCGGAGCTGTATTCGCCAATGAAGATGGCGCCTGCATTCTTCACACGCGTCATGTCTTCAAACGGATTCTTTGTCACGATCTCCAGATGCTCCGGAGCGATCTCATTGACCGTTTCAATGGCGTCGGCCATGGTGTCAGCCACCAGGATGTATCCGTAATTATCCAGTGATTTTTGAATGATTTCGGAGCGGGAAAGCTCCTTTGTAAAGCGCTCCGTCTCTTCTGACACCCGCTCTGCCAGCTCCATGCTGGTGGTCACCAGAATCGCGGAAGCCAGTTCATCGTGCTCCGCCTGAGATAAGAGATCCGCCGCTACAAAACGGGGATTGGCACTCTCATCCGCCAGCACCAGGATTTCACTGGGGCCTGCGATGCTGTCGATGCTGACATGGCCATAGACCGCCTTCTTCGCCAGCGCGACGAAGATATTGCCCGGGCCTACGATCTTATTGACGCGCGGGATGGATTCTGTCCCGAATGCAAGTGCTGCAATGGCCTGGGCGCCGCCCACCTTGTAGACTTCAGTCGCCCCGGCAAGATAGGCCGCGGTAAGCGTCACGGGATTGACCTTTCCGTCTCTGCCCGGAGGGGTTACCATGACGATTTTTTCGACGCCTGCAACCTCTGCGGGAATGATGTTCATAAGAACGGAGGACGGATACGCCGCCTTGCCGCCTGGAACGTAGACCCCGACGCTGGAAAGGGCTGTGATCTTCTGTCCCAGAATCGTTCCGTCCGGTTTGCTGTCGAACCAGCTGTAGGTCTTCTGCTTCTCATGGAATGCCCGGATATTCTTCATGGACCGCTTCATGACTTCTAAAAGGCCCGGTTCCACCGCCCTCATGGCCTCTTCAATCTCTTCCTCCGTCACGCGGATGGTCGAAGCGTCAATCACGGCATGGTCAAACTGTTCTGTATAGGAAAATACGGCCGCATCGCGGTCACGCTTTACCGTGTCCACAATCTCCTGGACCGTATCTGAATAAGCGGTATAATTGTTCGGGTCCCGCTTTAACAAATCTACGAGAATATCCTTTCTGGACGCTTCGTCTAACGCAACAATTCTCATCTGTTTTCCTCCTGGCTTGTATATGGGTATTTGATCAGTCCGCTGACTGCAGGTAATTCCTCAAATCATGGATCAGCCGGGTAATCCGGTCGTTTTCCCGTTTCATGCTCACCTGGTTGACCACCATGCGGGCGGACAGCGGGCAGATTTCCTCCAGCACCGCCAGGCCGTTTTCCTTCAGCGTCGTTCCCGTCTCCACAATGTCCACAATGACCTCGGACAGTCCGACGATGGGAGCCAGCTCGATGGAACCGTTCAGCTTGATGATCTCCACAGTCTGATGTTTTTTATTATAAAAGTAATCCTTTGCAATGGCCGGATATTTGGTGGCCACCCGGATCCTTTCATGATGCTTTAAAAGCTCTTCCGCCTTTTTCGGGCCGCAGACACACATGCGGCAGCTTCCCAGCCCCAGATTCATTACCTCATAGAGCTTCCGGCCCTCCTCCAGGATTGTATCCTTTCCGACCACGCCGATATCGGCGGCGCCGTACTCCACATAGGTGGGCACATCGCTTGCCTTGGCCAGGAAAAAGCGCATCCCCAGCTCCTCGTTTGTAAAGATCAGCTTCCGGGAGCTTTTATCCCGCATCTCTTCACACGTGATTCCTATTTTTTCCAGCAGATCCAGCGACTGTTCTGCCAGACGGCCCTTTGCCAGGGCAAATGTCAAATATCTCATGTCATCCCTCATTTTAAGTATTCAGACAGCGGCACCTCATCCGTCCGGTTTAAGTTCAAATTCACGATCTTTACAGAAAAGCCCTTCTCATCCAGATACAGCAGGTTGGTAATGGTGGTGCGTGCCGCATACGACTGATAGGCTTCCAGCGTCCGCCCCGCTTTCTTAAGCTGAAGCTGAACCGGTATGGAGGTATCGCGGAAATGCTTTGCCAGCTGAATCGCCTGTTCCCTGGACTCCGGTTCGAAGAGAATCATGGTGCCCACTACCCGGACCGGTGTATCGATCTTCTGCCTCGATAAAGCCAGCATTAAGTCGTCCACTGAGATTCCGAAGCCTACAGCCGGCGCGTCCTTGCCGAACTGGACGAGAAGCTTGTCATACCGTCCGCCGTTTACGATATAGTCGCCGGTTCCGTAGGTATAAGCCTTGAAAATGATTCCGGTGTAATACTGATACTGGCTCAGCATTCCGAGATCATAGGAAACGTATTCCGATAAGTCATAGTATTCCAGAATCCGGTTGACCTCCTCTAACCGGTCAATTGCCCGCAGGGCCCGCGGATTCCTGGTAAATTCCCTGGCGGCCTGGATCTCCTCTAAAGAACCGAACAACTCAGGAAGCTTTAAGAATGCCTCCTTTAGCTCCTGGGGAATGGGCTGTTCCATCACCAGCTCCTCCACGCCGAAATAGTTCTTGTTCTCAATCAGTTCACGGAGTCTCTCTTCCATCTCTTCATCCATGCCCGCTTCCTCCAGAAGGCCGCGGAAAAAATCGACTTCGCCCAGTTCTACCTGGAATTCTGTGAGCCCCGCCGCCTTCAGAGCCCGGATGACCATGGCGAGAATCTCTGCGTCTGCGTCGGAGGAGTCGTCTCCAATCAGCTCCACACCGGTCTGCGCCGCTTCCTTGAGCCGTCCCTGGTAGCTGGTGTTGTTGATAAAGGTGCGTTCCAGATAGCAGAGGCGAAGAGGCATATCCTCCTCTGTAAAATACTTGGTCACACATCTGGCGATGGCCGGCGTCTCGTCGGGCCGGAGCACCAGGGTATGGTTATCCCTGTCGAAAAACTTAAACATTTCCCTGGCTTTTACGCTTCCGCGGGATTCGTTAAAAATATCAAAGAATTCAAAGGTCGGCGTTTCGATATCCTGATATCCGTACAGATGAAAAACCTCCAGGATCCTGTTCTGGATCGCTGCCTTCCGGGTGCATTCCACTCCGTAAATGTCCCGGACGCCATCCGGCGTATGTAATAATTTGTTTGCCATAGCTTCCTCCGAATGTTGCTGTTCATTACTTTCACATGGTAAAGTGCTACCATGATAACGTGTAGTTTATTATAAGGGACACTGCTCCTCTTGTCAATCTCTTCTGTCCAAATCTTTCTGAATCATCTCCAGATAGTGGACAAAGATGTCTCTGCAGCTGCGTATCCGCCAGGACTTATCCACTTCCTCATAGGTGAAGCTTTTGCGTCCGCCTTCCTCCATTCTGGTCCAGAAACGGTCAATTTCATCGAAAGGAAGGTAATAGACCTCATTTTTCACCGTATAGGACAGAATAATGAAGGAAATACCGCCCTGCTCCTCAAATTCCCTCATGAAAGCAATCTGATGCGGGTGGATATTATGCAAGGGAAACGTCTCCACGGCGCATTCCTTGGCATCAAAGCAGACGGGAATTCCCTGTACGGCGCCGATGTAGTCTACCGTACTCTTCTGATCGAAATAGGCCAGTGTGATGTGGCGGCTTTCCTTATCGATGGAGATGGGGGTGATCGGAGTCGGCACCTTCTGGATTAAGGCCAGCTTCTTCTCACGGTAGCTGTCGTTGCTGCGGTTGATGAAATCTTCCAGTGTGGAGCCCCGCAGGCCCCTGGTATTCCATGTTCCCATAGCCTAACTCCAATCCCGGCATATCTTCCGGAAGGTCTGCGGAAGAGGCGCAGAAAAGGTTTTACCGGAAAGATAAGCAAGCGGTTCCGGCAGCTCCGGAAAGGTGACGGTACAGGAATGAAGCATCTGTGACCGGATATTCCAGCGCTTTTTCGCTTCCTCATTGACCGCACTGCTGCCGTATTTGAAATCACCGAGAATGGGATGGCCGATGGAGGCCAAATGCGCCCGGATCTGATGCGTCCGCCCCGTAATCAGCTTGACGCTTAACAGGGTGCAGCCTTCTGCCTGGCCCAGCGGTTCGTATTCCGTCATGACAGGAACACTTCCCTCCACTTCCGCAGCGGTTATGGTCACCTGGTTTGTGACGCTGTCTTTCTTTAAAAAGCCGGTGATGACCTGTTTATCCGTCACACTGCCCTTTACCACACACCGGTAGTACTTGTGCAGGCTTCTGTCCTTAAACACCGCCGACATGATCTGAAGCCCCGGCAGCGACTTGCCGGCGACGACGAGCCCGCTGGTGTTCCTGTCCAGGCGGTTGCAGACCGAGGGGCGGAAGCTCTTTAACTGCTCTGTGGATAACTGTCCGCTGGATACCAGGTAATCGATGATGTATTCCACCAGGGACTCATCGCTGTCCTTCGCCTTCTGGGAAAGCATGCCGGAAGGCTTGTTGACCAGAAGAATATGGTCATCCTCGTAAATGATCTGCAGATTCACCTTTTTGACTTCCTGCAGCGTATGGACGGAAAATTTCCCGATGGTCTCATCGGAAAAGAACAGCCTGACCTCGTCTCCCGTGACAAGCTTTTCCGAACCGTCGCACTTTTTCCCGTTCAGCGTGATGTTTTTCTTGCGCATCATCTTATACAGGAATCCCTTACCGGCCAGATTCAAGTATTTGGCCAGCAGCTTATCGAGCCGCTGGCCCGATTCATTTTCAGTAACAATGAGAGAACGCATCTTTCAATCCCCTTACATGGATAAATTTTTAAGCAGCCGGAGTGTATAATCCACGCTGCCGTCATCCTCGTATTCCTCCGCCGGCTTCAGACTCTCCAGCCGGTGGAAAAACGCCTTTTCATCGAGAATGATCTTCACGCCTGAATCCAGCTTGTGGCCTGCAAAGATCTCTTTCAAACACTTTTCCGCTTTTGCAGTATCTAACTTCGGCGCTGTACAGTAAAGAAACACGCCGCCCGGATGAACGATGGCCGCATCGGCCGGGATGATGGTGTCTCTGGTCGTGATGATTAAGTCGTACAGAATGGAAAAACGTCCCTCATAACCTGCCACTCTCCGGTGAAAATCCTCGGAGGGCGTCTTATAACGCCAGCCTGCCAGAAGCGGGGAAGCCACGTTGGCCGTGGGAAGAACGGAAAGGATCGCCATGACCGTCAGAATATTCTTCCAGGCCGTGCTGTCCACAAAATTTCTGGCGGCCAGCTGGACAATGATCATGGCCGCACCGAAGGCGACCTTGCCTGTCTCCGCTTTTTTATGATGATTCCGGTATCCATACTGTCCCTTGTCGTATTTTTTCACAGTTGTCATTCCTTTTTATCGGTATAGTTTTCAGAGCGCTTTCATGATTCTTAAGATCATGCCGTGAGGCATAATCTTGCAGAGAAGATGAAACGCCTTCATGGAAATGCCGTAGACCGACACCGTTCGTCCCATCATACTGTCGCGGATGGCCTTCTTTACCACTCGCCTTGGATCCGCCATGACGATCCGCTTATAGACAGGAATCTCACCCGTAGTCTCCGCGATGTCAAAAAATTCCGTCTTAACCGGGCCGGGGCATACCGCGGTCACGTAGATGCCGCGAGGCTTCAGTTCCTCATTCAGGGCCCGGCTGTAGCTGAGTACGAAAGACTTTGTGGCCGCATAGATGGCAAAATCCGGCTGCGGCAGAAAGGAGGCCGAGGAGGCCAGCTGAATGATCCGGCTGTTACCGGAAAGGTAGGGAAGCACCATATGGGTCACGACACAGAGTGCTTTGCAGTTTAAATCCACCATTCCGGCTTCATCAGCGAGATTGATGGAGCCTACAGGGCCGATCTTTCCAAAACCGGCGGAGTTGATCAGCCATTTGACATCGGGATTCTCTTCTTCCAGTGCATACTGAAATTCCATCAGTTCCTTCTGGTCTGTTAAATCCACGGCAAAAAGACGTAAATGTACGGGAACCGTGGATACCAGCTCTTTCAGCCTGTCTCTGCGTCTGGCAATGACCCAGATTTCATCGATTCCGTTAAAACGGTCCGCCAGCTGCCTGACAAATTCTCTTCCCATTCCGGAGGAGGCTCCTGTTACAACTGCAATCTTCATAAAAATCCCTTCTTTTCTTTTTATTTTTTAACCTTTTTATGAACGTTTCTAATGGTCTTTTTCTTTCCTGTCCGCTTGTCATCCCGCTGTTTTCCCGGACCTTTACTTCCTGCTGCCTGCCCGCTTCCCGGTTTTGTGCCTCCGCCGTATGCGCCGCCGCCCGAGTATCTGGGACGGATCAGGCATTTCTTGTCATATCCGATTAGGTCGGTTCGGCCTGCCTTCTTTAACGCCTCCTCCACCAGATCGTAATTCTTTGGATTGCGGTACTGGATGAGCGCTCTCTGCATGGCCTTTTCATGGGGATTCGTAGGAACATAGACCTTTTCCATGGTACGCGGGTCGTATCCGGTATAATACATACAGGTGGATATGGTAGAGGGAGTTGGATAAAAATCCTGCACCTGTTCCGGCATGTAACCTAAGTCCCTTAAATATTCGGCCAGCTCGATGGCCTCAGGCAGGCCGGAACCCGGATGGGAGGACATCAGATACGGGACGAGATACTGTTTCATGCCCAGCTGCGCGTTCATATCCTTATATTCCTTGACAAACTGGCGGTATACCTTATTCTGCGGTTTGCCCATACGGCTTAACACCTTGTCCGCCACATGCTCCGGAGCCACCTTTAACTGGCCGCTGACATGATACTGGCACAGCTCCTTTAAGAACTTCCGGCTGGGGTCTGCAAGTACGTAGTCAAACCGGATGCCGGAACGGATGAAGACCTTTTTCACCTTTGGCAGAGAACGGAGCTTCCGGAGCAGTTCGATATAGTCGGAATGATCCGCCTTTAAATTCCTGCACGGTTCCGGGAACAGACACTGGCGGCCGGGACAGGCGCCCTTGGTCAGCTGCTTCTCGCAGGCAGGCGAGCGGAAATCGGCCGTAGGCCCGCCTACATCGTGAATATATCCTTTAAAGTCGGGTTCCTCCGTCAGAAGCTTCGCCTCTGCCACCAGCGATTCATGGCTTCTCACCTGAATGATCCGGCCCTGATGAAAGGTCAGTGCACAGAAGCTGCAGGCTCCGAAACAGCCGCGGTTGCTGATCAGGCTGAATTTAATCTCCCGTATGGCGGGAACTCCGCCTGCCTCCTCGTAGGAGGGATGGTAGTTTCTCATATACGGAAGATCGTAAACGGCATCCATCTCCTCTGTCGTCAATGGCTTGGAAGGGGGATTCTGAACAACGTATAAATTGTCCTGGTACGGCTCTACAAGACGTTTTCCGATAAAGGGGTCCGTGTTGCTGTACTGGATATAATAACTTCTGGCGTATTCCAGTTTATCCGCCTTCATGGCGCTGTAGGAGGGCAGAGTCAGCGCATCGTAGACGCTGTCTAAACTGCTGGTTTTGTATACCGTTCCATCAATAAAAGTAATGTCCCTGACATCGATCCCGCTGTTTAACGCATCGGCAATCTCGACGACAGACCGCTCTCCCATTCCATAGGAGATCAAATCCGCCTGGGAGTCGATCAGAATCGAATGCTTTAAGCGGTCCGACCAGTAATCGTAGTGGGCCAGGCGCCGTAAGCTGGCTTCAATGCCGCCGATGACAATGGGAATCCGTTTATATACGCTGCGGATCAGATTGCAGTAGACAATCGTCGCGTAATCCGGGCGTTTTCCCATAACGCCGCCCGGGGTATAGGAATCCTGCTGTCTTCTCTTTTTGGAAACGGAATAGTGGTTTACCATGGAGTCCATGTTTCCGCCGGATACAAAGAAACCCAGCCGGGGCTCTCCCAGCACCCGGATGCTCTCCGGATCTTTCCAGTCCGGCTGGGCGATGATTCCCACCCTGTATCCGTGGGCCTCCAGAAGCCGGGTAATGATGGCATGTCCGAAGGATGGATGGTCCACATAGGCGTCGCCGCTCACATAGACAAAGTCACATTGGTTCCAGCCGCGGATGTTCATTTCCGCGCGGTTCATTGGCAGATAATCGTGTATCATAGAGCAGCTCCATTTCTGTTTATAATATCGTAATAATCACGGATAAAATAGTCGGCCAGACTCTTCTTCTCCGCTTCCATATGTCTGGAGAATTCATCAGCCACGGCACATACCGTCATGCCGGCCCGTTTTCCGGCCAGAATTCCGGCAGGGACATCCTCGAAGACGAGACAATCCTCCGGAATGACGCCCAGGCGGTCCGCGACATTCAGATAGATATCAGGCGCCGGTTTTCCGGCAGCCACCTCGCAGGCTGTGGCGATAACGTTAAAATACTCTCCGATCTTCAGGGAATCGATCACCGCATCCACCATCTCTCTTCCATTGCTGGTGGCAATACCGGCCGCGATGCCCCTGGCCCTTAAATGCTCCAGGAACTCACGGGCGCCGGCTTTTAACGGCACGTGGCAGCGGTATTTTTCGATGGACATATCCCGCCAGATGGCCTTGATGTCTTCGATGGATTCTCTCAGTCCGAACCGGTCTTTAAAGTAGACGGCAGTCTCGGAAAAACTCATCCCCTCGATCTCCTTCTGAAGCTCCGGGGGACAGTCATGTCCGTAATTTTTAAGGAACTCGATGTCGATGTCCTTCCACATCCACATGGAGTCTACCAGCGTTCCATCCAGGTCGAATATGACCGCTTTCGTTTCTTCTATCATCATTCCTGCTCCTGATCTGTCTTATTTAGTAATTCCAGTTCCTCACGGGTCAGCGGCCGGTACTCTCCCGGCTTTAGTGTCTCGTCGAGCGTAAGCGTCCCCATGGATAGTCTCTTTAAGTATACCACATGACACCCCAGTGTTTCAAACATCCGTTTTACCTGATGAAATTTTCCTTCATGAATCGTAAGGCGGATCTCGGACAACTCCCCGCAGCCCCCGCGGCGCACGAGTTCCAAATCGGCGGGAAGCGTCTCCGTTCCATCGGAAAGGGTCAGGCCAGCCGCCATGCGCTCCTTCGCGTCTTCTGGGAGCATTCCCTCTATTTTGGCGTAATAGACCTTATCCACATGCTTTTTCGGTGAGAGCAGACGATGGGCCAAATCTCCGTCATTGGTTATCAGGAGCAGGCCTTCGGTGTCGATATCGAGGCGGCCCACAGGAAACAAGTCATCCCGCATCCTGCCGGTAATCAGATCCAGAACCGTCCTGTGCCGTCGGTCTTCCGTTGCGGAGACGACGCCCTCCGGTTTATGGAGCATGTAATATTCGTACTCTGCATAGGCCACGATCCGCCCATCCACGGCGACCGCATCGGAAGAGGGGGAAATCTTCCGATCACTCTTTTTCTCTGTCACACTGTTGACCGTGATGCGTCCCTTTCTTGCCATCTCTTTGATCTGGCTTCTCGTCCCCTGGCCCATCTCAGTTAAGTATTTATCCAGTCTCATAAGTTCCTTCATCACATCCACCGCCATCCCGGATAATATTTATTCTTAAGTGCCATGCCCGTTCCCTTTGCAAAGCCCAGAGGGCTGCCATCCACGCAGACGAGGCACCAGCCTTTGACCGGTCCTTCTTCCGGAGCCAAGGAGATGGTTTCCCCCTTTAAGTACCGGATGACACGGTCGTCCTCCCTGTTCCAGGAGATGGTCCGGCGAAATTCATCCGCCTTCAGGGTCATGGCGAGAGCCTGTCCCGGTTCAAACCGTCTGTTTTTCAGCTCTCCAAGCAGAAGCCCCGTTCTCAGATAACGGAGTTCCTTTGCCGGAACGAAATCCTCCGGCAGATAGTAGACAGAATCATTTTTAATCATGATTCTGGAAGGATCAAATTCACGGTCGATCAGGGAGAGAAACTCTGTGAGCTCCGCCGGAAGGGGCGCTGCCTTTCTGCTTTGAAGTCCGTTTAAAAGGCCGGCTGTCCGCTGCCTCTCCGAACCGCCTTTTTTATGCAGCAGCGCCATAAAATGCCCTTCTCCCTTAATCTTATGAGGGAACAGGCGGAGGCAGCCGTTAAGCCCGATTCCGTCAGACGCCCCTTCGAACAGAGGGAGTTTTACCAGCTCCATCTCCTCGTGGCGGTTCAGGATATGGCAGATGATCTCCTCATCCTCACAGCGGGAAAAGGTGCAGGTGGAATAAAGCAGCAGACCGCCCGGAGCCAGCATGCGGACTGCCTGGTCCGTGATCTCCTTCTGAATCCTGCTGTAATACTCCGGCCCGTGTTCTTCGTAGCTTTTAACCATATCCTCGTCCTTGCGGAACATGCCTTCTCCGGAACACGGCGCGTCAATTAAGATTTTATCGAACCATGGTCCGAATACACCTGCCAGCTTATCAGGCGTCTCGCTGGTGACGCAGATATTGGCGATCCCCCAGAGTTCCAGGTTTTTAAGCAGGGCCTTTGCCCTGGAATTGCTGATATCGTTGGAGATGAGGACGCCTTTCCCCGCCAGCTTAACCCCCAGCTCCGTGCTCTTTCCTCCGGGCGCCGCGCATAAGTCCAGGACCCGGTCTCCCGGCTCCACGGGCAGCAGCATGGCCGGTGTCATGGCACTGGGCTCCTGCAGGTAATAGAGGCCGGCATAATAGTAAGGATCCTTGGCCGGGCGTTTTGTCCCCTCATAATAAAAGCCGTTAGGAATCCAGGGGATCTGCTTTAAATCCCAGGGTACCAGTTCCGGAAATGCTTCCGGCGAGGTCTTTGCCGTATTGACCCGCAGTCCGTACAGCCGCTCCTCGTCAAAGCTTTTTAGATAGGCGGAAAATTCCTCTTCCCCCAGTAAGTCTCGCATTCTGTTTAAGTACTCTTCCGAAAGTTTCAATTCGCTCACGTGTGCAACTCCTGTCTTTCTCTATGGCATAGCGTGTCAGAATCATGACCATACACTATGGCAATCTTAATATACTAATAGGAATATTTCAACCGGTATTTCTGCAGATATTTTAATACCCAGTAGGGATTGATACTCATTTCATCTTCATGGTCCGTCTTCATATAGATCCCGACATGAAGATGGACCTCAAAATTGCCGGTGGTTCCTTCTACTGTGCTGTACCCGGTGTCGCCCATAAATCCCAGCAGTTCTCCCGCCTTTACGGCATCTCCCTCCTGCCACTCCCTGCTGTAGCCGTACAAATGGGCGTAATAGAGATAGGCGCCTCCCGGAGCACGGATTCCGATCCGCCACCCGCCTTTTTCCAGCCATCCCACTTTTTCCACGACTCCGTCCGACATGGAAACGACGGGATAATATCCCCGGGGCCGTTCCGTACCCATGATGTCACAGCCTTCATGGCCGCGTTCCCCTCCGTATGTACGCTTATCCATCCAGCCGTTTTCAAACGTGACGGGAGGAGAGGCGGCATTCGTATTTTCCGGGATGGGAAAGAACTTTAAATCGCCAAGAACCGTCTCATACGCCTGTTTCAGCTTTCGGTATTCCGCCGGTTTCACGGCCAGCAGCCGGTCTGTATGGCAGATGGTATCCTTACTGTCAGTCAGGTCGTAATTGTGCTCGATCATCAGGGAGGTAAGAAGATCGTAATCGATGGGACCCGATTCTGCGATTAAGTTCCCCAGCTTCATGCTGCGGAAATCGTCGCTCTCATACGTATAGGCGTCCAGCTGGTAATAGGTGGGGTTATTGTAAAGGTAATCGATCATGGTCACATGAAAGAAGGAAAGAAGCAGGATTAAAAGAAGAATCATCATCATATCGATACAGCCTCATCATATATTTGTATAAAACAATCTATTCAGGTGCTCATGAAAAAATCCTTCTTCCGCTTCTGTTCGGTTGCGGTGCTCTGCATTCTTCTGTTAAGTCCGGCGGCCGCGTCCCAGGGGGCAAAAAACGGACTGGTTCTGTGGGCAACGGTAGTACTTCCCGCACTCCTGCCGTTTATGATCTGCTCCAATGTCATCGTCGCCCTGGACGCGATTCATATTCTGACATTTCCCTTCCGCGGGTTCCTTCGGAATGTTTTAAAGCTTTCCGACTCAGGAAGCTATATTCTCGTCTCCGGCCTCCTCTGCGGCTATCCCATGGGAGCGAGAAACTGCAGTGATTTTCTGGATGGGGAGCGGATCACGAAGGCGGAAGCCAGATACTTATTAAGCATCTGCAACCATCCCAGTCCCATGTTTCTTCTGGGCTACGCCGCTTCCGAGCTGCCGGGAGCTGTCCCCGTATGGCTGTTAATGGTCTCCGTCTATTTACCGGTATTCATTCTCGCAGGGCTGTCCCGAAAAGTCTATGGGATACAGGCGGTCTCCCCGTCGCTTCCATATGCCAGGGAGGCACAGCTGACCTTTGACGAAAGTCTGATGGATTCCTGTGAAGTCATGGTGAAGATCGGCGGCTATATCATGCTGTTTTCGATTCTCGTTTTTTATATTACGGGACTTCCGCTCCATAATCCGGCCGGAAAAGCGGCTCTGCTGGGCTTTGTGGAGATCACAACCGGAATCCGCGCCATCTCCGGGGCAATTCCTTCCATGGCAGGCGGCATGTGGATCGCCGCCGCTGCCGCATTTGGCGGACTGTCAGGAATCTTTCAGACAAAGAGCGTCATAAAAAATGCCGGATTATCCATCCGGCACTATGTAGCATGGAAAGCGGTTCACAGTCTGCTTTCTGCGGCAATCTTTATTCTGTTGGCATACTGCCGTCGCCTTCTGTGGGCGGCATAACCGCTCCCGTCAATTCCTGACGGTTGGAGGAGACAATATCGTAGCTGGACTGCATGGAAGTCATAAAGGCGTCAAATCTGCCCTGTGCTCCTTCCATGGAGTGGCTGATGATGGTCTGAAGGCTCTTTAACATATCATCTGTGTACTGGACGGCGCTCTGGCGGATATCATTGGCGTCAGAGACGGCTTTTTCCACGATGTCCTGCGCCTGTAAATTGGCCTGATTGATGATCTCGTTGGCCTGGGCATACGCCTTCTGCATGATCTCATGCTCATTTACCAGTTCATCCGTATGGGCGGAAGCCTGGGCGAGTATGGAATCCGCCTGCTGATGAGCTTCGTTTAAGATCGCGTCGCGGTTGCTGATGATCTTCTGATACTGCTTGATCTCATCCGGGATGCGAAGACGCAGCTCCACAAGAAGCTCTTCCAGTTCGTCACGGTTTACGACGATCTTGCTGTTGGAAAGCGGCTGGTACTTACAGCCGTCGATATATTCTTCAATTTCACCAATTAACTGTTCAATTCTACTCATCATAATGCGTCTCTCTCCTTACCCGTTTTTCTATCTATTCTATTTTCTATCTGCCATCTTTCTCCTGATGCATTCTGCCACGCTGGCAGGAACGAATGCACTGATGTCTCCGTCATAGAATGCAATTTCCTTGACGATGCTGGAGCTCAAATAGGAGTATTTTAAATTCGTTGTCAAAAATATGGTATCCACTTCCGGCGCGATCACCCGGTTGGTCTGTGCCAGCTGAAGCTCGTATTCAAAATCAGTGACGGCCCGGAGGCCGCGAATCACCACGTCAGCCTGGTTGTCGCGCACAAAATCGATTAAAAGCCCTGCAAAAGCCTTCACTTCCACATTGCCTAAATCTTTCGTTATTTCCTTTAACATATTAACACGTTCTTGAACAGAAAACAACGGAGTTTTTGAATTATTATTCAAAACTCCGATAATTAACTGATCGGACATCCGCGCCGAGCGCTCAATGATATCGAGATGGCCCAGCGTTACCGGATCAAAGCTTCCCGGATATACGGCCGTTTTCATAAAACCTCTCCTTTTGCGATAAAAACATGTTTATTCGTCTTATAGATTTTTTCCCTGCGGCACTCGAGTCCCAGGGATTCCAGATAATCAAAACCGGTTTTCAGATCTGCCTCCACGATCATAAGCGTGTCCTCTGAAATGAGAGGGGAGGCTGACAGAAAGGTAAGAACCTGGCGCTCTAATTCCTTACCGTAGGGAGGATCCATGAAGACAAAATCAAAGACGTAATCCTTTCCCTCCAGGCGCTTAAGGCCGGTTAAAACATCGCAGTTCATGACAATGGATTCATCTGTAAACTTCGTAGTCTGAAGGTTTTCCCGTATGCATTCTGCGGCTTTGGGATTCATCTCGATAAAGACTGCCCTGTCGGCTCCCCGGCTTAAAGCCTCGATGCCGATGCCGCCGCTGCCGGAAAAGAGATCAAGAAAGGTGCTTCCCGGCAGATCCGGATTTAAAATGTTAAATAAAGTCTCTTTGATGCGGTCTGTGGTGGGTCTCGTATCCAGACCATCTATGGTTTTTAAAAGAAGCCTTCTGGCTTTTCCTGCTATTACTCTCATGAAATGGTGTCCCTCATTCTTCTTGTATTATGTACCATTATAGTATGAAAACGGAAGATATACAACCCGGTAACGGTAAAAAAGAGCCTTCAGTTTTAAACTGAAGGCCCTTCCTTATTGTTTTTTGGCTTATTTACCAGCCATCTGTCTTTCCTGAGCTTCGATCATTTTCTTAACCATATAGCCACCAACAGAACCGTTCTGTGCAGAGGTTAAGTTTCCGTTGTAACCGTTTGTTAACGGAACACCGATCTCGTTTGCAACTTCCATTTTGAATCTGTCCATTGCTTCTCTTGCTTCTGGTACATTTGTTGTGTTAGAAGATTTTCCTGACATATTGATATGCCTCCTTTTCGTCTATCACCATGCTTTTGTTTTGTGTTTTTCATGGTGTGTTTTGTGCTACACTCCTATTATGGCTCTGAAGAAGAATAATACACTAGAAGGTTTTTCCAAAATTTTTGTCAAAGAATGCTCGTCATATACCATAGTGCTATGAGAACAGCCGCGATGAAAGAACCGTCTGCAAGCCGGTAATTTCTCTTCCTTTCTTTTTCTATTTCATGAAAAGCGGCCGAGTCCAGAATCGTGGTTTTCCCGGACGAAGGAGCGGAGATGGAACGCGCTTTTTCCCATTCCTGGCTCCAGTCGATTTTTTTACCTGATATACGGCTTACCGTATAGAGAAGGATCAGAATCAGAAGTATGGCAAGCAGAAGCCATGGAAGCAGCTGTGATGCGGAAGCCATGGAACCCGTTCCGGTAAATTCAGGGAGTGTGCCGGGAACGTACAGTTCCACAAGGCACAGGACAACCGTGAGGGCGGATTCAAAAAGTACTGGTGTCATACTGACAAGCAGAGAATCCGTAAACTCGTATAAGAGTCCCAGACAGATTCCAAACAACACGTACCCGGCCGCTGTATAAGGATTGAGGCAGGTCAGGGCAAACAGCAGAGAACTCAGCGCCAGTGCGGAAATGATGCTTTTCTGCTTATACGTATCATAAAACAGGATACAGGCAATCAGGCTGTAAAGCATATTTCTGAAAAACAGAACCAGAGACAGCCAGATGGAACCCGCGCGGGTAACATTATTTATCAGAGCTGCAGGTGTAGGAAAAATAGTCGTAGTAACGGTTATGCTGCCGTCTACAATCACATAGAACAAAAGACCGATCACTGCAGCAGCCAGATAAACGCTGGCAGGCGCAGGCGTAAAATGAATATGTTTTCTTACGACCGCCCTGTTTTTTCCGGCCCAATACAGCCAAAGCGCAGAATAGCCGATCACTGAGGCTGGCAGCATCAGCATCCACTGCGGTTTTGACAGCGCAAAATAGAGCATGTTGCAGATAAATACCATGATAAAGGAAAATACCAGTGCTTTGATAAGCTGTCTGTTTAGCTTTCTTACCTCACAGACAACGTCCATACTCCAATAGTCTTTGGAAATATCGGTAAACTGATACCCTGATTTTTCATAACCATCGATCTGCTCCAGCGTTTTTTCCACATCCGGTGACTTTCCGTCTAAATCCTGTTTCCTGAGTTCTTCACAAACCTCCTTAATTTTTGTCATTCTTACCATCTCCCTTTCTGTGTTGGAAATACATTGTTCCATGCAGCTTTCCAGGGACAGAGTCCGGTCTTCCAGCCTTCTGATATCTTCGATGGATACGTTCAGCTTCCGGTACAGTCTGATTCGATGAAGTGTCTTTACGTCGTCTGCAGAATATTCCCGGTACTGGTTCTCCGGATTCCTGCGAGGCGTAATCAGCCCTTCTCTTTCATAAAAACGGATATTCTGACGGGTGATGTTTGTCAACTGTTCCACCTCTTTAATCGTCATCGCACTCCGCCTCCTTTCAGCCTCAGAATAAGGGGTATACAGGGTATAATGTCAAGACTTATATGAGATTTTCCTTTATATTTTCTTCCATATGAGCAAATTGAACCTGCATTCCTAATGCGCGGTAAAAGGAAACCGCGCTTTCGTTAAAGTTCCAGACTGTCAGTTCCACACTGGAGGCTCCAGACAAAGCTGCGGTCTCTTTAACTTTTGCATACAGCATACGGCCTATTCCCTGACGACGAAAAGATTCCGATACAATAAAATCTTCTATATACAGAATTTTCTTTTTGCGGAGCAGCGGGGAATCCGTTTCGGTCAGTTTTGCAAAACAGAGACCTGCTGTTTCATCACCGATGGTTTTGGCAGTAAACAGAAAAAATGAGTCATTTTTCTGCATGGCCTCATATTCTTCCACTGTCAAAAGTTCATCGCATGGCTGAAATACATCAGGACGGGCTAATACATGCATTGCGTGCTCTTCAGCGATCAGGCAACAGATTGAGGAGTAATCTTTCGGAACTGCTTTTTCTATACGAAATGGGATAGGATTCATGACTGCCTCCCAAATACGTTCTGTACAAGATATTGTGCCCGCTCATACTCCTTTTTCGACACATAAAGATAGTACTGTCTCAAAACGGATTCATCCATAAATGCAGTCCCCAGCGTCCTGCGGCCCCGGCGGCCGCAGGACGGTACAGTCCTCCAGTCATACGGGATATGATTTGCAGCCAGAATATCCTTTACACGGTTAAAATCGTTCAGTGAAAATGTAACCAGAACTTCTTTTTTCTGCCAGAAAAACATTGCCTGTGTCCTCCTATCACTCTATGGCTCTCCCAGTATTTTTTCAATCGATGTCCGGACCAGCTGGAAGGCAACTTCGTTCATTCCGCTGTTTATGATAATATCCGCCAGCGGCTTGGTCGGTTCCACGTACAGGTAGTGCATGGGTTTGACGGTTGTTAAATACTGTTCCACCACGCCTTCGATATCCCGTCCCCGTTCCTTGACATCCCGGATCACACGCCGCAGAATCCGTTCATCTGCATCCGCCTCCACAAAAATCTTGATGTCGAACATATCGCGGAGCCTCTGGTCGGCAAAGACCAGGATTCCCTCCACCAGTATCACCTTTTTCGGGTGGACCGTTAAAAACTGATCCGACCGGTTGTGCCGGGAATAATCGTACACGGGACATTGGACGGTTTTCCCGTTCCTCAGCCCGGCCAGCTGATCCAGAAGAAGCTCTGTCTCAAAGGCCTCCGGATGGTCATAATTCATCTTTTTTCGTTCGTCGAAGGGAATGCCATCCTGTTTTTTATAGTAATTGTCATGATAAAGCACAGCGATATCATCGTGAAATGCATCCTTTAACCGGTTGGTAAAGGTAGATTTTCCTGAACCGGTGCCTCCTGCTATTCCAATTAATACGCTCTTCATAGTTCTATTCCTCCAATGTCTTTTGGTATTTCAAACACTCCAGATCTTCTTTGGTGCATCCCTTTCCATAACGCGCCTTCTCATATACCTGATGATAGACCGCACAAAGGGAAGGCTCCTCCGGCAAGCCGCTTTTTTGCTCCAGCTCCTCCGGCGTTTCCGTACGGGAAATACGGTTTCTTCCGGCAAGCCTTCTTAAAATCTCCCGTTTATATGCTCTGCGGATTCTTCCCTCTATCGTAAAATCTCTCCACAGAGGCGTCTCCTTCGTCCGCTGGGCCCCGGCTCTGCTGAACACGGCAGCAGGCTTTATAAACTCCTTTTCATCCCCGTCTTCTCTCGGCTTTAAGAAACGGAGCAGCAGAAAGAACAGCTGTCTGAGCAAAGCGGCGGCGAGAATAACCAGGACTATGACGGAGATGACGGTGACAGCCGCATCCAGAATTTTTGCAAAAAGAGAGGGACCCGCAGCCGCCTCTCCCAACTCGGGCGGAATAAAACTCCCTGCAGGCATGGATTCCACCGGCTCATTTACTGCTTCCGGAAGAAAATGGGCCAGAAACCGAAGCAGCGCCGTCAGGACAGACTGAATCCCATGGATCAGCCAGTCTGCGCGGAGTAAGGAGAACACCGCCATAAAAGCACCCGCGGCAGCCAGAAACACCGCCATGTAGACCCCATTTACCAGCTTCATCTGTGATTTCGGGATATGATCCGTCGACGGGTGCATGCTTAAAAAGTTGTCACAGGCGTGGAGCTGTAAATGGAGCAGAAAGAAAAGGATTGTCAGAAACAATCCGGCATATCCGGCGGTCATAAGCCGGGAACTTGGAATTAAGTATCCTGCGCCATACAGGAAGACGCAGAGGACGGCTGCCATGATATGGATTCCGCTTAAATCAGCGGTAATCCACCGGTTGATCCATTTAAATTTTGTCATAAGGCACCTCCCACTTCATTGCAAGCGCAGCCGGACAGAGGGAAAGCGTCACCTCGTCCTCCGGCCGCAGCGGGGCAATCCATAAGGAGCCCGGGCTGTAACGGCAGAATTCCTGGTATGCGGTCTGTAACTCCGGCCGTCTGCAGGATGAGATCATGATATACAGACAGTCTTCCGCTTTCTTTTCCAGGCTGCATTCCCTCATAAGAGTCTCAAAGGGAGTCATCGGAATGTCGTAGCGGAGGCGGCTGAGCGCCTCCATACACCGGGTGACATGGCTCACTCCCGCTCCGGCCGGAACGAAGGAGGGTTCCCCAATCAAGGCATCCATTCCGTTGCTGAAAAATCCGGTTGGAATTCCTTCTGAGACAAACGCGCCGATGAAAGATCCGCAGATTGAGACGGCTTCCTCTCTGAGAGCCTCCGACGCCCACGGATAGTCTGAATCCATATTCAGGAACAGAAAGATATTCTGTGTTGCCGTGGACTCGTGAACGTTGACCTTTAAGGCTCCGGTACGGGCGGTGGCCTTCCAGTTCACGCTGTGCATGGAGTCGTAGGTCTGATATTCCCGGATTCCCTTTAACTCAAAGGGATCGGCAACCAGCCTGTTTCTCGATAAACAGGTACCCATCATCTTCTGAAACGGTACGTTCAGACGGCTGCCGTCCGCTGCCGCCGGATAGACGTATAGATGAGAATCCAGGGACAGAGTCTCGATGAGATGGCCGGAAAAGAACAGATCGTGGCTTACCAGGTCCAGACTTTTGATCTCGTAATAGCCGCGTTTGCTGCAGTGGAACGTAAGCTTTCTGGTAATCTTCTGATAAGGGAAGACCGAGAAAACATCGTTGCGGTACGTATAGTCGGATACGGCGGAGTTCTCTCCTGTGACGAATTCCAGTTCCCTGCCGATGCGGAATTTTACCCGCAGAATGGAAAGCGGAAGAAATTTCGCATTGATGACAGTTTCAAGGAGATATGCCTCGCTGCCGCAGACTGCAGGATTGTCCTGAAACGCTGCATCCGCAGTCAGTCCTTTCTTCCAGAACCGCTCGTACAGGGCGCGCTGAAGAACGTAGAGAATACAGGCCCCAAGGGCCATGAGGATCAGTTCCATTTATACATTCCACTCCTCTGTAGGTACAAAGACGGTATTTAAAATCTGTTCAATCACCTGGCGGCCCGTGCTTCTTCCGGTCAGAGTCCTGGCGAGAACCAGCCTGTGGGCCAGGACGGGAACGGCCAGCGCCTTTATATCCTCAGGAACCACGTAGTCCCGCCCCTTCACCAGGGCATAGGCCCGGACAGCCCGGTAAAAGGCGAGGCTGCCGCGCGGGCTGACGCCCCCTTCCACTTCTCCGTGCTTTCTGGTAGCGAGAACCAGTTCGACGAGATAATCCATCAGCTGCGGATGGACGTATACCGCTTCCGCCTCCTTCATCAGCGCCAGCAGTGTCTCCCGGTCACAGACGGCGGTGAGGCTGTCATAGGGATTCTCTCTGCCAAAACGCTCAAGAATCTGCCTCTCCTCCGCTGCGTCGGGAAGTCCCATGGGAATCTGCATCAGAAAACGGTCTAACTGGGCCTCAGGGAGCGGATACGTCCCCGCTGTCTCGATGGGGTTCTGGGTTGCGATGACGAAAAACGGCTCTTCCAGCTTCTTTGTCTCCCCGTCGATGGTGACCTGATGCTCCTCCATACACTCCAGCAGACTGGACTGTGTCCTGGGCGTGGCCCGGTTGATCTCATCAGCAAGAAGCAGATTCGTAAACACGGGGCCTCTGCGAAAGACGAATTCACCCTCCTTCTGGTTGTAATAGTTGAGACCGGTGATATCAGACGGCAGCAGGTCCGGCGTAAACTGTACCCTCGAAAAGGAAAGCTCCATGCTCTTCGCCAGAGATTTTGCCAGAATGGTCTTGCCCGTTCCGGGAACATCCTCCAAAAGTACGTGGCCGCCTGCCAGAATCGCAGAGAGAAGGCAGTCCGTCACCTCTTCTTTTCCAACCAGTACCCGTCCGATATTTGTCTTAATTGCTTCGATCGCTTCTTTCATCCCAGCGCCTCCCACCATAAATTGGATCTGATGATCTTTCCTGTTATTTTATCAAATTAACCGCAGGCATACAAGAAGAACCGCCTCTTTCCGGATAAAGAGGCGGTCATTTTTCCTGTTTTCCTGTGATTCAGTTAATATGTGGTTCCTGCATCCTCGTAAACCACGGACACCGGCTTTAAGCGGTTATAGTAATTGGCAAACGTAACCGTCATATACGGATAGACGTAGATGTACGCCAGACCGCAGGTAACACTGCCCAGCAGCATCCAGAAGAAGAAAGAGATTTCTAAAATGAAGTATTCCATCTTGTGCCCAGCCATCATCTCTTTGCTTTCACGGATACACTGCATTACTCCTTTATCGGGATTCTCAACCATGATAAAGATGGCCTGGGAATAACGGTACGCAGCAATGATACCCGGTATAATCAGCAGCAGACACCACAGCATAACAAATATTGAGATCATAAGCGTCAGTCCGATGGCCTTCAGCAGATATTTCAGCGACGAAAACAAATCCCCGTAGGACATGGAACTGTCCCGGTTCGCCACCTTCAAACAGTAGGAGCTGTAACCAAACTGCAGAATTGTACTGATCAATAAGTAAACAACAAAAAATACAATGGAGGAAACGATGTATGTACTGAATTCTCCTCCGCTGACGGCAGTTCCCGAGGAGATGAGTTCACCCCAGACATTGAGAACCACCTGAACAACAGACATAATAACGATGATGACTCCCATGATGATGGTAACCACATAGGGATTTACAGCCGCCTGCCGCATCTTTTCCTTTGCATCAAATTTTAACTCCTGTCTGTTCATATAAGCCCTCCTTAATTGTAAGACAGATGCCGTTATATTTTTAACAACATAAGTTTACCATGCTGCCCTGTTAATTTCAACCCTGTATTTACAGATTCAGCTTGTCATAGCTTTTCTCCAAATAAAGGCTGAGTTTTTTTCCCAGCTCAATATGCTCCTCTGAGGTGAGTTCCGGATCTTCGTCAAGCAGACGGTTGACCTCTTCGGATACGGTCTTTAAGATGTTGGCATCGGTAAAGATATCGGCCAGCTTAAACTCCAAGTCTCCGCTCTGTCTGAGTCCGAAGATATCTCCCGGCCCCCGCAGCTTTAAATCCTCGGAGGCGATGTAAAATCCGTCATTGGATTTACTCAATATGGTCAGACGCTCCCTGGTTCCTTCCTGACCGGAACCATCCACGAGAATGCAGTAGGACTGGTGCTTTCCACGCCCTACACGGCCCCGAAGCTGGTGGAGCTGGGCCAGTCCGAAGCGCTCCGCATTTTCAATCATCATCACGGTGGCGTTGGGAACGTTAACTCCCACTTCCACGACTGTGGTGGAGACAAGAACCTTAATCTCCCCTGCGGCAAACCGTTCCATAATTGCGTTTTTCTCCCTGGCCTTCATCTTGCCGTGAAGGTATTCTACTGAAATTCCCGGAAGTGCGCTCTGAAGCTTTTTGGAGTAATCGAGAACGTTCTCCGCCTCAATCATCTCACTGGCCTCTACCATAGGACAGATCACGTAGGCCTGGCGCCCGGCGGCCACCTCTCCCTTTATAAAGGAGTATGCCGTGCTGCGGTAGCTGGTGTCTACGACACAGTTCTTAATAGGAAGCCGGTTGGCCGGCAGCTCATCGATAATGGAGATATCGAGATCGCCGTAGATGATAATAGCCAGAGTCCTGGGAATCGGCGTCGCACTCATAACGAGTATGTGGGGCTCATCCCCCTTGTCTCCCAGCATCTCACGCTGGCTGACGCCGAAGCGGTGCTGTTCGTCGGTGATGACGAGGGCAAGCTTATCGTAGACTACCTTTTCCTGTATGAGCGCATGGGTTCCAACGATGATATCCGCCTCATGGGAGGCGATCTTTTCGTAAGCAGTACGCTTCTCCTTTGCCGTCATGGAGCCGGTTACCAGCACGACCTGTTTCTCAATGCCGTTTTCTTCAAACAGGGAGAGCATGGACTCGTAGTGCTGACGCGCAAGAACCTCCGTCGGCACCATAAGAGCACCCTGAAACCCGTTGCAGGCGGTCTCCAGCAGAGCGAGGACGGCGATTATGGTTTTACCGGAGCCCACATCTCCCTGAATTAACCGGTTCATCACCTTTTTGCCGGTCATATCGCGAAATACTTCCGTCAGTACTTTGTTTTGCGCATTGGTCAGCGCGTAGGGGAGATTTTTTACAAGTCTCATCACTTCATCGGATGGCTTCATCGGAAAATGGCTTTCCCGGTCCACACGCCTGTCCTTTAGGCGGCGCACCGCCATGAGAAACAGGAAAAACTCATCGAAAACGAGGCGCTTTCTGGCAAAAAGAAGTTCTGTCCGGTCTGTGGGAAAATGAATATGCTCGATGGCAAAATTATATTCTGCCAGTTCATGGCGAATCCGCAAATCCAGGGGCATGTAATCGCGGACCATCTGTCTTGCCGACAGCGCCTGTTTCACTGCCCGCACAATGGTCTTGTTGGGAAGTCCCTTTGTCTGTCCGTAGATGGGCTGCATGGAATGAATGACCTCTCCGTAGGCATCTCCCAGAAAGATCTCCGGCTGTTCCATCGTAAGGCGGCCGTTCTTCTTAACCACGCGTCCGCGGAATACGGCGCGCATACCGGCCTTTAAGGTGGCGTGCAGATAGGGCATATTGTACCAGGTAAGCGTCAGGGAGCCGGTAATGTCCCGGATCATGGTGGTAATCACCTGAATATGGCTGTAACGCTTCACCTCCGCGCTCTTAAACAGCACTCCGGAGACCGCCATCACGGTATCCGGCTTCAGCTCGCCGACGGACACCGGCTCCTCGCAGGCGTCGTAGGCCCGGGGATAGTATTCCAGCAGTTCATCCACGGTTTCAATCCCCAGCTTTGCAAACAGCCTGCCTGTCTTTTCACCGATGCCCTTTAAGCTATCAAGCGGTTGTCGATTCATGTTTCCTTCACCTTTCACATCATATATACAATACAGTAAAAGTTCCCGGACAGTTCGTCTGCCCGGGAGCTAATTCTGTTTCTTCTGTTCTACTCTACGGATATCAGATAATAGTAGATTGGCTGACCGCCCGGATGCAGCTCTACTTCACAGTCGCCGAAGGAATCCTCAGCCTTTTCGCGAAGTGTTTCTGCATCTTCTTCTGACACATCTGCGCCGTAATAGATGGTAATCAGCTCAGATTCTTCATCCACCATGGACTTCATGGATTCCAGAGCCGTCTGCTCAATGGCTTTCCCGGCCGCCAGGATTCCGTGGTCTCCGAGAGCCATAATGTCACCCTCGGTGATCTCGATGTCATCAATCGTGGTATTGCGCACCGCATACGTAATCTGGCCGGTCTTTACGCGCTGCATCTCCTCGGTCATCACCTTCTCGTTCTCTTCCGCGGATAAATCGGGAGCGAAGTTGATCAGAGCGGTAATTCCCTGTGGGATCGTCCTGGACGGGATTACGATGACATGCTTATCCTTTGTAAGCTTTTTGGCCTGTTCTGCCGCAAGAATGATGTTCTTGTTATTCGGAAGGATATAAACGGTATCGGCGTTTACCCGGTCGATGGCATTTAACATATCTTCAGTACTGGGATTCATGGTCTGGCCGCCCTGGATGAGGTAGTCGGCTCCGATTCCCTTAAAGATCTCGTCAAGCCCCTCTCCCACTGATACGGAGATGAATCCGTAAGGCTTTCTCGGCCCCGCGTCCTTCTCTTTTGCCTCTTTCTGTGCAGCAGCCAGCTTCTCTGAATCCTTGATCAGCTTTTCCTGATGCTCTTCCCTCATGTTATCAATCTTCATGCGTGACAGGGAGCCGTAGGTCAATGCCTTCTGGATCGCAAGTCCCGGATCATTGGTATGGACGTGAACCTTGACGATATCGTCGTCGGAAACGACAACGATGGAATCGCCGATAGACTCTAAATATCCCTTAAAATCGTGTTCGCTCTTCTCGTCGTAAGGCTTTTCCAGATTTACAATAAATTCGGTGCAGTAGCCGAACCTGATATCGAAATCATCGGTCACAGCAGCACCGCCGGATACGCCTGCAGCACTCTTAACGCCTTCTACGGATAAATCCAGTTCCTTGCCCATCAGACAGTCCAGAGCGCTCTTTACGACCTGCATAAGGCCCTGTCCGCCGGAATCGACGACACCGGCCTGCTTCAGAACGGGCAGCATCTCCGGCGTCTGGCTCAGCACGTAATCGCCGTGTTCAATCACCTTCTGACAGAATTCGATGATATCCTCCGTCTCCGTCACCAGTTCCACGGCCTTGTCGGCCATTCCCTTGGCGACAGTCAGGATCGTTCCCTCCTTCGGCTTCATAACGGCCTTATAAGCCGTCTCCGTCGCCCTGACGAAGGAATTCGCAAGCGTTGTGGTCGTGATCTTATCCACCGTCTTTATTTCTTTTGTAAAGCCTCTGAAAAGCTGGGAAAGAATAACGCCGGAGTTGCCGCGGGCGCCTCTTAATGAGCCGGAAGAAATGGCCTTTGCCAGAGATTCCATGTCCGGATGTTCGATGGCCGCCACTTCTCTTGCCGCCGACATGATGGTCATCGTCATATTCGTACCCGTATCCCCGTCCGGAACGGGGAATACGTTGAGTTCATTGATCCATTCCTTCTTAGCTTCCAATCCTTTTGCACCGGCCAAAAATGCTTTCTTCAGCATCTCTCCGTCTATATACTTCATACCCACAGGTAGTTTCCTCCTTAATCTATCACTCTTACACCTTCAACGAAGATGTTGATCTTATCTACCGTCATGCCGGTGAATTCTTCTACTTTGTACTTCACATTTTCGATCAGATTGTCAGCAACTGCCGAAATACTGATTCCATATGCTACGATGACATGGAAGTCGATGGTGATATGGTTGTCCTGTATATTCACGTTGATTCCGTGCGTCAGACTTTCGCGTTTTAAAAGCTTAACAAGGCCGTCCTTCATGCTGACAGCCGCCATGCCGACAATACCGAAACATTCCACTGCGGTAGTGCCCGCGTACATAGCGATAACATCAGGGCCAATCTGGATTTCACCCAGTTTATTGTTGATGTAACCCTTCATAATTTTTACCTCCTATCATTCTGACTGATTTGATTATACATTATTTTCCCAAAAAAAGAAACAAATTTTTAAATTTCACTTGCAAAACTATGCAATTTCTGTTATCATACATTTGTTGTGGATTTTTATAACAGAAAATCCAAGTAGCGTTTAAGGAGGTGCAAACATGGCTAAATGTGCAATCTGTGAAAAAGCTGCTCACTTTGGTAATGCGGTGAGCCATTCCCATAGAAGATCTAACAAGATGTGGAAAGCAAACGTAAAGTCCGTTAAGGTTAAAGTTAACGGAGGCGCTAAGAAGATGTACGTATGTACTTCCTGCTTAAGATCCGGTTTAGTTGAGAGAGCTTAATCATTTAAGAAAGAAAACTCCAGGCTGTTGTCAGCCTGGAGTTTTTGATATCATAGGTGGAGAAACAGCTGGCTGCCAGGGCAGTTCGGCTCTTTATTTTAATCGGAAACGGGCACCAGGACACGTCTCTCCCGTTTCCAACAATCGCTCATTACCAGCAGAATAAGTTATATCCCAGAACCATACAGGCGATGATGAATAATATCGTCATAATTGTTGCCGGGATAAAAAGCAGAATTGCCATTCCTGCACCGAAGCAGAACAGCATCAGACCACATACCCTCTTCATATCATCCCTCAATCCGTTACCATGCTATATGATATAGTATGCGGCTTATCCTATTCTTATTCCTGATCCGTCTCTTCCGCCGCAGCCATCTCCTCCGCTACTTTCAGTGCATCAGGGGATATGTCATGGGATCCCCCTGTAAATTTATTCACGAAGTCAGGCACCATGTCCAGAATCTTTGTCATGGCATCCTGCTGTTTGATGTTGACCAGCTTAGTCACCCCGTTCTGGATGATTAAAATTGCGCTGGGACTCATCTTTGCATTCATACCGCCTGCGCCCTTCTGTTTTGAATTCTCAGCAAATGAACCGGCAGCCATACCGCAGGTCACATCCACCAGAGGAAGGATGATGGTATCATCCACCTTTACTGCCTCTCCCACTACGGTTTTTGTTGTCACAAAGGTATCCATACCCTTGAACAGAGCCTCCACTGTAGAGGTAAAATAATTATCTGCCATCTGAATAGTTCCTCCTCGCTATGAGCACTCAGCGTGCCCTGTTTTATCGGACATGACGGACGTGTGTTGTCCGCTTACCGAAGCCATTTCCTTAAAAGGCCTCTGAAATTCTTATCGAGCAGCATTCTTCCCGCGATGAGAAGCAGTGTGCCTGCCCGGATTCTTCCGCTAAAATGTCCCTCCGCCGTAAATACCTGTCTGTCAAACTCCGGATAGATATCAATCAGCTTATGGCAGAACGGATAAACCACGCTGACCGCAGTTAAGACCTGTCCGGTCGTATAAGGATCGTCAAAGCCGAATACCACTTCGCCCTTTCCCTTTCGGGGAAGGAGGTGGCGGACCAGTTTCTTTAACTGCTTTAAAAGAAGGCGGATGGTCTTTCTGTTATTTTCATCGGTAATCCATGCCTGAATCTCTTCTTTTTTCTCTTTTATGGCTTTTAGTTTATCACACATCCCCTTGAAAGAAAACTTAAGTTTTGCGTAAATTGACGAAAGCCTGTCGGCAGTTTTCCCGGCTTTCCCGTTTTTTTCATCGCTTGCCTGGCTGGCTTCCCTTTCCCGGCCGGGGTGTGGTTCCTCCGGCAAAGGCACTTGCTTTCCCTCTTCCGCCAGCTGCTTTTTGCCGGATTTTTCTGCATCGCTTACCAGATCGCCGGTAAATTCTTCGGTTTCCCGGTCCGTCGTTTCCATGGCATGAACCATCATATCTTCGGCATCTTCCCTGCTCTCCTCCACAGGCTTAAAAAGCCGGAAGCCTAACAGGCGGATCCCAACGGAAAACTCGTCTTCAAAGGCTGCCGTTACAGAAACAATATGTAGCAGCCATGTGATGCGGGCCTTCCCCTTCAGCCGTTCGTAACAGGAGCCTTCGATCCGGTATCTGACCGGTACAAGAAGAATCAGAAGGAGCACTCCGAGAACGAGTCCCAGCAGAATCAGTACCAGAATTCCCAGCAGCTTTAAAATAAATAATATGATAGGAAGCATGGACACCTCACATCCTGCCGGCTTCCGGAACATGTTCGGACATGCCCTGAGCCGGATCGTCACGGTGACTCCTTCGCAGCGGCCGGCCGTTTAAATATCCGGTCAAGTCGAAGCCGCCGGTATTCTGATACAGCTCCTCCACGATCTGTCTCGTCACCTCTAAGGCCTCCCAGTAGTCGGCCGCAATTCCAATAATAAAGAACTCATCTTCCCTGTACCACGGGGCAGAAAGCTCCATGGCCGGATAGATATCAAGTACATTATTCCCACTTAATGAGGGTGTAATCACATAAGCCCCCGAAATCAGGCGGGAATTTCTGATTGACTGTATGATCTGATAACGCTTTTTTTTCGCCTTGTCACCCACGTACAAGTGGTCATACCAGCTTATTTTCATATTCCATCAGCTCTTCCAATAATTCCTTGCAGGTTTCTTTTTCCGCCTCGTCCCCGCAGCTTTCCAGGCTCCCTCTGATGTAAGACTTAATCTCGTCGATCGAATGAAAGTACACCGGAAGATCCGACAGTACTTTCGCCATGATGGCGCGCATGACCGGCCTGGAGGTGTCGGAAAAAACGGTATCCAGTTCACTGAAATACGCTTCCGCGGTTTTTTCCAGATACGCGCGGTCTACCAGCTTCTTAAGTTCGCTCTCCTTTGGATCATTCTCTGCGGCAGTCTTCTTTAAACTCATAAAAGAGCTTCCGGAAAGGAGAAGATCAATGTTGCGGGCTCTCACATAATCCGGATCAGCGAGCAGTTCCGGTGTCTCCGGCGGAATTTCCGAGCGGAGATATCTCTCGTAATAGGCCTCCTGACGTCCTTCCATCTGTGTGAGAAGCGCGGCAAAGGAGTCAGCCGGTTCACTGCCGTCTTTCTTCATCAGATTGTCCTGGACACCGGCGATGATGGAACGATAGAGATTTTCCTCGTTGACATCAATGACCGCATCGCTTTTCGCAAGAGAAAGAACGTATAAATCATTGATGATTTCCTGAAGGCTTACGAAGCATTCCGCTTCTTCGTTTAACTCGGCGCTTACGCCCATCAGCTTCGCCTGTGCTTCCGTAAACGCCTCCGGGGAAAGGCTGCGGTAATCCATATGGCCGAACTGCATCAGCGTCTCATACAGGGCCCTCCGCCCCTCCGCCATTCCCTCCGGAAGGGACGCCATGGACTCGGTCCTGAGCGTATACATCATGTCATGAAGGCTTTCCACGGGGGAACCGATATAAACCGAGAGCCCCTCCAGCACGAGGCCGTAGAATTTCTGTTTTGTCAGACGAACGGGAAGCTGGCCGATAATCTGACGGATGCGCCCGTTCATGACGGCGGATTCCCTGGTATTCGTAATAAATGCCATCAGCATGGCCAGGAAGGACTCATCGTCAAGGCCTGTTTTCGGCAGAGACCGGTAGGATCTCTCCATGCGGTTTAACACGTATTCATAGATCTGAAAGCAGTCCGTGTAAGCCGTCAGAATCTCCACTTCACGGGTAACTTCTTCCCGGAGCTGATCCAGACGGGAAAGGACGTCTCCGCCCTCCAGAAACGCTCCGATGAGTTCGTGAAGGGTGGCGAGAAATGCTCCTTCCTTTCCGGACAGCTCCGGTTCTTCTGTTATGGTTTCGTATAACGTATAGTAATTAAGCGCCAGCCTCGTATAAGAATATTGATACGCCGCTGTCATCTGTTTTTTTATGAAACGGGTTTCCAATGTATTTATCCTCCTGAAGACTTATCCCCGATAATTTGCGAGTATGGACCTGCGCAGGAGATCCAGTGATTTTACGACTGCCTGTTCCCGGATCTTGTCCCGGTTGCCCTTAAAGTGGTATTCCTCCACCTTCACTTTATCCTTCATATAGCAGGCAATGTAGACGAGTCCGACAGGCTTGTCCCCTTCGGTTGAAGGTCCGGCAATTCCGGTAACGGCGATACAGACGTCGGCGTCAGTGGCAAATACGCCTCCCGTGGCCATCTCCTTCGCAGTCTGTTCGCTGACTGCGCCGTACTTCTTAAGCGTTCCCTTGCTGACATCGAGGATTTTTCTCTTTGCCTTATTGGAGTAGGTGACAAAGCCCTCGCGGAATACTTCGGAGGCTCCGGACACATTCACCAGGCGTCCGGCGATCAGTCCGCCGGTGCAGGATTCGGCAGTGGTAACCGTGAGTTCATACTTTTTAAGGAGACGGACAACCGCCATCTCCAGGGTCTCCTCTTCCTTCGTCGTATAGATATCGTCGCCGAACCGGTTCTTGATTTCTTTTACTACCGGCTTGATCAGACTTTTGGCGGTCTCGTCATCGGCGGCGCGCGCCGTAACGCGTAAATGTACCTCTGCCGTCTTCGCGTAAGGAGCAATGGTCGGATTCGTCTGTGCGGCGATCAGATCCTTGATCTGGTCTTCCACCTGGCTCTCCCCATGGCCGCAGATCTTGATCATCTGGGAACGGATCACCTCAGGCTGTAATTTCTGAAGGCAGGGGGAAACCTCATCCAGAAAAAGAGACTTTAACTCGTTAAAGGGACCCGGAAGAAGAATCGCCGTCTTTCCATCCTTTTCCATAATCAGTCCGGGGGCTGTACCGTTATGATTGTCAAGAACCTTGCAGCCTTCCGGAACAAGAGCCTGTTTCCAGTTGTTATCCGTGATGACCGGATAAATGCCATCTTTGAAATACGCCTCGATCCGCTCTCTCGTATGTGGATCTTCCACCAGCTTAAATCCCATAACGTCGGCACAGACTTCCTTTGTGATGTCGTCCTCCGTAGGGCCCAGGCCACCGGTAAGGATGATGATGTCCGCCCTCTTAAGCGCCGTACTGATGTCCTCCGCCAGCCGTTCCCGGTTGTCTCCCACCGTGACCTGATGGTACATGGACAGACCGAGTGACGCGCATTTCTCCGCGAGAAACTGGGCGTTGGTATTCACGATATTTCCGAGTAAAAGTTCTGTTCCGACTGAAATTAATTCAACAACCATAATGATTTACAGACTCCCTTCCGTAAGAACACGATAATTTTTCGCAATGTAATCGATCAGTGAAACCACCGTCAGCACCAGCGCGATGGCGCTGAAAATGGCGGTCAGTATGGACAGTGCCGGGATATTGACGATCAGCAGCACAGACATAATCATCTGAGAGACGGTCTTAAATTTCCCCCAGTAGCTGGCGGCGATCACGACACCGTTGTCGGATGCGACCAGACGGAAGCCGCTGATGATGAACTCACGGCTGATAATGATAATCACGAACCAGGCCGGAAGCGCTCCAAGGCCGACGAAACAGATTAAGCCGGAACAGACCAGAAGCTTGTCTGCCAGCGGGTCCATGAACTTGCCAAAGTTGGTTACCAGATTGTATTTCCTGGCGATCTTTCCATCCAGTAAGTCGGTAAAGCTGGCCACGATGAAAATGACCGCGGCGATATAGCGGTACGTCTGGTTCGCACCGCCGTCCAGCAGCATAAAGAGTACAAAAAACGGAATCATGATGATTCGAAGAATCGTCAGTTTATTCGGTAAATTCATCTTCAATCTCCCCTATTAAATCGTATTCCAGCGCGCCTGTGACCCTGGCCCGCACAAAGGTGCCGGACATCAGTTCCTCGCCGGTCTGGATAAAAATCATGCCGTCCACACCGGGGCCGTCCATATAGGTCCTTCCCACATAGGCATTTTCATCGGCAACCTTGCCTTCGATCATAACCTCCAGCGATCTTCCGACCATGGACTGGGAATGGTCGAAGGAGATTTCCTGCTGAAGCTCCATGATGGCATCACGCCGCTCTTCCTTCACTTCCTGTAAAACCTGATCCGGAAATCCTGCCGCCGGAGTGTCTTCTTCCGCGGAATAGGCGAACACACCGAGACGTTCGAATTCCATCTCATCCACAAATTCCATCAGTATCTCATGATCTTCCTCTGTCTCCCCCGGGAATCCGGAGATCAGCGTCGTACGGATGGCGATATCAGGAATCTCACTGCGCAGTTTGCCGATCATCTCCTTTAACTGGGCCCGGGATGTCCTCCGTCCCATGCGGCGCAGGATCGTGTCACTGGCGTGCTGGATCGGCATGTCGATATAATGGCAGATCTTATCTTCGGTCTTCATGGTCTGGATCAGTTCATCCGTGATCTCTTCCGGATAGCAGTACTGGATCCGGATCCACTGAATCCCGGAAATCCGGCAGAGCTTCTTTAAGAGTTCGGGAAGCGATTTCTTTCCATAGAGATCCACACCGTAAAGCGTCGTCTCCTGAGCTACCAGAATCAGCTCCTTCACCCCCTGATCGGCCAGTGACTGTGCCTCCGACACCAGACGTTCCATGGGAACGCTGCGGAAATTGCCGCGCAGGCTGGGGATGATACAGTAGGTGCAGTGCTTGTCACAGCCTTCTGCAATCTTCAAAAACGCGTAATGGCCTCCTGTGGTAATCACCCGGTCTGTCTTCACTTCCGGGATGATATCCAGATCGTGGAAGCACTGGACGTGCTCTCGGCCGTCCAGTGTCTCGGCCAGCACGTGGGATATCTCATCATAGGTGGTAGTGCCGAGAATTCCGTCCACTTCCGGAATCTCGTCGACGATCTCCTGTTTATAGCGCTGTGCGAGGCAGCCTGTGACAATCAGCGCCTTACACTTTCCGACCTCCTTCATCTGCGCCATCTCGAGAATAGTATTCACACTCTCCTCCTTGGCGTCGCCGATAAAACAACATGTGTTGATGACGATGACATCCGCTTCGTATTCATCATCCGTAAAGGTATAGCCGTCCCTGTTTAAGAGGCCCAGCATCATCTCCGTATCCACCAGGTTTTTATCGCAGCCCAGCGAAATGCATAGTAATTTCATAAAATGTCATAACTCCTGTCTTTTCGTATCTTCTATTTGCGGAACTATCAAAACGGAAAGGCCATCTCTGTCAATGTGGAGACGGCCTTCAACCTTATCAATCGTCCTCTTCAGTTGCATCCGCTTCACTTAAGATCTTTACATCGCCGTCATATAACTCTTCTACGGCAACGGAAAGCGGCTTCTTTCCAGCGGTTGGAAGATCAGACTCAGCTCCTCCGATGATCTGCCTTGCCCTCTTTGCGGCAGCGATCACGATGGAATAACGGCTCTGAACAACCGGCTGTTCTCCTGGCTCTACCTCACTGTTTACTACTTTAATTAAATCTGAATAAGATGGATGTAACATCTTTCATTCCCCTTTCCTGATGGCTATATATTCTTTAATTCTTCCCTGATCTGGGATAAAAATGCCAGATTATTTGAAACTCTGCTGTGCTGTACTCTGATCATCTGATGAAGCCGCTCCGTGCAGGAGGCGATATCGTCGTTGATTAAGATATAATCGTAGGAGTCCATGCCCTCCGCCTCTTCCACTGCTCTGCGGAGTCTTGCATGAATCACATCCATACTTTCCGTGCCTCTGCCGACCAGCCGTCTCTTCAGTTCCTCCGCACTCGGCGGCATGACGAAGATCAGAATAGCTTCCGGGAAACGCTCCTTAACCTTTAAGGCGCCCTGAATCTCAATCTCCAGAAGCACGTCCTTCCCCTGTTCCATCTGGTTTAATACGTACTCCTTCGGAGTTCCGTAGTAATGGTTGACGTACTGTGCGTATTCGATCAGCGCGTCCTGTCCGATCATCTCTTTAAAACGGTCTTCCGTTACAAAAAAGTATTCCCGTCCATCCGCTTCTCCCTCCCTGGGATTCCTGGTGGTAGCGGATATGGACAGCGCATAATTGTCATACTTCTCAAGCAGGGCCTTCATAAGGGTGCCTTTTCCTGCGCCGGAAAAGCCCGATATGACTGCCAGCACACCATGCTCGTTCATAAGTTTCCACCTTTGCTTTTTATTCTATGTTCTGAATCTGTTCTCTTACCTTCTCGATCTCGGTCTTCAGCGCAATGGCCTTGTCTGAAATCTCCAAATCATTGGCCTTCGATAAAATCGTGTTGGCCTCCCGGTTCATCTCCTGGGCGATAAAATCCAGCTTTCTTCCTACGCTTCCGCCGGCCTCCAGCTCAACCTTCGTATTCTCAATGTGGCTTCTCAAACGTACAGTTTCTTCATCCACACAGATCTTATCGGCAAAAATAGTCACTTCTGTGGCGATTCGTCCTTCATCGATGGTGGTATTTGCAAGCAGTTCTTTTACCTTGTCTTCCAGCTTGGCGCGGTACTCCTCGATAATCCGCGGGGAGCGCTCCTCGATAAAGTCCACAAGACTGGTCATGTAGTTTAACTTGCCCTGTAAATCAGCCTTTAAATGATCTCCCTCTGTAACTCGTGTTTCCACAAACCTGCGGGCTGCCTCTTCGACCGTCTCGGAAAGAAGCTTCCACATATGCTCCTCGTCTTCCGGAACATCCTCCATGGAGAGAACCTCCGGACATCTGGAAAGCGTGGATACTGTCACGTCATTTCGTATACCAAACTGAGTCTCCATCCTGGCAAAGTAATCCATGTATTCTGCGGCAAGCGCGCTGTTATACTTCAAGCACAGCTTGTTCTCCGTGTAATCTTCATACGTAATAAACACGTCGACTTTTCCGCGCTGGATATAATTCTTCAGCAGATTCCTGATTCCGGCTTCAAAATAATTGAACTTCTTTGGCATCTTGATGCTTAAATCCAGATATCTGTGATTTACCGCCTTCATCTCGACGGAAATCTTATATTCATCCGTGACGGTTTCGAATCTTCCAAAACCTGTCATGCTTTTTATCATTCCTTGTGCCTTCCTTTCGCCATAGATACCATCCATTATAAGTCATAATAAAAAACAAGTCAAATAGTTTTCTGGAGGGCAAAACTGGACGAAAGGGGTATTCCATAGTATAATATATCCAGTTTCAGTCAGTTGAACGATAAAGGAGAACAGCTATGAAGAAGGAAAGTATGATCTGGTACGATAGAAAGCGCCTCTGGTGCGGACTCCCATGGACCTTTACGAAATATGGAATGGATGAGGGCCGCCTTTTTGTAGAAACCGGTTTCTTCAATACAAAGGAAGAAGAGGTACGCCTCTACCGCATTTTAAATATCAGTCTGAGCAAAAATATCATCCAGAGGATTTTTGGACTGGGGACGATTCATATTGACAGTACAGATCTCGATTTAAAATGCTTGAAAATTACCAATATAAAGGACAGTGACCATGTAAAAGAGATGCTGTCTGAAAAAGTGGAGGAAGAACGCATGAGAAACCGCGTCAGCGCCAGGGAATTCATGAACCACGGCGAAGACGGCGACGCAGATGAGGACTTTCACCCGTTTGACGATCATGAAAATTAGAAAGACATAAACATTGAAAAGAATAGAGGTACAACAATGGCATTAGACGGAATTGTAATGGCCAGTCTCAAAGCAGAACTGAAAACTCGTCTGGAGGGCGGAAAGATTGCGAAGATCGCCCAGCCGGAAAAGGATGAACTGCTGTTTACCGTTAAGAATCAGAAAAACACGTGGCGCCTGCTCATATCTGCGAGCGCCAGTCTGCCGCTTCTCTATTTTACGGAGCGGAACAAACAGAGCCCGTTAACGGCCCCCAATTTCTGTATGCTTCTGAGAAAACACATCGGAAACGGCCGCATTATCAGAGTCAGCCAGCCTGGACTGGAACGAATCATCTGCCTGGAGGTCGAGCATCTCGATGAACTGGGGGATAAGCGGATAAAGAGACTCTATATCGAGATCATGGGCAAGCACAGCAACATTATCTTCTGCAATGAGGAGGACGTGATTCTCGACAGCATTAAGCATATATCCGCGCAGGTCAGCTCCGTTCGCGAGGTTCTGCCCGGCCGTCCCTATTTTATTCCTCAGACGGTGGAGAAAAAGGACCCGCTCACTATATCGGAGACGGAATTTATGGAACTGATCGGCCACACGGCTGCGCCGGTTCAGAAAGCGCTCTATATGAAGCTGACAGGCATCAGCCCCATCATCGGTACGGAGCTTTGCCAGCTTGCCTCCATCGACGGTGACGTTTCAGCCAACGAACTGTCGGAGGCGGAGCTGATCCATCTCTGCCATATGTTTTCGCTTATGATGGATGATGTGAGAACGCACAGCTTCACTCCAAACATTATCTATCACCAGAATGAGCCGGTGGAATTTTCCGCTCTCCCGCTCACCTGTTATGACGGGGACGGTTATTCGACCGTGACCTATGATTCCATCAGCACTTTATTAGAGGAATACTATGCCTCCCGGAATGTTTTGACGAGAATCCGTCAGAAGTCTGCAGACCTGCGGAAAATCGTTCAGACTGCGCTGGAGAGAAATTATAAAAAGTATGATCTGCAGATGAAGCAGTTAAAAGATACGGAGAAAAGGGACAAGTACAAGGTCTACGGCGAACTGCTCAACACGTACGGCTACGAACTGGAAGGCGGAGAAAAAAAGCTGACCTGCTTAAACTACTACACCAATGAAGAAATCACAATTCCGCTGGATGACCAGCTGACCGCCAGGGAAAATTCTCAGAAGTTTTTTGATAAGTACAATAAGCTGAAACGAACCTATGAGGCCCTCTCGGAACAGACGCAGGATACAAAGCGGGAAATCGATCATCTGGAATCGGTCAGCGCCGCGCTCGATATTGCGCTGAAGGAGGAAGACCTCGTTCAGATCAAGGAAGAACTGATGGAATACGGCTACATCAAACACAGGCGCGCCGGTGATAAGAAACCGAAGATTACGAGCCGGCCGTTCCACTATATTACCTCCGACGGATTCCACATCTACGTCGGCAAGAACAACTACCAGAACGACGAACTTACCTTCAAGCTGGCAAATGGCGGCGACTGGTGGTTCCATGCAAAGGGTATTCCTGGTTCCCACGTCATTGTGAAGACAGAAGGGAAAGAACTGCCCGACCATGTATTTGAGGAAGCCGGTTCCCTGGCTGCTTACTATTCCAAGGGCCGGGAGAATGAGAAGGTGGAGATCGATTACATCCAGAGAAAGCATATCCGGAAGGTGGCCGGCGGCGCCCCGGGATTTGTCATTTACCATACGAACTACTCTCTGGTAGCTGAGCCGAAGCTGCTTCTTGAGGAAGTCAGCGAAAAAAAGAATCATTAATCAGGAAACGCCACAGGAGGGAAGAAAATGGCAGTCGATAAAAAGTACGAAGCGGATGCGGCAGTAATCCTCTCCCACCGTTACGACCAGGGAGGTCTGCTGTGGGATACACCGGACCACCGGCTGCAGAAAGGGGCGCCGTTTTCCACACTGGACTGCGTAAGCTATCTGATGGAACTGGGGATGGAACCGGAAGAACCCGTATTAAAGGAAGCTGCAGAGCTGATTTTCAGCGCATGGCAGAAGGATGGCCGCATCCGGTGCTATCCGAAGGGAAGTATCTATCCCTGTCATACGGCCTGTGCGGCGCAGGTGCTGTGCCGCCTGGGATATGGAGAGGATGAGCGGCTTAAGGCCACATTCCGCTACTTCCTGGACAGCCAGTATCAGGACGGCGGCTGGAGATGCCGAAAGTTTTCCTTTGGCCATGGCCCAGAAACAGAGTATTCCAATCCGCATCCAACACTTCTTGCACTCAATGCCTTCCGCTTTAGTGATTATATCAACAGGGAACCGGCGCTGGACCGGGCGGTGGAGTTTTTACTGGATCACTGGACGATACGGAAGCCGATCGGTCCGTGCCATTACGGGATCGGAACGCTGTTTATGCAGGTGGAATATCCGTTCCGGAACTATAATCTTTTTGAGTACGTCTACGTTCTCTCCTTCTACGAACGGGCCAGAAAGGATGCCCGTTTCCTGGAAGCATTTCATGAGCTGGAAAAGAAAACGGTGGACGGGCAGATTGTGGTGGAACGGGTCGTGCCGAAGCTGGCTAAGCTGGCCTTCTGTAAAAAGGGGGAGCCAAGCGAACTGGCGACGAGGCGATTTGGGGAAATACAAGAGAATCTGGCGGCGGATATCTGACGGACTGTACGGTACCGCTGCCTGAAAAAAGAATGCCGCCCTTTTGGTAAGCTCTTCAGCAAAACCAAAAGGGCGGTATTTTCATCCTGCATTTCTGTTACTGTACCGTTTCACATCGGGGTCTGTCCCAGAGAAATGGGTCTTCTGTTAATTCCAGATAATCCTTAAGCCGTTCCCGAAACGCCAGGATACGTTCATCTGTACAGTCTTTCTCTATGGCAGCCGGATTCATTTCATACGGATCAAGCTCTCTGTCATAGAGAAACTCTCTCTGGGGCTCATCGGGGGCGTAGCCATTGGTGATGACATAAGTATACCGCCTGTTTCTGATCCCCCGCCAGCCGTAGGCCTTGTGTGTCAGACCACGCTTCGAAAATGCGGCAACCATATCCGCGCCTCCCGGATAGGAGCAGATCAGCATATCTTCCGGTTCACCGGGCACTGCGCTGCCTCTGATCAGACTATCGGCATGGCTGTATCCCTCACACGTCTCCGGCACAGCCAGATCCAGAAGCTCTAAGAGCGTCGGCATGTGGTCAGGACTTGCGAAGATCACATCATTTTTCCCCGGCTTCAGTCTTCCTTTCTGCCGGAATATCAGCGGGATGTGAAGCGCCTCATCATACCAGATATTCTTGCTCATAAGTCCATGGGACCCCAGCATTTCCCCGTGATCGGCGGACAGAACCACAAGCGTTTTCTCCTCCATGCCGTTTTCCTTCAGCCATGCCAGGATTCTTCCAAACTGCTCGTCAATTCCATGAACCGCAGCAAAGTACTGGCGTGTCTGTGTCTCTAAGAGACCGCCCTCTTCCCGCATGGATTCCGGCACATTGGGACGGTAGTGAACCTTCAGATTTTTAAATTTCTCATAATAGCGCTCCGGTACCAGCTCATACGGCAGGTGCGGCGGATTATAGGAGACAAACAGAGCGAACGGTTCCTCTCCGTCCTTCTTCTGATTCATATATTCAATGGCTTTATCGGTCTCAAATTCCGCAGACCATTTGCCGGGTTTTATCTGAGTCTCATCATCCAGCCAGTAATGGGGATCGAGATGATCGTCACATGCCCCATAGGACAGGAAATAATCGAAGCCCTGTCGTCTCTCTCCCGGCGGCGTATAGGCATCCCACTCGCCTGCACCGGACTTTGGATGCGGACTAAAATTGAGTTCCGACGCGTCAAGGTGCCATTTGCCGATATAACCTGTTGCGAAACCGGCGTCCTTTAACACATTGGCGATACACGTCTCCTGGGGCTTTAACATGATCTTCTCCTCCAGGCCGATCTTGCAGTTCGTCCACATCCCCAGGCGGAACGGGTATTTGCCCGTCATGAGCGAGGCCCGGTGCGGGGAACATAAGGGAAAGGTGCTGTATGCGTTGGTACAGCAGACACTTTCCTCTGAAAAACGGTCGATGTTCGGCGTTACGACCTGATCGCTTCCGAGAGAGCCTACGGCCTCGGCGCGCCACTGGTCCGCGAAGACATACAGCAGATTGGTTTTCATGGATGTCTCATCTCCTTTACCAGTATAACTTCCAATCCTGCGAAAGCCGGGTAAGGGCTTCCATATAGAAATAGTCTCCCCATGTATTGCATTCATCTACACCGCGGTTCGTGCAGGTATTTTCCTTCGAATCCCTTGCATACGTACCGTGAAGCAGCAGTCCGTTGGATTTTGTGATGTCCGTGTTGGCGCAGCGATCCACGAGAGCCCGCAGCATGCGGTCCGCAGCCGTTAAGTAGCGGCCGGCCTTTTCCTGATCTAAATATTTGGCCATCTCCAGGATTCCGCAGACAGCGATGGCCGATGCGGAAGAATCTCTTGGTTCTGTGCTTCCCGTATCGAAATCGAAATCCCAGTAGGGAACGAGATCTTCCGGCAGATGCTCGATAAAGTAATCCGTAACACGGCAGAATAAATCCACGTATTCCGGATTCTTTAAATAGCGGTAGCTGAGAGCGATGCCGTAGACGCCCCACGCCTGGCCTCTCGCCCATGCGGAACCGTTCCGGTTGCCCTGATGTGTGACGCCGTATGTCGGCTCACCGGTCTCCACATCAAAGAAATGGGTATGGTACGTGGAATTGTCGGGTCTTAAGATACATTTCATAGCGGTTTTGATGTGATTTTCCGCTTTCTGCGCGTAGGACTCATCTCCTGTTACCTCTGTCGCCCAGTAAAGGATCGGAAGGTTCAAGAGGCAGTCGATGATCAGGCGGTACTCTTTGGGTTCGCCCGGATTTCCCCAGGCCTGAAGGAAGTTTCCTTTTTCCCTGTAACGCTCCGCCAGATGGTCGGCAGCTAAAAGTGCAGCTTTTTTAGCATGCTCATTACCGGTCAGCTTATAGGCTGCCACACAGGACAGGCTATATAAGAAGCCCATATCGTGGTGATTGACATCGATTTTCTTCTCAATCCGTTCTAAAAAGCTTTCCACCTGGATATCGGCGGCCTGTTTGAATGCCTCATCTCCGGTATGCTCATAGGCCAGCCAGATGGAGCCGGTCCAGAAGCCGGTGGTCCATTCCACATTTTCCGTCGGTTCATAGAAACCGCCAAAGCTGTTGGAGGACTGGAATTTTTCTGTAAATACTGGAAGATTTTCCCGGATAACAGCTACGGCGCCGTCAAGCGCCGTAGTTATCATCCCCTCTTCCATGCCCGGATAGTTCCGGATCGTGTCAAGGGTCTGTGCCATAGTTCATTCTCCTTATTATTAGCGTGTCCGAAGTTTTTGTTATTTTTTATCCCTTAATTCCGCTTGCTGCCACGCCTTCCACGAAGAACTTCTGACAGCTTAAGAATACGATGACAACCGGGATCAGGGAACAGACGGATGCTGCCATGATCCATGCGTAGTCGGCGCCATACTGGGAAATAAACATACGGATACCTAACTGAATCGTCTTTAATTCCTTTGTCTTTAAGTAAATGAGGGGTCCCATAAAATCGTTCCACACATTGGTGAAGGTGAAGATCGTCAGGGTTGCCATCGCCGGTTTTCCCAGCGGAAGCACGATTCTTGAAAAGATACCAAACTCATTTAAGCCATCGATTCTGGCCGCCTCACAGAGCTCATCCGGGATACTGATATAGAACTGACGGATTAAGAATACGCCGAATGCAGAGAATGCCTGCATCAGGATCAGTCCGATATGAGTATCATTTAATCCCATCTTGGAAATCAGAATGAACTGGGGAATCATATATACCTGCCACGGAACCGCAATGGTGGTAACGTACATCAGGAAAATCAAATCTCTTCCCTTAAATTTCGTCTTTGTAAAGCCGTAAGCCGCAAGACAGCTGGTGAACAGCTGGATCACCGTGGTGCAGATCGTCAGCTTGGCCGTATTTAAGAAGAACGTCATGAGGGGAAGCTTTTTCCAGATGATCTGGTAGTTATCCCAGTGCATGGTATCCGGCCACCATTTCATGGGAATGGAGAAAACGTCCTTGTTAAGCTTTAAGGAGGAAATCACCATCCAGTAGAAAGGAACCAGCATGAATAATGACAGTAAAACTAATAAAATATAGATGAGACCTTTGTATGATTTATGTTTTGTCTGCATACCGTTTCCCTCCTTTACATTAAGTCCTTAGACCATTTTTTCTCACCGGTGAACTGAATGAGCGTGATGACAAGTACAACGGCGAACAGGATGATTGCGCCTGCGCTTGCCGGCCCCAGCTGCCAGCTGGTAAATGCTTTTTCATAGATATAGTTGACCAGGGTCTTGGTCGCATTGCCGGGACCGCCGCCGGTCATAACGTATACTAAGTCGAATACCTTGAAACACTGGATCGTCAGCATGATTAAGACGAAGAATGTGGTAGGTGTCAGCATTGGAATCGTTATGTAACGAAGCTTCTGCCAGCCGTTCGCACCATCGATGCTGGCTGCTTCATAGAGGGAACTCGAGATTCCCTGAAGGGCTGCCAGATAAACAATCATGTAATATCCCATGTATTTCCAGATACTGACGATGGAAATGGCCACCATGGCCCAGTTCACATCCACTACCCAGCGGGGCGGTTTGGCGATTCCTATAAATTTTAAAAATTCATTGACCGGTCCGAAATCCGGCTGAAACAGCATGTTCCAGACAGCTCCCACCGCCACGATGGAGGCGATATACGGGAAATAGATTGCCGTACGGAAAATGGCGATTCCCTTCAGCTTATTGTTTAAAAGAACGGCTAAAAGCAGGGAAAGCACCAGAGTCGGAAGGACCGTCATGAGTGCATACTCAATGGTGTTCCAGAAGGACTTCATAAAGATCTCATCCTGAAAGATCTGAGCGAAATTGGCAAGCCCTACAAACTCCATGGGAGCCTGGGAGGCATCCCATTTCATAACACTTAATACAAATGAAAAACATACGGGAATGAAGATAAAAATCGCGTAGCCGATCAGATTCGGCAGTATGAATGCATAACCGACCATATTGTCGCGGATCACTCTCTTCTGACGCGAGGAAAGACCTTTCTTCTTTTTTTCTTCCATTTATTATACCTCCTAGTTCTGGCACACGGTCACCGCTTCCCGGCGGCATGCTGTGCGATATGGTCTGCCCTGCAGGCAAAAAGTACCTGTCAGAGCTGCTTTTTCCCATAAGAAAGAGCGCTCACCATAAGAAGTTTACAGAGGCGCTCTTTCTGTCATGGGAACCTGTTAATGATTAGTTCCAGCCCTTTATTTCTGCTACACGTTTGTTCAGTTCTGCAATACCGTCGTCGATGGAGTAAGCCTTGATCATGATCATCTCATGTACTTCATCTAATGGCTTACGGATCTCTTCGATCTGAGGATCAAGAGGACGGTCAAATGCGTAATGTGTATAGGTTAAAGCTTCCTTGTTGCTGTCGCCTTCCGGGAAATTCTCTGCGGATGCGATGGTGTTGATGGATTCGTCTGTCTGGATGCCTGTGAATACGCCCTGCTCAGCAAGAATGTTGGCTGCTTCTTCAGAGGAGGCAAATTTTACGAAATCCCATGCTAAATCTTTCTGATCAGTGTAAGCGCTGATTCCGATTGGTGTTAAAGCACCTACTGTGTAACCGGATTCTGTATCTTCCGGATGAGGAATTCTTGCTACGCCCCAGTTGAAGTCGGTTTCGCCTTCCGCCTGAGCCTGCATCATGGTTGCGATAAACCATGTACCCATCGGCATCATAGCGCACTGCTGATTCTTAAATACAGATGAATAGTGAATGTTGGCTGTCTTTAATGTGGAGTAGTCCTGCATATAACCATTTTCCTGTAATGCAAGTGCTTCCTCATAATATGGCTTTAAGAAGGAGTAATCTTTCTCAACAACGGTGTGCTTTCCGTCCTGAACAGCCCAGTTGGTAACGAGTGCCTGCCATGTGTGGTCATGTGTTCCGTATACTTTGGCGCTGCCCTCACCGGAGGTCATCTTTGCTGCCAGTTCATCGTATTCGCCCCATGTCATATCATTGGAAGGATACTCTACACCTGCTGCGTCAAATAAATCCTTGTTATAATATAATACGTACCAGTCGGAACGGTATGGAAGTCCGTAGGTTGTATCGTTGTACATTAACTGCTCTGCTGCACCACTGTATACGGATAAGTCCAGGTTGTCTGCTTTGATCATATCATCTAACGGAAGCAGCTGGCCCTTATCTGCCATCTGAAGCATGGAGCCCATGTCCTTTACCCAGATTACATCAGGATCGGCCTGAGCAGCGGATAAGCTGATTCCCAGTGAGTTGTTGTACTCGTCTGCGGAAGTGTCGATGACCTTGATCTCTACGTTCGGATTCTTTGCTTCATACGCTTTTACTACTGCGGAGAACTGCGGGGTTGTGTCATAATCCCATGTGGTTACGGAAAGAACCTGCTTCTCACCGCTTGCTGCTGTGGTCTCTTCCTTGCTCTCTGCATCTGCAGCGGTTGTGGCCTCTTCCTTTGCTGCGGTCTCAGGTGCCGCTGTTGGTGTGTTCTTGCTTCCGCATGCTGCGAGTGATGTGCATGCCATTCCGGCTGCCAGTGTCAGTGCTGCAACTCTCTTTAACTTCATGTTAAAACCTCCCTTATTTTTGAATCACAATTGTTTGTGTTCCTTGATGACATAAGAATACCAAATATTTCACTCAGGTTAAATCAACGATTTTTATAATTCTGTTACTATTTTTCTGATTTGATAAAATAACAGCCGGAAAAAATATACTATTTACAGATTCTTGTATTTTTTTCATGTCGTGCTGCTCCGGCAATTGAAATCCTGCGGTTTTATTAGTATGATATCATTGAAAACATATGGAAAGGGTTGAAATATGAAGAGAGCAGAAAAACAGAAAAACGGAAAAATGCCGAAAACCTTTCAGAAGAAACTGATCTTATATAATATGCTGGTCATTATTTGTATAGCCAGCGCAGTAAGCTTCTATAACTATCGTTCCTACTGTCAGGATGTCATCATCAGTGAGACCAATAACTCCGCAAACCGCGTCCGGGCCTTGTCGGAGCGGCTCCAGGTGGCATACGATGAGATGGTGAATATCGTGCTGAACTGCGCGGAGCGGAAATCGCTGTTCTTCGCTACCACTCTGGACAGCCCCAACAAGCCCTATAATACCCACATGGCGGTCTATGCCTCCGATGTACTGCGGGATTTCTGCGCCATCTCCGGTTACAGCAGGTATATCAATAAAATCGTGCTCTTTCATAATGGTCTCGTTCTTCAGGCAGGGAACTCCTTTGGCGCGTCCACGGATGTGGAAAACATTATGAAAGCCCCCTGGTTTTCTTCTCTGTTATACAGGGAAAACTCACAGTATACCCTTTCCCTGGAAGATAATCCGTTTACATTCAGCAGCGGCCGTTCGGCCGGGCCAAAGCTTCTTCCGCTCCTCCGGCCGCTCCAGTACAGCGCCCGGTCGAAGCCTGAGGAATCCTGGGTCTTCCTGGGGATCTCTACGACCCTGTTTTCGGATACGCTGAAAAGTCTGCCGCCGGATGCGCTTGTGTATGCCGTGACTGCAGGCGGGGATATCATTGCTTCGACCGATGTGAACGGCGAATTTGACACTTCCGCCATAATCGGCAGTCTTCTGGCTGACAAAGGGGCGGAAGGCAATTATCAGATGAAGCTGAACCACGAAAACTGTGTAATCACCTATGTAAAACAGCCGGTCAGCGGTCTTCTCTTCTTTGAGATCCGCCCGGAGAGCCGGATGCAGCTGGATCACGGCGTTATCCGGAGAACGGTTCTGATCGTATTTTTCTTCTGCATCGCGATCGGGCTCACTCTCTCGCTCTTAATCTCCCGCCAGCTGGGCGCTCCCATCAGCCGTCTGACGAAGCGTCTGGAGCTGATTTCCAGGGGGGATTTCGAACCGGATCACTCCATTGAGACGGATGATGAGATCGGTATGATCGGACGGCAGATCAATCATATGTCGGGGCACATTTCCACCCTTCTGGAGACGAGAGTGGAAAATGAAAAAGAAAAAAAGGATATGGAAATCAAGATGCTTCAGGCCCAGATCAACCCCCATTTCCTCTATAACACGCTGGATTCCATCAAATGGATTGCAACCATGCAGAAAAACAGCGGAATCGTGTCGGTGGTTACCGCCCTCTCCTCCTTATTAAAGAATATGGCTAAGGGCTTCAATGAGAAAGTAACGCTGCGCCAGGAGTTGGATTTTCTCCAAAATTATGTTATTATTGAAAAAATCCGGTATATTGAACTGTTTGACATTGACATTATTGTCGAACAGGAGGAACTTTACGATGCAAGGATCATTAAACTGACGCTGCAGCCAATCGTGGAAAACGCCATCTTCAGCGGCATCGAGCCCAGCGGACGGACGGGGCTCATCACCATCCGCGTCTGGGTTAAGTCCGGCGTCCTGCATATATCCGTCACGGATAACGGCATCGGTATTTCGCCTGAAAATATTGAAAAACTGCTGACCGATACTTCCAGAATTACCCGCAGCAACATGAGCGGCATCGGCCTTCCCAATGTAGACCGCAGATTCAAGCTGGTATACGGCGAGGATTACGGCCTGACGATTGAAAGTGTTGTTGATCAATATACCACTATTACCATAACGCTGCCGCTGGAATTTTAAAGGCCGGCCGCGGGGAGGAAAAAAATTATGTACAGAGTTATTATCGTGGACGATGAACCGCTTATCCTGGCCGGTATCGCATCTCTTATCACCTGGGAGGAGTATGACTGCACCATCATCGGCAAAGCGACCAACGGTCCGTCCGCTTTTGATATGATCATGGAGCTGAAACCGGACATCGTCATCACCGATATCCGGATGCCGGTGTTAAACGGACTGGAGCTGGTGGAGAAATGCAAGGACGAGGGCTGTACCTTCTCCTTCATCGTACTGACCAACTTGGAAGAGTTTCACCTTGTGAGAAAAGCGCTCTCCCTGGGGGCTTCCGACTACCTTGTCAAGCTGGATTTAAACGAGGAAGCGCTGGCTGCCTCCCTTGCGCGGGCCAAGGAGGCGTGTGAGCTGCTTGTGAGCCAGAAACAGCACCAGCTGTTAAATGACCTGATGAAGGACAATCAGGAGAATGCATCCAAAAACTATTTGAGCCAGCTTCTGCTGTCCGGGAATAACCCGGAGGTGCCGGATAAGGTAAGGGCCGAATATCCGGATCCATTTTTGCTTCTCTTCTCCATAAGCCCCATCAATATTGCGTTTGAGACTGATGACGATCCCTACGATTTCCATCAGATCAGCAAACAGCTGATGGACATACTGGGCGGAATCGCCACCAGAACCTTTCGCTGCCATACGCTTCTCGAGTTCCGGACGGATACGTATCTGCTGGCCGCTTCCCTAAAGGATGGCGATGTATTTGAGACGGTGGTGTCGGAGTTCTGTCAGAAGATGACGGTGGCTTTAAAGACGTATTTCGAGTTCAGCGTCGTATTCGGCGTGAGCAGGCGGAAATCGGATATCTCGCTTCTTAGGGATGCGCTGTCAGAGGCGCAGACTGCGCTGGAGGTCTACTATTTCGAATCCAGCTCACCGGTGGTTTTCTACCAAGGGCAGAAATATCATATGAGCAGGGCGAAGGATTTTAATATCAATATTTTCAAAAAAGATTTATCTGCAGCGATCGCACAGAATGACAGCGATAAGCTTGCGGCTGTCTTCGGGCAGATTATCACTCTCTTTAAGGAAAACCAGCCGGGCAAGGAGCAGGCGGCCAGCGCGTGTATCAATCTCTATACATATCTGTATTCATATTTTGAGAGCGCGGATAACAGCTACGGGGATATCTTCCCCTATGCGATCAATGTGGCGGGACGGCTCTATCAGTTTAACAGCCTGGCCGATATTCTGACCTGGCTCCAGAGCTTCTGCAGCAAGCTCTGCCGGCTGCTGAACGACCGGAAGTCCACCCGTTCCGATAAGCTGGTGGAGCAGGCCAGAGCCTATGTAGACGAGCATTACATGGAAAAGCTGACCCTGGCTGATATCGCTGACTGTTTGAACATCAGCGCCGGCCATTTGAGCAACACCTTTAAGAAGCTTACCGGCAGCACACTGTCCGATTATATTGCCACAGTAAAAATCGAACACGCCAAGGAACTGATTGATACACACCAGTATCTGATGTATGAGATCTCGGATATGCTGGGCTTTGATAATCCCTACTATTTCAGCAAGGTATTTAAAAAGGTAACGGGAATCTCTCCCAGAGAACATGAAAACAGGACACCTGCCTCGTAATACGGCAGGCGTCCTGTTTTCTTATGGAAGTGCTGTTAGAAATCCTTATCGTCTTTGGCACCCGGTATCAGGTACAGAAATTCCTTTTTCCCCTCACGGTATGCCCGTTTGGCCAGTGCTTCGCACTGATAAGAATCTAACGATTCTACGGCGATACTGAAAAAATCCTTCCGGTCGTCTTCATAGGCACGATATGCGTATGATGTCTGTTCGTTCCCGGCAAGATCTGAAAACAGGATGGAGAAGAATGCGGTCTGATTATCCTGATAGGATTTTTCCAGATACTGAAGCCTCTCTTCTGCCGTCAGGATCTGCACCGTCATGCTGAAGCAGGGAATGTTATGTTCCTTATAGGCACGTTCTGCCATAGCAGCCTGCGTCTCCTTTGAGGACTTTTCCAGCACGGAAGAATAGTATTCTTTTTTCCCGGACTCATAGAATACAGCGGCAAGCTCATCATATGTCTCCTGATAAGGGCCATCCACTCCCACCACGACAGGATTTGTCATAATAAAATTGGTGACCCACTGATTGGTGGAATTCTCTTCTGTCTCCCGTTCCTCCAGTATGGCCAGACGAATGGCTTCCATGACATCCGGATTATCTGCATACTGTTTCAGTTCTTCGATGAAGGATACGGTATATACCTCCCCTGCTGTGACCTGCCGGGTCGTCTGATAGAGGGATGAATCATTATTCCATGCAAGGCGGATTCCGTATTGATTTACGAAAAAGCCTTCGGTTTTAAAGCTGTGCCTCCATTTTTTACTTTCGGGATTCTTCGAATCGTTGAGCCAGCCATCTGTTATATCTGAGTCTGTCTGTATCTGCCGCTCCGGCTCCTGTGCATCTGAAGCAAAGCCTCCAAGTATGAGAAGTGAGCCGGTTAAAACCGCGGTTACCGCCAATGATGCCAACTTTTGAATTCTTGTGATCTTCGTTGCTTTCATAACAGCCTCCAGTCTTTCTTTGAGCATACGGGTATCTTCACACAGGGGCATGGAAACTGCATGGCCGGCTGTTCCGTTGGTCCCTATAATAGTTCTTAAAGACTGCAGTATCCAACGATCTCACAGTCAGCCGGCAGTTCATATCCGCTCAGACTGCCCAGTGTCCACTTTGTCTGGAACGGACGGCGCTCATCGAGAGCAGCTGCGAAATTCAGCATAACAGCCCCGCAGTTTAATCTGGCATCGAGTTCACCGGTCATGGAGTCCATCATCTTCACCAGGATTGCTTTTCCGTCAGCCAGAAGCAGGCGGAAGGACTGCCGGTTTAAGAAGGTTGGTGCATAGCTTGCCGCATACAGGGCGTCTCTGAGGCCGTCGTCGATATACATCTCATCCAAATCGGCTTCTTTGCCCCATGCATCGCCATAAACCATCTGTGCGAGTGAAATCTTCGGTGCCAGGTGGCCCTCTCTCGTGATGACATCCACATCAGAGATACTTCTGATATGGAGCCTCGTCAGGCTTCTCTCTTTTTTTCCATAGCCAAAGGCAGTGATGGCAGCAACTTTTCTGTCATCCCCGATCTTTAGCGCAGCCCGGAGCGCCGGATCGTCATCGACGGTCAGCCAGCAGCTGTCTAGTCCCATGTCGGTCATGTGAAGGATGATATCCTCATTCATGTAGCCCGCATTTTCAAGATAGCCCGGCTTCACTTCTGAAAGGAGAAGCAGGTAGGCGGGCGCCTCAAACGTAAGGCCTTCGTAACCTGCATTGCCCTGGAGACAGCCGCATTCTGATTGATCAAGTATTAGTATCTCTGTTTTGATATCTGGTACAAGACGCCTGCATTCTGCGAAGCTTTTTTTGAGCGCTTCTTTCAGTTCTCCGGATACGGGTTTGTCTGTAAATTCTCTGATTGATTTTCTGGCTTCCGCCGCTTTTCTGTAATCCATGATTGCCCTCCTTGTTTTATGATTCCTTTTATATTATAACACCGCTCTTCACGGCGGGCAAGACTTCCTCGAGTCTTTGACACCCTGACTATAAAGATCAGCGTGTAAACCAGCAATGGCTTAGTTAAAAGGACTGTCAAAGACGGAATTATATCATCGTTGAGCAGCGTCTGCAGGCAAAACCGGCTTTTGAGCTTCGGATACCCTTGCCGGAAACGTCAGGGTGAATACCGTTCCTTTGCCCGGCCTGCTATCCACCTCCACAGTCCCGCCCATAGCTTCTGCGGTATTTTTCACGATATATAATCCCAGCCCGCTGGACCCATCCTTCTCTCCCCGTTCCGGTGACACCTTATAGAATCGCTGGAAGATGTGAGGGAGATGCTCCGCGCCAATCCCTTCCCCGGTGTCGGCCACCACAAGTTTGGCCCGCTACCCGGCTTCACACAGGTTCAGGGAGATGCTCCCGCCTTTCGGCGTGTGGCGCAGTGCATTGTAGACTAAGTTGTCCAGCACACTCCAGATTTTGTGCCGGTCGATCAAAAGCTCTGCGGCGCAGTCCGCCCCAACCGAAAAGGAAAGCTCTTTATCACGGATTAAATCGCCATATTTACTTCCCGCTTCTTCTAAAAGCCTGGACCCTTCCACCCACTCCAGACGGTAAACCGCAGTTCCCGCCTCCATACGGGTGACCTCAAACAGGTTATGAATGAGACGCTGAAGGTCTAGGTTCTTATGGTAGGCAATCCCTATGTACTCCGCTCTCTCCTTCTCGTTGGAGGCGATGGCATCATCCCCCAACAGTTCCAAATAGTTGTTAAGCACCGTCAGCGGGGTCTTTAAATCATGGGAAATGTTACTGATCATCTCCCGCAGTGCGGCCTGGGAGGCGGACAGTTGCCTGTTGGTGTCGTTCAGCTGTGCGGTCCGTTCCTCCACAATCCGTTCCAGATTTTCATTGACCCGTTCCACTTGTTCATGAGCGTCGGCATAACTGCGGGAAAGCATCACGCACTGGCTGAGGATGAGGAATAAGTTGGATACGGTGCCAGGTATATACAGCTTTGCCTCCAGCACCGTCTTGGTCAGCGGCGCATAGATGATGAAGAGAAACAGGCTGAATAGATACAAGAGCCGGTAAGGGTCCCTGCCAACTTTGCCGCTTCGAAGGGCAAGCGCCGCAGCCAGGCCGTTGGGGATCAGCGCAAGGAACAGACCGGCCACCGCCGCCGTATTCGGCAGCAGAAACACTCCCAACACCGGCAGCGCAAAGCAGGCCATCACCATTCTGCGATGAAGACGGCTTAAGCGGAGGGGAAACGCCTCCAGCATAAAAAGGCAGATGCAGATGGAATGGAGCGCAAACAGCAGCAGATAAACCCGGCTCAGGAAAAAAGTCATCCCGTCCCGGCAGAAATATTGTACCATTGAGTTCGTCTCCATCACCAGCCGCAGCACTGTCACAACACAGGTTACGCTGAACACCAGATACAAGCGTTCCATGCGGCGGAACAGATATAAAAACAGGTGGTACACACCGATCAGCAATATGCCTCCCATAGCGGCGGCGGCCGCTGCCCGCTGCCAGAGTAAATAATGGAGCATGACGGTATCGCGGCCAAACAGGATCGGATAAAACAGGCCGCTGTCGGTCAGATGATAATTGGCAGCCCAAACCACCAGTTCCAGAGTCCCGTCTTCTGATGACACCGCCAGCAGTTCATTGCGCACGCCAGTCACTGTATTGGCAGCGGAATCTCCCACCTGACCGGCCCGGTAAATCTCCGTACCGTTGTTCCAGATCACCGCAGATGAAATGATCTCCGGAATAAAGAGCAGATAGATTTCCCCAGGATCCGTCTGAAGGGTCAGCCGGTAGGTGGCATGGCCGAGAACCGGATATCCCAGGCCGGCCCAGGAACCGGGCAGCGTGATCAATTCCCGGCCTTTTGGCGTTCCCTGCTTAAACTCTTCCGGCGCATAAAGGCTGCCATAATAAAATTCCCATTGGCCATCCAGCTGATAAACCGAGGAGGTAAAGTCAGTTCCTCTATAATCCAGAACCCCATCCACCGCCTCCGGCCCCTTTGATACAAAAGACACGGACATGGTAACAAACAGCGCGGCGCACAAAGCCAGAATCAATAAAAAGATTGCCAAAAAGCGTTTCATATCTTTATCCTCGCTTCCGAACCAAGTATGAAGCGGTAGCCTTCCCCCCGAACCGTCTCGATCCGGCCAATCACGGCCCCAGCATCCTCCAGCTTATGCCGCAGCCGCTTGATATGTACTGCCACAGTGTTGGCACTGTCTGTTTCCCCAGTACGCCAGACCTGCTGATACAGTTCTGCCGCCGGAAAAATCTGGCCGGGATTGCCAAACAGAAACAAAAACAGTTCAAACTCCTTCTGGGGAAGTGGGATGATCTGGTCATCGACCAGCAAAAGCTGGTTCGAGTGGTCGATGGCAAATCTCTTCATGGAGATGCGCCGCACCTGGGCGTATACCCGCGCCGCCAGCTCCTTTAAGCTGTATGGTTTGGTGATGTAGTCATCCCCCCCAGCCATCAGACCCTCGATCTTGTCCTCCTCCTCATCCATACAGCTAAGAAACAGGATGGGCGCAGAGGTAAGGGCCCGAATCGCCTCACAAAGCGCAAATCCGTTCCTATCGGGCAGCAGTACATCCAATAAGATCGCGTCATAATTCTGATTTTTCAGATGTTCCAGCGCTTCTGACGCGCAGGCTGCCGTGTCAACCTGGTATCCCTGCGCTTCTAAGTACCTGCGGTTCGTCCGGAGTATATCAGGCTCGTCATCAACTGCCAAAATCCGGTAAGCATAATCCATAGATTCACCTCCAATCCGTAACATGAACGATTCTGTTCATATTCCATAAACGGGCAAATGCGAATGGCAGCTGCCATTCGCATTGTATCACTGTCACTATTGTATGATAGAACAGACTGCTTGTCAATGCAGGGAATGCAAGAAAAGTCTCGCAAGAAATGCCCGGAGGTCTCTAAGCAGTGTTCAGTAACCGCATCGCCGATACCTGGGAAAATAACGGCGCTCTGTCATTTTCTGTGCTTTTTCCCCGAAGAGCCCCTGCGTCTGGCAAGCAGCGCCTCGAATTCTTCCGCCGAACAGCCGGATTCCTGCATCCACTGCTCTCTTCGGTGCTTTCTCACAGCCGCCGCTTTCGCTTCCCTTATTTTCTGTCTCTTCAGGATAAACAGAATGCCGCCTGCGATGAAGGCCAGTACAGCGGCGGCTCCGGCAGCCAGAAACCAGCGGTGGGACAACTTCATCGCCGGACGATTGCCGGGATCGGACCCATCTGATATACCATCCGGGACGGCAGACCGGGTGAGGCGGCTTTGGATGGCTGGATTGGGGGTAATCCAGGCGTGGCCGACTGTACGCTCTCCATACAGGTAATTAACCGTCACGACGGTTCCGGAGGGAGTAAGAGAAGTCTCGTCGTAGCTCACGATTGGGACGACGGCAGACAGATCAGCCTCCTTCGGAAGCACGATGCGGCTGTTTTGGTTCAGCAGAAGAAGCGACTGGTCCGTCCGGGAGTCTGAGTAGGTCAGATGGTTTTCCGGGACGAGACTGCCTTCATAGTCGGCAAGCTTCTTAGACTCGAACTGGCTGAAGCCGAAGTCCAGCAGTTTTTTTGTATCGGTATAATGCGTCTGGTGACCATTTAAAATAACCGAAATCAGCGTCATATCGTCTTTTTTCGCATAAGTCACCAGGGTATTGTCGGCCAGCGACGTAAATCCGGTTTTTCCGCCAAAGACTCTGGGATCATAGGCGGAATCATTCTTTTTGAGCATCTTGTGCCCCGGTGATATGGTCTGTCCCTCGGGCGCTTTTTTAGATGGCGGGATCTTATAGACTCTCGTCCCCATGATTTCGACAATCTCAGGATAATTTAACGCCGACCTGGCAATTAAGGCCATATCGTAGGCGGTAGTATAATGATCCGGATCGTTTAAACCGCTGGGATTGACGAAATTCGATCCGGTACAGCCCAGCTCCTTCGCCTTTTTATTCATCAGCTTCGCAAATTCTTCCGTGCTCCCGGCTGCATGTTCAGCCAGAGCATTGGCCACCTCGTTGGCCGAATGCAGGATCAGACCGTATAAGCAGTCCTTTACCGACATCCGGTCTCCCGTATCCATGCTCAGGCTCTTACTCCCCTGCTCCACGTTGTAGACAGCATTCTGAGAGAATTCCACCACTTCATCCAGCCTGCACCGGTCCAGTACCACCTGGGCCGTCAGCAGCTTCGTGATACTGGCCGGATAATACGCCTCGTTGATATTCTTTCCATAAAGGATTGTCCCCGTATCCGCATCCATCAGGATTCCGCCATCCGCTTCCATGGCGACTTCGGACGGCCAGTCAGCCGCCCCGTATACTGTCATGGGCGTAAGGCCCGTAAATGCCACTGCCATACAGAGTAAAAAATAAAACAAAATGTTCTTTTTATGCCGCATAATCATGTCTCCTGAACATAAACATATTCCTTTTCACAGGAATATTCTTCCCGGTAACGGTATCCCAACGCAGTAAACTCCTTTAATTTTCCAACACATTCTATGCCGTTGGCAGCCATAAAACGCACCATCTCACCTCTCGCCATCTTTGCGGCGGTCGCCTTAACCCGTACCTTTCCTCCCTGCTCTGTGCCGAAGACACAGGTGATGAAGGTGTCAGAAGCCTTCAGCCATGGTTCCACCGCCCGGCTGTACTCTTTCGATGCAAGATTAATAATCACGGAATCTCCATCTGCGGTCAGTTCCTCATAGATGCGGCTTCCCCAGAAACCATACAGATCCCTGTTCCCATCGACGGGAAGCCTGGCCTGCATCTCCAGCCTGTATGGAACGACGCCGTCGCATGCCTTTAAAACACCGTAAAATCCGCTCAGTATCCGCAGATGATCTTTTACATAGTCCCATTGGGAGCCGGTAAAAATATCGGGAGCCATGGACTGGTACTGAAGGCCGACATAAGCCAGGACAGCCGGTGTCAGGCCCCTCTCTAAATCCATGGTCTGATAACGCTCGTAGTTCTGTCTTGTGATCGCTTCATTGGCGCCGAACAGCTTTCCCAGCTGTTCCATGGAATACTCCTTTAACAGGCCATGAAGCTGTTTTGCATCTTCCAGAAAGACCGGCATGCCCGTCTCTTCCATGATGTCAGTCTGTACTCTCATCTTCTTGGCCGGGGATATGATAATTTTCATTTGTTTTCTCCTCGCTGTCTCGTATCCTTGTAAGTCTCATCCTGCATTAAATCACAGGTAACGGCAGAAAAAATCCGTATTCCCTCTTCCAGTACCGTTTCGTCAAAATCGAAATCCGCTGTGTGCTGGGGCGCTTCCATGCGGGTCATGTTCCGCATGCAGATGGCCTGGCCGCCGTGGGACTGGACCCGGTTCATCATCAGGGAAATATCTTCGCTTCCCCAGTTCCTGACGTTTCTCACACTGCTGACCCGGATATCCGGAAGTTCCCGCTCGATAAGCGCAGCGGCTCTGTCAGCCAGTGCCAGATCGCTGTGGTGGGAATCGGCAGCTCCCATGCAGATCATCTCGCAGGTACAGCCATACATGGCTGCAGCGGCCTCACAGATGCGTCTGGCGCTGTCTTCCATATATGCGTTGACTGCTGTCGTTTCTCCTCTCAGCTCTATCTCCATCTTCGCGTAATCGGGGATTACATTCCTTCCGGTACCTGCGTGAAGCGTCCCAGTATTGACCCGGCTGGCCCCTTCGCTGTGACGAGGAATGGCCGCCAGGCCCATCGCTGCGCAGGACGCCGCCAGGAGGGCGTTTCGTCCCTTTTCAGGAAATCCGCCGGCATGAGCCGGAGCGCCATGGTAGATCACGTCGTATTTGGTCGTGGCCAGAGAGCCATAGGTCGCCGGAGTCACCGCTCCGTCATCGGGGCCGTCTAAAGGCGCGAGATGGGTTCCGATAAAGTAATCCACATCGTCCAAATGCCCCTTGGAAACGATGGCTCTCGCCCCACGCACGCCTTCCTCGGCGGGCTGAAAGATCAGCTTCACAGTTCCGTGCAGCTGTTCTTTTACGCTCATAAGGACCTCCGCCACACCGAGGCCGATGGCGGTATGGCCGTCATGGCCGCAGGCGTGCATAACGCCCGGACACAGGGAAGCAAAGCCCTCGCGGGCCGGTCTGTGGCCGGAGCTCTCATCCTCCAGCACACCGAGGGCATCGATATCAAACCGAAGGGCGCAGACGGGGCCCGGGCCGCATCGCAGGATTCCGATTACCCCGGTATATCCCGCCTCCATCTCTTCTGTCAGGTATGTAAGGGGCGTATTCCAGTTTTCTCTTATCAGGTTTGCGTGTTCCCGGAGCGCCGCCTCCGAAGGGAGGCCCAGTCTGGCTTCTCCATCCAACACGTTACTGCCGGTCAGTACCTCATACCCCAGCTCCGTCAGAATCCCGGCGATGACGGCGGAAGTGCGCATCTCCAGCCAGCCCGTCTCCGGATGCCGGTGCAAGTCTCTTCTCCTCGCCACGCTTCTTTCAAAAATCTCTTTTGCCATGGCTGTAATCTGATCGTACATCTATCTTCATCTCTCTTCTCTTGTATTTCCTGTACTAACAGTTCTCTAAAATTTTAACATAGGAAACAGGGAAAAGCAATTGAAGGAACTTCCAGTTCCGCGTATAATAATCTTACGTTTTTATAACGAAAAAATCAGAAAACCGGAGGCAATTATGAAAAAAATACTGGTCATCGGCTCCACATGCGTGGATATCATCCTGAAGCTGGATCATCTCCCCGTAACGGGAGAAGACCTTCATCCGAAAAGTCAGTCCATGGCGCTTGGGGGCTGTGCCTGCAATGCAGCGCATGTTCTGCTATACTCCGGCTCGGAGTTTACCTTCCTTTCCCCGGTGGGCGGCGGAATATACGGCGATTTAGTAAAGGAAGCTCTGACCGCCCACGGTTTTTCCATACCGGTTTATCTCCCGGAAAAAGAAAACGGCTGCTGTTACTGCCTTGTGGAAGCCTCCGGAGAGCGGACGTTTCTCTCTCTGCACGGCGTCGAATACACCTTTCGGAAAGAATGGATGGAACCATACCGCATGGAAGACTATTCCATGGCCTATCTCTGCGGACTGGAGGTGGAAGAACCAACGGGGGAAGCTCTGGTGGAGTATTTTGAAGAAGAGCGTGGACCGAAGCTGTTTTTTGCACCCGGCCCCCGCGGAACCAGACTTCCAGGAGAGCGGCTGAACCGAATCCTCGCACTCTCCCCCGTACTTCATATCAATGAGCAGGAAGCGCTGGAGCTGGGCGGCAGGGACTGCGTGGCAGATGCCGCGGCCGCCCTTTATCAGATAACCGGAAGTCCGGTCATTGTAACACTGGGAGAACGCGGCGCATACTGCCGCGAAAGCGCGGAACACGCCTATGTGGTCCCGGGAATCCCGTCAAGGGTTGTGGACACCATAGGAGCAGGCGACTCCCATATCGGGGCCATTCTCTCCGGCCTTCAGAAAGGCAGCAGCCTGCGAGATGCCATCGCGGCTGCCAATCAGGTGGCAGCCGCCGTGGTCAGCCAGGAGGGGGCGATCCTTCCGAAGGATTCCGTTTTGTTCAGGAATCTGCGTTTGACGAAAGAGGGATTGAGAGAGAATACGAATCCTTAACAAAAGCAGAAGAACCGCGGTACCCTGCCGGTCACCGCGGTTCTTCTGCTTTTATGGTGATTCTAAATAGTTTGATATCTTAATCCGCGTAAGTTCCTTTGGACTTCACCAGCTTCGGACGGTATCCTGCTTCGGTGAGCGCGGCCATAATGGTGTTTTTGTGTTCTGTGCCGTAAGCTTCTATGGTGATGCGCAGCTCCACGGCAGAGTTCCGGTTGATGCTGATGAACTGATTGTGTTCCAGGCGGATTACGTTGCCCTGTTCTTTCGCAAGAAGCGTGGAAACCTTGGCCAGCTCACCCGGCTTATCCGGAAGCAGGACGGACACGGTAAATACCCGGTCTCTCTGGATCAGACCGTGCTGTACGATGGAAGCCATGGTAATGACATCCATGTTGCCGCCGCTTAAGATGGAAACGATCTTCTTGTTTTCAGCCTTCATATGCTTTAAGGCGGCTACAGTCAGAAGACCGGAGTTCTCCACGATCATCTTATGATTCTCCACCATGTCGAGGAAGGAAACGATCAGCTCTGAATCTTCGATGGTGATGATGTCATCCACATTTTCCTGAATATAAGGAAACAGCTTATCGCCCGGGCACTGAACCGCCGTACCGTCTGCAATCGTGTTGACGCCGTTTAAGGCGACGACCTTGCCCTGGCGCAGTGATTCCTGCATGCAGTTGGCGCCGGCCGGCTCTACGCCGATGACTTTGATCTTCGGATTCAGCATCTTCGCCAGTGTGGCAACACCGGTACAGAGTCCGCCGCCGCCGATGGGAACGAGTATGTAATCCACAGTCGGCAGTTCCTTGATGATCTCCATGGCTATGGTTCCCTGGCCGGTAGCCACATCCAGATCGTTAAACGGATGGATAAAGGTAAGACCTTTTTCCTCTGCCAGCTTATAGGCGTAGCTGCAGGCTTCATCGAAGACGTCGCCTTCCAGAACGACCTCCGCGCCGTACCCCTTGGTCCGGTTTACCTTCATGAGCGGCGTTGTCGTCGGCATAACGATGGTTGCGGAGATTCCGGCCAGCTTCGCGGCATAGGCCACACCCTGAGCGTGATTGCCTGCAGAAGCGGTGATTAAGCCCTTCGCCTTTTCTTCCTCGCTTAAGGTGCTGATCTTATAATAAGCACCACGCACCTTATAAGCCCCTGTATACTGCATATTTTCCGGTTTAAACCAGACACGGTTGCCTGTCTGGGAAGAAAAATACTCGCTGTACACCAGCTTTGTCTCCTGGGTTACTTTGCTCACAACCTCGGTTGCCTCTTCAAATTTCTCTAATGTCAACATACCTTACGCCTCTTCTTTCTCTTCCACATGGAATAATGCATTTACAAACTCTTCCGCGTTAAATTTCTGCAGATCGTCGATCTTCTCTCCAACCCCCACGTATTTGACCGGAATCCCCAGTTCCGACTGGATTGCCACGGCGATTCCGCCTTTGGCGGTTCCATCCAGCTTCGTTAAGATGATTCCTGTAATATCCGCCACTTCCATAAACTGTCTGGCCTGTGAAAGTGCATTCTGTCCGGTCGTACCGTCCAGCACTACCAGCGTCTCACGGTAGGCCTCCGGAAACTCCTTGTCGATGATCCGGTTAATCTTCTTAAGCTCTTCCATCAGATTTTTTTTATTGTGAAGCCGTCCCGCCGTATCGCAGATCAGAATATCCGCGCGGCGTGATTTGGCCGCGGCTACGGCGTCGTAGACGACTGCAGCCGGATCGGAGCCTTCCTGCTGTGCAATGATATCCACGCCGGCCCGGTTGGCCCATTCCGTCAGCTGCTCGATCGCGGCGGCGCGGAAGGTATCTGCCGCTGCGAGAATTACCTTTTTCCCGTCATCCTTTAACTGGCCGGCCAGCTTGCCGACGGAAGTGGTCTTTCCCACTCCGTTGACTCCGATGATCAGAAGAACAGACTGGCGGTTCTCGTATTCATACGCGTTTTCTCCCAGATCCATCTGATCCCGAATGCTTTCCATCAGAAGTTCTTTGCATTCCGACGGGTCTTTAATTCCCTGTTCCTTTACCTTTTTTCTTAAATCCTCCACAATCGACATGGTGGTCTGAATTCCCAAGTCTCCCATGATCAGAGTCTCTTCGATCTCCTCATAAAACTCATCATCGATGGCTGAAAAGCCGCTGAAAATGGAATCCATTCCCGATATAATATTGTCCCTTGTCTTTTGCAGTCCTGCTACCAGTTTCCCAAAGAATCCCTTTTTCTCACTCATAGACGGCCTCCTTTTACTTATCTAAATCTTCTTCTATCAGATTTACCGAAACAAGCGTTGAAACGCCTTTCTCCTGCATGGTAATACCGTATAAACGGTCTGCGGCCACCATCGTTCCGTGACGGTGGGTGATGACGATAAACTGTGTATACTTCGTCAGTTTATGTAAATATTTTGCATATCTGTCCACATTTGAATCGTCTAACGCCGCCTCGATCTCATCCAGCAGACAGAAGGGAGACGGTTTTAAGTTCTGAATCGCGAACAGCAGCGCAATGGCAGTCAGGGCCTTCTCTCCACCGGAGAGCTGCATCATATTCTGCAGTTTTTTGCCCGGCGGCTGGGAGATAATCTGAATTCCCGCTTCCAGGATATCCTCATCCTCCACCAGTTCCAGAGTACCGCGGCCTCCGCCGAACAGCTCCTTAAATACTTTGTCGAATTCGGTACGGATCTCCTTGAATTTCTCCTCAAACTGCCTTCTCATACCGGTATCCAGTTCATCGATGATCTTAAGCAGCGTCTCCTCCGCCGTAACCAGATCGTCGTGCTGGGTCTTCATGAATACGTACCGTTCCGATACTTCTTTATAATCCTCAATGGCGTTGACATTGACATTGCCGAGCTTCTTGATCTCTTCTTTTAAGGAGGCGATGTGCTTTCGGATCTCCGGAAGGGATTCCTCCTCCCCGCCCTTAAGTTCCAGTGCGGCGGAATAGGTCAGCTCGTACTCATCCCACATGTAGTTTGCCGAATTTTCCAGGCGTTCCTCCAGCTTCTCCTTCTGACTCTGCAGACGGAATAAATCCTTGTCGAGACGGCTCATCCGGTCAGAAAGTTCTTCCCGCTTCTGAAAGAGCTCCTTCTGCTGTCTTGACTTTTCTTCTCTCTCTGCCGTCTTTTCCGCGATCACAGACTCGAGTCCTGCAGCGCGTATCACGGTATTCTCAATCTGCGCCTTTAATCCGGCGATTTCCGCCAGCTTTTCTTCGATAATCAGGTTGGAATCATCGGTGCCGCCGGAAAGGCCTGAAAGCTCCTCCTCCAGACGGCGGACGTCTTCCTTGACCCGCCGGATATTCTCCAGTTCGAAATCGTCCTTCTGTTTGAGACCGGATGCCTCTAGCTGGACGGTGGAAAGTGCTCTGGAAGCCTCCTCCCGTTCTGCCTTCGCTGCGTCAAGACGCTCGTGGCAGGAATCCAGGCGGCTGTTGATATCCTGGTTCTGCTCCTCCAGCCGGATCACTTCGTCGGCCAGCTCGCTGCGGCTCCTGCCGATCTCCCGGATCTGCTCCTCCAGCTGGCTGTTTTCGCGTTCCAGATCGCCATAGGATTCCCGGATCTCTTCCTTTTTATCCTCAGTCCTGGAAATGCTCATGCGGACTGTATTCTGACGCAGATAGCTCTCCTGTTTCCTGGATTTTAACGATTCCAGTTCTTCCCGGCTCTCGGCCAGAAGCGCCTCGTTCATCACCAGATCCTGTTCGATCCGGTCCACATCGGTCAGCGCCTTGGTACAGGCCCCTTCCAGTTCCTCGATCTCCCGCTTTCTGCCCAGTAAATTGCTGGTGTTCTTAAATGCGCCGCCGGTCATGGAACCGCCCGCGCTCAGCAGCTCGCCCTCCAGGGTGACGATCCGCAGGGAATACTGGAATTTTCTGGCCAGTGCAATGGCGTTGTCAATGGTATCCACCACCACGACCCGCCCCAGCAGATACCGGATCAGCCCTTCATACTGGCCGTCTGTCTCCACCAGACTGTTGGCCAGTCCTAAGACACCGGGCTCCTTCAGCGCCTTGTCCTGATTAAAGGTGTTCTTGCTGCCGATACTGGTAAGCGGTAAGAAGGTCGCCCTTCCGTACCGGTTTTTCTTCAGATATTCGATCAGCTGCTTCGCCGTCTGTTCGGAATCCGTCACAATGTTCTGGATGCTTCCGCCCAGCGCCGTCTCCACCGCGATCTCATACTTCTTCGGAACGGTGATTAAATCGGCCACAACGCCGTGGATGCCGTGAATACGGTCTCTGACCTCCATGACGCGGCGGATGCTTCCGCCGTAGCCCTCATACCGTTCCGCTATATTCTTCAGCGATTCCAGCTTCGTATAGCTGGTGTGGTATTCCTGCTGCTTATCGTTTAAATTCCTGTTCAGTCGGCGGACCTCGTGATCCAGCTCCTCCGTCCTCGTCTCGGCCGCTGCCTGGGCGTCTCCGAGACTGGCGATTTCGGCCTCAATCTCTTCCAGCTGACGGTTTAACTCGTCTAACCGGCCATCCTGCTCCGATTCGTCGCTCTTATACTTTAAAAGCTTCTGACATACCTCGGAACGCCGGACATTTACCTGTTCCAGCATGGTTTCGTACCGCTGCTGTCTGGCGTTTATGGAGGCCTTCTCGTTTAAGGTGTCGATGATGTTTCCCTTGCCGGATTCAATCTCTTCCTCCAGCGCCCGGATCTCCTCGTCCTTCTTCTTCAGGGCCTCCTCAGCAGCAGCCAGGCGTTCTAAGGATTCCTTGACCTGGGCGGCAATACCGCTTCGTTCTTCCTCGTAGGCGGAGACCTTCGTCTTCTTATCCGCGATTTCCCCGTGGATCGCTGTCATTCGCTTTCCAATGTGCTCCGCGTTCATCTTTTCCGTGTTGATCTGCTCGTTCAGCACACCCACACGGCCTTCGAGGGTACCCTTTTCCATGTTGGCCTCACTGAGCGCCGTTCTGGCTTCGCCTGCGGCTGCCTCCAGCCCGGATAAAATGGCGTCGAGGGTCTCATATTCCACACGGATATGTTCGGAAGCCTGCCTCGTTTCTTCCAGATCCTTCGATACGATGGCTGCGTTTTCTTCCGTCTCTTTTAACTGGCCGCGCGTTCCGGCGGTTTCCAGCAGGAACTGGTTCACATCGTATTTTTTTAAATCTTCTTTTAAACGCAGATACTCCTTTGCGGCCTCGGACTGCTTTGCCAGAGGACCGACCTGCTTCTCCAGTTCCGATAAAATATCAGTCACACGGACCAGATTCTGTTTCTCATCCTCCAGTTTCTTCTGTGCGATGGCTTTTCTTCGCTTAAACTTAACGATTCCGGCCGCCTCATCAAAGAGCTCCCGCCGCTCTTCCGGTTTTCCGCTTAATATCTTATCGATCTGGCCCTGTCCGATGATGGAGTAGCCTTCCTTGCCGATACCGGTGTCATAGAACAGCTCGTTGATATCCTTTAAACGGCAGGTACTTCCGTTGATCATGTATTCGCTTTCACCGGAACGGTAGACACGCCTCGTCACCGTCACCTGATCGTAATCGATAGCCAGCTGATGGTCGGAGTTGTCCAGAGTAATGGCGACACTGGCAAAGCCCTGGGGCTTTCTCGTCTCTGTTCCGGAGAAGATGACATCCTGCATGCTGGAGCTTCGAAGCTGTTTGACCTTCTGCTCTCCCAGCACCCAGCGCACTGCGTCCGCAACATTGCTCTTTCCGCTGCCGTTAGGTCCCACAATACCGGTAATTCCGTTATGAAATTCAAATACGATCTTGTTGGCAAATGATTTAAAGCCCTGTATTTCAATACTTTTTAAATACATAATTACCGTTGGCAGACGGCTATGCCTGCCTTTCCTTTTCCATTTTCTTAAGCTTTAAAATTCCGTGATAAGCGGCGACTGCCTCCGCGGCCTTCTTCGTCCTTCCGGTTCCCCGGCCGATCTCCTCTTCCCCAATGAGCGCCCGCGATTCAAAGAGCTTGTTGTGGTCAGGCCCCTCCTCCCGCAGAAGCTCATAGGCAAGCGGTTGATCGGTCTGGCTCTGCACGATCTCCTGTAAGATAGTCTTGCTATCAAAAAAGAGCTGTTTATGCTCGATGTCGTTCATGATAAATCGAAGGATAAACTCTTTTGCATTAGCAAAACCACCGTCCAGATAGATCGCACCGATGAGGGCTTCCATGGCATCCGACACGACCGATGCCCTTCCGCGTCCGCCTGTCGCCTCTTCTCCCTTTCCCAGCAGTAAATACGCTCCTAAATCAATGTCCTCCGCGCAGTAGGCAAGCGTCGGTTCACATACAATGCTGGCACGGATCTTCGTCAAGTCTCCTTCCGGCCTCTCCGGATATTTGTGATATAAAAAATCGCTGGAAACGACCTCCAGCACGGAATCCCCTAAAAATTCCAGCCGCTCATTGCATTCCAGCTTATTCAAGCGGTGTTCGTTGGCGTAGGAGCTGTGGGTCATGGCCTGTGTAAGAAGCTGCCTGTCCGTAAAACGGTAGCCGATCCGCCCTTCCAGCTCATGTAATTTTTTGCTCATTATTTCCTCTTTCCTTTACTATGAAAGAAGGTGTTGCGGACAGGCGGCATCATGCCGCCCTGCAACACCCACATCTATTAATTCAGCGCGTTCTTAATCTGTTCTACCGCATCACCGACTGTAGCGATCTTCTCTGCTACCTCGGCCGGTATCTCGATATCGAATTCCTCTTCGATACCCATGACGATCTGGAATACATCCAGGGAATCTGCACCTAAGTCATCTACGAATGTAGAAGCCATGGTTACCTCCTCCGGTTCAACATTAAGTACCTCTGCGACAATTTTCTGTAACTTTTCAAATTCCATCTTTTCCCTTCCTCTCTCCTATTCTTTATTTTCCTGATTTTCAGCAGTCAGGCTCTCTCTTATCTTATCATTAATCCCCTGTTCTTTAAAGGTCATGCATTGAAGAATGGAATTACACACTTCCTTAGCCTTGGAATTCCCGTGGGTTTTTACCACCAGACCGTTCAGTCCGAGAAGCGGTGCTCCGCCGTACTGAGACGAATCAAAGGATTTCAGTGTCTCCTTAAGCGCTGGTTTTACAAGCAGTGCTCCAATCTTACTTCTTAAGTTCACCAGCATGCCGCTCTTGACCTTACTGATCAGAGTGGCACCTACTCCTTCGTAAAGTTTCAGGATTACATTGCCTACAAATGCTTCGCATACAATGACATCGGCACCGCCATGCGGAATCTCCCTCGCCTCAATGCTTCCGATGAAGTTTATGTCCCTGCATTCCTTGAGAAGCGGAAACGTCTCCTTGACAAGTGCGTTCCCTTTCTCTTCCTCTGCCCCGATATTGACGATGGCCACCCGTGGATTCTTCACCCCCATCACATGTTCCATGTAGATGGAACCCATGCGTGCAAACTGTACCAGATGGGAAGCCCTGGCATCGACATTGGCACCGCAGTCAATCAGCAGAGACGCGCCTTTTTCAGTGGGGATTAACGGCGCAAGCGGAGGTCTTTCCACTCCTTTGATCCTTCCGACAATCACCTGGCCGCCAACTAAGATGGCGCCGGAGCTGCCGGCGGATACGAAGGCATCCGCTTCCTTCTTTTTCACCAGATTCATGCCAACCACAATGGAAGAGTCTTTTTTCTTTCGTATGGCATTCACCGGAGGTTCTTCCGTCTCGATTATCTCTGTCGCAGGAACAATCTGTATCTGCTCCGCCGGAAAGCTATGCTTTTTCAGTTCCTCAGCTACTGCCGGTTCCTGCCCTACCAGGAGGACGGAGATCTCCCTGTTCGCGTTCACTGCCTGTACGGCACCTGCCACCATCTCAGCCGGTGCATAATCGCCGCCCATGGCATCTACAGCTACTTTTATCATCACAATTCCCCTTTCAAGTCTGGCCTAAGATAATCTATTACATAATATACTAAATATTATTCTATAAATCAATATAAAATTTAAGAAATCAAAACTCGTTCTGAGACGCCAGCAGATGGAAGAAATCATCCACCGGCATAGGTTTATAATAATAGAACCCCTGTACCATGTCACAGCCCGCATGTTTCAGGAAATCGATGTACTCTTTCTGCTCCACACCCTCGGCAATCGTCTCCATGTGAAGCGTCTTTGCAATTTGAATGATTGTCTCTACGATAGCGCAGTCCTGAGGGTTAAACGCTTTCGTGAAAAACTGCCGGTCGATCTTCAGTCCGTCCAGCAGAAGGCTGGAGATGATCTGAAACGAGGAATACCCGCTTCCAAAGTCATCCAGCATGCAGACAAATCCCCGCTTCTTAAATCCGGGGATCAGACGCATCATCCTGGCGCTGTCGTCGAAGGAGATGCTTTCCATCAGTTCAAACTGAATCCAGGATTCCGGTATCTCGTACTGTTCAAACACTTCCATATAATCAGAAAACAGATCATCATCATTATAATAGGATTTTGAGATATTAAACGACAGCGGCACAACCGGTATCCCGGCGTCTCTGCATTCCTGCAGCTTCCTGCACATCGTTTCAAATATATACAGATCCACATTTCTGATATATCCGTTTTTGTCAAGAACCGGCAGGTAGTCTTTAATAGGAATCAGCCTTCCATTCTCATCAAACCAGCGCAGCAGAACTTCTGCACCGACGATTTTCTCGTCGCTCAGCCGTACTTTGGGCTGCAGATAAGGAATAAATTTCTCCTGCTCCACGGCCTCCACCGCACGCTCTTCAATCTCGCAGTCCTGCAAATACTTTTTTGATATACTGCTGCTGTAGAAATCGTACGAGGTATTTCTCAAGTGAACGTGGCTGCACATTGTCCGGGCAAGCTCTGCCTTATTGAGCGCAGTATAGAAATCATCATCTGGATTATCGATCATATAGACGCCAAATGAATAGAAGATCTTCATATGGGTCCTGGGATCCGGGTACTGATATCCTGCCCAGTCTGTGTCATAAATAAACTGTACCAGGGCCTCCTTACTCTCCCGCTGGGGCAGTATGACAAAATGGTCGGAATAAATTCTGGAAATCCACTCATTTTCGTGAAGAAGTTCATCTGTCACATCGTAAAATTCCTTCAATATCTCGTCTGAGGCGTCCTTTCCATACCGCAGATGATACCCTCTGAATTTTTTGATGTTGATGGTCATAACCGCATAATGATTCATCCGGTGCAGACAGTTTTCCTGGTATTTTTCTTTAATCCAGCGCTCGTTGCCGCCTCCGGTCACCGGATCTGTATATTTTTCTTCCAGCTGTATCTTCATATGGTATGTTCCTTTATCTGTCGTACTTAATTTCCTGTCATCCATCATACCAGATTTTTCCGCTTAAAAAAACCTTTTTGAAAAATATAATCGTTTTTCCTGAACCCGCAGCTGCCACTTACCCTTGAAATACTGCCTCTTACCGGAAACACATGGATATTTATCAGATCATCCTTTATAATAACCGCATCTGGAACAATTCCCTGATAGGAAAGCTATAAAAAGCGGGGAGGAAGAGACAGAAGAACAAAAAGTCAGGAGGAGACAGACATGCAGACGTTGGTCAGAGTGGTTCCCGGGCAGGAACCTGAGCATGCGGAATTTTATGTCCATCAGAAGGACCGGGCCATAGAAAGGCTGGTGGAATATGTGGAACAGGAACGGTATCACAGCATTCTTCTGACGTGTTACCGCGGAAATGAAATCGTACAGCTGCCGGAGAGCTCGATCTGCTTCATTGAGACTGTACGGGAGAAGCAGCTGGTACACACGGATGCTGAAATATTGGAGGTGAAGAAAAGGCTGTATGAGCTGGAGCGCCTTCTTCCGCCCGGATTTATCCGGATTTCCAAATCAGTTATTATGAATATGGATCGGGTAACGGCCTACCGGCCGATGGTAAACGGATTGATGGCGGCATCGTTTCCCAATAACGATATCGTCTATATATCAAGGAAGTATTTAAAAGACGTCCGCAGTCATATTATGGAGGTGCGAAATGAAAGAAAATCTTATGGAAACGTTTAAGCAGGGCCTTTTTCTTGGAATGCTGCTGTTTATATGCTCTCTGACAGCACTGCGCCTGGCTGCACCGGAAGGCGTCGGACCGGTATGGTCGCTGTTTCCGGCAGTCCTTTCCGGCTACCTGGCCGCAGGCTGCTTTCTGCAGCTGATCCGCAGTCTGGCTGCGCGGCTGGATTCCGTATTCTTTCGCGGTGCAGCGGCAGCGGCCTGGTGTTATATCGTTCTGTTCTGCCTGTTTTTTCTGGCACAGAATCTTCCTCTGCCCGTACGGACCATGCTTTTGACCAGTGCGGCAGTTCTTTTACTGATGTGGGAGGCAGAATACCGTTATCTGAAATCTGTTGCCAGGGATTTAAACAGTGGTGCGGCCGGAAGGATTCTCCTCATCGATCTGGATGAAAAACCCGGTTCTTCGGAAGAATTCTTTGCCGCTTTGGAAACCTACTGTAAAAAGAGTTCTATCACACTGGAATACGTAAAAAGAGACATTCCGGCTACCGTTAAGCTAAACGGCCGCCTGCACACGGTGACTCTTACTGAATCCTACATGTACGGCGGCCCTGGCTGGTCTATGGAAATTCAGGAGATCCTGTAACTTTGATGCTGTTTCGTTCTACAGTTCCTTCTCCGCAAAATTAGAGTGCATTTTCATTAATGCGCCGCGCAGGATGGGGATGTCATCTTCCGGAATTCCGAAGTACTGGCGTTCGTAGATTTTCTCTGAAATACGCTGAAGTACAGAGGCTAAATGCCTCCCCTGCTCCGTTAAAGCGGCCATGGTCACACGGCTGTCACCCGAAGACTTTCCGGTCGTCACATATCCGGTGTTTACAAGCTTCTTTATCAGACATGTGACGGTCTGCGGTGTCCTGTCAATACGGCGGGCCAGTTCATTCATGGGCATCTGGCCGTGCTTCATCAGTTCCATAATAATCGCTCCATGGGAAGGCACAATATCCGCGATGCCTTCCGCTGCCAGCTCTTCTGTGATAAAGCGCCGGATCTCTCCATCGATGCGGCTGATCAGCGTAAAGGTATTGTCGATCATCCGTTGTCCTCCTGCTTCTTTCCTACATCCATCATGGCGCCGTTCAGTTTAAGGGTTCCGCCTTCCCCCCTTAACTGTCTGGCACATGTGAGATAATAGTGGCGGGCGTTGGCGCTCGTCTGTGCCCTCCCCAGTTCGGTCAGCGCGTCGGCTTTGAGAACAGAGGCTTCCTCAGTTTCTTTCCTGCAGGCTAACAGAAGGTCACAAAGCTCTGCAGCCCACTGCGCCTCTCCGCGCTTCAGGGCTGCGGCTCCTTCGGCAAGCACCCGTGCGGGACCGCCCATCATGGAAACCGTCTTTTCCGCCCGCTCTTTCGTGGCCATGTGTCCTAACTTTGTGGGATTTCCGTCAAACCAGCCCAGGTATCCGGTGTAGATGGAACGGACAGACCATTCCACGGTTCCGTAATACTCCTGCAGATACGGGAGGGATGCAAGCGGTTCCGGAAGGCGGACGCGTTCAACCAGTTCATCCGGCGTAAGTCCCTCATTCATGCCCTGAAGTGTCTCTGTGAGTACATATTCCAGCGCGTCCCGGTAATTTTTCAGAGTTGTTTCCACCTGCCTGCTGCCGATTACTGCCTTCGTATGTCCCGGAAGCAGATACTCTGCCCTGTATTCCCTCATCTTATCCAGCGAATCGATCCAGCCGCTTATGTCACGGTACTGACCGCCGCGGATCGCATATAAGTTCGGCCAGGATTCATAATAGTTGTCACCGCAGCAGAGAACCCGGTGCTGCGGGAACCAGACGAAGATCTGGTCATCCGTCTCTCCGGGTGCTGCCGCCAGAACTGCCTTAATGCCGTCTGACTCCAGTTCCAGCAGCTCCTCCTCAAACAGTTCACTGCAGGGAAGATTCCCCTTCTCACCGTTAATTTCATTTCGCGGTCCGATTCCGACACAGATGTTTTCTTCCGGTGTTAAGCCAACGCCAAACTGCCTGGCCCCCCGCACTCCGCAGATATCCCGGATCATACCGGTTCTGCCGTATTGAGGGTAGGTCGGTTTCCTTCCAATTATCCGCGTACCCGGTTCTGCAAATACCGACGCCCCGGAGGTGTGGTCGAAATGGAAGTAGTGGGTATAGATAATGGTCCTGATGGGCTTATCCGTCAGTTTTTTAAACGCTTCCTTTACCTCCTCCGCCGGAGCGGTGCCGTTTAACGTATCCACCAGAATACAGGAATTCTCTCCTATAACCAGCGTACAGGTACTGCCGCCATACCCCAGTGCAAAATACACATTGTCACAGATCTTTGTGATTCCCTTCGGGAAACCGTTTTCCGCCTGTCTTTTTAACTTTTCCTCGCCTGCATAAATCATGGTCTGACCTCACTTTTCTATTTAACTTCGATATCGAAGCTTTTGATAATATTATAATACTTCGATATCGTATTATTGTCAAATAGAATTGATTTTTTTCAGAATGTCTCCTCAAAGAAACATTCTGCCCTCCCATTTCGAACCATGAAAACGGATCAGGAAAACCACTGCCCGGAACATCCAGTCTAAAAACATGGCGAACCATACGCAGATGACGCCAATATCCAGGATTTCCCGGAATAAAGCGCTGCACCCGACGCGGAACACCCACATGGAGATCATGGACACAGCCATGGTAAAGCGGACATCACTGGCGGCTCTTAACGCGTCGGATATATTAAAAGCCGGCACCCAGAAGAAGAGACACGCCACGGCCTGCCACCTCACAATTTCAGAGGCCAGTTCCCACGTCTCGCGGTTCATCTGATAGAAACCCACCACCGGTCCCGCAAAAATCCAGGATAATACCGCGGCCGCTCCTGTCACCAGAAAGGATACCCCGGTGATCTTTTTTACGTAATACCTGGCCTGCTGGATCTCTCCTGCGCCGACGCAGCGGCCTACAACGGTAATCAGGGCGAGACCGATGGCAAATCCGGGCATATGGGTGAATTCAGAGATCGTAAGCGCCACCGCATTGGCGGCTATGGCCGCCGTTCCATAGGAGGTGACAATTCCCTGTACCAGCAGTTTTCCGATATGGAAAATGCTGTCCTCCAGACCGGTTGGAACCGCCAGCTTAAGAATATTTTTCATCATGAAGCCGTGCCAGCCGCTTCCAAAGAAGGATTGAATCCGGACAGCCCCTTTATGATGGTATAAAAAAAGAAAGATGGCTGCGCTGCTGACGGCCCGTGCCAGAAAGGTTGCAAATCCGGCCCCGAACACGCCCCAGTGAAGGCCAAAAATAAATACAGCATTTAACACAATATTGATGATGCTCATAAAGAAGGATACGGAAAATGGCAGCGCAGCATTTCCCATGGAACGGAAAATGGCGCCGCAGCTGTCCAGCATCATCAGAAACGGATAGGAGGCCATGGAAAAGCAGAAATAAATCATGGCCTGGCGGAGAACCTCCGGCTCCGCTGAACCATAGAGACCGTATACCACCATTCTGCGAAACAGAAAACACATACCTGCCACTGCCAGGGAGAACAGAAGGGAAATCCCCAGCAGATGCTTTGCGGCAAGATTGGCCATATCCGCTTCCCGTTTTCCCAGATACTGGGTACAGACGATGGTTCCGCCTGTTACCAGCGCGGCAAACATGCTGTTAAATAAAAGGTTGATGGAGTCTATAAGGGAAATCCCCGAAATCGCTGTCTCCCCTACCGAGGCGACCATCAGCATATCGGCAATCCCAATGGTGCCCATAATTACCTGTTCACAAACCAGAGGTACTATCAGCTTTACCAGCTGCTTTCTGTCAAATAACATTTTATCACTTCCGTCTGTCCGCCTCTCTCCTGCCGTCATGAAAGATGCGGCAGTGTCTCAAGAATTGAGCTTAAATAGGAGAGGCTTTTTTTAGCGGCAGTCTCTGTATCTGGCGCATTCGTGATTTCCAGGGCCAGCGCTCCGCGGTAACCTACACGGTGCAGGGCTGTCAGTGTTTCCGTGAAATTATAGTGGGCATGCCCCGGATACCAGCGGTTATTGTCCGCCACATGGACGTGGCAGACGGCACTGCCGGCGCTTTCGATCGCTTTGCCGATATCGTCTTCCTCGATATTTAAGTGAACCGTATCCAGATGAAGCTTCAGCCGGTCAGAGCCCACCGCACGCAGGAGCCAGGAAGCCTCCCTGATCGTGGTTCCATAATCGCTCTCAAACCGGTTCATCACCTCAAAGCCCAGGGTTACGTCGTGTGCTTTTGCTTCCTTTGCGCAGAGCTTTAAGCTCTCCGTCAGATTCCGTTTAAATGCTTCTCCATCCTGGCCGCAGTCGGAAAATCTTCCCGCGATGAGACCGATGATAACGATGCCATGGAACGGGGCGGCTGTCACCATGTGTCCGGTCAGACGGCGTATGGCCGCCGCCCGCTTCTCCGGATCCGAGCTTCCGAGACAGATGCCGTCCCGCTCATAGGCGGAACCGGTTCCGATGGAAGTGAGAACTACGTGATTCTCCGCCAACAGGCGGTATAACCGTTCCCGGTCGATCTGGTCCGAGTCGTAAATGTGAAGTTCCACAGCGCGGTATCCCAGCGCGGCCATCTGGGGAATCGTCTCCTCAAACGGTCCCCGAAACAGAATGGGATCATCTCCGCCCGCAGCCGTACTTGCCGTAGCGGCAATCGTCATACTCATGTTCTTTCTCCTTCCGTGCCGGAATTGATAACAGTACTGCCTGTCATGGTTTGATTTCCGGTTATTTGGCCGATATGTTCAAAAATCATGGGCTCGCCTTCACAGCCGCTTATGGAGACGTCGTTCAACACCAGTTTCTGGACATTGTTGATGTAGAGTCCCATTTTTGCAGTCAGCCCGATGTCATCCATCATGGCGGGCTCATCCGGTTCCGGATTTTCATCGTAATCGATGGTCACATGGTCGAATTCCACGTAATCTACCTTTTTCTCAGGAAGTCCATACAGAAATGCTCCGGCTACATGGCAGTTGTGAGCCTCGATATTGCGGAACACCATCTGCTTCACGGAGGGCGTCCGCTCATCCACCGGAAGAGGCGACTTGCATTTCACATAATCGGAATGGCAGTCGGGATCACAGCAGTTGTAAAAGGAATTTAAGACAAAGGGAGTCAGCACATGGTCCATGCGGATATTCTCAAAGCAGATATCTTCCACAACGGCGTCTTTTCCTCGTCCGCGCCTCGTCTTGATCCGCAGTCCGCGGTCGGTGTGCAGGAATAAACAGTCTTTTACGTGAACGTGTTTCACTCCCGCCGCCATCTCACTTCCGATGGTCACTGCGCCGTGTCCGTTGTTCATACAGCACTGGCGCACCTCGATGTTCTGCGACGGTACCTTGTATTTATGGCCCATATAGTATTTCCCGGACTTGAGTGCGATGCAGTCGTCTCCCAGGGAAAAATAGATGCCGGCAATTTCCAGACCGTTCACCGATTCGGGATCCATGCCATCCGTATTCGGGGAATCCCATGGATTTAAGATCGTCAAATCGAGGAAACGGAGATCATCCGAAAAATAGGGATGAAGATTCCAGGAAGGACTGTTCTGTATGGTGACTCCGTGAAGAACCACGTGGTCACAGTGATTTAAAAATACCATACGGGGCCGGAATGCTATGATTTTGGCCCTGTCGTCCTCCCACCAGTCGTCAAAGGTGGCGCATCCATCCAGGGTGCCTTCCCCGGTAATCACTACATTTGACACGTGGATTCCCGTAATCATGCTGGTAAAGATGTCGAGAGGATTTCCCTCCCACGATCCGAGATTATATTCCCCTGTCTCATCATAGCTCTGAATCATACCGGGAAGCACACCGAACTTCTCCCGTTCTGCATGGCCCAAAAGCACGGCATTTTTACCGATGTCCAGTGTGAAGTCACTTTTTAAAAACAGGCTGGTCACAAGATACTTCCCCTCCGGTATATACACTCTCCCGTCTTTCGGACAGGAGGCGATCGCCGTCTGGATGGCCAGCGTATCATCATGGATCCCGTCACCCTTCGCGCCAAATCTCCGCACGTTCAGCGTGACAAATTCATAGTCAGTGCGGACGGAAAACTCGGAACAGATGTCTCCGCCGCACCGCAGGGTTACGCGGTACTCCGTGTCGGGTGCAAGGCCCGACACGGTCTGGATCACGCGGCTGCTTGTCAGAACATACCGGCCATTCAGCCACACTTCATACTCTTTCTCTGTATAAAAGACTCCGAAGTCCTCCCACTCCAGCAGAAACTTCCGGGAAGTCTTAAAAATCACGTTTGCTTTCATATACTTACCCCTTTACACCTCCTGCCGCAATGCCGTCTACGAACTGATCCTGCGCCAGGAAGAATACGATCAGAGACGGAAGCAGGGTGATAACTGACAGTGCCAGCACTTTGTTCCACTCAAAGCCGGTTTCCGCATCTGTCAAGAGGCGCAGGCCGAGGGAAGTCGGATACTTTTTCACACTGTCGATATAGATTAACGGTCCCTGGAAATCGTTAAACGCCCACATGAACTGGAACAGCGCCACGGAGACGATCGTTGGCTTTACCATGGGTACCACGATGTATACCAGTCTCTGGAAGGAATTACAGCCGTCGATCTCCGCCGCTTCCTCCAGTTCCCTGGATACGGACCTCATAAACTGAACCAGCATAAAGATGAAGTACGGTTCGGCTCCGAAGAAGGCCGGGACGACCAGCGGCAGATAGGAATTCGTCCATCCCCACGTCCGGAATAACAGGAACTGGGGAATGTTTAAGACAACCTGCGGCAGAAACAGCGTCGCCAGCAGGATAGAAAACCAGAAATTCTTTCCCGGAAACTCGAACCGGGAAAAACCGTATGCCGTTACGACGCTGGCCACCACCGCTCCGATCACCTTCGGTATGACGATCTTGAAGGTATTGATCAGATAGAGACTGTACGGATTGCCCGTCGCGGTCCAGCCGTCGATGTAAGCCTGAAACGACGGACTCTTCGGAAGAAAGCTGATGGTCGAGTAAATTTCATTGTTGCTGGCCTTAAAAGACGCGCCCACCATCCAGAGCATCGGGTAAAACATGACGAAGCCAACCAGAATCAGAACGGTATAGCGAAGGACCGTGCTGACCTGTTCTCTTGTTTTCTTACTCATCCTTATCGTCCCCCCCTATCTCTCATCATCCGAGTAATAAACCCAGTACTTCTGGCTGGCAAAGGAAGCCACGGTCAGAGTACAGATGATAATAAACAACAGCCACGCCATCGCGCTGGCAAGTCCCATCTCATACGTGCGGAACGCATTCTGGTAAATCAGCAGAGAGATCAGCGTCGTCGAGCCCAAAGGACCTCCCTTTGTGATGATAAATGCGCTGTTGAACTCCTGGAATGCCTCGCAGAGCTGTGTGATCAGATTATAGAAAATAACCGGTGTAATCAGCGGTACCGTAACAGAGAAGAACTGTCTCCATTTTCCGGCGCCATCGATCGAAGCGGCCTCGTAAAGTTCCTGCGGAACGCCCTTTAGCGCAGCCAGAAAAATCACCATGGCGGAACCAAACTGCCACACGCGAAGCAGGCAGATTACGAAGAGTGCATAGTGGGTGCTGCCAAGGAAATTAATCTTTTCACCGCCGAACATCTGGATAAACTGATTGATTAAACCGTCCCCCTGGAAAATGAATTTCCACACAACCGCGATTGCCACGGAACCTCCCAAGATGGAAGGAATATAGTAGATGGTCCGGAACATTTTCACGAATTTCAGTTTAAAGTTTAAGATATATGCGATGAACAGGGAAAACGCCAGTTTTAACGGCACCGTGAGAAATGCATATTGAAATGTTACCTTAAACGCTTTTATGTATTTCTTTGTATGAAATATGCTTAAATAGTTATCGAGACCGATGAATTCCGTTCCCGGCTTAAATAAGCTGTAGTTAGTAAAGCTGTAAAACAGGGACATGATAAATGGATAAAATTTAAAGATCATGAATCCTATTATCCATGGAAGGATGTAGAAAAATCCCCTGTATTTACGGTAAAAATTCTTCCAGTTTCGTGTCTTTGCAGGCTGTGCTTCCATACTCTCACTCCTATCAATCCATTTTCATCAGTTCGGCCGTTACCATCATAAGTACCCCCACGGCCTTTACATCATCATCAACTACCGGCTCCGATAAGTAGTAGGCGATGCTTCCATCCCGTTCTGTACGGGGTCCCAGACCTGCCACTGCGCACGTTCCGGATAAATGGTAAGCTCCGTCTTCTGCCTGGTATATGTTCTGTTCCAGCACGGCATCGTAGATTTCTTTTCCTCTTTCGGCATATTTTTCTTCCAGAAGAGCGCCCAGGCGGCAGCCCTTTAAAACTGCGTAGGCCACCATGAGCGACCCTGATGTTTCCAGGTAATTCCCCTCCTGATCCGGCAGTGCAGGAAGCTGGAAGAACAGTTTGCTCTTCTCATCCTGATACTTTAAAATTCCGTGAACCGCCTCTCTTAAAAGCTCACCGAATCTGGCTTTCACCTCATAGATTTCCTCGGAAGCCAGCTCATAGCAATCCACCAGCGCCATTAAATACCAGCCGATGGAGCGAAGCCAGAAGTTGGGTGACAGCCCCGTCTCGGGATCGGCCCATTTTCTGTCTTTGTATTCGTCGTAAGCGTGGTAATACAGGCCGGTCTTCTCATCATAGAGAAGTGTTCTTGCCTGGTTGAACTGGTTCATAATATCGCTGTAATTCTTCCGTTCGTTAAAACGGTTTTCATACTCCATATAAAACGGCTGTCCCATGTAAAGGCCATCCAGCCAGACCTGGAACGGATAGATCAGCTTATGCCAGAAATTGCCGGTAGTCAGGCGGGGCTGATAGGTCAGCTGGGTCATCAGAGTATCGCACGCCCTCCTGTACCGCTCCTCTCCTGTCTCATCATAGAGAAAGTAGAAGATTTTTCCCGCATTGATAAAATCGAGATTGTACTCTTCCCGGTGGTAACTCTTTATCGTTCCGTCCTCTTCAATATAGGGACTCACCATCTTTACGATAAAATCCAGATACTCCCGGTCTCCCGTCAGCTTATAAAGACGGGAGGCGCCGACAAATAAGCAGCCGTCCTCATAATTCCATTCATACATGGACTGACCATCAATTTCCACCAGATAATCGTCGAGCCCCTCGTAATTTTTCATATATTCTTTGAAAAATGGTGTCAGATTCATTAAATACAGCTCCTCCTTTTTATTTTTAGTTGAATTTTCCAGACATTTGGCTGAAAAAGGGTACAAAAAGGGAACGCCGCCCCGGCAGCGTCCCTTTTTTGTTATATCCTGTCACTCTTAATTAGTATGGGTTAGCCGCATTCACGTCATTGATGGAATCGATTAGGTACTGTGCCATCTCCGCCGGATCTGCTCCTGCGCTTAAGTTGTCAAATACTTCGTAGTAAGCGCCGGTACGCTCCTTTAATGCAGAGTTCTCAAAATTAGGATCAAAGGTATAATGACAGAACGCAAGCACCTTCTGGTTGCCTTCCAGCGTCTGACCGCCTAAAATGTCCGCATCCTCCAGAATCTTCTTCGCAGCTGTGTTGCACACGGTTCCGCGCTCGGTTCCCATTAATTTCACGCCATTTTCGTTGGAGGTGATGTACTCCAGAAGTAAGGCGGCCTCTTCCTTGTGTTCAGAGGTCTCTGTGATGGCGAAGCCCTGGGAAACCTTGCTCATACCAGCCGGATTCGGTCCCAAATCGGTCGGGTAGTCGCCCAGTACCAACTCCTGTCCTTCATCTAAAGAGTCAGCGATTTCCTGAACGTTGGAATCATACTCGGTCAGTCCTGCGTAGTGTCCGTCCATCCACTTCTTGTTGGATAAGAAATTTTCCGCACCGTCCCCGGCAATGGTGGCGATCTTCGGGAATACATGGTCTTCCTCCAGAGAGTTGATCCATTCCATGCCCTCTGTCACTTCTTCCACCGAGTAATTGACGGATAAATCCTTAATCCATTCTTTTCCGTACTTCTCCTGCAGGTACATGACCATCCAGATCATTCTCTCGTAGCCTTCCTCGGCCAACGGATAGTAATCGTCGCCCAGTTTTTCCTGAAATGCCTTTCCCGCCGCGCGAAGTTCTTCAAAAGATGTGGGAATGGCAACACCGGCCTTGTCGAAGGTAGTCTTGTTGTACATCGGAAGCTTTCCTGTGATGGAAATCGGAACTCCCTGAAGCTTTCCGCCGACGGTCATGGCTGCCAAGTTGGTCTCTGACCAGTTGTCAAGGGAGATGATGTCTTTAAACTGATTTAAATCTGCGAACTTGGAACCGTCGGATGAAAACTGGTAAAGCCAGTTCCAGTTAATCTGCATCAGATCAGGAGCGGTTCCTCCTGCCAGCTGGGTGGCCACTTTATCGGTCCAGCCATCCCATGAGGAGTATTCACATTCTACGGTTACCCATGGATATTCCTGTTCAAATGCCTCGACGGCCGCCATGGTCGCCTTATGTCTTGTCTCACCGCCCCACCAGGAGAATCTCAGGGTGACCGGCTCTTTTCCATCCGTTGTGGATGCGCCGCCTGCAACTGTGGCTGCCTCCTGAGACGTCTGTGCCGCCGCCTGTGTCGTTTCTTTTGCGCCATTGCCCCCGCATGCCGTAAGTGATGCTGCCATTGCCGCAGCTAAGACCGCAGCCGTTATTCTTTTCATCATATTAAGTCCCTCTCCTTGTATGAATTACTGAGCTTTTTTTGCCGCCAGCTCTGCCTTTGTCAGTTCAATCTCAAACCAGACGTAGTTCACCGTCTCATCCGGTTCAATTTCAATCGCATGTTCAATGTCGGTTGGAATGAAGGCCCAGCCGCCTTCGTGAAGCTCGATCTCCTCATCCGCCGCACGGTAGATGAATTTCGTACCCGGCATTCCGTAATACCACTGATAAAGGTTGTCGTGGCTGTGAGGATCCGCCTTGTTCGGTCCTTTTCCGATGATGGCGCCCATCGTCATACGGGTAAGAAAATGGGTATCCAGAATAGAAAGCGCTTTGATGCCTTCCGGACGGAAGCCTTCAATATATTCGATGCAGCCGCTCAGCGGACAAAATCTCGGCAGTGCAATGTGCCAGTGATCGAACTGCTCGTAATCTTCCGGAAGCATGACACAAGTCAGCTGCAAAAATTCCATGTCTGTTACGGCGTGTAAAAGATTCTCTTCTTTGTCCATGTTTGGAATAAACAGAGACGGTTCCTCGATGTTAAACGCCTTCTTCGGTGTGGCCACATAGCCTTCGCCTTTGGTAAAGTAATAAATCTGTGTCTGATCGCCAAAGGTTTCCAGCGTCACCACGGTTCCTGCTGCCACCCTGCATTTGTAGGTATGTACGCCTTCCACCATGCCCGGAAGCATCTCTGCCCTTAAAATTCCATTGCCTGCTGCCTCAAACTTCATGTCTTCTTTTTTCTGATAATGAATCACTGACATTTTGAATAACCTCCCTAATTATGTTTCATATAATCTTTCCAGAGAGATTGATAATCCTGTAAAACCTCCTCCCGGCTCAAATCACCGGTTAAGTAAAAGCCCCAGAGTTCGGCACTCTTATTTTTCAGTTCCCCCGGAAGGCAGTTGACTACGTCGAGCGCGGTCTCGCCTTCGTTTATGCTTTTCTTTACTTCGGCCGCCAGAGGAGACAGCCCCTCTAAGCTTTCGTCGTTCATGTCCATGACCGGAAGACAGCCCATCGTCTCTTTTAAATACCGGGACGCTTCCTCCGATGTGGCAAGCCAGTAAAGGAACTCCCCGGCTTCCTCCGGATGGCGGCTGCTTTTTACCACAGACAGCGCCTGCACTTCCACGATCAGCTTATTTCTCTCCGCTTCCTCGTAGAGGGGGATCGCTCCGATGGAAATATCCTTTTCCAGTACCGGTTTGGACTTTGCCAGAACCGGCGCAAGCCAGCTGCCCTCGTCATTTAGCATTGCGTATTTTTCGATGAAGAAGTAATCTCTCGCGGTCGGTGCTCCCGTCGTTAAGGAATCCCGGTTTCCGAAGCGAAGCGTCAGATCAAAATAGTCCGCCAGCGCCTGCCAGTTCTCTTCATACTCCTGCTGCCGCTCCTCTTCTAACAGAGATTCCATATATGCGGCAGGATTGTCCGCCGCCATCGCAGGAAGCATGAATAAGTTATTGGCCATGGTGAGCAGCGTCTCTTTATAATGGTTCATCATGGGCTTTATTTCCTGGTCTTCCAGATCCGTGCATAACTGTTCAAATTCGGATTTTGTGACGGGAAAACGATCCCATCCGGCTGCTTTTAAAAGCTTTCTGTTATAGGCGATCCCGATCCCCTGAATCTGGATGGGGACTGAGTAGACCGTTCCCTCCAGACTTCCCATGGTGCGGTACGGCATCGGAAGCTTCTCCAGTGAAGTGAAATCTTCCAATGGAAGCAAATGGTCTTTCCATTCTTCCATGGAGCCCTCAAAGCCTACGCAGATGATATCCGGAAGCTTCTGTGATGCCAGACTGACCCGCAGCAAATCGGAATACATACTGCGGTCCACCAGATTCCACTCAATGCGTTCAATCTCCGGGTGATCCTTTTGATACAGTTTTTCCAGTTCTTTCCCATAGCCGCCCCATTCGGAAGACGGCATGCTCACTGTCAGCACAATTCCCGGTTCTGCGGGTAACTCCGCCGCATCACGTTCCGCATTTTGGCTTCCGCACCCTGTTAATCCCAGTATAATCCCCGCTGTTATCAAACCAGTTTTAATCCTTCTCTTCATCGTAAAACACTCCCCCTGATGGATTGATATCACAATATTTCTTTTAGTATACCATGACACTTTCAGGGAGGAAACTAAAAATAGCCATCACTCTGTTTTCTGGATTCTCTCTTTCTTTGTTGTGACTTCATTGTAATAGAATGCGGCTCTTTTTTACACTCACGTTTTTGATATGATAGGAGGACAATTTTGACTTCACCGTTTGGAAGAAAGGAATGCACACCTAAACACTTAATGAGGTCTTTCACGAATTTAGTGTTTATGGTAGAATGGTGTCAGATCACTGTGGGGTTGGGGGAAATAAGTGTATGAACAGTCAGCGTTTTGTCAGCATCCGAATCAAATTATTATCACTGCTCTTTATCTGTATTCTCGTACCGTTTCTGGTATACTGGTTCTTTTCCTACGAGTATATCAAAACGTCTCTGGACGAGGAATTTGTCTCTCAGACGACCGATACGATGCACGCCACCGGAAACAGCATTTCCGACTATGTGAAGCTGGTGGATTATACGGCGCGCGGTCTCTACTTTAACTCCGAGGTCATGGATATTCTGTCGGGAAGGGAACAGTCTGTATCCAGCTACCGCCTGCTTCAGACGGAATCGCGGATCTTTGATTTTCTGCAGACGCTCTACTCCAGTGTGCCGGACGCCTCGCAGATTCAGCTTTCCGCATTTAACTTAAAAAAATCCCTGCTGCTCCAGTCCGATATGCAGCGGTATGAAAAGGACCATATTTACTTAAGCCAGGAGCGGCGTTTCCCCTGCGAACCGTACCACTCCTATGTGACATCGGCTCATATGCAGTCCAACTATAATTTCCAGGAATTGTCCGGAAGAGAATTTTCCCTGGTTTTTTCTCTGCACATGCCGATTTACCAGATTCCTTCCGTCACTGATTCCCTGGGAGAAATAACCATCGACATTCCCGTGTCCGTCTTAGATTCCATCTGTTCCCCCCTGTTTAAGGAAAAGGAATACCTCTGTCTGGTAGATGGGAATGGAAGTTACGTCTACAGCAGCAAACCGGAAGAAATAGCCACACAGACCCGCAATCCGGTTATTCAGGACATTCTTTCCGCCTCCCTGGAACCGGGAGACCCCGTGGTCCTCGACGCGGATTCCGAGGATATTGTCATCTGCAGCCGCATCTCGGAGGCTCCGGTGGACTGGTATTTAATCAAAATCTCACCGAAAGCCTTTGTATATGAAAAGGCAAGCCGCTTCTTCCACATGATGCTGTACTCCTTTATCCTTGTAACGCTGGCGGAGATTCTTCTGATCGTCATAACCGTCATTCGCTTTACCGCGCCGATCCGCAAGGTAACGGCCTATGCGGAAGCCGTCAGTGCCGGCGATCTGGATGCCAATATGTCTTCCTATATCACCTACACGAAAAATGATGAGATTGGATCGCTGCTCATTACCATCCGAAAGATGATGTACTCCATCAAAAACTTCATCATACACCAGTATCAGCTGGAGCTGGCAAACCGGACAAGTGAATTAAAGGCCCTTCAGGCTCAGATCAACCCTCACTTTATCCACAACACGCTCCAGTGTCTGGCAACCAATGCCTTAGAGGGCGGCAATCTGCCTCTGTACCAGTCCATCACGGCTCTGGGCCAGATGATGCACTACTCCATGGATACCGCTCACAATCTCGTTCCTCTAAACGACGCGCTTCATTACATCGAGCTGTATTTGAAGCTTCAGAAGCTTCGTTTTCCAAATTCACTGGAGACAGAATTTGATATATCCGATGAGGCGGGAACCATGCTGATCCCGAAGATGACGCTACAGCCTCTGGTTGAAAATTCCATACGCCATGGGAATCTGCTGAAGCTGGAATGCAGCCGCTTAAGCATCCGTGCGTATGCAGAAGGCAACTATCTTCACCTCTTCGTGATCGATACCGGAACCGGAATTGCGGCAGAAAAGCTGGAAGAACTGACCCGTTCTCTTCATCAGGTAAAGGCAGCGGCGGCTTCCTCTGACGCGGTAACCTTTGTCGCCTCCCTAAACCGCTTTTCAAAAGAGCAGCCATCCCGCAGTTCTGCTGTTTTAAAGAGCGAACAGCAGCTGGAGGCAGATAAGGAAAACCGGTACGTATCAAACAACATCGGGATGCAGAACGTCTATCAGCGTCTCCTGCTGAATTATAAAAACCAGTGTTCCATGGAGATTCTTTCCGATGGAAAGACTGGCACCACCATACATATCCAGGCGGACTACCGGATGCTGGAATACACAGAAGAAAGGAGCAGGTCATGAAAGTACTGATCGTAGATGATGAAGCCCACGTGATCCGGGCCGTAAAACTTCTTGTTCCGTGGCAGGAGCTTGGGATCACAGAAATCCATGAGGCCCTTACGCCCCAGGAGGCGATCCGTATCATGGAGGCAGAGCAGCCTGAGATCCTGATTACCGATATCGTCATGCAGGATTTATCCGGCATTGATTTGATGAAATATATTACGGGAACCATGCAGCACATCAAGGTCATCGTCATTTCCGGCTATAATAACTTCGACTATGTGAGAAGTTCCCTGCAGCATGGAGGCGTGGATTATCTCTTAAAGCCGCTGGATCAGGACCAGCTGATCGCGGCTGTAAAAAAAGCGGTCCTCGCCTGGAACCAGGAACACAATTTGTATCATACGGCTCTGGTCCATAAGGATCAGATCAGTTCCATGACGGCCTTATGCCGGGAAAACCTGGTGTCAAGACTGATTCACGGTGATCATCCGGAGCATGCATACAATAAGCTGACAGAACTGTCTCCCGAGCTGTCCGGCCTCACCGACTGCGGGATTGCCTATTTTAATGCCGAGCCATTCGTCCTTCCCGGGGATGATTCCTGGAAAGAACCGTTTCACCGCTATCGCGATTCCATTTCTGCTTTCTTAACCAGATGGAATGCCGGTTTTCTGCTTCCGGCTGACCGCGTCCACGAGATCACGGCGTTTTTGACTGTATGGGATCCGTCATTAATGGAAAAGCTGAAGGAATTCCTGACAGACAGGCAGAGCACTCTGCCATTTCCTGCATGCATGGGAATTGCTTCCGGCCGTTTTCCTGCTGGAATTATAGAAGTATACCAGGAAGCCAAAACGGCATTCGGCGCCTTTGATATGGCTGTCTTTTCTCCTGTATCTGTCAAAACGGATTCCCTGACGCAGGTCATGCAAATTCGAATGACAGACAGTCAAAAGGAGCTGGATAACCGCATGCTGCTCTCCGCCTTTCTAACCGGCAATGATGAGCTGATCGCTGACAGCCTTTCTCTCTGGATCAAAAACCGCACGGCAAATTATAACCCGTATCTGGCTGTCATATGGAACGCCGTACAGGATGAAAACCAGCTGATTGACTCATGGGCGGATCTGCTGAAACAACGCCATAAAGGCTTTGTTCACGCTTCCGGCTATCAGGTTATGCGCTTCTGCGATACCATGGATGAATCCATGCATTTGTCTTTCCCCCGCTTTTTGAAGCGGATGCAGGCGGATATCTCGTTTCTCTATCAGGAACTTAAGTCTGTACACGCTCCGGAGGCAGACATGATTTACCAGGTTGCCCACTACATTGAACTGAATTATAACCAGCCCTTCAGCCAGGCCGCCTGTGCGCAGATGTTTTTCGTCAACCAGGAATATCTTTGCCGGAAGTTCAAACAGACGTTTCATGTGACCATGATTACTTATTTGAACAATATAAGAATCAGCCATGCAAAGGAAATGCTGAAGGATCCCCTGGTAAAGATACGCCAGATCGCTCATGAAGTGGGATTTGAGGACGAAAAATACTTTTCGCGCCAGTTTAAAAAATCCGCGGGTATGACGCCGAATGATTACAGAGCGCTTTATATGGAAAATATTGGGGAGTAAGACAGAGGGAACGGAGGCTGCCGAGAAGTGTGGTTCCTCATAAGGCTGAGAGAGATTTTGGGATTTTCGTTCCGCCAGGGAGCCGGGTCCGGAACGAAAATCCCGAAATCTCGGCTAAAGTAATTGACGAAAGCGGCTTTTCATAATTCTGTAAGTTTACAAGTTTATCCTGCTTCATTGCCGTTTTTACTTGCAAAGTACCCAACAATTGTTTATAGTATTACTATCATAGTTTTGATCGCCGCAGTATTCCGCTGCGCTGCATCTTCTGCCACAGCTTCTGAGTACAGAAGAATCCAGGCATTCTGCCGAAGAAATTCCACATTATTAAATCTAATACTGACCAAGGAGAATCGTGCTTATGAAAAAACGCAAACTGGAAGATTTAAACCTGATGGATGATTTCCTGTTTCAGGAAATGGTTTCCAAAGAAGGAATCGGGGAGGAATTCTGCCGGATTCTTCTCAGTACGATTCTGGGACGGCCTATACAGAAAATTAAAGTTATCCCTCAAAAAGTTTTACTCGGGATCGATACCGGCCGCCACGGCATCCGGATGGATGCGTATATTGAGGACAGGTCCGGAGACGATATCGAAGTTGCCGCAGATATCTATGATATTGAGCCTAATAACACGTATGAAAAAGAAACACTGCCTAAGCGGACCCGCTATTATGATGCTCTCATCGACTCGCAGCTTTTGGAGACAGGGGCAGATTACAGTAAATTGAAGAATGTCATGATTATTATGATTCTTCCATACGATCCGTTTGGCATGGATCGTATGGTATATACGGTGAAAAACCTTTGTCTGGAAGAACCGTCTGTTCCTTATGACGATGGTTTGGTAAAGCTGTATTTGTATACAAAAGGCACTGCCGGAAATCCTGGAAAATCTCTGCGCGATATGTTAAAATATATGGAGAAAAGCACGGAAGACAATGTGACTGACGATAACATTGCCAAAATCCACGATCTTGTCAGTAAGGTGAAGCGTGATAAGGAGGTTGGAATTAATTATATGAAATCTTGGGAACGGGAACAGTTCATTCGGAGGGAAGGACTTGAAGAAGGACTGGCTGAAGGCTTGACGGAAGGTCAAAATCGGATCAATCAGTTAAATCTTAAGCTGATTGCCGCCTCCCGCACAGAGGATATGATCCGTGCGGCCGGGGACAAAGAATTTCAGCATAAGCTTTTAGAAGAATTCGGAGTCTGAATAAAAATCAGCAAAATCAGCCCACACAGCATTTTCCACCCTGCTGCGTGGGCTGATTTTTCGTTTAATATTCTGTCACCGTTTCATTTTATGAGTTTCTTTTTTCTTTGTATACATCTTGCGGTCTGTAGGCTCCAAAATATCAGATACGGCTGCAAACGGCAGTTTTCCCACCTCCACCACCCCATAACTGACCGATAGCCGGATCGGCACATTCTGCTCATTGAAAGTCTCTTTCATCTTCTGACAGGCTTCTTCCAGCATGTTCTCCGTCTCTTCTTCCGTCTTATCCGGAATCAAAATCAGAAATTCGTCGCCACCAAGCCGGCATATGTTGTCATCACCGAAAAAATCAGCCATCATCCGTGCTACACCAGTCAGATAGCGGTCGCCTGCCTTATGGCCGTGGGTATAATCAGCAGGTAAACGTCAATGAACATCAGTGAAGTGACCGCAAACCGCAGCTGCCGTTTATTTCCGATTAGAATCTGAATGGATTTCTGGTCAATCAGCCTGTCAAATATCTCCAGGCATATGATGGAGGCCAGAAGAACCAGCAGGATCAGAATCAGATACAGGTAATTCCCCTGATTATCCTCTGTCACTATATTATATGATGGAAATAAAAAAGTGGGAAGGGCCTGAGTTACCATGATAAACGACAGATGACTAAGCACACCTGGCATATCTCATAATAACTCCGGCCCTTCTTCTATTTTACAAATTGAATCTTACCCGCAGTCACGCATTTCCCTGACTTCCGGTCAAACAGCAGAATATCGTTTCCTTCGATATCCACACCGGTCTTCTCACCGATCTGGTAAGTGACGCCTCCAAAGATCACACCCGTCAGCAGGTAATCGCCGACACGGAGTTTCACGGTGGACTCCATACCGGTAGGCATGGCTCCGTAGATCGTAGCATTTAAGCTTCCCTGACCGGCAGGACTCAGCTTAATGCATTCCGGTCTTACGCCGATGACAAAGTCTTCGTCTGTGATCACAGGATCGTCTTCCACCGCGTAATCGCTCTCGTCAACCTTCGCAATATGGTATTTAAAGGTCTCGTCTTTATTTCCTTTTTCCACTGCCTTTTTGTCTTTTAAAATTTCCTGTTTTTTCTTCTCGGCCTCCTCATCAGCCTGGTTCCGTTCCATAAACCAGCGATCCATGGAAAGCGGTTTTTCCGGCAGGAATATGGCTTTTTCACCGTCCAGGACGGTCAGCTCCAGGGAACCATCAGTTCTCTGTCTGCCCTTTGCCTCCATGAAGTTGATAGAAGGATTCCCGACGAAATCTGCCACGAAGAGATTGCGCGGACGGTTGTATACATCTAAGGGGGCCTCGTACTGCTGCAGTACGCCGTTGTTGATGAGACAGATCTTTGTAGCCAGTGTCATGGCCTCCATCTGATCATGGGTGACATAGACGAAGGTACTGCCCGTCTCCACATGCAGACGCTGAAGCTCATAACGCATCTCCAGACGCAGCTTGGCGTCCAGGTTCGACAGCGGTTCATCCATGAAGAGCACCGCGGGTTCGGGAGCCAGGGTCCTGGCAATGGCAACACGCTGCTGCTGTCCGCCTGACAGTTCCGCCGGGTAACGGTTCATGAACGGTCCGATTTTAACGATACGGGAAACACGTCTCACCGCCTGTTCTACCTCTTCTTTATGAAGCTTTCTGTTCTCTGTCAATAGTTTCCCGCCGTTTACTACGGCAAATTCACTGTTTAATTCCTGGCCCTTTCCTCTGTAGGATGCCCGGATCGAATCCAGCTTTGTCTGCAGTTCTGCCGCTTTTGCCTTCGCAGCGCCGTCCGGGTCAGAACTCTCATGAATTTTAAAGTCAAACAGCGTTTTTGCTGTGTAGATCGACAGCGTGTAGGCGTCAATCAGTTTTAAGTAGACCTTATCCATATCCAGTCTGCCCTTTTTGTCCCGGCACTCTTCCACCAGCTCGGCAATCCGTTTCCCGTTCTTCAGGGCCTGTATCAAATCGTTTGCAGTCTTTGCTTCGAAATCAATCTGAGGCATTTCCTCCTTGATGTTGCTCAAACCGAAGGAAATGTTCTGATAAACCGTCATGTTGGGCCACAGCGCGTAGTTCTGGAATAAGAAGCCCACTTTACGTTTGTTAGCCGGTACATTGATCCCCGCCTCACTGTCAAATACCACCCGGTCTCCGATGGAAATCCGGCCGCTGGTAGGTGTCTCCAGTCCTGCGATCATACGAAGGGTAGTTGTCTTTCCGCAGCCGGAGGGGCCCAGCAGGGTGATGAAAGAATTATCTTCAATTTCAAGGTTTAAGTTATCTACCGCGTAGAACTTCCCCCATCTCTTTGTCACATTTGTCAATTTAATTTCTGGCATGTTAATTACCTCCGATACCGTCGTCCAGACTTGCTCCGGTCAGTTTATTTACTAATGTGTTAAATATCAGGATCGTTACGATCAGGATTAAGTTAATGGCGCTGGAAAATGCATATAATCCCATTTCATCAAAGTAATCCAGAGTCGTGGAAAGTATGAAGCCCTGCGTACAGAGAAGCAGGAATAAGGATAACTCTCTTAAACACGTCATAAACGGAAGCATATATCCGCTGATGATAGCCGATTTCTGAATCGGTATGATGATTCGGAACATCCTCTTAAACCATGGCAGATCCTGAATAATCGCCGCCTCCTCAATCTCATTGCTGATCTGAAGCATGGAGTTTAGGGCGCTTCTGCTGGCAAATGGTATGTACTTGATGGTTCCTGCGATGATTAACAACGTATAGGTGTTGAACAGATTGATCTTTTCGTTGGAAAAGAGAATGAAGAACGCGGCGCCAACGGCGATGGAGGGCATTAAGTACGGCAGGAATGCCACGCCATTTACGTAGTTGGCCCATTTGCTTCTCCTGTTCTTGGATACCGCATATCCAATTAAGGTACCGATCGTACCGGCAATCAGCGCACAGCATACGGAGACGAGAAGCGTGCCCCAGAATGCGTGCCAGATCGTGGAGTTATATAAGATTCCCTTCTGCCCGTACATCCCGTTTTCCGTGATATTTTCACTGGTCAGCCACCATTTTGTTGTCAGGTTGCTTAAATTTTTTGTATATAAAAAGCTGTAATCTCCCGGGTTCGGAAGAAAGGTTTCCAGTGCAAAGGAAAGAATTGGGAATATACTTGTGAAGAAGGTGGCTGCAATCATCACAATACCGATGACATACTTTCCCATTTTCCCCAGATTGATCTTGGAGAGCTGGCCCGATTTACCGGTAACTGTGGTATAATTCTTTCTGCTCTTTAAACTCACCTGGTTCATGGTCAGAATTGCCACTCCGAATACCATCATGATAATGGCAAGAATACTGGCCTCACCGGTATACTTGGAGTTCATGGAGATATATTTGGTGGATAGCGTCGTAAAGCCCAGATAATGCGGTACCGGGTAGCTTCCCATGGCGCTTCCGAATACCAGAAGTACGGTGGACAGAATCGCCGGTTTTACCATTGGAAGGGTAATCCGGAACATGGTTTTCCATTTCGGCGTATCGAGAATGGTGGCCGCCTCCTCCAGATTGGCATCCATGTTGCGGAAAATGCCGCCGATGAGGATATAGGCAAATGGGGCGTAGTGAAGCCCCAGGACAACTGCACTGGGAAAGAGTCCCTGACATACCCACTTGGGCGCCAGTATTCCAAACAGGGAGGCCAGCAGTCCATTGGCCGTTCCCACCACCGCATTGCTGTTAAATAAATTCTGCCATACAACCGCCAGAGTCCACTGAGGCATGATATACGGAAAAATAAAGATGGAACTCAAATACTTTTTAAATTTTAAATTGGTCCTCGTGACAAGGAAGGCAAACACGCCGCCATACAGGATCGAGATAAGACAGGTCAATACCGCTAAAAGCAGCGTATTCCATAACGGTTTCCACAGATTCGTTCTGGCCAGCCGGCTGGTAAATAAGTCAACATAGTTGACAATTGTATAGCCCGATGCCTTTCCCGTTAAATGGGCATCGATGGTTCCCGGATGGATCATGAGCGTATCCTTCACAATTGCCACGATTGGTGCAACCGTTGTAAAAGTCAGCACAATGCCGAACAACAGAAGGATGATATTCTGCGGTTTGGAAAAGTATGTCTTGATCTTATTAAGCACGATGACCTTATTGTTTGACTTACGATTAACTGTCTGGTCCATAGCTAACTCCTTATAAAATGGGCTGCCGCATTAAGAACAGCCTTAATGCGGCACACCCGTTATCTTATTGCTGCGAGTAATCGGCTACTGAGCTGAATCGCTGTATTTTGTCAGCAGCTCAATCCAGCTTCCTACGGTAAAGGATACATCTGCGCAGTATTCCGGATCTTCCAGAACCAGCTCGCCGTCGGTGGTCCACCACTCATATCCTCTGTCATTCTTGCTGTCAAATTCGTTTTCGCCCTTGTCGTTGTAACCGCCCTTGCTGTGGCCGTAGATCTTTTCAGTCTCTTCCATAACCTTTGGATTGGAAGAATAACCGCCCATATCTTTGCCCCATGCGGAGAATCCGTCTGCCGTGTTGGTCATATAAGCGATGAATGCACAGGAGGTCCACGGAAGCGGGCTGTTGTTGGTCAGGAATAAGTAATGGCAGTAGCCGTAGCCGCCGATGCCTTTATAGCCATCCTGATAAGCCGCAACCTTGATATTGTTAACAGATACTTCCGATGATTCCTCTACGGAACGGAGCTTTGAATAGACGAGAAGTCCGCACTGGTCAGTTGCCGTCTTGGATACCAGTGTGTTGCAGATCGGACCGTCATCAGTCTGCTCATTGTAGTTCTCTACCCAGAGCTTAATCCATGCGAGAGCGTAGGCGCCGTTTTCACCGAGCCCCAAATCAGCGGCATCCGTTGCCATCTCGTCGATGACCGGTTTGAAATAAGCCTGTTTGCTGCTGTCTAATGCATCATACGCGTCTTTTAACCAGCCGGCATACTTATCTTCTGTCAGCATGTACAGGAAATTCTTGCCTACCACCTCTGAGTCAATATCCATGTATAACGGGTGAACGCCCTCTGCCACGAAATCCCAGCAGTTGTTAAATTCAGCAGTTCCCGTAGAGTTGTACATAAATACTTTGTTCAGTGTCTGCAACGGAAGAAATCCTGTGTACGCATCTGCGGTGGTTCCGTTGGCCTCCGCCCATTCCTTCGGAATAAAGGTCTTTAAAATTCCGGTCTGAACCATCTTGGATTCAATCTGATTGCCATCCTGGATCAGTGTCATGGCAAATGTTCCGGTGGATTTTAAGGAGTCTGCCGATAACTGTTCAAAGATCTTATTGTTCTTTGGCTGCTGCCATTCATATTCCATCGTATAGGACGGATCGACCGACTGTAAGTATTCGATGAACAACGGAAGGGCTGTCTTTCCACGGCTGGAGTTTCCGACTCCGTAGAACGTTTTTCCGTTGGACTCTTCAATCGCCTTCTTTGCCAGTTCTTCCATACTCATGGACTCGGCTTCTTTGATGATCTTCTCTACTTCTGAAAGGTTCCCATCATCCGCTTTCGGTTCCTCTGCCTTTGCTTCGGTCTCAGGAGCCTTCGTCTCCTCCCCTTTCGCAGCCTCTGTCTGGGCTGCCGGTGCTGCGGTCGTTGGATCTGCTGCCTTGGAACCGCAGCCGGCCAGTGTTGCCGCCAACATGGTACTGATTAGAACTGCTGATAAAATTTGTTTTTTCACTTCTTACTCCTCCTTCTTCTTTTCCTGCCTTTTCGATGCTGCAGCATCATCTGATGTACTCATTATATCTGGTCTCTTCGTCATTTTGAACTGGACTATCCTGTTATTCCTTTGCCTATTCTGACATTTTGCATTATTTTTTCGTTTATGCGCATTTATTTTTATCTATAATGTACGCGTTTGCTCTGAAATAATCAGAAATCCCAGTGCGGATTGGTGATTATTTCGGTTCCTGACACGGTGGTCACTGTATTTTTTCATATACCATCTGTTTCAATGATTACCTGCTTATGATATACTTGATACAATGAAGAAACCAGAAAAGGAGGCAACACAGCCATGAAGCACTATATCATCGTAAAATTTTCTGAAACTGTCCAGGAGAAAGCCGCCCTGTATCCTGAAATAGAAACTCTCTTTAAAAAGGCAGAAAAAATAGAAGGTATCCACCGGGTATCCTTCTATCCTTCCGTGATTGATCTGCCAAACAGATACGATTTTATGATTTTGTTGGAAATGGAACGCGGCGCGCTTCCTGTTTTCGACGCCTCTGATATTCACCGCGACTGGAAATCAAAGTACGGCAGCCTGCTTTCAGCGAAGGCGATCTTTGACTGTGACTGAACCGCGGAAAGACGGGGAATCTTCTGCACGCTGAATCAGCGTCAGAGCGTCCGCAGTCTTCCGGCCGTGTGGTCCTAAGAATTTGCAGCCTGGTATTCGGAGGGCGTAACTCCCGCTATTTTCTTAAATGTGCTGGAAAAATAGGTGATGTCGCGGTATCCGACCATCTCTCCCACCTCGTATACCTTATAACGGCAGTTGGTTAAAAGCTTCATCGCTTCCCTTATTCTGCAGCGGGTTATATAGGCCATGACGGTGTAATCCGTCTCCTTCTTAAACAGATGACTTAAGTGTCCCTCGCTGATTCCCAGAGACTCGGCGATGGTGCCCACACTTAAGTCACTGTCATTATAGTGTTCCGTTATGTAGGCGATGGCCTCTTTAATATATCGGCTCTTATCGCCCGTCCTGGCTCCGGGCGAAAGAATCTTTGACTCTTCCCGGCGTTCTTTTTCTTCCCGCTCTCTTACCAGCTTATCCCGTACCCGGCTGACCGCGTCTTCCAGTTCCCCATCCTCAAACGGTTTCAGTAAATAATCGAAAGCCAGGAGCTTTAACGCATTTCTGGCATATTCAAATTCGCTGTAGGCGGTCAGAAAGATGACAGAGACATCGTTTCCCTCTTCCCGAAGAATTTTCAGCATCTCGATTCCATCCATCTTCGGCATCCGGATATCGGAAATGATCAGATCCGGATTGTATTTACGGCACGCCTCCAGTCCTTCCAGACCATTCGCCGCCTCACCGGCCACCATACAGTCTAAGGACGCCCAGTCTGTCTCCATAACAATCCCTTTTCTCACAAATACCTCATCGTCGATTACCAATACCTTAAGCATCACATAACTCCTCTCCCTGTCTGACCGGAATCATGATGGTCACCTTCGTGCCTCCTCCTTCCGGCCTGCAGACTGACAATCCGTATTCTGCGCCGTAGTGCAGCCGGATGATCGTGTCTACATTATAAAAGCCGATGTGTCCAAGACGGAGCAGCGCTTCCTCTCCGCCTTCTTCCGGGACGCCTGCTCCTGCTCCCCGGTTATTTAAATGGTTCAGCACCTCGTCGCTGATTCCGCAGCCGTCATCCATCACCTCTATAAAGAGCCGTCCTTCCTTCGAACACGCCCTGACGAGAATATGGCCTTCCTCACAGTCTTTCAGGCCGTGTATCATGGCATTCTCCACGATGGGCTGAACGACCAGCTTCGGAACCACGCAGCCCGCAAGTTCCTCCGGAAGCTCGTAATCAAAGCAGAACTTTCCCTGAAAACGGATCTTCTGTATCTCTGCATAGCAGTCCACGAGCTCCAGTTCCTCCTTCAGAGTGATAAACTGGGCGTTGGAGATACTGGTCCGCAGGATTTTCGCAAGCTTTGCCGCAAGCGTGGCGATCTCCGGGATGTGGTTCGCCTTGGCAACCCATTTCATCGTATCCAGTGTATTGTACAGGAAATGAGGGTTTAACTGAGCCTGCATCATTGCGATCTGCACCTCATTCAGCTTCTTCTGCTGGCTGACCTGCATTTCCATATACGTCTTCAGCTCCGATGCCATGGTATTGAAGCTTTCGGAAAGCTGGCCGAACTCATCATTTCTCGTGGAATGGACTCTTGCTTCGAGATTACCGCTCTGCACCTCATGCATCGCCTCATTCAGACTTTGAATCGGCCGGGACAGATGGTTGCTCATCTTGGCCGCAACCGCTGCACAAAGCATCAGGCTGGCGGCCGTCATAACAATTAATACGCTGTACATGGATTTCGTCGTATCGGCTGTAAATACCTTTGGCCGGAGAAAAACGCTGTAAAGTCCCGTCCTGCCAATTTCCGATATATAAACGCTGTTGTTGTGAAAGGGTTCATCAACCGCTTCGCCCGCCATCAGGCGGCGCCTCAGAACCGTCCCAATCTCCTCGCGGACTGCGGTTCCGGTACTGTAGACAGGTTCCCAGAAATTATTTAAGATACAGATTCCATCCTGGCTACCGTAAGTACCGCCCAGAATCTTTTCAAAATTGGATCCGTTGATGCTTACCAGAACGTAGCCCACACTGCTGTCTTCTGAACCCAGGACAGGGCGGGCGGCCCGCAGCAGAATATTGGAAGATCCGGAATACTCCTTCTCACGACGTACCGTCATCTCATCCGGATGGGCCTCTGCCACCTTTAGGATTCCCCAGTAAACCGGGAGCTGAGTGTGAAACATGCCTGCACCGGTGGAATAGAGACAGATTCCCTCCTCCGAGTAGAGGTCAAACTGAGCCATCTCCCGCAGGCTGGCAGTCTCCTCGTACAGTTTCGCATAGACTGCGCTTCTTCCGCGGTTTCCCGATTCTCTGATGGAAGCGGCGATCTCAGGCTCTTTACTCAGATGCAGCGTCACGTCATCGATGGTTTGAAACAGGGTGGTCAGCTTCTCCTCCATGACGGCCGCCTGTTCCAGATCCTTTTTCTGATAGTCGCGCTCCAGTTTCACTTTGAACATCTGAATCAGAAAGATACAGCTGAGTATCAGAGGAAGCAGCGCGACGGCCACAAAGCTTACGAGAAGTTCCCGTTTAAACGATTTTCTGATAAAGTTCCACATTGCTTTTCCTCTCTACCGGATCAGTTCCGACCACAGTTCCAGGATCTCGTCCTGATGTGCACTGGCCCATTTGAGATCGAAATCCATGATCTTCATGTCTTCGCCCGCTGCTTTCATCTGCAGGTCCTTCCTCACCGTCCGGCGGCAGAACTGGTCCATAATCAGATTCTGAACATCATCGCTGACTGTAAAATCAATAAACAGCTTTGCATTGTCCTCGTGGGGAGCCCCCTTAACCAGAGCGCAGCCGTCCGGCACGGTACTGGTGCCTTCCTCCGGATAAATCATGGAGATATCCGCCCCTTTGGCAATCCGCTTCTTCGCTGTCTCCTCAAGAGTAATTCCGACAAGACGAATTCCTGTGCTGACCTCATCCACGACTTCTCCGGAACCGGCTGATACATTTCCATCCAGAGCGTATACAAAATCCTCCATCAGTTCCCGCTCGTCCATATCAAGCACTAAAATCATGGTGGCCAGAGCCGTATAGCTGGTACCCGATTTTCCAGGCGCTGCAAATGCGATCTTCCCCCGCCACTCGTCATCCAGAAAGTCTTTCCAGCTGTGGGGAGCCGTCTCTCCGCTTACCAGCTTATTGTTATAAATAAACACGATCGGCAGCTCTGTGAACGCGGTCCATCTGTCATCCGGAGACAAATACCGGTCGTCCAGTTTATCAATCAGCTTACACCGGTATGGTTCAAAATACTCCCGGTATGCATCATAGCTTTCGACCCCGCCGCCAAACATGATGTCACACGTCTGCTGCCCGGCCTCCCCCGCAATGGCCTCCAGAAGTTCTGTAGAACCGCCATCCCTCACCTCGACCCAGATGCCGGTGCGCTCTTCAAATTCTCTGATAATCGGGCCGTACACCTCTTCTTTATGGGAAGTGTATACAATCAGCTTTTTGTCCTCGCTGACTCCGTAAATCTCCGCCTGCTGACCGGCAGCGGTTCCGGCTCCGCCTTTTCCTGTTTTGCTGCAGCCGTATAAAACGGCGGATAACAGGAACAACAGGGCCATACCCTTCACGGCCCTGACAGCCTGTTTCCGCCAAATTCGTTTTTCTGATCTGATTGCGTTGTCCATACATACCTCCCCCTTGGAGAATCACTTTTTCCATTATACCATCTCAGGGAAAGAATTCCAATATGGACGCACACTCTTATTTTCTGTGAGTCTGGATGCTGTTACTGCACCCAGGCCTGAGAGAAAAAGGCGCGGCCCGCTTCTCAGCTGCAGACGACGGAAAGCAGTTCTTCCCCCAGGACCTCGTACGTATAATCATTGTTTCCGCCATTTACCGTAAGGCGAATCGTGTTCCCTTCCCGCTCCGCACAGGCGGTCATCACGGTTTTGCCGGTCAGATCCGTCACAGCAGTCTCAGCCTTCATCCCAGTCTCCGGCAGATACAGCAGGAATCTGACGCCTTTTGCATAGTTGTAATCCGGTTTTTCACAATTGCTTCCGACTGCTATCACACTGCCCGGCCGGACCATGAGAGGCAGGGAGAAGTAGTTATGAGTCTCCTTCTGCCATCCTCCGCCAGTCACGGTTTTACCGGTCAGTAAGTTTACCCAGATTCCTTCCGGCAGGTAATACTCTACCTCGCCGGATTCCTTAAAGATCGGTGCAGTAAGCAGGGAATCGCCCAGCATATACTGTTTATCCAGTGTCTCGCAGGCCCGGTCGCCCGGAAATTCCACAAACATCGGACGCATCATTGGAATCCCCTCCTCATGAGCCGTAACCGCCTGCAGATAGAGATACGGCATCAACGCGCATTTCAGTTTTACAAACTTCCGCAGTACGAGGCACGCCTCCTCATCAAAGAGCCACGGAACACGGTAGGAGGAGGATCCGTGGAGGCGGCTGTGGGAGCTCAGAAGGCCAAACTGGCACCACCTTTTATAAATATCGGCCGAAGCCGTATTCTCAAAACCGCTGATGTCGTGACTCCAGAATCCAAAGCCCGCACATGCCAGGGAAAGGCCGCTGCGGATAGTCTCCGCCATGGAAGAATAGGTGGCGGAGCAGTCACCGCCCCAGTGTACAGGAAACTGCTGGCCTCCCACAGTTGCAGAACGAGCAAAAACCACGGCATCTCCGGTTCCCCGTTCTCTCTCCAAAAGTTCAAACACGGTCTGATTGTAAAGATGCGTATAATAATTATGCATCTTCACCGGATCAGAGCCGTCGTAATAAGCAATATCCTTTACCGGAATCCGCTCTCCGAAGTCCGTTTTAAAGCAGTCTGCCCCCATATCCAGAAGCACTTTCAGCTTCGCCTGGTACCAGGCCACAGCGCCCGGATTGGTGAAATCCACCAGCCCCATGCCAGCCTGCCACATATCCGTCTGCCACACGTCTCCATTCTCTTTTTTTATCAGATATCCCAGTCTCCTCCCCTCTTCAAACAGGGGCGATTTCTGTGCGATATAGGGATTGATCCACACACAGATTTTTAAGTCTCTGTCATGGCAGCGTTTCAGCATTCCTTCCGGATCCGGAAATGTCTTCGGATCCCAGGTGAAATTGCACCACTCAAACGCCTCCATCCAGTAGCAGTCAAAGTGAAAGACGTGCAGGGGAATATCACGGTCCGCCATACCGTTTATAAACCCGGAGGTGGTCTTCTCATCGTAACTGGTCGTAAAGGAGGTCGTGAGCCACAATCCGAAGGACCAGGCCGGAGGAAGGGCTGGTCTGCCGGTCAGTTCCGTATATTTGGAAATGGTTCCTTTCGGACTGGATCCGTTAATCACACAGTAGTCAAGGCGTTCCCCTTCCACGGAGAACTGTACGCGCTCCACCTTCTCGCTGGCAATCTCATAGGCGGCATCCCCTTCGTTTTCCAGAAGGACGCCATATCCTTTGTTGGTAATGTAAAACGGAATATTTTTATACGTAATCTCGCTGGCAGTTCCGCCATCCTCATTCCACATCTCCACACTCTGTCCGTTTTTTACGAATGGAGTATAGCGTTCTCCCAGACCGTAGATATATTCATCCACGTCGATGGCAAGCTGTTCTGCCATGTAACATTTTCCGGTCTCCCGATTTGTCATATATGCCATATTCCGAAACCCGGTATTCGTCAGTTCCCTGTCTCCGTCCAGAAAACGGATTCCCCAGGAATTCGGCCTTTTATCAATCACCGCAGTGGTACGGCCGCTGCGGTAGCGAATCTCTTCGTCGGTTTCCTCAATCACGGTGTGAGGCGGTGTACCGTAAATCCGGGCAAAGGGACCGCGGATGACCGTACCGTCAAAATGGCTGACAGACACCCGGATGACATCCTCCATCGGGCTGGTCAGCCGAATTGTCAGCATCCCTACATTCAGACAGTCGCCGCGGTCTGATATATGTTTCCCCGGCGCATATACGGTAAGTTCATTTCCGTTCTGTCTGCTGTCTGCGTACTCCACTGCGTAAAGCGGCGTAATCTCTTTTTTTATACACCAGTATCCTTCTGTAAATTTCATTGCGTACCCTCTCAAAACGTCGTGCCGTTTTCCCTTTCATTTTCTATTATTATAAGTAATTATAAGCAGTGAATATAAATACAGGAAGGTTGAAAATTTACCCACCCTTTTCGGGAAAAATATGCATATTTTTTGCCAATTATTGAAAAAAATACTTTCAAACTTGGCCGCCTTATACTAGAATAGACTAGATCGAATCATTATTCTATAGATGAGTCTACATTTTACAAGGAGGACATTATAATGTCACAGAGAACGGATATTCACAAAGTACTAATTATCGGTTCCGGCCCGATCATCATCGGTCAGGCATGCGAGTTCGACTACTCCGGTACTCAGGCCTGCAAGGCGCTTCGGAAACTGGGATACGAAATTGTACTGGTCAATTCCAACCCCGCTACGATCATGACAGACCCGGAGACGGCGGATGTAACGTATATCGAGCCGCTCAACGTGGAACGTTTAGAGCAGATTATCGCAAAGGAGCGGCCCGATGCTCTGCTTCCCAACCTCGGCGGCCAGTCTGGCTTAAATTTGTGCTCCGAGCTTAATAAAGCAGGAATTCTGGAAAAATACAACGTGAAGGTGATCGGTGTACAGGTGGATGCCATCGAACGCGGCGAGGACCGTGTCGAATTCAAGAAGGCCATGAATGAACTCGGCATCGAGATGGCCCGCAGTGAGGTCGCTTACAGCGTGGACGAGGCATTAAAAATCGCAGATCAGCTGGGGTATCCTGTCGTACTGCGTCCGGCCTATACCATGGGCGGTGCAGGCGGCGGTCTCGTATACAACAGAGACGAGCTTAAGACCGTCTGTGCCAGAGGCTTACAGGCCAGCCTGGTAGGCCAGGTTCTGGTAGAAGAATCCATTCTCGGCTGGGAAGAGCTGGAGCTGGAGATCGTGCGCGACAGCGAAGGCCGTATGATCACCGTCTGCTTTATTGAAAATATAGATCCGTTAGGCGTTCATACGGGAGACTCCTTCTGTTCGGCCCCCATGCTGACCATATCTCCGGAGTGTCAGAAGCGCCTGCAGGAACAGGCTTACAAAATTGTGGAATCCGTTCAGGTGATAGGCGGCACCAACGTGCAGTTCGCTCATGATCCCGTTTCGGACCGCATTATCGTCATTGAGATCAATCCGCGGACCTCCCGTTCCTCGGCGCTGGCTTCCAAGGCTACCGGCTTCCCTATCGCACTGGTGTCCGCCATGCTGGCTACCGGCCTGACATTAAAGGATATCCCCTGTGGAAAATACGGCACCCTGGACAAATACGTTCCGGATGGCGATTATGTGGTAATCAAATTTGCACGCTGGGCGTTTGAAAAATTCAAAGGCGTGGAGGACAAGCTGGGAACCCAGATGCGTGCCGTAGGCGAAGTCATGAGTGTGGGCAAAACCTATAAGGAAGCGTTCCAGAAAGCAATCCGCAGTCTGGAGACGGGACGCTATGGACTGGGGCATGCAAAGGATTTCGACACGCGCACAAAAGAACAGCTGCTCCATATGCTGGTTACCCCTTCCAGTGAGCGCCATTTCATTATGTATGAAGCGTTAAGAAAAGGCGCCTCTGTGGAAGAGATTCATGAGATAACCAAAGTGAAGAACTGGTTTATCGAGCAGATGAAGGAACTGGTTGAGGAAGAGGAAGCACTTCTGTCCTGCAGAGGCGGACTTCCTTCCGATGAGATGCTTACCGCCGCAAAAAAAGACGGTTTCTCCGATAAATACTTAAGCCAGCTTCTCCAGATTCCGGAAGAAACCATTCGGAATCACCGCATTGCCATCGATGTGGAAGAAGCATGGGAAGGGATTCACGTGAGCGGGACTGAAGACAGCGCTTACTACTACTCTACCTATAACGCGCCGGACCGGAACCCGGTCAGCACAGAGAAGCCGAAGATCATGATTCTGGGCGGCGGTCCCAACCGGATCGGCCAGGGTATTGAGTTCGATTACTGCTGTGTTCACGCTTCTCTTGCCCTTAAAAAGCTGGGCTTTGAGACCATCATTGTCAACTGTAATCCTGAGACCGTATCGACCGACTACGATACCTCTGACAAACTGTATTTCGAACCGCTGACTCTGGAAGATGTGCTGAGCATCTATAAGAAAGAACAGCCTGCAGGTGTGATCGCCCAGTTCGGCGGCCAGACACCGTTAAATCTTGCAGCGGATTTGGAAAAGAACGGTGTGAAGATTTTAGGAACACCGCCATCCGTCATCGATCTTGCCGAGGACCGTGATTTGTTCCGGGCCATGATGGAGAAGCTGGAGATTCCGATGCCGGAATCCGGGATGGCAGTTAACGTGGAAGAGGCGCTGGCAATCGCGGCAAAGATCGGTTATCCGGTGATGGTTCGTCCTTCCTACGTGCTGGGCGGCCGGGGAATGGAGGTCGTGTATGATGATGAAAGCATGATCGGCTATATGAAAGCCGCCGTGGGAGTCACTCCCGACCGGCCAATTCTGATCGACCGTTTCTTAAATCACGCCATGGAATGTGAGGCGGATGCGATCAGCGACGGAACTCACGCATTTGTGCCGGCAGTCATGGAGCATATAGAGCTGGCCGGCGTTCACTCCGGGGACTCCGCCTGCATCATTCCGTCCGTGCAGATCTCTCCGGAAAACGTGGAGACAATCAAGGAATATACCCGTAAAATTGCGGAAGAAATGCACGTGGTTGGCCTGATGAACATGCAGTATGCCATTGAAAATGACAGAGTATACGTATTGGAAGCCAATCCGCGTGCCTCCCGTACCGTGCCGCTGGTATCCAAGGTCTGCAACATTCGCATGGTGCCTCTGGCTACCGATATCATTACGGCCGAGCTGACCGGTCGTCCGTCACCTGTGCCGTCCTTAAAGGAACAGATCATTCCGAACTACGGTGTGAAGGAGGCGGTATTCCCGTTCAATATGTTCCAGGAAGTAGACCCGATCTTAGGGCCGGAGATGCGTTCTACCGGCGAAGTGCTTGGACTCTCCCACTCCTACGGCGAAGCGTTCTATAAGGCGCAGGAGGCGACACAGAACAAGCTTCCGCTGGAGGGTACGGTTTTAATTTCCGTCAACCGCAAGGACAAAGCCGAAGTTGTGGAGGTGGCCAGAAGCTTCCACGAGGACGGATTTAAGATCGTGGCCACCGGAAATACCTATGAACTGATTCACGATGCCGGAATTCCTGCGACTCGCGTCAATAAGCTTTATGAGGGACGTCCCAACATTTTGGACATGATTACCAACGGCCAGATCCAGTTAATTGTCAACTCTCCGGTCGGAAAAGACAGCATCCATGATGACAGCTATTTAAGAAAAGCCGCCATCAAAGGGAAGATTCCTTACATGACCACAATCGCCGCTGCAAAGGCAACAGCCAGCGGTATCCGGTATGTAAAGGAACACGGCAGAGGAGAGGTTCATTCGCTTCAGTCTCTGCACAGCGAGATCAGGGATAAAGAATAACCTTACTTTTCTAATGTAAGAATCCAAAAGCACCGATAACGATTGAAATCAATCGTTGTCGGTGCTTTTATGCTTCGGAAGAATTGTTTCATCGGAAATCTGCGTGCCTCGTTTTTCCGGTTTCACCATGTCTTCCACCATGGAGATCAGCGGAAACACATCGTTGTAATGCTTCTGTATAAACATTCCGTTTCGTTCCTGGAACAACCGTTTGGCCAGCTTGTCAACGACCGGTATCACGATTCGTTCATGCTGGCACAGCATGGGGGCCACGTGGTCTATACTGCCTGTCACCTGATAATTCAGGCAGCCGCAGTGACAGTTGCAGCGGCCCATGACGGCACAGCCCTTACACTCCTCTTTTTCCAGTTCATTGCGTTCAAACAGCTCGGTACGCTTTTTCTCATCGATTCCGCCCACGACATCCCCGATCGAGAACTCTCTGTGCTCCACAAACTGGGTACAGGGATAGAGGAGGCCGCCAGGGGCGACGGATATCTGTTTTCTTCCCAGCTCACACCGTTCGTGGCAGTACTGTTTTCCCTGTATATGGCTGGCTATCTTCACCTCAAAGGGGCTGAAATAAAATTTCTCCTCCCGCTTCGTCAGTTCATAGTAAAAATCAGCCAGTTCCCGGTACTGGCGTCTTAATTCGCGAACCGATTCCTTCGTCCAGTTCCCCGCGTAATTCAGGCTGCAGATGAAGTAATGAAATCCCTTCTGCCACAGCTCCTTCACCCCCTGCGCATACTCTGCCGCTGTTTCCGGCGAGACGGTCATCATCACCGGCGCATAGGGACGTGAGGCCAGGAGCATGTCCGTCACGGCTTCCAGGCGGTCATACGTGCCCGCTCCGCCGTGATCCCGCCTGAAGAAATCGTGAGCCGTTCTCGTTCCGTCGTGGGACAGAGCGATAAATATATTCTCTTTTCGGGAAAACTCCAGAAAATCCCGGTCCAGCAGCGTTCCATTGGTCGTCATCTTAAAATGAAACCGAACAGGCTTTTCCCGTTCCATGGCCCTGCAGTATGCCACCGTATCGCGAATCGTATCGCGGCGCAAAAGAGGTTCCCCTCCAAAGAATATAATACCGCAGGAAGGCTCTCCAGAAGCGGCTGCCAGACGGACTGCGTGTTCCGCGGTGGAACGGTTCATATACTCCGGTTTCTGACATACGTAGCAGTAACTGCACTGCAAATTACAGTCATTGGTCAGGTGCAGGGTCATATGCATCAGATTACCCCCTGTCCCTTCAGCCAGTCTATGAAGTCCCTTACCTGCGCCTTTAAATTCTCTTCGGCAGCTGCCCGTGCCATATCATCCTGCTCTTCTGACATGGCCGCCCAGTAGTTTCCCTCTCTGCTTTCGTACTTCTTCTGGATTTTATCGTACTCTTCGATCAAATCGCCGTAGTCATAAGGATCATAGAATATTCCTACGACCTCTTCCGGAGCGGCCTTTTCCAGGCTTTTTTGCAGCCTCACCGCAGTATCCTGGATCGCATAGCCCTCTACGGTTGCATATACGCCCTCTTCCGTCTCCTTCCAGTTCCCGACATCTGACTTGGACACAAACTCTATGGCGATCCTTTTATCCGGATCCCAGCCATCTGTCTGGAGACTGCCTTTCACCGTTTTTTCTTTCGTTTTTTCTGGTTCGGAATAGATATGCGTGACGGGAAGCTTTACATTTTTCAACTCCGGCGCGGCCTCCTGTGTCAGTATGAGGCCGCCGTAGCTTTCCGCCTCCGCCCGTATGATCTCAAATGCCTCCTCTTCAGACAGAAAGTATGGCGAAACGACCGAAACACAGCCGTAGGCCCCGCTTCCACCGCCGTGAATAAAGACCGGAGCGACCCTGTCCGATGCTCCCCGGGCGCCTTCCGTGCTTGCACCGCAGGCGCTTAAGGATACAGTCAGACCTAATGCCGTCATAACGTATGCGTTCTTTTCCCATCTGGACGGTATTCGTCTCAGCAGCTGCGGATCCGCCAGTATCTCCTCTTTTACCGGGTATCCGGGATTTTTATATCTGGTTACCGTTTTTACCTTCATCGCTCATCCTCCTCTGCGGGAATTCGCTGTGTGCTTCTGCGTCCGGTTACTGTTTTCTATTAGAAAAGTATACCAAATTGTCCGGACGAAAGCAACATTTGCCCGATGAAGGAATTCAGTACGGTACCTCCGACACAGGAAAAAACAAGGCTTCTTAAGTCTTCCCCAAAAGCCTCGCTTTTTCCTGTGTCTTCGATAATAGAAATCTGCTTTGACGATCCCCGGAAGGAACCATCTCTTCTTTGTATGTCAGTTTAGCGTAGCCTGAATCAGTTTCTCATGGCTGTGAGGCTCCGCCAGTTCCAGAACGCGGTTTAAGTCAAGGCCCATGGCCTCCGTGATCCGGATCCCATACTCTTCATCGGCCCAGTAGCAGTGAACGGCATGGCGGTATTTAATATTCTCTGTGACAGATGCAATATTTCTTGCGGTATTGCCAATCAGCAGCTCCCGCTTGTCCTCTGGCAGGATTCGCCACAGGTCACCGCCTGCCCGGAAGCAGTCGTCTGTGGGATCGTCCTGTGGATCGTAGGCATACATCGATCCGGATAAATCAAGCGGCGGTTCCATAACCTCAGGCTGAGCCGCCCAGTCTCCCATACTGTTGGGCGAATACGCGGGAGCGCCTCCATAATTGCCGTCCGTCCGCATGAGGCCGTCTCTGTGGTAATCATGGACTTCGACCTTAGGCCGGTTGACCGGAATTTGATTGTAGTTGATACCCAGGCGGTATCTCTGTGCGTCGCCGTATACAAACAGACGGCCCTGCAGGAACTTATCCGGTGAAAAACCGATTCCGGGTACCACATGGGCTGGTGTAAAGGCAGACTGCTCCACTTCTGCAAAATAATTTTCCGGATTGCGGTTTAACTCCAGCACTCCCACCTTCTGAAGCGGAAATTCCCTGTGGCGCCAGATCTTTGTAATATCAAAGGGATTCTCATAATGATTCCTTGCCTGCTCCTCTGTCATGATCTGAACATACATGGTCCAACGGGGATATTCACCTTTCACGATCGACTCATACAGATCACGGCCATGGCTTTCCCTGTCTTTTGCAATCAGCGCTTCTGCCTCTTCATCCGTCAGGTTTTTAATTCCCTGCTGAGTTATAAAATGGAATTTACACCAGAAACGCTGATTATCTTTGTTGTAAAAGCTGAAGGTGTGTTCTCCGTAAAGGTTCATATGGCGGAAAGAGGCGGGAATTCCGCGGTCCGACATCACGATGGTCGTCTGATGGAACGTTTCCGGCAGCAACGTCCAGAAATCCCAGTTGTTCTGTGCAGAGCGCAGACCAGTCTGGGGATCGCGTTTTACCGCACGGTTTAAATCCGGGAAATTATGCACGTCACGCAGGAAGAAGGTTGGGGTATTATTCCCGACCAGATCCCAGTTTCCTTCTTCTGTATAGAACTTAATTGCTGCTCCGCGGATATCGCGCTCCGCATCAGCTGCTCCCCGCTCCCCTGCCACAGTTGAAAAGCGTACAAAAACATCTGTTTTTGTGCCCTTCTGCAGCACCTTTGCCTTCGTAAAAGCGGAGATATCTTCGGTACACTCAAACGTTCCGTAAGCCCCCCAGCCCTTGGCATGCATGCGTCTTTCCGGAATGACTTCTCTGTCAAAATGTGCTAATTTCTCCAGGAGCCAGACATCCTGCATCATGACCGGGCCTCTCGGACCCGCAGTCAGCGAATGTTCATTCTCAGCGACCGGTGCTCCCACTTCATTTGTTAGTTTTTTCGCTTTTGTATCCATAAGTACCTCCTTCTTATCTGTAATTTTATTATATTCCTGCATCTGCACAAAGTCAAAATATTTTTGTGCATATCGCACTTTATTCTTGCGATTAATTGTTATATTTTTGTCGTTATATACAAAATTATCAATGATTATGCTTTTGGGATCAGCACCTTTGTCACGCCATGTTTCCAATACTCCGCAGGAGCACCCGTGATTCCAAATGTATGCCACAAAAAAACAATCGTTCGTGTTTGCTGTACAAATACATTATTTGCAAAAATGTCCGCCTAATACGGAATATTTTTCTTGCTATTTGTTATTTCGCCCATTATAATGTAGGTAAAAGATACCCGAAAACAGCATGTTTCATAATCAAGTATTGTAAAGGGGGTTTATATCATGCAGGAACAAACCATGTGGGCACTGACCAAAAAGAAACCGGAGAAAGGCCTCTGGATGGAATGCGTGCCGGTACCTGTTGTCGGACCGAATGATGTAAAAATCAAGATTCATAAGACAGCGATCTGCGGTACGGATGTACACATCTATGAGTGGAATGACTGGGCGCAGCACACCATTCCGATTGGTCTTACTGCCGGCCACGAATACGTGGGCGAGATCGTCGAAACAGGCGCAGGCGTAACCGGACATCAGGTGGGGGATCTGGTATCCGGAGAAGGCCACATCACCTGTGGCAAATGCCGGAACTGTCTGGAAGGCCACAAAGAAAACTGCCGGGATGCAAAGGGCGTCGGTGTAAACCGGAACGGGGCGTTTGCGGAATATCTGGTGATTCCGTCCTCCAATGTGTGGCCCTGTAATCCCAATATACCAGAAGAGCTCTACTCCATCTTCGATCCGTTCGGCAACGCTGCCCATACGGCGCTCTCCTACGATCTTCTGGGTGAAGACGTTCTGATCGCGGGGGCGGGGCCCATCGGTATTATGGCTGCAGCGATTGCAAAGTTCTGCGGAGCTCGCCACGTGGTCGTCACGGATTTAAACGATTATCGTCTGGAGCTTGCCAAAAAGCTGGGTGCTACGAGAACCGTCAACCTGAGGAAAGAGACTCTTACCAATGTGATGAAAGCGATCGGGATGACAGAGGGATTTGACGTGGGTATGGAGATGTCAGGAAGTCCCGCAGGTCTTTCCGATATGATCCACAATATGAAGCACGGCGGCAAGATCGCGCTGTTGGGATTACAGGGACGGGAAACCACGGTTGATTTAGAGACGGTTATTTTCAATGGTCTGAATCTTCGCGGTATTTACGGCAGAAAAGTCTGGGATACCTGGTATAAGATGACCACCATGGTTCAGGCCGGCCTGGATATTTCACCTATCATCACGCACCGGTTTGATATCCGTGATTACGAAAAGGGATTTGAAGCTATGATATCCGGCCAGTCGGGCAAAGTTATTCTGGACTGGTCCCACATCAATGATAAATAAAAAGGAGATTTAAAAATGGAACGCAAAAATGATATTTTAAGCATTTATGCAAAAGAAGTAGAGGATATCAAAGAAGCCGGCTTATTTAAGGGAGAAGCGCCGATTGCTTCCGCTCAGGGAGCCCGCGTGAAGCTGGAGGATGGCCGGGAAGTCATCAATATGTGCGCCAATAACTATCTCGGTCTTGGCGACAGCCAGAGGCTGATCGATGCTGCAAAGAGAACTTATGATAACAGGGGATACGGCATGGCTTCCGTCCGTTTCATCTGTGGAACCCAGGACATTCATAAAGAACTGGAAGCAAAGATTTCCAACTTTCTCGGAACGGATGACACCATCCTTTACTCTTCCTGCTTCGATGCCAACGGCGGCCTGTTCGAGACGATTCTCTCAGAGAATGACGCAGTGATCAGCGACGAGTTAAACCACGCCTCCATCATTGATGGAGTTCGTCTCTGCAAAGCCAAACGATATCGTTATAAGAATAACGACATGACTGATCTGGAAAGCAAACTGAAAGAGGCAGATGCTGCCGGAGCAAGAATCAAACTGATCGCCACCGACGGAGTGTTCTCCATGGATGGGATCATCTGCAACTTAAAGGGCGTCTGTGATCTGGCAGACCAGTATCATGCGCTGGTCATGGTGGATGACAGCCATGCAGTGGGCTTTATCGGAAAGCACGGCCGCGGAACGGCGGAATACAACGGTGTGGAAGGCCGCGTGGATATCATCACCGGTACGCTTGGCAAGGCTCTTGGCGGAGCGTCGGGCGGATACACCTCCGGACGCAGAGAAATCATTGATCTCCTGCGCCAGAGAAGCCGTCCATACCTGTTCTCCAATACCCTGGCTCCCGCGATCGTCGGCGCCAGCCTGGAGCTGTTTGATATGCTGGAGGAGAGTACAAAGCTGCGCGATCATCTGGAGGAAACCACCGCATATTACAGAAAACAGCTGACCGACAATGGATTTGATATCATTCCGGGAACCCATCCCTGCGTGCCTGTCATGCTCTACGATGAAAAACTGGCCGGAGAATTTGCAAAAAGAATGATGGCAAAGGGTGTCTATGTCGTTGCCTTCTCCTTCCCCGTTGTGCCAAAGGGAAAGGCAAGAATCCGCACTCAGGTATGTGCCAGCCATACAAAAGAAGACATTGACTTTATTATAAAATGTTTCAGGGAGGTTCGGGAAGAAATGGGCCTCAATGAAGGCTGATGATCCGTTTACAGCCGTAAGAATAAAGGGAGAGACAGGAAGTGATTCGAAGAAATCACTTTCTGTTCCTTCTCTCAAAGAATAAATACATCACCCTCGATCTCGATCACATCGTCAAGAGGAATTCTGGTTTCATCCATCAGAACGATCATGCCTTCATATTCATCTATTTTCCTGATCATTCCATTGATGGAAGTATAGTAACCGCCATCTTTTTTATCATCGGGAACAAAACGGGTAATCGTTACGGCGGGGTGTTCCCTTAATTTTCCAATCAGCACGTTTATTTTCTCATTTAAAATTTCTTTTCTGTTTTCGTCCAGCTCCATCTTCTGATCCGTAAGCCGCGCCGCTTCGTGAATGGCTGCGTCGTGACCGGTCAGGGCGGCAAACGGTGAAAACTGGGCCGCACGGTCAGCAACATCCATGGGAGGATGCACTGCGGATACGTGATGGGGTAAATGAATAATATCGTCATAACGGTGGGGGTCGTTCATTTGATTCTGCATCGATATGATACCTCCTGTGAAATTATGCCTTATGCCCGCCAATCTGGTGGTTGCGTTCCACGGTCATTGCACCCTCTTCAAGATTCATTCCTTTTAAAAGAGCATTTTTTCCGAATTTCTTTTTTATATCCAGTACTGCTTTCTGCAGATGCTTCTCCCGTTCCAGCGCCTGTTCTTCCTGTTCTCTCTGCTTCTGCAGAAGTGTATAATCCGTAAACAGATCCATCTGCTCAAAGCATTCCTGTTGGGCAGCGCTTCTTTCCTCCACCACATGGTTCGCTGTAATATATATCCTGCGGACCAGCAGATTCTTATCGATGATCCTGTCAAAAAGCGTCATCACGGCAGCCATGATCAATTTTGTGGAAGATGTCCGCCGTTCAAGGTTTATCGTTCCGTGAGCATGCTTTGGAACGCTGCGTCCATAATGGTCTGTAGTGACAGGCCCCTTGTATTTTTTCCTGATTTCCGGTTTTTTCAGGTTCTCTATGTCATAGCCTACAGTCAGCACCAGCTGATCCGTCACAAGTCCCTTATCCACCAGATCCAGTACCAGCTGATCCGTCATCTCCCGGACAATCAGCCTCGCTTTCCCGCTCTCATAAGGACACTGCAGTACCTGACCGGAGCCTGTGCTGTTTGTCTCCGGCTTATATGCCTTTACGTCCGCCATGGTACACGGTTCCCAGCCCCAGGCATGATCCATGAGCAGTTCCGCGTTGATGCCAAACAGCTTATAGAGCAGCTCCTCATTATGGTAATCCGATGGCTTTCCCAGGGAACATCTGGCAATATCGCCCATGGTGTATAAGCCGTTTTCTTCCAGCTTTCTGACGTAGCCGCGTCCTACCCGCCAAAAATCGGTAAGAGGCCTGTGAGTCCACAGAATACGGCGGTAGGTACTCTCGTCCAGCTGTGCGATTCTCACACCATTCTCATCCGGTACGATATGCTTGGCTACGATATCCATGGCAACCTTACTTAAATATAAATTCGTGCCAATCCCCGCCGTGGCTGTGATCCCGGTCTCCTGCAGTACGTCCATGATGATCTTTCTTACCAGTTCCGGGGCAGAAAGCCTGTAGGTCTGAAGGTAGTCGGTCACATCCATAAAAACCTCATCAATGGAATACACATGGATATCTTCCGGAGCAATATAGCGCAGATAGATATGATAAATCCTCGTACTGTATTCCATATACAATGCCATGCGGGGCGGAGCTGTCAGATAGCCGACGGAAAGAGCCGGATTCAATCTCAGTTCCCGGGCATCCGCTGAAGAGCCGGAAAAGCGGCAGCCCGGTGCCTTTTGCTTTCGTTCTGTATTTACTTCCTTTACCTTCTGAACTACCTCAAACAATCTGGCCCGTCCGGGAATGCCGTAGGATTTGAGTGTCGGGGAAACCGCAAGACAGATTGTCTTATTCGTCCGGCTCGCATCTGCCACAACAAGATTTGTATAAAGCGGGTCCAGGCCCCGTTCCACACATTCCACGGAAGCATAGAATGACTTTAAATCGATAGCCGCATAAATTCGATCCTGCGATTTCATTGACAGCCGCCTCCAATACAAACATACGTTCTATATATTAATAGAATACCATAGTTTGAAAAGAAAATCCAGTATAAACAGGATGGAATGTAAAGGAAAAACGCTAAAAAGCATATAGTTTCCCTTATCCCAGCAAACTTTTCAAATGTATATTTATTTCTCCCACAAGCGCTTCAGAATTATCTTTGACCGTTCTAAAAGAACCTTTCCATTCGAAGGATCCTGCTGCTCACTGACAGCGAGGAATTCACTGCCCAGTGATTCCTGGCCAAGCATTTGAAGGGCAAGTCCTGCCATCTTCCATGCGCTCCACAATTCCGTGTCAAAATCCAGGGCGTTGATATGGTTGCGCAGAGCAATGGGGTATTGTTCCATCAGCATACAGACGTTCCCCCAATGATTCCAGGAATCACAGGGACTGTAATTGGAAAATGCTGACTTATCAGTTGTATAGAATCGCTTCAGACTTTCTTCAAAGTACGCTGCCGCCTGCTGATAGTTACCCTTTTCCAGAAAAAATATCCCCGCAAGACAGTCTGTATCGCTTGCATATAATTCCTTTTGCTTCTTCCCGTTTAAAAGAGCTTCGATCGCTTCATCAATTCTTCCGGCATCATAAAGACAGCAGCCATAATAATAATTAGGGCGTCGCTGGTAGTCATAGACAGCGCCAGTCACGATCCGGCAGCCAGCCTCAATCCTCTGAAAAGCCCGTTGATAATGGGAAACTGCCTCTGAATTTTGCTGCATAAGCTGCAGTGAAAAGGCCGCCCCAAAATGGCCGTCCGGAAACTGTGGGTACTTCTCTTTCGCCTGTAAAAACGTTTCAAATGCCACGGTATGATTTTCCTGCTCCAAATAGTGGTTTCCCTGTTTGATTAATCTGACGAGTTCCGGCGGTGCATCATGGTCCGGTTTTTCATCATCTCCATAAATTTCCCAAAGCTTCGGAAGAAGCCGCGCTAATGTAACGTCATCATTCTCATCCCATGGTCTGTCAATATCAGGCGAATAATGAATTCCCCTTCTGATTTCATCTGACAGTTTTCTTGCTTCACCCTGGAATGAGACCTCCTCCATCATCCTGTCAAATGCGGGACCTATGACTTTTATGCCGATAGTATTGATTGCAGTCATATGGCGATTCAACAGTTCTTCGATACAGCCCGGTTCGCCAGTATCCTGTTCTGCATCTTCAACGCTTTTTTGCGCTTTTTCCAGAGCATTTAGACTTTCCTGTACATCAGCTGACAAATCCGGCTGTTTTTTTAACCAGTCTGTCCATTCTTTGGATCGATACCATTCCAATACGGCAGAGCTGCGGGCTGCGGAAAGTATTTTCTCATTTTGAGCGTTCCATTTATCTATCCAAACGTTTGCAAGGAAGTCCGGGTCAGCAAGCGCTTTATGATAAATCATCCGGCCCTGTGTGATAAGCCACCCTCTGAAATAGGCAAAGCTATCGTCTCCGCACCCCTCATTGATAAGGAACGCTGCCGCCCACAGCCCATTCTTGTCCGCCAATACAAAATACTCATCAAATATCCACTTCCACTGCAGCAGGCTTGTCAAAGGAAGGGTATGTAGAAAATCTGTCACCTGTTCTGCCGTTTCGCTGCTTTCGGCCTCCTTTGCCAGTTCGATTATTCTCCAAAATTTTTCTACCGTCATTGCTCCCTCCCAAACAGGAGGTTCTAATACGGCCGGAGATACCGAGGCCAGGTATACCAGCTGATCTGTATGATCAAAGTCAGCAGCGTAAACCGTATGGGCTTCACCGGCCGCATAAAAACCGGTTTGGGGATAGAACCGATTGTTTCGCTGCTCAACAGACATTTCTTTTACAGCTAATTCTTTGCAATCGTTTAAATTCCAGCAAAGGTTATGTGCGAGAAACTCAGAAAGAGTTTTGCCGCCGGGCTTCCAGGTGTATAAATCCTCGTCGCTCATGTAGACGGGAGGATCCGTTTGTGATAAGTCCTCCCTGCAAATGCCTGCAGCCCAAACGCCCTGGTTTTCTGACCAGAAAACCAAAATATCAGGTATGCCCTGGAAGTCAGGGACACCTTCATATCCTTCCTCCTGCCAATCATCGCGAATCATGTCATAAGAAAAATCCAGGTTTTCAGGCGGATAAACCCTGTTTAAACTAAAACTTAGCGGCACGGCTCCATTTTGTATGTAGTAGTCTCGCAGTATAGCCGGCAATTTAATATGCAGCCGGTTTTCGGCATTTAAAATACGATGAGCGGAAATTCCCCGCCGTATGGTTGGAAAAATGCGCTTCAGCGCATTGCTGAGGGATAGAGGTTCGTACATACTGCTGCACTCCTTTCACTTAAAACGGTCTGTCGGCATCCGGTATTTCTGTTATGGAATTTCTGTTATGGAGATTCCATCTTCGTCATACATTTTTGTATCACTTCTGTAAGAACCGTTTTCCAAAACTCCGTCAACGGCGATCTGTCCATTCGGGTAATAGAACTTATAAGGGCCGCTTGGTACACCGTCAGAATAACTCATATCAATCTGAAGCTGACCGTTCTCATAATACTGTCTGGCAGACCCATTCAATATACCGTTTTGATAGGTCTGCTCTATTGCAACTGTCCTGCCATCCGGATAATACTGTATCCACGTTCCGTCCAGCTGACCGTTGTTATATCTGCCTTCAGCCGTAATTCCTCCGGTTTCAGGATCAAACTGGCGTGTCAGTCCATGCCGCTCTCCATTTTCAAAATTTGCATAGTCGACCAAAATACCGGAAGGCGTGTAAAGCCGGAACAGTCCGTTCTGTTTCCCTTCTTTCCAGCAGCCTGTTTCCTTCACAATCCCATCGTAATAGACCACATCAAGGCCGTCAAGCTGGCCATTTTTATAGGAATACACCGACAGTTTCTGATCCGTGCGGGACTTCATTCTTCCGGAAAATGGCTTCCCATCATTACGCCGCACCATTACACCATCAGAATTGACGCAGGCTTCCTCATCCACGGCTGGAAAGCAGCGGTACAGGGTATAGAGATTTTGATCTGCCAGCAGGTAAAGCGCCAGCAGGAAAAGTACGGCTTTGATGCCAATGGACGCAATCCAGCCCAGAGAACCCATAGAGGCAAAAAGCCCCTTGTTCATAACCGCAATTACGATAAAAATAAACAGACCTACTGCAATCGCCGCAATCCCTTTTATCAGACGGGCATGAGAGCCGGCATCCATGATCTGTGCCGGAGCTTCCGGATTATAGTAAATTTCAACTTCATCGCCGATGGCATAGTGGTCTTCTGATTCTCCTTTTACATCTAAACGAGACTGAACCTCACTTCCGCTTTTCGTGGTGAAGTTTACCACTTCAAAATAGGAATAAAAAATCGGTTCCCCGATACCACGGTCTTTCCCCGGACGCATCTCGCTGGCAATCTGGATGACTTCTGCGGTGGTTTTGATTCCGTTTACGCGAAGATTGACAGCATGCCAGGTAACCCCTGCCCCGTACAGCAAGATGTAAAGTGACAGCCATGTAAACAGGAGGGAGCCTGCAAAAAATAAAGCTGTCTTTTTTTTACTTCGTTTCTTTTGGAACTTAACTTCCAACTCATTTGCAGTGTCCGGATTGACTGAGGGCTGCTCAGGAACTGTTTCCATGATTTCAGATACCAGTTCTTCAATATGCGGCTGCCAATCCCTCAGTGTTCCTTCCCTCTCCCACTGCACAGTCAGCACTCTGGCCCGGTCATCGATTATATCGGACACAAGGTCTGTGAGAACGGCAATCATTTCCTGTTTGGACTCTTCATCCATTGTGAAGGAGCGTACGCTTCTCAAGAACGCCGGTACATCAGCCATCTGGTCATACTGTTTAAATTCCAAATACAGCTCCGCCAGGATCAGATAGGTGCTGTCATAGTAATCTGAGTTTTGGGGATTGTCATCCATAAATGAACTATCCAGGCAAAGTATAAAAAGGTTCTGCAATGTCCAGACTGGATTCTCCTGCGCCTCCATTTCCAGAACCTCCATCAGCATCCGGACGCTGTCATTTTGTGTCTGCTTGTAGTACATCATAGAATCGCTCCTCCTTAAGTAACCTTCGAATCCCTTGCCTGCTCCATTTTATGAATCAGGGCATCGATTTGAAACTCCACCATATTCTCCGCAGTTTCAGGGAAAAGAAACGGCATGGTATCCGGGATTGCCTTGTGAACCATAATCATTGTCAAAATCAGATTTCCAAACAGTCTGGGATCAAAGACTTGAACAGAAATGCCAAAAATATTCATAAGACTGCGGGATAAAGCGATCTGGCTCTGCCGGAATACCTGAAAGTTTTCCGGGTTCAGACAGTGATACACTTTTTGTGCCTCTTCTATAGAAAGGACCGCGATCCCACTTCTGCTGCCATAGCAGCAGCTTTTCAGAAACTCCTCAACGCCTTCGCGCCAGCTGAGTGTCGGATCATCCATCAGAGTCTGGGCATAATACAGAATTTTAGGCTGCTGGTACTGCAGGGCACAAAGCACAAGTTCCTCCTTAGAGGAAAAGAAACTGTAAAAGTAGGATTTTGAAATACCCACTTTCCTGCATATAAATTCTATGCTGCTATGGATAATTCCTCTCTCGTTAATGCATTGGAGCATTGTGACGAAAAGGGCTTCTTTGATTTGTTTTCGTTCCTGTTCGGTATATGCTTTTCTGGACATTCCTCTCCCCTTCCTCTATATTTAAAATACAAAAATAAAAAATAGTATTTATATAATAAACCAAAAGTATCATCCATACAACAATATTTGCTTAAAAATCAGATAAATACAGGTTTTTCCCGGTAACTTGTTTGCTTCGAAGGGAAAAGCGGCCGCTACCCAATGGCAGCCGGCCGCTTTCCAGTTTTTTGTTATGTTGAGCGATTAAGTTATTCTGGCTCCGTCTCTTTTCCTGTCCGTTTTTTCTCCCACTGCCTCAGCCACGGCTTTCTGCAATTCCTCCATCTGGTAGGGTTTTGTCAGGAATGCACAGCTCCCGGACTCCGCGCCCTTCTGCACGGTCTGTGCATCAGAATGTGCGGTCAGGAACACCACCGGGATATTGGCCGCAGCGCGCAGCTCCCGGCAGAAGTCCAGTCCGTTTCCGTCCGGCAGGTCGATGTCCAGGACAATGGCATCCGGTGCCGTCTGATCTAAGACCGCCCTGGCTTCCCCCAGTGTCCCCGCACAAAAAAGGGAGTACCCCTCGGGGCGCAGGACACGCTCGTTTAGGCGCAGCAGCTCCGGACTGTCATCCACCAAAAGGACTGTTTTTCCCGTGTACCGTGCGGCAGCCTCTGGCTTTTGCAGGGGTACATGCCGCTCCCTGAGCCTCGCCAGTTCCCGCTGACTGACCAGGGAACAGACGAAATACGCCAGCACATCGAACACTACCGAGATATGTTCCATTTTCTCCGGCGGGGGATTGTCCGCGCCTAAAAAACCGTACATCTTCCCTTGGGACAGCAGGGGGCTTAAAATGATGGAGTGGATTTTCTGGGGCTGCAAAAATTCATAAATCAGCGGATCCCTTTGCCGCAGTGTTTCCACTTTCGGTTCGATGATGTTTTCGCCTGCCGTCAGCTGCCCATACCAGGGAAGCAGGTCCTTTTTTGCGACATATGGCAGTTCTTCAATACCGGACGAGATGCCGGGAGTACACCATTCATAAGTATTGCGGATATGCTGCCGGTCCATTTCCTCAAATACATATACCCGGTCGCATTCCAGCCGTTCCCCTAAAAAGCGCAGAAGGCGGCGCAGCCCTTCCTCCGCGTCCGGGGCCGCTCTGATTTTCTTTAAGCATTCCCCAACAAACTGCTCGTTGCGCGCGGCGCTTTCCTGATAATGCGGATGTGGGGGACAGCCGGCGCTGCCTGCATGGAGTTCCATCTGTGGCTCCTCCTATCTTTGTGCAGAAGTTTTATGGAAAGTTTTTTCACACGGTTCATTCACCAGTCGGTTGATCAGCAGCAGCAGATCCAAATCACTTTGAAATGGAATTGTCTGCCCGTTCATTCTCACAGTTCCCTGCCACGTGTGATTATTGTATTCCTCTATGCTCACCTCAAACGTTACTGGTTGATTCTTTTTCATATGCCGCTTCCTCCTTTGTTATAGAATAGCAAAAAAAACGGTAAAAACGCGAAACTGACTAAATTGTCAGGTTCATGTTTTTACCATTCATATCGCTGCCATTATTTTACCGGGCTGTCCTCTACAATCTCCAATAGATAACCCTCATTCCGAAAATTCATCAGGGAAACCTTCCCATTAGAAACCGCCAGCTTATTTTTAAGCCTCGACATACATTTCCAAAGGGCGCTGGAATTTCCGGACATGGGCTGTTTCCATATCTCCTCATAGATTTTCGCAGCCGGGAGGGTACTGCCCTCATGTCTCAGCAAGTACAAAAGGACGCTGAACTCCCGTGCGGTAAGCAGCATATCCTGTCCGTTTAAAAACGCTCTGAGGGCCACGGTATCCAGTACCAGGGGGTCACGCTTCAATATCTTTGTCTGCTCCATCTCCCGCCGGGTTATCTCTACAAAACGGAGCTGGGCCTTGACACGGGCCACAAATTCGTCTACGTCGTAAGGCTTAGTGATGTAATCATTGCCGCCGGCCACCAGCCCCTCGATGATTTCACTCTTTTCGTCCAGCGCAGTCAGGAACAGCACTGGCGCGGAAGTAGTGGGACGGATTTTTTCGCAGAAGGAAAGACCGCTGCCGTCAGGCAGCATGATGTCCAGTACCAGCACATCAGGCGTATGTGTCTGAAGCAGCTCCCTGGCTTCAGAAAGTGTGCCGGCACATAAAACCTGAAACCCTTCCCGTTCCAGAATCCGGTGGTTGATCCGCTGGATATTTTTATCGTCCTCTACCAGGAGGATTATTCCCGTCCTGTTCATGCTCTGCCTCCTTCACCGGCAATGTAAACCAGATCTCAGTTCCTTTGCCTTCCTCACTCTTAACGCCGATCTTACCGCCGTGTTCCTCAATGATTGCCTTGCAGATGGTAAGCCCCAGCCCGGAGCCTCCTGAATCTCCCCGCTGGAACCGTTCAAATACGTGCGGCAGCAGCTCCGGGCTGATACCGTCCCCATTATCGGTGACACTCACCAGCACCTGGTTTTCCAGGGCTTTTGCCCGGACCAGGACTGAGCCGTTCCTGGTGTGACGGTTCGCGTTACTGAGCAGATTAATCAGCACCTGCACAAGCTGGTCGGCACTGCCTTCTACGAAAGGCAGGCCTGGCTCCGTATCTGCTGTCAGAGTATTCCCCTGACGTGCAAACATGGACTGATAGATACGCACCGTCTCCGCCACCAGGGAATCCAGGGCCAAGAGCCGGCTCCCGGAATCTGTCCCCTGCATACGGCCAAGCCCCACAAGGCTCGTCACCATCTGAGCCAGCCGTCTGGCCTCGGTGGAGATGGCAGTTAAATCCGTCACGGTTTCCTCATCTATCGCACCCGACCTGATACTCTGGGCAGCAAACTGGGCATTGACCGAGATGACCGTCAGAGGGGTTTTCATCTCATGGGACATATCAGTGTAGAACTGGTTCTTCATGCGGTTCATCTCCGCCAGCATTTCCTTTTCAGCCGCCATGTGCGCCTCACTCTCCCTGGCCCGTTTTACCTCCCGCATCGTAGCAAGGAAAAGGGCAGTCATAGAATACAGGACGAACACCGCCATTGCCATTTCAGAAATAGCGAAGCGAAGGGCCGGCAGCAGATAAATGTCCCGGTGGTACAGCATATCCCACAGCGCCGCGAACAACAGGAAACCAAAGCCCAAAAGCACGGCAAGCTGCCCGGTGTCTGGCCGCTGCCAGCGAAGGAGAAGCCGGGCAAAGAAGAACAGTCCGATCACTCCCAATATCACGACGCGCCATACCATTGTGTGGGATATCAGCAGGGTGGAACCGAATAGATCCACGGCAGCAAATCCCCCGCACAAAAAACTGGCAGCAGGAGGAAACCATTTTGGCAGTACGCCGGGAAAAAGAAGGTATAAAAGCCACACCAGCAGGATCCCGCTGATCGGCATTGTTAAGTACTCCAGACGGAACATCACCGTCCACGGCAGACCCGGAACCATCACCTCCAGCATGCGCTGGCCGGTGACTCCAGTACGGATAAACCAGGTCAGACAGAATAAGGCAAACAACAGATTCGGCCTGTATCCCCGCATCAGCAGATAGAGGATCAGATGAACTGCAAACAGCACCAGATAGCCGCCCATGAGCACCGCTTCCGGCCAGAGATCCCGGAAAACGTATTGAGTCATCTGTTCTGGAGGGCCTATAAAAAAAGAGCCATAGGTGCCGCCGTCCTTGTGAGTGAAGTTAGCCGCCTGCTGGACAATGACCAGCTCGCCATTTGCGTCAGGAGACACCGGAAGCAGATAGAATTTTACTCCGGGCGTGGTAGTCTCCCGGCTGTTCCCCGGAATTCCTGCCTCAAAAATCAATTCACCGTTCACATACATGCGGCTGGCAAAGTCCACGCTGTAGCCACAGATAAGGTAACTGCCCTGAGGGACTGTCAGATGCATTCGGCTGGTGGCATACTGGATTTCACTTCCCGGCTGACCCACATGAATGTCCGGACGCTCTGAAAACTCTTGCGGAGTCAGAAGGGCATCTGCTACATACTCCACAGCACCGGTAAGCCTCACAGCCTTCTGCCTGATATCGGTCTCAGATAAATCCCAAAATCCATTTGCCGAGGTTTCGATTATCATTTCATCGGTACGGGGCTTGGCTCCCCACACTGCCAGCAGCAGGATTACAATCAGCGGTAAAACAGCGGCAAGTATCCATCTTTCTTTTTTCTCTGACATTTCACCGCCCCCCTGCTATCGTTTGGAATTGATTATACCAGAAAATCACAGGGATATAAACTAATTTCGGCCTGTGATCCCTGGAAATTCCAGTTTTCCCTCGTTTATGGCATAGATATGGGTGCAAAGCGTTTCCAGATCGTCGTAATTGTGGGAGGTCATTAAAATGGTCCGCCCCTCTGCCTGGAGGATTCGGATGATCTCTTTTGTGTCATTATAGGTCTTATAATCGAGGGCGTTAAACGGCTCATCCAAAATCAGGATATCCTGATCTTCCATTATGGCCTGTGCGATGCCCAGCTTTTGTTTCATGCCCATGGAGTAATGTTCTACCTTTGTTTTATCCTCCGGGTCGAGCCCTGTCTTTTGCATGGCAGAACGAATTTCTTTTTCACCTGCCACGCCGCGGATCCCCGCCAGATACCGCAAATTCTGCAATCCGGTATTGAGACCGATGAAACCGGGGGAGTTTATCAGCACTCCCACGTTTTCCGGAAAATCGCGGCCCTTTCCCAGAGCCTGCCCTCTCACATAAACCTGTCCGCTGTCCGGGGTCAGAAAGCCGCAGATAATATTGAACAGGACCGACTTTCCGCTCCCATTGGCTCCAACGATGCCAACAGTGCTCCCTTTTTCGACATCCAGGGAGACATCAGACAGAACTCGCCGTCCGGAAAAACTTTTGCTCACTTGATCTAAAGAAATAATAGGTTTCATATGTTACCTCCTTCATGATTAAACAGCCGCCTGATGCCCCGGATGGAAAGCCAGAGGATCAGGGGCAGGGAAAGGGCCGCCAGTAATACAGCCGCGGCTGCGGCCGGGATGGTTCCTCCTGTCTGCGGAAGCTTCAGCCGTGCCAGACTGGAAATCCCTGCCGGGAGCCACGAAATGGGCAGCAGACAAAGGAAATGCTGCAGCAGAACGGCCGTAAATCCTGCCGTCACCTGCCCCGTCACACAGAGGACGGACAGGATTATTAGGAATTGAAATGCAATATCCAAAAGTTTCAGCCCTACTACGGCTGCAGTCAGGCCCATATCCGGAGAAAATCCCTGCAGAAGCGGAGGGATAACAGCCGCAAGAGCCAGCAGGCAGCCATACAGAAAAATCCAGAGAAACCCGGTAGAAAGAAGCGCCTCCAGAAGTTCACTTCTCCGCCGCAGGCGGACTGTCAAAAAAACAGAACGTTCCCCCACGGCCTGACTGCAGAATACCCCCAGGGGCCACAGAGGAAGTATATCCATAGTCAGCAGCATGAAAAGCCCCATCGGATAAAAATATCCGGTGCCATGTCCTGCAAACAGGCGGACCAGCCAATCTGTGCCCTCTTCCGGCGCTCCTCCGGAAATCCAGGTCCAGACCGTCATAAGGAGAATCAGGCCAATCAGAAGCAACCCATTTTTTCCGGTAAACAGGATCCTGCGGTAACAGGAGGCCAGCCCCTTCCCACCGTGCTTAAAAGCCGAATGCCGCCACTGCCATCTTTGGGTGACGAGCCACACCATTCCTGCCGCCAGACCCGCCGTAGTCACAGCAGTCAGCGGAAAGCGCCAGGGGCAGGCCAGATTGTGAAGCAGAAAAACCCAATGATTGAATCCGGTTAAAAATACAAAAGGCGGACGGGACATAACCGGCAGCTGGATCCAGAGTACCGCGAACAAATACAGCGCCATGAGCAGTCTGACTGCCAGGGAGCGGCTGCAAAAATGGCCCAGACAAAGGGCTGTCAGCGCAATCAGACCGTACCCCAGAAGCGTTTGTCCGGCACAGCAAAGGATTGCGGACCACGGCGATGGAAAGATTCCCTGCAGCAGCGTAAATACCTCCCGCCACTGGCCTCCCGACGTTCCCGGCCATCTTCCGGCGATGGGAAGCCCCAGACCGGTGAGCAGAATCGCAGCCATCTGCCCAAGCCACAACAATGCTGCAATCATTAACAGCGCCCGATATTTGTGAAAAAAGTACCGCCCAAAGGTCCCGTACCGCACCAGCACGAAAGGCGTGTCATCCTCCATCACACTGGTACAGAGAAGCAGGAAAACAGGCAGCACAGCGAAAGTGTAATAGTATTGGTCGTTCAGGACTGCCAGTAAATGAACCGGAAGGGTGTCTTGTGTACTCACCCTCTCACTCAGCCCAAACAGAAGGGATAAGACAAAAAGCAGGAAAAATTTACCCAGGCCGGCCTTCTCCCATACACGGCGCACCATAGGATCACACCTGATAAATGGTGCGTTTCTTCACTTTCTGAAAATAGAGCGCCACCAATCCCATCACAATACACATCAGCACCGGTCCCGCTGTAAATGAAGCTGCATGAACTGCCGCAGCGCTTAGGCTGGCAGGTTCAAACGCTGTCACAAAGCGCAGTCCCGGCAGGCCGAGGATTGCCCAAAAGAAATTCTCCAAAATAACATAGATAAACGGACCTGTCAGAATTACGAACACATTGCTGCCATAAAGAGCCAGCACAAAACCAAAGGTCATGGTCAGGATGCCCAGCAGCCCCTTCCACAGAGAAAGCAATAATGCATAGAGAACCGGCATTTTGGCATAAAGGTTCGAGAATACGTGGGCATAGCCTGTGGGGATCGGCCAAAGCGCCTGTGGCTCCCTGATATACAGGGCAAACAGGGCGGAGATGAAACAGGGGATCACCAGAATGATAAATGCGGATACCGCACACGCACACCACTTTATGACCAAATAACGCTGCCTGCCGATGCGGGTCAGGGTGTAGGTCAGAAAACGGTCCCGGCGCTCATAGTAAAGCTGCCAGCAAATCGGGATGGTAACAAACAGTGGAAACAAAAGGCTTAAAAACTCCGTACCGATTTCCCATGCGTCAAGTTCAAAATGGAGGGTATACCCCCGATACAGGGTGCAGGAAAGAATACAGGTCAGCAGTGTAAGAAGACACGTTGTGACAAGGACCGGTTTGGCTATTTTCTTTCCCTCTAATATAAAGTTTCGCATATCAGCACTTCCTTCCGGTTGATTTTTATTTGCACCTTTATCTTAGCATCTGCCTCCGGAAAAACAAGGCCTAGGGAACAAACAGGGGTTTTACGGGAACGAAACGGTCCGCCCATAAACCCCCTGCTCTTCTATGCTTCAATTTTCAGGAAACCAATACTCCAATGGTGATATAAGGAATTCCATTCAGCCGGTCGTTGCCGGTAATAATCTTTCCCCCCATGACGTTCCACGATCTGTCGGACATTATACAGGCCATAACCATGCCCGGCTTCCCCTTTTGTTGACCAGCCCCGCCGGAACATCTGAATAAACTCCATATTAGTCAGAGCCGCATGGGGATTCAAAATCGAGTAGGAGGGAGTGATTAACTCCCGTCCTCTCACACCACCGTGCATACCGTTCGGTACACGGCGGTTTCAACAGTTGACGTGCACGGACTGATAGGCTGTGGCTAAATCATAATAGCCACTGTTTATCAGTCTTTCTTTTGTCATTGCCATATTTACCGCTACCGTTTGTGTGGTAAACCAATAGCCTCTTCGGCTGTTCCCTGCCTTCCATGCCAATTCTTTCGGCACTCCCATTTTCAGCAGGTTCTTCACCTTCGTTTTCGGTTTCTTCCATTGTTTCCATATACACATTCGGATTCTGTGATATAGCCATTGGTTCAGTCCCTCTATTCGGTTCTTCATATCTGCTACTCCATAATAATTCAGCCAGCCCCGCATATACACCTTTATCTTTTCTAACGATGGGCGTATGCTCTGAACAGACCTTCGGGAACTAAGGTCTTTCAGTTTTGACTTCATTTTCTTCCATGACTTCCCATGAACCCGGACATAAATGCCCTTTCCGTTCTTTCCCAATGTGAAGCCAGGGAACTTAAAATTTCGGATTGCAAATACACTTACTACACGGCTTTTCTTCTGGTTCACCTGCAATTTCAGCGTCCCTTCCAGATATTTCGTGCTTGTTTCCAGAAGTCTCTTTGCGGCTCTCTCACTTTTAGCTAACAATACTATATCATCTGCGTAACGTACAAAAGCCACTCCTCGTTTCTCGTACTCCTGGTCGAACTCGTTCAGATAGACATTTGCCAGCAGCGGGGATAGATTTCCTCCTTGCGGCGATCCTTCCTCTGTCTCCATGACTATACCGTTTTCCATGACACCACTCTTTAGGTATCTCTTTATCCATTGGATAACCCTTTCGTCCTTTACATCTCTGCGCAGGATATTTAATAGCATTTCTTGGTTCAGAGTATCAAAGTATTTCGACAGGTCCAATGCAACGGCATGGGTGTATCCCTGTTCTGCATACTCTTTTACCTTTAAAATGGCGTCCCTGGCGCTTCTTCCCGGCCGATACCCATAGCTGTTCTCCGAGAACAGCGCCTCATAGACTGGCATTAACTGCTGTCCTATGGCTTGCTGGAAGATACGGTCTTTCACGGTTGGAATGCCCAGCTTTCGCATTCCTCCCTCTGGCTTGGGAATCTCTACTCGTCTTACTGGGTCGGGGGTGTATTTTCCCCTTTTGATTCTCTCTATCAGTTCCTTTTGATTTTCCCTTAGGCAGTCACCTGTTTCCTCTACGGTCATTCCGTCGATTCCCGGCGCTCCCTTATTCGCCTTTACTCTCTTAAAAGCTCTGTTTAAGTTGTCCTTATTCAGTATCTTCTCTAAGAGTTCCGGCTGTGCACTGTCTCTTTCCTTCCATATCCGGCGGAAAGAACGGTGCGCTCTCACATACCCTTCACGTTCCGCGCTGTCTCTTTGTGAGCAGCTATCTTTGTTTTCTGTACCCAATGTTCTTTCCTCCTTTCCCGGTTGTACTAAAGACTCCTGTTGATTCGGTCCTTCATCTCTCGACTACTACGACCTCGGCTGACTTCTGTACGTTCAGCACTATCTCACGATAGTGGTTATCCCTTTCAGGACATTCCGCACAGACCTCCCCGGGTACCACACGTTTCTTTCTCTCCATCTATCTGCCACATTTACCATACATGATTCCGTGTAGTTATTGGGCTTTGACTTGTTGTGCAGTCTTACCCTCATGTATAGCCTGATGTGATTTCTGTTCGTCAGACCAGAGATTTGCCCATGGGTTAGTATGTTCCCCATATCCAGCTTCCTTCAGATTCCACCTCACGATGGACACCCTTGCCTTCGGCTATATCCTTCCCACCACCGGGCGGATTCCGGACTTGCACCGGTTAGAAACGTGCGCCGCCGGGCGCACACAGAAAACCGGAGGCTGTCCCCTTCCTCGATGGCTCTGGCATACAGCACGTCTCCGGGTGCGGCAGCCTCGATGGCATTGTCCAGCAAAATGGCAATCACCTCCACCCAGTCGGCCTCAGATAAAACGCGGCGGAGAAATGCACCTGCAATCGTCACTTCCACACGGACCTGTTTGAATTCCGCCTGCTTCATTTTTCCAAACAGCAGTCCGCTGATCACTTTACTGTCACATTTTAATAATTCTTTATCCGCGCCATCCAGTCTTACATGCTGAAGCAGAGCTGTCACTGCCTCCTGCGCCTCCTGTAAATCCCGGGCAGTAGAAACCGCTGCTGCAACCGCCATCATCTGGTTGTTAAAGTCATGCTGACGCGCCCGCACCTGTTCAATCAGTTCCTCTACCAAAGGAAGATACTGTTCCAACAGCGCGGTTCTCCGCCTGGCCTGCACACGGTGCTGCCGAAGGAGCATGGCAATCACGTCGCCAACCGCCAGCAGCCCCACCGCTCCCACCGTCACCGGAAGCCAGCGAATCATGACAGAAAAGTCAAACTGAAACAGGATGAGCATCAGCAAAAGCAGAAGCTCCGTATTGCTGCACACGATACAAATGACAGGGTCTCCATCCGCCAGCTTCTCCCTCAGCCACCGGAGTGCCCCCGTTCCCCAAAGCGCCAGCCAGAGGCCCAGGGACAGCACCCGGCCCACATAGAGATACCAAACGGGTTCCGCCGAACCGCACAGGGCCAGGAACAATAAGCAGAGTTCCCTCAGCAGGAGATACAGCGCAAAGGCGGCAACCGTGCCGAAAAGCGTATGTCCCTCACTCTTTTGAAACCACAAACTGTTTAATAACAGCACGCCAAGGAAAAAAAACAGAAACGATACGATTTGATCCACCGGGAGTACCGCATATGCCATCTCTGTATCGTGGTCCCCAAGCCCCAGCCGGGAGAGCAGGCAGATGCCGGCGAACACCAGCGGAAGCAGCCAGTCCAGCTTTCCCCTTGACCGGCCCAGCAGTCCGAGGCTGGAAAGAGACAGGAGAAGCCCGTCTAATACACTCTGCGAAATGATGGAAATTGTCATGGCTGTTCACGCTCAAACACTGCTTTCTGATATTTCTCACCAATCGGGACTGCTGTTTTGCACCCCTTTAGGTAAAGCAGGCGGTTTGCCTTGTCTATTTTACTAATATGAACCGGATTCACCAAATAGCTCTTATGACACTGCAGCAGACGGTTCTGCGGCACCATGTTCAGCAGCTTTGACAGACTGTAACCAGAAATCTGGTCTGCTATTTCGCAGTCACCGTATTGTTCGGAATGAATGACAAGCTTTTTGCCAAAGGATTCAATATAAAGGATATTTCTGATTTCATATTCAAACAGAAACTGTTTCTGCTCAATCCGAAGGATTTCCGGAGCTTTCTGCATCTGTGTCCCCATCTCGAGAGCCGCTTGAAATGTTTTTTGAAATTCAGCCTCCGTGAAGGGCTTTACCAGGAAATCGTAGCATTTGATTTCCCGGTAGGCAGATAACTCCTCTCCTGCCAGTTCCGTGGTAAAAAGAATTGGCGTAAACCGATATTCCGGCATGGAACGCAGCTGCCTTGCCAGTTCGGTCCCCCGGTAATCCAAAAGCTGTATATCCAGAATAAACAGATCAACCTTGTTTTTCACCGCATAGAAAAGAGCCTCTGCGGCCTTCTCAAATACTGCAAGTTTATGTTCCATTGAGCTGTTTTCCATGTACCGGCGCATGAGCGCAACTGCGCCCGGCTCGTCTTCAACCAATAAAATAAGTCCCATAGGCGGCCTCCCTCCACATGTTCTGCCAAATATTTCAATAATAACCGTATTCTATCATATACCAGCAAATCCGTCTATCTCATAATCCTGACCTCGCCAATCTCAGGTTTGGTCTTCCAACAGCCATAATAGCGTATATTTTTCTGCCACGCTGCTGTTAAACCTTCATCCGTTTTGACCAGTTATTTACAGCAAATGGCATACAGACCATTCCAATTAAAACCGGAACCGTAATAAGTAAATAGGGCGACCAGATCACTTTACCAAAAACAGAAAAGGTATTGGTTCTGAAAATGTCGGCAGAGTTTCTTTTGTTCTGCTAAAAATAATCCCATTCTAATGCCCCTTGCCTCTGTCGAAAAATAATATAAGTAAAGATCCTCCAACGCTGCCCCACACGGGGCCGCATTTTCACCGGGCATATCGTCTGAAATAATACGCAGTACGATTTTTTTCCTTCATGACGAAAATTTGAAACAATTGCTTTTCTGTTGATAAAGGTCCATAAATAAAAGTATAGTGATGCACACCAGGTTTGCTGATCTGGCCAGGACCAGCTTCGCCAGCATGATCTGAGCGCCGGATGCTCTCGTTACCGCTTCCATCTCACTCATGCCATAGTACTGGCCTTTGAAGATCACCGGCACGAAAGCCAAAACAAATAGCGGGATAAAGAGGGGGATACATTGGGGGATATCTGACAGATTGGAAATAAAAAGGACTGTGAAAATATCGAGTTGAATTAACTCCATATTTTCACAGTCCCCTTCTATTCTTCTATACAGATAGTTATTGAGGGATCCGTATCCCTCATCCGCTGCCGGATTTATCAATGTTAATGTTATGAACTGCCTTACCTTTCGGTCGAAATAAACGTGGGAAAGGTATCAGAGCTGCCGATACGCTGCATCGTATTTGTATTAATAATTTCTTTCCTATTTATTTGTCCCTCACTAACAAGAAATTGTATCGAAATTAAAACACTTCGACAACTTGGAAACGTTCAAACGTGATAGGTGTTTGATCTGTAAAAGTATAACCGCGATTAGCTGCATCCCGTGTCCAATAACGTATATTTCCCGCCTTCCAGTGTTCAAAGTCTTCATCTTCACCCTCTAGTTTTACCATATCCCAGGTTAAGTCGCAAAAATTGACAGTTTCCAGATACACTGTCTTGATCACACAGGCTGGATTGCCGCGTCCATCGAGCACCAGTGATAAATCTCCCACGCTTGGGGCCTGCTCATCCTCCAATATAACCGAGACTGTTGCAGTTTTCTTTCCGGCAAGCACCAGCGCTAAAAGTTCGTCCGCCATTTCAGGACTATCGCCAAAAGCAAAGCATTCAAAATAATCTTTCTTTGTGTTTTCTATAGTATCCATTCCTTATTCAATCCTCCATAACTTTTAATTTACCGTTATTCCTTTTCCGACAGGCCGGCTTTATTCAATACGGCACCCTCGTCTATGTCCGTTTCATCGATAATATGGGACACATATCTGTCAGTTTCTCTGTAAACACACTACCACTTATCATAATGCACCATGGCTGTTTCCCATCTGGGACGCAATTCCTTTTCCTCATCCGGCCAGCCAAATGCGATCACAGAAATAGGTTCCACCTTATGGGGGAGTGATAATTGCTCAATGAGCAGCTTTCGCCAATCGGAATTAGGCACTACCCCACACCATACGCCTCCAAGACCTAAGCCATGAATACTGAGCAGTATATTTTGAGCAGCGGCGGCACAGTCTGCATACAGGAACTCCTTTATTCCCTCCCTGGTTTTATCTCCGCAGATAATAATGGCTCCTGCGGAAATCTCCAGCATCGCAGCATTGGAATTATGCCGGGCCAGCATGGATAGAACACCTTTGTCTCTTACTACAATAAAGTGGTATGGCCGCTTATCCTTTGCCGTGGGAGCACACATGCCCGCAGAAAGAATGGCTGTTACCATATGTTCGCTAACCGGTTTTTCAGTAAATTTTCGTATGCTCTGCCGTGTTTTTATCACGGTGAGCACGTCCTGATCGCACTTGATATCGGCGGTCTTATCAGGAACATTTACAGCAGCCGGCAGATCTTCGGAGAACATCGTAATCTCCGCAGTCATTTCCTGCCCATGAAACCCGATGGACTTTTGCATCGCTTTATCTAAAACCATAACAAATTTGCCGCTGCCGCGGGACAACAGTTTACTTCGGTATTCAATGCCATTCATTGTACCGCTTACATAAATGGTTCCCCTGGATTTGTGGAATACTTCTTTTGCATTGAATGGAATTTCGACGATAGTCAGCCGGCCAGAATCGTCCTTTTTGATTTGCGCATCAAATCGTTCTATTGCAATCACCTCCCGTGTATTTATTTTTTCGAAACGGCTTTTGATGATCAGGAAAGAGAAATACAGGAGCCCAACCGAAACTTACATCATTCCGCATAAGAATGACTCATAGTATAAAATTCTTCCCGGCAGGTGTCTGAGCAAGCATGCGCCAGTCCGACGGTCACGTCCTCTCTCTTTTCTTTTTCCCCGGAATTAAACTGGGAAAAATACCTGCTTTACAGCCTGCAATGTGAAATGCCATAAAACATAAAACCGCTGCAATTGCCTTAATATAAATGGTATACTGCTCATCGTAGCTCTCCACGCTGACCAAACCAGATCCGCTGTTCCTGTTCATGTCCAGATAGAAATCAGTCCGGCTCAGGGCGTCAGAGCGTTCAATCCCGTTGATAAATTCAACGTCCTTTGACAGATCCGCTTCCACCACCTTTCCAACTGGCATGATAAAGTAGTCCTCCTCATAATTCTGCTGCACTGCATCGCTGTTGATGCAGGCGGCCACCCGCTCGCCTGATGGAAGTTCAAGATTCATCAGATAGATGTCACCGAAGTAATCTGTATCAGCAGTCAATAAAGAACCATATTCTACTTGAACGGTAAATGTATTGTGAGAAAAGAGTTCCTCCACATTTTCCACACGGTAAACATCATCTCCGGCTTTTCCCCCAATATCACCGTCTGACACCATGTGCGTCTGCGTATATCTCTGATAGAGCATGGAATAAAAAACAGGCAGAATTTTACTGATTCCCAATACCACCAACGAGGAAAGTACGATACATAGTAATACATCAAATCTAATTTTATAAATTCTCATTTCACACCTGCCATGAGGCTGTCCTTTCATAATACTTCCTGCGCCCAGTACTTTTCGATCCCGGTTTGTACCTTTGACAAAACTATTTTGATTAGTTAAATATATAATAACTAATCAAAATAGTTTTGTCAAGTCAAACAAAGTGCCGAAGGCACTTTGTTCATCGTCTGTTTTCTGTGCCTTGCTTTTGCAGGGCTATTTGTTTACATAATTCATGATTTAAAAGGAATTTCCTAAAAAGAGAAAAAAGAGACACGATTGATTTCGTGTCCCCTTTTGATTTTTGATGTGATTACTCAGTATAAGAAGCTGGGGGAACGCACTGCCCGGCACTTTCGGATGCATCGCTACAATGATTGCTGCATTCCTCCTTAATTTCGGATTTTTCAGCGGTAGCACCAGCGTCAGGCAAATCCATTTCCATAATCTCTAACTCCTTCTTCAGCTTATCGAATTCTTTTGCCAATTCTTTAAAGTCTTCACTGTAGTCGGCAAAAACATGCCGCACAATTTCTTTCTTATGCTGCATCATGAACTTATCCATCATCTGTTCCAGTTCCGTTATGTGTTCCTTTTTTGCGTTCCGTTCAATTTCCAACAGACGTTCTGCGATTGAAACCGGATGGGGTTTCGCAACCACTTCGTCTTCTCCCGGAACGCGGCATAAAATGAAACGCAGTTTGTGTGCATTATCTTAAATCTCCTCTCAAATATCTATATTTTGGTTACAGACAAATTATGGTACAGCATAAACGATGATAAGAAATTATTTATTTATATTTTCATCATAAAAGGAGCTGATGGTGAGTCAGCTTCTTAGTGATATACAATCAAATCGTTCATAGAAACATTAAACAGAACACTTAACGCAAGAAAATTATCTAACGTAGGAAGGGAATCCCCCCGCAGCCACTTATAGATTGCGTTGGTCGTTGAAAGGCCAAAATACTCTCTTAGGCTCGCAACGCTGAATCCTCTGTCTATTCTGTATGTGTTAATTCTCGCACCGGTTGCGACCGGATCAATTACGGGGTAACTCATTACCGTATCCTCCTCATAAAAAAAATCCACCTGCCGCATGGCTGGTGGATGGAGGACGCAAAAACTTTTAGCGATGTGTCAGATACCTCTCCCATACCATAGCGGCAATAAAACAAAGCGCTGTTTACGAGCGCGTTCTTCTTGCTGTTTCTGGCATTTTCGAGAATCCATCCTTAACATCTCCTTATCCTTCTTTCCCATTTTTGCTTATCGACATCATACTATATCCTGAGTGCTTCTGCAAGATACTATTTTCCTGTAGATAATAATTTTTCAAATGCGCGTGGCAGGATTCGAACCTGCGGCAGCCATCGTTCGTAGCGATGTGCTCTGTCCACTGAGCTACACGTGCAGGAGTAAACAGGGATGGGCAGATTTGAACTGCTCCAGTCAGAGGTCAAAGCTCTGTGTGCTGCCGCTACACTACTTCCCTCTAACTGCGGATAAAGGATTCGAACCTTTGATCTGCCGGTTCAGAGCCGGCCGCTGCTTCCAACTGAGCTAATCCGCAATACTGGCGTCTGAGGGAATTAAACCATCCCATCATAACGTTTCGACTAAAGTCTCATATGATCCCAAAGGGAATCGAACCCTTGTTTCCGGCGTGAAGGGCCGGCGTCTTAGCCGCTTGACTATGGGACCTTGAAATACAGGTGACAGGACTTGAACCTGCGATATACCGGTTAAAAGCCGGTTGCCATACCACTTGGCTACACCTGCAGAAAGCACCGTGCTGGAATCGAACCAGCTTCAGACAGATTTGCAGTCTGTCCCCACGCCGCATGGTACGGTGCATACTGTGCTTCGAATCCAGAAGTTATGCACAAAAAAACCGCCTATCCATTACGAATAAGCGGCCTTGACTGAATCGAATTCACCAACGGCATCAGGGAATCGCATACGACTTCCATCCTCTTTCACCCATTCTTAATGGCATCACAACAATACGCTGCCTGCAAGCGCGTTCTTTTTGCTGTTTCTGACATAATTTGGAAGTATTCATGGTAGTCATGGCGTTTCTCCTTTCGCTTATTTCTTATGAATTGATTATAGCAAGCTATATTTCAGTTGTAAATCTACTATCAGTAGACAAATTTGGCCACCATATCCAAAACAACTTCCTGCATTGGCGCCAGTTCACTTAAGTTCTACTCAAGCCTGCTGATAACCTGCTGGTCGCCAGTATAATGTTCCTTCCCAAGAGTCATTTGCTTTTTAACCTCTTCCGTCGCTTTTTTAGCATCCTCTATGGCCTGCCTAGTATATTTTACTAAATGGTAACTAAATCCCATAGCCAACAGTTAATGCGTTCTGGTAATAGCCGGGACTGGTGTGTGGTTATAAGTATGGATGGAGTTCAAATCTTCATGGAATTTTCAAACCTGTTCCGTATCCTATTGCTATCAACCACAAGAAAGGATTTTATAAGATGGAAATGATTTTAGAAACCGCAGATCTCTGCAAAAGTTTCAAAAACCAGATGGCCGTGAACAATGTATCGCTTCATATTAATTAAAAGGAATTCCGTCTATGGGCTGCTCGGCCCAAACGGAGCTTGTGAAAACCTGAAGGCAAGAACGCTTGCGTTGTGCCTGCCGGCCTGCCGCATTGATGAAGTGCTGGAAATGGTGCAGCTCCAGAATACAGGGAAAAAGAAAACGCGACTGGGGAACACACGGGATTGTGTCCGTCAGTCACGTTCATTTTTATAGTGAGAAGGATAACATTCGGCAAATTTTACTTTTCTTTCCCGTCCCACACTCCATTTTCATCTACATAGCGTCCGTCCGGGGCCTTGGTATTTCGGAACAATCTACCTCTTGTGCCGTCCGGCTCTTCATTAAAATAATAATAGCTGCCATCAATGAGGACCCAGCCTGTCATCATACGGCCCTTGGTATTGTCTGACACCGGATTTAGATAATAGGAGCCGCCTTGGCTGTCCGTATACCACCCCGTCACCATATAACCGTTCACATCAAACATAAACCAGTCAAACGCCTGCTGACCGGCGCTCAAGTCTGCATATGGATTATAAGCAGCTACCCATGTATTCACATAATCACTGCCATCTGCCCTGCGCAGTCTCCATCTGCCGCCCTCCGTCATGACCCAGACAACCTTTTCCACATAGCTGGGGACTATGACACCGTCTATATTTTTAGTCCCGCCTGTATAATTCTTCGGCAGGCTTTCCTTGGGGCCGCTGTTTCCGCCTGCGAAACCATGACCGCTGCCGGAACCTCCTCCGCCGCCAGACCCGCCACCGCTGCCGGAACCTCCGCCAATGTAAGTCCAATGGGCGTAAATAGTGCAGTTTTCCGTGAATATGAGTGTAGTTGTTACTTTAACACCGCCACTGGCGGCCGTAAACCAGCCGTCAAACTGATAGCTGCCGCCGCGGACTGGAGTCGGCAGGCTTCCCAGCCGCCCGTCCGTGTCGGTTATTCCAGTGGCAGGTGTCACACTGCCGCCATTCGCATCGTAGGTGATCGTGTGGTTCGTACCGGCGGCTTTGACTGTGATCGCCAATGTGGCCGTCTTAGCAATACCGCCCTCAGTGTAGGTGACCGTCACTCTGGAATCAGCCTCAGTCAATGCGCCGGACGGGGTTACTGTATAGCCCGTCACCGCACGGGTGGAACCATCAGAATAAGCTGCCGTCACCACCATACCGCTGCTGTCAAAACTTTGCCCCGCCGTATAAGTGGTTTTGGCCGGCCCGGTTGTCACGGCGATGGAAGACAAGCCGGCCGCTATGGTGATTGACATTGCCTTCGTATCGCTGCCTATGTCGTTGGAGGCCCTGACCGTAAAATGGCTGATTCCCGCCTTCGTAGGGATACCGCTGATCTTACCGCTGCCGTCCAATGACAGTCCCGCAGGCAGGCTGCCTCCGCTCTCTAAAGACCACGTGGCCGCCGCGCTGCCGTCAGCCGCCAGTGTCTGGCTGTAGGCCACGCCGATTGTGCCGTCCGGCAGGGTCTCGGTGATGATTGCAGGAGCAGCTTTTACCGTCACTCCGGGCAACGTGATGAAGCCATTGTTTATTCCGCTCACGTCGTAGAAAACGCCTCCATGACCGTTCTGTGTACTCCACTCTGCCTTGACCGCGGCGGGAGATACGTCAAGATCTGCCGCGGAGCCTTTGAGGTACGTCGTCTTGTCTCCGGCCCATGTGATGATGGCGGCAGTGCCGCCCGGAACAGGCTGTGTACCCGCTGTTTTGATTGCGCTGCCTGTACTGTCCAGGTCTTTACCGAAAATCACGGCGCTGCCGCCAATCTGGATCCCGCTTGATGAGGAATTGTCAATCATCGCGTAACCGCCGGTGTTTACTATCTTGCTTCCAGACACCACGACAGTTCCGCCTTCATTCATGATGCAGACCTTCTTCTTACCATCAGCGTTGATGGAGCCATCTTTAACAGTGATACTGCTGTTTTCCTCGTTGACGATGCCTACGCTGATGGAGGTGCCTTTACCGCCATCAATCGTTCCGCCTGATACAAGCAAGCTGTTGGGAGAGTCGTTGAGTATACCACAGGTATTGGCACCATTGCCGCCGCTGATATTGCCACCCGATATTACACTATTGGTACTGTTTTTAAACACGATACCAACGTTTTCGACAGAACCAGTGCCTCCACTGATGCTGCCTCCTGATACTCTGATTTCGCCGCTTCCTTGAATGCCGTAGCTTTCTTCGCCGCCTCCGCTGACAATGCCTTCCGATACTTCGGTTATGCCGCTAAAAGAGTTGAATATGCCATAGTTCTTTGTTCCTGTGCCTCCGCTGATCCTGCCTCCCTGGATCGATACAAGGCCCTCCCCAAAATTATAGATACCGGTACTGCGATCCCCGCCGCCACCTCTGATGCTGTCGCCCGATACAAGGATGCTGGTATTAGCAGCGGCGTTATAAATGGCTGCATTATCTATAGTATTGTAACTGGAACCGGTATGGTTCTTATTAGAAGTGGAAATAATCTCGCCGTCTGTCACGGAAAATACAGAATCCGTGCCAGATTCCTCAACGATCCCAATCACAGGTTCCGCACTGCTCGTTAAAACCGCCCGCCACTCTACAGTCACATTTTCCGGAATTTCCAGTTCGAGTTTATCCGATGCCTCGGTGGTAGTTTTTCCTGTCACGATCACGTCACCGCTGTACTCGTCCACTTCTGCCACAATACCGTTGCCAGCTGCCCAGGTATTGATATCCGCAACCAGCCTTTCTACTCCTGTCAACGTCAATGCCCGCGCTGCTGCTGCCGGGGATGCCACGCTTGCAAGACCGCCATTCTTATCTGCTCCGGCGTTTCCATCCCCCTCCGCGCCTTCGCTGCTATTTTCCTCCTGCCTGTACCCACAGTCCAAAACCACTTCATAACAGCCTTCACCATGCTCATGGTCACAAACCAGTTTTTTCATATTGCTGCTGGTTGCGGTCTCATCCCCCTCATAGCAGCTGTCATCATGCTCATGAAGGCAATGCAATTTCTTCCTATAACAACTTTCATCATGGACATGATTACTATCGGATTCAGCATGGGCTGTAAAAGCAGTCATCGGTATCGAAACGCAGAGCATCACAGCTGACAGCGCCATTGAACAGAGCCTTGCGTACTGTCTCTTATTGCTTCGCTTCATTTATTGTTCCCCTTTCTGTGTACTTTCTATAATAAACGCATCCGACGAATGCGGAACCCCCTCTTTTCTATATTATCTACTTTTTTCTCAACGCGGGCTGCATAACGCCGGAAACAGATTCTTTAAAGTCATCATGCTCATGATGGCAGTTCAGGAACGATTCGGCACTGGCAGGAAAAAACGTAACCGCAAATGCAACAAATAGCCAGGGCCCGAGCTATTATTTATCGGGCAAAAAGCTTGTGAATGTGATTCCAGGTCTAGCCGTCCATATCCATACTATCACAGTTTGGGAGGCTTTTCTTGTATGATATGGTAGAAATTGATTCCGCAAAACGACCTGGTATTTTAATGGATTATTTAATCACAGATTCTTTTGTCTATCACTTAGGAGTTTTTCATTATACTTATTTAGAATCTCATAGATGAAGAAGTTCCTTAATATTATCACCTAAAGCCATATCAGCAATTTCCTTTGATGGGCTGACAAACTCAACCAATTCCCGGTAAAGATATGGATCTCCATATGGCGCATCGGAACTAAACAGGCATCTTTGAGGCAGTTCAATCAATGCCATTCTGGTAGCTATCGATGCAAATGCTGCAGATAAATCTAAGTACGCATTCTTATGTGCTTTTGCGAACTTTATAACCTCAATCCAATTTGTCCCGCCTAAATGTCCAAAGATAACAGGAACTTGAGGATATCGTTCGCACAAATCCATCAACAGTTTTATCCCTTCCAATGTGACAGGGGAGAATGTATGCACCCACACAGGACAGATTTCAGTAGCTTCAATGGCCTGAAATACGGTATCTAATTGTAAAATCTTCTGCTCATTTCCCGGTGTGAATTCTCCAATGCCCAGCAATGAATTGGAGATGATATAGTCCGTTATCCAGTCCTGTGTTTCATTGAAAGACATTCCTAACGGTACCGACCCGAATCCCCCAAAACGGTCCGGATGCTTTCTGATAATGGAAATAAGCTCGGATATATTTTTCTGTTGCCGAATGATATTTGCTTCTATACTGTTGGATCCGGATAAAACTTTATAAAGCTCATCCATTTCTGTTTCAAGCGCATTCAGTGAAGAGGCTTTTTCCGGATGCGGCGCCGTGCAGAATAGGATTGTTTTATCAATTCCGGCTGCGTCCATCATCTGTAGCTGCATTTCTGTGGGGAGCATCATATGCTCATGACTATCAATAATCATATCTCAATCATTCCTTTCCAGCAGATTTTCTGCTATAATCAGAGTATCATTCCCACTAAAAAAGCACAAGAACGCACTATTTTGATATGTAGTATCATTTTTGATACTTAAACCAGAGGAGGTCTTACAATGGCAAAAACAATGGAGGTTCCAGAACGATGTCCCATGGATGTGGGCTTAAATATATTAAGCGGAAAATGGACACTCCGGATCTTGTGGCACCTTTCCAAAGGGCCAGTCCGTTTCAATGAGCTGCAAAGATTATTAGGTACAATTACCACGAAAACATTAAGCCAGCAGCTCCGACAATTAGAAGAACAGCAAATCATCCTGCGTACTGTATATCCGGAAACGCCTCCAAAGGTTGAATATTCATTAACGGACTTAGGAAAAACAATCCAGCCAGTCTTAAAGAAGCTATGTGAATGGGGAATAAGTTATCAAAAAGCGATTTCAGCTATACCATGATTGCCCTTCCACGTTTCTTATCCCACTGGTAAAAATCAAATTTTGTGTCTTCCATCTTTATGGAAATGTTTTCACGCTTATGAGCGGCGGAACAAGGAAAACCATTCTGTCTAACCTCTGCCATCGCCTAATTTGTTTTGTTACTATCGTTTTTTTCATGAAGCTTTCTTATCCTTTCAATGGTGGCCGTGATAAGTGTAGATGTATTTGTCTGGAATCACATCAAAAATCCAATTTTTATAAAGCACAAGTCTATTTTCTAAATCTATCTGCTCTTTTTCTCAAAACGGAACGTATAACGCCCATAAATATAATCCAGGGCAGTAATATCACCGAACACAAAACAACGATAACGCCCACAACCCAGTTTGTTTCGGAAACAGACTCTTTAAAATTTTTAGAGGAAAACGAATACTCCGAAGGATCTTCCGGATGATAATAAACCGTTTTCGTGGTGCCAATCCATTCCTGGGATTCCTCTATATCCCTTTGATAGCTCTGATAGTCCTGAAATTCCCGGTGATTCCGGTCCGATGCATGGTAGGTGATACCATCTACCTCATAGGAATAATTGTAGATGATGTAATATTGGTCCTTATCATTCGGCCTGCCTTCCATGGAACGGTCAATCTGACTTCTCGTGATCTCATGTCCGACACTTTCACATGTTGCTGCCGTCTCTTTGTACTCTACTCTCCCAAAATCAAAAGCCTTTCCTCCTTTGAACAACAGGAATAAATAGAGCGCAATGATGATAAGCGCAATCGGCCAAATCAGGGAAAAAACAGATTTTCCTTTTTTCATACAGTTCATCTCCTCATCTACTTTATTTTCAAGAATGTCATTTCTGTAAAAACCCCATTTTCATCAGCATGGAAGCCATCAGGGGGGCATGTTCACGTATTCGCTGCCGTCTGAACCGCCGGGGCTGGCCTCTCCTGGTCATACTATCACATTTCGATGTACTTTTCTTGTATGATATGGTACAAATCAGTTTCTTAAGTTCCCCGATAAGCTGCCCGGCATGAATCGCACAAAGCCCATTCACTCCGCCCTTCACGAATCCGGTTTCAATTCCAGATGATAGACCGGACTTTTTATCCACTTGTCATCTGACCGCTATCTCCGCCATGCCATTGTTAAACCTTCATCCTTTTCGACCATTTTCGGACAGCAAACGGCATACATAAAACGCCAATCATCACAGGAACCGTAATCAGCAAATAGGGTGACCAGATGAGTTTGCCAAACACACAAAATGTATTGGTCCTGAAAATATCGGCGGAGCTTCCCACGAGTGGCAATAAATCGAGTGCTTTCTGCGCCCCAAACGGAAGGTAGCCTGCAATCATCATCGGGCCATGAACGGCCGCCAGACTTAGCAGCAGGGAAAGTACATTGCTTCTCACCGCAGCTGATAAAAACATCACACCCCCCGCGTACCCGATTGCTCCAAGAAGTGCAAATGCGTATTCATAAATTTCCGCCTGCAGCATATTGACAGGGGCAATGGCAATCAGCTTAATTGTTTGAATCGGCATATCCCATCCGGAAGTTCCCATGTAGAATATCTGTGTTACCAGATTTCCCGCTGCAAGAAGTGCAAACAGTTCCACGGTAAATGCGACTCCGGTAAAAATTTTGGCAAGAGCGAGCCTTTGCCATCCATTTGGAGTTGTTAATACCAATGTGCTTGTGCGATCGGACCATTCTCCTGAAAACAGGGACGACAAAACAATTGCAAGAAACAGCGCCATCACCATCCCGATATCAGCAAGCATGCTTCCAAGAAGCACGGACCAGCCTTCCGTCCATTCATAACGCAGAGGTTTTCTCACTTCCTGTTCCATCTGTAAGAGATACTCTCTTTCTGTGCCTGTCTGACCGTTCACTTCCAGGAACTCGCTGATTACACGCTGCCGCCTTTCATAAAAATCTGCCAGTTTATCAGGATTCACATAGCTCATCATGATTTTATAGCTGTTTGGATCCTTAAGCTCCGGATACAGCATCCCCAGCCAGTTGTTGACAATGTGCCAGTCTGTATGTTCCAGTTCCTTCTCCATGCCGGCGGCTTCCATCCTCTGGTAATCCCGCACTAACTCCTGCAGTGTTTCATCGGTCAGTTCCCCTCCAAAGAAACGTGCATATTCCTGGCTGCCTTTTACCACCGCGTATCCATCAAAATTGTTGCCGAAAGCGCTTGTATGATCACCAGAGCTTCCAAAGCTGAACCATTGGAAGGAAAGTATTCCGCCAAAAACCACAACATAAACAAAACACAGCAGTACGCTGATTTTCGTCAGTCTTTTCCGCCACAATTTCTTATGCTCCAACAAAAATAAATTCATATTACCGATCCCCCTCCTCCGTCTGAAAATAATACAGGTAAATATCTTCTAATGCTGCTTCGCATGGTACGGCATTGTCGCCAGGCCGATCGTCGGAAACAATACGCAGCACGATTCTGTTTTCTTCATGCCGTAAATTAGCCACGGTTGCTTTTTCCTGCCATCTCCTGGCCTCTTCCTGGGAAACAGAAAGTTCCCACACTTTTCCGTCAGCTCTGCGGGTCAGTTCCGGAACGGTTCCCTGCATTACAAATCTTCCTTTCTTTATCAGCAGCACTTCATCTGCAATTGCTTCGATGTCTGACACGATATGGGTCGAAAGGATTACGATTTTATCTTCTGCATAATCGGAAAGCAGATTGCGGAATCGGACGCGCTCCTTCGGGTCCAGCCCGGCCGTCGGCTCATCCAAAATCACAATTTTCGGGTTATTGAGTAATGCCTGTGCAATCCCAACCCGCTGCTTCATGCCGCCTGAAAAAGTTTTGATTTTCTTTCCTGCCTCCTGGCTCAAGCCGACCACCTCCAAAAGCTCCGCCGCACGCCTCTTAGCCATGCGCTTTGGTATCCCCTTGAGCGCCGCAATATACATCAAAAATTCCATCGCGGTGTAACCCGGATAATATCCGAAATCCTGCGGCAGATAACCTATGATATTCCGGTAATCAGCACCCATGGAAACCACTTCTGTTTCATTAAACAGCACCTCCCCGGAGGTCGGTTCTAAAACGGCGCACAGCATGCGGAGTAAGGTAGTCTTGCCTGCGCCGTTCGCTCCCAAAAGGCCATATACCCCAGGCTTTAACACTGTGCTGACACAATCAACCGCTATTTTCCTGCCATACTGTTTTGTTAAACGGTCAAGCGATAATTCCATACATCTTCCCTTCCTTTCTTATAGCTGCAATATAGCGGATTTCCTGGAGAAAGAATGCAGAAAAAACCACAAACATGATAAGCCACAAACCGGTTGCCGTCGCCTCGTATAACCATGGCAGTGCATTGGCCGACAAGCCCCAGAAGACACAGGAACCGAGCATGATAAATACACAAACCGGTAAGCCCTCTTTCTTTCGCATGCGGATGACGCGCAGCAGGCCAACCATACACACCAGATAGGGAACCAGGCAGTATAGAATCATTTGTCCGATTCCTTTGCAGGAATTCTGCTGATAAGTCTCCATAAATAAAAGTATCGTGATGCATACTAGGTTGGCTGCCCCGGACAGGATCAGCTTCGCCAGCATGATCTGAGCGCCGGATGCTCTCGTTACTGCTTCCATCTCACTCATTCCATAATATTGGCTTTTAAAGATTACCGGCATGATAGCCAAAACAAATAACGGGATAAAAAGTGGAATATATTTTGGAATATCCGACAGATTGGAAATTGCCAGGCATACAAGGAGTAACGTTATTGCCTGCAGTCCCAGTATCGGAATCCCCTCAAATCGAAATACGTCTAACAGATAGCCCCAAAACCCCGTCCTTGCTTCTGCCGTAAATTTCTGCTTACGCATAACCTCGATACAGGAATTGATTGTTTCTTCTAATCTTTCCGGCTGTACTTCCTGCCTTAAAGCATGCTGCAAATGAGCTTTCAAAACTTTATCTTCCATCTTGCTGCTCCTTTCTCATCGCTTTTAATGCGTTCCGAACCCGGCTTTGCGCGGTTCTCATATTACATCCCATAACCTTTGCAATTTCCTCAAAGCTGAGCTGTTCTCCAAAACGCAGAATCACGGTTTCCCTTTGTTCCAACGATAACGCATTTAAAAGATATTTTATCTCTTCCCGATCCTCAACCCGGAGAATTTCCTCACATTCATTCAAGATTGTTTCATCGTCTTCTAAGGAATAGGCCTGGAGCTTTCGGCTCTCATCAATACATAAATGGTTCGCAATGGTATATAAGTAGGCCTTGAATTTTTTCTTTCCTTTATACCTATAAATGTTTTTAAACAGCTTAAGGAATGTTTCCTGTGTGAGATCTTCCGCCCTCTCCAGGTTGGAGCAATGCCACTTACAATAACGCAAAATAGATGTATAATAGCGTTTTATCAGTTCTTCCGCCGCATTTTCATCTCCATCCTGTATCTGTTCCACTAATTCGTCGTCGCTTAGCACGCTTCCAACTCCTTCCCCTGTCGGCCTATATATATAATAACGACCGATGTCCTTCCATTGATTAAAAACTTCTTGATTTTCTTTCATTAAAGCAAAACGCCAGCGAATCATTGCTGGCATTTTTAATGTCTGGGATATTCCTCTTATTCATAAAAAACAGTTATTTTCCCCACCGATTACAGCTTCTCTATAAACTGGAGAGCGTATGGTTACTGGGCTTCTTGTAGAATGAACCTATATGTAAAACGATAAAATAGTGACCGATTGGGGTCCAGATGACCAAAAAACTATAAAGTAACATAAAGTTATGATACGAAATGAGCTGTTTGACTTTCCCACACGCTGATATTAGAATGGGAATAGTTAAGTTGTGTTTGTTTGCTTTTGACGGAGAAGACGTACTTGATCAATTTGAAGCTGTTAATAAAACGCGCAAAACTGTACTATGATATTGGTAGAACTTCTCAAATAAAAACACTAAAATTAAAACTACCAAAACATAGAGGAGGATAGGTCATGAGTTTAGGAAATAATTTATTTAATGCAAGAAAGGGCAAAGGATTATCACAGGAAGTGGTCGCTGAAAAATTAGGGGTAAGCAGACAAACCATTTCAAAGTGGGAAACAGATGAAACTTTACCTGATATCCAGCAGTCAAAAAAACTTGCAGTTTTGTATGGTTTAACATTAGATGAACTGATTGAATTTGACGTCGATATATAGGAGATACAAGAAGTCATCGAGAGAACGAGCGACGAGATATCCAACAAAATTGACTGGACAAATGTATGGAGTAAAAAATATCCAATACTTATCCAATATCAAAGCGAAGTTGAAGTATCTTATTATGCTTCAGAGCTGTGTAAATTACTAAGCGACTTGGAAAAGAATTACGGATATGACGATCTGGACTCTTTTCTTGTTCTCAAAGATATTCTGGCAGTTGTCTGGAAAAACAGGAAGAAAAAGAATCGTTGAATTTTCACTTTCGGATTGGCTTAGCTAGGCTTTATTCTATTAAGGTATCCTACGCTATAGTTGTTTTCAAAAGTGACAAGCAGTATTTCGCGGTACACCCGAAATACTGCTTGCTACTTTTTTACCTCCGCAAAAACATCAAGAGCTGCTTGCACTGCCTTGTCAGGCACTCCACATGTGAAGCATTCATGCGCCTTTGCAGGCACTTATAGAAAAAATTAGCTAGTGCTGCTAAATCTTATCTTTTTAGCAGTCTATCAGCGAAATCGGACTGAAGCAGCTGGAACTATTTCCCCATTCATTGCTTAAGACGCAGTCCAACTGTCGGAAAATTTTCGCCTTTTCGCCAAAAGGCGAAAAAAAGCAAAAAAACAAGGTTCCTCCAAAAATGAAGAACCTTGATTTTATGCCGCTTTCAGGGCCGTTTTGTGGTACTTACCGAGATTAGTCAACGCTGACGATTTCTCTCTTGTTATAAGAACCGCAAGCCTTGCAAACTCTGTGAGGCATCATAAGTTCGCCGCACTTGCTGCACTTAACTAAGTTCGGAGCACTCATCTTCCAGTTTGCTCTACGTTTATCTCTTCTAGCTTTAGAAGATTTGTTCTTTGGACAGATAGACATGGTTACACCTCCTTAAACTGTTTAAAAATATCCTGGATGACTGCCATTCTGGGGTCCATGGACCTTTTGTCGCAGTCGCAAGTCTCATGATTGAGATTTGTTCCACATCTATTACAAATCCCCTTACAGCTTTCACTGCAGAGAACCTTCATAGGCAGATTCAGTATGAGTTCATCACAAACCAACTGGTCTACATCCAGATTATAACCTTTTAAATACGGTTGTTCATCGAGCTCTTCTACACGCTCCTCCTCAGATTCATTCAAATCCAGGGTACGGACTATATCAAATTCCAACGGTACCTCCACCGGATCGAGGCAGCGGTCACACGGAATTCTCAGAGTAAGCATAGCCTTCCCTTCCGCTTCCAGTTTCCTGTTGCCCAGATTCATAATTCGCAGAACCACCGGTTCCTTGGAGACAATCTCATAATCGCCGCCAGGACCATGATAGATGTCCATTTCAATATCAGGTGTATAAGTTTTCTCTTTCCCTTCCAGGGTAAACAACTCTGACAAATTAATAAGCATATTAATCTCCATTAATACGCACCTATGCTATTATACACAGGCGCGCATCATTTGTCAACAAAATATTTCCAATATTACACAACCAGTTATTTCACAAGAGCTAAGGTTTCTCTGGCGATGGACAGCTCCTCGTTGGTCGGGATTACACATACTTTAACCTTGGATTCCGGAGTGGAAATGGTCACTCTCTTGCCTCTTGCCTTGTTGATCTCCGGATCAATCTCAATACCGAGATATCCTAAATATTCGCATACAGCGCCTCTGATCGGTTTGTCATTCTCACCAACGCCGGCCGTGAAGACGATAGCGTCAACGCCGTTCATGGCGGCTACGTAAGCACCGATATATTTGGCCACACGGTAGATGAATGCCTGGATTGCAACATCCGCTTTGTGGTTGCCTTCCCCCTGTGCCTTCTGAACGTCTCTGAAATCGCTGGATACGCCGCCGGACATTCCGAGAATACCGGATTTCTTATTCAGGATATTCAGCACTTCGTTGACATCCTTGCCTTCTTTATTACAGATAAACTGTACTACCGCAGGATCGATATCACCGCTTCTGGTACCCATGATGAGGCCTTCCAACGGTGTTAATCCCATGCTGGTGTCAACACACTTGCCGCCGATGGAAGCGGATACGCTGGCGCCGTTTCCCAGGTGGCAGACGATAACTTTTGCCTTCTCAGGATCTAACTCACAGTACTTGATTGCTTCTTTGGATACGTAGCTGTGGCTTGTCCCGTGGAAGCCGTAACGGCGGATGCTGTATTTCTCATAATACTCATAAGGAATCGCATATAAGCTTGCCTTCTCCGGCATCTTCATGCCGAATGCAGTATCAAATACGGCTACGTTCGGTGTTCCCGGCATCGCTTCCTCACACGCTTCAATTCCCATTAAGTTTGCCGGATTGTGAAGCGGTCCTAAGTCGAAGCAGTCGCGGATTACTTTCTTTACGTCCTCATTAACGACGATGGAGTCACTGTAGACCGTTCCTGCGTGCAGAACGCGGTGTCCCACTGCTGAGATTTCGCTGGTATCCTTGATCACGCCATATTCCGGATCTACCAGAGCATCCATGACCATCTTGATCGCTACCGTGTGATTCGGCATCTCTTTCTTAACTTCCAGTTCTTCTTTTCCTGCTGCCTTGTGGGATAAATTGGAACCCTCAATACCGATTCGTTCACACAATCCTTTTGCTAAAACCTCTTCGTTCTCCATATCAATTAACTGATATTTTAAGGAAGAACTTCCACAGTTGATAACTAAAATCTTCATTTTACAGTATTTCTCCTTTTATTATTTTACAATTTCGCCGTACTGTTCTCTGCCACAGGCAGCGGCATTGGATTCATCCGTGTCGATATGCATCGCCAGCGCATAGCTGTCGCTTACGCGAACCACTACATCGCCGAATACAAGACTTCTTCCGTCTGTATCAACCTTAACGGAAACGATCTCACCGTTCTTTACGCCCAGTGCCTCCGCGTCTGCGCTGGTAGCATGGATATGACGCTTTGCAGCGATTACGCCCTCTGTGATCTCAATCTCTCCGCATGGTCCGACGATCTTACATGCTCCGCTTCCCGCCACGTCTCCGGATTCTCTGATCGGTGCAGCTACGCCAATCGCACGCGCATCTGTTAAGGAAAGCTCTACCTGAGTCGCTTTTCTGACCGGTCCCAGTATGGATACTCCTGCTAATTCCTTTTTGGAGCCTACAATGGTAACTCTCTCTTCACATGCATACTGTCCCGGCTGGGATAAATCTTTCTTTCTTGTGAGTTCATATCCCTTACCAAATAAAATCTCAAGATGCTCCTGAGTTAAATGCACATGACGCGCTGAAGTTTCTACCAAGAATTTCATACCTGTATTCTCTCCTGTTCTTTTTAATAATATGAATGAATATTACAATTCTGATTCTATTCTATGTGCTTTGATTAAAATTTTCAAGTGCTGTCTCGAAATAATTTGCATTTTTTATGAAACAATAGCATAATAGAGTGGAAAACTGCAAAAAAAGGACGTTATTTATGACCAAAAATGAAAATGCTTACATTGTCGGCATCATAGCAGAATACAATCCGCTCCACAAAGGACATGCCTGGCATATAAAAAAAGCAAAAGAACTGGCCGGCGCCGATTACTGTATTGCCGTCATGAGCGGCGATTTTGTCCAGAGGGGCGCCCCGGCGATCTATGACAAATACACAAGAACAGCCATGGCCTTAGAGGCCGGCGCCGATTTAGTCCTGGAGATGCCGGCCATCTTCGCCACCAGCAGCGCGGAAGACTTCGCGGCCTGCGGGATCGCACTTCTGGACCGCCTGGGCGTTGTCGGTTCCGTCTGTTTCGGAAGTGAATGCGGTGATATGGAAGAAATTTCCCGTGCTGCTTCTATTCTGGCCTCAGAACCGGAACTTTATACGGCTGCGCTGAAGGAACATCTGAAAATGGGCTTCACCTGGCCCCAGGCACGGGCTCATGCGCTCTCCTTAACCGGTGATTTTGATGAAGCACTTCTCAATTCGCCCAACAATATACTGGGAATCGAATACGCCAAGGCTGTCGTAAGACGAAAAAGCCCCATCCGTCCCATCACCGTCCGGCGTCAGGGAAGCGGATACCACGATACCGGATTTACCGACGGCTTCTGTTCCGCCTCTGCGATACGCAAAGCGATGGAGGCATGGGAATCAAACGGCTGCCATGGATTTCCGGATTCTGTTCTCCAGGGAATGCCGTCCTTTGCCGGGGATTTTCTAGAAACGGCTTTCCCGGTCTTTTCCAACGATTTCTCAACGTTATTGAATGCCGAGTTGTTACGTATGACGGCGGCATCGGTCCCCTTTGACCAGTATCTCGATGTCTCATCAGATCTGGCCGCCAGAATCAGGAAGGACCTTCTCTCCTTCACTACTTTTGAAGACAGGATAAGCGCGTTAAAGACGCGGCAGTACACCTATACGAGAATCAGCCGTGCCCTTCTTCATCTTCTGCTGGGCATCACGGATCAGGAGATCATGGCCGCCCGCGCCGCAGATTATGCGCCTTACGCCCGTGTGCTTGGCTTTAACCGCAAGGCATCGGCTGTCCTTTCAGATATCAAAAAAAGAGGGACGATCCCTCTCATCACAAAAACGGCCGACGCCGGCAGTCTCCTGGAAGGAACGGCGTGGGAGATGTTTCAGAAGGATCTGTTCTGTTCTCACCTCTACCAGGCCGTCGTTTCCGGAAAATATCATACTCGTCTGAAAAATGAATATACACATTCGGTCGTCATGAAGTCATGACGGCCGGATAAAACTCTCTATCTTATCTTTATAGAGCAGAAATCTGGATTTCGGAACCACGATTCCCTGACGCCACATCTCCATCAGCTCATCAAACACGACAAACTTCGCATCCACCACTTCCTCCGCCTGAAGCTTTAAATCTTCCAGGTTCACCTTCTGGCGGGTAATGTACGTATCCACAAACCGCTCCTTTAAACAAATGGAGTGGATCAGGTGAAGCTCTTCTTTTGACGCGTGGATTCCAACCTCCTCTGAGAGCTCACGGAGCGCCCCTTCCACGCTGTTTTCCCCCGTCAGCACAGATCCTCCGGTGCACTCCCACAAAAGGCCGTACGGCTTATCCGGGTGCCTTCTGGTGAGCAGGATCTCCGATCTCTGGTTCACGGTCCAGACATCGGCTATGATATGGTACTCCCCTGGTCCCAGCGGCACGCCCCGCTCATGTTTCTTACCGGTCAGTTTCCTGTTTTCGTCGTAAACATCCCACAATTCCATAGGTTTTTCCTCCATGTCTGACTCATGTCAGTGGGAATATGCCCACTTTCCTGATGATACTAGAAATTAGCGCCGTTCCAGCCCCAGTGTTCCACTTCCTCGTATTTGATATAAATCTTATCCTGAGGAATCCCCAGCACCTCCTCATAGATCTGACACAGTCTGGCCGTAAGCTTATCGTAAGCTTCATCCGTAGTACCGCCGAAAATCTTCACCTCCACATAAGCCAGTTTCGTATCGTTCTTCCCCTTAAAATAAAGAGAATAATTGTCCTCAAAGCCAACCATCAGCCAGCTTTCTGATTTCCCCGGAATCAGTGATATTGCCTGTCCCAGCTTACCCTTCAGCGTTTCCTTTTCGCCGTCCGTAAGCGGCACATTTACCCTGGAATTAATAAATGGCATAATTTTACTCCTTCCTGTAATTTTCTCTATCATACCACAGTCAAAGAGAAAATGCCATTCAGATTTCCGTAATTCCAGCCCTGTTTTTGTTCAAATGCCCTAATCTTAAATGCCCTGATCTTCCAGCAGCAGCCTGGCCAGCGTCTGCTCTGTCCCCAGGAACTGCAGGATATCCTCGATCTCCTTCCGGTTATCTTTGGGGCCTCCCTGTTTCACTGCACGGATCAGTATATTCTTCGGAGTGTGCTCCATATCGATAAACTCCAGGATCTGAGTCCGGTACCCCCTGTTTTCCAGGATCTCCGCCCGGAGGGCATCGGTGTATAAGGCCGCCATACGTTCCTTGATCAATCCGTACTGGAACACCGGACGCAGCAGTTTGTTATCCATCTGCTTATTCAGTTCATGCTGACAGCAGGGGACGGAGAGAATCACGGAAGCATCCCATTTGACCGCTTTTTCCAGGGCGTAATCCGTAGCTGTGTCACAGGCATGGAGCGTCACGACCATGTCCACATGATCCACGCCGTCGTAGGAGGCAATATCGCCGTGATAAAACTTCAGCTTGTCAAAGCCGTACGCCTCGCTGAGACGGTTGCAGCGATCAATCACGTCCTGCTTCAAATCCAGACCGATAATGCGCACCTCATAGCCCCTCAGCTCATGAAGATAATAATACATGGCAAAGGTCAGATAGGATTTTCCGCAGCCGAAATCAATAATAACATTTTCCCTGCTCTTATCCAGTCTCGGAAGAATGTCTTCGATGAATTCCAGGAACCGGTTGATCTGCCGGAATTTGTCGTAGCGGGAACGGATTACCTTCCCCTCCGCGGTCATGACGCCTAAATCCTCCAGGAACGCAACCGGTTTTCCTTCCTCCAGGATGTAGCGTTTCTGCCTGTTATGGGATGCCACATTGGGAGCAGCCACTATTTTCTGCTGGTTTTTCTTAACTTTGACCGTGACGGTCCCCTTCTTTCCCACCATCACACGGGCCTGTCCTTTGACAGATTCCGCCTCCGCCTGCTTAAAACCGCCCTCAAGCAGTCCGAGCAAGTAAGGCACCCCTTCCTCTTTCGTCAGATTTCTGTGAAACGCCTGCTTTTCCGTCAGTTCTTCCGCCTGAAAAACCATTCCGCCCTTCAGCATAACCGGGCGCACCCGGACCTTCAGCACTTTGCCCGGTCCTGCTCCCTCCTTAAGGACCGGATTGCTCAAAATTATCCTGATCAGTCCTTCATCCAGAAAGTCCTCAAAAAGTATTTTAATTTCATCTCTTTTTTCCCGATCCATACCGCTCTGCTCCATTCAAATTCCCCTGTCCTTTAGTTCTCCGCAGATACCCAGCTGCTCCTTAAAAGCTCCGGATACGGCTCCAAATGTGCGTAATCGTTAAACCGTTCTACTGTAAAGCATTGATTGTCCGGCTGATATACCACCTCTGTGATGCTGCAGTTTTCCAGTGTCTTACCCAGGATCCGGTATCTGGCCGGCTCCATTCCTAAAAATGCGGAGAGCATGCTTCTGATTACGCCTCCGTGGGTGACCACTGCGATCTTCTGGTAACCGCTCTCAGCCATCTCAAGGAATACCGGCATCGCCCGCCGGATGACATCTCCTGCGCACTCTCCTCCAGGATACGGCAAATCGGTCTCCATCGTTTCCTGCTCCTTCTTAAATGCGGCGAATTTCACGGCGATGTCCTCGTCGTACATTCCTTCCATCTCTCCAAAGGATATCTCGCGCAGCTCCTCCTTAATGATATGTTCCGCATTCCAGAAGCGGTTCGCCGTCTCCGCAGTCTGAACCGCTCTCAGTAAATGGCTGGAATAAACAGCCTCAATCTTCTCTCCCGCCAGGCGCTTCCCCAGAAGCTCTGCCTGCCGGAAGCCTTCCTCGGCCAAATCTACATTTACATTGCACAACTGGCTGCACTGGCGCCCATGGCGAATCAGATACAGTTTCATCCGGTCTTCCTCCCGTTCATTCTCTTCTCTGTCAAATACGGCCCAGATGGTAACTCGTTCATCTGGGCCTGCGTTCATTCTCTTTGTTGTTCTGATCTTAATTTTTAAAGCTGTGGATCGGAGCCGGGATTCTTCCGCCGCGGGTCACAAACTTCTCACAGGAATAAGGATTGACCGGCATAACAGGAGCATAGCCCAGCAGTCCGCCGAATTCCACCGTGTCTCCAATCGTCTTTCCGATAACCGGAATGAGTCTAACGGCAGTCGTCTTCTGGTTAATCATGCCGATAGCCGCCTCATCCGCAATAATACCTGCAATCGTCGTCGCTGGCGTATCACCTGGGATCGCAATCATGTCCAGTCCCACAGAGCAGACACAGGTCATCGCCTCCAGTTTTTCCAGCGTCAGGGCTCCCATGGACACTGCATCTATCATTCCCTGATCCTCGCTTACCGGAATAAACGCGCCGCTTAAGCCGCCTACATAGGAGGAAGCCATAACTCCGCCCTTCTTCACCTGATCGTTGAGCATGGCAAGAGCCGCTGTCGTTCCCGGCGCACCTACGCGTTCTAAGCCGATCTCTTCCAGGATCTCAGCAACGCTGTCGCCGATAGCCGGAGTCGGGGCCAGAGACAGGTCGATGATGCCAAACGGAATATTCAGGCGTTTGGAAGCTTCCTGGGCAACCAGCTGTCCGACTCTCGTGATCTTAAACGCTGTCTTCTTGATCGTCTCACAGAGAACCTCAAAATCCTTTCCTCTCGCCGTTTCGATGGCGGTCTTTACAACGCCTGGTCCGCTGACGCCTACGTTGATGATTGACTCCGCTTCCGTCACTCCGTGGAATGCGCCCGCCATAAAAGGATTGTCGTCAGGTGCGTTGCAGAATACAACCAGCTTGGCGCAGCCCAGGGAATCGGACTCCTTCGTGGCCTCAGCCGTCGCCAGCACGATCTCCCCCATCAGCTTTACGGCATCCATGTTGATGCCTGTCTTTGTGGATCCCACGTTGACAGAACTGCATACGCGCTCTGTAACGGCAAGCGCCTGCGGAATGGAACGGATCAGTCTTTCATCCGCGTCGGTCATACCCTTGCTTACCAGCGCGGAATACCCCCCGATAAAGTTTACGCCAACCTCGTGAGCGGCCCGGTCGAGCGTCTGTGCAATCGTCACGTAATCCTCCGGGCTCTTGCAGGCGGCCGCGCCTACCATCGCAATCGGGGTAACGGAAATTCGCTTATTCACAATCGGAATGCCGAAATCGCGCTCGATCTCTCTGCCGACTGCGACGAGATTCTTAGCCGTGGTGGTGATCTTGTTATAGATTTTCTCATTGACCGCGTCTAAATTGCTGTCGCTGCAGTCTAAAAGGCTGATGCCCAGAGTAATCGTTCTGACATCCAGCTTCTCCTGCTCAATCATTTTATTCGTTTCATTTACTTCAAACATATTCAACATATCGGGGAACCATCCTTTTTCTTATGCTTATCTTGTCATCTGGTTAAATACGGTGCATTTTTGTAAAAATATCCTCGCGCTGGCATTTTACCTTAACACCGATCTCGTCTCCGATCTGTTCCAGTTCATCGGCAAGCTCTCCAAAAGGCTTTGTTGCGTCGTTTGTGTCGACAATCATCATCATATTAAAGAAATCCTGCACGATGGTCTGTGAAATATCCAGGATGTTTACCCGGTTATTCGCCAGATAAGTGCAAATCTTTGCAATGATCCCTACGGTGTCTTTTCCTACTACTGTGATAATGGTTTTCTTCATGCTGCTTTTTCTCCTCGTCTTATATAGTGATAATTTCCGACATCCTGTCTCTTCCCGCAACTGCGATCGAAAAATCGGACGCCTTAAATGGATTATCTCCGTCTGTAATCTCCAGCTTTACGGTCTCATAAGCCAGTTCTTCATAATTATTTTCCTTGCTCAGATGGCCAAGCAGAATCCGTTTTAAATTATCGTGCAGGATGCAGCACAAAAGCCGTCCGGCATTCTCATTGGACAGATGGCCGTGATCCCCTAAAATACGCCGTTTTAAATAGTAGGGGTAAGGCCCTGCCTGAAGCATATTGACATCATGGTTTGATTCCAGCAAAAGCGCATCAAGCCCCTGGAGATGATCGATTATGTACTGGTCATAATGTCCCATATCCGTCGCCACCGCCACAGACTTGTGGTCATGCTGAATCCGGTATGCTACCGGGTTCGCCGCATCGTGATCAATGGAAAATGGCTTTACCTCCAGATCTCCTATAAAAAAGTCTACATCCGGACTGATCGGATGGTACAGCTCTCTGGGATATTCTCCCAGGTACTTCTGTTTTGACACCTCGTCAAGCGTCTCCTTTGTCCCGTAGAGAGGAACGCCATACTTTCTCGCCAGAACGCCCAGTCCCTTTGTATGATCAGAATGCTCGTGTGTGATGACGATTCCGTCGAGTTCACTTCCCTTTAACCCGATTTCATTTAAGCCCTGCTCAATCCTCTTATTGCTGATACCGGCATCCACCAGAATATGGGAATGATCCGAACCAACATAGATGCAGTTTCCACTGCTTCCGCTCGCTATACTTACCAGTCTCATGTTTCCCGTCCTTTATCTTTCAATATGGCTTCCAGCCCGGCTTTCACATCTTCCACGGTACCGTTGTTATCGATCACCCGGTCCGCCAGCTCCCGGAATTCTTCATCCGAAAGCTGATTCTTCATGATGCTTAAGGAACGCTCTCTGCTGTAACCCCTGTTTTCATTCAGGCGTCTGATGCGATTCTCTTCCGATGTATAAACATACCACATTTCATCGTAGATGTCATCCTGTTCCCTGCCCATAATTGCAGATTCTACCACAATTAAGTCCGCTTGTGAAGAAGAAATTTTATCTTTGATCGTTTTCCATACCATCGGATGAATGATTCCGTTCATCGTCTCCAGTGCGTTCCGGTCATGAAAAATGAGCGCGGATAACAGCGGCCGGTCAATGGTTCCATCCGGATTTAAAAAGCTGGTGCCCAGGGCGCGGACTACCTCCCGGTAGCCCCCCTGCCCTGGCTCCATCAGCTCATGCGCCACCTGATCTGCAACGATGATTTCTGCCCCGTACTCAGTTTTCAGAATATCGAGAATCCGGCTCTTCCCGGCGCCGACTCCGCCTGTCAGTCCTATTACTCTCACGTTTCGTCCCCTTCTCTGTCTCGTGCTGTCTTTCAATTATTTGGCATCAAACCAGGAGTCCCCGACATTGGCTTCCACTTCCAGGGACACGGATAAATCTGCGGCATGCTTCATCTCATCCACCAGAAGCGCCTTTACTGCCTCCACTTCATCCTTTCGCGTCTCGATCAGAAGTTCATCATGAACCTGCAAAACAATGCGTGACTTAAGGCCTTTCGCCTTCAGCGCCCGGTCTACGCGTATCATTGCAATCTTCATGATATCGGCCGCTGTCCCCTGGATCGGGGAGTTCATGGCCACACGCTCGCCGAAGGAACGCTGCATGAAATTGGCTGATTTCAGTTCCGGCACAGGACGTCTTCTGCCAAACATGCTCACCGCATAACCGGTCTCCTTGGCATCCGCCACAAGTCTGTCCAGAAATTCCTTCACACCCGGATATGTCTCAAAATATTTATTGATATATTCCGTCGCCTCTTTTCTGGAGATGCTTAAGCCCTCGCTCAAGCCAAAGGAACTGATCCCATACACGATTCCGAAGTTAACCGCCTTGGCGTTTCTTCGCTGCAGCGGCGTCACCTCGTCAAGCGGTGTATGGAAGACCTCGGAAGCCGTGATGGCATGAATATCTTCCGCGTGGCGGTAAGCTCCGATCAGGCGCTCATCTCCTGACATATGCGCCAGAACGCGAAGCTCGATCTGGGAATAGTCGGCATCGATGAAGACGTACCCATCCTCCGGAACGAAAATCTTGCGAATCTCACGTCCCAGTTCCATACGAACCGGTATATTCTGAAGATTTGGCTCCGTACTGCTGATTCTTCCCGTAGCCGTGATGGTCTGGTTAAAAGTCCCGTGTATTCTCTCATCCGGCCCGATATAGACGGCCAGGCCTTCTGCATAGGTGGAATTCAGCTTGGTGAGCTGACGGTAATCCAGAATCATCTGCACTACCGGATAATCGGGAGCCAGTTTGTCCAGCACGTCGGCCGCCGTAGAATACCCGGACTTCGTCTTTTTCCCGTTGGGAAGTTTCATATGGTCAAACAGGACTTCGCCCAGCTGTTTGGGAGAATTGATATTAAACGTTTCCCCCGTCTCCTCATAAATCTTCTGTTCCAGTACGGCAATCTGTACCTTCAGGCGGTCTCCGTACTCTTTCAGCCTCACTCGCTCCGCCTTGATTCCCACCTGCTCCATGTGGAAAAGGCTGTAGATCAGCGGCATCTCAATATCGGTAAAGAGGCTGTACATCTCTGTCCTCTTCAGTTCCTCCGTCAGACGGTCCGCACTCATAAATGCGATATACCCCATATAGCAGACGCACGTAAATGCCTTCTTCTCATCGGTCTCCAGAGCCATTTTTACCGACTGCTTACCGATTAAGCCGGCTCTGGACGGTACTGTCAGTCCGAGATAATCGCGGGCCAGATCATCGTAATCGTACGTATCCTTAAGCGGATTTAAGAGATAGCCTGCCACACCCGCGTCAAACAGCGGGCTGTCTGATTCTGCTTTTAAAAATGGAAGCAGAGGCTTCAGTTTCAGCACCGATACCCGTTCGCACGTTCTGCACAAATCTCTCGCCTTTTCCACCAGATATTCCGCGCGCATAAATCCCTGGGGGACGAAACAGTACGTGGCTTCCTCCCCTGTACAGAGCGCCATGGCGGTAAGCTCGTGATCCTCGATCACCAGTTCCAGTCCGATCTTAGCCCCTTTCCTGCAGGAGGCAAAGACGGCTTCCGCTTCCCCAAAATCAGTTACCATCCGAAAATGCGCCTCAGCCGACGGACTTTCCACCGGCGTATCCGAAAAACGGGAAAGGAGCGATTTGAATTCCAGACGCTTCATATACTGGTAGGCAGCCGGTGTATATAAGCTGTCCGTTTTTGCATCGTCATAAGAAAACTCAATTCCGCAGTTTGTATTAATCGCTGCCAGTTCCTTACTCAACTGCGCGAGGCTGTAATTCTCTTCCAGAGACTTCTTCGCCCTCGGCGGTTTAATCTCCTCAATATGGGCGTAAGCATTCTCAATACTGCCGTACGCCTCTATAATGGTAGCGGCCGTCTTCTCGCCAATAGACGGCACTCCCGGAATGTTATCGGAAGAATCTCCCATCAGTGCCTTCATATCGATAAATTCCTTCGGAGTTACATGGTACTCATTCTTCACATCCTCCGGATAGTAGTCCTTAATCTCCGTTCCGCCCCTGCTGGTTTTAGGAATCCGTATCTTAATGTGCTCATCAGCCAGCTGCAGAAGATCCCGGTCGCCCGATACCACGACGACCTCCACGCCCTTTGCCTGGCTCTCCTTCGCCACGGTACCCAGAATATCATCGGCCTCGAAGCCGGCCATCGTAAGGATCGGAACCTCCATGGCTCCGAGAACTTCTTTCATCAAATCTACCTGCTCATGAAGTTCCTCCGGCATGGGCTTTCGCGTTCCCTTATACTGTTCAAACATCTGATGGCGGAACGTCGGTTCCTTTAAATCAAATGCCACCGCCACGTGGTCTGCCTGCTCTTCTTCCAGTATCTTAAACATGATGTTTAAAAAACCGTATACGGCGTTCGTATGAAGTCCCTCTGAATTAGTCAGCTCCGGCACTCCGTAGAATGCCCGGCTCATGATGCTGTGTCCGTCTATTAATACTAATTTCTCTTTGTCCATGTTCTCTCCTGTCAGATCAGTCCCGCCTGCAGCCAGATTCTGCACTGCAGAAGAACCGTAATAATTAATGCCATAACACTGAGTGTGGATACCGCATAGCGCATGATCTTTACCATACGAACCGCTTCCAGTCTTTCCCTGGACTGTTCGATCGCTGTCTCGAGCGCTCCCTTGATATTATAATTGCCCGTCTCGGAGTCTAACTGCCGGATTCCCACATCCACGGTAAAATATATCTCCAGTTCTTCCCTGCATTCCGGGCAATGTTCAATATGCTCCAGGAATTCAAAGAGTTCTTCATCAGTCAGTTCATTCTTAATATAAGGCATTACAAGGCTTTCCGCTTCTTTGCATGTCACCTCCGGACACCTCCTTCCACAAATCTCTATCTATCATACAATATATTTCCTCTCTTTTCAATTTAATAATCATAAAAAACACTTGCCAAATGGAAAATCCTGTGATAAAATAATCAACGCTGTGATTGTTACGCCGGCTTGTCGGAATGGCAGACGAGGTGGACTCAAAATCCATTGGTGGCAACACCGTGCGGGTTCAAGTCCCGCAGCCGGCATTACACCCTTGGCAGGGAACTGGGCTGGAAACCTGATACCGAATCAGGTTTTCAGTCCTTTTCTTTTAAAAAAAATTGAATCAGCGCTATAACTGAATCCAATAGCGCTGCTCAATATGGCCGTCTTCTTCAATCTCATTTTCTAATACTCCTCCATTTTTAATGATTGATTTCGCCGAACCAATGTTATTTTTATCGCAGCACATCAATACTCTGGTGATGCCAAGTTTTTTACACTCTTCTAATGCCAAAGCAATCATTGCCGTCGCATAACCTTTTCTTCTTTCACCGGGTCTGATTCCATCGCCTATGTGACCACCCGTTTTAAGTAGTTTATCATTTAAATAGTGGCGAATACTGACAGCGCCAACAAAAATATTTCTGTCTCTGTCAAGACAAAATAAAGTTGTATCAGGAACCCAATCGTTGTTAAGCTCTTCTGTTGCGTTAATACTTTTCACATAATCATCAAAATCATGAAAATCATTTGCCCATATTCTCCATGGGGATATATTGGTGTGATTTTCTATAATATCGTTCTTCCATTCTTCAAGCATGTCAAATAGCTGATCCTTATATTCATGAGTTAATTTAACAAGTTCAATATTCATTTTTCTCTCCCCATTTTAATTCTATTATTCCGTTATAGTTGAATAACAAATGAAAACACCTGCGCTCCATACTTTTTAATGTTTTTCGCGACAACTGTATTATACCACTGAGTTATGATTTTTTCTTTCTTTTCTTTACTTTTGCGGAAGGACATAGCGAATGATCATAAAAATATCAGATCATATTTTTCCTGAAACAGCTGTTGGAATGCAGCAAAAGGGCTTTTTATTTTGAAAGGGGTGTTTGCTCCGATGATACAGGGAATATTATCCTGATATTCTGAGGAAGGGCAGCCTGGACAGGGATAACATACAGATCATGACAGCTCAGAATTTAGTGGAGGATTGGAACATGGGTAAAGACAGATTTGAGAAAGTATACGCACAGGGAACGCTCAATGTAACGGAAATTTGGGTAGATAAAGAGACCGGTGTGAATTATGTGTTTCACTGCGGCGGCAATGCAGGGGGATTAACCCCTCTGCTCGACCGGGAGGGAAAAATCGTGATATCTCCAATCGTCAGTCACTGACATAAGCAGCCAAAAGCACGTTCAAAAAGCCAGCCAGTATTCTAGTGCTGACGTCATGAAAAAGGAATCTATCCATACGGCAGATTCCTTTTTCATTTTACTGCGGTACAGTTCCATCACTCTTTTCTGAAGCTTAAGCCTAACGGCTTAGCCACACGATCCTTTATACGCTCTACCTTTCCCAGAATTAACCATTGCTTCGTACAGTCTGAGCTTGCCCGTTCGCCGTCATCTGGCCACAGAGCACGCCATTTTGCAAAACATTTTGTTTCCAGCCTGCTGAAAACCAGATAGATCATCTGCAATTCTTCTTCGGTAAATTCTAAATTATAAATATGCTTCTTCATCACGGTATACTTTCCCCTCCATTGTCCTTTATCTTCTCCCGTCCTGCTTCTTGTATAAAAAGTATACAGCTTTTATGGATTCAGGTCAACTATACGAATATTTAATCAACCATATAAACATACCATATGTAGTAAACTACTGAAAAAGGAGAATTGATATGGTTGACTTTGGAAACACCTTAAAAACTCTACGCTTACAGGAAAATATGACCCAAGCCCAATTGTCCCAGAAATTAGGACTCACTAAATCAGTGATCAGTGCCTACGAAACAGGGCTGCGTCTGCCCTCCTATGATGTATTAATTCACATTGCACAAATTTTCAAAGTATCCACGGATTACCTCTTGGGTGTGGAACACAAAGACAGTCTCGATTTATCCGGACTGACTCAACCCGAAAAATCCGCACTTTTAATGTTAATCAAAGCAATGAAAAATAAATAAAATCCGGAACGCTAAACAAACCAGTAACAGACTGCCGGTAATAAACAGGCCGCATGTTTCCGGATCGGGAATATAAAGCCTGTCTGACTGCCGTGAAATTCAAGGAACTAATTTTCTCAGGAATCTATCTACACAAAATCGTAAGCAATTCTGCAATACATTTTTCCTCCATTATGGTATACTATCTCTATCGAATTCAAATGATAAAGGAGGCTTTTTATGAAGCGATATACTGTTATTCTCACTCTTTCACTCCTCTGTGCCCTTTCCCTTGCCGGCTGCGGAAAAAAGAATCAGGATAAGACCGATTTGACAAGCACCCACACGACCGCGGCGACGGAAACCATGTCTCCCACTACGACAGCCGCCGAGACTAAAGAGACGGAAGGCTCAGACAAAGAGGCGGCGGATGGCGAATCCGAAAAGGATGATTCTAAGAAGACGGATAATTCTGCCAGTGTCTCTACGTCCATTCATACCTACACCACCGGTAATATTTCCATCGAATATCCGGTTGTCTCCAATTTGAGCAAGGCCGCTGTGCAGGAAACAGTCAACAAACTGTTAAATGAACATGCTTTGGAATTTATCAAGGCATATGGCGTGGACGAAAGCAAGGATTCTCTCACCGTAAAATGCCGGGTCGTATCTGCGGACCGGAGACGCCTGACTGCTGTTTACACAGGCTCCTACATGCCGGACGGCGGTGCCCATCCAGTCAGTCTCTTCTATACGAATACCATCGACACCGCGCTCGGAGAAGACATGGGACTCACGGACTATGCGGATCCTTACACACTGGCCGGATATGTGCTGTCTGCTGACTGCCAGTTTGCTGACGCGGATGCCACACTGGAAAAAGAACTGATGAAGATTAAGAACGATACGGATATCGAGACGTATACCGAAATGTTCCGCCGTGCGGATTTCCCATGGAAAGAGCCGAAAACTACCTCCAAGGGCTCCGACGAAGCCGTAAAATTCCCGGAAGTTTTCAGCTACGAGGATCAGGGTACCATCTATGTTTCCATACCAGTACCTCATGCTCTCGGTGATTTTGCGCTGATAAAGTACACACCTGACACAAAATAGTGAAAATAGTTGCTATTTAACCCCATATTTGATAAAATAGTACGGAAAAATACAAAGATATGAAATGGGGTAGCAAAATGAGTGAAAAAACGCAACTGACAACACGAGACTATCTGCTCAGCATCCAACACCTGTTTGCCATGTTTGGCGCAACGGTTCTGGTTCCTTTGCTGACCGGTCTTAATCCATCGCTCGCACTGTTTTCCGCAGGTGTGGGTACCTTAATATTCCACTGCTGTACTAAGTTTAAGGTTCCTGTTTTTCTCGGTTCTTCCTTCGCATTTCTGGCTGCGTTAAGCGCCATCATTCGACCGGAAGGTGCCGTGGTTGCAGAAAACATTCCTTTAGCACAGGGTGGAATTATTTTTGCCGGTCTGATCTATCTGCTGTTTGCGCTGATTGCTTTTTTAATCGGGGCGGACAAGATCAAAAAGGTATTTCCTCCGGTTGTCACAGGACCCGTAATTGTGGTCATCGGTATTAACCTGGCCAGTACCGCGATCGGTGATGCGACCGGCGGATTAAGCCTGGCGGACGGCCTTACCTCCGAGATCGCTTTAAACCTGGGCATCGCCCTGTTTACGCTCTTTGTGGTAATTCTCTGTTCCATTTTCGCACACGGTTTTTTCAAACTGGTCCCGATCTTAATCGGAATCGCTGCAGGATACATTCTGTGTATTATTCTGGGCGCAGTCGGAGTCTTCCATATGGATTATTCCGCCATTACGTCCGCAGCATGGATTAATATCCCGTTTGTGACAAAGGATATGAATGGAGTTCCCTTTATGTCTCTTCCGAAATTCGAGCTGGGCGCTATTCTCTCCATTGCACCGATCGCCTGCGTCACCTTTATGGAACACATCGGCGATGTCACCACGAACGGTACGGTAGTCGGAAAAGATTTCTTAAAAGATCCGGGTCTCCACAGAACCCTGATGGGCGACGGACTCGCAACCTTATTTGCCGGATTCGTCGGCGGACCTGCCAACACCACCTATTCTGAGAATACCGGTGTTTTAGCTACGACGAAAAATTACAATCCCCGTCTCCTCCGTGTGACCGCCATCTTCGCGATCATACTCGGCCTTTTCGGAAAGGTTGGCGCAATTCTTCAGACCATTCCCGGCCCGGTTAAAGGCGGTGTGGAAGTTATGCTGTTCGGTATGATCGCCGCAGTCGGAATCCGCTCTCTGGCGGAATCAGATCTTGATTTCACTCACAGCCGCAACTTAACCATCGTCGGACTGATTCTCGTCTTTGGCCTCGGTTTTGCGCAGCTGGGCGGACTCAATATCCACGCTGGCTCCATTACGCTTAACATCTCCGGCCTTTTCATCGCCGTAGTCATCGGAGTCCTTATGAATATCATACTGCCGCAGACAGCTGATACTGTAAAAAACTAAAGAAAGGATTACTATACCATGGAATTTCCAATTGAAAATGTAACTGTCTTCAGCCACCCATTAATCCAGCACAAAATTTCTATCCTGAGGGATAAGAGAACCGGAACCAATGAGTTCCGCGCACTGATCGAAGAGATCGCCATGCTTATGGGCTATGAAGCCTTAAGAGATCTCCCTTTAAAGGAGGTCGAGGTCGAAACTCCGATTGAAACATGCATGACTCCCATGATTGCAGGAAAGAAGCTCGCCGTTGTTCCGATCCTTCGTGCCGGACTCGGTATGGTCAACGGAATCCTTGCACTTGTTCCGTCTGCCAAGGTCGGGCATATCGGTCTCTATCGTGACGAAGTCACCCATGAGCCTCATGAGTACTACTGCAAGCTTCCGAACCCCATTGAACAGAGAACCATTGTAGTAACAGATCCCATGCTGGCTACCGGCGGTTCCGCTGTTGCGGCCGTGGATTTCATCAAAGAGCACGGCGGAAAGAACATTAAGTTTATGGCGATTATCGCTGCTCCGGAAGGTCTGGAACGGCTTCATAAGGCACATCCGGACATTCAGATCTATGTCGGCCATCTCGATCGTCAGTTAAATGAGAACGCCTACATCTGCCCGGGTCTTGGCGATGCCGGAGACAGGATTTTCGGTACGAAATAAACCGGTGCTGATATAGCAAAAAGATGTGCTCTGCGGATCGTGAAATCTGCGGAGCACATCTTTTTTATTGTAATCTTTTTTGTCAGCTTTATGCGATCAGCCAATTCCTTTGTATACAATACTCATAATAAACACCAGAACGGCAAGCCCCACATAAACATATTTCGCCGCAAAGCAAAACAGCTTTCCAACCGGCTTTTTCCGGCCGGTATTCAGTTCCTCTCCAATCCTGTTTATCCCCAGGACCCAGTAGATCATGATCGCGCAGAGCACCGCTCCAAACGGCACAACATAAATCGTTATCATATCCATCCAGGAGCCCATATACGGCTCATATTCTATGAAAAGTCCAACCAGGAACACGAGACTTCCCACCATAAAGACTGCTTTCTTCCGGCTGAAATGCAGATGAGTCTGAACTGCCTCCGCGCACACCTCGAACATGTTGACAAGGGAGGTGATTCCGGCAAACAAAACAGAAAGAAAGAACAGCACAGCCACCCATCTCCCCGCCGGTATCTGTGCGAAAACCTTCGGAAGTGTGATAAACATGAGAGGCGGACCGCTGGCCGGATCCATCTGAAATGCAAACACTGCGGGAATGATGGCAAAGCCCGCAAGCAGAGCCGCCACCGTATCAAGGAGCGCGGTCGTCATGGTTGCCTTCGGAATGTCTTCCTTTTTGTCTAAATAGCTGCCGTAAATAATCATACCCGAGCCTGTAATCGACAGGGAAAAGAATGCCTGTCCCATAGCCATCACCCACGTCTCCGGCTTTAACAGCAGCTCCCAGCGCGGGATCAGCAGATACTCATAACCGGCTAAGGCGCCGTCCAGAAAGAAGACCCTCACCGCAATGATGATAAACAGGATAAAAAATGCAGGCATCATAATACGGTTGACCTTTTCTATGCCCTTCAGGACACCGCCCACTAACACCGCCATGGTGATGGCAACAACCATAAAATGCCAGGGAACACTGCCAAAATGGCCGGTCGCCTGTGAAAAATAGACCTCTGCCTCCATCCCCATCATGACTCCCGACAGAGAGCCGAATAAGTATCGAAGCACCCAGCCAACGATAATGGCATAGCCGATCGCAATCCCCAGTGATCCGATCAGGGGGATGGCTCCGAGTAGTGCTCCGCCTTTTTTGCCCCGGGTTTTTAATGCATAACCGTAGGAACCGATCGGCCCGGTTCCTGTCAGTCTTCCAAATGCAAATTCACCCGACAGCCCTACCAGACCAAATAAAAGGATAAAACCAAAATAAACAATTAAAAAAGCTGCGCCTCCGTACTGCCCTACGCGATAGGGGAACATCCAGATGTTCCCCATACCGACTGCAGAGCCTACGGAGGCCAGTATAAATCCAAGCCGCGAGCCGAACTTTCCGTTCTTCCCCGCAGTATGTGTTTTTTCTGACATGTCGTTTTGTACCCCTGTACTCTTACTCTGCTTCGCGCTTTTCTACAACTTCACCCTGCTTCTTGTAGATGCAGCCGCCGTCAACACAGCCTCTTACGCTGGAAAGCGGATAGATATTGGATTTCGGTCCGATTACGGTTCCCGGATTTAAAACGGAGCCGCAGCCGACTTCTACAAAATCACCCAGGATTGCCCCGAATTTCTTTAATCCGGTCTCGATATCTCCATCCTCTGCGTGAACCTTAACCAGAGTCTTATCGGACTTCACATTGGAGGTGATGGAACCGGCTCCCATATGCGCCTTATATCCCAGGATAGAATCACCGACGTAATTGTAATGCGGCACCTGAACGCCGTCAAACAGGATTACATTCTTTAACTCACAGGAGTTTCCAACTACAGCGCCTTCGCCAACAATAACGTTTCCGCGGATAAATGCGCAGTGGCGGATCGATGCGCCCTTGCAGATGATGACATTGTCAGCCAGACACGCAGTCGGCGGCATCTTGACGGATTTGTGAATCCAGATGGATTTACCCATGCGGTTGTATTCGTCTTCCGGGAGCAGTTCTCCAAGGGAGGTGATATACTCGCCGATCTTCGGAAGGATTTCCCAAGGATACGTGTTTCTTTCAAATAACAGTTTTGCAATGGTGTGGCTGGTATCAAATAAATCCCTGATTATCATGTCTTCTTTTTTCATGTTCTTAATTCTCCTATTTTGTTTTTTTATAATTAGCCGCCGCCGCATCAAAGGCGCCCCGAAGGCCGTATTGATTGTTCAGCCGCAATACATTGGCTGTTCGTCCGGCGACAAAATTCTCGAGTTTCTGCATGTATTCGTCGGAGGTGATACTTCCCTCCGCCACATAAGTCAGCCCCTTTTCCCAACTGGCTGTCAGTTCCGGATTGAGAAGCTGGCGGATGGAGGCGTTTACCACGTCGAAAATCATCTCTCCCAGAAGCGTGGGGGTGATCACCTGGGTTTTCTGGTTCAGGGCCAGGTATTTTATATTGAACAGCTTCTTTAGAATCTCAGCACGGGTAGCACTGGTTCCGATGCCGCTGCCCTTAATCTGAGCCCGCAGCTCGTCGTCCTCGATCAGCTGGCCTGCATTCTCCATGGCCAGAATCATGGAACCCGAAGTGTAACGTTTGGGCGGTGATGTCTCACCTTCCTTGATCGCCAGGCTCTTAAGCGGGATTACGGCTCCCTTCTTCAGAGTCCCCAGCATGGCGATGAATTCCGGGTTATCCATGTTCTTCTGTGCAGAATCCGTGTTTCCCTCATCGGAATCCCCGGAGGCGTTCTCCGCCTGTCCGTCTTTCCCTTTGGTATCCGGCTTTTTTCTGCTTCCCGGAACGTCTGCCACCTTTAAGTACCCCGCTTCCAGCATAACACGGAAATTGGTGAAAAAATGTTCCTTGTCAATCACCAGTTCCAGCGCATATTTCTGATAGATGGCCGGAGGATAAAAGATACTTAAAAATCTTCTGGCAATTACCTCGTAAACCTTTGCGGACAGCGGCGATAAGCTCCTCAAAGCCCCCATGCCCTGTCCGGTCGGTATGACAGCATAATGGTCCGTAATCTGTTTATCATTCACGTACCGCGTCTTTGCAATCCCTTTAAAGGAACCGGACTCCAGCGCTTCTGCTGCAAATCCGGCCAGAGGCTCGAAATTTTTCAACCCTCCGATATTTTTGTAGATCTCCTTCGCCACCGCGGTGGAAAGGACTCTGGCATCCGTTCTCGGATACGTCACAAGCTTCTTTTCATACAGTTCCTGAACTACCTTTAAGGTCTCATCCGGACTGATCTTAAACATCTTGGAACAGTCATTCTGAAGTTCCGCCAGATTATAAAGAAGCGGAGGATTCTTCGTCTCTTTCTTCTTCTCAATAGCCTGCAGCACCGCATTCATGGGCTGAACCGCGGACAGCGACTCGATGAGGGCTTCCGCCGTCTTTCTCTCTTTAAATCCATTCTCCTTATAGAGATACGGGGATTCAAAGTATTTAGACCCGGGAGCGCTTCTCCACTCTCCGTCAAAATCCATATCCTGAGGAGAAAAAGTACCGATCACCCGGTAAAAAGGGGTCTTCACAAAGTCTCTGATCTCCCGCTCCCGCCGTACTGCCATGCCCATGACACAGGTCATCACCCGCCCCACAGAAATCACCGTATTCTTCCCGGTTCTTAAATAGTTCGAAATATTCTGCCCATACTTTAGTGTAAGCAGACGGGAGAAATTAATTCCCATCAGATAATCTTCTTTTGCCCTTAAATAGGCGGAAGCGGAAAGATTATCGTATTCCTTCTCATCTTTTGCCTCCCTGATTCCTCTTAGAATCTCTTCCTCTGTCTGGGAGTCGATCCACACCCGCTTCTGGGCTTTATCCTTCACATCCGCCATCTGGGCCACCAGACGGTATATATACTCTCCCTCGCGCCCCGAGTCGGTGCAGACATATATGGTATCCACATCCGGCCGGTTCAGCAGACCGCTCACGATTTTAAACTGTTTTTCCACGCTGGGAATCACTTCATATTTAAATTCTTTTGGTAAAAAAGGCAGAGTCTCGAGACTCCATCTCTTGTATTTTGGATCGTAGCATTCCGGATAGCTCATGGTAACTAAATGGCCGACGCACCATGTGACAATTGCCTGTTCCGATTCAATATAACCATCGCTGCGCCTTCCGTTTATCTTAAGCGCATTGGCAAATTCCTGTGCTACACTTGGTTTTTCTGCAATGTATAAAGATTTTGACATGTATATCCCCACTGATTTCTATTCATAACCCGTCTATTATACCATTGAAAAACCGGAATATCAATGATACAATTATAAACAATTCTATTTCTATTTTATTACGTTAAAGTGAAGGAGTCTAATTATGTCTATTGCAAAAGTAAAAGAATATTTAAGGGATTATGGCAGAGACTGTGACGTGCAGGAGTTTCCGGTGTCCAGTGCCACGGTAGAATTAGCGGCCAAAGCGCTGTCCGTGGAACCTGCGCGCATCGCCAAAACCCTTTCTTTTCATGGAGATGAAACGAACGGCTGTATCTTGATTGTCACAGCCGGGGACATGAAGATCGATAATGCCAAGTTTAAGAAGCAGTTCGGTTTTAAGGCCCGTATGCTGGGGGCCGAGGAAGTAGCCATGCTGACAGGCCACGAGGTGGGCGGTGTCTGCCCGTTTGCCAATCCGGAACACGTCACCACTTATCTGGATATTTCCATGCAGCGCTTCCCCTCCGTGTTTCCGGCGGCAGGGAGCGCCAGCTCTGCGATTGAACTTACCTGTGAGGAGCTCTTCAAATATTCACAGGCAAGGGAATGGATCGATGTCTGTAAAGCAAAGGAAGTACAGGCTGTATAAAGAATGTCCTGGTTGTCCGGGCTGAACTTATGATAAAATTGCTTGTTTCTTTATATGAACAATGATATACTAGCCTTGGCTGAAGATGGTATCGTGATACAGGTAATCCATATCAGGAGGTAATCATATGTTAGAACACAGTGATTTGCAGGCAATCAGGGACATTATGAAAGAAGAAATCGGACGGTCAGAGAATCTTCTCAAGGATAATATAAAGACTGAGATCGGCAGGTCTGAGAATCTTCTCAGGGATACTATAAAGGCCGAGATCGGCAGGTCTGAAAATCTTCTCAGAGATAATATAAAGACTGAAATCGAAAGGTCTGAAAATCTTCTCAGGGATACTATAAAGGCCGAGATCGGCAGGTCTGAAAATCTTGTATTAAGTGAGGTTGACAGAGTACAGGAGAACCTTGAAACGAAGATGGAACAACTCAAAAGAAATATGGATGAGTTGACACAGTATTATCGGACGGTAAAACTGGATCATGAAAACAACGCTCTTTTCCTGCAGATGATTCAGGAACTCAAAAAAGAGATGGAGCAGCTCAAAATCAAAATCGCATAAAAACTTTATATGAAAGCATTACATTCCTGGCAAAAGTAAGTAAAAGAAAAGGCAGTGAAAAAAGGAGTTAGATCAACGCCTTTTTCATTGCCTCTTCCGCTTCTATAAAGCAGTTTGTCATTTTAAGCACTTCTTTATCCTGTATACTGGCTTGCCTGCATCTGAAACATCTCTGCGTACTTTCCGTTTAAGCGTATCAACTCCTCATGATTTCCGTCTTCCAGAAAGATAATCCGCCTGCAGAATTTGCAGCTGGAAAGACGGTGTGATATGTAAATAGTGGTACAGCGCTCTGACAATCGCCAGCTTCTGCAGTTCCCCACTCACTTAATTTTAAGTAAATTCTACTTAGCATACATGAAATTCTCTCTCTTTTCAATATATCTCACAAAATTCTGACAGTTTATTATCAAAAAAATCGCAGGGCTCCTGTTTCCAATGGTTTCTCCATCAGTAACAGGGGCTCTGCGGCCTTTATAGAAAACGGATATCACCTTTTTTTCTTGGCGCCGTCCTCTGGTATTTTACAGCGGGGTACCCAAGAAGCATACAGCAGGCCAGGGGCCGTCCGTCCAGCCCCAGCCATTCCATCAGCTTCGGACTCACGCTGATCGTTCTCTGTAGATAACCGCTGTACAATACGCCGGCGCCTTCCGCTACGGCCATATTTTCCATGTTGGCAGCTGCCAGGCCTCCGTCCAGCGGGTTATCTGCCGCCGTAATCAGCAGGCATGGCGCGTTGAAGAAAAAGGTATCAGCCTTCGGATCCTTCTTCCATTTCTCATAAAACCTCGTAAAGGCACGCACGTATTCCGGCTTCGTTTCCTTCAGGGCCTCCAGAATGTACGGAAATTCTGACCAGAACAGTTCCTTAAACTCCTGGAAACGCGTCTGCACTGCGACAAAGGTACAGGCCTGCGCATTCTTTGCCGTGGCGGTATAACGGCCCGCCTCCATGATCCGTTCCAGCACGTCCCGGCTGACAGGCATATCCTTGTAGCTGCGGATGCTTTTGCGGAATTTCACTGCATGAAGAAAATTTCCGGGAGCTACGGTAAAGGAATCCTCCTGATATGCTTCCACTCCGGCCATGTCATAATCCGGTATGGAAACCGCCCCGGAGGGACAGACTGCCACACAGTGGCCGCAGGTGATACAGGGCCTTTCTGCAGCGGCCTTATGATCCCTTAATACGATGGCGTTTCCCGGACAGTCCTGTACACAGAGTCCGCATCCGATACAACGTTCTTCATTGATTACAATTGCGCTGTTCATTACTCACATCTCCTTTTCCTGGTTTGATTGATGGTGTTGTTTTTTTCCTGTATTCAGAGAGAATCACCGCTGCAAACATCAATGCGCAGCCGGCCATGAGCCGGATCGTCAGCGGATCGCCCAGGAAGATCACGGAAAAGATAAGACCGAATACCGATTCAAATGACAAGAGAATCGATGAGGTGTTCGGCGTTAAGTATTTCTGTCCCACATTCTGGAGAAGAAATCCGATCATCGTGCTGAAAATTCCCAGATACAAAAGACTGATTATCATAGAATTATCAATCACCCTGCCGTCAAACGGCCCCTCCAGAACCGGCGCGATAATCCAGCTTAAAACCGCAGCCACGACCATTTGCAGAACCGTCATTTTGACCGGATCATGGTCTTCCGTATAGCGGTCGATAAATACAATATGTATCGCATAGAAGAAACCGCAGATCAGTGTCAGCAGGTCTCCGATGTTGATGGATAAATCCCCCTCCAGAGACAAAAGAGCCAGGCCCACGACCGCGATGCAGGCAGCGATTATATTATTTCTCTTCGGCTTTTTATGGTTAAAGAGCCAGTGGAGAAAGGGAACGAGGATCACATACAGTGTTGTGATAAACGCGTTTTTGCTGGCTGTCGTATATTTTAATCCATACGTCTGAAAGAAATAGCTGACAAAGAGAAACACACCCAGCAGTCCGCCGCAGAGTAAATCTGATTTGTTGATCTTCATCACCTTTCTCCAGAATACCAGGATCAGCGCGATAGCCGCGATCGTAAAACGAAGCGCCAGCAAGTAGGTGGGGGATATGATGTCCACCGAATTTTTCATGACAACGAATGCGCTTCCCCAGATGATGGTCGTGATGATCAGCCCGATGGCTGCCAGTAGTTTAATTCCTTTTCCGTCTTTCGTACTCATAGGTCTCCCTAATGTCCTTTCACATACGTATGGGCTGCCGCGGCCGGATAACAGCCGCGGCAGCCCGTTCTTTTTTATGGTGCTGCAACGCCAATACAATTGCTGGTGTTACTCTTACTTCTGCTGTGTAAACCGATACACCGTAGTCGTCCGGTATTCCTCTCCTGCTTTCAATATCGGAGATGGGAATTCCGGCATATTGACTGCGTTTGGATAGTACTGCGTCTCAAAACAGTATCCGTATCTCGGAGCATAGATCATCCCATTCTTGCCTGCAGGACCTGTGCCCAGGAAGTTGCCGGTGTAAAACTGCATTCCCGGAAGATCGGTGCAGACCTCCATGCGGATTCCAGTTTTGCCGGATTCGGTTGCCGCCGAAAGCGCAGTTTCGCCGGGCGCATGATTTAAGATCCAGTTGTGGTCATAGCCCATGCCGAGAATCAGGGCCTCATACGCTGCGTCTATGTCACGCCCAATCTCCTTCATGACGGTGAAATCCATCGGAGTTCCCGCGACCGGGACGATCTCTCCAGTCGGGATGGATCCCGCATCAGCGGCCGTATAGGCGTCGGCGTCGATCCATACACTCTGGCCCATGGCATTTCCGCCGTCCTGGCCGTCCAGATTAAAGTAAGTGTGATTCGTAAAATTGGCGATCGTATCGCTGTCAGATACCATGTGGTAAGCGATAACCAGACTGTCATCCGGTGTCAGCGTGTAGCTCACCGTAATGTCGGCATTTCCCGGATATCCCTGATCGCCATCGGGACTGAACAGAGAAAAGCGGACAGTGGTTCCGAGATCCCCTTCCTCTGTCTCCGCCTCCCAGAGGCGGCTGTGATAGAGATCCGGCGCGCTGTGTAAATTGTTCGTTCCGTCGTTCGCCGCCAGCCGGTACTCTTTCCCATTCAGCGTAAACCTTGCCCCCGCAATGCGGTTGGCGTTGCGGCCGATCGGAGCCCCAAAGTGGGGCGGATTCTCCAGATACGCTTCCACACTGTCATATCCCAGAACCACATCGACCAGTTTCCCATCCCTGTCGGGCACATACATGGTCACCCATGTGCCGCCCAGATCGGTAAATGATGCCGACACGCCGTTATCATTAGAAAGCGTATAGAGACTGACCGGTTCTCCGGAAGGCATCACTCCCCACTGTTCTTTCCTGTAAGCCATTTCTGCTACCTCCGCGTTTATCTTATTTGTTTTACGATTTTGCCTGAATATATCCCTGGGCTGTCAAGAGCTCTGCACAGAGTACTGCGCCGCCGGCCGCGCCGCGAACCGTGTTGTGAGACAGTCCGACGAACTTATAATCATATACGGTGTCCTCACGAAGGCGTCCGATGGAAACACCCATGCCATGTTCAAAATCCACGTCCATGGTAACCTGCGGACGGTTATCTTCATTGAGATACTGGATAAACTGCTTTGGAGCACTTGGAAGTTCCAGTTCCTGAGGAAGCCCCTTGAAGCTTACGAGACGCTCGATCAATTCTTCCTTCGTCGGTTTTTTGCGGAATTTTACGAAAACGGCGGCTGTATGGCCGTTTAATACCGGAACACGGATACACTGGCAGGTGATAACAGGCTCGTTCGCTTTGACGATCTCTCCGTTTTCCACCTTACCCCAGAGTCTTAACGGCTCCTGCTCGCTCTTTTCTTCCTCGCCTCCTATGTAAGGGATGATGTTGCCTTCCATCTCAGGCCAGTCCTTAAAAGTCTTGCCTGCACCGGAGATCGCCTGATACGTTGTAGCCACAACCTCGTACGGCTCAAACTCTTTCCAGGCGGTTAATACGGGAGCATAACTCTGGATGGAACAGTTGGGTTTTACAGCGATGAATCCGCGTTCTGTGCCGAGACGTTTTCTCTGATCCTTAATCACTTCAAAATGCTCCGGATTGATCTCCGGCACTACCATGGGCACATCCGGTGTCCATCTGTGCGCGCTGTTGTTGGAAACGACCGGTGTCTCCGTCTTCGCATACGCTTCCTCAATCGCCTTGATCTCTTCCTTCGTCATATCGACGGCGCTGAATACGAAATCCACACTGGCGGCCACCTTCTCCACCTCGTTTACATTCATCACTGTCAGCTTTTTGACTGCCTCCGGCATGGGAGTCGTCATTTTCCAGCGGTCTCCTACGGCCTCCTCATACGTCTTACCGGCAGAACGGGGGCTGGCGGCCATGGTCACCACCTCATACCAGGGATGATTTTCAAGCAGAGAGATAAATCTCTGACCTACCATACCTGTTGCACCTAACACACCAACCTTTAACTTCTTTTCCATAGTTTTCTCCTCATTTCATTTCTTTTTTCAGACTATCCTATAACAAAGTAAAAAAAAAATCAAGGTTTATTCGTCACAAAAATACATTTGTACGTACACGAGAGACATTTCTCTGGAATGTACGTCCTGGAAAAGAATCTTCCAGTCAAAAACCCTGCCGCAAGCAACGGAGAATCAAATTTGCAACGCCTCGAGCGGCGGGGTATTTGACCCTCGCGGCAGTCGCCAAATGGACACGCTGACGCGTCCATTTGGCTCATTTCCCGCGGGAATAAATCGCACAACTTCAGCTTATGATTTTACAGCAAAGATAATTCCCAGCGTATTGGGACCGCAGTGGCTGGACACGGTACATCCGGCCTCTGTCACCAGAATCTCTGAAAAGATGCCCCGGCTTCTTATCAGATCTGCGGCTTCTTCCAACACCGCTTCCGAACAGGCTGCGTGAGTGAGAAAGATGATATCCGGTACACAGCGGTCCTTCACCGCGTCAAGCCGCTCCTCGATATACCTTCTCACACACTGCCGAAATGCCCCGCGGTATTTTTTCTCCACCGCCAGCGTTCCGTTTTTCATACAGATACTGGGTTTGATGTTCAGTAAATTGGCGCCGAATGCGGTAACCGCCGAACAGCGTCCGCCCTTCTTAAGATAATCCAGCTTATCGATGACAAAGCTCACATCCATATGCGCCTTCAGCTCCTCCAGCTTTGCCGTAATCTCTTCCAATTCCATGCCGGCAGCCGCCATCTTTGCGGCAGCGACAGCCAGATAGCCGATTCCGGTGGTAAGATTCATGGAGTCCACCACTGTGACGCCAGGAACCTCATTTGCAGCCAGAACCGCATTCTGATAGCAGCTGGACAGCCCTGAACCGATGGTAAAATGGATCAGCGCGCCGCATTCTTTCCTGAGTTCCGAAAAAACTCCGCAGTATTCCGCCGTGTTAATCGCGGTTGTACTGCAGATTTCTCCCCCTTCTGATACATGACGAAAGATATCGGCCGGTTTCAGTTCGATTCCATCCCGGTACGTCTTTCCATCCATGATAATGGCCTGAGGTATGACTGCAATCCCATACTGTTCTGCCAGTTCTGCCGATAAATCGCAGGAACTGTCAGCAGATATCCCTATTCTTTTCACCGTGTTTTCCTTTCCCGCGGCGGACAGTGGCTCCCACTTACGACAGGCGAACCTTACTGCCCTTTCCGTCACGCTTCCCGATCTTTAAACGGTTTAAATGTACTTCCTTTTTCTTGTATTCAACCACGGGATCTTCTCCCAGCAGATAAACGGTCTCCAGTTCCTCTCCCTGTGCCAGCTTAATGCCGCGTACGCCTCTGGAATTCTTCTTCATCTCAGGAATCTCTTCCAGTGCAAAACGGAGGAATACACCGTTTGAGGTCTGCAGCACCACCTCAGTCTCCGCCCGGAGAACTAAAATCGATACCACTCCGTCGCCGTCCTGCAGTTTGGTAGCTGCCACGGTTCTGTTATTCGTCTCAAATTCCTCGCCCGGTACCCTTTTCACAAGCGCCTGTCTCGTGGCAAAGAGGAATCGGCTGCCCTTCATGGATTCTGCACTGCACAGATAGATAATCTCCTCTTTTGTGCCGTCATACTTGCTTAAGTTGTCGATCGGCGTGCCTTTATCCCTCAGCTTGCCATAGGGAATATCGGCGGCTTTCACCTGGTGCAGATTGCCGGTGTTGGTGAACATGCAGATTTTATCCGTATTGAAGCACGACACCACGTGGACATTCTCCGTCTCAATGGTCTCTCTGTTGCGGTCATAGGTGGACTTATCCAACAGCTTGCAGTAACCGAACCGGTCCATGACAAATACCACCTCTGATACCGCCACCGCAGTCTCATCATAAACAGCCTCTTTTCCATCCTCGATGAGTGTGCGTCGCGGTGTGGCAAACTCCTCCTTGATGGCCGCCAAGTCCTTCTTGATCACGACATCCATATTGGACCGGCTCTCCAGAATATGGCGGTACTCGGCGATCTTCGCCATCGTCTCCTTGTACTCCTTCTCCAGAGCCAGAATCTCCAGACCGATCAGCTTATATAACCGCATCTCCAGGATGGCACTGGCCTGTTTCTCTGTAAAATGCAGGTTTTTTGCATCCTCTGCAAATCCGGATACCCGGAATTTGATGTTGGAGGTATCTCCCGTCATCAGGCAGGCCTTGGCATCCTTTAAGTTTTTTGAGCCTCTTAACACGGCGATGATCAGATCGATGATATCGCAGGCCTTAATCAAACCTTCCCTGATCTCCTTTTTTTCCAGTTCCTTCTCCAAAAGCGCCTGGTATTTGCGCGTCGCGTTATGGTACTGGAAGTCCAGATAATTTTTAAGGATTCCCTTTAAATTCAGGGTTTCCGGCCGTCCTCCGGCGATGGCCAGCATATTCACGCCGTACGTATCTTCCAGCTTCGTCTTCTTATAGAGGATGTTGCGGATCTTTTCCACATCCGCGTCCTTTTTCAGTTCCAGCACGATGCGGATGCCGTCCTTGTTGGACTGGTTGGAGATATCCACCACATCGGTCAGTTTCTTCGATTCCACCAGTTCCGCCACATCAACCAGGAATTTGTTGATTCCTGCGCCGATCATCGTGTACGGAATCTCCGTGATAACCATCTTGTCCTTGTCGGCCTTGCGCTTTCCCAGCTCAATATCGATCTTTCCGCGAAGCTTGATCTTTCCGCTTCCCGTCTCATAGATCTCCGCCAGGCCGCTCTTGTTGGCGATGATTCCGCCGGTCGGGAAATCCGGCCCCGGCATATATTCCATCAGTTCTCTGGTCGATATGTCAGGATTGTCAATGTAAGCCATGACCGCGTCGATGACTTCCCCCAGATTATGAGGCGGAATGCTGGTGCTCATACCGACCGCAATTCCCTCCGCACCGTTAATCAGCAGATTCGGCACCCGGACAGGGAGCACTTCCGGCTCTTTTTCCGTCTCATCATAGTTGGGAATAAACTCAACCGTCTTATCTAAATCCTTTAAGTAGACTTCCTCTGCAAACTTCTCCAGCCTGGCCTCCGTATATCGCATGGCAGCCGCACCGTCGCCTTCGATGGAGCCGAAGTTGCCGTGGCCGTTTACAAGGGGCATCCCTTTCTTGAACACCTGTGACATCACCACCAGAGTTTCATAGATGGAGCTGTCCCCGTGGGGGTGATACTTACCCATGGTATCACCCACGATACGCGCCGACTTTCTGTGAGGCTTATCGTGGTTTAAGCGAAGTTCGCTCATATCATACAGTACACGCCGCTGTACCGGCTTTAATCCGTCTCTCGCATCCGGGATTGCCCTGGCAGTGATGACGCTCATGGAATAGTTCATGTAGCTCTTCTGCATTTCCTCGGAATATTCTGTTTTTACAATCTTTTCAGCCATGCTCCCTCTCCTTATGCATCAATCTCTGCTTCATCCGCGTGCTCGTAAATAAACTGGCGGCGCGGCGGGACGTCGCTTCCCATAAGCATCTCCGTGATTTCGGAGGCCATACGTGCATCCTCGATCTCCACCTGCTTGAGTACCCGGTGTTCCGGATCCAGCGTGGTCTCCCAGAGCTGCTGCGCATCCATCTCACCAAGACCTTTGTAGCGCTGCAGCGTAAAATCACCCGTGTGTGTCTTCCGGTAACGCTCCAGCTCCTTCTCATCGTACAGGTACTGTTCCTCGCCGCGCTTCGGAATCACCTTAAAGAGAGGCGGCATGGCAATAAACACATGACCGTCATAGATCAGTTCGGGCATAAACCGGTACAGAAAGGTCAGAAGCAGGGTGTCGATATGACTTCCATCCACATCGGCATCCGTCATCAGTATGATCTTATGGTAGCGAAGCTTTGTGATATCGAAATCGTTGCCGTACCCCTCCGAGAAACCGCATCCGAAAGCGTTGATCATCGTCTTGATTTCAGCATTGGCCAAAACCTTGTCCATGGAAGCCTTCTCCACATTCAAAATCTTGCCGCGGATGGGCAGAATGGCCTGGTACATCCTGTTTCGCGCTGTTTTGGCGGAACCGCCGGCGGAATCTCCCTCGACGATGAAAATCTCGCACTTCTCCGCATCGCGGCTTTCACAGTTGGCCAGCTTACCGTTGCTGTCAAAGGAGAATTTAGACTTGGACAGCATGTTCGTCTTTGCCTTTTCCTCTGCTTTTCTGATCTTTGCGGATTTTTCCGCACAGGAAATAACCGCCTTCAGAATTTCCAGATTACGGTCAAAATAGCGCTGCAGTTCATCGCCCGTCACCGTAAAGACCGCCTTTGTGGCATCTGCGCTGGCCAGCTTTGTCTTCGTCTGGCCCTCAAAAATGGGATCCGGGTGTTTGACCGCAACGACTGCCGTCATGCCGTTTCTCGTATCCGCGCCTGTAAAGTTGGCATCCTTCTCTTTTAAGATTCCAAGTTCCCTGGCATAGCTGTTAATCATCTGCGTAAAGCGGGTCTTAAAGCCGGCCAGATGGGTACCGCCCTCCTGAGTAAAAATGTTATTACAGAAGCCCAGAATATTTTCCTCAAAGGTATCTACGAACTGGAAGGCCACCTCCACTTCCACCTTGTCGATGGTACCCTTGTAGTAGATTGGATCATGAACCGGAGCCTTTCCGGAATTCAGTTCCTTCACGTATGAGATAATACCTTCCGGTTCATGGAACAGTATGGTCTCCTCCTCGCCTCCCCGCTTATTCTGATAGGTAATCTGAAGGTTGGGATTTAAGTAGGCAGTCTCGTGAAGGCGGCTTTTCAGCCATTCCGCCTTAAAACGTGTTTTTTCAAAGATCTCCCCATCCGGCAGAAAATTGATCTCTGTTCCCGTCTCTTTTGTCTTACCCCGAGTGGGAAGAAGACCATCCACCAGTTCTACCGTCGGAATGCCCCTCTCATATGCGTCGTAATGAATCAGACCGTTCTTATATACCTTTACGCTCATCCGCTCGGAAAGGGCGTTTACAACAGAAGAGCCGACTCCGTGAAGTCCGCCGCTTGTCTTGTACGCATCATTATCAAATTTGCCGCCTGCATGAAGGGTGGACAGTACGATTCGCTCCGCGGACATGCCCTTCTTATGCATCTCCACCGGGATTCCGCGTCCCGCATCTCTTACGGTACAGGAACCATCCGCTTCCAGTGTAACCCAGATCTGATTACAGAAGCCTGCCAGATGCTCGTCCACTGCGTTATCCACGATCTCATAAATCAGGTGGTTAAGTCCCTTTGTGCCGACGCTGCCTATATACATACCCGGACGTTTCCGAACTGCTTCCAGACCTTCCAGTACGGTAATACTGTCCGCATTATACTGTGTTTTCGCCATGATACTCCTCCACATCTTGTATTGTCTTTCCTTATTATACAATGGATTTCCCACATTTGGCAAGTTTTTAACAGTTTTTTTCAAAAAAGTATTGAAATTTCTACCAGAGTCGTGCTATAATATATGACGTGCCAGTTAAATGACTAAGCAGATATAGTTCATTGGTAGAACATCAGCTTCCCAAGCTGAGGAGGCGGGTTCGATTCCCGTTATCTGCTTTTTTTATTGCCTGAATATGAATTTCATCCGCTTCTGACAGCAAAAGACACGGGAGACCCGTGTCTTTTATCATCCATTTCCATGATACTTTCATTCATTACTCTTTGCTGTTCCAGTCCACATCATATTCCTTTTCCACAGAAAACTTATTCATCATACTGTCTGTTGTGCTAAAGGACATGAAGTATTCATAATCGTCTCCCGATTGGAACCACATATACTCATCTCCCTTAAAATCCGGAAACATCTCTCCTGCCTTTTCCCTGGATATCGCACTGACAGGTACGCCGTTAAAGGTAATCTTTTCCAGCTCGCTCTTTTCACCGCTGGTCAAACTGAATTCCAACCGGGCAATCACTGCGTCTCCCATACGGACGGCATTTTCGTCCGTGACCAGGGAAATATGGGCAAATATGGAATCCGTGACCCAGATTGATCCGCCGGTATAATAAGAATTCGGCTCCAGCGTCGCATCGGGATCAATCTCATACTTATTAATCTGCTTGTCTTCCGTCATCTCGGATACCGTAACATTCATCCCTTCATCCAGAAGCGTCTGCACTGTGGTCTGGCCAACCAGGATTTCTTTTCCGTCTATCGTAACCGGATACAATGCCTGCTCCGGTTCTGCTTCTGTCTCCGTTTTGCTGCTCTTACCGGAACAGCCTGCCAACAGCATTGCTGCCATGAACAGAATTACACCTGTTTTCAAAAACTTTTTCCTCATATAAATTCCCTCCATCATTTGTTCTGTCTGACATTTACCTCCCAGTCTGTTTAAAAAAGAAAAAATCCCTGATAAAATCAGGGATTTCAGTCAGCTCCCGGCCGGACTTGAACCGGCGACCCACGCATTACGAATGCGTTGCGCTACCAACTGCGCTACGGAAGCATCTTGTTTGTCAGACTTAACTGTCGGACCTTAGATAGTATATCAGCAAAGGCAAAAAAAATCAACCCTTTTTTGAAAAAAATGTAAATTACGAGAATTGATGTATTAGTTGCAAAAACAAGGGGAAAAAGTTATAATCATTAACAGGATCAGTCGTCTCTAATAACAGGATAAAGGTGATCAGATGGAAGAAAGAGAAATGATCAGAAAGCACATTTTCGTAAGCGGCCGTGTCCAGGGCGTGGGCTTTCGTTACAGGACATACTATCTCGCCCAGAGTCTGGGACTCACCGGCTGGGTCACGAATCTGGACGACGGCCGTGTGGAAATGGAGCTGCAGGGTAAAGAAGAGGATATGAATCAGCTTTTCCGCAGACTGGAGCAAAACAGCTTCATTGACATCACAGACTGTACCGTAAAACAGATTCCGCTGAAAAAGGAAAACAGCTTCCATGTGCGCGGCTGACCGCAGATGAATACCTGCGCGTTTATCCGTTCACAGCAGCTCGCCCTATAATTCCATATTTTTCCAGTTCCAATCCCCTCATAAAGTCGTATAGTTACCTTATGGGGGTGAATGATGATGCGTAAAAAAGGAGAAAAAGAACTGGCAGACTTATTCGACCGGGCCGCGGAAAGCGACGAGCCCGTTCCACCGGCGCCGGAGCATGAGTTTCAGGCGATTCTGGCTGAAATGAAACGCCGGGGAATTGAGCCCCGCATCCGACGGGAACTGAAGGAAAAGGAAAAGAAATAGGCGGTTCTCACAGACCGCCTGTTCCTTTTCCTTTATTCAAATTTCGGCCTGCGTTTCCGCGTATCCCGCCACTTCTTTGTCCCAGGTCATAATGTGGTTCCAAAGCCACTCCTCCACGTTCTTTCTCACCGCGTCCACAAACGCTTCGCTGGGCCCCTCTTCCTCCTCCAGCATAACCCGCAGATCTTCCACGGCTTTCTTAAATTTCTCATGTTCCAGATGGTGTGCTGAAAGCTTCGGGTATCCGCTCTTCTTCTGAAGTGCTTCCTCCTCGGTAAAATGGTAATCCGTATAATCCAGCAAAAAGTCGAGGGTTCCCACCGCGGTTCTCTTTTCAGTTCCCGGAACACATTCCTCCGCCAGTCTGTTCACACGGCCGATCAGTTCTCTGTGCTGCGTATCGATCATTTCATTTCCTGTCACCAGGCTCCTGTCAAAAGTAATGCTCATTCTGTATGCCTCCTTGTTGTTCATCAATCGTTTGTGTTTCAGACGCGTCTTTTGAAGCTTCCGTTTACTCCGGAAGCACCATCACCCATCTTCCCTCTTCCGGATAAAAAATCAGCTTAAACTCCTGGGTCAGCCCGCCGATCACAGCCCGGCAGGCGTATTCCATGGACGGGATTCCGGAATAACACTTTTCTTCCCCGAACCGGACCGTCACATGATTTACCGTCTGCATCATCCCATCATCCCCTTCGAATTTGAAGGACAGGGGCTTAATCACTCCGGAGCTGGTAAACCACGCCTTGCAGGCGATCTTTATCTGTCTGCCGGTCAGAGTGCCGCTGTCCGCTTTTTCCGTATTTGTCCCTATTCCGAACGCCGACATGTCACTACTCCTTTAAAGAACTTCCTGTCTGCTGTAATCCACCGTGCGCTTCTCCCTCGCAATTCCTCCGCCCATGTGATCATGTACGGCTGTCTTTCCCGGATGCTCCGGGAGAAAGGCTGCGCGTTTTACAGCATCGTTGCCGAAGCGCCTCCGGATTTCATCGACTGCCTTATCCATTCTCTCCAGCTTTTCGTAATCCATGCGGTCAAAAAGCCCGAGCTGTCTGGATTTCTCCGATGAAACACGGCTCGTATGAATGCCCAGATGACGGATCGGCGTCTTATCCCACGCCTCGTCAAAGGCCCGGCAGGCCGCTTCATACAATTCTCTTGTAATACTGGTGGACGTCTCCAGAGAGATCTGGTGGGAATGGTATTCAAACAGATAGTCCCGGATTCCTACCGCCACCACGCCGACTTTTACACCGTCCTTCCTGAGTCTGGCTCCCAGTGTCTCCGCCAGAGACAGGAGAACGAGTTTTGCCGTTTCCGCATCACAGACGTCGAAGGCCACTGTGGTGGAATTACCGTATCCTTTGTTGGGCGGAGCCTCGGCTTCCACCGCCGACAAATCAATGCCGTTGGCAAAGCCCCAGATCACTTCTCCCTGTTTTCCCAGATGACGCCTTAAAATATCCGGATCACTCCGTGCGAGTTCACCGATGGTGGTAATTCCGATTCCCTTAAGCTTCCGGTAAGTCGCCCGGCCGATGAAAAAAAGTTCCGACACGGGAAGCGGCCACATCTTCATCGGAATCTCCTCCTTCCACAGCGTGTGGACCCGATTCGGCTTCTTAAAATCGGAAGCCATCTTCGCCAGAAGTTTATTATTCGCCACACCGATGTTGACCGTAAATCCCAGTTCGCACAGAATCCTCTCCCTTATCTTTTCTGCGGCCTCCTTCGGCGGCCCAAACAGAGCTCTGCTCTCCGTCATGTCCATATACGCCTCATCGATGCTGTACTGTTCTACTAACGGTGTATACTCCTTTAAGAGCCGGATAAACGCATCGCTGGATCTCTGATAGAGATTGTAGTTGGGCGGTACCAATACCAGTTCCGGACACTTTTTCAAAGCCGAACACACCGTCTCCCCCGTCTTGATCCCGTATGTCCTGGCCGGAATGGACTTTGCCAGAATAATTCCGTGCCGCCTCGTCACATCGCCTCCCACTGCGGCGGAAACCGTTCTCAAATCCAGGCGGCCGCCTAAATGCTTCAGCCGGTAAACTGCTTCCCAGGAAAGAAACGCCGAATTCACATCCACATGAAATATGGTGCGCTCCATCAATCATCACCTCGATACTATTGTATCGAATATATGTTCGATTGTAAATGGAAAGTAAAGGAAGCCTTCACAGCTCCCTTTACTTTCTCACTCTATTCTTTTAAAGCACCTTTTTCATCAGTCTTCAAGCATAAAGTCCCCTCGAACATGGCACCGTCTTCCCTGACCCGGTAAAGCTCTCCCTTCCAGATAATCCACTGATCTTTGGCCATGGCGCCGTCTGACTTTAAATAATACCATTTCCCGTCAGATCCGGTCTTCCAGGTGTCGTGCACCATCATGCCCGCGCCGTCAAACCAGTACCACTGATCACCGTCTTCATACCAGTCATTGGCCACATAGTCTCCCGAATCACCGAGATAGAACCGCCAGCCGCCGTCCTCCTCCAGCCATCCGGATTTCTTTTCCTGTACAGTAATTCCATAATACAGTGCGATGGCATCGGCTTCCGCCTTTGCCAGACGTTCCAGATTCGATTCCTTTAAAAGCCATGCGGCGATCTGCGCGTTCGTATGAAAGGAATGCTCCAGAATCAACCCCGGAGTCCCCACAGAGGCCGCTCCGCGGAGCACTCCGTAATAATCCCCGTTCTGTCCTCTTCTGTGCTCAATCCTGGCTGGCTGCTTCGTCTTCATCACCTTTTCCACACACTGCGCCAGGGCCATTCCGATCCCATCTGCGCTTCCATTGATCTCACAGTAGGCGGCCGGATAATCCACCTGATTATTCACTCCGGTCCCAACCGCGTTGGAATGGTCGGACAGGAACAGATCACAGCCTTTCGACTCGGCACCTCTGGCAAAAAGGCCCTTTTCTTCATCCTGCCGCCGTCTTGTGGTAATCACTTCAATTCCATACTCTTCCAGATACTTCTTCTGCAGAAGATGCAGTTTCCATACCATGACAGACTCGTAATACCGATGATCTGCCGGGCTCTGGTTATACCGGCCCTGATGGCCTGCGTCCAAACATATTTTCATATCACTGCTGACTCCTTTTTTACACTTATACTACAGGATATGAAACTTTGGGACAGGTGTTGCATCAGGCTCCTATGACCTGCGTTCTCTGGCACTGCGGTATAACTCCGCGACCCGCTCCGGCTGCTCCAGACAGTTGTATACTTCCTCTCCGGCCCGCACGCTCTTCGCCGGAATCAGAAGCGGGTTCCGCTTTCTCAGTTCCTCAACGATGCGTGCGGTTCCCTCTTTATCGTACTGCCAGTTATATACGTCATGTATGGTGCCATCCTTTAACACAAAGAAAATGCTCTTTCCGTACTGAATCTTCTTATATGTAATTCCATTCATATAAAACGCAGCCGCCATATCTTCAATCCTGATCGGGATATGATCCATCTGCTTGAACCAGTGTTCTGTCAAAACCCAGCTGAAGGCGGCAGAGTTTTTCGCCAGTTTCCTGGAAACCGTATCGTAGCAGCTGTCCGGTTCCAGCACTTCCCGTTCAAATTCTTTTAACTGGTCCGGTGTGTAACCGCTCTTTTTTGAAAAATACTCCAGATATGTACGGATACGCCTCCGCCTCATAAAGATTCCGATTATGGCCAAAAGCGCGCTTCCCGCCGCAACCGCAGCAAACAGAGTCAGGCCTTCCGCAGTCACCACGTCCTTTGTGGCCGCAATCAGAAGCACACAGATGCCGGCAATCAAAAATCCTGCCGCAGTCAGCGCCGCACTGCCGCCTCCGATGGAGCGGATCTTCTTTAAGTAACTGCCATCCTTTGTAACACAATACTTTTTAAAATTCTCATCAACCGGTTTTAGCATCCTCTTCCCCCTGAAACTTGTATTATTTTTCATGATATCATGAAAGACTCCCGCAAGCAGGATTCTCCGCCTGCGGCGGGTCGCTTTCGCGGCATGATTTCTTACCGCCGCAGGGCGATCCTGCCGGAGGGCTTTTTTGTATCACAGGAATACTTTCCTGTGATACAAAAAAGCTTCCGGATTTTGTCTTTCCGAAAGCTTTTTATGACCTATCCGAGAATCGAACTCGGGTTTCCGCCGTGAGAGGGCGGCGTCTTGACCGCTTGACCAATAGGCCACGTATCGAATGTTAACCAAAAATCGTCGAGGCGACAAGATTCGAACTTGCGACCTCTGCGTCCCGAACGCAGCGCTCTACCAAACTGAGCCACGCCTCGATACCTTTGGTAGTATAATATAAAAATGATGGATTGTCAACTATATTTTGGAATTTTTTTAATTTTTTAAAATATAGGAAAAATTCTACTGCTGTTCCACTGCCGTAAAGCCCAGATCGTCGAGGATTTCCACTGCTTTGTCGTAATCCTTCTCTTCCTCGATCATCACAGTCTTGGTCTCCAAATCCACTTTGTGACCGATTCCCTCGTGATCCAGTCCTTTGTTGATTCTTGACACACACCCGTTACACATCATTTCATCACAGCGATAAGTCTTCATAGTTTTTTCTCCTTTTCTTTTTATTGCAGTATGCAAATCACTTCATAACCTTCTGTATCGTCATGCACAGCTCATCGACCGCCTCTAAATTGCCCTCCTGAATCTGCTCCACGACACAGCTCTTGATATGGCTCGACAGCAGCACCTTATTAAAACTGTTGAGTGCCGCCTGAACCGCAGATACCTGTGTTAAGATATCCACACAGTACCGCTCGTCTTCCACCATGCTTTTGATACCGCGGATCTGCCCTTCGATTCGGTTTAAGCGGTTCAATAAGTCTTTTTCCTCCGCAGCCTGGCGGTGCTTGTGCTTCACCGCACAGTCACACGTGTGTTCCTCCATACCATACCTCCATTTCGTTTTCCCTTATAGCTTTACCGTCTTTAAACGAAGCGCATTGCTCACCACGCAGACCGAACTGAGAGACATGGCAAACCCTGCAAACATCGGATTTAACAGCGGGCCTCCAAATAAGTATAGCACACCTGCGGCCACAGGGATACCCAGACTGTTATAGAAAAATGCCCAGAACAGGTTCTGTTTGATATTCCGTATCGTAAGCCGGCTTAATTTCACCGCCTTATAGACGTCACGCAAATCGGATTTCATGAGTACAATATCTCCGGATTCCAGGGCGATGTCGCTTCCGGAGCCGATGGCCGTCCCCACATCCGCGGATACCAGCGCCGGTGCGTCGTTGATTCCGTCTCCTACCATCATAACGGTTTTTCCCTGCTTCTGCAGAGACTCCACCACATTGGCCTTGTCTTCCGGCAGAACCTCTGCGATTACGGTATCAATATGGGCCTGTTTACCGATATAATCGGCTGTCTTCTGATTATCTCCAGTCAGCATGCAGACTGTAATTCCCAGGCGCTTTAACTGGTCCACTGCCTCCACGCTGGTCTCCTTAATGGTATCGGCTACGCAGATGATGCCCTTCAGCTTCCCGTCTGCAATCAGATACATCGGTGTCTTTCCCTGATTCGCCATCTGGTGAGCCTGCTCCTTTACAGGATCTCCCATGGACACCTTCATCTGTTCCACAAGCCGTTCATTGCCTACGGCCACCTGACTCGTTCCAAGGGAAGCGATGATTCCCGCCCCCGTCACGCTCTCGAACTTCTCCGGCATGGCAAGCTCCAGCCCCTGTTCTCTGGCCTTCAAGACGATAGCCTGCCCCAGCGGATGCTCCGACATCTGCTCACACCCGGCCGCCAGTTTCAGAAGTCCGTCCGAAGTCTCTGCCTGATCCAGAACTACGATATCCGTAACCTTCGGTTTCCCCTCTGTAATCGTACCAGTCTTATCGAATACAACCGTGTCTACCTTATGGGCAGTCTCCAGCGCCTCACCGCTCTTGATTAAGATTCCATGGCCGGCTCCCAGTCCGGTTCCGACCATAATAGCCGTCGGCGTCGCCAGCCCCAGCGCACACGGACAGGCAATAACCAGAACTGCCACAAAGATCGTTAAGACAAAGGACAGCTCCTTGCCGCCCAACAGCCACCAGAGAAGGGCCGCAGCCACTGCGATGCCCATAACCGTCGGAACGAAGTATCCGGCAACCTTGTCGGCCAGCTTGGAGATCGGCGCCTTTTTTCCCTGCGCATCCTCGATCATCTTAATGATCTTGGAAAGCGTGGTGTCTCCGCCTGTATGAGTAACCTCCATCTCCATCGCTCCGTTATAATTCATACTTCCGCCGATCAGAGCATCTCCCGCCTGCTTCTCCACAGGGATACTCTCTCCGGTCAGCATGGATTCATCCACACTGCTGCTGCCGCCTGCCACAATACCGTCCAGGGGTATCCTGCTGCCCGGTTTAATCAGGAGATGCTGGCCTACTCTCACGCTGGCCGTCTCCACTTCCCGTTCCGTGCCATCCTCATAGAGAATCGCTGTATCCGGGGCCAGTTCCATCAGCTTTCTGATCGCCTCGGAGGTCTTTCCCTTACTTCTGCTCTCCATGTATTTGCCCAGCATGACGAGTGTGACGACGACTGCCGCCGACTCGTAATAGAGATGATGGGCATTCATTGGATTTGATGGAATTGTAACCGTCATGCAGAGGCTGTAGATAAACGCACTGCCGGTGCCGATCGCCACCAGAGAATCCATGTTCGGATTGCCCTTGAACAGCGACCGCAGTCCTACCAGATAAAACTTTCTTCCAGCAATCAGTACCGGAACCGTAAGGATCAGCTGCGCCAGCGCGTAGTTCAGAGGATTGCTGTCCATATGGAGGAAGTGCGGAAGCGGCAGTTCAAAGGGGAGCATGTGTCCCATGGATATATACAGAAGGGGAACCGCAAAGCAAATGGCCACGATCAGCCGTCTCTTCATCGTATCGCGCTGCTGCTCCTGCTTCCCCCAGTTTTCTTCCTCCTGAGCCTTACTGTCCTTCTCCTCCGCCAGAGGGCAGGCGCCGAATCCGGCTTTCTCCACCTTCCCCATAATCATCTCCGGAGTGACTTTCGTCTCATCATAGGTGATGGTCATCTTATTCGTCGTTAAATTCACGTCACTCGACTCCACCCCTTCCAGTTTTCTCGTGACCCGTTCCACCGCACTGCTGCAGGCTGCACAGGACATGCCTTCAATATCGTAAACTTCCGTTTTCATAAGATCATCCTTTCTTATATACCCCTATAGGGTATATTTATTATAGTATGATTTCTTATTTCTGTCAATGGGATCCGTAATTATTATTTCTCAATAAGCAGCTGACATTAGCTGTAAACAGTAACAAGATTCCCGTAAAACGCTGAATTTATGCTTGCAATGCCATTAGAAATCGCTTGTATAATGTTTAGGCCGGGATCAGCTGTTAAAAGAATTCGGTATTTAGAGATTTCACTTCATTTCTCAGGCCAGACTACAGATAAACGGAGCTGTTCTAAAAACATTATTTAGAACAGCTCCGTTTTATTTCGTCCTGCACTCTTATGGCCTCTCTCTGACCAGCCCGCGCATTTCTTCAGGTAAAAAATCAAACTGTTAAAAATCAAACAGCGACAGCTGATTCGACTCCGGCAGTTCCCCTAAAAGTCCCAGATCTGCCATCAGATCGCACACCGTTTTACTGACCTTCGTCCTGTTCCTAAAGTCTTCCTTTGACAGGAACTTTCCGTCCTTCACAGCATCAACCACGGCATCGGCCGCTTTCTCACCGAGACCGTCGATACTGCTCAAAGAAGGCATCAGCTTCCCGCCGATAATCTGAAAATGACGGGCCTTTGCCTGATAGATATCGATCGGTGTAAAATCGTAGCCTCTCGCATACATTTCCTGAACAATTCTCATATCGCGGAGTGTATCCTGTTCCTTCTTTGACAGCGTATCCATCCGCTTCTTATAGTCCGCCAGATAGTACTCCAGCTTATCTCGTCCCTGGCACATCAGTTCATAAGAAAAGCCGTTCGCCCGGATACTGAAGAACGCCGCATAGTACGCCAGCGGATAAAACACCTTGCAGTAGGCGATACGCCACGCCATCATAACATAGGCGGCCGCATGGGCTTTCGGGAACATGTATTTAATCTTCTTACAGGACCAGATGTACCAGTCCGGCACACCGTGGCTGATCATCTCCTCCTCCCATTCCGGTTTTAAGCCTTTTCCCTTTCGAACGCTCTCCATGATCGTAAAGGAAAGACCTTCCTCCAGTCCCATGGAAATGAGATAGATCATGATATCGTCTCGGGTACAGATCGCCGTCTGAATCGTCGCCTTCCCCTCCTGAATTAAGGTCTGGGCGTTTCCCAGCCACACATCGGTACCGTGAGCCAGACCGGCGATACGCACAAGGTCGGAAAAATACTTGGGCTGGGTATCAATAAGCATCTGCATGGCGAAATCCGTACCGAACTCCGGCACGCCCAGCGCTCCCAGCTTACATCCGCCGATATCCTCCGGCGTGATCCCAAGAGCCGATGTATCCTGAAACAAGGACATGACCTCCCTGCTGTCCAGCGGAATATCCTTAACCGGATCGAAGCCGATTAAGTCCTGAAGCATTCGGATCATGGTCGGATCATCGTGCCCGAGTATATCGAGTTTCAGCAGGTTATGATCGATGGAGTGGTAATCAAAATGGGTAGTGACCGTCATGGTCGTCATATCGTTAGCCGGCCTCTGCACGGGAGTGAAGGAATAAATTTCCTCCCCGTGGGGAAGCACGATGATACCGCCGGGATGCTGTCCCGTGGTTCTTCTCACCCCGACACAGCCCTGGACGATACGGTTAATCTCACAGTTCCGTTTATGTACGCCGTGTTCCTCATAGTAATTCTTCACATAGCCATATGCCGTCTTATCGGCCAGCGTACCGATGGTTCCGGCCCGGAAGGTCTGGCCTTTGCCGAAGATAACCTCCGTATAGTCGTGGGCCTTACTCTGGTACTCACCGGAGAAGTTTAAGTCGATATCCGGCTCTTTGTCTCCTTTAAATCCCAGGAACGTTTCAAAAGGAATGTCGAAACCGTCTTTCGTCAGCGGATGGCCGCAGACCGGACAGGTTTTATCCGGCATGTCACATCCGGCCATACCGGTATACTTTTTCACTTCCTCCGAATCGAAATCATAGTAATGACAGCTGGCACAGTAATAATGCGGGCTTAAGGAATTAACCTCCGTAATACCGGACATATAGGCAACAAAAGAAGAGCCGACCGAACCACGGGAACCAACCAGATATCCGTCCTCGTTGGATTTCCACACCAGCTTCTGCGCGATGATATACATAACCGCGAATCCATTGGAAATGATGGAGTTCAATTCACGTTCCAGACGCTCCGTAACGATCGTCGGCAGATTGTCACCGTAGATCGCATGAGCCTTATCATAACAGATCTGCCGCAAATCCCCGTCAGAGTTTTCAATGACGGGCGGACATTTATCAGGGCGCACCGGAGAGATTTTCTCACACATATCGGCGATCTTCCTTGTGTTCCTGATCACTACCTCTTCCGCCTTGTTGGGGCCGAGATACTCGAATTCCTTCAGCATTTCCTCCGTCGTGCGCAGGTAAAGGGGCGCCTGTTCATCACTGTCCTTAAATCCCTGTCCCGCCATAATAATCCGGCGGTACACCTCATCCTCCGGGTCCAGAAAATGAACGTCGCAGGTAGCACAGACCGGTTTTCCGAACTGGTCTCCCAGTTCCACGATCTTCTTGTTAATGTCGATCAAATCCTGCTCCGAATTCACAGTGCTCTTTTCATCCCGGAGCATAAAGCTGTTGTTGCCCAGAGGCTGAATTTCCAGGTAGTCATAGAACCGGACCAGTCTGGCGATCTCCGCATTGGAACCGCCCCGAAGCAGTGCCTGATACAGTTCCCCCGCCTCACAGGCAGATCCCACGATTAAGCCCTCCCGGTTCTGATTTAACAGGCTCTTGGGAATCCTGGGCCTTCTGGCGTAATAATCGATATGGGACCAGGAGATCAGCTTATAGAGATTCACACGTCCCACATCATTGGTCGCAATGATAATCACGTGGTAAGTCGGAAGCTTCTTGATCATCTCCGGAGTCATTGTCTTTAAGCTGTTTAACTCGGTCAGCGTCTCCACTCCCCGCTCCCGCAGCATCTGAACAAACTTCACGAATATCTCCGCCGTACAGCCCGCGTCATCCACCGCGCGGTGATGGTTGGCCAGCGAGATATTCAGCGCCTTGGCGACGGTATCCAGCTTGAATCTGTTCAAATTCGGCAGAAGGAACCGGGCCAGCGTCACCGTATCCAGCACTGTAGGTTCAAAAGGCAGCCCCAGAATCTCCGCATTTCGGTTGATAAAGCTCACATCGAAGGAGGCGTTGTGCGCCACCAGGACAGAATCCTGGCAGAACTCCAGAAACTGCGGCAGAATCACGTCGATCTTCGGATAGGAAAGCACCATGTTGTCATTGATGCTGGTCAGCTGTTCGATCTCAAAGGGAATCGGTACGTCCGGATTGACAAAGGTACTGAATCTGTCCGTAATCACTCCGTTTACCACTTTGACGGCACCGATCTCGATAATCCGGTTCTTTTCCGGGCTGAAGCCCGTGGTCTCGATATCGAAAACCACGTAAGTATCTGCAAATGTCTGGTCTTTGGGATTATCCACCAGCAGCTTTAGATCGTCAACGAGATACCCCTCCACCCCATACAGGATCTTAAAGGTATCGCCTTTGTCCAGGGCGTGGTTGGCATCCGGGAAGGACTGGACGCACCCGTGGTCTGTGACGGCAATGGCCGGCATTCCCCACTTTTTCGCACGCTTTACGATATCCTTGACCTCTGATACGCCATCCATATCGCTCATCTTCGTATGGCAGTGGAGCTCCACCCGTTTCTCCAGGCTTCCATCCATCCGCTTGCCCGTGAAGTCCTCCGACTTCTTAATACCCACTACAGAGCCCAGGGTCAGTTCGCCGTCAAACTTGTCAATAGTCGTCACACCCTTGATCTTAATAAACGTCCCCGCCTGGACGGCCGCCTTTAAGTCATCTAACTGCTCTTCTCTTGCAAACATCTTTACGGTAATCGTATCCGTAAAGTCGGAGATATCGAAGATCATAATCGTCTTTCCGCTCCGCAGTTCCCGGCTGTCCACCATGAGAATCTTTCCACGGATGGTTACCTCGCCGATCTCTCCGTCGATCTTCTCAATCTCAATCGTCTCTCCCTCAAAATCACGGCCATAGAGCACGTCCGGATTGTCCGAACGTTTTCCGCCGTAGCCGCCATAGCCGCCGTTTTTCTTATAGTCCTTATAGTCTTTCTTCTGTTCTTTCTTTCCGTTATCTCCGTTTTTATCCCGTTTGTTCTCATCCTTTTTACCGCCCATACGCAGAACCGGAGCCCCTGCTCCGCCATTTTCCGCCAAACGGCGAGGAGGAATCTCCCCGTTATCCGCAGCCCCCTGCCGGGCCGGCCCCTCATCGAAGGGCACTTCCGCCGAATATCCGGCAGCCAGCGCCTCTAAAGAAGCTGCATCCGCCATGGAGGGGCCGCCATAGCCGTCCTCCGTTCCTGTTTTCGGCAGCGCCTGCTCCTCGTTTAAGACGGCAGCCAGGGAGGTCCTGCTGACGATCTCTTCCACCTCACGCTGCATCTGAAGCTCCTTCTGCTTCGCCAGCGCATTCTCCTTCGGCTCCACGTACTCGTAGCGCACCTCAATCGGAAGACCGCAGCGCTCGAAAAAGATCTTCTCCAGGACGCGCTTTAGCTCGGCTTCCTTTTCATGGGTAACAATGGTGTCTTCCACCGTCATTTTCAGCAGATCCGGCTCAGGAAACTCATACTCCGTCTTCCGGAAAATATTATACTCAATGATGCTGTAATTCTTAAGCTCCATCAGGATACTGTCCCGGTACACGGCTAACAGCTTCTCCGGCGTGTACTGACCGGACAGGCGGAATTTCTCGATAATTTTAATCGATACCTGTTTGGAGGGAAAGAGCTGGTCCTTAATGCCCTTCTCCAGTCCGTAGATATTCTGTTTGTGGATCAGTCTGGGGCTCACGATATAAACGCGAATAGAGCTTCTATCCCTGGTGGAAGTGACCTTCTCAACTTCCACCAGATTTAAAAGCTCCCGCAGTTCATCCGTGATATTCAGATTTGGAAATACATCCAAAAATGCTTTTGTCATTCAATCACCTGTTGCTTTCTGCCAAACGTTCTGCTTTCATCCCAGCTTTATCAGCTCTTCTCTCAAAGCGTCGAGTAAGCTCTCTTCAGGGACTTTCCGGATAATCTCCCCCTTACGGAAGAGAAGGCCTTCACCGATTCCTCCGGCAACGCCGAGATCCGCTTCCTTCGCCTCCCCCGGACCATTGACCACGCAGCCCATAACGGCTACCTTGACGTCGAGATGGTCGAACTCCGTCACCATGGCTTCCACCCGGTTCGCAAGGGATATAAGATCAATTCTGGTCCGGCCGCAGGTCGGACAGGAGACCACCTCCACTCCGCCCTTTCGCAGACCCAGCGTCTTTAGAATCTGCTTTGCAGTCATCACCTCTTCCACCGGATCTCCGGTCAGGGAAACCCGGATCGTATCACCGATTCCCTGATGCAGGATAATGCCCAGCCCGACAGAAGATTTAATCGTTCCCGAGCGCACAGTTCCCGCCTCGGTGATCCCCACATGAAGTGGATAAGCAGTCTGTTCCGCAATCAGTTCATGGGCCTTGATGCACATCAGCACATCGGAGGACTTGATGCTGATCACCAGATTGTCGTATCCCATCTCCTCGATCATGCGCACCTTCATAAGAGCGCTCTCTACAATGCCTTCCGCCGTCACCCCATGATACTTTTCCAGCAGTTCCTTCTCAAGGGAACCACTGTTTACGCCGACCCGGATGGGAATCCCATATTCCTTTGCCTTATCCACAACGGCCCTGACCCGCTCTTCGCTCCCAATATTTCCAGGATTAATCCGGATCTTATCCGCACCATTCTCAATCGCAGCCAACGCCAGCCGGTAGTCGAAATGGATATCCGCCACCAGCGGAATATGAATCTGCCTTTTAATCTCTTTCAGCGCCCCGGCCGCTTCCATGGTCGGTACGGCCACGCGGATAATATCGCAGCCAGCCTCCTCCAGCGCCAGAATCTGGGACACCGTGGCTTCGGCATCCTCCGTCTTTGTATTGCACATGGACTGGATCAGAATGGGATTTCCTCCCCCAATCTTCCGGTTTCCGATCGAAACCGTCTTCGTCTGTTTTCTGTCCGTCATCGCTCTTTCCTCCATCGGTATACTGTTTTTTTCGTTTTCCTGTTCCATGCCGCTGTTACGTAAAGCGGCTGATATCATTAAATACAACGAACACCATCAGAGCCATAAGCGCCATCATGCCGATTAAATTCACCATGCCTTCTTTTTCCGGATCCATTCGTTTACCGCGAACCGCTTCTATCACTAAAAATACAAGTCTTCCTCCGTCAAGCGCCGGAATCGGAAGAAGGTTCATAATCCCCAGATTCGCACTCAGAAGAATGCACATGCTGAGCACATTCATGATGGCTGCCATCACACTTACCGTCAGCCCTGCCTTTACGGAATCATCGATCATAACCACGATTCCCACCGGACCGCTTAAGTCATTGACACTGGCTTTTCCGGACAACAGCATACCGAGACTCTTGATGGTCACAGTGATATCGTATTTCACTTCATAGGCCCCGTATTTCACCAGTTCCAGGAACGAAGACGTCCGGACATTGACCGGCGACACAGAGATCCCTATCATATACTGGTTGTATTCTTCATTAAACTCCGGTGTCACAAGAACCGTGCCCCGCTCTTTTCTGCCAGTCTGCGCGTCCGTCCGCTCATAGGACACCCGGCTCATCTTCTCATCCGGTTTTAACATGCGGTAAAGGATATAATCTCCGTAAACCGTCATCTTCTCCTCATTCACGCCGGTAATCACATCCCCCGGCTTAAGTCCCGCTTCGTAAGCCGGCGAGCCTTCCGTGACCTCCTTAATCTGAGTGACGTTGTATCCGCCCATCCCAACCAGAATCAGTGCCAGGAAAAAAGCGAGTATAAAGTTAAAGACCGGACCGGCCGCGATAACCGCCATTCTGCCCGGAATGCTTGCATTCTGAAAAGCGCCCTCCGCCGGATTCTCCTCGTCCTCACCGAGCATCATACAGGAGCCCCCGATCGGCAGCAGCTTTAAGGAGTACGTCGTCTCCCCTTTTTTGACATGGAACAGCCTCGGTCCCATACCAATGGAAAATTCCACAACGGAAATGCCGTTAAGTTTTGCAAATAAAAAGTGCCCTAATTCGTGAATCAGCACAATCAGTCCAAATACAAGAACCGCTACGATAATGCTGGACAATCTACCACCTGCTTTCTATATAGTCATAAGCCGAAGCCTCTGCTTCCAGAATCTCATCTACAGATGGATTCTCTTTCACAGTATGCCCTTTCATAGCCCCCTCTATCATATCCGTGATGGTAAGATAAGAAATTTCTCTGTTTAAAAATTTTGCAACGGCCCGTTCATTGGCCGCATTGAATACCGTCGGCATGGTTCCGCCGATCCTTCCTGCCTCATAAGCCAGGGCAAGCCCCGGAAAATTTTCCATGTCCGGCTTTTCAAATGTAATCTGTCCGATACTCCAGAAATCCAGCCGCTCTCCCGCCAGGAAACGGCGTTCCGGGTAGTAAAGAGCATACTGAATCGGCAGCTTCATATCGGGTGTTCCCAGCTGCGCAATCACCGCACCATCGTCGAACTGCACCATGGAATGGATGACACTCTGAGGCTGAACCACAACCTGCACCTGATCCATGGAGACGTCAAATAACCAGTGCGCCTCCATCACCTCCAGGCCCTTGTTGACCATTGTGGAGGAATCAATGGTGATTTTTCTTCCCATCGACCAGTTAGGGTGCTTTAAGGCATCCTCAAGGCGCACCATTTTCAGTTCCTCTCTCGTCTTTCCACGGAACGGTCCGCCCGACGCGGTTAAGAGTATCTTATGTACTGCTTTTTTATCTTCCCCGTTCAGGCTCTGAAAAATAGCGCTGTGCTCACTGTCTACAGGTAAAATCTTTACACCCTTTTCCTTTGCCAGAGGCATAATAATATGGCCGGCTGTCACCAGCGTCTCCTTGTTGGCGAGCGCAATATCCTTTCCCGCCTCCATGGCCGCGATGGTAGGCCGTATACCGATCATGCCTACGATAGCCGTCACCACGATCTCCGCTTCCGTATCCACAGCCGCTTCGATGAGTCCTTCCATCCCGTATACGACCTTTACCGGCATATCCTTAACCGCCAGGGCAAGCTCCTTCGCCCTTTCTTCTTCCCACACACAGACGATCTCCGGATGAAATTCCCGGATCTGTTCTTCCAGACGCGTGATATTACTTCCGGCCGCCAGAGCGGTTACTTCTATATCCTTCTGAGCTCTTACCACTTCCAGAGTCTGTGTTCCGATCGAACCGGTTGAACCCAGAACTGCAATCTTTTTCATGCCGCTGTTTCGCTCCTTTTATCGTATTCGCATCATACCTGTTTCGTATTATCTTATCGCAGAAAAGTCACTGCAAAGAATATGGCCGGCGCCGTAAACAGCATACTGTCAAACCGGTCCAGAATGCCGCCGTGTCCCGGAATCAGATGGCCGTAATCCTTCACCTGATGATTGCGTTTTATCGCAGATGCCGCCAGATCGCCGATCTGGGAAATCACCGCCGCAATGGCACAGGCCAGCGCGCAGGCTACTTGAGGGTTCTGCACTTCCGCCATGGAGGCGCCGAACACTGTCGCGTAAAGGAATCCCAGAAGCGCCGCTCCCGCCACGCCTCCGACTGCCCCCTCAATTGATTTCTTGGGACTCAAAACCGGCGCCAGTTTATGCCTGCCGATCAGCATTCCTACGCAGTATGCGCAGGTGTCGCAGCCCCAGGAGCTCAAAAAGATCAGCCAGACCAGATACTTTCCATCCGCCATTACACGAACCTGGTACAGATAAGACAGCATAACCGCCACATAAAAGACGCCGAAGAACGCTACCGTCACTTCCTCCGTCTTATATTTGGGGAACGTAAAGACATAGATGGTCATCAGTATCATAAGAAATGCAATGGACATCAGCATCATGTACTGCTCTCCGTGGAACCACAAAAGCCCATAATAGGATACCACAGTCAGATATCCCATAACTCCGATCACATTCTTCTGTATCTTCATAACACGATATAATTCAAACAACCCTATCATGGAAATGGCCACGGTCGCAGCAAAAAGAATCATTCCCCCGCTTCCCACAACGACAAGGGCGATCAGAACCAGGACAATTCCGCTAATCAATCTGGTTGTAAACATCGCGCTTCCTCCCTTCGGACTATTTCACTCCTCCAAATCTTCTGTCTCTACTATTGTACGCAGCAATCGCCTTTTTCAGTTCTTCTTTATTGAAATCAGGCCAATAGCAGTCCGTCACATACAGCTCTGTATAAGCCAGCTGCCACAGCAGGTAGTTGGACAGGCGCAGTTCCCCGCTGGTACGGATCAAAAGATCCGGATCCGGAATCTCCGCCGTATCGAGATAAGAGGAGAACACTGCCTCATCCATCTGATCCGGAGTAATCTTCCCATCTGCCGTATCTTTCATAATCTTTCTGGCCGCCCGCACGATCTCGTCCCGGCCGCCGTAATTAACGGCGATCACGAAGGTCAGTCCCGTATTGTTCTCAGTCTCTCTCTCCAGACGGTTAATGCCGTCGATGATATCCTGATCGAAACGGCTTCGCTCACCGATCATCCGCACACGGACATTGTTCGTCTTGGCGATCTTTAAGAGTCTTACCATATAGTAGCGGAACAGCTGCATCAGCGCTCCCACTTCCTCACCGGAACGCTTCCAGTTCTCTGTGGAAAAGCCGTAGACAGTCAGATACTTGATTCCAATTCTGGCCGCATCCTCAACGGTACGTTCCACCACCACACAGCCTTCCTTATGGCCCATGCTTCTGGGCAGGCCGCGTTTCTTCGCCCAGCGTCCGTTGCCGTCTAAAATGATGGCGACATGGTCCGGAATTACCATATTATCTATATTCACTTCCATTATTTTCTCCTTCTTCCTTCCAATCCGCACTCCGGCTCCACAGGTAATCCCGAATCGCACAACAGCCGGAATGGTATGAAACATAAACAGGACAGGCACTTTGAAAATCCCCCTCACTTGCGTGCGGCGGAATCATGCCTGCCCCGGTTCTATCTGTTATACGGTAAGAAGTTCCTTTGACTTCGCTTCGATCGCTTTATCGATCTTCCCAATCATCTTATCCGTTAATTTCTGAATATCTTCCTCCGCCTCTGCCAAGTCGTCCTCAGAAATCTCATCTGCCTTCTGCAGTTTCTTAAAGTAATCATTGCCGTCACGGCGGATATTGCGAACAGCAACCTTCGCTGCCTCACCTTTCTTTTTGACGTCCTTCACCAGTTCTTTTCTGCGTTCCTCGGTCAGTTCCGGGAAAACGAGGCGGATAACGCTGCCGTCGTTGGTCGGGTTGATACCCAGATCAGAAGTCAGAATGGCTTTTTCAATCGCCTTTAAGAGGCTCTTTTCCCATGGCTGAATAATAATCATGCGGGCTTCCGGAACATTGATGTTGCCCACCTGCTGAAGCGGTGTGGGAGTTCCGTAATAATCCACCTTGATTTTATCAAGCACATGCGGGTTTGCACGTCCTGCGCGGATCGTCATATAGTCGCTCTCCAGCACCTCTAATGTCTTATTCATCTTGTCCTCGTAAACCTGTAAACTCTCCTGCATATTGTCCTCCTAGTTTATGCGGTCACAATTGTGCCGTTTATTTTCCCCTGCATCGCGTCAGCAATGCTGTCTTTTTCATTCAGACTGAATACCGCTAATGGCATGCGGTTCTCCATACACATGATGGAGGCTGTCAGATCAATCACACCCAGCTGCTTATCAATCACTTCCTGTATGGATATCTCATCGTATTTCTTCGCTTCCGGATTGATCTTCGGATCGCTGTCGTAAACGCCGTCAATCGCTTTAGCAAGAAGGATGCAGTCCGCTTCCATCTCGATAGCCCTAAGAGCGATTCCGGTATCGGTAGAAAAGTAAGGATGGCCGGTACCGCCTGCAAAAAAGACCACCATTCCCTTTTCAAAATACTTGTTTGCTCTGTCCTTGGAAAAAAGCTTTGTCATGGAGCCGCACTCAAACGGTGTCAGAATCTGAGTCGTCATCCCGGCACACCGGAAGATCTCAGATACATAGATGCAGTTCATAACCGTGGCAAGCATTCCGATCTGATCTGCCTTGGTACGGTCGATGGCATTGCTCGTCCTTCCCCTCCAGAAGTTGCCTCCGCCAATGACGATGCCTACCTCGACACCAGCATCCACGGATATCTTAACCTGCCGCGCTACTTCCTTCACAGTCTCTTCATCGAAGCCTGTTTTATTCGGTCCGGCAAGGGCTTCACCGCTTAATTTCAGTAATACACGTCTTGGATTCATAGCTATCATTCTCCTGTTATTGAAGCGTTTTCCGCTTTGGTATTGTCATGAATGATTATAGCATATTTCTTTTTGGTTGGAAAGAGAAAGTTTTCTGCGGAAAGAGAACGCTCTTCCCATGACGGAAAAAAGTCCCCGTAAGAAGTTCTCACCTCTTCCGGGGACCTTGTTATTCATTTACGTCAGATAATTAATCCATTGTCGCATACTGGAAGAACCAGTAGCCGTATGGAGAATGCCATGTTCCTTTTAACTTCGGATCCTGTAAATAGAAATCGTTGTAGTAAGCAATCGGAGCCATCGCTGCGTCTGCAAGGATCATGTTCTCTGCTTCATGCAGCTTTGCATAATGCTCTGCAACATCAGCTGTGGAGTTGGCATCGTTTAACATCTTGTCAACTTCCGGATTGCTGTACTTACCGTCGTTGTTTCCGCCGCCGGTAATCATTAAGTTCAGCATGTTGGAAGGATCATCGTAGTCATATACCCAGCCGTTACGTGCAACCTGGAAATCGCCTGCACGACGGGTTGGTGTAAAGGTAGACCACTCAACAACCTTGATATCCATGTTAATGCCAAGGGATTCTTTCCAGCAGCTCTGTAAGTACTCAGCCAGTGGTTTGTGGTAGCCGGCATCGTTGGTCATATATTCGATGGTCGGGAAGCCTGCGCCGTCCGGATATCCTGCATTGGCAAGTAATTCTTTTGCTTTTGCAACATCAGCGTCGTGATCCGTTACGTTGAAGAAGTCTCCGCCGTTGTTCTTACGTGTAACCTCTTCGAAGGAAGAACCGGCTTCTGCGTCAGAAAGGCCAGGTCCAACAAAGTTGGTTGCCGGGGAATAGGTTCCCTGCATAACTGTGTTGGCAACGTAATCACGGTCGATGGCAAGGCTTAATGCCATACGTACATCCGGGTTGTTAAACGGTTCTTTTTCTGTCTGGAAGCTGATATAATATGTACCCATTAAAGGATCTACATGGAAATCTTCGTTGCCGCGCAGGCTCGGAACTTCTTCTGTAGGAACGTGCTTGATCATGGATACTTCACCAGTCTGATATGCACTGTAAGCAGCATTGGAATCTTCCATCAGGACAAACTTTAAAGTATTAACTGTAACCTTATCTGCATTCCAGTAGTTCTCATTCTTTGCAAACGTAATATGGGAACCTGGTACCCACTCGATCATCTTTAACGGACCGTTGGAAATATAGGTCTCTGGTGTTAAAGTCCACTGATCGCCGTTTGCTTCAATCGTTGCCTGCTGAACAGGAACCATGGAGCCGTGTGTAATCAGCTTGGAGAAATATACACATGGAGATGCCATCTCGACAACGAATGTATCATCATCCGGTGCGGATACTCCAAGTGCGTCTAAATTACCTTCAGATGCTTCTTTGTAGCCTTTTACGTAGCCAAGCATATCCATAGCATACGGTGCAGCTGTGTTCGGATCTGCAAGTCTCTTCCAGGAATATACGAAGTCATTCGCTGTAAGAGGTGTTCCGTCACTCCACTTTAAGCCTTTGCGAAGATGGAAGGTATAGGTAAGTCCATCATCAGAAACTTCCATGGATTCAGCCTGCCCTGGAACAATCTTGTTCTCTGAGTCAACGCTCATCAGAGTCTCAAAGGCATGAAGAATCATGTTTCCGCCGTCTACTGCGCTGTTTAAAGCCGGATCAACAGTCTCAGGATCAGGTCCGATCTGAACTGCAAGGTCAAGGCCAGCGCCTCCATTTTCAGCCGGTGCAGCAGTCTCGCCCTCTGCGGCAGCAGCTGTTGTTGTGGTATCGGCAGCTTTTGTTGTTGGCGCATCAGCGGTCTTATTGCCTCCACAGGCGGTAAGAATCATACCGGTTGCCATAACAGCTGCTAATACAAGTGCTGTTTTTTTCATATCAATTCCTCCTCTAAAGAATTTATTCAAATTAGCACAGCAATACTTTACCTGACTACTGTGCTGATTTGTCTTTTAGCATACCACAAAACCTCAGGAATAGCAATTAAAAATTAATTTACTTTGTCCAGGTGGTGGCACGCCGCATAGTGACCTGTGGAAACTTCCTTCCACTGCGGCTCTTCCGCTGCACAGAGCTCGTCGGCATACGGACAGCGGGTACGGAAGCGGCAGCCGCTCGGCGGGTTAACCGGGCTTGGCACGTCGCCTTCCAGAACAATTCTCTTAGATTTTCTGCTGGTCTCCGGATCAGCAATCGGAATAGCGGAAATTAAGCTCTTGGTATAGGGGTGTACGCTGTGGAAGGTCAGCTCATAGCTGTCAGCCAGCTCCACCAGCTTGCCTAAATACATCACTCCGATCCGGTTTGATATATGTTTTACAATTGATAAATCATGTGCAATGAAAAGATAGGTCAGTCCCAGTTCCTCCTGCAGCTGTTCAAACATGTTGACAACCTGGGCCTGGATGGACACATCCAGAGCGGACACAGGCTCGTCGCATACGATGAACTCCGGATTCACCGCCAGGGCACGGGCGATACCGACACGCTGACGCTGTCCGCCTGAGAACTCGTGAGGATAGCGGTTCGCATGCTCGGAATTTAAGCCTACCGTGGAGAGCACGGATAAGATTCTTTCATGACGGTCCTTCTTATTGGCCGCCAGGCGATGGATATCGATCGCTTCACCGACAATATCCTCGACGGTCATACGCGGATCGAGACTCGCATACGGATCCTGGAACACGATCTGCATTTTACGGCGGTACGGAAGCATATTCACGTGGGTGATATCCTTGCCGTCATAGAGAATCGTGCCATCCGTCGGTTCATATAAACGAAGCAGCGTACGGCCGGTCGTCGTCTTACCGCAGCCGGACTCTCCTACCAGACCGAGCGTCTCACCCTTGCGAATACCAAAGGAGACGTTATCGACCGCTTTTACAACCTTCTTTTCAAAAAGCTTACTTCCTGCAACCGGGAAATACTGCTGTAAGTGTTTTACTTCTACCAGATACTTATCTTCCATCATGCATCCCCCTTCTGTGTCTTGGAATCCTGCTGTTTATCAAATTCTTTCTTCTGCATCAGCCAGCATGCACTGTAATGGACATCAGACAGATCCGTATATGGAGGCATCTCTCTTAAACAGATCTTCATGCAGGCGCGGCATCGCGGTGCAAACGGACATCCCGCAGGCGGATTCAGCATATCGACAGGGCTTCCCTCGATAGGAACCAGCTTGTTATGCTCTTTTTCCGTCAGCTTCGGAATACTCCGGATCAGCCCCTTTGTGTATTCATGGGATGGACGGTAGAAAATATCATCCGTGGTACCGTATTCTACAACCTTACCGGCATACATAACCGCAATTCTGTCACACATGTTGGCAACAACACCCAGGTCATGTGTAATCATGATAATAGCCATGCCCAGCTTTTCTTTTAAATCCATCATAAGCTCAAGAATCTGCGCCTGGATGGTAACATCCAGAGCCGTCGTCGGCTCATCTGCAATTAAAAGCTTCGGCTCACAGGCAAGGGCGATCGCGATCATAACACGCTGGCGCATACCGCCTGACAACTCGTGAGGATACTGCTTTAAACGCTTCTCCGGCTCATTGATTCCAACGAGAGTCAGAAGCTCCTTGGCCCGTTCATTCGCCTGCTGTTTATTCTTATCCGTATGAAGCATGATAACCTCACGGATCTGATTGCCAATGGAATAAACCGGGTTCAGACTGGTCATGGGATCCTGGAAAATAATGGAAATCTCATTTCCACGGACTTTTCTCAGTTCCTTTTCCGACATTTTTTCGATCTGATGGCCGTTGAATTCCAGAGAACCGCCGATCAGACGGCCCGGATATGCGGTAATTCCCATTAAGCTGTATGCAGTTACAGACTTACCGGAACCGGATTCACCAACAATCCCCAGCACTTCGCCTTCTTTTAAATGAAGAGACACATCATTTAATGCCTTTACTTCACCTGCAGGAGTAAAGAAAGAAAGGCGTTCATTTTTGATATTTACCAAATACTCGCTCATTGTATCTCTCCTCCTTTAGTCTTTGAGTTTCGGGTCAAATGCATCGCGCAGACCGTCACCCAGCAAGTTAAAACTTAAAATGATGATGGAAATCGCAAGTGCAGGTGCAAACAAACGGTGCGGATAGGACTGCAGACCGTTTAACGCAGCACTGGCAAGGCTTCCCAGAGAAGGCATCGGCGCAGCAACACCAAGGCCCAGGAAGCTTAAGAAGCTCTCTGTAAAGATGGAAGACGGAATCTGCAGTGTTGTAGTAACAATCAGAGTACCAATACAGTTTGTCAGTAAGTGTTTCCGGATGATACGGCCGTTGGAAGCACCCAGTGCCCTGGCCGCAGTCACGTATTCCTGTTCCTTCAATATGAGGATCTGGCTTCGAACAATTCGCGCCATACCAACCCAGTACAGAAGGGCAAACACCACGAAAATACTGATTAAGTTAACACCGATGACCTGGATCCATTCAAATCCCGGCTTTTGCGCCAGCGCCTTCAGCGGCTGGTCAAATGCAACCGACAAAAGAACGATGATCAGAATGTCAGGGACCGTGTAGATCATATCAACGATACGCATCATAATCATATCGACCCAGCCGCCAAAGAAACCGGCAATGGAGCCGTAAAGGGATCCGATCAGCAGGATGATGGCGGAAGCTACAAGACCTACGGTAAGGGAGACCCGGCTGCCCATCATGACACGGACCGCATAGTCACGTCCCAGATTATCCGTTCCCAGGACATGCGGGAATACGCTCTCTCCCGCTGCCTTTGCCTCCAGTTCCTTCTCTGAATACTGCATGGGCGCCAGATTCTCGCTTCCGCGAATCTGCTGCTCATAGCTGTATGGATAGAACTGCGGTACCAGGAATGAAAAAATGAATACAAAAATGATAACTACCAGGCTGACCATGGCAATCTTGTTTTTCTTTAAACGCCGTATTCCATCCTGCCAGAAGCCAACGCTCTTGCGGAGGACGGTAAGACTCTCTTTTTCCTCGTCACTTGCCGGGAGAAAGTCGTCTACGTTAAGCTGTAATGATAATTTATTATTTGACATCTTCTTTCTCCTTTCTATTTAAGATTAATACGCGGATCGATGAGTTTGTAGGCAACGTCTACGATAACGTTCATCACAACCATCAATGAGGCAAGGAATATGGTAGTTCCCATGATCAGCGGGTAATCACGTCCTGTGATAGAGCCGATAAATTCAGAGCCCAGACCCGGAATCGTGAAGATCTTCTCAACGATAAAGCTTCCCGTTACCGTATAGGCAAGAAGCGGTCCCAAATACGTAACTACAGGAAGAATTGCGTTACGAAGCGCATGCTTGAAAATACTGATTACCTGAGAAAGTCCCTTTGCGCGAGCTGTTCTCATGTAGTCCTGACCCATGACATCCAGCATGGAAGAGCGCATCAGACGTGCGATATAAGATGACGGATACAGTGCCAGCGCTATTACCGGCATGATGTAATTTTTCCACGATGCCAGTCCGTACGTAGGCAGAAGCCCCAGCTTCAGACTCAGGACATACATCAGGATCGTACAGATTACGAAACTGGGAATCGCAATTCCACACGTACTGAATACGATTATGATGTCATCCACGATCGTCCCTCGTTTAAAGGCGGCAATACTTCCCAATGGAACGCCCACCAGAACTGCCGTTAAAATAGCGATGCCGCCAACTCTTGCGGACACCGGAAATTTCGATGCGATGATCATGTTCACGGTACGGCCCCTCTGCTTTACGCTCAGGCCAAGATTCCCGTGAAGAAGATCTTTCATGTATGTAACATACTGTTCGCCTAAAGGCTTGTCAAGACCGTATTTCTCATTCAATGCAGCCTGTGCCTGAGGACTTATGGCCTTCTCTGACATGAAAGGGCCGCCGGGTACCATGTTCATAACGAAAAATGTAACAGATGCAACCGCAAATATTGTTACAATCGCCATGATGATACGTTTAAAAATATATTTAGCCATTGTGTCAACTCCTTTGGTATAAGGTTTCCTTCGCGCAGCCCGGACGGAAGCTTACAGGCTTCCGCCCCTGCGTTCTGCGGAATATCAATAGTCTCTCCTGCCCTGATCCCGGGAAAAGGGTGAAATGTCCGTCTAATCCAGAAACATCTGTAGGCGTTAAACGGACACTGTCTCTACAGAAAAATCCCATGGATACCCATGGGATTCCCCCCTGAATCCTCTTTTCTTGGAAAGTCCCCTCGCTCGCGCCCGGCGGAATCTGATAAGTCCGCCTTGCCCTTGCTCGGTGGAATCTGTTACTGCATCTGTTTTGCAACTTCTGCAGCAAAATCCTCTTCTTTTTTCTCAAGACCTTCGCCGGTTTCAAACCGAACAAACTTCTTCAGTTCGATCTTTCCGCCAACCTCTTTGGAAACCTGCTCTAAGTATTTAGCAACAGTTAAATCACCATCTTTTACGTAAGCCTGGTCTAACAGACAGAATTCTTTTAATTCCTTGTTCAGACGGCCAATGATCATCTTCTCGATGATTGCATCCGGCTTGTCCGGATTCTCGTTCTTAGCCTGAACCTTTAAGATCTCAGTCTCATGCTCAACGAATTCCTGCGGAATCTCGTCTCTCTTCACATACTTTGGTGTCAGCGCTGCGATCTGCATTGCAACGTTTTTTAAAGCTTCTTTTACTTCATCATTGACAACTTCAGCAGAAGCTTCCACCAGAACGCCGATTCTGCCGCCGCCGTGGATATAGTCAATAACAACGCCGTCTGTTGCAATCTTCTCAAATCTTCTGATGTTCATATTCTCGCCGATGATTGCGATCTGGCTGGATAATTCCTGAGCCACTGTCAGGGATGTATCCTTTGCCCACGGCTCTGCCATGAACGCTTCCATGTCAGCTGCGCTGCTGGCAAGTACCTGAGATGCCACATCAGCAACATAGCCCTGGAACTGCGCATTCTTAGCCACGAAGTCAGTCTCGCTGTTTACTTCAACAATCGCTGCAGACTTTCCATCTTCGCTTACAAGAGTCTTTACGATACCTTCTGCTGCGATTCTTCCTGCCTTCTTGGATGCAGCTGCAAGTCCTTTTTCTCTTAAAAATTCAACAGCCTTTTCCATATCTCCATCCGTTGCCGCAAGTGCCTTCTTACAATCCATCATGCCTGCACCGGTCATTTCTCTTAACTCTTTTACCATTCCAGCCGTAACTGCTGCCATTTGATTTCCCTCCATATTCTTCTCGTTATTCATATTATACAGGTTTTCGTTTCCTGGTCTACAGGGAACTTCTTCCTAATCTGCCTCAGCATGCAATGCCGTGGTTCGGACTCCGTCTCCCCATAAATCGAAAAATGCTTCAACCCGCTTATCACAGCCGGCCGAAGCATTCATCTGCCTGAACAATTAAGCCTCTACAGCCTCTTCGAAATCCTGAGCTGCTTCTGCTTCTTCAGCTGTTGCCTCGCCCTGGTTTGCCTCAATTACTGCGTCCGCCATCTTGGATACGATCAGCTTAACGGCTCTGATTGCATCATCATTACCCGGAATCACGAAGTCAAGCTCTTCCGGATCACAGTTTGTATCAGCAATGCCGATTAACGGAATCCCCAGTGTATGAGCTTCCTGAACGCAGATTCTCTCTTTCTTAGGATCTACAACAAAGATAGCATCCGGAATCTTCTTCATTTCCTTGATTCCGCCGAGGTTTTTCTCCAGTTTCTCCCATTCTTTCTTGAGAGCAATTACTTCCTTCTTAGGAAGAACATCAAATGTTCCATCTTCGGACATGGTTTCAATCTGTTTTAATCTTGCAATTCTGGACTGGATTGTCTTGAAGTTTGTAAGCATACCGCCCAGCCATCTCTCATTTACATAGTACATACCGCAGCGCTCTGCTTCTGTCTTGATCGCATCCTGAGCCTGCTTCTTGGTTCCTACAAAAAGGATCTTGCCGCCTTCAGCAGCAATGTCGGCTACGGCTTTGTAAGCCTCGTCTACTTTTACAACAGACTTCTGTAAGTCGATGATGTAGATGCCGTTTCTCTCTGTGTAGATGTATGGAGCCATCTTAGGGTTCCATCTTCTTGTCTGGTGACCGAAATGTACACCAGCTTCTAACAGCTGTTTCATTGAAATAACGCTCATGTTATTACCTCCATTTGGTTTTTCTTCCGTCTGCTTCTCTTGCTTCCAAGGAGACCGGAAATCCGGCACCTTCCTCCAGAATCCGCAAACGTGATTTTTTGTAAGCCTAGCTAGTATAGCATAACTTTAATCCCTGTGCAAGTTATTTTTTACTTTTAATGACAATTTTTTTCATAGTTTCGTAAAAAAAAGAAGCAGTTTTTCTTCGCCGCTTCTTTTTGCCAAACAGATCATTTACGATTCTTTTATCTCTCTGTGAGCCTGAATCCCCTTGCCGTTTCCTGCTTTAATCGCCTTCAGTTCATCGAATACCACATCGTTTAAGACTTTGATATAAGTCCCCTTCATACCGGAAGAACGCGACTCAATCACTCCTGCACTCTCAAACTTTCTGAGCGCATTGACAATGACCGAACGGGTAATTCCGACACGGTCCGCGATCTTGCTGGCTACCAGGATTCCCTCGTTTCCATCCAGTTCATCGAAAATATGAGTGATCGCCTCCAGTTCTGAAAATGACAGGGTGCTGATCGCGGATTTTACGATCTGAACCTTTCTCGTCTCCTCAGCGTTCTCCTCATTAACCGATCTCATCATCTCGAGGCCTACAACGGTCGTTCCGTATTCACTGAGGATGATATCGTCAATATCGTACTGGGCATCTGACTTGTAGATAAACAGTGTTCCCAGGCGTTCTCCCGCAATATCAATCGGTGTGATGATCGCCTGGTACTTGCGGATATTGTCTCCCGTGAATCCAAGGGTTTCAAGGTTCACATTCTCCTTGGTGGAAAGGATGCCAAGCAGACGCTCATTCAGCATACCGTCCACATAGCCGCCGACCGTATCTGCAATCAGTTCCTGAATCTCTTCCACATCAGGGCTGATCGCAACGCCTAATACCTTTCCTTTTTTGCTGATCACGAGAATATTAGAATTTAATATCTCGCTGAGCACTTCACAGATATCGTTAAATACTACTTTGTGCGAGTTGTTGTTATGCAATAACTTGTTAATTTTCCTAGTTTTGTCCAACAATTGAACACTCATAACCGAAAACCTCCTTAAGAATTTGTAGGAAAGCTCAAAATACCCCTTTAATATTTAAATATTAACACTATTCCGTCAAAATAACAATCATTTTTTGAAGATTTTCGATTTTCTTAATAATTATTCTATTTTGTATTTTTGCTTGTACTGTAACCGCATTGTTCGTTGGAGCAAAGCAGTTTATTGCCTTTTTCGACCATATAAGAGCCACATTTCGGACATTTCTCAGTGGAAGGTCTCTGCCAGGACATAAAATCGCATTCCGGATTGGCTTCGCATCCGTAATAGATTCTGCCCTTCTTTGTCTTCTTAATGACCACGTCCTTCCCGCACTTGGGACACGGAACACCGATCTTCTCCAGATACGGCTTTGTATTCTTACACTCCGGGAATCCGGGACACGCCAGGAATTTGCCGTGGGGACCGTATTTGATTACCATGTTCCGGCCGCAGAGTTCACAGATCTCCTCGGTCACTTCATCCGCAATGGTTACTGACTCCAGTTCGACTTCCGCCTTATCCACTGCTTCCTTTAAATCCGGGTAGAAATTGCGTACCACAGTCTTCCACGGAACGGAGCCGTCTCCCACTTTATCGAGAAGGTATTCTAAATTAGCGGTAAAGGTGATATCGACGATGCTGGGGAAGCTCTGCTTCATCATACTGTTCACGACTTCACCAAGCTCTGTCACATAAAGATTTTTATTTTCCTTAGCCACATAGCGTCTGGCAATGATCGTCGTAATCGTCGGTGCGTACGTACTTGGACGGCCGATTCCCTGTTCTTCCATCGCCTTTACCAGTGACGCCTCAGTAAAATGTGCCGGCGGCTGCGTAAAGTGCTGACTGCTGTCCAGCTTTTCGAGGGTTAGGACGCTTCCCTTCTCCAGCCGGCCCAGAAGGGCGCTGCTCTCTTCTTTATCGTCTTCCTGGATATAAACTGACATGAATCCGTCAAAAGCCAGCTTTGAAGCCGCTAATGTAAAGCAGTAATCGCCTGCCGCTACCTTAACGGATGTCGTCTCATAAACAGCCGGCTGCATACGGCTTGCCGCAAAGCGTTTCCAGATCAGCTGATAGAGACGGAATAAATCCCTCTGAAGCGATTCTTTGACAATGACCGGTGTCAGACTGATGTCTGTGGGACGGATCGCCTCGTGCGCATCCTGGATTTTGGCTCCGCTCTTCTTCGCCTGTTCTCCGCTTGCCACGTATTTGCTGCCGTACTGCGCCTCGATAAATGCTCTCGCCGCCGTATCAGCTTCCTCAGCGATTCTGGTAGAATCGGTACGCAGGTAAGTAATGAGACCGACAGTTCCGTGTCCTTTCACCTCCACGCCTTCATACAGCTGCTGGGCCAGACGCATCGTCTTCTGTGTGGAAAAGTTCAGTACTTTGGAAGCTTCCTGCTGCAGCGTACTGGTCGTAAAGGGGATTGGCGCCTTCTTGATCCGCTCTCCGTTCTTCACCTCATCCACAACGTAATCGCAGCCTTCCAGTTCCTTTAAGATGCCATCCAGTTCTTCTTTATTGCGGATCGCAATCTTTCCGTCTTTATTGCCGTAGAACTTGGCTGCCAGAGCCTTCTTGCTTCCCGGCTGTTTTAAATCCGCCTCAAGGTTCCAGTACTCTTCCGGAATAAAGGCGTTAATCTCCTCTTCCCGGTCGCAGATCATGCGGAGCGCCACCGACTGAACGCGGCCGGCACTAAGGCCCCGCTTTACCTTCGCCCAGAGTATCGGGCTGATCATATATCCAACCATACGGTCCAGGATTCTTCTCGTCTGCTGCGCGTCCACAAGATCCATATCAATCTCTCTCGGCGTCTTCAAAGAAGCCTTCACCGCATTTTTTGTAATCTCGTTGAAGCTGATTCTGTATACCTGTTTATCCTTCTGCTCATCCAGCTTTAGTGCCTTTACCAGATGCCAGGAAATCGCCTCCCCCTCACGGTCAGGGTCCGTTGCGAGATAAATCTTATCTGCTTTTTTCACTTCCTTGCGAAGCTTCGCAAGAATGTCGCCTTTGCCCCGGATCGTAATATACTTCGGTTCAAAATCCTGTTCCGGGCTGATTCCCAGCTGGCTCTTAGGCAAGTCTCTTACATGACCGTTTGACGCATCAACCTCATAGCTCGTTCCCAAAAATTTTTTAATCGTTTTCACCTTCGCGGGTGACTCCACAATAACTAAACAATTCGCCATACAAAACTCCTCGCCTATAATCTCTTACCATAATATTGATGGGATGTCTGAACCACATAACCGCCCAGCTCCAGATCCAGAAGTGTGCCGATACATTCACTTACAGACAGTCCGCTTAAGATCACAATCTCTTCTAACCCCTTCGGTTGCAAATCGAGGCAACTATACACCATTTTTTCTTTTTTGGCAAGCCCGTTCTCATTTTTTTCATGAACTCTTAATATTTTACCAGCCTTCAAGGCGAGATATTCCAGCACCTCCTCCGGCCCCAAAAGAACGCCCGCACCCTCAGAAATCAACCGGTTGCAGCCTTCGCTCAGCGGGTCGGAGACACGTCCCGGAAGAGCAAAAATTTCTTTTCCCTGTTCCAGTCCAATTCCAGCTGTAATTAAAGATCCGCTCTTTTGTCTGGCTTCCATCACAAGGAGCACATCAGAGAGGCCGCTGATAATCCGGTTTCTTATGGGGAAATTCTTCTGCTGCGGCGGTTCCCAGGGCATCCACTCTGAAAGGACGCCGCCCTGACGGCACATGCGTTCGTAGAGTCCGTAATTCTCTCTCGGATAACAGATCTTAATCCCGCACCCCAGCACGCCGAATGTTCTCCCGCCGGCCTTCAGCGCCCCTCTGTGGCCGGCGCTGTCAATTCCATAAGCGAGGCCGCTGATAATCTGAACTCCGGCTCTGGCCAGCTCCGCAGCCACAGATTCCGCTTCCTGTCTTCCGTAATTGGTACAGTCCCTGGCCCCAATCACAGCCGCCGCAGGCCGTTCCTCATCCGGAAGCCCGCCCCGGACAAAGAGGCCAACCGGATAATCGGGAATCTGAAGCAGACGTTTGGGATAATTCTCATCTAAGAATGCAACCAGCCGGATGCCCTCCTTTTCCAGCTGCTCCAGTTCTCTTTTTCGCTTGTCCAGACTGCACTTTTCCGCATCAAATGCGGCAGCCACCTTCGGCCTGAGGAGACCTGCCTGTTCCAGATTTTTTCCTTCTATATTATATATCTCCTCGAAGCTTTTAAACTGTTTAGCTATACGCATTCCGGTGACCGCACCGATCCCGGGCACAGATAAAAACCAGCAGAGATACTGACGCTCCTTATGTGATATCATAATGGCTGCCTCCCCAGTATTTTTCCTCCAGGCCGCGAAGCCCCGCTGCTTCCGCCAGATGTTCTTTTTTTATTTCGCTGCTGCCGGCCAGATCCGCGATGGTTCTGGCCACCTTCAGAATTTTTCCATATCCGCGCGCACTGAGTCCCATGTGCTCAAAGATACGTTTTAAAAACGCCTGTTCCTTCTGATCCAGACTGCAGAATGCTCTGATCTGTGCCCCGTTCATTGCACTGTTAAAATAGATTCCGCTGTCTTTCAGCCGCTGTCTCTGAATAATCCTTGCAGCCTCGACCCGCTCCCGTATGGCACTGGAGGGCTCTCCCTCGCCTCTGCCCTTCAATTCCTCATACTTCATCGGAACCGCTTCTGCGCAGATATCGATCCTGTCCAGCAATGGCTTTGAGATTCTGCTCAGATACTGCCTGATCTGCGGCTCCATACAGGTACAGCGGCTCCGGTCGGGATAGTAGCCGCATTTGCACGGATTCATCGCGGCTACGAGCATAAAATCCGCCGGGAATTCGCAGGCGCCGTGCAGTCTGGAGATCGTAATTTTCCGTTCCTCCAGCGGCTGCCTTAAAACCTCTATACTGTTTTTCTGAAACTCGGGTAATTCATCCAGGAACAGAACGCCCCTGGAAGCCAGAGAAATCTCTCCGGGTTTAGGAATTCTTCCTCCGCCGGTTAACGCCTGCGGACTGATCGTGTGGTGCGGACTCCGAAACGGCCGTCTGGACAGCAGCGGCTGTTCCTGAGGAAGAAGTCCGCAGATACTGTATATCTTCGATATCTCGATATTCTCCTCGTGGGACAGCGACGGCATGATGGTTGGAATGCGTCTGGCCATCATAGTTTTCCCTGTGCCGGCCGATCCAATATAGAGTATGTTGTGCATACCGGCCACCGCAATCTCTGTGGCACGTTTCAGGAGGAACTGTCCATTCACCTCTGAGAAATCCACGTCATAGGATTCTGTTTCGGAAAGGCAGTGACTATCCCGTCTTGGGGCCGGAGACAGCCGGTCCGGGTCATTTAACACTGCCGCCAGTTCTTTGATGTTCTCTACGCCAATGATGTCGATGTTCTCAATGATCTGCCCCTCCTTCACATTGGAAATCGGGAGAAAACACCGTTTCATTCCCGCGCTGCCTGCCGCCGCCGCAATCGGCAGGGCACCGGAGACCGGCTTGATTCTTCCATCCAGTCCTAATTCTCCCACCAGCACACTGGTGCCCAGAAGCGACTGATCCACCAGTCCTGTGGCCGCCAGAACCGCGACTGCAATGGGAAGGTCAAATCCGGTCCCTTCTTTCCTCACATCTGCCGGCGACAGATTGACCGTAATTTTTCTTGCCGGAAGCCGGAAACCGGAATTCTTAAGTGCAGTGCGGACTCTGTCCTGCGCCTCTCTGACTGCTCCTGAGAGATAACCGACCATGGTAAAACCGGGGAGTCCTTCGCTCACATCCGCCTCCACCACGACGGGATACCCTTCGACTCCCAAAATACCGATACTGTGTACTTTGCTGAACACACTTTCTCCCTTCCTGTTTTTCATTCTGAGTTGGAAATATGATGCAGAAGTGCATCGATTCGTAGAATGCTCCTGATGCGGAACCTGCATCTATCATACAGGATTTTTACTTGTCTGGCAAGCAGTTTTTCAACCGCCTGCCAGTCTGCTGCTCCCTATGAAAGCTCATGGTATGTAATCCAGCTTAAGATATCGTGCCAGACGTTTTCTTTATCCGTCTCATTCAGGATCTCATGGCGGTCATCCGGGTAAAGAATCATCTCTGCATCGGTCATACCGATCTTCTTATACCTGCGGAACACCCGTCTGACGCCTCTTCCGAATTCGCCCACCGGATCCTGTGCTCCTGACAGAATAAAGAGCGGCAGGGATCTCGGAATCCGGTCTTCCTGGCGGTGCAGTTTCAAATCCAGCATAATATTGAAAAAATCACAGTATGCCGAGGCGGTGAATTTAAAATTACAGAGCGGATCACTGCAGTACTGGTCTACAGACTCACAGTTCCTGGAAAGCCAGTCGTTGTCCGTCCTGGCCGGCATAAAGGAGCGGTTATAATTCCCCAACACCAGCTGGTGCATCCATTTGCTCTGGTAATCGTTTCCCCGGATCAGCCCGATAGTGCTCGCAATCAGTTTTCCTGCAATCACGATCGGCAGAGCCTGGTCTCCCGTACCGATCAGAATCGCTCCTGCCAGTCCGCTCCCGTACAGGGTCAGATATCTTCTCAGGAAAAAGGATCCCATGCTGTGTCCCAGCATATACAGCGGGCGCCCCGGATACATGACCCGGATGCGGCTGGCTGTCCTGTGTAAATCCCTGATCACGCAGATATGGCCGCCGTGGTCGGAGAAGTAACCGTACCGTCCGTCCTGAACAGTTCCGCCATGACCGAGATGGTCATGTCCAATCACCGCAATTCCCTGCTCTGCCAGGAAAACGGCGAAGGCATCATACCGAAGGATGTGTTCCGTCATCCCGTGTGAAATCAGAAGAAGCTGTTTCACCTCTCCATCCGGTTCCCACAAAACGGTATGCAGTTCTGATTTACCGTCGCTGGAAGGAATTCTGAACTCTCTCCGTCTTATCATACAAGCAACTCCTCTCTGTCACATTTACAAAATAATTCTGTCACGCTATAAGTGAAGTATACCATAAACACTGCAGCCGCGAAAGGCTTTATCCTGATCTTTCGGCTTTCAGTCACCTCCGGTCCTTTAAGCCATGGTCAAATTCCGGCATATAAGCCCGGTACCGCAGCGGCATATGGTTTCGCTGGCACACCGGATTCCACCGCTCTTTTATGGTAATGCTCCGCCTTAACGCCTTCCACAGTTCCCGGTATCCGTCTTCTTCGGCGGCCTTGTGAAGCCTTTCCTCCCACTCCCTGGAGTCCAGCTCCATGAGAAACCACGGCTGTCCGGCCTGGTGAAGAACGGCTTTTTTCCGGTTCTCGTCGTAGATAATCCAATTCTCCGCCGGCATACGGTCAGCAAAATGAGGAGCGATTAACACCAGCACATCATTCTTCGGCCCAATCCGGCTGACCAGGATGTCCTCATCCATCTGGACAAAACGCAGAAACTCCGTCTCTAAATGTGCTTCGTTATCGAGATTCCGGCATATCTCAAAAATCTGAAACACCTCGGGCAGCTGGAGGCTCTGCGTCACCCCAGCTCCCATCTGGAATCCTCTGATCAGGAAACGGTAGATATGATCCGCCTTATCTCCATTTTTGCTCAGAGATGCCTTGTAGATGGCCTCATACGCCGCTTCCGATATTTTGGTGCGCACGGAACGGATTACTTTTTCCACTTTTTCATCGTCGGGCAGGACATCGATATATTCGCAAAACAATTCCATCGTGCGGTTCTGTCCTGCAGTTTCCAGCCTTACACTGGAATGGCCTTTCCTGCTCATCCACGCATCATACACGCCGGTCAGAATTCCTTCAAAACTGTCTGTACATATATAAACCGTCATATCACATACTCCCCGTCACAACTGAATACCGGTCCGCAGGAGCCGGTGAAAGATTAAGCTTCATATCATCGAACAGCGACAGCTGACGGTAGGCTCCCTGATGGCTGATATCCCATACCGCACGCCGTTCATCTCCAACTAAATGGCTGGTGATATAGTCTTCATCCATCCGGATCGGTGCCATCATCCTTCCTGAACAAGTAATAAAATACATGGCTCTCTTCAGCACCACCCCCATCTTCTTCAAGGCATCGAAATCAAGCACCCCCTGTCTTCTGGCTGCAATAATTCTTTTTACGGACTTCACGCCCATTCCGGGAACCCGCAGAAGCGTATAATAATCGGCCCGGTTGATCTCCACCGGAAACTGCTCCAGATGGCGGAGCGCCCAGTCGCACTTGGGGTCCAGAAATACATTGAAATTCGGCCGGTCCTCCGTCAGGAGCTCCGACGCTTTAAAACCATAAAAACGCAGAAGCCAGTCCGCCTGATAGAGCCGGTGCTCCCGGAGAAGCGGCGGCCCGCCCGGAAGAGCCGGAAGGCTGGTGTCCTGATTGACAGGAACGAATGCGGAATAAAATACCCGTTTCAAATCGTAGTTCTGATACAGCGCCTCCGCCACCATCATCATCTGATAATCATTTTCCGGCGTCGCACCCACAATCATCTGTGTGCTCTGCCCGGCTGGCACAAAAGACGGTGTCCTTTTATATTCCATCAGTTCATACTTATTCGCGGTAATGCCCCGCTGAATCTGCCTCATGGGAGCCAGTATTTTGCTTCTGCTCTTTCCCGGGGCCAGCTTTTTTAAGCCATCCGCCGTCGGCAGTTCCAGGTTAATGCTCATACGATCCGCCAGGAATCCCACCTTTTCGATCAAAACCGGATCGGCACCCGGAATGGCCTTTACATGGATGTAGCCGTTAAAGCGGCAGACCTCTCTCAGCCTCTTCAGCGTCTGATAGATCAGATCCATCGTATAATCTGCGCTGTATAAGATTCCGGAGCTCAAAAACAGCCCCTCAATGTAATTACGTCTGTAAAATTCCATGGTAAGAGTACAGACCTCATCCGGTGTAAATGAGGTTCTCACCACGTCGTTGGAACAACGGTTAATGCAGTACTTGCAGTCATAAATACACTGGTTGGTAAAAAGAATTTTCAGAAGAGAAATGCATCTTCCGTCTCCCGCAAAGCTGTGACAGAGCCCTGCTGCAACCGTATTGCCCAGCATTCCCGCCTTTCCCTTTCGGTCAACACCGCTGGAGGTACAGGCCACATCGTATTTGGCCGCGTCGGACAGGATCTCCAGTTTTTCCTGTATACTTAAATCTTCCTGAATCAGCATAAGCCACCTCGAACACATGTTCTTTTTCTTTATTTTAGCATATTCAGAAAAACTTATCAAGTTATTTTTCAAACATATGTTCGATCTAAAAAGACGGCCTTTTCAGCGCTTTCATTCCAGCGCTGAAAAAACCGTCCATACCGTCGCCGCGGCACTCTGTTCTTTTATCTTACTTTGCATACCCTTCCGGATTATTCTTCTGCCAGTTCCAGGAATCACGGCACATATCCTTTAAATCACGCTGCGCCTTCCAGCCCAGTTCACGTTCGGCCTTCGCCGGATCTGCATAGCACTGAGGCACATCGCCGGCCCTCCTTGGCTTGAACTCATATGGAACCTTTAAGCCATTGGCCTCTTCAAAGGCATGAATGACGTCGAGAACGCTGTATCCGCAGCCAGTTCCCAGGTTATAAATCAAAACGCCGCCTTTTTCACCTTCCAGCTTCTTAAGCGCCTTGACATGGCCATCCGCCAGATCTGCTACGTGAATATAATCTCTGACACACGTCCCGTCCGGGGTATCGTAATCATTTCCGAAAACTCCGAGGGATTCCAGCTTGCCGACGGCAACCTGGGTAATATACGGAAGCAGATTGTTGGGGATTCCCTTGGGATTCTCACCGATTCTGCCCGATTCATGTGCTCCGATCGGATTAAAATAGCGCAGAAGCATCACATTCCACTCCGGATCAGCCGTATGTAAATCGGCCAGGATCTGCTCCAGCATTCCCTTTGTCCGGCCGTAGGGATTGGTAATTTCTCCCTTCGGGCACTCTTCTGTAATCGGAACAAATGCCGGATCTCCGTATACAGTCGCAGAGGAACTGAATACAATGCTTTTCACACCATGTTCACGCATGACATCGCAGAGCACAAGTGTACCGGTAATATTGTTGTGATAGTATTCCAGCGGTTTGTAAACAGATTCGCCCACCGCCTTAAGGCCTGCAAAATGAATCACCGCATCGATCTTCTGTTCTTTAAAAATGCGGCTTAAAGCTGCCTTATCCAGCAGATCAGCCTCATAGAAAGCAAGCGTCTTTCCCGTAATCTCCTGTACACGCTCCATGGATTCCTCGCAGGAATTACAGAGATTATCCACTACGACCACCTCATAGCCCGCCTTTAAGAGTTCTACGCAGGTATGGCTTCCGATATATCCGGCACCGCCAGTAACTAAAATTGCCATTGTCATGTCCTCCTTCTAAAATTGTCTACGGATATTATAGCAGTCTGAACGGAAATAACAATGCAGATTTCTTTGAAAAACCTATATATTTTTTCAATTTTATATTTGCAAACGTGTGCAGTCCTGTTCCGGAAGATACTTTTCTTCCGATACTGCCGGTCTTATGGCTCGAAAACGCGGTCTCCTTCCAGAATATCATTGCAGATGTATCCCTCTGTCTCCATATATTGGACTGTGTAGGGATAGTCATCTCCCGTCCTGTTTACCAGATAAAACAGGACAGTCGGAGGGGAGGTGAGCTCTGGTCTCCCGTTTTCCCACACCCCCGCAATCTTTACATGGGTTTCATCAATGCGCTCCGGCTCCGAAAAAGTAAAGCTCCCTTCCATTGCTTCAGACAGGTGAAACACCACCGTATCATTCTTTTCATCAGGCGTTATAAATCCGGACATGGATTCCGGTATGGCAGGCAAAGAGGTATTTCCTTCAAAAAGGACGGACAGATACGTCTTCAGTTTCTCCGTCTTGATGGAAATCTCCGTTTCTCCCTCCTCTGCTCCGGCAGCTGCAATGCCGTAGAGGCACCACCATGCAAAGGAATTGTCGGCGGTATTATAAACCATCCGTTTCTCCGACGCCGTCCATACCATACCCCGTAATACGGTCTCCTGCAGTTTCAGAGCGGCCTGTGGCGTCCCGTTCTGTTTATCCGCGGTTTCACCGGCAGTCTCCGCAGATTCTTCCTGCCTGTCTTTTTCCGGCAGGCCTGCTTCTGTCTGCCCGGCGGCTGTCTCATTTTGACTGCGTTCCGCAAAAGCCTGATTCGACTGTTCCTCTGCTTTTCCATTCTCCTGTCCCGTATATTTTGAGGCACAGCCGCCTGATGCAAGCGCACACACGAGAGCCGCGGTCAAAAGCCATCTTCTCATTCTTTTCCCCTCTCCTATTCCCAGTCTTTCCATATCTCCGGATGGTATCCCACGGTCGCTTTTTTTCCGTTTCGAACGACCGGTGTTTTTATGACCTGGGGATTCAGGAGAATCTTCTCTTCCCGGTCCTCCGGAGACAGATACTTTAAGAGAGCAAGCAGATCTTTGTCCCTGCAGTTTTCATCGATCAGGGCTTCCACACCTCCAACCGCCTGTTTCACATTGGTAAATTCTCCTTTGCTCATGCCTTTTTCGGCCATGTCAATCATCTGTACGCGAATGTTCCGTTCTTTGAAATACCGTTCTGCCTTCTTCGTATCGAAACACTTCTTTTTGCCAAATATCTGTATGTTCATCTGTCAAGCCTCCACCACAAATTTTCTTTTTTATCCTATGAGAAAAACAGCGAGTAAATATCCTAATGTCAGGCAGAGCCCGATACAGAACAGCATCAGGCCAAAGGAAAAGCTCTCCTCTACCAGCTTTCCGGTCCGCTTCAGTTCTTCCTCGGCCTCTATAAAACGCGGAATCGCAGACGTACGGTCCGCCTTTTCTTTTCTCCCCCATCTGCGTTTCCATGCCGCCGCCTCATCCGCCATGCTTCCCAGCACACAGGCAAGTCTGTCATTTTCCCTTATTTTCGCGGTTCCCGGAAGCTGGCGGTGGGTTGTCTTTCTCGCAAGCAGAATCAGTCCGTCAACGAGTGAATCCATTGCCCGGCAGACCACGGAGGACACCGCCAGAAACACAGTCACCGCCGCGGAGACCAGATACCGGTCGATAAACCCGCAGACCGAGCCGCAGATTCCGGGTAAAATTCGCAGAAGAAGCGGCCGGTAAAGCAGATTCTCCAGGTCCAGCCAGGAAGGCAGGCGGTCTGCGTAAACCGCTTCCCCTCCGTCAGACCGTTTCATCAGAAGCCCGCGTACAACGGCGACATAGAAAACAATGCCGATTCCGATGGAAATGGCTCCTCCCTTAAGATTTTCCGGAGAAAAATAAGCCATGGAGTGAGCCAGCCCGTCTCCCTGGAAAAACGCTTCACCTGCTCCCGCGATCCGGTCCATGGTAAGATGCGGCGTCATACCCAGCAGCGGAATCAGTGCCGAACAGCCAACCAGCACAAAACGGCTGAGAGGCTTCATATAGGATGCGGACATCGCGTCATACGCCTCCTGATTGGCCGGATGCTTTTCCACAAAGAGGGCGATAAACAGTTTCAGCATATACGCCACAGTCATTCCCCCCGTCAGAAGGAACACCCATTCCGCCGCCTTCCAGACACCCGGATTCAGCAGGAGCGCTGTGATGATGCCGGGCATTCCGGCAAAGGCAGACGGCATTCCCTGATTTCCCAAAACCACAGCCCCCTCTCCCACAGCCTTCGCATACTCCACCATGCTCTCATGCAGAAGCGTTTTACTCACATAACCGCTCCACAGCGGGATTCCGCCGATTCCCAGGCTTCCCATGAGGAAACAGAACCCCAGCGCAGGCTTCCTTCTGCCGAAGCCGCGAATCTCATTCAAATCCAGCTTATGCAGATTCATATATACCGCCCCGGCACAGAGAAAGAGCACTAATTTGAACAGCGAATGGTTGACCATATGAAGTAATGTGCCCCGCACCGCGAGACTATTTTTCTCTCCCACACAGGCAAGAAGAACCGCCATGCCGATTCCCGTAAGAATGAAACCGATCTGGGAAATGGATGAGCACGCCAGCGTTCTTTTCAAATTCACGGACAGCAGCGCCAGAAGCGCCCCAAGAAACATGGTCACAAGCCCCAGTGCAGTGAGGAGAAGCCCCCAGTTTCCATCAGAAAAGAATAGCGCTCCGGTAATCACAATGATTCCGAATACTCCTGCTTTCGTCAGAATTCCGGACAAGAGCGCACTGGCCGGAGCAGGCGCCACCGGATGGGCCTTGGGAAGCCAGATATGGAGGGGAAAGCAGCCTGCCTTGACTCCAAAGCCAAATAGCAGCAGTCCTCCCGCAGCATAGAGCTGTACGGCAGGCGAAAGGTAACCGCCTCCGGCCTCCAGAGCCTCTCTCGCCGCCGGTCCGAGCAGATCCATGTTAAGCGTTCCTGTCAGATCATAGAGCAGAAAAAGCCCCATCAGCATGGCAAGGCCTCCGATCACAGCCACTGCCAGATAGGTTTCCGCCGCCCTTAGGCTCTCCTTCTTTTCGTCGAACGCCACCCAGACGTAGGAGGTAAAGGACATAATTTCAAAGAAAATAAAGGTTGTATACAAATCTGCGGACAGAAATACTCCTGCTGTGGCAAAAAATGTAATCCATAAAAACACATAGTATCTCCGCCGTTTCACATAATGAGCCATGTATTCCAGGGAAAATGCACCGCTGACCGCCCACATCAGTATGGCGATGCAGGAATAGATCAGACGAAAGCCGTCCAGCTTGAAATGAAGGCCCAGTCCGCAGATTCCGGGGATCACAACATCAAACACGGTCTTCATCCAGCCTCACCTCCGATCGCTGTAAGTAATTCCATGAGCGGCCCGGAATGCAGGCCCAGCACCAGCACCGCGGCCGCAAAGACCAGGAGCGGCACCATCATCATCCAGTTGGGATCGGTATATGCCTCTTCTTTTACCGCGGCAGCCGCATCCGCTTTGGGAAAATACGCCCGCACCAGTACCGTAAGCATATAGATTCCTGTCATAAGAGCCGAATAAAGAATCACAGCCGTACCCAGATACGGAAGAATCCCCATCCTGCTGCCGCCTGCCAGCGCGAGACTGCCGCAGGCAAAGGCCGCCTCCGCAATGTTCCATTTGCTGATAAATCCGGCAAACAGCGGGATGCCCATGAGAGAAAGGCTGGCCACCGTCAGACAGCCGAACGTCAGCGGCATCTTCTTCGCCAGACCGTCCAGTTCACAGACATACGTCTTTCCGGTCTGATGCATCACCGCGCCCGCACAGAAAAAGGAACAGATCTTCATGAATGCGTGAAAGACCATGTGGCTTAAGGCGGCCGTCAGACCAAGCGGACTCATCATAGAGGCGCCCAGAAGAATATACGACAGGTTGCTGATCGTGGAATACGCCAGGCGGCGTTTCCAGTGAATCTCCTTCACCGCCATGGTGGAACCGAAGATAATCGTCACCATGGCCGCCGCCATCACCACCCACTGGGCCGCGCTTCCACGCAGAAACTCCGTACCATAGCTGAAATAGGTAAACCGCAGAATGGCGAAGGCGCCTGATTTGACTACAGCTACCGCATGCAGGAGGGCCGTCACCGGCGTGGGAGCCACAGTGGCCTTCGGAAGCCAGCCGTGGCATGGAAATACCGCTGCTTTTACTCCGAACCCGAAGAATGCAAGAATATAGACAAACAGCAGCATGCCCCGGTTTCCTTCGGCCGCTGCCATGGACAGGACGCCGCCCGGAACAAACTCCGTAGTTCCCGTGGCCGAGTATTGGATCACAAAAATCAGGCCGATGAAGGCGAAGGCCGCGCCTCCAATGGAGTAATAGAGGTATTTGCGGCTCGCCCGCATGGCCTCCTTTGTCATCGGATGAAGCACCAGCGGGAAGGTCACCAGCGTCAGCAGTTCATAAAACAGATACATGGTGACCAGGTTGCCTGAGAATGCAATCCCTGCAGTCACCCCATACGTCATCAGGTAATAGGCAAAAAAGGAGACCCTTCTCTTCTCATGCCTCATATATTCAAATGAATAAAGCGTTGCCAGAGGCCACAGAAACGCCACAAGCCCTGCAAAGACCGATCCCATGCGGTCCAGCTTAAACCGGACCGTCAGATTCCCGTAGAGTTTAAAAAGCACCAGTCCGTGATCCAGACCGCTTCTTCCGGCGATCACCACGGCAATCAGAAGGCTGTTGAGAAGCACCAGCCCTTCCACAACGAATTCCAGACATCTGTATGTTCTTTCATCCTCCGCCCCATATCCGGAGGCGAGGATCGCCATTCCTGCCGCGATCGGAAGGAGTGCCGGCACTGCCAGTAAAATTCCGTTCATACGTATTCCTCCGTCAAAGTACGGTCGCTGCAATGGATTCCAGCATAGCCAGGAACCGGCCCGGGAAACAGCCAAAGAGCAGGGCACCCGCCGTAAAGATCAGTATCGGCACCATCATACAGAGCGAAGGTTCCTGCCCAATCAGCCCTCTGGCCTTTAACCCGCTCTCATCGAAGTCCTCCCCCGGAAAGAAACCATGGATGGTAAGAGGAAGCAGATAACCGGCAGTCAGAAGCGCACTGACCAGCAGGACAGCCGGGCCTGCGATCGTCCACACCCCCGTTTGGGAGGCCAGGGCGCCGCACGCCAGATACCATTTGCTCACAAACCCGCTGCAGGGCGGTATTCCAATCAGAGCCAGGGACAGAACCGTGTAGCCGCCCAGCATCACCGGCATCACCCGCCCAAGTCCGCGCATCTCTTCCACCCTGGTCCAGCCGGTTTTAAATATGATGGCGCCCGCCGCCAGAAAGAGCCCGTTCTTGATCATGGAATGGAATACCACATGAGATAAGGCCCCCACAAAGCCCATCGGTTCCAGAAGACTTAATCCGAACAGGATGTAGGACACCTGGCTGACCGTCGAATACGCCAGACGTTTCTTTAAGACCGGCTCCCTGTAAGCCAGCATGGAGCCCATAAACACAGTGAGCAGGGACAGCAGAATCCACATGGTCTGCACCCAGGTTCCGCGCAGAAGTTCCGGGCCAATCACGTAATAAACGACCCGGATTACAGCCAGCACGCCCGATTTCGTGATCAGGCCTGACAGAACCGCGCTGGCCGGCGCCGGAGCGACCGGATGGGCTGTGGGCAGCCAGCCGTGCATGGGAAACATACCGGCCTTCGTTCCAAAGCCCAGCAGCATACAGCATGCCGCGGCCAGCAGGATTCCTTCTTTTCCGGCAAGGGATACGCCTTCCAGCACGCCGCCCGGAGTAAACGTCAGAGTGCCGGAGACGCTGGCCAGAAAGAGGATACCGAATAACGCAAGGAACGCGCCCGCCACAGAGTAAAATAAGTACTTAAGGCCCGCCATCACCGCCTCCTTCGTGAGTTCGTGGAGAACGAGGGGAAGCGAAGTCAGCGTCATCAGTTCATAAAAGACGTACATGGTCACCAGGTTGGCGGAAAAATCCAGACCGATCAGCACTCCGAGAACGATCAGATAAAACCCGAAGAACCGGTGTTCATCCCGTTCATGGGTCATATAGGTCATGGAGTAGATCCCTACCAGAAGCCAGACAGACGCCGTCAGCACGGCAAAAAGCCTGCTGATCCCATCCACCCGGAATTCAATGGTAATGGTATCCGTCAGTTTCCAGAGCGTAAGCCCGCCTCCCCGTGCCACTGCCGCAAACGCACACAGCGCGCCGGCTGTCAGCGCCGCCATAACCAGGCTGATCATCGTCTTCCGGCTGTTTCTGAGCCGCTTCACCGTCAGAAGCAGCACTCCCGCCGCAATGGGAATGAGAACCGGAAGCAGCAATACTATAGTTTCATCCATCTCTTGGTACATAAGCTTCTCCTTGTTATGAGCACTCTGCAGGTAGCTCTTATTCAAACATTAAAAGTCCGTCAGCGATCGCCTGTACAATCGGCTGCGATTTCAGTCCCAGAACCAGATTCAGAAAGATGAAGCACACAACAGCCAGTCTGAGTTTCCAGGAACTTTTCCTGACTGCGGACCGTTCTTTGGCTCCTCTGGTCTCCCGGTCCCCCTCTCTGGAGTACAGGGTAATGACGAGGCGCAGAAAATAGATGGCGTTCAGCGTCGTACTGACCGCCAGGCCAATCAGTGTAACGATCATTTTATTCGGGCTCTGGAGTGCGGACGTGGCAAACAGCAGCTTGGATATAAATCCGGCCAGCATGGGAAACCCGACCATGGAAAGTGCGCCTACGGAAAATCCGATTCCGGCCAGCGGATTCCGGTACCCCGCCCCCCGCAGGCTCTTGTAGTCCTTTTTATCACCCGACACCTCATAGAGGCCCACCGCACTGATAAACAGCAGCGCCTTTGTCGCTGAATGGGTAAACATGTGGAACACGGCAGCCACCATCCCGGCTTCCGTTCCAAGGCCGATTCCCATATAGATATAACCGATCTGAGCCACGGAGGAATAGGCGATCATCCGCCTCGTATCCTTTTCCAGAATCGCGTGGAGGGATCCCATGAGCATCCCTGCCAGCCCGAAGACAAACAGCACGTTGACAATCCGGCTGGCTACCACGTTCTCTCTTCCAAGCACGCGGTAGAAAATCTTTATCAGCAGGAAAATATATCCTTTCGACACAAGCCCGGATAAAACAGCGCTGGCTGTCGGAGTCGCATAGCCGTAAGTATCGGGAATCCAGTAATGAAACGGATACAGGCCGCTCTTGATTGCCAGTCCGACACTAATCACCGCCAGTATCACCAGCATGGGGATCTCGTAACTGCCCGCAGCTTCAATGGCAGCCACTGCCGCCTTAGCCGGGCTCATCAGCAGGTGTCCCGTCACATCGTAAAGCATGCTGAGCCCGATCAAAAACAGGCCGGACCCCAGCTGGCTCATAATCATATACCGGATTGCCGCCGACAGGCTCCTGCCCTTCTGCCGAATCATGATCAGCCCGCAGCCTGCGATGGTATTGATCTCTACAAACACGTAAGCGGTAAACAGGTCATTCGTATAGATGAGGGCCAGAAGCGAGCTGAGCATCAGATCAATCATCACGTAGAACAGATTTAACTTTGTCCCTTCCACATCCGCCGCGGTATGATCCATACCTCCCAGCACCGACAGCAGCATAACGATACCGAATACGGCGGCAGTCAGTCCTTCCAGAACGCCGGCCCTGATCTCATTTCCCCAGGGTGCCGGAAAATGGCCCATCATATAAGTATAGCTTTCTCCCGTCCTTATACAGAACAAAAAAACGGCGGCCGACATGGCTGTCGTGACCACAATCACTGCCAGGCTTACATTCCTGGCCCGTTTTCCAGAGAGCGTACACGATATGATACCGGAAAACATGGCGATAATAATGGAAAAGAAGGGGAAGTTCTGAACAAGGGTCATGTCTTTTCCTCCTCCTTCGCCTGTATCAGAATCGCATCCAAATCCAGGGAGCCGTACCGCTCGTACAGGCGGATCGTCAGCGCCAGCATTAACGCCGTCGTGCTGACAGATACTACGATTCCCGTTAGCACAAGGCCGCTGGGCACTGGATTAATATAAGCCGAGGCCTCCTTAATCCCGTTCATCTCGATGGGAACGGCTCTTCCCTGAATGTAGCCCTTTGCCGCCAGGAATAAGTAGACCGCCGTGTCCATGATGTTCATTCCCATAATCTTCTTGATTAAATTTTTATGGAGTAAAAGCATGGTAAATCCCACGCCAAACAGGATGACTGCCGCGGTCTCTTCCATATTGGAAAGCAGGTGTGCCGCCATATCACATCCCTCCTTTTCGAAACAGAGTGTAAAATGCGTACATGGTACAGGCCACTACCAGTCCCACGCAGATATTGAGAGGCAGAATCAGGCCGCTGCTTAAGATGGCGCCGGGCGTTCCAAGGGGGATTCCACTCTCCAGATGGTTCGCGCCGGTAAAGAAGGAATAGCTTTTCGCCACACAGTAAAACGTCAGGGCGCAGAGCGTGATTCTGCGGTACACCGTTTCTGTAAAAAAGCGCTCCGTCTTCCGGAAGCCAAAGGCATTCAAATAGAGGATCAGGCCTGATCCCAGAACCGCCCCTCCGGAAAACCCGCCTCCAGGCGAGAGATGGCCGTTTAAAATGATGTAGACGCCGAAAATCATGATAAAAGGAACCAGGATACAGGCGCATTTCTGCAAAATGATGTCGTTCTTCGGCTCAAAAAGCCGGTCATTGGCCTCGTCAAGCCGTTTGCGCGTCTGCTCGTCACGGCTCACCGCATCGATCCGAAGCAGTGCCAGAACGCAGCAGGAAGCGATAAACAGGACGCACGACTCCCCAAAGGTGTCGAAGGCGCGGTAATCCAGAATCATACCGGTGACGTAGTTAAGCGCACCGGTCTCCTCCACTCCTTTTTCTATATAGCGGGCGGACACCTCGTTGTTGTCCGGATTTCCCGCATTTCCAAAGACCGGCAGATAGGCGATCGTCCAGAGAAGCACAAAGATGATGGTCAGGCAGAGAAGGACTGACATCACCTGATAAAACCGGCGAAACAGAAGAAGTCCCCGTTCCTCCTTCCTGCGCATTCTGGCGGCCTTTTCCGAGTCAGACTGCAAATGCTCCGCCTGTGCAGTCTGCGCCGCCTGCGAAAGTTCCTTTAACTCTTCCTCCGGAGCGCGGGTCTCCATTCCGTCTGCGAGAAGGTCCGTCTCGCCGTCGACCCATTTCCTGAATTTCAGCCAAAGGCTGTTTTCATAATGATCCTTCGTCCTGCTCATCGCGTTCCTCCTTTCGGATGGCTCTGATCTTCTTTAACGTAATGAAAAAGAGGATGCTGGTCACGCCCGCTCCTACCGCAGCCTCGGTAATGGCCAGGTCGGGCGACTGAAGCAGGATCCATATGATACACATGATCAGGCTGTAGGACATAAAAATAACGATGGAGGTCAGCAAATCCTTCGTAAATGCCACCGATACGGCGCATACGATCAGACAGATTAAAAGAATGATTTCAAAGAGTTTCATCGCCCTTTTCCTCCCCCTTCTGTTTTTTATCGGTTTTCTCTTTCCGTATGACGAGAATCTCACCCAGATCCTCATCGGTCATGGCTTCCAGACGGCTGATCATATGGCCGGACACCGGTCCCGCAGTCCAGAAAAAAAGAATAACCAGCAGTAATTTGAAAGAGGCCATGGAAAATCCCCGGATCAGGATGAGGCCTGCAAACACAAACAGAATTCCCAGCGTATCCCCCATGGCCGCCGCGTGCATCCGGTTTAACGCCCGGTGAAACCGGTTAACTCCAAATACCGCCAGCATCATAAAAACAAGGCCCGTCACGAGACAGGCGGCCGAAAGTGCGAATCTGATCCACTGCCACGTCATAGCAAGTCCTCCTGTTCTGTATTATTCCCTGTCTCTCCTTCTCTCCCCGTTTCTTCCGCCTGCCGCTCTACGTTATCCTCAATCGCACCCAAATCGGCTTTCCGGTTCTTCTTCTGAAGGTAGACGCCTGTGTATACCTTGCACAGGACGACGACCCCCAGAAAGCTGATCATGGCATAGATCAGACTGACATCCACCAGATAGTTCTCATCCAGATAAACGGAAAGTATGGCGATGACCATGATCACCATGGTTCCCGTCATATTGACTGCAATAATGCGGTCCGAAATCTTCGGTCCCAGAACGGAACGAATGATGCTGATGATCATTAAGACTGCCAGAATCAGGGCGGCCCCGGTTAAAAGCATCTCATAAGCCTGTCCTATCTTGTCCATCTCGCTTCCACTTCCTCCATTTCCTCAAGCAGCTTTACGAATACCGAATCCTCCATCCCTTCGGCCAGTTCCTTATCCAGACAGTGAACGCAGAACCTGTCGTCCTCCACGGATACGGTGATGGTCCCCGGCGTCAGCGTGATGGAATTGGCCAGCAGCACCTTCGCCAGCCCCGTCTGAAAGGCCGTATCAAAATACACAAAGGCAGGCTCCGGCTGAAGCTCCGGAGACAGGATGATCTTCAGCACACATACGTTGGCCTTCACGATCTCCTTTACGAGAACTCCGAAATAGCGGATAAACAGCGGGACCAGACGGAACAGCAGCAGCTCTTTTTTCAGGCTGTATTCCATATACCGGCACATAAAATAAAAAAGTGCGGCCGAAATCAAAACGCCAAAGATACAGATTTCCGCCGTCACTTTACCGTTCAAAATCACCCACACTGCAAAAAATAAAAGAAACACAGGCATATCCCCCTTCCGCCCAGTTTGATTTACTATGTATTATACCTCTCATTGGGGGGAAATACAAGGGAAGTTACGCGGGTAACGCCGCTGTCCTCCGGATGCTGCAGGACGCCCCCTGTTTTTGAAGCTTTCTGGTTGTATCATTTTTCCGATTGCGATATAATAAGCATGTAACAAGAGGCCAATGAGGAATGTATATGGATTTAATTAACCAGTTTATTGAAAATTATAAGAAAAAGCTGAACTTTTACGAGATGGCCGGCCACATCGCGGCCAGGCAGCTGGAATCCGCCCTTCAGGCAGCCGGTATCCGTGCCATGGTGACTTCCAGGGCCAAGAATCCTGTCAGATTAAAAAGCAAGGTACAGAGAAGGAACAGCCGGCGGACGGTTCCTTATAAAAATATGAGGGAGATTTACGAGGATATTGCGGATTTATCAGGCGTCCGGGTGTCTCTCTACTTCCCCGGAGACCGCGACAAGGCCAACAGCCTGATCGCTGATTTATTTACCATCATTGAGACGAAGCAATTCCCGGAACAGTCGAAGCCGCCTACCTACAACAAACGATTTTCCGGCTACTGGGCCAACCATTACCGCGCCCATATGAAGGAGGAATCCTTAGACAAGACGCAGCAAAAATACGCCACCGCGCGAATCGAGATTCAGGTGGCGTCTGTTTTGATGCATGCATGGTCTGAGGTTGAACATGATCTCGTTTACAAGCCGCTTTCAGGAACCCTGTCGGAAGAAGAACTGGCTATCATCGATGAACTGAACGGGCTGGTCCTCGCCGGTGAAATCGCCCTGGAACGGCTGCAGAGTGCCGGCAACGAACGGGTGCGGAGCAAAAACGCCACGTTCGGCAGCCAGTATGAGCTGGCCTCCTATCTTTACAATTACTTAAGCAATAACTTTCGCCGTGAGGACATCGAACTGCGCATGGGAAATATCGAGTTATTATTTAAGCTCCTGAGCAGACTCAAGATGAACGGCGTCAAAGAGATCGAGCCGGTCTTAAAGTCGGTCAAGTTCGAAAAGGACCGCCGCAACATCTCCCAGCAGATCATCGACCAGATCATCACGGGCAACGAAAAGCGGTATCAGATTTACCGGGAACTGCGCATTGCCGGAGAGACCGATGAGGTGGCCAGCAACGCCATCACCTACTTCTTTAACCAGTGGGTGCCTCTGGAGCATTTCCTGAACCGCATCTCACACAAAAGTTCGCCTAAGACCCGCGGAGCCTTTAATATCAACACCTTAAAGCGCCTGGACATTCTCGACAAGGAATGCCTCAATAAGATCGTCGCTCTCCGTAAGACAAGGAATGTCCTCATCCATAACATTGAGACTCCCGAGGTGGACGACTTACTGGAGCAGGGAAATGAAGCAAGGGATTTACTCGTAAAGCTGGCGGAGCAGTTCTCCGCTCCCGCTGCCGCCGCCGAATCTGCGAAACAGACAAACTGACTACTTCGAAAAAATATAGTTTGCAGTATAGAACAGCAGAAATGTGTGCGCCGGATAAAAAACATAGAAAAAGTATTTTAATCCCGGACCCTTCTGGTTGTTATAGCTGAGCATGAAAGGCAGGGCCAGAACCATCAGCCACTGCGTCGCGGTACCTGCGGCCAGCATTTCCTCGCTGAACTGGCAGATGCAGAAGATCAGATACACGGCTGTAAATACGTCTTTTTGCTCTTTCAGGAAATACATCAGTACACCCAGCGCAACAAATTCAAGTCCGTATTCATTCATCGCCAGATTGGGAATCACACCGGTGAGCGTATCTCCGCTCAGGCTGCGGAGGAAGGGAAAGAAACGGGGCAGCATATAATATAAGATCTGCACGAGAACTATGACGCCGATCAGGATGCCGCCCTTTTTTCTGTCCTTTATAAACAGTTCGATGGTACTGATCAGGACGCCCACCAGAAACATGGACAGAAAAATGTTATGGTAACCGTAATCCACAACCGCATTGAACCGGATTTTTATAAAGTACATAAAACCAGTCATAAAAATGCTCATCAGGTATAAACGAAGCAGGTATTTCTTCCGGTTCCTCGTGTAATGGTATCCCCATACCATACTGAATAGAAACAGTGGATAGGAAGCTCTCCCCAGCCACCGGAACCACACCGGTGCTCCTTCAAAATAGAGTCCGGTATGATCAAGAAACATCAAGATCAAAGCTGTGATTTTCAGTGCAAATGTACTCATGATTCCCCTCCGTATCTTGTATTATTGTTTTATCCTGCTGATGCAGATCAGCATCAGGTAAATATTACCATATAATACTTGGGATTCACGAAATGATTCCTTAAGAAAACCGGATGGAAAAACACTTTTTATCGGAGACAGCCTTTGTATAATAAATTCAGATAAAAAGCGGCTGTGAAAAAGTTGATTTGACTCCACTTTTTCACAGCCGCCTCTTCTTATTTCTTTTTACTCAAATCATTCTCCCCAGACCAGAATCCGGTTCATACCTTCCTTCAGTCCTTCCATTGGTCCTGCCGCAGGCTGTCCGCTTCTCGCCTGACCGAGATAATCGGTATCAAATACGATCGGGGTTCCATCCGGATTCTCATATGGAGCCTCCGTGATGCGCGGCATTCCCAGCTTTTCGGTACCATAGACCTCTGTCGGAATCTCCAGCATCCCTTTTTCCACATTCAGCTCCAGATATGTCTTCCCGTCTTCCTCCACAATCCGCACAGCAGGATCCGTATCGCTTACATACGTGTTTTCTTCCCGCTCATAAGGCTTCGCACCCTTTAAATAAGCGTTTCCGCGGATATATACCGGCTGTTTTACATGCTTGAACTGCTCTAAATCACCGTTTCCGCGGGAAACTACATCGTTAATATATTCCTCCAGAGAATTCGTATGGCCGTTATAGCCTTCGGTACCATGGACAGACTGTTCAGTATAGGTCACAGTTCCTCCCAGGAATATATTCTGGAAGATACGGTCGTCGCCGCTGTACACCACCGTGGTTCCCGCCACTTCTGTCGTATGAGGGAAGTGATATGGAGTGGAACGGTCCAGAACATCCTCTCTCCTCATGGTACCGCAGCAGAGATTGTGAAGGTAGGCGCCGCCCTGGGCGATATTGTCGAAATTATAACTGGAGGCGAATATATTATTGTCCACCAGATACGGGCCATGGGTTACTTCCACCATAAGGTCACGGTCATTGGCATAGTATAAATTCTTGCTCACTCTCGTTCCCTGGGCCTGCCAGTCCAGCCACGTTCCCAGCGTACAGTTATGTATGTTGTTGTGATGAATCTGTACGTCGATGGCTGCATGCAGCTTGATTCCACCGATCTCATATCCGAAATATTCATGCTTTACCGCGATATTATAAATATGGTTATGGGCAATCTCGCTGAATACACAGCCCATATGGCCCACGATACCATTCTGTCCGCAGTCATAAATCTCATTGTTCCGAATCACATGGGAACCGATTGTCTCCTTGCTCCATCCGATCTGTCTTGCACGGAATACGGCTTCCATCTGATACTGGTATCCCGGTTTTCTGTGGGTTCTGGTACAGAGATTATGGCCGGTTGATGCTTCCTTTCCGATGCTGATTCCACTGCACCTGGCATCGTGAATCCGGTTGTTTTCAATGATCCATCCCTTACTCCAGTTTGTTCCCAAAAGGCCCGGCTGATCCGCAGTCGGAGGAGTCCACGGGCATGCCGCCTGTGCCATCTCAAACCCCCGCACCGTGATGTAGTTGATTCCTGTTTTCTCAGGATAGAAGCAGCACTTGCGCACATTGATCTCCGTCAGCTCTTCGTTTGGATTCGCTCCCTGGAAGTTTGCATAGATCACGGTAGTATCCCGGTCCGTCTCTGCATACCACTGAAAGACGGTGTCCTCCGGCTGCAAAATTGCTTCCGGATGTTTCATCCACGGTGGATTTACGCCTTCCGTGCGGATGACCGGATTCTTCACTTCATCCAGGCTCTTCGCCTCATAAAAGGATTTCCCATTTAAATAGACGTCACCGGTATGCAGGGAATTGTCAGCCGGATAGATGAACCAGTCCCCTCCCAGAACCTCCTGATATGGATTATAGGTTCCAAAGAAAGAATTGGGGAGTACTGCTTTCCAGACACTGCCCTCTACAGGCTCCCAGCTTGTGATCCGCTCTGAGCCTTTGATCACCACTCGCTCTCCTTCAGCTGCCTCATATGTAATCCTTGAAACGCTGCCGGTACCTCCCTGCGCCGGTTTCACCCACTCGCGGTATTCTCCCTCATGGACAATGACACGGTCCCCCGGCATAGCGAGAGACGCGGCTCTCGATATTGTTCGGAACGGCTGGTCTTTTGTTCCGGAATTTGAGTCACAGCCGGTTACCGCCACATGATATTCTCTCATTTTATTACCTCCTGAAAATTGTATACTTATGATGACTTAAATATAGCAGATTGTGTCAGTTTTGACTTTACAATTATTGCGCCGTCTATATCAATAATTGCTTCATTAAAGCGACACATTTCATGATAACCGCTGTATTTATGAGTATTTATATTGCAAATTCACCATAACTGCAGTATGATAGCAGGAAATACAGCGCACTTTTTTTGTTTCACTTTTTTATTTTATCTTTTCCCTGGCTTCAGGCCTGCTGTAAGAAAGTCATGAAAGGAGCTTCCCGATGATCGAACATCTTGACGGTATTTTTGAGACAGTTACATTCCGCGAAAACATGCAGATTCGAATCAGCGATATGGACATCTGTGAAGATTTCCCGGACCACTGGCACACTCCGATGGAGATCATACACGCAACGAAAAACTGGTATAAGATCGTGGTTGACGGCCGGACCTACCGGTTAAACGAGGGAGAAATCGCCATTATCCGCCCCGGCACCATCCACGCCCTCCATGCGCCGGACACTGGCAGCCGAACCATCTATCTGGCAGATTTATCATTCTTAGGAGGCATTTCCAACTTAGAAACACTGCTCGCCTTATTGCCGCCGGTGACCACCATTACTCCGGAGAGAGAGCCGGAATTATACAGAAAAGCCGTCGAACTCCTCTCCTTCATGGAAGAGGAATACGCCGGCTCCCGGTCCTTTTACGATATGCTGCTCTACGGTGCGCTCATCGAGCTGTTAGGGCTCCTGGGAAGATACGCCATCTCCCCTTCTGTTTCCGCCAATACGCTTGGCCCTCAGTCTGCCAAATATGCCGAACGGTTTCTTTACGTCTGCAACTACATCAACGAGCACTGCACGGAGGATTTATCCCTGGAAACCATCGCCGGAATCGCGGGCTTCAGTAAATACCATTTTACCCGGCTGTTTAAAGATTTCACCCATACGTCTTTTTACCGCTACTTAAACAAAAAGCGGATTTCGCACGCAGAACAGCTTTTAATCAACCCGGAATACTCCGTAACCGAGGTAGCGCTCCAGTCCGGATTTTCCAGTCTTTCAGCCTTCATCCGCATGTTTAAGCAGCTTAAAGGATGTACTCCCACAGAGTTTAAGCGGATGTATTCGCTGGACTGTATGAACCGTGTAGACGGAGATTCTGCGCCGGATACACTGTCAGGAAAATAACACTTTCGCCTGTTCCACCCGTTCCACCACAGGTACGCCGAAGGGACACCGTGATTCGCAGCTTCCGCAGCCGATACAGTCGCCCGCCCCCGCTGACAGTCCGTTATAATGCGCCCGCAGCGAGGCAGGGACCTCCTCCTGCATCACTGCCAGATCGTAAAGCTTGTTCACCATAGCGATATCAATGGCCGACGGACACGGCGCACAGTGGCCGCAGTACGTACACTGGCCGGCGTACGCGAGGTGAGGTGCTCCTGCAAGTACGGTCGCGTAATCTTTTTCTTCCGCAGAGGCATATTCATACGCCACAGCGGCCGCCACATGTTCCGGAGTGTCATACCCCACCATAACACTGGCGACTGCAGGCCTGGTGAGGGCGTAGTGCAGGCACTGGACCGGTGTCAGTGCTGTTCCAAAGGGGGAGGCTTCTGCTGAAAACAGTCTGCCGCCAGCATATCCCTTCATAACAGTAATCCCAACCTCTTCCCGTTCGCAGATCCGGTACAGCTCTGTCCTCTCCGGCGCAATGCCGCCCAGCGCTTCTTCATACTCCTCTTTAAAATAGTCATCCATATTCTCGCTGGCAGGAAGCATATCAAATGCAGGGTTGATGCTGAAGAGAATCATCTCAATCTCACCGCACAGAGCCGCCATTTTCGCCACCGCCGGATTATGAGTGCTCATACCGATATGGCGGATAATCCCCCGATCCTTCAGTTCCCTGACATATTCCATAAATTCTCCATGGATGATCGACTGAAACTCCGCAGCCTCATCCACAAAATGAATCATTCCCAGATCGATATAATCTGTACGCATGCGGTCCAGCAGATCCTGAAACGCCGGTTTTACCTTATCTAAGTCGCGGGTTCTGACGTACTGTCCATCCTGCCAGGTGGAGCCGATATGGCCCTGAATGATCCACTTCTCCCGTCTGCCTGCCAGTGCAGCCCCGATGTTGGAACGGACGTTGGGCTCTGACATCCAGCAGTCCAGAATATTGATCCCTGCCTCCTCGCAGCAGTCTATGACGGCTTTAACCTCATCTGTATTATGGCGTTCCAGCCATTCTCCTCCCAGTCCGATTTCACTGACCATCAATCCGGTTTTTCCCAGTTTTCTGTAGTTCATATGTATTTCCCCTCCTTTATTCCCGTACTACGGGATTGTAGTCCAGCCTGGATTCTTCCCCGGTTGCCTCTATCTTAAAAATCACAGGGCGCAGGCCATCGTTACAGCTGCATATGGCGATCCCCGGCGTTTTTATCCAGTCTCCGTAATAAAACAGTTCCTCTCCCGCACCGTGTGAAAGTGCAAATACATACTGGTAAACCGCCTTCCACGCTTCATCACAGAAGCCTTCCGGTTTCGCGTAATCGGCAAAGAAAATCTGCCCTGCCTTTAACATAGGACAGGCCTGCAGTCCCGGAACTCCGTACTCCTTCGCCAGTTCCTCATCCAGTGTCGTCTTTAATACAGTAATCTTACATTTCCTCATATGGGATTCCTCCAATACTGATTCACAGCAAGTGCTGCGGCCATATCTTATACAGATCCGTGATTTGATTTCATGGTGATAAAGCTTGATTTTTCTAACTGTAATGTATATAATTACAGTTGTAGCCGCTGTATTTATATCTTTATTCTATACGAATTGCGGTTGGCTTTCAACCACTTTCGAGAATGCGGAGGACTGATATGATTGAAGAAGGAACTGTAGTTTATTACCTCGATGAAGATCTGGTTCACTCTGGGCGGGTGACCGATGTGACCCCTGTCAGCGGTGGATTTACATTCAGCATTGACAGCTACGGAGCCTGTGAAGGGCCGTATGTGATCGCTTCCGGGCAGATCGGCAAGACCGTGTTTTTCACGGAAAAAGAGGCAAAAGACAGGCTGGGACTATAAGTTCCCGGCTTGTTTTGTTTTATTGGTATCTGCGTATCCTGGCAGATCCGCGCGCAATGTTGACACCTGTAAACATATATGGTATTATAATATTAACAATTGTTAACATTATGTTATTGTGTGTTAATATTGATTTCACTCATCATTATCTAACCAGAACTGACTTAAGAAAGGCCGGACTATGAAAGAAGACAGACCATATCATCACGGAAATCTGCAGACAGAATTGATCGAGGAGGGGCTGGCGCTGATACACGAGGAAGGAAAAAGTAATTTCTCACTGCGCAAGCTTGCGAAAAGACTGGGCGTCTCTCCTGCCGCCTGCTATAACCACTACTCTACAGTCGATGAACTGATGCGGGAGATGAAAAATTACGTCACTCAAAAATTCTGCGGGGCTCTGATCGCAGGTACGGATAAGGATGATCCTGCCAATGCCGTTCTGGACATGGGGATCGCCTATGTTAATTTCTTCGCGGTTAATCCCCACTATTTTACATTTATCTATGACGGTGACGATTACAGAATTGATTTGACGGAAGATACGTTTGACGGAGACTTTGAACCCTTTCATCTGTTTAAGGAATTAGGGCTGTTGTGCCTTGAGTATAATCATGTGGAGAAGGATAAACGCCGCGACAGCTTAATCATCATGTGGGCCGCCGCTCACGGACTTGCCGCCATGGCAAATATGAAGGGATTTTACTACGACGGTGACTGGGGTGCGCTTGCAGGAAAACTGCTGCAGGAAAAAATAAATTTAACATAAGGAATACGCCGCACAGAAGCGCTTTCCTTCACAAAAAAACGGATGGCCTGTACTGTAATGTACAGAACCATCCGTTTTATGACGTCTCACATTTTAAATCATTCTTTTATACAGATTAATTGATAAAAAGCTGGGTCCAGTAATCAACGCCTGCCGCACTCTTATAATGACCGATTCCAATCGAGGTAAAATTACCGTTCATAATATTCGCTCTGTGGCCTGCGCTGTTCATCCAGTCCTGCATAACCTGTCCCGCGGATTTCTGGCCATAGGCAATATTCTCCCCTGCCGCACGGTAAGTCACGCCTGCGGCGGTCAGAGCGGTGGTAAAATTACTTCCGTCCGGTCTCGTATGAGAGAATGCAGTTTCGATCTCCCCGGCTCTCTGCTGAGCCGCACGGGTCGCGCCTGCATGAAGTGCCAGCACCGGAAGTCCTGCTTTGGCACGTTCCTCATTTACAAGCTTCAGCACCGCGCCTACGGCCTCATCCTGATTTTCATCAGACGGCTGGTCGGGCGTCGGCAGACTGTTGTCCGGAAGCCCCGGTGAAGGCAGGCTGTTGTCCGGAAAATCCGGTGACGGAAGCTCCGGCGTCGGGAAGCTGTTATCCGGGAAAACCTCTCCCGGATAACCGGGGAACTCCGGCTGGCAGTCCGGTGAAGCATGGAATCCGGGGATCTGGTTTAAAATATGGTTGAAATCCATCCCGTTGTTTCCCGTCACCATAATAACCTTTCCGCCTCCTGCGGAAAAATTGTATGTATGAACGGCTGCATTTGCCGTCGATGGTATGGTTCCGGCCGTTGCCAGTGCCGCTGCTGCGGTCAGTGCGTATGCGGTTAATCTCTTCATGTTTAGTCCCTCCTGATTTTGTTACATAATTATTACATTTCTGTTACAAAAATATAATAGCACAGGATGACTGGAAATTGTCAGGGAAAAACTGGTAACTCCGGTTACAGATACAGGTGATTGGCTTTGCGGCCGCTGCAGGCCTTTTTCATCTTCTGTTCTGCCGCAAACAGCAGCACTTTATCATTATGACGGGCCTGCGCCGGACATATGGCAATGCAGTGCATACAGGAAATGCAGCGATCTTTATCAACTGACGCCGGATTATCCTCCGGAATCGCCTGAACCGGACATTCTGCGGCGCACTTACCGCATCTGATGCAGTCCCGGTCCGCCTTCGGCTTCATGGGAACGCCTTTATATTCTCGATACGGATGATCACCGGGCACCGATACTTCGCCGCTTCCATTCTCTTCCAGATGGATTTTGATCCGTTCCGCGAATGCCTTTAGTTCCCGCCGGTCCTCCTCATCGGGCCTGCCGACACCGAACTTATGTATGATCGAATGCTCTGCCACAGCAGCGGCAGCAGCCATACAGCAAAAGCCCGCCTCCAAAAGCGCATCCTTTAATTCGATCAGCGTATCCTCGAATTCCCGGTTTCCGTAAACAGCCGCCAGAACCGTTTTGGCTCCGCCGCCGTTCATCTTTTTCAGCCGCTCCAGCGCCGTCTCTGGCACTCTGCCGCCGAACGACGGGACTGCCACGATGCAGATATCAGACGCAGTAAAGGAGTATCCCGCCGGTTCCAGCCGGGGATTCATCAGATCAATCCTTTCTTTTTCACACGTCCAGGCACTCCCGATGATCTCCGTGACCTTTTTTGTCCCTCCGGTAGGGCTAAAATAAATTTCATACAGTTTCATAATACCGCCTCCTTCGAAAAGTCCTGTGGTTCTACCGGCCATACTTCTCAAACCTGCCTTTTCCGCTCTTCTTCACCCGGTACATCGCCTGATCAGCCAGATGAAGCATCTCTGTGCAGTCACCGCCGACCTCCGGATAGATCAAATAGCCGCCCGATACACTGATCTCAGCCTCCCCGCCTTCCGGCAGTGCAAGCCTGGCTTCCCTTATACTCTTTTCCAGCCGCTCTAGACATGCATAGAGTTCCTCTTTTTCATCTGCGCCGTAGATCAGCAGTACAAACTCATCTCCGCTCAGCCGGGCCGCCACTTTCTCAGGAGCCTTCAGACCGGCAAATAAATCGGCCGCCGCCTTCAGGAGCTTATCACCATACTCATGGCCCCAGGTATCATTGACATGTTTCAGATTATCCAGATCCATCATCAGAAGCATCGCCGTCTTCATCCGCCCCGGATCTGCAAACAGCTGGTCCGCCGTACGGAAAAAGGCCCGCCTCGTCAGGAGGCCGGTAAGCAGATCAATATCCCGTTCCTGTTCAATCTGCTGTTTCTCCACGATCGCCTCTGTCACATCGATGACGATTCCCAGCGTCCTTCCCTCCCCTTCGTACGACGTAATCCTTACATAACGGCGCTCGCTCCCTTCCAGGAGGTATACTTCCTTCTCTTCAGCCAGCGGTTCGGCGCACAGCTCCCTGATTCGTTCCACGAAAAGCGTCCTGTCCGCAAGTACAGTGCGAAGCTCTTCCTCCGGTATCATCAGAATCTCTCCCAGCTTTTTCGTCGCCAGTACACGCCTCATGTCCTGATTATACTCGTAAACAGCAATCGGAATATCGACACTCTGGAACACGAAAGACAGCTTGCCGGTCGCCTCCAGAAGGCTTCCCACCATCCGGTTAATGTTGGCGCTCAGCTCTTTAAATTCCGGCGTATGGTCGATCTCCAGCCTGTAATCAAGATTGCCGGCCGCGATCTTCTTTGTTCCTTCTATCGTCCCGTAAATATCACTTAAAATAAATTTATCCAGCATTTTAACAATCAGGAATACGGTGACAAAGGACAGTACGCACAGGCTGAACAGGATCAGCATCATATTGTTCGGAACATTTTCATAGAGCTTCCCGTATGTGGCGCTGACCCCCACCACGATCCCATCCGTCAGCTCCACCAGGCAGTAATTTTTCGTTCCGCTGATATCCAGTTCCCTTTCATAGGGGCCGCCTGTCTCCATGTCTTCAGGCAGATGAAGCCCGAGAGCTTCTGCCGCGGTTCCTGCCGGAATATCTCCCGTAGATCCGACAATCGTTCCCGTCTCCCGGTCAACCGCAAAAATAGTGACCCCGCTCTCGGTCGTCATCATGGAAAATACGTAAGAGAGTTCATTTTTTTCCATAGCTACCATCAGGCGGGCCGGTTCCATCCCGATCTGTACAATCCCCTCGTGATCCTCCCTCCACACCGCGACGTACTGCATCATCTTACCTTCCGCGGTATTCGGCGTCACATCCTGGCAGAGCTGAAGAGTATAGTCGTCCAGCATAGGCAGAAAATACCGCATCTGTTCACCGGACTGAAATGTATAATCGTAGTATTTCGGTTCGGAACCGGCGTAAAGACGGCCCTTCTTATCAAAAAGATGAAGTTCATCGACCCGGAGCAGTGATGCAATCTTTCCCATCTCTTCCAAGTCGTCCGCCACCTCAGGCTGTTTCTGCACGATATATGCCGCCGCTTTCGCCCGGATGAAATAATCCTCCTTCAGATTCTCCCGCAGTTCCCCGATCTCCGTATCATTCCGTTCGAGGACCTCCGAAACCTGATTGAACCGGAGCTCCGAATTCGTTCTCATCGCCTCTTTTGCCGACTTCGTCTGCAGATAATAGCCCAGAATCGCCATCATTACCATGGCGGTAATGATCACGGCACACAGTCTGAACGTGATGGCTTTTTTCATGCTTCATCCTCCTGTCTGATTACCGGAAGCGCATCAGTTTTGGAACCATTGCTCCGGCTGTGGATTGATATAATGGATATCAAACTCCGCCCATCTATAATCCTGTATCCCATACAGTTTAAAAGGTTCTGAGGCCAGATATGACTCTATTTCCTCCGGATTCTCCGCTTTCATGAGAAAGGCACCGCCGCTCCTGTCCGTCTTAAGCCCCGACAGAAAGATCATCCCGCTGTCCATGGCCTTCTGCGTATACGCCATATGGTCCTTCATAATCGCATCATTCATACGGTCCGCATCCAGTATCATTCCTTCTACCATATAATACTTCATGTTTTTACCTCCATTCACCATACGTTCACTCTCTCATATTATACTGAATACCGGCTTAAAACTCAATGCATTCTTAGCCTTTGCGGTAAAATAATACGGCCATGTTCTCCTATAATCGGAAAACACGGCCGCAGACCTTATAAGTATCTTGCGGTATGATTGCTTACGCTTCTGTTTTTACTCTTCCAAAGCTCATTAAGAATCTCAGCTTCTCGATCGCCTTGGACGCCTTCCACCAGTTCTCGCTGACTGCAAATTCTTTCGGGTACTTTTCCCCCAATGCAAACCAGGTCCATGTGATATCCCACACTCCACCCGGTTTTCTCGTATCAATGAGATAATCCAGCTCCTTTTCCACGATCTCTTCATTCCCCTTGTAAAAGGGGCTGTCCGGTCCCCAGATAAACTCTGATGGCCGCGGTGTATAGCCAGCCCACTTCTCTGTATCGCGCTCGATGGAACGGTTTACAACCTCCGCCATTTTCCCCATCAGTGCTTCACCAGGGAATGACACTTCTGCCCCGCTCATCATCACTTCTCCCAGCAGCATGCAGACTCCTCCGGCTCCCATCTCCCCGAAATCCTCTGTCGCCGCCGCCTTTTTTAAGATCTTTTCCGTATGTTCAAGTGCCGTCTGGTATATCCCGGACTCCTTTTCACCGTAATGGAGGATAAAGGCACACAGTCCGGCGGTAATTCCCATGCTCTGAAGCTTATTCTCTGCCTCGTCATAGCTCCACCATGGAGCGCGGGGCCATGCGTCATTGGAAGGAACAGAAAACAGCCAGCCGTCCTCGTCGCTGCCGGCGCCGCTTCCCAGATAGCGGAATATCCCCTGCATCATGGGATGACCGGCTCCCATCTCGTCGGCCGCTCCTGTTCTTCTCAAGATTCCCGTCACCACCATCGTAGCGTAAGGCGATGACTCCGGATTCCACACATCCGGCTCGACCGCATTTCCAAAGCCCCCGTCCTCATTCTGGTAATAGGACAGCGCATCGATTACAGCCTCCCGGCTTCCATTCTCAAAAAAATAATTCCAGACAGACAGCTCCAGTTGTCTTGCATTGCGGTGAATCCAGCTGCGTATCTCCTGGTAATCCTCTCGGTTAAGTACTTTCATATTCCTGATCTCCTTCCGTGTTGTAACCGATACGATACCAGAAACCGGCCGCTTTGTATTGTAAAAAAACGACATGCTACCGGTTCAGCCGCGCGATCCGCCGCGCCTCCTCCGGCGCCATCCCGTGATAGCGCCGGAATTCCTTCAGCAGGTGGGCCTGATCGGTATAACCGTAGCGGTAAACCGCATCCTGAATGTCAAATGCCTCCCTGAACGCCATCTCTCTCCACACATTCTGATACCGTACCATGCCTGCGATCCGTTTGATCGGCAGCCCCGCCTCTTTTAAGAAGATCCGCTCCATCTGTCTCTGGCTGACACAGCTGTACTCGCAGATGTCCTTCACGGAGATCCTTCCGGCTGAAGCAAGAATCCGGTGGACCGCATTGAAGAGATCCGGATTCCACTCGATTGACGCCAGTTTTTTCAGCAGGAATTTCTCCACGTGAGCGATCCGCTCCTCCATGCCGGTCAGATAGAAAAACGGTTCTAACAGCAGGCTCCAGTCCCTGCCCAGTTCCTCCAGTTCAATCGTAGTGTTCGAAGTCTCTTTATAATTTAAATTCAGAAAAAGCCCGGCGCTCCAGAAATAGAACCGGATTGCAAAGCAGCTGACCTCGTCCCCGCTGACATGGGGAACGGAATGAAACGGCTGATCCTGAATTCCGCACAGGAATCCGGAAATCTCCTGTCTCGTATGGTTGATGCGGACGATAATGTCTGCACACGTATCCGGAATCACCAGAACCGGAGACCCCGGTTCCTTTCCGTCCATCTCCTGCGGGACCTCATCTTCCATAGTCCAATAGCATAAAATATAAGGGCACAGCAATTCACACGGGCTGTATTCCCTGTAACTTCGGTCCGACAGGAACGGACGCGATGTAATCGGGTGATACAGCCTGTGAAATACCGGTGCCCCTGACTCAACCGCCCTGCTCACGATGATTCATGGACAGATGATCCGTGCTGCCCGGCATTGCTTCAAACGCTTCCTTCGGCATCGGTTTTGCGAATAGATAGCCCTGAATCACATCACAGCCTGCGTTCGTTAAAAGTTCCATATTATCCTCCTCTGTCATGTTACCCAAATCATAATATATTTGAGTAAAATTATCAAGCAGGAACTACCGCCATCCGATGCCCGCAGGTCCGCCGTCGCCGTCTGCTGCCAGCCGGCGCGGCCAGTGTGCAAATCGTGTCGAAACTTGACAAGTATACAAAAAATTGCTATAGTATTTTTTGTAATATTTTTGTAACATTTATGGAAATCCACAATTTTACAGAAAATCAGAGGTTTTTATGAAGCATCCATGGAAAAATACCCGGGAAAACCGCGCCGTCTTAACTGCTGCTGCCATTGCAGCTGCTTTGAGTCTCACCGCGTTTTCATCGCCGGGACACCTGACTTTGTCTTTGCCGGATACGGCGAAGACAGATATTGTCACCGTCGGCGGTTCCGTCAGCGTCAAATCGGCGTTTTCGGTTCCCCAGGCCGATATCGAGCGAAAAGAAGTTCCGGTAACCTACGCTCCTGCTGCCTCCGAATATGATAACAAGGCTGTAGCCAATGTCACCGACGTCCTCAATCTGCGGGCCGAGCCCTCTCTGGAAGGAAAAGTTCTGGGCAAATGCTATCGGGGAGCCGGCGGCACAGTTCTGGAAAAGAAAGACGGCTGGACAAAGATCCGGTCCGGCGGCCTGGAAGGCTGGCTGAAAAACGATTATCTCGTATTCGGTCAGGATATCAAGCCCTTAGCCAAAGAACTGGGGCTGTTTACAGCCAGGGTTACTACACAGACACTGCATGTACGCGAGACTCCTTCCACCGACGCGGCAATCATCGGACTTGCTGCGGCAGACGATTATTATCCGGTTCTTGAAGAGTCCGACGGCTGGATCAGGGTTCAGCTGTCCTCGGATACCTCCGGCTATATTTCCAGTCAGTATGCAAAGGTGAGCCTTACTCCAGGGAAAGCAGTCAGCATGGAAGCCGAGCAGGCTGCATTAAAGACTGCGGAGAGTAAAGAAAAGAAGAAAGAGGAAGAAAAACCAAAGTATGTGATCAATGCCTCCTCTGATGAAATCTACTTAATGGCAGCCTGTGTAATGATGGAATCCGGCAGCCGTTCCTATGACGGCCAGCTGGCTGTGGCCAGCGTCATCGTCAACCGGGTAAAATCCGGACGCTGGGGAAATTCCATCACCGACGTAATCTATGCCGACGGCCAGTTTCCAGGCGCCACATCAGGCCTTCTGGATAAATATCTGGCAAAAGGCCCTTCCTCCGATGCATTAAAAGCTGCGAAGGCTGCTCTCTCCGGTTCGAACAACATCGGAGACTACCTTTTCTTTCAATCAGCAAAGCGCGCCGACTATAACAGCTACGCTTCCTACACGGTTGTGGATGGGAACTGTTTCTATAAAAAATGAACTAATCACTCATTTCTATCAGGAGGTGTTCGCTTGAATAAAAAAATAATTGTTATTGAGGGGTATCTGGCCTCTGGAAAATCTACTTTTGCAGTACAATTATCCAAAACGCTGACTATACCATATCTGATAAAAGATACCTTTAAGATTGCATTATGCAGCAGCCTGTCTATCGCAGACCGATATGAAAGCAGTCGTTTTTCTGCTGTTACATTTGACGCCATGATGTATGTAACGGAAAGACTTATGGAAACAGGATATCCATTCATTATCGAAGGGAATTTTGCACCTGCGGGAATCAAAAAGACAGACGAATCCAGTGTGATAAAAACATTGATTCATAAATATGATTATACACCATTGACGTTTCAGTTTATGGGCGATACACAGGTATTGCATCAGCGCTTTATCGAACGGGAAAATACTCTCGAACGAGGACAGGTAAATAAAATGGGATTTATTCCTTCTTATAGTGAGTTCGATAAATGGTGCCATAATCTCGATATGTTTCATATTGGCGGAAAAATAATAAAAGTTGACACAACAAATTTTAGCACAGTGGATTTTACCGGTTATTTTAACACAGCCAGCCTGTTTATAAATTCATAAGCATGATTCCCCATCAAAAGGTAATTTGACAATCGAACATAACGGTTTAATATGACGCTTTTTTGATACCATACCTGCAAAAGACCAGAAATAAAAATGACCAACAGGCAGAAAAACGTGCCGAACCGCCGGAAATCATCGTATTTCCCGGCAGTCCGGCACGTTTCTTTTTCAGCACGTAAGTTCCGTTTCAGCCAATGATTTTCTGTTTACTGCATGCCGTTTTCGTCCTCGCAGTAGATCTCCCGGTCTAGAAGTTCCTGCAGACGGTGTTCCTGCAGTTCCTCGTGAAGCTTACTCCCATACCGGACCCACATGGCATCTTCCCGGAATATGTACTCGCAGTTCTGCAGCTGTTCCATGTCCTCGGGCAGGATCGTATAGACCCTCTTGCCTTCCTCATACAGTTCTTCCGCGGATATCTCCGCTTCATTCCCGCGATGATACCCGCTTAAGTCCACAGCACGGATATGGCCATCCGACAGGGCTATCACCAAAGCGTCCTTTCGCTCTATCACATCCAGTAATTTTTCCATCTCCAGAATCTCCTCCCTGAACTCTGCGTTCTGACAATCATAGTATCATTATACAGAACATACGTTCTTTTATCAACTACTATTTTTTGTCACAGTTCTTCTTCGGCACAGTTTGGGAGTTCGGGTCTCTAATCTCTCGTCAGCTTCCTCATCCAGTTTCCGTACCTCACCTCAAGGAAGGCAGGAACCACCTTAAAAATCTGATCCGCATTCAGGCAGCAGACTACCACGACCGGAGATGCCTTTACGACAAATGCCATGAAAAGGGAGACCGGTATGACGATCAGCCAGATACTGATTAAATCCATCTTAACCACGAACATGGGATTTCCCCCGCCGCGGATAATTCCGTTATTCGTCGGCATCTGATAGGACATCCCCACGCATACAACGCTTAAAATAATCAGGAACGTGTTTGCCATCTCCCGGGTTTCCGCCGAAAGGTCATACAGGCTTAGTACCGGTATCCGGATAAAGAAAAGAAGGGTGCCGGACACGATTCCGATCAGAACGAAGATTCTCTGCAGGCTTCGCGCGTAGCTCACGGCCCGGTCACAGTCTCCGCTTCCAACTGCCTTTCCGATCATGACGGACGTGGCCGCAGCCGATCCCACCGCCATGGACTTCACCATCAAAAACAGGGTCGACGCCACACTGTTGGCTGCGATGGCATTGGCCGTCATGTGCCCCAGAATGACCGTCTGCAGCGCCGTATTGACACCCCAGAGCCCCTGTACGGTGAGCATGGGAATCGTAACTTTTAAGTAGTCACCGGTCAGGATGCGGTCCCACGCGAGATAATCCCGCCATTTTAAGTTAAGCTTCCGCTCTCTTTTCGATATGTAGAGTAGTAAAACAATACATTCCAGAATCCGCGCGGCCAGAGTGCCGATGGCAGCGCCCTTCACGCCCATCTCCGGAGCTCCGAAATGACCGTTTATCAGAACGTAATTGATGCCGCAGTTGACGAACAGAGTGAGAACAGACAGTTTAAACGCGATTTTTACTGTCTCGACACTGCGGAGAGTAGCCAGAAGAATCTGTGTCACTGCAAAAAACAGGTAGGTAAATCGGATAATATTTAAGTACCGGGCACCCTCTGCGATGATTCCGCTGTCCCGTGTGAAAATTCCCATAACGCGGTATGGAATCAGGCTCACGACCGCAAACAGAGCGATGGACAGAACCAGTCCAAAGCGCATGGCCGCCGATGCCAGCCTTTTCATGGGCACAGTCTGATTCTTCCCCCAGTACTGGCTGCCCACAATTACCACACCGTCTCCCAGCGCGTGCAGAAGCTGCTGATAGACGAACTGAATCTGATTGACTGCGGCCACCCCGGCCAGAGCCGTCTCGCTGTATGCTCCCAGCATCATATTGTCCGCCAGATTTACGCTCAGCGTCACCACATTCTGCAGCACCAGAACGACCGCCAGCGACAGAAAGCGGCGGTATAATCCCTCATCCTTTTCCACAAACATTTCCCCCGTATATCAAATGATACCGTTATTCGGCAGTATAGTCCCTGTTTATTATACCTCGCCGGGAAAATTTTGCAAGATGGAAGCATGAGATGGGAGGTCCCCGTGATTATCACTGCGGCAGAGACCTCACGCCTTTTTCACGGGCAGCGCCACGCAGCTTTCTCTTTTTACAAGTTCTGTCGGAAACTCGATATTGACTGCCGATGTATGCCCCTTATTGATCCGGTCCAGCAGAATCTTCACAGCCATGCGCCCCATCTCCCTCACAGGCACATTGACGGTCGTCAGCATTGGCGAAACAATCTGTCCCATCTCGATATTATCAATTCCTACAACCGATAATTCTTCCGGCACCTTAATCTTAAGTTCCCGGCACGCCCGGATAATACCGACCGCAATCATATCACAGCTGCAGAAATATGCCGTTGGAAGCAGATCCTTCTCTGCCTGAAGGAAGGCACAGGCCGCTTTATAGTCAATCCCGAATGCAGACTTGTAGCCATGGATCACAGATTCATCGATCTTCATGTTGTGCTCGGTAAAGAAATCAAAATATGCATCATATGCAGAAATATCTTTTAATCCCGCGTAACCGATTCTGCGGTGGCCTAAATCATACAAATACCGGATCGCGGTTTTCGCTGCCTCGTATCCGTCACACCGGACCCGGTCAAACGGGACCTCATTCACATCAATTCCAACCACCACCACATTCTTGAATTTATCCCGCAAAAGCCGGTCCAGATCGCTTCCCGGTTTTCCCAGCACAACGATCCCATCCTTTTCCAGCTGGCTGATCCTCTCATTCTGTATTTCTGAAATATGCAGCATGGAAAAAGAATAGCCGAGGGGACAGCCCTGAACAAGGGCTTCCTGTTCTACCGCCTGTGCTATCGGAGAAAAAAACTGTTCTGCCACAGAATTTTCCGTTCTGGCAAAAAGGCAGGAGATATTGCGGCTCATTGGTCTTTTTGACCCGTTCTTTTTTAACTCTTTTGCCATCAGGTTAGGGGTATAGCCTGAGTTCCGTACAATCTCCCACACTCTGGCTTCCGCTTCCCGTGAGGTGCACTTGTAGTTTTCTTTATTGATAATCCTGGATACTGTCGAAACAGACAGTCCGGTCTCCTGTGCAATTTCTTTTAATGTCATACCTTCTCCTCTCTGTATGATACCCCTAACCTCCGTTCGATGGTAATCTGTCTCAATGAAAAAACGGAATATTGTCGCCGGTTTCTCTCTGCCACTCTTTTAATTTCTTCGTCATCTCTGCCTGGACCGCACGGTAGTCCGGATCGTCATACCGGTTTTTCAGCTCATACGGATCAGCCTTCAAATCATACAGTTCATAGGTCTGTCCCAGCGTAGCAATCAGCTTGTAATTTTCATCCGTGACTGCCCTTGCCTTCACATACTCCCCATACCCAAGACCATACGTTTCGCTCACTGCGTACTCCGGCTTCCGTTTTCCCTGGCAGATCGGAATCAGGCTTTCTCCGTGCACGCTGTTTTTGTACGTTAATCCGGCCGCATCCATAATTGTCACAGGCACATCGACCGTGCAGACCGGAGCATCGATCTTCATTCCCGCCTCTATGGTTCCTTTCCACTTGATTCCTAAAGGAACTCTTAAAACCTCCTGGGATAAATACGACCCTTTGTCGAAATGGCCTCCGTGACAGGCAAGACCATCGCCATGGTCGGCAGTCCAGATAATGATCGTATTTTCTTCCATTCCCAGTTCCTTTACCTTATCCAGTATTCTGCCGACAGCCTCGTCGATCATTGTAATCTGCGCCGCACAGCATTTGAGCATCTCTTCATATGCTTTCCAGTCAAGAGCATTGGGAATAACGATGCGGTTGTCTTTTCCGATCGGTACATTTTTCTCCGTGAAATAAACCTCCGGTTTCCCATCGAGGCCGCTGCTGAAACTGGCATAGGGCGGATAAGAGACATCCTTATACAGATCATAATACTCCTGAGTTGGAAAGTATGGCTGATGAGGTCCCCAGAAATCCACTCTCAGGGAAAATGGAGCCTCATCTCCATCTGCGCTCAGTTCTTCCAGTTTTTCACATGCCAATTCTGACAGGAAGAAAAATTCCAATGTTTCCTTGGGAGTCACCGTAATTCCGTAAGCGGCTTCACAGCAGTGTCTGGGGTCCTGCAGTTTAAAGAGTTCTCCATTTCTCGGCACTTCATCCGGAGAGCCCTTCTGATACGCCTGCTGGCTCTTATCCGCCCAGAAAAAGACCCTTTCGATCCGGTGAGCGGCCGCCGGAAGATTCCGTTTTTTCAAATAGTCTTTATATTCCTTTGTGACATATGGATTCCCATACTCCTCCGGAGACAATCCTTCGCAGTGATGGTCCAGCGCACACCCCGGCCCTGCATGCCATTTGCCAAAATAGTAGTTCCGATACCCTGCTTCGGCCAGAGAATCCAGATAGACTTCATCGCTGTACGGCGGATTGGTCTCATTGTGATACTGTTTATGTGCATGCGGATACAGACCTGTGAGAAGCGTTCTTCTCGACGGCCCACACAGAGGCGCCGCACAGCAGGCGTGTGTAAATTCCGCTCCTTCCTCCACAAATTGTTCGAAAAACGGCCGATACGGCTTGTTTTCATAGAATGTCCACTGATGCAGTGCCTGATGGTCGCTGTTAATCATGATAACGTTTGGTTTCTTCAACGGTTTCACCTCTGTTTTCTTTTATTCCGAGACGTATCAGCTGTTCCTGCGGCGCCTGATATTCCAAAAGTGCGGCGCGCAGCTTCTCAATCATTTCCAGTTCCAGCGCCTTATCTTTTATCGGTCTGTTCTGACATGGATCTGACTGAATGTCAAACAGTAAATTCTCCCGCACATAGTCCAGTCCTTCCGGACATTCCGGATAATGGCCTTCCACCCGGTATCTGACCTTATAGACCGGGTAATCCGTATACGGCAGAAACGTGCCCATCTCATAATCCCCTGGTTTTATATCCCAATACTTCAAAAATGTGGTCGGCATCGCACCATACAGAAAGCACGGCTGATTATCTTCGGATACCGGAGCACGGAAATAGGTATGTGTTCCGTCCGTCACATTAACCGCCTTGCCAAACCAGCCATAGACCGCCTTATCACGAACCGGCGTATCATGCGGAATCATTGGCAGCAGGCTCTTTCCCTGTACGGTCTTCGGCGTCTCTGTCTTAAAATACTCCAGAAACGTCGGCATCAGATCAATATTCTGTGTCAGACTGCTGATCCGTTTGCCCGCATATGCAGAACCGGGCAGATGAACGAACAGCGGAATATGAACCAGTTCCTGGTAGGCAGGCATGAAATTTTTCGCCGCAAATCCGTGTTCCCCCAGCATATGGCCGTGATCCGACGTCACCACAATGAGGGATTCATCATAGATCCCCGTATCCTTAAGCTTCTGGATAAACGTTCCAAACCAGTGGTCCATCATGGTCAGCGTTGCCGAATACTCATTCCGCAAATGTTCCATTGCCTCCGGAGTCTCCTCATTAAGCGCCTTGTATGACGGCCAGTCGAAATACGGTCCATCATACGTATCGGGATACAGTTCCCTGTAATTTTCCGTACAGTCAAAAGGCTCATGAGGATCAAAAGCTTCGACCATCATGAAGTAATCATCCGCATCGCGGTTGCTGTCAATCCAGTTACATGCAGACCTAAAAGTTCTCGGTGTCGGATACTCCTCCTCCTTCGTATAGGCCAGACGGTTTAACTGATTCTGACGATTGACCTTTCCATAATGCGGCTGGGGAATATCGCTTCCCTTCACTCTCGATACCCAGACATCCCCTTCCTGCCCCCGCTCAAAGTTCCACGTATGAAACATCTGGCAGTAGTTCTCCCCACCGATCTCAAAATAATGTGGATGGTCCGTTGTAATATGTGTGAAAATCCCATGCTCCCGAAGTTTACTGATGAGTGTAACATCAAATGGTTCCATACCGCCCCAGTTTCTCTCCAGAAAATTGATTCTCCCCGTAAAGATATCCCGTCTTGCAGGCATGCAGGGAGCGGAAGCCACGTAATGGGAGTCAAAGGTAATATTTTCCTGTGAAAATCTGGTCAGGTGTTCTGCCGTCACCTTAGTATCCGGATTATAGCACGGAAGGAAATGACGGTTTAAACTGTCAATCAGAATTAAAAATGCTTTCATTTAAAGTGTTCCTTTCTATACTTATCCCTTGACAGATCCGGAGACCAGCCCGTCGATGAAATAGCGCTGCGTGATCATAAAGAAAATGAGGACTGGCGCGATTAAGATCATGGCTCCGGCCATCATAATCCCGATGTCCGATCCAAACTGCCCTGACATGCTGCGAAGCATCAGCGTTGCAGTGAAATTTTTCTCACCCTGAAGAAAGGTCGAGGTGATCAGGAACTCATTCCATGCGTTAAGGCCCACGATTACGCTGACGGTCAGAAGGCCGGGAGACACAACGGGCGCCATAACATACCACAATACGTGCCCCGTATTGGCTCCGTCAATTCTGGCGGCTTCCTCCAGTTCTTTGGGAACGTTTAAAAAGAATGTCCGCATCAGAAACAGCGCCAGCGGTATATTTCTGGCTGCAAGAATGAAGCTGATCGGCACAACCGTACCCACGAGTTTTAAATAGGACATCACATAATAAAGCGGAAATAAAAACAGCTGAATCGGGATCGTCATAACAATCATGAAATACACAAGCGCCAGATTCACCACTTTTCCTCTTCTTGTGGCGAGCACATAGCCGCCCAGGGTCGAGGTAAACAGCACAATCACTATCGTACAGGCCGCCAGAATGATACTGTTTTTAAACCCGATGCCGAACTTGGCATAGCTCCATGCGCTGGTATAGTTGACCGGCGTAAAGCTCTCCGGCCAGGACAGCGGATTGGCAACAATCGCCACATGGGGCTTGAAGCTGTTAAGCACGACGAGTGCAATTGGAAACAGCGCCGTGATCACCAGCAGAATCAGGATCGCATGAACCGTAACCAGCGTGACGATCCGCTTTTTCTTACCCATTACTGCCATATAAACTCCTTTCCGGCACTTGGCCTCTATGACATAATCTCATTTTGTGACAGGTGGATGTAGACAAAGGAGGCAATCAGCCCGAAAAAGCTCATGAAGAGAGCGATAGCTGCCGCCTTTCCAACCTGAAGAGACGCAAATGCAAACGTATATGCATAGGTACTCAGCATCTCCGTCGAGTGCGCAGGACCTCCCGATGTCATCAGGTAAACATAGTCATACGTCAGGAAAGAATTTATGACAGACATGATCATCATCAGCTTAAAGGTTGGAAGCATATTGGGGAAATAGACGTAGCGAAACAGCTGCCATCCGCTGCATCCTTCCACCCGAGCCGCCTCCACCTGATCCTCCGGCGTCTGCCTTAAGGAGGCTAAGTAGACCACCATTAAAAATCCCCAGTAGTGCCAGATATCTGTGGCAGCAACCGCATACAAAGCGGTTTTCATATCACTGAGCAGAGATGGAATATGAAAGCCCTGACGGTTTAAATAGCCCACCAGTCCGAAAATCGGATTGTAAATAATGTTCTGCCATACGGCCACATTGGTCACTGGCGCAAGTACATATGGGAATAAAAACAGCATCTGGTACAGTCCCTTGTGTCTGCGGTTCAGCAGAAGCACGGATGTCAAAAGTCCGATCACCACAGGAATTGTCAGAAACAGCGCAACCCATCTCACATTGTCATAGATTGCCCTCCAGAATATCTTATCACCGAAAAGCTCGGAGAAATTCCGCAGTCCTATGAAATGAAAATTCATGGAAACGCCATTCCAGTCCGTGAATGACGCAAATATCGTCATCACACCTGGAATAAACACAACGGCCATGCTCAGCACAAAAGCCGGGAGAAGCAATAGATAATCTCGTCTGCGTTTCATTTTTACCCTCCTTTGCAGCAGAGCCGGACATGTAATACCCGTCCGGCTCTGTCTCCTCCTAAACTGATTTGCCCGCCCGTTCTACCGTTTTGGCAGCGGGACTACCAGGCCATTGGCAAGTTCCTTCTCAAATTCCGCATCCGTTCTGTCTAAAACCTCCTCCGCGCTCATGGTCCCAAGCCACACACCATCGATATCCTGCAGCGCGACATCCGTGGCCGGCGGACAGAAGCTGGTCGTATAATATCCGTAATTTCCTTCCTCAATCGCTTTTAAGGTATCGATCATAACGTCGCAGAACACCGCGGAGATCCCCGTCATGGTATCTGCCGGTATATCATACTGTTTCAGCGGGATTGCCCAGTATCCGGGCCAATCCTTCGTCAGCTTGACCATAAAATCGTTCGTCATGATCTTATCCAGAATCTCCGCACACTCGTCCTTGTAAGGAGAAAAAGCGTTGATCGACAGGCAGGAGGTAACCCCCAGCGTATAGGTCGGATATTTCACCCTATCATTGGTAGCCGGGAACGGGAAGAATCCAAAATCGTCTTCTGTGAGACCCCGGAAATACTTTGGTGCCCACTGGAATACATTGGAAGGTCCGACGAAGAAAGGCGCCATACCCATGGACAAAAGCTGGACGCTCTCATCGAAGTTCAGATCCGTATAGTTGTCACCGCCGAGCCAGCCGTTCTGATACCATTCTGCCGATTTATTCAGCGCCTCCACCATATCGGGGTTGTTCCATTTCGCTTCGCCCTTCAGACATTCATACACCTTTTCCGGTCCCGCGATATGGTTTAAAAACAGGCTGGAATAGTTGGCATTGACAGGCTTCCATCCCTTATTGCCCGTTACGCTTCCGTAAAGACCTTTCTCCTGGGCCGCCTTCATGATTGTCTCCATCTCCTCGATGGTCTTCGGGACTTCCCAGCCATTATCAGAGAGCACTTTCTTATTATAGAAGACGCCCATAACCATCAGGGAGTTCGACAGGCCATAGAGCGATCCTTCGTAAGTGCCCAGATTATAGATCGGTTCCAGCAGCCGGTCGTTCCAGCCGTACTTCTCCGCGTACCGGTCCAGATTTTCCAGCTTACCGGCCGAAGCGTAATTGGTCACATAAGAGGGGCCTGAAGTAAAGACGATATCCGGTCCGCTGTTGGCTGCCAGCGCTGTTGCAATGTTCTGATCATTACCCGCATGGAATTCAATGTTTAATACGTAGTCATCCTGAACCGCATTGATGTCGTCCTCAATAATCTGTTTTAAGAGAACCTGCTGATCCGCCGGAGCGCTCCAGAACCACAGAGAAATCTGCTTTTTCTCACCCGGTGCCGTCTCCGCCTTCTCCGGAGCTGGTGCCGCTTCCGCCGTTGTACTGCCTTCCGCAGTGGATTCTGCGGCAGCCGGTGACGTCGGTTTCTGATCCGCTGATCCGCATCCTCCCAGAAGAGAGGCTGCCATTACCGCCGACAGTAAAACTGATAAACACTTTTTCATCTTTTTTCCTCCTTTTCGTACACCCGACAGCCATCTTTTGGCTGTTTACGTGCAAACCCGGTCACTCATATTCAGTGAAACGTGTATCATCTTATTATGCCTTTCACACTTTTCATGCAAAAATACAGAGACAGTATGTTTCACAAACCTGGAAACACCAGTTTTTCATACTCTCCGACTTTTTCACATATTCTTTTATTTATCATGATAAATAATTGGTAATTATTAATGCATTTTTATTTTATCACGGTTTTATCATTTGTTAAAGTATTATATATGAGAACGATTGCACCTATGTATCACTATGTATTTATACAATTTATCATTTATTTATCTTCTGTGTAGCACTGCATTATTAAATTGATAAAAAAGGGCACAGAAGATGGATTGGCATACGAAAGAAGGCAGAGAATACTGATAAAACAGTACTCTCTGCCTTCTTTCCATATTATTTAATTACAAACGCTCTTCAGCACCTCCGCCAGCCGTTCTTTTTCTTCCGTCTCCATCGGAGTCAGAGGAAGCCTGCAGAACTCATCACAGATTCCCAGAATAGAGAGCGCGGCTTTCACAGGAATCGGATTCACCTCCCAGAACATGGCCTCCATAACCTCCATCAGCTTCAGCTGCAGGTTTCTGCTCTCCTCTATTCTCCCCTCCAGAAACAGACGGCACATCTCATGCATCTCCCACGGCATGAGATTGGCCAGTACCGATATCACGCCCCTGCCTCCCAGCGCCATCACCGGAACAGTCAGATCGTCACTGCCCGAATAAATATCAAACCCATCCCCGCATAAAGCAGCGGTCTTCGCAAGCGCCGATAAGTCTCCGCCCGCCTCCTTGGTCCCCCTGATATTGGGATGGCCGGAAAGAATCTGATACGTTTCCGGCTGTATCGATACCCCCGTGCGGCTGGGAACATTGTACAGAAGAATGGGGATATCCACGCTGTCCCCCACTGCTGTAAAATGGCGCACCAGGCCTTCCTGGGTTGCTTTATTGTAATAAGGCGTCACCTGTAAAAGCGCGTCCGCGCCCAGCCTCTGCGCTTCTTTCGACAGCTCCACGGCATGTCTTGTGCAGTTGCTCCCGGTACCGGCAATGACGGGGACCCGCCCATCCACGGTCTCAATCACAGCCTCGATCACAGCAAGCTTTTCCCGGTCGCTCAGCGTCGCAGACTCGCCGGTTGTGCCATTTACCACCACTGCGTCGGTCTTCCCGGCCAGTACTCTGTCTGTCAGCCTTCTTAAGGCTGTAAAGTCCAGGCCGCCGCCTGGCTTCATGGGAGTGACTAGTGCGGCGGCGCTTCCCTTAAAAATACTCTGTCTCATAATACCATTCTCCGACTCTTTCTTTATACTTAAAACTATGACAACCTTTTGTCAATGGTACCTGTCACAATCCATTTTTTATTTTCATATAAAACAGGAGAACCCCATCTTTTCCGGCGGCACGCAAAACCTGCAGACCGCTGGAGGCTTTAAGGCGAAAGGAGCTTCTGCATGCATCAATTTCTGATCCTGGGCGGAGATCCCAGGCAGCTCTACCTGACCCGCCGGTTAAAAAAGGCCGGCCAAAAGACGCTTTTATACTATGACAATTCCACTCCCGCATTCTCACTCAGGGATGCAATGGAGACTTCCGATATTATTCTCTGCCCCGTACCATTTTCGAAGGACGGCCATACCATTTTCTCCGACAATCATTTGGAGGGGCTGGAGATCGACACCTTTCTGAACCATTTAACGAAAGGCCATACCCTGTTTGGCGGCAATATTCCGCCTTCCGTAAAGGCGCACTGCGAGTCCCGGAGGATTCCCTGCCATGATTTTATGCAGATGGAGACGGTCGCCTGCAAGAACAGCGCCGCCACCGCGGAAGGGGCTCTCGCAGAGGCAATCTCCTTAAGTCCCATTAACCTTTATAAAAGCCGGTGCCTCGTATTAGGCTGGGGCCGCTGTGCCCGCACACTGGCTGACCGGCTGAAGGGACTGGGCACCGCGGTTACCGTTGCCGCCAGAGACGACAGACAGTTGGCTCATGCAGACTGTCTCGGATACGATACTGTGCTGCTGGAGGATCTGACCGGTGACATCGACCGATTCGATTTTATCTTTAACACAATTCCCGCCATGGTTTTGGATTCCGTTCTCCTTGAAGCGGCAAAACCGGAAGCTGCCATTGTCGATATTGCTTCCGCCCCCGGAGGCGTGGATTTCGAAACTTGCAGGCGCCTCGGTATTCCTGCCAAATTATGTCCCGGGCTGCCGGGCGTCTACGCCCCCATGTCCTCGGCTGAAATCCTCTATGAAGCTGTCATGGATCACCTGTAAGAAAGGAGTTTTACTATGGATTTAGCAGGCAAACACATTGGTCTGGCCATAACCGGATCATTCTGTACCTTTTCAAAAATAGAACAGGAAATAAAACGTCTTGTTGAAACAGGGGCTATTCTCCACCCCATTTTCTCCGATCACGTTCAGACTACGGATTCCCGTTTCGGGGATACCGGAGAGTTTATCCGGAGAGTATCTGAAATGACCGGAAATGCACCGATTTTAAAAATCGAAGAGGCAGAACCCATCGGTCCCAAAGGGTATCTGGATGTTCTTCTCATTGCCCCATGCACCGGCAACACACTGGCAAAACTGGCTTCCGGCATTACGGACACTCCCGTGCTCATGGCGGCAAAAGCCCATCTGCGCAATGGAAAACCGCTGGTCATTTCCGTCTCCACAAACGATGCACTGGGAATGAACTTTAAAAATATCGGCGAGCTGTTTCACACCAAAAACATCTTCTTCGTTCCGTTTGGTCAGGACGATCCGGTTAAAAAGCCGTCCTCCATGATCGCGCGTACCGAACTGATTGAAGATACGCTTCGGGAAGCGCTGGAGAATCAGCAGATACAGCCGGTTATAAGGGGAGTATAACGCTTCCGGATCACAGCATGACCGATCCGGGCAGATCAATGAGGCCGAAAAGTGATGGGATCATCATCACCTTTCGGCCTCATCTTTCTAAAGGACTTAACTGCGCTCACCAGGGGAACTGTACTTTTTATATCCCGGATGTCTTCCGGTCACGCCATAGCCTTCCCGCATGGAGATCAGGCGGTCAATATTATCCCTCGAGATCTCTTTCGCGCCTCCCAGCAGGTGGGCATTGAGGCTGATTTTCGCAAACAGCTCCAGCGTCTCCATCCGGTAATAGGCTGTGATTAAGTCGGCACCGACGGTCAGCGCTCCGTGATTCTGCAGCAGAACCGCGTCATGCTCTCCCAGATAAGGGGCGATTGCATCAGGCACCTCAAAGGTGGAGGGCGTTCCGTAAGGCGTCACGGGTATGGACCCCAGCGCGATCACCGTCTCAATCATGGAATATTCATCCAGAGGCTTATTCGCTACCGCATATCCGGTGGCAACCGGCGGGTGGGCGTGGAGAACAGCCCCCACATCGGTCCGCTCTTCATAACAGCGCAGATGCATCTTGATCTCTGAGGACGGATGAAGCCCGGCGGCTGCGTCCAGAACCTGGCCGCCCTGATCGATATGCACCAGTTTTTCCGGTGTAATAAAGCTCTTGCTCATTCCGGTCGGTGTAGCCAGAAACGTTCCATCCGGCAGTTTTACCGATACATTGCCGTCGTTGGCGGCTACCCAGCCCAGCTACCACATTTTATGGCAGACATCACAGATCTGTTCTCTCAATTCCATATAAGATAATTCCATATTCATTCCTCCGGATTTTAAAGTATTTCTTTGTATCTTTCATAGGCCTCTTCCCAGAGAGCCTTATCGCGCGGTTCGTAGACGATCAGATCCAGGGTATCTGCAAGCGCATTTCTCGCCTGGGCGAGGCTTCCTAATTCGCCCAGCGCCAGGAACTGAGCCATGGCGTTTCCATAGACGGTCGCCTCCACCGGTCCTGCCACAACAGGCAGACCGCAGGCATTGGCCGTCATCTGGCACAGAAGTCCGCTCTGTGCTCCGCCGCCGATCAGATGAATAACCGGGTACTGCTTTCCCGTACACGTCTTTATCTCATCCATAGCCTTCCGGTATGCCAGTGCAAGGCTCTGGTCGATACAGCAGACGATTTCTCCCTCTGTCTGGGGAACCGGCTGCCCTGTTCTCCGGCAGAATTCCCGGATTCGCTCCGGAATATCACCTGCCGGGACAAATTCCGGTGCATCTGGATTAATCAGGCATTTCAAAGGCTCCTGCCCGACGGCCATCGCTTCCAGTTCTCCAAATCCGTATTCCTTTCCTTTCCGGATCCACTGCCTCCGGCTCTCCTGAATCAGCCACAGACCGATGATATTCTTTAGAAACGCGTACTTTCCTTCCAGTCCCGCTTCGTTGGTGATATTAAACCGCCTCGACCTCTCATCGATGACCGGCTCCTTTAACTCCGTTCCCAGCAGCCCCCACGTTCCGCAGCTGATAAACAGGAAATCCTTCCCGCGGGCCGGGACAGCCGCCATAGCGCTCTCCGTATCGTGACCGGCCACCGCGATCACATCGACAGCCGGTACCCCAAGCTCCTTTCGCAGCTCCGGACGGAGACTTCCCGTTTTCACTGCTCCGGGGAGTATGTCCCGCATCATCCCGGCGCGAAGCCCCAGGCTCTCTAGTAATCCGCAGGCCCATCTTCCCTGCCTCATATCCATCATCTGGGTGGTTGATGCAATGGATTTTTCGCTGATTTTCGTCCCGGATAAGAAGTACTGAAACAGATCCGGCATCAGCAGAAGAGAGTCCGTCCGTTGGAGGAGCTCCGGCCTTTCGGCTTTTACAGCCATCAGCTGAAAGAGCGTGTTGATCTCCATAAACTGGTTTCCCGTTTCTTCATAAAGGCGGTCTCTGCCCACTATTTTAAACGTCTCTTCCATCCTTCCCGCAGTCCGCCCATCCCGGTAGTGAACCGGATTGTCCAGCAGATTTCCCTTCCGGTCCAGAAGACCGAAGTCAACACCCCAGGTGTCCACCCCGATGCCGGATATCTCTCCGTGCGTCTTTGACTTTACGATTCCCTGTTTCATCTCGAAGAAAAGCCGAAGCACATCCCAGTACATGGTGTCTCCCAGTATCACCGGATCATTGGAGAAGCGGTGAAGCTCAGAGATGGTAAACGACGTCCCGTCAAAGCCGCCTAACATCACACGGCCTCCGGAGGCCCCGTAATCGACGGCCAGTACCTGTTTTCTGCTCATACTGCCACCGCCTTACCGGTACACAGGCCCGAATGCGGCGCACGCACGGTAATCCTGTCCTTCTTTGTCCATGCCAAAAGCGTTCCATGCAGCCGGGCGGAATATCTTTTTCTCCGGTACATTGTGCATACTTACCGGAATTCTGAGCATGGAGCACATGGTGATTAAATCAGCCCCGATATGGCCATAGCTGATAGCGCCGTGATTGGCGCCCCAGTTGTTCATCACGTCGTAGGCGGTGGAAAATGCTCCCGTACCGGTCACTCTCGGGACAAACCAGGTACAGGGCCACGTATAATCCGTTCGTTTCCAGAGTGTATCGCTCACAGCCTCCGGCAGCTTTACAGTCCAGCCCTCTGCGATCTGCATCACAGGCCCAAGCCCCTTTACAAGGTTTAAACGGATCATCGTTACCGGCATCTCGCAGTCAGTCAAAAATCTGGAAGAAAATCCGCCTCCGCGGAAATATCCAAAGTCAGCCGCATTCCACGTCACGGCGGCCATGATGCCTTCCTGGTCCTCCTCCGTCACCTCATACCACGGCTTCATCACGGAATTTCCTTCTGCATCCTTTGCCCCGCCGTTGGCATCGAGACATGCCGCGCCGGAGTTGATCAGATGAAGGAACCCGTCCGCCTCCTTCGCTCTTCCCTCCAGCTCGTAGCCAGCGGCCCGTCTGACCGCATCGCCGCTCCAGCAGGTTCGGACATCGGCAAATATCTGGGCCCTGCCTGTCAGCAGTTTCATAAAGGTCATGCCCAGGCCGTTTAATACGTCATTTTCGGTCGCCAGAATATAAGGCTCTCTCGCTCCGTTCCAGTCGAAGGAGGTGTTTAACATCGCCTCCGGGAAATCACAGTTTGGATAGAAATCGGTCCACTGGCGCTGGCCCTGGAAACCGGCTGCGATGGCGTTATGGCCCACCTTTTCCTCCTCACATCCCTCGGGAAGGTTCTGGTTTCCATTCATTAAATCCTTGATGATACACATCATTTTCACTAAGAATTCCCAGTCCTTATCCTTCTCTTCGCAGCTCTTTCTCACTTCCTCCGGATTCTTGTCAAAGCCCTCGGTACAGTTTTTCTTCGTCCAGGCCAGAGCCTTTTCATATTCGGTATGATCGTAGATTTCTTCCGACATCCGGCGGATGATCTCCACCTCATCGACAGATTCCACCCGCATTCCCAAATACTCTTCGATAAAGGCCGGGTCAATGATGGAACCGCCGATTCCCATACAGATCGACCCGATCTGCAGATACGATTTGCCCCTCATGGTTGCCACCGCCACGGAGGCGCGTCCGAAACGGAGCAGCTTCTCCTTCACATCCTCCGGGATTTCCGTGTCATCCGCGTCCTGCACATCATGGCCATAGATTCCGAAGGCAGGAAGCCCCTTCTGCGCATGGGTAGCCAGCACGGAAGCCAGATAGACGGCGCCCGGCCGCTCCGTGCCGTTGAATCCCCAGACCCCCTTGATCGTCAGCGGATCCATATCCATCGTTTCCGCTCCATAGCACCAGCAAGGCGTGACGGTCAGGGTAATATCCACGCCTTCTCTGCGGAACTTATCCGCACAGGCCGCTGTCTCTCCCACCCGTCCGATGGTGGTGTCCGCGATCACCACCTTTACCGGCTCTCCGTTGGAATAGCGTAAATTCTTCTCGAAAAGCTCTGCTGCCGCCTTTGCCATATTCATGGTCTGTTCTTCTAAAGACTCACGTACCTTTAAGTACCCTCTTCTCCCGTCAATGGTCGGTCTGATCCCAATCACCGGATAACGTCCCACCAGTCTGCTCTCTGCCATGTCTTATTCCTCCTTGGAAAATGGTTTATAAAGTCATAATACCATCCTGCCAATCCATTTTCTTGACTTATCATGGCAAATACTAGGACAATATTCAGATTCTTTTCTTGCACAGGCCACAGAGATACCGTATAATTGGAAATTAGATAGAATGAAATTCATTTCAGGAATTGGTGGTTTTGATTATGCATTATATAAAATACAAAGAAATAAAACATCACGGAACCGCAGACTTCCCGGCAGGCTACTACCACGTTACGGAAAGCCACCCTCAGTATGCTATGCCCTATCACTGGCATGAGGAGCTGGAGCTGATTCATATCATAAGCGGCACCTTCCATGTGACGATCAACGAAACCACCCGGAACGCGGTTCCCGGTGACATCCTGCTCGTCAACAGCGGCGGCCTCCACGGCGGAACGCCTTATGACTGTGTCTACGAATGCCTTGTGTTTCCTGTAAGTCTTCTTTCCAGTCAGACTTATGCTTCAGAATTTTTAAACCGGCTGGACAGGCAGGACCTGATCCTGGACGAATATTTTCCGGCAGGCGATGACACTGCGATTCACAGCCTGCTGGAACGCCTCTTTGCTCTCATGCAGGACTCGGATGAGGGAGGAAAACTGCAGTGCCTTGGACTGCTTTACCAGTTTATGGGCCTTCTCTTACAGGACAGACGGTACACCGCGTCTGACAAATCCGACTTATCCACTCACCGCAATATCTATCTTTTAAAGAATGTGCTAAACTACATCGAGGCCCATTACACAGAGAAAATCACCTTACACGAACTGGCCCGGACGGCCGGTATGTCCTCCAAATACTTCTGCCATTTTTTCTCAGAAATGACTGGACGCACCCCCATCGACTACGTCAATTACTACCGGGTTGAGAGAGCCTGCTGCCTGCTGGCAGGCATAGGGCACTCGATCACAGATATTGCCATGCTCTGCGGCTTTAATGATGTCAGTTACTTTACACGGGCATTTAAAAAATACAAGGGGATATCACCGGGGCAGTATTTAAAAATACCGCTTACTCAATGATTTACAATGAGTAAGCGGCACCTTTGTCTGTTCTTTTATCAATTTTTAGCGGTTCCTCCTCCGGTCCACCGTCCGGTTCAGCTTCTCCGACATCACAAGCAGGAGAACCGTCAGGATCAGTATGTAGAAAGGAAGGCTGCTGATATTTGTAATGGAAGCAAGGACTCCGAACAGCGGCGGCATAAATGTCGTTCCGATATAGGCGCTGGCCATCTGAACACCTATGACAGCCTGGGAATTTTCCCGTCCAAAGTTATAGGGAGTCGCATGGATGATCGCCGGATATACAGGGGCACAGCCGAACCCAATCACCACCAGACCGGCAAGCACCAGCATGTTGGTTTTTACCGGAGCCGCCACGAGAATCAGTCCCACCACAATCGTGGCAATACCGATGCGGATCAGCCCCCGGTCTCCAAGCCAGTCGGCTGCAAACCCGCCTAAAAAGCGTCCAAAGGTAATGCCGAAGAAAAACAGTGAGGAGTATCCCGCTGCCAGATTCACATCCATTCCCCGAACCTGCACCATATAGCTGCTTGCCCAGAGCATCATCGTCTGCTCCACGGCACAGTAGGAAAAAAATGCTGCCATCACCAAGGGAACACCCTTTAATCTTATGGTCTGCAATAGGCTGAGCGTCTTCCCGGAAGAGGGATTCTCCGAGATCCGTTTTTCTTCTTTCACCGCTGCAGCGTTCCGGGCGCCGTCTCCCTTTTCTCTGTTGGCCTGTTTCCAGAGGGGCAGACTGATGAAAAGTCCGGCTGTCAGAACGAACTGGATGATGGAAACCGCACGGTAACCGCTGTGCCAGCCATAACCGCCGGTCAGGCAGTATCTCATGATATAAGGACTGGCCGCGGCGCCCAGCCCCCAGAAGCAGTGCAGCCAGCTCATATGGCGTGAGGCATAATGAAGCGCTACGTAGTTATTCAGTGCCGCGTCCACCGCTCCCGCACCAAGCCCGTACGGAACTGCCCACAGGCACAAAAGAAGAAAGGAACCGGATACTGAGAAACCGAATAAAGCGACCGCCGTCATCAGCACACTGACCGCCGTCACCAGGCCAGCTCCAAGCTTTTTCGTAAGACGGTCAGAAAGAAGGCTGGAAATAACGGTACCAGCCGCAATCACCATCGTGATCATCCCTGCATAGGAAACGGGCACATTCAGCTCCGTGTGTATAACAGGCCAGGCCGAACCTACCAGGGAATCCGGAAGGCCCAGACTGATAAAGGCCATATAAATAATAACAAGTAAAAATGAATACATAATCTCCCCTTCTGCCGTACTCTATGATATCAAACCCATGCAGCGTCCCAACACCTCAAGCATCTGATCCACCTGAATCGGCTTCGACAGATGACCGTTCATGCCGCTGGCCAGCGATTTTTTCGTATCCTCGTCAAAGGCGTTTGCCGTCAGGGCGATGATGGGAATTGTGCGGGCATCCGGATGTCCGGAGGTCCGGATTCGTCTGGCTGATTCCAGTCCATCCATAACAGGCATGCGGATATCCATCAGAACCACATCAAACCAGCCAGGCTCTTTCCCGCAGTACAGATCAAGCGCTTCCTGCCCATCCACCGCACAGGTCACGGTGAAACCGTTCATCTCCAGAATGGTCTGCGCAATCTCCCGGTTCAGTTCATTATCCTCGGCCAGCAGAACACGCCGTCCCTTAAAATCCGGAATACTGGCCTCCTGTTCCGCTGACGGACTTTCTTCTGTATTCTCGCAGGCATATTCCAGACTCAGGGTAAAGAAGAACTCCGATCCCTGATCCGGTTCGCTGCGCACCTCCAGCGTGCCTCCCATCATCTGCACCAGGCGGCTGGATATGGACAGTCCCAGTCCAGTGCCTCCATGGCGTGAGGCAGTGAGTGCATCCGCCTGCTCGAAGGCATTGAAGATTCTCCGCAATGCGGCCGGCTCGATGCCGATTCCCGTATCCGTGACGGAAAAACGGATCAATGCCCTGGGCTCTTCCTCCAGCACATTCGCAGAGACTGCAACGCGGCCGGTCTCCGTAAATTTGATAGCATTTCCAATAATATTAACCAGAATCTGGTTCAGCCGCAGACTGTCTGCCCGCAGAAGCCTTTTTTTCCTGTAATCATTGTCAAAGGTCAGAACCAGGTTCTTCGCCTCGGCCTGGGCGCGGAATAAGGACTCCAGATTGGAGAGCTGCTGTTCCAAATCCATCGCTTCATAGTTTAGCTCCATTTTACCGCTCTCAATCCGGGACATATCGAGAATATCATTAATCAGTTCCAGCAGGTAGGTATTGGCTGATTCAATCTTCTCCAGGCAGTCCAGCGTCTTCTCCCGGTCATCCAGCACGCTCTTGGCGATCATGGTCATACCGCTTATGGCATTCATTGGAGTGCGGATCTCGTGGGACATGCGGGACAGGAAATCCGTTTTTGCCTGGCTCACTGCATCCGCCTTTGATTTCATAATAAAAGAGGGGACTATCTTCACCAGCTCTTTCAACAGCTTCCGCTGTTCCCCGGTCCACTGATAATTCTCCTGATCGATCTCAAAGCTCATGGAACCAACATATTCCCCGTAATTCCAGATCGCGGCATGAAGACAGGAGGCAATATGGGAGATTCCGTCCCTCACGTTATGGTCGGCCAGGCCATCCTCATCATACATATTGGCGCAGATTTCAAAATCTTCCTCCGAAGCATAGAAATCCTGTCCCAGCTGCAGATCCGCGTGGTGACGCGCCCACTGATAGGAAAAATGGTAGGACAGAAAAGCTTTGTCCGCCTCAATAATCGACACCCGGTCGAAATGGTACTTCTTTCCAATACGGGATAGCAGCAGGAACACAGCGTCGTTGATATTTTTCGACCGTCCCAAAAGCTCCAGAGCAAAGGAAACCAGATCCTTTTCCGGATGCAGTATCTCCCGGTCAACCGTGTTTACCTGGAATTCCTCCGGGTACATCTGCGTAAGGAACACCCCTACCTCTCTGGAGGTGTCGAGATAGCAGGCAGCATTGCCTCTGCCGTGATCCTTAACGTATTTTAAGGTGCTCTCGGCGCAGCAGTAGAGCGCATTGTATTCGTCTGTCACTTCGGTGCTGCACATTCCGATGCTGGCTGCGACCTGGATGTCTTTTTCCGTGTTGAGAATAATATTTCTTATCATGGCGGCTATGCGCGGGCCGATGATGCCAGCCTCCCGTTTGTTGCAGTTTTTTAGGAAAAGCATAAATTCATCTCCGCCCAGGCGAATCGGAATGCTCTCCTTTTCCGTTATCTGCCGGAGAACATCCGCTACCTCCTGCAGAACCGCATCTGCAAAGACATTGCCCTCCTTCTGGTTGATATCTTCAAAATCATCCATGTCCAGAAGCATCATGACGCCGTGTTCTCCCGGCCCCCTTTCGCAGGCAAGGTACTCCTGAATCATGCGGATTCCGCTCTCCTTGTTATAAAGGCCGGTCAAACTGTCACGGGACCTGGCCTCCTCCAAAGCCACCTCCATCTCCTTCTCCCGGGTTATGTCTTCCACAATACCAATGACAAACTGCGGTTTTCCTTCTTCGTCGCTGAGAATGACGGACATGGTCTGACGGCTCCAGTAACTGCGGCTTTTTCCGCGGAATTCGCAGGTGGCGGTTCTCTCTCCGTTGTGAATCTGTTCGTACATCGCATAGAAAGCGGGATAATACGCTTCATCTACCTCTTCCTCTGCAAACCCAAACGGCATGTTGTCATACCGGTTCCGGCAGTGATAGACTTTACAGGTCCGTTCCGGGACCTGACATTCGCCGGTCTGTGGATAGTAGTAAAACTCACAGGTCATCGTATGCTCAAGGGCCCGATGGATGATCTCATTACTGGCCTCCACCTGTCTTGTAAGGCGCTGTTCGTTCAATTCTGCCCTCTTCCGCTCATTGATATCGATAAAAACGCTCTGAATGATCTGTTCCCCGTCACTGTCCAGAAGGACCTCGGCCGTACCGATGATCCAGCAGGGAAGCCCATCCTTCCTGAGCAGACGGTACTCAAAATCAGATTTATCTCCATTCTCGCGCAGTGTCCCAATCTCTTTTAAAATGCTCTCCCTGTCTTCCTTCGCGATCAGCAGGGGCATATTCCAGTCCTTTTTCTGCCAGAATTCTTCCGGTTCGTAGCCAAATATACGGATCGCCTCACGGTTGGCATTTTTAAACACAACTCCCATGTCTGTTAAGCGGTACTGTACAATGCCGCAAAGCATTGACTGGAACAGATGGTCGTACTGTTTCGCCTGCCTCGCCTGCTCTTCTGCCTGGCATTTCAAATGCTCTCTCGCTTCCACTTCTCCTGAAACATCCCTGACTACACAGATACAGACTGCCCGGCCATCTACAGACTCTCCTCTTTTTCCCAGGGCGCTGACCCAGATATAGCTTCCGTCTTTCTTTAAGATCCGGCAGTAATCCGTATAATCACTGCTCTCATCAAGCGCTTCCTCGAAAATATGTACCGCAGCTTCCCGGTCATCCGGATGCACACAGTTTATAATCATGCCCTCTGTCGCATTCACAAATTCGTCATAGGAATAGCCCAGATATGACAGCATAAAATCATTGATATAGTAAAGAGGGAGCCCTGGCTCCAGGTAGCCGCCCATAATTCCGCCGGGAATACTTTTCCCCATGATATCCAGCGCCTTTGTTCCAAGCTGACGTTCCAGCTCATACCGGTCCAGCGTGGATTCCGGAAAATATTCGCCCTCCTCCTGTCGGCTTTCAGGCGTCGATGCGTGAATCGAAGCGATTCTGCAGACTCCATCCTCACCCTCAACGCAGGCGGCGCTCACCCGGAACCAGATCGCGTCCGCTTCGTCCCCGGGCGGATATACATTAGCCGTAAGAAGAACGACGGCACAGCGATCGGAAACAACCATTTCATCGAAGCTGTCATACTCTATTCCAAACGGTTCCGGCATCTGGGAAAATTCTGTAGCCAGTGCCTGTTTTGCCTGGTTCCGTCCCACTGTCAGTTCAGACTTTCCGGTTCCCACCCAATGCACGGTATCTGTCACACAGTTCAGCGTGTCCTCTGCATTCCGCCGAATCAGATATGCATCAAAAAAAGAACGGACCGTTCTTCCAGCCTCGCCCGGTTGTATCATAATTCCACCTCTTTCTATCCTTTATCTATCACAAAAGTTTGTTTCCGGCAATTTAGCCCTCCGCTTCCAGTGCGGTGGATTTTTGCTTCTTTTGTTAAATTATAAAGCAGAACAGACAAAAACTCAATCAAAAAGTCAGACAATTATTCGTAATCAAAAATAATCGTCGTTTGACAGCAGATAGAACCGTCAGCTATCAGTCCAGACGCCGCGCAATCTCCCTCATATGCCTTCCATCCGTTCCGCAGCACCCGCCAAATATTTTGAGACAGCAAATATCCTTAAGCGCCATCATATCTTCCGCCAGCGCCTCAGGCTCAGAGGTTACCAGTTCTGCAGCATTATCCAGTTCCTCATATGACAACTGCGCCGTATTCGCCTGTATTCCCAGAAAGCGCCGTTTCAACAGTTCCTTGTCCTGGAACGGCTGTGACAGCGCCTCGTATGCAATCCGCGGATGGACACAGTTTGTCATATAACAGACCGGCGGATCAGATACCCGGTTATCGATATACGTGATTGCATCGCAAATAGGAGTCCCGTCGATCAGCGTTCCACTTCTCTGAATTGTGAAGCTGACGATATAAGGAATTCCTGTTTCAGCCATGGCCCAGGCCATCCCGGCCGCCTCGGGCAGCGTCGGGATCAAGGCCGCATAGAGAAAGTCAACGCCTGCCTCGCTAAACTGATCCAGTTCCCATCTGTGGAACATTCTGGACTCGTTTTCTCCCAGAGCGCCTCTGCCTGTATACGCGTCTCCCCGGCTGCCAATCATACCTCCCGCATACATCTCTGCCCTGCATTCTCTTTTTATTCTTTGAAGGAAGCTGACATTATCCCCAATCACGCCCTCATCCGATCTGCTCCTTACACGCTCCTGATTGACTCTGCGTGTGGGCGTCACTGCCAGAAACGGAAGCTGGTATCTATCCGCTATGGCGCCATATTCCAGCCAGAGTTCTTTCAGCGCATTCCTTCCTTTCAGGCTGTACACATGCTTCGCCAGAGCAAGGCTTTTATCCGGCATCAGGCCATACTCCCGCTTCAGCCGTTCACCCAGAGCGCCCTCCATCAGAAAGGCCTGATGGTGATAAAAAGAAGTTTTAAAGTCCATACTATTTCCTCCCGTATTTCCTGATCTGCCAAATCCGGAACCCTTACCAGACTATTTTATTTCGTCAGCAAAAAATCTGCAAACAGGCAATAAAGACAGGACAGGAAACAGATATAGATTCCCGGCCCATCTTCATTGCCTGCTTGATCATTTAAACTTATTCTACCATATTCTTACAAAAAGTCAAAGCCAGGTATCTCTCGTAATCAATGAGTGTCTCTCAATACACCCCAAAAAAACGAATTACCGGGGCAACCCGGCTCTCGAGAATCTCCAGCCGGATTTCTTTCGTCATGACAGGTTCAAACACCGCATTTTTCCGGTATCCGACCGTTTTCCCTTCATAGAGTATGCGGCTCACTCCATCGTCAACGCTGAGAATGCGGAACGTTTCAATCCGCTGGCTGAACCTGATCTCCTCCTTGATTACCACCATGGATACGTTAACCGGTTCCTTCCAGCTCAGACGAATCTCACAGCTTCTGACGCCGTCGGGAGTCTTATAGCATCCATCATCATCCCTCCTGATATTGGCTGCGACGTAACCAATCTGGGACCCGGTGGCAGTCATCTCTGCATCTTCGGCCAGATTATGAGCCTCACGCCTTCTCAAGTATGCCCCCAGTTCTCTCAGCCTTTCAGCGTCACGCTCATGGATCAGCCCCTCTTTTGTCGGCGGGATATTCAGAAGCATCGTACTGTTGCCTCCCACGGAACGGTCGTAGATGGATACCAGATTTTCCAGACTTCTCACCTGATCATCCTCAGAGGCGTGATAAAACCAGCCCGGTCTTATGGAAAAATTCACCTCGGTGGGATACCACACCAGATCCGTCTCTCCCTCCAGTACCTCCCGGCTCCCCAGATCCTGGTCGCTGCTGGAGAGCGTCCTCTGACGAAACTCTGTCTCATCACTCTGCTGGCTGTTTTCCTTTATCTTTTCCTTGTCCTGCAAACGGGCCGGCACCACGCTCCACTCCTGCTCCCTGGTGTCTCCGGCTTCGTTGCCGCACCAGCGCACATCAGGGCCGCAGACAGAGATGCAGGCGTCCGGCTGCAGACGTCTGATCACCTCATAGTAACGGTCCCAGTCGTACCTCTGAACCCTTCCATCGGCGCCTTCGCCGCAGGCGCCGTCAAACCAGACACAGAAAATGTCTCCGTACCCTGTCAGCAGTTCCGTCAGCTGTCCCACAAAGTAATCGTCGTATTCGTTTCCTTTTCCATAACATGGTTCATGGCGGTCCCAGGGCGACAAGTAGATACCAAACTTTAACCCGTGTGCCCGGAGAGCCTCCGATACCTCCCGCACCACATCGCCCTTTCCACCACGGAAAGGACTTGCAGCCACTGTATGGTCCGTATATTTACTGGGCCAGAGGCAGAAGCCATCGTGATGCTTACAGGTGAGAATCGCACCTTTCATACCGGAAGACGCCAGAGCGTTGGCCCACTGGTCTGCATCAAACCTCTCCGGGCAAAAGATCGAAGGCGATTCCGTTCCGTCCCCCCACTCCCTGTCTGTAAACGTATTTACAGTAAAATGGAGAAAACCGTAAAATTCCAGCTTCTGATGATTTCTCTGCCGCTCGGAAGGCACCACCTCAATCAGCCTTTTTTCCTGTTCATCGATTACCAATACCGTTCCCAATCCTTTCTCATTCTCATAAGTGCTTCCATATAGAAGTAATCCCCCCACAGGTTACACTCGTCGACTCCCGACTCATGGACTCCATTCTCCTCTGACCGTTTGGCATACGTTCCATGAAGCAGAATTCCGGCTCCCGGCGCACCTTCTCTTAAGAGACACCGGTCCGTCAAGGCCTTCATCAGTTTTGCAGCCATGGACGTAAGCAGTTTTGCCTTTTCCTGATCCACACACCTGGCCATTTCCAGGAGACCGCAGGCAGCAATCGCCGCAGCGGAGGAATCTCTCGGTTCCCCGCTTCCGTCATGAAAATCGAAATCCCAGTAGGGAATTAAATCAGAAGGAAGATGTTCCATAAAACAGGCTGTCACACCATCAAAGAGTCTTTCATATTCCGGATTGTGAAAATATTCGTAACTTAAAGCAGTTCCATAGATCCCCCACGCCTGGCCTCTGGCCCAGATGGAGCCGTCTCGGTTGCCCTGCTGCGTGATTCCCTTCACAGGCGCTCCCGTCTCCGGATCAAAGTAGTAGGTATGGTACGTGGAATAATCCTCCCGCACCACACAGGCCATGGCCGTTCTGATATGGCGTTTTGCCTTCTCACAGTAAACAGGATTACCCGTTACCTCTGACGCCCAGAACAGAAGGGGCATATTGAGCAGGCAGTCGATAATCAAACGGTATTCCTTCGGATCGCCCACAGTCCCCCACGCCTGGAAGAATCCGCCTTTCTCCTGGAATCTTCCCATCAGATTGTCCGCCGCCGCCAGAGCCGTGCGTCTGGCCTGGCTGACCGCGGCTTCCTCCGCCTCTTCCCCCTTTAACAGACGCCATGCCGCCACGCAGGACGGGCTGAATAAAAATCCCATATCATGGTGATCCACCACCACCCGTTCCTTCATGCGCCGTTCAAAGTCTGCCACTGAAGCCAGTGCCTCCCGCTTAAAAGCAGGGTCTTTCGTCTCCTCGTAAGAAAGCCACAGCTCGCCGGTCCAGAATCCGTCGGTCCAGTCGTCATTTGCTGTCTTTGGATAGATCCCATCCACACTGGCCGCTGCCGGAAAGCTCCTGCCAAAATAAGCCATATTCCGCTTTACAGTTTCCACACAGACGGCAAAGGCCTCTTCTGCCTCTCTGTCATTTAACTCCGGCGCAGCTGACAGCCAGTTTTTCCTTACATACAATTCTTTATCCATATATTCTCCTTACAGCCGGCTCACAGTCATAAACCGGACAGCCTGCAGCCTGCCGTCTTCCGGCTGACTGCAGGCTGCTTTTCATTCTGTCCATTCAAACATTCCGCTCATATTCAGGCTTCAAACCACAGAATGTCATTCGCCTTTAAGCTCATGGCCTCAGCCTTTCCCTCTCCGTTGTAAATGACTGTCTCCTGCGGCTCATACGTATTATTGACAACGCAGTATTTGCCTGTGGCCGGATAATAATTCACTTCCACATTGAAATTGTCACTGTACCACTTCTTCATCTCCTGCTCTCTGCCGGCCGCCCAGAAAATAGCGCGGTACAGCATTCTGGAGTTCTCGAAGGAATACGGAATTCCGCTTAAGTATACGCTTCTTCCCTTTCCAAACTCATGAACCGCCATCTGAACGTCCTGGCCAATGCTTCGTAAGATCTTCGCATCCGGAAGAGCGTAGATGTTCTTCATGCCCTCGCCGAACTGAATCTCCTCACCGCTGTCCTCGGTGATGAAATGGCTGTGGGTCTCCCAGTTGTACTTGTCGGTGGAGAGGCTGAAGCCCACTTCCTTATCCACGCCCAGGACACTGGCCAGTGCAAAATAGCGTCCCTCGTGCTGACAGGCCGACGGCTCACCCACACCAATGAGCCCGCCGCCCTCTGCCACGAATTCCTTTACCGCGCAGGAAACTGCCGGATTCAGCCAGTAGCTGCCGCCGCTGGGTGCCGTATATGCATCGCCCACGTTGATCACTACACTGCATTCCTTTAAGACAGACGGATTTTCGATTACATCGTCAAAGCTGATAAATTTCACATCAAAGGGCATGCCGCTCAAACCTTCCAGTACACCCGCGTAAGAATACGTCTGTTTGTAATCAATGGCATGGGCTACCATATGGGTGCCCCAGGAGCGGAGTTTTCCCCAGCTGTTCAAGACGCCTACCGTGAAGTGGTTATATGGAGTCTGGCCTCCCACATTTTCATAGAGCAGACGGAATTCATCACAGATTTCCTCGATATACTGGATAAAATCCGGGAACTGAAGCGCCAGCTTTAAATAACCGCCGTAACCGATCCGGTCGATTGGCTTGCGTAAGATGGCGCGTCTGGCAGTGACCCAGTTGACCTTCGCCTCCCTGATCGGATCTCCTCCCTCATGAAATACATCCGGGAAGAAATACGGCAGGAATCTGCCTTCCGTATACTTCACACCCGGGATATCGGAGATAAGGCGGAGTGTGGTTCCGTTCCCTACGGAGCCCACCACTGCGTCCAGGCCGACTTCCTTAAAATACTCCCCGAACGGTTCGGTTCCGATCCAGTGGTCCCCTAAAAACATCATGGCCTCCCTGCCGTTTTCGTGGCAGATATCCACTAAGACCTTCATCAGCTTCGCAACCTCGCGCTGCTGGAACTTTTGAAAATCCTTAAATTCCTTAGACGGAACGCGGTTCGTGTTATTGTGGTATCCCTGGTCGATGATATACTCCGGACGGAACCGGTACCCTGCCTCCTTCTCAAACTGCTCCAGGATATAAGGGCTTACACTGGCACTGTAACCGAACCAGTCTACGAACTTTTCCTTTGCATACTCGTTGAATACCAGGGTAAACTGGTGGAAAAAGGTAGTAAAACGCACGACATCCGTATCCGGGTTTTCCACCATCCAGTTTTTCAGCCTGTCAATGACGTGCTGCTGCGTCTTCGGCTGTCTCACGTCAAATGTAATCTGGTGCTCCACATTTTCCCAGCTGTTGGTAATAAAATTATACATATGTACCGGGTCCCAGATGATGAAGGCCAGGAAGCTGACCGTATAATCGTGGTAACGCTCCGGCTGTGCCACAATAACCTCTCTGGCCGCCTCGTCGTAACTCCACTCTTCCGGCGCCACTACCTCTCCGGTCGTGCGTTCAACCACCTCCCACCAGCGTTTGATGTCATCGATGGTATTGGGCTTTAACTGCTGATCGTATAAATGCTTCATCACCGGAATGCGAAGCTCTCCCGCTTCCATCGCCGTATAGAACTCTGTCATCAGATACATCTGCTGCACTTCATCCGGATTGGCCTCTGCCCACGGATTGTCTTTTCTTGTCGTGTAGTAGGTAGAGTAGATTTTTACCGGCATGGACTTTAATTCGTCCGGCATGCTGGTGCCGTCGCAGTCACGGAGAGCATCAGCTCCCCAGCGTTTTACGATTTCTTTCGTTTCCTCAATCATATCCACATCAGTGGGTACGGTTACCCGTCCATATTTTTCACTCATTGCTGCTTCTCCTCATAATACGTCTTTGTTTTCAGTCATTGCCTCATACCGCTTACAGTACACGCATATCATACTCACGGAGCACCGGTTCTTTTCCGTTCAGCTCATAAGCGTTGGAATCCGCGTGGAGGCCTCTTCCATCCTGACAGGTTACCCGGATATACGTCTCATCTCCCGTTAGCGCAAAGGAAGCTTCTGTAACCATCTCTCCCGGGCCGGCCACTTTCTTAAGGCAGTTGCGGCCTTCCATCAGCACATAGATTTTCTCCACCGGACTGGTTTTCACAGTCAGAACGCCGTCTTCCACATACAGCTCCTTAATCTCCGGTCCCATAGAGCTGTAAAAACTGCCTTTTAAGAGAGCATCCACGATGCTGTCATACGTCAGCTTTTCCGCCTTAATCATGGTAAACCCGCCAAAGGAATCACAGAGCGGATCTCCGAACGGATAAGAGTTATGATTGTCATCCGTGGAAACGCAGAACAGCCGGTTGCCCAAACGCAGCATCTCGTCGTAGCTCTGCGGGTTATAGCCATACAGCCCATCGTGCTCACATCCGTAATTATAGATCTCCATTCCCCAGAAACCGCGGAGATTCTTGTAATCGTCGTAATTTTGAAGGGACCAGTAAGGATGATTGTAGCAGGCGAAAAATCCATACGCCTTCATTTGATCAATATATTCATTGATATAGTGGTAATCCCCATAGCGGCGCTCCGGAAGGGGGATCTGTTTTTTCTCTTCTGAGAATTCCTCCGGCTTCGCATCGTACAAATTAATATGATACGTCTTCACCCTGGAAAAATCCCCCGGCACTTGAAAGTGCTCGTTGATGTCCACCTCGCAGGCGGCCAGCGCCACGAAATGATCATCCATCAGTTCCCTGTGCCACTGATACTTCCGGTGATCCGTGTAAGCTACTACGGAATACCCCGCTTCCATGTATGCCTTTTTAACCTCTTCCGGCGTCAGGCGGCCATCGGAATGGATGGTATGACAGTGAAGGTTTGCCTTATAAAAGGTCCCTGTTTCCGGTATTAAATAAATTTTGTTTGACATTTTATACTCCCTCCAGGATGTGAAATTTCTAAATCTGCAGAATTTTCTTCCGGTAAGCAATCCATCTCCGGACAATCAGGAAGCAGATCACTGCCGAAGCCGCCGCCATCAGAAACCAGATCACGATGGTGGCATTCCATCCCAGGGCCACCGACAGCGCCCCGATCCCATAAGTGGAGACGGCGCCGCCTGCATAGACCGAGGAATTTAAGAGGCCCGATACGGAAGAAGCTCTTCCGATCACGCCGAAATACGACGGAAGCACCGCAATCAGCATGGTGTTGACCGCCATCATCGCCGTCGTCGCCACAGCCAGCATCAGAAAGGATACCGCCATGCTCTGCCCCGACGTGAGCCGCAGCATCAGGATGGCCGCTGCGCTGACCACGAAAAATGCTCCCGCAGTCCGCACCTCATCCCGGAACCAGTGAATATTGGCAAACGATGCCAGATAGACTCCCAGCAGGTTGAAAACCGGAATCACCATGGTGCTGGTAATGGCCAGAATGGCACTCACGCCATAAGTCTCACTGATATAAGTCGGCACCCATGTGGTAACTCCGTCCTTTAATGCCCCCTGGACGAAGAGAGCCATCATCAGAAAAAGAAAGCCCGACTGGATCAGAAGGCTCTTCCAGCTGACGGACGCATTCACGGAAGCTGCCGCAAAAGGTTTCTTCTCTGCCGCCCCGTCCAGCCTGTCCGAGGTCCCGGCTTCCCCGGATTCCACCGCGTACCGTTCCACCCGGTTCATGCCCAGGAGCCAGAATGCTGAGACCGCCAGCAGCGCCGAGCCCGCCAGAACGAACATGGCCCTCCAGCCCGACAGCCATATCACAAGCGCCGTCAGGCCGTAGGCCGCCATGGTTCCCACCGGGACGGAGCTGTTGAGAGATACGCACGCCTTCATCCTCGTCTCCGTCTCATAATACTCATACATCAGCCGGATCATGGGCGACCAGATAAACGCCTGAACCAGACCGTTTACACACCAGACCGCCGCCATCAGCCCCGGGGCTTTCACCCCTGCCATAGCCAGGTTGCAGAGACCTGACACCAGAAGTCCGGTGAAGACCATTTTCTTCGGCGCCAGGCGGTCTCCTAAGAAGCCGCTGACGAACTGCCCCGCTCCATAGGCAAAAAAGAATGCAGTTCCGATCATTCCGGCCTGGCCCTTGGAAAATCCCTCCGATGTAATGATCTCTGTCAGACTGGCTGAATAGTTCAGCCTTCCAATATATGTAGAAAAATAAACAATCCAGCACAGCCAGAACAGAAGCCTCACCATTTTTTTGTCTGTTATCTTGTAAAATCGAAGCCCCACGCCGCTGACCTATTCCCTTCTTTTTTTTCCTAACCCTTTACCGCAGAGGAATTGACGCCCTCCACAAAATATTTCTGCGAGAATAAGAACAGCACCAGGACCGGCATAAGAACCAGCGTCGCCGCAGACATCTGAAGCGCCGGATCCGTCACCGTACCTTCCGTAAACAGCTTAATACCGACAGACAGCATCTGCTTCTCCAGGCTGGAGATGAAGATGTAAGGCCCCATATAATCGTTCCAGGACCATACGAATGTAAACAGAATTAACGTCACGATGGACGGCTTTGCCAACGGCAGTATAATCCTTGAGTAGATCTTAAAGTGGTTGCAGCCGTCGATGCGGGCCGCCTCACTGATCTCCTCCGGAATGCCGATGAATGCCTGACGCATCATGAATACAAAGTAGATATCGAAGGTAGCCGGCAGTACCAGAGACCACATGGTATCCAGAATATGGATCTGCTTAAATATAACATACCTCGGAATCAGCATAATGTCACTGGGAATCATCAAAGAAGTCAGGAGAACCAGGAAAATTCCGTCTCTTCCTTTAAAGTTGATCTTGGAAAACGCGTAAGCCGTGATGGAAACCACGAAAACCTTAATGACAATGGTGGTAACCGTCATCACGATGGTATTAATGTACCACTGCCCGAAATCATAGTACGGATCACCGAACAAATCCGAATAGTTGGACAGGATGATCTGATCGGGAATCAGCTGAAGCGGCTTCGTGAGCACGTCACCCGATATCTTGAAGGACGATGACACCATGAATAAAAACGGGTAGATGCAGACAAGGCCGATGGCAATCAGAACAATCGTCCAGCCCCATGACATCTTTTTATCTTTCTTAAGCATAGTTCTTCCTCCTTAATAGTTGACCCATTTTTGCTGTCCGCGCCACTGGATCAGAGTGATGATCAGAACGATGATAAACATCACGAGAGCCTGGGCACTGGCGTAGCCTGTCTGGTAGTTGGTAAATGCGGTACGGATTATATTGATGGACATAACCGTGGTAGCCTGTCCCGGGCCGCCTCCGGTCAGAGCCTGGATGGTGGTAAAGTTCTGCAGGGATGTGATCACCGAACTGATCATTAAGAAAAATGTGGTCGGTGAAATCATCGGGATCACAATATTCTTAATTCTCTGCCACTTGCTGGCCCCGTCGATCTGAGCGGCCTCTAATAAATCCGCAGAGACGTTCTGAAGCGCTGCTAAATACGTAATAAAGTTAAGTCCGATGCCTTTCCACACGGCGATGCAGACAACCGTCGGAAGCGCAGTATTAAGACCGTACAGCAGATACGGCGGATTCTCGCTGCCGAGGGCAGACAGAATGTAGACAACCGGACCGTCCGGACCGAGCAGCAGCTTGAATACAACAGCCACCGCCACCATATTGGATACGTAGGGAAGGAAGAACATGGAACGGACCAGATTCTTACAGTGGATTCCCTTATTTACCATGTATGCGATGAAAAAGCCGCATACCATGATTAACGGCACATACATCAGGGAGTAAAGCCCGGTACGGCCTAATGCCTTCATGGTATCCACATCCGAAAACATGCGGACAAAATTGCTGAGCCCCACAAAGGACGCGTCTTCCAGCTTGCTGATATAGCGGACATTGGTAAAACCAAGAATCACCGCAATCAGAAACGGCAGCCCCTGGAATATAATGTAGCCGATCAGGTAGGGAGCAATAAAAAGGGCCCCCGTAAGATTCTCCTTTTTCTGAGCAATGGAGGATTTCATTTTCACTTTTGCATTACCATTACTTTTCATAAATACACCTCTTTTTTCGTGTAAATGCGGTTGAGTGAGCGCAAAAAGGGCAGCCCCTAAGGTTTCCCGAATGGACTGCCCGTCAGGTCAGACTACATTACTGCTTATCTTCTTCGATCGCTCTGTTTGCCTTATCCTGAATCTTGGTCACTGCGTCATCGATGCTCTCAGCTCCCTGGCCGTAAAGCTGGCCTTCTTCGATAATAGCCTGGGAGATCGCTGCGTCGCCGTAGCCAATGATTTTTTCAGAAAGTGCCTTGCGGCCGCTGTCAAACCATGCTGTCTTGAAGTCTTCTACAGTGAGTCCGTCAAATTCAAATGGCTTGGCCAGTGAGTTCTCCACGTACTCATTGATTTCTTCGTCTGTCAAGTCGATTCTTGCAGGTACACGGCCCATGCCCAGTGTATACTGGTTCTCAGCCATGCAGGCTGCCGCTGCGAATGCCGCGTCTTTGTTCTTGCTGGTGGACGGTACTGCGTAGCAGCCCGGCACTGTCAGTGTGGACGGATCGGTTCCCTCCGGATAAGGCATCGGAAGCAGGCCGACCTTCCAGTCTCTCGGGTACTTGTCAAACTGATTTAAGATGGAAGTTACCCAGCCGCCGCACATGAACATACCGTATTTTCCGGTCGATGCAAATGCGTTCCACGGTGTGTTGGAAGCCTTGAATTCCAGAATCGAAGGCTGAATCTTTTCTGTGTTGCCCAGGCCGTAGAAGAACTCTAAGCTCTCTTTAAACAGCGGATCGTCAAAGTTGGCTGTTCCGTCGGCCTTATATGGCTCCCAGCCCTTCTGTAATGCGTACATATAGTTGTAGCAGTCATAGTCCAGCATTAAGGAACCGTAGATTCCCTTGGAGGTATCTGTTACCTTCTTTGCTGTTTCGATGTATTTTTCCCATGTCCAGCCGTCTGCTGTCGGGTAGTCAACCCCTGCGTCATCGAAGATCTGCTTGTTGTATAACGTGATCCAGATATCAGAAAATGCCGGAAGGCCGTATACGTCTCCGTCAAACTCCGGAACGTAATCGCCAAAGGTTCCTGCGATATCGTAGCCCGCTTTCTCAGCGAGAGCGTTCATCGGCTCTAAGACACCGGCATTGTAGAATGCCTTTAAGCCCGGCTTTGTATTGTAGATTAAGTCGATCTCATCACCAGCCATTAAGCTGACCAGGGTTTTGTCCACTTCACCGGCTTTCGTATTCGGAATCACGTAGAATTCAATATTGATGCCTGTTTTTTCCTTCACCAGATCAAGTAACTTCTGGTTTTCTTCTCCGGTACTGGCCGTCTGTGTGGTTGCATACTTTAAGGTAACACCCTCGAACGGCTTGTCGGAAGCCGCCGCACCTTCTGTTGTCTCACCCTCTGCTGCGGTTTCGCCCTCTGCTTTTGTGGTGGTTTCTGCTGCTGCGGTTGTGGCTGTATCCGCCGGTTCCGCCTTTTTTGAAGAGCAGCCAGCCAGTGATCCTACTGCCATTGCTGCGCAGAGTGACAGGGAAACAACGCGTTTTATGTTTCTTTTCATTGTGGTAATTCCTCCCAGCTAATTTATTTGATGTATTAATTGTAACGTGAAAACCAGCCGGCATCCATAGTTGGAATTTTACCTTTATTGGTTATTCTTGTCCTTTACCGATCGTTTGGGAATCGTTATGATCACGATCGTTCCGGCCCCCTGTTTACTCAAAATCCGAACACTGTTCTGGTAACCGGTATAGATGGCGATTCGTTCCTTCACGCTGTACAGACCAATACCAGTCCCTTTTCGTCTCCGTTTTCCGGGCTCCGTCTCGGTTCTCACCGTCCCCGCCTCGACCTGGCGGCGCACCTCCTTCAGCTGGTTCTTCGTCATGCCGCATCCGTTATCCGCCACACGGAACCGGATCACCTCTGACTCCTCCCGGATATCAAGCCGGATCTTCAGCACACGGTCGATCCCCTCCATACCGTACATGAAGCAGTTTTCCACCACCGGCTGCAGGGTAAGCTTAATCATGGCATAGTTATACAGCTGATCGTAATCGACGGTGCTGTCGAATTCTATCCGCTCCTTATAGCGGTTTTTCTGGATATTCACATAGGCCATGACGTGTTCCACCTCCTGCCGGATGGGAACGATAGTCTCCCCGTTTCCGATGGACAGGCGGTACAGACGCCCCAGCGCCGCAGCGATCCGCCCGATGTCGGGGCGGCCTACTTCATTGGACTTCCAGACGATATTTTCCAGTGTGTTGTAGAGAAAATGGGGGTTGATCTGCCCCATAAGCACCTCCAGCTCCAGTTCCTTTTTCTTCTTCTCACTCTCCACCTGTTCTTTGATATAGTGGTTAATCTGCACCAGCATGGCGTTGTAATACATCATCATGCTCCTTAACTCCCCCTGGTATGCCTCCGGTTCCACATAGGCCTCCAGATTGCCGTCATAGACCTCCTTCATAGAAGCGTCCAGCACCTCCACCGGCTGAAGGAAACGCCTGGAGATCCAGTTAATGATCGCGATGCAGGCCGTCACGCAGACCAGCATGGCGGCAATAATTTCCTTAAACAGGCGGTCGATGGGCTCGGTGGCCGCGCTTAAGGGAACCACGGTAAATATCTGCCAGTCCGCGTTGTTTAACGGGCTCAAATCCGTAATATAAGACTCATCGTCATATTGAATCTGATGGCTCCCCTCTTCCGCTTCTTTTGCAAGCTCCATAATCCGCTCCGGCATCCGGCACATCTCGACGGCATCCTGATCCGACGAAGACACGAGACGGCCGCCGGAATCCACGATATATACGGTCCCCTTCATCTCCTCGGCAGATGCCTGATAAAGCTGGTAGATCTGATTTTCCTCCAGCACAAAGAACTGGGTATAGAGCCACGTACCGGTAAACGGGTGCAGAATCCGGCGCATACAGGTAATCACCTGGTCCGTTCTCACATCCCCCTTTTTCGTCCTGCTGAGGAAATTATTCTGCAGGGGCTGCCAGTGAAACATGGACAGCTTCGTCCGGTCCGTGGCGCCCATGCCGACCATGATCCGTTTGAGATCATTTCCCTGGAAATACGGGTCCAGGAAATTATACACTTCCTTGTTATTTCCGTAGATGGCGCTGATTCGCTGGCTTTTTCCCAGCGGGTCAGTCTTCAAAAAGTAGTTATTGAGTTCATAGATATCCCGCTGCTTTTCGATGGTCCTGCTGCCGTAATCCTTTCCCAGGAACTCCTCCACCTCCACGTCGTAGGCAAATTTGTCGGATACCAGCTGTACATTATAGAGCAGCTCATCCACCTGGGCCGCGATGGCATCGGCTCTCTGGCGTATATTTCCGACTGCCTGGTTTTTCATCTCCGTCCGTGTCTTTATAAACAGCACAGACGCAACCACCGTAAAGGGCAGAAGCACCCCAACCACCAGATAGAAAAACAGCTGCTGTCTCAATCCGCGGTTCATGTAGCTGCTGAGCCGTTTCCATATGTTTCTCATTCTGTCTGTCCTTTCCGTCAGTTATGGAGTCCCCGGTATTCATTTGGACTCATGCCGCAGTGCTTTTTAAACACTTTGATAAAATTAGAGGCATCTGCGTATCCGGTCATCTCGGCAATCTCATAAATTTTTAATGACATGTCCCGCAGCAGCAGCTTGCTGTGCGCCATCCGCTTCTGTGTAATATAATCGCTGAAATTAAATCCTGTTTCTTTTTTAAATACTTTCGATATGTAGGCCGGATTTTTCCGGAAATGCTCTGCCGTGGCCTCTAAGGAGACCAGATTGGAACAGTATTCCCGGTCTAAATACTCCCGTATGGAGGTCACCAGCAGTCCTGTCTTCTTCTGGCCCGCTGACAGGTCCGGCGCGATGGAAGAGACGTGCTTCACCGTCTGCCCGTAGACGGCAGGCAGATGTTCCTCGTCGTCACAGAGACCGCTTAAGCCGGCCAGAAGGCCCAGTCCGTAGATATCTCCGATCTCTCCCTGGATCTCTCTGATACAGCGGCCTATGGCTTCCAGCTCCTCGGCTTTGCCTTCCTTCAGCGTGATAATCCCCACCACCTTCCGGTCACGGTTTAAGAAAAAATGTTTCTCCCAGGCCATCTCTCTGCTGTTGCAGTACCGGATAATCCTCTGCTTCAGCTGGTAGTGATCGTCCCTCTCCCCTGATCCCACAGGCTGGGCATCCAGTACCGCCATCATACAGCAGTTGAACTTCATGCCGGCGTCTTCCATCTCCTCTTTCCAGCCATACTCTTCCTCTCCGCCCACGTAACCGTCCAGGAGATTGCTTAAAACACGCGCATAAGACAGTTCTTTATTCTGCATGGCCGAGACCTTTAAAGACTCCAGTTCCCGCCGTTTCATCCCCTCTTCATCCAGTTTCGTTTTCAGACGGTGAAACAGCGTCTCGAATTCATCAATGTCTGTAGGCTTTAACAGATACTCTGTGACCTGGTTGCGTATGGCCATATTTAAATACTCCACATCGTTATATCCGCTGAGTATGATAATCTTGATCTCCGGGTTATTTTCATGGAGATACTGCATCAGCTCGATTCCATCCATCTTTGGCATTCGGATATCAGACAGAACCACGTCCGGATGCGTTTCCCCGATCATGCGCACAGCCTCTTCCCCGTTCTCCGCCTGTCCTGCGACTTCAAATCCCCACTCCTTCCACGGAATTCCCCGGGCCATGCCGCGGCGGATATCTTCCTCATCGTCTACTATCAGTAACTGGTACATGGCTGTTCCTCCTTGTCGTATTTTGCAGCTGCCTTTAACTGTTCTGCGGCCGCTTCTGTCACTTATTGTATAACTTCTTTGGGTTTCTGACAATAAAAAACAGTTCAATCCAAAAAAATGAGACTGAAACCGGCAGTCCTGCACGGTCTCAATCTCATAATTGCTGCTGTGATAAACGCTTTTTTCGCCCTTTTTGCCGCTTCTATACGTCTTTTCCGGCAGCGGCAAGATAGCGCTCAGCTTTTTCTTCCGGCAGGGTTTCAATGCCGGTAATCTGGCCGGACGAATTCCTTGTAACCGCCAGATCAGCGGTTCCCGTTTCATCTGTCCAGAAGGCTGGATACCAGCCGTCGCTTTCATCAACAAACACTCTTACCTTCTGCCCTTTAAAGTACATGGCGTCCTCTTCCGCGCGAAACGATATTCCGAAAGAAGCGTACTGCTCATATTTTTTTCCGTTTTCCAGCGGCTCCTGATTTGACCCGTCTGTGTCCTCTTCAAAAAATTTGGCACGGCATTTCTGTGCCTCCTTCTCGGACATCACGCTGACACCGGTGACGGCTCCGGAGGAATCACGTTCCACTTTCAGATTCACCGTTCCGGCCTCATCATAATAAAATGCTTCCTTCTCATTAGAATCTGTAAAAAGCTTTACTTTCTGGTTTTTATAGAGGAGCGACTGACCATCGCCTGATATACCAATTTCATACGGGGAATATTGTTCATAAATACCGGGGTCCGGCAGAAATCTGACTGCGATATCTTCTTTCACGTATATGAGATCCTGTATGCTCTCTGCAGCAGCGGAGGTGGCAAACGCGCTGCCAATCACAGCCACTACGGCACAGGCCGCCGCTATGGAGAAAACCGTTGTCTTTTTTATTTTCATAATTGCTTCGATCCTTTCTTCAACCGCGTTTTTACTGAAATTGCTGCACAGCGGAGTAAGGCCGCTTTTCTTTTCCTCCATGGCAATCAGCATTAACGCATAGGCAGATTTGACAGTTTCACCGAACATCCGCACGACTCTTTCATCACAGGAAAGCTCGATATCCCGATTGGCCAACAGATACATGACCCAGACCAGGGGGTTACACCAGTGCAGGCACAGGGCAGCCGTCAGCAGCAGCTTCGTCACTGCGTCAAAGCGCCGGATATGCACATACTCGTGTGCAAGGACGTACTGCATTCTCATTGTCTCCGTCCAGTCCGTCTCTGCCGGCATTAAAATAACAGGATGCAGGATTCCATAGGTAAGAGGGGCTGTTATTTTGCCGCTCTGGCGAATGGAAACAGGGCGCCTTAACTGATATTCCGTCAGCCATTGAATTGTAAAATCGTTTTCTACCGGCTCAGAAACCATAAATTTACGGCGGCATCTGATGCAGGCAGCGGTAAAATACAGGATGCACAGTACCAGCCCGATCCCCCAGGTCCAGCCCCACACGGAAATCCCGGCAGACACTGCCGTATTATGTGCAGCCGCGGTTCCGGCTGAAACCGGATCAACGGGCAATACATTCGCAATCGGAGAGGTTCCGATTTGTCCGGCTCCGGAATGCCCTGCCAGGGAGTAGACACTGAATGGGGAGGGCAGCGAGAACGGCACCAGCAGCCGTACCAGAACCAGCCCCCACAAAACAGCAAACGTTTTTTTCGGCAGACGGTTGATGGAGATGGCCCGGACGGCTGTGATAACCAAAATCATGACTGCACCGGAAACACTCATTTGTATCAGACTCATTTCCCGTCACCCCCTAATTCCTCTACCATCTGTTTCAGTTTTTCCACCTGCTCCGCACTCAGATTTTTTCTGCCCAGCAGAGAGGCAAACAGCTTATCCACGGAGCCATCGAATACCTTATGAAGCAGTTCATCGGTTTCCTGCTCCTGCACCTCTTCCTGCTTCACCAGTGCATGACAGACAAAGTTGGGATCGATCCGTTCCACAGCGCCTTTTTTGATACAGCGCTTTAACAGTGTATAGGTGGTATTGACATTCCAGTTGTACCGCTTCTTCATCACGTCGGCAACGTGCTTTGCCATGGTGTCTCCCTCTTTCCAGAGAACATCCATAACCTTTATTTCACTGTCTACCAGTTTGATGTCCATTTGTTTCACCTCTTTTCTTTTATAAGACTGGAGTAGTATCCATACCTATATACTACTCCAGTCTTATAAAAATGTCAATACTACAATTGTCTTATTTTTATTCAGATACAATGACCGGTATGTCTGGTGTAAAGCAAAAAGAGAGAGCCGCAGCCGTCAGCAGTTCTCTCCTCTTTCACTGTTGCGGCAGGGGTCTGCCGCTTCTCTCTATTTTTTTTCAATGATCTCAAGGTTCACGCCATCCGGATCATGAATAAAGAAAAAGCGGGTACCGGGATTCGGCTGGACCGGTCCGCGGACAATTTCCACTCCCAGTTCTTTCATGTGTTCCAGCGCCTCGTCCAGATTTTCCACGGAAAGCCCCAGCGACGGGCATTCTCCATATAGGAACGGCTCGGCATCTGCGCTGCAGATTAACTCGATCTCTGCCGGACCATCTGCCATAAACGCAATTTCCGTGCGGGGGCCGGCCGGAAATCTGCGGGCCAGTTTCATTCCGGTTACCGTCTCATAAAAGCGGATAGATTCCTCCAGATTCTTTACGTGCAGTGTTGCAAATATAAATTTCATGTTAATTTCCTCCAAATATAAATTATGTTAAAATCAACGGCAGACACATTTTCGAAGTGCAGCCAGAAGGCGGTCAAAATCGATCGGCTTCGTAACGTGATCGTTCATTCCCGAAGCCAGTACTTTCGAGATATCTTCCGCAAATGCATTGGCAGTCAGTGCAATGATGGGAACGGTCTTCGCCTCCGGGTGACCGCTGCCGCGGATCTCTCCGGCCGCCGTATATCCATCCATCACCGGCATCTGTAAATCCATGAGGATTGCGTCGTACGTTCCCGGCTCAGAGCTGACAAACATCTGAAACGCCTCATACCCGTTCTCTGCCTTGTCAACGATAAAGCCCGCATCCCGCAGAAGCGTCTCCGCGATTTCCATATTGAGTTCATTATCTTCTACCAGAAGAAGCCGCAGTCCCTGGAGACAGGCATCCAGCTTTCGTCCGAGATTACCGGTTACCGCCCGCTGTACTGCCTCCTCTTTTTCTTCTTCCTCCAGAATCCTAATGTTCAGCGTAACGATAAAGCGGCTTCCCTCTCCCTCTCTGCTTTCCACCCGGATATTGCCCTGCATGGCTCTCACGATTCCATAGGAGATGGACATCCCAAGGCCGGTGCCCTGTACCTTTCTCACGTGACAGTTGTCTTCCCTGGCAAACGGAACAAAGATATGATCCATAAAATCCCTGCTGATCCCGATTCCATTGTCCTCAACCGTAAATACAAAGCAGCCGACGCCTGGAATTCCCGATGTCATCTCCCTGGAAGCAACCGTAATCGTCCCTCCGTGGGGGGTATATTTTATGGCATTGTTAATGAGATTGATCAGGACCTGGCGGATCTTGCCGGCATCTCCCAAAAGGTTGTCGTGTGTGGTGCCATCCGTCAGGAAATTCAGAGTCTGTTCCTTTTCCATCGATTCATTATAGACGATGCTGCCGATCTCGTGGAACAGGTTTTTTAAGGAAAACGGCGCTTCTGTTAATGTGAGCTGTCCTCTCTCGATCTTCGACATGTCCAGAACCTCATTAATCAGATGAAGCAGATGGCTGCTGGACAGACTGATCTTCTGGAGGCAGTCCTTCACGCGTTCCCGGTCATCCACCTGCCCCATGGCGATCGCCGTCATACCGATGATGGCATTCATCGGCGTCCTGATATCATGCGACATCTGTGCCATGAAATTACTTTTAGCCTCATTGGCGTTTCGTGCTTCCTCATACGCCGCAAAAAGCGCTTTCTGGCTCTGTGCCTCCTGTTCCTTTTCCTTCTCAATATTATGGGAGGCTAAAATAATCTTGATTGGAACCCCGTTCCTGCTCTCCGCCAGAATCACGTGGACCCGCATCCAGCCGTAATAACCGCTGTAATCCCTGCGGTATTCCAGGTCATAGATCGTTTCCCCTTCCTGAATCCGCTCCTTAATAGCCCCCAGGGACATTTCCTGCTGAAACCGTTTCCGGTCCTCCTCATGAATCAGATGCTCGTGGTAAATATCAAACAACACGCAGTATTGATCCGAATGATTCAGGCGCTCTGCGACATCTTCCCGCACAACAAAGGTCTGAAAAGTCTCTTCTGCCAGGTCTACATAGAAGACAGAGTGGTAGAAAGCGGAAAGTCCCTTAATGATATTCTGAGCCTCGACGTACAGCTTCTTTTGCTGCTCTTCCTTCAGCTCCGTCAGCTTCTGCTCGTTGATGTCCATGTTGGCAAAAATCACCTTTGTGATAACGCCGTCCTGAATTTCCGCTATGCTGAACCTGGAGCGGACCCATCGGATACAATCCGGATAGATCCGGCGGAAATCAACTTCATACACAGGCTGTTCGGCCGAGAGCGTCTGACGCAGGAAATCAATGCTGGCGGCTCTGCGCATTTTCTCCTGATCTTCGGGATAAACGTAGTATTTTACAAACTTCTCATAATAGACATCGAGGGCTCCCTTGGGAAACGCCTTGTTTTTCTGAATAAAATCCTCCTGCCAGATCGGTTCTTCCGTATTGTTTACATAGTCAAACAGATAGATGGAATAGTAGCATTCACACAGATTTGACAGGATGGCCTCCCGTCTCTGAATCTCATACTTATCATCCACATTCCGCACCGTAAGAAGGATCCTGTCCTCAAAATTCTGACTGATCAGGGCAGAATAATAGCTGTAGGCATGGAAACCGCCCTCCCGGTCGTACATATGCAGCATACCTTCCCGGTATGCACCGGCAGCATAGTTTTCCGTATCAAAAATGCGTTCAAATTCCAACCGGTCCTCTTCCGGCATAATCGTTACCGCCTGATCATGGAATTCCTGATACGTGCCCCTTCTGGAAAGAGTCAGCAGTTCCCCGGAATAGTAAATACAGTTATACTCTGTTTTTTCACAGTCCACACTGATGAGCAGTGTATAAATCTGTGACACTGCAACCTGTGCGCTGGCTTCGTCAATCCACTTTTCTATCTCGCCGTCCTGCTCTTCCATGGCGGCTATGACCCAGGGATATTCCTCGGAGTATTGATTTAAGGGAACCACTTTGATTCTGCGCCAGCGTTTTTCTTTTGTTCTGTAAATCGCTTCCGCTCCCGTATGATCGGAATCAGCTCTGCCGGTGCCGGAACAGTCCGCTTGAAACTGTCTTCTTATATTCTCCGGATTGACCGCATTCATAAACAGTTCGCAGTTCTGCCATACAATCTCGCTTTCCGCATAGTTTCGAAAAAAAGTCTCGAAATCCGCTGCGCCTTCGCTGAAGGCTTCCAGCTTCTCGGTGGCTTTTATAATTCTGTATTCACCGGTTTGGAGATTGCAAAGGATAATCCCTTTATAATTCTCATTCAGCTTCTCCAATATGGTATCATACTCCTGCTTCAGCATAACCGTATTGGTAATATTCTGGTGATACCCAAGCAGACAGGTCCCTCTCTGAAAATTCTTGTCCCGGATGCCGCCGCAGCGTACATAAATCTGTCCCCACAGCGGGTGATGCCACAGGTACTCCACCTCCGCTCTCTCATCGGCGCAGATACGCTGGACTCCGTTCTGAACCATGGGATAATAATCCGGATCGATGCGCTCATACCACCCGCGGTAACACTCCTCCGGAGACGGCTCCCCGGCAAAGCCAAGCAGCTCCAGCATGGCTTTGTCCGCATACATTCGCGGTTCCTTTCCCTCTTCCAGTTCGATTGCCCACAGACCGGTCTGGGCCTCGTGCAAAATATCCTGAATCTTCTGTATATCCTTAAAATGTTCCGCCATCTGTCTTTTCCTCCCGTATCAAAGAGTACACCAGCTATTCTGCCGTATCCGGTCCCTTGGACTTCACTCATACTGTATTTCATTTTATCAAATTCGGCATTTTATTACAACCAGTTTACACATACAAATGTACGAAAAAAAGTACATTATCTGAAAAAGATTCGACAGATCCCCATTTTATCGATATAATTAGAACAGTCAATAGAATATCTGAACGAGGTGATTTTATGGAAGTAAAGGAATGGAGCTATGAAGATTTTCCGGAATTTGCAGAAGAGGTGGAGGGAGCGGTAAAGATTCCGACCACCGGTAACGAAATTGGCGTGATTTATCACCATAATGTAGAATATGCAGAAATTGACGGTGAAAAGCTGCATTTACAGATTTTGCGCCCACTGACTCGTAACCAGCCGGACATGGTTTGTCCGTGTGTAGTATTTGTACAGGGCTCCGCATGGTTTAAGCAGGACGTCTATGCACAGCTTCCGCGATTGGCAAAGCTTGCAGAACGTGGTTATGCAGTGGCTGTGGTGGAATATCGCCATTCGGGTATCGCACCTTTTCCGGCACAAATTATGGATGCCAGAAATGCCGTACGCTTTCTGCGTGTGCATGCGGAAGAATACAGGATCGCCCCTGAAAAAATCGTTATTGCAGGCGACTCTTCCGGCGGGCACACTGCCATGTTTGCCGGCATGATTCACGATGATGTGGAAAATACGCTCTTCCCGGGCATTTCTGCGGAGGTTAAGGGCATCATAAATCTCTACGGAAGCTGCAGCGTCATGAAGGAAGATTCCAATCCGACCCAGCTTCTCCACTGCCAGCCAGACAGTCCGGAAGGTATGGTGATGGGGCATACGGACCTGCGTGAAAGTGAGGAGCTGCGCCGCAGGCTTTCGGTGGAATGCAGCATAGAGCCAGACAGTGTGATCCCGCCAACGATCATATTCCATGGTACAAAAGACCGCATTGTCAACTGTGAAGGCAGCGTGATTCTTTATCGCCGTATGAAAGAGTGCGGGAAGGATGTGAAGCTGTATCTGATTGAGGGCGCCGACCACGGCGGCAATGAATTCTGGACAAAACAGGTTGTGGACATCATGGATGACTTCATCCAGAGGGTAATACAATAATTGATTTTCATACTGGACGTCAAAAGAAGAACCTATACCAGAGCAGAGTATGCAAAAATGTATACTCTGCTCTTTCCCACTCTTTATACCTCCGCCGCTTTCTGAAATACTTTCCTGTCCCTGACTCTGTCGTCTTTCGCCACCTGCAGGGCCCTTACCGCATTTAGGATGGCAATCACAGAAACGCCTGCATCTGCAAATACCGCCGCCCACATACTGGCAAATCCAGCCGCTCCCAGGATCAGCACGATTGCCTTGATCCCCAGGGCAAATACGATATTCTGCCGAACGATTCGCAGGGTTTTTCTGGAAATCCTCATGGCCGCAGCGATCTTGGACGGCTCATCCGTCATAATGACCACATCGGCCGCCTCGATGGCCGCGTCAGAGCCGAGTCCGCCCATGGCAATGCCGATATCCGCGCGGGCAAGAACCGGAGCGTCATTAATGCCGTCTCCCACAAATGCCAGTTTACCCTTCCCGCTGGTCTGGGACAGCAGCTGCTCCATATGGCTTACTTTATCCGCCGGAAGAAGTTCTGTATACACTTCATCCAGGCCCAGCCGCTGTGCTACATTTTCGCCCACGGCCTTTGCGTCGCCCGTCAGCATGACGGTCTTCCGGATTCCCGACTGTTTCAGTTCCCGGATCGCAAAGGCCGCATCCTCCTTTACTTCATCTTCAATCAGGATGGCTCCCCTGCTGATTCCGTCCTCTGCCACGTAGACAACCGTCCCTGTCTCTCTCACCAGTTTGAATTTGATGTGATTTAGATTCATCAGCCTGCTGTTGCCAGCCAGTACTGTCTTTCCGTCTAAGGATATGGAGATTCCATGGCCGGCAATCTCCTGAACATCAGCCACTCTGGAGGCATTCAGTTCCTTTCCACAGGCTTTTACAATGGATTTGGAGATCGGATGGTTGGAATCCTTTTCCGCGTAAGCGGCCAGCTCCAAAAGCTTCTCCTTCGTAATCTTTTCCGGAAAGCACCCGCTGACTGCAAACGACCCCTTTGTCAGCGTCCCCGTCTTATCAAAAACAACCGTCTCTGTTTTAGCAAGCGCTTCTAAGTAGTTGCTGCCTTTGATCAGAACGCCGCATTTGGAAGCACCGCCGATTCCGCCGAAGAAACTGAGCGGTACAGAGATAACCAGCGCACAGGGACATGAAATAACCAGGAAGGTCAGCGCCCTCTCAATCCAGACCGCGAACGGCTGTCCTGTCAGAAGCGGAGGAATGACTGCAAGAAGCACCGCCGCAACTACAACAGCCGGCGTATAATATCTTGCAAATCTGGTGATAAATGCCTCGGATTTCGACTTCTTGCTGCTGGCATTTTCCACCAGATCGAGAATTTTGGCCACGGTGGATTCTCCATATGGTTTCGATACCAGGATTTTTAAGGTACCGCTCTGGTTGATACAGCCGCTTATCACATCGGCTCCCGGTTCCACCTCCCTTGGCAGGGATTCCCCGGTTAAGGCCGAGGTATTCAGGGCAGAACGGCCTTCCAGAATGGTTCCGTCGAGCGGTACCCGCTCGCCCGGCTTTACCACAATCACTTCACCGACAGCCACCTCATCGGGATCGACGGACACGATCCCGTCTTCTCTCACCACATTTGCGTAATCCGGCCGGATATCCATCAGCCCGGATATGGACCGGCGCGACTTGCTGACCGCGTAGGACTGGAACAGTTCACCCACCTGGTAGAACAGCATGACCGCGACGCCCTCCGCATATTCGCCTAAGAACATGGCGCCCACGGTCGCTACCGTCATCAAAAAGTTCTCATCGAATACCTGGCCGTGTAAAATATTCGTAACCGCCTTCCAGATGATATCCCAGCCGATCACCCCATAGCACAGCAGAAACCCGGCCAGTTTCCCTGTTGGAGTTAGCGGAAGGGCCATGGTAATCAGGTATATGGCTGCTGCCGCGAAAATCCGGTATAACTGTTTTTTCTGTTTTTTTGTCATGTTTTTTCCCTCTTCGTCTGCGGCGGCAAAAACAGGCTGTGCCGCCGCGTTTTTAATCAATTTCATTGTCTCCCGGTCTTCATTGTTTCCAGTTGTGTCCAGTCATGATTACATCGTTTGGACAGTGACATCCGGCTCGATTTTCTTTATCAGCCTGACAGCTTCTTCTGCAATTTCCTGAAACCGGTCATCGGCTGCCTCTAAAACCATCTTCTGGCTTAGAAAATGAACCTCCACGTTTGTGACACCGTTTATCTTCTTTACGGCTCCTTCAATCTTTGAGGCACAGTGTGCACAGTCTAAATCCATCAGTTTAAATGTTTTCTTCATAATGAGTATCCCCTTTCAATTTTATTCATATGAATATTTGTTCATATGTTCATCTGTATTTTACAAGAAGGGAGCCAGCTCGTCAATGCTTCCGGTCATTTTGTGTCTGTTTGGAGCAAAACAGTGTCCTTTTGGAGCTGTCCTGTTTTCGTTTTTCGTTTTAGAGGCAGAATATTTTTCCTAACTGTGGTACAATAAAGAGAACGATACGAGGAGGTGACACGATGGAGGAACTTACAAAACCGCGCTATCAGATCTATTATAACGGAGAACCGCTGCCGCCGCAGATTTTCTCTGATCTGCATGTGCAGTACCGTTATGGAAACCATGAAAATCCCGGAAGTATGGATGTGTATACCATATTTCCGGGAATCGAACTGATCTATAATGATTTTTCCATGACCTGTTGCGATAGCAGAAAGAAAGTTGAAGGCGAACTGCTTGAGATTCATTACTGTTATAAGGGACGTGAAGAATGCCAGTGGCTGTGCGGCGACTATCTCTACCTCGGTGAGGGTGATTTATGTATCACACGCATCGAGGAGGAAACTCCCGGTCTCTGCTTTCCCACCGGCCGTTATCTGGGGATCACCATTGTGCTGGATTTAGGTATTTTAAAAGATCATACGCCTCCTCTTCTGGACAGTGAAAGCATGAGGCTGCAGGATTTCGGAGACAGATTCTGCCCCGGCAATCACTTTCTGGCAATCCGGGCCAACCGGCAGATCGACCATATATTTGGAGAGCTGTATCAGATTCCTCAGGAATTCCGCCATGACTACTTCAGGATCAAAGTCCTGGAACTCCTCCTGTTCCTTCGCATGATCGACCCGGAACAGGAACGCGCTCTGGACCGTGTCACCAGGAATCAGATTGATATCATCCGGCAGGTACGGCGCAGGATTACGCAGAATCTTCAGGAAAATATAACCATTGATCAGCTGGCCAGAGAATACTGCATCAGCCCAACCTCCTTAAAGAGCAACTTTAAACAGGTTTACAGCACGACCATCAAGGACTACTTGAGGAAAGTGCGCATGGAACGGGCTTCCGCCCTGCTTCTGACCACAGACAGTACCGTAGCCGATATTGCGGCTTCGCTGGGTTATACGAATCAAAGTAAATTTTCCGCCGCGTTTAAGACCGTTTATGGGCTGGCACCGGCAGAGTATCGGAAGAAGTGCCGTCATGAGTATATATGTACTTCCTCTCATACTCCTCCAGCGGCATCGGCTTCGCGTAATAATACCCCTGAACATAGTCACAGCCGATAGCTGCGAGGAAATCCCTCTGCTCCTGCGTCTCTACGCCTTCCACAATTACCGGTATCCCCAGATTCCCGGCCATCCGGATCACAGATGTGAGTATAATTTCCCCCTTTCCGGCCAGTATGTCTCCGGAAAGGAAATTCATGTCCACCTTAAGAACATCTACATCGATATCCTTCAGCATATTTAAAGAGGAGAAGCCGCTGCCGAAATCATCCATCATAGTCACAAAACCGGCGCGCCGCAGCATACGGATGGCAGCCATGATCTGATCTGAATCGGAGGCATAAGCACTTTCCGTTATTTCCAGATTCAGCAGCGAAACCGGAACGCGGTATTTCTTCGTCACTTTCAGCAGTATATCGACCAGTTTCGGATCAAGGAGCGTTATCCTTGAAAGATTTATGGTAATGGGATTTAGTTTTATTCCATCACTGCACCATTTACCAATAATCCGGCACACATGTTCCGCCATGTAGTAATCCAGACGGACGATGAAACCACTTTTCTCGAACAGCGGAATAAAGGTTCCAGGCGGGATCAGGCCGGCTTTGGGGTGATTCCAGCGCACCAGCGCCTCGGCTCCATAGTCCGTATCTGTGGCAAGATCGAATTTAGGCTGGAAATAAATAATAAACTGTTCCTGTTCCAGCGCCTGCCGCATATCATGCATGATCTCAGACGCTTCGATTTCCCTTCCGTTCTCTCCTTTGTCATAAACTCCCAGGCAGGAGGCAAACATACATTCATTCATGATACGGATCACTTCCAGACCGCTTCTGAAGCTGGCGCTTCCTCTGCTGTTTCTTATAATTCCCTGTATGCTTGCATTCTGTCTGGAATATATCGTGACGGTAAATACATTTTCTCCGGTTTTCAGGCGGTTTCGAACAGGGCAAAACTTCACCATTCGTCCAACCTTTTCAGGATGTGTAATTTTTTTCGTTCTTCTTTTTGTTTTTACCGGATCCATTTTTACCAGGTGACGGCATTCTCCGTTTTCGGCCGGAACCCCTTCACTGTCCAGAATTTCTTCGATCAGAAACAGCATGTGATCAAGCCCATGGAAGCAGACCGGTTTTTCCTCGTAGAAAGACTGCAGCCAACCGCTTATCGTCTGATTTTTGCAGTTTTCAATGATAATGATCAATACCGCTCTCATATGATTTCCTTCTCTCATTCGTATGAGCCGCCGGATACCACGGAATAACTATTCTGTGGTATCCGCTGTCTGAAAAACCACAGAGAACCCTTACCATATCTTCCATTTTTCTTCCGTAGTTCATAAAAATGGATTCTATCCTGCTACACAAGCAGACCGGCAAGAAACAGAGTTCTCTCCGGTCTGTTTATTGTGGGTAAAACCATGGATATGTACATTGACTCCCCCTGTCTTTTGTTGTAAAATAAACAGAGTTTCATTTATTTACTTTAAATAAGGCTTCCGGATACCACAGAATAGTTATTCTGTGGTTATTTTGTCTAAACCGATCCTCATCCGGTTCATGACTTTTTCATACTGTCTCGTGCTTGCCGCCACATAGATGCGCGTAGTCTCGATCGATGAATGACCCAGAATATCTGCAAGGTGGGCCAGATTCTTTTCAATGGAGTAGAAGGTCTTTGCAAACAGATGTCTGAAATTATGGGGAAACACTTTTGACGGATCTACTCTGGCTTCCTCACACAGCCGCTTCAGGGAGTGGCAGATATTGCTCCGGTCCAGATCTCTGCCGCTTCTCGTGCGGAAGATACAGCCGCTTTTTATTTTTTCGTTTCTGATAAATTCCTTCAGCTTTTTAATCAGGTTTTTCGGAAAGATAATCAGCCTGCATTTCCCCTTCATATAGATCTCTGTTTTTCCCTGGCAGACTGCCTCCACGGTAACGTATGGCAGCTCACTGATCCTGATTCCGGTGCTGTAGAGTACCATCATGAGATAATAGAGCTGTGATTTTCCCATTCTCCCTGCGCTGTCCAAAAGTCTTCGGTAATCCTGTTCCGTCAGTTCCCGCTCTTCGTCGATATAGGCCTTTTTCTGTACCTTCAGGAATTTCACCTTACACATATCCAGATTCATAAATTCCAGATAGGAGTGAATGGCCGAAAGCTTACCATTGACAGTCCCCGCTTTGTACTGGCTGCTGAGATAACGCCGGTACTGTAAGATCGCCGCCTTACTGATCTCAGCTTTATCCATATAAGCAAGCAGCTGTTCCACTTCATGCAAATACTTACGTATGGTGGCATCGGCTTTTTCCTCGTTCTTCAGATAATCCTCATATCGTTTGATATTCCTTGCATTTTCCATGACAGGCCTCCATTTTTCCAGTCAGACGTTTATAAGTGATTGTATGGCAAAGACACCTGACGCCGGAATGGCGGACTGTGCCTTTAGCAGCCTTTTTAGTTTCCTTATTATCAGAAAAAACTATGCATCAGTTTAGGAACCTTTATGAAATGTTGCCTTCCGGCTCTGTCCAAAAGAAGTATTTTCAGTATGAAAAGCCGGTATTGAAGTGATGCGTTCAATACCGGCTTAATATTCCTGATACGTAATAGTTAAGACTCTGATATGTATTCCCAATCATTATAATGGATACATAAGTAAAACTCAAATCACCTCGTTCGCATCAACCAGAGACTTCTGAAGCATTTAGCGCGAACACTTCACAGCCAGCAGTTTCTGTATATCATCAAACTGCTCCCTGCATGTAACACGATAGTGGATCCAGCCACCGTCACCGCAGGGATACTTCGTATCGATATACTCCCGTGCATAGGGCTGCAGCTGGCCATAGACAGACTGAAACTGCTTGTCAGACAATCGGATCATCACTGTAAAACTATTATTTTCAGCGAAGATATTGCACATCAGTTTCTGTTTCAGCTTGTGAGCGATTCCCCAGCCGTACTGGCTGCCATATGGAAAGACTATTTTCTGTTCAGTTCCAAATGTTCTGGATAACCATTCGTTCAGTGAGGTAAATACCCCGCCGTTTTCACCGCAATACGCGGTCATAACAGCAATTGTTGGTACTTCCTTCTTATTCAGCATCCGTTCGTACATAGCGGCCTCCATCTGTTCTGATTATTGACCTGATTGTACCATATATCCTGCGTGCCAACAACTCCTTAATTACAGAATGAGAGAAAATCCGGGCGTCATACAGGCCGTTTATCCGGAGGCCAGCCTTTTCTCAATCTCTTTCCAGATAGCAGCAAGCCGTTCCTCAGCCTCCCGTTCCGTGTTTCCCCTTGTACCGGTATAAACCTTTATCTTCGGTTCTGTCCCCGACGGCCTGATGCAAAACCAGTTGTCGTCCTCCAGTTCATAATACAAAACATCAGATTTTGGAAGTTCCATGTGATCACACAGATAGTCCCGGACTGTCACGGTTTTAAAGCCTCCGGCAGACGACAGCGGTCTTCTTCTCATGTCCTCCATGACAGCCTGAATCTCCGCCAGGCCATCTGCCCCCATTTTTACAATGGTATGAAGCTCCTCTTTGTAATACCCGTATTTCCGATAGAGATTCTGCATCTGATCCCAAAGCGTCATCCCTTTCATCCGGTAATATACGGCAGCCTCACACAGAGCCATGACCGCGGCTACTGCATCCTTATCCCTGGAATGTGTTCCAACAAGGCAGCCGTAACTCTCCTCAAAGCCGAAGAGATATTCATACGTCCCCTGCTCCTCAAAAAGACGAATCTGCTCACCGATATATTTGAAGCCGGTCAGGGTCTCAACCAGCTTCACTCCATATTCCCGGCAGACCGCCTCCGCCATCTTTCCTGAGACAATGGTGGTAACCACTGCGCCGTTATCCGGCAGTGTGCCTTTCTCTTTTCTCCGCTCCAGAAGATATTCACAGAGTATCATCCCTGACATGTTGCCGGTCAATGCCGCGTACCGGCCGGTCTTCTCATCTCTTACACAGACTCCCAGACGGTCCGCATCCGGGTCGGTTGCCAGTACAAGATCCGCAGCTGTCTGTTCCGCCAGATTGAGAGCCATGGCAAATGCCTGTTTATCCTCAGGGTTCGGTGATTTCACGGTCGGAAAATCGCCGTCCGGCTGTTCCTGTTCTTCGACCACATATACCGATTCAAATCCCAACTCTTTCAAAATCCTTCTCACAGGAAGATTACCGGTGCCGTGAAGAGGTGTATACACAATCGTTAATTCCTTTGCCCGCAGTTTCAGCAGAGACGGTTCCTGCACAAGTTCTTTGAGTTTCTCCAGATACCGGAGGTCCATCTCCTCTCCAATCAGATGGAAAAGACCTGCTCCTGCTGCATTCTCCCGCTCCATGGATGCAGCCGATGAAAAGTCGGTTACAGCTTTTACTTCACGCATGATCTCAGTGTCTCTCGGCCATGTGATCTGCGCCCCATCCGCCCAGTATACCTTATACCCGTTGTACTCCGGCGGGTTATGGCTGGCAGTCACAACAATTCCTGCCATACAGCCCAGTTCCCTGACCGCAAAGGATAATTCCGGTGTCGGCCGGAGACTCTCAAACAGATAGACCTCAATACCGTTGGCACAGAGGCAGAGAGCTGCCTCCATGGCATATTCTGCCGAATGATGCCGCGAATCATAAGCGATTGCCGCCCTTTTTTCCGTACAGTTCTGACGGTTCATATAGTTTGCAAGTCCCTGTGTCGCCTTCCTTACCGTATAGCGGTTCATCCTGTTTAGCCCCGCTCCCATGATTCCCCGGAGGCCGCCGGTTCCAAATTCAAGTTCCTTATAAAACCGGTCCTTTATTTCCTCCTCGCTGGTGAGTTCTTTCACTTCCCGCCTCGTATCCTCATCAAAATATGTATTGTCGCACCAGTTCCGGTACTCAGCCCTGTAGTCGGCCATCGTTTTATCTCCCTGTCTAAACACAATATTATTTTACGTTAAAAGCATCAACCGTTCCTGTCCATCAAGACATCCGGGCTCCGCGTCAAGCGTGTGCCAGCGAATAGATACTTCGGACTGACAGGCCTTCCATGGATCCCTGTATCACACGGACACGCTCCACGCCTGCGTCCATGTCAAAATAGTTATCGGACAGAAGCAGATCTCCGTCCTTATTTCCAAGTTCCACCCCTTTGGCAAAGGCCGACGACCGGATGCAAACCATCTCCCCCTCCTGCCATACCTCCAGTTGCGGATCTTCAAATTCAAAGTGTTTGGGCGGTACAAACAAACTGCTGCCATGGGAAACCCTACGATCACCGATCCACAGTTCATAGGAAAGATACCACCTCCTCATATCCGCCTCCGTAAATTCCATCTGCGGAAAGCTGCAGACAGAAAGCGGTTCCGCTTCCACACAGTACTGTCCCTGCTGATGTATACGGGATGAGGCATCTCTAAGACTCCACCGGATTACTCCGGTGATCCGTTCCCTTGTTTCATTCGTCACACAGAACCGTGCCGTCTTTCTGATTCTCCTGTTCTCTTCATTTACATTCATGGAAGAGCTCAAAGCGCCTTCCTCCTCGCAGGACAGCAAAACCGGAGCAAAAAAACGTTTTGCGAAATAGTGCAGCGCCTTCCACCGGCCATAGTAATCGATGGAGGACCAGGAAGCCACCGGCCAGCAGTCATTTAACTGCCAGTAGACACAGCCCATACACCTTCCCCGGTTCCGCCGGAAATGTTCCACACCGTACCGGATGGCCTCCGCCTGAAGCAGCTGGGAAACATAAACCAGAAGCTCCAGTGATTCCGGATATAGATACATCTGACTCATATATTGAAGGATTTTTCCATTGGCTCCGGCATTCTTCTGATGCTTTTCCATCACGTAGGAGAAAATATTTTTGTCTTCCGGCGCAGTAAACTGCTCAATGGTCTTCACCGCGGGAAATGACTGGAAACCGAATTCCGAGAGATATCGGAAATAATAGTTCCTGTAATCGGTAAATGGCAGGCCTCCATGCCACACCTCCCAGTAATGAACGTCTCCCCGGTCCGGATCATTGGGGCTGTCGAAATCTCCGCCCGATGACGGACTGGACGGCCAGTAAAAAGTATCCGGATCATACTGTCTTAAGAGCTCCGGAATGATTCTCTCATTCATGATTAAATACTCGGTCTTCTGCAGCGGTTTTCTCACCCATTGATTATCCGCAAGGAACATTTCCATTTCATTATTTCCGCACCACAGCCCCAGGCAGGCGTGATGGCGGATACGCCGCACATTATCACGAATTTCCGCGGTTACGTTCGCTTCGAACTCCGGTGTAAGGGGATAGACGGCGCAGGCAAACATAAAATCCTGCCACACGATCAGTCCCAGCTCATCACAGAGATCGTAGAAGAAATCATCAGGATAATACCCGCCGCCCCAGACCCGGATTACATTAAAATTGCAGTCCCGGCAGTGCTCCAAAAGCGTTCTTGTCCTCTCCCGGTTCACACGGCCCCTGATGCAGTCCTCCGGAATATAATCCGCTCCCATCGCAAAAATCTCTACGCCGTTTACCTCATGGGCAAACCTGCTTCCATACTCATCTGCTCCGGTATTTACTTTCATCGTTCTTAAGCCGACCATTCTGCTCTGGATATCCTGAATCTCCCCATTCGCTTTTAATACAGCCTCCACCCGGTAAAGGGGCTGGCTCCCATAGCCGTTCGGCCACCAGAGTTCCGGATTGTCAATCACTATCCCCCCGAAAAATCCGTCGTTTTTGCGCTGCAGTTGGGAAACCGACGTATCTCCCTTCGGACCGGTTACTTTAAGTTCACAGGTACAGACCGTATCACAGACTGACTCCACGGCGATGTCACAGGAGAGAGATACCGCTCCCTCCCTGTGAATTTGCCGGATCCACACATCACGAATCTCCGCCTGTTCCACGCCAACCAGAGAAACAGCCCGAAACAGCCCTGCATCCGGCAGTCTGGGCCCCCAGTCCCAGCCAAAAGAACAGTGGCTCTTTCTCAGAAGCGGAAAGCCCTGCATGGCCTCGGGCGATCCGTCATAGGGGGACTTCTCATACGCCTCTTTGATAAAAGAAAGAGGTGAATGGAACCGTACTCTGATCGTATTGACCCCGCCGCTTTCTGCTGCCAGGGATTTCACAGGATATTCCCATACCCGGTGCATATTATCGGCAAATCCCAGATGATTTCCGTTGAAGTAAATATCCGCCAATGTATCGATTCCCTCGAATTTCAGCCTGATGGCTCTGCAGCTCATCAATTCCTCGCAAAACGGCAGGGTGGTCTCATATTCATACTCCCCTTCCATCATGGCCAGAGCATCGTCCTCACAGTCTCTCCAGTATGGATCCTCCATTGCCCCGTGTTCCAGCCAGGTCCCGTACACAGTTCCCGGCACTTTCGTTTCAAAACACTGTCCGGTCTGGCAGCTTCTGACTTTCCAGCCTTCCGTCACTTTCTGTATCACCATGATTTTCTCCATCCTTATTTTTTTAGAATCACACAGCTTCCACCAGGAACCTGGAGTTGTTTTTCTCCATAGTTCCTGTCCATTCCCTCCCCGGTCTCTTCGGAACCAGTCAGATACCGGTATCCGCATTCTGCCGGAACGCTCACTTCACATTCAGAAAAATTAATAACAGCCAGTACGCGTTCGCCATCCAGGGTTCTCACAATCTTGATCACACCTGGCGCTGTGTATTTTAAATCCATGGTTCCTTCCGTCAACGCCCTGATGCCGCTACGGAGTTCGATTAATTTCCTGACATAATTCCAGACCGATGACGGATCCTTCTTCTGCCGTTTCTCCTCCTCCCAGTCCATGGGATTGCGGGAAGCGTCCCGTGATTTTTCATTCAGAATCCTTACTGCCTCTTCCCGGCTCTTCCCCTCCCGGATCGCCGTTTTGCAGGCCAGTATCCCCTGAACATCCTCCGCTTCGTCCAAAGAATTTAAAACACGGCTTTTCATTCCAATTTCATCGCCATAATACAGAAACGGAATTCCCTTACAAAGAAGCATTAACGTCAGCAGACATTTCGTTTCACCGTCCGTGAAACCGAACCGGTCGGGAAACCGTCTCATATCGTGGCTTCCGAAAAACAGCGTCGGATCTTCAAAAGAGCCATACATTGCCTGCATACGCTTAAGCTCCTCGTAAATCTCCTCAGGCTGAAACGTTTCCCTGCTGCCCAGATTAAAATTAAATGTCGTATCGAGTCCTCCGTCTCCCATATAGGCATGAATCCTGGACAGGTCGTCACTGCTGATCTCCCCCACCAGAAATGCCTCCGGCTTCTTCTCCCTGATTCTGTTTCCCAGCCGCCTGATCACCGCCCGGACTCCCGGCTGGTTCACATCATGTTCATGCAGCTGTTCCCCGTTTTCTGCAGTCGGATTATCTTCCAGAGAACTGCACACCGACAGGTTATTGATTACATCAAACCGGAACCCATCCACACCCTTTCGCAGCCAGAAATCCAGTACCTGACCGATGGCTTCCTCCACAGAAGGATTCTGCCAGTTTAAATCCGCCTGCTCTTTCGAAAAGGAATGGTAATAGTACTGGCCCGAACCATCACTTTCCACATACGCCCAGGCGCTTCCTCCGAAAAAGGACTCCCAGTTGTTCGGCTCCCTTCCGTTTACAGGATCCTTCCAGATATACCAGTCTCTTTTAGAACTGTTTCTCGAAGAGACCGAATTTAAGAACCACGGATGCTGAGTCGATGTATGGTTCACCACCATATCAATGATGACTCTTATATCAAGCTTATGGGCCGCTGTCACCATCTCTTCAAAGTCTTTCATCGTTCCGTATTCCGGGTCAATCCCATAATAATCGGAGACATCGTATCCGTTATCCACCTTTGGAGAGGGATAAAAAGGAGTGAGCCATATTCCGCCCACTCCCAGTTCTTTCAGATACGGCAGTTTCGAGATGATCCCCCGGAATCCGCTCTCCCCGTTCTGACCGGCAGCGCAGAAGGATTTTACATAGATTTCATAAAAAACCGTATTTTTCCACCATTGATTCATTTACGTTAGCTCCCTCACGGAATCTCTTTCAATCAGCTGGACATCCAGCACCAGTTTTTCGACCTTTTCCCTGGGCCGTTCCATACATTTTAACAGCCGTTCCATTGCCTTTTTCCCCATAAGGACCTTATCTACCCGCATCGTTGTTATACGCGGATTGACCATATTGCTCAGTTCAATATCATCAAAGCCTACAATACTGATATCCCCGGGAACTGAAAGTCCGCATTGGGACAGCGCCTTGCACATCAGGATTGCCATCTTGTCATTGGAGCAGATCAGTGCTTCCGGCTTTTCCTCGAGAGCCTGATAGAACGCCGCCAGTCCGGCCGCATCCTGATGAATCACTGCGTCCTCGACGTCTCTCAAGGCAGAATACCGTCTGATATAAGCAATTCCGTCTTCAAGAGATGGAAAGTTGTGGCATTGCTGCATAGCCTCCTGATATCCCCAGAAGCGCTCACGTATACTGGGAGTATAGGTCAGATCTCCGAAAAATCCGATTTTCCGGTACCCCTTGTCCAACAGATATTTTGTCAGCTTGTAAGCGCCTGCCACATTATTCGTCATGACACAGTCAGTAGGCGTCTCCACAGATTCGTGATCCAGAAGCAAAACCGGTATTGAGTAACTCTTCAGACGCTTTAAATATTCGTCATCTATCTTACCCACGACAATCAGCCCCGATACCTTCTGCTGCTCTACGCAGGCTGGTATCTCCTGATTCTTTTCAAAGGAGTTGATAAACAAATCATAGCCGGCCTTTTTCGCCGCCTCTTCCAGGCCCAGCAGTATCCGTCCATAGAACTGCATGTCCTTAAAGAAGCGGTCTTCCAGAAGAATACAGATGTTTTTGTTGGAGTAAGCCGCCGTATACCTGGTGCTCTGATCCAGATATCCCATCTCTTCCGCGGCGTTTAATACAAGTCTTCTCGTCTCTTCGCTGACGCCGGCCCGGTCGTTTAATGCCAGTGACACCGCGTTTATGGAAAGGTTCAGTCTATCCGCTATCTCCTTCATGGTAACCCGCTTCTTCATTCCGCATACCTTCCTTTCTGATTCTGACTTTATACGGCCTTCATCGCAGCCAACAATTCCGAAACCGATAAATCCGCCCTGCAGATTTTATCATCCGCAGCGCCGTAGTAGATCGCTATGCGGTCCCCTTCTACCAGACATCCGCAGGTAAACACCACATTTCCAAAGAATCCTTCCGTCTCATAGGACGCTTCCGGCTCCAGGATCGGCCGTTCTGTCTTTGCTATCACTTTAGAAGGATCCTCTGCGTCTAAGAGAAATGCTCCCAGACAGTACCTGTCATTCTTATCGGCGGCATGGTAAATCTTTACCCAGCCCTGTTCTGTTTTAAACGGAACCGCTCCGCCTCCGATTCTCCCGTTATCCCAGCTGTCCGATTCTGATATCCCGCAAAAATGCTTCTGATGTCCCCAGTGCTCAAGGTCCGGGGATTGGGCCAGCCACATCTCCGGATTCCCGATTCCGCCTGGAACCGGACGGTTAAACGCCATATACATCCCATGAATCTTTTCAGGAAAAATTGTTACATCCTTGTTTTCCGGTGCAAAGATAACTCCATGGCGCTCATACGTCACAAAATTTTTTGTGCTGATCAGTGACGTAGCAGCTCCGTTCTCCGTAACAGACGTATAATTAATGTAATACGTCTCTCCGATCTGAGTAATTCTCGGATCCTCCATCCCCCAGCTCTCTTCTTCCGCACAGGGAAAGATAAACGGTGTATCTTCGATGGTAAAATGGATTCCGTCCTTCGATCTCGCCACCCTCAAATGGGACAGGGACGTTAAATAAACTGTTCTCTTTCCGTGCTTTGTCATCTTATTAATGGTTCTGGAATCTGTAAAATCCAGCTCCGGATGTTCTGATTTGATCAGACTGATCACCGTAATCTCATCTTTTCCGTCAACCTTTTTCACAACGGGAACCAGTACCTCCCCGTCCCTGGCTCCCTTTACAGACTCTGCCACTCTGCACAGCAGAATCACTTCATCTCTGTATCTGGCAACGCCGCAGTTAAAGACCCCTTCCACCGTAAAATTCTCCTGACTGGGCTTTACATTATTCGGGATAAGAAGTGGATTTTCTCCGCATCTTTTTACTTCCAGCATGTTGTTCCTCCTAAGTTTCATTATTTAAGCATAAAACTGATTCCCTCTTTAAAGTATTTGGAAAAGCATAAAAACAGAATGATAATCGGCAGGGTCAAAATCACCGACGCCGCATACATCGGTCCCGGGAATGCTCCCATTGGTTTAAACTGCGTTGAAATCAACACATTTAACGTCTGCATCTGAATGTTTGGGGCAATCAGCATATCCCACATTAACTCTGACCACCGCTGCATGAAGATCGAGAGAAATACGATTGTCGTAACCGATTTCGTTATGGGAAACGCGATGTAGAAAATAATGCGAAGTTCTCCGGCTCCATCTATTTTGGCAGCCTCAAAGACTTCATTGGGCAGTGTCTTAAAATAGTTGATATACATGAAAATGGCCCAAATCGAAATACACATGGGAATAATCATTCCTCCGTATGTATTCGCCATCGGCTTCGCGATCATATACCTGGGCACCAGCAGGATGATGGTCGGGAAAAACATCTGAAACAACAGGGTGTCCATGATAAAGCGCTCCCCTTTGAATTTCAGTTTACACACAGAGTAGCCGTTGCACAGTCCTATAATGACTGAGATAATCGCTGTTGGGAACGCCACCAGGAATGAATTCACCAGAGCTCTGACCCACATCATGGAGTTTGTAGCTCCTCCTTTTCCGATTAAATATTCATAGCTTCTCAGTGTAAAGCCGTGAGGCACCATCACCTTATCCACCTGATCCCACGCAGTAAAGGACTGAAGTACCATATAATAATAAGGAAACAGGGATATTGCCAGCAGAGTCAGGGTAATCACTGTAATCGTAAATGTTTTAACGCCGAATTTCTTTTTTCTTCCCATATTCATTTCTCCTCGTTATCGGTACTACCAGCCGAATCTTCTGTTCAGCCGGTCTGTCACCGCGTTAATAATCCTTAACGTGATAAAGATCTGAACCGCACTGGCAATCGCCATGGCTGCCCCATATCCTGACTGAAATCTGGTAAAGGACGTATTGTAAATTTCCAGCTGCCATGTGGTCGTAGTCATATTGGGGCCGCCGCCTGTCAGCAGATACGGCTCTGTAAAGACACCAAATGCCAGCCCTGTCGCCAGCACTATGACCGTGGTCAGCGTCGGCATAATCATCGGAAGCGTAATGTGCAGAAGCTTATGGAGTCCGGTTGAACCATCCAGCATCGCCGCCTCCGTTACGTCATCACCAATGCTTTCTATCCCAGAAAGGATAAACAGCGCATAGTATCCCGACATCTTCCAGACAACAATACCTACCATGACGGCAAACGCATATCTCTGGTCCGTCAGCCAGTTGATATTCAGATTGAACTGGTCTCTCAAAAAGGTGTTAAATGCCGAATTGTAATTAAAAAAGTACTTGACGACTACGCTTGTTGCAACTCCGGAGGTCAGATAAGGGATAAAGAACAGAACCGCCACCAGCCCCTTTATTTTGTCCGGCAGATTGGACACCAGAAGTGCAATGATCAGCCCGCCTGCAAAGCACAGCACCACGATTGGCAGGAGATAGCGGTAAGAGTTGATGAAAGCCGCTTTTACTCTGCTGTCGGCAAAAAGACCGGCAAAGTTCCTGATCCCCACAAATGTTTTCTGTTCCGACATCAGGTTCCAGTCCATGGTCGAAAGCCAGAACGCCCAGATAAGCGGAATCAGAAAGAAAATCAGGGAATAGATCAGATATGGTCCATTGAGCAGCCATCCCATAAGACCGGCTTTTTTATTTCCCGTAATACTCTTTCTTTTCATAAAAACCATTCTCCTTTTTTGGAGGGCAGGAAGTGCCTTCCTGCCCTTTACCGGCTGCCTATTCCAGGCCGCCCGCCTGTTTCATCGCTTCCATGGCTGCTTCCACATAAGGTGCTGCATCCGGTGCATTCCCCGGTTCTGCATTCATGACTTCATTCATGTACGGTCCCGTTCCGCTCTCAGTCAGCGCCGTCTGAATATCCGTTACCTTCTCTGTTGCAATACTTGGAATCGCATAGGGAACAGCTTCTGCCAGCGCCTCCAGCTCCGGATATTCCTTCATGGTATCGGCAAACATTTCATTGTCATTTAAATCGCCTCGAACCGGAAGCATCGTCGTGGCATTCAGCCAGTCCAAATCAGTCTGGGCAGAGTTATCCTTATTGTAGACCCATTTTACAAACTCTACGGCGCCTGCATGCTCTTCGTCGCTTACGCTCTTATTTTTATAGAATACCAGACCTTTTGAATCGGCAAAGTTATATGGGATATCTCCATCCTTCTTCACGATTGCCTGTCCATATACGTAATCTTCCCCGTAGACTTTATTGTTCTCACGATAGAGAGAGATCTCCCACGGCGCGTTAATCGTTACCAGTACGGAAGGATTTTCCTCTGTCCAGATGCTGGATATTTCGCCGGACTGAATCGAATTGCCAAACAGACCGATGAGTTCAAAGGCTTCAATGGCTCCCTCTTTGTCAAGCACCAGTTTATTGCCTTCCACCCACGGCTTGCCGCCTGTCAGCGCCTCATATGGCATCTGGAAATCATACCATCTGTCCCACCACTGATCCGGACGGGTTAAGGACGGACGGTAGAAGGAGTGTGTTACCCCCATATCCTTCATGACCGTATCACGCTGAGCGGCGAATTCCCTGATCACTGCCGTAAATTCGTCTACCGTCTTTGGCGCATCATCGTAACCAAGCGCCTTTAAGGCTTTCATATTCCACTGCCAGATCATCGGATTTACGTATACCGGAAGCACATACTGCTTATCGTCAATGGCCCAGTTAGTGATCGTATCTTCCATTTTTCTTGCCTCGATCACCTCCTGGAACCACGCCTCTCCGGACAGATCATAGACGGCGCCAGAGGCTGCCAGCGTAGCAGCAAACCCTCGGTTAATATTCTCCGATACGGCCGGTACGGTTCCCGTGGCAATTGCGTTCTGAATTCCGGCCTCCGATGATGGAGATTCCGGCATCTGCTGAACTTTTACCTCCACCTTTTTTCCATCTACGGTGATGCCGGCATCGTTGAACGCCTGCGCCTTGGATTCCCAGAAATTATACTGTACCTGCTGAGGCGCAGTCCAGAAATCAACGGAAACTACTCCGCCGGCCGTTCCGCTATTGCCGCTGTTGGCGGACGAGTCTGTTCCTCCTGACTTTCCGCATCCAGTCATCATTGCTGCCGCCATCACTGCCGCTGCCGCAATTGCCATCGTTTTCTTCATTCTTTTCATAAGTCTCTTCTCCTTCTATTTGTTTTCATATTCATCAAATGGATCATCTATCAGGGCTTTTTGCCCTTCCGCGTCGCTGACTCCGCAGTAAAGCTCCGCTTTTCCGCCTCCAAGCCTTACGATGCCGCCTGAAAAGATCACGTCCTCCAGATCCGGCCTTTTACACGGTCCGGGCTGAAAATCCTTTCTTTCCGCGATCAGCTTCATAGGGCTGTATTTCCCCGTCTCCGGATCAAAGCAAAAGACGGTAGAGTAATAATGGCGGCTGCCCTTCTCATCGAACCTTGCAATGTGGGAGAGCACTCCGACCTTACCGCATGCCAGGCGGTGAAGCTCGTTGGCGCCGCCCCATTCCTCCGGTATAAACTGATGCTCCAACAATTCCGCCTCCTGAAGACATTCGGCATTCAGCTCCTCCAGGTTATCAAGGAAGCGAAATCCGATCGTACCGCGTCCTCCCGTCTCACCCTGAGGCCTGGTGAATACCAGAATTCTGCCATCCTCCAGTTCACAAAGCCGGATATCCTTCATGCGGTCAGGTCCCACGGCAAATCTGCTCAAATCCAGGACTCCATTCCCACTGTAAAATACCGTCCTGTAGTTTAGGTGTCCCGGATTCTCCCTGTCATCGAAAACCTCGACTCCTCCCAGCACCAGCTTTCCGCCGATCCTGGTCACAAAAGGATCCTGAAGACAAAACTCCTCCCGATCTGCTTCCACCCATTCCCCGTCTCTTTCTTCAAAAAAGCCTATCCTGGAATACTCACTGTCTCTGTCCTCGACCCTCCCCGCAATCCATGTCTTTCCGTCTGCAGCAAAAGGCGCGGTGATATTGTACACATCTTTTTCAGTTTGCTTGACAGAAAACTTCAGTTTACTTGAATTTACTTGAATTTTATCCTCATTAAATTCAAGCAGCAATTCTCTGCACGTACGGACAGTGCTTCGATTGAATTGTAACATATGTTCATTTTCCTCCTTTCAGCCTTTACTTTTATGCTGTTTTTGTCTTACTTATCTTGTCTATGGCCTTATATTATTCTTGCTTTTACTTGAATTCAATTCATATTTACTTGAATTTTATAATTATATTTTAAAGTCCTGTTTTTAAGGCGATATAACTTCGTACAATTTAACCGCGAAAGGATGAAACGTCCTGCAAGTGTGATTCTCCGTTCGCGGCAAATCACTTTTCACGGCATAATTCACGGCATAATAAAAACTGCTCCTACTAAAAGTAAGAACAGTCTTTCCATTCCGGCCTTCTGGCCTTTTAACCCGCGATCTGACCTGCAATCCCGTTTCATGCATAACAAAAAGGCGGGAATCCATCAATCAGGATTTCCGCCTTTTTTAAACATATACCCTCAAAACCACACATTGTACATATCTTTTCATCCGTTCTTATTTCCTCTTTTTCCTAAACCAACTTGGTTAAGCCCTCGACCTATTAGTGACAGTCAGCTCCATACGTTACCGCACTTCCACCTCTGCCCTATCTACCTCGTCGTCTTCAAGGGGTCTTACTCTTGCGATGGGATATCTCATCTTGAGGGGGGCTTCACGCTTAGATGCCTTCAGCGTTTATCCCTTCCCGACTTGGCTACCCGGCCATGGGTTTGATACCCAACCGGTACACCAGAGGTCAGTCCATCCCGGTCCTCTCGTACTAAGGACAGCTCCTCTCAAATATCCTACGCCCACGCCGGATAGGGACCGAACTGTCTCACGACGTTCTGAACCCAGCTCGCGTACCGCTTTAATGGGCGAACAGCCCAACCCTTGGGACCTACTTCAGCCCCAGGATGCGATGAGCCGACATCGAGGTGCCAAACCACTCCGTCGATGTGAACTCTTGGGAGTGATAAGCCTGTTATCCCCAGGGTAGCTTTTATCCGTTGAGCGATGGCAATCCCACTTTATACCACCGGATCACTAAGTCCTACTTTCGTACCTGCTCGACCCGTCGGTCTCGCAGTCAAGCTCCCTTATGCCTTTGCACTCTTCGAATGGTTTCCGTCCATTCTGAGGGAACCTTTGAGCGCCTCCGATACCCTTTCGGAGGCGACCGCCCCAGTCAAACTCCCCACCTGACATTGTCCCCCGGCCAGGTCATGGCCGCAGGTTAGAAACCCAATACCGCAAGGGTGGTATCCCAACAATGGCTCCAGTAAGACTGGCGTCCTACCTTCTCTGCCTCCCACCTATCCTGTACATGCAGTACCGAATCCCAGTATCAAGCTGGAGTAAAGCTCCATGGGGTCTTTCCGTCCTGGCGCAGGTAACCAGCATCTTCACTGGTACTTCAATTTCACCGGGTGCATTGTCGAGACAGCGCTCAAATCATTACGCCTTTCGTGCGGGTCGGAACTTACCCGACAAGGAATTTCGCTACCTTAGGACCGTTATAGTTACGGCCGCCGTTTACTGGGGCTTAAATTCAAAGCTTCGGATTGCTCCTAACCTCTCCTCTTAACCTTCCAGCACCGGGCAGGCGTCAGCCCATATACCTCACCTTTCGGTTTTGCATAGACCTGTGTTTTTGCTAAACAGTTGCTTGAGCCTATTCTCTGCGGCCCACTCTCGTGGGCACCCTTTATCCCGAAGTTACAGGGTCATTTTGCCGAGTTCCTTAACAATGCTTCTCCCGCCGGCCTTAGGATTCTCTCCTCATCCACCTGTGTCGGTTTACGGTACGGGCACGTATTACACAATAGCGGCTTTTCTTGACAGCCCCTATACCAACTTCCCTACTTTTGTTCGGTACGCGTCACGCTTTCCTGTTGTTAAACGGATTTTCCAGTCTAACCAGTCCGGCGCTTGCCCCGGTCTTTTCATTCCCGGGTTTGGCTTCGGTTCTGTGTCCCCACAGTTCTGATAATACGCGGTACAGGAATTTCAACCTGTTGTCCATCGACTACGTCTTTCGACCTCGCCTTAGGCCCCGACTTACCCAGAGCAGATCAGCTTTACTCTGGAAACCTTAGATATTCGGCCTGGAGGATTCCCACCTCCATCTCGCTACTCATTCCGGCATTCTCTCTTCTTAACGCTCCACGCCTCCTTACGGTAACGCTTCGCCGCAGTTAAGAATGCTCCTCTACCAATTGACCATAAGTCAATTCCACAGCTTCGGTGTCGTGTTTCAGCCCCGGACATTTTCGGCGCAGGACCTCTCGACTAGTGAGCTATTACGCACTCTTTGAATGTGTGGCTGCTTCTGAGCCAACATCCTAGTTGTCTTCGAAATCCCACATCCTTTTCCACTTAACACGCACTTTGGGACCTTAGCTGGTGGTCTGGGCTCTTTCCCTTTTGACTGCCCAACTTATCTCGTGCAGTCTGACTCCCGTACATCATTTATGCGGCATTCGGAGTTTGATATCTCTTGGTAAGCTTTGACGCCCCCTTAAGAATTCAGTGCTCTACCTCCGCTAAACTAATACGAGGCTAGCCCTAAAGCTATTTCGAGGAGAACCAGCTATCTCCGGGTTCGATTGGAATTTCTCCCCTACCCACACCTCATCGCCACCCTTTTCAACGGATGTGCGTTCGGTCCTCCATTTCCTTTTACGGAAACTTCAACCTGGACATGGGTAGATCACCCGGTTTCGGGTCTGCCTGAACTGACTGTTTGATACCCTTTAGGGTATCACTGCGCCCTATTAAGACTTGGTTTCCCTTCGGCTCCACACCTTGAGTGCTTAACCTTGCCAGTCCCGGCAACTCGCCGGACCGTTCTACAAAAAGTACGCGGTTCCACCTAAAATGTGGTTCCACAGTTTGTAAACACAGGGTTTCAGGTTCTTTTTCACTCCCCTCCCGGGGTTCT
>CP102274.1:1007500-2937500 GCA_025149285.1 Hungatella hathewayi | reverse complement strand
GTGTAAGGCAGGTTACCCACGCGTTACTCACCCGTCCGCCGCTAAGTCAAATCCTCTTCCATCCGAAAACTTCCGAAGATCCGCTTCGCTCGACTTGCATGTGTTAAGCACGCCGCCAGCGTTCATCCTGAGCCAGGATCGAACTCTCATGTTAAATGATTCGTTTGATCCGGGGTCAAAATCAACTAACTAGCTAATTTATTTCCCGTTTTACTTGTTGTTTGGTTTGTATACAATACTTGTATTCGTTCTGAATTTTCTCATTCAAAGCCATCAAACAATGGCTTGTTTTATTAGAATTTTCAGGGTTTTACATACTGTTCAATCTTCTGTTTTCAAAGTGCGTTTGCTGTCGATCTGTGTCAGCAGCAACTTTTATATCTTATCACAGTGATTCATTTTTGTCAACCACTTTTTTCATTTTCTTCAAAACTCTCTCAGCGGTCAGGCCGGACGTTTTTCGGAAAAGTTTGCCGCCGTTTTCAGCGGCGAGGTATATCTTATCAAACCTTTTTCGAAATGTCAACACCATTTTTCGATTTTTTTATTTTTTTTCAACTATTTAAACTTTTGCAATTTTATATATTGTATTTCTTACCTCTAAAAAGCGGCTCCTGAATAACCGGAAGCCGCTTTTTTACTGCAAATTTCGTTTCTCTGATTCCTTCTCCACATGAACAGATCATTATAAATCATAATACCTCTGGAATTCTGCCGGATGGGGAATCTGAGATAACTCCCGGCTCTCCAGCCTCTTCTTCTCCAGCCATATTTCAATCAGACGTTCCGGGAACACGCCTCCCGCCGTCAGGTAATCATGATCAGCCTCCAGGGCATCAAGCGCCTCATCCAAAGTCTTTGGCAGGGACTGAATCTTTGCTTTTTCTTCCTCCGGAAGCTCGTAAAGATTACAGTCAAACGGCCCCCAGCCATGTTTTTCCGGATCAATCTGGTTCTTAATGCCATCTAGGCCCGCCATCAAAATCGCCGCATATGCGTAATAAGGATTCGCTGTTGCATCCGGATTTCTCAGCTCAAACCGTTTTGCCTTTGGCGTCTTGGCATAAGCCGGAATTCTGATCACGGCACTTCGGTTGGACGTGGCATATCCAATCGTTACCGGTGCTTCATATCCCGGTACAAGACGTTTGAATGAATTGGTGGACGGATTGGTAAAGGCACACAGGGACGGAACGTGCTTTAACAGCCCTCCTATAAAGTAATGGGCCGTCTTGCTCAGCCCGGAATACCCTTCCTCATCATAGAAAACCGGTTCCCCCTCTTTCATCAGAAGCATATGGACATGCATTCCATTGCCTGCCTCCTGATAAATTGGTTTTGGCATAAAGGTGGCGGTTCTTCCATCCTGAATGGCGGCGTTGTGGATCACGTATTTGATAATCATGGTCTTATCCGCCATGTCCACCATATCTCCCAGTTCTACTTCGATCTCCATCTGGCCAGAGCCGCCCACTTCGTGATGGTGGTATTTGACATCCACGCCCCACTCCTGAAGCATCATACACATTCTGCTTCTTAATGTATACGCCGAATCCTGAGGTGCTGCAATGTGGTACCCGCCGCCGGCCGGCACTTGAAATCCCTTATTATCGGCGCTCTCCCTGCCGCTGTTCCAGGCCGCCTGTCTGGTATCCACGGTAAATGCCATGCGCTGCGGCTCCACCATATAGCTGACATGATCAAATAAATGAAATTCGAATTCAGGCCCGATCAGCATCTGATCCGCGATTCCCTGTTCTTTCATATATTGGATGGCTCTCAGACTCACATTTCTTGGATACTGGTCAAAGGGTCTGTTCTCCTTCCCTATCACACATACATCTCCGCACATGGTCAGAGTCGGAATCTCTGTAAATGGATCCACCACGGCAGTCCCCGGATCCGGGATGAATACCATATCGCTTTTTTCCACCGGAGCATACCCATAGTTCGATCCGTCAAAACCAATCCCCTGCGTAAAAATCTCTTCATCAAACCGTTCAACCGGAATCGTAATGTGTCTCCACCGGCCGTTTAAATCCGTCATCTTGAAATCAATCATCCTGATTCCCTTTTCTTTGCAGATGCGCAAAACCTCTGTACTCTTTGACATATTTTCCCCTCCAAATCTGAATGGCAGTTAAAAGATCTGCTATCATGATTCTACCATATTTTTGAGAAAATATCGTCCATTAAATCCGTTTTTCTACATTTTTATTCCATGAGTCTGCACATAAAAAACAGGGCTCCACGGAAAATGAAAAGTATCGAACAATGCAGATGCTGAAGGAAGGCTGAACAGCCTTTATCGAAGACAGCAGCGCGGGCAGCGAATCCGTTTGACTTCGCTGCCCGCGGGAATAAACTGCTTCTGCATCTCTTGATTACTCATATTCCAAAACATTCAGCCAGTGGTTTAAAAGCTTCTCTTCTTCCGGAATCCCTTTCGTCTTTCTCGAAGCCGCTGCAATGGAGAGCCACTGCTGCACGTAGTGTTTCGCTGTTTTGCTCTTTCGGCAGTAAAGCTCTAAATACTGATCCGCAGTCTCAGCATCCTCAAGCGTCAGCAGCAGATATGTATTCGCTGCGTCGGCGGAGGCATTTCCCTGCGTCGTATGAGACCAGTCCAGGATATGACACGTTCCGTCTTCACTGACAATGATATTTCCCGGGTTAAAATCCCCGTGAAGTACGCAAGCGTGCTTTGGCATGCTGTCCAGACGGCCCCGGATAATAAAACGGGTATTGGGACTCAGCGCTTCACAGGTGCTGATCTGGCGGTCCAGCTTCTCCCTCAGCTTATTTAAAAGCGGTGACCGCTTACTGTGAACAAGGAGCTGCAGATCGACAAACTGTTCTAAATACTGATTCCGGTTCTCCGGCTCCTCCTTCATCAGCTGCGCCATGGTCTTTCCGCTGACATATTCCTGAACAATGGTCCATTCCCCCTGTTCCGTCACGTTTACACTTACTATGCCCGGGATCGGAAGGCCCGTTTCTTCTATTCTTGCCTGGTTTAATGCTTCATTTAGAATATCTGCTTTGGGGAACGAACGGTCAAATACCTTATATACCAGGTTCCCCTCCCTGTAGACCACCTTGTTGCTGCGTTTTGCCAGTATCTCCCTCTGTTCCATAGCCTCTTATCTCCTCTCAGGATGTATTTGGAAATTATACTCTATTGTACCAGACACAGGGAGCGTTGACCAGCAGATTCCGGTCTGCGTTCGTCTCAGAAAGCTACAGTTTATGCCCTGCCTTCTTCCGGTAGATCAGATAAGAATATACACCGGGAATCAGGATCATGCTTAAAAATACAGTAAAGTACAGAGGCTCCATGTGGAAAAATCCCAGGATCATCATCAGAATACCGCCAATCATCCACACATATCCGGCCAGACGATGCGTCCGTGTCCAGTTCTCCTCATCCGCCAGAGTCCATGGCAGTTTAATTCCCAGAGTATAATTCTGTCTGCATTTCGGAAGATAATTGCCGATAACAACAAACAGCAAAGCGATCGGTACGCTTACCACGCTTACCACATTGATGGAAATACCAACCGCAGACAATACAATCACAAGCTGAACCATAACTGCCAGCAGTACAATGAACCAGCGTACAATCGTCATCAGCTCCTTCGAACGCCTGATATTTTCCCGCTTCGGGTCAATCACAGGAATCACATTGACAATCACCGCCATTAGAAGCATAAATGCCGGTATCCCAAAGGCCGCCATATTCCGGCTGGAATATCCGTTGACCTGGTTGTCGCTTCCCCAGTGGGTCGCTACCTGCTCCGGTAAGCGGCTGTAAAATACAATGGAAATGATAAATGGCACAAGGGCCAGTCCCCAGTACAGGAGATCCCGAGAGGTCAGTTTTCTGTCAGTCTTTTTCATGATGTTGTTCCTCCATTAATGTCTGAAGCCAGGAAAGCACTTCCTGGAATACGGTGGTGTTTAACTCATAGTAAATATATTTTCCTGATTTGCGGTCTTCGATGAGACCTGCCTGCTTCAGGATATTGAGATGATGGGAAATCGTGGCTCCTGATGTATCAAACCGTTCCACAATCTGCCCGGCCGTCATACTGCCCGGCTTCAGCAAGGTCAGAATTTCCCGCCGCGTGGGATCGGACAAAGCCTTAAAAGTGTCGCCAAAGGGCATGGCCTGCACCTCCTTTCGCCGCGTACGGCGTTAAAATAAAAATACATTTAGACGTTTATCTAATCGTCTAAATGTATTTTATCAAATAATTTCTCTGATGTCAATTGGAAATACCAGGAGCAGCAGCTCCTTACTCTGCCTCAGCCGGTCTTTTATCCATCAGCCGGACCGCGTTGACATTCCGTCGGAAGGAATGAAATGCAGCCCATTCAACCGGACTGTTCTCAAAAAATGCTGCTGCCGAGGCCAGTACCGCATTTAAGTCCCAGGCGATAAAATCCAGATAGCCGCAGTAAATACCGGTAGCTCCTCCCAAAAAAGTCATCGCATCATCACCGGCGTTTTCAAGCACATACGCTATGAGCTCATCCCGAAAATCCAGAACCACCCGGCCGCGTTCCTCCTCATGTGCAAAGCTGTCCAGGGGATAGCAGAGAAATCCAGCCGTCACGCCATCCCGGTGGAACTCGTCCATAATATCGCCCTCTCCCCGAAGATATTCGTTAATGACTGCAGCACACCGGGTACTGCCTGCAAACACATCCAGCCTCCAGTCTGCCTCCGGATTCTGGTCCGGTACCATCTCATAGCCGATGAAGCTGTTCTCCAGAAAGTGCTCAGGGTCACTGGAACATTCGATATCCATCTTTTTAAGTATCTCCGGAAGCTCGTCTAGCAGGACCGGCACTGCATCCTTCGGTGTATCAAGCACCTGGAAGTCCTCCACCAGTTCCATCGCAGCAAGTTCTCCCAGTATCTGATCCAGAAGGGTAGATAACAGCCACCACACCTTACTCTCATCCGTTTTAAAAAGCGGCAGCAGTTTTTCACAGTAAAGCTCCAATGAGATATGCTTACTCTGGGACTGTTCTTCCGTTTTCTCAATCCATACCTGTACGTCCTGGCCGGAGACCATCTCACCGAAAGCGCCCAGGCTGTAGCCACGGGAAGGCTGTCGGCCCACCAGAATATTCCAGTGTTCCAGAACGGAAGATGGAGCATGGCTCTGGAAGTAGACAAGCTCAAACAGTTTGGTTCTTTTCCCCTCAGGAGTCAGGATCAGTTCGTACTTTTTCCCGTTAAACCCTAATTCAAAGCTCACATCCGAAAAAACGGCAGACAGCAGACCGGAACACGTTTCAATCAGCTCCTCTCTGACCGCCCCCTGGTCTTTCTGATCCATCAGTGCGCGAAGACGGGCTTCGCCCTTTTCAAATACGCTCCAGCCCTCTGCCGTTTTCTCCCGGAAAGACTGCTCAAAATAAGGAAGAGCCGGACCTGCAATATTATTGTAGGCCCGCGCCAGTTCGCTGATCAATTCCGGCGTCCGTTCTTCAACCGGCATCCCCTCGATCGCATCAATGATTTTCTGATATTCGTCGTTTTCGTTCCATTCCTGTAATTGCTCTGTCAGCTTCATATGCTTAAACTCCCTTTTTGTACGGCTGTTAATCACCGTATTCTATGGTGTTATTATAGCATGTATGAAATATGACAGAAAGCATTTTTTGCTTTACGTCTGCACGCTCAACTCTTCTCTCCCGCCAGCATCTCATCTAACGTCCGCCAGCCCAGCACCGCGCACTTTACACGGGAGGGCATGTGGGATATATCCTGCAGGACGGCCGCTTCCTCCAGCACCTCTAAGTCTGCCTCCTCCGCCGTACCTCTGATCATTTGAAAGAACTTTTCAGCCAGCTTCACGGCCTCTTCCTTCTTTTTTCCAATCACCAGATCCAGCATCATATCCGCGGAAGCCTGTGAGACAGCGCATCCGTCGCCTACAAAAGAGCCCTCCCGGATTATCCCGTCCTCCACCTTCAGTTTCAGCAGGATATCGTCCCCGCAGCTGGGATTAACGCCCTCCAGCACCAGATTGGCATCCGGCAGATCGTGCTTGTGAGCCGGGTGAAGATTGTGTTCCGTCAATACCTCATTATAAAAGCTTCTATTCTCCATATCCCATCTTCCTCCTGATTCCGGCAGCACTCTTCAGGAATGCCTCTATTTCCTCTCTGGTATTATAAAAATAAATGCTGGCTCTGGTGGCAGATGGAACCTTTAAATATTCCAGCAGCGGCTGGGCACAGTGATGCCCCGCACGGACGGCGATTCCATCCGCATCCAGAATTGCACTCACATCATGGGGATGAACCCCGTCTACGGTAAAGGTCACGATGCCGCAGTGTTCATCAGGTTTTTCCGATCCCAGAACATGTACGTGCGGTATCTGTTTCAAACCTTCCAGGGCGGCAGCTGTCAGCTCCAGTTCCCGGCGCCGCACTTCATCAAATCCCACGGACTTTAAGTAGCAGACCGCCTCCTTTAATCCCCAGGCTCCTGCCGCATTGACGGTACCCGCCTCAAACTTATGAGGGATCGGGGCGAATACGGCGCCTGTTCTGGTAACGGAATCAATCATTTCCCCGCCGGTTAAGAAGGGCGGCATCTCCTCCAGCAGTTCCCGCCTTCCATAGAGCACGCCGATCCCCATAGGGCCCATCAGCTTATGACCGGAAAAGGCCAGAAAATCTACCCCCAGCTCCTGTACATCAATTGGGATATGAGGAGCACTCTGTGCTGCATCCACCACCACAACAGCCCCTCGTTCTCTGGCCATGGCCGCAATCCGGCGTATCGGATTTTCACATCCCAGCACATTGGAGACGTGGGCGACAGCCACCAGTCTGGTCCGGTCAGTAAATGCCGCTTCCAGCTTCTCCTGAGAAATCCTGCCATCCGGTTCACATTCCAGGAATCTCAAAACCGCGCCTGTCTTCCCGGCAGCCATCTGCCAGGGCAGCAGATTGCTGTGATGCTCCATAATGCTTACCAGAATCTCATCTCCTGCCTTAAGCTTTGATAATCCGTAGCTGTAAGCTATCAGATTCAAGCTTTCTGTCGTATTTCTGGTGAAAATGATCTCGTCGGCTGAAGGAGCATTGATAAAACGCCGAACCTCTTCTCTGGCCTCCTCCAGCCACTTTGTCGCCTCCATGCTCAGTTCATAAAAACCCCGCATGGGGTTCGCATAACACTGCTCGTAAAAGTCGCGCTCTGCCCGGAGTACGCAGCCGGGCTTTTGGGCCGTTGCTGCGCTGTCCAGATAAATGACCGGATTATTTGCCAAAAGCGGAAAATCCTCATGATATGGATTTCTGTTTTCCATTCTCCTTCACCTCCTTCAGATAATTGTGTACCATCTGCTCTGCAGCTTCGTCTCCGCTCTTCCTGCAGACAGCCTCCAGTCTGGCCCTTGTAATCATTGCTTCAGCTTCCTCGCGTCTCATGCCTCTGGAACAGAGATAGAATAAGAGTTCCTCGTCCAGCCTTCCAATGGTAGCTCCATGGCTGCCTAAAACGTCCTCCTCGGCGCAGAGAATCAGAGGAATGGTCTGATTGACCACATCGTCTCCGAAAAGCAGTACATCCTCTTTCTCCTCGCCCTCTGCCCCGACGGCTCCCGACTTAAAATCAATGGTTCCGCGGAAAAGCTTAAAGGCTCTGTCCCGCAGCACGCCGCCTGCCAGGATCCGGCTGCTTGACCGCTCCCCCCGGTGATCTGCTGTATAGTTCATATCAAACCGCTGATTTCCTCTTCCCAGGTAGCCGATGTCCGCATTCAGAACGCTGTCTCTCCCTGCTAAATCTGCCCGGCAGCCCGCGTAAGTTTCTGATCCGCCCAAAAACAGCTGTACTACCTCCGCAGCTCCGTCTTCTTCACAGCGGCCGCCGATATCGTTTAAAAATCGATATCCGCTTCCCAGCAATTGAAGCTGGATCAGCTTCAGTCTGCCATTTTTATTCACTTGAAACCGGGTTTGAACTGCAGCCAGACCTGCCGCTTCCGGCGGCGAGGTGAAATCCATAATCACGGTTAAGCATTCCCCTTCCCTTACCAGAAGTTCCACCGGCTGAAAGCTCTTCCCACCATCGCTGCAGACAAAGTGCAGCGCGGCACGTTTCTTCTCCTTCAAGGGCCCGGACTGAATCCTGATCGCCGCTGTCCCGGCCTCTCCGGCCAGGCGGTCCATATCTTCCCCCATGCCGGTCGGAAGAACTGAAATATCCTCATTCCACGGTTCTGCTTCCCCAAGCCCTTCCGTTATCACTGTGGGGGATTCCCCCGCTTCTATCTGTTTTAGGTCCGCCTCATTCATCCTGAGCCAGTTCCAGGTTCTGGCCGGCAGCCTGTTTATTGTTAAATCAAGTCCCTGTCCCATAGGGAACCTCCTTTCCGCTCTCCTGTGAAAGCCTCCTATCCAATACTCCCCTTCATCTCCAGCCGGATCAGATGATTCATCTCTACCGCGTACTCCAGGGGCAGCTCCTTGGATACCTGGTCCGCAAAACCACTGACGATCAGTGCTCTGGCATCCTCCTCACTCAGTCCTCTGGACATGAGATAAAAGACGGCTTCATCGCTGATTCTCCCAATCCTGGCTTCATGGCCGATATCTGCATCGGAAGTCCGGATATCCATAGCCGGGATCGTGTCTGACCTGGATATTCCATCCAGCATCAGAGACTGGCAGGACACAGCGGATTTGCTGTTCTTCGCTCCTTTGGCTACCACCACGGAACTGCGGAAGGTACTTACCCCTCCGCTCTTGGATATGGACCGGGTGTTCATATACGAAGTCGTCTCCGGAGCGGCGTGAACCACCTTCGCACCCGTATCCAGATTCTGTCCTTCACCCGCAAAAGTAATTCCTGTGAACTCCATTCTGGCTCCGCGGCCCTTCAGGATGCTCATAGGATATAAGTAAGAAACGTGTGAGCCGAAGGAACCGGATACCCACTCAATCGTGCCGCCTTCCTCCACCTGCGCCCGCTTGGTATTTAAGTTGTACATGTTTTTCGACCAGTTTTCAATTGTAGAGTAACGCAGCTTCGCATTTCTTCCCACATACAGCTCCACACAGCCCGCGTGGAGATTTGCCACGTTATATTTCGGCGCGGAACAGCCTTCAATAAAATGAAGGCTGGCCCCTTCATCCACGATAATCAGCGTATGCTCAAACTGCCCCGCCCCCGGCGCATTCAGCCGGAAATACGACTGCAGCGGTATTTCCACGGAAACTCCTGGCGGTACATAGACAAAGGAGCCTCCCGACCAGACGGCTCCGTGAAGCGCGGCAAACTTGTGGTCCGAAGGCTTCACCAGCTTCATAAAATGCTTTTTCACCATGTCCGCATAGTCACCCTTCAGCGCGCTCTCCAAGTCTGTGTATACCACGCCCAGCTCCGCCACCTCCTGGCGGACATTGTGATACACCAGCTCCGAATCGTACTGGGCACCAACTCCCGCCAGAGATTTCCGCTCCGCCTGGGGAATTCCCAGACGTTCAAAGGTATCCTTTATGGCCTCCGGCACATCGGACCATTTCGTTTTCATCTTTGTGCCTGGCCTCACATAGGTAGCGATATGGCTCATATCCAGTCCCTCCAGGGAAGGCCCCCAGTCGGGAACTTCCATGCTGTTGTAAATCTGCAGGGACTTTAGCCGGAACAGCTCCATCCAGAGCGGATCGTTCTTCTCTTTTGATATCTGCTCTACAATGGCCGGTTTTAAGCCTTCCTCTATACGGTACGCATCCGTTTCCTCATTTCGGATATCATAGATGCTTCTGTCAATATCATTTACATATGTCTTCTCTTCCATCTCGGTTTTCTTCCTTTCCGGAGACGCAGACTATCGGTCCGCCTGTTCCAAATACTGTTCAAACCCGTTTTTATTAATCTCTTCCACCAGGGAAGCTCCGCCTGTCTTCACAATCCGGCCGTCTATCATAATATGGGTTTTATCCACCCGCAGAGCCTCCAGGATCCGGGTGCTGTGAGTGATAATCAGCAGGCCTCCGTTCCGGTCCTTCTGATACTCCTCCACACCCTTTGACACGGTTCTGACCGCATCCACATCCAGACCGGAATCTGTCTCATCCAGAATTGCCAGCCCCGGCTTTAAGAGCAGCATCTGAAGAATCTCCGCTTTCTTTTTTTCACCTCCGGAAAATCCGACATTTAAATCCCGGTCTCCGTACGTCCGCTCCATCTGCAGGAGCTCCATGGCCTTCCAAAGCTCCCTGCGGAAATCCCACAGGCGCACTCTGGCGCCCCTTCGCTGTTCCACCGCATTGCGGATAAAGGTTCCCAGCGAAAGCCCGGGAACCTCCAGAGGGTTCTGGAAAGAAAGAAACATTCCGGCTCCGGCCCGCTTATCCGCTGTTTCCCCGTTCATAAGCTTCCCCTGAAACCGGATCTCTCCCTGCGTCACTTCATAGCGGGGATTGCCCATCAGCGCGTATCCGAGGGTAGACTTTCCCGCCCCGTTGGGTCCCATCAGTACATGGGTTTCTCCTTTTTTGATCTCAAGATTAATTCCATGCAAAATCTCTTTATCTTCCACTTTGACAGATAATCCCTTTACTTCCAACAATTGATTTGCCATAGATTCCTCCATTTCTGCTGTCTAAGCTTCACTCTTCTATCTTTTATCTTGTACTTTTATTAACCTATCATTTCGCTTGGTTATTAACATCATAGTATTATAAGCCTACTTTGTCAATAGGTTTATAATACTATTTCCTGTTGCGATTCCTATTTACCTTGTTGTATAATAGGATAATAATACTGGTATTACAGAGGGGAGGTATTTCAGATGATGATTTCGACAAGGGGACGTTATGCGCTGCGGGTTATGCTGGATCTGGCTCAGCAGACCACAGACAGGTATGTACCCCTGAAAGAAATAGCGAACCGCCAGGAGATTTCCGAAAAATATCTGGAAATTGTCATAAAGGTTCTGGTACAGAATAAACTTCTGACCGGTCTGCGGGGAAAAGGCGGCGGTTACCGCCTGACAAGGGCGCCTGGCGAATATACTCTGGGGGAGATACTGCGCCTGACCGAGGGAAGTCTGGCCCCTGTCGCCTGCGCCGAGGAATCTTACACCGAGTGCTCCCGGCGCGGCTTCTGTCTGTCCCGGCCGGTATGGCAGGAACTGGATAAGATTATCAATGAGTATCTGGATGGGATTACATTGGAAGATTTATTAAAGTCCCCGCAGAAGTCTGTATAAGCCGAATTCAATAAGTTAGAATCTGACCTTTCAGAATAAGACGGAAGAAGGGCTCTGCCAGGCCATCTTTCCAATTGAATTCCTTCTGTTAATATTGTATAATCATTTTAGATCCAAACATACATGGAAAGGGGCTGGCCATGGTAGACAAAGGTGTGAAAAAGCATATTGTGGTTTCTGCCATTTTAGTGTCATTTATCAGCGCAGCACTGGTTTTGATAGGCGGCATCAGCTATTTGAGTATAGAACGGGCGCAGGAAAAAGAAGCTCAGAAGTATATGAAAGAGATTGTGTCACAGTATAAGAACATTATTACAGCACAGATTGACGGGGATTTTCAGACACTGGAGGCGCTGGCCGTCCTGATCGGATATGATGATGTCATTCATCTGGATGAGACGCTTTCCTGTCTGGAAGAACAGAGCATCCGCAATGACTTTACCCGCATGGGATTTGTCTCACCTGCACAGACAGGATATTTTATAGACAGTGACGGGGAAAAGCATTTTGATGTCGATGTCAGTGACGAGGCGTTTATACAGAAGACCTTATCCGGTCAGCGGACCGTGTCTGAGATTATGACAGACCGGTTATCCGGAGAGCCTGTCGTCTGTTATGGAGTTCCCATCACCTATCATGATACGATCACAGGAGCGATCACCGCCACCCGGCTCACCTCCAATCTTACGGATATCATAAGCCAGGATATCTTCGACGGCGTTGCCTATATACATATTGTTGATCATGAGGGGAATTTTATTATCCGTTCTGACCACGCCGTCATTCCGAAGCAGATGCACAATCTCTTTGACGACGGGGAGATTGAGGACGGCATCCGGGCATCCATACTTGCCAGTATGGAGAATAACGGTGATTCCTTTGCCACCTTCCGCTATCAGGGAGAGGCGTACTGGGTCACCTTCCTTCCCATCGGTGTCAATGACTGGCAGTTATTCTGCCTGGTCCCGCAGACATTTCTGAATCACAATTTCCACACGCTTCTGCTCGTGTTTTCAGGTGTCATGATCTGTATTTTCTTTTTATTCGGAATCCTGTTTCTTTACATTTACAGCCTTCTGAAGAAGGAGCACCAGACACTTCAGCAGTTTGCGTACAAAGATCTTTTGACCGGTGCTGATAACCGGAACCGCTTTGTCACAGACCTTCCTGCACTGTTGAAGGAACCGAAAGACTATGCCATGGTTCTGATGAATATCAATGGATTTAAATTTGTAAATGAGTTCTTTGGTTTTGAGAGCGGAAATCGTCTGCTGCAGCATATTGCCATGGTTTTGCATACTAATGTCTGTCATGAGGAGCGGTACTATCGGGACAGCGCCGACCACTTCGGCATGCTGCTCACCTATCATAGCCAGGAAGAACTCATTGACAGAATTCGGAACATCCAGCAGGAAATTAACGAGTATACCGTGAGTCCCAACCAGGACTACCGCATCAACTGTAATTTTGGAGTTCATATTATACAGGCGGACACCCCCTGGGATGCGCACCGCCATTCTCCCGATACGGCCATCAACGGCGCTCTGCTTGCACTCAACAGTGTCAACGGCAATACCTCCAATCCGGTTGCGTTTTACGATGAGGCCCTCTATGAAAAGGCCCGCAAGAAAATCGAGATAGAAAGTCAGATGTACGCAGCACTGGCCAATGGAGAATTCCACATGTATTTACAGCCCAAATACTATCTGAAGGACGGTTCGATGCACAGTGCGGAAGCCCTTGTCCGCTGGTACTCTTCTGACGGCGTCATTCACTATCCGGATGAATTTATCCCGGTGTTTGAGGAAAACGGCTTTATCACGGAGCTGGATATGTATATGCTGGAGGAGGCCTGCCGAAAGGTCTCCCAGTGGAAACAGCAGGGATATAAAGTCAGCCCTGTCTCTGTCAATCAGTCGAGAGTATTTTTCTATGATGAGGAATATTTAGACAAATTCCATGAAATCGTAGACCAGTACCATATTGATCCGTCCCTGATTATACTGGAAGTAACCGAAAGTGTTGCGATGAGTAATTTAGAACAGGTTAAAATGGTAATCAGAAAGCTTCACAAAATCGGTTTTTCCATCTCAATGGATGATTTCGGAAGCGGGTATTCTTCTCTCAATACCTTGAAGGATCTGGATATCGCAGAGTTAAAGCTGGATAAGGATTTCCTGTCTGAGCAGTCCACCTCAGAGCGGGGCAAGATTGTGATAGAAAGCGTAATTCATCTGGCAAAAGCCCTCTCAATTACTACGGTTGCAGAAGGAATTGAAAATGATGTCCAGCTGGATTTTATGAAGTCGATCTGCTGTGATATCGGACAGGGATACTATTTTGCAAAGCCTATGCCGGCTGAGGAATTTGAACGCTTGCTGTTAAAGAAGGAACAGGAGGATGTGTAAATCTGCCGGTATGCGTTTCGATAAGTTTTGAACAAATGGCAGGTGCGTGATCACACCACAGATCACGCACCTGCCATTTGCTTATCGGAGTCTTTGGCTTATTCCCAGACAGCCCTTTCTTCTGTGTTAAAAGATCTGAATATCCTCCAGATCCGGCTCTTCCTCCTCTTCTCTCTCATCGGCAAAGCCCTCATTCCCTTTATTCTTTGCGATTACCGCATACAGACATCCGGTCACAACCACATTCACTGCAATCGCCAATAATCCTGTCCATGGGCGTGTCATGGTTGGAAGCATTAAAAATCCCCCGAATGGAACCGTGGAATCAGCTCCCAGAACCATCGTAACCGCTCCGCCGCAGGCGCCGCCAACTGCTGATGCAATCAAAGCGCGTGCCAGATCGCTCATGACGATCGGAATGACACCTTCTACAATGTTTAAAACTCCCATTGGAACGGCTGATTTCAGGTTTTCCACCTGCTCCGGCTCATAGATATTCTTGTGTAATGCTTTCGCGATCAGATATGCCAGGCCAAATCCAATTGGCGTCGCCGTGTTTACAAGCTGAAGTGCTGTGACAGGCTCACGAATTCCGGAGGCGAGAAGCGTCAGCGTAAATGCGTACACGGTCTTATTGATCGGTCCGCCAAAGTCAACAATACACAGACTGCCGATTACAAGGCCAAGCACTAATTTGGAGGATGTACCAAGTCCCAGCAATACATTAGTCAGCCAGTTTGTAAATGCTGCAATCGGTACGCCAAATACATAAATCATTACCAGACCGGCGATGAAAGAAGAAATTAAAGGTACAACGACTGTCGGCATCAATCCTCTGGCCCAGGCCGGCAGCTTTAAGTTTTTAATAATAAACAGTGCAAGGTACCCGGCAAGATATCCGCCCAGTATGCCTCCGATGAAACCGGCACTAATCGCAATCGCTGATAAACCGGCTACAAATCCAGGGGCAATTCCTGGCTTTCCTGCGATTGAGAATGAGATCCCCACCGAAATAATTAAAGGAAGAAGTCCCAGTGCAGCTCCGCCCATCGTAGCAAGAGCATCCCAAAATGTAAACTGCCCCTGCACGAGTCCTGCCGCATAGAGATTCGTTCCGCCCAGTGCCATCCCGATTGCCACTAAAAATCCGCCTCCGCATACGATCGGCAGCATATAGGAAATAGCTGTCAGCAGATGACTTTTAATATTTAAGCTCTTTAACTTTTCCATTCTTTCCCCTCCATTATACCGCTTTCTCCAGCATGCTCTCTTTCCATTCCATTTCCATTTTCCTGCATGCGGTATCCAGATCCTGATCCAGTCCAAATAATCCCGCATTACCGACGATCAGCACATCAGCCCCCGCCTCTGCCAGCTGCCTGTAATTTTCTTTATTGCAGTGGCCGTCAATCTGAATCTTGTAATGATAGCCATTTTTCTCCCGCAGTTCTTTTGCCTGCATGATTTTATTGTACATCTGATCAATAAATTTCTGACCCGCAAACCCAATATCTACCGTCATAATTGTCAGCATATCAATATACTCGAGGTAAGATTCCACATAGCTGAGCGGTGTCGCCGGATTTAAAACAACGCCGCACTTACAGCCAAGCTTCTGAATCATCTGCATCGTGCGGAATGCGTCCGTGTTGATTGTTTCTGCGTGCGGGCTGATATAAGTTGCTCCTGCCGCAGCACACATCTCAATCCAGTCAGACGGATTGGTTGTCATTAAGTGTACGTCAATATCCGTATTCGTATGTTCCCGGAAGCTCTTAAGAATCCCCGGAGTAAGCGCCATATTTTTGCAGAAATGGCCGTCCATGATATCGACGTGATAGAGTTTCATATACTGATCCATAACTGCAAACTGCTCTTTTATTTTTCCTAAATCCATACACATCAGTGATGGGGCAAATGTTACCATATTCGTTTCCTCACTTTCACATAATTGAAATTTCATCGAGATTCAGTTCTTCTTCCTCGTCAGGCTCTTCTTTCCTTATACACCCATCATCGGTAAATGCGAGCATAACCTCCTCCGCGGTATCCGCATCGATCAGCCTGCTGACCACTGCACGATCCCCCAGACGTTTTGAAAACATTGTCAAAAGCCTTAAATGCTCTTCTGCCGCCTCATGGTCCGCCCCTACGGCAAACAGGATAATAACCTTAGCGCCAGCGCCATCCAGACTCTCCCACTCAATCTCATGGTCAAGAACTGCTATTGCAGCCCCCGGTGTGATGACAGCCTTACTTTTTCCGTGTGGAATCGCGATGTAACCGCCTATCCCGGTTGCCCCCATTTCCTCACGCACGTAAACATCTTTTATGTATTGCTCTTTATCACCAATTACCCCTGCCTCAGCAAACAGTTCCGCCATGGCCTCCAGAGCTTCCGCCTTCTGATTGACCTTCAAGTGTGTTATAATTGTCCGGGGATTAAGCACCTCTGTAAAATCCATGTTCTCTTCCTCCTTATTTTGCAGCTTCCATTACCTGTTTCGCCTTTTCCATCAGCTTGTTTGGTGACTTGATCGCAACATCGGTAGAAACCTGTATGGTTTTCTTTCCTTCAAACCGATCGCGGTCCGCAATCTTTACATCAATCGCCAGTATGACAAGATCCGCCGCTGCAATGTCCTCCTGTGTCAGTGCGTTTTCTCTTCCTATGCTTCCCTGTGTCTCGAACTTTGCTTCAAAGCCTGCTTTCTCTGCCGCTTTTTCCAGCTTCTCCTGCGCGATATATGTGTGTGCGATCCCTACTGTGCAAGCACAAACTCCTACGATTTTCATATAATTTCCCTCCTTGAATTTTTAATTGCTCTTCGTTTTCTGTGATTTCACTATACCATTCCGCCGGTTCAAACAGAAGTCCAGAAGATTTCAACTTATTTTGCAAAGCGTTGTACTGAACGCGCAGACACTTCAGAGGACAAAAAAACTGACAGGCGTAATAACCACCTGTCAGTCACTGCTTTTTACTTAATCAGCTTTCAATGTTTTTCGATACTTTGCCGTCTGCTCCCATATGATTGGGAGAATAAATACAAGAACACATACCAGCAGGATCCCTCCGCCTGATAAAACGGAAGCGAGATTTCCAAATAAAATTCCCGCGATACAAAAATCCGAATCAGGGAACGAAGTCCCTGACAGATTTAACGTTCCAAGCACTGGCATTACAATCAGGGCCAGCACGGAAATCAAAATGCCGTGGACAAACGAACCAACAAGGCACCCCTTGACTCCGCCTTCTGTATTCGCAAAAACACCGGCTGAGCCTCCGCAGAAAAAATGGGCAACGACGCCGGGAACAATCACAGGGACGATCAGCTCTCCGAACCAGGTATTAATCCCAATCAGTATAAGCATTGTTACGATGCCGCCCAAAAATGACATCAGAAAACCGATCATAGCGGCATTCGGCGCATAAGAAAAGAGAACCGGACAGTCAACCGCCGGCCTTGCGTGAGGCACAATTCTTTTTGCAATTCCCTTAAACGCCGGTACGATCTCAGCAATCACCAGGCGTACGCCTGACAGGATAATATAGATAGCCGCCGAAAACTGAGCTCCCTGAATGACCGCATAGATGATCCAGTTTTGAAAACCCCCGGTCTTGTAAGAAATATCCAGCGCGGCCAGATCCGTCCGCGCTGCCGCAATTCCACTGACCACCAAAAAGATGCCTGTCATTACGATAAAAATCCCAACAGTTGAATCCCGCATAAATGACAGCTTTGTAGGAAAACGAATATCCTCCGTTGACTTGACTGTTCCTGTCTCTAAAGCTGCGGTCTTTATCCGCCTGTCTTTTTTTGCTGCAAGGCGCGCGGTCTTTGCTGCAATCAGATAGCCGCATGTGGAAAAGTGCCCAAGTGCAATTCCATTCCCTCCGGTTATCTTTTTCATCTCTCCCTGTGCCAGTGCCGGCATGAGCGCCATGAAAAGCCCCAGCATAAGAGCTCCCGCCGCAATGATCTGCCATTCCTTCATGCTGCTTCCGCTCAGAGCCACGGTCAGAAGGCAGGCCATGTAGAGCGTATGATGTCCTGTCAGGAAAATATAGTGAAACGGACCAAACCGCGCAATAACAAGATTGGCGACCATTCCCAAAAACATAACCATCGATACTTCCACTGCATATTGTGCAACTCCCAGTGAAGCAACCGCCTCCATATTCGGAATTACGCCCTGGATATGAAAATCGTAATTAAACAGGACACCAAAATCCTTCAGTGCGCCTTTCTGCAGAAAATCAGATCCGGCTGATAAAAGGACAAAACCTACAATGGCTGTAATTGTTCCCTTGATCACATGCTCTACAGGTTTTTTTTGCAGAAGAAGGCCAAGTAGTGTTACAAATCCTACAAGAAAAGCGGGGGTAGCCAGTATTTCCCGAACAACAGTAACGATCTGCATACAATTCCTTTCTTTCTATCGATCTGTCAGTCTGGAGCGAAGAATATCACACACCTCATAAGCGCTCTCTGCTCTGACCAGCTCATCAATCTGCCTCGGTTTCGCAAGGGTTTTACGAATATCCTGAAGAATCCCCATATGCTTCTGCTGGTCTTCCACAACCAGACAAAAGATGACTCTCGCCGTTTTACCGCCTTCAAACTCAATTCCGTCCGCTGCTATGCCAATGGACAGATCCAGATGTTTTACACCATTTTCCGGCCGTGCATGAGCAAGAATCAAATCCCGGGTAATAAACATATAAGGCCCCGCCTCCACCATCCGGTCTACGATACACCGTACATACTCTTCGCTCATACTCCCCCGTTCCAGAAGCGGTGATGCCGCCGTATAGAGTGCTCTTTCCCAGCCGGTCGAATAGCCATCGCCGCTCCACTCCCTTTTCTCTTCCGTCCTCTCTCTTCCATTACGGTCAAGAAACAGGATTCTGTCTTCTGTCAGAAAGTCCGTAAGCCGCCAGATATCAGGCTTTAAGACTGGCTGTTTTTCTTCCTTCTGCCGTGCAAAGAATTTTTCCAGTTCGCGCCTCAGTTCCATATGGTGCTGCGGATCAACATATTTTTTCACCACTTTAAATAATGCATCTGTATCGATAAAGCCAAATCTGCTGCGGATCAGCGGATGATTCAGAATATTTTTACGGTCGAAATCATTTAAAATCGTATTTACCACGATAACCGGAACGACAGCCTTTACATGAACGGATGTAATAATGATATCGCACATATTTTGCGGATTTACGATTTCCGAAGCTGCCATTACGGCGACGATCCTCGCCTGGGGTAAAATTCTCTTCAGTTCATGACTGATCATATTTCCTGTTGCCACCCCATTCATACATGCCACAAGAATACGCAGTTCCTTTTCATCACGTTCCGCATATTCTAAGTGGGCGCCGAAATGGAGGGCCAGATAAGCCACTTCACTGTCAGAAATTAAAACTCCGATCTGCTGTTCCAGATACTTTACTACAGCCCGCGTTGTATCAAAAATATAAGGATACTCCCTCCGAATGTCTTCTGCCATCGGATTGCCAATCTGAATACCAAACCGGTAACGATAAAGAGAGGCTGCGATATGGCGGTACAAATTGCGGATCAGATCCTCTTTCCGTTCGAATAGAACACAAGCCTCCCGTTCAAATTCTGTTATCAGGTTTTTTGTGATTTCCAGGGCAAACTCATTATCCCCGGTGTCGGCCTCTGTTCTGGAATAAGACTCCAGCCTTCCTCCAAGAAAATGCAGTGACAAATATACCTTTTCCATATCAGACAGCGTCGGAAAATATTCCATTACCAACTGATATTCTTTTGAAACCTTTACCTTTTCTGTGCTTACATCCGTAAAATACAGGCTGTCCTCTCCCTTTTCCATAACCGGAAGCATTGCGGCAAGTGCAAGCATATCATTCCGGACGTAACTTACCCCCAACTGTTTCTCCACCTGTTCAATCTGTTTTAAATGAAATTCCATCTCATCCAAATACAGAAAGCGCAGCTTTCCGGACGATAAAAGAGGCTCCAGCATGTTAAAATACAGAAAAAAGATGGCACGGATACGAATGGGGTCTCCATCGATCCAATACCCTCTTTTCTTTTCGTATCCGAGCCCAAGCTGATATGCATGCAGCTGGGAGATAACCGCCTGAAGGTCAACAAATATTGTATTACGGCTTACAAGGCATGTGTTCATCAGGTTTTCTACATAGACTGGTTCTCTGGAGACTATAATCTGACACACAATCATACGAGTCCGTTCACTTGGTGTGAAAATGTAATCATCATGCGGCTGCTCGGTCTGCATAACCGCCTCAAAGGAACCTTTTTCCTCTTCTGTAAAAGGCTGTATCTTCCCACGTATGATCTGAATATCCGGCAGATGTTTCGTATGGAGCCAGTCATTCGCCCGGTCAAGCTCGTTATAAACCGTACGGGTGGACACAGCTAATTCATCCGCGATCTCCTGAATGCTAAGCGCGCCGACTCGTTTTAATATCATATCGATAATCTTTTTTGTACGTTCATTTAGATATCCAACTGCCATAGAGTCATTCAATCCCCAATAATGGTTTTAATAGTTCCGCTGCCATCTCTGAATCCATAAGGTCCTCCAGACCAACGGCCGGCAAATCCCCCAGACTTTCCAGCAGCTCCTGAGATACAATAAATAAATCTGCCCTGTCTGCAGAAATATCCGACAAAGAGCCAAAGGAAACCTCGATATCGTCCATTCCCAGATACTCCAAAGCCTCTTCTATTGTCATCTGCATAATCAATGAAGTCCCGACACCATTGCCGCAGCAGCACATTATCTTTTGAATCGCTTGTCTGATCATGTCTGTTCTTTCTCCGAATTTTTCTTATGTGATCTTATAGAAATCAAACCGCATTCCTTTTGATTTATTATACCAACTGGCGGGAAAAAAAACAATCTACTTCCCGCTTCATTACAAATCATTACTGCATATCGTTCTGATCAGCTGACGTTGTATTGAAAAACGTCTGGAGCAGCGCGGATAACAAACGATTATGCCATGTCTGCATGACGTAATGATTCACCAGTTCCGGATTGTCTGTTACAATGCCATCTACCTGACACTGCAAATTTTTCTTAATGGTCTCTTTCGAGTTGGCTGTCCAGCCATATACGTCTTTGCCATTCCAATGCATGCTCACAACCATCTCTCTCGTCAGCATGGTAGTTTCCACACTGAAGGCATCAATAAAATCAATATCGTATTGAAGTGAATAAATCAATGGCGTGATATAGACGGTTTCAATTTGGGGGTTAATAGCTTTGACTTCTTTTAAAAGTTCCAGATTCATAGAACCGATATTGCACTGGTCGAGCATATCATATGTTTCAATGAGTGCAGCGACTCTTTCCACAAGATTCGTCTCATGCCCGGTGGATTTCAGTTCTATCATAACCCTAATATTGTCCCTGGCTCTCATCAGAAAATCATCCAGTTTTGGAATCCGCTCACCGGAAAATTGTGGAGAAAACCAACTGCCGGCGTCATAGTGCTTCACCTCATCATACCCTGCCTCCCACACTTTTTTGTTCTCGCCTGTAGTACGGTTAAAGCTGTCGTCGTGCAATAGAATCAGTTCTCCATCTTTCAGCTGCTGCACATCAATCTCCACCATATCAATGTTCATGGCAATCGCATGATCCAGCGCAGCCATGGTGTTTTCCGGTGCAAATAAAGCCCCGCTGCGGTGTGCAACAATTTTGGGCCCTGCATAGGTTTCTGCAGTAAAGGAACCGCCTAACTCAGTCTCGCTGAATATTACAATCGCAATCACAGTGAATGCGATTACAACAGCCTGCTTAAAATGGTAAAGAAGTCCTGTTTTGTTTCGCAAAACGGCTGACGGTCTGACGTCTTCTCTATACTGATGATACAATGATATGAGCAGTGAAAACAGCCAGATAGTAGAAAGGCTGCTCAGGATAAATACGGCAGCCGGCACTGCCCGGTCAAAGTAACTCACAAATGTTTCAGCCGCCATAAGCGGAATTTCTACCTGCTTTGTATAATAAACCAGGCCCAGATTCGCAGCACCCAGCAGAAGTGCTGCAGCAATACCAAAGGCGGCAAATGCCCCCAAAATATGAAGAAGCACAGCAGTTTTTCTCTTTTTTAACAGCTGTAACCCATCATGCCAGGCAGCTTTCATGGACTGATTCTGAAACAGAGTACCTGGCAGAAAGAGCAGGAAAAGTAAGCAGGCCGCATTTGCTATGACGGCAATAATAATAAAAGCAGAAAAAAACAGCTTGTTTTGCTGAATAAAATCCATGATAAACTCGGGTACACTGAGCCAGCGTAATATATAAGGCGTAAAAGGCAGAACAGTTAAAAACGTAGTCAGAATAAATCCTAAAAACAGCAGCAGATTCTGTATATGAAATATTTTTTTGCAGTGAGCCAGCGTCTGCTTTAACAGCTGCAAAATGGAAATGCGGCGCTGCTGCCACCCGTTTTCGCAGTAAACAAAGAGTGCCACCGTTTCAAAGAAAACGGAAAAAACAGTCAGAAACAGGATACACAGACACAAAAACACGGAAAACGGCTTAAGCAGAATAAGTGAGAAATTCTCCGCCGACAGATAAGATACCCCGGCAGTTTTCAAGATCAGTTCCAGCACATCACTCGTAACCGAGTAAAGAACTGAGTAGCTGAACATTTTATACAGCATATTGAAGGCCAACAGTACAGGCCAATTTTTAAGCGATATATCAAAAGAGCATTTTATTAATCGTTTCATCTTTACCTCTGTCCATTTATTTACTTCGTCACGGGGACAAGTATACTATATATGATGTGGATATTTCAATGAAGATAATCAGAAGATATACTGAGTTTTTTCTAAAGTTTATCATGTCGGATATACCGTAACTTTTTTTAATCGAGTAGGAGGGAGTGATTAACTCCCGTCCTCTCACACCACCGTGCATACCGTTCGGTACACGGCGGTTTCAACGGTTGACATGCACGGACTGATAGGCTGTGGCTAAATCATAATAGCCACTGTTTATCAGTCTTTCTTTTGTCATTGCCATATTTACCGCTACCGTTTGTGTGGTAAACCAATAGCCTCTTCGGCTGTTCCCTGCCTTCCATGCCAATTCTTTCGGCACTCCCATTTTCAGCAGGTTCTTTACCTTCGTTTTCGGTTTCTTCCATTGTTTCCATATACACATTCGGATTCTGTGATATAGCCATTGGTTCAGTCCCTCTATTCGGTTCTTCATATCTGCTACTCCATAATAATTCAGCCAGCCCCGCATATACACCTTTATCTTTTCTAACGATGGGCGTATGCTCTGAACAGACCTTCGGGAACTAAGGTCTTTCAGTTTTGACTTCATTTTCTTCCATGACTTCCCATGAACCCGGACATAAATGCCCTTTCCGTTCTTTCCCAATGTGAAGCCAGGGAACTTAAAATTTCGGATTGCAAATACACTTACTACACGGCTTTTCTTCTGGTTCACCTGCAATTTCAGCGTCCCTTCCAGATATTTCGTGCTTGTTTCCAGAAGTCTCTTTGCGGCTCTCTCACTTTTAGCTAACAATACTATATCATCTGCGTAACGTACAAAAGCCACTCCTCGTTTCTCGTACTCCTGGTCGAACTCGTTCAGATAGACATTTGCCAGCAGCGGGGATAGATTTCCTCCTTGCGGCGATCCTTCCTCTGTCTCCATGACTATACCGTTTTCCATGACACCACTCTTTAGGTATCTCTTTATCCATTGGATAACCCTTTCGTCCTTTACATCTCTGCGCAGGATATTTAATAGCATTTCTTGGTTCAGAGTATCAAAGTATTTCGACAGGTCCAATGCAACGGCATGGGTGTATCCCTGTTCTGCATACTCTTTTACCTTTAAAATGGCGTCCCTGGCGCTTCTTCCCGGCCGATACCCATAGCTGTTCTCCGAGAACAGCGCCTCATAGACTGGCATTAACTGCTGTCCTATGGCTTGCTGGAAGATACGGTCTTTCACGGTTGGAATGCCCAGCTTTCGCATTCCTCCCTCTGGCTTGGGAATCTCTACTCGTCTTACTGGGTCGGGGGTGTATTTTCCCCTTTTGATTCTCTCTATCAGTTCCTTTTGATTTTCCCTTAGGCAGTCACCTGTTTCCTCTACGGTCATTCCGTCGATTCCCGGCGCTCCCTTATTCGCCTTTACTCTCTTAAAAGCTCTGTTTAAGTTGTCCTTATTCAGTATCTTCTCTAAGAGTTCCGGCTGTGCACTGTCTCTTTCCTTCCATATCCGGCGGAAAGAACGGTGCGCTCTCACATACCCTTCACGTTCCGCGCTGTCTCTTTGTGAGCAGCTATCTCTGTTTTCTGTACCCAATGTTCTTTCCTCCTTTCCCGGTTGTACTAAAGACTCCTGTTGATTCGGTCCTTCGTCTCTCGACTACTACGACCTCTGCTGACTTCTGTACGTTCAGCACTACCTCACGATAGTGGTTATCCCTTTCAGGACATTCCGCACAGACCTCCCCGGGTACCACACGTTTCTTTCTCTCCATCTATCTGCCACATTTACCATACATGATTCCGTGTGGTTATTGGGCTTCGACTTGTTTGGCAGCCTTACCCTCACGCATGGCCTGATGTGATTTCTGTTCGTCAGACCAGAGATTTGCCCATGGGTTAGTATGTTCCCCATATCCAGCTTCCTTCAGATTCCACCTCACGGTGGACACCCTTGCCTTCGGCTATATCCTTCCCACCACCGGGCGGATTCCGGACTTGCACCGGTTAGAAACGTGCGCCGCCGGGCGCACCAGCAAAGGAGACGGATTCCCCTGTTTCATGAGGAAACCGTCTCTTTCTTCATTTCTTATACCGGTTTTATACCAGCTCGTTGTATTTCCCGCGTTTCACATAATGGGTATGCAGAAGCTTATGGGCCAGATGACCTCCCGGCTCTCCCAGGAAATCCTCATAAAGCTTCATCAGATCCGGATTCTCGTGAGACTTGCGCAGAGGTTTGTGCTCATCCTCGCTGTAGAGAGCCGCCGCACGCTTCCTGCGGAAATCCTCGTCCTTCGGGCGCGGCTGGCCGCCGCCTGCGATACAGCCTCCCGGGCATCCCATGACTTCAATGAAATGGTACGGCGAAGTACCGTCCGCCACCTCTCTCATCAGCATGGAGGCTCCTTCCAGTCCGCTGGTGACCGCTATCTTCAATTCCACACCCTCCAGATGCTTATACTCCGGAAGCGTATCTTCTATGACGAAGCTCGCAGTCTTAATCTGTTCCAGCCCCACAATTGGCGTCACATGGAGCCCCTCAAAAGGCAGTTCCCTTCCCGTTACCAGCTCGTATACGGTCCGCAGTGCAGCCTCCATAACACCTCCGGTTACGCCGAAGATATCGGCAGCTCCCGTGGAGAGTCCCAGCGGTGCGTCAAAGCTTCCTTCCGGCAGATTTACGAAATCGATTCCTGCCGACTTGATCATCCGCGCCAGCTCCCTGGTGGTAATAACCGCATCCACGTCGCGGTTTCCGTCTACCTCCATCTCCTCCCGCTGGATTTCATACTTTTTCGCCGTACACGGCATTACAGAGACAACGTATAAATCCTTCGGATCCATGGAAAGGCGGTCCGCATAGAACGATTTTACCACCGCTCCCATCATGGTATGCGGACTCTTACAGGTGGATAAGTGGTTAAGCTCCTCCGGGAACTGATGCTCAATATGCTTGATCCAGCCCGGGGAACAGCTGGTGATCATCGGGAGAACCGCATCTCCTCCTGTGAGCACGGCCTGAAGCCGCTGAAGAAGCTCTGTTCCTTCCTCAATGATGGTTAAATCCGCTGAGAACAGAGTGTCAAACACATCGTCAAAGCCCAGTTCATGGAGAGCGGAAGCCATTTTCCCGGTTACGGGTGTTCCGCAGGGAAGTCCGAATTCTTCGCCAAGAGCCGCCCGGACAGCGGGTGCCACTGAGACAGCCACGCGTTTGCCCGGATCAGCCAGAGCCTTCCACACCCGGCTCAGTCCATCGGTCTCCTGCAGCGCTCCGGTGGGACAGACTACCGTACACTGGCCGCACATCGCACAGGCCGTGGAATTAAGCGGAAGCCCCATGGCCGGACTGATCACCGTATCAAAGCCGCGGTTCTGCGCCTGTATGGCTCCCACATGCTGAATCTCGTTGCACACGGTCACACAGCGGCGGCAGAGTATGCATTTGCTGGTATCCCTGGTGATGGAAGGGGAAATATCCACGCTACACTGCGAACGTTCTCCCTCCAGCCTGCTCTCCGTGACCCCCAGTTCATAACCCAGCTCCTGAAGTTCGCAGTTCTGGTTTCTGCCGCAGCTTAAGCAGTCCTTCGGATGGTCGGAAAGCAGCAGTTCGTACAGGACCTTCCTGGCCGCGCGCACCTTTGGAGAGTTCGTATGCACCACCATGCCTTCGCGCGCCTTAACGATACAGGAAGCCTGGAGATTTTTCATTCCCTCTACCTCCACAACGCAGATCCGGCAGGAACCGTAGGTATGAACGCCTTTTAAGTGACAGAGGCTCGGGATTTTGATGCCGGCTCCGGCGGCTGCCTCCATGATCGTCGCTCCCTCTTCTATTTCTATTGCTTTTCCGTTGATTGTCAGCTTTATCATCTCTCTTACCTCCTGTCACAGTGCAGGCACCGGAAGGCCTCACCGATTGCGTCTAATTTGTGGAAGCCGCACGCCACTTCCTTAAAGTTGTCGATCCTCTCATCTACAGGAAGCGTTCTGACCGGGAATCTCATATGCGGCTCGGTCACCTCCATATCCGGAATCACCGGAATCTCCATCCACTCACCCATATTCAGTTCTCCGCTGCCGCCTAAGTACTTGTCGATATTGACGGCTGCCTTCTTTCCGTCGGCGATGGCATTGACGGCTACGTTGGCTCCCCACGGGCTCGTATCGCCGCCTGCAAACACGCCTTCCTCTGAAGTACGGCTGGTAAACTGATGAACGTCGATCCTGCCCTTTCCGTCGAAATCAAGCTGGGTTGTCTGATGGAATTTGTGATCTACATCCTGGTTGATCGCCGTTATGATGCCGTCACACTCCAGTACAAACTCAGAGCCCTCGATATGCGCACTTCTGCGCCGTCCATCTGAGCCGTAGTCCGTAAGCTGCCGTTTTACCAGTTCGATGCCGCAGACTGCGCCGCCTCGTTCCATAATTCTCACCGGAGAAGCCAGGGTGATGATACGGATTCCCTCTTCTCTCGCTTCCTGAATCTCCTCGGCTCCCGCCGGCATCTCCCTCTCTGTTCTGCGGTAAACCACCGTCACTTCCTTCGAGCCAAGACGAACCGCCGTGCGCGCCACGTCCATGGCCGTGCTTCCGCCGCCTATGACGATAAGGCGTTCCGGAACCGTGAAATTCTGCTTTAAACCGATCCGTTTTAAGAAAATCAGGCCGTTTTCCACTCCCGGTAAATCCTCTCCCGGTATGCCCAGTGTTCTCGACTGCTGTGTCCCGATCGCCACATAGACGGCGTCGCTCTGGCTTTTCAGCGCTTCGAAGGAAATCGTCTCTCCCACTCTCACATTGCAGTGGATGCTGACGCCGCTCTGTTCGATGGCCTTCACCTCTTTTGCCAGCACATCCTTGGGAAGGCGGTACTCCGGAATTCCCCAGTAGAGGACTCCGCCGGCGACATTTTCCGCCTCATAGACATGAACCTCATGACCTAAATTAGCCAGATAGTAAGCGCAGGTTAAACCGGAGGGGCCGCCGCCTACGACAGAAATCCGCTTTCCTGTGGACGGCTTTGCCTCCACCTTCGGAATCTCATACCCATCCTGAAGCACGTAGTCCCCGATGAAACGCTTGAGCGAGCAGATGGAAACGGCTTCATCTACCTGAGCCCGGCGGCAGCGGTCCTCGCACGGATGCGTACAGATACGGCCGCAGACAGACGGGAACGGGTTATCCTGACGGATCAGCCTGTACGCGTCCTCAAACCGTCCGGCGGAGAGAAGGCTGATATAGCCCGGTACAAATACATTGGCCGGACAGGCGTTGCGGCACGGCGAAGTCTGCAGTTCGGAGCAGACTCCTGCACGGCAGTGTTTCTCATAAATATGTTCTTCGTACTCATTTCTAAAATACCGGAGTGTGGAAAGCACCGGATTGGGAGCTGTCTGGCCCAGGCCGCACATGGCTGTCTGCCTGATCGTCTCAGCCAGCTCCTCCAAAAGCTCTAAGTCACCTTCTTCTCCCCTGCCCTCCGTAATCCGTTCCAGAATCTCCAGCATGCGCTTCGTACCGTTCCTGCAGGGCAGGCACTTGCCGCAGGACTCATCGCGGATAAAGTCCATAAAATATCTGGCGGTATCGACCATACATGTGTTTTCACTCATGACCACCAGACCGCCGGATCCCATGATGGCCCCCAGCTTTGCCAGGGATTCATAATCCACCGCCGTGTTTAAGTGTTCCCCGGTGAGACAGCCGCCGGAAGGACCGCCGGACTGGATCGCCTTAAACTTCCGGCCTCCGGTGATGCCTCCGCCGATTTTATAGATAATGTCTCCCAGACGTATTCCCATAGGAACCTCAATGATTCCCGCGTTGATAATGTCCCCTGCAAGGGCAAACACCTTGGTGCCCGCACTCTTTTCCGTGCCGAACTGACGGTACCACGCGGCTCCGTTCAGGATAATCGGCGCTGCGTTTGCCAGAGTCTCCACGTTGTTGATAATGGTCGGCTTATCGAATAAGCCCCGTTCAAACGGAAACGGCGGCTTCTGTCTCGGCTCCCCGCGTTTTCCCTCGATGGAGGCCAGAAGAGAAGTCTCCTCACCACAGACAAACGCGCCCGCGCCAATCCGAATCTCCAGATCGAACTGAAATCCGCTTCCCAGAATATCGGTTCCCAGCAGTCCTCTCTCTCTCGCCTGCCCGATCGCGTCGGAAAGGCGTTCAACCGCGATGGGATATTCCGCCCTGACGTAGACATATCCTTTGTCCGCACCGATGGCGTAGGCGCCCAGCATCATGCCCTCGATGATGCTGTGGGGATCGCCCTCCAGAATACTGCGGTCCATGAACGCGCCGGGATCCCCCTCATCGGCGTTGCAGACCATGTATTTCTGTCCGTCCTCCGACACGGCTTTCATGCCTGATTCCCATTTGATTCCCGTGGGGAATCCTGCGCCGCCCCGGCCGCGAAGTCCGGAGGCTTTCACGATCTCAACCACCTCTTCCCTGCTTAAGTGATCCAGTGCCTTTGCGGCGGCTGCGTAACCGTCTCTCGCTATATAAGCTTCTATAGAGGCAAATTCCATGCGTCCGCAGTTGCGCAGTGCGATGCGGACCTGCTCCTTGAAGAAAGGAATGTCGTCCAGCTTCGGAATGTAACGCTCCTCCTCGGTATCGTAGAACGTATATTCTTCACAGACTTCCCCGTGTACCAGATGGCGTTCCACGAGATCCGCTACCTTCTGCGGATTCATGGCCGTGTAGAAAATCCCATCCGGTTCCACCAGAAGAACGGGCCCCGCGGCACAGGTTCCCATACAGCCGGTCACCAGAATCTCTACCTCCGACTCCAGCTGATGGTCTGCGAGAGACTTCTTAAGCGCCTCCTGAACCTCTCCGCAGTGAGAGGAGATGCAGCCCGCTCCGCCGCAGACCAGAACCTGACGTTTGAAGGATTTTCTTTTTTCTATGTAATCCTGTTTTATTTCTGCAAGCATGGCAGAATTTTTTATTTTTCTTTCCATCCCATTATTCCTCCCCATTATGAGCACTCAGCATTCTCATCATAATATCTCGCAAGAATCTGCTCCAGTTTATCCGGATTCACCTGTTTATAAACCTGGCCGTCAATAGACATCGCCGGCGCCAGACCGCAGGCCCCGATACACCGCGCCACTTCCAGTGTGAACTTCCGATCCTCTGTCGTATCGCCGATCTTCACGTTTAAAAGTTCCTGAAGCCGCTCCGATATCTTCTTTCCTCCCCGCACGTAGCATGCCGTTCCTAGACAGACACGGATGGTGTGTTCTCCTCTCGGCTGTGTGGAAAAGAAGGAATAAAAGGTCACCACCCCCGATACCTCGGACAGCGGAAGATCCAGCGCATCCGCAACCGTTTTTTGTACCTCCAGCGGCAGATATCCATAGATTCCCTGTGCCATATGAAGCACCGATATCAGCGATCCTTCCTTTCCCCTGTACTCCGAAGCCAGTTCCCCAATCCGTCCAAGCAGAGTTTCAGGACTGCTGTCACACCCTTCGCAGCAGCAATGTTCCGTGTTTTCTTTCATCATGATTCCTACCTCCTCATTATATTGTGAAAAATTATACAAAGTTAAAAAGAGAGCAGCCTGATCAGCTGCTCTCTCTCTTACACCCTGTATAATTGAAACACCAAAATCTCTTACGCTCAAAACAGTATCCCGGCATTGTCATTCCTCACTATTTCCAACTCTAAAAAAATTTTAGGTAATCTAACTTTTTTATAGTTTCATACTACCATGTGGTGACAACTCCTGTCAAGCCATTGTTTTTTTTCTAACACAATCCGCGGAGTTACAATTACTGCTCCGAACTTTTACAGGCTGATTTAATTGAATTTCATCGAAAAATATATTACAATCATCTTATCCGTCCCAGCGCTTACGGCAGGCAGAAAAATAGCCGGAGGCGCACGGAACTATATGAAAGGTGGAATCTCAGCCATGTGGTTTCTATTCGCTCTCCTCTCATCGGTTTTCGCCGCCCTGACGTCCATACTCGCCAAAGCAGGGATTGAAGGCGTCAACTCCAACCTGGCTACCGCGGTCAGAACTGTCGTGGTAGTGATTATGGCCTGGGCCGTCGTGTTCATAACCAACACGCAGAGCGGTCTCCCTGATATCGGCAGGAAAAGCTGGATTTTCCTGATCCTTTCCGGTCTTGCCACCGGCGCCTCCTGGATCTGCTACTACAAGGCGCTCCAGATGGGAGAGGCTTCCAGGGTGGTACCGGTAGACAAGTTCAGTATCGTGCTCACCGTCATTCTGGCCTTTCTCTTCCTGCATGAGCAGATCACCATTAAAAAACTGGTGGGAATCCTGCTCATTACGGCCGGAACCTTTTTTATGATTCTGTAGCAGGCACGAAAGGGTGCCGCAAAATCATCAAAACAGATGATTGGCGGCACCCTCTTTTCTGTTTTTTTGACGCAGAAAAGGAGCTGCTGCTCCAGCAGATTATTTATCTGCTTTTGCAACAGCCCCATCGTTCTATTGCGCTTCTTCTATCTTTCCCTGAAGGATGCGCATTCTGTATGACTGGCCTCTCTCGCACCGTCTCCTGCGATTCCGATATGATCCGCCGAACAGTGGCGGCCTTCGTTGTACACACAGTTCACTGCTTCACAGTCTACCTCCAGCCTGTTTTCCGGTGTTTTGAACAGGTTATGGTAAGCGCCGTCCTTATTCTCGTCAAAGCTGCCGCAGCACGTATCACACGTATCTTTTGCCTGCTCGCCTTCTACGATAATTGCAGCCTTACAGCAGCAGTTTTCCGCATTGTGAAGGCAGTTTGTCACGTTACAGTCTAATCTCGTCATGGAATATCCCTCCTTGAGAATTCTAAAATTCTATCGCTTCTGCAGGAGTTATTATGCACAGACGGGACAGGAACTATTCGACATTAATTGTCTTAATTTCCTTTGTACGGATTTCGCGGCTGATGGCGTCAATGAAATCGGAAAGGGACTTCTGTCCTTCGTCTCCGTTAAAACGGCTGCGGACAGACACAAGGCCGTCCTCCTCTTCCTTCTGTCCGACTACCAGCATGTATGGAAGCTTCGCCAGGCGCGCCTCCCTGATCTTGTATCCAATCTTCTCCGCGCGCTCATCCACAGTTGCCAGAATGCCGTTTGACTTAAGCTCGCTCTCCACCTTTTCCGCATAATCATGATACTTTTCGGAAATCGGAAGCACTCTCACCTGTTCCGGGCACAGCCATGTCGGGAACGCGCCCTCATACTTCTCAATCAGCCATGCCAGGGTTCTCTCATAGCACCCCATAGAGGTACGATGGATAATATACGGACGTTTCTTTGTACCATCCTTATCCACGAAGCTCATGTCGAACCGCTCAGCCAGGAACATATCCAGCTGAATGGTGATCATGGTGTCTTCCTTGCCGTAGACATTTTTCGCCTGAATATCCAGCTTCGGACCATAGAAAGCAGCTTCGCCCACTTCTTCCGTATATTCGATTCCGATATCGTCGAGGATCTTTCTCATGGCAGCCTCAACCTCATCCCACATCTCGGCATTTCCCAGATAATGGTCGGCTTTCTCCGGATCCCATTTGGACATGCGGTAGGTCACGTCTTCTTCCAGTCCCAGCGTCGTCAGGCAGTATTTCGCCAGATCCACACAGCCCTTGAACTCCTCCTCCAGCTGATCCGGTCTCACCACGAGATGGCCCTCTGAAATGGTAAACTGGCGCACACGGGTCAGGCCGTGCATCTCGCCGGAATCCTCATTGCGGAAAAGAGTGGAGGTCTCGCCGTATCTGCACGGCAGATCACGGTAAGACTTGGGGCTCTGTTTGTATACATAATACTGGAATGGACAGGTCATGGGACGCAGTGCGAACACCTCATCGTCCTTCTCCTCGTCGCCCAGCACAAACATTCCTTCTTTGTAGTGATCCCAGTGATCGGAAATCACATATAAATCCTTTTTTGCCATCAGAGGAGTCTTTGTCCTCATATAGCCGCGTTTCTCTTCCTCATCCTCGATCCATCTCTGAAGCGTCTGAATGATCTTTGCCCCCTTCGGCATCAGTAACGGAAGTCCCTGGCCGATGACATCCACGGTAGCGAACAGCTCCAGTTCACGTCCCAGTTTATTATGGTCGCGGTTCTTGATATTGGCTAAATACTCCAGGTACTCGTTCAGTTCTTCCTTCTTTGCAAATGAGGTTCCATAGACACGGGTCAGCATGGCGTTCTTCTCACTGCCCCTCCAGTATGCTCCTGACGAGGAGGTCAGCTTAAAGGCCTTGATCGGCTTCGTACTCATTAAATGAGGTCCGGCACACAAATCCGTAAAGTCGCCCTGGCGGTAGAAGGAAATCTCCGCATCTTCCGGTAAGTCCCGGATCAGCTCCACTTTATACGGTTCTCCCTTTTCCTCCATGAATTTGACGGCTTCCGCGCGGGGAAGCGTAAAACGTTCCAGCTTCTCACCCGCTTTGATGATCTTTTTCATCTCAGCCTCAATCTTGTCTAAATCCTCCCTCGAAAAGGACGGTGTCTCAAAATCATAGTAAAAACCGTTCTCGATGGACGGCCCAATAGCCAGCTTAGCCTCCGGATAGAGATGCTTCACCGCCTGTGCCAGCACATGGCTTGTCGTATGACGGTAAGCCGCCAGACCGGCCGGATCATGAACTGTCAGAATATTCAGACAGCAGTCCCGATCCACCATGGTTCTCAAATCCACAACCCTGCCGTCTACTTCACCTGCACAGGCATTTCTCGCAAGGCCTTCGCTGATATCCGCCGCAATATCATATACGGACACCGCCTGATCATATTCTTTTACTGAACCGTCTTTTAATGTTATTTTCATCTCACGTTCTCCTTTTCTATCAGTTTCCCCATTCTCAGAGGCAACATACTTTTCAGTCTCCCAAATACTTATTCTGCTTTCCTTTGATTCAGAATCCTTTGACACTGCAAAAATACCATCTTTCATCTTAAACCGACTTACGCTGTTTGTAAAGGAATTTTAACCATTTTTTGCCGTTTTCGGCAGCAGTTCAGCCCTTGCTTCCGGCAGCCGCGTCCGTTTTTCATTCAGGAAAGCCCTTCACCGCGTCCCAGCGTAAAGTACAGGATCACCGCAATGACCAGAGGGGCGAGAAATCTAATGATAAAGCTCCAGCTTCTCCTCATCACCATCGGATATCTTCCCTCCGATTCGATTTCCTCCACCGCATGCTTCGTTCCCCATACCCAGCCAACAAACAGACAGAAAGCAAGCGCGCCCAGAGGAATCATCAGGTTATCCGTAAATTTTTCCATCACTGCATTCATCGGCAGCATGGTAAGCCCCTGCGAGAAGTCGAACCAGGGAATCCTGATGCCTCTCGCATCAGACTGCGACAGAGAGTATCCGGCGCTCAAAACCGTCATCGGAACCGACAAGACTATGGTAGACTTCAGACGGCTGAAATGAAACTCTTCGCTGATAAACGCCACACAGCTCTCCAGAATACTGATGGCACTGGTCAGGGCCGCAAAGAACAGGAGGATGAAGAATACCAGTCCGAACAGCCTGCCGCCCGGAAAACCGGCGAATACTTCCGGCAGCGCCATAAAGGCAAATCCGCCTCCCATGCCCAGGCCTTCCGCTCCCAGCGTGGCAAACACGACCGGGATAATCGCAAAGGCCGCCAGGATGGCCACCATGGTATCCAGCGCGCAGATGCTGACCGCACTCTTCACCAGATGGTCGTCCTTCGGAACGTAGGAACCGTACGTCACCATAATCCCCATGCCCACAGAAAGGGAAAAGAATGCCTGTCCCAATGCTCCCACCAGTGTATTGCCGTTCAATGTTTCCGGCCGGATCGTCAGCATAAATGAGAGCCCTTCTTTTGCGCCAGGAAGAGTGACCGACCGGATTACGCAGGCCAGAAGGAGCAGAAACAGCGCAGGCATCAGAACCTTGCTGACCCGCTCAATTCCGGATGATACCCCTTTAACCACCACATAGATACACAGGAGAAGAAAGGCGGCTCCCCAGAGCAGCGGTTCCGCCGGCTTCGCTATAAATTCCGTAAAATACGTCTGATACGGATTCAGCCCGGTCCCAAAATGCGCACCGCTCACATAGACCCAGATATACTTCAACACCCAGCCGCCCACAATGCTGTAGTAAGACATGATTACAAAGAGCGTCAGAACGCCGATTCCCCCCACAAACGAAAACCGCTTATCCAACTGCCGGAACGCTCCGATCACATTTTTCTGCGTCTTCCTTCCAATTGATAATTCGGCCAGCATTACCGGAAACCCAATCAGAGCGACGATAATCATGTAGCAGAGAATAAACGCGCCTCCGCCGTAAGCCCCCACCTTTCCCGGAAACTTCCATATATTACCCAGGCCGACGGCAGAGCCTGCCGCCGCCAGTATGAATCCCACATTGCTTGCCCACTGGCTTCTTTTCTGATGCATTATTTTCTGTACTCCTCTTATTTCTTAGTTTTAACTTTTAAAGCAAAAGAATCAGTGCCGCCGTAATCGCAGCAATACTAATGATGATGGAGAGGGAATTAACCGCGCTCGCCATCTCGACATCTCCATTTAAAGCCCCTGTAAATGCCGGAGCGATGGAAGCCACCGGTCCCAGGGACACAATTGCCAGAGTCTGGCGCACTTCCAGTCCGAAGGGCGCAAGGAAGTAAAAGCCCACAGCCATCAGTACCGCGATACCGTAACGCATCACAAGAATCTGTACGATCTGTGCGATTTTCTCCCGGTCCATGTGGACTTCGAATCCGATTCCGAGCATCAGAAGCGCCAGAAATGCATTGGCGCCGCCTGCTGTATCCGCAAAGCTGATCATTACCGCCGGAAGCTGCAGTTTTAATATGCTGAGAATTGTCATGACGATATATGCGTCAAATGGAATCGATGAAAAAAGCTTCTTCGTCATTCCTGAGAAAGACGGCTTTTCATCCTCTCCCACCACCATTCCCGCCAGCGTAAACGTCATCCCCGTACACATGATGGAGTTTCCCGCATCAAACAGACTGGTGGCAGCAAATCCCACGGGACTTAAAAAGCTCTGTACAAACGGCATGGTGAAGTTGCCGATATTGTAGCCCGACATATTGAGCATGGCAAAGGCCCGCGTCTCCTTCGACTTTCTTATGTTAATTCCATATCCGGCAGCGATCGTCACAAAATTACAGAGAAGCCCGATTACACACATGGCAAGCAGTGAATAATCCATGGTTATCTTGCTGAAATTCGATACAATAGCCGCAGGCAGTGTTATTTTAATCACGATATTGGAAATCAGGTAAAAATCCTTTGCATGAAAAAATCCAACCCGCTTCAAAATATAGCCCATGGCAATGATCGCAACAAACGCAAATGCTTTTGTCAGTACTGCTGTCATATCCCGTCCCCTCCCGGCCATTTCCCCGGCCGTCTTTTGCCTTTTAAAATTTGCACACAATTTCTATCCTAACCTGTTATGAACATTTTGTAAAGAGAAAATTACCGATTCTGTTTTAATTTCATTCATGGCAGCAATCGCCGCCTGTATCGCTGTAAGTTACCTATGATGTGCCACGCTTCCCCCCCGGCTTCTCTCCTCATGCTAAAAGGAGCCGCCCACTGAATATCCAGTGAGGCAAGCCCCATTTTAACCAAATTTGTTTCATCTGCATTCTTTTGCGGCCTTCCACTCCCGATGCCACTCCTTGACCCTGCAAATATCTTCTCCGCAGATCGAGGCCGCATCCTCCACAGTGAATCCTTTTTTAATCAGGTTAACCGCCACCTCTTTTGCCTTTTCCAGTATTCCTTCCGTTCTGCCTTCCATATGTCCTTCTCTGCGGCTTATCTCCTTTTCACTGGCGATATGCCTCTGCTCATCATATTCCGTCAACAGCACCTCGAACACCTCCGCTCTGTGTACAGACAAAAACTCCGCCAGTATTCCATCCCGGATGCAGGAATCCATCACGTTCATAGCCGCCTCTTCCAGAGCCGTCCCATCTTCCGTTTCATCCCGGATCCGTGCCACGAACTCCGCATACTCTCTGAGAGTCGTACACTGCCTCATCAGTTCTTCATTATGGCCGCGATTGATGTTTAACATAACCGCCTTAAACTCCATACACGGTTCCACCTCTGAGTGGACGCGGGAAAATGCATCTGAAAGCTTCAGTTCGATGTAATCCGGCTCCTCCCTCAATCCATTATAAAACACATAAAATTGGGGGACTGGAAGCGTAATCCTGCTGCTTCCATAGAGGTTCAGCCCGTTCTGATCAATGTATTTCCTGTACTCTTCCACGATATAAAAGGTACCCCGTACCGGCATGTTTGGATTCCAGGTCGACTGATGCTCCCAGAGATTAAGAACGTCATCAATCAAAAATGCAAGATCGTTCTTCATTTTCATATAAATGACATCATCCAGCGTGTTAATCTCAAGATCGTCGGGATTGGTGTACTCCGAATGACTCACGGCATTATAAAGGGAAAGCAGCTCCTCTTTCCGGTTGAATACCATTCGAAATAATCTGTCTTTGTATTTCTTATTCACTTTTACCATGTTTCCTACCTCCATTATACTGAAACCAGTTGTATTTTTCAACAGATTTTTAACCATTACCGCCGCGGCTTTTTAAAAACCGGTACTCTGATAAAGCCTGCTTACAATAATGGCAGACAGATCACTCCCTCTCTTTTTTCAATTATCAATTCTTTGAGAATCCTTTGGCAGAACTGCCCTGATGCCGGATCATGGCATTAGATTTCCAGATATCAATGGAAATTAGTAAAGCAAGTATAGCATATAAAAAAACAAAAGGCAATAAACAAATCCCGCCTCCGCTGGTGAACCTTCCTGACGTGTGTAACAGTTCCCGGGCTGTGAGGTTCCGGACTGGTTAGAAACAGCACTCCTGACACAGAACAGGCGCAGCACATCACGTGCCGCGCCCGTTCTTTATCCCTTTATTCAATCACATGAATCCATCCCTCAGGAGCCTCAATTCGTCCCATCTGGATTCCGGTCAGCGTGTCGTACAGCTTCTTCGTCACTTCGCCCATCTCGCTCATGCCACTCGGCATGCAGATCGCTTTCCCGTGATCCACAATGCATCCCACAGGGGAGATAACCGCCGCGGTACCGCACAATCCACACTCTGCGAAGTCCTTCACCTCTTCCAAAAGTACTTCCCGCTCTTCCACTTCCAGCCCCAGATACTCCTTGGCAACCACCATCAGGGAACGGCGTGTAATCGACGGCAGGATGCTTTCAGACTTCGGAATAACCACCTTCTTATCTTTTGTCACAAACAGGAAGTTGGCTCCGCCAGTCTCCTCCACCTTCGTCCTGGTCGCCGGGTCCAAATACATATTCTCGTCAAATCCGGCGCGGTGGGCTTCCATAATTGCGTGCAGGCTCATGGCGTAGTTTAAACCGGCCTTGATATGGCCTGTACCATGAGGCGCCGCGCGGTCGAAATCGCTGACACAGATGGTAAGCGGCTTCACCCCGCCCTTAAAGTACGGTCCTACCGGCGTAGTGAAAATCCGGAACTGATACTCATCCGCCGGTTTCACTCCGATTACCGGATTGCTTCCAAACATATACGGTCTGACGTAGAGAGTCGCCCCGCTGCCGAACGGAGGCACATACGCTGCGTTGGCAGCCACCGTCTTCGTAACGGCCTCAACGAAACGCTCCTTCGGGAACACCGGCATCTCAAGCCTTCTGGCAGAATTCTCCATACGCTCTGCATTTAAGTCCGGGCGGAAGGTCACGATACGTCCATCCTCGGTGGTGTAAGCCTTTAACCCTTCAAAAATGGTCTGTGCATACTGCAGAACACCCGCGCATTCATTTAACACAATATTCGGGTCCCCGGTCAGAGTTCCCTCATCCCAGGCTCCGCCCTTAAAATTGGATACATACCTTTTATCCGTCTGTACGTATCCAAAGCCTAAATTTCCCCAGTCGATGTTCTTCTTTTCCATACGTATCTTCCTCTTTCCCTAGATGATGTGTTTCTTAATTTTTTTCATTATTATACTTTTCCATATAAAAGTCAAGACATTTTCCTCATGAGCCAAAGATCGAATAAAAGCCATAACCTTTAGTTATATAACGAGGCAATTCCATTCTGACAGTTTTCATCGGATTCACGGTCTGACAGATGATCAGGCTGCCTGTCATCGTCAAAAGCATCCCAGCGTCCGAAACACTCATCCCAATCTTTTCTCTCATAAAATCAAACATCTGTCTCGTCGCGGCCCTCCATGCACCTTCCACGTCCTCCGCCGACGCGATGGTAATCAGACGGTCCTCCGTCTCAATCATGGGGTAAGGCACACAGTATTGATTCCGCACTACGTCAACGTGTACCGTGGCCCGGCCTTCGATCTCCAGACCGCAGTCCTCCACTTCTCCGTCTCCCATGATGGCGTGAAAGTCTCCCATCGATAAAAGGCCTCCTTCCACAAAGACAGGAAGATACAGCACAGCGCCTTTTTTGATCTGGGTGCAGTCCATATTACCGCCATGATCCATGGGAGTTATGGTGGAAACGCCTTCCGCCGCAGGGGCCACTCCGATCACGCCGATCATCGGTTCTACCGGTATCTCCACTTTGCCGTCGTAGTATGCCTTTCCGTCTTTGACAGGAACACGTTTCAGTATCTTTTCCGGAAATTCCGTTCTCTCACTTCCGCTGCCCGGCCCCAGCATCACAATGCCGACAGGCCCCAGTTCGATGTCCAGAATCTCAATTCTGAGCATGTCCCCCGGCATCGCTCCCTCAATGTACAGAGGCCCGGTCGCCGGATTCCCCGGTTTTCTCACCACATTTTCAAACGTGGCCTCCTCCGGCAGAAACTGGTTGGTAAAACAGTCATACGTCTCAAATACCACAGTCTCTCCCGATCTGATGGAAGCACAGGCTGCATTGTCCTTCGAGAGCACATTCGTTATAAAATCTTTCGTTATCACTTTCATTTCGATTCTCCTGATCCTGTTTAGTTTCGCAGCTGGACTTTTCACGTTTTGGATTTTTCACGTTTCTTTCCGCTAAGTTCCGGCCATACCGTAATCAGCATCGTGATAAAGCAGGCTGCACCGCCGATGAAGTTGGACACCGGTTCCGCCATAAGGACGCCGTCCGTTCCCAGTCCAAACATCAGAGGAAGGAGCAGCATCAGCGGGATTACAATGATTACTTTCCTGAATATCGAGAAAAATACCGCATTCTTCGCTTTTCCCAGGGCCACAAACACAGATTGGCCGGCAAACTGAAGCGACATCATAAAAAAGCCGAAGTAGTAGATCCGCATGGCCGGAATTCCCTCCCTGACCAGATCTGCATCCTGATTGAAGATACGTATAAAAAATTCCGGAAAGCCATGGACAAACAGCCACATAACCGTCGTGTAGGCAATGGAAACCACCGAAATAAAAACAATGGCCCGTTTCACCCGTTTATACTCCCCTGCCCCATAATTGAACCCCATCACCGGCTGTGCGCTGTTGGTCAGACCGTTGACCGGCATGGAGATGATTTCCCGGATAGAGTTGATCACGGTCATGATTCCCACATACAGATCACCGCCGTAGTGCTGCAGCGACGCATTGTACATAATCTGCACCGAGCTGTTGGTAATCGCCATGGTAAACCCCGACATGCCAAGGGCCACGATATCTTTTACACGCTGCTTCTTCAGCCGGAACGCCGAGGTTCTCAGTCTTAAGATCGCCTTGCTGCCCGTTAAAAACTTTACGATCCAGACGGCCGAAAGCAGCTGGGAAAGAATCGTGGCAAGCGCCGCTCCCTGCACTCCCATGTGTAAAGTGAAGATAAAGATGGGATCCAGAATAATATTGGCAATCGCGCCGAGCAGCACGGTCATCATACCGATCGTACCGAAGCCCTGCGAATTGATGAAGCTGTTCATCCCCAGACCGATCATCACGAAAATACTGCCAAGAAGATAGATGCTTATGTACTGATCCGCATACGGATACGTGTTGTCACTGGCCCCGAACAGATAGAGCATGGGCTTTTTAAGAGCCAGTCCCACCACGGTCAGGCCTATTCCAAACAGAACCATCAAAACAAAGGAATTACCCATGATCAATTCCGCTTCCTTCTTATTCCCGCGCCCGCGTTCGATGGAGCACAACGGTGCCCCACCCATGCCAAAGAGATTGGCGAACGCGATGACCATGGAAATAATGGGCAGACATAGCCCGAGTCCGGTTAACGCCAGCGTGGCATTTTCCGGAATCCGTCCGATATAGATCCTGTCAATAATATTATAAAGTACATTGATTAACTGGGCCAGCGTCATGGGAACTGCCAGCTTCATAATATTCGCTACGATACTGCCTTTTGAAAAATCATTTGCCGTGTCTGACATTGTGTTTCAATCCTTTTACCTGTAACATTTCTATCTATCATATCACTAACCGCCGCATTTGCAAAGCGCTTTATCGCCCGCTGCAAAAGGTCGCACGGTCACTGTCCTCTCAGGACATTCATCTGCCATCCGATGCCGTAGCGGTCCGTCACCATACCGTAGCAGCTGCTCCAGGCCGTCTCGGAAAGCTCCATCTCGACCTTTCCGCCTTCCTTCAAATGTCCGAAAATCCTCCTGGCCGTCTCCTCATCCTCAGGCGCCACCGCGATCGTAATATGGTTTCCCTGCTCATACGGCATACCCGGAAACGTGTCGGAAAACATCAGCTTCCGTCCTTCCACGACGATCTCCGCATGCATAATCAGTTTCTTCGCCTCCTCCGGCATCGGCCACGCTGGGTTCTCCCCGCTCTCACCGAACGTCAGAACCTTCGGCTGCTCCGCCCCGAACGCCTTCGCATAAAATTCCACCGCCTCCCGGCAGCTTCCGTTAAAACGGATATAGGGTGTAAATTCCATCCTGTGTTCCTCCTTGGATTCTAAGATGGAATTATTATAACCAGATATCCATTTCTTTATCATTTTTCCAGCTTTGCCTCCGGCGAATGGGCCACGCTTCGAAAAAATGCCTCTGCCCACTCATCCTCTCTGTGCTCACAGGAAGCCGTAATCAGTGCAATCTGGTAACCGCCGGCCACCTCACCGACATACTGGCTGTACGCCTCCTCTGTCTCCGGTTCCACCGTCCCGGCGAATGCAAACCGGTACTTTAGACAGCCGTTCTCACCATCCACCGGCTCGCCATCCGCCCCGCTAAAGATCCGTTCCGTGATCTCCGGACTCTCCTCCCTGCTTTTTAACGCCGTAATCCGAACCGCATGCCAGCCCTCTTCCAGATCGTCGTACCACGAATGAGAATTGCCGTCCTCATCGTATTCATAGAGATAGGATCCCGGAATGACAAAGGTCATACTGCCGATCTTCTCCCGCACGTTCCCCCGTCTGTAACCGATGGGATAATCCGCTTCATACACCGGCACGTCCGCCACAGACTCCGGCTCCCTTTCATTTAACCGGCAGAGCGTTATGTATTCCTCCGCAGGAAACGGAAGGCTCCTGTCCAGGAGAAGGGAGCGTTCCAGATCATCGATGATCCGGTCGTTGATCCGCCTGTCCCGGCCGCTCCTGCTGCCCGGCATAAAATAACACTCTTCCCACATCAGGCTGAGGGCCGTGTTTCTGTAATATCCGGCATCCCGGCCCGGTTCATTCCAGATAAAAAACTCCTTTGCAAAGGGCTCAATTCCCTCCTGCTCCACCCAGCCGACTATTTTCTGGATTGAGAACCGGCCGAAGGGGGTGAACACGGTTCCCGGAACCTCCTCCGGCGTATACTGGTCCAGATCCCAGCAGAGACCGAATGAAACGGCCTCCGGCCACTGTTCCTCCCGCTCCCGGCATACAGAAACCAGATTCTTCAGCCAGCCATAAAAATGCTCCTCTCTCATCCGGTCAAAATCATGGTCATCTCCATAACCGGTCTCATCGCTGAGGATTATTTCCATCTCCGTCTCTCTGGCCAGTTCCTCCACAAAACGGACCGCCGCCGCATGAAATCCCGCTCCCGCCAGGCTTGAGGTGCATTCCCCATAGACCATCTGCGTCGGAATTTCCCCGTCCAGCCCGGAACCGAACTGAAAGAACAGATCTCCCAGCCGGCAGAATCCCACGCGCATATAGTCCTCTTCCTGCCGCACCTCATACCGTTTCTCCTCTCCCAGCATCCGGATCATCTGCTTAACAAATCGTTTATCCTTCACCACTGCCTGGCATGTAAAACCTACACTCATACTTTTTTCCTTTCCCACATATCGCTCACCCGGCGCTGCAGTTTCCTGTCCCGCCTGTGCTTCTTTCATTATACTCAGGGAACCATTCATTTGTAAAGTATCCGAAACTATGATAAACTTAAGAAAAAGTACAGGGAGGGATCTGTTTGTTAAGCAATGACGCTGAAACAAGATTAAGAGAATTTAACGATACCGCGTTTCCAAAGGAACTAATCACAATCACCGACCGTGTCAGAATCGCAGTCGGCTGGGGGCACAGCAACTGTATCATCGTGGAAGGGGATACGTCCCTGATACTGATCGATACCCTGGACTCCGATGCCAGAGCCGCGCGCCTGAGGGATGAGCTGTCCCGTCTCACGGATAAACCGGTTAAAACAATCATCTATACCCATGGTCACCCGGATCACCGGGGCGGCGGCGGCGCGTTCCGGGACACGGTGGAGGAGATCATCGCCTTTGCCCCGAAAAAGGCCGTATTAAAAGGCACCGACCGGATCAATCCAATCCTGAACAAAAGAACTTTCCGCCAGTTCGGCTACGGTCTGACCGACGAAGAGCTCATTACCCAGGGACTGGGAATCCGGGAAGGCCACGCCATCGGCGACGGCGTCTATTCGTTTCTTCCGCCTGCCACGCTCTATACCGAAGATTCCGTCATACGCACCATCGATGGAGTCACCTTCGAGATGGTATCCGCGGTCGGAGAGACGGATGATCAGATCTTTCTATGGCTTCCCGGGGAGCGGATCATGTGCTGCGGTGACAACTACTACGGATGCTGGCCCAATCTCTACGCCATACGCGGCGGACAGTACCGCGATATCGCCGCCTGGGTGGACAGTCTGGAGCGCATCAGGAGTTATCCTGCCGACGCCCTGCTTCCCGGCCACATGCTGCCGGTACTGGGACGCGAACGGATCAGCGAGGTGCTCGGTAATTATCAGGAGGCCATCCGCTATGTCTTAGATGAGACGCTCTCCTGCATCAGCCAGGGACTCTCCCAGGATGAAACTGCCGCCAGGGTGGTCCTTCCGGAGCGGTACCGAAATCTGCCGTACCTTCAGGAGTATTACGGCACCGTGCAGTGGTCCGTGCGCGCCATCTATCAGGGATATGTAGGATGGTTTGACGGCAACCCGTCCAATTTAAACCGCACGGCACCGGAGGAATATTCCCGCAGACTGGTTGAACTGGCAGGCGGCGAACAGGCCGTTTCCGAGGCTGTCAAAAAAGCGCTGACGGAATCGGAATTCCAGTGGGCCGCTGAACTCTGCGACCTTCTTCTCGGCGCCGGAGACGCGGTGTCGAAGGACGCAGGTGACAATGCCCGCCGTTGGAAGGCCGGGAGCTTAAGAGAACTCGCCCGGCTGGAAACCAGTGCTAATGGACGCCACTACTATCTCAGCTGCGCCAAAGAACTGGATACCGAATAACAACCCCCGCGGAAATAACTTCCACAGGAACCACACAGAGGGGAGAACCGGACAGGAACGACGGATTTCATCCGTATCTTCCTATCCGATTCCCCCCTCTGACTGAGTTTCTGATACTCTATTCTTCGATATAACTCATATCGTTCACTGATTCCACGGTAAATGTCCCGCCGTCACAGATCAGTTTTGTAATGGAAGCATTGCCCAGTTCCCCTGCCTCTGCCTCCGGATCAATCGCAGCAACCGCGGCGGATATGGCCATCCCGTGCGAGACCACCAGCACCTGATTCTGTCCCTTCCGGGCCGCCTCGTCCGCGATCTCACGGAGGCCTTCCATAACCCGCTTCTGCGCGGTCTCCCATGTCTCTGCCGTTTTGCTCTCATCGGTTTTTGCCATGGCAGATACGGCTTCATTGATCGTCATCGCGCCGCTCATCACCGCGCCCATCATGGTATCCACACTGTCATAGCCCAGTGCCTTTGCTGCCGGTGCGTATGCCTCCGCCGGCATGGCTCCTTCGTAAATGCCATAGCACACTTCGCGTATCCTGGGATTTTTCTGCACAGCCAAATCCTGCTGTCCATTGTTCTTAAGAACCAGCTCCGCCGTCTCAATTGCCCGTCCGCTGTCACTTGTGTAAACCGCGTCAAACGTAATTCCGGCTTTTTTTAATCCAGCCCCCAGTTTTTCGGCCACCGCCGCCCCCTCTTCCGTCAGTGGGGAATCGCACCACCCCTGCATACGCCCCGTAGTATTCAGCATGGTCTTTCCGTGTCTCGTCAGATACAGGGTAACCGGCATCTGCTCCTTAGCCGTCTCCTGTGCCTGTACCTGAGCCTTTGCGCAGCCTGCCAGAATCGCAGAAATGCATAACAGCCCCGCCGCCATCATAACCATCCGTCTTTTTTGTCTCATTTTCTCTCCTCCGTTATTTTCCATATTTCTGACTGAACAGTTTTATTGTAATCATTTTTCCGGGCGTTATCTACGCATATCTTAACCAAATCATACACGTTAATTGACCCTTTTTCCCGGTCGGAGGACGCAGGCAGATACAGACAGACGGTGCAAAAACAGCCGCATCCCGCTGCAAAACGGGATACGGCCGTCAGACTCTTACTCTTTATACCCGAATTCCGGTATTTTCGTCCATCTGTCACGGAGATAGTGGGCGACCAGCTTGGGCTTCCTGTCTCTTGTAAAGATTCCTTTTTTATTTCCCTGCACCCTGAGAAGGCTCTGGCTGGTAGCAAAATCGGCGAAATTCCACACCTGCTCGCCTACGAAGTTTTCCAGGGAATCGGTGATCTCGTGGTTTACCTTATAGTACTCCACCTGATACTCCTCCGTGTACATGACCGGAGTCGTGTCGTGGAAGCCGCTTACCGTGTCGGCGCCATATTCCGTATACATGAACGGCTTTCCGAGGGAATTCCAGAAGGTCAGTTCTTCCCTGCACAGTTCTTTCGCCATATCCAGATCGCCGCCGCAGGCATACCAGCCGTAATAGCGGTTTAAGCAGAAGACGTCGCTCAGCTCAATCGTGCAGTCTTCTTTGTAATTAGGCATCTGGACACTTACGATGGTACAGGGGCGTTTCTGGGGATCAGTCTCCCTTGCCAGATCATACAGCGGTTTAAAATAGGCGTAGGCACCGGGTCCGCCGGAATCAGACTCGTTGGCAATACTCCACATGACGACACAGGCGTGATTCTTGTCGCGCAGAATCATGTCGCGGACTACGTCCATATGGTGGCTGTGTGTCCGGATTCCGCCCTCTTCCGGCGGATCGAAGGTATTGACCCGTTTTCCGTCTTTAAAGTTTGCACCGCCTCCGAAATTCAAATGGACTCCAACTGCCGGTGTCTCGTCGATCACCACGATTCCCTCCTCGTCGCACAGACGCATCATCTCCTCGCTGTAGGGATAATGGCTTGTACGGAAGCTGTTGGCTCCCTGCCACTTCATCAGAGAAATATCCTTCGTATTCATCGGAAGGTTAAGCCCGCGGCCGGCCGGGAAGGTATCCTCGTGTTTGCCGTAGCCCTTGAAATAGAACGGGCGGCCGTTGATCAGGAATTTACCGCCTTCGGTCTTAACCGTACGGACTCCATAAGGAAGGGTATAGACATCCTCCCCGTAAGTCACTCTCACATCATATAAATAAGCACAGAGCGGCTGCCACAGGATGACATCGGAGATCTCCAGAGTACCGTCGGTTCCCTCCGCCTCCGCCGCCAGTCTGCCGTCTTTCGTATAGACCGCGATTTTCGCAGTGGCCTCTCCCACAGTCTCAAGATGGTACGTGATGCGCGCGGTCGTATTTTCCACCTCGGCGTTTAAGAAGATATCCTGTATATAGGAGGCAGGTGTCGTATACAGCTTGACCGGACGGGTAATTCCGCAGTAATTAAAGAAATCGAAGTTGGGATTATTTCTCTTTCTGGATGTCTTTCCGCCTCCCATTCCCATCAGATCTCCCATTCCGCCGCCCGCTTCGCTGCCGACCGGAAGGGTGGTATGATCGATCCGGTTGTCCACCGCCACAGTCAGGAGATTCTCTCCTTCTTTCAGATACTCGTTAATCTGCACCTCGAACGGAAGAAAGCCTCCCTTGTGCTCTGCAATCAGGACTCCGTTTAAATAGACCCTGGCAATGTGGGTCACTGCGGCAAACCGCAGAACCAGACGCTGCTCCCTCATATAGGACGGCACAGCCAGCGTTCTCTGGTAGAAGCACCAGCCGTAATGATCCCGGAAGGCTTCCCCTTCTTTCAGATCGTTGTAGGACGCCGGAACAGGCATGGTCATGGCTGCCTCCAGAGGCCTCTCATACCATTTTTCTTCAAAGCCGCGGCCATCGTCCAGTTTAAAAGCCCAGACGCCGCTTAAATCCATCAGTCCTCTCGACTGTGTTAAAATCGGATATAACATGTCCCATACACTCTCCTTCTATTATTCTGTTATTATTATAACAGATTTCCCGCCAATACTGCTAGGACAGTTTTGACGGGAATCCGGACAATTTTTAGGTATTGTAACTTTATTCTCCTACCGAAGTTTTCGTTCGCATCGTATGGTTCAGCCTGGCAACGGACACGCCTCCCATGGCCACCCCATGATCACCGAAACGCATCACCCGGTTCTGGCCCTTTTCCATGGGAAGCCACCGGGGAAGACCGCCGCCGTTCGGGTTTCCCGTGCGGATAAAATCAGAAAAATACCGCACCATAATATCCGACAGTTCACGGTCCCATGCACCAAATGGACGCCAGCTGTTTTCCAGAGTGCCGAATGCATACCACAAATCCGCGGAATGCCACGCGCCGCAGTCATCTCCCGGCAGCTGTCTGTCGAAGAAAAAGGCGTAGGATGGGCATCTTCCCATATCAGACTGAAGCCGGGCCCAGCCCTTGGCCATCTTATGTACAATCGGAGGAACGATATCCTCGCTGGTGGAACCCATGAGATAAGGGATCTCGTGAGCACCGCCGTCTGAGACGATCTCCATGGGCGGCTCCGGCAGAAATACGCCGTCTATGATCGGTCCGCATGCCATGGCTGCCTCCGGCCGTTCCTTCGTCAGTGTGTGAAACTCTTTAAAGATTACAGACGGTTCCGCTTTCCTCATTCCCACTCCGCACGCCTTCACCACCCGGCAGTCCAGCTCACGCCAGAAGGGTTCCGCATCGTTTAAGGCTGCTGTGGGAGAAAAGCCTTTCATGACACCGCCTCCGCTCATCATAACAGCCCCGCAGAAGCTGCCCCTCGTCAGCGGAGAGAGGCAGTGCTGCTGTACGCTCATGGCGCCGGCCGACTGCCCCATCAGGGTGATCCGGTCCGGGTCTCCGCCAAATGCGGCGATATTGCGCCGGATCCATGACAGAGCCGCCATCTGATCATACATGGCGTAGTTGCCGACACATCCCTTCTCGTCCTTCCATTCCTCCATACAGGCAAATCCCAGAGGGCCCAGACGGTAATTGATCGTCACTGTCAGGATTCCCTGACGGCAGTAGGCGGCGCCGTCAAAATGCTTCTCATGGCCGCATCCGCCCTTAAACCCGCCGCCATGAATGTAAAACAGTACAGGCGCACGCTCCGCATTCAGCGGAGTCCAGATGTTTAAAAACAGGCAGTCTTCACTGTAGGTATAGGACTCTCCCTCCCGGAACTCATGGTAATAAAACGCCTTCTCAGGCACCTTTGACTCGTCATAGAACGCCCTGGGCTGGTAAGAACAGTTTCCGAACCGGTCTGCCTCATAAACACCGTCCCAGTGTGTCACCTCCGTCGGATAACAGAAGCGTTCCGCCTCGGCGTAGCGGATTCCTTTAAAGACAACGCAGTCTCCCTTCGCCGAAACCGCTCCTCTTACAGTTCCGCATGGCGTTTTTATCAGCCGCGCGGAACCGCCGGTGACCGGCCCGGACTCTGTTTTCATGATTTCCTCTCTCATCGCCGCTGCCCGCCTGAGGCCGGAATCCAGGGATACCGCTTCATGACATCCTGCTCGAAGGCTTCCAGGGACCTCATCTCCTCTGTAATTGTTTTCATATCCAGACGCTTTACGATCTCATTGATCAGCACTTCCCCTTCATCCGCCAGTTCTTTTCTTCTGGCGGCATCCGGAATCGCCGGTGTACTCATATGATCCTTCGCATCACCGAAGCAGTAGCCGATGCTGCCGCTCTGGTAAGCCAGGCTGAACAGATGGTCAAACGGTTTCGTCGTCTGAGGTTCCTGATGACAGTATCCCGTGGTAAACGGAACATCCTCCAGCCGCCCCATCATCTGATAGGCGCCGACCGTAATGGAATGAAAGCTGTCCAGGGACTTGAATAAATCCTTAGCGCTCTGGATCATCTGCATTGTCAGATCCATATACAGGATCGGCACTCCTGTCTCATCGAAGAAATCTCTTACCATCGGGCAGCAGGTCATGTGAGCCGGGCCGTGAAAGCTGACGTAAATCTGGCGCTTAAAGCCCTGGCGAAGAAGGCTTCTCGCAATGGCTCCCAGATAGTCGATGCCTTCCCGCACGCTGACCTGAGTCGTTCCGCGTCCAATGGCTGTGGCTCCGGCGTAGAAGTACGGCAGACCCGTCAGTACCAGTCCGTCGGCCGCCTCCGCCATCCGAAGGGCAAACGCCTCGCTGATTACCGTCTCGCTGTCGAGGGGCAGTCCCCCGTGGAGTTCCACCGTTCCCACGGGAACAATGATGACATCTCCTCGTGTCAGATACGCTTCCACCTCGTCATTCAGCATACGGGGCAGAATTCTCGTTCTCATTTCCTCCATCCTTGATCTCCTTTCATCGTCTTCTCTTCTATTATCTTCCCCGACGGTTCTTCCGCCTCTGCCGCTGCAGACCTTCCTTCCGATTCCCGGTCCCGGTTTCCGCACAGCCGGAAAATCCGTTCTGCATTTCCGCTCACAACAGCCTGATATGCGGCCAGAGAGAGAGCTCCCTCCGCCGCTTTTTGATCCAGCCAGCTGCCCAGCGGGAATTCCATGTCAACATTCACCATGTCGGTTCCAAACATCAGGCGGTCCTTCCAGGTCTCCAGAAACGCGAGACCAAACGTCTCATCCCGCATCACGGCACAGCCCCCGCTGTTGGCCGACAAATCACCATATAAATTCGGGTATGCTTCAAATAACTGCCCCAGCCGCCCGCCAGGCGTCACCGGGCCTTTTCCCCATTCATACCGGTCTTCCCGGGAAGCTCCGGCGTCGCCTGATATCTCATGCCAGAACGGCTGACTGTGACCGATCAAAATCAGGTCCGGATACTTCTGCAAAGTCCGTTCCAGAAGAGGCAGCCCCGGCTCATCCACCACGCCGTACTGAAAGCCTTCCTCCGGGCTCATATGAAACAGCACCGGAAGGCCCAGCGCCTCCGCGGCCTGAAACACCGCCTCTAAAAACGGATGATCCATCCTGCGGTTGACAGTCAGCTCCCCGACGCCGACAGCGCCTTCGCTGCGGTACTTCTTCAATCTCTCGTATACGGTCTCCGGCTCCGTCTCGTCCAGCATACACATCCAGGCGTACCGGTCCGGGTATTGCTCCGCAATTTTTCTGCATGAAGCGTTGGAACCGAACACCGCCTGCTTCTCGCCCGACGACATGACGATTCCCATCCCAATTCCGAGGGCATCCAGATGCGGCAGCATTTCCGTCCCACTGGAAATCTTCATTCCAAGCCCTTCCGGAATCGCCCGTTCACTCAAATGAAGATGAATATCTATCTTTTTATCCATACGGCTTCCCCTCATTCCTGCGCCTGTTCCTCTTCTCTCCGTTTCTTTAACACCGCGTACATCTCCGTCGTCTTCTGGTTGGTCAGGTTGTATACGAGTCCGATGCCCAGAAGCTCCAGCACGCAGGTTGCTACCGGAATAAAGGTGCAGAGGGAACGGATATGACCGGCGACAACGGCTGTCTGTGCTTCAATACCGGAGATATAACCGATCGCTCCCAGTGAGAAGGAGGCGATGGTGGATGCCAGCGTGGAACCGATCTTTCTGGAGAATGTATAGATGGAATACAGGCTTCCGTCGCTGCGCTCTCCGGTCTGATACTCATGGTAATCGATGCAGTCTGTGACAAATGCCCAGATCAGCATGGTAAACGCCGTCTGTCCGCTGGTTGCCAGCGTGTTGACCACCAGGAATAAGTACACATTCTCAATGGGTACCATAAACAGAATGAGGGAAATCACAAGATTATAACCGGAACACACTAAAATGACGTTGCGCTTTCCATATTTCTGACTCAGCTTCGGGATCAGCGGGAAAAATACAAGCATAATCGGAATACTGATTAAGGATACCAGCGTCAGTACCTGCGGCGCATGGTAGAACTCCTTGTAGAGATAGCTTCCCAGCTGGCTGTTGCCGGTGATAAACAGAAGGCTGCCCACCGTCGCCAGCATCACGCCCAGCATCGGACGGTTCTTAAATACGCTCTTTAATACCTTGCCGTAATGAAACTTCTGTCCCTCTGTCTTTGGCTGACGGACACGCTCTGTCGTGAAATGCAGCAGCAGACAGTAGCAGATGATGGATAAGATTCCGAATACCACCGCTACCTTGAAGAAGCCGCTGGCTACCACGTCGCCCGATTTATTAAATACGAACTGGGGAACCAGGGAAATGGCTCCGATTCCGACGATGGTTCCGCCGATGGAACGGGCTCTGGAAAGCTTTGTTCTCTCGACCGGATCGTTGGTAACTACAGATGCCATGGAACCAAAGGGCATGGAAGTTCCGGTATAGCTCATGCCGTATACGATGTAAGCGAATACGACCCAGACATGCTTCGCCAGAGAGCCCCAGCTGCTGACGTCGGCAAAGCACAGCAGGCCGGAAACAGCCAGCGGAATCATCGCAATCTTAATATACGGTTTAAATTTGTCTCCGCTTTTGCCAATCTGCCATCTGTCCGGAAACGAACCGATCATCGGATCGTTAAACGCATCCCACAGCCTTGCAAACAGGAACATGCTTCCCATCCACGCCGCCTTGATTCCCAACACATACGTACAGAATGTGAGGAAAAATGCATCGACGTACAGGTTTACAAAGCTGCCTGCCATGTCTCCGCATACATACCCGATCTGGTCTCTGATTCCAAACTTTCGTGTCTCTTTCATAAAACCTCTCCTTTTCTTCCCATAAGACTTGAAATTCTTATGTTCATTTGTTATAGTTCTATTATATTGTGTAATTTTCGCAATTTAAATTGCGCTTCTTGCATTATATATTGTAATTCTTGCAATCAGATTATGTGGTTTTATTTATTTTTCATAATATTCTTGCATTTTTTTATACATTTTAACCATGGAGGCCTTATGATTAATTACTGGAAAGAAATACAGATGCAGGATTCCTGTACGGAAATCCGCATTCAGACAAATACAGACAATACCGGCCATATCTTTCTGCACAGCCACACCTTTTATGAGATCCTGCTCTGCAAAAGCGGCAATATCCATTATCTTTTAGGAGATAAAAGATTCCGCGTCCAGCAGGGAGATATTCTGCTGATTCCGCCCGGAGTCAGCCATCAGCCGCTCTTTCCGGAGCCGCTAAGAGAGCCGTATTCCCGATATGTCATCTGGATTAACGCTGCCTACTGGCATCAGCAGTGTGAGGAATTCCCGGATTTGAATTTTGCCTTCGAACAGTGTCAGAAACGGGGAAGCTATCTTCTGCGTTCCACCCGCGCGACCTGGTCGGGGCTCTTTTCCGCTGCAGCCGCAGCCCTCAAGGAGACGGAGGAACAGAAGCCGGGCTGGGGATACTGTGCCCGGACCGCGGTCATCAGCCTGATGGCTCACATAAGCCGCACCTATTACTATCAGGATCTGCAGATGCCGGCCGCGGAAAAAAGCGTTCTGGTGGATGATCTCTTCCGCTATATTGATGAACACCTGATGGAAAAGATTACGCTGGAAGGGACAGCGAAGCATTTCCTGGTAAGCCCCTCCACCATTTCCCACACCTTTCAGAAAAACATGCAGGTATCCTTTCATCACTGTGTGATCCAGCGCCGTCTGATCGCGGCCAAAAACGGAATCCTGTCCGGAGTTCCCCTCCAGGAAATATGGGAAAGCTGCGGATTCCCCGACTACTCTTCCTTCTACCGCTCCTTTAAGAAGGAGTACGGTATATCGCCGCGGGAATTTAAGAATTTCCATCGCCATGATGCGTAGAAGCATTTTTGTGAAGGGTGGTACACGGACTCTGTAAGGGGAGGCGAGGCGGGCTGAAACTGTGTACTTGCCGGATCCGGGAAACCAGTTTTTTCATATGCTGCGGTAAACTCTTATGTGCAGTATAAGCAAAATTACCATTTATTTCAGTAAATAATACTTGACTTTTCCATACATCTGTCATACGATTATCCTATCCATTTCCGCGTTCTGCCGGAAGATGGTGATGTTCTGAATATCTCAGGCAATCTCAGAAAAATATCCCTGAACTCATGAAAAAATGGACTAAAGGCAGGTGACGCGATTTGATTATTTAAGGACGGAACTCTTGAAACTGTCCTGTTATTTACGTATAATAAAAGGAGAAAGAATAAGAAATGGAAGAAATCGCATATCAGAACAAGGATATTACCTCCAAGCTGATGGCGGAGACATTAAAAGGGAAGAGCCTCGCCGCTTTCGGGCTTCCGGAGCTAAAGATTGTGGATATCCTGCCTACGAACCTGCCTGTCATCGAAAGCAATGAATTGAGGCTGGACAATTTATTCCTGTTGAGCGACGGTTCTTTAGCCATCATCGACTATGAATCCTCCTTCAGCAGGGAAAACTTCGTAAAATATCTCAATTACATTGCCAGAGTCATCCGCCGTTTTGCGGTTCGCAGGGAGCTGAAAGATTTAAAGCAGCTCAAAATGGTTGTCATCTATACGGCCGATGTGGAGCGTGCGGAAGAACGGTACGATTTAGGCGGCCTGATCCTGATCGTGGAATCCGCCTACTTAATTCATTTAGACGGCAGTCAGATCTACGACCGCCTGAAACACAAAATCGACGCCGGAGAAAAGCTGGCGGAAGAAGAATTGATGGAACTGATGATTCTGCCGCTGACCGTAAAAGGAAAAAAGCGCAAGCAGGAAACGATTGAAAAAGCCGTAACTCTCGGTAAACGACTGCCTGACAGGGAGGGCCAGCTGAAGGTAATAGCCGGAATCCTGACTTTTACAGACAAAGTCATTGACCGGGCGTACGCTAAAAAATTGGAGGAGGAGATGCAGATGACATTAGTCGGACAGATGTTAATGGATGAAGGATATCAACGGGGTATGGAAAAGGGAATGGAAAAAGGCATCCAAGTCTTTATTCAGGACAATGTTTCCGAAAACGTCCCGGAACAGCGTATTATCCAAAAGCTGCAGGCCAATTTTTCGTTAATGGAAAAAGATGCCATAAACTATTACACCCGTTTTTCAAAGCAGACACCAAACTAACGCATAATCCATAAAAAGACGCCGTTTCATCGATTTCTCTCCATCAATGAAACAGCGTCTTTATTCTTTTTATCTGCTTCTATATTACAGCCTGTCCGAACTCCCGTTCTTCGTTTCCTTACATCAGGCTCTTATATAACGCAATTATGTCTTCCAGGCCTGCTTCCTTGGGATTACCCGGTGCGCACGCGTCTGCAACGGCAGACTCAGCCAGGAACTGAACATCCTCTTCCTTTACGATGGCCGTTAAGTCAGCCGGAATCCCCACATCCTGGGACAGCTTCTTCACTGCATCAACTGCCGCTTTCCGGTATTCTTCCACCGTCATGGTCTCGGTTCCCTCTACGCCCATGGCCTTTGCGATATCGCGGAATTTCTCGCCTGTGGCGTCTGCGTTGTATTCCATGATCGTCGGAAGCAGAATCGCATTGGCGACACCGTGGGGCGTGTCATATACGGCGCCCAGAGCGTGAGCCATGGAATGAACGATGCCAAGTCCGCAGTTGGAGAAGCCCATACCGGTTAAGTACTGGCCCAGAGCCATGCCTTCACGGCCTTCCGGCTTATTTTCAACCGCATCTCTTAAGCTGGAGGCGATCTTTTCGATTGCCTTCAAGTTAAACATATCCGTAATCTCGTTGGCTCCCTTTGTCGTATATCCCTCGATCGCATGGGTCAGCGCATCCATACCTGTGGAAGCGGTTAAGCCCTTCGGCATGCTGGACATCATCTCCGGATCAACGAAAGCAACAACCGGGATATCATGTGTATCAACACAGACGAATTTACGTTTCTTCTCAACGTCGGTAATAACGTAGTTGATGGTAACCTCTGCCGCCGTACCCGCTGTTGTCGGAACAGCCAGAATCGGAACACACGGATTCTTCGTCGGAGCCACGCCCTCTAAACTTCTGACATCGGCAAACTCAGGGTTAGTGATGATGATGCCTACGGCCTTGGAGGTATCCATAGAGGAACCGCCGCCGATAGCGATAATGTAGTCTGCTCCGGATTTCTTAAAGGCCTCGACACCGGTCTGTACGTTTTCGATGGTTGGGTTTGGTTTGATGTTGGAATAAACCTCGTAGTCCATTCCGTTCTCTTCCAGAATCTTTGTTACCTTCGCTGTGACGCCGAATTTTACCAGATCTGGATCGGATGCAATAAATGCCTTGTGAAATCCTCTCTTTGTTACCTCTCCCGGAATTTCATTGATTGCACCTGCTCCGTGATACGATGTTTCATTCAGAACGATTCTGTTTGCCATGATAATCTCTCCTTTTCCTATCTTTTATGGGTCCAATGGACACCATTTACTTTCTGTTATTATTTTAACAAAACCGGTTTAAAAAATAAAGTTACAATCCCCTTTATTTGTAACAAATGTTACAAATCCCGCAAACTGTAACTTTATTTCTATACAATATCAATACAGACCGGCCGTACCAGCAGCCAGGTACCGCTCCCAGACCCGCGTTATACGAGCCCGGCCTCCTGAAACACAGCCGAAAGCCGCGGCGGCATGGCCTCCACCAGGCTGGCCGCCATCTCCCCCGGGGTCTGCTTCATTCCGCTCAGGACCCATTTCACAGTCATATAGACGGATCCGCGGCAGTACATCTCCAGCAAAAACTGAATATCCTCCTCCAGAGGCTTATGGGTCCTGCGTGTGATCAGCTCCTGATAGAACCCCATAATCAGTTCAAAATCGTGTTCCTTCAGGGAGTTGTAATCATCCGAGCGAAAGGCCTCGGTAAAGAACACCTTCTCCTTCTTGATAAATTCAAACTTCTCCTCCAGGCTCTGGCAGACCGTCTTCTCCACGCCGATCCGGGCAAAGGATTCCAGCACCAGCTTGTCGAAATACCAGTTAATTAAATCATACTTGTCCTTAAAATTCCGGTAAAAGGTCTGGCGCGTCATATCACAGCCGTCCACGATATTCTGAACCGTGATTTTGTCCACTGGCGTCGTCATCATGCACTGCTTGACGGAGTCTGCCAGCCGGTATTTTGTTTTTTCATTTTTACTTACATAAGCCGTCATTCTATGCTCCTGTATCGTTTATTCACACGAAGGCAACAGGCCACGCGGGCATATCCAATTGGCGGCTGCCGTGAGTGTCTCACTTCTTTTGTGTGCAGGTTTTTCTTCATCCTACCATAAAATACTATTTTTTTCAAATGGAACAGAGCTGAGCTGTTACGCAGTCTACGGAGCGTTGATTGTATTTTTATTGAAAATTCCTATAATAGAAAAAAGGAGGTGTCACAATGGATCAAACTGTTAAATTTACGCCGCTCGACATGCAGACATGGCCGAGGGCACAGATGTTTTACTATTTCTCAAAAATGGCTCCGACCGGATATTCCCTGACCGTCGATCTCGACATTACAGCGATGAGAACAGCTCTCAAGCATGCCGGTATCAAGTTCTTCCCAGCCTACTTATGGCTCGTGACCAAAACGCTTCAAAAGCAGACGGAATTCAAAACCGCCGAAGTGGACGGGCAGGTTGGCTGCTTTGACACACTCACACCGCTTTACGCGGCCTTTCATGAGGACGATAATACCTTTTCCCTTATGTGGACGGAGTACGCAGATAATTTCATGGTGTTTTATCAGTCCTGTCTGGACAACCAGAGGAGGTACGGCGGCAGTCACGGCGTTCTGGCTCAGGCCGGGCAGACACCTCCCGCAAATGCCTATACCATTTCCTGTATTCCCTGGGTGTCATTTAAACATTTTTCGGTTCACTCCTATGAGAACAAGCCGTACTATCTTCCGTCCGTTGAGGCAGGCAGATTCTATGAAAAAGACGGCAGAATTATGATGCCGCTCTCAATTACCTGCCATCATGCGACGACTGACGGATATCATATCAATCGATTTCTGGAAAACCTGCAGTGCGAAGCGGAGGCATTTGCAGAGAACGTTCCTCATTTCCGCCTTCGCTGAAGCCATTTCATCCCTTCCACAAACGGAACAATGCAGAAGGCCAGTCCGATTGCCACCGCATACTCGGTCAGGGAAATATGTTCAAATTCAAATGCATCGGACAGGAACGGGACGTAGATGACCACGGTCGTGCACAGAAAGGAAGCCGCCATGGACAGCCACAGCCACGGATTATGGTGTTTTAAGGTAAATACCGACTGATTCAGAGACCGCATATTGAAGGAATGGAAGATCTCCGTCATGGACAGGGTCAGAAACGCCATGGTCATGCCATCCGCACTGTTCGTAATCTCCCACACGCCCGCCTCCAGATAATGGCCGATCAGATACGAAGCCAGGGTGATTACGGTCACCGCAATCCCCTGAACCGCCACATGAAATCCGACCCCGCCCGCGAAAATCCCTTCCTTCGGGCTGCGGGGCGGCCGGTTCATAACGTCCTTTTCCGGCTCCTCCATCCCCAGCGCCAGCGCCGGAAAGCAGTCGGTAATCAGATTGATCCAGAGGAGATGGACCGGCTTCAGAATGACAAAGCCGAGAAGCGTCGCAAAAAAGATGGACAGCACCTCTGATAAGTTGGAGGACAGGAGAAACTGTATGGACTTTCGAATGTTGTCATAGATTCTCCGTCCCTCCCCCACCGCCGAGACAATCGTGGCAAAATTATCGTCCGCCAGCACCATATCCGCTGCATTCTTCGTCACATCGGTACCAGTAATTCCCATTCCCACACCGATATCGGCATTCTTGATGGAAGGCGCGTCGTTGACTCCGTCTCCCGTCATGGCGGTAATACAGCCTTTCGCTCTCCACCCGTTTACGATTCTAACCTTGTGCTCCGGCTGAACCCTGGCGTAAACGGAATACTTCCCGATCTCATCGCCGAAGTCCTCATCGGATATCTCGTCCAGACCAGCGCCTGTGATGGCCTGCTCCGGGGAGGTGATAATTCCAAGCTGCATGGCGATAGCCACCGCCGTGTCTTTATGATCGCCGGTAATCATAATGGGACGGATTCCGGCTCTGCGGCACTCTTTCATGGCAGGCAGCACCTCGGGGCGCACCGGGTCGATCATTCCGGTGAGACCGAGGAAACAAAGCTTCTGCTCCAGATCTTCGGCCTCCCAGCCGGAGGGACGGGCCGCGTACTCTCTCGCTGCCGCCGCAAGGACGCGGAGAGCCCGGCCGGCCAGCGATTTATTGGCGAGGAGAATTTTTTCCCGGTCCTCCTCACACAGCGGAACGCCCCTTCCCTCCGATAATATGTGGGTACAGCGTTTCAGGACCTCATCCGGAGCTCCTTTCGTGAACTGAATCACGGTTCCATCCGCCTTTTCGTGTACGGTCGACATCATCTTCCGCATAGAATCGAAGGGCGCCTCACCAATTCGTACATACTCCCGTTTCAGGCTGTTCTGGTCAAGTCCTGCGGACCATGCATAGGCCACAAGAGCAGCCTGGGTGGGCTCTCCCTCCGCCTCATTCTTATCGTTTAAATGTGCATCGTTACAGAGTGCCATGGCCGCTGCCAGCGCCTTCTCATCGGTTCCGGTGTGTTCCACGACGGTCATCCGGTTCTGCGTCAGCGTTCCCGTTTTGTCGGAACAGATAATCTGAGTGCACCCAAGAGTCTCAACGGCCGTCAGCTTCCGGATAATAGCGTTTTTCCTGGACATGTTGGTGACGCCGATGGAGAGCACGATGGTGACAACGGCCGCCAGGCCTTCCGGTATGGCTGCCACCGCCAGGCTCACGGCAATCATAAACGTATCTATGACCGTGTACCCGGAAATGTCCGGATACGCACGCAGTAAGCTGACTGCAAATATAATAACGCAGATTCCGAGCACCAGCACGCTGAGAATCCGGCTCAGCTGAGAAAGCTTTCCCTGAAGCGGCGTCTCATGATCCTTTGCCTGAGTCAGGGCATCTGCGATCTTTCCCATCTCCGTCTCCATGCCGGTGCCTGTCACGACCGCAGCTCCGCGGCCATATACGACCGTGCTTCCCATGTAAACCATGTTCTTCCTGTCGCCCAGGGGGATGTCCTTCGTCCCCTCCTCCAGGGAAAGAACGCGTTCCGTCTTGAGAACCGGCACTGACTCTCCGGTCAGGGCGGCTTCCTCCACCTTCATGCTGGCGCACTCCAGAATCCTGCCGTCTGCCGGCACCGCATCTCCCGCCTCCAGGACGATGATATCGCCGCGCACAAGGTCCTCGCTCCGAATCGTCTGCTGCTTACCGTCCCGCATCACCCTGGAAGTAGCCGCCGCGATCTCCTGCAGGGCGGCTATGGCTTTCTCAGCCTTGCTCTCCTGCGCCACCCCCAGCACCGCATTGATAAGAACGACAATCATGATAATGATCACATCCGCAAACGACTCCCCCGCATAGACCGCCGTCATTCCAGAGACCACCGCTGCCGCAATCAAAATCACGATCATCGGATCGGCCAGCTGACTCAAAAAGCGCCTCCAGAGCGGAACCGGCTTCGCCTCCTTCAGTTTATTCTTTCCATCTGCCATAAGTCTTCCGGCCGCTTCCTCTGCACTCAGGCCTGTCCGTTTCGTATTCAGTTTTTCCAGAACTTCCTCTAAAGTATCCAAATATCCCTTCATCACCGCACCTCCTGCCTTTTATCCGGCTGTAAGAGGGAATCTTTTCCGCCCGCTGTAAAAGGAAAAGACTCATATACAGCGTGTATACTGTATATGAGTCTCATTCTTTATAGATAAACCAGGCCGCCGCAGAGCTGCCATGCTGTTGATTTATCTCGCCTTTGTCTTATGCGGAATTACTCCCTCAAATATCCTGTTAACTTAATGTAACTGTATCACAAACCCGCTCCGCTGTCAATCCAGCCCGCCCTCGCCCTCGATGTCTTCCTTCATAAACATAATACAGAAACAGACAAACAGAAAACCGCAGGATATCCAGATCGTCCGCTCCTTAAACAGGGAAGTCATGAGGCTTCCAAGCGCTGCGCCGATACCAAAGACGAGAATCACGCCGTAATACCGGAGACATTTTTCCAGGCAGCCTTTTTCCTTTGTATGGCGGTAACGGTACAGCATCTCCGTCGCACTGCGCAGATTGCCGATGCACATCGTGCTGGCATAAGCGCTTCCCTTCATCTTTCGGAACGCCTCCACCTGCATGGCGCAGACAAAGGAGACTAGAATATTGGCTGCCATGTTCATGGACTGCGGGAGAAATCCCACCACAAACAGGAGCAGAATTTCCAGCGCCACCACGATCTGGCGCCAGTGCAGCTTCCCGTATTCCCGGTAGATACCGCGTATGACTTCCGATATGTAGATTCCTCCCGCAAAAGCCAGCACCGGCGCCAGGTACCGGAAGGCATCCGTAAAGTCTCCGTTCATCGCATTGTGTCCCAGTAAAATGATATTCCCCGTCTGGGCGTTGGCAAAAACCTTCCCGCGGGTATAATACGTATAAGCATCCTGAAATCCACCGGACAGCGTCAGAAAAATACCGGTCGGCATTGCTTCCGACATTTGACCATGTCGTCTCATCCAGCCATCACCATCCCTTCGGCCTATACTATAGCACAAAGCAACCGTTTATGTCAAAAAAACTGTACTATCCTCATGATTGGTCATGAAATTCGTAGATTTCCAACGCTTCTGACTATATGCTTATATACAGATTCATCGAAAACTATGGCATTTACATCAAAGGAGGAACCATTCATGTCCAGGCAGTTGTTGCCCAAAGCGGTGCTCTCCGCAAAAGACCAGCATTTCCGGGAGTTTGCCCTCCACGACAACATGTGGAAGGTTATTCTCTACGTCGGAACGCCGCTGGCCCTGTATCAGAGTTTAAATCAGCTCTTTAAAATCTTTGACTCCATGATGGCGGCTCATATCAGCGCCGGCTCCGTGTCCGCCGTGGCCTATTTATCACAAATCAGCCTGATGCTGTCAGCCCTGGGTGGCGGCCTCGCCATCGGGTCCAGTCTGAAAATAAGCGAAGCCTACGGTGCCGGTGATTTCGACCTGGTGAAGAAACGGGTCAGCACGCTGTTTGCCATGTGCTCGGTCCTAAGCGCCGTCATTCTGGCTTTGTTAGTTCCCTTCACACCGTGGTTTCTCCGGCTTGCCAGGACGCCGGAGGCCTTCATCTCGGAAGGCACTCTGTACTTCCGGCTGGAGCTCTTCGGTATGGTCATCAGCTTCTTTAACAACATTTATATTGCCATTGAACGGGCCCGTGGAAATTCCGGCAGGATTCTCCGCCTGAATATGGCGGTTATCGCTGTCAAGATGGCCTTTACCGCCCTGTTCGTCTACGGATTGCAGTGCGGGATCAGCATGATTTCTACGGCTACGATCCTTTCCCAGCTGTTTTTACTGGCCGCGGCTGTCCGAAACATGAATCAGAAGGACAACGTATTCGGCTTTTCCATGAGAGCGGTCTCCTTTCAGCGGGACACCACAGTTCCCATGATCAGCCTCTCCATTCCGGTCATTGCAGAGAAGATGGCCTTTTCCTTTGGCAAGGTCATCATCAATTCCATGAGTACGGTCTACAGCGCGCTGACCGTGGGAGCGCTGGGAATCTCCAACAACATCGGCGGAATCACCACCATGCCGCAGAACGGCTTCCAGGAAGGCGGATCGGCCATCATCAGTCAGAGTGTGGGAGCCGGAAAGCCCCGCCGCGCGCTGAAGGCCTTCGGATGTGTTCTCACTGTCAACCTGGCCGTCGGGATCGTGCTCATGGCCTGCTCACTGTATTTTCTGGAGGAACTCAGCCGTCTCTTTGCCGGCAATGATCCGGCGTTTCAGAAGATGATTATCTCCATCTACCGCTTCGAGGCGCTGGGAGCCATTCCGCTGGGCATCACTGCGTCCGTCATGGCCCTGTTGTACGGCTTCGGAAAGACAAAACTGACACTGGCCATCAACTTCTGCCGCGTCTTCGTTTTCCGTGTCCCCGTACTCTGGTTTCTGCAGAGTTATACCTCCATGGGAAGCTTAAGCGTCGGGGTCGTCATGGCCGTCAGCAACATTGCCACCGGCGTCTTCGCCCTGATCATCGGTGCTTATGAGATTGTGCGCATCTGCCGCCGATACGAAATCCCGCTGTCCGCCCCATTTCATTTCTCCGTTTTTCAGAAAGCCTGGGGGAAATCTTAAGCAAATTGTAATGGCCTTTTTTCCAAAATACGGTATACTGGAGGTAACGGCGGAGGAATCCGCCTCCTACAGACAGATACAAAGGAGAACGCATATGGGATTATTTTCAAAGAAAAAAGGACCGAAAGAAGAACTGAAACAGAATCTTGAGGAAAAAGCAGAATTTCAGAACCTCTATCAGATCTACCTTCTGTTTGAAGAAAAACCGGTCAAACCGGAGGCCGGGATCATACGCACGGCTCTGGAAGAAACCTTCGGGGCGATCGACATCGTGTCCCCTTCGCCGGCTCTGACCTCTTTTGCCGTAAAAAAATATCTGGCACAGTTTAAAGACGGCGCCCTGCCGCCCCAGGTCGTCATGGGGGATGTTCAGGAATTCAGGCAGGACTCCATCGATGCCTTTTCCAGAAGCCAGCTCTGGGATGTGGCCGACGGAGACGCCCTTTTGGAGCGGTGCCGGTATGAGATTTTCCTGTTTGACATGATGGCCGCCGTGCTGGAATACAAGGAACGCTGTGAGATGATGATGGACTGGATGGAGACAGCGGTCAGACTGTTTCCTGACTGCACTGCGGTCTGGGTCGAACCGGCCGGAAAGCTGTTTACCGCGGAGCAGATCAGGGAACACCGGATACCGCGGGAAGACCGTTTTGTATACTTTGGCGTCAACGCCCGCCTTTTCAACATCTCCGGCAGCGACGACAAGGTAGTGGACACCCTGGGGCTCTATGCAATCGGACTCCCCGACGTCCAGTACCATTTCCGGGGACTGGAGCCGCAGGCCGTCGTAAACCATGCATACAATGTTGCCTCTTATCTCTATGATGCCGATGCACCGGTCAAGTCCGGCGAGACCATCGACGGGATCGCAGACGGCCAGTTGAGCCGGGAGGTCCAGTGGAAATGTCAGTACGAGGATGCCTTAATCCAGCCTGTCCGGGTCGTTATGGACATCTGCCCTGGAGAATACGCAGCGGGACACAGGGAATAGCGGGTGCGACCATAAAAGAGGAAGATACCGCTTCAGGGACTCCTGAATCTGCATCTTCCTCTTTTTAGTATCCGGCTCTCTTCTATCATCTCTTACATCATCTTTTATACCGTTCTCTTATCCGCAGACCATTCTCACTCAAAGTCCTTATACATGAGACTGGCCTGAATCCCGCTGTTATTCTGATACTTTCCGCTGCTGTACAGATCGTATTCCCCGTCAATGTCGTGGTAATAAATCTGGCATATCTCCACATTCGGATAGATTCTGACCGGCTGTACACAGAAAATCTCCAATGTCCAGTACCCGGCGAAACCGATATCACCAAAGCCCGCGGTCACATGGATAAAAAGCCCCAGCCTGCCCGTGGAAGAACGGCCCTCCAGCATGGGAACATACCGATCCGTCTTCGTAAACTCGTTAGTCCTTCCCAGATACAGCCTGTTTGGTTCCAGAAGAAGCCCTTCATCCGGAATCACGATCCGCTTAGTCGGATTGGGCTTTTTCATATCCAGCGCTTCCTTCTCGTAAACCAGAAGTTCATCCGCCAGAGACAGATTATAACTGTTAGGATTAATTCTCTTTTCATCAAACGGAGTAATGATAATCTCTTTCCCCATATGCTTTAGTATTTCTTTTCCCGAAAGAATCATGATTCATTCCCCTTATCCCAGATAGTCGCCCAGCTCCGCCTCGTTCTTCTTCCCGTAATGCTTCATCAGATCCCGCTTTTCCGCGGAACTCAAGCTGTTCCAGAGTTTCTGAACCCTCGGATCCTTAAAACCGATGTAGGGAACGCCGTTTTTCTCACACTCATATGATGACAAATAATGATTCAGCGCACTCCACTCTACAAAGAAACTGTTAATTTTTGTGCTAAACCTCTTTACCTTCGCCATAAAGGTATTCCTCCCCTTCGAACAACCGTCCTGATACTTTACACCTGTTTATGCCTTGCTTCCATTGCTTTTAGTATATCACAGAGACCGCCGGCAGGCAAACAGGGATTTGGGAACCTTAAGTATTTTTACAGAAAATTAATAAATTCCTCCCGCGCAGCCGCCATGCGCGCCTCAAACTGCTGATAGAAATCCAACTCTTTCTGATATGGAATCAGATAGAAAACCTTAAGCACTCCCATGGCAGCCCGCTTCCTCGCATCTTCCCCACCGGCCTGTTCTGATCCCTCTTCCGGTTTTTGCTCCCGTTTCTTCTCCAGCCTTTCCTCCAGTTCCTTCAGGAAGTAATGCCACTCCACAATAAAGTTCTCATAACGGCCCAGATCCGGGGTATCCATCCACTTACGGATCTTGACCTTCGTCTTCTGCGCCTTCCGGCATTCGTGTATCTGGTTAAAATACCGGAAGCCATGGTCCTCATAGATCCGGCCAAGCGGAAACATCCGACAGATCCCCGGTCTGCAGGGATGAATCCGGCAGCGCCCCTCCTCGTTTAAAAAGGTGCAGGCCTCTCCCTCGCCGGACATCTTCAGGTTCGGCAGAATCATGCCATCCACCAGATTCAGTTCCACCGCCTCCGCCAGCAGCTCCTCAAAGGACAGGTCCAGGCCCGTCTCCAGACGAAAGATATCGTATGGATCCAAAACAATAGAACTTCCCATGCCGCGGCAGCAGGCAGAACAGCCGCGGCAGTCATCACAGCCCACCTTCACCATGTCGCCGCTGCCATATAGCTTCCCATCTGATATCTCTTCCAGGCTGATCTCCCGCTTCATCGGTCCGATTCCCCCTTTTCCTTATTGAGTACTTTCATCCTTTACTGCAAACAGCTCCGGACAGCCCGGCTCGTGAATCTGCAGCACACGCTGGTTGCTGCTGCCCCGGAATTTCAGTTTGAGATCGTAACACTCCTGGTCAAATTCCCCATCCACCAGGATATCGATGCATGCAAGAAATTCTGGCGTCACCTCGCAGTGCGCCCTTCCCTCCGGCGACAGCAGATCCGCCTCATACGTATAACCGGTGTAGCACCAGATCGTCTTCTCCGGATACTGCTCCTTAAACCGGAGGACCAGAGGCAGAAGCGCCCGCTGGTTCTGCGGCTCCATCGGCTCTCCGCCCAGCAGAGACAGGCCGGATATATAGCTTTTTCCACAGGAATCGAGGATCTCCTGTACTGCCTCGTCCGTGAATTCCTTTCCATAATTAAAATCCCATGCGATCTCATTAAAACAGCCCCGGCACCGGTGAGTGCAGCCGGACACAAAAAGGCTCGTCCGCACTCCGGTGCCGTTGGCAACGTCGCAATGTTTGATATCGGCGTATTTCATGATATTATCGCTCCTCAGACTACAGATGAAGCACTCTCGCCTTGATTTCCTTCGTCTTTCCGGCGTTCCAGAAATTCTCACCCAGATAACCGCAGGTTCTTCTGGTTACGTTCATCTTGTCCTTATCCTTATTATGACACTGCGGGCATTCCCACTCCATGTCGTCATTGATGATGATCTCACCATCGAAGCCGCATTCCTGGCAGTAGTCAGATTTCGTATTGAACTCCGCGTACTGGATATTGTCATAGATGAATTTAACCACTTCTTCCATGGCCTCTAAATTCTTCGCCATGTTCGGCACTTCCACATAAGAGATGGCGCCGCCGGAAGAAATCTTCTGGAACTGGCTCTCAAAGGTAAACTTGCTGAATGCGTCGATCTTCTCCCTCACATCCACGTGATAGGAATTCGTGTAGTACCCCTTGTCCGTTACATCTTCAATCAGGCCGAAGCGCTCCCGGTCAATCCTGGCAAACCGGTAGCAGAGAGACTCAGCCGGAGTCCCGTAAAGGCCGAAACCGAGCCCGGTCTCTTCTTTCCAGCACTCGACTGCCTCTTTCATGCGGTTCATCACGCGGAGGGCAAATTCCTCTCCTGCCGGATCCGTGTGGCTGACCCCTTTCATCAGCTTCGTCATCTCATAGATGCCGATATATCCCAGGGAGATCGTGGAGTATCCGTCATGAAGCAGCGGATCAATCTTCGCCCCCTTCGGGAGTCTGGCAATGGCTCCGTACTGCCAGTGAATCGGACTCACATCAGATAAGGTGCCTTCCAGCGCCTTATGCCTGCACATAAGCGCCTCAAAACAGATGGTGAGACGCTCGTCCAAAAGCTTCCAGAATACTTCCTCGTCGCCCTTTGCCAGAATTCCAATCTGCGGAAGGTTCAGGCTCACCACGCCCTGATTGAACCGTCCCTCAAACTTATAGTCCCCATTCTCGTCCTTCCACGGAGACAGGAAGCTGCGGCAGCCCATACAGCTGAATACATTGCCCTCATAATTCTCCTTCATCTTCTTCGCGGAGATATAATCGGGATACATGCGCTTCGAAGAGCACCGCACCGCAAGTCTTGTGATGTAATCGTATTTACCGCCCTTTAAACAGTTATTCTCGTCCAGTACATAGATGAGCTTCGGAAATGCCGGAGTCACATAGACGCCCGCTTCATTCTTGATTCCTTCCAGTCTCTGACGCAGAATCTCTTCCACGATCAGCGCATTTTCATTGATGTACTCATCCTCGTCGTCCAGGCGAAGGAACAGCGTCACAAACGGCGCCTGGCCATTGGTTGTCATCAATGTGTTGATCTGGTACTGGATCGTCTGAACGCCTGACTTCAGTTCATCTCTCAGACGAATCCGAGCCATCTTCTCCACGGACTCCTCATCCAGGCTGTCGCCAAACTCTTCCCGGATCTGTCTGTGGAACTTATTGCTGCTCTTCCTTAAATACTTTCCAAGATGTCTCATATCCACAGACTGGCCGCCGTACTGATTGCTGGCCACCGCCGCGATGATCTGGGTCATAACCGTACAGGCCACCTGAAAGCTCTTTGGGCTCTCAATCATCTTCTCGTTCATCACGGTCCCGTTATCCAGCATGTCCGCGATATTGATGAGACAGCAGTTGAAAATCGGCTGAACAAAGTAATCCGCGTCATGAAAATGAATCGCGCCCTGTTCATGGGCCATGGAAATGCGTTCCGGCAGAAGCATACGCTTCGTCAAATCCCTGGACACCTCTCCGGCAATATAATCCCTCTGTGTAGATGCCAGAATCGTATTCTTATTGGAATTTTCCTCAGCCAGCTCTTTATTTTCATTCCGGATCAGCTTCAGAATCGATTCATCCGTCGTGTTCGCTTTTCTTAAAAGCGCTCTCTGATACCGGTAAATCATATATTTTTTCGAGAGAGTATACTTGTTCTGCTTAACCAGGCGGCTCTCGATCATATCCTGAATGCTCTCTACATGGACAACATCCTCGCATTCTCTCTCCACATCATCCAGAATTCCGTCAATCAATGCCTCCCCGGCGCGTTCCGCCGCATCCACTTCTGCATTCGCCTTCTGAATCGCCCTCACAATCTTCTCTCTGTCATAATTCACAATTCTGCCGTCACGTTTCTGTACCTTAATCATCGCTGTCTCCTTATTTCCTTTAATCCATATTCTACTTTAATCATACTGCTAAAAAATAACACAGCAGCTGTCAATTTGCCGTGAAATCTCCTACATTTTGCGTATGTAATTATTTCTTCACCATATATAGTGCTTTTCCATTATACAACAGATATGGCAAAAGTAAAGGCCTTTTTCTCTTTTTCTTTCTCTCTCCCTAACAGTTCAGCCCTCAATCCTGTCCCCCATCTTTTTACCAGCATAGCCAATACACAGCCGAAGAAGCGGCGGGCGGCGGCAGGACGGGTCCCGGGGGCATGGATATTCCAGTGTGCCGGCATCTGGATACGAGTCATAAGAAAGTCCGTTCCTGGCGATCACGCCCGCGGTTGGCGTGTTCGACAGGAACGGACTTTCTTATGGCGAGTAGGAAGCAAGACGGACACGGAATATCCATGCCCCCGGGACCCGTCCTGCCGCCGCCCGCCGCTTCTTCGGCGTCCCTCCCAAATTCAGCGTATAAAATTAGTCCTGAGCCTCTGCTCCGGTTCCGGCGTTGTAATTCCCGCCGCCTTACCGGCCTCAATGCAGTGAAGCAGCCACGCCATATTCTTCCCGACCGTGCGCATGACCTGCAGCCCCTCCAAATCCTGCTCCACTTCCTCCGGCGAGTTGCCGTGAACCATGTTCCAGTACTGGGATGATACGACCGGCATCTGGGAAATCGTAAAGTATTTGTTCATGGAATCGAGCGTCGCCGTCGTCCCCGCACGCCGGGCCGACGCCACTGCTGCAGCCGGCTTAAAGGCAAAACAGCTTCCGGCGTAAAACAGACGGTCCAGGAAGGAATACAGCGAGCCGTTTGCCGATGCATAGTAGACCGGAGAGCCGACGACCAGACCGTCTGCATGCTCCATTTTATCCAAAAATGCATTGACCGGATCTCCTTTAAAGACACAGCGTCCGGCGGCAGCACATTTGCCGCATCCGATACAGCCATGAATGGCCTGATTGCCGATATGGACGATCTCCGTCTCAATTCCCTCATTCGTCAGGGCCCCCGCCACTTCCGTGAGCGCCCTGTATGTACAGCCCTTCTCATGAGGGCTTCCGTTTAAAAGCAGTACTTTCATCTCTTAACCATCCTTTCTTTTCTTCACATGAATCAGCTGTCCCGTCACGCTCTAATCCAGCAGGCCGATTAAGTCTTCCTTCGTCAGGCTGCCGAACGAGACGGTTCCCTCGGTGATGATCTGCTCCGCCAGATTCTTCTTTGATTCCTGAAGTTTTAAAATATTTTCTTCGATAGTCCCCTTTGTGATCAGTTTAAACACAGTAACCTGTTTCTCCTGGCCGATGCGGTGCGTCCGGTCCGTGGCCTGATTCTGCGCCGCCACATTCCACCACGGATCGTAATGAATCACCACATCCGCAGCCGTCAGATTTAAGCCCGTTCCCCCGGCTTTCAGGGAAATCAGGAATACCGGCACTCCGTCATCCTTAAAGGAGCTTACCATATGGAGCCGCTCTTCCTTGGGCGTCGCACCCGTCAGAATATAATACGCCATCCCCTCTTTCTTCAGCCGTTTTTCGATGATTTCCAGCATCGACGTAAACTGGGAAAAGAGCAGGATCTTATGGCCGCCCTCCACGCCATTGCGGATCAGATCGATACACGTCTCAAGCTTGGCAGAACTGCCGTTATAGTTGCTGTAACAGAGATGCGGATCACAGCAGATCTGGCGCAGCCTCGTCAGCTGAGCCAGAATCTGTATTCTGTCAGAGCCGCCGTCTCCCGCCAGCTCCAGCTGCTGCTTCACCTGCCACGCATTGGCGGTATACAGCTCCTTCTGTTCCTTCTCAAAGCCTGAATAGATCACATTTTCCAGCTTATCGGGCAGTTCCTTCAGCACATCCTTTTTGAGCCGGCGCAGAATAAACGGACCGATCATGCGGTGCAGCCCCTTTAAGCAGTTCTCATCCTGATCCCGCACGATGGGAAGCTCATACTCCTTCTTGAACCTCTGGTACGAAAACAGAAAGCCGGGCATGAGGAAATCGAAAATACTCCACAGCTCGCTGAGCCTGTTTTCTATCGGAGTTCCCGTCAGTGCAAATCTTGTTCGGGCGTTCACTGACTTAACCGCCTTCGCACTCTGGGTCGAGGCGTTCTTGATATACTGCGCCTCGTCGACGATCTGAAAACGGAATTCCCTCTCCTCGTAAAAGGCAATATCCCTCTTCAGCAGATCGTAGGACGTAATTAAGATCTCTCCGGCCGAAGCCGCCTTCAAAAGCTCCTCCCGCTCCTGTGCGGTACCGCTTATTGTGCGGACTTTCAGGGTTGGCGCAAAGTGATGGATTTCATTTTCCCAGTTATACACAAGGGATGCCGGACAGACAATCAGCGCCGAAGAATCCGGCTCGCGGTTACTCTCGTCCAGCAGCAGTGCGATAACCTGAATCGTCTTACCAAGTCCCATATCGTCTGCCAGAATCCCTCCAAATCCGTAGGAATCCAGGGTCTTAAGCCACCGGAATCCCGTTTTCTGGTATTCTCTCAGCACGGAACGAAGTGTCAGAGGAATCTCATAATCGCTGTCTTCCACAGATTTCATGCCGCGGACCACAGCCTTAAACAGCGCGTCACGATAGAGAGTGATACCAGAGCCCTCCTTTAGAATTCCGTCCAGATAGAGTGCCCGGTACCTGGGAAGCCGGAATTTCTGGCTCTGCAAATCCGTTTTGTTCACCGCAAGACCTTCCACCAGCTTCGCCACCGTCATCAGACCGTTGTCATCTAACGCCAGAAACTCGCCGTTCTTCATCCGGTAAAACCGCTTTTTCTGACTGTATTCTGACAGCAGCTTCGTAAGTTCGGCTCCCGACATTCCTTCCGTATCCACCGTAAGCTCCAGCCAGCTTCCGCTGCTCTTGACGCCGATGGAAATCTTCGGCGGCGGAAGAACCTTCAGTTTCTGAAAGGCTTCTGATAAGTATACCTCTCCCTGAGCCATGAACTCACTCATGCCTTCCGTGAGGAGACGGTAGACAGCCTCCTCATCGTCACGGATCGCCGGATACTCGGTATCGTGTTCCTTATATTTAAAATACTTTGTAATCAGCTGACTGACCCGGAATTCTCCCGGCACATCCCTGCATACGGTTCTTGGAAGCTTCTCATCCTCCACCGGCTGAAAGGAATAATCCCCGTAAGACAGAATCGGCTTTAAGACCAGGTCGTTGGGTCCCTGGCTGTCAAACTCGAATCTCGCCTTCAGTTCCTCCGGCTTATAGGCTTCCAGTTCCACGTCGCCCGCGTCGATGATACTGTAGGATGCTATCTTTTTCAGAACACGCTCATAGAACAGCGGCATATCCTTATCGTTTACCTCAGCCTCACAGTTTGAGCCGAAGCTCTTAATCATCTGTTCCAGAAAGACGTGCAGCGTCGAACTGCAGGCTTCGTCGCAGCGATAGATCCGTTCCTTGTCCACCACATAAAGATGGCGTTCTCCCTCAAAGATGAGAAGCCCCTTATCAATGGATACAAGGATGCCATCCCGTCCCTTCTTTCTGATTTTGACCGCCAGATCGGGATTATGGTCCGTCAGCGTCACCATTCGCTTGTGGGCGCGGTAATCCTCCAGTTCCAGTGTTTCCCCCATCATCAGCCTGAAAAAGCGGTCCCGGTTGCTCCGGCTTAGATTTAAGCTTCTCAGAGCCGGCATGGCAGAAAACGAGCTCTTCTGAAACTGTTCGTAGTGCTCACAGTAGCTGCCCACCAGCTCCATGATAAATTCCACCAGCGGCCTGCTCTCCTTTGTAAAGACGGAGAGATTGTGATGAAATGCCAAATTCTTTCCATATTCCACAAAGGAGCCGCTCTCTATCGCCCTGGTAAAGGCCACAAGGTCCTTAAGCACATAGAAGCGCTCCCGTCCCAGACGGAATTCCAGCTTCACATCACTCCGGTCCGCGATGATGCGGACAGCCAGCTGAACCTGCTTTTCTTCCCCTTCGATCATGATCTGGGCCACTTCCCGGTTGGTATACTCCCGGATCATCGTCCTGGCCTGCTGGGAGGTGGTGACGGGACGCCCCGAATTTTCAGCCGCTTTCTCCCGGTATTCCCTGTAGAGTTCCTGGCAGTGAGGGCACATTCCCTTATAGGAATTTCCCTGCACACAGGAACAAGAGTAGTCATAAACCTGACTACCCTTGATATATAAATTAGCTTTATACTGTTTTCCCTGGTCTTCAACCAGGCCTTTTACGCCCGATTCGCCTTTCCAGAAGGCGCTTGTTGTCATCTGTGATACTTTCATAAGTTTTTCACATCCGTTCACACATTACATACGTTCCGGAGCCTCAATTCCAAGCAGATCGATACAGGCGGTAAGGACATCCTTCGCCAGACTGATCAGACTGAGCCAGGAAGCACGCTGTTTTTCGTTTTCCTCGGCAATGATCTTCGTGTCATGATAGAACCTGTTGAACGCGTTAGCCAGTTCATACACGTACTGGCAGATCTTATGGGGAGCCAGCTCCATAAAACTGGTCTCGATCACCTCATTATATTTTGAAAGCTGCAGCATCAGGTCTTTCTCCGCTCCGGAAACGGCCGGAAGAATGTCTCCCGTGCACACCCCCTGCACTTCCAGATCGGAAGCCTTTGCCAGGATGGACTTGATACGCACAATCGTATACAGAATATAAGGACCTGTGTTTCCTTCAAAGGAAACGAAACGATCCATGTCAAAAATGTAGTCCTTGGAAGCCTGATTGGATAAATCCCCGTACTTGAGCGCGGCCATGCCGACGATCTTCGAGGTCTTTAACGCCTCTTCCTCCGACACGGTGCGGTTTTCCATAATCTTCTCGTATGCCGCAGCGTCAATATCGGAAATCAGGGTCTCCAGACGCATAACGCCGCCGTCCCTCGTCTTAAACGGCTTTCCGTCCTTTCCATTCATGGTGCCAAAGCCCAGATGGGACATCTTCCGTTCTTCCGGCACGAAGCCGGCCTTCTTGGCCACACGGAACACCTGTGTAAAATGGAGTTCCTGACGCTTATCTGTAATATAAATATACCAGTCCGGGCAGAATTCCTTCTCACGCTCGAGAATCGTTCCCAAATCAGAGGTGGAGTAGAGTGCCGCACCGTCGGATTTGCGGATGATACAGGGCGGGAGTTCCTTGGAATCACCGGGCTCGGCGATATCGACCACCAGTGCGCCCTGGCTCTCATAAGCGAGTTTTTTCTCTTCCAGTTCCTGAATCAGCCCCGGAATATAGGCCTGAGCATCACTCTCTCCTTTCCATAAATCAAAGGATACATTCAAGTTGCCGTAATTCTTCTTTAAATCTGTTACGGAAACATCGATGATATGATTCCAGATCGCGCGGTACGGTGCGTATCCGTTCTGCAGCTTCAGCGTCGCCTCGTGGGCTCTTGCGCTGAATTCCTCGTCCGTCTTAGACTTCGCGCTGGCTGCCGGGTAGATCTCCTCCAGTTCACCGATGGTAAACGGAGCCTCCTTCGGATATTCTCCGGTATAGGTCTCATCAAAATAGGCCAGTTCCGGCTTTCTGTCACGAAGCTCCTCAATGATCAGTCCCATCTGAAGTCCCCAGTCTCCCAGATGAACGTCACCGATCACCTTATGCCCCAGGAAACGTCCCATCCGCTTGATACTCTCGCCAATGATGGCGGAACGGAGATGTCCCACATGCAGCGGCTTTGCCACGTTGGCTCCGCCGTAATCTACGATGATCGTGAGCGGCGTTTTCGCCTTTTCACAGCCGCACTGGTCTTCTTCTCTCATGTTGTTCATGTAGGTCGCCAGATATCCGGCCTCCAGTTTTATATTAATGAAACCCGGCATCACCGCGTTCACTTCTGAAAATATATCGCCGCCAGACAGCTTCTCCACAACTTCATTTGCAATGTCGATCGGTTTCTTTTTGTATGCCTTTGCGGCTGCCATGGCACCATTACACTGGTACTCACAGAGGTCCGGCCGGTTGGACAGCGTAACCTTCGCAAAGCTCTCATCGTAACCACAGGCTGCGAATGCCTCTTTTACCTCTGATGTGATTAAATCAAGAATCTTTTTCATCGGTTCCTGTTCTCCTTTTTGAATATTCTTCCTGTTTCTCTTTTTCCTATGCATTCCCGTTTTACTAATTTCAAAATACTTCCAGGCTAAAAGCTAATTATATTACAATCAGGTTGAAAAATCAACAATTTTTCCGGATCTCCTGAAATCCGAAAACACACCGGCTGCAGTTCACAGCAGAAAACGAATACAGAAAGTTTTTTTTGAAAAAGCTAAACATTTTCACCCGCCTGTACGATAAGGATAGTAACGGACATCAAAGATCGGAGGAAATGGAATGAGAGTAAATCTGAATTTCAGCCTGCATAAGAATACGCTTATCAATACCGCACGGGTAAATGCATCATTCGCCAAATACCAGTCAGTGCAGGATAAAAAGAGCGGGGGCATACTGGGAAACCGTCCGAAAAACGACCGTTTCACCCTCTCCCCTCAGGGTAAATTAATAAACATGATTGAGAATCTGACCAAGCAAAAACAGGCGCTTGTGGATCAAAGAAACAGTCTGGTGGAAACGACATTAGGCGACGGCGGAAAGCTGGAGGACATCAAGGATCAGCTCAAATCGTACAAGAAGCAGATCGATGCCATTGATAAACAGATTTCTAACGCCTACACCCAGCAGGCCAGGCAGTGCATAGAGCCGGAAGATAAAAAAAGTTCTGACAAAACAGGCAAGAACAAAACCGACGATCAGCTGACAACTGAACACCTTACGACTCTGGCCGCTGTCTCCCAGGATCTCCGCCATGCGGAAAAGATTTCCGCAGTCCAGAGCCACATAGAGAGTGAAGCCAGAATCAAAGAATCGGAAATTGATCTTGGAGCGGCTCACGTCGACACCTTAGTGAGCAAGGGACTCGGCGGCGACACGGTAGGCGCCCTCATAGAAAATGAGATGGACTCCATCGGACGTTCCGATCAGGAAGCCGGACAGCTGCATGACAAAGCATCGGAGCTGGCGCTCCGTCAGGGAGAACAACTCCGGAAATCCCGGGAGGAATTAGAGCAGTCGAATGGCGCCCAAACGAAAATGGCAACGGCACAGGAAGGCACGGAAGGGCCGATGGTTGATCAGGGGAAAGATGGGAATGACGCTAGGGATGGGGAGTAGAACTTCAGCCTGCATCTGTATATGGCACTATGACAGAAACGGCCGATAAAAATTATTTTATGGCCGTTTTTGTCATGCTGTTTCGTTTATAAGTAAAATGTACCATCAAACAGATATTACGCCTTGTTGGGCCGATTCGGGAACGGGTTTTCCAGTTGAAATTTACTAAAATAGCAGGGTCGAAAAGTGTGCAGGTTAAAGAGGTTATGCTGGAAAGCGCATAACCTCTGGGGACATCGCCCGGCAAAGCCGGGCGAACAATCATAGTTAAAATTATTATTACATTAACTACTGCTCATAAACCGTAATAGTCAACCCCAGCTCTCCCATTATTTCGTTCCCAGTTTCTACTATAATTTTTTTGTGCGGAAACAATTCTTTCAATCTTTGTTGCCAATTATAAACTAAGATGTCACAAAACTGCATTATCAACGAATTATTTTGATAAGATTCGTCTGTACAATTTATGAATAAATCTCCGATACTCCAGCTATTAACCCATTGCTCTATAAGTTTTTTATTCTTACCAAATCGTTCTTCTAATTTCTCTACTTTTTTTATAGCCTCCTCACCTTCTTCTTCGAAAAAAACAGAAACAAAAATATATTCTCCTATCTGAATAAAATCAGGGCAAAACAAATATGAAATCGCAATAATATCTTCTAATGAATTACAATTACATGCATGTTCAAATAAATTTAATCCTTTAGGCTTTCTAAACTTTTTCATTATTCCTTGTTTTACAATGCTATTGCAATATCTTATTTCATACATTTTATCACCATCCAAAAAGATCTAAAATAAACTGTGGTACCGGGTTATCTAATTTATAAGGACTTAAAAACTTTTTACCTGCAGGGTTAGTATTAATTTTAAATCCTTTTACTCTACTTGAGCTTATATCATAAATCAAATCCCCATTATCATCATATACAAATACATGCTCTCCATTCTCCGTTCTGAGAAAGCTGTTCGGATCATTTGTAGGAGGTCTATCTGAACCAGCTTGATTGACTTTAACAGTTCCTTTGTCTGTTAAATTGTCAAAATCAGAAGTATTTAGTTCGCTCGTATCCTTTAAATTTCTTTCCCAAGAATCAGAATCCCCCTTGGCATTGACACATCCGCCTCATATCTTTTACGCCTTTTTCTCTAATCCTTTAGAAAAGGCGGCAAACCAATCACTGTGTTTCTTCTAGTTCTATCTTAGCACAAACTGTTCATATCTGACAGCCCTTATTGCCCCGGCTCCCGGTATTCCATATGGTTTTTCAGCATCCCATACACGATATTCACTAAACGTCTCGCAATACAGATCAGTGCCTGCTGTTTATTCTTCCCGTCTTCCAATTTTCGCAGAAAATACTCCCGGAAGACCGGATTTCTCGGTGTTCCGTTTATGGATACCTGTATCATCTGGATTGCCAGAAAGTAAAAGATGGCCTGTAACCGCCTGTTTCCCTGCTTCGGGCACACATCTTTCCCTTTTCCTGCCGATGAAAAGTTCACTGGCGCTATCCCGGCGAATTTCGCCAGTTTGGCGGAGTTTGGAAAACGGCTGATATTTCCAATCTCTGACAGCATGTTTGCTGCTGTTATCAATTCGATTCCCGGCATGGTCATCAAGGTGCAGTCAAATTCTGGCATGAGCATTTCTATCGCCTGGTTTACTTCTTCCAGTTGGACACGGTAATGCTCCAGATCGCTGACCAGGCTACGGGTAATGGTATCCCGGCTCTCCTGATGGTCTCTTTTGGTATCTCCATCCACCCGCACCAGGGACAGTATCTTCTCCGCTCGTTTCACCGAACAGTTATTGTGGCTCACCGGGCGCAGTTCCTCCGCCAGTTCTTCTGCTGTCTTTCCTTGCAAATGCTCTGGCGATGGATATTCCATAAAAAAATATAGTGCCGTTGCTCGGCTGATATCGCTAAAGAATTGCTTATAGCTGGGGTACGCTATGCAGAGCTGCTCATGAAGCTGGTTTTTTAGGCAGTGCAGGTGGGTACAGATATTGTCCCTGCGGTTCACCAACTGGCTCAGCGTCCAATACTTATCATCTGGTATGGCATCCGGCAGTTTATCCAGCATATTGATCAGCACCAATGCCACAGCTTCCGCATCATAGCTGTCGCTTTTCTGGTACATCGGCACGCTTTTCCTCTGGGCATAAGATAAGGCCGTATTCACGTCTTTCACCGCAACCCCTTTTTCAATCAGCCATACAGCAAGCGCGCGGCCATAACCGTAAGCATTCTCCAAACCGTAGACAGGTTCCTTTTCTTCCGTCACAAACCGGCTGACTTTCCTCGTCAGCTTACTGAATTCCGATGGCTTGTTCTCAAACGTGATTTCTCCAAGCTTCTGGTTCCAGCAGTCCAGCATGACTGCCGTGTGTGTTTCCTTATGCAGGTCAATCCCCACATAGATGATGTTTTCTTTTCTCAGATGTCATCCTTCCTCTTTTTCCTGTCTCCGTCCATGATCGCAAAACTGCCGGCAACCTCAGCTGATAAGCGTTATGCGCCGGTTTACGCCTTCTGGCTACGGCCATCGCAAGGGGGATTTGGCCTGTCCACTTCCACAACCTTGAACTTTACAGGTTATTTCCTCTTTCGAGGTGTGGTGTATGTTAGCTCTGAATGAGATGGATTGCAAATGCTTTCCGATCAATTTCTCCGATTTGTGAGATTTGATGCAAAACCGAACCTCTGCTTTGTGACATAGTGGTATCAGTTCTCCTAGCGGATATCCATAACTGAAATCTGCGCGGCGGCCTGTCCAGCGGGTCTGCCAGCAGGAACAGAACATCACCAGAAAAGAAACAGCCACCGATTCTTTGTGAACCGGCAGCTGTCTTTCCTTACAGTTATATCTGTGTTTTTCTTCCCCCTTAAACCCCCGGGTGTGCGCCATTGTAACATGGGACTGGATGGAATGTCAATTTCAATTCCCTTGCGTTTTTCTTACCAAAATCTTCGTGCGTGGGTGGCTTAACGGCACCCAGCTTTTTGAGTTTTAAGGAATCTGGCACCCAGCCCATTTTTTCTTCATTCGAAATCTGGTTATTTACGGGTAACAAAGACCAAAAATTTTTATGCTGGAGGCCTCTGTTTTTTGAATAACTTTTTCTGGGATTTCTGAGAAAGTTATGCCAGCGAACTGCGCAGATATCCCGGAAATGCACGATTTTACGGCATCTGTGGGCTTTTTAGAGGGAAAAAGCATGATTCAGGACGGTGCAATTAAGGCAATCCGACCTTTTTTTGAAAAATGGAGCAAATTTTATTCCTTCCATCATGCTTCGTTTCTCTCAGACATTCTCTTACCCCTGTGACGCACCGTGACAGCCTGTGTGCCATTTTTAAGCCCCGCCTCGGAAAGATGTACCATAACACAGGAATTCCGGCACGTTGGGCCAATTTGGAACAACGACATTTCCCTCCAAAGAGCCAAAATACTCAGGGTCGAAAAGTGTGCTGGTTAAAGAGGTTATGCCAAAGAACTGCATAACCTCGGATGACATCGCCCGGCATAGCCGGGCAATGAGATTCTATCATTTTTCAATATTTTGAATCATTTCGTCCAACTTATCTTTAGAAAAAATCCCCTCGCTTGCACCTGAAAGAAAATATAGTTTCATCCAATAACCATCGTCTTCACAAAAAGACTCTAACGCTTCTTTAATATTGTTATGTGTTAACTCTTTTACAATAATATCTGGCGGCGAGGCAGGGATAAAATTCAAATTTTCCTTCTCCATATAATGTAAATAAAACATCGGCGTGCATATTGTCATCGTAAAATGCATTCCATCTTCTGTTTCTACAAAAACATCAATATTATCATTAAATAAATCAGGAATTTTTTCTAAAACCGTTGGATAAGTAATATTTTTGATTTTCATAATCACACCTACTCGTATAATTTTTTTAAAATGTTTATAACAGTTTGTTCATTCGCTTTATCTGCTTTTCCCAAAATTTCATAACCATTAGCTGTTTTTCGGTAAAATACTCTTGCACCATTCCTTCCTCTCAGATAAGATACATCCTTAAATAAATTCTTGCTACCTAATCCAGGGTTTTCATTTCCTTTTAACAATTCATCAATAAGGTGATCCGCTTCTTGTTGTACACGCTCATTTTTTCCCATTTCTTCTGCAGCTTTTACAAGGCGCGGGTCTTTATCAATACTAGAAGTTAACTCAGTCTTAGAATCCCCCTTTCCAGAATTCTGTGCCTTATCTAAATTATCATACGCTCTCTGCTTAATCGCTGCTATATTATATAGCCCTGCTCCCAATCCAGCTCCTGCTGCTCCTGCCACTTCTATTTCAAATATCATTCCCCCACTTAATACCATCTGTATTACACCAATATCTCCGCTAAATGACGCACTCATTATAGGTGCTGCCGCCGGCAACAGTTCTATAAATGCTGCAATCCCAGCTGCTGTCATTCCACTGTTTGCAATCATTGCAATCATATCACCTATATATTTACCATAATAGTAAGATTCCCTATCCAGTAAACTATCCACCAGTAAATCTTCAGAACCAGTCAGCTTTTGAAATTGATCCAGCATTGCTTTTGTTCTTGTATCTCCAAAGCCATACTGGTAAGCCAATTCCATATCAATACCCATAATCATACTTAAATAATATTCTTCATCTATTTCCTGGCAATAGGTAATATCATTACTGTCTTCCGCTCTTTTTATTGCAGCTTTGATATGAGCGTCATTTTTGCTAGATTCCAGTAGAACTAACTCACCCTCCTTCCCAAATATTAAATGAAAAGTTTTCCTTTAATATTATCGACTAATTTATCAAAAGTCCTGCTTATTATTCCTTTGGGAATACCTACTTGAGTATGGCCGCTTGGATCAATATAATTCAACGGACTATTCTTCGTATATGCATACCGGTTCAGTGTCAATGGGTCGTTGATATCTCCCAAATACGTATCTTCCTGGAAGAATCTCCCTATCTCTGCATTATAATACCTCGCTCTTAAGAATTCAAGCCCGGTATTCGGGTTGTAGCTCTCCGCATTATACCCGTAGAAATCCGTATGCTCCGTACTTCCCAGTGTCACCTGCCCGTATGGGTCATACTGGTACACACTCGTCACCATTCCGTTCTGCCACGTATTCGCCGTTACACTTCCACGGCCGTCATACAGGTAATAGCTTGTTTCGTTACATACCAGGTCGCGGGCCTCCGTCCATATATCATTCCTTGACAGTCTCTGCCTTCCATTGTAGCTGTAGCTTTCCGTTGCCCCGCTGTTCACCGTATACGCAGTCAGGACCTCGGTATACTGCCGGTTCGTATCATTCACATACTCCGTCAGATCATAAGCCCGTCCCGTTGCAGAGCAGATATAGCTGAATAAATCGCCTTCCGCCGTTAAGCTTCCATCCTCATTCTTATTATTCTCCGGCATGAAGACTTCTCCGCTCACATTCTTCCCATAACCGCATTCCGCATCCGGATTGTAGTTCAACTGGAATGTCCGGTTTCCGTCTCCGTCATAGGCTGCCGCCATCAGCAGCTTCTGCTGGTCCTTCACTGCCTTCAGACGGTTCTCTGTATCGTACTGATACGTTACTTCGGCGCGGTTCATCAGGCACTCCTGCGTCAGGTTGCCGTTGGCATCGTACTTGAAGGTATACCGCTTCGTCAGATTTCCTTCACAGACTACTGCTCCAACCATCTGATTATCCGCATTGTACGTATAGGTGGTCTGATCTGTCCGGTATTCGAATACCTCCTGCTTCTTTACCCGGGTGCGGTTTCCTACGGAGTCATATTCGTATGTATATACCGTCTTATCGAACATGCCTTTATCTTCTTTACACTCTATGAGTTCCCCGTTATTGTCATACTTGAAGGTTCTCTTTGTGATCTCCCATACCGGATTCTGGTTCTGCCACGGGTTATCTGATACGTGGACGCATTCTCCGTCCGGTCCGCCTTTGTGGCCGTAATCCTTATTCGACACAAACAGGCACTCTTTGGCTGTCTCACTCACGATCAGTCCGGCATCGTCATACGTGTACTGATAGTCCGAGATCAGAAAGCCGCAGGAGCAGAGATTCTCCGCCTCCACGATCTGGTCGCGTGCATTATAAGTATAGCTGCTAGTGCTTCCGTCTGCGCGTTTCACCTTTGTCAGCCGGTTCAATGGGTCATAGCTGTAGAAGGTTTCTCTTCCGTCACGGTCCACGATCTTCGTGATGTTGTCGTTTTTATCGTAAATATACTCTACCGTACCATTATCCGGATAGATGATCTTCTGCAGATTGTCCGCCTCATCATAGACGTACTCCACGGTTTTTCCGGAGCCGTTTGTTGCCGAGCTTTGCTAAGTAATACACTGCTGTTATCGGTAAGGATTATTTTATCATTATGAATCACATTGATCTGCTGCATATTTACCAAAAAACTCTTATGTACACGGATAAATTGATAGGGCGTTAATTCTTCCTCCAATTTTTTTAGGCTGCCGCACATGCTATAAGTTTTGTCTGTTGTTTTAATTGTAATCAAATGTCCAATGCATTCGATATACAGAATGTCTTTATAATAAACTTTTTGTGCATTTACCACATAAAATAATTCATTATAAATAATGCGCGCAAAATACTTATCAATTGCTTTTTTCAAATCGGCTATCAGCGCGCTCTTACGCATAAACCAGAATGTATCGTATTCATATGACTGAAAAACCAGGCTTTCATGAGAAGAGACGAAAATCAATACTATATTTGGATAACTCTTTTGCATTTTCCCGGCCATGGAAAAACCGTCCATTCCCGGCATCTCTATATCCAGAAAGAGGATGTTGAAATTTCTGTTTCTAAGCTGTGACAGGCATGTCTGGCCATCTGAAAAGTCTTCAATATCAGCTTCCTCGCCATGACTCTCTATCATTAAAAAATTCCATTGGCGTAATTCCAAGATACTCACATATATAAAGGAACTCACTCATTGACGGAAGCGTCCTGCCAGAGGTGATACTACGAATATAGCTGGTGCTGTGTCCTAAATCCAGGCTCATCTTTCGCTCTGAGACCTGTTTTTCTTCTCGTAATCTGGAAAGCCGACTACGTATAAATTGCTCATTCATTATAATACCTCCTGATAATAATCATAATTCACGATAAAAGTATTTTCGAGCGTTTGTAACGCCTTTTTTTCATATAATCAGACGTTTTAAACACTCACCTACTTATTAGTTAGTCGTTTGTGGTATCTATAATGAAACGAATTTTTTTAAATATTTTGTACCGGCAGCTCTCAGACATCATTTTTACAGGGAATCAATTAAAAAAGCTGAGTGAAATCACTAAATAATCAGTAATTTCACTCAGCCAGCTTACCACAACCGCAGCTTCAATCCGCAGAAAATAATTCCTTACTGCCTGCCCCTACATCCCATGCGCCTCTCTCCACGCCTTCACTTCCTCCAGCCTCTTCTTCGCCGCCTTCTCATTCCCCTCTTCCGTAGGCACATAGTACGTCCTGTCTTTTAAGGAGTCCGGCATGCACTGCATGGCGGCAATCCTGTCCTCTGTCTGGTGGGCGTACTGATAGCCTTTCCCGTAATGCAGCTCCTTCATCAGTCCCGTCGGCGCGTTGCGGATCACTAAGGGAACCGGCTCTGCCAGCGTGTGCAGGGCATCCTCCCTGCAGTGTTCGTAGCCCGCGTAAGCGGAGTTGGATTTCGGCGCCATGGATAGATAGATCACTGTGTGCGCCAGATTGACGTTGCACTCAGGCATCCCGTTAAAATGGCAGGCCTGATAGGCGGAGACCGCCAGCGTAAGCGCCTGGCTGTCCGCCATCCCGATATCCTCGCTTGCAAAACGGATCAGCCGTCTCGCCACATAGAGCGGATCTTCTCCGGCCTCCAGCATGCGGGCCAGCCAGTAAAGCGCCGCGTCCGGATCACTGTTTCTCATGGATTTGTGAAAGGCGGAAATCAGATTGTAGTGCTCCTCGCCATTCTTATCATACAGGAGGGACTTGCGGCTGGTACACTGTTCCAGCACTTCGGGAGTCACGGTGGTCTCTTCCGCGCTGATCTCCCCGTTTAGGACTGCCATCTCCAGCGTATTGAGTGCCGTTCTCGCGTCCCCATTAGCAAACTGGGCGATCATCCGGAGCATGTCCTCTGTAATCCCGATCCTCTGATCCCCCAGCCCGAGCGGGCTCGTTAAGGCATGGTGCAGAAGAATTACCAGGTCATCCGTCTGGAGCGCCTGGAGCACGAAAACCTTGCATCTCGAAAGAAGAGCCGCGTTAATCTCAAACGAGGGATTCTCCGTCGTGGCTCCGATGAGGATGATACTCCCCTTTTCGACATACGGAAGAAATGCATCCTGCTGGGCCTTATTAAAACGGTGGATCTCGTCCACAAATACAAGCGTGCGCAGGCCCATATGGCGGTCCCGCTCCGCCTGAGCCATCACTTCCTTAATTTCCTTAATTCCGCTTGTAACGGCGGAAAAATCCACGAAGGAGGCCTTTGTCCGGTTGGCGATGATCCTGGCCAGAGTGGTCTTTCCCACACCGGGAGGTCCCCAGAAGATCATGGAACACACCATGTCCTGATCAATAATCCGGCGCAGCACCTTTCCCTCACCCAGAAGGTGCTTCTGGCCCACAAATTCCTCCAGCCCCGTTGGCCTCAACCGGCTTGCCAGCGGACCCACAGCAGCCCGGTCGTCAAAAAGCGATAATTGTTCCATCCTGTCTCAACCACCTTTTTCATTCGATCATATGTTTCGTTTCTATTTTACCATGGCCCAAACGAAAGATCAAACGCCATCTCACAGATAAAGAGGGACCGTTTTAAGAATATTCCTAAAACAGTCCCTCACTTTTTATTCTGTTATTCCGTTGACCCTGACACCATTTTTGTCAACTCTGACACCGTCCGGCGTCACGGTATCGGCCAGCATTTTCCCGGATTCATCTAAGTAATACCACTTTCCGTCCGTCTGTACCCAGCCGGTCTTCATGGCTCCGGATTCACTCATATAATACCAGCAGCCCTTTTCTAAAACCCAGCCGGTTTTCATGGCTCCGGATGGGCTGAAATAGAACCAGTGGTCCCCGGTATTGACCCAGCCGGTCTTCATCGCCCCGGACGGACTGCAGAAATACCATACATTGTTTAAATGAATCCAGCCGGTAATCATCCGGCCGTCAGCACCGATCCAGTACCACTCTCCGCCGACTTTGATCCACTCGCTCTGCGCATAGGTCCCGTCTTCCTTTTCAAAGCTCCAGACTCCGTCCTTTGCCTTCCAGGTTCCGCTCGTCTCTTCCGGATCCTTCCACACACTGTCTGAGGAATCTTCCTGCTCCGGCGTTTCTTCCGGTTCGCTGCTGTCCGTTGTTTCTTCCGGAAGCGTTCCGCCCGGTGTTTCATCAGGCAGCGTCTCTTCCGGTGTCTCAGCAGGCGCCGTTTCACCTGGTGTTTCTTCCGGCGTCTCGTCCGGAGTTGTTTCTTCCGGTGTCTCATTCGGCGTTTCGTCGTCTGACGTCTCCCGCTTAACCGTATAATCATCCTGGCTTCCAAACACGGTGAGCGTTCTTTCTGTATAGTTCTCATCCGCCGTTTTACAGCCGCCTGGCTCAACCGAGAACGTCACATCACTGTCCGCATTGACCACAATGGTTCCAAGGTTTAACGCTGTCCCCTTTTTCAGTATATCATCTGCTACACCTGATACGTAGATCGTCAGGGTCCCGTTGCTCTGATTATAGCGATACGTTTTAACCGTTACGTCCGAATTGTTTTTTAAATCGCTGTCGAACTTAAATTTGATATCCTCTATCCCATCCGGATCATCGGAGGCCACTCCGAACTGAACCTGGAAGGTTCCTGCTTTCTGCACGTCCTCCCGTGCAGAAAGCATAACACTTACTTTTACCTCATTTTCGCTGGTTCCCTTTTCCCATGTGACAAACCGGTATTCCTCCGCCGGCGTAGTCATGATTCGGCCAAACGCTGCAAGAAGGATCAGGATTCCCAGCAGGCCAATTACTACTTTCTTATTCATAAGTCGCTGCAACATATTTTCTCCTCCCGTACGTTCAGTCCTGTGCTTTTATCTCGATCACCGGCAGTTTCTCCGGCATATCGACAAACAGAGTATTGCTGACGAGGCGTTCTCCCCTGTTGTCATGTGCGTTGTCTACCCGGTAGAGCTCTGCTCTCACACGTTTTGGAAGAGCGTCTTTTTTAAAGTTCCCGGGTTCGATATAATAGATCCAGGTTCCGCTGCTGGTCTCACCCAGTTCTCCATGCTCCGGCACTTCCGCAAAGATCATCTGTGCCGCCGATATATTTCCTGCTTCATCGGTACCGCCCACAATCTTTCCCTGCTCATCATACAGCAGGACCACATTGTACGCCGGGTTTCCTTTGTACGTACCTGTAAATATAAGGGAACCCTTCGGAATAACGGCTTCTCCGCTCTCTCCATGTCCTGCATGGTAGTCCTCTTTCAGAATACCGATCGAATCCGTCTGACCAAAGTCAATGTCGTCTCCGGTCTGTCCCAGCAGGTCAATCTCCGAAATGGATATATCGGTTCCCTTCTGATCCACCGCCGTAATCCTTACGTATGAGGTGTCATAGGCGTACAGCCATGTGTCATCATTCTTGTTAAAATAGACGGTCTCACTGCCGTTCACCAGCTGCCCCTGCGCTACGGAGAAGGTTCCGGCCTTAACCTGGGTCCAGGAACCTTCTGCGCCGGTATCGCTGATCTCCACTTTAAAATTGCCGATCGGGCTTCCTGCCGCGTTATCTGCATTACTCAGTTTATACGTAAGACCGGTGATGGTCTCTTCCCTGTTTAAGTGAATGGTAACAGATGCCGCCGGTGCTTTTCCGTTACTGCCTGCCACAGTTTTTCCTGTATAGGTGGTTCCCGCATCGTTATCGATGACCTTTCCGATCGCCTCCATGGTTACCGTATCCGGGTTGATCTCCTCATCCACCTTGTCCTCTGCAGAGACCATGTTCGTGGTTACGGTCCAGTCTGATTTATCAATCACGCCGCCGTGGGATACTTTAACCGGCTCCAGTACCACCGGTTTTGTGGCATTTAAGTACTTATCGTAACCCACTACTTCATAGGTGAAGACCCTGTTGTTAACAGTAGAAACAGAATCCACAAATTCCGTCTGGTCCGCAGTCACGAAGCCTACCGGTTTCTTCTCCACATGGCTCTTGATGGTTTCGGAACGGTAGATTTCGTATCCCAGCATCGCCTCCGGCTTTTTAGACTGGCTTGCGAGATGGATCGTCACCTCATTGGAATTCTCTGTGTAGCTTAAATCAGCCTCGACCACAGTGCTGGCTGCAACGGAACCATCTTTTCCGTTCTTCAGCACGTATGCCCTCGCCTCATCGTTTACAAACCAGATCGCTCTTGTCTCTTTTTCAAACTGCTGCGCATACTTCTTTGTCGTCTCGTCAGGCACCATACCCCAGCGTTCGAAGAACTCCAGAATATTCTTTTCCGCCGCCGCACACGCCAGACGCATAAGCTTGTTGTCCACGTCTCCGCTCAGGCTCAGCGATACTCCGCCCGGCTTCGGCGCCGCTTCTGTATTTCTTACGTAGGAGTCCACTCTGGCAAAAAACAGGTTGTTAAACTGATCCCGGTACTTATCGTACGTTTTATAGTTGTAACCTCCCATATCGTATGCCAGATGAAGCTGCCAGTATAATCCCAGCTGTGTAAACACATTGGAGGAGCGCCCTGTGACGCCCGAAGTCACCTTCTTATAAACCTCCGGATACTGGAACCGCACACTGTCATTGGTGTCATGAGCCTGCGCCAGCACGGAGAAATAGTTATTTGTAATCTCGGCTATGGCATAAGCCCCTTCATTGATTTCATGGCCGATCTCGTGGGCAATTCCCCAGCCGAAGTATTGACCGCTTTCATATCTGCCTTTCGGATCCGCCTTCACCGGAACGCCCCTGGTAAGCCCCGGTATGGACCCCCATTCGATTCCGATATGAAGTCCTCCCGCATACATGAACGCGCCTGCAAACATTCTCTGATAGCGCAGATTCAGCCGGCTCACCGGCAATTTGTTCTTCTCACCCGCATCGGGATCACTGCTCAGTCCCTTATGCTGATAGAAAAGATTCACCATCTCATCAGCCGCCGTCAGGGACTGATACAGCTGCTCCGCCTTTTCCTCCACAGTTCCGCCTGATAATCCGGCGAGAATCTGCTGGGAGGAAACGGAAAACATCATATATTTTGTTACAATATCCGTAGCGCCCAGAATACAGTTCTTCTTTGCAGAGCTCCAGTCTCCGTCATGCGCTTTTTTGTGACTTTCATGCTCTGTCTCCAGATTGGCCGCAGTGGCTTCCAGTTCTTCCACATATTTCGTCACCAGGGCTCTCGCTGCATTGGAATCAGATGCCATCGTCACATTAAGCGTCGGTATCTGATGTCCGCCGCTGACTCTCACGCTGTAGCGTTCTTTGCCCTGTGCTCCGGTATATTCGACGTAAAGCTGTCCGCCCTGTTCCACGTCGAGATCCGTGATCTTCGGAATGGTGATTTCATTGATTCCTGCTTTCAGCATGCCGATTGTTTTTGACCATGCACTGGACTCTCCATGGTACTGGGTCGCGATCAGGCGCAGATTCGTGCTGTCTCCCGTCTTCTTCTCCGGGCTTCCCACATAGACCATCACCGTATCTCCGGCCATGGCCGTGACGCCCAGCGGCTGCCAGGCATTTAATCCGCCGCCAAAGGTAATGCTGCCGTCTGCCTTCTTCGTCACCCGGTTGTCTATGGTCAGAATATCGGCCAGGGCCTCATCCTTTAATATCTGCTCCGCCGTAGTAAGCTCTCTCTCCAGAATCTCCTTCTTCGGATGGAGTTCCCCGCTCACCTCGTCTTTTACCTCCAGACGCGCCCTCAGACTGTCAATACTCTCCTGCGTTACCCCTTCCTTTAAGGACAGGTGCATATCATCTGCAAACAGATCGTACACCTCATGCTCGATCGGATCATAGTAATAGAATTTCATCTCCGCAATACTGATTCTGCTGGACGGGCCATAACCGGTAGTCAGTCTGACCTGGACCCGGTCTGTCGTAACCGGCTGACTGGTCTGGAACTCATAATATGTTTTCCCGTTAGAGCTGGTTTTTCTGCTGAATGTACCAGCCGCCTGCACCTGACTGTTTTTTCCCTCAGGCCAATAGAAGAAAGTCGCATCGGTGTAAGCAAACTTCTGAGCCTGATCCGGGATAATAACCACGGTATCCATCGTGTAGCTGTCGTCGAGGGTCACGGTCGGTGATTTTGATTCACCGGGATAGACGCAGCCTGCATCCCAGTCGTTGCGCACCCATGCGGATACTGCGTCATTGTCTGCAACTGCAAACTCGCTGTCTGCAGTTCCCCCATGGTTGTTTACCGCCTTAATGTGCTCGGTTCCGCCGTTCTCTCCGGCCACATTGATCAGCTTGTAGTTTGGCGTTACCGGGGCATTGACGCTCTCGGTCGTTCCGCTGTAATGCATGGAGGGCGCGCTTTCCCCTATTTTATTTGTACCTGTCAGATAAATATCGTACTTTGTTTCGTCCTTTAAGTTCGGAACCGTCTGACTGGTATTTTCAATGTTGTCGATTCGGATATAGCTTCCGTCTGCATCGTCGTATTCCCGGTAAAACATGGAGTAGCTGTCCGTATCCTTCATCTTTTTCCAGGATATATCGAGGCTGCGGTAACCGCCCTTCACCGTAATTCCCTCCGGCGGATCCGGCCGTTTGGACGCCTCCGGCGTAACCTTTACCGACTCACTGTAACCGCTTTTCCAGGCTCCGTTCACAGACTGCACACGCACGGTGTACTCTTCCCCGTTGATCAGGTCCTCATTTTGAATTGACTCGACGCTTAAACGGTTCTCCGATACCGGGATGACAGCGGTTTTGATTCCGCTTTTCACCCTGCCGGTCACCTCTGCCTCGTACCCGGTTACATTGACCGCGCGCTTCCAGGTTAAGTCAAAGGACTCGCTGCCGGCCACCGCATTCAAGTTCTCCGGAATGTTCATCTCCGGCTCCGGAATTCTGTTTTCCATATTGTTTAAGAATTCCACTTTGGATATTTCAACCAGCGTGGCTTCCTTTTCCAATGCAGCAGTCACCGTGATCGTCACCTTTTTGATCGCCACCTGTCTTCCCAAATCGATGACAATGGTCCTTCCGGCGGCTGAGTCCTCTGCCCCGCTTCTGGGTGACGCGCTTCTGAATGCCGCACGCGCCTTTGCGCCCGTCTGTCTGACCGCCACTCCGTTCTCTATTTTAAAGACGACGGGATCGTCTTCACCCTCACATTCAACGGTCACAAAGCCGTCCTTGATTGTGTTGCCGGAACCGATGACCGGCTGGATTGTAAAGCCTGCTGCCGTTAAGCCTTTCTCTATCTCCGCGCTGACCTCAACTGGCGTTTCCGGAGTAATTGCCGTCTCTTCCGCTGTCTCCAGCTTCAGCGCCTCGCTGCTGTTTCCAGCAAACACTTCCTTAAGCGTATCCACGGAAAATACTGCGTTGCTGGAGGATGCAGTAACAGCGTCCGGATTCACCAGGGCCTGGCTTGTTACAGTCGCTTTTGTATTACTCTTATTTTTATAAAAAATCGTAAAGTACTGGAGATCAACGAGATCAACTTCCCCGTCCCCGTTAAAATCGCACCGGGAATCCGTGGAGTTACTCTCTGCCTCGTCAATGGCATCGATCAGTTCCTCCATATCCTCGCCGTCGATCTGTCCGTCTCCGTTCACATCGCCCATCCGGATTACACCAGGCATCTTATTCCCGGTATAGCCGTATTTTTCCGGGTAGTCGTTTAAAAGCAGGATCGACGCCCGGTCGCCGTTAATTGAAATATTTTTCTGTATGTAATCCTCATACCCGCCGTTTAACGATTTCACCAGAAGCTGGTACTTTCCCCTGGGAAGATCCGTAAACGTATAGCTGCCGGAGGAATAGACCCCGGCTGACTCCACGGCCTCAAACTGCAGGGTGCCCTGATCGGACAGTTCCTCATCCTTCGTCAGAAACAATTCCCATCCTGCAGCCCTCTGCACGGGAAGGACTCCACGAATTTCGACCTTTAATTCCCCATTTTTTCCTTCACTTTCATTCTCTTTCCATGCGCTGGAAGGACTCGCCGATACACTGTTCGACGGTGACGCCACTCCCCTCTGCCCGAAATCAGCAAAACTCGTCATCAGACTTGCCGGTCCCTGCAGAATCAGGCACAGGGCAAGCAGACATGCGGCTGCTCTCTTCATACGTGTTTATCCTCCTATTTCCCATTAAAGTTACATTTTATCATTTTTTCCGAATTTTATCAATATTTCTGTAACTTCGTTTTAAAAATATTTTTATCACCGGTTTTCAACGGAACCTTTTCCCTCTTTGATGTTTTTTGGTAATCGAGTAGGAGGGAGTGATTAACTCCCGTCCTCTCACACCACCGTGCATACCGTTCGGTACACGGCGGTTTCAACGGTTGACATGCACGGACTGATAGGCTGTGGCTAAATCATAATAGCCACTGTTTATCAGTCTTTCTTTTGTCATTGCCATATTTACCGCTACCGTTTGTGTGGTAAACCAATAGCCTCTTCGGCTGTTCCCTGCCTTCCATGCCAATTCTTTCGGCACTCCCATTTTCAGCAGGTTCTTTACCTTCGTTTTCGGTTTCTTCCATTGTTTCCATATACACATTCGGATTCTGTGATATAGCCATTGGTTCAGTCCCTCTATTCGGTTCTTCATATCTGCTACTCCATAATAATTCAGCCAGCCCCGCATATACACCTTTATCTTTTCTAACGATGGGCGTATGCTCTGAACAGACCTTCGGGAACTAAGGTCTTTCAGTTTTGACTTCATTTTCTTCCATGACTTCCCATGAACCCGGACATAAATGCCCTTTCCGTTCTTTCCCAATGTGAAGCCAGGGAACTTAAAATTTCGGATTGCAAATACACTTACTACACGGCTTTTCTTCTGGTTCACCTGCAATTTCAGCGTCCCTTCCAGATATTTCGTGCTTGTTTCCAGAAGTCTCTTTGCGGCTCTCTCACTTTTAGCTAACAATACTATATCATCTGCGTAACGTACAAAAGCCACTCCTCGTTTCTCGTACTCCTGGTCGAACTCGTTCAGATAGACATTTGCCAGCAGCGGGGATAGATTTCCTCCTTGCGGCGATCCTTCCTCTGTCTCCATGACTATACCGTTTTCCATGACACCACTCTTTAGGTATCTCTTTATCCATTGGATAACCCTTTCGTCCTTTACATCTCTGCGCAGGATATTTAATAGCATTTCTTGGTTCAGAGTATCAAAGTATTTCGACAGGTCCAATGCAACGGCATGGGTGTATCCCTGTTCTGCATACTCTTTTACCTTTAAAATGGCGTCCCTGGCGCTTCTTCCCGGCCGATACCCATAGCTGTTCTCCGAGAACAGCGCCTCATAGACTGGCATTAACTGCTGTCCTATGGCTTGCTGGAAGATACGGTCTTTCACGGTTGGAATGCCCAGCTTTCGCATTCCTCCCTCTGGCTTGGGAATCTCTACTCGTCTTACTGGGTCGGGGGTGTATTTTCCCCTTTTGATTCTCTCTATCAGTTCCTTTTGATTTTCCCTTAGGCAGTCACCTGTTTCCTCTACGGTCATTCCGTCGATTCCCGGCGCTCCCTTATTCGCCTTTACTCTCTTAAAAGCTCTGTTTAAGTTGTCCTTATTCAGTATCTTCTCTAAGAGTTCCGGCTGTGCACTGTCTCTTTCCTTCCATATCCGGCGGAAAGAACGGTGCGCTCTCACATACCCTTCACGTTCCGCGCTGTCTCTTTGTGAGCAGCTATCTCTGTTTTCTGTACCCAATGTTCTTTCCTCCTTTCCCGGTTGTACTAAAGACTCCTGTTGATTCGGTCCTTCGTCTCTCGACTACTACGACCTCTGCTGACTTCTGTACGTTCAGCACTACCTCACGATAGTGGTTATCCCTTTCAGGACATTCCGCACAGACCTCCCCGGGTACCACACGTTTCTTTCTCTCCATCTATCTGCCACATTTACCATACATGATTCCGTGTGGTTATTGGGCTTCGACTTGTTTGGCAGCCTTACCCTCACGCATGGCCTGATGTGATTTCTGTTCGTCAGACCAGAGATTTGCCCATGGGTTAGTATGTTCCCCATATCCAGCTTCCTTCAGATTCCACCTCACGGTGGACACCCTTGCCTTCGGCTATATCCTTCCCACCACCGGGCGGATTCCGGACTTGCACCGGTTAGAAACGTGCGCCGCCGGGCGCACCAGAAAAGGAGCTGCTACTCCAGCAGATTATTTATCTACTGGAGCAGCAGCCCCTTTGATCCCGCCTATATGCTTATTTCTCTTAAATATTCCAGGAAACGCTCCACTCCGCCTCCGGTCACAGTTACCTCCTGCGGCCGTTTTCCCGGTACTTCTGATACATCAAAGAAACGGCCTGTTCTCGACTTCTCCGTGATCATGAAGCTGTCACTTCCGAAAATCCCTTCTTCGATCCCCACATATTCATCCCCCCAGTAGCTGCACTCCTCCGGCAGAATCCCAAATTCCCGCTGAAGCTTATCCAGAATCGTGTCCACGTTATCACTTTTGCTGGAGAGTCCCACCTCCAGATATTTCGCATCACAGGTAGGGGCTACTGCAATTCCGTAAGAAGCTCCGATCATCCCGGAGATCTCCAGAAGCTTTGCTAAGCCTCCCTCAATCCCGTGACGGCGTAAGCTCTCTTTGAGAATCACCAGTTCATTTTCCTGAAGGAACAGCTGATCCCCTCTCTGATTCGACACCATCAAATCAATTTTGCAGTAATTCGGCCTGGAGAACACGATGTCCGTAGGGAAATCGTACTTTTTTAACAGTTCCTTATGAATATCAAAGCAAATGCTGTGAACCGCCAGAAGGCCTTCCCGGTCCGGCAGCTTATCTGCAAATACGTACGGCCTTCCTTCCTCGTCAAACGCGTAATTATAGGCGCCGCGTCCCAATCCCAGATATAAATGCCTCAGCTCTTCAGGAGTAAAATATGTTTCAATCTGTCCTCCTGCAATATTTTCAATCGTTGTTCCGCTGACAATCACTAATTTGATCCCCTGGGCGAGCAGCGGCTTCATGGCGGACAGGGCCGCGTCGGCCGGCGCTTTTCTGGAATAAACAGCCGTTCCATCCCAGTCAAAAAATATGGCTCTCGGTTTAACTGCAGACATACTCTCCCTCCTTATCCAGCTGATGGCAGGTATCACCCAGCCATAATTCAACACGGTTTCCTGACAGCAGCGTCACTCTCGTTCCCTCCCGGCCAGTCTGCACGTGAAGCAGGCTGCCGCGGTATAAGAAGCGGAATTCGTATCCCTTCATCTTTTCCGGAAGTATGGGATGAAGCTCCAGAACGCCCCGGTTGACTCTCAGGCCGGCAAAGCCGAAGACGACTGCCTGCCACGTTCCCGCCATGTTCGCCGCGTGGATTCCCGCATAAAAATTGTCATGGTAATCGTCCAGGTCCATTCTGGCGGACTGGGAGAAATACGCATACGCCTCTTCCCCGTATCCGATCTGACATGCCAGGATTCCGAAGATGCACGTTGAGAGTGACGAATGATGCAGCGTCACTTCCTGATAAAAATCGTAGTTGCGCCGCAGTTCCTCTTCCGTAAAGTAATTGCTGTGCAGGACCATACCGAGTATGGCATCTGCCTGTTTCGACATCCGCTGGCGGAAGATAAAGAGCGGATGATAGTTTTCATAGAGCAGGTGGCGCTTCTCCGGCGGTATTTTCGATTCATCCCACGGTTTCCGGATCATAAAGCCGTCATCCAGCGGATAGACCTTCCGGTCTTCATCGTATGGGAAATACATATTCTCCACAATCCGGTTCCAGAGCTCCCTCTCCTCTTCCTTCAGTCCCAGCTTCGCCGCAAGGGCTTCGTATGCAGGCTCATCCATTTCGCGAAGCGTATCCAGAGCCCAGCCGGCATCCCGGATATTCTCCCTCGCCATGAGATTCGTATAAAAATTGTTGTCTACGATGGCGTTGTACTCATCCGGCCCTGTCACGGCACAGATACAGTACTTGCCGCCCCTGGCTTCGGCAAAGCAGCCGACATCCGCCCAGACCCTGGCCGTTTCCACCAGCACCTCTGCGGCCTGATCCTTTAAAAATTCCATATCACCGGTTACATCGAGATACAGCTTGAAGGCATAGGCAATGTCCGCATTAATATGGTACTGCGCCGTTCCCAGCGGAAAATAAGTGGAAGCCTCCCGGCCATTAATTGTCCGCCACGGATACAGAGCACCCTTCTCGTGTCCCAGAACCCTGGCTCTCGCCCTGGCCTCGTTAAGCGTACGGAAGCGGTAGCCGAGAAGCGACTTTGCCAGACTGGCGTTGGTATAGATCAGTACCGGAATCACATACATTTCCGTATCCCAGAAATAGTGGCCTTCATACCCCTCTCCCGAAAGCCCCTTGGCCCCCATGCCGTTTTTCCCGTCTCTGGAAGCAGACTGAAGAATATGAAACAGATTAAACCGCATGCCCTGCTGCAGGGCCTCATCTCCCTCAATCACCACATCCGCCTGCTTCCACATGGCTTTCATGCAGGCTTCCTGACCGTCCGCCGTACGCTTAAATCCTTTTTCTGCAGCTGCATTTAATATAGAAAGGATCAATTCCTTCATCCCGCTCTTTTCCAGATCGAGAGAGGAGGTGTAGGCCATCTGTTTTTCCGCGGTAATCTTCCGGCCTTTCCTTCCCTGCACCACCAGTTTATGGCAGCAGTGGAGTCCATCCTCCGTAATCCACCATTCCTGCGGGGCACTGCCTTCCTCTGTCACACGATCCGGCGCGCCATCCTGCCCCGCCTTCACCGTCATCACACTGCCGCAGGCCATGGTAATCCCGCTGTGCTCCGTCGTTCCCTGATAAAACAGCATGGTTTCATCCGCTGATATCACGTCTGTAATCAGACAGCGGCCAAAGGGGCCGTAATCCACAAGCGGATTCGTCTTCCGCGTGTGATTCTCCACATCCGCATCCAGCACCGACAAAAATGTGATCTCCCCGTCAAAATTAACCGGCGTCACTTCGCAGGACATCGCCATCAAATTCTTCACTTCAAAGCTTACCAGCCGTGCTGTTTCCACATGAACGGTCCGGCCCGACGGAGAAGTCCAGTCGAAGGACCTGGTGACCGTTCCCCGATCCATATGAAGCGTTCTGCGCCAGCCGGACACCTTCCCCGTTCTGATATCCAGCTCCTCCCCTTCCAGAAAAATCCTGATCGTCTTTAAGTTGGGAAGGTTTAAGAGAGACTGGCTCTCCGTTGGAAACCCGTAGTTCCATTCCCCGTAGCGGATCGGTTCACTCTCGTAAAATCCATTGATAAAATTGCCTTCCAGTCCCTCATCTGCCGTAAACGGATACCCCTCCTCCAGGGTTCCTCTCGTGCCCAGGTACCCGTTGGACAGAGAAAATGTCGTCTCATTCCGGTAATTTGTCTCCATCTTAAATTCCGTTTCCGTCACCGTCCACGGTTCGACGGGATAGATCGGCTGTTTATTAATCTCCATTCTGTCTCGCTCCTTCAGTAATTAATCTCCCAGAAAAGTTCCTCGTTTTTAATAAATGCATATAAAAAATCCACCGCATCCGGCTTTAACGCCGTAACATGACAGGAAAGCGCCCGATACTTTAAGTTGTCCTCTCTGACTTCCGTCCTCATGCACTCCGGAACCGGAAAGCTGATCCGTTCCTCCCACCGGAACCGGGATGTCTCTTCAAACTGTTCCGGTTCCGTATACGGCCCCACTTCCGTGGTTCTGACGGGCCAGTTCTCATCTCCCGCCAGGGAATGAACGATTCCGCTGTACAGACGGGGAAGTCCGCATTCTGTATCTGCCTCCGCTTTCATCCGGACCAGGCTGTCACGGACAAAAAGGCAGAGTGCGCTGTGATCCCCGTGAGTGTCAAACTCTGATGTGGTAAATATCATTGCCGGCCGGTGTTCCTCTATCACGCCGTACAAATCTGCGGCCAGATGGGCTCTGTCATATGGCGCATGCGCTCCCCACCGTTTTTTGTGGTATTCATCCTTTTCTTCCAGACCGTACGTCTCCTCCGAACAGTGGGATCTATGAAGTCTCCCTGCGTCCGTCTCCTCATAGAGACCGTTCAAAAAGCTTTCCTCCTTCGGCATCCCCGTGTCGGCATACCCCAGAAACTCTACATTCCCGGCATCGATTCCCAGCATGGCAAGCCCGGCCAGCGTCTCCTTTAACCGGCTCCTTCCAATAGAGAGATCACTGCTCCCGTAATCACCGTTTGTCACCATCACGACGACAGCGGGAATCTTTCTTTTAGCGGCCTCCCAGAGGATACCGGCACACATGAGGATCTCATCGTCCTGGTGCGGAACAATCACCATCAGGCTGTCATGAAGCGTTCCCGACTTTTTCTTTTCCATTTTTTCTCTATCCTTTCACTGCACCGGCAGCCACACCGGCGATTATGTATTTCTGCATGAATACGTAGAAAATCATGAGCGGCGCCACACCCAGCATCAGCATGGGGAACAGCGCGGTCCAGTCGGTGGCGAACTGCCCGATGTTCCGGGACACCTCCTGAAGGATTACATCCTTTTCGCGGCTCTGCAGGAACAGAAGGGGCGTCATGAATTCATTCCACACGTTCAGCGTAACGATGATAACGACCGTCGAGATTACCGGTGTGAGCAGCGGCAGAACCACCCTGAAAAACTTGCGGAACACCGTACAGCCGTCGATCTCCGCGGCTTCCTCCAGCTCCTTCGGCACCGTGCCCTCTATGAATTCCTTAAACAGGAATACCGCCTGCGGCGTATTGATGGCCACATTGACGAGAATCACTGCAAACGGAGTGTTCATCAAATGAAGGCTCTTTACGATCTTATATAAGCTGACAATATTCATCTGAAACGGCACGATCAGTCCGGCCAGGAAGAATAAAAACATACGGTTTCCCATTTTCGTCTTCGTTCTCGCCAGTGCGTATCCGGCCATGGCGCCGAACACAACGATGATGACGACAGCCGTCGCCGTGATAAACAGCGTGTTGGCAAACGCCCTCGGAAACTGCATGTTGGTCCATGCTTTGATATAATTTCCGATTTCCAGGTGAATCGGCAGTCCCAGGGGATTGGCCGTGGCCTCCTGGGGATTTTTAAGCGTCGTTACGATCAGATAGTATATCGGAATAAACCAGATTACCGCAATCACGAGCATGACTGCTTCCAGAATATATAAATTTCTTTTTCTCTTCGTCATTGTATCGAATCACTCCATTTCCCCATTAATTTTGTCACTACGGCGCTGATCACCAGCACGATAGCAAAGAAACACACGCCGAACGCCGATCCGGTGCTGTAAAAGCCATCCGAGATCCCCTTTTTCATCATGACGGTCATAACGGTCTCCGTCGCATTGCCCGGACCGCCCGATGTCATGGAATAGATGATATCGAACACCTTCATACCTCCGATTAAGCCGGTTACCACGATGATCTTGACTGACGGGCACATGAGCGGCAGCGTCACGTAAAAGAATTTCTTGATTCCCCCGGCTCCGTCGATATCCGCCGCCTCGTAGAGATCCGGTGAAATACTCTGTAAGTTTGCCAGATAGATGACCATGGCCCAGCCGGTCCACTGCCATGCCTGGGTTAAAATGACGGAAAACAGCGCCCGGTCAGCAGTGAAAAAATTAAAGGTCCCAAGCCCCAGCTGGTGCAGCAGATTGTTGATCAGGCCGTAATCCGACGACGACATGATAAAATTCCACAGATAGCCGATAATCAGGGAACTGAATACAGCCGGAAAGAAGAATACGGCCCGCAGCAGGTTCCTGGTCTTCAGCTTCTTATCCAGGAGCACCGCCAGAGGCAGCGCAAGTATGGTCTGAAGCGACGTCAGCATAATAGCGTAGAGCACGGAGTTTTTTATCGCCGTAATCATCAGCGGCGTATTGAAAACCTTTATATAATTTTTAAGGCCTACAAAGCTTAAGTTGACCGGATTCATATCCGTATAATCGGTGAAGCTGTAGTAAAACGTATATAAAAACGGAACGATGGAAAACAGAAGATATACGACGAAAGCCGGCAGGATAAACACGTAGAAATACTTTCCCAGCGTCCCTGCCTGCCTCTTTTTTCTTTGAATCTGTTCCATTTCATACCCCTCCTTCTCTTTAATTTGCCCAAAAATGGGCGCAAAAAGGGAGCGTAACCCATGCGTACGCCAATATTCTTTTCAGCATGGATTACCGCTCCCATAATCGGTATCGGTCGTCAGTTACCTGCCGGGTCTTACTTTTCCAAAAGCTCCGCCACGGCCGCATCCACATTCGACAATGTGGTCTTTAAATCCTGGGAACCCAACAGGTAGCTCTGCATCTCGGTTCCGTATGTCTCATGAGCACCGGCGGCCGCACCCCATTCATTCCACGGGCAGTATACATTGCCGGCGGCCAGAGTTCCTGATACGCCTTCATAGGCGTCCGGTAAATCGAAGGATGCGCCTTCCAGATAGGAGGAACCGCCCTGATTGTTTTCCCACAGCGCCTTCTGGCCTTCCACCGTGGAGATTGCCTCCACTACCTTCATGGCTGCTTCTTTATTGGAAGACGAGCTGTTGACTGCAAAGCCGCATCCGGGACCGCCGATCAGCCATCCGTCGCTCCTTGCCGTACCATAAAACGGCATCATATCGATCTGAAGATCCGGGTTCTTGCTTGTGATGGTGTCTAAATCCCACGGTCCGGAGCAGAACATGGCTGCGCCGCCTGTTGCAAACTGCTCTAAGGCCTGATCGTGGTCAATTCCCGTCATATCTGTGGTATAAACGCCCTCCGTGATCATCTCTGACCATTTTTCCACGTATGGATCCCAGGTTCCTTCCATTTTAGCCTTGCCCTCGCGGTAATCGGAACCGAAATTCTTTCCTGCGTCTGTGGATAAGTATTCAGCAGTCACGAACGCCATGGAGTTTTTTAACATCGGCTCCCATGATTTCAGCCCTGCCGCCAGAGGTGTGATTCCTTTCTCCTTAAATTCCCTGCAGACACTGATATACTCATCGAATGTCGTCGGCAAAGCGATTCCATTCTCCTCAAACAGGGCCTTGTTGTAATAGATTCCCTCGAACCAGCTGATCCCAGGCAGAGCGTAGATGCTGCCGTCATAGGAATACACGCTGGTCCCCGCGCTGGAATACTTGGCGCCCAGATCGTTTAACGGCTCTAAATATCCCAGTCTCGCATGCTTTAAGGAAGATCCCGGAGACTCACAGATGATATCCGGCCCCTCTCCTGCCGACAGCTGGGTGTCTACGATGGTATCGTAATTGGAGTTGTCGATAAACTGGTATTCGATCTCCACATCCGGAAGTGTCTCCGCCAGATAATCCAGCATCGCCTTCATCGTATCCTCACTGTTCCAGTAGGTCATGCGAATCTTCGCCTTGTCCGTTCCCGCCTTGTCACCGGTATTGCCGGCTGCCTCCGTCACGGCTTCTCCCCCCGTTGTCCTGGGCGCTTCCGTCCCGGACGTCCCGGAGCCTCCGCAGCCTGCCAAAGCCGAAGCAGTCATTGCTGTACATAAGAGAACACTTAATACTTTCTTTTTCATGATACCTTCCTCCTTGTTGTGATTGCTTTGATGCCTATATCTTATCATCTTCCGGAGGAAGATCTTTTAACAAATTTTTTAGAAACCTTGTACTATTTTTAGAACTTCTCATCTATACAGACAGCTCCTTCAGTTCTTTTCCAATCCGCACCGTAAAACAGGTATAACCGTCTGCCGTGACAGAGGCGTAGACACCGCAGCCCGCACCGTAGTAAATCCGGATCCGCTCTTCAATATTATAAATTCCATAGCCTCTGCCCGGTGTATTTAAGATCTCCTCCAGCCGGTCCAGCTCCACCCTGGGTCCATTGTTTAGAATGCTGAAGATCAGATGGCCGTCCTCTTCCTCCAGCCGGACGATCAGCCGCCCTCTTCCTTCAATCTCCTCCTGATAATTCATGCCGTGCTCAATCGCATTTTCCACGATCGGCTGCAAAAGGAAATTCGGCATGGAAGTTTCAAACAGCGTCTCATCCAGTTCATACTCCACATCAAAGCTGTTCTCATGGGTCATGCGCTGAAGTTCCACATACGATTTTACATTTTCCAGTTCGCTTCCCACAGTGGTAATCTGTTTCCCTCCGTTCAGACTGGTCCGGTAGAACTTTGCCAAAAGCCCTGTGAGATCGCTGATCTCGTCATTTCCGGTGCGGATGGCCTTCCATTTGATGCTGGAGAGACAGTTGTACAGAAAATGCGGATTAATCATGGCCTGAAGCGCCTTTAACTCCATGGCCTTCTTCTCCAGCTCTGCCTTGTAGACCCGGTTAATCATCTCATTCAGACGGTCACACATGGTCTGCAGGCTCTTTGACACGATTCCAATTTCATCGGTATCGTTATGGTTAAGCTCCAGATTGAAATTCCCTTCCGCCACCTTTTCCGCGCTCTCCTTCAGTTCCAGTATCCTCCTGCTTAAAACCCTGGAGAGAATACCGATCAGAAACAGGCTGACAGCCAGACACAGCCCCACAATCAGCAGCGTGGATTTCAGAATCTCATACAGCTGTCCCGTGATTTCGCTTTTCGTCACATAGTAATAAAGACGCCATCCGCTGGTACTGATCGCCTCAGACATCACGATGTACTCTCCCTGGTCGCCGTCTGCCAGATTGCCTGCTTCCGCTCCGGCCAGAACAGCCTGATCTGCCGGTTCCGCTCCCGTCTGTCTGGAATAAATCGTCTTACCCTCCGTATCGGTAAGGAGAATTCCGTTATTTAAAAATGTATTATTGGAGATCGGCTCCAGAACCGACGCCGGATGGACAGTCAGCTTCAGCACGCCGATGGGCTCTGACGCCGTCTGCGCATCCAGAACCGTCCTGGTGGCAAACATACTGCCGTTCTCAAACGTCCACAGCGTCCCGAAATTCTTCTGATGGTACTGATACCACGATTCTTCGCTGCTGTCACCCACCGGTTTTAAGAAGCTTCCCACCTCCTGGCTCACATAGGGCGTATAGATTTCGATTCCCTTCATGTTATTATCACTGGTGATAAAATACCAGAAGATCGGCTCAACCACCTCGTTGAGCACCTGCGCCACCTCCACCTGGTTTCCCCGGCTGTTTTTCAGCACCTGGCGGAATTTCGCGTTATAAGATAAGTATTTGATATTATCATTTTCTCTTTTCAGCGAGGTTTCCAGATCAGAGGCCATCAGCCGCACGTTATTCCGTATGGTCTCCTCCGTCTGCCTCTCCATATTGCGTTTCGACACCGAAAAAGAGTATACTCCCAATACCAGAATCGGGACCGTAATCAGCAGCAGATAGCTGATCACCAGTTTCTTCCGGATTGAAGCGCTTCCATAATACCAGTTCAGCAATCGTTTCATCCTCATCCCTGCTGCTTTCCATTCTTCTCCCGGTACTGCCGGGGCGTCATGCCGTAATAGTTTTTGAACAGCCGGTTAAAGTACGGCTGATTCTCATATCCGCAGGCCTTTGCCACCAGAACGATCTTCAGTTCCCCCTCCTCCAGCAGCTTCCTGGCCTGTTCCATGCGGTAATCCGTAATATATTTGACCAGGTTCGCCCCGGTCTCCTTCTTAAACAGGTAGCTTAAGTAAGCAGGGGCCAGATTCACCCGCTCGGCGATATCCTCAAGTCCGATGTCATTCCGGTATTCATCCCTGACAATATTCTTAATCCGCTCCACGATTCTCGGACTGTCTCCGGCAGCATCCGTCCGTTTAGCCAGCACTTCGTTTAAGACCGCACGGAAATTGACCTCCAGCTCCTCCCCGTCTTTATAGGAAAGCAGCCGTTCCACCCTCTCAAAGAGCCTGGGCTTGTCATTAATCCCGTACTGGCTGTAAAATGCTGACAAAATATCGTAAAAGACGTGATGTACATAGATCCGGCTGACCACATGGCCGCCCACCATCGTCTCCACCAGCCGGTCTCCATATAAGATCACAAGATCATCATTTCTGTCCCCGATGGCGCCGATCATCAGTTCCTTGATCCGCTCCACCTCCGCGGCATAATACTCCGAATTCAATACAATCTCTGACAGAAACGTAATCTCTCCGCCCGTTCCGTAAAAATTCTTCCGAATCTGGCTGATCTCATCCATCTGCCGGTTCATCTCTTCCACTGTCTCAAATTCCCGGCTGACCACAATGGAAATCTCTGTCCCAAGAAGCGTTTTTCCGTCCCGGACCAGCTTTTCCAGCTGTTTCTGCAGTTCTCCGCCCACAATCCGGTTTTCGTCAGCCAGAAGCACCACCGATGAATCGGGATAGAGATTCACATACTCACAGGGAATTCGGATATACGTATGGAGCAGTTTCAAAAAGACATCCTCCTGCTGCTCAAAAATGTTCCGCCCGCTCTCCAGGCTTACCAGTACTTTCCTCTCTTTCCCCAGCTTCTGAAAGTACTCCGTAAGCATCTCCTGGTCGGCTGCCGACACGCTTCCGCCCGTAAACGCCTTGCAAAACACCCGTTTCATGGAAGCGTCCCTCTGCTCCCGTTCCTGCTTAGACTCCTCCCTCTGCCGCTCCAGGCCGCCAATCACCTTGTGCATGACCTTTAGAAACTCATCCAGCTCGATCGGCTTTAACAGATAATCGACGGCATTGGCCTCCATGGCCCGCTTCGCGTACTCAAACTCCCCGTAGGCGCTGAAAATAACAATCCGGATACTCTGATTAAACTGAAACGTCTCCTTCGCCAGCTCCAGACCATCCTTATAAGGCATCTTCACATCCGTAAAAAGAATATCCACCGGATGCTCTTTCAAATACTCCAGCGCCTTCTGCCCGTTCTGCGCCTCCACCACCGTAAGCGGCAGCTTATATTTTTCGATCAGGAACCGGATTCCATCCCGTTCCTGAGCCTCGTCATCCACCAGCAAAATCCGAAACATATAGTCCTCCCTTTCCCCATCACTCTTTCTTATCAGCTTACCGCGCGATTGCCCACTTTGTCAATGGTTTCACTCTGTGTAACAGGAACACTTTCCAGTTACACAAAAAGACGGTAAAAGAGAGCGGCAAATCCTGGCCTCCAGGCCAGCATTTATCAGTCTCTTTTACCGTCTTTTCCCTGCATTCACGCCGTCGGGACCATAATCCCTCAAATCCCGCTCCGGTCATCCGGGAAACCGGCTTACCGGGCGGGCAGCGCATCATGTTCTTATACTCTGGATAAATACTCTCCAGTACGCGTATCAATCTTAATCTTATCGCCCTGATCCACAAACAGAGGAACGTAAACGACAGCTCCGGTTTCAACGGTAGCAGGTTTCGTAGCGCCCTGTGCCGTATCGCCCTTAAAGCCCGGCTCTGTATCTGTGATCTCCAGTTCTACGAATAACGGAGGCTCAACAGAGAATACCTTTCCGTTATAAGAACAAACCTTTAAGATATCGTTTTCCTTCACGAACTTTAACGCGTCACCGATTACTTCCGGGCTCAGTGCGATCTGCTCATAAGTGTTTGTATCCATGAAGTTATGAAGATCTCCATCCGCATATAAATACTGCATGTCCACTCTGTCGATTCTCGCTGCCGGGAACTTCTCTGTAGGACGGAACGTACGCTCCACTACACCGCCGTTTACAACGTCTTTAATTTTAGTTCTTACAAATGCAGCACCCTTACCAGGTTTTACATGCTGGAACTCCATAATCTGATAAACATTACCGTCAATCTCTAATGTGATACCGTTTCTAAAATCACCCGCTGATATCATAAATGATATTCCTCCTTGAAATTCTCTTAATCCTTTTTATTCTATACTATAATAATCCCTTTTTCAACTCTTTTTTTCAAATTCTGTATACATGACGCCGGCCGCACCTGTCGGCCGGTCTATTCACGGCCGGTCAGATAGTCCATGGCCAGGGCGTATCCCTTCAGTCCCAGTCCCACCACCTGGCCGTCGCAGACAGGTGCCGTAACGGATGTATGCCTGAATTCTTCCCTTTTATGCACATTGGAGATATGTACCTCAACCTTGGGAATCTCCACCGATGAAAGGGCGTCTCTCAGAGCGTAGCTGTAATGCGTAAACGCCCCCGGATTGATGATGATCCCTTCTGTCCCGTTGTAGTAAGCCTCCTGAATCTTATCGATTAAGCCGCCCTCATAGTTGCTCTGGTAAATATCCAGCTCATGGCCTTCTCTTTCCGCCTTCTCCTTCATCATACGTACCAGATATCCGTAATCCTCCGTGCCGTATACCCCTTTTTCCCTGATTCCCAGAAAATTCAGATTCGGTCCGTTTAACAGAAGTAACTTCATTCAAATCCCATCCTTTCTTCCAGCTCCGCCACAATCTCATCGACGGTCCTGTCATTCACATCCACAACCATGCCTGCCGTCTCCCGGTATATGGGACCGCGGACCGCAAGGAACTCTTTCACACGCTGTGTCACGTCTCCGCCCTGCAGCAGCGGCCTTGTCGTATCCCCCTTCAGCCGTTTTAACACGGTCTCCGGATTCACCTCCAGATAAACCACTGTTCCAAGCTGTTTTAACAGCTTCCGGTTCTCTTCCCGCAGAGGAAGCCCGCCTCCCACGGAAATGACCTTTTCCTGCGTATCGGAAAGCAGCGCCTGAAGGACCGCCGTCTCTGTCTTCCGAAACTCTTCCTCGCCCTTTCTGGCAAATATCTCCGAGATCGTCATGCCGGCCCGCTCCTCGATCAGCCAGTCTGTATCCACCATGGGGAGTCCGTGTTTCTTCCCGTACCGCTCTCCTACAGTCGTCTTCCCGGCCCCCATGAAGCCGATCAAAATCACATTCCTCATCGCGCCGCCTCCAGTTCTTCCCGCATCAGGACTCGTGCGCCGTCGATGATGTCTCTGGTAAACACGGTCTCCGGACTCCACAGCTCATATGCAATCACGCCCTGGTAGATCAGCATGTCCAGCCCCCCGACGGCCTTGCCTCCGGCCGCTCTGACGTATTTCATGAATTTTGTCTCCATCGGCGTGTACACAATATCCACTGCCGTGTCGATCTTTCTATAAAATTCTTCGTCCTCCACCGGAGCATGGTCCACATTGGGATGCATCCCCACACTGGTTGTCTGAACCGCCAGATAAGAGCTGCCTTCCAGCCTTCCGTAATCCGCCAGCGCCATGGGAATCATCACCCGGTGGCCGTACCGCTCATTGATGATCTCCGAAAGTGCTTCCGCCTTCTCCACGCTCCGGTTCAGAGCGTAAATCACAGCCGCGCCCTCTTTCGCCAGCACACAGGCTGCCGCCCTGGCCGCTCCCCCCGCACCGAACAGAATGCAGGAGCGGTCGCGGATTTCGATTCCCGCCTCCGTCATGGCCCGTTTCAGTCCTGCCGCATCCGTATTATATCCCCTGTAACCGCCCTCTGTCCGTACCAGCGTATTGACGGCGCCGATGGCCTTTGCATCCTCATCGATCTCCGCAAGATATTTCATGACCTCCTGCTTATGAGGAACCGTAACGTTTAAACCGGTGAAATTGAGAGCATAAGCCCCCTTCACCGCCGCTTCCACGCAGCCCGGCTCTACCTTGAGAGGGATATAGGCAAGATCTGTTCCCGTCTGTTCCGAATAATAATTATGCATAAGCGGCGACATGGAGTGCTCCACCGGATACGCCATGACTCCGCAAACTTTACTTTTTCCGCTTATCATACTGTCTCCTCTTTTTGTCCCTGCGATAAAAAAATAAGATGAGGGCTTCCGGATACCGCTTTAATACAATCTGAATCTCTTCTCTGGGATTGATCGGCTTCACCAGAAAGCTCTTAATTCCCGTCCGTTTGGCTCCATATACGTCAGTAAACAGCTGGTCTCCCACAAAGATCGTGCTTTGTAAGCCTGTCCCCATCAGCTCCATGGCCTTCTTATAATTCTTCACGCCCGGCTTCCCGCCCTTATAGATATAGTTAGAGCCGCCGACAGCTTCTGCAAAAGCTGCCACCCGCGGCTCTTTGTTATTGGAAAGCAGGCAGGTGTCCATGCCCAGTGCCCGCAGATGAGAGAATAAGTTCTTTGCCCTCTCATCCGCCGGCGCGTCATGGGGCACCAGGGTGTTGTCTACATCAAAAATTACGCCTCTGACTCCTTCTCTATAAAGAGCATCATACGGAATATCATACGCAGAGGCCACGTCTTCATCCGGATAAAATCTGTTAAACATACCTCGTCCTACTTTTTCAATAATTTTCCGATCTCTTCCATAAACGTGTTCACATCCTTGAACTCACGATATACGGAGGCGAAACGGACATAGGCCACTTCATCGACCTCCTGCAGCTTTTTCATCACAAGCTCTCCGATCGTAGCGCTGGAGACTTCCTTTTCTTCCATATTAAAAATCTGCGTCTCGATCTCATCCACCATGGAATCAATCTGCTGGGAAGAAACGGGACGTTTGTGGCAGGAATGAAGGATTCCCTTTTCCAGTTTGGAGCGTTCGTAGACTTCCCTGGAATCGTCCTTCTTAATTACCATCAGCGGCAGAGTCTCCAGTTTTTCATACGTTGTAAATCTCTTTCCGCACTTCTCGCACTGCCTGCGGCGTCTGATGGAGCTGTTGTCATCTGCCGGTCTTGAATCAATGACCTTTGTGTCTGCTTCATTACAAAATGGACATTTCACGTCGCTATCCTCCTGTTGGCGATTCCCCGCTCCTTCACTGCAAAGCGGAGGAATCCACTGTTTTTTTGTACAGAATACGGGAGCCGCAAAACAGAATACACAGTTTTCCCGGCTCCGGATCCCTTACTTTTTAATTATGTATATCATACCCCACAATCCATAGATTCGCAAGCACAACTTATACTATATCTTGCATTTTTCCTCAGTTTTTTCCAGATCTACTTTCACCAGGATGATGTCACGCCCTACCTGACAGATGTCACTGTAAGGAATGATGTACTCCTTTTCTCTGACCAGAAATCCGCAGAAGCAGCCCGGCCCGGGAACGATAATCGCCAGGAGACAGCCCGTATCCATATCAAAATCCACATCACCCACATAACCGAGGCGTTTACAGTCACAGATATTAATCACTTCTTTTTGTTTGAGATCTGAAATGCGCATAGCCTGCACCTTCTATATTCCTTAGTGTATTCTATGCGCATTTCCTGTGTGTGATACAATTTGTTACTCTGTCACGTTCTCGTAGAAGCCGCTGCTGCCGTCATAAAACGGTTCCTGATCATAACAGGCCTCTTCCTGCCTCCGTCCGGCATTGATATCGAGATAGAAGTGAATCATGGTCGTTTCCATATACGGTAAAATCCACAAAAATCCAATTCCAAAGGATCCTGCCCCCAGTAAATACATTCCGATAAAACTGAGATCGAGATAAAACAGGCGTCCCTTGTTCCCCTTCATCAGAGCCGCGCTCTCCCGCAGACAGCTGATCACCGTTCGCTCAGGGTCCTCCACCAGGAGGTAGCCCGCCATCTTGAAGTACAGCGAATACACGACAATTCCGATGAGCTGCAGCAGATACATCAGAAACTGAAGCGCCATCAGGATGGGAATATATCCTGTAATACGCGCGGAGAAACTCACCACAAAGTATGGAATCCCCGCAGCCATGCCGAATGCCATATTAATAAAATATAAGCCTAAAAACCGCTGGGGTCTGTGGGTAAACGCAAACAGCATGTCCCCCAGTGCAAACGGCCGGCCTGTACTCATATGATAGAACATTCTCCGGATTCCGGCCATCACAAGATAAATCAAAAGGATGGCGATAAAATAGATCACCAGCATCATGACCAGTGAGCGCGTCATACTGCTTCGAATGTAGCCGGCTCCGCCAATTATTGAAAAGGTACCGGCCATCGATACACCGATAAAAACCATGCAAATAACGATCAGAAAGACGTCCACAATCAGCATGGCTCCCACAGCCGTCCCATAGTTGCCCGAGAGCGTCAGCTTCGCGCGTTTTTTAAGATCCGACGATGTTGTCTTCATTAATATACACCTCCTGACAGAAGGGATGAACTCATGATTCCAAACACAAATATCAAAGCCATGGCCGCCAGAAACAGCCCGATCACCGAGGTGATGAGACCCGCCCTGGCGTATCCCTCCATCGTGTCCCCTGCCTTCGACAACAGCGCAAATAAAATTCCCAGACTGCCAAAAATCAGCCCGCCGTAACAGCAGCAGGAGGTAACGATCCCGATAATCCCCATGATAAGAGAGGCCAATGCCATGCTGCTCTGTCTCTGCGGCTGCTTATATCCTGAATTTACCGCCTGCCGGTACTCGTCCCGGTAATATCCGGTTTGCTGCTGGTATCCGTTCTGTCCGTATCCGTTCTGTCCGTATTCGTTCTGATAATTCTCTTCCTGCCGATATCCGGCCTGATAGTTTTCTTCCTGCTGATATCCGGCCTGCGTCCATTCCTCAGGCTGTCTGCTGTATTGATCCGGATACCGCTCCATTTCATCGAATCCCTGTCCGATTCCACCGCCTGGTTCTTCGCAGCGGCCCGCGGCTGCTCCGCCAGCGGCTGCCGGCTTTTCTCCCATGGCCGCCGGTTCCTCATGCACTGGTTCCCGCTCGGAATCAGGACCATCGTATTCGTACTGCCTGTCGTCTTCCATATCCTGCCTCCCATTCCTCCTGTATGTAACTATGTATATATTTACCTATTATACAATACGAATCACTATCTGTAAAATTAAGTTTTTCTTGCCAATTCGTCCCAAATAAAATTGAGTCCCCGAATCTGTACACAAAAAAGGAAACAGATTGTTTTATCCTGATCTGCTCCCTTTTTTGTACCATATTCATTTTTATCCGAAACGGTATGATATACAGCAGAATTTTCCTGTTTCGTTTAGAATAACGGAACTACGGCACCCTGATACGTATCTTCAATATACTGTTTCACTGTCTCGCTCGTCAGCGCATCGATCAGAGCCAGAGTTGCGTCGGATTTCTCCTCGCCTTTGCGAACCGCTACGACATTTCCGTAGGTGGTTGCTGCGATCGACTGGGAGTCTTCGGTTGCCAGCGCATCCGATACCTTTAAGCCTGCCTCAATGGCGTAGTTGCCGTTGATTACGGCGATGTCCACATCACCCAGAGAACGCGGAAGCTGTGCAGCCTCGATCTCCATGATCTTTAAGTTCTTATCGTTCTTTACGATATCGTTCTTTGTCGCTTCCAGGCCAACGCCTTCCTTTAACTCGATCAGACCGTTGTCGGCCAGCAGCAGAAGCGCTCTCGCCTCGTTGGATACGTCGTTCGGTACCGCAACCTGTGCTCCGTCGGCCAAGTCTGCCAGGGAAGCGGTCTTTCCGGCATAGATTCCAAATGGCTCATAGTGGATCGCACCTGCGGATACAAGATCTGTGCCGTTTTCCTGGTTGAACTGCTCTAAATATGGGAAATGCTGAAAATAGTTGGCATCCAGGTCACCGGACTCCAGCGCCAGATTCGGCTGTACGTAATCGGTATACTCCTTGATTACCAGATCGTATCCCTTCTCTTTTAAAATGTCCTTTGCCGCCTTTAAAATCTCTGCATGGGGCGCCGGTGAAGCTCCAACTACCAGCTTCTTTAATTCTCCGGCTTCTGCCGTTGTCTCATCGGCCGGTGCAGCGCTCTCCGTCTCTTTGGATTCTGTGACAGCCGCTGTTGTCGTCCCGGCAGTCGTTTCCTTGTTGTTTCCGCCGCAGGCGGTCAGTGCTCCCGCTGCAAAAAACGCGGCAGCCAGTACGTAAAGTGATTTCTTCATAATTGTTTCCTCCTTTTTGGTGTGCAGTTTCCTGCGCTTTTTGGTGATACGGTGACTCGCGCGCAGAACGTGCGGGTGATCGTGTCTATGGTAACGCCTTACGGCCATTACTTTCTGAATCTTACAGCCAGACTACGCCTTCTACCGGATTCGCTTATCGCTGACCCGGGACAGCTTCATGCCCGCCTCCTGTATAATCTGTACAATAATAACGAGAATTGCCACCGTCACGAACATCATCTCTGTCTGATAGCGGTAATAGCCGTATTTGATCGCGATATCTCCCAGGCCGCCGCCTCCTACGAAGCCGGACATGGCCGAATAAGACAGGATGGTGGTCACTGACAGTGCGGCGCCTACAAGCAGGGAAGGCTTCGCTTCCGGAAGGAGCACCTTCCATACAATCTGCATGGTGGAAGCCCCCATGGACTTGGCAGCTTCGATCACTCCCGCATCCACTTCCTTAAAGGACGACTCCACGACTCTCGCCACATAAGGCGCGGCTGCAATTACCAGCGGCGGAATCACTGCTTTGGCTCCCAGTGTTGTTCCCACAATTTTTTTGGTAATCGGAATCACCATGATCAGCAGGATAATAAACGGTACGGAACGAAGCAGGTTGATGGCCAGACCGAGAATTTTCTGAAGCCACGGAACCGGCCGGATTCCATCCTTATCCGTCACAATCAGGATAATTCCCAGCGGAATACCGATTAAATAGGCAAAGAAGGACGACGTGAAGGTCATAAACAGCGTCTCCCAGATCCCGGCCTTCAGCATATCAAATGTAGCGGCATCAAATGTCATAATCCGTCACCTCCTCAAATGGTACTTTAGCTGTTTTTAAGTAATTGACTACCCGGTTTGCGTCGACCTCCTCCTCGGGGAGCTGGATCACCATCTGCCCCATGGCGGTTCCACTTATGTCGCGCGTCTCTGCATGGATTATATTCACCGGCACTTTGCAGGCCAGGATCATATTGGATAACACCGGCTCGAAAGAGGAACGTCCGTCGAAGGAGATTCTCACCCTCCTGGACTTTCCGAATTTTGCCGCCTGTCCGGCCGCGTCGCCTAAGATCAGCTGCCGTCCGATCTTCGACTTCGGTTCGGAAAAGATCTCCGTCACACTCCCCACCTCCGCGATATGGCTCTGGTCTATGATCGCCACACGGTCGCAGATCGCTTCGATTACAGACATCTCGTGGGTGATTACTACCACGGTGACTCCCATTGATTTGTTGATTTCTTTTAACAGTGCCAGAATCGATTTTGTGGTGTTGGGGTCCAGAGCACTGGTGGCCTCATCACACAGAAGGATCTTCGGGTTGGTGGCCAGCGCCCTGGCGATCGCCACTCTCTGCTTCTGTCCCCCCGAAAGCTGGGACGGATACGCATCCTTACGGTCTGCAAGCCCTACGAGCCCCAAAAGCTCCATGGCCCGTTCTTTCGCCTCTTTCTTCGATGCGCCTGCGATCTCCAAGGGGAAGCAGACATTCTGAATGACATTTCTCTGTGCCAGTAAGTTAAACTGCTGGAAGATCATGCCCATGGACTGTCTCGCCTTTCTCTGATCCCGTCCGGACATGGAGGCCAGGCTTCTGTTCTCAAACAGAACCTCGCCGGAAGTCGGCACCTCCAGATAATTGATGCACCGTACCAGAGTACTCTTTCCTGCGCCGGAAAGGCCGATAATTCCAAATATTTCCCCCTGGCAGATCGTTAAGTTGATGTCGTCCAGCGCCTTGATCGGTCCGCCTGCCGTCCTAAACTCCTTGCCCAGCCCCACCAGCTGAATAATTGGTTCTGATGACTGCATGTCTTTTGTTTCCTTTCTTTTTTATTCCTGCTACGAAAAAAGGCCGCAAGCCCTGCACAGACTTGCGACCACAGCGATTCAAGATTCAATCTCCCTGTTTGCCATAAACTCCAATCACAATCCATACAAATGAAATATCATTTTCGATTTTTTACGCACATTGACATACGGCACATCATCATGCCGTTCATCATGTACATATTCATCTGCATGGCTTTTAACTGGTTCATAGCGGTTACTCCCTTCGCCTATTCCTATAGTTCGACTAGGATTTTAACTTATGAGGCGTATTTTACGCCATATCATACCATTTGTCAAGCATAAATTCGTCAGACTCACGGATTTTAAGTTACTGGTCAGGAACAGAGATCAACAATTACCTGTGCAAACATCTTGGCACTGACGATGAGTTCCTCGATGACTGCGAACTCATCCGCTCCGTGCATACGGTTATCTGTCTCCGGCATGGCAGCTCCAAAGGCCACTCCGTTCTTCAGTTCATGGACGTAGGTCCCTCCGCCGATGGCTATGCACTCGCCCGTACGGCCCGTATACTCCTCATAAGTGCGAAGAAGCGTGCGGATAAATTCAGAATCTTCATCCACGTGATGAGGCGGCTTCATGGAGTCATTTAAGAGCGTAAAGCCTTTCTCCGCCATCTTTGCCTTAGCCACCTCCAGAACATTCTCTTTCGTGGCGCAGACCGGGCAGCGGCTGTCAAAGGTGCCGTCCAGTTCACGGTCGGAGATGGTCAGCAGGCTGAAGGCCAGCGTTAAATCTCCGGAGAGTTCGTCGCTCATGGCGATTCCCAGGGCCTTGCCGGAGGTGTCGCCGTGAGGAATCAGCTCCAGAAGGCGGCCGATGGCACTGATCTGTTCGCAGGGCGCAAACGGCAGTCTCTGAATCAGGACAAGAAGACCTGTCAGCGCATTGTTGCCCTCTTCCGGTTTCGACGCGTGAGCGCCTGCACCGATGGCTGTAATCGTCGCCGCATCCTCTTCCACATCGAATTCAAAACGGATACCGGTTTCTCCGCTCACTTCCTCAGCAGCCTTCTCCATGACCTCCACGTCAATTCCCTGCACGGTGGCGCGGGCTTTTCCAGGCACTACATTGACCTTAATACCGGCTTCCACGGAAACCAGCTTCGGCAGCGCGTCAGACGGGGCAAAGGAAGCGGTGAAATGACCGTTTAATCCGCCTTTTTCCGTATTCACCACCGGATAGGACCCGTCCGGTGAAAATGTCATCGGGGCTTCCTTTTCAATTGCATAGTAGTGAGCGATATCAGAGCTTCCGCACTCCTCGTCGGTTCCCAGGATCAGGCGTGCATTCTTTTTAAGAGGAATTCCCAGCTCTTTTACGGCTCTCATGGCGTAGAGAGCGGCAACTGCCGGTCCTTTATCATCTGCGGTACCGCGTCCAAAGAGCTTATCTCCTTTTACCACCGGTTCAAACGGTTCCGTCTCCTTCCAGCCTTCCCCGGCCGGTACTACATCCAGATGGGCCAGAATATCCAGCTGGCTCTCTTTCTCATTCAAATCCACGGTTCCTACGTAATTATCGTAATTCGTAATGGAGAATCCGTAGTTTTCAGCCATGGAAAGAGCCTCAGCCAGCGCCGTAAACGCGCCCTCGCCGTATGGCATGCCTTCCTTATACGGCATTTTCTCACTGTTAATCCGGCACAGAGTACAGATGTCTTCAAGCATCTCCTGTCTGTGTGCCTCGACAAACTCCTCAATCTCTTTTCTGTACATGTCTTATCCTTTCCTGCAGCGCTTACGCCGCTTTTATTTCATCATGGAAGCCAGAATCTCATTGACAGCCTTGCCGTCCGCCTTGCCTTTTACCTTCGGCATCAGGACTTTCATGATTTTCCCTTTGTCTGAAGGCGCCGGCTTTTCGATCTCCAGCTCAGCCAACACAGCTGTGACGATCTCGCGGATCTGCTCTTCGCTCATATCCTCAGGCGCAAATTCCTTGTAGACCGACAGACGGTAAGCTGCCTCCTCGCGGATGTCATCCCGGTCCGCAGGCGCGGTGTCATACGTCTCCTGAGACTGCTTGATCTCTTTCTTTACTACTGCATTTGCCTCGTCCTCGGTAATCGGCGTGTGATCCTTTTTATCGATTTCGAAATTCTTCAGTGCAGAAAGAAGCATGGATAATGCATCTTTCCTCTGCTTGTCTTTCGCCTTCATGGCTTCTACCATCGCTGCCCTGACTACATCAATCTTACTCATATCTGCTGCCTCCTTGTTGATCTGTTTATTAGTTTTTACCGAACTCACTGAGTTTAAGGCCCGGATTCCGTTCCAGGACCATGCCCACGCTCCAGCTGTTTACAAACAGCAGAAGCGGATTATCCTTCAGATCCTTGATGCGCTTCATATCGGAGGTTCCCTGAATCTTCGCCACATCAATCTCATCCTTATTCTCTACCCAGCGGATATATTCATACGGAAGCTTCTCCAGCTTGACCTCCACGTTGTACTCATTCTCCAGACGGTATGTGAGAACCTCGAACTGCAGTTCTCCGACCACTCCGACGATGATCTCCTCCATACCGGTATTAAACTCCTGAAAAATCTGGATGGCGCCTTCCTGGGCGATCTGATTCACGCCCTTTATAAACTGTTTCCGCTTCATGGTATCCATCTGGCGCACTCTGGCAAAATGCTCCGGCGCAAATGTGGGGATTCCTTCAAATTCAAACTTTTCATTGGACAGACACAGCGTGTCCCCGATGGAAAAGATCCCCGGATCGAAAACGCCGATAATGTCCCCCGCGTATGCCTCCTCCACGATCTTTCTGTCCTGCGCCATCATCTGCTGCGGCTGGGACAGCCGGAGTTTCCTGCCGCCCTGCACGTGGTTTACCTCCATACCGGCGGAAAACTTTCCGGATACGATCCGCATAAATGCGATTCTGTCGCGGTGAGCCTTATTCATGTTCGCCTGGATCTTGAATACGAAGGCCGAAAACTCTTCCTCAAACGGATCGATCACGCCTTTATCCGCCAGTCTCGGCAGCGGCGTTGTCGTCATCTGAAGGAAATGCTGTAAAAACGTCTCAACGCCGAAATTCGTAAGCGCTGAGCCGAAAAATACCGGAGATAAATCGCCTTTTCCAACACGATCCATATCCAGCTCGTCACTGGCCCCATCTAACAGTTCGATATCTTCCATCAGCTGGTGGTGGTAATCCTCTCCGATCAGCCAGTCTACCTGCGGATCACCCAACAGCACCTCAGTGGCATCGACTGCCTTCTGCCCGTTCATTGCAGCCTGGAAGGTCGTGATCGTCTTTTTATTTCTGTCGTAAACACCCTTGAACTCATGGCCGCAGCCAATCGGCCAGTTGACCGGACACGTACGGATTCCCAGCACCGTCTCGATCTCATCCATCAGTTCAAACGGATCCCTGGCTTCCCGGTCCATCTTATTAATAAAAGTAAAAATGGGGATGTGGCGCATAACACAGACCTTGAACAGCTTGATCGTCTGCGCCTCGACACCCTTGGATCCATCTATGACCATGACCGCGGAATCCGCCGCCATAAGGGTTCGGTATGTGTCCTCCGAGAAATCCTGATGCCCCGGGGTATCCAGGATATTGATGCAGTAACCGTCGTAATTAAACTGCATTACCGAGGAGGTAACGGAAATACCTCTCTCCTTCTCGATCTCCATCCAGTCTGAGACCGCATGCTTTGCCGCCTTTCTCCCCTTAACAGAGCCCGCCAGGTTGATCGCGCCTCCGTAAAGCAGAAACTTCTCCGTAAGTGTCGTCTTACCGGCATCCGGATGGGATATAATGGCAAAGGTTCTTCTCTTCTTTATTTCTTCAGTTATATTCGACAAAATGTTTCCTCCAATTATTCGTGTCAATCTTATTTATTGTATTATTATTCCATTACAAAGTCAAGATTCATGTGGTGATGCTTCCAAATGTCTGTTACAGATGTTTCAGCCACATTTTCACGAGAGGAATCCAGCTCTGGCACTGTTCCACCACCTGGAAGCCGTTACCTGCCGTCTCCTCATCGGCCAGTGAAAGCCCGTGCCCGCCGACTGGATAGATATGAAGTTCAAAGTTGACATTCTTCCGCTTCATAGCGGCAGCGAGAAGAAGGCTGTTCTCCACCGGAACGGTTTCGTCCGTATACGTATGCCAGATAAATGCCCCCGGCGTCTCTTCCGTCACGAAATTCTCCAGGGAAACAGCATCTCTCTGTTCCTGGGTCACATCGTCCCCCAGGAGCCGTTTAAAGGAATTTTCATGTGCGTACTCGCCGCCTGTAATGACCGGATAGCACAGGATCATACCATCCGGGCGGATCTGCTCAGGTGTTCTGCCAATCGCATCATAGACCAGCTCCCGGTTCCAGAATACGCCGAGGCTGCAGACCAGGTGACCGGCGGCAGAAGAACCGCACGCAATGATTTTTTCAGGATCCACCTTCCACTCTGCCGCGTGTTCCCTGATATATGCGACCGCTTCCCCGAGTTCTCTCACTGAAGTTGGAAAATGGTTGGGAGCAACGCTGTAATCGAGAATAAAAGCATGACAGCCCATAGCCATAAACTGAAGCGCCAGGGGCTCACTCTCCCGGTCCGATCTCTGCCAGTATCCGCCTCCGGCGCAGACGATCACTGCCGGCCGCTTTCTGTCCGGTGCCACGCTCACCTCTTTTATCAGATATCCGGTAAGCAAAGCCGGTCCTGTCAGCTGCCCCGGCACAATAATTTCTTTTTTCTCTGTATTCATGTTGATTTCCCCTTTTTCCTTTACTCTTATTTTTCTGCTGTTATAGCCTGAATTTCATCCAGCAGCCGGTCAGCGACTTCTTCCTTCGTCATCTTCTCCAGCTCCAGATCCCGCTCTCTCGTAATGATGGTTACAACATTCGTATCTGTGCCGAAACCGGCGCCTTCCACCTTCAGATTATTCGCCACAATCATATCTATATTCTTCTTATCCAGCTTAACCCTGGAATTCTCCAGCATATTCTGGGTTTCCATGGAAAATCCGCAGAGGAACTGGCCTTCCTTCCGGTGCGCCCCCAGCCATTTTAAAATGTCGTCGGTCCGCTCCAGCTCGATCGCCATATCGCCATCCGTCTTCTTCGTCTTTTCCGTGCCTGCGGATTTCGGCCGGTAGTCTGCTACTGCAGCTGCCTTGATGATAATATCCTGTTCCGCCGCCGCTTTCGTCACCGCCTCAAACATGTCTCTGGCACTTTCGATCTCGATCAGCTTTACAAAGCGAGGTTTGGGCGTGTCAGTCTTCCCGGTTATAAGCGTCACATCGGCTCCGCGCAGTGCCGCAGCCTTTGCAACGGCATAGCCCATCTTGCCGGTAGAATGGTTGGTAATATAACGGACGGGATCGATCGCCTCCCTTGTAGGCCCTGCTGTGACAAGAATCTTTCTGCCTTCCAGATCCTTCTGCGCCCCGATCTCCTTCTCTATATAATCAAACAGCTCGGCCGGCTCCGGCATCTTTCCAGCCCCGGTATCGCCGCAGGCTAAGTAGCCCACCGCCGGTTTGATCACTTCCATCCCATACTTTTCACAAATCTTTATATTATCCTGAACAACCGGGTTTTCATACATGTTCGTATTCATGGCCGGCGCAATGATTTTCTTACAGCGGCAGGCCAGAACGGTCGTGGTCAGCATATCATCGGCCAGTCCGTGTGCCAGCTTTGCAATGATATTGGCGGAAGCCGGAGCAATCATCACCACATCCGCCTGCTTCGCCAGCGCCACATGCTCCACGCTGAATTCAAAATTCCGGTCAAAGGTATCTACAAGGCATTTGTTTCCCGTCAGCGTCTCAAATGTGATCGGATTGATAAAATTAGTCGCATTCTCTGTCATCAGCACCTGGACATGACAGCCCTTTTTCACCAGCATACTGGCCAGTCCGGCCGTCTTGTACGCCGCGATACTTCCCGTAATTCCCAGTACAACATGTTTTCCTTTCAGCATAAGTGCCTCCTGCCTCGCTTCTTTTTATTCCTGCTTACATTGTTATTTTGCCTGAAATGTGGTAAACTCGTGAAAAACCTCACTAAGTGCTCATAGTATACCATAACCTCTAAATTTTGGAAAGGAGTTACCTTTATGATTTTAGCAATAGACATGGGAAACAGCAATATTGTAATCGGCGGTATCGATAACAGCCGTACCTGGTTTGTGGAACGTGTCACCACGAACCAGGGGAAGACGGACCTGGAATACGCAGTTAATATCAAAGACATCATGGCAATTCATAATCTGCCGATTTCCTCGATTGAAGGAGCCGTCGTCTCTTCCGTCGTCCCGCCGCTCACGGATGTGGTTCTCTCCGCGGTTAAGAAGATCACCGGAAAGACGCCCATGCTGGTTGGCTCCGGCATGAAAACGGGACTTAATATCATCATGGACAATCCGAAGACCGTGGGAAGCGACTTGATCGTGGACGCTGTGGCAGCCCTTAAGGATTACCCGGCTCCCATCATAGTCATCGACATGGGAACCGCTACCACCATGTCCGTCATCGATAAGTCCGGAAATTATACGGGCGGCATCATCTTCCCGGGGCTGCGCGTCTCTCTGGATTCCTTAAGCAGCCGGGCTGCCCAGCTTCCATACATCGGATTAAATAAGCCGGCCCGGGTCATCGGCAAGAACACCATCGACTGTATGAAAAACGGAATTCTCTATGGCAATGCCGCTATGATTGACGGCATCATCGACCGCATGGAAGAAGAGCTGGGACAGGCCGCAAGCCTCGTAGCCACAGGCGGTCTGGCCCCTTCCGTCCTCCCGCTCTGCCGTCATAAAATCAATTACGATGAGGCACTTTTATTAAAAGGCCTTCTCATTCTTTACGAAAAAAACAAATAAAATCCGTAGATCATGCGGCGGCCAAAACCGTTTATCTGCTCATTCGCGCACCTGAAGCACGAGACGTTGCGATAAACAGGCACTTTACGGACCGCCGCCAGAAAATGGAAATAAAATTTAAATCTGGCATCGTATAAAAGCCTCCGAATAAGTACATCATTCCTTTATGACTAAAAAGAATGATGCGGAGGGAAAGACATGCCTGTATACAAAGTAGAGATCTGCGGCGTTAACACTTCAAAGCTGCCCCTTTTAAACAACGAAGAAAAAGAAGCCTTATTTAAGAGGATCCTGGATGGTGATATGGAAGCCAGAGAGGAATATATTAAGGGTAACTTAAGACTGGTTCTCAGCGTCATACAGCGTTTTTCAGGCAGTAACGAAAATGTGGACGACTTATTCCAGATTGGCTGCATAGGCCTGATCAAAGCCATTGACAATTTTGACATAACACAGAACGTACGCTTTTCCACATACGCCGTTCCCATGATTCTCGGCGAGGTGCGCCGCTATCTTCGGGACAACAATTCGATCCGTGTCAGCCGCTCTCTGCGTGACACCGCCTATAAAGCCATCTATGCAAAAGAAAATCTCATGAAGAAGAATTTAAAAGAACCTACCATCATGGAAATTGCTGATGAAATCGGCGTCAGTAAGGAGGACATTACTTACGCCTTAGATGCCATTCAGAATCCAGTCAGCCTCTACGAACCGGTATATTCTGACGGCGGCGATCCACTCTTTGTCATGGATCAGATCAGCGACAAGAAGAATCTGGAAGAGAACTGGGTGGAGGACATCTCCTTAAATGAGGCCATGAAGCGCCTTCCTGAGCGGGAACGTCACATTATCGACATGCGCTTCTTCGAGGGCAAAACCCAGACCGAGGTGGCGGAGGAGATTCACATCAGCCAGGCCCAGGTCAGCCGGCTCGAAAAAAATGCGCTTAAAAGTATGAAGGGATACCTTTCGTAATTGCCTTTCGTAAAAGATAGAGAAAACTACATCAGCACCAAAAGAAAAGAAGCAGATTCTCCTGGAGCCCGGATTATCTGCTTCTTTCTGCTATTTCTTTTTGACAGCAGTCTTCTCCCACGTATCTTTGGGAGCCAGCGGAATCTCGTAATTCACATACTCCCGGTTTCCCGACAGATTCTCGAACTTCATCGTGAGCTTCCCGTCTGCCGCGGACGCCGCCACGCACTCATAGTTCTTTGCATCATAACCGCACTTATCGTAATACATAACCTCATCAAAACGGCCTTCCCGTGTCAGTACGATGGCCGGTTTTTCGGCGCTCAGCATATAAAAGGTTCCATCCACCACGCTTATTAAGTTTCCGTTAAAATCTCCGAGTTTCGTTATCTCACTGAAATCAGGCTTCATGCGGTAGATCGGGCGCGGAAACTCCATGGCATTTTTCCATCCTTCATAATAGAGATAGCCGTTGTCATAGGACAATCCCCTGCACACAGAGTAGTCGATTCCTGCCACTCGGCGGTCACTGCCGTCAGTACGGATTCCAATCAGCGATTGAGATTTAAAGCTCATAAGATCCGCCTTCCCGGCTCCGTAATAATAGATCCTGCCTTCTGCCAGAACCATCTTCTGGTTTTCCGGCTGTCCCATGATCACCATAGGATCCAGAACCCGTGTATATCCTCCCTCATCTCTCACCAGTTCCAGCCGGTCATATGGAAAATGAAGGCTTTCCGGTTCTTTTCCGTCCTGCAGTTCAAATTCCAGAGCCGTCTGCGGAGTTCTCAGAAAGTAATCGGCGCCGTCAGTTGTAAACAAATACCGTCTCTCTTCGATCTCTCCGCTGTTATTCTCCGCCATTGTGCCGTCTTCGGCAAATAAGTAAACCTGATGCATCACCATATCATCCGGATGGTACCATCCGTAAAATACATCCACCAGCTTTCCCGTCAGTTCTCCGCTGCCTGGGGACGTCCCCATTCCTCCGAGCACGGCAATGCTTCCATCGGCAAGCTTCGTCACATCGTAGTCGATGAAAGAACTCCCGGCGGTCGGATTCCGGCCGATGAAAGAATCCTCTGCATGGACGCTGTCCTCTGATTCCGGTTCCTTTTTCCCCGCATCGAGCGCACTGGTCACCGCCTCTAAATCAACGGTTCCCGCATCATCCGGTCCGATGAATAAATTCGGCATCCATTTTCCGTCTTCAAGCTGAAAACTGAACAGGCCGCAGCTTCCATGAAATATAATCTGATCCTTGGAGGCATAATCGATGGTAATCGTACTTTCGATCCCTTTTCCCAAAACCTGTCCGGCCAGCCAGGAAGTATCCGGCAGTTCCACAGGCATCTCCGGAGTCTCGCCGTCATCCTTTCCCGCAATAAAGATACTGGTAGGACCGTCTCCGCCTCCAATGATGGAGACCGCCGAAGCCGCAGGTTTTTCCCGGACAGTCAACAGGCACAATACCGCTGCAGCCGTTACAGTCACGCCGCAGAGCGTGATCCAGAGGCCTGCTTTCTTATAGTTCAACACATTCTTTATTCTTGATTTCGTATGGCTCTCCCCAAACGCCAGAGGCAGACGCGCCCCGTTTCCTTTTTCCGCTGCTGACAGAAGCGCCAGTGAGTACTGCTTCTTTCCGCCCTCTCCCAGCTGGCCTACCACCGCCTCATCACAGGACATCTCCATGTCCCTGCAAAACAGCCGGAAGCTTACGTGGGCGATGGGGTTAAACCAGTGTACCATGACCATCAGAAGACCCAAAAGCTTGACAATATAGTCCCGACGCCGGATATGGATCCGTTCATGTCTTAGGATACACTCCCGTTCAATCTCCGTTAAATTGGCCGGCAGATAGATCACGGGACGGAAGATTCCCATGACAAAAGCGCCGGGAATCCGGTCCGACTCATAGATTGCGTGTTCCGGTCTCCTGCATGTTCCGGCTCCTTGACCAGGATCGGCCTCCTGAATCTTCACCGCCGTTCCCAGCCTCCATTTCAGCCGGATATAGCCTGCGAAATGGCAGAGGAAGAAAGCCAGCATTCCTGCCTCCCAGACCACCAGCATCACAAACAGAAGGATCTGTATCGGGTTGACCGACGTAACGTGATTCGATGCCGCCATGGTCTGTTCCAGAACCTGGTTGACGGGGCGGTCTATAAAAAAGACTCCCGAATCGATGGAAGGCGTCGCTTCATAAACGATCCGCTGCTCCAGGGGATTCGAATAAAACGGCAGCAGGCTGTACGCCGACTGGAGGGAAAACGGGCACAGGAACCGGAAGATCACCACCATCCACAGCACACAGGAAAACCGCTTGGGAAGCCTCTTATACAGCAGGCGCAGAGCCATCACAAAAAGGGCGGTTAAACCCGCAGTCATACTCATGTTCAAAAGAGTGATCATCACCTGATTCCCAGCCATTACTTCACCGCCTTTTCTATCATCTGTCTAAGCTCCTCCGCTTCCTTCTCTGTCAGCTTTCTGTCCTTTAAAAAGGCAGTCACAAAGGCGGGCAGGGAGCCGTCAAAGTTTCTGTCCACTACCGTCTCGCTCTCGTACTTTAAGACTTCTTCCCTGGGAATCAGCGAGCATACGACAGCCTGTTCATTCTTTACAAAGCCCCGGCCCGCCAGTTTTTTCAGGACCGTATAGCAGGTTGACTTTTTCCAGCCCAGCTCTTTCCCGCAGATTCTTACAAGCTCTGTGGAATTCACAGGCTCGTTATCCCAGATTACGTTCATGAAACGGTATTCGCTCTCATACAGTTTCTTTTCTTCTGTCTGCTTCTTTTCCTCTGTTTTTTTCTTTTCTTCCATTCATATGCCTCCCTGAAATCTACAGCATTGCCTGACGTTGGTCTATCGTAGTAGTCCTTCATTTAAAGTCTATCACGATAGACCTTGTATGTCAAGCGTATCTTCAGAGAGACCGCTCTTATCCACCTCCCTTTCGATCTCAAACTCCGGCCTTCCCATAAACCCAGGCGCGATCTCATACTTTTCAAAGACGACAACCGGATTGCCTTTCTCATTGATATAAAACGGAGTATCCGCCGTCACCGTTACAAATCCGCCCTCATCCTTTGAAAAGAACTCCTCACCGGAATCAGCCTCCCGCTCTTTGATGGCGGCACGTATACTCTCATTCGCCTTTTCGATGTAATCCGGCCCTAAAAGGTCTTCCAGGGTAAGATACGCTCCGTCTGTAAGACTGATATTGTAGTAATACGTTTCACTGTAGGCGGAAACCCAGTTTTCGGATCCGCTTACCGCAAAAGACAGATGGGAATCATCCTGGCTTTTCAGTTCATACCATACGCGAATCCGGATATCATGCTCTTTCCACTCCGCTTCCGTTCCGCCTGTATCCAGAAATGCCTTTTTGTACTCCTTCGCCCGTTCTACGGCCGCGGCCGCGTAGGCGTCGCACTTCGCCTTGATCTCCTCATTAACCTCGTCCGCCAGATTTTTCGTGTCACCGCGAATCATCTCAATCCCCGGAACATCCACCGAGATTCCGGCATCTCCGGTGTCGGACTGCCATGATTCTGCGGTAAAAAGCCTTACGATAGCTCCAATCACCGGTATCCCCTGCATTTCTTCAGCAAACGTCGGACTGGTGTTGACTCCGACGGCTGCCACCACCGTCAGCGCGGCTGCCGCGGCCAGTCCGCAGCCGGATACCATTTTACCCCGCCTTCTCCATTTTTTCCGGTTCCGTTTCTCTGTCACCGGCTGATCCGGGACTCCATGGTCTTCTTTCCTCCGCGCAGCGGCCTGCTCAATGGCCGAGGCCACGGTCTCCTCCAGCCGGTCCGGGATTGGAATATTGTCGTATACGTTCTTGCTGTCCTTCAATCTGCTCATATCACCAGCTCCTCCTTTAATGATTTAAGCCCTCTGTACAATTTCGACTTTACAGTGTTTACACTCAGTTCCATCACTTCCGCAATTTCCTGCAGTGACATCTCCTCATAAAATCTCAGCCTGATTACATTCTGGGTATCTGCCGGTAAACGGTCCAGTTCTTCAAAGAAGCCCTCCGTCTCTTCGTAACCCGGTTCCACATAGGCGGCCTCCTCGCCCAGCGGTTCCCCGCTTGCGATTTCCCGGTTCTTTTTTCTGATATAATTTAGGCTCTCATGAACCAGCACTCTGTAGAACCAGGTTTTTATATAAGAGATCTCCCGGATTGACCCGTAATGCTCCAGCGCGCTGTAGATGGCATTCTGAACGATATCCAGCGCGTCGTTTTCGTTTCTGACATAGGTATAGGCCAGCCTGTAAAACTTTTTCTGATTTGCAATAATATAATTTACCACAATGTCGTAATGATCGTGTTCCATAGTTCGTCCTCTGTCTCCTTTCACAGGCATGCTGTGCTGCATTTGTTTCCATCTGCTCTATTGACAAACACAGACGGCAAAAAGTTTCAGCTTCCCGGCCGGAAAATTATATCACTGCAAAGGATGGTACGCAACAGGCAGCCGGATTTTCCTCCAGCTGCCTGTTGTTTCGTTCTATATCCTGTTTTATAACCTCTTCAGTCTCCACCCTGTTTTGCTGCTTCCGTCTCTCCTTTGCACGCCGCGGGGTAAATCAGAAACTGTCGCCTGTCACGGATTTCGGAATCGTAAATTCCACAACTCCCATATATCCCGGCGCCACAGTGTATTCATCAAACACAATCACCAGTTCTCCGTTCTCATTAAAGTAAAAGCTCTCGTCTCCTGTGATCTGATCGAAATCATCTGCAGCATCCTCTCCGGATTCAAAGAAATACTTGTTCGAATCGTCCGCCGCCATCTGTTCCCTCATCTGCTCCTTTATATTATCGCTGAGAGCCTTAACATAATCCGCTTTATTCCGAAATAAATCCTTCAGGGTTACTACCTGTCCGGTCGCCTTATCTATCGTGAAAATCTTCACATATTCTGCTCCGCTGGCCATAATCACAGTCGTGTTGATACGCAGGGACAGATATTTTTCATTGTCTGTCACGACCTGATACGTGGACGTCACAGAGTAGTGGCCATCACCTGCAAGATCCCCGGTTACCTCCTTCTCGTATTCGCCAATCAGCTGGTTTGCATACTCCTCGATCGACTTATTGACCTCTGCACTGGACTGATCTCCGATCGATACCTGCGGGATGTCAATCTTTGCCTCATAATTATTTTTTGTATCTTCAAAGGTACGGAAGGTCACCACTTTGGCGATGGTTCCGATCACCGGAATATTTTCCATAGCGTTTGCAGTCGCAGGGCTTACATTTGCCATTACTGTAATGGCAAACAGCGCGGCCGCGGCTGTCAGTCCTGTCTTTTTCGTAAACTGTATCACGTTTCTCCTCCTCTTTTCTTTCTTTGCCTTTTCGATTCCTGCCATCATGCTTTCCCTGGCCGAAGCCGGCACCAGGATGGTATGATATGCTTCCTTTAACTGTTCTAATTTGCTTCTGCCGTCATTTTCCATCTATAAAGACCCCTTTCTATGACATCTTTGGCTCCAGTTCAATTCTCAGTTTTTTCAGCGCCCGGTACAGCCTTGCCTTAACCGTATTAATATTTAAGTCCAGCACCACAGCGATTTCTTCCAGCTTCAGTTCCTCGATTACCTTTAACACGACAATGGTGCGGTCCTTTTCCTCCAGTGATTTCAGCAGTTCCATGGGATCATCCTCGTGATAGACATCCTCATGGGGAATCTCCACACCCTCTAAGCCGATGCTCTCCTTCTGTCTCTTTCTCAGAAAATCAACGGCCGTATTCATCACCACACGGTAGATCCAGGTGGACAGATAATCCGGTTCCCTCACCTTACTGATATCTTTCATCACCTTATACGCACTTTCCTGGACAATGTCCAGCGCATCCTGTTCGTTATTGACATAGCTGTAGGCGAGACGATAATACTTTTCATAATTGGTCAGGAGTATTTGCTCAGCTTCAGCTTCTATATTCTTCTTCAAATATTTTTCCTCCTCTCTCCTCTTCTGTCTGTTAGACGTTTTCTGCAGCAGAAAAGTTGCGAAAATCTATTGAAATATATCATAAAAAATGGCACCCGGAAAGCCTGCTGCCTCTCCGACGTGCCACATTTCTGATTATACTATAGATGGAATTATTTTAAAAGAAAAACGGATAAGTATTTATTCCCGTCATTATTCAAAACGCACAATTTCTTTTTTCAGTCTCTTCATAATCTTCTTTTCAAGACGGGAAATATAGGACTGGGAGATTCCAAGCAAATCGGCCACCTCTTTCTGGGTCATCTCCTCCCCCTCCTCATCCGACAGGCCGAAACGAAGCTCCACGATCTTTCTCTCCCTCGGGCTCAGCCGGCTGATAGCGGAATTTAAAAGATTTCGCTCCACCTCGGTCTCTAAGTCCTTATAGATCACATCCTCGTCTGTTCCCAGGATATCGGACAGCAGAAGCTCATTTCCATCCCAGTCCACATTTAACGGCTCGTCGATGGAAACCTCCATCTTCGTCTTGTTATTGCGCCGTAAATACATGAGAATTTCGTTTTCAATACAGCGGGAGGCGTATGTGGCCAGTTTGATGTTCTTTCCGGGATTAAAGGTATTGATCGCCTTGATTAAGCCGATGGTTCCAATGGAAATCAAGTCTTCCACGCCGACGCTGGTGTTGTCAAATTTTTTGGCTATGTAGACGACAAGGCGGAGATTATGTTCGATCAGCTCCGATTTCGCGCTCTGGTCATCTTCGCCTCCCAGCATGGCTATCACTCTCGCTTCGGACTCGTTATCCAGCGGGGCCGGAAGAATGTCGGCTCCGCCGATGTAATGAATCTCTCCCTGCTTCGGCATCATCAGCGTCTTAAAGGTTGGTACGGCTTTAAACTGGAAACGGTTTGGTACGGAAACTTTTAATATCATATCGGTAATCTCTCCTTTTTAATCAATTCTCCCGGCGAATTGGTGCGAACGCTGTCATGCATGCATGACATAATGCCTTGGGGCGCGCTGCACATCCGCCGGATGCTTCCGCATTCAAAAATGGATCACACCACTTTTGAACGCGGAAACTAATCTTCATGCAGAAGCATCTGGTATTCCCCGTCTGCACACAGGGGACGGCGGCAGACAGCCACCAGAGGCTTTTCTATAATTTTCACGTCACTGCCCTGGCGTATTTCCATTTCATCCAGGAAAATCCCGGGCATTACGCCTTCCTTCTTTCCCACACTCCCGAAAGGAATGTAAATAACAGAGGACACACTCTCGCACAGCTCTTTAAGCGCCTCGTAGGTCACCACGTGGACAGGCCGGTGCGTCACGGGCTCATACAGCCGGTTTCCGGTATCGAGAAGCGCCGTCACCGTCTTTTTCCGCCCTCTGTAATGCATCGTCACTTCATAAAAGTGATTCCGGTTCTTTCTGGCCTCCAGAACGAAGCCCAACACACCCCTCACGCCAAAATATGCGCCAGCAGCCAGCAGCAGAAGCCGGTAAAAGGGCATGGCCGCCCGGCTGTTTCCGCGAAGGATCTGTTCTATATAATAACCGGCCATCGTATGCTGGTAGAGAACCTGCATGACTCCGGCCATCATGACGGTTACCAGATAGAGGCAGGCTACTGCCCTGCCCATCTCCCGTTTTTTTCTTACACCAAACGCAGTCGCCACCATCAGGCAGCTGACCACTGCGTAGGTCATAAAAAAAGAGACTGCGGGGGGAATGGACGGAAATGCCGCGCATAAGGCGGCCCAGGCTGCTCCCAAAGCAGCGCCTGCCAATTTTCTGTATCTGCCCGCCCGGTATCTCATCACCTTTCCGGTTATGGAAAGCACAAGATAATCCAGGATCATGTTTATAACAAAAAACACATCAATATATAAGTCAACCGTCACGAAAAGATTTCTCACCTCCTGCCCTGTATGAACATTATAGTCAGAGAGACCTTCAGATTTTGTCAAATCTACGGCCCTGATTCCTGTTTTTCATCGCCTTTTTCCCGGTATTTTCTTCCTTTTTCGACAGTTTATATTCGAACATACATTTGCTCCTGCCGTTTTTCTCCTGATCACAACTCCGCCGGCTCGTGTCCGGATTCCAGGCTGTATTTGGCAGACGGACCTCCTTCTGCCAAATACAGCCCGGGAGTACTTTCCGCCTTCCAAAAAGAAAAGAGTCGAACCCAGCAGAATGATTTCCGCCGGGTTCGACTCTTTTCTTATAAAAATTTATTTGTGGGGACAGGTTACTCGCCTAACTGAGCAATGCGCTCCTTCACCTGATCCATCATCTGTGTATACTTTTCCAGTTTGGCCTTTTCTTCCTCCAGCTTGGCCGCCGGTGCCTTGCTTACGAACTTCTCGTTGCTCAGCATTCCCTTTACGCGGGCCAGCTCTTTGGTCAGCCGCTCCTCTTCCTTCTTTAACCGCTCTTTTTCCTTCTCGATATCAACCAGCTCAGCGAACGGCATATAGATGACTGCCTGATGAATAACCGCAGATACGGCGTCTTCACCGATTCCTTCCTTATCCTTCTGTAGTACGATTTCACTGGCATAGCCAAGCATTGCGAAGAATACGCGGCTGTTTTCAAAGATATCCAGAATCTCACTGTTCTCCGATACAACGTATACCTTTGCCTTCTTGCTGGGCGGAACATTCATGGATGTACGTACATTCCGGATGCCCCGCACTGCTTCCTTGATCGTTTCTACCGCATGCTCTTCCCCTGCAAAATTCCACTCTTCCTTATACTCCGGCCATGCAGATACCATAATCGACTCTTCCTCGTCCTGAAGATTGCAGAAGATTTCCTCGGTAAGGAACGGCATATACGGATGGAGCAGCTTCAGGGAATTAATCAGTACGGTCTTTAAAGTCCAGATGGCCGCCGCCTTCGTCGTATCCTCCTCGTTCCAGAGTCTCGGCTTCACCATCTCGATATACCAGTCACAGAATTCCTCCCAGATAAAGTCATAAACCTTCTGAAGAGCGATTCCCAGTTCAAACTTGTCTAAGTTGTCCGTCACATCGCGGGCCAGGCTGTTGGCCTTGGAGAGAATCCATTTATCCGCCATGGTCAGATCAGAAAGTTCTGCCCTGCTGTCGGGCGCCTTCTCGATGTTCATCATGATAAAGCGGGAGGCATTCCATACTTTGTTGGCAAAGTTCCGGCTGGCTTCCACTCTCTCCCAGTAGAAACGCATATCGTTTCCGGGAGCATTGCCGGTAATCAGCGTCATACGCAGCGCATCCGCGCCGTACTTGTCGATAACCTCCAGCGGATCGATGCCGTTGCCTAAGGACTTGCTCATCTTGCGTCCTTCGGAATCTCTGACCAGGCCATGCATCAGCACGGTGTTAAACGGCAGTTGCCCGGTATGTTCAATTCCCGAGAACACCATACGGATAACCCAGAAGAAAATAATATCGTAACCGGTCACCAGCACGTCTGTCGGGTAAAAATACTTTAAATCCTCTGTCTCTTTGGGCCATCCCAGTGTGGAGAACGGCCACAGAGCGGAGGAAAACCACGTATCGAGCGTATCCTCATCCTGAGTGAGATGCGTGCATCCACACTTCGGGCACTTCTCCGGCTGGCCTTTGCTTACGACGATCTCTCCGCATTCATCGCAGTAATAGGCGGGAATCCGGTGTCCCCACCACAGCTGTCTGGAGATACACCAGTCGCGGATTCCCTCCAGCCAGTGCAGATACGTCTTGTCGAAACGCTCCGGCACAAATTTCAGTTTTCCAGTCTTTAACGCCTCGATAGCCGGCTTAGCCATCTCCTCCATGCGTACGAACCACTGCTGCTTCACCAGCGGCTCTACCGTGGTCTTACAGCGGTCATGAGTTCCCACAGCATGGGTATGAGGAACCACCTTGACCAGAAGCCCCAGTTCCTTTAAATCTTCCACAATGGCCTTTCTGGCCTCATAACGCTCCATTCCATCGTATTTACTGCCGGGCAGGCTGATGGTCGCGTCATCGTTCATAATCGTAAGTTCCGGAAGGCTGTGGCGTTTTCCCACTTCGAAGTCGTTGGGGTCGTGGGCCGGTGTGATCTTCACACAGCCGGTACCGAATTCCTTGTCTACATAGGAGTCGGCAATCACCGGGATAGTGCGTCCTGTAAGAGGCAGTTCAAGCATCTTCCCTACCAGGTTTGTATAACGCTCGTCCTCAGGATTGACTGCCACAGCCGTATCTCCCAGCAGTGTTTCCGGTCGCGTGGTAGCGATTTCCACAAAGGAACCCTCTTCGCCGACAACCGGATAATTGATATGCCAGAAAAATCCGTCCTGATCTACATGCTCCACCTCCGCGTCTGATATGGAAGTCTGACATACCGGACACCAGTTAATAATTCTGGAGCCCTTGTAGATATAGCCTTTTTCATACAGACGGATAAATACTTCCTGCACCGCTTCCGAACATCCCTCATCCATGGTAAAACGTTCTCTGTCCCAGTCTGCGGAAGAGCCCATCTTATGAAGCTGATTGATAATGCGTCCGCCGTATTCCTTTCTCCAGTCCCAGCATTTTTCCAGGAACCCGTCGCGGCCTAAATCTTCCTTATCGATGCCCTGCTTCTTCAGGCTCTCAATGACCTTAACTTCAGTGGCGATCGCCGCATGGTCAGTGCCGGGCTGCCAGAGCGCCTCGTATCCCTGCATGCGCTTGTAGCGGATTAAAATGTCCTGCATGGTGTTGTCCAGCGCATGGCCCATATGGAGTTGGCCTGTAATATTAGGCGGAGGCATCACAATGGTAAATGGTTTCTTATCCGGATTAGGCTCCGCATGGAAATACTTTTTGTCCAGCCATTTCTGGTACAGCTTGCCCTCAATTTCGGCAGGGTTATAGTTTTTTTCCAGTTCTTTCATAGTACTCTCCTTATCTGTTTTCTCTCTGAATTTTTTTCCTAAGACTTTTCTTTGAGGCTGTTTTTCTAAGGCTGTCTGCCCTGTTTCATGAAGTTCTGAAACCCTTCAAAATTCCCTGTCTGGCTCAATTCTGTCCGACAGGAGCAACTTCGTACTGCACAAAAAAACCCTCTGCATATATCTATGCAAAGGGCGAATCATCCGCGGTACCACCTTTTTTCCTGCGGCAGACTGTGCCGCAGCTCTCACGGTCTTTAACGCAAACCACGCGTGAGCACCTACTGAACACAGCTACTGTATTTCAGCACTCCGGTTCCAAAGCTACCTTCTGCACACACTTCCTTAACCATCTTTCAGCCGGTGAATGGTTTTCTCTGTCAGGGTTATGAACATACTCCTCTTTTTCCTTACCTTTTTCTTTATGGTGATATCATAGGGGTTTTTTAATCATTTGTCAACCCCTGTAAATAGAATTTTGCTCTATGGCATCAAGTATAAAAAAACTTAAATCCCTGTCGCTCTTTTTATTTTTTAAATTTCTTCTTCGAGAATGTTGGTCCTGATTCTGGTCATTTCTATATTACTTTCAGATTTAACCGCGTCATCTGGCCGTCTGTTAATGATCTGATGTCCTTCGGCCAGGATCTCAATGTTACGATTCGTAACATTTTCAAGTGTAAGCTTAAACACCCGCATCCACATAGAATTCTCCGTCATCACCGCGGAAAAATGCCATGCCCGCGGGGGCGTCAAGCAGCGGAATGATATCGGGATCATAGTTTGCCACCGTGTTCAGATCATAGAGTCCGAAATTCCCGCTGTCCTCACAGTATTCCCGGTCTTCCGATCCCTCATAGAAAATCCATCCGCTGTCCTCCGGGTGTTCCTCCTGCGGTTCATTGCGCACCATATAACCCACTTTAGAGCCTTCCACCATAATCTTGTCTGTAGCGATTCCAAACTGCCCGCTCTTAAGCAGCGGCTTTATCTCTTCCGCCTTCATGAAGAACTTTTTGCTCTTCGGAAGCTCCGGCATGGGAACGTCGTAGGCCTCCGGGTCGATAAAACGGACCACAAGACACGCTTTGTCCCCATTCTCATCAAAGCCCCAGTAGCCGCTGTACGCACCGTCACCGAAACCACTGGTAAAGAGAATCAAGTTTCCATCGCTTCCCGGCGGGCACCAGTCCAGATAATCGCCGTCCTCCCGCTGATAACGGGGATATGCTTCCGCATAAGCCTTCATAACCTCCTCAAAGTAGTCGTCATAGAGGTTTTTGTCCGGATTCTTCCTGCGCCATTCTTTTATGAAATCATCATAGACGGCAGACACGGCACGGTCACAGATACAGGCCAGCCCCGTGTCTACGCCGAACATGGCAAACACTCCCGGTTTATCCTTATCTTCAATCGTACAGCCCTGAGGCATGGCCAGTTCATAGCGGACCGGCGTCTTCCCATTTACGTCCAGTTTCGCCGCCAGAAAACGGAATCCAAAGACCGGATGATCGATTACAGACAGGGATACCGGATAGCTTCCCGGCTCCACCATCTCCTCCAGCGTACAGGAATACTTTGTATTCATATAGCAGAGCGGATCTCCAATCTCTATCCTGCCGGTATTTAAGCGCACCTCTCCGATCGTCAGCTGTTCATATGCGCCTTCACTGTCAAACAGGGTATTGAGTCCCGCAGTTTCCGGTTCTTTTTTCATTCGTTCCAAATTCTTTTCAAATATCTCCTGAAATACGTTCTGCCATATATTATCACCCATAGCGTCCTCCTGTCAGAACGGTTCGCTCTCAGTATGACCGTTCAGATTCTACAGGCTTTAGTGTATCATATCACAGCAGTTTTTTCCACTTACGATTCTATCCGTTCCAGCCGTATCTTCCATTTTCCCCGGGTTCCATGTCTTTCAGAGACAATATCCTTGTTTCTGTGGACGCTGAGAATCAGTCCGAGCAATATGTAATTCACAAGGGTGCTCTGCCCTCCGTATGACAGAAACGGAATCGTCATGGGTTCTACCAGCGGTACGCCGAAATTGGCCGCCACATAGACCATCATCTGAATGGTCAGGACCACGGAACACGCCGTCCCTACGAGAAATCCAAGGCGGTTCTTCTGTCTCCGCGATATGGAAAACGCCTTCACCGCTGTGACGGCAAGTATGGACAGCATGGCGGTTCCGGCGGCAATACCGTATTTGGCAAAAACAAAAAAGACAACGTAGTCGCAGTTTAAGGATTTCATTGCCTTCGGCACCGGAGCCGCCGATGAGCCAAACATTCGAAAACCGGAGACGGACTCCCAAAGATAGGGAATAATCCCTCCATTGGAATTGTAATCAAGCATATCCGGACTGAACACGTACTGAAGCCTGGCCAGCTGGTAATGATGCAGCAGCCCCAGATCAGCTCCCTTCCAGTAAAGGAGGAGGGACGTGATCAGAGGCAGAGCGATCAGTGCTGCTATGGTCCGGGTCTTCCTGACATGGAAGATTCCTTTGCACACGGCAATCAGCAGAAGCAGGAAACAGCCGCCGGCAAGCTCCAGGCTGCCGTGTACCAGTATCGTCTTCAATCCCACGAAAAACGGCATGAAGCTTAGGAGATAACAGACAGCTACCGCTCCGTATCCCTTTGAGCGGAACCTGTAGAGTACCCCCGCGTAGAGAGGCAAAAACAGTGTCAGATAGTTATAGATTCTCACTTTTCCCATGATTACGGTATGGGTATTTGCAATGATAAATATAACAGCAAAGTAACCAAACCACAAAAGGAGGGGATATCGGCCGAGTATCGTGTAATCGACGATATAGACTGCGGCAAGGACGCCGAGCCCTGCGACGGTAAAGAAACACTGGCGTTTCCAGAAATAGTCTGCAAGATCGCTGGAAAAACCTCCGAAAAGTCCGGTATAACATGTCATGTATTGAAGCGCAAGGCCTAAAGCGCTTAACAGAAGCACCAGAATGAGGAATTTCCATTCCAATTGCGGCCGGTGAATCCGGTTTAAGGCAGTTCCCGTCTCTATAGGATCTCCCATCTGGCGGACCGCCTCTCTCATCGCCTCAGGAACCGTCATGCCATCGGCCTCATATGCTTCCGCCTGTTCCTGCACATGGTTTTCCAGTTCCTCCCTGACCATGGTTCTGGCCCTTTTGCAACGAATCTGCTCCGATACGGTATCAAGATATTCAGAAAGTTCCATAGACTGCACCTCCTAGTACTGCGTTGCATAAATAACTGGGTTATAGTGCCTGATATCTGCGTCAGGTGTGCGTCCGCGAAGCGACGGCGTAGCGGACCCTACGTCTAGCTTCGCGGGCGTGCTCCTGGCGTAGATAGCGGGTGCTATAGCGCAGGGATTTATGCAATGCAGTGCCAGTACTCCGGATACCGCTCCGGCGTATTGCTTCCATTCCTCTTCTTTTCCTTTTAGGTAACGCTTTCCCTCGCCGGTGATGCTGTAGTATTTGCGTACCTTGCCGGAAGCTTCCTCTTCATAGGAGGTTAAATATCCTTTCTGTTCCAGGGAATGTAAAAGAGGGTAGAGGGTTCCGGCTTTTAGTTCAAATACATCGTTGGATTTCTTCCGGAGGGTTTCTATCATCTCGTATCCATACATGTCTTTTTCCGTCAGCAGCTTTAGAAGAAGCATGGAAGTGCTGCCTGAGATCAGGCTTTTGTCGATAGGCATGGGGGGACCTCACTTTCTTTTTGTGGTTTTTTATGTAGATGATCTTTATATATAGATTATCTATATATTAGTTGATGAGGAAGAAAATGTCAAGGGGGAATGTGAACTTCTTTTAGAGCCTGGTTTGTAGTGTTGCCCGCTGGTCTGTTGTGTTGCCCGCTGGCCCGCAGTGGCCGCTCGATTCCGCTTCGCTCCATCTCGCTGACGGGCGTTCGCCCTATGAAAAAAGCCATAAGCAAATTTACTTATGTGCAAGCACAACGTAAATTTGCTTATGGCTTTTTTCGCACTGCTCAGTGCTATATCATGTTTCGGTACTCCCCCTTCCAGCTTTTTACCATGTCGGCGGCGCCTTTCATGCGCTTTATTGGATCTTTTAGAAATAACTCTTCTAGTTTTTCTAAACTCTCGGCCTTCTCTGCTGCTTCTTCCGCGTTCTTCATCTCTTCGTCCCATCCTGTCTTTACGTCTTCCGTAATCAGAGTCCGGAAACGGTCTTTTAAGACCAGATTGGGATTCCATTTCGATAAGTAGTAAATGCGCTTCAGCACGTCGCCGCTTTTTGCCAGATCAAAGGACTTCTGATAGGCCTGATACGCTTTCTCCATAGAAAATAACCGGGCATAGGCGGCCCCTAAGTTGTTATAGATCTTTGCATAAAATGCGTCGTCTGCGGAAGACTCTTTGGGCATCTCTAAAATCCCCTCGTATTCCGCAACCGCCTTGCCGTACTGTCTTCTCGTAAAAAGATAATCGGCTTTGGCCTTGGCAAATTCGTGCGGAGACATCTTTCGGTAGGTCTCGATCTTCTGACGGAAATGTTTAATCTCAGCTGCATTGTAATAGTCACATTCCGTCAGAATTAAAAACAGGAGTTCGTCCGCGTCTTCTCCGCTCTGCTGCCATTTTTCCAGCTTGGCGGCCATAAATCCCATCTCCAGCTCGTCACGGATAAATTCTATTAAATGCTCATCCACGAAATGATCCAGTACCAGAAGAGGATTCTGATAGATTACATAGCAAAGCTCCTGGGAGGAATAAAGGTGGACTCCCAGGCCTTCGAAATAAAAAGGATGTTTAACCGGCTCCTGCCGGCATAGGATCAGGCTCATATCATAACCTCTTGTCTGACTACGGCATCGGAGGCCGGGAACAGCTCCCCAAAGCCCTTGTCCTTAAGGACCACCGCCATCGTCTTCTCATCTAAAAATCCCACGCTGATCCCCACGCGCGTCGTCCTCGCCGGCCGCTTCGGGAATCCCTCCAGGGGAATCTTTACCAGTTTTTTCTGCTTCGGGTCCATAGGGGTTACTAAAAACTCTACGTAATCCTGGTTGTCCACGATTAAGTCCACGCTGCTTCTTGACTCATACCAGTTGTCACCGGCTGCCGCCACGATCAGCTGGCTCTCCCGGTTCTTATGCAGTACCTTCATCGAAATCGTCGAATGAAGCCTGCCTTCACAGACACAGACAAAGGGATACGACGTCTTCTCATGAAGATAATCCATGCCCTTAAAAGCCGCGCCTCTGGCAAACAGCTCCTGATCCATATAAACCTTCCGCCTGGAGCAGAGAAGCTTCATGAAATCCCCCGCCCAGTCCTGACGCTCGAATCCCTTTCCGGTCAGAAAAATGGAAGAAAACAGCTTCTTGGAGAGCAGCCGCTCCGCACAGGAGCTGAGGATCTTATCCGCCAGCTTTCCTCCGGACGGGGTGTTTAAAATATCGAGATTGAAGCTTTCCTCCAGCGCCTCATCCTCTGCCACCACGGTCATCTGCTTCATCCCCCGCTGAACCTTTAACTCATGGTAATGAAGCGAGTCCTCCGATAAATCAAAGACCGCCACCTGGTTGTTCCATACTTCCTTTTTCTGACTCAGAACGTAATAGACAAAGCCCTCCGTATGGCTGATAATATGTACCCGTTCTCTGGGAATCTCTAAGTAATCAGCACAGTACATCAGCGCGTCCATCAGCTTGACCTCCACCTTTTCCAGTGTGATCACCAGTTCCTTTACCTCATCGGAAAAAAATTCCTCCTTTGCCAGCGCCAGTATTTTCTTCAGATAGATCTCCAGCAGGGTGGTTCCCTCGTATTTCACGCCTCCCAGCGTAGCGGTCCCATCCTTCATGACCATCTTTATAAGCTTGTCTACAATAATGCCCTCCCCCACCAGGGTGTATGCGTAAGCTTCTTCCCCCACATACCACTCGTCATCGTCCTTCTTCCGGCAGATAACCGTCGGCAGACACCACGTTTTTTCACGTTCGTGACAGCACAGCCTGGTATAGGCATCACATAAATCAAGTCCAATTATCAATCCGTCCATCGACAATCCCCTTATCTACATCAGTGGAAATAATTCTTCCGCGGCAGCATTCTTCGTTAAATACTCCCGCATCCGTTTCTTAAGCCCTTCCTCATCTTTAAGGCTTAAGCACAGGCTCATTTCATTTAAACAGGCAAATCTGCTTTCCGTATCACCGGCCGCCGATACAGCGTCACAGCTGACGCTTCCTTCTTTTTTCAGCACCCACTGGCCGTCTTCCAGTTCACTGATCCGGTACTCCATGATTTCCCCTTCAAACAGGACCTTCTTCTTTACGAAGATCCCCTGGTATGTCCTTCCGATATCCTCACAGTGGTATTCCTCCTCATCAGGCAGAATCCGTACCTCAAAATCGATCCGCGCGTTCCTGTCCGAATGGTACTGGATCATAGCCTTATCCATGATATCCTCCGGCATGGGAACGTATTTCGCCAGCGTCTTGAAGTACGGGAACACCAGCCCCGCCTCTAAGAGAACCGCAGTCGTGCTTCGCAGCAGTTCCTTCTGCTCCTCCTCCAGCGAGGAAAGCTCTGAATAATATTTGGTCAACGCCAGCAGATAGATCGTCGGTATCCTCTCCTTATCCGCAGAGCTGTTGACCGCGCCTTCCAGATAAGCAAAAACCTTGTCGTCCGGAGTCTTATCTTCAAGGAAATATTCCGAACTCTTAATCGTAAAATAAGCCCGGACGATGTTGTCGCTCGTCTTCTTTTTATTCATATAAAGGCTGAAAACCCGGTCTATGGTCTCCGTACAGCCTGAAAACATCATCTGTGCCACCAGACGCTCCTCAAGATCATACGTCTCCACATGCTCGGAAATCCCCTGTAAAAGCACCCGGTACATCTGATTCGTCAGACCGTTGTAGTGTTCGCAGAGGTAATCCAGAATGACGCTGTCACTCATGCCTTCCAGAAATACCCGGTACGACAGATGAAGAAGCAGCGGATCTTCATCAAAGAGATTCTTAAGTATCATCCTGGTACACAGCTTTAAGAGCCGCTTGCTCTGAATATCTTCGCATCCGAATTCCCGTATCATATCAAAGGCTTCTTCGATATAATTACGGCTGATTAACGTCTCGCAGATTCCCTGGCGCTCTTCCTTCGTAAGAAGACGCTTGTCAAGACGCACCAGATACGTGTCTCCCCCGGAGCTGTCTTCATCTGCCGCCTGAAGCGGAATATGCTGGTAATACTCGATAATCCTGGAAAGCAGAAGTCTCTGGTACAGTGGCTGAAGCCTGCCGTCCTCCATGGCATCCTCCAGCATCTCCGCCTCCTTCTCATCCGCAATTCCCCTCTTTAAGACCTCATCGCACGCCCGGAGTCTGAGCATTGGATGATCGGGATACAGTTCAAAACAGCGCGCTTCCAGATCCGGCTTGTCCATCACCGGCGTCTTCTCGTAAGGAACCGTACTGTATCGGTTCCCAAAGGCATCCTGGAACAAAAGAATGCTGTGTTCGGAAAACAGAGGCACGTATGCCACACCGTCATCCAGAAGAAAGGCGTCCTCCTCCTGCAACTCCTCGTAACAGACAATCACATACTTCATCTTAACGTTTTTGCACTCCACGCGGTAAGAGCGCAGAATGGATGGCAGCACCTTTGCCATGGGCAGGTCAATGACATCCTTATAAATCATGTGTTCGTAAATAACCGCCAGATTACTTCCGATTCTCGATTCAAACAGCTGCTCTGTGGCAAACTTTTCAATGTCGCGCTCATATGCCTCGTACAGCGGATCCGATTCCTTTAAATAAACCAGTACATTTTTATAGAGCAGCGCCCTGCTGTGGCGGTCCAGTTCATTTCCGCCGTAGGAGAAATAGAGGAGCACTTCCTTGGGAAGCAGATAGCGGTAATCCTTTGGAAGCGCATACAGATAATACTCGTAAAGCCGCGTCAGGCTGATTCCCTCTTTGATTCCCTTCTCATACCACTTAAATGATTCCGCGCTCCTGCTCTCGCCCCGGATCAGAATGGAGCAGACTGCTTCCAGTATTTCCTTTTCCGGATATTTCTCATACAGGCGTCCCAGCGCCCTGTAGTGAAGCCGGTTAAAATGTCTGGAGGTCAGCGTAAGCCTTGCCGCCGCCAGCGCAAATTCCTTCCCTGCGGCACCGTATCTGGCGCCAAAGGACAGCACCTGCAGCTCGAACGGGCCAATGCTCCGGATCAGATCCGGCTCCTCCGAAAGCAGCCGGCAGGCATGCAGATAGAGAAACGGGCTTCTCATGCCCGCTTCGAACTGGCGTCTCATCATGGATAAGGCTCCGCCCGGATTCTCACTCATCCGGCGGTCCAGTTTTAAGAGAATCAGGAACAGATTATGGAGATCCGGATTCTCCTCCAGATATTTTCTAAGCAGACGGACCAGCGATTCCTTCTGGTACTCATCCGGCTGCAGAATCAGTCTCAGATACTGATAGTAACAGTAAAGTTCCAGCTTTTCCTGCCGCTCCGCCAGGATCTTCTCCCGGCATTCGTCCATCAGCAGGGCCGCCTGGCTTTCCCTGCCGTCTGAAAGGTATATCTCAGCCCTTAAAAGCTTAATCGCTTCCAGCTGTCCTTTCATCTCTTCGATCTCGTCCAGCGCCCGAAGCATCCGGTTATGAGGAACGTCCCCCTCATCCGTGTCCGGCGGGACGAGGAGCACGGCTTCCTCATATTCCCCCGCCTCTTTCTGCAGACGCAGATGGAGATACGCTGCCACCGCTTCCTTTGTGTAGGCATCCTCCGCAGAGATACCCCCGCCCGGATTCACCATCGCAGTCACGGGAACCACAAAACGCTCTTCAATTCCGGTTATGATAATACGGCCCTGGTTCAAGCCCTGGTGCATGCGTCCCGGATGGATCCGGTAGACGATCTCACAGATGTCATCGGTAAAATCCTGGTCCCCGATATTTCTCACCGGAATCTCTATAAAATCGCAGTCAGCCGTCACCTCCAGGCTTACGTATCCCCAGCAGCTTCTGGTTACCGTTATGCGTTCCTCAATTACTCCTGCCGGCTCATCAAACCGCCGTTCGCTCTCGTCTGCGGACAGTTTTACCGGCTCCTTGACGCCAAGACCGGTTAAGAATTCCTCCAGTTCCTTCTTTCTGTCCGGTCTTCCTTTTAAACCACCGTAAAGGGCCCTCACATGCAGATCCTTCATGAAGGGGGCCTCGTAGAAATCTCTATATTCAAATAAGCGAAGCGCTGTCTCATAGTCGTTCTTCGCTGTCGCAGCGAAATCCTCCGCCGTCTTTAAGTCGCTCAATGCTTTCCCTGACGTACTCAGTTCCACACGAAAAGAATAAGGGACTTCTCTCTCTCCACCATTGGTAACCAGATAAAAAGCTCCCTTAATCACATCTCCGTCTTCCAAAAAACTGGTATTCACCTCATAGACCAGATGGTTGTAGGTGCCGCCAAACGCTCCGTTTAAAAGCCTTACGCGGAAATTGGAAGAATATGCAAGTCCTTTTATATGCAGATTATTCTCACTGGTAACGACAAGTTCCCGCCTCGTGGCTCCGCCGGAACGCACCACGTCGGTGGTTTCTTTCGGAGTGACCTTAATCACGGGAACCTCCGAATCGATGATGCCTTTCGCCAGCCTGTTGATTCGTTCTCTCATAGTACCACCTGTATCTTGTGTTCTGTATCTTATGTTCCGTTTTTATGTTCTGTATCTTATACTCTATATCTCATATTCTATATCTAATCTTCTTTATCTGACAGCTTTAACCTCTCAGTTTAATTACTCTATATTCTAACATACTTTCCATTGATTTAAAACCCTTAATTCTCTGTTTCCACATTTTGCCCGCACACCTGTATTTCTTCTCCCGCTTTCATATTTGATTATCTGAGCCATATCGCTTTACAGCCTTTAGCTGCTGCCATATTGTAATATATTTGTAAATGATTCTTGATTTAGCCCTCCAAAATTGGTATGATAAAGTAAAAACTGGTAGAAGAAGGACGAGACAAATGACGACGAACGAAAAAGCATTATTATTACACGAAGAATGGAACGGAAAGCTGGAAACCACGTCAAAAGCCGAGGTAAAAAGCAGGGAAGATTTAGCCCTTGCCTACACCCCGGGCGTTGCGGAACCCTGCAAGGTCATCGCCAAAGACCCGGAAGCCGCTTATAAATATACGATCAAATCCAACACGATCGCAGTCGTTTCCGACGGCAGCGCAGTCCTTGGCCTCGGCAACATCGGTCCCCTGGCCGCTATGCCGGTCATGGAAGGCAAGGCGGTTCTTTTTAAAGAATTCGGCGGCGTCAACGCCTTCCCCATCTGCCTTGACACCCAGGACACGGAAGAGATCATAAAGACTGTGGTCAACATCGCCCCCGCCTTCGGCGGCATCAACTTAGAGGATATCTCCGCCCCCAGATGCTTTGAGATTGAAGAGCGTTTAAAAGAACTGCTCCCCATCCCGGTCTTCCACGATGACCAGCATGGAACCGCCATCGTCGTTCTGGCCGGAATCATCAACGCCTTAAAGGTGACCGGCAAGAAGAAGGAAGAATGCCGCGTGGTTGTCAATGGCGCCGGTTCCGCCGGAATCGCCATCACAAAGCTTCTCTTAACCTACGGATTCCCCCACATCACCATGTGTGACCGCGCCGGAATCTTAAAGAAGGGTATGGACGGTTTAAACTGGATGCAGGAAAAGATGGTGGAGGTGACCAACTTAGAGGGCGCATCCGGCAGTCTGGCCGACGCCATGAAGGGCGCCGATATCTTTGTCGGCGTATCCGCACCGGGAATCGTCACGAAGGAGATGGCCGCGTCCATGAATAAAGATGCGATTCTCTTCGCCATGGCAAATCCTGTTCCGGAGATCATGCCTGACCTTGCGAAAGAGGCCGGAGCCAAAATTATCGGCACCGGAAGGTCTGATTTTCCTAATCAGGTCAATAATGTAGTTGTATTCCCCGGCATCTTTAAGGGGGCTCTGGAAGGACGGGCCACCGCCATCACCGAGGAGATGAAGCTGGCTGCCGCCGCTGCCATCGCAGGGCTGGTGGATGAATCCATTCTGGATGAAAACCATATTCTTCCAGAGGCATTTGACCCCCGTGTAGCCGATGTCGTCAGCCGTGCAGTGAAAGATCATATACAAAAGTAATAACTACTATATGGAGGGTGTCCTATGTTGTCAGAACCCATGACGCTTTATAAATTAATGATTTTGTATATGCTGAAGCAGGTCAATTTTCCCCTTACCAGCGCGCAGCTGTCAAATTTTTTCCTGGATCATGAATATACTACGTATTTCACACTGAACCAGGCATTAAACGAACTTCTGGAGGCAAAGCTCCTCCATGTGGAGACCAACCACAACAGCAGCCGCTATGAGATCACGCGGGAGGGAGAGGAAACCCTGTCGTTCTTCGGCAACAAGATATCCTCCGCCATCATTGAAGACATCGATGAATATTTGAAAGAGAACAAGTTCCGCCTCCGCAACGAAGTGGGTGTGACCGCGGATTTCTACAAATCCACCAGTCAGGATTACATCGTCCACTGTGAAGTGCGTGAGGGGAAAAGCTGTCTGATCGATTTACAGCTGGCCGTTCCCGACAAGGACCAGGCGGAGATCATGTGTGACCACTGGAAGGCCAAGAGCCAGGAAATCTATGCATTTGCCATGAAGGCGCTTATGAGCGATTAATATAAAAACCGTATAAGACTGTTTAAAAGAAGATCGCTTTTGAGTAAGAAACTACCGATTATCAGGGGGAACTTTTCATGCAGATAAAAAAACAGAGATCCATCATACAGGAAATCAGAGACGAGTACCAGGCCGAACTAAAAAGACTGAAGCGCAGGAAATTTCTCTTAAAAGCCAGGATCATACTGACTGTCATTCTTCCTGTTTTCATCATCCTGCTCTCGGTAAAGGTCATTAAAACCTTCATACGGATTAAGGTTCGCAGCCTCTTCGCCAAACCGCAGCAAACGCAGCAGGAGAAGAAAACGCCGCCCAAACCGGCCGTCCCTGTGCCGGCTGAGATGAAACCGGTGGAAAAAGAGATCGTAAAGCCGGTTCCCGTAGAGACGGCGGCTGTGGCGGAAACTGGCTCGGTGGAATTGGTTCCTATAGAGTCGGTTGGTTAAAATCATAATTAAAAAGGAAGGGTGCACGTCAAAGTGCTTCCTTCCTTTTTAATTATGATTCTATCCGGCACTGAAATTCGTATTTTCCCGATCCCACACTATGACTCTCTCCGCTTCCCGGCAGGGTAATACGGCAGGCAGTATTGGCCGGCACCGTCACGTGCAGAAGGAAATTGCCTGCCTCCACACTCCATTTTACCTCCAGAAGCCCATATGGAGTATGGCAGCCGCCCTCCGCCCAGGTAATCCCGCCTCCCGGCACCGGGGCCACGATACTTTCCCGATATCCCGGACCGTTCTCGGAGGTATCGATTCCCAAAACTGTACTGTAAATCCAGTCGCCAATACAACCATACGCGTAATGATTAAAAGAATTCATGCTGTCGCTCCAGAAACTTCCGTCCGTACGTATGCTGTCCCAGTGCTCCCAAACCGTGGTTGCCCCTTTTGTAACCGGGTACAGCCAGGAAGGGTATTCTGTTTTAGTCAGAAGACGGTAGGCTGCGTCCACTCTTCCGTTATCCCTCAGCACATGGCAGATATGGGGTGTACCCAGAAATCCGGTACTGAGCCCGTTCCACTCACCGATCAGTGTCTCCAGATCATCGATCGTCCTCTGCCTGTACTCTTCTCCCGTCAGATCAAAGGCCAGCGCAAGTACATGGGCCGTCTGTGTTCTGGCCCACAGATGCCCCGCCTCATTATAAAACCGGTTCCGAAACGCTTCTTTGATCCTGTCAGAGAGTCTGCCATACGTTTCGGCATCCTCATCCTCGCCAAGGATGACAGCCGCTTTTCTCACCAGTTCAGCCGAATGGGCATAATATGCGGTCGCTGTCAGCTCATTGGGCGTTTTTCCAAACCGGCCGCCCGGTTCGGCATCGAGAGCCAGCCAGTCGCCGTACTGATAGCCGGAATTCCAGATCACCCCATCCTCCGCCTGACTTTTTATATAGTCCACCCAGCGCTTCATCATGGGATACGATTCTTCAAGAAGCCTTCTGTCCCCAGAGTATAAGTATGCCATGAAAGGACACACCGTGGCTGCATCGCCCCAGCCGCTTGCCGAGTGGTTGGCTTCCGCGTCCCTCACATCCCTGTCCTGGTATGTCAGAATATCCGGAACCACATAGGGGATCCCTCCGTCCGGCAGCTGTGCCGCCTGCAGATCGCGAAGCCATTTTCGGAAAAAGGGGGCTGTCTCCATCAGATATGACGCTGTTCTTGCAAACACCTGAATATCTCCCGTCCACCCCATCCGTTCATCTCTCTGCGGACAGTCCGTAGGAATATCGATAAAATTGCCCTTCATTCCCCATCGGATATTTTCTTCCAGCCGGTTAATGAGAGGGTTGGAACACTGGAAGAAGCCGCTCTGCCTTAAATCAGAGTAGATCACAACTCCCGTGAAATCCTTAAGTTCCGGAGTCCCCGGATAATGGTCGATTCGGACATACTGAAATCCCTGCCAGGTAAAATGAGGTTCAAATACCTCCGTCTCCTGCCCTTTCAGAATATATTTAACACGCTGCCGTGCCTCCCGCAAATTGCCGGTATAGAGATTTCCCTCCTGATCCAAAATTTCGGCATGGCTCAGTTCCACATAATCCCCGGCCTCTCCCGACACCCGGACCGCTACCCAGCCTACCATATTCTGTCCGAAATCAAGAATCAGATCGCCGTTCGGTGTACGGAACAGACGTTTTGGAGCCACAGTCTCCTTTCTTCTCACAAATACCCCGTCCATGGGGACAAGCGTATCAACCGGCTGGTCCGTCTCTGTAACAGGCGCCCATTTTTGCCCTGTCTCCTCCGCAAGTCTTGCATCCCAAATCTCTCCATGGTAAATCTCAGCGTATACGGCCGGCGAATAACACCACTGCCAGCTCCGGTCCGTCACGATCCACCGTTTTCTGCCATCCCTGTACCGGATCATCAGCATTGCATTAAAACCGGTCGTATGACCGTAAACTCCCCGCAGATGAATCCAGCCAGCCAAATCCCCCTTATACCATCCCGGTCCCACATGAGCACAGATCGTGTTTTTCCCTTCCGTGAGCGCATCTTTCACATCGTACATCTGGAAAAGAAGCCGTTTCGCATATTCCGTCCAGCCCGGTGTCAGCAAACCATCCCCCGCCCGGATTCCATTGACAGAGACCTCATAAATCCCATGCGCAGTTGCAAAGAGATATGCCGCATCAACCTCAGCCACTGACAGTTCAAACTCTTTTTTCATATAGCGGCCGGAGGATGTGAATAAATCAGCTTCACTCTCGGCTGTGATCCATCTGCCTGCCCACGCCTCTCCCCCGGAAATAAGTGATGTCACAAAGCAGTGAACATCAGAGAATGGTCCCGCCTCCCCGTTCTGATCCCACAGACGCACCTTCCAGTAGTATTTTACCGCCGGCTCAAGCGGCACGCTGCCGTCATAAACAATGTGGACCGACTGCCCGCCCATCCGCTGTCCCGTATCCCACACGATCCTGGCAAATGCCCCGTCGATGGCGGCCACGATCTGAAAGGCCGACTGAAAGACCGGATCACAGTCCCCCTCCATTCTCCAGCTGAATGCCGGTTTTCCCGTTGCAACACCAACAGGATTTTCCTCATATTCACATAAAAGATGATATGCTTTTATCATACTCTGTCTCCTAATTAATCAGTATACGTTCTTTCCTGCCTGCTTCTACATGCGCTCCACCGATACGATTCCGCGTCTCCATCTCCCGGACAATACCCAGAAGCTGTACATCACAACAGAGGAAAGCGGTCCAATCAAAACGGCGGCCCCTACTCCGGGGAATCCATAGAGATGGCCAAACAAGAAAGAAAACGGAATTCGAAACACACACTGTGCCACAAAACCAACGGCGACGCTGGCTGTTACGTTACCCGTCCCGCGGATAAATCCGATCAGAGGACCGACCAGGGCAAACAGTACATAGGACCACACCGTCACATGGAGAAAGCGTACTGTCCAGTTCACCACCTCCGGATCACGGTCAAACAGCCGGCTAAGCTGCGGTGCCACCGCAAATACAATAACAGACGTGACTGCTGCGATGGCCGCAGATATCTTTAAGCATTCCTTCAGTCCCTGCATCGCCCTCTTTTCTTCACCTGCCCCGATATTCTGGGAGGCGAAAGAGGACATGGTCTGATTCATGGCACCATCGGAAAAGATTGCAAAGCTGTTGATCCTGCTCCCGATTCCGTAAGCAGCACTCTGTGCCAGTCCAAAAGAATTGGCTACACCGCTCACTGTCAGCATCGCTGCATTGACCATCACCTCGTTAAACGCGGTCGGAATGCCAAACCACAGGATAGATTTTAAATGGCGCCGGCTGAATCCCATATTCCGAATACGAAGCCTGATTACATGACCGCCTGTCTGAAACTCCCACAGTCCCATAAAAAAAGATACCATCTGCGCCGCCACCGTAGCCGCGGCCGCGCCTCCCGTTCCCATAGACAATCTTCCGACCAGCAGGTAATCCAGCGCAATATTCACAACAGCGGCCGTCACCACATAGCGCAGGGAAGATAAGGAATCTCCCAGTCCCCGTTGAAGCGCTCCAATTAAATTGTAGCCGAACAGGAACACAATTCCCAGAAACATTACCCGCAAATAAATGAGAGCGTGATCATACGCCTCCCGCGGAGTCTGTACAAGCATCAATACCTGCGGTGCAAACAGGAATCCTGCAGCGGTAACCACGGCAGCCATGAGAAAGTAGAGGGTAAACACTGTATTTGCCGCATCTGCGATCTCCGCACTGCCTTTCATTCCTGCCAGCGAGCCAATCACCACGGTGACTCCGGCCGACATACCGGACAGCGTTACGATCATCACGTTCATCACCGGTCCGCATACAGAGACGGCTGACACGCCCGCCGTCCCCGCATACGCGCCGACAAAATACATATCCACGGCGTTGTAGGTCGTCTGAATGAGATTTGAAATCATCAGCGGAACCGCAAATCCCAGAATACCGTTTACGACTGGCCCCTTTGTCAAATCGTACTGAAGCCTCCTCTTCATCCCGGTTTCCTCATCCCTTCACGCCTCCGGCTGTAAGCCCTGCGATAAAATATTTCTGTGTAAACAGAAACAGCGTATACAGCGGCAGAACAACGATAATGATGGCTGCGCACAGCTGCGGCCAGTTCGTGGATATCTGTCCCTTGAAATTTAAAAGACCTACTGTCAGCGGAAGTCCCTTATCGGTCAGCAGTGTGGAAATCTGAGCCCACATCAGTTCACCCCAGACAAAATTTAAGTTCATGGTCGCCACTGTACAGATTGCACTCTTCATCAGGGGAAGCGTGATTTTAAATAAGCTTCTTATCTCTCCACATCCATCAATTCTGGCCGCCTCTAAGAGTTCCTGCGGCACGGTATCAAAAAAATTTTTCAGGATAATGGTGGAACCCGGAATGGACCAGCCCACATAAGCGAGAATAATCGGAACGTACTGCAGCCTCATAAAGCCAAGCTTAGTCATCTCCACGTAGAGAGGAATGATAATCGTCTCTGTCGGCAGAATCTGGAGTGCGAAAAAGAGGAGCAGGATCAGATTCGTATGCGGAATTTTCAGCCTCGTAAGTGCGTAAGCCGCCATAGTGGAAAACAACTGGATCAGGACAATGGACAGGACCGCAATCAATACACTGTTGAAAAAATATTCTCCGATCTTTCCTGTGTAGAACGCATCCACATAGTTGCGGTACAGGAATTTCTGCGGCATTGCCCAGATATTGGTATAGAATTCCGGAAGCGTCTTAAATGAAGTGATTCCGGCAAATATGATGGGGTAGACGTAAATTACAGCAAACACCACCAGTACAGCCCGGATCGTAATGCGAACCCAGTCCTCCCCGTTCCATTTTCTTTTGACAGCCGCCGAATCAGTACTCATAGATTTCACTCTTCATTGCCCTCCTTACTAATGTAATGCATACCAGCACAATCACGGTGAACACCAGGCCGATTGCGGAAGCGTATCCGAATTTATTGTAGGTAAACGCGTTCTGAATCATCGTAATCGGCGCTGTCTTTGACATGGATCCCGGTCCTCCCTGTGTCATGGTCCAGACCATATCGTACGTCTTGAAGGACCACATGACTTCCATGGAAAACACCATACAGATCGTCGGCTTAATCAGCGGCAGAATGATCAGCTTCACTTCCTTCCAGTAATTGGCCCCATCCAGCTTCGCCGATTCAAACAGTGATTCCGGTATACCCAGAATTCCGGTATAAACCATCATCATTATTGTTCCGCTGCCCTTAAAACCGGATACGACTGCGAGGGTCGCCAACACCAGTCCCGGCTCAGACAGCCACGCATGCTGAAGTGATTTAAGCCCTACGACTGCAAATAAATTGTTTAAAAGTCCGTCGTCCGGAGACAGGACGAAGACAAATAAGAGACCTGCGACCGTCATCGGCATCATGCTCGGACTGTAAAAGATAAAGCGAAAAATCGACCCTTCCCTCTTCCCCATCTTATAGATCATCAGAGCCAGCATAATCCCCAGCAGCATGGAAACCGCCGTGGATCCGGCCGCTACTACCATGGAATTGCCTATGGTTTTCATGGTCGGTTTATCCGTAAATACTTTTATATAGTTTTTCAGGCCGATAAATTCCATCGGACCATTGCCGTTCCACTCACAGAGTGATAATACGCCGTTCCAGACAATAGGAACGAGAGTAGTAAATATAATCAGAATTGCTGCCGGAAGCAGAAACACGATGCCGATTCCCATCAGGTGCCGTTCCAGCCTGCTGTATTTTTTCTTTGCCGGTCTGTTCACGAAATCCCCTCTTTTCCTTAATTTTATGGGGGTGCCCCGGGAACCTCATTCCCCAAGCACCCCCAACTGTTTTTACTGCGCCGAAGTTCTCAAGGATTCCAGTTCCTCAAGGGTACCTTCCTTGTCATAAAAATAGTTTGCACCGATATTATAATTGATGTAATCGTTCATCTCTGCAGAAATCGCCATGATCTCCTTCGGATAAACCTTGGACGAGTCGCGGGCAAATTCCTCGTCGGTTCCTCCCTCCACATTGGCCGGAACCACATCCCCATCATCAACCTGAAGTTCAAATGCTTCTTTGCTGGTTAAATACTTCAGGATATTGATGCTCGCCTCCGGATTCTTTGTATTGGAAGATATAAAATAGCCGTCACAGCCTCCCAGCACGTAATCACACTCTCCTGCTGCCATAGTCGGCCAGCTGATGGTGCGGATATTCGTTCTTCCAGCCTCTTCCATGACAGTGCGGATAGTCTTTCCGCCGTTATTCACATTGAAGAGCATCGCGATCTTTCCCTGTGAAAATGCCGCCTTTGTCTGATCCTTAGTCTGTGAGAACGCTCCGTTACCCGGATAGGCGTATTCCTTTGCGAACAGGTCGTTGATCTTGTCAAGAGCCGTCACAACGCGTTCGTCCTTAAAGGAAATCTCTCCCCGGTTAAACGCCTCCAGTTCCTCTTTCGTATCCCATATCTGCAAAAACGCGTTGCGCTGGAACCAGCCTACACGGGTATCGCAGATTGCAAACGGGAACACATCCGTATTCTGCTTGATCTTCTCACAGGCCGCCACAAATTCATCCCAGGTCCAGTGCTCCTTTACCTCCACTCCTGCTTCTTCAAAAATATCGGCATTTACATCAATATCCGGATACACTGTCGTAATCGGCAGACAAAACAGCTTACCGCCGTATGTTCCGATGTCCAGGGCATTTTCCGTGAAGATACTCTTCCACTCGTCATCCATATATGGTGTCAAATCCAGCGCCATATCTGAGGAAATAAAAGTCTCCATCTGGTTAGGAAACCACTTTACAATGTCTACAGCTTCTCCGCCGGCAAATGCCGTTTTTACCGTCTTCTCCACCTGTGACTGATCCCAGGTCTTAGACGTGATACTGTATTCTGGATATTTTGCTCTGATGTTTTCCAGAAAGACCGGATAGTAGTTCACATTTGGCTCTTCGATCAGCATAACCAGGCTGGCTTCTTCCGCCGTTTTGTCCGGCTTCTCCGCCGCCGTTCCAGCAGAACTGCCTTCTGTGGTCACATCCTGTTTGCTCTCCGGAGCCGCCGTACCCGTGCTGCTCTTTGAGCCGCACGCCGTCATTCCCAATACCATACAGCCCGCCAGGGCCAGGGACAGCATCTGTTTCACCTGTCTTCTCATAACAATTCCTCCTGTTTTTTCGTTTTCCTGTAACTGATGGAATCATTATAAAATAACAGAACCGGATGAAATATCCGAAAAACCTACACAATAATGAAAAAATCTACGATATTTACAATTTCGACCGCCCGCGCATGCTGGTGGGGGAGATGCCTGTCATCTTCTTGAATACCTGGGAAAAATACGTATAATCACTGTAGCCTACCTGCTCCGCAATCTCATAGATCATCATATCAGACTCCTCAATCAGTTCCTTCGCCCGCTCAATGCGGTAATGGTTCAAATACTCCCGGAAGGTTACCCCTACTTCTGTCCGGAAAATACTGCTGAAGTAATTAGGCGTCTTCCCGATATAGGCAGCAACTTCTTCTACCAGCAGATCCTTTGCATAGTACTCCTGGATATAGGCAAGCGCCTTCCTGATATTCGCGGAATAATGGCCATTTCGGCTTTCCTCATACGAATTCACAATCCTCCGGCACTCTTCCTTCCATAGACAGAGACAGTCTGTAAGCCACCAGACGTCTTCCCATTCCCGGCTGCAGTCCGTGTTCTGGCCCATCTCCTGAGCAAGACGCACGATCCCGTTTATCATCAGATTTTTTACCCGTCTCTGATCCGTAATTTCCTGCTTCGAAAGTTCTGCTCCAAAGTGGTCTATGGCATCCAAAATTTCCTCAAGTTCATGTTTTTTCAGCCCGCTCTCATATTCCGGAGGCAGGTGCAGCCCGGTTTCCTCCGGTTTTCCCTGCCTGTCCAGGATCTTACAGCTTCCCGGACCGTTTAGAAACCGACAGCCCAGCGCCTGTAGAGCAGTCTCATAGCCCACGGAAATTTTCTCGGCCGGCACCATGCCGGAAATCCCCGCCGATATGGAAAATCCGCGGCCTGTCCCATACTGCTTCATCTGATACCATACTGTTTTTAAATGATTTTGTCTTTCCAATGTATACATTGTGGAATCCTTCGTCTTTGACAGGACGACATACTGATTCCGGTATTCAAACAGAATCTGATCTTCTCTCAGAAGAGAGTTCAAGTGCACCCTGTTCTCAGCACTCACAGCCGGAGTAGCACTTGTTCCCCCAGCCGGATCACCGGCCAGAATCATGCAGACAAGGTTCCTCGCGTCCTCCAGATGAAAATGCATCCGCAAAAGCTCTATAATAACGTTTCTGTCCGTAATTTTTCCTGCAAAAAGCTCTTCCACCATCTTTTCCCGGTAGGAGGCCGCATACCGCTCATAAGACTCCTTTCCCTGCTCCTCTTTTCTCACCAGCTCGATCATCTCCTGAATCTTCTGAATCAGGTTTCCCACCTTTAACGGCTTAAGCTCATAACCGGAGGCCCCCAGCTGAATCGCCCTCTGACAGTATTCAAAATCTGAATAGGCACTGATCAGGATAACCTTCACCGTGTCCGACCGCTCTTTTACGCGTTTTAAGAATTCCAGGCCATCCATAGCAGGCATGCGGATGTCAGCCAGGATAATGGAAGGCGAAAAGGCATCATAATCCTCCAGTGCCTCAATTCCGTCACCATAGCTTTTCACCCCCGTAATTCCGATCGTATCCCAATCGATCCCGTACTGTATTCCTTCCCGGATCTGTATATCGTCATCAACAATCATCAGCTTCATCGTTCTCCTCCTCCAGCGGCATCACAACCAGCACTCTCGTTCCCTCCCCCGGTTTCGACTCAAAACGGAGGCCGTAGGAATTTCCATACCGGAGCCTGATTCTGTCATCAATATTTTTCAGTGCGAACGTGTCCTTTCCGCCATCCCCGTCCTTCATCTTTTTCACAATCTCAGCCGCATCAGCTCCCACTCCGTCATCTTCCACGGCAATCACCAGCTTTTTTTCCCTCTCCGCAATGGTGATAAGAATCGTTCCACCCTCTTTTTTCGGCTCCAGACCATGCAGAATCCCATTTTCCACCAGCGGCTGAATAATGAGCTTCGGAATCATCACCTTCTCAAGCCCCGGTTCCGTCTGAATCTGGATTTTCACGCGCCGGCCGAAGCGCGACTCCATAATAGCCATATAGTTCTGGATAAATTCTACCTCGCTGGCAATCGTCACACACTCCTCGCCCCGGTTCAGCACATGACGAAAGATGGCGGCCAGTGCCTCCAGCTGCTCACCGACAGAGTAATCCCGGTTCTTTATGGCCATCCAGTGAATCGAATCCAGCGTATTGTAAAGAAAATGGGGGTTAATCTGTGCAATCAGCGCATTCAGTTCTGCCTCCTGCTCCTTGATTTTTGTCGTATAGACCTCCTCGATCAGCCTCTTTAACCGGCGGGACATCTCGTCAAATTCCTGATTTAAAGCGCCGATCTCGTCGCCGGGATAGACAGTGTCCTCCTCCGTAAAATCGCCCTCCTTCACCCTGTCAATCTTCACCACCAGTTCCCGGATAGGGCCTATCACGAATCGCTTCTGAATCAAAGCAAATGTGATGCCAAAAAATATACACAGCAAAAAAGAGCAGACGATTACCAGCATGCTGGTCCGGCTGCCCGTAAGAAATGCGCTTCGGGGCACAAGATTTATGAAATACCAGTCATTTACAGAGCTTTTCACGTAAAAGGCCACCACCCTCTGACCTTCCAATCCGGCCGTCACGTAGCCGCTTCCCTGCTGTCTCCACGCCTTCGAAACCGTATTAAATACAGGAAGCACGGTTCCCAGCATCTCCTTGTCAGTAGAAGAAAGCACGGTTCCCTTCCCATCTGTCAGGCAGGTAAGCAGAGACTGAGGAGTCACAAAGCCGCTGTACCTTCGGCTCAGCTCCGCCTCGTCCACATTGATGATCATGGCTGCCTCAACTTTTCTAATCTGCTCATAATTATTAATCCCACAGTAGTACGATAATACCATATCCTCCTTCTGCATTCCACCTCCCGCCACACGCTTCGCCTGTCTTGGGCCAATCCAGAACCCGCCGGACACCCTGGCCTTTGCCTGGCGGATTCGTTCCTCCTCCTCACTGACGAGATATGTCCCCCGCTGGATCATCACCTCACTCTCATCTGCGATGCAGATGGAATGATAGCATTTCTCATTGCGAATTATGGAATCGAGCCAGTTTCCAACAGAACTGTAGTCAGCCACATTCCCTTTTCCCGTAATGATATCCTGCAGGCTGAAATCCGTCAGACAATCGTACTTCAACTCCTGTACATTGTTCAGAAGCTTATCTAAATCACCCGCCACCTCACTCACCAGCGTCTGGTTGATCTGATACTCCTTTTTTCTCGTATTCCCCGCCACGTAAGAATTCAGAAACAGCCCCAGTACAGTCAGCGGTACGACAATACAGATGATCAGTGCCGCAACCAGCTTTTGCTGCAGCGGATAATCGCGGTAACGTTCCATCAGCGGCCTCCCCCCTTTTCCCCATTATACTACATCATACAGATTTCTTCAAAAACACCCTGCAGCGAAGCCGAAACAAAGACAGGACAGCAACAGCTGTGGCTGTCTTCGTTCCGGCCCCTCCCGCAGGGCCGTCCATGAAAGCTTATGCGGCTGCCTTTAAGAGGGCTTTACCTCTGCAACCATGTGTTCGAACCAGATATAGAACACCTTTTTTCCTTTTTCAGAAACGAGGGAATGATCCAACCCCGCCGGAACGTAACTCCAGTCTCCCTCCTTCGTATTGATCGTCTCCCCGTCGACCGTGAGCTCAAAATCTGCCCCTTCCAGCGCGTAATTATACTGTGCCACTGACGGGTGGCCTTTCTCGATGGTTCCTTCCCCTTCCGCACAAACGATTCCCATTAAGACTCTCGCCAGATTTCCGCTGTGGATTACGCTCCAGCTCCTGGTATTTGGTCCCTTGCAGCTCTGATCGTACGGCTCCGTCTCCGAGAAACGTTTAAAGGCTGGCAGTACCATGTGAGTATCCTCATATGCCGCCTTGTCCGACTCCAGCAAATCTACAACAATCTTCATAATTTCCATATCGCTGACTGCATGAATACAGAACTCTCTCGAAAAATCCGGAATATAGAAACTCAGTTCATCAATGTTGTATGCCTTAAGTCCGTCCGTTATGTAGCCGGTCCCTCTGGTAAAACAGTATATGGCGGTTTTATCCGCATATACCTCAGGCTTTACATCATGACCTGCCTTTAAAACACACTTAAATCCACGGACCAGCGGATACACGCCCGGAAGTACCTCAGTCTCACCGTATCCGTTCTCAACCCTGTACTGAATTTCATTGGCTCTCGCAATTGCAATCGACATTTCTTATTACCTCCCGATAATTATTTTTGATGGTTATAGAATAACACCACCGTCTCCGCAGAGGTATTTGGCATAACTACGAAAATATGTAAATATCTATAACGTTTATCTCACGCTTACAGCCTCCAGGCGCATCGTTTCCAGTTCCTTCAGCGTATTTTCCTTATCCATATAATAAGCGGCAGGAAGCTCATAATTTATATAATTGTACAGCCTGGAAGATAAATTCATCAGTTCCTGGGAAAAGACCTTACCAGAATCCGAAGTGATCTTTTTCTCCTCCTCCCCAAGGTTTACCGGCACCGCGAAGCCCTGGTTTTTCAGTTCCGTAAATATCCTGCTGCTTGTCAAAAATTTCAACAGGCGGATGGCTTCATCCGGATGGTCTGTGTTCGAGGGTATAAAAAAGCCCTCGCAGCCGCCTAACAGATAATCGCAGTCTGCCGAAGCCATAGTCGGAAAGCTAATCACCCGGATTCTGCCTCTGCCGGCGGCTTCCATACGCTCCAGACTTTCCTTTACACTGTTGTTGACATTAAACATCATGGCGATCTCGCCCCTCTCGAAGGCTGCATCGATCTGCTCGTTCGTCTGAGAGAACGCTCTCTGGCCCGGATAGGCATAATCCTGGCGGAACAGGCTCGTGACACGGTCAAAGGCCTCCGCGATTCTGGAATCATAAAAGGAAAGTTCTCCGGACTGAAACCGTTTCATCTCTTCCGCGTCATCCCATATCTGCAGAAGAGCATTACGCATAAACCAACAGACACGGGAATCCCGGATTCCAAAAGGATACACGTCCGTACGGCTCTTAATCCGCCCGCACGCTTCCACGAACTCTTCCCATGTCCACGCTTCCCTTACAGTGACTCCCGCTCGTTCCAGGATCTCCTCGTTCACTTCCAGCACAGGATAGACCACGACGGAAGGAAGACAGTAGACCTTTCCGTCATACGTACCAATATCCAGAGCCCCGTCCTCCCATATATTTTTCCACTCTCCGTCCATATAGGGAGTCAAGTCCATGGCAGCGCTGCTGGATATAAAATTCTCCATTTGATTGGGGAACCACTTTACTACCTCAATGGACTCCTTGCGTGCCATTGCCGTTTTTACTGTCTTTTCCACCTCCGGCAGACTCCATTCGATGGAATGGATCCCATATTCCGAAAATTCCTGTCTCAACTCCTCAACCATATCACGGTAATATAACACCGTGGTCTCATCGATCATCACTGTCAAATCCACGTTTTCAGTCTGATCCGCTCTGCTGCCTGCGGACTCAAGCGTTCCCATCTCCACACCTGTACAGGCGGTCAGTAAAAGCACCGCTGACAGCGCCGCCATTACACAGACTTTAGTACCCCTTTGCATAAAATTCACCGAATCCTTCTCGTTTTTTATGATACGGTCAGCAGCCTTTGCCGCCAAAAACATATCTTATATTTATTACTCTTTTATCATAGCGTAGTTTTTGCTGGCCGTACATAAGAGAAAACTACAATTCCTGTAAATTATCCATGATTTCGCAGCTTCAATTTATAATTACCTTTATATCACGGCTGTCCGGTCCCCGTCAATATACTTCTCACACCGAAAACGTTTCAAAAAATTCTTCGTAGACTCCCTTTTTGGCGTCTCAAATATCTCTTCCGGCGTTCCTTCCTCCTATATCAGACCATTGGCCATATAGATAACATGATTCGAAACATCACGTGCAAATGCCATCTCATGAGTCACGATAATCATGGTCAGTCCTTCCGAGGCAAGATTTCGCATGACGGTCAGCACCTCCCCAACCATCTGGGGATCGAGTGCCGATGTCGGTTCATCGAACAACAGTACCTCCGGGTTCATGGCGAGGGCTCTGGCAATTGCCACCCTCTGCTTCTGACCGCCGGACAGCTGTCCCGGCTTTGCATGTATGTATGGTTCCATTCCTACCTTTGTCAGGTAATACATGGCCTTTTCCCTGGCTGTCTCTCTGCTGCGCCTCGCCACGTGTATCTGTCCGGCCATACAGTTGTCAAGGACCGTCATATTCTGAAAAAGGTTGAAGCTCTGAAACACCATGCCTACCTTCGCTCTGTAAGGCGCCTCCTCCATATCCGGTTTTAAGATATTCTCGCCGCGGTAAAGAATTTCTCCGGAGGTCGGCATCTCCAAAAGATTGATGCAGCGCAGCAATGTGGATTTTCCTGATCCCGACGCTCCAATGATACAGGTAACCTCCCCCTCCCTCACAGAAAAATTAACGTCGCGCAGTACAACGTTTGCTCCGAAGTACTTCCCAATATGCCTCATTTCCAGAATAGCTTCCGTCCCGCTCATAATACTGCTCCTTTCCCGGCCGCCTGCGGCTCCATCTTATAACTCCCGTTCCCAGCCATACGTTTTTCAATAAGCAGCAGAATACGGGAACATGTAAAGGTTAAAACAAAATACAGCACCATGGTAATGGTAAATGCTTCGAAATACCGATAGTACGCTCCCGCAACCCCTTTAGACGTGTAGAACAGTTCAACCACTCCGATCACGGACAGCACACACGTATCCTTGATATTAATGATCAGATTGTTTCCGATTTGAGGCATAATATTTCTGAGAGCCTGGGGCAGCACAACAAGCACCATCGTCTGAACATGTGTCATTCCCAGTGCCTTGGCCCCCTCCGTCTGCCCCGGATCCGTAGAATTAATACCGCCTCTGACCGATTCCGCCATGTATGCGCCCGTATTGATAGAGACGATAAAGAAGGCGGCAAAACCAATAGACATGTTAATCTGAAATACCGCGGATGCCCCAAAGAACAGAAACATGGCCTGCACCATCATGGGTGTTCCCCTGAAAATCTCCACATAGGCCGCCATCACAGCCTTAACCGCTGTTAAAAAAACCTTTCTGGCCATACGGTCATCCTTTTTGACAGGTATGGTGCGGATAATACCGACCGCAAGGCCAATCAGACATCCGATCGACGTTCCAACCAGAGCAATCTTCATTGTCTTTGCGGCTCCCAGCAGATATGACATTCCATACTCCTGTAAGATGTATCCAATCCCTCCTATAAAACTTTCCGGCATAATTTCTTCCTCCTGACTGCTGTCGTATTTGAATTTATGCCCATTATAGAAAGAGGACTGTGCAAAATCAACAGACTTTGCACAGTCCCTATATCGGATTGCGATTTCCATATATAATCTTTAGACTGCCTGAACCAGGCGCGCGATTTATTACCCCTGCATAAACCTGCTCAAAAATTCCTTCGTCGAAGTCTTCTGCGGATTTCCGAAGATATCCGCCGGCGCTCCCTCTTCCTCAATGACACCGTCAGCCATATAGACCACATGGTTCGAGACATCTCTGGCAAACGCCATCTCGTGGGTTACAATGATCATGGTCAGCCCTTCCCTCGCCAGCGTCCTCATGACGGCCAGTACCTCCCCGACCATCTGCGGATCCAGAGCCGAGGTCGGCTCATCAAACAGTAGAATCTCCGGTTCCATGGCAAGCGCCCTGGCGATGGCCACACGCTGCTTCTGGCCGCCGGAAAGCTGTCTCGGCTTTGCATTAATATACGGAGCCATCCCTACCTTTTCCAGGAACCGCATGGCATTGCGCTTCGCATCTTCCTTACTTTTATTTAAAACCTTAACCTGGCCCACCATACAGTTGTCCAGAACCGTCATGTTGTTAAATAAATTAAAGCTTTGGAACACCATGCCCACTTTCGTCCGGTATGACGCGGCGCTCATCTTTCCGCTGGTAATATCCGTATTGTGATACAGAATATCCCCCGTAGTCGGTGTCTCCAGTAAATTTATGCAGCGAAGCAGCGTGGATTTACCAGACCCGGAGGCCCCGATAATACACGTAACATCCCCCACTGCAACGGAGAAATCAATATCCCGGAGGACCACATTGGTCCCGAAGGTCTTACTTAAATGATGGATTTCCAATACTGTTGATCCAGCCATAATTACTTGTCCTCCTTCTCATTTGGATCAGGGAATTTCACCATGCCGCTGGTATAGGCAAGCGTATCGGTGGTCGCAAGATCGTAGCTGTCCGGACCATCCATTTTCTTTTCCCAGTACCGTAAGATTCTGGAGCAGGTGAACGTGAGGATAAAATAGATCACCATGGTGATGGTAAACGCCTCAAAATACGTATAATACGCACCGGCAACCCCCTTCGTAGCGTAGAACAGCTCTACCACACCGATCACGGACAGCACGCACGTATCCTTGATATTAATAATCAGGTTATTGCCGATCTGCGGCATGATGTTGCGCAGCGCCTGAGGCATAATGACGTTAACCATAGTCTGGAAATGCGTCATGCCGATGGCTTTCGCTCCCTCAGTCTGGCCCGGATCGATGGAAAGGATTCCCCCTCGCACCGTCTCCGCCATATAGGCGCCCGTATTGATGGAAACGATAAAATAGGCGGCAAACATCGGAGACATGTTAATGTCGAAAAGCACGGAGGATCCATAGTAAATAAACATGGCCTGAACCATCATGGGCGTTCCGCGGAATACCTCCACATACACATTCAGTATCAGCTTAATAAAACCCAGTATCACCCTTTTTACCGGGTTGTCCGACTTATCTACAGGAATCGTCTGGACAATTCCGACTGCGAAGCCAATCAGGCAGCCGATAAGGGTGCCAACGATGGCAATCACCATGGTCTTTCCTGCACCGTCTAAAAATGATACCCCGTACTTCTGCAGGATAAACACAATCCTTCCAAAAAAATCTGAGGGCAGTGACATAAGATTACTTCTCCTTTTTGCAAATTTTTGTCCGAACAGAACAAGCGGCACGGAAATCGACTACACTGTCCCGTGCCTGCAAGCCCTGAAGATCTCTCTTATTCTAATTATTCAGATAACGGCTGTACGGAAATCGCCTCTTCCATCATCCTGTTAAAATCATCCTCGGTCATCGCAGCGAGCACGCCATCGATGGCTTCCTTCAATTCTGTATTTCCCTTCTTTAAAGAGATACCAATGTTGATGTCTTCATCTGATACCTTGAATTCACCCTCTGTACCGGTAAAATCAAGAAGCTTGAAATCCGGATATGCAATAAGCGCGGCCTGTCCCGTAGGCTTATCAGTCACCACCAGATCACATCTGCCTGAGCTTAACGCTACCAGCATGGCCGGTGCGGATTCCTGTGCCGGCTGAATGGTTGCATCCTGGATCTGCGGCAGACAGTTGTCATACCAGATTGTATTCATCTGGGAGGTAGCGGTTGCACCTGCAAGATCTGCGACACTGGCCGCATTCTCATACTTGCTTCCTGACTTGACCAGAGTCACGATTGTTGCATAATAATACGGCTCTGTAAAATCGACGGACTGAAGACGCTCGGAGGTGATCGACTGGCCTGCAATCACACAGTCTACCTTTCCGGACTGTACTGCCGGCACCAGGGAATCCCAGTCCAGCTTCACGATCTCCAGTTCATACCCCAGCGTATCAGCAATCTTCTTCGCCATCATAACATCGTATCCGTATGCAAAATCAGAGCTTCCTGAGATCGGCACGGCTCCGTTACCATCGGTAGGCTGGGTCCAGTTGTACGGTGCATAGCTGCATTCCATTGCAACCTTTAAGACCTTCTTCTCTCCCTCATTCCCGGCAGCAGCGTTCTCTGCTCCCGCCGCAGTCGTCTCCGTTCCGGCGGCCGCTGTATCCCCCGCCGGGCTCTTGCTTCCACATGCAGTCAGCGCCGACATGGCTAAAACCGCCGCAAGACACGCTGCTGCCAGACTTTTTCCTGTTTTTTTCATAACTGTTTTCTCCTCTTCTCTTATGAAATGAAACCTATGTATCAAAAAGCTATATCATAAATAGGTTCATTATAAAAAGATTTTTACTTCTTGTCAAGACTCTCCCGTCATTTCCTCAATCAGGGCCCATATTTCTTCTCTGCCCTGCTTTGTCTCAGCAGAAAACGGAATAACCGTTACATCCTGGCCAATCCCCAGTCCCTGGCGCACCATTTTCAAATGCTTCTGCACCTGGCTTCTCTTGATCTTGTCCAGCTTCGTCGCTATAATCACCGGCTGATACCCGTTAAAAACAACCCAGTCATACATGGTCTTGTCGTTCACAGACGGCTCATGGCGGATATCAATCAGAAGAAAGACACACTTCAGCATTGGGGATTTGTGAAGGTAGTTTTCGATCATCTTCCCCCACTTGGCCTTTACCTCCTGTGTTACCTTTGCATAGCCGTAGCCGGGTAAATCCACGTAGTAAAGAGTGTCGTTAATGTTGTAAAAATTGATGGTCTGTGTTTTGCCCGGCTGGGAGGAAGTGCGCGCATAAGCCTTGCGGTTCATCAGCGCATTGATTAACGACGACTTTCCCACATTGGATTTCCCTGCAAATGCAAACTCCGGCCTTGTATTTTCCGGAAGCGTGCTGGTGATTCCGCACACAGTCTCCAGTTCTACGGTTTTGATAATCATATGGATTCCTTTCTATTCGCTCACTGGCGCAGGTGATACCAGAGCTTCCTTAAGCACATCAGCCATATCCTTCACAAAAATGATGGTCAGCCCTTTCGTGATCTCCTTCGACAGCTCCGCAATATCAGGCCTGTTCTTATCCGGTACGAGAACTCTCTTCATATGAGCCATCCTGGCTGCCAGGATCTTCTCCTTTAAGCCGCCGATCGGAAGCGCCCTTCCGCGCAGCGTAATCTCACCCGTCATAGCCAGCTTTGCATCCACTTTTCTTCCTGTCACAGCCGAAAGCATGGCGGTTGCCATGGTAATGCCGGCTGAAGGACCGTCCTTCGGCACCGCTCCCTCCGGAATATGGAGGTGAATATCGTGTTTTTCAAAGTAATCGTCCGCTACGCCGTATTCCGGGCAGATGGAACGAATGTAGCTTAATGCCGTCTGAGCCGATTCCTTCATCACATCGCCCATCTGGCCGGTCATCTGAAGCGTTCCCTTCCCCGGCATAACGTTGACCTCGATCTGTAAGGTATCTCCACCCACACTGGTCCAGGCCAGTCCTCTTACGATTCCCACCTGATCTTCCTCGTTGACATCCTCAAAGGTAATCTTTTCCTTGCCCAGATACTTTTCCAGTCCGTTTTCCGTGATCCGGATTGCCTTTTTCTTATCTTCCAGAAACTCCCTGGCCGCCTTCCTGCAGATATCGCCGATCCGGCGTTCCAGATTTCTCACTCCCGCTTCCCTGGTATAATTATGGATAATCTTCTCCAGAGCCTTATCGGTGATGGAGACCTGTTCCTCCGTCAGTCCGTTCCGTTCTAGCTGCTTCCTTACCAGATAGTTTTTCGCAATATGGAACTTTTCATTCTCCGTATAGCTGTTTACTTCAATCACTTCCATACGGTCGAGAAGCGGACCCGGAATCGTCTGCGTCGTATTTGCCGTTGCGATAAACAGCACATTGGACAGATCAATGGGCAGTTCCACATAATGGTCCCGGAACTTCACATTCTGTTCGCTGTCCAGAACCTCCAAAAGCGCCGATGAAGTGTCTCCCTTATAATCGCTGCTCACCTTGTCGATCTCATCCAACAGCATCAGCGGATTGCTGACGCCCGCCTGGCGCATGGCTTCCACTATTCGGCCCGGCATGGCTCCGACATACGTCTTCCGGTGGCCTCTGATCTCCGCCTCGTCATGGATTCCTCCAAGGCTGATGCGGACGTACTGCTTGTTCAGCGCCCTTGCCACGGACCGGGCGATGGATGTTTTACCGGTTCCCGGAGGTCCCACCAGACAGATAATCGGGCTTGTCCCCTTCTTCGTCAGAATACGGACAGCCAGATATTCCAGAATCCTCTCCTTCACCTTTTCCAGACCGTAATGATCCGCGTTTAGGATCTCTTCGGCGTGAGTCATATTGTTGTTGTCCTTCGACATTTTTTTCCACGGAAGATCCAGCACCGTCTCCAGATACATCCGGAGTACATTGGCTTCCTGGCTGCCTCCCGGCATGGCCTTAAACCGCTCGATTTCCCTGTGGATCTTGTCCTTCGTCTCCTTGTCCGCCTTCAGAGCCTTCAGCTGCTTCTCATATTCATCCGCATCGGACAGAGGATTGTCCTCCCCCAGCTCCTCGCGGATTACCTTTAACTGCTCCCGCAGGATATAGTCCTTCTGGTTCTTATCTACATTCTCCTTGACACGGCCCTGGATCTCCCGTTTTACGCGGGTAATCTCGATCTCTGTCAGGAGATTTCCCATGACAGTCTCATACCGTTCTTCCAGCAGTACACATTCCAGAACCTGCTGGCGGCTCTTGTAGTCCCACGGAAGCTGGATCGCAATCTGATCCAGAAGCTCGCCTAAATCTGTAACCATCATCAGGTTCGGGAAGACTTCCTTCAGCATCCTGGGGTTTTCCCTGCCGTATTCTTCCAGTTTTTCCTTCAGGATCCGAACCATGGCCTGTCTCGTAACGCAGTCCAGGGAATCATCCGATTCCGTCAGACCTTCAATTTCGCCTACAAGCATGGGTTCCTCGCTGTCCAGTCCCAGAAGCTCCACTCGCTCCAGGCCCTCGACCATGACACGTACCACATTGTTCGGAATCTTCACCAGCTGCTTGATCAGCGCCACACAGCCTACCTGATAGAGCTCATCGATTCCCGGATCTGCTTCCTCGCTGTTCTTCTGGGTAACGAGGCAGACTTTCTGGTCTCCGATCATCGCCTTCTCCACAGCCGCGATGGATTTACTGCGGCTGATATCGAAATGTATCATCATTTTAGGAAGGACAGTCATGCCACGCAAAGCAATGACCGGCATCGTTATTGTCTTATCTTCCATTTTTCTCTCCTTTGCATCCCGACAGAACGGACGGGCCATCTGACTTTCTGCCCGCGCGTCCGTTTGGCTCGCTGCCTGCGGAAATAAGGAAAGGTGCTGCAGCAGTTCTTCCTGCTGTAACACCTTTCCGAACTTTCTCTGGATCCTATGCAATCTCGCCTGTCTTATCTTTTCTCAGTTTCTGTGCCAGGGATTTTCTGGGCACCGTCGTATCTCTGTAGATGATCTCCGGCTCTCCCTCTTTGTTCACGACAGCCTTGGTAATCGTACAGATGCCGATATTGCTGTCGGATGGAATCTCATACATGATATCCATCATGACGCTCTCCATAATAGAGCGCAGGCCTCTGGCCCCCGTCTTTCTCTCCACTGCCAGCTCCGCAATCCTTTCGACGGCTTCCTCGGTCAGTTCCAGCTTCACATCGTCCAGCTCAAACAGCTTCTGATACTGTTTGATTAAGGCGTTTTTCGGTTCTGTCAGAATTTTTACCAGAGCCTCCTTATCGAGAAGCTCTAAGGAAACCGTAACCGGCACACGGCCGATAAACTCCGGAATCAGACCAAATTTTACAAGATCCTGCGGAAGGACTTTCTTCAGCAGATCATCGATATCGGTTCTGTTCTTATCCACGATCTCGGCGTTAAATCCGATGGAGCCCGCGCTTAAGCGGCTCTCGATGATCTTCTCAAGCCCGTCGAAGGCTCCGCCGCAGATAAACAGAATATTCGTGGTATCGATCTGAAGAAGCTCCTGGTGCGGGTGCTTTCTTCCGCCCTGCGGCGGAACGCTGGCAACCGTTCCCTCCAGAATCTTTAAGAGTGCCTGCTGCACCCCTTCACCGGATACGTCTCTCGTGATGGACACGTTCTCGGATTTTTTCGTTATCTTATCAATTTCATCGATATAAATAATACCGTATTCAGCCCTGCTGATATCGTAATCTGCTGCCTGAATCAGCTTGAGCAGAATATTCTCTACATCCTCGCCCACGTAGCCCGCCTCTGTGAGAGCGGTGGCATCCGCGATGGCAAACGGCACGTTCAGCACTTTTGCAAGCGTCTGCGCCACGTACGTTTTTCCGCAGCCGGTTGGCCCCAGCATCAGGATATTGCTCTTCTGTACATCCACATCCATGCTTCGCCTGGACGTGATTCTCTTATAGTGATTATAGACCGCTACAGACAATACTTTTTTCGCACTGTCCTGCCCAATGACGTAGTCATCCAGAAATGACTTGATCTCCTTCGGCTTCATTAAGTTGATGTCGCTGAAATCAGGCCCTTCTTCTTCATGACTGTCGAACTCTTCTTCTAATATCTCTGCACAGAGATCGATACACTCATCACAGATATAGACATTATTGGAACCGGCAATCAGTTTCTTTACCTGGTCCTGCGTTTTCCCGCAAAAAGAGCATCGGATTTTGTCGTCCGTTCTGACCGGCATATACACACCTCATTCTTTCTCATTTAATCACTAACTTCATTCTGGCTTAATGCTCGTGGCTGTAAATGATTTCATCAATCAGGCCGTAAGCTTTTGCTTCTTCTGCGTTCATGTAATTGTCGCGCTCTGTATCGCGTTCGATTACTTCATACGGCTGGCCTGTGTTTGCAGCCAGAATCTCGTTCAAACGCTTTTTGATCTTTAAGATGTTTTCTGCAACAATTTTGATCTCCGTCGCCTGTCCCTGTGCGCCGCCGGAAGGCTGATGAATCATAATCTCTGCGTTGGGAAGAGCGAATCTCTTTCCCTTTGCACCGCCGGACAGTAAAAATGCGCCCATGCTGGCCGCCATGCCCATACATACGGTGGAAACATCACACTTGATATAGTTCATCGTATCGTAGATCGCCATACCTGCGGTTACGGAACCGCCCGGGCTGTTGATATAGAGGTTGATGTCCTTATTGGGATCCTCCGCCTCCAGAAACAGAAGCTGGGCTACAACGATGCTCGCGGATACATCCGTCACTTCTTCACCCAGGAAAATGATTCTTTCTTTTAAGAGTCTTGAATAAATATCGTAAGAACGCTCGCCCTTACTCGTCGATTCAATGACATAAGGTACTAAACTCATATTGTTTCCTCCTGTCCTTATATTACGAAAGCCGAGCAGACTCCAGACTTTGTCAGGAATCTCCCCGGTCTTCTGAACGTATTAAACTAACTTTGCCTCAGCAACCAGGAAATCAACTGCCTCCTGAACCGCTAAGTCTTCCTTCATCTGCTCGATGCCGTTCTCACCCATGTATTCCTTAATCTGGGCAACTTCCATCTTGTAGGATTCCGCCATATCTGCGATTTCTTTCTCAACAGCTTCATCGGAAACCGTGATATTCTCAGCCTTCACGATCGCTTCTAATACGAGTCTGGTCTGAATCCTCTTAACTGCCTGCGGCTTCATCTGTTCCTTTAAAGTCTCGATTGTCATACCTGTAAACTGCATGTACTGTTCAAGGGAAAGGCCCTGGCTCTGCATTCTTCTTGCATAGTCATTCACCATGTTATTCACCTGGCTGTCGATCATCGGCTCCGGAATATCCATCTGCGCATTCTCAACTACCTTGTCAACAACGTGATTCTCATTCTCTGTAGCGGCGTCTTTCTGCTTCTTTAAAGAAAGCTTGGACTTTACATCGTTCTTGTACTCTTCGAGAGTCTCGAACTCAGATACCTCTCCGGCAAACTCATCGTTTAATTCCGGAAGCTCTTTTCTCTTGATCTCTTTAACAGTTACCTTGAATACTGCCGGCTTACCCGCCAGTTCCTTTGCATGGTATTCCTCCGGGAAGGTTACGTGAACTTCGCACTCTTCGCCGATGTTCTTACCGATTAACTGCTCTTCAAATGTATCGATGAAGGAATGGGAACCGATGGTTAAAGGATAATCCTCGCCCTTTCCGCCTTCAAACGGGGTTCCATCTACAGATCCTTCGAAATCAATAACAGTCTGGTCTCCGTCTTCTACAGCTCTGTCCTCTACGGTGATCAGTCTGGAGTTCTGCTCCTGAACCTTCTTAAGCTCTGCCTCGATGTCCTCGTCAGTCACTTCAGCGGATGCCTTCTCTACTTCGATTCCTTTGTATTCGCCGAGTGTTACCTCCGGCTTAACAGCTACAGTCGCTGTGTAGATAAGTTCTTTTCCCTTCTCAACCTGTACAACGTCGATTTCAGGTCTGGATACAACCTCCAGTCCGCTCTCGGTAACGGCATCGCCGTAAGTAGCGTCGAGCGCCTCATTGATGGCATCCTCATATAATACCTCTACGCCGTACATCTTTTCTACCATGGCCTGAGGAGCTTTTCCTTTTCTGAAGCCAGGTATGTTGAATCTGCTCTTATTCTTATTAAAAGCCGCGGTGAGCGCTTTCTCAAACTGTTCAGCTGGTACCTCTACGGTTATTTTTGCCATGTTCTTTTCTAATTTCTCTACTTGTAAACTCATTCTATGGGTTCCTCCTTGAATATATATGTGAACCGCCATACCGACAGGGCGTTACACTTCAATTTAGCATTATAGCATACTCATTCGGTAAATTCCAGTACTATTTCTGTGAAAAGTCCGATTTTTCGGCGAATTCCTGCATTTTCCTGACGATGTACGGATCGATTGGACGGATTTCCATCTGAGGCCGTCCAATGTAGTATCCCTGGAACAGTTCTACTCCGCACTGGATCAGGAACTCCAGCTCTTCCTTCGTCTCCACGCCCTCCGCCAGAACCGTGATATGATTCTGTGCCGCGAAGTCCAGAATATTATTCAGGATCAGCTGGCGATTGGGATCTTCATGGATCCGCTGCACCAGGCTCATGTCCACCTTGATGATATCGGGCTCCATGTCGAGAAGCACGGTTTCACTGTTGTATCCGGCGCCGAAATCGTCGATGGCGATCAGCCCGTTCCACTCTTTGGTCACCGCAATCTTCCGCCTCATATACTCCTGGTTGACGGGTTCCCCCTCCGTAAGCTCCGTCACAACACGCGACAAATAGCGGCCGTAGCGGTTCCAGAGATCCGCTTCCTCCTCCTTCGACATACAGGCGCTGGCGATGGAATTGATGAAGAGCCGTTCCGTCTGTCCCAGCGCTCCCGCCTGATCCTGCTTTTCCACAGCCTTCAGTCCGGCATACCAGGTAAGCGTCTCCATCTGCGTAAGCTTCGCCTGTGCCCGCGCCAGATTCAGGACCTCCTTTATTCCCTTTAAATTCGTAAAATTGGGCCGCATCAGCAGTTCGTAGCCAAAGACGCTTCCATCCCGCCTCGTAATCGGCTGGAATGCAAAATCCACCTCCCGCGTCTCCAGCATCCGGTTTAATTCTTCCCGGCCGGCCAGCATGTAGGAATTATTGGAGTAGTCGTTGGAATCAAATTCCATGATAATGCCCTTCACGCTGTGTTTCACCATGTACATGGCAAAATCAGCGTAATTTAACAGTGTGTCAAAATCCACGGCGTCGTCCGGATACCACGCCATTCCTCCGGAAACACGGATCGGGATCTGATACCCGCCCTTCATCTCAAGGCTGACCGTCTGTAAAAACTGCATGAAACCAGTGACTCTATGCCGGATCTCCTCTTTTCCGCCGCTCCCGTAAATCAGCGTGACGAATTCGTCGCCGGAATAACGCGAGACAATGGCGCCATCCTTCTCCAGCCGTTTTAGACAGCTGGCAAACAGAACGATATAGCGGTCGCCTTCGTCATGGCCGTACGTATCGTTGATATACTTTAAATTATCGAGATCCCACATGGCCACAGCCGCGGTCTGAATGCCGCCATCCGCCATGGCTACCACCAGCTGCTCCCGGAAAGCCCTTCGGTTATAGAGATTGGTGAGCAGATCGTAATTCCTCTCCCGCTCCAGCTTCTCCTTTTCCTCCACGTCACTCGTCACATCCGAGAGCACGCCGAGAATCGTTCCCGGCTCCTGCTTATCCAGGATCAGCCGTACCCAGCGCCCCCGGCTGAATGCTGCCGGCCCGCAGGCCACGCCTGCCTCCCCCGTATCGTCTGACGCCGGAGAGACGTTAATGTGAAACAGGTAATTGACACCATCTTTTTTTGTATTCCTGATTGCCTCTTCCATCCGCTTCTGAAACTCCCCGCTGCTCATATAGCAGTAGGGCTCCTCCGGTTCAGCCCAGCCCATCATCTCGAAAATAGAACGGCTGCAGAATACGCTTTCGTTCGTTTCTTCATATTCAAACACGCCGATCAGCACGTTGGCATGCTCCAAAATGCTGGATATCTTCGATGCGGACCGTTCGACATCGGCGCTCAGCTGTTCGATTGTCTCAGTCAGCTCGTCGATTTCCCCGATGTGAACCCGGGTCAGTGTAAGACCGTGCTCCCCGGAGCGCTTACGCACTTCGTTCACGAGACCGCGGATCGGATCGGTTACAATCTTTCCGATCACGAAGACTCCGAATACACTCAGAATAATCGGAATCAGAATAGAGCTCAGCAGCATGCCGCGGATAGAATTGTAAAAGGACAGCAGGTCATTCTTCCTGGCCATACCGACCAGGACCCACTCCTCCTGTTCAAACGGTGTATTATAATTATATACGTCCAGCTGTTTGACACTGGCATACCAGCCGGCCCGGTCGGAGGAGCGGAGTTCACCGATCCCCTCCTCCTCATTATCCGTATATTCCAGATATTCGTCGCCCTTAAAATACTGATTATAGAGATAGCCGGAGGATGCGACCGGAGTGATGATGTTCTCACCTGCCTGGCGGACTCCCAGGGCGTAGCAGACCTCAAAGCTGCTCTCCGTCCTGTCGGCGCTCAGTACCTGTTCGATCCTTCCGATTCCCATCTCCAGTCCGAATACGCCCACAACACTGCCATCCTCCAGAATAATGGGGGCAGAGTATGTAATAACCGGAATATCTTTCGGACTCAGCCGAAACGGTTTGCTCAAATACGCAAAATTCAGCCGTTCTCCGGCCTTTGCCTGATTTTCCACTGCGGAATCAAACGGTTTTTTATAGTAATCGGTGCTGCCGTCATCCGCAGTTACGTCAAACCCAAGATCCCAGAAGGAATCCAGCGGAATCCCGTATTTATTGGCAAGAGAAGGAAGCCCCCGTTCCAAAAGCAGGGACGAATTATCCTGATTATAACTTCTGCCCGGATTCGAATCACGAATATAAAACCCGGCCTTCGTATTTTCCGTACTGTTCTGCGCGGCCGGACCGTTTAACACAACAAATATGCCCGTACCGTAGCTGCGGCGCATGAGATCGACAGCCCGGTTGATAATCCCGTCGGCAATCTTCCGGTTTAAATCGTAATCGTTTGAAATACAGGACGCATCTTTATGCTGTTCGTCTAAAACTGACTGAATCTCAGACGCCATTGATCCGGAGTCGTTGATGACGTTAATCCACTGGTGGATCGTCTCCTTCTCCAGATACAGTCTGGTATTATCCGTATTTTCGCTTAAAATATGGATTTCATTATTCTTCAGTTTTTTAGAAACACCGCCGAACAGAACCATACCGGCCATAATCAGTGCCTGTATAATGAGCAGCACTAACAGCGGCCAGAGCAGATGGGTTCTGATGGATTCATTCCTGCTTTTTTTCATAACTACTCTCCAATAATGGTCTCCAGTTGTTCTTTTGTATCTTCATACCACCGTTCAAAATTTTCTTCCGTGGTAAACTGTGCTGCCGCTTCCTCCCTGGGCATTCCCTGCGCCATGAGAGACAGCACGGTCTCTCTGTCCTCCCCAGCCTTATCCGCCATGGTGGCGTTTAACACCGCGCGGGCGCGGTCTCCGCCTTCGAAAGGCTTCGTTGTATACAGCTCATATTTGTTGGCAGTCTCCAGACCGATCAGCAGATTGTCACTTGCCGCATCTTCCTCACCGGCTTCCGCCAGCACGGTCTCCAGCCGCTCCTTCACTCCCGCTTCCTTCTTCACCGGCAGATAACCGGAGGATACGGAAAATCTGATGTTATTGTCAACACCCGTAAACCACTTCAAAAAAGTGGCAGCCGCATACTCTTTCTTTTCCTCAGATTTCAGGATCATCATGCCTGCTCCCTGCTGAACGGCGCACGGCTCCGTGCCTGAAAAATTGGGAAGCGGATAGACCTTGCTTTCGATCGGATAGCTGGTGCCATCCTCCAGAGTGACACTGGTCGGAAAATATGCAAATCCACTGGTTGATCCCACAAAGGCATCCAGCTGCCCCGTCTTCACATCGTCGCTTCTGAACTTTCCAAATGCGCCAAAGTAACCGTTGACGTATGGGACATAATAATTATCCCAGAGCCGCTTCATCGCGGTCCGGTCAAAATCCATGATTACTTCTCCGTTTTCCACACGGAAGATCTCATGCCCCAGCTGCAGGCTTCCTATAATGATATAGTTGGCAAATGCGTCTCTTCCGAAGAATGCCTTACCATCGTCAGGCGTCTCGGTCAGGCTGTCCGTCCATTTATAATACTTCTCTGCCACGCGCGCGATTCCCTCCCAGGAGGAAAAAGCCGCGTCTGTCTCACCGGTCGCCTCTGCAAATTTATCCCAGTCTGTCTTATTAATCGCAAAAACTTCCGTTGATTTCGCCACCGGGAATACCTTGATTCCCTCGCTTCCGTCAAACCTTCCTTCTTCTATGTAGGCGTCGACATACTCGCCGATCTCTTCCGCAGTCAGATATTTGCTGATATCAACCGCCATCCCTCTCCGGTCAATCTCATAGACTTTATCGGCATACGCCGCAAAAACATCCGGAATCGGATCAGAGCCTATCTTCTTATCAATGCTGTCCGTCACCGCCTGGCTTAAATCATCGATGCTGCCTTTGCTGTAGGCTTCCACGATAATTCCCTTTTCCCGGCCTTCCGACTCGTTAAATGTCTGTACCAGCTGATCAAAGCCCTCCTTCTGAACACCGTTGTAATAGTGCCAGATCGTAATCGTTACAGGATTCTTTGCCGAAAGGCCGTAAGGATCCTTCTTTTCACACCCCGTTAAGCCGGAGGCTAAAATCCCCGCAGCCAGGACCGGCAGTACCCAGTTTTTTTTCATCTTCATCCCCATCACGTCCTTATCCTCACATTGGAATCTGATCATACTGGATCGATTCTTTGATCTGAGCCGCATGCTCCCTGTCCGTCAGAAGCGCCAGCAGTTCGATTCCCAGATCCAGTGCATAGCCCAGACCTCTGGCAGTCGTCACATTGCCATCCGTTACGACGCCCTGTCTCGTATATTCCGCACCCTTCAGTTCCCCTTCAAAGCCCGGATAACACGTGGCCTTTCTCCCTTCCAGGATTCCCAGTCCCCCGAGAACACTTGGACCGGCGCAGATGGCTGCCAGCCTCTTTCCTGCCCTGTCTGCCTTTAACAGTTCGTCACATAATCCCCGGTGAGCCGCTAAATTTCTCGTTCCCGGCATTCCGCCCGGTAAAAACAGAACATCCGCGTCGGAAAAATCCGCCTCTGAAAATTCGAGATCTGCCTGTATCTTAATCTGATGGGCACTAACCACGTCTCTGCTTCCGGTAACGGAAACCAGCTTCACGTCCTGCCCTCCTCTGAGCAGTACATCCACGACTGCCAGAAGTTCCACTTCCTCTGATCCATTTGCAACAAATGCATATACTTTTCCCATGATCCTGTTCCTCTCTGTTTCTTCATTTTTATTTTTGCAGGGTGCTGATGGTTGAAATCTTCACATAATCCACCAGATACCTTGTCTCTGCCTCATCACCGTGAATCATCTTCATCAGCACATCGGCGGCCGTGTGGGACTGCCCCGTATGGTCATTCAGCACGGTCCCCGTCACTTTGCCTTCCTTGATATACTGAACCGTCTCCTCCAGAGCGTCCACCCCCACCAGATAGATGTCTTTTCCGGTTTTTCTTCCCGCTGCGTCGATGGCTTCCCAGGCACCGTTAGCCATGGCGTCATTGTTGCAGAAAATAACCTCAATCCGCCGGCCATAGAGCGCAAGCGCCTTCTCCGCCAGCTTCCGCCCCTCTTCCTTATTCCAGCCGGCATATCCGGAATACAGTTTTTCCGTCTTCATACCGCCCGCCTCCAGTGCCTTTATGGAATACTCGGTGCGGCTGACACTGTCCTCGTTATCCTTTTCCCCCATAATCATAACATAGGATACGATTCCGTCGCGGTTTAAATCTCCGCGCGTATCCGTCTCCAGTATGATGTCTCCCTGATAGGTCCCGGCCTGCTTCGAATCCGTTCCGATACAGGAAACAGCCATCTTCTCCGCCTTCCACCGGGCCTGCTCGTCTGCTTTGGGCTCCCGGTTTATGAACACAAGGGGAATCCCGGCCTCATGGCAGGAATCTGCAATTACGCCGGCATGGTCCGTATCCACCAGATTCACGATGATTCCGTCATATCCGGCCTCGATAAAGTCGTTGATCTGGGAGATCTGTTCTTCCTGCTCCCCTCTGGCGTTTCGCACCACAACCTCCGCCTGGTACGTTTCCTCCAGATACTGCCTCAGTTCCTCCCGGTACAGCTTCATAAAATTATCGTCATACCGGTAAATGGTAACGCCGATCCGCAGTTTCTTCTCCGCCGCTTCCGTACTGCCGCCGCTGTCCTCCGTACTCTCCGTCTCACCCTTCGCCGCTTCCGTCGATTCCTGTGTTCCATCCTGACCGGATACACATGCCGCCAGAAAGCAGACGGCCAGAGCCAGTAAAAGGGCGATGGAAAAGATGCGGCACTCTCTCTTTTTCATGATGTATTCTCCTGTTTTTTGTCTGTAATTTCCATATTACCACTTTTAGGTTATTTTTTCTACCCCATCCGCTTGAGGCGCAGGATAAACTTGTAAACTTACAGAATTATGAAAAGCTGCTTTCGTCAATTACTTTAGCCGGGATTTCGGGATTTTCGTTCCGCCAGGGAGCCTGGGCCGGAGCGCTTCCCCCAGTTTCGGCGATTTTTGCAGGACGTCGGCAGCTCTTAGGTCGGAAGGATACAAAAACAAGGGGAAAAATCTAACCTCAAAGTCAGATTTTTAGAGGACCTGAATCGAGAAGTCCTTCAGGAGTTCTCGATGAATGTCATCGGTACCCTTGTTTTTGTATCCTTCCGGCCTTAGAGATGCCCCGGCCGAAACCATGAGCCGAAACAGGGGGAAGCGCTCCGGCCCAGGCTCCCTGGCGGAACGAAAATCCTGAAATCGCTCTCAGCCTCATGAGGAACCACAATTCTTAATAATTCTGTAAGTTTACAAGTTTATCCTGCTTGAGTCGGAAGAAATCTGTGATATAATATCTCAAGAACACACGATATTACATTTCCGGAGGTCATTTAAAATGGAGATAGAACGCAAATTTTTGATCACAAATCCTCTTTTCAATTACGATACTTACCCTTTTCATACCATCGAGCAGGGGTATCTGTGTACGGAGCCTGTGGTACGCGTGCGCAGAGAGGATGACACCTGTTATCTCACCTATAAGTCAAAGGGGCTGCTCTCCAGAGAAGAGTATAACCTGCCCCTCACGAAAGAGTCGTATGACCACTTGATTTCAAAGGCTGACGGCAATATTATCTCAAAGAAACGGTACTTCATTCCGATCGAAGGCACGGAATTGACCATCGAATTCGATGTATTTGAGGGGAAATTTGAAGGACTGATGCTGGCTGAGGTGGAATTCGAAACCGTGGAAGAGGCGGAGGCCTTTACACCGCCGGAGTGGTTTGGACGGGATGTGACGTTTTCCGGGGAGTATCAGAACAGCAGACTGGCCGGGCTGGATTAAAATGGGATTGTGCGGTGTGACGGGAATCTTGATTTCAATTTCATTGTGTTGCCCGCTGGTCCGCAGTGCACCTCGGTTCCGCTGCGCTCCACCTCGGTCACGGGCTTCGCCCTATGAAAAAAGACATGGAAGAATCTGCTTATGTGCGAGCACAACGCAGATTCTTCCATGTCTTTTTTCGCACTGCTCATTGCCAGCGCGAACGTTATTTCTTCTGAACGTACTTGAGACAGTCCAGTGTTACTGCCGTAATGATGATGATTCCTTCAAATACGAACTGCAGGTTTGTATCGATACCCAGGATTGTAAGTGAGTAGATCAGTACGGTGAAGATCAGGACACCGACTACTACACCTGAAATCTTACCAATACCGCCGGTAAAGGATACGCCGCCTACTACACAGGCTGCAATGGCGTCCATCTCCCAGCCCTGGCCGTAAGCTGCGGAGCCGGAGCCGACCATTCTTGCACATTCCAGCCAGGAACCAAATCCGTAAAGAATACCAGCCAGGATAAATGCTCCCATGGTTACCCAGAATACGGAAATACCGGAAACCGATGCTGCTTCCGGATTGCCTCCGACCGCATATAAGTTCTTGCCGAATGTTGTCTTATTCCAGATAAACCATACGATTACGATTGCTGCAATTGCCCAGAGGATAATCGTCGGGAATCCGTTTAATCTCGGAATGATCATCTTGGGAATCGACGGGTCAATCGCACCGAAGGATACACCTTTTGTCGCATACGTAACAAGGCCGAAGATTACCAGCATGTTCGCCATCGTAGAAATAAAAGGATGCATCTTGAATCTGGCAGTGAAAAAGCCTCCGATTGCAGTAAAACACGTACACAGAACGATACACATAAACAGTGCGAAAATTACTCTCACACCGATGGGCAGACCCGTAAAATCAAATACATGCCCGAATACCATACCTGTATTCACACCCTGGTGCATGATGATGGTAGCGGTTGTCATACCCATACCTACCATACGTCCGATGGAAAGATCCGTACCGGTAAGGAGGATCAGTCCTGCAACACCGAGTGCAAGGAACATTCGCGGTGATGCCTGCTGCAGAATGTTTAACACGTTGTTATAAGTAAGCAGAGGAACGCCTTTGATGATCGGCGTTGCGATACACAGTGCGATAAAAATCAGAATAATTGCAATATACAGACCGTTCGCCAGCAAAAATGCCCTGCGGTTGAATGTATATTTATAATTCTCCCATTTCTGCGCCCTGGACTCCATGAAGGTGAATTTGGAGATGCGCAGCAGATCGATCAGATGATACTGCCATGCGAATGCCGCGTGCCTTCTGTCCTTGATCTGCTGAAGTTCCTTCTCCAGCTCCATCTTCGCATCAAACATCCGGTTCTTGTGAACATACTTTTCATCCTTCACTTCCTGGTGATCCGTAAGCTTTGACAGATTACTCTGATGTTCTTTCTCCAGCTCTGCAATTTTTTTCTGATACTTTTCCTTTGCAAGAACTTTTTCCTGTTCGCAGCTTTCTTTCAAAGGCTGATAATAATCCTTATCAAAGTGTGCCTTTAAGTATGCTGTCGCGTCAGAAATTAATTTTGAAATCTCGTCTTTATTTTTTGCTTCGACTGCTTTTGCTTTGTCAAGTTCTGTCTTATAAGCTGCAATCCGGTTTTCTTTCTCTTCCTTCGGAATGCTGCGGTCCCTCTTTATTGCGTCAATATTATTCTGAAGAGCGACTGCCCTGTTGGTGCCATCCGCTCTGAGGTTGTCGATCTTACTCTGAATCCTGCCAACATAATCCTCGATCGGCTGGCGCAGCTTCATTTCCTGTTCAGCCGTAAGAGTCTTGCTGTTTCCTTTCGCCATATCCATCCATCTCCCCTGTTATAGGTATTTTGCACTGAGTCTCAAAAGCTCTTCCTGGTTTGTCTCTTTCGTATTCACAATTCCAGACAGCCGTCCATTGGACATAACACCAATACGGTTCGTTATTCCCAGAATCTCCGGCATCTCAGAGGAAACAACAATGATTGTCTTTCCCTGCTTCGCCATATTGATGATCAGCTCATATATTTCGTATTTTGCGCCAACGTCGATTCCTCTTGTAGGTTCATCCATCATGAAAACCTGCGGCCCGCGCTCCAGCCATTTTCCAAAAATCACCTTCTGCTGGTTTCCTCCGGAAAGGCTTGAAATCATATCGTCAGGCCCCATACACTTGGTGTGCATGATCTTGATTTCGTTGGCGGTCGCTTTTATCATCTTTGCGTCAGAAAGCGCCAGTCCGGACTTATACTGATTCAGATTTGCAATGGTTGTATTAAATGTAAGATCACCCTTCAAAAAAAGCCCGTTTGCCTTTCGTTCTTCGGTAATCATGGCAAATCCGTGTTCCATGGCTTCCTTTGCACTGCTGAAATTCATAAGACGGTTATGGAAATAGACACGCCCTGCCGCTCTGGTGCGGACACCGAAGATCGTTTCCAGAAGCTCCGTACGCCCTGCGCCTACCAGGCCGTACAATCCGAAGATTTCCCCTTCTTTTACATCAAACGTAACGTCCTGTAAATGAGGTTCAAACTTCGTGGACAGATGCTGAATGGACAGAACGACATCCTTTGGAGTGTTGTCAACCGGCGGAAACCGGTTGTCAAGGGAACGTCCGACCATGGCCGATATCAGTTCGTTCATATTCGCATCCTTCGTGCTCTTCGTCATAACCAGATTGCCGTCACGAAGCACTGATATCTCATCACAAATCTCAAAAATTTCATCCATCTTATGAGAAATGTAGATCAGGGCAATCCCCTGTTCCTTTAACATTCTCATCATCTCGAAGAGTTTATCCACTTCCTGTACCGTCAGAGAGGATGTGGGCTCATCAAGAACTATCACCTGGGAATTATAGGAAATCGCTTTGGCGATTTCACACATCTGCCTTTGGGATACAGACATATTCCGCATAGGCTGAGTGAGATTGACGGTCATGCCCAGCTTTCTGAAAAGCTCGGAAGCTTCCTTTTTCATTCTGCCTTCATCAACTACACCCATGGAATTGACCGGATAGCGTCCAAGGAAGAGGTTGTCAATGACATTCCTTTCCAGACACTGGTTGAGCTCCTGGTGAACCATTGCAATACCGTTTTCAAGGGCATCCTTTGGTCCGGAGAAGCTTACTTCCTTCCCCTTTAAGAAGATATTGCCCTCGTCCTTCTGGTAAGTACCAAACAGGCACTTCATCATGGTGGACTTACCGGCGCCGTTCTCACCCATAAGCCCCATAACGGTTCCGCGCTTCACATCCAGATTGATATGGTCCAGAACTCGGTTTCGGCCAAAGGACTTGCTCATTCCGCGTATTGATAAGACGATTTCATCTTTCTTATCTGCCATTATTTTTACTCCTCTGCTTATATAAACGCCTGATTATCATAAGAGGTTTTCAGGGAGAATTTCTTCTCCCTGATCGCCTGCTATTCTTAAATTTTACTGGATATTACTGATCAAGTAAAGATGTGTAAGAAGCTGCATTGTCTGTCTTAACCATGTTGATGGCAAATGCATCATACTGGCTCGGATTTCCAAGACGGTTTGTGATATTGGACTCTGTCTGGCCATCGCCGCCGATGTAATCAACCTTCAGGTTCAGAAGCTTATCGTATTTCTGAAGAAGCGGCTGATATGTAGAGCCTAAGAAGTTATCAGCAGAGTTGTAGATATTCAGCCATACATTCTTTGTCGGATGAGCACTCTCATCAAGCTGGTTTGATACAGGAGCGTAAACCATGGTGGAATCCATGAAATCCTGATAGTTGTCAGATGTAACGGCTACATTCAATGCGTAGTAGGAACGTTCGTCTGCTTTATATACGTATACGTCATCACTCAGAACGTTGCCTGCGTCGTCTGCTGTGCTGATACCGGTGTTGATATCAACTCCGTCAAGAGCGTTGCGGAGAACGCGGAGTGTTAAGTATGCCTGTACGTCTGCATGCTGGCTGATGGTTCCGCCGTAGCCTTCTGCGATCGCTGCTACTGCATCACTGTTCGCATCGTAACCAAATGTAGGAACGTTGTTGTCCTTTGACCATGCATTGAACATGGACATGCCCATACCGTCGTTATTGGAAGCTACGATATCGATCTGATCGCCAAAAGAAGAAGCCCATGTACCAATTCCGTTTCCTGCCGTAGCTGCATCCCATGTAGCACCTGCAGAGTTCTTCATTTCCTGAGAAGCAAGCTCACGAACGATGTAGCTCTTTCCGTTTACTTCAATCTTTCCATCCTGTACGATAGTGGAGGTGCCGTCTGTATTGGTACCAATCGGATCGCTGTTGATGTTGCCGTCTTTCTCTACTGCCGTTCCAAGTGCCTTACGAACGCCTCTTGTACGTGCGATCGAGTCATTATGTCCGATGTCGCCGATAGCCAGAACGTAACCGATAATGCCGTCACCGTTGCGGTCAATGGAATCAATATTTTTCTCGATGTAGTCTTTTACCATGGTACCCTGAAGTTCTGCACCCTGATTGGCATCGAATCCTACGTAGTAGGTATCCTTGTTGTAGTTTAACGCCGTCATGTCAAGCTGGCCTGTGGCACTGCTGGATGGCTGACGGTTAAACCATACTAAAGGTTTATCCTTGTTTTCTACCTTGGCGTTAGGATCCTTCGTTTCTGCTGCTGCCGCTGTCGTCTCTCCTGCTGCTGTGGTTTCTGCTGCAGCTGCTGTCGTCTCTGCCGGAGCTGCCGTAGTTTCTGTTGTCTTGGAGCCGCATCCTGCTATGGTGAATACCATTGTGGACGCCATACCTACTGCTACTACTTTTTTGAGTAATCTCATGATAAATCCTCCCTAGATATAGTATAGTATTTGCCGATTCGTCATTTTCTCTCATCGACACCCATATTATATCTTTATTTTGGGCACATTTCCATATGATTTTTTTCGCTTTTATATAGAATTTCTTAGATTTCGTATTTTTTCCCTGTTTTTTTCCGTTTTCAAGCGCAACATGCACAACGTCCTCTAATTTTCCCCGGCTGTTAGTGCAGTCTGCCTGCAATTATAGTATTTTCCATCTTCCAAACTCACAATTTCCTGTACATTCTGCCCAAGTCCGGCTGCGGCGGCTATCTGGAACATCACGCTTCCGTACTCATCGCTGTCACACTGGACAGTTCCGAAAAGCTTTCCCGACTTAAGTCCTTCCACTCCCTGGGGTGTTCCGTCTATCCCGACAATCTTGATGGGCCTCGTGATTTTCTTCCTCTCCAGTGCCTCCGCCGCGCCAAGCGCCATGTCGTCATTATTGCTGATAACGAGTTCGATTTCGTCCGGATACTCATCGAGCCACTTCTCCATCCACGCGGACCCCTGGCTCTTCTCCCAGTTTCCAATCCCCCCGGTGATCTTTTCGAGCGGCACTCCGCCATCCTTTAGAGTCTGGATCGACCATTCCGTCCTGATCAGCGAATCCTGATGGCTCGTCTCCCCCTCCAGAAGCACATAGCTCACCTTTCCGTCTCCGTTTAAATCCAGGGAAGCAGGGTCCTTTTTATAGGCCTCCACCAGAATATTCCCCTGCAGAACCGCGGATTCTTTGGCGTTTTCCCCCACATAGTACAGCTTTTCCCACCGGTTCATGTCCTCCTCCACCGGCTCCCGGTTGAAAAACACCACAGGGATATCGCCCTCCATGGCCCTGCTTATGATGTAGGAGGCCGCCGAGCGGTCCACCATATTGACGCAGATCACGTCCACTCCCAGGGAGATAAACCGGTCCACCTGGCTGTTCTGCGTGTTCTGACTGCCTTTTCCATCCACGACATCGAGAATCACCTTGACTCCCGTCTCCTTCTCATAGCTCTTCGCCTTCTCCTCCATCTTTCCGCAGAGATTGTTGATAAAGGAATCATCCCCCCGGTACAGAGTCACGCCGACCCGGAGCGTCTTTTTCTCTTCCCGTTCCTCATGACTCCGGTTCTGAAAAACGATACAGCCGGCCGCAAGGAGAAAGGCGGCCGCCAGTGCTGCAAATAATAAATAGTTCTTTTTCATCTGCCCCTCCGCTGATTTACTCGATCGGATAAAGAATCTTCTCAAAATGTGTTTTTTTCAAGTCTTCTTTCTCGATGTAATACGATTCCAGTTTGATCTGCTCCCGGTCACCGCGCTTTTCGATCGCCTCCACTGCCTTCACAATGCTTAAATATCCGGCATCGAACTGGTTGGTAACGACAAGGCCTTTGATCACTCCGCGGTCCATCTGATTTAATATTTTTGTGGTGCTGCCGAAGCCGTACAGACGCGGAAGGTATCTTCCATAGGCCGGGCTTCCGGCTATGATGTCAGCGGTTATGTCCAGGCTCTTTACATCCAGCGCTGCGATTACGGCTTCCCCGCCCGGATATACAGTTTCTTCCATAATCCGGCGGAAGATTTCCCCATTCTCCGCTGCATCAGGCTCTGTGATGCCGCTCTTATCCATCTCGTAGAGATGAAGCTGGAACCCCGCCCGGGAGAGCACGCCCAGAAGTCCGTCGTACACGTCCCGGTTATAGCCATACTCCAGCCCCTCCGAAAATAGGAACACCGGCTTGTCCGGAGTATTTTCCGCCGCGATGGCTTCCCCCAGCATTTTTCCCGCTTCCTGACAGTCCTGCGAGATACCGGTCATTCCCCAGTCGCCCGGAAAGATAGTTCCCATAACGATCAGAGGGCTGGCCAGAACCATTCCGTCCAGTATTTCACTGCACTCCTTCTGCTTTAAGGGCACCAGCACCACCGCCTTTGCCCCATCGTCGATCTCGCGCTTTAAAAGCTCCATCTGCTCTGTGACATCCCCCTTTTCATACAGCGTGATGAAGTTGACATCCACGTTGTACTCATCCGCGGCCTTATCCACGCCCTTGCGGAAGTTCGTGTAGTAATCATCCGTTGTTTCCCCGATAATGACAGACACCGGATAGATCTCCGTCTTCTTCTCCTTAATAATCAAATCGGTGGAGGACAGCAGAAACAGAAGGATCAGCACTCCTGCAAACAGACTCCATATAATCTTTTCCTGCCTTGTCATTTTCATAGTCCCCCGCCCTCCGTCAGAATCCTGCTGTATGGAACGGCCGGGAGATGTATGGTAATCTCCGTTCCCTCGTCCGGTTCCGAATGGATCATCAGTCCGTATTCCTCTCCAAAATAGAGTTTGATCCGTTCATTTACATTTTTAACGCCGATCCCGGAGCCCTTTTTGGAGGTCACATGGATCGAATCGGAAAACAGGCTTTCCACCTGCTCTGCAGTCATGCCGAGGCCATTGTCGCGCACGCTGAAGTAAAGATCCTCCTCTTCCTTCCACACCTTTAAGGTGATCTCGCCGTCGCCGTCCATAAATTCCATCCCATGGTAGATCGCGTTCTCCACCAGCGGCTGAAGCATCAGCTTTAAGCTGGCCAGATCCATACAGTCCTCCGAAGCGTCGATATAGTAGGAGAATTTGTTCTTAAAGCGCATGTGCTGGATCATTAAATAGTTGCGGACGTGTTCCAGCTCATCCCGGACGGTAATAATGCTCTTTCCCTTGCTTAAGCTGATGCGGAAGAAGCGGGCCAGCGCAGTCACTACCTTAACCGCCTCTGCTTTCTGCTCATTTTCTATCATCCAGACGATAATGTCCAGCGTGTTATAGAGGAAATGGGGGTTGATCTGGGACTGCAGCATATCGAATTCCTGCTTTCTCTTGGCCTCATGCTCCGTCACAATATCGTTCATCAGCACCCGGATCTGTCTGGCCATGCTGTTGATGGAGGTCCCCAGGTGCTGTATCTCATAGGACCCACCGATGTATACGGGAGTCTCTAAATTGCCTTCCTCCAGAAACCCCACGGATTTTTCCAGTTCCTTGATGGGGTTGGTGATTCTGGACGAAATATAGGAGTTTATCAGCGTCAGAATAAAGAGAATCAGGGTAATCAGAAAGACAATGAACAGCCTCGTCTTGATGGTATTTAAGGATACCACATTCTTCGGAGTCACTCCCACCACCTTCCAGCCGGTATAGCCGATGGATTTCACGGTAATGATCCGCTCTCTTCCCTCGAACTTTTCCAGATGGTTTCCATCCTTGTATCCGGCTGCCGCCAGATTGTTCTCCACAACCCGCCCGGAATCGATCAGCTGGATCTTCGGATGATAGAGAATCTCCCCGTCATTGCTGATCAGATAGACGTAACCGCCGGTGCCTGTGGTCACACCGTCAAACAGATGCGCCAGGCTGGAGTAGCTTAGATCCACCAGCAGCACGCCCTGGGCCGTCGAGGTTCCTTCCGTCAGCTCCACGGCCCGTGACAGGGAGATCACCCAGCGGTACTGGCTCTCATTGCCGTCAAAGATATACTGGACGTGGGGATTGGAAAAATGCTGGTTCTCCGTCTTCTCCAGTGCGTTGGAAAACCAGCTGTCCCCGGTCACGTCCAGATTCGTCTTGATTCTGGCCGCAGGCACCGCCTCTTTTAAGGTTCCATCCTGGGAAAACAGGGCGATGTTGTCCACATTGTCCTTATTGTTATCGTACAGCAGGGTGATCTCGCTGTTGATGGATTCCGAGGATAAATCCGCATTTTTGACCGCGCCGTAATACAGGGAATCCGACAGCTTCATGACCGTGCGTAAATAGTTCTCCACGGACCGCGCCACCTGGCCGATCAGGCTCTGGTTTTCTTCCATGACCGTCTCGGACACCTGGCTCGCCAGACGCTGGTAGATGGAAAAGGTTATGAGTAAGCTGGCCGCCAGGGCGGTCACGGTAAAATACGTAAAAATCGTATACCGTATGCTGCTATTGTGAAAAATTTTACCTTTTTTCTTTTTATTCATTTATCTGGCTCCACGAAATTTCGTCGGTGACACTCCAAATTTTTTCTTGAATACGTAACTGAAATAGTTCTGTTCCTGATACCCTACCTTGGAAGCAATGACATACGTCTTGTCGTCGGTCTTATTTAGCAGCTCCACGGCTTTGTTCAGGCGGATTTCCGTCAGGTAGGCAATGTAGGCCTGGCCCGTCTCCTTCTTAAACATGGTTGAGAAATAAGCCGGACTCATATGCAGATGGCGGCAGATCATCTCCACGGACAGATCCGGATTCTGATAGTTGTCCATGATATACTGCTTGGCCTGCTGGATCACCTGGCGCGTCGTCATATCACGCTCCTGGTTGATGGCCTGGTTCATCTTGCGCGCCGTCTTTAACAGCCACTCGCCAAACTCCTCCCGCTTCTGAAGCTTGTCTATCACGCTTAAGTATTCCAGCTCGCCGCCCAGAATCTCCTCCAGGTTTAAGTCATACTGCTGAATCATCTGAATCACGGTATTTAAAACGCCGAACACGTAGACCTGCTGCTGACGGTAATGTACCCTGGCCGATTCCAGCTTGCCGGAGATTCTGACCATTACGGCTTCAATCTTCTCATCCGGACCGAACTTGACAGCAGAAATAAAATCAGACTCGTCCGAATTGTCAAATTCCAGTTTGCCGCTGCCCACCGGCTCCATATCATTGATATAGATCGTGATTCCGCTGCCCACCACCGCCTTGTATCCCAGGGCTTCCACCGCCGACTGGTAGGACCCTGCGATCTTCGAAAGCCCGGTAACGCTGTGGCCGATGCCGATGGTGACCGGAACCTCCAGAATACGTTTTGTCTCTTTGCAGATATCTCCCAGAACATCGATGAGACCAGTCGTCGTATTGTCATCGTCAAGAGCCGCGATCACCACCATCCCGGCTTCGGCTGTGGACTGGAATAAGGAGAACCGGCAGTAGCTTTTCAGCTTTTCCCGGACAATCTGCATGACAGAGATCGGAATCAGTTCCTCCTCCTCGTGGAGTGACAGCGTCTTTTTGCTTCGGTCATCGCTCTTTTCCACATCGATGGCCGCGATAATCCATTTTCTGGCTCCCGTAATCGGGATATCGTATTCTCTGAGCTTCGACTCGATCAAATCATCCGCCAGCCTCCGGTGCACCATATCATTGAAAAACTGCTCGCGGATAATCGGCAGGCTCTTTCTGTAATTTTCACGAAGCCGGCTGACGTTGCGCTTCTCTTCGATCTCCTCGTCTAAGTTGGATTTGATCCGCTTCAGGATAGAGGTCAGTTCCTCTACATTTACCGGTTTTAGGATATACTCGGTCACATTCAGCTTAATCGCCTTCTGCGCGTATTCAAAGTCGTCATAGCCTGAGAAAATGACCACCTTCGTGGATGGATATCTCTGCCGGATCTTCTCAGCCAGCGTAAGTCCGTCCATATAAGGCATGCGGATATCGGTCAGAACCACATCCGGCTCCAGAACCTCGATCTTCTCTAAGGCGTCCTCCCCGTTCTCGGCATCCCCTACCACCTGAAATCCCGCTGATTCCCAGTCGATCTGTTTGATAATACTCTTGCGGACCTCTTCTTCGTCGTCCACCAAAATAATGCTGTATAAATTCATGATGCACTCCCCTTCTCTTAAGCTTCAGGCACACTCTGGCACTGATACAACAGCGCGTTGCAGATGGCGGCCGCCACATTGCTTCCGCCTTTACGCCCTCTCGCCACAATAAACGGCGTATCAGGCAGTGAAAGAATCATTTCCTTTGACTGAACCACATTGACAAAGCCTACCGGCACGCCGATCACCAGCTTCGGCTTCAGCCGTCCTTCCCGGATCAGCTCATACAGCCGGATCAGGGCCGTGGGGGCGTTGCCGACAGCAAAGATACAGTCTTCGCCTAATTCGGCCGCCTTCTCCATGCTGGCACACGCTCTGGTGGTTCCAAGCCGCTTCGCCGCCTCCGCCACATCTTCGTCAGCCATAAAGCAGTCCACCCTGCAGCCGCATGCCTGGAGAGCGGACCGGTTGATGCCCGCTTTCCCCATATTGGTATCGGTAATGAAGCGGACGCCCTGCCGGATCGCCGCCTTCGCCTGCTCCACCGCATGTTCGGAAAACATCAGGTTGTCCGCGTAATCGAAATCAGCGGTGGTATGGATCACACGTTTGATGACCAGCTCATATTCCGGATTCAGGATACGGTCTCCCAGTTCCTCCGTGATCATCTCAAAGCTTCTCTTCTCTATATCGCCGGGAAGCACCCGTTCCAGTTCTGTCTCTATCATTCTGAATCTTCCTTTCTGCTGTCCGGCATGGAATTGCCGTCGATTCCCATCATCCCGTAAACCGCCTTCATGTCAAAGCTCTCTCTGATGACTGCCGCGAGACGGTCGTACTGCTGTTCCCGGTATGCAGCATATTGAAATTCTCCGCCTGGAACTGCGTCCAGTCCCTTCTTTTTAAGGAGTGCGTTCACAATGGTCTCAGCGATTCCCTCCCGGTCAAAGAATCCGTGCAGGTACGTACCGTAGACATGATTTCTCTGGCAGCCATCCATCTTGGCCAGATGAGAGCCGTTCTGTTCCATCACATAGGTCAGAGGAGGTACTGCACGTACCGTCCCGCCCATGTGAATTTCGTATCCCTCGATCTCCATGCCCGACAGATCTTCAAATATTCCGCCCACGGAGGCACAGGAACCGGTCACCCGGGTTCTCGTCTTCTCTTTCCCGAAGACGGTCCTCACCGGAAGCAGCTTAAGCCCCTCCACCGGCCGTCCCCGGTACCGTTCCGTCTCTGCGCCAAACGGATCCTCCAGGCTTTCCCCCAGCATCTGAAAGCCGCCGCAGATCCCGAAGACAGGAACGCCGGCAGACGCCAGTTTCAGCACTGCGGCCTCCAGGCCATTCTCTCTCATCCAGAGTAAATCCTCTATGGTATTCTTCGTTCCGGGAAGCACAATCAGATCCGGTTTTCCCAGTTCCGACAGCCGTTCCACATACGTGAGGCCGACTTCCGGCATACAGGAGAAGATCTGAAAATCCGTAAAGTTGGAGATTCTGGGCAGACGTATGACGGCGATATCAACCAGCGTCGTTTTCCCCTTCTCCGTTCCTTTCAGATGGTGACCCAGGCTGTCCTCATCCTCGATATCCACATCGGCATAGGGAACGACTCCCGTAACTGGTATGCCGCACAGATCCTCGATCATGGTCAGCCCCGGTTCCAGGATCGTCTTATCCCCTCTGAACTTATTGACAACGAGTCCCTTGACCCGCGCCCGCTCTTCTTCCGACAGCAGGGCGACGGTTCCGTAAAGCTGGGCAAACACGCCGCCCCGGTCGATATCCCCCACCAAAAGAACCGGAGCGTCCGCCATCTTCGCCATCCCCATATTCACGATATCATCCTGCTTTAAGTTGATCTCCGCCGGACTCCCGGCGCCTTCGATCACAATGATATCGTACTCCTGTGCCAGTCTCCGGTACGCGTTCTCCACCTCGGGCACCAGAGACTTTTTGTATACAAAATACTCTTTTGCCGGCATCGTTCCGACCGGAACTCCGTGGACTATGACCTGGGAGCCGGAATCGGAAGTCGGCTTTAACAGAATCGGATTCATGTCGGCCTGCGGTTTAATTCCCGCCGCTTCTGCCTGCACCACCTGGGCGCGCCCCATCTCCAGACCTTCCTCCGTAATATAGGAATTCAGCGCCATATTCTGTGATTTAAAGGGAGCCACCCGGTAGCCGTCCTGCTTAAAGACACGGCACAGTCCCGCCGCGATCAGACTTTTGCCCGCGTTGGACATCGTGCCCTGTATCATGATTGATTTTGCCATCTCTGTTTCCTTTCCTCCATCGCTTCCCGGAGTACCCGGTAAAGCGTTTCATTGTCCGTTCTGTCCTTAACGCAGATCCGGTAAAAGCGGCTGTCAAGTCCCCGGTAATTGGCACATGAACGGATCAGGACTCCGCGTTCCAGACAGGCGTCATAGAGGCTGCGCGTTTCCGGCGCCCCGGCCTTCCCTGACCGCTGGTCCCTGAAAAATATGTAGTTTGCCCTGGAAGGATAGACAGAAAACCCCAGTTCCTCCATCTGCCCCATCAGGAGACTTCTCTCCCGGCTTACCAGTTCTCTCGTCCGGTCCACATACGCCCGTTCCAGGAGAGCCGCCTCCCCGGCCGCCTGGGCGGGACCGGAGACACTCCACGGCTGTCTGCTGCCGTCCATGGCCTCCAGAAGTTCCCGGTCCAGAGTAATCCCGTACCCCAGCCGCAGGCCTGCCATTGCATATATCTTCGTAAATGCCTTCAGAATAAACAGGCGGCTGAACCGCCCGGAACGGAGCTCTTCCATCACGGAAAAGCGTTCCGGCTCGTCCAGGAATTCAACAAAGCACTCATCCAGTACGCAGACAATGCCGCATTCCTCGCAGTATTCCAGAAAAGGCAAAAGCTCCGCCCGTTCCACTGCCAGCCCGGTTGGATTGTTCGGATTGCAGAGAAATACCATGTCCGGCCGTTGTCCGGCCGCCGCCTCCCTCTTTACATATGCAGTGAGCTCCGGCACAGAGAGGGCAAAGCCCTCTTCCTCCTTTAAATCGAACCAGGAGATCTCACAGCCCCCGTTTTTTAACGCCTGCTCATATTCCAGAAAGGAGGGAGCGATTAAGAGCGCCCGTTTTGGGCGTCTGGCATGTACAATCAGAAAAATAAGCTCCGCCGCGCCGTTTCCGCAGATCACATTCTCCCGGTCGATGCGGTGAAAGGCCGCCAGCTTCGAGCGAAGCGCCAGGCACCGGCTGTCCGGATACACACTGCAGCGGTCCGCCGCCCTGATATATGCAGTTCTCACCCCTTCGGGAAGTCCGAGCGGGTTTAAGTTGGCGGAATAATCCAGTTCCACCTGATTCGTATAAATGTCTCCTCCATGCTGGTATTCCATGATGTCATTCTCCATTCTGTCGTTTTACACTCTGTATCGCGGTGCAGCCGGCTTAAACAAACAGGAAAAATCCGATGACTGCCGTCACAAAAAGCGCCGCCGCGTACGTTCCCGTCATCAGTGCGTTTGCTCTCCGGATATCCGCATATTCCACAGGCCGGTCTGCATCTCCGATTGTCGGTTTTTCGTACAGCCTGCCGAAGTAGCAGGCGTTTCCGGCCAGCCGGATTCCCAGCACGCCGGCACAGACCGATTCTGTCTGGGCGGAATTGGGGCTTTTATGGTTATAGCGGTCCCGTTTGAATATCCGGATTCCCCCGGTGCCGCTGTAATGCCGGATTCCGGCTTCGTCTCCTTTTTTCAGCCGCCTTCCGGCTCCTTCTGCGGCTTCCAGGAGAAAGCCCGCCGCGATCATGAAGAATGCCGAAAGCCGGGCGGGGATGTAATTACATCCGTCATCCAGTCTGGCGGCTGTTCTTCCGAAGTTTATGTATCTGTCGTTTTTATAGCCAACCATGGAATCCATGGTATTGACCGCCTTATAAAGAAAGATCCCGGTTCCTCCTCCCAGCACCATATAAAAGAGCGGGGCGATGATCCCATCCGAGGTATTCTCTGCCACAGTCTCCACTGCGGCCTTCGTGATTCCCAGATCCGAAAGGCTGGCCGTATCCCTTCCTACGATCATGGAGACCGCCTTCCTGGCGCCTTCCACATCGCCGGCCGCCAGAGCGTCATACACCTTCATGCTTTCCTTTCTCAGGGAACGCCAGGCCATCATCTGTCCGCACATCACACTTTCCACGGCCAGTCCGGCCAGCGGATGGACCGCATAGGCCGCTGTCAGGATCAATGCAGCGGCAAGACCCGTGATAAGCAGGACCGAGGAGACCATCACCGCTCCCGCTCTTCTCTCCGACTTCGCGTCCGCCGGGAACCATTTGCGAAGCCGTGCTTCCAGCCATGCGATCAGATTTCCAATGCCGCAGACCGGATGGGGAATCCTGCGCGGATCTCCAAACAGTGCATCGAGGGCGCAGCCCGCCAATGCAGCCAGTATATGGTAACGTATCATCTGTTCTCCTTCACTTCAGTCTGACGGCGATTCCGCAGATCATGCGGTACACCGCATCGGAATCCGCCGCCAGTATTTCAGCCGCCCTTCCGGCCGCCTCCCGCCATGCCCTCTCTTCCGGGTCTGCCGGGACGATTCCGCAGCCCAGCTCGTCTGCGGTAATCACGGCGTTGGGGTTCTTCTCCCCGATCGCGGCAATAAATTCATTGACATCCCGCTCTTCCCGGAGCAGCCGTCTCACAAAATAGTGAAATCCACTGATCACCGGCCGCTCGAAGGCCGTTTCAAACGGATCGCTCCGTCCGCAGGCCACCGGGACCGCTTTCTTTTCTGTTATGGAGCCGGCACAGCTTACGCGTTCTCCTGATTCCATCGTAACGAAATCGACCGCAAGTGTTTCCGCAAACGCCGTTTTCCCCTGCCATGCTCCTCCAGTAATAAATATCATAGACACTCTCCCGCCTTCCATCTCATGTTCCGCTTATGCCAGTATCCCTCTGGAAACGGCCGCAAAGACTGCTGTCAGCACCAGCTCGCACACCTGAAGAAAATATCCGGCAAGATCTCCGGTAATTCCTCCAAATTCTTTTTTTGACATCCGGTAATAGTACAGAAACGTAAGCGCGGCTGCTGCGGCTGTCATGACGGCAGCTGCTATTCCACCTGTATACAGTATCCAGCACTCTGTGAAAACGAGATACAGCCACATGGTGACCGCAACCGTCCTCTTCTGCGCCTGTCCGGAAAATGAGGCGGCAAGGCCGCTGTTCTTTGCCATGGGAAAGGTCACCACGGCAAGTCCGGAAAGCGCCCTCGTGATCACAAAGCTCCCGCCGTAGGCCGCCAGGATCACCGGCTTCATTTCCCCGAAAAACGCCGTGTAGAGAAGCAGATAAACACCGCAGCCGATGATGGCAAACGCCCCTGTATGAGGGTCTTTTAAAATCTCCAGTTTTTTTTCAGCCGGCGCGTGCGAGGCTCTGGCATCCGTGACGTCGAGAAACCCATCCATATGAATTCCCCCCGTAACCATAAGAGGTACAAGAACGGGAAAGATTCTGGCCATCCAGTCCAGCTTCAGGGCCGTAAGCACCAGAACAGAACCGTATGTGATGGCGCCGATCACCACACCGATTAAAGGGAAGAAGCACATGGCGTATTTCATCCGCTCCTTCGTCCAGGCCACTGTGGGCATGGGAATTCTGGAGTACATGGAAAACGCGATTGCGAGGCTGCAAAACAGATTCATTGTTCATTTCCTCCCATTATAAAAATTATCTCTATTATCATACAACAAAACGGGGAATTCGTACAGAGAGCAGATATATTTTAAGAAAATTCTGGAATTTTTGAATGGGAATCCTCATCAGAGGGATGAAAAAAGGCCGGGGAGCTGCTGCGGAAAGACAGGCAGTACCTGCTTCCATACCGGGCTCTTCCTATGCCCGGAGGGCCCCCCGGCCCGTCTTCGTCATTATTTGTGCTTTGTCCTGATTTCTTTCAAATAATTATAAACAGTAAAGTTTGTCACGCCCAGACACTCCGCCACGTACTCCACGGAACCTTTGACATCGAAGACCCCTTTGCGCTCCAGATCATCCACCAGAGCCAGCTTGTCTTCCTTCTGCATGTAGGCCACCGGCTTATTCATAAGCGCCAGTTCGCTTCCGACCATCGCTTCCATAACCTCGGAAATATCCTGTGCGAACATTTCCTTTGGAACTTCATGCTGCTCACTCTTAAACTCCACCAGCCGCTCGAGCAGCCGGTTGGCCACCATAAAATCGGTCAGATCCTGGTTGATACAGAGCGAACCAATGATTTTTCCGTCATTGTCTCTGATGAAGATGGTCGAGGAACGCAGTACCCGGCCGTCAGGCATAACATTTTTGTAATTGATGCTGTCTTTTGCCTCATCCCCGTACTCTCTCAGCAATTGAATCAGATAATTCGTAGCCGGTCCCCCAATCTTTCTGTGGGTGATACATCCTTCTATTCCGACAATAGAGCTTTCCACATGACTTAAGTCATGCAGAATCACCTCATACCTGTCACCGAGCATCTGATGGATGCTCCTTAACATTGTTTGAATTACCTGAAGATTTTCGTGCATCATAAACTCTCCGTTTTTCTTATTTTTTTTCTTCCAGAAACATTTTTAATCCTGTTTCCAGCCGGTTTAAGCCTTCTTCCAGAATCTCGCGGCTGGTGGCAAAACAGATTCTCATGGCGCCTTCCGATCCCGGACCGAAGAACGTTTCTCCTCCCGGAACCAGCGCAAGGCCCGCATGTTCAATCAGATAATCGGTAAACTGGGCGGAAGGTACTCCCAGACCGCTGATATCCACATAGAGCAGATACGTAGCCTGCGGCTTATGGCAGCTGATGACCGGCATGCTGTTAATTCTCTCCACCGCATAATCCCGGTTCTTTACCAGATGACTGATAAATTCATCTACCCAGTAGTAGCACTCCTTTAAGCATGTAATTCCTGCAATCTGAGAGACAGAGGCGATACCGCCCGCCGTCGTCATCACCGCAGACTTCTCTACAAGACGCTCAAACACCGCTTTGTCGGTGCAGTAGATCATTCCTGCCCGAAGTCCGGCTATCCCGAAGCTCTTGGAGAATCCGAATACGCTCATGACGCGTCCCGTCCGCTCTTCTCCGAGAGAGAGAATGCTCAGAAACTCCTGTTCCGGATATACAATATCAGACCAGATCTCATCATTCATAATGTACAGATCGTATTTCTCACAGAGGCTCATGATATGCTCCAAATCCTCCGGGCGGTACAGAACGCCGTATGGATTGTGAGGATTACACAGCCCGATCATCTTCGTCTTCGGCGTAATATAACGTTCCAGTTCGCTTAAGTCGATATAGCCGTCTTTCAGCTTTGCCGGGAACAGGACAGGCACGCCGCCTGCCGCAAGGCAGGACTCCTTAAACAGGTAATCCACCGGGTCAAATACGATCATTTCATCGCCTGGTTTTAAATATGTCTCAGCGATAATATACATCCCTCTGGCCGCACTGTCAATCGGAAGGATACAATCCTGGCTGATTTTCTCGTGCTTCCGCTCCCACAGCGCTCTGGATGCCGCCTCCATAAACTCCGGATATCCCATCTTCGGTGTGTAGGAAAAATAGCCGTTGTCGACGTAATCCCGGAGCGCCTTCCGAATCTCCGGCGCCACCGGATAATCGGGATCGGCGGCAGTCAACGGAATGGTTCCCTCCGGCACCTCGGCCCAGCGGTAATTGTAGGCCCACTTTTTCAGCACATCCAGTTTTATATTATTTCCATCAAATAAAGCCATGGTCATCTCCTCTTCTATTCCTTATAGGCGATCGCTTCAATTTCGCACAGAACGTTCTTCGGCAGTGTCTTTACTGCAACGCAGGAACGTGCAGGACTGCTGACAAAATACGACTCATACACCTGGTTAAATACAGGGAAATCCGCCATATCCGCAAGGAAGCACGTGGTTTTAATCACACGCTCCATACTGCTTCCGGCCGCTTCGAGAACGGCCGCCACATTCTTACAGGACTGAGCAGCCTGCGTCTCAATGGAAGTCCCCTCTATCTCTCCCGTCGCCGGATTTACCGGAATCTGTCCGCTGGAAAACACCAGATTTTCAAATACCATCCCCTGTGAATACGGCCCAATCGCCTTCGGTGCGTTCTCTGTTACGATCTTGTTCATTGTTCTATCCTCCAAAAATTGTAATTGATTTTTATTCCATATCCAGATGGCAGGCCACCAGCGTGCCGTCGGCCATCTTTTTCAGTTCCGGCTTCTTTTCTTTGCAGATTTCCATACAGTAGCCGCATCTCGTATGGAACGGACATCCGCTGGGCGGATTCACCGGACTGGGGATATCCCCCTGTAAGATGATCCGGTTTTTGCTACCCTGTCCCTTTACATTGGATACCGCTGACAAAAGCGCCTTTGTATAGGGATGCCTCTGGTTCCCGTAGATTGCCTCCTTGGTACCCAGCTCGACGATATTGCCCAGATACATAACCATAACCCGGTCACAGAAATGCTTGATGATCCGCAGATCATGGGAAATAAACAGATAGGTCAGCTGGTACTCTTTTTTAATGTCCTGCATCAGATTGATTACCTGCGCCTGAATCGATACATCCAGGGCACTGACGGGTTCGTCGCACACGACGAATTCCGGATGAAGCGCTATCGCTCTCGCAATGCCCACACGCTGGCGCTGGCCGCCGGAAAACTCGTGAGGATACCGCAGGATATGCTCGGGACGCAGCCCCACGCACTCGATTAACTTCTCCACCTCGCGGTAGATATCTTCCTTTCTCATCTCCGGATGGTGAATCCAGAACGGCTCTGCCAGGATCTGAAATACCGTCTTTCTCGGATCCAGTGACGCATACGGATCCTGGAAGATAATCTGCATCTCCTTTCGTAAGGAGCGCATCTCTTTTCCCTTCATCTTTCCGATGTCTTTCCCCTTGTAGAGAACGCTTCCCTCCGTACAGTCGAGAAGTTTTAAGACCATACGGCCGGTGGTGGATTTTCCGCAGCCTGATTCCCCTACCACGCCCAGGGTCTCGCCCTTGTAAATATCAAAGCTGATATCATCCACAGCTTTTACAACCTTGCCTCTGTCACTGGTGGGGAAGTATTTTTTAATATTCTTTGCCTGAATCAGGATTTCACTCATGTTCATACCTCCTGCATCTGACTTCCCGCTGGTCTGAAAGCCTGGTTAACTGACTGTGGTTCTTTCCGCATTCTTCCGTATAATACTTGCATCTCGGGCCGAACCGGCAGCCGGAAGGCATATCGTAAAGGCTGGGAACCAGCCCCTCCAGGGTCTGAAGACGATCCACCTCCTGATCGATATCGGGGATGGAGGCCATCAGCCCCTCCGTGTAGGGATGCTTGGGATTATCGAAAAGCTGGCGCGTCTCCGCCTTTTCCACAATCTCCCCCGCATACATGACGACCACCTCGTCAGCCATCTCCGAAATCACACCCAGGTCATGGGTAATGAAGATGATGGCCATGCCCAGCTTATCCTTCAGCTCATTTAACAGCTCCAGGATCTGAGCCTGTATGGTCACATCGAGAGCCGTGGTCGGTTCGTCTGCGATCAGCAGCTCAGGGTTGCAGGACAGCGCCATGGCAATCATCACCCGCTGCCTCATTCCGCCGGACAGCTGATGCGGATACTCATCCACCCGCTTTTCCGCCTCCGGGATTTCTACCAGCTTCAGCAGCTCAATCGCCCGCTGGCGCGCCGCATTCTTGTCCAGACCGAGATGCAGCATCAATGCCTCCTCGATCTGATAACCGACGGTAAACACGGGATTTAAAGAGGTCATGGGTTCCTGGAAGATCATGGAGATTTTGTTTCCGCGAATCTTCCGCCGTTCTTTTTCCGAAAGCTTGCTTAAGTCCTCCCCGTGAAACAGGATTTCCCCGCCTTCATGCCTTCCGGTCACCGGATCCACCAGCCCCATAATCGATAAGCTGGTCACGCTCTTGCCGCAGCCGGACTCGCCCACGATGCCCAGCACCTTCCCCTTATCCAGGGAGAACGATACGCCGTCCACCGCCTTCGCACAGCCCGCATCCGTGTAAAAATATGTTTTTAATTCCTTAACTTCCAATAAGCTCATTAACGGTCTCCTTTCCTAGTCAATATGAATCTCATGCGGCGTATGGGAAAGGTTTTCCACTCCGCTTTCCGTCACCAGAACGTCATCCTCCGTGCGCACACCGCAGACTCCCGGAAAATAGAGGCCCGGCTCTATGGTAAATATCATATTCGGCTTCAGTACCGTGTCCTTTCCGATCTGGACTCTTGGACATTCGTGGATCTGCAGGCCGATTCCATGCCCCAGTCCGCGAAGCGCGTAGTCATCCAGCCCCTCTCTGATAAATACCTCCCTGTGAGCCGCCTCCACTTCGTTTACGTGCACGCCCGGCCGCACCGCTTCCACGGCCCGTTTTCCGGCTTCCAGAACCAGATTGAAAATTCTCATATTCTCCCGGGAAATATCGCCGAAAAGCAGCGTCCGCGTCATATCGGAACAGTAACCGTCGTACATGACTCCAAAGTCAACGACCACCATATCACCGTTCTCAATGACCTTGTCCGTCGGAAATCCGTGCGCCATGGCTCCCCTCGCCCCGGAGGCGACAATGGTTCCAAAGCTCATGGCCTCGGCGCCCTCCCGGTTCACCAGATAATGAAGTTCATCCGCTAAATCCTTTTCCGTCATGCCGGTCTTCAGCCGGGGAATCAGCCGGTCAAAGCCCGCCTCGGCGCGCCGGATGGCCTCCCTTACGGCTTCTGTTTCCCATTCGTCCTTCACCATGCGCAGTTCCAGGAAGTACTCATCCTCCAGTACGGTCCTGTGGTCCCCTAAGTACTCCTTCAGGGAAAAATATTCCCCGGCAGTCATACTGCTTTCCATGACGGAGGAAGTGATTCCAAGGCGCTTCATGGTGTCCGCCACCAGTCTCAGCCGGTCCTGGCTGTGCTCCACGATCTCGCAGTCCACAGTCTGCTCCTTCGCCTGGGTCGTGTACCGCTTATCCGTTATGAGAACGACATGGGTCCGTGTGACGATAAGGTAACCGCTGCTCCCTGTAAATCCACAGAAATACCTGCGGTTTTCATACGAAGTGATCAGGGCCCCCGCAAGGCCGTGATCCTCAAGGTAAGCTCTGAGGCCCGACAGCCTCTTTTCATATTGTGTCTTCTTCATCTAAACTCCTGTTCCGCAGTTACTTCTTCTGTCTTGCGTCAAACGCGTCTCTTAAGCCGTCACCGATAAAATTGATGCTCAGTACTGCCAGGAAGATACAGACTCCCGGCGGCACCCACTGCCACGGGCGCAGCGTCAGCGTGGATAAGTTATTGGCACTCATCAGCATATTTCCCCAGCTGGCTGTCGGCATCTGGACACCGACGCCCAGATAACTTAAGGAAGCTTCTGTCAGGATGGCCCTCGCCATCTGAAGAGTGGCTTCCACGATAATCGGAGCCATGATATTGGGGATGATATGATGAAAAATGGTCCGTCCATCCGTCGCCCCCAGTGAGATGGAGGCCTGAACGTATTCCAGTTCCCGGACCCTTAAGATCTCGCCCCTGACAAACCGCGCCGTCCCGGTCCAGTTGCAGAGGCCGATGATAATCATAATATTATAGATGCTGGGCTTTAAGATCGTTGCGATGATGATAACCAGGAACAGCACCGGAAAGCAGTAGACCACATCAACCACACGCATGATGAAGGTATCCACCCAGCCGCCGAAATAACCGGCCAGCGCACCTAAAAGAATACCGATGCCGGTGGAAATGCCGACAGCCACCACGCCAACACTCATGGAGACTCTCGCTGCATAGATCACCCGGCTGAAGGTGTCGCGCCCCAGGCTGTCCGTTCCCAGGATCGTACCGCTCTTGGCCGGAGAGCTGTTTTTCAGAATAAGGCCGTTTGCATCGGTTAAGGACACGTACGGATCATTCTGAACGATGAGGGGTGCCAGAATGGCCGCTGCGATCATGAGAAGAATGATGATGCTTCCAATCAGTGCCAGTTTATTTTTGCTGAACCGCTTCCACGCATCCGTTTTGAAGAGATTGGTCCGTCTTTTATATGTAATTTTTTTCTCCATGGAAGCCTCCTTAGTATCGTATTCTCGGGTCAACGAAGGAATAAAGGATATCCGCGACGAGATTGCCCACGAGAACCAGAATCGCCGTAAACAGAGTCAGTCCCATCAGCACCGCGTAGTCTCTGTTTGCGATGGCGTCAACGCCCAAAAGCCCCATACCCGGCCAGCTGAACACCTTTTCTGTGATATAGGCGCCCCCGAACAGGTTCGGAATGGATAAGCCGAAGATGGTGATAACCGGAATCAGGGAATTCTTCAGTGCGTGGCGGTAGATCACCACCTTTTCCGAAAGTCCTTTGGCCCTGGCCGTGCGGATATAATCCTGATTCAGCGTTTCCACCATGCTCGACCGGGTAAAGCGCATGACCGTGGCTAAATTGGCCAGGGACATCACCAGAGCGGGCATGACTAAGTATTTCATCTTGTTGAGAAAGAGGGCCATCCCGGTTCCCTTAAAGGTGGTATCGCCAAATCCGGACGTCGGAAACCATTTCAGCTTAATGGCAAAGATATAGATTAAACCCATGCCGAAGAAGAAGCTGGGAATCGATATTCCGATAAAGGAGAAAATGGTGAGGCCGTAATCTCCGGCCGAATACTTATGGGTTGCTGAGTAAACCCCCAGCGGTATCCCAATGACAAAGCTTAAAACAAACGCAGTTACCGTGAGCAGCAGCGTCGCCGGAAGCCGTTCCAGTATCATGGCAAGAACCTGCTGGCCTGAGTTGGTGCTGTAACCGAAATTCCCCTGCAGCAGCTCTCTCAGCCAGTTGACATACTGAATGATGATCGGCTTATTTAAGCCCATCGCTTCCTTGGCCCTCAATATGGATTCCGCCGAAGTACGCGGATTAATCATGTTGGCCAGGGGGCCGCCCGGCGCCAGTTTCATGATAAAATAGGTCAGTATTGTAATACCGAACACCACGGGAATTGACTGTATTAACCGTTTTCTTATGTATTTTCCCATCGATAACCTCCTGATCTTATTGGTGGACTGCAGCCTTCACCTGTGGGATAAACAGATCGGAGCTGACCTCTGTATACTCCATCTGCCCCTTGATGTGAGACTTATAATGTTCATACCGTCCCAGCGTCAGTCCGTCGCATTCCGCATCCGTCTCAGAAAAATCAAGCGCCACACGCTTCGGATTCAGCCGTTCCAGAAGGCCGGCTACCGCGCTTTCGTAATCCTGGTAACGGACTACCTCGTCAAACAGGCCGGATTCCTCCACGTCCTGAGCGTCTATGGTAGATGCCACGCCGTACCGTTTTCCTTCCTTTGTAAAGAAAAATGCTCCGGATCCTACGGTATCGACTCCGGGAATAAACCGGGTCATCTTATCGCTTCCTTCGCTGGTAATGATTAAATACAAGTCAATGTCCAGTTCTTTCAGTTTTTCAGTCACATCATGGATCACACGATTATGAAATTCAAAGTTCTTCATTTTTACCTCCATTTTATGTAATAGCAGGCCGCTCTTTCACGGCTTACAAACAGTTTTTCTCAATGAAACGGTCCAGCACCCTGCAGCCAAAGAGATAGGATTCCGTGGATATGCTTTCATCATTTCCATGAACCTTCGGCAGCACTACGTCAAAGGAGTCGTCCAGCAGAAGAGGGGAGCAGCCATAAACCATACTTCCTTCCGAACCGAAAAAGCGGCCATCCGTGCGCCCCAGCGCAAGCATGGGAAGGACCTCACAGGAGAACCCTTCCTCACTGCTGATAGTCTTTAAGTCCTCGATCACGCTTTTTAGAGCAGAGTTGTCGAAATTGCTTTCGAAGCCTCTCTCAAAGCTCATGATTTCATACTGTACCCCATCCGTTACGTGGCGTCTTATAAACGCTTCAATCTCCTCTACCCGGGTTCCCGGAAGGACTTTAAATTCCAGAACCACTTCCACCGCAGCCGGAATCACATTGCTCCGGTCTCCAATCCGGTAATCCCGGAGCCCGATGGTATTCTGGCCAGAATACCCGAAAATGTCGGCTGCCACCGGGTTGTCGCAGTCACGGCTTCCCAGAATCCGCGCCATGGTCTCCTGTGTCGCGTGGCTTCCAAAGTCCAGCTCCTCCTCCGCGCCAAAGACTTCCTCCAGCACGGCGGCAAGCTTTAAAATGGCCTGATCGCCGCCGGGCGCGCTGGCGTGGCCGCCGCGTCCCGAAGCCGAAAGCTTTACCTTGCACACGGCCTTTTCTCCCACCGTCACCATCATATAGTCTTTTCCGTTAATCCGAAGGGGAAAACCGCCGCCTTCGTTGATGACCGCGGCATGCACAAACAGGTCCGGTTTTGCCTCTTTTACGTACTCCATGCCGAATGTACTTCCCGCTTCCTCATCGATGGTTGCCAGGAAATAGACGTCGCGCTTCAGCTTCCGCCCCGACCGTTTCAGGTTCAGAAACGCGTTCAGCTCCATCACGGTCAAATGCTTCGTATCCAGCGTTCCCCTGCCATAGATCCTGCCTCCGTCTTCCACTCCGCCGAACACCGGCCAGTTCCATTTGTCAGCATCACCATCCACCACATCGACATGGGATATCAGCACAAGTGGCTCCTTTTCCGGCTTCTCGGCCGGTAAATGAGCGAGAAGATTTAAGCGTTCCGGATCCTTATAAATCCGCTCTGTCTCAATTCCCTCTTCCTTTAAGATCTCTTCGAGGTACATGATGGCTTCCTTCTCGGAGGGAGAAGCGGTTACCGAGGGAATAGAAATGAGATGAATCAGTGTCTCTTTCACATTATCCATGAATTAAGCCTCTCTGTACGGAATCTCGATTAATGCAGTCTGGCGTTTGCTGATGAGCCTGCATCCGTCATCGGTCAGGATTACATCATCCTCGATGATCGCGCAGGGAAGTCCATCCGGCTGAAGTACGGTCGGTTCCAGCGCGTAGATCTCATTCTTTCTTAAAACGCCCTGGCAGCTGACCTTGGCCTTGTTTGGCCCGAGGGTCGTTCCGCCGTCGTGCACTTCTAACCCCACCTGATGGCCTACGGAATGAGGAATATTGGGATAACCGCTGTCCAGAATGGACTGTCTTCCAACCGCGTCCACCTCGTAGCCCTTCATGCCCGGTTTGATCACCTTCATGACCTCACCGACAGCGCGGATGGCCCCGTTTGCACAGTCGGTGACCTCCTTCGGAGCATGCTCCTCGCCCGGTTTTAAGAAGTACATGGTGCGCGCAATATCGGAGGTATAGCCGTTAAATCGGATGCTGAAGTCGATCACCAGCATATCACCCGGCATGCAGATATTCTTCGCGTTCGGCTTCCTGTGGGACATGCCGCCCTTGACGAGAAGAACCAGCGGATATTCCGGCGGATTTCCGAAAGCGGTGACTACGTTCCGCTTCGCACACTCTTCCATCATGATCTCTCCCACATCGATTTCACTGAGTCCTACATGGAGACGTTCAAAAAGTGCGTCGTATATATCGGTCGTCAAACGGCTGCACTCCTCCATAATGGCAACCTCGCTGGGAGTCTTTACCGCGCGGAGTTCTTCCAGCATCCGGTAGCTTCCGGTCTTTAACGCCTTCATGCGGTCCTCCCCCAGCGCGCCGCATACTTTTTTATAGAGCCCCAGCCCAAGACCGTCACAGCGGGAATCCTCGGTGGAGTCGTTGACCGCAATCCGGTTTGGCTTCTTTTCGTCACATACTGCTGTAAATTCCTTCATAATGGTGTCCGGCGTCACCGTCTTCACACAGGTAAAGATCCCGGAGGCTTCATAAACCGCCGCATCGGACGCTTCCGCAAATGCCATCCGGTCTCCATCCGCTGTCAGCACAAACAGGACCTCATTCTTCGTATCGGTATTGAACATCAGTTCCAGCGACGGATCCTGATTCTGCCTGGAATAAAACATCCACATATCGATCTGATTTTCTTTTAAAATCTGGACTGCACGGTCCATCTTCTCAACCGCTACATTTTTTCTGTCTACCATAATGTTCCCCTTCTTCCTTTTTTACAATTATTCATTCACCGTGACTGCCGCAGACTGCCTGACGGACTGCACGTTCAAGAACCCGGCATCCAAACAGCACCGATTCCCGATGAATCTTTTCATCGACGCCGTGAACCATGGAAACGGCCTGATCAAAGGTCATATCCCAGGGAAGCACCGGACTGTAGCCGTATACCTTCGCCTTCATGGGCACCAGGAAACGGCCGTCGCTGGATCCCATGGAAATGAACGGAAGCAGCTCCGCCCGTTTCCCGGCTTCTCCCAGCTCCATCCTTGTCGCTTCCTCCAGGCAGCCGATCAGCCCGCCTTCCGGCTGGCTTTCATAGCCCTCGCTGAAGGATAAAATCCGGCAGTCCGCATCCCATTTTTCCGCCAGACTGTCCGTAAGTTCTTTCAGATATTCGGTTCCGTAACCTGGCAGAAGCCGCACATCGCAGATCACCTTCACCTCGCTGCTGTTTTTCCCCTGTATCATGGTTACGGTCATGGTATTCCGGTTCATGGCCGTTAAAATATTGTTCATAACCGGGGAAAGTACCTCTCCGAGACGAGCGGCGTCCTGCCCTGCATCCGGTTCACCGTGACTGCCGCCGTCCACGCATTGGGAAAGCCGTTGTTCAAAGTGCGCGACCGTAGGCAGCTTCCTCTGCTCCAGTTCCATGGACCCGATATCGGCCACCAGCTTCATGGCTCTTACCATCCCATCTCCGCTTCCGAAGAACGGCCCTTTTGCCAGTCTGGCCGCCACCGTAAATTCCACGGTGCCGCATCCCTTCTGCCCCGACTCACATAAGTAAAAAGCCGTATCTCCCACCAGAATCGGGAAGCCTCCGCCTTCGCTGATTACCTCACTGTTTTCAAAGAGCTCTCTTCCTGTGATGGGACGGCTTCCTGCCGGGATGGTTTCCTCCAGAAATGCGGAAAGCCCGCAGGCGCTGCCGCTCTCCTCATCACAGGTCACCAGAAGGAAGACATCCCGTTTCCTGTATTCTCCATTTTCCGCCAGCGCCAGAAAAGCCGCCAGTTCCATGACCGTCAGCTGCTTCGTATCCACGGTGCCGCGTCCGTAGATATAACCGTCCTCCTCCACCGCGGCAAAGGGCGGATGCTTCCACTGGGACTCCTTGGCCAGAACCACGTCAATATGGCTCATAAGAATCAGCGGCCGGTCCGCCGCTTCATCCTCAGCCGAATCCCGGTCAGGTCCGGCGCCCTCATCCATATGGAAGGAAGCCGGAAGGCAGGCCAGGAGATTTCCCCTGCCGGGAGCACTCTCGTAAATCTTCGAATTGATCCCTTCCTGTTCAAGAATCTGCTGAATGTAATCAAGCGCCATTTTTTCATTTCCCGGTGGATTTGTGGTATCGATTCTGACCAGATCCTTTAAAACTTCTGTATAATCGTATTTCATTTGCCTCTCCATTGGTGAAATGGCCCAAAACAATATGCTTTGGGCCATTTCACCTCATTCATTTAGTTCCGCAGGCAGCGGGATTTTAGACTTTATTGAGCCACGCTCCATTTTTCGATCTGGAAGGTAATTCCACGGAAATCTGCTGCAAAGTTCTGTACCTTCTCGCTGACTCCTGCAAGGCTCTTCTTACCGTATAACGGAATCCACGGCACATCTTCGGAAATCAGCTTGCCGATCTCATGGTAGCATTCTGCTCGCTCCTCAGGCTTTGTGCTGTAGAGCTGCTTTTCGAATAATTGATCAACCTCAGGATTGCTGTATGTAACGAAGTTCCAGGTACCTGGCGCATCAGCTGTGGTTAAGTACATTCTATACTCGTCCGGATCGGCCTCCATGCCGAAGCCTAAGGTGTAGCAGGCAAAATCGTCTGCCGTTACACGGCGCGGGCTGCCGCTGTCATCAGATGGGAACAGCTTCGTATAAGCCAGTGTGGAAAAATCCTGCTCGATGATCTCCATCTCCACGCCGATTTCCTTCCACTGCTGCTGGATCAGCTGCGCAACGGAATTGCCGTCCGTGCTGGTTACAAGATCATAGGTCAGATGAAGTGTTTTTCCATTCTTCTCGTAAAATCCGGTTGATGCGTTCATGGTGTATCCGGCCTCTTCCAAAAGGGATTTTGCTTTTGCCGGATCATACGGATACTTTGTCACATCGTCGCTGTAGGTCCAGTGATTGCTCGGGAAGATGCTGTCCTGAACGTAGCCGCTCTCCCCATAGACGGTCGCTACAATCTTGGCTTTGTCAATACCGTAAGCCAGGGCCTGGCGTACCTTTAAATCGCTTAAATCTTCATTTAACTGGTTTAAGCCGATATAATATACGCTTAACATATCATACGTTTCCACTCTGACTCCGCCCATCGCCTCTACGGTCTCGATCTCTGAAGCGCTTAAGCCGTACAGTACATCCAGCTCGCCATTGATCAGGGACGCCGTCAGTGTAGTCTCATCACCAAACTTCACATAGACACGGTCAATGCTTGGCTTTGCACCGAAGTAGTCCTCGTTCTTCTCCAGTTCAATGTATTGGCCGGATTTCCACTCAACGAATTTATACTTGCCGGTTCCGATCGGGTGACGGTTAAAATCGTCGGTATCCCATGTGCCCGGATCCACATCTCCCAGAATGTGCTTCGGCAGAATACACGTATACATGTTTCCGATAAATGCGGCGTTCGCCTCTTCCAGTTCCACAACAACCGTCTTGTCATCCGGTGTCGTAATGCCGGAGACGCTGTCCGCGCTTCCCTCCTGGTACGCCTTGGCGCCGACGATGGAGACGATACGGCTGTCCGCGCCGCCCTTGTAGGTCGGTGCCGCTAAGGATGTCAGTGTAAATGCAACGTCCGCAGAAGTAAACGGTTCTCCGTCATGCCATTTGACGCCGTCTCTCAAATGGAAGGTGTACGTCCTGCCGTCGTCCGACACATCCCAGCCTTCCGCCAGAGCCCCTACATAGTTCAGTTCTTCATCCGGAATTACCAGATAATCGAAGATCATACACTGAACATTGCTGTCCGGTGTTCTCGGCTGAATCGTCGGGTTTAAGTTGGCTACCTCAGAGGTCTGGCCAATCTGCACCACGGTTTCTTCCCCCGTATTTCCCGCTTCCGATCCCGCTTCAGCCTGAACGGTTCCGCCCCCGTTCGTCTCTGTCGTACCGCCGCCTCCGCTGCATGCGGTTGTAAGAGCCATCGCTGACAGTAATATTGCTGCAAGTACACTTCTACGTTTTCTCATAACTAATCCTCCTATGACCGTCACTTTAGTTCACTAAAGCAAATATTTACAAAAAATGCAGAAAATGAACTCCATTTTCTGCTTCTTTGCATTTGTTGGGATTAGTATAACAATAATGTCGTTTCTTGTCAATCCATTAATTTTAAGTATTCAAATTTTTTAGTAAATAAACTTTTTTAGTAAATTATCTGTAATTTTTTTAGCTGCCTCCTTACAAAATTTAAGAGGGGACCGCCAGATGGTCTTCATCGTCTCCGGCAAATGGTCTGTTCTCCCTCACTCCTCCTTCGATGAAGCCAGGCTGACAGCGTACTTGATCAGCTGTTCCATGCTGTACCGCTTCTCGCGGGGAACGTCCTGGAAATTAATCGGAAGTACAGGAATTGTCTCACCTGTTATCAGATAATTTAAGTCAATATCCATGGTCTCATTCAACAGAGCCAGTTTTTCCAGGGCAATACTGCTCTCTCCCCGCTCAATTTTTCCATAGAACGCTTTCGTAATACCGAGACATTCCGCCATCTTATCCTGAGTCCAGTTTTTTTCCAGTCTGATCTGCCTTAAGCGGTTTCCCATTTCGCGCAGCAGCTCCTCTTTGTTTCGTCCGCCCTTCGCAGCGCGTCCCGGGCCCTTCTCTTCGGTCTGTTCTAATGGAAAATTCCGTACTCGCGGCTGATTTTTACTTCTGTTATCGTTCATGTAAAATAAATCCTTCCTGATGTAAAATACTTCTTTTATTATTTTACATGAAATAATCAGTATTTGGAACTCACGCTGAGTAGTCCTAAAACTCCATTTATGGTATTTTTTTCCATTTATTTCCGTGATATCAAAAAGCAGGAAAGCTAACGGCGATCCCGTTAACGTTCCTGCTCAGTTTTTATTCATAACCGGACATGCTTTTCCCCGAAACAATCACCGTGCCTTTTGGAAAATTTCCAGACTCCGCTCCAGGATGCCCTTCATCTGTGCGATGACCATACCGTAATTTGTAAAGGGAACGCCTGCATCTCCCGCACATTTCATGCGGTATCTGACTTCTCTTTCATTGAGCATGCATCCGCCGCAGTGAATCACCAGACGGTAACCGGACAGATCTTCCGGAAAGCTTCGCCCGGAGGAAGTTTCAATGATCACATTCTTACCTGTATAGTTCTTAATCCAGGCCGGAATTTTTACCGTACCGATATCATTGCACTGCCTGTGATGGGTGCAACCCTCCGATATGAGAACCCGGTCCCCATCCTGCAGCCGGTCCACGGCCTTCACTCCGCTTGCCGCCGTCTCCAGAAAGCCTTTGTATCTGGCCATCAGAACGGAAAATGAAGTGAGCAGCACATGATCCGGCACCACCGCAGCCACTTCAGAAAACGACTGGCTGTCCGTTATGACCAGATCCGGATCCCGGCCCAGTTTCTTAAGCGCGGCCGAAAGCTCCGTGTCGCGCACTGCGACGGACAGGGCGCCCGCCTCCAGAATATCCCGGATGGCCTGCTGCTGGGGCAGAATCAGCCGCCCCTTTGGCGCCGCTTTATCTATAGGGACCACTAAAACCACAAGATCCAGTGGTTTTAAGAAATCACCGACCAGGCGGCAGCCATGTTCCTTCTCCTTTACAAGGCCGGCGATCTTTTCCTTTAACTCCTGTATGTGGTAGCTGGTTTCGGCGCTGACCGTGATACCGTTCTCTTCTGTCAGTTCTTCTGCCGTGCATTGCCCCCCGTGAGACTCGTTCTTCTCCAGCAAATCCCACTTATTATAGGCAATCAGAAAAGGAATCTCTTTTTCCTTAAACAGGGAGAGCAGCTCTTCATCGGCCTTCGTCTTTCCCTGAAGAGAATCGACCACCAGCACCGCACAGTCCGCCCGGTTTAAAATCTCCCTGGTCTTTTTCACACGCAGCTCTCCGAGAGCGCCCTCATCGTCAAAGCCCGGAGTATCGATAATCACCACAGGGCCCATCGGCAGCAGCTCCATGGATTTATAGACCGGGTCCGTGGTTGTCCCCTTAATATCAGAGACCACTGACAGTTCCTGGCCCGTGACCGCGTTTACAATACTGGATTTTCCCGCATTGCGGCGGCCAAAAAAGCCGATGTGGAGGCGCTCTCCACCCGGTGTATCATTAAGTCCCATCATTCTTCACCCCACAGTTCTTCCAAATTTGCCGTTCCGGCGGACCGCACCTTATCAGAACCGGAAGTCACGGATTCCCTGTTCAATCTGATCCAGATGATCCTTACAGATCTCCCGCACCTTATCCTTCGGTATATTGGCCAGCTCCGCTTCGATGAGTTTTTCTCCAATGGCCTTCGTATCCTCAGAAGCGTAATCCATCAGAAATTCTTTTAATGTCATTAGTGCGTTGGGATGACAGCAGTTCTGGATCTGTCCGCTCTTACAGAGGCTCATGAAACGGTCTCCGGTCCTGCCTTCCCGATAGCAGGCGGTACAGAAGGACGGAATGTATCCCATCTCCATCAGCCAGCGGACCACCTCGTCGAGACTCCTCTGATCCGAAACATCAAACTGCTCCGTATCGGTCGGACGAATCTCTTCCTGATAACCGCCCACACTCGTTCTGGATGCGCCGCTGATCTGGGATACGCCGAGGCGGATCACTTTTTCTCTCACCTCCTGGCTCTCCCTCGTGGATATAATCATTCCCGTATATGGCACGGCAAGACGGATCAGTGCGCAGAGCTTTGCAAAGATGTCGTCGCTAATGCTGTTGTCAAATGCGCTGGGATCGATGTCGTCGGCATGCTTGATACGCGGAACGCTGATGGTGTGAGGTCCCACGCCGTGAACCGCCTCCAAGTGCTCGGCATGCATCAGAAGACCGGCGAATTCATATTTGTAGAGTTCCAGTCCAAACAGTACCCCAAGGCCCACATCATCGATTCCGCCCTCCATGGCCCGGTCCATCGCCTCGGTATGGTAGGCGTAATCGTGCTTCGGTCCCGTCGGATGGAGCACTTCATAGCTCTCCTTGTGATACGTCTCCTGAAACAGAATATAGGTGCCGATTCCCGCGTCCTTCAGCTTCCTGTAGTTCTCAACCGAGGTGGCGGCGATATTGACATTCACACGGCGAATGGCTCCATTTTTATGCTTTATGGAATAAATGGTATCAATACATTCCAGTATGTATTCGATGGGATTCCTCACCGGATCTTCCCCCGCCTCAATAGCCAGACGTTTATGGCCCATGTCCTGAAGAGCAATCACTTCCTTTGCCACTTCCTCCTGCGTCAGTTTTTTGCGGGCGATGTGTTTGTTCTTTCCGTGGTACGGACAGTAGGTACAGCCATTGATACAGTAGTTGGATAAGTAGAGAGGGGCAAACATGACAATACGGTTTCCATAGAATTTCTTCTTGATTTCTTCCGCCAGGCCATACATTTCCTCAATTTTATCCGGCATCTCGCAGGCCAGCAGCACGGAGGCCTCCCTGTGGCTCAATCCCTTTAACTGCCTTGCCTTTTCGATGATCGAGTCGATCAGTTCCCTGTTTTCTTTGTTTTTTTCCGCATAGTCAAGTGTCTCGAGGATCTCCTCGTGTGAGATAAATTCCTCCGCTTTTAATGATTCTGGATTATACATGATTCCTTCCTTTCTTCCGGGTCAGCGAGTGCTTTTCCGTCAGTTCATAATTTTTATATTACAAGACTGTCGCCTCGTGAGACGGCAATCCCATAACCAATTTTACTTAAGGATTCCCTTAAAAGATTCAGGCTCTCCGCAGCCTCGGAGCCGGAGGACAGCTTGTTGTCGTAGAGCATATACTTTTTGCGGACGCCTGCCGGGGACAGATTCGGCATAACCACATTGGCCCCGCTTAAGATTCCGGCTTCCCTGCCGCCCTCTGTCACGGTCCCCAGCGCCGTGGTGGCCGGTAGCAGCACCTTCGGCATCATCAGACGGATGATGGACAGTAAATACAGTGTAAGTTCTGCAGTCCCATTTTTCCTGTCGCGAAACGGAGTGTCCTTATGAGAGAGAAACGGACCGATCCCGATCATGTGGGGACCGAACTCCTTCATAAACCGCAGATCCTTAACCATCATGGCCGCCGTCTGGTATGGTGACCCAACCATAAAGCCGCATCCGGTTTGATAGCCGATCTCCTTCAAATCCCTAAGTGCTGCCATCCGATGATCAAAGCTCATAGACTCCGGGTGAAGCTTTCCGTAATGGCAGCGATCAGCGGTTTCATGTCGGAGCAGGTAACGGTCTGCGCCTGCGTCATAGAGACGCTGGTAGCTTTCGAAGCTTCGCTCCCCTGCCGACAGGGTAATCGCACAGTCCGGAAACCGCTGACGGATTGACGATACTATGGTACAGAGACGCTCGTCCGTAAAGTAGGGATCTTCACCTCCCTGGAGCACAAACGTCCGAAACCCCAGGCCATAACCGGCTTCACAGCAGGACAGAATCTCTTTCTCTGTCAGCCGGTAGCGCTCCGCCTCCCGGTTACTTCTCCTGATCCCGCAGTAGTAGCAGTCATTTTTGCAGTAATTCGTAAATTCGATCAGTCCGCGAATGTAAACGACGCGTCCATACATCCGCTCACACAGCGCCCTTGCTTCCTGTTTCAAAAACTGTGCCGTCGCTTCGTCACGCTCCGTGATCAAAGTGTATAACTCCTCATCCGGCAGATCGTGATGCTCCGCCAGACGTACGGCCGGGTCCATGATCTTTCCCGCGGTCTCACTCATGACTTTACTCCTAATCATGACTTTACTCCTGAATAAGCAGTTTTTGAGCTGACTCCTTTCAGCTTTCCGACCTTACCGGAAAGGGCCGATATAATACTCTGGGGCGCATCCACTGCAATGCTGATAATGCTGATCTTCTTTTCATGGTAGGGAATTCCCATCCGACCGATGATATACTGGCGGTATTCATGGAGAATTTCATTGAGTTCTTCCACGGATTCCTCCTCTTCCACCACAATTCCCACTACTGCGATTCTTGTTTCCATCGTAACACCTCCGGGATTTTATAATACTTCATGTCAGTGGGGGATACCGGTTTCTCTCCGCCCGCCACTGCCGTTAAGCTTGTTCCTGGCGTCTCATTCCTCCCCCTGCAGAGGCGGGGGAATTCTCGCCTGTTTTGTTAAAATAAAAATGCCGTACCCCAAAAAGGTACGGCAAGAACAGAATGCTCTCTGCACTCCATGTTATCTTTCTTAATCTCAAGCCGAACCTTTCACCTCAAAACATGTTTTCAGCGTCAGGATACAGTAACAGCATATCACGGCCTGGCAATATTTTCAATTGTTTTTCTGCCTTTTACAAAATTAGCCTCGAAGGAATGGTCAGCTTATGAATATAAGACCTTTCTTTCCACTTTTTGTAATCTCTGCTCTACATTATCCTGCCGTTTCATAAGAATTTCCACAGCCTCACTGCTGTATCGCATGGATGTCACATAATTACGCAGATCCAGTATTTTTTTATCGACCTCTTCAAATCTGCGGTTAAGCCTCTGCTCTGTGGAATCTATTTCTGATAAGATCAAATTCATTTCGTGCCTCAGGCTATCGTTTGTTACAAAGGACTTCAAATCGTCTTTTGTTGCAAACGACTTTAAATCGTCTTTTGTCGCAAAGGGCTTCAAATCGTCTTTTGTTGCAAAGGACTTCAAATCGTCTTTTGTTGCGAAGGACTTCAAATCGTCTTTTGTTGCAAAGGGCTTCAAATCGTCTTTTGTCGCAAACGACTTCAGATCATCTTTTGTCGCAAACGACTTCAGATCATCTTTTGTCGCAAAGGATTTCAAATCATCTTTTGTCGCAAACCCCTCCATTTTGAGCAGGAGCAAATCAAGTTTTTCGCTGTCTGTCATATGCACACCTCCATATGAGTAAACTGAATCGTACTTTGCCAATCCAATTATCGGTTTCCGTTAACATGTATTCATGTATATTATACCATATTCAAGCGTATAAAGTCTATAGAATTTTTCATGTTTTATGTTCAAACTCATGTTCCTGCCATCCGGTTATCATCATACAACGGCACAGCATTTGTTTATTAAGGTTTACACCGTCCGCAAGGCTCATAGCCCTGTGCGATCGCCTCTTCCCGGCTTCCGGTGAAGCTTTGTTTGCTTGATTCATTCATCTGAGAAACACTGGAACAGGAAGGATCGTGAAATTTATGAGTATTGGTATTGAAAATATAAGTATTCTCCTGCTGCCCGGCAGCATCGGCATGATAATCTGTATTACTGTCCTCTGACAGGCTGCTGTCTCCGGTCGCATAGTCTATGGCAACTCCCGGCTGGACATTATAGACAAATACACAGAATAAGATTCCATCGCCCTCGTCCTCAACGGATTCCGCCTCCATCAGGACGCCGTCTGCAACCAGATTATCCCCTTCAAAAACAGGGGTTACACGGTACAGGACATGATTTTTCGTCTCCTTGACATAGTCGGCTACCATATTCTCAAACGGCAGCATGCCATCCACATTCATATACCGGGTTCCCGTGATCAGATTCCTTTCATTGGCATTCTCCCCGGTCAGCTGAAAGCCGATTAAATGGCACCGGTTATAGAGATACTTCCCATCTACGAAATCGTATTTCACAGTCTGCCAGCCTGAGGGCTTTACCTGCCCGATGGAACCGCGTTTTTCTGTCGGCATTAAGTCTGTGCCAACATTGGCAAAAGCCGTACCACATCTTCCAAGGCTGTCTAAATCACTGTAAGTCTCAAATGATTCCGTGGAATAATCCGACTGTTCGAAGTAAGGGATATTACCGTTTACTGCAGCATACGCCGCACCCGAAAAGACAGGAATATCCGATACTGAAAACTGCTTTGGCCCCGTGCTTCCCACAAGCTCTGTCTCATTCGCCAAAACTCCGGCTGTATAACCGCTTCCGTCCGTCTGAACAGGCGCCGGCGCACACCCGGAAAGAAACAGTGCCGCCATCAATAAAACTGCAATATAAGTCCTTATTCTCTTCATCTTTTATACACTTCTTTTATTATTTTTTCGTGGGAGCTTCCCTCAAATTCCTCGGATTCTGTCATACTCCACCCGCGAGACAGGATTTCCACAGGGAAATAAAAATCTGCAGGATAACTGCGGTTCCATCGAAACAGAACGATCGCTTCAAGCTCTGCTTCATAGGGCAGAATATCCCTGTCCTCCACAAAACAGTACTCCCCGCGTCCTGCCCTTTCCAGAAAATCCGGTCCGACCGCCAGCTGATCCCGGCTCTCCCCCGGAAACAGCCGGTAAGAATACTCACTCATCCAGAGTCTGCTGCTCTCTGCACATCGAAGCACCCGTTCAATCACCGCACGGTCTCTGCTCTGGCGGCGATGATTGAACATCATGCCGTTATGATCATCGATACACACCATGACTATCATCTTATTCGCTCCCTTAATCGTTTATGCTGTTCTGGCTCACCGGATGCCTGATTACCGTCTTCATACGCTCCCGTGGAACCTTCCTCGGGTCACTTAAGTATATCTCATGGTGACGCCGGGTCTCGGAGAAATCGTTCACATAACCGTGTTCTTCCAGATAGCGGTCCATCTTCGCAACGGTTGCCGGTTCCTCGTCGAAGCTTCCGATATGAAGGCACTGGACGCACCGGCCTTCTGAAACCGTGATCAGTTCTGCCGGTCCCATATCGATCCCCTTCTTACGCTGCGCCTCCTCCTTCGCCCAGGAAAACACCTCTTCCGTGACGAAATCCGGCACTCTTATGATGGAGATCCAGTTAAATCCGGACTTATTCCTGTAATCAACGCCCGGTGCACCGCCTTCCATCCACCAAAACCCTTCCAGGGGAGGAACGACGTACTCGAAGAAACCGTCAATCTTCCGGCTCCCTTTATAGCTCATCTTAATCGTATAGGATATCCCGTACAGAACTGCAATCGCTCTCCCATACTCGCCGCCTTCCTCATTGGGATTCCCACAGCCTCTCACTGCCGCATACTGCATCGGCGGGACATCTATGACCGAAGGTGTATCTTTCGGAAGATAGAGTGCCCTGTACTCTTTTTTATAATCAAATGCTGTCATACTGCTTCCTCCTTTATTCAAACATGCTTTAGTATAGCATGGTAAACACGACAGCTGTATGACATGATTATTTAATAATCACGGGAATTCCGGCTGTCACCTCTGTCACGCGGTCTGCAGCGGCTCCCAGGCGGCAGTTTACTTCTCCCAGAACCTTTAAGTAGAGTGCTGTGGACTCATCCCAGCCGCTGAAATCCCCTGACTCCGGACATTTTCCGCCCTCATACCGGTTTTCTCCTTCATGCCGGTTCTCACCGATTGGATTTCTGCGGTAATCACCGGCAGAAAACACCTCGTTCGTCACGATTACGAGATCGTCCGCCTGTCTCATCAGCCTCATGATTCCGCCTACCACCAGATCCGCTGTCGCAGAACCGTATTGGGAGGAGAGACGGTCCGGACAGTCATCGTCTCCGGTTCCAAACAGTTCATTGGAAACCAGATTGGATAGGCATTCTAAGAGAACGGCATTTCCTGCCTCCCCCTCTTTTCCTGCGGCAGGCAGTTCCAGCCTGTCTAAACCGCGGTAACACTCTATGGTCTCAAACTGTTTGTCCGCCCGCATCACACGGTGGCGTTCGATCCGGCGGCGGCATTCTTCATCCCAGGGCTTCATGGTCGCAATGTAAATCCGTCTCCGAGTTCCAAGCTTCACGATCTCCTGCTCGGCAAAGGCTGATTTGCCGCTGCCGCTTCCCCCTGTTACCAGGGTTACCATTGCTTGTACTCCTCAATCCGGATATCCTGAAATGTGCTCATTTTCGTATAAACCTCCAGCGCCATGTCGAGAAGCGGGATCGATGCTACCGCCCCCGTTCCCTCTCCCAGGCACATCCCTGCCGCTACAAACGGTTTTAATCCGAGTTCCTCTAAAATCATTTTTCCCGCCGGTTCCGCCGAAACATGGGTAGCCAGCATATAATCACAGGCGGATGGCGCCAGCTTTGCGGCGGCAAGCGCCGCGGTTCCCGAGATAAATCCGTCGATCAGAACAGGAATCCGGTACACGGCACCCCCTAAAAAGACGCCGGTAAGGCCAGCGAGATCCAGGCCGCCCACGCAGGCAATCACATCGATGGCATCACGGCATTGTGCTTCATACCGTTTCACGGCTTCCCGGATGACAGACACTTTTTTCCTCAGGCCCTCATCCGACAGCCCCGCTCCCCGTCCGGTCATTTCAGCAGGATCACGCCCCAGCAGCATGGCTGCCACGGCGCTGCTCGTCGTGGTATTGCCGATCCCCATCTCTCCGGTTGCGATCAGGCGGTATCCTTTTTCCTTCAGTTCCCCGGCCATGCAGAGTCCTGCTGCGATGGCCGAGACCGCCGTTTCCCGGCTCATGGCCGGTTCCTTTCGGAAATTCTTTGTTCCATAAGCCAGCTTTTTTCGTATCAGCGGATTCCTGGTACCGGAACGCAGCTCTCTGCAGACTCCGATGTCCACCGGAAACACATCCACTCCCGCCCTCTCGGCCATAAGGCAGACGCTGCTGTTTCCATCCGTCATATTTTCAGTTACCACGGCAGTGACTTCCTGACCGGTCTGGGTCACCCCCTCTTCCACAATACCGTTGTCGCCGCACATGATGATCAGAGCCCGTTTTCCAATATCGACGCTGGGACTGCTTGAAATTCCGGCGATCTTTATCACATCCTCTTCCAGTATCCCCAGACTGAACAGCGGCTTCGCCACATGGCTCCAGGTAAGTGCGGCAAGCTCCATCGCCTCGGAGGAAAGCGGAGAAATCCGTGATAACAGGCCGTATAAGCACTCTCCCGCCGTTTTCTCATACAGCTTAAACCAGGGAAGGCCCCTGGATCCCAGTCCAAGATCCACAGTTGCAGTATAGTGGTAGCCCTGCCGTTCATAGAGCCTGACTGCAGGTTCGTTCTTCTCGTATACATCAAGGCGGATCGTCTTCTTTCCTTCCTTTAGTGCCTGCACCTCCGCAAAATCCATCAGCAGTTTTCCCGCGCCGGATCTGCGAAAATCCGGATGGACAAGAAAGGTATGGATCACCATCACTTCCCCGGGAGCCGCATCCACGCTCCAGGAGGCCTCGCTGTATGCCGCTTCCTGTTTTTCATTTAAAATGATGGAACCGATGATCCGGCCTCCGGCCTCTGCCACATAGAGTGTACCGGTTTTTACGCCCTCTTCGGCCGCAGCCTCTCCCGGATAGACGCCTTTTTTCCAGCCCGGATAGTTGACATGGCTCTCTAAGTGTTCTACCGTCTCCTCGTATAACCGGACCAGTTCCGGAATGTCCTTTAAAACGCCCTGCCGTATGTTCAATTCTTCTGTCATCACTCAGTTCCTTTCCTGCATAGCTCCAGCCACCGCTCTGCGGCAGACGGATTTGACGGGTAATAAAGGTGAGGAAAACCGGCCAGGAAACCGCCGTTTGCATGGATGCAGTCCCAGCTTCTCTTTCCCCCCGGCTTCACTGCCTTCATATCGGTTCCGCATGCCGTGCTGTCCCAGTAGTGAAATTCATGGCCGCGGATCCGCTCTCCCTCTTTCAAAAGCGGGGTGTCCCCATATGGGACAAGCTCGATATATCCGAATCTGGACAGCTTTCCAGTTGGATATGCCCGGCCGGAGATGACTCCCGCCATGGGAAAGACCTCCCCCTCTTTCGTCTCCAGTTCCTCATGAAGATAGAGAAAGCCCCCGCATTCTGCAAGAATCGGCATCCCGCCGGCCGCCGCATTCCTTATTTCCTGTAAAATCGGGCGGTTGGCAGACAATTCTCCGGCATAGAGTTCCGGATAGCCGCCTCCAAACATCAGTCCCGCAATCCCCGGTGGAAGATGCTCATCCCTCATGGGATCAAATTCTGCAAATTCTGCGCCCAGACTCTCAAAAAGCTTTAAATTCTCCTGATAATAGAAACAGAAGGCCTCATCCCTGGCGATGCCGATCCGGACACGATCCGGGCCGGCGGGCACACGGTCATGCTTCTCTGGTTTTCTGTCTGCCGTTTTGCCATCGGGTTCATGCCCGGTGCCGCCTGATGCCCTGTAACCGTCGTCCTGCAGCGTTCCTGCCCCGCATGCCAGCCGGAAAAGTCCTTCCACGTCCACATTCTTCTCAATCTCACATGCCAGTCTGCCGAGGCTCTCCCGCAATGCCTTCGACTCCTCCGGAATCACCAGTCCGAGATGGCGGCTGGTGACTTTCGCCGCATCGCATTCCGGCAGACACCCATATACGGCAATTCCCATTTTTTCGATCTCCGGCACAAGGCGCTCCGCCATAACACGGGATACCCGGTTTAGAATAACGCCCTGTATGCGGCTGTCTTTTTTATATTCCAGGAATCCTTTTATCTCCGCTGCCAGGGAAAGTGACGCTCCCCTGCCGTCCAGGATCAGCACTACGGGTGTGTCGATGGTACGGGCTGTATCGTAGGAGCTGGCCCACGTATCGTTTCCTCCAACTCCGTCGTAATACCCCATAACACCTTCCACCACCGAAAGATCCGCACCGGCTGCAAGCTCTTTAAACTGATTTCGCACCGCTTCCTCAGACAGAAAAAAGGTATCTAAATTTCCGCCGTCGATTCCCAGCACATACTTGTGAAACATGGGATCTATGTAGTCAGGGCCGCACTTAAACGCCCGGCAGTTCAGTTTCCTTTTCTGCCATGCCGCAAGCAGTCCGCAGGTCACCATCGTCTTCCCGCTTCCGCTTTTCGGCGCGGCAAGCATAAGACGGGGATATTCCGTATTTTTTGTCTCTCTTTCTGCTCTCCCCGGCGCATTCCAAAGCTGTGCCGGTCTGCCTCCAAAGGAAATCACATAAACAGGATTCTGAGCCATCATCATATGGACCCGTCCAGCCGCCTTCGCCCGTGAAACTGACACCAGAACGATATCAGCCTCTATGCCGCGGCCGGCAGTCCATTCTAAGACCTTCGAAACAGATTCCAGGGTAATCGCATTTACCACCACCCGGACTTCCGGGTTCTTCTCCAGAAGCAGAGAAAGGATATCTGCCATTTTACCGGAGGTTCCCCCCAGAAATGCATGAGTCGGCGCCTCCAGTCCCTCTAAAGCCTCCGGAGCCGCGCCCTCTATGATCCGTATCCGCTCCGCCCGGAACTTTTCCCTGTTTTTTTTCAGCAGTTCCACGGCCTCCCGTTTTTTCTCAATGGCATAAACCGTCCCTTCCGGAAGAAAAGCCGCCGCCTCCACAGACACGGAGCCGGTTCCAGCCCCGATATCATAGAGGACCGAGTCAGCCGAAAGCTCCAGCTTCTCCACCGAGACGGCGCGGACCTCGCTCTTTGTCATGGGGACCTCTCCCCTGATAAACCACTCGTCTCTCATCTGGTCCCTTCTCTCCCTTCATCCCGTTCCATCATAACAACAGCCAGACTGGAACATTCCATGGCTGCCAGCTGCTCCGGCGTTCCCGCCACAATCCTCTCATCGGAGTATGACAGCCTCTCTCCCACAGTCATTCTCACATTGGAAAGGCCATGGTTTAAAAGCTGTTCACACAGTTCCTTAACCGTATGTACCCCGCCCAGCAGCGTGAATACGGCCGGATTTTGGGAAACCTCCAGGGAAACATCACAGTCCCGCCCGTGCAGGCTGATCAGCTTCACCTGCTCCCAGCTTCGCCCCATTTTCGCACACAGGTACGATACGGAGGAAATGCCGGGATAAATACAATAATCATAGATATCGCAATACGGTTCCTGCAAAAGCATGGCTGCCATACCGGAAGCACCGCTGTAAAATCCCGTGTCACCGGAATACAGGACACCGGCATTCCGATACTCCGGATGGTTCTCAAGCCATTCCAGAATTTCACGGTTCCCGTAAATGGGGATGCGCAGGATTCCGTCTGCCGGTGCCCCCAGCGTTTCAGCTGCTTCCGTCATGCGCTTCGCTCCGAATAAAACGTCACACCGTTTCAGTTCTTCTGCAACTGCAAGCGTCATCTGCCCTCTGCCTCCCATTCCCGTTCCCATAAGAGAAATTTTCCGTTTGGCAGAAGTGTTTTCGCTTCCTGCCATAGAGCATGTCTGAAGCTTGCTTTCCATCAGAAGCTTTTTCGCCTCCTCCAGTGAGACTCCGTCTCTATCCTCCGACGGTCTTCCGATCACAACCGTGGTCACAGAAAGTGCAGAAGCCGCAGATAATTTTTCCAGAAATCCTCCTGCCGTCCCCGCCTCCTTGGTTACCAGGTAACGGACTCCGAGCTGCTCCATCATGGCACGGTTCAGTTCCTCGGAAAACGGCCCCTGCATGGCGATCACATGTTTTCCTTTTATGCCAAGTTCCTCACAGGCACAGATCACGGCAGCGGATGGAAGAACCCGCGCAAAAAGCCGGTCCTCATATCCCGGGATGGCTGTAAAAGCGGCGAGTTCCCTGCTTCCCGTAGTCACAAGAATCCCTCCCTCTCTGTCCTTTAAGTAGCGAGCGGCCTCAGAGGCAGAATCCACATAGACGGTTTGAGAAGCAGATGCTTCACGGCCGCCTCCGCCATTCTCTGCCGCCGATTCCCTCGTCACCCTCACGTAAGAGGCTCCGGAACGCTTACAGGCTTCCCTTATATTTCCGGTTGCCTCCACGGCATACGGATGGGTCGCGTCAAAGACGGTTCGGATGGACTCCCGGCTCATGAATTCTTCCATCTCTTTCTCCTCCATCCGACCGGAGACCACGTGAATCAGCCGGCTTTCCGGCAGTAAGTCCGCCCCGTAGCCGCTGACGACGCTGACACAGACGGCGATTTCCTGCTGCATGCAGTATTCGGCAAGAAGCCGGCCTTCCGTGGTGCCTCCGAAGATCAGGATCCTACACATTCCGGTACCCTCTCGGCGTCACCATCTTTCCGTTTATCACCTTTGTCTTCTCATTGCCGATGAACACGGTGGTAAACATGTCGGCGGGGGTATCTCTTAATTGTGAAAGCGTCATCACTTCCATGGACTCTCCCTCCCTGCCGATATTTTTCGCAATCCCGCAGACCGTATCCGGTTTCCTGACAGTAAGCATTATTTCGCACGCACGCTTTAAGTAATCCGACCGCTTCCGGCCGGATGGATTGTAGAGACACACCGCAAAATCCGCTTTTGCCGCATGGAAAAGCCTGTCTTCAATCAGTTCCATCGGCGTAAGTAAATCACTTAAACTGATCACGGCGAAATCGTGGCCCAGAGGCGCGCCGAGCAGGGCTCCGCCGCTTAACGCCGCAGTCACGCCCGGAATCACCTCTACAGCCGGAGAATCCTCTTCTCCCACCAGCTCCAGTATGAGGCCGCTCATCCCGTATACGCCGGCATCCCCGCTGCAGATCAGCGCCACCGTCAGGCCGGATCTTGCCTTTTCAATGGCCATACGGCACCGCTCCGTCTCCTGTCTCATGGGAGTGGTGATCCACTCTTTTCCGGGGAAATGCTCCCGCATCAGATCTGCATACACCGTATAACCGACCACCACCCGGCTCTCTTCCAGGGCGCGGACCGCCTTGATCGTCATCTGCTCATAGGAACCCGGTCCGATTCCCACCACATATAATTTTCCTGTCTGATTCACAGCTTCACCTTCCAATCCCGGACTGCGGCCGCCACCGTGACGCCGCCGCCCGCCTGTTTTTTCATCATCAGTCTGCCTCCGCCCAAGTCCTCCGCCAGGCTTACTGCGGCCCGTTCACAGACATTATCCACGCCTGTGATCTCCCTGACGAAAGAAGACGGGGAGAATTCTCCCTCCGCCTGCAGCAGCCGTCCGGCCGGGTACGTGTGAAAGGAGAGGCCATGGTCCCGGACATAGGAAAGGAGTCCGGCTTCCTCTTTTTTTATGTCGATGGTGGCCACGGCGGCGGCACTCTCCGGTTCAATGTTCCACCGGCTCAATGCCTCCCCCACGGCCGCTTCAATCTGCTCTTTCCCCGTCCCCTTCTTACAGCCGATACCCAGAATTACAATCCGCGGAACCAGCCGCAGCACTTCCCCGCCTTCCGGCAAAAACAGCTTCAGGAAACCGCCCTCCTCCGGCTCACGCTTCACCGTAATCCAGACATTCCTCCTGCAGCTTTCCTTCTGGGTAAATCCTTCCGGCAGGCTTCCCATAACCGGGAAATCGCTGAACAGGCCCACCGGCTCACCGGCCAGAACATCGGCAGACACCGCCTTTGCCGTCTTCATATCGGACATCCAGAGTCCATGCTCTTTTGCAAAGTTATCCACTGCAAAGCGCCCGTGAAGATCCGTGGCCGTGGTAATCACAGGGATGCCCCCTGTAATCTTTGCCGTCTCTTCCGCCAGACCGTTGGCCCCTCCCAGATGGCCGGACAGAAGGGAAATGGAGTACCTGCCGCAATCGTCGATCACCACAACGGCAGGATCCGTCCTCTTGTCCTTCACCCACGGTGCAATCGCCCTGACTGCAATCCCTGCAGCTCCGATAAATATCAATCCGTCCCGTGCCGTAAACTGCTCCCCCGTCCATTCCCGGAGCGGGGTTTTTAACGGTTCCAGACCGTTTGCCTCATGAAACGGATTTAAAAACTTCTCCAGCACAAAACCGCGGCACTCATGACCGCTGAACTTTAATTCCTTTAACAGACGGGCGCCGAGTTGTGCCCCTGCTCCTGTAAAACAAATCAGCGACAGCCTCATACCTCATCCTCTTTTTGCCCTTCGGCTCCCACCGAATCACTCCCCTGCCTGTATTCCGTAGAAAATCCCGGATCATACAGCTTCGAGAGGGCATATCCGCTCTGGCTCACCGCGTTTCCCACAATGATCAGGGCCGTCTTCGTTATCTTTTCGCCGGCTGCCCGTTCCGCCAGTGTTCCCACGGTGCACAGAACCTTCTTTTCATCCTCCCACGTTGCCCGGTAGACGATGGCCGCCGGGGTATCCGCCCCGTATCCGCCCCGCATCAGTTCTTCCGCCAGCTCTGTCAGAAGCCCTGAGCTTAAGAAGAGAACCATGGTCGCCCCATGCGCCGCAAAAGAAGCGACGGATTCCCGCTCCGGAACCGGAGTTCTTCCCGCCATCCTGGTGATCACGACGCTCTGGGATATCTCCGGAAGCGTATATTCCATGTTTAAGGCCGCGGCCGCGCCGCAGAAGGAGCTGACGCCCGGGCAGACTTCATAGGAAATCCCCAGACGTTCCAGTGCATCCATCTGTTCCCGGATTGCCCCATAGATACAGGGATCCCCCGTATGCAGGCGAACGGTCATCTTTCCCTCTGCCTCGGTCTCGCGGATCGCTTCGATTACCTGCTCAAGCGTCATATATGCGCTGTTTAGAACGCGGCAGCCTTCTTTTCTGTACTCCAGCAGCGCCGGATTTACCAGCGAACCGGCGTAAATAATTGTATCCGCCTGGGAAATCAGTTCCTTTCCCCGGACGGTAATGAGGTCCGGTGCTCCCGGCCCCGCTCCTACGATATGTACCATCTCTACCTCACAATCAACAGCGAATAATATCCCGGCTCATCCGGAATTTCCTCTAAGGACGCAAAGACCCGCTCATCGGCCATGCCGCAGTTTTCCACCATGACGGCGCTGGCACCGCATTTACGAATCTCTTCCTTAACTGTCTTCATCTGTTTTCCCGTTTTCATCAGCACCTTGACGCCCGGAAGCTTCAGCGCATCCTTCACCTGATACGTAGCCGGGATCACGTGCAGTTCCTCCGCTCCGGACACCAGCGGTATGCCAAGTCTGGCCGCCGCCGCTGAAAATGAAGGGATTCCGCATTCCAGCCTCGTCGCATACCCCCGGTTCCACAGTCGTTCCAGCAGATAGCTGCAGGTGGAGTAGATGCTCACATCCCCCAGTGTTATGAAGCCCACATCCTCTCCTCTGTCCAGCCGTTCCATCACGGCGCCGGCCGCCAGATCGTGGCTTTCATCCAACACCTTTTTATCCTTTGTCATGGGCATGGGAAGATAGAGGCACTCCTTTTGCTCCATCTCCGGCACTGCCTGACACGCGATCTGGTATGCCGTGCACAGCTCCTTTGATCTGTGGGGAATGGCAATCACTGTGCATTCCCGTATTCGCCTGACTGCTTTTATGGTCATTAATTCCGGATCTCCCGGACCGACTCCGATTCCGTATAGAATACCAGACATTATCGTTTCTCCTGTTCTTTCTGTATTTCGTTTGCTTTCTCCCGGACGCGGAACGTATCGATCATGGCCTCTGCCCCGCGGGTCATTCCAAGGATGCCGTAACCGTTTGTAAATGTCACCACCTCGGCGCGGACCGGTCTTTCGGACCACACTTCCAGGTAATGCCTGATACGCTCCACCGCAGTTTCCATCGCCGGTTTTAACATTCCGGCCTCATTAAGCCGCCTGACCGCTTCCTCCGTCGTGTTGGAGTCAAGCACCTGCTCTTTCAACCGGCTCCTGGCACGCTCTGACAGTTTTCCGCAATGGCTCCTGGCACAGTCCCACATAATTTCCATGCGCCTGTCCCCGTATTTTGAATGCGTATTGCCGACGCCGCCGGCCACCTTAATCAGTTTTCCGATGTGACCGACAAAAAGAAGCCCGTCCATCCCCTCGTCCGCCGCCATCAATACGGATTCCCGAACGAAATTGCTGCACTGGACTCCCTGGGCCAGAGAAAGCTTTAACGTCTCTCTCAAAAAATTCTCCCCGTAATTACCGGGTGTTAAGATCACTTCCCGCTGTCCTTCCACCGCCTTCATGTGGAGTTCCAGCTGTATGGTGGCCTTTAAGGCGGCCTCGCTCATCGGCTCCACAATCCCGCTGGTTCCCAGCACGGAGATCCCGCCCTCGATTCCCAGCTTTGGATTAAAGGTGCTTAAGGCCAGACGCTCCCCCTCCGGAATCCAGATTCTGACAAGGAGGCCTCCTTCACAGCCCGCAAGGTGCGCCACCGCCTCCACCTCATCAAAAATCATCTTCCTGGGGACCGGATTGATGGCATAAAAACCTACGGGGCAGGCAAGACCCGGCTTCGTCACGATTCCGACCCCCTGTCCTCCGGTTAAAAAGATGCGGTCGTTCCGGTAACAGTTCTCCGGAGCACCGCCGTCTTTTATGTACTCTACAGAAGCATAAATCAGGGCCTTATCCGTCACATCCGGGTCATCACCCGCATCTTTTCTGACGGCGCACACGGCTGAGTTCTCCGTTATCACCGCTTCCTCCGGATACAGTTCTGCTCTCGTCCCTCCAGGCGTCATAACCTGAACGCTTTCCACCGCTTCCTGCTTAAGCAGCATGACCGCGGCAGCCTTCGCCGCACAGGCAGCGCATGTTCCGGTGGTAAATCCGCTTCTCAGTTTTCTCTCTTCCATTGCCTTTTCCTCTTTCCCGTATATTATAATGGATAAGGGGTGGGGTGGCAAGTTTTTTTAAACAGCAGGCTTTCCACAGGATATCAAAGAAGAGCGCCTGATTCTGACCGAATTCCAATAAAAAGCAGGGGCTGGAGAAAAGACAGAGCTGTATGAACTCCGTATTTCACAGCCCCCGCAGCTGCCGCCAGGGAGACAGGAAGCCGTCTGTTCGTCAGACCTGGTCTCCTTTTTGCGCTCCCCTGGCTTTGTGGCATAGTACCTATTTTTCTCCCAAAGCCTCCTGTTTTAATTCACGTTTTCGTTTCGTAATGAGACCTCCGATACGGCCGCTTTCCTTTGCGGTAAGGGAACGCCAGCCGCCTGTGATTACTTTGTCACTGAGCCCTAACTCCGTGGCAATTTCGAATTTAAGTATTTCCTCTGGTTTTAAATTGTGAGGATCGAATGGTTCGTTCTTTTTTCCTTTTGACATAATTACGGGCTTGCTCCTTTCTCGAATCTAAAGAGAGTATACCCGTTATAAGCCCCCCTAAACATCCGGACTGGAGGGATTTCTGTTTTACGGAATGGCAGGGCGGCCCGAATGCGGTATGCAGGATCCATAAAAAGGCTCCTGACCGCAAAAGCAGCCGGAGCCTGAATGGTATTCCTGTCCGCGCGATTCCTATCTGCGCGGAATAATGATTGCTGCGATGAAATAGGCCACAACGCCTGTGCCGGAACAGGCCAGCACCGCCCATAAGAGGCGGATCAGCGTAGGGTCGACGTTGAAGTACTCACCGATTCCTCCGCATACGCCGCAAATCATCTTATCTGTATCTGAACGATATAATCTTCTCGTCTCTCTGTCATCCATCTTTGAATCTCCTCTCTGTTTTCCCTGTATGAGTTCCTTTGCTTCAATGAAATTTAACTTCAATCGCTCCTGTGCTGCAGTCCAGTTCCATCTTTTTTGCTGCCCCGTTATTTATCTTTCTCTCCTTGGACAGTCCGGAAAAGCCCTCGCCGTCAACGGTAATACTGCCTACCCTGCACTTGATCTCGTAGTTAAAGTCCGCCTTTTCTCCTGCCAGATCGAGTTTGACAGCGCCGACGCTGCATTCCGCGTCCACATCTCCGTCTACATTTCCTTCAAATTTTACGGCTCCCACATCGGAATCAACCTCCAGCTTTCCTGCATCGGCTCCGGTCACACTTACCGCCCCTACTGCCGCGTCGATCTCTATCTTGTCGGCCTTTAACGCCTCGGCTGTAATGGCGGGGCCGTTATCACTGTTTATCACCCTGTTGTTTCTCTGGGCCTTAACCTTCAGTTCGACCTCCTCGAAACGGTAATCCGCCGGAACGTGGATATAGACTACCGTATCTTCATAGTCATAGGAATCCCAGGACTTGGACCCAACGGTTACCTTCAGTTCATCCTCTTCGCTGTAGACATTCCATCGTGACATATCTTCCCCGCTGGAAACAACGATCTTATCCGCCGGGGCGTCATATGTGATAAACGCCCTGCCTCTCCGAACCTCCAGATCCAGCTTTCTCGCATAGATCCCGGAAAATTCACTCTCGTTCAATTCCCCGTCATTCACCCCGTCATGGCGGCGGCCAATCTCATCAAATTCCCGGTCCAGTTCATCAAAGCTGTCGTCAAACTGATCCGATAAGTCACGGCCAAGATCATCCATCTCTGATCGGAGGTCGCCAGTGATGTCACCGACAATATCCCGGCCGAGCCATCTGTAATTCCAGGATGGCAAATCCGACAGCCTTCCACCCATGGCGGCCGCCACAGTGGTAATTCCGCCTCCGATCAGGATGCAGACGCCGCCTGCGATCAGACATACCTTCATAAAATTCTTCATGAGCGACTCCTCCTTCCGTAGAGCAAACCACTGATTCCGTTCACAATCGACCGGAACAAAAACGGCAGAAACTTACCATAAAACGCTCCGCATAAAGCCAGGCACGCAAAGGCAAATCCCAGCGTCAGTACGGAAATGCCAATCATCAGAACTCCGCTTAGCGGATGAATCACCATCGATACGATTCCCACAATCAGCAGTGCAATCCCGCAGATAAACAGCGCAGCTGTAAGGACGCCCACAACCACCACTGCCGCTACCAGAAGTCCGAAGAGGCCGCCGAACATTCCGACCAGTCCTCCGCCGATTCCAAACAGAACAGGAGCCGCCACAATGATTAAGATAATCCACAGGATAAGCTTCACCGTACGGTTGGTTCTCGGCTGATTCTCTCTCTTTTCTTCCCGTTCCTCTGTCTTCTGCCCTTCCACGGCGTCCGGTAAATCATACCGCTTCGCCACCTGGTAATTCGGATCGCGGAACCGTTCATCCTCATATCCTTTATCCGTAAACTCTCCGCCGTCCTCCAGATGCCCCGATAAATCGGAACGGATAATCGCCGCGATGCGCTCCGGACTTCCGAATTCCCTGATTGCCGCCTCCTCATTCTCCTCTCCGGCTTCCTCCAGATAATCTCTGTAGTAGCCGATGGCTTCCGCCTTTTCTTCATCCGGAATATCAGAAAGCAGATATTCCAGCTCCTTCATAAACTCTTCCCTGTTCATATGAATGCCTCCTCAAAGATTTGAGATATCTTCCGGGAGTAGCCTGCCCACTCACCTTTGTACAGCTTCAGCTGTACTCTGCCCTTTTCCGTAATCTTGTAGTATCTGCGGTTTCTTCCGTCGATCGCCATATCGTATACTTCCAGACACTCTTCCTTCTGGAGCCTGCGAAGCACCGGATAAAGGGTTGATTCCGAAATGTCTATGACATTTCTCACATCCTGTGTAATTTTATATCCGTAAGTCCCTTCCTGTTCCTTTGACACGACCGCCAGTACAATCGCATCAAGGAGGGCTGCACCTGTGTTAAAAACCATATTCCCACTCCTATCTTCTCATTCAGTCAGATCTGGAAAGCTCAGCAGCTTCCGTCATCCGAGGGCGCCCGCGGTATAATGACTGCCGCAATGAAATAAACGACCAGGCTTCCGCCGATGAGGGAAAATCCCGCAAACGAATGGAACAAATGGCGCCATGGCTGGAAGAACATCAGAATCACCCATATGAGCCTTATAATAACCGGGTCCACATTAAAATACTCTCCGATACCGCCGCACACGCCGCAAATCACTTTATTCTTTACTGAACGGTATAAACGCTTCGTCTCCATACTCACTCGACCTTTCTCTTATTGTTTAGTATAATATTGTTTTGTGTTCTATATTATATCTTGTATAGTATATTTATATTATATATCGTATAATATTGTTTGTCAACTAAATTGAAAAACAAATAATCCTAAATTATTTTTAGGTTATCTAAAATTTTTTGTTGTAATATCGCAGTTTATCTGATACAATAAGGGACACAGGTATCAATTTGCACAAATATCATGAAAATTGGGAGGGTTATTATGGAAAAAATGATACTGTCTGTCCCCGTCATCGGCCTGATCGGCCTTTTATTCGCTGTTTTTCTGCGCCTTCATGTGATTAAGCAGGATCCGGGCAACGACCGGATGCGTGAGATTGCGGACGCCATTGCAGAAGGCGCCAGGGCATTTATGACGTCGGAATACCGCGTCCTCATCATCTTCGTCGCCGTCCTCTTCGTTGTGATCGGCCTTGGAACGCGCAGCTGGACTACGGCCATCTGCTTCCTTGTGGGCAGCGCCTTCTCCACCATTGCCGGTTATCTTGGAATGAGCGTGGCAATCCGCGCCAACTGCCGTACCGCCAATGCCGCAAGAACCTCCGGCATGAGCCGGGCCTTATCCGTGGCGTTCTCCGGCGGCAGTGTCATGGGTATGGCCGTCGTCGGCCTGGGACTTCTGGGTGTCGGAACGCTTTTCCTGATAACAAAAAATGTGGAGGTGCTTGCAGGCTTCAGCCTCGGAGCCTCTTCCATCGCATTATTCGCCCGTGTCGGAGGCGGAATTTACACCAAAGCGGCCGATGTAGGCGCCGACCTGGTTGGAAAAGTGGAAGCCGGAATCCCGGAAGACGACCCCAGAAACCCGGCTGTCATCGCAGACAATGTAGGCGACAATGTAGGTGATGTGGCCGGTATGGGAGCCGACTTGTTCGAGTCGTATGTGGGATCCCTGATATCTGCGCTGACGCTGGGCGTCGTATTTTATCGGGAGGCAGGCGTAATCTTCCCGCTGCTGCTCTCCGCATGCGGGGTTATCGCGTCCATAATCGGGGCTTTGATTGTGAGAGCGGGCAACAATTCCAATCCCCACCGCGCACTGAAATCCGGAGAGTACAGCGCCACCGCCCTGGTTGTGGCCGCCGCATTCCTCTTAAGCCGCATGTACTTCGGCAGCTTCAATGCCGCATTTGCGGTCATCGCCGGTCTCCTTGTGGGTGTTATGATCGGATTCGTCACGGAAATCTATACCTCCGGGGATTACCGCTTCGTGAAAAAGATTGCCAGTCAGTCTGAGACCGGATCTGCCACCACAGTGATCAGCGGAATTGCCGTTGGTATGCAGTCTACTGCGATTCCGATCCTTCTGGTCTGTATCGGCATTCTCGTCTCCTACCGTCTGATGGGCCTCTACGGAATTGCCTTAGCCGCGGTCGGAATGCTCTCTACCACCGGTATCACCGTCGCAATCGACGCCTACGGTCCCATCGCAGATAACGCCGGCGGCATCGCGGAAATGGCAGGTCTCGATGATTCGGTCCGTGAAATCACCGACAAACTGGATTCCGTAGGCAACACCACAGCCGCCATCGGCAAAGGCTTCGCCATCGGTTCTGCCGCCTTAACCGCCCTGGCCCTGTTCGTCTCCTATGCGGAAGCAGTCCATTTAACCACCATAGATATTTTAAATGCTCATGTGATCATTGGACTGTTCATCGGCGGAATGCTCACCTTCCTCTTCTCTTCCATGACGATGGAGTCCGTGTCAAAGGCGGCCCATCAGATGATCGAAGAAGTGCGCAGGCAGTTCCGTGAAAAGCCGGGTATCCTGAAAGGGACCGACCGGCCGGATTACGCCTCCTGCGTATCCATCTCCACCACTGCGGCGCTCCGCGAAATGTTCCTCCCCGGCCTTATGGCAGTGCTCGTCCCACTGGCCGTCGGACTGATTCTCGGACCGGAAGCACTGGGGGGACTTTTAACCGGTGCACTGGTAACCGGTGTTCTCACCGCCATCTTCATGTCCAACGCCGGAGGCGCCTGGGACAATGCAAAGAAATACATCGAGACAGGCCATCACGGCGGAAAAGGCAGCTCTGCTCACAAGGCGGCTGTTGTCGGTGACACGGTAGGGGATCCGTTTAAGGATACTTCGGGACCGTCTATCAATATCTTAATTAAGCTGATGACAATTGTTTCCCTGGTATTTGCTCCACTGTTCCTGCAGTATGGAGGTCTTCTTTAAAGAAACGTGAGGAAAAGCAGCGCCTGCTTTTCCTCACGTTTTCATTTCCGGCCGCACTCCGTCAAACTGCAAATCCCGCCAGCACTCTCTTAAAGTAATCCAGGAATCCGGCTTCCTTCACCGCTCCCGCCGTGAGTACCGGGACCTCTCCCAGCTTCTTCCCCGCCAGGCTGTACTGGATTACACCTGCACTCTGTCCTTCCTCTACCGGCGCCGCTATGGATTCCGGCAGTACCAGTTCCTTCTCTATGGCAGCCAGATCTTCTCCGTTTAAGCTTAAGTAAGAGAAGGTGCCGCCGTATTTTAAGGGCACGCTGTCCGTCACACCGTTATCCACTGCCAGTTCCGGAAGCGGAAGCATCTCCTTATCCTCATATAGCCGGCAGTTGGCGTAGCCGTAATTCAGCAGCGTCTGCGCATCTGCAAACCTGGCCTTATAATCGGGTGCCGCCATGATGGAAGCGATCAGACGGACCCCGTCTTTTTCTGCGGTAGCAGACAGACAGTATTTTGCCAGAGAGGTAGACCCCGTCTTTAAACCGGTCACCTGAAAGTTCGTCGCCATTTTTAACAGCTTATTTGTGTTGGACAGGCCGAACTCCTTCGTCCCCTGTTTCGTCACGTGGGTGATGTTCTCCATCCAGATGGTGGAGTAATTGTGGATCTGGGGATACTTATTAATCAGTTCTCTGGACATGAGGGCAATATCTCTGGCCGTCGTCACATGATCAGGAGACTCGGTCAGACCGCAGCAGTCCTCAAAGTGCGTGTTGGTCATGCCAAGCCCTGCCGCTCTCTCGTTCATCATTTTCACAAATTCCTCTTCTGTCCCGGCTATGTATTCCGCCATGGCTACGGAAGCGTCGTTACCGGAAGCCACCACGATGCATTTGATCATGGTCTCTACCGTCTGGGTCTCCCCCTCTTCCAGAAAGACCTGGGAACCTCCCATGGACTTGGCGTGAGCGCTGGTAACCACCTCGTCGGTCATTTTGATTTTCCCGGAATCCAGAGCGTCAAAAATCAGGATCAGTGTCATGATTTTCGTAATACTGGCGGGACTCCTTTTCGTATCTGCATCTTTTTCGTATATTACCTGTCCGGTGGATGCCTCCATTAGAAGCGCACTGGGCGCCTGTATGGACGGCCCTCCCTCGGCGTTTACGGCCTTTGCTTCTTCCGACCGGATTACCATGTCCGACGCCACGGCAATGTCCGGCTCCTGCCCCCACGCAGCATGAGACGGACAGAGGAAAAGCAGCATGCTTAAAACAAGAGCTAACAATCGTTTCATAATTTCCCCTGATTAAATCCTTTGTTTCATTGTATGGATGGGATTTCCCTTCCTATGCCAGTTTTTGCCAAAAATTTTTCCTTAATTTTCCCGTGATACGATTTCATCCTGTCTGAAAGTATGATATACTGAGTCAGGAGTTTGTACTGTGTCCGGTATCCGGGCCGGTCCCGAGCGATCCGGCCTCCCAAAGCTCCCTTCAATACACTGGAAAAAGAGGTTATAACATGAACATGGAAGAATACCGCGAACGGCGTCAGCAGGAAAAACGCCGCCGCATGATACATAATATACTTGTCATTGTAACAGGATTTTTACTGATAGCCGCCTTAGTCACGGGCGGCATCATACTGGGCCGGTACCGCTCCGGGTTCGGCTCGGTCAAAGCCTCCGTTCATCAGACCACGGCGGAAACCACCGCTCCGGAGATCATTACAACGGCGGCTGAGACGGAGGACACCGGTTTAACCGACCTCCTGACACAGGCGGAAAGTCTGGCCGCACAGTACGATTACGAAGGTGCCATCAATTTAATCACCTCCGACAGCCGCTACGCCTCCACAAAGGAAGCTGCAGATGCCGTCGCCGCCTACACGGATCAAATGAGCCGGCTGGTACGGATCAATCCGCAGGAAGTCACCCACGTGTTCTTCCACTCTCTGATCGTCGATACCTCCAAAGCCTTCGACGGAGACAGCCGGGAGGGCGGCTACAACCAGATGATGACGACAAAAGACGAGTTTATCAAGATGATGCAGTCCATGTACGACAGGGGGTACGTTCTCGTAAAGATCCATGATCTCGCCTATGAGACAACCGATGAGAACGGTAATCCCAAGTTTGTCTACGGTGATATCATGCTCCCCGAAGGGAAAAAGGCTTTTGTCATGTCGCAGGATGATGTATGCTACTATGAATATATGAAGGGGGACGGCTTCGCCACCCGCATGGTGATCGGGGAAGACGGTTATCCCACCACCGAGATGGAGCAGGAGGATGGAAGCGTCATCACCGGAGATTTCGATCTCGTTCCCATACTGGAAACCTTTATCAAGGAACACCCGGGATTTTCTTATAAGGGCGCAAGAGCCATTATCGCCTTTACCGGCTATAACGGAATTCTTGGATACCGGACAGATGAATCTTATAAGGACACCAATCCCAATTACGATGAGGACTTAAAACAGGCGGCCGCCGTCGCCCAGTGCCTGAAAGACCATGGCTGGGAACTGGCTTCCCACAGCTGGGGCCACCGCAACTTGGGTACGATCAGCATGGAACATTTCAAAGTGGACGCGGACAAATGGGAAAAGAATGTGGAGTCCCTGATCGGCCCCACTGATATCATTCTCTACCCCTTTGGCAGCGATATCGGAACCTGGAAGCCTTATACGGATGACAACGAACGCTTCACCTATTTGAAATCACTGGGATTCCGCTATTTCTGCAACGTGGATGCCAGCACGCCTTACTGGATGCAGCTGGGCCCCGATCATTTCCGTCAGGGCAGACGGAATTTAGACGGCTACCGCATGTACTACTACCCGGACAGCTTAAGCGACTTATTCAACGTCCCGGATGTATTTGATCCGGCCAGGCCGACTCCGGTGCCCCAGATGTAATCTTCCGGACGTATTACAAACTCAAAAATAGCTGTGAAGCGGAATCGCAAACGATCCACTTCACAGCTATTTTTCATTCTAAACTGAAACTGAAATCCTCACTATCGGTTTTTAATTAAAACTGAACCACTTCTCTGATGGGTTCCGCCGGCTGGACGGTTTCCGCATAGAGCACAGGGCCTTCCCCCTCATAGTCTTTCCAGAATTCATAGGCGATCTTTGCCCGGACCTTCACCCACTGTTTCGTCTGTAAGTCCTTAGCCTCTCTGGCCTTTGTGACAAATCCCAGGAAGGTCATGTCGGCTTCACAGCAGGTCATGGCCATGCGTCCCGGAACAAAGTAATTTTTCGGGAATTCCGGGCTTTTCAATACCATGGCCGTAAATTCCACAATCTTTCCGTCGTAGCGGTCACGCCGGTCCATACAGTCGATATACCAGATACCATAGGCTTCCGGTGAAATTTCAATGACATCTGCCCCCAGATCGTAAGGGAGATCCTCATCTGCAATCTCATTGATCTCTCCCTCGGAGTCCTCAAAGACGATCTCGCCTCTCTGGCACATGGATTTTAACGTTCTTCGGTAGCCTGATAAATCCTCAATTCCATCACAGCGGTTGCAGATAACCAGTTCAGAATTCTTAATCATGGCATACAGAAGAGGCTTCATATTTGCCACATATAAGTCAAAGGTGGACATATCGATGATGGTAATCTGCTGATAAACACGCCAGTCATCCGGCAGCTGCAGTTCATCCTGATTCCACATGCCGTTCCACTCGATTAAAACCCGTTCCGGATTATAAAGGAGCTCCAGCTCCAGAAGGCGTTCCGGGGTAAGCTCAGCCATATTTTCGATGAAAATTCCTGCCGTTTTGGTGCGTTTCAACAGCTCTGTGTCATACTCCGTATCCCCGTCCTCACAGACGATCAAAAGAGTCTTTCCATCGGTCTGAAAATAATCCTGCTGCATGGTAAACTGGAGAAACTGGGTCTTACCGGCCTCCAAAAATCCATTGATCAAAAAGACCGGCATAAAATCGTCATCTAATGTATCCGTGTATTCCATCTTCTCACCTGCCAAACGCTTTCTTTAATTCATTTTCTTTCAGTTTTGCACCGATTACGCATACCTTGCCCGTATATTCCGGAGCTCCGTCACGGATCTCATACTGCTCCGGCACAAGGTCGAAGTAGAGCCAGCTTCCCTCTTTTTCTCCGGGAACCATACCTTTGGCCCGAAGCACCTCCCCGTACTGGTCACCGTATGCCAGTTCGTCCAGAATCCGGTCTAACTCCTCTCTCTTCATCGCCCCAACGTTCTCAAGGCCCCAACTGGTGAATACCTCGTCCGCATGATGATGGCCGTGATCATGACCACAGCTGCACGCTTCTCCATGGTCGTGGTCGTGATGATGATCATGGTCATGACCGCAGCCGCACTCTTCTCCATGCCCATGGTCGTGGTCGTGATGATGATCGTGATCATGACCGCAGCCGCACTCTTCTCCATGCTCATGGTCGTGATGATGATCGTGATCATGGCCGCAGCCGCACTCTTCTCCATGCTCATGGTCATGATGATGACGGCGGTGCTCCTCAACTTCCTTCATTAAATCTTCCGCCATCGTATCCGGTTTCTCAATAATCTCCAGAAGCTGTGCGCCGCTCAGCTGGCTGCACGGTGTCGTGACAATCACTGCAGCCGGATTCTTCTCACGGATCAGTTCTACCGCCTGGTTTACCTTGTCCACAGCAGCAATGTCGGTACGGCTTAAGACAACCGTTCCCGCGTTCTCAATCTGATTATTAAAGAATTCTCCGAAATTCTTCATATACATCCGGCATTTCGCCACATCCACGATGGTGACTGCGCTGTTCAATGTAACCTCGATTTCCGCAGCCACATCTCTGACCGCCTTCATAACGTCAGAAAGCTTGCCGACGCCTGACGGCTCGATAATTACACGATCCGGTTTGTACTTTGTCAGCACTTCCGCCAGGGATTTTCCAAAATCTCCGACCAGAGAACAGCAGATACAGCCGCTGTTCATCTCCCTGATCTCGATTCCTGAATTCTTCAGGAATCCGCCGTCGATGCCGATCTCACCGAATTCGTTTTCAATTAAAACCACCTGCTCTCCGGAGATAGCCTCCTCCAGCAGTTTTTTAATAAAAGTCGTCTTACCCGCTCCAAGGAAGCCGGAAATAATATCAATCTTTGTCATATCGTTTAAGGACCTCTTTTCTTTCCAGGTTTTTCATTCATTACAACTACCTATTTTGTCACAAACCTCCTGTAAAGTCAAGCCGGAGACCCTCATTGTCAGGATAAACTTGTAAACTTACAGAATTATGAAAAGCTGCTTTCGTCAATTACTTTAGCCGGGATTTCGGGGTTTTCGTTTCGTCAGGGAGCCGGTGCCGGAGCGCTTTTCAGTTCTTCCATGCATTCGGTCAGACCGTTATCCTTATAAAATACCACACCCCCAGCATCCCGGTTCATGTAGATCAGCCCATCTTCTATATAAAAGATGGGATCATACCCGTGGAAATATTTATCCGGAAATGAAAACCAGACAAACGAGCGTTCCTTCCCCCCGTCTCTCACAAGCTCCCGCAGCTCCTCCTGTCTCTCTGCCGGCTGCCGCTCCAGGGAAAAGGCCAGCGCCTGAAGCCGTTCCAGCGTCTCATCCCCGGCCGCCAGCTTCACCTGTTCTGTCCCGTCCTCAAAACAGATCCAGGCGGAAGCCGCAGGCTCCTCCGTTCCCCGTTGTACAATCAGCCTGCAGTGATATACGAAACCGCCCAGTGCACAGTCGGCAATCAGAAACCCGGCCAGTCCTGCCGCCGCTATATACTTCCGTTTCTGCCGCCGATGCGCCAGCACTGCCATCACAAGCAGCGCCATAATCAGCGCCCAGAACAGCACTGTCCCGTATCCGCCCGGCAGGTTCATGGTACTCATCTTATCCGGCATGAATTTCTGCATAAAATCCAGGATCTTCCATTGAAAAAAGCGTACCACTGCCACATAGACCATCAGTGCCGCAAACAGAAACGCCAGACACCAGTCCTTCCCTGTTTTAATTTTCCATCCCTCCGGCTTCTTCATTCTCACCTGCCTCCTCCCCGTAGTACTCTTCATATATGGACTCAAAACAGTCCTCCTGGTATTGCGTCATGTATCTGGAGAATTCTTCCGGTACCCGATAAACCGTACCGCGCTCCGTCACCAGATAGTGTTCTTTCGGATTTAACCGGCAGATCATGGAATCCCGCCGGTATTTTCCCAGAAAGATCTGAAGCTGCAGTTCATCCTCCGGCTCTCTCACCTCAGCGCCTATACGCTTCAGGGGATTCCCCTCCTGATAGAGGGCATCCCGGAGAAGACGGAAAACAGTGTCGTTCGCTCCCGGCTCCTTCTCTTCATAAAAACCGTTTCCCTGGCTGTCTGTTGCCAGAAAGAATCCGGTCACATCCTCCATGCGGTCATCCTTTGCCGCCAGCAGCGTGTCCGCCTTCAGCAGCGCCCCTGTCCACAGAAGAACCACGGCCGCCCATATGGCAGCAAACTTCAAATACCGCCGCAGTGTAAAGATCCTGGAATCCCCGGTAAAATAGGCGAGGCTTCCATAGACGGCGCCACCGATCAGAACCGGCGTAATCCGCTCCGCCAAAAAGGTCAGAAGGCCTCTTCCCGGAAAAAATTCGTTGAATTCCGTAAACATTCCGTTCCCGCCATAATAACTGTAGGGATGGGAATGAAACAGATTGTGCAGCATCTCACTGGCCTTATACGGAATGGCCAGAATCACCTTTGTCACGAGAAAGGAATCCGTAAAATATGCGATGGAAAACCAGCCCAGCACAAAGCCGACCAGGGTAAACACCAGGATTCTTCTGGTTCCTTTTTCAAAATGGACCACCCGCTCCTTCAGTTCCTCATCCGTTCCTTCATAACCGGCCTCCGGTATGTCCAGTTCCTTCTCTTTCTCCAGATACCCCTCCACCAGCGCGCGGCACTCCATGCATTCCTCTAAATGCCGTTCCACCCCGGGGTCCTCGGTATTTTCCCGCAGATACTTCAGAACACGCTCTCTGTAATCACATGCCACAGCCGTCACCTCCTCTCTGTTCATACCGGCTCCGGTATCTGAGTCTGGCCCTGTGAAGCCGGACCTTCACCACGGTTTCTGAAAGCCCTGTCACCCTGGCAATCTCTGCATATGTCATTTTTTCATAATCCCGAAGCAGGATGATTGTCCTGTCATCGGCATTTAAGGAGGAAAGCACCTCCCGGATCAGCTTTGCCTTCTCTTCCTCCAGAAGCTTTTCCTCCGGTCCTCTCTCGTATCCGGCCTCCAGCCGTTCCATGTCACCTTCCTCCAGAAGCACCGGCTGTTTCTTTCTGGCAAAGGACAGAAAGGTATTCCGTGCAATCGTCAGACACCACGTTTTTTCACTGCAGTCTCCCTTAAATCCCTTAAGCCCCAGGTAAACCTTTAAGAAAGTCTCCTGCGCCAGGTCTTCCGCCGTATCTTCATCCTTTGTCATATAGGAAAGGTAACCGTATACCGCATGTTTCTGTCTTTGGTAAACTTCTTCAAATCTCACTCCCACGGATGTCTCTCCTTTGCTTTTTCTTAAATCATACAGCCCTCACCTATATAGACTCCTGTTTCTCCAAAAAGTTACATCTAAAAAAAGAAAAGCAGGCAGCTTCCATCATATACGATTTTCCTCTATAAATCTACCTCTCTCCCGTTCCGGAAATGAACAAACCGTCCGTGATACTCATGCATCTTTCTGCATGGGTGTCACGGACGGTTCCTGTTATTCCTGATAAGACAGTGCCGGGCCTTTCATTCCTGCCCGGAATCCTGGCCTCGTTATGCGCTGTCTCCCTCGATCCGGTAGAGATTCTTTCTCCGGATCAGTCCAATCTCCTCCAGGGTCTTCACCATACGGTACACGGTAGCCATTCCGATGGTGGGATCCTTTTCCAATGCCTGATAATACATTTCCTTACAGCAGCAGCATTCGTCCTGGAGAATCACATCGATCAGGATCTGCCTCTGGTTTGTGATTCTGCATCCATTTCTCTTTAATTCACGAATCACATAGCTTCGTTTCTCTTCGAGGGCATCAGTCTGATTCATTCCATCAACCTCCCCCCTTACGAGTGCGGCTTATGGACCGGAGTGCAGCCATGGCAGCAACTGCACTGTCCGCCGCATCCGCTCTTGCTCTGGCAGCTGCAGGTTCCCCGATTCTTATAGACAGAACGAACCGCCAGTCCCGTAAGCGCGAGTATTATCATTGATATTATAATTGTTGCCGCATTGGCAGCTAACCAAGTTACCATAAGTATCCCTCTTTTCTATAATCAGTCACAAAACATTGGTTTCAGCTTCCTCTGTCACACCGCCGATTCATATTCCTAAATTCCGGCCGCTGCAGTTTCTGCCTTTTTACCCGCTCCGGGAGCCGGACGAAACAGCAGATACAGCCCGGCAGCAAGAACTATGACAGCCACTGCCGTTCCAATACCGAACCCTCCGCCCATGGCGAATGATCCCAGCTGGTAGATCATCAGGCATACCGCATAAGCGAACACATTCTGGAAGATAACGGCAAATGCGGTCCAGCCCTTATTTCCCATCTCCTTCGCCATGGTGCTGATTGCAGCCAGGCACGGAGAATCCAGTAAGTTAAAGGTTAAGAAGGTAAAGCCTGCAAGAGCGCTTCCGTGGAAGAAATCCGTCATAACATACTGCCACAGAGCCGCATCTGTCTCCGTTGCCTCCGCCATATTGGCGAGAACACCCATCGTACTGACGATGCCCTCCTTTGCCACGAAGCCGGAAAGGGAAGATGCAACCGCCTGCCAGCTTCCAAAGCCCAGCGGTGCAAAGATCGGGGCCAGGAAGGTACCGATGATCGCGAGGAAGGAAGCCTCCATATCCTCAACCATGCCAAAGGCGCCGTTTTCCACACCGAACGTAGCCAGGAACCACATCACCATACAGCAGAGGAACAGGATTGTTCCCGCTTTCTTTAAGAAGCTCCATACACGCTCCCATACGTGAAGCAGCACCGTCTTCACTGACGGAACGTGGTACTGCGGAAGTTCGATTACGAACGGTGACGGATCACCTGCAAACATTTTCGTTTTCTTTAAAATAATACAGGATACGATAACCGATGCAATTCCGATGAAATACATGCTGGGTGCCATCCACCAGGCCCCACCCATGATCGCACCTGCTACCAGTGCGATAACCGGAAGCTTTGCGCCGCAGGGAACGAAGGTTGATGTCATAATGGTCATACGGCGGTTTTTATCATCTTCAATGGTTTTAGTGGCCATGATCGCCGGAACGCCGCATCCGGAAGAGATAAGCAGCGGGATAAAGCTCTTTCCCGATAATCCGAATCTGCGGAAAATACGGTCCATGATAAATGCAACTCTCGCCATGTATCCGCAGTCTTCCAGGACAGATAAGAACAGGAAGAGAATCGCCATCTGAGGAGCGAATCCGATTGGAGCCGCCAGACCTCCGATGATACCATCCACAACCAGGGAAACGAGCCATTCGGAAGCGCCTGCGGTTTCCATTAAGCCCTGAACGGCCGGTTGGATCCATGCACCGAACAGCGTATCATTGGTAAAGTCGGTAACAATAGTTCCTAATGATGTGACGGAAACGTAATAAACCACAAACATCACGGCTACGAAGATCGGAAGTGCCAGGATTCTGTTCGTTACAATCCTGTCAATCTTGTCCGAAACAGTCATTCCCTTACGATTCTTCTTTAAACAGCCCGTAATGATTTTCGATATGTATTCGTATCTCTCGTTGGTGATGATACTCTCCGCATCGTCATCCATCTGCTTCTCGGCATCCTTCACGATTTCCACAATACGCTTCGAGGAATCGGCAGAAAGCGGGGTCGTACCCAGGACCTTCTCATCCTGCTCGAACAGCTTGATGCTGTACCAGCGCGCCAGGTGGTCCGGAACGGAATTGGGAAGAAGGTCTGCAATATCGGCCAGACAGCCTTCCACCTCTCTGGAAAACTCATGCTTCGGCACCTGAATGGTTTTGGCATTTGCCAGACGAACCGCACGGTCCACCACTTCAGTCAGTCCCTCGCCCTTTAAAGCCGAGGTAGCAACCACTTCACATCCAAACGCTGCCGCCAGTTTCTTCTCGTCGATCTTGTCGCCGCTCTTCACCGCCAGATCCATCATGTTCAGGGCGATGACAACCGGGATACCGAGTTCCAGAAGCTGTGTCGTCAAATATAAGTTACGTTCCAGATTCGTGGCGTCCACCAGGTTAATAATCGCATCCGGTCTCTCATTGATTAAATAGTCACGGCTTACGACCTCTTCCAGTGTATACGGTGACAGGGAATAAATTCCCGGAAGGTCGGTGATAATGATGTCTTTCTTTCCCTTCAGTTTCCCTTCCTTCTTCTCAACCGTAACTCCAGGCCAGTTTCCAACATACTGGTTGGAGCCTGTTAAGTTATTAAACATGGTGGTTTTTCCGCAGTTCGGATTACCTGCCAGTGCAATACGGATTGCCATACTCTTGTTCCTCCTTTAGTTAGTCATATCTAACTCTCATTCTTAAAATATAGGGCGTCCGCCCTTCCCTGATCTTTTACTCTACCACAATCAGTTCCGCATCCTGTTTTCTCAAAGAAAGCTCATACCCTCGCACCATTACTTCCACCGGATCCCCGAGCGGCGCAACCTTCCTGACAAATACAGAACAGCCTTTTGTGATTCCCATATCCATAATCCGGCGTTTAACTGCGCCCTCTCCGTTTAACTTCTTCACGGTTACGGTCGTGCCGCATGGAATTTCCTTCAAGGTCTGCATCCTCTTTTCCTCCTACTAAACCATAATTTTTTTTGCCATATCCTGATTCACTGCGATTCTGGAATCCTTTACATTGACGATCATATTGCCGCTGATCGCCGACACTACGGTGACCGCTGCGCCTGCTACAAAACCAAGATTCTCCAGAAACCTTTTTGTCTCTTCATTTCCGCCGATCTTCCGTATAATCTGTGCTTCGCCGGTTCTTGCCATGGTTAAAGGCATCACATTCACCACCTCTGCTTATTTTTGAAAACTATTCTCAATTTCATTTTCTTGTCAGTAGTTAGTATATGCTAATTCAAATAAAAAATCAAGTACTTTTTTGAAAATAATTCTCAATAAGGAAATTTTGCCCAAAATAAGCGCAGGATTAAGAGAGACAAACGTTCAAACAAACAGCTGACGCCTCAAGATTTAGTTCTGAATTAAATCTTTAAAATTCCCCCAACTGCTCCCCGTTCTACCGGAAACAGACCCCGGTTGTCTGTTTCCGGAATTTATCTAACTAATGATTTCTTCATACACGCAATTACAAGCAGCATGAATGAATACGTTTAATGATTATACCAATCGATTAAATTCTTTTACAAATCCAAAGTTTTTGTCGTAAAATCCTTCTTCCATCTGTCTCTCAACAGAAAAGCAATACTCTTAGGGTTCCGCTCCCTGGTAAAAACTCCCTTTCTGTTGCCGATCACCCTGGTAGTTCCCTGTTTGGTAGCAAAGTCGCTAAACGCCCACAAATGCTCGCCAATGACAAAGTCCAGTCTGTCAAACGCTTGGTTAAACCGTTTCACCATCTCAATTTGATATTCTTCCGTGAACATCACAGGCGGACAGGAATGAAAGCCCGCAATAGAATCTGCTCCGTATTCTGTCATAATCAATGGTTTTTCAAATACTTTATGCCACAGGTCCAATTCCTTTTTAACTTGGTAATCGATCACATCAAGCATACCTGAATCCTCATACCAGGAGTAATATTTGTTAATGCAGACCACATCCAGCATAGAAGCCACCCTGTCAATGCGCGGCCCGTATGGAAAGGCATAGCTTACCATAGTTATCGGCCTTCCAGGATCGGCCCGCCTTACAGCCCCAATTACGCTCTCAAAATAGGGAACAGCCCCCGACTCCCAGGAGGAAGGCTCATTAGCGACGCTCCACATCACAACACAGGGATGGTTTTTATCCCTGGCAACCAATTCCTCCATCACCTCGATATGATGTTTTAAAGTATCTCTATTAACCCGCTCCTCCACAAATACCTTTTTATCCTCGTTAAAAAATGTCATGCCCACTGCCGGCGATTCATCTATTACCACAAAACCGTACTCATCAGCCAAATCAAGGATTTCCTCCGCATAAGGGTAGTGAGAGGTGCGCAGAGAATTGGCATTGATCCATTTCATCAGATTAAAATCCTTAACACACATGGCCAGATCCAACCCCTTGCCCTTTATGTCCATGTCCTCATGCTTCCCAAAGCCCTTAAAATAAAAAGGCTTTCCGTTGATGAGGAACTGCTTTCCTGCTACCTTCACAGTCCGTATTCCCACCTTCATGGAATAGATATCTGCTTCCCTCCCGTCTTCTGGCTCCAGGTAAACATTCAGCTGATAAAGGTATGGCTTAAGGGGCTCCCACAGTTCTGCCTGTCCGATATGAATCTCACCGGCCTCCCCCTCCGCCCGGCCCACTGACTGGCCGTTTGAATCAAAGACCTCCACAAACAACCGACCGGCCTCGTTTCCCCTGGCCTGGTATCGAATAACTCCCGTTTCCCCATCTATATCTGTGTTCACGGTTATATCCCTGATATAGCACTGAGGCGTGGTATAAAGCTTCACCGGGCGGTGGATTCCCGCATAGTTAAAAAAGTCGTGGAAATACCGCTGTACCTTTATTGGCCTTTCGTATTTATATGGATCGTCCAAAATCTCTACTTCCCCCGGCGGTAATGTCTGGTAGTCCAGCACATTGCTTACCATTACAGTAATCCTGGCCTCGGTTCCCGGCTCCGGGTTGATTTCCGCTTCAAACGGCAGATAGCCGCCTTTATGTACCATCAGGAAATCTCCATTCAGCCACACCCTGCCAAAATGAGTCACGCTGCCAAATCGGAGCACAATCCGCCTGCCTTTCCAGCTCTGGGGAATGGTTACAGTCTTTTCGTACCACACCTCACCTACGTAATCGCGGACATCAGCCTCCTGAGTGATATCGTTGTAGCTGGCAGGCACTGGCATGGGGATTGAGCCTTCCAGTTTCTTTTCATACCATCTCTCTTTCATTCCCACGCCGTCTCTGTCTAATTTAAAACGCCAGACGCCGCTTATATCTTTCACTTCCCTGCTTCTGCTTTCATATGGATACAGCATTTTTACTCCTTTTTCATATATAAAATATACTTAGACCCTGTTTTATATTTTAAACAGGTGAATAAAGCTTTATTAATAATTTAACATTTCGTATCTCCATATTGCCCAGGATGGTAAGCTCCCTTTCCTGCACAATGCCATGCAGAGATTCTTTAAACAGGCGAATCCTTACCTGCTTATAAAGCCCGCTTCCATCTTTTTTCCCGTCGCAAAGCTCCTGTCTCCCATGGAGGATCTGAAACGATTCTTCGTCGTCATCCAGATATTCAAAGGACAGACATGCTCTGAAATAGTATCGTTCCATCTCTTCCAGGGTTTTTCCACAGCAGATAGTCAGCTGATCGGCGTTTAAGCTAAGGCCGCCGTTTTCCTGGGTCAGCTCCACCTCCCAACTGCGGAGCATATCCCCAAGACTGCTTATCAGTTCCTCCACACCCAGCAGATTCAGCTTTGCTTCTCCGTATCTGCCATTTGACAGGCAGCCTGCGATGTCATCCAGTGCTTTATCATAAGGCTCTGTCTGAAAGCCGGTCTTTCGGTAAAACTCCACCTGTTTCCGAACCTGAAACAGGTGGAGCGGGAGCGAAAGGACTTCCGTCTCCCAGCCAGCGGAAGACTCCTCTGCAAGCCCCTTCCATCTGGCCCCATACTTACGGGTAGTGAGCAGTTCCCGATAGCCCTCCTGCAGAGTAGGCTCCACCTGATGGCTTTCCGTATAATCATTCCAGGATACAATATAGGCTACATCCACCTGGCTGCTGTTATCAACCAGGGACTCCCACATACCCTCATAGGTTTTTCCTCTCTCTCTGGGTATATGGGATAAGTCATGCTTGTTCCATGAAGCACAGGCACGGTTATCCATCTCAGGATTTACGCTTCCGATCCTAACCCTGCAGCCTTTTTCCCCGAATGCTTTATACAACGCATCTAAATAATCCCTGGAATCCTGCAAAACAGCGTACCGGTCCCAGCTTTTGAATCCGTCGTCAGCCAACCCCTCCCTGACCCTCGTGGGAATCCAGCCAAACATACCATCCATAACCTCAGGCCACCCGTTTTCTTCAAGATAATAATTCACCTTACCATCTTCACCAACAGTTCCGTTAATGGGGGCCCGAACGATAAAGCATGGCTGCTTTACGCCCTCCGGCAGGCGGTAGGAACAGTTTCTGATATCAGAGAATTCCTCCAACGTAGGGCCACCCCCGAATATCAGGATTATAGGATGACCGTCCACAGTTGCTCCGTAAGAGGTCGAGTACAGAGTGTCCAGCAGGTATTGTACATTTTCTTTAAACAATTCTACCTTTCTCTCTCTCGTCACCGCATCTTTATGGAACTCTTCAATCCACGGGTAAAAATGCCAGGCATCACACCAGTTAATACCGACTTCAAAATCGTATTTCTCTGCCATTTTAAGCATCATCAGCAACTCTTGGTTGCTTTTATGCTCCCGGAACCCCCACTCCACAAAAAAACCGTCGATGTGTGCCGCCTTCGCCGTCAGAATCTGGTACTCAATATAAATAGGGTCCCGCTGGGACTGCATTCCCACCAGAGGATAACAGCGGGCTGCCAGATCGTGAAGGCCATCCGGTCCAATAAAGTCTGCGTTGTGATTAGCATATGTCTGCGCTGCCCTGCTTTTTTTCGCGGTTCCATAGTATTTCCACTGCGCCACTTCCCCGTCACATTCCCTCGTGCACCTTGGTCCATGGTAATCTGCATATATTTTTTTCTCCATTTTCCCTCCTAAAGTTTTGGTTCTGCCACTACGAATTCCAGACTTATGCCACGGATTCTGGTTGGACCTTTCAACGCAACATCAGAATCATTTTCTCCCGTATGATTCATGCGGATGTGTGGGCCCTTCAAATTAATTTTTGCAACCATCCACTGGCCGGTTCCGGTCTTATTTATCACAGCGGCTTCTTCATAATTGCCAAATTCCGCCTGCCCGTCCGCAGAAACCAATACGGAAAAACTCCCAAACCCGTCATCCAGATACTCAAAAGACAATATTCCTTCGTAATATTTCCCACTGAGCTGCTGCGCCACTTCATCCGACAGAGTCAAATAACAGCCCTTTGCTGCGCTCAGGCTCTCAGCCCCACCGCCAGAGTCCGCATTCTCCAAGTACTTTGCATGAAAATTGATTGATGCGCAGTTTTCTGTGCCTGTGGCTTTCGCAGGCGCGTATATCATAATCTCCTTAACACGAACACCCCGCCCAGCGGCCTCACTGCTGTAGAACCGTACTTTATTAGTAATAATAGGGTCAAAACGAAGCACCATATCCTTTACGGTATTTCCGGTAAACGATGTTCCCGGAATTTGTCTCCAACCGGAACCATCCCAGTACTCCAATTTAAAATCCCGGACAGCATATCCTGAGAGATCCCCCATGAACAAATCTGCCCGGCAGATTTCATAGGTTCCTTCCAAATCAATCTCCAGCCAGTGCTCCGTATAGCTGGCTGGTGTTCTCCATCTGGAATCCAAGGAGATAATTCCGTCCACTGCCAACTCCGGACCGTAACCCTGCATGGACACATTAGCTATAGCTGGCTTATTCAGGGCGATATTTTCCAAAATCGGGTATAGAGAAAATGGTCCGGCTACAGTATATCCCCCCTCATTGTCTACCACCTTTACGGTAAGTTGATGCAGGGTGGGTTCGGCTGGTGGAAGCAGAAGGCTATATCTGGAATCAGTCGGGTTGACGGACAGCGGTGTCATAAGAATGCCATCCAACCATGCTTCCACGCGTACTATTGAACCATCCCTGTCTGATGCCTCCACCTCTACCTGCCAGGGGGCAGTAAAATCCACTTGCCCGTTTGGCTGGGGACTGACCACCTCCACATCAGGCACCGAATTGGCGTACAGCTTAATTTCATATACGTTGCCCTGGGATGCTTCAAGTTGGATACGAACCCGGCTAGCCGTAACAGATTTCGGCAGATAGAAACCATTACCTGCATCCCTTACCACCTCCGCCTGCTTTAAGACCTCTTCCTCCCAATAATATAGCCGGAACGGCATATCCCCCATAAATACGCCTGCAACCAGATTTGCGTTGCTGCCAATATCGATATCAATATAGCTTCCAGCTCCCTCAAAACTCCACGCTGTATCGGACACACCGTCGACTACTGATGCAAGTCCCTCTTTCGAACAGTTGGAAGTAACCGTCTTCCTGTAAGCTACATTTTCCCTGATCTGCTCCGTCAGAACCAGCTTTCCGTTGGCTTCGTTGCAGAGAATTGTGGCATTTGAGTCCGTAGCTATTTCCGCAGAAATCACTCGCTGAACCTCATTAAGTAAAGAACCTGCCTCTTCATACCGGCCCTCGCTAATATCCCGTCCTGCCTGATCCAACTGCTCGTTTAAGGCAGCAGCATCTCCTCCCATGGCCTCCAGCTTTTCTGCCTCCTTTCTAAGCTCAAACAAACGCAGAGGCAGGGAAAATCCAGTTTTATCCTGGCTTCCCTTCCCTTTAAACTGGTAAGCGAAGTCCTGAGTGGTAAACAATTCCCGGTAGCCATCCTCTACAGTAGGTTCAATCTGATGTCCCTCAGTATAGTCGTTCCAGGAGGCAATATACACTACGTCTAAATAATCCCTGTTTAATACATTAAATTCCCACATGTCCCGATAAAGCTGTCCTTCGTCCCGATCCATGTATTTAAACTTATCGCCCCAGCCAGCGCAAGGTCGATTGTCCATACCCGGGGATACCACGCTGTTTCTCAACGGAATGTCAGGATTGTTAATAAATGTCCGTTTCAGCATTTGCAGGTAAGAGACTGCATCCTCTCTGGTTCCATAGACATCAAAATCTTTAAACCCAGCCGCCTGGGCGCTGCGTACCCGCTCCGGAACCCAGCCGTAAGGCCCATCTACTACGGTATGCCAGTCTGTTCCCGCATAGGAATAATTCACTTGATCACTGGAGTTTACAGATCCCGATACAGACGCCCGCCTGAAATACCATGGCACGTCTGTTAAAAATTGCCCTGGGATAACCGCCTCTTCAACAATTTTTCGAACTTCCGCTTTATCAAAACCTCCCCCAAAAAGGTAAACCAACGGATGCCCTTCAAACAGCGCTCCGCAGTTTGAAGCATAAAGTTTTTCCAAAATTTCGCTCAGAGAATTCACAGCCTCAGCTACCTTTTCTTCCCGGGTAACCACCTCCGGCTTCACCAGCGTAATCCAGTCTTTCATATGCCAGGCGTCGCACCAGTTAATTCCCAACTCAAATCCGTATTTATCTGCAGTCTCCATCATAATCTCAAGCTGTCTGTCACTGCCGTGCCCCGGGAACCCCCATTCCACGAAAAAGCCATCAATGTTTGCCATTTTTGCTAGAAGTATCTGGTATTCATGGTAGTCCGGGTCCATCTGAGACTGCATTCCCACCAGGGGATAAGCGGCCGCAGCCAGTTTGCGTCTTCCATCTTCCCCTATCACATCTGGGTTATTAATCACTTTCTTATTAGCAGCACCGCTGTTTTTTGCCTCACCCACAAATCCCCAGTTGCCCACATTTCCATCATGCTCCCTGGTGTATCTTGGCCCATGATAATCTGCGTAAACCTTCTTCTGCGAATACTGGGTCTGCCCTCCCGGCTGTCCTGGTAAGTAAAAAGCCACCTCCCGAACGCTAAAGCCTTTCGACCTGGAATCGAGAAAGGAAAGCCGCAATGAACTTGCCTTAGTCGGCTCCGGAAGAGTCAGGAACGTCATCTCTGTAACGGTATTCTGATCCAGCACCACATCGTACTCCCCATCTGTCCTGGCCTCCACCCGTAGATTTTCAGGGATAAAGCCCCATTTCCCATTAGTAAGTCGTCCCAAATGCATCTCAATTCTTTCAATGGTGTATTCCCTATCCAGAATAAATTCTATGTAATGCCTGTTCTCCTGCTTATGGCTGTCCTTGGAAGTCCAAAAGGTGTCCGTATCTCCGTCCGCTGCCAGCATCCTATTTCCCGGATTGGAGCAGGGATTCACGGCAATCACTCTAGCCATCGCATTTGAGCCAGTAGCTTTCTGTATGTTTTCTGCATTGGAACCGGTAGCTGTCTGCACGTTCTCCGCATTAGAACCGGTAGCTGTCTGTGTACTCTCCGCATTCGAGTCATTCGCCTTTTGTACCTTCTCCACACAGAAACCATTAGCTGTCCCTGGTAATACTGCCAATCCCAGCAACACCGCTGCCATAGATACTGCCATACTGCGTTTCCATTTTCTCATCATCACTTTTTATCCCTTCCACTTATAATTAAAGGAGAATCCCATAAGATGTACTTTCTCTTTCGTATTAAAAGGCCACCAGAAAAACGCGACATTATTTTCCGGTGGCACTTAAAATATACCAATTATTTTATTTCTTCGATCAGTGCTTTATATCTCGCATAAGCGCCGGCATAGATTTCCTCCAGGCGCTTTCCGCCATTGTCATTTAAGTACAATACGAAGTTCTCATACTCAGACATTGGTTTTTCGCCTGTAATGAATTTGAGAGCCTCCTCCTCAACGTAGGTCTTAATGTTGGTTTCGATAAAGCCCTTTTCCTCCATCTCATCGTCGGTAAAAGTAAGGTTGATCCTATAGTTATTCTCGAAAAGATGGACATTTTTTTTGTAAGCATCTATCATTTCACTGTAGCCTTCCACATACGGCTCAAAGCCGTCTGCATTTTCAATCCTCATGATTCGGTTGTGGTTCAAGCCCAGCTCCGTTTCCGGGTCGATGGTTCCCTCCGGATTATAGGAGGCTTTTAATGAAGGAACATACTTTTTCATGTTGTCTACAATGTTGTAATCCTCGCCTTCCACTCCCCACTGAACCAGGGTAGCTGCTTCGTCGGAATACATCCAGTCAATCATCTCTAAAATTCTGTCAATGTGCTTAGAATCAGAAGATACCCCAAAAGACGTCCATATTCCAATCTGTTCCGCAATGTTTAAAGTGGGTTCCGGGTTAGAATCGGTTACCAGTGGCATGATCGGCTGAAACTGAAACTCCGTATCTTCCGGATGAAGCTTCTTATAAGCCTCTGTCTCCGTCAGCGCACGTGTTGCATAATCTAATGTAAAGACTCCCTTATTGCTCAAAATCTTCTCTTCCCACTGCTGCGTGGAAGATGTGAAAAATTCTTTATCCATCAGTCCCTTAGCCCACATCTCATGAAAATCACCGATCATCTCTTTAAAACCGCTGTTTAACGGGCCATACACCCACTTATCCTGATTCTTATCATAGAATACCGATTGGTTGGTGTTGTAATGAATACCAAAAGACCACAGACAGTTCATTTTGTTCCTGCTGATCATGCCGATGGTGTCCGGATATTTCTCCTTAACCGCTTCCAGCACGTCGATCAGCTCTTTGAAATTCTTAGGCATTTCTTTGCCTACTGCCTTCACAAGGTCAGTTCGAAGCAATGGCACACTTTTAAACTGCTGCTGCTTCGAAAATCTCGGCATATTGTAAATATGACCATCTGCAGCCACCACAGAGGCATAAACATTTTTATCCTCCATGATTTTCTTTTTAAAATTAGGCATCTTATCAAAATGCTCGTCAATGGCAACCAGGGCTCCTTTCGGCCCGATATCCTTACCAATCTCACCGGACACCGGAGAAATCAGGTCCGGAAGCTCATTCGAAGCGATTAAAAGGTTTAACTTCTCCTCATAGGCATCCTTTGTATTTAACACAAGATTTAAGTCAATATTAAACTTATCCTTAACGATTTTTTTAAGGACAAATCTCTCGCCATCACCGCTTTGGTTGTTTAAAAGCATAAATTCAATGGTAATCGGTTCCTTTCCGGACGCTCCGGGCTGGCCGGCATCCGCCGCCGTTTCTTCCATCTTAGTTTTAAAGCTGCATCCACTTAAGACCGATACCGCCATGGCTGCGGCCAGCATCAATGCTGTTACTTTTCTTAATTTCATAGTGTTCCCTCTCTTTTCTTTTTTGTTTTATTTGTTTTTCATTACTAGCCTTTTAAAGAACCAATCATAATTCCCTGAACGAAGTATCTCTGGATAAACGGATATATACACAGGATTGGAATCAGCGCAATCACAATAGAGGCGCCCATAAGCATGTCCGTGGTCGGCTGCATGTTTCCCATCACCTCTGCGGCACTCTGACTCATGCTGGAAAAATCTTGTTCTACAAGCATTTCTTTTAACAACACCTGAAGCGGATACTTCCCCTTATCCTTTAAATATAGCATGGGATAAAAGTAAGCGTTCCAGTGATCCACCGCATAATAAAGGCCAATGGTAGCCAGCGCCGGTTTCGACAATGGGATCACGATTTTTGTAAACAGATGGATATCATGGGCCCCGTCGATCCTGGCGGATTCAAATATTTCCTCCGGCAGTCCCTGCATAAAGGTTCTTACAATAATCATATTGTAAGTATTGATCGCCCCAGGCAGCACCACAGCCCATAAGGTATTGTACAAATTCAGCGACCTGATCAGAATAAAACTGGGGATAATACCGCCGCTAAAGAACATGGTAAATACAATTAGTACGGTCAACGGCTTCCTGAACACCAGCTCCTTCCTGGATAAGCAAAAAGCAAAGGTTGTTGTAAGCAGCAGGTTGATGGCAGTTCCCAGCACCGTATACAAAATGGTATTGCCATAAGATTTCCAGAAAAATTTATCTCCAAAAACCTGTTTATAAGCCTCTGTATTAAATCCCTTAGGCACCAGATTAACCATGCCCGCCTGGACATATTCTGCGGAGCTTAGGGACAGGGCCACCACATAAAGCAACGGATACAGCGTAATAATCACTACCAGCGCCATGACCAATGTGTTGATTACATGAAATACTTTTGCTCCAAGACTCTTATCTTCTACCATTTTTTCTCCCCTCTTACCATAAACTGGTATCTGATACCTTTTGGCTGATACGATTAGTTATCAGAATCAATGCCAATGCAATCAGTGAATTCATAAGATCCACCGCCGCTCCAAAGCTGTAATTGGCCTGCAGAATACCATAGCGGTAAACATAAGAAGAAATCACATCCGAAACCTCATACGTAGCCGGATTATACATTAAGATAATCTTTTCAAATCCCACGCTCAACAATCTTCCAAGTCTCAAAATCAACATGATTACTATGGTTGGTCTGATACTGGGTAAAGTAATGTTCCACATACACCGGAACCGGCCCGCGCCGTCCATATGGGCTGCTTCGTAGAGCTGGGTATCGATCCCTGCCATGGTAGCAAGATAAATGATTGATCCCCAGCCAAAGCTCTGCCATATGCTGGAACCAACATAAATGCTACGGAACCACCCTTTTTCCATAAAGAAGTTTATGGACTCAAAGCCAAAAGCCTGAATGATGTTGTTCACTACACCGCCGTTGGGAGAAAACATGGTTTTCATAAGTCCGACCAATATAACCACCGAAATAAAATGTGGCAGATAACTGACCGTCTGTACCAACTTTTTATATTTTTTCGCCTTCACTTCATTTAATAAGAGGGCGAAAACAATCGGTGCGGGAAAACTGAATAACAAATCATAAAAACTGATTAAAAAAGTATTCTTAACCAGTCTCCAAAAGTAAGGACCTGTTACAAATTGTTTAAAGTATTTTAGTCCTACCCATTCACTCCCTAAGATTCCACTCCGGAAATCAAAATTTTTAAAAGCAATGATTGTTCCATACATGGGTATGTACCTGAATATTATGTAATACACCAATCCGGGAAGTAATAATAACAGTAAATATCTCTGGCTTTTAATTCTTTGCCAGGTCGTGTTCTTGCATGTTTTTACGAACGCTGTCTGCATTTGACCTCTTTCCTTTCTGTTGTTTGAATGATGCAGACAGTGTATCTCATCATTGGGGACGATAAAAGAGTATTTTTATCAAAAACATGCATTAATCTCAAAAATCATCAGTGTATTTCATTAAATTCTATAGCGAAAACTTAAAATATGAGGTTTTTTAACTTATGCATCATTATTTTATATCATAATTCTTCATTTTTTTCATATGATTTCATACATATTTATATCCTTTTCGCCATCAAAACAGCCGGGACTGTCGGGCACAAAAATGTGTGTCCGACAGTCCCGGCTGTTTTACAAGAAAGATACGCATTCTCATCAAGACTGTTTATGATTCTTATATTCAATAGGTGTCACTCCCAGCTTCTTTTTAAATACCCTGGTAAAGTTATTATACGTTCCAAAACCAGTTTCCGAAGCAATGTCCTTTACCTTCTTGTCCGTGTGCTCCAGCAGGTACTTGGCCTGTTCAATTCGGTAATCAGACAGATATTGACTAAATGAAACCTTCGCCTCTTTTTTAAATAAAGTGGAAACATAGGTAGGAACCAGGTTTAACATGGAGGCAATAGTCTCTATACTTACGGTTGAATCCATATAATGATGCTGCACATAATCCTTAATATATTTTCCCACGTAATCAGCCCTTTTATCCACAGGCTCTTCGTACACCAGTCCTACATATAGCCAATAAATGCAATCCTTCAGTTTATCAAACTGATATTCCCTCTCTAACACCTCTTCGGCTTTCTTAATATCTGCTCCACACCCCACCTTTTGGGCAAGTTTAATGTAAATATTGGCAAAATCCATGATCAGCTTCTTCAATTGGGACCGACTTATGTCCCTATTTCTGTCAAAGACCTCATCCACAAGTTCTTTGACCTTCTCCCTGTTTGCTGCGTAAATAAAAGACAACATACGGCTTTCCAGATCGATGGGCATATAGATTTCCTGGATCCTGCCCCCGATATCCCAGCTATATATAGGGCCTGGATCACTGATACGCGCCTCCAGAAACGCTGCCTCAGCATGATCGCAGCTAAGCTTAAGATCTCCTTTTTGTTCAATAGTTCCCATACCGATCAGAAGGCTGGAAGGATTCCCTGCAAAAAAGTTTAAGACAGCCTCCTTCACCAGCTCTATCTCAAGCTTTTGCACATTGATGACAACATATACCTGATCCCTGCCGCCAGAAATCAGCCTTACCCCACTCCCATTCTCCGGGACAAGAGCCTGCTCCAAGCTGTTTTTTAATACAGAGATAAGTTCCTGCTCCTTTCCGACCACCAAAATCCCAAGGGCAAGCGGGCATGGGAACAGCTTCTCCAGCTCCGCTCTGCTTCCGCCGTTTCTTATCATATCCTGCAAGACCTGATTCTCCCGGTAAGTGCTGTTATGCTTCTTTAAAGTGATAATACCGCTTTTTATCTTCTCAAACTCATTCTCCTTTTCGTTTCCATTCCCCACATAAGACAGAATTTCCTTTAAGGGCACATAATTATTCTTAACAGACAGGCTGATAATCAGGAGGCTCAACAGCAGTACCGTAATGATAAGGTAAGTTATAATATTCCTAATGGCGTTTATATCCTTCAAAATATAGTCATAATTCACCATTACTGTATATTCCCAGTCAAATACTTCCGATTTTTCGTGGATTACCAGATAGCTGCCATAATCAAACTGGCCTGCCTCGCTCCCAAGCTTTATGGATTCAGTCAGACTCTCTAAAAGTCCTTCCGGACGGCTCTGGTTCCTTGCATCAACAACCACTTCCCCATTCTGAGAAACGATCATAAACTTGTTTTGCGAATACGCACTTTTAAATAAGTCACGCAGCTTACTTTCTGGCAGCATCAGAATCAATTTATTATTTCCGTTGATGTATTGAGGCGAAAAATATATAGTAACATAAGATTCGGACAGTCCCGCCGGTTTGGTCGAGAGATACATTCCAGTCCCGGATACATAGCCAATAGACGCTTGATTCAGCTTATCAGGAAGCTTCTCCCCATGCAGATTCTGATATTGAAAATAGCTTCCAAACGCTTTTTCTGCGTTCATACCGCCATCCTCATATAATACATAATCCAAAGTCGGATTAAAAAGCACTGCATGTTCCACAAGACTGTTTTTCTGCGTAAATTCCATAAGACGATCAATCAATATGGTTTGGTTCCACACCTTATCCATCTTTGCTATCCGTCTCATCGTATCATTGTTTTTCAACAAAGCCACACAGGAATTATAGATCTCCTTAATATTCTGATCCAGAATATCCCTTGTATAATTCAAAGACATCTTGTTGTAAGTAATTTCCTTTTCTACCAGCACCTCACTGGCTCTATTGAAGATTAACAGATTACTTGCAATAAGCAAAAGGAGTATCAGCACATAGCTGATTAACAGCTTCTTCAGCACTGATATCCCCTTCAGCCCCCTTTTTAAATTATTCATTCCCTATCCCCGCTGCATTTCATACATTCTATCGTTTTTTCACAATCACATACTCCCCGCTTACCGCCCCACAGCACACAATACACATCGAAAATCATATAAAACTCCTTCCGGCAATAGATTACCGGCAGGACATCATTATAACTTACCATTTAAATTATTACTTATCACTTCATCTTTTCAAGTATATTATCAATATCCACCTTCTTACCAATCACCATCAGATGCTCCTGCGCCTGAATCACATAATCGGCCGGAGGCATGAGCTGGGCTTTTCCCTCACGTTTGATCCCCAGGACGCTGATGTGGTAACGGTTGCGGATGTCCGCCTCGCGGATGGTCTTATGGATCCATTCCGGCAGGGGCGGAATCTCGTAGATCGAGTATTCCTGTGTCAGTTCAATGTAGTCGAAGACGTGATTGGCGCTGTAGCGCATCGCCATCTTTTCAGCGATATCACGATCCGGATAGATCACCTCATCCGCGCCGTTTCTTAAGAGGAACTTGGCATGGATATCACGGTTCGCCTTACTGATGACGCGGCGGCCGCCCAGCTCCTTTACGAGACTGGTGATCTCCAGACTGCTCTGGAAATTCGTTCCGATGCAGACGAAACAGATATCGAAGTTGGCGATCCCCAGGCTTCGTAAGACCGCCTCGTTGGTACAGTCTCCAATCTTGGCGCTGGTCACGATGGGAAGCAGGTCCTCCAGAACCTCCTCCTTCTGATCCACAACCATGACATCATTGCCCAGAGCGGCAAGATTCTGGCAGAGATGGTGGCCGAACCGCCCCATTCCTATGATTAAAATCGATTTCATATGATATTCTCCTTTGCTTCTGCAGCTTTAGATTCACATTGCATTCTCTCATTGCGTTTTATCCTGCACTGCGCCGCACAGTACCGGCGCTTCGGCCGGCTACCCGATGTTAATCGCCTCCGCCGGCTGCTGGACATGGGGCTTTCTCTTTGACTGGACAAAAGCCAGGGCAAAGGAAAGGCTTCCGATTCTTCCGCAGTACATCAGAAGAATGATGATTAATCGCGATACCGGGTGCAGCGCTCTCGTGATTCCTGTCGTCATTCCCACCGTTCCGATGGCGGAAAACGTCTCAAACAGGATATCGGAAAATCCCAGCGGCTGTATCGCCATAATGGCCAGCGACGCCGTAAGCGCCAACAGCAGATTGATCGTCAGTATGGTTCCGGCGCGCTTGACCGCATCGTTTTCCAGTCTCCGGCCGAAAATATTAATCCCATACGTCTGCTTGATGTTGGAATGCACGCATAAGAGAAGAACCACCAGAGTCGTCGTCTTGATACCGCCGGCTGTCGATCCCGGGCTTCCTCCGACAAACATCAGAATGATGGTCAGCAGCTTGCTTCCATCCGTCAGAGCCGCCGTATCTGTCGTGTTAAAACCGGCCGTTCTGGCCGTCACTGAGCTGAATAAGGAGGTCAGTATCTTTCCGCTGGTATTCATCCCCACCAGAAGATTATTCCTCTCCATCAGATAAAACAGCAGGCCGCCGCCAAAGACCAGTATGGCAGTGGTTACCAGCACAATCTTAGTCTGAAGCATATATTTTCTGAAATGAAGCTTATTCCGGCTTAAATCATCCCAGACAATGAAACCGATACCGCCGATCACAATCAGAGACATAATCACCAGATTAACCAGCCAGTCGTCATAATAGGCCACAAAAGAGCTGTATGGCGCCTGTCCTCCCATCAGGTCGAAGCCGGCGTTGCAGAAAGCCGATATGGAGTGGAAAATGCCGTAAAACAGCCCGCGCAGAAAGCCAAACTGGGGAATGAAGCGGATTGCCAGAAGCACCGCGCCTGTCCCCTCGAAGATACACGTTCCGATGATAATCTTCTTCGCCAGACGTACCACCCCGCCGATCTGCAGGGTATTGACGCTCTCCATCATAAGGCCCCGCTCCTTCAGTCCGATCTTTCGCCGCAGGATAATAGAGATAAAGACGCCCACCGTAATAAAGCCAAGACCGCCAATCTGAATCATGGTCAGAATGACGAGCTGGCCGAATAAGGACCACTGGCTCCAGGTATCCGCCACCACAAGGCCCGTCACACAGGATGCGCTCGTAGCCGTAAACAGACAGTTTAAAAATGGCTCCGACTGCCCGTCCCTGCTGGCAAAGGGGAGCATCAGCAAGAGTGTCCCCGTTATAATGACGCAGAAAAATCCATATGCAATAAACTGTGTCTGGCTCACATGGCGCCTGGCATGGATTAATTTTTTCTCATTCATGTTACTGCTGCTGCCTTTCTGCTTCTGTATTTTTACTTACCCCTGCAGGAGACTTAAGCTCCTCTTTCTTTCCGCCGGTCCGTAAATGAAGGACCCACTGAACCACCGTAAAGAGCAGGAATGCCGCCAGATTGACGACAACCACGCTGGCACCCGCCGGTGTGGAAAACCGGTAGGACATCACCATACCGATGCAGAAGCACACGACGCCCAGCACTCCGGAGGACAGTACGACTCCGCGGAAGCTCTTAAAGATTCTCATGGAGGTAAGGGCCGGGAAAATAATCAGGCTGGAAATCAGCATCGCTCCCATCATCCTCATTCCAAGGACGATCGTGATCGCCGTCAGAATCGCTATGAGCACATTGTACCACGAAACGTTGACTCCCGTGGCTCTGGCAAAATTCTCATCAAAGGTCACTGCAAAAATCTTATTGTAACAGATCAGAAACAGCCCCAAAACCACAATGCTTAAGACCACGCTGAGTCTGACATCCGTCTTGCTCATGGCCAGAATACTTCCGAACATATAGCTGCTTACATCTGTCGTCATACCGGTTGTCATGGAGGTAACGATAATTCCGATCGCCAGGGCCGCCGCCGATATCATGGCGATAGCCGCGTCGCTCTTGATCTTTCCATGTTCTGTGATTCTTAACAGGAAAAACGCCGCCAGAACCACAACAGGGATCGAGATCTTTAAGGGGGACCATCCGGCCGCCACCGCGATGGAAAGCGCTCCAAACGATACATGGGACAACCCGTCTCCGATCATGGAGTACCGCTTCAGTACAAGGCTTACGCCCAGAAGGGACGCGCAGAGCGAGACGAGAATTCCGCCCACCAGAGCCCTGACGAGGAACGGGTATGAAAGCATCTCTGTCACCATCTCCATCACAGCTCACCTCCCAGATACAGGTGGCCGGCGCTGCTCTCCAAATATTCCTTTGTCGTTCCGTAAAAGAGCACTTCCCTCTTTAAATGGAGAATCTTTCCCGCCTGCTTTACCACGTTGGCAATATCGTGGGATACCATTAAGATCGCCACACCTTCTTTTCGATTCAGCTTTCTGATAATCTCATAAAACTCCAGAATCGCCGACGGGTCCAGCCCCGTAATCGGTTCATCCAGGATCAGCAGTCTGTCTGTCGCACACAGAGCCCGGGCAATCAGCGTCCTCTGCTGCTGTCCGCCTGATAAGTCCCGGTAACACTGGCTTCCCAGTTCTGCGATTCCCAGCCGTTCCATATTCTTTTCCGCCAGCTTCTTTTCCTTTCCGGAATAGAAAGGCCTGTTTCCCCGCCTGCTTAAACAGCCGGACAGTACGACCTCGCCGACGGTAGCCGGAAAATCCTTCTGAGCCGCAGTCTGCTGCGGCAAGTAGCCAATCCCGCTTTTTTTCAGTTCATCCGACACGGATATGGTACCCTTTGTCGGCTTTAATAGTCCCAGAAGTCCCTTCATCAAAGTACTCTTTCCGGAACCGTTCTCTCCAACGATGCAGATGTAGTCACCTGGATTCACTTCCATCGTGACATCCACCACGGCATCCTGGTTTTCATATCCGAAATCCGCATGGCTGCATTCTATCAATGAATTCATCTATTCAAGTCCTTTTTTCAAATTAGTCACATTCTGTTCCATCAGCTCTAAGTAGGTCACTCCGCTGTCAAACTCCCGTCTCGTCACGTTATGGCAGGAATGCAGCAGAAGCGGCCTGGCGCCGGTCTCCTCCGCAATGATCTCCGCCACCCGGTGGCTGGTCAGCTCTGGATAATATATGACCGGAATCTGCTCTGATTTCATCTTATCGATGAGATAGGCAATGGTCCTGGCGCTGGGCTCCGTATCCGTACTGCAGCCGGAAAATGCCGCCCTGTAGCGCAAACCGTACTCATCGGCAAGATAACGGTAAGGGAACTTGTCCCCCACAATAATCATATTCCGCTTTTCATGGGCGGTCACATCGCGAAACTCCTGATCCAGCTGCTTAAGCTTTAACAGATAGCTTTCCGCGTTCGCTTCATACTCTGCACGGCTGCCGGGATCGGCGGCTGACAGGGTTTCTTCGATGCCCTTTACCAGCTTCATGGCGTTCACCGGTGAGGTCCAGATATGTTCATCGTACTCAATCTCCTCCCCATGGCCGTTATCGTCAGCCAGATCATGGCTGTACATGTCCTCATGACCGGGTTCGGCTCCATGCCCATGGCCGTGGTCGTGATCATGAGTCTCCTCTTCCATGCCTTCCACGATCTCCTCCTGCACGGTATCCACATAATCCATGCCTGTCATAATAACCATATGGGGTGATTCAACCGCCGAGAGTACCCGCTCCAGCCAGTGCTCCATGGCTCCGCCGTTGCAGATCAGCACATCGGCGTTCTGTATCGTAATCATGTCAGCCGGGGTCGGCTCAAAGGAATGGCTGTCCATGCCGGCCGGAACCACCATGGTCAGCTCAATATGATCGCCGGCAATCTGCCGCGTAAAATCGTAGTAAGGAAACAGCGTTGTCACCACATTCAGCTTCCCGCCCTCTGTTTTCGTCTCCGCAGGGGGGCTCTGCCGCCTGACACAGCCGGTCAGAATCATAGCCAGAATCACGGTTCCGATGCAGCACAGCCGCGGGATTCTCTTCTTTTTATTCATTCATTCCGTCTCCTATCTGATTCCATCTGCATAGTATATCACATTTTACAGGGCAGGGAAAGGTTTTCCCGGCTGTTTTTCCGGTAGCTCCCAGGCGTCACCCCGAAACGTTCCTTAAATACTTTATTAAAATACGAGATATTCCGAAAGCCGTTTTCCATCGCGATATCCATCACCTGCCGCTCCGTCTCCACCAGATCGGCCGCCGCTCTGGTGATCCGGTAATGGTTAATATACTCCATACACGTCATGCCCGCATACCGTTTGAAGAAATTCATAAAGTGAGTCTGGCTGAAATGGCAGACCGATGACAGCTCCTCTATCGTTAACGTTTCCCTGTAATTTGACTGAATATACGACAGAACCTCTTTTAACTTCTCCTCAGCGCCAAATTCCCCGTGAGTCCCCTCATGCTTTGCCACACAGCCGTACTGGTACAGCAGGCGGAACAGGCGCATAAGCAGCTCCTTCGTATACAGCTCATATCCATACTGCTTCCCGTTAAAACACTCCAGCAGACTGATAAAGCACTCCTTCATCTCCTCATATCCGGCCGCCCCCGGCTTTACAACAGGAAGAAAGCGCAGTTTTCCGGACTGAACCGGATTTAAAAACTTTATTGTACAGGCATCCGGAACCTGATAGCCCAGAAAGTCAAGATGGAACACAAGGCTGTCCGATACCATACTCTTTCCCGGCATCTCATGGGCGGAATGCAGAATATGCGGAGAAATCAGAAGCAAATCCCCCTTCTCCACCGAAAAAGTCTCAAAATCAATGTCATAGTAGATAGTCCCCGACTTAATCAGAGTGATCTCCATCTCCTCATGCCAGTGCAGCGATAAATTTCTGTAGGAATTCGGCACGGAGCAGTGGTAATAGCGGACCGGCATTAGTGCATCCCCGTGATTCGTCTTTTCTTTATAATCCGGCATCCGGCCGCCTGCGTTCCCCGTCTGAAGCCCAATTTTCTCCATTCCTCTTCTTCCTCCGTAACATCATAGGATTGTGTTACTATCCGGTATTATTTTGCAAGATTTTCTTTTATCTCTATAGTATATTATCAATATAGAAGATGTCAACCGCAATGCTGTGATATCTTTTCGTATCCCAATGACAATGTATGGATTAAACAGGAGGAAACAGTCATGCCGCAATGGTTAAAAGATGCAGTATTTTATGAAATTTATCCCCAGTCATTTAAAGATACCAACGGGGATGGAATCGGAGATTTTCAGGGAATCATCGAAAAACTGGACTACATAAGGGACTTGGGCTGCAATGCCCTGTGGATCAACCCCTGCTTCGACTCTCCGTTTAAGGATGCGGGCTACGATGTCCGTGACTATAAGAAGGCAGCATCCCGCTACGGAACCAACGAAGATTTATGCCGTCTGTTTGCGGAAGCCCACAAAAAAGGGATCCGCGTCCTTCTGGACCTCGTTCCCGGACACACTTCCGAGGAACATCCCTGGTTTACCATGAGTCAGAAGGCGGAAACCAACGAATACTCCAACCGCTATATCTGGACCAGCCACTGCTTCGAAGGCGCTAAGGGATTTCCATATATCGGCGGAGAGAGCGAACGCAGCGGCGTCTATGTACTCAACTTTTTCAAATGCCAGCCAGCCTTAAATTATGGATTTTTAAATCCAAAGGAGCCGTGGCAGCTTCCTGTCGATCATCCGGACTGCATCGCCACCAGAGAGGCCATGAAGGATGTCATGCGATACTGGCTTGATCAGGGCTGTGACGGTTTCCGCGTGGACATGGCCGCCTCCCTCGTAAAGAATGACGATGAGGAAAAGACAGGCACCTGCGCCATCTGGAGTAATGTCAGGGAAATGCTGGACAGCGACTATCCGGAAGCCGCTATGGTCTCCGAATGGGGCAATCCCCAGCTTGCGCTTAAGGCAGGCTTCCACATGGACTTCTTTTTAAACGGACGCGGCAACGGCTACAGCACCCTGATGCGGGATTATGAGAACCAGGAGGACCACAGCTTCTTTAAAAAGGATGGCCATGGCGATATCACAAGATTTTTGGAGGATTACCTCCCCAGATACGAAGCTTCCAGGGATAACGGCTACTTCTGTCTCCTGACCTGCAATCACGACACGCTCCGCCCCCGCTATAATCTGGACGAGACCGAGTTAAAGCTGGCCTTTGCATTCATTTTCACCATGCCGGGCGTCCCCTATCTCTATTACGGAGATGAGATCGGAATGCGATACTTAGAGCTCCCCACGAAGGAAGGCGGCTATTTCAGAACCGGTTCCCGTACTCCGATGCAGTGGAACCATGAAAAGAACGCCGGATTCTCCGAAGCAGAAAAAGACAGCCTCTATCTCCCGGTTGACGAGGCAGACGACGCGCCAACGGTTGCCGCACAGGAATCGGATCCCGGATCCCTGCTTCACACCGTAAAATCCCTGCTGACTCTGCGCCACGCAAACGCCGATTTACAGGCCGACGCGGCCTTTGAACCGGTCTATGCGGAAAAGGGAGCGGCGGCCTTCGTATACCGGCGTGGGGCTCTGACTGTTGCCGTCAATCCATCCGGCGGTACGGTCACGGTTCCTTCCGTTGGTCAGAAATCCGTCATCTATTCCATCGGAAACGGCAGATGGGAGGAGGACCGCATCATTCTGGAACCACAGTCTTTCCTTGTTCTGGAATAGAGAGAATGAGTATAGAATGGCCTGCAGGAATGTTCGATCGCGATTCCTGCAGGCCTCTTTGATTTCTGACTTTTTCGTTTTTCGCCCGGATTATCCTAATTCCGCCAGCTCTTCGCCCAGGCTCTTAAGCTGCTTCTCTGCGTCTCCATCCGGGGACTCCAGCGCGATTACACCTTCGCCGCCGACGATCCTGGCGCCGCGCTCCGCCATGCGCTTTTCCCACTCGCGCATCCAGTCGCCGCCGCCCCAGCCGTAAGAGCCGAACAGGCCGACGTGCTTGCCCTCCAGAGAACCGGATATCTCCTCAATCAGAGTCTCCATGCTCTCATCCAGCTCCTCTGCACCGCAGGCAGGACAGCCGAGTGCAAAGGCGGAAGCCTCCTTTAATCGGTCCGGATCCACACTTCCGATCTCGGTCAGCACAGGACTGCCTCCCTTTCTTTCAATTCCGTCGGCCACATGCTTCGCCATCTCCTCTGTATTTCCTGTTGAACTAAAATATACTACGTAAATATCACTCATGTTTTATTCTCCCTTTCTTACCGCCACTTCATGCAGGCGGCATCCATTTATGATCTGCTGCATGGCGGCTTCTCTCGCCCGGTCGTACCGGGTGAATTTCGCCCTTGCCTGAGCAGGATTATGATATACTTTCCAGTAACCGGTAAACAGAAACTTATCCCCGTTATAACGGATAAAATCCCTGACATCCTCGACCGGATATTCGAGAAGAACGCCCAGTTCGTGCGGGAATTCTCCGCTGCCGGCCAGATATGCGGTATATTTGCGTTTTAATCCCATCAGAATCGACGCCAGATCAAACTGCACGTAACCGCAGGATTTTAAAAACTCTCTGATTTCCTTATTTGCCAGAACTGCTTTCAGCATGGGAAAGCGGTACAGAAGCAGAACCTCCGTCCTGTCACCGGCTGCCAGCATAACCGCCGTAATTTCCGTACCTGCCAGCGCATTTCTTACCGTTTGCAGCGACCCCTTTGCCATCGTCACAAGATTCGATGCCTTGATTCCCTTTAAGACGGGGGCGCACTGGATGGAAACCTGAAACTCCAGCCTTCCTGCGCGGCTGCACTCTGAAATATATGACATAATTGCGTCTGTTGACATCCGTTTCACTCCTTCCTCTTTCTCATTATCCCCGGAGTAAACTTATTTTATCGATCCAGATTTTTGAAAGCCTTAAGTTAGTCATTGCTAACCTCATATAGATTAGCATATGCTAACTGTTTTTTCAAGTATTTTTTTTACTTTTTTTTGCTTTTTGCAGTACGAAGCTCAATCTGCCGGCTGATTTCATCCACCTGCTTCGAAGGTACATACTCCTCCTCGTCAAATAAAAACTGGTGCAGGCGGATCACATTGTCCCGCAGAGTGACCGGTATGACGCAGTCCTTCTTTCCAACCAGAGCGTCCTTCAGTTCAAACGGGAAGCCCTCGGTCTCCGTCAGATGGAATTTCGACACCGTGCCTGCCAGAGAGAGTATATCCTTCATCCCCACACTGGAGGAGACCTGGGGAAGTATGGAAAATGCCAGTTGGCGCACCGTACCTAAATCGGCCTCTTTCAGTTTTTCCAGCACCAGCTCAGCCACCAGCCGCTGGCGCTTCGTCCTCATAAAGTCCGTGTCCATCTTCCGAAGCCTTGCGTAGGCCACGGCCTGCACCCCGTCCAGATGATTCACTCCTGCCTTCTTTAAATGGTGAGAGCCGACTCCCGTGGATTCCACAGTCTCCGTAATAAAACCGTTGATCACCTTAAATTCCTCCGGACTGATCTCCACATCGATTCCTCCCAATAAGTTAATGGCGTCAGCCACGGCCTTCCAGCTGAAGGAAACGTAATCGTCGATGTTCAAATCCATATTTTCGCTCAGGGCCCATATGGCCTGGGCCGGACCACCCTCGAAATACGCCTGGTTAATCTTGTCATATTTATTTTTTTCATCAATCTTTACGTAGGTGTCCCGGTAAACCGACACCATTCGGATCTCTCCGGTTTTCAGATTGATATTTAACACCATCTCCATATCGGACCTCGTACCTTTTCCAAGCTTTCCCTCCCTGGAATCCACCCCAAACACAGCCACAGTCCAGAACCGGTCCATCGTCTCCTGGGCGACCTCGCTGATATTGGTATTCTGAACCTGTTCCATCGGCACCTTCAGCATCGGCTCAGCCTGATGCGTCACATTCCAGGCATATCCCAGCATCGTTCCGAAAAGCGCGGCCCATACCGCGGCCAGTATCACAAATCCCCATTTCCAACGCTTTGCCATGTCTCCTCCTTGGACTATCCGTTATCCTGTAAAATGTCCCTCCTTTTTTCTGAAAAGAACAAAGTGCCTTCGGCACTCTCAACTCCCCTGCCCCTCACTCATGAGGGGTTTTGGGGTTTTCCTTTGTCACTTTTTGTTGTAAAATATTCTTATGTATAAAAAGAACATTCTTCAAACTATTTTCAGTGACCACTTTGAGTACATCCAGTATGCTCTTCGTCCTGGCAAAAATGTTATGGATAACATCAAACGTATGATCCATTGCCACGATCCTTCTTATGGACAAGCTGTCTACGGCTGTCCCCATTGTGGTAAACTTAAATCTGTACCTTTTTCCTGCAAAAGCCGTTTCTGTCCATCTTGTGGTAACATGTATAATCAGAAACGGGCTTTTCGTATGTCCTGCAAGCTCATTTCCTGTAACCACAGACACTGTGTCTTTACGATTCCAGAGGAACTTCGCATATACTTTCTTAAGGACCATTCTCTTTTGAATTGTCTTTTTCATGCCGTCCGAGATGTCGTCCTCCGTATGTTTTCTAAACTTAATAAAACTGAAAACTTTACTCCCGGGTTTATTTGTGTCCTTCACTCTTTTGGTAGAGACCTCAAATGGAATCCTCATATCCATGCGCTCATTTCCGAGGGCGGGGCCGGTAATTTTACCTCCTGGCGTCCAAACAAACATTTTGATTTCAGATTTTTACGCTTTGCTTTCCGTAAGGTTCTTTTAGAAAAACTTGCGCATAAACTCGGTTCTTCTTTCCTTAAACTTAAAAATCAGATTTATAAGGATCACCCGGATGGTTTTTATGTCCGTGCCAAACCCAATCTCTGCTCTCCTGATATCACCATTAAGTATATCAGCCGATATCTCGGACGACCGGTTATTGCTGCCTCCAGAATTGATTCTTACGATGGTGACTCCGTGACGTTTCATTACACCAGGCATGAGGATCACAAGACGGTTACAGAATGCCTCCCCGTCATTGATTTTATAAAACGCCTGATTATTCATATCCCTGACAAGCACTTCAAAATGGTTCGTTACTACGGTATTTATGCAAAACATCATAAACAGGAAAAAAATCTTCGGCAATGTTTATCCCCTCAGAAACAACGCTATCTTTCCAGTCTTCTGGATTGGCGTAACTCGATTATTCTGACGTTTGGATATGACCCACTCAAATGTCCGAAGTGTGGCACTTCTATGTTGGTTTTAGAAGTTTACTACAAAAAAACTGCGCTGTTTGAACGATTCCGAAAGGTAATGGGTTATGGATAGTTCCATGCCCCTTATTCTTTCTTTGCCGTCAGACAGCGCAGTCTAAACCAAAACAAAAAACTACATAATCAACGTCGTGGCGAATCACTACATTCGCTCTTTTGTTATGTGATTTTTTATTTCAAGTCCATTATACACTATCTTGGCCGATTTGCGAAGTTTCCTAGAAAGCAAAAAAAGAGAGAATCCTCTGTCCAGAGTATCTCTCTTTAGTTTCCTGTCTTTTTTTATTTTTATTCATTCTTTTAATCTGCACAAATCCGGTTACCGGAACAGGGACTTAATTTCATCCGGATGGCTGATGATATACTTTGGCTTAAACGCCTCCAGTTCCGCTCTGTCCCGAAATCCCCACAGAACCCCTGCTGTATCCATGCCGGCGTTAATTCCTGTTCTCATATCGGTATTGGTATCTCCAAAATAGAGGCATTCCGACGGTTTTACATGAAATTCCTCCGCCGTTTTAAGGGCGCCCTCAGGATCAGGCTTACACTTTATACCGTTTCCCTCGCCGGTTATCTTATCAAAAAAGCCGGGGCCGTAGACTGTCTCCACACACTCGACGGCACGGTCATGGGCCTTGTTCGTCACCACCGCGATCCGGATTCCCTTTTCCTTCAGCATCGTCAAAAACTCCGGCATGCCGGCATACGGTTCCACCTGATACAAACAGTACTTTTTAAACATCTCATCATAGACCTCCAGCGCCGCCTCGTAATGAGTAAGCTCTGTGTCCCCGCAGTATTTAAGCGTCCGTTCCATCAGCTTTTTATATCCGTCTCCCACAAAATACTTAACGTGGTACTCATCCATGGGGCCATAGCCAAACTGTTTTATCGTCTCATTCACCGTTTTCCTTAAAGAATGCAGCGTATTGATAATCGTTCCATCCAAATCAAATATGCAGCACTGGTACATCCTTCTGTCCTCCCTGTTCTGTCCTCAATTCCTGTTCTTCCCACCGCTTCTGTACACTGCTTAAAAGCCACATGACCTCCCGGGAAAGGGCCATGCTCTCTGACACAAGATGTTCCGACACAGCCTTTTCCATATCTTCCACCTCGTATTCCAAAGCCTTTTTGCTGTCGCCGCAGGTAATCTCCTCCCTCCGTCCGTCTGCAGTATAGACAATGGCGGCCCGGTCTGCTCTCGGATATTCAGAGACCTCGATATAGCCCAGTTCACCGGCTACGACGCCGCGTTTCGGCTGTTTGGCTCTCATGGAGAGTGCGATAACCGCCATCTGTCCGTTTTCTCCCATAAGGACGATCCCGGACTCTTCATCTACCCCCGTCTCAAACCGTTTCACTGCTGACAGCACCGTATCCGGTCTCTCATCAAGAAAATACCTGGCAAAGGATACGGCGTACGTCCCGATATCAAGAAGCGCGCCTCCGGCCAGTTCTTTACGAAAGAACCGGCTGGTCACATCGTAAGGCTTACAGCTTCCGAAATTGACGGAAATCATCTTTACCGGGCCGATTGCTCCCGAATCCACGATCTCCTTAAGCTTTTTATAGAGCGGCATATGAAAAATCGTCATGGCCTCCATCACCACCACGCCCTTTTCCTCCGCCAGCGCAGCCGCTTCCTCCAGCTCCGCGGACGAAACCGTGATGGCCTTCTCACAAAGAACGTGTTTTCCAGCCAGAACCGCCTGTCTGATGTAATCGAAATGCATGTTATGAGGCGTGGCAATGTATACAATATCCACATTCTCATCTGCAAGCAGTGCAGCCCCATCCGCAAACGCGTGAAGAACTCCATTCTCCGCCGCAAAGCGCTCCGCCTTCTCTCTGCTCGTCCCACAGACACCATAGACGGTGCCGCGGCAGGCAGTCAGGGCTGCCGCCATCTCCCGCGCAATGGATCCGGTTCCTATGATTCCCCAGTTATATGTTTTCATCATTTTGCCTCCTTTATGACAAGTTCAAGTTCCATGCAGCACCGGTCGATCTGCTTTTTCCACTCACGGAACCACTGTTTTACCAATTCAGGTTCTCCCCTCACAGTTCTTTTGCATCTTCAGGCAGCCCTCTTACATGGCGGAAAAAATGGAGACTCGCCTCCGCTTCTCTCTTATCGTACTGAAATCCCAGCTGCTCCGCCACAGCCAGAGCAGTCTCGTGAAACAGCACGCACATGGTGTCTGCCGCTTCCCACATCTCGTCCGCGCTGCCGCCCGCATACGTTTTCATCAGACGGGACCACTCCTCCTGCGATAAATAACGGTACAGATACTTTCCGGATTTCCCCGGACTGCACGTGAAATCCGTGTCGATTCCTGCCTTCCAGGACAGAAGCCTTATCAGCTGGGGACGCACATGGAAATTAACCATATCCTGTGCGTACGGTATCTCTTTTCTCCACAGCCCCTTCGCCACATTGTTCAGGCACCACCAGAATTCATTGCAGACAGAGAGAAACCGGCTCTCCTCCGGCCGTTTCACCCGGTAAAACTCCGCTGCCGGCTCCGGCGCTTTCGCCAGGCAGCCATCCTTATCATACAGAATCCGGAACATCCGGTCCTCCTCCATCGCACGTAAGGACCAGGAAAGCGTCTGCACATGCAGGTCCAGACGGTTACCATCGGCAAACTGGATAAGCCATCCGTAGCAGTTGGCCACATCCGAAGGATACTCGCGGTTCTCCTCCGGATACTGCATATAGAGGCGCTCCCCAAACCGGTCGATCCATGTTCTGTCCTCCCGGAAGGATTCCGTCTCTGTCACAACATAAGCAATATCATAATCCTGAAAAATATCGTGTTTCGCCTCCGGATTAACCCGGGATCCATTCATATATACGGCGCGGATTCGGCCGTCCGCCTTTGCCGCATCGAGAATCATTGAAAACATTTCCTGTTCTGTCCGCATAAAAAGCTCCTCCTTTTTATCCTCATTTTACCAGAATCGGAAATCCTGTACAAGATTAGAATTTTCCATGGTGCATAAACGTACCCTCTCCACCTCATACTAAAAATACCGATTAGAAATGGAGGAAATGGGATTATGAATAAAAATATGAAATACTGGGCGGCCGGAATCATAGCCGCCGTCGTCATCATCGCGGTCGCCGTCTTTGCCGCGGCCGGAAGCCGTAAGAAAGCCCCGCTTTCACCTGCACCTGCGGAGACGGAAAGCAGCAGCCAGTCCACCGAACAGTCATCCGGGGCCGCGGAAAGCCAGAATCATATGGATCACAGCGCCCATGGAACCAGCAGCGCAGCCGCTGACGACGACACAAACCGTTACCTGCAGCGCCAGGACGAAATCATGAGGAACATGATGCGCGACATGGAGAACATTCCCAAGACGGGAAACGCTTCCATCGACTTTTTAAACGGCATGATTCCTCATCACGAGTCCGCGGTCGAGATGGCTGACAGTTATCTCGAATACGGCGGAAACAATGAAACGCTGAAAAAGCTGGCCGAAACCATCAAAACCACCCAGACGGAAGAGATCCGGCAGATGAGGGATCTGATCAGAAAGTATGAGGCGGAAGGCCATAACGATGCAGACCAGGAAAGCGCCTATTTAGAGGAATACGACAAGATGCTGGATCACGATCATTCCATGAACAAGGCCGGCACCGACAGCCTCGATCACGCATTTGCCGAAGGCATGATCATGCACCACCAGATGGCTGTCGACATGGCCAAATCGATTCTCGAGTACACCAATTACGAGGAAATCAGGACTCTCGCCCAGAGCATCATCGATGCGCAGGAAAAAGAGATCGAGGAAATGAAGGAATTTACCTCTTAAATTTCGGTTCTCCCATACAGCATATCGCAAAGCTCCGCGATATGCTGTTACTGTTTCTCCGCCGCTCCCATTGGCGGCTGTCCAGCCGTAAATTCTCCCGGTCGCACTTTCAGCAGCGCCCGGTCCAGTTCCGCCACCATACGTGCAATCACGTCGTTAACTTCCCCATCCGGATTGTACATCACGGTAAATAAACGCTCCAGATTTTCCTCAAACCGGTCCGGCAGATTTTCACAGCTCTCCTTACACAGCGTCACGAGACGCTTCTCCCCCGGATGGGTCCGTCCGTTCATGGCAAAAATAATATCAAAATAGCTGGCCAGAAATTCCGTTGTCCTGTGATTAACGCTGACAAGATCTCTCCTGGCCCAGGCCTTCCGTATCTGTGCATCGTAAGACGGAAGCACACCACTTAAGAGCGCCCTGTTTTTCCGGATAATTTCGTCCCTCAGTTCCTCCGGACAGGGGACATCAAACCGCTTTTTCATCGCTTCCAGTTCTCCGTCTCTGTCATACACAATCCTGCACGTGGCCAGATTGTGCCACATACAGGTGGTATATCCGCAGGAGGCCCGAAACTGCTCCACAACCGCGGCTATTTCCCGCTCAAATTCCTTCCTGTTCCGATAAATAAGATCGATATCCACGCCGTCCTTCAGCGTACAGTTGTCCTCCGCCTCCCAGTAGTGATTCCCGATTTCCATAGTGCTGCAGTACTTTTCCAGGATGCGTCTGCGCTTCTCTTCCGGAATTTCCTTTTCTACATATACATAGATATCGTAATCTGACTTCTCATCGGCTCTTCCTGTTGCTCTGGAGCCCCCCACAGCCACAGCCGAGGTCTCCGGGCATAAAGAGAGCTCTTCCAGAAGCAGGGCAGCTTCCTTTTGGATCATCGGCAGACCGGTTTCTTCCTTCTTTTTACTCATATCATTTTCTCCTCTATTCTATACCGGCCAGCTCCAGCCTTCCATGGTACCAGCTGCTGACTCCGTTCTTCTTAATCAGGCTTCCCAGGGCGTTTACCTCCACCAGTTCCACTCGCTCTCCCGGCTTCACTTCCATATGGTAGTCACAGAAATCGTCACAGCGCAGCGTTCCATCCCGCTCATACAGATAGTCTTTTGGCACTGCAAACACAGTATCCGTGGTCAGATGGCGAAGGCGTACCAGACCCGGCCCCGCACTCTGTCCCGCCAGAAGCTCTACGCGGTTATCCGTGTACTGAATGGATATCCTGGTTTTTTGCTCTTTCTGGCCGTCAACCGCCGTCATCTCCGGAAATCCTCCATAGGATGTCCAGCTGACTTCCTCTATGGTTCCCCTGGGATTCCCGATCATCAGGCAGTTAAGCTGACCATCCCGTTTCAGGCCGCAGCCCCCGTCTATACTTATAATATTTTTCTCCCTGTCAATCAACGGGTTGAATTCCGCCACCTCATGACGGTAGAGGCAAACGGGCCAGTGGCCTGCCACGACGCAGCGGTCGAAACTTCCTCCTCTGTTCCGAAAATCGTCGAACTTTAAAACCGGAGTGGCCTCCTGTCCTTCCATCTCTTCCCAGCCATTTGGAAGCCCGCCGTGTACAAAGATAAAATTGCCCGCTTCCACGATGGAAGGCAGTCCTGACAGGAATTCCAGCTCCGCCCGCCCATAGGCCTGAACCCGTTTCTTTGCGGCAGCTGTCTCCTCTTCTGTCCGTGGATGCTCTATCCCCATTTCATCACAAAAATCCAGAAAAAGGCTGCCTCCCCACCGTTCCTTTGCCGTTTGTATAAATTCAGCCAGTGCCCTCGTCATCTCCGGTTCCCTGCTCCCGATCAGTTCCAGCTGCCAGCAGTCCACATTTCCCGAAATCACATGGACGTTAGGGAGTTTTCCAAGCTCCATCACATACCGGAGCGTCTCTAATGAATACGGTCCCTTCTCAATGATGTCACCATCGATAATCAGTTCGTCAGCTTCACAGAACCCGGCCCTTTCCAGCACCTTTTTCAAAAAGTGAACGTGTCCGTGTATATCGCTGACCGCCAGAATCCGGCGTCCCTGCGGGATATCCAGACTCTCTCGTCTTATTGTTAGCATTCTCTCGTTTCCTTTCGCTGCCTCTCATTTTCTGTCAATTATACCATCCTGCCGGGAAAATGGCACGGGAAACATTTGAGAGCTGCGGGGAAATTGCGGCTGAACGATGGTGACTGTTCGAAATGATGATACCAGAAATGAAGAGGCTGACATTGCAGAAAAAGGGAAAGATCAGTGTTTGCTCCAACTGATCTTCCCCTTTTCTCTCTCCTTAACAGGACGATTACGCTTCAGTTTTATTCTTTTTCAGTGCTGCCAGAATCACACAGCCGACCACCGATCCGATCACAATCGCTGCAAGATAGCCAAATGGATTGCCAATCGTCGGAAGCACGAAGATTCCACCGTGAGGAGCACGCAGCGTACAGTTTAACGCCATGGAAAGCCCGCCTGCCACGGCTGATCCGATGATACAGGACGGAATCACGCGCAGTGGATCCGATGCTGCAAACGGTATGGCGCCTTCGGAAATAAAGGACAGACCCATGATATAGTTTACCAGACCGGACTGGCGCTCTTTCTCTGTGAATTTCTTTTTAAAAAATGTAGTGCACAGCGCGATTGCGATCGGCGGAACCATACCGCCTGCCATCACGGCTGCCATAATATCGAAATTTCCTTCCGCCAGCTGCGCCGTACCGAACACGTATGCCGCCTTATTTACCGGGCCGCCCATATCCACGGACATCATGCCGCCGACAACGGCTCCGAGAATCACCTTGCTGGTACCGCCCATGCCGTTTAAGAGATGGGTCAGACCGTCATTGATCGCCCCGACGAAGGGGTTGATAAAGGTGGTGACAACCGCAACCAGGAAAATACCCAGCAGCGGATATAAGAGAACAGGCTTGATCCCTTCCAGGGATTTCGGAAGCTTTTTAAATACTTTCTTTAACAGGACAACAATATAACCGCCGATAAAACCAGCCAGTAAGGCGCCGAGGAAGCCTGAGTTCACATCTCCGCCTGCCGGATTCATGAAAGTGGCTCCCATCTTTGCCACCATACCGCCTACGAAACCGACTGCCAGGCCGGGACGGTCTGCAATGCTCATGGCGATGTAACCGGCCAGAACCGGAAGCATCATGCCAAACGCCTGCTCTCCGATGGTCTTTAGATAGGCTGCAACCGGTGTATTCTTTCCGAAATTCGCCGGATTGATGGAATAATCATCGAACAGGAATGCCAGTGCGATTAAGAGTCCGCCGCCGATTACGAACGGAAGCATATGGGAGACGCCGTTCATCAGGTGCTTATAGATCGTATGGCCAAGGCCTTCGTTTTCCCCGCCTTCCTCTGATGAAGCGGCACCTGTATGGTGATAGACCGGAGCCTCACCGCTCACAGCCCGTTTAATCAGCTCCTCGCCCTTCTGAATTCCATCGGAAACAGAAGCCTTCACCACGTGTTTTCCGTCAAAACGGGCCATGTCTACATTCTTGTCTGCCGCGATGATGATTCCGTCGGCAGCGGCAATCTCTTCCTTCGTCAGAACATTGGCCGCGCCCTCGGCTCCGTTGGTCTCGGATTTCACCGGGATTCCCATCTTCTTTCCCAGCTGTTCCAGGTTCTCAGCCGCCATAAAGGTATGGGCGATACCGGTAGGGCAAGCGGTCACAGCGAGAACGCGGTAACCGGCAGCGCCGGATTTCGCAGTCTCATGGACTGCCGGTGCCGCATCACTCGCCTTCGTTTCCTCTTTGCGCGCCTTTTTCTCATAACGCTCGGATTCCTTGTCATCGATCAGCTGTAAAAATTCCTCTTTTGACTCCGCATGGATTAAATCGTTTTTAAAATCAGGGTCCATGAGAAGCGTTGACAGACGGGACAGCGCTTCCAGATGAACATCCGCTCCCCCCTCCGGGGCCGCGATCATAAAGATCAGGTTCGCCAGAGAACCGTCGAATGCCTCATAATCCACACCGTCAGGCACTACCATGGCCGCCAGTCCCGGCTCCTTCACCGCCGCCACCTTGGCGTGGGGAATGGCGATCCCCTCACCTACCGCCGTGCTTCCCAGCGCCTCGCGGGCCAGAATTCCTTCTTTGTACCCGGCCCTGTCATTCAGCCTTCCTCCGGCCGCCATTAAGCCGATCAGCGTATCAATGGCCTCTTCCTTTGAAGAAACCTTCACGCCGAGCTCGATGCTTTCTTTTTTCAATAATTCCGTTATTCTCATCTCAGAACCCCTCCTATCGTAATTCCTCATAAAGTTTTAAAATATCTTCCCTGCAGGCCAGCCCTTCAGAAAAAGCACTGGCGCTTCCGCAGGCGCTTCCAAGCCTTAATGCGTGCTCATAATTTCCATTCTCCAGGTAGCCGGCAATGAATCCCGCCACCATGGAATCACCGGCGCCCACAGAATTCTTCACCGTTCCTTTCGGGACTCCCATGGAACATACTGCCCCGTCCTCTGCGATTAAGACAGCGCCGTCCCCCGCCATGGAGACCAGAACGTTTGACGCTCCCTTTTCCTGCAGCTGTCTGGCGTAATATATGATTTCTTCCTCATCCTTTAATACAGTGCCGAACATCTCGCCCAGCTCATGGTTATTCGGTTTGATCATGAATGGATGATAAGGAAGGACGTTCATCAGAAGATCCTTCGTCGCATCCACCACAATGCGGATGCCCTTTCCGTCTAACCGTTCCATGATCCGCTCGTAGATCCCGTCGTCGATGGAACTGGGTATGCTTCCCGACAGGACCAAAACGTCGTCTGCCTTCAGCTTCTCAAGCCGCTTAAACAGCTTTTCCACATCCCCTTCGGTAATCTCCGGTCCCATCCCGTTGATCTCCGATTCCTCTTCTGATTTAAGCTTTACATTGATTCTGGACAAGCCGTTCTCCACCCGGATAAAATCGGACTGGAATCCCAGATTTTTCACTCCCCGTTCAATCTCGTCTCCCGTAAATCCGGCTATAAACCCCAGCGCAGTGCTCTGGAAGCCCAGAGTCTTAAGTACCGCCGATACATTGATGCCCTTACCGCCATAATAAATATCTTCCTGCACGGTTCTGTTGACCATTCCCAGCGTGAAGTGATTTACTTTTACTACATAATCCAAAGCCGGATTAAATGTCACTGTGTAAATCATATGTCACCTCTCCTCATTTTATAAAATTTTATTTCTTCCCTCTGCTATACTATATTATGATTTATCATTTTCGTCAATGCGTTTTTACAAGAAATTTTGTTTCTTGTAGATTTTCGTCACTTTCCATAAATATCCTGTGCATTTTTTCTGTTTCATCGCGTGTTTTTTGTACTTTTTTACTATGTATTTTTCCAATTATTGCTGATTTCATGCATGATTATTTTTCATTTCTCCAAAATACAGCAGAGAGTCCGGGAAACCGGACTCTCGCTCCGAAGCAAAGTTACTTTATCAGATTTTTATTTCCCTGGATGAACTTTCCTGTAAAGTCACAATTCCCGCCGCAGGCAGCGGAAAATCAAAAAGCACCCTGTACGTTTCATACAAAGTGCTTCATGTCCGTTTTCTGTCACAGAATCTTATTTCTTTTGTTTCACTCCACCCTCGGTAAATTCATCTCACCACCTTAGAGGATGGGAGAATCCTTGCTAATATTTGTTGAATTTCCTCAATTATTCTTATCCTCAGAGATCGCAATCTCATGGCGTCTGATATGTTCATAAGAGTCCTTCTTGCTCACTGCCAGAAACAGATAAAGTATCTCTACCGCCATCGTAGCCGATACCCGTGAGAAGCAGAATTCGCCTAAGAGCAGCTTCTCCCTCGTTGCTGTTGTAATGTGGTAATCACAGGCCTGCCCCAGCGGCGAAGCCGCATTGTTGGTAATCGCAATCATCCTGCACTGATTTTCCCTGGCCACCGCGGTGAGCGTCATCAGACGTTTGGAGAAACCGGAATTGGATATGATGATCACCACATCCTCCGGTCCCAGATTGCAGGTAAACGCCATCTGTGCCTCCCAGATCGTCCCCGACACCGCATTGATCCCCAGTTGATTCAACTTAAAGGCACCGTCTAAGGCAACCGGTATCGTATTCCCAACGGCCACCAGCTGCACCGTACGGGCATGTTCAATCAGGTCCAGAATCTTTCCGAGCTGAACCGGGTCCATCATGGACACTGTCTGTGTCAGCTCCGCCACCTTGTTGGCCAGGATGTTCTGAAGGGACTGTGCGATATTTTCGCGGCTGATATCGTTGGATACCTCCACGGAATTCCCGCGTTCCTCCGCCACCTCCTTCGCCAGAGTAATCTTTAAATGATGAAAACCGTTAAATCCGCACCGTCTGCAAAAACGCGATACCGTCGCGTCACTGGTACCGCTTGCCAATGCCAGCTCTGCGACAGTCATATCGATGATTTCACTCTTATGCTCCAGAATATAATCTGCAATCTTCTTTTCCGCCTCAAAAAAGGTATCGTAAGAAGAACAGAGGACTCCTGAAACGTTGATATGATCCTGCATGGCTCCTCTTCCTCCGTTTCTGTCACGCATGTAATTTTATTTCATCATTATAGCACGATAAGAAATAATTTGTAAAGGAAGTTTTTACCACTCTCCCGGTAACTCCCATGTATTGTGATCCTTTCCGGTGTCGCGCAGAATATCATCGATCTCCTCAAACATCCGGCTGTCCGGGAGATTCCTCTCCCATAAGCGGAATGCTTCCTCAGACTTTATCTCTTTCACATCAATGGGTGTTCCTGCGCAGTAATCCCGGTTCAGCTGGCCGTACAGCTCCGCCATCTTGCGCATGTGTTCCTCCGGCAGGCTGCTCATCTTCTGATAGATCTGCTGACTGATCACTCCCACCAGGAAATCCGTTCCGTATTCCTTAAAGTTTAACAGGTTTTCATCTGTCAGGCCGTGCTCCGCCGCATAACGCTCCATATCTGCTTCCTTCGTCGCATAGCGGAGTTCCCCGCCGTCTCCCCATGACAGGATTCCGTACTGACAGGGCGGAATGGCAAAGGAGTCCGCCACGATCTCACTGATATGATAGACATCCTCCGGTTCTCCCGGCTCGGGCTTGTATTTCTTCGTCCGCTGCAGATGCAGATGGCCGCTGATAAAGACCGGCACACGGTATCGTTCCAGCAGCCGGATCACTTCCCCGCTGTTTTCCAGAGTACAGTCCACCGGATACAGAATACTTTCCTTCAGGAGATTGTGATGCGCAATAGGGATTACCGTAATCCCCAGTTCCTTCGCTGCCTCCAGCTGTTCCTCCATCCATTTGACCGTAGTGCTTCGTATCCTTCCTCCCACCAGGTTTACGGGGTCATACTGAGCGGAATCCAGCATCATCAGCCAGTTCTTCTCATCCAGCCGGCAGATATAGCTCAAGGAAGTCTCATCTCTGCTGATCGCCTGATCATATCCGAACTCATGGTAAATATCCAGAAATCCCTCTGCATTGACCGTCTCGGCAGCCGTCCTCTCCTCTCCGAAATAGGAGGCGGCATGGGGATTATTGATGTCGTGGTTTCCCGGAATTACGAGAACCCGCACCCCATGGTCTGCAAGTACCTTCAGCTTCCCGGCAAGCGCCTCATGGGCCTCCTTCTCGCCGTTTAGCGTCAAATCACCGCTCAGAACCACCGCGTCGGGCATAAGCTCCGTCATCTCTTCCGTAAACACATCCATCAGCTGAGAGATATAGGGAATCAGCTTTCCGTCGTCCCGTTTCACCAGCTCGTCAAACGCCTCGCCGTAATCGGTCATGGACGATGGAAAATAATGGATGTCAGAAACTGTTACAATGGTTGGCGGCCGGTATTCTTCCACCGGCAGTTCTTCTTCCGTCTCCATCCGTCCTGTCTCAGTACGGCCGCTGTACCAGTTCCCGCTTTCCCCCTGCTGCCTGCCTTCCTCCTGCGTTTCCGCCTCGGATGGCGTCGCCTTCACACTCTCCGTCTCCCCCTCTTTACGTTCCTCCTGCGTCTCTTCGGTCTGCGGTCCTGTCGTCCAGGTTCCGCTCTCTCTGCCAGGTTCCGTCGGCGAGGAGAGTTTTCCCACAAACCACACGATGCCAAGACACATCGCAATCAATCCCGCATAAATCAGGATTATCAGCCAGTTTTTCTTCCCGTTACTCATATGATGTCACAATTTATGTACCTTTCTGTCAGTTAAGCGCTTTCTCATAAACCTTCCGCACCTTTTCCATAGTAGGCACACCCTCGTGCACCTTTACTCCGTCCACAAAATAGGTCGGTACATACCAGTAGTCCAGGGAATCTGCAAGCGCCTTCTCCCTGTTCTCATCCACAATTTTCACCTCAACCGCCTTATACTCCGGCCGCTCCTCCTTCAGCTCATCCATCATGCGCAGCGCCTGACGGCAGTAAGGACATGATTCCTGAATCATCATAAGTACCTTTTTCATCTGTATTCCAACCTTTCCGGTTCATCCTGCTGGAAAACCTGTCATTCTTTCATTTCTGCTCTTCTCATACTGCTTTTCTCATACTGTTTTACCATTCTATCATTATTTCCTCTGTATAGCAATACACATGAAAAACCGCCTCTGTCATGCGGTAACAGGGACGGTTCTCATAGGAGTCATGATTCCTTCACGGGTCAATGAAGGAAAACCCAGAGGGTTCATATATTGTATAGAATATTCACATGTAGTTAGTGTTTGCTAACTGAATATATATTAGCATATACTAACTAAAAATGCAACCACTTTTTTGAGATAATTCCTCATTTCCAGTTAATACCATCTCGTCATGGGCAGATCGTTGTTCACGCCTTTCGAGGCCAGGATCTGATGCAGGTCAATAATCCCGTTGTGAAAGGTAGCCGCACAGGAGCTCAAATAGAGTTCCCACATTCTCGCAAACTCGGTTCCCATGTTTGCCTCCACCTCCTGCCTGTGGCCGCTGAAATTACGTTCCCAGCAGCGCAGAGTCTTATAGTAGTGGCGTCTCAAGCTTTCCACATCCAGAGTATAGAACCGGTACTCTCCGAATAAATGAATCATTTCCCGAAGGCTCGGCACCATACCGCCCGGAAAGATGTATTTTCTGATCCACGGGTCCCCCGGGTACTCTTTCAGAGCACTGATATAATGAAGCAGGAGAAGTCCGCCCGGCTTCAGCACAGAATCCACATTTCTTACGAACAGTTCGTAATTGGTCCGTCCCACGTGCTCCAGCATCCCGACACTGACCACCCGGTCAAACTGTCTGCCGCTCTTCTCCAGTTCGCGGTAATCCATCCGCGCCACCTCAATCTGTCCCGTCAATCCCTCTTTTTCAATCCGCTCTTCAAATTCCTTCTGCTGTTCATGGCTTAAGGTAATTCCCAGTCCCTTTACCCCGTACTCCTTTGCGGCCCGGATCAGCAAATATCCCCAGCCGCATCCGATATCCAGCAGCGTCATGTCCTTCTTTAAACAGAGTTTTTCCAGGATTCTCTCCACTTTATTGCACTGTGCCTCATACAGGGTGTCGGTCTCATGTTTAAAGTAACCGCAGGAATAGCTCATGGTCTCATCCAGCCACAGACTGTAAAAATCATTGCCGATATCATAATGGGAGGTGACCTCCTTCTCCTGATTCTTCTTAGACTGGGAGGTAAACATCAGCTTCTTTAATTTGGACCGGTCGGTGGAAAAACGGTCCATCTGTCCCAGAAACGAATCCAGGGCCTCGAATAAGTCCCCTTCCACCTCCAGGTTCCCCTTCATGTAGGCTTCCCCCAGTGCCAGAGAAGTACTCGTCAGCAGTTCTTTCCCCTCAATGTCCTCTTTTAAATCAACCACAAAAGCCGGATTTCCGCTGCCAATGTGATGGGTTTTTCCATGGATCTTCACATCAAAGGGATGCTCATCAAAACGCTGTAAAAAAGAAATCATAAAATTATCTGTCATATTCTTCATATGCGGTTCCTCCATATTGCCGTTTACTCTCAGTGAAGTCCTCAATCACGGTCTTCCTAAAAAATTCTTTCCAGTTTTCGGTATTTTATAAGCAAAAGCGCAAACTTCCCGTTACTGCTCACGGCCAGTACGGCGTGTCACAGCCCTTTTTTGCTCTGACGCTCTTTCCGGGCCTTCATTTGCCATATCATACAAGACTTTTTCACTTAATTGTGATAAAATCAAAAAAGTTTGAAAGGAGTATGCCATGACTACATCTCAGGAACAACGCCATATATTCTACGACAGCTGTCTCGGTATCGAAGCCTATCAGTTAAGCGGCATCGTACAGAAATTCCCCAATCATTTTCATGAATGCTACGTCGTCGGCTTCATAGAAGGCGGCTGCCGCCATCTGTGGTGCCGCGGATCCGAGTACGATCTGTCGAAAGGAGATTTGATTCTCTTTAACCCGAAAGACAACCACTTCTGTTCTCCCATGAACGGGGAACTGCTGGACTACCGGGCGTTAAACATTCCCGTGCCGGTCATGAAAAGGGCTGCCGCCGACATTACCGGACGGGAATTTATCCCGCAGTTCACCGTCAATGTCGTCTATCACAGCGATATCACCACGTCACTGGCCGATGTCTACAATGCCATCGTAACCGGCGCGTCTCCTTTTGAAAAAGAGGAAGCGTTCTTTTTCCTTCTGGAACAGATTTTAAAAGAGCACAGCGCTCCTTACGAAGAGCATAACGGAGTCTTTTTGGACAGTGCCATCGCCGATACCTGTGATTATTTAAAAGAGCACTATTCCGAAAATATCACGCTGGAGGAGCTGACCGATCAGATTCATTTAAGCAAATCGTGGCTGCTCCACACCTTTACAAAGCAGACGGGAGTATCCCCGTACCGCTATCTCCAGTCTATTCGCTTGGAAGAGGCAAAGAAGCTGCTGGAGCAGGCGGTACCTCCCATCGATGCGGCCGCCAGAGCCGGTTTTACCGATCAGAGTCATTTCACCCGTTTCTTTAAGGATTTCACAGGACTGACTCCGAAACAGTATCAGAAAATATTTACAGAATCCGGCAGGGATACAGCCGCCGGTACGGAGGAATAAAACATGTCAGAAAAGCCAAACATGGCGGGCCATCTCGCGGCAGCCGTCACCATCTTCATCTGGGGAACCACCTTCATTTCAACCAAGGTTCTGCTCGTATCCTTTACACCGCTGGAAATCCTGTTTTTTCGCTTTTTTATCGGATACGCGGCGCTGTGGATCGCCGCCCCGCGCCTCCTCCACACGAAGGATATAAAAAAAGAACTGCTCTTCGCGGCAGCCGGCCTCTGCGGCGTCACGCTCTATTTCCTGATGGAAAATTTCGCGCTGACTCTGACCCAGGCAGCCAACGTAAGCATTATCATCTCCGTGGCCCCGTTCTTCACCAGCCTGTTCGACTGGCTGTTCATGAAGGGGGAAAAGCCGGGCCGCCGTTTCTTAACCGGTTTCACGGCGGCCATGCTGGGAATCTCCCTCTTAAGCTTTCAGAAGGGTACCGGCGTCCAGTTGAGTCCCAAAGGAGATTTGCTGGCGCTTGCGGCGGCAATCACCTGGGCGGCCTACTCCATTCTTACGAAAAAAATCGGAAGCTATGGGTACGGAACCATTGAAAGCACCCGCAGAACCTTTTTTTACGGCCTTATCTTTATGGTACCGGCGCTGTTTTTCCTGCCCTTCCAGATTGCACCGGCGCGTTTTATGGTAATGCAGAACGCACTCAACATCCTCTTCCTGGGATTCGGCGCTTCCGCTCTCTGCTTCGTAACCTGGAATTTTGCAGTCAGAGCCCTGGGCTCCGTAAAGACAAGCGTCTACATCTATGCCGTTCCCGTCATCACGGTGATTACTTCCTTAATCTTTCTGCACGAGGTTATTACCTGGCAGTCCGCATGCGGAATTGTACTGACTCTGGCCGGGCTGATACTCTCAGAGAGCCGGATCACGTTAAAACAGACAGCCAGAAAACCTTCGGTTGACATCGGTATGGACAGACCTTAAAATGGGAGTAACCGATCAGCCAGTCTGATCGAATCTGTCATTACAAAGGAGAACTGCTGCCATGATAAAAAAATGTTTGCTGGCCGCCGCAGTTACAGCCGCGGCCCTGCTGTGCCTGACCGGCTGTCAGCCCAAAAAAGACCCGCTCCAGTTCGGGAGTACTGCCGTTGTGCTGGAGACTGACGAAGCTCAAAACGGGTTTAACGGAACGGAGGCAGACCTCTCCCTCCAGGCGGAAGCCGTCCCCGAAGTAACCGCAGGCAGGGCCGCCTCCCTGGAAGAATCAGACTATAAAGGCTTTGCCGGGCAGATCCAGAAGGTTTTCTCGGAGCGTGATATCGAAGCGCTGTCCAGGCTTTGCGCCTATCCCGTTTACGTTACGACAGAAGCCAACACGGAGGGACAGGATGTTGCGGACGCCGCAGCACTGATATCGCAGAAGGACGATATCTTTACAGACGCCATGCTTCAGGCCATCGCCGGAGTGGATCCGGAAGAGCTGACGCCGTCACAGGCCGGCATCTTCATCGGCAGCGAATCCAAATCGCCCGGTCTCTTCTTTTCTTTAACCGAGGATGGACAGCTGAATATTATGGGCATTAATTCAGAGGTAATCGACCAATAAAAACAACACTTTTCAATATCTGTTGCTTAAGCAACAACTTTTCCGATCTGTTGCTTGATCTTTGATGGAAATCTGCTTAAACTTGGACTCAAATTCAAACCACCGGACAGTCACCGGAGGAGAATCAAGGGAGGAATGAATATGTATAAGCAGTTAAAGGAACTCGTCACCCAGTACGTGGATGTCAGCCCGGAATCCATCACCAGAGATTCCCGCTTCGTTGAAGACTTAGGATTTGACTCTCTGGATTTTATCGCAATGATTGGAGATATTGAAGAACACTTTCAGATTGAGACGGACATCAGCGATCTGCTTGAAATCAAAACCGTGGACGACATGTTCCGTTATATCGAACGTGTTGCCGTATCATAAAGGCAGCTCGCTGAACATTGTTTGCAATTGCAGATATGAGAAAGAAGCGGTTTGAGGAATCATACTCCCCAAACCGCTTCTTTCTAAATTTTTGGCCGCCTCTGCCATAATGCTTCAGCCAGAACGTACCTCATCAGTTATCACAAAATATCCTTCATTCCATTCAAAAATACATTGCTGATAAAACCGGCTACCATCTCGGGCGGGCTTTCAAACCCCTCTTTCATCCATTTATGCAGGACACCCACCACACCTCCGATAGAATAGGCTACTGCATATTCGCGGCTCAGCTTGTCCCCGTCATTCTCCTTCCCGGATAATCCCGCCATGTACTCTGAGATCATTTTCAGCAGCTTTTTGATAAACCGGCTCTCCTGGCCATTGGTCAGCACACAGTACACAGTCCTGTTCTCATAAATGTACTGGCAGAAGCATTCAAAATACCGGCGGCTGACATCCTCTTCCCGGTTGGGATGAAACCCCCGCATCATCTCCAGCACGTGTTCCATGACTCCATCCTCGATCTGCTCCAGCAGATCGTAGATATCCTGGTAATGGTGGTAGAACGTACAGCGGTTTATCCCCGCCCGTTCCGTCAAATCCCTGATCGTAATCCGGTCGACTGATTTTACCTTCAAAAGTTCCAAAAACGCCTCCTGCAAAAGCCTGTCCGTTCTGCTGTAACGCAAATCCTTTTTCTCACCGCTCAAGGCTGTTCCTCCTGTTCTGCCAGACGAATTTCCCCTTCCCCCGCTACACAGGCCGATACAATATACTTCTCTGCCAGCTTCCACTGCCGGTAACTCCAGCCGGTCTTTTCACACGCGATTTCCCCATTTTTACCAATCTGAAAGGATATATCCTGTAAGGGCACGGTAATCCCGCATCCTACCGCCTTCACATAGCTTTCCTTCAGAGTCCAGAACCGGAAAAACAACTCCTCCCGCTCCGATTCTCCCGCCTCCTTCATCTGCCGGAGCTCGGCATCAGAAAGTACTCTTTTTAAGAGCGGCTCCCGGTACGGCCGCACGCACTCCGCGTCAATCCCCACGGTGCAATCCCCGATGGCAAGCACGGCAAGCCCCATGCAGTGGCTGATATTAAAGTGAATCAGCGGATACTCTTTTAAGTATGGCTTTCCATGCGCTCCCTCAACCAGTTCCGGCGTCCGTCCTTCCCCGCATCCTATCCCATACCGTTCTCTCAGAGCTCTCCGCAGAAGCCAAAGCCCCTGTTCGTGCTCGGTCTCCCTCTTGTTTCCGCCTGTCCCCGGTTCAAAAAAAGCGTGATAAATCCAGACCATAGTGTCTCCAACTCCTGATTTCAACCAATTTTCCTTTCATTCTACCATAGCCTGCGGCAAATGTCACTTCACTATTTCTGCCGGAATTTTCTATTACTCAATAAAAAAACCTTGTCCCGGCCGGCCTGCCCATGTTATACTGCTATTACAAAACCGATGATAGCCTTTATAGGAAGCTATCGCCACAGGAATCCGGCTTCTGTCCGCATTCCGTTCTGCCAGTTTCATCAGGCATTCTCTGTCCGTTCGGACGAAAGAATTCCCATATTACCAAAATTATATGTAAATAATACCAGGAAAATAAGCAGGGCTATTGTCTGTTTTACAGAAAAATATTATAATGGAGATAGGTTCTTATATAGCTGAAATGGAGGCTGTATGAGCAATACGAACAATGCAGGCGGCTCGAAAGACATCCCGGACAACTTTCCGGCGGAAGATTTGGTCTTAAAGAGCTCCATGCAGTTTTTCGGGGAACAACTGGACCGTTCTGATCTTGTTCCCCTTCTGCTCACCACACTGATGTCAGGTACCATGGATCAGAAGGACCGGATTCTTACGGCAAACCGCCTGATTACCGAATCCGGCACCCTCCCCCGGCCGGATCTGGTAAAAATGCAGGCGGTACTGTACACATTCGCAAACAAGTTTCTGTCAAACGACGATTTAGACAAGGTAAAGGAGGTCATGTTCATGACACGATTAGGCCAGATGCTGGTGAATGATGGAATTGAAATAGGCATTGAAAAGGGGATTGAAAAAGGAATTGAAAAGGGTGCCCTTGCACTGATTTCCGTTTGCCGGGAAATCGGACTTTCCTACGATGATACCCGCAGAAAACTGATTGAAAAACTGGAGTTGGATGCTCCGGCTGCCAAAAGATATATGGAAGAATTCTGGACCCGGTCCTCTCTGTAACCGTCAAAACGATCAAATTACAAAAACAGCGGCAGAAAGAGCTGCCAAGTCTCTCTCTGCCGCCAAAATCAACTTTTTTCATTCGTTCGAATTTCCTACGATCAACGCTGCCATTTTCTTCTAAAATGTGTTTTACCGTTTAACACAGAATGCATTTCTTCCTGGATAAACAGCTGTCTCCCCCAGTTCCTCTTCGATCCTCAGAAGCTGGTTATACTTCGCCACGCGCTCGCTTCGGCTCGGAGCCCCCGTCTTAATCTGGCACGTATTAAGAGCCACCGCAAGGTCTGCAATGGTGGTGTCCTCCGTCTCTCCTGAACGGTGGGAAGCGATGGCCGTATAGCCTGCCTTATGGGCCATTTTGATGGCCTCCAGCGTCTCGGACACGGAACCGATCTGATTTAACTTAATCAGGATAGAATTGCCGCATCCGGAATCGATTCCCTTCTTCAGTCTCTCCGTATTGGTTACGAAGAGGTCGTCGCCGACCAGCTGCACTTTGCTGCCAAGAGAAGCCGTCAGCTTCTTCCAGCCTTCCCAGTCCTCCTCGTCGAGAGCATCCTCGATAGACCAGATCGGATACTTCTCACAGAGCTGTTTCCAGTGCCCGATCAGTTCTTCAGAGGTAAAATGCTTTTTGCACTTCGGAAGTACGTATTCTCCCTTCTTTCCGCCCTTCCACTCGCTGGAAGCCGCGTCCATGGCGAGGACGAAATCGTGTCCCGGTTCGTATCCGGCGCGCTTTACCGCCTCTAAGATCAGCTCAATGGCTTCCTCATCACTGCCTAAATCCGGAGCGAATCCGCCCTCATCACCGACAGAGGTCGCCAGGCCTTTTTCCTTTAAAATAGACGCAAGGCAGTGGAAAACCTCGGTACACCACCGGAGTCCCTCGCGGAATGTCGGAGCGCCAACCGGCATAATCATGAATTCCTGTACGTCAACAGTGTTGGCCGCATGTGCGCCGCCGTTTAAGATATTCATCATCGGTACCGGAAGTCTGTTTCCGGAGATTCCCCCCAGGAAACGGTACAGCGGGATTCCCATGGAAATGGAGGCGGCCCGTGCGCAGGCGATGGACACCGCAAGAATACTGTTTGCTCCCAGCTTTGATTTGTCCTTCGTTCCGTCCGCCTGAATCATGGCATGATCGACTGCGTAAATATCCGACGCATCCATACCTGTCAGTACACCGGAAATGACCGTATTGATATTTTCGACAGCCTTCCTGACGCCTTTTCCGCCAAACCGCTTCTTATCGTTATCTCTCAGCTCCAGAGCCTCAAATTCACCGGTAGATGCACCGCTGGGCGCCGCTCCTCTTCCGATGGTTCCGTCGGCGAGCCATACCTCCGCTTCCACAGTAGGATTTCCTCTTGAGTCAATGATTTCCCGTCCGATAACCTTTTCTATTTCCAGATAGTTCATATTCGTTCTCCTTTCATCTGCCTGTTCCTTTCAGGATTCCTCCAGAACCGCCAGCAGATCATCCACTGTTTTTCTGCCGAATACCACCGTCCTGTCATTGATGATCGTACACGGCACACTCATAATCTGATACTTTTCTTTCATTTCCGGATAATGGGCCAGATCGAAGGCCCATGCTTCCACACCGTCACGTTCCGCGGCGATTCTGCCCGCCGCCATAACCGTGGCCGGACACATGGTACAGGACAGGGATACGGCAATCTTTATGTTCACCGGTCCCTTCAGCTTCCCGATCCGCTCCCTCTCTTCATCCGTGATCGGCTGTCCCGGACCGCCCGCATTATAGATTGCAAGTACAAAGGAATTGAATTCATGGCCTCCCGGAACCGCATAGAACCGGATCCCGGTCTCATTCCCGTTCTCCGTTAAAATACGCAGCACCGGATACTCTTCATCCTCCTTAATCTTATCCGATTCACGGCGGTATCTGCATTCCACCATATCCGAACTGTCACCGAGTTCATCAAGGAAATGTACCATCTCCGCCGCCATAGGACTGCCGTCGAGCACACCCTCAACCACTATTCTATTCTGAAGCCTGGAAAATAAGTCCGCAAGCTGGGATTTCATTTCCCCGGTTATAAACACCCCCTCCGTTCCTCCGTCGGAAGCTTCCAGGGTGCCGGAATTCTCTGCGGCCCCGGTGTGTTTCGAAGCGCCGGAGTTTTCTACAGCCTTCGTCCGTTCCTCTTCCATCTGCGCTTTCCATTGGGCCAGCTCCGGTTTCTCATATGTTTCCGAAACGTACCGCTCCAGGGAAGTGGCAGCCACGGCTCCGTCTGAGACAGCAGTCACCACCTGGCGCAGGTTCTTTACGCAGACATCTCCGGCCGCATAGATGCCGTCCACACTCGTCTTCTGGTTCCGGTCCGTAATGATGTATCCCTGTCCGTCCAGCTCCACGAAACCTTCCAGCCATCTCGTATCCGGCACGTATCCGGCAAATACAAAAATCCCGAAGGAGGTTCCTTCCGGTGCTTCGTAGGTCCACTCCCCACCGGATGCATTGTCTTTAAAACGCGCGCGCCGAAGCAGTCCGTCTCCAGCTGCCTCCACAATCTCCGTCTCGTAGTGTACCTCGATCTTCTCATGGTTTTTCGCCTTGTCTGCCACCGCCTTCGCGCAGGTAAAGTCTTCCTCCCTGACGATGATCGTAACTTTTTTGGCGTACTTTGTCAGAAATACAGCCTCTTCCGCCGCCGCAAATCCGCCGCCGATGACGAAGACATCCATTCCCGTGAAAAATTCCCCGTCACAGGTGGCACAGTAGGCGATACCGCGTCCCTGGTATTCCCGTTCTCCCACAAAGCCCAGCTTTCTGGGATTGGCACCCACTGCCAGAACAATGCCCGGAGCACGGTACTCTCCTTTGTCAGTTTTCACCGTCCTGATATCTCCGTCCAGATCAATTCCCGTAACCTCAGCCATGGCAAATTCCGCGCCAAAGGCTTCCGCCTGTCTTCTCATCTGTTCCGTCAGCTCAGTGCCGTCCGTCTTCTCCACGCCGGGATAGTTGACAATCTCCGATGTAATGGTGATCTGCCCTCCCATTTTCTCCTTTTCCAGGACGAGGACCCGGTATTTTGCCCTCGCCGCGTAGAGGGCGGCCGATAATCCGGCCGGCCCCGCTCCCACGACGATGACGTCGTACTGCCCTCTCATATTACAAAAGTCCTACCAGGTTCAGGCTTGGCTTTAACGTCTCTTCACCTGGTTTCCACTTTGCCGGGCAAACCTCGTCGCCGTGTTCCGCCACGAACTGGGAAGCCTGTACTCTTCGGAAAAGCTCCTCAGCATTTCTGCCCACATTTCCGGCGATGACTTCGTAAGCCACGATCTTCCCCTCCGGATTGACAATAAAGGAACCTCGCTCTGCCAGGCCATCCGCCTCAATCATGACGTCGAAGTCCCGGGCCAGTGCTCCGGTCGGATCCGCCAGCATCGGATACTGAATCTTCTGAATGGTCTTTGACACATCATGCCATGCTTTATGCACGAAATGCGTATCGCAGGAGACACTGTAAATCTCGCAGCCAATCTTCTTAAAATCCTCATACTTGTCCGCGAGATCCTCAAGCTCCGTCGGGCACACAAAGGTAAAGTCCGCAGGATAGAAGAAAAATACTGCCCACTTTCCCAGAACATCCTCCTTCGTTACTTCTTTAAATTCATTATTTACAAAACTCTGTACTTTAAACTCACCGATTTCTTTTCCAATTAATGACATAGTCTTTCTATCTCCTTTCAGTTGTTTATCCTTAAATAATATGGTTCATTTACAGGAAAATTATAAGTTAGTCTTATCTAACTCGTGGTTATATTATAACACCCGAAAGCTGAAAAAGTCAATAAACAGTATTGATTATTATTATCATTTTTCAGTATTGAAATTTGGATCTAGTTTCTATTGTAAGAAGTTATGATAGTCCTGCTTCCATTCCCTCACTCGTTCTGTGTCCCTCTGTTATTATAAAGAAACATCACCACCGCCATCGCGCAGATGATCACATACCCCAGCACACTGAACCGGTCCGGCACCTGGCCGAAGATAACAAAGCCCAGTACAGCGGAAAAGATAATCTGAGAGTAATCGTAGACGGAGATCTCTCTGGCCGGAGCATGGCAGTAAGCCGCAGTAATAGCAAACTGTCCGCCGGCGGCCGCAAGGCCCGCCAACAGCAGATACCCCAGCTGCTCCAGCGTCATCCCATGGAAACGCACCAGAAGATATGGAAGCGTCGCCAGGCAGGAGAATCCGGAGAAAAAGCAGACGATAAACGGCCCCTTCTCTCCGCGGATTCCCAGCGATCGCACAAAGGTATAGGCGGCTCCCGCGCTCATACCTCCCAACAGACCGATCACAGCCGGAACCAGTTCCATATTGAGGGGAGACGGCTTGATGATAAAGAGGCTCCCTGCAAATGCACCTGCCACAATAACCGCCTGAACCGGCTTTACCTTCTCCTTTAAGATCAGGAAACTGAACAGAATGGCAAAAAACGGCGACATCTTGTTCAGCATGGACGCATCCGCCAGCACCAGATGATCCACTGCGTAAAAATTACAGAGAATTCCGACAGTGCCGAACGCAGAGCGCAGAAACAGCGGCCATAGATTCTCTTTCTTTCCCGAAAAGCCCACATGATCCCGTTTCATCAAAATGAGTGCAAAGAAAAATGCCACCAGGTTCCGGAAAAAGCTTTTCTGGACAGACGGTAAATCTCCCGACAGCCTGACAAACAGATTCATCAAAGCAAAACAGAACGCCGAACAGACGATAAACACAATTCCCTTATAACGTGATTTCATGGCCCGCCGCTCCTATTTACCGGACAGCCAGAAGTTCAGCTTATCATCGCTGTACTCCAGTTTGTACCGCAGCTTTCCAAAGAACTCCTCCAAAGCCGCATACAGCTCCTCATACTGTCCGTCGCAACCGCACTCGCCAAGCGGCTCGATCCAGCAGGACTGCTTTCCGCAGGCGTCCCGCAGATGGATCCGGAAGTTTAAGCCCCTCTCCTTCAAAAACGCGTCACAGTCCACGATCTCACGAAGTGATATCACATCTTTCATTGTCTTACTTCCTTTCTCTCCTAAAATAATTCAACCGCCTTATAAAAACGCTGCCGCATTTTATAAAACGGTTGAACTCTGTCCCAATTAAGACTCCTGATTCTTATACTTCTCTGCCTGTGCGGCAATCAGTTCCATATCATCAAAATAGTTGATCTTCATGGCTGCCTTCACGCCTGCCAGCGTATCCGCCGCCACGCGTTCCGCCTTCTCACTGCCTTCCTTCAGAATCTGATATACGTAAGGAATATTGGCCTCATACTCTTTTCTTCTGGCACGGATGGGAGCCAGTTCCTCCTGAAGAACGCTGTTTAAGAACTTCTTCACCTTCACGTCGCCCAGTCCGCCGCGTCTGTAGTGATCCTTCAGCTCATCCAGATTCTTATAATCCGGAAGATACTTTTCAAACGCATCCTCCCTGCAGAAGGCATCCAGATACGTAAATACCGTATTGCCCTCAATCTGACCAGGGTCGGAAACCTGGATATGGTTCGGATCGGTGTACATGCTCATAACCTTCTTCTTCACATCTGCCTCGGAATCCGACAGATAGATACAGTTGCCAAGAGACTTGCTCATCTTCGCCTTTCCGTCAGTACCCGGAAGCCTTAAGCAGGCCTTATTGTCGGGAAGCAGAATATCAGGCTCCACCAGTGCCTCTCCATATACCGAATTAAACTTTCTGACAATCTCTCTCGTCTGTTCGATCATCGGCTCCTGATCCTCGCCTACCGGCACGGTAGTCGCCTTAAACGCTGTGATGTCCGCCGCCTGACTGATCGGATACGTAAAGAAACCAACCGGAATGCTGGCTTCAAAATTCCTCATGGCGATCTCAGACTTCACAGTTGGATTTCTCTGAAGCCTGGCAACGGTGACCAGATTCATATAATAAAAGGACAGCTCCGTCAGTTCCGGGATCTGTGACTGGATAAACAGGGTCGATTTTGCCGGGTCAAGGCCGCAGGACAGATAATCCAGAGCCACTTCAATAATATTCTGACGCACCTTCTCCGGGTTGTCCGCATTATCGGTCAAAGCCTGCGCGTCAGCGATCATGATAAATATCTCATCAAACTCACCGGAATTCTGCAGCTCCACCCTGCGCTTTAAGGAGCCCACGTAATGGCCGATATGAAGTTTACCCGTTGGCCGGTCTCCCGTCAAAATAATCTTTTTCATGTTGTAGTACCTCCAATGTATTAGGCTTTCCCCATTATAGCACAACATGTCTGTCTGTTGCAAGGTCAAATGGCCCCTGTGGCGGGCCAGGCTATAGATTTATCCTCTTCCTGTATTCCGCCGGCGATTCGCCGTAATACTTCTTATAGCTTTTGCTGAAATAGTCGTAATCGCTGTACCCTAAGTTCTCGCAGATCTCGGCTGCCGGGCTTCCCTCCGCCAAAAGCTCCTTTGCCCGCTTCATCCTGCAGTCCAGCAGGTAATCCTTAAAGTTATGGCCCGTCTTATCCTTAAAGAGAATGCTGATATAGGATGGGGACACACCCCAGCTCTCAGACAGCGCCTTTAAAGACACACCGCCCGGGTTATCCCTCATCTGGCTTAAGATATCTCCCAGCAGCGCATCTGTTTGATTTTCGTGGAAACACGATATCTCCTGCTGCCGGTCGAACTGCTCTTCCTTTCTGATCTGTACCATCACGCGGTTAATCAGTTCCAGCAGCTCATCCTGGGCGACCGGCTTCGTCACATACCCGCTGGCTCCAAGGGATATGGCCTTTTTCGCATAGGCAAAATCTTCATATCCGCTGATAAATATGATCTTGGAGGCAGCGGAATGCTCCCGGATCTTACCGCTCAGTTCCAGCCCATCCATACCGGGCATGCGGATATCTGTCAGAACGATATCCGGAAACCGCCTCGAATCCGTTATCACGCTCCAGGCCTCCTCTCCGTCGCAGGCCGTGTCGATTTCCGTAATACCCGGAACCTCGGATAAGAGGTATAAAATACCGTCACGAATAAATTTTTCATCCTCTACAATCATCAGATACATCGTCCAAACCTTCCAATCCGATCAGTGGAATGACGACACTGGAAATCACGCCGCCTTCCTTTCTCTCTTCCACGGTCACATGGTACTTCTTTCCGTAAAGCATGGTGAGCCGTTCATTGATATTCTGTATCCCGTATCCGCCGTGATGATAGCGGGCTCCTTCTCTCTGCTTTGCACACAGCCCCACGCCGTCGTCTTCCACAGTGATCACGATGTCATTTTCCCTGCGGATAAAGGAAATGAGGATCGTTCCCGGCCCCCGTTTCGGCTCGATTCCGTGAAGGATGGCGTTTTCCACCAGCGGCTGTACGATCAGCTTCGGGCAGACGCACGGCTTTAATTCCTCCTCCACATGAATCTCAAAATCAATTTCCGCCTTCTTATACTGTTCAATGGTGACATAGCTCTGTATATGGCGCACCTCGTCGCCCACTGTGTAAAGCTCCTTCCCATGGTTTAAGCTCAGCTTAAAAAAGTCGGAAAGAGACTTCACGATCTTACAGATATCCTGATTGGATGAGCGGTATGACATCCAGTTGATCATATCGAGGGTATTGTACAGGAAATGGGGATTGATCTGCGCCTCGAGGGCTCTTAAGCCCGCCTCCTTCTCCTTGATGCGGGCCTCATATACCTCGTGAGTCAGACGCTCGATGTTATTGCTCATGGAATTAAACTCATCTCCCAGCATCCCGATCTCATCTGCTGCGTCGTCCGCCACCCGGACGCTTAAGTTTCCCTGGCTGAAGATCTTCATGCTCTCCGCGATGTTCTGCACCGGTTCCGCCACGGTCCTGGTAATCAAAAGCGACAGATAGAGAATAATGCCGATACTCACCAGACAGATAACGGCAGCCAGTATCCCAATTCCGGCAAATGACCGTACCAGTTCATGGTAATCCTTAAAAATGGCGATCTCCCATCCGGTACCGGCCATATTCTGGAAAAGCACCTGATACCGGCCCGATTCCAGCTTCCAGTCCGCCTTCCACATATCCTCAGAATCCCGGTAGCCCGATACCCGGAAGCCGGCCTCATTTAAATCTTCATCCGCAATATCGGCAATATTCCCATTTCCCGTTCCGGAACAGATCAGGCCGCCCTCCTCATCGTAAACAGCAATAACCGCGTCGGTCTGCACCGTCTTCATCTCTTCCTTCAGCTCATCCGTCCCCACATAGAGAAGCACCCATCCCGTGGTCCTTCCATTAAAATAATTAATAATCTGCCTGGAGAAAACGATAATCTCTTCCCCCTCCTGATCCGTTCCGTGCCACAGGTGCAGCCGGTCCGGACTCTCCGCCGCCCGGGCTCTCGCCTCGCCGGAGAGCGCTGTATAGCGGTCGTCGAAAATCCCCGTGACGTACGCTCCGTTCCGGTCCAGGATTTCCGCACGCACGCCGCCCTTAATCTGGCTTAATTCCGCTAACAGCTTGCCCTGTAGGTCTCTCGTCAGTGCAGTCCGGTCGAGAAGGCTGATATCCATATTAAGCTTTCGCACGCTCTTGACCACATCGGCGTCGGAGGCAAACGCATTGATTCTCTCCTCCTTGGCTCCGGTCACGATTCCGATCCGGTACTGGATGGTCCCCAGCGCCTGTATGGACTGCTCCTCGTAATTGTCCATAATCGTATGGTAAAGCCTGACGCCCATAATAACCCCCAGCACCGCCATCGGCAGAAGCGAAACGATCACAAAGCCAATAAACAGCCTTCTCTTCAAACCAATTCTCCTGAGAAGCGCGGGAATTCGCTTTCTCCTGTCCCCCAAGCACGATCCCTCCCTTTTCTTACGTATCAGAGGGCAGGAACTTTTTGTCTCTGTCCTTTATAAACCAGTAGACGTCAAATCCTTCCTGCCATTCTTCCTCCGTCCTGCCCAGATACTCTTTCAACTTCCGGTACTCCTCCGAAACCCGATCCTCTGATCCCTGTCTCCTGTATTTTAACATACTTATGTACATTTCGGCAGCCCTGCCGGAATATAACAGATATTTCCAGGCCGTATGATCCTGTATCTTCTCATCCCCAAAATTCTTCTCAAAAAGAGGCCGGTATGTTCTGATTAAATCTGCCGCCGCTTTCAGCTTTTTTGCAGCACCCGCGCACACTCCCGGATCATCGTTCTCCGGCTGTTCCATGTACGACAGTGCAGAGAGTTCCTTACAGTAGGAAAGCACCGTCTCCGCCTGATCACCGTAGACCATCTGGAAATACTCCCGCTCCAGCGTTTCAAAAGTACGGCTCCTGTTCCAGAGCGTTTCAGCCATTACGTACATTCCAAAGCCCGCAGGCGCAAATACTCTGGTCTGCTGACAGCTTACATACCCGTCAAAGCCCGCCTCTTCCAAGTTCACCAGGTCTTTCCACAGAATTTCTGCCGATCCGTAATCGCCCCAGTCCCGGAACTGATTCCACATGTAGTGATAATCATACAGAAAGCTGTCCCCCGGAAAAAACTGTTTCCAGGCGCTGCAGTAATGCATATTTTCCCCCGCATTTACCGGAAATCTGCATTGATTCCGCTTATACGGAGGAATGAGCGCCGTCGCTTCCACCGGAAGCGGCGTCCGGTAAGACCGGGTAATCGGCGCAAACATGAACACAAATCGCTCCGAATTCAAAAGTTTCGCGCTGACAGGCGGCCACAACAGATCAAAATACGCCAGAAATACCACCTTAACCGGACTGCCTTCCTTTGAAAGTGCCTCATCCACCTGATTTAATATCTCAATATACCAGTCAGAAGGCCGTTTCGCGGCGCATGCTCCGCATTCACAGCTGTTGTTTCCGTCATCGGCAAGCCACACATGAACCATGTCCAGCTGCGGGTTTGCATGAATGTAATCCAGGATCTCACGAACCAGCAATTCTCTCACCAGCGGGTTGGAACAGCACAGGCTGGTGTTTAAAGGAACACCGTGAAACAGTCCCCTCTTCCCGTCAATCATCGCCAGATACTCCCTGCGCTCCTCCGGCACCTTTTCTTCCGCCAGAGGATCCCATCCCGTACCGGGCAGTCCTGCCACTCCCGTCGTAAAGCCATGGCCGCCCGCCTGCCAGATCAGCCCCAGTTTCTTCATATGGGGGACGAGAATTTCTTTTACAAACGCGTCCACCTCCTCTTCCGAGGGCACCGGCTCCTTTCCGTGATACGGATTATTGGTATGGAGGTACCACGTCTTAAAAAACTCATAGGGAATCTTAAACTGTGTAAAATACGTATTAAAGCCAGCCTTCGGAAGCCAGGTCACAAAGCGCATAATATTTTCAAACGACACGGCGCCTTCTATACAGATTCCGCGGTACCGGCTGGAAGCCTCTTCTCTGATCTTTACCGTGTGGGGCCCCACCGCTGCCGGGATCCGTTCCCCCTCCCGGTCCGGCCTCAGAAATGCAAAGCCCAGCTCTTTTAAATACCGGTAGGCCCCCAGCAGCACACTGCGGTTATTGGAGCCCCTGATGGTTCCCCCAAGATCTGTTACGGTAATGGCGTAGGCGTCTGCATTCTGCCAGATAGAGGGAGAGGGACGCTCCAGACACTGCCCTTCCTTTACCCGAAACTCCTCCGGTGCCACCGCCAGCTCCAGCGTCTTCATATACTGGCTGTGCGCCTCCCCCACCGAGGTCCAGGCGGACACGCCGGCCAGGCTTAAGTAACGTTTCAGTTCCTCCGCCGCATAGAGGATCGTTTCCCGGTCATTGCGGCACAAAATCAGTACACTTTCTCTCATCTGCTCATCCTTTCACGGAACCTGAAGTCAATCCGCCTACCAAATACTTCTGTGCAAATATAATCATGACGAATGCCGGAAGAACCGCGATGGTTGCCGCCGCGCTCATGGAAGCCCAGTCTGTCGTATTCTGCATCATAAACTGCCGGATACCCACAGACAGCGTCCGCAGATTTTTATCCTGGATAAAAATACTGGCGATCGTATATTCATTCCAAACATTCATCAGAGTAAACACTCCCACCGACGCCACTCCAGGCAGGGAAAAAGGAAGAATGATCCTCCAATATGCCTGAAAGCGGCTGCATCCGTCGATCATGGCCGCCTCGTCCAGTTCCGTCGGAATATCGTCGAAAAACCCTTTCAGGGTCCAGATACCGAACGGCAGATTGATGGCCGTATAGATAAGTATAAGGCTGAAGTGGGTATCCACCAGATGAAACCGGCTGAGCGTCACATACAGTGGAATCATAATCAGCATGGCCGGCAGCATCTGAAGGATAATGAGGAACATCGTATATCCGTCAAAAAGGATACCGCGGCACCGTGACAGTCCGAAACCGGCCATCGTGGAAAATGCCACACACAGCACCGTCACGATCAGCGCCACGAAGATCGTGTTGACGAGAGACTGTGCAAAAGAGGTCCTGGTAAGCACATGAATAAAATTATCCAGCGTGGGATGCAGCGTGAACAGCGAAACGGTTGACAGCGTCTCAGACCTCGGTTTTAACGCAGTTCCAATCATGGACAGAACCGGTAAATTGGCAGCCGCGCAGAAAAAGATCAGAAGTGCATAAACGATCCCCTTTTTATTTTTCATACGTCATCCTTTCCCTTCTGCATTTTCATGTATACTGCGCAGAAGAACAGAAGAATCACAAGAGTCATCATGGAAATAGCGGATGCATACCCCATCTGCCCCCGGTAAAACGCGGTATTGTATGTGTAGATCGGAAGCGTAAAAGTCGCCTCCAACGGTCCCCCCTGAGTCAGAAGATAGATAATATCGAAATTGTTAAAGCCCCAGATAAACATCAGGGTCACGACCACCATGCTCACGTTCCGGATCATCGGCAGTGTGATATAAAAAAACGTCTTAATTCCTGTGGCCCCGTCCATCCTGGCCGATTCGTAGACATCCTCCGGAACGCCCTGGAGACCTGCCAGCAGCGACATACACATAAACGGATACGATTTCCACGTTCCCACCACGATGCATGTAATCCGCGCCATCCTCTGATCTGCAAAGAACAGAATCGGGCCATCCGTCAGATGCAGCCTCTGCAGAACCACGTTCACGATTCCCGACTGGTCATTTAAGATCCACAGCCAGTTCGCCGTAGCCACTACGGTCGGTATCGCCCATGGAATCAGAATCAGGCCGCGAAACAGCGCTCTTCCCTTGATCTTCTGATTCAGCAGAACAGCCAGAAAGAGTCCCAGCACATAGCTGGCGGCCACACAGATAAACGCATACTCCAGGGAATACACCAGGGACGGCCCCATGGTCCTGTCCGAAAACAGCTTGATAAAATTGGCAGCGCCCGTAAACCGGACCGTCTGTCCCTTCTTTAAGATATTCGTATTGGTAACACTTAAATAAATACTGTTAAACAGCGGATAAAAGCTGACCAGCAGCAGAATGATCGTCGGCATGACCAGCATTTTAAGACCAAACCTTCTCCGGTTTTTCTCCATCAGCAGTCCCTCCTTTTTTAATGAAGGTCCGGCCTTTTATAAAAGCCGGACCTCTCTGGTCACTACTCTTCTGTTGCGATGTCGATTGCCTCCTGGATCTTTTCTGCCTGGATTCTGGCGATCTCGCCGGTATCCACCTTACCGTTAAGCGCCTCCTGCGCGCTGTAATTCATCGTCTGCTCACCATTTACCTGAGAGAATCCCGGGAAAATGTTCTCGATCGGCCAGGTACACGGTACTGCGGTCGGCACGATCTTATTTAACACGCCCTGGGCAACCTTGTTGTTAAAGGTCTCGCCGCTGAAGAAGGATTTCTTCGCCGGATACGCCCAGCATCCGCCTTCGGTATATAAAGCGCTGCTGTTCTCTGCCCACCATTTTACAAACTTCTTCGCTTCTTCCGGGTACTTTGTCTGTGAGAATGCCATCAGAGCATCGCTGAAGCTGGAGGTTCTGACCGCAGTTCCGTCCGGCCCCTTAAATGCACTGTAAACCTCGGTATTTTCCAGAATCTCCGGATAATCGAAGATGGAAGCCGGGAAGCTGGTAAACCAGAACACGGACTTACCGCTGTAATACAGCTTCTCCGCATCCGCTGATTTATGTCCCAGGACACCGTCAGCCACATAGCCTTTTTCCTTGAACGTCTTAAATAAATCGATGGCCGCCTTATATCTGTCATCCGTACTTCCCGGCGTGCCGTCCTCCTTCACGATTCCCGCGTCATTGCTCATGGCGAAGCACATAAAATAGTGCCACAGCCCCATGTCTGCTCCCGCGAAATCCAGAGGAGCCAGATCCGGGCGGACCTCTTTGATCTTCTCACACGCCGCCAGCAGTTCATCCCAGGTTTCCGGAACCTTTTCGATTCCGCACTCCTTCAAATAATCGCTGCGGTAAAAGATCCCTCTGTATCCCACCATATAAGGAACAGCGATCTGATCGCCCTCGTAAGTAAACGATTTCATTGTGGCTTCCCCATAGTCATCAATGGTTCCATCCTGTTTCCATTCCGCCACTACATCGTTAAGTTCCAGGGCCTCTCCCATTCTGGCGTACATGTCCGGAAGATCCAGAGCCACACTGGCCACGTCCGGTGCCGCATTGGAGCTGACTGCGGTTAAAAACAACTGGTAATAATTATCCCACGGCTGTACCGTAACCTCGATATTCACGCCCGGGTTCTCGCTCTCATACTGTGCGATCAGTTTTTCACACGTCTCTAAGTAGGCGTCGTCGCTTCCGTAATTCATTTCCCAGAACTGCAGCGTAATCTCGCCCTTCTGCTCCTCTTTGGCCGTCTGCGCCACGGTCTCCGCTTTCGCTGTAGTCGTCTCCGTCTCCGCTTTCGTTCCGGTGGTGTCCCCCGCCCCGGAAGTGCCGCTGTTCCCCCCACAGCCGCAGAGCCCCGCCATAACGGCCGCCGTTAGTGTCAGAGTAATCCATCTCTTCTTCATTGTAAAACCTCCCTCTCGTTTGTCCTCTTGATCTGTTGCCTGTCCCATGGTGCATGTTTGAAAACTGCTTCCTTATGTCTAAACTTCTTACTGCCTGTTAAGTCTATTATAAGTAAGAGGAGGGACAATCTTCAACGGAGATAATTTTATAAAACCTGTAATTTTTTTACTTTCGTCCGGCCGACTTCACCTTTCCTGCTAATTTCTCCGGCACGGCTTACATCTCCAACTGGTCTTCCAGTAAAGTCTTTGAGACCTTCATGGCAAGGATTATCTTTTCGTACCGCCGAAACTGCGCCGTCCCTTTTTCGTATTTTGACTGTGCCTTCTCACATTTACTGATTATAGAAACAATAGGAGGAACCGCTGATTTTAGTTCCTCCATGAAAGAGCCTTCTCCCAGTATTACGCAACTGTCTGGTGTTTCGCATTTCCCCGCCTCTTCACAACACGCCGCAGACAATCGACCTCCCATGCGCAGAAGTTCTGCTTCAACCAGTCCCTTTGAGAGATAAAGCGCCCTTATTCTGTTTTTCAAAAGCGTATGCTGGGAGGTGCCTTCTCTGAATTTGGTCTGTGCATTCTCACACCTCTCCACAATCGAGGCGATCACAAAAATCGCCTCTTCCAGCGTCTCTTTGTTGATATTAATCATCCTGTTTGTCTCCTTATTTCCGTTGTCTTCCACTGTTTGAACACCTTACCGCCGTCCTGTCATCGCATATTCAGCCTGACTTTTTATGCTCCCGGATGTCGGTATACCGTTGTCAATCACCACCTGCATGTTGATCATAGACCACGGCTTCTGTAAGGTTCCCATCCTGCTTTTCTTCGTAAAACGCTTCAAGGCTTTCAGCCAGTTTTTCCGGAGCCTCCACATTCACTTCGTGCCCACAGCCTTCCAGTATCTTTATATTCGCCCCAGGAATCTTCTCTGCCATCATTTCCGCGGCTCTTCTGTTTGCCCGGTCCTTCTCCCCACACACGATCAGTGTCCTGCAATCCACTTTTTCCAAATCTTCCTTGAAATCCAGCGCCATCATAGATTTTGTCAACTGAATCAGTTCTCTCTTACCTAACCCCATTTTCTTAAAAATCCCATTCGGCATCACCCGAAATATCATATTCTGCAGTCTTAAAAGCCCCTTCGGCATCACGTACTGTCCCCCAATCAAAACCAGCGACGTTACCTTTCCCGGATGCTCCACCACATAATTTAATGCAATCACAGCGCCCAAAGAAAGACCACAAAGCCCAAACTCCGTTTTTACAGACTCACAGTACGCCGAAAAATCCTCATATACTCTGCTATACGAAATCTCTTCCCCATCTTTTAAAGCAAATACGTTCAGGCATTGAATCTCTTCCTGTTCTCTCATGCAGGAAACCGTTTTATTCCAACTATCCGGCCCCTGTCCAAGTCCATGTATAAAAATGTATTTCAATCCTTGTCTCCTCTGTCTTTTTATTTTTAACGTCTGTGAATTATTTTTTCATAAATTTAATATAAGCTTCTAATGCTGGCAGAGACTCCCTCAACGGTTTATTTTTGTAATAATCGATTACACTCTGCTATCGCTAGCGGAGACAGAGGGGGTGCAAAGGAAAGTATCTTTTCCCAACTATTTCAATCCGCTATCGCTAGCAGAGACTCCTTGCGGCGCTGACTGGAAAAGGGAGTTTCATATTTCAATCCACTCCGCTATCGCTAGCAGAGACATGCCAGCCCTATCTCGTAACCTTCTGCTAAACATATTTCAATCCACTCCACTATCGCTAGCAGAGACGGCGGAGGGTTCTCGATATCATCGAGATCACAGACATTTCAATCCACTCCACTATCGCTAGCAGAGACTGCAAATTCACACATATTATACCATATAACCAGTAATAATCATGGGTATTTTGCATATATTTCATTAACTCAATTCATCCAATTCTCCTATCTTCCCTCCATAACCGCGAAATTCTCGGTGCGAACCTCCCAGGGATTTTATGATCACTTCTGGTTCGCACCATAATTCACAGGCTAGAAAATGAGAGGTTTTTCTACATTTACCCTTCATAGGCACCAAAATGTTCCACCTTCGTATCATGTTTGTTGACCAGATAATATAACCTCAAACTAATCAGTAAAATTAATATAGATTATATTATGGCAATTTAAATGTTCTATATTTGTGTGAAATTCTTTAATTAAGATTATTGAATAAAGAGTCCGCAGTCCCCCTCTTTTATATAATAAGAAGCCAGCATTTCCAACGCCATAGTTTTCCCAAATCTTCGGGATCTGCTTACGCAAATAAATTTTTCTTTTGTTGAAATCTTTTTGTTTATTTCTTCAATCAATAAAGACTTATCCACAAAAAAGGACCGTTGTTGCCTCCCTGAAACCATCAGTGATATCGCATCGGTTTAAAAAACGATAGTATCCTTGCATAAATTACCTCCATTTCAGTTAATTCAGCAATAAGAAGCCGTGATTTTTCACAATATAAGTTTACTATATTTCATTTTACAAGTCAATTTATACAATTCAAAACCAATCATAATAAATATCTATTCCACTTCAGTAAGTAGATGTAAAGGTTTCTGGAAGAATACTCCCCTTCATATAAAGCTATTATTCTACATATAAAGACAAAAGAAAAAAGACAACAGCCTCCTTTTTAAGAGGCTAGTTGTCTATAGTTCAAATCGTTGTTATCAGTTACAATTGTTTTTTTATCTCTACCACACTTCCCTGCCACCATCCGATCATTCTCCCGCAAACACCTTCTCCGCATAATTCACCGAAGCCATCGCATCCCTGCAATACCGGTCCGCTCCGATCGTCTTCGCATACTCCTCCGTCAGCACAGCGCCGCCCACCATAACCCTGATTCCGGGAACTGTCTTTTGAAGCTGCCGGATGGTCTCCTCCATACTGGGAACCGTAGTCGTCATAAGGGCGCTGAGTCCCACCAGCTTCACCGCCTGCTCTACAGCAGTCTCCACCACCAGCTCCGGAGGCACGTCCTTCCCTAAATCAATGACATCATATCCATAATTCTCCAGAAGCACCTTAACGATATTCTTCCCTATATCATGGATATCCCCCTTCACCGTCGCCAGAATGATCTTCCCCTTCTTCTCCTCTTCCCTGCCTGACTTCGCCAGCTGCTCCTTGATGACTTCAAAAGCCGCCTTGGCCGCTTCCGCACTCATCAAAAGCTGCGGAAGGAACACAGTGCCCTTCTCAAAGCCTTTTCCAACGCGGTCTAAAGCCGGGATCATCTCCTCATTAATGATGACAAGGGGCTCCAGAGTCTTCAGCAGCTCCGTAACCGCCTGATGTGCACTCTCCTTCAATCCTCTCTCAATACTCTCAGCAAGAGAAGCAGACATCGCAGATCCACTTCCATCCGCTTTACCGGAACCGCCCCCCTGGCGCACCGTCTGTCCCAGTGTCGCCACCTGGCCGCTGTAAACGCTGATATACTCACTGCATTGCGGATCTAAATCCGCCAGCACCCGAAAACTGTAATACGAGCGCATCATGGCCTCGGAATTCGGATTAATAATCGCTGCATTCAGCCCATTCTGCAGCGCCATGGTGAAAAACGCCGCGTTGACGATCTCACGCTGGGGAAGCCCGAAGGAAATATTGGACACACCCAGAATTGTCTTTCCGCCCAGTTCATCCCTCACTCTTCTGACCGTTTCCAGTGTGGTAATTGCGCCCCTGCTGTCAGAGCTGACCGTCATACAGAGTGCATCGATCACAATATCTTTTCTCTCAATACCATATTCCGATGCCTTCGCATAAATCTTTTCAGCCACCTTCAGACGCCCGTCTGCCGTCTCCGGGATTCCGTCCTCGTCAAGCGCCAGAGCGACAACAACACCGCCATACCGCTTAACCAGAGGAAATACCGCCTCCATCACTTCCTGCTTTCCGTTGACGGAGTTAATCAAAGGCTTACCGTTGTAAACACGCAGAGCCCGCTCCATGGCCTGAATATTAGAGGTGTCTATCTGGAGGGGCAGATCGATGATACTCTGCAGTTCCATCACCACCTCCTCCATCATGGCCGCCTCGTCGATCTCAGGCAGGCCCACATTCACATCCAGCACGTGCGCTCCGTTATCCTGCTGTGCCACACCTTCCCGCAGGATATATTCCAGATTATGGTCCCGAAGCGCCTGTTTAAACTTAGATTTTCCGGTCGGATTGATGCGTTCGCCGATCAGGACAGGATTTTTATCAATCTCAACTGCCTGTGCATAGGAAGAAATTACAGTACGGTTCTTTTTCTCCGGCATTCGCGCCGGCTGGTCCTTACAGAGTGCAATGGTTTTCCGGATATGCTCCGGAGTCGTTCCGCAGCAGCCCCCTACGACACAGGCTCCCATTTCCACGATCTCTCTCATGGTCCCGGCAAACTCGTCCGCATCAATATCATAGAAGGTCCGGCCTCCCTCGCTTCTTGGAAGTCCCGCATTTGGATTTACGATAACCGGAACCGAGGCCGCCTTCATGATATCAGCCAGTATCCCCTTCATCTGGACCGGCCCCAGACCACAGTTAATTCCCAGAGCATCTACGCCCAGTCCCTCCAGCAGCGCGACTGTAGATTCCACAGTTCCTCCCGTCAAAAGCTTGCCCTTACTGTCAAATATCATTGTGGCAAAGACCGGAAGATTACAGTTTTCCTTTGCAGCCAGAACGGCCGCCTTCACCTCGTAGCTGTCGCTCATGGTTTCTATCAGTACCAGATCAGCACCCTCACGCGCACCAATTGCAACAACATCGGAGAACAGACGGTAGGCCTCCTCGAAGCCTAAGTCCCCCAGCGGCTTTAACAGTTTTCCTGTGGGGCCTATATCGAGAGCAATATACCCCTTATCTCCTGCTTTCGAGACGGCTTTCTTCGCATTTTCCATGGCCGCCGCCACAATCTCATCCAGCCCGTATTCACCGGCATCGTTAAACTTCAGCCCGTTTGCGCCAAACGTATTCGTCTTGACAATGTCGGCTCCCGCTTCCAGATAATCGTAATGCAGCTTTGTCACAATCTCCGGATGAAGGATATTCCACGTCTCCGGCAGTTCTCCCGGCTTCAGTCCATTTGCCTGCAGGAGACTTCCCGTGCCGCCGTCGAAAAATACGATTCTCTTCCTGATTTCTTCCATTAATTCTGTCATATCCCTTATCCTCTCCTGTACGCGCAGTCTGTTTTCGAACATAATTCACAGCCTCTCACCTCACATCGGTGAGGCTTCCGGCTCACCCCCATCACCGCCGTCACGGATTTGGAGGGAGTCATCAAAAGGCTGTCTGTAAGCATAATACCGATCCTTTTAGCCGTCTCTAATACAGCGGTAATATCCCTCTGGCATTCCAATGGAAAATCGCCGTATCCGGGACTGAACCTGGGCCGCAGATAGAGTCCCTTTTTCTCAAATGTCTCCTTCAGCTCCGTGTTTATCTCATCACAGTACGATTCGAGCATGGCAGTGGCCGCCGCCTGCATGGTCACCGCCTTGCTCATCTGAAGCTTCGAGTACTTACGGATCAGGGAATCCGCCTCCGTGCCAAGGGTGGCGGCAAATAAAATCACCTGTTCGCAGTCCTTCAAATTACGGCTGAGGCTCCGGCTCTCTGTCCGAAACACGGTGAAATCCAGTTCTTCCTCCGTCAAAAATGAAAAAGGATATACCCTGTATATACTTTTTGGAGATACCGCGGCCTCCAGCTCCTCCACACATTCTTCTATCAGCTTCGAAACCTTCTCATCCGCTTCCTGTCTGCCATACCCCAGATACCTCCGAATCTCTCTCCGGCTGATTTCCATACACATCACTCCACTTCTTTACCGGAACTTCCTGCAGCTTTCCCTCAATACATTCATGAAAGAATTTCCGATAAATTCTCTTTAATCTTTGCCGCTACATCCGGCTTATTCATGGAATACACGTGAATCGCGTCCACTCCATTGGCTATGAGATCGATAATCTGTTCCGTGGCATAGGCGATCCCCGCCTGCTTCATGGCCGCCGGATTATCGCCGAACCGGTCCACGATCGCTTTAAACCTGGACGGCAGATACGTTCCTGACAACTGACAGCTGCGGATAATCTGCTTCACATTCGTCACCGGCATGATTCCCGCCACAACCGGTACGGTAATCCCTTTCTCCCGGATCCGGTACAGATAATTATATAAAATATTATTGTCAAAGAACATCTGGGTCGTCACGAAGTCACATCCGGCTTCCACCTTCTGCTTCAAATAGTCCATATCGATGGTCTTGCTGACCGACTCCACATGACCTTCCGGATAACAGGCCGCTCCGATGCAGAAATCACCGTACGCCCTGATCTCCCGGATCAGCTCCGATGCAAAGCGGTAATCCGATGCCACAGGTCCATCCTTCGGAATATCGCCGCGCAGTGCCAGAATATTCTCGATTCCCGCAGCCTTTAATTCCTCCAACACCTCGTGCACCTTCTCTCTTGTGGAAGAGACGCAGGTAACGTGCGCCAGCGCCGTTACCTGGTACTCATGATGCAGGGTGGAGGCGATGTCCACCGTGTACCGGCTTGTACCGCCTCCTGCTCCGTATGTCACGCTCATAAAGGCCGGCTTCAGCTTCGCGATCTCTGCCGCCGCCCTCTCAACCGATTCATACTTATCTTCCGTCTTTGGAGGAAACACCTCAAAGGATAGCGTAGGCTTTCCCTGTCCCAGTATGTCTTTGATCTTCATGTCATCATTCTCCTGTCTTTCGTAATATCCGGCTCTACTGCCCCATAAAAATCCGGGCAATCGGTGAATCCGCGGGAAGAATCAGCGTATTGCCGTCTCCCTTTAACGATGCCCGCGCAGCCTCCAGCGACCTGGTGTAGGAATAGAACTCGGCCTTCTGCGGATCGCGGTACGCCTCCGCCATAATTCTCATATATTCGGCCTCACCGTCCGCTGTAATCGCCGCTGCCTGCGCTTTCGCATCAGAAATGCTGATGGCAATTTCGCGGTCCGTTGTATTTCTGATCTTCTGTGCCTCGGCCTGCCCCTCCGCTGTATAGGTGGCCGCGATCTTATCCCGCTCCGAAATCATGCGCTCATAAACCGCCGCCTTATTATCGGCAGGCAGATCCAGCCGCTTCGTCTCCACGGCCAGCAGTGTAATTCCATATTCGGCCATGCTGTCTCCAACATTTGTCATAATAGCCTGGGACAGTTCCCCATCCCGGCCGCTGATGACCTCGTTCTGACTCATGCTGCTGATTACATTTTTAACGGAATTATAAACCACCGTGTCAATTCTCCCCTCCGCATTCGCTACGGAAGAGTTCAGCGTCTGGGCAAACTTCAGAGGATCTGTAATGCGCCACAGCACATAGCTGTCACTCAGCATGGTCTTCTTATCCATGGTGATCACATCAGATGCCGCCAGATCATACAAAAGGATCTGCTTGGGCAGGGTATCCGCTGTCTGAATAAACGGAAGCTTCAGTGTAACTCCTGCCGTATCCACAACCCGTTCCACACGGCCAAACTGCCGGATCAGCTTATATTCATTTTCTTTTGTTACTACAACTGAACCTAATAATACTATAACGACGGCCAGTCCTGCAATAGTTCCTGCCACTTTTTTCAATGTTTTTTTCATTCTGCAGCCTCCTCTGTTCCATAATCTGCTTCGTCAGCCGTACTCTGCGCGCCGGAACCGGTAAAGCTGTCTAAAGGCAGAATCGTTTCCGTCTTGCCGGTGCCGTCGATGATCACCTTCATTCCCGGCAGTACATCCTCCATGGCCTCATAGAACATACGCTTCCTTGTCACTTCCGGATTCCTGCTGTATTCCACGTACATGGCGTTAAATTTAGCAACCTCCGCGTTGGCCTCGTTGACCCGCTGTACCTTTGAGGATTCCGCCTCCTGCAGGATCTTATCTGTCTGCGCCGTGGCTTCCGGAAGCTTTTCATTGCGGTACTTGTTCGCATTGTTAATCGCGGTTTCCTTCCCCTGTTTGGCTGTTTCCACTGCCTTAAATGCCTCCATAACCTCTACAGTCGGGGGCTCGGAATCCTGGATTGTGACGTTGACAACGGAAAGCCCCACATCGTGCTGCTCCAGCTTATTCATAATCATTTCTTTCACCTTGGACTGTATCTCATTTTTTCCATTGGTCAGCACCGAGTCCACATCATAGCTCCCTATTACGGTACGGATGCAGCTCCTGCTGATATTCTGCAAAATGGTAAACGGATCCTGCGATGCATAGACGGCCTTCACCGGATCCACTACCTTGTACTCCACGAAGAAATCCACGTTTACAAAATTATAATCACTGGTAATCATCAGAGAATCCGCTTCCTCCGACTGGTTATCCGACGGGTCGTATCCGATCGCCACCCCCTGAATGGTGGTATTTACCTTCTGCACCCGCTGAATAAACGGGATTTTAAAATGCAGACCGGGCTCCGCTACCGCCTTCGCCGTTCCCAGCGTCGTAAGCACCGCCTGCTCCTGTTCCTGAATATTATAAACAGAGCTAAGACCTATCACGGGAATCGCTATCACCAGCACTGCGGCTACTCCTGATTTCTTAAGCAGACCTGACACTTTCTTTAACTTTGGTTTCTTTTCGGGATCAAATGTTTCCATAATTTCTCCGCCTTTCTTTCTGTAGGTTTCTGGTATCTCTCGTAAGGACTTCTGAAAACGCGGCCGCGTTTCCTTTCTGTAAACCGGGGAGTTCTTTTCCATGATATCAAAAAAGACTTTTATTGACAGCCAAACGGTTATCAATAAAAGTCTTGCACATTTCATAAGTATGCGGATAAATGTTACTTTATCGTTCTGACGCAATCTTATCCAGTCCCGGGACTGGAAGCTACTCCCTCTTACGATTGAGAATACTATATCATAATTTAACTGGATTGTCAAGAAAATATCACATGGTTCACGGCCCTTTCGATACCGTTCACGGCCTGCAATTCGTAACAGTTCAGACGGCTCATCTTCTGGACTGTTACTACAATTCCGATCCTGCTTCCGGATCATTATAGGATACATAGACATACATGGCATCCTCTCCCTCATATCTGTAAATTTCAATGGCGAACATCCCTTCATAGATATAGCTGCTCTGCCCCTGCTTCGCTATATCCCGGGCTTCCTCCATAATTTCGCCTGTTTTCCTGTCTTCCAAGGCGATTCCGCTGCTCTCTTCCGTTGCAGTCAAAAAACGTTCCAGAAATTCAAGAGAGGCTTCGCCGCTGTTAAGCCGGGAAATATAATCATGAAGTTCCCCGGTAGCAGTATCATAATTCACATCCACATACTGGTAACTATATTCGCCATCCGCCGTCTCAGCCCCGGAATCCGTCAGATAAAAGCTTCTGATGCTTTCATAATACGAGGTGTCCTCGTAGAGATAATTGTCCGTATAAAATTCATCAGAATCAAGACTGTATCCAAAACCGGAACTCTCCGCGGCCTTCAGCATCTGCTCACTCACATATGCACCATCCGCCGGAAAATGGTAGAATCCCAGACACCGCTCACCGGCCTCCATTACCTCCTCATCGCTCAGCTCCGTAAAGTCGGATTCATAATTGTAGCTATATGCCTCTGTCGTTTCCACGGATCCCCTGATGGAATCGCGAAGAAGGCCCCCTACATTTACAAACGCTATCACGGCAACTGCAGCAAGGCCAGTCACCGCCGTAATCAGTACGGTTTTACCCGTGTGATTCTTCGTGCCCTCCGGCTTCACACTTCCGGTACCTGCCGGGCTCCTGTAGGATCCATTCAGTCCGCCGCTTCGCTGTGGCGCCTGTCCTGGCTGCCTTATCTGGCCCATCTGTGCCGGCCGTCCTGTCTGGACCGCCGTTCCCTGCGTCCGGCTTCCATGAAAGGTTCCTGCGCCTGATGACGGATTCTGCCCCGGCCTGCCCGGAACCGTTCCGCCTGGAGTATTTCTGCCCGGAGTATCTTTTCCCGGAACCGCCCCGGCAGGACGGCTGCTTTCCCCGTGATGATCCGCCTCCAGATACGGATTATGGAAGTCACACTCCGCTTCATGCACCGGATGTCTCTCATTCAGGTAATAATCTACATTCTGCGTATATGGCTTCCTGATAACCCTTCTGCAGCGCGGACAGTAATTTCCTGCATTTACAGGCAGATCACAAACCGGACACATCTTTTTTATCATCGCTCGTACCCCCTCTTTCTCCGTCGTATCGAAAAGCGCCTGATGCCTTATCCCAGAACAAGATGAGCCACTGCGATCTCATCATCCTCCCGGAAGCCCTGAGCACAGACCAGAATATTATACACATACTGGCTGTCAAGTCCGGTCGTCTCCGTGATTCTCTCGATGTTGTATCCCTGCAGAGACAGCTCCATAACACGGTGTACATCCTCCGCCGTCTTCTTTAGCAGTTCATCGTGATTGGGCTGAAGCATCGCTCCATCCGCCTGTAAATCCTCTTCAGTGATAAAATCCTCCAGGGATAATTCTTTCTCCCCTTCCTCGCGCTTATAATACGCTTCCGACAGCTCCCAGTCGTCCTCACGGGTTTTCTTTTCTTCTGACATCATTTCCCTCCGTTTAAAACAGGGAGTGCTGCAGATAGTCCCAGCGCTTTGCTAAGGCCATCTGCAGCACCCCCCATTATGTAGCATCTTATCTCTTATTCTTTAAGAAATCCGGAATATTGATCTGAACTTCTCTGTTTACGGTTGGTCTGTATGGCTGTCCGGCACCCTGGGAAGCACCTGGTGCACCGGCCTGTCCGCCATAATTCGGCTTGTTATAGTTTGGATTGTATCCCTGGTTTCCATAGTTCGGGCTGCCGTAATTCGGGTTATAATTCGGATTGTAAGCAGGTGCGGTTGCCGCTGCCTCCTGATTCGGGTTAGGATTCTGGTTCTGAGCAGGCTGAGCCGCCGGTTTCTGCGGTCTCGTATAGCCGGATGCACTGCCGCCGAAGCTTGTCATAACCTTGCCGACAGGGGTTTCACTTCCCATGTCAAGGCCGGTGGCAATCACGGTAATGCTGGCTTCGTCCTGAGCTGTCTCGTCATACATGGCGCCGAAGATGATGTTCGCGTCATCTCCCGCCATCTCCTGAACGTAGCTGGCCGCTTCATTGGCCTCGATCAGGCTGATATCGCCGGAGATATTGATGATAACGTGAGAGGCGCCTTCGATGGTAGTCTCTAACAGCGGGCTGGATACAGCCTGCTTCACGGCGTCGAGAGCCTTCTCGTCGCCCTTCGCCTTACCGATACCGATATGTGCGATGCCCTTGTCCGTCATGACGGTCTGAACATCAGCGAAATCCAGGTTGATGAGACCCGGAACATTGATTAAGTCTGTAATGCCCTGCACTGCCTGCTGAAGGACTTCATCCGCCTTCTTCAGCGCATCCGGCATGGTGGTACGCCTGTCCACAATCTCAAGCAGACGGTCATTGGGAATCACAATTAAGGTATCTACGCTCTCTTTTAAGCGCTCGATACCTGCAATCGCATTCGACATACGCGTCTTTGCCTCAAAGCGGAACGGCTTTGTGACAACGCCTACTGTCAGAATCCCCATATCTTTTGCAATCTTGGCAACAACGGGAGCCGCACCGGTTCCTGTTCCGCCGCCCATACCGCAGGTGACGAACACCATGTCCGCCCCTTTCATGGCCTGAGCCAGCTCTTCTGAACTCTCCTCAGCGGCTTTCTCACCGATCTCAGGCTTCGCGCCTGCGCCCAGCCCCTTTGTCAGTTTTTCTCCGATCTGCATGGCTGTCGGGGCCTTGCAGAACTGAAGAGCCTGCTTGTCTGTATTAATTCCGATGAATTCCACACCGGCGATACTCTCATCAATCATACGGTTTACGGCGTTATTTCCGGCACCGCCCACACCGATTACCAGAATTCTTGCCGCATTATCCGCCTCATTTATCTTAATCTCTAACAAGATTATATCCTCCTTTAACCATAAACAGCTTACTCTATAGACCTATCTAATATAATATTTGATTTTACCGAAAATATCAACCACTTTTTCAACAAAATTATAAGTTATGATTGGAAATTTTATTTATTTTTTACAAACCGGTACGATGTGGCCGTCTCAGCCTCGTCATAGGTGTCCAGATACAGAGTCCCCGAAAGGCCGGTCAGCACGGGGAGCTGATCCTTCAGTTCGGAAATCTTTCCGCTCATCTGGTCGTTGCTGCCGAGATAGACGGTAATGTCACCCAGGATCAGGCTTGCATTGCCATGAGTGTCATACTGGATCCTGTCCACCGTGATCTCATGAGTCGACAGCAGCTGAGTCAGATTCAGGATTTCATCGAAAATCTTATTATTTTCCACGGGGAGGGGCTGGTGCAGGGCGATATGGCCGTACTTCAGTCCTGTTATCCATGGGATTCCCGGAAGCTTATTGCTGGAGCTCTCCACGATAATACCGTCCTTATCGAAATACATATAGCTTCCCATATAGGAAACGTATCCGACAACACTCTTTTCGTAAACGATGACTTCCACTTTTGTCGGGCTCTGGAATACGATTTTATAATCTTCTACGAACGGAATCTGCTCATGTTCCTTAAAATGATCTTTGTAAAAGCAGTAAATCGTATTCCGGTCCCACTTATCCTTAAACAGCAGACCGCGCAGTTCATCGGCGGTCACCTGTTTATTACCCGTTACTGTAATCTCTGTAATCCGGATGGACATTAAGATTACCGCCAGTAGGACGATAACCGCCGCCGCAATCCCGATTACGATTTTTCGTTTGCTTTTTTCTGGTCTTATCATTCCATTCCTCTAATCACAGCACCAAGGCTCCTTAAGTCCCGGCAGATATCTTCATACCCCCGCTCGATATGACTGCAGTCTGTAATCCGCGTCACACCCTGCGAGGCCAGGCCCGCAACCACCAGTGCCGCGCCGCCGCGCAAATCCCTGGCAGCCACCTCCGCCCCTGTTAGGGGGTACAGCCCGTGGATATCGGCCCTGTTATCCTCTATTATAATATCTGCGCCGAGTTTCTGCAATTCTTTTACAGTGCCAAATCTTCCCTCAAATACAGTTTCTTCCAACCGGCCTTCCCCTTCAGCGACGGACATCACCGCCATCATCGGAGACTGTAAATCCGTTGGAAAGCCGGGATACGGGCTGGTCACTACATGATACCCCGACGGACGGCCCACCATGGCTGCAGAAATCCGGTCATCGTATCTCCTGACCTCTGCCCCCATCTCCTCTGCACAGCGCAGCACCGCTTCCATGTGAGCCGGCCGGATTCCCGTCAGAGTCACATTTCCCTCTGCGGCCATGACCGCAAGAAGATAAGTACCGGCCACAATCCTGTCGCCGGTTACGGTAAATATGGAGTCATGGAGGCCGGCCACCCCTTCAATGACCAGGTTCGAACTTCCCACTCCATGAATCCGGGCACCCATACCAATTAAAAACAGACAGAGTTCTTCAATCTCAGGTTCCCGTGCGGCACCGTGGATCACGGTAACGCCCTCCGCCAGCACGGCGGCCATCAACGCGTTCTCTGTTGCTCCCACACTCGGAAACGGGAAGTGGATATCGGCTCCCGTCAGCTGTCCCGTAACAGCCTTTAATTCCTCTCCGTCCTTTTCGATTATAGCTCCCATCGCGTCAAGCGCCGCCAGATGTAAGTCAATCGGCCGTTCCCCGATGGAGCAGCCCCCGGGAAAGCTGGTAACGGCTCTCTTCATCCGTCCTAACAGCGGCCCTGAAACAATGATCGAGGAGCGCATACTCTTCACAAACTTTTTGGGTATTTCCGTCTCTGTAACTACGGATGCATCAATCTTCAGCCGGTTTCCTTCCAAACGGCATTTACAGCCGATACTGTCAAGTATCCCCAGCATACAGAACACATCCTGTATCCTGGGGACATTTTCTATTACTGTCGTGCCTTTATGAAGAATAGCCGCCGCCATCATGGGCAGAACGGCATTCTTGGAACCCTGGATCTTTATCTCACCTTCTAAGGGCGTAAGCCCCTGGACTTCTATGACCGACAATCCGATACCTCCCGTGGCTTCTTATATACTATCCTATGTAAAAAGCGGGAAAAAGGTTATCACATTCCGCCGAATAAAATGAGGGGGACTTTCACCTTTCCAGACGTATCTGATTGGAAACGCTCAAAACCATCCCCATTTCCATCATCAGGAACAAAACCGACGTGCCTCCGTAACTGATGAAGGGAAGCGTGATTCCCGTGTTGGGAATGGTATTGGTCACAACGGCGATATTTAAGATAACCTGAATCGCAATGTGGCCCATGACACCTACGACCAGCAGAGCACCGAATAAATCCGGCGCGTTGTCTGCAATCAGCATGAACCGGTAGATCATGAACAGGAAGATCAGGATCACCGACACGGCTCCGAAGAGTCCCAGTTCCTCACAGATGATTGAGAATATCATATCGTTCTGCGCCTCAGGTACGAATCCCATCTTCTGGATGCTCTCCCCTAAGCCTCTCCCCACCAGTCCGCCGGAACCGATGGCATATAATCCCTGAAGCACCTGATAACCGCCGGTGGAAGGGTATTTCTCCGGCTCCAGCCAGACGAAGATACGGCTTAGCTGGTATTCCTTCAAAAGACCGATCTTCTCCAGGGCCGTCGCAATGGGGCCGGCAAATGCCAGCACCCCCACGCCTGCGAACCCGCAGGCAAAAAACGGCCATTTTTTCTTACATGCCACAAACAGCATGACAAACGCGATTCCTGCAATGATAATACCGGAACTTAAGTTGTTGGCCGCTACAATTCCGGCGATGGGCAGCGTGGTGACGATTACCAGCACCACGCCCCTCTTTTCGTTGATATTCTTGCCCATCTGTACAATCATGGATGCCAGCATGACGATCAGGGCGATCTTTACAAACTCGGTCGGCTGGATTGAGGCACCACCCACTCCGAGCCACCGTTTCTTACCGTTTCTCTCGATACCGAACAGTGCCGTGGCAATCATCAGCACATAGGAGAGAACATAGGCCAGAACGGCAAATCTTGCATACCAGTGGTAATCCATCTTGGAGATAATCAGCATGATGACAAAGCCGGCCAGGGCGATCTTTGCCTGTCTCATCATAAAATAGGCCGCATCATCATACTTTATCTGGGCAGCGTAGGAGCTGGAACTGTATATCATAACCAGACCGAACACGGTCAAAAATATCACCGTAAACAGCAGGCTGTAATCATAAAAACGGCGCGGTTTGTTTTTCTTCTTATTAGGCCTGTTTTCCGCCATCTCATTCCTCCTCGCCAAAACTTTAATGAGCGATCACCGCATCCTGCTACAGATTACGCACGCACTCCTTGAAAATGTCGCCCCGCTCTTCATAATCTTTAAACATGCCCCAACTGGCGCAGGCGGGTGACAACAGCACGTATTCTCCGGCATTCGCATAGGATGCACAAACTCTGACCGCCTCCTGCATGTCTTCCGCATACATGACATTGGTAAAGCCATGTCTGGCGGCGCACTCGGCGATTTTCTCTCTCGTCTGGCCTAAGAGGACCATGTATCTCACCTTTTTGCCGAACGATCGGATCCATTCGTCATACTCGGAATTCTTATCGTAGCCTCCCGCAATCAAAATCGTGGGACCCGGCATGGCATTTACCGCCTGGATCGCCGCGTCTGGATTCGTTCCCTTGGAGTCATTATAGTACTTTACGCCCGCCTTCTCCGCCACGAACTCGATCCGGTGTTCCACTGCCTTAAAATCCCGGATCACGCTCTGTATGGTCTCCAGCGGAACGCCCAGTTCCATGGCTATAGCGGCTGCGGCCATAACGTTCTCGTGGTTGTGGCGGCCCAGCAGGTTCATATCATGGATATTGATAATCTCCATGCGCACGCCGTCGTGGTTGCGTATGATCATGTCGCCATCCAGACAGATTCCCTCAGGAAGCAGTTCCCTGCTGCTGAAATAGATGACTCTCGGAGCAATGGTCTCCCCGAACCGGCGCAGGACCGGATCATCGTAATTGAGGATGCAGGCATCCTCCTTTGTCTGATTCTCTGCAATGCGTTCTTTTACGTTTATGTAACAGTCCATCGTCTTATGGCGGTTTAAATGATCCGGCGTAATATTCAGGATCGCGCTCACATCCGGTCTGAAATCCGTGATGGTTTCCAGCTGAAAGCTGCTGATCTCCGCTACCGTATAAGACTGATCCGTGGTGCGGAGTGCAGTGGAGGTGTACGGCGTTCCGATATTTCCTACTACAAACACCTCTTTATAGTATGCACTCAGGATCTCTCCCACCAGAGATGTCGTGGTCGTCTTTCCGTTTGTCCCCGTTATGGCAGCCAGCTTTCCCTTTGCATCGTGGTAAGCGAGCTGAATCTCGCTCCATACCGGTATCTCACACGCCTTAAGCACTTCGACAAACGGTGCGTCAAGCGGGATTCCGGGACTGATGACACAGAGGCCCACGTCCTTTAATGACTCTTTTTTCAGTTCCCCAAGGAGCACTTCTATTGCCTCGTCCTCTTTAAACTGCCCCCGGACCGCCTCCGCATCAAGCGCCTCATTGCTGTCGTAGAGAATCACTTCGTGTTCTGTATCGAGCGCCATTTTCGAAGCGGCAATACCGCTCTTTCCGCTCCCTGCAACTAATATTTTCTGACTCATAGGTTACTCTCCTTCTTTACAGTCCAAGGTATGCCAGCAGGCAGAGAATCGCCGTCACAATCGAAAAAACAGCTACAACTCTGGTCTCAGACCAGCCGCACATCTCAAAATGATGATGGATCGGCGCCATCTTAAAAAATCTCTTTCCGCCTGTTTTTCTGAAATACGTAATTTGTATAATATCTGACAGAACCTCCACCAGATAGATAAATCCAATGATCGCGATAAAAATCGGCATCTGCATCATATACGCGCTGGATGCCACAAACCCGCCGAGCGCCAGGGAACCGGTATCTCCCATAAACACTCTGGCCGGATAGACGTTAAACAGCAGAAATCCCAGTAAGCTTCCTACGACCGCGCCTGTAATCGGGCTGATCCCGGCCTTCTCTCCCAAAGCCACCACCGTTAAGAAGGTCGCCACCAGAATCGTCACGCTGGTACAGAGTCCGTCGAGTCCGTCGGTAAAGTTCACGCCGTTGTCGGTTCCCAGCACAATAAAGAACAGGACCGGCACAAAGAAGATCCCGAGGTCCAGATAGAGACCGTGTTCAAAACCGCCGGTAAACGGTATCAGCATACTCGTTCCCACCGCCTTCGAGTTCAGAAGATAGTATGCAAAGACGCCTGTGATGATAAACTGGCCGATTATCTTCTGCAAAGGCTTAAGCCCTTCGGAGCGTTTCATAACGATCTTGATATAATCATCCAGAAAACCCACAATACCAAAACCAACGGTCATGAACAGAATCGGAATGATCTTCGGATAATCCTTCACGTAAAACAGAGAAGTAATGATGATGCTGGTCAGGATAATCAGGCCGCCCATCGTGGGAGTACCCTGCTTTTTCAAATGGCTTTCCGGTCCCTCTTCCCGGACCTGCTGGCCAAATTTTAATCTGTGAAGAAATGGTATTACTATGGGGCACAGTATCGCGCTTATGGCAAACGCTATGATAATCGCCAGTATCGTCTCGTTAATCATGTCACACCTCAATATTTTATGTATTCGTACTTTTAAAACAGCAGTCAGTCCCCCCGCTTCGTTCAGCAAAATGGGGCACAGTTAGTAGTATACGTCTTTTTTCCTGAATAATCAACTATAGAATCGAAACGAGGAAACAGTTTTTTCCTCTGTTGCTTCAATTCCCAGATAAGGCAGAATATTCTTAAAAATGTCGGCAATGACAGGCGCCGCAATGGTTCCGCCGTAGTAGATTCCCTGTGGTTCATCGATGGTAATCAGAGCGATTACGGACGGATTATCCGCCGGTGCAAAGCCAATAAAAGAAGAAATGTATTTCTTTAGGCTTCTCGGAAGTTTTTCCGATGTAGCCGTTTTTCCGCCTATGCGGTACCCCTCCAGATACGCCTTTTTTCCGCTTCCCTCAGAGACGACCTTTTCCAGAATATAACGCATGGTTTCGCTCGTCTCCGCCGAAACGATTCCCTCCTTCACCGGATAGGTAAAGTTGTGAATCACCTCGCCGTCCGCGCTGACCGCCTGAACGCCAAAATGAGGCGTAACCCGGGTGCCTCCGTTTACGATGGCCGAGGCCGTGGTAATCAGCTGCATGGGTGTAATCTGAAACGACTGGCCGAAGGAAACCGTGGCAAGCTCCACCAGCCCCATGTTCTCCTTCTTGTGCATGATCGTTGCGGCCTCACCGGGCAGATCGATTCCCGTCTTTCCCTTCAGGCCGAACTGTTCAAAATACTTATAGTAATTGTCCACGCCCAGCCGCTGCCCCACATCGATTAAAACCGGGTTGCAGGAATTCATCATCCCCTGCAGAAAGGTCTCGGAACCGTGGCCCCCCACTTTGTGACACCGGATCTTTCTGTCTTCCACAATCCGGAACCCCGGACAGGAGAAATGGTCTTCCAGATTCACCACTCCCGCTTCCAGGCCCGCTGCAGCCGTCACGATCTTAAACGTGGATCCCGGCTCGTAAGTATCGTTGATGCAGGGGTTTCTCCACATCTGGTTTAACAGCTCCTGTTTCTCCTTGGCGCTCACATTTCCCGGGTCCTCCGGAAGCGTAAACGGATCATTCAAGTTAAATTCCGGAGCGCTCACCATAGCCATGATCTCCCCGTTCTGCGGATTCATAACGATGACGGAGACCCGCTTTGCGCCCTTTTTCTCCATCACCTGGTACGCCGCCTGCTCGCAGTACTTCTGGATGTTCACATCAAGGCTTACGTGTAAATCCTGTCCGGCGATGGGTTCGATCCGGTCCTCCGCTGCGTTTTCAATCTCGATGCCTGCCGCGTCGGACATGGTTAAGATCTTCCCGTTCATCCCCTTTAAGTAATCCTCGTACTTAACCTCCAGCCCAATGATCCCCTGGTTATCTCCTCCCGTGAACCCCAGCACCTTGGAGGCCAGGCTGTCGTATGGATAGTACCGTTTGTAATCCTCATCCACCTTCACCCCCGCCAAGTGGTACGTTCTGATCTGATCGCCCAGGGCTTTGTCCACATTGGTCTTAATAATCTCCCTGGAACTGTACTTTTCCACCTTTTTTCTGACAGCATCTTCCTCGATTCCCAGTTCTTTGCTTAAAACCGACACCACCTGATCCGGCTCTTCGATCTGATTGTGGATGACCGAAATGGTGCAGACTGTCCTGTTGGTGGCGATGACGGTTCCATTGGCATCAATGATGTTGCCTCTGGCCGCTTTGATCGTTCTCTCTCTTTCATGCAAGTCCTCCGCCATGGCGCTGTAATGGGCGGACTGAAATATCATAAGAAAAAACAGCCGCCCCATTAGACCTGTCATGGCAAGAAATAACAGGAAAAACAGGATGGCTATCTTCTCTCTGTGATGTGTTTTATTAGAATTCATACGCTGCTCCACCGTCATCATTGTTACAGTATATGAAATTCCTGTACTTTTATTCTCCCTTTGTCTCCGTTTCGGAAGCTTCTGCGGACGAGGAGCTGGTCTGAGGCAGCCGCACCGGATTCGTCTGTCCCGGCAGCGCGCCCGGAAGGCCGTAGCCTGCCTCTTCGCTTGGACCGATTACCGCTTCCTCGGAAGGATCGAGAGCCTCCGGCGGAATCGTCTCTCCATTTTCCAGTGTTCCCGCTTCTGTGCTCTCCTCCGTGGATTCTTCTGAAGAACCTTCTGTGGAGCTGGTGATTCCCTCTTCGGATGGCAGTTCTGCCTGCCCGCCCTCCGGAAGTGACGGCGTAATATCCGTATCCGGGAATATATTTAAATAAGGAAGAATCTCTGTCATAATCTTCTGAAAGATTCCGCTGGCATACGTACTGTGAGCCTGTTCTTCCACATGCGGCTCATCCACGACCACATATACAAGAACCTGGGGATTATCGGCAGGTGCATAGCCGCAGAAGGATACGACATAGTTTTTCTTGTCACGCCCTACCTTCTCAGCAGTTCCTGTTTTACCTGCGATTTTATAGCCTTCCACCCTGGCGGCAGAGCCGGTACCGCCCTGGGCGTTTACCGTCTTATAGAGAGCCTCGTTAATAAACTTTGTGGTGGATTCCGAAACAGTCTCACGAACCAGTACCGGATCCATCTTTTTCACAATCGATCCCTGTTCATTTAAAATCTGCTTCACCACATGGGGTTCATAATACGATCCGCCGTTGATGACCGAACAGTAGGCTGCCGCCATCTGAATCATGGAGCAGTTAAAGTTCTGCCCGAAGGCGTTGGTTGCAAGAGATGCCGGATCAGCGGTCTCCGCAGTATACATAAGAGCCTTGTTGTCCGCCTCGCCGGGAAGATCGATACCGGTCTTGGAGCCGAAGCCAAACTGCTGCTGGTATTTGTAGAATTTCTGCTTTCCCACTTTCTGGGCGATCTGCATCATAACGACATTACACGACTTCATCAGACCCTGCTCCACCGTTAAATCGCCGTGACCGTACCGGTTCACACAGCTGATGGGCCAGCCTCCGATCTCCAGCTTACCGTTACACGTATACGTCTCATTGCCGGTGATAGCGCCTTCCTCCAGCGCCGCCGCCACCGTAAAGATCTTGGCAGTGGAACCCGGCTCAAACCCGTCGCTGATACAGAAATTACGCCACGTCTGATTCCACGCCACCTGCTTTCCGAGGGACATGATCTCATCGTTGGAGTAGTGGGCGTAAACGTTGTCCTCTGTCAGAGGTTCCGCGTCCTTATTTTTTCTGCGGTAATCGTCGATAGCCTCCTGAATGCCCAGCTGCTTCACCACATCGTCCGTATACTCCGGACGGAGCTGTCTGGGATTGTTTAAATCGAAAGACTTATCGTTGGCCATAGCCAGGACCTCACCATTATTGGGATCCATGACGATAACCCCCACCCGTTTGCTTCCGACTTCCTGTTCCCATTCCGTAATATACTTCTCAACAATCTTCTGAACGTTGGTATCAATCGTGGAAACGACCGTATTGCCGTTGGACGCCGGTTTGATGACCCGCTCCAGATTGGAATCGTCATTTAAATAGCCGTACTCCCTGCCGTTGGTTCCCATCAGCGTGGAGTTGTAGTACTGCTCGATCCCGCCGCTTCCGTCCATGCCGTCGTCTCTGGCAAAGCCGATCACATTGCAGCCCACAGAATTGTAGGGATAGATTCTCTTATATTCATCTTCAAACCAGATTCCGCGAATGCCCTTTCCGTCTCCGGCCTTCTTGAACTCATCTCTCTTCTGGTCCTTATACTTCTCAAAATTTTCTTTCTGATCGTAAGTCAGCTGTTTGGCATAGCGGATATAGTATTTGTCCTTTTTCTCATTGATCAGATTCATCATCTCCGTCCGGTCGTAACCGAAGCAGTCCACCAGGGCGCTTACCGATGCCTCTAAGTAGGCATCCGGGTCCGACATAATCTGCTTGGGATCCAGGATCAGATTATACACCTTCTCACTCGTCGCCAGATACGTTCCGTTGCGGTCCAGAATATCGCCCCGCCGGAACGGAATGGTACGGCTGTCATACTCCTGCTGTGACAGGACGATCTGGTTAAAATCATCCTTTTTGTTGGTCATCAAATCGTATAAGACCATAACCAATGCAAACAAAGCCAGCGTAACTACCAAGACGGTAATCGCCAGCTTTTCCTGCATGTATCTTGGAAATATCTTCGTTTTTCTATTTTTATGCTTAGTGTTTCGGGATGTCTTCATTCTGCCTTACATACTCACTTTCCGTCTTATCATACTGAAGAATCTGATTTTTATTGGCGTAGACCATGCCAAGTTCCTCTGTGGCAACTTTGTATACATGGTCCAAATCAACGGAAGTATTAATGTTCGTCTGCAGGGCATCGTTCTCAGTCTTTAACATCTCCAGCTCCGCTTCCAGGTTCTCAATCGTATGAATCCGCGTCGTGATGGAAGACTGAAGATGCAGATAATTCACACACAAATAGAGCGTACAGACTGCTGCGATGGTCAGCATAATTACATAAGGCAAATCCATCTGTAAGGCTTTTTCACGGTTCCGTCTGACTTTATGGTTTACAGCCGGACGGCGTACTTCATCTGGTGAACGTCTTACCGGTACGCGCTCAGGTTCCAGCTTACGGACAGCATTTCCCTGTACGTAGGCAGCACTACGGTAAGAATGCACATTCTTTCTAGCAGCCATGCTCTTTTCCTCCCTTTTTAAATCCGCTCAAATACTCGAAGCTTCGAACTCTTCGATCTCTTGTTCCCGTTAATCTCTTCTTCTGACGGTACAACAGGTTTTCTGGTGATTACCCGGCCTTTGCTGACTTTGCCGCAGACACAGACTGGAAAATCCGGCGGACAGGTACAGGGATTCTCATTATTACGGAAGCGAATCTTTACGATTCTGTCTTCCAGCGAATGGAAGGTGATAACAGCCAGCCTTCCACCCGGGTTCAATAAGTCGATCATCGTATCAATAGAATTATTTAAAACCTCCAGTTCCTGATTCAGTTCGATCCGGATCGCCTGGAACGTCTTCTTTGAAGGATGACCGCCCACCGCACGAACCTTTGCGGGAACCGCTTCCTTAATAATCTCTGTTAATTCTCCTGTAGTCTCAATCCGTTTTGTCTCTCTGGCCCTCACGATATGTTTTGCGATATTCTTAGCAAACTTGTCCTCTCCGTAGTCACGGATTATTCTGTATAAGTCAAATTCGCTGTACGTATTCACGATATCGGCGGCCGTCCGTGTATTTCTCTGATCCATCCTCATATCCAGCGGAGCGTCCTCCTCCCGGTACGTAAATCCCCGTTCCGGTGTGTCCAGCTGGTAGGAGGAAACTCCAAGATCCAGATAAATGCCGTCTGCCTTTTCGATCCCTAAATCCTTTAGTACCGATTGTATCTCTTCGTAATTGCTTCTCACGATCGTAACTCTGTCTTCATAGTCACGAAGCCGCTCCGATGCCGCCGCGATGGCGTCCGCATCCTGGTCAATTCCGATTAATCTTCCGTATTCCCCGAGGCGTCTGCATACTTCCAGAGCATGTCCTCCGCCCCCAAGCGTTCCATCCACATAAATTCCATCTGGTTTTACATTCAGGCTGTCAATGGCTTCGTAAAGCAGCACTGACTTGTGTTCAAACATCATATTCCAAGTCCTTCCATATTCTCAGCGATTTCTTCCATATCATCATATGTATTGGCTGCTGTCCACGCATCCTTGCTCCAGATTTCAATGCGGCTTCCTACACCCACAAGCACTGCATCCTTTTCGATACCCGCGAACTCACGGAGCACAGCCGGAAGGAGAATCCTTCCCTGCTTGTCCACTTCACAGGAAGATGCACCGGCCAGAAAGAATCTGTTAAACTTTCTGGCGTTTGTGTTGGTCAGCGGCAGGCTTTTTAATTTTTCTTCAAGGGCTTTCCACTCTTCGTTGTCATACACAAATAAACAGCCATCCAAGCCCTTCGTCACGACGAACTCTTCACCAAGCTGTTCTCTGAACTTCGATGGGACGATCAGACGCCCTTTTGCATCGACTGTATGATTGTATTCGCCCATGAACATACTAATCACCTGCTTGTACATCGGAGAGAGAGTTTACACCACTCTTCCTCCATTCTCTACCACTTTGTACCACTTTCCACCACTTGTAGATTAATTTTAGTACATTTGTAAGGAAATAGCAAGGTAATTTTCCAAAAAAGAAGAAAAAAATAAGGCGATAACGTATGAGTTCGTTATCGCCTCTAGATATACTGTGTCCTTAATATCCGGCTACTATATATTGTTCTATCAGTTGATCCAGCTCCACACTTCTTTTATAGACAGTGCCGCTGTCCTGCTCGGTGTCAATACTTCTGTTTAATTTATCTCTTGCCTCTTCGATCTTGCAGATCAGCTCTTCTTTTGATATCATATCAGTCTTCTCCTTTGCTCTTTAATCGTATCTGTCTGTGTTTCCAGATGAGCACCAAAGCTGATATCACTACTAATACCAATGACAATGCCTGGGATACAGCAATTCCCGTGTTAAAGAATATAAGCTGGTCCGTTCTGAGCCCTTCGATCCAGACTCTCCCCAGACCATATCCCAGCAGGTAAATAAGAAGCATTTCCCCATTAAACTTCTTACGTTTGCGATACCACAGCATGAATGCCAATACCCCCAGGTTCCAGACTGATTCATATAGAAAGGTCGGATGTACCTGTATATATTCGACACCGTCCTTCACAATCAGATGGTTTAACAGATCCTGGGATATCATGCTTTCGTTGACCAGCGCTCTTCTGATTCTCATGGCAAAAAGGCTGTCCGTATATCCGCCAAACGCCTCACAGTTAAAGAAGTTTCCCCATCTTCCTATAATCTGTCCGGTTATCAGTCCAAGGCAGCCGCTGTCAGCCATTGAAAAGAAAGAAAGCTTTTTCTTTCTGGTATAGACAGTCAGCGTAATGACCGCGGCAATTACCCCGCCGTATATAGCCAGTCCGCCTGCCCTTAAGTTAAAGATCTGAATCAGGTTGTCCCTGTAATTCTCCCAGTCAAAAATGACGTAATAGATACGAGCTCCTATAATAGAAAAGATAATTCCATACAGGGCAAAATCCAGATATATATCAGGGTCCTGTCCCCTCCTTTTCGCGTCGCTCGTCGCAACCCAGAGACCAGCCAGTATTCCAATCCCAATGATAATCCCGTAAAACGCTATGCGGAATCCAAATATCGAGATACTGTTCTGCAAATGGTCGATGGTAATCCCCAAATGCACAAAACTAATATCTGCCGTATTTGCCATTGTTTTCTCCTTTCATGTTTTCTTTATTTTACCCCGTGATATGCCAAAAATCAAACAGATTCGCCCGACATATTCGACCATAATTCGACAAAATCAGGAGCAAGTTCAGTTTGACTCTTTTATTTTTATGGATAATATGCTATTCTATATTAGTTACAGAAAAAAATCAACCTAAAAAAACATAGTTATTATGTCATTTTGAGTCCGATCTCTGAAATGTGGATGGAATCAATAGATAATAAAATTACAGGAAGGTAATGAATTATGAAATTAGGTATCGTAATAAATTGACCTTTTTTCATAAATCTATATACCTCTATAAAAGTCCGCAAAACCGCATGGTTGCAAGGTTTTTTGAAATCATTAAAGTATAAAGCTCTATGTAAAATCACATAATTTAATGCCATTTGGGCGTAGAAATGGGCGTAGATTTGTAGTTGAAGATTAGAGCCCAATGCAATTTTTATTGATAAACAGTACGCTTATAAGTTTCTACGGATAAGACCATACGGCATAATAGAACAAATAAAATGATGTACCGCACAGGCGGCGTTTCTCACTCCCACAAGGAGAACAGGAACGCCGCTATTTTTTTACCCTCATGTTACGCAGTAGGGGAAAAATGAGCCTTGATATGTAAGGCTTTGCAGACGCAGTTTTGACAAGGCAAGGTGTTTATACCTTATCCCTCAAAATCGCCGTTCTACTGCGTAACAAATCCGAAATAAAGGAGTGAACCATAATGGCAGTTTTCCGAGTGGAACGCAACACAGGCTACACCGTAATGAGCAACCACCACCTGCGCAACAAGGAGCTGTCCCTAAAGGCAAAGGGGCTGTTATCGCAAATGCTGTCCTTGCCGGAGGATTGGGACTATACCCTTGCGGGGCTGTCCTACATCAACCGAGAAAGTATCGACGCTATCCGTACTGCGATATGGGAGCTTGAAAAAGCCGGATATATCACAAGGCGGCAGGGACGCGACGAGAAAGGCAAAATGACAGCGATTGAATACACCATTTACGAGCAGCCGCAACCGCCGCAGTTGGAAAACCCGATATTGGAAAATCCAACACCGGGGAAACCGATATTGGAAAATCCGATACCGGGTAATCCGACGTCGGAAAATCCAATGCAATTAAATAAAGAGATACAAAGAACTGACTTACCAAAAAAAGAAAAATCAAATACGGATTTATCAAGTACCCATTCCATTCCTATCCATTCCCTAAATCCCCTGCCTTACGGGGACACGGCGGCTGCGCCGGAAAGGAAACAAACGGAATGGAACGACGCATACCGAGTGTATGAGGAAATTATCAAGGACAATATCAGCTATGACATTCTCTTGCAGGATAACCACCTTGAAGCTGACCGTATCAACGAAATCGTTGACCTTATCCTTGAAACTGTCTGCACGAAGCGCAGTACAATCCGTGTTGCCGGGGACGACTACCCGGCAGAGCTTGTAAAAAGCAAATTTATGAAACTGGACAGCGAACATATCCGCTTTGTTCTTGACTGTATGCGGGAGAACACAACGAAAATCCGCAACATCAAGCAGTACCTAAAGGCGGCGTTGTTCAATGCACCGTCCACAATCGGTAATTATTACACGTCCCTTGTGTCGCACGACATGGCAAGCGACGCATGGAATAAACCGAAATCCGGCTTTCCGGACTACTCATGCAAACCGGGCGAAAGCCTGTAATACCACAAAAGGAGGATTTTTCTATGGCACAGAAAACAGGAGCATTGATTTTTGACGAACAGACCGACCGCTACGACATTCGCTTTGACCTTGCCGACTACTACGGCGGCTTGCATTGCGGCGAGTGCTTGGAGGTGTTCGCAGGCGGTAAATGGAAGCCGACCCGGATTGAGTACGGCGACAACTGGTATCTTGTCGGTATCCGAGCCGAGAACTTGAACGGCTTGCGGGTAAGAATTTAATGCACGGCACACTATGGGGCAACCGGGAAATTGGCTGTCCCTTTTTTCATGCCCGCGACGTACCGAAAAGCGGTGTGCCGCCCTAAACCACCACTCCCCCACGAAAGGAGGAACAAATGCAGGAACAGGTAAATGAAAAAATCGTTGCCCTGTCTATCCGAGGGGCAAAGCTAACTGCTGTCATGCTGCAAAAGGCTATGAAAAAGCTGCTTGAAGAAATGAAGCGGCAGCAAGGCAAGCCCCCAAAGGGCAAGCAGACCCTAAAGCAGCTTATGAAGCAGAACGCGGGCGTTTCCAACATTGAGATCACCGGGGAGAACATCAAAGCCTTTGAAAGTACAGCGAAAAAGTATCATATCGACTTTGCGCTGAAAAAGGACATGACGGAAACACCGCCCCGGTATCTTGTGTTTTTCAAAGGCAGGGACGCGGACGTGCTGACCGCGGCATTTAAGGAGTTTTCCGCAAAGAAGCTGACGCAGGAACAAAAACCCTCTATCCGAAAGGTGCTGTCCGACTTCAAGGAAAAGGCGGCAGCTCTGAACGCACAGCGGGCACAGGTAAAGAACAAAGACAGGGGGATTGAACGATGAACAACGTAAACTTGAAAAAGCTGGTACTTCCCAATCTCCCGTATCTGCTGTTTGTCTATCTCTTTGACAAAGCGGCACAGGCGGTAAGACTTGCACCGGGCACAGACCTTTCCGCAAAGCTCTTGGGTATCGGTGACGGATTTACCGCCGCCTTTCATTCCCTTGTGCCGAGTTTTCACGATACAGATATTCTTGTTGGCATTGCCGGGGCTGTCCTTGTCCGGCTTATCGTTTACGCCAAAGGCAAGAACGCAAAGAAATATCGGAAAGGCGTGGAGTATGGTTCGGCACGTTGGGGAAACGCCGAGGACATCAAGCCCTATATTGACCCGATATTTGAAAACAACGTGCTTTTGACACAGACCGAACGGCTGATGATGAGCAGCCGCCCGAAGCAGCCAAAGTATGCAAGAAACAAAAATATCCTTGTTATCGGAGGAAGCGGCAGCGGCAAGACCCGCTTTTTCGTTAAACCAAGTGCGCCCGTAAGGGCGGTATAAATCCTACCTTGAGCAAGTAGTAGGTAAAAGTATCAAGCGGCATTGTGCCGCAACCTATCATTCCCCGTCTTACCCCAAAAGGGAAACCGGAGGGCGACCATAGCATGACGGAGGACACGGGGCGCTGAAGCCTCAGAAGCGCCGGCGTGACGGAATGAAAATCCACGTATGAGGATGGAAGCTAGACTGCTTGAATGACAGCCTGAAATCGGGACCAAGAGCGTACCCCTGACGTAGAGAGGTTGTACTCGTCAGTGTTCCTGACAGTCGCATTGTTTGGCTATGCGGCTGCTGATACTCGGAGCAGGTTCAGCCACGGGAAAGTGGAAAAAGGCGAACGTCACATACCGACAACGTGGAACGCTTGTTTATACCGTACTAAACGGGGATTGCCTAAAGTGAAATGCCGAAAGGCTATGAAAACGCTGAAATGCGGGGTTCTGAATATTCACCATGGCAACAGAGTTCCCATAGTAGTCTGCGGACGGGAAAGCCGTCTACATGGCAAAGGGGAACAGTGAATCATTTTCAAAACAGAAAGGATGGTGTGTGAGACACTATGAGAAATCCGATTCATGTCTTGAAAAGCCTTGAAGAAAAGGCAAGTGTAAGTAACAACAAATATGAAAGATTATATCGCAACCTATACAATCCAGAGTTCTATCTCCTTGCATATGCGAACATTGCGAAATCGCAGGGGAGCATGACGCAGGGGGTAGACGGGCAGACGCTGGACAACATGAGCCTGCCGAGAATTAACCGGATTATTGAATCCATACGCAACAGGACATATCAGCCAAAGCCTGCAAAAAGAAAGTACATTCCTAAAAAGAACGGGAAACTTCGCCCGTTGGGAATCACTTCTACTGATGATAAGTTAGTGCAGGAAGTGGTCAGAATGATTCTTGAAGCAATCTATGAGCCGACATTCAGCAACAATTCACACGGTTTCAGACCAAAAAGAAGCTGTCACACGGCACTTACGCAAGTGAAGAAAAACTTCACAGGTGTTACATGGATTGTCGAGGGAGACATTAAGGCGTGCTTTGATAACTTCGACCATCATGTGTTGGTTGAATTACTGCGGAAAAGGATTTCAGACGAGGCTTTTATCGGTCTAATCTGGAAGTTCCTGAAAGCCGGATATATGGAACAATGGCAGTACAACTGCACCTACTCCGGTGTTCCGCAGGGCAGCGGTATCAGTCCGATATGTGCAAACATCTACCTCAGCGAACTGGACAACTATATGCAGGAATACAAAGAAAAGTATGATTGCGAGCCAGAACGCAGAAGGACGACCAGAGAATACGAGCGGGCGTCCCGGAGATACAGAAAGGCACGTAAAGCGTTAATGGGCGCAGAAAAATCAACTCCTGAACTGGTAAAAGAATTTAAGGATTCCAGAAGGAAGAAGATGAATCAGCACTATTACAATCCGTTTGAGGAAGGCTTCAAGAAAATCCAGTACAACCGTTACGCCGATGATTTTGTAATTGGCGTTATCGGCTCCAAAAAGGACGCAGAAAAAATCAAGGAAGATGTAAAAATCTTTCTCCAAGAAAAACTGCATTTGGAAATGTCCGAGGAAAAGACGAAAGTCACCCATTCCAGTAAGCCGGTACGCTATCTGGGGTACGATTTCAAAGTAATCCATTCCAAGAACATGAAGCGTTGTAAAAACGGCGACATGAAACGGGTGTGGTATGGAAAAGTATTCCTGTATATGCCGAAAGAAAAATGGATTAAAAAAGCGATGGAACGGGGAGCGATACAGGTGAAACGCAACAATGACACAGGCAAAGAAATGTGGCGTCCTATGCCAAGGAAAGACCTGATGAACCGCAGCGATGCAGAGATTGTGTCTACTTTCAATTCCGAAATTCGAGGGTTATATAACTTCTATCGGATAGCAGAAAACGTAGGCGCATTGCACAAGTATTACTACATGGTGCGGTACAGCATGTTAAAAACTCTGGCAGGAAAGCACAGAACGAATGTCAGTGTTATTAAGAAGCGGCACATGGTAAACGGAGTACTGAGAATCCCATACGATACAACTAAGGGACGTAAATACTGCGAATTTTACCATGATGGATTCAGAAAGCACAGCGACGGCTATGACAATGTGGCAGACGTTATGCCGAGTTATAGGAAATATGACAGCAGGCACACGATAGTAAACCGCATAAAAGCCGGAGTATGCGAGATTTGCGGGGAACATGCAGACTATTTATGTATGCACCACGTAAGAACGCTGAAATCGCTGAAAGGCAGGGATATATTTGAGCAGAAAATACTGAAAATGAGAAGAAAATCTCTGGCTCTCTGCCCTGACTGCTTTGAACTCTTACACGAAACCAAAGAATCAAGGTGATTCATGGAAAGCCGGATACGCTGAGAGGTGTACGTCCGGTTTGGGAGGCGGCTCCCTGAAACCTACTGATGAAAGTCAGCAAGGCGCAGGGTGCCTACCTCATACCTCATGCAAATGCACAGCTCCTACGTTGTGACTGACCCGAAAGGTACGGTTTTAGTCGAGTGCGGAAAGCTCTTGCAGCGGGGCGGCTACCGGATAAAGGTGCTGAACACGATAAATTTCAAAAAATCCATGCGGTACAATCCCTTTGCCTATATCCGCAGCGAAAAGGATATTTTGAAACTGGTAAATACCATTATCGCCAACACCAAAGGCGACGGGGAAAAATCCGGCGAGGATTTTTGGGTGAAGTCGGAACGGCTCTTTTACTGCGCCCTTATCGGCTACATCTGGTATGAAGCCCTGGAAGCGGAAAAGAACTTCACGACGCTGCTTGAAATGATAAATGCGTCGGAAGCCCGCGAGGACGACCCGGAATTTCAAAGCCCGGTAGACCTCATGTTTGAACGCTTGGAGGAAAAAGACCCGGAACATTTTGCGGTAAGGCAGTATAAAAAATTTCTGCTGTCCGCCGGAAAGACAAGAAGTTCTATCCTCATTTCCTGCGGTGCCAGACTTGCCCCGTTTGACATACGGGAACTGCGCGAGTTAATGGAAACCGACGAAATGGAACTTGACACCATAGGCGACCGCAAGACTGCCCTGTTTGTCATTATCAGCGATACGGACGACACTTTTAACTTTGTCGTGTCTATCCTTTACACACAGCTTTTCAATCTCTTGTGTGATAAAGCCGACGACGAATACGGCGGCAGGCTTCCCGTTCATGTACGCTGCCTGCTTGACGAATTTGCGAATATCGGACAGATACCGAAGTTTGAAAAGCTCATTGCCACTATCCGAAGCCGTGAAATCTCCGCGTCGATCATTTTGCAGAGCCAATCACAGCTAAAGGCAATCTACAAGGACAATGCCGATACCATAGTCGGCAACTGCGATACGACCCTGTTTTTGGGCGGCAAGGAAAAAACGACGCTCAAAGAAATGTCGGAGCTTTTGGGGAAAGAAACCATTGACAGCTTTAACACTTCCGAAACCCGCAGCAATCAGAAATCCTACGGCTTGAACTACCAAAAGTTGGGAAAGGAGCTTATGTCACAGGACGAGATTGCCGTGATGGACGGAGGAAAATGTATCTTGCAGCTACGCGGTGTGCGTCCGTTCTTTTCGGATAAATTCGATATAACGAAGCACCCGAAGTATAAGTATCTTTCCGACGCTGACCCGAAGAACGCCTTTGACATGGAAAAGCATATCAAACGCCGTCCCGTTATCGTAAAGCCGGACGAAGCCTTTGACTACTACGAAATCGACGCAGACGATTTGACCGGGGATACAAACCATGAGTAACGCAGGAAACAGACCGCGCTTGCGGCTGATCATCACAGAACAGCCTGCAAAGCTGCACCGGGAGGAAATGCAGCAGCAGGCTGAACGGAAACAGTTTATCGCAAGGTGCGAAGCCCTGTATGAAAAGAACCGGGCAAAATCAAACATCATTTATTTACAGGAGGACAGACCATGAATAAACGTATCAAAAAGAAAGTCGCAAAACGGCAGATGATTGCAGCCATGCGTGAACTTGTGGAACTGGCGCAGGAAATGGAACGCTGGGAGGAAGAACGCAAACGGCGGTATGTGGAAGCTTTTGAGCAATACTATCTGACCCACGCAAACGCCCGATAATCCGGGAAAGGAGGTTGACCCCATAAAGACAGTAAATACCGGCTACATGGTACGCGCCCCTACCGGGGACGAAAAGCGGCAAAGTGCCGCAGGCAATGACAACTGAATACCGCCGTGCCGCAGCACCAACGCCGCACGGGGACTTGCCGCCTATCAATCTGACAGGCGGCTTTTTTCATACCCAAAATCAGAAAATCAAATTTTTTACAGCCGCAAAAGCGGCAGAAAGTGAGGATATTATATGGCATTTTTCAATTCGGCAGTAGGCGTTTTGCAGACCCTTGTTATCGCGCTTGGCGCAGGCTTAGGCATTTGGGGTGTTATCAATCTGCTGGAGGGCTACGGCAACGACAATCCGGGTGCAAAATCGCAGGGCATGAAGCAGCTCATGGCTGGCGGCGGTGTTGCCCTCATCGGTGCGACCCTTGTACCTCTGCTTTCCGGCTTGTTCGGTTAAGAAGCACGGGTAAAGGCTTATGCAGAGCATACTTGACGCGATTAACGAATGGATAAAGGAAATCCTTATCGGAGCGATAAACGGTAATCTGTCAACTATGTTCGGGGACGTAAACGAAAAAGTCGGCACGATAGCCACCGAGGTAGGCAAGACCCCGCAAGGGTGGAACGCAAGCATATTTTCCATGATACAGACCTTATCGGAAAATGTGATTATCCCCATTGCGGGGCTTGTTATTACCTACATCCTATGCGTGGAGCTTATCAGCATGGTAACGGAAAAGAACAATATGCACGACGTGGACACGTTCATGTTTTTTAAGTGGTTTTTCAAGGCGTGGGTGGCGGTGTACCTTGTCACCCACACCTTTGATATTACCATGGCGGTATTTGACGTGGCGCAGCGTGTCGTTTCCGGCGCGGCAGGGGTGATTGGCGGCAACACGAACATTGACGTGACCGCTGCCCTGTCGTCCATGCAGGACGGGCTTGACGCAATGGAAATCCCCGAACTTCTCTTGCTTGTCATGGAAACAAGCCTTGTGAGCTTGTGCATGAAAATCATGTCTGTTCTGATAACCGTTATCCTTTACGGCAGAATGATTGAGATTTACCTTTACTGTTCGGTATCGCCTATCCCATTTGCAACGATGACAAACCGGGAGTGGGGACAGATAGGAAACAACTACCTAAAATCCCTGTTCGCACTTGGTTTTCAAGGCTTCCTCATTATGATATGTGTCGGCATTTACGCAGTCCTTGTGAACACGCTGACGGTAGCGGACAACTTACACAGTGCGATTTTTTCAATCGCCGCCTATACCGTTATCCTGTGTTTCTCCCTGTTTAAGACCGGCGCACTTGCAAAATCAATCTTTAATGCACACTAACGAAAGGAGGTTTTTTCTTGGCGTATGTACCCGTACCCAAAGACTTGACAAAGGTAAAAACAAAAGTGGCGTTCAATCTCACCAAACGGCAGCTCATTTTCTTTGCGGCGGCGTTGGCTCTTGGCTTGCCGCTGTTCTTCCTGCTCAAAGGAGGCGTAGGGACAAGCGCGGCGGCAATGGCAATGATTATCGTCATGCTTCCCTGCTTTCTCCTTGCCATGTATGAAAAACACGGGCAGCCCCTTGAAGTGGTGATACGAAACATCATCAACACAAAATTTACCCGACCAAAGGAACGCCCCTATCAGACACAGAATTTCTATGCCGTTATCGAACGGCAGGCAAAATTGGAAAAGGAGGTATCAGCGATTGCAAAAAGCAACCGAAAAAAAGGCGCAGGCAAAACGCCCCGCAGAAAAGACTAAACGGAAGCTGACCCGCGCCGAAAAGAAACAGATCGCGGAAGTGATACAGAAAGCAAAGGGCGACGGAAAGCCCCACACCGCACAGCAGACCATTCCCTATGTGCAGATGTACCCGGACGGTATCTGCCATGTTTCCGGCAAGCGGTACAGTAAGACCGTTGCCTTTGAGGACATCAACTATCAGCTTGCACAGGCAGACGATAAGACAGCCATTTTTGAAAACTGGTGTGATTTTCTCAACTACTTTGACGCAAGCGTACAGGTGCAGCTCTCTTTCATCAATCAAGGCGGGCGCGGCAGCGACGCGGAAAACGCTATCCATATCCCGGTGCAGAACGACGCTTTTAACTCTATCCGTACCGAGTATTCGGATATGCTGAAAAATCAGCTTGCAAAGGGCAACAACGGACTTGTGAAAGCAAAATACATCACATTTTCCATTGAAGCCGACGGCATGAGCGCGGCAAAATCCCGCCTTGCCCGTATTGAAACCGACATACTCAACAATTTCAAAGTGCTTGGCGTATCTGCCCGCCCCATGACGGGCTATGAACGCTTGGAAGTGCTGCATGGCATTTTCCACCCGCAGGGCGAGCCGTTCCGCTTTTCTTGGGACTGGCTTATCCCGTCCGGGCTTACCACAAAGGACTTTATCGCCCCGTCCTCTTTCCGTTTCGGTGACGGACGGTATTTCCGCATGGGACAGAAAATCGGTGCGGTATCGTTCTTTGAAATCCTTGCGCCGGAACTCAACGACCGTATCTTATCCGATGTGTTGGACTTGGAAAACGGCGTTATGGTAAATCTGCATATCCGCAGTATCGACCAGACCGAAGCAATCAAGACCATTAAGAGAAAGATCACCGACCTTGATAAAATGAAAATCGAGGAACAGAAAAAAGCAGTACGCAGCGGCTATGACATGGATATAATCCCGTCTGACCTTGCCACATTCGGCAGCGAAGCGAAAAATCTCTTGCAGGACTTACAGAGCCGCAACGAGCGAATGTTTCTCTTGACGTTCCTTGTGGTGAACATGGCAGACACGAAGCGAAAACTGGATAATGACATATTCGCCACGGCGGGCATTGCACAGAAAAACAACTGCGCTTTGACCCGTCTTGACTATATGCAGGAAGCGGGCTTTATGAGCAGTATTCCGCTTGGGGAAAACCTTATCCCCATTCAGCGGGGACTGACCACATCAAGCACCGCTATTTTCATTCCCTTTATCACGCAGGAGCTTTTTCAGACGGGCGCAGCATTGTACTACGGGCTGAACGCACTAAGCAACAACATGATACTCTGCGACCGAAAGCAGCTCAAAAATCCAAACGGGCTGATACTTGGAACACCGGGCAGCGGTAAATCCTTTGCGGCGAAGCGTGAAATGACAAACGCCTTTCTCATTACCGACGACGACATTATTATCTGTGACCCGGAAGCCGAGTATTTTTCCCTTGTGCAGCGGCTGAACGGACAGGTTATCCGGCTGTCCCCGACCGGCAGGGGTATTGACGGAAAACCGCAGTATGTAAATCCTATGGATATTAACCTCAACTACTCCGAGGACGACAACCCGCTTGCGCTGAAATCCGATTTTATCCTGTCCCTATGCGAGCTTGTCATTGGCGGTAAGGAGGGCTTGCAGCCCGTAGAAAAGACCGTCATTGACCGTGCCGTGAGAAATGTTTACCGACCGTTCCTTGCTGACCCCAACCCGGCGAAAATGCCTATCTTGGGCGACCTTTACGACGAGCTATTGAAACAGCCAGAACCCGAAGCCGCCCGCATTGCGGCAGCATTGGAGCTGTATGTTTCCGGTTCTCTCAATGTCTTTAACCACCGTACCAACGTGGAACTGACAAACCGCCTTGTCTGCTTTGACATTAAGCAGCTTGGAAAGCAGCTCAAAAAGTTAGGTATGCTCATTGTGCAGGATCAGGTGTGGAACAGAGTGACCGTAAACCGCGCAGAAAAGAAATCCACCCGCTACTACATGGACGAATTTCATTTGCTGCTCAAAGAGGAACAGACCGCAGCCTATTCCGTGGAGATTTGGAAGCGTTTTCGTAAATGGGGCGGCATACCGACCGCCATAACGCAGAACGTCAAAGACCTGCTTTCTTCCCGCGAGGTAGAAAATATCTTTGAAAACTCCGATTTTGTCCTCATGCTCAATCAGGCGGCAGGCGACCGGGCTATCCTTGCAAAGCAGCTCAATATCTCCCCGCAGCAGATGAAATATGTGACCCACTCCGAAGCGGGCGAGGGACTTATCTTTTACGGAAATGTGGTGCTGCCATTCATTGACCGTTTCCCGAAAGATACCGAGCTTTACAAAGTAATGACAACCAAACCGGAGGAGGTGGCAGGCGCATGAAACCCTTAACACATTTCAGTCTGTTTACGGGTATCGGCGGCATTGACCTTGCGGCAGAAGCCGCAGGGTTTACCACCGTATGCCAGTGCGAATGGGCGGACTATCCAACCGCTGTCCTTGAAAAGCACTGGCCGCTTGTGCCGCGTTTCCGGGACATAACGACCGTAACAAAGGAGGCTTTTATTGAAAAGACAGGACGAAAAGAAATCACACTCTTATCCGGCGGCTTCCCATGCCAGCCCTTTTCCTCTGTCGGACCGCGACGGGGATTTGAGGACACCCGTTACCTCTGGCCGGAGATGTGCCGCGTCATTAAAGAACTGCGCCCCAATTGGGTGCTTGGCGAAAATGTTGCTAACTTCGTCAACATGGGACTGCACAAGACGCTCTTTGACTTGGAAAGTGCGGGATATGCAGTTTGGACATTCGTGCTTCCAGCTTGTGCCGTCGGTGCATGGCATGAGCGCAAACGAACTTTTATCGTCGGGGCTGATGTTTCCCACGCCCCTTGCTTCCGACACCGGGACAAGACCCCGTGTATCAAGGGTGACGATCTCTCCAAACGGAGCGTTCCGGCGAATGAACAGCAGCGGGAACTACTGGGCGGCGTCCCTTTCGGAAGCAGTCTACCACCTATCCCCGAACGCGGAGGAAAACCTGCGGTTCAATCCCGAATGGGTGGAATGGCTCATGGGGTTCCCGCCGAAATGGACGGACGTTACCTGTGGGCAATAGAGCCGCTTGACATTCCCCGCTTGGCAGAGGACAAAAAAGACCGTGTAAAGCGGCTGAAAACGTTGGGGAACGCCGTTGTTCCCCCGCAGGTTTATCCTATCTTACGTTTCATTGCGGATATAGAGCTTGGGAACTGTAAAGACTGGTGCGTGTTCTGACCGCAAAGATTTGACCGATTGGAGGTGAGGAAACAATCAAAGCAAAACAATCTCTCTTTGTCCGGGAACTTTCCCCGGAAGCGGCAACGTCCTTTATCCGGGCATACCACTATTCAAAGGTGCTGCCCCGGCTGAATAAATACTATTTGGGATTTTACCGGGACAAAACACTTTGCGGCGTGGTAACGCTTGGGTGGGGAACGCAGCCGTTACAGACCATACGAAAACTTTTTTCCGACCATGCCTTACAGACAAAGGATTACTTGGAGATCGGGAAAATGTGCTTTCTCCCGTCCGAGAACGGCAACGGGCATTTTGGCAGTCTTGCCCTGTCTGCACTCATTAAGTGGGTGCGGCAGGAAACGGACTGCCTTTTCCTTTACACTCTTGCGGACGGTATCATGGGAAAATGCGGCTATGTCTATCAAGCCGCAAATTTCCGCTACATGGGGCATTTTCTGACGAGCGTGTACCGGGACGCGGAAACCAGGGAAAAGATACACCCCCGCAGCGCAGGACTTCTCCTAAAAGAAAATGCAGAGCTTGACGGAAAGAAAGCGCGGCATTGGCTGACACATGACTTTTGCACCATGAAAGGCATTGAGAAAATCGACGGGCGAATGTTCCGCTATATCTATCCGCTGAATAAAAAGGCGAAGAACATCATGCGGCAGTACCCGCAGTATCAGAGCCTTTCCTACCCCAAAGACCGGGATTTGTTTTTCCGTGTCCGTATCGGGGACAGGCAGTATCAAACCATTGCACCGCCCCAGTTTGACCGGGACGTGTGCCGCTATAATCCGCAGAAATTTGACCGAATGGAGGTGACAGACCATGAAAGACCCCTTGAAGCCCCGTGACAAGGTAACGCAGAAAATGAGCCGTGACGGGCTGATTGAGGTAAACGAAACCAAAGAAAGCATCGAGCGTATCAGCCGCCGAGAACAGGAAACGGACTACACAAAGCGGCCGGAACAGCCGCAGGATATGACGCAGCAGCTTCATAACCAAACGCCGGACGCTGTACCCGTTCCCTCTCCGGGCATTGCCCCAAAGCATGATACCGCAACGGCAGAGCGTGTCATGGAGCATATCGGCGCGGCACAGACCCGAAAAGCGTCTAAAAAGGCGGTACGCAAAGCACAGGAGGAAGCCACCACAAGCGGCAGATCTTCAAGACTGCAATTTACCGACGAGGAACTTTCCACCCCGGAGCTTGAAAAGTGTATCAAGAACTCCGACAAAGCCGCTGACCGTTTGGACGCGGCAAGGGCGGCAATCCCAAAGGAAAAAGCGCTTGTGCGAAACCGCACCTTTGACGAAGCCACAGGAAAAGGCAAAACCCGATTGCACTTTGAGAAACGGGAAAAGCCCATGCCGGACTTAAAGCACCGAAAAAATCCACTGTCCCGTCCCATGCAGGAAGCGGGCATATTCGTCCACAACAAGATACATGAAGTGGAAAAAGACAACTCCGGCGTGGAGGGTGCGCATAAGACCGAGGAAGTGACCGAGGGCGGCGCAAGGTACGGGGCAAGGAAAATCCGGGAGGGCTACCACCGCCACAAGCTGAAACCCTACCGGGCAGCGGCAAAAGCGGAAAAAACGGCGGCACGGGCAAATGTGGAATTTCAGTATCAAAAGCTCCTGCATGATAACCCGCAAATTGCCGCGTCTAATCCGCTTTCCCGCTACTGGCAGAAACAGCAGATCAAAAAGCAGTATGCAAAGGCGGCACGGACAGGCAGTATCAAGACCGCCGCAGAGAACACCCGCAAGGCAACAAAGAAAGCTGCGGAAACCACCCAAAAGACCGCTGAATTTGCGGCAAGGCATTGGAAAGGTATCTTGCTTATCATTGCCGCGCTGCTTCTTTTCATCATGGTATCGGCGGGGCTTTCCTCATGCGGTGCTATGTTTTCCGGCTTGTTAAACGGCGTGATCGGAACGTCCTACACGTCCGAGGACAGCGACCTTGTGGCAGTCGAAAACAACTATGCGGCTATGGAAGCCGAACTGCAACAGCGGATTGACAATATCGAGCGTGATTATCCGGGCTATGACGAATACCGCTATGACCTTGATAATATCGGGCATAATCCCCACGCCTTAGCGTCCTATCTGACCGCACTTTTACAGAGCTACACTCCGCAGAGCGCACAGGCAGAATTAGACCGCATTTTCAATCTGCAATACAAGCTGACCATAACCGAGGAAGCGGAGATACGCTACCGTACTGAAACAAGTACCGACCCGGAAACCGGGGAAACAACCACCGAGAAAGTCCCGTATGAGTATTACATTCTCAATGTGTCCCTTACCAACCGGGATATTGCCACGATTGCCCCGGAGGTATTAAACGAAGAACAGCTTGCCATGTTCCGGGTGTACTTGGAAACAAGCGGCAATAAGCCCCTGCTTTTTGGCGGCGGTTCTTCTGATACGTCCGCGTCGGAGGATTTAAGCGGCGTACAGTTTGTAAACGGCACACGTCCCGGCAATACCGAGATTGTAGATATAGCAAAGCGACAAGTCGGCAATGTGGGCGGGCGACCCTATTGGAGCTGGTACGGCTTTAACAGCCGCGTGGAATGGTGCGCCTGCTTTGTGTCGTGGTGCTATGGTCAAATGGGCTTATCCGAGCCGCGTTTTGCCGCTTGTCAATCACAGGGTATTCCGTGGTTTACCTCACGCGGGCAATGGGGAGCGCGGGGCTATGAAAATATCGCTCCCGGTGACGCTATCTTTTTCGATTGGGATTTAGACGGAAGTGCAGACCATGTAGGAATTGTGATCGGCACAGACGGAAGCCGCGTCTACACCGTGGAGGGCAATTCCGGCGACGCCTGCAAAATCAAAAGCTACCCGTTAGACTATGCCTGTATCAAAGGGTACGGGCTGATGAACTGGAATTAACCGAACTTTGAAAGGAGAACTGAACTTATGGCAAACAATAAACTTGACCGTATCAATGCGGAGATTGAAAAGACCCGCGAACGAATTACCGAGCAGCAGAACCGTCTGAAAGAACTGCTTGCACAGAAAACCGAGCTTGAAAATCTGCAAATCGTACAGCTTGTGCGCGCTATGCGTCTGACCCCTGCGGAGCTGACCGCTATGCTTTCCGGCGGCGGTATTCCTGGCATGAACGCTGTACCCGCTGAAACTTACGAACAGGAGGACACCGCCCATGAAGAATAAACGACTGTTCCGCAGCTTTCTTGTACTCTTTGCCGCCCTTGTCTGCGTGGGCGGCTTTTCCATGACCGCCTACGCACAGGGGAATGACATTCCCACCGACGACAGCGGCGTTATCACGAAAACCGAGCCGCAGCCCCTTACCCCGGAGGGCAACATGAACCTTGTGGACGACATTTCCGGCGAAGCGTCCGAGGATAAGCAGTTTATCGTGGTACAGAGTAAAGGCGGCAACTATTTTTACATCATTATTGACCATGCCGCCGAGGGCGAAAACACCGTCCATTTCCTTAATCAAGTGGACGAAGCCGACCTGATGGCGATTATCGGAGAAGAAGAAACGACTACTCCCGCAGTCTGCACCTGTACCGATAAATGCGTGACCGGGGCAATCAATACCGCCTGCCCGGTATGCTCTGTCAATATGGCTGCCTGTACGGGTGTGACAGCAACGACCGAGCCGGAGCAGCCCGAAGAGCCGCAGGAAGAAGATAACGGCATGGGCGGCTTAGTTGTGTTCCTTATTGTGGCACTTCTTGGCGGTGGCGGCGCACTCTACTACTTTAAGATTTTCAAGCCGAAACAAGACGTGAAAGGCGGCACCGACCTTGACGATTTTGATTTTGACGAATACGACGAGGACGAGCAGGAAGAAACCGACGACACAGGCGACGGGGAAACGGAGGACGAGGAAGTATGACCTTTTTTACCGACAGTCCTTTTGAAAAAATGATGACACAAAGACCTACCGGGCGGCGTGAACCTACGCCGCCCGTTCCTGTTTCTCCGGCTTGTGTGTCCTGTCCCTATCGGGGGCAAGCCCCTTGTGTGGGCTACTGTTTGAAACAGCTACGGGAGAAAAACGACATCACACCGAAACAATGAAAAGAGCTGTGGAGACATTTGTATTTATGGTACAATATTTTTATCATATAGTAAAGGGAGGATGAGAAATTGGAAAATAAAATAACGGATGTTTTAATAGCAACTGCAAAAGGAGCTGCATCATTATTCCCCGGAGGTGGTTTTTTAGCAGAGTATATCAGTTTAGCTCAAGGATATGTAGCTGATAAACGAATGAATGAGTGGAAGTTAAAAGTAGAGGAGGTATTAGAAAAAATACCACGTTCAATAGATGAATTGGCGCAGGATGAAGCCTTCTATTCTTGTGTTCAAGTTGCCACTATGGGGGCAATGAGAGCATATCAGAAAGAAAAGCAAGAACTTTTTGCTAATGCACTTTATTCATCTGCAAATAATGTGGATATATCAACAGATAAGAAACTTTTTTACTTATCATTGCTTGATAACTATACTCTAAGCCATATAATGTTACTAAAATATTTCGCGCAAAACAATTATAACGAGAATAACAATGGTATTAGACAAAACGGCATGGTATCAATTCGAGAAATTGGTGGAACAGAATATCCTATAAAAGGAATCGTTGAGAAACTCCCTTGCTTTGAGGATGATATAATGTTTGTAAAACATATTACTGAACAACTTTGTTCGGACAGTTTAATAAGTATAGTGGATTTTAATATGCCTGTTTCAAAAGAACGTGCAAGAGCAAAGAGAACCACAAAATACGGAGATGAGTTTTTAGAATTTATTCAAAAATATCAATAAATCATTCACTCACAGAGTAGTCGAAATGGCTACTCTTTTCTTTTGCCCAAAAGGAGGAAAATTCATTTGATTTTAGTCATTGCAGAAAAGCCGAGCGTGGCACAGAGTATCGCCGCCGTACTTGGCGTAAAAGAGAAAAAAGACGGATATATCGAGGGTGGCGGCTACCTCATTTCATGGTGTGTCGGGCATTTGGTACAGCTTGCGGAAGCTGCCGCCTATGGGGAACAGTATCGAAAATGGAGCTATGACAGCTTACCTATTCTGCCCCAAAACTGGCAGTACACCGTAGCCGCAGACAAAGGAAAACAATTCAAAATCCTAAAAGAGCTTATGCACCGCGCCGACGTTTCGGAAGTCGTGAACGCCTGCGACGCGGGACGCGAGGGAGAATTGATTTTCCGTTTTGTCTATGAAGTTGCCGGGTGTAAAAAGCCCATGCGCCGCCTGTGGATTTCCTCAATGGAGGACGTAGCTATCCGCAGCGGCTTTGATAACCTCAAAGACGGGCGGGATTATGACGCGCTCTTTGCGTCTGCGTTCTGCCGTGCAAAGGCAGACTGGATTATCGGTATCAATGCAACACGCCTGTTTTCCTGTCTGTATAACCGTACCTTGAACGTGGGGCGTGTCCAGACCCCAACCTTGAAAATGCTTGCCGACCGGGACGCGGCGATCACCACATTCAAGAAAGAAAAATACTACCATGTGCGCCTTGCACTTCCCGGCACGGAAGCGGTAAGTGAAAAACTCTCCGACCCTGCTGCAGCGGAAAATCTGAAAGCTGCCTGCAATACGGCACAGGCAATTTGTAAATCCGTGACCCGCGAGAAAAAGACGGTATCGCCGCCGAAGCTCTTTGACCTTACGGGCTTACAGCGGGAAGCCAATCGTATTTTCGGTTACACGGCAAAACAGACCCTTGACCTTGCACAGAGCCTTTATGAAAAGCAGCTTTTGACCTATCCGAGAACGGACAGCAGCTATCTGACCGACGACATGGGCGGCACCGCCACGCAGATCAGCGGACTGCTTTGTAAAAAGCTGCCCTTTATGCAGGACGTGACCTTTTCCCCGGACGTGTCCCGCACCCTTAACAGCAAAAAGGTATCAGACCACCACGCCATTATTCCGACACAGGAGTTTGCAAAGACAGACCTTGCCACACTTCCCGAAAGTGAGCGAAATATCCTTATACTTGCCGGAGCGCGTCTGTTGTTCGCTGCCGCCGAGCCGCACATTTATGAAGCGGTAACGGCGGTATTTTCCTGTTCTGATACCGACTTTACGGCAAAGGGAAAGACGGTGCTTTGTGCCGGGTGGAAAGACTTGGAACGCCGCTACCGTCTGACGCTGAAAACAAAATCCGACCATGAGGACAGCGACAATCTTTCCAACGTGCCGGACTTTACCGAGGGGCAGACCTTTTCCAATATTTCCGCAACAGTAACCGCCCATGACACACAGCCCCCGAAGCCCCTTACGGAAGCGTCGCTGCTCGCTGCTATGGAACACGCAGGAAGCGAGGACACCACCGAGGACGCGGAACGAAAAGGATTAGGTACTCCTGCCACCCGTGCCGCTGTCATTGAAAAATTGGTGAAATCCGGATTTGCAGAACGCAGAGGGAAACAGCTTGTACCAACAAAGAACGGTATCAATCTTGTGTGCGTCCTGCCGGACAGTCTGACTTCCCCGAAGCTGACCGCAGAATGGGAAAATACGCTGACGCTCATTGCAAAAGGAAAATCCGACCCGGAGGACTTCATGCAGGGCATTGAAGAAATGGCAGGGGAGCTTGTGAAAGCCTATCCTTTCCTTTCCGACGGGGACAGGGAGCGTTTCAAAGAGGAAAAGCCTGTGATCGGCAACTGTCCCCGCTGCGGTTCTTCTGTCTATGAGGGCAGGAAGAATTACTACTGTGAAAACAGGGATTGTACCTTTGCCATGTGGAAGAATGACCGCTTTTTCGAGGAACGAAAGACCGCCTTTACACCGAAACTTGCCGCCGCACTCCTAAAATCCGGCAAGGCAAATATCAAAAGGCTTTACTCCCCTAAAACGGGTAAAACCTATGACGGAACGGTAGTTTTAGCCGACACGGGTGGGAAATATGTCAACTATCGCATTGAGATAACGAAGAAGAAATAACTTGAATAGCAAGCATAGGAAGTGTGTACCCACTTCCGTAAAATCCCCCTTTTCCCCTTTTGGGAACTGTGGGGATTTTTGCTTGTTGGGATAATCCCAAACCCTTATTCACACCACCACGAAAGGAGGTTTACCGCATGGCAAGTTTACGGGACACCGTAAAACAGTATCGGGAAGAACTAAGGGACGGTATCGCTTGGATTGCCTTTTGGCGCGAGGGGCGTTCATGGAACGGCGATTATTTCTACTTGGAAGCAAACGACACTCTTACCGCAGAAGATAAAAGCCACCTTGAAGAAATCCGGCAAAAAGACCCCGCCGCCGTCATGCTCAACAGCTACTATTGCGGCTATTTAGTCGAGGACATGACCGTGGACGAACTGACCGCCGGGGTGCGCCGCCACTATGAAAACGGATATAACAGCGTTGCGGATTTTATCGAAGCACACGACGACACGTTACCACCGGAAGTATTGGAGGAAGCACGGCAAGCCGCCCATGCCGCAGGACTTCCATTCCATGAGAAACCCTATGACGGAGAAGATATTGACCCGTATGTATATGACGGACACATGAGCATAGAGGACTACGACCTTATGCACAAAATGATTGCACAGGAAAGGAGCGAAAACAGATTGAATTATTCCAGTTTTGAAAACGACCGCTTAGAAGTTGCTGACCGCTTAAAAATCGAACGCAGCATTTATTTTGAAAGCGGCAAAGCCGACATTTCCGCATTGACTGCCTTACCGCTTGCGGAGCTTATCCGACAGCGGGAAGAAAGTGCCGCAGCAGAACAGGCGATTTTTGAAACCTTGAAACAGCAGGCGGCAGCTTGGGAAGCACAGGCGGGAAATACGCTGACCTTTGACAAAGCCATTGAATATGCAAGGACACCTGCTGTCACGCATACCGAAAATCAATGGCAGGCAGACGAAAACAACAACCACACGATCAGCAACAACGTCTATCAAATGCGCTACCACATTTACGAGAATACCCGCTATGACCGGGCACAGGGAAAATCTATCCCGTATTCCTATACGCTGACATGGAGCGTTCATACCAACAGCCCGGACAGGTACGGACAGACAAAAATCGCCGGACAGGACAGAAAGGTTTTTGCGGACAAGGCGGCTATGGAAAAATATCTGAATGGGCGTATCAAAGCCTATCAGCATTTGTTTACGGAAATCTCCCCGACGATACCGCAGGAATACGCAGACCATTTCAAGGTAAACGGGCAGCTCTTACCGGGCTACACCGTGGAGGGCGAGGAACAACAGACGAAACAGGAACAGACTGCGCCGGAGAAAATCGAACCGGACGCGGCTATCTCCCCACAGGCAGAAGCGTTGACCGCAGAGCCGACACAGCCCCGCTCGGTAATTCCTATCGTGCTGACGAGTGAGAAACCCACAGAAAAGCTCAAAGAGATCACCGACCGCTTGGAACAGGGTATCAAGGAACTGTTTGACAGCGAACGCTACAAGGAATACTTGCGCGTTATGTCAAAATTCCATAATTACAGTTTTAACAATACACTGCTGATTGCCATGCAAAAGCCAGACGCTTCTCTGATTGCAGGCTTTAACGCTTGGAAAAACAACTTTAAGCGAAACGTAATGAAAGGCGAAAAGGGTATCAAAATCCTTGCCCCGTCCCCGTTCAAAATCAAGCAGGAAATGGAGAAAATCGACCCGGCAACGCAAAAGCCCGTAATCGGTGCAGACGGAAAGCCGGTAACGGAGGAAAAGGAAATCACGATACCTGCCTTTAAGGTGGTATCTGTCTTTGACGTGTCGCAGACCGAGGGAAAGGAAATCCCCAACCTTGCCGTGGATATGCTGACCGGGGACGTGGAGCGTTTCAAGGACGTTTTCGTAGCCCTTGAAAAGACTTCTCCTGTTCCTATCGGTTTTGAAAAAATAGAGGGCGGCGCACACGGCTACTACCACTTGGAGGAAAAGCGGATTGCCATTGACGAGGGAATGAGCGAGCTTCAGACCTTGAAAACCGCTATCCATGAAATCGCCCATGCAAAGCTGCACGACATTGACTTAAACGCCTCTGTCACGGAGCAGACCGACAGGCCCGACCGCTGTACCCGTGAGGTACAGGCTGAAAGCGTTGCGTATGCCGTCTGCCAACACTATGGACTTGATACGTCCGATTATTCCTTTGGTTATGTTGCCGGGTGGAGCAGTGGACGGGAGCTTGACGAGCTGAAAAGCTCTCTTGAAACAATCCGAAGTGCCGCAGCGGAGATCATCAACAGCATTGACGGGTATTTGAAAGACCTGCAACAGGAACAGGAAACCGAACAGACCGCAACCCTGCCCGACCCGACTATTCAAATCACCGATATGCAGGAATACGGCTATACATGGGACGGTATGCTGCCCTTGCAGCAGGAAGCCGCAGAACGGCTATTCCATGAGGATTTAGAAATCTTTTGCATTTATGAGGACGGAACAGAGGGCGCAGTTACAAGCCTTTCCGAACTAAGGGAACACGCAGAAAACGGCGGCTTGTTCGGTGTGGAAAAAGCCGCATGGAAAGCCTTTTATGAGCGTACTAACGGCAAAGCACAGGAAGAAACAAAAGCCGCACCGGAGCTGCCGCAGGAGAAAGACACCTTTTCCATTTATCAACTAAAGCGTGATGATAAAACGGTGGACTTGCGTTTTGAGCCTTACGACCGACTGACCGCAGCCGGGCATACGGTGGATATGGCAAACTATGACCGTATCTATATCGCTGACCTTGCGCCGGGAACTTCCCTTGAAGATATTTATACCCGTTTCAATGTAGACCACCCGAAAGATTTTAAGGGACACAGCCTTTCCGTGTCCGACGTGGTGTTGCTTCATCAGAACGGGCAGGACACCGCACACTATGTTGACAGTATCGGCTACAAGGAAGTGCCAGAGTTTTGGAAACAGCCGGAAAATCCCCTAAAGCACGTCGAGGACACTATTGAGCAGAACGACAACAATTTTGACGGTATCATCAACAACACCCCGACCGTGGACGAACTGGAGAAGAAAGCAAAATCTGGGGAGCAGATCTCTTTGACAGACCTTGCGGACGCAATCAAGACTGACAAGCAGCGCGGCAAGGGCAAGGAAGAAAAGCGCTCTATCCGGGCGCAGCTCAAAGCAGAGAAACAACGGACTGCACAGAAAAAGACACGGGCAAAATCGCAGGATTTAGAAAGGAGCTGACTGCATGGGGACATTAAGTAAATTTGAAAACGCGGACGTGTTATCGTCCCTTGAAGCAATCATGCGGACAAACACAGGCTTTTTCCAAAATGATTTTGATATTGACAAGCGGATTATCATAAAGGCGGCGGGGCAACCTGCCGCCGAGGATAAAACGCTGCTATGGCTGTCCCGTCCGTCCGGGACACATTGCTTTCGGGAGCGTGACGTTTTCCTAAAAGACACCGCCGCACACAATACATGGCGTTTCCACAAGGAGCAGACCCGTGACCGTATTCTTGCTTATGCCGTGGAACTTATCGGGATTGAGGACGGAAAAATCAAAGGTAATCTCTATGAACTTGATTATGCAAAGCATTATGAGCGTGTCAAGGAACAGGCTTTAGCCGCCGACACCTACACGCTTATCTATGAGAACGGAAGCAGGGAGCAGCCCGCAGCCTATGTAATTCACGGAACGCCCGACCCACAGCTTGGGAAGTTTGAACGGTTTGAAGCAAAGCCCAACGACCCGGAAGCCCTGCGTGATCTGCTGCAACAGGAAAAACGAAACCGCAGCACCTTGACACCGGGCAATTTTGCGGAGCATATCGCCGCATTGCATGACGGACGTATCAAAGCCGAAGCAAGGCGCATTGTGGAGCGTATGAAACAGCTTGACGCACCCAACAGCCCCAACAAAACGCATTTCATGGTAGAGCTTTCCCCGACATTTATGCAGCTTACGTCAAGCAGGAACACGGAACGGCTTGCCGCCATGCTGCCTTATAAAAGCCTTGTCATATCTTCTCTGAAAGACCGTCACGGCGTATATGCACAGATAAACAAGGACGAAAACCGAGACAGAGAAATTAAAAAGCCGCGCCAGTCTATCCGGGCGCAGCTCAAAGCAGACAAAGCAAAGACCGCCCCGAAGAAGGCGGCGAAAACAAAAAATCACGAATTGGAGGTATGAGCATGAACAGATTTACCGTTGAAGAAACAAACCTTTTGAGTATCTACGCAGAGGACAGCAAGCGGGCATTGCTTGAAAATATCAATGCCGCGCTGCCTTTTATGGACGCGGATATGCGGGAGCTTGCAGAGCGTACCATGCAGAAAGTGGACGCGCTGACCGAAACGGAATATGCCGAGCTTGCCGTTTATGCCGCTGATGAAGTATGAACGGGATTAAGCGGCTTTCGCCGCAGCAAAGCCGGAGGGTCAATGCCCTTGTGAAAAAATCCTGCTGCAACTGCGACAATGGGAACTGCATTTTGCTTGATGACGGGGACGAGTGCGTATGTCCGCAGCTCATTTCCTATTCGTTACTCTGCAAATGGTTCAAAACTGCCGTACTTCCCAATGATACGCTGCTGTATGCAGAACTTTTCCATGCCGAAGATAAAAAGCGTTGTACTGTATGCGGGACTTCCTTTGCGTCAAAGTCAAACAGCGTCAAATACTGCCCGGACTGCCGCAAGCGTATCACACGGCAACAAGCCGCCGAGCGTATGCGGAAAAGACGCACCCTTATTACGCGATAGAGGGCAAAACAGCCCATTTTATAAGGCGTTCCGGGCGCGTTTTCCTGCATGGGTAAGGAATTGATACCTAAACCTGCAAAAATGGGGTTCTACTGCGTAACATACAATCAAAACTGCACCTACGAAAAGACGGGACGCGGTGGCTATTGTTAGCTACCGCGTCCCGTCTTTTATACTATTTTTTTGATTTTATTTATAATTTTATCTATTTCATCGAGCATTGCCTTTAACTCTGTGGTTGTATAGCTATTATTAGCAGAGTGGACAATATTGTTTCTGATTTTCAAAAATTCTTTTAATATATTAGATTCTTTATCATCAATAAATTGATTTTCTGTCAAAAATTGAATAATTGAACGAGGCGTCTTTACTTGTGAATTTATGCTTATATCATTGACTATTCCCTCTAATTCTCGCCATTTTGTTACAACTTCATATTCTAATATTTGAGAAGAATCTTCCGTTTGAACCTTATGTCTTGGTGTTCCAATATTTAATGTCTGTAAAGCAAATGAATAGACTGCAATTATAAAACCAACAAGAGCAATAATGCCAGACATTAGCGACATCATATTTTCTCTACTATATTGATAATCCCCAAAAACTATTTCGGTAAAAAGATATAAAACTACGCCCATAACCATGTATGTTAAGCCTGCAATTAAAAGTGTCCGACGGCGACGCTGCTTTCTTTGATAATCTTCAAATAATGGCTTTTTGATTTCATTATCTAAACGTAATAATTCACTTACGCTTAAATCATCTAATGATTTTGTGTGCGATATAAGAGCTTTATATAAAAGAACCTTGTATTCGTCTGCTAATTCATCAAGGTATTTTTCTATTTTATCATTATTCGGTGAAATATTCATACAATCACTCCCTTTCCTCAAACACGAATTGTAACACTGTTGATACCGAAGCAACTATTAAACATACAACAAATGCGATTAACTTCAAAACATTATTTTGATAACCCGAAGAATCGAATAAAAAACCTGTTATCAAAAGAGAAAACGAAGATATAATTTTTGTAATAAGTAAAAACCGACTAGGTTTTTTACTCGGATTACTTTTATTCTTTCTAACAGCCTGTAAAACTATATTACTTGTAATTTCTGTATTTGCTCCGTCTTCTCTAATAGCTTCTTCTATCAAATTGGCTTCTTTTATAATATCATCGGCGTATTTTTCCATTTGCTTTTTCAAAGTAGTTTGTGCGCCGTCGGAAAAATTATCAATTTTGTTATCGTCGATATTTACTTGAACTGCCACGTCCACACCCCCTACATTGTAAAATAAAAATATATAACACAAATATTATATCAAATTTTCCAATTTTGTCGATAGTACAATATTTAACGTTCTACCTTTATTAGTTCTTCTTCCAATTCTTTTTCTTTCCGCAAAATGCTGTCAATATTGAGCTTGATAACATCATATTCCTTGACTTGCTTTTTCAGCTTCCCATAGTCCGCATACAGAGTTTCTTTCTGTGCTTGGAGCTGTTCATATTCTGCTTGCAGCGAAGTAAGGTTCGGTAGCTTCTTTATGCCTGCCGTTTGGAGTGCCTTTGCCGCCGCTTCATGGAGGATTATTGCCCGTTCATGGTCTGTCCGGTATCTGTCTTTATTCTTAGCTTTGCGGTATGCGTCATAGGCGGGCTTTGTTTTCTGATAGGTAGTGACATTCTTAATCAGCACCGCCATATCAGCAAGCCGTTTTTCGGTTGCCTTTAAGCTGTCCGCTGCCTGTTCACTTGCAGCCGCAATTTCCGAGATTTTGGCGGTCAAATCTGCATACTGCTCAATCTTGTGTTCGGTGAGGAAATTCAGTGTCTTTGCAGCCTGTTTCAGATTATGGATTTTCGCCCATTGCTCATAGCCTTTGCTTTCCTGTGCCTTGATACAATTTTGAATATCAATCAACAGATTGATACCGCTGCGCTGCGGCTTTGGAGCTTTGACAGTACGGGTACATGTTCCCTTGATACGTTCCCGCAAGGCTTCCTCTATATAATCTGCACCGAGGGTTTTAAGCCTTGTAAAGCGTTCCTGTCCCGGAGCGCGGCATGACACATATTTTCCCGGTTTTATCTCATAGCCCATAGCCTGCAATCGTGATAGCAATTCTTCAAAATCGGACACTTGAGAAATGAGTGCGTCCACGGCGATTTTTAACTTGCCTTTCCAACTTGTCCCGGTCTTTTCCGCCTGGTATTCCGCATAGCTTTTTCCCTTGTTTCCTTTGCCCGGAACAACAACGGACAATCCATTTTCCCGACACAGCCTGTCGCTGATGTTTCGTATGCCGTAATAGCTGCGCTTATTGGAATTGTACTTGTGGTGATCTACAAAGTTTACGGCACAGAAAATGATGTGATTATGGACGTGTCCCTTGTCTATGTGTGTTGTCAAAACATACTCATGCTGTCCCTTTGTTACTGCGTCGGCAAGCTGCCGTCCGATTTCGTGGGCTTTCTCATAGTCCACTTCTCCCGGCTCAAAGGACTGTATCAAATGGTGGGCTAAGTTATTCCCCTTATCCAACGCCTGCGCTATGGTAAATTCAAATTCAATGTCTGCCGTTTCATAGCTGCACCCGAACGAGGACACAAGCATTTTTCCGTCCGTCTTATCCGGGTTTTGGATATAGTCAAGGGCTTTGCTCAACGTGCTTTTAATAGGCTTAATCTTTGTAACCGCCATATTTCCGCAAGCACCCCCTTTATTTCCTCTATGTCCTCTTGATAGACGCTGCCGGCACTGTTTACACGCTTTGCGATCTGATTGACATTGACACCGATTTTCTGTATCTCTGCGGTCATTGCCTTTATGTCCGTATGGTCTACTTGGATAACATACCCGTCAATCGCTATTTTCCGCAGATATGCCGTCATATTCCGGGTAGGTATCAGCTTCATTTTTTCCTCAATCAAATTCTTTTCTTCCTCTGTTACATAGAATTTGATTTGTACCGTCCGTTTTCTGCCACTCATGCGCTTGTCGCTCCTTTCGTATCGAGGGTTTGGGACACTTCCCAACAAGCCATTTTGTAGGACAAAATACGGAAGTGGGTACACACTTCCTATGCTTGCTACGAAAGTTTTATCCTCTATCCCTTACTACAACGGAAAGTTGAATTTGCCAAAAGAACGGAGAACAAAATTGCTTATTTCAAGGAGTTTTTCTGTTCGGTATCTGCGATTTCTTTAGCAACGGCGGTGATGATCCGCAGGCCGTTTTCGCTGATGTTGTCAAGGAGCGTGTCGAGTTGCCGCCGCTGGGTGGTCTTTGCGATGACCTTCTCCGGGAAAAAGAATTGATCGACGGACATATCTAAACAAGTGACGAAACGATAGAAAACTTGCAGGCTGGGGGTTTGCCCGCTGTTTTCAATAGAGGCTATGTAGCGGGGAGAAATGCGTATCTGCGCCGCAAGTTCTTTTCGCGTTAAACCTTTCTTTTCCCTTGTGGATTTGATGGCCTGCCCGAAAGGTTTGAAGTCGTATCTTTGATGGTTACAATTCAAGCTAATCACCTCCCGTATAACGCTATGGAATGGCAAGGACGTGGTCAGCACTATCTACAGTCCGGCAAAGTGAATCAAGCGCAATTCTTTTCGGTATTCCGTTTACCTGACCTTTGTCGCTCGATATTCAGATGGAAGAATCCCTGCGTAACGCTTAAATTGCGTGGAAAAACTCCCAACATTCTTATATCCTACGCTTTGTGCTATAGCTGTAATGTATTCATTGCTATTCAAAAGCAAATCACAAGCCTTTGCCATTCGCAGCAAGAAGAAATGTTCTGAAAAAGAATGTCCCATCACACTCTGGAATGTATATTTGAATTTTGCAGGACTCATGTAAACGCTCTCCGCCATTTCGCCCAGCGAGAGCGCAATATCTACATTTTGCGCCATATACTCTACAATGTTTATAATTGACCTGTAATCTGTTTTAGATATAGCAGCTCCACTCTTTGCCCTTTTCGCATTTTGAAAAAGCAAAGAAACCGCTTCATCTATTTTTGCCCTGTAAAAAATTGTGGAGCTTATGTCATCACCTCTAAACCCTAATATCTGATGAAAGACCGCAGACAATGAGGGGATACACATTTCTCTTGTATTGCAATGCAACATTTCTTCAAATGCGGAATAGCCGATGTTAAATTCCTTCTTTAAGTAATAATTGTAATACTCTGGCATGAGTTGAATCCCAATTGTTTTTGCCGGTGTTCCCTTTTTTATTATATATCGCTGCACCTCATTTTCTGCGGTACGCTCAATATATTGCATCCCTGTATGAACTTGCCCGATACGGAAACGGTTATCTGTAAGGATAGAATCGTACTGGTGTATCACAACAGAATCCTCAGACAGCACAGCATATTCAAAATCGTTATAATACAGATGATCCGAAAACGAGATCGTTGCGCGCGATCCGAGTTCAAAAATGGATGTTTTCCCATAACCGTTCGAGGAACGAAATTGATATGTCTTAAATCCGCAAATCTCGGACTCTTTTTCTAAAAGAGTACTGCCGTTTTGCTCCAAAAAACTTTGATGGCTTCTATTCATAATAAGCATACCTCATTTCAATTTATGTTGTGAGCTAAAAAAAGCGGCTCACGGCTAAGAGCCACCGATGCAGTTAGACAACGCTAACTGCTTCTGCTATTATAGCATAAAAGGTATCCTCATGGAAACACAAAAGTAAGAGAGAGGAGTGCTTATATGACAGAAAAAAAAGTGATTGTGGATCTTGATTTCAGAACGATTCTGTTTCTAGATATTCTAATTATGCTCTTTATGTTGCTTTCTGGCAAAGCAACAGTAACATTGATCGCTTTTGTTATCGCAGGAACGGTGTTAATGGTTTTCGGGCTTTACTCAACTGTGATTCGATGCACGATTGTATTTGCAGTTCTCTTTTTGTACTATTTTGCAATTACACATTCAAATGGTTCCGTCTTTCAAGGCACCCTGCTTTCCGTTATCGGAATCATAGCTTTCATTATCCAGAGGATCATTCCGTTTCTCATGCTGGCAATCGCAATAAAAGAGCGAAAGAATATTTCCGAAATCACTACGGCGCTTGGACGATGCCGGTTACCAAAAGGAATTATCATCAGTATGACGGTGATGCTTCGCTATTTCCCGTCAATGAAAAACGATTTCTTGATGATCATTGAGGCAATGAAATTAAAAGGAATTGATACGTCATGGCGTGGAATTCTATTTCATCCGCTTCGGATGCTTGAATTTGTCATTGTGCCAATGCTGTTTCGCAGTTTGCGAACATCAGAGGAACTTTCTTGTGCGGCGCTTGTAAAAGGAATTGAAAATCAAGGGCAAAGAAGTTCTTATTTCGATGTCAGAATAAAAGGGATAGATGTTGTCTTTTCGTCATCAGCTTTCGTTATGTTGCTTATGAGTGTAAAACTTCATTTGTTTTAACAAGGTGGTGTATTCATGGTTCGATTAAAAGATTTGAGTTATCAGTATAAAGATAATACTGCACCGACAATAGAAAATATTTCCTTTTTCATAAGAAAAGGTGAGGTAGTGGTTCTGGCAGGACAAAGCGGCTGCGGAAAATCAACGATCTTTCGGTGCATTAACGGCCTCTGCCCCCGCTTTTTTGAAGGTGAAAAGAAGGGCGGTATTTATTTGAATGGCAAAGAGAGCACACCCTTGCGAATCTGTGATATATCAAGACTTGTTGCTTCTGTTTTTCAAAATCCTGAAAGTCAGTTTTTTACGACAGATGTTCTTTCCGATCTTGTCTATGCTTGTGAAAATTACGGAGTTCCTAAAGGCGAAATTGAAACGCGACTAAACCGCATCGTTTCTATGCTTTCACTGTCTCCGCTGATCGGAAAAAAATTATCCGAGTTGTCCGGCGGCGAAAAGCAAAAGGTGGCGATCGCTTCCACTTTAATGCTGAATGCAGATGTCCTTTTACTGGATGAGCCGTCCTCTAATTTAGACTATCAATCCATTGCTTTGCTAAAAGCCATACTTGCGGAATTAAAATCAAAAGGATATACGATTATCGTCATTGAACACCGGCTCTACTATCTCGCAGATGTTTGCGACAGGTTAATCGTGTTTGAACGCGGCAAGATATCCCGTATCTATGAGGGCGTGATATTGAAAGCCGTAAGTAATGAAGAATTACACCTTCAAGGATTACGTGGGCTGCATCCTTTTCAAAATACTGTATGTGACCTGGCCCCGAAAAGAGGCAGCGGTCCTCTTTTGATACTTGATAACCTTATCTTTGGATATGAAAAATTCACCAACATTCTTAAGGGGGTCAGTTTTTCCGTGTACCCAGGTGACAAGATTGCTTTAATTGGGAGAAATGGCTGTGGAAAGACTACGCTTGGAAAAATCTTGTGCGGTTTAATAAAAGAGCAACAAGGTTGTGTTCGCTTCATGGAAAGTCCACTTTTCTCACGCGACAGAAACCGAGTTGCAAGTTATGTGATGCAGAACGTAGATTTTCAGTTATTTGGGTGCAACGTTTATGATGACTTGCTTCTTGGAAACGAGAGATCGCCTAATGTAGAAAACCGTATCCATAGCATTCTGTCATTACTTGGGCTATCCGCTTTGGAATCGCAGCATCCAACCACCTTGTCAATGGGGCAGAAACAGCGATTAGTCATTGCTGCATCCTATTTGCTGAACAAGAGGATCAATGTATTCGATGAACCTACCAGCGGTTTGGACTATGGCAGCATGAAAAATGTCTGTGATCTGATTGATTCCATAACCGGAAATGAGAATGCGTCTATTGTCATTACGCATGATTATGAGTTCATACTGTCCGTTTGCAATCGTGTAATCCTTTTGGAGAATGGGAAAATAACAAGGGATTTCCCTTTGAAAGATACAACAGAGCTGGAACATATTTTCAAAGAAAAACTATAGGAGGTCATACAATGAATAAGTGGAAAATCAGTGATTTTGTTCTGATCGGCTTGCTGGCTGCTATTGATGCTGCTGTGATTTATGGCGTAGGTATGTTGACCGCTGCGATGGTGCCGGTTATGCACGTGTTCACTTCGAGTATTACTGCGCTCATTATGGGAACGATTGTTTTATTTGTTGTTAAGAAGATTCAACGTTTTGGAGCAATGACGCTTCTTGTCAGCTTGGGGGTGGCAATCTTTACGCTTACAGGGATGGGAAGTATTACCTGTCTGCCTTTCGTTATTGTCGCAAGCCTGATTGCTGATGGAGTAATTGCCAAGACAAATTTCAAAACCATATCCATTGGAATCGGCTATGGTTTTACGCAAGCTGCGTACTTCTTTGGCGGCTGTTTTCCATTCATTTTCTTTTTAGACAGAGAAATAAATAAATGGGTAGAAATGGGCGTTACGGAAGAAGAAATGTATGGCTACATAAGATATTTAACCGGTGGATTCGCGGTGATTGGTGTCGTATCAGCTATTCTCTGTGGTATTGTTGGCGTTTATGTCGGGAAACTCATTCTGAGAAGGCATTTCAAAAACATAGACTGATAAGAATAGCCGCAAGGGGAGGTGTTCATTGTGAAAACGAAAAACGTGATACAATTCCGAGATTTTCTAAAGCCATACAAAAAAGCATACATCAGCTCTATTGCGCTGGCGGTGATCGGTGTGTTTTTCGGACTCGTCCCTTACTACATCGCCTATCACTTGTTAGTCAATATACAGACGCCCCTTTCTTATCGGGAAATTTTCCTTGCTGCGGTCTTTATGCTTATGGCATTTATTTTGCAGTTAGCGATGCACAACGCTTCAACGGCAATATCCCACAAGACAGCTTTTCGCATATTAGAGCAGATGCGGATTGCGATAACAGATAAAATGTTGCGAATGCCTATGGGCTATATGCAGGTACAGGGGGCCGGACACTTTCATCATATACTTATTGATGGAACGGAACGGCTGGAATATCCTTTGGCACACGCAATCCCGGAGATAAGTTCCAATGTCCTGATTCCTGCTGGAATTATCGGTCTCCTGTTTGTGGTTGATTGGCGCATGGCATTGTCCGTTTTAGTTCCTGCCACGTTGACGCTGCTGTTCTATCTTCCGATGTATATTGGGATTATGAATGAGTTTGCAAATACTTACTATGCTGCGCTGGAGAATATGAACGGGCGGATTATTGAATACATCCGCGGAAATAAGGAAATCAAAATCTTTGGTCAGGAAAAAGAAGCCTACACAAAGTATGAGGAATCCATCCAAAAATACAAAAACTCGACATTGAAGCTATATCGAAGAATGTATGCTGCGGCCGCTCCGTCATTTGTGCTCTTATCCTCAATTATAGTAAGCGTTCTTTGCGTTGGGGGTTATTTGTACGCACAGGCTCATCTGTCAGGAAACGTATTTCTATTTTCAGTATTACTATCTTTGGGAACCGGTACATCTCTGCTTAAGTTTACAGACTTTATGGATAATTTTTATCATATACGAAACGGAAAACGCTTGATTAACGAGATTTTATCCGCGCCAGAATTACCAGAATTAAATGAGAATATCAAAGGCCAAGTGCCTTCCAGCAACCAAATAGAGCTTCGCAACGTTTCCTTTGCGTATGAAAAAGAGACAGTATTGCAGAACATTTCATTGGTGTTTCAGGAAAAGGAAAAAGTTGCCATCGTTGGGCCGTCTGGTGCCGGAAAAACAACGATAGCGAATCTGCTTGCGAGATTTTGGGATGTGTCAGATGGGAGTATTCTGATCGGCGGTGTCGATTACAGAAATCTCCCCTTGTCATCGTTAATGACAAGGATCAGCTATGTTACACAGGATACCTTTCTATTCAATTTATCTATTTTAGAGAATATCAGGCTGGGGAATCCATCTGCAACGGATGAACAGGTAATCGCTGCGGCAACACAGGCACAATGTGCGGAGTTTATTGATGCTTTACAAGAGGGCTATCATACCATTGTCGGCAACGATGGCATAAAACTATCTGGCGGACAACGCCAAAGAATCATTATTGCTCGTGCCATATTGAAAAACGCACCGATTCTGATTCTGGATGAAGCGACCGCTTACACAGATATGGAAAATCAGCATAAAATTCAGGTATCTTTACAGGAGTTATGCAGAGAAAAAACCCTCATCGTTATTGCACATAGATTAACGACGATTAAGAATTGTGACAAGATCGTTGTCTTAAATGGTGGGCGCGTCGCTGCTGTTGGCTCTCATGAAGAATTATTGAAAACCTGTGCAGTCTATCAAAAAATGTGGTCTATCTATTTTGAGGAGGATTCCACGCAGTTAGCAGGGAAAGCGGAGGTGGAAGTATGCTGAAAACTATAAAAGAATTTGTGCGCTTGATACAAAGTCAGCGATATCAGCTTTATGTTTCCCTGCTTTTTAGTTTCTGTGACGGTGTACTACTTATGATCCCGCTCATTATCTCATATCTCATGGTATCCGAAATGCCGGAATTTAATCCGACCGCAACAACGAGGTTAAGTAAAGAAACAGTCTTTTTATATATGGGTGTAATGATGGCTGTCGTTCTGATCCGCATTTTCCTGCGTTATTTTACAATGCGACTGCGATCAGGGGCGGAATATAAGGCAATGTGTGAGGAGCGCATTCGGCTGGGAGAACATCTAAAACGTGTTTCACTTGGTTTCTTCACAGGAAGAAATTTAGGCGATTTGGTTTCAACCATCACTTCCGACGCGGCCTTTCTGGAAATTGAAGGTTTGGGTGTGATTGAAAAGGCTGCTATGGGGATTCCATCCCTACTGATTGGTTTATTATTCCTTTTTCAGGTAGATTATAGGATTTTTGTTTTAACGGTTATTCTTTTGATCCCCGCGTGGTTTTCCTATCGCTATTTTGCCACGACACAAGATCGTCTAAATTTAAATCGGCAGAGACTAATCGGAGAAGTAACCGAGGAAACCGTTGAGTTTATCCGGGGTATACATATATTAAAATCCTGCTGTCTGGAAAATGAACAGGCGTCAAGAATCAGGCTCATATTTACAAGGCTTCGCAAAGCATCTATTTTGAATGAACTTGCGCATTTGTTCCCGATGGCCTCTTTTCAGTTTTGGTTTCGTCTCATTACCTCTGGAACCGTCCTTCTATCGGGAATACTTTACCTTCGAGGCGAAGCTGATTTTTTGAGATTGTTCCTGTTAGTTGTTGCTTCTTTCACCCTTTTTCAAGGGGTTGAGGCTATGGGGATATTTAGTATCTTTTCAAAAATGACACAGCAGTCCATAGACCGCATGAAAGCAATCAAAGGAATATCCGTTATGGAGAATATTTCCGGGAAAGAGCAGCCGAGACAATTTGATATTTCTTATCAGGATGTCACATTTGCTTATGATCGCACACCTGTTTTACAACAGGTATCATTTTGTGTGCCGGAAAAAACGACGACCGCATTGGTGGGCTTGTCAGGAAGCGGAAAGACAACAATCATCAACTTGCTGGCACGATTTTGGGATGTGCAGCAAGGAGAAATAAAAGTTGGTGGAAAAAGTATTCGGACGGTATCCTATGAATATCTGCTACACAATTTGAGCTTTGTATTTCAGGATGTGATGTTATTTCAAGATACCGTTTTCAATAATATTCGGCTTGGAAATCCTTGCGCAAGTATGGATGAAGTTGTCGCAGCAGCCAAACGCGCTCGCTGCCATGAATTTATTATGCAACTCGAAAATGGATATGATACCGTGTTGGGGGAAGGTGGAACAAAACTATCTGGCGGTGAAAAGCAGCGACTATCCATTGCGCGAGCAATTATAAAGGATGCTCCTATTGTATTGCTCGATGAGGTAACAGCGAACATGGACGTAGAAAATGAGCTTATGATCCAGATGGCCTTACAGGAGTTGTTGCAAGACAAGACCGTCATTATGATAGCGCACAAACTATCTACAATAAAAAATGTCGATCAGATTCTTGTATTAGAAAACGGGAAAATAACGCAGCGCGGAACACACGATCAGCTTGTCTCACAGGACGGATTGTACCAAAAGCTGTGGAATATTCAGTATGAAGCCTCGTCCTGGAGTATTTAACGAGAGCAAGCATAAAAGGAGGTGTGCCTTATGGTTCTACATTCCTCCGGGGAAGATTACCTAAAAGCAATCCTGATTCTGCAAAAGAATAACGGTAAAGTGCGCTCCGTTGATGTCGCGGCTTACATGGGCGTTTCCAAACCCAGCGTCAGTCATGCAGTAAAGCTGTTACGCGAAGGAGGTTTTCTCACGAAAGACAGCGACCACTTTCTGCACCTTACCGCTTTGGGTCAAGAAACGGCGGAAAAACTTTATGAACGCTATCAGTTTTTTGCAAAGCACCTTGCCGGTGCCGGTGTTGATACTGCGATTGCGGAGGAAGAAGCCTGCCGTATGGAACACACAATCAGCCATGAATCGTTCCATGTCTTAAAGGAGCAGAAGCAAAACACCTGCCCGTTTGCGGATTCCTGTCAGCTTGTGACTGAAAGTAAGAACAGTACAAAGGAAGATAATTAAATGTGCAATCTTTTTCCATTATTGCAACCCTAAAACCGTTGTCAGAATTGCGGGATGTCCTTAAAAGATAATATGATCTGATCTGACGGCGGTTTTGAAACGAACACAATTTCAAACCGCCGTTTTCCTGTTTTGAAAAGGGATACGGAGGCTGTATAGCGTCACTCTATTCTCGGAACACGGCGGCTGCAAGGAGGTGTCGTCGTGTTCATTTTATGTCCGTCTGATCTTCATATCCTTAACCTGCAAAAAAAAGCAATCGCAACTCCGTACCCCTTTGCGTCCGTGTAAAGAAACAACATAATCATCCCCCTGCTGTTGTAGGTTCCTATTTTGCCTCGGCTGCTTCATGCAGTCGGGGCTTTTTCTGTTTTTTTCAAAGTTTTTTTCAGAAAGTTTCCCCGATTCTTTGGCATTTCAAAAAATCGGTTGTAGTCATACGCGAAAAGGGGATGTACCAGCGAGCCGCCTTTCGGCCAGAAAGGAGGTGAGACGATGCAACCTAATCGCTTGGAGTTTCAAAAGCAATGCGCCTTTCAAAGTTTCTGCAAGCGGGCTTTGCGGAACGAAGCCGCCAACGCCCACAAAGAAATCAAGAGGCGCAGAGCAAAGGAAGTGAGCTTTTCCGATTTGACCCCGCAGGAGCAAGACCAGCTTTGCACCTATGACAGCTATTTTTACGGCGGCCATGAGGATACAGAGCCGGGCTACTACGCAGCGGGAAAGAAGATCACGGCGAAGCTCATAGCCGAAGCCCTCCGCACATTGCCGGAGGAAAAGCGCAAGGCGGTACTTCTGTACTACTTTGCCGGAATGACTGATACAGAGATCGGTAAGCTCTTTGACGCACCGCGCAGCACGATCCAGTATCGGCGGACAAGCTCTTTCGAGCTGCTGAAAAAGTATTTGGAGGGACACGCTGATGAATGGGATGAATGGTAAGTATGAAAGCCCGGAAGTCGCTCTTGTTCCTTATCCAATCATTTTGGCGGCAACAAAGGGCGATCCGGAGGCTATGAAATTGGCGGTGCAGCATTTCAGCGGATATATCGCAAGCCTTTCCATGCGAAAGCTCTATGACGAGAGAGGCAACGCCTATTACGGCGTGGACGAGGACATCCGCGAAAGGCTGCAAGCCAAACTGATGAGGACAGTCCTCAGATTTAAGGCTGATTAAACGACACACGCAGCGAAACGCCTTAATCCCCCTTTTCCGTTTCGCAGGTGTCAGCAAAAAGCCTGTTTGCACTTTGACAAAGAAAGCACCGCAAGATAACGGCGGCGCAGTATAGGGCAAATCGGATACGTTCCTTTTGCGCCGAGCCATACGGCGGGTGCGCCATGACCCCTATTCAGGGCGAGCGATCTATACCACGCCGCAAAACAAGCGTAGCGGCTTTGTGGGCGACGACAGCGCAAAACACATAATGATACTCCCGCGTTGAACGCCCACACAGCATTGCGCGGCGCACCCATAAGCATGGGCCGAGGTGAAACCCCTGTGAGGCTGCTGCTAACAGCCGTCCGATTAAAGCCCATTATTCCTTTAACCTTTTAGCACTTCAGGAGGGGGTAACTCTATGGATAGAAGAAACAATTATCCGCTGCCCCCGATGCTGCACGACAGCAAAGGACTATACGCAGCGGGCAGAGATGGTGAGGAAAAAGTTCCGATCCACCTTAAAATGACTTTGACTATACGGGAAGCGGCTGAATACAGCAATATCGGTATCAACAAGATTGATGCCATGCTTAAACAGCCAAATTGTCCTTTCGTACTATATGTCGGTACCCGAAAGCTGGTAAAACGGCGCGAGTTTGAAGATTACATTCGCCGGGAGACAGTGATATAACAATCCAAAAGCCCGGTAATATTAGCCGAAACATCTTGAGAAATCGGAGCTCCTATGCTATAATATATAGTTGCATTGGGCTATCTTCCGATAAAAGAGGAGGCCTAACAATGGGAAAAAATCTAAAAGGTAAAGAGTGCGGCAAAGGCATATATCAAAGAAAGGACGGGTTATATTCCGCAAGATATTATTCAAAAAACGGTAAACGTAAGGAAAGATATTTTGAAACGCTGCCGGAAGCGAAAAACTGGCTTGCTGACGCAAGATATGAAGAACGACATAATCTTATAGTCACTTCTCCCGATATGACGGTAGATAAGTGGTTTACTTATTGGATTGAAAATATCGTTTGTGACCTTGCTCCTAATACCAAAAGGAATTATCAGGAGCGTTATAAATGGAACATTCAACCAGTAATCGGGGCTATGTGTATTGCTGATGTAAAGCCTATGCACTGTAAAGCTGTTCTAAATCGAATGGAAACGACTTATGCAGGTTCAACCATTAGGCAGGCGTATATCACAATGGGAACCATGTTAAAATCAGCAGTTATGAATGATATTATCGCAAAACACCCTATGAATGGTGTTCGTTATACGAAACCAGTTCGGGCGGTAGATGATATTAAATACTTGACTGTCGAAGAACAGGAAAAATTTCTTGAAGCCGCAGCGCGTTCTCATAATTACAGACAATATGCTTTGTTACTGGAAACAGGATTGAGAACGGCTGAAATGATTGGTTTGACATGGGACGCTATCGACTGGAAGAACAGGACGCTGACAGTAAATAAAAGTTTGGAGTATCGGCACAGCCAAGGATATTGGCGTGCGGGACCACCTAAGACACAGAAAAGTTATCGTACCATTCCCCTTACTGATAAGGCGTATTCTATTCTCAAAAGTTGCTATGATGAAAAGGACAGTCGAAAATCTTCCGAAACACTTTCACAGGTTTTGGAGTATATCGACAGTAGGACAGGCGAGAATAAATGTCTTATTATGCGTGACTTAGTTTTTGTCAACTGGCGAACAGGAGAACCCGCAAAAAACAGTTCTTACGATACACATTTATACAAATTGTGTGATGAAGCAGGTATAAAACGCTTTTGTATGCACGCCTTGCGACATACTTATGCTACACGCGCCATTGAGCGCGGCGTTCAACCAAAAGTTTTACAACAACTCTTGGGACACGCAAGTATAAAAACAACAATGGACAGATATGTTCATGTTACGGACGAATCACTGGTAAATGCAATACGCCAATTTCAACAGGCTACGCCGCCAGTTTCAAAAAAAGGGCGTAAAAAGGGCGTACAAGAAATCTAAAGAAAGGCGAAAACCCCGATAAATCAAGGGTTTTCGGACAGGTAAATAGTAAAATGAAATTAGGAATTATTGGACTGCCGAATGTAGGTAAAAGCACACTCTTCAACTCTCTTACAAAGGCCGGCGCGGAATCGGCCAACTATCCGTTCTGTACGATTGATCCAAACGTAGGCGTGGTTCCCGTGCCGGATGAGCGCCTGGGAAAGCTGGCCGCTCTCTATGACTCAGCAAAAATCACTCCCGCGGTCATCGAATTTGTGGACATCGCAGGACTCGTAAAAGGCGCTTCCAAGGGCGAAGGTCTGGGAAACCAGTTTCTTTCCAACATCAGAGAAGTGGACGCCATTGTACACGTTGTCCGCTGCTTCGAGGATGGCAACGTCATCCACGTGGATGGCAGTGTGGATCCCTTAAGAGATATTGATACCATCGATTTAGAGCTGATCTTCTCCGATCTGGAGATTCTGGAGAGACGAATCTCCAAGACGGCAAAGAGCGCTTTTAACGATAAATCTCTGGCAAAAGAGCTGGAGATCTTAAAGGCGGTGAAGGCTCACTTAGAAGATGGCAAGCTGGCCCGCAGCATGGAATTTGATGATGACGATGCACAGGAATTCGTTGCCTCCTTAAATCTTCTCACTTACAAGCCGGTCATCTTCGCCGCCAACGTAAGCGAAGACGACCTGGCCGACGACGGTGCATCCAATGAATACGTAAAGCAGGTCCGCGGCTTCGCGGCGGGGAACGGCAGCGAAGTGTTCGTTATCTGTGCCCAGATTGAGCAGGAAATTGCCGAACTGGAGGAGGACGAGCGCAAGATGTTCTTAGAGGACTTAGGCCTTACCGAATCCGGCCTCGAAAAACTGATCGCCGCCAGCTATCATCTCCTGGGCCTCATCAGCTATTTAACGGCAGGCCCAACAGAGACGAGAGCATGGACCATCAAAGTGGGAACCAAGGCCCCCCAGGCCGCCGGCAAGATCCACTCCGATTTCGAGCGCGGCTTCATCAAAGCTGAGGTAGTCAACTACCAGGATCTCCTCGACTGCGGCACTTATACAGCGGCTAAGGAAAAGGGCCTTGTGCGAATGGAAGGAAAAGAGTATGTGGTAAAAGACGGGGATGTTGTACTCTTCCGATTCAACGTATAACCAGCCACTGCATTCATAGCAATTACCGTGAAATAAAAGCCGGAAATCCTGCAGCTAAAGATTTCCGGCTTTTATTTTTCTTCTCCCAGTCTCCTGTGTTCTCCCCGTCCAACTTCATCACATTTACTCCAGCAGCGTATACCCCATCAGGTTCTCATCGACCTCCTTCGCCGCCTCTCTTCCTTCCCGGATCGCCCAGACCACCAGCGACTGCCCTCTCCGCATATCCCCTGCGGTAAACACCCGCTCCACATTCGTCTTATATCTTCCTGCCTCTGTCTCCACATTCATTCCTGCATTCAGCTTCACACCGAAGGCATCCGCCACATAACTCTGGCACCCTGAAAATCCCGCGGCAATCAGTACCAGATCAGCAGCTGCCTCCTTCTCGCTTCCGGCCACCGGTTCCATCGTGATCCGGCCCGTCTTCTCATCCTTTTTCGGTTCCAGCGAAAGAAGCACGGCTTTTGCCACTTTTCCGTTCTTATCCTTTACAAACTCCTTCACCGTCGTCTGATACAGCCTGGGATCGGAGCCAAACACGGCGATGGCTTCCTCCTGACCGTAATCCGTCTTCGTCACCCGCGGCCATTCCGGCCAGCTGTTGTCAGGCGTCCTCTTCTCAGGAAGCTTCGGCATCATTTCCAGCTGAAGAACCGACGCACAGCCGTGGCGGATGACGGTCCCCACACAGTCATTCCCCGTATCACCGCCTCCGATGACAATCACATGCTTTCCCTTCGCCGGCAGATACGACTTATCCTGCATATTGGAATTCAGAAGACTCTTCGTCGTGGATTTGAGAAAATCCACCGCAAAATAAATACCCTCCGAGTCTCTTCCCGGCACCTTAATATCGCGGGGATTGGACGCACCGCAGGCCAGGATCACGCGGTCAAAATCCTTTAAGATATCCTTTGCCTTGTGGTTCTTTCCCACATCGGCTCCTGTGACAAACGAGATTCCCTCCTCCTTCATCACCTCCACCTTCCGGTCAATCACCCATTTTTCCAGCTTCATATTGGGGATTCCATACATCAGCAGACCACCGATGCGGTCCTCCCGCTCGAACACCGTCACACTGTGGCCCCGCTTATTTAACTGGTCCGCCGCAGCCAGACCGGCCGGTCCGGAGCCGATGACGGCCACCGTTTTCCCGGTCCTGATCTTCGGCGGCTTCGGGCCGGCGATACCCGTCTCATAAGCACGCCGTATAATGGCTCCCTCATTCTCCTTAATCGCCACCGGAGTTCCGTTTAACCCGCAGGTGCAAGCCGCTTCACAAGGAGCCGGACACACCCGGGAGGTAAACTCCGGAAAGCTGTTGGTCTTTTTTAAACGGTTATACGCCTGGTCCCACGTCCCCGTATAGACCAGATCGTTCCATTCCGGGATCAGATTGTTCAGGGGACAGCCGGAAACCATTCCCTTTATCATCACTCCCGACTGGCAGAACGGCACGCCGCAGTCCATGCAGCGGGCTCCCTGGCATCTCTGCTCCTTCTCCGAAAGTGGAAGGTGGAATTCATCGTAATTCTTAATCCGGCTTTTGGGGTCTGCCGCCCTTCCTGTCATTCTGTCATATTCTAAAAATCCTGTTGGCTTTCCCATGTTTTTCCTCCTCACTTCTTCGTATTTGCATAAAATGCCTCGATCTGCGCCTGCTCACTGCTTAAGCCCTTCTCCTCCATCTGGACGATGGTATTCATCATCCGGCGGTAATCGTGAGGCATAATCTTTTTAAATTTCGGAAGATACTCTCCAAAGCTGTCGAGAATCTCTTTTCCTCTTGCAGAATTGGTGTAAGCCACATGCTCTTTTATCATTTCCTTCAGCTCCAGAACATCGTACTTATTGGTAACCTCCTCAAAGGAAACCATCTCCTTGTTCAGCCGCTTATACAGATCCCTTTTTTCATCCAGAACATAGGCAATTCCGCCGCTCATACCGGCCGCAAAATTCTTGCCTGTCGATCCCAGCACAACGACACGGCCGCCTGTCATATACTCGCATCCATGGTCTCCCACGCCTTCCACCACCGCGGTGGCGCCGGAATTGCGTACACAGAACCGCTCGCCTGCCACTCCGCAGATAAACGCCTTTCCGCTGGTTGCCCCGTATAGAGCCACGTTGCCGATAATGATGTTTTCCTCCGCCCGAAAGGTCACACCCTTAGGCGGATAGACGATCAGCTTTCCTCCGGATAAGCCCTTGCCGAAGTAATCATTGCTGTCTCCCACCAGCTCCAGTGTCAGCCCCTTCGGAATAAACGCACCAAAGCTCTGGCCGCCGCTTCCCGTACAGTTCACGGTATACGTATCTTCCGGAAATCCTTCGGGATACAGCCTCGTGATCTCAGATCCGAACATGGTTCCCAATGCACGGTCCGTGTTGGAAACGTCGATCTGAATGCTCTTCTTCTGCCCGTTGATCAGTGCCGGTCTCAGCTTCTTCAAAAGGATTTTTTCATCAATCGTCTTCTCCAGTTCAAAGCTGTAGACTGATTTGTGGTTGTAACCGGCCAGTTTTTGGCCCGCGTACGGGTTTCCCAGTATAGCGGACAGATCTACCTTATCCGCCCGTTTGGAGGAAATATGCTCCTTCTTCTTCAGCAGATCGGTGCGTCCCACCAGTTCATCCACCGTACGGATTCCCAGCTTAGCCATATACTCCCGCAGTTCCTGGGCAATGAAATACATGAAATTGACCACGTATTCCGGTTTTCCCTTAAAACGCTTCCGAAGCTCCGGATTCTGCGTTGCAATGCCCACCGGACACGTGTCCAGGTTGCAGACGCGCATCATCACGCAGCCCATGGTTACGAGCGGTGCTGTCGCAAACCCAAACTCCTCGGCGCCCAGCATGCAGGCAATCGCCACATCGCGGCCTGTCATCAGCTTGCCGTCGGTCTCCAGAATCACTTTATCGCGCAGACCATTCATGATCAGAGTCTGATGCGCTTCCGCCACTCCCAGCTCCCATGGAAGTCCTGCATTGTAAATGGAGTTTCTCGGAGCTGCTCCCGTGCCTCCGTCAAAAGAGGAAATCAGGATCACCTGTGCCCCCGCTTTGGCGACACCCGCCGCTACAGTTCCAACCCCCGCTTCCGATACCAGCTTCACCGAGATTCTGGCCTCAGTGTTGGAATTCTTTAAATCGTAGATCAGCTGCGCCAGATCCTCGATGGAGTAGATATCATGGTGCGGCGGCGGAGAGATCAGTCCCACTCCCGTTGTGGAATGTCTCGTCTTTGCCACCCACGGATACACCTTGCCGCCCGGAAGCTGGCCGCCCTCGCCGGGCTTCGCCCCCTGGGCCATCTTGATCTGGATCTCTTTTGCGCTGACTAAATAGCGCGAGGTCACACCGAACCGTCCGGAAGCCACCTGTTTGATTGCGGAACACCGGTTCAGCCCGTCGGCGCCCACCGTCAGACGCTCCAGGCTCTCTCCGCCTTCGCCGCTGTTGGATTTCCCATGAATCCTGTTCATGGCGATGGCCAGGGTCTCATGGGCTTCTCCGGAGATGGAGCCGTAGGACATAGCGCCGGTTTTAAACCGCTTCACAATGGATTCCACGCTTTCCACCTCATCGATGGGAACGGCCTTCTGCTTCGTATAATCGAAGTCGATCAGGCTCCTTAGATTCACCGTCTGGCCTTCTTCATTCAGTGCGTGCGTGTACTGCTTAAACGTCTCGTAGCTTCCCGTTCTGGCCGCCTCCTGAAGCAAATGAATGGTAAGCGGATTGTAGAGATGTTCCTCCTGACCTGCCCTCGCCTTATGGCTTCCGACGCTCTCCAGCGTCAGATCCACATCAAGCCCCAGAGGATCAAAAGCCATGGAATGGAGTGTATCCACATCATTGGCGATATCGTCCAGCGTAATGCCGCCAACGCGGCTCACTGTATCAGTAAAATACTTTTCCACCACACTCTTTGAAATGCCGATGGCCTCAAAGATCTGCGCCCCCTGATACGACTGGATCGTGGAAATGCCCATTTTCGACGCAATCTTAACAATTCCATGGAGTACTGCGTTATTATAATCTTCCACCGCGGCGTAATAGTCCTTTTCCAGCATTCCGCTTTCAATCAGAGCCCGGATCGATTCCTGCGCCAGATACGGATTGACTGCGCAGGCCCCGTATCCTAAAAGGGCGGCGAAATGGTGTACCTCTCTGGGCTCTCCGCTCTCCAGAATCAGCGCCACAGAGGTACGTTTCTTCGTCTTCACCAGATGCTGCTGCAGGGCGGATACCGCCAGAAGCGACGGAATCGGCACGTGATTCTCATCGATATCCCGATCGGAGAGAATGATAATATTCGCCCCATCCCGGTGTGCCCGGTCGACCTCCAGGAACAGTCTGTCAATCGCTTTTTCCAGGGATGTGTTCTTATAATAGGTGATCGGAATGACTTCCGTCTGGAAACCCGGCCGCTTCATGTATTTGATCTTCATTAAGTCCGTGCATGTCAAAATCGGGTTGCTGACCTTCAGAATCTTACAGTTTTCCGCCGTTTCCTCCAGAATATTCCCCTCTTCGCCAACGTATACCGCAGTCGACGTCACAATCTCTTCCCGGATAGAGTCAATCGGCGGATTCGTCACCTGCGCAAACATCTGCTTAAAGTAGTTAAACAGCGGCTGATGCTTTCTGCTCAGCACTGCCAGCGGACTGTCGGCTCCCATGGCAGATACCGCCTCTGCTCCGTTTAAGGCCATGGGAAGAATCATGGTCTTGTATTCCTCGTAGGTATAGCCATAGGCTTTCTGAAGTCTGGAGCGCCGTTCCGCACTCATATCCGGAACCCCCTTGTTGGGGATCGGCAGATCCTTCAGCTCGATTAAATTGGAATCCAGCCATTCGCCGTAAGGCTGCCTCGACGCATACGTCTCCTTCAGCTCGCTGTCGGACACCAGACAGCCCTTAACGGTGTCGATCAGAAGCATTTTCCCGGGACGGAGGCGCTCCTTTCTGACCACATGGTTCTGTTCAATGTCGATGGCACCCACCTCTGAGGCCAGGATCATCTGATCATCATCTGTAATGTAGTATCTGGACGGCCGAAGCCCGTTTCTGTCCAGAACCGCACCGACGAGATCACCGTCGGAAAATACGATGGAGGCCGGTCCGTCCCACGGTTCCATCATGGTTGCGTAGTAGCTGTAAAAATCCTTGATCTCCTGAGGCATGGATTTATCGTGGGCCCAGGGGGCCGGGATCGTCACCATAACGGCCAGGGGCAGCTCCATGCCGCTCATCACCATGAATTCCAGGGCGTTATCCAGCATGGCGGAATCGGAGCCCTCCTGATTGATGATCGGGAGCACCTTGTGCATATCGTACTTAAAGTACTTCGATTCCATGGTTTCTTCCCGCGCCATCATCTTATCCACATTGCCGCGGATGGTGTTGATTTCACCGTTGTGGACGATGAGGCGGTTGGGATGCGCCCTCATCCAGCTTGGATTCGTGTTGGTGCTGAACCGGGAGTGAACCACGGCAATGGCTGACTCATAATCCTTATCCTGTAAATCAGGGAAAAACCTGCGCAGCTCCTTTACCAGAAACATTCCCTTATATACAATCGTACGGCTGCTCAGCGATACCACGTATGTATTGTCGTTGCTCTGTTCAAATACACGCCGTGATACGTAAAGCTTCCGGTCAAAGTCCAGTCCTTTCTCCGTATCGGCCGGTTTCTTTACAAAGCCCTGGGCAATATACGGCATGCAGTCCACCGCTCTTTTGCCGATCAGCTCCGGATGCGTCTCCACATCTCTCCAGCCTGAAAACTCCAGACCTTCCTTGCTTACAATAATCTCAAACATCTTCTTTGCCTGGTTTCTGGCAAGCTCATCCTGGGGAAAGAAAAACATGCCGACTCCGTACTCTCTCTCGCCTCCGATTTCGATGCCGAGAGATTTCGTGACCTTCTTAAAAAATTTGTGCGAAATCTGAAGCATGATGCCGACTCCGTCGCCCGTCTTTCCCTCCGCATCCTTCCCTGCACGGTGCTCTAAATTCTCGACGATATGAAGGGCCTGCTCCACCGTTTTGTGACTCTTTATGCCTTTCATGTTGGCAACCGCACCGATTCCGCAGTTGTCATGCTCAAAGCGGGAATCGTATAAATCCGGCACTTTTTTTTCTGTGGGAGATTTTGAATTCTTAACCATAATTTCATCCTTTCTGGCTGTACTTTTTAACAGGGGTACCAAGCAGCGGCAGATTTTTTGTCGAAGCACAAGGCGGCCCGCCGCAGGGCGGTCCTGCTCGGATGGCTTTTTGATACCACAGGAGTAATTTCCTGTAATATCAAAAAAAACACAGACCCGCGGCTTACTATGCTCGTCGTCGGGCCTGTGTTCCATATTTTCTTATTATGACATCTTCGGCTTCTGCCGCTCTCTGCCTTTGCTTTAACTTTTTTAGATAATACTACATCCGGTTCCATTTGTAAACCCCTTTTTTTGCATAAGATGTCAGATTATTTGACATTTCAGGGTTATATCCCTTTTATTCATCTATTTTTTGTATTAATCTAATAATTTTCAACAATTTAGGCGGATTTTTTACCTGCGATTAACCTTTTTCCAGTATTTCTCAATGATCTTCTTAACTACACACTCAGAGTATGAAAATTTATTTGCTTCAAGATAAGATTTATGTTTTCTTCCACAGGCTTTGTCCCGTCAATTCTTATGACAGGACAGCTTAAGCCCTGCACCCATTTTTCAACCGTATCCTCTGATCTGGATTTAACAAAATCAAAAAACCGTTCCTCCTGCCCATATAAATCTCCGCCTGGCAGCATTCTGCTGCCGAATTTCTGAAAAGAACGATTTTTAACCCGCTGCAGCCGAATATCCTTTGGAACAGAAATCAATACCGCATACTGAAAAAAGGGACAGACAGCTTCCCCATAATCTCCTTTCACAGAAGCAAACACAAAATTCTCATGTGCATTCATCTCGCGGAAAAGAAGAGTTTCAGCTTCTTCGCGGGTACGCGGAGCGGCATAGACGCAGGAAAGCTCTGTCCCGGAAAAATAGAGATTTTCATTATCTATGAAATAAAAATGCAGCTTCTCAGCAAGGGCTTTTCCTAATGTACTTTTTCCAGTACCATTTAAGCCGCATATCATAATTCCTGTACCCATAATTTTCTCCCGTCAGTATATGAACATTCTCATCGGCGGCAGGCTGTACGCCAGATACACCGCTGTATTTCGGCAAAAAAATTGGCGGAAAAGAATCATTTCCTCTCCGCCAAGCTTCTACCTGTCATTCGCTTTTTAAAACTTGTCCATTACATCTCGCCGAGTCCGCTTTCGATCGCTTCGCTCATGCTCTTCATAGCTTCTTCTTCATCCTCGCCGTCACAGATTAAGTTGATCTCTGTACCGCACTTGATGCCTGCTGCCATAACGTTTAATACGCTCTTTGCAACGATTCTCTTCTCGCCGCACTCGATGATGATGTCGCATTTAAACTTCATGGCTGTCTGGGAAAGAACTCCCGCTGGTCTTAAATGAAGTCCGGATGGATTTACAACAGTAAGTGTTTTTGTTAACATAATATTATCTCCTTTATCCTCTAATCTATATACTCCTTAGTGTCAATTTTATTACAATTCCCATTTGGTGTCAAGTTGTTTCAGCCTATTTCCCCGCCTCCCTGGAATATATGCATCCGCAGTAATCCTGGCGGTACAGACCGTATTCTTCCGACAGCTGCACAGACCGCTTATATCCGTCTTTTTTCTTAAAATCGGAGGGAAGGAACGCCACGCGGTACTCCTTCGCCAGCTTCTCTCCGATCTCATTTAGCTTGTCCGCGTTTTTTAACGGGCTGATGGTAAGCGTTGTCGTAAAATAATCATAACGGCCGGCCGATGCGACCTTTGCAGCCTCCCGGAGCCGCAAATCGAAACATTTAAAACAGCGTTCTCCGCCTTCCGGAACCTTCTCGAGCCCTTTAGCAATCCGGAAAAATTCATCCGGCTCATAGGGTCCTGTCCGGAAGAGCACAGGATGCACAAACTTCATCTCGGAGATCAGCTTCTCCTGCTCCTTTACCCGCTTCATATACTCCTGAATCGGGTAGATATTCGGGTTATAATAGTACAGCGTAATCTCAAAGTATTTCGATAAGTATTCCAGAACGTAGCTGCTGCAGGGAGCACAGCAGCTGTGAAGCAGCAGTCTCGGCACCTTCCCCTGTTTCTCAAAGTCTTCCAGTATGGTGTCCAGCTCTTTCTGATAATTTCTGTGGTTCATCCTCTTATATCCTCCTCTGATTCACAGGCGAAGAATGGTGCTCCTTATGGAACCCGCCGCCGTCTATAAGTTTCGTATGGAATAACGCCCTGCATGTTCATGGAAGCGTTTTCCATGGGACCCAAAAAAGGCGTGTGCACTCTCATGCCACGCCTCCTTTCTGCTTCCTACAGGAAGTCTCTGATTCGTTTGCTGCGCACCGGATTTCTGAGCTTTCTAAGTGCCTTCGCCTCAATCTGCCGGATACGTTCACGTGTTACATTAAATTCTTTGCCTACCTCTTCCAGTGTACGCGGATGTCCATCCTCCAGGCCGAAGCGCAGTACGATAACCTGGCGCTCTCTCTCCTTTAAATCACCGAGCAATGCGTCGATATGCTCCCGGAGCATCACAGACTCCACATTTCCCTCAGGAGTCACCACATTGTTGTCAGCGACAAAATCGCCTAAGTTGGAATCATCTTCTTCACCGATCGGAGTCTCCAGAGAGGCTGGTTCTCTGGCAATCTGCATGATCTCCATAACCTTGTCCTCAGACATATCGAGTGCGTCTGCGAGCTCGGTAACGGATGGCTCATAGCCCAGTTCCAGCGTCAGCTTTCTCTGCATTTTTGACATTTTATTGATGGTTTCGACCATATGCACCGGAACACGGATTGTCCTCGCCTGATCGGCAAGCGCCCTTGTTACGGACTGACGGATCCACCACGTAGCATATGTACTTAACTTATAACCTTTTGTATAATCGAACTTCTCAACGCCCTTAATAAGACCTAAATTCCCTTCCTGAACAAGGTCTAAAAAGCTCATACCGCGGCCGGTATACCGTTTGGCGATGCTGACAACCAGTCTTAAGTTCGCTTCTATCAAGCGTTCCTTCGCATCTTCATCCCCATCGGCCTTTCTCTTTGCAAGACGCAGTTCCTCGTCCGCACTCAGAAGCGGAACGGTACCGATCTCTTTTAAATACATGCGGACAGGATCTTCTGTACCTATTCCCTCCAGCAAGTCAATGGCATCGAGGTCAATATCCTCCTCGTCTGCCCCTTTTATAAAGCTGTCATCCAGATCATCGTCGAGCAGCAGAGCATCATCTGACAGGAGCACATCATCAGCCAGTATCGAGTCATCAATTACCGGGATCACGTCAACGCCGCGATTCTCCAGGTACGAATAGATCTGATCCATCTGCTCCGGGGTCAGTGAGTCCCCCATAAAGAAGTTGTTAATCTCCGTTACGTCCAAAGCATTATGCTTTGTTTTTCCCAGTTCCACGAGCTTCCCCAGCTTCTCTAAAAAATTATCTTTTTCCACTTAATAACGTCCTTTCGCTAAGAAGTATACATAAAAGCCCACACAACTTTTCATTATATACTACCGGATTACATATTTCAACATATTTCTGCGTTAAATTGCAGATTTATTGTTTTTTGGAAGGATTTCTCATAATCCGGATCTGTTTTTGCAGATTTATGATCTGAGTCTCCATGCGTGTACCTCCAAATTCCCCATCCAGAACCCAGTCTACCGGTTCTTCCGGAATCACCGTGAGCGCCTTTGTCCTGAACTTATGAACGTATTCGTTAGGCTCTTCCTTCAGGAACATGTAGTTGACAATGTTGCTTAAATCCAGCGGCGTTCTCGGAGTCCTGATTAAGAGCACCTCGAACTCGCCGTCATTCAAAGCCACATTCTGCGTGACAAGTCCCTTAAAGCCTCCCACGCTGATGGTATTCGTCACCATTCCAAAGATAAATTCCCCTTCCAGCGTAATCTCTTCACTCTCCACACGCATGCGGTAGGATTTGATGGAAGTCAGGCTCTTCACACTCTCCAGCATGTAGGCCTGATGGCCCAGCACATTCTTCTTATCCTGGGGTGTTAAGTAGGAAACTTCCGTAAATGCGCCAAAGGCTGCAATATAAACGAAATTCCTGTCCCCGCAGAAGCTGCCGATATCGACAGGATACGCTTCCCCCTCCACTGCTAAATGCGCTGCGGCAATCATATTTTTCGGAATTTTTAAGCTGGAGGCAAAATCGTTGGTGGAACCGGCGGGAATATATCCCAGATCCGGAATCCGGTCCAGCGTCATCATGCCGCTGATGGTCTCGTTCAGAGTCCCGTCACCGCCGCTGCAGACGATGATGTCCGCGTCTTTTCCTCTCGCCGCGGCAACCTCCATGGCATCCTTCGGCCGCTGGGTCACATGAACCGATACTTCATACCCGGCTTTCGTGAAGATATCCAGAATATCCATCAACCGGTTTCTGATCTGTGCCTTTCCGGAACGTGGATTAAAGATAAACAGCATTTTTCTCATTATTCTCACCTTATCATCATAGTATACCATTCGCACTAAGTTCGTAAACTACCTCACCAAGTGCTCAGGTATGACTCGCACTAGATTCGTAAACTACCTCATCAAGTGCTCATAGTATACACCTTAAACGCCCCGGGCAGTGAGTACGTCTCCCTGATCTCTTCCGGAGTCACCCACAGGTAATCTCCTGCCGGTTTTTCCTGCAGTTCAACGGCGAATCCCCTCATGTGCCACTCTACATGGCTGAAAATATGCTTTGCCTCCGGCAGACACCGGACCGCCGTCAGCGGTACACGGTACGTTTCAGCAAGCGCCTCCTCCTCCAGCCACCCATCCTCGTTGGGAAACTCATAGAGGGACGCCAAAAGGCCGCTGTCCTCCCGCTTCCGGATCGCCGTGCGCCCTTTCCAGTCCAGAACAAGTATCGTCTTCTTCTCAATCCTTCTGGCTTTCTTCGGCGTTTTTACAGGAATCTCCTTTGTGAGTCCGTCACGTCTCGCAACACATACGGACGCCATGGGGCATTCCCTGCAAAGCGGCTCCCCGTTAGGAACACAGACGATGGCTCCGATCTCAATCAGCGCCTGATTATAGTTTCCTGCCCCCTCCCGGGGCATGACGCCGAGAAGCAGGTCCTCCATCTGTTTCTTAACCGACTGCTTTAAGATATCTTCCCTGCTCCCCGTCACGCGGGATATGACACGCAGAACGTTGCCGTCCACGGCGGGCACGGGAATCCCATAGGCAATGGAAGCGATGGCTCCGGCCGTATAGGAACCGATCCCCGGAAGTTTTTTCAGTTCTTCCCAGGAAGCGGGAAGCACGCCCCCATACTGCTCCATCACTACGCCTGCCGCTTTTTTTAAGTTTCTTGCCCGATTGTAATAGCCAAGCCCTTCCCACAGCTTAAAGAGCCTGTCCTCAGACACAGCGGCCAGCGCCGCCGTATCGGGAAGCGCCTCCATAAACCGCTCAAAATACGGTTTTACGGCTTCCACCCTTGTCTGCTGCAGCATGATCTCCGAAATCCACACACGGTATGGCTCCGGATTTTCCCGCCACGGAAGAATTCTCGCATGGCCTTTGTACCAGGATAGCAGCGGCTTCTCCATGGCCCTCAGACGCTCTTCCTTCGAAAATTCATCCTTCTTCGGTTCCAGCGTCTGCAGTTGATCATAAAAAGAATAATTATTCATACTTATACATATCCATAAATTCCCCGGACAGAAACCTCTCCGGAGACCACACGGATTACCTTTCCATCGGCTTTCTCGACGATAAGCTCGCCTTTCTCATCGATTCCCAGCGCTTTGCCTGTATAGGTGCCCGCGGGATCCAGAACCTTCACTTCTCTTCCGAGATTCGCCATATGTTCATTATATACATCCATGAGGCTGGCTAAACTGCCGCATTCCCTGAATTTTTTATAGTAACCCTCATACGCCTTCATCACAGAGGCAATCAGCCTGCTGCGCCGCACCGGGCTTCCGGTCAGGATACGCAGGGAGGAAGCCACCTCCCCTGCTTCCTCCGGAAACTCCGTCATATTGGCATTGATGCCAATGCCGGTGACCACGTAATGGATTCCTTCCAGCTCAGCGCTCATCTCCGTCAGAATACCACAAAGCTTTCTGCCGTCTCCCACGATATCATTCGGCCATTTGATAACGGTGTCAAGCCCGGTCGTCTCTTTAATACCGTCATGGACGGCCAGCGCTGCCACCAGGGTCAGCATGGAGGCCGACGAGGGAAGAATATCCGGCCTTAAGATCAGGCTCATAAAGACACCCGTTCCGGAAGGGGATACCCACATCCGCCCCCTTCTGCCCCGGCCTGCATTCTGAAAATCCGTGACCACCAGGGTTCCATCCGGAGCACCTTCCTCCGCCAGCTTTCTTGCGCGTATATTGGTAGAATCGGTCTCTTCATAATAGACAATCTTCCTGACCAGTCCGCCTTCCATGCAGCTCATAAGCTCGGCTTCCGTAATCACGTCATCGCTGCTTAAGAGACGGTACCCTTTGTTGCGTACCGCCTCAATCTGAAACCCTTCTTCCTTCAGCTGGCCAATGGCCTTCCACACGGCCGTTCTGGACACGCCAAACCGGTCGCACAGCTCCTGTCCGGATACAAATCCGGACTCTTCCTTTAGTAGTTTCAAAATCTCTGTCTTCACCGCGCTCACCCCCACCAGATGCTGACTGCACTGATCACTGCAAGGGCCAGCAGTACAATTCCAAACAGGAGAACCAGTATGCCCGAGGCCTTTTTCTTCTTTTCGCGGCCGCTCATACGGATCTTAAAGACCGCATTCATGATATTGAGTGACGCCGCGAGGAGGAAAATGACCGGAAACAGCAGCATATGGTCCTCCGGGTTCAAAAATGAGATGACCGCCAGCACGACGATCAGGATTCCTATAATAATATGGGCCGCATCCAGCATCATGGATAAGTTTCTCGGGTTTCTGCTTCGTTCCTGTATATACATGTTCTATTCTCCTAATGTCGCCACCATCACTGCCTTGATGGTATGCATTCTGTTCTCTGCTTCATCGAATACCACGGAGGCCTTTGATTCGAACACATCTTCCGTTACCTCATTGCCCTTCACTGCCGGGAGACAGTGCATGAAGATGGTGGTATCCTTTTCCGTCTTCTCCATCAGCGCTGCATTCACCTGGTAAGGCTTTAAAAGCGCCACACGCTCGGCTGCCTTGTCTTCCTCTCCCATGGAGCACCATACGTCGGTATAGATCGTATCAGCCCCCTTTACGTCATCCACGTTCTCAGTCAGGGTGACACTGCTTCCGCTCTCACCGGCATATCCGCGGCACAGGGTAACCAGCTCGTCCTTCGGCCATAAGCACTTCGGAGCCAGGATCGTAAAGTTGACGCCCATCTTGCTCATACCGATCATCAGGCTGTTGGCCATGTTATTGCGTCCGTCGCCTGCGTAGACAAAGTTCAGCCCCTTTAAGTAACCGAAATGTTCCTTCATGGTAAGTAAGTCCGCCAGGATCTGGGTCGGGTGGTAATCGTCCGTCAAACCGTTCCACACCGGCACGCCGGCGTATTTCGCCAGATCTTCCACCGTTTTATGCTTGAATCCGCGGAATTCGATACCGTCAAAGATTCTTCCCAGCACGCGCGCCGTGTCTTCCACACTCTCCTTGTGCCCCAGCTGAATGTCATCCTTGCCCAGATACTCAGGATGAGCCCCTTCATCCACCGCTGCCACGACGAAAGAACACCTGGTACGTGTCGATGGCTTTTCAAAGATCAGAGCGATATTCTTTCCTTTCAGGGAGCTTCCGGTTACTCCGCTTTTTTTCTTAGCCTTTAAATCCGCGGCAAGATCCAGCAGGTAATTGATCTCCTCCGGTGTATAGTCTTTTAATGTAATAAAACTTCTTCCTTTCAGATTCATCATGCATCCTCCACTTTTCTTTTTGTATTTTTATACACCATTATAGTATATTATGCATAAACATGCAATCTTTTTTTCATGAATCCGATATTTAACGTATGAAACGTCTTTTCTTCCTATTACATTACTATAATGGAATCCGGCTGTCAAGAGAGTGCAGCTTCATCATTATTTTTCCGATCAGGCGGTCCACCGTATAAATCTGAAACCGGTTGATCTTAAGCCGCTTCGCTAAATCCTCCAGAATCGCTATATATAAATCCCGGTAGTTCCAGTCCTCTTTCAGCTTAAACTCTTCGGCCATACGAGGAAACAGGGTCTCTGTAAACATCCGGTAACCGTTTAAGCTCTCCCTGGTCTCCTGATCCAGGTCTTCTTCGACATAAATCTTTAAAAGCTCTAGTTCCGACATCATCTTATCAAAGTAGTAAGGCTCGGAACCTGGTGCATCAATATAATATATACGCCCCGCAAGTCCATATAAGAACCTTTTCGCGTCATAATACCCCAAAGTCATGTTTTTTCTGCTCTGCTTTTTGTCGAATTCCAGTATGCCCCCCAGATCCTGGCGGGGAGCAATATGATACACATTGACGCCCTCCGGAATCTTCGTCACCTTTTCGCTGTCAAAGCCCCAGCCATAGATGCGGATCACGATAATATCCTCATAGCCCTTATCCAGCAGAACCCCCAGAGGAACGTTGTTTAAGCCGCCGCCATCCCGGTAACGCTTGCCGCCCAGCTTTTCATTCTTAAACGCCATAAAATAAGCGCTGGCCAGCAGCATATCCTTCACCGAACCCTCTTCCCCTTTTCTCACATCCACAGCCAGCTCCCTGTGCTCGGACACGGAATACGTCACGGCAAAGAGTTCACGGTCCGATTCCCTGATACGCGATTCATCGCCCACCACCTCAGCGATCAGATTCTTAAGAGGCGTCACATCGAAGCCGCCATCCTTGATAAACTGAACTCCGCTGTTTAAGATTTCCTGCATATTAAGCGCCTTGAAGTCTTTCCGCTTTAATGCCTTTATGGTCTCGTCACTGACATCCATCACCCTGGAATACTCGATGTTTTTCCAGATTTCTTCCGCCTTTTCTAAATCGTCCATACAGATCAGCGCGCCGTTCAGCGAACCGACAGAGGCGCCTGCGATCCCTTTGATGCGGATCCCGGCCTCCCGGAGCGCCTTCCAGGCGCCGATCTGATAGGCTCCCTTGGCTCCTCCGCCCTCTAAAACGATACCGTATTCTCTGGTCAAATCCAGCTTTAACTCCATTCACGCCTCCTAACGGGATACCTGCATTGAAAAATCGCAGCATGAGAGCCGGTGCCCCCTGCTGCGAATTCTCTAATTACCTTTCACGTTCCTATTTGGGATCCTTCGGGATCTCAGTGATGGAGGATACAAGTCCTGCCAGTCCCTGAATCTCGGACGGGATAATAATCTTCGTTGCTTTGCCGTCGGCCACTGTCTTAAGGGCCTCTAAGCTCTTGATCGTCAGAACTGCCTGATCGGCTCCCGCTTCCTTAATCATTCGGATACCGTCTGCGTTTGCCTTCTGAACCTTTAAGATAGCCTCAGCCTGACCTTCCGCCTCACGGATTCTCTTCTCCTTCTCAGCCTCAGCGTGAAGAATCGCTGCCTGCTTCTCAGCCTCGGCATCCAGAATGGCGGATTCCTTCTTACCTTCTGCAACCAGAATGGTAGATTTCTTCTCACCTTCTGCACGAAGGATGGACTCACGGCGCTCACGCTCTGCCTTCATCTGCTTCTCCATGGCATCCTGAATCGCTGCCGGAGGCATGATGTTCTTCAGTTCCACACGGTTAACCTTGATGCCCCACGGGTCGGTGGCGATATCGAGGGATTCTCTCATCTTTGCATTAATCGTCTCTCTGGAGGTCAGTGTCTGGTCGAGTTCCAGATCACCGATGATGTTACGAAGAGTGGTTGCCGTTAAGTTCTCGATCGCCATCAGCGGATTCTCCACACCGTAAGCATAAAGCTTCGGATCTGTAATCTGGAAGAAGACGACTGTGTCGATTCTCATGGTAACGTTATCCTTTGTGATAACCGGCTGCGGCGGGAAATCAGCCACCTGCTCCTTTAAGTTCACACGCTTTGCCACGCGGTCGAGAATCGGCATCTTGATATGAACACCTACGGACCATGTTCCCAGATAAGCTCCCAAACGTTCCACAACCAGAGCCTGTGCCTGCGGTACAATCCTGATACATGACGCAAGCAGTGCCAGAATAATAATCAGTACTATAATTACTGCAAAAAAAGCTCCCATACTACATTTCCTCCTGAGTCTCGCTCACAATTAGTTTTACTCCTCTGATGTCCTTTACTTCCACGAGCGTACCGACGGAATATATGTTCCCGTCATCCTCGGCTCTTGCCGTCCACTCCTGCCCGTTCAAAACAGCTGCACCCGTTCCTTCCATGTTGTTCACCTCGGCTGTAACCTTCGCATGTTTTCCAATCAGACTTTCCGAATTGGTTTTCACGGTATTCCGGTTAACATACTTTAAGGCAAACGGTCTTGTGAAGAACAGCAGTGCAAATGAAACAATTACAAACACCGCCAGCTGAACTTCCACACCTGCACCCAAAAGTGCCAGTATGAACGCCGCCAGCGCGCCCCCTGCAAACCAAATGGTTGTCAGAGCCATAGTTGCGGCCTCAATGCCAAGTAATACTACGAAGCCTATAAGCCAATAGATAGCTGCCATCTTATCAATCCCCTTCCTGAGCCAGTCATAGGCAAAGCTGCCAAGCATATCTTTCATTTGCACTAATCATACTATATTTTCAGACATTTCTCAACAATTACCGTCTAAAAATGCCTTACAATTTTCTGACGGGGTTACCGTTCACGCCCTGTCCGGTGCCCCGCCGCCCGCTCTGGCTCCTGCGCTTCCTCCGGTCCTTCCTGTGACTTTGCAGGGCATTAGCACTTCTTAACGCGCATAATTTTTCGTTCAGGGGGAATCCCCACCTGTCTGAGCGCAGCGAGTTTGGGGATTTCTCCTGGTTTTTAGAAAAATTCTGCACGTTTAGAAGTACTTATGCCCGAAACCGGAACTGGAAGGACCGGAGGAAGCGCAGGAGCCAGAGCGGGCGGCGGGGCACCGGGCAGGGCGTGAACGGTAACCTGACGGGCTGCATTTTCTAATTTCTTCGCTGCCTCGCCGCCTCAAACATCAGCACGGAAGCCGCTACCGCCGCGTTTAAGGATTCTACCTTTCCCATCATGGGAATCTTCACATACGCGTCTGCCATAGACGCTGTTTCGCTGCTTAAGCCATTGGCCTCATTGCCAATTAAAAACCCTGTATCAACAGTATAATCTTCTTTCTCATAATTATTCCTGCCTTCTAAATGAGCCGCGTATAGGCGGACACCGCGTTTTTTTATGTTTGCGAGAGTCTGCGGTAAAGCAGCGGTATAAACAAAGGGTACACGGCAGACGGACCCCATGGTGGAGCGGATTACTTTGGGGTTATAGATATCCGCGGTGGTGTCGTTCATAATCACTCCCGTAATGCCTGCGCCTTCTCCGGCACGCAGGATGGTTCCCAGGTTTCCGGGATCCTGAATCGTATCCAGAATCATGAGAAGCGCCGGCCCCGGACGGTCCAGAATATCGTCGATCGTATACGCATACTGCTTCACCAGCGCCAGCACACCCTGGGGCGTGGTGGTGTCAGACATTGTCTTAAACACGTCATCCGCCACCGCCTCAAAGGCAAGCGGGCCGATCAGTTTCCTTCCCTCCGGATTCTTTAAGAAGCTTTCTGACACGAACAGACTGTCGATCCTGTCCCTGGGAATCTCTTTGAACATGCGGAGACCTTCCGCCACAAACAGACCTGTCTCTTTCCTGGCCTTCGCCTTCTTCGCCAGATTCATCACCTGCTTCACTTTTCCGTTGGCACTGCTCGTAATCATGACAATCCCTCCAGTTCTTCCAGCCACAGACGGCTGCTGGCATCGCTCGGCATGCGTAAGTCGCCCCTCGGTGATACTGCGACGGAGCCTACCTTCGGGCCATCCGGCAGACAGGAGCGCTTAAACTGCTGACTGAAAAATCTCCGGTAAAATACCTTCAGCCACTTTAAAACAGTCTCTCCGTCATACTGGCCGTCAAAAGCCGCTTTTGCCAGACGGAAAACCTTGGCCGGCCGGTAACCGTACCGCAGGACCTGATACAGGAAGAAATCGTGAAGCTCATAGGGGCCTACCAGATCTTCCGTCTTCTGGGCGATCTCGCCCTCCTTCGGCGGAAGAAGCTCCGGACTCACCGGGGTATCCAGCACGTCTAAAAGCACTGCTTTCAGTTCTTCCTCCCCGCATGTGTCGGCGTAATAGCGGACCAGATGGCGAACCAGCGTCTTCGGAACCGACGCATTGACCCCGTACATGGACATGTGGTCTCCGTTGTAGGTGGCCCATCCAAGCGCCAGCTCTGACATATCGCCAGTACCCACCACCATGCCGCCCCACCGGTTTGCCAGATCCATAAGGACCTGCGTCCGCTCTCTGGCCTGGGAATTTTCATAGGTTACATCGTGATGGCTGATATCATGGCCGATGTCACGAAAATGAACCGTAACGGCTTCCCTGATATCGATCTCAGTCAGCTCCGCCCCCACCTTCTTCGTCATCAGACAGGCATTCTGATACGTCCGGTCCGTGGTTCCAAAGCACGGCATGGTCACAGCATGAATCTGATGTCTCGGTATGTTCAGCATATCAAACGCCCGCACCGTCACCAGCAGAGCCAGCGTGGAATCCAGCCCTCCGGAAATGCCGATAACGGCGTGGCTGCAGCCGGTATGGGCAAGACGTTTCTTCAGCCCCATGGCCTGAATGGACAGAATCTCCTCACAGCGCCTGTTTCTCTGACCTTCATCCGTCGGAACGAACGGCATGGGATCGATGGGACGTTCCAGATCATACTCCTCTTCTGTTATATGAAATCCAACCGTAACATATGAGCCGGTATTCAGGACCGGATATGTGGAAAGGCGTCTTCTCTCATTATTTAAACGCTCCATATCCATATCCGCAAAAATCGTTTCGTTGGCAAACCGTTTCGACTCCGCCAGACACGTTCCATTTTCTGTAATCAGATTCTGCCCTCCGAACACCAGGTCCTGGGTGGACTCGCCGTCTCCCGCATTGGCATACACATAACCGCAGACAAGGCTGGCGGAATGGCCGGTGATCAGGCTCCTGCGGTAGATATCCTTTCCCGTGGTCTCATCACTGGCAGAACAATTGACGATCACGGTCGCACCGGCCGCTGTATGGCGGATCGACGGCGGACACGGTACCCAGGCATCCTCGCAGATTTCCGCGGCCACAACAAACCCAGGCATCTCCTCACAGGCAAACAGGATATTTGTCCCCATAGGGAAATTCTGTCCTTCCCAACTGACCATCACAGGGATCTCATTGCCCGGTTCGAAATAACGGCGCTCGTAAAATTCAGAGTAGTTGGGAATGTTTGACTTGGGAACAATGCCCAGGATTCTCCCGTTCTGAACCGCCACGGCCGTGTTGTAAAGCTTTCCGCTCCTCTCCCACGGCATTCCGATAAACGCCAGAAGATCGGAACCTTCCGTCTCCTTTAAAATCTCTTTCAGTTCTCTCCTCGCCCCGTACAGCAGGGCATCCTGCCCGAATAAATCACCGCAGGTGTACGCAGTAAGCGACAGCTCCGGAAATACCATAAGCTTCGCTTTTCTCTCTATTCCCGCCCGGATCAGAGCGCAGATTTCTGTCCTGTTAAACTGGGGATCAGCCACTTTTACATCGGGAGTTGCTGCCGCCACCCGGATAAATCCGTGTTTCATATCGTCTATTCTCCTTTCGGAATCCATTTTGCCTTTGTGCTGTAAACGCAGTCCATCAGCATCGTTGTCATCCAGGTAATTGGATAGCACCACATAACAGCTTCAAAACTCGGAAAAAATGGAACCAGTAAATTAATATATATCATGCGCAGGATACACATGTTTCCAACGCCGATCAACATGGTAACCATGGTTCTTCCGCTTCCGCGGATACTTCCCATCAGGATCTGGTGGATCGCAATGGACCAGTAAAACGGAAGCAGGATGGCCATGGTGGTGTGCCCGAAGGCGATAACCGTATCATCCGGTGAGAAGATGCGGAGAATCTTGTCCGCATTCAAATAAAGGACAGCAGAAATAAAGGCCGTATAAATCAGGCTGATGGCAATCCCCTGAAACATCCCATCCTTGACACGTCTTGCCTTTTTCGCCCCGATATTCTGTCCTGTAAAGGTGGTCGAAGCCATACAGAAGCTCTGAAGCGGGAGCATGGCGAAGCCATCCACCTTGCTGTAGGCGCCGTAGCCCGCCATGGCGGCCGCACCGTAGCCGTTGATATTCGCCTGTACGATGACATTGGACAGGGAGATGATGCTCTGCTGAATCCCGCTCGGGATGCCCAGCTTTAAAATCCGCTTCATCATGCGCCGGTCGATTCTGATCCTGGATGGGACGAGCCGGTAACTGCCTCCGTCTTCATCAGCGCCCGCACCGTAAGCACGGAAGAAACCGCCTGGGCAATTACGGTGGCATAGCCGACTCCGGCAGTGCCCATGCGGAAAACAACGACAAAAACCATGTCCAGAATGATGTTTACCACAGAGGAAACACAGAGATAATAGAGAGGACGCCTCGAATCTCCCACCGCTCTCAGCACTCCGGCCCCCATGTTATATACCAGGTTAAACAGGGAACCGCAGAAAAAGATGCGCAGGTACGCCACGGAATTCGGCATAACCTCCTCGGGTGTCCCCATCCAGCGGAGAATCAGAGGTGACAGAAGCACGCCCAGCACGATCAAAAGCGCTCCTCCAATCAGACTCAGCGCCATACAGGTGTGCACCGCCCAGTGAAGCTTCTGCTCATCCTTCGCCCCGTAATACTGGGATATAATCACTCCCGCCCCGGTGGCAATGCCCATAAACATTCCGATGATCAGATTGATCAGAGAGTTGCTGGAACCTACCGCCGCCAGCGCTTCACTGCCAATAAAATTTCCGACCACAATGGAATCCACGGTATTATACAGCTGCTGAAACAGATTGCCTACCAAAAGAGGCATGGAAAATGCCAAAAGCTGCTTCCAGATTACGCCTTCCGTCATGATTACCTGTTTTGTCTTCTGTTTCTGTCCCACCCCAACAACCTCCCCAAAAACCTTTCCATCGATTTTTTTCAATGAAAACAGTATACACCCAAACATACAATCTAACAAGTCCCCAACACGTTCCGGCATCCCTTCCGTATATTTTCTTCAATTCTGCAGATAATATTACTGATTAAACAATTAAGGAGGTATGAAACCATGTTAGTTAACGGAAAGAACGAATGTATTCATTGTACCATCAACAACTGCGCTTACCATGCAGAGAGCGAAAACTACTGTACTCTTGAGGCCATCAAGGTAGGTACCCACGAGGCTAATCCGACCCAGAAGGAATGTACAGACTGTGAGTCTTTTGTAAACAAGGCTTAAGCATCCCCATCTTTAGCAGCTGATAAAGGAAAAAACCGCTGTATTGCCGCGTTTTACGGGCTATACAGCGGTTTTTTCATAAAAGTCCAGCTTACGCTTGACAGCCTCCCCCGGACTCTCTATAATGTTTTATAATACAGGAAGAAAGGGTGAGTGCAATGTTATCTGGAAAGCTTTGCATTGATTACAGCTCCGGACAATTTGATATTACAAAACATTGTGCGGAGCCTGAAAATACGAAAACAATAGTCAGCGGCTATTTGATTCCAAAGCAGTAGTTTTGGGATTTCGTTTTCGTGTTTTCCAATAGACATTTATTTGTTTTTGGGGCGGCAGACAGTGTTTTGTCTGCCGCCTTTTGTTGACAGCGGTGAAGCGTGCGTCCGTCGTGCGCTCCATCGCCGTGAATTAAGTATCTTTACCACAGAGCAGAGGGCGCACTATATTTGTGCTGCCCTCTGCTTTTTTGTATCACAGGCAGATGCTCCTGTGATGCGGGATAAGGAGATTGAATATGAACGAAGAACAGAATTTAACAACAGGCAGTGTGCCCGGGAAATTGATTGTTTTTGCACTGCCCCTGCTGTTTGCCAACTTGCTGCAGTCCTTTTACAGCATCGTTGATATGCTGGTCGTTGGCAGAATTGTAGGAAATACCGGGCTTGCCGCTATAAGCAACGCCTCTATGGCAGGCTTTATTATCAACTCGGTCTGTATCGGCCTTACGATGGGAGGCACCGTAGCAGCCGCCCAATACAAAGGGGCAGGCGATGAAAAAGGGCAGCGTGAAACAGTCGGCACCTTATTTTCCATTGCTTTTCTCGCCGCAATCCTTGTTACTGCCATAGGCCTTTCCGCGTATAAGCCGCTCTTTCGCATGCTGAATGTTCCTCCGGAAGCGATGGGGGATACCTGCGCCTATATGAAAATCATCTGCTGCGGCACCGTATTTGTGTTTGGCTATAACGCGGTCTGTTCGATTTTAAAAGGGCTGGGAGATTCAAAGAGTCCCCTCGCCTTCGTCGCAATTGCAGCCGCAGTCAATATCGTACTGGATATCATACTGGTGGGACCATTCGCCATGGGAACAGAAGGGGCCGCCTATGCGACCATCGCATCACAGGGGATTTCGTTTATGATTTCTGTTATCCACTTAAAGAGGCGGAACTCTGTGTTTGACTTTAAATTCCGGCATTTTGCCGTGAAACCGGATAAGATGGCCGCTATTTTGAAGGTGGGACTGCCTGCGGCGGCCCAAATGGCTGTCGTTAATATTTCCTATCTTCTCATTACGGGTATGCTCAACCGCTTCGGTGTCCCGGTTGCCGCCGCGTCCGGCGTGGGATTAAAGATTAACACGTTCGCCGGTATGCCCTGCTGGGCCATCGGACAGGCGGTAACAGCCATGGCAGGACAAAATTTTGGCGCGAACGATATCGACAGAGTAAGAAAAACAACGAAAGCAGGACTTTACTTAAATATCATCATCACGCTTCTCACCGTACTGCTGGTGCAGCTTTTTGCAAAACCGATCATGATGATATTTAATCCGGTGAATGCAGAAGTCATATCAGACGGAATTCTGTATTTAAGGATATGCTGCGGGGCAAACAGTCTCGTTTACGCGGTTATGTATACATTTGATTCCTTTGCCATTGGCGTCGGTTCTGCAAACATTGCCATGTTCAATGCACTTTTAGATGCGGTCATTGTCCGGCTTCCCGTAAGCTGGCTTTTGGCCTTTACTTTCGGCTTCGGTTTCCCCGGCATCTATATCGGGCAGGCTCTTTCACCCATAATTCCTGCCATCGCCGGATTCCTCTTCTTTCGAGGCAGGCGATGGGAAAACAACCGTCTGATTCAGCAAAACAGGGAGGTTTCATATGACTATGAAAGGCAGTAAAATGAATTTAAGTTTCGGGTCGGAAATCATTTACGAGGACGCGGAATTTTTAATAAACGATCACGACAAAGCAGGTATCGTTGGTGTAAACGGCGCCGGGAAAACGACGCTGTTCCATGTTCTGATGCATGAACTGGAATTAGACAGTGGAACCATTTCCACCGGCAATTCACGAATCGCCTGTCTGCCGCAGGAGATTGTGATTCACGACGAAACCTGTACAGTTCTCGATTATCTGCAGGAGGGACGACCGATACGCAGACTGGAAGCAGATCTCAGCCGGATCTATCAGAGGCTGGAACATGCGGCTGTCACGGAGCATGCCTCTCTGCTGAAGCAGATGGATAAACTCCAGACCCGTTTAGAATTTTTCGACTGTTATAAGGCAGACAGCATTTTGCTGGATATCATAGACCGCATGCAGATTGACATTGATTTGCTGGATATGCCGGTTAACCGGCTGTCCGGCGGTCAGAAATCAAAAATAGCCTTCGCCCGCGTTCTATACTCAAAAGCTGACATTCTGCTGCTGGACGAACCGACAAACCATTTAGATGCGGCTGCAAAAGAGTTTGTGACTGAGTTTTTAAAAAATTACAGAGGAATGGTGCTGATTATCAGCCACGATACCGCCTTCCTCAATCAGATTATTCACAAAATCCTGTTCATCAATAAAGCTGCGCACAAAATTTCTGTCTACGACGGCAATTACGATACTTATAAAAAGAAGTATGCAGAGGAGCAGCGTCTGCGTCAACGGATTCTCATCCAGGAGGAAAAAGAGATAAAGGAACTGGAAGCATTTGTACAGCGGGCTAACCAGGCCAGCAGGACCAATCATGCGCTGAAACGCATGGGGCAGGAACGGGCGTTAAGGCTGGAGAAAAAAAGAAGCGGGCTCCATCCTTGTGACAGAATCTGCAAACGGGTTAAAATGGATATCCGTCCCAGACGGGAAGGCGCAGATCTCCCGTTAGAAGTTTGTAACCTGTCCTTCCATTATCCGGACCAGCCATGGCTCTACAAAGACTTATCGTTTCACGTAAATGGAAAAGAACGCTTTTTAGTCGTCGGTGAAAACGGAGTCGGAAAATCCACGCTGCTTAAGCTGATCATGGGAATCCTTCTTCCGGATGCAGGAAAGATCCGTTTTCATTCTAAAACGGATGTTGCTTACTATGCGCAGGAACTGGAACAGCTTGATCTGCAAAAAACAGTGTTAGAAAATGTTCAGACTGATGGCTATACCATCAAACAGCTGCGTTCGGTACTAAGTAATTTTCTGTTTTACGAGGACGATATCTGTAAAAAAACCGAGGTTCTCTCTCCCGGTGAAAAAGCCCGTGTATGCCTGTGCAGGGTTTTACTGCAAAAGGCCAACTTTCTGGTCCTAGATGAGCCTACCAATCACCTGGATCCTGAAACGCAGAGTATCATTGGCAGAAACTTTCAACTCTTTGAAGGAACGATTATGGTTGTCAGCCACAATCCCTGGTTTGTTGAACAGATTGGCATTAACCGGGTGTTACTGCTGCCAGGCGGCAGAGTCGTGGATTATTCCCGCGAATTATTAGAATACTATTATGGATTAAACAATAAGGAGGATTTGTAAAATGCCGGATTTAAAAAAAATATATCCCAGAACCGGAGATACCCAGACAGTTTACTTAAAAAATACGATTACCGACCCCAGTATTCAGGTGGGCGATTACACCATTTATAACGATTTTGTCAACGACCCCGCGGATTTCGAAAAAAATAACGTTTTATACCATTATCCAGTCAACCAGGATCGTCTTATCATAGGCAAATTCTGCTCGATCGCCTGTGGAGCAAAATTTCTCTTTAACAGCGCGAACCATACATTATCCTCGCTGTCTTCCTACCCGTTCCCTCTTTTCTTTGAAGAATGGGGACTGGATAAGCAGAATGTGACGGCTTCGTGGGATAACAAGGGAGATATCATCATTGGCAACGATGTCTGGATCGGCTACGAGGCCGTCCTTATGGCAGGAGTTACGATCGGCGACGGCGCAGTCATCGGAGCCCGCGCGGTTGTGACAAAGGATATCCCGCCCTATACAATTGCAGGCGGGGTCCCTGCCAGGCCAATCAAAAGACGGTATACAGAAGAAACCATTGCCGCTCTGTCATCATTAAAATGGTGGGACTGGCCGGAGGAACGGATTGCACAGAATCTTGATGCGATACAAAGCGGACAGCTGGACTGGCTCAAATAAGCCAGCGTATGCGCCAGCCGCAAAACCGGCTGTTGCTTAAAGAGTCTGCAGAATTCACCAAAAATACGCGAAGCCCTTCCCCGGCTCCGCGTATTTTTCAGACTTTTTCTGCCAAACGGCTGACTAATTGCTGACAGCATCCTTCAGTATGGTATCCAGTTGTTCGTCAGTTACATCGATATGATAGAAAAGCTGATAGAAATTCTTCACCTCTTCCCGGATATTCGATGAATAGAGATCCGGGTAGACAAGATTTCCCAGCCATTCGATTCCAATCATACGGTTTACAGAGGGCGGGCTGCTCATATAGCTGTAGGGCGCAGTCGGAATCTTGAAAATTTTGCCATTCTTTACAGCATCCAACTCCTGCCACATGGAATCTGATGTAAGCGTGTCGTAAAGTTTCTGGGAATCCACAATGATCAGATCCGGATTCCAGAGCAGCACCTGTTCAAAGGACACTTCGCTTCCGCCTCCGCTGGACACCGCTTCCACATCGGCTGCATTGACCGCGCCGATCCGTTCGATGACATCGGCATGGATGGAACCTTTGGCGTTGGTGTGGAGGCCGTCGTCGCCCAGGCCGAAATACACGCTCTTTTTGTCGCTGTCATCAATCGCCGCGGCATTCTTATCCGCCTTTGCGATTTCTGCCCTGCAGTAATCCGCCAGCTTCCCGGCCTGCTCCTTCTCACCGGTAATATCTCCCAGCATTTCGTAGGCATCCGCCATAGTGGGAAGTGTCGCTTCCACAAAGATAACCGGTATATTCAGCTGTTCCTGCAGAGCGTCCATATCCTCTTTTACCGTCTTTTTCGCCTCTCCGATATCAATGATGACATCCGGTGCTTCCGCAATCAGGGCTTCCATATTAAGACTTGCATTTTTTCCATAGAACTGCCCGAATTTCGGAAGGCCCCAGTACTTTTCGTCAATATACTGCTTCGCCTCATCGGAAAAATCAGCGGCCAGACCGGCCAGCTTATCCGGGCTCACCGTGTAAAGAACAATCTGTGCCAGTGGACCGGAGGGCGCGATCTTCGTGATCTCCGAAGGGATCTCCACCTCTCTTCCGGCTGAGTCCGTAACAATTCTCGTCCCTTCCTCCCGCACACCGTTGTCTCCGGCTGCGGAACTGTCTGTTTCCTCCTGCTGCGCCGCCTCTGACGTGTCGGAAACAGTGGTCTCTGCCACCGTGGCCTGCTGCGTATCTCCGGCGTTTCCAGTGCCTTTTGCACAGCCGTTTAATCCCATCATCATGGCTGCGGCAAGAGACAGCCCCAGCCATATTTGTTTCCTTTTTCTCATGTTATTACCTCCCTGAATTTTCTGGTAGTGTCAAAGACTACCTCATTTTTTTATAAAAAACCTTGATTTTATAGGAGATTCAAATAAAAAGAGCATTGACCTCCCTTTTTTGGTATAATGTCAATCGCCAAACCAACCTTATACAAAGGAGACAATGCTCATGGACATTATACTTTATTTACTTCAAGTAATTCAAGACCTTTATCAGCAAAACTGCTGGCTGATTCTATTTATCTGCAAATATATCCCTCTGAAACAGTGGGCTTTTGATGATTCCCATTCTCCGAAATATCAGAAGTTCAGGATTGACGAGCTTCCTAAGATCATCTCCTTTCAGCAGGACTGGAACTGGCTGGATCTCATTTCCTACTATCAGCAGCGTTACCACAAAACTATCCGGCCTGTCTTCCGCCGTGTTGAATGTGATATTCCTGTGGACTGCACATGCCCTGCATGCAGCGCTCCTGTGGACTATTTGTCCTGGAACAATGGACGGCAAAAAAATCAGATCCGATGTAAAGTCTGCCAGACTCTTTTTTCTCCAACACAAGACAGCCGTTTTTCCAAAAATTCGCGCCTTCACTGTCCCCATTGCTCCCATGCTTTGGTTCATAAAAAGGACCGCAAACACTTCATTGTACACAAATGTGTAAACCCTAAATGTCCTTACTATCTGCACAACCTGAAGACAGTTGACAAGGCTGATCTTGATGAGGACTATGGCAAAAATAAATATAAGCTCCACTACATCTACCGTGAATTCACAGTAGATTTCTTTCGCATGGACTTAAACAGCCTTCCAAAACATGCTTCTTCTCTTAGATTCTCGAAGTTTGACCAGAACGTACTGGGCCTCTGCCTTTCCTACAAGATCAATCTTGGCCTCTCTCTGCGCAAGACTGCACAGGCTCTGGGGGACATCCACGGTATCACCATCTCGCACCAGCAGGTGGCCAACTATCTCAAAACTGCCGCCCTCTGTGTAAAACCATTTGTTGACAACTATAACTACGATGTCGGCAATGTCTTCACTGCTGATGAAACCTACATCAAGATCCGCGGCATAAAAGGATATATCTGGTTCATCATGGACGCTGCCAAACGCTCCATTATCGGCTATCAGGTTTCAGATAACCGCGGTGTCGGTCCCTGCATTCTATCCATGAGGATGGCTTTGAAACACTTAAAAGAATTACCCGCAAAGTTCAAATTTATTGCGGATGGTTACAGCGCCTATCCCCTTGCTGCACAGCAGTTTTTTATCGAATCCAAAGGTAAGCTGAAGTTTGACATCACCCAGGTGATTGGACTTACCAACGACGATGAAGTATCCAGAGAATTCCGTCCATACAAACAGATGATTGAACGGCTCAACCGCACATACAAGGCTTCCTACAGGCCTACAAACGGTTTTGATAACATCGACGGTGCCAACTATGATCTGGCCCTCTGGGTTGCCTACTATAACTTCCTGCGGCCACACAGACAGTTTAAAGGTAACGTTCTAAACCGAGTGGAAATGCTGGAAGGTGCTGACAACATGCCGGGCAAGTGGCAGATACTTATCTTTCTTGGTCAACAGACAATCAAAAATCTCCAGTCCGGACAGACTTCATAATGAGCGGAGTTGTTGTCAGGCGAACCGTGGAATACCGGAGCGCATCGCGCGAGGATATGCCGCGAAAGTCGCTTGACATAAAGCTCACGGATTATCCTTTCTCAGCAGAAAAGGGGCAACTGCACCCTTTTCCTGCCTTCCGGCGAGGACGGGTTCGGGCAGAGCCCGAAAATGGGTCAAGGGACAAGTCCCTTGCAGGTTTTAGGGCAGCGCCCTAAGGTCTTTCTCATCAATATTTGCAGTTTTCAAGGTTCAATCTGAGCCTTTTTTTGCTCAGTTTTTTCATAAATCATTTGACACTATCAATTTTCTTTATTCTCTCAATAACCCGCGGCCACTGCCGGCCGCCTCTGCCTTCCGTCACTCTTCATACCCGGCTCTTACAGGTATCCCTGAACGGACAACTGCCCGGTGGCTGCCGAATCGAACAAGCCTTTCCGTCTTCGCCGTATCCGTAATCAGAGTTCCGGCCAGCTCCCTCACGCCAAATTCAAACAGCACCGGCGCCATCGGGACGCTCGGCCCCACCAGAACCACCCGGGCGTTTTTCCCCAGCTCCAGAAGTCTTGGAAGTGTCTTATTCACCAGCGTAAAACCCGTGATGTAGATATAATCCATATCCGGCAAAATATATTCGCAGGCAGTATCCGGATAATCCCCTTCCCGGGGTTCCCGCTCCAGAACGAAGAGTTCCCCCGCCGTTTTCAAATAGCGTTCCGCATAATGGAAATGGCCGATGGTCGCCACCTTTTTTCCGGCGAACCCATCCCCCGGTGCAGCAAACGTGTCGCAGCTCTCCAGGATCTTCACGCCCTCATATGCAGCAATTCCGTTCATCAGCACGTCTTTCCTGTTATAGTAGGCATTGATGGCCGCCGCACCGATACCCGCCTCCAAAAAATTCCAGGAATTAATCAGAGACGCCGCCTGTCTCCATGTCAGCTCCTGTTCCCATTCTCCTTCTCCCAGTATGCGGGGCCGGCTCTCTAACCTCTGGTTGGCAGCGGCCCCCGCTGCGCCTCCGGCTCTCACCATCGTACAGCTGGTTCCCACGAGAATTTCGTCCACCGGAACATCGTCCGGGATCGGCTCAATCAGCCTTTCATACAGTTCCCACATCATTTATTCCCCCTTCACCCGTTCGGGCATACACAACTTTCTGCCCGTGTCTCCCGCATCAAATAAGCGAACCGGTATGCCATACATGGCCTCCAGCAGTGCTTCTGTCAGCACCTCCTCCGGCTTTCCGAAAGCCCTGATCACCCCGTCCGAAAGAACCGCCGCCTGGTCGGCGTAGAGAAACGCCTGATCCGGGCTGTGAGTAGACTGTACAATGAGGTACCCCTCCCTGGAAAGCCGTTTTAACTCCTCCATCACTCTGGCCTGATTGCCGTAATCGAGATTTGCACAGGGCTCGTCCATGATGAGGATTCCCGCCTGCTGCGCAATCGCCCTCGCAATCAGGACCAGCTGCTGTTCTCCTCCGCTCAGATGTGCGTAAGAGCGTTCCGCCATCGCTTCGATCCTCATGGTCTTAAGTGCGTCAAAAGCCGCCTCCCGCTGCTCCTTGCCCGGATTCTGAAAGCCCTGCAGCGACGATGTGGTTCCCATCATTACCATGTCCAGAACCGAAAAAGCAAACGCCTGGTCATGATTTTGAGGAATATAGGCGATCTTTCTGGCCATGTCCTTCTCTTTCAGTGTTCTTAAGTCCACGCCATCGACTGTGATTTTCCCCTGGTATCCTTTTAAGAGGCCCAGTATACAGCGGAACAGCGTACTCTTTCCGGCTCCGTTCTTTCCGAGCATGCAGACGAGATTTCCTGCTTCCACAGAAAAATCCACGCCCTTAAGGACGGGAAAACACCGGTAACTGAAGGTCAGATTTTCTACAACCAGCCCCATATTCGATCACCTCTCAAAGTTTATTTCCTTCCCTCAGGATCAGCCAGAGGAAAAACGGCGCTCCCACAAACGCGGTAAGGATACCAATGGGGATTTCGCTGGTGGCCAGAAGTCGGGCAAAGTTATCGACCACCACCAAAAAACTTGCGCCCAAAAGCAGGGAAGCCGGAAGCATCTTCCGGTAATCGCTTCCCACCAGCATGCGGGCAAAATGGGGGATCACCAGCCCCACCCAGCCGATCAGTCCGCTGACCGATACGGCCGCCGATGTAATCAGTGTTGCACAGAGCACTACGGCCAGACGGACGGCACCGGTATTGACGCCGATACAGCGCGCCTCTTCCTCTCCAAGCGTCAGTACATTGATTTTCCAGCGCATCAGACAGATCGGAATGATCCCTCCGATGATCCAGGGAGCCGCAAACGCCAGGTCCTTCGGCCGGATCGAGGCCAGACTCCCCATGAGCCAGTAGGTGATCACCGGAAGTGTATTATTGGGATCCGCCACCAGTTTTAAGAAGGACACCGCAGCCGTGAACAGGGAGCTTACCATCATTCCAGCCAGTACCAGTCCCAGAGTCTGGTTGTATTTCACACGGCCGCTGATCAGGCAGACGACAGCCACGGCAGACAGTCCTGAAATAAATGCCAAAAAGGATACCCCCTGATAGGAAAATGAGAGAAACAGACCCAGGGCGGCACCAAAACCGGCTCCGGAGGACGCTCCCAGCACATCCGGAGAGACCATGGGATTTTTAAAGATTCCCTGATAGGCCGCTCCGGCAGCTGACAGACCGGCTCCAATCAGCGCAGCCATCAGCACCCGCGGAAGGCGCACATTAAAAAGAACCGTCTCTACCTGTGAGGGCCAGTCCGGTGTGACCGGAATGACTCTGGAGGCCAGCACGCGAATCAGCGTCCACGGCTCAATCGGATATCTTCCAAGCATAAATGATCCGAAAAAACAGATGACAAACAACACAGTCATCGCAGTAAGCCGCATACGTACCCGGCGTTTTTCCACCATTACCCCTCACACTCCTTCTCTGCGGTTCCGGCAAGCCGCTGTTGTATCATCCGCCTGATTTCCATCTTCTCATCTTCAGCCCCTGCAAAAGACAGTATCCGGCAATGAAAGCGCTGTTCCATCTTCGATTCCAGCCGGTTCCTGTCCGGAGCCGCATTGGCGGAAAGCGATACTCTCGTACCCATGGCTGCCAGATTATCTGAATGTTTCAAAACACCGATGCAGAAGACCGGACCGTCAAGCAGCCGCTCCAGCCGCTCCATAAACGGCTTTACCTTCAGTTCTACTCCTCCGGCCTCATCAATATAAAAAAAACGGTACCGCTCCGGCCGGTCCAGCAGGCGCTCCAGAATCTCCGCCCCCATTGTCTCAAACACCTCCGGATATTTTCTCCATCCTTCCGGTGTTTTCTCAATAAAAACGCCCTCTATTCCAGGCTCATAAAGTCTCGTCACGGGAGGCGGTTCCGTCATATTCTCCACCGGCAGGAGGCAGAATCCCACAGTCTCACCGGTACCGTCAATAAGACGCTGGGTCAAAAAACCTCCCGCTTCCTTCCAGTAAGGCTTCAGGCAGGACAAAAGCCACGTCGTCTTCCCTGTCCCGGACCGTCCCTTCAAAAAGAGATGGCGTTCTGTCATTTTGTCCGGCCCTCTCTCCTCGCTCTGACCATGATCAGTTCGCCGGCCACACTGATGGCGATCTCCGCTGGAGTCTCCGCCAGAATTGCCAGTCCGATCGGGCTGTAAAACCGTTCGATATCCTGATCGGTGAAGCCTTCCGCTTTCAGCTTTCCGGCAAGCGTCATCAGTTTCTGGCGGCTCCCCATCACGCCGATATAGTGAGCCGGCGTTCTGAGAACCTGTTTCTGAACGTCATAATCGCACTGATGGCCTCTCGTCATAATCACAACGTAATCCTGTTCACGAATCGTTACCTTATCAAAAATACTGGTAAAATCACCGACAATGGTATCCACCGCATCCGGGAACAGGCTGCTGCACGCAAATTCAGGGCGGTCATCATAAACGACGCATTTGAATCCCACATGGGCAATCACCGGAACCAGCTCCTGCGCCACATGGCCGCCGCCGAACACGTATACCGTTCCGGCTCTCATCAGGGGCTCGCTGTAATACCGTCTGCCGTTTACGGTGGTCTGCACTGCCTTTGTCTGTGTCAGAGGTTCTATATCGCCCTCCACGGTAATCCCGGCAAAGCCATGGCTTTCTGAATAGATTCCTACGGCCCATGCTGTCTCATCCGTAATATCCGTAATAATCCAGCTGTCCTCATCCCTTTCGCACGCCTGGATTCCTTCCTCACAGATGGCAAGGAATTCCCGATTATCCGGATTTACATACTGGAAATAGACCACTACGTCTCCGCCGCAGATCATACCCAGATCTGCCACCTGGCCCTTTACCAGCTTAAATCCCTTACTGAAGGAGTTTTTGCTCTTCAGCACATCGAGCGCCATGCGGCCTGCCTCATATTCCACCGCGCCTCCGCCAATGGTTCCCATGGTTGTCCCGTCTTTTCTGACAATCATCCTGGCTCCTGCGCCTCTCGGTGTGGAACCGGAACCGGCGATCACCGTCACCAGAACCAGGTCGTCCCCCTGCTCCAGAAGCTGTTTCATTTCTTCAAATAACTGTTTCATCCCCATTACCTCTCATCTCCAAAATATTTTTCAAACAGACGGGCGGCTTGACTGTTCATCTCCTGCTCCATCTGCAAAAAACGGTTTAAAAAGTCCTTCGTCTTCGGGGTCAGCTGGGAATAGCCTCCCTCTGCGCCGCCGGACTGGGTGATTAATAGCGGATAGCCAAGCTCCCGTTCCGCAGTCTTCATAATCTTCCATCCCTTACTGTAGGACATATGCATCTGTTTACAGGCGGTCTGCATGGACCCGGTATGGTCGATCAGCGACAGAAACTGTGCGATCCCCGGTCCAAAAAAGACCTCGTCGCACTCAAGATAGAGCGACATGCGGCTGTGAAGCGGCAGCTTTCCATGCCTTCCGTTCATCGCCATGGCACAGTCCTCATCCGTCTCCACGGCCTGAATAATCCCTCTGTCATCCACGGGAATCTCCTCCAGCACCGCATCCGCCTCCGGCTCCCTGAGAAAGCTTCGGAGTCCGTACTCCCCCTGATAGTTCAGAATCTTCGGAATCCAGTCCTTCGCAATCATCACCGGATGGCCTCTTCTGCCGTCGTATACGGGACAGCACAGAGGGGCCCTGCTTTCCATAATCTTTTCGATGGTCTCCGACAGCAGCAGCGGGGCCTTTGTCGGCATAACCAGCACTCTGTCACACAGATCTTCAATATAGTTTAATCCCATACAGATACTGTCGAACAGCTGCGTCCCGGCATACTCCGTATTTCTTAAGCATACCACGCGCATCTTGGAAATATGCTTCTCCAGCTCTTCTCCTCTGTCTCCCGTAATCACCACCACCGGTTCCACACCGGCTCTCTGAAGCGTTATGATAATCCGCCTCACCGCAGTCGTATCTCCGACCGGAAGCATGGGCTGGAAGCTGGTCGTCGAGCTTTTATGGCCGGCAGCAAGGATCACTGCTCCTGTAGTCATTGGTTTCCTCCTTTTTAGAGCGTTATATTTTTGAAAACAGTACGATAAGGGAATTGTAGCATATAATGGGGGAGATGTAAAGGGAATACATGGAAATTAGGGGAAAGGGAGTACGCCCCAGTGACGGAGGAGAGGCGGAGGGAGGGGGAGAAGGCACGGCAGGTTCCTTCTCCCCCTCCCTCCGCCTCTCCTCCATCACTGGGGCTGGGTACTGGCTTCAGAAGTAAAAACAAGAGATAAAAAACGAGATTCACTTTGAAAACGGTTATTATGTTTAAACAGTCAGTTCATAATTTTCTATAAGCCCAGCAGCGTACACGCCAGCTGGAAATAAATAATCAAACTCACCGCATCGACGATCGTCGTAATCAGCGGCGCCGCCATAATGGCCGGATCCATATGGAACACTTTTGCCGCGATCGGGAGCATGCAGCCAATGGTCTTGGCAATAATAACGGTGGCCATCAGGCTCAGCACAACGGTCAGACACAGCATTTCTCTGCCCGGATAAAGAATTACGAGACGAACGTAATTGACAAAGCCCAGAATCACGCCAACGATAACGCCTACCCGCAGTTCTTTCCAGAGCACTTTAAATAAGTCGCCCGGTTCAATCTCACCTACCGCCATACCACGGATAATCATAGTGCTGCTCTGGCTTCCCGCGTTGCCGCCGGTGTCGGTCAGCATGGGAATGAAGGTTACCAGAAGCGGGATCACGGCAAAGGCAGCCTCGTATTTTGCCAGGATTCCTCCGGTTATCATGCTGCTGACCATCAGAATCAGAAGCCAGGCAATTCTGTTTTTGGCCAGCTGAAAGACGCCTGTCTTTAAATACGGTTTCTCGCTGGGAAGCATGGCAGCCATCTTTTCGAAGTCCTCGGTGGCCTCCTGTTCCATGACATCGACCACGTCATCCACCGTTACAATACCGACGAGGCGTTCTTCATGATCTACCACCGGAAGGCTTAAAAGGTCGTATTTCTGGAAGCTGTCCGCCACTTCTTCCTGATCTTCGGTGGTAAATGCCTTGATAACATGGGTATCCATGATATTTCCGATTACTTCCTCGTAGGGGTTCATCAGTAAGTCCTTAACCGTAACTACACCTTCCAGTCTCCTCTTTTCATCCATGACATAGCAGGTGTAAATGGTCTCTTTATCCACACCGTTTTTCCGGATATAGGCAAATGCCTGCTCCACAGTCATGGACTGTTTAAGCCCGACATACTCTGCCGTCATAATACTGCCGGCGCTGTTATCCGGGTAATTTAAAAACTGGTTGATCAATTTTCTCGTATCGGGTCTTGCGTTTTTCAGAACACGCTTTACCACACTGGCCGGGAGTTCCTCCAGCATATCAACCGCATCATCCACGAACAAATCATCTACAATGGTACCCAGCTCATAATCCGTGATGCTGTTGATAATGTGCTCCTGCTTATCTACCTCCAGGCAGGCAAACACGTCCGACGCCAGCTCTTTTGGCAGCATCCGGAAGACCACCACGGTCTTCTCTGAATCCAGTTCTTCAATAAAGGTGGCAATATCCACCTCGTTCATCTCTGTCAAAATATCTTTCAATTTACGGAACTGACGGGTAAACAGCAGATCCATCAGTTCTTCCATGCTAAAATTCTCCTGCATTTTCTTTCTCCTTCCATTTGAACCATATTTTTAAGTGTGGTTTACCGTGGAAGCAGCACGCAAAAATAGCCATCCCTGAGGCGCAGACCCTCAGGAAATGGCTATCATAAGCGCAAAAGACGATTCTTTAACGGCAGTGAAGACAGAGCAGTTCCGAAGTCATCGACTCTGCCCACACTACCACCCGCTTATGATAATTGTCTGCTTCCATCTTCTGACTTCGACCTTCCACTCTGGTTCACTTCCTTTCATCGTTTATTTTTATGATTTTCATAAATCCTCATCTAGCATAACAGCTATCCCAATAAAAAGCAACCCTAAAATGTTCTGTTTTTCATAACCTTTTTTCGTAACTCCCGGTTCTTTACAGGCCGCCCGGTCCCACTGCTTCGATACCTCCCGGAGCCGCGCCCGGCTGTACGCCCGGAGCCTGACCGGAGGTGATATCCTGTGAAGCTGACGGGGCCTCGCCAGGTCTCGCCTCATGGGTAATTCCCGGCCCGATCTCCTGGGATGGCGGCACGGTCTGTTCCTCATACGGAAGGGATCCCGCCCTGGCTGCCGCCTCATCAAACTGCTGCTTTAACGCCTCGTACTGTTCTGTACCGTCCAGCATCTCCAGCATCGTCCGGCCCTGGCTGATCTTTTCCTGCGTAGTATCATCCTGGTACGCAAGAGCATTTAATTCACCGATCAGAGCGGTAAGCCCTGCGGCCGCCTGCTCCTGCCCCTGTGCCGCGGCGTCTCTCGAAGCCTGCTCGGCAGCAGCTCTGGCATTTTCCTCCTTCATCTTCTGTTCCTCAGCCCACTTCTTCGAGTTGGACCTCGCATTCTGTTCTGCCACAGAAGAAAACAGATCCTGCTTCCCGGTCTCCTGACTGGTCTTCTCACCTCTGGAGTCCACATTATAATAGGCGACTGTTGACGGCATTACCCAGTCCTCTGCCGGAAGGCCTTCGTTGCACTGTTTCATAAAATCATACCAGATTTTTCCGGCATACGTCTTTCCGTACACGCCCGGCATGGCTTTCGGGGTATCGTAGCCAACCCAGACAGCTGTGGTGTAATACTTTGTATAGCCGCAGAACCAGGTATCCTTACTGCTGTTGGTCGTTCCCGTCTTACCTGCTGCCGGTATCGGCAGTCCCAGCCCATAACCGGTACCGTATGGCTGATTTAAGGTTCCTTTTAGGACATCGGTGACCATATATGCCGTGTCTTCCGTAAAAATACGTTCTTCCGGCTGATTCTCCTGATAGAGGTCGCCCTCATACTGACTGTCAATGCCGGTGATACACGTATTATTGCTGTACATTCCTCCATTAGCCAGAACAGAGTAGCCCCTCGCCATGTCCACAACGCGGGCGCCCTCGGTAAATCCGCCGATGCTCATGCTGGTATTCCAGTTATCCAGATAGCTGAGTCCTACAAAATGCATTTTGTCGAGATAGCTCATTCCATAGTCCACGCCGATATCTGCCAGCACCTGCCAGGCGACCGTGTTTAAGCTTCGGTTCAGCGCCTCCCTCACAGAGACCTCACCGTAATATTTATTGCCGCTGTTCTTCGGCCCCTTATCGAACAAATGGTCATTAACCATTCTCGACGGATAGTAATAACCGGTTTCAAAGGCAGGAGCATAGTCGATCAGCGGTTTGATCGTCGATCCAGGCTGACGTCTGCTCAAAAAGCCTCTGTTATATTCATCGTCCGTGCCTCGTCCTCCGGAAATGGCCACAACGTACCCCGTCCGGTTGTCGATACAGACAGCAGCTCCCTGAAGCGCGTATTTCCCATTCTCCGAAACGTCGGTAAACTTCGCCAGCGTTTCATCTATCCCGGCCTGAAGCTGTGTCTGAAGCGTGCTGTCGAGGCTGGTATGAATCTCAAAACCACCGTTGCGGATCAGATCGCTCTTCTCCTGATACGCTTCCTGATAGCGCTCCTTATAGTCATTATAGGCAGCCTCATCGGCAAAGGTGTATTCAAACTCGAAACCGTCGTTCTTCATCAGTTCCTGGGCCGCACAGTGGACTGCATAGCTGGACTGGTATGTCTCCTTCGTTCCTTCCTCTGTCACCTTAGCCACCGTAAGCGGCTGCGCCTTGGCTGTCTCACACTCTTCCTCAGTAAGCATGCCATTTTTCTGCATGTTGTCGATAATTTTATTTCTTTTTTCCAGCGCCGCTTCCGGATGGGCCACCGGATTATAGCGCGACGGATTATTGCTGATTCCTGCAAGGGTAGCCGCCTCCCAGACAGTCAGATCCTTAGCCTCTTTGTCAAAATAAAAGAGGCTGGCCTTGGCCACTCCGTAACAGCGGTTTGCATAAAAATTGGTATTACAGTAAAATTCCAGGATATCGGCCTTGGAATACTTTTCTTCCATCTGCGGCGCCGCAAAGATCTCTGTAATCTTTCTTGTAAATGATTTTTCCTGTGTCAGATACGTATTTTTGATCACCTGCTGCGTGATGGTACTGCCGCCCTGGGTAATCTCCCCCTTATTCTTAACCAGTGCCACGCCCGCCCTCGCAAGGCCGATAATATCTACACCGTGATGCTGATAAAAGCGCTTGTCCTCCTGGGCAATATATGCGTTCTGCAGATTCTCGCTGATCTCCGTAATTGGCACGTACTCATAATGTCCCGTATTGATAATACCGATCACCTGTCCCGAGGAATCGTAGATTCTGGTATCCGACGGCTGTGAAAAATCTTCTCTCTTCGACTGTGCCACAATCTGATCCGCCCGTTCCTTACAAGCCGAAATCTCATCCCCGAACTTCAAATATACGATGCCGCCGGCTCCCAGCCCGAGAATCATCAGAATTAAAAAAATCGAGAATATTACTTTAATGGGTTTGAAAAAAACAGCCCATGCACTTTTTCTTTTTCTGCGTTTCTTCTTCATGAAATACCTCCTGTCGCCACGTGGGAACAGTATACCACGGAAAAAAGCTTCCGTCAAAGATTCTCGATTCAGATAAAAAAGATATAAATTTTTATATTTTTTCTGTTGACAAATATAATTTCTCATGCTACTATATATGAGGTTCGCTTGACGAGCTAAAACATAAGACGCTGATGTGGCACAGGTGGTAGCGCACCTCATTGGTAGTGAGGAGGTCACGGGTCCGAGTCCCGTCATCAGCTGGTTAAAACCCTTGATTATTCAAGGGTTTTTTGTTTGTCCGGACTAAAGATATGTGACTTGAAATGCAAATGACTAACATTTGACTAACACGGCTTTTTAAGCCTAAATATTTATTCTTTTTGGGATTACATGTGAACTATCCTCTTCTTGTTATTCCAGTATTTTCCAGTAACCATAGTTTGTGCTATTGAATAATTAAACATTATCTCGTATAAATTTACACGCAAAAAAGGTAGCCCATGATAGACTACCTTCTATATTATGTGTATTTTCTTCTAGCCCGTTCTTTTCTCTTCCCGCAGATAACGCCATAAGTATATGCCTGTGATAACAGCATCGGTATGCTATCTTCGATTGCAAAACCATTTTCGACATTCTGAGTAACTATTGCCTGAAAGAATGCTCCCAGTTCCGTAACCGCTTCGCCTTGTATTGGCTGGCGTCCATTAATTCGTAATTCTTCGTGAATATCCATCAGGCCACCTCCCTGCTCTGGTAGGTGACATGCCAGGCTTTCATTTCTCCGTTGTTCTGCCGATAATCAATATCTTCAGGGTAATCATTATCTGCTATCCAGCACTTTACCCGTTCGATCACGGAATCGGAATACTTCCGGACGGTTCCCTGCCAATTCCCTTTTGATTCCCAGGTATCGGTATAGTCTTCTTCCGTTACTCCGATGCGACGAATGATCTCGTTTACAGCCTTGTCCGCCGGCTTCCCGGAAGACTTAACACAGATACCGACCTGCCGGGCAATATGTACTGTATCCCAATACTGCTTGTCCGCTCCGATTTCTAATTGATAGGAATATCCGTTTGTATTATAGAAGCTCTTCGCTGCAAGAAGCTGTATCTTTCTGTCACAGCCAGCTTCGCCGGCCAGTTCTGTAAGAAACTTTGCAGCGCTGGTAACAGCAGTGAGGGGTGGGCGCTTTGGCTCAGTTTGTATCATCTTCCACTGTTTCTCACCCTTCTGTATAATATCTTCCATGTCATGGAAGCGCTTCACGTACCGTGCTGTAAACGTTATTCCTTTCTCACCGGTAAATTTGTTAGCCAGCATATCGCACCCCAGTTTTGTCGCTTTATAGCATTTGTTTTCTTTACCACTAGCATCTTTATAGGTAGATTCTATAAAGTAATCACTCACGGGAATTTTCCCGTCAGTCAGAACAGGGATGATCCCGATCTGCTTTACCGACCCATCTGGATTAAAAGTACCGTCTAATTTTTTTAATATTTCATAGTGTGGAACTTCCATCATCTCTGCGATTTCTAAGGTGGTAATGCTCTGTTCGATCTGCTTCTTCATTTCTTTTTCTCCTTTCAAATTTGACATTTTGGAGAAAATAAGGTATGATGACCCTGTAAAGTGTATGGAATACCCTATTTTCATTTGAGAGTAATCACGTCGGTCGCCAAACTTATCGTGATTGCTCTTTTTTTTATTAATGATGCTTATTTTTTTCTTCATAGTATTTTTGCATGGTTTCGGATAATAGCTGTACATCTTCTTCTGTATATTCTTCGCGCTTCAACGTAATTTCCAAAACCTTATAATATTGTTGATGATTGGTTTCCTCGTAACTCTCATCACTTTCAAAAAATCTGTCTGCCTCGACAGTAGACATAAAATATTTCATTTCATCTTCGAGGTAATATCCATCAGAAAACGATAATGACTCCAGCATATCGCAAATGAAGTTAAATAATCCATTTAGCTTTTCCGTTGGAAGATATTCCATTATACATTTGCGATAAAATAAATTATGTGTTTGTGTTGCTAACTCAAATTGTAATTCTATCCCTTTAGACAACATTTCTGTATCACTTTTCCCTACTGGGTCGTATTTCTTTAGTGAATTAAACATATTTTCTATTCTATCGCTCATTCTAAAACTTTTTGTCATTCCCATCAATTTTCGCCTCCTCTCTGTATTGCCAATTGTAATACATTGCGTATTATTTGTCAACTTCCATTTCAGGAGCTTTGTAACCTACATACATCTGCTCCGCTGCCAGTCACCAGCCCCCGTGTAAATATCATAGCATATCCCGCTCATTTCTTCAAATTTGCCCCTTCAGCCGCTAAATCGTTATTTAGTGGAAATCCTTATTTGCAAGCTGTCCATAATCTCCGTATAAATAAAGTCTTGACAGAGAAGCTAATTTTTTCTGTTTCTCCATTAAATTATAATTTTCCGAATGAACATCACTTTTTGCCCCAAAAACTATAGCAATATGCACTATAATTATTTTATTTCACAGTCTAATTATGTGCTTTATGCACAATACACAATTTGAGTTTTATGGTAGTTTGGGCCTTTTGTGTCCTTATTTGTATTTACCGAATAATTTACCCGGCTCCCGTCAGGCTATCGAGGTACTGATCGATCTTTACTTTGTCCCAGAGGACGCGTTTCCCGATCTTCACCTTCGCACCGATCTCTTCCCCCAGCTTCATAGCATTGTTTCGGCCAAGGTTCGTATAGGCGCGCAGCTCGTCTGTATCCAGCAACCGGCCTTCACCAGCAATTGTGTTTGTGGCTCTTGTTCTCATGGCGCAGTCTCCTTTCTGTTTGTGATTATTTAAATAGTTGTACTCAACCACAAGACTATTATATCAAATCCATATTCTGCGGTTTTCGTGTAAATCTTAAGGGGTTTTGTAGAATAGAAATAATAGATGGAAATAAATTGTACTATGTGGAAAAAATATGCCTTTTTTATAACAAAGTAATCTTTTATTAATATTCTCGTAAATCTAATAAATATTTTATAAATTACCAACTGAAGTATGAACAAAAAAAATCAGGCGAAGCCGTAACTGGTCCCGCCCTATCTGTGCCTATCATCAAGGGAGTATAAAAATTTTAGTACCCCTGATAAAGGGGAACGAGATTTTGTCCCCCAGCATTAAACTGTCCATATAAAGATACCCTATAATTTTCGGGGACCTTTCTCGCACTTGTGTACACCCATTCGTACCACGGTACGAGTGGCCTCGCCCTATTATTTTCCATATTTTGACATCCCTATTTCATTACTATAGGTGTATAGTTAACCTAGGGGGATGATAATATGAAAAGTGGAAAATGTTCTGTCTTTAAACAAATAAAAAATTTCTTAACACGGCAAAGAGAGTTTGATGCCAGACTGTTTGATTTTATGCAGGAACACCCGGAAATAACGCCTGATGATGAACCTATCGAAGCTCCTCCGGGGGATTTTCAGAAGATCATGGAAGAAATGAACAAGAGGGGAATTGAGCCTGCTGTCAGAAAACAACTCAAGTGGAAAATTTTGTTTGATCGGATTTTTAGAAGAAAGAAATATTGAAATAATCAGATAAACCATGTATAGCACCAGCATATAAAAGTCGCCCAGGTATCGGGTATGGGGGAAATATACCTGGACGACCGCAAAGAAGAACTGCTGGAAAAATCATATCACTTTTTTCTCAATAAATCAACGCTTTTTTACTCTACTCTGCTAAATTTATGCAGTTATGCATACAAAAAATGCGGCCTGCCAATATAGCTAAGCCGCAAGTTAGAAAAGCAAAAACATTGATATTATAGCACGCATATATTGTTTTGTAAAGAACTTTTTTTCCGCAAGCCATAGATATTATGGAGATAAGGCGGCCCAAGCGGACCGCCCTTATTATATTACTCGACGTGCTGTACCTCAAGATTGCCCTGGCCGAGATTCTTCGTGACCAACAGCGCCCCATACGTTGCCATATCCGCTTTTGACGGATTAAGCATATAGGCCATGCCGCCAATGACCGCATACCCCGTGACCATATTCCCGGCATCGTCCACATAAAACCACTTATTCTTATATTTTACCCAGCGCGCTTTCTGGAGTTCGCCATTAACCGTAAAGTGCCAGTTCCCTGCACCGTCTTCAAAACTCTTCACTTCATCTTCCTGGCCGCGGATCCGCAGGCAGAAGTCCGTCCATAACTCCGGATTGTCCATCATCTTACGAGGGCACCATTTGCGTTTGGCGTCGTAATGCCGGATCACCCGATCGGCAGGGATCCCCGTCTCCTGGATCAGATGTTTCACCAAATCCACACAGTTAAGCCGGGCCTTGTCGTAGTTGCTGTCAGGATTAACGCATATTTCAATGTTGATCGTATTGTTATTGTTGACTCCGGCCACCAGCGGCGTACCGTACTGCTTCCCTACCGCCCATGCTCCGTCCGTGTGGTTGAGAGTCTGGTAGATCGCCACATCGTCAACGTAGTAGTGGACGGACGTGGCGATGTTGCCGTTGACGTGTGCTCTGGCGTGAGATTCGGCTCCGGCCCCTTTGTTGAAATTATCAGTCTCATGGATTACGATGTACTTTGGGTGATTCTGGCTTGCATAGCAATTGATCTGTTTGATTTGTTTTGTAATAGGTAACATAGTTAGCCTCCAATCTAAAAAAGGGCCCAGCCCCCCCCCCCAGGCCCATAAAAGTTGTGATATTACAACCGTTGCGATATCGCAAGCAGCTTATTTTGTCAGCTGCTTGTACGCCTGGTTGATACCGGTAGCCGCAAGCCCCGATACAGTTCCAACCGCCGCCGCGTTGATGATGTCCGCCGCCGGGAAGTCGGGCATCGTGTACATGCCTGCAACGCCCAGGATTGCCCCAATAACGCCGCAAATTACCGGCAGCCACTTATTGTCCACCGCCGTCGCTTTAACCGCCATAGCGGCCAAATAACACAGCGCTGTGATACCTGCTACACTTGCAATTCCTAAATCCATAATTAATCCTCTCTTTCCGCTCACTCATGAGCCTGTTGATTGATATGCTTTTCTATCTTGTTAATGGCTTCTGTCACTGGACCATTGTAGCCCTGTTCCTTCATTCCCTTCAAACAGGCCAGAACCCCATAAACAAGAAGGCACTGTTCGTCTTTGATATTTTTAATTTCCCGATCCTGCTGTCCTTGTCTAAGATACCATCTGTAAACAGCGAAGAGTGCTGAAAATATAACAACCAGCGCGGTGATCACGCTGGCTGCCGTAATGATTGTGTTTGTAGTTATGTACATACAGTTCTCCTGTCAGTTATTCATGCTCGCAGTCCTTGTGCCCCGGGCCGCCCGGCACATGCCCTGGCTTAAACTGTCTGTGATCCGGGCTGTAATCTTTTTTATAAGGTGTCTCATCAATCACAGGCTGCCGGCCGGGATCCTCTTTTCCGGTTGCGGGGCCATAAGGTACGGTTGTCTTGTAGTTCATGTCTGGCTTGTTCTTATTCATAGTGATTCCTCTCTTTCTTGTAGAAATAAAATAAGCCGCTGTTATGCGGCAGGTTGCTATATCAGAAATTCTATACGTGTAATGAAATATGATGTGTAGTTGACATCTTCGGCATTCGTGAAATGGATTGCTAAAAATCCTTCATCATTCACTGCGGATACGTCAAGGTCCCCTGTATATATCGTCCCTGAGTTGGTCATGCCTATGGTTGTGCTTTTTAACAATCCGCCACTCTGATTAACCAGAACGTTATGCCGTGATGTGTCTGAACGATATACCATCAAAGTGGCATGCCCCTTGCCTCTTGACGATCCATTAAATTTGATAGATACTCTTACGGTCTTGAACGGAGAAAACGTTATCGACTCTTTCGGACAAAATTTGTTAAACTGTAAGTTGGCTCTGGAATACATCATTCTTAATCCATCACCAGTTATTTCTACAGGATTTCTAAGCACGTTATTGTTATACCAATTACATATTTCAGCGCCCTTCGCCAGGACTCCGGAAAAGGACGCACCATCAAAAGGGACATGGTTCACCGACATATCTTTTAATGTACCCGTTAATCCGCCTATGTTTATACCTTCGCGAATATTTGCGGCCTGTAAGCCTGCGATATCCGCCTGGATCCAATTGACGCCGTTCAGATAATGCCCATTGCGTACCCCCAAACATATCACGCCGCCCCACGCACTTACATTCGTTGCATAGGCTCTATCACTTCCTGATACATCTGCATTCTGAATCGCCATATTTCCTGTCATTTTGACACCGTTACGCCAATAGGTCTTACCAGGCAATACGTGGCCTGATTCAGCGCTAGCGTCTCCAGTCCATACTGTCCACGCATCTCCCTGGACACCAAGAACAGTATTTCCGGCACTTATTTTGAGAGAATTAAGTCCGATTGCATTAGCCATTTTGGATTGTTCTACGCCTAATAACGTATTCCCTTCAATGTATCCTGGTTTATTATTATAACGTATTTCTGCCCGCGTGACTCCATCGGTATTTGTAGAAATAAAAGCCTCATCTCCTACAATTACTTTAGTAGCGTTACCTGTAGCATGATTTACCGTCGATCCAGCTGTTAGATTAGGCATCGTTCCAGTGCCGGGTTCTCCATCTGTATCATGTGTAATGGCCGTATAATTTTCTAACACATGCTGCCTGCAAGCGGTAAGTTCATCACTATCCGCGTTCCCGCCACCACCCAACATTGGTATTACTTTTCCCATTGTCTCACGCTCCTTCTGTCAAAATCTGAAAATCTACTGCCGGCTTCTTATATGCCTTAAAGGTTATTTTCCCATCTGCCACCCCATCCGGATTACACATCAGGTACCCTGCCGCCTTATTCCAGGCTTTCACCTGTTCTAATGTGGCGTTCGCCGGAACGTAAACTCCAATCACCTTGATATCATCAGCCACGGTGATCCCCGCAGCGTCTACTGTCTGAGTGAACGGGTAAGAACCGCTCCAGCCCGCGGCCGTAAGCTTTAATATCCGGCGGTTTCCCAGTTTATTCACGGCTTCATTTGTTGCATTTATGTCGTTGGCTCCAAACAGATCACCTTCCTGGGTATACACCGTCTCATCCGCAATTCCCGATGTTCCATCTGCATTTGCCGTAATCCGGTACTTTCGGGCTCCGTCGAATAATGCATCTTTGTAATTCGTCTTTAACTTCACTAAATAACGCCTCCATTCAACGTAAACGCCAGTATCTTCCGACCATTCAGTCTACTTTGTATATTACTGTAGATAAGTCTGCACGCCTCTTCAATTCGGTTGAGTTCCTGCCAGTCGATAAATGGCTGATTGTCATAAAACGTCTTCTGATTTCCTACTGCAAATGGATATGTTCCAGCACAAATACGCCCCACATTGGTTTCAAACCGGTTGATCTCATCTGCATAGAAACTATAATCCTCATATGTTTTATCCGCTCCCATATCTTCCAGCGAAAATTCTGGCCAGAGAATAACCGCCTGAGCACGAATCTCATTTAAGTTCCCCTTTATGCGGTTATAATCTTCAACATTGAAAAAATCACTTTCCTGCCAGTCTGTCTTGGGTGTCTGCCACATAGCCAATTTCCCTCCTTGCTTTTATCGTTCCGCTTAGCGCACCATTAAATTTTAGCGTATGGTCATACACCCGCAGGAGCAGGCCCGGCACATATTTATTTTCCAGGAATGCTATGTCGTTGGCGTCAATCCTCGGTTCCCCGCGGTACTGAAGGTCATACTCCCGGTCTGCACGCATGTAGTCTCCGACCCAGTCCGCCAGATCAGCCGCATGAACGACATCGGACACCAGCGGGTTCTCCCACTGTTCCAATCTCCCGGTTGGATTCAACCGCCGGCTGACTCTGGCCTGTGTGACGATATATTCCCGGCCTGTTATCAATACTTCACATGCCCCTGTAACGCCTGTCAGTTCTACGGTAGCATAATAATTGCTGCTGTCCACAATCACCGCCGTCTGGCCTGCCTGAGGCTCTGTAATCGTACAAGACAGGTCATAAGACGGGGCTGAAAAATAGATCGTATACCGGTTATCCGCGGCGCTCACGGTGACGGTCTCTTTCGCCAGTTCCTTCACCTCAACGCCCTGGCTATAGAAGGTCCTGACCACATGCAGTTCCCTGACTTTGGGAAGCTGTGTCCCCTTTGGCGTCTTCGTAAGTTCGTGGCCGTATTCCAGCATATAATCCGTGCTGTCCCCGAAAATGATGTTATTCAGTATCACCCGGTTATACGGACAGCCTTTCGTGAATTCCAGAACCAGCCGGTCAAACTCCGGAAACTCGTGACTGATAACTGTCATGGCTGTCAGCCCGGATACCATATAATCTTCCCGCGGCTCCCCGGCTAGGCTGGCGTGGAAAATTACCGTGTCCGGATTGTTCCGGCCAAACTTCAAAGTCAGTCCGAAACATTTATACCGCGCTTCCAGGCTGATTTCTACGGCAGGATTAACCGCAAACGTCCCGTCAGCGCCGGCCACAGCCTCCGAGATATAACCGGTGTTTAGATATGCCTTCCCTGTCTCCTGACGCGGAAGGAAGTACTGTGTCGGCTGCACATCTGTATAATCTCTGGCTGTCATGGCGTAAGATTGTTTGGCCTTCTTATCCAGAACCGCTCCGGCATGGCTGAAATACACCTCATTGTCAGATGCTGCCTCCATGTCCGGTACAAAACTTGATTTCATAAAGATATTTCCGCTCCGGTCCTGATAGAGGATACAGCGCCCGGCATTAGCAATTAATTGCAGCGCTTCCTTATGGGATACCACCGGCATCGGATTGCATACCGACACGTCCTTTAAATAGTTGTCCAGCCAATATGTCCGGCTGTCCACGCCGGCGTCCTTCAGCACATCAACGGCCAGATCATACAGGCTGATTCCTTCCGACCGATACTCTCCCTTATAATAGGTTCCGTCCATGCTTTCAAAGCGGTCCGTTGCAGTAAAGCTCATTTCTTCATCATCTGCTGACCATTCCCTGAGATACACCGTTGCACCCGGCAGCCACTCCACCGTCCCGTTATCCAGTTCCTGGCCGTACAGAACCTTGACCTCCTGCCCGGTTTCCAGGAAATTAACTGTACTCTCCTCATTTTCCACGTCATACGCACGGTCTTTGTTATCAATTGTCATATCAAAATCCAGCGCCGGCAGTTCTTCCATGACCGGGCTGATATGCTCTTTCTTTGTGGCTGAAAGGATTTTCCGGTTATCAAAATAGATTCCGATTCCCGTGGTCAGCTGGTGGATCCTGAATCTGCTCTGTCCATTGGCCATGGAAGCCGGCACAAACCGCAGGAATGTTGCTCCCTCAAAAATTTCTTCTGTCACAAAATGTTCCGTGGCATTCCCGGCAATCTCCACGGTCTTATTATCAGACTCAATCCGGAAATCTACTGGGTATGCCCGGCCAAACTCGACCGTCAGCCCCTTAATGTCATATCTGATGGGAAACTGTATCTCTATGGATCCCGGAAGATCCTCCGACACAATTCCCTGATTGAGGACTACATCCTCCCTGGCCCGCGGCAGGAAATACATGCTGCCGTCCACCGCGGTGTAATCCTGATCACAGGTGGCATACAGCTCCTGCACCTGGTAATTATCCAGGGGCCATTTCAGGTTGCTGTAATAGGTGTAATTTTCAGGGTGCGGCACATAGGCCGATGATTGCGCTTCCTGGTTAATAACACCGATTGTCACCCGGATATAGGACCGGTTCCGCAGCTTCTCTTTCATGCTCCGCTTATATTCGCGGCTTACTGTCTGCATTAATCAATCACCCCGCAGTCAATCAGGTTTACTTTACAATTGATATACTTCGTCGGGAATCCATTTTCGTCCACCTCGTAAGGCTCCGCGCTCCGGTCACTGGGATACATTTTAAGCGTCTTCCATTTGTTCGTGACCATATCCGGGAATTTTACTGTAACGTAGAAGTTGCTGAATTCCCGGAGCATTTCAGACCATGTCTCCGCGTCCAGTACTGGCCAGACAAGAGAATCTATCTTATTCTGATCCCGTCCTACCTTCTGGCCGACCACCTCGCCGTTTGCATTACGGGACGACGTGACGATGGTGGATGTAATAAAATTAAGCCCTCTCTTTGGGGAAGGGAAGGGCTTACCGTTTACGTATATTGTTGCCTGCCGCTCATCTAACAACTGTATCACCTCTCTTTCGGGCAGAAGAAAAGCACCCTGATTTCTCAAGGTGCTATGGTTTACATATTATACAGCACTTGCAGCCTATATGCATAGGAGGACAGTTTTTTCCTATTTTGGCTTTAGCAACATCGAATGATTTCATATTTAATGACTTGCAAGTTGGACATGCATCATCATTTTTCGAAGCCACAAAAGTGTACGAATTAAATCCGCTCGCTCTAATGCTATGCATTTCCGTTAAAGTCGAAATCACACTACATACATATAGTACGTCTTCCTTTCTCAGATCTGTATACTGTCCAGTTTTATTTAAAAGATTAATGCATTCGGAAACGCTATCTCCTGATACGTCTGTGTAAATTCCTAAAGCTACAACATCTGTGTTATTGTCTTTTAATATATCCAGATATAACTTTTCCTCAAAGTCGCTAATGCCATTTACAAATTGTTCCTCCCAGTTCACTCCCATGCCGGGAGGTATTGGAAGTTCCATGTTTCTTTTGCAGATATCTTTATACACTTCTCTTATTTTCTTCTCTTTGATTTTATTGATGCACTGCACTATAAAATCTATCTTCAGGCCGTTTATAATGTCATATGATTCATGTATAATTTCTTTAGCTTTTTCAGTATGAACATAAAAATCTGTATACGCTTTATCGCTTCTAATGTCTTCTTCCGGAATTTCTGCTATTATGCGTTTTATTAATTCTGATTTATTTCCGGTGCTCTTTTTGCTTTGATTTTTAAGTATCAGCTTTAATTTATCAACAGAAAGAAGGTTTAAGCATTCCTCGCACGTTCCGATACGCAAAAGATCAAGTTCTAATAAAACCGGTGTGAACTTTTCAATATTTACCTCTTTCGTTACTATTCCAGATAGGCGCTCGCCTAACGGCTTATTATTCAACCGGCGTAGAGCTTTGTAATGTTCCTCTTTAAACTCAGAAAGCTTTAATGGTATTTTATTTTTTGTGCTTTTATTTGTGCTTTCATTTTTTTGATTTTCGTTCGGCAATGGTGTTTTTGTCTCGCTATTGTTCAAAAACCCAGTGCATTCCTTCACATTTCTATTTCTTTGTTTTAAAAAATCAAAAACCCCCATATGCGTCCCTCCCCGTTTTTGCATACTTTAAGTATACCAAACATGAGAGGGATTGCAACAAAATATTTATATAGTTTGTGGATTTTTGAAGTTAAATCCTTTGCGACTCTGTACTTTGTCTGTCTGCTTCACTATAGTCCTTCCGTCCATCTCGACATGGGTTTCAATAGTAATTGGCTCACCGTTTCCGTTATAGGAAGCCATTACAATGCTCATGCCTTCGATAACAGCCTCTTTTATTCCTTGCGTTATCTGCTCGTTATTAGCCACGGCAGTTCGGCCATTTGAGAACTTACCAACAAGCTCACCATGATTTGCCATGAACAAACCATCTTCAGGAAAGCCGCCTGTTGCAAACTGTGGAATATGTGGAATGGTAAACAACTGGACGCTAAAAGCAGGAATTATCTCTTCTCCAAGTATTTCAAGTCCGTCAAAGCTGAAATTAAGCTTATCATTTAACCAGTCGATCAATCTGTTAAGTTGGTCAACAGCCGCGTTTACAGCTCCTCTAAATGTCTCCTTAAATGCGTCCGGTACTCTCTTCATCATATCGGTCCATGTTTCAAGTTTAAACCACTTCTCAACATCTTCTTTCCACCAGTCCTCTATGTTCTTTTTCCAGTCAGTGACGGTATTCGTCCACGTAGTTCCAAGGCTTTCTTTTACACTTCTATAAATATCCAACCACTTTTCGGTTGTGAACCAAGGGGCTACATGTTCATCCCACCATGTTTGAATATTTGTTATCCATTCACCAACAGTGTTGTCCCAGGTTTCTTTTAATTTTGTTTTTACAGTCTGGTATAAATCAGACCATTTTTTTGCAGTAAACCAAGGAGCCACATGCTGATTCCACCAAGTTTTAATATTGTTTCCCCACTCGCCAACCGTGGAATCCCATTTAATTCTTAGCTGTTCTTTTATATCATTGTATAGCTGCGACCATCTTTCAGCTGTAAACCACGGCGAAACATGTGTATTCCACCAATCACCCAGATCAGTCCCCCACTGACCGGCAGTTTCGTCCCATTTTGATTTCAGACTTGTCTTTATGTTCTCGTATAACTCAGACCATTTTTCAGCGGTAAACCAAGGTGACACATGTGTATTCCACCAGTTTTGAATATCTGATATCCAAACAGCAACAGTCTCATCCCACTTAGTTTTAAGACTTGTCTTGACACTCTCATATAATCCTAGCCACTTTTCGGTTGTAAACCAAGGGGCTACATGTTCATCCCACCAGCTTCCAATCGTATTGTCCCACCAGGTCTGGATTTCTTCCCAGTTTTGTTTCGCATTAGATTTCTTATCCTCTATCCATGTTTGAAAGTCGCTGCTTTCTTTTTCTCTTTGCTTATCAAGTTCATTCAGCCAATCTTCCGTATCCTTTAAATTCTGATCGAAGCATTCTTTTATTTTTCCAGGCAGGGATTTCACATAGTCATACTGTTTTGTATAGGCATTATCATTCTGATATGCATCTGCTGACGCAGCCATTTGACCATAACGGTTTCCCATTCCCCACTTATTCTTATCTTTTGATTCTTCTTTATTCTTATCCCATCCAACCTCAATTTCTTTTTTCTCTTCGTCAGTACCATTCTCATATCTGTCAAGAAGTTCAAGCGCTGTCGTCCACGATACTCCGGTTGCCGCAATAAGGGAAAGAGTTAATGTGATTCCAAATGTAGATGAGCCACCGGCGGCAAGTATAACACCTTTCAATTTATCAAAGAAATCCAGAATACTCTTTGTCACCTTTAATGTCAAAAGCGAAGTAGCTATTACACCTATTCCGTATCCAATTGCTTTGGCCTGCTCTGAATCAATTTTTTTTAAAGCATCAGCGAGCGCATTTAATCCACCCGGTACCACGGCATTAATAAAATTAGCACCAATATTGCTTAAATCCTTATAAAAATCAAGTAGCCCTTCACCAACTTTCTCGGCAAACGGCTCCAATGCCTTCCAGAAGTTCCTCAGTGCCTCATTAATTGCGTCCCAATCAACCGCTTTAAGGAAATCATTTGTGATATCAATAAATCGTGGGAATCCCTCTCCAAGTGTCCAACTACCTAATGGCACGAGGAAGTAATTCCAGAAGTCTTCCAGCGCCGTCCAGGTGAAATTCCCCAGCAAGGATAATCCCTCGTTCCACAACCGTTTCAGTGCGTCCGTGGTGGGTTTCGCCAGTTCCTTAATAGCATCAATAGCCTTACGTAACCGTTCTACAGCCGCTTCGATCTCCTGATTGACTGTAACTTCGCCAAACAATTCCCCGGACATATCGCCAAAATCCAGTGATCCGCCACCTCCGGCTCCTCCGCCTGATCCGCCGTTTCCCTCATCAGGATTCAGTACATTCAATTCGTCGATCCCGAGAGTGTACTCCTTCATCTTCTTTGCGGCTCCGGCTGCCTTGTCCATGTTATCGGCCACCGCCCCGGAAGAACCGGCCGCAGACTCCATGGAATCCGCTATATTGCTGCTTCCTCCAGCGTCGCCAAACAACGCCACCGTGAAGGCTTTGAAATAAGCGGCAAGTGTCTGTAGCTTTGCCAGGATTGTATTGATTACCCGGATCACCGGTGTAAATGCATTAATAAGTCCCTGGCCGATTGTAGCCTTAAGTGACTGGAACTGTAAGGATAATACCCTTACCTGATTCGCCCATGAAGTACTAGTTCTGGCAAAATCTCCCGAAGCGTCCGCGAGGCTGGACATGACAAACTGATACCGGAGCATGACTTTTTCCTGCTCGGTCATTTTTGCCGTGGTCTTGCCAAAACCGTTGTTGAGAGCATATTGATCAAGGGCCGTCTGGGTCATAACAACGCCCAATTCCTTCAAGGATTCCGTTTCTCCCGTGAAGATACTCTTCAGCTTCGTATATGCCTCATCAGTAGACAGGTTGTAGAAGGAAGCCACATCACCAGTCAGACCCGTAATAGCGGCGGACATCTGATACCCGGCTTCGCCCACAATACCGAACGACTTTGCCATAGCTCCGTATGTACCCATGTACTTTTTGGCCGTCAATTCCGACAATCCAAACTGCGTGATTGCGTTTTTGGAAAAGGCATTCACCGCACCGGACATTTTGCCGAATGTTACGTCAACAACGTTCTGCACCTCAGCTAAGTCAGACCCCAGTTTTACACATGACTTACCGAATGCTACGATTGCTCCGACTCCCAATACTGAGGCTACTACCCGGCCAAGGCCTCCGAACGACTTCTTCATTTTTGCCGTCTGCCGCTCCACGTGATTTGTCGCCTTGGTTGTCTGCTGTTTTATTTTCTCAAGTTCGTCCCGGTACGGCTTCGTGTATGCTTCAATAATAACCCGAAGCTTTTCCAGCGTCATTCCCTCGCCCATCAGTTTTCACCTCCTGCCCTGGCATGATTATGGCGGATTACAAAGTCGTTAAACCGGGCTTTGTACTCCGCCAACTGCTTTTCTTGTATCTTCTTTTTTGTTTCTTCGTGTTCTCGCTCAAACAGATCCGGGAAGAAATCCCATAGCTCCATAATCTTTACCTTATCGCTTCCCTGGATCGCAGCAGCCGTAAACTGGCCGATATCCCGTGCGAGGAAATGCAGATTCATCAGTTCATGCTTAACCTTCCGTTCCTCCTGACGCCGACTGCACTCCACGATATCGATGATGTCCGGTATGGACAGATCCCAGAAACGTTCCGGGGATATCCCACAGTCCAATGCAAGAGGGAACAGATCGTCGATCATATCGGATACAAGGCTTACATCTGGTCCTTCGCCTCTTCCAATCTCTTGTCCATCTCCTCTGCCTGATCCTCCGTAAAAAAACCAGACACTTTGTAAATTTCCATAAATACATCTGTCATGAAGGTCATCTGAGTACCACCTTCCTCACAGTACCTATCAAATAGATTCTGCACATCTACGAACTTAATCTTATGGTGATACGGAAGCATAGCAGCCTGTGTTACGGTAAGCATGATCGACAGAGTCGGTACGTTCCCGGAACCGAATAACAGGTTCAAAAGGCTCGTTTTGTACTTGTCCTCTAAACGACAGATGTTCTGCGTGGTCAGTTTCATTTTGTATGTCTGTCCGCCCACTTCCCAATATGCGAATGGTCTGCGTTTCTTCTTTTCCTCGAGGCTCACTACTTTTTCCTCTTCCTCTTTTGTTTCTAATATTTCGTCAAATCCCTGTGTCATTTTCTATTCCTCCTGTATTATGCTGTTGGGTCTGTGACATTAATATCACTCTGTAAGCCTAATGTAAGCGTGAATTCAATCGCCGCATTCACTCCGCCGCCGCCAACTTTTATACTGCTGTATGCATCAAACTCATACTTTGTCCCGTCAGGGAATGTTTGCCGGTAGGACGCTACTTTGTTGCTATCGGCAATTTCACGGAGAACCCTGTAATCCGAACTTGCGCTGGAGTTGTCATACACGAACTTATAAGCCATATCGCCAGGATCTCCGATCCCGAGCTCTGAATGCTTGAACTTGTCTTTCAATCTGGTATTCTCCACTTTTTCAGCATCCACTCCAAGTTCCGGCACTTCTTTTAAATCTTGAAGCGCTGTATAACTCTCCGATCCATTTTTCTTTACCTCAAGTGTAATTCCATTTGCTAACATATCATCATTCCTTTCCTATTGCGTGGTATACATGTCTGCTCCTAACATCAATAATCCCTTCGTAGCGCATCTGCTTGTGCTTTAAGCCGCTGGGATCCTCTACGTCCATGCACTGGGTTCGCTTAAGTCCCAGAGGTGATATGGCCGCATCTACAGCCACCGCGGCCGCAGACGTACTCTTTCTTGACCAGATATCAATGCGATATCTGACATAGGATTTTACTTCCCCGCGGCCGGATTCCTCTGCTACCTTGTTATCCTCTTCCATGTACTGGATCGAGATATCATTCTCCCAGCTACGCGGGTAATAATCGGTTACGTTCTCTGTCACCGTACAAAGCGCCGCGTATACTTCGTCTTTTACGTTAATCATTACTTACACACCTTTCTGATTTCCCTTGCAACATAATTTGCAATATTTCTGGTGACGCGCTCCTCATTGTTTTTTAACGCTGGATACAGAAACGGTTGCGCCGGTTGACCTGAGCACTGATAAAAGCGACCTTCTGGCGTGTCTATATAAAACCAGTGGTATTTCTCCGCTATCTTCGCATCAATCTGGCTTTCATGAATCCACCATGGTGACTGGGAATAGGCAGGCGTTACAAGCGGCGAAATCCCTGCATGGTCAGCCTCGCCGCGGGGGCCAGTACCAAGTTCTACATAAGGGCCATATTTTTTATTGGTATATACAGCCCCTATCGTTCCTTCCTCTGCTGTTTCCACTCTTGTTTTGATACTTCTACGAAGTTCTCCGTCGTTGCCGGGGCATAATAACTTTGCCTCACCCTGTATCAACTTTGCCGAAGCTCCAACCGCGCGCCCCATAGATTCACCCGCCGCCTGCTCAGCAAGTTCTCCATACTTTTTCATGAGTTTATCGAGACCTTTAATTCCCTTCGCCATCAGATTCTTTCAACCTCCAATGTCAAATACCGGTAAGGCCGGATGGCAACGATCCGATAATCCGGCTCCTGCTCTCCTGGGACGTATACGCAGATACCGTCACCTTCCTGTATTGTCGTATACCCGATCCGATAACTGACACGTCCCTTTTCATCGGCCATAACCTCATATCCTGCATTAATCCGGCAATTCTGAATATGGTTGACACGCTGGCCGTACATTTCCGCCTGCAATTTTCCACCGGCCGGCCAGACCTCTGCCTCAAAAGAAGAAGGCAGCCCATACTCAATGTACGAGTTGCCTTCATTATCCTTTTTAGAAATCGCACTCCTATGGCTATACGTTTTCAGTCGGTTTCTTTTTAGCCTCATACCGTCTGCCTCCTACGCCCACCAGTCTGTACCGGTCCAACACGTCGTGTATCTGTTTTGGTGCCGTGTCAAAACTGTAGCTTTCCCCGCCCTCACTTCTGCCAGTCTCTCCTTCAGTACCCAGCCGGTTGTAGGCAATTACAGCCAGATCTCGGACCGACTTATTCAACGCTGCGGGAAGCTCGGTGCGGTTTGTATATCCCAGTACATATTCTGTTGCATCAGCAAGCAAAAGGGAGAGTAAGTCCTCATCACTCTCCCCTGTCAACAGTTTCAGTTTTTCGGTTTCAGTCATTTAAACCACTTCCTTCAAGACTGCCTGTAATTCATCTTTGGTAAGAGAGGCCGCGCCTTCAATGCCTTTTTCTTTCGCCAGGGCTTTCAGTTCTTCAACCTTCATTTTCTCCAGTTCCGGTTTTAATGCTGCCTTTTCCTCGCAGGCAGCCTCTCCCAGCGGTTCAAATCCGGCTGCCATCAACTTTCTGATCTGGACGTCGTCTTCTGCGATCCGCTCCACGTTATTCATAATAAGTCTCATGGATTGCCTCCTTATGCTGATTCCTTGATATTTAAGTAGATGCTGTCCAGTTTGTTATCCAGTACCCAGATATCATGGAATCTCCGATAGTCCATCTGCCAGGCATTCAGCTTCTGGTTGATGGTCGGATCAAAAATACGCATAATATCCTGTTTCGTGACTGCAATCGGAGTAGTACGCGGACAAATGAAGAAATTAATATTTTTGGCGGATTCTCCCTTCTCATATCCACCACGCTCCTGTCCGCCTGTTTTGCCGTCATTGATTTTAATAACTGTGTACATACGGTTGGAAGGCGTAGAAATGATCGGGACGCCATCAACGGATGGTACTGCGGTATCAATGCCGCCTTTCGAAAATGTGGTATTCATGATTTTTCCGGAGAGCTCCATCTCCAATTCCATAATCATGTCAGGTGTGGCATGGATCACCAGGGGGCCGTTATAGAGTTCACGGATTGCCTTAATTCCTTCTTTGATTTTGCGGAGGGCAGAGGTTCCGGGAGCTCCCGGAGTATAATCATAAGAGATCATACCTGCCTTATTCGCCGTGATCGTCTCCGTTGCGATCTTAGAGATACGATACGCGTCGATCTCCGGAACTACAAACATTCTCTGAAACTCTCCCATGACGGCAGCTGCGGTTGTGACAAAATTGTTCTCGTTGATATCAATCGGGTCAAGCTGAAACTTCCGGCCCCTGTCCTGAGTCATTTTGCGAGTTTCATACTCCAGCGTTACGCCGCCCTGCTGGTATCCGTTGTCCCGGTCATAGTCTCCCAAGCCCTGAACGCTCATCTTCGGAATCTTTACTTCGGCTCCTCCGTTATAGATTACCTGTCCGGCGTTTGCGTCCATCCAACCAGTGACGGCCTCCCGGATCGCCACCTTGTCTAAAGTGTTCATAAAAAGTGTTGCTGTTGCTAACGTATTAATTGCCATAGTCTTTTCTCATCCTTTCTTATATTCCCATCATCAGGTCTTCAACCTGTTTTGCAAGGTCCTTACCATCTTCTGACGGTGCTTTCTTTAGCGGTTCACCGCCTTTCAGTTTCTCTTCAACGGCAGCCTGTACGGCCTCCTGGAAGGCTTTCTCTACTGCCGCCATAGATTTATTGCATGAATCTGCATCGGCGTAATTCAAGACCTCTGCAAGCCCTACAGGCAGCTTCTTTTCTGCCAGCGTATTCTTTGCTTCGGCCATCAGCTCCCGGCGCGTGATCGCCGCTTCCCGGTCCTTCAGCTCCTTTTCCTGTTTCTGCCGCAGATACTCCGCTTTCTCTTCCTTGTTCATCTTCGCCAGCTTATCGGCTTCGGAAAGTTTGTCGTCCATGAGGGCCGTCCACTTTTCCTTTGCAGTCCCCAGAGCCTTCTGGACACGGCGGTCGAACTCGGCCTGATAATCTTTATTCTGTAAGAGATCATCGAAACTTTTCGGTTCCTTATTGCCAGTATCCGCTCCACCAGAGCTGCCTTCATCTGGTTTATTTCCAGTTCCGCCGCCTTCGCCCTGATCCGCGCCGGCAGTGTCTCCGCTCTCTGCAAAAAATTGCAAATTCATTTTTTGGGGGAACCCCGTAATTCCTGTCTTTCTCATATATCTATCCTTTCCGCCCCAGTCCGTTCAACGCCCGGGCCATGGCATAAAAATAACACCCAGATTTCTCCGCGTGCTTTTTGCGTTAATCTACTACCTCCCATTTTGTGGAAAGTAATTCTTCTGTGCTCTCCTTCCACGGCCAGCGGCCTAATACGAGGCTGTCGACATATAGATACGGTTCTGTCATATCGCTGTGCTCATCTGGGAATTTCATTCGTATGGCTGTATCTTTGGTCCAGTGCGGGAGCCTCATTCCCTTTCCAAGCTTAACTTGCTCTACTGCCTTTCCAACGTTCATTTCCTCTTCCTCGCTTCTTTCTCTTTGGCTTCCGCTTCTGCCTTTCCCTTAACGTTCTGGTTGTACCATTCGTTATATGTCATATCAGCCGGTACTGTATTCGTTTTCCCTGTCACCGGATCACGTGCGCGGCGCTTCATGTTCGACATGTCTATCTCATCGATCACACAGATGGTTGTTGACCGGCACCATGGGTGCATTGGAGGGCAGTTTTTCCCCGGTTGTTGCTCCGATACCGGAAATACCTTCCCGTCCAGCTTCCGGCAGACAGCCGAAGTCTTTAAATCCAAAGTAGCCACGAACCGATATTTCTCTATCCCACATTCCTCATAGGACTGCATCTCCATCTGATTCGCTAGGTTGCAGGATTCTGTACGTACTAACCGCCGGGCATTACTGGCTCCCTGTGCGTACTTATTCGCTATGATTTCGGCAACTTCCCGATCGGTCCGGCCAGTGACCAGATTGACCAGCAGCTCCTCTTTCAAATCCTGTGCAAGGGCCTGTGTATTATTCCAGATGCGTGTTGAGTAGTTGGCTCCTGACCACTTACTGTTAATGACCCGGTCTATCACAGCCGGGTCTATTGCGCTGAAGGAAAACCCTAACCCTGTACGCTGCTGAATATCAAAAATGGACCTGTAATATGCCTCGTTGGCAAGGTCTACATAATGGCTGGTAGTTCTGGCTTTCTCCTGCTTATAGACCTCTCGCATGGTCTGGTCAAGCTGATTCTGAAGCTGCTCCAAGCGTTCCAACCTCGCGCGGTATGCCGGGCCTTCCAACTCTGCCAGAATATCCTTTTCAACGCCGTCACCGGCCCGCAATGCCTCTTTAAGTTCTTCTATGGACGTTTTGTCATGCAGGCAATTAAGCAGCCTGTAAGCCTCTGCATCAGTCAGATGGTGCTTGCGCTTGTATCGCTCATATATCTTGTCCAGCTCGGCGCTAAGGTACTCGGAAGACCTCAGATACAGCTTTGCAATCTCATCGGCGGTATCCTCGGCAGACTGCATATATTCAAACATACGCTGTGCCTTGCGTTTCTCCCAGTATGACGCACTACTCATCTACCCCACCCGGCTTTTTCTTCTTCGGTTCTTCCTCGCCATCCGGCGGCGGGGTATTGCTTCCCAGGCCGAACATTTCCATCTGCTTTTTAGCTGCCTCGTCTTCCTCTTTTTTCACTGCCGCCAGCTCCTCCTCCACATTCTCCACAAAGGGGATCTGTGACAGAAGCGTTTTCCTGCTGACCTTTCCCCACAGATTGGCGGTCACCTGGCTGATCTCCAGCAGATTCTTCGGCATGGCCCGGGAGAATGTCGGAGTTATACCGGATATGTCTACCTGGACAGATTTACTCTTTGCCAGCCAGTCCTCAAACAACCTTAAGCGCTTCCGCAGCCCTCGTTTATAATACCGGGTCTTGATCTTTGTAATATTCTCCATGCCAAGAAGCTTAAATTCCATGGCGACGCCACTAACATTCCCACCGAAGGACTCATCTGTCATGCAGGGGATATGACTGAATTTGTGAATGTCCTGTTCTATGGCTTTCTTGAGGACTTCCACGCCCGATTCATCAAATGTACGGGTAATATACTCAGCCTTCGCATCTTTCGGAAGCTCCATTAAACGGTCTTCCTTAAGCTTCTGTGCCGCTGTCCTGCCGTCTGCGTCCTTTGCCTCATTATCTCCCAGCATGGCCCCGTACAGCGCCAGGATTGCATCAATAAACTGCTCCTTATCCGTGATTCTGTCACTCATCAGTGCGTTGTAGGCATCAATCAACGGGATCTGAAGCTCAAAGTCACCAATCGCAAGCTTGTTGTTCAGATACTCGATCACCGGAACCTCGTCAAAGTAATGCGGTGTTGGCTCCTCAAGTAATGCCTGCGGACTATCGATATTCTCAATGTTCAGCACCCACTTATAATGTTCCGTCAACACGGTAGCTACGTAGATGGCCCTCTTCTTGTCAGAATCATCTTTCTTCGCGTAGTAATACACCGCGAAAAGCTCTTTCTGTTCGATCGTGTCGTCATATACCATAAAGGTATTTTCGGGGGACAGGCTCTTAATCGTTAAATCCGTCTCGCCCTCCATCGGATAGATGTACTCATAGCTCCGGCCGTACACTGACAGGTCCAGACCATTGTCCCCGTCAGCCTCATCGGCACCGGCAATCTCAAAGGCATCGGTGAGCGGTGTTATATCCTCTTTGCTGTTATATGAAATTGGGTTGCCAATAAAGTAGGCGCTGGCCGTGTCACTGATATCCTTTGCGTGGTTGCACACCAGCTTTGTCTTCCGGCTCTCCGTTAGGATCTTATGCTCTCCCTCATAATACTTCATAGACTTTCGCAGCTGATTGGCCTCCCGCCGGTGTTTTACTATTAGTGTGCGGATTGCCTGTTTATCCGGGTTTGACTCGTCCCAGTTCTCGCGGGGCATCGTGTATATGTACATGGTTATCACCTTCTTTCTGTTGAACTTCTCTGTCAAAAACTATGGTTCATAAACGCTCAGATTACGGTTTTTAATTAATTCCAACCAACTGCAACAGTACATTTTTAGCGTCATCTAAAATTGTTATCGCCTGTTTCACTGGAAGTGAATCTGTATTCTGATCCAGTGTATCCAGCACTTTCAGTGAAACTTCAAGGCTTTTTCGACTCCCCATATAATCGCATTCTTTTTCTATATTCTGGGCTATTTCACTGTATCTTCCCATACTCTTCACCTCCTTAATGTAATCCGTAATCGGATTTCTTTCTGACTCTCACTGCCTTGTTATTCAGAATCGTGTAGCAGAAGTATCTTACTGCGTCCATGGCGTGATCATGCTGCTTTATTGGCTTATCCTCTCCGCGCTCTGCGGCCTTCGGGTCCCAAATATAGGAAGCGAACTCCATGATTGTATTTTTGCAGGACTGACTAAATGCAATCCGCTCAGTGTTTAAGAGCGTTGCCACCAGCCGTATCCCGTCTTCTACAGCATTGTCTGCCTGGATCACAGTAAATCCGTGCTTATTAAGCTCCGCAATAAATGAAGCTGCTGACGGGTCCACAATGACAGCCTTGACAGGAGTGCCGTCCAGAAACTTTTTTAAATCCTCGGCATACTCAGCATCGGTCTTCTGTATACCCTTATCTCGGCCTGAGTAGTAATACTCTCTGATACAGTACCACTTCCCGTCACGTCCCTTATTCCATAGCAAAAATGCCGTGGCGTTCTGTGTGCCGTAGTCTATGCTCACATAACGACCGCCATCTATAAGCTGTCTGGCATACTCCAGAATAGTTTTAACATGGCGATCCTCAGAAAACATATCATAGATAATGCCTTCCGCCATAGCCCATAAGCCCAGAATATAACGTTTAAAAAAGACACCGGTATACATGTTCCGGTATCTCTCCTTGATGTGCTCTGACAGACTCAGATTATCATCCATCGTAAAATGCAGAACCAAAAGATTCTTTTCTTTTGCCTTATCCAGCCAGTTAAGCTTGAACCAGTGATACGGACCATCAGGGTTACAGTTAAACCAGTACTTGCTTCCGTCAACGGAGCACCGGCCCGTAGCCTGATTAACAAAAGATTCCGGCATCAGTGCAACTTCATCGAAGAATACACCTGCAAGGGTGATCCCCTGAATGAGGTCCTGTGAACTCTCATCCTTGCCCCCGAAGATATAAAAGTGATTGGTCACTCCATTACGGCTGATCTCAACCAGGTTATCAGCTCGGTGATCAGCAACCTGGAAACCGCGGCTCCGAAGCATCAGTTTGAGGATCGTCAGTACGTTACGCCGGAAGCTCCCGATTGTCTTACCACACATGGCAAAGTTCTGATCAGAATAATTCGCCATGGCCCAAAAGACGAATGATAATGACATGCAGACCGTTTTTCCGGATCGAATCGCTCCGTCTGCGATAATCCCGTCCTTGTCCTTCACAGGAGACGTATCGCACCACCAGTTAAGCACTTTGCGCTGTTTGAGAGAGAACGGTTTGAAATGAAATATCTGTCTCTTACTCTTCATCTTCCCAGTCCTCCGCCGCAGTCCCTTCTAACGCCGCCATAAATCCGTCGTCCTCTGATTCGTCTGGATCTCCGCCACCAGCTTTCAGTTCTGCTATCTCGATCTGCTTCTTTGTCTTAATCAGTTTCCGTAGCTCTGCTGTGACTTCCAGAATTCCTTTCTCTCGCTCGGCCTCTGTAATCTCTCTCTTATGTTCCCCTCCGAACATATCGTATGTCTTTATCTCACTGCGTCCGATCAGGCGAGCCAGCTTCAGCCGGAGCAGCTTGATTTCTCCGTCCAGCACTGCCGTATCTGGAATAGAATCAAAAAGAGACCGTTCCTCTTCGGGAAGGGCCTCGTAATATATCTGTTCGTATGCGCCGTGCTTTACAGCATTTTTATTTCCTGGCGGTCCGGTACCGCCGTGGCCGACAGCGTTCTTATTCCCCGGCTGCCCGCCTTTACGATTGGTAACGTTACTTTTTGCATTAGGTAACGTTACTTTATCCCACTTATCCTGATTCTTCCACTTGCGGATCTGCTCTTCTGATACTTTCAGCTCCGCCGCTATATCTTTCAGTGGACGTTTCTTTCCGCTCTCCAGCCATAATTCACAGGCTTTGTCCCTGTTCGGGCTTCTCGGCCTTGCCATCACCACCACCTCTCATTCGTTTCGTTTTTGGGTATAGAAAAAGAGCCACTGGTGAGTGACCCTTTTCTAAATTCATAAATTATCCGTAATAACCTCAATGTCCTTAAGTTGGTTGATAAACTCAATTAAAACATTAAACAGCTCTGGCTCTACATTACCGAGGACATAAAAATCCGTTTTCTCTCTGTTAAAGTAATAAAATTGTTCAGCTTTTATGTATCCTGATCTTCCATGTCCATTTCTAATATTCTCGGCATCGGCCGGATACTCAAAATTTCCCGGATATCCCATCTTCCTTTTTCTTTGTTCTTCTGAACGAAAAGAAGACATAACATTGCAAACCAAATCAAAGTCCATTCCCTGAATTTCTCCATGCTCTGTACTAAGCACTACAAAGGAATGTCTTTTAATGGTCTGTCCCTGGCTTAAATAGTTCCTAACAACTATGATATCTCCAACTTTACACATTTGACGTTAATACTCCTTAACTGTTTCTTTTGGTTACTGTTACCTTCGTTCTCCCCTGTATTGTATCTTCTTCCCATTTCATTGGGATTACATCTTTTAGCGCTTCTTCAGAAGACACTATTTTGACGTTTTTCTTTCCAAGGGAGTGCAAATCAAGCTTAGTATAACTTAATACACTGCTATTCATAGCATCATCTCCTTGTTTCTTCTGTGTTAAATTCTCCTTTTCTACTTCGTTTCCATTGTTTTGCATCTTCATTATAACACCCTTTGTCAACCTTTTCTATATATTTTGAAAATAAATATACACCAAAAGTATTGCAAAAAATGTCTCTTTTAATACTCTGTATAAATTTTTTTTGCAAAAGAAAAGTCCCCGCATCTCTGCAAGGACTCTTCCAAAGGAGAAAATCTTATGATGAACGAAGCGGAACATCACGGAATCGAACCGGAACCCAGGGCGCGACCCTGTCCATCTGCCATTGATGGTATGCTCCACATATACCGGATCGTCTCCGGTATTGCCCTTATTGATTTTGAAAGGTCTGTTAAGGGAGAACTTTTAGACCTTGCCGAAAAAGCGTGTCAGGGTTGTGTTTTATTGATACACTTTTTACAGTACTATTATAGCACACTTGACAAAATAAGTCTTGCGGTTAGTTGCTGACTTTTAAAAATCTTTCTTCAAATTCTTGCAGTGCTTCCCCATGAAGGTGACATGTCCAGTAATATGACTTATCAAGATCTCCCGCGATCGTCTCTAATGACTGATACTGCACATATTTTCTGAACAGTATATCCACATACTCCACCTTTGAAAGCTGCTGTATCTGCCCGATCCGTTCATGTCTCATATCGTGCCACTGGTCTATCTCGTCGTTAATCTCTCGCTGCATGTCAGTTATCCGGTCTGATATCCGAGTAAAACCCGATCCATCAGGCGAAGTCTGAACCCGTTCCGCAGAATAATCCGTACCGCCTACATATGTACGGCTTCCCTTAAGGGTCTCATACTCGATCTGTTTCTGGTCGATGGCCACATCTATTTTTTTGATTTCTTTCAAATACTCCTTAGCTGTCATTCCCTATCCTTCCCTTCTTCTATCCAAAAGTTTTGACCGCCGAAACAGTTGTGATGTCACAACTATGTCCCGCCTTTCCTCTCCTCTTTCTCATACCTCTCCTTCAAGATCTGAATCATATCACTTATCATGTGACTACAGATATCACAATGGTACTTCTTGATCAGCTCCCGGCCTTCTTCTACAATTTCATCCCATTCCGGTGATTGTCTGGTAAGCAGCACGTTCTTCCACTTGTTCCAGAAGACGTTATACGTTTGCCAGAATATTTCTTTCATCTGTTCATTGTTCATAATTCACCTCAGTCAAACGGCAGCTGTTCATCAAGCGGCACGCTCTCAAAATCATTCCTGATATATTCTCCAATCTTCTCAGTCCATGTATACGTTTTTGTCTCTCCCGGACTGTTTCTCAACCGCTTCGTGCTCTGCTCAAAATACAACGGGACAAATTCGTCCTGGACGCCGCCATCACGATCCTTACAAATTTCTATGACATTGCTGCACTGGTACAGGGGATCATCTGCTTTCCACTTAAACATTTCCTTCGATAGCCTTTTAAAGTCCTCATTCACCCGGTGAAGAATAAATGCATTATCAACACGGTTCACAATATCATTGCTTCCTGACACATCGTCCAGGCGCAGGAAACCGGTTGACTTTCTGGGATGGGCTACAAAGAGAATATGTATATTCGCCTGCTTCGCATAGTCCTCCAGGCTCTCCACAAAATGGCTCTGCTGTTGGTACTTGTCCGATCCCATCTCCATAAGGTTTAATGCCATCATATTATCCAATATTACCAGATCGACCTTGTGCTCCGTTACACACTTCCTGATCTGGGTCATAATCAACCCAAAGTTATTCCCATAGTAGTTGTTATAAACCCAAACCTTTTCATCAAGCCATTTGGATATGATCTCATCATACGGACTTCTAACAACGTAATAGTAATCATACTGTGTCTGGCTCACATACTGCTTTCCGGCCGCCTGCAAGAGCAGCCATTTTAAAAGATTCTTCGGCTTTAACTCTCCGCTGAATAGTGCTGTCCGGTATCCCTGCTCTGCGGCCTCGATCGTAAGCTGAGATATAACACTGCTTTTTCCGGCTGCCCGCAGGCCACTGAGACAACTCACAAATCCTTTTTTCAAACCGCGCATCTTTTCATCTATCGTATCGATCCCGGTTTTGATAAATTCCTCTGGCGGTTCTTCAAGAAGCCGGATCTGTTCTGTTGTAAAAAACACCGGCTGCCCTTCTACGATCTTAACCTCTTCCTTTTTCTCAACCACATAATTCGGATTTCGATAATTGGGATGGCGCTGATCCGGAACGTACTGCCGGTCATAGGCATCTGGCTCATAAAGTCTTCTGACGTCCTGCCATGTCTTATCGGAACACGAATTATGAAAGCAGTGAAATCCTATAGCTCCGTTGGCCGCCTTAAAAATACAGGCATCTTTCCCAGTATGGTTATCATCAAATGGACACTTTTCCAGTATATACTTTGTCCCGCTGCCATAGCTGGCCTTCGTGTATCTCAGCCCGTAATGATCGAGCCATTCATCGAGATCGAACTGGCGCGGGTTATAGTTGTTATACCGCTGCGGTTTCTCCGGTTCCGGCAGGTATCCAGCCAGTTTTACCAGAAGCATCTTCTTATTCTGGACCGGCTTCTCTGGAGACCGGATGATATAGCTGGGCCGGTGCGGCCGTTCGGGAGTGTTTGCGCCTTTCTGAGCCACAGTCCCGTACAGCTTGCATACTCTGGCCGGATTAAAATTCGCCGTATCGATCTTTACGGCATCATCAGAAAAGAACATATCGAGTACCGTCAAACAGTTTTTCATCAGTGCTTTATTTTCATCATTTGTTGACAGAGCTACGCTGTATAAAAGATGTACGCCGTTCCCGCTGAATCCCACAAGCGGCTCCTCGAACCCTGTCTTTTTCATATAGGCATAGACTTCATTTGCCTTCAGCTTCGCCTTTTTAATCTGTTCATTGCTTGCCGATGTTCCCGCAGCTCTCACCGGGTCAATATCCACCATTAACCAGTCATATAAAGTAATATCGGTATCTGAGGTAGTCGGCTTCCCATTCTGGATAAACTGGTCTCTCTGCTGTCTGGAATAACATTCGTCTTTTATGCTGTTTAACGTGATGTACACGTTACAGGTTGCTGCAAGGTTCAGTCGTTTCAGTTCATTTATGAGAGTATCAGCAGTTGTGAAGTACCCGGTTGCATTTCCTCTGCCGGATATCACCCTAACCTCGAACAATGCATTTCCTGGCTTCATAACTGTAATGGCTTTTCTTACTTCTGTTTCGTTAAAATTCATTCAAGTTCCCTTCCATCCGCTGTTATTAAAAGTTTCGGCTGCATCTGTATAAAACCAATACCATTACTCCAGACGCCCAGTTTCTTTAAAACTTCCTCGTCCTGTCTGCTTAGCCGGAAGAAATTGTTGTAGAGTCGCTCAAATTCCTTCATACACAAAACCACTCTCTCACTGCTTTCAAGCATTTCGCGGACATACTCTTCCGTGAGTGTCTGAACGGCATATTGCGCAGGCGCATTTAATTCCTCAAACGATGCATTCTTTAACAATTTCTGCCATTCAATGGACCAGTCTGGTACTACTATCTTCCGGCTGATATTTCGGATATCGGCAATCGCAGGCGGGTACGGACTTTCCCGTATGTATGCTGAAACCGCTGCTGAAGCTACCGCGTAATCTAAGTCCTTCAGCATTTCATACCATGTCCTGATGCCTTCGTCATTTTCAAATGCCTTTAACGCCGGGAACGCTGCTTTCAGTGTTATTGCTATATTTTTAAATTCCTCGTATTTCATTTTTGATCTCCTCCAATTTTTTCTTCCAGTTTATTCAGCCTGTCCGCCGTATCATATAAATCATTGCCTGTCTTTCCCTGTCCTCTGCGGTTCTGGGTATAAAGCGTCTCAAATTTCTCGCGGAATTTCTTTGTACTACGGATATTCGTTTTCCAAAAGCTGTCGTGCGTTGCAAAATACAGGCTCTGTTTTATTTCACTCTCACTTAAATGATCCAGCCGTTTCATTTTCTCAATCTCAGAGGCCCACTTTCTTTTCTTCTCCAGCGTGTCAGGGACCTTTGCTTTCGGAAAAGTTTCAAGGCATGATGCAATCAGATATTCTACGCATTGCATTTCAAAACTGTCAAAATCATAGTTATTAGAGAACGGAGAAGTTGACCCGCCAGGGGCAACGACTACTTCTTTCTCTATCTCTATCTCTAACTCTTTCTCTTTCTCTAACTCTTTCTCTTGTCGGACAACGTCCACTCCAGGAAGGACATTGTCCGCACCTTGTCCTATTTTAGCCCTGTAATTCCTCTTTTTTTCCGCCCATTTTGTCTCACTTCCGGTCATATTTTCAACTTCGACCATGAATATAGTTTTATCATCCATGATCTCTATCATCTGCAGATTTGTAAAAACTCCAATAGCTGCCCTGACGATATCTATATTGGTATTAGTGATGGTGGAAAGCATATTTTCATCATATGGAATAGCATCAGAAAACCGCAGCATACCGTCATGGGATACGCTTTCGACAAGTAATTTTAAGTAAAACAGGATATAATCTTTCCCGTTTGGCATGGCCTCTATAATCCTGATATCATGCCTTTTAAAGAAATTCTTATCCAGCTTTAACCAATAATATTTCTTCTCCTGTTCTGCCATAGTGTCACTCCTGCAAGCCAAATAATCCGTCATCACCATACATTACATTTTGTAAGTGGTGATCCCCGTCATGTTCTCCACATACTCTGCACGCAAAGCCCCCTGACGAATTCATAAAATAGTATCTTCTGCATGCAGCACACTCACACAGCCATGCGTCCGGTCCACTAAAGCGCTTACCTTCTTCAATTATGCTAAATTTCCCCTGTGCGCCACCGAGAATAATCGTTTTACCCGAGTCATTTGCCAGTTTCTGTATATTTATATATTTTCTCCCCGGGCGTCCCAGATCAGCAAGCATGTAGGCGTCCTGATCAGGAAGGTAAAAATCTGCTGCCCCATCAACCATACCGTCTCTCCCGCTCTCCGGGCAGTATACCCACGCCATATTATTATCTTCAAAAAATTTAGCCCACAGATAGCAGGTAAGATAATACATTCCATAAGTTTGTAACTGTAAAATTTTCTCTAACTTTTGAGGGTTCATAAATCTCCTTTCCGGAGGCGGCTACTCACCGCCCCCTACAGCATACCAATGGCATATAACGTCGTGACACATTAGTCCTTTGGCATAAACATAAATGAGTAACTATGTAAAAGGTCTTTGCCTGTTACATCATGATTAATGGTTGTAAATCCGAACCATTGAATAAGCTTCTAAAAAGCCGTTACAGCGCCTGTATTCCATGATTCTGTGCGTTTTATACGCCTTATGCATGGATTGTTCCGTACGGTACATCAAAAGAGCGTAGCGGCCTCTGTAGCGGTTTCTGGCAATTGCGACATGCCAGTACCGTCTTTCACGGCGGTGCCTGTTAAAGAGGATCAATTTCTTCACTTAATCACCTGGCCTTCTGTTTATGGTCGTTCAGCAGATCCCCTTTCACCTCGTAATAAGCGTAGCGGCTGCTCTGTCGGACGGGCTTGTCCACGTCTACATACTTTTTAAGCTTGTAGGCATACACGCCCACTTCGCGGATTTTTACCTTAAACCTCGTCCAGGTCTCGCCATCCCGGATAAATATTTTTGTCTCCATTAAACTCACCTTCTTTCACAAGAATATTAATATTATTTACATCATTATGAATATACTTTTATATTACCTTGTACTATGATATATTGCTTATATTACAAGGAGGTAACTTATATGAACTTTAAATTCTTATTACTCGCAACTTTATGCACTATTGTGCTATCAGCTTGTGGAACTCAATCTCCGTCTAACACAAATTTAGATTCATCTTCCGATCCCGAAACAACAACAGAGTCAAACAATTCGAACGGTACAGAAGCATCAACTTTCTCACAAGCAACCACAAAAACGTCCGTTTCTGAAACTGTATTTGAAAAAAATGATAAAAACACAGTTGATTTTAAAACGCTTATGGAATTAATAGGAAAATCTGACTCTAATGTAGTTTCTGTACTTGGTGAAGGCGATCCTTTAACCAACGATGATTCTGTACTATTAAATCGTGATTATACGTTATCGTTGTTCAATGAAGATGTTTCTGTTTCGTTAGCTTTCAATTTGTATCAACATAAAGCTAACTTATTAGACCAATGTACTATCTATCTAACTAAACCCGATTTAGATGGCTATAAAAAAATTCTGGTAGGTTTACTCGGCACCCCCTCCGAAACATATGAGAAATCATATTTTTTTGAAACCAGCACTGCTACTGTTTTGCTCGCAGATCCCTTTGATGATGTTCCTTATATTGAAATTTCTCCAAACAAAATTGATTAGTTCAAAAACCATAGGCGGCCTACTGTTACAGAAGGCTGCTGTTTTCTATTCTCTAAAAAAGCCTGAAACATTAATTTCTTTTGCCAAAATAAACGCCGTACGCGCCACATTTCTCAGATTATCTGTAATCAATGCCTTGTTGGGATTTCGATGCGATCGCGTATATACACACCATGCATCGAAATCCTCGTCATAATCCGGCTCTTTTTCCTTGTACAGTTCCGCATATTCAACCTCTTCCCGCGCCACTGCCAAACACAGTTCCATATATTTAATCTTCTGACCGTTATTCATCTTGCTTCTCCTTCTCTCACTAATATACTTCTCTTTCGAGCCATTCCAGGGTATCTACTGCCTTATCCGTCCGATATGTTACAACGTCCAGATCGTCCCGATATAGTTTTGCATCTACCCGGACCAGAAAGCACGCAAGTTCCTCGTCTGTCATCGTTCTAATGCGATCCGCATTTTTCATGGTTTTCCTCCTTCTGGAAAGCTTCATTCTATTTCCACGGCATATATTTACGTAAATCCGGCGGTATCTGAATCACTGTCACCAGAGTGCTTTCTGCGAATATATAAGCCTTGTCTCCATAGAGACGGATATTATCAGCCGTCCTGTTGTAGAAATACAGGCTCGTTACCTATTTATTCAGCCGCCCTCTGGTGTCTGAATGCCTTATACCGTCCGTAAACGCTTTATCTGCCATACGCTGAGCAGACCGCTTATTTAGTCCACAGTGCTCCTTTAAACGCCTTACCGCGTGCTTTGATACGGTTACCATTCAACCTTACCGCCTCCCGTCTGCTTCCTTAAGGATCTCTTTCAGATCACTGATGCAAAGCCGAATCTCCCGTGTCTTATCGACGCCAAGTTCGACATAGTTATCGTCCAATGCGCTCTCCAGATTATTTACGATGTCCATAAGAGTAATTCCCGGATCGTATTTCTTAAAAAGGATCCCTTCCTCAGTGGCGCACACCTCCAGCGGAGTACCTTCCTGTAACCCAAAACTCTTTCTCATGTCACGCGGCACTACTACGCGCCCCAGATCGTCAATTCTCCTGATTATTCCTGTTGAATTCATGCTTCTGTATCCTCCTTTATCTTCCCTGATCCCATCAGATACCCGAGATAAAACACGTACTTTGTGCCAGTGTTCACCAGGCATTCATGCATATCGCGGTCCCTGTCAGCCTCCCGGCCAGCATCGTTTATACAGGATACAAGGTAATCGTCCATCGGATCCGGTATTTCGTCGTCTACGATTGTATTCATTTCCGCTTTAATTACTGGAAGAATTTTCTTTGCCTTCTCCTGCGCCTTCTCTGTTTCTCTCTTTCTCATGCGGTCTTTATGAGCATCTGTCAGTATGTTCCATACGTTCCGTCCATACGCTACATAGACATATTCCACATCATCAGCTATTGGACAATCCATATCGCCGATATACCATGTTTGCCAGGAAGCAATATCTACAAACTTTTTCACGTCGCTTTCCGGTACCGTTCTATTCACATACAAAATCTGCCATTTTGCATCGAACATCACAACAAAATCCCACTGCTCTGTATGATATTTGTGGTTAAGCAGCCAATACAGGACCGGAGGCAGTTGCGCCGGCGCAATTATTTTAACTTCGATATCTTTCAACATAGCACTTCTCCTATTCTCTGATCGTCTCGTAACAGTTCTTCCGGCCGTTGTATTTCACGGCAACCGGTGAACCGCAGTTAATGCAGTTTACGTCAAATACCTCCTCTTTGAGGTTCGTCATGTAGCGCGTATAAAGCCCGCATTCGCAGTATATACGCATTACCTTAAGTGGCTCCGTAAAGAAGGTTCTCGCCCCACAGTGGGGACATATGGAGCCGTTAATCCTATCTCTGGTGCAGAAAGCATGAACCTCTCCACACTTCCTGCACTTTATGTATAAGAATCCTTTATAGCCCTTGGGTTCTGCTGCCGCTGGCTTCAAAATCTTACTCATCATCGACACTGTCCTCCTTGCCCTGTTGCGATCTCGCAATGGATTCTTCTTCATCCTGGAGGAGCAGCTCCGCTTCATCCCGGTCACAGCCCAGATCGTCCATCAGGTCATATAATTTAAGTTCACGGGCCACATCGTCGCGGGATACTTCTACCGCTGCCAGCTGTTTCCGGAGTTCCCTCAACTCCTCCTGAGCTCTGTCATAGCTTTCTAACATGCGGTTATATCTCTCTTCCGGAATCATAATCATATTTGTTTTCTGCATACTGCTGCCTCCTTCTTACACTGCTCTGCTTTCGCCGCTCTCTGTCCTTGCATATACCCAAGGCGGAAGAACATAAGCCCACATTCGAAACCGCTCTCATAATGATTGACAACCTCAGCAACCTGATCGTAGCTGATCGAGAATCTGGCGGGGACTCTGATTTCTTTCGCTTTCTGAACTGCATTTTTCTTTATCATATGGCTGCCCTCTCTTCCTCCTGTTTCTTCTGGATCACTAAATCAATCAAACGGTTTATGTATACCTTAACCAGCTCAGGACGTTTAAAGGTATCCAATTCTCTCATTACTTCGATCCTGAATTCCTGTATTTCCTCGATTTCCATTGTTCCTAATTCCTGAATTAACTCTGCTGTCAAATAGTCAATTTTTTTATCAATGCTCATAAATTCACCTTCCATTTCTAGCCCAGAAGTGCTATACTGCAATTGATCGTTTGCGTATAGCCTCCGGGCCGTACTGTCCTTAGCTAATTTGCGGTTAGCTAGGGACTTTTTTAATTGTTTCCCATCTCTGCAGTACACTCATTATCATGCTTCCCGACCTCTGTTTCCTCCCCAGATAAGTATTCGATCAGCGTGTCCAGATTAACAAGGATCTTCCGGCCAGACCGGACTACCGGGATTTCTCCCTGGTTCACCATCTGCCTGATACACCATTCTCCGACACTGGTTCCCGGATCCTGCTCTTTAAAGTAAGCCGCGCACTGTTGGATTGTCCGCATCCGTGGTATTCCTGCCATGGCTGTCACACTCCTTCCGGAAAGAAGAACGCGCTTCCTTTCGGCGCCTCCACTTTCCTTGCATAGTCATCCGGATTCCCGCCGGTAGCAGTGATCTCCTCGCGCATCTCCTCAATCCGCTTCACGACCTCCTCACGGCTCTCTCCGGTAATATCCATGATATCTTCTACTGTAAAGTTCTCCTGTTCGTTAAACTCCATTGCCAGGCTCATTCTCATACCGTTATACACAGCACGTAATGACAGGCTATTATTTTCCATGCCGCTCTTCATTAATCCGGCAATCTCTTGTTTCTGCATTCCGTACTTACCATACTTATTCCATATCGCAGTTACGGCCAAATCAAATTCTTTATTCATGTGTCTCCTCCCTATCTAATATCTCTTTTAATCTCTGGACAGCGTTCTCATAATACCTAAACGAAGGCACATTCTTCGAGGAATACGGAGACTTGTCCATCACAGTAATGCCGCATTCTTCCGTCTTAAGCCCATGCAGGTTTGCCAACTTGCCAACTTTATTACTGGTGATCCCCAGACGGTTCCCTACCTCAGTAGCCGAATAAGTTTTTTCGACCGGTGGAAGATAATTACCCAGTTCCTCGCCCATCAACGTTTCGGCTCCCTTCAAGTCAAACACCTTCAATGCGACTTCGGAAAGTTGATCCCGTGGGATAGATGTCTTAATCTCCTTAAACGCTCTTGTCCTGGCATTCAGCCGCATGGCCTCCGCTCTCATGGCCTTCGCCTTTAGCTCGATCTCCTGGGCTTCCGTAGATGACAACTGCTGCTTTTCTTTTTTCTCTCGAAGTAAGAAATACTCATCTACCAGTTTGTCGTGAACCTCCCATGCCAGATCCGTATCCATAATCTTAATAAGCTTTGCGTAACCGCGTTCTGATAATATGTAGATGTGCTCGGCTTTGGAAATCTGCATCTGTGTATATCCAAGTGTTTCTAAAAATTGTTGCTTGTCTGGTAAGCAACTTTTTAAATCAATAAAATCTGTGCCTTCCGTAAAACGCTTGATATTATCTGTAATTCTCGCTCTGACATTGCGCACTTCCATTCTGTGTATCTCTGCAATGGTCTTATCTGAAATACACTTCTTGCCCTCTCCAAACCCTCCAAGCACTACCGGGATATTCCATCCCATAAAATTCTGTCTTCCTGCTACTCTGATCTCATTCATCCGTATTTACCTCCATCTTAATCTTGTACTGTTTCCTGTCTTTTCTTTCTTTATAAAATTCATTGTGCGGACTGCTTTCAAAACAGTGAAGATGTAAATCATCGATCGCGTCCATCCAGTTAAAGAAAAAGAATGTCAGATCGTCATTTACATATTCCCACAGCAGATCAGCAGCATCCATCTCAGTTCCAATGGGTTTATCCGGTTCAAGGCGCTCAATTGCTTCCCTTACATAGAAATAATCCTTTACTCCCCATCTTTCACCATCGTATTCCTTCTTTATAGGAAACATTTGCACTAACTCCTCCGGCGTTAATTTGCCTAATGCTGCCATAATCTGGCTGCACTCCCGATAGACCGCTTCTATACGTTCGCACGACTTTACCCGAGATTTAGGACGCTTTTTGAAATACTCTTTCCCCATCGCCTTAACGCCTAAAAACGCATACTTCGCTAATTCATCACCGCACAGTTTGTCATGTTTGATTGCTCTTCTGTGGGCTTCGCAAAACTTCTTAAAGGCTTTCCGGTACTTGCCAGGCGATAAAGCAATGCTTAATGGATCAGAGTCTTTCAATATATTCCATGAGTATTTCAGGATCCCCGGAAGTGAATAGAATGGAATATCCAGCCCGGTTATTACCATTTTCATTACACATAGACGATCCATAACTGGCCGAAAATGACTTATGATATTCCGAGCCTTTAACTCATATGAAATCAACTCGGCCATATCGCTTTCGTCTTTATCTAACTTCTCCAATGCCTCCTTGCGAACCCTGCGTAATTCTTTCTTACCCCATTTTCGAAGGGAATACAGCAGGTTGTTATCGAGGACAGCACCATCTTCCACAACCTTGAATCCGTTTATGATTTCCCGTAGACGCTCCGGCTCAATGAAGCCCTCCAAAATACCGCTACAAGACTCCAATCCTTCCGAGTCCATTTCGATATCGTCAGATTCTGGTAAATAGTCCAGTATTACATGTTCATTATCAATAAGATCAGCGTCAACGATACGGTTAAAACAGGAGGGTGCAAATAATTTCACTCCTGCATTTTCAAGCATTCTTTCCATGCTTGCCATAGGGGGCGTTATATTCCGCCTGTTCTTAATATGCTCAATCAGTACCTTTTTTCTTTCTGTGTTCATTTTTCTTTTTCCTCTCTTTTTAATTCTGCTACGCTCTTGCACAGCGGCTTCACAGTTTTTACCGCTTCCGGTTGGTGGCCGGCGTGGGTGGATTTAAATTTCAATGTACAGTTAAATCTCACGGCACTTCCTTATACACAACCGTACAGGTCTTCGGATTGCCTTTGGAGTCAGTATAAGGAATTTTATTCGGATAGTTATTCTCCGCCAACCACAATCTCGCATCTTCCATAACAGAAGGCTTATACTGAACTGTGACGTCCTCGTGGCCGTTCCGGCTGAATGCTGTCGTTACAATCTCACTGTCAGAAATATGCAGCTTCTTAATAATGACGCTGACGGCCTGATTATGAGGCTTATCTTTGGAAGAATATATTCCCAACTCCTTTGCCATCTCCGTGCAGTCGTAAAGCTTCGGCATCGTTTCCTTATCGGTGAGAAGAGGCGCAGTGAGTGAGTATCCAGAATCTTTATATATGTGCTGCATCTCAGCAGCTATATAAATAGGTTCTATTTTTGCGTCCTTATATGCCTCTCTGATGTTTTTCACCATCATGTTGACAGAGGAGAGCGGCGGACGTTTCGTATCTTTCTGTTTCTGTGGAGCAGCTTCTTTCTTGAAATAAGAAGTAACCAACTGCCGCTGAACCTTCCAGGACAAATCATCTGTGAGCGACTTCGTGACCATAAGGTATCCCTGCTCTGTGATAAGTGTAATATCCTCTGTCGCCTGTTTAGAATAAGCCGGATTGAAGTGTGTCCGAAATTCGGACGCGCTTATTTTGAAATAGTCTTCTCCATCAATAAAGCGCTTCTTATTATCATTGAAACGTTTCCTCGCTGTTCCCTCTGGCCTCTCATGGACGGTGTCAATGTCCTTGAATGTGACTACCCTCTGGCCTCTGAACTCTTTTACGGCCACCTCGCTGTTTCCTACTGCTACTATTTGTTTCTGCATCTTTGTTCTCCTTTCTTGTATCTTTTAAAGTTACTTCTTCCGCAAAAAAAATTTCGCATGGATTCGAGATATTCAGTCGATCAATCATCACCTGAATTTCATCACTTCCGAAACGCCCCTGCTTCATTTTGTTATAGAACGTTTTCGGGGATATTCCCAGCATTTTAGCGACCTTGACCTGAGAAAATCCATTTTTGGCAATAATACCTCGTAACTCATTTGTCCGTATCATTATAATCACCTCCATTCCATCGGTAACTCAATAAGTTACCTCGAATTATAGTCTCTCAAAGGTAACTTGTCAAGTTATTTTTTCTTGACTTGTAACCATTTTGTGATATACTCAAGTTACAGGAGGTGCATCATGAATATAGGAGAAAGAATACGTGGACTGCGCGAAAAGCAGGAAATGACTCAGACGGAACTAGCTGAAAAGATTGGCTCAACAAAACAAACCGTTTATAAATATGAAAATGGTGTCGTCACAAACATTCCTTATGATAAGCTCATTCTATTGGCTAAAGCTCTTGGAACAACTCCTTCCTCTCTCATGGGCTGGGATAAAATTGAGGAAGCTATTAACGAAGAATTTACACGCTTAGATAATTTAACAAAGCAGTATATCTTATTATTTGAATTGAACGGATATAAAATAGACGTAGGTGACGAACAGGTTAAGATTACTGATAAACAAAAAACAGCATGCACAGTTACCAAAAAAGATTTTATGTCTATGATTCAATATTGCTATATCGATATAGAGAATAATATGAACAAATTGTTAAGAAGTTACGAGACAACATCGTAATAAATTTTTCTAACACTATATCATTGCTATTTTTATAAGCACAAAAACCGCCCGGTGCTACCAACACCGAACGGCTTTAAATAGATGTAACTATCAACCCATAGGGAAGATGATATACACCCACTATTCAATAATAGTATATCACACTTCCCTTTCTTTCGTACACCCCAAAACAGGCGTTCGAGTTGCGATATCGCAACAAATTGAGAAAGGAAGGTTAATATTATGGCAAGTATACGTCAACGTGGTGATTCCTATCAGGTCACAGTCAGTAATGGCCGCCGCTCCGATGGAACACAAATCATAGAAACAGACACATACACTCCGGAGCCAGGCATGACAAAGCGTCAGATCGAGAAGGCCCTGAATGAATTCGTAGTAGATTTTGAAAGAGATGTCAAGTCCGGCCAGAACGTAAAAGGTAAGCGTATGACCTTTGAACAATTGACGAAGCAGTTCCTCAAAGACACAAAGCCAACTGGCAACGAGGAGCGTGATACTCTCGCCATTACAACATGGTCCAGTTATAAAAGCGATCTTGAGCATCGAATCAATCCACGAATAGGCCACTTGAAAATCATCGACATAATTCCCAAGACATTAAAGGAATACTCTGAATCTCTCCGGCAGGACGGCGCAAGACTGGATGGCAAACCAGGCGGAATGTCAGAATCCACTATTTCAAGAGATTGTGCAGTCATAAGCAGTATCTTGTCTTATGCAGTTGGCGAGGGCCTGTTATCCCTTAACCCTATCATCTATGCCGGACGTCAAAGCAAGGGCCGTAAAGCCAAGAAAGAGTACAAGGTGGACTATCTTACCATTGAGCAGGTAAAACGCCTTCTATGGGCCTTAGACAATCCTATACCCATCAAACACAAGGCCCACGATCAAGTAGATGATACAGGAAAGCCATACCATGTCCCAGAATACACTCAGGTGTGGCGGCTTCCGCTAAAGTGGCGGGCGTACTTCTATCTGGCACTATTCGTCGGTGACCGACGTGGTGAGAATATTTCATTTACGTGGGAAGATATTGATCTGGAGACTGGTACGGTTAATATCGATAAATCCACCGCCTATGTCGATAGGCAGATTATACATAAGAGCACGAAGACATATAAATCCCGTTGCCCTATTGTACCTCCGGTTGTTACCGGAATATTAAAGCAATGGAAGGCTGAACAGCAACAGCAAAGTCTCGAGCGCGGCACCGCCTGGATCGGCCGCCATGGGAAAGATTTTGACAAGAACTACATTTTTACACAGGAAAATGGAAAACAGATGCATCCGTCCAGCCCGTACCATCAGTTCAAAAGAATTATAAGGCTATATAATGAAAATATCGCCGAAGATGAAGATCATATGATTCCTCCAAACGCAACGCAACACGATCTTCGGCATACAGCAGCCTCCATATTGATTTCCAATAATATGGATCCTCGATCAGTAGCCGGTGTCCTGGGACACTCTAATGCCAGCACTACGCTTAACATTTATGCATATTTTTTCCAAACGAAAAATCAGGAGGCCGCCGATATTATGGCTGATACGCTTCTGCAATCAAGCACATCATAGCGCTACCAAACAAGTGTTCTGACTAACATTTGACTAACAATGCTACCAAAAGTAGCATTTTGAGACCTCACGAGAACAAATATAAAAATCACAGAATCCGCATAAAACCTAGCTTTTTCAACATTACATCATCACACCTCATGAGACATAATGCGATTTTTAAGATTGGTAGTGAGGAGGTCACGGGTCCGAGTCCCGTCATCAGCTGGTTGAAACCCTTGAATATTCAAGGGTTTTTTTATTGTGGGTCGGATAGACCCAGTTGAGTGCGCGAAGCGCGCGAAATAGAAACCACCCGCTATGCGGGTGCGCGGTGTTGGTTATACCAAAAATCACTCAGCCTGATATAATAGAGGTGTCCAAGCCACTATTAAAAAGGAGAGTGATTTTATGGCGAAGAAAGCCAATGAATTAGCGCATACAAAGTGGATGTGCAAGTATCATATCGTCTTCACCCCTAAGTATAGACGAAAAGTGATCTATAATCAATATAAAGAAGACCTGAGAGATATCATAAAACAATTATGTAATTATAAGGGTGTTCAGATACTGGAGGGGAAATTAATGCCGGATCATGTGCATATCCTGGTGAGTATCCCACCCAAGATAAGCGTATCCAGTTTTATGGGCTATTTGAAAGGAAAGTCAGCATTAATGATGTTTGACCGTCATGCCAACTTAAAGTACAAGTTCGGGAATCGTCATTTCTGGTCAGAAGGATACTACGTAAGCACAGTGGGATTAAACGAAGACACCATAAAGAAGTATATACAAGATCAGGAGAAGGCAGATATCATGCTGGACAAATTGAGTGTGAAAGAATATGAAGACCCCTTTAGGGGTTAGTCGGTATTCAGATAGCCCCTTGAAGGGGCGGCAACAGAGGTAAAAGCACAAAGTGGCTTGAACGAAGTGAAAGCCAGCGCCTTGAGACGCTGGCCTAGTAACAAAGGCTTATAGCCGAAGCGCGAGCCACCCGTTAGACGGGTGGCAGCGACTTTGTATACCAGATAAGTGAGCGGAATCCCCTCACTGCGCCAACCGCCCTGCATGTCTCCGGTCATTTTAAGAATACAATTCCCGCATCTTCTTCCCTGCTGCCATCCTCTCCCTCATAAATCATAATCGCACTGCATTTCCCCTTCTCCACATCGCTTTTCTTTCCATAAATCATAAGAATAACCCGGCTGGAAGGAACATCGTAATTCAGTTTTCTGTGCAGTCTTAAAATAGTTTCTCCCGATGCGTAGAGCGCAGGCCCAACGGTGTGGCTGACGGCAAGAATTGTCGTCTCCCTGCTGCCGGGCGAACTGAAACTGTACTGGGCTAATATCTCATAATGTGGTATCATTCTGTATAGTGTCACCATCACAATAACCGCTGCTGCAAAACAGGACAATCTCTTCATACGGTACTTCCTCTCCTTTTCGAATAGCGCTGTACCTGTATTTTAATACATCTGTTAAAATATATCTATATAAATACATCTTATTTTCGCACATATATTTGAATATAATATCACTATACGGAAGGAGGCGTTATATGGGGCATATTAATATTAAGCTGGCCGACTTAATCTGTGAAAAGGGCGAAAGCAAGAACAAAGTCTGTTACCACTGTGAAATACAGCGGACTCAGCTGAATAATTACTGCAACAACAAGGTCTCCCGCGTCGACCTTGCCCTGATGGCGAGAGTCTGCAAATATCTGGACTGTGATATCAGCGCAATTCTGGAATATGTAAAAGATGAAGACGAAGAAAACGCTGAAGAACGCAAAGAATCTAAGGCCACGGGAGAAAAGAAAAAGGACTAGCCGCTCAACCGGACGGCTGGTCCTTTTTCTGTATTTTCGTTTTTCCGTGTCACCTTCACGAACCGAACGGCTGCCTTTACTGTTCCAATTCGTCGAAACTGGCCCTGAGTGTATCACAGGACTCACCGAGGCGTCGTTTTTCCTCCTCGCTTAAGTCCAGCGGCAGCACGCGGAAAATGCCGTTTTTATTGATAATGCAAGGAACACCGGCATATACGTCATTCTGACCGTACTCACCGCGCAGCATGGCGGATACGGTCAGAACACTGTTTTCATCTCCCAGAATCGCCCTCGTGATTCTGGAAAGCGCCATACCGATACCGTAGTATGTGGCACTCTTTGCCTCGATGATCTGGTATGCCGCTCCACGCACGTCTTCCTCAATCCGCTTTAACTCATCCCCGCAGATCACTTCCATACCGCCCTCTCCCTGTTCCTCACATAATGAAAGGATGGGTTTCGTGGCGATCATCGCCTGGCTCCATGGTACAAACTCGCTGTCCCCGTGTTCCCCCATCACATAGGCGTGAACGTTCCGCGGATCGACGGAAAGAGATTCTCCCAGGAGATAGCGCAGCCTGGCAGTATCCAAAGCGGTCCCGCTTCCCAGCACTCTCCGCGGATTAAATCCGGAAAGCGTATACGTGATCCGCGTCATGATATCCACCGGATTAGTCGCTACCAGGAATATCCCGTTAAAGCCCGACTCCGTAACAGGGTCCACAATCGATTTAAACACCGCTGCATTACGTTTTAACAGGTTGAGCCTGCTTTCTCCCGGCTTCTGTGCCACACCGGCACAGATCACGGCAATATCCGCGTCTGACGTGTCCTTATACTCCCCCGCGTAAATCTTCATATTGGACGCAGAAAAGGCAAGCCCATGGTTTAAATCCATCGCCTCGCCTTCCGCCCTCTTTTTGTTAATATCAATCAGAACCAGCTCATCACAGATATTCTGATTCAACATGGAATAAGCATAGCTCATGCCCACCATACCGGTACCGATGAGCGCTACTTTTCTTTTATCTGTTCTCATAATCAGTTCACCCTCCAGTCTTGTCTTACGGATAGTATAACTGATTATGGAAAAAATATGCTTAATCCCTAACCCTGGCGCTCAATTTTTTTCGCCATCAGTTCGCTGTTGCTGCTGTAGATGACAGCGCTCTCTTTCGTAATCATGCCCTTCTTATACAGGTTTAAAAGGCTGGTATCCATGGAGATCATACCTTCTGCCTGTCCTGTGGCGATCACACTGTCGATCTGATGCGTCTTGGACTCGCGGATCATATTTCGAATCGCATTATTAAAGAACATAATCTCAAAAGCCGGATAAACGCCGCCATCCACCGTAGGGATCAGCTGCTGTGACACCACCGCCTGCATAACCATAGAGATCTGCATCCGGATCTGCTGCTGCTGATTGGGCGGAAAATTGTCGATGATACGGTCTATGGTATTGGCCGCCCCAACCGTGTGAAGAGTAGAGATGACGAGATGGCCCGTCTCCGCCGCTGTCATGGCGATCTGGATCGTCTCATAGTCACGCATCTCACCGACCAGAATGACATCCGGCGCCTGGCGAAGTGCCGCCCGGAGCCCTGACACGTAGCTGTCCGTATCCGTCACGATCTCTCTCTGCGTTACCACACTCTTCTTATGGCGGTGCAGGTACTCGATCGGGTCCTCCAGAGTAATGACGTGTGCGTTTCTCGTATGATTGATCTTATCAATGATACAGGCCAGCGTCGTACTCTTGCCGCTTCCAGCCGGTCCTGTAACCAGAACGAACCCCTTGGTCATCTGAGCAATATCGATGATATTCTGCGGAATATGCAGCGTCTCATAATCCGGCAGATCGAACGTAACCACCCGGATTACGGCAGCCAGCGATCCCCTCTGACGAAACACACTGGAACGGAATCTCGATACCCCCGGAAGGGCGAAGGAGAAATCATCATCCCCATGCTCTCTCACCTTCTCCATGCTGCGGTTCCCTGCCAGCTCATAAAGCTCTGTAATCAGTGTTTCCATCTGTGCAGGAAACAGTTTTTCCTCGTTCTGGCAGACAATCCTGCTGCCCAGCTTATAAGAGAACGGCATGCCTGGTACCAGAAAGATATCCGATGCATTCTGTTCCACAGCCGAACTCAACAAATCAATTACCTTCATACCTGCAACTCTCCCTGTCTTTCTTTCCCGCCGGAACCCGGAAACAGCCTACTTCTCTTCGGAATTAACCGTTCCGCCCCATACCGGCATGGAATCGTCTATTTCATAATCTTCTGTCTGAATCACATTCCATTTCGCTACACGCACAGAACCGTCACCGTCCAAATCCGGTTCCAGCTCGATGTGAAGCGCCTGTGCACGTGCCATGGATACTTCCGTCACCGCGACTCCGTCTCTGAGGTACTCTCCCAGAGATGTCTTAAGCAGCGCGAGACGCTCCTCCTGCCCTGCGGCGCCGGCACATGCCGCCTTTACTTCCCCTGCCACCATGTGGTAAAATGCCTCGCCTTCCGTATCAGCCCTGTAATATTCCGCAACCGCATCCGCATTCCTGTTCGCAAGGCTTAAATCACTCCTGGCAGAGGTTAAGGACAGCATCCCGAATGTAACGAGACACATGACGATAAAAATCAGTATCAGAGAAGAACTTCCAATATTCGCCTTAAATCCGCTCTCCTGCTTAGCCATCTGTTTCCTCCTGTTACCCCTGTTCTTACTCGTGGCGGCTTACAGAGAGCGTGTAGACGCTGTTTTCCTCACGGCTGACGGTTATCTCCGCCGAGCCCTCCGCTTCATCCGCCGAAAGCACTGCTGTATAGACTTTCTCACTCGTTCTTTCATCTCCGCTGCCAGCCGGAGTGTTTTTTGCACTGCTTCCGTTTTTATCAAATTCCATTACATATCTGTTCCGGGCGCCTTCTTCATCTGTTGCGGAGTTACGGTCTGCTGCAGGGCCGTCGGCGTCAAAGCGCTGTTTAAGCCCCTCCGTCCCCTCCGATTTCCATACCTCTGCGACGCTCTGGGCAATCAGTACCGACTGGTTTAAATCCGCGGCATCCCGGCTCATCCGGTCCGCCTTCACAAAGACCAGAATACAGATGCTGGCACAGAGAATGAAAAAGAAGACCACCATGATCATCTCCATCATGAAGATACCCGAATGCTGTTTCCTCCTCATCGTCTCATCCTCCGCTTCTTAAAGACAGCCAGATCCGGCCGCCCCCATCTCCACTGGTCGAGGCTGAAAACAGTCCTCCGTCCATGGACATTACCACTTCGTCACACTCCAGAATTTCATAGCCGTCATTTACACCGAGACCGCTCTCCGTATCGGTGAACAGTTCCCAAAGCTTTCCATCCCTGTAGTAGATATAAGTGACGTATTCAGAACCGTTGATCTCCTGCTTTAGCTGGAGAACAGTGATCCCCTCCATCTCAGTCAGGCCCACCATTCCATCCGCATCGCCCTGCCTCACCTTGTTGGCTATATAGCTCAGCGCCACATCGCCGCGGTAGGTCGATTCCGTCCTGGCATTGATATTCTCGTAGACCTTTCCTCCGATTAACACCGCAAACAGCGCACAGAGCACAAATACGAGGAACAGAAGCATGGTAAACAATGTATTTACCAGCTGTCCCTTATGATCATTTCTGCGGCCCATCCGCGCACCTCCCAGCTATTGTTCGTGAAGATTGACCGTAATATCCGGCATAAAATTGGATGCAAATCCACTGTAAAAGACATCATACTTATCCCGGTCAATCAAAATCCCGTAATTTTCCTCCAGATAATCCACACTGGGCGGATATCTGCCTTCAATGGCATAGCACTGCACGGAAGCTCTCCGTATGGCATCCCGCAGCGTATCCGCGCCTCTCGCATCGGCCTTCTTTGAAAAAAACAGAATTCCCGTGACAAAAAGCGCCAGCACACACACAAATACCACGACGGACAGGACGTAGCCATACAGTTCCTTCACTGTCTGTTTCCATCTTTTCATAGGCTCACCTCTTATCCAATGGCCGAAAGCACACCGACAAGGGGCAGCATGACAGAGAGGAGAATTAGACCCACAGCGACGGCGAGAACAGCAACCATCGTCGGTTCAAGCCGGTTCACCATGTTGTCCAGTGCCGTATCCGCTTCCTCTTCACAGCTTCTGGAAATCTCCTCCATCACCTGATCAAGCCGACCGCTTCTGACGCCCACCTTGATCATCTGAACATGAAATCCGCCAAACAGACCGGTATTCTTCATAGCGCTGTAATAATCGGTTCCTGTCTCCAGTTCCTCGCCGCATGCCTTAATCTTTTCTTCCACTGCCGGATTCTCCACCAGTTCTGCCGCCAGTTCCATGCCTTTTTCCAGTTCCAGACCGCTGTGAAGCGTCAGAGCCAGTACAGAAGTAAATCTGCGGTTCGCCACTGCCAGCGCAATCCGGCTCTTTCTCTTAAAACGATCCGCCACGTGCTCGACTGCCCCGATCTTTTTTCCGCCTCTTCCCAACAGCCAGATGATGCCGGCCACAACAGCCAGAAGAACGCCCGCCGCAAGAGCCACGCCGCTGAACATACCGCCCAGTCTCGTCGCCGCCATGGATACCGGACTTAAGCGGGCTCCCAGCTGTTCATAAACGCTTTCAAAGATGGGCATTACCTTTGTAAACAGAACGAACAAAACAACCAGAAGCATAAAAATCATGATAATCGGATACGTCACCGCGTTTTTGATGCTCTTCATCAGTATGTATTCTTTTTCATAGTATTCGGAAAGGGACGCCATCATCTGATCCAGGGTCCCTGTCTCCTCCCCCAGCTTCGCCATCTTGATTACATAGGATGGATAACTTCCCACTTCCTGCAAAACAGCCGAAAACGGACTCCCCAGCTCCACTTCTTCAGACATGTGCAGCAGAATCTTTTTCTCTTCTTCATCTGCCGCATCCTCCGCCATAACAGACAATCCCTCGTCAAGAGGGATTGCCGCGCGAAGCAGAAGAGATATCTGAAGACAGAAAGCCGAAAGCTCCCGGGCGGAATAATGTTTTTTCAATTCCTTTGCCATGTATCGCTTCTCCTTTATTATGAAATTTTAATACGAGTATTTTGCCTTATAATTCGAGCTGTTCTTGATATACTCCTCAATCGCCGGATCTCCCTTGCCGGAAGAGGCGAATGTCGGATCCATCAGTTTCCAGTCATGGCCGTCAAAGTAGATGATATTGTCCACCCAGCCCTGGCCCTCGATATAAACATTAATCCATGCGTGATACAGACTGCCGGTATATCCCACCACCAGTTTCGTGGGTATATTCTGGGAGCGAAGCATCGCCGTCATTACCGCGGCGTAATCGAAACAGATTCCCTTCTTCTGAGCCAGGACAGAATCGCAGTTCGGGAGATATCCGGACTGAACGGAATTGGCTTTTGCCGTATCATATGTAATATTGGATACCACGTAATTATAAACAGACGAAACCACATCCAGCGCATCCGCAGCAGAGGCAGCCACCTCCGCGCCTTTCTGTACCACACTGCTGTCCGCAGTAAAATTCACATACTGATTCGGATATAAAAACGGTGCAAACTGATCCGACAGACTTACCGACAGATCCTGACTGAACTTCACCGCATACTGGTTGCCCTGTACCTGCTCCAATACCCGCACCGTATAACTTCCGTTGCCTTCGGACATCGGGAACACCTCATAAGAGGATCTGGCGTTTAAATCATACGTGTATGTCTCTCCGCCGCTCTTGATTACCTGAACCTTGATCTTGGAGGAACCGCCCGTATACTGCACCATCACATACCCCTGAGACAGATTGGACGCATCCAGTGTCACCGAGTTATTACTGTAGGTCGTCGTACCGGAAGCCTGCGGCGTTCTTACATTGCTCCCCGCCGGCTTTGAATACAGCGGAACCGCTTCCGCCTCAACAGTTACCAGCGCCTGGCTCTCCTGTCCGCCGGCAGTCTCTGATTCACCGGTCACCTCCGGTTCCCTGGCCGTCTCCGCTTCTCCGGTCAGCTCCGGCTCTTCTGTCAGCGATTCTTCTGTCAAAGCTGCTGTACTCTCCGCAGCGATCCCCTGGGAGTCCGCCACAGATGCCTTCTGGCTCTGGCAGCCGTTCACCGACACCATCAGCGCCGCACAGGCGGTCAGAACCACAATTCTATTCTTCTTCATCTTTCCTCATCTCCATCTCACATCAGACCGGACCTGTCTCCCCGGTACCAGAGCCTCAGGCATCGCTGTCTCTGCGGGTACTAGCCCAGACGCTGTCTGACGATCTCATACGCAAGCACACCTGCGGCTACGGAAGCGTTCAGCGAATCAATATCCCCCTTCATGGGGATCGATGCAACCATGTCGCACTTCTCCCTGACGAGTCTTCCAACGCCGTCTCCTTCGCTGCCGATCACCAGACCGATCGGTCCCTTTAAATTTAACCTGTACATCAGTTCACCATTCATGTCCGCACAGACGAACCACAATCCCTTTTCTTTTAATTCTTCGATCGTGGCAGCCAGATTTGTCACCTTCGCCACAGGGGTATAATTAAGGGCTCCCGCCGAGGTCTTTGCCACTACCGCCGTAAGACCGGACGCACGCCGTTTCGGAATGATCACGCCGTGGGCTCCCGCCAAGTTGGCTGTACGGATAATCGCACCCAGATTATGGGGATCCTCAATCCCGTCCAACAGGAAAATAAACGGTGGTTCTCCCTTCTCCTCGGCCGCCTTTAAAATGTCCTCTACTTCAGCATATTCATAAGCTGCCGCATGTGCGATCACACCCTGGTGACGCCCTTCCTGCGACATCTGGTTCAATCGTTCTCTCGATACGAAATTCACGATGGTATCCTGTTTTTTTGCTTCTCTGATAATAGACTGGACAGGCCCGTCCTTTATCCCCTCCTGCACATACAGCTTATCGATGGTCTTTCCCGCACGGAATGCCTCCAGCACGGCGTTTCTTCCTTCTATTATAAATTCTTCCGTTGTAAATTCTTCCGTCATTCCAGTTCTCCTATTTTCTCAAATCCATGGCTGATCAGCGTAACCAGACGCTCCAGGCGTCCCATCAGATAGAGGTAGCCGCAGAGCGCCTCAAATCCGGTCGCCGTTCTGTAATCCACGACGGTCGCATGCTTCGCCGTCGTCACGGACTTGGCATTACGCCCCCGCTTATAGACTGCGGTTTCCTCCTCGGTAAGTTCTTCCATCATAAGCCGGATCATCTCCGCCTGGGTACCTGCATTGACCAGCGAGGCACTCTTCTTATGCATCTTGTTCACCTGTATGCTTCCATGGCTGATCACCATGGTACGGACGATCAGTTCGTAGACAGCGTCTCCGATATAGGCAAGCGCCAGCGGAGAATACGTCCCAGGATCCATCTCCTTTAATCTGAGTGCTTCTCTGCATAATGTCTGGAATCCGGAAACATCTCTTATGCCCTCTTCCATTTTACACCTTCCCTGGTGTCTTCCAGAACGATTCCCTTCTCGAGAAGCTTTCCGCGAATCTCATCGGCCAGCGCGAAATTCTTATCCTTTCTCGCCTGCTGCCTCGCTGCAATCATCTCCTCGATCTCAGAATCCAGCATCTCTTCCTTTTTCTCCGTAACGATACCCAGCACGTCGCACAGCTTTTCGATGGTCTCCTTTAAATAAACGACATACGCTTTCGAACTGTCTGCCCCTGCTGTGGAATTGCTCAGTTTAACCAGCTCGAAAACGGCAGAAATGCCATCGGCAGTGTTGAAATCATCATCCATGGCCGCCTCATACTTTGCAACCAGTTCATCCACGGCTTCCCTGCTCTCGCCCTCTGTAAACGAATCGCCCACAGCCCTGCTTTCCAGATCTTTAAGCTTATCAACCGCCGTCAGAATTCTCTCTAATCCGTTCTTGGAAGACTCCATCAGCTCCGCGCTAAAATTCAGCGGACTTCTGTAATGCGCGCTCAGCATGAAGAAACGGAGCACAGACAAATCATACTTCTCACTGATCTCCCTGACAGTGAAGAAATTCCCCAGGGATTTAGACATCTTCCGGTTATCGATATTTAAGAATGCATTATGCATCCAGTATTTTGCAAATTCTTTGCCGTTGGCAGATTCACTCTGGGCAATCTCGTTCTCGTGATGCGGGAACACAAGGTCTTCTCCGCCTGCATGAATATCGATCTGGTCTCCCAGATACTTTTTCGACATTACGGAGCACTCGATATGCCAGCCCGGACGCCCCTCGCACCATGGGGACTCCCAGTACGGTTCTCCCTCTTTTTTCGGCTTCCAGAGAACAAAATCCGTCGGGTCCTCTTTCCCTTCCTCTCCCGTCACCTTAATCTCCCGGAATCCTGACTGCAGATCCTCAATGTTCTTATGGGACAGTTTCCCGTAACCGTCAAATGACTTCGTGCGGAAATAAACGGTTCCATCAGCCGCCACATAGGCATGGCCATTCTCAATCAGAGTTCCGATCATATCCAGCATCCCGCAGATTTCCTCGGTAGCGAGCGGATTCTTTGTAGCCGGCTTTACATTGAGCCCTTCCATGTCCTTCTTGCATTCTTCAATATAACGCTTGGAAATGGTATCGGCATCCACACCCTCTCCTATGGCCTTCTTGATAATCTTGTCGTCCACATCGGTAAAATTGGAAACAAAATTCACTTCATAGCCCTTGTATTCAAAATACCGTCTGACCGTATCAAACACGATCATCGGCCTCGCATTTCCTATATGAATGAAATTATATACCGTCGGTCCGCAGACATACATCCTGACCTTTCCCGGCTCCAACGGCACAAACTCTTCTTTCTGCCTTGTCAAGGTATTAAATATTTTCATAATTTCCTCCTGATTCGTTATTTTCCGCAGCAGCCACCGCCGCATCCCTGACAGCCGCCGTCCATGATTTTATCATCATAACAGTAATCCCCCACTGCCGTCAATAAGGTAATTGCCTGTGCTGAAATTCCTTCCCCGCTTCCCGTAAAGCCCAGACCTTCCTCTGTGGTTGCCTTTACGCTGACACGGTCTGCCGGTATTCCAAGGGCAGCTGCGATGTTCTGTACCATCTGCGGTCTGTAATCCTTAAGCTTGGGTCTCTGAGCAATAATTGTCGCATCGATGTTCTCGATCACATACCCCTTCTCTTCCAGAAGCGCTCCAACGCGCTTTAAGAGTTCCACACTGGATATTCCTCTGTAAGCCGGATCCGTATCCGGAAAATGTTCCCCGATATCCCCCAGCGCCGCTGCGCCCAGCAGGGCATCCATCACCGCATGAACTAACACGTCCGCGTCAGAGTGGCCTAACAGCCCTTTTTCATAAGGAACCTTTACTCCTCCGAGAATCAAATCCCTTCCGTCCGTCAATTTGTGCACATCGTAGCCCTGTCCGATTCTCATATGATATCTTAAATCCTTTCTGAACTCTATTCTAAAATCTGTATCGTTATCTGAATTACTATTGGCATAGCTGGTGGTATAGCTGGTTTATACAATCATGCGGACTGCCTTTTTGATACACCTCAGCTGTATGTCATTCTGACAGAAACAGCTCTCTCCATCCACATGGACCGCCATCGGCTTATCCACGTGAACCACAGCTTCCCCGCATGTATAAAACCGGGTTCCCTTATTATGGGACTGTCTTCCAAACATGGAATTTAAAAGCACCGGTATCAGTTTTCTCTTTTTTCTGTTGTTCATCACACAAATAGATAGTTTTCCATCGTCATAGCTGGCGTCCGGCGCGAATTTAAAACCGCCCCCTTCATATGGATGGATATGAGCGGAAATAAAATAGGCATGATTAAACTCCACCTTCTGAACCCCATCCAGCAGCAGATAACCCTTGGCGGGCTTCGCGAGAAGGAGCTGTTTGACCCCGATCAGAAGATAGGTCAGCTTTCCTATATGAAGCTTATTTAAAATTCCCTTCGTTCTGGAATAGAGAATATTATGGCAAACCGCCGCATCCATGCCGATTCCTGCACTGACGATGAATCTTCTGCAGGAAATCTCATCTCCTCCATAAGTAAGCACTCCGTAATCCATCTGTTTATGATACTTCGGATACAGAATCTTCTTCAGGCAGCGTCCCGGCTTTCTTGGCAGCTTTAAGCTTCTTGCTAAATCATTGCCTGAACCGGCGGGAATATAACCCAGGGTAACGGGACTGCAGAAAGAAAGGCCATCCAGAATCTCGTTTACAGTGCCGTCTCCGCCGACTGCAACGATCACATGCGGTTCCCTGCACCCTTCTGTAAGCTTTCTGGCAAAAACCTTCGCATCACCCGGCTTCTCAGTTATATACGCCTGATACTGGGCATTCTCACGCTCCAGAATCTTTTCCAGTTTCTTCCATACGTTCTTCCCCCGCCCGCATTTCGCATTCGGGTTTATGATAAAATAGTACATGGAATCCCTCCACCATTTGCTAATCTTAAGTATATCATAAATCGTATAAAATGAATAATAAAATTTTTTTAAAAATATTTCCAAAAAAGTGTTGACAATTAACACAATTCATATTATACTAGCAAAGCAGTCGGGAACACAGAGATAAAAAGTTCCGGGACAAGCATGGGATCTTAGCTCAGCTGGGAGAGCATCTGCCTTACAAGCAGAGGGTCACAGGTTCGAGCCCTGTAGGTCCCACGGATAAATAAAAATTATTTATCACACAATTTTATATGGCGGAATAGCTCAGTTGGCTAGAGCACACGGTTCATACCCGTGGTGTCGAGAGTTCAAATCTCCCTTCCGCTACTGAAAAACCCTTGAAGAATCAAGGGTTTTTTGTTATCTGTTTGAGTACCTTTAAGTACTTCAAATCGCTGCCCATAAGCAAGGAAATTAGTGAGTAAAAACACCTCAACGGCAGATCATCCTATGAGATGACCGCCGTTGAGGTGCTGCGATCCGGCTTATTTTCTGTTCGTTTTCTCTGAAATCACCTCGAGAACTATCCGCCGGCTGCCAAGGTAGGTTCCCACAAAATAGGTTCCGTACAAAACCAGCACAATTCCGCCTGAAAGATATACATAGTTTAATTGTTCCGCCAAGGAAAGATTTGTTATGGTATTCATGGTATAGGTAATCATGACCCAGGCATGCATCAGCGCCAGAAGGAATGGAAGGGCAAAATACGTGACAATCTGTACCCGCATGGCTTTGAGCATCATGCTTCTTTTTGTTCCCAGCTTTTGCAGCAGGAGAAAACGCTGTTGATTATCTGCAGTCTGAGAAAGCTGCTGCAACGCCAAAACCGCTCCTGCAGTTATTATAAAACAGATTCCAAGATACAGCCCAACATAAGACAGAAGGATATTTGCCATAGTAACCTCTACAAAGGTATCCTGTCTGGTAGTCCAGATCAGATTGGTATTCAAGGCGCGGACAGCCTCCACGAATTTTGTGTACCCTGTATTTTCATCTTTGAAATTGCCGTTCAGCATGGTGCGGTTTGCCGCAAGGCCGGACAACACCTTCTCAGGTACAATCACAGTACCGTTGTTCATCAACACATTTTCAATTCCCATGGTTCGCACATAGACGCCATCTTCCTTTAAATTCAGATCATATCCGTTGATGCGCAGCGGCTTTTTATGATTATTAGCATAATACTGGTAGATGCCGCCATATTCACTCATATTATATGTGATGGCAAACTCATTCTCCCCAAGAGAAATCCCTTCTTTCTCCTGAAGTTCCATCATCCGGTTGTATTCCTCTACACCCACAATGCCAATGGTAAAATTACCAAAGCCTTTCTCGCTCTCTTTCCGGGGATAGCCTTCCACTAAAAATGCCTGTTCCTTTAAGTCATCAGAAAAATAAATGGTCAGCTCTCCACATTCTTTAAAGATATCAGACAACGGAAATCCCAGCCGCTGGAGATTTTCTGTCAAAGAGCCCTCCCACAAGGCACTGTTTTCAACCATTTCATTGCTGCCTGACACATCAGCAGTTCCCCACTGCTGGTCAAGATTCTCATTCTGATTCCAGCCATCACTCTGATCCCAGCCATCATTCTGATCCCAGCCATCACTCTGATCCCAGCCATCATTCTGATTCCAGCCATCACTCTGATCCCAGCCATCATTCTGATCCGAAGAATCCAAATTTACCCAGGGATCATTTTCTTTTCCATAATCTTGATAGCTCCCTGGATAATTTCTTACCAACTCCGCATCATAGGGCATGGCTTGATCCGTACCTTTCACACTAGATTTCCCCAGGATTGGTCCCACCGCCATGGATGCCGCGGATAAAAAAAGCAGAATACAGATGACTGCCATGGACAACCCGGAGCTCTTAATTCTACTGCTGAGCTGCCGCAAGACAAACATGTTCAGGCCCCTGTAATAATAGCTTTTTATATTTCCAAAAACACTCAGCAAAATAGCCGAAACAGAAAAAAAGAACAGTATCGTTCCTACAGAAATCAAAAGAATCCCAAAAACCAGTGCGTTCATCATATTCTGAAGAGGATCATAAAACAAAAAGTAATATCCTGCCAGTGTGAGGAAAACGGACAGAAAAAACGATAATATTGATACAAATCCATTGGTTTTTATAGCTTCATTCTGTTTTTCTGCCTTCAGCAGTTCAATCAGCTTTAATTTCCGTATCTCTTTCTTGTTAAAAAGATGTACAACGGCAAAAAGCACAAAGAAAAACAAAATGCTGCCAGCAATAGCCTCCTGGGAAATGAAAAGCTTTGCCTGTTTCATGGGGATATTAAGCATCTGCGCACTAAAGATCATAAGCCCCTGGGACACAAGAATTCCAATGGGTATACCTACCGCCACAGCAAATATGCCAATCAGCAGAGTTTCCAACATCAAAAGGTCGGAAATATTCCGCTCGCTCATGCCGAGTGTCATATAAATACCGATTTCTTTCTTGCGGCGTTTTAACAAAAAACGGTTGGCATAGACAATCAGGAATCCAATAATCAAACAGACAAAAACCGATATCACCGCCATGGACGAAACAGTAAAGGATATATAGCTTAGGGTATCTGGTATCTTCAGCACTGAAAACTGCTTGCCTATGGAATTAAAAGAGTAAAACAACGCAACACCCAAAGCAATCGTAAAGAAATAGATCAGATAATCCCGTGCACTTTTGCGCACATTTTTAAACGCCATATCAAAAAAAACAGGACTCAGCTTACTTTTCCCATATGTTCTGTTATCCTGAGGCACTTTTTTCTTAAAGGACATGATCGCTGTCACCTCCCAAATCAGATACCACCTTCATGATTTTTTGGAAAAAGGCTTTTCTGTCACTATTTCCACGATGCAGCTGGTGGAATATCAGTCCGTCCTGGATAAACAGGATACGGCTGCAGTGGCTGGCTGTAAATGCATCGTGGGTCACCATTACAATAGTCGCCCCTTTTTGCTCATTCAGGTATTCAAAATTATCCAGCAGCATGGATGCTGATTTAGAATCCAGAGCTCCGGTTGGCTCATCCGCCAAGATTAACGACGGCTCTGTAACAATAGCCCTTGCACAGGCTACACGCTGTTTTTGCCCACCCGAAATCTCATACGGATATTTTTTCAGGATCTGGGTAATTCCCAGCTCCTGGGCAACATCTTTCACCTTTTTTTCGATTTGTCCTGGTCTTACTCCAAGAATAGAAAGGGCCAATGCAATGTTGTCCTTACAATTTAAAGTGTCCAATAAATTAAAATCCTGGAAAATAAATCCTAATTGCTCTCTCCGGAAAGCAGAAAGCTGGTTCTTAGTCATCTTGGTGATATCTTTTCCAGCAATGTAAATATTGCCCGAAGTTACCTCATCAATGGTCGCAATGCAGTTCAACAAGGTGCTTTTTCCACTGCCGGAGGCACCCATGATACCCACATACTCTCCGCGGCAAACCTCAAAGCCAATTCCGTTCAATGCATTTGTGGTATGCCCCTTAGTGATATATTGTTTTATAAGTCCTTCTGCAACCAATATTTTTTCCATGATGTTCTCCTTTTCTCTATCTCCTCGTGTATTCAAGGTATTATTCTTTACCATTGCAGACACCGGCACATGGCGCGGCTGCCGTGTCAGAACGATGCGACAAACATGTAACACCCCTGCTATATAAAAATTGCTTAGACTTCCTTTTTATCTTAGCTGTGTTGAGAATACAAGCTTTCCCAAATATAGTCAATGCTCTTTGGAAAGCCTTAAAAAAAATTTAGCGAATATTAAGGAAATAATCCCTTACCTTTTCTTGCATACGACTTTCCTTCTGTAATGAAATAAACCTGAATACTCTTTTATACTGAATTCTATACCAGATACGGAACCTTGTGGCACGGCTAAAAATAATTCTGGAGACTTCACTTCTGAAGATAACCATATATCAAAAGCAAAAACTGTGGAAAATAATGACAAGTTGGCCCTTAATGCCGGTTCTATTGGATAAATTTAGATTATAGCACAAAAAAGCTGTTTTAGCAGGAAGGCGCATGGCTGAAGGAGTTCAGCCTCCACTTTCAGACAGGGAAACTGAGAGGCTTCCCAGTTCACCAAAATCACTAAAATGCTGCACTCCTGCCGTTTTTCCATTTCTATTATAACGGTGCTTTAGCAAAGCCACGGTGCAGTATTTTATGATGTTTTGCATGATACTATTCTTATATAATGCCGTCTCTATTGAGCAGTTCCACTGTCCTTACTCTGTTTAAACCGAAAATGCAGTCCGGGGGTGAAACGGTCGCTTTTTCAGAAACTCTTTCAAATAGTCAAGCTGAGGATGGGCCTGTAAAAATGGTTCTACATCGAAGGCTATCACGCAGGAACTTCCTCAGCGTGCTGAAAGCTTAAGTTCACGCGCCTGTTTGGAGCAGGCTATGATTCCGTCCACCACGTTCTTCAAGAAAGAGACTGCATCCTCCAGTTACGTTCTCTCGATTACCATCTAACAGTCGGCAAATCCGTTCTGGAACATGGCAGAGCAGGTGCCGGCGGTCATATGGACTGCCTTCAGCTTGTCCATCTCAAAAGTTTCCGTTGGTAGATTCTGGTCCGGATTACCATTCTCGAAAAAGGCCGTTCGATAAAGGCCGTGACCGGAACACTGTTTCCGATATGCAGCTGAACCTTAGCCGCATTAACCGTGGCCGGCAGACGGTATATCTCCATCAGTTCCTTGGAAGTGACCTTATCACAGTCAATATGTTCCACGTGTGCCGCAATTCCGTCCATCAGTGCCTTAGAGCATATGGTCATCGCCCGAATCTGTTGTGAAAATCAGGATATGGTGACGTTCCCTGAACCCCGAGGTTCCCACTCCCAATCTAAAAATTTGACAATATCCCGCATATATTTATCAATAGTAGCTTTACTTTTCTCCTCCAACACCAGATACTGCTTAAACTCTTCCACTAACTGCATTTCATTCCCCAACTCTCTCATTTAAAATTCTCCCTTCAGCCGATTGTTTTAAAACTTTATTTATTGTAAACAAAAAAAGACCTCCACGCCACAATAGATTCTTTCCTTGTATCAGCAATGAAACTTCATCAGGGAAAAACACAAAGCATGGAGACCTATTCTTTTTTTATGAAACATAATGGTAATGTCTATAACGCCATTTATTGCAGTCTTATCAATATTTCACAAACCGGGATAATGTGAATGAAAAACGCCTCCAGCTTACAGCTTCTGCACAATACTGAACCACTTTTCCATTCCTGTATCCCGATTAAAATATGATATAAATTACTGTTCTATCGATATCATCTATTAACAACTGCCAGCTATACTGTTATGTTACCCTATCTGACATCATCCAAAAACCCTCAGCCATTAATCACGCCTTTACAAATTTCAAACCAACCATACAGTACTCTCCTGCCACCTCCATTTCAAATCCCATAGTTTTTCTCATGGTTTTCCCACTCTCCAGGAAAACGAATTCGAGATGCTTATGATAACGGCCTGCTGATCTGAATTGCTCCTTCGGCTCTTAACGCTTCTATAATAGAAGATACCTTGTCATGCGGTATATACAGTTCATTTGATATTTGAAAAGTTGTCGGCGTATACCCGTATTTTTTTGAAAACTCTTCTGTATATGACAGTACTCTGTCTCTGTTGTTATTCACAGCAAAATACCTCGTATATCCATAATAATAGGAAGAGTATTCACCAAAAATATTTCTTTTATTCAGATATGGACATGGATATTCTTTTGAACACACAGCCAAGACGAATCATCATAAGCGATAAGTTGAAGGATTCATAAAGACAAAGTTAGAAAGTACAGGCTAAAAAACTCAAAACCGAAATCCCGGCTATATTTTTAGTTTTAATGGATAAGGATACACCAATAAAAGAACTGCCCCAAAAACAGGAAACAGTTCTTTTCACGTTACTTCGCTGTTACAATATTCTTAAGCTTTTCTTCCCCCTCCCTCAAATCTCCATCTAATTTTCTGCCAACGATAAATCCGATTTTTAAATAGATTTCTTCAAGAACAGATGCAAATCTTATAACCGCATCAAACAATTCATCATCATCTTTGTTTACACCCGGGTAAAGATGTGTTAGTTCCAATATGAACTCTCTGTAGCTGTTCTCAATAGCGCTTTCGCTTACCTCAATCGTTCCGTTTACCGGTCCTGGCTCATCCAGTAAGCAGGCAATCATACTATCCAGGCTTGCTCTCTCTAAAATCCCTCTGACACTTGACATATTTCATTTCCTCCTCTTGCATATTCTGGTATGCTGTCATTTCATTTTTAGCCGTCATTATAACATTATAATGACGACTCCGCCAAATGGATGAGAAACTTCAAATATTACTAACAAAATATCAAAATTCTCTCTGCCCTTTTTCATTCGACATTTATTTACATTTTTTTCCATTTCTGCTATAATTCTTGTTGGAGGGTTGTACAAATGGTAAACAATAAGATATTAATGTATATGAAGCTAAAGGATATTAATAAAACACAGCTGTCTGCTTTAACAGGTATCCCAGCTACCACTCTGAACCGTATCATCAATGGAACCGTCATTAATGTAAAAACCGCTTACATGGAGAACATAGCAAAAGCACTGGGAACAACGATCTACAATCTCTTTGATTTACCAGAACTTAACCAACCTCTCATTACTGCATTGAGACCCGAAGAAGCCGGAACTGTAGTTGAAAAGTTATTATCCGAAGAAGAATCCCTGTTACTCTACTGGTTTCAAAACTCATCTCAGGATTCACGTGCCTCTATTCTAATGAAGGCCAGGAATGAATATTACGTAACCCAGAGAGAAATCAACGAAAAACTATCGATAGGGAAAGCTTTTGTATCTGATCCGGCAGACTATAATCAAATTGAATTTAATTTTAAGCATCCGAACTAAACCGGATGCTTTTTATTATCTCCCTTTCACAAACCGGCACAGGCGGATGGCTTTTATTATCAGATGAAAATCCGTCTGACAGGACAAAAGAGACGGGTAAGGTATTTTCTACCTCCCCGCCTCTTTCGAAACAGATTGATTCCGTTATAACTGATAACCCATTATTCCATTATATTTCCCGGTAGTACGCGTCAGCACATACATTCTGATCCATGGCTTCTGTTGGCCGCGGCCCCATCACCTGATCACGCAAAACCCAGTAAAGCTCCACAAAGGTCATTTCATAGTACGGATTAACAAAGATGCCGCCGATACAGCAAAGCAGCATTCCCAGCAAATACCAGCCAATAAAGGACAGTTCCAGTACAAAGGTATTAAACTTGTTGCCGTCCATCATCTCTTTGCTGAGGCGGAATGCCTCGTGCCTGTCCATCTCCGGATTATCCGCCAGCAGATAGGGAATCATATAATACTCATAGTGCTTATAAATGCCGGGGATTACAAGCAGCAACGACCACAGCCCTTCAAAGAGCCCCTTTAAAAACATGGTCTTTACAACGTTTAAATAGTTTCCTCCGCCAAACGCGAAGAAAATACGGCCGATTCCGGCTGACTGCTGCATAACTGCACTGTCCATAAAATAGCGCAGTTTACCTACTGCTACAACGTTGCTTACAAAAACACCGACTGCAACGGCAATGATGAAGACTACCAGAAAAATCCCTAAAATCAACAAAAAAACCGCGGCATGGCGTCCATCCCGGATACTGCCGATAGAATATGAATTCTCGCTCGCCCTGCTGCCTGTGCTGATACTCACGCCTCCGCCGGAGCTTCCTGCTCCCAGTATTCCGGCGATGAAACACACCAGAACGCCATACCAGTAATACGGCCTGAGGTCATTCTTTGCCCTGTCCTTTAACTCTGCTCTTGTCCACATACTCCATTCCTCCCGTCTCGGATCACTGTCATATTTCAGATATTACTATCCTATCATATTTTCAACAGATTATCTATTTCTGTTTCTTTACAATTCTCTGAAAAATCGTTTGCTAACTGATCTGAGAAGGAACTACTGAAGGGGAGTAATTACTATAAAAATTTCAGTTCCTGCTGGCTGTATTCCTGTTTCGTCTCCAGCAGCACCGGCGTCTGCTTCAGCATTCCGCTGAACTTCGTATCATCCATCACCCAGTCTTTGATCTGATCATGCTCAATGATAAGAGGCATCCGGTCATGGGTGCTGACCATTGACTGATTTGCTTCCGTCGTCAAAACCGTGAAGCGTTTTTCGTCTCCAAATACATTGTAAAAACCAGCCAGAAAGATTACCGGTGCGTCTTCCCTGTAAAATGTCACCCTCTCCTTTTTCCGGTTCCACTCATAAAACCAGGTACAGGGAATGATGATTCTTCGATGCAGGACACTCTCACGAAACATCTTCTTTTCCAGCACCGTCTCAGACCTGGCATTAAAGATTACCCCCTTTCCCTGAAATCCCGGGAAGCCCCAGTGCTGCCATTCCAGTTTCATTTCGTGGTTTCCTGCAGCAAGGACCGGCGCCTCATCCGTGGGATGGATATCCCTGCCCAGCCGTTCCAGACGAAGCTTGTCATTGACTGTTTCCACTAATTTTTCGATCTCCCGCGCCGTCTCATCGTCTACATAATATCGTCCGCACATATCATTCTCCTGTTCTTTTCCACTGTTTTACCGGTAGTATGCCATGTTTTCCTGTAAAATACAATATCCTCTCATCATATTCCTGTGTGACAGGAACGCTTTCCTCTTACCTTAAAACGCAAAAAAGGCCCCTGCAGCAATCCGGAACCTTTTTCACAATTTTCTATGCTTTACAACTCTTTATTTTTGAAACAGCGATGTAATCATCTTCCAGATCCGGGTAAAGATACTGGCGATCCGGTGGAATACATTTCCCTCCGGGTGGTAACTTTCATCCACCTCGGCAGCGTTACTTTTATCTTTTTCCCTGATCTCACTGGTCCTCAGAATAATCTGTACCGTACGCGGAGACGGGTTCTTATCCGATGTCAGCGATACGGGCTTCGCGTCCATATCAATATTTAAGATGGTCGTATCCTTTGTGGTATACTCATCCCATTTATCGTCGATCACCGTTTTGATGGTGTCTTTGGCATTTTTAAGCACATCCGTCTGATCCAGTCCGTTTCCCAATCCATCCAGCGTTCCTGCAAGGCCGTTTAATGTCTTCTGGGTACTGGAGTTTAAGGAATCGCCGACTGTTTTCAGCTGATTTTCAAAGGAAGTACAGAACACGGTCAGAGATTTTAAACTTCCGGCTGCGGCATCTGTCATACTTCCCAGATCACGCAGAGTCTCCAGCGTACCCTCGTGATAATAATTGACCGTCTTCGTCAGACTGTCTGCATCGGAAATAATATCGTCCAGTGTGTTGCACATACTGGCTGCCAGATGGGCCATGTCCGCGGTATTCTGCAGCATACCCACCGCATTCCCTTTCTGGGAGGCCGCGGCTTTAAGAAGAACTTCCGTCTGTCCGATCATGGTCTGTATATCTGTAATCAGTCCGGTGTTCCCGGCGGTACCATGGAAGCCTTCAACGATCGCCCGGGCTGCGGCGGCGATATTTCCAGTGTCTGGCTGGGACGCTGTGGCAGTCTCATACAGAGCCTGAGAAGCGTATCTCATGAGTGCGTCGATTTCATCCGCAGCCATCCCCAGCTCATTGCGCAGATAGGAAGCCACCTCATCCTCATCTCCCAGATCCACACCCGCACTCTCCATCTCATCGATAAAATCTTCCAGACTGTCTTCACTGAAATATTCCGCTTTTTTTCCACCCAGTCCTCCGACCTGTGCAAGCAGCCCCGCAAGAGCCGGTGCCAGCGCACTCACGCCGCCATCCAGTTTGGCCTGCGACTGCTTAAAGATCTCCAGATCCGTTTTCGTCTTTTCCATCAGCTGTAAAAACGCCTGGGCTCCTAAATCCACCTGTGGACTGTTTAGCATGGAGCTGATCCCCCGTAAATCATCCCGAAGATCCCGCATGGTCGCCTTCATGTCCTCCAGATCCGGCGACAGATCATCGAGATGCCCAGTCAGTTCATTGACATGGGAATTCATGGTATCGAGATACTTTTCCGCCTCCCTCATATGTCCGGAGAACGGTTCAAACTGCCGGGTCAGCTCATTTAAACCTGCCAGCGCTTCGTCTGCATCGGCGTACACCTTTCCCTTGGAATCTGCGAACAGCTGACGGCTGTGATCGAGTCCCCTGAGACCGTCAGCTGAATCTTCCACACTTTTCTGCATGCCATCAAACGTATCAAACAGTGTGTCCAGACTGTCACTGATGGCATCCGCGGAATCCTCCAGGGTCGTCTTCGCCTTACGCAAATCTCCCACCTTGTCAAGCTGGGACGCAGTCAGCGGCACCATGGTAAAAACAACTCCACTGAAAGAGAAATCATCTGTACCGATCCGAATCGAATAATGCTGCTCTTCCCCCGGCAGTGCGAAAAATATAACCGCATTTAAATTGCCCATTGCCTGAACCTGAGCCCCTTCCGCTTCGAGGCTTAAATTCTTATCCATGTCTACAACGGTTCCGGCCATCAGAACCATGTTATTGCGGTAATAATCCGACACACCTTTATTCGGCGTCAGATCTACATTCACTTCCACCAGTCCGGCTGCGCCGCAGAGTTCTTCCGCCTTCTTTTCCAGCCCGTTTAAGCGGTAACTCACTAAAATATTCCAGGGAAGCTCTTCCTTTGTGGTCTCCGTACCGCCTTCAAAATAGAACCGGTCCTCCGGATTTTCCAAATTAAATGTAAGCTTTCCGTCCTGCTCCGTCACAGGCTCGGAGTGATCCGTCATATTGGTAATCCGGTTGTACGTTCCATAATCAACAATCCGGCTGCTTCCGTTCATCGTGTAGCTTTTTACGACACTGCTCTCCTTAATCTCCCCGTAGGGATCCATCGTGATATAGAGCGTTTCATCACAGACCGGAGTGTCTGCCGCCGCTCCCGCCTCCATGGACGGACCGCACGCAAGCACGGCTGCTAAAACAAACGCTGAAATCCGTTTACTCTTTCTCATGGCTGTCATCTCCCTTTTCCTTCTGCTCCGGCTCTTCTGCCTCCGCCTGCGCGGAACCTTCTTTCTGCCCGCATTTTCCATCTGCAAATGTCGGGCTCACATCTGTCGTAAGACCTGCCTCTTCCGGTAACTCCTTCTCTTCCGATAACTCCTTCTCTTCCGATAACTCCTTCTCTTCCGATAACTCCTTCTCTTCCGTCAGTTCCTTCTCTTCCGTCACACGCTTCGCTCCCGGCAGACTTTTCCCTGTTGTCAGGTTTTTTGCTGCCGCCAGACGGTTCCGCCTTCTCTCTTTCCGTGCATCCGCCCGCTCCTGCTGCCGTTTGATCTGCTTATCAAATGCGGATAAGAGCGCCGGAAGCAGAGACAGTACCAGTGTCACGCTCAGGAAAGCCCCGCGTCCCACCAGACGCCCTACCTGGGAAATCGCCTGTATGGACGAAGTAAAATACAGCAGATATCCTACCACCATCAGAATACCGCCCGATGTCATGATTGAAAGCGTACTCTTATTGACAGCGGCAACGGCAGCCTCGCGGCGTCCCTTTTCCTTTCGAAACGCCAGGTAGTTGTTTGTCATCAGAATCGAGTAATCGATGGTAGCCCCCAGCTGCAGACAGCTGACGATGATATAGCCGATATAGATCATGGTGTCCCCCATCACATAGGGCAGCGTCATGTTTAAATAGATGGCAACTTCGATCGGCACAATCACCAGAATCGGCACCAGGACCGAGCGGAATGTCAGAAATACGACAAGTGCCACACCAGCCAGAGACAGCAGAGATACATGATTGTAATCCTCTGTCAGAATATCCCTGATGTCAATGGTTGTGGGCGTCATCCCGATCACGTAGGAATTGTCAGGATAATACTTATGTACAATCTCCTCCAGTCTGGCACTGCACTCAAACGCATAGTCGCTCTCCTGTAAGGTATTCATGGAAATCAGCATTCTGGCATAAACATCGCCCCGCAGCTGGCTCGTCAAATCATCAGGAAGGAAGCTTTCCGGTATTCCGTCAGGCATGGTTCCTGACATGGAAATCACATAATTGACAAAATCCAGGTTCTCCAGTTCCTTTGACAGTTCCTTTTCCGTCACGCCGGAACCGTTCGGCACGATGCAGATCGTCATGTTGGACTTTTTAAACAGACGGTCAATCTCCTGCGTGTCTTCGTAAACCCGCGTTCCCGGTCCCGCACCGATCGCATCGTCGCCGTACAGGAAGTGATTCATACCCTGCCCGAAATAACAGGGCACTGCTAAGAGCGCCGCCAAAAGGAACACCGGAATCCTGATCCGGTACATGGCCCGTGCAAATCCATCGAAAGAAGCGATAAGCGGCTTATGCGCCGTTTTCACAATCTTATCGTCAAACCGGAGAATCAGTGTGGGCATCAGCAGAAGCACCGTTAAAAGGCTGCATATGATTCCCTTTGCGAGTACAAATCCCACGTCCTTTCCTATGGTAAACCGCATAAACGCGATAACGATAAATCCCACAATGGTGGTCACCCCGCTGGCGAGAATCGAACTGCAGGATTCCCTGATCGCCTCCACCATCGCCTCATGGATTTCCATGCCCCTGTTTTTCAATGCTGTAAAGGTATGAAGCAGGAAAATAGAATAGTCCATCGATACCGCCAGCTGCAAAATAGCCGCTGTGGAGAAAGTAAAGAAGGATATCGTTCCAAAAATAATATTCGACCCCATATTCAGTACAATCGCCACGATCATCACGAAAATAAAGAGAAACGGCTCCATCCACGACGTGGTGGTCAGCGTCAGGATCAGCCATATAATCACGATTGACATGGCAATCGCCATGGCGATCTCTCTTGTGATCGAAGCCTCCCGTTCCTTGCTGGATATGGCGCTTCCGGAAAAGCATCCCCGGTCCTTACCGACGATCCGGTAGATTTCCTCGATGGCCGCATTGGTACGCGGCTCCCCGTCTTTATCTTCAAAGACAATGTCCATCAGGGCGTTCCCGTCTTTATAGTAATCGTCGATTGCAAGCAAATCGACGCCGATGAATTCCGTCATGCTTTCACTCAGAAACGGTGTTCCCATGTAGACATCGGTCGAGACGTCAGAACCGAGAACCAGATCTACCCCGTCAACCGCAGATATCTCTTCCCGGATGCGTTTCGCCTCCTGCAGAGATACGTCTTTTACCATAACACGCGCCATGCCGGGATAACCAAACTCCGCCTCCATCACATCCAGCGCCTGCTTTGTCGGTGCAAAATCCGGCAGATATTTGCTCAGATCGTAATTCACCCCCACAAACGGGAAACAAACGGCACAGAGAATTGTGGTTACCAGGAAAATCTTCTCAATGATCTTCCCGTGATACACAATAAAACGAATCACCTGATTGAAAATATCGCTGTTTCTTTTCATTATTGCCCACCTTTTGATTATTGTACAATCATTGACTTTTGAACACATGTGTATTATAATTCAATTGTTGATATATTTCAATAAGCAACGATTCGCTGCTTTGTGTGATAAGCACCACTTATTCGCTTTTGTGTTTAATATCAATCGAAACTGATAAATTTGTTTTTAAACAGGATTGTGAGGAGAAAAATATGGAATCACAGAAAGAGGACCGGAGAATTCGCAGGACCCAGAAAATGTTAAAAGACAGCCTGATTGAGCTGATGACCGAGAGAGATTTTAAAAATATTTCCGTCAAGGACATCACGGAGCGGGCGGATCTAAACAGGGGAACCTTCTACAATCATTACACCGATACTTACGATCTGCTGCAGAAGATGGAATCCGACGTACTGGCCGATTTTCAGGACATGATCGACAATTTCCTGTGCAGTTCTAAGAACGGTTCGCTGATGCCCATCCTGCTGCCAGTTATACAATATATTGAAGAAAATGTTAAAATTGCCAGAATTTTGTTTGAAAACAGCGCATCCAGTGATTTTGCCTACCGTTTCCATCAGCTCATTTCTGACAATGGAACCGCGATTTTTAAGAAACAGTATCCGGGAATCGACGACGTATCGCTTTCCTATTTCATTGAGTTCATCACATTCGGTTTAACCGGAGTCCTGCGCTGCTGGATCAACAATGGCATGAAAGAGTCCAAAGAAAAGATCGCGGAAATCGCAGATAAATCCGCCATGCAGGTGGCACAGAACCTTTGGGGGCACTAGAGTCATAATAAAACAGCAGGGAGCGACGATCAAAATCGTTGTTCCCTGCTGTTTTATTATCCTTTATACTCATGCGTAAATCCGCTCTGTGAGACGCCGCTCATCAGTTTCTCAATATTTTTCATATCATGCTTATCTACCTCCCGCGGCTCATAGCCGGTATGAAAAATCTTCTGCCCTTTCACTGAGATACATGGTATCTTTCTACCATCTAAAACAGCACTGCCAAAATAATCGGCCTCAAATTCATACCAGCCGCCTTCTAAGCCAGCCTGTCTTGCTGTTCCGTCCTCCTTTAAAATGAATGGGTGAATATCGATATAGCTCAATTGGGGATGGTACAGCTCTATACGGACAGGGCTCCAGTCTGTTACTACTTCGTATCCCTTTTCTTCCAGCTTATGCCGTAATTCTTCCGTATACCCGGCATCGAAATCAATGTCCACATCCCTGTGTTCTCTCGTCTGCCTGCCAACAAGCGCATCCACGCCCCAGCCGCCATCCAGCCAGTAACGGATTCCAAACTGCTCTAACATATCAAGTACTTTAAACAAATCAGCCTGCGTTACCGTTTCCTTTTTTCCATTCCACTACCTCGCTTTTCATTTTTATCCTGTCGGTCCGTTTCATCGGCTCATGCACCAGGCACCATTCGCACCTTACCTTATGCTCCACTGCTCTTATCCCCACCGTTCCCCCTCTTAAGGTGAAACGCTCTTCCTTCGTAGACCCGAACAGGATTCCCCCGTTCCAGCCTAGTGTGTTCCATCCAGGCCAGGTTCTTTTCCCTTCGCCCGCTTTCCAGGTTCATCTCCGCCAGAATTTCGCACAGGCGGTTTAAGGCAGCCTGCTTATTCATATGCTGGCTCCGCGCCTCTGTGGATACCACCGCAGTCCCCGTCGGTATATGAATGGCGCGGACTCCGGTTTCCACCTTATTCACGTTCTGGCCGCCTTTCCCGCCGCTTTTAAAGGTCTCAAAGCGAACCAGCTTTTCCTCGGTCACCCGCGGCACCGTCTCCAAAATACTGACATCCACATACCAGTTTTTTCGTTTATGTTCCGGCCGGTAAGGGCTTTTGCAAATCCACAGCACACTGCCTTCCAGGCTGGTAAAATCATGTTCCGTCTCAAACATGATGGAGGAAAATCCCTCCCGCTTTTTTCCCTGTGTGAAAGAAAGCAGCCGGATATCCGGCGCTTCCCTTTTCAGTTCCTCATAGAGCAGACCAACCGCCAGCTCGCATTCCGCCGGGCCCTGCCCGGAACTTATCTGTATTCTCATGCGCGCCTCCTTACCCTTTATATGTGAGAAGCGGCCGCAGTGTCGCAACAACATCAATCAGTCCATAGTCCTCAAGGGAAGCAATCACCTGTTCCACGTTCTTATAGGCCTCCGGCGCCTCGGCAAACAGTAAATTGGTGTCATGGCAGACCACGCGGCTCTTAAGCTTTGTGCTCCTGATGGAATCCCTGTCGTATCTCCGGTCGATTCTGCTCTTACAGATACTTCGGGCCCATTTTCTGCCTGCACCATGGGACACAGAGTCCAGGGACATGGCTGTATCCGCAGCCGGTACACACACATAGCTTAAACTTCCCCTGGATCCAGGTATCACCACGGCTCCCCGCTTCGTCGATACGCTCCCTTTCCGGTGAAGCCAGCCCTCTTCCGTTCGCTCCAGATAATTATGGCAGCTCTCTAACAGAGGATTCACCTCACTCTCCACGCCCAGATAAGCGAGCAGCTTTTTCGCCGTTACCATGCGATTCCTTCCAGCCCACAGGATAGCAGAGTCGTGTTCCGCCAGATAGCGGCTGCCCTCCTCTCCATCATCCGGCAGTCCTTCCGGCGAATAAAACCGGTTTAAAATCTCCTGCCCGTATCCCCGGGAACCGCTGTGAACCAATAACATGATGCGGCCCTCCAGCAGTCCAAGACGCTCAGCCTCCTCTTCCCTGTAAACGTGTTCCAGACACTGAAACTCAGCAAAATGATTTCCGGTGCCAATCGTCCCCAAATCCTTAACAGGGCAAAATCCCTCATAAGGATTGTCACACGGGATATCCCCCAGCTCCCGAATCGAGTTTAATCTCGTCTCCCATTTCTCCATCTTAAACTTCTTCTGCTTTACTCCTGTGGAAAATAAACTCATTCCGCATCCAATATCATTGCCGATCAAATGAGGATAAAACCGTTCTCTGCTCAACACCGCCATTCCTACCGGTGTCTTTCCCGGATGGAGATCCGGCAGGCCTACTGCCTTCACCACTCCGGGTAACTTGGCAACGCCACGAAGCTGATCGACAGCTGCCTGTTCAATCCAGTTTTTACTATTACTGATCAATATGCAATTTTCTCTCTCCAAATCAAAATCTCCTTTATGAGCCGACAGGGACGTACCGCCATTTCCCGGAATCCCGAAAAAAGGTACAAAAAAAACACGACAACAAGCCGTGCGCAGTAAATAAAGCTGTCTTACGCCAGTCCCTGTCTTTCCTGTTGTTATCTTGTTTTCACCCATTTCCTATCGTTTGCCAACATAACAATCACTCCTCTTCTCATAAAGGACCGTACGCCCTCTTTATTCTATGGATACTATAAAACGGAATCATCAAAATGTCAATGATATTTTTCTTAACTTTCCAGCTTCGTGCTGCTGTACACAATTTTGGTGTTAATTTTAATTCCCGCGGACAGTCAGCCGGTGAGACGCCCTCATGGAACCAGCCGGGACTGCCGCGAGGGGCAGAGATCCCGCCGCCCGCGGCACTATAGTTTTAACGTCCTGTCTCCTGCGGCCGGATCTTTGACTTTTCCTCCCAGGAAAACCCGCATGCTCATGGATGGGCTCTGCGCGTGCGGGATTATCCCGTCTCGACCAGTTCTTTAATCTCCGGTATCGTCTTTCCGCTTTCTTTTAAACTTTTAATCCGCTCTATCCGTTCTACAGTCTCGACCCTCCGGTATCGTCTCGTGAGATTCTCTTCTTCCTGTTCAAACGGAAGCATTCCTTCTTCTGTATAGTACTTCAGAGTGCTGTAACGGCAGCCAGTAAGCCTGGCCAGTTCTCCGATCGATACATATTCGGAGGTGCTGATCTTCTCCATGCTTCTCTGTCTTGACATTCCATCACCTACTTATAAACAGGAACCAGATTCGCTCCCTGAACCGGCACCTTATAGTAAACCTTTGTCATGGGGAATACCCGGTAATAATAGTTATCCACCTTTAAAAGGGTCTCAGAACCATTCTTGACCTCTTCCACGTAATGCCCCTTTTCCGTTAAATAGTTCAGAATAGCCATACGCCTTCCCGCCACATCCGTTCCGAAAATAACGAAGTCAATGAATATCGCCTGTCTTCTGTCCAGGAACGGGAACAGGAGATTGACGCCCTCCAAATATGGGTTCTTAAAAAGATTCTTCTTCGCCCCCAGCAGCTGCTGTGACAGTTTCTCCGTCCACCGGTAAATCTCCAAATCCCAGATCACTCTGATAACCGGTTCCTGCTCGGCCAGCTCGATCATACGGGCAGCCAGTTCCTCCTGCTCATTCACAGAAAATATCTCGTGGATACAACCGCTCTCACGAAACAGCCATACCAGGCAGGCACACTCTAACGTTACGGCACCTCCCTCGAGCATTTCAGCGCGAACTCCCTCCGCTGTACGCTGGTATTCCACCTCGTCGCTGCGGTAGACTTTCAGTTCCATATTCATGCTGTTATAATTAATGTCACATGCCATAATATCCGGAACCTCATCAAGGACCCCCTCTGCCTTCAGCGTCTCTGCAACCTCAGTCTCCAGAGCTCGGGCTTCTTTCTTGCCTATACTGCGAATCTCCTTAAAACCAGCTTCCAGTTCCTCCTTCACAGCCTCTGACCCCGGATCTTCGGTTAATACAAGCCTTTCCAGAAGCTTTGCCGCCGCGATACAGCGGCAGACCGCATTCTTTGCCGCGGTTGCATGTATGGAATCCTGGCCATCCAGGCCAATCAGGGCATATTGCTGAGATAATGTATATTCTTTCATAGTAATCTCCTTTCTACTCGTGCGATTTGGTGTTTGCCTGCTGTTCCTGCAGAAAAAATAATGCCTGGCTGTTTGTTTATTACTTGCTACTTACTACTTATCACTTACTACTTAGATTATAGCATCTTCCCTCCGTTATTTCAACCACACTTTCAAACGTTTTTCTTACAAATCAGTTAAAATTCCCGACGCTCACGGGAATAAACGTTCTCTCTGCACGGAGCTTCCCTTTTTCTCCCGGAACACTTACGCGATATCATCATCTTTCCACGTAAATCATCATTTTTTTCCACGCAAAAAGGCCGCGATACAGGAATCACATCTTCCCGTATCACGGCCTGCTGTACATTTCACTTCAGACTGCGAATCCCATACTGCTTCTTCGCTTCTGTCCTGTCTCAATACCACTTATTCTTAATCTGCTTATAAATACCTTCTGCATCCAGTTCATACTTATGAATCAGCTCAGCAGCCGGACCAGACTCGCCGAATACATCACGTACGCCGATCTTATAGACCGGAACCGGAGCGTTCTCGGACAGAGCGTCGCAGACAGCGCTTCCCAGTCCGCCAATGACGGAGTGTTCTTCCACAGTCACTACCCTTCCGGTTTTCTTCGCAGATTTTATAATGAGCTCCTCATCCAGGGGTTTGATCGTATGAATGTTGATCACTTCAGCATCAATTCCGTCTTCAGCCAGAAGCTTTGCCGCTTCCAGTGCATGACCGACTTCCAGACCTGTTGCAACAACAGTTAAGTCTTTCCCCTCTTTTAAAACCACGCCTTTTCCGATCTGAAACTCGTACTCCGGATTGTCGTTGATTACAGGCACAGCCAGACGTCCAAATCGTAAATATACCGGGCCCTCATACTCGGCCGCGGCCTTGACAGCGGCTCTCGCCTCCACATCATCGGAAGGACAGATCACAACCATACCGGGAATCGTTCTCATCAGAGCAATATCCTCGTTGCACTGATGGGTTGCGCCATCCTCACCGACGGAAATACCAGCGTGAGTAGCGCCAATCTTTACATTTAAATGCGGATATCCGATGGAGTTTCTAACCTGTTCAAATGCTCTGCCGGCTGCGAACATTGCAAAAGTACTTGCAAACGGAACCATCCCTGTTGCGGCAAGACCGGCGGCAATCCCCATCATATTGCATTCCGCGATACCACAGTCGATGTGGCGTTCCGGAAATACCTTCTTGAAAACTCCCGTCTTTGTCGCAGCTGCCAGATCGGCATCCAGGACCACAATTTTGTCATTTACGCTTCCCAGTTCCGCAAGAGCGCTGCCATAGCTTTCTCTCGTAGCGATCTTCTTTACGGATTGTTCTTTCATCTCTGGCATAACGCTTCACCTGCTTTCTCCAAATCTGCCATTGCGGTCTGATACTGCTCGTCGTTTGGAGCAGCACCGTGCCAGGCCACCGCTCCCTCCATAAAGGAAACTCCCTTGCCCTTTATGGTTTTTGCGATAATGGCGGTCGGCATTCCCTTCGTATTTCTCGCCTCTGCAAATGCCTGTTCAATCTGGCTGAAATCATGGCCGTCAATGCAGATGACATGGAAATTAAATGCCTCAAATTTCTTATCGATCGGATAAGGGGAACAGACTTCATCCACCGGACCGTCAATCTGGAGTCCGTTATTATCCACGATCACGACCAGATTATCCAGTTTTCTGTAGCCTGCGAACATCGCAGCTTCCCAGACCTGACCTTCTTCAATCTCCCCGTCGCCAAGGAGCGTATAAACACGGTAATCCTTCTTCTGCAGCTTCGCAGAGAGTGCCATTCCGACAGCAGCGGAAATCCCCTGTCCCAGAGAACCGCTGGACATATCCACGCCCGGGATATGCTTTCTGTCCGGATGTCCCTGTAAGTAGGAGCCGGTATGACGCAGTGTCTTTAAATCCTCTACCGGAAAAAAACCGCGGTGCGCCAGTGTAGAATAGTATCCTGGAGCCACATGGCCCTTTGATAATACAAAGCGGTCACGATCCTCCTTCAAAGGCTGTTCCGGATCAATGTTCAGTTCTTTATAATAGAGCCAGGTAAATAAGTCAGCCGCCGACAGTGATCCGCCCGGATGGCCGGACTTCGCGCTGTGAACCGCCGTCACGATGCCTTTTCGGATCTCAACCGCTATTTTTTCAAGTTCCAGATAATCGCTCAATCCCGTATCCTCCTCTTCTACTCTCCGAATACTGCCTTATAGTCAGCCTGGAATTTTGCGATTCCCTGATCGGTCAGCGGATGCTTTGTCATCTGCTCAATCACGCTGTAAGGAACGGTTGCGATGTCTGCTCCGGCAAGAGCGCAGTCGATGACATGGATCGGGTTGCGGACACTTGCTGCAATAATCTCTGTGGTAATTCCCGCCACACGGAACATCTCAGCAATCGTTTCAATTAAATCGATGCCCGGCATGGAAATATCATCAAGACGTCCTAAGAACGGAGATACATAAGTGGCCCCGGCTCTGGCAGCCAGAAGTGCCTGGTTTGCACTGAAAACAAGCGTTACGTTCGTCTTAATGCCTTCTGCCGTTAATACTTTGACAGCCTTTAAGCCTTCCACTGTCATCGGAATCTTGACTACCATGTTTGGATGAATCGCTGCAATCTCGCGTCCTTCTTTAATCATGCCTTCCGCATCTGTCGTAGTAGCCTTTACTTCTCCGCTGATCGGTCCGTCTACGATGGAAGCGATCTCTCTGATTACTTCGTTAAAGTCTCTTCCTTCTTTTGCAATCAGGGACGGGTTCGTGGTTACTCCACAGATAACCCCCATATCATTTGCCTTTCTGATATCCTCTACCTTCGCTGTGTCCACAAAAAATTTCATCGCTGTTCTCCTCTTCTTTTTTATTTTTGAATTAATTTGTTCCTTCGTTTTATGTATTAATTCAATTAATTAATATTTCTAGTTAAACAATACCACATTTCTGGAAAATGTCAACAGGTAATTTATAAAAATATGCAGCGGCCCGGACAATAACAACACGCCCCATAGTTTCCGTATGATTTGGGAAGGGTATGGGGCGTGTTGTCTAAGCCTGCTGCCGGGTTTCTGCGCCGGCTAAAACGGATATTTCTGCAGCCCATGCTTCGTACAGTACACATACAAATATCCGCCCCGCCTTATCATGGGCATGCGGAATTCCGGGTTCTGCTCCGGGTACAGTCTGTTTAAGTAAATCCGGTCGTGATTCACGCAGGCTGCAAAGGCAATATAATGCTCCTTGCTCATATCGTGATCCAGCGTCACGAAGTATTCCAGATCCATTTCCCGGATCACAGGCTTATGTTCTTCTGAGCACGGAACCGGAATCAGCGGTTTTAACTTTCTTCCGCAGCAGGAAATTGACACATTTCCCGTGCTCACAAGAATGTTGCCGCAGACGGGACACACGTAAAAGCGTGCCTTTTCAAGTTTCCCCACATCCGGCCGGTTTGGAGTGAGTTCTCCCTGAAGCAGTTTTATAATATCGGCGCCCAGCACCGTGGAAAGTCCTTCCCACAACGATACGTCAGGGCATCCTAAACCGCGTTCCCATTTGGATACGGTCTTGTTGCTGATTCCCAAAAGGTCTGCAACCTGCTGCTGCGTCAGTCCTTTTTCTTTTCGAAACTGCAGAATTAACCGGCCTACTTTTGCACAATCCATTCTTTTTCCCTCTCATTTCCAGATCTTCACAGCTCTCTCATCTTCCTCCAGGCACTCCTCCCGAAGCAGCTCCAGTTCTTCTGTATGATCCTCACCCGGATCCTCATACTTTAAAACCCTCATAACCGTCTGCTCGAATCCCTCCTCCCCATACTCATTCCACAGTTCCTGCAAATGCCGGTTCGGATGGGACGAGCCTGATAATCTGGCACAGACACTGTTAAATGCCGTTCTCGTATCTCCCGATATTCCCAGAAACGCCTCACCCGTAGCTTTGCACTTAAGAGAGATTACACCCATCTCCGGATGGCGGTTTTTGTATTCCATGATCTGCTGTTTTTTACGTTCTGTATTCATCTTTATCACCTCGGACTCTATTGTACCTGATAAAGTCTACGGGAACAATCCACGCTCCGTAGACTTGCAGAACGAAGATATGAAAACGCTGTCCTGCCGGCAGTTATCTCCCACCCGGCTGGACAGCGTTCTTCCTTTACTCTCAATCTTCACTCTCTTTAATAAACTGACCCGGACTGTCGAAAATCCGGTCAATGGCTACTATCGCCGCTCCCGTCAGGATCGGATCGCCCTGGTAGGTGCTGATGGACAGCGTGAGTCCCTCCCACACGTCGTCCAGAACGCCTTCCCGCACAGTTTCACGCACCACAGACTCCATCAGTTCCGGATCCGGCCTCGCCATATCGTCACCGATGATGATGATGTCCGGATTAATCACATTGACAATATTGATAATTCCAATTCCAAGACTCTCGCAGGCACGCCGATAGCAGTCGATGCAAAAATTATCACCCTCACGAATCCGCCGTTCTACATCTTCAAAATTGCACCCTGACCGGCCGGCCTGATCACCGTATACGGCCTTCACCAGTTCCAGGGAGGAGGCATACCGCTCCAGACAGCCTTTATTGCCACAGGCGCACGGCCGGCCGTTCCGGTCAATGGTCATATGGCCAATCTCACCGGAGGTCCCCAGGGCGCCCTTATAGATCTTTCCATCCATCACAATTCCGGCGCCAATGCCCTGACCGGCTGCGATATAGACCAGAATGTCATCGCGGTAGGCGTCCTTTAAATCCCACATATGGGCGTAAGCGCCCGCATTAGCGTTGTGCTCCAGAAATACAGGGATATCCAGTTCCCGGTCAAAGAATTTCTTTAAATCCACGTCTTTCCAGATATCAGCTCCCGTAATCAGAGCAATCCTGTTTTTCTTGGCTATAAATGGTCCTGGCACAGCCATACCGGCCGCCAGTATGGTATCCTTTCCATATTTCTTCATCAGGGCATGCATCTCTGCCGCAATCTGATTCAGAATATCTTCCGCATCCGGCTGCTCTTCCGGATTAAAATCCACCCGCTTCTTCGTGATCTGCGTCCCTGTCAAATCGAACAGGCCGACGCTGTAATGTTTTCTCGCAAGGCGCACGCCGATGACCCGGTAACGATCCTGACTGATGGATACGCCGATCGAACGGCGGCCCTTGCTTCCGTTTAAGAAGCCTACCTCCGTAACGATCCCCCAGTTTAGGAAATCCTTCATAATATTGGTCACGGTCGCCTGTTTCAGCCCTGTTAAGGAGGCCAGATACGCCCTGGAACACATACCTTCTCTTCTTAAGTTTTTCAAAAGGAGAGAACGGTTCATCTCCTGTGTCACGTCCTGGTTAATTCCCCTGTTTTGGACCATGTTGTCTTACCTCGCACATCTAGTATGATTCGCCGGACATCACCGGCCGGGACCATGCCGCGAAACAGCCGCCCCTGTTTTTCACTCACTGACTGTCCCTAGTATATCATGGTCCTGCCGGATCCGTCAAATGAGAAAACTCTGCTGAAAATTTAATTCCACCCCCTTTACATCCGCCTTTTGCTCACGTATAATATTTGTATTACAGTTGTAAGAACAGGGAGGGTATCATGAGCAGGCTGCCGCAGATATCAGAAGCCGAATATGAAGTTATGAAGGTAATCTGGAGCAAAGCTCCCATAAATACTAACGAGGTGACGGACATCCTTTTACAGGCCACTGACTGGAGTCCCAAGACGATCCAGACTCTGTTAAAACGCCTCGTACAAAAAGGAGCCATTACATACGAAAAGAAAAGCCGGGTCTTTGTATACACCCCACTGGTCGTTAAGGAAGACTATCTTAACCAGGAAAGCGAGCATTTTCTCAAACGCTTCTTTAATGGCAATCTGACCTCACTGGTGGCAAATTATATGAAGGACGAGCGGATTTCCCAGGAAGAGCTGGAGGAACTCCGCAGCCTGTTATTACATGACGGGGAAGGAGAACCATAGATGGCAGAATCTCTGCTTCTTTATCTGCTGCAAAGCAGTGCCGCCATCGCAGTTTCCGGCGGTATCATTCTTTTTATTCGAAACGTATTTTATCGGCACCTGACGGCGGAAATCCGTTACCGATTATGGTTTCTTCTCCTGTTTCTGGCCGCAGCGCCTTTCCTGGCGGCGGCATTTCCATGGACCGCCAGGCTGGCTGACCGGCTGATTGGTTTACGATTCCCCGCTGCCGGGGATCCGGGACAGACCGGCGCTTTGGGCACTGCCGGAAACAGTTTCACGGCATCAGGAATACTGAACGATTTTTCCATTTCCGTAAGCCGGGAGATACCTGGTTTTTGGGCAGCCGCTCTTATCTGCCTGTGGGGTGGAGGAACAGTCATCCTCACAGTTCTTACTCTGATTTCCGCAATCCGTGTAAATCATTTAAAAAGGACCTCGCTTCCCGTTCAGGACGATGTGCTGCGGAATCTATATGCAGACTGTATCAGGCAGCTGGGAATTCGAAGGAAGATTCCCCTGCGTTTTTCTCCCCTGCTTCACTCTCCGGTTACGGCGGGGACTGCAGCCCCATGTGTGCTGCTTCCCGATTCCCAGCTCTCCGGTCTGTCAGAAAACGAGATACGCTGTATTCTGCTCCACGAGCTTCATCATTATAAACATAAGGATCTGATATGCGGCGCTTTTTTCCGTATTCTCCTGATTTTTTACTGGTTCCATCCCATGGTCTGGCTGGCCCTGAAGGAGATGGTAAGCGACAGGGAAATCGCCTGCGACACAGCAGTTTTGTCGCTTCTCGGGGAAAATGCCTCCGTCGATTACGGAACCGCCCTGCTCCATTTTGCGGCGCACCTGTCTCATCTGACCTTCGGGCAGACAGCAGGCATCGGCGGCAGCAGAAAAGAGATACGCAAACGGATTTCATTCATTGCCTCATACCGCCGGGAATCCGGAGATAAACGGATAAAGAGCCGTATGCTGTATCTCCTCACCGCCGCGCTGGTTCTCTGTACCACGCCGTCCGTCTCCGCCCTCGCCTGCGCCTCAGACCGTTACACCGAAGCGCTGCCCCGGACGGATCAGGAAGATTTAAGTGAATATTTTGGACAGCTTGACGGCAGTTTCGTCCTGTATGACGCTTCAGAAAACCGGTATCTTATATCCAACGAGGAGGACGCACGCACGCGGGTATCCCCGAACTCTACCTACAAGATCTACAGCGCCCTGATGGCCCTCGACGCAGGCATTATCACAGGGACGGACTCTGCGATGGACTGGAATGGAGAAACTTATCCTTTCGAATCCTGGAACAGAGACCAGAACCTGAACTCAGCCATGGCAAATTCTGTCAACTGGTATTTTATGGATCTGGACCGCCGCCGCGGATGGGACTCCACCCGACAGGTTCTCACCAGTCTTTCCTATGGAAATATGGACTTTTCAGGAGGACCTTCCCGTTTCTGGCTGGAATCCTCCTTAAAAATATCTCCGTTGGAACAGGTAAAGCTGCTGGCCGGCTTATCCGGACATACACTGCCCTTCTCAGACAACGGCATGAAAACGGTTCAGAATGCTCTCTTTCTCTCCTCCGACGGCGCGTCGTCGCTTTATGGAAAAACAGGCACCGGCACTGTAGACGGCAAGAATACGAACGGCTGGTTCATCGGCTTCATAGAATCTGTTCACGGTCCTTATTCCTTTGCGGTCCATATCAGCGGAGAAGACGGGGCGACCGGTGTCAAAGCGGGAGAAATCGCACTGGATATTCTGAAGGCGAAAAAACTGTATGGGGGGAATTGACTGAACCGCCTAACAATTGCCCATACAGAAGAAAGAGTACGGTGAGCCGGACTCCCACGCCGGAGCGCATCTGCTTCAGCAGAAGCCCTTTCCTGTTACATCAAAAAATGTCATCAGACAGCAGCAACGTGTTTTGTCTGATGACATTTTTATTCTACTGCACCGGAGGAATATAGGAATCCAGCACGGCTTTCGCCTTTCTCACCACAAGTCCGCTGCCTCCGGCATTCTTGACATCCTCTACCATACTGACCATAAGAATCGGAGTGTGATCCGGACCGTCAGCCGTGTACACGGCAAACCAGCCAAGCTCTGTACCGGACGTATCTCCTTTCGATGCTTTAATCTCGGCAGTTCCCGTCTTGCCGGCCAGCGTGATATCATTTCGCATCGCGGCGTGTCCGGTTCCGTGTTCCGAACTGACTACCTTCTTCAGTGCAGTCTCTATCGTCTCCGCAGTCTTTTGAGTACAGGCTCCTTTCAGCCATACCTCCGGTTCCCTCTCCTTCTGGTATGTGAGATACGGCTTTATGACGTCTCCACCGTTAGGGAACATGGTATAAAGCGCCGCTAAGTGAATCGGATTCATCAGCACCTGCCCCTGGCCGTATCCGCTGTCCGCCAGCTGAATCTCCGTCTCAATTCGTTCCGTATTGGAATACTGGGACTGAGCGACCGATATCTCAAAAGGCAGATCCTGATTGAACCCCAGACGGTCCAGTCCGGCCATAAAATCATCGTAGCCAATCTTCAGTGCCGCTTTTGCGAAGTAGATGTTATCAGAGTAAATATAAGCATTTTCCAGATTAACCGGGCTGTAATCGTGAAGTGTCGTCACCTGATACTTTCCCCAGCTGGCGTCCTTCTGCCAGCTAAGTCCCGCATGATCCGTGCCAAAGCTTTCATCCGGAGTCAGCGCCCCCGTGGAAAGCCCGATGACACCTGTGATCGGTTTAAACGAAGAACCAGGGGCAAAACGCTGGCGGAACCGGTTAAACATCGGCTTTCTCTCATCTTCATTTAAGGAGGCCCACTTTTCCTCGGACATACCGAGTATGAAATCGTTGTCGTCATAGGAGGGCGTATTCACCAGCGCCAAGACTTCCCCTGTATAAGGATTCATGGCGACCGTACAGCTCTTAACATCTCCAAACTTCTCATAGATGGTTCTCTGAAGGCTGCTGTCTATGGTCAGAGTAATGTTGCTGCCATCCACCCGAGGTATGGCAGCCAGAACCAGCTTTTCTTCTCCCTCGGAGGTGACGATCGAGATCTTCTCTCCATTCTGTCCCTTCAGTTCTTTTTCATACAGTGTTTCGATTCCGCTTCTTCCTATGACGCTGTCTGATAAATATCCCTCGCCCGGATGCTTCTCCAAATCCTCAGCCGTCACATTCTGGACATACCCTACCAGATGAGCCGCCGCCTCGCCCAGCGGATAGGATCTCACCGGAGTATCGGTAATCATCACGCCCGGTATGGAAAGGAGCTCGTCCTGAAGCGCCTTATTTTCCAGGTTATCCTGCCTTGGATTCGCTGACTGAAGATCAAATTCATCTACCTTCTTCAGCGTTTTGACCGGAACGAGGGAATCTTCCTTCACCCACTTTGCCGCCAGTTTCTTTTCTATACTCTCCACCGAGACACCAAGAAGTTCAGAAAGCCGCTCTAAATCAGGGTTGGCACCGGCTTCCTCTCCAGCCGCTCCGGCCGCTCCGGCAGAATAACCGGCCATTTTTCCCGGCACGAGACCTACCAGAGAAGCACTGCCTTTCCCCGCCAGCAGACCGCCGTTCCGGTCCAGCACCTCTCCTCTCACCGCCTTATCTGTAGAAACACGCACTTTATCGGTACGCCCCAAATTCGGAAAGATAACCTGATCGTTCCAGATCAGCCGATATTCTCCCGCATCCTTTTTCCTTTTCGTCTCCTGATTCTCAGATGGCTGCTCCCGGATAAAATCCACCTGATTGAGAAAATGAATCTCGCCGGCGGAACTGTTAAGCGAAGTCTGATAGCTGACCGTCTTTAGCCCTTCGGTCCGTTCCTCTACATTCTGGACCTCCACCTGGAGACCGGAAGTGCCGATTCCTTCATAGATATTTTTATTTCTCGCTGTAAAATCCTCCAGATTGATATTCTTCCGGCTCTGTTCATTCAGCATTCCATACATGGCCTCGTAATTGCCGGTCCTGATATATTCCGTATACTCCATTAAGAGCTCCTCCGGAGTCTTTTCCTTCTCCGTCTCCTCTCTCTTCTGAAACCACAAAATCCCAATTACAATCGCTGCCGCAATCAGAATCCCTGCCGCAATCCCACCGACGATCAGTCCACGTTTGCTTCTTCTATGCCTCATAATACGGTTCCTCTCTTTACAGTTTCATTCTTACATTGTTTCACGATTCCGACATCTAACCTCTGGTCTCAGTCAAAAAAATCGCAGGTAACGGGGCATCAATCGTGCAGCCCTCATGTTTTTCACTGAGTTTTTATAAATTATTACATATGTAGGATTTAAAGTCAATACAACAATTCTATTGTTAAGAAAAATGTAACATTCCTCTGATTATCCTAACACTTGATACAGCAGCCGCATATCTGCTTTAAAAAATGATCCGAAAGATTCCAAATAATTTTTCCCATCACTTGACAGATCGTCAGAACCGTCTTATAATGAACATTGTTCATTTAAGGAGGTACTCACATGAAAATCAAAAAAAATTATCTACTGCTGCTTGCAGGCATCGTCTGGCTCGCAGCCGGCTTTAATATTCTGCGTATTGGGATTATTTCTTATAAAAGCTATGTGACACTGTTTCATCTGGCTCTTTCCGCAGCAGTATTTTTCCTTTTCTGGTTCATGGTTTTCGGGAAACTGGTCCGCAGGCACACCGACCGGATTGTCCGTTACGAGGAAGAGATGCAGTTTATCCTAAAATTCTTTGACCGCAAATCCTTCATCATCATGGCATTTATGATGACCTTTGGCATCGGCCTGCGCACCTCCGGTCTCTGTCCTGACATATTTATTGCAGTCTTTTACTCCGGTCTTGGAACCGCTCTGGTTCTGGCAGGGCTCGCCTTTACCGGCAACTATATCATTCAGGCAGCCGGAAATTGTCAGCATAATCCGGAATAGACGGCTGAAACCTGGATAAGCGGTTAAAACCGAAATATCAAAACAGGCTGTACCGCCTCCCATTCCCGGGATAAGCAGTACAGCCTGTCTTTTTATACTTTTTTACTGATTCACTTCTATTTCGGTTTTTTATTTTTTCTTTTGATTTTTCCCTTTACTACGGTCTCCCAGACGTTCTTTCAGCAAACGGTCAAACTCCTCTTCCGTCACGCCCTCTTCCCGGAGCCTCCTGCGTCTCTGTTCCCTGCGGAGCGCGCGCTGCTGCTCCTCTTTTTTGCGGGAATAGAATATATATGCTCCTCCCCCGGCAGCGGCTGCGATCACCACCAATGCGATGATCAGAAAGGGGTTGATGGAAAATCCCTTCTTCCCATTCTCTTTCTTATCATCTGTTTCGGGCTGTGTCTCTTCCTGTGATGCCGGTTCTGTAACCGGTTCCTGCACTTCTTTCTGTGTTAAATAGGCGCCCCCTGCTTTTCGTCCGTCATAGGTATACTGGATGAATGCCACGCTTCTTTCCGGATGCTCGTCCGGGTAATCGGTCACCAGTGTATGCTCTAAATCCGTAAATGACGCCCCTTCAGGAAGTGTCACCGCACCTGCCGGATTGATCTCCAAATCAGCCGGAAGATAGCTTTTTCCGCCTACGTCCACCGCGGCTTCCCCTTCCGTGTAGGCAGACTCATTCTCCGCCACATTGTAATTGGTAAAATGTTCAAATCCGAATTCCAGAAGCGCTTTACCGTCCAGATAATACTGGCCCGGGCTCCCTTTTAAAATAACAGAAATCAGCCGTTTCCCGTCCTTCTCCGCATAGGTAACCAGCGTGTTGCCTGCTTTTAAGAGATAACCAGTCTTACCTCCCTTTACAGGGGGATAGTAGTACTGGCTCGAAGAATCATTTGTGTTCAGAATCAGCTTATTTTCCGCATAAATTGTCAGACCTTCCGGATTATTGATCGTAGGCGGAAACGTGTGTTTTAACGCTGCGCTGATTCTGATAATATCCGGTTCCGCAAACGCCGCTCTGGAAATCGCCGCCATATCTCTGGCTGTTACATACTGTGTATCTCCGTTGAGACCGGAGGGATTGTCAAAATGGCTGTCCTTACAGCCCAGCGCTGCCGCCTTGTCATTCATCATTTTCACAAACGCTTCCTGTGAACCCGCCACATGCTCCGCCAGCGCGTTGGCCGCCTGATTACAGGAATGAACCAGCAGGGAGTAGAGACAGTCCTCCACGGATAACTGATCCCCCTCCGCCACATTCAGCTTATTGCCGCTGTCAGACTCCACATTATAAACCGCACTGTTTGAAAATGTCACCATCTCGTCGAGTTTGCTGTGCTCCAGGACCAGAAGAGCCGTCAGAAGCTTGGTAATGCTGGCCGGCGGATACGGTGTATCGTACGCCTTACCTCCTAAAATGGCACCTGAGTCCATATCGATGACAACTCCCGCCTCCGCCTGTATATCCGGTCCCGCAGGCCACGCCGGCGCTGCGTACGCTGTCATAAGAAAACAGTTGCTGATCAGTGTCCAGCAGAGTATTTTTTTCAAAAAATGTTTCATTCCTTAATCCCCTCAATTATGTATAAACGCCCTGTTATTACAATCGTAAGAGCATTTTTTTAATTATACACTGGATTATTCGGCGTGTAAACAGACTTCTCAAATTTTAGAACGAACTGTAAAATGCCGGAAATGACTCTTCGGCCATTTCCGGCATTTAATTACGAGTTTCAATTACTCCGGCTTCAGTTCCAGCCGCTTCATACGCATCTTCATAAGCAGCACCTGATATTCTTCGTCCAAAGCCAAATTATGGAGTTCATACGGGTCAGCCTCCAGATCGTAAAGTTCCTCCATATCCTCATGATTATCCACATATTTATATTGCTGCCAAACAACGGCTTCCGCTCTCCACCGCGCCAGATGACCATAAGTCTCGGCCAGCACAGCTGTTCTCCAGCACGGTTTCTGCTCTGTAAACAGCCTTAATATGTCATCTCCATCTACAGGTAAATGGAAACTGCCTCCTGCCGCACTCACAATTGTAGGCGCCAAATCACAATTAGTGATCAGTTTCCTGCATACCCGATTCTTGGGCAGTACTCCAGGATAGGCCATCGCAAGAGGAATCCGCAGCACCTCCTCCGGCAAATAAAAAGCCTTATCAAAATGACCGCCATGACAGGCCAACGCGTCACCATGATCTGCTGTCCAGATAATCAAAGTATTCTCATCCAGATGAAGCTCCCGCAGCTTCTCGATCACACGTCCTGCAGCCTCGTCAACCATGGTAATCTGACCGTAGCACCTGGAAAGGATTTTCTGCCATCGGGACCATTCCATGGGATTTGGGCGAATCAGCTGCCTTTCCCGGCTCGTTTCCCTTCCTGTATCGAACAAGTAGGATTCCGGTTTTCCAGCCAGATCATCAGCAAAGCTGGGATATTCTTCTATGGATTCCGGTGGATAGAGCGCCGCAAATTCTTCTGTCGGGCAGTATGGCTGGTGTGGTCCCCAGAAATCAACCCTCATCATAAACGGAACCTGCCCGCTCCCTTTTTCCTTCTCCCGATTTAATTCTTCCTGCTTCAGTTCTTCCAATTGCCGGCAGGCCATATCCGCAACGTAGTATGCCTCATGGCATTCTTTGGGTCCGGCCAGGATACCGGAGAGCGCCTCATTCGTGAGTTCCCGTGGGAAATCATAGATATCCCCCTCCTTCACATCGTCAATCCAGCCCTTCTCGCACAGATTCATTTCCACACGCATCCTGGCTGGCGGTAACTTCTTCCGGTTTCGGTACTCTTCATACTCCGGTTGATGATACGGATTAGAATAATCCGGATAAGAGACCCCAAGACAGCCTAGATCTGATGGCTTTCCGGCACAAGCGTGCCATTTGCCGAAGTAATAATTCCGGTATCCTGCTTCCCTCAGAACATCCACATACGTTTCATGACTGTCACAAGGTGTTTCAAAGGAATTGTCCGTTTGGCCATGATGGTGAGGATACAATCCCGTCATCATCGTTTTTCTGGAAGGCATACAGAGCGGCGAGGAACAGTAAGTCCGTATTGCGCGAGTTTTTGAGCTGTTTTCCCTTGATATTCCGGGCTTTTCCGGCTTTCCACCTCTCAGTTATCCGGTATGCGGACCATAAAAAACGGCCTTTTTTCATTCAGCGACAGGCTGATGAAACGCACCATTTACTACCCCAAACAACTCTTCTGGTTTATTGTACTTCACTTTTGCATAAATGTCCATAGTTGTTTTGCTGTTTTCATGTCCGGCAAGGTATTGTACTGTCTTTGGATCAACGCCCGCATAGAGAAGATTGGTGATGTAAGTGTGCCGTAGCTGATGGGGTGTCACATCGAAGTCCAGCGTATATTTGATTTTGGGTTGATTCTTCTGGGTCATACCCAGCGTTGGAGTAACCGTATATTTGATACTCTCCCCATTTACATACTTATAATAGTTTCGGGGCTTGGTGGAGCGGACAACTACATACTGCCACACTCTTTGAAACTGCGAAGCAGCCAGCGGCTCTCCTTTGCTGTCAGCGATCACATAATCTGATATGGAATTTTCTTTCGTTTCTCTCAGACAATCCACCAAACACTTCGGTATCGGAATATCCCTTTTTGCTGCCGGAGTTTTTAGCACCGTAGAAATCACGGGTCTGTTATGCTCTGTACGCCAAGCCCGCCTTACCGATAGATAAGGTGTATCCTCGTCCAAAAATACACAATCCCATTGCAGTGCAAGAATTTCTTCCCGACGCAGACCGGAATACAAACCGAGCATAATAAACAAATATGGAGGAAGCCCCTTGACTGTATCCAGAAGCACGGCTACCTGCTGATCTGTCAATGCCTCCTTCTTTTTTGTCGGTTTTCCGCCTTTACCGGATATTCCTGCACAGGGGTTGTGTTCAAGGATTTGGTTTCGCTCTGCCGTATAAAAAATGCACTTGAGCAGCATATTGACCTTATTGTATAAGCCTTCTGATTTCTTTGACAATGGAACAAGAGCCAGCCGAATATCGTCAGCAGTCACTTCTTCCATATACATCTCTCCCAGGGGTTTGATGATATAGTTTGTCATATCCCTCGTATAACCTCTGAGTGTAGACGCAGACACCTTTGCCGACTGCATCAGCAGCCACTTCTCTCCATACTCGGCTACTGTCGGGTGCTGCCGGTGAAAGATAATTTCTTCCACCTGCTTCCGGGCCTCTAACTGCTTCTCATACAATTCTTCACAAGTTGCGGCATACAAACTCAACTCTTTGCCATCTGCATCCGTAATCCTGGTTCTGTAATACTGGATTCCTTTCAATGTAATGGTCCCGTACTTCGGGATCTGTGTTTTCTTTTTTGCCATCTTTGATCGTCCTTTCTTGATAATGTGTAGTCTCCGTATCTACACTCTCTTTTTATCAGAAAGCCTCGACTTAATCAAAGATACGGCTGAGGTAAAACAAAGAGCGAGACATCCTTGCCTCGCTCCTGCTTCATTTCCTATTTGTTATTACTGTGCTGCATCCCAGCTTGCAAACGCACAGTTCATTGATCTGACCAGCTCATCTGGTCTGTTGTACTTAACCTTTGCATAAATGTCCATGGTAATCTTGCTGCTTTCATGGCCTGCCAGGTATTGAACCGTTTTGGGATCTACCGATGCATGAATGAGATTGGTAATGTAAGTATGCCGCAGCTGATGGGGTGTTACTTCAAAGTCCAGACTGTAAACCACTTTTCCGTTATGAGCAGCCTTTTCTCCCAAGACAGGTGTGACAGTATGCTTTACTCTTTTTCCATCTTCATACCGATAATAGCTCCGCTCCTTGACCGTCCTCGTAACAATATACTGCCAAAGTCGCTTAAACTGCGTGTAGGACAGCGGTTCGCCATCCCGGTTTGAAACCACGTACTCCGAAGTCGAAGTTTCCTTTGCTGCTTTCAAACACTCAGCCAAGCAAACAGGAAGGGGGATATTTCTCTCCGCAGCCTTGGTTTTCAATTCATCCGAAATCACCGGTCTGTTATGTTCGGTGTGCCATGCCCGTCTTACCGTCAGATATGGAGTATCTGTATCCAGATATACTGAATCCCATTGCAGAGCAAGAATTTCTTCCCGGCGTAGCCCTGCATATAAACCAATCATGACAAAGACATAAGGCGGCAAATCTCGGATAGCATCCAAAAGGCGCTCCACCTGTTCATCTGTCAAAGCCTGACGATCCTCTTGTGGAACACCGCCACCTTTTGTTGTCAGATAAATCGTTGGGTTGTGGTCAATAATCCTGCTTTCCATCGCTGCGCGAAAGATAGATTTGTAAAGGATTACCACAGATTTATAAACCGATGCAGATTTTTTGGAAACCGGAACAAGGGCAAGCTGAATATCATCCAGGCTAACCTCACCCATCCGTTTATCTCCCAATTCCGCTATAATATGCCGCCTAACCTTTGAGGTGTAATCTGTCAAAGTAGTAGCTCGTACATGAACCGACTGCATCAGCAGCCACTTTTCACAATACTCTGCAACTGTGGGCGTTTTCCGATGAAAAGTGGCATTCTCAATCTGTTCCAACGCAAGCGTTTCTTTGTTGTATAGTTCTTCAGGTGTTTTTGCGTAGATAGCTACGAGCTTACCATTCGCGTCTTTGATTCTGGTCCTATAATATAGGACACCTCTTTTCATAACTGTGCCATATTGGGGAAGCATTATTTTTCTATTTGCCAATTCCTCCACCTCCTAAAAAAGATCTCCAGCGCTGTACCTTTGTTTTATCAAACATCTCTGATTCCATCAAGGATACGGACCGGCTCACGATCTTCCGCTTCGAGGCTTACGGTAAGTTGTGCTTCTCTCAACAGGCTTTGCCCTGTGCGTACATTTTGCGATATACTCCTGGAGACCCGCCGCAGTAAAATACACACAGCCATTCTGAACATACTGCACATAAGAGATCAAGCCGTTGTTACGGGCGGCATCCAGCGTTGCTATGCTGATTCCTAAGATTTCAGCCGCTTCTTTTCGTGTAATGAGTTTTTCCATAGACCATATTCCCTCCAATCTATCAAGGTTATCATCGTGCTTTCAAAATCACATGAATACGCTGGCAGCCGAAACTGCCAGCGCATGGTATCTGATTTTGAATAGAAAGCGACCAACAAAGAAAGTAATCGCTTCCTATTTTAATATGACTCAATTCTCGCCACATTTGCCACGCAACCCTGACGATGGGAACATAGCAGGTCTCCGCTGGCGCAGTTGTCATAACTCCGCAGCGTCGTTTTACTCGTGCGCCGCAGGGTTCCCCCCAAGTCTTTAGGAGGCCGTGAGGAAGTATCTTTAAGCCCCCGTGCAGTCCTCGCGCCGGATCTGCCACCATCCGTTTTGTGAAATCGTAGATCGCTCCGAAGCAGCTCTGCTCATCACCTCCCTGGCTGCTCCATCTTCGCGGCGTTCCACACTCGCTCGTACACGGGTTATGTACCTGTTATGCTGTCTATGTAATTGTCAAAGTGCTGTTGAAGGGGGAAAACTTGTCCTTCTTATTAACTCTGACAAAAAGAGCAAAAAACAGGCGCTTCAAACGAAATTTTATCAAAATATTTTTGTTATAAGATGCAAAATAAGAACTCATCCAGTTTTATCTCCACTCTGATTAGTAGTACAATCTAAGAAAGAACGAAAATGTTTTACCCAAATTTATTCATAATTTATTTACAATTAAATTCCTAGCCGTACAGCAGAAAAATGATGACGAAAGATGATGCAAATGCTATAATGTTTGCATATAGATATGACAATTTGACCATATCGGAATCTTTATTCAAACAGATGATTGGAGATATTGCTATTATGAGAAATCCATGGCCAATTTTCAGCATTGCGGCTCTCTCCGGAGCTGCGTGCCTGATATATGATCACTTTTTTTCTTACGAGACTATGTGGATTGCTGTTGTAGTGTTTCTTGCGCTGCTTGCTCTATGCTTTTTCGCATATTGCAAATATGAACACTGGCTGGCAAAGAAACTTAACCCCTATGTGGTGGCGTATCAAAGCGACCATAATCTTGAGAATTTGAAACAGGGATTGGATCGCTGGCGTCCTTGGGCACTCAGCAAGCATTCCAAAAACATCATTACAGCGAACTGGTTCTCCGCTCTGCTGGAACAACAGCGCTGGACAGAAGCGGAAGAAACTTTGGAGCAGTTTTTGCATCGAGCAAAAAATACGCAGGATAAACTGGGGTATCACCTACTTCGTGAAGATTACGCAAGGGCGATCGGAGACACTGAATTAGAGAAGCAGGAACGACTTCTAAGCGAACAGCTAAAAACCCAGCTTGAAAATAAAAAGGGAGAATCAAGAATACCCGCAAGCGCCAAAGAGAGTAAATATGCTTTCTTTTGCTGGCTCTCTTTCAGCGTTGGTCTGGCACTGTTCGGAATCATCAGCAATATCGCCACCGGGGACTCAATCCTTGGATCGTTTGGAGCCGGAGTTTTTATTTTGGGCTTGTTCTCGTTCCCAGTCTGCTTGATCTGGCTGATTCTCTGGTTGATCCGGCGCAGAAAGGAGGCTGCTAAATGACTTATATCCTCCCGGTACTCTATGTAATTGTGTCTTATACATTCTTTCTTTTGGCAGTTCATTTTGGCAATGCAATCACATTGCAGATAGTATCGATCCTTCTGCCCTTTATTATGGGGATCGTCAATTTGATTGTTGTGCTGACCGTAGGAAGAAAGTGGTCGAGAAAAACATTGCTGAACTGCACTTTGATTATCAAGTATGGACTAATCCCGTTCTACCTGATCGGAGGGAGCATCACTGTATATGTAACGCTGATGGCATTCTTCCCATTGCCGCTGATGGCGTTGTTCGGACTGGTAACCATTGTTTTTTTGATTTTGGGATACGGGATTCTATTAGGGGCAGCTCCCTATGCTATCGCTTATCTGATAAAGTCATGCAAAGACGGCATACATCCGAAATGGTTGGCGGTTTTAGCTGGAATCTGCCAGTTCTTCTTTTCCTTTGATGTACTTGCAATGATGGTTCTGACATTAAAGGAGCGGCACAGGGTCAAAACGACGATTGCCGTTTTCTGTGCAATGTGTCTTGTGCTCCTGCTTATCGTACTCTATGTGGTCATGACGCTGATAGGGGCATAATCGACCTTTATATAGGATATGAGTTGTTCATACATAAAACAAATTTGATAGAATCGCAGAAAGGATTTACGCTTATGAAAAAACAATGGATTGCTTTACTGACAGGATGTGTGCTGGTATGCAGTATGCTGGCCGGATGCGGCTCAAAACCTCAGACATCAGCTCCGGCAGCTGCGGGCAGCGATAAAGGCTGTACGGATGAGGCCATTCTGTCTCAGCTGAAAAATGACGGGACACCTGAGTTCGTACTGGATGGCACTTACTACACACTTCCTTTGGAAACTTCCCAGCTGATACAAGCCGGCTGGAGTTTGGAAACGGAAGAATATGATGCAGCAGAGGTTTCTCTGCAACCCGGCGAGCGTATTTATGGGGAACTTTCCAAAGACGATCAGGAAATAGATGTTGCAATCGTAAATGCCGGGACAGAGCCATGCAAGCCTGCTGAGGGCGGAACGGTGGTAGAACTGGAATACTCTGCCGATAAGGATCAACCAAATCCTGATTTCTTTGTAACGCTCAATGGGATCAACTGTGCGATGTCCAACGCAGCTTTACAAAAGGCGCTGGAAGGTGTAGACGGATATAAACTGAATTCCGCAGGAAATATCGACATCAATCGTACTGTTGATGATGATGAAATTGCTGTTTATAAAGTCATTCTGGATGATGACTACACAGCAATCACGCTTGCTTCGGACAATGTTTTTGAATACAAGGATTATCAGCCGCAAGAGGTAAAAGAACAGGCATCTAATGAAAAGATTGCCGCTTACAAGGATACTACAAAAGCCGAGATGGAGCCGTATGCTCAGGATTTCAATGCGATCATCGAGGGATATGAAGAAAATATGGTCGTTGGATTTTACAGTGAAGGTACTATTTGGGGCGAAGAAGTCGGTGAATATAAATCTATTGCCGGAACGCCGCTCGCTTCGGATGTGTCTCTCTACATCGCAGAGGATACAACCGGCCAGCTCTACTGTATTGCTAACCAGATTTTGAATGAAGATGGTACTGTAAGCACTGCCATTGAGCTTGAGGAAGGCGATCAGGTCAAGGTTTGGGGTTATGCTTCACAGTATCTGGAATTGCAGGAAGGTCTGAAAATCGTCGTGGTTCAGCCTGGTATCATTGAACGCAACGGCGAACTGGTGATCCTGGACAAAAATTTGAAAGCAGACTAATGCTTTTGAACGCCGGGTGCATCTATCAAAGGATTGCATCCGGCGTTCTCAACTTAAAACAATAATTAGGAGGAACAATTATGCTTACAATGAATGAAAAAGATAAAAATGAAATGCTGGAAGCCATTTTGAACGAAAACGAAGCCTACCAGTGCAAGTTATGGGCGGTCATCATGGCCGGGGCTGATACCTATGCACTGATTGGAGGACTTTCTACACTGACGGGGGGCGCTGCCGCTGCATTGGGCGCACTGAGCAATGCTTACTGCTATCTGGGAGTTACCGAGCAACACCTGAATATGGTCATTGTAAATTCCGTCAATGTCTCCAAAATTGAAAACCGGCTTTCTCTGCCCCTAAGCAGCATAACAAAGGCAGAAGTCAAGGGTGGGCTGCTGCCCGGAAGAAAAGTCGTAATGCTGCATTTCGGAAAAGAAAAAATGAAAATTTCTTTGATGAACAATGCGATTGGCTCTGATATTCAGGGGCAGAAAGAAAATGTTGAGATGTTCTGCCAGATTGTTTCCAAACTCGGATAACCCGTATTATAAAGCGAGAGGAATCAGAGCATGAAAAAAATCTTAATTGTGTTATTAGCTATGGTGCTGCTCCTTGCTGGATGCGGTAAAAATGGGACTTCATCGCCACAATCTCCCTCTGATGAATCTGTGACGGATCAGCAGGAACCTTCTTCTTCCGAAACCGAAATATCATCTGAAGATCACGCGATTCCCGGAACTTATACCGTCCCGGAGGGATGGGAGAAATCTGAGAAGCATTCTACTGATTCGCAGATTTTCTACATAGAGGAAGGTCACGAAAATGATGAAAAGCCGGACAACATATCCATCCATGTAGGAAAGAACAAATATAGTCTGGAGGAGCATGAGCAGTTCCGGGATGCGATCGTCCAACAGATTTTGATGCAGCTGGATGGTATTGAAGCACAACTGAACGGGGATGGAACCTATACCGAGCAGGGAGATCTACTGTATATCTTTACTATCGACGAGGGCGATATTGTCACCACGCAATACTATATTGTAAAGGATTACGGGTTCTGCCTGATCCAGCTTACAAATTTCAGCGGATCAGAAACCACCGAACAGGCCGCCAGAGACATGGTAGATAGCTTTGTTTTGGATACAGAAGGATAAATTGACACAGGAACAGTGATTTTATAGGAAAACGACGAAGATGGAGAAACAAAAACTTTCAGGAAAAACAATTTTGAAGCTGGTAGGGGCACTTTTGGCTCTGGCTTATTTGGGATTTTGTCTCTATGCGGGTATTACCGGGAAATTTCCGAATATGCACAAAGCCGAGCATGTGATGCGTTTCGGTGACCTTAAAAACTGGGTGTCTGGCGGGATATCGGCTGTGATGATTTTTGCCCTGTGTATTACTTCTGCTTTCAATGACCTAAATCTCCAGAAGGGACGCAAAAAATCATTTTTACCACTTTTTCTCACCATGATTTTGCCAATTATCCTTTTACTGCTTTTGGAGTCTTATCTGGATATTGGTTGGATCGGGATTGCCCTTTATGCCGGTATTGCAGTTTTTCTATTTGGAGTTGCATGGACTCCACAACTGTTGAATCAGTGGATCGCCCGCCGACTTTTGCGTGATGAACCTATGAGCGGCAAACAACAGGTACAGATCATTGAATGGATTCATTTTCATCCGCTGAAAAAGCTGCTGATTTTCGGGCTGTGGGGCTTTGGCGTCGTGCTGGTTCTGCGTGGCATCTGGGTAACGGCAACTGGAAAAATCGAAATGGACGGAGAGCTTTTCCTGTTTTTACTTGGTACAGCAGTTCTGGTTGTGGCGCTGTTTCAGAAAATGAGACGCTATATCTGCGCGCCTTACCGGAACATACCGGTACTGAATCAGATTCTCAGCAAAAATCAGCTGGAACAGCTGCTGGATGGAGAACATTTTGAACCAATAGAGTTTGAAGATGAGGGCATGAAAAAGTATCTGGAAATATACCAAAGCCAGAACTGGATGCTGATTGGCGGTAAGCTACTCTCAAAAAAGCTGGCTTTATGGTTCACAATGAATCGGTTCAGGAACCATACTTCCCTGAAGGTACTTTACCTGAACGGCATGACTGCCAAAGCAAAGGTCGATCTGGATATTCGAGGGGACCGGTACACGGAGTTTACTGCTGTGCTGAAAGAATTGATTGGATACGAAGGCACACTTAAACTGTATGAAAAAGAAGAACAGCTGGCACAGAAATTTGCGTCTTTTTTCCCAGAGCAAACTTCCGAACAGGACCGTGTCGCTGCTTTTCTTTCTCAGGATGTGACGCTGATCCGGCAGGATTACATTCAGGCCTTCTCTCCGCCGCCAGATTCCCGAAAGAAAAAACGGAGTAGACGGGAACGGGAATAAAATATTTTCTTCATTTTTCAATGGAGAAAGGCTTACAAAAATAAAGAGAATTTAACTTGGGGGTTACCTATGAACTATGATATGAATATGATTAAATACCGCAAAAATGGTTTTTTTAGAATTGCAGCAGCTATTCTGATTATCTGTTTTACACTATTGGGGCTTACCGCTTGCGCCGGTACTACTGACAGCAAAGATAATAACGATGATAATGCACTGATACAAGGAACATGGGAAATAGATACCGGCTCTGGTGCTGGTTATAAATTCGTTGACGATAAGTTTATGTGGTTAAAATCCATCGAGAATGTTAACGATAACTACTGGTACGGAGATGTTGAGTATTATAAAGGTGCTGAAGCAATGGATATAGCAGGACTAACAGAGGAGGAACTTAAGAGCAGCCTGCCAGGTCTTAAACCTGAAAACATTTTTGTAACAAAATTAGATCCCGAAAAAATCATTACCGATGGTGAGGATAAAACTGCTACCAATATGAACGACCAAACCTTATGGACTCGCTTATGGCTTATTGAAGAAAATGAGGACAGTGTTGCTGCGGTAGTGTTTGATTTAGAAACTTTTAGTATGGAGAGCTACACTAAAGTTAAGTAAAAAACAAAAATTAGAAGTTGTGTAATTGAAATGTCACAGATGTATTGGGAGAAAGTGTTATGGTTGGGTTTAAAGTGAAGTATTATTGGTTTCAAATAGGAAGTGAAGATTTTTTATTTTCATTTTTTTCAACGGTTGCTTATAATTTGGAAAATAAAAAATGGGGAACTAAATTTCCAGTCATTATGAACGAATTGTATTTAGGTGAATTAAATAGTTCCCGTATTCCTGAAGCTATCAATGAATTGGAACAGATGAAGCAAGGATTAGCAAAATATTCTCCAAATAAAGTAATATGGAATATAAAAAATCTATCTGCCCAGCCACCGTGGGGAACAAATATCAGCGATGATATAACCGATTTATCAAATTATTTTGTTACAAGTGACGGTGAGGATTTTATTACAATTTTCAATCATGCCTTGCTAAAAGCAGAAGAACTTAATTGTGCACTAAAAATAACAAGTATTTGATATTTACACAACCCCAGTTTGTATAACTGGCAACCCAACCACAATTAAATATTCACAGCTCTACTAAGCAGGAGATCCGAAAAGGTCTCCTGCTTTTTTGCACCTCCAAAGCTACTACAATAGGTAGGGCGCAAGGCCCTGTGCCGGAAGCACTTTAAGACCTTGCGCCCTTTGTTATTCTATCCTAAAAATACTTTGCCAGCTGCTTCAAACCGCGCCGGATACTGTCACGAACACGGCTTGGGTCTACACCCTCCGCTGCGGCGATCTCGCCCACACGCATACCCAAGTAATACCGGGCATAGATCCGCTTGGCCTGCTTCTCCGGCAGAGCCATCACTGCGGCATAGAGCTGCTCCCGCAGCTGCTTTTCCTCCAGGAGCATTTCCGGTGTCTGGGGCTTCATCAGGATCGCATTTTCAATGCCGTTATCGCAGTCCAGGGAGTAGTGCGCCTTATAGCGATACATCCTCCGGTCATGGGCAGCTTCTGCACGCTCGGCAGCTCGGATCGTCTCCAGCACATCTTCTGTTACTTCTACAAAGTGATCATTTTTGTAAACATCGGGATATAAGTCCCTAAGATTGACTTTCTTCATTATGTACCTCCATTTCGATTCACGGGCGATTGACGAGTGAACCGAAAGGAGGCGGAGATCGGCATCGACATACTTCGGGAGCTTTCCCGAAAAATCGACAATAAAAAGCGCCAGCTCCCCGCAATGGGAAACTGGCGCAACAAAAATGACTATGATTCTTCTGTTTTAGTTGGAATGATAATGCCGATAGGTAGTCATACCTCCCCGGAGGAGGGGCAAGGCTTTTTTTAATTGGTGCAGCTCATGGGTACTATGAATGACGAAAATTGACATGGCGGTATCCTCCTATAATACCGCCCTCCTGATCGCATGAGCATCGGTCCGAAAAGCAAAAAGAAACGGCGGCTCTGATCTTCTCAAAGCCGCCGCTTCATAGGCGCGTGGAAATGTGTCTGCTGTACGACGGCTTTTTTTCTTTTGCCGTCGCCCGGCAGAATGGTATTTGTTATAATCAAACAATATAAGGTAAGTAAAAAGATGAACACTTTTTGTTATACCTATTTTTTTAATTGATAAAAATCATAAAATGCAGCGTGTTTATCAATAAGTGTTTCAAATGTACCATGTTCAATAATTTTCCCATCTGCCATAAAGATAATCTCATCGTAGAGTTCAAGAATATCTTTGCTCATATTGTGCGTGATAGTAAGTAAGGTTAAATCGGATATTTCCAACAACCTACTTTCAATGTCATACGCAGTCTGCATATCAATAGCAGATGTACCCTCGTCTAAAATTAACAGCGGCTTTTTACGAATTAAAGCTCTTGCTACCGCAATTCGTTGTTTTTGCCCGCCGGAAAGGTTATTACCGTTTTCCCCAACATGATATTCAAGTCCGTTTGGTACTTGCTCAATGAAATGCAATAAGCCACTATCAGATAGTGCAGATTGTAATTCTTCTTTGCTGTAATCTTCGTGTAAGCAAATATTGTCTAAAATGCTTTCATCAAACATATAGACATTCTGATGAATGATCGACGACAAGGCAGTTATTTTATCAACATCCACAATGGAAAGATTATCTTCATCATACAGAACATTACCTTTGAAATCGGAATAATATCCGGCAATCAGTTTGATAAGCGTAGATTTTCCGCAGCCACTTTTACCAACAAAGGCATATTTTTTCCCTTTTTTAATGGATAATGAAATACCGCTTATGACTTCATTTTCTTTATCATAAGAAAAATGCAAATCCTCCACACAAATCATCTCATTGAAAGTAGGGGATTTTTTTGTATCTGTGTCTTGTTTCCTGTAATCTGAGAATTCATTTAGCTTCTGTGCAATCGGCTTTATACTCTTGATTTTAGGAATATTACTAAAAATGATTAAAAGCGGATTTGCAAGATTACTGCTAACCTGTACCATGCCTAATAAGGCTCCTGCGCTGATACGCCCGATAATAATGAAATATGCCGAAAGAAAAACAACAACAACTTGAACAAGAAGCGCAAGAACCATAGAAACCGCTTCATTTGCGGCAATCGCTTTGTCAACTGAATATTTTGCTTTTATCGTGTCCTCATTACTTGTTTCAAATCGTGAAAGGACATATTCTTTCATTCGGTACGACTTGATAATTTCAAAGCCAGATAACAGGTCTTTTACATGATTTGTAAAAGAGGATAGCATATCAGAATATTTGTCTTGCCGTTTAGAGAGCAGTCCTCCGAACAGACTGGGTACGATAAGCATAATGGAGATTGCAATAATTACACATACCGTAACGATAATGTCGAAGTAAATCATTACAGCAAGGGACGCTATGAAAATAATCGTGTATTGAATGACTTGCAGGAGAGGAAGTAAAAAATTGTCCTCAATCATTTTTACATCATTTGTAATTGCAGATAAGTAATCTGCGGTATTGTTTTTAGAGTAATCCTCAATCGTGTGTTTCTCAATTCCCATAAAGGTTTTGGAACGGACAGATTTCATAATCTTGCAGACAAATTTTTTGCTGAACAAAGATTGTAGGTACATAAATACTCCCAAAAGCGCAAAGTAGGCTAAAGAAAAGAGTAATATTCTGATGAAGCCGTCCATATCGCCCATATCTACAATGTCCATAACCTGTTGCAACAAGATAGCGATAAACACATAGGATAGAGAACTGATAGCAGTAAATAATACGGTAAGGAAAAGCAGAAATTTATATTGTTTTAAGTATCGTATCATATAGCAGTGTCCTCCTATTTTCTGTTGAATATCAGATCGCAAACAAGCCCTGTCGCACCCAAAGCAAACAGACAAGTAGCTGTTGATTTATAACCTTTTTCAGATAAATGTGCAGCGCCTATCATCAATCCGATTTCTGCCGCAGCAGATACCGATTTAGATACAATGCGGAATGAACGCTTTTTCCACGCCTTATTTGCGGCAACTTCAATTTTATTTGCAGCATTTTCGATTTTTTGGTCTAAGTTTGACATAGTATTCTCCTTTCATACATTAAGACGGTATGTATCTGTTCAAAAAATAATACCTTACGAATGAATGTAATGTTTGAAAATAAAACTGCCTTTTTCAAGGCAATTTTATTTACTCGCCTACATTTAAGTGTTCAAAGTAATTCTGTGCCATACCGAAAATTTCATCATCAATAATTGGTAAGTTCATACTATCCAACAGGTACTTAATAAATGCAAACTTTGAAAGTAGTTCTTCCGGTGTAGCGGGATAGACAGAGGGAATTAACCAAAAGTTTGTAAGTAAAGGCAAAAGCTCTGAAAGTTCTTTTGCATATTCAGTCTGGATAGAACCGTCTTCTATTCCTTCTTCAATAAGTTGTAACCAAAGAGGTGCAATCAATTTTCTGTTGGTATCAGCCAGTTCCGCTAATAAGCGGGGATTTTTCAAAAGCGAAATGCACTGTTTGCCAAGTTCTGTCCGATCAATGTCTATATGATTTAGCTTAATGACTTCACGCATTTTTTCTAAACCGTTCAAATGTTTCTGCTCTTGTACAGTAACAAACGGGTTATTGTCAAAAAAGAGCTTTTCCCCTAATGCGTCGATAATCTCCTCTTTAGATTTGAAGTGATGATAGATTGCGCCCTTAGTCAGTCCCCCAAGTTCATTTACAATATCTTGAATAGTTGTATTGTCGTATCCCTTTTCCATAAATAACCGCTGTGACACTTCCAATATCTTCTCAACAGTTACTTCGGGATATTTATTTCTTGCCATATAATCACCTCCTACTAACTATTCATTCACTTGGTATGTATCTAGTATAATGACCAATTCAATTAAAGTCAAGATACTTATGGTATGTTTAAAATGAAATTTTCAAATGCATAGAGAACATAAATTTTAATCTATATAATAAAGCCTGTTGAATGACCAAATATAGATGGGGCACAAGGCCCTGTGCAGAAGCACTTTGAGACCTTGCGCCCTTTGTTATTCTATCCTAAAAATACTTTGCCAGCTGCTTCAGGCCGCGCCGGATACTGTCACGAACACGGCTTGGGTCTACACCCTCCGCTGCGGCAATCTCACTCACGCGCATACCCAGGTAATACCGGGCATAGATCCGCTTGGCCTGCTTCTCCGGCAAAGCCATCACAGCGGCGTAGAGCTGTTCCCGCAGTTGCTTTTCCTCCAGGAGCATTTCTGGGGTCTGGGGCTTCATCAGGATTGCATTTTCAATGCCGTTGTCGCAGTCCAGGGAGTAATGCGCTTTATAGCGATACATCCTCCGGTTATAGGCAGCTTCTGCACGCTCAGCGGATCGGATTGTCTCCAGCACATCTTCGGTTACTTCTACAAAGTGATCGGTTTTATAAACATCGGGATATAAGTCCCTAAGATTGACTTCCTTCATTATGTACCTCCATTTCGATTCACGGGCGATTGACGAGTGAATCGAAATGAGGCGGGGATCGGCAGCGACATACTTCGGAAGATTTCCCGAAAAATCGACAGCAAAAAGCGCCAGCTCCCCGCAATGGGAAACTGGCGCAACAAAAATGACTATGATTCTTCTGTTTTAGTTGGAATGATAATGCCGATAGGTAGTCATATCTCCCCGGAGGAGGGGCAAGGCTTTTTTTAATTGGTGCAGCTCATGGGTACTATGAATGACGAAAATTGACATGGCGGTATCCTCCTATATACCGCCCTCCTGATTGCATAAGCATCGGTCCGAAAAGCAAAAAGAAACGGCGGCTCTGATTTTCTCAAAGCCGCCGCTACATAGGCGCATGGAAATGTATCTGCTGTACGACGGCTTTTTTTCTTTTGCCGTCGTCCGGCAGATAGCATCTGTATTTAGTTGTTGACTAAGGCTTTTATTTTTTCGACTAAATCAAAATCCGTTTTGCAGCAGAAGTCACCATAGTATAGTTTGGCTTTTTGCTCTAATGCCCTGCTGTTATCGCCAGACATCAACAGAAAGGGTGTTTTCAAACCTTGTTGACGGATTTTTTCAAGTAAATCCAACCCCGTGCCATCTTTCATATTGAAGTCGGAGCAAATTGCATCTACTGTGATTGTTTGAAGTGTATCCAATGCGTCCTCAACGCCCGTAGCCTTAATCGTTTCAAATTCACCCGATAGCACGGATGACAGGATTTGCAGATATTCCGTGTTATCATCCACTATCAATATTCGTTTCATATCATTCTGCCGCTTACTCCACGGTAATCTGGATTGTGCCTGAAAAGTCTGTACCGATAATTCCGATGTAGTTCGCTCCTGCTTGAAGCTGAACGGCAACACTTCCGCTGGCAGATTCAGAAAGCACTTGCTCCTCTAAGTCCGGGGAAATGTAAATGAGCTGACAGTTTCCGTCAAGGGAATCAAGCTGGTATCGGATCACAATTTCACGGCACTCATTTTCCTTGAGGTCGGTGTCTGCAACTAAAATATCCTGTCCGTTAAATCCAGTTACAGAAGCGTCATAGGTGGCCCGAAAAACATCATTATCCGAAGTTCGGCTACCTTCAAAGGACTGATAAGGAGTTATGAGAGCGTTGCTTTTCCCGATCACCACATCGTTGCTTAATTGCTCTGCTCCATCCTTGAGATTTTCACCTAACCTATCGAGGCCGGAGCAGGCAGTACAGGCCAGCAAAGAAACTGCAATCAGGCAGCACCCAATAATTTTTCCAATTTTACGCATAGCCGTTTCCTCACTGAACGAAAGTAAGGAACAAGGCAAGTGCAATGATTCCCACCATCAGCAGTGCCCAAAAAACGCTGATCGCTGTGGATGCGATATTGATAATGCTACGGCTTTCCTTGCTCCGCACACATACCACTGAAAGGGTCAGACCCAGCAGGACAAAAACGGTATTGGCTCCGGCCCAAGCGGTTCTGATTCCGGCCGACAGCGAAAAGTGCAGGAGTGACGGGGCAAGAGCAGCCAGTGGCAATATGCTCACAATGAGCGCAGCGACACTGACTGATTGAAGTTTTTTCTTTTCCATAGTTTTACCTCATTTCTTTTTTCCCAAATTGGGTGACAGCCAGCGCGAAAAACAGACCAAACACTACAATCGCACACGGCAAGAATGGAAACATCGAAAATGCGGCATCGGAAGTTTCTGCTGTAAAATCATGGAGCGAGCAGGATACGAGATAACCGCTGTAACAGTACGGGTAAACAATCCACAGCGGCGTATTCGCAACCAATACACCGGGAATCACAAATAACAAATTCAATCCCACGGAAAGAAGCGGCTTTTCAAACAGTACGGTGATTGCCCACATAGCCGCAATACATGGCAGCATTGTCAGAAACAATCCCAAGCACCATTTCAACAGATACAGGATCGGTAAGGTTTCTGTTATTCCCATTGTCTGTGTTGCAACCACCCCAGCGATTACGAACACAACAAGAAACACCACCATTTCCATGAATAGATAAAAGGTAAGCACACAAAATTTTGCAATGGATAATGTATAGCGGCTGACCGGCAATGCCAACATTTTCAGAATCCCGTTATTTCCTGTTTCTCTCCCTGCGATCATCACGCAGACTACAATCATGCTGAATGGGAGCAGGTAGTAGGCGTAGACAAGCGCACTTTGAATGAACATGGCAGGCCACGCATTAGTGTATTCCGGCGTAAAATAGTTGCTCAAACTTGCAACCCCGGAAATCACTACCAATAAAGGTGCAATGAAAATCAAGGGTATAATTTTGGAGCGTCTTACTTTCATAAACTCGATTTTGAGTAAATCCAAAAAATTCATTTCTATCATCCCTCCTTACTCGTAGCGTCTGTATTTCGCTAACCACAAGCCTACGGCAAGGAACAACAGTGTTTCTGCCAAAGCAACAAGGGTAACTATCAGATCTGGCTGGGCGCTCATAGCTACCGCCGGTTTCAAAATAATCACAAAAGGATGTACCAGCAAAAGTGCCACCTCCGAATTTGCAAGAGCCATACCACTTAGAAAACCAGCGACACCAATTCCAAGCGGCACCCACATATTTTCAAAACGCGAGGAAATCAACAGCATAAACGACAGTACCGGCATGGATGTAATAAAAGAGTATCCGGCAAAGCGCACCAGCGTACCCATTTCAAATGCTCCGTTCGGTAAGTCTGTCATGCCAATCTGTGCAAGTGCCAAATTTTGCAGCATGATTGCAACCAGAAACATGACCGTCAGAATCAGGAATTTGCACAGGTACATCGCGGGAACGCTTACGGGAAGCATATACATCTTCTTGACAGCGCTTCCCTTAAACTCTATGTTGTAGATCATGCAGGCCGCAACTACGATGCCGAACAGGTTCAGCACCATAATCATGCCGTAAAGCTGGGTCAGCAGGACATCCATCGGAGCCAACGGCAGATTCAAAAGCGTGTCCTTCCGCACAATGAAATTGACAAATGCGTAGGCAGCTCCCAAGATGCCAACAGCCAGCAACACGGGGATTACGCCGGTTCGCTTTTCTTTCCGAAGTTCGATTGCCAGCGTTTTCATAATTTTGCCCTCTGCTTTCTATCCATGTTGTCTTTCTCAACCATAGAAAGGAACACATCTTCCAGATTGTCCGCAGCGAAGCCAGATTGCAGGGCGTATTGACGAAGATCATTCATGCTACCCTCAAACAGCAACCGCCCGTGGTTGAGAATTCCAATGTCATCCGCAATCAATTCAATTTCAGACAGCATATGGGACGAGATCAGCACCGTGCAGTCGTAAAGGCTGGGCAAAGATTTTACCAGATTGCGGATTTCGTGGATGCCGGACGGGTCAAGGCCGTTGGTGGGTTCATCCAGGATCAGAATCGGCGGACGCCCTAACAGTGCCCCGGCAAGGCCCAAGCGTTGCTTCATCCCCAGCGAATACTTCTTTGCCAGCCGGTCGCCAAACTCGGTCAGCCCCACCAACTCCAGAGCATCTTCCACATCGGCTTTTGGCAACCCCAAAATGCGGCGGATAATATCGAGATTTTCCCGCCCGGTCAGGTTTGCGTAGAAAGACGGAGCTTCAATGAAAGAGCCGATCTCTTTGAGAATGGCAATCCGATCACCCAGAAACTGCTTCCCGTCAATGGTAAAGCTGCCCTTTGTCGGTGCAGTCAGGCCCAGCAGCATTTTCATAGTCGTGGATTTTCCCGCACCGTTGGGGCCGAGGAAACCGTAAATGCTGCCCTTGCGAATATGAAGCGAAACATTGTTGACCGAGATGAAATTTTTGTACTTCTTTGTCAACTGTTCCGTTGTAATGATATAGTCCATAGAAACATCTCCTTTCGATGTTTTTATGATACAACTTCAACCTGACATCTACATTCTCCTGTCCTTACTTTTACCTTACTTTTTAAGAAGCGAGGCTGCAAAATGGACAGCTTATGATATAATAAAAACAAAGGAAATCAGATTGGAGAGGATGCTATGGATAATTCCTTTTTGCATAGTAAAAGGCTCTTGTTGGTAGATGACGAGCAGGAGTTATTGAAGATGGTATCAGATATATTGAAAGATGCGGGATTTGAAACTGTCCTTACCGCTATGTCGGTCAAGGAAGCTGTTCTGACCGCCAAAGAAGAAACCCCCGATTTAATTGTTTTGGATGTCATGTTGCCGGATGGGGACGGCTTTTCTCTGATGCAGCAGCTCCGCACTTTTAGCAGTGTACCGATTATTTTTCTGACAGCAAAAGACGAAGCATCAGACAAACTATCGGGCTTGGGGCTTGGGGCAGACGATTACATTTCAAAGCCCTTTATGCCGCAGGAATTATTACTGCGTATCTATGCTGTGCTGCGCCGAACCTATAAAGAGGATTCTCCGCTGCTTGTTTTAGATGGGTGTACGATTGATTTCAGTAGAGCCGAAGTCCATAAGGGTAGTGAGGTTATTTCCCTAACTGCCAAAGAACACACCTTGCTGGAAACCCTTGCCCGCAATGCAGGAAAAATTGTTACCGTAGATACTCTTTGTGAAGCATTATGGGGTGATAACCCTTTTGGCTATGAAAACAGCCTAAACGCTCATGTCCGGCGTGTCCGGGAAAAGATTGAAACCGATCCATCAAAACCTGTGTCCCTGATAACCATTAAAGGATTGGGCTATAAGCTGATATCAAGGAAGTGATGCCATGAGATCATTTGCAAGTTATATATCGAAACATCTTGCGTCTTTTGCTGCCTTTATCCTGATATTGCTGTTTCTTAACGCAGTAGTATTTAGTCTAACTTTTCAAAAGATTGTGACTGAGGATTATGGAAATTCTTCCCCGCAATCTATGTTGGAAATGACTGCTGCCGCCGCTACACCGGAGCGATTATTAGACAATGCGGTACAAAAGCTCCGGCAGAATCATATTTGGGCAATTTATCTCAACGCTGATGGACAGTGTTATTGGTCGGTTGATTTGCCCGATGAAGTGCCAGAAAGTTACACTATTCAAGATGTCGCATTGTTTTCAAAAGGATATATTGAAGATTATCCGGTTTTTGTCTGGAACACCGATGATGGACTGTTGGTATTGGGTTATCCAAAAGACAGCTATACAAAACTCACCAGCAATTACTATTCCATTTCAGCACTTCGACGGCTCCCCGTCTTTGTGCTTGGAATGTTGGGATTGGATGTACTGTGCCTCTTTTGTGCCTATTATTTCTCCAAACGCAAAATCATCCGTAATACCGAACCGATTGTGTCTGCTGTGGAAACTTTAGCAGACGGAAAGCCGGTTTCACTTCATATCAGCGGCGAACTATCGGAAATTGCCAATAGCGTGAACAAGGCTTCTTCTATTTTAAACAGACAAAATGAGGCGCGGGCGAACTGGATCAGCGGTGTTTCCCATGACATCCGCACACCGCTCTCCATGATTATGGGGTATGCGGGCCGCATTGCGGAAAATGAATCTGCCAGCAAGACCATCCAAGAACAGGCTGAAATAGTACGGAAGCAAAGCGTAAAAATCAAAGAACTGGTGCAGGATTTGAATTTAGTCTCACAGTTGGAATATGAAATGCAGCCACTTCACAAAGAGATGGTTCGCTTATCCAAATTGCTGCGATCCTATGTAGCAGACCTATTGAACATGGGAATTTCCGATAGCTATAATATTGGAATTGAAATTGCTACTGACGCTGAAAACACTATGTTAGAATGTGATGCCAGATTGATTTCACGAGCCGTGAATAATCTTGTTCAAAATAGTATGAAGCACAATCCGCTGGGATGTAGGATTCTGTTATCTTTAAGACGGACGGAAAATGCCATTCAGCTTATTGTGCAAGACGATGGTATAGGACTCTCCGAAGAAAAACTACAAGAACTAAAAGAAAAACCTCATTATTTAGAAAGCACAGATGAGCGCTTAGATCTTCGACATGGGCTGGGGCTTGTTTTGGTTCGACAAATTGTAGCGGCACATGAAGGGACTATGACCATTGACAGTAAGATTAACTGTGGATGTAAAATCATCTTGACTTTTGACTCTATAGATACAATCCCAAAAGCCCACTTGAGTTAAGTCAAAAGCATTTTGGATATTTATCACTAGCACAAAAGAAGCCGGAAATCTAAAAAGGTCTCCTGCTTCTTTTGCATCCAAAGACAACTCTGCGAAATACTCCTCTAAAGCTACTGCAATAGATGGGGCGCAAGGTCCTGTGCCAGAAGCACTAAGACCTCGCGCCCTTTGCTTATTCTATCCTAAAAATACTTTGCCAGTTGCTTCAGACCGCGCCGAATACTGTCGCGGACGCGGCTTGAGTCTACACCCTCCGCTGCGGCGATCTCACTCACGCGCATACCCAGGTAATACCGGGCATAGATCCGCTTGGCCTGTTTCTCCGGCAGAGCCATCACAGCCGCATAGAGCTGCTCCCGCAGCTGCTTTTCTTCCAGAAGTATTTCCGGTGTCTGGGGCTTCATCAGGATCGCATTTTCAATGCCGTTGTCGCAGTCCAGGGAGTAATGCGCCTTATAGCGATACATCCTCCGGTCATAGGCAGCTTCTGCACGCTCAGCAGCTCGGATCGTCTCCAGCACATCTTCGGTTACTTCTACAAAGTAATCAGTTTTGTAAACATCGGGATATAGGTCCCTAAGATTGACTTTCTTCATTATGTACCTCCATTTCGATTCACGGGCGATTGACGAGTGAATCGAAAGGAGGCGGGGATCGGCAGCGACATACTTCGGAAGATTTCCCGAAAAATCGACAGCAAAAAGCGCCAGCTCCCCGCAATGGGAAACTGGCGCAACAAAAATGACTATGATTCTTCTGTTTTAGTTGGAATGATAATGCCGATAGGTAGTCATATCTCCCCGGAGGAGGAGCAATGCTTTTTTTAACTGATGTAGATCATGTGAGCTTTGAAAAAGCAAACGAGACACGGCAAAATAACCTCCAATCGGCTACCGTGTCCCTGCAAGTCGTTATAGGTTTGTGTAAACGCAAAGAAACGGCGGCTCTGATTTCTCAAAACCGCCGCCAAAGTAAGTAGAGTAAGCGCACAAAATCAACCTGCCCAGCTACGGTTTTTTTCTTTCCCCATTGGGCGGGGCAGGCTCTCGTCGTATATTGAAATAAAAAAGGACCGATAACCACAAGTGAATTTACCTTGTGTATTATCGGCTCTGCGTCTGTGCGTCTGGCTCTTGAATGATGGATAAATTTAGTTTTCTTACCGTAATCAGGGTTTCATGTTTGCATTTAGGACAATATAACGGAAAGTTTTCCAGTACTGTATCATCGCGGATTTTCAATCGCGTTTTGCTGCCGCAAAAGGGGCATAAAATCCATTCTATCTTCATGTTATCTTCCTCTGTGCTTGGCTTTCTTCTTTTCCTGCCGTATGGCAAACTGACGGTCTTTCTCAGCCTCTTTCTGCTCACGGCTCTTGGTTTTCCGTTCCAGCTTACATTGCTCATGCTGGAGTTTCAACGCCTGCTGTGCCTTCGTGCCAATGCCTTTATCTTGCAGTCGACTTTGAATTTCGCGCTGCATTCGTTTGGGATTGATTTTTCGCTCTATGGCTACTTCGGTCTGGATCGGGGGACTGAATTTCAATTTATGCCAATTCTTCAGCAGAAAATCATAGACCTCATACTATACTTAATTCTATTTTCTATTTCTCGACACTAATAACTCTCTGTGCCCACTCACGATAAAATGCTTCTTCATGTGATACGAGCAATACAGTACCCGCAAAATCCATAAGAGCTGATTTCAATGCTTCCTTTGCCTGAACATCCAGATGATTTGTGGGTTCGTCCATAATTAGAAAATTGCAGGGAATCAGTGTTAGCAAACACATTTTTACTTTCGCCTGCTCACCTCCACTTAATGTTCCAATCGCTTGCATTGCGTGCTTACTGGAAATTCCACACCGGGCTAAATGTTTGCGAACATCTTTTATGACCATATCAGGATGGACATTGGAAACAATTTGAATTGGTGTCTGTTCAGGTTCGTCCCATATTAAGTCCTGCTCAAAATATCCAAGGGTAACTTGATCGGAAAATTTGAAATGACCTTGCATGGATGGGATTTGTCCAATTAATGTCTTGAGCAAAGTAGATTTCCCAATTCCATTAAAGCCAGTGATAACAACTTTTTGCCCGCCTTTTATGCTAAAATCAATATCTGATAGAACTGGATAGTGATAACCAACTGCCAGATGTTTGACCAGCAGATGCTCCGTATTTGTCAGCGGTAAAACAGGAAAATGAAAATAAGGAATAATCTCTTTCTGTTCCAAAGCCTCCATTTTGTCCATTCGATCAAGCTGTTTTTGTCGCCCTCTCGCCATTTTTGCTTTTCGTCCAGCAATATTTTTCCTAATGAACTCCTCTGTTTTTTTGATCTCCTTTTGTTGCGCTGAGTATTGACGAATGTAATCTTCCCGCAACAGTGTCTTTTTTCGCAGAAATTCAGAATAAGTGCCATAATACTTTGTTATTGTGTCATTATCTATATCGCAGATACGATTTGCGATTTTATCCAAAAAGTCAAAATCATGGGAAACAACTAAAAAAGCATTTTCCAAAGAGGATAGGTATTCCGCCAGCCATGCAACATGATCTTTATCAAGAAAATTTGTCGGCTCATCTAATAGCAATACATCTGGTTTTTCAAGCAGTAGCTTTGCCAAAATCACTTTTGCTCGCTGGCCGCCACTCATTTCAGCAATCGGACGGTCAAGGCCAATCGCAAGAAGTCCTAACCCATTGGCGACACGATCAATAGCGGTATCTATCGAATAAAAGTCATGGGCTTCAAGCTGTTCCTGATAACGGGCGGCCAGTTCAAGGCTTTTCATATCACCGTCAGCAGCTTTTTCATAGAGCTGCAACGCCTGTGCCTCCATTTCAAATAACTTTGTGAAAGCGGATTTGAGAAATTCTTTCATCGTTAAGGTATGGTCGATTTCCGCATATTGGTCTAAATAGCCAATCGTAGTATTCGGTTGCCAGACAATGCGCCCGCTGTCTGGTATGATCTGCTCTGTACAGATTTTGATTAAAGTGCTTTTGCCGGTTCCGTTCTGCCCGACAATGCCAATATGTTCTCCTCTATTGAGTGTGAAGCCTGCATTTTTGTAAAGCAGGTTTTCACCAAAAGAATGTGTTAGTCCTTCAATTTCTAATAAGCTCATTTTTAAAAAACCTTTCTTAATATATTTGGAAAAAAGAAAAGGCAGAAAGCAGAGATACACAAGTGTATCCGCCTTCTGCCTTTGGCATAGCAACGCCAAAAACAAAAGGCTATGGACAAAACATTGTCCATAGCCTCGTACACATTATAACTGCATGGAAAGCCATTTTCTCAAAATGGGTATAAAATCCCCTTTATGGCTTCCCGATGAAATCGAAATGCGTCATTTATACGCTATACTCTGCACAATGTTTCATCGGTTTGGATTGTACAGAGTTGATTTTCTTTTTACGCTGATCGGTTAAATGAAAGTTCATATCTTGCTCCCCTTTGGAGATATATTTTTATATAGAATAGCACAAACATTCTTCTTTGTCAATCTTATGAAATAATATATCATGTAATATCAATTTTATATCTAATTTTGGATTATTCGCATAACCACTATACTTTCAAGCATTTTGGAGTATAGAAAACCATTCATTTTACCACTAATTTACCACGATTGAATGAGCCTTGATATGACTATAAAATAACACCCAAAAGACATCATTACACCTAAATGGTGTCTTTTTAAAAAGCAGTCAATCCTAAGACTAACTGCTTTGTGTATATGGATATGGAATTGCTTCTAATCTTGAATAGGTATCCAAATTTCAATAACTGAATTATCTCTATTCCAATGGAAACGGTAATCATATTTTTCAAAGTGCAGGATAATATTTTTTATAGGGGTATATGGTGTATTAGGAATAATTTCCTGATAAATTTTTCTATAAGTTTCATATATTTTCCCCATAGCACCAATATGCTCCACGACCAAATATTTATATGACGGTATTTCTTTATACAGAAAGTTGTCTGGAAGAATAGTTCTCTTTATGAGACCATTATACTTTGGTATAGAACAGAAATAATAAAGGTTTCCATTTCTTCGTTCCATAAAAGCATATTTTACCCAATTTCCCGATATAATATCATCACCGCCTATCATTATTTTCATATTCATCAAATTGTTTTGTTTTTTTCAATATCCACAGTGCGTAACTTAAGCTAATAATACATAATACTGCACTTGAAATAATATGAAACTTCATTGAAGAATTTTCAACAGCAAAAACGCTCGAAGAATTTACAAAACTATGTGCAATAATACACGGTAAAAGGCTCTTTCCTTTGTAAAAAATAATTGTAAAAAGAAAACCTATTGCGATTGCATAACAAACTTGTAAGAGTGTAGGTATTAAATCTTTTCCGTTCAGTAAGTTTACAATATGTCCAATTCCAAAAGTAACACTTGAGATAACAATCGCCAACTTTACATTGTCATTGTATAATGCTTTGAACAGAAATCCACGAAAAATAATTTCTTCAATGAATCCAACGCAGAGCATACTTAAAATATATAACACAGTTTCTAAAACAGACAGCTTCATCGTAACGCCATTCCATAGGTTAATACTCATAATTAGAAGTAGCGGAGTAAAATATAAGAAATTTCTAAGGCTTCCATTAAAAGAACACAGACCGTATTTTTCTTTTAAGTTGTGTTTACTCACAAAAACTAAAAGAAGCAATGTAAAAACTATAGCAACGGGTGCAGCAATTATTTTTTCAGTGCCAAGCGAAGCAGAAAAGCTGTCAGCAACACTAAACAAAACAACATAGGAAATAATCCAAACCAATGAGAAATTTAATTCATTTTTCTTATATAAACGATACATTATAATCCTCCTTTCAATGAATAAACTGTTCCGTCAAATACCAAGTCTAAATCAGATATAATCGTCTGTTCGTCATAGGTCATTTCGTTATTTGCAAACATACTTGCATATCCGTGTGCAATCAGGAATAATGAACGGAAAATGGTTTTCGCCTGTTCTGTATTGACCTCTACTTCTTTACTCAGTATAGCTATAATAGGCTGTAATTCTTCAGAATTTATCAACTCAGAAATATTTTTTCCTATAAACTCATTTGTTTGAAATAGAAACCGAAACAAATTTTTTTCTGTTTCAGCAAAGCGTATATAATTCAGTCCAATATCTTTCATCGGATTTTCACTCTGAATATTAGTTATATATTCGGAATGATACTCATCTGCCTTAACATATACAGTTTTTTTCAATTCCTCTATTGTTTTAAAATGATACATAACAGGTTGAGTGGAACAGCCTAATTTTTTTGATACAGTTCGTGCATTGATATTTTCTGCTCCCTCACTTCGTGCTATCTCAAATGCTGCATCTATAATCATCTCTTTTGTAATTTTCACCTTTGGTGGCATATTTTTCACCTCTCCGCCATTTTATAATTATTGTTATATAACATAAATTATAATAAAGGGAGAGATTTTTGTCAAGTTTCGTAACGAAAATACAGTAAAAATAAGCGACAGAGAATTTACTCCCTGCCGCCTTGTCTACTTATGCGAATATAATTTCCCTCTCCACAATCTCCATAGCACAAGCCCGAATGTTATTCATCTGTCCAACCCATTCTAAGGCATTTTTCGCCTTTAGGCGTTCCGTGATACCCTGTGCCTGCTTCATCTGTTCTACAATCCTTTCAAAGCGTTCCTCCGCCTGTTTATCGACATCCGCAAGATAAGCATTCAACTTGCCACTTGTGAGTAGCGTGGCGTAAAACGCCCTCTTATGTTCCTGTAAATATCGTTTGTGTCGCTGCCCCCATAAACCGATAGGTTTGTTTTCTTTTTCGGCTGGTAAGGTCAGGCAAGGGATATAATAATCTCTTTGCAGTTCTTACCAAAGACCATTGCTTTCATCATAAATATACTTGTTCATTAAAAAATCCTCCACTATAATATATTCGCACATATGTCACAGTTCTCCGATTGCCACACTCTGTTATATCTTGTTATGGGATTTTCTTTCCCTTGATTTTGCCCTTATAAGCAGTCAGGGAGAGAGTAAACTTGTGTGAAATCATATAAAGGGATAAGGCGAACACATTGCGATAAATCCTTTATTTTCAAGGCTTTTGGAGGATTTTATTGATAGACTATAACCTCTGCTAAGAGGCTATAAAATTGTGTTATTCAAATTCATCATTTTACTTTGTGAGCAGTGATAACGGTATAACTGTACGCATTTACCGTTATAATACAATTATCAATCGTTATATACCAGTTTTTCCCTTTTCTTATGATTTTCGCATTAGAAAGACTGATTTTTTCTTTACACCATTCAATCACGTTTTCTACATTCAAAGATAAGTTCTTTTTAATTCGAATAACGCCAAGTTCAGTTGTATGAAGTCTATCCAAGTTTTCCAGTAATTCATTTGCCATATTTTGACACCTCATTTTTCAACAGATTTATTTGTATATTTCATATCCCAATTATATCATTCTCATATCAGCACTACAATAAAATTTTATGCTTCAATAATCTTGTTAAAAAGTTCTAAGAGTATATCATTTCATCACTCCAATCTATAATTTTGGTAAGAAAAAAGCAGTCAATCCTAAGACTAACTGCTTTGTGTGTATGGATATGAAATTGTCAAGTTAGAAACTGTTTATTTTTTCTTTTTAGGTTTTGGCGTTGGTAGTTCATCATACATCACATTAAATAACCCCGTCAGAAAATCTTTATTATCAATTTCTTCCACCAATAACATTTCTTTGGCATTTTCGTATGGAATTTCATAAGTAACTGTTGGCATATAAGAAATTGCAGACTTTGTTGGTTTTACCAGTAACCTATCATCATATATACCGCCAACGATTTTTCCACGATAATAGATAATAAATTCTCCCATCATTGCACGATATGTTATTTCTTGTAAATCATATTACATTGCCTACGCTAACAAAAAAATTGAAGAACTGGACACCCGACGCCAGACCATTTCAAAGGCAATCGCTGAATTGAGCGTTGAAATCATATCTCCCCAGCAGATAAAGAAGTTATCCTATTATCTCGATAACTGGGACAGCATAGATTTTGACGACAAAAGAAAAGCCGCCGATGGTTTGATCTCTACGATCAAGGCCACCAGCGACCGTGTTCAGATAGAGTGGAAAATCTGACATTTCTGCTCTATCGCCCCTCATTTCTATTTTATCTTGTTTGTACCCCTTGTACACCGATGTTTTCTTCACTCAAAGATAGCTTTACAAAATACACCTCTAAGGCTACTACAATAGGTAGGGCACAAGGTCTTATGCAGAAGCACTTTGAGACCTTGCGCCCTCTGTTATTCTACCCTAAAAATACTTTGCCAGCTGCTTCAGACCACGCCGGATGCTGTCACGGACACGGCTTGGATCTACACCTTCTACTTCGGCAATTTCATTTACCGTCATTCCCAGATAGTATCGGGCATAAATTCGCTTTGCCTGCTTCTCCGGCAGCTTCATCACAGCGGCATAGACCTGTTCCTGAAACTGTTTTTCCTCCAGAACCATCTCCGGTGTTTGCGGCTTCAACAGCACCGCATTTTCAATGCCATTCTCGCAATCCAGAGAATACTGTGCTTTATAACGATACATCTTTCGCTCATACGCAGCCTCCGCACGTTCAGCTGCTCGAATAGTCTCCATTACTTCCTCTGTCACATCTACAAAAAAGTCTGTTGTATAAACATCAGGATAAAGTTCCCGAAGGTTAATTTTCTTCATTATGTACCTCCATTTCGATTCACGGGTGATTGACGGGTGAATCGAATGGAGGCGGAGACCGACACCGGCAGACAACCGGGTCATCTCCGAAAAAATGGCAACAAAAAACGCCAGATTTCCGTGAGGGAAAACTGGCGCGCCAAGAACAGCCATTATTATACTGAATTACATGGAACGATAATGCCGATAAGTAGTCATATCTCCCCGGAGGAGGAGCAAGACTTTTTTTAATTGGTGCAGCTCATGAGTGCTATGAATGACGAAAATTGACATGGCGGTATCCTCCTATATACCGCCCTCCTGATCGCATGAGCATCGTCGAAAAAGAAACGGCGGCTCTGAAATATGTTATTTCAAAACCGCCGTAAGGCCACTGTATTTTGTTTTGGCGCATAAATATCCAGCCGCCGAAACAACGGTTTTTTTTATTCCCGTTGGGCGACTTTTTTCTTTTAGATTGTTTTGAGTTCCCGACTATAATAAGCTATACCTGCAATTACAATAAGGGCTATACCTGATCCAACCATAATCCACTGCAAGGGAAGAATATCAGCCAAAGGGCCAAACATAGCCATACCAATCGGTAAAAAGCCAGCATACATCGTGCCAAGTAATCCAAATACACGCCCCTGCATAGAGGTGTCCGTTTTTTCTTGTAACATAGTGGTAATTGCTGTTTGCACCATTGTTAATGCGACTCCATAACATACCATTAGGCCAAGGTAAAAAATAAAATTCTTTGAAAAGCCCATTCCGATTGCAAAAGAGCCAAACGCAAAAAGTCCAACTGCCAAAGTTTTTCCTCGGTGCTTAAAACCTCCCCATGTACTCATAATAACTCCGCCTGCCATCATACCTGCGAACCCTACTACTTCCACTGCGGTAAGATACCAGTAAGTATCACCGAATACTCGCCGAACAAGAAGTCCTGCAAGATAGCCTGCTGGAACACAAAAGAAAGTGAATAGTCCGTAGATGATTAAAAGCTTTCCAATTAGTTTGTCTGCAAAAGCGTATTTGACGCCAATTTTCATGTCAGAAAAGACGCTGGCCTTCTCAATGGAAATATTTTGTTTCGGAAGTGCCAAGCAGGACAATAGGCCCGTTCCCAAGATCGCCGTTACAATGTCTATCATAAGCGTCATTCTCAATGTGCTGATTGCAAAAACTGCACCTGCCGCCGCTGGAGCCGCAAAATTAACAATAGACTGCATTGTTGCATTGATGCCGTTGTACCGCATAAGCTGATCTTCCGGGGCAAGCTGTGGGATAACGGCATTGACTGCTGGAGTTTGTATTCCTGCCCCCAAGGATCGTATGACCGACATAACAAGCAAACCGCCGAGCAAAGCAGGCTCCGATGAAATATGCGGAATTGCCAATACCATTACGAAAGTGACAAATGCAATCAGCAGATCTGCGCCTATAATCAATTTTTTCCTGTGGTATCGGTCTGCCCATACGCCGCCTATAAATGAAATGAGAAATTGCGGCAGATAGGAACAGACTGTAAATGCAGCCACCCACACGCCGCTGGATGTTTGCATGGTTGCATACCAAACGAGTGCCATTTGAACAAGCGTAGAGCCAAAGAGTGTGATACATTGACTGGTTAAGAAAAGGAGTATTCTTTTCTGCCAGCCGGTGCGTTGCGTGTCATCCATGTTGTATATCCTCCTGTTTTTTAGGAGGGAGCACAAAGCGCTGCGTGGGATAGCCAAACTCTGTCAGCAATTCTTTTTCGGCAAAACCAAGTTGCAATAGCATATCTCGATGCCCTGTATCGGCCTTGTCCTGTTCTCGAAAGGTTGTTGTGCTGATTTCCTGCCCTTGAAGATATGTTTCCAATAAGGCATCCAAGAATAACTTTTGAAGTCCGCGATTTCGATATTGCGGATGTACGCCAAGAAATTCTATACTGCCTGGAGAATAGGTAAATGCCATCGCTCCAATGAGAATATCTCCCTCCCTTAGCACAAGCGCACGCTTTTCGTCAATACTTTCTTCCAGCTTAGCTAAGTAGTCATCTTCATCCATTACAGGATACCCATCAATAACAAGCCGCATTAAGTTCATCCAATCGACAATATCTTTCTTTTCTGCTAACCGAATATCCTGTATTGTAAATTCCATAGCCGTCGTTCTTCGATGTAAAATGAACCGCAACTGCAAAGGATAAAAGCTCCGTTCTTCACGATACTCCGCAGGCGGCGATTTATACATAGCCTTAAAAGCTAATGAAAACGATTGCTGGCTCTCGTATCCGCAGATAAAAGCAATTTCGATAATAGGTTTATCCGAAAAGACCAGAAGCTTTGCCGCCTCTGTAAGCTGGCGGCGTTGCACATAATCATGAATTGTCATTCCTACGGTTTCGGTAAATAGTCGGTGTAAGTGATATTTTGAATAGTGAACAGCCTCCGCAACCGTTTCTAATTCCAGCTTTCCGTCAAGATGACTTTCGATATAGTCAATGACTGCCTCTATGCTGATAACTGATTGATTGCCCATTTATGTTCCCTCCTTTCCATCAAGCATAATAACAAAATCAAAAAAGATTGTTTTAATAATTATTGCGAATTTTGAAAATCCTCTCTAAATTCAGATGGGTCATTTATTATACTGTAATTATACTTGAAAAACAAATATTAAAAATAGTCTTTGGTTCTCGTTCTACCAAAAATCAGTATAATCATTCCTATCGACCGGCATAATAAGGTTATTCCTTTGTGCAAATCGGCACGATAGAATATATTTGAGGTGAGTGATTATGCCGATTGATGATTTGACCGCTTTGGGGCAAAAAATGCGGGAAGCCCGAAAGAAAAAAGACCTGACGCAACAGGAGCTTGCGGATCTGAGCCATGTATCTGTCAAGCAGATTGCCAGCATTGAAAAGGGACAAATAAATCCGTCCTATTTGATTTTGAAGGCATTGGCAAAAGTGCTTCCGCTCTCTCTGGACACTCTGATCAATCCAAATGTTTCTCCAGAAGATGAGGGAGCCAATCAGATGAAGATGCTTTATTGTAGCTGTCCGTCAGAAATGCGTGAAACCCTCTTGCACCATACACAGGAGACTGCGAAAGAACTAACAGAATTATCCGAGAAATTTGAAACGAATTGAGCCGGTGAGTGAAATTTGACTGTTTCCTCACTGGCTCCTTTCATTTCTGCAAAGAAAGGGGCAAGCAATGCCTGTGTTAATACACACAGGCCCGCAGAGAAGAAAATCCCTTTGTGATTTTCCTCTCTGCTTGCTTGTTGAGGGCAGCGCCCCCAAGCCCCTTTGAACACAGAATTTCATTCTGTGGCTGCGCGTTCTGCGAACGCTTTTGACCAGGACCAGCTTACCGCTGGCCGTGGTCTTTTTCTTTTTCAACATCCTGTTCTACCTCCATTTTCAGCACTCGATCTACATTTGCCTTTGCCGTTAAAAGCTCCCGCATTTCCTCACGGGAACGCCGATACTCGGCATAGGTCTTTTTCTTTTCTTCCAGCAATTTCGCGTACTCCGTCTGCAACTCTTTGACCTTGGGCAGCTTCTTGACGCCCATCTCATCAAAGGCATTCTTAGCAGCCTGGTGGAGCAGAATTTCTTCCTCATGTTCTTCCCTGAATTTCTTAGAGTAACCCGCCTTGCGGTATGCCACATAGACCTCACGGGTCTTGGCATAATTTACGATGTGAGTACGCAGAACAGCGATCTCTGCCATGCGCTTTTCAGCCGCTTTGATCTGCGCCGAAAGTTCATTGTGATGTGCCGTGGCAGCCGTAGCCTTTTCTTCCAAAACCGCATACTCCAGCAGGTTATGCTCTGACAGGTAATTCATGGTCTGCGCCATTTGCTTCAGATTGAAAACTTTAGCCCATCGAGCATAGCCAGCACCTTTTCCGGCCTGCAATTTTGCCTGAATGTCCACCAGTAGATTGACCTTCGGCGGCTCCGGCTGCACGACGTTTTTTTTACGGGGCGTATGCTGTTTTTCTCCGGCCAGCACCGCACGAATTTCCGCTTCACTGTACCCGGCCCCCAGCTTGTCATCCATGCGGGCTACATTCTTCCAGCCGGGTGCTTTGAGTCGGATCGCTTTCCCGCGCCGGGATACCTCGCAGCCCATTTCGGAAAGCAGTTTCAGCAGCGCATCAAAGTCCGCTGGATTCTGCTCCAGCGCACGGTCAATCATTACTCGCAGCAGCTCTCGGTGAGAGGGCTTTGCCTGATCGCCCAGCCACTTGTTATAGCTCTTTCCGTGAAGTTTCGGATTCTCTACAATGGACAGTCTGTTTTCAATGCAGATGGTATCACTTAACCTGCGAACCGCCTTGGTACTGCCCCAAAAGTTTCGGAATTTCCGGTCATATTCTAAGCTGACCGATGACCAGATAATGTGATTATGAATGTGCGACTTGTCTATGTGAGTGCAGACCACAAAGGCATGGTTGCCTTTAGTAAATCGCTTGGCAAATTCCACACCCAGCCGGTTAGCTTCTTCCGGAGTAATCTCGCCGGGGCGGAAGGACTGGCGCACATGATAGGCAATCACATCATCCGCACCGCGTACTCGTCCGGTAGCAACGATATACTGCCTTTTTGCTAAAAGAAACTCCGCATCAACCGTTCTGCTGTCACACGCAAATCCTGCGATGAGCCTGCCATTATCTGTTTTCTGTGGATTTGCTACATAGTCGATGATGTCACTGATCGCCCGACTCTCTGTGCGACCTTTGCCGACATGAAGCGGCATGATTCTTGTAGTTGCCATAAAAAGCCCTCCTCTCAAAATATTTTCTCTGAACTCTTTGTGCCTATCGTTGAAATAAACTCTCCTTATGGGTATAATATAAAGAAACTACCAATACCTCAAAGGAGGGATTTTATGATAGAACAGCTCATTGCCGAAGCAACGGAATGTGATTTCAAAGTTGCTCTCGAAACAAAAAAGCCAAAAAGCTGGTTAAAAAGTGTCAGTGCCTTTTCCAATGGAATCGGCGGCACTCTGTTTTTCGGAGTCTCCGATGACCGGGAGCCTATCGGCTTGTCCGATGTTCAAAAGGATGCTGAAGCGATCAGCCGCTTAATCAAAGAACGTATCACACCATTACCGCAGTTTATCTTAAAGCCATTGCAGGAAGATGGTAAAAACCTGTTGGCTCTGGAGGTTTCTCCTGGCCGCAGCACCCCATACTATTACAAGGCAGACGGAGTAATGGAAGCATACATCCGTGTTGGAAATGAAAGCGTAATTGCACCGGATTACATTGTGAATGAACTGATCTTAAAGGGAACCAATCAGTCCTTTGATACCTTAACAACAGAAGCTGTGAAAAAGGATTACAGCTTCACACTCCTGGAGGCAACCTATCTGGAACGAACCGGCCTCCGCTTCGAGCCATCCGATTATGTCTCATTCGGTTTGGCTGACAAAAATGGGTTCCTGACCAATGCTGGAAAGCTCATGACCGATCAGCACACAGTTTATAACTCCCGTATGTTCTGTACCCGGTGGAATGGCTTGGAAAAAGGCTCTATCTTTGATGATGCGCTGGACGATAAGGAATACGAGGGGAATTTGATTTATTTACTGAAAAGCGGCAGTGAATTTATTCGCAATAATTCCAAAGTCCGTTTTGTCAAAGAAGCTCAGTATCGGGTAGATAAGCCGGATTATGCTGAACGAGCTGTAACAGAGGCTCTTGTCAACGCTCTCATCCATCGTGATTATATTGTGCTTGGCAGCGAAGTCCACATTGATATGTTTGATGATCGGGTGGAAATCACATCTCCGGGCGGTATGTTTGGCGGCGGCTCAATTCAGGAATACGATATTTACAGTATTCGTTCGATGCGACGAAACCCTGTGATCGCTGATCTGTTCCACCGCATGAAGTACATGGAACGCCGTGGAAGTGGTCTGCGCAAAATCGTCAGTGAAACTGAAAAGCTGCCTGGATACACAGAGGCATATAAGCCCGAATTTTCCTCAACAGCGACAGATTTCAGAGTCATCTTGAAAAATGTAAATTACCATCATGGTCCTTCTATCATAGAAACGACCCATGATAAGACCTATGACGCAACCCATGATGCAACCCATGATAAAATCCTTGCATTTTGCATAGAACCACATTCAAAATTAGAAATCGCAGAACACTGTGGATACAAAAACACAAAAAACTTTACACAAAAATATCTGCGTCCGCTATTGAACAATGGAACACTCAAAATGACACTTCCCGATAAACCGAAAAGTAAACATCAAAAATATATTACAGTTCGTTCCGAATAAACAGAGAAGCAGGGCATTGGGTCTCATCTCCCATTGTCCTGCTTCTTTTCATTCCAGATTATATTCACATCATTTACCCATACATCCAATCCTGGATCGCAAATTTCAAATCCTGCACCTTACCCAACAGCCAGATCGCCGCAAGCGGCAGCCCCATCGGGCTAATCAAAAATGCCATAATCAGCAAAATTGCACCATTCTGCGGGGAATAGGTAATAAGCACAGCCACGCCAAGTAGAGCAATTACCGTGCTGAGCAGACCAAGCACCAGACCAGATATGTAGATCAGCCCCATGCAGAGCCAGACAAAAAGCGTCAACACCAAAACGACCGGTGCAGTTACAATCATCAGCAAGCATTTCAAAATCTTCATTCCAGTTCCTCCCTCCAACGCTCCAGATACCGTTTGCACAGGGCATCCGCTTCTCTCTCATCATCTTCCGTCAACTCCCGTCTGCCTTTGGTCAGTTCAATCTCCACATAAGTCCGGTAATCATCAGCTAAGAGATTGAACAGTTCCTTGGGAGTATGGCACACCTTGCCAGAGCAATAGTGAAAATCCTGGTCAAATTCAACTCTTACACATCCATGGCGGCTGATATAAACTTCTATGGTCTCGTCTGCGGTCAGGTAATCCGCAAAAATCTCCAGCACCTTTTCAAAGGTCAGCATCTGTTTTCACTCCTTTACTACGCTTCTTATTCTACTCATATTATCCAGTGCGGACAGGCAAAAGACAAGGATACAGACAAAAAGAAAAAGCGGAGGAAGGTGCGGCGAAGAAACGCCGTTCCTCCCTCCGCAAATGGAGTATCTATCCCTGTTATGAAAGTTTGGAGAGTTGGGTAAGGATTTCCTTCACACCCTCCCACAGTTGTTCCTGCCGCTGGGATATATCCTCCAAGTCAGCATTATAAACCCGCCCGGTCTCATGCACTTTGCGGGTCAGCTGGTTCAAGTTGTTGCTGCTTCGGCGCATCAGGGAGACCAACTCCTTCAGCTCCGGCAGTTCCAGCTTGACCACATACCCATCCAGCGCCATTTTTCGCAGATAAGCGCTCAAATTCTCTGTCCCGTATTGCTGCATCTTTTGATGGATCAGTTCCAGTTCTTCTGCGGACACCCAAAACAAAACCGGAACATCCCGCTTGCGCTTTGCCATGGTTATCGCTCCGGCTCCCGTTTTTTCGGGGCGGCAGACTTATGGGCGCGCAGTTCCTGTTTGAGCTTATCCCGTACTGAGGGACGGGACGGTTCCAGCTTTTCTCTCTGGGTACGGCTATGCTGCTGTTCTTCACGCACCAGATCAATAAAACCATTCAGAACAGCAGGGTGGCTGTTTAAGGCATAACCACAACGGACGGTTTCGGGATTATCATTAGGAATGGTCTTGGCCCATTCTTTGTTGCGTCGGGAGTAGCGCCCATCCCAGTCCTGAAGCTGGACCGTGTTAGACAGAACCATAGATACACGCTCCATGCCATAGGTCTCGATCACACCCTTTGCCGCATCGTGGCTGAGATACATTCCGTCGAAGTGTTCCCGCACCGCCGCTTCAATGGACTCCTTGCATTGGAGATTTACATTGTTGGAAGCTCGGTACTGCTCCAGCTCCCCATGTTCTCTCGCATAGGCAGCTGAATGGGGATAGACCGGTGTTGTTCGCAGTTCCTCTTTAGCTCTGCACACATCGTCGGCACGGTTCTCAATGCTGTCCCGGATCATATCCATATAGCCGGTCTCCAGCTTTTCAAAATAACGGTACACATCCGCCAGCGGCGAGGGAGATTCCAAAAGCGCCTGGGCCTGGGTGTCGGTCAGCTCCAGTTCCTCCATTGCCATCACGATGTCCTCGCGGATGGTGTACTCATAGGCATGGTTTAAGACTTCTTCCGGGGGCTGGCTTTTCAGCCAGTCCCGGAACTTGTCCTGTTCAGCAGTCATCTTTTCATAAAGGGCTGTATTCAGATCGTTGGTATTCATGTTATCGCACCTCCTCATGCTGTTTTGGTTTCTTGTCTGTACTGCGGGGCGTCACCGGGCGCTTCAGGCTGTCCAGCACCGAAGTACGTGTGCTTTTGGCAACAACAGCCTCGGCGTGTGCCTGTCCCTTTCCGTCGATGTTGAGCAGGGTATCCAGCTCCACCAGACGAGCGTTTTTGCTTCTCAGTTCTTCTTCATAAAGGAATGGCTTTCCGACTTCCTCCTTTGCGGCAGCCTGCTGCTGATAGAGGTTATCCAGCTGGGCCTTTGCCGCCTCCAGACGCTGGGGCATCTGAGCGAGGGCATTGTCGATACGGGTAAGATTTCCGCGAGGGTCTGTACCAAGGGTTGCCCGGTGGGTCATCTGTCCTTTCAGCAGGAGCGTATACTCCTGTTTCCAAGCGGAAAATTCCACGGATATGGCATATCCCCGGTAGCTGCCGATCTGCACCGGATCGGAGGTTTTGACCTCCTTGCAGGCATCCAGCAGGGCTGCTCCGGCATTTTCTTTGTCGGTCAGCAGATCGCCACGGATTTCCATACCAGCAAAACCGTCCTCCGGGTGCGGGTGCGCTGCCAAAACCTCCAGATCGGATTCAAAGCCCTTGATAAAGCCTTTGTGCTTTTCAATCTCCTCCGGGAAGTATTTGAGCAGCTGGTCCTCCAGACGATATTGCTTGCTCTGGTGGTCGGCTTTCATCAGTTTCAGGCGGGATACCTCCACATCCAAATCCATACGCTCCTTGATACGGGGGTCTCCGGCACACAAAGCCTTGATCTCGGCAAAGGAAAGCGCCGTTTCATCCACATCATCGCAGGAGCGCACCGGCGATTTAGAAGTCATGATCTGGGAAATGAATTTCTGCTTGTTCTCCACTGTCTGCCAGAGGTATGCGTCAAAGGTTCCCTCAGTCACATAGCGGTACACATGAACAAGGGGGTTCTGGTTGCCCTGACGCTCGATACGCCCCTTTCTCTGGGCAAGGTCTCCGGGTCTCCACGGACAATCCAGATCATGAAGTGCCACCAGACGGTCCTGCACATTGGTGCCTGCGCCCATCTTGGCGGTGCTGCCCAAAAGGACACGAACCTGACCGGTACGGACTTTAGAGAACAGCTCCTTTTTCCGCACTTCGGTATTGGCTTCATGAATAAAAGCGATCTGGTCGGCAGGCATCCCCTGGGCAATGAGTTTCTGACGAATATCGTCATATACCGTAAAGACCGGTTCCTGCTCCGGCAGAGGCACAGCGCCTTCCAATGCGTGAAGCAGTGGATTATCCAACGTTTTCGCCGCCTTGCTTGCAGGAGCTTTTGCCTGCGGTGTAGAAATGTCGCAGAACACCAGCTGGGTCAGCTTGTCAGCTTTGCCGTCCCGCCAGATCTGCATGATGTTGTCCACGCACTGATTGACCTTTGTGCCAGGTTCATCCGGCAGCATCTGGTTGACGATCCTCTGGTCCAGCCCCAGCTTGCGGCCATCCGAGGTAATCTTGAGCATATTGTCCTGGGATGGGTCAACGGTTCCACTGTGTACCAGCGATGCCCGTTCCGAAAGGGCCTTGACCATTTCCTGCTGATGTTCGGTAGGCTGCGCCACGATGTTGTGGTATTCCACCTCCGGGGTGGGCAGGTTCAGTTGGTCGGCGGTCTTGATGTCCGCCACTTCTTTGAACAGGTTCATCAGCTCCGGCAGATTAAAGAACTTGCTGAATCTCGTTCTTGCCCGGTAGCCGGTGCCTTCCGGTGCCAGCTCCAATGCTGTGACGGTCTCCCCAAATCGGGAAGCCCAGCAGTCGAAGTGGGTCATGTTCAGTTCTTGCAGGCGTTCATATTGAAGATAACGCTGCATGGTGTAAAGCTCGGTCATGGAGTTGCTGACCGGTGTGCCGGTGGCAAAGATCACGCCACGGTTTCCGGTGATCTCATCCATATAGCGGCACTTGGCAAACATATCGGAGGATTTCTGCGCGTCCGATGTGGAAAGACCAGCCACATTCCGCATTTTTGTGTATAAAAACAGGTTCTTGTAGTTGTGGGCCTCGTCCACAAACAGCCGATCCACACCCAGCTGCTCAAAAGTTACCACATCATCTTTTCGCCCCTCGGCTTGCAGCTTTTCCAGTCTGGCTTCCAGAGACTTTCTGGTACGCTCCAGCTGCTTGACGGTAAAACGCTCGCCGCCGCTGGCCTGCACCTCTGCGATACCCTCGGTGATCTCGTCGATCTGCTCATAGAGAAGCCGTTCCTGACGCTCCCGGCTGATGGGGATACGCTCAAACTGGCTGTGTCCCATGATGATGGCGTCGTAGTCACCGGTCGCAATACGGGCGCAGAACTTCTTGCGGTTATGGGTCTCAAAGTCCTTTTTGGTTGTGACTAAGATGTTGGCAGAAGGATAGAGGCGCAGAAACTCCGATGCCCACTGCTCAGTCAGGTGGTTGGGAACCACAAAGAGAGATTTCTGGCACAAGCCCAGGCGTTTGGCTTCCATCGCAGCGGCCACCATCTCAAAGGTTTTGCCCGCGCCTACTTCGTGTGCCAGCAGGGTATTTCCGCCATACAGCACATGGGCGATGGCACTTTTCTGGTGTTCCCGCAGGGTAATGGCCGGGTTCATGCCGCCAAAAGTGATATGGCTGCCATCATACTCGCGGGGACGGGTAGAGTTCATTTCTTCGTTATACTGGCGAACCAAAGTCTGGCGGCGCTCCGGGTCTCTCCAGATCCAGTCCCTAAAGGCTTCCCGGATCGCCTGCTGTTTTTGGGCAGCCAGAGTGGTCTCCTTGGCGTTTAGTACGCGGCGCTCTTTTCCGTCTGCGTCCTCTATGGTGTCATAGATACGGACATCCCGCAGGTTTAAGGAATCCTCCAGAATCTTGTAGGCGTTGGCGCGGCTGGTTCCGTAGGTGGTATAAGCTGCCACATCGTTGTAGGATACAGAAGATTTCCCCTTGATCTGCCATTCAGCAGTAAAGGAGGAATAGTTGACCTCAATGCTGCGCTGGAGATAAAACGGGGTGTTGAAGGTCTCGTACATAAACTGCTGGATGTACTCCTTGTCAATCCAGGTAGCGCCCAGACGCACCTCAATTTCCGACGCATCCAGGTCTTTGGGCTGGGCGGCGGTAAGAGCTTCCACATTGACTGCAAAAGAAGGGTCCTGCTGTGCCGCCCGCTGCGCCTGACGCAGTTTGCGGCGTACATTGCCGGAAAGGTATTCATCAGCAGTCACATAATGGGGTGTGCCGTCCTGTTCCAGCTGTCCCGGCACACGGAAGATCACGCCTTGCAGTTCTCCGGCCAGTGCTTCTTTTGTTTTTCCGGTAAGCCGACTCATATAGCTCATATCTACGCAGGCTTTTTCCGAGATGGACACCGCCAGTGCTTCGCTTGCCGTATCCACAGTAGCCACTGCCTGATGGGGCTTGATGGTTCGTTTGGTGAACATATCCGCCTTACGTTCCAGTTTCCCGTCCTCGTCGATGACTTCCAGCGCACAGAGCAGGTAATAGGAAGAATCATCTGCATAGGCCAGCCGATTTGCACGGTCATTGATAAGGCCATATTTTGCAGAAAAGCTGTCATAGAGGCTGTTCAGTTCCGCCTGCTTTGGGGTAATGGTGCTGTCTGGAACCGCTGCATCCATCTGAAGGTCGATCAGTTCCTGCACACAATCACGCAGTCCCACAAGACCTTTCACACGGGCTTCGGCGGTGGCGTTGAGGTCAGGGCGCACCATGCGGCTGTTTTCCCGATAGTACACCTGCCCGTCTACAATGGCATAGGAATAGTTCTTCACATTTGGGTCGGCAGGAATGGAGGTGTCAATGGCTTCGCCTTCGCCCAGTTCCGGCAGCTCTGCCTCCTGATAAGTCCCATGAATGTACTTCACAGCATCATGCAGCTGGTCGGAAAGCTCCAGTCCCTCGATAGGATTCACAGTGTAGTCCATACCATGAGCAGTGCTTACCGGCTCCTGTCTGCCCAGCACCATTTCCGGGTGGTCGATAAAATACCGGTTGATGGCAAATCCGTCCTCCGTCTGTCCGGTTTGAGTCCATTCCGGCACGATGTCCAGCGGGCGGTCCCGTTTTTGGAGGAAGATGATGTCCGATACCACCTCGGCACCGGCATTCTTTTTGAACGCGTCATTAGGCAAACGGATAGCTCCCAGCAGCTCGGCACGCTGGGCAAGATAGCGGCGCACGGTGGAATCCTTGGCGTCCATAGTATAGCGGGAGGTTACAAAAGCCACCACGCCGCCGGGACGCACCTGGTCCAGTGCTTTGGCGAAAAAGTAGTTGTGAATACTAAAATTCAGCTTGTTGTAGGCTTTGTCATTGACCTGATACTGACCGAAAGGCACATTGCCGATGGCAAGGTCAAAGAAGTCACGCCTGTCGGTGGTCTCAAAGCCGCCTACTGTGATGTCCGCCTTGGGATAGAGCTGCTTTGCGATGCGCCCGGAAACAGGGTCCAGCTCCACGCCATACAGACGACTGTTTCGCATTTCCTCCGGCAGCATACCGAAGAAATTGCCCACACCCATAGACGGCTCCAGAATATTTCCGGTCTCAAATCCCATGCGCCCCACCGCTTCATAGATTGCCTGGATAACCGTAGGGCTGGTGTAATGGGCATTGAGGGTAGAGCTTCTGGCGGCAGCGTATTCCGACCGGGTCAGCAGTTCTTTTAGCTGGGCATACTCTAAAGCCCATGCCGGTTTCTCCGGGTCAAACGCATCAGAGAGACCGCCCCAGCCCACATATCGAGAAAGAACCTCCTGTTGTTCGGGGCTTGCCTGCTGTCCGGCAGATTCCAGCTCTTTCAGCAAACGTATGGCATTAACATTTGCCTGGAACTTGGCTTTCGGGCCGCCTTCACCCAAATGCTCATCGGTAATACGGAAGTTCTGTGCATTGCGGCGCAGGTTAGCCTTGTATTCCTCATAGGAGGCTTCCTCGGCAGCTTTGGCATTGGGGAAGGTCTGCCACTGGCCGTTGACCTGAATGGAAACCGGGTGTTCATCCAGCACTTCCTCAAAGGTTTTCTCCGGCTCTGTTGCAGGGGCTGGCGGCTCTGGCTCCTCGATATGCAGCCGTTCCACCACCACATCATAAGGCAGATGGTTCTTATCGCCCGGATAGACGGCCACGGTCTCGGAATGAAAGGCTGGGGATTCGGCAGACGGTTGGGGCTGTTCTTGTCCAAAGCCATCCAGCTGACGGGCATACATCCCGCGCAACAAAGGCGCAACCTCATCCCAGCGGAAATACAGCATAGCCAGACGCTTTTCCTCTGCATCCATGACTTCCAGTTCTATGCCCTGTGCCGTGGTACGGTAATCGGCAATATCGCCGGTCTCCAGATTCAGTGTCTCGATCTCACCGGAATAGGCTCTGCTCAACCAGTAGGCGATCTCGCTGTTGCTCCTGCCGGATTGCAGCAGCGTGGAAAGCTGCTGTTTATCCGCTTCATCCATGAGTCCATGGGCCAATACATCCCGCAAGTCTTGATCTGCCTTGTCCGGGTCAATGGAAAGAAACTCGGTATAGTAAGCATTGCGGCGGTCTGCCCGAAGCAGCTGCTCGAACTGTTCTTTGCGCTCTGCCCGATAAATGGGATATACCATGCCGGTGGGCAGAAGCTGTACGGTGTCATCCCTCAGCTCGGTGATCTGATAGGCGTCATCCTCGATATACACGGTATCACCCACGGCATAAACCGGGGCTGCAGGATCATAGGAGGTTCTTTGCGGAGTTGGGCGGCGAACTGCATCATATTCCTCATCGGAAATGGAAACATCGGAAGTCTGTTCTGTCTCGGCAGCTGCAATCTGCTCGGCATCCGACATCACCTGTTGGATAAACGGGTCATTGTCCAGTTTTTCCGGGTCTGCCACCTGTCCGTTGACGATTCCTCTTTCCTCCAGGGCTTCCCGGATGGCGATAGGGTCGATATTGTCAAAACGATCCTGTTCTTCTTCGGTATAGAACCGGTCCTCCTGAATCAGCTGGGCAAGCCTGCGCTGTACCTTCGGCCAGGGCAGCTGTGTTTCCTCCGGGCTGCCGGCACGGACAACGAACGGGCTGTTGCTGCCACCGTATTCCTGAGCCAGCCATGCAGCGGTATCCTTCTCTCTTGCATGGTCTTTCATATAGCGGACGACAGCGTGTTTACTCTCGATATTGCCGTTCCAAACACAGAGAGCTCTGTCAATATCCTCCTGAGAAAGAGGACGCAGTAATTCATGGAGCTTTGGATAGGTTTCGTCGATCACTTCCCGGTGCAGGCGCTGGCGGAACTCCGGCACATCCGAATAAAGGCGGATCAGCTCCATATCCTTAGAGCCAAGAACCGCACGGCGCACAGCGGCATTGCCCTCGATGACAGCATTTTCACGGTCAGAATGACCGCAGGCATTTCGATATGCCACATCCTCAGATATGGCGGCAGTCACCACAGGCTTATACTGCTCAAACTGCTCCCGAAGGGTAGGCTTTGGCGTTTCTTCCTCTATCTCCGGCTGCTGGGCATGAATGGCATCTTCTTCTGCCAGATCCTTTTCAGCCTGGATCTTGTCATACTGCGCTTGTTCCTGTTCGGTAAGATAGCGGCCTTTCTGGACAAGTGAGGTAATGCGCTTGGCAACCTTTTCCCAGTTCAAGTGAACATCCGGACAGTCCTGCTTTTTATAGTGCAGTCCTTTCCCATCGTGATCTTCGCCGCTGTGTGTTGCGCCGGACAGGGCATGAGAGCGTCCGCCAATGCCATACTCGTCTTTAAGGAATCTCACTTTTTCCTTATCCGTATGGTTTTCCATGAAGAACGCATAGATACGGCCTTTTCCTCCGGCAAAACTGCTGCCGCCGGTCATGGCGGCGTCGATCTCATCCTCGGTAATGAAATGCTGGACGGTTGGCACTTGGGAAAGGTCCGAAGAAAAAGTCCTGCGGGGCAGGTCAAGGTCTTTCAGGTTCTCCCAGATTTCCCTTGGCCTATGGTAATGAAAGCGCAACAGGTCACGATCCTGCTGATAGGTAGTCCAGAAGGCAGCGTATTCTTCCTTTAGGGTTTGGCGGAAAGCCGGGTCACTCAGCTGCTCGGCAAGCCATGCAGTTTCTTCCGGGAACCCGGTTCTCTGAATACAGGACAGACAGGATAGATACCCGGAATCTCTGGCTTTATCGCTGAAATCGTGGTACAGATGCCAAAGTTTTTCTGCAAGGAGGGAGCGTTCATAGCCTGCCGCTTCTGCAAGCTCCACATTGGAGGCAAACTGGCCACTTTCCAAAAGTTCCCCGATGCGCTCTGCGGCGCTCTCCCAGGAAATGACCTGGGCAGACCTGTCATAACGGACAGACTTCCCGTGGGAAAGATGGATACCATCCTCAGCATACCATGCGCTCACACTACCAAGGCCGTTGCCGCCGTGGTACAGCGTTTTCAGTATCTCGGCAATCTCAGCGGTGGTTTTCTGCTTTTCAAAGGCTGCAACTACACACTCCCTCTGGCGGTCTGTATTGCCGCCCAAGCGCAGTACATGGTCAATGTCGTTTTGGGCAAAAGAAAAAGCAGAGGATGTATGCGCTACATTCTCTGCTTCATCTATGGATTGGATCTGTTCCGCTTCGGAGAGGAACAGGTTTAGGGTCAGCTGTTGATAAGCTCCGCCATCAGGATCTCCTCTGCCTGGGCTTTGCAGGTGTTCATCAGCCCCACCCACTTCATGGGATCGCTGGCTTTCAGTTCCTCGGTGGCTCCTGCTTCCTTCGCCAGCTGGGGTATCATCTGCTCCAGTCTGTTCTGGGCGGTCTCGTCGATCTCCAGAAGGTGCGGGTACAGCTTCTCGCTCAGCAGCATCTGGTTGTAGAGGATGGGACGGTGTTCTTTCAGGTAGGCTTTCCTCATCCTTCCGTACTTGCCCAGGGGTTTCTCCGGCTGCTGGCTCAGCTTCAGGTCGGGAATCAGATAGTCTCCGTTCTGGATGTAGGTCATGGGATTGTTCATCTTGCTTGCTCCTTTCTTGGTTGGCTTCGCGCTCTGCATTTCGGACGGTAACGCCGATCTGCCGCAGCACCTGCTGGTTGATCTGGCTGACCGCTGTTCCCAGCGCCCCGATGGTGGACGGGGTGTTGAAATCAAAGATTGCCATGAAATCTTCGTGGTCGAAGTAGCGTTCCGGCTCCAGTCCGCAGCGGGACATCAAAGCGTAAGTGATGCTAACGGTGGCGGCTGCCTTGAACTGCACTCCGATGTTATACTCATCATATTCCTCCAAAAAGGAACCGTCAACGATATAGAAGAAGTCCTGCTGATGCTCCGTCCAGTATTCCTCAGCCAGTTTTCCGGCTACCTCAGTGAGCTGTCCGGCAAGGTCATCACCGGAAACATCGTAGGTGCGCTCCAGCATGGCCTGCACGGAATCCAGATGACGCTCCTCCAGCTGCCACAGCCAAGGAGTGCGGGAATGTTCACGGGTTCCGGTGTCGGAAATGTCAAAGACATAGCGCAGGCGTGGTCTGTCCCCGGAATCGTCCACCAGAGCGATTCCCTTGGAACCGCGCCTTACATATCGGCCCATCTTTTCATTCCACAAATCGTACTCTGCACAGGCGGTGGCGTCCGGTCGCTGGGCGTAGATCATCAGCTGCTCATGGAACGGGTATTTGTAAAGGCGGGAAGCAGTGGTGAGAAACCCCGCCCATTCCTGCCAGCTCCCCGTGAGCTGTGTTGCCACCTTGTCCGCCATCTGTGCATAAAGTTCAGCTTTGGTTGGCATGGTATTCTGTCCTCCTTTCGGTTTTTGGGTAAAAGAAAAGCAGGAAACCTAAAAGATTTCCTGCTGGGTGAAACTGTGAATATTAAATTATGGCTAACCTATTGGTTATACAAACTGCATTTTAATTAGTTTCTTGTAACTGACTGTACAGTTGACTATCAATCTTATAAATTCCCTGATAGGGCTGTTCAACATAGTATTTCCCACTGTCCTCATATGCAAAAAGTGTACTTGTTCCTGTCTCAAACTGAAAGTCAATCTTAATATAACTTTCCGCTTGTGGGACATCTTGAACACTTTCCTTTTTAGTCGGTTCAGAACTGGAAATATTGGCGATTATTTCACTTATCCAAGTTTTGTCTGAATGACTTACTGTGTTTTCCCCGACAGTTATATCAATAGATGTAATCTCGTCGGTTTGGGGTAGCGTAATAGGATCTGCCTTTTTTCCACACGCAACTAAAGTCAAGACACAAGCAAGACACAAAAATATAGAAACATATTTTTTCATAAGCATATTACCTCACATAGTTTGTTTGCACCATTATAACATAGCAGAGCAAAAATAACTATCAAGAGAAAGTAAAATATTTGTGAAGTCAAACTGTTTTCACTAAACATCTCCTAAATTCAAGATAATCGTCAATGCACATACAAACTGAAATTTATGGTGTTACATCGGTGTTCCTACTTCAATCAAATTACCGTCCAAATCATAAAAACGAATTACTTTTTGTCCCCAACTATGTGTCATAAGTTTATTAACATATTGAATTGAGGGATAAGACCGTTCCAGCTTTTCAACGAATGCTTCTATATCTTGTTCTTCAAAATATAATTCACAAGAATTACTTTTAGGGATAATATCCTTTCCTAAAAACTTTTTCCAAATTTTTTCGTCTTGAAGCACAAGTCCTTCCGTTAAAATCATGTTACCGTCATTGTCAAGTACCAAATCAAGACCGAACAGATCATTGTAAAATTGTTTTGATTTCTCAATATCTTTAACAACAATTAAAATGTTCTTTAATTTCATTGTCTAACACCTCTAAATAAATTCATATTTATTGCTTACATTATACTTCATCCATCTCTCTAAGTATAGTGGGCTTTTGTAAAAATGTGAGAGAAACCGCCTTTTCTTCGGACAATTTCTCTCACTATGTCATCTTGGTACGATAAATTTACTGTTCAAAATCCGGGTACAGCTCCAACTCGGCAAAGTCCTCATCGGTCATCGCACAAAGCTTCGTAAGGGCGCTGTCGGTCAGCTCTCTCAGTTCCGTTTCCTCCGGCGAAAGCTCGCCACGCATTTCATGCAGGCTGTCAATCAGCCCGGTGCGGCTGCCGGTATTGTAAATGCACATCAGGTTCATTTCCTCAAAAGTAAAGTTTCCCATATCAAATCTCCCTTTCTGCGCTCTTTTTTTGCGCTGTCTTTTTGTGTTCTGCTTTGGGCTGGCTTTTCAGCTGGTTCACAACGGATTTCTTCTTTTCCCGTTCCTCCCGATGGGTGGCGGCTGCCAGATCCATCAGGGAAATGGGCTGACCGCTTCGGGCCTGCTGTTCCAGCTCTGCCACCGTAGGCTCTTTTGTGCCATTGTTGATGATGCCGTCGATCATGCCGTAATCGTCCTCTACGGCCATCTCTGCATTTTTCAGCGGATTTTCCGGCAGGAATCCGGGGATCTGGGTAAAACCAACGCTGTCGCAGTAATGACAGGATACCTTACTGTCCTGTTTGATCGCAACGATGTCGCTGACGCTCATGGAGGGACTGTGAAAGTCTACGGGTTTTTCCAGATTGAATTGCTGATAGAGTTTTTCCAGCTGCTCCGGCACAGTGCCAGACTCACTCAGCGGAGCGGTGTAGATGAGGTCATAATTGCTGCGGTCTACGGAAACATCATGGGACTCTAACCAGTCCAGATTCATAAAGCGCACATTCTGCGGATCGTCACGGCTCACCTGGTAGATGGCAAAGCAGTTTCTGTTCTGGGAGAGAAATGCCTGTTCTCGTTCCTGCTGATGTTCCTGACGCTCCATGACCTTTTCGTGGAACTGAGGGCTTTTCTCCCATTCCTCGCGGTCTACGCCGAAAAGACCGCCATGATCCATGATCTCCTGTGGGTCAAACACCATGCTCTCCGTATTGTCCTCATGCAGCACATAGACAGTCAAACCAGCGGCATCCAGTTCCAGCGCCCGTTCTCTTGTAACAGGGAGCATCCCGTCATAAGAGTAACCGTATTTCTGCATATCCGGTGTGGAGACCTGCTCATCCGGCGTTGGGTATTCATCCAGCGCCTGCTCCTGTGCCTCCGGCAGCTGGGAAGAAGCAGTCATCTGACTGGCCTCTGCCTGCATCTGCTGGTAGGCAGCTTCCTGCAAAGTCTCGATCATGGACAACGGTGCGTATTTTACAGAGTCTCTGTCCAGATCGTTGTCATCACAAATCTGGAGAACTGCCTTCATGCGGGAAAGCTCCGGCATATCCAGCTGACCGCCATCCAGCTCTTTCATGGACGCGGCATCGTAAAGGGTGTAGTCCCAGCCGCTGTCACAGGGCTGGATATGAAGATAGGTGGCATCGTCGATCAGAAACAAAGCCTCCTGCTGGTTGGCGTCTGCCCCCAGCGCCTCCATTTCCTGCATGGCCGCAGCCAGTTCCTTTACTGCTTTCTGTACCAGCGGATTGTCACGGTAATAGTCGATTGCCTGAATAGTGTCCAGGTCAATGGTCTGCCCGGTCAAAATCGGAAAAGGTCCTTCATAGTCGCTTCCGTCTTTCAGCTCAAAACCAATTCCTTTGATCCCGTTCATTCGCTCTGCCGGAATCTCCTGATAAATGCGGACAGCTTCCTCCAAAGACAGGTTATCGTGGTATTCTCCGAGGTTTGGAAACTCCATGCACTCTGCTACATAGTAGGTTAGATTGCCGGTCGGCTGCTCTATCGGGGCGGTTTCCGGCTCTGCTTTTGTATTGGGGTCAATTCCACGCTCTTTGCAGATTTCCTTATAGTGGCGCTCAATGTCACAGATCAAAGTGCCGGAGGTCTTATTGATGGTCTCCAAACTGGCTCTCAGCTCTTTCAGTTCCTTGCCCTGACTCCAGCTTGCAATATAGCCGAAGCTGTTTTCTCCGGTCTCAATGCCAAAATACTTGCAGACCGCATAGGAGATGCTTTCAGCCTCCACTTCCTCCGTGTGGCGATTTTTGATTGCCTGTTTTTCTGCGGTTGGATCTTCCTCAACTGCAAGACGCCATTCAAACTGATTTTCGTCCACATAGCGCCAATCCATATCAGAAGCAAACTGTTCAGCTTCTCTTTCTGTGGCAAAATCCAGCTTGAAATCATGCTTGGTTCCACCTTCGCTTTCCAGCACAACCTTCCATGACGGTAGCATTTCATATTTTTTAGGGTCATGGAGCTTGCTGTGGGCAATCTCGTGGACTGTGGCCGAAACCGTCTGCACCTCACTCATGCCCTGACGAATGGCGATTTTCTGATGATCGGCAGAAAAATAGCCGTCCGTATCGGCGGCCATTGCTTCAAAAGTGATCGGCACCGGCGCACTGCGGCGCAGAGCCTCCATGAATGCCTCATAATTTGGCACATTGCCGGAAAGGGAGGAAGCAAGCTCCGGCAAAGGTTTCCCATCGGTCTGGCTCACATCAAATACCTTGACCGGACGGAACATGGGGATCTCGATTTCTTTTTCCTCTGTAACAATCTTTCCGTCTTTATCCAGAATCGGAGCCTTGGTATCCGGGTCCAGTTTCTGCTCCTCGATTTTCTTCTTATACGGTGTAGGGGCGATGATGGTAATACCATGCTCACCCTTTTTTACATGACGCTCAAACTGGTCTTTCCACTTATTGTATCCGGCTACCAAAGTGGCGTCCGGCTTCTGCATATAGATGAGCATGGTGTTGTTTACCGAATAGCGGTGGAAGCGGGACATAACGGACAGATAGCGCATATACTTTTCGCTCTCGAACAATTCCTTGATACCCTGCTCGATGCCATCCGTGATTTCCCTTAGCCGCTCTCGGTTGGTGGGTTTGTTCTCAGCCATGATTTTCAATCTCCTTTCCAAGTGTGTGATTTCTGCTGTGTGGTCTGCAATCCATGCCTTTTGTTCTTCTTCACTTTCATAAAGAAAAAGGTCCAGCAGGTACTCTACATAGGTTTTCTTCTGGATTGCTTCCACAAAACGGGGGTGCGGTTCTTCCTCTGGTGTCCGGGGAGAATTGTCGATCTCCCATTTTTTCAGCAGATAGTAGTAATCGGACAGTACGCGATAACACCGCTGCCGGTCCTCCCGAAACTTTTGTGCCTCGGTTTTCTGCCGGACATACTTCCTGCGGGGAGGAGCCTGACTGTCATAGATCAGGCCAAAGTCCTGTGCCAGTTTCTCCGCCGCTTCTTTTGAGGAGAGGTCAAAGAGCTTTGCGGTAAAGTCGATCACATCCCCATCTGCACCGCAGCCAAAGCAGTGGAACCGCTGGTCTACCTTCATGCTGGGGTTCTTATCATCGTGAAAGGGACAGCAGGCCATACCATTTCGTTTGACCTCGATCCCATAAAACTCTGCTGCTTCTCTGGTGCTGACAGACTGCTTGACTGCTTCAAATACATTCTCTGCCATGTGCCTTTAACTGCTGGACTTTCTCACAGGGGGCTGGTATCCGGCAGCTTTCGCACGCTCACTGGCAGCTTTGCGGCGTTCTGCGCTGTATGGCTCCCTGACTGATACACACCGCTTGGGGACGGTAAAGTTATGGGCGTCCTTTCGGGTGATCTGGTCGGGGTGCTTTTTTGCCAGCAGTTCCAGCTTCTCCATCAGACGGGGATCGTGGGTGTAGACCTCAGCCATTGGTTCTGCCTGGTTATAGAGGAAAATGGTTTCCCGTTCCACTAAAGAGAGCTTCATCGGCTGCCTCCTTTCCGCTGGTCAAATTCCAGCTTAAAGTTGGCGTACTGTCCATCGTCCTCCAAAACCACAGTGGCATCGTAGGTCTTGCCAGTTTTCTCAGAATATAGGCCCGTTACACGGACACGGCCATCTTTCAGCAGTGCAGACACCACAGCCTTGGTCGGCTGTTTTTTCTTGGCAGCCCACCATTTGTTATTTTTCCAGATTGCAAATTTGCAAGAATCATTCTGACAGAAGAAGCCTTTTTGCAGTTCTGCAACTTCACCGCCGCAGCGAGGGCATTTGCCTACCACATCACGGGGCGGGGAGAACAGGTACTCGGTTCCCTTGATGACCTGATAAGTCCCCACCAGATCTTTCAGCATGGTGCTGATCCCATCCAGAAACTCCTCCGGGGCAAGCTGCCCGCGCTCGATCTCGCCCAGGCGGTACTCCCACTCGGCAGTCAAAAGCGGTGATTGCAGCTGTTCCGGCAGAACGGTGATAAGGGAAACTGCATCGTGGGAAGGGAGAAGCTGCACCGTTTTCCTACTCTTTTTTCGTTCCAGAAAACCGGCAGATACCAGCTTTTCCAAAATACCGGCACGGGTTGCCGGTGTCCCCAGACCTTTTCGCTCGGCATCCTCCGGCATATCCTCTTTTCCGGCAGTCTCCATCGCGGACAATAGGGTGTCCTCCGTAAAGTGCTGGGGCGGACTGCTTTTGCCTTCTTTGACGATTGCAGCAGCAACCGAAAGGGTCTGTCCTTCGGTCAGCTCCGGCAGGGCTTTCTCTGCGCCATCTTTTTTCGGCTCTGCATCCTTCATTTTGGCACGGTAAGCGTCCTCCAGTGCTTTCCATCCGGGATGCTTCACCGTTTTTCCTTTGGCGGTAAACTCCCCACCGGCACACGCTGCAATCACAACGGTTTCCGAATAGATATGGGGCTGGGCTACGGCGCACAGCAGACGCAGGGCCACCAGCTCCAGCACTGCTTTTTCTCCCGCAGGAAGGGCAGAAAGGTCTGCATCCTTGAGATTTCTGGTAGGGATTACTGCGTGGTGGTCGGTTACTTTCTTATCGTTGATGACCGTCTGCGGATCACAGGTAATGGCGATCCCTTTGCGAAACGGCATAGCATTGGCAACCAGATTCACCAGCACTGGCAGGCTGTCTACCATATCGCCGGTCAGATAGCGGTTGTCAGTACGGGGATAGGTGCAAAGCTTCTTTTCATACAGGCTTTGCAGATAGTCCAGGGTCTGCTGGGCTGTAAATCCAAGCAGGCGGTTGGCATCTCTTTGCAGAGTAGTCAGGTCATAAAGGGCAGGCGGCTTTTCGGACTTTTCCTTGCACTCCACCTTTTTGATTGTGGCAGCTGCACCCTGACAGGCTTCTTTCAGCTGCTCGGCAGCAGCCTTATCCGCCATGCGCTCCCCGGATACGGTAAGACCGGGCAGCTCCAGCGCCACGGTATAAAAGGGAACTGGCTTAAAGGTGTCGATCTCAGCTTCTCGCTGGACAATGAGCGCCAGGGTTGGGGACATCACGCGCCCGATGTTGAGGGTGCGGTGGTACAGCACGGAAAACAGCCTTGTGGCATTGATCCCCACCAGCCAGTCGGCCTTAGCGCGGCAAAGAGCAGCATCCCGAAGCCCGTCATAGTCCGCACCGGGGCGCAGGTTTGCAAAGCCTTCCCTTATGGCGGAGTCCTCCATCGAAGAAATCCAGAGGCGTTTCATGGGCTTTTGGCAGCCTGCCAGCTCGTAGACGCTGCGGAAGATCAGCTCGCCCTCGCGTCCGGCATCGCAGGCATTTACTACCTCCGTCACATCCGGGGCGTTCATCAGCTTTTTGAGAATATCAAACTGCTTTTTCTTATCCTTTCCCACCACCATCTGCCAATGCTCCGGCAGAATAGGCAGGTCATCATATCGCCACTTGGCGTACTTGGGGTCATAGCTGTCTGCGTCCGCAAGACCGGCCAGATGGCCCACACACCAGCTGACACGCCAGCCGTTGCCCTCCAGATACCCGTCCTTACGGGCAGTTGCACCGATCACCGCCGCCAAACTCTGGGCAACTGATGGTTTTTCAGCAATCACCAGCTTCATATTCTTCAACCTCCCATTCTTCCCGCACAGGCGTGTGCAGTTTTTTCTCAATGCTGTTTTCCTCATCCAGAAGCAGGTTATAACCAAACCGGTAGTCATAGCGGTACAGTTTCCCCAGCAGGTCATTGATGATGATGCGGCAAGCCAAAATGACACGAGTTTTATCCACCTGCATCAGCTGGTAGCGTTGATAATTGCTGTAATATTCTTCATGGCGGTGGGTATTGCGGACAGCATCTTCAAGCAAACTTTCTACTGCATCCTGACAACCATCCTCTTTTTCACCCTCCATACAGTTCAGAAGTTCCATTACCATAGGAAAGCTCTGTTCATCCATAGGAGCTTCTGCTGCAAGAAAACCGATCAGGGCAGATAAGAGCAGACGGGCTGCTGCCTGTTCCTGGTCCGTCAAAACAGCCATCGTTTTCTCCGCATTTGGCAGAATCTTATCTTCCACAAAATCTGCCGCGTCACCGGAATAAAGCTGACGGATAGAATCTATGGACAATGAAACTGTCATGGTATCTAAGGAGAAATCAAAGGGGTCATCTTGCTTTGGCTTTCTCTGAAGTTTGTTTAACATGGTAGAAAGAATGTCGCCGCCAAAATACACAGCAATTACCAGCAGGTCAAAAACAGCAATCAGCTTGATAAATATAATCAGAACACTCATTTTTTTCGTTTCCTTTCTTCGAGCCATCGTTCCATCTCACGATGGCAGATACCTACACAGGGACTTCCATAATTCCCGCAACCATAGCAGGGGTGGTTGTGGGGTAAAGAAGGAGGACGGGAAATTTCCTTCCCGCCCTCCGGCCTGCGTGTCATCATGCGTTCATAGGGACTGTCTGTGAAACGGGTCATTTCACACTGTCCTCATCATCTTCTTCTGTGCTGCCCCCATCAGCGTCCGGCTCGTCCGACTCCTCATCCTCGGTTTCCCATTCCTCGGAATCTTCCTCGCCATAATCATAATCGTCCAGACTGTCATTGCCCTTGGTCTTAGGCTTATTCTTAACGAGCTTCAAGTAGGCAAATACGCCACCGCCTCCAAGCAGAGCCAGCAAAAGGACTATCGCAGCCGGGTTCAGTCCGGCAGGCTTCTCTTTTTCCGGCTCCGGTGTTTCTGCCGGAGGTTCCGGTGCTTTGCCCGTACATTTACTCTTATCAGTTGCACAGACCGGACAAGCCGTATTGACTGCCCCTGCTTCACATTTTGTCGTGCAGCTACACACAGCAGACGGCTTCTCTTTGACATTTTCATCTTCCATCAGTGCCATCAAATCCGCTTCATCCACCTGATTCAGAAAGTGAACAGCAGTCTTTTTATCCTCATTCGCCCTGTCAATCAGGATGTAAAAGTAATTTCCAGCCTTGGTGGTAACAGTAATAAGCTGCTTATTGCCTCCAAAATCATCCACCAGTGCCGCATTCCCCTCCGGTGTAAGTGCCGGTGCTGGTTCTGTTTCTTCCACAATCACATTGCTGTCATTGGTGGAATCCTCTGCCGGTGCCGCCGGAGCCTGTTCTGACCCCTGTGCAAAAGCAGGGATCGTAAAGCCAAATGCCACAACCATTGTCAGGCAAAAGGCGGAAAGTGTTCGGAGCAATCGTTTATTCCTCATAGCTGTTTTCCTCCTGTTCATTATTGTCATCAGCCAAACTTCCGGGAACTGTGCCACCGGACAGCATGGCGCTCAACTGGGTCGGGGTCATACGCAGGGCGCGCACCATCTGGACGATCTCCAGATTTTCTGCCTCGGTTTTCTGTGCTTCCAGCGCCTTGAGCTTTTCCTGATACTCTGCGATCTTCTCACGGACCTTTGTAATCTCCTGGTCAATGCGCTCAATTTTGTTCTTTGCCATCGTCTATCACTCCTTCTTAAAAATCTCTGTTACCAGTTCATCAGGCCGTAGCCCTTAATGCTTTGATAATTCAGGTCATAACTTTTGATCTTGCAGGCATCGCCGGAATTTCCCTCCACGGTATAAACACGGCTGCCATCCGTACCGATCACGATACCTACATGGTCTGCTGTCCCATCCAAATCCCAGTCAAAGAAAATGGCATCACCGGGAGCCAGATTGTTATAGCCTCTTGCGCCCCACTGTCCATGAGACTGGAACCACGGAACGCCCTGCCACTCACAGCCTGCAAAGCGCGGTTCACTTTTTCCTGCCTGGTTATAGCACCAGGATACGAAGCAGGCGCACCATTCCACACGGGAGTCAAAGCCGTACCAGCTCCAGTAGGGATAACCGCCCACATTGCCCACCTGACGCTTGGCCAGTTCCACCAGCTGAGGATTGCCGGGGCGGGTACCGTTAATGAACTGCACACCGGACAGATCTTCCGAGCCGCTGGTATCAGGGGAGCCGCCGCCAAACAACAGCGGCTTATTGCCCATGGTCTGCCGGTAAACCTGATACATTTTCATCTGCTCCGTGGTCAGAAGTTCCGACACCACAGCGGAAATGGGCTTGCTGGCGAGTTTCACATTCAAAATGTAATACTCATAGGGAACTTCTTCTGAGGTGGTCTCGCCGGTCTCCGGGTCGGTTGAGGTCTCCGTGCGGTAGCGAATCTCCACTTCCTCAGTAAGCGTCAGCTGATACTGTGCTGCAAACACACGCACCAGCTCTGCCTGAGCGCTCTGCCGGGTGTAGCCTTGCAAGACGGCAGAGAGAAATGCTGCCAGCTCATGAGGGTCATGGCCGATCATACCAAGGTCATAGCGATACTCGTCATACCCTGGGTGACTGCTTTCAATGTTGTCGATTTCCTCCTGCAACTGGACTTCTCTGGCTACATAATCTGCTTCCACCGCCAGCATTTCCGGGTCATCCGACGGATAGGTGGTGCCGGAGAGAACGGAACCGATGCTCTGCGCCATCATGGAGCAGGAGGACATGGTATTCATCAGCATACAGGTAATGAGGAACAAAACCCCTGCCATCAGGAAACCCTTCTTGTGGCGCATGACGAATGCCCCTGCCTGCTGTGCCTTTTCTTTTACCGTCCTTGCGGCTTTTCCGGTTTTGGACGCAGCCTGAGCGGTATTTCCGGCAGTCTGACCGCCGTGTTTGGCGGCGGCATACTGCTTTTTGATGGTCTGCTTTTGCTGCCAGCGGGAAAGCGGATTGCTGGCAAACTGGGGATTTTCCTGCAAAGATTTCTGGTACAGAACATTTACATTTGCCTTTTCCAGTTGGCGCTCTGCCTGTGCTGCTTTGCGGTACGGCTTCAACTTGTGGCTGCGATAGCCCTCCCGCACCAGATAAGCGCCGGTCTCCACCACCTCCTCGGACTTGTGGGCGCTTTCCACGCCCACATTGTCCTGCTCTGTTTCTCGGATCTCTTTGTGGAGCTTGCCCGCGACCAGATGGACGGGAGCTTCCCTGACTCCTTGAGAAACTTTGGAGGGTGGCTTTTTCTTGTCCTCAAAGGTCAGCTTCGAGGTCTTTTTTCCGGTATCCGGGTCAATGACCGTCTGCCTGACCTTTTTCTTTGGGATATTGGCCTGCGCCTTATCTGCTCTGGCCGCAGCTTTCTCCGCTTTACGGATCGGCTTTTCCAGTGCAGGGTCAGACCGTTCCTCATCAGTAAAGCGCAGGCGCGGCTCCTTATTCAAACCATTCTCCCAGCATGAGGGAGGACATCATGTAGTGCAGCTCTGCATAAATGGCCATTCCCACAGGATCGTTGAACATACAACCGGACAGGTAGGCGTAAAACTGTGCCACCACATCGGACAGGATTTTCGCTTCGGTTCCTTCCAGAACCAGACCACCCATACCTTCCTTGGCACGGATGGTGCTCCAGATCTCTGCCAGACGGAGCAGCCCCACCTGACCGGTCTCATTCAGTTCGGCTGCCTGATCTGCCGCCGTGCGGCACTCACTTACCGCATCGGCCATGACCGTAAGCAGCTGGCTGCGCTGGGCATTTACCGCCCTGTCAAAAAACATCAACGGGTTTTGATTCAAAATGTTGGGGTTCATCATCATTCATCCTCCTTCTTTTTCAGTTCCTGGGGTTTGGTGGTCATAATGCGGTACAGCTCGGTATTCTTCGGGAAGTGGTCCACGAAAGGCAGAATTGTGGAGCCATAGAACAGCAGGCCCTCGCCCTCACCGGAGTGGGTCACATAGCTAAGCTGGTGCGTGGAAATGCCCAGCTGCTTGGCAAGTATCTGACGGTCTCCGCCTGCCTGGTTGAGCATATACACGAAGTCGGAGTTTTCAAAGATGTTCTCTACCTCGCGGCTGCTCAAAAGGTCTTTGACATTCTGGGTGATACCTGTCGGGATTCCGCCCCATTTTCGGAATCGCTTCCAGATTTCCACTGTATAGGCAGCGGTCTGTTCCTCCTTCAAAAGCAGGTGCATCTCGTCGATGTAGTAACGGGTGGACTTGTGGGCAGCGCGGTTAATGGTAACGCGGTTCCACACCTGATCCTGTACCACCAGCATACCGATTTTCTTGAGCTGCTTGCCCAGTTCCTTGATGTCATAGCAGACAATGCGGTTGTTGATGTCCACATTGCTCTGGTGGTTGAACACATTGAGGGAGCCGGTTACATAGATTTCAAGGGCCGTAGCGATATACTGGGCTTCCTTTTCCTCCTGTTCCCGAAGCAGGTTATATAGGTCCTCCAGTATGGGCATATTCTCCGGGCGCGGGTCATTGAGGTAAGTCTGATAGACCAGACGCACACAGCGGTCGATGATGGTTTTCTGCACCGGCTGCAAGCCCTCCTTACCGCCCACGATCAGCTCACACAAGCTGAGGATAAAATCAGACTTGAGGGACAGTGGGCTTTCATCATCCGAGTAGTCCAGGTTCAGGTCCATCGGATTGATGTAGTTGGTGGAGGTAGGCGAGATCTTGATGACCTGCCCATGCAGACGCTCAACAAGAGGTGCGTACTCCGCTTCCGGGTCACAGATGATAACATCATCATTGGTAAGCAAAAAGCAGTTGGCGATTTCTCGTTTTGCGCTGAAGGACTTACCGGAACCTGGCGTACCCAAAATCAAGCCGTTGGGGTTTTTCAGCAGCTTTCTGTCTACCATGATGAGGTTGTTGGACAGGGCGTTTATGCCGTAGTACAGAGCTTCTTTGCCGTTCTGGAATAATTCCTGTGTGGTGAACGGTACAAAGATAGCCGTAGAACTGGTGGTCAGTCCTCGCTGGATCTCAATCTGATTGAGTCCCAGGGGCAGACAGCTCATCAGCCCTTCTTCTTGCTGGAAGTCCAGCCTGGTCAGCTGACAGTTATACTTCTGGGCAATGGAGCCTGCCTGAAAGATGTTGTTGCCAAGCTGACGGGGATTGTCCGCTGTGTTCAGCACCAGAAAGGTTAAAAGGAACATTCTCTCGTTGCGGCTCTGCAAATCCTGCAAGAGTTTTTTCGCTTCACTGCCGTAGGTAGCAAGGTCGGATGGAATGATGTCCATGTCGTATCCGGCACGAACTGCTTTTTTCTGTTCCTCGATCTTACTGCGGTCCAGGTCGGTAATCTTGCGCTTTACCGTCTTAATGGCTTTCACCTGATCCACCGACTGAATGTGCATACTCACAATGAGCGAGCTTTCCATATCCAAAAAATCAGCCAGCAGACGGTCATTCAGCTCCGGTGCGAGAATCTGCAAAAAAGAAACAGCCCCGTATTTCTTGCCCATACGGAACTGCTTGCCGGTGCGGAACTCAAAGGAGCTTGGTGCAATAAAATCCTTCGTGGACAGACCGGAAGGAGCCAGCCAGTCCCATTCAAACTGAAATGGGAGCTGTTCATCCATGTGGAATACTGCATGAAGCTGAGAAAGCCTTTCTTTACCGTCCAGCGTTCTGGCAGCTACACCAAGACGCTTGAAGTTATTAAGTATATCGGTCTCAATACGCTCCAGACGGGGCTTGGCAGCTTTGATGCTGTCTGCGTCGATACCAAAAGTCAGGTATTTGGTCTTGATGAGACCGTTGTTACCTCTGGCCAGCTGATTTTGCAGCATTGTGGTGTATTCCTCGCGGATACTGTCAAAGGCATCCCTCTGGGGCGGGATGGAAATGGAGTTAGCAAAGGTCTCCTCCGATGCCGCAAGGTTCAAAAAAGACAGCTGGAAATGAATTGAGCTGTCAAAATAATTGAGGAAATCACACCACCCCTCAAAGATTGCCGTCTTATCTTCGTTTTGGGAGAGCTGATAGTTGATGTCCTGAAACTGGATGGTCTTTGTGTAGTGGCTGTCCGATACTCGGCAGATTCCATCCGGCCACATCCGTTCATAAGGGATACTGTCCTGCGCAGATTTTCCTTTTTTGTCCGTGCGGTTAGCGCGGGCAATGGCCGCTTCGATCTGCTTCTTATCGGCGCGGGACAGCTTTTTCTTTGTCTTTACCGGCTGCACAGTTTTTTTCTCGGTTTTTCCGAACATCCGATGCAGCCATTTTTTTATTGCGGTGAACAATGTCATACACCTCCTTATCGAGCATTTCCTGCCGCTTTAATACGGCATAAAAGTTATTGGTCTGGTAGGGACGCTGCTTTGGACGGATCACAGCTACTTTGAGAATGTTGCCCACGATCTTTTCCAGGGGCTGTCCATGCTTTTCGTACATAGCCAGCAGGAAGAAGGGCATCATGACCAGCATCATACACATGGCAGCCATGCTGTTTCCCGCAGGCTCACGGAGCCACAAGAACAGCGGTACGCCTACAAGCGCCCCGGCGGTAAAGCAGACCAGCTGCCTTCGGGTCAGATTGAACATGACCTTTGTTTTGACTTTTGTTAAGTCCTTGGGTACGGGTACATAAGCCAATGTAGAAACCTCCTTCCGTTTTAGTGCGCCTGAAAGACTGATTTGGCGAGACTGCCGGTTTTGAACAGCGTAAAACATAGCAGTACGGTGTAGCCCACGCAGCTCCAGATTGCCATGATGATGTCATCTTCCAGAGCGATGTTCTGCACCAGCACAGCATAAATTGCCACGCAGACGATAATGAGAAACGCCTGAAAGCCCAGCGCCAGCAGGGATCGGAGGTAATTCTGTCCCATACCGCCCCATTCTTTACCCATCATTGCAGCCATTGAAACGGGAGCCACCGAAGTCACAAGGTAGATTTCGATCATACGGCCATAAATAACGATAAAGATACAGATATATAACGCCCACATAGTAATGCCAATAAAGAGGGATTGGAACCACAGTCCGAACAGCGGTCCCAGATCCATTTCCATCAGCCTCGGTTCCAGATCGGTCATAACTGAGGAAATGTCAATGGACGCATCCGAATTGATAATCCCTGCCGCCTGCGCCACCACGCTCTGCGCCATATCAAAGACGCCCATCACGATATTCCATGTGTTTGTGACAATGAGGATGGCGGCAGCTGATTTGAACACCCACTTGAAAATCATCCAGGTATCCACATCATGCAGGTTGTTCTTGTCTGCAATCATCTGGATCAGGTCTACGGTCATCACGATAGCCAGAATCACACCTGCAATCGGCACCATGATGGAGTTGGACAGATTCTCAATCATGCTGAAAATACTGCCATTCCATCCCTGTGGGGTCTGGCCTACCTGTACGGATATATCCGCGACCTGCTGATTTACACTGTCAAACATCCCCGAAAGGTTGCTCATAATACCGCCCACCAGCATTTCTTTCAGCCAATTTGTCAGGGCTTCAAGTAAGAAATCCATACGGTGTCAACCTCCTTTCCGCCGCCCCCGCAAAGCTGCGGGAGCGGCAAGGATTTCATACGGAGACGCTTAGACAGAGAAAAGCCCGGAGAGCAGAGGTACAAGGACCATGCCGACTACGGCTACACCAGCACCGGCCATGAGCTGCTTCATGCCCTGGCTCTTGGCGCCGGGGTTGTCGTTGCCGTAACCTTCCAGCAGGTTGATAACGCCCCAGATACCGAGACCGGCACCGAGCGCGATAACGAGGGTCTGAAGAACGGTGATTGCCTGTTCAAAAAATGCCATATAGTTTGTTAGCCGGAATCTGATTAAAAAATAGGTTTGTCATGTTTCATAGGCATACAAAAGCCGGAACAATCTGCCGCCCGGTTTCCGGGGGGCATGATTCCGGCTGTCCTCCTTTTTCATTATTTTTTCTTGCGATTGTCCGCTTTGTACGCCAATGGCCCATAGAGGGCAGGTGCGGCGAATAGATAAGATCACTCCCTTCTAAAGCGGAACGAAATTAAGCGCCCTTTGTGTCTACTTCATATACATCGCAGACCTCATTGGGCTTGAGTTTCAGCCTTGCGGACAAGAATGCTTCAATATCAAAAGCGTTCTTGTCATCCGCGTCGGCAGTGTACTTGAAATTGGGGTGCTTGGTGATGTCGTACTTATCCGAAAGGAAAGGACGCACACCGCGCAGCTGGAGGATACACTTGCCTCCATCCATAACAGCAAGCTCATCCTGGCTCATCAGCTCTTTCCCCAATTTTTGATAGTTGAGTGAATGGGAGGTTTCCCGTCCACGGCTCTCTCCGGTATTGTAGGTGTCGATGGTTTCCTTGCCCAGCACGGCAGCCAGCTCTTTGAGGGTAGTCGGCTCTTTACCGCCCAGGAAGATGGATGTATCCATGTTACCGATGATGGTATCTGCGTTATCCTTATAGATCGCCTTGAGCTGACTCTGTGCCTGCAACACCAGACAGGCGGAAATCTCACGGCTTCGGATGGTGGCCACCAGCTTTTCCAGCTTAGGGATCTGGCCGATATTGGCGCACTCGTCAATGAGACAGCGCACATGGACCGGGAGCCTGCCGCCATACACATCGTCGGCTTTTTCGCAGAGCAGATTAAACAGCTGGGTGTAGCACATAGAGATCAGGAAGTTAAAGCTGTCATCTGTATCACTCATAATGAGGAACAGGGCAGTTTTCTGGTCTCCCAGAGTGTCCAGCTCCAGCTCATCATAGGCTGTGACCTCACGCAGCTCTGCAATGTCGAATACCGCAAGGCGCGCACCACAGGAAATCAGGATCGACTTGGCTGTTTTTCCTGCCGCCAGCTTATATTTCTTATACTGGCGCACCGCAAAGTGGTTTGGCTTTTCTGCTTCCAATGCGTCAAACATCAGATCCACGGGATTTTTGAACTCCTCGTCATCCTCCCGGACCTCCATGGCGTTGATGAACTCAATGAGGGTAGAGAAATTCTGCTCCTCTACCGGAGCCTCATAGTGGATATACCCAATCAGCGCGCAATACAGCAAGGTCTCTGCTTTGACCCAAAAATCGTCCCCGGCCTTGCCTTCGCCTTTGGTATTGGCGATCAGCGTTGTGACCAGCTTCAAGATGTCCTTTTCGCTATGGATATAGGCGAAAGGGTTATAGTGCATTGATTTTCGGAAGTTGATGGTATTTAGAACCTTGATGCGGTACGGCTCATAAATGACCTTGCCGTGCTTATCCTTCATGGGCTTTCCGTCCTTTCCCAGTTTGGGTGCGCCCCTTTGGAGCATTTTCCCGCACTCCACCAAAATGGTTCCCTTTGGGTCTGTGACCACATAAGAACTGTGCATCTGCATCAGATATGAGGTAGGCACCCTGCGCCTTGCTGACTTTCATCAGTAGGTTTCAGGGAGCCGCCTCCCAAACCGGACGTACACCTCTCAGCGTATCCGGCTTTCCATGAATCACCTTGATTCTTTGGTTTCGTGTAAGAGTTCAAAGCAGTCAGGGCAGAGAGCCAGAGATTTTCTTCTCATTTTCAGTATTTTCTGCTCAAATATATCCCTGCCTTTCAGCGATTTCAGCGTTCTTACGTGGTGCATACATAAATAGTCTGCATGTTCCCCGCAAATCTCGCATACTCCGGCTTTTATGCGGTTTACTATCGTGTGCCTGCTGTCATATTTCCTATAACTCGGCATAACGTCTGCCACATTGTCATAGCCGTCGCTGTGCTTTCTGAATCCATCATGGTAAAATTCGCAGTATTTACGTCCCTTAGTTGTATCGTATGGGATTCTCAGTACTCCGTTTACCATGTGCCGCTTCTTAATAACACTGACATTCGTTCTGTGCTTTCCTGCCAGAGTTTTTAACATGCTGTACCGCACCATGTAGTAATACTTGTGCAATGCGCCTACGTTTTCTGCTATCCGATAGAAGTTATATAACCCTCGAATTTCGGAATTGAAAGTAGACACAATCTCTGCATCGCTGCGGTTCATCAGGTCTTTCCTTGGCATAGGACGCCACATTTCTTTGCCTGTGTCATTGTTGCGTTTCACCTGTATCGCTCCCCGTTCCATCGCTTTTTTAATCCATTTTTCTTTCGGCATATACAGGAATACTTTTCCATACCACACCCGTTTCATGTCGCCGTTTTTACAACGCTTCATGTTCTTGGAATGGATTACTTTGAAATCGTACCCCAGATAGCGTACCGGCTTACTGGAATGGGTGACTTTCGTCTTTTCCTCGGACATTTCCAAATGCAGTTTTTCTTGGAGAAAGATTTTTACATCTTCCTTGATTTTTTCTGCGTCCTTTTTGGAGCCGATAACGCCAATTACAAAATCATCGGCGTAACGGTTGTACTGGATTTTCTTGAAGCCTTCCTCAAACGGATTGTAATAGTGCTGATTCATCTTCTTCCTTCTGGAATCCTTAAATTCTTTTACCAGTTCAGGAGTTGATTTTTCTGCGCCCATTAACGCTTTACGTGCCTTTCTGTATCTCCGGGACGCCCGCTCGTATTCTCTGGTCGTCCTTCTGCGTTCTGGCTCGCAATCATACTTTTCTTTGTATTCCTGCATATAGTTGTCCAGTTCGCTGAGGTAGATGTTTGCACATATCGGACTGATACCGCTGCCCTGCGGAACACCGGAGTAGGTGCAGTTGTACTGCCATTGTTCCATATATCCGGCTTTCAGGAACTTCCAGATTAGACCGATAAAAGCCTCGTCTGAAATCCTTTTCCGCAGTAATTCAACCAACACATGATGGTCGAAGTTATCAAAGCACGCCTTAATGTCTCCCTCGACAATCCATGTAACACCTGTGAAGTTTTTCTTCACTTGCGTAAGTGCCGTGTGACAGCTTCTTTTTGGTCTGAAACCGTGTGAATTGTTGCTGAATGTCGGCTCATAGATTGCTTCAAGAATCATTCTGACCACTTCCTGCACTAACTTATCATCAGTAGAAGTGATTCCCAACGGGCGAAGTTTCCCGTTCTTTTTAGGAATGTACTTTCTTTTTGCAGGCTTTGGCTGATATGTCCTGTTGCGTATGGATTCAATAATCCGGTTAATTCTCGGCAGGCTCATGTTGTCCAGCGTCTGCCCGTCTACCCCCTGCGTCATGCTCCCCTGCGATTTCGCAATGTTCGCATATGCAAGGAGATAGAACTCTGGATTGTATAGGTTGCGATATAATCTTTCATATTTGTTGTTACTTACACTTGCCTTTTCTTCAAGGCTTTTCAAGACATGAATCGGATTTCTCATAGTGTCTCACACACCATCCTTTCTGTTTTGAAAATGATTCACTGTTCCCCTTTGCCATGTAGACGGCTTTCCCGTCCGCAGACTACTATGGGAACTCTGTTGCCATGGTGAATATTCAGAACCCCGCATTTCAGCGTTTTCATAGCCTTTCGGCATTTCACTTTAGGCAATCCCCGTTTAGTACGGTATAAACAAGCGTTCCACGTTGTCGGTATGTGACGTTCGCCTTTTTCCACTTTCCCGTGGCTGAACCTGCTCCGAGTATCAGCAGCCGCATAGCCAAACAATGCGACTGTCAGGAACACTGACGAGTACAACCTCTCTACGTCAGGGGTACGCTCTTGGTCCCGATTTCAGGCTGTCATTCAAGCAGTCTAGCTTCCATCCTCATACGTGGATTTTCATTCCGTCACGCCGGCGCTTCTGAGGCTTCAGCGCCCCGTGTCCTCCGTCATGCTATGGTCGCCCTCCGGTTTCCCTTTTGGGGTAAGACGGGGAATGATAGGTTGCGGCACAATGCCGCTTGATACTTTTACCTACTACTTGCTCAAGGTAGGATTTATACCGCCCTTACGGGCGCACTTGGTTTGAGCCAGAAGCGGGTCTTACCGGAACCGGAGCCGCCGATCACCAGCACATTTTTGTTTCTGGCGGTCTTTGGGTCCTTGGGGCGGCTGTTCATGGTCAGGCTTTCGGTTTTTGTGAGAATGACATTGTTCTGGAACACCGGGTCGATGTAGGGAGCAATATCCTCACGGGTTCCCCAACGGGCAGAACCATACTCCATGCCGTGACGGTACTTCTTGGCGTTTTTACTTTTGAGATACACCGCCAGACGCAGGCCAGCACCGCAGCACAGCCCCACCAGCAGATCCAGCGGGTGCAGGCTGGGCCAGAAGCTTTGCAGCGCCCCAGGCAGGACAGCAAACAGGGAAAGGAATTTCTCTGAAGCATTTGCCCCCTGAGCCAGTCGCCATGCCTCCCCGAAGTTGGTAGTAAACAGCCCCATCAGGAGATAGGGCAGGTTCAGCAAAACGAGCTTTTTGATGTCAAACTGCTTTTTCATCGTTCCAGCTCCTTTCGCTTGGTGCGGTCCACCACGGCATTTTTGACCATCTCTTTGAACTGACTGAGTTTTGCCAGCACAGACGGGCGTTCTGTTTTCTCGGCCTTCTTGACCTTTTTGCTGGTGTACTCGGTAAATGCAGCGGTCAGCGCATCGGCGTCACGGCCTTTGAAAAAGATCAGGTACTTGGGTGGGGAGCTACTGCGGTCTTTCTTCACCGCATAGTCCACACCATATTTCCGGGCGATCTTCTCAAATTCCTTGATGGAAGGGTCTGTGATCTCGATATTGGAGATCCCCTGATTCTGACCAATGAGCTGCTTGACGGTCTGTTTTCCGTGGGGTGTCACAGGAGCGTCACGGCTTCTTTGCTTTTGCAGCTTCTTTTCCTTGCAGTGGGCCATGTACTTGCTGATGGCGGCTTTGAGCAGCCTGCCGGTGAACTTTGTTCCACTGACAACCAGCGTTAAAGTTCTGTTTTCCACTTCTTCCTGCATTTTCATCGCCTCCTTTCCACAAAATGTGCAGGGGTGGTGCATTTTCTTCTAAGGCGGGACCACCAGCCGCCGGAGAAAATATTTCTTCATCGCTCCATCCCGCGGCTCTTTTTCTTTACCGGCTTCTTATCCGGCAAATTCCACTCTTCCCGAAACTCTGCCACACCTTTGGGATCAAATACCTTCAACTTCTCCAGATCAAAGGCAACGGCAGAATATTTTCCATAACCGGACTGCACCTGATAGGGAAGCACCTTCCCCAATTTGTTCTCTTTGATGAATCGCAGCAGGTCCTTGCTGATGTCACCGGAAATAAACGCCTCTCCGGGGTCCAGGGAATATCCCGGTAGGTTCACCGTCATATCTGCAAACGGTTCTGCTCCATCTTCTGTATGGGTAATCATGCCGATATAAAGCCGCTGATTATTCGCATACATCCCAAGTTGCAGCGATATGGTTTCTTCCCCATATTCCCACTTGAAGGGGACTTTCTTTTCCTCATTCATATCAGATTCCTCCTATCGTATCTGTTCTTTGTGGTCATAAAACAAATCTCCATTTCTGACCTTTGCATGGCTGAGAATCTTGATCTGCCCCTTTGCCTGACTGTCCAGAGCTTTTTCATAGCCTATATCTGACAAAAACAGGCGGGTTCGTTCTCCTTTCCAGCCCACCGGGGAGTCATTCGTCAGCACATCAAAAATAATCATGTGCCGGGTGTTCTCCGCAAATCGCTGAAGATCCATGTAGTCATGGCCGTGATAGTTCTGCGCCCCGGCTTTCTGACGCATTTCCTCCATCAGCTGACCGATTGTTTTTCCTTCCTGCATAAAACCCACTTCCTTTCTGTTCTTATAAGACCAGCAAGATCATCTCCCGCAGCTGAGCAAAATAGAGCTTGCCCTGGGGCGTGACCAGCGTGTAGGAACCGGTATGACCGTGGTTGCAGTAGTCTTTGACGCAAAACAGCCCTGCATTTTTCACATTGGCATAAGGCAGCACATTGCCGGATGCCGTGCGGTACACAAACCGCCGTTCTATCAGAAACCGAACAAACCGGCGCTCCGGGACATCCAACTCTTTGGCGGTAGTCCTGAGATTGGTGCTGTGCTTTAAGTCGATGAACAGGTCATAGAAAGCGGCTTTGCCCTCCAGCTGTGCATTTTCCTTACGCAGAGAAATATTCGCTTCACGCTCAGCCAACAAGTCTGAGCAGAGCTTCATCAGAGCCTCCGGGGAAGTGGCAACCTCCCACAGCTTCTCTTTTGTGAGATAGGCCCCGTGCTTACGAATAGTAGGCAGGACCTCATCGAATACCCACCGTTCAAACCGCTCTGCCGATGGCAATTTGCTGTGAACGATCAGGCGGTACAAATCGCCTTCTGGGATAAAAGTCATACTGATTTTGCGGTCGGGGCTTTGTGGGTGAGGTGCGTCGCGTTTCACGACATACCTACAATGGCGGATAATTGCATCGCGGGGATTACTGTACCCCAGCGCAGCAGCCACATCCGTTCCGCTGAACAAGTATTTGCCGTTTTCCTCAATGACACGGATACTGCCAAACTCCGGGTTTTTGAAAATTTCCATCTGGTTCATGTCGTGCCTCCTTTGGCATGATAAAAGGCGGCCTTTACCAGCCGCCTGCGTGCATATCGTGATTGACCAGTGAAGTGTAGTGGTTATTCATGGTGGTAGGCGCATTGAACAGCACCGCAAGCAGGTACTGCTTCATGTTGCGTACCTGGGTGGTATTCTTTTGCAGACAGTCCATGACAAACTCGATGTGGGAGCTGTCCAGTTTCAAAAAACGGGAACGCACGATCTCGTGAGGGAAGTCTGCCCCAGAGATCCGGGTGGTCTTTCGTTTGGCACAGACCGTTTCGACCAACAGCTCTACGATCTCATTCAGGTCATCCAGGTAGAGAGGATAACGCTGCTTCAAGCAGTCATACTCGATATTCTCCAAAATCAACTCCCGATAATTTTCTATCTCTGTGACAGACATCGCATCCCTTCCTTTCCGTTCCGGCGGTCTTGCCGCCGCTGTTTCCCGGAAGGGAATGGAATCGGTACTTGATCCATAAGTAATTGATTTTTCTGTATTTGATTTCTCTATATTTAATTCTGCGGGCTTTTCCATATCCGGTCTTACCATATCCGGGTTTTCCGTATCTGGTGAAGCCGTATCCGGCTGGGACATATCTGGCTGGGGCTGTTCATAGATGACATACTCGGTATCTGTAATCCGCCCACTTTTATCGCGTCTCTGATGGCGCACGATATATCCGGCTCCTTCCAGTTCACGCAGGGCAGCACCGATGGCATCCACGCCTTCCTTACAGATCTTTGCAAGGCCACGGGTAGTGTAATTCCAGTCCTCTGGCAAAGACAGCATCATGGAAAGCAGCCCCTTGGCTTTTAACGACAGATTTGCATTTCGTAAATGATGATTGCTCATCACGGTATAATCACGGGTCCGTTCAATGCGAAAAACGGCCATCGACCTCACTCCTTCCGAATTTTGGGTACAAAAAAACCGCAATCCTCATTTCAAAGAATTGCGGTGTTCAGCGCTTTTCAAATTTTCTTGCATAGAACCAAAACAGCGGCTTTTGGGGACGCGCCTCTGTAAATGGCTCCTCCTGGGCGAAAGGAAGTGTTTGCATCACGCGGTCAATATCCGTTGAATCCATGTCATGCTGAGATTTGCAATCTTCCCGGATTGCTTCTTGAATTTCCTTTACCGTACACATAGTCATTCCTTTCCTTTCGTTGTATGGGTTTATGAGCGGCGGCGTTTTCCCGGTTTGAAATCGAGGATATGTCCCTCAATCACACGAGCATAACGCTTGATTTTGATCTCCCGGCGCTGTTGACTTTGCAGGGCGGCCTGATACCCGTCCTCAGTCAAAAACAACCGCATTTCATCTCCGGGGCTGCCGTAAGCAGTGCTGGGACGCAGGACGGAAAACTCGATCATCCAGCGGGTATTATCCCAAAACCTCTCTACGGCGAGAATGTTGTGTCCTTTCAGCTCACGGGCTGAAATATCCCTCATAGGCGGCTCCTTTCATCGTTCCTGGTCTCTCTGACGCTTTTTCTGCCATGCCTCCAGCAGCTTGATAATGGTTTCCTGCATCCGCTGGGGCGTATAGCTTTTGGGGAAATATTTCCGCAAAGTGTCGGAGGTAAATGTCACTCGGTCCAGATCACTTTTCTTTTCCTCACCCATGATGACACGCATCATATCGAGGGTCAGATGCCCCTCCTGGCTGTATTTCTTGAGCCGCTGGGCTTGGGAAAGGGAAGGGGTAGCCTGTTCACTGTCCATCGCGTCCAGTAGGTCTATCTGTTCTTCCTTTTTGAGAAAGGACAGCTCATAAGCAGGGTTCAGGGCAATCTTCTTTTCATCCACCATATCCATCAATTCAGGAATCAGCTCTGTCAGACGGATAAATCTCTTAATCTGTGATTTGCTATCTGGACTGTTCTCCGCGATTTTTTCTGCCGCAGTCAACTTCGGCCCAACTTGGGCCGAAGTTAAATCCGTCCTGGCTCCTTGGTGCTTAATGGCATCCAGCTTCATTTTATAAGCAAATGCTCTTTCACTGGGGAGCAGGCTTTCTCGTTGTAAATTGCTGTCAACCATAATGATTGTAGCGGCATCATCATCCAAATCCCGAACAATGACCGGCATGGTCTCCTTTTCTGCCAGTTCACTGGCTCTGTGCCGCCTGTGTCCGGCTACCAGCTCATAACCGCCCTCCGGGTCCGGTCGGGCAATGGCCGGAACCAGAACGCCATACTGCTTGATACTGTCAGCAGTCTCCATCATGGCTTCGTCATCCCTGACTTTGAATGGGTGGTTCTTAAACGGATGCAGTTCAGACAACGGAATTTCCTGAATCTTTTCCAGCTTTGCATCCTGGCGGCCTTCTTCGGTGGAGAACAGATCATCTACCGATGCCAGCTCTATTTTTTTCGCGCTGCTTTTCAAGTTTCAACACCTCCTTCGTCAGATTTTTGTAGCCCTCTGCCACCTTGCCGCCGGGATCATGGGCAAAAATGCTTTTTCCCTCGGCGCTGATTTCCTTTGCCCGGACAGAATGGGGAATCTCTGTGCCGAATACTTTGATCTTGCTGCCATAGGTCTCTCGCAAAAGTGCGGAAATCTCTTTGGCAAAGTTGGTTCGGCTGTCAACCATCGTCAGCAGGATACCGTCTATCTGGAGCTTGGGGTTGATCTGCCGCTTTACCTTGTTTACCGTGGAGAGCAGCTGTTCCAGCCCTTTGGCGGGCAGATACTCCGCCTGAACGGGAATTATGATCCTGTTTGCAGCGGCCAGCGCATTGACTGTGAGCATCCCCAGGGAGGGCTGGCAGTCGATGAGGATATGGGAGTATTGCCCCTTCAGCGTGTCCAGATATTGCCGCAAGATAGTCTCACGACTCATGGCATTTACCAGGGATACTTCCATACCGGATAACTGGATGTCCGCAGGCATCAGGTCTACACCCTCTGGGTGGTGCAGGATACCCTCGCCGGGACGAAGCGGCTCATCCATCAGGATACGCCCCATAGCGTCCGACAGCGTAAAGGGCAGCTTGTCCGGTTGTGGATTGCCCAGGCTGATAGTCAGGCTTCCTTGCGGGTCTCCGTCGATCAGCAGAACTTTCTTTCCGGCCTGCGCCAAACCGATTCCAAGATTGGCACAGGTGGTGGTTTTGCCAACGCCGCCCTTCTGGTTGGCAATGGCAATGATTTGCGTGTTCATTGACTTCACCTCATTTCTAATTGTTTCTGTTGCTTCTGGAAATAGAAAAAGCCGCCACTCCAAAATAAAAAGTGAAGTGACGGCTCTTTCTATCGCCGGAATACGAGTTCCTGAAATGAAAAAAGCACCCAGTCATTTTATACTGAGTGCTGTATCAAATTCATATTCAATTATTCAAATTAGGTCAAACTATGCCAAACTGCCACAGCCAAAAACGAGGGGAAAGAGGGCTGAAAAGTAGCCCCCAAAACACCCACAAAATCGGCTCTCGGTTAACCACTTTGGGCACCACTTGACCCTCTTTTTGCCCTCTTTTTGGCCGGTTAACCACTTGCGGACCACTAAAAATTGGGTGAAAACGGCTCTCGTTTTGCTAAATTTGGTCAAACTATATCAGCCCGTTTAGATACAGTAAAACCCCGGAAAACCTTGATTTTCCGGGGTTTTTGAACCATTTTGATACGGTTTGAACAGCAGATTATCTCTTGCTGAACTGCGGAGCGCGACGTGCAGCCTTGAGACCGTTCAAAAGACACTCCTTCCTCCACCAGCCGGTCAAAATATGGCGTTTGCACCCTGGAATGACCATAAAATGCCTGATGATCCACTACCATCATCAGAATATTGGGGCGCCGGTTCTTACGAAAGCGAAACACTGGTTCCTCGTTCTCATCCCACTCCACAGGAAGTGTATAGGTATGCCGGTTCTCATCATACAGAGGATCTCCCTGAATTTTGTCATACTGCCTTGCGTGGAATACCATAATATCGGTAAGACCATCCTCGGATTTTACAAAACAATTATGTCCCGGACCAAAGATTCCCTTTTCCACATCAGTCTTTACAACTGGTTTTCTTGATTTAGTCCAGTCCTGCGGATCAAGCGGATCTCCTCCTCTCCGTAAACTCAGCATCCCCATACAGTAGTCGGCTCCTGTTGAACTGGCAGAATAAGTCAGAAACAGTTTGCCATTCTTCTTTAAGACAGCAGCGCCTTCATTCACCCAGAACCCCCGGCGTTCCCATTCGTAATCAGGTGCGCTCAAGAGAACCTGTGCCGTTTTCAGCCGGTTTGGCGTCTCCATCTCAGCAATATACAGATTTGATATCTTCTTGCCGATATTGACCTTCTCCGCCCATACGCAGTACCATTTTTCCTGGTATTGGAACACCGTCATATCAAGAGAAAAGTCCTGAAACGAAAACTTATCAGGTTCCTGTTCCTCCACCGCCTTCATTGGTCCCAGTTCCTCCCATTCATCTTCCATGGGATTTCCCTTATTCCTCAACACATAAGGACGGATTTTCCAGATATCATCCCTATCTCCGGCAGCAAAATAAATATACCAGGCACCGGATATGTAATGAATTTCCGGTGCCCATATGTGACAGCTCATAGGACCGCTGTCGTGCCTGACCCAAAGCGTTTTTTCCGCCGCGCTTTTTAAGCCGTCTATCGTATCAGCTTTTCTCAGTATAATTCTGTCATATTCAGGAACCGATGCAGTAAAATAATACGTTCCATCCTCATGTTTACAAATGTACGGATCGGCCCTGTTTTCAATCAGCGGAATGTTATATTCCGTTGACACATAATGATCTTTGTCCATGTTTATCCTCTCTGTTTACAAAGTCTCTCCCTGTACAAGGCGGTAGCGTTCGTAGGTTTCCATGGCTATTTTACGGCCTTCCATTTCATCAAACAGAAGCTCCACTGCCCTTTTCGCCACTTCCTCCACTGAATTATAGATAGTGGATAAACGCGGAGATAAATATTCCAGAAGTTCGATATCATCGAACCCCATGATTCCATAGTCCCTCGGCGCCTGTTTTCCACAGGATTTCAAATGCTTCATAATATCCATGGCATAGATATCGCCGGAACAGAAAAACGCAGTGTTACAGTCATTTGTCTCCAGAATAGAAGCCGCTTCTTTCTCATAATATTCCGAACTTATAATCACCGCCTCCACAGACCGGCCAGCCATTGCCTCACGAAAACCATCCAGACGCTGCTCGTGGGTATAATTGTTTCCTTCCCTGGACTCTCCCAGAGGCGGACAGACAAACACCACCCTCTCATATCCGGAATCCAGAATCTTATCTGTCGCTTCCTTTGCCGCCCTCCGCTCATCGATTCCAACAAATGGAATCTCATCCGAAACCTTGTTTCCGATAACGATAAGCGGTGTATCCAGACTCTTTAAAAAATTATTAAAGTGTTCTCCCTTGTTAACCGGAGAAAGAATCAGACCATCCACATGGTAATCCACCAGTTTGCGAATTAGATCTATCTCTTTTTCCCTGTTCTTGCCATGGAGCGTGATGTTTACACAGTAGCCTCTTGTCTGGGCCTCCGCCTCAATTGCGCTTAACATCTGAGCAAAATACTGGTTCTTGACATCGAACACTACAACACCAATATACATGGTTTTTCCCTTAACCAGTCCTCTCGCCAGAAGATCTGGCCGGTACCCCAGTTCTTCAGCGGTTTTCACGATTCTGTCTTTCGTCTCTTTGCTGATCCGCCCCTGATTATTCAGAGCCCGGATCACGGTCGTTCTTGAAACCTGACAGATTCTCGCTATATCATTCGTCGTAACACCCATTTTGCATCATGCCTCCGGTTTCATTTTTTACATTTATACCGGAACTGCACCACACGCTCCGGCAACATTCACTTAACTTTTATTCGTAACACATTCCATGACAGCCTGTCAAGCACAACTGTAACTTTTCCTCCATCTATGACAGCGCCATCCTTCAATTCCGGTCTCACAGGCTGGTGATCCGGCGAATTCACGGCCTCTGGATCGTCTGAAGAAAGAACCCGGTGTTCCAGTACTGTTTCAGTCTCATAGCCCTGTAAGTCCAGAGATACCTCCATCTCTTCCGAAGAAGAACGGTTAATCATAAATACTGCAATTTCGTCTCCATTCTCTACCGCAGCTGTATCCAGCAGCGGAATCTCTCCCTTCTCATGAGAGAGCGCAGCAGTGGTTACACGGCAGTCCATGACATAGCCATGGCCGTAGGCTGCAGTGTCCGCAAATGGATAGTAAATGGGCTGCAGCCACATCGCACCTCCCTTTTCCGTCATAATCATAGCGCTGACATTTGTCAGAAGGGACTGGCATGCAATTTTTACACGGTCTGCATGTTTTAGAATTGCCAGCAGCATTCCTCCGAAGAGCAAAGCATCCTGAAAACTGTATACCATCTCGCTGATCGGCATCGCCTGCTGCCAGGGGCTCTCATCACACTCTCTCACTGTCTCCTTTGACGCTCTGGTCCACACGCCCCATTCATCAAAACTGATATAAAGCTGTCTGGAGGATCGTTTTTTAGCCTTGATATAATCGCAGACTGATGTCACAGTCTTTATGTAGTCACTCATCTCATCCGCCTGAGCCAGGAAACTTTCTACCGGCTTTTCATGACCGTCGAAATACTGATGCAGTGAAATGTAATCCACATACTCATACGTCTCATCTAACGACCGGGCCTCCCATTCCGGAAATGTAGTCATAATATTTAAGGAACTTCCGCAGGAAACCAGTTCCACTCCCGGATCCAGGATCTTCATAGCCTTGGCTGTCTCTCTTACCAGTCTTCCGTATTCAGAAGCCGCCTTATGGCCCAACTGCCACTCCCCATCCATCTCATTTCCGAGGCACCAGGTACGGACTCGATATGGTTCTTCCCGTCCGTTACGCCTCCGCTTATCGCTGTATGTAGTGCCATCCTTAAAATTGCAGTACTCCAGATAATTTAAAGCTTCCCGGATGCTGCCTGTTCCCAGATTAACGGCCAGCATGGGAGAGACCCTTGCCTTCTCACACCATTTCATGAATTCATCGGTTCCAAACTCATTCGTCTCGATAGCCTTCCAAGCCAGTTCCGGCCTCCTCGGACGCTCCTCCTTCGGACCAATTCCATCTTCCCAGTTATAACAGGAGACGAAATTGCCGCCCGGATACCGGATGGTAGTTATGCCGGCATTTCGTACCGCCTCCAGAACATCTTTACGGAATCCATCTTCATCAGCCAGAGGGTGATCAGGCTCATAGATTCCGGAATATACCACCCGTCCCATATGTTCTACAAAGCTTCCATAGATCCGATCATCTACAGAACCCTTTTTAAACTCTCTATTGATCGTAATTCTGGCTTTTTGCATAATTCTTCTCTCCTCTAGTCCTTCATTCCGCTGGTCGCAACACTTGCGATAAAATATTTCTGAAAAAAGATATAAATAACAAGCAGCGGCAGCACCGATAATAACGCACCGGCCAACTGCGGCCCATAATAGGTTGTCGCATGTTCGCCCACAAAAAGGGCAAGTCCTGCGGAAAGTGTCCTCATCCTCGTACTGCTGGTCATCATTAATGGATACAGCAAATCATTCCAGTTCTGCATCAGATGAAAAATGGCCAAAGTCAGCACACCCGGTATCACTAACGGAAACATAATCTTAGCAAATATGCCAAATTCACTCATACCATCTACTCTTGCCGCTTCCTCCAGATCCTTTGGAAGTGCTGCAAAATAAGACCGCATCATAAAGATGCCAAACGCCGAGGTGGCCTTCGGAAGAATCAGTCCACCGTAGGTATCCAGGAGTCCCAGCAGATTTGATTCCAGAAACAGCGGAATCATCATAACCTGAAACGGTACCATCATAGTCAGCAGCACCAGCATAAAAAGAATATCTTTCCCTTTAAAATTCAGCCGTGCAAACGCATAGCCCGTCAATGAGTCAAACAGAACCGCCAAAAACGTGGAACCACCTGCAAATATCACGGTATTCTTAATATATGCAGCCATTGGAATAGTCTTAAAAATTCTCTGAAATGACTTCAGAGTATACTTCGTTCCAAAAACAGTTGGTGGATATCCCAAAATCTCTTTTTCCATCTTAAAGGATCCGACTGCCATCCATACAAGAGGAAAAAGGACAATCACAATCAGTGATACCGTAAATAAGATCTTAACAACACCCAAAAGTGTCACGCGTCTTTTCTTCTTCTCATTCATTCCCGGCCTCCTAATTTTGATTAATAAACATGTTCTTATACATTGGCAGAGAAATGGCCAGTATCACTACAAGCAGAAGTACAGAAAGAGCACAGGCATATCCCAGATTATATGGCTGGTTGAAACCAGTTTTGTAGATGTACTGCACCAGCGTCTCTGTCTTAAACTGCGGGCCGCCCTGTGTCGTAACGTACACCTGGTCAAATACCTGAAGAGAACCGATGGTATTGGTAATGAGACAGAATCCCAATGTAGGTTTTAAAAGCGGCAGTGTAATCTTAAAAAACTGTGCCGTCTTTCCAGCTCCGTCAATCTCCGACGCCTCATAATAGCTCTGGGAAATTCCCTGTATTCCCACAACCAGAATGGACATGGTATAGCCGAAATTCTTCCAAACCGTCATGGCAATTACAGTCGGCATGGCTGTCTTCGCATTTCGGAAAAATGTAACATTATGAATTCCAATCTGCTCCAGTACATACGGTATAAATCCGATATTGGTATCTAGCAGAATAGACCAGATGATACCTACAGCCGCCATAGAACAGACAACCGGGAGAAAGAAAATGGATCTTGCTGCTTTATTAAACAGGCTGGTCCTCACCAGTGCATTCGCCGTCAGCAGTCCAATTAATATCTGAAGGGGTACTTCAAACAGGACGAAAACAACCGTGTTTAACAGAGCATTCCAGAATCTCGTATCCTGACACGCCATGGTAAAATTATGTACCCCTGCAAAACTGGTGTCCGTAAAAAAAATATTCATATCAAACAGACTGATTACGAGACAGGCTATGAGCGGAATGATCGCAAACACGAACAGCACCAGGATGGAGGGCAGCATAAATAAATATGCTACCCGCTCCGGCTTATTCCAGTACTTTCTGCTGAACAGACGTGCTGGGGACTCTCCCTGCTTATCGACAGATGGATTAGCGGGGGATTTTCCGGTTTTTATATTTTTCAATGAAATCACCTCTATGTACTGCTGTTTACTCAGAAAGCAGCTTATCAATGCTCTCTGATGCCTTAGTCAGTTCTTCCTGCGGATCGTTACCAGCTACCACATTCTCAATCATTGGAAATAAAATATCATTGTTTATCTGCTTTACAGGCTTGATTCCCGGTGCGAACGAAAATCCGAAATCAGCAATAGATGACAGCGCATTCACTGTTGCATCCGCTTTTATATCAGCATCTTCGGCAAGAGACTTTAAATATGGAGGATACCCATTGCGCAGGGACCATTCTTTACAGGTAGCATCCGAATTCCAGTAGGCAATAAAGTCATATGCCGCTGCCTTTTCTTCTTCGCTGGCCGTAGAGGTAACGCCGAGGCCCTGTACCTCGATGACTCCGGCTGCCTCTTTGTCTCCTGCAGGCATTCCTGTAACACCAAAGTTAATCTCTGCTTCCTTCAGGCCGCTGATAAGCCAGGGTCCGCCGCAGTAGATCCCCATCTGTCCTGCAAGCATTAAATTATCCGTATCGGCTCCTGTGGAACCAACTGGAGCAGCTCCCTGTTCAACGAGACTCTGGATATATTGAAGAGTTTTTAAGTTTTCAGGGCTGTCCAGAACAGAACTTTTGCCATCTGAAGAAAAGACATCACCACCATTGGCTTTAAACATTGCGTCAAAGTAGCAGGGGGCACCACTGATGGGAAATCCGATTCCATAAAGTTTCCTCGAGGGGTCGGAAATTTTAAGTGCATATTCGCCGGCCTCTTCCCAGGTAGCTGGAGGTGTCTCAGGATCAAGTCCTGCCGCTTCAAACAAGTCTTTATTCCAGTAAAGGAACGTGGAGTGAACCTGCATCGGTATCATCATCTGAGTCCCATTATATTTAAGCGCCTGCAAGGATGCCTCACTAAAATTTGAAGAGTCCACACCGGTTTTCTCAAAAAAATCGTCAAGCGGAGTCAGTATTCCATTGTCCGTATAAGTTGCCGTATCAAAATTACCCCTGATTATAAGAGCCGGGGCGGTCTTGGAAGCGATTGCAGCCGGAAGCTTTTCCTCTAAACTGCTGGCTGGCATAATATCCATCTCAATCGTAATATCCTTACCATTCTCTTTATTATAACGATCTACAATCTCTCTCAGTACATCACCATCCGTTCCTGTAAATGCATTCCAGAACTGAATCGTAATCGGGCCAGCAGCTTTCTCCTGCTTTTCTGCCTCATTTTCCCCCTGAGCAGCCTGGGTATTCGAGTCTGATTGGGAATCCGCAGCCGTTGCCGCCTCTTCTTTTCCTGCCATCGGTGACTTCGTATTACATCCAGCCAGTGAACATGCCATGACTCCGGCCAGCATCGCAGCAACAAATCTTCTTTTCATATAGAACCTCCTGAAATATGGTTGTTTAACAACTGTAATATATAAATTTTAATGAAAAGAAACCTTTACTTTTTCCTTTAAATCATTTAGAATGGTACTGAATAAGGTATCCTGACTGTTTATCCGTATGTTTCGCGGCAGACCGATAAACTCTCAGGGTATTTTTTTGCCTTCTCCTTTCTCTCTATCACTGGCATTTGTTATATTCCCCAAAAACGCATTCCATTATTTGGTTATATTTCATTAAATTTATTCCTTTGATATATATTTTTCGTTTTTTACTATGCATTTTTTATTTGCGTACACGTGTACTCTATGCTGCATATTATATTCCTTGCACAATTCATTGTCAATACCATTCTTCACTTTTTTATAATTTAGTATGTATAAAGCTATGAAGAAACAGAGTTTTTTACAGTAATACCTGGCTCTGCTAAAATACCGGCACAGGTTATCACACCTGTGCCGGTATCGCATACAATTTTCATTCATTTTTTAATGCCTCAAGCCAGGCACCATATAATCTCTGATTAAGAAGCTGATACTATCTAAAAAAGATTTAATTGACTGCAGCTTTCACACACGGTTTCTCTGAGTGCAGAAGCTGTATCAAGCTATCGGTTATCGTAACTGTCATTCTTCTCATCATGAGCCCCGGATACGGACACCGTGACATTTTGAAAGCCAATCTCCTTCGTATGGTTGATTACCCCAAACTCCCGGCACGCCAGTGATACATTTTTAAATATAACGTGCTCAACAGGCTGGTCCTCAAAGCCTTCTATATGGAATGCGCGGCTGATCCCGTTATAATCCGCTTCATTCCGCGCCGTTACATTCTCGATCGTTATATTGCTGACCTTTGTCTTCGGTACTGAATCCGGTATCGCTTCCAGAAGCTTTTTCCAGTGTTCCGGTATCTCTCCCTCATAATCACCGGGAAGTTCACAATAGCTGTATGCCGGATTCCAGTTTAAGAAGAAATGAAATGGATACTTCACATTGACCATGGAAAGGCCTTCCACCCTCACATCCCTGATATAGCCGTGTCTTGCAACGGAGGATTTAATCCGGAAGCCGCAGTCGGTTCCGTGGTAGCGCAGATTTTTCAGTGTAATCTGATAGACGCCGCCCGATACTTCGCTGCCAATGGTAACTCCAAAGCCTGCCCGGATCTCACAGTTCTGCACCGTGATATCATGGCAGGGGCGGTTTACACGGATACCGTCTGCATCTCTTCCCGATTTGATGCAGATGCTGTCGTCATTGCAGTCAGTGACACAGTTTTCCACCAGAACGTCGTGGCAGGAATCGATGTCGATCCCATCGGTGCTGGGACTTTCTCCCCCACACGATGCAATCTTTATGCCATCCACATGGATATGGTCACTGTAACAGATATGGATATTCCAGAAACCGGATCTCATTGATGTAATATCTTTCAGTGTGATCCGGGATGACTCCATAATCACCACATTTCTCACACGCATACAGTCGTAATCGCAGGCCCAGCGAAGCCCCTTTTTATCGTATTCGCCGCGCATTCCGCTCTTTCCGTCATCTCCCCAGTATTTCCGCCACCAGTATTCACCCTGGCCGTCTATGGTGCCGTTTCCGCTTATGATCACATCTTTCTGCCCGTTGCAGTTTAAAACACCGGGATACCAGTCCATCCCGATCCCTGCTGCCCTGGTCGGAATCACCGGTATCTTTGTCTCATCGGTAGTCCCCTTTAAAACCGCCCCTTCCTCAAAATGGAACTCCATTCCGTTCTTCAAAAACAACGGTGCCGTCAGATAGGTCCCTTTTTCCAGAACCAGAATTCCTCCTGCCTGCGACGTCTCATCAATAAGTGCCTGAAGTGCTTCCGTAACCAGACGTTCCCCGGTATTGTCAATATGATATTCTGATGTTTTCCATACTTTTCTCATGAGAGTTCTCCCTTTCTGTCAAGCAGCTTATTTATTCTCCGAAAATATACCTCATTACGATTTCAGATGCAATACCTCTTAAAATATTCTTTTCTTTTTCCGTAGAACGGTAAAACGTAACAGAAGAATTCCTCTCTTTGGCATACTGCTCTACTCTGTCGTAAAACTCCGGAATTGCCTCAATTAATCCCCCACCCAGCACTACTGCTTCCAGTTCTACCATCCGCAGATAGTTTAATATGCATTTCGCGAAAATATTGGCCGCCTTATTAATCTGAATAACAGCCAGAGCATCCTTTGTCCTCACGGCGCTCTGTAAATCCTGAAGTGATAAATGATCCATACAGCTTTTCATGCTGCTGTCAATGCCCAGCCTCATCTCTTCCACGCACTGTGCTAAAATTGCAGGAACCGACACATAAGCTTCCACGCAGCCATATTCACCACAGGTACATTTACGGCCATCCATATCAATCGTCATGTGAGCGAAGCCATCCAGTATAATATTGTGATTCAGCATCAGCTTCCGGTTAATAATCAGTCCGGAGCCAATTCCATTCCCGATGGTTACATAGACCACATTCTGATGCTTTTCGAAGTAATCGGGCAGATAATTCCCCATGAGTGCCGCCCTGGCGTTGCAGTCCAAGTAGACATTCCGGTTAAATCTGGTCTGAAGTATTTTTGAAATTGGAATATTTTTCCAGTCTCCGGCTAAAAAATATAATGGCCTCAACATCAGCCCGTTCGCATAGTCGAGAGGACCAACGGCAGAAAGACCAATCTCTAAAAACGAGTCTTCTGCAAGTCCCAGATGTTCACAAGCTTCTCTGAAATCCCGAAAGGCAATATCCGCCAGTTGCTCCGGTGTCATACCCGGAACCATTCCGTGCTCTTCCATTGCAAGAATCTCATTGCTGAAGTCGACTACTGCACAGCAAAACGTTTCCCGCAATATACAGATGGAAAATACATAGGCATGCCTGCTGTTCATGGAAAGCAGATCATTCGGTCTTCCTTTGCTCCCATAATCTTCGCATCTGGAGACTTCAGCGTACCCGTTCTGTACCAGGTCCTCAATCACCCTGTAAAGGGTAGGCGCCTTATAATGACTCAACTCCAACAGACTCTTTCTTGATACATGTTTCATTGCATAAATGTACCATAAAATTTTCTCTTCCTTTGCACTAAGTTTAGTCATAGTCCCTCTTTCCGGCGCCACATAAATACTTCCGCGCTCTATGCCTGTCGGATCGGCAGTGTTTCATATCCCTTTTCAAAAGAGCCAGGTTCGAACCCATGATTCGTATATTTCCTGTTCTGTCCGGCTCCGGTCACATTCGCCTGCCGTCCATCGGTTTCGGGCCTTGTATGCTCCGAAAACCAGCTATCCAGACGTTTATTTAATAATTCTATCAATTCAGGAGCCGCCTTGTCAATCATGTTGCGCATTTCATCCGGATCTGTTTTAAGATTGTAGAGTTCATCCGGCCCTTCAGGGTATCTGCGTATATATTTCCACTCCTTTTGGCGAATCATCCGAACGGCTCCGTATTCACTGTAAACCACCACACAGTCATTGATATCCCGTTCCTCTCCCGAAAAAACAGCTTTCGCAAAGCTTTTTCCCGGAAGTCCCTTTTCTTTGTATTGCACCCCAGCGATCTCCATTATCGTCGGAAAGAAATCATAAGCACTGTACAGGCCCCGCAGACGCGTTCCCGGCTGGATTTTCCCCGGCATACAAGCCAGGAATGGTACCTTTACCGAAGTATCATACATATTGAATGGAGCCGTTCCATTTCCTTTTCCCCATATACCATGGTGTCCACAGTTAAAACCATTATCGCTGGAAAACAGAATTAAGGTATCCTGATCCAGTTTCAGCCGTTTCAATTCTTCTCTAATCTCGCCCACTCCAACATCCAGAGCAGAGGTAGCTGCAAAATACCCTTTCAGCATTTCCGTCCTATCGTAATTGAACTCAGCGAAATCGATCTGCCATGGATGGCGTTGTTCTACCGGACAGCTGTCAAAAGCACAGTCCCGGTACAAATCCAGATATTTCTGCGGATGATTGTGAATCCAGGGCGTATGAGGAGCAGTAAAGTTAACTCCCAAATAAAAGGGGGCATTTTTTCCCGCATGTTCGTTCAGGAACCTGACAGCATCCCGGGTAATTAGTTCTGTAATATATCCCTGTTCACAGACCCTTTTGCCCTCCCGAATCATAGGGGCATCATAATAGCTCCCGCCTCCCGACTGATGCACATACCAATGCGAGAAACCTTTTTGTTGTTTTTGACTGTCTCCGAGATGCCATTTGCCGCTCAATCCGCATATATATCCGGCTTCACTTAAATAATCCGTATACCCCTTAAAATCATTAAGATATTCAATGGGTATTTCACCTTCATTTTTTATATTCCCTCGTAAGATCCAGTCCAGAATACCATGCATAGAGGGCATCCTGCCGGTCAACAAGGTTGCCCTGGCCGGGGAACACACGGGAGAGGAGCAGAAAAAATTTTCCGCTATACAGCCTTCGCGGGCCATTTCATCCAGATTTGGCGTAACCGCATCCCGGTTACCCGCACTTCCCAGTGTCCAGAACCCCATATCATCCGCTAAAATAAATACTATATTAGGTCTGCGCATCGTACTCTCCCGTTTCCACCACATATTTTTTCAGTATACAACTGCACTGGAACAACGCTCTCGGTATGTGAAATGCCGCCTTTTGAATTCCACCCTTGAGCATAATTCTCGGTGATCCATTCCGGTTTAATACCGCATACCACTCCCGATATTCTGGATCAAAGAAGTGCTCCCTGCACCAGAGAAAAAGTGTTTTAAATTCTTTCCATACCTCATCATCACCGGTTCTGTCGGCAAATGTAAGCAGAGCACAGAGAGCCTCCGCCTGCGTCCACCAGACTTTTTCATCCCATTTTAAATTACGCGCTGCATTCCAGTCTTTATACTGCTCATCAGTTCCATTATCGCTTAACATATGAAGGATTCCTCCGTATATTTCGTCACGGCTCCGCTGAAACGTTGCCATGATCGTATGAAGAGCACGTTCCTCATATTCCAGTCTGCCGACACGTTCCGCCTGTTCCAGCACAAACCACATGGATTCAAAGATATGTCCCGGGTTAATTCGGTGTCCTTCCTCGCTGTCAATATATCCTCCCTGAAGAGTTCTTGCCTCATAAATAGTTCCATCCTCTCCATACCCGAGTACGCCAAATATTCTGTCCATGCAGAAACGAATCAGCTCATCCGCTTTATTTCCATCTAAATATTCCCTTGCACAGGCCACAGCATTCAGACAGATCATATATCTCCCATGGCTCACAACTCCCTCCTGAAATTCCTGAGGAAATGTATCCCGGCAATTATCATTTCGTACATTTTGATACAGGCTGTCAAATGTCTCCTGAATTACGATCTTGTCCTCCATCAACCCTGAGGCCTCGGCATACGCGCTAAGTGCCATTAAAACAAACATATCTGTATACAGAGAAATTGTTCCCTGCTGCACTGTCCCATTCTCATCAAGAAGATAATACCATCTCCCATTTCCCGCACAGGCATGGGAGACCAGATAATCTCTCCCCCTCTTCGCCAGTTCCAGCCATACCGGGTCCTTTTCTACCCTGCTGTATATTGTCGCAAACATCCATACCTGTCTGGCCTGAAGCCAAATATTTTTCTCTTTTCCAGTACAGTTTCCCTCCCTGTCAAAGGAAGTTATGTATCCTCCATATTCATAATCCGCAGTCCTCTCCTTCCAAAAGCTTAAAATGTCGTTCAAAAGACAATTCCTTACGATTTCATACCAGACTGGTGCCTCTTCAGCTAAATGACCTGTTTTATGCAATTCCGTTCCTCCTTCCCGGCTGCAGCCGTCCTGTTCTTAACCTTTTACCGCTCCCATTGTCATTCCCTGCACAAAATCCTTTTGCAGCAGCCATACAACTACAAAGACCGGGATAATAATTACTATACCGGTAGCCGCCATCGGTCCCCATTCCAGTCCTCGATCCGTTATAAAGCCGGAAATAATTACCGGCAGTGTCTTAGCATTTCTTACACTTAGAATAACGGCGAACAAAAATTCATTCCATGTACTGACAAATGTCAGGATTGCAGAAGCCACAAGCCCCGGCTTCACAATCGGAAGAACCAGGTAGAAGAATCGCTGCGCCATACTGCATCCGTCGATCTTTCCTGATTCTTCTATACTTTCCGGCACCTCCTGAAAAAATCCCATCATCAGCCAGATTACCATAGGAAAATTAAAGCTTGTATTTAAGATAATCATGGCCGTCTTTGTATCAATCAAATGCAGGCTGCGCATAACCAGGTAAATTGGTATCGCCGTAGCTACCGCCGGATACATCTTCTGCAGCAGAAACCAGCCGGCAAATATACTCCGTGTCCTTTTTCCCAATTTTCCTTTAGTCAGCGCATAGGCTGCCAGACTTCCAAAAGACGCTGCCAGAAACGTCGATACTGCGGTGATGACAGCTGAATTATACAATCCTTTGCCCACACCATCATTTACAAAAATTTTTATAAAATTTTCTGTTGTAATCCGCGTTGGTACGATAACCGGAGGACTTGCAAGATAATCCGCCTCAACTTTTACTGCATTCGTCGCAAGCCAATACAAAGGCAAGATTACGGATACCGCAAACAATGTGATAAAAATCCATTTCGTTGGCTTTCCGAGAAAGTCTGTAATCGTACTGCTGATTCTGTCATTTTCTTTCCGTCTCATGATTTCCTCCTTTACTCATCCCGGCCTCTGGATCTTAAGAATACGAACACCGATGAAAAAACTGCCATGGCTGCGATGAATACAAGAGCCAGTGCCGCCGCGTATCCCGCGTCAAAATATCGCAGACCCTGGGCGTAAATATAACTCGGGAGCATCTCGGTCGCCATTCCCGGTCCTCCTCCTGTCATAACAAAGACAATATCGAAAACCTTGAAGGCATCTATAACTCGCAGCATCAGCACCAGAGTCAGTACCCGGTACAGCTGAGGAAGGATCACATAACGGAAGCACTTCCATTTAGTTGCCCCATCCACGAGAGCCGCTTCTATGGTATCACCGGGAATTGATTTGATTCCTGAAATCAGGAGCAGAGCAAACCACGGAGTCATCCTCCAGACATCTACCATAATTACAGAAAATATAGCCAACTTCGGATTACCAAGCCAGTCAACAGCAGGTATTCCGATACAGGTCAGCAAATAATTGATAATACCTGTATTTTTATCCAGCATCATTCTCCACATAGTACCTGCTGCCACCGGAGCCATAATCATCGGGATCAACATAATCGAGCGCATAATCCGCGCCCCGGTACTATCTCCAGACAGCATCATCGCCAGCATCATACCGAGTATCAGTTCCACAGGAACTGATGCAAAGGCAAAAAGGGCAGTATTTTGAACACTGCGGATAAAAACCGGATCATCAAGCATCCGCAGATAATTATCCAGACCTACAAGCTGCGGTATGAATCCAGGTACATTAATCCTTACTTTTTCAAAACTCAACACAAACGAATTGCACAGAGGAATGATCACAGCAACCAGTACAATAATAAGCGCCGGCATCAAAAACAGCCATGTCGTCACCTGATCCTCCGATATTCTCTTCTTTTTCTCTTCTCTTCTCATAAATTCCTCCGGATCATCAAGCAAAAAGGGGAGGCACCGGCAACCACTGCACTCCCCCACGCCCTTATTTCAAAGCTTTTTCTATTGCGATTGCATTATCATTTTTACTGTCAGCAGGCGGTGGATTATTCTTAATCGCCCGGTTCAGTTCAGAATCAAAAAATTCCATTGCCTGATCCAGCGTCATTTGTTTAGACATATATGAGCTGACTGCATTAGCCATAATAGAATCGAGTTCCGCAGACACTGGTATTCGCCACTTTGGAAGGCTCGTCTTTAACCCATCTCCCAATGGACCCATCTTGGAATTCTTTACCTCCTCCTTTTCCCAAAAGCTGGTGTAGGAAGGCAGAATACCGAATTCATCGAAAAACTTCTCCTGTTTTTCCAGGCTGGAGTAATCCTTGATCCACTGGAATGCCGCATCCTTGTTTTTGGAATACTTAGAAACAGCCACGCACCAGATACTCATCTGGTTAATCCCTGTTTTTTCCTGAGGGAACGGGGCGATAGCCCAGTTATCCACTATCTTGGATTTTTCCGGATCATCCGCCGCCTGTATGATTCCCAGTGTCGGCCACGCCTCGCAGAATGCTGCTTTTCCCTGAAGGAAAGCGTTAATGGATTCTTCAAGCCCCCATGACAGACCAGCCGGGTCAGAATACTTCGTAACTTCCCCCAACTGCTCCATGGCACTGCGCCCGACTTCTCCGTTAACAATAACATTCCAGTCCTTATCCGCCACATCAGCTCCCATGGCCCATGAGCGCACAAGATAAAGAACTGCATACTGCTCTTTCTTACCCGGAATAGAAATTCCGTACATTCCATTGCCCGGATCATTGAATTTCTCGGCCATTTGCATATACTCTTCGTACGTCTTTGGAGGCGTATCGATCAAATCCGTGCGGTATGCCATCATATTTGGAGTCGGCGCCTTTGGAAATCCATACAGTACATCATTCCACTTACAGGCATCATAGACACTGGGTATAAATTTATCTACTTCCATACCACTCTCTTTTACCCTGTCATCTAAAGGTTCCAAATGTGGGGCAAATTCTCCTAGCCAGGATAGATTGACTGCAACAACATCGTAACTTCCCGCCTGACTGGCAAAATCCAGCATTGCAGTCTCATGAAATGAGGAAAACGGAACATCGTTAACTTCTACGTCGTACCCTGTTTTTTCTTTAAACTCATCCGTCATAGAACGGGCTGAGTCTGCATAGACGCCTGACATAAACAATACATTCAGTTTACCTGATTTAACAGTTTCCCCTGTAGTACCACTTTCTTTTGGAACTTCCTTTTGCTGTCCGCAGGCTGTAAGGCAAAGTATTAATATCATTAAAATCATAAAAATACTTTTTTTCATTTTGCTTCCTCCTCTTAATTATTATTTTTATAATAATAAAATACTATATTTTGTATATTATGTCAATATATTATGATTAAATTATTTGTTTTTATTTATATTGTATATTATTTTTTATTATAATAATAATTAATAAATAGTTCAATTGCTTTATTTACAATTTTACTGTAACTATATTCCGACAGCACACTACGATCCTCTTCTAGTTATATCCGATTTATCTGCTGGGCATCAGCCTCTCAGACATAAAAAATGCCATTTGGGACGAGATATATCTTTAAAGATAAATCTTGTCCCAAATGGCATTTCTTTCCCCTTCACTCTACCCCGGAAAAGTCGGTACCACGACAGCATCAGCCGACGGTGTCTGCTGGGATTGCGGCTCCTGCTGCGGTTCGGCCTCCGGCTGTGCTGCCTGCTGGCCCGCCTCCTGCTTCGGTTCTCCCTGCTGACTGATATCCTGCGGCATCCCTTCCTGCTGCCCAGAACTCCCGCCTTCCGCATTCCCGGCACCGGCTGCCTGTCCTGTATTCTCCTGCGTCTGTCCTCCTGCTGCGCTCTCGTTTGCTCCCGCCTCGGCAGAGTTCTCACCGGTGCCAGCCGCATTCTCATTCTTTTGAATCACCGATGCTTTACCGCGGTACGTCGTATTGTGAAGAGGTGTCTCTTCCACAACGTTTCCGTCCTTCGTCACTACGCGGAACGTCTTCCACACTCCGCCTTTCTGCCCCTGGTCAACGACCTTTTCCGTACCGGCCGGAAGCCCGTCATTAGCCTCATATACCGGCGCCGGAGGCTCGACGTCCCTCACCTTCTCAGAACGCAGGGTCACCTTCACGCCATCCTCCAGAATCGGAAGTCCGACAATGGAGATCTTCAGTGTATTATCCTTTAAAGACGCGCGGACCGCCACTGTAGTCTGTGCCGAATTTACAAACTTAAGATCAGGTCCGGCATAGCCGTCAAAGCTGACCATGGCATCCTCTCCCGGCTGTATGTAACTCGGAGTAAAGCTGTGGGAATGACGTTCCGTCGCTGTGAGCCCCGAACTTACGATGGCGTTGTAAAGTGTGGTAGACACCTGACACACACCACCGCCCGGTTCCTCAATCAGCACTCCATTCCGATATGCACCGGCAGGCTGATATCCCTTGTCCTTCGTCCGGTTCCCCGTAGCCAGATTAAAGGAAAACTCCTCACCCGGCTTTAAAATGCGGCCGTCGATTGCTTCCACCGCCAGGCGGATATTCTCATTCCGGTTTTTATTATTTGTCGTCTTCGTGGTAAAGCTTCCGATTACCTGGTACTGCTCCTTCGCCTGCGCCGCAGTGCGTTTCGGAGAAATCTCCGTAAATTCCGGTATCACGGCAGTATCATAAGTTCTTGCCTTCACTGCCTCCATAAGACTCTGTACCAGTTCGTCCTCATTGAGCGAGCTTCCTGCTTTTGCCTCCGAATACGTGTAGATACCGGTCTCCTTATCAAAAGAAGCCAGTTGGGAATCAACCGCCCCGCGGTTCCATTTCCCGGCAAGTTTTTTCGCAAGAACAGTGAAGGACTCCTTCAGTGAATCCGTATCCAGGGTAAATGTACCGGATTTCATCTGACCGTCCCCATAGATTTTATCCAGAAGTCCTGCGACCGCGTCTCCGGTTACTTCCTCCACAGACACCGTCTCATCCTGCCAGACAACAGACAGCCCCTTCATCTTCTCCTTCAAAAGCGTCTCAGCCTCTCCCCTGCTCTTACCGGTAATGTCAATTCCCTCAGCAACTGTTTTTTCATACGCCGTTACTGTCTCCGTCAGATGTTCCGCTATGACTGCCGTACCGTTCCCGGATACGGAGGATTCCTGCCCTCTGACGCCTCCTCTCCGACCAAACGCCAGACCTGCAGTTCCAAGAACCGCAGTTAATAAGATGACGGTTCCACCATACATTACCATTCTGGCCTGACGACGGCGTCTTCTCGATCTGCCTCTCTTCATATTTATCACTCCAATTCACACCATTCGCCGCTTTTAGCGGCAAACTGTAACATTTATCATTTCAGTTTACACTGTAACAATAACAGATACAGTTGATTCTGTCAAGAGTGTTCTTTCAGAAAATAGAGGCCGTTACAGTTCACTCCCCCGAAGCAGGCGGTACAGTTCGCGGTAGTAGTCAGCGTATATGCTGTCTTTTCTCCATATAAATGTAAAATCATGGCTGAGTTCAAAGTCTTCCAGCTCCACTCGCCTTAAGCTTCCCTCCTCCAGTTCTCTCTTCACAGCCGCCTCATACAAAAATGTGATTCCCCGTCCATCAGCCACCAGACTCTTGATGGCCCCAATGTTGCTGATCTCCATCAGATCCTCAAAATCGTGGATCAGGAGATTCTTGCCTTCCAGATACCGTTCAAACACATATCTCGTACCGGATCCCGGCTCCCGGATAAAGAATCGTTCCCGCGTCAGGTCCTCAATCACCTTTCCCTCGCTGTGAAACCGGTATTCCGGCGAAGCCACAATCACAAACTTCCCTCTGTCATAAACGAGAAAATCATACTCTTTTTTTTGAAAAAAACCTTCCACCACTGCAAATTCGATCTCCCCCTCGTCAAGACTCCGCAGCAGGTCCTGGGTATCAGCTACCACCATTTTCACGGAAATATCCGGCTGGGCATCCATTAGCCGCATCAGGGCTTCCGGGAGAACGTACTCCCCCACGGTCATGGTCGCGCCAAACACGAGACGGCGTCCCCCGCCTTCCGACATCTGAAGCGCCTGCTTCAGATGCAGTTCGTCGTGCTGCATCGTCGTCGCCGCCGACAGAAGCAGCCGCCCCGCTTCCGTAAGTCCGATCTTCTTTCCGCTGTACTCAAACAGCTTCACCTGATAATGCTCCTCCAGATAGTGAATATGATGCGACACGGCAGGCTGGGTAATGTTGAGTTCCTCCGCCGCTTTTGTAAAATTCATACATCTGCATACGGCAAGAAATGTATCCATTCGAAAATCCAGCATCTGTACCTTTCTCCTTTCGTAAAATACTTCCATTTTTCATATCATAACATATATTTATCAATAAATAAATATTTAGAATTTTATTTAATGGTTATCCTTCTGTATAATGGTAACAGTTTCCATGGCCAAAAATTTTATCCCCATGATATCATGATCATAACAAACAGGAAAGGAATTATTATCTATGAAAAAATATACCGCAGGGCTTCTGATCTGTCTCGCCATCTCCGTTCCGGCCTGGTTTTTAGGCAGGCTCTTTCCGGTTGTGGGCGGTCCCGTCTGCGCCATCTTAATCGGAATGGCAATTGCCCCGTTTATAAAAGGAAAGGAACGTTTCCGCCCGGGAATTGCGTTCACTTCAAAAAAGATTCTTCAGTACGCCGTCGTTCTGCTCGGTTTCGGCATGAACTTATCCGTGGTTCTGGAAAAAGGAAGGCAGTCTCTGCCCATTATTCTGGCTACCATCACTACATCCATTCTCATTGCGGTTCTGCTCTACCGGCTCTTAAAGCTTCCTACGAAGAGCGCAATTTTAATCGGGGTCGGTTCTTCCATCTGTGGCGGTTCCGCTATTGCCGCAACTGCACCGGTCATTGAGGCGGATGATGAGGAAATCGCGCAGTCCATTTCCGTCATCTTCTTATTCAACATTGCCGCTGCGTTACTTTTCCCCCCGCTCGGCGCCGCTCTGGGGCTTTCCAACGAAGGCTTCGGGCTGTTTGCCGGTACGGCCATCAATGACACCTCCTCCGTCACAGCCGCCGCTGCCGCATGGGACGGTCTCTACGGAAGCAACACGCTGGAGGCTGCCGCCATTGTTAAGCTGACCAGAACCCTGGCGATTATACCGATCACCTTATTCCTGGCACTTTACCGCACCAAAAAAGAACAGAGCGGCTCCGGCAATACCTTCCAGCTTGTGAAAATATTCCCGTTCTTCGTTCTGTTCTTCCTTCTGGCTTCCGTACTGACCACCGTGTTCCATCTCCCCGCCGCAGTTACGGGACCGCTAAAAGATTTAAGTAAATTCTTTATCATTATGGCCATGGCTGCCATCGGAACCAACACAAACCTGGTGACGCTCGTAAAAACAGGGATGAAACCAATCCTTTTGGGATTATGCTGCTGGATTGGAATTACCCTGGTCAGCCTGTCCATGCAGAGTTTTCTGGGCGTCTGGTAAGCACGTTCAATGGAAGCATACGCAATCCTTTCAGCAGTTCAGTCCCGCAATGGGACTGCTGCGGTTCACTGCGCAGGCATGAAGGCGATCTTCAGGCTCTCGCCTTCTACTGCCTCACCTTCCGATTTTGTAATCGGAAGCTTCTCATCTTCCGTAAAGCCGATTGTCTCCCCATCCTGTAACAGGACATCGTCGTAAAGCACGTAGCTGGCAATATCAAAGAGGAATTCGTGAAGTTCCGCAGGCGCTGCCGCGCTTTCCACCACCTCAATCTCATCTTTTCCAAAAGCGGTCATGCCATAAGTATAACCGTTCATCCCTTTTTCCGTCTGATACAGGCCAATATAAATCCAGTCCAGAATCGGATACGTCTCCTCTTCCTCTTTCATATCCTCTGCCACGGCACAGTACATCTCCGGTTCAAACACGGTCCCGGAGGTATAAATTCCGAGAGCGTTCTCCTGCTTTAAGCAGGCCGAGGAAATCTTTACGTAGAGCTTCCCGGCTTCAAACGGATCCCGCTCCCTTCCCCCTATCACGGCAACCAGAATATGAGCCCGGTGTTCACTGGCGGCATCCACCGCGCCTTTCCAGAAATAGTTGGACTTAGCGTAGTATTCCGCCTCCCCTGCAGGCACAGGCGCCGGCATCAGGCTGATGGCCACCATATAATCATCAGCTTCGAAAACGATGGTATCGTTATCCGAATTCCCACAGTCTGACGCCTCCTGCCCCGGCTGATCGCTGTACGGCTGTTCTCTGCCCATCGGTTCTCCGCCCGTTCCTTCCTCATCAGCCTCCAGATCCGGTACGCGGATATCCCACTCCTCCAGCAAGTCCCTTTTAAGCTTTTCTGCATCCCACACCGGGGAGGACAGAAGTATACTGCCGACAAACGATCCTTTTTCCTTTTTTTCCATCGTTTTCTCCTATAGTATTTTCTTTTTCTTAAAAAACCATATCTCCACCGCCACAATGGCGATGCTCAAGAGAATCATCCCCACATATCCGTACTTCCAGTGAAGCTCAGGCATATTGATAAAATTCATCCCGTACCAGCCCACCAACAGGCTGAGCGGTAAAAAGATCGTGGTCACCACCGTCAGCCAGCTCATAATCTGGTTCTGGTTTGAGGCAATCTGGGACTGATACATCTCCCGAATCTGAAACACATACTCCCGCAGCATCTCCACATGATCGTGCAGGCGGCTGGCCCTGCTGGCAAACATGCCAAAGCCGGTACATTCCCCCTCGGAAAACAGGTGATTGTCATTGGATTCCAGTTCCTCTCCCAGAGAAATCAACTGTTCATAGTAGGTGTGGAGAGCAAGCAGCTCCTTCCTGCTTACAATCACTGTCTCATAGAAATTCTTCGGCTGGTGATCCAGCAGCTCGTCCTCCATGTCCTCCAGCTTCTCCTCGTACTTCTGCAGGAAAAGCACATCGTTCCGGATCAGATAATCCATTAACAGAATCAAAAATCCCGCCGGAGCGGCAGCCGTCTCTTTCTCTTTTCCCGTTTCCTCTCCCGTGTGGCCATGACCAGACCCTTCCTTCGACGCAATGTCCTCCATCCGTCTGAGGATATCCGTCATCATATCCCCTTCGTCGAGCAGAATCAGTTCTGTATCAGTCACATAGAAACCAAAGGAAAATTTCTCTCCCAATAAATCTTTCTTGTTCGGGATCATAAAGGTCCCCATCGTGCAGCCGCCGTACGCTTCCGCTTTACAGTAATGAATGTTCTCCATCGAGTGCACCATAACCTTCCGATGAAGGTACAATTCCTTCGTCTCCCGGAATTCCTCCAGCGTCATGACTGTAATACAGGTGCCGGCGCGGTTCCTGCCTTCTTCGTCGGAAAGTCTGGTCAGCCTGGTACCAAAGCTGTAACGCACCATCGTTATTCCCTCTTTCCTTTCGTACTACGCCTGTCTGATGAAGACGACTTTATTGTTTATCTTATTTTCCCGGATCTCCAGCTGGCTGATGCTCTGCACAAATTTGGAAAATGTGGAGTAGCCGTAATCCTTGACCTTGAAATCTCCGTATTTCCTGTGCATGCCGTTGCCCAGAGCTGCCAGCTCCAGACCGTTCTTTCCGCTGTTTTTCACCAGCTTTATGGCGTAATCATCCAGTTCCTGCTTTCTGGTGCGGTTGTCCTTCATACGAACAGTCACCACATTGTTGGATTTTTTCAGTTCAAAGCTGTCCATCTCCTCGAGAAACTTCGACAGCGAGCTGTATCCGTAGCTTCTGACATCAAAATCAGAGTACTTTTTGACGAGACGGTTCCCGATCTCACCCAGACCTGTCGCCTTGTTTTTGTCATCGTTTTCCAGAATAATGGAAGCGATATCCTGTTCAATCACTTCCCGGCCGACGGTCCCGCCGCCTACACTCTCCTCATCCTGGTCAAGCAGGATCTCTAAATTCGTGAACACGGTACAGGCGGCGCGGAATGATTTCGGAGTTTTCTCTTCTCCCATGCCGATGACTTCCTTCCCCGATTCCCGGAGCCGGCTGGCCAGCTTCGTAAAATCACTGTCACTCGAAACAATACAGAATCCATCTACGTTATCGGTATACAGCAAATCCATGGCATCGATAATCAGCGCAGAGTCGGTGGCGTTCTTTCCCACCGTATTGGAAAACTGCTGGATCGGCGTAATGGAATTTTCCAGAAGCTCCTGTTTCCATTTTCCCATCTGGGAGCTGGTCCAGTCTCCATAGATCCTTTTGTATGTAATGACGCCGTATTTCGTCATTTCATCCAGAATATAGCTGATGTACTTTGCTGAAATATTATCCGAATCGATTAGTACTGCAAATTTCTTGTCATTCAATGTTTTGATCTCCTGTTATCCTAGTGATATTTATTATTATATTTTATTCCGGCCCATTATACAATAAGGCAATTGGTTATTCTGGCATATTTTTTGCATCGTATTTTTATCCGCACGGCAGATACTAGAAGAGAAGAAACTTTACAACGCAACATGAAAGGAGTGTTCTTATGAATTTGAATTCAAACAGTTCATGTGGCTGCGGAAAATCCGACAGTGACAAAAGCACACCTGCCGCCGCTTTAAATCTGGCGATCGCGACAGTACCGATGCAGCCCTGGGAACAGCCGTATGAGCCTGCTGCCGCTCTGCAGCACGGAACAATCTTCCCTTGTCTCGACTTACCGTTTTATGTGACTGGAGGTGGCAAATAATGGCGGACCGCGAAACGATGTTAAAACAGATTAATGAAATCAGCTTCACAGTCAATGATCTGACCCTGTTCCTCGATACTCATCCACTTGATGACAATGCGTTAAAGGCTTTCAGCGACGCCATGAAGCAGAGGAAACAGCTGATGCAGACGTACGCGGAGAACTTTGAACCGCTGACCGTCGACTGTGTCTGCCCCGATACCAACAACAAATCAGAAACCCACACGAAGTATCCGGGACAGAAGCATTTTACCTGGTCTGACGGCCCGCTTCCGTGGGAAGGAGGTACTGTCTAATGTGGAATTATGAAAAACGACTTCAGTTTCCTGTAAAAATTTCGACTCCATGCCCGAAGACGGCATCTCTCATCATCACCCAGTTCGGTGGTCCTGACGGAGAGCTGGCCGCTTCCATGAGATATCTTTCCCAGCGTTACTCCATGCCATGCAAGGAAGTAGGCGGACTTTTAACCGATATTGGTACGGAAGAGCTGGCTCATTTAGAGATGATCTGCGCCATTGTCTTCCAGCTGACAAAGAATTTAACCACGGAGCAGGCAAAAACTGCCGGCTTTGACGCCTACTACGTCGATCACACCACGGCTCTGTGGCCCACCGCCGCGGCAGGCGTCCCGTTTAACGCCTGTGAGTTCCAGTCCAAGGGCGACGCCATCACCGACTTAACGGAAGACTTAGCGGCCGAGCAGAAGGCCAGAACCACCTACGACAACTTAATCCGCATCATCGACAACCCGGAAGTCAGAGAACCGCTCAAGTTCCTGCGTGAACGTGAAGTCGTTCATTTTCAGAGATTCGGCGAGGCGCTGGAGAAAATAAAGTCCAATCTGGATGCGAAGAACTTCTATTATTTCAATCCGGAATTCGACAAACAGTTTGTAAAGAAGTAACCCACTATAAAAAGCAGCGGTTGATTCATCCAATCGCTGCTTTTTTCTGTTCATCAAAACACAAACAAATTCAAAAATTCGAATAATTTTTCTTGCATTTTTCTGCCAACGTGGTAAAATAACTGTTATGGAGGTGTAGCTCAGCTGGGAGAGCGCTTGCATCACACGCAAGAAGTCGCAGGTTCGAGCCCTGTCATCTCCATGATCAAGAAAGATGCTGAAAACCTGTATTAATCAGGTTTTCAGCATCTTTCCGTTTCATCCGGTATACCTCAGACATTTTTTTCTAGAATCTGCACTTCATACCCCTTCAGCGTTCCTGCTTCCCCGCCGTAGATCATCCGGTAGGCTGAATCCACCGTGTAGGTTCTCTCCCCTGCCGTATGATTTATGGCAAAAAGCCACCTCTTCCCATCCTTCTCTCTGGCGGCAAGCTCTACCCCCTCCTCTGCACTTCCCAGTTCCGTGATCCCTGCCGCATCAGCCATACAGCCGACCAGGGCGGCCATCAGAGCCTGATCAGGTTCCGTTCCAACGTAATAGCAGCAGCCCTTTCCGTAATTGTTCCTCGTCACACAGGGCTCTCCCGCGTAGAATTCACCGGCGTAGACTGCCAGAACCTCCACACCCTCTCTCACCCGCATCAGATCACACCAGTTACGGGCCGTATACTCTGTATTTTGACAGATCACCGGTACTTTTACATCTCTCAGGCAGTCGTAATCCAGAACCTCAGAGCCGGTCAGTTCAGACAGACGCCCAGGAAGTTCCCGATCTGTCATACAGAGATTGGTATCGTTCTTGACCCCGGTTCTCATGGTAAGAATCAGATGACCGCCATTCCTCACGTAGTTAAAATAGCGTTCCTCCAGTTCCGGATTCATTAAATACTGGAGCGGCGCAGCCAGAAGCTTATAGTTCCCGAAGTCTCCGTCTTCCGGTACAAAATCGACCGGAATCTGCCTTTCGTAAAAAGCCCTGTAGTACTCCTGAATCTGTTCAATGTACGACATCGCACGATTCTGCGGCTGAATCTGAAGGGCATAATTCTGGCGAAACGAGTATACGATGCCAACCTCCGGAACGGGCATGGAGCCTTCCAGCCTCTCCATCAGCGGCGATACATTCCGGATCATTTCCTTTAATTCGTGATATCTGCTGCCGGGATTTCCGCTGTGAGGCAGAATTCCGTGCCAGAACTGCTCCGTTCCCATGGCGCAGACTCTCCAGCGGAAATAGACTACTGCGTCGGCTCCGTGAGCCACCGACTGAAGCGACCACATGGAAAGCTGTCCCTGAGCCGGAGCCCGTCCCATCACTTCCCAGCCGGTAATTCCGGACTGCTGCTCCATAATCCAGAAATTCTGCTTCTTAAAACTCCTGACCACATCGAGCGCAGAGGCAGTCATATCTCCCCGTTCATGGGAAGCGTCGGCGAAAAATCCACCCGGATACTGATCGTGGCTGACAAAGTCCAGCTGTTTTCCCAGATCATAATAGTTCACCTTATCGGCAAATCCCATATAATTGTGGGTGATAAAATGATTCGGGCAGTATCTGCGGATTATCTCCGTCTGTTCCTTCATAAAATCCACAATCAGGTCGGAACAGAAGCATTTCCAGTCCAGCATCGCAGATGGATTCTCACCTGTCACCGTAATCTTCGGAGTAAAAACCTCTGAAAATTCATTATATTCCTGACTCCAGAATGCAGTCCCCCAGGCTTCATTCAGGCGGTCCACAGTGCCATATTTCTTTTCCAGCCACCCCTGGAAGCTCTTTCTGCAGCTGCTGCACATACATAAATCGTGATGGCTGTTTCCCAGCTCATTATCCGGCTGCCATCCGATGACATTGGGATTATCTTTATAATGGATGGCCATGGCAGTTACAATTTTCCGTACAAATTCCCGGTAAACCGGATTTGACTGACAGTCATGGTGCCTTCCCCCAAATCCTCTCGTTCTTCCCTCCCGGTCCACCGGAAGAATCTCAGGATACCGGTTTGCCATCCAGGCAGGCGGCGCTGCCGTAGGCGTTCCTACAATCGTCCGTATGCCGCAGCTTCCCAGCAAAGCAATGGCATCATCCAGCCAGGAAAAGTCATACCTGCCCTCCTGAGGTTCCAGCTTGTGCCAGGAAAATTCAGCCATACGAACGACTGACAGTCCCATCTCCTTCATAAGTCTGGCATCGGTTTCCCACCGTTCTCTCGGCCAGTGTTCCGGATAATAGTCAACTCCAAAATGAATCCCCATCGTCTCCCCTCCTTGTATTGTTATCGTTTGATGGTTTCCATGCTCAGGTCTCTTACAGAATTCCCCTCAACCAGATACGGCTTAAGGGAGTTAAAAAAGGTTACTCTCCGTCCCTCAATCATGTCCAGAAGCGTGCTGACACAGCACTCTGCCTGTTCTTTGATGTTGAGGGATACGGAAGAGAGAAAGGGCGTCACATACTTTCTGTTCTCAATTCCGTCGATACCAAGAATTGAGAGATCATCGGGAATCCGGATGCCCATCTGTTCAAAACGCCGGATCATCCCCAGCGCAAACTCATCGTTAAAGCAGATGACGGCTGTAGCGTCACAATTACGGGCCAGAAACTGGTCTGCACAGTTCATCCCCTCCTCAAAGAAATTTTCTCTGGCAAAGGGCAGACGCGCTTTTCCGGTATTATCGATCACATAATCTTTTAACCTTTTTCCATAAACCGGCCTCATCTGATTTCCAAAGGCCACATGCCTTGGATTGACCCTGCTGTCTCCAAAAAAATCGTAAGGAGTTGCAAAGGCTGTTTTTTTATGTCCCATCTTTTTTAAATATGCCAGCCCGATCTCCACTGCATCGTGTGTATCCACATCCACATACGGAATCCGTTTCAGACTGACAATGGGGGAACCATAGGAGGCGGTTACGATGGGCATAAAAAACTGTTCCCCAAGAAGTGCCTGCACCTTCTCCGCCACAGTATCATTCTCCACAATCATGCCATCCATCAGCATGGTCTTAACCCGCTCCTCGTTAAATTCAGAAAAAAGGAACATCGTATACCCCCGCTCCGCGGCATAATCGGACATATAATTAAAAAGTTCCATATAAAAGGAATTGTAAATATCGGCTCCAAAAAAGCATAACTGATACGTCTGTCTGTTTTTCAAAGAATGACTGAGTGGATTCGGCCTGTATCCCAGTTCCTCCACCGCCTTGTAAATCGCTTCTTTCTTATCCTTTGCAACGTATCCCCTGTGATTCATGGCCCTGGATACTGCGCTGACTGATACTCCTGCCCTTTTCGCCACATCTTCTCTCGTGATCACGGAATCATCTCCCTCCTCACTCCCTATTTTACCGTATCTGTCATTTATTTCAATTCTTTCTTATGTGCACAGATGAGTCATAGTGCATAATCCTAAAAAATATGCGCCAGAGTCTTGTAAACTCTATGCGCATATTTTTCGAATCCCTATTTCTGTTCTTCGTAACTGTATTTCAACAATTCATAGATTTCATCCGTCACCGGATCATCCTTAAAATATCCATCCAGCAGACTGATTATCTTCTCCGCAAATTTCGATGGAGCCTGACGTCCTTTCAAAGCGGCGTTTAAATCGGCTTTCATCTCGCTGACCATCTCCCGTTTTTCCGGAATCGGCAGACCATATAATTTGCAGAGCATGCCGATTGCCGCACATGCCTCATTGGGTGAAGTGAGCGGCGCATTTTCGAACCGCGTCTTGATCTCCACCGCCTGCTTATTGATATAAAAAACCATAACATTCTCCTCCTGTTTACCGCTGCGTACCACCTGCCAGATAATTCGTGCGGTACGCTTCCACACACTCTGCCATGTCCATCTTGTGGATCATGCGGTTAATTACATCGACCGGCACGCTCCTGTCCCGAATCATATTCCGTTTCAGAATTTCTGCATAGGGCATTTCCAGATACTTAAGATTCACCCTGGCGCCATAGGCCGCGCACATCCTGCATACCTTCTGCCGGTTATCCAGAATCAGATTCGTAGCATTCCAGACAAAGGAAGTCTTGGCTCGCAAATACGCCTTCGCCCGCTCCCTGGCTTCCGCTGCCACCGGCCCTGACGGCTCATCCGGCCGGATCCCCATTTCAGCCCGGATATCGTCAAGTGAAACTACAGGAAAGCCTGCCAGTTCTTCACTTATGTACGTATCCTTTCCCGCCAGCGGAAGGCCCGCCATCACATAGACATCGAATTCCGATGCGTCATAAAGCCTGTCTCCGTACCATAAATCTCTTTTCTCAAAATAGGAAAAACGCGTGTACTCGTTGGCAAAAGAAATCTTCTTTCCGTAACACCCCAGTTCTCCTGCATACGTTTTAAAGTACTCCGTGGTTTCCAGCGCATTCTTCTGATCAGAACACACCCGTCCCTGTACATCAGACCTTCCGAGCTGATACAGAAGCGGCAGGGAAACGCTTTCCGCCGCCCGTATCAGATCATAAGAGGGTTCAGCCTTTTCCATAAACAGAAGCGGCAGACCATGGTAACGGATCAGCCACGCGGTCTCTTCCCGCATGGAAAACGGAATCTGAAACCCTCCCTCCAGTTCCCGGTAACAGACCTCCCGAAATGCCTTCGCCCCCGCAATCGCGTGACCGGGGGAAATAATTCTTCCCGAAGGATCCTGCATGGTCCTGCTCTTCTTGCCGATGTCATGGTACATGGCTGCCATATAGAGCACCGCTCTGTCCCGTTTATTTAAGTTTTTCCACTCTGTTCCCGAAACCACGGCCCGGCAGACTCTTTTTGTATGCTCCAGTACACTGCCCTCACCGTGGTATTCCGGATCCTGCGCTGTCTCATCCAGTGCCATAAGTCCGGGAAATTCCGGCAGCAGCGCTTCCCATTCATACCCCTTTCGTTCCAGGAAATCCTCCAGCTTTTCCATCAGAGACCACTCTCCCCTCTGCCAGCCGGATTTTCAAACAAATGGATTCCCGGTGCCAGCCTGTTGGGAATCACGGGGCGGTTCAGCCAATGAGTCTCAGAATCGAGAATCGTATTTAAGAATGTACTTCTCACATATTTAAACCGGTCCGTTACCATATCGTCCTCTTCGACCTTAATATAGATTCCTTCCATCAGGTCGGACCTATCCGTCTGCCGTTTCACCAGATCCCAGTTCTGCCCCTGTTCTTCGCACTGCTCCCTCAGAGATTCCTCATACCGGTCCGATTTGAAATGCGATCTGCCCAAATAAGAGACCAGTTGATTCAGGGAATCCAGACGGCCCTCATACAATACGAGAACCGATTCCACAAAGGGACACTGCCTCAACAGCTTTCTTCTGGCCGCAGTGCTTAGATACACCCCGTTCTCTTTATCATAGATATCAAACTCCATGAAGTAATGAGTAAGCCGGTCATAGTATACCGTATGCTTGGCATACAGCCATTCTCCATACATGACGTAGCGTTTCCCCAGCATCTCATATAATTCCGTCTGAAAGCAGCCGGCCCACGTTTTGAATAAATCGAACTGACGCTCACCGTAGCCGCCGTTTAAAAAATGGCCTCTGCTCTGAAGCATCAGTTTTCCCTGATCAGAAAAACTGATTCCACAGTTGGCTCCATCCACCTTTTCCTCCAAAACGACAAATCGATTCCGGATCTCTTCAAATCTCACATTTTTTAAATCCTCGTCTCCCGCCTGGATTCTGGAGCCCTCAATATGGCGGGTTCTCGGATACTTATAAATCATTTCCATTGTTATTCACTTCTTTCTCTCTATGTTCCCGTTTTTACACCACGGCTTCATTCTTCCTGTGAAACAAAAAAGCTGTGGCCCATACCTATCCACAACACAAACAGACGAAAAAGAAGTTCTTTTTCGAGCGTGTGCACGGTGTAAAAGTATCGTTTATAAGGGTATCAAAACAAGACGGCCCGCATAATGCGTTCCATCCCAGGTTACAGATTCGCTTATAAACTAACCATTACATCGTTCTCACCCTCTCTTATTGATCCAGGGTAATATTACCATCAACCGGGGGGAATTGTCAATTGTTACTGTGCCGCTGAAAACAAGGTTCCATCTAATGCATTTTTCTGCAATAAAATACATCTGTAAGGAATACCTTTATCCGGTAACTTACAGATGCATCTTAATTTTAATAATACAAAAGTCAGCTGCTTACACTGTTTCCTGCCGCAGTACAGATACGACATTCTGGGGCCTTCCTTGCAGAAAGCTTTTCAAATTATCCACCGCGATATCCATCAGCCGTTTTCTGGATTCTCTGGAGGCCCATGCAATATGCGGTGTAATAATCATGTTTGGGGCTGTCATAAGCGGATTATCTTCCCTGACAGGCTCCTCTGATACCACATCTACGGCAGCTCCCGCTACTTTTCCGCTCTCCAGAGCCTCTTTTAAGTCCTTCTCCACAATCAAAGGACCTCTGGAGTCATTGATAATGAGGACACCATCCTTCATTTTAGCTATTGTATCGCGGTTGATGATTCCTTTGGTACCGGAATTCAAAGGACAATGCAGACAGATCACATCCGATACTGCCAGCAGTTCTTCCAGATCAGCATACCGGCAGTGCTCTGTTTCCAGTTCTTTTCGGCAGACTGCGTCGAATACTTTTATCTCCATGCCAAGCGCCTCTGCAATCCTGGCTGTTTTCTGGCCAATTCTTCCAAACCCGATGATCCCCATAGTCTTTCCCGACAATTCTGTCAATGGGTAATTCCAGAAGCACCAGTCTGCACTCTTCGTCCATTCTCCTGCTTTTACACTGTCTGAATGTGCTCCCACGTGATGGCAGAGTTCCAGCAGAAGCGCTATGGTATACTGGGCAACTGCGTCTGTCCCATAGGAGGGCACATTGGTGACTGTAATCCCGGCTTCTGCAGCCGCCCTGATGTCCACAACGTCAAATCCTGTCGCCAGAACTCCAATATATTTAAGTGACGGACAGTTCTCTATTGCATGGCGTGATATAGGTGTCTTATTGGTAAACACCGCCTCTGCCCCGCTCATCCTTTCCTCGATCTCACCCGCAGGTGTTCTGTCATATACTTCCAGCTCTCCCAAAGCAGCTAAATCCTCCCACGATAAATCTCCCGGATTTTCCGTATAGCCATCCAAAATAACAATCTTCATATGTTCTATTCCTCCAACAATGCCCATGCACGGTTAATGACACGCTTCGTATTCGCCAGAATAATGTCCCCATCTTCATTTTTCCATGGTTTTACTTCCAGCGACAGTGTATACGGCCTTCTGCAGTAAAAAAATCCCTCCGCCTTTAAGATCCTAAAAAAATCCAGCAGTTCCGCAGTATCGTTGGCGCTTCCCGGAAAACCAAAGCGTGGATGCTGATCTCCATAGGCTTCCATTGCCTTCTGGACGACTGCATTTCCAATATGGAAATGAGTGATATAGGGACGCAAAGTCCGAATTACAAATTCCGAAGTCTCATATGTAGTCGGGAAATGAGATAAATCCACCAGAAGTCCAAAATTACTGCATCGTTTTCTTATCTCCGCGGCAAACTCGGCTGCATAGGGGGCCGGTCCGATGAGGGCGGCCTTATCCATATCAAAGTCAAAGACCTCCAGTTCCACCATCATGCCTTTTTCTGACGCATACAGACATACCGCCTCGCAAGTCTTTAAAAGCTGGCGAAAAGACTGTTCTTTCGCCTCCTCCTTCCATTTTCCCGACAGAAATGCAATCCCACCCGCTCCCATATACTCGGCCTCATCTACGGCTGCCATCAGCAGATTCTGAGCCTCCAGCCTCTTATCATCATCTAAGTCATTGGGATTTAATCCCGTCCCTAAAAGTGCCGGCTGGGCACCGTAACTTACCCTTAAGTGAGACTGCCGCAACATTTCTCTCACCTGTCTCCTGGCCTCCATATCTTCAATATGCGTAATCTCAACAGCTCCGAAATAGTCGTCGCAGGCAATTTTTTTAAGAGCCTCAGAAACTGGATATGTCTGTGGTGGATACGTCATCCATTGAATTGTTCCCACATCAAAATATTTTTGAATTGGATCTTTCATGTTATACTCCTTTTCGCAGATTGTTTACTGCTTCGTAAAATAAATCCCAGGTTTTCTTAACATCAATATCGTAAACCCTCATCATCTTCCCATGCCTGTGAGTATGCTTAAAGTACATAAACCGCGTCATTTCCGGCGTTTCCACAGTCTCATACAGTCCCCAGTCCGGCTGATACAGAAACGAGAAGTCCCCCATATCAAAGAATCCCTTGTCGCTCTGGCAAAACCACGCATCCCTGTCTCTGAATTCATGAAGAAATTTCCCATAATCTCCCATAGGCGCCAGTTTTTCTTCCGTCTCTTCATAGGAAGCACAAATATGCGTACCTGTATCAAACCAAATGAGAGGAACTTCTGATTCCAGTAATGTCTGCGCCGCAATAATATCCCCATATACATTAAACTGCTCATTTCTGTCCGGCCAGGTGTGTTCACTTCTTGCATGGAACACATAACGGACCCTGGAGACGATATCCGGAGCTTTTAACAGTGCACAGGCAAGATCCGTGGCTGCGCCGATTCCAATCACCCACAGGGGATCCTCCGGTGTTGACTCCATGGCCTTCCGGATAATTAAGTCAACACCTTCACTGTCATTTGGTGTATTGGCATACTGCATTGGGTGTGAGCCTTCCGCTATTGGAAACTTCCCTTCCATACCTGATTTTTGAAGCAGTTCCTTTAACAGTTCGAAAGACATTTTTTTTGAATTGGAGGGGCCATTTCCTGAAAAATGGGCCGCAACAATTCCTTCTATTAAAAAACGTTCCGGATGACCAAACGCTATGGTCAATGCATATAAATCGTCAATTTCAGTCGCAACGTCCGAATCAATCAAAATTCTCATAACCTCTCCTGTCGGAGGAATCTGTGGTATCATACGATCATTCATAATCATAAACTTCCTTTCCTGTCCTCTGGGACAATGCCTCACATCTCGTTATCATTCACGATTTAACGCTTCCCGCTACCATACCTTCGATAAAATGCTTCTGAAGCAGAAGAAATACTAAAATCCCCGGTATCATAACCAGCACAGAAGCCGCAAACGCAAAATTCCACTGTGTAACAAACTCTTCAAAGAAATTAAATATGGATGGTGTCAAAGTTCTCATCTTTCCGCTCTGCAGCAGTACCATAGGCATCATAAAATCATTCCATATCCACATAATGTTAAGAATAATCACAGTAGTTACAGAAGATTTCATCAGCGGAAAAATCACTCGCCAGAACGTTCTGTACGCTCCGCTGCCGTCTATGGAGGCAGCCTCTTCCAGCTCTCCCGGTATTGTTTTTATAAAACCGGTGAATAAAAATATGGCAAAAGGAACTGCTGCCGCAGTATAATAGACGATCAGGCTGATATGGGTATTAACCAATCCTGTTTTATAAAACAGTCGTACCAGCGGTATCATGATGGCCTGACCGGGTATCATGATCGTGGCCAGAAAGAAAAGATACATTGCCTGGTTGAATCTGGTGCGGTATCTGGCTATGGGATATGCCGCCATGGCTCCGATAACAACAATGAAAAAAATCGATCCCCCACATATAATCACTGTATTGAAAAAAGCTCTTGGGTAATCCATTTTAGTCCAGGCCACTACATAATTCCCCAATTCCAGAACAGAAGGAAGGCCGACCGGATTGCGCATCAGATCACCGGTTGACTTTAGTGAGGAAAAAACCAGATTCAGCACCGGAAACATATAAATAACGGTAAACAGAATCATCACCAGTTCCAACAAAATTTTTCGCAGCCTAATTTTTTGCATAATAATTTTCTCCGTCCTACTGATATACCGCGTCTTCCTTTTTTCTTAAATAAGAAGAGATGAGTAACGATACAATTAAAACAATTCCAAATAAAATCACTGAGATTGCCGAACCAAATCCCGCTTTTCCGCTGTAGAAAAAGGTCTGGGAATACATCAGCGTAGTAAGTGTTTCTGAGGCAAACCCCGGGCCGCCTCTTGTCATGGAGTAAATTTCATCGAACACCTTCAGTCCCTGGATCACTGCATTTAAGATACCGACTGTGAAGGAAGGGATAATCAACGGAGCCGTAATATATCTAAACCTGCTAAAGCCCGACGCGCCGTCCATATTACCTGCTTCATATAAGTCCTTGGGGACTGTCTGCAAACCGGCAAGGTAAATAACCATATATTTGCCTGCGATCTGCCAGATCGACACGACCAGTACCGCATATAACGCCAGTTTCGGATTTCCGAGCCAATCCTGATTTAAAAAGGAAATTCCCGTATATTTTTCAATTAAATAGCCCACACCATATTCGGGATGATACAGATACGTCCATGTATACCCGCTGATAACAAGGCTGATCATCGTTGTACTCAAAATACACGTTCTCAAAAATTTCTGTGTCTTTAAGCCTGAATTTAACACAAGCGCAAGCCCAAGACCCACGATATTTTTCAGCACAGCAGCCAGCACTGCATAAATGAGGGTATTCTTCAGGGCGCCCCTGGCGCCATCCATTTTAAAGAAATTGATAAAGTTATCAAGTCCCACAAACTTCATGGACGGCTCCAGAATATCCCAGGAAAACAGCGAATAATAAAAATTTTGAAAAATAGGAATGATATCCACACATACTACAATCAGAATGGCCGGCAGCATAAACAACAATGATTGATAAAAAATTCTTTTTCGCCTGACCATAAAAACACAGCCTTTCTTTTCAGATTTATTTCATGCTCTGATACTCTTCATTGAGCCAGTCAATCATCTGCTCTGTATTGATCTGGCGGCCTACAAACTCCTGAAGCTTCTTTTTCCAGTTATTCGACATCCCTGCCGGCCAGCGGTCATGAGCACCCAGTGCAAATTTTTCCGTGCTGACGAATTTGCTGTAAAAATCCTGCAATGCCGGATCTGTTCCGGTAGACGGCACATCATTTAAAATCGTAGGCTCTCCATTGTTGTGGTAAAGGGCCTCATTCACTTCCGGATCTGCCCATATTTCCAGAAAACGCTTTGCTGCTTCCTTATTCTTCGACTTGCTGCTTACTGCAAATCCAAGCCCGCTCTTCCAGTTTGCATACAGCTCTTCTCCTGCATTATTAACCGGTGTTGCCGTCAGCCCTAACTTCATATCAGGAGATACCTTTCGAATTTCTGAGATCGTAGAGGAAGTATGAATCATCATGGCAGTCTTTCCTGTGGCAAAATCGGCAATTGCCTGAGAGCTGTCCGTTGACAGTATGGCATCTCCGAAATAATGTTTATCCAGAAGAACACCGTATTTATCAAACAGTTCAACCCAGCCCGGATACGAAAAATCCAGCTCACCCGATGCCAGTTTCTTATCAAAGTCAGGTTCCCTTCCATATCCGAGCGTTGCGAACGCCGAATTGGTATATCTCATAATAACCCAGTCATCCTTGTATCCCGAGGCAAACGGCTGTACCCCATTTTTCTGAAACGTCTCGCATACGTTCAGCAGCTCATCAAAATTCTGAGGAACTGACAGATTATACTGATCAAACAGATCCTGATTATAAATGAGCCCTTCTCCTCCTACCGTAAAGCACATGGCATATAAATCATCTTCAAGGGAGAATTCAGAATTAATGGTTGCTGGTATCCTGGCAGCCCATGGTTCTTCTGTCAGCTTTTCCAGATAACCTTTCGCCGCATAATCAGCAGTACGGCTTCCCGGCCATACCGTCATAATATCAGGAGCCTCTCCCGCCGAAAGTTTGGTCTTCAGCACCGTCTCATATTGGGTTCCTGAACCCATTTCCAAATTAATCTTTAAATCAGGATTCTCCTGCTGCATCTTTTCAATCACCGGATTAATATCCATCGATCCCACATGTACAAAGATATTCAACTCCCCGGTTAATCCATCTTCCTGTTTTTCCGGTTCTCCCGCTGCCAATTCCGTACTGGCTGCCGTTCCCGCTGCTTCGGTAACTTTTGCAGTTTCCTTATTCTGACTGCTTTCCGAACCACACGCCCCCAAAACAACTGTGCTGCAGAGTAATAATGCTGCCGCGATCTTCATCTTTCCGCTTCTTCTCATAACGAATCCCCTTTCCAATTTTGCTTTCTCTGAACAATTTGTCTGCACGCTTCTGTAATTCTCTGGCTCCCCAACCCGAATTTATCCAGCAATTCCTCATAATCCCCAGATTCGGCAAACGTTTCTATGCCGATGATGTCCATCGGTATGGGATATCTCTTTACGATGACCTCGGCCACTGCACTTCCAAAGCCTCCGCAGACAGAATGTTCCTCCACGGTTACGATTGCTTTTGTTCTTTTCGCATACTTAAGTATTAATGATTCATCTATTGGCTTTATCGTATGCATATCAATCACGGCTGCATCAATTCCCAGCTCTTTCAGCCTGGCTGCCGCCTCCAGGCACCGCGAAACGACTGTCCCGGTTCCAATCAGGGTTACATCGTTCCCGTCCCTGCATACGATTCCTTTTCCAACCTTAAAATCACATCCCCTTTCATAAATTACCGGTGCATCTGCCCTGCTGAGTCTTAAGTACGCAGGCCCCGGATAATCCGCCAGAGCACGGACTGCTGCCTCTGCCTCTGCCGCGTCACTGACGGACACTACGGTCATACCGGGTATGGTCCTCATGACGGCTATATCAGTGATTGCCTGGTGACTGGCCCCGTCATAGGAATCAGAGAGCCCGCAATATGCCCCCGCAAGTTTTACATTTAAACCATCGTAGGCAATCATACTCTGAATCGGATCAAGAGCTCTGGAAGTCATGAATACCGCGAACGTATTTACAAATGGAGTAAAACCTTCCATAGCCAGTCCTGCTGCTGTATTGACCATATTCAGTTCGCAGATACCCATATTGAAATACCGTTCCGGAAATTCACCACCGAAAAGTGATGATTTCGTGGAACCTCCCACATCGGCTTCCAGAACTACCACGCTTTCATTTGTTCTCCCCAATTCTGCCAGCGCTTTTCCATAGGCTTCGCGCACAGAACAATATCTTTTCCCACCTTCATTCGCCAGCACTCTGTTCCCCCCTTTCCATATCCAATTCCTGCATTGCCCTCTTGAAGTCTTCATCATTTATGACTTTCCCATGCCACTGATGCCTTCCTTCCATAAAGGACACTCCTCTCCCCTTTACTGTTTTGGCAATGATGATACTGGGCTTCTGCCTGCACTGTTTGGCCAGCTCAACAGACTTCATAATCTCCGGAATGCTGTGCCCGTCACAACTGATTACATTCCAGCCGACCGCCTCCCATCGTTTTACCAGATCACCTGGAGGCAAAATTTCTTCCAGTGTTCCATCCAGCTGAACTCCATTAAAATCCAGAACCGCAGTCAGATGATCCAGCCTGTATTTAACCGCGGCAGAAGCTGCTTCCCAGACGGCACCTTCCTGAATCTCCCCATCTCCCATGACTACAAAAATCCTCGCGTCACTCTTCTTAAGCTTCTCTGCCAGAGCCATGCCGAGTCCCGCCCCCAGTCCCAGGCCCAATGGTCCGGAAGAACATTCAATACCAGGAGTTTTGTGGCGGCAGGGATGCCCCTGCAGCCGGCTTCCCGCCTGTCGGAACGTTTCCAGTTCTTCCACAGGGAAGAAACCTTTTTCGGCTAAAATGCAGTACAGGATCGGAGCCGCATGCCCTTTCGACAGAATCAGGCGGTCACGCCCCTCTCTGTCCGGGCACTTGGGATCCACCCGCAAGAACTTATAGTACAGCGTGGTCAGCAGTTCCACACAGGACAGTGATCCGCCGGGATGGCCAGTTCCCTTACTGTGAAGAAGCTGAATCAATTCCTTTCGAAATTTACGGCTCAGCTGTTCCATTTTTTCTTCTTCACAGTCATTTCTGCTCACCCAGGGTGAAATGTATTTGAGTGCTTTTTTAACCTCCTCATCGGGATCATTCCCCGGCAGCATCTCCATTGATATCCAGCCATCATAATCTGCCCTTTTTAACGCAGTGAAAATCTCATTAAAATCCAGATGGCCGCTGCCAGGCGCAAGCCTGTTTGAATCAGCAATATGTACATACTTGATCCAGTTTCCGTTCCTTATTAAGCTCTCCCCAATCCTGTCATCTTCAATATTCATGTGGAATACATCCGCATGGAGCCCCCCATTGGGACATCCTGCACGAGACAAAAACTCAGCTCCCTGATCCAGGCTGTTAATCAAATTCATCTCATACCGGTTCACCGGTTCAATTAATACCTGAACGCCCTTTTTTTCTGCGTAGCTGCAAATTTCCCTGTAAGCATCCAGAAACAGCCTGTCTGCCTCCTCCTCCGACTGCTCTTTTCCCTTTTCACCCCTGACCCGTCCGATATTGATCAGATTACAATATTCTGATGCCATATCAATAAGACTTTTATAACTGTCCTTCGCCCTTTTCCTGATCTCAGGATCAGGGTGCGTAAAATACAGATGATCTTCTGCAAACATCCTGCCGGTAGTAATACAGCTCACCTCCATTCCGCTTTCAGACAGCCATCGTTTTAAATCACAGGCTTCCACATCGTTCGCGGATCTCATAGCCAGTTCTACTCCGTCATAGCCAAATGCCGCGGCTTTACGAATTGACTCTTCAAATCCTCTCCAGACTACGAAAGCGGAATCTCCTGCCTGATCGCTGCCTATTGTTACTGCTACCTTCACATTTCTCCCCCATTTCTTTCCTGTATTCTGCTCATTTCCCGTTACAGTCAAGTTCTTCAATCAGCCCCAGAGAAATCGTATGGCGTCCTCCTTCAAACTCAGTGGTAAGCCAGTTCTCCAGGATATCAACAGCTTCCAATTCTCCGGTTATTTTCCCTCCTAAGCATAATATATTAGAGTCGTTATGTGCCCTGGTTATTTTTCCCATATAACTGTCAGTACAGAGTGACGCCCTCACTCCCTTGAAACGGTTAGCCACAATACTCATTCCAATACCAGTAGAACAGATCAGTATTCCTCTTGTGGCACGATGTTCTGATACAGCCAGTGCAACTTCCTCCGCATATGTGGGATACCTTACAATTTCAGCAGAATCCGATCCGACGTCCTTATACAGAATCCCTTTCCTGTCGAGGCAGTCTTTGATCACCTGTTTTAATGAGAATCCGCCGTGATCACTGCCAATATAGATAAACTCCTCTTTCATGATGTCCTCCTTTTATTAAATGAAACGTTTCATTTTTATGGTAAATAAAACTCTTACGCATATCCTACACTGTCCCTGAAAACCAGCCTGGTCTCCAAAATTGTCTTCATACCATTCTTCGGCATTTCCCCATTCATACAGGCCAGCAGCATATTCATGCTTTCTATTCCGATCTCATACTTGGGCTGATGGATCGTGGTAAGAGAAGGTGTACACAGATTACTCATGTCAATGTCATCAAATCCCAATACAGAGAGCTCTTCCGGAATACGGATTCCCTTTTCCAGAGCTGATTTGATTACACCCAGCGCCATCAGATCATTGGAGGCAAAAATCGCGGTAGGCGGGTCCTGAAGCTGCATTAACTGCCTGGCTGCCGTATAACCACTCTGCCAGTCGTAATTACCGCTGATCACATATTCCGGCCGGTAATCAAATCCGTAGTCCGCAAGGCATCTCCTGTAGGTCTGTACCCTGCATTTACTGGAATACGATTCTAAAAGTCCACTGACAAACGCTATTTTTTTATGGCCGTACTGCCGGAGCAGGGTCATTCCCTGAATGATCCCCTGTTCATCACAGACATTGATCACATGAAACTCTGAATCAATGTCCTCTCCTACATCAACCAGTACAAGGGCAGTCTGCCTGTTTAGTTCCTTCAGTTCCGACAAATTCATCTGGGGCTTTACAAGAATGATCCCGTCAACCCCCTTACTTAGAAGTTCATCTACATACCGGTGTTCCTTGCTGACATCTCTGTCATCATTACACAGAAACACAGTCAGTGATGCAATTCTGGCGGAATCAGATACGCCTCTGGCCAATTCCGGATAATAGGGATTCGTAATGCTTGGAATAATCAGTCCGATATTTTTGGATGTCTTGGTGCGAAGAAAGCTGGCAGCCATGTTATATTGAAAGCCCACTTTTCTGATCGCTTTCTGAACCTTTTCTTTATTCTCTTTTTTTACATTGGGCTTGCCGTTCAACACATTTGATACGGTACCTAATGATACTCCAGCTTCTCTCGCTACATCCTTTATCGTAGACATATATCCCACCTCCAGTCTGCTGTACAGTCTCGAAACAATCTGCTTTTATAACGTTTCATTTATTTATGAAACAAGTGTAACTCACTAAGATTTCATAGTCAATACTGCATTATTTTTTCTATATTTAGGTCATTTTATCGTCTTTCTTTTGTATATTATTCACTACGTATTCGTTGTTTTCGTCTTTCATTTTTGAAATGTTTCATTTTCTCACACATAAGTAATTAACCATCGTTCTTTCACTGAAGACTATTTGTTGTTCCAGTTTTCCTCCGTCAGGGGCACCACATGCTTTTATCTATTCTTTTATTGCAATTTTTAATCAAAGTGATAGAATGATTGATATCAATCGGTGATTTCAGAGGAGATCTCCTGTAGAAAAGCCTGTATCCTGTCGGTGCAATAATGCCTGCGAAATTTTATGAAAAATGAGATTTTATGAAATACAACTATAAACCATGAATCAGGAAAGGAAGAATGACATGCCACAAAGTAAAGTTACAAAAGAATTTATCTATGGTTTACCCAAAGCAGAGCTTCATCTCCATTTAGAAGGAACTCTGGAGCCGGAATTAAAGCTTCATCTGGCACAGAAGAACAACATTGATATTGGACAGCATACCATCGAAGAGGTGAAAGCAGCGTATCAGTTTGATTCCCTGACATCATTTTTAAAAGTCTATTACCCTGCCATGAATGTTCTGCAGCATACAGAAGATTTTTGTACCCTGGCATTGGATTACTTGAAAAAGGCCAAAGAACATAATATCAAATATGCGGAGCTGTTTTTCGATCCACAGGCTCATACATCACGCGGCGTCCCCATTGAAGCTGTAATTAATGGATACTATGAGGCAACACAGCAGGCCCGTGAATTTGGAGTAGAGGCAAATCTGATTATGTGCTTTTTGCGTGACATGTCAGCAGAATCAGCGATGGAAACTTATCTTGCCGCATTGCCTTACCGCAGCAAATTTATTGGTATCGGCCTCGATTCCGATGAACGCGACAATCCGCCGCAGAAGTTTGCACAGGTTTTTGCTCTGGCAAAAAAAGACGGCTTCCATATCACCATGCACTGTGATATCGATCAGGAGGGCTCCATCGAGCATATCCGCCAGGCACTGATGGATATCAGCGTGGATCGACTGGATCACGGAACCAATATTGTAGAAGATCCCTCTCTCGTCGCCTATATAAAAGAAAAAAAGATCGGTTTAACCTGCTGTCCTGTATCCAACAGCTTTGTAGTGGACGATATGAAGGGCAAAGAAATTCTGGAACTGCTGCATCAGGGAATCCAGGTAACCGTCAACTCCGATGATCCGGCATATTTCCAAAGCTATATTTCCGATGATCTGTATAGCCTCGCTGAGGCTTACGAACTGTCTCGGGAAGATGTGATTCAGATCGTCAAAAACGCCTTCTCTATTTCCTGGATTTCAGAAGAAAAGAAGAATGGTTACCTGAAAATGGTTGACGAATATGTGGCGTCATTTGAATAATTATTAGATCATCTTTCAGTTTAAATACCAATGGAGGAGCATTCAATGACGAACTATATTCTCATTTATGACGATTGCTGTTTCTATGAAATTGTACTTTTGGGGTATTTCATGAGATATTCCAATATGGGGGAACAGCCATGCTCCTACTGCATGGCCGTACCGGCAGAAGGTCCGCACAGGGACACAATCCGGACAGCGGAAGGGTTCCGTGTTCAGGCCGACACTTATTTAGAGGATATCGATCCGGAGGAAGTAACATCCTTCATCATCCCGGGCGGCGATATCTCCCGTGTCAGGGGAGAGGACTTAAGCGCCTTCCTTCACAGCCTTGACCGGGACAAATCCTGTATCTGCGCCATCTGTGCAGGCGTCGATCTTCTGGAGGAGTACGGTTTTCTGGAAGGAAAAAACAGCATTCGGACAAGCCAGGATCTGGCTGTGAGCGACGGACTTCTCGTCACCGCCAGACCAAACGGATATGTGGACTTTGCAGTAGAAGCAGGTAAGGCAATCGGCCTGTTTACAGACGAGGCCGACATTGCCGAGACTCTGGACTTCTTTAAATTCCATAAATCAGAGAGCTAAATCAGAACGGCAGCAAATGGCGTCACGATTCTTCTACGGTAAATATCTCCTCAATCGTGGCGCCGAAGACCTTAGCGATATTCCATGCCAGAACAAGGGAAGGATTGTATTTCCCCTTCTCCAGGTTGCCGATGGTCTCACGTCGTACTCCCACTCTGTCTGCCAGTTCTTCCTGCTTCATATCATACCGGGCCCGGTATTCTTTGATCCGGTTTTTAATCATCTCCTGTCCACCAGCTTTCTTTTATACCGTACCAGGCAGTCGATAACGCATAAACCAGCACCGATGCGCTCCACCCCCAGGCGATCCCGATAAGAAGCGCCCTGTTGATCCCATAAAGCGCTGCGTAAATCAGCGTCACCACAGCGGTTATAAGCATACCGCACATAAATGCCCTGGCAGCAGACTTGTTCATATATTCGATCATCATCTCATCTGTCTTTCTGAAAAAGTACTGAAAATCTACTGCAAATCCAAAGAATGCGAGGAAAGAACGTTCCTCCGTGACAATTCCCAGTATACCCAACAGCGCCAGAAAGCCCAGACAGCCATAACCGTATTTCATATTTTTCTCCTTTCATGTGGTATATTTATCATATTATGTTATAAATATACCACATGTGTAATAACCTGTCAACAGCTGACTATCCGGAATCTTTTAGAAAGCCAGTGTTTTGCCCTAACAATCTGAAAGGACGGCAGCCACAGGTATTTCCCCCTGTGGCTGCCGCCCGTCTGTCTTTTAAATCGTTGCAATATCAATCAATGTCAATTCGTTCGCCCTGTTCTCCATACTGGTCACAAGAGCCGCCGCCGTATCGAGAGATGTCAGCACATTTACGCCTGTCTCGATGGCATTTCTTCTGATGATGAAACCGTCACGGCTCTTATCCGCGCCCTGCGGCGGGATATCGATAACCAGATCGATCTCGTGTCCCAGAATCAGATCCAGTAAGTTCGGGGATTCCTGCTCCAGTTTTCTTACCGCCAGAGCCTTTACTCCGTGGCTGTTTAAGAACTTCGCAGTTCCCGCAGTAGAGAAAATCCGGTATCCCTGTGCCTGGAATCTTCTTGCAATGTCCACAACCTCTTCCTTTTCGGAATCGCGGACCGTAATAATCATATTCTTATATTTCGGAAGACGTACGCCTGCTCCCTCGAACGCCTTATAAAGCGCCTCATTGAAGGTCTTCGCTATTCCCAGACACTCTCCGGTAGACTTCATCTCCGGCCCGAGACTGATATCGGCGCCGCGGATTTTCTCGAAGGAGAATACCGGCATCTTGATGGAGATATAGTCCGCGGAAGGCTGAAGTCCCGGCGTATAGCCCAGTTCCCGGATTGTCCGCCCGCAGATGATCTGTGTTGCCAGCGGCACGATCGGAATTCCGGTAACCTTGCTGATATACGGCACCGTACGGGAAGAACGCGGATTCACCTCGATGATGTACACATCGTCGCCGTCCACAATAAACTGAATGTTGATCATACCTTTCACGTGAAGGGCTCTCGCCAGCTTCTCCGTGTAATCAACCAGCGTCTCAATGTTCTTCTCTGTCAGATCCGGCGCCGGATAGACGGAGATACTGTCTCCGGAATGGATACCGGTTCTCTCGATATGCTGCATGATTCCCGGGATCAGAATGTCGGTGCCGTCGCAGATGGCGTCAACCTCGATCTCCTTGCCCATGATGTACTTATCAACCAGTATCGGATGCTCCTGCGCAATCTGGTTGATGATTCCGATAAATTCATCCACATCCTGGTCACTGATAGCGATCTGCATGCCCTGGCCGCCCAGAACGTAGGACGGACGGACTAACACCGGATATCCCAGCTTATGGGCCGCTTCCTTCGCCTCTTCAGCTGTGAAAACCGTATGGCCTGCGGGTCTCGGAATCCTGCATTCCTCCAGAATCTTGTCGAACAGCTCCCGGTCCTCCGCCGCATCCACATCCTCCGCCGCCGTACCGAGAATCGGAACGCCCATCTTCATCAGGCTTTCCGTCAGCTTGATGGCCGTCTGGCCGCCGAACTGAACCACCGCGCCATCCGGCTTCTCAATGTCCACAATACTCTCCACGTCTTCCGGAGTCAATGGTTCAAAATACAGCTTATCCGCAATATCGAAGTCGGTGCTTACCGTCTCCGGATTATTATTTACGATAATGGTCTCATAGCCTTCTCTGCTGAACGCCCAGGTGCTGTGAACCGAGCAGAAGTCAAATTCGATTCCCTGGCCGATACGAATCGGGCCGGAACCGAGGACAAGCACCTTTTTGCGGTCATTCGTGAACGCAGCCTCATTCTCGCTTCCAAAGCAGGAATAGTAGTAAGGCGTCTCCGCGGCAAATTCCGCCGCACATGTATCCACCATCTTAAATGCGGCCACGATTCCGTTGTCCTTACGCATCTGGTGAATGTCCTGTTCCGAAATTCCTGTCAGCCTCGCGATGACATTGTCCGGGAACTCAATTCTCTTGGCTTCTCTCAGCAGGTCCACTGTGAGCGGTCCCTTCTTTAATGCAGCTTCCATCTCCACGATGATCGCCAGCTTGTCGATAAACCAGACATCGATCTTTGTGATCGCATGGATTGTATCATAAGTGAAGCCGCGTCTTAACGCCTCCGCAATCACCCAGATTCTCCTGTCATCCACGAGGGCCAGCGTCTCTTTTAATTCCTCGTCGGAAAGCCCCGTAAAATCATAGGACATCAGGCTGTCAACATGCTGCTCTAAGGAGCGGATCGCCTTCATTAAACCGCCTTCAAAATTCGTGCAGATGCTCATGACCTCTCCGGTCGCCTTCATCTGGGTTCCCAGCGTTCTCTTGGCACTGATAAACTTGTCAAACGGAAGGCGCGGCATCTTGACCACGCAGTAATCCAGCATCGGCTCAAAGCTGGCGTACGTCTTCTTCGTAACCGCATTCTTAATCTCGTCCAGGGTATAGCCCAGCGCAATCTTAGCCGCAACCTTGGCGATCGGGTAGCCGGTAGCCTTGGAAGCCAGCGCGGAAGAACGGCTCACACGCGGATTTACCTCGATGACGCAGTATTCAAAGCTGTCCGGATTCAGGGCATACTGTACGTTGCAGCCGCCGGTGATTCCCAGTTCGCTGATGATTTTAAGCGCTGAGGTACGCAGCATCTGGTATTCCTTGTCACCCAGAGTCTGAGAGGGAGCCACTACGATGCTGTCCCCGGTATGAACGCCCACCGGATCGATATTTTCCATGTTGCAGACGGTGATTACATTTCCCGCGCCGTCGCGCATTACTTCATATTCAATTTCCTTCCAGCCCGCGATGCAGCGTTCCACCAGAACCTGGCCCACACGGGATAAACGAAGGCCGTTTTCCAGAATCTCCGCGCACTGCTCCGGATTCTCAGCGATACCGCCGCCGGAACCGCCCAGTGTATAAGCAGGACGGAGAACTACCGGATAACCGATCTCTGCCGCGATTTCCAGACCGTGTTTTACATCCTCCACGATATCAGAGGGTGCTACCGGCTCACCGATCTTTTCCATGGTCTCCTTGAACATCTCACGGTCTTCCGCCTTTTTGATGGTGAGAGCCGTGGTTCCGATCAGACGCACATTGTGATCCCTAAAGAATCCGGCGTCCTCTAACTCCATGGCAAGGTTTAATCCCGCCTGGCCGCCCAGAGTCGGGAGCACACTGTCCGGTTTCTCTTTCAGAATCAGCTGTTCCACCACTTCCACGGTCAACGGTTCAATGTAGACCCTGTCTGCAATATCCTTATCCGTCATAATGGTCGCCGGATTGGAGTTTAAGAGAACAACCTCGATGCCTTCCTCTTTTAAAGAACGGCACGCCTGGGTTCCCGCATAGTCGAATTCTGCCGCCTGGCCGATGATGATCGGGCCGGAGCCGAGAACAAGTACTTTTTTAATATCAGGATTCTTCGGCATTACTTTCCCTCCTCCATCATGTTTAAAAATCTGTCAAATAAGTAGCCGGAGTCCAGCGGTCCCGGACATGCCTCCGGATGGTACTGAACTGTGAAAATATTTTTATTTACGTATTTTAAGCCCTCATTGGTGCCGTCGTTGACATTGACAAACGCCGGAACGGCCGTCCCCGGATCGATCGTATCCATGTCCACCACATAGCCGTGGTTCTGTGACGAGATGTAGACGCGTCCAGTCTCTAAATCCTTGACCGGATGGTTTCCGCCGCGGTGACCGTATTTTAACTTGTGAGTATCCGCCCCTGTAGCCAGCGCCATCAGCTGATGGCCGAGGCAGATGGCAAAAATCGGAACATCTGATTCATATAATTTACGGATTTCGGTGATAATATCCGTACACTCCTTGGGATCTCCAGGTCCGTTGGAAAGCATGATTCCGTCGGGATTGCCTGCCAGAATCTCTTCCGCCGCCGTCGTGGCCGGGTATACGGTTACCTGGCAGCCTCTTTCATTTAAAGAACGGGCTATGTTCATCTTGGCGCCTAAATCGAGAAGCGCCACCTTCTTTCCATCTCCCGGAAGTACGTATTTCTCAGCGCAGGTGGTTTTCTTCACCACACCGGTAACTGAATATTTTTTCATGCGGGCAACAGCCTCATTACAATCAAAATTTTCATTGGTTGTAATCATGCCGTTCATGGTACCTTTTTCTCTTAAGATTTTTGTTAGGGCTCTCGTATCGATACCACTGATACCTGGAATATCTTGTTCCTCTAAGAAATGCTGAATGGTATCCCCGCTTCTGAAGTTGCTGGGGATTCTAGATAATTCTCTGACAATGTAGCCGTCCGGCCATGCTTTCCGCGATTCCATATCGTCACGGCAGATTCCGTAATTACCAATAAGCGGGTACGTCATCACCACGGCCTGCCCTGCATACGAGGGGTCGGTGAGGACTTCTAAATAACCGGTCATGGAAGTATTAAATACGATTTCGCTGATCACTTCCCTCTTCGAACCAATGCTGGTCCCTGTGAATACGGTTCCGTCTTCCAGTATTAAAAAAGCTTTCATACGTAAAGTCCCAATCCTTTCTTAATGCTATGAGTTATGCTGTATACTATGGGTTGTCCGGGCATTCTGAAAATCAGCCCAAATTGAATAGATTATACATGATTTCACGACATTTTTCAACTCTTTTCTTCACGATTGTCTGCCTATCTTTTCGCGTGACAGACCCTTTCTTTTAAACATATTATACAATTTCCACTTTACGCCATGAATATGGATGGTTCTTCCGGCCGTGGCTTTTACATCCTGAAGGAAAAACCGTCCTGGCGAATAATCCGGCGTAAATCTGCAGAGACTATTTGCGAGGTGATGTTCATGATAGATAACAGTGAAATGCCCATCGGCTTTACGATGGAACTGGCACAGCATTCCGACATTCTGACCCGCTTTGCACAGCTTCCGGAATCCAGACGGAAAGAGATCACAGACGGAGCCAGAAACGTTGAAAGCCGGAATGAAATGCGTAACTACGTAGAATCCATGTTCCGGTAAACCGGCCGGAAATTCGGAATCCCTTCAGTCAGCCGGGATTCCCGGTCTGCGGCGCCTGCCCCCCTCTCAGCAGAAAAATTCTACGCCGCAGCCCGTTTTCCGAAAAACCGGAACATTTGGGAGACAGCCGTCATATACTGTCAGTAATCATCCAATAAAGGGGCAATCTATGAGAAAATATATGACCGCTGCCGCACTGGAACCTACTGATACCGGCTCTCTCCAGGTAAACGTAGTTTCTGCCGAAAACAATTTTCCTATCCGCGATGCCGAAGTTTCCATCGCCTACAAAGGAGATCCTGAAAGTACTGTAGAATCGACGAACACCAATTCTTCCGGCCAGACCGGGGAAATCCGCTTAGCCGCTCCTCCGCTGGAATACAGCCTGTCGCCCGGCTTAACCCAGCCCTATTCCGAATATACCATCACCATCCGGGCGCAGGGCTTTGCGGAAGTCGCCATCTCCGGAACGGAAATTCTGCCGGACGCTCTCGCGATCCAGCCGGTACGCATGACACCACTGGCCGACGAGACATCACCGGACACCCCCATCGTCATACCGGACCACACGCTCTATGGATACTATCCTCCTAAAATTGCTGAAGCTGAAGTAAAGCCGGTGGCTGAAACCGGTGAGATCGTCTTAAGCCGCGTGGTGGTTCCTCAGACCGTCGTGGTACATGACGGAGTCCCAACCGACTCTACCGCCCCCAATTACTACGTTCCATACCGGGACTATATCAAGAATGTAGCCTCCAGTGAAATCTACGCCACATGGCCCCGCTCCTCTATAACAGCAAACGTTCTGGCCATTATGAGCTTCACGCTGAACCGCGTCTATACGGAGTGGTACCGCAACCAGGGCTACGATTTCACCATCACTTCCTCCACAGCCTATGACCATAAATGGATTTACGGCAGAAACATCTTCCAGTCCATCTCTGAAGTTGTGGATGAAATCTTCGACAACTACTTATCGCGTCCCGAGGTCAAACAGCCGATTCTGACCCAGTACTGTGACGGCAACCGCGTATCCTGTCAGCACAAGGGCTGGATGACCCAGTGGGGCTCCGCCGATCTGGGTGAGCGCGGATACAGCCCCATTGAAATTCTGCGCTATTTCTACGGGGACGACATGTATATCAACACGGCAGAACAGATTTCCGGAATTCCCGCTTCCTGGCCCGGCTACGATTTAACCATCGGTTCCAGCGGCCAGAAGGTACAGCAGGTGCAGGAACAGCTGGACGCCATTGCCACTGTGTACAGCGCTATCCCGCATATCACACCGGATGGAATCTACGGACCGGCAACAGCGGCAGCCGTACGGGAATTCCAGTCCATCTTCGGCCTTCCGGTGACGGGAGTCATCGATTTCCGCACCTGGTATAAGATTTCCCATATTTATGTGGGAATCACAAGAATCGCTGAGTTAAATCCATAATCGGATTCTATGGGAACGCACCCATAGTAAAACGAAAAACTGATGCATCATCTGCCCGGCAGAACGAATGCATCAGTTTTTTGTTTCCTATTGCTATGAGTGATCTGTTCTCCGCTCACCCTTCTCCGCCGCATCGGACTGCCGCCACATATCCCAGCAGACACAGGGAGATCCCTCCCAGCAGCTGATAGAGTTCGATCCGGCTCCAGGCCACATCCCACAGAATCACCACCGGCGAAGAAAATACCAGACCGATGATGACGCAGTACATCTGGCGCTCGTGATTGACTAGCAAATGTTCCACGATTTTCGCAAACAGAAAGATTCCGAGGCCCAGCCCTGTAAAATAAGGGAGCAGAACCAGTCCGTCGGATAAAAGCGCCGGAAAATCAAACGCGGCCGCAGCCCTGATACAGCCGTTCGTCGTCTGCAGCAGCGGTTCGTACACTCCGATCATCATCATAATCATGGATCCGCTCACTCCCGGTACCACCATGGTTCCCGCAGCCAGTATGCCTACCAGGAACATGGAGATAATCCAGAACCGGCCGGAGGAGAGATACTCTGCTCCGGTCTTAACCGTCCCAGCACCGCCATGGGAGCCTGAGGCGATGGACATTCCGCCTGCCACGGTGATAAAGATCACCACAGCGGCTGTAACGCAGATCGTCATCACGCCGCGCCTCCTCTCCCCCGGCTCCTTCGTCTTCTCAAACAGAGCCGGAAGGCCGCCTCCGATGAGTCCGATAAACGCCAGCTTCGTCTGCAAAGGGAACGTCCCGAATAAGTATTCGAATACCAGGGACAGGCTGATGATGCCAGCCACGGCCCCCAGACCGTAGGGAAACAGCGTTCTTATGCTCTCCACCGGCTCCTTAAAAAGCCGGTTCACCGCATGGATGATCGTGTCGTACACGCCCATGGATATGGCCAGCATCCCTCCGCTGATACCGGGAAGGATGTTGGCAATTCCTATGACCACGCCTTTCAGCAATTCACCGATATACTCCAAATGATTCCTCCTTGTATTAATCCACGCCCGGCAGCTTCCCAGAATACGGCTGCCGTCAAGGTTGTATATCGTATTTTATGCTTCCTTCACCACTTCTAATACCTCTTTCACTCTGGCAATATGATAATCTGCCAGACTCTGGTCGAAATTGTAGCGGTTATCGATCACCGCCGCGATCTTCATCCCGGCTCTGCTGGCCGCTGTAATCCCGATGGTGGAGTCCTCCACTGCCAGACACTCTTCCGTCCTTACGCCCAGCCGGGATGCTGTATACTGGTAGATTTCAGGGTTCGGTTTGCTCCGCTTAAACTGGCTGCCGCTGACCACCACCTCAAAATATTCCCGGATCTCATTTTCACGAAGGACCCGTTCCACCAAGTCCAGCTGGGTGGAGGAAGCCAGTGCAAGGCGGTACCCCTTTTCCTTCAAAGTTTTTAAAACCTCCGTAACCTCCGGCCGGTAGATCTCTCTGTAGTCCACTTCACTGTAAATATCGCGCCTGCGGCACTCATCTCTAAGTTCCTCCCACGTCTGTCCATTATCGACCGCATGCTCCAGTACCTCCCACGCCTCTTTTTTCGTCGCGCCAACCATTGGATAGAGCTGCTCGATGCGCACGTTCGGGTTTTTCTTCTGCGCAAATTCCAGCTGAAATTCCAGATATTTTCCCTCACTGTCGATGATTACGCCATCCATATCAAAAATCACTGCCTTAACCATGTGTTTCCTCTCTCCTGTCCCTCTTCCTGTATTCCCGGTATTTTCCCGTGTTTTCCGATCCTTCCATTCCCGGACCCTTTTCGTTCTTCTGCCAGCCCGGATGGCTCTATCATATCACACTCCCCCAGGTTTTCACAATAGATCATTTTCCGTCATATAAAAGCGGCGGGAGCCGTGCACAACAGCAGGCGGCACAGTCCCATCTGACTGTGCCGCCTGTGCTTAAATTTTATAGCCTCTGATCTTTATGTACTCCTCAATCATTCTGACGCTTCCCTTAATCCCCGTCGTCGACGTATTGATCAGCAGATCGTAGTTTTCCGGGTCTGCCCAGCCTCTCCCCGTATAATAACGGTAATAATTCCGGCGTTCCTTATCAATCCGCTTCACGTTTTTCCTGACGTCCTCGGGCGTATACAGTTCCTTCTCCCTCACTCTTCTGATTCTCGCATCCATGTCTGCGTAAATGAAGACCCGAACCAGTTCGATATCATCCGCATCCTCCAGCACGTAATCTGCACACCGTCCCACAATGACACAGGACTGCTCCTCTGCCAGCTTCCGGATCACCTCCGACTGAAACCGGAACAGATTATCCGCCGAGATCAGATCAGATCCGAAGCTTGGCTCTCTCATCTCCGGCGTCATGCCGCTGACGATCCGGTACAGAAGCCGGCTCCCCGCTTTCTCATCCGCCAGGTGAAAGTAACTCTCCTTGATACCGCTCTCGTCGGAATTCATACGCAGAATATTCTTGTCGTAAAAATCAATTCCCAGTTCCTCCGCCAACTTCCGACCGATTTCATTGCCGCCGCTGCCATACTGACGGCCAATGGTAATAATAAGTTTCTTATCTCCCATGTGAATCCCTCCTGTGCATGCGTGACCGTTGATTTGTTGTTTTTCTATCTCTATTATACCACACATTTACGGCCGCGGACACTATTTTCCCGGAATATGCGAGATACCGCCGTGTCATCACGGCTGCTATTCCCCCGGTCCCGGATTCCCAGCCGGGACCATATTCTCTGCAGGAATACGGTCCCGGTCCGGTCTCTTAAGAAACAGCCGGTCTTCTGACGAGAAATGTATTGTATCCATACCGTCTCAGTTCCTGCTCCATGCGTACAGCGTTATCCAGTTCCCGGAAGGCGCCAGCCCGTACCTTGAATAAACCGTCTTCACTGACGATAAAGGCAGGAAATCCCTGGGACCGCAGCGTATTTTGCTGCTGTTCTGCCAGTGAACGGATGCGGTAAGCTCCCGTCTGAATCTGATAGTACTCCGGCTGCTCCGCCTCACCTTCCCGAATCGTTGTCAGAATGCCGTTGGCAATGGCCTCTGCAATGGCGTGTAAATTGTCATCAAAGAGCTGATTGTCGGCTTCATTGTCGATAAATCCCACCTCTACCAGAACAGCCGGCATTTCGGTTCTCCGAAGCACCACCAGCCCCGGCCTCTCGATGATGCCCAGGTTGGCAAACCCCGTATTGGCCAGTTCCTCATTGATATTGTTTGCAAGCTGGGCCGGAACTCCCTTATTTTCAAACACGAGGCTCATGACTCCGGAGGCGCTGCCCGGTATCGGCATTGCATTGCGGTGAATTGATACGAAATAGTCCGCTCCCGCCTCATTCGCCATCGTGGCTTTTTCCAAAGGCGTATTATACGTATCGTCGGTTCTTGTATATCTTACATCTACCCCATTCTGCGACAGGATGTTTCCTACCGCCAGCGCCAGCCTCAGGGCGTCGTCCTTTTCCTGTCTCCCTTCAAATTTTGCGCCGGGATCAGCGCCGCCGTGACCGGCATCTATCACTACTATCTTTCTTTCAGCCAAAAGAAAAACTCCTTTCACATACCTCTATATTATAAAGTATGTGAAAAGAGCCCTGAATGTACCACTTTTGATCGATTCCCGCAGGTTCTTCATATCCCGGCCGTCATGACGTCCGCTCCCCTCGGACCGACCGGCGTCGAAAATACGATCTGCGTGTTTGTCTTCCCGTACTTCTGCACTTCACCGATAAAAACGTCCAGCTCCATAGTGCTCTGAAAGGCCACCTTTAACAGCATGGAATAGTCTCCTGTCACACAATTGCATTCCAGCACATTGGGAATCTCCGCCATCCGGGCATAGAATCCGGGCTTTTCTCCCGGCAGAACGTCCAGATTCACAAATGCAATGATGTGGTATCCCAGCTTGACCGGATCCACCGCCGCATGGTATCCGGTAATGATGTCTTCCCGCTCCAGCCTGCCGATTCTGGAAGAAACCGCCGGTGAAGACAGGTATGTATTCTCTGCAATCTTTTTAAGAGAATACCTTGCATTTTCCTGCAGCATCTGCAATATTTTCTTATCGATCTCGTCCATTTTGTTGTTCTCTCCTTCTTTTCAGGCAAATTACGACAGGACACACGTTACGAAGAAATCCCGCAAAATGGATTCTCCGCCTGCGGCGGGCCGCTTTCGCGACATGATTTCCGTCCGCCGCAGGGTAATCCTGTCCGGAGGGCTTTTTAATACCACGGGAGCACTTTCCTGTAATATTAAAAAAAGCGTCAGCACCACCAGGGTACGAACGCTTTTGTCCTTTTTATTGATAACCATATTCTTTATTTTCTTTTTTCACACCTATCATACCCACTTACAGACCGGTTGTCAACGTTATTTTCTTAAAGAAGGCATATTTTTGATGCGTTCCACGGCTTCCACCGTGTTCTCATATGTGCCGAAGGCCGTTAAACGGAAGTATCCCTCGCCGCTGGGGCCAAATCCGCTTCCAGGAGTTCCCACTACGCCGGCTTCATTTAAAAGGCAGTCGAAGAACTCCCAGGACGTCATTCCATCGGGTACCACGAGCCAGATATAAGGGGCGTTGACACCGCCGTATACCTCGCATCCGGCCTCCTTCAGCCCGTCATAAATCACCTTCGCATTTCTCATATAATAGGCCACCTGCTCCTTTAACTGTGCTCTTCCTTCCGGAGAGTATACGGCCTCACCGGCCTTCTGAACGATATAAGGAGCGCCGTTAAACTTCGTTCCGTGGCGCCTCGCCCACAGAGAATGAAGTGTAACGCCTCCGCGGACCAGATCCTTCGGAATCACGGTAAATCCCAGCCGCACACCGGTAAAGCCTGCATTTTTCGAGAAGGAGCGGAACTCTATGGCACACGTTCTGGCCCCCGGGATTTCGAAGATGGAGTGCGGGACCGTGTCCTCCGCGATATATGCCTCATAAGCCGCGTCGTAAAGGATCACAGCGCCTGTTCTGTTGGCATAGTCGACCCACACCTTAAGCTGGTCTCTCGTAAGCGTGGTTCCGGTGGGATTGCACGGAACACATAAGTAGATCAGGTCGGGAGTCTCCTTTGGCAGCTCCGGAACGAACTGGTTCTTTGCCGTACACGGCATGTAAATGACTCTGCTCCATTTCCCGGTCTTCTCATCATACTCCCCTGTCCTTCCGGCCATAACATTGGAGTCCACATAAACCGGATAGACCGGATCACACACGGCAATTACCGCATCCTCGCTGAAGATTTCCTGGATATTGCCGCAGTCGCATTTCGCACCGTCGGAAACGAAGATTTCATCCGCATCGATCTCACAGCCGCGTGACGCGTAATCGCCTGCCGCAATGGCCTCCCGCAAAAAGCCATAGCCCAGATCCGGCGCATAGCCATGAAAGGTTTCCGCGTTTCCCATCTCATCCACGGCATCATGAAGCGCCTTTATGAGAGCCGGCGCGATGGGCTGCGTGACGTCGCCGATTCCAAGACGGATGATCTTCTTATCCGGATTTGCGGCAGTATAGGCATTCACCTTTTTTGCGATGGCCGAAAACAGATAGCTTCCCGGCAGTTTTAAATAGTTGTCATTTACTTTTACCATTGATGTCCTCCTGTAAGCGTATTATAGATTTTCTGGCTGAAACTCCCCCTGAAATACTTCCACGGCCGGTCCTGTCATATACACATGGCCGCTCTCCCGGTCCCAGGTAATCTGTAAGGTTCCCCCCTTTAGCTCCACCTCCACGGTATTCTCCGTCCTGCCGCTTAAGACGGAGGCCACCGCGCTTGCCGTTGCTCCCGTGCCGCAGGCCCACGTCTCTCCGCTTCCGCGCTCCCACACGCGCATGCGGAGATGACTTCTGTCGACCACCTGGATAAACTCGGAATTGGTCCGCTCCGGAAAACGTTCATGTGTCTCAAACGCCGGCCCTATCGCTTCCAGATCCAGGTCGTCAATCTCATCCATATAATAAATGGCATGGGGATTCCCCATGGATATTCCAATAAACTCATAGGACCGGCCGTCGACCACGATCGGCTCCGGCACATCTCCCGTCACCTCCGGAATTCCCATGTCCACCGTGATAAGCGCTGCTTTTCCGCCCTCGTCCGTGACCTTTAAGTGCTTGATTCCCGCCTTCGTCTCCACATCGAATTCTTTCTTTTCCACGATATGGTGGTCATACACGAATTTCCCCACACAGCGGATTCCATTTCCGCACATCTCACTCTCAGAGCCGTCGGCGTTAAACATCTTCATGCGGCAGTCCGCCTGCCCGGAAGGACAGATCAGAATCAGGCCATCCGAACCGATTCCAAAATGGCGGTCGCTGACTTTCACCGCCAGTTCCTCCGGCCGCTCCACCGTCTCCTCAAAACAATTGATATAAACGTAGTCATTTCCGGTTCCCTGCATCTTTGTAAACTTCATGGTATCCCCCTTATCTGTTAATCAGGCTCATAATCATCTGCGCGGTCTCCACCATGTTGGTTCCGCTGTCCATACTGCATTTCTGCAGATAGCGGTGGGCATCCGCCTCCGTCATATGGTTTCTGTCCATCAGAAGCTCCTTCGCCTGTTTGATTAATTCCTGCTCCTCCCTGCTCCGCTCCAGGGGCTTCACTCTCTGTTTTTTTCTCCTCCTGACCAGCGATTCCATCATCATTTCCAGAGTACTGACCAGATCGTGCACCTTTAAGGGGAGTCCGAGACAGACCACATCCTCCGGAGCCCTTCCGTTCCAGAGTCCCGGAGATGCGACTAAGAGCATCCGGACCCCGGGCGGCAGGCAGTCATGGAGTTCATCGTACACCATATCCGCAAATCTGCCTCCGCAGACCAGAATCCCGCTCCCCAGTTCATCGGCGCAGTTAATGGCCTGTGCGCCGGAAGTACAGACCGCCGCGACGGCAAAGCCATTTTTCGCAAGAATATTTCTAATATTTTTCGCGTCCTCCGGTTTGGAAAACGCCACAATCACATTGGCCAAGCGCACTCACCTCCAGGGTATCGAATCAGCTGCGAAACAAAACGGTCAATACTTATATAAGTACTCCTTTGTCTCCCAATCCGTTACGTACGCCCGGAACATACGCCATTCGGCCTCCTTGGCTTCCAGGTATTTGGTATAAATATGCTCTCCCAGAACCTCTTTCATAAACTCACTGCTCTTAAATTCCTCGATGGCCTCCCCCAGTGTCTCGGGAAGTCTGGAAATCCCGCGCGCACGGACCTCCTCCGGCGCCATGGTATAAATATTAGTATCCACACTGTCCGGCGGTACCATTCCCTTTTTGATTCCGTCCAGTCCGGCTGCCAGGCAGGCCGCCAGCGCCAGATAAGGATTGACGGAAGGATCCGGGCAGCGAAGCTCGATTCGGGTGCTCTCTCCTCTTGAAGACGGAATTCGGATCAGGGGACTGCGGTTTGCTTTGGCAGACCACGCGATATAGACAGGCGCGTCATATCCCGGCACAAGCCGTTTGTAGGAATTCACAAGCGGATTCGTTAAAATGGTCATTTCCTTCATATGGCTTAAAATTCCGGCCATAAACTGATAGGCAATCCGGCTGAGCCCCAGCTGGTCCGTCTCATCCTCAAACAGATTTTTGCCGTTTAAACCGGACAGGGACATATTCAGATGCATCCCCGATCCATTGACTCCGGCCTTCGGCTTCGGCATAAACGTGGCGTGAAGGCCGTGACGCTTCGCTATGGCTTTTACCGCCATCTTAAACGTCATGACATTGTCGGCCGTCACCAGCCCTTCCGCGTACTCGAAGTCTATCTCATGCTGCCCCGGCGCCATCTCGTGGTGGGAGGCCTCTATCATAAAGCCCATATCCTCCAGGTTGAGCACGATATCCCGGCGCACATTCTCTCCCTGATCGATCGGAGCCACATCGAAGTAGCCGGCTATTTCGTGGGTCTCTGTCGTCGGCCGTCCTTCCTCGTCGGTCTGGAAAATGAAGAATTCACACTCCGGCCCGGCGTTGAAGACAAAGCCCATATCAGACGCTTCCTTCAGCACCCGTCTTAATACATACCGCGGATCCCCCTCAAACGGAGTCTTGTCAGGACGGTAGACATCGCACATCAGCCGCGCCACCTTTCCCTGCTGCGGCCGCCACGGGAATATCTCAAAGGTATCCAGATCCGGATATAAATACATGTCAGATTCCTCAATCCGCACAAAGCCCTCGATGGAGGACCCGTCAAACATACAGCGGTTATCGAGCGCCTTTTTCAGCTGGCTCGATGTAATGGCAACATTTTTCAGCATTCCAAAAATGTCAGTAAACTGAAGCCGGATAAACTCCACGTCCTCCTCTTCCACGATTCGGAAGATATCTTCTTTCCTGTATTTGCTCATAATGGCGTCTCCCTTTCCTCTCTTATTCCTGTGAAACGAAAAAGGGGCGTGATGTGCCAGAACCCCTGACCGGAGCGTTCGCCCCGGTGAAATTCTCTCACATCACCCCCGTTATATGTGTAAAATATAACAGCTTGAAAAAAGTTTGTCAATGTATTTTTATTCATAATCTGGAAGTAAAGTAACCGTTCAGCCTTCAAAAGCCTTATCCCGCGCCTTCTTATAATTCAGCGCCCGGATGGCATTCAAGATCGCCAGTACCGAAACCCCCACATCGGCAAATACCGCCGCCCACATGGTCGCAAAGCCCAGTGCCGTAAGAATCAGTACCAGCACCTTCACACCGATTGCAAATATAATATTCTGTTTCACAATCCGCATGGTCTTTCTGGCAATCACGATGGCGTCCACGAGTCTCGATGGCTCATCTGTCATAATAACCACGTCGGCCGCCTCCACTGCCGCGTCGGAACCGATTCCTCCCATGGCAATGCCGATATCCGCCCTGGCGAGAACCGGGGCATCATTGATCCCGTCGCCGACGAATCCCAGCGTGCTGCCTTCAGGCTTGGCAGTCAGGAGTTCTTCCACCTTTAAAACCTTATCCGCCGGCAGCAGGCCGCCGTATGCTTCATCGAGACTCAGCTTATCCGCAACCGCCCTGCCCACCTCGGGCTTATCTCCGGTCAGCATGATCAGGCGTCTCACACCGGCTCTTCTGAGTCCGTGCAGTGCATCCGGAACATCTTCCCGCACCGTATCAGAGATGATGATGGAGCCGAGGAAAACACCGTCCTCCGCGATATAGAGGGAGGTTCCCATAATCTCCGGCACCTCTGTTATGGTAATTCCCTGTGCCTTCATCAGCCGTTCGTTACCGATATATAAGTCTTTTCTGCCGTTCTCCAGCTCCAGCACGGCATGAATCCCATGTCCGGCAATCTCTTTTGCCGTAACAATCCTGGATTCCTCCACGCGCTTTCCATACGCCTCCTTCACCGATATGGCGATCGGATGATTGGAGTGGAATTCCCCGTAGGCTGCCAGTTCCAGCAGCTGGTCCTTCGTTCCCTCCGCCGGTTTTACCCGGGTTACCTGGAACTTCCCTGTAGTCAGCGTTCCCGTTTTGTCAAACACAACCGTGTCGAGTGATGCCACGGCTTCCAGATAGTTGCTCCCCTTCATCAGGATTCCCTGCCTGGAGGCCGCGCCCAGGCCTCCGAAAAAGCTGAGCGGAACAGAGATAACCAGAGCACACGGGCAGGAAACTACCAGGAAGCTGCACGCACGGTATATCCAGATTCCCCAGTTTCCGCCTGTAAGAAGAGGAGGGATAACGGCAAGAACCAAAGCCAGACAGACCACCACCGGAGTATACACTCTGGCAAATTTCGTGATAAAATTCTCGGCCTTTGCCTTTCTGGAGCTTGCATTTTCCACCAGTTCCAGAATCTTTGCCACTGTGGAGTCATCAAACAGCTTCGTCACCTGCACTTCCAGGAGCCCGTTTAAATTGATGGAGCCGCTGATGATCGGATCGCGTTCCTTTACCTCCACCGGCATGGATTCTCCGGTTAAAGCCTTTGTATCGAGACTGGAGCTGCCTTTTACAATCACGCCGTCGAGCGGCACCTTTTCACCCGGTTTTATGATGATCGTGTCTCCGATTTCAACTTCATACGGATCGACCTTCTCCTCTTTTCCATCCCGGACCAGATTTGCATACTCCGGGTTGATATCCATCAGCTCGGTGATGGACTTTCTGGATTTGTTGACCGCATAATCACTGAACAGTTCACCGACCTGGTAAAACAGCATAACCGCAACTGCTTCCTCCAGGGCTCCGCAGCCGATTGCTCCAAAAGTCGCCACTGTCATCAGGAAATTCTCATCAAATACCTGACCATGGAAAATATTGCGCACTGCCTTAAGCGGAATATCATATCCGGCCGACAGATAAGAAATCACAAACGGGATCCAGGCATAAGCCGTACGCCCTTCCATCAGGGCTCCCGCAATCAGAAATACTGCACTGACCGACAGCCTTGCCGCCATCGTTTTCTGTTTCTTCGTCATAGCTGCTCCTTTATTTACCGGAGTACCTTGAATTCTGCTTCCGGTTCTATCTTATATGCAATTTTTCTGCTCTCCTCCACGATCGCGTCCGCACGGTCATCCTCTGCTTCTATGGTCAGTCTCTGTGTCATAAAACTGAGTGCCGCAGACTTCACGCCTGCTAACTTGGAGACCTCCGTCTCGATCTTTGAAGCACAGTTGGCACAGCATAAACCTTCTAATTTAATAATCTTTCTCATACCTTATTCTCTCCTTTTCCTCTTCTCTTATTCACTGATATGTTCCATGCCCTGGGCCAGAATCGTCTCGATATGGCCGTCGGCAAGGGAATAAAATACGGTTTTCCCGTCCCTGCGGAACTTCACCAGACGCATCTGCTTCAAGACCCGCAGCTGATGGGAAATCGCTGACTGCCCCATCTTTAAGAGACCTGCGATATCACACACGCACATCTCGGACTGGCTGAGTACATACAGAATCCTGATTCGGGTGGAATCCCCGAATACCCGGAAGAATTCTGCCAGATCCAGCAGCTGCTGGTCCGCCGGCATCACCTGCATGACCCGGTTCACAATGTCCTCGTGGACCGATATAAAATCACAGTGAGGGGCCTCGCTGTCCTGCAGATCCATTCTGTTTTCGTCCTCCATGATTTACCTCCTTTTTGTCTGGTTAACTGGCTGCATCAGTGTCTTCATACTCTTACTTTATGCCATCATATGAATAACTGTTCATATGTTTATATTATCACTTTTTACGAATAAGTCAATACCTGTTTTCCACTTTTTGACCCTGATCTTACGGTTTGAGCGGAGGTTGACTTTTGTTCCTGCCGGTGCTAAAATTAAATTCCTTTCTCCCGCAGTCATCCCATTCCGGGAATCGGGAAAAGAGAATATTGATACCACGGTAGAGTCCCCGGGAAGCAGACATTTCTGGCTGCGAAACGGACAAATCCCGGAGAGGAATGCATTTTTACGGCATTCCACCGCTTGGCAAGATATTAGAACGCACTCACTGTTACGACAGATCTATCACCGGCTGTCCTCTGTCAGGAAGTCCACGTTCCATAATATTACTACCAGGAGGAACCATTATGATTCAAGTGGAACATGTGAACAAGACTTACAAAGTCGCAAGAAGGAGCGCCGGCTTTTCCGAAGCGGTCAGAGCGCTTTTTCACAGAGAAGTGGAATACGTCCATGCGTTAAACGACATCACCTTCACCATAGGAGACGGGGAGATGGTCGGCTACATAGGCCCCAACGGCGCAGGAAAAAGCTCCACCATCAAAATCTTAAGCGGAATACTGACTCCCGACAGCGGAACGTGCCTCATCGACGGCCGGGTCCCCTGGAAGGAACGAAAGGAACACGTAAAAGAGATCGGCGTCGTATTCGGCCAGCGCTCGCAGCTCTGGTGGGACGTACCCGTCATCGATTCCTTCGAACTTCTCCGCGATATCTACGAAATTCCCCAGCCCCAATACGAAGATGCACTCGACGAACTTGTGAATCTGCTGTCCCTGAGTGAAGTCATGCGGACGCCTGCCAGGCAGCTGTCCCTCGGCCAGCGGATGCGCTGTGAAATCGCCGCCTCCCTCCTGCACCGTCCGAAAATCTTATTTCTGGATGAACCCACCATCGGTCTGGATGCCGTCTCCAAGCTGGCTGTCCGTGACTTTATCCGAAGACAGAACAGAATTCACGGCACCACCGTCCTTTTAACCACCCATGACATGCAGGACATCGAAGCCATGACTGACCGTGTCATGCTGATCGGAAGAGGCCGTCTGCTTTTGGACAGCTCCTCCCGGTCACTGAAAACCCAGTGCATGCAGGAAGGCGGGACTCTTGATGAAATAGTTGCGGACTTATACCGCAATTACCGGATTTAGGAGGCGCCCATGAAAAAATATCTTTCCTTTTTCCGTCTTCGCTTTATCCATGGGCTGCAGTACCGGACCGCCGCAGTATCCGGCATGGTTACCCAGTTTGTCTGGGGTTCCATGGAGATTTTATTGTTCCGGGCCTTCTATCAGGCGGACGCCTCGTCATTTCCCATGACCTTTCAGGCGCTGTCGTCCTACGTCTGGCTTCAGCAGGCATTTCTGGCCCTCTACATGGCCTGGTTCTGGGAAATGGAGCTGTTCGATTCCATCACCACGGGCAATGTGGTCTATGAGCTCTGCCGCCCGATACGCCTCTATGACATGTGGTACGTCCGGAGTCTGGCCGTCCGGCTGTCAAAGGCGGTGCTGCGCTGTATGCCGATCCTGGCCGCAGCCCTTCTTCTTCCAAAGCCCTACGGCCTCACGCTTCCCTCCGATGCGGGAACCTGGTTTTTTACCATACTCTCCATGATTCTGGCGCTGCTTGTTATCACTGCGCTTAACATGGTGGTCTATCTGTCCGTTTTCTATACCATTTCCTCTCAGGGAATCCGTCTGATCGTCTCGTCGCTCTTCGATTTTCTCAGCGGCGCGGTCATTCCTCTCCCCTTTCTGCCGGGAACTGTAAGGGCGGTCGTCAGCCTGCTGCCCTTCGCCTCCGTACAGAATGTGCCGTTTCGCATCTTCAGCAGCGATTTGGCGGGCCGGGAGATGTACGTAAGCCTTTTGCTGCAGGCCTTCTGGCTGCTTACACTGCTGGCCGCCGGCAGAGCCATGGAACGCCGCGCATTGCAGCACGTTGTCATACAGGGCGGTTAATGGAAGGAGGACTATCATATGAGAGCAATACGGCTTTATTTTCGTTTTTTTGTAATACAGCTGAAAAGCATGATGCAGCACAAGGCCTCATTCTTTTTCACCGTACTGGGGCAGTTTCTCGTCTCGTTCAACGTATTTCTGGGCGTCACCTTCATGATGGAACGGTTTCATGAGGTTCAGGGATTCACCTACCCGGAGGTACTCCTGTGTTTTTCCATCACTCTGATGGCGTATACTCTGGCGGAAACATTTTTCCGCAGTTTCGATACCTTTAACCAGATGATTGGAAACGGAGAATTTGACCGAATCCTGCTGCGGCCGGGCAGCTGCATCTTCCTGGTACTGTGCAGCAAAATCGAACTGACAAGGATCGGACGGCTCCTCCAGGCCGCCGTCATGCTGGTTTACGGAGTGACAAAGAGCGGTATCATCTGGACTCCGATGCGGGCGTTCACACTTTTCCTCATGATCCTTGGGGGGACTCTCGTGTTTGCCTCCATCTATATCATCTTCGCCTCCATCTGCTTCTTCACCCTGGAGGGCCTGGAGTTCATGAACGTATTCACGGACGGCGCACGGGAATACGGAAAATACCCGGTCTCCATTTACGGAAAGACGGTGCTTACGATCTGTACCTTCCTGGTGCCGTTTGCACTGTTTCAGTATTATCCGTTTCTCTATCTGACCGGAAAAACGGTCAGAGACTGGTACGCCCTTCTTCCGATCCCCGCCTGCCTCTTTCTCATTCCGGCGGCCTGTCTGTGGCGTTTCGGACTGTCCCATTATCAGTCCACAGGGTCTTAAGGAATCCGCTCTTTTGAGAACGGAAAAAGGCAGAGGAAGTAAAAGGTTCTGACTTTTACTTCCTCTGCCTTAAAACGCTATGGCTTCTTATGCCTGATTCTGTTTTTTCTTCACGCAGCGATGGGAACGATAGCTGCTATCTGCTCAATTATATTATCACAGTTATCTGTATGGAAGATAACTTCTACTGTTCTCGATTTAGCAAGGGACAGCACTCCAACAATCGACTTCGCATCTACTATACGGCTTCCCAGTTTTACGTCCGCATCAAAATCACATTTGCTCATAATTTTTACAAATGAAAAGATCTGTTCTGCCTGGTCAAACGTTACGAAAATATGCTTCATTTTTATCACCCCTTTGTTTTCTGACAGTTTATATCATAACACGACAGGAATCGACATTTCTACGGTAATATTTTTCTAAATACTGGAAAATATTTCGTTTTTGCCTTTTCATCCTGTTTCACAGGCCGCTGCCGCTCTCATCCGGTGTGAGCGGATCACCGGCCGTCACCTCCAGACCGCCTCCGGCGCCCTTGTGAATCAGATACTCCCCACCGTCTTCCGTTCTGAATACCTCTCCTTCTCTCACTGTAAGTTCCTGATTCACCAGCGCCATGGATACCTGGGCTGACAGTCTTCCCAGAGCTGCCGGATTCCAGAAATTTAACGCCGGACAGACACCGGTATCGTCAGAAACGGTTCCGTCCTCAGACTTGGCCGGAATGCCAAGCCCCGTCACCCGTATCTGTCCCTCGAGTCCCTGCTCCCTCACCACATCCGCGGCAGCCTGGATTCCCACCGTGGTAGGCGCGCAGATCGCCCGGAGCGCCGGGTACTTTTCAATCAGCTCTCTCGTTCTGGCTGCGGACGTCTTATAATCATCCTCCCCATATACAATATCCACGAGACGCATCTTCTGATACTCCGGCTTTTCCAGTTCCTCCATCATGGCGTGTATCCACTGGCTCTGATTGGCTGATCGGGCCTGGGCAGAAAGAATGGCCCACTGGCCCTCCCCATCCATGCAGTCTCTGACCGCCTGCACCAGTCCGGCGCCTGTCTCCTTCGGATCGGCCGGGCTCACAAAAATGCTGCGGCTGTCCTTTTCCGTATCAGAATCTAAAGTTGTGATCACAATTCCTTTGGCCATCGCCTCCTTTAATACGGGAGCGAGCGCATGCTCGTCGCTGACCGCAATGGCGATGGCTTTCACCCTCTCCCGCATCATCCGGCGCACCAGAATTACCTGGTCCTGGGCTCTCGCCGTCTCCGGATACAGCACCTCGCAGCGATATCCCGCTTCCTCCGCCGCCTGGCGGAAAGCTTCCGCCACTTCTTCATTATACTGGTTATCTTTCGATTTCATGATAACTGCATATTCCGGGCTCTCTGTCACCATACCCGCTGCACTGCACGCCGCAATACAAAAAATAGTCAAAATTCCTGCGATCAGCCAGAACCGTTTCACCGTTTTTCCTCCGCCGTTTCTCTTTCGTTTCCAATATATTCCAGTATACTACCCATGGGGTAATTTGTCTATTTTCGTTGCATATTTCCCATTTCCTGTTACAATATTGATATACCATATTTGTGGAACATGAAACTGGGAACAATGTGATGTTCCAGCTTAGGGAAGGAGAAAGATACGATGAAACTGCTGATTGTAGATGACGAAAAACTGACCCGCGAAGGAATCCGTGACAGCATCGCCAGGCTTTCTCTGCCTTTTGACTCCATACTTCTCGCCGACGACGGGGTACACGGTCTGGAGACTGCGGTCTCCGAGCGGCCGGATATTGTCTTAACTGACGTCAGAATGCCCCGGATGACCGGTGTTGAGATGGCAGAAGCCATATTGGAACAAAATCCTGATACCGCCATTATTTTCATGAGCGCCTATTCAGATAAAGAGTATTTAAAAGCGGCCATTAAGCTGAAGGCGGTTCGTTACGTAGAGAAACCACTGAGCCTCTCCGAGCTCGATGACGCCCTGGCCGAAGCCCTGTTAAACTGTCAGGTACGAAGTCATACGCGCAGTGCCGTGATGATTCAGGAAAAGGAACAGAAGGGCCATTTAGCTCACCTTTTGACGCTTCCCGACAGCGAGACGGCCGCTCTGGAGCTGAGCAGGCATCTGGGCCTGGCCATGGGTCCGTCCACCTTATTTTTTTCGATCATCGTGGACAGTGTGACGCCGCTCTCCGAGCTTCCCGAAATACCGATGGATGAGGCGCGGGAGAATTTTTTAATCCTGTTAACGGAGCTGGGATTAAAACAGGTCTATGCCTTTCGCTCTGACCGCTATGTAATCGTACATATTTATTCCGAAAAAAAGCCGGATAAGGAGGCGGTAAAACGCTGCGCCCTGTTTTTACAGCAGAGCTTTGACAAATACTGCCGTTTTTTCCTGGCGGTCGGTCCCATCGTCACGGGGACCGCTTCCGTCCACCTCTCCTACGAGAAGGCGAAGCTCCTCCTGGAAAACAGCTTCTTTCATGACTTTAACTCCATTCTGACTGAATACGATAAACCGGCCGCCCTCTGTCCTCCCGCCGATGTGCTGATGGACTTTGATCTGGCGCTCTCCGGAAAGCAGAAGGATAAGGCCCTGGAACTTGCCGGGCAGCTCCGCGATTCCATCTTAAACGGACAGCCGCTTCTGCCCAGCCAGGTCAAGGATATCTATTACAAATACCTGGTAAAGCTGGATGAAAACGGCATCATGAACTACGTCTCTCTGTGGAATAACGAGGGCGTCAATCCCCAGTCGATCTGGGACAGCGTACTCCGCTGCAGCACCTTTTCCGAGCTGCACAGCCTGCTGCTGGAAAAAATCGAACAGTATTTTGATCACCTGACCCGGAATACAGGGGAGAATCCTCTGGTCTTTCAGATTAAGGAATACCTTCACCAGAACTACGCCATCTCCTCGCTCTCCGTACTGGATGTCAGCGAATACGTGAACCGCTCCTCCAGCTACATCTGCACGCTGTTTAAAAATGAGACGGGACAGACGTTAAACCAGTACCTGACCGACTACCGGATCAAGAAGTCCAAACAGTTTTTAGGCGATCCCCGTTATAAGATCGCCGATATTTCCTCCAAGGTGGGCTACAGTGACGGCAACTATTACAGTAAGACCTTTCGGAAGCTTGTGGGCCTGTCCCCTTCTGAATACAGGGAGAAAATGCTCTCATGAAAAACTTTGTCAACCGAATCCTGCGCCACTATACGTATGACCTGAAGCTGAAGAATAAGCTTGTCATCTCCCATGCCCTTTTAATCCTGTTTCCCACGGCCGTGTTATCAGGCTTTATTTTCGTCAGGCTATACGGCATCGTCATGGACGACTCCATCCGTTCCGAGCAGGCTCTGTCTGCGCAGACCGCGGCGTCGATTGAAAATCTGGTGTCTCACGTGACCTATGTTTCCGACGCACTGAGGGATTCGTCCTCGATCCACCGCCTCTTCTATCTCTCGGAGAGCGACGCCGCAGCGTTTGAACCGGAGCAGAACCGGATGGACAGCCTGTTTCATCTGACAGACAGCCTGACCGACAACACCATGATTACGGGAATCCGCATCTACTATGATGATTCCGTCTATCCCGATCTGATGAAGTACAACACGGAGAAAAACCGGCTGTTTGCCCCGGTCTCCACGGTCAGCAGCAGCTACTGGTACGGAATCTGCAGCACCATGCAGAATAAGGATCTGCTCTGTCCGGAACTCTATTTAAGTCCGTCTGAAGCAGAGAAATTCGGCCGCCTGGCCTACATTTCCAGAATCACCTATCTGCCTCCTGCCGGCTCCGAGCAGGAAAATTTGCGGGCTTCCGCTTATCTGGCTGTGTACTTTAACAGCGAGCCCTTCGATTCCGCACTGATTAACAATGCCTCGGTCAAGGGAGAAGCCGCCTACATCATCAACAGCCGGGATGTGATGGTATCCGCTTCCGATATGGCCCTGGCCGGGATATACTACATTCCCACAGACGAGTTTCTGTCCAGGATCGGGCCGGAAAAGACCTTCACCCTGGTATCGTACCCGGATGGCGCCGCTTACACGGCTTATTTCCCGGTCAGGAACACGGACTGGTATATGATTTCCCTGCTGCCCTCCAGCCACATCACTGACGCCGGAACGCGTCTGATGATCCAGCTGATTGTGGCCTACCTCCTCTTCACTGCGTTGGCTCTTTCGATCGCCCTGAAGCTCTCTGTCTCCATCGCCGACCGGATCATCGCGGTTGCCTATCAGATGGAGTCCGTTCGTACGGGCCGTCCCATGCCGATGGACACCGTTGAGACCGGCTGTGACGAAATCGGTGTTCTTACCGATACCTACAATTATATGACAGAGGAGATCAACGATCTGATGAACAGCCGGGAAAAGGCCTCTGAAGATTTACGGCTGGCGGAGTTCCGCGCTCTTCAGGCGCAGATTAATCCGCATTTTCTCTATAATACACTGGATATGATTAACTGGCTGTCCAGAACCGGACGGAAAGAAGATGTTACCAGGGCGATTCAGACGCTCTCCCGCTTCTATAAGCTGACGCTCAGTAAACGGGGGCTCATGAACACGATTGAGGAAGAGCTGGAGCACACAGAATTGTATGTGGAACTTCAGAATATGCGTTATGACAACTGCGTCAGCTTCGTCGTGGATGTGCCGGATGAACTGTCCGAATACACCATCCCAAAGCTGACCTTCCAGCCCATCGTGGAGAACGCATGGCTCCACGGAATCATGGGGACGGAAGAAAAAAGAGGCAACATTCTTCTGACAGGCTGGCGTCAGGGTGAGGACATTATCTTTCTCATCTCCGATGACGGCATCGGAATTTCCCCTGAATCGCTGGAGTCCATACTGGCAGAAGAAAACGGAGATCCCATGTCGAATGGAACCTCCGATTCTGTACACATCGGTGTCTATAACACCAACCTCCGTCTAAAGCGTCTCTACGGAGAGTCCTACGGTCTTACCTTTCAGAGTTCACACGGAACCGGAACGGAAGTCACCATAAAGATTCCCGCGAAACGGCGGGAAGACAGCCCTGTTTAATCCAGCGTGCAGTACGTAAAACGTCTAGTGATGGCAGCTTCCACCGCCATGATGGCAGTCGTGCCCTTCGCCTTCATGGTGGTGGCTGCACATGGTGTCCGGATCATAGGAGAGCGTCCCCTTTAAGAGTGCCTCCACAGCCTTGTCTGCATCCCCGCTCACCCCCGGGTACAATTGGATTCCTGCCTCGTCCAGTGCATTTCTCGCACCTCCGCCGATTCCTCCGCAGATCAGAGTCTCCACTCCCATTTCTTTTAAGAATCCGGCCAGCGCGCCGTGACCATTTCCATTGGTTCCCACGACCTCCGAGGATACGACTGTTCCTTCTTCTGCCTGATAAATCTTAAACTGTTCACTGTGTCCGAAATGCTGGAACACACTGCCGTTCTCATACGTTACCGCAATTTTCATGATTCCATCCTCCATTCTGATATTCCTGCCCGTCACACCTGCGGCCGGGGCAGAGACGTTTTCTGCAGTCTTTTTTGCAGCAGCCTCCTGCCCTGGGACATACCTCATAGTTTCCGCCTCCGATTGAAAGAGCGCTTCCCTCCACCAGCATGGCGGCCATCTTCTTCCGCGCGGACTGATACACAGCCTGCACCGTGGTCCTGGCCACGCCCATCTGTTCGGCGCATTCCTCCTGGGTACGGTCCAGATAATCGATAATCCGAATCGTCTCATACTCTTCCAGCGTCAGGGAAATGAATTGGTCCGCCTCCGGGCCTGTCCCCGCTTCCAGCGGTCCAAACTGCATCCTTCCCGGTATTCCACATATTCGTCTCGCCTTTACGGGCCGTGCCATATCGTCTCCTCCTTCATTATGAACACCTGTCATGAGGTCTTTTCCGGCTTAGTCCAGTGGCTTTTGCAGATGTTACTGACATATGTCATTTATTATAAGGCAATTTTTGACATATGTCAATTACAATCTGCCGACATACCATTTCTGCTTTCAATTCTGTTTTACCGAATCGATCCCATGATCTCATCTGCCATGGCCTTCCGGTACGGATCGTAGACGATCTCGATCATCATAACGGACTCGCCTGACCAGCAGAAATACAGGTCCTGATTGAGAAGCCCCGTATAGATTACCGGCAGTTTTGCATATTCCCGGTCTCCAAGGGGCACCATCTCCACCTCTCCGATCTGCATGTAGTCGTCGTATCCGCCCAGTCCCTGTCCCATCACTGCAGCCAGCTGACCGGCATCCATCCCCTTAAATTCCTCATCCATCTTGTCATACGTGACCACCACCATGGAAACCGTCATATCCGGTGCAGCCACGGATAAGTCCAGGGTCATGGTGTCGTCCACGGATAAGTCCATATAAGATTCCAGCGGCATGAAGCCTTCCGGAACCGTCACCTGATAGCCCAGCCTGGAACTGGTGAATGTCAGTCCATTCCAGCTTCCTGCTTCCGGGACACTGCCCGGCTCTTCCGCCATGGCGCCCCCGTTCGTACCGGGCCCCGGCTGTTCTGCGGCCTGATACTGCCACGTCTCTGCGAAGGCCTCTCCCGTACCCATGGTACTGAATAAAAGTACTGCGGCTGCGGCAATCCATTTTCGCATCACTGCATTGTTCCTCCTGTCCGGACTCTGTTTATGGCATGTTCCGCCGTCCAAATACCGGCTTCCGGTTGATAATCCTGTCGATGACAAGGAAGTAGATCACCACCGATACGGCTGCGCTGATAAAATCGGAAACAGGTTCCGTATAAAAGATATATTTGATTCCCATGGTTGCAGGAATCAGAAATGCGCCGCCGAGGAAGATCATCTTCCGGAACATGGACAGTGTGATCGCCACCCGCGCGATCCCCATACCGGTAAACCCGTCCACTACAGTATATTGTGCAGCCAGCGGAATTATGCCTAACGTGTAGATTTTGATGGCCCAGACGGTCAGCTCCACATACGTTTCATTCTGCGTAAAGATCCTGACGAAGAACTGCGGAATGGTGTGGGCGATCAGGAACATCACTGTGGTAAATACCAGGCCCAGCGCCGCGATATGAACCTCCGCCTTCTTGATTCGTTCCGGCCTTCTCGCACCGTAATTATAGCCCAGGATGGTCTGTGTCCCGCTGGTAATCCCGCCAAGCGGCATGGTAACCATCAGCATAAAGCTCTGAACAATGGTCATGCAGGTCAGCAGCATATCTCCCTGCTCCGCTCCGCCGTACTTCTGAATCACCGTATTCAGCGCAATGATCAGGATGTTGTCAAATGCAATGATCAGAAATGGGCTTAACCCGATGAGAAGGACCCGCTTCATAATCTGCCAGTCGTACTCACCGAAGGTGATCCGCACCGGCGCCCGCCTGCTGAAGAGGAACCGAAGCACATAGGCGCAGGAAGCCATCTGGGAAAGCACCGTGGCCACAGCCGCGCCGCGCACCCCCATGTGACAGCCAAAGATAAACACCGGATCCAGTATGATATTGCACACCGCACCGATTAAGACCGATTTCATCCCCACCTTTGCAAAGCCCTGACAGATGATGAACTGGTTCATCCCCGTCGCCAGAAGCGCAAATACCGTTCCCAGCAGATAAATCGTTATGTACGCGTTCGCATAAGGAAACGTCGCCTCACTGGCTCCGAACCACATGATCAAATGGTTTTTCACCAGCAGGGAAATCACTGTAATCACCACTGACAGCACGGTCAGAAGCAGAAAACAGTTTGCCAGAATCTGCCTGGCTGCCCGTTCATTTTTCTCTCCAAGCCGTATGCTCATGAGAGGGGATCCGCCGACACCCACTAAAAAAGCAACAGAAGAAATCAGGGTCACAATCGGGCCGCAGATTCCTACTCCTGCCAATGCGATTTCGCCGGTTCCGGCGATATTACCGATGTACATTCTATCCACAATACTGTAAAACACACTCACAAACTGGGCCAGCATGGAGGGAAATGCAAGCCTCCATACCAGTCCTCTCATATCATCTGAATCTAAATTATTCTCTGCCTTCACCTTCTGTAATCCATCCTGTATCCCTATTTTCTTTCTCTTATTCCGCCATCGCGCCATCGGGGCCAAAGGTATAAGACGCCCCGTCAATGGTCATGGTCGTATCATGAATCATGGCACCGTTGGAATCCAAGTAGTACCACTTCTCTCCAACCTGTACCCAGCCGGTCTGTTTCACGTAATTCTTTGTATAATACCAGTTTCCATCCACGTGTTTCCAGCCTTCCGGCGGAATCAGCGCTGCGTAATCCACAAAGGAGAATTCGATCGTCACGTCGCCTGTGATTCCATCTACCTTTCCTTTATCGGTACACTGCCATATGGTTCTGTTCTGGCAGTTGTTGATGGTTCCGTACCTCGCATACCAGATATCGTACGGAATCTGGCTGATGTCCATGTGATTGGTCAGCCATTCATTGTTTGCATAGACAACAGGACGGTATCCCGCATCAGATATGACTTTGCAGAACGCATTGATATTATCTGTGATCTGCTGCTTTGTCAGCCCGTTGTCCAACAGGTGCTGTGATTCCACGTCATACGCGATTGGGTACGACACCGGATAGTCCCGCACCATCTTCAGGACGTAATTCGCCTCGTCTACGGCACTCTGCGTGTCAAGCGCCTGCGTATAAAAAAATACGCCGGTCTTGATCCCGTTTGCAGATGCGCCCTGCATATTCATGGAATAGTAGGGATCCATATCTTTGTAATATCCGATTCTTATCATGGCGAAATCCACGCCGTCGGCCGCGACCTTTGCCCAGTCGATGCCTCCCTTGTCCGCATTCGCCCGGTTCTGGTACTTCGTCACCGTAATGCCTTTTTCCAGAGCACCCGCTATGGGTGTTCCGGATGCATCCACATACTGGCCGTTCTCCTTTTCCCACGGCTCTGCCGCAGCGGCAGGGAACGGCACGGCTGCCATCATCATGACGGCCATCAGCCCCGCTGCCATACGAATTCCTTTTTTTCTGTTCCTGCTTCTCATTCTTTCCTCCTGTTCGTTCCTTTCTTTTATCTTTTCATTATGGTATTACGCTGTCCTTCCCGTCAGTCCGGTCCCCGCCGGAATGCATTGATATCGTGAACCAGCGTCTTCACACTGCTGATCAGGGAATCAAAAGCCCCGAACTCATACAGATTCAAAAACAGCATGCCGATGGGGACAGCCAGCACCATACCTGCGATTCCGTTAAACTTAAATCCCAGATACAGAAACAGCAGCGTCGCCAGCGGATCCAGTCCCATGGTGTCTCCCACGATCTTTGGTTCTATCACACGTCTCAGTACCTGTGTCAGAACGTAGAGCGCAAGCATCCACAGAGCAAAGTAGGTATCTCCGGAAAAGAGCCGGATCACCGCCCAGGGAACCAGGATCGTCCCGGTTCCCAGCACCGGAAGGAAGTCCAGGAAAGCCACGATAACGGCAATCAGAAGGGCGTAATCGACCCTTAGTACCAGAAAACCGGCGGCAAGCACGACTGCTACTACAAACATAATCTTAAACTGTGCAAGAAAGTAACCGCCAACCAGATGCCTGACATCTTTTCTCAGGTATTTATAATACTTAGATCCGCCCTCCGGCATATATTTCTTAAAAAAGTCCAGTATCTTATCCCGGTTCACAATGAATAAGTAAGACGAGAAGATCGTGACGATGGTATACACCAGCGCCGCGGGAATGCTCTTTACCACATTGCCGGCAACCGTTACCGTAGGGCTTGCGATCTTCTGCACTGCCAGATTCAAATACTCTCCGATATGTCCGAAGAACTGGTTTACAGAATCCGAAACGCCCTGTGGCAGGAACTGCAGAAGCCGTTCCACGGAAAGCAGCATTTTCTGAACCTCTATGGAGGCCGATTCATAATACTTTGGTATATCCCCTACAAAACCGACGGTCTCCGATACCAGCTTTGATATGACAAAGTAAAGAAGCGTGATAATAAGCGCCAGAACAGCCACCACAATCATCATGGAGCTGTGCTTTCTCACAATCTTCACTCGCTTTTCCAGAAACTTTACAAGCGGATTGGCAATCATCGCAATAATCCAGCCGATCACAAACGGCAGGAAAAATTTTAATAAACGCGGTCCTATAAAACAGACCAGCCAGATAACAAGCAGGGGGATAACAATATTCAGAATTAACCTGCAGTACTTCTTCCAATGATTCATATTCATCACCTGTCCTTACTATACACCCCGGCCGGAACCATGATAAGCCAAATGCCCCGCTGCCCGCGGTAACGCAGCTCTAAAGATATTCCTCCAAAAATCGATACAGCGCCTCCATCTCCTCATCCGTACCGATGGTAATGCGCAGATAATCATCAATCCCCGGCTGGTTAAAATACCTGACAAAGATGTGATTCGCCCTGAGCGCCTCATAGATATCCTTCGCCATGGCCGTTTTGTGGGAAGCAAAGATAAAATTCGCCATGGAGTCAGGAAATGTGAAGCCAAGCTCACGAAGCCTTACCTTTGCCTGTTCTCTCGTACGGATAATCTTCTCCGTCGTCTCTTTAAAATACGCCTGGTCTTCCACAGCCTTTGCCCCCAGGATCTGGGACGGCATATTCATGGTATAGGAATTGTAAGAGTATTTCACGTCATTTAAGGCACGGATTAAGTCCGGATTTCCGATGGCAAAGCCGATTCTCATGCCGGCCATGGATCTCGACTTACTGAAAGTCTGCACCACCAGCAGATTTTCATACTTCCTGGTGAGGGGAAGCGCACTTTTTCCGCCAAAATCGATGTAGGCCTCGTCCACGATCACTACGGACTCCTGATTATGGGAAATGATGTCCTCCACCTCGGAAAGCGGCATATAGAGCCCGGTAGGCGCATTGGGATTCGGAAAAATAATCCCGCCGTTCTCACGGTAATAGTCTTCTTTTACAATCTGAAACTCCTTATTCAGCGCCGGCTTCTCACAGGGCACGCCGAAAAGCTCCGCCCACACCGGATAGAAGGAGTAGGAGATATCCGGAAAAAGCACCGGCTTTGAAGAATTAAAAAATGTCATAAACGCCATCGCAATCACATCGTCGGAGCCTACCCCTACAAAGATCTCATCACTGTCTACATTATAATATTCCGCAAGTGCATCCACAAGAACCGAAGCTGCGGGATCCGGATATTTTCTGAACAGATCGTAATCCATCTCCTTCAGCGCCCCGCTCACGAAAGGAGACGGCGGATAGGGGTTCTCGTTGGTATTCAGCTTAATTAAATGGCTGCCCTTCGGCTGGTCTCCCGGCACATAAGGAATTACTTTTCTGATATTTGCCTTCCATGGTTTCATCGTTCACCCTCCTGCTGTGCAAGCCCGTACTCTCCGGCAACTGCCTGAAAAGCCGGCAGAGACCGCTCAATCTGCTCATAAGACACACAATAGGAAATTCTCACATAACCGGGACAGCCAAAGGAGGTTCCTGGCACAACTAGGAGACGATGCTTTTTGCACGCTTCACTGAAAGCCCTGTCGTCCGCCTCCGGCGATTTTACGAATAAATAGAAGGCGCCCTCCGGCCGGATGCACTCAAAGCCAAAACCGCGCAGTCCGTTGTACAGAAGATTCCGGTTCCTGTCATAGGCTTCCACATTTACCTTCTCATCGATACAGCGCATGATGACCCGCTGCATCAGCGAGGGAGCGTTTACACAGCCGAGGACACGGTTTGCGATGGACGCTGCGGCAATAACCGCCTTCGAATCCTCCAGTTCATCCGGAATGACCAGGTATCCAATCCGTTCCCCCGGTAGTGACAGGGACTTGCTGTAAGAGTAGCAGACAACGGTATTATGGTAAAACGGCGTCACATAAGGCACCTCCACACCGTCATAGGCCAGTTCCCGGTAGGGCTCATCTGACAGCAGCACGATGGAAGTTCCATACTCCGCCTCCTTTTCCCTCATGACAGCGCCAATCCGCTCCAGCGTCTTTGCCGAATAGACCACCCCCGTAGGGTTGTTGGGCGTATTGATGATCACCGCCTTCGTCCTGCCGGTTATTTTCTCTTTGAACTCCTCTATGTTGGGCTGGAATGAGGAGATATCCGGAGACACGGTCACCAGCACTCCATCGTAATTTCTCACATAGGCACCGTACTCCATAAAATAGGGGGCAAATACGATCACCTCATCTCCCGGATCCAGAATCGTCTTTAAAATAACGTTCATCCCGCTGGCGGCGCCCACGGTCATCAGAATATTCTCCAGATGAAAATGCGTGCCGAATCTCCGGTTCAGCGACTGTGCCACTGTATCCCGGACATCCTCGAAGCCTGCATTGCTCATGTATCCATGAACCATGGTGGAGGCTTCTTCCGCCACAATATCCGTAATCGCCCGGTTCACTGCCTCCGGTGCCGGCACATTGGGATTGCCAAGGCTGAAATCATAGACATTCTCCGGTCCATAGATGGCCGCCAGTCGTTTTCCTTCTTCAAACATGGCCCGAATAGCAGAATTATTTTCAACAAGGGGCCTCATCTTCTCAGCTATCATATCCTCATTCCCTCACTTTTTATGTAATTGCCGGTAAGGTTTGTGAATTGCCTTACCAAGTGTTCCTAGTATACCATACCCGTAACCCAAGGTCTATAAAAAAAATGAAGAGCCGGGGCAGCCGCAGGCGTCTTTCCACACCTGGCAGCGCCCCGGCTCCCCGTCTGCCATCAGGCTAATCCGTAATTTCCTGCCCACAGCGCATGCAGATGCCTTTTCCCCGGGCAGACGCCATTTTTAACGCCTGTCTGGCCTTTTCGTAAAGGTCATCAAAATCTGTACCTCCGCCTGCGGTCATCACGTAACCCGCGTTGATGGACGGCCGCATCCCGGCGGACTCAAGGGCCAGTTCCAGTTTCATGTCCGCCATCAGCTGTTCCAGCTTCCTGCGCATGTCACTCTCCCCGATATTCTTGCAGAGAACCAGGATTTCATATCCGCCGATCCGGCAGACGATATCTTCCTCCCGGAAAAAGCGCTTCAGCTTCTCCACGCTGTTCACCAGAATCCGTTCTCCGTTTATCTGGCCCAGTTCCTCATTCACTGCTTTGAAACCGTCAAACCGGAACAGTACCAGGGCGGACGGCTGTCCTCTGCGCCTGGCAATCCATTCCTTCATCAGAGGAACTGCCGTCTTCCCGTTATGGAGACCAGTCAGAGGATCCGTCTCCGCCAGTCTGCACCGCTCCAGCTCTCCCAGACGTTTTCTGCATTCCTTCACCTCACGGCTCAGAGCCATGATCTCGTCAAGTCCAAATTCCGCTTCCTCTCCATTGATATTTAACACATCCGCGAGAATTTTCCGGGATGCAATCAGCTTTTCCTCCCGGCGCTTCCCCTCTGTCACATCACTGACAGATCCATAAAACAGCCTGTGCTCATCTCTCTCCTTTAAGAAAAAGATCCGCAGGGAGATCCACATCAGTTCTCCGTTCAGCCTGTAACGCCGTATGGTACCGTCTGCCCCCTTTAAAGGATTTTTATACGCCGTCTCGAAAAGGTCAAACACCTTATCGCGGTCCTCCTCATGGATCTGAGCCAAAATCGATTTCCTGCGCTCCTCCAGATCGACAGGATTGCAGCCGGTCACCCGGTAATATCCCTCGTTCACTTGAAGCAGCTCGATCTTATCTCCGCAGACATCGTAAAGGGCCATCCCTCCCAGCATATTATTGAGGATCGCATCACTGGTCACATCTTTATTGACCAGATCCTCCAGCCGGAGTTCTTCCAGCTGATGCGCCAAAATCCCACGGTAATCCACATTCTCTTCATCCAGAAGCAGCGGTTCAAACTGTTCGATCGGCATCGGGCGGTAATAGTAATAGCCCTGGCCGTAGATACAGCCTACATTTCTCAGGAAATCCACATGCTCCTTTTTCTCCACTCCCTCCGCGATCACGCGAAGCTGCGTCAGCCTTGCCATGCGGACAATGGTCTCCAGGATTCCCATACCGCGGTTCTGGCTGTGCTCGTTCATATCCAGAAACTTGGTATCGATCTTAATGACATCCACATTCACATCCTTCAGCATGTTGAGTGAGGAATACCCGCTTCCAAAGTCGTCCATAAATACGGTAAATCCCGCTTTTCTCAAATCGATCACCACCTGGCGGATGAGATTATAATCTTCCGCATAGGCGCTTTCCGTGATCTCGATAGCCAGAAGCGCCGGGGCGATCCCGTACCGGCCCGTCAGTTCCACAAAGGTATTCGTAACATTCATGGAATAAATATCGATTCTGGAGACATTGACTGCGATCGGCACCGGCTTGTGCCCTGCGGCAATCCAGTCATGGAGCCGGGCGCACACCATATCCCACACGTATAAGTCTAAATTGGTGATAAAGCCATTCCGCTCCAGCAAAGGAATAAATTCCCCCGGCTGCACCACGCCCCTGACGGGATGCTTCCATCTGACCAGGGATTCCAGTCCGATAATCTTTCCTGTCAGCATATTGCACTGTGGCTGGGCGTAAAAGATAAACTCATGGTTGTCCAGGGCCCTCTGAACCTCCGAAAGCAGGAGCTGGTCATCCTCCATCTTCTTTTTCATTCCGGCATCGTACCGTCCCATACGGTTTAGGTAGTTTCCTTTCACCGAGGCGAGGGCGATGGAGGCTCTGTCATACATCATACTGACCGATACGTCCCACTCCTCAATCTCATAGACGCCGAAGGCGGGAAGGAAGCCGACGCTCCCCCCATACTGCTTCACAAAATGCCTGATTCCCCGCTCCAGGTTCCGGAGAACCGATTCCTCTCTCGGAATAATGATGGCAAAATCGTCGCCTCCCATATAACCGGCCATGGAATCATACTGCTTTTCCACTTCTTTTAACTGCTCTGCAATGCTGGTCAGAAACCGGTCCCCAGCCTCTTCCCCGTACCACTCGTTAAACAGCTTAAAATGTTCGATATCTATGGCGACCATGCTGAACTTACTTCCGCTCTTTTCCCTAAGGAACTGTTCCGCCCTCTCGAGAAACGGGCCATAACGGTACAGTCCCATCATGGAATCCTTTTCTTCCAGTCCGCTCTTTCCGCTGTTCGCGGCCGCAATCTCCTGCTTCTTCTGTTTGTCGATGTCCTGGATGAAAACCATAATAACCGTTTTATCCTGCTCCCCTGTATGCAGCTGTATGGCCGTCTGGGCAACCCAGCAGTATTCCCCGGATACAAGAAGTTTCCGGAACTCCCCTCTTATGGTGTGGTTGTTCCCGCTCAGCCGCTGAGCCAGCGTATCGAAATTCCAGAACTCCAGGAAACGTTCCCGGTCCTCCGGGCAGATCATATGATCCGCCACCTCCATGCACATGGAATCCAGTCTGCCCTCCATGTCGGGAATTACATATTTTCCATTCTGGTGAAAGAGTATCTTATAGGTATTCTCTGCCAGGTTCAGTTCGAACAGCTCCTCATAGGCACTGGTCTCCGTCAAATCGTAAAAGAGACTCATACTCTGCCGGTCCACGACCTTAAAGAGCATCAGCCTGCACCTCCCGTGCCCCGGCCATTCAATCCGCCCCGAAGATAATTCTATCCACTGCCGGTTTACCGCATCGTACAGCAGAAGCCTGCTGCAGTCCTCGTTCCTGTCCGGGCAGCTGCTGCATGGTGCACTTCCATTACAGATCCCCCGGTAGCAGAGATCCCCCACTCTCAGATTCGGACAAACCGCCTTTGCTGTTTCATTAAAATAGACTACTCTGAATTCTCCATCTATCACATAAATGCCGGTACCTTCTCCAGCTGCTGGCAACTGATTCATAACCCCGCCTCCCTGCCGCAGCCAGAGCTGCAGACATTCAATCACAATTATTATCTATTATAATCTATGAAGCGGCAATACGTCAACAAAACGGGATTGATGTTTCTGTTTATCCTGATGTTTCCGTTTATGGTCTGCTGTCCGGTACGGCGGTCCTTCACCGTCATCGGCAAACGCAGATAAAAAAGGAAAAGAGAAGGGATACCGTCTGAAACCGGTCCCCCTTCTCCTGAAATCTGTTATAGTATTCTACAAACTGCGCAGCTGCTCTGTCATCTCATGGGAAAGTGTAAATTTCCCCACATAGCCTACGTCTCCGGTCATCAGGACGGAGACGTCTTCCTCGATTTCCACCTCGAGAACCCCACCCGGCATATGGACGTACATTTTGGGATCTGTAAGTCCCATCTTATAGGCCGCCCCCGCAGCAGCACAGCCGCTGGTTCCGGAAGCCAGAGTATAGCCCGCGCCTCTCTCATAAATCTCTATTTCGATGTTGGTTCTGTCCACCACCCTCAGAAGTTCCGTATTAACCTTCTCCGGGAAGCAGTCCGCTGCTTCGGAATGGCGGCCGATCCGGCAGACCAGATCCTTTGAAATATCATTCAGCCAGATTACGCAGTGAGGATTGCCGATGGAGACGCAGGTCACCCGGTACGGAATGCTGCCAAACGTCAGCGTCTCGTTCAGCACCTCCCGCCTCGGCCCCGTCATCGGGATTTCGTCGCTCCAGAAACTCAAATGTCCCATGGAAACCTTGATTCTCGTCCCCTCCTCATTCAGATAATGAATCTGCTGCTCCCCGCTTAACGTGTTGACCGCAAAATGGTTCTTCTGTACATAACCTGCATCCTTTAGATACTTTCCGAAAATCCGGACACCGTTGCCGCTTAGCTCCGCCTCGCTGCCATCCGGATTTAAAATCTTCACCTCCATCTTATTTTCCCCTAATATCGGGCCGACGAGGAGGCCGTCCGATCCGACGCCGAAGTTGCGGTTACAGATCAGCCGTACCGCCTCCTTTGTGAGCTTCCATTCATTTTTATTCGGATCAAAGATCAGGTAATCGTTTCCGAGTCCATGGTATTTTTCTAACGTAATCTTCATAATGCGGCTCCTTTCCCATTATTAACAATTGCTTCGCATAATTCATGATATGTAATTCCGGCCGCCTTCGCCTCCTGAGGAAGAAGGCTGAGAGGCGTCATACCCGGAAGCGTATTGGCCTCAAGACAGTAAATGGCGCCGTCTTCGTCCATCATAAAGTCGACTCTGGAATAGTATCCCAGCTCCAGGATACGGTGGACTGTCAGGGCTGTTTCCTTCATCTTTACTTCCTGCATGCCATCGATCCAGGCCGGGCATATCTCCCTTGTCATGCCGGGCTGATACTTATTTTGATAATCGTAAAACCCACTCTCCGGTATAATCTCTATGGCAGGCAGGGCTCTGTCACCCAGTACGCCAACGGAGAATTCTCTTCCTGTAATCTTTTTCTCCACCAGCACGCGGCCGCCATGGGAAAACGCAGCTTCCAGCGCCGCAGACCACTCCTCTTCCCGTTCCACGATTGTGACTCCCACACTGGAACCGCAGTCCAGCGGCTTTACGACACAGGGCAGGAAATCCGGCCGGCTGGTTTTCCCCTTTTCTGCAAGATACCAGTCGGGAGTTGCCACTCCGGCCATCCGCATAAAAATCTTGGAAATATTCTTATCCATCGCCAGCAGGCAGCCCTTCCAGCTGCTTCCCGTATGTGGAATTCCGTATGCCTCCAGAACCGCCTGAATCTGTCCGTCCTCCCCTGCACCGCCGTGGAGCGCGATAAACACCATATCCGCCTCCCGGCATGCTTTAAGAACGCCGGGACCAATCAGCGTCTTTTTCATCCCATGCCCTGCTCTAAGCTTTTCCAAGTCAGGAGCCTCCATACCGATTTCACTGGAAAAATGATATCCCTCTTCCCTGGTTCTGTAACGGACTTCCTCCCCCTCCCTTATTCCAGGCCAGGGATCCAGAAAAAACACTTCATGGCCCTGCTCCATCAGCGCATTGGCAATTAAGGAACCCGAGGACAGGGATACCTCCCGCTCCGGACTGTATCCGCCAGCTAAAACAATAATCTTCATTATGTGTCCCTTCTTTTGTCCTATCTTCTTTCCCTTTATTATAATCAGCATTATTTAACACTTCTATCGATATTATGCTGTTTTTATTGCATATTGTGTTTATTCCTGTATAATAGAGCTAACAGACGAAAGGAACCTTGAACTTATGACTGGTTATGAAAAAAGAGGATACTTAAACAGCGACTTCCGGCTGTTCCATTTGACCGATACCAAAAAACAGGATTTTGAATATCACTACCATGATTTTGATAAGATTATCATCTTCATACGGGGCCGTGTCACCTACCGGATCGAAGGCCAGGAGTATCAGCTGCAGCCCTATGATATCGTGCTGGTAAGCCATAATGATATACACAGACCGGACATCGATCCATCCGTTCCCTATGAACGGATCATCGTCTACCTCTCCCCCCGCTTCATCACGTCCTACCGTTCCGATACCTATGACTTAAGCGACTGCTTCCACAAAGCGAAGGAGCTCCGTTCCAACGTGCTGCGGATTCACTCCCTGGAGAAAAGCGGCCTGTTCAAAACCATCACCGACTTAGAATACGCCTGCGCTCACGACGGCTATGCAAAAGAACTGTACTGCCAGGTAGTATTTCTGGAATTTATGATCAAGCTAAACCGCGCTGCCCTGACCGGACGGGTGGAATATCTCTCTCCCGGTACCGGCGACCGCAGAATCTCAGCGGTCATGGAATACATTTCCGGCCATCTGACCGAAGATCTGTCAGTGGATCAGATCGCCGATGCCGCTTACTTAAGCCGCTACCACCTGATGCACTTATTTAAGCAGGCTACCGGCTATACTCTGGGCAGCTACATAACAGAAAAGCGCCTGCTTCTGGCGCGTGATCTGCTTCGCAGCGGAACACCCGTTACAAGTGTATGCTTTGACTGCGGCTTTAAAAACTACTCTACATTTTCCAGGGCGTATAAGAAGTACTTTGAATCCACGCCTTCCGATGCAAGGCAAAAGTAAAGCAGGCAGCCCGTTATCCAGGCTGCCTGCCGAAAGGGCCTTTTGCTTCACTTACACGTGACAGTTGCTGATCCGTCAGTCCGGGATCTTCATCGTATGCAGAATTTGATCAATCTCCTGCCATCTCGACGGGATAAACACGGTCTCGATCATCAGGACATAGGAGCCGCAGCGTCTGAAATAGACGTCGGCAACCCCGTCCTCACTCTGTACCAGAGTAATCTTTGCAAAGCCAAGATCGTTGAATGACGCACCGATGACATCGCTGTCACTTCTGTATATGTATTTAAAATAGTAAGCCAGTTCCTCGTCGGACCAGTTTTCTCCATCCAGTTCGGACATATTAATAACCGCGGTAACAATGATGCTGTTTCCATCCGGTGCAGCTGCAACCATGTCATACTGCGCATTTTCCGGCAGGGAAACAGAATTTCCCGAAACAGCCTGATAGGAATCCGGAAGCGTGATCTGATATCCAATCAGCCGGTTCACATATGTCGTTCCGTTCCAGCCGTCATTCAACCGTACCTGCGGCTGCATCCACGCGCCGGAACCGTCAAACGTATAATCGGTTCCCCCGATATTCCTGGTAGTATTGGAAGCCATGGCTCCCGTATTCTCATCGAGATAGTACCAGACTCCGGCTGCGTCCTGATACCAGCCGGTCTTCATAAAGCCATCCTGCTCTACGTAATACCAGTTTCCCTGGTCTTCGACCCACTGGGCTGCCGCATAGCTGCCGTCATCGTTGTGATACTTCCATCTTCCCTCCTGATTCTCCCACGTCCCTGCAAATGCCGATGATGCCATCGCCACGCTGAGCGCTGCGGCAAGAACCGCCGTTATCCACTTTTTCCCCATCTTGTTTCTCCCTTTCCCGCACCGGAGTCTCCCGTAAAAATCCCGTGCGATTCCTTTTTTATAAGACTATGGTACCGCCTTTTATATAGACTGTCAAGTGTTCGTTTTTTTTCTTCTATTTTGTTTTTATCTGTTTCTTTTTCATTTTTTCTTAATATTTTTCTAAAGATCTAATGTTTTCTTAATCCTTTATTACTTCCATTGCAATCCATTTTCCGCCATGGTATTCTCTAATCAGAACCAAATTCAATCCATTCTCAGGGAGGAGAATCATTATGAAAAAAATGGTTTATTTTTTAATTCCGTTCTTTGCCGCCGCAGTGGGAATCACCGCATGCGGGGCAGCCAGCAAATCTGTGATGGTTGCAGAGACAACCGGGGCCTACTCGGAAACGGCCGCTGAAACCGTATCGAACGATTCCGAGAGTTACGACTATGCATCCCAGAAGGCGGAAGGCGGCACCACGCTGAACACAGAATCCTTCAGTACCCCGAAGCTGCCGGAAGGCCGCAAGCTGATCCGCAATATCACCATGCAGGTGGAGACAGAGGAATTCGACAGGATGATATCCGGTGTCAATGCCAAACTGTCTGAGCTGGGCGGCTACACAGAACAGTCTGATATCTCAGGCACCAGCTTAAACTATCGGGGCCAACCCATTCCCCGGTACGCCAACATCACCGCACGTATTCCCGACGATAAACTGGACCGTTTTGTGGGAGCCGTCAGTGACAGCGGAAATGTCACCAACAAATCAGAATCCACCCAGGACGTCACGCTCCAGTACAGTGACATGGAAAGCCGGAAAAAATCACTGGAAATCGAGCAGGAGCGTATCTGGCAGTTTTTGGAGAAAGCTGAGTCCATCGACACCGTCATCACACTGGAGCAGCGTCTCTCCGATATCCGGTATCAGCTGGAATCCATGGAATCCCAGCTTCGTCTCTATGACAACCAGGTAGACTACAGTACCGTCTATTTAAACATCGCAGAGGTAACAAGTTATACGCCCGCCGCCCCGGAATCAGCCGGAACGAGAATGAAAAACGGGCTTGCAAAAAACTTCGAGTCCCTGATCACGGCCCTGACGAATCTCCTGATCTTCATTATCACCACCTGTCCGTTCTGGATTCCGCTGGCTGTCATCGCAGCAGTCATCCTTTCGGCAGTACGGCATCATAACCGGAAGATTTACCGGATTTCAGAAGAAGAAAAAGTCAGATCATCCGCTCCCCGGAAGTCTGAAGAACTGCCTGACGCAGAACAGGATGACACCTCCGATGACAGCCGGGACTGATAGAACAGAAATACTGTTCCGTGATAAAAAACATCGGGAATATTACCTGCTGGTAATACTCCCGATGTTTTTTATCAGCACGGATATGCTCCCATCCGCATTTGTGATAAATTCTACAGAATTCCTGTTCTGGTATTCCTCCATTGGAATCTTAATTTCAATTCCGGTATCTGTGGTCAGATATTGCTTTTCAAACTTTCTGGTAGTGGAAGGATTCTGAGGCGTCACCTGTTTTTCTGAAAGATTGTATTTTTCCATCTTTTCCGTAAATTCTTCCTTCAGTTCCGGTTTTTCGTGGAATATCTTTTCCGCTACGGTCGGGATATCGATGGTTCCCTGTTCCGCCAGTTCCTGGCTTAAGATGCTCTTCGCCTCCATATGGGCTTCCCACTGTTCCGACTCATCATAGTATCCCTTCTGAACCTGTTCCACCGCCCTGGTAACGATAGAGAGCTCCGTCTTCGGAGACATGCTGCCGTGGCACTGCAGAAACATCTGAGAAAAGTAATTGGTCTTCACGCCGTTAACCTCATACTTCTTCTCCATCACGCGCAGCGAATAATCATTTAAGTCGATCAGGCACGCCTCAGCCAGCTTCTGATTTTCCGCCGGAAGAATAGCATTCTGCCGGATAATGTCGTTGCAGTTTCCATTTTCCGTATAGTTTGTCATATGGGTATAGGATGACTTGTAATTCATCTTAAGCAGGGCAATGCCGCACTGCTGTCCCGCATCGTAGCGTGCTACCATCAAATCCGCAGACGGAATATCGATGTTGGAATACATGATGTCAAACAGCTTCTGGGCAATCTCCTGGGACTTCTGGATAAACGTGTCCTCCTCCATCTCCGAGACCATCTGGTATACCGGAGAATCGCCGTCAAACTGACAGGATTTCCCCTCGTCACTGGTCATCACCCGGTAAATATGGCTTCTCACAAAATCGGAAAAATCGGAACCATGCTCTAAAAGGCCCCCCGACATCACCGCCGTCCCCACGGTGGAATCCAGAATATGTATAATAACGTGTGTTACTCTGATATCTTCTTTTTCCATTTTCACTCCTCTTTCTGTAAATACCGGCCCTGCGAAATACGCAAGGCCCTGATGCCGGATAACAGGCGAAAGACACGGGATTCTCCCGCCTCTCAGGATTACCCGTGTCTTCCGTCATTACGCCAGGAACAAAAGCCCCAAAGCAGGCCTGTCACGATCAAATAAAACCAGGTAGCCGGATTGCTGAACCATGTGGTGAAAAAAGACAACACCAGATACATGGCAAACTGGGCATAAAACAGATATCCCACCGGATTGCGTATCCGCTTCATCATCCGGACCAGCAGAAATGCAGCCATACCCAGAATACAGGCGAACAGAACGACGCCGACGATTCCGAAATCATAGAAGGAATCGTAAAACAGCGTGACCGTCGTCAGTTCTTCCTTCGTCACATAGATGGGAAAATCCACCAGGGATGGCACCAGGAACTTAAGCCCGGTCAGCGCCCATAAGGGAAACAGCATCCGAAGGCCGAAGGTGTGGGATGGAAGCCATTCCACCATGCAGTTAAAGTTATCATAGTTGTTGGCGATATACATGTACGGCTGCGTGATAAAGATCGGCATCTCGCTGTTTTTCATCTGGAATATCCCATTCAGATACGAGACGTCATGGCCTCTCGCAAAGGTCAGCAGCACATAGATCGGTATCATTCCCAGCACCAGACCTATGGCATAGGAAATCTTCAGCCGGTTGTCCATGGCAATATACGTGAGCACGGCCAGTCCCACAGCCAGAATCAGCTGGAACCTGGAGACGCAGAGAACCGGAATCGCACAGGCAAGGATGTCCATAAGGATTACCAGCACCATACGCACACCGTTCCGTCCCTGCTCAATGCAGAAATAGAGCACGGACAAGGCCGGTACCAGAACGCATGAGACCGTAAAATAGTGGACTCCCGTGATATGGAAGGTCGAATAGGCATGCGGTACGCCCCGCACGAAAAACGGAACGAATCCCAGGATCAGAGCCTCTGCCAGAAACGCGCCCAGAGACACCGCGGTAACGATGACCATAGACCAGAACAGCGGCCTCTCATATCCCTGGAAATTAAACCATCTGGAGCGCTGGCCTCCCGACTCGCCCTGTGCCCGCATCAAAAACTCATACGTCACCCAGAAGCCCAAAAGCGCCGCCAGGAAACAGAGCCAGGTGACAATATTCCAGTCCGACGAAAGCTCAGACAGCTTCAGACACGCAATCCCCTGGCCGCCAACCCAGAACAGGGAAAAAAGGCCGCGAAGATGAATGATATTCTCCGTCCTCCTGTAATCATACCAGTACAGCCAGAGCGCAGCCAGGATTAAAACAAGGCCCGAAAGCCAGTAATACCCCGCCCTCGCAAACAGATAACTGGCTGCGTAACAAATCAGATAAACACCCATAATTAATTACTCTCCTTCATCACAGGAAGGCAGCCGCCAATGCGACAGCTGCCTTCCTTTCAGGATTTTATAATTCGTAAATTCAGCTTTTACTTTGCAGTGCACCTCGACTCCGCTCCGCTTCGTGTCGGTCGCGGGCATTCGCTCTTTTTCGCACTGCTCACTGCTGTTCGCGCATGTATGCCTCGACTTCGCCCGCTGTCACGAATGACATGGCTTTATCAGCAATGGCCTGCAGTTCTGCGATGCTGTAGCCCGTGATCAGCTTTCTGGCGTTTAAGACTGCGGAAGCGCTCATACTGAACTCATTTAAGCCAAATGCCAGCAGCAGCGGAATCATCAGCGGATCGCTGGCTGCTTCCCCGCACATTCCGACCATGATCCCCTCTTTCCGTCCGCACTGAATGATGTGGCGGATGCTGCGGAGTACGGCAGGATTCAGCGGCGAATACAGATAAGATACCTTATCATTTCCTCTGTCCACCGACATGGTATACTGCGTTAAGTCATTCGTTCCGATGCTGAAGAAATCTACTTCCTTTGCAAACGCATCCGCCATTAAGGAGGCTGCTGCTGTCTCCACCATGATACCCACCTGGATATCTTTCTTATAGGCAATTCCCCTGGAATCCAGCTCTGCCTTGATTTCTTCAATCATTGCCTTTGCTTCCCGGAATTCCTCCAGACAGGTTACCATCGGAACCATAATCTTGATATTGCCGAACGCACTCGCGCGCAGGAGTGCACGAAGCTGCGGTCTGTATACATCTTCCCTGCGGTCCAGGCAGAAACGGATGGCCCGGTATCCCAGGAATGGATTCTCATCTTTCTTTAATCCCATATAAGGAATCTCTTTGTCACCGCCGATATCCAGTGTACGGATAATCACCGGCTTGCCGTTCATGGCGATGGCTACCTTCTGGTACGCTTCGAACTGCTCGTCCTCCGTCGGCATGGAATTCCGGTCCATAAACAGAAATTCTGTACGGAACAGGCCGATTCCTTCTGCATCATACTGAAGAACCTTATCCACATCCTCCGGTTTTCCGATATTGGCCACCAGTTCGATGGTAACGCCATCCTTTGTTACGGTTGGCTTGCCAATGTACTGATCCAGTTCCTTCTTTTCTTTTAAATAAGCGGTTCTCTTTGCCTCATATTCCGCAGTGACAGCTTCCTCCGGATTCACAAATACAACGCCTTCCGAGCCGTCCAGAACCACGGTGTCTCCATCTTTCACACTGTTTAAAAAGCCCTCCACCGCAACCACTGCCGGAATCTCCAGGGCTCTTGCCAGAATCGCGCTGTGAGAGGTCTTTCCGCCTAACTCTGTTACAATCCCACAGACATTTGCCGGATTGATGCCGGCCGTCATGGATGGGGTCAAATCCTTCGCAACGATGACGCTGCCTGCCGGCAATGAGGCGATATCCACGGAACTGACACCGAGTAAGATTTTCTGCATACGCGTCTTAATATCACGCATGTCGGTTGCTCTCTGCTGCATCAGCTCGTCTCCCATGGAGGCAAACATATCGGCATACATGTTGCAGACATTCTCGATGGCGTATTCACTGCATGCATTCTCCCCTGCAATCGTGTTCTCAATCTCACCTGTCAGCATTGGATCCGAAAGAAGCATTAAGTGGCCGTTTAAAATCTCCGCCTCCTTCTCCCCCACTCTCGTGGCCAGATCCTTCGCCAGAGCCTCCGTCTCCTCCATCGCCTGTTTTAAGGCTGCCTGGAAGCGTTCCTTCTCGGCTGCTGCGTCTGAGATCGTCTCCTTCTTAATTACCAGTTCTGTCTCTTCCACGATAGCGGCTTTCCCAATGCCGATACCTGCAGATGCGCTTGTTCCTTTCATCATAACAAGACCTCCTTATTAATTATAAAATAGATTTATTCGCCCAGTCCGTCTTCGACAGCCTGAACCATGGCAGCCAGAGCCTCCTTTTCGTCCACTCCCTCACAGACGAATTCAATCTCATCGCCGCTTTTTACGCAGGCGCCCAATACGCTGAGTACGCTCTTTGCATTGGCGGTGGTATTCTTAAAACGAAAATTCACCGAAGACTTGAAGTTCATAGCTTCCTTACAAAGAATCCCTGCCGGTCTTAAATGAAGGCCGGTAGGATTCTTTATGACAACTTTAGCACTGACCATATTATTTCCCTCCACACATCGTCATTCTTATTCTGCTGCTTTTTTTGAAGTGCCGGCGGTTGCCGGTTCATCTGTCCCCTGGTCAGCAGTCGTCTGTCCGGGACCTTCGCTCTCATCCTCACCATCAGCAACAACCATCACATCAAAGTCAGAATAATTCACCACTTCAAATCCTTCTCCCACCTCGAAAGCAAGCTTTCCCGGATGGGTTCCAGGCTCAAGGCCAGTCATATCGAGCACGGCATTCAAATCACTGACATCCAGTGTATCCAGATCCTCCTTCAGCCCCCTGATATTTACATCCACGCTGTCTCTGCTGAAGGTATACTCATAATCGGGGTCGGTACCGCGGCTGGCCAGTTCGGCCAGATTCAGAGTATAGGACTTTGTAGTCAGCGGTTCTACCTTCAGGGTAACTGTTACCTCACTCTGAGCGTTCGGAACAATCGCCGTACTCGGCGGCAGATAATTGTTCAGATCGAGATGGATCACCTTATCTGCAGTCGCACCTTCAATGGTAAGCTTATCATCCGCGATGGAAAGCGCATTGACTGACGCCAGCACGGACTTCGTCGCTACTACAGGAACAGATTTTAAATCACTGTCCACTCCTGTGAACCGGTATCCCGGAGCGACTGTCCCTTTCACTTCAAAATTCAGGGTCAGTTCCTTTGCTTTCAGGATTGCCATATTATAATGAATGGTGTTCGGAGTAATTGTCAGCTTATCTCCGAGATCCGTCAATTCTTTATCGTTGGCATCGTAACATTTGGGTACTACATCGCCCTCCAGATCTGCATTAGCGCCTTCCCGGCTGATTTCCACACCGATGGAAGCAATCTGGCCAATCACGGATTCCGGACCGCGGGCTACCACGTAATCGGAGGACAGGGTGGTAATTCCCGACGCATAACCGTCTTCCACTTCTCCGACGTAATTCACCTTTAAGTCGAATTTCTTGTTCTGCATGGCTTCTGTCTTTACATGGAGAACCATCGGCTTGGCCGTCACTTCCCCGTCTCTGATCAGGGATTCCTTGTTTTTATTCACCTCTATGGTAATCGGCACTGCGCCAGTCACATCGTTATAGTCCTTTAAATCAATATACGCGCTGAAATCGGAGGCCCGAAACAGGGAACTGTTTCTCGTATTTACCTGGTAATTCACCGTAACGCTGTCCTTTTCGACAATTTCATATGTCAGATTGGCATTATCCAGGATTTCCTCATTGCGAACGTCCACCGGAATCGTAAACGGCTGTCCGGAGACAACTGGATTAGAGATATTGACAATCGCCATCCAGATAACAAAGGCAAGAACGAGAGAAACGACTTTCAGGCCGAGATTATTTAGCAATTTTTCCTTCATTTTTCCGCCTTCCCTTCAATATCTTAAATCTGCTTCCTTCTCCTTCCACATGTTTGAGATCCATGAGCAGTTCCCGCAGCGCATCAGCGTCAACCGCGCGCTTTAAGCCGCCTTCCGAAGCGACGGATACGCGTCCCGTCTCCTCCGACACCACGATGGTCAGACTGTCAGTCACCTCGCTGACGCCGACCGCGGCACGATGCCTCGTTCCCAGCTCCTTGCTGATGGACATGTTGTCGGACAGCGGTAAGTAGCAGGTAGCCGCCGCCACCCTGTTTCCGTGTATCACCACCGCGCCGTCGTGAAGCGGTGTATTGTGTTCGAATATATTAATCAGGAGCTGGCTGGATACCAGACCATTAATCTCAATACCGGTTCGCTCGATCTCCTTTAAGGAGTCGCCCCGCTCAATCACCATGAGCGCTCCCGTCTTCACCTTGGCCATCTCAAACGTGGCTTTCACCAGCTCGTTGATGGTCCTGTCAGTAAAACCGGAATTATCCTTCCCGTCATCAAAGGTAAGAATTCCTGTGAGCGGGTTTCTGCTTCCCAGCTGTTCCAGCGCCTTTCGAAGCTCCGGCTGGAAAATCACGATCGCCATCGTCACCGCAGGCGTCGCAATCGTATTCAAAATCCACTTGATATTATCAAGACGGAAAATATAGGTCAGCACATAGAAACATAATATTAACAGAATACCCTTTAGGAGAGTCCAGGCTCTCGTATTCATAATCCAGACAAGCAGCTCATACAGAAGTACTGCTATGATAATAATCTCAATGAGATTCGTCTTGGTTATCCTTGGTAAGAATGAAACCCAGGAATATAATCCATCTATAATATCTGCCACGAAAGTCCACCTCCCTTTTTCCAGTTTCGCCTAACGCTGTGGTCTCTGGAGTTTTCTGGCATTTATTTTCTGAACCTTTACGTCGGGCGTGCTCACCGTCAGCTTCGGCACTGCCTTCACGTAATAATAATAATCGTCATCCTCAAACTGGACGTATTCCGTCCGCGAGTAGTCCACTGCGAAGACGAAAAACGTGTAAATCCCGGACAGAATCAAAGAGACTGCCACTCCTATAATGAGCTCGCTTACCGGAACTGATACATCAAACGTGATATCACCGATAAAAATCACCACCAGCTGGGCGATGGTTCCCGCCACGATAGCGATGATCCAGGAGTAATCGAAGGACATATTCTTAAGAATAAACACGACTACAATCGCAGCCGCAAACGCCGCAATCAGCACTAACATCAGTTGATTGCCGAAGAGACTCTTCACAATCTGAGAAAACCGCTGCATCATATCAGCTGAGAACTCATTGGTCAGAACTCCTGCATTCTGTTTCACATACAGCAGCGTATAGTAGATAAAAACACCGCAGCCCACCGGGATCACGGAAACGATACCGCCTGACAGGCCGACAATCAGAGGAATCGCATATGGAATCTTCAGTACGAAAAAGATCGGCGTGAGGATCAGCAGACAGCTGTCACCGGGATGGAAGCCGTAATACAGAAGTGCAACCACCAGAACAAACACCGCCATAACCAGCGTAACCTCAAAGGATACCGCCCATAAGTGGGCCAGCATAAACACTGCAGCCAGAAAGCTTACCGCACTGTAGGGCAGAAACGAACACACCAGAGCCAATACCAGAGGAACCAGCGGATTCGTGAGTTTTGCCATGAAACCAATATTCCGGTTCATCAGCCAGAACGCAAGGTAACTGTACACAAACTTGATTACCGGCGTGATATAGATGTCAAATTTTGTATAAAATTCCTTTAATCGTTCCTTGAATACGAGAAGACTCATCATTGGGTCCGTCCTCCTTTAGTCCGTGCTCCGGGTCTGGAATTGCCTTCATACCGTTTGTCCAGCCTTTTCAGCTTTGCCATATAGACCTTCATCCCGCGGCTCGCATAGTCGTACCGCTTCGCATATACACACAGGCTTATGATGAGATATACCACAAGTCCGGCCAGATAGATCACGCCTGCCTTCATGCCCACTTCAATCAGAGTGTCAATCCGCAGGACATTCATCCACTTCTCAATATCACAGAGCACCCACATGACAAGGCCTAAAAGGAAGCTCAGGGTATAACTGAAAAAGGAACGCAGCAGTTTGCTGCTGATATAATCACTCTTAAAATACCGGTTTACAGGAAATATCCTGTTCCCCTCATTTTTTTCGAACATGGCGAGGTTCGTCATGATTTTGATTTTTTCTTCACTCAGCATAGGCTCTCCTCAATACACCGTAACATATCATCTTATTATAGCATAGAACTTTTTACTTGGCGAGCCCCATCTGGAGATTTTTATAATTTTGTAAAGTTCAAAACCGGGAAAATCCCTGTAAAATACAGGAAAATTCCCGGCTGCACACACTTATTTCTTCATGATTTCGAAATTTTTTATTCGTACCGAAGCGCGTCAATGGGGTCTTTTTTCGCCGCCTTCGACGCAGGATACAGACCGAAAAACAGACCGACCAGAGCCGAAAAACCTACTGCAACAAGGACCACCTGGGGTTTTACTACCACCGAAAGACCGAACAGCGCTCCGCCTGCCATAACCAGTCCCGCACCGATGACTACGCCCAGAATTCCTCCAAACGCGGACAAAATCGCTGATTCCGTCAGAAACTGGATCATGACATCGTGGGTTCTCGCTCCCAGAGCCTTTCTGATTCCGATTTCCCTGGTCCGCTCCGTGACGGATACCAGCATGATATTCATGATACCGATGCCTCCCACCAGAAGAGAGATCGCAGCGATGCCTCCCACCGCAGCGGAGAGTCCGCCCATCATGGTATCCATACCGCTCATCTCGTCAAGCGCCGAGTAAAATGTCACATCCGCAGGCTGCCGGTCCTTAAGCCTCGCGATATAAGGGACGATCCGCCCTTCAAATTCCTTCATATCCGTTCCTTCCCTGGCGAAGAGATTCACCTGGAACAGATAATCGTTGGGCCATGTCAGAATCGTATACGGAATAAATGCTTCCTTGGTCTGACCGGTTCCCATCATCATGGCCTCGATCGGAGTCAGCTCCTTCTTATAAACTCCTACCACATTGTAATCATCCGTCTCGCCGTAGACGGTGGTGCGGAACGTTTTTCCAACCGCATTTTCCGTCCCGAACAGCTCCATGGCCCCTTTGGATTCCAGAACCACATTTTTCTTGCGGCCCTTGACATCGGCCTCGTTTAAATTGCGGCCATAAATAATATTAATCTTCTGTACATCCGGATAGTTGTAATCGATTCCCTGAAACTGGAATTTCACTTTATTTCGGCCGTGAAGCGCCTCACCGCTGTAGTAGGCGTTGCTGTCGATATATTCAATATCGTCCTGAAACACTTCTTTGATCCGTTCCATCTGTTCCATATTAAAGTAGTCACTGTCCCGCTGGTCACTGCCGTCGGCCGGCCAGATATAGATCAGAGCTCTGGTCATGCCCACGTTGGCGTACAGACCGGCTACCATGGAACGCATGGTATCTCCTATGGACACGATTGCTATCACAGACCCGATGCCGATGATGATTCCCAGCATGGTGAGAAAGGAACGCATCTTATTGGCTCTGATGGCATGCAGTGCCATAAACATATTTTCAAGCAGCATGATGGTCTCTCCTTTCCCTATTCATAGCGCAGGGCATCAATCGGATCGGCCTTTGCCGCCTTCGATGCCGGATACAGTCCAAAGAAGATTCCAACCAGTGCGGAGAATCCTACCGCCACAAGGATTACAGATACCTTCACAACAGGAACCATCCCCATGGCGCTTCCACCAATCGTGACAATCCCGACTCCCAGTACGATTCCGATGATGCCTCCGCAGGCCGACATAAGTGCAGACTCTGTCAAAAACTGCATCATGATATCGCGGGTACGGGCTCCCAGGGCCTTCCTGATTCCGATCTCCCTTGTTCTCTCCGTAACGGACACCATCATAATGTTCATGATCCCGATCCCGCCTACCAGCAGGGAAATCGCTGCAATACCGCCTACCGCGGCAGACATTCCGCCCAGTACGGTATCCACGCTTCCCATCTGTTCCACAACCGACTGGGTCATGATTTCAGATACCGGTCTTCCTTTTATCTTTGCAACGTAGCGGGCAATCTCAGGCAGAAATGCCTTCATATCCACTCCGTCTTTTACATAAAAGTTTAAATCCTGGAAGTAATCGCTGGGACGCGTGAGGATCGTGTATGGTATAAAGCCCGACTGCGTCCGTCCGTTGCCCATCATCATCGCCTCCAGCGGAGACAAATCCTTGCGGTAGACACCGACCACGGTAAATTCCTCCGTAGACTTATTGATGGTCATACGGAATGTTCTGCCGACACAGTTGGCTGTTCCAAACAGCATCTCCGCGCCCTTGTCTTCCAGTACTACATTATTTCTTCGTCCCTTTACGTCAGCTTCGTTCAGTTCACGGCCATAGATAATATTCATGGGCTGTACCTGGGGATAATTATAATCAATGCCCTGAAAGCTGTATTTCACCTTATTTCTGCCATAAACCGCATCGGTGCTGGCATAGGCGTCGCTGTCCATGTATGCAATCTTGTCTTTAAATACTTCCTTTGCCCGGTCCAGTTCATCCAGAGTGAAATAATCACTCATCCGGAAATCATCCACATTCCAGGATACCAGTACAACCGCCCGGTTTACCCCCACATTTTTATAGGCATCCGCATAGAGGGACCGCATGCTGTCACCGACGGAAACAATGGCGATCACCGACGCGATACCGATGATGATTCCCAGCATGGTAAGAAACGAGCGCATCTTGTTAGACCGGATGGCGTGGAGCGCCATGGTCATATTTTCTAGCAGCATGGCGTCCCTTCTTTCTTCATTTTAACTGCTTCCTCTTCCGTAAGTTCCTTCGGAATATTCCGCTTGTCACTCACTACCTGGCCATCCCGAAACCGGATTATCCGTTCCGTGAATGCGGCGATGTCTTCCTCATGGGTAACCACGACTACCGTAGCGCCTTCCTTATGCAGCCGGGAAAACAGCTCCATGATTTCCACAGAGGAGGCGGTATCCAGATTACCGGTGGGCTCATCGGCCAGGATCAGCGGCGGTTCATTCGCCAGAGCCCTCGCAATGGCAACCCTCTGCCGCTGTCCGCCGGAGAGTTCATTAGGCATGTGTTCATACCTTTCTCCCAGGCCCACCCGTTCCAGAAGCTCCAACGCGCGCTGCTCCCTCATTTTCTTGGATTTGTGAGCGTACGTCATGGGGAGCTCTACGTTCTTCAGCGCCGATGTTCTCGAAATTAAGTTAAAGGACTGGAATACAAAGCCGATCTTTCTGTTCCGGATCGCAGACAGCGCATCCGGACTCATGTCAGCCGTATCGATTCCATCCAGGTAATAATGGCCCATGGTCGGCCGGTCCAGACAGCCCAAAATATTCATCAGGGTAGATTTTCCGGAACCGGACTGACCCATGATCGCCACAAACTCTCCCCGCTTAATGGTTAAGTTGATTCGTTTTAAGCCCAGAACCTTAATGGAACCGGTATCGTATATCTTCACCATATCTACAAGCCGGATCAGATCATCCGAGGCTTTTTCGTTCGTGCAGGAAGGAAGCTTTTTTTCCCTTTTCCACATATTGCTTCCTCCTTTTCTATGCAGCCGGAACAGCTACAACGGCCATACCGTCTGTAAGATACGCCGCCGGTGTCTCGATGATCTGCATTCCCTCTGTCAGCTTTCCTTCCTCTGCCGGAATCACCTGCACCTGAATGTCGCTTTCGACTCCTGTGGTCACGGGGATCATATGGGCAATGTTGTCTTCTACGGCTACGATCGCGGTGCTGCCATCCGGCTGCTGATAAAGGGCCGAAACCGGAACTACCCATGCATCCTCTGCCTTCTGAAGTTCAATCTTCGCCTTCGCTGTAATTCCTGCGATCAGGCGGGTATTCTGATCAATAATACGGATCGTCGTCGGGATTACACGCTCCGTGGAGCCGTTTCCCTTCTCCTCACCGGTCGGAGAAATGGCAGTCACCTCGCCCTTAACGTTCTCTCCGTTTAAAATATCCGCACTGATCTCTACCGGCTGGCCGATCTTAACCTTGCCGATGGAATACTCGCTGACATTGATCTTCATCTCCAGGACATCCAGATTTTCAATAATGAACATCGGCTTGTCATCATCCGTCTTATCTGCGAAACGGCCCACCTTGCAGTTCACACGGACCACGGTGCCGGCGATGGGGCTGGTAACCTTTGTGTTGGCCAGAAGTTCCTTCTTCTGGTCCAGTTCAAACGCCGCATTCTCAATCTGAAGGGAATACGATTCGTTAGCCACCGGTCTGCCGTCTTTCAGCGTAAATGTCTTGAGTTCGCGCTGCGCGTTGTTCAGTGCATCGGAAACATTCTCCAGCTCCAGCTGAGATGCGCTTCCCGCCTGGAACAATACGTTCGTTCTGTCATAATTGGCCTTTGCCGCATCGTAGTCCTGCCTGGCCTTCGCATAGCCGTTCTCAGCCTCGATCTGTTTTTCATTGTATGTAGTCACTGCAAGGTCATAGGCGTTCTGGGCGATATCCACTTCTTTTTTCGCGTCCTTCTCATCCAGAGTGGCCAGCAGTTGTCCCTTTTCCACACGGTCTCCTTCTTTAACCGGAATCTCCAGAATCTCCGCGTGTAAATTGGATACAACTTCCACACTGTCAGTTCCCTCCACAGGGCCGCTGACCGAAAGCATCTCCACCACTTCGCCCCTGCTCAGCGGAAATGTGGCGGCCATCATCTGGGGCGCCTTGCCTCCTCCCATCACTTTGGAAGCACCAAAAATGACTACCACTGCGGCTCCGGCACCGACAAGGATTTTCTTCCTGACGCTCCATTTTTTCCTGCGTCCCCGTTCTCCTTTTTTCTTCTTTTTCTTCTTTTTCTTTCCGGAGTTGTCTTCCTCCATGAGCTCCTTCAGTTCTTCATTAAACTCCTCGTCGCTCATCTGTTCTTCCATCTCCAGCTCAGACTCCGCGCCGCCCTTCCGGTTCCGGTCCGGATCCGCTGATCTTTCTTCCGCCGCAAACTTCTCAGCATCGGCTACGACATCATCCATCTTTACCTGGATGGCGTCCGCCTCTTTACCGTCTATTTCCACGTGGTTGAATTCGTCTTTCATACGTCTCTTTCCTCCTGATTGATATCTCGCTCCATTCTCCCCCATTATAATGGCATCTCATAATCTTTTACAACAATAAATTCTTATAATTTTCTAAAGTTTTTACCAAATTTGCCATTATTCTGGAAATAATCCATTTGTTTTGGGCAGATAAATAGAAAGAAGAGACCTGCCGCGGCCTCTTCTCTGTTACCGTTCCTTCAATGTTACCGTTCCTTCAAGAAATCATGCTTCCCAGAATTTCTTTTCAAATTCCTCCTGAAGCAGTGGTTTCGATATGTAATATCCCTGAATGCAGTCGGCCTCTAAGGAACAGACCGTATCCAGCTCATTCTTACGCTCTACGCCTTCCACACATACGGATATTCCCACTCTGTGGCAGAGCTGGATCACCGAACCGATAAACGACCGGTTAAATTCATTCTCTTTGTCTCCGATGGCAGTGATAAACAGACGGTCAATCTTCACGATATCCGCCGGCGACTGGGAAAGCATGCCCAGAGAGGAATAACCGGTTCCAAAATCATCCATGGCAATCTGTATCTTTAAATTGCGAAGGAGCCGGAAGGCTTCCTTAAGCGCCTCCATGTCCGTGACGAAGCAGCTCTCCGTCAGTTCCAGGACGATATGGGCGGGAGGAAGATTGTATTGATTCAAAGTCTGCTTCACGAAATCTATAAATGACTCATCGAGCATCTGCAGATACGAAATATTGACATTCATGATAAAATCAGGCTGATACGTGAGCCACTTTTTACAGGTTCGCACCGCTTCCTCCAGAACCCATTTTCCGACGGGTACGATCAGACCGCCTGCCTCCAGAAGCGGTATGAACTCGACCGGAGAAACCACGCCGTAGGGCTCACAGGACCATCGAAGCAGAGCCTCCGCACCAGAAACCTGCAGGGTATCCGAATGCACAAACGGCTGGTAGGCAAGATGAAAGGACTCCATACCGTTCATCACACTGAGCTGAAGGCGGCTGGAAAGCTCCAGCGCGCGCCTTCTGGTGTGCATCATATCCTGCGAAAAGAACGTAACTGTATTCTTCCCGTTCTGTTTGGACACCTCCAGAGCGCTTAGCGCACAGGTCAGCAGCTCCTGATAGCCGTTACCGTCTTTGCCCATCATGGCTACACCGACGGATACCGTGAGAAAATACGAACTGTCGTCGATCTTATGGGGCCGGTTGCAGTACACGTGAATCTTCTGATACAGAGCACGCAGTTCCGCTTCCCCGGCGCCGGGATAGACGACCGCGAATTCATCGCCGTCAAACCGGTATATGGCTGCCTCAGGCGGAAGAAGCTGCTGAACGCTCTGTGCAAACTGGCGCAGTACGGCATCGCCAAAGATATGGCTGTTCAAATCGTTGATTCTCACGAAATCGTCCAGACCCAGAAGCAGAATTCCTCCCTCTGCATGTTCTTCACTGTCGAAAATCCGTCCGACTTCCTTCTCACATTCCCGATTGGTAAACAACCCTGTCGTATAGTCAATCTTCCCCTTACTGCCCAGGTCCGTGACCACTCCTGCGAAAATCACAGGCTCGCCTTCCTCATTTCTCTTAAGGACACCGCGGCAGCATACCCAAACATACTCCCCTTTACGGTTGAGCACCTGATACTCCACATCGTGAACATCGGTCTCACCGTCCAGCATCTCCTCAATCGATTTCGAATACCGTTTAAAATCCCTGGGATGGACCAGATTCCCCCATACGGTAACGAGTCCCGGCACCAGCCTGCCTTCCAGCTCAAAGTCTCTCTGCATATTCGGGGATACCAGCGCGACATCAGTCTTCATGTTAATGATATAAATATAATTATCCGTGCTTCTGACAAGCGCGCTGTAAAACATGCCTGCATCTGCGCCAAACCCGGCAAAAAGTTCATCCTCTGAAGCCATTGTCTCCCCTTCTTCCTGTGTACGGTTTTCTAATCATATAATTTCTTTATGTTTATCCTAAGCTGCCTTCTATCCTTTGGTGTTTATCTTTCCATTTCAATAATACATTGTACTATAATAGATGCAATCCAAACTGTCAAGAAAATTGTCAAAACCGTAATTACAGAACCATTCAATACATATTTTACCATAATTGCGTTTCTTTTACTACCGGAATTCAGTTTAACTTCTTTAAGCAGGAATACGGACCGGATAATGAAACACTTTATGCGTTAGATTTAACTCGAAAAAGCCAGCGTAGTTATTCGCTGGCCAATCCAATAAACCTATTAAAATTTCACATTCTTACAGTCAATCAGTATCGATACTCCTCTTCCACAATCTTCCCCGTCTTACCATCTCTCCTGAACTGCTTGAAGAAGTCCCACAGGAGTTCTGCCATGAGAACCGGCGGCCAGTGGGGATTATTTTCCACCGCAACATAGCGGAACGCATTAATATGCTCCCTGTTCCAGATATTCAGCGTGTAATATTTATAGCCGTAGTGCCAGATAATCTCCTCCTTGTCCCCATAAAATCCCAGAACGTGATGAAGTTCATCCTCCGGAGTATTCAGATAAGAGATACACGTTTTTGAATCCCTTGGTTCACAGTTTAAGGTATCCATGCGCTTGTTTAAACGGCCGATCATCCATTCGTGCCTGTCTTCCCCCTCAGGCGGTACCGGCATATCGCTGAACCGGCGGCGGCCGCCGTGGATCCGGGTCGGGTCCTTTGAGTCGTCGCGGCGGTCATCCAGATACGTTTCTCCGCTGCATTCTCTGCCCCAGTCCTTCCTCGGTTTCCAGTCATTAATCGGAACAAAGCTGGAGGCCTCGCATACTCCTACCACCTGCATAAACGGCACCAGAGCATTCTTTAAATTCTGTGTTTCCTCCTCCGTATAGGGTACGTTAAAATTATCGTATTCCCTGTAGATATCATTTCCGCAGGGTCCCACCGCGGTCAGCTTCCATGGAATTCGGAAATAAGCAGATGTGACCTGATATCCCCCCTGAGAATAGCCGCAGAGATAGACACGTTCCCGGTCCAGAGGGTATCTCTCACTGATCAGCTCCAACACACGCTCAAAGTTCTCCCAGTTGGTATTCTGTAAATAAGCCACCATAAATTTATCTCTTCCCGCTAATTCAGCAAATCCCAGAGAGAATTCCTCGCACTCAATGGAATTGCCGCCGCCGTGGTTATAGAAGACAATCGGATATTTTTTCTTTCTGCCTTCCTCCGTCTCCATTTCCACAGGTGTTAAGATCACCCAACGGGCATAGTAATCCTCACCGTCGTACATCTCTTTTTTTAGACCGCAGCCCCTGTAATACTCCATAGCGGCCTCACCCATGGCATCATGTTCATATTTAAAACGGAGCTGCATCCGTCTGGCACACGCTTCTCCATATGGACTGTCAATCATGCTGTCGATATCCGCGCTTCCGTTATGGGCGGTATGGAAGTACTCCAGCACTCTGGCAAACTTCTCTCCTGTCTCCGGATTCGTCTCCGGAGACCAGTAGTCTTTTCGATTCATCAAACTGCCTCCTCTTTCTCCTGCCCGGCTGAATTAATCCTGGTTCGGAACATAAGCACGATGACCAGTGCTAATGCTACCGGGAGGATCATGATTCTCCACATGGCTGCATAGCCGAAGCGACCAGCCAGAGAGCCTGCAATCAGTGGTCCCACCAGGTTTCCAAGATCCTGGCCAATATAGTTGGTGGAGCTTCCGGCTCCCCGCTTTTCCTTTGGTACACATTTCATGCACAGCGTCTGCACTGATGGTTGACATGCACCATATCCAAACGCCGAGACAAAGGCAGCCAGCAAAAACATCCATATGTTGGTTGCAAAGCTGATCAGCAGAAATGCCAGCGCAAAGCAGAACATGGCGGGAATAAAGATTTTTACCAGGCCGTGTTTATCGCCGAATCTGCCAATCACCGGCCTGGTCACCAGAAGCGTCACCGCATATACGGTGAAAAAATACCCGATGTTTACACCGCATCCCCTTTCCTCCGCGTAAATGACAAGAAATGTTGTGATGTTATAATAAACCATACAGAGCAAAAACATCAGTACAGCAGGAAGTATCGCCTCCCTGGCGATTATACTGTCAAGGGAAATGCTGTACCGTTTTACGGATTTGACGTGCTTGTTGCGGATCCGGCTGGCCGCCACCGCCGCCAGACACATGGTAACCGCCCCGATCATAAATGTATAATGGTAGCCGATCGTTCTGGATAGTGACAGACCGATGGTAGGTCCTATAGACTGGCAGATAACCTGAGCCAGGGAAAAGTAAGAAATACCGGTACCCAGACGATCCGGAGGCAGAGTGTCCGTAGCCAGCGCCAGGCAGCATGTAGCCGAGAAGGCCTGCCCCGCCCCCTGAAGAAGCCTGCTGGCCAGAAGTACCGGGATGGATCCGGAAAAGCTGTATCCGGCATAGGACGCCGCCATAATCAGCATGGCAAATACCAGAATATACCGTTTGTTAAATGTGTCTATAGCTGGTGCTGCGAAAATCTTGAAGATCAGTGCTGTGTAAGCAAACGCGCTGGTCACCAGTCCCACGATGATGGGTGCGGCTCCCAGATGGTTGGCATATTTGGCCACCAGGGTGTTCATCATCTGCTGTCCCATAAACATCAGCATATTGGCGATAAATACACTGATGAAAGAAGCGTTCCAGATTTTGTCGGGGATCTTTTCTTCTGTTTTACTCGTTTTTAGTGCTATACTGCTGCTCATTTCTAGTCTCCTATTCTGCTGAATACCGGGTTACAGGCCACCTATTTCTCTGGCACGGCAGCAGGAAACGAAATGGTTCGGAAGCAGTTCCTCCAGATGCTGTGGCTCGTGGCATTTATCACAAACATAGGGACAGCGCGAGGCGAATCTGCAGCCTGGTTTCGGATTAACCGGAGAAGTGATCTCCCCCTTTAATATAATTCGCTCTCTCTTCGCATGGATATCCACTGATGGTATCGCAGAGAGCAGTGCCCTGGAATATGGATGCAGCTGCTTTTCAAACAATTCACCGGACGGCGCCGTCTCCACCAGCTGGCCTAAATACATGACGCAGATATCATGGGAAATATGACGTACAACTGACAAATCATGGGTAATAAACATATAGGTCAGATGGTATTCATCCTGTAAATCCATAAGCAGATTCAAAATCTGCGCCTGAATGGATACGTCCAGAGCGGAAACCGGTTCGTCACATACCACAAACTTCGGATTTAGGGCCAGCGCCCGGCCGATTCCCACACGCTGGCGTCGTCCCCCATCCAGTTCATGAGGGTATGCATTTCTTAAACGCTCCTCGATTCCCACCAAATCCATGATCCGGACGGTCTCAGCCTCTAAGGAACCTCTGTCTGAGAAGCGCTTCGACAAAATCAGCGGTTCCTGGATGATAGCTTTTACCGTCATACGCGGGTTCAGCGAAGCATACGGGTCCTGAAATATAATCTGCATCTTCTCTCTGAGCTGTTTTAATTCCTTGTCCTTTACTTTTGTCACGTCTTCTCCCTCAAAATAAATTGAGCCCTCTGTGCTCTGCAGAAGATGGATCATCGTCCGTCCCAGAGTTGATTTACCGCATCCGGACTCGCCAACCACCCCCATGGTACGGCCCGGCATGATTTTAAATGACACATCGTCCACCGCATGCACTTTTCCTTTTGGAGAATCAAAATGCTTTTTGAGATTTCGCGCCTCGATTAATGCCTCCATGTCAATCCTCCTTTTTCTGAACTGTACCGTTTTTTAAGCAACGGTTCCAGTGACCCGTTTCTACTTCCCGTAAGGGAACCGGGTGTTTTCTGCACTCTTCTGTGGCGTATGGACATCTTGGGTGAAACGCGCAGCCTTCGGGCAAATGGATCGGATCAGGCGGAAGACCCTCAATGGGATTCAGCCTTCGGACTTCCTTGCTCAGATCCGGCAGGGCGCCAAAAAGTCCCCGTGTATAGGGATGGGAGGGATTATCATAGACAGCTTCCTTGGATCCGTATTCTATAATCTCTCCTGCATAGACCACCGCCACATCATCTGCTACGTCAGCGACAACTCCCAGGTCATGGGTGATCATAATCATAGCCGTATTCATCTGATCTCTCAGGGCTTTAATCATCTCCAGTACCTGCGCCTGAATCGTTACGTCCAGGGCTGTGGTCGGTTCGTCCGCCAGCAGCAGATCAGGGCTGCAGGCCAGCGCCATGGCAATGACTACCCGCTGTTTCATTCCACCCGAAAACTGGTGCGGATAATCGTTTACACGGTCATCCGAGATGCCCACCATGTTAAGCATATCGCAGGCACGGTTTAAAGCTTCCGCCCGGCTTATCTTCTGATGCTGCCGGATTCCCTCGGCGATCTGCTCTCCTACCCGTTTGACCGGGTTAAGCGCCGTCATCGGATCCTGAAAAATCATGGATATCTTATTCCCCCGGACCTTTCGCATCTCCTCCTCTTTCAGCTGCAGCAAATCTACACCATCTAAATACACGCTTCCGGACGGCACTCTGGCAGGCGGATCAGGAAGGACACGTAAGATCGCCTTTGCAATGGACGTCTTGCCGGCTCCCGTCTCTCCAACCAATGCCAGCGTCTTCCCCTTTTCCAGATGAAAAGAGACTCCATTGACCGCATGTACGACCTCTCCCTCCATTGTATACTCTACGACCAGTTCCTTTACTGACAGGAAGGAATCTGTTTCGATCTTTTTATTTATCATATACACACCTCTTTGTTATGAGTTACTTATTCAGCTTTGGATCAAGCGCATCACGAACTGCGTCCCCGATCAGATTAAACGACATGACAACAATCATGATAAACACACCCGGACAAATCATCAGATATGGATACTGCCGCACGTAGGATCTGGCATCAGACAGCATGGCCCCCCACTCCGGCAGCGGCGGCTGGACACCAAGACCGATATAGCTTAAGGTCGCCGAAACGATCAGGCCGCCGGCAATCGCCAGAGTACAATGAACAATAAACGGCGTGATTGCATTAGGGATGACGTGCCGGAAGATAATTCTTGCATTTCTGCAGTTGATAGACTCCGCCGCCTCTATGTATTCCAGTCCGCGGATGGCCAGGATATTAGCGCGAATCGTCCGGGCAAAGTTAGGGATGCCAGCGATTCCCACTGCAAGAACCGTCTTAAAGAACCCGGCTCCCAAAACGGAAGAGACACAGATTGCCATGAGTACCTGGGGAATCGAGTGAAAAATATCCAGGAAACGCATGATTAAGTTATCCACCTTCCCTCCGAAAAAACCGGCGATCGATCCCAGAATCAGCCCTCCAGTTCCTGAAATCGCCACGGAGATGATTCCGACAGAAAGGGAGAATCGTCCGCCGTACAGGATTCTCGAAAGCATATCTCTGCCCATGGAATCCGTCCCCAGCCAATGCTCTCTCGAAGGTGGTGCAAACGCATTCTGTAAATTCATTTCTGCGTAATTGTAGCGGCAGATGTATGGGGCCAGAATTGCCAGAACCGCCAGGATAATCAAAATGGACAGACCAAACATGGCTTCTTTCCGTCTCGCCATTCTTCTCAAAAAGATTGAAAACATGGATTCATTTTTTCTCTTCGTACCGCCCGCAGCAGCAGACGCAGTATTATTTTTTATTTTTTCCATTCTTTGTACTCCTCTGCTTATTCTCATACTGGGCTTTGATTCTGGGGTCGACATAGGCGTAGATAACATCCACGATCAGCATGACCACACTGAAAGTGATCGCCGAGAAAATAACAGATCCCTGTACTGCCCCATAATCACGGTAATTGATTGCCTGTACCATATAGGTACCAATTCCAGGAATCGTAAATACATTTTCGATGACTATGGCGCCTCCTAAAAGGCCGGAGAACTGTGTACCCGCGTAGGTGATAATCGGTATCATGGAGTTTGGAAGAATATGCCCCATAAGAACCTTCTTCTCGCTCACCCCCTTAGCCCTCGCTGTTGTCACATAATCCGCCCGGATACACTCCAGCACACTGGACCGCGTCTGTCTGGCGAATCCGGCGATTCCGCCAAAGGAGTTGGCGATAGCCGGAAGGATATAAAATTTTAGCCCTCCGATTCCATAAGAGGGAAGCAGCCCCAGCTTCATGGAAAATAAAAGTACCAGCAGAATCGCCAGCCAGAAGGAAGGCATGGATACGCCAAACATGGCAACAATCATGGAGGCACGGTCGGAAACCGTATTCTGGTGGGTTGCCGCGATTACCCCAAGCGGCACCCCCACACAGATGGAGATCAGCATACTGGCCACAGCCAGCGTAAATGTTCTTGGAAAACGAGTCAGCATGTCCGCTGTAACGCTGGTTCCGTACTGAAAGGAGGTCCCCAGATCAAAACGTAAAAACACTCCGCTGGCGTAATTCCAGAACCGGTGGAGATACGAGCCGTTTAAGCCCAGCATCTCTCTTGCCTGTTCAATCTCCGCCGGCGTTGCACTGGATCCAAGCATGATAACCACCGGATCACCAGGAATGAAGAACATGATTGTAAAAATCAGAAATGTCACACCCATAATAACCGGAATCAGCCACAAAATTCTTTTCGCAATATATTTACCCATTGAATAGACCTCACTTAAAATTCGTATAGTCACACGCCGGTCCTACCAGCTGTCCCCACGGGTGATTGACGAGACCAATGGTGTCACGTCCAACAGAGAACGTATAGGACTGATAGAGTCCGTATGCATATGCATTATCACGGACGTAATCATGCAGCGCTTCCACTGTCTCGTCGCCGTGTGTGCTGATTTCATGAGCGGCTTCCACCAGATTCTGTAATGCTTCATCTTTTACAAAGCACTTAGGAGCTTTCCCATCTGCACCGGCGTCAAAGATTCCATCGTAAATACTTGTCACGTAACACTCCGTTCCCTGTATAAATACATATAAATCCCACTGAGCCGGGTCATACTGATACGTAGCCAGCAGAGAGTTATCGTAAGCGTTGATCTCTACATCCAGTCCAGCTGCAATCAGCTGACTCTGAATCACTACCGCAGTGTCTTTGTACTGCTGATCGATCAGCAGGCGGATATGAAGAGGGGCCCCCGTTGCCGGATCAATCCCTCCCGGATAGCCTGCTTCGTCAAGCATTGCTTTCGCCTGGTTCAGATCAAAATCATAGTAATCTTCATTGTTCCAATCCGGGTTGTAATCGCCGCAGAGCTTATCGCCCAAATCCCTGATGGCCTCGCCATTCCCTCTTAAGCCACCGGCAATGATGTCTTCCTGATTGATGGCATAGCAGATAGCCTGACGCAGCGCCAGATTACCGTCGAACATCTGGCCTTCGTCCATGTTAAACGCAAGAATCATGGGGGCTGAGGATAGCACCTTATTTACACTGTATCCCTCAGTCGGTGTACCGTCCTGGTTCATGAAGTAACCGATCTCCGCATTGTTGCAAACAGTAATGATATCGTCTTCCCCCATCTGAAGAGCAATCGTTGCCTGGCTGGCTTCCGTGACAATGTTGTAAACAAGTTTGTCAACACCCTGGTCGTACGCATTGGCCGCATAGCTTCTCAAGTTCTTATCCGTCTGCCAGTAATCCGGATTTTTCTCCAGTACATAATAGGAACCGGAAACACATTCTGTCACCTGATAGGCTCCTGAGGTAATCGGTTTTGTGGAAAACTGATCCTTATATTCTTCATATGTCTTCTGGCTCACAATACAACACTGGGCCAGCATATATTCAAAAGCGCCCACAGTAGTTGTCTTTAATTTGATTTCCAGATTATAGTCATCGATCACCGTGGCTGATTCCATATAGTTTGTAAACCTCGTGAAGTTTCCCGATTGCGAAATGCTGTTTAAACAGAACACCACATCGTTTGCATTAATCGGATTTCCCAACGCATCGTGTATATAATTATAAAGTTCAATCTCAAACGTTACGTCGTCCTTCTGCTCGATATTCTTTGCCATAACCCACTGCATCTGATCCCAGCTGGTTCCGAAATCCTTGAAAATGGCAATATTGTCATAGACAGCGTACCGCAGAAAATTACGCCCCTGCGTAGGAGGTGCAAACGGATCTAAGTCCCCCATTGTAGTCGTCATCGCAATGTTAACAATTTTTTCCCCCTCTGCAGAAGCTTCCTTCCCCACCGGAGTCTTAACCGCCGTTTCACCGCTTCCCCCGTTGCCTCCACATGCTGTCAGACTTCCCAGCATGGTCACTGCCAGAGCCACTGCCAATACTTTTTTCAGCTTCATATACCTTCCTCCTTATTCTGGTCACAATTGTGACTGTCTGTGTTTAGACTCTCTGACGATTAAGATACATTTAAAATACAAATTCATATCTAATTCATCTTTTACAAGATTACCATAATAGCCTCATTTTTCAATGGTATTTTTTCACAATAATGGTCCTATATTTTTATGAATTTTGCTATTTTGTTTGTTATAACGCGTTTTTTTCGTATGTTTCGTTGTATTTGTATCTATTTTATGATATGTATAGTAATGTATAAGGTATCTAATACATACTTATTTCCCCTTTAGGATTCATTTCATTTTATTTCATGGAGGTATCTTTTGATGGTACAGACAAAGAACAAATTAAAATATATGGAAATTTACAGAGATATAAAAGAAAGAATTGCTTCCAGAAACTATGGGGCAGGCAGTCTTCTTCCCACAGAGGACGAACTTACACAACTGTATTCTGCGAGCCGTACCACCATAAGAAGAGCAATTGCTCTCCTGCAAGAAGATGGGCTGGTAAAAACCGTGCAGGGAAAAGGTACAGAGGTAATCAGTCCTAAGAAATGGTCGCGGCCTTATCCATTTCAGGAGTACAGAAATTTAAATCACGCAACAAGTTTTCGCGGTTCTCCTCTCATGGAAGGAGAAATCATCACTCAGGAAGCCCTTGTTGATATGGTACCGGCAGAAATAAAAATCGCCGAAGCTCTTTCCATCGCCATTGGCTCTGATGTCTACAGGATTCAGCGCATCAAAAGTTTAAATGACACAGTATTTGCCTATGTCATCAGCTATGTCCCATGTTCTTTAGCCCCAGGCCTGGAACAGTACAGCGGGAAATTCTTCATCCTGTATCATTGTCTGCAGGAATACTATGGTCTCGTCGTTACGAAAGTGGAAGAAACCATCGCCTCGGCCAGTTCCGGTTTTCTGGAATCACGCCTGCTTGGAGTCACGCCAGGATCTCCGCTTCTTACATTTCAGCGAACCGCTTACTGGAAAGAGGGAATTATGGAATATTCTGAATCCAGTTTTCGTCCAGATATATACCAAATTGCGGTGACCATCGAAGGACCTTTTGAATGGACAAGCTCAGATCAGCTTTCTTAGAACAAAAATCGTCATTGAAGATCACAGCCTGTCCGTCAAAGGTCGAAACAGATACAGTAAAGGTATTCAAAACATACCCTTTATTTCTGCAATCTATTGACTTTCTTCAATACGTCTTTTATAATGGCCTGATGAACAACTTTTTATTTGGACCCACACCGAAAGGAGGCAATCATCTTGGATAAAAATGCGCCAAAATATGTATCGGTTTACAATGCGATTAAGGCAGATATCTTATCTTCAAAATATCCGACAGATTCCTTTCTTCCCCCGGAAAACGAACTGATGGAAATCTATGGTGTCAGCCGGACCACCATACGAAACGCCGTTAACCTGCTTCGGGACGAACATATCGTGGAAGTTCACCAGGGAAGAGGCACCAGAGTACTCCAGTCAGCAAAATACATTACCCCTTATAAATTTTTGAGTGTAAAAAATCAGGCCTCGGTCACGACGCAATTTCGCCTGGAAGGAAGCTGTTCCGTCAGCGCACAGGGAGCCGTTATCGATATCATTCCAGCCGAACTGAAAGTAGCCAGGGCATTAAACATTGAGAACGGCAGTGATGTGTACCGCCTTCAGCGTGTTAAAATGGTGAACGACACGATATTCGCCTATGTGGTCAGTTACGTCCTGCCCGAAATTGCCCCCGGTCTGGAGCAGTATAATGGGGAAATCTACTTTTTGTACCGCTTTTTAAAAGAGAAATACGATATTAATTTTGAGAATGGCAAAGACATCATCTCCGCAGGAATTGCCGGTTTTATGGAGTCACGGCTGTTGAATATCAACCCAGGATCCCCTCTTCTGATCTTTAACAGAACGACATACCAGCACGGAACCCCCTTTGAATATTCGGAAAGTATCAATCGAGGCGATCTGTTGGAACTGGTGGTAGACAGCTTTGCATCTTCACCGAATTCTTATTATTAGGAATGATGATCATAAAACGCAAAAATAGCCGGTAGAATTATTTCATCGGCTATTTTTCATGTTTTATGCGGTACTGTTGTATTCCTGACCTAACTGTATCTTCTCTTACCCAATACTCTCCCCTTCATTCGCCGTCTCCACCAGCAGTTCTTCTCCCGGAAGTTCGTCGATGAACTCTGCTGAAAAAACAGCCTGCGGCCAGTTAAGTCCGGCTCTCACATGCTTTCCCTTCTGTTTTGCAGCCTCCTCCAAAAGAGTTAAGAGTTCCTCCACCATGGCCCGCGTCAGATAGCCGCCTCTCCAGTGGAACACAAGCGGCTTTCCCTTTTTTACCGCCTGCGCGGCACGTTTGGCCACATCTTCCGTCTTTGTGAAGGACAGCTTCTTTTCCCTGTAATAGAAATGGTCTCCGTCACTGCACGGCGGCGCCGGATAAAGGGCTGGCTCGTGATCGCGGAACAGCTGCCTATCATCCAGGTTAAAGTAGTCGTAGCGGATGGTCTCCCCATGACCAAGGCTGTTGTCAAAGGTGGCATCCAGATGGTAATATCTGCCGCCGATTCTCACAATATTCCATGCATGGCGGTATTTGATGTTCTTCTCCGGATTCGCTTCGGATATGGCGATCATGCACCAGATTCCCAGGGAGTCGCAGAGAATCTTTACAGTCTTTGCTATCCCCTCGCAGACCCCCACCCCCTGGCCCAAAGGACCGATGATTTCATGGGAATACGGTTTTTTCAGCTTATCGTAGCGGACACCGGTGCAGATAAAATCGTGGATATACCGTTCCTTCTCCCACTCCGTCAATGATTCGGCAGGGCGGGCCAGCTTGGCGATTCTGGCCTTCATGGCCTTCTGATGGTCCTTCACCTTTCCCTTGTCAAATAAGTATTCCGGTATCATCTCCACGCTGCCTGAATTCTGGTAAAACCGGTAATGGAATCCGGTTCCATAAAAAATCTCAGGGCAGTCCAGCCGGAGCCTGAAAAAGATATCCGCCAGTTCTCTGTTTTCCAGCCGCGGAACCGCGAAGGAAGGAGCGAGGGCTGTCAGCCCGGTTTTCATGGCATGATATGCGCTCTGCTCTGTCCTGTTCATTCGGCTGTAATAGTATGGTTCCATGGTTAATCGTTCTCCTGCCTAATCATTATCGTCTTTTGCCTCTTCCATAAGGCGCATACCCGCCGTGCTCGTCACAGGAAGTGAAAATGCGACGGCCCGGGCCTTGCTTGCAGGACCCGCTTTTTCCATAATGTTCTTCATGACACGGTTCTTCATGCCGCTCTTTACGACGATAAATACCATCTCCTTCTCCGCCACAAGGGAGACGCCGAGATATTTCTCCGCCCGCTCCAAGCCAGTGCCTCTGGCGTGAATTACGGTTCCTCCGACTTCCTCCACCTCCCGGGCAGCGTCCATAACCATGTTCGTATATCCCTGGTTGGCAATCACAATCAGGAGTTCATATTTCGTGTCTTTCAATGAGCTTTCCTCCCCTTTTTCAAAATTCTGATTCTCTGTCAAAAACAGCAGCGGCTTCTTGCCGCCAATGCTGCTTAGCGGAATGATAAAGGCTATGCCCGTGCCGGGAACGTCAATTTTTAAATGCTTCTGTAAATCCGATTTTATCTCTTTCCACACAGTGCCTGTCACGATGGACAGCATCACGGCCTTCTCCGTCTCCTCGAGACCTAAATAGTCCAGGGTCTCACTGACCGCGGTTCCGTTTCCCACAGTGATGAAGGTGACATCTGCTCCATGGTGGCCGTACAGAGTATGAAACTTCTTTACTCCGGTTCTTTCCGTGATTGTAACCATTAAATACAATTCGCTCATACTGCAGTCCTTTCTTTCGAAATCGTATCTGTGCCGCTGTTAAAGCTCAATAATTGCATCATCATCAAGCTGGTCGAAACCTGCCGCAGGCTCCGGTAAAGTCTGGTCCTTCGGCGCGGACCGCTGCTGCATCTGATAGATCATGCCCAGGATCTGTATGGTGATGAGCGGGGTCATGGCTACCATGGCTACCACGCCGAATGCGTCCGTGACAATATTCCCGCCCACAGCGGTACAGGCTCCCTGCGCAAACGGCAGCAGAAATGTGGCGGTCATCGGACCGGAGGCCACCCCGCCGGAGTCAAAAGCGATGGCTGTAAAGATCTTTGGTACAAAGAAGGAAAGCCCCAGCGCGATCGCATATCCCGGGATGATGAACCACAGGATGGAGATCCCCGTCAGCACCCGCAGCATGGCCAGACCGATGGAAACGGCCACGCCGATGGAAAGGCTGATACTCATCGCCCTGGCCGGAATGGCACCGTCCGTAATCTCTTCGACCTGTTTATTTAATACGTAAACAGCCGGTTCCGCCTTAACGATAAAGAATCCGATCAGCATGCCGATCAGAACAATAATCCAGTTGTAATCCAGGGAGGCAATCACCTGTCCCAGGTAATTACCGGCCGGCATAAAGCCCACATTGGCGCCTGTCAAAAACAGCACGAGGCCGATGTACGTATAGACAAGGCCGACAATGATTTTTCTTAAATTTCTCTTTGAAAGTTTGAGAACTGCGATCTGGAAAATACCGAAAAACAGGATTATGGGAAAAAGCGATACGGCAATTTCTCTAATATAGGTGGGAAGTCCAACGCGGAACAGCTTCCATAATTCTACGGAATTGCTGATCTCCGGAAGGACCGGTGGAATGTAGGCACTGTCAGCCGGCCTGTAAATCATTCCAAGAATCAGTACTGCAAGGATCGGACCGATGGAGCAGAGCGCCACCAGACCGAAGCTGTCATCTGACGCATGGCGGTCATTACGTATGGCGGAAATACCGATACCAAAAGCCATAATAAACGGAACCGTCATCGGGCCCGTCGTCACACCTCCGGAATCGAAGGCTACCGCCAGAAAGCTCTGTGGAACAAACAGCGTAAGGAGGAATGCCAATATGTAAAATGTAATCAGCATGTGGGGCAGCGCTATGCTGAACAGCATGCGCAAAAGTGCAATGACGAGAAATACGCCCACTCCCAGCGCGACCGAAAAAATCAGCGTCCTGTTCGGTATGGACGGCACCTGTTCCGCCAATACCTGGAGATCCGGTTCCGAAATCGTGATGATGAATCCCAGTACAAATCCCAGTATCACGATGATGCTCAGCTTTTTACTCCTCGTGACGGCTGTGCCCAGCCGCTCTCCCATGGGAGTCATGCTGATCTCCGCCCCCAGCGTGAAGAACATGGTACCTATGACGATCATGGCCGCGCCCATAAGGAAGCACAGCAAAATACTGGAGGAAATGGGAGCGATCGTAAAACACAGGACCATGACGATCCCGATGATCGGGAGCACGGAATGCAGCGCTTCCGACAGTTTCTCTCTCAATTTCAGCAGGGAATTTTTCAATAGATCAACCTCAGTCCTTTCTATAACTTTATATTTACCTGTACAGTATAGCATGAAACCGCTCCTGCCGTAACCTTTAATTGCGTCCGCTGCGGATTTAAAACATTTATTAACGTTTTTTTAACAGGAATCCTTCACCGGAACCATCCAGTCACTTCCATAATGCAGTTCCGTCATACACGTTCCCTGCACTTTCCCAGTATCCCAGCCTTTTGCATTCCTGGATAACCAGCCGGTGAATCTGCTGAAATATCCCGGCGGCACGAGCGGCAAAACGCTTCTCTTCCCCCGCCTTCAGCATTCCGGCCGCTTCCATGCACTGCCGGTAAAGTTCGCTGTTTACAGGCGTCTTATCTTTTTGTACCAGTTTGGGGATCCCTCTTCCGATGCTGAAATTCTTCAGCAGCAGCTCATAAACCGATTTAAGAGCATTGTAGCGGATATGATCTGTGATGAATTCCAGCAGTGTAAGCGGTATCAGCTGATGGCAAAACGGATCGTTCCACTGACGTTCCATAAGCGCCAGCATACGGCGCGTCTCATCCGGTTTTGCATGGAGTGCCGCATGTTCTGCCACCCCCTCAACGGTCAGCGCCACCAGCTGCAGGCTGTCAAAGTAGCGCCTGACATGACCGGCGATCTGCTCCGGCGCTATATATATCTTACGCAGCCCTTCCAAATCTTTTGCTACGAAAATTCCGTTTCTCGGGGCCGCCGTTACCACTCCCCAGTCCTGCAGAACTCTGATTGCCCTGATCGTCGTATCGATACTGACTCCATATATCTCCTGCAGCTGCTCATGGGTCGGAAGCCGGTCGCCCGGCTGATAGCGGCCCATGGCAATCAGTCCCAGAATATCCAGGTACACGCTGGAATACCGTTCCTGCGATCTCCTGAACTGCTGCTCGAAATTCTTTGTCCCCACCCTCAAAGGGGAATCCGGAGTCACACGGCAGACCGGTTCCCCCTCGATACGGTCTATGACAATGCCATAAAGAGAGAACAGAGCATCGAAGTGAACTTCCTCCGGTCTCCCTCCTCTCTTTATCGTCTGGATCAATTCCTTTAAACTTTTCAGATAATCAATCCGGTTTTCTCTGGTACCAGGCAGAGGATCCACCTCCCCCAGCCCCAGGCTGTCCACTGCGCGCAGTGCCAGTTCATTTTCATTTCTGCAGATAAAGAATCGCCAGAGACGGTTGGACAGGCGCCAGAATCTGGTCGGATCGTCCGGATTCATATTTGCCACTATTGTCTCCGGGGTCTTCCAGTCATCGCCTCTGCACAGAAGCATTCCCCGGCGGTTGACCGGATAGCAGAGAAGAATCCCCGATTTTAAGATATCATTAGCCGCAACGGCATCGGCCGTTTCCCGTTCGTCCTGCTCCTCCCGGCGTTTATCCAAATAACCGCAGGCAACTACGGGCCGTTTCTTTGGAACGACCTCCAGAAAACCTTCCTGCACCAGTACCTCCACGGCCCGTCTCACAGTCCGTTCCGACGTATGGAACTCCCTGCACAGCTTCGCACGCCCCGGCAGTGCTGTTCCCGGCGGAAGAAGGCCGCATATAATCTTGTTTTTTAATATTTCACAGATCCGTTCATATTTTACTACGTCATTTTTCATCCTTTATCCCTACTGTTCTTCGTCAGTCCCTCACCGCAAAGTCGGTTAAAAAGAGTTCCAGTTCCGTCTGCGGCAGCGGTTTTGAATAGTAGAAGCCCTGAATGTAATCGGCCTCTGCGTCAATAATCGCGCGCCGCTCTTCTTCATTTTCCACACCTTCTACTACCACTTCAATATCATTGACCTTTGCCATGGCAATAATCGCTTTCAGCAATGCGTACTGTTTTGGTGAACCGTTTATTTTACTTGTCATGGACCGGTCTATCTTTAACGAGTGCACCGGGAGATTCATCAGATAATTTAAGCTGCTGTAACCAATCCCGAAATCATCCAGAGATATTCTGATCCCGTTCTCCGATAAATCCCTGATAATCCCTTCCGCTTTTGACATGAACTGTATCAGGATCGTCTCGGTAATCTCAAGGACAACCTGCCCTGGATGGACACCCGTTTTTTTTATCGATTCGAGAAGATGTGCTGCGCTGTCCTCAACCAGAAGCTGCTGGACAGACAAGTTGATTCCAACTCTCCCCAGTCCCAGCGCCTCCCCCTTCTCTTTCATAAAGGTACACGCCTGGTGTATCACATATTCCCCAATCTGGCAGACAAGTCCGTTTCTTTCCGCAACCTCTATCATCTGTCCCGCGGAGATATAGCCGCCAGTTCCATCCGGCAGACGAACCAGCGCTTCCGCTGCCGTAAAACGGCCTGCCTTCATCTGATAAATCGGCTGATACCATACTTCCAGTGTCCCTTCATGGATACTGTCCCGGATCAGCTGAAGAATCTTTCCCTCTCTCCTTCTTATCTCCAGAAGCCTGTTGTTAAAGATTACGATACCGTCCGTCACCCCATGTTCAGGCACCTTGCCGTAGTTGATGGCAGACTGAAGACACTCTAACAGCTTCTCCGGCTTCCTGGCATTGGCCGGATAATCGCAGACACCGATGAACGCATCCAGGGTGATAACAGCCTCCTGCACCTTAACAGGAATACGAAAAGCCTCCTGAATCCGGGAGATCATCTCGTCATTCTCTTTATCCCTGCTGGCGTGATCAAGAGAAATTCCCAGGAACACATCGCCGTTAATCCGGTACAGATTACTTCCAAATATAGCGCTCAGTCTTTTGGTTACCTCCCTCAGCAGCGCATCCCCCGTCTCCACACTGAACAGCTCGTTATATTTCCCAAAGGAACGGATGTCCACGCCATACAGACGGAAACGTCTTCTTTCATCATAGGCAATCATCATATCCGCATCCCGGATATACTTCATTCTGTTTCCGATTCCAAAGACCGGATCGTAGTAAACTGCCTGTTCCACCTGCTTCCGGTAATGGTTGATCGCCTGGGATAAGTCTGTAATCCAGGGTTCTGCGTATTCGCCGAATTCCACGTCGCTTCTTCCCGCAGCAAGCTGGCGGCATTTTTCCGTCAGTTCACGGACCGATGATTCCCGAAACAGTTTGCTGTAGTACTTCTCGATCAGATTCCGCAGAAGCGTCCTCACGTCATTCCCTTCCTCCGGATAAGAAACGTACTGGTATTTGGCATTTAAAAACACCTTTCCGCCCTGGTGACGGATCTTCCAGATCATCTTCAGTGACAGCCCTTTGGCAAATTCAGCCATTTCGCCTTCCGTCATCTCTTCTTTTACAGCAACAAAAAAACTCTCGCTGGATATTCGGGCGGCGGCGTATGGACCTTCGATATAATCCTTCATGATCACAGGAATACTCTTTAAGTACTCCTCTTCTTTCTCAGGCCCCGCAAGCAGGGCAATCCGGTTGTAATCTTCCAACGCAAAATAAAATACGGAAAAAGCCTTTTCCCCCTTCCGGATCCATGTATTCAGTTCCTTTCCAATCCCCTGTCTGTTGAGCATTCCGGTCTGCCAGTCGGTATTGCCGATGTTTCTGTCATACTGATATCGTTTTGCCAGCGCGGTCGAAAGGACAAAAAGTGACGAAAGGAGAAGCCACAGAAGTATGCTTTCTGCCGCATACAGGATCTGCCTTTTCCGGGGTATCCAGCCTTCTATGGGCATGATACTCAGGTTCCACTGGGAAGGAAGATAGAATTCTGTTTTAGCCGCATGGGAATAGTCTATCATCGCATTGGAGGACGCCACCACCTCTTTACTTCCATCCTGACTGTTCACCTTCCATAAGTAGTATTCGTATCCCAGCTGATACAGGCTTTCCAGATTCATCTTCTCTTTTACGTATTCTTCAGACAGTGCAAGGGCAATTTCTCCCTGGTAAGCCCTGCCCTCCAGTACCGGCTGAAGGAACAGGAATACCGTCTCGTCCGTCCCCTCCATGATGACCGGTCCCTCTACCACCGGTTCTTTTACTACCTTTGCCAGGGTATAAAGATAAGAAAGATCCTTTAGATTTCTGCCCGCCATAACTTCCTGTACACATTCAGGAAATGCTCTATAAACCGTGTCTCCCTCAAATACAAGAATACTGCTGACGCCATCCATGGCCATGAGTTCTTCGGCTTTCCACTGAAACCACTCCGAATCCTTCATGGTCCCGGATGCCAGGCCAACCAGTCCCTGAGCGTAATTCAGCTGTTCCCTCATAACCAGAACGATATTTTCCCTGTATAATTCCAGAATGCTTCCGGCATCTGCCTTCCGCTCCTCTGCGTACCTGCTCTGAGTTTCCAGACCGAAGACTGCCGAAATCAAAAGGAATAATGTAAGCACAAAAAAATAGATGATCCGCCTTCTTTTTATGATCCTCTTCATCTGCTCCCTCAATCCTGATAAATTTTATAATATCCCTTACCATTCTGCTTCACAAAATACAGGGCTTCGTCTGCGTGGGCGATCATTTCATCCAGCTTCTCTCCCGACTGTCTTACCGCAACTCCGACACTGCACTGTATCGGCAGCGGAATTCCGCCTGTACCGATATCGGAATGAAGCCTTAGCACAAGAGATTCCATAACCCGTTTCAGTTCCTTCTCATCGTCGATATCAGTAAGCAGCAGTACAAACTCATCTCCTCCGTACCGTCCCACAACGCCGTCATACTTCTTCTCATATTCCCTGAGAATATAACCGATGCTTTTGAGCGCCGTATCTCCCACCGCATGGCCATGCGTATCGTTCAGTTTCTTTAAATTATCAAGATCCACAAAGCACAGGGCAACGAGCCGTTCCTCCGGCACCTTATCTAACTGTGCTTCCGCCTGTTTGAAAAATACAGACCGCGTGACTACGCCTGTCAGACCATCAGACAGCCCATTGCTGGTCAGCCGGATAATTTCTTTAAAGTCTACATTGTCAGGCCGTTCATTCTGATAGATCTTTTCTTCCAGCTCCTCAATGGAGTGCACCAGCATATTAACCGCCTGCTTCTGCTCGTTCACAAACCGCTTCGTCAGTCTGACAGCAAACGCACACAGCAGCAGAAGAAAAACACTGATTACCAGATAGGCCGGCACCTGTGTCTTATAGACATCCCAAAATTCTATCACCGTCAGCAAATCCCAGTTCGTGTTCTTCACATTGCTGTAAATCGTATAGCAAAGGCGCCCCTGTCTGATACTCCAGTATGCTCCTGGACGCTTGGCTAACAGTTCGGTTTCCAGCTGATCCGTCGTAATCCCCAGATTTTTCGCTTCACGCACATGATCCAGATACGGTTCCCCGTACTGCAGATTATTCGTCGATGACATAATCTGGCCTCTGGAACCGATCAGTACGGCCTGGGTACCGCTGAAACCGGACGCCTCCTTTAAAATATTCACGATTTCATCAAAATAAATGGCGCAGAAAAGACAGCCTGTGATTTCCCCGTTCTGTTTTAAGGGGTAAGCTACCGTATAGTTTAAAGTTATCCCATCTGCCCCTGCTGCAAAACTGTCTGTAATCTGCGGCTGGCCAGTGGAAAACAGCTGCTGCATATACTCCCTGCTGGCAAGGCTGGCCGGCTCTTCTCCTATTGTATAGACATTAATATCCGAATCCACAAAACAGATCATGATATAACCGTAAGTTTCCGTTATCCGGTCCAGTTTTGCCACCTTCTCCAAAGGAGGGACCGACGGATCATAGAACTCCGGCTGAATGGCCATGGATTCCAGTAATTTCAATGATTCCTCCACCCGGTTGGAAACCTGGGCCGTAACATTTTCATGGGCGGCGGCAGCTTCTTTCTTCATTCTCTGAAATGCGATAGCCAGACCGCCTGCTGCCATAATTATGATTGTCAGGATACACAGCAGAATGATGATTTTTAAAACCGGCATATAGGTATATGTCATCTCATTCTGCTTTTCCCGTCCATTTTTGTATTTCGTCACTGTTCCGCCTCCTTTCTCCTGCGAAAAGGGGGTTTTGCATTCCCCTGACAACTTGGTACATATACCGGATATTTATGGCAAAAACTGGGACCGTATGCCATATATTAAGCATTCAAAAAAACTCATACGTTGTTTAATTATACCATTACAGTAACAGGAAATCAACTCAGGAGTTTGACTTTTGGAAAAGGCCAGCCTATAATATCAGCTTAAAACTTTCTTTTCTAAACAACAGAAGGCCTGCATGGACCGTGCAGACCTTCTGTTTTCATATTCGAAATCAGGAATTCAGCTTCGCGGCAAAATCCGCCATAGCCTCTGATATCTTAATCTGCTGCGGACATACAGCCTCACAGCTGCGGCAGCCAATACAGGCGTCGGGATGTTTATCCTCCGGCACCGCCATTAACGCCATCGGAGCAAGAAAACCGCCGCCGGTAAAGCAATGCTCATTGTACAGCTCCAGTAATGCCGGAATATCCAGCTGCTTCGGGCAGTGGCTTACACAGTAGCGGCAGGCCGTACACGGCAGAGCAGACTTTTTAAGCATCTCATCGGCAATTGCCAGAACTGTGTCCATCTCCTCTTTTTGAAGCGGCTTATCCTCTTCAAAAGTATGTATGTTTTCCTGAAGCTGTCTGAAATCGGACATGCCCGAAAGAATCATCGTGACTCCCGGAACAGACTGCAGGAATCGGAATGCCCACGCCGGCGCCTTTTCTTCAGGGCGGAATTGATTCAGTCTCTCCATCGCTTCGCCGGACAAAACCGCCAGCTTTCCGCCGCGCAGCGGTTCCATAACCCAGACAGGCAGACCGCAGCTGCGCAGCAGTTCCATTTTAGCCTCCGCGCTCTGGAAGGACCAGTCCAGATAATTGAGCTGAATCTGGCAGAATTCCATCTCACTGCCGTATGCCTCCAGAAAACGCTTCATCACCTCGCAGCTTCCGTGTGCCGAAAATCCCAGATGACGAATTCTCCCCGCCTCCTTCTGTTTTAACAGATACTGAAAAATTCCATATTTTTCGTCCAGGTATGCATCTATATTCATCTCACATACGTTGTGGAACAGGTAAAAATCAAAGTATTCCACACCACATTTCTCAAGCTGCTTCTCAAAAATCGCCTCCACCTGATCCATATTGGAAAGGTCGTATCCCGGAAATTTCGTCGCCAGATAAAAACTCTCCCTTGGATACCTGCTGAGTACTCTTCCCATCACTTCCTCGGAATGTCCGCCGTGATAGCCCCAGGCAGTATCAAAATAGTTGATTCCCTTTTCCATCGCATATGCGACCATTTCTGCAGTGGCTGCCTCGTCAATGACGGAATCATCTCCTTCCGTTACCGGAAGGCGCATGGCCCCCATCCCGAGGGCAGACAGCTTTAAATCCTGAAACTCTTTGTATACCATATCCCGCACTCTCCTTTTCTCTCTTCCCCTTCCACATATAAGGTTCTGCTCATGGCATGCTCTTCTTTCTGACGTTTCAGAGGGGATTTCCCCTCAGAATTCTTCGCATAAGCCGCAGCCACCTTTTTATTATACTTGTTGAAGTGGACTTTAAGTCAAGAAGTTTTTGCAGTATTCCTTCTATGCTTCCTCCGCGCCCCACGCAAACTGGGAATTGTAGAGCTGGCTGTAGAAACCGTTCTGTGCCATCAGGCTTTCATGGTTCCCCATCTCCGCGATATCCCCATCTCTGAGAACGAGAATTAAATCCGCGTTTTTAATAGTAGAAAGCCGGTGGGCGATGACGAAACTGGTCCGGTCTTTTAAAACTGTATACATGGCGCTCTGCAGCATCTTCTCCAGACGGGTATCCACCGAGGAAGTGGCTTCATCCAGAATCATAATCTGCGGATTCTTTAAAATAGCCCTGGCAATCGTCAGAAGCTGCTTCTCGCCCTGGGAAATGTTGCTTCCCTCCTCGTTAATCACCATGTTATAGCCCTGAGGCAGAGTACGGATAAAATGATGAACATTGGCCATCTTCGCGGCATCGATCACCTCATCTTTTCTGGCCGACAGATTACCGTAACGGATGTTATCAAAAATCGTTCCGGAGAACAGCCAGGTATCCTGAAGTACCATACCGAACATGGACCGCAGATCTTCCCGGTTCATATCGCGGATATCCACACCATCGACGAGAATCCGTCCGCTGTTTACATCATAGAACCGAAGCAGCAGATTGATCAGCGTAGTCTTTCCCGCCCCCGTAGGGCCTACGATGGCCACCATCTGGCCACTTTTAACCGTAACATTGAAGTCCCGGATGACCGGTGTGTCCCCATAGGAGAAGCTGACGTGTTCGAAGGTAACCTCGCCCTTTGCAGGCCCCGGAAGAAGGCCTGCGGGAGCAGATTCTGTTTCCTCCGGTTCATCCAGGATTTCGAAAATACGCTTAAGGCCTGCAAATGCAGCCTGTATCTGGGCGGACAGCTGGGATACCTGGGTCAGCGGATCATTGACCTGCCAGATATATCGGATGAACGCCTGCAGATTACCTACTGACAGCGTACCGGCCAGTATGGCAAAACAGCCGATCACCGCAATGATCCCAATGCTCAGATACGTGGTCAGGGAGATCAGGGGGCTCATAAGTGACGAGAGGAACTGTGCCTTAAAGGCATGTTTCTGCAGGCTGTCATTGACCGTCTCAAACTGTCTCCTGGACTGCTCCTGCTGCCCAAACAGCAGAATCTCATTGTAGCCGGTGTACAGCTCCGTAATCGCTCCGTTCATATCTCCGAGAGAGTCCTGCTGGGCCTTAAACTGGCTCTGGCTGATCTTTACGATGCCGCGGGTAATAAGGGCTCCCACAGGAATGATCAAACATGCGATACAGGCCATCACCCGATTGATGGAAAACATCATCCAGAGAGCCAGAACCAGAGTAAGGATTCCGCTGATCACCTGGGAAAAGCTCTGCTGGAGCGCATTGGAGACCGCCTCCACATCGTTGGTGACCCGGCTTAAGACATCGCCGAAGCTGTTGGTATCAAAATACCGGACAGGCAGGCGGCGGATCTTATTCTGAACCTCATTCCGCAAATCATGCATGGCATTCTGAATCGAATTAGTCAGACAGAATGCACCCACGATCTGGGAAACCGTCTTGATCAGATAGATAGACAGAAGTACCAGCAGAATATTGCGGATCACCTCAAAATGAATGCGGGCGCCCGCCGCACCGGAGGCCAGCCCTGCCACGTCCGCGGCCAGCCGGCTGGTAATCATTCCTTCGATCCGCGGAGCGGCCGTAATCGCTGCAATACTTATCACAATCATAAAAACTGAAACAAAAAGCTGAAAACTGTAAGGCGCCAGAAACGGTTTCAGTTTCCCCAGCATCCTTCCAATGTCTTTTATTTTTTTACGCACGGGATAATTCCTCCTCACTTAACTGGGATAATGCAATCTCACGGTAAATGCGGCAGTTGTTCAGCAGTTCCTTATGGGTTCCTATTCCCACGATACTTCCTTCATTCAAAACAATGATCTGATCGGCATCCATAATACTGGAAATACGCTGTGCCACTACCATCACGATGGCATTCCCCGTCTCTTTCTTCAGCATACGGCGCAGCTTCGCATCCGTCTTAAAATCCAGGGCTGAAAACGAATCGTCAAACACATAGACATCCGGTTTTCTGATCAGCGCCCTCGCAATGGACAGACGCTGGCGCTGGCCGCCGGAAACGTTGGTTGCACTCTCCGTAATCTGCTCGTCAAACCCGCCCTTTTCCATGATAAAATCGTATGCCTGCGCAGTCTTTGCCGCCTGAACCAGGTCCTCCATCGTGGCATCCTCTTTCCCGAAACGCAGATTATCCGCAATGGTCCCGGAAAACAGCATTGCTTTCTGAGGGATAACGCCAATGGCGCGCCGCAGACTCTCCAAGTCATACGTCCGGATGTCTTTTCCATTCATCAGCACGCGGCCCGCGCTGACATCGTAAGCCCTGGGAATCAGATTAATCAACGTACTTTTTCCCGATCCGGTACTGCCGATAAACGCGATTGTCTCTCCCCTCTTCACCGAGAATGATACGTCCTTAAGCACCGCTTCCTCGCCATCCGGATAGACGAAATCCACATGGTCAAACACTATTTCATCAATATGCTCCACTGATTGGGCATTCGTCTCAGGATTTTTAATCGACGGCTCCGCGTCAAATATTTTCTGAATACGCCCGGCGCTGACTGCAGCCTTCGGATACATCATAAAGACCAGACAGAACAGCATGATGGAGAACATCACATGGAACAGGTAGTCCATAAATGCCACCAGCTCCCCGATCTGTAAGGTTCCCTGACTTAACATGATACTGGCAATCCAGTAGATCACCATACCGGCCAGATTCATCAAAAGAAAGAAAACCGGCTGAGTCACGGACATCAGCTTGAACAGTTTTTTGGAATTCCCCATATAGCTGGAATTGGCGCCGTCAAAGCGCTGCTTCTCATAATCATCGTTGGTAAACGCACGAATTACCCGGATACCGCTTAAGTTCTCCTTGGAAATCCGGTTTATGTCTTCCAGAGAGGACTGCTGGCGCTCGCTGATCGGTTCCGAAATTCTCGCCACCAGAATCACTCCGCCCACAATCAGCGGAATCGTTGCCAGAATAACGACAGAAAGACTGAGTGAAGCCCTCAGAACCAGAAAAATACTTCCTATCATCATAACCGGCGTCATAAGAGCGGTCCTCAGCAGTATATTCATGAACATCTGAATCTGAAATGCATCGTTGCCCGTTCTGGTAATCAGGGACGCAATGCCGAACTCATGGAATTCACTGTGGGAGAATTCCTGGGTTTTCTTAAATATGTCGTTGCGTATGTCTCTGGTCACGGAAGTCGAGAGATACGCGCAGCAGTAGCCCAGCAAAATAGTGCCTGCCACCCCGGCAAACGAAATCGCGGCGATCACCAGCCCCATCTTCCATATGTAGGCCGGATTCCCCCGGCTTACTCCGTTGTCGATCATCTGTGCCACAATCGTCGGGATTCCCAGCTCCACTAGCGCAAAGCCCAGTACGGAGACTACATTAAGCAGAAACATTTTCTTGTAGTTTTTTAAGTAGCGGATAATTAATTTCATATAAAACCTGTTTCCTCCTGATGAAAATGTCTTAACGATTTACTCGCATCTTCCTAGCATAAACTATATGGTAACCCTATAGTCAAGTGGATTTTCACGTTTTTCTGACATATTATTTTCCGCCCTCGTATATGGCAGCGATATCCTGTATTCGGCGCCTCATCTCCGTGCGGATGTGTAACGGCTCCAGACACTCGCATTTATCGCCAAAACTGAAAAGAATATTGTAGTAATAATCGTTCTCAATGAAAGGAAAGCTGACAATGTAATGCTCATCGCCATCCGGAAAAATCTGTTCATCCGTGCAGTAATCCAGTACCCCTGCCAATACCAGTGACTGCCTTTCAATACAAGCTGATACGGTTCTGCGGTCCGTGTGGTTTTATTTCCGTGGCGGTCTTCATATTCAAAGGAAAGAAGCCTGCTCTCCTGTAAAGCTGTTTTGATCATTTCCAGATAAGGCTGTGTATTCCTGCTGCCCATCCAGGGAGTCAAATCGACGGCTATCTGATTAGACTTCAATTCAATATCCTTTGCCCTGTCAGCAGGAATAAAACTCTTTACTTTTGCAAGGGCATTTATCAGTTCCTCTCCCTGTATCATATTGGAAAGACTGGAAAGCCCCATCAGAATAGCCGAAAGATCGGCTGCCGAGAACACATTTCTGTCAATCTTGTAATTTTCCATGATCTCAAAGCCGCCGCCCACTCCCGATGCCCCCCGGACAGGAATCCCTGCCATGTTGATCGCATCTATGTCGCGGTAAATTGTGCGGGGTGAAACTTCAAACATATCGGCTAACTCCTGTGCGCCCACACGCTTTTTGTCAAGGAGTACCATAATAATGCTGACAAGCCTGTCTATCTTCATCAACTGTCCGCCTTCCAAAATTTATTTTTATCATGATAGATTGCTGCCACACTGTTGTCAACAATTGCCGGTTATAATAGAAAAGCAGCTAAATAATCTACCTGTCAGGAGGACACACAATGCAGAAAAAAGCTTTGGTAATTATTGACATTCAAAATGATATTACAAAGAATTACAAGGACATCATCGGCAATATCAATCAGGCGATTGACTGGGCAGTCAGTCATACGATTCCCGTTGTTTATATAAGGCATGAGAATTTATCAGCGGGCACGAGAACCTTTAAGCCCAATACCTATGGGGCAGAATTGGCATCAGATCTGAACGTGGTGTCTAAAAATATTTTTACAAAATATAAAGGGAACGCATTGAGCTGTGAAGAATTTACAGACTTTATCCGAACAAATGAACTGTGTGAATTCTACATAGCAGGAGCAGATGCAGCCGCCTGCGTTAAGTCGACGTGCTACAACTTATGCAAAGCAAATTACGGAGTCTATGTCCTGTCCGACTGCATTACCAGCTATGATAAGAGAAAGATTGACGAAATGATACGCTATTACGAACAGAAAGGCTGTAAAATCACGGGTTTACAGGACCTGGTATTATAGTGTAGGGCGGCGGGCATTTTTCACCCGCCGCCCTGCTTATGGATCGTTTATATCATACGTGCTGCTCAATCGATATCCGCGCTGTTTTGGCCGCATAATTGTTTTTCCATCATATCATAGATCAGTATGGCATTATTTCCAACCTCAATTCTTCCGTGCCCCACGGTTTTATATCCCATATTTTCATAAAAATGAACCGCAGGCAGAGAGGCATCCAGGCATATGAAACGAAATTCCTGTGCGATTTCATCTTTCAGCTTCTCCATGATACAGCTGCCGCACCCCTGTCCCTGTAATTCCGGAGCAACGAAAACTCTGGTGATATGGTTGCCTTTACGGCTTCCGGTTCCAACCAGCCGGCCGTCTTTCCACAGCACACGCACACAGCCTTCCTCTATATCACGGTTAATATTGTCTCTGCTGTGAATGCCGCAAAAAAACTCCACAACCGGTTTCGGGTAATACCGCGGATAGACCGCATTAATTGTATCCTGTACCAGATTGAAAATCAGTTCTCCATGTTCCCTGGATGCTTTGAAATATTCCATCCAAACCGCTCCCGTCAATCAGTCTTATTTTGAATCTCTCAGCATGACATCATGTGCGCCACCCTCAACAATACTGGTTGAGGAAACCAGCGTAATCTTTGCTTTGCTCTGCAGCTCCGGAATCGTCAGCGCGCCGCAGTTGCACATGGTTGAGCGCACTTTGCTTAAGGTAAGATTCACGTTATCCTTTAAGCTGCCTGCATACGGTACAAAGGAATCCACGCCCTCTTCGAAAGAAAGCTTCTTCTCTCCGCCCATATCATACCGCTGCCAGTTTCTTGCCCTTGCGCTTCCTTCGCCCCAGTACTCTTTCATGTAGCTTCCGTTGACATTGACTCTCTTGGTAGGGCTCTCATCAAATCTGGCAAAGTATCTGCCCAGCATTACGAAGTCAGCTCCCATGGCCAGGGCCAGAGTCACGTGGTAGTCGTGAACAATGCCGCCGTCGGAACAGATCGGCACATAGACTCCCGTCTCCTCGTAGTAGGCGTCTCTGGCCTTTGCCACCTCGATCAGAGAGGTGGCCTGTCCCCTTCCGATGCCCTTCTGTTCACGGGTAATGCAGATTGCTCCGCCGCCGATTCCAACCTTGACAAAATCCGCTCCGGCATCGGCCAGGAAACGGAAGCCTTCCGCATCCACCACGTTGCCGGCGCCCACTTTTACACTCTGTCCGTAATTCTTCCGGATATAATCAATGGTAATTTTCTGCCACTCGGAAAAGCCTTCCGAACTGTCGATGCAGAGCACATCCGCCCCTGCTTCCAGAAGTGCGGGAACACGCTCCTCATAATCTCTGGTGTTGATGCCGGCGCCCACCATGTAGCGTTTGGAGCTGTCGATCAGCTCGTTCTCATTTTTCTTATGGCTGTCATAATCCTTGCGGAATACCAGATACACCAGCCGCCCTTCTTTATTTACAAGAGGAAGGCAGTTAATCTTGTGTTCCCAGATAATATCGTTGGCTTCCTTTAAGGTGGTATCTTCGTCTGCGTATACAAGATCACCAATCTGAGTCATAAACTCCTTTACCTTTGTATCAGGCGTCATACGGCTGACGCGGTAATCCTTATTGGTCACGATTCCCAGCAGTCTGCCGCCAGGTCCGCCATCATCTGTAACGGCAATCGTCGAATGGCCTGTCCGCTCAGTAAGGGAAAGCACATCCTCCAGCGTCATCTCGGGAGATACATTGGAATCACTTACTACAAAACCGGCCCGGTATCGTTTCACCCGGTTTACCATCGCTGCCTGCTCGGCAACAGTCTGGGATCCATAAATAAAAGACAGGCCGCCCTCCTGTGCGAGAGCGACAGCTAATCTGTCGTCCGACACCGACTGCATGATCGCGGAAACCATGGGAATGTTAATATGCAGTGCCGGCTCCTCCCCCTTTTTGAATCTGACCAGAGGGGTCCTCAAATTCACTTCTGCAGGAATACACTTTGTCGATGAATAGCCCGGAACCAGAAGGTACTCACTGAATGTTCTGGACGGTTCCTCATAATAAAATGCCATTTTAATTCTCCTTTTCTGACTGCTTTTCTCATATTCTACTACATTTTCCAACAAATTGGTAATCTTTTTTGAATTTATGCAAAAAACCACATTGGTACTAACACTACCAATGTGGTTTGAACGTTCCTTTAATGCTGAATCTCATCTCCCATTTCCGCCATCACAGCCGCCAGGTCGAACTTCGGCGATGACTCTGCGTGTAGCTTCAGCAATCGGTTATCGTGGTTATGACGAACCTCGCAGACGCGGTCAAAGATCATCGTCGCCTCGTCGTCCTCCCGGGAAGCGGGCCACTGAGGGAGACCGCCGTATTCCGGTTTTCCGCTTCGGGCGAAGGCCATAACAGCGCCGAACATCTGCTCCTCCAGCCGGTCGGACACCTCCGGTATATTGGCAACCGGAACCAGTTCCGTATTGTGGAAAACAAATGGAATATCGGAACAGTGCCATGCCGTCTTCTGATTCTGGTATGGGAATTCCAGTGCGAATAAATAGGAATAGACACTTCCTCCCGCCGCGGCCAGGGAACGGACAAATTCTTTCGTCGGCCCGCGGAAAATGGTATCCAGCGTGAGTAAGTCCACCGGGCTCTTTCCCGGATATGCTTCGGCGAAGACAGTCTTCAGCTCCTTCCCATGCCCCTGGAACCGTTTATCTAAAATTTCATCCAGTTCCGCCTCTGATATCGTCTCCTTATTGAATGGCAGCGGCATCATTGCGAACTCTCCGAAAACAGTACCGACCATCACCGGTATGGTCTTCGCATGGTCCGTAAACCCAACCGCCGGCCCTTCTCCTTTGTAGAAATCATCCGGTCTGGGCGTACACCCAATATAACCGCCCGCTCTGGCAATCGCCGGACTTACCCGGTTATAGGCCGCTGCCAGATCATAATACGGTACCGTCTCCAGCCGTCCGGCTTCCTGCTCCGCAAGGCCCAGTTCCTTAAGCATTGCCTGGATCAAAGGTCTGGAATCTCCGGTAGAATACGGAAGAACGTCTCCCGCCACACCGCTCATAATCATCGCCCGGTGAAACAGTCCGTCAGCTTCCGGCGTCTGCATCAGGCCGCTTACCTTCATACCGCCGCCCGACTGCCCGAAGATGGTCACATTGTCCGGATCTCCTCCAAACGCCTCTATGTTGTCCCTGACCCACTTAAGGGCTGCCACCAGATCCGCCTGGCCCGCATTGGCGGAACCCGCATATCGTTCCCCGTAGGGCGACAAATCGAGATAGCCCAGGATATTTAGTCTGTGGTTCACAGTAACAACCACCACATCCCCGTATCTGCTCATATTTTCCCCGTTATACGCCTTCTGTTCGATGGAGCTTCCCATGGAAAATGCCCCGCCGTGTATCCAGAACATCACCGGTTTTTTCGCGCTCCGGTCCAGAGACTGACTCCAGATGTTTAAGCTTAAGCAGTCTTCATCCTGCGGCCAGTAGCGGTGGGGAACGAGAAGTTCGCCCTGTGGATGATCCCTTGTCAGCATCGGGCACACGAAGCCGTAGGAGGCGGCCTCCTTCACTCCCTCCCAGGGTTCCACCTCCTCAGGCAGCTGAAAACGGTTCGCCCTCGCATATCGGATTCCCTTGAAAATATAGGTTCCTTCCCATTGATACCCTCTGAGTTTCCCTGCCTTCGTCTCCACAACCGGAAGGTTGTCGTACAGAAACTGCTTTGCCATTATTTCGTCCTCCTTCTGCTCTGTCTTCCATATTTTTCGGTTCTCACGTCTTCTATTACGCCGTCATAATTCATACCGAATCCAAATTCATAAATATGGCCCTCGCTGTCCTTATAACATTCCATATCGAATGCCTCATCCTCCGCCTGCCGCTCCACGGTATCCATGTCTGCCGGCATCTGAAGCGGAAGCAGGCCGCAGGGGGTAAATCTGCCTGTGATTACATCCAGCACCGCCTGGGGTGATACCCCGTAATCCACTAAAACAGCGTCTGCATACGGCTCCAGCTCCGCCATTACCATAGGGTTTTTTAAGTTTACCGATACGATCACCGGCCGCTCTGCCATACGCTTTTTCGTTTCAATGACCAGATCTAAATCTTCCTCATTGGCCGCAGTGTTCCATTTTCCGCGATAGCTCCGGTCATCGGAAGTTTCTAGCGGATCTCCTCCCGCCAGACTGTGCAGCCTTGCCTGTTTCGCCTCGTAGGGCCTGTACTGAAGCGTGACCGGGACATACCCGCTGCCTCCCCGCTTCCTGTCTTCCGGATCATACCCCACGGAAATGGGCGATTCGATGAAGCAGACTGCAGCGTCAGCCTCTTCCGGCGTATCCACCACCACAAAGTAATCGGCAGCGGCTCCTTTTCCGGCTGGTTCCACAGATACATCCGGTGTCATGGAGCTCATAAAATTTAAGTATGGGCGGATATGGCGTCTCGGAATATACACCTTGATTTGCTCCGCAAGCGGCAGCACTCCGCCCCGGTTCTTCAAAAGCGTGACCGATTTCAGCTGGGAGAGGTAGCCTTTTTCCGAAAATTCTCTGCAGCCTACCACCTGGCAGGAATGTTCCATATCCAGATATGGATTTTCGAACAAACCGGTACGGAACATATTCAGAAGCAGCCTGGCTGCGGACCGTTCAAAACGGCTGCGCATGGCCTCTTCCCCGTACTTTTCGCATCCCAGCCGGTAAGCCTCCAGCACCGGGCCGACATCGTTGTTTCCGCCGAACTGATCCACGCCGGCCTCCAGGGCCTTTAAATGGCGTTCCGCCTCTGTGAGCCCTTCCACGCCCCAGCATTTTCCCGCAAACTCCTCTTCCGTTTTTCCCATATCGTGGGTAATGCCCCAGTCTGTACACACGACGCCGTCATAGCCAAGGCGCCCGCGAAGCAGGTCATTTACAATATATTTGCTGAAGGAATTTCCGACATTTTCACCGTAGGTCTGATCCACGCCGTAGGAAATGGTATAGTAAGGCATCACGGCGCTGGCCGTCTTCGTACCTCCCTTCAGAGAGAAAGCGCCCTCTGTAAACGGCCTTAAATGCTCTTCAAACTTACCGCCGGGATATACCGCATACTTTCCGTAGGCGTAATGTCCATCGCGGCCGGCCTCACAGGGTCCCCCTCCCGGGAAATGCTTGACCATCGTATTGACACTCTCGTCTCCCCAGCCATCCGGGCTGTTCTTCGTGGTCTGGAAGCCCTCACAGTAAGCCCTCGTCATTTTCACGGTCAGCTCCGTATGTTCCCCGAAGGTGTCCGCAAACCGCATCCATCTCGGCTCCGTGGCCAGATCAATCTGCGGAGACAATGCCGTCGTGATCCCCAGCGCCCGGTATTCCGCTGCGCCGATCTCCCCGAATTCTCTTACCGCCTCCGGCTCAAAGGCAGCCGTCAGACCGATCCCGTTCGCCCATTTGGATATGGGTTCTCCCGTTACGCCCATATACTCCGCGGAAGAGCCCGCCCCGTGCCTCGGGTCAGAACTGTTGTTGGCAGGTATTCCAAAGCCGGTGTTTTCCGCCAGCGCCTGAAGTTTATTGTTCCATCTGACAGCAGTCTCCGTGTCCTGAAGCTTCATAATAAGTACGTGGCGCACCCGGTCTTTCACGATAAATTCCTTCTGCTGGTCTGTCAAATCCCACGGACTCGCCCCGCTCTCCTCGAAGGCTTTCCCATCGTACGTGCCTCCGAAAGCCGCCGCCAGCGGCCCCTTTGCAGGGATCAGCTGGTGAGCGCTGTAAAGCATCAGACCGGCGATATCCTCGATCGAGAGCCTGGAGGCTAAATCAGCCGCCCGCTCCCCGGCAGGCAGTCTCCAGTCCTCATACGGTACGATCTTTCCCGTTCCAAGAAAGTCTTTGAATGCATAGCCATCCTCTGATAGAATCGCCACCCTGCTGCCGGAAGAAATTCCAAGATCCTTTCCACCTTCATTGTGAATGAGACGGTATCCATCCTTTTCCTCCTGACTCCATTTCTTTTCCATTAATTTCTCCTTTCATGGATCTCGGCCAGAATTTTTTCATATTTTTTGTCCAGGTCATAGAACAGACTGAGTATAACCACTACAATGAAAAAAATGACAGGAATCCAGATAAAATTCATTTGAATGGCGCGAAGCGCGCCTTCCGTCTGTACCGAGTTTTCCACATATCCGCCAAATTTCAGGATTTGGGCACCTACCACGCCGGACATCGCCATGCTCAGCTTTACACCGAAGCCCATGAGGGCAGTCATAATTCCCTGCGGACGCCTTCCCGTCTGCCACTCGGAGTAATCAACCGTCTCCGCTCCCATGACAAATGTGACTCCCATTCCAAGGCCCAGGCCAATTCCGCATAAGACCGTACCGGCCAGAATTCCCGCCAGATTTGTTTTGGATATCAGAACCAAAAGGTTTCCTGCGATGGTCACCAGTCCGCCGGACAGTATACAGTTTCGTTTTCCGATTTTCTTTGCAAGAGCCGGGATTATAAATGCCATCAGGAAGGAAAGCAGGGTCGGGATCGTCATCAGAAGGGAGGCAATTCCCTCATTATTTAAGTAATATTTCGCATAGTACATGGTCGACTGATTTTTCAGAATCATGCCTGCAAAGGTAAAAAACGTGATTCCGCAGAGCAGAAGCCAGTATTTATTCTTTACGGCAACCTTTATGGCGCCCGTCACGGAATCCTTTTCCGTCTCCGGTATGATCCGCTCTTTCGTATTTTTAAAGCAGATCATCAAAAGGAGGATACCCACAACCGCATAGAGAACCACGGTTCCGAAGAAGCCCTTTTTCTGGTCTCCCTGTCCGAACACGGCAACCAGCGTCAGGGTCGCACCCATGACGACAAAACCGCCAAGGCTGGCTCCGAGTGATTTGAACATATTAAAGGAAAGCCTGTCGGAGACATCATCGGTCATACAGGACAGCATGGTGCTGTAGGGAATATTGAGGGCTGTATACACAATACAGAACAGAATATAGGTAATCAGGGCATAGATAAACTTTCCGGTTCCGCCGAAATTCGGTACCAGGAACATGGATGCGCTGATGATTCCGAAGGGAACCGCCATCCAAAGTACATACGGCCTTGCCTTCCCCCATCTGGTGTGGGTCTTATCGATGATTACCCCCATCATCGGGTCCGTGACCGCGTCCACCACTCTGGCAACCAGCATAATCAGACTGATCGCTCCCAGTCCGATTCCCGCCACATCGGTATAGAAAAACATCAGATACGCCGTAATCAGCTGAAACATTAAATTGCAGGCCAAATCTCCCAATCCATAACTGAATCGTTCTTTTAACGAAATTTTCTCCATTTTGAAATAACCTCTCTTTTTTTGTTAAGGACGCGTCTCATGTTCCTATTGTATCGGATTCCCTTTGTGAAATCTTTACATAATTTATTGAAAACAGATACGTTTCTTGACATTTTGTAAAAAGAGGAATTCATCCGGACATTCATCCGGACATTCATCCGCACCTTACGGCGCGTCCACCACCCTGATATGCGGCGGGTATTCCGCAGAGGCCGCTTCCTTTGCCGCTTCTCTCCTGGCGTTCTTTTTCCGGTACTGGGAAGGCGTCATACCGTACGTGTCACGAAAGACATTGATCAAAGACCGCGTATCCGAAAATCCATTGCGCATGGCTATTTCCAGTACGGAGTAATCCGTCTCCAGCAGGTCCCGGAACGCCTTGCTGACACGGACCTGATTCAGATGGGTCTTAAACGTGTTGCCCGTGTACTTCTTTAAAATTCTCGCCAGATATTCCATGGACACGCTGAAATGGTCCGCTACTCCCTGCAGCGTCAGCGGTTCCCGGTAATTCTCCTCCACATAATCCAGAACCACCCGCAGTCTGTCAATATACTTCTGGCTCTTTACGGACGACTGGTTCCTCGGCTCCTTAAAATATGTAAGAAGAAGATACATCAGGGAATGGAGCATCGCATTTTTCTTTAAGTAACCGTATTCCTCAGGAGGGGCCAGTTCCAGACGAATCAGGCTGTTAAAAACCTCCTTAAGCTCCTTCAGCCGCTCTTCCTGCCCCTCCAGTTCGAAGGTGATCTGATCGATCTCCGGACATATCTTCTTCAGGAATTCATAGGATATGAACAGGGAAATCCCATGAATTTTGTCTTCCGTATCCACCGGTACTTCCCTGGGCTCCAGGGCGTGAATATCCCCGCTATTGATCAGCGTAATACTTCCGGCAGCCACCTGCTTCTTTTTTCCGTTAATATAAAAATCTGCTTCACAGTCCAGCAGATAGTCGATCTCGATACTCCGGTGCCAGTGCTCCAGAATCATATAATTGATCTGCCCCCTGTGCAGGCGAAGCTGCATCGGCATCTGCTCATTCTGTGTAAACGTCTCATGATAAAATAAATCCACGGTGTACCCCCTTCTTCCGTACGACTTCACTTTGCTGCTTCTATTCTATCACAGCGCACATATGGCTACAACATGGAAGACAGCGGCAAAAGTGGTCCGGCTGCTCTTTCTTTCTTGCAACGGCATGCGAAATATGGTACTCTTAAAGTTAAAAGAAATTACAATGACACTGAACCCGGAGGCACCCATGCAAAAGAAAATATTACCTGTTATTTTGGCGATAGCCCTCATTCTCTCCAGCACCTTTTCGATCTTATGCTTTCACAATTTACAGGGCAATGCGAAGGTGATCAACTACGCCGGCATTGTTCGCGGCGCGACCCAGCGTCTCGTGAAAGAAGAATTAAATGGGATTCCCAATGACTTGCTGATCGAAAAGTTAGACGGAATACTGGAGGAACTGCAGTCAGGGAAAGGCGTCTATGGGCTGATCCGCATGAACAGCAGTGATTTTCAGGATCTGATACTCCGGATGGAGACAGACTGGAATCTTCTGAAGGAAGAGATTTATCTCGTCAGAGCCGGCGGAGATACCGAGAAGCTCTTTGAAGACAGTGAATCCTATTTCGATCTGGCCGACCGGGCCGTGCTGGCAGCGGAACAGTTTTCCGAAAATCGGGAGCTTCTGGCTGAAAAAAGCCTGCTTCTGCTGAACTGCTTCTTTCTTCTGTTAGTCTTCCTCTTCTGCCTTTACAGCGCCGGTCAGGCGAGACGCCAGAGAGAGCTTCAACGGACGGAGGAGGACAGCAGAAAAAAGAAGGAACACCTCTCCCATATGGTGGACAGTCTTCTCGGACCCATGAATGAGATTTCTGAACTGGTCTACGTCTCGGATATCGAAGATCACACTCTGCTCTTCGTTAATAAAGCAGGCATGGAAACGTTTCACATCGATGCCCTGGACAGCCGCAAATGCTACCAGGTCCTGCAGGGATTCGATTCCCCGTGTGAATTCTGCACCTCCTCCATCTTAAAAGAGGGGGAAACCTATACATGGGAATACACCAATCCGCTGACCCGGCGTCATTACATTTTAAAAGACCGCCTGATCCAATGGGAGGGCCGGACCGCCCGAATGGAGCTTGCCTTCGATACCACAGAATCCGAAAAAGAAAAGCTTCAGCTTAAGCTTACGCTGGAAGCCAATGAGATGATTACGAAATGCGTCCAGACACTGTATCAGTCAGAAGACATTGACACCGCCATTTCCCAGGTTTTAGAGCGCCTTGGCAGCTTTCTCTCTGCCGACCGGGCATATATTATCTACATAAGACATGGTAAAATGTACAATGACTATGAATGGTGTACCGATGGTGTGGAACCGCAGCGGGAAATGCTGCAGGATCTTCCGCTCAATCTGATCACCCGCTGGATCACATATTTTGATAAAAAAGAATGTATGATCATTGAAGATCTGGAGGAGATCAGGGAACCCTTCCCGGAAGAATACCAGATTCTCCATGCCCAGTCGATTACCAGCCTGGCTGCTGCACCCATGGAACAGGATGGCACATTAATCGGGTATTTAGGAGTCGATAATCCGTCCCCTGCCCGACTTCAGAATATCAGTCCTCTGCTGCAAACGCTGTGCTACTTCCTCATGCTGGCAAGAAACCATGCGGAAAACAAACAGCTGCTGACTCATTTAAGCTACTACGATAAACTGACTGATTTTTATAACAGGAATAAGTACATCGTCGATACTGGGGCACTGGCCGGCTCCAACCAGCCTGTAGGAATCGTCTATCTGGATGTCAACGGGCTCAAGGATATCAATGATCATTACGGTCATGAGTCCGGAGACCGCGTTCTGATCGAGTGTGCCAAACGGATCAGGGCCGCGTTTACACAGGCAGATTTCTATCGGATCGGCGGGGATGAATTTGTCATCATCTGTCCCGGAATCCCCCAGGAGGTCTTCCAGAATCAGGTACGTGATCTGAAGGAAAAATTTAAAAATGACTCGGACTGCCAGGCCGCCATCGGCTGCCAGTGGAGGGAGCACATCGATAATATCGACCGGATTATTGCCGTGGCCGATGCAAAGATGTACGAAAACAAGAAAGCATTTTACCGCATCAATCCCGTTTCCCGCCGGTACCGCCGCTGTAGCGACCAGCTGTTGCAGCATTTATCCAATTCCGATACCCTGCAGAAAGAGATTGCTGAAAATCATTTTCTCGTTTATTTTCAGCCTAAGATTTCATCTGAGAGCCGTATGATCGTCGGCTGTGAAGCGCTTATCCGCTATACGCCGCAGCCCGGTGTCCTTATTACGCCCGGTGAATTTCTTCCCCTGCTGGAGGAATTCCATACCGTCAGCCTCATCGATTTCTATGTTTTCCGGTTCGTGTGCTCCAGACTTAAGTCATGGCAGGATCAGGGCAGACAGATTTTCCCGGTTTCCGTCAACTTCTCACTTCATACACTGCGGGAAGCAGAGCTTTCCAGACGGCTCCTGGATATCTGTAACCAGTACGGTATTCCGGCAAATTATCTGGAGATAGAGATCACGGAAAAGGTCCGCAATGAAGAAACGATTGATATCAAACAGCTGATCGCAGAACTGCAAAGCACCGGTTTTACTGTTACACTCGATGATTTCGGTACGGAGTGTGCCAATGTCGCTCTCATGTCTGAAGTTAGCTTTGATGCGCTGAATTTAGATAAGAGAATGGTAGACCACATCACCACGAATTCCCGGAACCGGGCGATCGTGGAATCCATTTCCGAAGTCTGCCTCAAGCTGGGAATCCGCATGGTGGCAGAGGGAATCGAGAATGAAGAGCAGTATGCGGTCCTGCGTGCCTGCGGAATCGATCTGTTCCAGGGGTATCTATTCAGCAGGCCAATCCCTGTGGAGGAATTTGAACGGGACTATCTGGGGAAGCCGTAAACGGATTGCTTTTCAGTATTTCATAGTCTGCCCTGCTGCTCCGCCGCCATTTTTCCGATCTTCTTCCAGTTTTTCGAGAAGAAATAGCTGAACATGCAGAGCATTCCGAATACAAAACTGATGGGCAGACAGGCCATCACATAGCCGCCGTCTATATAGCTGGTAATCAGCCAGGCACATGGAATCCGCACGGCCCACAGCATCAGGAGGTTGACCACCGTCGGAAATCGGACCTCCCCCATACCGTTCACGAAGCTGATGATGCCGTTAAAGACCGCATAGGCCCACGTGAACGGCAGGACAATCCGAATATACCGGACCGCAATGTCGAGAACCTCCGCCTCCCTGGTAAAGAGTTCCAGAAGCGGGCGGCAGTAAAACGTCACGACCAGCCCTGCGATGCAGGTAATGAGACCTGAAAACAGCGGAATCCGTATCCCGCCTTTCTTTAAATAGACGCAATTCCCCGCTCCCAGGTTCTGGCCTGAGAACGTCGTGGCCGCCGAGGATAACGAGGTGATCGCCACGTTGGCAATTCCCGTGACCTTGCTGCTCACCGAACAGGCGGCAATAAATACGGAGCCCTGCAGATTAATCAGAGACTGCATCAGAATATGGCCCACGGAATAGATCGAGCTGTTCAGCCCCAGCGGAAGTCCGATCGCCACAATACTTCCCAGCATCCGCCTGTTCATCCGGTGCGGCAGATACGTAAAGCCGAACTCCGGATACTTTTTACGGATGTAGACGATGCTGAACAGCCAGGAGCAGTACATGGCTATGGTAGTCGCCAGCGCCGCACCGGGCACATCCATGCCCATACCTGCCACAAACAGGAGATCCAGAACAATGTTCACAACACAGGATACAATCAAAAACAGCAGAGACGCGTTGCTGTCTCCCATTCCCCTCAGGATTCCCGCATTCATATTGTATCCCATATTCCCCAGAGTTCCGAAAAAAATGATGCTGATATAAGCATTGGCCAGTTCCCACGTATCATCCGGCACCTGCATGAACCGCAAAACCGCCGGACCGGCGAACTGCCCGATGATCGTCAGCGGTATGGAACACAAAAATAAAAAGGATATGGCTGTCGCTCCGATCTCTTTCAGGCTTTCCATGTCACCCCTGCCGGTAAACTGCGAAACGAGGATGGATACCCCTGTGCCCAGCCCCAGGAATACGCACAGCAGAATCTCCACCGGCTGGCTGCTGGTGCCCACGGCAGCCAGCGATACGGAACCGCAGAAATTGCCGATTACCAGTGTATCGACGGTACCGTACAGCTGCTGCAGCACGTTTCCCACACAGATGGGAAGCGCAAATAACAGCACCCGTTTCATGATGGACCCCTGAGTCATATCTATTTTCTTTGCGGCCTTCATATGACATTCTCTCCTGTTCTGTCTTTCGTATGGTTATCAGTATACCGCTTATTAAAAAAAAGTTCTACTGAGAATGCGTCCTGCATTCCTGTTCTACAGAAAATTTGTCATATTTCTAACAAAGAGCAGTTAACTCTCCTGTTACAGAATCCATCATAAATCCCCGAATCACAAGATCCTTTGGCATCAATGGATGGTTTTTCAGGCTGTCTACCGACTCCTTCACTGCCTCCTTTGCCGACTCAAATCCCCCCAGCCACTGTTCCAGATTGATTCCGCTCTTTCGTATGATATCGATATGCTCTTCCGGAATCCCCCGTGCTTTCAGCTTCTCCACCATTTTTTTGCCGTCCATGCCCTGGACGCCGCAGTCTGTATGGCCAATTACCATAATCTCTTCCACACCCAGTTCCAGAACCGCCACCAGAAGGCTCCGCACCGCACTTCCATAGGGGTGGCTGATCACGCCTCCTGCATTCTTAATAATCTTGGCATCTCCGTTGTGAATTCCCAGCGCCGCAGGGAGAAGCTCTGTCAGCCTTGTATCCATGCAGGTCAGTATTGCCAGCTTTTTATCCGGATACTTGCTGGTTTCATAGGGTTCGTAGTTTTTTTCAGCCACAAATTTACGGTTGTAATCGATCACATCTTCTATCATCGCATGTTTTCCTCCTGTTCTTCTCTACACATTATAATCATTTCAGAGGAGTGCTGCAAGTGTTCAGAGACGGATCCCGTGATATGTTTTTGCTAAAATTTGGTGTGCTGCATTGCCCATGGGTTACAAATATGATATAGTTGTTATTAAGCAAGCATATTATGTAACTTTTTGCAAAGACAGAACGATTCCAAAAAGTCAGAAAAAACAGAGGATAACACGATGGCTGATTTAAAAAATGAGCAGTGGATAAAAGCACGTTATGAAGATATATGCAGTAAAAATCCCGACGACTACGCCCTGATCAGCATGAAAGTCAAACGGTTTCGTATTTTCAACCGTATGTTCGGACGGGAAGCCGGGGACCGGCTGACCGCCATGATTTATGATTGTGTTGAGTCCTGGCTGAACCCCGGAGAATATATTGCCCATATCCATGCCGGCTACTATCTCCTCCTGGTCCATATTTCGAAGGACTACGATGATATTTTCCACTATACCATTGATATCAATACGAGAATCCGTGACTGGCCCTATGGCGAGCAGTACGGAAAAGTATATATGGGCTATGGAATCTTCCTGCTGGGCAGCGATCCCCCGGACTTTTTGACCGCCCAGTACAATGCCGATATCTGCCGTACGGAAAGTTCGGAAAGCCATCTGCGCAACTCACACATGGAAGTATACGGTCTGACTTACAATGATACGAATCTGGGAAATTACAACATGGAGCAGGATTTCCAGCCAGCGCTGGAACATGAAGACTTTAAACTTTATCTCCAGCCGAAAGTCAATCTGCGCACAGGGGAGGTCACGGAAGCGGAAGCACTGGTACGCTGGATCAATCCTGAAAAAGGCATGATTCCAGTAAGTGATTTTTTGCCGGAGCTGGAAAAAAACGGTCTGATCGGCGATCTGGACCTGTACATGTTCGAGCATGTATGCCGCACCATCAACCGCTGGATAAAGCAGTATAATAAGAAGATCAAAATCAGCGTCAATCTTTCCAGCAACATGTTTAATTACCGTTATTTCCTTGACCTGTACAAGCAGGTCTACGAAAAAGCGCCCTGTCCCAAGGACTGCATCGAATTCGAACTGCTCGAAAGCATTGTCTTAAACCAGATCGATCTGGTACAGGTCGTGGTGAAACAGCTGTATCATTACGGATTTTCCTGTTCTCTTGACGATTTCGGAAGCGGCTATTCCTCATTCAGCGTCCTGACAACTACAGAGCTGAAGACCCTGAAGATTGACCGCTCACTGTTTTGTAACTACTCAGATCCCAGAGAACGCGTTCTCGTCCGACACATCGTCGAGACCGCTAAAGAACTGAATTTGAAGACGGTTGCTGAGGGAATTGAAACGAAAGAATATGTAGAGTTTTTAAAGAAACTGGGATGTGATTACATACAGGGATTTATTTTCTATAAACCTATGCCGGTGGAAGAATTTGAACGGAGGTTTTTAGTGAATTGTGAGCGGGCGGAGGTATGACAGGATACCAGATATTATGTTACGTATCTGATATCCTGTCACCGTCCTGTTATCCGTTTTTATTGAAACAATTCTTCTGTTAAAATCTGAAGCCCTTCCCCCCTGTTGTAGCGGCTTCCATCTCTATCATACAGGACTGTATAAATCTTTCCATGAATCTCCAGCCCCTCCAGCAGAAAATATTCCCACTCCTCCGGAATCAGCGGATTTACGGTCGGTGGTTCCTGACCAGGATCGATTCCCAACAGGCCGGTTATGATTAAGTCACAGTACATGGAATGATTATAATCCTTTCCTCTCTCGTATCCACCCTTTTCCGGCTTCCAGCCTGCCTCCTTTAAAATGGTTCTGGCAATCCACTCGCCAGTCTCGGGATCCTGGTCCTCATCAATCCAGGGAATTCGTTTTCCCTCTTCCGTAATACGGTGCTGACTCTTTGAATAACTCTTAAGAATCCGGTAGTAATCAGTCTTTGACACAAACTCCTGGCTGTAGTTTTGCAGGAGATTTGCTAATGCCACCAGTGCCTGCGTCGTCGCAAACGGCCAGGCTGGTCCATTCCACAGGCATTCATGAGGTACCTCATATGCAAATCGCGGATGGGATCGGTCCGCGGTCCGCAGGCCCGATTTTCCCAGAAAATTCTCCTCCTGTGTCAGATAATAAAATGCCTTTTCATATCCTGCGTCCGGCAAATTAAAATACCACGGAATGTATCCGATCAACTCTTTCACATTCCTGTCTGACGGTATTTTTTTAAAATCCAGCGTGCTGCATTCGATGAAACGTTTCTCTCTGCAATCAATCCTGGCCGGAATTACCTGAAAAAAGTCGCCGTTCCAGAGATGGTTCTGCACGCATTCCTTCAGCATCTCTGCCTCCTTCGCAAATCTTGAGGCAATATCATCTTTTCCTGCTTTTTCCGCCAGCCGGGATATGGCAACAGCATCTGCATAAAGATATGAGTTTAACGTCGGCCGGAATCCTGATCCACTGATGGAAAATTCCATGGCATCCCGGTCATCAATCGACCAGTATAAGCCGTTCTCTCTCTGGTGCTCTTTTGTCCACCACTCAAAATTCGAGATCAGCTCCTCCAGCAGTTCAATACCAAATCCATAGTCTTCCAGCACACTGCAGTAGTCCCATACCGCATCAGCAATCCACGTACTGTAAGACCGAATATCTCCGCTTCCCTTAAGCCAGAAGCGAATATAATCCTCTATGATTTTCCGTCCATTTCTCAGCCATCTTCCCTCCCGAATATGGAATCCGGCTGCACAGTTAATCGAATTATAGCTGCCTGCCCATGGTACATCCGGCAGAAATTCTGAGATTATAAATCCCTCTGGAGTCTTTTTTACGTGTTTCCGGTACGTCCACCATCTGAAATAGTATATTTCCTCTATATCGGGATCCGGGCATTCGAACAGAGGAATATTTTTTTTCAGCCAGTGAAGTGCCTGATCGTTACCAATCTCCTGACGGTATATCTCCTCATCCTCCGCGTTAAATCTGTCTACATACGTTTCCAGCACTTTTTCCAAAATCATCTTTCCCAGTAATTCCTTTCGGTTTTATTCATGTTCCGCTCAAGCGGGTTTAAAATGCAAAATCATACCCGTCATGCGTTACCAGGCCGATCTGCTCTAAAGTTCCGTTTCTGCCATTATACCAAAGCAGCCATTTTCCATCCTTAAACACAGCAAACGGCTTATAACACGCACAGCTGTCAAATCCATCTTCACCGGGTGCTATGATCGGATTATATGAAGAACGCTCCCAACCCGTCATACCGCTGCGTGAACGTGCTATTCCTATCTGTGCATAATCCTCGTTATGGTATCCAATATAAAACATGTAGTAGTATTCATCTTTTTTTAATACCTGACAGCCAGCCGCCTTATGCTGCTCCCACTCTGTATCCGGATCGGCACAGAAAACCGGATTACCAGTAAATTTCTTCCAGACAAGTCCATCCGGGCTCTCGGCATACCCAATTGCATTAGGTTCATACTGTTCACCCGCTGAGTACCACATTTTATACTGGCTGGTTTCCTCATCCCATAGTACACTCGGACACATAACAGCCGCCTTCTCCCATGGTTCCTGCGGATATAATACCGGTTTATCATCCACCCGTTCAAAATGGATTCCATCTGTACTGACTGCACAGAAAATATGGGACGTTCCATCCGCTTCACCTGCCTTGTACTGACCGGTATACCACATATAATATGTATTGCCTTTTTTCACAACAGACGGGCGATTCAGTTCATCCTCCCAGCCTTCCGCTGATGTTTTAGGCCCAATACAAATTTCCGGTTCCGACCAGTGAATGCCGTCCGTACTCTTTACAACCGCGACGCTTTTCCTGGGCCTCCATGAAAAATACATGGCTATTTCCGTTCCTTCATCCAATACTGCAATATCGAAACACGTACCATATTTTCCTCCAAGCACCGGATTATTTATATACTTCTTCCAATTTCCCTTCGTTCCATGCTGCAACATAAGCTATTAAGTCCTTTCTATTCTTTTACAGCCCCAATTGTGACGCTGCTCATAAACTGATCTTGAAAAATAAAAAATACAATAATTAACGGCAGTGTCACAATCACACATCCTGCCATAACCAGTTCCCACGGTGTAGACCACTGGGAATTCCCGGTATTTAAGGTAGGCAATACTACCATGATCGGCATGACCTCCGTTTTGGTTAAGAGCATGGAAGGCCATAAATAGTCATTCCATTTTCCAAGAAATGTCAAAATCGCCAGAGCACCGATAGCCGGGGACACCAAAGGCAGCACCACCTTCTGATAAATACTGATATCTCCTGCTCCGTCCAGCCTTGCCGCTTCCAGAAGAGAATCCGGCAGGCTGTCCATATACTGCTTCAGCATGAACAGACAGAATACATTTGCGATTCCCGGAAATATCTGCACAGAATAGGTATTCAGCATATGTACCTTGCTGAACATTAGGTAGATCGCTGGAATCGTGATCTCCACCGGAATCATCATTGTTGCCAGAAGGAAAATGAATATCACATTTTTACCTCTAAAGCTGTATTTGGAAAACGCAAACGCAGCCAGGCTGGAAACGATCAGCGTCAGCATAGTATAGACAACAGAAACAAAAACACTGTTGAAAAATGTCCTAACCAAGATTCCCGAATTGAAGCTGACAAGGCTTGTGTAATTGGAAAATGTCCAGAATGATGGAATTCCCCATGCGTTTTTCGCCAATTCACTCCCCGTCTTAAATGAATTAACGAACATGAGCAGAATTGGAACCACAGCCGCAGCTGCGAACAATAGAAGAAGTATATGAAGAGTAACCTTTTTGATATCTCTGCTCATCATCAATCCTCCTTATTCTTCATCAAAAACAGCTGTGCCAGAGAAACAACCAATATAATCAGAAATAGAATCCAGCCTGCGGCCGAGGACATACCGAAATTCCCTCCTTTAATATGATTGGTGATTATATTCATAACAGGCTGCGCATCCACTGGAATCGTCCCCGTCTCCACCATCATGACATTTGGTTCTGTATAGATTTTGAAGGAACTGATGACATCGGTTACAAACGCAAATAAAAAAATCGGTTTCATCAACGGAATCGTAATTTTCGTGATCCGCTGCCAGTTATTTGCCCCATCCAGTGTTGCAGCCTCATTCAAATCACTGCTGATTGTCGTCAGTCCTGCAAGAAAGATAACCATAAACCAGCCCACAGACCTCCAGATAATCAAAAATACTACCGGCCACTTAAGAAGCCCCGGGTCTTCCAGCCACTTTACATGGAGCCCCGTAATCTGATTAAGTGCTCCGGAATTGGTGGAAAAAATAATTTTAAAAATAAGAGCAGACGCAACCAGAGGAACCACCTGCGGCAAAAACAACACCGGCTTTATCACCTTCTGCGCCCTGCCAATGTAGCTCGACTGCATGGCCAGTGCGAATAAAAACGCACCGGCCATAACAGGAACAAAGTGTGCCAGGAAATAAAATGCTGTATTTCCCAGGGATTTCCAGAACAGGGCATAGGTCAGGAGGGCTTTATAGTTTTGAAACCCGACAAAGGTGGCTTCTCCATACCCCTTATATTTAAGAAAACTTAAATAGAGAGAATAGCCAGCAGGGTATACAAAAAACAGTACAAATGCAATGAGAAACGGTGTGATAAATAAGTAAGGGATTATTGTTTTTTTCTTCATTCCTTCTCCTGTCTGTGAATCGATACCGCTGTTATTCAAAAGCATTTCCCAGCTGGCTCTTTAAATCCTTTTCTGCCGAGGTCAAAGCCTCGTCGATTGACAGTTCTCCATTAACTGCCTTTACAAAGTAAGGCATTACAATATCTGTTTCTGCAAGAGCCTTGGGAGAATAGTTGAAAACGCTCATCTTGGAAACTGCAGTCTTGCCTGCTTCCACAACACTGGTTCCGAAGAATTTGTTTGGTACCTGCATTCTCTCGTTATCGAGTGCCTTTTTATTGACCGGTATGGAACTGATGCTGTCCCAGATACAGAGGTCACCTGCCTCACTCAGTGTCATTTCCGCCAGCAATTCTTTCGCCTCTTCCTTATGCTCAGAGAATGATGGAATTACGAATACCGATCCGCCAGCGTCGCTTCCTCCGACAGATCCGCCGATTTCAGGCCACTGGGCGCATGCCCATTTTCCTTCCTGGCCTGCCGCATAAGTTGGAAGCAAAGAATCCTGAGCCAGCCAGGAGGCGCTTAATGAGCTTACCAGACTTCCGTCTGCCAATGCTGCTTCCCAGTCTGTCGTAAAGTCAGATACATCCATGGAGACACCGGATTCCACAATCTTCCGATAGTCTTCCAGTACTTTTCTCGTCCCTTCATCCTGTGATATCATATAATTTCCATCTTCATCCGTAAATCTTGCACCATTTCCACTCAAAGCCATGTAGAATAAGTAGCCGGGAGCAGAAGAACCAACATTGCAGATATATTTTCCAGGGAACTTTTCCTGTAGCTTCCTTCCAGCAGCTATAAAGTCATCCGTCGTCTTAATCTCATCCGCATCGATTCCTGCTTCTTCAAAGATATCGCTGCGGTAGAACCATACTCTCGGTTTTAATTCAAATGGAAAAGCAACCGTGGCATCTTCATACCGCATCAACTGTAATCCGCCATCAGCAATATCCGCTTCGTACTTCTTCAGAGCATCGCTGACATCGGTAAGAACGCCTTCCCTTGCAAATTCGGGTACCTGTGTGTAATTTAACTGGACAAAGTCAGCTGCATATTCACCCGATGACAAAGCCAGCCTGATCCGCTCTGTCACATCATCGTCTCCCTTTCCTCCTACAACCCATTCCACTTCATACTTCGCTGCCATTTCCGGGTTCTGTTCGAAAAACTCCTTCGTAAAGTTTTCAATTGTTGCGGTGCTCCCCCAGGTCATACCGACCAGTTTCACTTTCTCACTGCCTGACGATTCCGTATCCGACTTTGCCTCTTCCCCTTTTTCTACATCTTTTTTCTCTGTCTCTTCCTTCTTTTCTCCCGCTCCTGCTGCTGTTTCTGCTCCTGATGCAGCCGGAGGCTCAGATGTCTTGCTTCCGCAGCCTGTCATCATGCAAGATACTAATAATACACCTGCCGCCAATAAACCAAACCATTTTTTTCTCATACCATCTTCTCCTTTACTGTGTTTAATTTATATAATCAATTATAAGAACTTGTATTTTTTGTGTAAATGTTATAAAAATATAAAAAGTGTAAAAAACGTACATTACTTGCATATAGGTACGTTTTTTACACTTTTTGTCTCTAATTTCCATTCCCTCATGATCGCAATTATTATATAATTCATAGTAAGTATTCAGTTCGTAAGGAGGCAGTAATGAAAATTCATGAAAATGGCTATATCATAAATATTTCTCAGCCCCTCTCCTGCAGAGATACCGGCAAATTCGAGGCTCCCTCCTCAGACTGGAGGCATGATGCACTCCCCCTGGACGATACGTATGAATTATGTGTGGTCACCAGAGGTATTCTGTATTTAAAATACAGAGGCGTATCTTATTCCATTCACGAAAACCAGTTTTTGCTGATCGATCCGCACGAGGCCCCCAATAACGTGCGCCGCGGTTATAATAACAATAAATGCGACTTTTACTGGCTGCATTTTTATCCACCGTCGGAAATCCGAAAGACAGAATTGGGCAATGTGGACTTTCCTTTTTTGGAGGCTGTAAATGAAATCTTTATCCCCAGCCAGGGAACCCTGATTTACCCGGAGAAAATAGCAATTTTTATGAGACAGCTTCAAGATACGATCCGTTCCAACTACAGCTTTCTGGAGGTAAACTATTTAACAACACTTATCCTGTGCGAAATCAGCAACCAAATCTCCATTCTGAAGAATGACGAGGAAGCGCAGTCTCAATCCAATGCAGGAATTTACAACAGTATCATTGACTTCATTGACGAAAATCTCGATAAAGAATTAAAGCTGAAAAATATCGCTAATAAATTCAATTATAACGAGCAGTATATCGCCAGACTATTTAAGAGCCTCGGCAGTGTATCCCTGCACCAGTATATTCTGAATCAGAGAATCTCGCAGGCCAACTATTACCTGTCCGAAACTTCCCTTTCCATCAAAGAGATCGCTCAAAAGCTGGGATATCATGACAGTCATAATTTTATGAAGATCTACAAACGGGAAACCGGTCTGACGCCGTCTGAATATCGGAACTCGTTTCCGAACCGGCTGAGGTATGATACATGAAGAAAAAGCATTGAAAGCGGAAAGAAAATCCTTTATTTTTTCTTTTACCAATTCAGGACGATTTCCATAACGCTGTTCCATCATAAACCTCAACTGCCGGCTCAAAATATCCGAGCCGCCTGCATTCCTCCTTTACCAGGCAGTAGATATTCCCGAACAGCTGTACGTTTTTTTCTGTGAACTGTTCATGGCTGCCTGCTAAAAGAGCATCGATCACCGCGATGCATTGTTCATGAATTTCGCAGTTCACCGGTGTTTTTTCTGTGGTCAGTAATCCCGGAATGCTGCGGCCGATTCGGAAATTTCTCTGCAAAAGCTCATAAATGGTACTGAGAGCCTTAATTCCGATATGTTCCGTAATAAAATCCAGAAGAATGGCCGGCGTGCGTCCATACAGATACTCCTCATTCCAAAAACGTTCCATTTTTTCTTTTACCGCCAGCAGCTCCGGCTTCGTAACGCGCGCAGCGGCACAGGCAGCCGCTCCTTCTATTGTCAGTTCCAAAAACTCCAGCGTATCCAGATAACGGCGGACATGACAGGCGATTAAATGAGATGGCACATGAATCTTTTGAATGTCAGCCGTATCTGCAGTCACAAATATGCCAACGCCGCGAACCGTCTTTACAACACCCCATTCCCGCAGAATCTGTATCGCTCTGGTCGTAGTATCTACGCTGACGCCATATATTTTTTGAAGCTCCGCGTGCGTTGGAAGCTTGTCTTCCCGCTGATAGCTGCCGGCAGCAATCAGACCAATAATATCCATATACACAGCGGAATATCTTACCTCTGAATCCTCCAGCAGTTTTTCCAGCTGCTTTTTTCCATGAATCACAGCGGAATCGGGAGCGGCCTGAAAGGCCGGGGTATTTCCCTCCGTCATCCCATAGATATCTGACATATCATCAAAATGGACATGTTCTGGAACACCTCCCGTCTCAAGGGTCCTCATAAACTCCTGCACCTGCTCATAATATCTGGTTCTGATCTGTATATCGTCACGCAGGGGGCTCAGGTCTGAAAGCCCCAGGCTGTCAACAGCCTGTAAAATCAAAGAATTCTCATTTCTGGCAACAAAAAACCGGTAAAAAAGTTTTGACAGTCTCCAAAACTCCTCTGCGTTCCCACTATCCATATGATCCACTATTCTGCGTGGAATTTGAAGGTCTTCCTGACTGCAGAGCGCGATCCCCTTTTTAATCACCGGGTAACACAGCAGTACGCCTGCTTTTAGTACATCGCTTGTGATATCTTTATCTATTTTTTCAAGAGCGAGCACGGTCGTCCTGTGACCGGTATTTTGCATAAAGCTGACCGTGGGACGTTTCCTCTGTGTTGTTTCAATAAGCCCCTCTTTCTCTAACATGGCTAAAGCCCGGCGAACGGTTTTTTCCGAGGTTCCAAACTCTACACATAACTTTGCGCGGGAAGGAAGGCTTGATCCTCCTGGTAACAGTCTGCTTACAATTCTGTTTTTTAGAATTTCATAAATTCTGTCATACATCAACATGTCTGTCTATATCCGCCTTTCGCAGTTTCCAGCTCCCTAAAACTTCCAGGTAGGCACTGGTGATGTCATTCAATATAAATGGCTTTGCAATATGTGCATTCATGCCGCTGTCCAGACATTTCTGAATGTCCTCGCGGAAGGAATTGGCCGTCATGGCAATGATGATGGTGCATTTCGCATCCGAACGGGGAAGCGCCCGGATTGCCTGTGCTGCACTGCAGCCATCCATTACCGGCATCTGAATATCCATCAGGATCAGATCATAAAAGCCCTCCCGCGCTTCGGAAAACCGTTCAACCGCTTCCTGTCCATTTTGGGTGGAAGTAACAATGGCACCCGCATCCTGAAGCAGTGCAGCGGCAATCTCCAGATTGATTTCATTATCTTCTGCCAGCAGAACCTGCTTGCCGGCCAGAACAGCTGACTGCTCTGGTTTCGTCTGGTCCTGATTCTGTCCCGTCAGTACCGTCATAAGTACTGCAAGATCTGAATGGAATACCGGACGGCACAGAGTCGCATCGGCACCACATAGAGCAGCCATGTCATCCAGATCGTCCTGGTCCTGCCCTGTCAGAATGAGCTTCAGATCCGGATTGTCTGACTCGCTTCGAATCTTTGAGGCAAACAGCTTCATCTCCTGGCAAACGTCCCACTTTACAAAACACAATTCATAGGGCGTACCATTTTGCACCGCCGCATGGATCCTGCACAGGGCCGTCTCCTCATCAGATACGGAATCCACCCGGAAATTCTCCTTTCTGAGCACATCAGTGAGATTATTTTTCAGTTCTTCTATCTGATTCACAACCAAAACCGACTGGCCGCTTCCGCAGGGTTGTGCGTCCTTGTATACGTCATCCGGTGCACAGTCAAAGGGCAAATCAACGGTAAAGACACTGCCCGTCCCCACCTCACTGGACACAGTAATGGATCCGCCCATCATTTCCGTAAAGCTTCTGGTGATGGGAAGGCCAAGTCCTGTGCCGCCATAATTCCGGGCAATCCCGCTGTTTTCCTGCGTAAAAGGTTCAAATATACGGTGGATATTCTCCGGTGCGATTCCGCGGCCGGTGTCCTTAACCTCAAAGCGCAGCCATATCCTGTGATCATCACGGCGCAGCGTTTCTATGTTCAAGTTGACACTTCCCTGCGCCGGGGTAAATTTCACAGCGTTGGAGAGCAGATTCGTCAGTATCTGGTTCAGGCGAAGCGCATCGCCAACCAGATACTCCGTGACCTCTCCCCGAAGAAAGATCTGAAAGTCTATCTGCCTGTTAATCGCCTGCACATGGAACACCGTCGTTAATGCACGCAGAAGCTTTCCCAAGTCAAACAGCTCCGGATGCAGTTCGATTTTTCCGCTCTCGATTTTGGACATGTCCAGGATATCATTGATCAGGGAGAGGAGGTGTGTGGACGAAAATGTAATTTTGTCCAGGCAGTTACGCATCCGGCCGGGTTCATCAATATGGTTCTTCCCAAGCTCCACCATCCCCATAATGCCGTTGAGCGGAGTACGGATTTCATGAGACATCTGAGACAGGAAGTCGCTTTTCGCACGGCTGGCTGCCTCCGCCCGTTCCTTTTCCAGCCGCAGCAGCTCATTGCTGCGTTTCTCACTTCGTCTAAACAGAAGGAAAAACGTTATCACAGTGGCGAATACAACAAAAAAGATCCCTGCGCCTACTCCCGCCATAAACTGGCTTAAATAGACAATCTGGTTGTTGACGGTCTCGTATGACATACTGGTTACCATGTACCAGTCCGTCCCCTGGATTGGCATATAGTAAAGGTACACGTGGTGCGTGCCGACAGTCAGCAGCGTCAGCCCGCTTTCCCCCGCATCGATGGCTGCGTGGAAGGACGGAAAATCATATCCCTTGTCAAAGACTGCATGCTGTTCATAGACCGTCAATAAGTTGCTTCCATATATAACCTCCTCTGAAGAGGCGCTTTTGATCACAAAATCCCCGTTTCTGGTCACGATATTGGTGTAGGAATCTGTTGCCGTCTTACTGTCCATTCCCAGTCTCGAGCCAATATCAGAAGTATGGATTCCAATAATCACGGCGACCAGCCGGCAGTCCTCGAACTCCACGGGAGACATGGCAGCCCCCAGCAGAATCGTGCCGCTTTCCCAGATCGTTTCGTTGACTGAGATCAGTTCTCCAGAACCAGACAGCAACTGATCCAGTCCGGAGATTTTGGACATCGCAGGTACGACGCCTTCTGAAGAATAGGCGATTCCCTTATCGCTGATGAACGCGATGTGTGTGAAATCATTGTCTGACTGCGCGCGTGCCAGGAAAAGCTTCAGGCTTTCTTCATCCTTTAAGTCACTCTCTGACAGGGCGTTTGTGATCGTGCGGAGCTGAGAAAACTGGCTGTTTAAGTTGGTTTGGAAATGGCTGCTTAACTGCGTCGTCATTTCCCGCAGGTAAACCCCGCTGATGTTGGTCACCGTGCGTTCCGATACCTTTTGATAGTTTATCACCGCAAGGGTACACAGGATCGCAATCATCAAAAGCAGTCCGGGGACAAAAATCAATACGATATGCTTATCAGTCTTTTTTTGTGTCTGTTCAATCCTCCCCCTCCTTTCCGCCCGCAGGGTCTTTTTATTTGTCCTGCGCCAAATCGCTGATTCTTCCTTCCAGCATGGTCTCCACAACGCTGTCCCGATGCCGTTCAAAATACTGTGCTAAAGCGTCACGATAAAGCAGCCCGGTTTCTTTCACCAGCGCAACACGGCCCTTCGGGGTGGCGTCATCATAATAATTAAGCATTGTAAAGCCGTCTCCGTTGCCTTCCGCGTAGGTTCTGGAACCGGCCATATAGTCTGTCACAGCTACCTGGCAGTCTGCCTCCAAATCCAGTGCCGTACCATCGGGAAGTGTCACGCTTACCAGCCTGCTGCCGGCCGGTTTGCTGCTGTCAAAGGTATAGCGGAGCCCGGATACCTGTAAAAATCGGCCGCCTGGAAACTCTTCCGTACAGACAGACAGGCCGTTTTCCAGCATATCCCACAGAGTTTGCCCATCCATTTCCAATACAATGATTTGGTTGTTAAAAGGACACACCACCGCAAGATCTCCTCCATAGACCACCCCCTGATAGAAGCTGGCCCGGATTCCGCCGCCATTGACCACTGCAATGGGCGCTCCTGACGCTTCTGCTACGCAGTCTGCTATAAAATTGCCAAGTTCCGTCTCCCTGCGGCGCACATTGAAATTATCCAGCAGCAGATCATGACCTACCATCCCGATAACAGAAAAATCATAGGAATTTTCGTCCGTCCCCTCATAGTAGAATTGGTCAATCGACTGCAGGGCTTCTTCTAGCGAGCATTGGCCGGACATGACATTTCTCACGTACCCGCCCAGGTATTCCACGGTTTTACCTGGAAATAAGACATTATATACATATCCTGATTCCACATACGTTTCTACTCCCAGTGGAATTAACTCCTCCTGCTGCTGATAATCAGTGAGGCAGGACATTCCTCCGCCCATATCCTCAATTAAAGCGGCCTGCCCTTCCGGTGTCGAAAGTAATTCCAGAATACGCTTGCAGGCATCCTGTTTTTCTTTACTAATGCTATTATTGACGCCCATAAAGGCAGACGGCGAGAACAGAAACCAGGGTTCATTTCCCTCATCACTGAAAAGCGGGAGCATCCGGTAGACATATGCCTCTGACGTGCCTTCCTTTACCGCCTTCTGGTTTTCGGCAACACACTCATAATATAGTGCAGAGTCTCCGAAAGCGGCCGCAAGAGTTCCCTGGCTCAAACGCTTCTTACAGAGAACGATATTGCGCTGATGGGCAATATCAGCAGGATCCATAACGCCTGCGGCTACAAGGGCATCTGACAGAGTAAAGCTCTGTTCCCAAACACCGGTAAAGGTCGCCTGTTTATCTCTAAAACCCGCCAGCCATTTGACTCCCTCAACGGTCCCCAGGAAATCAGGCACCATATTTCCGACATAGAACAGGCCTACCGCCGTATTATAGTCGCTCATGATGGAAAAACTCACGCCATCCTCTCCAGTGCCAAGCCCTCTCTCTTTTAGTTCAGTAAGAGCGGTTACCAGTTCATCATTATTTGTGGGCAAAGCGATTCCTGCCTGCTGAAACAACGTTTCATTGACTACATACCCACTGTACACACCGGGCAGCGGGATCATATACGTCTTTCCATCTGTCTTCCAGGCATTCATAATGGTGCCGTCATAGGCGGCGCTGGCCTTTGTGTCGCTGATATCCAGTAAATGCTTCCGCACCATGTTTGAATCGGGCTGCGCCGTGATCACCAGGTCCGGCCCAACGCCTCTGTCCAAACGGCGAAGCTGCTCGCTGGTATAAAGCGACAGTTCCGTCTGAAGCTCGATATCGCCGCAGGCAGACTCTACCAATTCCTTTACCTGATTAAAATTTCCATTATAAAGAATTTTGATCACAATTTTTTCTTCAGGTACCGATATCTGTCTGCCGCAGCCAGTCAATACCAAAAGTATCAGGACCGTACCCAGCATACCTGCCATTCCCCTGTTTCCGTTGCGTTTCATCTCGTTTCCTCCTCATTAATCTATCAGTTTACCGAAAAGCTTTCAAGGACTGGTCATGATAGACGGGCAATACGGAAATAACTCCGTGTACGATGCAAAGGCACAAAAAGCCATCCGGATGCTGAAAAAGGATCCCTGCCCCATTCCATCGTCTGGATGGCTTTTTTAGATGATACGAAGTGACTGATGCCCGGCATATAGAACGCGTGTTCTATCAGATTATGTATTCTGTCCATATCGATTACAACTTCTTTCGCTTATTTTCTTAATATGAAACCATAATTTAAATATTAAGCTGGGTTCTTATGAATATTTCATAAAAATTCTTGGTACCTAAGCCATATTATACTTTATAATTCTATATTTTGCAACTGGAAAGCATGGGGTATGGGGCATTCCATATGGCCTGATTAATGCCAATGAGCCCACTGCTCAACGAAAAAGTTCATTGAGGCAGTCAGGAAATTGTATGAAATATTGTATGAAATATAAGAAGATACGCCGCCAGGCATTTTGATTTCTCTCCTGGCGGCGTATCTTTTCGTTTATCAGCGCAATCTGCATGATTTCCGGATTTCCCATGGTGTCATACGCAGAGAGATCCGAAGTAATATGTCCTAATTCCCGGGAATCCATCTTTTATCTGGTTCATTTGATCCTTTCCTTTACAAGATAGCGGAGCCATACGGCATCTCCCTCCAGTACGTCAGCACTTTTCAGAGTAAAGCCAACCGGTTCCTCTGTGCTTAATCCTGCCCTGGCCTGGAACAGGGTCTGTGTCTCTGCAGAGCCATCTGCACAGGGCGCTATCACCACACTGATCTCATCGCACATCCCCGCCTGGATAAAGGACCAGTTCAGCACACCGCCTCCTCCTAACATCAGAGTCTCAATTCCAAACAAACGCTTTAATTTCGTCAGAGCTTCACTGTAATCCAGGGTTTTCTTTCCTGCAATGATGTAGGAAATGCCCAGTTTGCGAAGAAAGGCTTTGTATGCATTGGAGGCCTGTTCCGTCAGCACCTCCAGTACATGAGCGGTGGTATCAATATAGGTAAGCGTATTTTCTTCCCATCCGAGTCTGCCGGACGGATCAATGGAAACATAATACATGGGTGCTTTCTCCGCAACAAAGTCACCCTCCGGCACTTCGGGCGCTTTCTCATCCAGCGCCGGTCTGCGGTACATGGTAAAATTATCATCGGTGGTCACACGTCCGGACAACCATCCCTGATGCAGGTATTTTGGTTTTTTACCGAAAGCGATTTGATAAAAAGCGTCACCGGCAGGACCGGACTCCGGCGCTTCCATATAGTTTCCCATGATCTTACCGTCCAGCGACGTCATCATATGACAGAAAACATAGGGTCTTTCCATTCTTTATTCCTCCTTAATCTCTGCCGTCCAACGGTCGATTTCTGCAATTGAGGTCTGCATCTGATCTCCATCGAAACGGATATTCAATCCCTGTTTTACGTCAGCTCCGGCACAGGCCGTCTTCATATCACGAAATGTATGGCCAATCCATCCTCCGTTTGTGGCAAACGGATAAACCGTTTTTCCATTCCAGTCAGCGGCGTTAAGAACCGTCTTTACAGCCGGAGCAAAGGTATACCACCAGACAGGGGTTCCCAGAATCACCGTATCATAATGGTCTAGATCCTTATCAAAGGGGCGGACCGGCGGCTCGTATCCTTCCTCCACTTCCCGTTTTCCCTGACTGACAACCGAATTGTAATCTCCTGAATAGGGTGTCACAGTCAAAATTTCCTGTACATCACAGCCCAATATCTTTTGAATATGCCGCGCAGCACGGTGCGTATTTCCACCATAAGAGTAATATAACAATAAGATTTTCATAAATGCCTCCTTGTTTAACGATACGATTTTTCGTAAATTGCCGTACATTCTTCATCCGTAAGCGGAATGCGGTCGCATTCAAGCATTGCTTTCTTTCCCGGCATGATCTGGGTATGCAGATCATTTAGACATCCAGTGCCAAACAGGACACGGGTTGGAATGTACCCCTTAAAGTTCATTTTCTTTACCTCCATCTTGACTTTATTTTTTCTGCATGTTACTCTTTGCTCATAAGTTCAATCAAACTATACAACTTAAAGTCAGGTTTAAGTCAAGATATTTTTTCAGTTTTTAAGTATTCAACTTTTCAGGAATGGAGATCATCATGTTTTATACGGTAGGTGAAATGGCAAAAAAAATGGGAGTGGCGCCCTCTACTTTACGCTATTACGACAAGGAAGGACTTCTGCCCTTTGTGGAGCGATCCGGCGGAGGAATCCGGATGTTTAAAGATGCAGACTTTCAGTGGCTGTCCATCATTGAATGTCTAAAAAAAGCCGGTCTGCCAATCAAAGAAATTAAAACCTTCATGGATTGGTGCATGGAGGGCGACAATACTATCGATAAACGTCTGGCACTGATGCAAGAGCAGCGGGATATTGTTAAGAAGCAAATTGCCCAAATGCAGGATACCCTCGCAATTCTGGATTACAAGTGCTGGTACTATGAGACTGCCAGGGAGGCAGGAACCTGTAAAATCCATGACTCCCTGCCTGACGAGGCCGTTCCCTCCGAATTTGCAGCTGCAAAGGAAAAAACTCAGACACTTTGATTTGAGCTTTCTTCCTGGGGCCTAGGGGGGCCGTAATAATAGTTGGAAGTCGCGCCGTCATCAATAAGGAATGTAGCGCCGGTAATAGATGCTCCTTTATAGCTCATCAAAAGTTCCGCCGCATTGGCAGCCTCATCCGCTGTACCTGGACGTGCTAGAGGACATTTTGCAAACATGCTTTTGTAAAATTTGCCGCGGAGTCCGTTAAACTCATCAATCGCCAATGGTGTGACGATGATGCCTGGTGCAATATCATTAATGCGTGCTTCACGCTTTCCCCACTTTACAACCTCAGCCATGACACGATTTTCATTACAGCGTTTTGCCGGCTGATAGGCGTGCAACGTATCCCGGATGTTCCCCTGCTGCAGGATATTCAGTGACAGAAGTTCTTCTGTGGGGGCATCGCCAGCATGACTATCTTACCGTACGTTTGCGCCTCCACAATTAAACTGCAGATTGAGCTGCGGGAAAAGAGATCCATCTCATATGCAAGCGCATCAAACCTGGCTTCATTCATAATCTTCACAGCGGCCTGTTCCGGTTAATAACAGCACTTTTTTTAATCTGTAAGTCCCCCTATTTTTTAACTGGTGATCCGCCAAACATACTGAATATCTCCATTTGACCAAGTTTCTCATTAATATCTGCTATTTTCTCTGTTGTCAGGTTCACCTCGACAGCCCCCGCATTCTCCCGGAGGGGGCTTTCTTTGCGTGAAACTGGTATCGGCACAATGTACATTTATTTGCCCAAAGTCCATGTAAGAGAAAGCTGCCTCAATGGCATTCTTTTTCTCTGGCAGCCATCTAAGCCGTACTATCAGTTTCTTGTTTTCTTCATAAGCCTGCGCTGTATAATGCGGTATGAAGCTACGGAAATTACCTGCTCCTTTCCTTTTCTTGTTATTATAAAAAGTATGAAAACAAGAAACAATCTGATTTATCATGGTCTTTTAATAAGATAGTCTTATCCGAAAATTGATTCAGTCATTTGGTTGAAGGGCATAAAAAAACTGCCTCTTTCATTTCATAAAGAAGCAGCCCGATATGTATTACGTTTTTGCAAACGCTTCTTTCTGCAATTCAGCGAAGGTCTGCAGATATTCATTTGTTTTTTCCTTTTCCAGAAAGTGCAGTAATTGCGTGTAATTTGACTCCCATTGTGAATTAGCGGATACGGTGAATCGTGGAACCTGCCTGCGGCAGACATCCGCGGTTAGCGGCCACCATCACACGTCCTTCCTCCAGACTTTCCGCAAATAGAAAATCACCACCATACTCCAACGTGTTCTGATAGTATTCCTGCTCATTCTCCTATTGATCTTTTGAGGAAGTCAGTATACATGGAATCCGGCGAAGTTCCTCCATGGTTACACTCTTCAAGTGGCTGAAAAGGCCCTGTCCTGCCACCTCGATGTAGGTATATGCGGTTAAAACTAAAAAGTTCTCTTACAATTCTGAAAAGGCACGCCTGTGATCGTTAAATACTAAATCGACCTCTCCGATCCGCAGTGCATCATCTGGTCTCCTTTGAATCTTTATTCTTTAGCTTAATCTATTTCCAGTACAATTCCATACAGGCCTCAACATTTATGAAGTGTGTGAAAAAGACTCCCGAAAGACATGGTCGGACCTTGACAGAAATATTAATATCTCTATCTTTTTTTACTTTCTCAATTATTTTCTTGCTCCCGCATTGCTGCACATGCTATATAATATTTAGCGCAATTCCTATATTATGATTTTTCCTAATACAGCATCATGGCGTCACCCCGATATAGGAGCTGTAAAACTGGGGCTCTCTTTACTGACTATTATGCACTTAGTTTTGTTTTTGTTATCTACTATTTCCAGCGCAACTCTATACAAATCTCCCAGCGTATTTAAAAAACAAAGAAATTTACTACAAAGCATAATTGAACCTTAATAAAAATCCATCAATCATCGTGGTACAATATGTATTTAAATTTCTTGATAAAATTTTGCTTTTGAATAGGGTCTTTGCCTTCTGACAATTCTTTCCAATACTGATGATACAGTAAAGTCAACGCTTCAAACAATACTTTGGGATTACATAGATAGTATTCACCACATAAAATAATAATTTTGTCTATTAACTCGGCATAAGTAATTGCCGTATACAAACCAGTTTGCCCTTGATGAATTATTTTACAACGAATCCCTTTGTAAAATCTTTTTGCATCCTCTTCTGTGATACTGGGATCAAGCAATGGGAGTATTGCAGTGTATGCGTCTTGTACTTTATGTCCACCTTCATCCGATTTATCAAGTCCATGAATCATTTCAAAATAAAGTTCTATTAGAATACAGTTTATTCCCATAACAATAAGTCCTGATTGTTCAGGATGCTCCTTACAATTATGTAAAAACATTTTTATCGGTTTAATATAACGTTCCTCTGTCCTCTCCTTCATTATTTTTGCAATCTGCTGAAATTGCTGTTTTTCTTTTCCAACCTCATTCTGAGCAACATAACTGTCGTACACTTTAACAATACCTTTTACATGGTCAATTTCATTATTTGCTGAAAATAACAACTTATCATTATCAAACATTCGATGTCACCCCTCCTTTTCTCGACATAATTTGGTACAAACCTCGCAATGTCTGGAGTGTGTGATTCTGATTTCCAAAAGGCGCAAAAGGGCCTTGGCGTAAACGCCATAATTCACTCCAGATGACGAATCAACCTCTGCTTTACGATAATTGATCATCGTCATTTTTATACCATTATAACGATACCTTCCATCCCCTTCAAACTCCGTGCGCATCCGAATATAGCTCCCGGCCTTTACATAACACATCAAGGGAAAAAAGTCACCTTATCATTATAGCAGCTCTTTTCCATGAGCTTCCTCAGCTCTTCTTCAAAAAAAGTCATTCTGCCACCTTTCTCCTTTAATGATAACCCATTTCGAAATATTCAGAATGGGAATAGAAAAGAAGTTGTCATAAATAACTGAATGTAGCATTATGACAGCTTCTTATATATTTATACATAGCTCAACAAATTTGAATTTTCATTTATACTGGCTTAATCAAACCGTTTTCCCAAAAAGCATCAAAAGTGTTTACCGCACCACCATGTTCAACGATTTTTCCGTTCACAATTTTATCAATATCTACACCAGTCATTTCAATAACCCTATTCATCGGCATTATTCCAATAAACTCGCCTTTATGCGTTCCTCTCATAATAAATTCCGAAATAACAGTATCTCCGTCTTCAAACTGGCGGATAATCTCCATTGTGTAGTCGGGATACGTATTTTTAACAGACATAAGGTGTTGTTTCATTCCATCTATGCCGATAAAAATCTCGTTTTTTCCGTCCCTTTGCACGCAATCTTCTGAAATATATTGCGGAAGCTCATCAAGCATGTTCTCTGAAACGACCACCTCGTAAAAGTATTTTATAATCTCTTTATTGCTCATTGTACACCTCTAAATAAATTCAGATTTATTAGAATTAATTTTTCTGATGCTATAAAACTGACTTACGCACATTAACCTCTGCACAGACCAACTCAGCTATATGCTCCGCTGTTTCATTTGTCAGCAGGAAAAACATTCCGTCATTACGACATTTTTTGTGTGTAACGCCATTCAAGGCATAAATAAAACCTTTAACACAGGTATCGCTACAAGCATTAGGGTCAATTAGTCTCTTGCAGTCACGAGAAGTAATCATTTTCTTTTGCATATCAGCAGGCAGAGAAGCGATTGTATCCTCATACTTACCAGCATTGTCACCGTAAATCCGTGCCAAAATACCAGACTTGCGAAACACCCAATTCATTACTGTTTTCTTCTCTAGTTGATATGAAGCAGCATAACCGCTTTTTGCTTCCTTAATTACAAGAACACAGCCCTGTTCAATAAGTTTGGTATTAAGTTTCTCGACAAACGCCTGGTGTTCTGGCGCAACTGCTGATAGAAATTCTTTGAATGAAGCCTTTTCTTTTGCCATTATCTTTTTCCTTCCAAAATTCCGATTTCTCGTATGATTCAACTCCCCAACAAACAGGAAGTTATCAGTCTACCTTATTAAAAATAATCGTCTGCTCTTTCATGGATATTTTTCCAACTTCATATCCATATTCCGTAAGTTCTTTTTTATATTTCAGAAAAGAGTGATCTATTGGTATTCCGGCAATATTCTGTATTTCTTCAAATGTCATTTTGAATGATGAACCTCCGTTTTTTTGAATATATTCCCACAGGGAATTATATTTGCTCATAATTCTTCTTTCCTCCAACTCCCGATTTTTCGCGCTGTTCAACTCCCCTAGCAACGGGACGTTATCGCTTTGCAAATTTTATTTTTAGTGCAGACTATTTATATCCATAAATGGTATAAACACCATTTTGCAGTTCAAATGGTATCGAATATTTTTTGAGGATTTCAGTAAATTCCTTTTCGCAATCATACCATACTTTCTTTTTCACCAACTGCCCACCTTCTTCCGTAAAAAAGCACGGTCTGACTTTTAACCATTCAATCGCTTTGTAATTTAAGAAGTTAAAACTTTCCTCATCCAAACTACAAAGGCAACTTGGCCCTTCGTTTTTTATAAGATGTTGGACATAATCTTCAGAAATGTAGTCACTGTCATCAAAAAGAGTTTTATATTCGTATGGGGGCACAAAAGGCATTTCATTGAGCATCCCTGTTCGTAACTCCCGCCACTTTGTGTTGTTCATAAAGCTTGCTAAATTTCTTTGGGTGATGATATCCAGAATTATCTCTTTCTCGGTTTTCTTTGTTTTATATCTTCCGTTAGAAATATCCTTTGCCAGTCTTTCTACCCAAATCAAAAGCTGGTTATCCTTCTTTTTGAATCTTTGACGCGTGAATATATATCCGTCACGCTCAACAGTTAATGAATACGCCCAATCTTTTTGTAATTTTAAGCATACTCCATCAGGCCAGAGAACAGAAAGCATACCATCATTCTGTCTTATACCACTGCCAAAATCTATATCATTGAAACTTATATCTGGTAATGTTTTTCCATCAGTTTCCATGTCCGTCACACCTCCAATCTCTGTATCAAATTCCGATTTTGCTGCACTGTTCAGCTTTCCGATAAACTGGAAGTTGGGGAATGTTTTATTCTGCTTCTTCCCACTTTAAATTTGGATACAACTCTCCGGTTTTGGCAAAATGCAGGACACATTCTGCTGCCAAGTCTAAATTATCTAACGCATTTCGCTTTAGAACTGGCGTTTGACTTCCAATATTTACAGGCGCATCCTCTTGGGAGTCCTCATACTTCTGATTAATTGGCTGATACATATGAGCAATCCCATTCTCGTCCCATGTATTAAAGGCAAGTGCCACCCATCTATTCGCAATATCCACAGAGAGAAAGTCCTCTTCACCATATTCATCCAAAGCCAGCCACGCATTTGAAATCTGATTGTTACGAATATTGTAATCAATTTATTTACTGCTTCTTGCGTGACCAATTGCTCATCATAATTAAGAAAATGAATGGCAAGGTTATCCATACTTATTGCCTCCTTAAAATTCCGATTTAAGGAAATATATTTAATCTGCTAAACAATATGCCTCCAAATTACACTGGCATTCAGTTTTTATTCAGACAGCCAACCATCCATGCAAACACGCTCCTGTGGCTGTCTTTTCCTCAAGATATACCCCTATATATCTTAACATCAATTATTCAATAAATGCACACGTTTTTGATATATTTATATCTCAAATTTTTCATCCACAATAACACTTGAATATAATATTCAGAATCTATAATTTACTCCTGCCTTCTGCGCCTGACTCATCTGATCCTTCCGGTCTATCAGATACACCTTATTCCCCTTCTTAAACCTTGCCCCAGTCTGCTTAAACCAGAAAGGTACATCATATTCCACACACTGTTCCATGGAATCAAGTATCCAGGCGAAGTCACAGACTCTTGCCTCCGGCCCGGACTCTCCTCCACAGGTAACCCCTTCTATCTTCCCCGTGGTCAAATACTTCCGGATATCAATCTGCTCCAGCATCGGTTCGTGAATCACAGTCCGATGTTTGATCGGCAAATTCAGAAACAGAGGAAGACGGTAATCAGCCCGATTCTGGTTCTCACAGGTACAGCAGATCGTCACATTCTCATATCCGCTTCCCCAGTCCCCCGGTAATTCCACCTCAAACCGGTGTATGCGTTTGGTAATAATAACAAAGTGCAGATCGCTGCGCCTGCGAATGATATCCCATGCTTCCTCACGCCATTCATCTGCCTCATCCAGAAAGAAATCAGAGGTCATACAGGTATACACACTCTCGCCATCCGGCTGCAGCTTGTATTCCCCCTTGCGGTTACGTTTGATTGGCATATCAAAGCTGGAGGTGCGGGTCACGATACTGCTGTCCTTACCAAATTCAGCGTCCCTCCGATAAACATAACAATTTGCACAGCCCGGGCTGATTTTTTTACATCCGTGCCATGGATTCCAGGTTGCCATATCACCACCTCCGGTTTCCTCCATCAAATAAGCCGGGAGCGCCTTTTCTCTTTCATCAAGCCCTTATTGTCCGTCCTCATAGACCATCAGGCATTCCCTCTCTCCGGTTTCTTTTTCTGTCATTCGCTCCCGGACCTTGAATCCCTCTGCCAGATAAAAGGCCATTGCCCCAGTATTCTTTTCAAACACATGCAGGGTCAGCCTCTTCTTCTTTTTCACCGCTTCAATCAGCTGATGGCCGATTCCCTGTCCCTTATGTCCTGCCGCTACAAAAATCCCGGCTATGTATTCCGCATCCATTCCGATGAATCCCAGAATTTCTCCTGCCTCCTCGTATACATATACCTCCGCATTGGGCAATACTGATTTTACGGAATCGAAATTCTTATTCCAATACTCTGCATCTATAAATGAATGAGCTTCCAGATTTCCCTCCAGCCATATGTTCATAATCTTGTCTAAATCCCGAAATTCAAATAGTCGAATCATCTCTCTGCCTCCTTACCTCTTCACTCTATTATACCGGATCAGCCTCTATCGCGCAAGCCAAAAAAGGAACATTTGTTCGAGTTTTATGTCAGATACCTTTTCCCGGCCAGAACCCTGCCTCCTTCTTTTTTTCTCCTGCTAGAGAAAAAGGATACCGGTTTCAACCAGTATCCCCTTGGGCAGCCACCTGCTTTATTGTATCGTTGTTCTTAAATAAATCTTTTTCTTGAGTTTCTCTATATTTTCACTAATGCACTGTATCACATATACAAATTCATCATCGTCTTTCCCTGTCGGGTCCTCTACCCCCTCATCTTCTGAAGTATTTTTTTAACTTCCTCAGTTTTAAGGACCTTTCCCATCGATACCACTTTCCCATCCACTACCAAAGCAGGTGTTGTCATGACACCATAGGCTGCTATCTGTGAAAAATCAGTCACATGATCGACGGCGGTATCCATACCTAACTGTTCAAGCGCTGCCCTCGTCGCTTCTTCCAACTGATTGCATTTTGCACAGCCGGATCCCAGTATCTTAACAGAGGCTCCTTCGTTTTTAGCATTCTCAGCCTGTGCCATCGTTTCAGGCGTACAGTTTCCGCCACAGCAGCAGCCTGCCGTTTCTTCTTTCTTTTTCTTCCCAAACAAATTCATAATTCTGATCTCCTTTTATATTATATTTGACAATTGAGCACCGAATAATTGTTACCTAAGTTTTCTATATGATGAACGCCTGTATCGCATTAAAAAAATAACCCACGAGAATAATCCCGCCTGCACAAATTCCAATGAACAGGCCAAGGAGCCTTAGTTTTACTGCCTTGCGCAGCATAATGATAGAAGGCAGGCTCAGCGTTGTAACCGCCATCATAAAAGAGAGAATCGTTCCCAGCTGCGCTCCCTTAAAGAGCAGCGCTTCAGCGACGGGAATGGTTCCAAAGATATCAGCATACATCGGAATACCGACCAACGTAGCCAGGATAACACCGATTGGATTATTACTTCCCAGGACAGCCTCCACCCAGCTCTCCGGAATCCAATTGTGGATCATTGCGCCAATGCCCACGCCGATCAGAATATACGGGAAGACCTTTGTAAAGGTGGCCGCAACCTGTTCTTTTGCAAAAGTCAGGCGTTCCTTTTTCGTCAGAGACGGTGATTCAATATCTACACTGCCTGCAGTCTTAATAAATTCTTCCACATAAGGTTCCATATGCATTTTTTCAATCAGCGAGCCGCCGACTACTGCAATAACAAGCCCCACAACAACATAGATAATGGCTACCCTGGTTCCAAAAATACTCATAAGAAGAATCAAACTACCAAGGTCCACCATGGGAGAGGAGATTAAAAAGGAGAATGTAACCCCCAGCGGCAATCCTGCGCTTGTAAAACCAATAAACAGCGGGATGGAGGAACAGGAACAAAATGGTGTCACAGTCCCCAGCAGCGCTGAAATAATATTAGCTCCAATTCCATGAAAACGGCCCAGAATCCGTTTACTCCGCTCAGGAGGGAAATAACTCTGGATATAGGAAATCATAAAAATCAGGAAACAAAGCAGCACCGTTATTTTTACTACATCGTAAATAAAAAATTGAACACTGCCCCCAACGCGCCCACTTATGTCCAGTCCCAAAGAAGAAAGCATGCTTCCAATCATTTTGTTCAGCCACTTCATTCCCAGAACCTGGTCTTGTATAAACTCCCAAATGCTCATAAAAAATCCTCACTTTCATTTTTGCGGAGCACACATATCAACTTTTTTTGATGTGTTCTTGTTTTATAAACGCCATCCAATAAAGATGGCGTTTAATTTCCCTGACAAATGCATTCGCTCTTCTGCTCTGTATCTGGCGTGGTCAGCTTCTTCAGCAAATCTACTGCATAATCTCTGCCTGCCGCGCTTAACCGATAGTGGGTCCATTTTCCCTCCTGCCGGCTGGATACAATCCCAGATTCACAGAGAATTTTCATATGATAGGAAAGTCCTGACTGTGTTAAATCCAATTGTTCCAGTAATATACATGCACATTTTTCTCCACTGCGCAGTTGTTCCAGGATAGCAAGTCGTTTTTCATCACATAGCGCCTTAAATACCTTGGCATTTTTCTGATATGTTGTCTCCACGTTTTACCTCACATCAAAATTATTTGATATGATTAGTATATGCAAAAGTGTGGATTTTGTCAACACCGTTTCGTATGCTGATTGTCTTTTTCATATAAGGCTCTGGCCTTTCTGTAATGTTTTCATCAGATAGGCCATATTTCGACCAAGATTACCTGCGTTATCCAACCCTTCCTGATCTTTCAGGACATCGCCAGGCATCTGCCCGTATGCCATATTCCAATAAACCGAGCCGACCACAAACATTTCATGATTCAGGAAAAAGTGGTTCATGCTGTCAATGGCCTGCAATGCGCCGCCTCTGCGTGCCGCTGTCACGGCTGCTCCTGTCTTATGGGTGAGCAATCCGGGATTCAGATCGCATACCACAGCTGCCCTTTCCAGAAATGCCTGCATATTAGCAGAGACATTGGCGGTATAAACCGGAGAGCCCAGCAGAATCCCGTCTGCCTGCACCATTTTTTCAAAAATATTGCGGAATGTGTCCTTCTTATGCACACAGTTCTTCTTTCCTTGGCAGGCCCAGCAAGCTTTACAGGGCTCTATGATCTGACCTGCCAGCTGCACCAATTCTGTTTCAATATCGGCTTTGTTTAGTTCCTGAAATACATGGTCAATAAGGATTGCTGTATTCCCATCTTTTCTTGCACTGCTGTTAATTGCTAAAACTTTCATGGTCATCTCCTGTTATTCATTCGCACCGTCTTCCGGGATTCCAGTTGTACTGCTTCCGGATTGAATCGCTCCGGTATGATCCGTAACTACTGTGTAAATGCGTTGTTAAAAAATGTTTCCAATTTATCAAATGGGATGATTTCCATCTGATCGTATAAATCTGTATGGGAGGCGCCAGGGATAAGCATCAGCTCTTTATTATCTCCCTGTAACAGTTTGTATGCCTCCTGGCTGTACATAAGAGAATGTGCTTCTTCCCCGTGTACAAGCAGAACCGCGCTGCGGATTTCAGGAGCATATTCAAACAGACGCATATTCATCAGAGAACCGCCGGCAGTGGCCGCCCAGCCGTTATTTGCATTGACGGAACGGGGATGATAACCGCGCTCTGTCTTGTAATATGCAACATAGTCTTTCACATATTGAGGTGCCTCTTCCGGCGCTTCTTCGGGAAGTCCTCCTCCCATTGTATAAGATCCGTTTTTATAGTCCTCTGTTCTTTGACGATTGTAAGCTATCCGGGCCTCATATCTGCCTTCTTCATCCACAGAATCAAAATATCCCAGCGCAGTATTTCTGCTCATATCATACATCGTCATTGCTGCCGTTGCCTTTATCCTTGTATCAAGTGCAGCTGTCTGCACCGCCATACCTCCCCAGCCGCAGATACCGATAATTCCAATTTTTTCAGGATCGACATTTTCCTGTATGGAAAGAAAATCAATAGCCGCCTGGTAATCTTCGATATTAATATCCGGAGAGTTAAAATCTCTCGGGTAGCCGGCACTTTCTCCTGTAAAAGACGGATCAAAAGCGATAGCCAGAAATCCTCTTTTTGCCAGTTCCTGTGCATAAAGTCCGGAACTCTGCTCCTTCACCGCGCCAAAAGGGCCACAGACCGCAATAGCCGGAAGCTTGCCCGTATACTCCATCGGTTCATAAAGATCCGCAGCCAGAGTAATACCGAAATGGTTAGCAAATGTTACTTTTCTATGATTTACTTCATCACTGAGCTGAAAAACCTTGTCCCATTCTTCCGTGAGTTCAATAGGTTCAATTTTTATGCTGACATCCTTCATGTTCCCGTAATTCACTGCCATCGCGTCCCCCTCCTTTACTGCCTGTCCTTCTGTTTCCGCCGTTGCTTCTGTCTGCATTGTTGCCTCTGTCTGCCTTGTTGCCTCTGGCTGTGTCTCCGGCTTCGCACCGCATGCAGTCATAGAAGCCATCATGGCTACACAACCTGTAATCGCTAACGTTTTCTTTAATAATTTTCGCATTTTTTCCTCCTGTTATTTAGCTTTATTTTATGATTGGCATTCGCCAAAATATCATTTATATATCCTCTATCCGGCAAGCCTTTATTTTCCCTTTTCCTCCTTCACTATTTTTATTGTCTCACCTTGTTAAGCTCAAGCCATGTACTTACATAGAAGACAAAGATTCACCGCCTGAGTAGCTAATTGCCAGTCCCTCGCCAATCATCGCATCTGGCGCCAGCTTTGCAATAAATGCCAGGCTCTGTCCGAATCTTCCACCGCCCTGACTACAAAACGGTATGATTGTCTCTCCATGCCTCACGCTCCGGACTTCCCATTAAAAATGTCCCGCCAGGAATCAAGACATATCCATCATTTACTTCTGTTGCCACAGAAGGTGTGGTTTCCCACGAATCGGCTGGAGATGCACGGTTTCCTGTCATCATCCAGCAAATAGTCCCTATACAAACCAGAATTGGAATTAAAAAAGCGAGATATTTTGCCGTTTTATGTTTCATTCCTTTTAACCCTTTCATTTGTTTCTGTCCATAATAACCGATTGTTATAAACAATCCCATAATAGAAAGCGTTTCTGTTAAAAATGAAGCAGCTGTCTTCGTTTCATCCCAAAATACGAAGGCCGTTTTTAAGAACAGGTAGTCTGACATGTTCTGCTGTATAAAAGCGTAAACACCAAATATAGAAATTGCAGCTGCAAGACCTCTGGCCAGCCAGGCCAATTCATCTTCTGATTCTGATTTTTCCAAAAACTTTGTTCCCAATCTAACAACCCTGCTCCAATGCACTCCCGTATGCAGTGCCATCAGAATTAGCCCCCAATGGGAAGCAAACAGGTGAAGTCTACGAGAGAGAACCATACCTCCTGAAATGGGCAGCCACTCGAATACAAATCCACTCATCACGATACCGCTGATCATAAGAATAGACATATCTGCAAAAAGGAGTAAATTAATAATGGTAATGAGGCTGCGCAGGGGCGTATAATTCCCTTTCCCGATATGTTTCAGCCAGTTTATGTTTAAGAGATGATGGAGGATTAGCACGACAGCCATTGCCGTCCCAAGCCATTCATGAAATTCCTGCCCAGTCAATATTTCTGCCATAAGAACAGGAAGCATTACAAGCAGACTCATATCCACCATCATTTTTACCGCCGCCTTCACTGGGCCATCACATCCAGTGAAAGTCCATCAATCCAGCTCACCATTTCACCATGAGAAATATCACTGCTAAGCCGTTTCCCATCCAGCCAAATTACATCAGAGCCAGCAAGGTTGTGCAGGTTTCGTGCGCTGGATCCAATCCCGCTGCCTCCGGAAGTGCAAAATGGAACAATCGTTTTTCCACTGAAATCGTAAGCTTCCATAAAGGTATCGATGATACGCGGCGCTTCTCCCCACCAGATAGGATAGCCCAGAAAAATCGTGTCGTACTGATCCATATTCTCCAAACTGCCTGAGATTACAGGCCGAACACTTTCATCATTCTGTTCCCTGGTGCTTCGGCTGTTATTGTCACTATAGTTCAAGTCCTCCGATGAATACGGGATTTCCGGTACGATTTCATATAAATCTCCCCCTGTAACTTCGGAGATATACCCTGCCAGGGTCCTGGTTGTTCCCGTTGCGGAAAAATATGCAACCAGAATATCAGATCCGGCTTCCTCAGTTCCTGTATCATCCGTTTCTTCGCCGGCTTTCTTTGTAACAGAGGCGTTCTCACTGTCGTTCTGCAAAAGATCCGTTTGCTGTGCCGCTTTGCCGGTTTCTTGTGAAGAAGCTGGTACAGACATGCCCGTATCAGACGCACTGCCCTGGCTGCTGCAGGCGGTCGTAACAAACACCGTGGAACAAACACAGATAAACGATAATATTTTTTTCATTCTAAAGTCCTCCTTTTTCTAAAGTCCTCCTCTTTGAAGTATTTGTTTGAGTATGGCTGCCGAATTTACTTATGTGTTTTTTGAATTTTGTACCGTAAATAATCCACACGGTCTAACTGTTTCTGTTTAAAATGAAGTTCATCGAGGGTCACTCCACGTTTTTTGTTTAACATATCCAGGCGTTCTTCTTCTGTGGAATCACCTTCCAAAAGAAGACGCATATATGCCTCAACCTCGTTGTTGTCAAAGCCAATATCATGGAGGGTCATAATCATACTAAGCCTTTGTATATCCCGGTCATCATACTGCCATACCCCCATCACCCTTCTCACTTCATCACACAGGCCCCAGCTTTCATATTCCTTTAAAACTTCAATCGGAATATTGTACCGTTCACTTGCTTCATTAATTGTCATAGTCTCACCTCGCTGATTATTCATACCAAAAGGTCACACCGCAGCTTAATGCTCCCCATAGGCGTGCTTCGCACGATAATGTAAATAAATAAGGATGTCCCTTCCGGAACACCCTCATTGTAAGCCTATATTCATTCTATGTCTAATGCCTATAATTTATTGTCAGATATTACTTTTTCGTATTGTCTTGCGAATTCAATAAAACTGCTCGTGGCAGAGGAGAAAATCTGTTCTTTCTTCCATACCAGAACTGTGCTCATTTCAAGTATTGGATAAAGAGGAACAAAGCACAAATTATCGTATGTATAGTTCAGCTTAATACCAAGTACAATTTCCAAATGATTCTCCGCAAGCATTGCTTCATTGTACAACAAATTACCTGTAGCAATAATTTTCACCTGCGTATTATAATCATCAAGCCATTTACCAATACTGCTCTTTGGGAATTCGCCTGTGGCAGTGATTAGTTGTTTTCCAACTAAATCTTCCGGCTGCACCCATTCTTTTTGAGCCAAAGCGGAATCCGTGTTTACCCATACTCCCCAGCGTTCCTTTACCGGCATAGAAATAAAATCATACTTACGAATATCAATCGGTTCTGCCATCAACCCTATATCCAGAAGACCTCTCTCTACATAATCGTGAATGTTATCCGCATCCCCGCTGTAAATCTCATATTGCACATTGGGATGTTTCTCCGAGAAGGAGGCAATCATCTGCGACAGAAATCTGGTAGATTGAAATTCTCCGCTGCCAATAGCAATTTTTCCGGTGAGTTCCTCATCTCTGTGCCTTAAATCCTGCCTGGTTTTCTCAGCCAGAGCCAGCAACTCCTGTGCGCGGCGTTTCAAAATCATACCATCTTCCGTTAGTATAATATTATGATTGCTTCTGGTAAAAAGTTTTACACCGAGGTCTTCCTCTAATTGTGCAATCTGTCGCGATAAGGTAGGCTGGGTGACGTGAAGCATTTGTGCTGCCCGCGTAAAGTTTTCCTCCCTGGCCACTGCCAGAAAATAGTTTAGCACGCGAAGATCCATATAATCCCCCCTTTTTTTAGATTATACTGAAGATTTATAGTATTTTCAACATGGCTATCCATGAGTTATTAAGTTCGTAAAATAATGTATGCACCTTTATCCTTTGCTCTGCATTACTACCTTCTTCGTCTTGGAATGTTCTCTTCATATGCCATCATGACACATGCCATAAGACACCACTTGGGCAGATCTTCTTCCAGGAGTCAATTCAATCGCAAGTTCTCTTTCTTCCTTACTTTCCGGCATTTTCTGCTCGTTGCTTTACAAAGCGACTCAAAATCCACAAAACCGGCAGTAAAGGACAGCCAATTTTTCGTCGGCTGAACTTGAATTTTTCCCATATATCACTGAAATACCTTCCTGCATCTGTGGAAGGGGCTAAAAATCGGGGCTAAAAACGGCCATTTTTTGCCCTGTTTTTTGCTCGATTTTTGCCCAAAAACCACTATATCTTGTGGTTTGAACCTCTATTTTTTCTTAAAACCACAATTCTGCATCATTATCACCGACTCCACATGTGCAGCCTGCGGAAACATATCCACCCCCCACGCCACTTTCGCCTCATACCCCATCTTCCTGAACACTCCCAAATCTCTGGCCAGCGTCTCCGGGCCACAGGATACGTACACCACTTTCTCCGGTTTTATCTTCGCAACCGACTGTATAAACTCCTCCGTACTTCCGCTCCTCGGCGGATCCATAAAGACAACATCAACATGTTCGCCGTTATCAGCCATTTTACTCATAAATGCCCCTGCGTCATTACAATAGAACTGCGCATTCTTAATCCCGTTAATCTTAGCATTTTGGGCTGCATCCCGTACCGCATCGCGGTTTAATTCCACGCCGATGACCCGGTCCGCCTCCTGGCTCGCCACGATCCCAATCGTTCCGATACCACAGTATGCATCAATCACCGTTTCCTTCCCGGTAAGGCCGGCCAGTTCTATCGCTTTCCGATAAAGCACCTCTGTCTGTACCGGATTCACCTGATAAAACGATTTAGAAGAGATCCTGAAACGAAATCCACATAAAATATCCTCAATATAGCCTTTTCCGTACAGCACGTTCTCCCTGTCTCCAAGCACCATGCTGGTATCCCTGCCGTTAATATTCTGAACAATGGTTGTGATTTCCGGATGCTTTTCTCTCAATGCGCGGACAAAATTATTTTTGGAAGGAAATACAGGAGATGCCGTAACCAGAACGACCATGATATCACCCGTTGCAAAACCGCGTCTGATCAGCACATGGCGCAGAAGGCCGTACCCTGTATCCTCATCAAACGTTTTGATCTTAAATGATTTTAACATTCCTCTGATGGTACCAATGATCTCATCCGCCTTCTGATCCTCAATGAGACAGCTTTCAATCGGAACGACACGATGTGTATTTGCCTCATAGACGCCGGAAACAGGATTTCCTTTTTTATCATGGTCAAACACAGCATGTACCTTATTTCTGTAATGGAACGGATCCTTCATCCCGATAATTGGCTGTACCCTGCAGTACGGTTTCAGTAATTCCTCCAACTGTTTCTGCTTCAGGCTCAACTGTTTATCATATGGCATATCCAGAAGCTGACAGCCGCCGCAGCGCAGAAATACAGGACATGGCGTAGTATTTTTCCTAACCGGATGCCCCTCTTCCTTCGCGCTTACTCCACGCTTGAAAGCAGATGTGCCGCTTCTTAAATCTCTGTTATTTCCTGTTTTTTGATTACTTCCCTTCTGCAGCGGCCTTTTCTCCGGCTTGTGCCCTGCTTTCCCGGCTGTATTGTTTCCACGCTTACCGGAAACGCCTCCTGCCGTATTTACTGCTTTATCTTCTCGTCTCTTCCCCTCTCCGTACCTTGCAGATTTATCATCACGCTTCGAACTCATCGTCTTTTCTGTCAATACTCTCGATCTTTCATTTTTCAGTCGGTTTTCAATCATTTGAGTTGACCTTCCTTTTCTTCTTTTATTTTCATTTACTATATGTTTTAAATGCACCCATTCTGCTGATTCCATCTGTCAGCCTTGTCGGAAATAATCCAGCAAATGATTACACAATCTTAATCCCCGTTCATAACCGGTTACTCCTGTAAAAATCATTATAATACAAGACACCGCATAAAGCCAATGAAAAAAGAATTGTTCATACCTGGTTTTCCCGTATTGATAACAGCATCCCCCATTTTCCAACATACAGCCGGTCCCATTTTACCTTCTTCCGTCAACCATTTTTGCTTTCCTCTTGCAATTATTCCATTCTCTTGTATAATAACACTCATATTCCTATTACCAGTTTGACCGAATCCAAACAGAAAGAGGCATTTCATATGGCAAACACAGCAGCAAAAAATATCACTCCCGCCCATGTTTTTTACATAGACCGGACTTTATATACCGGACGGCCCGCAGATCTCACCGGGCGTCCTGAAAAAGAGAAGGTCACTTACGATCTTTTGGATAAACTTGGTATCGCCTATCAGCGCCTGGATCATGATCCGACCGCTACAATAGAGGCCTGTCACGATATCGATGCACTCCTGGAAACAGAGATCTGTAAAAATTTATTTCTGCGCAATGCCCAGAAAAACAGCTTTTATCTTCTCATGATTCCCGGCTGCAAAAAATTCCGGACGGCAGTTCTGTCAAAACAGATCGGCTCGGCCAGGCTCTCTTTTGCAGAACCTGAATTTATGGAACAGTATTTAAATATCACCCCCGGTTCAGTATCGGTTCTGGGACTGATGAATGATAAAGAAAACCGCGTCCGGCTGCTGATTGACAGAGATATTCTTGAGCAGGAATTTCTTGGCTGCCATCCCTGCATCAACACCTCCAGTTTGAAAATCCGGACCTCAGACATCGTAAATATTTTTCTTCCTTATATCGGTCATTCCTATACCCTGGTGGATCTCCCCTGTGACTCTGACTAGTTTAGCATCGCCTGATTTATTCCTTCTGTCACAAAAATGGCTGCGTCTTAAACGCAGCCATCCCATTTCTTATTCATTTTCCCTGCTACCGCCACTCATTACCACTTCTCTTCTATAGTTTGCCTCTATATTTTGCTTCTATAGTTTGCTTCCACAATTCGCTTTTTCCCCGCTTCCCTACTCCTCATACCAGGCAATCCGATTCTTCCCCTCCTGCTTTGCCCGGTACATGGCCTGATCGGCTCTGGAAAACAGTTCCTGGTACTCTTCGTCCGGGTTCCCGGTGCTGCTGGCTATTCCGATGCTCACAGAAATCCGTAATTCGCCTTCTTTTGAAAAATCTGCGGTTCCGTTCAGAAGCCTTAATGCCTTCATTTTGGTATCTCCGCTTTCCGAATAGACTACGAACTCATCACCGCCAACTCTGCCGATCAAGTCGGAATCACGGAAGATTTCACGCAGAAGTTCGCCTGTCTTAACCAGAATCCTATCGCCGGCCGGGTGCCCGTACTGGTCGTTCACATCCTTGAAATTATCGATATCGATCATATATAAACTGCCGCGGCTTCCCCTTTTCAAGGTCTCTTCCATCATATATTCAAAGGCCGTCTTATTATAGATACCGGTCAGGCCATCTCTGGTAGACTGAAACAGAAGCTGCTCCTCCCGCTCCTTCTGTTTGCTGATATCGTCCAGTTTTCCTATCAGGCAGACCGGCCTCTCTGCTTCCGCATACTTATCTACAGACTCCTTTCCCCCGTCATATTCTGCCCTGATATGACAGATGCACCAGCGATAGTCCTCCGTATCCGCTTTCATGCGAAATTCAAAGCATCTGCTTTCTCCCTGCAGCGGCGGACACTTCACGTATTTCTCAAGGGCGCTTTTCAGAACAGAAGTCTCCATCTGGTTTGATGCATTGGGGGTAAACAGAATGCTTCCGTCACGGTATCTGTATTCAAACAGGACTGTATCCGTAAATTCCCCAAGCCTGCGGTACAACGCTTCCCGCCTGTCTTCCTTTTGCTCGTTTTGATTATCTTGTTTGTTTTGCTTATCTTGTTCGTTTTGTTTATTTTGTTCCTTTTGTTCTTTTTGTTTCTCCATCTTCCCCTCTTCCAGCCGTTCTCCCTCTCCCCTGTCTTTTCCCCATATCAGCGGATACGAAATCACTCCCATCGCCACCAGGGATACAATAAATACAGCCCACGCTATATGATCAGCCATCCCTTTGGACTGCATCCGTAAACTTCCAATCATCCCCGCCATAATAAGGATATAAACCAATATGCATAAAACGGCCCGGGGGTTCCCGGTCCCTTTATCCCTCCATTTTTTTAAATATTCTGTCATCGGACATCCTCTCGCCCTATAGGCACGCACTTTCTTTTGTCTTTCTCTTTCGTTTTTCTAACTTATATAATAACGCTTTTTATCCGTATATGCAACCAATTTTTCAGCCATTATTACGCATATAAAACGGAATGTCGGGAAAGATTATCCTTTATGATTAACCATAGAGGTGATAAGAATGAATGAACAGTTTGTCAGAAACAGAATTACAGAGCTCCGTTTAAAAAAAGATGTCTCTGAATACCAGATGAGTCTGGATCTCGGTAAAAATAAGAGTTACATTCAGGGTATTTCCTCTGGCCGATCCATGCCTTCCATGAAACAATTCTTCGAAATTTGCGATTACCTGGAAATTACTCCGCTGGAATTTTTTGATACCGAAATGGCAGAACCGCCACAGTTCCGCAGGGCTGTGGAGTTGTTGAAAGAACTGGACAATGAAGATTGGGAAGCGATTATCCCGCTTCTGATGCGGCTTCGTAAAGAAATAACCCAAAAACAAGCGGAACCATAGCAAATGTTCCCTGTCTGGAAGACGATTGAAGTCAAATCCCCAGCGTTCTCCGGCGCAGCAGTAAATCTGCGGTACCGGAAAACGCTGGGGATTTGACCCTTGCGGCAGTTTTCAAATGAACCCGCAGCGCGCCATCCGGCCCGTTTCCTGCGGATATTCTGTTTTTAAGACCTTGCCATCATCAGGGCATATGCGCATGCTCCGCCTGATATCATGAGATCGCTCTCGTATTCTCTTTCAGCCATTCGGCCTCTTCCTCAGTCAGATACGGAGAGATTTTCTCATACACTTGTCTGTGATAGTTGTTTAAGAGTTCCACGTCCCGCTCATTCATCAGCGATTGATCCAGCGCATCTAAATCGATCGGAACAAAGGTCAGAAATTCAAATTCCATGAACTGACCGTATTCATTCTTCTCCGCCTTTTTGCAGACAATCAGATTTTCTGTCCGCACGCCATGGCTGCCTTCAATATATACGCCTGGCTCGTCGGAAGTCACCATTCCTTCTTCCAGAACGCAGTTGTCCTGCCGCTCCGGCACCATGCGCCAGCGGATTCCGTTAGGACGCTCATGAACATTTAACAGGTAGCCAACCCCGTGGCCGGTTCCATGGTCAAAGTTCAGTCCTCTGCTCCAAAGCGGTTCTCTCGCCACATAATCCAGCGTAAGCCCTCTGCAGCCATATAAGAACTTCACTGCAGCCAGCCGCAGCATGCTGATGACACTCAGTGTAAAATGTTCCCGCTCTGCCTGCGTCGTCTCTCCCAGGGAGATCGTCCTCGTCACGTCGGTAGTCCCCTCATAATACTGTCCGCCGGAATCTACCAGATAGAGTCCCTTCGGTTCCAGAACCGCGTTGCTCTCCGGCGTCGCCGAATAGTGGCACATAGCCGCATTAGCCCCGTAGGCAGAGATCGTATGGAAGGAAAGTCCCAGATTCCCCTCCTGCTCTGCGCGCAGCTGATCCAGATAATGTTCCGCATCGAGCTCGGTAATCGTCTGCTTTCCGATATTCTTTTTCAGCCAGAAGATAAACTTCGCCATGGCCACACCGTCTTTGATATGAGCCTTCTTCATATTTTCAATTTCAACCGGATTCTTGACCGCCTTGGCCGGAGCGGTCGGATTCATGCAGTCTACAATGGTATTCGTCTCATCTAAATTGCTGATAATCGCATAGTTGGTCTTCGCAGTCTCCAGAAGCACCTTCTGGCCCTTTAACTGGCCCACCGCATCGTAAATATCATTGTATGGCCGAATCGTAACGCCCAGTTCTTTTAAATAAGATTTTACTTCACTGTCCAGAACCGCCTCATTGATAAATAAATAGAAGCGTTCCAAGGTCACCAGTGCGTAGGAAAGGACTACCGGGTTGCAGACGACGTCATTTCCACGGATATTTAACAGCCACACAATATCGTCAAGCGTTGTGAGGACATGAACCGTAGTCTTCTCCTTCTTCATTGCTTCTCTTAAATCAGCAATCTTATCCACAGCAGATTTGCCTGCGTAATTTTCTTTCAAAATCCAGACCGGCTCTGCGGATAACTCCGGACGGTCTTCCCAGATGAAATCCACTAAGTCTTCCTGCCAGGAAAACTTCACGTGCTTATCTTCCAGAAGTTCTTTCAGCTTCTGTCCCATCTGGCTGTTGACAACACGGCCGTCAAAACCGAGTGTTCCATTGTCAGGCATCATCTCGGTCAGATACTCTTCCTCGGTCGGTACTCCCTCCTGACCAGATTTCATAAGGATCACGCCGGTTCCCTCCAGCTGCTTTGCCGCCTGCACGAAATACCGCCCGTCTGTCCAGAGCCTCGCCTCTGTCTGCGTGATAACAGCAGTACCCGCCGACCCTGTAAAACCGGTTATAAATTTCCGGCATTTAAAATAATCCCCAACATACTCCGACTCGTGAAAATCAGAGGTAGGAATCATATAAGCGTCGATATGGCGCTCCGCCATCAGGCTTCGTAATGCTGCAATTCTCTCTTGAATCATAACCTTTCGTCTCCTTTTGCTTCATAATAATTCTCGATTGCCGCCGTAATGCCCTCGCTGTACGTCGGATGGGCCCTCATGGCAAGCATGAGCTGATCCGCTGTCAGGCCATTTGCGATAGCAGTCGCCATTTCACTGATCATATCGGTGGCCCGCGGACAGACAATCTGAGCGCCGACAATCGTTCCGGAATATTCTTCGAAAATCAGATGAATGAATCCGCTCTGTTCTCTGGTAATGATGGATTTGCCATTACCGCTCATGGAGTAGCGCCCGCAGCGCACCTTCATCTTATGGGCCTTCGCTTCTTCCACCGTAATTCCAACAGAAGCAATCTCCGGCTCAGTATAAATGCATCCCGGCACTACCGGGAGCTCCACAAACATTCCGTTAGGTACCACGGAAAGCCGTATGGTATGATGTACCCCCGCAATTTTCTCCACCACATAAGTCCCCTGGGCTGCCGCTACATGCGCCAGCATCTTGCCAGCCGTCACATCACCGATGGCATAGATCCCCGGTTCACTGGTCTGGAATTCCGAATCTGTCTTAAGGCAGCCCCCTTCCATGGCAAGGCTGACGTCCTGTCCAAAGAGTCCGTCCAGATTCGGTTGTCTGCCTGCTGCCAGGAGAATCTGCCCGGAACGAATCGTCCGCACCTCTCCTCCGGCCTCGTAAACGCAGACAAGTCCCTGTTCCTCGCCGCGAATTTCCAGGACCCTGGCTTCACACTGGACAGAGATTCCCTTCCGCCTCAGTTCCTCTTCCAGTACCTCGGAGACCTCATTGTCCATGGGGCCCAGTAAGTGCTCCCGGCTCTCGATGATCGTCACATGGGAGCACAGTGCCTGGAAAATCGTCGCGAACTCCACGCCGATCACTCCGCCCCCGATAATCGTAAGGCGGTCGTAATTCCAGGTATCGGAAGCCAGCAGCCGGTCGCTCGTCAAAACCCCCGGCAGCATCGCTCCAGGAATATCCGGTATGACAGGCTTCGCCCCTGTCGCAATGATAATGTGGTCTGCCTCGTAATAGTCTTTTCCTGACGGACTGTTCACCTCCACAGTCCGCCCACGCCGGATCGTAGCCGTTCCCTCGATATAATCGATTCCTGCACTCTCGACTGCTTCCTTTACTTCCTTGCGGTACTCTTTTACAGAACGTTTCTTATAGTCCTGCATTTTCTTAAAATCAAAAGAAATGAAATCAGCCGACACTCCAAATACATCGCAGTTCTGAAATGCCGCAAACATACTGGAGGCATGAAGCAGAGCCTTCGTCGGAATACAGCCCTTATTGACGCAGGTCCCGCCCAGTTTTTCTTTCTCTGCAATCGCAGTCTTAAGTCCCAGTCCCGCCGCCTTAAGTGCAGCCGTATAACCGCCGGGACCGCCGCCTATGATAAAGAGATCATAATGTTTTGCCATGCTACTTATTTCCTTCCCTGTATAGTTTCATGAAAGCAATGCCAGGCATCCGGACCGGTTATAACCGGATCAGACCGAAATGCACACAGGCGTTTCGGATTCCATCCGCGTCCACGGCATCGGTCACGTAATCCGCCGCCTCCTTAAGTTCTTCCATCGCATTTCCCATGGCAATTCCGATTCCCGCCGTCTTCACGATATCGTAATCGTTCATGCTGTCCCCAAATGCCACCGTGTCGGACAGAGGCGTCTGAAAATAGTCGCAGAGGCGGATCAGTCCCATAGCCTTGCTGGTCGTCTTCTCCACCACATCCGCGCCCCGCTTTTCCGCGAACATGTGCACATTGATCTCAGGGAACCGGTCTCCCATAGCCTTCGCGCCCCTTTCATCACCGATGTAAGCCATGGTCCTGACATCTAACTCAGGGAGCTTCCACGGATCCGCAAACCGGCGTCCGCATTCTCCCCACAGATCCGTGTCGTGGCGGTTCACCACTTCCGGATGGATGTAGTAATCATATCCGCCCACACTGGCTCCCACACTGTATGGTGTGTCCTGTGCATAGGCGAGAATCCGCTTCATCAGTTCCTTATCAAACAGATGCTCGTATATAATCGTGTCCCCCACCGTAATCTTCGTCCCATTCAAATGAATGATGGCATCCGGCCTGATCTGTTCCTTTAATACGACGCTGAAGCTGGAATCCATGTCGCGGCCGGTGGCCAGCACAATGGTGTAATTCTCCCGAAGCTTTTGAAGAGTCTCCATGGCACTGTCCGGTATCGTCCAGTCCTTATGGTCCAGCAGGGTCATATCTACATCAAAACTTACGATTGGTTTCATATTCTTTCTCACCTGTCTTTTCTGCATGAATCATATCGTCTTTACCATCATATCTTAAAATATAAAATTTTTCAACAAATATACTTTTCAAATCGCAAACTTTCTGCTATAATACCATAGTGACCAGAAACGGAGTATGGCGTAGCTTGGTAGCGCGCTCGGCTGGGGGCCGAGAGGTCGCAGGTTCAAATCCTGTTACTCCGATTCGGTAAAAGTGCCGGAATGCCTTATTTAAAAGGCTTCCGGCACTTTTTTGCTGCTGAAAAACGAAAATCTCTCCTGTACCATTTAATCTCTGTGCTCTCCGCTGATCAGTTCATTTAAAGTACAGCCCCGGCCGCTTTCATCTTCCAGTGAATACTTCTCCTGATTTGCTCTTTTGGAAAAAAACTTAATCAGATCCTCAAGGCTGTTAAGCAGAGCGCCTTCCGTCTCACACTTATGCCAGAATACGCCGGCATGATTTACCGTAAGAAATGGCTCCTTATACAAGCTGTCACTCAGCGGCGAACGGGAAAAAACGCTGAAGCTGTCTCTCATCAAACGCTCTGCCAGTTCATCATTTACAATCTCTCCATTCGCTTCGGCACAAAACTGATGCAGCTTATCTGTAACCATGGGAAGCCATTCCTCTTCCCAGAATTTTTCAAACTCCCTGCACTCTTTTTTTCGTTTTCTGTTTACTATATAATATGTAGTTGACATTGTATTCCTCCCACATCTCACTTCCCTGCATACGATGACACCTGGTATTCCGAGGCGAGGCGCGCCCCGGCTCGGGCCGGGTTGCTTTCCCACTCAAGTTTACTTTAAATTCAAGGCCAGTCTGACCATCCTTTCCGCTCATACACTAACTCCTGTTTTTATACGGTTCCTCATGGCCGCCTTCCTGGCTCAGCGGAAAAAGGTTCTGTTCTATCATCTCTTTAAACGCAACATAATACGCCTCAAAACATTCAAAGCACGCCGCTTCCTTCGTACAGTTAAGACATTCAAATGATTTCAGCGTTCCGTATTTCTTTTTTATAAAACAGCACAGCTGGTGGTATGCGCCTCCTAACAGCCAGGTATTGACCCGCAGCAGATCACGCAGAATTTCCTCTTTTGCCTCGATATCCGCAGACGTATAGAGGGGGATAAAAATGCTCGGATGAATATAACTGTTGGACCCGCTCTCTGCCTGGTCGATTTTCGCCATTGTCTCATCATCCGTTATTCTGCCTAATCCGTTATCCTTTGCAATATCCCTCTTGCTGACTATTGTAAAATCACCTTTAAACGCATACTTCTTATAGCGATCATCGTACCGGTTATTCTTTTTATCATGCATATACAACAGAACCGATATATAATTCTCCGCATTTATTAAATTAAACATGTCAAAAAATGCTTCCACTGAATTCCTGGTATTCCTCCTGACCGGCAGAAAACCGAAGCAATCCACATCCACATTATTTTCTCTCAGGTATTTCATATTTGCCTGAAAATTATCTTTGATTAAGTAGAAAAGCAGATAGATCTCCTCCCGCAGAACCTCCGGATAAAGCTTTGCTATCTTCGCCACAGCAAAATCCAGATAATTCATCAGGTTATATTCTTGGTAAAATACCGGATTAAAAACGTGCATGTAGACCTCCTGCTGTGGACGCTACAGTTAATTATACCATAGATATCCATTTTATTGTTACAAATCTGAATAACAGCGTATTAAATCATTTTAAACTGTAATTCTGACTTCCCGATTCTGTACTCTCAGTCTATAGTATTGGCTGTGTGCATGAAAATATAGCAACAAATTATGTCAATTATAAATCGGCAATTCCTGGATTTCTGCATATATTATACGAATAACCTTTTTGAGGTGCCGCCATGCCAGGAGGATGGTCTTATCAGTCATATCTTACTCCATACGATTCATTCATATTTTATAATGCGATCGGAAAACATAATGATTATTTCTATACGCCCATAGCCGTAGCGACACAGGTCGTCAACGGAACCAATTACAAGTTTATGACAATTGCAGAGCCGCAGACGGAGGATTTAAACCCGCAGTTCGCTGTCGTTGATATTTATCAGCCAATCAACGGTAAACCGTATCTGACCAGTATCGCCATGCTCTAGTATTTCCAGTATTTGTTACATTCCTGTTCCCGCAAATTCTCTGTGATCATCCGTATATCATCACCTCTTGCTGCACATCCTAACCAGGAGGTGATGAACATGTCCTATATTGCTCCCGCCGTCCAGGCCAAATTCGAGACGCTTTCCATCGATTTGAAAAATGAAATCCTGGAACGGAACGTGCAGATTAACACGATTTACGATCTTATCAACGTTCTGCAGGAGATCGTGAACGAAGGTCAGTAATCATGTAATCCGCACCCCGGATCCGGATCGGAACCCGATAGATCGTTATCGGTTCCGGTCCGGATTTTTTCGTCCATTCTTCCGTGGGGAGCTGAGTCTCCCGCCCTGTTTCGCTCCTGACTCCTATCTCAAATTAATACAAACTGACACAAACCACTATTAGCAACGGAGCGGTTAAAATCCGCTTGACATTACATAATATGTAACGTTATAATAATGATAACATCAAACATTCCAAAACTACTCAAAAACGGCCTGCAGCAAAAGGAGGATCTTATGTCAGAACAGAACATGATTACGCTCGTTACCCGGAAACAGATGGACATCTATATGAATCCGCAGCGCCAGCGGCTTTTAAAAGCCATGGATGTCAGCGGTGTTCCCATGACCCCCAAGCAGCTGTCCACTATATTAAAGATATCAGCCTCCTCCGTCTCTCTTCACATCAGGAAGCTGGAGGAGCTTGGACTGGTGAAGCTGGACCACACGGAAGCCATTCACGGAATCCAGGCAAAATACTATAAAAAACTCCCGGTCTCGGTATCCCTTGGCGGAAATTTAGATGATGATTTAAAGGAGGAACGTTCCTGTCTGTCGGACTTTATTATGACGGAACTCTGGAATGGATTTAAAGACCGCTTAAAGAGGGCGAAAGATCAGTCAGATGTGATGACGACCGGCGATTTCACCAGCGGAGTCGTTCATTTGAGCAGAAAAGATGCGGAGGAGCTGTATCATTTGATTCTGGATTTTACCGATGCACATACAGTGCCTGGGGACGAAACGGTCCCCTGGGAATTCGGCCTGGTGGCATATCCCCACATCCCCCTTCCGGAAGAAAAGGAGGAATGACCATGAAACGAAGCCATATTCTGTTATTTGGGGCCAATGCCTTCGGCACCGGCCTTCTCGCCCCGGTACTCTCCCTTGTACTGCTGAGCCACGGAGCCACCATGGAAAATTTATCCCTGTGCATCGGAATATTTGCCGTCATGGTCGTTGTACTGGAACTCCCCAGCGGAATTTTAGCGGATTTGATCGGCAGGAAACGGATCTTCTTGATATCTGCCTGTTTTATGATGGCAAACTATGCACTTCTTCTGTTCAGCCGTCATTTTCTCATGCTGGCCGCGGCATGTGCGATGCAGGGCATCGGCCGTGCATTCAGCTCCGGTTCCATCGAGGCGCTGGAGATCGAGACGTATCTCTGTGAGCATGAGGGCCGCAATCTGGAAAAAATCAACAGCACCATGGCCGTCATTGAAAGCGTCGGCCTTGCCTCCGGGTCCATTGCAGGCGGTATCCTGGGCTATCTGGATGTCTCCTACAGCCTTCTCTTAATCCTGGCATTCATCCTGCAGATACTCATTCTGGGTCTGGCCGCCTGGTTTGTAAAGGAACCGCCGCGGAAAAAAAGCCCGCTTTCTCCTGTCCTTCAGCTGAAGGAGCAGGTTCGGGGGCTGTATCATTCTCTTCTGCACAGTCTTCCGGTCACTACCATTGTCCTGATGTCGGCTGCCTGCGGAATGCTTCTTTGCACCGTCGAAGTCTACTGGCAGCCAACGCTTCAGGCCTTCCTCCCCGGGCAGATGGGCTGGATTTTTGGCGTGATCACCTGCCTGGGCTATCTTGGCGTCACCATCGGCAGCAAGGCAGCCGAAGCCGTCATGCAGTCTAAACGGACGGTCTTCACACCGGAAAAGAGCTGGCGTACGTACTGGATCCTTCGTTTTCTGCTCATCCTCAGCGTCGCTGTCCTGGGATTTACCCGCCGGGTCTGGCTGTTTCCGGTTCTCTTCGTCCTGGTCTATGTAGTGCTGGGCGCCGGGAATCTGATTGAAAATACCATTTTTCACGGGACCGTTGCAAGCAGCCAGCGCGCAGGCATGATGTCGCTGCTCTCCCTGTCTCTGCGCGCAGGCGGGCTTGGTACCTCCCTATTGGGAAGTCTGATTATAAGCGGCCTTTCTCTGTCATATGTCTGGCTTCTGCTTCCGCTGTTTTCAGCCCTCCTTATTGGCGTCATCATGATATTCCACCACCGGTCTGCAGCAAACTGCCGCACCGCAAAAGCTGGCTGCTGAACCTACATCACCCCGGTTTCCTCCAGCTTTCGCTCAAAGAAATCATTCATTTTCATCACCTGTTTTCGCAGTACTACGCCCACAAACAGGGAAACCGGCAGATATAACAGGATCTTTCCCATATCCTCAAAATACGCGTTCCCGTAGATTCCTCCGACGCACTCCCTCATGGCGTTAATGGCGTGTGTAAACGGCAGCATCGGATTGACCATACGGAAGAAATGGGGCGTCACCTCAATGGGGAAGGTCCCGCCCGCCCCGGCCACCTGTATGACGAGCAGAACGACCGCCAGAGCCTTCCCCACATCACCGAAGGAGATAGTGAGCGTATAGATGATATTGACAAATACCACGCTTGCCGTGACTGCCGCCAATACGAATTTAGCCGGCTCCAGACACTGGATCTTCAGCAGATACAGATCTCCCAGCGCCACGATCAGCGCCTGTGCCACACCGAAGAGCATGAAGATTAAGTATCTGCCAAAGTATTTTTCACAGGGCTTACCGCCATGGATGTTCTCATCCTCCAGGACGCGGCACTTCAAGACTGCCACCAGCACAAGGCCGCCCACCCATATGGCAAGAATCGTATAAAACGGAGTCATGGCCGAACCGTAGTTCTCTATGGGATAGATCTGATTTTCTTCCAGATTCACCGGTGACGAGAGAAAATTCCCCATGGTCTCCGGATCGTTTTTCATAATCTCCACAATTTTGGCGAGCCGCTCGCTCTCCTCCACCGATTCCACCTCACCGATGATGCGGTCCAGTTTTTCCTCACCGGCTGTAATCATGACTGCCGTCTGGTCCAGCGTCTGGATCAGACTGTCAAAGGAGTCTGTGGTCTGAGTCAACGTACCGTCAATCTGCGGCAGAAGCCCGTTGATCCCCACTGCATAATCCGAAGCTGCTGAGAGGCTGTCATAGAGACTGTCGAGACCAGCCGTCATGGCCGGTTTTACCTGGCTGTGGTACTGATCCGTGATCTGAGCCCCCTGATCCATCATCTCCTCAAGCGACTTCTTAATCTCCTGTCTCGCATCCGCCGGAAGCTTTCCCGTCTTTAATACGGCATCTTCCGCCGTATCAATGATATGTATCATATTTTTCTGCCGTTCGATCTGGCTGCCTATCATATCAGACATCGCTCCCAGAACCTTTCCCGGCCCCGGAAGATTCTCCTTTAGGCGGTTCACCAGGTCAAAAAGCTTCTGATTCACAGTCAGCAGTTTATCTAAAATTCCGGAAGCCCTGTTTAACGCCCCTGCCGCCGCATTCGTATCGCGGTCCCACATGTCAATGGCGTCCCGGATCGATCCGTCAACCGAGTCCATCAGCCCATCTGTTATATCCAGAACATTCCCCACACTGTCCGTCATGGTATCCGATAAATCCTCTGAGGAACGGATTAGACGGCTAACCTCCGCCCCCGTATCCTGCCCCGACTCTAAAAGCTCCCTGGAATCCGGCAGCATTGCCTGGACACTGCTCAAGAGCCCTTTTCCCGCAGTCAAAGCGGATTTTAACGCATTGACCGAGCTCCCCATCAGGACGAGATCATTTCTGGCATCCTTCATGGAAGCCACCATCTCATCCGCCAAATCTTCCTTCTTCCCTTCCACGGTATCATAGGTGACATGAAATGCCTTTCCCAGTGCTTCGGAGGAGGCGCTGATCAGGGATTCGTTTACCTGCTGCTGGATGGTGCTGACGCCCTTATCCGTGATCTTCGTGGCAATGGCATTTTTCTTTTCATTCACATAGTACTGGAGCGTCGGCTTCCTGACGTTTGAAGTAAAGATACTGGCCGTCTTCTCGCTGAAATCCTCGGGAATGACGACGCAGGCATAGTAGCGCCCTGCCTTCACACCTTCCACAGCCTGCTCCTCATCCACAAACTGCCACCCGATCTGATCATTTTCATGAAGGTTGGATATAATCATGTCTCCGATGTTCACAGTGATATCAAGCTGCTCGATCCGCGTCCCTTTATCGAGGCTGGCGACGGCCACCCGGAGCCCCTTCGTATTGCCGTAGGGATCCCAGTTCGCCGCAATGTTGAACCAGGCATACAGCGACGGCAGTATCATGATTCCCAGCGCCACGATAACCGCCACCGGATTTTTTCCTATGTTCTTGATATCTCTGAGAAATATGGCCCAAATCTGCTTCATCCTTCCAAGCCTCCCTGTTTTGCCCTGAAATGTGTTTATGTGTTTATATTTTTAAACGTATTGGATTATAGCGGTGTGGAAATTAAAAGTCAATAGGCAGATTGGGGGATGTGTCGTACTCTGCTTTGAAGGAATTTCCAGACAGAAAGAAAAATCTCCGCAATGCATTCCGATCTGCACTGCGGAGATTCTCAATATCTGCTTTTTATCTGCTTTTTATTTCTGTGTTATGTATCATCTTTCTTTTTAATCGTTTCGTTCTAACGCATCATCAGAAAAGGGATTCCCTGTCCGTTCATGCCCATGTTCTGATTCCCGCCGCAGTTCCGGTTACCGGAACAGCTCTGACCGAAGCCACAGGACTCGTTGTCTCCACAGTTCTGACCAAAGCCGCAGGATCCGTTATCCCCACAGTTCTGACCAAAGCCGCAGGATCCGTTATCCCCACAGTCCTGACCGAAGCCGCAGAACCCGTTGTCTCCACAGCCCTGACCGTAATCGCAGGACCCGTTGCCCGTATAGTTCTGGCCAAGCCCGCAGCCTAATCCGCCTCTGCCGTTAGCAGTTGCACTCAGCTGATTGAATATGCCTGCCAAATTGCCGGTCTGCCCGCTGCAGTTTGTCATATAACCACTCATGCCATTTCCGCCTCCGGTTACCTGAAAGGCCGCTGCGTGAGCCGTCATTGGTACACTTGCGATACTCATTGCAGCTGCGGCTGCCAGAACAAATAATGGATACTTCCTCATGATAAAGTCCTCCTTATGTATTACAAAATTGTTACATTTCTGTTACAAAATGTATCATAACATACTGAGGTTCCTTTATCACTAGGAGAAAATTGGCAATTTTACCACTTATTCTGCCAGCTCCAGTTCATCCATGGCAAGCTTTAACGCTCCCATAATTCCCTGATTGTCATTCAGACTTGGAAGAACGATGTAGCTGTCTAAATCCTCCAGTTCCTTCGTCTGGATATAGCCGTTTAACTGGCGCTTTACTTCTTCTCTTACTAACGGCATCATATGTTCCTGATGCATCACGCCTCCGCCGAGAATAATTCTCTGCGGTGACAGGATCACGATGTAGTCTACGATCGCCTGACCGATGTAAAAGGCCTCCATCTCCCATACTTCTTTCCTGTCTGCAAGCTCTATGCCCTTCTTACCCCAGCGCTCTTCAATAGCCGGTCCCGCAGCAAGGCCTTCCAGACAGTTTCTGTGGTACGGGCATTTTCCCGCATAGGTGTCTTCCGGATGCTTTGCCAGCAGCACGTGGCCGCCTTCCGGATGAAGCATGCCGTGAAGCAGCCTGCCGTTGGATATGATTCCCGCTCCGACTCCGGTTCCTATGGTAAAGTACACACTGTTCTCCAGCCCCTTTGTGATGCCCCAGGTAGCCTCTCCCAGTGCGGAACCATTCACATCCGTATCAAATCCAACCGGAACCCCAAGCGCCTCTTTAAATGCGCCGACGATATTATAATTGGCCCATTTAAGCTTCGGTGTCGTGGTGATATATCCGTAAGTCTCCGACTTTCTGTTTAAATCGATCGGGCCGAAGCAGCCGATCCCCAGTGCTTCGATCTCCTTATCCTTAAAATAATCAATCAGCTTCGGCATCGTAATTTCCGGTGTTTCAGTCGGAATCGAAACCCGTTCAAAAATCTCACCATGTTCATTGCCAATGGCGCAAACCATCTTTGTTCCGCCTGCCTCTAATGCTCCAAGTCTCATCTCATTACTCCTCCTGTCTGTATTCTTCCTCAGTCAAAAGCCCCGCCGCAAGCAGCGAAGCGTCAAATTTAAAGGTCTGCAGCGTTCTGCCGGGTCTCTGTTTCCGGGTTGGAACAGATCACCGTCATCTTTCCTTCAAATCTCAATTCGCCCGCTCCTGCCGGCACGATAAAATGCTGTCCCGTCTCCAGCGGAATTCCGTTTACACAGCCCTTGCCGCTGATTACGCTGACATTGGCAAAATATCGGCTGAATTCCCTGGTAAACACGCCGTCGATCTCATACTTGTCCACAGAATAGAATGGACACGTAATAAGGTGTGTATGAACCGCGCCCGGTATCTTTTCCGTAAAGGTATCGCAGGAAGCTTCCTGAAATGGTGCCTCAATGGTCGCTATGCTCTGTTCCACATGCAGCTGTCTCGGCTTCCCGTCGGACAGCCTGTCGTAGTCGTAAACACGATATGTAATATCACTGCTCTGCTGGGTTTCGAGAATCAGAGTTCCTCCCTTGATGGCATGGACGCATCCCGGATTGATCTGGAAGAAGTCGCCCTTTTTCACCGGAACCCTGCGGATAAATGCATCCCACTGATGTCCGCGTATCATCGCCTCCATCTCTTCATGGCTTCCCGCATGGTGGCCGATGACAATCTCCGTTCCCGGGTCACAGTCCAGAATATACCAGCACTCCGTCTTCCCCAGCGATCCGTCCTCATGGATCTTCGCATACTCATCATCCGGATGCACCTGAATGCTCAAATCCGCCTTTGCGTCAATGATCTTGACGAGAAGCGGAAACTGATCTCCCGGATAATTCCCGAAAAGCTCCGGCTTCTCCTTCCACAGACTGCTGAGCAGCCGTCCGTCGTACATCCCGCCGGCAATGCGGCAGTCTCCATTCTTGTGGGCGCTCACGGCCCAGCATTCGCCTGTCGTATCTCCCGGAATCTCATAGCCGAACACGTCGCGAAGCTTCGTGCCCCCCCATATTGCTTCCTTGAACACAGGCTCCATAAACAACAGTTCCATATGTTGTCCTCCTTATTATGACTCATTATACCACCCCTCAATGGTGTCTGTCATAGTACCATTTTACCCGAATAAGGAGAAAAGGGAAAGAGGAAATTTCAAATATCGTGAAGAAATTGAATCGAGTAGGAGGGAGTGATTAACTCCCGTCCTCTCACACCACCGTGCATACCGTTCGGTACACGGCGGTTTCAACGGTTGACATGCACGGACTGATAGGCTGTGGCTAAATCATAATAGCCACTGTTTATCAGTCTTTCTTTTGTCATTGCCATATTTACCGCTACCGTTTGTGTGGTAAACCAATAGCCTCTTCGGCTGTTCCCTGCCTTCCATGCCAATTCTTTCGGCACTCCCATTTTCAGCAGGTTCTTTACCTTCGTTTTCGGTTTCTTCCATTGTTTCCATATACACATTCGGATTCTGTGATATAGCCATTGGTTCAGTCCCTCTATTCGGTTCTTCATATCTGCTACTCCATAATAATTCAGCCAGCCCCGCATATACACCTTTATCTTTTCTAACGATGGGCGTATGCTCTGAACAGACCTTCGGGAACTAAGGTCTTTCAGTTTTGACTTCATTTTCTTCCATGACTTCCCATGAACCCGGACATAAATGCCCTTTCCGTTCTTTCCCAATGTGAAGCCAGGGAACTTAAAATTTCGGATTGCAAATACACTTACTACACGGCTTTTCTTCTGGTTCACCTGCAATTTCAGCGTCCCTTCCAGATATTTCGTGCTTGTTTCCAGAAGTCTCTTTGCGGCTCTCTCACTTTTAGCTAACAATACTATATCATCTGCGTAACGTACAAAAGCCACTCCTCGTTTCTCGTACTCCTGGTCGAACTCGTTCAGATAGACATTTGCCAGCAGCGGGGATAGATTTCCTCCTTGCGGCGATCCTTCCTCTGTCTCCATGACTATACCGTTTTCCATGACACCACTCTTTAGGTATCTCTTTATCCATTGGATAACCCTTTCGTCCTTTACATCTCTGCGCAGGATATTTAATAGCATTTCTTGGTTCAGAGTATCAAAGTATTTCGACAGGTCCAATGCAACGGCATGGGTGTATCCCTGTTCTGCATACTCTTTTACCTTTAAAATGGCGTCCCTGGCGCTTCTTCCCGGCCGATACCCATAGCTGTTCTCCGAGAACAGCGCCTCATAGACTGGCATTAACTGCTGTCCTATGGCTTGCTGGAAGATACGGTCTTTCACGGTTGGAATGCCCAGCTTTCGCATTCCTCCCTCTGGCTTGGGAATCTCTACTCGTCTTACTGGGTCGGGGGTGTATTTTCCCCTTTTGATTCTCTCTATCAGTTCCTTTTGATTTTCCCTTAGGCAGTCACCTGTTTCCTCTACGGTCATTCCGTCGATTCCCGGCGCTCCCTTATTCGCCTTTACTCTCTTAAAAGCTCTGTTTAAGTTGTCCTTATTCAGTATCTTCTCTAAGAGTTCCGGCTGTGCACTGTCTCTTTCCTTCCATATCCGGCGGAAAGAACGGTGCGCTCTCACATACCCTTCACGTTCCGCGCTGTCTCTTTGTGAGCAGCTATCTCTGTTTTCTGTACCCAATGTTCTTTCCTCCTTTCCCGGTTGTACTAAAGACTCCTGTTGATTCGGTCCTTCGTCTCTCGACTACTACGACCTCTGCTGACTTCTGTACGTTCAGCACTACCTCACGATAGTGGTTATCCCTTTCAGGACATTCCGCACAGACCTCCCCGGGTACCACACGTTTCTTTCTCTCCATCTATCTGCCACATTTACCATACATGATTCCGTGTGGTTATTGGGCTTCGACTTGTTTGGCAGCCTTACCCTCACGCATGGCCTGATGTGATTTCTGTTCGTCAGACCAGAGATTTGCCCATGGGTTAGTATGTTCCCCATATCCAGCTTCCTTCAGATTCCACCTCACGGTGGACACCCTTGCCTTCGGCTATATCCTTCCCACCACCGGGCGGATTCCGGACTTGCACCGGTTAGAAACGTGCGCCGCCGGGCGCACCAAATAAGGTATGCAGGCCCCGTCAGGGTATGCATACCTTATTATGTGTGCCGCTTATTGGCATCGCCTGTTATGCTCCATAAACCTCGATCTGAGTCAGAGCCGGGAACGGGGATGGATCATCTGCCTTAATCAAATTGCTGAGTTTCAGCCAGGTGATTCCCTTTTTCTCAATTCTAAATTCATGAGGCTTTACGCTCTTTTCCATATCGACGACCTCAGTCGTACCGTCGGAAAAGGTAAATGTCGCCTTTACCCACCAGTTATCATGAGGAAAATCGGCTCTCGTAACGAGAACAATTTTGTCAAAATCCACGGGGCGGCCGAACTCCAGGGTCATCTCCGCATCGTCCTGACGGTTAATCCCCCATGATTCATACGGCCATTCGCCGTGGGATTCGTTGGAAACCACGCCGTCAATGGCATTGCGTGCAGCAAATACAGCCTCTCCTCTGGTCTCCACATTCGCATATACATGAGGATAACAGCCCGGATCCCCATGCTGGTCCATCACATTCTTTGCGAGATTGCGGTAAGCCCCGGTCTCATACGCCTCTGCAGTTCTTATGGTCAGATAATGCTTTCCGCCGGTAAATGATTTCGGATTGTAGGAAACCTTCTTCTCCTCAAATGGAATCACATAAACCACTTCCGGTTTCGTAATATAGACCAGAGCCTCGTCCATGGTATCATCCACACGAACCACATAGTGGCAATTCACCGCATCTGTGGCAAAGGTTATGGTATCTCCCTGGCAGTACTCTCCCTCATAAACGAGAACAGCCCTCTCCTCGCCGCATCCGAAGCATTTTACCACGCCATTTTCATCTTTTATGGTAATCGATACGTTCGCCATCGTCTATTCCTCCTGTTCAAAGTAATCTTTATATTCTACATCGATCTGATGTTTCATACGTTTCATGCTGTAGTAGAGATGTTCCTTCAGGGAACGCTCCAGGCCGGCAATATCCTTTTTTTCCAACAGTTCAAAGAGCTCCGTATGTTCCCGGATGATTCTGGTAAAATCCGTTTCCGTGACAAAATCCAGCATGCGGAACCGGGTATAGTGAAGCTGCTGCGCCTGAATCATGTCCCAGAGCTTCATCTTATCCGTGGCACGGAACCATATGGCGTGCATCTCCGCGTCCATGCGGTAGAACTGTTCCGGCTCAAAGCCCTTCTCCTGGATGAGCGCCTGCTGCTTTCTGATCATGTAGCGCACCTCTTCCATCCACAGCGGGGTCGCAATGTCCACGAAATCCCGCATAACCATAGTCTCGACTGCCACACGCATGTAGATCATCTGCTTGATATTGCTTAAGTTTAAAAGCGTTACCTGAGTGCCGGAATAGGGCACGGAAATGACGAACCCCTGCTCCTGCAGTCTCCTGACCGCTTCCCTCACAGGTGTCCTTGAAACGCCGAAACGCTCGCAGATCTCATTCTCACTGATCATCTGCCCCGGCTTCAGCTCCAGGTCCAATATCTCCCGCTTTAACGTCTCAAAAACGAGCTCCCCGCGGTTTTTATAGGCTTTCGTCTTCTCTTCCATGGCACCTCTCCGTTATCATTTCTAAAAAACATGCCATGAGCTCTGCCGAAAACAGAATCATGGCATGAATATACATTCTTTTTTTACCAGGTGCAGCACACCGGATGCTCATAGTATAGCATAACCTTTCTTTGCGGTCAATCTCCGGCTGCCACCGCTCCAGTGAATCTTACTGCGGCTGCTTGCCGATATAAGCCAGGATACCGCCGTCTACATAGAGAACGTGGCCGTTGATAAAATCAGATGCATCGGAAGCTAAGAATACTGCCGGTGCAGCAAGATCTTCCGCTTCTCCCCAGCGTCCTGCCGGTGTCTTGGAAATGATGAACTGATCGAACGGATGTCTGGAGCCATCCGGCTGGGTCTCACGCAACGGTGCAGTCTGAGGAGTCGCTATGTAGCCAGGTCCAATGCCGTTGCACTGAATGTTGAACTCGCCGTATTCAGACGCAATATTCTTGGTCAGCATCTTTAAGCCGCCCTTTGCAGCCGCATATGCGGATACTGTCTCACGGCCAAGTTCAGACATCATGGAGCAGATGTTGATAATCTTGCCGTGGCCCTTCTTGATCATAGACGGAATAACTGCCTTGGACACAATAAACGGAGCGTTTAAATCAACGTCAATCACCTGTCTGAACTGCTCTGCGGTCATGTCACACATCGGGATACGCTTGATGATACCGGCATTGTTCACGAGAATATCAATCACGCCTACTTCACTCTCGATACGGGCTACCATCTCATTCACAGCCGCCTCATCGGTTACGTCACATACGTAGCCGTGTGCATCGATTCCCTCTTCTTTATAGGAAGCAATTCCCTTATCCACTAATTCCTGCTTGATATCGTTAAACACGATCGTTGCGCCGGCTGCCGCCATACCTTTGGCGATTGCAAAACCGATTCCGTAGGAAGCACCTGTGATCAGTGCTACTTTACCGTTCAGCGAAAACTTGTCTGTTAAGTAATCCATGTTCATGATTCGTTTCTCCTTTACTTATTTCTTTTTGGTCTGGTCAGTTATTTCGTCATCCCGGTCTGTTTTTAAAACGTATTCAAACTTTCAAATTTGTATACAACCTCAATGACTTGTATATAGACTATCATATTGTATTCAATTATTCAATGTGCAATATAACCAAACTCTCTTCTCTTTTTTTGTCATTATTTTCTTTACCGGATCGGCCGCTGTCGGAGCACGGCTGCTTCAGCGGGGAATACTTTTCTATAATATTAATAATATAAAAAAGCTTTTATGAAACGCCTCATTCACACGTTTCATAAAAGCTTTTTATTTTTTGTTTCCGCCGGCACTGATAACGTGCCGGCAGATCTTATCTCAGGAGCAAATATCCGTTTTTACAGCTGATTAACGGCAGCCACAGCCGCAGCCGCTGTCAGCAGCCGTACCGGGAGCCGAAATCGGCATTACATTGTTATTATTGCCGGTCCAGAAGCCATCTCTGAAGCCAGTCTCATAACCTGCATTAAAGCCTGCTGCATAGCCGCGGCGATAGTTGCTGTTTGCCCAGTCATTTCTGCAGCATCCACAGGAAGAATTGTTATTTCCGCATCCACATCCGCAGGAAGAATTACTATTTCCGCATCCGCAGCCCCAGGAACCACCGCATCCACTATTACATCCACAACTTACATTACATCTATTATTACAACAACACATATGATTGATCTCCTTTAATTTATCAGGTTTGTACTATATCATATGCGATCAGTTCCTGAATGTGCATAATGGAGAACTTTGTGCCGGAAGACAGAATCACATCCGGTACATGATCCTGTTTTTAAACTCCTGTGCTTTCCCCTCGTTCCAGTCATGAACCGGCCTGTAATAACCGGCTATCCTGCTGTAAACATCAGCGCGGCCGCCGCATTTGGGGCACACGTTCTGCCTGCCCGGCAGATATCCGCAGGACTGGCAGATAGAATAAACCGGCGACAGCGTATAATAAGGAATATCATGGCCGGTGGTTATGCTGTGCAGCAGATCACGCGCCTTTTTCCAGTCGTCAAATTCACGTTCCATATAAACGTGGAATACAGTTCCTGCCGTATAAAGCGGCTGCAGCCTGTCCTGATGCTCCAGCGCCTTTTCCAGTGTGCCGTCGTAGTCCGCAGGCAGCTTCGTGCTGTTCGTGTAATACGGCACATCCCCCTCATGGCCTGCGGTTCTGATTCCGGGATATTTTTCTTTATCCAGCATGGCAAAACGGTAGGTAGCTGACTCTGCCGGCGTCGCTTCCAGTCCGTAAAGATCTCCATATTCCAGCTGGTATCCCACAATCCGTTCCCTCATATGATTCAGCATCGCAACGGCAAACTCCCTCGTTTTCTCCGATTCCATGCCCTCTCCCAGCCACGGTGCATTCAGGCCGGCCTCATTCATCCCGATCACGCCGATGGACGAAAGGTGATTGCTGAAATCAGACAGATAACAGGCCGTGTAAGGATAGAGGCCATTGGTCAGCAGATTGGAAATCACTTCCCGTTTGATTCGCAGGGACCGCGCCGCCAGATCCATCATCTCATCCAGTCTCTCGTAGAATTCCGTCTCGTCCTTTGACTGATACGCAATTCTCGGTAAATTAATGGTAACCACGCCGATCGATCCCGTGTGCTCCCCAAATCCGAAAAAGCCGCCCGCTTTGCTGCGCAGCTTATGGAAATCCGGAGTGACCCCCTCATAGGAAATCCTCACGTCACCAGGTGTCAGACCACTGCGGACGTAATTTGTAAAATACGGCGTACCGTAGTGGGAAGCCAGGGAAAACAAGAGCCGGTTTCGTTCATTATCGGACCAGTCAAAATCCGGAGTCAGTCCATAGGATGGGATAGGGTACTGAAAACCCAGTCCGCTGGCGTCGCCCTCCAGCATGGTCTCCAGAAATGCCCGGTCCACCATATCCAGTTCCTTCTGGCATTCCCCATAGGTGAACTCCATCTCCTTTCCGCCCACAATGGCCTTTTGCTCCGCCATGTCCTCCGGAATCATCAAATCCAGGGAAATATGGGAAAATGGTGCCTGCGTTCCCCATCTGCTCGGTGTATTGACGCCGAAAACAAATGCCTCCATGCATTTTTTCACCCGGTCATAGGAAAGGTTGTCCGCCTTGACAAAGGGCGCCAGATACGTATCAAAAGAAGAAAATGACTGGGATGCCGCCCATTCATTCTGCATAATCCCCAGAAAATTGACCATCTGATTGCAGAGCGTAGCCAGATGCTTTGCCGGAGACGCCGTAATCTTTCCGGTGATTCCGCCGAGTCCATCCATTAAAAGCCGTTTTAACGACCAGCCGCAGCTGTAGCCGGTCAGCATGGACAGATCGTGAATATGGAAATCGCCGTTTACATAGGCCTCGGCGATTTCCTTATCATAGATTTCCGTCAGCCAGTAATTGGTCGTAACCGCTCCCGAGTTGTTTAAAATCAGGCCTCCCACAGAATATGTAACTGTGGAGTTTTCCTTCACCCGCCAGTCCTCCACCTTCACGTAGTTATCCACTACATCTTTATAATCCAGCGTTGTCCTGCCGAGATTTCTGATTTTCTCCCGCTGCTTTCTATATAATATGTACGCCTTCGCCACATCCGTATAGCCGGATTCTTCCAGCACCTTCTCCACACTGTCCTGAATGTCCTCCACCGCAATCCGGTCTCCCTGCATCTTCCCCTGAAAATCAGACGTCACTCTGATTGACAACAGCTCCACAATATCTTCCGTATAAAATTTTCCCGTAGCCTTAAATGCCTTCCTTATGGCTTCGGAAATCTTTTCCAGATGAAACTCTACGATTTCTCCATCACGTTTTACTACTAAAATCATGCCTGTCCCCTCTTTCCTCACGTTTCAATTACCCTTACAAATATACCAGATTTCCCGTGAAGTCACAACATATAACAGGCTGAAATACTGTATACACAACATCTTGATCCTTTGTCCCAAATGAAATGTACACATTTTTTTCATACTTTCATCAAAATTTCTTCACATATCCCATGTATAGTAATACATGTAACAAGGAAAAACCAAACAAAACTTTTTTTCATACTCTGGCCGGCAAGAATCCCCCTCTTGCCGGCCCCTCCCTTTTTATCAGCAATTACTCTTTACATCAAAGCTGGGATTAAAAGCATAAAAATTCTTACTGTCCAGATTATCCTGGGTAATCCGCAGCGCCTCTCCAAATCTCTGGAAATGCACCACTTCCCTTTCCCTTAAGTAACGGATCGGGTCACAGACCTCCGGATCAGTCACAACGCGCAGAATATTGTCGTAGGTACTCCGGGCCTTCTGTTCTGCCGCCATATCCTCCACCAGATCGGTAATCGGATCGCCCTTCGATTGGAACTCGCAGGCATTAAACGGAATTCCGCCTGCAGCCTGCGGCCAGATTCCTGTGGTATGATCAATGTAATAAGGCCCAAAGCCAGATTCCACAATCTGCTCCGGTGTTAAGTTTCTGGTGAGCTGATGAACAATGGCAGCGATTATTTCCATATGAGCAAGCTCCTCCGTACCGATATCGGTTAAGAGCCCTTTACACTCTTTATACGGCATCGCATAACGCTGGGACAGATAGCGCATGGAAGCACTGATTTCTCCATCTGGGCCTCCTTATTGTAAAAACAGATAACGCATTAAGGCCTCTGGCTGTATACTCTGACAGTGCGAAAATATAATTATGAGGGAGAGAAGGGGGAAAAATGAACCGAACAGATGAATTATTTTTTGAGATAATTGAGACCTACCAGCGGCACGCCCAGGCTGCCAGAAACGCAAAGTATCAGGAGACTCGCGAGATGGCTGAGATACTCCTCAACATGGATATTACCGCCATGTGGTTTTTGACACAGCATATACCAGACACCAGAAGTCGGCTGGTATAACGTTGTACGATGCACATATAAAAGTCGTCCAGGTATGGGGATTGGGATATACCTAGACGACCTAAGAGAAGGGTTGACAAAAGAATTATATCACTATATACAAATAAATCAACACCATTTTATACTTTATTGTAATTTTACACAAAATGCGGCCTGCCAATACAGCTAAGCCGCAAATTAGAAAAGCAAAAACGCAATGATTATAGCGCGTATATATCATTTTAGATGTAGCCTACTACTGGTCACCTATACATGAATTACGCACAAAAACCGCCCAGTGTATGGGGATACTGAGCGGCTTTGCATGAATACTCTTACTGGGCGTGCCAGAAAGATATAAGATATATAATACGAGCAACCTGATTATATCATTTCCAGAGAGTTCTGGCAATACCTTTCTTCTCCAAAAATCAACTTTTTCGATTTTCGTAATGTTTTTATTCAAACAGTACACCTTAACTTCACATAATCAGCTGTATGCTTCCCCTTTTCCCCTTGCCAAGCACCTGTTAACGTGCTATACTAAACATGCGAATGGAAGTTTTACGATTCTCCAACAACCTATATTTTCTCAGAGAGGTCCAGACATTCTTTACAGTGTCTGGATTTTTCTGTCCGGTTGACATTTTAAAGTATTTGGCATATACTAAGAGTGCAGATAGAGATATGCTGTATACCTGCATAACCGAATTAACGTTTAAGCGACATGTAATGTCGTCGGCCGCAGGGACCGCCATTTGGCGGTTATCATTCCTTATCATATTTAGATCAACAGATCCCATCAAACCTCTTAACCAATGCGTAACACGATGGGCCTGACCCCGGAGCAATCCGGGGTTTTATATTTCGATATTATTGCCCTTATATGAAGTAAGGCGGCCCAAACGGACCGCCCTTTTCTTACCACTCAAACTGGCGGCTGAATTTTCAGCCATGAGATTCCTACAGTGCTTCGATAAACTTTTTCACTCCCTGATATATCTCCTTGTATGGCAGCCCCTCCGCCATCAGCGTAGCCAGATGCAGCTCCACCACCGTTTCCAGTGATTTTAAGTGCATCAGCGTCCTCTGGTCTGCCTTGTCCCTCCCGCCGCTCTCCATGCCTAATCTGCGGTTTATGAGCTTGGTCAGTGACACATAATACCGATCTGCGTGCTGGCTCCCCTGTGCCCTTGCGTACTCTACAAAGAGCTTAATCTGATCTGTCTCAGCCTTACGTACTTCTTTGGTCTCCTGACGGGTTCCCAGCCACTTCTCGTCTTTCTCGGCAGCGATGTAATAACCATTCTTTTTGATGGACAGGATCGTATCGTAAACCCAGTCGTTGAAATCGTCTGCTATTGGCTGATTTGAGTAACGACATATTTCATATATTCCGCGTTCTTTATACATGAATACTTTATCGGTGTTTTCATTTTTATAAATCGGGGTGACAAATTGACACCCCGATACTTCCACAGAAAATTTATCCAATCTCTCTTTGTGGCGCTTATGAACAATTAGAACCGCATTCTGCGGCTGCTTATATTTTAACGCATATCCAATCTGTGTTCTGCTCATAAAAATATCGCCAATCTCATTTACATAAAAATCGCATTTCGTTCCTAAAAAATCTCCCTGTTTGACAAGTCTTAGTTTCATATTAATTCCTTTCTGCATCTTGCAATAGAAAAGCCCCGGGATTCCTCCCAGAGCTTCAGTCGCATCATTATTCTGTTGTTTGCTATTCCACCCACTGCACCTCAAGATTGCCCTGTGTAAGGTTGTTCGTTACCATCAGCGCCCCGTATGTCGCCATATCAGCCTTTGATGGGTTAAGCATATAGACCAGGCCTCCGATAACCGCATAACCGGTTACCATGTTCCCGGAATCGTCCACGTAGAACCACTTATTCTTATATTTTACCCAGCGCGTCTTCTGCAACTCGCCATTAATCGTAAAATGCCAGTTCCCGGCTCCGTCCTCGAAGCTCTTCACCTCGTCCACCTGGCCGCGGACCCGCAGGCAGAAGTCCGTCCATAACTCTGGGCTGTCCATCATCTTGCGCGGGCACCATTTGCGTTTCGCATCGTAGTGCCGGATCACGTGATCGGCAGGGATTTCAGTCTCCTGCATCAGATGCCGTACCAGATCCACACAGTTAAGCCGGGCTTTATCATAGTTGCTGTCCGGATTAACGCAGATCTCGATGTTGATCGTGTTGTTGTTATTGACTCCGGCCACCAGCGGCGTGCCGTACTGCTTGCCGACCGCCCATGCACCGTCTGTATGGTTGAGTGTCTGGTAGATTGCTACATCATCAACGTAATAATGGACTGAGGTAGACAGATTGCCTTTGTTATGCGCGCGGGAATGTGCTTCTGCTCCGGCACCTTTGTTGAAATTATCAGTCTCATGGATTACGATGTACTTTGGGTGATTCTGGCTTGCATAGCAATTGATCTGTTTGATCTGTTTTGTAATAGGTAACATAGTTAGCCTCCAATCTAAAAAGAGCCCAGGACCTCCAAGCCCAAAAACTTGTAACGCTACAAGTTATAATATCATACCTCATTGCGATATCGCAACAGCTCCGGCTCTCACCCTGCCGGCCGGGAGTTTCGACCGTCGAAACTATTTCTCACCCGTATCTGCTCCGGCGCTGATAAGCTTTTCTGTGATCGCTAAACCCTTAATCAGGAAATCAGGAACATTGATGCCATACTCCACCAGATTCTCTAAGATACTGCGGATCTCATTAATCAGAAGCGTCGCCAGAGTAAACCACCCCAGCAGTGCCAGGAAACTTAAATTGACCCCCAGTAAGTCCTGTCCCAGATGAATAAACAGTTCCGGAATCATGAAAGCCACCAGGACGATAATCCAGTATCCTACCTTCTTAACAATTCCTACAATCCCGATACTGCTCGACTCCTTATGCGTCTTCCTGGCCTTTGCCCAGCCTGTTATGTAGTCCAGTGCATTACAAAGTAAATATCCAGCAAAGACGTACCAATACACTCCGAAGATCGCTGTCAACACGGTTACTGCTGCTCCTACAACTGCATTATATTTATCGATAAATTTCATAGCTCATCTCCTCACTTTCTTCTATATCATTTTATACTTCGGCCTCTCCTCACCCCACCACCAGTACCGCAGCCAGTCGTCCAGGACGATCCCGGCCAGGCTTACCGACAGCCACAGAAGGCAATACTGTGGGCAGATCTGACCGAGTATGTTACCAGGCAGGTGACTGTAATCCCATATGTTCCAGCCAAGACACAGGTTGACCACACAACCGGTCAGGAATTCCAGTGCTGTGATGATACCAGTGCCGATCAGGATCTGCTTCCACAATGCCATGCTCCATGGCAGGATCTCGTTGATCAGGCCGAGGGCCGCGAAACAGATACCGCCCAATAAAAACATAGTCCAGTGGCTCCGGCCGCGCCATGTTAGTTCCAGAATCACGTACAGCAAGCCGCCGGTGGCCATTAGAGCCAGGTACTTACGCATGTCTGGTTCCTCCTCCAGCCTGCGCCGCAATATCTACCAGATATGCCTGCAGTACCTCGCTCTGATACTCAACAGGCACGTCAGCGCCATAAGAGATGTCCTGTACCTCTTCCGCGGTCTGGCAGCCGGCAATCCACATATTAAGTGCATTGCAATAGGTCGTGTGGTAGCTTACGTGCCACATGGCCGCTGTGATAATGGCCTGCATATCTGCTGCAGTGTAATAGCGGCATGGCTGTCCGTCGGCATGATACTCAATTTGAGCAGCACCAGAGGTTACCTGGATCTGCTTACCGAAAAGATTAAGCTGGTCCTCGATCGTCAACGAGAAATGATCGGTACTGCCATCTGATAGTGGAACATTCACGCCCTGATAGATAATCTGCTGGCAAGCTACGGATATCTCCCGGCGTTTTGCGGCCTGCAGCTCCTCCAGTGTTGGAATATATGGCTCCGGCGGTTCTCCCGGTCCCTCTGGCGTCTCAGGCGCTGTATAGACACTTCCATCATTACTGAGATACACTGTCTGTCCCTCGTCACGATACAGAGTCTCATATCCTGTGATCGTAGTAGCTTCTGTTCCGTCGTCCGTATAGATGGTAATATCCCCCCATACAGATGGCATGGTATCAGGAAATACAAGCTGCATGACATTTTCCGATACCGGACGGATCGACTCGATCTCAAAAAGTGCCTCCTGAGTTCCAATTTTAATTTTTTCCATGACTTTTTACTTCCTTTCTGAATTTTTATGTATAATAAAAGGCCCAATGTGGGCCTGAATTTTCCATTTTTATGGTGTTGACTAAATGATATAGTGATTTAGCTGTGGCAATCGGCGAGACATCAAATATAACGAGCGCCAGTTTCACTGGCAAGATCATTTGGCAAAATTTAGGAAGACTAACGACACTGAGTTTTGAGCTTACGACAAAAAAAGAACTTGCTTCTGGGGCTACATACGAGCTTATCTCGATTGCGGAAGGTATACCCAGTAAAAAGGCCAATTGTGTGCTGACGACATCTGATGGTAAACCGTACTACTGCTATTCGTCGCCTGATGGCAAGTTTTATGTTGCAAACTATACCGGTGCAGCTATCCCTGCCAACAAGGTATTATACGGTCAAATAGCCTTTATTTCCGCGTAAAAATGATCAATTTACCGTTACTGGTATTGACCATATAATTTCCCATTGTGCTGTTTTGGGATTATACCTTACCAGATTGACACCATTATTATAAAATTCCAGCGACGATTTTGATCCATCGTTATGTTTAAAAACAAAATATCTTTTTTCGCCGTCAGTGCCGAATTCCATACCATTAACGTTTCCAACGATAGCTAAATCACTATATCATTCAGTGCTCATATCACCTTCATTTTGCCCGTTTCCCGCGCTTGCATGGCCATCAGGGTAAACTTAATAGAGCGACCCCAAAAGCCCGCTTAAATCAGCATATAATATACAGTTTTTAAGCGTATTTTCTATGCGATGCCTGGACGCTTTCGGTCTTAACGGTACAATAGATCATTGTCGTGTCTAGCTTCTCGTGTCCCAGGAACTCCTTGACCTGCTCGATCGGCATTCCACGGGATAAAAGATCCGTTGCGATCGTCCGACGGAATCGATGTGGGTGCACTCCCTCAACTCCGGCTCTCCGCCCCAACTGGCGGAGCATATACTGTACCCCGGCTACCGTCAGGCGGCCATGCGGCCGGTCCAGCGTCGCGAACAACGGCCGGCCCTGTAACTCCTCCATGGTCATTCCTTCATTTTCACAGCGCGTCCTAAGATATCGGCGCAGATAGAACTTAGCTCCATCTGTCAAATATGTCTTTCTCTCCTTGCTACCCTTACCATATACAATAAGTTCTTGTTTCCCCATCTCAATATCTCCCACGTTAAGCGATACCAGTTCCGAAACCCTGACGCCGGTACTATATAGAAATTCTACCAGCGCTCGATCCCGCAGCTCGCTGCAGCTGGTCCGCAGCGCTTCCATCTCTGCTGCCGAGAACGGCTTTTTGATTGTCTTCTCGATCTTTAATAGACCTACCTTTTTAACTGGATTGCTGCTCACCAGATCCTCTGTGATCATAAAGTCCCAGAAGCTGGACAGGTAATGGAGCCGTGTCTGCATCGTTGACATCTTAATCCCTCGGCGCTCCCTCATCACACCGTAATAATACCGCAGATCCATGCCGGTGATATCCTCCAGGCGCTTCCCCAGGAAATCCAGCATATTGCAGATCTCCCGGGTGTATTGCTTAAGCGTATTGTTCTGCCGGTTTACCGCCTTTTTACTCGCCACAAACATCCGGATCTTTGCCTCGTCACCGTCTTCGCCGGTGGCCGCCAGCTCCGTGCATTGTTCCTGGACCTCGAGGCCATGGAAATTGACGTATAATACGTTGCTTAGGTGCTCCAGCTGCTCTTGGCTGAGATGCGGTGCCATCTCATTGACTACATTTTCGAGTATCTTTTCTACCATATAAATAAGCCCTCCTTCACTGTTCATTGTAAAGGGTAGGGCCTTATATCGTCCACCGATCATGTTCGTTACTAAGTAAAATAGTGATTTAGACAAGCGTTTGAACGCAATAACTATTACATCGGGAACATTACTTGATGCTATAAAAAATATGGGGGATAATGTACATAATCTCTTTGTTGCAGCTCCTTATTTTCCACCAGATATTCCTCTGCAAGCTGCTGAGTTTGCAATAGAAATTATTAAAGAAAACGATACGTCTCGAATCATGGTCATTGCTCATAGATACGGTGGAGAATTAAGCTCATTTTATCGGACCCTTTTTAACGGACAGTGGAACTCAGGTTGGGTACAAAAATGATCAATTTACTACGTCTGTTGTTGAGAGTTTTCTCCAATCAGTGTTCCATGTCATGGTGTTTATCGTAAAACGGCGAATAAAAATGTCAAGAGATGATTCTGGATACAACTTAACTGTAACATAATTATCCGCATGCTGAAAGTATTCAACATACCCCCAATTGCTAGTATTTACTGGCCGGTCTGAATAAAGTTGATTATTAAAACCAAACCCTCCAGACTTTATTCCTTTGACGGATATCGCATATGCTACATCACTTAATAGCTGGTAACTTTGTCCTTCTATGCCAATGATATCTTTGATCCTTGGCATTACTGATGTAATATAAGTTAGATCGGTCGGCATTTTACTATTCACCGATGCTAAATCACTATTTAGCTGAGTAACGGCCTGATTAACACTATACAGCGAGGCCATACTGGCTATCTTATTGGGATCATTCACAATCTGGCTCACCACCGCCGCCGCTATCTTCTCGATGGCGTCACTGTTGCCCTTGATACCATCTTCCAGATGCGTGAGCCTGGCCGCAGACAGCGGCGTGCTGGTATCCGGTTTGTTTTTCCATGCCTGCTTTACGTAGGCCACAAAATTACTTATTGTCATTCTGACATTCCTCCTTCTATTGGGTATACATTGGTCCCAGGGAATATCTCCTCCTGCGGGAAGAGTCCGAACAAATCTTCTCCGGGATATAAATCAAGCGCCGGATATAAATCCGCCGCAGGGAATAAGGTATATATCTCAACCTCTATCTTAAATTGTGCCTTCGTTGTCACTGGATTTGGTGTAATCTTGACTGACTGTATATACAAATCTGCCATCACACCACCACCAAATCCAGTTGCTCCACCAGAGTCTCGTCATTGATCTTATAGATAACGCGAAGAATATAAGACGTTTTACCGGGCGGGGCCTCGATATATGCATCAATAATATGTTCATCTATCTCGCATTCCCCGGAAGCTTCCAGGGTATTTCCTCGCAACAGCTCCCATGATGCGGACTTTATACGAAATGGTGCGTCCTGTGCTGCATGGATTTTTAAACGGACGTGGCGGTGTTCTCCAATATCAAATATAATTTTCTGCATATTTACCCCCCCCCCACTCTGGCAACACGGTTCTAACAGCTCCGCGGAAAATAATGCCGGGAGCACATCAGCGTGGTATATGCTGTCAAGGAGCTCGGCAAAATACGGGATCGGAAGTACTTGCACGCATAGCCCGGAGGAGTCCACACAAAACAGCATCTTAGCCATATATGACTGGTTACCGGCGCCGTCCTCCGCGATTATCTCCACTACATACTCACCGTCATAGTCCAGGGGTACCGGTACTGACCATATGTCCCCCTGTGTCTGCTCCATAACCACCTCTGCACCATCTACGCGGCCAAATACTCGCGCTACTGCCATGGTATCGCCTCCTTAGTCTGTAACCTCCACGCTGATTACATAGGTCTTACCGGCATCTACCGGATTAGGTGTGAGCGTTACGGCCCTGATCGTCGGAGCCACGGTATCGAGAGTTACTGTCCTGACCACCGTCGTAGACTTGCCCGCGCTGTCCGTTGCCACAACCGTGATTGTGTTGCTTCCGGCAGCCAGTGTCAACGCCTTGCTGAACGATCCATCTGCGCCAACCGGAACCGCCTCTGCTGTGCCGCTGTTAAGTTTAACTGTCACAGTAACCGGGCTTGAGGTGATATCATTGGTTGTACCTGTTACGGTGCAGGCGGCCTTATTGGTGATCAGACCATTAACCGGAGCCGTCACGTTAAGAGTCGGCGGTACGGTATCAATCTTAAATGTTACGCTCTTCTGCGTCGCGGCATTGCCATCGTTGTCAGCTGCGTCAACCTTAATGGTATGGCTGCCGTCAGCCAGGGCCGCCGTAGGTGTATAAGTACAATCGTATCCACCCGTAATCGGTGTCTTTACAATCCCTGCGGTAACAGCCTCCCCTGTATCAATCGTGATTTTGATGCTATCAGGATTAACACCAGAGTCATTATCCGTAACTTTCCAGCGGATCGCCGGCTTATTATTGACGATCAGTGCACTGGCTGTCGGATATGTAATTAGGATAACCGGAGCCACTTTCTCCTTAACGCGGAGACGCAGGCTGCCGCCCAGTGTCACATCTGTATCGTTCTTTGTAGTCGCATTCCCGGCCTCATCTGTGGCCTTAATCGTCACCGGGTAATAGTGCCCGTCGTTATTGTTGTAAGACGATGTTGACGGCGCTGTGACCGTGGCTTCCCACTTCCCTGTGCTGCTGTTCAGCGTCAGGGTAGTCGTAACACCGTTGATAATTGCCTGTACTGTTCTTACTGCCATAGTTTCCTCCTATTCAAATTTAACCATTCTAATTTTCGAAGTTACCGCAGGCGAAATAAACAGTAAGTAGAGATACGCAGTTCCGCTCACACTGCTTAGATTAAGAGTATAATCCCCCCCGGTTCCTGATGTATTCATTCCGGCTACTTTATCTCCCAGGTTAGGGTTTCTTTTCAGGCTGCTGGATTTTTCGTTATCAAAAATATAATCTGTTACCTTATTCCGGAATAATTCGATGTTATCAAGTGCCGATCCGCTGTATTCCAATCTTACAATCAACCTGTTTAAATTTGTCAGGTCTATGGGTTCATTGAATACAACCGCTGTATAATATGTATTATTTCGTACATAGACTTTGATATGATCTCGTTCCAATGATACAGTTCCAACATTATCCCATAATAGGTGTTTAAAGGCTGTTATACTTTGTATTCCATTAAAAGCACCATAATAATATGGTACTTTAGGATCCTTGTTTACATATCCCTCCCAGGTTCCAGGTCCTACACCGCCGACGTACTGCCCTTTTTTTATTACTGATGTGGAAAGATTTTTCACTGCCCGAATTGTAATATCTCCAGTCATGTACTTACCCGCTGTTGGGATTGTGATCATACGAGCGCCTGGTCCGATACTCTGAGCCGCCATAGTTTCGATAGTTTGCTTCACTTTCCCCCCGGTATAATTTCCAGGCGGAAGCTTCTGTACGCCATTAATCGGCAGGGCATATTCAGGACTACCGCGCTGTACGATTTTTCCCACCTGCGGCTCCTCGCTTCCGGTACCTATAAATTTCTCGGCAGCCAATACATCCCCCGGGTCTGCCGTCAACTCTGATATATTAGGGCCTCCCCCCACTTTTCTAATAGGTAGTATCATTCTGATTGCCCTCCATATTAATCGAAAAATCCCTGACATGTTCCAGTAACAGCTCCTTCACCTTCGCCAACTACTTCTCCAAATTTGATGTTCTCGGCTGTAAGGTTTTCCACAGCGTAAACAATTATATCGCCGGTCATGTACTTGCCTGCGCATTGAATTACTACCGGTCCGGCACCAGGTGTTACAATCTGTCCGTCCATGGTATCAATCTCCTGATCCACTGTGTCCTCAGCATTGTGGATCCCAGCTGGTATGTTATACGTACCATTGATCGGCAGCTTATAGCTTGTTGCATTTTTCTCCTCCAGGTTCCCGGTTCGGATGTCCGAGGATCCCCGACCGATAAATTTTTTCCCTTTGCGGACCAGATTTTCCACTGCGGTAAGCCCGCTGAAATCCACGCTTTGTCCCCGGAAAAATAATGGTAATATTGCCATGGCCTACACTCCTTTCAGCCCCAGGCGCAGGGCAATTACAGGCTTCTTAAATCTACAGGTTACTTTCACCTTGCTGTCCAGCGTCTCAATTGTTGTTATCATATTGGCGCTCTTGTCAATCTGGGCCTGCAATGCCTCAGTGAGATTGTCTGGATACACCAGCCCCGGTACAGGTCTGTCGCTTGCCAGCATACCTGGCACAGATACCGTCTGAATGTAAGGAGCCGTCGCAGACCAACCAGATACTGGAAGATTAATTTCAACATACCGGTTCGCCCGGCTGATCCCCTCCGCATACTCCTCGTATAATTCATTTACAGCAGCATTTGTTTCGTTGATATCGTCCGCCGAAAAAATGTCTCCCTCTTCGGCGTATATCGTTATATCATCAAGATTAACCGTATCCGCTGAGACATTGGTGACTCGGTACAGGCGCTTCCCTGTATATTTGTCATTCTTATAATTTGTTCGTAGTTTCTTCAAAGGCTCACACTCCTGTTTCCGATACCGCGGCAGCCAAGTTTAAATTCCAGATGTGGTATGCTGGGTATTAAATTCTCAACCAATATTCCAATATCATAAATGATCTTTTCAATAAAATTTGCCTGATAGATAGACGTGTATGTAATTCTTTCCGGTGTCTGAGGCGTGCTGGGCGGCGTGTAAAAGGCTGATCGGATTGCAATAAGGTTCTTCCTGATCCGTTCCATTTCGCTTTCTGTACGGCGATCCTCTGGCTGCCAGATAGCCCCCTCAATAATCGTATTACGATATCCATAGCAATTGAGCACATGCGACACCCACTTAATAGCATCCTCAACTCGGTTAAGGTCCTGATAATCAATATATGCCTTGTCAGTCATAGCATCTATGTCAGCCTGTACGCGGTCAAATATTAAGCAATCCAAAATATCACTCATGTATCGTCACCTCTGCTTTGATTGCGCGGGCAATCCCGCTATAATTGATTCGCTCTATCGTTCCTACCTTCACGCCGTCGTAATCTGTATCTATTCCTACAACCTGGCCGATCATTTTATCCTCTAAGATAACCTCACAAGTTACATTTTCAGCCCGCTGATAATACTCATAGACTCGATCAAGCGCCTGCTGTGCATTATCCTTGTTGATTAGCGTGGCCTCCTTCACTTCCTTAATGTTTTTATTAAAAAAGATATTTGGATTCTCACGAGAGATCATAAACGTATAATGATGATACTTTTTTCCGGTAAGCACTACAGCTCCGCCAGTCCCTTTGATGATGGCGTAATTATCACCGGACTGCGAAATCACTCCTCCAGAGATAGTCAAAGAGTGATGGGCCTCCGAAAAAGTGACCTGTACAGTGCCGGACAGCTCATCATTATATAACTCTTCTGACTCATCCGAGCGCTGATAGCTATGGCCGGTTAATCGGATCCCGGTAACCACGTCGCTATGGTCCAGCGTCAAACCCTCAAATACTTTGTCAAACTCTCCAGTATTTTTGGTCTGCTTTGGATAGATAATCACTCCGTCATAGTTGCTCGTATCAACCACAGCACCGATTGCAAAGGCTATTTGCATTAGGGCGGCCCGTTTTGTTGTATACGGGATATACCCTGATAAAGTGATATTGTTAAACGTCTCATCAAGCAGGTAATTAAAATCCTCGCCGTCAAATATCTGAGATATTACGTCTGGTACCAACTGCCCGGAATAAATTCCTCCAGGGAATTCGTTGCCGTCTAAAAGGCCGACAGCATCGTGCGTATCCATGTAGTAGTCTGTTTTACTCTTGCGGGCACCGTTTTTAAGATAAAAATTACCGATCAGGCCGCCATTGAAATATAATGACAATTTCTGTTTTTTCTGCAAATCAAACGGTACAGAAGACTTTGTCTTCACTGTAAAATCCATAGTATTAACGCTTATGCTCTCAGAAATTGCGTTAATCTCCTGCAAGCAGTTGATCTCCTTAATTTCATCCCCCATAAAATCCCTGTAAATCCCATAATCAATCCGTGTCAGGAAAACTGGCCGGCACGGTTTTGACGTCTCCATGAAGGTAATAATAATGCGGTCATAAAGCTGCACATAATTACTGCAAAAATACTTTGTTTCGTTCGGTTCAAAATTCAAGTCCGAAAGTAGCTGTTCGCCAGAGTACCATTTGACATTTATCCGGCTCGCAAAATCTCCTGACATATCGTTAAAAGTAAGCAGGAGACCAACACTCGTAAATTTACGGTTAAATGTGATCTCAAGTGTCGGCGTTTTGATCTCCTTTTCCAGGCCCGGAGAAGGGTATAAAAATATTGATGGATACTCACCCGGCAATGTCGGTTCCTGAGTCATTGTATATTCAAAACGTCCATTGGAATCTGATATCTCATCACTGATAAAACCATACCCCTGCGCGTCATCCGGAAAGTTTATATAGTCGCCATTGAGTAGCGCAAACCGGGGCAGACATAACGCATATCCAGGATATTTTAAGTCATCGCGTTTAAGATCGGGAAAAGTATTTCTGATAACTGTAGGCGCCGGATACACCTCCGGCCCCGGAAACGTATCTGCTCCGGGGCATAGTCCTGCATCAATTACCTGCGGATTACTGTTTTCTTTTGCATACGGTGCCACATCATCGTAAACGATTTTAATACCACTCTGATCCGTCGCATCAGACCGGATTGACTGCTTCAAAAACATATCACGGCCTCCTTTGTGGTGACATGGCTACAAAATACACTGACAAGCCATGCCATAGATTTTTATCTCCACGGCGCTGCAGGCTGTCTTTACCTTTGGTCACGTAAGCCTCAAACTCAAGCGTTTTCTGCGCGTATGGGACTACCAGTCGATGCTTTGTTTCCGGAGCTGATATCATCTGGTAAAAGGTATCATAATCTTCACGATACTGTGTGATCGGCTCAATCTCCATGGTGTAGTTGTAAAAAGTCCCGGCTATCTCCCGGTACATTTCATAGTTTTTCAGACGGCCGGAGTTTTCGGTGTCCGTAACAGAAAACTCACGATCTAGCTTTGTGACATTCAACCGGAGATCTACGCCGTCTATTGAAAAAACATTTTCTGACATATTATCTATCCCTCCGTTATCATTCTTACGCCGACACGCTGCCGTTCCTGGTTATTCGCCTCATAGACTGCCCGTGCAAACCGCTGGCCATTGATGATTAAATCAATCTGCATAGGCCGCCTGTTTCCTCCTTCTCCCATATACTTCGCCATGACATTATCAAGAGCCTGTTCTATAGTTGACAAAGGAGAAACAACTTCAGTTTCCCGGTTATTGTCTCCAAGGATTGCCGCAAACTCCCCAGCGCGAGGCGGAACCACCGTACCTGTTGCGAGGCGCGGCATTCTGTAACTGCTCACATCTCCAAGGCTATAAGTATTATATGGGCTGTATGATCCGCTTGAATAAGCACCCGCCCGACTCTTTGCCGATGAAGCAATTCCGGCTATTGCAATTCCGGCTATTGCAGCTATCGCTACTCCTATGCCTAGCATTAATGGGTCATGGAGTAGAAGTCCGATTTCAGCTACAATTAGTCCGATTGCCCCCGCAACCGCTAAAATTTTTGATGCAAGCTTCTCATCCGGTGTCATATCGTCCCATGCGGTAGCAACATAAGCAGCAAGGCTAATAACCAATCCCAACAAGAGTGTAAGGGGATCAAGTTTACCTACAAGGCTCCCGAGTACCCCAATTAAGTTTGGAAGAACGCTTAGCATATTTCCTACACCCGAGACAAAGCTTTCAAATGCAAATGCCGCAAAAAATCCAAGCACAACGATTGTTACATCTTCTATCAGTTGTTTATGTTCTGATATCCAGTCAGAAAACTTTGTAAGCCATTCTGTAACTTTTTTCAATGCTTCTATAATTATTTTTCCAGTCCATTCACCAAACGGCTGCAAGAAGTCTTTCCACAACCACATTGCCAACGGTTTCAATGCATCTAATATACTGTTTAAAACCTTCAATGCCGCCGAAATCAGATCAAACGCCGCCGGAATACCATTTTCAATCCCCCATTTTGCGATCGGGAGAAGAATATCTTTCAGGAGCCAAAGCAAGACATCACCTATTTTACTTACGATTGGTCTTAAGCTCACCAGTACCTCATCAAACGATTTAAGCAATGGCGCGAAATCAAGCGTTGCTGACCAATCTCTTATTTCTCCAGATGCATCGCGGAAAAATCCAGTCACCTCAAGCACCAGATCCCCCAAGTGACGCATAATTGACACGCCCAGATCGCCACTAGTCCAGGCTTTATCCAACTGATCGCACAGATTAGCTGCTGTAAATGCGAGGTTTGCGAACGTAATCAGCAGATCATCTGTTATTTTCTGTCCGTAGCCCTCATTCTTCCACACCTGTAAAAATGATGCTCCGACGTCCAACGCGAGGTTTTTCATGCTGCTGAGAGCCGCATGGACAGCCTCATTTACTTCTGGACCATTCTCCATCCATGATTGTTTCAACGGGTCAAACAAATCTGAAAAGACTCCCTTTACGACAGCTGCAAAATCTTTAATGTCATTCTCGATCTCCACCGTTTCAAACATCTGATCCGGTGTCGGGCCTATATAGCCATCTTCTGATTTTTTCTGTGCCTGGATCAGATCGTCAAAGGAAAAAGCCAACTTTTGATTCAGTTTCTCCTTCTTTTTCAGTTCCGAATTACTGTCTTTTAATGCCTCTCCATAATTTTCCTCAACATCTACAGCCTTCACAAATGTTGCTTTTCCAGTTAATGCTGCTACAAGCTGTCCCGCGTAGGTTGCCCCCACTGACAGAAGATCAATCATTTCCTTTAACGCTGGGGCTGCTGCTTCAAGAGCTGGAGCAAATGCTGTAGCAAAACTGTTTTTCAGTCGGGTGTTGGCAGAAACGAGCATGGAAATACTTTTGTTCGTCTCATCTGAATACTGGGTCAGATTTTCGAATCCCTCTTTAGCTGCCTTTATGGCCGTTCGCATTGCCATACGGATCAGCATCAGCTTAAACATATTGGATAACTTTAAAATACTTTTGGTAAGCGGGATTGCTGTCTTATTTGTAGCAGCCAGCGTTTTATTCATTTTTTTGCCTGATGAATCTACCTTCTTCTGAACGGTTCCAGTCCCTTCCAGTTCCTTCTTATAAGAATTCAGTGCGACTATTGCTTTCTGCAATTCTCCATAGGTCTTATCATATTCAGGATCTCCGAAATAAGATCCTGATTTCTCAAGAGAATACAGATGCTCCTTCAACAGGTCAATCTTATCCACCAGCGCTATTACACTTTGATTTCCAGAATCAAACGCCCCCATAATTACATGGCCTGTTGACGATGCAATAGTTGGTATGTCTGATATTGTCCGCTTGAGGATTTCCAGTGTGTTCTGTAACATGGTCGGCCCCTGTTTCGCTTCTTCAAAAGCCTTATTCTCCGCAGCGGCGGCCTCTCTGGCCGATTCTTCAATAGCCTTATTTCTGGCAATTATTTCGTCAACATCGTTACCATAAATATCATATCGTTTTCCGTCATCCGGAATGGAAGAAGGCGAAGCGTTATTGTTTGTGATCGTTCCTGTAAATGTTGCAGCCTTTTCTTTGTTCAGGCGTTCTACTTCTTCTCGTGCCTTCTTCGCTGACTCCGCGACGGTATCAATATCTTTCGCGGTGGAGGCGGCCGTGTTACCTGCTCCGGTAAATCCTCCATCCATTTTTTTAGACAAGTCTTCGATTAATCCTGAAAGCCTTTCAACTGCTTTTGTTAGCGTACTCATTCCAGCATCGAAGCCTTCTGTATTAACCTTTGTGTCAAATTTTAAGCTTCCATCAGCCGCCATGCTCTCACCTCACTTCCGGGCATAAAATAAGACGCCATACGGCGCCTATCCCAATAGCTTATTCCAATAATCAATTTCTTCCTGTTCTTCTGCGGTATACTTCGTTTTAATGTCGCACATGGCTTTATTCGCCTGATAAAATTCCTGTTCCCATTTCTCCAGTTTCTTTCCCCTTGCCCGTTTCTGTCGTATACCGAGGACCATAGAAAAGGTTCCGTCGTCAATCTCCATAAAGTACCCCATAAAGGTCCACCAATGCATATATTCTGCTGCACGGACCTCACGGCCGGCCACCTTATTGATTGCAGGAAATAAAATTGGTTCGTCCTGCTCCCAATCCATTACCTTACGAGATGGCTTCTTGTCATCTGCTTCCTGACCGCAGTCGAGGAACCATAATGCCTGACGAACTGCCTCCGGATATGCGCTTTCTGGTATCTCTTCCGGAGTCATAAACAATATTTCAAGCATTACCTCGTATTTCTCTTCTGGAAGAAGTTCAGGATCATTAAAAGCCTGCATAATTACCAAAATGTCACGGAAATCGGTTCGAATCTCCATTTTCTTCCCGGCTACCTCCAGGGTCGTCGGCAGCCGGCCGATCATTTGCTGTACTCCCTGGTATATTTCTCGATGCGGTGCTGACTTCCAACGTTGAATTCGTCGACACCTTCCCGAATGATAGGCATCGCCGCTTTCAAAAATGCTTCAAATAAAAATTCTTTCTTTTCTCCTACAATACACAACGGGGACTGCCCTGCAAATACAGTATCGTATACATCGGAATTGAAAATATAATTGATCTCATCGCGAATCAGATCATCAAACTCTTTCAGAAGCCTTCTGACCTGCTCTGTTGGATTTTCAACTGGTGCACCATCAGGCATCAACTTAACAGATTCTATCTGACTTTGCTTTTCCGTTATTCTCTTCTGTGCCGCATCGGCCCGAACAAGAATATTAGGGTCAGCCGGATTGAAACGAATTACCCGGTTCTCATCTCCATTAATCGAAAAAGACTTAAGGTTATCAGAAAAATTAATACTCTGCATGTTTTTCCTCCTTATTCACTAGACCCTGAACTCTCAGCAGCAAAAGTTTTTGTAGAATCATTTAATAGATTTCCAATTATCTCGTTAGATGTTCTTATATGCCGGTATAGCCCTTAACTTCGGGCTTTTCCGGCATTTTTCCTATCGGAAGAACCTCACAAACATTCTTATTACCCCTCATGTTTTCGTTCTCAAACGTAGTACAAACAGTAGTACATTCTGCGTATCTTATGCGGCCTTGGATTCCTGGGCGCTCTCTGACGCAGGCTGCGCGTTGACTGCGGCGGCGGTCTGTGACTTGGCTTGCAGCCGTTCCATTTCCTCCTGTGCGGAATGGAACGTGGCGTGGGCGTAATAGTTCAGCGTCATAACGATATTGGAATGCCCCATAATGTACTGCAATGCCTTGGGGTTCATGCCCGCATTTGCCATTCTGGTACAGAATGTATGCCGCATGGTGTGTGGCGTCATGACCTCCGGCAGCGGTTCCGCATGGAACTTGTTGAACTTCTTGGCAAGGCCCTGAAACATGGAATCATAGTTGACAGCCGCTTTCGGCAGTCCGTCCCGATTTAAGAACAGGAATCCCTTATACCCGTCCACCACAACGCCTTTGCCGTCCTTTCGCCTGTGCAACACACGCTGAAATGCTTTGTAGGCCGCTGCGCTCATAGGCACCTGGCGATAACCGCTGTCTGTCTTTGGCGCTTCGATGTAGTAGCCGTCCTCGGTGCTTCTCAAAAGCTGGTGGTCTACATTCACAAACCGCTTGTCAAAATTCAGGTCGGCAGGCGTCAGGCCGCAGAGTTCGGAAACGCGAAGTCCGGTTTCCAGCAGAATCAATACCTCGTCATAATACTTGGCATAAACGGGGTCACTCTGCATGAAGCCCAAAAGCTCCTTTTCCTGTGCAGGGGTAAGCGGCACCTTTGGTACGGTATCGTCGTTGATAACCTCATTGATCTGGAAGTCAAAGGGATTCTTGCGGAGGCAATCGTCCTGTACGGCCATGTGAAAAATGGCTTTCAGGGAACGCTTGCCGTTGCAGATGGTATGATAGGCCACGCCCTTTTCCTGCATACGCAAGGCCCATTCTTTGGCGTCAGACAGCTTCACGCTGTCGATGCTGGCCCCTCCGATTTTATCCTCGGACAGAAGTTTCATTAACTGCTGGCGGCTCTTATGGGTTCCCCGTTTCACATTGCCCCGCTGCCGGATATACTTTTCATATAGCTGGCACACGGTCATTTTCTTACCGATGGTGTCAATCCCATCGTCAAGGTCTTTTTGTATCTGCTTGATTTTCTCACGCAGAGAAATATCCGGGCGTTTTCCGGCAGGGATTTTGTCCGTAGGGACTAACTTCCATGAGTACACAAACTTCGGTTCTCCAAAGGTATCCGTATATTTGTAGGCGTATCTTCCGTCTGTTCGCTGGCTCTCTCCAGATTTCAAAAGGCGGCCTTTGCTGTCCCGCCTTTTTTCATCTCGTTCTTTTTTTGACATTTCGTCATGCTCCTTTCCATGACGGAAAGAGCCTTGACACGCTTTAAGAGTATTATAGCATAGTCAAGGCTCTTTTTCACTAGATTGTGTCAAGAGAATCAATGATTTTTTCAAATTTTTGCCGTTTGATCTGGATGCGGTTGCCGTTCAAAATCACCCAGCCAGCGGATGGGTTTTCCTCGGCAAGCCGACGCAGTTTGTTTTCTCCAATGCGAAAATATTTCGACGCTTCCTCAATGGTAAGCGTATACTTTTCCCAAATAGGCACATCGTTATTACTCATAATATGGCCTCCTTCTGTTCAAAGCAAAGGTTCCTTGTAAATGTGGGCAAAACACGGACGGCTGGCGGCCCAGCTCCACGGGCTTTTCACCCCCGTGTGGTTCTCACACGGCCCTACCCATTGCCTGTGACGCTTTTAACGCTCGGACTGTGGCTGTAAGGGAGTATCATTGTCCTGCCTGCACGTCATCGCCCATAAGCAGCTACGCTTATTTTGCGGCTGGGTGGTTGTCGCTCCGCTGTTTTCGTAGAAACCAGCATCATGGCGCACCCGCCGTCCGGCTCGGTGTAGACAGAATGTGTCCGTATGCCCTATGACGCGCCGCCATTGTCCTGCGGGCGTATTTGTCAAGGTACATACATCAGCCACCGAGCCGGCGGAAATGCGGAAAGAGAGTAATAAGACATTTCCGTTACCGTGGCCGGGTCGTTACTTCAAGGCAACGATGATGGAATGAATGAGCTTGATTTCCAAACGGTGCTTCATATACTCGTCCACGCACACATAGGGGATGCCGTTGCTGTCATACAAGGTGCGGATGCAGAGCTTGTTTATGTAGTCCTCATAGTACCGCAGCACTTGCTCCATAGCCATTGCATCCCCAGCGTGGGCAGCTTCCATCACCGAAAGGGGAAGAAGCTCTCTGCCGTTGAATGTAGGTTCCTTCATCCGCGTTTACCTCCCTCTGGCATGAACGCCATCAATTTCATACGCAACTGTTTCAGGGTCCTTGTCCTGTGACGCTGTACGGCGCTGCGGGACATTCCCATGAGGCTGCCGATTTCTCCGTCTGCCAAATCCAGAACACAGTGCAAAATCAAAATGCTTTGTTCCTGTTCCGGCAGGCTGGCGAACGCCTCGGCTACAAGCTCGTTGTCGATCAGCAGGTCATACCCATACGACGAAAAAACGTAGCTGTCGCTGGGGTAATCATCCACGACTGAGAGCTTGTCCATTTCCTCTTGTGTCAGAGCATCCAGCGACTTTTCACGTTCGTGGCGATGCGCCATCTCCGACCAGTAGCTTTTAGCCTCATTGCGGAGTACCGCTTTGCAGAAAGCATCATAGCGGTGCCGCAGGATAAAATCATTGCGGGGGATCGTTTCCATCTTTTCACCCCCTTTCTGTGGGGGATTTCGGTGGTTTTCTCCCTTTCCGCCAAAGTTACTGTTGAAAGGCCTCCAGCTACCCGCCAAACACCACTTTTTTAAAAAAATTTTGAAAAAGTGTTTGACCGATAGAGCGGGCCGAAGGAAATAACAAAATTCGCCCGGAAGGGCATAAACCCTCCGGGCGAACAAAAAAATAGTATGATATTTTATTGCATACGCAAATTCATGGTTCCGGCCACATTTCCCACGGGCCGGGGGATGTTTTTTTAACGGTGTTACTCCCATTTCCGTTGGTCGATATCCCGTTCTACACATGACGGCTCCCTCCTGAAACCGCCAATGGGATCAGCGTTAGGGGGAATTGCTCCCATCCAATACCTTACGAACCGCGGTGTGGTTGCTCGGGGCGATCCGGCTGATGTAATGACGGCCTGATTGCGCAACGTTCCTTTGGTTTGATGTTCCATCTTTCACTTTCTCCATTTTTTTAGAAAATAACTTCGATACAAAATCCAAGGACAACAAACAGTAAAATGCTGATAATCGTTCCAACTCTCGTCATGATCTGATACTTTGTAAACTTCTTATTTCGCACAAATGTAATCCCTCGCATTCTCAATAAATGTATCTAATATCAATTCGCAATCTGTAAACTTGTATTGTCTTGCACTTTCTATATCTTGATTTAAGAAAATAAAACCGATGCATTTATCGTAGGTTCCAAGATAATCAAAAACAGATTGTATGTATTCATTGCGAACTTCATCACTGGTGCTATGCTCCGCGATCTCTCCAAAAATAATTGGCTTATTATATGCTTCCAAATAGTCTCTTTGACCTTCATTTTCATAGAATTGCTGAAAACTCTCACGGGAATCCAATGTGTTATTCAATGTCAATCCGACATAATCAACATACTCATCACCTGGATAATATTTCGTTGTGTATTCGTCTGCCCTGTTGGGAGACCATACCCACTTAACATTGGGAGCATATTCCCTACCCAAGTTCACAATGTGAACCCAAGCGTTTACATATGCGTGAGCATCATCTGTTTGCCAACTGTACCAACCAGATTTGTAAGAGGGCCTCATTTCCATTTCATGCGCTAATCGAACAAAAAGTTCTGTATTGGCTCTGTTATCCGAAGAGAGTTTCTTAAAATATTCAATAATTAAATCATCATAATACCCGTCAGAAACCAATTTTAAGTCCCAGTCGGTAGGCTGCAAAGTGATAAACGCTATATATTTATTGTCGTCTAAACATAAAGAAATCTTGTAATCACTTGTCTGATCAAAACGATCAAACCAAGCTAAAGTATTGATGCTGTCAGCTAAAACATCAGTCTCTTCGGGGCCTTGAACATAAACGCCCAAATATCTTTGTCCCTCTGTAATAGGATAATATTCAGACTCGACAACTGAGGATTCTGTTACAATAGATTCCGTAGTTGGTTCTTCCAGTGTAGCTTGACTATTACTCGGAGCCTCAATAGACGCAATGCTGTCAGAGCCATCGGCCTTCTCGGTATCGACAGGCTGTTCGTTGCAACCAACCCATAATATAAATATAGCAGCCGCGAATATACAAATGCAATTAAGGAACTTCCACTTTATCATTGTCCTCCTCCAATTTCCGGGTGCCCCATTCCATATCGTCAGAGCAGAGCATAAGGCCTAGCAATCGGATAGGAACCATGACAACAGTTAAAACAAGGATGAATACTGGAAGCAGTAATGTATAATACCACTTCACACTTCTCATAACCTTAATATTTCGTGAACCAAAACTAATGATACAACCAAGAAGAATAAAGAGAATGATCTGCCACCATGGAGCGGTATATGCCAATGTTGGAATCGCGCAGCCAAGTATATTTAACACCTTGCAAATTATAGTATTGGCATAAACGCTAACCAGCATCATCGGACTAATCATATCTGACCAGTAAATAAAGCACATCAGCTTGGCGTTTTTTAACATCCAAGGAGTCATTCTCAGATTGTTATACTGTGAACCTTCCGACCATCTTAACTGCTGCCTGATAAATTTTTTCCATTCGGTGGGCGCATCTGTATAAATTACTGAGGTGTCTTGCATAACTGTTTTGTACCCCTTTCGGAGCGTCAGGTTTGTGAGGCTTCTGTCATCGGATACTTCTTTGTGAAATCCCATGAATGTCTCATTCATAAAGTCATACATCACATCTTTCAAAATCTGAGTACGGAAAGCAATTGTCCTGCCGGGAAGGCAGCCCACTTTGCCTGTAACGCTCATTGCTTTCATCGTTCCTTCAGCTCTGATCTCTTCAAGCAAATTTGCAAACATGGTTACGAGTTTGCGGTCAGGATCAAGTATTTTCTGTCTGGTTGTAACACCGCCAATTTTTTGATCACAAGCAAAAGGCTTCAGCAACTCGGACAAAGTATCCTCTGTCCATACCGTATCACTATCCACAAGCACTGTTATATCGGAATTCGGATTAATGTGCTCCATTGCCACACGGATCCCATTTCTCTTACCGGCAACAGGTGTATAATAATGCTGAATAGGAGTAAAGCAAATTGGTAAATTCCTGTTGAAATCTACACACAGGTTTTCAAGCCCCTCGTTTTTTGGCCCATTAATGACAACTATAATCTCAGACGGATTCTGGCGTGCTATTTTCATCAGAACACTATAAAATAGATCTAATGGTTCGTCAACGACTGGGAGCAGCACCGATGTAAAATAATTTATTTCTTTATCTTCATAATCATATGGCTTATATCGAATAGCATGGAAAAATACTATTCCCCATCGAATGAAAATGAATGCGAAGAAAAACATAAAGAGGTGAAGGTTATGAGTTTTGATATAATCCTCGACCATCAAGAAAAATGTGTACATTACAATCACCGCCTCGCCGGGTCAATCTCTTCCAAAGATGTCTCTTGTATAAACCTTATACATAACTTCCGAGAGTTCACTGGAAACTCTATTAGCAACAATAACATCACATGAACGCTTAAACTCCGCAAAAGAATGTACAACCTTATAACCCATAAACTCTGCGGCATCGCCTAATAAGGGTTCATATATTACAATTTCTTGTTTTTCTTTGGAAAGCCCCTCCATAACACCCCAAACAGCACTTGAACGGAAATTGTCAGAATTAGACTTTGCCGTTAAGCGGTAAATACCAACTGTGCCAGGATGTTTATTCAGAATTCCCTTTATGACATGGCCTTTTTTGGTGTGGTTTGCCTGACACACAGCGGTAATCAAATTTTCAGGAATATCATGAAAACTTGATTTCAACTGCTTTGTATCTTTCGGGAGGCAATATCCGCCATAGCCAAAAGATGGATTGTTATAATGCTTACCAATTCGAGGATCATGACAAATTGCATCTATGATGTTCTTTGTACTTAACCCATTCATTTCTGCAAAGGTATCCAATTCGTTAAAGAACGCAACACGCATGGCTAAATAAGTATTAGCGAAAAGTTTAGCGGCTTCTGCTTCATCAAGCCCTATAATCAAGACGGGAATATCTTCTTTATTTGCGCACTCTTGCAAGATGGTTGAAAAAACCTGTGCATGGATAACCATAGCAGGGTCTGCAATATCTGTACCAACAACAATTCTGGAAGGGTACAAATTGTCGTATAGGGCTTTCGTTTCTCTTAAAAATTCAGGGGAAAATAGAATGTGGCTGGTGTTATATTTTTTTCGCACACTCCTTGTATACCCAACAGGAACCGTACTTTTGATGATCATAATGCAATGATCATTATTTGCCATACAAATTTCTATGGTGGAATCAACCGCATGAGTATCAAAGCTATTGGTTTCATCCTCATAATTAGTAGGTGTTGTAATAATTACATACTCGGCGTCTTTATATGCTATTGCCGTATCTACAGTGGCTGTCAAATTTAGTTTTCTTTCGGCAAAAAACTTTTCGAGATATACGTCCTGAACGGGAGAAATACGGGAATTAACTTTCGCAACCTTTTCTTCATCAATATCAAGCACTATTACTTCATGCTTTTGGCCTAACAGAGTGGCAAGAGATAACCCCACATAACCTGCGCCTACAACAGTAATTTGCATAGCATTCTAACCACCTTTCTATTCAAATTCATTCTCGGCTCGGATGACGTTGCAAACCGCTACAGTGTTCCGATAGATGCTTCATCAACGTTTCTTTCGCGGCGGATGCATCCGCTTGCTGGGAAAGACCCGTCAGATAAGCCAAGGCGTCATTCCACGTTTTTAGCGAAAAGGCTTCCGAAGGAACATGTAAAAGCTCCCTGGACAGATGGAATTGCTCCCATGGGCTGAGATACCGCAAATCCGACAGATACCCACATCCGGCCTTCTGGGCCAAGCACTCCAACAATTCTACCGACCATCTTTCTTCCACTTTATTCACCTCCTGCCATTTCAAAGGGAATATCCTAACCACAAACTTTCCTTTTCTGAACGATTCAATTACCGCAGAATAATGATTCTGGGGTAATCGTTACTGCTTCTAGGAAGAAAATTATTATTTTAATCAACTAAGGGCGTTCTGACAGGCATAAAAAGCAGACCTGCGCACATATTTCGCGGTGCAGGTCTATTTTTCGTATTTATTTTGCTGTTCTATATGTAATAAATGGTTGAAAATCTGCTCTGATACACTTATAATAGAGCTAATCAGTTCTACTTGTAACTGAGCAAGGGGGCCATGGAACCACAGAATCATTATTCCGTGGTGCTATGAGATCAGATGCATCCGCTGTAAGGTTCGCTCATGTTCCCGTGTGCCCATAGCTACATAGATACGCGTGGTGTCCACGGAGGCGTGTCCTAAAATATCCGCAAGATATGCCAGATTCTTTTTGATGGCATAATAGCATTTTGCAAACAAGTGCCGCAAATTGTGGGGAAAGACCTTTTCAGGATTTACCCGCGCCGCCCGGCACAGCTTTTTCATATCATGACAGATATTGCTTCGATCTAAGGGCTTTCCGGTACGGGTGCAGAACAGATACCCCGTTCGGATGCCTTTTTCTTTGGCATAGGCGTTCAATTTCCGGCACAGCTCTTTTGTCAAGAGAATGGTGCGGATTTTGCCTTTCATGCGGATTTCCGCTTTTCCTTTGTGCAATGCCTCCACAGTCAGAAAGGAAAGCTCACTGACCCGGATTCCGGTGGTGCAAATGGCAAGCATCACATGATACAGGCGGCTGTCCTTTTTCCTTTTGGCAGCGTCTAACAAGCGGTGGTATTCCGCTTCGGTCAAATCTCGGCTGTCATCCACAAATACCGTATGCTGGATTTTCAAAAACCTCACCTTGCAGGCCGCCAGCCCCAGGTAGTCCAGATAGGAATGGATGGCGGACAGCTTGGCATTTACGGTGCGGGCATGGTGGCTCTGTTGCAGTTGCTCTCGATATTCCAGCACCTTTGCTTTTGTAGGTTCTTCCCCCTGTAAAAATGAAAGAAACCAAACCAACTCACGAACATACTTTTGTATGGTTGCGTGAGATTTTTCATGTTCGGTCAAGTAGATGCGGTACTCCCGCAAGATTTCATTGTAATTTTGTTTCATCGTGTTTTACCTCTTCTAAATTGATAGTATGAAAGTAGTATGACAGAATCTTTTATACCGTATTCTCTGCAAAGGTAAAACAAAAGAACGGGTAAGTTTAACGATGTGCTGTAGACACGGACCGTCAAGCGAATGCGTCAAACGGATTCGGCATTTGTTTATCATTTGTTGTATGGAGGCCAAGGGCCTCTTATTTTTTTGCAAATTTTTCTTTCCAAAGCGCTATTTTGCGGGTAGTTTGATGGCTTCTCAGAGTATTAGGAGTGGAGGAAAAGAAAAACAGCAAGCATAGGGAGTGTAGCCACACTCCCGGCAAACGGCTTCCCGTTTGTACCTTGGGGAAGTCCCCAAACCCCTGAATGAAAGAAGGTGAGAAAATGGCAAACCGAACACGGAAGTTTGTGCTGCGCGTCCCCGTGACGCCGGAGGAAAGGGCGCTCATTCAAGAGAAGATGGCCCAGCTCGGCACAATGAATTTTTCTGCCTACGCCCGGAAAATGCTGATTGACGGCTATATTGTCCATGTGGACACCAGCGACATCCGGGCGCAGACTGCGGAGCTTCAAAAGATCGGCGTCAACGTCAACCAGATTGCAAGGCGTATCAACAGTACCGGGGCTGTGTACGCGCAGGACGTGGAGGACATCAAGGGGGCGCTGGCACAGATATGGCAGTTACAAAGATCCATCCTATCAAGGTAAATCTGAAAGCAGCCCTTGACTACATCGAAAACCCGGACAAGACGGACGATAAAATGCTGGTATCGTCCTTTGGCTGTTCCTACGAAACGGCGGACATTGAATTTCAAATGCTGTTAGATCAGGCGTTCAAGAAAGGCAACAATCTGGCTCACCACCTGATACAAGCCTTTGAGCCGGGCGAAAACACGCCGGAGCAGGCCCATGAGATCGGGCGGCAGCTTGCCGATGAAGTGCTGGGCGGGAAATATCCCTATGTAATCACCACCCACATAGATAAGGGGCATCTGCATAATCACATCATTTTTTGCGCCGTGGATATGGTGAACCAGCGCAAGTACATTTCCAATCGCCGCAGCTATGCCTATATCCGGCGAACCAGTGACCGGCTGTGCAGGGAACACGGTCTGTCCGTGGTGAAGCCGGGCAAGGACAAGGGCAAGTCCTACGCCGAATGGGACGCACAGCGCAAGGGAAAGAGCTGGAAAGCCAAACTGAAAATTGCCATCGACGCCGCTATCCCGCAGGCCAAAGACTTTGACGACTTCCTGCGGTTCATGCAGACGCAGGGCTATGAAATCAAACCGGGCAAATTCGTTTCTTTCCGCGCTCCCGGTCAAGACCGCTTCACCCGCTGCAAGACGCTGGGTGAGGACTACACGGAAGAAGCCATTACCCGGCGTATCAAGGGGCTGGCTGTAGACAGAGGGCAGAAGCGGAAAGCGGAACAGAGAATTTCCTTGCGGATTGAGATTGAAAACAATATCAAGGCCCAGCAATCGGCGGGCTATGCGCGGTGGGCGAAGCTCTACAACTTGAAGCAGGCCGCCAAAGCCTTAAACTTCCTGACGGAACACCAGATTGAAAGCTACGAGAGCTTGGAAAGCAGGCTGGACGAGATCAGCACAGCCAATGACGAAGCCGCCGCTGCCCTGAAAGCTGTGGAGCGCCGCCTTGGAGAAATGGCGCTGCTGATAAAAAACCTCTCCGCCTACAAGCAGCTCCGGCCTGTGGCGCTGGAACTGCGAAATGCCAAAGACAAGGCCGCATTCCGGCGGCAGCATGAAAGCCAACTGATCTTGTATGAGGCGGCGGCAAAGGCGCTCAAAGAGGCAGGGGTGAAGAAGTTCCACAATCTGTATGCGCTCAAAGCCGAGTATAAAAAGCTGGACGGAGAACGGGAACGGCTGTCAGAACAGTATAACGAGGTAAAGAAAGAGCTGAAAGAATACGGCATTATCAAGCAGAATGTGGATAGCATTTTGCGGGTGACGCCGGGAAAGGAGCGGATACAGGAGATATGAACATACCGAGAATGAATTACCGCCAGTACCGCAAGGCCCGGCGGCTCACGCATGAGTGTTGTAATTACTGTGACGGAAACTGCCTCCTGCTGGACGATGGCGAGGAATGTGTCTGTGTGCAGAGCATTTCCTATTCCGTGCTGTGCCGATGGTTTCAGGCAGCCGTCCTCCCGTTGGACGCGGCACTTTATGCCGAGCTGATGGAGCGGAGCCGGGCGTTGCGTTGCCGGGAATGCGGGACGCTGTTTTCTCCCAGACGGCCCAACTGTCTATACTGTCCAGACTGTGCCGAGAAACGCAAGCGCCAGAGCAAAAAACGGTGGGCGAGAAAACACAGGGAACATGCATAGAAAAGCGAAGGGACAAGGCCCTGAACATCGGGCCTTGTCCTTTTCACTTGATAATATGTTCCGATTTTATGTCATTTAATTAGCGAAAAGACCCAATGCAAGAAAAAAGAGCAGACCTACAACGCCTATCACACATAATACATTTACCACGATGCGAATGGAATATCGAGGTACTTTCCTTTGATTGGATAGGTGATCCAGTGTTAATACGTCTACTTCTTCAAACGATATTTACTTTTTATTTTAAGTGGCTAATCCTACGACTAACCTATGAAACAAGAAAAATTCATGTTATACTAATTCATGCAATATTGGGTGCGGTAATCATATATTGGCAAGATACGATGCCTTGGTTTTCTTAGAAAGCGGGTGAACACAATGACCTTACAACAGTTACGGTATATAGTAGCAGTGGCAGAAACCGGAACGATTACAGAAGCAGCGGACAAGCTCTTTATTTCACAACCAAGCCTTACCAATGCCATCCGTGAGTTGGAAAAAGAGATGAAGATTCTAATTTTCCACAGAACAAAGAAAGGAATCCGCCTTTCCAAAGAAGGAGAAGATTTCTTAGGTTATGCCCGGCAGGTATTGGAACAGGCGGCGATTCTGGAAGATAAGTATAAAGGACGCGATGGTGGGAAAAAGCAGTTTTGCGTTTCCACACAGCACTACTCCTTTGCGGTGAATGCCTTTGTGGATCTAATTAAGGAATACGGGCAGGATGAATATGATTTTTCTCTTCGGGAAACACAGACCTATGAGATTATTGAGGATGTGGCCCACATGAAGAGTGAAATCGGTATCCTGTTTCTGAATGATTTTAACGAAGCAGTGCTCAGTAAGATTTTGAAATCCCACGATTTGAAATTCCATCTTTTGTTTGTGGCAACCCCGCATGTGTTTATCAGCCGAAACCATCCGTTTGCCGACCGTTCCATCCTAACCAACGAGCAGCTTGCCCCATATCCCTATCTATCCTTCGAGCAGGGGGAGCATAATTCCTTCTATTTTTCCGAAGAAATTTTCTCGGTTTCAGAACGAAAAAAACAGATCCGGGTACGGGACAGGGCAACGTTATTTAATCTTTTAATTGGGTTAAACGGATATACGGTATGCAGCGGTGTGATTGATGAACAGTTGAATGGCAAGGATATTATCGCGGTTCCTCTCGCAGAAGAAAGCCACATGCGCATTGGTTATATTACTCACCAAAAAGGTAGCATCAGTAGGTTGGGAACGACCTACTTGGAGGCATTGAAACACTATGTAGATGCCGAACACAGGGCAGTCCGCAAGTCAAATTATCGTGAAAGCGTCTAATTCTTCCCTCCTCATGGATTGATCATCGGCTATCCATAGTTTAAAACTATGGATAGCCGATGTTTATATCTATTATACAAATCCAGTCCTGTGATTTATACTGATAACAACGATCATATCTGGCGTATAGCCGGTTTGATTTCACAGGTTCCCCATTCTCGTTTGAGTTGGAAGATTCTACTACGAGATAAGGGATAGGACAAAGGAGGAAATGATGCAGACATCAGTAATCGGATTTCCCAGAATCGGAACATTACGGGAATTAAAGTTCGCTTCTGAGAAATATTTCAAAAAGGAAATTTCCGAAGAGGAATTGCTCCAGACAGGAAAAGAGCTACGGGCCAAACACTGGAATACACAGAGACAGGCTGGCATTGACTATATCTCCTGTAATGACTTTTCATATTATGATATGGTGCTGGACACAGCGGTTTTATTCAACCTCATTCCCAAACGCTACAAGGAATTGAACCTGTCGGATTTGGATACCTATTTTGCAATGGCACGAGGATACCAGGGAACTTATGGAGATGTCAAGGCTCTTGCGATGAAAAAATGGTTTAATACCAATTACCATTACATTGTTCCTGAAATCGAGGATGATATGAAAATCACGCTTGCCGGGAACAAGCCGTTTGAAGAATACAAAGAAGCAAAAGCTCTGGGAATTGAAACAAAACCTGTTATAATCGGTGCCTATACCTTACTTAAATTATGCCGATATACAGGCAAAAAAAGCTTGCAGGATATTGCAGGTTCCGTTGCGAAAGCCTATCAGGCCTTTCTTCGCTCGTGTGAAGAAATTGGAATCCCATGGATTCAGTTTGACGAACCGGCTCTTGTGCAGGATATGGCTCAGGAAGATATTGCCCTATTCCGGCAACTGTATGATGCGATTCTTTCCGAAAAAAGAAAGTGCCATGTTCTGTTGCAAACGTATTTCGGAGATGTCAGGGATTTTTATCAGGAGCTGCTTGCCATGCCCTTTGACGGGATTGGCTTGGATTTGATTGAGGGAAAAAAGAACGTTTCCTTGATTGAGGAATATGGTTTTCCGCAGGATAAGCGGTTATTTGCCGGGGTAATTAACGGAAAAAATATTTGGAAGAACCATTATGAGCCAACCTTGCGGATGGTAAAGACATTGCAAGCCAAAAACATCCAATGCGTATTATCAACCTCCTGTTCACTCCTGCATGTTCCCTACACATTAAAGCATGAACATAGGTTATCCAAACACTATACATCGTATTTCGCATTTGCAGAAGAAAAACTGGACGAACTTGCGCAGCTGAAAGAACTTGCCCAATGTGAGGACTATCATGCAGCGTCATCTTATCAGGAAAACAAAAAGCTGTTTGAGCAAGCAAGAGATTGCGTGAATGAAGCGGTGCATAAAAGGCTTTCCCGGATAACCGAAGATGATTATATCAGAAAACCCAGTCGCGGCAAGCGGCAGGTATTGCAAAAACAGAAACTTGCCCTGCCGGAATTTCCAACTACAACCATTGGCTCTTTCCCCCAGACAAACGATGTAAAAGCAAAGCGATCCTCTTACCGCAAAGGCGAAGTATCGGAAACAGAATACAAGGAGTTTACCAAAAAGAAAATTGCGGAGTGCGTCAGATGGCAGGAAGGAATCGGACTGGACGTGCTGGTTCATGGAGAATATGAACGAAACGATATGGTAGAGTATTTTGGCGAAGCATTAGGCGGCTTTCTATTTACAGAAAAAGCATGGGTACAGTCTTATGGTACGAGATGCGTCAAGCCTCCTATTATATGGGGCGATGTCTATCGTGAAAAACCCATTACGATTGAGTGGTCTGTCTATGCGCAGTCCTTGACGAACAAAGCCATAAAGGGAATGCTCACCGGCCCGGTAACCATCCTCAACTGGTCATTTCCACGAGAGGATATTTCTATCAAGGAATCCATTTCCCAAATTGCCCTATCCATCCGGGATGAGGTATTGGATTTGGAGAAGAACGGAATTAAAATCATACAGATTGACGAGGCGGCCCTTCGGGAAAAGCTGCCACTTCGGAAATCAGACTGGAAAAAGGAATATTTGGATTTTGCCATTCCTGCGTTCCGCCTGACACACAGCGGTGTCCGCCCGGAAACACAAATCCATACACATATGTGTTACAGTGAGTTCACAGACATTATTCCAGCGATTGACGATATGGACGCCGATGTGATTACATTTGAAGCATCCCGTTCGGATTTACAAATACTGACTTCGTTGCAGGAACACAACTTTGAAACAGAAGTGGGGCCAGGAGTGTATGATATACATTCCCCAAGGGTTCCCTCGGTGGAGGAAATTGTTGTGGCCCTTCATACCATGCTCACCAAAATCGACCGAACCAAGCTATGGGTCAATCCTGACTGCGGATTAAAGACAAGGGGGATACCGGAAACAGAGGAAAGTCTTACACATATGGTAGAGGCTGCAAAAGTCATCCGGAAAGACGCATAACGAGATGAAGATTTCAGAACTATATCAAACAAAACAGAATCAGGAAACCCCTTCTAAAAAGACCTTGTCCTTTGAAATATTCCCCCCAAAAAAGGACAGTGAATTGAAGAACATTGACAAAACACTGTCTGTGTTATGCGAATTGAATCCCGATTATATCAGCGTAACATTTGGTGCGGGAGGCGGTGCCAACCGCAACCGCACCATAGAACTTGCAAAACGGATCAAGCAGGAATATCATGTGGAGCCGGTGGTTCACTTAACCTGTCTGCACTATGATAAAGCAGAAATCGATGAGTTTGCCAGAGTTCTTACCAACGCCGGTCTGCAAAACGTCCTTGCGCTTCGTGGGGATAAAAACCCGAATATGAGGGAAAAAGAATCGTTTCTCCATGCATCGGATTTGATTGCGTACATGAAAGACAAGTGGGATTTTTGTTTTTTAGGAGCTTGTTACCCGGAGTGTCATCCTGAATCGGAGGATAAGGTCTGTGAGATCAAGCACTTAAAAGCAAAAGTAAACGCAGGCGCGGAGGTGCTGCTGTCACAATTATGTTTTGACAATCATGCGTTCTTTCGCTTTCAGGAGGCTTGCAGGATTGCCGACATTCAGGCTCCGGTAATTCCAGGCATCATGCCCGTGATTAATGCCGCGCAAATAAAGCGAATGATTACCATGTGTGGTGCAACCTTTCCGGTACGATTTCAAAAAATCATTCAGGCATATGAATCAAATAAGGAGGCGCTTTTTGATGCGGGAATGTCCTATGCATTAAGTCAGATCATTGATCTGCTGGTCAGCGATGTTGAAGGGATTCATTTATATACGATGAACAATCCTCTGGTTGCAAGGCGGATATGTGAAGGTATCCGGAATATCATATAAGTTTCTGGGAACGGATACAAGTGGAAGGACTATGTGTATGCGGAAGGTCTCCAAGATATTTCAAACCTGGAAGTGATTTTAAAGCAACTTATTTTAAGATTATAACCTTTTATATGGTACAATTTACAAGTTCCGATACAATCGGTGTTCGTAAACATGACCCAACTGCCTATACTGTCCAGGCTGTGCGGAGAAACGCAAGCGCCAGAGCAAAAAGCGGTGGGCGAGGAAACACCGGGAGCATGCGTCGAAAAGTGAAGGGACAAGGCCCTGAATATCTGGCCTTGTCCCTTGCAATTTAATTGACGGAATTGACTGGAAGGATTCTAATTAACTGAATCGCTCTGCAATGATATTTCCAAACCACTGTACTTATGGTAGAATAAAAAACAATAAATTCAAGGAGCGGTAGAAATGCAAAAGAAAGAACGGAAGCTGTCTCGGAAAGAGCAGCAGAGGAAGAAAAACTTCGATGCGATCTGTGATACAATGATTGCAAACGGATATATCAAGTATGATTTAACCGTGGGGGTCTTGGCCGCGAATGTCCTGGCTATCCTGGTAATGGCTCCTTTTATGGCACTGGCTCTATGGTTGTTCCTCCTGACTGTCCCCAATAGTGCGGCAACATTTACAGCTTGGGATGGTGCTGTAATGCTGCTCATGATTATCGCTTTGATTGTGATTCATGAGTTGATTCACGGCCTGACCTGGGGTTGTTTTGCCAAAAAACGTTTGAAATCCATTGACTTTGGTGTAATTTGGTCAATGCTTACCCCCTACTGCACCTGTGCAGAATCTTTAAGCCGGTGGCAGTATATTTTTGGGGGCCTGATGCCGACACTGGTGTTAGGATTCGGTCTTATGGCGGTCGCCTGCATGTTACATAGTCTATTTTGGTTGGCCCTTGCGGAGCTGATGATTCTGTCCGGTGGTGGTGATTTTCTGATCGTCTATAAAATACTGCTTCACAAATCACGAGGAACAGAAGCATATTATTACGACCACCCCTATGAATGCGGTCTTGTGGTATTTGAGAAGTCAGGGCTTGAGTGATGGTATGGGCATATAACGGAATCTATATGAATCGGTTAAACACTTCCATGGCTTTTGTTAAAGCAAAAAATATTTAGATAAAGACTGCTAAGGAGGTAGGTTGCATGAAAGATTGTGAGCATAACAGGAATCAACCAAATAAAACGCCTATATGTTTAGGCATAGGCATCAGTTTAGGTTTTATTTGGGGCGCTGTTTTAAAGAATATCCCCATCGGTCTGTTAATAGGCGTCTGTGTCGGTGCCTATTATGCAGTGATTACAAAAAGGAAAATAAGCACACAGGAAGATGATGACCATAACGATGGTTGACGCAATCGTTTTCTTTATATAATGCAGGGTTGTATGCGATAAAAGGGCATACGGCCTTTTTTAATGTGAAGCAACCTTCATCTTTCTGGTTGACAAATGGAACCATCTATGATAACATGAAATCAACTTCATACGAAGTTAACTTCATATTTGGGAGGTGCATGAAACGAAAACAAGGGTAAAAGAATTGCGGACACGGGCCAAAATGACGCAACAACAATTAGCTGTGCAGGTGCATGTTTCTGTCCGCACGATTATTTCAATCGAAAAAGAACAGTACGCCCCGTCTCTTATGCTGGCCTATCGGATAGCTGAGACATTTGGTGTAACGATTGAGGACTTATGCTGCTTAAAAGAAAATAAAGCATTGGAGGATGAAAGACGTGAAGATTTATAATCGCAAAAGTTTTCTATCTGGATTATTTCTGGCCCTAATCGGCTTAAGTTTGTTGCTTATAGGGTTCCAATTTGGGAGAAAATGGACAGATTGGGTTTTAATCAGTGTGGATTTATTGATAGCTGGCGGCCTGATCATACGGAGCTTTTCTAAACAAATGTCCGCAGAGGATAAAACGAACGAAATGGACGAACGGAACCAGCTTGTACTTTTGAAAAATTCCAGCCGTGCTTTTCAGCTTGCGAAGTATGGAAACCTTATACTGGCCGGGGGATGTTTTATTGCTGCAAAAGTTGCAAATCTGGAAAGCCTTATTTTTGTCGGTTCTGGCCTTATGTTAGCGTTTGCCTTATCTCTGTTTTCTGATATTCTCACGTTCATTTATTACGACAGGAAAATATAAAGCGTATCACTGTTTTGGGAGAGTGCGTCCACAAGTTCGTGACATTATTCTATGAAGTGTAAGCGGGTATGCGTAGAAAAAGTAAAGGGAAAACACCCTGAAATATCGAGGTGTTTTCCCTTGGTTGGAAGGGTAGCCGAGTGTGAATACTTCTGCCCCTTGAAACGGAATTTACTTTTTCTACAAAGTGATACCGATGTCCCGATCTCATTTCTGCGTGTTCATGCTGTTTTTCCCTATGGATTTTCCAACAATCATATATCCTTGAAAAATCAATAGATTTTTTGGTAGAGTTCCTATATAATAAAATCAGTTAGTGAATGGAAACTCAGTAAGAGAGCAAGGAGGTTATTCCATGGGGATTCTCAAACAGTTTTTTAACAATACCCGAAAGCCGGATGGCTGGATGGGGAAAATGATGGTCAACAGTATGAATCAGGGCCATGCTGCTGTTTCCGATTGGGGACTTTCCTATTTTCCAGATATACCGGTGGCGGCGCATTCTATGGTCGCAGATTTCGGATGTGGTGGAGGACGCAATACCGCAGCGCTTTTAAAGCGGTTTCCGGCGGCAAGAGTGACAGCCCTGGATTATTCCAAGGTCGCTTGCGATAAAACAAAGCAATTCAATCGGAATGAGGTGCAGGCTGGGAGATGTAACGTTGTGCAGGGGGATGTGTCTCGTCTCCCCTTTGAAGCGGCGACATTTGATGTGATCACAGCCTTTGAAACGGTCTATTTCTGGCCGGGGCCGGTGGAGAGCTTTCAAGAAGTCTGGCGGGTACTTAAACCGGGCGGGACATTTATGATCGTGAATGAATCGGACGGGACAAAACAGGCAGACGAAAAATGGACTGACATTATCGATGGAATGCGTATCTTTACACAGGAGCAGTTGATGCAATACTTACAGGATGCAGGCTTTTCCCGGATAGCCGCACATGTAAATCGGAAACAACATTGGCTTTGTCTCCTGGCGGAGAAAGCACGGTGAACAGAAGTGCCGATTCAAAATACGGATTTATAGAGACTGTACTTACAACACATGATGGAGGGATAGGATGACACGCGGAGAGATTTGGAAAGATTTTTTGAAACATACAGTTTTGACCTTGGTAATCGCACTGTTTCTGTTTTTGATCTTCAAGTCTGTTTTTACCAAAAACGGCGAAACGGAATATTTTTATGTCTGGCTCTGTTGCGGGATTCCCTTTGGGATTCGCCGGATGTTTGTCTGGCTGGTTCCCCATGGATATGACTTAGGCGGCACGGTTGGTATTATTGCGGTGAACTTTATAATAGGCGGCCTGATTGGCGGGGTCATCCTGACCTGGCGTCTGGTGGTTGCTGTATGGTATATTCCTCTTACCATTTACCGATTGCTCACAAATTGAGTTGGATTTCTAGTTGAGTTCTAAAATGTCAGGGAATACGTAGAAAAAGCAACGGGGAAAAGCCCTGAAATATGGGGGATTTTTTTCTTAGTCGGGAGTATATCTGCGTGTTATTATCATTCCCCCCGGAATCAGAGGTTACTTTTTCTACAAATGGCAGCGTAGCTTCTTTCTCCTTGTTTGCCTGATTCCGCCGCAGCCTGTATATCGGGAAGGTTGAAACGAAAGAGCAGCCAAAGCGAATAATCCCTGCGCGGCTGCAAACGGTCACGTTTGATGTATCAAAACGGGATGGATTGGTATGACACACGAAAAAATCGCCGGACGCAAGGGCCATATAGCCCCCGCGCCCGGCGCTTTTGCCTGCTTGGGTTATTCGTCTGTGAAATGGAACTGCTGGGCCTCAAAGTCGGCGTCTCTTATAGCGTCCAGTTTATCAAGGGTCTGACGGGCCAGCGCCGCCATATCCTCACTCATATCCGGAAGGGCGGCCCGGATGGCTCCCGATGTCCTGCGCCGGTCACTCTTATGATACATACAAATCAGGTTTTCTTCCTCTACGGTGAAATACATTCCTCATACCTCCAATTCGTTCTTTTTGGTTCTTGCCGGGGTCTTTTTCGTAGCCTTGGCCTGTTTCGTTTCGGAAAGCTGCCTGCGGATGGAGGTACGGGGCCTCCGTACCTCTTTCTCCCGGTTTTCGTCCTTGTGTATCACTGCATACAGACCATGCCGGTCGTTCATGCCCGTAAAGCACAGGGATTTATAAGGCAGCATGGAAAAGAGGCGGTCAGTGTCCTTGCTGGACGCGATTTGCACAAAGTATGGGGACAGCTCCACCATGAAATGTGTCTTGTTTGGACTGTTGGGGGCGGACAGCTCTTTCATTCCTGCCACTATGCGCCGGGCCTCCCTCATAATCCGTCCATCCCGCAGGGCGGCGACGTGGCTTTTGAAGTCGTCGGGGGCAAGCGGCTCCCGGCTTCTCTGCTCCTGCCGCAGCACTTCACGCAGGTTTTCCGGCTCGTTGGGCTTGGCCTCATACCGCAGGAACGCCCCCAACTTGGGGTCAGGGCTGCCGTTAAAATACTGCGCGGCGGGCTGCTCCTTGTCGCCCTTTTCATAATGCAAAATGAGATTGTCCGCTTTTACCGCCTCGGCTATAACGTGCCGGAAATGCTGCTGGTAGTCCAGCTCATAGAGAGTTCCACGGATTTTCCCGCCCACTTTGCCGGTCAACTCCACGGCGTAGGCAAGAACATGGTCGCGGGTCTGCTCCCCATTAAATTTCCATGTGTTGTATTGCCAGGTGTCCTTCAAGAATACGTCACGTTCCCGGAAACAGTACGTCCCGGAGGGGCGCGACATCCACAGCAGGGTTTTATCTTCGGCCTTATCACTGGCGGCGGCCTTACGGAGCATGTCTTTGTCAATCTCAAAATCATCCTGATAAAAGGCGGTATTCTGGCGCATGATCTGTTCCAGCGCGGCCAGAACATCCACATTCTCAAACTTATTCACGGCCTCCCACCTCCATATCCTTTGACTTCTCCCGCGCCGGGGACTGTTTCTTCTGTTCCTTTTTAGCCGCCGCAAGCTGCGCCCGGATGGAGGGCTTTTTCGTGCTATGGTTGGCCTTAGCATTCTTGTGGGCCTGTTTTTCTGTTTGTCTCTCTGCTTTCACTGCCGCAGCGACATCCGAAAGGGAAACCTGTTCTCCGGCTTTTGCTCTGGCTTCCAGTTCTTCCATAGACGGGGCGTTGTTCAGTATACCGTCAATCATGTTGTAGTTCTGCTCGGTGGACATCTCCGCCGTCTTGATATGACTTTCCTGCTGGGCGGGGATAGCAAAGGCCCTTGTGCCGTTTGCCATAATGAGATACCTGCCGTCCTCCGACTGGTGGTGGAATCCATACCCGGCGGCCTCCATCTGTTCCCGGCTCATGGCGGTTACATAGAAAGTCCCCCTCGGCGTTTTAACGGTTTCGCCCGTTTCCAGTTTGTCGGGGGTAAGCGGCTGTCCCTGCTCCTTGAAAAATTCCGGCACCTCCCGATAACCGACGCTATCCACATAGTAGGCAGTCTGTTTCCCGTCCTGCCGGAATACCACAATATCCCCCAGAGAGAGAGAACGTCCCGTGTAATCAGTGGGATGTTCCATATTGAAGCGATGGTAAATCTCGTCCAGAGAGGTGTTCTTATCCAACGGGGCTGTGTAGACAAGCTGGTAATTTTTCCTGTCTACGGAAAGCCCGTCCTCCTGCAAGCCCTCATAGGAACGATATCGGAAGTCGCGCCCCTCCGGGCCGCGCGGCACCTGATAAATGGAAAAGTTGGGCTGCGCTGGGGCATCGGAACCAGAGGCAAGATATTCCTCCACCGTCAATCCGGCATTCTCGGCTTCCTGTGCGACCTCGGCTTGTACCTGTATCTTATAGTCCTGCAAGCTCTTATCAAAGTCGGAAAGCTGCGGCGGCTCCGGCAACTGATACTGGCCTTGATTGAGAAGTGGGCGGCACTCCGTTACATAGCCTACAAGGGCGGTCAAATAGGCGGTCTGCTCTGGCGGGAGGGAATCGCCGGATTGTAAAAGGCGCTGGGCTTCCTGTTCCATATGGGAAAGGGTACAGTGCTGCTTCATGTAAGGGACAAACTCATGGAGAAGCATTTCCCGCTGGGCCTTGTCCGCCTCCCATGCCTCCGGCCCCTCGTGGTGCAGCACATGGTTTTTCCAGCTTTCATCCTGCGCGTAGTATTCGTGATACCCTTGGATATGCTCGATCAGGGAACCGTCGCCGTCGCCAAAATCCTGCCGCCCCTCGTAATTGTCTGGCTGGCCCTGCATCGTAAAATCAATGCGGAACTTGGTTTTATCGTACCAGCTTCCCGCGTGGTCTGGGTGTTCCCGTTCCAAGCGTTTGGAACTGTCCAGCGCCCCGAAAACGGCCTCGGCCTCGTACAACGGCATTTGCTGGCCGTCTTTTAAATGGGGGCTTTCACTCCAAAGAATCGTGACAATCGGCTCCGCTGCCGGGTCATGGGCGATGGTCTGTTCTGCCCTTGCAACGGCAATCTCGCTTTCAATCTGGCTTTTCATAAAATCATCCATGTGGCCGTGCTGCATTTCATATCCCTGTTCACACAGTCGGTTGATAAGACCAATCACCTTTTCGGTATCGTCCACGGCCTCGGCATAGGCCATAATCAACTGCCGTTCTTCGCCGCCCAAACGCGGGGCGTTTTGCTCGGCCACCGCAATCAGGGCAGCGGCTCGGTCCGCCGGGGACGCCTCCGGCATGAACGGTTTTCCATTCAAAAGGCCGTCGATCCCGTTCCATGCCTGCGGCTGGGGAATGGCGTTGGCCTGTTCTGTTGCTTCCAGAAAACCGTCCAGCCTGTCGCCGGTCAGGGGTTCCATTGTCTCAGCCGGTCGCTCATGGATGGCAAGGATTTCTTTTCCAGCTTCCACAAGGGACAGGTCGGGATTGTCAAGCTGGCCTCCGTCCAGTTCTTTGTAGTCGGAGGCATATAGTGTGTAATCATAGCCGGTTTCCGATGTCTGGATATACAGGTAATCGCCGTTTTCCAGATGGTAGGCGGCCTCCTGCGGGACTTCTGCCTGTTCCAGCGTTCCATCCCCGGCAATGGTAAAGCCCTGTGCCTGGGCCGCCTCCTTGGTTCCCTGCGACACTTCGCCGGTGGATTTCAAATCCGCTTCAATGAGGGTTTGCAGCATGGCTTTTACGCTGTCGGTCATTTCCTGCTGTTGCTCCGGGGGCAGCTTGGAAAATACGCTGTCCGGTTCTGGCTGCTCGGCGGCCTGCGGCTGTTCCTGCTGGGCCAGCCGTTCTTTCTGAAGCTGGGCAAGGTGGCCGTCAATGGTGGTAATCAGTTCATGGGAGGTGGCCCGAATGGTTTCAAGGGAGGCTTTCAGCTCTTTCAGGTCTTTGCCGGAACTCCAACCGGCCACATAGCCAAAGGAATAGTCGGAGGTGTCCAGCCCGTAATGTTGGCAGACGGCATAGGCCACGCTTTCCGCCTGCACCTCGCGGGTGCGGCTGTCGGGGTGGTCGGCCTGCTCCATGGCCGGGGCTTCCGGGTCGATGGCGTGGAGCTTGGAATGGGCGATCTCGTGGATAGCCGTCTTTAGGGTCTGTAATTCGCTCATGCCCTCCTGAATGGCGATCCGCTTTTCCGTCAGGTGGTAGTAGCCGTGGGAACCGCCCGGAATGTCCTCAAAACCAATGGGAACCGGGGAGGTCTGTTCCAGCGCCTTGAAAAATTCCCCGTAGCGTTCCACACTGCCGGTCAGTTCTTCCACGCCGATAGAGGGCAGCGGTTCCCCCTCGGTTTGGCTCACATCAAAGACCGACACGATTTTAAATGCCGGAACTTGGATTTCCTGTACCTCAGTGACGGGCTTTCCGTCCTGTCCCATCACCGGCCTTCCCTGGGCGTCCAGCTTCGGCACTTCCTTTTTCGCCTTGAATGGGGCCGGGGCCAGGATTTTGATGGCTTTTTCGCCTTTTTTTACATTGCGGTGAAACTCGTCCCGCCACTTGTTATAGCCTGCGACAAGCTGGCCGCCCTGCATGGCAATCAATAGGGTGTTATTGAAGCTGTAACTATGGAACTTCGCCATGGAGGTGAGATAGGCTTTGTAGCGTTCACTCTCGAAAAGCTCCTGTATGCCGGTTTCCAGCCGGTCGGTGATTTCTTTCATGCGGTCGGCGCTGTTCTGGCTGTTCAGGATAATGGGGGTAACGGGATGCGGGGCTTCGCCCTCCTGGTTCTGGTCTGGCTGGGCTTTTGCTTCCTCCCGCAACACTTCCGGCGCTGGATAGGCAATCACCCGGTATTCCTCCGGCACGGGCTGGCCCTCATGGACGCGCTGCCATTCCTCCCCAGCTCGCAGAAGGTAGCCGTACTCGGTGAATGTGCCTTGTTCCTCCTTGGCGATAAACTGGCCCAACCGTTCGGTATCAATGGCCGGTTTCCATGCATCGGGAATCACCATCAGGCCCGAATGATTCAGGTAGTAATCCCCTAAGGTGCGGTAATCTTTGGCGTCAATGAGGGTAAAACAATCGGTATTTTCGGCATAGTCGATGACCTGTCCGATGGTCTGAAATATCTCTGGGGACTGCATGATGGCGTTTAACTGTGAACGTTCCACATCGTCCAGCTTTTGAATCTGCACGGCAAGGAAGTTCAGTTCGTCCAAACTGGCAGCCTGTATCAATTCCTCAGGCAGTTCCAGCGGTTGCCCATCCGGGGCGGAAAAGCCGCCAATAAACAAGTCCTGCTGGTTGTCGGCGGTAATATGGATTTCCTTTAGGGCTTCCTGTACCTGTTCGGCGGAAGTCGGCAGGGAAAGCCAGTACCCATGCGGCCCGCCGGTCTGCGCTTCGGCGCGGTTATCAAGAAAAATGGAAAATACTTCGTTCACGGGTTTTCTCCTTTCCGGGGTGGTTATGGTCTGCGGCGGTTGCGTGGTTTCCTCCTGTTTGGGAAGCTCTTCGGTTTTTGCCGGTTCCTCTCCCTCGATGGTGTAGCCGGGGAGCAAACAGCCGTTGACCTTGAAATAGTCGGCATACTCCTTGGGGATGGCCGGTGAGATTTCCGTAAAGTAATGGGCATGGGCCTTGATACGGCCATTCAGATATTTGTCCAGTGCTTCCTGGCTGGCAAAGACTTTCCGATCCTGTCCGGCGATCCGAGCCTGCCGATAGGTGCCCGGCGCGTTGGTGCGCAGGCTCCAACTTAATGTCCAGGAATAAGGGACGGAGGTTTGGGCGGCCCTGTCGTACCGGGTGTTCTCGGAAATGGAATAATACATCTGATAAACCATGTTGCTGCGGATATGCCGGTAATTATCCGGCTGCTCCCACTGGTTGGCAGTGTGGGTGACGGGAAGTGTCCGGGCATATTCCAGGGCTTTGTCCAGAAGCAGGGTCTTTCCGGCCTGTTCCTCCCATGCGGTGGCCTGCGTTTTCAAACGGTCAAACACTTCCTGTTCTGCGGCGGCGCTTTCCGCCCGCAGGGAAAGAAGCTCCGCAAGGGGGAGCTTCACAAGCTCGGACAGATCGGACTTGCCGCTTTCAAAGTAAATCCGGCGCTCAATTTTCATGGTGTCGGCCGTTTCTAAGTTGTCGTGATCGTAAGAGCTATAAGACATTTAGTTTCACTCCTTCCTAAAAAATGTCATAAGAAAAGCAGGAAACCTTTGAAAGATTTCCTGCTGGGTGGTGCCGCCCATGGGCGGCTGGTATTTAGTTGTGAATAAGAGTGCCTACACGCCCTTTGTTTTAAATGTGTGCCGATATTTCAAGTCTAAGGTCATACGGACTTTTAAGAATCTGGTAACTCCGTCAGCATGTTTATGGTGCGGTAAATTTCTCCGCAGGCAGGGCACTTCCAATCTATATTACTCTTTTTCGCTTTCTTATGAAGATGCACTAATTCCGCTTGGCGGCATTTGGGACACATGGTTGGAAGCCCTGCCCATAACTGTTTCAGTAATCGTACTTCGTTTTCTCTGCTGTTCGTATACATTATCTCACCTCATTCAGCCTAATCGATCCGGTTTATTTTGACAAGCTGAACGCTTCCAACAAGTAGGACATCCGCATAGAGCAGCCGGACTACCATTCATTGATGGCATATAATAATCCAAACCGGATTTGCTTCAATAGTTCCGCAGACAGTGTTTCATACTCCTGCTCCAATCCTTTTTCGTGCGCTGCCCACGGAGGCGAATCATTCCATGATCCCATCGCTCCAAATACATCCGCTCGGCTGGCTGCCTCAAACACACGCAAGTGATTGTCCGGTAGTGGCGGCAGTGAAAGGCCATATGCTTTATCGGGATATTCCTTGCCGCCGTCCAAAATCGTTCCTGCTTGATAAAAGATGTTTGCAAAGCCTTCAAATCCAAGCCGGTGCGCCAAGTCCTGAATATCGTGCAAGACACTTCGGAACGCTTGCGTATTGTTTTCAAAACGTGGCCATGCTTTCGGCGGGTCATTCCATGGATGTTCTGTATAGAGGACATTCCACTTTCGCTCTTTGGAATCAAACTTCCAATCAGCAATAAAATAGGTCATTCGATTTCCCTTAAAAAAACACACTATACTTGCCTGGGGCGTATTGGAAAAACCTAACAGGCTGCGATCTCTGACAGAAGTAGGGCAATAGAGTTGAATATCTGTCAAATGTTGCTCTTTGAGATGTTCATACCATTGTGATACATCGTGAGCGGTATATGGTGAGCCTCCACTCCCCGTCAAACACAGAAATTGTGAGGGGTTCTCATAGTCTGCGGGTATGTAACAAATCGAGCTGCGGTTTTTTAATGCCCTTCTGGCGGCTGCCACTATGGAGCATATCTGATACATCTGTCCGTTCATAATCATCCACCTACCTTTTCGTTGTCATATTTCCAAAGCCAGCCAATGACGCTCCCATCAAAAGTCCAAGCGGGAGGTTCTCCCATAAAATCCCGAACAGCAGGCCAAGCCCCATCCCAATCGCAGCCATACCATGAAAACGTTGTTTTTTATCTGGTTGTTTCATTGGTGCCTCCCTTGCATGATATGCTCTTTACGCATAGTATAGCAGGGCTATCCGATTTTGAAAAGTAAATCTGAATGAAATTAGTCCTACCAGAGCATCCGTCATACAGGGGATTGGGGCTTCCCCAAAGAGAAAATCCCCGACCCGGCAGAATGGCCGGGACAGGGATTTTTCCGGGTGTGTGGCTACACTCCCTATGCTTGCTGTTTTTTAGTTCTTCGCCCTCCGTTCTATGCGGTAGTTAACGTACTTCCCGCCTGTATCGGCCAAAAGCACCGTGCCGTCGTAGGTCTTTCCCGTTTTCACGGAATGGAGGCCCTTTATCTTGACTTTCCCGCTTTTAAGGAGCGCGGCGGCGATTTTTGGGGTGAACGCTTTCTTTCGTTCCTCAAAAAATCGGTCATTCTTCCACATGACAAACTGGCAGGCCCGGTTTCCGCAGTAGTAGTTCTTCTTGCCCTCGTAGACGGCTTCGCCGCAGCGCGGGCATTTGCCGATAACCACACGCTCGGTCTGAAACAATTTCTGTGCATCCTCGCTGATCTGCGAATAGCCCGCAATCAGCCCCCGCGTCATTTCCTCAATGTCAGCCATGAAGCTGTCCGGGTCAGCCTCGCCCTTGGCAATGGCCGTCAGTTTCGTTTCCCATTCAGCGGTAAGCTGGGGAGAGGTTAGGACATTCGGCAGGACGCAGGCAAGGTTATGGCCGTCCTTGGTGGGAAGTAGCTGCTTGCCTTTGCGTTCCACAAATCCCATCTGCACCAGCTTTTCCAGGATGGAAGCGCGGGTGGCCGGGGTTCCCAAACCTTGGCGCTCGGCGTCCTCCGGCATATCCTCGGCCCCTGCCCGTTCCATAGCCGACAGAAGCGTGTCCTCGGTGTAGGGTTTCGGCGGCGTGGTGAAATGCTCGGTAACGGAAGCCTCCACCTTGTCAAAGGTCTGGCCCTCGGTGATCTCTGGCAGTTCCCGCGCCAGCTCCGGCCCGTCCTCGTCGGCGTCGGCCTTAAAGCAAGCACGGAAACGGCGTTCAATCTCTTTCCAGCCGGGCGTCAGGATGGTTTTGCCCTTGGAGGTAAACTCGTTTCCGGCGCAGGTGAAAGTGGCGGTGACAGCCTCAAACACATGGGGCGCTGCCACGGCACAAAGCAGCTTACAGCACACAAGGGAGAGAAGTTTTTTCTCCCCCTCGGTCAGCCCGTCAAAGCCTTTCTGAACAAATTCCATCGTAGGGATGATAGCGTGGTGGTCGCTCACCTTTTTGCTGTTCAGCACCCGGCCAAACTGCGGGGAAATATCCAGTTCCGCCGCAAAGGGAAGCAGCGGCCAGAGGCCGGAAACGATGCTTTCCGCTGTGGGCTGCATATCATCGGTAAGGTACTGGCTATCTGTTCTCGGATAGGTCAGACACTTCTTTTCATAAAGCTGCTGGGCATAGTCAAGGGTCTGCTTGGCGGTAAAGCCAAAGAGCCGGTTGGCCTCCCGCTGCAAGGTGGTAAGGTCATAGAGGCGGGGCGGCTGCTCTGTCTTTTTCTCCCGTTTCACCGATACACAAACGGCCTGCGCTCGTGCACAGGCTGTCTTGGTGGCATCGGCGTCGTCAGCACTGGAAAAGCGCTCGCTGGCCGCCTCCATGCCGCCTGCCGCGATATGGACAACGTGATATTTCTCTTTCTTGAAATTGTCGATTTTGCTTTCCCGGTCAACCAGCATTTTAAGGGTCGGCGTCTGCACCCGGCCCACGGTCAGGGTCTTGTGGTAGAGGATGGAGAAAAGCCTTGTGGCGTTGATCCCCACCAGCCAATCCGCCCGCGCCCGGCACAGGGCCGATTGATAGAGGGCGTCATAGTCTGCGCCGGGGCGCAAATGCTGAAAGCCCTCCAGGATGGCCGCGTCCTCCATGCTGGAAATCCAAAGACGTTTGAACGGCTTTTTACAGCCCGCCATCTGATAGACGAAACGGAAAATAAGTTCCCCCTCGCGCCCGGCGTCGGTGGCGCATACAAGGCCGTCCACGTCGGGGAGCTCCATCAGGGAACGCAGGACTTCAAACTGCTTTTTCTTCTCGTCCGGGATGATGTACTGCCATTCCTGCGGCAAAATCGGCAGGTCGCCATAGCGCCACTTCTTGAAACGCTCGTCATAGGCCCCGGCGTCGGCAAGGGAAACCAGATGGCCGATACACCAGCTCACCAGATAGCCGTTTCCCTCGAAATAGCCGTCCTGTTTCTTATCCGCGCCGATCACACCCGCAATACTGCGGGCCACGCTCGGTTTCTCTGCAATCACTAACTGAATACTCATTCCTCGTCCTCCTTATCCGTTTCTTCCTCCATCAACAAATCTTCCTCCGGCTCCTGGGCGTCCCCATCGGTGGTGTCGTCCGGCTCCGGGGCTTCTTCCTCGTCGTCCTCGTCCTCGCCAAAGTCGTACTCGTCCAGATCGTCGCCGCCCTTGACATCCGCTTTCGGCTTACGGAACTTAAAGAAGTAAAGGGCCGCGCCGCCGCCTGCCAGCACTACCACAAGGAACACCACAAGGCCGCCCATGCCGCCGCTTTCTTTCTCCGGCGCTGCCGGTTCTTCCTCGTCTGCGGGTTCCGGCTCCGGCCCGGCGCAGGCGGTCAGGTTATTTTTACAAACCGGGCAGGCCGTGTTGACGGCCCCGGCCTCACACTTGGCCGTGCAGGTGCAGGCTTGCGGCTCCTGTTCGCCGTCCTCCAACAACGCTTGCAGGTCGGTGTCGTCCACTTGGTTGAGGAAATGGACGGATGTTTCCTTGTCCTCGTTGGCCCGGTCAATCAGGATATAGAAATAATTCCCGGCCTTGGTGGTGACGGTGATAAGCTGCTTATCCCCGAAAAAATCATCCACCAGCGCCGCATTGCCCTCCGGGGTGACGGGTACGCCCTCCGGCTCCATCTCTATGCCCCCGGTGGTGGGTTCCTCCGTTTCCTCCGGCAAAGGGGCTTCGGTGGTTTCCGGCAGCGGCTCCGGGTCAGGGTCAACGCCTCCGGCATAGGCGGTGACAGAAAAAGCCGCCATGCAAAGCACAGCGGCCAGTGTTGCGGTGAACATGCGAATGGCTTTATTCTTCATCGGCGGTTTCCTCCTGTTCGTCCTGCTCAAAATCCGGCTGCGGGGCCGGGGGTACCTGCAACGCACCATCCCGGACAAAGGCGGTAAATTCCTGGGGCGTCATGTGCAGGCCCCGCACAAGCTGGATGATCTGCAAGTTTTCCTGTTCGGTCTTTGCCGCTTCCAGCTCCCGAAGCTGCTTTTGCAGCGCCGCGATCTTGTCCTTGGTTTTCTCAATGTCTTTTTCAATGCGTTCCAATTTGTTCATTGCCATAGTCAAACACTCCTTTCTGGCGTTTAAGGTAAACGCCCGTAACAATAAAAATGCTGTTGCCAGTAGCTTGAATTTAGGTTCGTGTAACTGATCGGATTTCCGCAGTGCAGCATTACCGAATTGCCCACATACAGCCCCACATGGGACATCCCGGCAGTGTCGTATGTGCCGACGAAAAATACCAGGTCGCCGGGCCTTGCCTGTTCCGGTGAAACGGGGATGCAGAGACTGTAAAGCCCCTGCGCCGTCTGCCGCCCCACATTCCAGCCGGAATGATTGACCACCCAGCTAATAAAGCCGGAACAATCAAAGCTGGTGCTGGGGGAGCTGCCGCCCCAGACATAGGGAAATCCCACATACTTTTCCGCCTCCGCGATCATGGCCGCAAAGGCTTCATCCTTTAGCGCCTCCGGTGGGATTTCATAGTAGGTCGGCTCCTTGACGGTGGAGGCATTGGGGTAGCTGCCGCTTGGAAAGAGGTCTTGCCGGTTGCCCAGCGTCTGCATATAGGCTGCGTACAGGCTCAGTTGTTTCTCGCTCATGAGATAGACTGGCAGGTGGGACAAATCCGCATTTTTCAGTGTCACATAGCAGATGGAATAGCGATACGGCACTTCTTCCTCGTATTCGTTGCCGTCGCTGTCTGTGTGCGTAACCGTTCGATAGCGGATCTCCACCTCCACGCGCTCGGTCAGGGTGTATTGCTGCTCAAAGAGCATGGCAAGGTCGCCCTGTACTTCCTCCAAGGTGAACACGCCGTTATGCAGCGCGGAGAGGATGGAGGTCAGTACATAGGGGTCATGGCCGATCTCGTCCAGCTCGAAACGGTACTCGTCATGGCCGGGATGGAGGGTTTCGTAGTGGTCAAGTTCGTACTGTAAATCAGCTTCCATCCCGGCGTAGGCAGCCTCGGCCCCCAGCATATCGCTGTCCTCGGACAGATAGGAGGTGGCCGCAAGCCCCGTCCCGGCACTGCCGAACATGGCGGTGCAGGATTGCAGGCCGCCCATAATCAGCATGAGAAGCAGGCCCACGCCGCCGATCAGCAGCGCCCCTTTCCAGTGACGGGCCACAAGGGACGCGGCCTGTTTTCCTTTCTCTGCGGCTTTCCTGGCGGCTGATGCGGTGGTCTTTGCACTACCTGCCGCGCTCCGGCCCGCCGCCCGTGCGGCCTTGGCGTATTCCCGTTTGATGTGCTGTTTCTGCCAGAGACGGGAAATGGGATTACTCACCGCCTGCGCCAGTTCCGGGTTGTCCCGCAGGGATTTTTGATACACAAACTCGGCATTGGCGGCCATGGATTTTCGTTCCGCCTTGGCTGCGGCCCGGTAGGGTTTCAGCTTATGCCGCCGTCTGGCGTTTCGCAGCGCCTTGCCCGCTTGGCGCTCGGCCAGTTCTTCCGCCTTATGGCCGCTCTCCACACCCACATTTTCCTGCTCCACCTCATGGATTTTTCCGTGGAGGTATAGCCCCGCCTCCTGCACCGGGCGGCTGGCCGGATTGGGTTTGAGCTTTGGCGGATGTTTCTCCACTTTCTCAAAGTGAAGTTTGCTTCTGGTCTTTCCCTTGGCCTCGTCGTAGACGGTTGCCTTGGCAATCACGCGCTTTTTGGGGAGGGCGCTTTTTGCTGCATCCAGCCGGTCGCGGATGTCCACAGCTCGTTCCAGCGCCTTTTCCGCTGTGCCGCCCGGCTTGGCCGTGTATTCCGGTTCGGCCTCCCGGCTGGAAATGTTGACGCTCTCACCGGTGGTCTGGTTATCCAGTGTAAGCCCAGCGCGGGTCATGCGCTGTGTCACCTTATCACGGGGGTTTAAGGGCTTCATAGTGCGTCACCTCCTTTTGCGGCCCCGCACCTCATACCGTGGCTCCCTCACCTAAGCGGGTGGTCATGATCTGGTAAAGCTGAGTGTGCTTTGGGATAGGATTCTTAAAGGGCAGAACGACATTCTCATAAATCAAAAGCCCCTCGCCGGGTTCGGAATTTTCCACATACCGTAATTGCTGGGGGGATAGGTTCAATCGCTCCGCAAGGATGTGCCGGTCGCCGGACGCCTGGTTGAGCAGGCAGATGAAGTCCGAATTTTCCAAAATATTTTCAATCTCCGGCGACAACAGCAGATCCTTGACGTTTTGCGTGGCACCTGTCGGGATGCCGCCCCATTTCCTGAAACGCTTCCAAATCTCGCAGGAAAAGGCCGCTGTCTGTTCCTCCCGCAACAGCAGGTGAAATTCATCACAAAAGAACCACGTTGCCTTGCCCTGGCTGCGATTTTGCGTCACCCTGCCCCAAATTTGGTCTTGGACGATCAGCATCCCGATTTTCTTTAGCTGCTTGCCCAGCTCCTTGATGTCAAAGGCCACAATCCGGCTTTCAATGTCCACATTGGTACGGTGGTTGAACACGTTTAAGCTGCCGTTCACATACAGGTCAAGGGCCTGGGCCACCCGGTCGGCCTCCGGGATATTCTGGTCTAACAGGGCTTTGTGGAGGTCGGAAAGAATCGGCATATTCTCCGGCTTGGGGTCTGCCAGATAGGGCCGGTAGATCACCTGCACCGCCCGGTCAATGACCGTCTTTTCGATGGCGTCCAGCCCGTTCTTTCCGCCCATCACCAGTTCACAAAACGATAAAACAAAGTCCGATTTTAGGGCCAGCGGGCTTTCATCCTCGCTGTAATTTAAGTTGATGTCCAGTGGGTTCACATAGGATTTGCTGGTGGGTGACAGTTTCACCACCTGTCCATGCAGCCGTTTTACAAGGGGGTAATACTCGGCCTCCGGGTCACATACATACACGTCATCCGGCGTACAGAGGAACACACTCAAAATTTCGGATTTGCAGCTCATGGACTTGCCGCTTCCTGGCGTACCCAGCTTTAAACCGTTTGGGCAGCGCGCCCGCTTTCGGTCAAGCATAATCATGTTGCCGGTCTTGGCATTGACGCCGTAATACATGGCCTCTCCATCCTGAAACAGCTCCTGCGTTACAAAGGGGACGAACACGGCCACGCTGGAAGTGGTCAGAGAACGCTCAATCTGGATGTGGCTGGCCCCTAATGGGAGGCTGCTCATAAGGCCCTGCTCCTGCTGGTAGTCCAGCCGTACAAGGGAACAGTTGTATTTCTGTGCCACGCCTGCGGCCCAAAACACATCGTTTTCCAGCGCCTGCCGGGTGTCGGCGGTATTGAGGACAAGAAAGGTGAGCTGAAACATCCGTTCATTCCGGCTTTGCAGGGTCTTTAGCAGCTCCTTGGCGTCCTGCCCGTAGGTGGCAAGGTCGCTGGGAAGGATGTCCATATCGTAGCCGCTGCGGACAGCCCTCTTTTGCTCCTGAATCTTCATGGCGTCCAGGTCGGTAATCTTGCGCTTCACCGTCTTGATGGCCTCGCTCTGGTCGATGGCCTGCACATGGAGGTTCACCACAATGCCGTTTTCTGTATTGAGAAAGTCGGCCAGCATTTCATCTGACAGCTCCGGGGACAGGATGTTTAAGAAGCTGACAGCCCCGTACTTGCCTCCCAGCCCGAACATCCGGGCGTTCCCGAAACGGAACGACGATGGGGCGATAAAATCCTTGGTGGAGAGGCCGGAGGAAGCCAGCCACTTCCAATCGAAGGAAAACGGCTCCCCGTCCGGGTGGAACATGCGGTGCATGACTTCCAGCCGGGCCGTTGCGTCCAACCCCCACGCCACAGCCCCCATGCTCTTGAAATAGCCCAACAGGTCGGTTTCAATGCGGTGCAGTCTGGCACGGGCCAGTTTGAGGTTATCGGCCTCAATGGTGTAGGTGAGAAACTTCCGCTTGACCAGTCCGTTGTTCCCACTTACGAGCTGGTCTTTTAATATGGCGGAATACTCCGTGCGGATGTCGTCAAAATCATCCCCCTGCGCCCGGATTTCAAGGCTCTTGGCGTACTGCCTGGGGTCAATCTTGTGGTTGAGAAAGGAAAACTGGATGTGGATAGAGGCATCCAGATAGTTGTAAAGGTCGCACAGGTTTTCAAAGATGGCCGCCTTGGTGTCCGCCTGGGCAAGCTGATAGCTGATGTCTGAAAACTCGATGCACTTGGAAAAGGTGCGGGGCGTCAGGCGGCAAACCCCATCTGGATACATGGCCTCGTAGGGGATACTCTCCTGGGCGGAGTGGGGCTTTCCGTCGCCCTTATACCTGCGGATGATGGCCTGAATCTCTTTCTTTTCGGCGCGGGTGAGTTTGACCGGCGCTTTTGCGCTCGTTTCGTTTCTTTGCTTTTTGGACAATGGTGTTGACCTCCTTTTCCATTTGGAATTGCCGCACAAGGGCGGTATAAGCGTTGTTGGTCTGGTAGGGCCTTTCCTTGGGCTGGATAAAGCAGCACTCTACGATCTGGCGCACCACCACTTCAAGGGGCTGGCCGTGGCGTTCATACAGCGCCAGCAGAAAGCCCGGCAGCATGGCAAACACCATAAGGAGCGCCGCCGCACTGGTGGGGATGCGGCCCCGGATCAACAAGAAAAGCGGGACACCGACCAGCAGCGCACCGCCAAAACAAAGGAGCTGGCGTTTCGTCAGCCCGAATACCACCTTGGATTTCACCTTGGTAAAATCCTTGGGGACAGTGACATAAGCCAAATAAAATCACCTCGTTTCTCGTGCGGACAGGGAAAAATCGCTGTCCACTTCGTTGCCCCACACATCCCAGCCAGGGATTTTCTGTCTGGCAAACAGTTCTGCGCGGGGCAGGTCGCCCGCAAGCTCGATGATTTTCTCGCGGGTGATGTCGGGTTTCTTGCTGTGTTCCTCAATGGGGGAAATAATAAACTGATGGACGCTTCGGGAATAGCGTTTGGGGTGTCCCCGCTTGGCAAGCAGGCAGATTTCCGCATTTCCTCTTGTCCAGTGTCCCAGCCCGTAAAACCAGGTGGGGCTTTTCTTGTTTCGTTTGAGCCATACAAAGGCCACGGTCTTGAAGGTGAAGCCCCACGCCTTGATCAGCCGCAGGGCTTCCGGCAGCATGGGGAACGTAGCCCACAAAAACAGCAGGCAGTCCTTGGCGGCCAGGGTTTCCACCGGCAGGGCACACAGCGCGTCGATTCCCATGGTGGGATAGTGGTTTTCCGCTGCCCCCTGTACCGTTTTCTGGTCATATCTCCACGGCGGGTCAGCGTAAATAATGTGATAGGTTTTCTTCTGCGATTCCTTGATAAGTTTTTTCCTCCTGCGTAAAAATTGTAAGGTCAGTGGGCGGTAAATACTGCTTTACTGATACTTCCCGTCTTGAATAGGCAGAAGCACAGCAGCACCGTATATCCCATACAGCCCCAGATCGCGCCGGAAATATCCTCCATCGTGCCGATGTCCTGAATCAGCACCGCATAGATGCCGACAACAACCATAATCAGGAACGCTTGGAAGCCCAGCGCCAACAGGGATTTCAAGTAGTTTTGGCCGACACCGCGCCACTCCGAATTGCCCAGCGTGGCAAGGGGAATCGGCCCCAGCGCGGTCACAGCGTATATTTCAATCATTCTCCCGTAGGTGACAAGGAAAATGCAGATGGATAACGCGTGCATCGTCAGCCCCACAACCAGGGTCTGAAACCACAGGCCCAACAGAGGGCCGATGTCCATGGCTTCCAGCCGGGTTTCTAGAGCCGGAATCAGGGTATCAAAGTCAATGCTGGTTTCCCCGATGATGATACCGGCGCTTTGGTTCACGACGGCCTGGGTGGCGTCAAAGACGCCCATGACGATATTCCATGTGTTCGTCACAATGAGGATGGCAAAGGCGCTCTTAAACATCCAGCGGAAGAACAGGGACGTATCAAAGTCGTGCATGTTGTTCTTTTCCACAATCATTTCAATCAGCTCATAGCACATCACCAGGGCGAGAATCGCCGCCGCAATGGGGACAATGACCGTTTCGGACAGGGTTTGCAGCATGGAAAAAATGCCGCCGTTCCAGTCCTGCGGCGTGCTGCCAACATCCGATGCGATTTCCCCTACCTTGGTATTCACGGTGCTGAAAAGGCCGGACAGGTTTCCCTTGATCCCGTCAATCAGGATGCCTTTGATCCATTCCCCGATTAAATCATCAATCATGTGTGTATCCCTCCTTTCCCGCGCCCTCCAAACAGCAGGAGGGCGCGGCGTATTGCTTGCAGATAAATAAAAGGATTATCCCAGCAGCCCGGACAGCAGCGGGACGAGGGTCATGCCAATGAGGGCCACGCCTCCGCCCGCGACAAGCTGCTTGATTCCCTGGCTCTTGCTGGCGGGGTTGTCGGCCCCGTATCCCTCCAACAGATTGACGCCGCCCCATACACAGAGCGCTCCGCCCAGGCCCACAACGATGGTCTGTAACGTATCCACTGCACTATTGAAAAATTCCATATATGCCTCGCTTTCTGCCGGTTTCCGGCGAACAAATTTGATTGATTACAGAAAAAAAGCCGCTTCACTTTGCGGCCAAATCTTCGTCCGACAGGTCGATATCGTAAAGGTCAAAGGGTTCATCCTCCGACACCACGCGCCGTTTTTTCCGGCGCAGGGATGACAAGTACCTGTCCACATCAAAGGTGTTCTGTTTGTCGGCATCCGAGAGGTATTTGTAGCGGGGGTGGCGTGTAATATCGTACTTCTCACTGAAAAACGGCCTCACCCCGCGTACCTGCAAAATACACTTGCCTCCGTCCATGGTTGCAATTTCGTCCTGGCTCATCAGCTCCTTTCCGAGTTTTTGGTAGTTCAGTCCGTGGGAGGTCTGCGCGCCCCGGTTCTCGCTTTGGTTGTAGCTGTCAATGGTTTCCTTGCCCAGCACATCCGCGATTTCCTTGGCGTTCTTGCCTCTTCCACTCAGGAAAAGCGTACAGTCGCAGTTGTCGGAAATGATTTCCGCTGCATCCTTGTAGATGGCCTTTAACTGTGACTGGCTCTGCAAAATGATAGAAGCCGAGATTTCCCGGCTTCGGATGGTGGCGATCAGCTTGTCAAAGTTGGGAATCTGACCGATGTTGGCAAACTCGTCCAGAATCATCCGCACATGGACGGGCAGCCGCCCGCCGTATTTGTCATCGGCCCGATCGCATAAGAGGTTGATAAGCTGGCTCTGTACCATGGCAAGAATGAAGTTAAAGGTCGTGTCCGTGTCGCTCATAATGAGGAACAGGGCCGTTTTTTCATCCCCGATGGTGTCAAGCTCCAGCTCGTCGTCCTCCATCAGATCCCGCACTTCCCGGATGTCAAATGGCGCTAATCTGGCTCCGCAGCTAATCAAAATGGAACTGCGGGTTTTGCCTGCCGACAGAAGGAATTTTTTGTACTGGCGCACCGCAAAGTGTTCCGGGTCTTTTTCTTCCAGCCGTTCAAACATCTGGTCTACCGGGGATTGAAATTCCGGGTCGTCCTCGCGGGCTTCGCTGGCGTTAATCATTTCAAGTAGCGTTGTGAAATTCATTTCATCGTCCGGCGCTTCGTACCAGATGTAGCCAATGAGAGCCGAATACAACAGACGTTCCGACTTCACCCAAAAATCTTCGGTGCTTTTTTCGCCCTCTCCCTTGGTGTTGCAGATCAGGGTGTTGACCAGTTTTAAGATGTCTTTTTCCGAATGAATGTAGCGGAATGGGTTGTACCGCATACTCTTGGAAAAATTGATGGTATTCAGCACTTTGACCCGGTAGCCACACCGTACAAGGAGTTGCCCCACCTCACCGATCAGGCCCCCTTTCGGATCGGTGACAATGAACGAGGCCGGATAGTCCTTGGACACGCACTGCATCAGGTATGAGGTAGGCACCCTGCGCCTTGCTGACTTTCATCAGTAGGTTTCAGGGAGCCGCCTCCCAAACCGGACGTACACCTCTCAGCGTATCCGGCTTTCCATGAATCACCTTGATTCTTTGGTTTCGTGTAAGAGTTCAAAGCAGTCAGGGCAGAGAGCCAGAGATTTTCTTCTCATTTTCAGTATTTTCTGCTCAAATATATCCCTGCCTTTCAGCGATTTCAGCGTTCTTACGTGGTGCATACATAAATAGTCTGCATGTTCCCCGCAAATCTCGCATACTCCGGCTTTTATGCGGTTTACTATCGTGTGCCTGCTGTCATATTTCCTATAACTCGGCATAACGTCTGCCACATTGTCATAGCCGTCGCTGTGCTTTCTGAATCCATCATGGTAAAATTCGCAGTATTTACGTCCCTTAGTTGTATCGTATGGGATTCTCAGTACTCCGTTTACCATGTGCCGCTTCTTAATAACACTGACATTCGTTCTGTGCTTTCCTGCCAGAGTTTTTAACATGCTGTACCGCACCATGTAGTAATACTTGTGCAATGCGCCTACGTTTTCTGCTATCCGATAGAAGTTATATAACCCTCGAATTTCGGAATTGAAAGTAGACACAATCTCTGCATCGCTGCGGTTCATCAGGTCTTTCCTTGGCATAGGACGCCACATTTCTTTGCCTGTGTCATTGTTGCGTTTCACCTGTATCGCTCCCCGTTCCATCGCTTTTTTAATCCATTTTTCTTTCGGCATATACAGGAATACTTTTCCATACCACACCCGTTTCATGTCGCCGTTTTTACAACGCTTCATGTTCTTGGAATGGATTACTTTGAAATCGTACCCCAGATAGCGTACCGGCTTACTGGAATGGGTGACTTTCGTCTTTTCCTCGGACATTTCCAAATGCAGTTTTTCTTGGAGAAAGATTTTTACATCTTCCTTGATTTTTTCTGCGTCCTTTTTGGAGCCGATAACGCCAATTACAAAATCATCGGCGTAACGGTTGTACTGGATTTTCTTGAAGCCTTCCTCAAACGGATTGTAATAGTGCTGATTCATCTTCTTCCTTCTGGAATCCTTAAATTCTTTTACCAGTTCAGGAGTTGATTTTTCTGCGCCCATTAACGCTTTACGTGCCTTTCTGTATCTCCGGGACGCCCGCTCGTATTCTCTGGTCGTCCTTCTGCGTTCTGGCTCGCAATCATACTTTTCTTTGTATTCCTGCATATAGTTGTCCAGTTCGCTGAGGTAGATGTTTGCACATATCGGACTGATACCGCTGCCCTGCGGAACACCGGAGTAGGTGCAGTTGTACTGCCATTGTTCCATATATCCGGCTTTCAGGAACTTCCAGATTAGACCGATAAAAGCCTCGTCTGAAATCCTTTTCCGCAGTAATTCAACCAACACATGATGGTCGAAGTTATCAAAGCACGCCTTAATGTCTCCCTCGACAATCCATGTAACACCTGTGAAGTTTTTCTTCACTTGCGTAAGTGCCGTGTGACAGCTTCTTTTTGGTCTGAAACCGTGTGAATTGTTGCTGAATGTCGGCTCATAGATTGCTTCAAGAATCATTCTGACCACTTCCTGCACTAACTTATCATCAGTAGAAGTGATTCCCAACGGGCGAAGTTTCCCGTTCTTTTTAGGAATGTACTTTCTTTTTGCAGGCTTTGGCTGATATGTCCTGTTGCGTATGGATTCAATAATCCGGTTAATTCTCGGCAGGCTCATGTTGTCCAGCGTCTGCCCGTCTACCCCCTGCGTCATGCTCCCCTGCGATTTCGCAATGTTCGCATATGCAAGGAGATAGAACTCTGGATTGTATAGGTTGCGATATAATCTTTCATATTTGTTGTTACTTACACTTGCCTTTTCTTCAAGGCTTTTCAAGACATGAATCGGATTTCTCATAGTGTCTCACACACCATCCTTTCTGTTTTGAAAATGATTCACTGTTCCCCTTTGCCATGTAGACGGCTTTCCCGTCCGCAGACTACTATGGGAACTCTGTTGCCATGGTGAATATTCAGAACCCCGCATTTCAGCGTTTTCATAGCCTTTCGGCATTTCACTTTAGGCAATCCCCGTTTAGTACGGTATAAACAAGCGTTCCACGTTGTCGGTATGTGACGTTCGCCTTTTTCCACTTTCCCGTGGCTGAACCTGCTCCGAGTATCAGCAGCCGCATAGCCAAACAATGCGACTGTCAGGAACACTGACGAGTACAACCTCTCTACGTCAGGGGTACGCTCTTGGTCCCGATTTCAGGCTGTCATTCAAGCAGTCTAGCTTCCATCCTCATACGTGGATTTTCATTCCGTCACGCCGGCGCTTCTGAGGCTTCAGCGCCCCGTGTCCTCCGTCATGCTATGGTCGCCCTCCGGTTTCCCTTTTGGGGTAAGACGGGGAATGATAGGTTGCGGCACAATGCCGCTTGATACTTTTACCTACTACTTGCTCAAGGTAGGATTTATACCGCCCTTACGGGCGCACTCGGCTTCACAAAAAATCTTGTCTTGCCGCTGCCGGAACCTCCGATGACCAGCACGTTTTTGTTCCGGGCGGTCTTGGGGTCTTTGGGGCGGTTGTTCATGGTGAGGCGTTCCGTCTGGGTCAGGAGGATGTTGTTATCAAACACCGGGGCGATGTACGGAGCGATATCTTTGGGGCCGCCCCAACGGGCGCTGCCGTACTCTACGCCTTTGCGGTATTTCTTGGCGTTCTTGCTCTTGCAGTACACCATCAGCCGCAGCAGCAGGGCACCGGCCACGCCCACCGCCAGATCGAACAGGTGGAAGCTGGGGGCGGCGCTTGCAAAGGCAAGGGAGAAGCCGTCTGCAAGGTGCAAGAGCTTTTCCGACAAGTCCGCCCCAGCCGCCAGCCGGTAGGTCTGTCCCAGCTTGCCAAACAGGTAAACAAACAGCAGATATGGTGCGTTGGACAGGATTTGTTTTTTTACTTCTGGCTTCACAGCGACAGCCCCCTTTCCTTGACTTTCTCCTTTGCCCGCTGCTTATCTTTGGCCGCGGCCTTTTGTTTCATGGCGGATAGGGCCTTTCGGATGGAGGGGCGTTCCTGCTGTTTGAGCTTCTTGGCCGTAAACTCCTTAAACGCCTGTTCCAGATTGTCCGCCTGCTTGGATTTGAAAATCACGATATACCGGGGCGGATGGGTGGTGCGGTCTTTCCGCAGGGTGAAATCAATTCCGTATTTCTTGGCGCAGGGCCGAAACAGGCCGATGTTGGAATCGGTGATTTCAATGTTGGACAGGGCGCAACCGTCCTTTTTGAGCTGCCGCAAGCTCTGTCTGCCTTGGTGGGGGTTACTCTTGGCTGATTGACGGGCAGCCAGAAATTTCTTCATGGCCGCCTGCAATACCTGGCCGGTGAGCTTGCCTGTCTTAACCGCTAATGCGATGGTTTTCTGTTCGATTTCTTCCTGCAACTGCTATCCCTCCTTTGGAAAGTCAAAGCAGGCAGGCGGCACAGCTTAGATCCGCACCCGCAGGCCGGAGAGGTCGTCGGTGCGGATACCCACCAGATACCAGTTGTCAGCCATTTCTATGCGGGTGGGCCTCCATCTGCCGCCTGCCAATACATCAAAGGTTTCTCCGCAGTGCAGGCCGCCGTAGTAGTCCGCTAGGTCAAAACGGATGTCATAGCGGTCTGCCTGCTCGTCAAAAATCAAAGTTCCCTGTTTCATAGGGCTGTCCTCCTTTTTCAGATTTTGCCGGTGTTCATATCGTGGGCCACCAGCGCCGTGTAATAGCCGTTGATGGTGCTTGGGGCGTTGAACAGAACCGCCAGCAGGTATTTCTTGATATTTCGGATTTCCGAGGTGTTTTTGCTGATACAGTCAAAGACAAATTCAATGTGAGAGCTGTCCAGTTTCATCAGCTTGGATTTCACCAGCTCGGCGGGGTAATCGTCCCCGGCAATGCGGATAGTCTTTCGGGCGCTGCATACGGTTTTCCACCAGCAAGTCCACGATCTCGTCCAGCATATCCCGGTCAATCCCCTTGGCGTACTGGTAAAGGTGTTCATACTCGATGTTGTCCTTGATGATCTCCCGATAAATCTCTACGGCGCTCTGTGATTTCGCTCCCGTTCCTTTCCGTTCCGGCGGCGCAGCCGCTTCTTCCCCCAAAGGAGAGGGAGGGGAAAGGATAGGAATGGAATCGGTATTTGATCCATCTGTAATTGATTTCTCTTTACTTGATCTATCTTTATTTAATTGCGTTGGTTTTTCCTGCGTAGGCTTTTCCTGCGTTGGATTATCCAATGTTGGATTTTCCAATGTAGGTGAATCCGGCACAGGCTGGGGCTGTTCGTAAATGATGTAATCCGCCCCGCGCAGGCGGCCTTGGCTGTCGCGCTCACGGGAACGCACGATATAGCCCGCCTGTTCCAGCTCCCGGACAGCCGCCCGGATCGCGTCGATCTTCTCCCGGTTGATAAGGGACAAGCCTTTCAGCGTAAAGTCCCAATCCTCCGGCAGGGACAGCATTTGCGACAGCAGGCCCTTGGCTTTCAGGGACAAATCCTTGTTCCGCAGGTGGTGGTTGGACATCACCGTATAGCCCCGGTTTTTCTCCACTCGAAAAACTGCCATCTCGTCGTCCACTCCTTTCACTTGAAATTTCACCGCGCCGTCAAGGGCGGTGAGCTTGCCCGGCTGGTAAGGGCATTCTGCGTAAACGCAGAATTGATATTTCCATTGCGGGCGATAAAATCGGCAAGTGCCGCAGTCCTCCGGCGCTCCGGCTTCGCCGTTGTCAAAATGATCCGCACCTGGCCTTGTCTGCATGATCTGTTCAAAGGCCCGGTCGCTGCCGGACGTAAAGTACATAGGCAGTCGCTCCTTCCTCTATTTGGTCGCAAAAAAGCGGCGTCCTGATCTCCCCAAAGGGAAAAGAGAACGCCGCTGTCTGCGGTGTCGTATTCGATTTTTCGATGTGCGCTGTTTGGGATAGCGGGCTTCATGGGAAAAGGCAGCGTGTCAAGGCTCCCTCCGAATGTAGTAAATGGGTAGTAAATTCGGTGTCCCTATCCCGTAATTTGCCCGTATTTCTGGGCTTTTTTGAGATAATCAGAGTTGTTAAAATGAAATATTGAACGTTCCTTTTGTCCTGACTCCGGTATAATGCAGGTTAAACGGGATCTGGTAGCCGGTATAATCTCCGCCATAACTACTCACTTCAATGATAGCCTCCTCTTTATAGGCTGTGTATGCTCCTGAAACTGCACTCTCCCACAGGTGGACTTCTACCACATCAGTCTTGAGATCATCAAGTATCTGCCGCTCATCAATAATTCCCTGGAGACGTGTAAACAGCTGACTACCAGCTTCTGCATAATATGGTTCTACGCTGGCCTGCGGCTGGTAACTATCCAGATTAACACTTGTCTCACCCATAATGTTATTCTTTGTCTCAATGTTGGCATTCATCTCAACGTTGTATTCTTCCAAATCTTTTCCAAGGCGCTCATAAGCCGCCTGTGAAGCCGACGGAAGAGCTGCATTAATATAATGAGCCATGAATTTTCTTTTGATTTTTCCTGTTGCTTCTGGCATTTAAAATTCCTCACTTTCTATTTTGTATTGGGCGTATATCTGTATCTGGTACAGCACACCATCGTTAATATCTTCCGTCATAGGCTGCATAGCCATAGCATTTGCAGAGGTCGCTTTTAAAAATATGCCTATCATCGCTTGATTATCGACCTCAACGCTGATACCGTCCTCTTCCGGCAGTCGCTCCAGCCAGTAGGCCAGCTCAAGCAAAAAGTTGCTGTTCGCCAGCCGGTTATAGTCGGTAAATGACTGAGCTACCGCGTACATGACAAAATTATGCTGCCGGATCTGGTTACCTAAAACATCCTCCCGGATCAGGCTATCTCCGGTACTGGACAAGCCGTAATTCGTAGGATCCGGATCTGTAAAATCAATGTGGATATCCGCACCGGCCATAAATTCCGATATCTTCGGGTACTCCGTCAACTTCTGGCGTAAAAAGTCTATGATTGTCATATCTTCCCCCCTCTGTCCACCCTGGCCTGTGCCGCCTCTAAAATATCATCTCTATGATCTGCTTTCATCCGGTCGAACCACTTCTTTCCCCGCATTGGGGCACCAGTGTATTTAAGTTCCTTTTCCGTTGGTACCTTGATCTCATTTTCCTTCGCCCAAGAGCTTCTCGTCGTCGGTGACACGTACAGGATACCTTCGTGCAAATAATGCGCATATGGCCCTGGTGTATTAATCTCTCCCGAACCAGTCACTGTAGCCATGATCATCATGTGTTCAAGATTACCGGCCTGGCGCCGCGGCATATAAGGACTCATGTATCTCATAGCCTCACTGTCAATCACTTTCTGGACTGGACCGCCAGGCTGAAGGCCGTGCTTCTCAAGAAGCACTTCTATCGGCTGTATTTCAAGTTCTACCTTCACAGCACACCTCCTACTTGCAGGACAGCTCATAATGCTGCGCTGATTCACTGCCGTACAATTTCTCATCTACCGTCATGACCGTCACGCAGCCATGGCACTGCTTCAGTTCCTGCAGCGACTCAGACATACTCTTCTGGCTGCTACAGTCAATCATGTGATTGCACTGGCCTTTCACAGCCAGATCCTTCCCGGCAGTAAAACGGATCGGCTCGAACAGGCTCTCAAGCGGGATCACCAGCAGCACCGAGTCAGAATCCCGCTGGCCGGTTTTCAGGACATTGGATTGCTTCACATTGTCCCAGAACACGTCTTCCACAAATATTCGCCTGTAGGAATCCTGCTTTCCACACTTCGAGTACAGATACAGTGTAACATCAGCATTCGTATACATATCACACCCCCTGATAACACAGGCCAGTGTCAGCCAGCCATTTCATGACGATACCCCGCTGCTCCCGGTCAGCTGCCTGTCTGGCCTCCGCCGCAGAAGAGAAAGAGACCGAATAGGTCCCTACCTTCTCCGATGTCTTCCCGGCAGCTTCCCGGTTCCGCTTCTCCTGCTGGCAGATTACTTCAGCCAGTTCACAGCAGCATAGGCGGACCGGCTCAGGCACTTCCAGAAGGGTTTTCAGCCGCCCGAAGGTATACACATCAATCACCTGGCTGGCCTGCCGTGCGTAATAATCAAAGCCGGTGCGAATGACCGGCTTACGTCCCATAAGATATTCATTCTGATAATCCTGCTCAGCTGCATAAGGCATTCGCACCACGCTCCTTTTTAGCCGTTTGTGATTAATCTGGCAATCGGTAAAGCCTTCGGATCAAATTTAATATCCCAGTTTGCTTTTGCAAATAACTGAGCATCTGTCGGGGACTCTGTCCACCCAGACGTTGGAATCTTAAAGCTGAATCCATTGGGGTGGATCGTCTCACGCATACGGGTAATCAGTTCATCCTGACCGCCGTTCTTCTTTGCTTCCCTCACCGTCTCCACCGGAACATCAACCCTGCCGCGGGCAGTACGGATAACTCCATTTCCGAATAAGTATGTCGTGTACTTCGACAGATCTTTGTTTGCTCCATCTCCGCCAACTTTCTCCACTGGAACGCCATCATCCACAATAACCGTATACCCATTAGCAGATCCCAGCGCCATAGGCCGCTGGATTCCATTGGCATCAGTCTGTTTCCAAAACTCCAGAAGCTGTAAATTTTCAAGAGTTTTCGCTACATTGGAATGCATAATCACAAGCCCAAACTGGTCTTTGTGATCTCCGCACGCCTCTGTCGCAAGGTCATTAAGATCAGTCTCTCTGATTTTCCTTGCTTCTGCAGTGGTAGATGTCAGTTCCAGGGTATGGCTATCCGCCCACTTTTTTGCGTGTCCGCTTGCTCCTGTAATACCGAATATTGCGTCAGAGATACCAATCAAGCGCATCTGACGACGCTTCTGCCAATACCTGGCAACAGATGCAACAATGTGCCCCATCGGATCAGAACCGGAAAGTTCTGCCGTAAAGTTTCGAGCAAAGAACCCTTTCGCACGACCATAAACAACTCCCGTCTGGGAACCGCCACCTATTTCTTCAACGGTGATATCCGTCTGGCCGTCGTAGTTCAGGTCTTCTCCCTCCAGGGTGTTGTAAAAAGGGATTGTATAAATATTTCCGTGGTTCTGGATCATTCCCGCAATCGTCGAATCCTCTACAACCGCGCCCGACTGGATCATAGCGGTGTAATATGGATCCGGAGCCTCATTCCACATATCCAAAAATAATTCATCATCAAATGGTATTCCAAAAATTATACCTGGCATAGTTAATTATCTCCTTTCATTTCTGCATATTTTTCGGGGTTGCTCTGCTTTAATTCTAAGCGTTCTTTATACCCCATTGTCTTAAACTGTTCTTTTGTAATCCCAATTGCAGGACCATTTGTTGGACCAACCGGATTGTTTATAGGTTCATTGGCTCCAAAAAGATAGCTGTTATCCTTCTGGCACGCCTCGATGGCCGCCTTTATATCTGCGGTCTGATCTTTACTGACCTTTAATGCTTCGACATCAAGCAGAGCCTTGACCGCTTTCGCATTTCTTCCTCCAGCTGCAGTGATAGCGGCCTCCAAGGACGTACCAAATTGCATATCTGCAATCTTTGTTTCATACTCTGCCTTTGACTGCTCATATTTTGTCTTATACTCCTCGACCTGTTTTTTTACCTGGTCATAATCCTTAAAGCCGTCAATCGTTGTATTGGCTTCCTGAAGCTGAGTCTTCGTCTGCTCCAGTTCTGTCTTGACCTGTTCCAGATCCCCTTTGGCCGCCTCGATATCATTGCCATTCTCAGCCATAATGCTGTCTACCTGTTCTTTTGTCAGGCCCATGTCTTCTAAAAATTTACGTTTCATACTGCTCCTTTCTCGCTACGCTTTTATACGGGGTTGCTTCCCATGCGTTGGTAGTTTTACGCCGTTCCGGGCAATTTTGAGTATAAAAATAACACCCAGGATTTCCCTGCGTGCTTATCTCTTTCTGTTGCGATATCGCAACAAACAAAATACCATCTGCCATTTATTGACTGGTGGTATTTATTCTTCGAATGCTTCGCTCCACGACGTCATTCCGTCGCATCTTTCTTTTTCTTTCTCGATTGCTTCTTCAATCTCTTCTAACGTTCGTCCGCTGTCTTTCACCGGGCCGTCATAGTAACTGAAACTATTTCCTTTTTTCAAGTAATCACCTTCCATTCTATACCATATTCATTCACGAATTCTTCTAAGACTCTCAAATGTGCGTCCATCTCACTCATATTATATGGCGTCTTCATATATTTTTCAACCCTTCCATCAAATAATCCTGATGTGAATATACGCGTTCCAACCTTATAGGTATATACGGTTCCGTCATGACAGGCCACGACGCCCAGCGCATACCTATGTAGACCATTAGATGTAAAATCCTTTCCTGTCGGCGGCCGGTTTGTTGAATGGTTGTGTATACTAATTAAAGAATATGGCTTACTATTATTTACCGCATCTGTTAAGCTTTTATTGTACTCAACTTCATAATCGGTTTTCCCTCCGGTTTGCAGACCAATAATCTTTCCATCATTCCTATCTAAAAGGTACATGTCTTCTTTATCGGTCCCACTTCGATGTGTCAGCATTGCCTTAGCTCTCTGATATATACTCTCATTCACTTTTGCATTATCTGTGATCTGGCTAAATTTTGCTTTATATTCTGAGGAGTTTATATATTCTAAGTCTACCCTGCTTTCAGATCCAGAAGCTCCCTTCTTAGATGTGATTCCATGCTCACCTTCAGTACCTTTGTTCGCAATTCGCAAGCGTTCCCGTTGTTGCGGAAGATCAAACTGTTTTGAAAAATCCACATAGTGCTTATCCGTAAGCCTCAGCCGGCTCCTGGCTTCCATAATATCCTTCTTGTCTGCTCCGGCCGTCTTCAACAACTCAACGTCCTGCTTCTGCTTCCGGATCGTGCGCTCCAATCGGCGTTGGTATTGCAGGGCGCCGTATGTGTCGTACTCGCGGCCGCGGTAAGGCTTCTTCTCGTTCTCCTTCCGGTTCTGCTCCGCCAGCCACTCATCCGTGTATTTGCGCTTGCTGATCCCCGGAAGAAACGGGGACTTGATGTGATAGCAGTTGATTCCGGCGAATCCCAGCATCTCGCCCTCTCCGCAGATGGTCCGAATCTCCTCGGTACTGTATACTTTGCCCTGCCAGCTTTGGTGATTGAGGTATCCGGTACCAGTGTTCCTGGCTCCCATATGCCAGTCCACCTCCCAGTGATCCGTTCCAAGTTCCTCCGCATTCTTATCGCTTACCTGCTTCGTCATCTGGGCCACTCCGGTCATCACTGCCCGTCTGGCTGCCACCTCGATCCGGTCAGACTTGCCAGATGCATAGTCCACAGTGCGGATCCCGCTGGCCGTCATCTCATCAATCACCTCGCCGATGGCCTGACTGTATGTCTTGGCCCCGGTTGTGATCCCCAGCATGGCCTTGTCTAAGCTGCGTTCTAAATACTCAGAGAGCGGCGTGAATACCTTCTTTCCATGCCCCATCTGAACGTTAAACCCTGTAGTCTGAGTAATATTTTCCATCGGCCTTAGACTGTCTTTCGTCTGCCGCCTGGCGGCCTCTACGGCCTGTTGTAGCCAATTATTATCCTCGTAGGGTAGATAGTCCCGGCCGACGGCCTCGTAGATTTCCCGGTTACGGACGTAATCGGATCTGGCTGCCTGCCTGTAGATCTCATCAATCTGCATCTCGGCTGTCTTGATAGCCTCTCCTATGATCTTCTTGATCATGACCTTGCTATTCCCAATTGCAATGAGCCGAGTGATCAGCCAGTCAGTAACCGGTGTGATCTGCGCTGCCTCCTTAATCCGCTCTACGATCTCGGCCATGATTGACAACTCCAGCGCTGTCATGGTGCGCTCCAATGGCTTCGGCAGCTTCTCCAATTCATCAGGCGTCATCTATCTCACTCCTCTACCATCGCCGGTTCCGGCAGGTTCTTAGCTGCCTCCTCCAACGTCTCGCCGTACCACTTCGCCCGGTATTCTTCTGGCCTCATGATTCCAGCTGCCAGGTCTTGCCTATCCTGCCGGCGCTCCTCTTCCTCATCAACCAGGATACTGTCCTTAAAGGTGCACAGGAATTCATATCCACTTCGGGTCATGCCATTGTAAAAGGCCAAAGCATAGGCCAGATCCTCCAGGCAGTCTTTAAGGTTGGACTGGATTGCTTTCACCATGTTATATTTCCGTTTCTTTGCGATCTTCGCCTCCGTAGCTGTTTTATCCACGTCATTGACGTCTGATAAGTCACCATAGGACAGGCAGACGTTAAACTCAATCCGCCGCAGGTAAGCATTCAGGCCATTGATAATATTCTGGTCCCGCAACTCAGGGCTGTACTCCTTATACAACTCTTCCCCGTTCGATCCTCCGGAAAGGTTCAGTCCGCGATATAGCCGCTTGTTGAGCTTTGGCATTTCATATCGCGTCCTACCATCTTGTCCCAGAGTAGGTGCTTCCTGCAGCGCGGTGACATCCACATGCACGACACGCTCTCCGCTCTCAAACTCCCAATCCAAACGACCGAATTGTATATCTGTCTTTTTGATCAAATTAGTTGCTGATTGATATACTGATACCCCGCATGGGGAACCGTCCACTTCATTCTTGATAGGGTTCCGGTAATAGCCGAAGTCTGGCCGCTCCACTCCGGCATAATTTATATTTTCGGGGAGCTCCGCCCATTCCGGCACCATACTAAGTGGTACAGACCTTCCGATGCTCGCCATGTCACTGGACCGATACGCAAGATTCTGAATATTAAGTACTCTGGTCTCTTCCCAGGTATGAACTTCAAAGCGGATAAAATAATCGTAATCTGCTACCTTTTTAACGTCAACAAACGCTACCCGAGTTAGCCTGCCGCGCGCATCAAACTTCAGAGGAATGAACCGTTCCTGCGTAATGTATTCCACCTTATCTTCTCCTAGTGGTTTAATGCAAAAGGATCCAAGGGCAAGGCCGCTCTGCAGGTTCTCATTTAAATCCCTGACAGCAGATTGATAGATCTTGTCCAGCGGCTCAACAGATATACTGGATTCCATCTCATTCAGACAGACGTTTGCAAACTCACGGCAGATTCCCTGTTCGATTTGAAGGGAGTCTACCTGCTCATCTACCCATGGAGCCTGCCCCCGGTACATGGATCCCCATTTTTCTATAGCTGATATCATATCCTGACTGATCGCAATGTCCTGCCCGAACAGTTCTTTTAATGTCTTGATCGAAAACATTCTCCGGTACACCCCCTTCACTATATTTTTAATTCGTTCAAACACTCTATCACCTGCCTTTTACTGGCCCTTCTTTTTCCAGATCCGGTTAGTAGCGTATCTGGTAGCATCAATGCAGTGATCATTTCCGTCTGGATAACCGCTGATCACATTGCCTTCCTTATCCCGTTCATATTCATAATCAAGGAACTCCTGAGCTGCCACGGGGCACCTGACATTATCAATAATGATCTCCCGAAGGGATTGCAGCCACTTAAAGGAGTATTCACGACTTCCCGGGCCTTTGTCAGCTTCCCGGGCCAAAAGCCCATAGGACTTATAATCTCCCACAGACTTGTTCTCAGCGCTGTCACAGGTAATCAGATCATTACCTGTAATCCCCATCTCAATCAGCTTGTCTGCTGTCTTCCGGTTGCTCTGCTTATTACAGGTATATTCCTGCCAGATGTACAACCGTAGCCGTGCGGGATCATAATGCACTCGCACAAATGCATACAGATCAGGATACCAGCCCCAGTCAACACCATTAAGAACATGGTCAAACTGAGCAATCTCCTCATCGGTTATCTTCCGGATAGTCACATTATCAAATACGCTGCCTCCGCTGCCGTTTGCAACGCCCATATACTCATTGTCATAAGCATCAGGATTGACCTCTTTTAAGAACTCAGCTTCATCGAGGAATGGTTTCCCCAGCCACTTAGGTGGCACGTCCAGATAGGTACTCTCTGTCACCAGCCTGGACGCCTTTGGTACCTTGATATACTTGTTGGCCCAGTTACTGGCCGTCTTCGGAGGATTAAATGACTTAAAGATATAAGCCACCTCGCCACCACGAATCACTGACTGCTCAATCTTACGGACTGACTCAGGTCCCACAAACTGATCTAACTCCTCCAGCCACAGGATACCAATGTATCCAAACGGCACCTTGATGGACTTGACCTTGCCTGGATCATCGGCTCCACGGAAGTAGATCTTCTGTCCGGTACTGATCCGGGTGATCTCCATAGGGCTGACAGTTGCGTGAAACTCCTCCGAAAGCTCCAAAGCCTCAATGGCCCATAGAATCTGTTGGTACACAGATCCTCTCAGCGTATCTGCGACCTGACGCATGACAACAGCGTGCATCTGGTCATTGTTCATGATGAGGTCGATCACTTCAAGGGATATAAAGGACGACTTCGTGGAGCCACGGCCGCCAGGGAAGACATATTCCGTATGACCATGCTCCTGGATATCAAAAACAACCGGAGCAAATACCGGGGCTATCATGTTTGATGGAATCCCTGTGTACTTTACCGGTTGATCATTGTCTCTATTCGGTTGTAATGCATCGGCCTGAGCCTTAAGGTGGACGATCTTTGCCAGCTGCTCCTCTATGTCCAGATCGGACTTGAGCGTCTGACCCAGCGTGTCACGGATCGCCTCATAGGCTTTCACATTGCCGGCCAACGCCTTCTTAATAACGGCAGCATTGACGGCACTCTCCAATGTGCTCTCCAGCCCAAGAGCTTCCAGCACCGGCGTCCATTCCGGGCTATCAATCTCTGCCGTCAGAAGCATATTTAATGTACGACGGAAGTTTGCTTTCCGGCGCCGTGCCTCTCCCGAAGCCTTTCCTCCGGCGATTGCTATTGCTCGCTGTTCTTCCGTTGTTCGTTCATGGAATCCGTGTCCGTTTAAGTTTTCATTGTTTGCCATCACCTCACCTTCCTATCTGGCTAAAATAAAAGAGGCAGTGAAAATCACCACCTCTCATTCTTTTCAATTTTAAAAAACTCTCTATTGTATCTACTAATATAAATCGCTACTGCCTTTAATGCCTCTGACGAATCCGCAAAACTCCCTTTAGAATCTCCCGATCCATCTGTCACATCGCCTGTAAATTGACCGAGCTCCATCCGCAAAGTATCTAGCCTTCCAGCTAGTTCTTCATCACAATAAGCATAGGCGACATTAATACAGGAAATGGCTTTAGCATATTTATCCAAATCCGTTGCGTCTCCCAGAAAAAGGCCAACAGACTTTAACATATTATCGAATGCTTCTGTTGCCTTTAAATAGTATGAATTATACTGAAACTTCAAAAAATCATTTTCTAAATCTAATAAATGGTTTTTTCGTTGAAAATGGTTATTTATAGTAGCAACAAATATTGGGGAAATTAGTGCAATTACAGCTATTACAACTAAAATCGTTATGCTTGCATCTGTCTTTATTCCATCAATATTAGGCGGTGTTGCAGTGGAATTTATTATTAATCCTAACATTTTCATATCTCCTCAAAATTTCTTTCATCCTACCACAAAATTTGACAAAAGAAAACACCCATCTTGCGACAGGTGCTTCTTAGGGAGAAACATGAATTATGAAGGATAAATCAGCCACCGACCGGTAAAAGCCGGCGGCCGTCAATTGGGGGAGGAAATCCGTTTTTCAGATCTTCCAGTTTAAAGTGTATCACACTTCAAGCGGACAAAACGGACAAACTTATTTTTCTTCCAAAAATCTTTCAATTTGCTTCCGACAACTATCCGCCGTATACTTCCCTCCCATGCGATGCGCCACCTGAACCCAAGACAGCTCATCAAAAAACTTATATCTTATCATGCGCCGCATTCTGGAATCGGCCAGGCTGTTTATGTAGTCGTCGACATCGTTCGTCAGCTCCAATAACTGCAACTCAAACTTAGACAGATTTGCCTTGCGTTTCTCCAGCAGCTTCTTCCGCCGGTAATAATCCGGAACAGGAAAGCCGGTTATCGTGATACTGCCATATGTCCCATCAGGCCGCGTCCCCTTAACGGAGTCCGACACCTGGCACCGGCTCGTTTCCATCTTTCGGATCTGCTTTTCCAGTTTCCTGATCTCGTCCTGCAAATCCAGGTACTCTGCCTTAAGGCTGCTGTACTGCTCCAGTACCTCTTTGTCCAACGGCTCCACCTCCTCTTAACCATGCCAGTTTCTCGATCCTAACCCGATCCCACTCCTCGGCCCACCCTGGCTCAGTATCGTCCACTGCCTCAATCGTATACCGTCTTAAAAATCTGGCCCCGCTGGCCGCATAGGCCGAAACTCTTCTCAACGGGATCCCGATAAGCTCCGATACTTCATCAGCATAGTACTGACCCAGCAGGGCGCCACGATCATATACTTCATACTTTTTGCTAAATGCCATGTTTGTTCCTCCTCCAGATCGGCGCCCGTAACTTTGGATCCGGACACGCCGGTGTGTAGCAGTAGGCCGGCATCGTCGCGCTGTGTGTCTCTGGCCTAGGCCCTTTCAGTATGTATTCCTGCTTTGCCGCTCTGGCCTGTGCCGACTGAAGGGCTATTGCATGTTCTTCTTTTCTATCCATGGCGTCTCCTTCTGTATATCGAATACGGAATCACCCGGATCGGCATCGTAATCGCTACAATGACCATTTCTATAGTTCTACCCCAATATCTCATGATCCGCCTGGTCCTACGTCGTGCAGCTGCCAGGCCGGACACCATCTCGTCCATTTGTTTTATCATCGGATCTCCTCCCTTCGTTCGGAAAATGTCAGTTGTCTTCTACCCGATCATTGTCATTGCCTTCATCTTCTGATTTTCCAGTGACCATCTCGCGCATATACCGATGTGGTACATTACACATTATGCCTTTAGCAAGGAAGTCTCTTTCTGCACAGCCTTTCATCAGTTCATAGAAAGCAGAAAATGTAACCTCTACTCTATCTTCTTTTCCGAATGCATCTATTAATCCCATCTTATATCCTCTCTTTCTTTCGTTCGATAAATCTCGATTTAGTTGCGTATCGTTATGTATCACTACACACTAAAAACATTTCCAGCGCCTTTCGGATCACCCAGGAGATGGAGCGGTCCTCACGCTGGCAATAGGCCATCAGCCGCCTAAACTGTCCCGGCTCCATGCTTATATCCTGCCGTATGTATTTCTCTCCTTCTGCTTTTCTCGGTCTTGCCATGCCGGCCGCTCCTTTCCCTGTGTATTACTCCGTAAGTTTTTCTCAATCTCGATTTAGGCGCAAAACTCATGGATTGCCCAAAATGGGAAAGTAACAATCCATAATATAATCATCACGATTCTTAATAAAAATCCGATTGCCACCTGAATTAGACATTTTAGCAAATCACTTACCTTCAACATCCTTCTGCGGTGTGTTCTCCATAAATGGATTTCATGCTTTAATGCGTGTAATGGGTGTATAAATATCTGGTTCAAATCATTCCCTTTTAACGATATTTCCTTCCCGCAAACAGAACAATATGAACTCACTTTACTTGTTCTTATCACTGTTTTTCACCTTCTTTCACTAAATGTAAGTGGGGCAATGCTCTTCACGGGTTCCGTCACAATTTTTACATTGATAATTATCGCAATCGCTATTTTCACAATTCTCGCACATGCACTCTTCACACCACTCAAAATCACCTTTTTCAAACATGGTTATTCCTCCACTAAATGATCGTTTTGTTAAGCAAACCGTAGTTGTTCGTGGCTGTCGTCGATCCTCATATTCGGCATTCTTTCGCCGACTTTGAGATACGGACAGTTTGCAGATACCAGTGCCTGCGCCATTATCGGCACCACGCTATTCCCGATCCGCGCCACCTGTTCCCCGACGGGGTACGGCTTGCCCTCTATGTCATGGTTAAGTATGTAATCCTCCGGAAATCCCTGCATTCTCTTAAGTTCCTCTGGTTTCAGCATACGGAGGAAGATATCTTTCAAGATATACTGTTCTCCATCTATGTCCGTTATCACATTTACTAACCCGAATCTATCCTTTGTTGTTATCGTTCCCAACGGCCGCCCAGCTTCCTGACCGCAACCAGTACCGTAATACTTAATCAAGAATGCAGATATAAGCCCGAAATGCCCCGGTGATGTGGTGATGGTATGTAATGGCTCCTCGCACATCTGGCCTGTCCCGGATTTATAAAATTTAGTGACAAATGCCGTAACCAGACCATACCGGTTGCTGGTATCAATTGTCTTTATCGGCTCCGTCAGCAGTTGGCCGCGCGAATCACCTTCCCGTGTTTCTCCGTGATACTGGATCATAAAGGAAACGGCGCTCTGATTGTTAACTATGTACGGTTGCGGATTGTTAACAACATACTTAACGTATCCGTTTGCTATCCGTTTCATGGTGGCATCTGCCAGCGGCCGTGGACGGTCAAATATGGAACGCCCCAAATCTGACCAATCAATATAATCCCCACATTCCAGCCACTTCAGCCGGCCATCTGCTCCGCTCTTACTGTGTGTTGGCTCCGGCCATGTAATCACATTCCCGTCTCTGCGGAAGATTGCATACCATCGCTTCCGCGTTGTCGGCGCTCCGTAATCTGCCGCTACCAGTTCCCGGCTGTCAAAATCATATCCCAATCGTTTCATGGCCGCTATGAATCGTTTGTAGTCCTCTCCGGCTCTTTCTTTTATTGGGTGCCCTGCCTCGTCTAGCGGTCCCCACTGCTGTATTTCCTCGACGTTTTCCATCAAGATAACATCGGGAAGAATTGCTTTAGCGTGCTTGTACACCGCCCATGGCAGAATTCTAAGCCCCTTGTTACGCGGCTGACCTCCTTTTGCCTTGCTATGACTGGTACAATCTGGAGAGGCCCACATAAGTGCTACATGGCGGCCAGCAACATACTTTTTAAGATCGACCTTAAATATATCCTCGGTCAGATGCAGCGTATCCGGATGATTGACTTTGTGCATCCGAATCGCCTGCGGATCATGATTGATAGCTATATCAACCGGCCGCCCCAGTGCCATTTCTATACCCACACTTGCCCCGCCGCCACCGGCAAAGCAATCTATAATCAAACCGCTCATGGTCTCACCTCCAGAAAGTCTTTTATGCTCATCTGCCCTGCAGGGGCAAAATTCATCCACAACACTTCACGCTTCTTTGATGCGATTTGGGAATAGCAGTCAGTTTCTACACGGTACCAATCGTGTAAGCTGTCATTATACAACTCGCTATCATATCCACTAATTAGTACCGGCCCCTTATGGGCGTGAAGAACTTCCAGTAATTCAGTTTGCGCCCCGTTGTCCATCTCATACCGGTACTGTTTCCCGTGCCTGGCCGATAAAACATATGGCGGGTCCGCATAGATCAATACATTGGAATGGTTGAAGCGTTTGATTAATTCCACGGCCGGCATGTTTTCAATTTGCACGCCTCGCAGCCTTTCAGCGGCCGCCATTATTTTCTCAGGCAGATTACACCAATCTTTCGCAGCATAGGCCCGCTCTCTGCCTTGTACGTCGTTCTTCCAGCCCACCTTTTCGCCATTGGTCCGGAACCCGTGTCCCATATTAAGCCGTATGTAGAAATTCACTGCCCGTCCAAAACTGTCCTCTGGTACCGATTCAAACGCTGAATCGTATACCTGCCTTGCGTAAGGCGTGTAATATATTTCCCGTGCTAGGCGCTCCGGGTCTTTCCTGATCCACTCAAACAAGTTTACAACGTTTCCGTCGAGGTCGTTTACAGTCTCGATATTGGACCGCGGCTTATTGAATAGCACTGCGCCGCTACCGAAAAACGGTTCAATGTAGCTGTGGTGCTGCGGAAAATAACTGATAATCCAATCCGCTATACTCCATTTACTGCCTGGGTATTTCATAATTGCTTTCATTTTCAAAAAAGGAACCCGGCGCGCCTGTTTTCCGGAAAGGTTCCAGCTCCTTTCTTAATCGGTCAAATATCAGTTTATTTGATAAAGACCAGCCATCTTGTTTTTCCTCTCTGGTCTCCCAGTAATGGTTTTTTATCAAAAACTCTCAATACTTCAGATAATTTTATTTGATCCTCATTCCATTTAAAAATCAATAGCCCATCAGGCTCCATTACTCTCATGCACTCGCTAAATCCCTGCTTCAAATACTCCGGCCAGTCAGCCGGTAGGATTCCGTATTTATTGGCCAACCAGCTCCCCGTCCCCGCATGAATCAAATGTGGCGGGTCAAATACAACAACTTTGAAACTGTTATCAGGATATGGCATATCCCGGAAGTCCATCTTTACATCAGGTTTAATCAGCAGAGTACGTCCGTCACACAAGGTTGTTTCTAACTCTCTGTTGTCAGCATAGATTACCTCTGGATTCTGCCTGTCAAAATAAAACATCCGGCTACCACAACAAGCATCTAATACTCTTTCTATTTCAATCACTCCTTTACAAAATCCTAATACTACCGATTATCGTTTTTCTGTTGAAAATAAGACGCAATCAGACACTTCTTTTTCTCCTGTTACCATTTCTCTGATATACTGGTGAGGCACATCACAGTTTACAGCGTTCATAAGCAATTCAGTTTTGGCACCTGCGCTTAACATTTCACAGAGTTGGCTCAACTTTATTTCCGTTCGATCCTCTTTCTCAAACACATCAATTAATCCCATGATTTTTTTCCTTTCTTCCGGCAGTCCCGGAATATTAATCTAACTTATCTTGTCGTTACCTTCCGAATCCAGCCACATTTTTTGCACAAATACGTCGTTACTGTCTTGTCTGGATACTCATTTTGTTTCACTTTTTCAAAATCATGTATGCAAAGGCAATGCCGAATCCAATTAAACATGTATCACTTTCCTCCACTCCTCCGGAATTTCATGTCATGATCCCCCACAATCAGGGAATTTGAAGCAATCACACATTTCTACGGTAACATCAGTTTTAAAAAATTCTTTCGAAATAACATAACTCTGAATTTCATAAATATTTCCCATAAAAAGGACTTTGTCCTTGAAATCCAGAGGAATCACCCCATATTTTTTTAGAACCCTATGTGCCAGTTTTAATAATAATTTTCGCAATCTCATCATCCTTTCCGGGTATCTTGAAAATATTAAGTTAATGAGTTACGATAAACGCTATTATGCAAATTGTAACAAGAGGTATAAGCAAATAAATCACCTCAAAATCACCGCTACCTGCGCATAAATCGGCATCATCCCTTTGCTCCATCGTCCTCCACCTTCTTTCGCAAACCTTAATTTTTCCAACTCTAAGACAGATCTTCTTCTACAGCTTCTGGCTCAGGATCTACCAGATTAATAATCGTCATAGATTTCGTTTCCTTCGTGGTCCCCTTTCGGACACTTACCACATACCCAGCCTTTAAAAGCAACTCTCCCAGTTTATACTGCTCCTCTTTGGTAAGAGTCCCACGTGCTATTGTTATCTTCATGATTTTCTCCCTCCTGGCATACACTCAAAGTGTATCCGCAATTCCGTCCATCTTCTGGTTTTTATGTACACATGATCCCCGTAAATCTCCTGCCCGCAGATGGAACACACGATGGGCTGTTTTTTTTCTGAAGGATCACTTTTCTTTTTTTCTGGCATCTTTTTCCATTGCCTCCATACGATCTGTCATTTCTCCAATCAATTCATTAACATTTTTGATAACCAAAGAGCAATAGCTGTATTTCTTCATCAACTCGCCTCCGTCTTGAATGAACTGTTCCCATTCATAGGATCCGCGCTCTGGCACCTTGTTTCTCCATTTCACCCAGAAAACGTTATGAACCTCGTTAAGAATGTTTTTGATCTCATCGTTTGTCACGTTATTCCCTCCGGTAACCTATTTTCGGGTTACTGTAACCCATTTTTTTAATTGTTGGGTTACCGCTAAAACCCTTATAGAATCTAGCTTTTTCGGTCACGGTAACCTAGTAACCTAATTTTTTATAATCTCTATACGCGCGAGACATTTTTTATAAAACTTTGTTAAATATAATACAAAGATTGTAAAATATTTTTTTCTCTATATAGGAGCCTGTTTTTGTGGGTTACCGGGTTACTCTGCTATAAAACAGCCCTCAAACCCGCATAGAACCTAGCTTTTTGCGGTAACCCATTCGAGGTTACTCTTTACTCAAATGGCAGCTCCATTTGTTCATCTGTCTGGATAAATCCGTCTTTATCGGCCCCGTCGTTCAATTTCAGGAACACACAACGGATTTTATTACCCTTAAAGCTCTTGATCTTGTCCAGCTTCTTCCCACTCTTTTCCGTCTGCAGGAGACCCTTCCGGTTAGCCCATGACAGGAAAGAAGTTCGAGAGAATCCTCCATCTTTGCATAATGTCGAGAAGGCAGTGGCGTAGATGATTGCATATCCTTCCTCAATCACGCCCCATTTCTCTATGTTCTCGTTGTCCCCGTCGAACCTCGCCGGATTCATCGCAATCTTATCCATCAAAAACTGGTAGCATCGTTCGTTGTCAGAAAGCTCGTTACGGTCCACCAGGACCTCTCTGGCTTCCTCCAGGCTTATGTACTGACGATCCTTGAATAAATAGTCCGTAGCAAGCTTATCGGCCGTCAGAACAATCGACAGAGACAGACTCTGCTTCTGCATCTTTTCATCGTCTGCCAGCTGGCGGAGAAATTCCTGTTGGATCTCCCGGATGGCATCTATTCCCAGATCCTTTATCAGCTCCACGAACTCACGCCCTGCGTGACCATAGCTGCGTTTTACAAGCTCGGCTGTGTACCCTGGATCCTTAAAAACATGGTCTCCGCATTCAAGTTCCAGAATTCTGTTTATGGCGCCGCCCTGCGTCACGTAGGACGTCAGTGGCCGCTCTCCGTTGGTCAGAATGCAGTTCTTCCAGCGGTTCTCCCGGTTAAGGCCCAACTCCTTGTTGGATCTGGATTTCCCCTTTCCGGAACACAGGTCATATACCAACCCTTCAAAGTTGTCTTCGATCTTACGGTTTTTCTTGCTCGTATCGTCCAGGATCAGAGGCAGATGATTAAGCATGTCCGCTTTGGCCTCCAGCGCTACGTCCGTAGTCTTGTAGTCTCCAATGTAGGCGTTCTCATCTGGATCCGCCCAGACCGATGCCGCAAGCATCAAATCTACAGTCTTACCGCCTTCGGTTTCTCCCCAGAGATCCACAAAGTACGGCAGGCCGCCCAGGGGCTGCACAAGGGCGCTCGAGAATGAGGCCGCCAGCATAAACTTGATCTCGATCCTTCCGGATCGGCGCAGCTCCTTCGCATGGCTAAACCATTCTTCCCGGCTCCCGGCCTGCTCCACGCTGTCATAAATCTGCCGGAACCGGGTATCTCCGTCAAACACGATTTCCGTATCATAAGGCAGGAATCCTTTCCGGATCCACCCCAGTTTTGACGTGGAATACTGGACGTTTATATGCTCCTCATTGGCGTTTTCGACGTCAGCCAGGTATCGCACCAGGTACTTAGCATTCTCGCTCGTAACGGCGATTCCGCGGCCTGACAGGGCTACTATTTTGTTAGCCGACGTCACCAATGTCTTAGGAACGATAATCTCCTCCCAGCGAGCATTCCGCTTATAAGCCAGCTTGATCTGCTCCTCTCCGGTCTCGAGGTTTTTTAACCGCTCGATTGGTAAGATGGGATGATAGCAGGCCAGGATATCGGTATAGCCTGTTGATGGATTGTTCAGGTAGATACCGTTCTCCGAGGCAATCCACTGCTTGCACTGCATATTGTCGTAAGGACCGTCAAAATTCGTCCACTGCTCCAACGTGCACGGCTGACTCTTTTTATCACGCTCCTGCCGCTTCATTTCTTTTTCGATCCGTTTGTAGGTCGCCACCATCTCCCGGAACTCCGTCTTTACTTTCAGCTCGGCGGCCCGCAGGCCCAGCGAGGCCAGCAGCTCGGCCCGGTATAACTCATCTTCTTGATCGAATACTTCCGTCAATATCTCCTTTGACAGGATCGTCTCAGCCGTCAGTTCTTTCAACGGCACCATGCTACCACCTCGCTTCCATGTCGTTTAATTCCGCCTGTAGATACAGCTGGTACTGCAGGGCGTTATAACAGTCTGTCCAGATGTCGCTCAACGGTTCTGAGCGCTCCATGTAAGTCCTATAGACAGTTAAAAGTGTATTGTTCAAGTCTTTCTGCGCCGCAATCCGCTCCTGCATTTTATGACGCATCTCGCGCTGTTTTTGAGCTTCATACACGGCCAGGCGACTAGAAAATGTCGGTTTCTGATACTCTCCGCCCAGGCTCTGATAGGCCGTCTTAAAATCTACGTCGTCCATCATCATCACAAAGTCAATGATATCGCCATGAGCGCCGCAGGCGTGGCAGTGAAAGTCCCGGTCATACACCTTCAACGAGGCCTGACGGTCACCTGAATGAAAGGGGCATGGAATGAACCCCGCACGCGTTGGGCGGAAGCCGTACCGCTCCACGATGTCCCTCATGCTGTATGCTGCCTTAATCTCTTCCACTGTCAATTAGCTCACCTCCCAGCAGTTCTATAATCCGTCTTCCTGTCTCCTCTTTGTTGCAGAACAGGAACTGACAGCCATATTTCCGCTGGAAGGTCGAGAGGATCTTATACAGCTTCTCTCCGGTCAGTGCTTTGGTTTCCCGCTGTAGCCATTTACCCGCATGAAGATCCTTGTACCTCTCAATTCGCCTGGGATTGTCCCACCAGATCACGTCTTCCAGGCGCTCGATACCTTTCCCGTGTTCACACAGGATTATAATTTCAATTCCGTGCTCATTAGCCCGCAGTATCTCATCCCGGAATCGGTTATGGCCCTGGCAGACATTACCGCAAAGCTCTGTCAGATTCTGCTTTCTGTCTATAATCACCCGGGGATTATCAAAGTTCATATAATCCCCGACGTAAAGCTTCGAGACAAAGTGGTCCACACCCTGCCGATCAAACTCTTTTATTATTTTCTGTATCGCTTTGGCCTTTTCCCGGCTGTCGATCTGTATATTCAAGCAATAATCACCTCTAGTTAAATGGCAGACTGTCGTCTTCCAGATTATCAGGGATATTCACAAACCCATCAGCATCTGCAGGTTCAGGCCGGCCGTTTGTCTGACCTCCTGACGCTGCTCCCTTACTGTCGGCAAATTCCTGATCCTCCACGATAATATCCGTTGTGTAAACCTTTATGCCATCCTTGTTTATGTAGCTTCCGGTCTGAATCCTTCCGGAAATCAATACCCTCATGCCCTGGCGGAAATACTTCTCAGCAAATTCGCCCGCTCTGTCGAATGCGACGCAATTCAGGAAGTCGGCGGTCTGCTCATTGCCGTCCTGGCTCCTGCGGCCCCTCCGATCCACGGCAAGCGTATACTTTGCTAAGGTCATGGTTCGCTCGCCCTGAGAGTACCGGACTTCCGGATCCCTTGTCAGTCTTCCCATCAGTATTACTTTATTCATGTATTGTTTTCTCCTCATATAGTTTCAGCTTATTCATACAGTCCTTATACTGCTCTATTGTCATTTCATTGATATCCTTAATCTTGTACATTGCAAGGATCTTCTCCATTTTCAGGCCCTTCCCGCTGTGTTTTTCGACCAAAGACTTAATTGATTCAATCATCGGCGTTGTAATGCCCTCGGATTTCTTTTCAGGCTGCTTCGCCTGACCTTCATCTGGTTTTTCCGGCTTCTTACCCATGGAAAACACAATACTGTTTCCTTTTGACTTCTTAATAGTTAAAGAATTGATATTGCGCTTTTCGTCATACCCGATCTGGGATACATAAAACGAATCATTGCATGTGAACCTGTTACCGGAATTTTTTATATTACAGTCCTGGGCACTGATCCAAATAAAGGGGGACGTGTATAATTCCCGGCCAATCCCCCAGTTAAAACAGGCTCTCTTAAAGCTATCAGATGCCAGCCCCTTCTCTTTCTCTGTATAGCTTTCTGTCCCGGTATCTTCTTTCTCGATCCACTGGTTCTTTTCGCTGTCCCAGATCGCGACAGTACAGTTTGCATTGTCGCGGCTGTGGTGACGCTGCCAGTTCATCGGACCAACGGCTTCATCAAGCATATTCTGATCAACTCTGGCATCTTTATAAAGAAGCAGGGACAAGCCGCTTTCTTTTATCGTCGCTATCCGACAGTCAATCTCGTCCGCCTGGAGAGTTCTGAAATTAAGTTTTTCCATTACACTACCTCCAGCATCTTATCCAGCTCCCATGAAAACTCCATATGTACCACTCCATAATGGCAGAGCACGTCCACGGAATCCTCCAGGACAGTAATCTTATCAACTTCAAAGTTTCCCCAGTTTCCGGCATCTCCGCATTCCAACCGGATAACCTGTCCAACATTTAAATCTTTTGCTTTTACCATCGTTCAATCCTCCAAAAACTCCGCGGCATCCATCTCGGACATTCGTGTCAACACGTTATGGATTACATCGCGCTCAATAGAATACTTTTCCGATTCATTTTCCTGCCTTGTAAGCTGTTCTCTGAGCAGGATCCAAAGTTTTCGATAATCTCCCATCGCAGCCTCCTTACCATTCCACATCATCCGGATTAATCGGTCCGTAACACTGGCGGCGCTTCTGTTTGGGTGTCAGGGCCGGCGGCACTGCTTCGAAGTCAGTAGTACGGCCGTAATTTCCCATAAGCTCGTCCATCTGGCAGCAGAGCTCGTTCTCTCTGGCCTCTAACGATCCCTTGACTACCATTACGATAGCAGCCTGACTTTCTTTGCTTAATCCGATTTCTTTACTATTAAGCGTGATTCTCTCCAGGTCATTTGAAACCAGTAGATGCAACGGCTGTTCTCCCAGCTTCTTAATTGCTGCGCGGCAGAGATCAATCGCCTTCCTGCAGTCTGTTACATCTTTCACAAATGCGTCCATACGCTGTGTATTCATTTCCATCTTGCAATCCTCCACGAGATCCCTTATACTAAGGGTGTGAAATAATTAGTAGTTACCTTGATTCCCTGGGAGTTGCCGCTCCTGGGGTTTCTGCTTTTAACGCCTCCATACGGTGTACCACGTTAGAAAGTTTTTCGAGGCTACATGCCTCCATATACATGTCTACGTCTGGATCCTTTCCGGAAGCCCAGCCAGCGGAATATACCCGAATATCTGCCAGTCCTACATGCCCGTAAAACTCAAAAAACACTGTCGGAAGATTACCTGTTATAGTCTGACTTCTGGGTTCCAGTCCGTTGATATCCAGCGCCAGATCAAGTAACCTGTGGATCTGTTCGCGCTTCCGCTTCTCAACCTTCTTCTCTAATCGTTTCTTCATCTGCCTATACCTCCTCTCATGCCGCCTCGAATCCCTCAGCGAACTCTACAATTTCCCTACTTAACTCCTGATACTCCTGCCACGTGATTGCATTGGTCAGACACAGGCCGTTTAAAAATCCCTGCCACATCATGGCTATGTAATCCCGGTCTTTCTGCTCCGCGGCCTCGCTGATGAGACGCTTCTGTTTCTGTATCCATACCCTGAGCTGCTGTTCTTTCTGCATGGGTTGTCCCTCCTCTTATAATCCTTACACGGATACCGACGGCTCTGCTCTATGCAGCGGTTGCGGTACCGGCAAGTGTTGCAGGTTACATTTGGGTTGATGCGGATCACCCTCCTTTTCCTATGATGTAAGGCTACGCTCTACAGTCGTCCGTTCCCATGAGCACCCGCAGGTACATACATATTTACGGTTAGTAACCTTTCTTCCATTTTCCTCCCATGATCTGATAGATACAGGTCTGGGTCTTACATCTAATTTGTATTTTCCCCAGCACCGGGGACACCTGTTATCATTTTCTCTCAACCGATCCACCTCCCTTCCACCACTAACACCAATAGTAGATACCCTATGTAGGCACAAGCCCCCGCTCCTGCCAGATCAAAGATCCCAACCAGCAGCCATTCCACCCAGTCCACAATCGGCGGCCGGCTGTCGTCCTCGAAGTCGTCGAGGTTGTCAATGTACTTCTGCATGTCCATCACCTCCCACTGCATGTCCATCAGTCCCGGATCAACCGGGAGTCTGCACTCTTTTGTATCCCGCATACGACATTGCCGTATCCTGTAATAATATTGCAATTTCTGCTCTTTTTTCTTCTGAAAGAGTATCCATCGGGACGTCTACTCCATCAATTTCTATGTAGTTTTCAATAATCAGTTCCTTTTTCGCCATATCTCCACCCCTCTCTGGTAGATTGTATGTATGACTGGTTGTACTTGTTGCTTACTTTATGAACTCTGACAGTGCCATCTGTTCATACTCCGGCACCTTCACAAAATCCGCAGGGAGTTGGATGCCGAACTGTTCGCACTCCATTTTAAATGCTTCCGCAATCTTATATGGTGCTGAGCCCTGATTCTTCATAACCCTTTCCGTTACCCGACCCAGCTCTGCCACGCTGGATGCGATCTGTGGGTTGAGGGGGCAGGAAAGCTTCCCCTCTTCCATCTCGTGGAAACGGTTGATGTACCGCGCTGTGAACTCTGTTCCCTTCTGTCCAGTCATCTTGTGAGCTATAAACTCACAGCCTTTCTTTGTAACCAGGAAGCAGGGAAGGGTCTTGTTCTGCTCTGTTACGTAGGTGGATTCCCGGAAGAAATCGGTGTGGGGAATTTTCCCCTCTCCTAATTGGCTGATGTAACGCCGAATATCTTTCAGTAATTCATTGTGTTTCTTACCGCACCACTCCGCGGCTTCCATTGATGTGATGGCTGTTCTTGTTAAATCGTTCATGCGTCCTCCTTCCTTTCATCTGCAAAGTACTCCACCGGAACGCCGAAATACTTTGCCAGGATTAACAACTTGTCAAACTTTGGTTTGCTACGGCCATTTTTCCAGTCAGTAAAAGTATTGGCGGGTATCCCGGTATCTTTTGATACCCTATAGGCCGTTAACCCACGCTGAAAAAGTAGTTCAGCAAATTTTTTATACACTTTTTTCACCTCCTATAAACATAATATTTTCATAAATAAATATTGAATTTAGTTCGGAAATGTGATATAGTTTAATTACCACATTAAACATTAGCATTTCCGAAACAATTATGAAAATCATTTTATAGTTCGCTTTTATTTATGATTTCATAACCATGACTATACTATATCATGGGATTCATAACTAGTCAAGCGTTTTATTTATGATTTCATAAATATTTTTAGGAGGTATTTTATGTACGAAATATTTGTGAAATTATTAGAAAAATATGGAGTAACCGCTTATAAAGTATCTAAAGCAACAGGAATAGCGGGGTCTACTTTTACAGACTGGAAAACCGGAAGAAGTACTCCGAAACAAGACAAACTACAAAAAATTGCCGACTATTTTGGTGTAACTGTTGATTATCTGATGACGGGAAAAGAAGAGCCGGAAAAGAAAGAGATTACACTCACCCCAAAGGATGAACGAGATATTGCAAAGGATTTAAGTAATATTATGGAGAAGCTAAGAAAAGGTGAGGCCGGGCCTGCAAGTTTTGAGGGGGATGAAATACCAGAAGAAACACAAGAGCTATTTGCCCAGCAGTTGGACATCATGTTACACCATCTGAAGAAAATCAATAAAGAAAAATACAACCCTTACAAGAACAAAAAGTAGGTGAGCATATGGGGGATAAAGAACGCATTAAGCGCCTTGTTGCTTATTATATAAGGCTTTGTGGTACAGCTGACCCTTTTAAAATTGCTCGACAATTAAAGATAGAAGTTCAGTTTGGCCCGTTGGGGGAATATGCGGGGTGCTATTTATTTGCAAAAAACCACCGATGTATTTTTATCAATAATTGTATAGAGGGTCCAGAGTTACTCTTTGTTATGGCCCATGAGTTAGGACACGCAATTATGCACCGTAAACAGAATTGTTACTTTTTGAGAAATTATACATATCTCAATTCACGCGTTGAAAGGGAAGCAAACCTCTTTTCGGCATTCATGGTTATAACTAATGATTTTATTACAGAGCATTCAAACTATAGCAGTAATGATATAGCTGAATTATACGGTTGCGACTATTATACCGTTGAATCACGATTAAGATAGGTGGCTTATGGATAAAGACCTTACGTTTGATGATATTTTTAAATACAAAAGCGTTTCTTTTAAAATAGCCGGAGTCGAATATGATATCATGAAAAAAGAGGACGTTGAAAAGATTCCGTGTTTGTCCGTAACTGCAAATGTATTTGGCAAAAATTATGGAATTGACTATATCTTAAGAAAAAACGCTATTCATATATATAAATCAAATGGGGATTACGAACTTGCTGGTACATGCATAAGAAAATCAAATGAAATCACATTAGCTGGATATGGTACGCAGGGTGAAGATGAAATTGAGCGCGAAAGACATTATAAAGAAAACCGTCAAAAAAAAGAATTAAGACAAAAAACAATGGTTGAAATAAACAATAATATTACTGTTGATGATATGGCAAAGTTTCCAAACTTACCGTTTGAGTTACGTTGGATATTAAATTTACAACATACAAATGGAATTGCATGGTTTTCGCTTAATAAAAACAATCAATATATTGCTCTTTCAGCAATTAACTACATTAATGATATTTTTCAACAGGCCGATTCTTACCTGCCAGATGGAAATGATTTTTATATATGCACTGAAAATATATATTTTGACTATATAAAACCAATTTTATTGGATTCACTTCCAGCTACCTATGTAGAATGTACGCCTTATACGGCGACACGTAAGAAAAACAAATATCCTATGGTTTTACATTTTTCTGAAGTTGAAGGAGAGCCAATATTTTTAAATCGTTCCTCATATGGATCTATATTTTTTATGAGTGATGGAAACATAGGAAAGGCTGATATAACTATTGGATATAGTACCATTCAACTGCGCTTAGTCGGAATAAGTTTAATTGTCCGCCGTGTGGATAAATTGATTAACAATAATTATCAGAATATATTTAATTATGAAATTTAGAAAGCAAAAAGCCCCTGTGCTACCAACACAGAAGCTTTTCACATAGATTCTCTACCGGGTACGCCCAGAAGATATTCTTTTACCCAAAGAAATTATATCATTCCTGAAGCGTCCTGGCAAGGGGCGTATTTTTTGCACTCTTTTCACGTACATTTAATCAAGGAAGTGATATATCATGAAAAAAGAAACAGAGTACTTACAAATAGGTGCCGCATACATCCGTGTCAGTACCGATGACCAGACAGAACTTTCCCCTGACGCCCAGCTTAGAGTAATCCGAGCTTCTGCCAAAGAGGACGGCTTTTTCATACCAGACGAGTTCGTCTTCATTGAAAAACGTGGGGTCTCCGGACGCCGGGCCGATAACCGGGAAGAATTCCAGCGTATGATCGCTACAGCAAAGTCACAAACACCTGCACCTTTTCGCAGACTCTATCTCTGGAAGTTCTCACGTTTCGCCCGAAATCAAGAAGAAAGCACCTTTTACAAAGGGATCCTTCGCAAAAAATGCAGTGTAGATATTAAAAGTGTATCTGAACCGATCGCAGAAGGAATGTTCGGCCGACTAATAGAAACGATCATCGAATGGTTTGATGAGTATTACTCCTTTAATCTGTCTGGCGAAGTTCTGCGTGGCATGACAGAAAAAGCATTGCGCGAAGGTTATCAATCTGCCCCTTGTCTGGGATATCAGGCGGTTGGTGGTGGCAAACCCTTCATTATAAACGAATCCGAATATGCCATCGCGGAATACATCCACCAAGCTTATCACTCAGGTGCAGACATGCGCGCCATCGCAAGGAGTGCCAACGATCACGGCTACCGTACCAAACGTGGAAATCTTTTTGATAAAAGAGCCATAGAAGGCATTCTCAAGAACAAATTCTATGCTGGTATTGTAACATGGAATGGCTTCACCTTCCAGGGCCCTCACGAATGCAGGACTTCCATCACTGCTATCTTTGAAGATAATCAGACACGTATGCAGCGAGAATACAAACCATTAAACCGCAGAGAAACCTCTTCCTGCCTCCACTGGGCCTCTGGCCTATTAAAATGTGGATATTGTGGTGCCAGTCTCGGCTATAATAAATCTAAAAATACCGGCCGAAACCCCAGTTTCTTCCAATGTTGGAAATATGCTAAAGGTATTCATGGCGAATCCTGTAGCATTACGGTAAGCAAAGCGGAAAAATCCATATTAAAATCTCTGGATATGGCTGTAAATGATCCTCACATCAAGTACGAGTATATCAGGCAGTCCGTTCCAGACTCCGACGCCTCCATATCAAAACTGGAATCTGCGCTCTCCCGCCTGGCCGTCAAGGAGTCGAGAATTCGTGACGCTTATGAAAACGGGATTGACACATTAGAAGAATACAGAGATAATAGGGGTAGGATTAAGAAAGAACGTGAGGAGCTGAACGCCCAGCTTAGAGAATTGAAGGACGGTCCCGCCCGAAACGTGGAAGACGATCGTAAGGCATTGCAAAGCAGAATCCAGAACACCATCGACCTTCTGAAAAATCCGGAAGTATGCTATGAAGTCAAGGGCAATGCGTTGCGCGGAATCGTCAAAAAGATCGTGTACGATAAAGAACACGGAAAACTAAAATGCTATTATTATATTTCAATTTAACCCGGAAAACCCATGATGCGCGGCTTTCCGGGTACTTATCTGTTTCCGCACTATGGTCCGCCATACTGACTCATAATAAACGTCGCCAGCTTAGGATTCGGTGTTGTAATATTTACCGGATACTGTAATCTCTTTTCATATCTCCACATCAGCCGCACTCTCCTTCCCATGGCCACGGATTGTTGACCCAGGTCCAGTAATTGTCGGACCGGACTTCGTCAATCATCAGCGGGCCGCACTGAGCCTCATAGGCATCCATTGCCTGTTTCCGCAACTCTGATACATACTGGTAATAATTCAGTGCATCCTGATCATCGGGATGAGTATCCAGATAGAGAATCACATCATCCACAGCGAAGCTCGCCTCATAAACCTTGCGAAGCAGAGCGCTGCAGTTTCTATCTATATTTGCCATTATCTGCACCTCCCCATGGAAAACGGTTTATCCAGATCGGGGAAAATCGTCCCTCTGTTTATTGCTTTGTCAACAGGATAGACCTGCTGCCAGCGCTGCCACGGAACATAAGCCATAGCTACCGGAAACTGATCCATATTGCACGGGGAATTCATAAATCCCTGATTCATCGGCATTTCCGGCGGCATATTTGGCGGCATCACCGGCCCGGGGCCCATCGGCATATTCGAAGGCATTGCACCTCCGCGCCCCATCGGCATTTCCGGCTGCATATTCGGCGGCATCACCGGCCCGGGGCCCATCGGCATATTCGAGGGCATTGCCCCTCCGCGCCCCATCGGCATTTCCGGCTGCATATTCGGCGGCATCACCGGCCCGGGGCCCATCGGCATATTCGGCGGCATTGCCCCTACACGCCCCATCGGCATTTCCGGCCGCGCTGGCTGATCACGGCGAACAGCAGGGCCGGATCCCAGAGGAAGATCAGGGCGGATCACCGGACCAGGCCCCATTGGAACATCCTGTCGGCATTTAGCGCCCTGAGGTACTGGCTGGCAGCCAGGACATCTTTGTTTCGTATAACAATCCATAGGATGAAATACTCCTTTCAATAATGAGTTTCTAATATCAATTTATGAAAGGAAGGCTTTCTTGTGCAGGGCCAGAGCAAATTTTTCCATTTTGTTCAAATTGTGATCCGTGGCAGGGGCACTCGTAGCGCCCGTCCATCCGATTGTATACAAGCCTGCAGCCCATATGAGGACACCGGGGTACCTTGGGCACCGCCCCTTTCATAAGCCCGGCGGCAGAATGACCCGCATGGGAGAGAAACGTGACGGCCGCCGCCTTTGGTCTGAAGCGCTGCGGTGTAAATACCTCCTCGTACGGCGTTTTTCTTCCCATAATCTGTGCCGCAACGATCTTCGCCGCGGCCATCGACGTCGTCATGCCCCATTTCCCAAATCCCGTCGCTACGTACCAGTCCGCAAGCACGCCTGAAAAATGACCGATGTATGGCACACTGTCCACACTCATGCAGTCCTCGGCCGACCATCTTCCGAATTCCTCCGTCCCCGGATAAAAATGTTCCTTTAACCGTCTCATCTCCTCGTAAGGATTCTTCTCCGGACATTTGCCTGTCCGATGGCTCCCATGGCCTAAAAGAAGCGTATTTCCTGCACTTCGGAAGGAGTATGAATTTTTATCAATCCCCAGATACATTCCCTCAAGCTCCTTAACCGGCCCCAGCGCCATCACGTAACTCTTTTCCTGATACAGACGCAGAAAATAGAAGCCCGGAATATTCACAAATGGATAATGACAGGCAAATACTATGTGATCCGCTCTCACCACGCCTCTGTCCGTCATAATTTCATGCCCCTTCACCTCCCGGACCTTCGTCCGCTCATAGACCGTTAAATCCCCGGAGAGCGCCTCGATAAACTCCAGTGGATGAAACTGTGCCTGACCCGTAAAGCGGACTGCCCCGTGAACGGGAAATGGAAGCTCCGTCTCCCTGACAAATGTGGCAGGCAATCCGCATCGCGCAGCGCAGTCCGCTTCCCGCCTCAGAATTTCCGACTCATTGACCGAAAATAAATAAGCGTCCTTCTCCTCAAAATGACAGGCAATACGGCGTTTTTTAATTAACTTTTTATAATCCTCAATGGCCTGCTGATTCGCCATGGCATAGGAGGAGGCATACTTCTCCCCCATGGTGTTGACCAGCTTTTCGTAAATCAGGTTATGCTGGGAGGTAATCTTCGCGGTCGTATATCCCGACTGACCGCTTCCGATCCGGTCAGCCTCCAGCACAATCACTTCTTTTCCCTGCTCTTTCAGATAACAGGCTGCCAGAATGCCAAAGAGTCCGGCTCCAATTACTGCGACTTCTGTTTTCTTATTTCCGGGAAGAGGATTTCTTCCGGGTATTTTCGTTGTCTCTGTCCAGATTGATTTCATATTTTCACCTCACGGTTATCATTCCCCAATCTCCTGTAAATTACTTCTTCCCCCGTATTTCTATTGACAAAATCGAAGCCTTTTGATATAGTTCTAAAAAGAACTGTTCATTTTAAAACTATTCATTGCAGTCCCATTTACACAGGACTGTTCATATGGAAGAAAGGGGGGAAATGATATGGTGATAAGTGATCTTTTATCCGGAGCAAAATCCTTTCATAAAATTTATAATCAAAGCATTCAGACGGCTGCCTCCAGACACGGGTTATCGCTGATGGATGGAGATGTGATTCTGTTTCTATACAATAATCCGGATTACGACACGGCAAAGGATATCTCAACCTTCCGTATGCTGGCAAAATCGGGGGTATCCGCTTCCGTGGAGTCACTGACCGGCCTGGGATACTTAGAAGGCCGTGAGGACACTGCCGACCGCAGAAAAATCCATTTGAAGCTGACAGAAGCAGCCCTTCCTGCTGCCCAGGATTTAAAGCAGACGCAGCAGGATTTCTTCGATCGGCTGAACCGTGGAATATCAGAGGAAGAGCGGCAGATTTTCACAGATCTGCTAAAACGGATGATGGATAATCTCAAACAAACAGATTAAAACAGAAACTATAGAAAAAGAAGGTCTTACCATGTTGGAAAAAATAATTGTATGTCTTTTCGCCGGCCTCGGCGCCGGTTTTGGCACAGGCTTTGCCGGAATGAGCGCGGCAGCCGTCATCAGCCCCATGCTCATCACATTTTTAGGAGTCCCTGCCTATCAGGCCATCGGCATTGCGCTGGCCAGCGACGTCCTCGCCAGCGCTGTATCGGCCTATACCTACGGGAAACACAAAAATCTCGATATCAGAAACGGACTTGTCATGATGGCCGCCGTTCTGCTTTTTACCCTGGTGGGCAGCTATATCTCCTCCCTGGTCCCCAACCATGCCATGGGAAATGCCTCCGTCTTCCTGACCATGCTCCTGGGCATTAAATTCATTGTGAGGCCGGTTCTCACGACCAAAGACGCGCAGGCGTCCAAAACCGTACGGCAAAAACTGATCCAGTCCATCGTAAGCGGCATTGTGGTCGGTTTTATCTGCGGTTTTATCGGCGCAGGCGGCGGTATGATGATGCTGCTTCTCCTGACGAGCGTGCTGGGATACGAATTAAAAACTGCCGTGGGAACCAGCGTATTCATCATGACGTTTACGGCGCTGACCGGCTCCCTCTCCCATTTCGCCATCGGAGGCATGCCGGATCTGTTCCTGCTTGTGCTCTGTATCCTGTTTACCTTCCTGTTTGCGCGTATTGCCGCCGTTTTCGCAAACAAAGCAGATCCGAAGCTTCTGAACCGGTTAACCGGAATTATTCTGTTTCTGCTTGGAGCTGTCATGCTTCTCGTAAAGTAGCTTCGATATTTACCGAATTCTTCCTTGATTTCAGGCCTGTTTTATACTACAATAAGGATAGCCGGATTCCCACAGTCAGAAGCTGGGAATCCAACCCACGCGGCAGTCCCCGGCAAACCGGGGGCATGCTGTCGCCAGATGGTCCCGTAAGTGCACCATCTGGTTCATTGCCCGCGGGAATAATTACAAATACAGGAGGCAGACCACATGAGTTGGTTTCAAAAGAAGTCAATCCCCACTCCATCACCGGCGGAATCCGAACCAGTGATCACAGAGCGGCTGGAAGAAAGCAAGCTGGAACGTGACGCATGCTACCGTCATCTGTCGGAAGTCATGGATACACCGTCAGACCGCGGAGTTGTATTAAAGGTATACATAGAGAATTTCAAACGCCTGAACCAGGTATTCGGTTACGATTACTGTGAGAATCTCTTAAGCCAGATTCTCTCCTATTTGAAGGAAAAGACCGGAAAACCTGTTTATCACTATATTGGTGTGGAATATATTATAATCCTGGACCAGTACTCACAGGGGCAGGCCTCCGATCTGGCAGAAGAGATCGCGGAACAGTTTGATCACGCCTGGAAAGTGAACGGCACTGACTGCCTCTGTTCTGTACAGATGGGCATGTGCTCCTATCCCGGCCACGCAGCGACCCCGGACGAGCTATTAAAATGTCTCGATCTGGCAGTCTTAAAAGCGGAGGAAGGCGGCCCCAACCAGGCCATCATGTTCGACAGCACGCTCCAGAAGCAGCTGCTTCGCCGCCACACCATCGCATTATATTTGAAGACCGCCATAGAAAAAGAGGAGATCGAGGTTCGTTACCGCCCGACCCTTAATATGGAGACCGGAAAGTTCAGCCGCGCAGAGTTTTATATGCGCATCTTCATCAAGGGGCTGGGGCTCATCGGAGCCAGTGAAGTTCTGCCCATCGCCGAGGACTCCGGCCAGATCCGTTCCCTCGAGTACTTTGCACTGGACAAGGTGGGCCAGTGTATCGCAAAACTCACCGAAGCCGGCAAGGAATTCGATTCCATTGCACTTCCGATATCTTCCATCCTCTTTTTGCAGGAGGATTTTCTGGACGAGGTCAGACGTGTCATCGATACCTACCAGATTCCGAAGGGTAAGCTTGCCATCGAGATCCAGGAAAGCGCCTTAACCACAGCATACTTAAACATCAACGTCATGCTGCAGGAACTGTCCGATATGGGTGTGGAGCTGGTATTAAACGAGTTCGGTTCCGGGTACTCCGGCGTAGCCACCATCCTGGAGCTTCCGGTCAACACGCTGAAGCTGGAGCGTCTGTTCGTATGGCAGCTGGAGACAAACCCGAGATCCCACTGCGTGATCGAAGGGCTGATCCACATCGCCAGAGACTTAAATTTAAACATCATTGCAGAAGGCGTGGAAACTGAGAATCAGGTCAATATCCTGACAAAAGCAGGCTGCGACTACCAGCAGGGCTTTTATTACTCCCCGACTCTGGAGCAGGACACGCTGCTTAAAGTGATCGACAACACCTTTGCCGACTCTATCCCTCTGTTAAATGAAGAGAAAGAAAAAATGTCAAAAGCATAAACCGTGATAAAATGAAAAAGCCTGCCGGCGGAAACGGTTACTTCTGTAACTGTCGTTTCCGCCGGCAAGCTTTTCACATTTCACCTTCGCCGCCGCTGCACTCAGAGTGCCTGATCTCCGTCATACTTATCCAAGCACCAGACGCGCCTTATCTCCAGTGTTCCGGCCTGTCTGCGCCGCCTGACTGCATTCCTGTGACTTATCATAGTAATAACGAATGATGTCCTTTCTGGTAATGATTCCAATAAAATTCTTCTGGTCGTCCACCACGGGAACAAAGTTCTGGTTCAGCGCCTTATCGATTAAATCTTCCATATTGGAATTGGCAAATACCGGACGGTTGTCCAGTCTCCGGTCGATCGCCGCCACGGTTACACGCTCGGCCTCCTTTAAGCTTAAATTAAACTTATTCTTGATTCCCCAGAGCATATCTCCCTCCGTGATGGTACCGATGTATCGTCCGGTTCTGCTGATAATGGGTACCGCGGAGTACTTGTGATACTCCATCTTCTCAAGAGCCTGCCGCAGCGTCTCGTCCTCATAAATATATGCCACTTCGCACTTTGGTGTCAAAAAAAACAATATGTTCATAGCCGCACTCCCGTCACATTATTTTCGTATTTATTATAGCATATTACTAAACTACACATATGAACAAATTATTATTTTTTTATAACATTTTAGTGGTCCGGAGAGACGCGCGGAGTACGCCTTCTGACCAGCGGGCTTTTTTGTAACAGGAGTACTTTCCCATTACAAAAAGACAGAACAGAAAACTCAAATAAGTCTTCTGCCCTGTCTTCTTTTCTTCCCCGTATGAGACAGTACGGTCCGCTTGTTTTCACTGCATGAAGTCCAGCGGATCGATGGGTTGATTCTCGTGTTCCAGCTCGAAGTATAAGTTCGCGCCTTCGATCGAATAATATTTCGTAGGTTCTGCTACGTAGCCCAGCACATCGCCCTGTGCCACGTACTCATTTTCTACCACCTGCAGTTCCTTTAACTGGCCGCAGACAGCGGTATAGTCATTTCCCATGTTGAGAACGACGTAATTGCCCAGTTCTTCATTGGAACCGATCTCCTGAATTTTTGCGTTTGCAGGTGCTATAACCGGTGTGCTCACGGCGCCCTGGATGACGATGCCCGGATTACATTTATACTGATCCAGAGTCGGGAAATAGATGGTGGACTCCATGCTGTAATCCAGAATGACATTTCCTGATACCGGCCATGCCATCTTTGTTGCGTCATTAAAATTGAGGACCAGCGCTGCGGCCGCCTCTTTTTCTGTTCCGGCCTTTACCGCCGGCACTTCTGCTTCTGTCTCTGCTTTCGCTGTAGCCCTGGCGGAGTCGGCGACCTGTGTATCTGCGTCCGTATTCTGCTCCGCGTTGGAATCACCGGCAACTGCTACCTGGTTCTCCTGTGGAATCGTCTCTTCTGCAATGACGCCCTTCTGGTCCGGTACTTCAAGATATGGACTCTGACCGCCATCGTTTCCTCTTTGAATGGTAATGACTCCTGCCGCAGCTACTATAGTCAGCAGGCCTAAAACCAACAGGACAAGGAATACTTTATCCTTGAACAATTGACTCATTTTCTCTTTCACGTTTATCACCTCGGTAATATTCTTACCAAAGGAGAAAGAGTTATTCAGAAATCAGAACAATATTTTTATAAAAATAATCAAGAATCTCTTCCGCTGTTTTTCCCTCCTCCGCCATGCACTTAGCACCGTACTGGCTGAGCCCGTAACCGTGGCCGACCCCCTGGCACACCGCCCGGATTCCGCCGTCGTACTCCTCCAGAGTGTAGGACGGAGACGGCAGTCCCAGCGCATACTGGACTTCCTCTCCGGTATACACCTTCGTACCGATCTGAATCTGCCCCACATAACCGCCGTCGTCACGGACAATCATCTGAATGGACTGGGGAAGCTGGCCCGCATCCACCGGTACGCTGCCGGCAATCTGGTTAATCCTTCCGGCAAACTCCTCCTTGCTCCATACCATCATGGTCAGATAGCCTTCCGCCTCCACATCGCGTTTGCTGGCCACTGCCTGCAGGTACGGATGGCTCTCATCCCCGCTTCTCGTCATTCCGGTGCTGGCGCGGTGAAACAGCGGCTCGATGAGCCTTCCGTCACAGGTAATTACCCTGCCCGCTGTCGAGCGCACCGCCTCTTCCACCGCCTGAAAATACGTTACAAAGGATTCACTTCCCCACATAGCCTCCATCTGCTTCTCTTCCAGATATTCCATATGAAGCTCCGACTCCTTCACCTCGTTCTCACCGTTCATCTTCTGGTAAATAAACGTCCTGGCTATGATGGCCTGTGCCCGCAGCGCTTCCTTCCCATACTCGGCAGGCATCTGCTTTGCCACCACTCCCGGCAGATACTCTTCCACATCCATATAGGATTCCCCGTTTTTCCGGTCCAGAATCACTTTTTTTCCGCTGGTAATAAGCGGTACTTCCTTCTTTTCCTCGATTCTGCCTGTCCATGCAAGGGTTATAATATAGGGAAGCAGCAAAGCCATAACGCATACCATGACTATTTTTTTTGCCACCGAAAACCTCCGCAAGTTCCTTTAAAAAATTCTATGCGGACAATTCTCATTTATGCAGAAACGTTCCTTTTCCTTCCCATTCCATGTAATCCCCACAAATACGGTGCATGGCTTCTCCAGACACCTTACAGCTTCTTCCAGCGGCTGCCCGGTCAGACAAACGTCTCTCGCACCTGCCTGGTAAAAGGCATCCATAAATGCCTTCTCCTCCACCTCAGTCAACTCCTCCGGCACGCACACCGCCACCCGCGGCTTCTTCACGGTGGCACCGGTCAGGCGCTTTACCATGGAACGATCGTATCCCAAAGCCCGGCGCAGATAAGAACAGAACATCCTTTCCGCCAGCATATAGGAGGCAATAATCCCTCTCCGCAGCGGATTCACGGCAGTTACAGGTGTCACAGCCTGATCGATGGCCTCTTCCGCCGCATTCCCCATGGCAATAATCAGGCCGGTATCCCTGTTTACAAGGGCCATGGAGGATTCCTCCAGTACGATCCCTCTGTCTTTCACATAAATCGTAATTCTGGCCGGTTCATATCCCGGTTTTCCAATTGTACTCTCTATCATATTCTCCCCCTTTTACTCCCGATGACGCGAACCGTTCAGACAGGAAGACACGTCCAGCCGGCGGCCGCCGCGAAGTATAAAATCCCGCTTCCTATGATGTTTTCTGACTCTTCCGAATCAAAAAAAGCACGGCAGGAAAACACCGCCGGGGCTCCGCCATGGCGACGGTATTTCCCGCTGCATTTTCCCACCGTACTTCTCTTTCACGGCTTATTCCGAACTGCCTTAACTGATCTCCTAAATCTCTACCTTCACCTTTTCCAGATGCCAGATATCACGGACATATTCTTCAATCGTCCGGTCTGAGGTGAATTTGCCGCTGCAGGCCACATTTAAGATAGCCGCCTTTGCCCACCACGTTTCGTTTCTGTAGGCCTGATCAATCCTCTTCTGTGCTTCCGCGTAGGATGGTAAATCCTTTAAAATAAAATACGTATCCGCGCGGTCGCTGCTCTGCGTATTCAGCAGAGAATTATAGATATCACGGAACAGTTCCGGGTCCTGAGGTGCAAAGTATCCGTTGATCAGCTGCATCAGAACACGGCGGATCTGATAGTTGTTGTTGAAGATCTCCATCGGATTATAGCCGCCTCTGTTCTCATAACCGATGACCTCGTCAGAGGACATGCCAAAGATAAAGGCGTTCTCCTCACCAACCTCTTCCACGATCTCCACGTTGGCGCCGTCCATGGTTCCCAGCGTCAGCGCACCATTTAACATAAACTTCATGTTTCCGGTGCCGGAGGCTTCCTTGCTGGCTGTGGAAATCTGCTCGCTGACATCGGCTGCCGCGAAAATGATCTCCGCGTTAGAAACCTTATAGTCCTCAATAAACACAACCTTGATCTTTCCGTCGATGGTTTTGTCGTTATTGATCACATCGGCTACCGAGTTGATCAGCTTGATGGTCAGCTTCGCCCGCTTATATCCGGCCGCCGCCTTAGCTCCGAAGATAAAGGTTCTCGGAACCATATCCATGTTTGGATTATCCTTCAGTTCATTATATAAATAGATCACATGAAGAATATTCATCAGCTGGCGCTTGTACTCGTGAAGACGCTTTACCTGAACGTCGAAGATGGAACGCGGGTCCACATCGATTCCGTTGTGTTCCTTAATGTATTTTGCCAGGCGAACCTTGTTCTGGTACTTGATGTCCATAAACTCCTGCTGGCACTTCGGATCATCCGCATAGACCGCAAGGCGGTGAATATGCGGCAGATCGGTAATCCACTCATTCCCGATCTTTCCCGTCACCCACTGAGCCAGCAGCGGATTGCCGTGAAGCAGGAAACGTCTCTGGGTAATGCCGTTCGTCTTATTGTTGAATTTTTGCGGCATCATCTCATAGAAATCGCGCAGCTCCTGTTTCTTCAAAATCTCCGTGTGCAGTCTTGCAACGCCGTTGACAGAAAATCCGCCTACGATCGCTAAGTTTGCCATGCGCACCTGTCCGTCGTAAATGATGGCCATCTTGCGGATCTTATCCTGGTTGCCCGGATACATCTGCTGAATCTGCTCTACGAAACGGCGGTTGATCTCCTCCACGATCTGATAGATTCTCGGAAGCAGCCTGGAGAACAATTCGATCGGCCATTTTTCCAGCGCCTCGGACATGATGGTGTGGTTTGTATAGGCGCAGGTCTTTGTGGTCACGGCCCATGCCTCATCCCATGTCAGATTATATTCGTCCAGAAGGATACGCATTAACTCCGGCACAGCCACAGTCGGATGGGTATCATTTAACTGGAACACGGTCTTCTCGAAGAATTTATGGATATCGTCATGCTTTTCCATATACTTCTTAACCGCCCGCTGAACGCTGGCGGAAATAAAGAAGTACTGCTGTTTTAAACGAAGCTCCTTACCGGCGTAGTGATTGTCGTTGGGATAGAGAACCTCTACAATCGTCTTTGCCAGGTTTTCCTGCTCTACAGCCTTCTGGTAGTCGCCCTTGTCAAAGGAATCCAGGCTGAAGGTATTGATCGCTTCCGCATCCCAGATTCGCAGCGTATTCACCACATTGTTGCCGTAGCCAACGATAGGCATATCATAAGGCACGGCACGGACGGACTGGTATCCCTCCTGAACGAAATGCTCTCTGCCGTTATCCCAGACCGTTCTGACGTAACCGCCGAACTTCACCTCCGTCGCATACTCCGCACGGCGGACCTCAAACGGATAACCGTTCTTTAACCAGTCATCCGGAACTTCCATCTGATAGCCGTTTTCAATCTTTTGTTTGAACATACCGTAGCGGTAGCGGATGCCGCAGCCGTAAGCCGGATAGCCCAGCGTCGCCAGGGAATCTAAAAAGCAGGCGGCAAGACGGCCGAGGCCGCCGTTGCCGAGAGCCGGATCCGGCTCCTGATCCTCGATGGCGTTTAAGTCGAAACCCAGCTCATCCAGCACTTCCTTCACTTCCGGCAGCGCCATGATATTGATAATATTATTTCCAAGGGCACGGCCCATCAAAAACTCCATGGAGAGATAATACAGGGTTTTTACGTCCTTCTTCTCATACTCCTTGTGAGTTGCAATCCACTCATCAATGATCACATCCTTAACAGCATAGGCAACCGCCTGGAACGCCTGCTCCGGAGTCGCTTCATCGATCGTCTTGCGGAATACATTTTTAACGTTGTAAATAACGCTTTTCTTAAAGGTTTCTTTATTAAATCCCATACTCATTGTGAATGACCTCCTATTGGTTCACTGTTTCAATCCGCTGAATTTTTTCTACGCCCAGCGTGACATTCTCACCATTGATGTTCCATTCCTTCGTATAGCCTGCTGCCTTACCCAGTGTGATGTCTTCTGCGAGAACCTCGCTCTTTATTACTTCGCCATGTGCTTCCAGAATACCGGCAATCTTCTCATTGCCTTCGCTGGTGATGAGAATATGATCCATCACCTCAAAACCTGCTTCCTTACGCATGGTCTGAATCTTGCTGATCAGTTCGCGGACGAAACCTTCCTCGATCAGCTCAGGTGTCAGGTTCGTGTCAAGCACAACCGTAACGGTATTATCTCCTTCCGATACGTAGCCCTCCATCTGAGCCGTATCGATCAGTAAATCTTCCTTCGTCAGAACCACCTCACTGCCGTCAAATTCGAACGTGAGAGCGCCCTTTTCATTCAGAGTATCCATGGCGGTATTTCCGTCCACCTCGGAAAGGGCTTTTCTGATGTTGTTTAACTGTTTTCCGTATTTCGGGCCGACCGTCTTTAACTGCGGCTTAAAGCTGTAGCTGGTGAAATCGCGGACATCATCTGTAAATACAACGGTCTTGACATTCAGCTCCTCCTCGATGATCTCCTGATAGAATACAGAGAGTTCATGAGGCGCTTTTACAAACATCCGGCCGATCGGCTGGCGGTTCTTGATATTCGCCGTATTTCTGGCCGCACGGCCCATCACTACGATCTTTAAGACCTCATCCATGTTGTCTTCCAGCTTCTCATCGATGCAGGATTCATCCGCCACCGGATAATCGCATAGATGGATGCTCTCCGGCGCATTCTTATCGATGTTACATACCAGGTTCTGGTAGATCTCCTCCGTCATGAACGGGATCATCGGCGCTGCCACCTTGCTGACGGTCACCAGTGCGGTATACAGGGTCATATAGGCATTTATCTTATCCTGTTCCATGCCTTTGGCCCAAAAACGCTCACGGCTTCTTCTGACGTACCAGTTGCTCATGTCATCCACAAACTCCTGAAGCGCTCTTGCCGCCTCCGGAATCTGATAATTTCCCAGATTACCGTCCACGGTCTTGATTAAGGTATTTAACTTCGACAGAAGCCATTTATCCATAACCGGAAGCTTGTCGTATTCCAGTTTGTATTTAGTTGCATCAAATTCATCAATATTTGCATAGAGAACAAAGAAAGCGTACGTATTCCATAAAGTGCCCATAAACTTGCGCTGGCCTTCCATTACGGCCTTGCCATGGAACCGGTTCGGAAGCCACGGCGCGCTGTTGATATAGAAATACCAGCGGATGGCATCGGCGCCAAACTCTTCGAGAGCCTGGAACGGATCAACCGCGTTGCCCTTGGACTTCGACATCTTCTGTCCGTTCTCATCCTGTACATGGCCCAGAACGATGACGTTCTTATACGGCGCCTTGTTAAAGATCAGGGTGGAGATAGCCAAAAGGGAATAGAACCATCCTCTCGTCTGATCCACCGCCTCGGAGATGAAGTCCGCCGGGAACTGCTGCTCAAACAGCTCCTTATTCTCAAACGGATAATGGTGCTGTGCAAACGGCATGGAACCGGAATCGAACCAGCAGTCGATTACCTCCGGGACTCTCTTCATCTGCTTTCCGCACTTCGGGCAGGTGATGGTCACCGCGTCGATATATGGCCGGTGAAGCTCTATGTCATCCGGACAGTTCGGCGACATGGACTTTAATTCCTCGATGCTTCCGATGGCATGCTGATGGCCGCACTCACACTCCCATACATTTAACGGTGTGCCCCAGTAACGGTTCCGGCTGATGCCCCAGTCCTGAACGTTCTCCAGCCAGTCACCGAAACGTCCCTTGCCGATACTCTCAGGGATCCAGTTGATGGTATTGTTGTTGCGGATTAAGTCCTCCTTCACATCGGTCATCTTGATAAACCAGGACTCTCTCGCATAATAAATCAGGGGAGTGTCACATCTCCAGCAGTGCGGATAGCTATGCTCGAATACCGGTGCAGAGAACAGGAGCCCCCTCTCTTCCAGATCCTTTAAAACCAGCGGATCGGCCTTCTTACAGAAGGTGCCCGCCCATTTCGTCTCCTTCGTCATCTCACCTTTGGAATCAACCAGCTGGACGAACGGCAGGTCGTATTTTCTGCCCACCTTGGAGTCGTCTTCACCGAAGGCCGGTGCGATATGAACGACGCCGGTACCGTCAGTCAGTGTTACGTATGTGTCACAGGTTACATAGTACGCCTTCTTCGCCGGATGCACGAAATCAAACAGCGGCTCATACTCCTTAAACTCCAGATCTTTGCCGGTAAAACGCTCCAGTACAGTGTATTCACTGTTCAGAACCGTATCACACAAAGCTTCCGCAAGATAGTACGTATAATCTCCGTTTTTCACCTTTACGTAGGACTCGTTCGGATTCACACAGAGCGCCACGTTGGAGGGAAGCGTCCACGGTGTTGTCGTCCATGCCAGAATGTAGGCATCCTCGCCCTTTACCTTGAATCTGGCGATAGCCGAGCGTTCTTTCACGTCCTTATATCCCTGGGCCACCTCGTGGCTGGAAAGCGGCGTTCCGCATCGCGGACAGTAAGGAACGATCTTAAATCCCTTGTAGAGAAGCCCCTTTTCCCAGATCTGCTTGAGAGCCCACCACTCGGACTCGATATAGTAATTCTCATAGGTAACGTACGGATCATCCATATCCGCCCAGAAGCCGACAGTCTTGGAGAAATCTTCCCACATGCCCTTGTACTTCCATACGCTTTCCTTACAGTGCTTGATAAACGGCTCAAGACCGTATTCCTCGATCTGCTCCTTGCCGTCCAGTCCCAGCATCTTCTCCACTTCCAGCTCAACAGGGAGTCCATGGGTATCCCAGCCGGCCTTTCGCGGCACGTCGCACCCCTTCATGGTGCGGTATCTCGGAATCATATCCTTGATCACACGGGTAAGGACATGGCCGATATGAGGTTTTCCGTTGGCGGTAGGCGGACCGTCATAAAATGTGTAGGTTTCAGCCTTTTTTCTGTTATCAATGCTCTTCTGGAAAATATCGTGATCTTCCCAGAATTTTTCAACTTCTTTTTCTCTCGCTACAAAATTCAAGTCTGTAGGAACTTTGTTATACATCTCTTTTGACCTCCTTTATGAATAGTAAAAAAAGAAGGCCCTCGTCCCGTAATCAGGACGAAGGCCGTGCTTCGCTAAACCACCTATTACAGCATACTGACATATGCGTTCCCTGTAACGTAGGATTCACGTCCTGGCTTACTGCTTACACAGCTTTCAGCCGGAGACTCCAGAGTGATATTCGTTCCCATGACTACTCTCACCAGGCTTTCACCATCCCCGGCTCGCTTTGGATTTCCCACGGTCCTACTGTCTCTTTCATCGTCTTTTTTCCTATAATATAATGGCAGGTTATGCCTTATATGTCTTCTCATTATAGGTTTTATGGGAGGAAATGTCAAGTAAAAGACGAAATTTCGGGTATCTGCCGCTTATTTTCGTCATTATGCCCCGTATCAGACCTCATCAAACTGCCCGTATCAGACCGCGAATAAGTCATTAAGCGCCTCACTCATAGTCGGATGCGTATAAATCTGATCTCTCAATACCGTGTAGTCTGCATTCAGATCCATCGCCAGCTTCACGATATTAATCATCTCGTAGGATTCCTCACAGAACAGCATGGCGCCTAAAATCTGATTCGTCTTTGCATCAATTACCGCCTTTAAAACGCCTTTGGTTTTATTTAAGACAGCCGCCTTCGGAATCGCAGACGCAGGCAGTCTGGCGATCTTCACGTCTAACCCCGCCATTCTCGCTTCCTGTTCATTCATACCGACTCTTGAAAAGGATGGCTCAATAAAAACACTGTACGGAATATGGCTTCTCCTGGCTGCCCTGGCATCATAGGCTCCGCCGTGAAGACTGGACCACACGATTCGGAAATCATCCAGGGAAACGTAGGTAAACTGAAGCCCCCCGGCTGCATCTCCCATGGCCCAGATATTCGGAGCCGTCGTCCGATAAGCATCATCTACTTTCACACCGCCGCGGGCCGTAACTTCGACACCGGCCGCCTCCAGATTCAGTCCCGCCGTGTTGGGTCTTCTGCCTGTAGCGACCAGAATTGCATCCGCCTCCAGATCACCCTCTTTTCCATCGGCAGAATAATGAACGTAAGACCGGTCCCCTTCTTTTCTGATGCTGGAAATGGCCGCGCCAATCACGAATTGAACGCCCTTTTCTTCCAAAACCTTCTGGATCTCCGCTGCGATATCTTCATCCTCCCTCGGAATCAGGCGGGCTTCGTTCTGAATGACCGTAACCTCAGAGCCAAATCCGGAATACATGGACGAAAACTCCAGTCCGATATAGCCGCCTCCAATGATGACCAGCTTCTTCGGAAGCGTCTCCAGATCCATAAATGTCTCGCTTAAGTACACCTGGGGATTCCCTTCTATTCCCTCAATCGGTGGCACAAACGGAGTGCTTCCCGTATTGATAAATATCTGGTCTCCTTCTATGGTAAATTCTTCTGAACCGTCTGCCGGCACTACGTTTACCTGCGTATTGGAGAGGAAACTGGCAGTTCCATTATAAATCGTCACTGTTTCCAGATGATCCAGCTTATCAAAATTCTTTTTCCGAAGCATGGAGGTAACACGCCGTTTTTCTTCAATGGCTGTCCTGTATAATTCCGCCTTCTCTTCAAAAGAAATCTCTCCCTTTGACTCTGTGATCTGAGAACTTCTCACCAGAGACTTGGAAGGAATACAGCCCACATTAATGCAGGTACCTCCATACATCTTATCTGATTTCTCAATCAATGCTACGTTTTTTCCTTCTCCTGCCAGCTTTCCCGCCAGTGTTTTTCCGCCTTTGCCAAATCCTATAATCACCGCATCAAACTTTTTCATGTCAAACCTTCCTTTCCTGTCTTCTCTATTTTTATTGTTTTTCGCCGGACACGGTCTCATAGGGCCAGTCCTTAATGCCGCCTATATCAATGATATTCTTATAACCAAGGTCTAACAGCTTCTCCGCTGCGTTCTTACTTCTCACGCCGCTGCGGCAGTAAACCATAATCTTCGCATCCAAATCCGGCAGTTCCCCGGGCATCTCCTCTCCGATCTCTTCCACCGGAATATTAATCGCATCGCCAATGCGGCTCTCCGCGTACTCCTCCGGAGTTCTTACGTCCACCACGATCAGCGCTTCATCCGAATCCATAACTTCCTTTGCCTCTTCCGGCCTGTACTTTACATACTGCGAAGCCTGGGCCTCTGTTCTGCTCTCTGCCTGCTGTGCTGTCCGGGCCTCTGTTCCGTTCTCTTCCTGCTGTGCCGGCCGATTCTCTGTTCCAGCCTTTTCCTGCTGTGCCTCCGTCTTCTGTGTCTCCTTACCGGCAGCACTTTTCTGACCACTCGAACACGCCGTTAATGCCAGGACCGCTGCCGCGATACCCGCCGTAATCAAAAATCTCCCTGTTATCATCTCGTCCGCTCCATTCTGTAACTTTTTTTGTTTCAGTTATCATACTGTAATATTATCAGTTACAGTTTGTTCTGTCAAGTATTTTTTCATTAATTCTCAACCTTTGCAATCGTCCACTCTCTACAGGAAGCTGCAGCCGTCCGGCTGTCTGCTTAAACCGCCTGAACACAAACAGTCTGAACACAAATAGAAACGGGTACCGACTCATTCACATGAATTTCGATACCCGTTCCTAAACTACTTCATCCATTGGACTTTACCCTCACTTTTTGTTTTGTCACTGATACTTATGTACCTGGATGCTCTATATGAAATTTTTTTCCCTTTCGCCACTCCATTACCGGGCCTCATCTATCATCTGGTTTATCTCTGCATCGTCATTTTCATTCTTCTATATGGTAGTAAGCTACATATGTGGAAACCTTTGTTCGGACGAATCATACTTTCTCGTCATATGACTCATACGATGAATTTTCCTTTGCAGTTTATAACGGAATATAGGCATATGTAAAAGATATATAGATTTTTTCCAACTACTTCATCCATGCTTTCGCATTTATTCATCATAGAAGGAATGGCTTTTCACTGTGGCTGAATGGTTTTTCCTATTGCCTGCTTCCAAAATGGAAATCAGACGAAACTTATGTTTTCGGTGGAATCTACCTCCTTTTCAGTTATATTTTTATCCTTCCCGCTTCCTGTTCCCGGGAAGATTATCTATATCTTGTATCTCTTTCTTTTGATAGCTTTATTATATAGTATCTCTCTTCATTTTGCAAGACTCTTTATAAAAAATTAATAAATAATTTCGTAATTGTCAAATTGTATATAATTATTGCAAATATTTATATTTTTATTTCTATTAAACTTTTTGTTATGTCAATGTTCCAGAATTATTCTGATATTATAGTTTGTTATTTTTTTATCAATCACATTGCGTTTTTGTAAAGTTATGGTATAATGTCCAAAAAGGACAGAGTCCCCGGACCTTGCGGTCCCAATCGCTCCGCCCCCTACATTAATTGTTCAGAAGGAGAACACATATGAGCCAGCGCAATTTAACCTTATTAACGGATCTATACGAGTTAACCATGATGCAGGGCTATTTCAAAGAAAAGGATGCCAATGAGACGGTAATCTTCGATGCATTTTACCGCACAAATCCGGGCGGCAACGGTTATGCGATCTGTGCCGGTCTGGAGCAGGTGATCCAGTATATCAAAGATCTTCATTTTGAAGAGGACGATGTGGACTATCTACGCTCAACGGGGCTGTTCGGCGAAGACTTTCTGGAATATTTGCGCCATTTTAAATTCTCAGGCGACATCTACGCCATACCGGAAGGGACTGTCATCTTCCCGCGTGAACCGCTGGTCAAAGTAATCGCTCCCATTATGGAGGCACAGCTAATTGAGACCGCACTGTTAAATATTATCAATCATCAGAGCCTGATCGCTACAAAGACGGCGCGCGTCGTATACGCAGCAGGCGGCGACGGAGTTATGGAATTTGGCCTTCGCCGTGCTCAGGGGCCCGATGCCGGAATCTATGGCGCAAGGGCCGCCATGATCGCCGGATGCATCGGAACTTCCAATGTTCTGTGCGGCAAGATGTTCAACGTTCCGGTCAAGGGAACCCACGCTCACAGCTGGATCATGAGTTTTCCCGATGAACTGACTGCGTTCCGCACCTATGCCAGACTGTATCCATCCGCCTGTATCCTGCTGGTAGACACCTACGACACACTGAAGTCCGGCGTTCCCAATGCCATTAAGGTATTTAAGGAAATGAGGGAGGCAGGTATCCCGCTGACCTTCTACGGAATTCGTCTGGACAGCGGCGATCTGGCCTATCTGTCCAAGAAAGCAAAAAAAATGCTGGACGACGCCGGATTCCCCGACGCAGTCATCTCTGCCTCCAATGACCTGGATGAGTCTCTGATCAACAGCTTAAAGATTCAGGGTGCTGCCATCAACTCCTGGGGCGTCGGTACAAATCTGATTACCTCCAAGGACTGCCCGTCCTTCGGCGGCGTATATAAGCTTGCTGCCATCCTGGATAAGAAGAGCGGAAAATTTGTTCCGAAGATTAAGTTATCCGAAAATGCCGAGAAGATTACCAACCCGGGCAATAAGTGCATTAAGAGGATTTACAGCAGGGAAACCGGAAAAATGATTGCCGATTTAATCTGCCTGGAAGGCGAAAAGTATAATGAAAATCATTCTCTGCTGCTCTTTGATCCGATCGAGACCTGGAAAAAGACGCATCTGGCGCCCAACACCTACCATCTGCGTGATCTGATGGTTCCGGTATTTAAGAACGGAGAATGTGTCTACGATTCGCCTGCCGTCATGGACATTCAGGCGTACTGCAAAAAAGAACTGGATACACTCTGGGATGAATCCCGCCGTCTTGTGAACCCTCATGAGGTACATGTGGATCTCTCCAATGAGCTGTGGCATATGAAAAATCAGCTTCTGGACAGCTATCATTTTTCAGAATAACGAAAAAAGTTAACCTTTGTTATAGTTTCTGCGGTTGACATCGGTTATAATAGAAGTAATATGACAAAGGAGGTTGTTTTTTATGAGTATGGGGCAGGAAACCAAAATTCGCGCCAGAGACAATGATAAACTGGCTTTAAAAGTAACAAAAGGACATTTCTCATCAGACCGTTTTCACATTAACTATTACATTGACATGACCACGCTGAAGATGCGTCAGGAGGAAGCGGAACAGGTTGCCAAATCCATGGTTAAGAGATACGTAAACCGTGTCGATTTATCAGGTCTGATTGGCGTAGGAGCGGAAGAACTCAAGCATTATTCCAAAGCGTTTGCTTCCAAGACTCCAATCGATACCATCATCTGTATGGATGGCTGCGAGGTAATCGGCGCCTATGTGGCAAAGGAATTATCCGAGCTCGGCGTTACCACCACCAATATCCACAAGACTACTTACATCGTAACACCGGAATTCGATTCTGCGGGACAGATGGTCGTTCGTGACAACATCAAGCATATGCTGAAGGATAAACACGTATTAGTCGTTCTTGCTACTGCGATGTCCGGCCGTACTATTTTAAAGAGCATTCGCTGCATCGAATCCTACGGCGGCATTCTGGAAGGCATCTCCGTTATCTTTGCGGCAGTGAACGAGATCGACGGTTATCCGGTTAACTCGGTATTTGATTCTTCCGATCTTCCTGACTTCCGTCTCTCCGAGCCGGATAACTGTCCGGATTGTAAGAATGGAATCAAGCTGGATGCGATTGTCAACAGCTACGGTTATACAAAACTCGATTAGTTGAGATAAAATGAATCAGATCATAAACCCCGGGCCACGACGGAAATTTCTGTCGTGGCCCGGGGGATTTTGAGAAGGCGGCTTAATCATCAGGTTCGTCCTCGGAATCGTCATTGTCTGAGTCCCGGTCATCGGAATTGTCATCGTCTGAGGCCTTACCACCTGATTCGTCATCGTCCGGGGCCTTGTCTTCGGAATCGTCGTCTACGTTCTTACCAGGCGAATCAGCATCGTCTAAGTCATCATGATCAGCCGAATTCCTGTCGTCGGATTCGCGGTCGTCAAAGTCATCGTCAGCCGGATCCCTGTCGTCGGATACATGATCGTCCGAATCGTTATCATCCGAATCGCCATCGTCTGAATCGTCGTCATCGAAATCGTCGTCATCGAAATCGTCGTCATCTCTATCATCAGACGAATCTCTATCGCCGTATTTCGCTTTTCTCATTTCTTCTTTATACTCATTCCAGTCTTCCTCGTCCATCTGAAGCCATACTGGTTTTTCCTTTTCCCGCTCAAAGATTATGCGGTAAAGTTCTTCCATGGACATTCTCGACAGCGTCATTTCATCGAGATCCGGGTAAGCAGCTGTCATCATACGGATAAACTGTAATTTCCCGCTGGATATATGGTAATTCAGCGCCGTCTGATCCAACGCCCCATCTTTTTTCTTTTCCTGTGTCACGATATGGACTGTCCGTTTGCTCTCCTCCGCAGTTTTTCTAATACAAGCGCTCAGCTGGCTCTGAAGCTGGTCTACACGGTTCGGATTCTTATTTTCCACTGAAATCAGAACGGTTTTCCTGTCATCCGTCAGATACGCTTTTTCTTCCATAATCCGGTACAGATCCTTAACTGCCTCCTCAATGTTCCAGTCTTTGTACGTGTGCCCTTCTGCAGCCTGAACCGCATCTTCATTCAGAGGCACAAAGGAAAGAACTCTGTCTTTTTTATTGATCTTCAGTTCGAAGCTTGGGTTTACATCCATATCAACAATACTGTCTACCATCAAATTCTGATAAGAATATACTCCGCCGATGCCCGCTGCGAGAAAGAACACAGCACAACCGCATACAGCTGCCATACGCCGAACCTGTACCGGACTGCAAAGCCTGCAGAACCAGCCGCCTTTTAAAGGCTCTTGTCCGGTGATATCGTCCATCCGCTCCATTTTTACAACGGGTGTATCAATTATTTTTTGCAGGGAAGGCTGAGGAAGCTGGCTGACTGCCCGGTTCAGCGATTGATTGATCTGTGATGTCTCTATTTTTTTACTCATCGCCCTTACTCCTTTCCTTCCAGGTACCGTTTCAATTTCTTCAATGTCCGCTGATAGCAGGACAAGACTGTGGACAGCGGGAGCCCCAGATTCGCAGCAATCTCTCTGTGCCTGATTCCTGCTACCAGGTGAAGCAGAAGAATCTGCCGTTCCCGCTCAGTTAAAATATTCATGGCAGTCTCTAAAACCAGTCTGTCTGTCATTTCCGTTACATAGGAGTATTCCATTGTGTCATCCATCTCAAATGCTTCTTCTGACAGGAAGCGTGAGTTTCGTCGGAATAAATCCATAGCAAGATTTCGGGCAATCGTAAAAAGCCATGCCAGCGGTTTTCCCTGTTTCTGGTACAGATGCGCGGATGCCCGAACTTTTAAATAGGTGTCCTGTACAATATCCTGGGTATCGTATGGATTTTTCACGATCGCAAGGACGTAACTGTACAGGGTACGCTCCGTAAGGGTATAGAATTCCTCAAGCGCGGACCGGTCATCCCGGTCAATCCGCACAATCAGATCTTCATCTATATTAAGCCGTTGTATGGATACCTCCGGCTCCCCTCCCGTTACCATGAAAAATATCATACTCATTTCTCCTCACCGCGCACCTGCATTTCCATTATGGGATACTGTGTCCGCGATCTTCTTATCCAGAATATTCTCGTTCTCCCTTAATCAGACTTTCTCTTTTTCATGTAATCCAAATTTAGTTATAAGCTGCCATATCAGGTTTCTGGCACTCATCGATTGATGTTCTTACCGATCATCGTGGTCATTATGATCATCATTATCGTTACGGTCGTCATCTTCGTATCGATCGTCATCTTCGTTACAGTCATCATCATCGTAATGGTCATCATCATCGTTTCGATCGTCATCTTCGTATCGATCGTCATCTTCGTAACGGTCATCATCATCGTATCGGTCATCATCATCGTATCGGTCGTCATCTTCGTATCGGTCATCATCTTCGTATCGGTCGTCATCTTCGTATCGGTCGTCATCTTCGTATCGGTCATTATCATCGTATCGGTCATCATCATCACGATCATCGTCATCACGATCATCATCACCATATTTCCCGTCCGCAGCCGCCTCACTCTCTGCCATTCGATCCAGCTCATCTTCCAGCATTTCAAGCCTGTCGCTGCGGTACCAGTCATTGGCGTGATCCAGCTTATCTTCCAGGGAATCGAGGGAAATCCCCTCATCCCTCGCGTAAGCTGCAAGATCACTGATCCGCATATCAGCCAGCTGGCTGGCCGTTACACTGTCATCCTTTGCCAAAATCTTTTCGATCAGAGCCATGCGGCCTGCAGATATGTGATGCTCCTCTGCCAGCTTCTTTAGTTCTTTCGTCAAACTGACGTGCTGATCCAGAACCCGCCCCTCGATCTGGCATTCCTCCAGATAGCCGGCAAGGTGACGGTTCACATTTTTAACCGTAGTCTCCGAGGCGGAACCGGATTTTACGGTCAACAGGATATCATTTTTATCCTTGTTGGTAAAATACCCCGCCTGATCCAGCAGATCAACCACATCTTCCAGGACGCGGTCGAGATTCCTGTCCTCCATGTGGTATCCCTGCAGCAGCTCTTTTCCGTCTTCGTTTGTACCCTTCAGAGAAACAACCTGATTCAGCCTGTTTGCTTTGATCTCGATGCTGGGGTTAATATCAAATGCCAGATACTGGCTCGGTCCTCCCAGATAAAGCCCCAGTCCCCCTAATGTTACCACTGCCGCTGCCGCCATGGCCGCCATAAAATTTTTCTTCATATCTTTTGCTCCTTTCATGCAGAATTATTTTTTTCCTTTTCATCCTTACAACGGAGCAGAATGTAATTTTATCGCAGCCATATCTCATTTTTTACCATATATTTTGTATTTCATATTCTTCCCATTGCTCCGGCTGCGGTGTGATCAGATTTTTCGCTTCATAAAGCCCGCACTGCACCATGTATTCCCTGACAACTTCCAGCACATGACAGTAGCAAAGCGAAAGCTGGCGGGCATACGCCTGTTTCTCTCCTTTCATCAGGCAGTCCAAAGCAATTCGGCATCTTTGATTCAGCTCATTGGAACGAGTGGAGCCATCACTGTAAAAACTATAGTAATAGCCCCAGTGGAGAAGTCCGCCCACCTCCTGCAAAATCATCTGAAACGGCTTTAACGGAAGGTGTTCCTTCATGGCGTCCGTAATAAGATCCAGCGGAACCGCCCAGGGCTGTTCCATTTTATCCACCAGCTCCTCCGCCTCCTTTTTTATCGATTCAGCGGTAAGCATGGCAGCAGGCCAGACAGCCGCAGCCATAAACTGAAGGCCGCTCAAATACAACAGCGTATCGTTTTTTAATACCCTGTTCTTCATACACTGTGCGGTCGCATCGTCATTAAACAGAGTTACCTGTGTCCCCTTGACATTGTATGTGTGACAGAAACCACATTTGTTCAGCATGGCGACCGCTTTTCTGATCGTCGACACAGAGACCTTATATTCATCGGCCAGCGCGGCTTCGGACGGTAAAAACGTTCCATCCCGGTAAATCCCCACTCCAATCTTATCAATCAAATCACGGGTAATCTGCATGTAGTAATGGTTTCGCCCGATCTCCGGACTCCAGCTGTAACAGCAGTCTGTTTCTTCCACCGGAAATGGAACCATAGCGTCCAGTTCTTCCAGAAACTGCTTTACATCATCCGCAATCGCTCGATACATGGTTTCAAAACAACGCCGCATCTCCTTCAGATCGCCGCTATTGGCTGCCTCCAGCATCCACATTGGATCTTTATAAGCCATGGCGGAAGCAGAAAATGCCGGTGACTCCCGGAACTCCAGGAAAAATGGAACCCGCGCGCAGATTTCAAGACTCGTAAATATATCCCGAAACAACAGGTTGCCCGAGGCATCCAACAGACTATGAAGCGCCATCGATGAAGCCTTCCACCGGAGGTCAATTCCTTTTTTACTGTTTCGTTTTAAATGCTGAAAACTAAGCCTCACCTTTTCTCCGCCGCAGGAAGCGATGGAGCAGGCAAAAAGCCTTGGCATAATCAGTTCCATCGTCTTATAGACCTCCAGAATTGCAGTTCTCCGCTCCAGTACCGATCTCAAAACATCTTCCTTCTGTATCTCATCAACCGGCTGATAGGCTACTCTGGAGGTCCGCCTCTCCTCGGTATGGATCAGCCCCTCCCTTTTTAATGCCGCCAGTACCTCCCTTACCGTCCGGATTCCCACGTGGTAATTCTCGCTGAGCTGACTCATAGAAGGCAGCGGATCACCATATTTTAAGTATCCTGTCATAATCTGTTCTCTGAGATTTCTATATAAATATTCAAACAGAGTACTCTTCTCTTCCATAACCTTTCCCTCTCAAACGATGTCCCTCTTAGCCTCTTTTCTTCTTCCCGGCTTCCTGCATCATGATAAAACCGACTTCATTATACCACATTTTCTCACGCGTACTATATGCTGACGTACACAAAAATCATATTGATTTCTCAAACAGGGTAACTTAAAATAAAATAAATGATAAGGATTATCATGATGTATTAAAACGGAGACAATATAGATGAAAATACGAAACCGGAAAAAAACTGATTTTTACAATCCCTTTTTTAGAAAAGGTCTGCAAATCAGCCTCCTCTCTGCAGGGATTCTCCTGGTTTTTATAATCTTAATCAGGAACGCGGCAGATTTGCGTATGGCCCTCAATAAAAGCACGCAGAAATATCTGGATGATGTAACCGTACAGACCGCCCGTGATATCCATGATGCGCTGGTCAATAAAATGACGAGTCTGGCCTCCATATCCGATACGGCTTCCCGTCTGGATGAGATGTGTTCGGAGGATGAAGCGGCAGATTTATTACACAGAAAAGCAGAAATACTGGAGTTTGATCCGCTGATTCTTCTGCACAGAGATGGTACCATGATTTCCTCCGAAGGTGATTTTTCGCCGCCCTGGATTACTTCCACGGATTTCTTTCAACTTGACGGCGTCCTCGCCTCTTTTGAAGGTGAGGTAACCGCTGACTACATAGGGGGCAAAAGTATATTTTATTCAGCTCCCGTATTCCGGGAAGGCCAGATCGATGAAGTCCTCATCGGTGTGAGAAGCAAGGAAAATATGCAGGCCATGATTTCCTCCAAAAATTTCGACGGTAAAATGCTCAGCTGCATCACCGACAGCAGCGGACAGGTGGTAATCTCCCCCACAGACTTGAAACCATTTCTCCGGCTGGACAATATTTTCAGGGAGAATAAAGACAGGAATGTCGTAGAAGATATTCACCAAATGCAGGAAAACATGAGAAATAACCGCAGCGGCATCTTAAAATTTACGGCAGTTACAAAAGAGGAGCTGATCCTGTCCTACAATTCCCTCGGTGTCAATGACTGGTTTCTGTTGACCCTCATACCCGCGGACTTCCTGTCCAGCGGCGCGGAGCGTTATATTATGCAGTCATTTGTCATCATTGGACTGACCGTCCTGCTCTTTTCCCTGTTCCTGTTTTCCGTGTACCGTTTCTATCATATACACAGGAAACAGCTGGAACGCCTGGCCTTTGTGGACCCGCTTACCGGAGGGCCCAACCACGCTGCCTTTCAGCTAAAATACACGGAATTGGCTGACACAATGGTACCCAATACGTATTCAATCCTGCTGATGAATGTCAATGGCTTCAAGCTGATAAACGAACGCCTGGGTATTCAGGCCGGCAGCCAAATTCTGGCCTATATATACCGGGTCCTGAATCACCGGCTCCGGTCTGAGGATAATGAATTTGCCGCCCGGGTGGAATCGGACCACTTCTTCCTGTGTCTGAAGGAACATGATCCTGCCAGGATCCAGAAGCGCCTGGACGGGATTATCAGGGAGATAAATGACTTTCACCATACGGACCTGACTGCCTTCCGCCTGGAGTTCCGGCTGGGTGCCTGCATCGTGGATGACCCAGGTCTGGAAATCGCACGGCTTCAGGACCGCGCCAGACTGGCATGCCAGAGCCAGACAGCCGGTCACCGGGAGAAATGCGCATTTTACGACAACAGCCTGACCGAACGCATCATGCTGGAACAGGAATTAAACGATTTATTTGAAACTTCCATTGAAAATCACGATTTTAAGGTATACTTTCAGCCAAAGGTTCTGCTGGAGAGTAACCGGGCGGAAGGCGCTGAAGCTCTGGTCCGCTGGATTCATCCGGAAAAAGGGGTCATCTTTCCCTCTGATTTCATCCCCTTATTCGAGATGAATGGGAAAATATGCCGGTTAGATTTCTATGTGTTTACACAGGTCTGTCAAACACTGCATAACTGGATCGCCACCGGGAAAAATCCGGTTCCCGTCTCCGTCAATTTATCACGCCGCCATTTTCTGGACCAGAATTTTCTGAAAAAATTTGCAGATATTGCAGCAGAATATGAGATTCCACCGGGTATGATCGAATTTGAGCTGACGGAATCCATCTTCTTTGACAACCGGCAGATTGATGTCGTAAAAGAAATGATTCATCAGATGCATCAGCTGGGATTTTTATGTTCTCTGGATGATTTCGGATCGGGCTTCTCTTCCCTGGGACTTCTTAAGGAATTCGATGTGGATACGATCAAGCTGGACCGTTCCTTCTTCGTCAATATGGAGGGCGAAAAGGCAAAAGATGTGATTGCATGTCTGATTGAACTGTCTAAAAAATTAAGGGTCCATACGGTGGCAGAGGGAATTGAGACCAGTGAAATGGTCGACTACCTTCGTACGATCAAATGCGATATGGTGCAGGGTTATATTTTCTCCAAACCGATTCCGGTTTCTGAATTTGAAGCGCGTTACTTATGAAGTGCGCTCTGTTCATAATCTGGTCATAATATTTTTACATCCCGGTCAAAGTATCTTCATATTTACCGGATATACTTATACCATAAGAGAAAGATGCTTATGCCTTACATCAGATAAAATTTTTTTCATAATCGCCGGTATTCTTACACAAGGATACCGGCTCCTCCCTTTTATGGGCTTTTTTATTTTACATCTGTTTTCGGACGACTCTGTATTCGTCCGCATACTGGTAATGGGCGCATCCGCCGCTGTCCCCTCTTAAAAATCGTATCATCTCATCTTCATCCAAATCCATATCACATACGTAACACTCGTAATCCTCATCATAGGTATAATACATGCAGCTTTCACAGTTCATTCCTGACATTCTTTGCGCCTTCCTTTCCCGGTTTCCTTTTTATTCCTTCCATTTTACGTTTATTGATTTGATTGACTTACCGGTATCTGTCTTCACGAATTTTTGCAGCCATTTTATCACAGTACCGTCCAGGAGCCACGCAGCCGCAAAAGACAGGACCGCAGTCAGAAGTGTTGTACACACAATACGCGGAACGTAAAAATGCCTCACCATGGTCTGGTCGACGATCGGCTCGGCGGCAACCTTCAGGATCAGGTAGTGAGCCAGATAGGCCGAGTAGCTGTGACGGCTCAGCCAGGTAATGACCGTTCTGGCAGCCTTAAATCTTAGATTCCCCCAGCACTCAAACAGCAGGAATACTGCCGCCGACATGGCAATCATGGTAGGCGCCAAATCGTGAATCCCCGGTACAAAGCCCGGTGTAAACCTTTTTTGAAGCAGCGTCAGGACAAGTCCCAGAATTCCCGCAAAGGCGAACCATTTGAAGTCCTTCCGCTGAAACAGCCTCTTTAACGCATATCCCAGGACATAGTATATCAGCCACCCCTGAAATACCATATAAGTAAGAATCTGATCCAGCCCGATGCCCAGTCCGCCGGCGTAGTTGGTAAGTGTCTGAACGCCAAGAATGAGCAGTATAAAACAGGTCAGTTCCTGATCATTCATCGCCTTCATCATGCGGGCCAGAAACGGCGTACAGAGGTAGAGTGCGATGATCACATACATAAACCACATATGGTCTGCCATAGGTACTGTACCACTTAGAAAGTCGCGGAGAAACTCCAGCGGATACTCCCACCAGGACAGGACTTCCAGGCTGCGGCTGACATCATACAGATAGTAAAGGACCGAAAAAAAGAGAAACGGGATCACGATAACCTTAACCCGCTTTTTATAAAACTGCATGATATCTCCGGTCGCTGAATCCAGAAGAAACATACCGCTGAGCATAAAATAAATTCCGACAAAGCTAAGCAGCAGCGGCTGCATCACTGCGGCGAACCACCACTGTTTATCATTCACGGAAACGGCTGGTATAGCGTGAACCATCATGATCGCTATTACTGCCACAGCCCTTAGAAAATCGTACTTTATCTCGCGTTCTTTCAATCTGATTCCTCCATTTCAAGATCAGGTGCTCCCGGCGCAGACAGCGTGTGCTGTATTCACAGTGATCTGCGCAGTGCAGTATCAGTATACCATAAACCGGAAAATCGTGAAAGACCTCATCAGATTGTTTCGGGGCTCCCCGGTTTGTTTCAGTCACTGTTCATGCGAAGAAGGGCCGGGCCGTCAACCGGCTCAGCCCTCCTTCCTGCGGATGCATGTTCCCGTTCAGGTTTATGCGTCTGCTTCCAGCATTTCATAAAGCCTGGTCCGCAGCCTCTCAACACGGCGTATGGCTTCCTTCACGTTATCTGATGCCTCTCTGATCTTTGTCTGGACCATCCAGTCTATGATCAGTCCATCAAAGAAATAGTCGGCAAAATTTAAAAATTCTCCGATATCAATTTTAAAATCTCCCGGTATCTCAAGATCCATCAGTTCTCTGCGCAGGCTTCTTAGGCTTCGCCTGGATTCCTCCAGAGCCAGCCTTGCATCGTCGATCCTGGAGTGCTTGATCCAGGTGGTAAACATCCCGCCCCCAAGCATATCCCAGATTCCCCAGCTGCCTGCGCTCGACAGCGCGGTTTCGGCCTGTCTTAAATTCATGAGCACACGGTTTGCGGCGGCAATCGCCTCTTCTGCTTCCTGTTTTCTTCTCTCTTCTTCCATACTGATTCTCCTTCCTGTCTGACAACAACGAAAAGTTTCCGTGCGTGGCCGGAACTTCCTGTATGAAAAAAGAAAAGACTCTTACCGTGGTAGTTCCTGCCACAATAAAAGTCTTGCACATTTCATTTTATACGGGTGTTTATGAAAACACCAAGAAGACGATTTAAAATCCATCAAAAGATGGTTCGCTACTCCCTTTTATTGGAAAATAATATATCATATTTTTACATTCCTGTCAACTAATTCAGCCGTCTTTCAGCACCATCACTTTCTCTCCGTGGACATCGGTCTCTCCGTTAAACCGGAATCCGAATTTCTCATAGAGGTGGATTGCTCCCTGGTTTTCCTCGACTACGCTTAAGTAAATTTTCTTTCTGTGGTATTCGTTTCTCAGCTTTTCAATCATCATCGGGAGCACGACATGGCCGTATCCGTGTCCCTGATAATCCCGGTCGATCAGGAGCCGGTCCAGCCAGACCCGCCCAAACGGCAGATACTGCCAGAAATAGCCGTACATGGAGAAGCCTATCAGCTGATCTCCGTCATAGATCCCGACCGGACGCCAGCATGTTTCTTCCGACGCTTCCTTTAAGCATTGTTCGGGACTTTCCACAAATCCCTTCTGTGTTTCGTGAATTTTGAGAGCCAGTACCGCCTCGCGGTTCTTATCATTTACCGGCTCAACATGGATATACATGATTCCCCTTCTTTCTTTATTTTGGCTTTGCCTTTTTTATCATAAACCATCGGGTTACCCAATAGTCAATAGATTTTATCTCTTTTTCTGCTTTCTGCATCTACCAGCTACGGACACCCTGTATATGCAGGAAACGGGATTTCACGTACAGATAAGAGTCAAGAGGGCGCATATACGCATCAAAGCTGTGCGCCGCTACAAAGATGCGCTCTCCCGTGACCGCGACGATGACCGGGCTGTGGTAAAAGCCGCTGGCATTGCCCAGCTGTACAAGATCTCCCGGCGAAACTCCGGCCTGATCAGTTTCAACTGCATAGGGACCAACTGATTTGTTATTGACCAGGAAGTTATAGAGATACTGCACCCCCGTCCAGCTTGGCGTCCGGTCCGTACTGCTGTTATAATACCAGCCCATCACCGGTGTGTAGTTCATGATTCCGCTTCCTGCATAGATGCACTGAGACGCAAAATTCGTGCAGTCTCCTCCAAAATTTTCAAAGTCCAGATACCGTGGATTTCTGCCCATGGCCCACTTTTTTGCATATTCCACTGCTGCTTCCCGCCGATAGCCTGTTTCCTTCATATCATATTCCATTCGATTTCGTTCTTTATCCTATAATATGAAGCGGAATGCAAAAAGAAGCACAGGAGACAGAATCATCTGCCTCTGTGCTTCTCCTTCCGTTTCTGCTGTTTCAATTCAAACCTGGCCTCCTTTTCCGCCTCCTTCTGCAGGCGGGTCCGGACTTTCCGTTCTTCCTTCAGCTGCTCGCGCTGCAGGCTTAAGGCCTGCTGAGACTTTGTTCCGATACCGGAGACTGCCGTCTGCATCCTGGCCTCCCGCTGCCTGCGCTTCGGGTTGGTGTGTTCTTTTTTTACTTCAGCTTTCACGGCCGGACTGAACCGCAGCCCATCATAATTTTTCAGAAGCCATTCGTATACCTCGTAGTCCTTCGGCTCTGCACCGAAGGTAATCCTGCATACCTCCATCGTTCCGTCCGAAATGCGCTCCACGATTCCGATCCAGAACGGGTCCTCGAAAAACACTAAAAAGGTCAGCGATACTTTGTCCATAATGATATCCTCCTTACATGATTCATAACAGACAAAGAATGGACGACCTAAGGAGGAAGGTTACTGACAGCGTTTTCACAAATATTGTCCGCTGCGCCCGGACTACCTACCGGAGCTGTGTTTTTATCTTTGCTTTTTATTGTACTTTTTTATCTTACCATATTAGTCTGCATTTTTCCAGACAATGATGATAAAGTCAGTCTGGAGTACCGGATATATATCATAAAAGATGCAGCCGCCGCACCGAGGTAGCACATGGTTACTCCAAGACCGGAAACCGTCACACCATTTCCTGCCATGGCTGCCATACAGGCGGCAGCCGTGCACAGGAGCAGCAGCGCATGAACCGTAGGAGCGAGCCTCAGTTTTGCATTTATATCTGAATAATTCATATCCGTCACTTTTTCTTTGGCTGTACAAAACTGGACCGTTCCTATCACTTCAAAAAGGAAGGCGGCTGCCGAGAGCATTCCGAAGAATTCTACGTATCTGTCGTAATTTAAAGCCAAATTCCGGGTAGATCCCGCCAGAAACAGCATCAGACTGACCGCGCAGGCATTTCCAATCGTCCTTTTTTCCCGTTTCCGCCGGACAGCATCTTCCCCCCACTGATACCATGGGCCGATATACTCATACCGGATCCGAAAGCCCCGCCTGTTGCTGCAGGGCACCTCCACCGGTTCGTAATTTTCCTCAAAACTCTCTCTCAGACTTTTCATCCCAGCGCCTCGATTTCCTTCACTTTATTGCATGCCACAAAATGGCCCGGGTTCACTTCCTGCAGACAGCAGTTCTGCTTACAGCTCTCATCCGCATAGATGCATCTGGTGGCAAAACGGCAGCCGGGGCCCGGATTGATCGGTGATTTAATCTCGCCCTTCAGCAGAATCCGTTCCTTTTTTGCATGGATATCCACCGTCGGAATCGCGGACAGCAGCGCTTTTGTGTACGGGTGTACCGGATGGCAAAAGAGCTCGCTCTTATCACATTTCTCTACGATCTGTCCAAGATACATCACGCAAATCTGATTGGATATATGCTTTACGACTGACATGTCGTGGGTGATAAATAAGTAGGTAAGTCCCATCTGATCCTGCAGATCCATCAGCAGATTCAGAATCTGAGCCTGGATTGACACATCCAGAGCGGAAACCGGTTCGTCGCATACGATGAATTTGGGATTCAGCGCGAGTGCTCTCGCAATCCCCACGCGCTGCCGCCGTCCGCCGTCCAGCTCATGAGGGTAACACATTCTCAATCGTTTTTCGATTCCGGCCGTCTTCATCAGCTCACTGGTTCTGTCCTTTAAATCTGACTCGCTCATGGTCCCCAGCAGCTTCATCGGCTCTTTAATGATATCCTGCACCGTCTGTCTGGGATCCAGAGAGGAAAAGGGGTCCTGAAAAATCATCTGTACATCTCTGCGGTAATTCTGCAGTTCCTTTTTATTCAGCTTTGTGACATCCCTTCCCTTATAAATAATTCTGCCATCCGTGCTCTCATTCAGATGAATCAGCGTCCTGCCAAGGGTGGATTTTCCACAGCCGGACTCTCCCACCAGGCCAACGGTCTCCCCTTCCTCCAGGCTGAAGGTAACATCATCAACCGCGTGAACCATGCCGGCTGCGCTCTTAAAATGTTTCTTTAAATTCTGAATTTCCAACAATGCTGCCATTCTCTAATCCCCCGATCTTCCTGTTTTCCAGCAGCGGGAATAATGCCCGGGCGCTACTTCCCTCATCTCATTGTCAAACTGATCACATCTGTGGCATTTATGGGGACACCGCTCCGCAAAGTCACACCCCTTCCGTGCGGAAGACGGATCCGGCGGCAGTCCCTCGATCGGTGATAGTCTGTCCACATCCTTTTTTAAATCCGGCAGGGCTGCAAACAGCCCCTGCGTATAGGGATGCGTGGGATGATCGAAAATATCTTCTTTGCTCCCGCTCTCAATAATCCGTCCTGCATAGATCACGCAGACCTTGTCGCACACGTCCGCCACGACTCCCAGATCATGGGTGATTAATACCATCGCCGTTCCCATCTCATCCCGCAGTGCTTTGATCAAATCCAGAACCTGAGCCTGAATCGTTACATCGAGAGCCGTCGTCGGCTCATCCGCCAGCAGAAGCTTCGGAGAACACGACAGCGCCAGCGCTATGACAACACGCTGTTTCATGCCGCCGGAGAACTGATGCGGATACTCTCCCGCCCGGTCTGCACCGATTCCAACCAGTTCAAGCATCTCAACAGCCCTTTTATTCGCCTCAGATTTTGTACAGCCATGCTGCTGTCTGTATCCCTCCGCGATCTGGGAAAGCACAGTTTTTACCGGGTTTAAAGCCGTCATGGGATCCTGAAAGATCATGGATATCTGACTTCCGCGCAGGCTGTGAAGCTCGGTGTCGGTCATTTTCAAAATATCCCGTCCGTTATAAAAGATCTCCCCTTCTATCCGCTCCACGGAATGCTCCGGAAGAATCCGGAGAACAGATTTTGCAATGGTAGTCTTTCCGGCTCCGGTTTCTCCTACCAGTCCAAGCGTCTCCCCCTCCTTTAAATCAAAGGATACATCATTAACGGCGTAAATCACGGAGTTTCCCGAATGGTATTCCACGGTCAGATTACGTATGGAAAAGAATGCCGTTTCTTTTTTATGTTCACTCATCCTATCCACCTCATCAATCTTTAAAATTCGGATCCAGCGCATCCCGGAACGCGTCGCCCAGCAGATTAAAGCTCAGCACGGTGATCACGATAAAAATCCCGGGAATAATTACCATATGCGGGTAATCACGGATATAACTTCTTGATGCCGCCAGCATTGCTCCCCACTCCGGCTTCGGAGGCTGAACACCAAGGCCAAGGAAGCTTAAGGAGGAGGAGGCCAGTCCGTTCCGGCTGATACTCATGGCGATTTCCACGATAATCGGGGAAACCGCATTGGGGATAATATGGGATGCAATTACCTTCCATGTTGGACAGTTGATTGTGGCCGCCGCCTCAATATATTCCATGGTACGGATCCGTAAGATATTGGCACGCATCAGTCTGGCAAAGCCGGGAATTCCTGTGATTCCCAGAGCCAGGATACATTTATCCACGCCAGTACCGAATACCGCACAGAACGCCATCGCCAGCACCAGGGTCGGAAATGCCTGAAACACATCGAGAAAACGCATCAGACAGGAATCAATAACACCTCCGAAATATCCGGCCGCCGCTCCCATCACGATACCAATCACCGCAGACAGCACCGTAGAGATGACGCCGATGACCAGTGTATATCTTGCTCCGTACAGGACGCGCGACAGCAAATCACGGCCCAGCTCATCACAGCCAAATAAATGTTCCAGAGACGGCAGCGAATATGCGTGAAGCATATCCAGTTCCGAATAGCTGTATTTGCACAGGAACGGAGACAGCAGAGACAGCACAATGATTGCCGCCAGCATCACCATACCGGCCACCGCACCTTTATTGTGGCAGATGTTGAGCCATATGTATTTTGCAGAGCCCGGTTTAATGCTCTCATCAATATGATGGCGGTGCCTCTTTTTCCTTTCGTGTCTGCGGTCCCCATCCGATTTATGATGGTCTCTCTTTAATTCTTCAGCCATTTTCTTTCACCTTCCTTCTGCCTGAGGATACGTACTGTGCCTTGATCCGCGGATCTGCAAACGCGTACAGCAAATCAGTCAGCAGCATAATCAGGGCAAATGTGAATGCTATGAACACAATTCCGCCGGTCGAAGCCGTATAGTCGCGGTTATTAATACAATTTACGAGATACTGTCCGATTCCAGGTATTGAGAAAATCACTTCAATGATCGTGGCACCGCCCAGCATGGAGCCAAACCGCATTCCGACCACAGTCAGAATCGGAATCAGCGCATTGGGAAGGGCATGGCCGTAGATCACCTTTCTCTCCGGAAGGCCCTTGGAACGGGCCGTAGTCACATAATCAGAGCGGATAACCTCCAGCATGCTTGCCCTCACCTGCCGGGTGAATCCGGCCAGGCCTCCCAGGGAATTGGCTATCGTCGGCAGAATAAAGTATTTAAATGAAGTACAGCCGGAAGACGGCAGCCAGCCCAGTTTCAGAGAAAACAGCAGTACCAGAAGAAGCGCGGTCCAGAAGCTGGGCATGCAGTCGAACAACAGCGTAATAAACAGAGAGATTTTATCGCCTATGGAATTAGCCTTTACTGCCGTGTAAATACCGAGCGGCAGGCCGATCACAACTGTCAGCACAATACTGTAAATTGCAATTTTGAAGGTATGTGGAAACCGCCTCATCAGCTCCCATTTAATCTCGGTACCGTCAATCAGAGATTTTCCAAAATCAAAATGCAGAAAAATATTTTTCAGATACTCGCCCAGGCGCACCATAAAAGGCCTGTTTAATCCCAGTGCGGCCCGTTTCATCTCAATTTCAGCAGGAGTATGAGTACCAGCGCCAAGCGCAAGCTGAGCAGGGTCACCGGGAACAAAATTCATCAGCGTAAACATGATGATTCCTACTGCTATCAAAGTTGGTATCATGATCAGCAGCCGTTTTAACACATACTTTGACATGGATCAGCCTCCGTTCCATTCTTTATTTTGCAACCGGAACGTATTGCTCCGTAAAGGTCATCGCATTCAGTACCGGATTCAGCTTTTCGAGACAGATGTCGGTCAGGCCTTCTGTCGTTACGATGCTTCTCGTCTCTGTATACAGGCCCACCATATAGCAGTTCTCAATCACGTAATCATGGAACGCATTCATATTCTCTTCGCTCCGTTCTGCATTGGCCGCTTTCAAAAGCTCCTGAAGCTTATCATCCTTTGTGAAGCCCTGGGTTCCGTACTCATAGTTATCTTCGCTGAACAGGATATTCCAGAATGACGTTGTAAAATCAGACACGGACTGAGACAGCTCAGACATGTCCCACATCGTCGGATCACTGTCATACGTCTGCCTTAACGCGCGGTCGTAAGCGTCAATCACCAGCTTAATTCCAGCCTGCTCGAGCATTGCCTGCAGTGCCTGATAAGGTCCCTGCGGCGCCTGTGAGGATACCATTAAATGAATCTCAAGCTGGCCCGGCTCATAGCCTGCCGCTTTTAAGTATTCTGCCGATTTTTCCAGGTTCATTCCAAAGTAATCCTGATTATCCCACTCCTGCACGTAATCCGGTCCCAGATTCGGAGCAACATCATGGCTTATGGTTCCCGCACTGCTTCCGCTGCCCTGAAGCACCATCGCGGCGTCAAACGCGTAGGCGATCGCCTTGCGGACATTCACATCCGCACAGGGAGAATTCTCACTCGTATTGAAAATCAGATACTGGGACATGGCGTTGTTATACTTCGTCACGTTGAATGCGTCATTTCCTTCGAAACGTCCGACATCGGAAGCGGAAACCTCAGCCATGTCAACTTCTTTGTTTTCCAGCGCGATGCTTCTCGAGGAGGCCTCGGCGATACAGCGGAGAATAATCTTATTAACATTCTGCAGCTCCGCATCCGCTCTGTCCTCTTTCTTCCAGTAGTCGCCGCGAGCCTCCATTGTCACGGAGGAGCCAGTCTGCATGTCGGTTACGGTGTAAGCGCCTGTAGTCGCAGGAGATAGGTTGATATCATTCTCGGAGGCCCCTTCATACCAGGTCCGGCTTGCTATGGAACAGGAGGTAAGAACCTTCTCGATCGCGCCGTCCATGGTATTTTTCAGTTTTATCTGAAGCGTATAGTCGCCGGTCGCTTCTGATCCAGCGTAATAAGTGCCGATATCCGTCACGTAGCCAAGTTCTGCCAGTTTATTATAGCTGTACACCACGTCTTCTGCCTTGATGGGATTGCCCTGGCTGTCTGTGATATTATCCCAGATCTCAATGTCATAAGTCGCATCATCCGTTTTTGTCACAGATTTTGCCGCCACAAGCTGGACTCCGTCATCCAGCATGGCTCCGATAAAAGGTCTGTACGCCAGATGCGCCCACAGAATGTTTTCCGTCCAGTCACGCACGGCGCTGGCTCCGCCCCACGGTCCAATCGTAAACGAATCATCGTCAACCGCCACGGTTACAGACTCTGCCGCTTCTTCCATGACGGTTGTTTCTGTTTTTTCATTGCCGCTCTGTATGTTTTCTTCTGCAGCTTTCTCCGTAGCTTCCGCCGATTGTGCAGCCGGCGCCGTTGTCTGACTTGAACCGGAAGAACCACCGCATCCTGCAAGCAGTGCCGCGGTCATCATAGATGCCGTAAATAGCGCTAAAACTCTTTTCGTTTTCATGTAACTCCCTCCAAATTTTTTTTATTTTTGATGGCTTTATTATATAAAATGACGAACACTCAATCAATTCGACTTCTTTCTGCTTTTTTTCCAATTTGGAAAATGCAAGATTACTTTGACTGAGTGAACAGCCACTCCTTAACACCCGGAAGATCGTATCCCAGACGCCACGTCATCCGATGGCTTCCGTTCAGCGGATTGCCCTCCAGATCCATGCTTCCGGTCCCTGATTGAATCTTACAGTAATAAATATCTGCATTTTCAGAAAGCAGCTTATCCATCTCCGCTTCAAGAACCTGCGGCTCTGCGATCCCTTCGATCGCCCCTCTTGCCACGGCTGCCCCCTCACGCTCCCAGAGGCTGACCGTCTCATCCATCAAAAGTCCCGTCTCCAGGCTGTCATCCTCTGAATTCAGGATCAGAATATGGCTGTCCTTCAGTCCCTTCAGGCTCTCCGGCTCCCATTTTCCAGCCACACAGTACGCTCCGGCAAAGAGATCCGGCTCTTTGGACATCATGATCAGAGAACACATGCAGCCCATGGACTGACCCGTCGTATAAATTCTGTCCTTATCAACCGGATACTGATCCGCCAGTGAGCGAACGAGATTCATGGTTCCTTCCACATAGTTGTCGTAATACTCCCAGTAATCGTTGATAAATTTATCGTCGTAAATCATCGTCACCACAAAGCACGGATGCTCCGCCTGCCATTCCTCTTCCGCCCATACGGTGCCTCCATTCCCCTGGGCCAGAACCTTCTCCCAATCGGAGCTTACCGATCCCGCGTCAGGCATAAAGAGGAGTAACGGATACGTCTCCCCGGAATCCTCATAACCCTCCGGCTTAAAAATATTGTAGTGAAGAACCGTCTTCCATTCCGGGTCTGTATAAAAATGGTTGTCTTCGAATCGGTCGCGGACCGGATATAGTTTAGAATCATTCCCCATGATTCCCTCATTGGCAGGAGTCGAGTATTCCTGGCTGCCGGCCGGATACACCTCTCCATCTGTGCTCTTCACATCCTTTATCTGGACGACGGTCGCGGTGTCAATCACCTCATCGTGTTCCATGCGCCCGTCCGACGCGTATTTATCGTCGAGAAGAGGGCTCTGGATCTCCAGCTCGAGTATCACATAATTTCCAGGTACACTCGCCTCCGCCGGAGCGGCCTCACTGTTGGTCCGCACCGCCGTGACCGTACGGTTCTTCACCTCATAGCTGTCTGTGGAAAGACTGTCCGCATCAATCGCTTTTTCATACTGTAAGGCCACATGCGTTACTTTCTGGCCGTCGCCAAAGCTTTTGTTAATCGTAATCACCTTCGAGATTCCGCCTGACTGCGCTTTCTCTGCCGCTTTCTCTGTCGTTTTTCCCTCTGTTTCAGTTTCCGTCGTTTCCTGTTCTGCATCAGGAACCGCCCCCTCTGTCTTCACCGTACCGCTGTTTTCCGTCCCCGAGCCATTCTGCGGCGCACCGGCCCCACATGCGGTCACCAGAACCGCAGAAGACAGCAGCAAAGCAGCCATCCAGCTTTTTTTCATCATATTCTTCTCCTTTCACACCCTGTATTTTTATCAGCCCCAAATCTCTGATACCAAATATATACCATTAGAGAGCTTCACGGATCAATTCGCTTCACGGCCGGGTTCTTTCCAGAATGGAAAATATCGGATATGGCAGGATTTGAACTTCACCGTAAATTATGGTATACTGTCATCGTATAACTACGATAAATATTTCTTAGATAGTGTCAAATGATTTATGAAAAAACTGAGCAAAAAAAGGCTCAGATTGAACCTTGAAAACTGCAAATATTGATGAGAAAGACCTTAGGGCGCTGCCCTAAAACCTGCAAGGGACTTGTCCCTTGACCCATTTTCGGGCTCTGCCCGAACCCGTCCTCGCCGGAAGGCAGGAAAAGGGTGCAGTTGCCCCTTTTCTGCTGAGAAAGGATAATCCGTGAGCTTTATGTCAAGCGACTTTCGCGGCATATCCTCGCGCGATGCGCTCCGGTATTCCACGGTTCGCCTGACAACAACTCCGCTCATTATGAAGTCTGTCCGGACTGGAGATTTTTGATTGTCTGTTGACCAAGAAAGATAAGTATCTGCCACTTGCCCGGCATGTTGTCAGCACCTTCCAGCATTTCCACTCGGTTTAGAACGTTACCTTTAAACTGTCTGTGTGGCCGCAGGAAGTTATAGTAGGCAACCCAGAGGGCCAGATCATAGTTGGCACCGTCGATGTTATCAAAACCGTTTGTAGGCCTGTAGGAAGCCTTGTATGTGCGGTTGAGCCGTTCAATCATCTGTTTGTATGGACGGAATTCTCTGGATACTTCATCGTCGTTGGTAAGTCCAATCACCTGGGTGATGTCAAACTTCAGCTTACCTTTGGATTCGATAAAAAACTGCTGTGCAGCAAGGGGATAGGCGCTGTAACCATCCGCAATAAATTTGAACTTTGCGGGTAATTCTTTTAAGTGTTTCAAAGCCATCCTCATGGATAGAATGCAGGGACCGACACCGCGGTTATCTGAAACCTGATAGCCGATAATGGAGCGTTTGGCAGCGTCCATGATGAACCAGATATATCCTTTTATGCCGCGGATCTTGATGTAGGTTTCATCAGCAGTGAAGACATTGCCGACATCGTAGTTATAGTTGTCAACAAATGGTTTTACACAGAGGGCGGCAGTTTTGAGATAGTTGGCCACCTGCTGGTGCGAGATGGTGATACCGTGGATGTCCCCCAGAGCCTGTGCAGTCTTGCGCAGAGAGAGGCCAAGATTGATCTTGTAGGAAAGGCAGAGGCCCAGTACGTTCTGGTCAAACTTCGAGAATCTAAGAGAAGAAGCATGTTTTGGAAGGCTGTTTAAGTCCATGCGAAAGAAATCTACTGTGAATTCACGGTAGATGTAGTGGAGCTTATATTTATTTTTGCCATAGTCCTCATCAAGATCAGCCTTGTCAACTGTCTTCAGGTTGTGCAGATAGTAAGGACATTTAGGGTTTACACATTTGTGTACAATGAAGTGTTTGCGGTCCTTTTTATGAACCAAAGCATGGGAGCAATGGGGACAGTGAAGGCGCGAATTTTTGGAAAAACGGCTGTCTTGTGTTGGAGAAAAAAGAGTCTGGCAGACTTTACATCGGATCTGATTTTTTTGCCGTCCATTGTTCCAGGACAAATAGTCCACAGGAGCGCTGCATGCAGGGCATGTGCAGTCCACAGGAATATCACATTCAACACGGCGGAAGACAGGCCGGATAGTTTTGTGGTAACGCTGCTGATAGTAGGAAATGAGATCCAGCCAGTTCCAGTCCTGCTGAAAGGAGATGATCTTAGGAAGCTCGTCAATCCTGAACTTCTGATATTTCGGAGAATGGGAATCATCAAAAGCCCACTGTTTCAGAGGGATATATTTGCAGATAAATAGAATCAGCCAGCAGTTTTGCTGATAAAGGTCTTGAATTACTTGAAGTAAATAAAGTATAATGTCCATGAGCATTGTCTCCTTTGTATAAGGTTGGTTTGGCGATTGACATTATACCAAAAAAGGGAGGTCAATGCTCTTTTTATTTGAATCTCCTATAAAATCAAGGTTTTTTATAAAAAAATGAGGTAGTCTTTGACACTACCATTTCTTATGGGGGAGGAAATATATGGAAATAAGCGTACTGGAAGAATTCGTTTCTCTGGTCGAAACATGCAGCTTTCAGGAAACCGCTGCAATTATGAACCTGTCTCAGTCTTCACTGACCAAGCACATTCACAAACTGGAGGAGGAACTGAATTTATCTCTGTTTGACCGTTCTACCAGAAACGTCAAGCTGAATGAATACAGCCATGCCTTTTATCCGTATGCCAAACAGATCGTACAGCTTCAGCATGAAGCCATCGCTACACTTGGAGATTTGACAGACAAGGATAAGGACCATTTTTCAATCGCCTACGCGCCGGTGCTGGGACAGTACGGTCTGGTAGATACCATCGCTGATTTCTCGAGAAAGTATCCTGAACACAATCTGAATATCATTGAAAGTTATCAGCCCATGTCTCTTTTGAAGTCCAAGAAGTGTGATTTTGCCTTCGTCTCTGAAAATGACGTGCAGGATGAGAGTTTTAACAAGATGATCTATAAGACGGACCATTTAGCCGCGGTTTTTCCCTGCGGTCATCCGCTTGCCGATAAAGAGAGCGTGACCTTAGAGCAGCTGTACGGAGAAAAATTCATTCTCCATTCCAACTCTGTGGGAAGCACGCATGAAGAAACCCAGAAATTTCTGAATTTATGTGATTCAAAAAACTTTATCCCAAATGTGATTGCCCACTCGGAGTTTACCTCAACCATGGTGCGCTACGTCAGCAACGGGCGGGGTGTTGCGATCTTAAACCGGCTGCACATCCCGGCTGAGATTCCCAATATCTCCATCGTGGATATCTATCCGACGATCCGTTCCTACATCTACTTGCTCTACCAGAGAAAGGTCCGGTCGGCCTCCGCCGCGGATTTTCTGCATTATATGATTGAACAGATAAGCCAGTAAAAACAAGAAAGAGCTTGCAGAGAAGCCTTCGAGCATAAGAATTTTTTTGATTGCTTCTACATAAACTATAAAGAACTGGATTGTATAGCGTTATGAAACCACTAAGGAGTTTATGGGATTTCCATTGACAGCCTGGTTAAAATACGCTATACTTACCTCAGTGAATAGATTGCAGTAGCTTGCGAGGCCTGCGATCGGAGGAGTCCCTGCGGGGGCTCCTTTTAACTTTTATACGGAGGTAACTTATGCCAAAACCATTCATGACCTATGAACAACAAATACAAAAACTCCGCGATAAAAATCTGACGATAACGGATGTGGAAGAAGCGAAGTCCATACTACGGCATGATGGCTACTATGCTTTAATTACAGGGTACAAGGATTTATTTAAAAATCCTTCCACGAAGAACTACAGGGATGGTACCACCCTGCAGGACATTCTTGCGTTATACCAGTTTGACGAACAGTTACGTGAACTAACGCTTCGCCATCTTTTACATATTGAACGGCATATTCGTTCTACCCTAAGCTATGCATTTTGTGATCAATTTGGAGAACAACAAAGTGCATATCTGAATCCAGCAAATTATGACAATACAAAGAAAAAAAGCAATGCTATTAATCGCTTGATTACAAAGTATCTCTCTCCACTACTGACCAAGCAGACATCATACCCATTTCTTGAGCATAACAAAAAGGTACACGGAAATGTCCCCCTTTGGGTAATGGTAAATGCTCTTTCCTTCGGTACATTATCAAAAATGTATGAATTATCAGTTTCTAAAATCCAATATGCTGTCAGCCGTAACTTTCCTGCTGTTAACGAAAAGCAATTAGGACAAGTTTTAGATGTATTAACGGACTACCGAAATTTGTGTGCGCATAATGAACGAATGTTTTCTCACCGATGTGCCAAAAAAGATATTCCCGATTTCCCACTGCATAAAAAGCTCAGCATTCCTGTGCAGGGCAATTATTATCTTTGTGGAAAACGAGACTACTTTGCTGTTGTCCTGGCATTCCGTTATTTACTGCCAAATTCAGAATTCTTACGGTACAAATCACAGCTTAGCAAATTGATAGAAGAAGCGGTAACCAGCAACCAACAGATTTCTCGTGACGTCTTACTTAACATTATGGGATTTCCTGCAAATTGGAAAAAAGTCACTTCGTATCGAAAAATATAATATATTACATCGCTTACGTTAACCAGTAATAGAAAGGAGGCCAGTACAGCGGCCTCCTTTCTATTATTCTCCATTCCAAAACCGTCCTGGTGCTGATAACCAGGCGTCTGCAAAATCATGCAGAGTCTTCATCGTATCGCCAAACTGCCCTTCATACGCCTCACAGTCCTTCGCCGGAGTGAATCTGTGAGTCGCGCCCTCTACAAACGCGATCGTCTTGTCTTTGCTCGTAGCCATCTGGTAGATCGTCTCGGACGCTAAGTATTCCCATCCGCCTGTCATTCCCATGACAAGAAGGGGGACTCTTATCCCTACGACATTGCCCGGAGTGCAGTTATAGGTGGAATCCCATTCAATCCCCCACACGTGGTCCTCATCGTAACCGAATTCTTTTTCCGTCCGTACCGCATAGGAGGTTAAGTACGTCTTCACCGAAAGGAAACGGGCTCCCTCCCAGAATGAATCGGTATAGGAACGCGGATTTTCCGGTCGGCGCACGCTGTACACTATCTCCTTCGTCGCCGTTCCATCTCCGTGCAGCAGAAGGTGCGGCTCTCTCGTATGGGACATGAGCCGGATATCCTGCGCGTACAGTTTATTATTGAAGAAGCCCTGCGCGGCTCCCGGTATGATTAACGGCTCGTCGTCGCAGTAGTTTCCCTGGCCGTTCTGCAGCAGAAGAAGGCGGTTTAAGGCATAATCAAGAATACAGCTGTTTCTCGCGCTCTGAGCCCGCTGAAACTGATCAATAAATTCCCTGTCGTAATGGGCTCCGTCGGGCTGGAACCCATTCTGGGGGTTAAAGAGATTCAGTTCCTCATTGATCAGCCGTCCGCTGTTCTCTGATTCCACCGCAGGATCTAAGCTGAACAGCTGCATCGCGGCATTTCCCCAGTTGGAATCCAGAAGCATGAGGCCATCGGCAGGCGGAAGTTCACTGTTGTCCGGATAGGGAACGATCTTTTCCTGTCCCTGGAATACCTCCGCGCCGTTTTCCGCAATATTCTGATAAGCCGTCATCAGGGTTCCGCCTCCGCTGTGCCCCATAAGAACCACCTTTTCGACATCTGGCAGACTGCGCAGGTAAAGAACTGCAGCCTTGACACACTGCATCTTTTCCACCTGGCTGAAGATGATTCCTTCTTTATTCGCCGGGTTGGCACATAAAACCGTATATCCGCGCTCTGCCAGTTCTGCGCCGGTTGGAAATGTCAGATAATCCTCATCTGAATGCATGACCAGGACGCTGATGCCCTGTTTGGGGCTGCCCGCTTTCGGTTTATACAGCACTCCCGGAACCCGTTTGGCAAGATATACGAAGGTCGTTTTTATCTCTCCCATACCAATCTCCTTCTCTGGCAATGATTAATCCGCATCCATCGGAAGGTCTTTGTACGCCTCATACAGATCCGGCAAAACCTGATACAAATGCGCTCTTTCGATGGTATTATGCGTCAGCACGTTCTTAAGATACGTCTCATCCACCGGAGTCTCCTCATCACGGAGAATCCTGCCGTCCTTCGCATAATATCCTATCCATTCGCAGTTAATGCTCTCCCTTCCGCCAAGGGGGCATGGACGGCTGAACCGGAGGACGAGGTGGTGGCCGGGACCTTCAAATTCTTCCCAGCAGGCCTCTGCCCGGCAGTCTGCCGCCAGAAGCTCCTGATACCGCTCCTCTGACAGGCCATACTCTCTCAAATCAATGGAGTGGGATACGGCGGGTATTCCCTTTGACGGGTTGCCTCCCGCGCCAAGGTCCAGAGTTTCCACAGACCACACGCCGTCTCTGTCATTTTCACCGTTTACAAACTTATGATCCCAGTGATCCAGTGGATTCCATATTTTGTATCTCAAATTTCCTTCCCCGGGTACCATGCTTTTCGAATACCGGTTATACCATGTCCCGTACCATCTCCTCCATTTTCCCTGCCAGGTGACCGGCGATACAGAATATTCAATATAGAAACCGGAGCCATCCGGCATCATGGTATAGCCATACACGATATCGCGGTATCCGTGAATCTGCAGAAGATCCAGCCAGTTCTCCGCCGGAATCGCATCCTTCACCTCCATGGGACCCGCGTCTAAAATCTGCTGCAGAAGCGGATTCGGGGGGCAAAGGGGATAACCGGTAATAAAACGCGCGGCAGGCATCCTCTTTTCTGCCGGACTCAGCTCCGGCAATCGGTAATCGCTCATAACACTTCCTCCTTATCCCATGATTGCTCCGCCGTTGACATCAATAACTGCTCCTGTGATGAATGACGCTTCCTCACTCGCCAGAAAATTGACCGCGCCAGCGATGTCCTCCGGAACTCCCAGCCTGCCTAACGGTGTTCTCGCAAGGAGTTCCGCCTTAAGCTCCTCCGGCAGTATATCTTCTTCCGGAACATCCTGCTCAATATGGCCGGTCAAAACACAGTTCACCGTAATTCCCTTCGGTCCCAGTTCTTTTGCCATCTCCTGGGTCAGGCCGATCATTCCGCTGCGAGATGCTGCAAACGAAGGATTGGGATACCAGCCTCCGTTCTTCTCACAGGTGGTCATATTGATGACTCTCGGAGCCCTGCTCTTCAATAAATAAGGAAGCGCCAGCTTTGTATTGAAAAATGCGGCCTCAAGCACTTCCATGGAATGGCGCCATATGGCTTTATCCGTCTCCTCCATATTATGGCGGTCATGGCCGCCGGATCCGTTTACCACCACGTCAATGCTTCCAAAACGCTCATAGATCCACCGGAGCACATCCTCCTGGGTGGTATCTTCCTTATAAAGTTCCGGATCACAGGCAATATTCTCCGCAAGCCTGGCCTGAGGATTCTGTGCAAAGCCGATGACCTGATCCCGGTATCTCGGATCCATTTTTGCAACAGCTCCCTGGGCTTTTCCGTGGAAGGAGCTCATAAAAGCAACGTTCATACCGTATTCAAGAGCCATACGCACGATTGCCAGCCCATTGTTTCCGGCCCCTCCTGTGATTATCATTGTTCTGTTTTTTAATGTCAGCATAGTTTATTCTCCTGTTCTGTTTATTTTCCTCTCTCTGCTTCCAGCTTCACCGCGTTCCCCAGCACCGTCTTTTTATCAAGCGGATAGAGGAAGATCACGGCCAGCGCCATGGCAAAGAACCCGATCATGGGAGCCAGGCATGTGATGTCATAGATCCGGTCCGTCACCGCCGCGTCAAATGCGGTGTCCGGCGTATAACCGATGAGACTCAGCAGAATCCCGGTAACGCCGGAGGAGCACGCCTGCCCTGCTTTTCTGGCGAAGCTGTAAATACCGTAGATCGTTCCATCCCCCCGTTCTCCCGTCCGTACCTCGGTATCATCAATGATATCCGATACCATTGCCCAGCCGATCAGGCCAAATACCGCAAGCCCCACAGTTGCCACCGCATAAAAGAAAATCCAGACATATACATTTTCAGTATGTACAAAGTAAGCAACTGCAAGAATTCCAGATGCCAGGAAGCAGCCTGCGGCAGTTATCTCCTTCTTTCCGAATCTGACTGCCAGCTTCACAATAAACGCAGCCATTATCAGCGTAATAACAGTACCCACGACGCCGCTCTGAGATTGCGCGACTGTATTTGCAAAATAGTTTGGATAGATATATGAGGCCATAGCCTGAAGCCCTGTATTGGCAACCTCCCGTATCAGGACCACGAGCACGATTCCAGGCAGACACCGGTTATGTGCCAGACTGCGGAGCAGTTTTCCCGCGTCGAATTTCTCCGTTGTCTGCCCCAGCTTCACCCGCTCTGTCGTCAGACTGTAGCACAGAATATAACAGATCAGTGCACCAACCGAGCAGAACAGCGCCGCCGTTGTCATCTTTGCCCCGGACAGCGCCCGGTGGCCGGCTTCATCGGTATAATAGACTGCAAGGGGCAGAACCACGCTGGAAACCGTCATGGCGAGAGTTCCTCCCACCGAACGGAAATTGGACAGCTGCGTGCGCTCCACGGGATCGCTGGTGATGGCGGAAGCCAGAGAGCCGTAAGGAATTACAATCCCGGTGTAACAGATGCTGCACCACAGCAGATAGGTAACAAACATCCAGACCACCTTAAACGCCATCCCCATATTCTGAAACCAGCTCGCATACATCAGAAGGCTGGAGAAAGCCACCGGACCGCTCATTCTCCTGATCCATGGCCGGAACTTGCCGTCCCGCCTCACCGGAGAACGGTCCACCAACTGTCCCATCGTGATATCGGTTACCGCATCTAAAAGCCGCGCGATCATCATCATAATTCCCACAATATAACCGGACACCCCCATGACGTCCGTATAAAATTTCAACAGAAATGCGGATGACAGCACAAACGTAAAGTCATTTCCAAAATCCCCAAACAGATAGCCTATCTTATCTCTCATTCCGAATCCAGTCTGCTGTGCCCCCTGCTTCCCCATAATCTTTTGTTCCCCTTATATTTTAATCGGCATCTGCAGGCTGGTCATGATACTCCGCGTACAGATCCGGAAGAAATGTGTAGAGATGTTCCCACTCCACCAGGGTGTGGATCACTACCTTTTTTAAATATTCTTCACTGCATTTCGTACTGGGATCTCTGACCAGCTTTCCGTTCACCGGTCTCCATCCGATCCATTCCCGGCTTCTGGTCTCGATGCCGCCCAAAGGACATGGACGCGAATAGCTTAAACACAAATGCGTTCCCGGCTCGTCAAAGGTCTCATAAGAACCTTTTCCCGTCAGCTGGCAGCCCGCGTCCTTTAATTCCTTCATCTTCTCATCTGTCAGACCAAAATCCTTCAAATCAAACTGGTGGCGTATGGTATCGTACATGCGGTCACCCCCGCCCAGATCCAGACTCTCCGTGGTATGGATTCCATCGGAGCCATCCTGCCAGTTTACGTAGTAATGATCAAAATGATCCGCATAATTCCAGATCTTATATCTTAAATTTCCATGGCCGGGCACCATACTCTTTGATTTTAGATTTCTCCAGTTCCGGTACCACCGCTCCATCTCTCCACTGATATGCGGCGGCCGCACCCGGTAAGTGGCCACGTATCCGGAGCCATCGGGAAACATACAGTATCCCAGTTCAATCTTATCATACCCGTACGGCTTCAAAAGGTCCATGAAATTCTCCGGCAAAATAGCGTCTTCCGGATTCATCGGATTTAACTGATTGATAATCTGCATCTCCACCGGCGTCGGAGCATGCAGCGGATAATTATAAAAGTATTTCGCCAGCGGCATCTTTTCTTCCTCCGGGAATAATTTCTGGCGGATGTTAATCACACTTTCGTCTTCTGTCTCAAAAACCTCTTTGCCAACCTCAATAAACATATTGTGCCTCCTTCTTATCTGCTGATTTTATTATAAAGTAGATCATTGCTTCCAATCAATTCCGTTTTCTCTCCCGATTCTTTCCAAACAAGAAATTTCAGGGCTGTTTTTCTTCCTGTTCCCGAATAAGCTTAAGCGCTTTGAGTCCAAGAGGAACAATGACAATCACACTCAGCAAATCGGCAATCGCCTGCGTGGCTGCGACACCGTTGATTCCCAGGAAAACAGGAGCAATAAACAGTACCGGGAAGAAGCAGTAGCCCTGTCTCGCCAGATTCATAATCAGAGCATATTTGGCATGCCCGATACCGGCATAGAACATATTGACGAGTGAGCCGAGAGAATGAAATACCAGCACACAGCACTGAAGCCGGATACAGAGCATTCCCAATCGCAGCACCTCGGAATCCGCCTGGCTGTTGAACACATGAACGATGGGATTCGCAAACACGAAGATTACCGCACCGATTCCAACCGCTCCAAGCACAGCGACGGCACAGCTGAATACGTAGCTTTCCCGGACACGTTTCCACGCTTTCGCTCCCCAGTTAAATCCTACAACCGGCTGATATCCCTGTCCGAATCCCAGTATAATGGCAAACGGGAAATCCATGACCCGGTTTGCAACAGACAGCGCCGCCAGAGCCGCAGTGGAATAGCTTCCCGCTACCCGGTTGATCGAAACTGCTGCCACGACGCTGAGTGCGGAGCGGAAGAACGAGCTGGAGCCGATGGCGAGCACCTCTTTCACGTCATTCATCAGGAATTTGATTCGTTTGACAGAAATACTCACAACACTGGTCTTTCTGATATACGGATACAGAAGAATACAAAAGCTGATGAATTTGGAAAGAGCCGTAGCCATGGAAGCTCCCGCGACGCCAAGTCCAAAATGATAGATGAACAGCGGATCCAGAAAACAGTTTAAAATTCCGCCGAATCCGATGCCGATCATGGAAAATGTGGCGCTCCCCTCACTTCTTAAGCACATATTCAGGATGAAACTGCCTATCATAAACGGCGCTGCATACAACACGTAATTTGCGTACTGGATTGAATACTGGGCGCATTCCTTTGTGGCTCCCAGCCAGAATACCAGGTCTCCGATCACCATTTTTCCAATAAACATGAAGATAATTCCGAGGCCGAGGCCGCTGAAAAATGACGTGGAAAGTACCTTATCAGCATGCTCATCGTCCTTTGCTCCGAGGAGTCTCGCTATGTAACTGCAGGCTCCGGCCCCGATTAATGAGCCAATTAAAGTAATCATCCTCTCTAAGGAGCTGTTCACCCCCACTGCCGCTGTGGCATTCGTCCCCAGCGTACTTACAAAATACGTATCCACCAGATTGTAGATCGTGGTAATCAGCTGCGCCATGATGGTGGGCACAGCCATTCGTGGAATCAGCGTGCGGATATTTTCCGTCAGCATCATCTGTTTTTTTTGCGTTTTCGCATCTGCTGCCATTGCAAATCACCTGTCTTTCTCTTTATTTGATTTCTATTTTTTTATAACATCCGGTGACGGTTCAATCAATTCAGATTGACGGGACGTTTTTTCCAAAAGAGAAAAAGTGGACCATAAGTATCTGTGACAAAATGCAGCGCTGAAACGGGAACAGGGGCAGCAAAAGAGCTGGTGTTTTGACTTTCGTCTCACACCAGCTCTAAATGGTTTAAGTACTGTTCTTCTTATCCTAACGTCATAAACGCATACCTCACCACAAATACAACAGAAATCATAAAGGTTAATGCCCGTACTTCCCGTCTTTTCCCTGTCATAATATTCATCAGGCAATAGGTAATCAGTCCAAACGCAACACCATTGGCAATGGAATATGTAAATGGCATAAATACGATGGTACAGAATGCAGGCAACGCATTGCTCATGTCGCTGAAGTCCACATCCCGTATGTTTCCAAGCATTAAAATACCGACAAAAATCAGCGCAGGCGCGGTTGCCGCTGCCGGAACAATGCTGACAATCGGTGCAAAGAGGATGGCTCCCAGAAACATGACCGCGGTTACAAGGCTTGTAAGTCCCGTTCTGCCGCCTTCTGCAATACCTGCGCTGGATTCCACCACGGTGGTAACCGTCGATGTCCCTACCATCGCACCGGCCAGTGTTGAAACCGCATCTGACATCAATGCCTGTTTCATCCGGATTACCTCGCCGTTTTTATCAATCATCCCGGACTGCCTGGCGGCTCCGAGAAGCGTTCCAATCGAATCAAACATATTGACCAGAGAAAAGCTGATAACCAGCATGGTTACCGTAAACAGCGTTTCCACAAAATTTGTTCCGGCAAACAGACCCGCAAAATCCATTTTCAGAAAGGAAACTTCTGCAAAATCCCTGAATTTCACACCGAGATTCATATCGAGATTCGACAGCTGTGTGATTCCAAGGGGAATGCCTATGAGGGTTGCCGCTACAATTCCAAGCAGAATCGATCCCTTCACTCTTCTGGCATGAAGAATTCCCATGATAATCAGGCCAATCAAAGCCACCAGAGCGCCGTTAATTAAAACCATATCTGCGCCGCTTCTCCATTTGGAGAAATCCACCAGGCTTACAAGTGTAGCCGGATTGGATATAATAATTCCGGCATTCTTCAGTCCGATGATTGTGATAAACAGGCCGATCCCAGGTGTAATGGCAGTCTTGACTGCATCCGGGATTGATCTGATAATGGCCTCTCTCAGGCCGATTGCTGTGATTACAATGAAAAATATACCGGATATAAATACGATAACGAGCGCCTGTCCATAGGTATATCCCATTCCCAGCACAACCGTGTATGCAAAGAATGCGTTTAATCCCATCCCCGGCGCCTGCGCAAAAGGAACCCTGGCATATAACGCGCAAAGTGCCGTACCGATAAACGCTCCGATACAGGTTCCGATAAATACACCATTTGCAATCTTACCTGCCATGGCAGGGTCTCCCATAATAACATATGGATCAGATAAAATCTGGGGGTTCAGAATAAGAATATAGGCTATCGTTATGAAAGTTGTGATTCCTGCAAGTATTTCCGTTTTAACGCTTGAATGACTCTGTGAAATCCCAAAAAACCTGTCTGCGACTCCTGTTTTACGTTCCAATAGTATGTCCTCCATCTTCCTTTAATAAACTGATCAGACTGTCTGCGCTGCTATCCTGTAGTCTATGCTTTCAAGGTTTTCTATTGTCACTCCTTTCCACCAACCAGCGTTTGATTACCAAAAAAAGAGTCAACTACATAAACTATGTAGTCAACTCTTTACGGTAGTTGGTAGAAACTCTGAGCCAATTCTCAGGATATACATAATGAATAGCACCAATATTAAATCACAAAAATAATTATATATGCTAAAAGTTTTTTAGTCTATTCGCCATTTTATCAATAATTCAATTATTTTTTGTGTATTATGTATATATTCTTCTTTTTTACGGTCGGTATCATCATAATATTGATCAGGAATTCCTGCGGTTATCTCTGCCCGCATTCACTGCATGTCCGGTCGTGGAGAGAGATTATTCCGCCGCAGACCGCACATGTATACCGCTTCTGCTCTTCTTCCAGAAACCGGTCTATTCCGTTTTCCTTCATATACAGCGACTGTCCAATGAGACTTGCTCCATAGCGTTTTCGATAGCTTCTGTCCAGATCCCGGATCCTTCTGCACGGGAAATCACAGCATTCATAGCAGTAGGATATGCCTCTTTCAGCTGCACAGTTCTTTCTCAAACAGGTACGGCAGTGTCCGGGCTTGCTCTCATCGGTTCCCATACAGCCGCCGCATGGCTTCTTTGAACTGCAGTGTGTAAAACATACCATGCAGTTCATTCCACATGGAGCAACCATCCGGCTGCTGATCACTTCCGGCATTTTCATAAAAACCGCCTCCTTCTCCTGGTTTCAGACTTCTGAATGATTCTGCGGTAAAATTACTTTCCCTCAAAAAGATTACGGCGGGAATCTAATATACGATCATACGATCCATATATCCACATTCCGCGGCATTCTTCAGTTCAGCAGCAAAATCCTTCCTGTCACAGGACAGATAGGAATAGAGGGCTCGGTCGCCTTCCGGCCCTCCTGTCAGCTGTTCCAGCTGATGGCTGATAGCCTCCTCAAGCTTTTGCCGGTCACAGTTCTTCACACAGATGCAAAACCGCTCCATATCGTCTGCTGTCACAGCATTCTCTGAAAGCTTTTTCCCCATCATCATGTGAACCACCAGATTCCGCAGGATGACAGAAGCCACGTTCAGAATCAGCTCCTCATAATCCCCGTGAAAATGTTCCAGGACCGCCTTTCCGTACGGTTCCGGCAGCCTGCCCAGAAATCTCTGTTCCAGAAGGACACAGGATAAATAAAAATAGACAGCGTCAATCCCGCTTCGTTTTCCGACTGGCCTCAGAATCGGATAATCCAACGTGAGCAGATGATCCTGGGGCCGGAATCTGGCATCATAGCGGACAAAAAATTCCGGCATCCCCCTGATGATCGTATCCTCGTAGCAACGGTTTCCAAAGGAATGGAAATTCGCAATGATCTGTTCGTAAACCTTTTTAGCTCTGGCTGTCTTCTCCAGGACCACCTCATATCCCTGCTGGTAAAGCAGCCACAAATCTGTGTCTGAGGCCGCGGCAACATTGTCTTTCCCCGTCTTAAGCGCTTCAGCTTCTGCTTCCCGAAGGCAGTAGAGCACCGCTTCCATCAGCTGTCTGGCCGTCTCATAGGTGACCGAGGTACTGGAAAAACCGGTATACTTTTCCGTCAGTTTTCCGACAACAGGCAGCAGTTCTTCCATCGTATAGTCCATGTCCGCCTCCTAACTGAGCAGGTCAAAAAGCGTCTCCAGAAAGAGATCCCGGTCCCACCGTGCTTCTTCCGAGAACTTCCCGTATTCTCCGCTGCCGCCATCCTCCACATAATCCCGGTATCCGGCGCGGACTGCTCTTGCAAAACGCTCCAGACACGTTTCTTCCAGATAGGCGACTGAACCGCAGCAGACTCCGTCAAACTGTTCTTTCATAAATGCCAAAAGTTCCTCATCCGTTAAGTTGTCCTCTGATTCATTCTTGTAGAGATAAAAGACTTCCTGCAGCTCTGCAATCACATCGGCATAATTTTCCTGCTGCAGATATGGTGAATCGCAGAATGTATCAATGATCTCCGGCAGGATCCCCTTCCCGAATTCGACCCGCATCTGCGTCCTTAAGGAATCACGCCTGCAGACCATCAGTTTCCCTGCGTCCTCCTCCGTAAGCATCAGTCCGAAGGCCTCTGTCTTTTCATTGCAGGCAAGCACTCTTTCCAGCTCCTGCTTCCGTTGTACCGTTTCCATCAGCTCATACCATTTCTCCTGCATCTCATTACCTCCCGTATTTGGTAAGTACTGATTCTACGCCTTTCACTCTTCCATTACAAGTCTTGAAAAAAAGTGATTTTTATGGTATGATATAGGTGTGGAAAAAGTGATTATTCCACTTTTTTTCTGTATTTTTCAAAGCTCTTCTCTGATAAAATCTCATTCGTCACAAATTTCCCATCATAGAATACGGCATACGTTGTAAACGGACTCGGCGACTGCCTGGCGTCTTCCCGCGTTTCCAGCTTCACTGCTTTGATTTGTATTCCCTGGTTTCCGGCGTATTCCGTGAGAATCGGAACGTACTTGGCCGTGTGGGGACATTGGGCCGTATAGTACAGGACCCAGCCCTTTTCATCAATCTCGCCGGTCTTTGCACATTCTAAAAAGCGCGGCAGGGCTGTCCCCTCTTCAAACGGAAGTGCCAGAAGTTCATAGTATGGCGCGGCGGTATCGGCTTCTACAAATCCCTTATGTTTCAAATAGGCCCCATCGGACAGAAACGGCATCTTCTTTTTGGAAGAGAGTGCGACAAGGCCCTTCTTTCCCTTCGCCCTGGCTTCTGCGATGCAGTGCTCCAAAAGCCGGTTGCTGTAGCCCTGCCCTTTAAACTGCCCAGATACCCACAGGCAATCGATGTAATAGTATCCATCCGCATCGATGGGCGCCCAGGCATACTCCGCCGGAAGGTACTCAATAAATACCTTTCCCCGCACATCCAGCTTTTCAAACACAAGCCCCTCTTTCATCCGTTCCTTCAGCCATGCCTTCTTGGAGGCCACGCACGTCTCCCCCTTTTTATCCGATATGGCACAGCAGATATGTTCTTCCTCAATATTATCCAAAGTAACTCTTTTGAAATCCACACTCATAACTTCCCCTCCACTACTCCTTCAAGCCGATATAGACATGAATCTCCGCATCTCTTCCTTCTATCCCGTGATACTCTTCAAAGTCGGCCCGGAATGCCCGCTTCAAATCCAGACTCCACAGTTCTGTCCAGAACTGAACCAGGGCCTGCTGTACGTCGCCCTTTACCACGAACTTCGCATATCGTCCCGCCGGGATCGTACAGAGACTTAAGTGTTCCGGGATTCCGGCAGTATCTGTCACCTCACAGGCCGCCGTCATGTCATAATCGCCGTTCTCATCACTCTCGTAATTGGAATAAATCCCCAGAACCCAGCCTCTCCTGTCTGCAGGGATACTGGCATAAATCCCCCTGGCATAAAAGCGTTCCCATAGCCCGCCTATCACGCTTCCCATGTCCGGAGCGTGGTTATTCGTTCTTGCAGTGATTCCTGCCGCCTTCTTCTCAGGCAGTGTCACGATTTCGTAATCCATCCGGTTGTCCTCTTTTCCACCACTCCTGTGGTCTTTTCCTTAACAATCCCAGAATACCACTTTAATCACGACAGCTGTATGTCATCATTACCGGTAAATGCGGCAAATATTTTCTGCCATCGCAGCAAATTCCTCCCGAAGTTCTTCCGGTTCCACCAGTTCTACACGATCTCCCATACTGAGCAGCCAGCTAAAGACGCTTCCCCGGTCGGAAAAGCAGGAATGGAATACCAGCTTTCCATCTTCCCGCTCCTGAAAGCTCTCCAGTCCGCTTTCTTCAATCAGCCGCCACTTCATATCCGCTTCACAGACTGCTGTGACAGAAATCCGCGGCGGGAATGCCTTGTCAGGCGACATATCATACGCCGGAACCTTCCGCTCCGCGAAATGTTCAGCCAGCGCTTTCAGTTCCAGCATACGGTTTAATTTGAACAGCCGGTAATCCTCACGTTCCGTACAGTATCCCCACACATACCAGGAGGACCACTGGAAGACCAGCAGATACGGCTCCAGCTTCCTTCGGCTCTCCCCGGAAGGCCCGAAATACGCAAAGCTGATGTATTCCCTGGCGTCGATCGCCGCCTGAATCAGTTCAATCTTCGGTGCAAGGCATGATTTATACCACGAGGATAAATCAATCAGAATATGGCTGTTCGAGGTCAGAATGGACGAATTTCCCATAGCCAGCTTGTCCATAAGCTGCTGGTACTTGTTCGTGCCGGAAACGCTGTCCAGGCTTCGGAGGCCGGTCAGAATAGACTGCATCTCCGACGAAGTCAGTACGGTCCTGTCGATCCGGTACCCTTCCATAATGGAAATCCCCCCATTGGGGCCCTGCGTCGTTACAAGGGGAATGCCCGCTTTGCAGATGTCTTCGATATCCCGGTTGATGGTTCTCCGGGATACTTCAAACTTCTCGGCCAGATAGGGTGCAGTCACCTTTTCCTGCTGCAAAAGGATAGACAGGATTCCGATTAATCGGTCGATTTTCATAAACACCTCCTGTTATTCATGACAGTTCTTTCCACAAGTGCTCACTCACCCAGTGCCGCCTTTAAGTCCTGAAAATACTGTTCCTGCTGTTTTTTCAAAAAGCCTGGGACAAAGGGTTTCATAAACCACTTCTTCACGTCCACCCGCTCTGTAAAATTCGCCTCGCAGCCCTTTTCCGTCTGGCGGAACACGCCCGCCCAGGTGCCTGTCATATTACCATTCTCCATGGTAAACTCATACCGGTGCGGCGGCTCAAACCGGGTAATCACAAAGGTGGTCGGATATCCCTCCTTCGTGTACTCCACAAACTTCCTTCCAGGCTCCAGTATATCAATTTTCTGCAGATCACTGCGCCAGCTGTAATCGTTTAAATCCGTCACTACGTCCCATATCTGCTCGATCCTGCTCTTCAGGATTACCTTTTTATTCGATTCTGTCATACCGTTCTCCTTCGCTCTTCCTGGCTGCTGTTTTTCTTCATTATAGCGGACATACAGGACATCTGTATGTCATGATTAAGAAAAAAATACTGCCGTCGATTCAGCCCGTTCCTGTCGTTCCATCACTTCCTCCATCATTGAAAATGAAATCAGACGTCACTGCCTACTATTATACATGACGGCGGCAATTCTGTTAATCTCATTTTCCGGCGGAGGTCTGGACTTATCCATGAACAGATCGTTTTATGAAGTACTTGATCGATCCGGGTAACCACAGTATTTACAATTCTTCACAAAAGGAGTAAGCTTGGATTACCAGGAGGTGGTTTACATGAACGAAAAAGCAAAAAAATACGTAACGATGTTTCGCCAGGTCAAGATAGCGTCCGCTGCGACCGTGGACGCCGGGGGCCATCCGCAGAGCCGGATCATCAACATCATGATTGCCAATGACGACGGTATGTACATTGTAACCTCGAAAGGAAAGCCTTTTTATAAACAGCTGACAGCTACCGGTGAGATCGCGCTGAGCGCCATGTGTCCGGATTGCCAGTCGCTTAAATTTACCGGACGCCTGCGCCTCGCAGATAAAAAGTGGGTGGATGAGGTATTTCTCCAGAATCCGGGCATGAATGAGGTTTATCCGGGAAACAGCCGCTATATACTCGACGCATTTCTGATTTATGAAGGCAGCGGGGAATGGTTTGACCTGCTTAACTACCCCATCAGCCGGGAAAGTTTTTCCTATGGCGGGGCAAAGGAGGAAGTGAGCGGCTATTTCATCACCGATGACTGTATCGGCTGCGGACAGTGTACGGAATCATGTCCGCAAAAATGCATTGCGCCGGGAGTTCCCTGTCGTATTGACGGAAGTCATTGCCTGCGGTGCGGATTGTGCCAGGAGGTATGTCCTGTGGGGGCGGTTGCTGAAAGAAATCGATGATTTGATCAAATAATAACAGGAGAGAATATAGAGGCCGGCCACCTCTATATTCTCTCTTTGATTTCTAATCCCCTATGTCGTCGTTATCACTCTGTCCCAGTCCGCGATTCCATCGGCCTGCACCAGCCAGTTCAGTGCATAATGCCACTCGTAGATAATATCACCGCTCAGCATCGGGAGTTCCCTGTGATGGATCCTCGCATCGACACAGGCCCAGTCATACCGCAGTACAAGATCCTGCATGTCGAGAATCTCATCCCGGCTGCGAAGAACCGATGCTTCCATCAGACTGTCAAAGGTATGGTTCCACATGATTGCACCGAGCTCAGAGGCATTGCAGATTTCTGTCGGTTCCTTCAGTTCAATCATGGACAGTGCCCACAAAAGTACCGAACAACACTCATACCGCCAGCCAAACCGGTTATGAAGCGCCGGATCCTTATCCGGATTTTCAAGATAGTCCCGTTCTTCCGTTGACAGCCATTCCGAAATCTGATAGTTCTTCTCCAGCTGAGCGATCTCTTCCGCTGCTGTTTCTGCGCAGTTTTCAAACTGTCCGCTGGTATATATTTCAGATTGGACACAAGCGGCAAAAGTACAGGCAAGGCGATGAACGACCACTTCCTTGTCCGGAATTATACATTCTGCTTCAAACACCGACGCCTTCAAATGCTCAAGATAGGGAATCCCCTTCTCCTTTAAAATGGCAATGGAACGCATTTTCCGTTCTCTGTCGGCCTCCTTTTCTTTCTCCTCCCGATCCAGAATCGTGGTGCTTGCCTGGGGATAAAACTCCTCAAAATCACTCTTTCCGTCAATCGACAGCAGCAGACGGCCATCCCAGTGATACAGGTACATATTGGGATACAACACAAAAGCGCTGAGTTCTCCTGCCATGCCATAAATGGTGTTAACAATGTAGTTTGTCCTGTTGCTGTCCCCATCAATTTCGAACCGGATTCCTATGATGCAGTTAAACAGGCGAATCTGGCAGAGAGCTGCGTCCTTCACCGCCTCATTCTCCAGGGGAGCCCGGGAAAAGAAACTGGCCATCCCCTTTGACTGTACTTCTGTTTCCTCTGCATCGGTGACCAGATGAAACTGAACTCCGGTGCCATCCTTAAATTGAATGTGAAATTCATCTTCATCCGTATAAAGAATCTTGTCCATCACTTCAGAAAACAGGCGGCAGGCAAGATCCGGCACCGTTTTCACGTCTTTTCTGCAGGCATACAGGGTCAGAACTGCTTCCTGCATCTTTGGCTCTTCCTTTTTCGGCTGAGCTTTCTTTCCAAACAGTTTCATGGTGTTATCCTTTCTGACTACTAATTCCAATATACTGCGGCTCCCATATCCCCGTGTCCTGTAACAGTCACGGTGTTTCGGCAGCCGCCTGCTCCTGTTTTTCATCTCCTGATCCAATTTGCAAAGAGTAAACGTACAGGCCGGAAGGGAAATCGTCAAAATGAAGAATGTCCGTTCTGTGAAATCCGCATTTCTCCATCACTTTTCTCGACCCGTGATTTTCTTCCACCACATAAGCGTTCAGACTCCTGATTCCCTGTTCCTGCGCAAATGTCTTCAATAATTCCACTGCGGCAGTATTGTACCCTTGATTCCAGAATCTCTGAAAACTGAACAGCGAAACCGAATACTCCAGGCAGTTCTCCTCATCGTGTTTCATGGCGGCTACTCCTATCGGTTCCCCACTGTCCGTCAGCCGTATCAAAAAGCCGTAGTTTCCCTTTTCCGTATAATTCCGGATGAGTTCTTCCGCCTCCTCCGGCACCTTGTGAGTCCCAAAACGCATATATTTTACGATTTCCGGATCAGAAGTCAGGGAAAAAACGGTATCCCTGTCTTCTGCTCTCAATTGATCCAGCCAGATTTTATTTTTCAAAGTCTGTCAAACCTCCTGTTTTCCTTTTCTATGGCTATTTTACCATAAAAAAGGAGAATTGGAATCCTATTCACCACTCATTCTTTCTGATCCGGAGCTGTTTCCCTTTGCGGTTCCCCTTCGGGCTTAGGCTCCCCTTCGGGCTTTTGTCCTCCCGGACGCTGTCCTTCTCCCGGTTTTCTTTCCCCGCCACCGCCGTCAGCACCTCGTTTTCCCGGCATGGCATCGCCTGTGCCGGACCGCGTACCGGACTGGGTGATCCTCCCTGATACAGTGATCTCCATGGATTCTTCTCCCGCAGTCAGCTGATACGTCTCCCCTTCTTTCAGATCCGGGGAGCTTACGATCAGGGAAGAGTACTCCTTAGCCGGATTTCCCGTAAGTTCCACCGTTCCGTCTCCGCTTGTAAGCTTCCACTCTGTCCCGGCTGTTTTTGTACTGGTGAAATACACCACAATCACATTTTGTGCAGAGTCTTCGGAAAACGACTGAACCATCCCCGAACTTCCCGTTCCCATAAAGATACCTCCGGTGATCGTTCCGGTTCCATCGTAATCCAGCGTTCCGTTTCCATTGTCTGTCGGTCCCTCTGCGATTACAGTTCCCCCTTCCATATAGAAATCACCGTTGGAATCGATACCGTCGCCTGATGCACTGATCTTTATCTCTCCTCCTGTAATTTTGATATAAGCACCTTCTGCCGCTCCAAAAGCACCGCCGGCACCATCCGTTTTTTCTCCTCTCATGCCGCCCGGCCGGCCTTCCCTTCCAAACTCCAGATTACCGGAACCGTCATTTCCGCCCGCTGCATTCAATCCGTCGTCTTCCGACGTAAGATCGATGACACCTCCGTTGATATCAACCATCAGTCCTTCGATTCCTTCATAACTCTCTATGATCATAATGGTTCCATCGTCGATTACCACCCGGTTATCCGCGTGAATACCATCATCTCCCGTGGCAATTGTAAAAGTCCCTCCGGTAATGTTCACGTCACCATTGGAATGGATTGCGTCATCCTCCGAATCAATGTCGATGGTTCCTCCTGATATCTCCAGACGCGTCACCGCCTTAATTCCCTTGGCTCCTGCTGTGATGGAAAAGGTTCCATCGGAAATTTCTACATAGCCCTTGTCCTCCTCCTCGTCATTACTGGCCTGGATTCCGTCTTCACCTGCTTTTAAGGTGAACGTGCCGCCTTCTATTTTCACAGAATCTTTTCCCTTCACGGCATCCTGAACTGTGTCAATCACGTACGTTCCCGACTTCACAGTCAGATGATCCTTACTTCGTATTCCGCATCCGTAATTGCCGGTGACAGTCAGCATACCGCTGCCCTCCAGAATGATATCATCCTTGCTGAATACAGCCGCATCCGGTTCATCCTCCCCTTCTTCCTCATACTGGTATTCGGTTCCGTCGGATATGACATTGTCGGTTCCCTCTTCTGTGATAATCGTGATGCTTCCGCTTTTGATCCCATAGACAGCGGACGAACTGGTATTGGATATTGTAAACCCATCGAGAATCAGGCTGACCTCATCCTCTTTGCCTGCATTCACTGCAATCTGGCCGTCGGTAAGTTCCCCGCTGAGCCGGTACGTTCCCGCTGCCGTAATTGTCACGACACGCTGGTCCACCGCGGCTCCCGTTCCTGTCACTGTGACGGAATCTCCATTTCCGATTATCACGGTTTCCGTACTGCCGGTGCTCCCATTTTCTTCTGCCACTATGGAACCGGAGGTCTGACCTTCGTTTTGGCTCTGGCAGCCTGTCATAATTATAGTTCCTGCCACCGCCAGAAACAGACCGTGTCTTAAAATTCGCTTCATTCTATCTCTCCTTTTTTACAATTCCTCTCTGTTCTCCGCGATCCTGCCGCATACAATTGTCAGATTTCCATTTCTGCACCGAATGTCATCGAGCATCGCCTTCTCTTCTTCTTCCTTTTTTAATTCGATCCGGTAGCACAGCTCATAAAGACTCCCCATATTAGTCGTACGAACCTTCATAAGCTCTGCGCTCTTTGTGTATTTTTCAAATAAATCATCAAAAATCCCGGCATAATCCAGATTTTCCGGTATGGTTACCTTCAGCTCCTTCTGTGAAAATGACTGGCTGCCAAAGGGAATTTCGGTCAAAATCAGGATTGCTGCTCCGATTATAAGAAGCAGAAGAACCGCAATCCCCAGATATCCCATACCGGTCGCCAGGCCGATTGCCATGGCCAGAAATACGCTTCCGATCTCCCTGGCGTTGCCCGGCGCAGACCGGAAACGCACCAGCCCAAATGCGCCCATCACAGCAACACCTGTTCCAAGATTACCGTTTACCAGCATAATCACCGCCTGCACCACCGCAGGCAGGATCGCTAACGTCATCACAAAATTTTTTGAACTCGTATTTTTATATGTATGGAGAAATGCCAGCACAATTCCAATTCCCAGTGATGTTAATGTGCAAAGGATCAGCTGCGGCAGTGTAATTCCGGAGCTGACTGTTTCTGTCAAAATAGTGTTAAGCACAGTCACGCCCTCCTTCTCTATCTCTTCCACAGCGTCCCAGCCTCTCCGCGTTCACCAGATACTCCCTGTAGTAACGTCCATACTTTGAAAATGATACGGGATAGATACCAAGCTCCGAAAATCCGCGGCTCATCCAGACCGGCATCGCTCCCGGTATTTTCACTTCCATCAGAACCCTGCCCTCCTCAAGCAGTGAAGTCCCATAGGTTCCGGCCTGTAAATCCAATCCTTCGGTTCTGCAGCGTATGTTCCGGTCAAAGGTTACCCGCAGTTCTTGGTCCGCTTTGCAGGAACACGCCACACGGTCATAAGCCACGTACGCCGCCGGTTTCAAACGATACCGTTGCTTCATATACTGTATTTCCCGGAATATCTGATTTTCCAGCTCCGGAAGAATTCCGTCATTCAAATATCGGACAGCTGATGCAAGTTCCATTGGAACTCGCCTTTTATATACCACACCGCTGTATTTCTTCTTCATTTCCAGAAATACCATACTCTTCTCGTTAACCTGCCCATAGGCACGCAGTCGAAGCTTCTCTTTGTATGCAGGCCCATCCAGGGAAGTTCTGATCAGTTCAAAATCCTTAGTGTCAAAGTAAATATTGGAAATGGTATGTACTCCATATGCATCGGCCTCCATCCGATCCTCAAGCACCCGCTTCAGACCGAGATACTGTTCTTCTGTCAGCAGATATTTCTTTTCATAACGTTTAAAAATTTCCTGCGCCATATCGGTTCCGCCTCCTTGTCTCTGTGTAAATGTCAGAAATAAATTACAAATATACTCTAGCATGAAAAGCTGAAAGAAAGCTGAAAGGCCGGAGGGGATTTGGTGATTTTTCTGTGAACTAATTGTGTGGGAGGATCAGGATGTAAAAAGGGGATCCGCACAACTCCCGGTTGTTCGGATCCCCTTTTCGTTTTTTCTTATTCCCGTTTCACTCCCCTGATTATCCCAGGGCCATACCTGGCCAGCGCAGTCGTAATATATGGATCTCCCAAAGCGTCCCGATGCAGATATGCAAATCTCCACAATTTCCTGTACAGATCGTAAATAACTGTCTCGTATTGCTGTTCCTCTATCACATTTTTCATACAGTCCGGATCTTTCCTCAGATCATACAGTTCATCGTAATCAAATCCATTAAAAACAAGATGGTATTCGTCAGTAAAAATACTCCGCTGGATCCCATAACACTCGTTTCCATTGCTCTGTGTGTAAGTTTCCTCGCGCCAGTTTTCCGGAATACGTCCTTCCAGAAACGGTTTTAAGGAATATCCAGAAAATCTCTGCCTTCCTGCTATAACGTCCGCCTTCAGGATACCTGCCAGATCTAAAAATGTAGGCGCATAGTCCAAAAGCGATACTCTGTGGCCAATTACAGCACCCTCCGCCTTTATTCCGCCGTACCCCATAACAGAGCAGATGTGATACGCTTCCTTAAAGCAGGGAAGACCTTTCGTCCATAATCCATGGGCACCGGCATAATCTCCATGATCTGAAACATACAAAACCACTGTATTTTCCAGAAGATTTCTCCGCTCCAGCACATCCAGAAGTCTGCCAAACAATGCGTCCTCATAAGAGCAGAAAGCCAGGTAATGCTTCAGAGAACGTTTCTGTTCAGTCTCATCAAGCTGATCGAACCGCTCCCTCGTCCTTCTGTAGAGATTCGGTTTGTCAAGCATCCGGTCAGTCCACGACACCGGCAGTTCCATCGATTCATCCGGATAGAGATCCAGATACTCTTCCTGAACAAAGTATGGATCGTGAGGCCCCAGTGTACCGACATACATACAGAAAGGCTCCTCTTCGCTTACCTTTTCCAGCCAGTCCTCTGCACAGGAGACTACGTCACCATCACCAAAAGGATTTTCTTTTACACCATACTGGGTATATGGAGGAAATCCGACTCTGGAAATCTCACCGTCACCACGTCCCCTTACCTCTGTAATATAGTCATCCTCCAAAAGCCAGTCCCAGTCTCCCATGAAGGGGGTTTTCTTCCACTGCTTATACCGTCCCTCCTGCGGCGGATAGATCCACGGACCAAACCCACGGTCTCCCGGACCTTCTTCTGCACTGACATGCCATTTTCCGCTGAAATACATCTGATATCCCGCTTCTTTTAAATCTTCTGAAAAGAGCCTGATGCCTTCATTTAAGCCATGGGAAAATGCATCTGCCAGATCAATATTATTCCATATACCGTGTTCCGAGGGATACAATCCGGAAAAGAAACTGGCGCGGCTGGGACAGCAGTGGGGAGAGGGGCAATACGCCTCCTGAAACGTCACTCCATGGCGCTTCAGCCGTTCCAGATTCGGCATATAAGCCGAACCTCCGCTCTGCTGGGTCGTTCCCAGCTGCTGGTCTGTCATAAATATTAGAAAATTACTTTTTCTCGTTTCCTGATCCACTTCTACTGCTTTCCCATCCTTTCCCGTATTCCCTTTACCGTTTCCTTGTATTGATCGATTCCCAGTTTATTCAGCTGTTCTAAATAAGTATCCCATTCTGTTTCGATCCCGCCTTCTGTCAGCCATTTCACCTGCATTTTATTGACATAATCATCGATATCCTTTGCCGTAGTGGTAAAGTATTTGCTCTCTTCCTTATTTGGCAGCAGGAAAAGGGAGGACTGCCCGGCATACGGAGCGTAATGCTCTTTGGCAATCTGCAGCTTATTGATATCTTCATCCATTACCTGCACAAGTTTCCCCCAATCCTCCGAAGCAATCTTACAGGGAACGTGTACAGGAGCATTCTTGTATCGGAACTCGCTATAAGACATCCCTTCCGGGGTAGGAATATAATCCAGCATTCCGCTGTCCGTCTTCTCCAGAGTCGTACCGATCGGCCCTAAAAACAGCTGTGCCGAAATCTCCGGTTCAAAATGGGCATCCAGCCATTTCATAACAGCCTCTTCTTTTCCCTTTGCCGACGCAGTCAGAACAAACTGGGTTCCATTGACATTACCGTTGCTGTTGGCGCTGTTCTGCCAGATTCTCTTTCCTGTCGGACCTTCTAACGGCTCCACAATTACATAATCTTCTTTGTATTTTTCAGGAACGACAAATGTGGAATCGTACGCCATAAAAGAACCTACAATTTCGGGATCATTATTTCCCTTGGCATTCATCACTGACGTATCCGGTGTAGTAAATCCTTCGGAATCCCATAATCCCTCTTCCACAAACTTATGGTAATACTGGATTGCTTCCTTGTACTCTTCCTGTTCCGCTGTATAGACAATCTCGCCGTTCTCATCTTCAATGAAATGGGAACCCACGGTTAAAACCGGGTCCACATATCCAAAGGAACCGAACAGCTGATGATAGCTGTACGCAGTATCCGGTACGGAAGAATTGTAATGGAAGACAAATGGAATCTCATCTCCCTTATCTCCATTGCCATTCATATCATTTTCTTTGAATGCCTTTAACGCTTCATAATACTCATCGACAGTCTCCGGAACCGGAAGTCCCAGCTGATCCAGCCACTTCTTATTGATGTAGAGCAGACCGGAGGTATACATGACTTCTCTCTCCACTGCACGCCCAATGCTGTAGATTTTCCCATCGTCCGGGTTAATACAGATATTCTTATATTCCGGCATTTCCTCAAATACTTTTTTGAGATTCGGACAGTACTCCTCAATATAATCCGTCAAATCCAGAAACATTCCCTGAGGAGCATATTTTGTCACATCATTGACATTGACGGCATTCATATAAAAGACATCCGGAAGATCTCCACTGGATAAGATCAGATTCTTTTTGTCTTCCCATGTCGCCGCCGAATAAACCTGCCATTCCACTTCTACGCCGGTCTTTTCCTCCAGAATCTTATAGATCTCCATGTCATTCGGATCTCCATGCCACTCATTTTTAATAAATGTTACCTTGATTTTCTCTTTTCCTTTTTCCTCTGCAACGGCCTGACTGCTGTCCTGGCCCTTGGGCTGTACTGCCCCTCCGCATGCCACACATCCCGCTGCTACTGCAGCGGCTGTACACAGTACTGCTAAACTCCTTTTTTTCATTCTGCTTCTCCTTTCATTTATCGCCCTTTTCCGGGCACACTCATCCCTTTACAGCCCCCAGCATTACACCTTTCACAAAATGCTTCTGAACAAAGGGATAAAATACCAGCATTGGAATACTGGATACAACTACGCAGCCATATTTCAGTAAGTCTACCAGCTGCTGCATATCTGCCACAGTAGACGCATCCGCCGAAGCCAGTGAATTCTGGCTGTCGATCAGAATGGTCCGGAGCACCAGCTGCAGTGGAAAACGGCTTTCTGAACTCAAATAGATCATAGGTTCAAAATAGGAATTCCACTGTTTTGCCGCATAAAAAAGCACCATAACCGCAATCAGCGATTTTGACAGAGGCAGCGCCACACGGAAAAAGAATCCCACGTATCCGCATCCGTCTAAAAACGCTGCTTCCTTCAGTTCTTCCGGAATACTTCCCATAAAGTAAGATCTGGCAATAATCATGTTGTAAGTACTGATCAGCGTCGGAAGTACGATCGACCATATGCTGTCCAGCATTCCCATCTGCTTTACTACAAAATACAGCGGAATGATGCCTCCGTAGAAATACATGGTAAAGACCATTATTTTCATGAACACGCCGCCTAATGGAAACTCCTTCCTGGAAAGCGCATAGGCGAGCGGAACGGTAAACACAACATTTAACAGGGTTCCGACAAACGTATAGAGGAGGCCGTTGCCAAACCCGGTCCATATCGATTGATCCGCAAATATCTTTCTGTAACCATCCAGCGTAACATCTGCCGGCAGAAACAAAACCCGCCCCTGATAAACAGCCCGCGGACTGCTGATGGAGGCAATCAGACTGAAATACAAGGGGTATAATGCAATGATCAAAATAACTGCCAGCAGCACTGTCGTTACAAGTTCGAATACTCTGTCTTTTTTTCCCGCTTTCATTCACATATCCCCCATTCTACCATAAAGATGTATCGCTGAACCGTTTACTGAACCTGTTAACGGAAATCAGAATCACAAAATTCACTACCGACTGCATCATCTCAACCGCAGACGCGTAGCTGAAGTCACCATCCACCAGTCCACGCTTGTAGGTATACGTCGATATGACCTCCGATACTCCCAGGTTCATGGAATTCTGCATCAAATATGATTTTTCAAAACCGATTGTTAATAGCTGTCCCGCTGTCAGAATCAGCATGGTAATAATCGTCGGCATGATCCCCGGCAGATCGATATGCCAGATTCGCTGTAATCTTCCGGCACCATCGACAATTGCCGATTCGTGTAAATCAGGGGATACCGATGCCAGTGCCGCGATGTAGACAATCGCAGACCACCCGCACGTCTGCCAGATTCCCGATAAGACGTAGATCATAACATACATTCCGGGTTTCCCCATGAAATGGATGGGATCTCCCCCAAAGAAACGAATCACCGCATTCACCACACCGCTGTATGGAGAGAGCATGGTATACATCATACCGACCAGAACAACAACAGAGATAAAGTATGGCGCGTATGTAGCGGTCTGAACCAGTTTTTTAAATCCTTTATTCCTGACCTGATTCAGCAAAACAGCCAGTATAATTGGAAACGGAAATCCAAGTATTAAGTTTGTTACATTGATCAGCAGTGTATTTTTAAGTATCAGGAAGAAATCCGGAGACCGGAAAAATCTCTCAAAGTTTTGCATTCCCACCCATGGGCTTTTCGTAAATCCCAAAAACGGAGAGTAATCCCGGAACGCAATCTGTGACCCGTAAATGGGCCAGTATTTAAATAAAACGTAATACACCAGTCCGGGGACCACAAACAGATACAGTGTTTTCGTTGCCCGGAAATTTTTCATGAATCTTCGCTTTTTCTCAGCCCTGTTTATCTTGTTGCTTATCCTGTTTTTCACAATTCTTTTTCCTTTCTGCTCTGTGAACCTGCCCTGTGAACTTGTTCATGTGCTAATTATACTTACTCCAGCCATGCAGAAAACTTTGTATTTTTTACCAGTTACTACAAATTTTTAATCTTTCATTGTCAGACATTTTTTCGGATGGTATCATTTGTATATATTCAATTTCGAATATTTTTGATCAGGAGGCACCGCAATTGGAAAAATACCCAAAACTGGTTCATTACTTTAAATCGCATTTTAATGCCCGGCTCGTTCTGCTCTTACTAATTAATGGGATTGTTCCTGTTCTGCTCATCAGTCTCACAACGTATCCATTCTGGTTCCGTACCATGCGTTCAAAGGAACTCACCTTTACATACAGCAGGATCTCAACCATCAATCAGGCCCTGGATTCCCTGACAACGGACATTGAACAGAATATTACACATATTTTTTCCAATGAAAATATCCGCAGTTATCTAAAGGATAATTACGATGAAGTAACGGTCGAGGGACATAAAAAGCATATGCTGATTGAGAATTTTCTTAAGTCCATTTCAAATTACGGTGAAGTTGCCTGCTCGTATACACTCATCGACCGCTATGACCGTATTTACACCAATGGTTCCAATGTCAACCGTCTTCAAAACTTCGACGGTCCTCTCTGTGAGAACATTAAACAGGCCTCTCCCGGTACTTACTGTACAGAACGGAATCTATACAGTACTGACAGTCAGAAAGCCCTTACCTACGGCCGCGTCCTGAAGGAGGATGACGAAATACTTGCCGTTATCCTCGTGGATATCAGCCCGGAGCTCCTTCATTCGATTTTAGGCGATTATGACGGAGAAAATTATCAGGTATTCATTGCAAACCCAAATAACGAGCTGATTTATACCAATGCCATCCACTCTCTGAGCAAACCCGAGATTATGGAACATCTCCTCTCTGCCCAGGGAACAACTGTGACCCTGGAAAGAGAACCTTATGAGATGGCGCATGCCAGCTCTCTCTTATCGAATTACCACACTTATGTGCTGGTTCCGCATACATATATTTATAAAGATTCCGGAAACATCAGAATTTTGTTTGTTATTATCCTGATTCTTGTTTTCCTGCAGACCATTACATGTTCCAGAATCATCTCGAAATCACTTTCCAGAAAGATTCTTCTGATTAAAAATGAACTGCTCCGCTTTATTACAACAAGGGAGAAAAGTGTCTTTCATCATAAAAACAACGACGAGCTGAAGGAAATATCAGACGGTATCGTGTATTTGGAAAATGAAATCGACAAGATGCTGGAGGAAATTCAGTCAAACGCAGAAAAACAGCGCCGGCTTGAACTGCAGACGCTGCAGCAGCAGCTGAATCCACACATGATTTATAATGCACTAAATACGATTACACAGCTTGCAAGCCTTCAGGGCGTGAAAAATATTGAGGAAGTCTCTCTCGCATTCACCAGAATGTTAAAGCTCGTATCCAAGAACACAGAAAACTTCGTTACACTGCGTCAGGAAATCGGCTTTATCAAGGACTATATTTCCATAAAAAAATATAATAATTTTCAGGATATTACACTTCAGTGTGATGTTGCCGATCCCCTGCTGGAACTGCCTGTTTTAAAGCTTCTTCTGCAGCCCTTTATTGAGAACTGCATAAAGCATGGTTTCAGCAATTTCGAAAAGGATGGTATAATCTTTCTCTATGCGTATCTGGAGGAAGAACAGCTCCATATCATCATTGAAGACAACGGCTCCGGAATCAGAAAAGATCAGATTGACCAGATCCTTTCTCTGTCCTGTCAGACAGAGGAAACTTATTCCAACATCGGTATCCGGACGTGTATCGAACGCCTCCGTCTCCAGTACGGAAGCCGCTTTACGCTTTCCATTGCCAGCGATGGACAGACCTTCACACGCATTTTATTAAGCTATCCTGTAAAGGAGGACTCACATGCTTCAGACACTTCTTGTCGATGATGACATACTTTCGTTAAATAAACTTCAGACATTTCTGGCAGACCTCGGCTTCATCCATGTCTGCGGACAGCTGCTGGACGGGACCAGTGCCATCGAATTCTTAAAGCTTCATGGTAATTCTGTAGACATTATAATTCTGGATATGGAAATGCCGGGAGCCAGTGGATTAGAGGTAGCCGGATATATCCGGAAACATCAGCTTCCAATTACGATACTGGTCATCAGCAATTACGATAATTTTGAGTATGTAAAACCAATTCTCCAGGCCGGAGCCTATGATTACCTCCTAAAACATGAGTTGTCCCGGTCTCTGCTTGAAACAAAATTGTCAGAAATACAGCACCATATCGATAAACAGCAGCTTCATCAGAGACACTGGAACCAGATGTGTCAGCTGTCAAAACAGCAGTATCTTCGGAATCTGGTCTTGAATTATGAAATCCCGGAGGAGAGCCGCCATTTTTTTGCTTCCGATCCTTTGCTAAATGGCAGACGGCACGTTGCAGCATGTCTGCAAATCACCAATTTCTCCAGTATCTATCAGAGTATTCCGGATGAACGCCATCAAAAGGTGGTAAATACTGTTCTCCACTTTTGCGATACTTTTTTTACTTCGCTTCAAAGGGGAATTATCACTCATATCAATTACGGAGAATTTCTGGTTTTATTGTCCTTTCCTGATCTCACCAGTGAAGCAGCCATTCTTCAGACTGCGGCTCAGGATATCAGCCTTTTAAAAAACAACCTGCGGCGTTATCTTTCCATCCATACCTTTGCAGAAACCATGCCAGTCTTCGATACGGTGGAGCATTTACGGCCATACTACCTGAAAATTCACCACCGGCTTCAGGTAAAGCCGTTTAACAGCGATTCTGACCTATCAGAAGAAAAAGAAGAAAATTCTCCCCTGCTGCTCTCCCTGCAGGAAGAAAATGAGTTGTCGGAATCCCTTCTTCATCTGAATGAAAAACGTGTGACAGAAATTGTCACCCATATTTTTGAATCTGTACAGCAGACACACGTTTCTCTTCTGGAACTTCAGCGTCTTGTACTCCGTCTGACCGAAATCATGCAGCTGGCGCTGCGGACGGCCACACCGGACCATGAGGCTATCGCGGTGCAGCCGCCGGCCATCCATAATATCCTGGATATTGACGCATTAAAAAAACAGTTTCTCCTCTATTACCATCAGGGTCTGGAACAGCTTATTTCCACCTCCGTCTTTCAATATCCGCCATTAATACAGAAAGCATTGATTTACATCCGCCAAAATTACCATCTTGATATCTCCCTGTCAGATATCAGCCGGCACTGTGGGGTGTCTGAGGTCTACTTTTCCAGAGTCTTCAAAGATGCTATGGGGCTTCCCTTTACGAAATATCTAAACACTTACAGAGTCAGAATCGCCTCGCATCTGCTCCTTCAGTCCAACGATTCCCTGAAAAAAATAGCAGAAAAATCAGGATTTCAAAGTTATAATTATTTTTTGACTGTTTTTAAAAATTATATGGGCGTTACACCGGTGCAATATCGGGAGAAAACAATGGACACTCCCGCAGACTAAAACATAAGATGCTGCCAAAGGAACGATAATCCGTTTGTCTGATTACGTCTGTTTTGCGGCATCTTATACGTCTGTACCGGAAACAGATTGAATCTCTTTACAATAGGCAAATTCGATCTCTTCACAAAAAAGATGACAGCCGTCCCCATTAGAGTTATAATACTTTTTTAAAGGAGATGACTTCATTCATGAAAACCAAAACAAAATCCATATTGGCAGCTCTCCGCTCCAAATTTATGGCGGCCCTGCCAATTATTCTTTTTTTCCTTTTTTTATTTTACTCTACGATTCTTTTATTCGGCATTTCTTATTCAATCCTCGTATCGGTGGTTACAATCCTGTTTAAGGTAAATTATCGGAAATCTTTCACAGTCAGGCAGCTGATGGTTCTGGTGGGAACACAGTTTTTGATGGCTCTTCTCAGCTTTTTTGCGTCCTTAAGCCTTCCTCTCTGTATACTTCTCAATCTGATTGTCCCATTTCTGCTGGTCTTTCTTCAGACCTCACAGTTTAATCAGCTGGGATATTTTGCAAATGCCATGTGCTTTGTCTTTCTCCAGCTGCGGCCTGTTGGCCGGGAGGGGCTGGCTCTGCAGATGGCGGCTCTGGCTTATGGCCTGGCCGTTTTGACCATTGTCCTGTTCTTCTGTTCCTTACGGAATAAAAAGAATGATCATTTTTCCCCTGCAAAAAGGGGACTTCTGCTTCTGGCGGACGCGCTTCGTGCTCAAATAGAGCCGAAGGCCCATGCCACAGAACAGGGAAAACCGTCTGACAGTCCTGCCTCCGGACAGGCGGAACCCATTTTTCCGATCCTGCAGGGGCTTTACGGAGAAGCATACAAAAGCCGGGGGCTCACCTATGTCGTGAGCCCCCGAGGGAAAATCCAATATATGTTTGCACTGCTGTTTCAGCGGGCAGTGTATTTTCTGACGAACCCATACCAGGCCTCCATGCTCTCAGATCCGAACCGGCATGACCTGTTGGAACGCCTGGCCCAGTATATGGAGACTGCCGGAACCGATGGATTTGAGCAGGAGGAACTGGTTCGAACAGGCAGCGAGCTTCTGGCCGAGGTTGAGGAGTGCGATGAAATTCCCTGTATATTCATTCAGAATTTTCTCCGCCTCTTCCTGCTGATTCTGGATAATATTCGGCAGGATGGCGGAAAACAGAGTTCTCACGGTTGGAAGCTTCCCAGCTATCGCCGCCCGCTTAAGAAACTGTTTGGCCAGATAAAGGCGGATACATTTGAGACTCGTTTCGCGCTTCGTCTCAGCGCAGTTCTGACGATTGGCTTCGCTTACAGCATGATCAGCCAGGCAAACCACGGCTACTGGCTTGTGCTGAATGCCTTCCTGCTGCTCCGTCCTATGTATGAGGAAAGTGCCACCCGGATAAAAACCCGTTTTATCGGAACACTGGCAGGCTGCCTGATCCTGCAGCTTCTTCTCCCGCTGTTTCATGGAACAGGCTGGCATTTTTTGCTGGCAACCTTTATGGCGGTGGGACTCTATATGGAGACGGCCGGAACCTGGCAGCAGGCCCTGTTCTCCACCTGCTTTGCCCTGACTCTTACCACACTGGCACTCCCACAGATGCTGGCCGCTGAACTCCGTATCCTTTATGTTGTCTCTGCGATGGTACTCGTACTTCTCGTAAACCGTTTTGTATTTCCTACACATCAGAAAGGACAGTTCCGCTATAACCTGTATCAGCTGTTTCACATACACCACGTTTACCTTCGACTGTTGGAGAGCAGCCTGGCCGCCCCTCTGGATTATGGTGTCATCTGCGATGTTCAGATCCATTACCATCTGATTCACGACCAGATTATCCAGTATCTGAAAAAAGCCGGAAGCGAGGATTCGGCCTTTATCAAAAAACTTCTCTGGATTTCCTGGCACATGATATCCGAGGCAGAACAAATGCTTTTCTTGATTAACAACAGAAAGACCCGTACGGTTAATTCCGCACAGATGGAAGATTATCTGGCCTTTACCGCCTGTATTTTAAGCGAAATCCAGGAAATGCTTCATATGAAAGCCGACAGGAACCGTACCGTAACTCCGGAGATTCTCTATAAACGGACGATGGAAGGAGAACCCCGGTTATCGATGCTGATGGAGCAGTATTCGAAACAGCTGTCTGAGATGTATCGTTGTGTCTGCGGCCATAACGGGTGAGGCAATGAGGCGGTTATTCACCGCCTCTCATGTCATCTATACCTTTTCATGTCAGAACTTAAGCCTGCACTCTGCCCCATCGTAACGGTGTTTCCCCTCGTTCGCCTCTTAAGGGATTTCTCTGCAGTACTGAAATCCCAGCTTTTCCATAACATGGCCGGATGCCTGATTCTCTTTAGCGTATCTGCCCACCAGTTCCTTTACCAAATACATAAGTTTTTCAAACATAATACCAGAAAATAAATATCTGTACCCAAATCGTACTTATTCACAAAATAAAAATCGCTACAAAGCTGATAAACTCTAGCTTTATAGCGATTTATCTATTTACTCAAATTCAATCGTAGCCGGCGGCTTCCCCGTACAATCATACAACACCCGGTTCACGCCCTTCACCTCATTAACAATCCTCCTGGTCACAGTTCCCAGGACTTCCCACGGAAGTTCTGCCGACTCCGCAGTCATAAAATCAGATGTAAGCACAGCTCTCAGTGCAACCGCATAATCATATGTCCTCTCGTCACCCATACATCCAACCGACCGCATATTCGTCAGCGCTGCAAAGTACTGGCCAAGTCCCTTATCGACTCCGGCTTTTGCAATCTCCTCACGGTAGATCGCATCGGCTTCCTGCACGATTCTCACCTTATCCGGTGTGATCTCACCGATGATGCGCACGCCCAGGCCCGGGCCCGGGAACGGCTGGCGGTAAACTAAATACTCCGGAATTCCAAGCTCCAGACCGGCCTTTCTTACCTCATCCTTAAACAAAAGGCGCAGCGGCTCGATGATCTCCTTGAAATCCACATGCTCCGGAAGTCCGCCCACGTTATGGTGAGACTTGATCACAGCCGACTTTCCAAGACCGGATTCAATCACATCCGGGTATATGGTCCCCTGTACGAAATAATCCACGGCACCGATCTTTTTTGCCTCGTCTTCAAAAACACGGATAAACTCTTCACCAATGATCTTGCGCTTCTGCTCCGGCTCCTCAGCCCCCTTCAGTTTCTCATAGAAACGCTCCTGGGCATTGACACGGATAAAGTTCAAATCATAAGGACCATTGGGGCCAAAAACAGCCTCCACCTCATCGCCTTCATCCTTGCGAAGAAGACCGTGATCCACAAATACGCAGGTCAGCTGTTTTCCAACCGCTTTCGCCAGCATAACGGCTGCTACAGAAGAGTCCACACCGCCGGACAGAGCACAGAGTACCTTTCCGCTGCCGACTTTTTCGCGGATTGATTTGATGGAAGACTCCACGAAGGAATCCATCTTCCAGTCTCCTGAACATTTACAGACATTGTATACAAAATTGGACAGCATCTTCATGCCTTCCTGTGTATGCATAACCTCCGGATGGAACTGAACCGCATAGAGGCCGCGCTCCTCGCATTCCATGCCTGCCACCGGGCAGACCGGTGTGTGAGCAGTTACCCTGAAGCCTTCCGGAGCTTTTTCTATATAATCGGTATGGCTCATCCAGCAGATCGTTTTTGGGCTCACGGAATCGAGAATCCGGCTGTCCGCCTCTGCATCCACTTCCGTCTTTCCATACTCGCTGACAGGAGCCGTCGCAACGCTTCCCCCCAGCATATAAGCCATCAACTGAGAACCATAGCAGATTCCAAGGATCGGAATTCCCATCTCAAAGATTTCTTTTTCACAATGCGGGGAATCCTCCTTATATACACTGTTGGGACCTCCGGTAAAAATGATTCCCTTCGGATTCATTTCCCTGATCTTATCCAGTCCCAGTGTGTATGGATGAACCTCACAGTAAACATTGCATTCTCTGACTCGTCTGGCAATCAGCTGGTTATACTGACCACCGAAATCCAGAACAATAATCATTTCTCTTTCCACGGGTATTCCTCCTATTATAATCATGTACAGTATCACGAATGCCGGAAATGAAAAAAACGGACATAAGCCGCTTTCTCTTTAGCATTCCCGCATTCCTTCAATAAAAAACAAAAATTGCAAATGAAGATGAAAGGCTGTTGCATGCATCTTAAGCGATTTCTGCAACAGCTCTTTCCTTGATATTATATTCTATCAGAAAAGCATTGACAAGTATTTTCTCACACCCTCATGAAAAGCTGTGAAAAATAAACGACTCCCACTGCCCAAAATCCCGTTTCTTTGACACAAAATCCAATCGTTTGACACAGGTTTCTCCGCTCACAGCGTACATTTCGCCTGCCCGGATACGCTCGCCCCACCTTTCGGTCAGACCAGATCCTGCCTGAAAATCCGCTTCACAGTTTCCGCATTCAGTCCTCGGATCACCTCCACCGCCATGGACACAGCCGCTTCAATATCTGATTTTGCGCAGAAATTATAATGGCTGTGCACATATCGGGACGGAATCCCCAGCACAAGAACCGGAACAGCCTGGCCGGTCAGGCTAATCTTACCTGCGTTTGTACTGCCGCCTCTTCGAACGGCATCCTGGTATGGAATTCCGAATTTTTTCCCTGTCTCATGGGCATACCTGATGAATTCAGGATTGGAGATGTAGCTGTTGTCCAGATGACGGATCTGAACACCGCCCCTCATTACTCCCTGTGCTGTCCCCAGCTGAACATAAGGATCATCGGCGGGTGACCCCTCAAACACAATCGCAAGATCGGGCTTCACCTGCTGAGCAGTCACTGTGGCCCCTCTGGTTCCCACCTCTTCCTGCGCGGCAAACGCCCCCACGACTCTGGCTGCCAGTCTTTCTTCCTCTGCCATAAGTGCCTTCATGGTCTCGATAATACAAAAACATCCCAGCCGGTTATCAAAAGCTTTTCCAAAACAGATACCATTTTCTTCATGATACTCATACGTCACATCCGGAACAACAGGATCACCCGGACGAATTCCATATACAGTCAGTACCTCTTCCCTGCTGCATGCTCCCACATCAATCAGTATGTCTTCAATCTTCAGACTGTTATCCGCCTTCTGCTCCGGTGTCAGGAAGTGAACGGGTTTCGAAGTAGTAATCCCTCTGTGCAGTTTCCCCTCTTCCGTTCTCACGATCACCGAGTGGGCCGGGAGACTGGTAAGATGGAAGCCGCCAAGTGTTACAATGCTCATAAGACCATTTTCCATAATGGACTGGATCATAAATCCGCATTCATCGAGATGGGCATCCAACATCAACACAGGACGTCTGTCCGATGGTATCTCATCATTCCTGTAAATCCCACAATTTCCCCGGCTTACAGCAGTCAGAGGCGATGGCGTCATCTCTGTGTATACATTGTGCATCGAATCCTTTCTCACAGCCAGCCCGCCGCAATATTTTTTTACTACCCTGACCACATCTTCTTCAAAACCACTGGGTCCAAATGCATTGGACAGTTCTTCCAGAATCCTTAAATCAACCATGTTACTTCTCCTTTTTCTGTATTTCTCTTCCTGCTTATGCAGTTACTTCTGAGGCTCTATTTCTTTAGTACTCCCGTGAATCTGTCCAGATTCGTCAGAGCTTCGCCTGCGCCTCTCTTTCTTCTATGATGAAACCGCAGTAATGGCAAATTCTATCTCCATACTTTGCCGCTCCTGATTACAGCAGTCTGTATGCATTTACAAAAAATTATAACATGAAATGATAATTTTTCCTATCTTGCAAGGAAAGTTGTTTTCTGCCGCAAATACGCAGCGTTGGCCGTGAACAATAAATACGCAGCAAATGCCACCTCCGCAGGTTGAAAGCTTCTGCGAAGATGGCATTGGGACTAACATTCACTCTGTTTTAAGGCTCATCAACTCTATTTCCTGTCTAAATACTCTTTAATTGCACTTCCGATGAATTTTGATGCGCCTTCTCCATATTTTCGATCGTTCACTTCCAGATACACGGGATTGGACTGATAAGCCTCTGCCGTAAGTAACCAGTAATTTTCTCCCATGTCGATTCCTCTATTACTTTCTTCACAAAAAGCAATCAGTTCGCTTACGGCTGCCTGTACTTCCGCAGATGAGGGATCTCTGGTTAAATCTGCTGTAAGCCGTTTCGTCAGCAGTTCCGTTTTTTCCATAATTCCATCTACTTCATTTTCTGAGATAACCGGCCCCTCGGAGAGATAGTTTTGAAAATTTTCCTTCATTGCTTTTGTAAAATTCTCAATACTGCCATACTGTCTGACCGCTGCCTCTGCAATCTCTACCTCTTGCGACTGAAGATCACCAAATAATTCATCAAACTGCTCCATACTTCCGAGCCGCCTGATAATCTCCGCCGTATGCGTCGCTTTAAATTCACCTAAAGCCTGAAAATATTCGCTCATATCAAACTTTTTAAAGTCCATACACGTTTCTCCATGAATTAATTTATCGAGTAACTCCAAAAGACCATTCAATCGGTCTCGTTTCAGCCGGATTAACTCCTTCTGCTTTTCAAATGCTGCCTTCTTATCAAATTGCGGATTTTCCATAATCACTTTGATTTCCTTCAGTGTAAAATCCAGTTCCTTAAAAAACAGAATCTGCTGCAGTACTTCCAGTGCACTTTCATCATACAGTCTGTATCCGGATTCCGTCATCTGCGTCGGTTTCAATAATCCGATCTCATCATAAAACTGGAGTGTCCGAACACTGACCCCCGTTAATACGGAAACCTGTTTGACAGTCATCATCATTCTCACCTTCCTTCCCTGTTGAGTTTAGTCTGCGTTTCCCTCTGCCGGCACGAAAAGAATCGATGACCTCATCTCTGATTATCACTTTACACTATCACCATACGTGATAGTCAATACTTTTTTATAATGTTTTTTACAGCTTTCAAGCCACTGCCTCCTGTTTTATGCAAAAAAAGAACAAACTTCATAATTCGTTAGAAAGCCTTAATAAATTTCATAATCTTTTTACGCTGCGGTCAAATTTATGTTACATTTTTCCAGTATGATAATATTATAAACATAGGAAATCGAATTAAGCAGTCAGAGCGCTTCCTACATATGTTTCCACTAAGTCGGCGGGGTTGACGGAATGTCACCTTGCCGGCTCAACCTAATTTATGGGGTATTTTCTCATTGCTTTTGCAGTTTAATCTTTAGTGAAAACAGAGGTCGAAAATTTTTTTAATTTTTTTTCAAATTTATCTGGACAAATTCAACTTCCTATGGTATTATTAGGAAGCTGTCAGAAATGACAGATACGGCCTATTGGTCAAGCGGCTAAGACGCCGCCCTCTCACGGCGGAAACCCGGGTTCGATTCCCGGATAGGTCATGAAAACCTTCCTGAATATCAGGGAGGTTTTTTTGTATCTAAAAAGCATGATCCTGTTACACAAAAATATTTGAGCTAAAAATAGGAACAACCGTCAGGCTGGGTTATTTCACCTTATAAAAAATCCCTCAGAAAAATACCGCTTTCTGGGGGAACTCTTTTTGCCGCAATACACATAGTTTCATTTCTCTGTTAACACTATCCTATGCCAAAAGTAAAAATATCAATAGTTTGTTATCTGCTTTATCTGACTTTGCTTAGAACTTCCCAGTCTTCGCCGCTTCCTCAATTGAAACGATGAAAGGCTGGTTTACCAGGGGTGGGGTGTTTGTGCACTATGAGTGTGCAATTGTGCATTACTGATAGAAGTTCACAGCTATATAGAATTCATTTTAGATATCAATTCCAATAACGTAAATAGGTACTTGAATTGCACTTTTTATATGTGGTAAATACTTAATTACTTTTTCATAAGATAAACTTCCGTCCCACTTTAACCTATAATTACTTTTTAAGTATTTTTGCATTTTATTAGTTGTAACTATATATACACCAAAATCTATATTGTCTAAATTTGAATATGAAGCAATCTGCATTTTCAATAAATCAATTCCAATAAATGAGGCATGCCCAAATTGTACTTCAACACCAATTCTATCCTTTAAAAAATCCATTTTTGCATACGCAGCTTCTTCACTTGAAAATACAGGAGCCTGACGTTGCCAGCCTTTAGCAACAAATAATTCATCAAGTATTTTATTTAAATTAGGTCTGCTCAATATTGTTAGATCTTTACAGGCTTCTAAAATAACTTCTTCCATTTCAGTTTTTAAATTCAGTCTACCATTGAATACTTGTTCTGCGAATCTATAAGAATATTTAACTAATCTAACACTCATCTTTTCCCCCCTAATTAAATAATATATACCAACACTTATTGTAATTTCCGCTATATAAAATTATTCAGTTGTCTTCTTTGTAATAGTATAGCACAGAATTTAAAAAGTTTCACCAACTGTGAAAATTAAAGAAATCCCCTGTATCAAACACCGCACTAACCATGAATGGCTAGTGCGGTATTAAAATACTATATATGCAATTATTTAGAACTTCCCAGCCTTAGCAGCTTCTTCGATGCTAACCGCAACCGCAACCGTCATACCAACCATCGGGTTATTGCCTGCACCGATCAGACCCATCATCTCTACGTGAGCCGGAACAGAGGAAGAACCTGCGAACTGTGCGTCAGAGTGCATACGTCCCATAGTATCTGTCATACCGTAGGAAGCAGGACCTGCTGCCATGTTGTCCGGGTGAAGTGTACGTCCTGTACCACCGCCGGAAGCTACGGAGAAGTACTTCTTGCCCTTCTCATTACATTCCTTCTTATAGGTACCTGCAACCGGATGCTGGAATCTGGTCGGGTTGGTGGAGTTACCGGTAATGGAAACGTCAACGCCTTCCTTCCACATGATTGCAACGCCTTCTGTTACGTCATTGGAACCGTAGCAGTTAACTTTTGCTCTTAAGCCTTCAGAGTAGGACTTTCTCCACAGTTCTTTTACTTCGCCTGTGTAGTAATCCATCTCAGTCTCTACATAAGTAAAGCCGTTAATTCTGGAGATAACCTGAGCGGCATCTTTTCCCAAACCGTTTAAGATAACTCTTAATGGTTTCTGACGAACCTTGTTGGCCTTCTCTGCGATACCGATCGCGCCCTCTGCTGCTGCGAAGGACTCGTGTCCTGCTAAGAAGCAGAAGCAGTCGGTCGCTTCTTCCAGTAACATCTTGCCTAAGTTTCCATGGCCTAAACCAACCTTACGCTGATCAGCAACGGAACCCGGGATACAGAAGGACTGAAGTCCTTCACCGATTGCTGCTGCTGCATCTGCTGCCTTACGGCATCCCTTCTTGATTGCGATGGCTGCGCCAACAGTATAGGCCCACTTCGCATTCTCGAAGCAGATTGGCTGGATGGATTCTACCTGCTTATATACATCTAAACCAGCATCTTTTGTAATCTTCTCAGCTTCTTCAATAGAAGCAATTCCGTAGCTGTTTAATACTTCATTGATCTGTTTGATACGTCTCTCATATGATTCAAATAAAGCCATTATCTTGTCCTCCTTGTTATTTGGCTATGTCAAATTCTGCAGATGGAAAACCGGAACGAATATGTATGACTCCGGCCTGTCCCATTATTCATGTCTTGGGTCGATAATCTTAACAGCATCAGCAACACGGCCGTACTGTCCCTTTGCTTTCTCCCATGCAGTATTCGGATCGTCGCCTTTCTTGATGAAATCTGTCATCTTTCCAAGGCTTACAAACTGATAGCCGATGATCTGATCGTCCGCATCCAGTGCAATACCGGTTACATAACCTTCAGCCATTTCAAGGTAACGAGGACCTTTCTTTAAGGTTCCGTACATGGTACCAACCTGAGAGCGAAGTCCCTTTCCTAAGTCTTCCAGTCCGGCACCGACAGGAAGTCCCTCTTCTGAGAATGCACTCTGGGTTCTGCCGTATGCGATCTGTAAGAATAATTCTCTCATTGCTGTATTGATTGCGTCACAGACAAGGTCTGTATTTAACGCTTCTAAAACGGTTAAACCTGGCAGAATCTCAGCAGCCATAGCAGCGGAGTGAGTCATACCGGAACATCCGATGGTCTCTACCAGTGCTTCCTGAATGATGCCTTCTTTAACATTTAAAGTCAGCTTACATGCACCCTGCTGAGGAGCACACCAGCCAACGCCATGTGTTAAACCGGAGATATCTTTAACTTCTTTAGATTTTACCCATTTTGCTTCTTCTGGGATTGGAGCAGCGCCGTGATGAACGCCCTGTGCCACTGTGCACATCTCTTCTACTTCCTGTGAATAAATCATGTTAAAACTCCTTTCGAATAAGTAATAATTGTGAAAAGTACTTTGTTAAATATATCACATCATACTTAGCTATATTCTCTCACAGAATGTCGAATTCCGCAAGTATTTTTTGGATTTCCCTGTAATATTAAGGGGGCTGCGTTACAGTTTCATACGTTTCCTCTCCATATGAAAAAATCACTGTTTTTTCCAGATCAATATCATTGAGAAAAAAGGGACAACCACGCCCATAGCCATCACTGCCATGCACAGATAGATTGTTGATTTCGTATTATATCCAACGATCAGCATCTGTTTTGGTTTATCCGGATTATAGCGGACCGCGACAGTATCTCCCACCTTCAGCTTCTGTCTGTTGGTCCCGCTGCCGGAGGTAATCTGATATCCCTTCCCGTTTACAAAATACCTGACAACCGGATATAGAATTTTATCGCTGCTGGACATCGATATTTTCGAATCAAAATCCACTATAATTCCCTCCGTATCTGCTGTACAGTTCTGCCACTTTTCCGACATCCGACTGTAATTCATATATCCAATACTGATCGCTATCACGGCAAAAAAGAGAAGCGAGATTGTTCCCAGCCACTTCATGGTTAATCCTCCCGGTTTCATAATTTAATACGTAAAACAGTTAAAAAGTATATCACAGAGACACGTTTCCATGATATGAAATGCTGCCCGGCATCGCCGGGCAGCACAAACCCCCTGTTTCCAATTCCTTTCCGACCGTCCCTTTCTGACCACCCCTTTTTAAACCTCTTCCGCCTTCCCGTTTCTTTCCAGCCGCTTTAAAAATGGGAGCATAATCATCACGTATGTTACCGAAAAAACTACACTGGCTGCTATTGCTGCCTTATTCCGGTGCCGCCGGGGAATTTCCATTCCCAACAGAAAGCCGGCCGCACAGACACAAAGCTTCAGCAGTGCCACATCACGGATCTTCCAGGTCGTTATATATTCGTCTGCAGTATCCAACCATCGTTTCATAGGCACGTCCTCCTTTTATGCTTCCATTATACCATCAGAAGCACCTGTGATTCAATGGTTTTTCACCGATTATCCGAGCCGGACCGCAGTCTCCACAGCCTGCCTCACCGCCTCCAGTGCCTGAGCGGGCTGTGAGGCGTCACCGATTAAAACAGCCTCCGGATAAGCCTCTTTCAGTTCATCAAAAAGCGCTCTGGCCGGACGTGCACCGCATGCATAGATCACATGGGTAAACCCGCCAAACGTCTCCTGCACGCCATGCCTTTCCACGGTCACATCACTGCCGTTTACGGACATCAGCTTCGTTCCGGTCATCATGGTAATCTCCGGCCGGTTCAGCCGTATCATAGTCGGCACCCGATTATTCACCACCATGCCCGCTCCGATTTCATCCGCCATCTCAATCATGGTAATATGAAGGCTTCCACGTTTCTGATGCATCAGATATTCACAGATCTCACACCCTACCATACCGCCTCCGACCACCAGAACATTTCCTCCGGGGATTACCGTCTCCCCACTCAGCACCTGCCAGGCCGTCACGGCCTGTTCCGGATCGATTCCCGGCACCGGCGGGAGCATCTCTTTGGCGCCGGTGGCCAGAATCAGCACCTCGGGAGCAAGGCCGTCTATGACAGCCCTGTCGGCTGCCGTATTCAGCCGGACGTCTACGGACAGCCGTTCCAGTTCATGCTCCAGATAGACGATCCACTTGCTCAGTTCCTGCTTATGGGGTGGAATGCAGGCAAGCCGCATCTGGCCTCCCAGCTCCATTTCCCGCTCCAGAAGTACCACCTCATGGCCGCGTACCGCAAATGCCCTGGCGCAGGCCATTCCGCCGATTCCGCCGCCCACAATCACCACTCGTTTCGGCTGCTCCGCCGCTGTAAGCTCCAGCTCTTTTTCTCTTCCTGCCGCCGGATTGATCACACAGGAGGCCGGGTGACGTTTTGTCTGTTCCCCTACACAGCCGATGGCACAGGCCGCACACGGTGCAATTCCTTCGTAATCTCCGGCTTCCATCTTATTTACAAAGTCGGGATCCGCAATCAGGGCACGCCCCAGCACTACACCGTCCACCTTCCCCGAATCAACGAGATACCCGGCAAAGCGCGGCTCATTAATTTTACCCACCACAATAACCGGGACTGACGCAGCCTCATGAAGCGCTTCTGCCTCCGGAACATTGACGCCCTGCACCTCTCCGTGACACGGAATAATCTTATTGCACCGCTCATACTGGGTTCCCCCGCTGATTTCAAACGCAGCCACTCCGTGCCGTTCCAAAACAGGGACGAGATACTTCATGTCTTCCAGTGTATTGCCCTGTTCATCCCGCTCGCTTCCCGACATTCGCAGAATAACAGGAAAATCAGGGCCGCAGGCCTCCCGGATCGCATCGAGAACCTCGCACAGCAGGCGGGCCCGGTTATCCAGGCTTCCGCCGTAACGGTCCGTCCGTTTGTTTCTCATGGGCGATAAAAATGATCCCAACAGCATATAGGCGTGCGCACAGTGCAGTTCAATCCCGTCAAAACCGGCACGCCTGGCATCGTATGCGCCTTTTGCGTATTTCTGTATGATTCCGGGTATTTCCTCCAGCGTTACAGCCCTTGTCCTCTGAGCCATGGAATTTAAGTAAACACTGCTGGCCACAGGAGGTATCCCCCGGAATGCACTGACGCTCTCCGGCCCCGGATGGGTGATCTGCGGAATTATTTTTGTCCCGTACTCATGGATTCTGTCTGTAAAACGGCGGTAGGATGCAATGCTCTCTTCATTTCTAAAGCACAGAGTATTTCCCAGATACGGCACATCCGGGTCGACAGAAAGCGCATCGGTAATGATACAGCCAACGCCGCCTCTGGCTCTTGCCAGCCAGTATTCCTGCATCGTCTCATTGACCGTCCCATCCGGACTCTCGTATCCGAGAGACATGGGCGCCATAAAAACGGCATTTTTAACAGTCATGGACCCTATCTTCAGTTCTTCCAGTAATCTGGATTTCATGGATCATTCCTCCTCTTCTGTTGAACGCTCTATTTGCGGCAAAACAAGCTCCGCATTCTCTGCCTACAGGCTTCTCGCAGCCTCAAAACCTTCCGCCACCGCATCGATCGCCCGCCTTGCCTGTTTCGCATCGCCAATGACAGTAAACTCAATTCCGGCGCTCTCACAGGCTTCTCTCAATGCACTGCTGTCCCTGGAGACGGATCCCACAGCCAGAACTACACTGTCACAGGCCACAGTCCGTTTTCCCTCCGGTGTATCGACTACGACTCCGGTCTCATTGATTTCGAGACATAAGGCGCTTGTGATTATCTCCACGCCTTCACCGCCAAGCTTCTGCATCACGGCAATCTTCCGGAGCATGCCTAAATCTTCCCCCGCTTTCTCCTTCATTTCCAGCACCTTCACAGCGTGTCCGGCTGCCGCCAGCGCATCTGCGGTTTCAAGCCCCACCAAACCGCCTCCGATCACGCATACATCTCCTTCCGGCTCTATTTCATGCTCCAGAACTGCGTTGGCCTGACAGACCATTTTCTTTTCACTCCCCGGAAGCTTAAGCGCAACAGGAGCCGATCCGATGGCCGCAATCACGGCATCCGGTTTTTCTTCCTGAATAAGCTCTGCGGTGAGCGGCGTATGGCAGCGAACCTCCACACCGGACCGTTCCACCAGCCGCCCAAAGGAGACGGCTGCCTGCTTCATCTCCGCTTTTCCCGGAGCCTGGCCCGCCGTGATAAACTGACCTCCCAGACGGTCGCCCGCCTCAAAGATAACCGGCTGGTGCCCTCGCTCATGAAGCACCCGGGCCGCCTCCAGTCCGGCCATTCCTCCGCCTGCGATATAAACCCGTTTCGATGTCTCCGCCTTCGTAAGCTTCCACTCCTCCTCATGCCCCAGGCACGGATTTCTCAGACATGTGATAAACGGCCTGTTCCTTAAATCACAGAATCCATCATAGCAGCCCTGATTACAGCCGACGCAGTGGATGATATCCTCTGTTCTGCCCTCCTTCGCCTTGTTGCAAAACTCCGGATCGGCCAGCTGGGCTCTTCCCATGACAATCAGATCGGCCTTATCCGCCTCCAGAATTTCTTCGGCCTGCTCCGCCGTATTGATCCGGCCTACGGCAATGGTCACCATCTTCGTTTCTCTTCTGATTCTCGCGGCATTCTCTACATTGAAGCCCCTCGGAATATCAATGGGCGGAACCTCATATACCGAACCGGCTGTGATGATATTTCCCCTGGACACGTCCAGAACGTCCACTCCATTTTCTCCTGCAATACAGCAGAATTCGATAACTTCCTCGATGGTCAGGCCGCCGGGAAGATAATCATCGTGAGCGTCGATGCGCATGAACAGCGGCATATCCCCGGGGATGGCGCTGCGGATCGCCCTGATGCACTCCAGCGGAAATCTCGACCGGTTCTCAAAGCTTCCTCCATACTCGTCCGTCCTGTGATTAAGGCCTCCGCTTAAAAAGGAATGAGGCAGATAGTTATGAGCGCAGTGGAATTCAATACAGTCGTATCCCGCCTCCACACAACGCGCCGCCGCATGTTTATAGCACTCCACGATCTCCCGGATTCCTTCCGGTGTTATAGCCGTCAGCTTCTTTCCGGCAAATTCCATATCGTTGACCACCAGCATCTCTGCTCTGGGGTCAAATGTGGTGGCAATGGATCCCTGCCACAACTGGATCGCTGCTTTTCCGCCGTTTTGGTGGATGGCATCCGTCAGCTTCTTATGCCCCTCAATCAGGCTGTCATCACTGATGGACACAAAGTGTGCCGGTGCACTGGGCGTATGTACCGCGGCCACCTCCACAATGTTTAAGCCGCAGCCTCCGGCCGCCCTGGCTGCGTGGTAAGCAACGAGTCTCGGTGTAATTTCTCCCTTTTCCCCTGCCATACGGGTACCCATGGCTGGCAGAACCACCCTGTTTTTCAGTTCCAGGCCTCTGATCGTAACCGGAGAAAATAATCTGTCATACATAGAAAAAACCTCCTTCGCATATTGAACGTGATACATCCATTATAGCAAAGAAGGGCTTCCCTATATATTCACATTATGAAGTTTTATTATCATTTTTTGTCAGGCCGCGCGGGCCTCATGTTCCGGCGCCTCTCTCCCTCATTATTTCCCGGTATTCCTCCGGCGTCTGGTTCATCCAGCGCTTAAAATGCCGCAGAAATGTGGAATGGGAATTAAATCCGCAGAGAGATGCTATTTCCAGAACCGTCCTGTCCCCCGTCCGCAAAAAGGAGCAGGCGTAAGAGACACGAACCTGAGCCAGGAGCTCTTCGAACGGATTCCCAAACACCTGTTTAAAAATCTGTTTCACCGTATATGGCTTCATACAGAACTTCTCACACAAATCCAGGAGGGTGATATCCTCGGAAAAATGAATATGAATATACTGCAGGAACTGCATCGCCGGACCGGCCCCGCTCCCCGGCGGCATAATCCCGATGCTTTTCGCCTGATACTCCCGAGGAGTCATCCCGCAGTACTGCTTAAATACCTTGTAAAATGCGGCGGCAGAAGAAAAATTCAGCTGGTCACTGATATATTCCATGGACAATTCCGGGAAATGCAGCAGTGCGCAGGCATTGATCACCTTACCGAACTGTTTGAGCTGAAAAAAGGTAAATCCACATGCCTCCTTCATTCTCCGGTTCAGCGTTTCTGGACTGATCCCTTCCTCCTCCGTCATATCCTCCAGCGTAATATCCTCTCCCGTGGCGAGTATCACTTTCTCAATCATACTCCACACGGTCCGCTCCTTTCGCGGCCTTTTCCCGATTTCCTCATAGGCGTACCGGCAGTAATAAGCGTGCAGCTCCAGCGTCTTGTACTCAATCATATTCAGCCGCTCAAACCGCGCCTCCTTCTCCTCACGAAGAAGGCTTTTCACCAGCGCCTCCACCTCTTCCCTCTCTTCCCCGGAGAGCTGTACCACAGGCCTCGTATCATACACCAGCCGGGCGTTGGCATGCTTCGGATGCCGTTCCCAGCTCATATACATAAAAAGCCCGATGTGGAACCGGATCACCGCCACATCGAGCTTCTCCTCCACCGCCTCCACATGGTGGAAGTGATGGGAATACAAGCAGAACAGACTGCCCGGCACCGCGTCGTAGGCATACCCGTTTACCGATATGGTGCCCTTTCCGGACAACACATAGAAGAGCTCCACCCGCTCATGGAGATACGGTTCGGTAGGCCCGTCGATGCTTCGGCGTTCGATCCCGATCTCCTTCTCCACATAATTGTCATAATGGTTGATGCCCGTATACCAGTCATTCTGCTGTTTCATATGATTAATCTCACTTTATACGATTTTATCCCGCACTGGATGACCCTCACAGTGCATACTCAGCCTATACAATTCTTCTGACTGATAAAATCGTCCTGTATGTAGCCGTACCGACTTTAATTCCTGTCGACGGCGTGCTGGCGTGAACAATCTGCCCGTTTCCGATATAAATCGCAACGTGGCCGGCGTAGCAGATCAAATCTCCCGGCTGCGCCTCCGAGTAAGACACCTCGCGTCCCGCAGAACGCTGCTCCGAAGAGCTTCTCGGCAGTGAGTAGCCAAAGTGCTTGTATACCTGCTGCACAAATCCGGAACAGTCAGCTCCGTTGGTTAAGCTCGTCCCGCCGTATACGTAGGGATTTCCAACAAACTGCAAACCGTAATCCGCAACCGCGCGTCCTTCTGCCGAACCGCCGCTGCTCTTTACCGCGGCAGGACCGGTATACTTATCGTTGGCCGATGTCTTCTTAGAAGTAGACGTGGCCGCCGCTTTTTTCTTTGCCGCTTCCGCTTCTGCCTTCTTTCTGGCTTCCTCGGCCGCCTTCTGCTTTCTGGCCTCTTCCTCCTTCGCCTTCTGGATCTCCTGGTTTTTCTTCTCTACCGTCTTGGCATAATCCGCCGCATCCTTCTTCGCCTGGGCTAACTGGGCGTCAAAATTGCTGACTTCCTTCTTCTTATTGGCGATGGTGGTCTCCAGCTGAGATCTCTGCCCCTGGAGCTCCAGCTCCATAACCTCCATCTCAGCCTTGTCATTCTCCAGCTGCGCCTTATAGTCGGCCACCTGCTGCTTCGTCTCCTGATACGTATCCAGCATCTTCCTGTCATAGGAATAAATGCTTTCCACATACTCCGCTTTGTTTAAAAGGTCCGACATGCTCTTTACCTGCAAAAAGATATCGAGATACTCCGTATCGCCCTTCTCATACATATACTGAATCCGCTTCTTCATGGCGGCATACTGCTTTTCTTCTTCTTTTTTGGCGGCATCATAATCGATCTCCGCCTGCTTGATATCCGCTTCCTTGTCAGCGATATCCGTCTCCAGGAACTGGATATCGGTGAGCAGAGCCGTTAAATCTGAGGTCAGCTTCGATACCTGTGCGCTGACGGCGTTCTTGTTAGCCTCTGCTGCCTCCGCTTTTTTCTTGGCCTCGTCCAGCTTCTGCTGTGCCTCTTTTTTCTCTTTTTCCGCCTTGGATGTCGCCCAGGCGGGAACGGTCTGTGTACATACCATACTTCCGATTAACAGACTGCAGCCGATTCTTCTCAGCCACTTCCGAAAATGATTGCTTCTAAACTGTATTTTTATATTCATCGCTGGTCCTTCGCTCTGTTTTCATTTGGAATTTTTATGTAGGATTACTCTAACTCTTATGTTAACCGAAACCATGGGTAAAATTCAACCCTTATTTTATATATTTTATATTTTTTTTATTTTTCTGTTACTGTTCTCTTTCTCCCGCATGGCTTTCAATTCCTCCAGTACTCTCAGCACAATGAAGGTCGCCAGTACAAAGGTAAAGACATCCGCAACCGGCTGAGCCAGCTGAACCCCCAGAATTCCGCAGATTCTCGGGAGAATAAGCAGGGAAGGGATTAAAAACAGTCCCTGGCGTCCCATGGCTACCAGCGAAGCGCGGAACCCGTATCCGATGGACTGGGTCAGCATATTGACCATAATCACCCACGCCTGAAGCGGAAGCGTTAAGATCTGGAGCCGCAGCGCCAGCGTACCGATCCGGATTACCTCCATATCTTCCCGGCGGAATGCGGTAATAATCGGACGGCTGACTGCAAACGCAATGATTCCGAAACAGGTCAGCATCGTAATTGCCACCTTCACGCAGAACCAGAACGCCTCCAGCACACGGTCATACCGCTTCGCACCGAAATTAAAGCCGCATACCGGCTGAAAGCCCTGGCCGAAACCGATGAGAGCTGAGTTAATGAACATCATAAATCTGGAGACAATCGACATGGCTGCAATCGCTGAATCGCCAAACGGTCCGGCCGCAAAATTTAAGATCACCGTCGCCACACTGGCAAGACCCTGGCGGCAGAAGGAGGGAAGTCCGGCGTGCAGAATCTCTCCATATATCTTCCAGGTGGGTGTAAAATTGGCAAGCCTCAGCCGGATGCTGCCTTCCCTGAAATTACACTGATAGAACAGGATTCCAAAGCTGATCATCTGACTCACCATCGTCGCAACGGCCGCTCCGGCAATTCCCATGTGAAATCCAAAGATTAAAACAGGATCGAGAATCATGTTCAAAATACCGCCTGCAGTGATTCCAATCATGGAATACATGGCATTTCCCTGAGCACGGAGAATGTTGTTCATGACAAAGGAAGACATCATAAACGGAGCGGCAATCAGAATATAGATTCCATAGTCCATCGCATAGGGAGCGATGGTTTCCGTCGCTCCCAGAAGGAATACCAGCGGCCGCAGGAAGGTCAGTCCGACGATCGTAATGAGTATTCCGATTATCAGTGCCGTAAAAAATGCGGTAGCCGCTGATTTATCCGCTTCCCCTCCGTTTCGGTCTCCCAGGGAACGCGAGATGTAGTTCCCGCTCCCCATCCCCAGAGTGAATCCGATGGCCTGTATCATGGCCATGGCGGAGAACATGACGCCCACCGCCCCGGACGCGCTGGTTCCGATCTGACTGACAAAAAAGGTGTCCGCCATATTATAGATTGAGGTCACCAGCATACTGATGATGGTTGGAACCGCCAGCCGCGGGATCAGCGTGGAAACCGGCGTTTCAATCATCTGTACAAACCGTTCCTCCTGTGTCATCGGTTTCTTCATTTATAAACTCCCCCTTCTAAACTCACCATGACGCCAGTGCGCCATCCTCCGGAAGCTTTCCGGATACATACAGAAAACAGATAAAAAACAGAATCCCTTTCATCACACTGGAAATCGTAAATGCCCACCAGATCCCGTCTAAAGCCAGCGGCGAACTGCTCAAAATCATGGCCAGCGGTATTCTCGCCGAGGTGAATACAACGCTGATCACAGAACAGAGTAGCGTTTTGCCGAGACCGGACAGAGCTCCGACCGTCGTCAGCTCGACGCACATAAACATCTGAGAGAACCCTAAAATAACGAGATAGCTGATCCCCATGGGAATAATATCCGCCTCATGGATAAACAGCCCGAATATCTGTTTGGGAAATCCGATCAGCACCCCCGAGCAGAAAAGTCCCCATACAAACATGACGCCGACAGCCGTCATATAACCTTTCTTCACCCGGCGGTACTGGCGCCCGCCGTAGTTCTGGCCGATAAAGGAATTAATGGCCGCCGCGAATCCATCCGCCGTCATCCAGGAAATGGATTCGATCTGGCTTCCTACTCTCTGAACCGCCACAGCCGCATCTCCAAAGCCTGCCACAAACCTGGTCAGCACCATGGAAATACTGGTATAGATCAGATTCTGGACTGCGGCCGGAAGACCGATCCGCACCATCACCTTAAAATAATCCCGCGGAATCCGTTCCAGGAACCGGACCTTATCGAACACCAGCCTGTCCTTTTTCACAACCACGAGAAATACAATTGTTACAATCATCTGAGCCGTAACCGTGGCCACGGCCGCTCCGGTAACGCCAAGTGCCGGAAACGGTCCGATGCCGAATATTAAAACCGGATCGAGGATCATATTCATGACGAGCCCGATGACATTGGCGATAAACGGGTTTTTGCTGTCCCCCATCGCCGTCAGAATTCCGGTAATGATCGCATTTAAAAAAGAAAACAGAATCAAACCACAGGTGATCTTTAAATACACCTGTGCATTGTGAATAATGGCTCCGTCACTCAATCCGAAAAATCCAATGAGCGGACGGGCTCCAAAGACTGTAACAGCGGCAAACATCAGCGCAAACAGAACGCCCATCTGAATCGCACCCGCCGCGAATTTAGCAGCCTCCTCCGGTTTCCCGCTTCCAAGAGAATGGGCAACCTTTACCTGGCCTCCCATCTTGGCCAGAGCCACGACGCCCTGGGAAAGCCACGTATACATGCTGGCTGCTCCTACTGCAGCCACGGCGGGAGACCCCACCAGGCCAATCCACGCCATATCCGTCAGGCTGTATGCCGTCTGGACCAGCGCTGTGGCCATAATCGGCAGGGCCAGTCCCGTCAGAGACGTAAAGATATGACCGTGCAGCAAATCAATTTTCTTACTCATACACACCTCAAACAACACAGGATATCAGCAGGAAGGGCTGCCATGCCGGCAGCCCTCTGCATCCTGTTATCTTACTATCTGATCGCTGCTTCTTATTCCGCAGCTTCCTGTCCGGACAAATACTCATGAATTCCTCTCGCTCCGGCACGTCCCGCCTCCATGGCAAGAATCACGGTGGCAGCGCCCGTAACGGCATCTCCGCCAGCGTATACGCCTTCCTTGGTGGTCCTGCCGTTTGATTCCTCCGCAACAATACATTTTCTGCGGTTTGTCTCAAGCCCCTTTGTGGTAGCAGAGATGAGCGGATTCGGTGAAGTTCCGAGAGACATGATAACCGTATCCACCTCAATGACAAACTCAGAACCTTCAATGGCAACCGGCCTTCTTCTGCCGGAAGCGTCCGGCTCACCCAGTTCCATCCTGATACACTTCATGCCTTTCACCCAGCCATTGTCATCCGTAAGAATCTCAACCGGATTCGTCAGAAGATTGAAGATAATTCCCTCTTCCTTTGCGTGGTGAACCTCCTCTGCTCTGGCCGGAAGCTCTGCCTCACTTCTTCTGTATACAATATGTACGTCTGCGCCGAGGCGAAGAGCCGTTCTCGCGGCATCCATCGCCACGTTTCCGCCGCCGACTACCGCGACTTTCTTTCCTGCCACGATCGGCGTATCGTAATCATCACGGAACGCTTTCATTAAATTGCTTCTCGTCAAATACTCATTGGCAGAGAATACGCCGTTGGCGTTCTCTCCCGGGATTCCCATGAACATCGGAAGACCCGCTCCGGAACCGATAAATACGGCCTGGAAGCCTTCTTCATCCAGCAGTTCGTCGATGGTCACCGACTTGCCGATGATGACGTCTGTCTCGATCTTTACGCCCAGCTTTCTCACATTATCGATCTCGGGCTGAACTACGCCTTCCTTCGGGAGACGGAATTCCGGAATCCCGTATGTCAGTACGCCGCCCGGCTCATGGAGGGCTTCAAAAATCGTCACCTCATATCCCATCTTCGCCAAATCGCCGGCACATGTCACACCGGAGGGGCCGGAACCGATGACAGCGACCTTCTTGCCGTTAGTCTTCTCCGGAGCCGCCGGAACGAAGCCGTTCTCTCTTGACCAGTCTGCCACAAAGCGCTCCAGCTTACCGATGGAGATTGGCTCACCCTTAATTCCGCGGATGCACTGGCCTTCACACTGGCTCTCCTGCGGGCATACACGGCCGCAGACAGCCGGAAGCGCGGAAGACTTCGCGATTACCTTCGCGGCTTCCTCATAATTGCCTTCCTGAACTTCCTTGATAAATCCGGGAATATCGATGGATACGGGACAGCCGCCCACGCACTTCGGATTCTTGCACTTCAAACAGCGGCTGGCTTCCGCCCTCGCTTCTTCTTCATTATATCCAAGACAAACCTCTTCGAAATTTGTCGCTCTGACCTTCGGGTCCTGCTCTCTGACAGGCACTTTCTTCATCATATCCATTACTCGTCACCTCCACAATGGCCGCATCCGCCATGATGGGTCGCACCCTCATGAAGTCTTAACAGCGCACGGCCTTCTTCCGTCTTATACATCTGCTGTCTCTTCATCGCCTCGTCAAAATTCACCAGATGGCCGTCAAATTCCGGTCCATCCACACAGGCGAACTTCACTTCTCCGCCCACGGATACACGGCAGGCACCGCACATGCCTGTTCCATCCACCATGATCGGATTTAAGCTTACGATAGTCGGAATTCCCAGTTCCTTTGTCATCAGGCAGGTGAACTTCATCATGATCATCGGTCCGATGGCTACGCAGACGTCGTACTTCTTTCCCTGGTTTACCACCAGGTCCTTAATCACTTCGGTAACCATGCCTTTTCTCTCATAGGAACCGTCGTCAGTGGTGACGTATAAATTACCGGCCACGGCACGCATCTCGTCTTCCAGAATCAGTAAATCCTTTGTCTTGGATCCCATAATGACATCGACGGAAACGCCGTGTTCCTTTAACCATTTAACCTGAGGATATACCGGAGCTGTACCCACGCCGCCGGCTACGAATAAATACTTTCTGTTTTTTACTTCTTCAAAATCGTCATGAACAAACTCGGACGGATTACCCAGAGGTCCTACGAAATCGATGAAGGAATCTCCCGTCTTCAAACCGGCCATTCTCTCTGTGCTGGCTCCGACGATCTGGAACACGATGGTGATGGTTCCCTTTTCTCTATCATAGTCACAGATCGTGAGAGGAATACGCTCTCCCCTCTCATCCATCCTGACAATTACAAATTCTCCCGGCTGGCAGGCTTTAGCAATCCTTGGCGCTTCTACGTCCATCAGATAGATCTTGTCAGCTAATTTCTCTGCTTTTAAAATCCTATACATCTTCATCCTCCTAATTCTTTTGGTGAATTATACCTGTACGCCTTTCCTGATAGCCTTCCCCAACAATCAGGAGAAATGGTACTCATATCATCTTACCATCCAAATTCCAACCTGACAATATGAATTCTCAAAAATAAAGGATAATGATCCCTTATTTCTTCCGATACATCCGGAAACTGTAGCACAGATTAAAGTAGGTGTGCTCGTCGCTTTCCGCCGCCAGGCTCCAGTCTTCGGATATGTCCAGGTTGGGAAAATGGGTGTCTGCACTGTATTCATAATCGATGAAGGTTACATGGACCGTATCACAGTAAGGCAGGAACTGGTCGTAGATACTGCTGCCGCCAATGATGAATACGGAGGCCTGGGGATATTGTTTCAGAAATTCAAACGTCTCGTCCACAGAATGGCAGACGACTGCGCCCTTTACCCTGTAATTCCGGTCTTTCGACAGAATTACGTTGACCCGGTTATACAGCGGCTGCTTTCCCGGAAGCGTCTCGAAGGTTTTCCGTCCCATCACGACGATTCCCCCTAAAGTCTCCTCCCGCAAAAGGCGCTGGTCCTCCGGGATGGAGACCAGGAGCTGTCCCTGATTTCCGATGGCCCAGTTTTTGTCAACGGTTACTAATATATTCATGATGACCTCTTTTCTCTTTCAGCGAAGCGGATCACGCTTCTTCGTTTTCTTCTTCCGCGGCAATCAGCTCTTTTGCATAAGGAAGCGTCATGATCCAGCCGCAAAATGTATGCCACTCGGCAAGCTTGTGGTTCCGTCTCGCAAAATACATATTGATTAAGGATTCATAGTTCATGGTACACGTTCTCATCTGGTTATAGCTGGATGGAAGCAGCTGGATCATATCATACCAGTCGTCCCTGCTCTTCGTCTCCAGATAGCGGCTGCGCACCTTTTCTAAGTACTCCACCATCTGATTCATAAACTCCAGCGTATCCGGAGTCATGTGATCATGGCTGAAATCATCCATGGAAAATGGTTTGCTGTGAATCTTATGCATCGTACTGGTCGAGTTTGCCACGGTGGCCACTTTATAGGTATCATACTCCTTCCACCAGTACAGCGGAGCCGTAATATCCACAGATACAAAAATCTGCCGGACGTATTTACGGTGATCACTGCCCGCTTTTCTTAACCGTCTGGCCAGGCTCATATCATTGGGACCCAGCACAAAATTCCCTTCTTCATCGTAGCCGCTGTCCATTCGCCCCCAGCTGTTCATGGGATTTCTCGCTCCCCGGATTGCATTTTCAAAATTCATTACGCTTGTTCTCTCACATTTTAACATTCTTTTGTCCTCCGTCCTGTTCTGATTCTACCAATCCTGGCAATTCCGGTTTTTGTAAGTACAGAATGTAAAATGCAGTCCCTCATACTCTTTCTCATCCCCGGTTTCAGTCTCTTCCCAGCCTTCCTGTCGGTCGAGATTCACAAACCAGGTATCTGCACCGAAATCACGCTTCATCCTGGTCACATACGCCGTATCACAATATGGAAGAAACTGCTCATAGACACTCTGCCCTCCAATAATATAGACATCATCGCTGTCGTATTCCTTCAGCTGCCTTAAGGCATCCGCCACACTGCGGCAGACGATAAGCCCTTCACCGTTCAGGGCTGCGTCTGATGTCAGAACGATGTTGATCCGGTTCTTCAAAGGTTTCGCATCCGGAAAGCTCTGCAGCGTTTTTCTGCCCATGACGACCACTTTCCCTTTTGTAACCGTTCTGAAAAATTTCATATCTTCAGGAAGATGGGTCAATAATTTACCGTCTTTCCCAATTCCCCACGCTTCGTCAACTGCCACAATCGCTTTCATGTAGTTTCCTCCTGTCCTGTTTCTAAACTTCATTATATACAAATATAATTATTTTGCAAATTATTTTCATGAGATGACCTGTTCGAATCTTTGGACATCTGGTATAATGGAGCCGGTTGCAGGTATATTTCAAGAAATAACAGGTCCTGCCGCCGGTTACAGAATCACTTACCACTAACGGAGGAATATCATGAGCTACGCAGATACTTTATTCATACAGAATTGCAGGGAAATCTTATCAGACGGCGTATGGGATACGGACAGCTTAGTGCGCCCGGTCTGGGAGGATGGCACCCCCGCCCATACCATTAAAAAATTTGGAATTATAAACCGCTATGATTTATCAAAGGAGTTCCCGATTTTAACACTCCGCAGAACCGCTTTTAAATCTGCGATTGATGAATTACTCTGGATATGGCAGAAAAAATCAAATAACATCCATGATTTAAACAGCCATATCTGGGATTCCTGGGCTGATGAAACCGGAAGTATCGGTAAAGCATACGGGTACCAGCTGGGAATCCGGTATCAGTATAAAGAAGGCGAATTCGATCAGGTGGACCGGGTTCTCTTCGATCTGAAGCATAATCCCTTAAGCAGGCGCATTATGACGAACCTGTACAACCACCAGGATCTGCATGAGATGAACCTTTACCCCTGCGCCTACAGCATGACCTTTAACGTTTCCGGCAATGTATTGAACGGAATTTTAAACCAGAGGTCTCAGGATATGCTGACCGCCAATAACTGGAACGTGACGCAGTACGCCGTTTTGCTGCATATGTTTGCATCAGTAAGCGGCTTACAGGCCGGGGAACTGGTTCATGTCATTGCGGATGCCCACATTTATGACAGACACGTACCGATCGTGAAGGAAATGATAGAAAAAACGCCCTATGACGCGCCGAAGTTTATCATGGGTCCGGAAATTCATGATTTTTACAGCTTCACAAAGGACAGCTTCCGGCTGGAGGATTATCAGTACCATGCGTTTACGGATAAGATTCCGGTTGCAATCTAGGAGAAGGCCGGCGGGTCCGCAGGTATACTTAATCGTGAAAAAAGGAATAAGCAGGCTGGACACCAGCCGCTTATTCCTTTCTCTTTATGCCAGGTACTTCTTAAGCGCCTCCCTGACTGCACCCGCCCCGGCAATCTCCTCCAGGAACATGGCTTCCGTCAGGCTGCCGATTCCGGCGTCGTATAAGTTAACGCCAAAAATATTCTCATTGGACAGAATCGGTTTTAACTGTCCTGCATACGTCTCAGGCTTCCCTGCCTCGACGCCCTTTAAGCATTCCATAAGCTCCGGAATCATCGGATCGGCGGAAAGCTCAAACGGTTTTAACTCATCATCCACCGCCAGCAGATAACGGCACCAGCCCGCAATGGCCAGGGGGATAAAGGTCAGCTTCTTCGCATCCCCATATCGTTCCACATAGGATTTGATCGTCTCCCCGTACCGGATTCCCACCTTCTGGGACGTATCGCTTGCGATTCTCTGGGGTGCATCCGGTATAAACGGATTCGGAAGCCTGTCGCAGATGACCTCATTGACAAACGCTTCCGGTGAAAGAATCTTCGGATCCGTCACCACCGGCATGCCCTCTGTCAGCCCGATTTTTTCTACCAGGGCCTTCAGTTCAGGATCCTTCATCTCCTCCGCAATCGAAGTGTATCCCAGAATACAGCCATATACGGCCAGCGCCGTGTGCAGCGGATTTAAACAGGTTGTTACCTTCATGCGCTCCACCCGGTTTACCGTATCCCTGTCCGTCATATAGACACCCGCTTTTTCCAGTGCCGGCCTTCCCGCCGGAAATTTATCCTCAATCACCAGATACTGCGGCCCCTCCGCGTTGACAAACGGCGCAATATACGTCCTCTTAGAGGTGATAACCGGCTGCATGGAGGAGACTCCGTCAGCTTCCAGCTGCCCGGCCAGTTCGGCACTGGGCCTGGGGGTAATCTTATCAATCATGGACCAGGGGAATGCAATCTTTTCTTCATTCTTTAAATATGCAAGGAAGCCGTCATCCACAAATCCCTTTTTCTTCCATTCCTCCGCCATGGTGAGAATGGAATTCTGCAGTTTCTCTCCGTTATGGGAGCAGTTGTCCATGCTGACGACAGCCAGCGGCGCGGCGCCATGCCGGTACCGTTCCAGCAGAAGGGCGCAGACCACTGCCATGGCGCAGGATAGCTCCTTTGGCCCATTATCAATATCGTTCTGAACGAATGGAAAATACGTTCCATCCGCCCCTTTCAGTGCATATCCTTTCTCCGTGATCGTAAAGGATATCATCTGAAGGGAGGGGCTTGTAAATATGGTGCGCAGACGCTGCCACTCTTTTGGATCACCGGAATCCGCCTTCACGCCCTCCGCAATGGATGCAATCACCTTCTTCTCCGTGCTCCCATCCGCCTTTAAGGTAATTAACAGGGCCAGATCGTCAAATGGTTTATAAATTTTATCCATAATGTCAAAATCAAAGGTCTCAGCCGCAATAATACCGGTTTGGGCCAGACCGGCCTCCAGAAGCGCGTCCTGAAGATTGGCAATAAAGCCGCGGAAGATATTACCCGCGCCGAAATGAACCCATTCAGGGTTCTCCTTCGTCCTCGTCACCATTGCCGCCCTGTCATAGGTTGGAACGGCAATCCCCGCTTTCTCCCATGCCTGCCTGTCCTGTAATCCTGTATCTGTTAAATTCATGTTTACACCTCTCTCGTTTATTTTAGCGCCGTATCATGGCAATTTAAAAAGGCAAATTTCCGACACACGCTATGCAGTACTAGTGAAGGCAGCCAGCCAGAAAATCCGTGGCAAAACCGTCGTTTCTCCGTTTTTCCACTGCTTCGCCGCCTGTAAAGCTTTCCGCATATTTCTCCATCAGGAACCGTTCTTCCTTCACCATCTTATTTAAATGAAGAGCCAGCAGCCGGTGTACCCGTTCCCTGTCCCGCATCAGAACGGCCTCCATAAGTTCCCTGTGCTGCCGCACGACTCCGTCGCTGATCCCGGTCTCCGTTAAGGACAGCAGACGGATCCGCCGGTAATCTCCTGAATTGGCGTGAATAATCCGGGCGCAGGTTTCCCGGTCGGCGCCCTGGTAAAACACAGAGTGGAACACCATATCTTCTTCCAGAAACGCCCGGCAGTCCCTGTCTTTCACAATTTTTTCCTGCCGGTCTAAGGATTCTTTAAGAGCCGCGGCAGCCGCTGAGTCCGGTCCGCTTAACGCCATGAATTCCAGCATGACCTGTTCTTCCACGCAGCTCCTTAGAAACCGCTCATTGTCAGCTCTCTGGAAATCAATTCTGGATACCATCGTACCTCTCTGCGGCAAAAAAGTGATGAGGCCTTCCTTGGACAGCCGGATCAGCGCTTCCCTGACCGGCGTTCTCCCCACCTCATATGCGTCGCAGACATCCTTTATACTGAAGACCAGACCGGGTCTCAGTTTTAAATCAAGGATATCCGCCCGCAGTACGTCGTACATCCGATCTTCCCGACTGCCGCTGTTTTCCTTTTCTGCTGTCTTTGCTGTCTCTGCTGTCTTCATGGTATTTTTCTTAACGGCAGGGATTTCTGCAGCAGCTTTTTTCGTATCCTTCTCAGCCATTTTTTCTGATCGCTTCCCATAAGCCCTGTAAATACATGGCCCCCAGCGCCCGGTCATACAGACCGTAGCCTGGCATTGCTTCTTCCCCCCAGATTGCCCGGCCGTGATCCGGACGGATCACCCCGTCAAATCCGGTATCGTAAAGCGTCTTCATAATTCTGTACATATCCATGGAGCCGTCGGAAGATAAGTGAGCCGCTTCCTCAAAATCCCGTTCGGAATTATATTTTAAGTTCCTGACATGGGCAAATGCAATTCTGCCCTTCGCGGCCTCGATGATGCCCGGAATATCGTTCTTTTGATTGGATCCCAGAGAACCGGTGCAGAGAGTCAGCCCGTTATACGGCCTGTCAACTGCCCTTAAGAGCTTTTCAATGTGAGCCTTATCCGTAATGATTCTGGGAAGCCCGAATATCGGCCACGCCGGATCATCCGGATGAATTCCCATGCGGATATCATATTTTTCACAGACCGGCCCGATGGCTTCCAGAAAATATACGAGATTGGAGAACAGCTTCTCCTCGTCGACCTCACGGTACATCGCAAACAGCTCGGCCAGCCTGCCCATGCGCTCCGGTTCCCAGCCCGGCATTACATAGCCGGCGGACATGGCTTCGATGGATTCTCTCATATGCTCCGGATCGATCTGATCGATGATATCCTGATTATAGGCGAGAACGGTGGAGCCATCCGCCCTCTTTCTGGCCAGCTCGGAGCGGGTCCAGTCAAACACAGGCATAAAGTTATAGCATACCATGTGAATGTCTTCCTCGCCCAGACGTTCCAGAGTTTTGATGTAATTTTCAATATAGCGGTCTCTGTCTCCCGCACCAGTCTTGATATCGTCATGGACATTGACCGATTCAATTCCGAGAATGGAGAGTCCTGCTTCCTCCACGGTCTTCTTTAAGCTTCTGATCTCTTCTCTCTCCCAAACCTCTCCCGGCCGGGTCCCGTAGAGTGTTGTGATAACGCCTTTCACGCCCGGAATCTGACGGATCTGTTCCAGTGTTACGGTGTCATAGCCTGGTCCATACCAGCGAAGTGACATATTCATATGAATTCCCTCCTGATGATAAATAAAATTGGTTTACAGCTTTCCTGCCTGTTTCTGAGTTGACCACCATCTGCCGTATACTAATATATTAGCACTAATATATTAGTTTGCACAGGGGATTTTTAACGGAATTCCGCCTGTTTTTTTATGAAATATGTCTAAATAGCTTTCCTGCTACTTCTCCGCTGCCTTCGACATCACAACTCCCGTGATTCCCATCAGGACCAGCGCCGGCAGACAGCTGATCACCATCACGGCAAATCCGAACAGCCCTTTTAAATGGGTAATAAACAGAAGACTCTCCGGAAGCGTCACCTTATCATAAATCCACTGGATCAGCTCCGGGGCTTTTAATAACGAGATATCCATCAGCCCGATCTCCGCCATCAGAAACGCGGCTGATATCAGGAGAAAAGAGAGAACCGCTGCCTTTTCCCCATTTGTTTCTTCCTGTTTTATAATCTCTGTGCTCATATTTTTTTCCTCCTGTCGCAGTCTTTTCTTTTACTAAACCGCATTATAATGCCGGACTGTGACTGTTTTGTGAAAAATAGATTATAAAACTGTGTTCTGCTCTCTGCTCCTGCCGGTTTCTGCAGCGATATTATATTCTTATTATGCGCATTTTTCACAAAAATTAAAAAAATTTAATTTTTTTCTTACATCCGTACGGGTCGATCGGTTATAATGGTCCGCAGACGGAAACAAATGCACCCTTTCCGTTTCAGCCATGTGCGTATAATCTGAATAGATGTAAATCCAGCAATATCTGCGTGTAGTCTATAAGCGGAATTCTTCCGTTTTGATTACGCGCAGTTTTTATTTATAAGGAGTGATTATCTATGACAGAGACAAAACGAGATGCAAACGCCAGTCTTGCATCAGAACCAATCGGCAGACTTCTGCTGAAATTTTCAGTACCCTGTGTACTATCCATGCTGGTAAGCGCCCTCTATAACATCGTGGACCAGATCTTTATCGGGCAGAGCGTCGGTTACCTTGGAAACGCGGCGACAAATGTTGTCTATCCCTTCACCGTGGCCTCCCTGGCCCTGGCTCTTTTAGCCGGAGATGGGAGCGCGGCCAAATTAAGCCTCACCCTGGGCAGCGGCGATCAGGAAACCAGCCACAAATGCATCGGCAATGGAATCCTGGCCACCGTATTCATCGGTATCGTGATGACCGCAGCCGGCTTTCTGTTTTCAGACCAGATTCTCCGCCTGTTTGGCGTAACGGAGGCCAGCTATCCCTACGCCAGGGAATATATGGAGGTCATTCTGATCGGAATCCCGTTCTATATTTTCGCCTCCGGCATGAACGCGGCCATCCGGGCCGACGGCTCCCCCGCCTATTCCATGTTCAGCACGGTCATCGGAGCCGTGCTGAACCTGATTCTGGATCCGGTCGCCATCTTCGTATTCCACATGGGGGTACGGGGCGCGGCCATCGCCACAGTCATCGGCCAGGCAGCTTCCTGCTTCGTCACCATCCTGTATTTCCGGAAACCGAAATCCTTTCGCTTCTCAAAAACCAGTTTTCTTCCGGATTGGCGGCTGCTGGGGCAGATCGGCCAGCTGGGAATCTCCAGCTTTATCACACAGATCGCTATTGTCATCGTTATGAGCGTCTCCAATAACATGATCGGGCTCGCTGGACCTAAATCCATTTACGGAGCTGATATCCCGCTTTCGGTGGTTGGAATCGTTATGAAGGTATTTGGCATCGTCATTGCATTTTCAGTCGGTATTGCAGTCGGCGGCCAGCCTGTCGCAGGATATAATTACGGAGCCGGTAATTTTAAGCGTGTCTTCGATACGTACCGCCATATTATCGCGGCCAATGCGGTGGTGGGCATCATTGCCACACTGCTCTTTGAATTCTGCCCTCAGGCCATCGTCAGCCTCTTCGGCAGTGAAAGCAGTCTTTATAATGAATACGCAGACATGTGCTTCCGCATCTTTCTGGGCGGCATTCTGCTCTGCTGTGTTCAGAAGGCAAGCAGTATTTTCCTTCAGTCGATTGGAAAACCGGTGAAGGCGACAGTCCTTTCCCTCTCCAGAGACGTCATTTTCCTGGTTCCGGGCGTCATCCTGCTGTCGATGGCCTTCGGCGTCACGGGAATGCTGTGGGCGGCTCCCATCGCCGATGTACTCTCTCTGATTCTTACAATTATTCTAGTCTCACATGAATATAAATGTTTAAAGCGAATGGAGGTCAAAACACATGGATAATCGAATCATTACCATCAGCCGGGAATTCGGCAGCGGAGGGCGCACCATAGGGAAAATGACAGCCGAAAAGCTGGGAATTCCTTATTATGACAAGGAGCTGGTCAAAAAGGTAGCTGTAGAGACTGGATTTGACGAATCCTATATCGAGAAGCAGGGCGAGGATGCCCCCTCGAAAAGCATCTTCGGGTATGCCTTCGCCGCCAGAGGAATGAACGGCGCCATGAACGGAATGTCAGCCGACGATTTTCTGTGGGTAATCCAGAGAAATGTCATCCTGGACCTGGCGGAAAAAGGCCCCTGCGTCATCGTAGGAAGATGTGCGGACTATATTTTAAAGGAACGGGCGGACTGCCTCAATGTATTCGTCCATGCTGACGCGGACATCCGGGCGGAACGTATCGTCCGTCTTTACGGGGAATCGGAAAAAAGTCCGTTGAAACGTCTGGAAGAGAAGGACAAGAAGCGATCTGTCTATTACAGGTACTATACCGGCCGGGAATGGGGCATGGCAGCCAATTACCATATCGCCCTGAACAGCGGAAAGCTGGGCCTGGAGCGATGTGTAGAGCTTATTGCAGAGCTCACGGATATCCAAAAGGCCCTTACCAGTTAGAGGACGCGGACTTTCCTGCACAATAAAAAGGCCGCTGCGCCAGTATCATCTCTGCTGGCACAGCGGCCGATCCAGCCGCTTCCTTCGGTTCTCCAGATTCTTCCTGCCGGACAGGCGTTAAGTCAACAGGTCTTCCATTAATTCCTCCTGCAGCGCCTCGTCCATCAGCTTCATGGTTCCTTCAGAAAACACCTGCGGATACGGGAAACGCTTCATACCGAACAGCTTTCCAAACTCGACGCAGACACTGCCGCCGTTCATGGCACAGATCGTTCCCGCTCCATAGTTTTTATGCTCTACCTTCTTATTTATAATCTTCACAGACACATCTCCATTTCCCTCACTCTCCGGCCGATCAGGTCTTCCACCTCATCCTTTTCCACATCCAGCGCAGCTGCAAATTCTCCGTATAAAAAGTCCTCTGCCAGCTTGAGATACAGTTCGTCGCGCGCCGTGTTCTTCCGGCCCTCCGCCAGACGTTTCTGCTTCTTCAGATACAGGGTCTTGATAATCTGCATCCAGCCCATACAGTCATTCTGCCTCATGATTTCCCTGTACCTTTCCTCACGCCTTTTTTCATCCGGAACCCAGACTGTTTCCACCTGCGGGATCCTGTCAATCAGTTCCAGCGCTTCTTCCCTTGTAATTGCCCGGCGTAAGGAGTTTTTTTCGCTGTCCACCGGCGTGTAAATGGTATTTTTCTGTGTATACAGCGGTTCCAGCGTATAATAAAGCCGCCCTCGTTCCGCAATGCCTAAATCCAGAGGACCGATCGCTTTTATCACACAGATTCCATGATTTCCAAATACAACGTAATCATTTACCGAAAACATCCATTTCCCTCCTGAAGTCAAAACAAAAAACGCTGCCTGCAGAAATTAAAACAGATGCTTTGGAACTTCAATGATTCCAAAGCATCACCATTTTGTTACTGCAGGTATCCATCCGTACTGTAGGAATTGTACTGTTTCCTGATCTTTACCACCAGGGAGCCGTCCGCCTCCTTCGTCTTCTCTTCAATGACGTAGTTCACACTGCTCTTATCGAGCTTTTTACAGAAGATGGCAAAATCCTGTTCCGGATCCGCCTCCTTCGTCGTATCAAATCTCATTGTCTGCAGCAAACATGCGCTTATAATTCGTCTCATGCTAAAACCTCCCTTTTCTATAGGTTTATTTTAGCATTTTGAAATGTAAAATGTCAGCGTTTTTTTGATGTTGGGAAAAAGTTTGTTAAAAACTATCGATGAGTAATCGTCTGTGTATTGTGCAGATTTACCATAGGCTACTGCATCTCGTCACCGCTCCTGCCATGCATGTGCCTGCCGCGTCCCCGGCCTCCCCGGCCTCGTCCGCGCTCCTGACCTTCCCATCCGTCTAACAGCTTATCCAGAAGCTCCGACAGTGTTTTCTTCTCCTCGTCGTTCAGACAGGCAAACAGGCCGGCGGCCGCATCTTCACGCTCGCCTTCCAGTCTGGAGGCTCTTTCCATTCCGCTTTCCGTCAGCCTTACTTCCATCTGGCGCCGGTCATTCTCGCTCTGGCTCCGCTCAATAAATCCATTGGCTTCCACCTTATTTAAAATCTCACTCAGAGATCCGGAACGCACCTCCAGAATATCCTGAAGCTCCCGCTGGGTAATGGTTCCGCTCTCCAACAGTGCAGACAGAATTCTTGCCTGCCCTGCCTTCTCTCCCATATTATAATGCAGAAAATGGCCGCAGGCGCGAAGCTGGCCCTGCAGCTTTTCTTCCATTCCAAAGCTGCGGCAGCGGTGTTCTCTCATTTCCCCATTTCTTCCATGCGCTTCCATTCCTCTGCATCTTCGCAGCTCTCCCAGTTCTCTTCCGCCATGACTTTGACGTCCTTCTCCCTGAGTGTGACTGCGCGGCAGATCGGTTCTGCTATCTGCTTCTGCATGACTCACCGATTCATGGTGTCTGCCGTTATGTCTGCTTCTGTCGTTTCTTCCACACTCTTCCGTTCGCCCGCTTCTGTTATTTTCTTCCTGACTAAAGTATGCACGCCCTTTTCCACACTGTAGCGCTCCGGCTTCGCAGTGGTTCGGGCAGCACGGACAGTTCATTCTATTTTCATCCATATATAAATCCTCCTGTTCTGTATCATTGCAGCTCAAATAGTTAGGTACCTTGCAATATTGATATTACATCTTATTTCAGCATTTGTCAAGGTACCTTGTAATATTTTTTTTGCAGATTATACGGATGAAAAATGCCTTATGTAATCAAAAGTATATATAAACGTTCTGTCCATTGTTTCCATAAACGCCTTTTGAATATGTGGAAAAGCCCGCAGAAACGCGGCAGAATGAAATAACTCAGGAATCCGATTGCAGTCAGCTGCAGCAGCAGCCTTACGATGGTTTCTTGCGCCTATGAGCCGTAATAATCGTGTAGCTGAACGCATTCACGGTTATGATGCAGAATTCATTTTCGGCATACCAGTTTTTTCCGTTTCTGGTAATACAGGTATTGGGATTCCCGATCATTTCACGGCACCATACCACGGCATCCTCCGCATCCAGTGACAGATTTCTCCGAATCCGCATCACCCCCAGATCCGTGGTATGAAGTTTGTCCAAATTTAAAAGCAGTTTCTTTTTATCCTTGCAGTCCATCTGATGATTCTCCCCGGCTTTTCGCCTCCGTTTACTCCTCTTCTTCCTCCAGAAGCGTGTAATCCCGCTGAAACAATTCCTCGCAGACCTCCAGCTTCAACTGATCCCACTCCAGTTTTTCCAGCAGCTTTTCTCTCACAAACCGTTTACTTTTCTGCCTGTAATGGGGCAGGTGGTTCTGTTCGATAATATTCTGGAGCTCCGCCCGCCATAGAATGGCGAGCTGCAGTTCCCGCTTCATTTTGGGGTTCTGCTGTGGGGGCCGCATCTCCTCAATCACAATATCCCTGCCGTTTACGGAAACAACCAGCACTCCCCAGTAGGCCGGTATATGTTCTTCCACATGCTTCGCATGGGATCTGCCGATTACAACGTAGTTCTCGTCACAGTATTTATCGTAATCACGGATCTGCCTCCTCAGGCGCTCGTAGGTGTCGGCATCACTCTTGATCTCCAGCCCCGTGATTCTGCGCTCCGTCACCATCAGCACATCCGCTCTCGATTTTCCAATGATTTTCTCCTCGAACATCCTCGCTTTCCCAAACCGCTCTTCCAGGTAGTCAAACAACGGCTCCCTGATATCACAGTCATACAGCAGTGCGTCCATTCTCTCCATTCCCATAACCTCGCTGTTTTATCCTGCAAAAAATGACAGGCACTGACTCGTATCCGGACACGCCTGCGCCGCTGAGTGAAAAGCCTTCTGCACGATCACGCCTTCACAGCCCATCTCATCTTCGTCGACCTGGCCCGCCCGTTCCGTAGACACTCTTCCGCCGACGGCCGTATGACCTCGTCCGCAATCTCGCTGTAAACACCTTCCTTCTTCAGGCGTTTAAAGGACTTCTTCACCAGTCTGTCCTCCCCGGAATGGAAGGTCAGAACCGCTACACGGCCGCCCGGTGCCAGCACATCCGGAAGCTTCTCCAAAAATGAATACAGCACTTCGAATTCACTGTTTACATCGATCCTCAGCGCCTGAAACGTTCTCTGGCACGATTTTTTCACCGCCTCCTTCCGGTCTGCTGCCGGAACCCTGGAGAGTGCCTTCTCAATAACCTGGCGAAGGCGCGTCGTGGTATCGATGGGATTGCCCCTTCTGATTTCCTGGACCACAGCTCTGGCGATCTCTTCTGCATATGGTTCGTCCGCATTTTCCAGAAGCATCCCCCGCAGTTCTTCCTCCTCTATCGTCTGCAGCCGCTCCGCAGCCGTGATTCCCTTCTCCGGATTCAGCCGTAAATCCAGCGGCCCCTCCGTTTTATAGGAAAACCCGCGGTCCGGATTGTCGATCTGCATGGAAGATACACCGAGATCCGCCAGCACAAAATCAAAAGGTCCCACCTCAGCCGCCACACGGTCAATATTTGCAAAGTTCTCCTGAATAATCGTCAGGATTTCCGGGCCGAATCCCTGGCTCTGCAGCCGTTCCCGCGTTTTTGCCAGCTCAATGGGATCGACATCGAGGGCATAGAGATGCCCCTGGGACTGCAGGCATTTTAGCATTTCCCGGGTATGGCCGCCATAGCCGAGCGTGGCGTCAAGCCCTTTCTGTCCCGGCTTAATCTGGAGGAAATCGAGGATTTCCCGTACACAGATCGAGAGATGCATCCCCGCCGGCGTACTGCCCTTGCTCACCACCTTCGCCACAGTATCCGCGTACTTCTCCGGCTGCAGTTCCTTATATTTTTCCTTATAGTTTCTCGGGTGGGTCCCTTTATACCGCACCCTGCGCTTATGTGTCTGTTCCTGATTTTCCATTTACTCCTGCCTCTCTCCTTCTGTTTTAGAACCGGCCGCGCCGGTACCCTTATTCTGCCTGAATCCCCGTATTCTCCGGATATTGGACGGCACGGTCTTCCCCATTGTTCAGGGCTTCAATCCACAGAGTGCCATCTCGTTCATTCAGCCACACTTCGCCATTCCCCACGGCCACGCCCCGATAGCTCCACCAGACGTCGTCTTCCGCCATGAGCTGACCGATGCGTTCCCTATAATCCGCTGTGAAGATCTCATCGTAATACGCCAAAAACTCTTCCGGGCTCTGGACAGTCACCTGCTTATCCGGCAGAACCACTTTCTTCGGAAATGCGATCATCCGGGAGGCCTCCTTCTTCTCCCCTGCCTTTACGTGAGCCGCGAATTTCTTCAGGAAAGCCTTCGCTTCCTCTTCTCTGATTCCGGTTATTTCATACATCTGGTCCTCACCGCCTGCGCTCTCTGAATAACCGGCGTCAGGGGAGGTCCTGTTATTTATAAATTCCATGATGGTGCTGATGCTTTCATTGGCCTGAGCCTTATCAACCGCTTCCGACAGTTCTGCGTCGAGCACAAATTTCGTTCCATCCCCCAGGAAAATTCGTGTAGTTGGAAATGGAACCATTGCCTCAGTTCCTGCCCCTGTTATATAGGAAATGATGGTGATCACATCCTCATATCCGTCACCGTCAATATCCCGAAATGATACCATATCCACCGATTCAAAGGTCCAGGGTAAAGAGCCTTCAGCCCACGCCTTCGGAAATTCATATACTATTTCATTATTTTTACTCAAATAGAATTTCACATCATCATGAGCATGATCCGCTGGCGGCGCATAGGAGATAAAACGGACCTCTCCCCAGTTTTTCCATGTAACGTCGAAGCTCTGTCCGGTAATGATACGGCTGTCATCCAGCGTATTTCCCATTTCGGTGTTTTCCATTTCCGCATTCTTCATTTCAGTGCTCTCCATTTCAGCACTCTCCATTTCGGCGCTTTCCGTCTCTCCGGCGGAAACAGGATTCTCAGACGCAGATACCGTAAAGGATTCCGCAGTCTGCGGCACCTCTGCGGAAGACCGGTCCGATTTCGCGGTCTCTGCCGTCTGGCCGTGCGAGCAGGCGGACAGCAGTCCCGCGGACACTGCCCCTATCAAAACTACGTATTTCATCGGATTCTTTCGCTTCATCATTGATCCACACTTCCTTCCAGGACTTCCTTCTGTCTTCCGATATACCGGCCGGAATATTCTTTCGTTTATCCCATGTAGTATAACACAGCCAAACCATGTCATCAATCCCGTTATGCAATTTACAGAAGGCGGAAAAAAAGCGGAAGCAAACGTGCCTCCGCCATTTTATATTTCACACCCCACCGCTACGCAATATATAAAATCTCCACATCCCCCAGCGCCTTTTTTATCTCCTCCCGCAGATATTGCTCCGCATCTGCCCTCACTTCCGGACGGTAACAGTACTTTCCCCGGCCGCGGCCCGTCATAAGTTCCTTATCGTAGAGCTCCGGCGCTGCCGGAAATGCCTCTCCATTGATGGCCCGGTGCACAAAGCTGTATGTCATCAGGATTACTTCCAGAAACATCTCCCGCTTCATCTTCGGTGAAAGATGATCTCTCAGCGTCTGAAGCAGCGTCCGGTACTCCTCTTTCCAGCCTTCCATTATGATGACAGGGGCAATCAGCAGACCGCAGGGATATCCGGCGTCACACATCCGGTTGACCGCATCGATCCGCTTCATCAGGGACGAGGTTCCCAGCTCGATTCTGCTGATCATCGACTGAGGATTCACACTCATGCGGAAAATCGCTTTTCCCCGGTGATCTAAGTCAAGCAGCGGCTCCACCATATGAAACTTCGTTGGAAATGTAATATGGCCCCGCCCCCGTTGGGCAAACTGGGTGATCGTCCACTCCAGATTGCCTGTAATGGTATTTTCCAGAACCAGGTCGCTGTTGCTGCCGATCTCAAAGGTCTTCCCGGTCTCACCGTTCATTGACACTTTTATCAGCCGGTCCATCATCTGCTCCCTGTTTACAAAAAGCCGCAGATACGAGCACTTATTGTAATTGCAGACCAGATAGCAGTACAGACACATGGCGCTGCAGCCGGAGGAAGTGTAGGGAACCAGATAATCGGACACCTTGTGATTCTCCACATACTTATGGGTCTTTCTGGTCCCAATAATCAGGTTCCGTTTCATCCGGCCGAATTCCTTATTCGGTTTTTCCTGCATCTCGGGAATCCGGTTATGACTTTCTATGGGAATCCAAGGCAGATTTTTAAACTGCTCCCTCAGCTCCCTCCCCAACTGGTAATTTACTATATCCGGCTCATAATAGACTTCATAAAAATGCTGCATACCGTCTCCGTTTCCTCCGGCTCATATCCAACCGGAACGTTTTTTAACAGTATGCAGCAATGCAAAAAAATTATTCTTGTTTCATAACAGGCAGTCTTCTATCTGCTTTCATAGAGATCCGCCGTGTAATTCTCCATCGGATTCCAGTTCTTAAATTCAAAATCGTCGGCAGACACATCGGCGCCCTTCGCCTTTGCGGCATCGATGGCTCTCATCCACTCTTCCTGAGTCTTGTCGGAGAGTGTCTTTAACTCTGTCTTATAATCGATATTCTGTGCCAGAATCCCCTGTGCGATTTCCCCGAGTCCCGGAGTGATTGCGGATACCTCTGCGTAAACATCGGCTGCAGCCGGATTTCCCACGATGGGATCTGGCGCCAGCGCCGCTACCTCATTGTTCAGATTGTAATACTGAAGCATGACGTCATCCGTCATATGAGCCTTGTTGGCCGCATCGATAACCGATACGAATCCGCCGTCTTCCACGAGACCCGCCTGATAATCCTCAGAATAGAGTTCGGTTAAATACCTGGCCGCCACATCCGGATGCTTGCAGTTGGCGGAAATTCCCATCCACGGCTGCGCTCCAATATAAGGAAGTTTTCCCTTCATACCATCATCCGGTGCCGGAAGCGCCATCACGCCGAAATCCAGATCCGGGTTATCCTTGCGCCATGTAGAGATACACCATGCACCCTGAATGATAAATGCCGCCTGATTCTGTGCAAACAGCGCACGTGCTTCCGGAGCCTTGATGGAAACAGTGTCCGGATGGAAGCAGCCTTCTTTTACCAGCGTATCATAGAATTCATAGGCGCTCTGCATCGCTTCGGAATTCAGCGTATTCTGTCCATCCACCAGAATCATCTGGGAGATATCGCTGCACTTGCCGCCATCTAAGCTGGCCAGAGAACGAAGAGCCAGTTCCAGACGGTTGGCCTGCGCACCGCTGTCGATGATTCCAAAGAACTTACCGTTTCCGGCATCGCTCACCTTCTTGCAGACCTCCAGGAACTCGCTGCGGGTCTTCGGAAGCTGGCTCTCATCGATTCCCGCCTCCTTCAGCACATTCTTATTGTAAAATACAAGGGTATTGATGATATTGGCCGATTCCGGAAGTACATACGTCTTTCCGTCAATCGTCGTAATTCCTTCATTCAGCGCGCCATCCGCAAAAGAATTCAGGAAATCATCGGATACGTAATCGTTCATCGGCATAAACCAGTTTTCCTTCAGCGCCGCACTCAGCTTCATGCCGGAAGGAAGCGGGAATAAATCCGGTGCATTCCCCGCCTTGATGGCGGAAATAACCGTTTCCTTAAATTGATCCGCAGTCAGAACCGTATATTCAATCGTGACATTGGGATTCTCCTCCATAAATTTCTTGTGGAAAGCTTCCCTGCGTTCCTTTGTGCTGTCGCTCCAGTCAATGATCTTAAGCGTCACCTTCTCATCGGCCGGCGTATCCACCGCGCCGGTCTCTTCCTTTGCCTCTGTCACGGCTGCCGTCGTATTCGCGTCATCCTTCGTCTGCACATTGACTCCGCAGGCGCTTAAGGAACCGGCCATAAGCACGGCCAGCGCTGCCGCAAGGGCTCTCTTTACTTTTCTCATAAAATATATCCTCCTACTACAATGTATTTATGGTTAATATCCCTTACAGCCAGTAAGGAATTATCCATCTTGTTGCTTAAGCTGTTATAATGATGGAGCAATCGGTATATCGGTTTCCTCCTTGGACCTCGCGTCCGTAATTAAGACTGATAACCAGCTCCTCATTCGCAGCGTTCGTTTTATGCAGGTTGAACTGCCTTCGGTACGTTCGTGTCACACCACAGTAGATGGAATAGGCAATGAGTAAAACTGGTACTTATCCATTGCAATAATCTTAAGGAGTGACAATTTTATGAACAGGAACGCAGTTGGTATTGATGTATCCAAAGGCAAAAGCATGGCCGCTATTCTTCGCCCTTATGGGGAAATTGTTTCCTCGCCCTTTGAAATCAAGCATACATCTGGTAACATCCAATCTCTGATTCAACAGATCAAATCCATCGAAGGGGAATCCCGCATCGTTATGGAGCACACCGGCCACTATTACGAGCCTCTGGCCCGTGAACTCTCTCTGGCAGGTCTTTTTGTGACTGCCATAAATCCTAAACTCATTAAGGATTTCGGAGACAATTCTCTCCGTAAAGTGAAATCGGATAAAGCTGATGCTGTAAAAATAGCCCGTTACACTCTTGACAGTTGGACGGAATTGAAACAATATAGTCTTATGGACGAAATACGCAATCAATTAAAGACTATGAACCGTCAGTTTGGGTTCTATATGAAACACAAAACAGCTATGAAGAATAACCTCATCGGTATCCTTGATCAGACTTACCCGGGGGTTAATACTTACTTTGACAGCCCCGCCCGTGAGGACGGCAGCCAGAAGTGGGTTGATTTTGCCGCTGCATACTGGCATGTGGACTGTATTCGTAAAATGTCATTAAACGCATTTGTTGACCATTATCAGAAATGGTGCAAACGTAAGAAGTACAACTTCAGCAGAGATAAAGCTGAAGAAATCTATGGAGCTGCCAGGGAGCTTGTTCCTGTACTTCCAAAAGATGATTTAACCAAGCTGATCGTGAAGCAGGCCATAGAACAATTAAACACTGCTTCCAAGACCGTGGAAGAACTCCGCACCCTAATGAATGAAACAGCCGCCAAGCTGCCTGAATATCCCGTCGTTATGGGAATGAAAGGTGTCGGTCCGTCTCTTGGCCCCCAGCTTATGGCTGAAATCGGAGATGTCACACGTTTCTCCCATAAAGGGGCTATCACTGCATTTGCTGGTGTAGACCCAGATGTCAATGAATCAGGAACCTATGAACAAAAAAGTGTTCCAACTTCCAAACGTGGCTCATCTTCCCTTAGAAAAACCTTATTCCAGGTCATGGACTGTCTCATCAAAACAAAACCGCAGGATGACCCTGTATATGCGTTTATTGATAAGAAACGTGCCCAGGGAAAGCCTTACTATGTCTACATGACCGCAGGCGCCAATAAGTTTCTGCGAATCTATTACGGAAGAGTAAAAGAATATCTTATGTCTCTTCCAGAATAAGGGATACCACATCCTTTCAGACCAGCGGATAACGGTGGTCTATTTGTTGTACCTGAAATTCAATCAACAATAAATTTTGAAAATTTTTCATTTTCCTATTGACTTTTTATTTGCAGGCTTTATTTGAGTTTCTTTAATAATTTGAGTTTCTTTCTTTGAATTACTTTGCTTCCATTTTCTGAACTCTGTTTTGAGACTCAGCTCTTTACCGCTCCGGCAATTCCGTCTACAAAATACCTCTGCAGTGCAATGAACACACAGATCACCGGCACGATTGCAATACTGGCTCCGGCGGCTATTCCGGTCCAGTCAACCACATTTTCACCCCGTAAGGCATAAAGCCCCACCGCCAGCGTCCGCAGGGACGGGTTGTTAAGCGTAATGATAAGAGGCAGTAAAAAGGAATTCCACGTCCAGATAAACTGCATGATCACCACGGTTACCATGATGGGTTTGGCCAGTGGAAACATGACGCTTCCATAGGTCTGGACGAAATTTGCACCGTCAATGGTGGCCGCCTCTTCCATCTCATTGGGAATCGAGGCATAGAAGCTGGAAAACAGCATCAGGAAGATCACATGGCCGCCGCCTGACTCCGCCAGGATCAGACCCACCAGGCTCTGGGACAGGCCCATATTTTTTAACAGCTCGTAGATCGGGATCACGGTAAACACCAGAGGAATCGTGATGCTGGCCATAAATATTTTCATAATCAGGCCTTTCCCCACAAAGGAATAGCGGCCCATGACGTATCCGGCCAGGGAGGTGCTCAAGAGCACAATCACCACAACCGATACCGTCACGATGATGGAATTTTTAAAGTAAATACCGAAATTCGCATTGTTCCATGCACGGATAAAATTATCCAGGTTTAAGGACTGGGGAATCAGGTTCAGTCCGCTTGCAAAAAATTCATTCTGCGTCTTGAAGGAGGCCGAAATCATCCAGAGAAACGGGTAAATCCACAGAAAGGAAGCCACAGCCAGGACCGCGTAAAGGGCGGTCTTCCCCACCTTACTTAAAATCGATGTTCTTTCCATATGTTCCTCCTATATCGCGTTCTTCTTCTGGAACGCTGTCTTTACCACATTGCCCACAGTTCCGATTACCACGACGATGATTCCAAATGTCATGGCCGCGGCACTGGCGTAACCCAGTCTGGGCATTCCGCTGCTGCTTGCGTAAGCCGTCCGGTATACGAAGGTAGCCGCCACGTCCGTGGAATAAAACGGTCCGCCATTGGTCATGGTCTGAATTAAGTAGAACACCTTTAAGGAGCTGATGATACAGAGCACGGTAATCACGCCGCCGATGGGAATAATCAGAGGGAAGACCACGTGGAGAAAGGTCTGCCATTTGTTGGCACCGTCGATGGTCGCCGCCTCATAGACATCCTGGGATACGCTCTGCAGCGCCGCCAGCCAGTAGATCATAAAGGTACCTGAGTCCTTCCAGACACCGATGAGCACCACCACGATCAGCGCCGTGTTGGCATTGCCCAGCCAGTTCAATCCCCTCACTCCGAAGAGAGACAGAAACTGATTGATGGAACCCGTGCCGCCGAAGATAAACATCATGATAATTCCCACGATGGAAGCCGTCGTAATAACAGGCAGGAAAAACACGGTTCTGAAAAATGTGGCGCCCTTCTTTAAGATGCTGTTAAAGATGTAGGCCAGCGCCAGTGAAATCACCAGCTGCAGCGGAACGGCCATGATCATATACTTAAAGCTGTTTGCCACCGCGTTAAAGAAGTATTTGTCCTGTAACAGTTCTTTAAAGTTGTCCAGTCCGATGAACAGGGCGTTTGATGTCATTCCCGACCAGTCCAGGGTGGAATAGAAAATACTGGAAAGTATCGGATACCCCTGAAACAGTATGTAGAGTATCATGGTGGGAATCATAAAAATCCAGCACCACATGTTTATGCGCCTTCTCTGCTTCTTTCTGCGGTCCGTTAACCTGACCTTCGAAGCACCTGAAAACTGTCCTTTCATGGAAAGCCCTCTCTTTCTTCCTTTTAATTATTTTTTATAATCAATTAGGCGTTGCTTTTGCTGGTTACAATATAACACTTTTCTATATTTCATGCAATACATAATCGATAAATAATGTATTTTTGTTTATAACATCACTTTTTCCACTATTTTATTGTGCATTTTATACATATATTTTTATTCTTGTTTTTTGTTATAATACTTATAAAATATAATTAATTATCAGTTGCATTTCAGGAGGATTTTTATGACGATCAACATTTTATATTCCTCGCATTCCGGTTCGCCTGTCGTTTTTGCGGCGCAGGAGCTGGCCCGGTGCCTGGCGAAAATAGTTGCGGATTCAATAATTATAACAAATAACCAGAATTGCCGGTCAGACGAAGTCACGCTTCGGCTTGAATCGCTGAAAAACCCGAAGAACAGTGAGGATGCATACTCCATCGACGTCACCCCGATGGGAGGCACCATCTCGGGAAGCAATGACCGCAGTGTTCTTCTCGGCGTTTACCAGTATTTATGGCTTCTCGGCTGCCGTTTCCCCGCTCCCGGCAGGAAGCACGAATCCTTTCCTTCTTTATATAAGAAAGAACAGCTCTCCGCCAGCTGTCAGAAACAGGCGGCGCTGCGTCACCGGGGCGTCTGCATCGAGGGAGCCAATTCTCTGGAAAATATTCTGGATTACATCGACTGGCTGCCGAAGCTGGGCTGCAACAGCTTCTTTCTGCAGTTCCAGCTGCCCTATACCTTTATGGCCCGCTGGTATCACCACGAGATGAATCCCCTTCTGAAGCCGGAGGAATTTACAAGGGAGACTGCCGCCGCCTTTACCACCCGAATCGAAGAAGCGCTTCAGGAGCGCGGCCTCCTTCTCCATCAGGCAGGCCACGGCTGGACCGGAGACGTGCTTGGCTTCCCCTGCGCCGACTGGAAAGCGGCTTCCGAACCGCTTCCGCCGGAGACCGCTCCGCTCGCCGCCTGCATAAATGGAAAACGCGAATTATTTCACGGAGTTCCCATGAACACCAATCTCTGCTATTCCAACGAGACCGTGATCGAAAAATTTTCCGACCGGGTTGTGGAATACTGTATACAACATCCGGCTATCTCCTGCGTCCACGTATGGCTGGCGGATGAATTTAACAATATCTGCGAGTGCGAGGCCTGCCGGACCCAACTGCCCACAGACCAGTACATACGGATTTTAAACCGGATCGACGAGAAGCTGACCGGACTGCACCTTGACACAAAAATCGTCTTTCTGCTCTATCAGGAGCTCTTATGGCCGCCTGTAAAGGAAGCTTTCCGCAATCCGGACCGTTTTCTCCTGATGTTCGCCCCCATCAGCCGTACGTTCGAGCATTCCTACCAGCTTAAGGATACCTACGGGCCCGCTCCGGCCTACGAAAGAAACCGGATCACACTTCCTGTGGGGCTTGATGAGAACATGGTATTCTTAAAATCATGGCAGAACTGTTTCCACGGCGAAGGCTTTGTATACGACTATCCGCTGGGCCGGGCGCATTACGGTGATTTCGGCTACATCCATATAGCCGAAATCATCGGCCAGGACATCCGGAAGCTGAAACAGATGGGACTGGACGGCTATATCAGCTGCCAGGAGCTCCGGGTCTGCCTCCCCAACGCATTTCCGGCTTACGTCATGGGCCGCATGCTCTTTGACGCCGACGTAACATTCGGGGAGCTGAAGGAAGAGTACTTCCGTGCCGCCTACGGGCCTGGCTGGGAACAGGTTCTTTCTTATTTAACAAAGCTGTCCTCCCTGTGCAGCTGCGACTATTTTAACGGAAAAGAGGATCGGAAGGACCCAAGAGAGGCAGCCGCCATGAAAGAATTGATCCGCCTCGCAGAGCACGCCCCCCTCCCCGGGCAGGAAGGCACGGACAGTCTTACCGACGCACAAAATTTATTTTGGAAATATCTTGACTACCACCGAGAATATAGTTTACGATTAGGGAAAGCGCTGATGAAGCTGGCCGGGGGAGAGGAATTGGAAGCGCAGGAATGCTGGCGGCAGTTCCAGCATATGATCTGCGAACGGGAAACGGAATTCCAGGAGTGTCTCGATGTGTACCGCGTCACCGAAGTATCCACCAAATACACCGGCTTTCTGTTGGAAGAACCGCTCATCAGCACACTTTAGAGTGGGAAGAACCACGACATGCCCCAGAGCGTGTTTGAAAATTATGGAAGAATGAGGTCGCTGCAGCCATGTACAAGGGGAAAAAGAAGAAAGCATCCAACCGGAGCCGGATATTGGAGTGTATTTACCGGAACGCGCCCATTGCCCGAACGGATATTGCCGAAGAGACTGAGATCACGCCTGCAACAGTAACCATGAACGTTACCACGCTGATTTCAGAGGGATTTGTGAGGGAACTGGGAGAGGTCTCGACCGATGAGGCCTCCTCGGGACGCAAGCGTGTCCTGATCGACATCATACCTGACAGGGCTTACAGCATCGGTTTGGAGTTTACCCAGAAGGCTCTCGTCATCTGTATCACGGACTTAAAGGGACGAATCCGTTTCCAGCGTACAGAACCATTTAACGAGGAACTGGCCGGCAGAATTACCGACGCCATTATCGGCGGTGTAAAGGATCTGGTCGCGGAGTCCGGAATTTCATGGGACGAGATCGTCGGTATCGGAGCAGCGGTTCCAGGCCACATGAACGGGAGCGCTTCCAGCCTGATTACCAACCGGAAGACCTGGCAGAATTTCGACCCGAAGCGGATTGAACAGGAGCTTCCACTCCCCATCGTCTGCGAGAATAACGCCCGGTGCATGGCCCTTGGCGAATATCTCTTTTCCCCGCAGGAAAGCCCCGACAGCTTCGCATTTTTCCACGTAGGCATGGGAATGTTCTGCGCCAGCGTCGTAGACGGCGAGATGTTCCTGGGCGAAAATTATGTGGCAGGAGAGATCGGCCACACCATTGTAAGCGAGGGCGGGCGCCGCTGTGAGTGCGGCAAATACGGCTGTCTCCAGACGTACGCCAGCGAAAACCACTTAATCCGGAACGCAAGGCTGTTGTACCGGAACACGCCGAATACCATATTGAGAAGTCTCGTATCCGACGATTCCCAGATTACCATCGAGACGATCACCACCGCCTATTCCATGGGCGATCCCGTCATCGGAATGTATATCGCGGAGGCGCTGAAATACCTGGGCATCACCATTTCCAATATCGCCATCATCACCAATCCGGGCAAGATCTTTCTGCATGGCCAGCTCTTTGACAACCAGGACATTCAGAACGAACTGATGGATTACATCGAGCGGCAGCTGATATTCGTGGACCGCACCTATGCAGGCAACGTGGAAATCCTGCCGTATGGGGCCGCAGACGGAGCCGTGGGCGCCAGCGCGCTGGCAATTCTGCGCTTCTTTATCAGGCCGGTTATGGGAGAATAGATGCAGAGTCGCTGAAGTCCTTTTATTTCAGAAGCACATGTACCAGTACAGTTGCGAATCTGCTCCTGCACGGCCGGCAGCATATGCAGACTGCAGAATGGGGCAGGCCGGTTCCGTTTAAGAATCGGCCTGCCCCCCCTGCATCCGGGTACAGTAATCTCTCCCATGCACCGTCCTTCGGCACACCATAATCCGTCGAATCTGCCTCATCACACCAGATGCTTATCCAGCGTAAATCCCCGTCCCCTTACCTCGCGCACACCATTGATGATAATAAACGCCTTCGGATCAATCTCCTGCACGCAGTGATTTAAGTGGCTCATTTCCCGGTTCGGAAGCACGCATAGAACTGCCTTCTGATCCAGCTTTTCAAATCCGGTCTGGATGGGCAGGAAGGTGGAGCCGCGGTCCAAATCCGTCTGGATAATCTCATTGATCCGCTCATACTCCCGGCTGATAATCAGCACCTGCACATCACCGGCACCAAACACCAGCACCTGGTTTAAGACGATGGAGGTCAGCAGTACGGACATGATTCCATAGAGAATCTCTTCCGTATTGGAAAATATCATCTGAGACAGCAGGATGAAAATGTCAAAGAAGTACATGGACAACGCCACCGGAATCCGGAATTTCTTATTGAGAATCAGCGGCGGAATATCCATACCGCCGGTAGAACCGCCCAGCCGCATAACGATTCCCAGTCCCAGCCCCGTCAGCATACCGCCAAACAGCGCCGCCAGGAGCCGGTCCCCCGTTAAGTGGCTGAACGCCTCAATCTTCAGAAACTGGTTAAGAAACACGGGAAATACAAGGGTGCTGACAATGGTGGTCAGCGCAAACCGCTTTCCCAGAATATAAAATCCCAGTAAAAACATAACCACATTGAGGGCTGCCACCGTCACCGACACGTCCAGATGTGCAAAATGCTGTACACTTCTGGCAATTCCCGTTGCGCCTCCCACCAGGAAATGGTTCGGGATGGAAAACGCCGAAAGCCCCAGCGCAAAGATCCCATTTCCCAGCACAATTCCGAGTATCTTTCCTATTTTCTTACTCATTGTCCGCTCACTTCCCCTTTGTATTGATAGTACTTTTCTAATATTCAGAATCTTACCGCCGACCTCTTCGACTTGTCCAGATCATTTAGAACTTCAGCTTCAGCCCGGTCTCATACTTGCTGTCGTCAATGATGACACGCACATCAAAGGTGCCGTTCAGGCCCTCTTTGTCGACGTTTAACGTCACTTCCCTGTCATCCTTGGGCAGGAAGGTGCCGGAACACATCGCCAGAAACTTCTGTGCACTGGTGGAGATGAAATACCGATGGATCTCCTCCGGATCATCTTCCTTTTCCAGCTGGAACATTACCAGCTGTCCCTTCTTAAACTTCGCCTTAAAAATGATGCGGTCGTCCTCTTCCGTCAGCACCGCCTCACAGGCTTCCGGAAGCAGTTCCCCTGTGTTCTCTGCCGGAACCTCCGTATCAAACTCGCCTGTCACTCCCAGATTTCCTACGACTCTGCCCTTTCCCAGGTCTAAATTGGCTCCTTCCCGGTACAGGCTCATCTTCTCGGCACGGTAATAATTGGATGGCAGATGCATCTCATACACCAGTTCTCCGTCCATGATTTCTACGGTAATGCTCTTTAATACGCATTCCGGATCCTCCAGATTCATATAGACCGGAAGTTCCTCACAAGTAACACCATGATTATACCCCATTCCGCCGGAATGTACCAGATAGTAGCCGTCACGATAATATTCCACATTGGAAATATAGGATGAGAAGAAGTCATTCTTCCGCTCTTTTCCAAACTGCCATACCTGCTCAATCGTCATCCTCTCCGTATCAATGTGGTAGCGGACTCCTCTGGAGAAATTATCCCGGTTGAGCCTGTACTGCTCCTTATTCTTTGCCCTCCAGTGGCCGTTGTCAAACATCATAATATCGCCATCCGGAAGCATCATGCAGGCGTGCTGTTCATACTGCCAGTCAAAGTCACCGCCGCCTGCCGGGGTAAAGAAATAACGGCTTACCAGATCTTCCGGCCACCCCTCCGGGTCTCCGATGATCCAGTTGAGTTCTCCCGTCTCAAAATCGATATTGATGACCGCATCCTGATGTCTGCCTGAGAGCGTCAGGGAATTCGTCCGCCTGTCATACCACACCGCGTTGTTGTGGAACCAGTCGTGTTCCGACCAGCTCCCGGACTTCGCCGCCTGCTGGGGAAGAACCTTTTTGTAATCCCATGATTTGATGATTTTTCCGCTTTTCCGGTCCACCAGCACGCACATGTCCTCTGCTGTGGCTGCATTTTTCTCCTGAGTCAGGATCAGCAGATTTCCGTCCTCCATCTCGAACTGGTCGTGATGGTAGCCGCCCGGAATGCAGTACTCCGTATATATTTTTCCCACCAGGTCCATTTCACAGACGCCCGCCGTGTAGTAAGGCATGTTTAAAAGCCGGTTGGAGCCAATGAGAATGCGGCCGTTTGCGGCAGGCTTCATGTCAAATATAAACGGCTCCACCAGATGCCAGCGGCAGTCTCCCCGATAGTCATAGCCTCCGGCCAGTGAATCCCCGGCAGGTGTCACGAACATCAGCTGCCCATTCATATAATCACTTGTTGTGTTGATATAATCCGCCTGGTACGGCATATTTTCAATCTGTTCCGTGGTCACAGTTACTTCGTAAGCCGTTCCGTCCTCCAGCGCAATCACAACCGTATTATCATACTCCGGATAGAGCCCAAGCACCGGAAGGATCTGCTCCTTTGCCTTCGGAAATGTATGGGTAATATCACCGGCAGCTTCTTTCCCCTTTACAGTCAGAGTCACTGCCTCTTCTTTTTCTGTTTTAAATAAAATCATGGCCGTCAGCGGATTTACGAGATAAGGATTTACCACGATATAAGGATGCTCTGAGGTATAGTTCCCGCGTTCAAGCTCCTTTCTCATAGCTTCTTCGTTCTGATACTGACGCTCCACCAAATGGCTGATCCGATGATAACCGATTGTTTTTCGTTCCAATGTACTGCCCCTCCTGTCAATTTTGTTAAAATTATAACATTGTTTTTTCCTGCAAAAAATATCAGTTGCTATGATTTTTCTTTTTATTTCCAGACGAATATGGTATACTATGAACCTGGTATCTCACAGTATCAGAGGGGTAGACGATCAGAATAACGCCATACATAAGAGGGGGAAATGGAAGATGGAATCAAGCGCCGCCTGTTTAAACGAACTCCGGGATCTCGGCACACTGACCCGTAAAAAGAAAAATGACTGTCTCTACAATCGTGCCCATTTGGACAAATACGTATACTGCCTCGAAGAGGGGCTTTGTGCACTCCACAGCGTTTCTCCCGGCGGCAGGGAACGGATCTATCAGTATTTTCTCCCCGGTGACTTCGTCGGTTTTATACCGGCCTACGCCAGATCTTACCCCGACGACACCTTTTATGCATTTTCAATCACGGCAAAATCCGCGTGCCTGCTGTATCAGATACCATATAACACATTCCGTGAATACGTGGAGTCTCATCCCGGCTTTTACCGGTGGCTCTTTGAGACTGCCATCGCGCATTACGACAATGCATTAAAGCACTGTTATGCCCTTCAGGATGGCGACAACTTTGTAAGCCTCTGCTACGCCCTGACTGAACTGGCTGTCTGCGAAGGCCCCCATTACGTCATTCACAAGGATTTCTCCTACAGCGAGCTGGCAAACTATCTGGGCATTCATACCATCACCGTAACACGGATCATGGGAAAATTAAAGGATATGGGCGTTGTGAGCAAACGCGGCCACCAGACTGTGATTCACGACATGGCACGGCTGACGGCACTGGCACAGCAGCGGACAATATCAAAAAAATAACGGCTAAGATTAAAAACAGCAGGTGCGCAGTTAAAAACGCACCTGTTATTTATAATATCAGCCGTTATCTGTTATTTCCCATCGCTGTTTTTCTTCTGATCCGCCACACGTTTTATGGAAATCCCCGTAAACCCATACAGTATGGAAAACAGCGGCGTCAGCCACAGAAGGGGAACAAACCCGATATACTGCGCCCACGTGACTCCCAGGGTCCCCGCCATGTAAATTCCGTATCCATGCCACGGAATCATGGGGCCTGCCAGCGTTCCACTGTCCTCCAAACATCGGGAAAGAATTCTCGGTTCAATCCCCCGTTCTTTAAAGAGAGGCTGCATCAGACGCCCTGTCAGTACGTGAGACATCGGGCTGGAACAGCTGACAATGCTGGTAACATAACCGGTCAGAAGTGTGGCCAGAACCAGGGAACCGTCACTGTTGATCCGTTTTACGAAGACGGAAAGAATATTATTCAGTACCCCCAGCCGGTCAAGCATGCCGCCCATGCCCACTGCAAAGGTGATGATAGCCACATACTGAAGCATACTGGCCATACCGCCTCTGTTCAGGATAGATTTTAACACTCCAATCTCTGTATCACTGGTAAATCCATCGTAACAGATCTTCAGAATGGAACGCAGATCCACCCCCTGGACAAAGACTGCCACCAGCGCGCCTGCGACAGCGCCGATTCCCAGCGCTTCAAACGCACCTACCCGGAACATTAACAGAACGATAATCAAGACTGCCGGGATCAGGGTCGTCCAGCCAATGTGGAACGCTCCCTGCAGATAATCGATATAAACATTCAAATCTCCCGGATCATATCCGCCGTTCGTCTGGCTGATTCCCAGAACCGTAAAGACAACGATACTGATCAGCATCGGAGGAAGCGTCGTCCAGAGCATGCTCTTAATATGATCTCCCAGCTTCGCCCCCGCCACGGCCGGAGCCAGGTTGGTCGTATCGGAAAACGGGCTCAGCTTGTCTCCAAACATGGCTCCGCAGATTACCGCACCGGCCACCATTCCCGGATTGATCCCCATGGCATTGCCGATTGCCATCATCGCCACACCGGCACTGCCCGCGGAACCGTATGAGGTTCCCGTCACCAGGCTGAGCACCGCCGTAAAAATCAGAGTAAAGGTCAGTAAAAATGCCGGATTAATCGATTTCAATCCATACACAATAATCGTGGGAATCGTTCCGGAAGCCATCCATGTTCCGATCAAAACACCAATCGCCATTAAAATCGTCATGGTAGGCAGAACTACCTTCAACGCGTCAAATGCGCCTGCTTTCACATGTTCATAGTCAATCTTTAGTCCAATACAGAACAGATAGATGATGAGCCAGCTGAAAAACAGCCCTATCATCGGTCCGCCAACTTTAAAGCGGATACAGACCGCAACCGCAGCCACAATTAGCAGCAAAAGTACCGCAGACTGAATCCCGTTTAGCGTCTTTTGCACCTTCTCTTTCGTTTCCATACCGTGTTGCCCTCCAATAGTTATTTTTTTAACACATTTTATTTTTCTATCATATCCCATACGCCGGGTCAAAAAAATAACTCATGCTAGTATTTTCATGAAAAAGATAAATTTTTACTGATTTTAGCCATTTGACGCTTTAACTCGGCAAGTTTTTGTTTTTCTCCGCCCTTATTTCATACAGATTCCAGCAGCCATGCCGTAATGGCCCGCTGCGCTTTCTCCGTATAGAAAAACACATCGTACTCGTTTCCCTTTTCACTCAGACGCTTCTCCGATTCAATACCGAACGCTTCTCCGGCCTCCGTCAAACGCTTCCGCTTCATCCCATTAAAAAACTGTTCTTCATAATATCCGTCCTCGATCAGCTTTTGCTCTACCGATTTGATCGTCAGCCGTTTCATGGTGTCTTCATCCCGAAGATCATTGATCTGTCCTATAAAATCACTTAAAGAGACCCGTTCCGAATAGTGAAGTTCATCTGCAAGCTCCCGGGTCATGACAAATTCCGTTTTGGCTGATTTCCCCTTCTTCTTTTTTACAGCAGCGGCCTCAACCGGTGGTTCCTCCTGCTTCAGCGGCTCCTGGCTTCCGCTCTCCCATGCTGCCATAACATCGTCCAGAGACCAGTCATCAAACTCTCCGCTGTCACTGCTGAAATACAGATCATCGCCGGCGAAGCCTTCGTCATAATCCGCTGCTGGAGATACCGCAGAGTCTCCGAACGCGCGATCAGCAGCCCTTTCTGAAAGATTCTCTGCTGTTTCCGCGTGAGCTGCTCCAGTCTCCGCCCTGATACACTCCAAAAACCTTTCCCCATACTTTTCAAACTTAAATTCCCCAACCCCGGTTACCGTCAGCATCTCTGCCCTGGTTTTGGGTTTTATCACACACATGTGAGTCAGCGTCTTATCAGAGAATACAATATACGGCGGAACTTTCTCCTCTTTCGCGATTTCGGAACGCAGCGCGCGGAGCTGATCGAACAGCGCTTCGTCGCTTTCTGAAAAACCGACTTCCGAAAGACCGGCCGCCAGCCCTTTCCGGCTCTTCTTTCCTTTTTCTGCTTTCACCTTCGCAGGATGCTCCTGTTCCTTTGCCATCTTCATGACAACGGGTTCGCCCTCTTCCAGCACAGCCCTGGATTTCTCAGTCAGCTTAACGACCGCGTATTCGTCATTGGTCACCGCAAGGTATTCGTTGAGCTGAAGGTAGTTTATCACCTGTCTCAGCTTGTAGGACGGCACTTTGGCAAGTTCCGAGTAGTGGGGATTTTCATCCATATGATACTGTCTGATCTTTGCCGTATTGGCTCCGTGCACCGTATCAATAATCACGTTCGTGCCGTATCTCTGTCTGCTGCTCTCCACGCATCCGATGATCCCTTTTGCGATATCCGTCACATCCACCGTTTCAAACTGGCTTAAACAGTTGGAACAGTTTCCGCAGTAGTTTTCACCATACTCACCAAAATACCTCAATATGTAATCCCGCAGACACTCATTCGTAAAGCAGTAAAACGTCATCCTGCGAAGCCGTTCCCGGTCTCTCTCCTGGACGATAGCGCGGGTAACCGCGTCCAGTTCCTGATTATCCCGGTTGTTATCGATAAACAGCTGGTTTGTGATCACATCCTGGCCGCCGTAAAGCAGGATACATTCTGCCGGTTCTCCGTCTCGCCCGGCTCTGCCTGCCTCCTGATAATAGCTCTCCATATTCTTCGGCATATTATAATGGATTACAAAGCGGACATTGGATTTATCAATTCCCATGCCAAAAGCATTGGTCGCCACAACGATCGCCGCCCTGTCGTAGATAAAATCCTCCTGATTCTTCTTACGCTCCGCATCGCTTAATCCGGCATGGTACCTTGTAACAGAGAATCCGTCCGCCCGCAGCTTATCGCTGACCTCCTCCACATTTTTTCTGGTCAGGCAGTAGATCACGCCACTCTGTCCCGGATGCAGTTCCAGGAAATTCTTCATGGTCGCATACTTGTCCTTCGGTGCCTGGACTCCGAAATAGAGATTCGGACGGTCGAAGCCCGTCGTGAGTACCGTCGGCTCCCGCAGCATCAGGATGTCGCTGATATCGTCCCTTACCTCTTTCGTCGCCGTCGCCGTAAACGCGCTGACGACCGGACGAACGTTCAGCCGGTCGATGAATTCCACAATCTTCAAATAGCTGGGTCTGAAATCCTGCCCCCACTGGGACACACAGTGGGCCTCATCCACCGCTACCATGGAAATCTTCGTATTCAATGCAAAATCCAGAAATTCTTCCGTCACCAGACGCTCCGGTGCAACATAGATAATAGGGTAACGCCCTTCCCTTGCATAGGCCAGTGCGCGGTAATACTGGGAAGCCGTCAGAGAACTGTTTAAATAGGCAGCATGGATCCCGGCCTGGTTTAGCGCCTCCACCTGGTCTTTCATAAGAGAAATCAGCGGCGAGATCACCAGCGTAATCCCCTCCATCATAAGCGCCGGGATCTGGAAGCACAGCGATTTTCCAGCTCCGGTCGGCATGATCCCCAGCGTATCCCGGCCGCTTAAGATGCTGTCGATTAACAGCTCCTGGCCTTCACGGAATTCATCATAACCAAAATATTGTTTTAATACCTGATATTTATCCATACTTTCCCGTTCGTACTCCTTATATTTTATCTTCAAACGACGGCAATGAACCAAAACCGCACATGGTTTTCAACAGCCTCCATTGTAACACGCGGCGGACGGTTCTGTCACCATCCGGCCGTAATCCGTTTAATGGTAAAATGGCGCTGTGCTGCCGTTTACGCCCTATCCTGCCCTAGCGCTGATCTGGTTATGCGGTACAGTATTTATGTTTAACAATCACACACATATATTGGAATAAAAAGAAGTTTGGATTTGGCTGGCAGATTGAGGCCGACACTACTCTGAGATATAAGATGGCTGAATCTAATTATAATCGGGTCTTTGACACCCCTAACTATAAAAATCAGCGTGTAAGCCAGTAATGACTTATATTTTTTTGTCAACTTTATTGTTTTTATATATAGGCTTTTTGGTCTTTTTATGGTATACTATTTAGATAGAGGTGATCATTATGAAGGTTAGCATATCAAAGTCTAAGAACGCAGAGTCTTTCTATATTAAGCAGTCTTATATTGACGGAAATGGTAAATCTACATCAAGAACCATACGAAAGCTCGGTACATTAAAAGATTTATTAGCGGAGCACGGCCCTTCCCGTGAGGATGTCATGAAATGGGCTAAGGAACAGGCACGTATCGAAACGGAACGGTATGAACTGGAAAAAGAAAGTCATTGTATCCCCATTGTATTTCACCCTAACCGGAAGATTCCACATGGGCAGAGGCGCAACTTTCAAGGCGGCTACCTCTTCTTACAGTCCATTTACTACGAATTAGGGCTAAACCGGATCTGCAGAAAAATACGGGACAAACATCACTATACCTATGATCTGAACGCGATCCTGTCCGATCTGATCTATACAAGGGTGTTAGATCCTGGCAGCAAGCGGTCCTCCTATGAAGCTGCCAAAGGATTTTTAGAGGCACCTGCCTATGAACTGCACGATGTCTACCGGGCTTTGACTGTTCTTTCTGAGGAATGTGATCTTATTCAGGCAGAGGTCTATAAGAATTCAAAATCCATTCTGGAACGGAATGACCGGGTTCTCTATTATGACTGTACGAACTTTTACTTTGAGATCGAACAGGAGGACGGCAATAAAAAGTACGGGAAAAGTAAAGAGCATCGTCCCAATCCGATTGTACAAATGGGACTTTTTACGGATAGAGACGGGATCCCCCTGGCCTTCCGTCTGTTTCCGGGGAATGAGAATGAACAAAAGTCCTTAAAGCCTCTTGAAAAAAAGGTCATTGAGGAGTTTGGCTGTGAACGGTTTATCTTCTGCTCAGATGCCGGTTTAGGCTCAGAAAACAACCGGCTCTATAACCACACCAGGAACCGTTCTTATATCATCACACAGTCGATAAAAAAACTTCCGGTGGAATACAGGGAACTGGCGCTTAACCGCAAAAGATTCCGAAGGCTTTCCGACAACCGGCTCACAGACCTTGATACGATCACGGAAAAGGATTCTGATGAGCTTTTCTATAAAGAAGAGCCATACAGCACCAGGAAAATGGAGCACCGGCTCCTGATCACCTATTCCCCCAAGTATGCCGCCTACCAGAGGGAAGTCAGAGAAAAACAGGTGGAGCGGGCAAAAGCCATGCTTGCAGACGGAAATCATAAAAAAACAGGGAAGAATCCAAATGATCCCGCAAGATTCATTGGTAAATCAGCAGTTACGAAAGATGGGGAGAGCGCAGACATCCGGTATGTTCTGGATGAACAAAAGATTGTGGAGGAGGCAAGGTATGACGGCCTTTATGCCGTCTGCACGGATTTATTTGAAGATGATCCGGGAGAGATCCTAAAGGTAAGTGAACGCAGATGGCAGATAGAGACCTGTTTTCGGATCATGAAGACGGATTTTTCCGCAAGACCTGTATATGTACAAAGAGAAGACCGCATCAAGGCCCACTTTCTCATCTGTTTTTTGGCATTACTCGTTTACCGGTGTTTGGAAAACAAGCTTAATAAGCGGTACACCTGTGAGGAAATCGTTTCTGCCCTAAAAGGATTTGCCTTTGCAGATGTACAGGGACAAGGTTTTATCCCTATATACGAATCCACGAAATTGACAGATGAACTGCACAAAATAAGCGGTTTTGAAACCGACTATGAGTTCCTCACCAAAAGCAGGATGAGAGAGATCCAGAAATTGAGCAAAAAGAAGACAAGCTAGTTAAAATTTATAACGTTTCCCAGAAGCAAGAAAAAGACTATATATCAAAACGAAACAACACCGCTGTAAAACCCTGATAGAATGGGCATTATAGCGGTGTTTTGTTAAAAAAACTGTCAAAGACGGGATTATAACAACAATCTGCAAATAACACAACAGCATTTTTTACATTTATTGTTTGTATAGCAAGATAATATATCGGCTATCAGCATCGGCGCCGGGGAAGATCACGAAGTTTATGAGATTGCACAAAAATGCATCTGAAAACTCGAATGATAAATGAAAGACAGCCACACTCTGCGTCAGCAGACATATGGCTGTCTTTCCCCCTAACTAATCAACTTATGCCACATCGCACAATGCTGCTCCAACAGAGTCTCCGTAACCAGCTGCCACGGCTCATACTGAAACGCCTCGCACTCCGTCGATATATAACCTTCATACCCATTCTTCTTAAGAATCCCTGCAATCCGCTCACAGTCAAAGGTCGGATCTTTCCCCTCCGGAGTCAGTTCATCGAAGCACTTGGCATGCACATGTGTAATATATGGCGCAAACTCTTCCAGATACTTATAATCGCTTTTCGACCCCTGGCAGCAGTTCTTTACCATAAGCACGTCAAGCGGCGTTCCCCCCAGTTTTCTGCAGGTTTCCATTGCCGTATCAATATCAACACCTTCTTCATACGCTGTTCTGCAATATTCCGCCAGCTCTACGCTGGCGCCCTTCGCCACGTAATAGCGAAGCATTCTCGGCGGCACGCTGTACTGGAATACGCTGATATCGGGGCAGATGCTGACTCTCGTTGTTTTATTCCTGTCAATCATCTCTAAGTACTTTAAAACAGAAGGATCGTTTAAGAGCTTAGGACCGTGCACCTCCAGCGAAAGCGTCACATCATACCTTTCCGCCTCCGGGATACATGCTTCCAGCTGCTCCGGAGTGTACAGATTCATAACTCTTACCACATGAATCCCCATTCTGCTGGCAATCCGGATATCCCTCCGCAGCTGCTCACACTGTTCCTCGTCCGTCATCTTTCTGTTCTTTAATACCATGTACTCATTGAATACATCCAGACAGACCGGCTCCACATTATATTTTTTCATCCATTGATGCCAGTTCTCGTAAAACTCTTCCGTAGGATTCGGATAGTTGTCGATCATCTGAGGGCCGATAATCTCAATCCCCTGATAGCCGATTTCCGCCGCTTTAGCGATACACTGCTCCAGCGTGTATTTCCGGTCAAAATATTCCCTCGCAAAACTATATAACGAAATAGAAAGCTTCATTTTATCTCTCCCCCAGTCATTCCACCAACAGTATTTTTTTCTGATACGTAGCGTCCGGATAATTATGATAGGTTACAAATACTTCCAGCAAAACCTCTGTTATATGTGGCCCTTTTGAAAGGCCGCCGGGCAGTCTCAAATGCAGATATCCGTATTTATTGAGATACCAGTATTCCTCCGACTGCTCCGGTCCAATCTCATCCAGCCGGTACATATGAGGATTATCCTCTACCTGAAAGAAAATATCCTCCTGCGGAATCAGTTTTCCGTCGATTCTGACCTCCAGCCGTCTGATTAAAGTAACAGCCAGAGAACGGTACCAGCAGGTGCGGATTGCCAGGGTACAGCCGGTTACGGCGTCTCCCTGCACGTCATTTTTCAAGCTTCCGTCAACAATCAAATACTGCTCCCAGCAGGACCGGGCGCTGTAAACCAGACGCTCCAGTTCCTTGGGATCTTCCAATACTGCTTTATATTCCATCTTCTCCTCCATCTTTAAATATCCACAATACGGATACAGGTTGGTGTTGCCGCATGGGCAACTGTTTGTCTGTCCGTCAGCCCGCCGGTAACAGGATCAATGCGGTAACGGCAGATGGTATCTAAATATTGATTTCCAACATACAAAAAACGGCCGTCTGGTTCAATGGCAAATCCTCTCGGACACGGCCCCTCCATCACAGCAATCGATGTCCTCTCCAGACGCCCGTTTTCAGGGTCAATCCGGAATACAGCGATACAGTCTGTCCCCTGTCCAGTATGGTAGCTGCTCCGCTGGCTTGAATACAGGAATTGTCCGCCCGGATGGACATGGATATCTGCAGGCGAACCATAGGTATCCCCGATCAATTCTGCCTTTACAGACAGATCCATGGGAATCATCGGCTGGTAATCCGCCTCTCGCAGCGTCCCTGTCCCGGCATCAAAGTAATAGGAGGTCACAGCACTGGCCGTCTCGTGATTGACGAAGCAGTACGGTGCATACGGGTGAAACTCCAGATGCCGCGGCGCCGTACCCGGTCTGGTGTGAACGACCGTTCTGGGAGACGGCTCTAAAATCCCTTTTTCCCGGTTCATTCGATACACATAGATCCGGTCACAACCCTTATCACAGACGAGAACCCATTGTCCCGACGGATCAAAATTCACCGAATGAAGATGGGAGCACATCTGCCCGCGAACCTTCAGGCCACCTTTTCCCTCATGCTTGTGCAGGTCGCAGACCTCCCCTATGCTTCCGTCCCCGCACAGCCGAAAGAGAACCAGTGTAGAATCGTCGTACTCGTTGACAATTTTATACCCGCCCGTCCCGTCCGGAACCACTCTGGTAATCACATCCAGTCCTGAACCATGGTTTGTAATCAGTACATACTGCCCGGCAGGGTCTGCGCTGATATAACTGGTACACGCTCCCAGCGCAGACCTCTCATTCAGCACCGACAGCTTTCCCTTCTCTGCATCGAAGGCAAGCGCCAGCACACCTCCGCCGGCCCCCCACTGATCCTGGTAGTTTTTGTCCTCAATTGTGGCGTATAAACGCCTTTTATCGGGAGAAATGCTTAAGATACTGTTATTTCTGAAACCACGCAGGTGATCTGTCTCCTTCATATCCCCAGTCTCCGGATCCAGCTCATAGACGTAAATCCCCTCTCCATGGCCGCCAAAATCTTTCCATGTTCCCACAAACGCATACCTTTTTCGTCCCATGCGAGCTTCTCCTTCTCATACCTGCCGGCACATGCAGTGCCGGTTATCCGTCAACCCTTACGGTCTTCCCTTCTTCGGAAGAACGGATTGCCGCTTCCATCAGACGCATAACCCGAAGGGCCTGCTCTGCCGTTACACACGGTTCTGCCACACCGTTCACCGCATCCACTACATTACTGTACAATTCGTTATCGTCGTAGACCACATCCGGAAGCGGCAGCGTGATAAGAGATTTTTGATCGCGGGGCGCCATGGTCTTTGTAAGCCCCGCTCCCGCCATAATAGGAAGCGTATCCTTATCCTCCCAGGAAGACAGCTGCACCATTTTTCCTTCACATTTCCAGTTGTCAATCACCGCGCTTCCCCTGTCTCCGCCGACATACCAGAGGGGCAGAGAAATGAAGTTGCACGTTCCGACCTCCACCAGCGCGCTTAAACCGCCTGCAAATGTAAGAAACATGGTAAAACCGTCATCCACTTCCTCTTTCAGAACATAGGAAAGACGGCAGTTAACAGTTTCAACCTTGTCCGGTATCATAAAAAGCAGCCTGTCCAGAAGATGGACGCCCCAGTCCAGCATCATGCCCCCGCCAAATTCTCTCTCTTTTCTCCAGTCACCGGGAATTCCCCGGGATCCCTGCACACGGCTTTCAATCCGGAATACATTGCCTACCAGCTTCTCTTCATAGATCTTCTTTACAATACGGTAATCTCTGTCCCACCGCCTGTTCTGTCTGGGATAAAACAGTTTTCCTGTTTCCCTGGAGACTTCTATCACTTCTTCCAGTTCCCTGCTGTTCATCATAACCGGTTTTTCACAGAGAACATGCTTTCCCGCCTTCATCGCCGCAATCGCCATATCCTTATGCAGATGGTTAGGCGTCGCAATCAGAATGATATCGACGGATTGATCCTGCAGCATGCTCTCATAGCTGTCATACAGTGCAAATCCTTTTTCACTCGCCCATCTCATTCTGTCGGGATTAATATCATAGATTCCGGCCAGTTCCAGCCTGGTACTGATATCCGTATTGGCCGATGTATCAAATATCTTCATCCCACGTTCCCGGCTGGAATCAGCGTTGTAAACAGCGTTTCCCGTTCCGCTGCCGATAGCAATGGCGTGGCCTCCGCCCATTCCGCCGCACCCGATAATCGCTATCCTTTTTTTCTCGTCCATCCTCTTCCTCCTTTCCCTTTTCCTGCAGGCTGTCTGCCTTAAACGGCAGACAGCCTGCAGATATGAAGCCTTCAGACGCTTTGGCCTACCAGCCTAAAATCTTTAAGTACTCACGGCTTCTTCTGGCCGCTTCCAGTACCGGAAGATCGTAATGCTCATCCTGCTCCACGACCACCCATTTGGCCCCGGCCTCAGCCACTGCTTCTAAAATCGGCTCCCAGATCTGCATGCCGAAGCCCACCGGCCGGAACTCGAAGATGCCGGAATCTCCTTCCTCTTCCCCGCTCTCTATTCCGATCAGTTTGTACATGTTTTTGGGATTTCCTTCTTTTATATAATCCTTTAAATGCACCACTTCGGATCTTTCGCCGTATTTTTTCAGATAATCGACAGGACTCTCTCCCGCCACTTTAATCCAGCATAAATCCGGCTCAACCTTTAATAAATCCTCCGGAATCCTGCGGTAAATATCATCAAATCCAAAGGTTCCATCCGGCAACCTGACAAACTCAAAATCATGGTTGTGATACTCCAGCTTGATTCCATATTCCTTCATGATCTGTCCGATTCGGGCCATTTCCTTTAAGACAGTTTCATAGCCCGGCGTATTGGGGCGGTATTCCTCCGGAAGGTAGGGAACCGCAATATAGGAAACGCCAATTTTCTGATAGGTTTCAGCGACCTTTTTTGCATCCTCCATCATTTCCGTCAGGGGAACGTGGGCGCTGATGGGGATCAGGCCGATCTCATCCAGTGTTTTCTTCACAAATTCCGGTTCCAGCCCGTAGAGCCCTGCCAGCTCAACTCCGTCATAGTCCATCTCCTTAATCTGCAGCATAACGCTTCTGAAATTTTCCGGCGTATTCTCCAGAAGATCTCTGAGTCCATATACCTGAATTCCCACAGGAAGCCTCTTCATTGCAATCTCTCCTCTCTCTTCTTCTGTCTGGTTAAAATTCCGTGTCAAATCGATACAGCTTTCCTGCAATTTCCTGTTCTCTCAAATAAACGGAAGGTGAATTCGCGATAATCTCATCTCTCGCAACACTTCTGCCAAGCTCTGCGGAAAGGAAGAAGCCATCGGTTATGATCAGCTGGTTCAGCGCGATTTCCGGTGTGTTATAGCGGGTATTGTCATCCAGAATGCCCAGCTTATAGGCCAGCCACATGCACTGATTATCGTTATAAAGCATTATTTTAGGATCTTTGCGCGCTTCCATCCTGCCATTTTTATCACAGTTCAGTTCAATGCCCACATCTCTCCCCTCCATGCTGCCAAAGAAGCGAAGCTCCGGCTCGGTTCCGGGAGGCGTCGGCGCATCGGGATTCTCCCTTTCAAACTTGCCGCCAACGGTATCCGTATTGATCACTTCCAGACCTCCTTTAGACCCAAGAATATAAGTCATGGAATAGTCTTTATAGTTATTCGCAGAGGTGGAAAGAAAATGGAAGCCCAGACCTGTTTCAAATTTGACAAAGCCGTCAACCGTATCTTCTACTCCATATCCATCCGGGGACTTGATTATGCTCTTATCGTAGTCCACGTAATGGCCGGCAAATCCATTTACCGACTGTACCTTCGGGCAGTCAAAGAGATGAAGAATCTGTCCGATCACATAAATCCCCAGATCGATGGAAGGACCGTGTCCGGCAATCCTGGAAGAAAGAAAGTCTTCCGTAAATTCCGGCAGGTCATAGCCGGGTCTTCTCCTGCTGGTGCACTGCTCCAGATTAACCAGATACGGGGTGCCAAGCCGACCTTCCCTGATATACTGCTTCGCCAGACGGGTCTGGGGAGTCATCAGGGAGCTGATCTGAACGTGAAACTTCCGCCCCAGCTTCTGTGCCGCATCCACCATAAGTTTTGCATCCGTGTAGGTAACTGCTGCCGGCTTTTCACAGTAGCAGTCAAAGCCCGCCTTCATCACCTCGATGGCGACCGGAACGTGAAGGTTATTATGTACGCATACGTCTATCGTATCAATGTCGTCCCGCTTTAACATATCGTGGTAATCCGCATATAAACTGCTTTCGTCAAGGCCGTACTGTTCTCCCCAGGCTTTTAATCTCTCCGGAATGATCTCGGCGACTGCCACAACCTCTGCTCGAAATCCCAGAAGCTGCGCCCTGTCATTGATATTTTTATAAATCTGCATATGCCGGTGAGAAATCATCCCCCCGCCAATGATTCCAACTCTAACTGTCTGCATGGTAATCCTCCTTCTGCTGTTTTATTCCCCCAACAGCCTTTTTAACATTTCCTGGTTTCTTCTCACTTCTTCGATTTCGTCCGCGTTCTCTTTACAGCCCTCATCATGGAAATAGCGCTGTCCCTCAAACTCGGTAGCAATCCAGCCGTCATAGCCGCCCATTCTCAGCATCCTGATCACATTCTCATTGTCAATGCTGGGCTCTTCACAGTCCTCAGTCATATGCCAGCACTTGCTGTGCACATGAAGAATACGGTCCGCATATTTAACCAGCAGGTTCGGGTCGTCGTAAGTAGCAAAGTAGACGCGTTTAAACAGGGCATGATCGACCGAATTGGGATTCATCCTGGCTATGGCTTCGGCCGCCTCCTGCTGCGGTACTTGATCGATATAAGCCCGGCAGGTGTAATCCGCAATCTCTTTATGCGCGCCTGCGCGTATGAACTTCTGAATAATAACCTCCGACTGCTGCTTTACGTAAATCCCTGTATCCGGAATCACACCGATGCAGTCCGTATGGTACTTGTCTGCCAGCTCATAAAGCTGTAAACAGTACTCACTCTCCAAAGAATACGGTGAATGAATTTCCACGCCGAACCGAAGCCCCAGCTCCTGCGCCACCGGAATCATCATCTCAACCAGCTTAATCGGGGTTGTGAGCATTCCGCGGACTACCGGGAATCCCAGCTTCTTTGCAAACCGGAAAGCGTCCGTGTACATTTTAACCTGTTCCTTCCAGATCAGGATCCGGTTGCCGAACAGCTTATAATCATAGAAAATATCCATGGCACAAGGTTCTGTTCCGTATTTCTGCATCCAGTCCTTCCACTTTGCAGCGAATTCATCAGAAGGATCTAAATATTCATCGGCGCAATTCTGTTCCGGAATCAGCTCAATCCCGCGAGCCCCTGTTTTGGCAGCTTCGGCAATACAGCCTTCCAAATCAAGCTTTCCCAAATAAAAATTCTCCTGGTAACTATACAAAGATACCGCTCTTTTTATACTCATTTTACTCCTCGTTTCCGCGCAGCCGTCTGCGCTTCCTCAATGTATGTACCTTTCCCGTCACGAAAGAAATGATTCCGCCTTCAGTTCCTTATTCGCAATACCGATAAATCCCAGATGAGAATACGAGATTCTTAAGTAAATCCCAAGTTCGACCGTGCGGTATGCAGTACTGAAGGCCCGTCCAAGCCCATCCGGCTCCATCACGGTGACGGTTGCCTTTTCACCGAAGAGCCAGTAGTGGTTCGGCATCGTCCGCATCTGATCCATGGTAAAAGTGCCGTCATGGGTCGTAAAGAGCATCTTATCCGGATCGTATTCCCGGCCATCCACCCTGACTGTAATCTTCTCAATCAGGGATAAGCGGGCAGAACGGTAATACGGGATTCTGATTTTCAGCTGAAATCCAATCGGAGGGTCGTCCGGATGGTTCCGATCGTAAATATTGCCGAATCCCTCATCGCATAACAGATATTTTTCAAACAGTGAGTTTGTCATAAATACCGCCTTTCCTTATTCCGGCTTAACTGCCGCTTCCGTTCCCAGATCATCGAAACAGTTGCACTTCTTATTCTCAGGATTTGCAAAACACATAATCATCTCTGCATTCTCTTCTATGCTTAGATTGATCTCCTGATGCGCGTCGCCCGGATTGATGTAACCGGCGTCTCCGGCTTTGCATTCTTCTTCGATCCGGCTGCCGTCCGCCTCGATAATAATTTCCCTGATCCGCCCCTTAACCAGATACCATGCGCACTCAGCATTTAAATGTCTGCGCATCTGGCTCTCCCCTGCCGGCAGAAGCGTACAGTAAGTTCCCAGCAGCCGTTCCGTTGCGCACGTATCAGCGGACGTCATAAGCTCCGTTATCATACCAGGCTGTACGCTCCCCGACTTGGGTGTCATAGTTCTGTCAATTGTCTGTGTTTTCTTCATCGTCCTTTCCCCCCTTACTGAATGTGTAACACGTCTTCCAGCTTTTTCCCGTGCTTTCTCATGTACTCTTCCACAATATCCGCTTCCTGATAAAATACGGTATTGGCACCCTCTGTATTGTTGCAGCCTGCATAGCAAAAAATAACCTCACCTGTATTGTCGGCATTCAAATTCATGCCTACATGGATCTCGTTGGGATGAACGTATCCCACCGTCCCCGGAAAGCATTCCGTCTCCTTGTACTCCTGGTGCTCGACCGTACAGGAATAGTGAAGTGAATGGCCGGCCAGCACAAACCACTGAACCTCGCAGCCAAGATGTACATGCTCCTGATTCCTCGACGCCGGGTTATGAATGGTGTCCCCCAGCATAATGTTGGTGGATCCGCATGTCTCGTCACAGACCAGCGAATACACACCAAACCCCTTCTCGAATCCATTGTCCCGGATAAGAGCATCACGATGAATAATTTTTGATTTTCCCATTTTTACTCTCCCTTCTCTTTGTGGTTGAATTTGTTATACTTATGTAATACATATTATCATACGCAAATGTATAAAGTCAATATACATTTGAATTAAATATTTATATTTACAATTTCTCCAGAAAGCGCATTACTGAAATACGCCATCGTTTCTCGCTTTCTTTACGGGAAAAGCCATTATATTTACGCAAAAAGGCCTCCAGGAAGACTTTTTGCGTTCATTCTTCCTGGAGGCCTTTTGCCATCAGATTTCATATAGTCATGTAAATATCCATGTAAATCTCATGTAATTTCACTTCGTTGTTTCACGATCAACGATTGTATGCTTGATATTGAGGCGCCTTCCCAGCACAGTTTTACCCATAATCCTGGCGTTCATCAGATTAATTGCCTCCAACCCGATTTCATAATAGGACTGCGTCACATTGCTGAGAGGCAGCCAGGACCTCTCGGCACTTTCGGCGCTTCCGCAGCCCATAATCGATATGTTGTCCGGAATCCTGATTCCATCTCTCGTCAGTTTATTGACAGCAAACACAGCAGTGCTGTCCCGCGCACAGAAAATGGCATCCGGCATCTCCGGAAGCTTCCGCAGTTCATCTAACGCCCGGTACACGGAATCAGCCGTCAAATCACACTGTTTTATCAAGTTTTCATCCACCGGTATCCCCAGTTCCGCATGAGCCACCCGGTATCCCATCTCCCTTGCGTGGGAATATTTAAAAGGGTTTTTCATCTTTCCAAGTCCGAGAAAGGCGATCCGCCTGCAGCCTTTTTTAGAAAGATGCAACACTGCGTCATGTCCCATCATGACGTCGTCGCTGGATACCACGAATGAATTTTCCGTCATAATCTCATCACAGCACTGCACCACAGGGACAATCTGATCAATCTCTCTCAGTGCCTTTCCCGATTCCGGCGGCAGGCCGCACGTTAATACCCCGCTTATGATCTTATTTTTCAGGAGCTTTTTCATAAATGTATTCATCTCCAGCGGCAGACCGGCCGTGTATTCTACGGCGATTTCATAGCCGGATTCATTGGCAATTTCAAGGATATTATCTACAAATTCATCCTGGCTTCCACCGCAGACCACGTATAAAATTTTCTTTCGCAGTCTGCCTGTACTGTTTGGATCCATCTTATATCCAAGCTCTTCAATGGCATTCATGACTTTTTCCCGTTTATCATCGGATACCTTATTACTGTCCCTGATTACTCTGGAAACCGTTGCAACTGATACTCCTGCCAGCTCTGCGACATCGACTACTGTAGCCATATTTTCTCCCATCCTGTTCAATCTGTCTTGTTGATTAAATTATACCTATTACATGATGTAAAATCAACTCATATCATTCCATAATTTTCCATATACCCAATTTCTAACAGAAATCCGCCGATCTCCTCCAAAACAGCCTCATACACCAGTAGAAAGCAATTGCTGCAATAAGCGGCAGGGTAAACAGCAGATACATTCTGCTGTATCCAACAGCGGATACGACGATTCCCGCTAAAGAAGCTCCCAGAAAGCCGCCAAAATCGTTCAGCATAAAATACGTGCCGCTTGCAATTCCATGGCGTTCAAAGGTTGTGCTCTTGAGAGCCTCAGCCTGGAAGGTAGAGATAGCTCCCCCGTATCCATAAGCGCAGAAAACAGCAGACAGCAGGCAGACGGCAAAGGAATCCGTAGTGCCTAGCAGAAAAAGGCCAAAAATAAAGGAAAGATTTCCAAATACAACGAGCGGAGCAAGCCCCATTTTATCATACAGCTTCCCGTTCACAGGTTTGAACAGAAACAGCGAGAAAGAATAGACCGTATAAAACAGGGCAATCTTCTCCCAGCCTTTGACGCCGCCGTATACAACAATAAAGGCGCTGATAGAGGCATACGCAATCTGGGAAGCAAAGTTTAAAATAGCCGGCTCTAACGCCTCCACCGCAAAGAAGCTTCCGAGGAATTCTTTCAGCGTCACTCTCCCTTTCCTGATCTTTCCCGGTTTGAATGCCGCTTCTGTCTTCTTTCCGCCCGGAATCGCCGCCACGATAAAAACTGCAATTATGGAGGTAGCAATACAGAAACTAAACAGGGTGTTTGGACTGTAGTTGTCATAGAGGAAAACTGCAATGGATGGGGCGACCGCCAATCCAATAATATTGCCCAAACCAAAAACTGCAATCCCCCTCCCCATAACTTTTTCATCCAGTGAATCACTCACCAGGGTAAGTTCAACGGTTCCGCTGATCCCATAAGCGATCCCATTAAAGACTCTCACCAGCACGAGAGGCACAAAATTCCTGACCAGCATATAGCTTATGGAAATCAAAAGAGAGGCAGCGACCGAACACATCAGAATTTTCTTTTTCGAAATGCGTGAGGAGCCGAGAAGGCGCCCCGCCACCGGCCTGGAAAATAAGGCTGCTACCGAAAGCGCGCCTGCCACCACTCCTGCCATTGCTTCCGTATGCCCTAAATCAAGCGCGTATTTTGATATAACCGCTCTCGTGCACAAAAATGCCATCTGGTCAAAAATAGTCAGCAAAAACAGCATCAGAAAAGGTTTCGACCATATCGTCTCATTTGACTTTTTCATTATTCCTTCACTCCTCCCAGCGAGATTCCTGCGACGAATGCCTTCTGGAAGAAGGGATAAAGCACCAGAATCGGAACCGTTCCCATAACCGCAATAGCCATACGCACGGAGACGCCCGGCATTTCAGAAGAAGTGATTCCCGTATCCCCCATATTGACAAGCATCTGAAGGTTCTGCATAATTTTTGTCAGCATGACCTGTAAGGAGTACAGATTCGTTTCTGTAATGTAATACTGTCCGTTAATCCAGTCATTCCAGTAACCGATGCCCACCATCAGCCCCACAGTAGCAAGAATCGGCGTAGAGAGAGGCAGCACGATCTTAAAATAGATATACAGTTCATTTGCTCCGTCAATTTTAGCCGCCTCGATTAACACCGGATGAATGTTATTGGCAAAGCTGTTTTTATAGAGCACAATCTGGAATGCTGAAAACAGAAGATTTGGAAAAACCAGCGCCCAAATCGTGTTCCTGACATGGAATAAATTCGTCCACATCAGATACTGGCCTACCATACCGCCATTTAACATCATGGTCACAAGCAGCACAACCATAAGGAATTTGCCATGCTTATAGTCCCGTCTTGAAAGCGGATAAGCAAACATGGGCGCAATAATCAGGTGCAGGCCGGTGCCTATGCCGGTCACGGCAATGGACATGCCGAATGCTCTCATCATATTGCCAAGGTTTGATTTAAACAGGAATTCATAGGCAGCTGTAGTAAAACCCTTTGGCCAAAATCCGTATCCCTCTAAATAGAGGTTGGATTCTGTAGAAAAAGACGACATAACCAGCATAATAAACGGCAGAAGCGCCAAAAGCATAAATATAGTAAGAAAAACAGTCACTACAATCTGAAATATTCTGGTACTAAAGCTTTTCACAGATGAATCCATAATTACCTCCCTCCTTAGAACAACGCATTATCAGAATCAAATTTTCTTATCGCCGTATTTGCAATCATGATCAGACAGAATCCGACGATGGACTGCAGTGCAGCCGCGGCTGCGCCCATGCTTAGATTCTGAGTCTCCATAATGGACCGGTAAACGTAGACATCTAACGTCTGCGTAACAGGGTAAAGCGCTCCCGAGTTCTGTGTCGTCTGGTAGAACAGGCCAAAATTGGAATTCATAATATGTCCCAGTGCCATTATAACCAGTATGATAACCGTCGGCTTCAACAGCGGCAGCGTAATGTGTCTGATCTGTTTTAATTTACTGCATCCATCGATGTATGCCGCCTCATAAAGATTGCGGTCAATTCCGATAATGGAAGACAGATAGATAATGGAATTATAGCCAAGGCCTTTCCAGACCGCCACAAACGTCAAAATAAACGGCCAGTACTTTCTGGTTCCGTAAAAGGCAATATTCGGCCCGTCATATCCGAAAAGAGGAAGCAGTGTATTATTAATCCAGCCTGTATTGGTAGAAAACAGACCGTATACCATATACGCGACAATGACCCAGGAAATAATCTGAGGCAGAAGAATCAGAGTCTGCGACACTCTCTGGAACACCTTGCTCACGGCCTCGCTGAGCATAATGCCTACGGCAATTCCAAACAGATTATTCAGGATAATGAACACCACATTGTAGCCGATCGTATTCCGAATAATATTCCAGATATCTTTGTTTTGAAACAGGAATTCAAAATTTTCCAGTCCGCACCACGGGCTGTTAAAGGCGCCCTGCGAATAGTTCAGCGACTTAAAAGCAATCACAATACCGGACATTGGTATGTAGTTATTAATAATCAGATAGATCAGGCCGGGAATCACCATGATATCCAGCACATTTAAAGTTTTACAGCGGTATAAAATATAAAATCCAAGAACCAGGGCCAGCACTCCAAAAAACATTGTGATGTAAGGTCCATAGAGTACGCCGGTCTTTTTCGCACCGCCCATCACAGTATTGAAATTGTACATAAAAATAATCGGAACGGCCGCTGCGACAGCACCTCCCGTCATCGTCATAATGCCTGCCGCTTTTTCACTTTTAAAGCGATGGATTCCCGCAGCCGCCGTAAAAAGAATGGCCGCTATTATGAAAAGTGTAAAAAGCCGCTGCGGCTCAATATCCACCGACCCGCCTGCTATATTTTTTCCGAATAAATAATCCAGGGCGCTCATATGATACGCTCCCTTTTTATACACATACTTACCATATGGGAACGCATAGGAGACCATCATAAAAACTGCCAGCAGCACCTGCAGCGCCGGTATTACCCGCTTCTGTTCCTTAAAACTGTTCATCATCTTTTCCCCCTCACCATCCGTATCCTCCTGTCCTTCTTCATTCCATATATCTCTTGCGGTAATGCATGGAAAGAATATCAAAAAGTAAATGAATCAAATAATCATCCATCTTAGTCTCGCTCATTCTAATCCGAAAGAAAGCATCTGCGTACTTTTCATAGACATTCACACTCCCTCTTGATACTATAATCATCTTAATTCCCAGATTGTGCAGCATCTCTACATTCTGCCGCCCGTTCTGCGTGGAAAACAGAGGCGCTATCACAACCGTATTGTCGTGTAAGGTATCCAGCGCCTTCTTCATCTCACTGTACCCCTTCACATGCCAGGATGCCTTCCCGTGCATCGCCAAATCCACCTGGAATGCATGAAAGTCCAAATCACCGTGGGAATAGATGAGAATTGTCTCCGCCGCATGAAGCAATTCTACCGCACGTTCAATTTCATCTAACGACAGCCCCTTCTCCAGCTCATCAATCTGCGTTTTTACCGTCTCTAAGTAATTTTCCTTCAATTCTGCATAGTCGATCTGATATTCTCCAGGCATTTTCAAATTCAGCTTGGGGGAATTAAATAAATCCATGGCAAGCTTATATCGAAATGTAGAGAAATTTTCAAAGTTCAGTTTCTTTACAAACCGGCTGATCGTCGCAATCGAGCAATGGCAGATATCTGCAACCTGCTGTATGGATGCCCCGGGAATTTCATCCATATGTTTAATCATCTGCACCGCGATGTCCCACTCCGTCTCATTGGCCATATTATCGTTGACAATCTGAATAAGGCGGGTGATTGAATCCGTTAAATAGTCAATATACATCCCTTTCCCCCTCTTAAAATCATATCATTTCAACTCGTATTTTCAGTGTAACACAATTATCTTTTCATTGCAATTACATGTTTATATTCCTTTTTTCTGAAATTATATTTTTCTTTTCTTTCTTAATATTTTTTTCAATGTTACGCATTCTTTTTCATATAAGCGAAAATACTTTCACACATTCACAAAAAATCCACTATTTTGATGTCGCTTTTTAGGAATATTTTTGCTATAATTGTAAACAGAAGCAAAACTAAACATTTTATTCAATGTAAAGGAAGGACGGTTTACTTATGAAAAAAAGATTACTTTTATCACTTCTTTCATTCCAAATGGCAGCGACGCTCCTGGTTGGATGCGGCACCACATCGGAAGAAGCAGTTCCGAAAAGCAGCGGCAGTGAAAATTCGGAAAGTACCGAAAGCACGGAAGCGGGGGAAACGGAAAACAGCGAAAACGAAATAACAGAAATCAATTACTGGACGTGGGAAGCCGGTGACGGCACGGCAGGCTCTAACTCATTGGGGGATGAGGTAGAAGCCGCAATCAATCAGATCACGGAAAAGGAAATCGGCGTTCACGTCAACTTTAACTGGGTAAACGGCGCCGACTATGCCACGCAGCTCTCTCTTGCCATTTTAAACGGCGAACAGGTTGATGTGGCAGACTATTATTACTCCGGAGCCGGTACCTTCTCACAGTTGTATTCCAGCGGATCTCTTATGGAAATTACAGATCTGGCAGCAGAGTATGCGCCGGAGGCCATGGAGACGATTGGCAGCGAAGTGCTCTCCGGCGTTACCCTGAACGGAAAGCTGTACGGGGTTCCGACTTATCGGGTTTTGAATTCTAATTTCTATATTATTATGAGGGGAGATATCCTGGATAAGCTGGGGCTCCGCGAACAGGCCAAAAACATGAAAACCTGGGCTGACTATGAGAATATTATGGCGGCCTTCAAAGAAAGCGGCCTTCCCGGCTATGCGACAGGCGGCGGCGCCGGATTCGGTATGATCAGCAACAACGGCTGTATCTATCAGGGCGAAAACATAAGTGACTCCTATATCTTCGATCCGCTTGGAGACGTTTACTTTTCACTTGCGACCGATCAGAACGGTAAAGCGATGAATCAGGTGGCAATGGAAGAAACCCAGAACCAGTTTAAGATGTTCCGGAAATGGATGGACGCCGGATATATGTATCCCGATTCCGCCTATGATTCTACAGGCGCCAAGGAATTGTTTAATCAGGGCGTACTGTTCAGCGTATTTGCCGCTTCCGAATATGGGGTGGAAACCAGTTGGAGAGCCTCCAGCGGATATGATGTAGAATGCTATCTGGTAGGCGAATCTCCACTAAATACCAGCAACGCCCAGAAATTCGGCCTCGTTCTGCCAACCACCTGTAAAGAGCCTGAGGCGGTTATGAAATGGATTAACCTTCTGTATACAAACCCTGACATCATGAACCTGATCACCTGGGGAATCGAAGGAAAATCTTATGAGGTAGTGGATGGTGTTGCACAGTACATCGGTGATGCGGACGCATTGACTTCCGGCTTCCATAATAACGATTATAAAATAGGAAACGCATTCTTATGCCTGCCCTGGAGCGGCGCGGCTCCAACCTTCCGTGAGGAATCACTGGAATTTTTCAAGGGCGCTCCTGCCTCCAATTACCTTGGCCTGACGGTCAACACCTCGGATCACGAATCTCTAATTGCTGCAATTTCTGCTGTTACAGATGAATTCCACGGCCAAATGTGCGGCGGATTCTATACCGACGATCTGTACCAGGAATATCTTCAGAAACTTAAGGATGCCGGAATTGATGAGTATATCGCCTTATATCAGGATTCTATTGATAAATTTATGAAAAAATAGATGACTGACTAAATGATGCTTTGCGAACATTAAAGAGATACCATAGAAAAATCCTGTCAAAATAGACGTCTCTCTATCTTGGCAGGATTTTTTAATTCAGCTTCTGTCATACTCAGAAAATGTATTATGGAGAACCGGACTAACCATTTATATCGATATACCAACAACACATTGTATCAATTATTGTTTCCAGTTTTTTGGGCAGCTCCAGCCTGATTCTTTTTCCGTTCTTCCACCATCTGAACAAACCATTCCACCGTGGCCGGATCCTGATGGGAGAAAAATGAACTCGCTTTTTTATCAAGGGAAGCTATTTTCTCCATATCCCCATCGCTCAGTGAAAAATCGAATACATCGAAATTTTCCACCATGCGCTCATAATGAACGGATTTCGGAATTACCACCACGCCTCGCTGGATATTCCATCTCAGCATAATCTGCGCGGTTGTCTTCCCGTACTTTGCTCCCGTCTCCATCAGCACAGGGTCCTCAAACAGGCCGCCTCTTCCTTCGCCGAAAGGCGCCCATGCCTCTATCTGTACGCCGTATTGATCCATATACTCTTTGGCGAGAATCTGCTGGTTATACGGATGTGTTTCCACCTGATTGACCATCGGGCGGATGCGGGCAAAGGAGGCCAGATCCACCATCCGGTCAGGATAGAAATTGGAAATCCCGACCGCACGCAGCTTTCCCTCCTCATACAGTTCCTCCAAAGCCCTCCATGCCCCGTAATAATCGGCAAACGGCTGATGCAGCAGCATCAGATCAAGGTAATCAGTCTGCAGCTTCCTCAGTGATGCTTCTACTGATTTTCTGCACTCCTCATAGCCGTAATGCTCCACCCACACCTTCGAGGTCAGGAAAATATCCTTTCTCGGGATACCGGACTTTACAAGCGCCGTTCCAACCTCCTCTTCATTAAAATATGCCTGTGCCGTATCGATTGAACGGTAACCCGCCCTCAATGCGTCAAGCACGCATCTCTCGCATTCTTCCTTTGACACCTGATAGACGCCATAACCCAAAATCGGCATTTCCATGCCATTGCTTAATTTTACGTATTCCATTTTATTCTCCTCTGTTCAATAAACTGCGCTGCCCGCAGGTTTCTGCCTTTCCTGTCTCTACAGCGCACCCACTACGTGATGCGGCACATAGGCCTCCTCAAGATAATCAATCTCCTCTTTTGACAGCTTTACGGAAAAACTGCCGGCCGCGTCGTCAAGATACTTTGCCTTCGTTGCACCGATCACCGGCGATGCCGCACCCTTTGCAAACTGCCAGGCCAGGGCAATCTGCGTCATCGTCGCATCCTTCTTCTCTGCAAGCTCAGATACCCGTTTTACGATGACCATATCGCTTTCTCGTGTTTTGTCGTATTTTCCCTGTGCCGTCACATCGGTTCTGCTCCTCAGTGTATCCGCAGACCAGGTTGGACGCGACAGTCTTCCGGCCGCCAGCGGGCTGTATGGGGTTCTCGCCACATTCTGCGTGTCACAGATCGGAATCAGTTCCCGCTCATCTTCCCGATAGAGCAGATTATAGTGGTTCTGCATGGAAACAAATTTTGTCCAGCCATTCTTTTCTGCGGTGTACTGCATTTCCATAAACTGATATCCGTACATGGCAGATGCGCCGATGGCCCGTACCTTACCGGACTGAACCACCTTATGCAGGGCTTCCATCGTCTCCCCGACAGGCGTATCATAGTCGAACCGGTGGATAATCAGGAGGTCAATATAGTCTGTGCCCAGACGCCTCAGCGAACCTTCCACCTCTCTCAAAATTGCGTTCTTTGACAGTCTGCCTTCATTAAAATAGACCTTCGTAGCGAGAACCACCCGGTCCCTCGCCGTGTTGTTTCTGATCGCCCTTCCGAGATATTCTTCACTTGTCCCCGCAGAATAGCAGTTTGCTGTGTCAAAAAAATTAATCCCCAAGTCCAGCGCATGTCTGATAATCGCTTCACTCTCCGCCGGATTCAGCGTCCAGGCATGCATCTTGCTGGCAGGGTCTCCAAAACTCATACAGCCCGCGCACAGGCGGGAGACCTCAATGCCAGAATTTCCTAACGTTGTATATTCCATTTTTTTAGCTTTCCTTTCTGTACAGAAACATAAATTACTGCCATACCTCTTTCGCCATATGGAACACGGCCCACGCCTTCGGCCAGCCTGCGTAAAAAGCAGCATGTGTGAGGATCTCGGCGATCTCTTCCTTTGTAACGCCGTGTTTCTTCGCATTGAAAAGGTGGAATTTCAGGGAACTGTCCAGAATCCCGCTCGCCATCAGCGCAGTCACCGTGACGATACACCGGTCCCTCGCCGACAGCTGCCCCTCTCTCGCCCACACCTCTCCAAACAGCACATCATCATTTAATTCTGCAAACTTCGGAGCAAAATCTCCCAGCTGTTCTTTTCCAGCCGTCACTTTTTCCATATGTCTGTTCCTCTCTTTCTCCATTGATCAGGTATTAAGTACACAATATCAGATATTGTCTGCTCTTGTTTTCTGTTATCTCAGTTTTCTGTCATCCCAGTTTGTCGTAATCTTCCCCTGTAACCGGCTCGCACCATTCATTTCTGCAGTATTCTCCCGGTACCTCAACAGCCAGATGCTGGAACCAGGAATCAGGCGCGGCGCCGTGCCAGTGTTTCACTCCGGCGGGGATGGCAACAGCATCACCAGGCTTTAATTCTCTGGCCTCCTTCCCCCATTCCTGATAATATCCTCTTCCCGCTGTCACCAAAAGAATCTGCCCGCCGCCTTTGTCCGCATGATGAATATGCCAGTGATTGCGGCACCCTGGCTCAAATGTAACATTTCCGATAACAACCTGTTCTGTGGAAAGCATCGCCAGGTAACTCTGACCCGTAAAATACTCTGCATAGGCGTCGTTTGGTTTTCCCGCCGGAAATACACTCAAGTTCTCTGCATTCATATGATTTTCTCCTTTATTTCAGCCAGCTCTCAATCTCTTTTTCTGACTGGTTTACTCTTCCGCCGCGAATCGCCAGCGCCTTCCCTATAATAGCTCCGGGGCACAGCTTCTTTATATCCGCAGCGCTGCTTCCCATCCCGCTTCCCTCATGGGTACAGAATGGCCTGATCGTCTTACCTGTAAAATCAAAATGTTCCAGAAACGTAAATACTGCCATCGGCATCGTCCCCCAGTAATTGGGATAACCAAGATAAATGACATCATACGGTTCCAGGCTCTCCGGATACGCAGCCAGCTCCGGCCGGGCATTCCGCCTCTGATCTGCCTGCGCCTGCGCAGTGCACTCATTGTAATCTGCAGAATAGGCCTGCTGCGGCTCTATTTTAAACAGATCCGCCCCCGTAAACTTTTGAATCATACCTGCCGCCGCTTCCGTATTCCCTTTCTTAAGAGTCCTTATCTCCCCGTTCACATAGTTTTCCTCTCCTCTTGAGAAGAATGCAATCAGTTCCGCCATCTCGTTTTCCTCCTTTTTATTGTTACCGTTTCCTGTATTGTACCTCCCATATTCTTGATTTTGAATCTCCTGTATGTTATTATTGTATAAACTTATTGTTCATACTTTTAGCCCGTTTCGAAGAATCGCCGCACGGGCTGCCTGACAGGAACAGGAGGAATTCTCATGTACAACCATATGCTGGATACTCTCATAGCGGCCGCCGACTGCGGCAGCTTCACCAGGGCCGCCGAACGCCTCTATATTTCCCCAACCGCGGTCATGAAGCAGATCAATGCCTTAGAAGACCATCTTGGCATGAAATTATTGGAGCGCACCCCGTCCGGAGTGAGTCTGACAGCTGCAGGCGCCGTCATTTATCAGGACGCGAAATTTATGATCGATTATTCGAAGAAATCCATTGCAGGTGCGAAAGCCGCCATCCACGCCAGAGACACAGTCTTCTGCATCGGCACGTCACTTTTAAATCCCGCAAAGCCATTTATGGATTTGTGGTACCGTGTGAATCATGATTTTCCAGATTATAAGCTGCATCTTGTGACATTTCAGGATAATCACGAGGGAATCCTCTCTGAGATTGAACAATTGGGGGGAAAATTTGATTTTCTGATTGGTGTATGTGATTCGAAGGCATGGCTTTCCCGGTGCAGATTCCTCCCTCTGGGACGGTATAAAAAAATGATTGCCGTGTCCAGAGAGCACCGCCTGGCAGACAGAAAAAGCCTGGAGATTGAAGATTTATACGGGGAAACGATGATGATGGTAGAGCGGGGGGATTCCGGAGTCAATGATTTTCTCCGCAACGATTTGGAAAAGCATCATCCCCAGATCACGATTGAGGATACCCCCCGGTTTTATGATTTGTCCGTATTCAACCGCTGCGCGGAAACCGGAAATGTCCTGCTTACGATCGAATGCTGGCAGGAGGTCCATCCGGGGCTTGTGACGATTCCTGTAAACTGGGATTACAGTATCCCCTACGGTCTGCTGTACAGCCTCGATGCCCCGGAGGATGTGGAGAGATTCGCTGAAGTGGTAAAGGAAATTTTATAGAAAATGCCGTCCTGCTGCCTCGCGCAGCACAGATCCTTTCATTTCCTGCCGCGCGCCTCCGACGGCTTCAGCGGATACCGTTTATAGACCAGTATATATTTATCGGAAAAGGAGGAGCTGTTTATAAATTTTTCACGGATCCGTTCTGCGATGCCATCTGTCTGCAGATCCGTCGCATCTGATACCATGACGAGATACTGGCAGCTGCTGTATCTCGTAAATACGTCTCCCGCCCGCAGGGACATCTGTATGATTGTATGCAGTTCTTCCATCAGCAGAATCCGTTCAGGAAGATCGGGAAAATCTCCGTGTTCGTCCGCCAGCGTAAAAAGAAGACTGTACACACTGGACTGTACCCGCTGGAGCCTCCGTTCCACAAAGCGGTATATGCCCACAAAGCTGTCATAATCCTGACAGAACGCCCCTGCATACGGATTGGGTTCAGACAGCTCCAGACTCACCTGCTCCATATCGGTCTTCAGGCTTTTCATGTTCTATGTGTTCTCCGGCCGGTTATCCGCATCGGCCGGTCTTTTTTTCCGCAGACTTTTTTCTGTGATCAGGCGCTGGTCTGCACGGTCAAACAGGCGCTGATAATCATCCCCTTTTTGATAAATGCTTCCGCAGACTGTAACAGACAGCCTGGTAACCATAAACTGGTCCGGCGGAAGATTGAGGAACTGCTGCCTTATCTGGCGGCACCGCTCCTCAATAAAGTTCTGATCCTGCTTTACGCTCATAAAGATGACAAACTCATCCCCGCCAATCCGCCCCAGAATATCACTGTGAAAAACCCGTTCCTGCAAAATCCGGGCGACTCCGCGCAAAACCTGGTCGCCTGCAAGGTGGCCGTACCTGTCGTTGATACTCTTAAAATTATCAATATCAATGACAAACAGCACGCCGGTCTCATACTTCTTTAATCGCCTGCCAACCTTTTCTTCAACCGCCATCCGGTTATACAGCCCTGTCAGCCAGTCCGTTTCCGCCTGCTGGCTTAACCTTCGGTTCTCATTTTTCAGTAATGCCAGTACATTTTTCATCCCTGTCCCTCCCAGTTCTTCCATTCTGCATCAAATATGTCTCTGTTAACGGCATGATTCCATCATCCGGAAAACATCAGTTTGCCGGAAACGTCAAGGTGAATACGGTTCCCTTCCCCGGCACGCTCTCCACCTCCACAGTTCCGCCCATGGCCTCCGCGGTGGTCTTCACAATATAAAGTCCCAGACCGCTGGAACCATCCTTTTCTCCGCGCTCCGGCGACACTTTATAGAACCGTTCAAAGATATGAGGGAGATGCCCGGCATCTATCCCCTCCCCGGTATCCGCCACCGTAAGCACTGCCCGGTCTCCTCTCCGCTTAATGCCAAGGGCGATACTGCCGCCCTCCGGCGTATGGCGCAGTGCATTATAGACCAGATTATCCAGCACGCTCCAGATTTTATTTCTATCTATCTTCAGTTTCAGCGCATCATCCGCCTCTGCCGTAAAGAAGAGCCCCATGCCGCCGGCCAGGTCCCCGTACTTTCTTTCCGCCTCCTCCATAAGCGGAAGAGCCAAAACCCATTCCAGACGGTAGCTGACCGTACCGCCTTCCATCCTGGTAACTTCAAACAGATTATGGATGAGCCGCTGGAGATCCAGGTTCTTATGATAGGCAATCCCCAGATATTCCGTCCGCTCCTGCTCACTGGAGGCGACAGTTTCATCCCCCAGCAGCTCCAGATAATTGTTGAGTACCGTCAGAGGAGTCTTTAAATCATGGGAAATGTTGCTGATCATTTCCCGCAGGGCCGACTGGGAGGCTGCCAGCTGTTCATTGGCACTGTTTAACTGGGCCGTGCGCTGCTTAACCAGATCTTCCAGGTTCGCATTGACCCGTTCCACCTCCTCGTGAGCCTGCGCATAGCTGCGCGACAGCATGACGCACTGGCTGAGAATTAAGAACATGTTCGGCACGATGCCGGGCAGAAACATGTCTCCTTCAAACAGGGTTTTGGTCAGAGGGCCGTAGATCACGAAAGTCACCATGCTGAACAGATAAAGCAGCCGGTACGGGTCCCTGCCGATGTTCCCTGACCGGAACGCCAGAAAGATTGAGATGCCATAGGGAATCATGACCAGGAACATGCCTGTCACCGCCTGTGCATAGGGCAGGACGCAGATCCCCGCCATGGGCAGTCCGAAACAGAGTATGTAAAAAATACGAAGGCAGCGCCCCAGCTGGATGGAAAATGCCTGCACCATGAAAAGGCAGATGCAGAGACTGTGTATCGTAAACAGCAAAAGAAAAACCCTGCTTAAAAGAAATCCAATTCCGCCAGGCAGAAAATACTGGACCAGCGCATTGCTCTCCATCCCCAGCCGCAGCACGGCTGCCAGACAGGTGAGGCTGAAGGTCAGATACAGCCGCTCCCGCCGGCGGAAGAAATAGAGGAACAGATGGTAAACACCGATCAGAAGAATGCCTCCCAAAGCTGCCGCCGCCACGGTCCGCTGCCAGAACATGCAGTGGGTCAGTACCGTATCCCGTCCGATCAGAATCGGATAAAAGATCCCGCTTCCGTTCATATGATAATTGGCCGCCTGGATCACCAGCTCCAGAACACCGTCCGGCGCTGCCGCCGCCAGCAGTTCATTGCGTACCCCGGTAACGGTATCCAGGTCCGACATGCCCACCTTGCCGGCATGGTAAAATTCTTTTCCATTGAGCCAGACCGCAGAGGAGGACATGATCTCCGGAATATACAGAAGATAGATCTGCCCCGGTTCCGTCAGGATCCTCAGCCGGTACGTTGCATAACCGAGCCCCGGATACCCCATCCTGGTCCACGGACCGGGCAGGTCAATATATTCCATCCCTGCCGGACTTCCCGTCCGAAAATCCTCCGGGGTATACAGCTGACTGTGATAAAACTCCCACTGCCCCGACAGTTCATACACGGAAGAAGTAAAATCCGCCTCCCGAAAGTCCAGTATTCCCTCTCCCGCCTTCGGCCCTTCCGAAACAAACGGTCTGGAGGAAGCAAAAAACAGAGCCAGGCACAAGCTGAAAATCAATAGAAAAATCGCCAAAAACCGTTTCATAAGATTGTCCCCGCTTCCACCTTCGGCAGGAACCGGTACCCCTCTCCGCGGACTGTCTCAATCCGGCCAATGACCGGCTCTGCCTCCTCCAGCTTGTGCCGCAGCCGTGTCATATGTACCGCCACCGTATTGGCATTGTCCGGCTTCCCTGTGCGCCATACCTCCTGATAAAGCTCCGATGCCGACAGGATCCGCCCAGGATTGCCCAGCAGAAACAGAAACAGTTCAAACTCCTTCTGTGCCAGGGGAATTATCCGGTCGTCAATCCGCAGAAGCTGGTTCTCGCGATCAACGGCAACTCTCTTTATGGTACTGCGCCTCACCTGCGCATACACGCGGGCGGCCAGTTCCTTTAAGCTGTAAGGCTTTGTAATATAATCCTCTCCCCCCGCCATCAGCCCCCTGATCTTATCTTCCTCGTCATCCATACAGCTGAAAAAGAGAATAGGGGCAGAAGTGATGGCACGCACTGCCTCACAGAGTTCAAATCCATTCATATCCGGAAGCAGTACATCCAGCAGAATGCAGTCGTACTTCTGTTTTCTCAGTAATTCCAGCGCCTCAGACGCGCAGACCGCCGAATCAACCTGATAGCCCCTTGCTTCCAGATACTTACGGTTTGTGCGCAATATATCCGTCTCATCATCCACCGCCAGCAGCCGGTAAGTGTAATCCATATAGCCCCTCCGATCCTCAAGATGAACAAATCTGTTCATGTTCCTTAATACGACAAATGCGAATGGCAGGAGCCATTCGCACTTTGTTACTGCTTTTATTATATTTACTGAGAACCCGCTTGTCAACGTGTATTTGAGTTCCAAAGGACTGTTTTTGTTACCGTTTGCGGCCCCGCTGAAAGTTTCCGCCGAAACGCCGGCGGAAACTTTCAGCGGGGCCGCAAACGGCAACCTGTTTTTCTATTCTGCCGTCATATACGTATCCAGCTTCTCAAACCTGCTGCTGTAGCTGACTGCATCCTCGTACTGGTTGGACTGCAGCACCAGATTGACGGTATTGCAGATACATCTCTGCAGCGCACTGATTTCCAGGGTTCCCTCTTTAAGCTCTCTGCGGATATTGTCGTGATCTTCTTTCACTCCCGGCATAACCATGTCGTTGCCCGCGCGCATACAGCCTGCGGCGGTACATACGCCTGCGGTGGAAGCCGTGGTGGTGGTCCAGTCTGTCATGATCGCGCCCGCAAATCCCCACTCGTCTCTGGCAGCCTTTGTGCAGATATCATAGGAATTGGCCGCATGTACGCCGTTGATCTGGTTGTAGGACGTCATGATCGACATGGGCTGTGAATTTTTCACAGCTATTTCAAATCCCTTTAAATAGATTTCGCGCAGCGCTCTCTCGGAAAGGACGGAATCCGACCCCATACGGTTGTCTTCCTGATTGTTGCAGGCAAAATGCTTGATGGTGGTTCCGCATCCCGGAACTTTCTGAACACCGAGAGTGATCGCAGACGCCATCATACCGGACAGCAGCGGATCCTCGGAATAGTATTCGAAGTTCCGGCCGCAAAGCGGGTTCCGGTGAATATTCATACCAGGCGCCAGCCACAGAGTCACGTTAAACAGTTCCATCTCACGGCCGATCATCTCCCCTGCTTCCTTCAGGAGATTGACATCCCATGTCTGGGCAAGAAGCGTGCCGACCGGAAGTGCCGTACAGTACTGATAGTAAGTGGTTCCTTCCGGCTCTTCCGGATCAGCGAAAAATCCGCCTTCAAACGCCTGAAGGAAGCTGCCCTTATTGATCTTTCCATCTACAACCTGGTACGTCTTATGAAGCCTTAAACCGGCAGGTCCGTCTGCCAGTACCATGCTGGCTACGTTCCATGGGGACTCAATCGCAGCGGATGAGGTCTCTGCCGCAGCCCCCGGCACAGTCAGCCCTGCGGAACCAAGGGCATTCTCCTGTCCTTTTCCGGGATCTCCTGTAGCAAGCGCAATCAGCTGTTCCTCCGATAAGGTGCTGACGATCTCCCCTGCTTTTCCTTCCGTCACGCCTAAGTGTTCCGGATAGGCAACCGTTTCTGTCACAATCTGATCTGCACAGACAGACAGATCAGGAAGCTTTAACGATTCCGCCAGACTCTTCCATACGGCCTCTTTTTCCTTCATTTTACCGGCGTCCGGAATCAGTTCCTTCAAATCTTCTTTTCTCTCACAGATGGATTCACACTGCACCATAACGACATCTGCATCGAGGCTGATCGTAGCAGATAAGCTGGCGGATTCCAGAGAATTTCCTACCCAGATGCCATATGTGCCAGCTTCCAGAATCCATGCCGAACGATCTTCATGATAGGAAGCCAGCTGGTATAACGGGAACGTAATCGTCAAATCCTGATTTTCTCCCGGAGACAAAAGCCTGGTCTTTGCGAAGCCGGCCAGACGGCGGTACTCTTTTGGCATGCCGTTCTGCGGACAGGAAACGTAGACTTCAGCGACTTCCTTCCCGGCATAGGTATTCCCGGTATTCTTCACGGAAGCCGTAACCGAGATTTTCGGCTGGTCTGTGCCCAGGCCGGAAGCACTGACTCCGGTTCCCACCACGGAAAATTCCGTATAGGACAATCCAAAGCCGAAACCGTAGCGAACCGGTACATCAAAGGTATCAAAATAACGGTATCCTACGAAAATTCCCTCTTCGTACTTTTCTGTATCCGTGTTGCCGTTTTTATGGCTGAAGGTCCGGGCGTTGGGATAATCCAGGTAGGTATATGCCCAGGAATCCGTCATTTTTCCGCTTGGATTTACAGCGCCGGACATGATATCGGCAAATGCCGAACCGCCTTCCTGGCCTGCCTGCATAAACTGCACAATCGATTTGATATTCGTAAATTCCTCTGTAAATGCCAGATCAATCAGGCCTCCGGTATTGATGACGAGAATCACATTGTCGTAAGAGGCTGAAATCTGTGCCAGAAGCGATTTTTCTTCTTTTGTGATGAAGTAATCACCTTCCGTATCGTGACGGTCCGCATTTTCACCCGCAATACGGCTGAGTACAAATACCGCCACATCGGCTCCATCCGTCTTTGCAGCCTCCTCATCGATAGAATCGCCGCATGGAACGACAAACGGAGTCGTGGAATACGCCTGGAAAAAGTTGCCGTCATACTGTTTCAGCTTTCTTAAGACCTCCTCCTTCCATGCCTGTCTTGCATCTGCGTAAATAGTCTCATAAGAGGAAAGCCATGCGTCGCTGGTCACTTCATAGCCTGCGGCCTTTAACCCCTGGCAGATGGAAACACAGTCCCTCTCATTGACATCGCCCGAACCTGTGCCGCCTTTTATGGTCTTGACCGCCCCGGCTCCGTAAAGCCCGATTTTTCCTTTTGCGGCAAGCGGCAGCAGATGGCCGTCATTTTTCAAAAGTACAAATCCCTCGGAGGCCGCTCTGCGGGCGATCTCCCTGTTTTCCTGCTCTCTTTTCGTCACTGCATCTGATGTCGAACCGGTAAATGTTCTGTTTTTCAATTTCATATCTGACCTCCAAATGGTATCTGTCTGTTTTTCTCTATTATGCACGATTCCCCTCTCACCCGCTAGATGTTTTTTTAACCTTTTATAGGTTGATATTGATATATTTATAAACTTTTAGTAGAATAACAGCAGATATTCCTGTCACTATTGATATACTGCAGAGAGGGGAGGTTTCAGGATGGCACATATCATACACGAAGAGGTTTCCGAGAATGTCAATCTGCCGGCAAAGCTGGAGCTGGTCCACTGCATGCCCATGACCATACCGGCCCACTGGCACGAATATTTAGAGATCCTGTGCTTAATCGACGGCAGACTGACGGCAGTCATCCAGGCGGAATCGTATCAGCCTGAGCCCGGAAGCCTGCTGGTCATCAATTCCAATGAGCTTCATATGACACAGACGGCAGGCCTTACCACCTATGTACTTCTTCAGATTTCAGCTGAACAGTTAAGGCGTTTTTTCCCGAATTTTGAAGCGCTCCATTTTCAGACACTGATCTCAAAGGAAAACCGGAGTCCGGATCAAAAGGAAATGTTCTTCCACTTAGAAACCATGGTAAGCGAGTACGAAAAACAGGCGGACGGCTACCAGCTTCTGGTAACCGCCCACTTATATGAGTTCCTCTATTATCTTTACCGCTGCTGCTCCCACTGGAACGAAGACGGCGCCGCCGGCGGTTCCAGCCGGGATATGAGACGGATTGCCGGAATTATGGATTATGTCCGCCGGAATTTTCGCAAACCGCTGACGCTCGATGATGCGGCAGCTTCCCAGGGCTTGAGCCGTGAGTATTTCTGCCGCCTGTTTAAGAAGTATACCGGCCAGACATTTCTTGCATACGTAAATTCTGTACGAACCATGAATTTTTACGAGGATCTTCTGAAATCAGATGAAAGCATCACGCAGCTGATGGTGCAGAATGGTCTTACCAATTACAAGGTCTTTATGCGGATCTTTAAAGAAATGTATGGAACCACCCCGCAGAAGATACGAAAATCCTCTATCCATCAGGCTGATTCAGGATTTTGCCTTCCTCCGCCCTGAATGCTATATTTCAAAAAATATTTTCATATCCTCTTCTGCCGTTCTGATCCCTGCGATCCCGAACTGTTCCACCAGTACATTGGCCACATTGGGTGACAAAAAGGCTGGCAGTGTCGGTCCCAGATGAATATTCTTCACGCCAAGGGATAGCAGAGCCAGCAGAACAATGACCGCCTTCTGCTCATACCATGCGATGTTATAGATAATCGGCAGATCATTGATATCGTCAAGCCCGAATACTTCCTTCAGCTTCAGGGCAATCACCGCCAGGGAATAGCTGTCGTTGCACTGCCCGGCATCCAGCACGCGGGGAATGCCGCCGATCTCACCGAGGTTCAGCTTGTTATATTTATATTTCGCACAGCCGGCTGTTAAAATGACCGTATCCTTTGGAAGCGCCCTGGCGAAATCCGTATAATAATTTCTCGATGGTGCGCGGCCGTCGCAGCCTGCCATCACAACGAATTTTTTGATGGCTCCGCTTTTTACGGCTTCAACAATCGGATCTGCCAGTGCCAGAACCTGATTATGTGCAAATCCGCCCACAATACTGCCGGTCTCCAGCTCAACCGGCGCCGGACACTGTTTGGCCTGATTAATCATTTCCGTAAAATCTTTCGTTCCGTCTGCGTCCGCTTCTATGTGCTTACAGCCGGGATATCCAACTGCTCCGGTTGTATAAAGCCGCCCCTTATAACTGTCTTTCGGCGGAACAAGGCAGTTCGTGGTCAGCAGGACCGGACCTCCAAATGCCTCAAATTCCTCCTTCTGCTTCCACCATGCGTTCCCATAGTTTCCTGCAAAATGAGCGTATTTCTTAAACGCCGGATAATAGTGGGCCGGAAGCATTTCTGAGTGGGTATAGACATCAATGCCGGTTCCCTCCGTCTGTTCCAGGAGCTGCTCCAGATCGCATAAGTCATGACCGGAAACGAGTATTCCCGGATTCTTTCTGACGCCGATGCTGACTTTTGTTATCTCCGGATGGCCAAAGGCAGACGTATTTGCCTCATCGAGAATCGCCATGGCCTTCACGCCATACTCTCCCGTTTCAAGGGCAAGCGCTGTCAGCTCTGGAACGGTCATATTCTGGTCCAGAGTAGCAGCCAGCGCCTTCTCTAAAAATTCCTCCGCATCTCTCATCCCGTCTGCCTGGTAAACGGCGCCGTTTTCCGCTTTCCTCTCCAGGGCCGCTGCGTGTTTTAAATATGCTGCCATCCCTTTCAGTCCATACGTAATCAGCTCCCGGAGACTGCGGATGTCCTCATCCTCTGTCGATAACACGCCGATGCCCTTTGCTTTCTCCTCCATGGCCTCTGCGTCATCCCAGAGAGCAGCCTCAGACAGACCTTCTGTTCCGGACAGACAGTCTATGAGATCCCTTTTCATCGCCAGAGTCCGGCGGATCCTGCGGATGATTGCCTCATCATCGAAATTACCATTGGTAATGGTAATAAAAAGATTTTCCATTACCCGGCTGTTTACTTCATCCGGGACATTCCGGTTTTCCTCCCGCAAACGTACCGCTGCTTCCGAAATACCTTTTGTCACCCAGACCAGCATATCCTGTAAAGCGGCCGTACGGGGTCCCTTTCCACAGACACCCGATTTTGTACAGCCGGAACAACCGGCGGTTTCCTGGCACTGATAGCAAAACATTCTGTTCTCCATATCGTAGTTCCTCCATTCTTAAATTCGTATTCAGCTTATCACAAAAAGCGGCCGCAGTATGTTGCATTTGCAACGAACTGCGGCCATTTTTCCATGGTTCCATGTTTTTTTCTGTATTACATTTTCTTCTTTGGCAGCGCTCTTACGCGAGATATTTTTTCAACGCAGCTCTGACCGCTCCCTTACCTGCAATTTCTTCCCGCAGCATCTCCGTAATCGTTTCACCGATCCCTGCATCATACAGATCGATACCAAAAATATTGCGATTACTGAGAATCGGCCGCAGCTGATCCTGTAAGCTGTCCGGATCTCCAAACACAATTCCTGCCATCTGTGCCTGTAGTTCGGGAATCATCGGATCCGGGGAGAGTTCAAACGGTTTCCCCTCGTCATCCACAGCAAGCAGATAACGAAGCCATCCGGCAATCGCCAGCGGAATCCCTGTCAGTTTTTTAGCATTGCCGTATTTTCGTACGCATGCTTTGATGTTTTCCCCAAACCGGATTCCGACCATCTGCGACGTATCCACTGCGATACGTTGCGGCGTGTCCCCCAGATATGGATTGGAAAAACGCACGTTGATGCACTCGTCAATAAACGCTTTCGGTGAAATGATACCGGGGTCCTCCACAAATTCCATGCCCTCCCGGAGCCCTACCTTTTCAGCAAGCTTAACCATCTCCGGATCACGCATCTGATCGGAAAAAAGGGTAAATCCCAGCACGCAGCCGTATGGAGCCAGAGCGGTATGGATCGGATTTAAGCAGACGGTAACCTTCATCCGTTCCGCCTTATTTACCGTTTCACGGCTGGTCATGTAGACGCCGGCCTTTTCCAGAGGCGGCCTGCCGCCGGGAAAATGGTCTTCCACCACCAGATACTGCGGTTCTTCCGCATTTACAAAGGGTGCAATATAGGTCTGCTTTTGAGTAACAACAATATCCATATCCTCTACACCGGCCTCCTGAAGCATCGTCTTCACTGTCTCTCCCGGCCTCGGCGTGATTTTATCAATCATGGTCCAGGGAAATGCGATCCTCTCTTCATCGCTGATGTAGTTTACAAATTCCTCTTCCACAAATCCCCTGTCTCTCCATTCCCGCCCTATTTCCAGCACTGCGCTGCGAAGCCTGGCCCCGTTCTGAGAACAGTTATCCATAGATACAAGAGCCAGCGGCTTTGCCCCCGCCTGATACCGCTCCAGAAGCATGGCAGCTATCACCGCTATAGCCCCCACGGCCCGTTCCGGACCATGATCGATATCGGCCTGAATGAAGCTGTAATACTGCCCATCCGCACCGCGCAGCGCATAGCCCTTTTCCGTGATTGTAAAGGAGACCATCTGAAGGCTGGGATTTGCAAAGATCTCTTTTAATCGCCTTCTGTCATTCGTCTCATCCGGCAGCCCTTTCAGCGCTTCAGTAAAACAGCCGAATACTCTTTTTTCCGTCGAACCGTCGTTATGTAAGATCACGGACAGACAAAGATTATCGTATGGCTTATAGATGCGGTCGATCGTCTCATAGTCAAATGTCTCCACACAGACGATTCCACGGTCCATCAGTCCGTCTGTGATCAGGCGGTCCGCAATACTGCCTATAAAAATCCTGAATATATTCCCGATACCAAAATGAACCCATACCGGTGCTTCCGTTGTCCGCTGTGCCAGTGTTTCCAAATCATAAGATGGCAGTCCGATTCCCGCCCGGTTCCATACCTGCTTGTCTTTGATTCCTTCTAAGGTAAGTTTCATCAGCATCTCCTTTGGTCTGCATATTTAATCAGTATTCGTTGATCATATGCATAGACCGATCCATATTTTTCATAACGGCACTGTCAAAATTCTTTTTGATCAACTCAGCTTTTTTCATGGCATACTCCGGCTTGTCCCACAAATTGCAAAACTCGTCCGGATCCGTCTCATGGTCATACAGTTCCCCATATTCCATTCCGTGGTAATTGACAATTTTGTATCTCCCATCGTAATACATGGTTGCATAAATATTATCATGCGATCCAAGGAGGCAGTGATAGAATTCTGAATAAACCGAATCCTTATGATGATGGGGATCCGCCTGCCCGGTCAGAATGGGAAGGAGACTTTTCCCCTGCATATAGTACGGTACTTCCTGACCGGTAAGCTCCATCAGCGTTGGAGCCAGATCCACAAGTTCAACCAGCGCATCACTCTTTAAGCCTCTTCTGAACAGAGAAGGGCAGGACAGGATGAGAGGAATATGGACTAAGGCTTCATAGAAATAAGCTCCCTTCCAGTAAAGGCCGTGATCTCCGTTCATCTCACCGTGATCACTCATGAAAATCACGAGCGTGTCTTCTCTTTGCCCCGTCTCTTCGAGGTACTCCATCAGTCGCCCGAACTGGTCATCAATCAGTTCAATCTCCGCATAATAGTCTCGAAAACGCTCCCTTCTGTCTTCATCCGTCAGCGTCGGATACGGCTCTGCCTGGCCATCCTGCCCGCCCTGGAAGTAATCGTTCTGCTGGTGGGGCGGTTTGGTGTCCAGTTCCCCTTCCTTCCACAGAGGCAGCGGCATCTCTTCTATTTTAAGCCTGTCTTTGTACTCCTGCGGCGGGTCCAGCGGCGGATGAGGATCATATGGATTCAGGCTGATCAGCCACGGTTTCCCGCTGCCACGGTTCTGTTCGATAAACTCGATCGCCTTTTCAACACACCAGGTCGTCTGATGGTACTCGGCCGGCACGCCAACGGTTTTGCCTGTAAAATTAGGATTCGGTTTCGGCGGCCAGGTTGCCATACTGGTATATTTTCCCCCATAGATCTCTTCCCAGCGAAGTCCTTTTTCTTTCAGCCAGTTTTGATAATCATTTTCACCGCCCGGCCAGTCGTCGTTGGGATGCTCGCTCCACTGTATGTAACTGTAGCCATCGTCCGTGCGTTTCTCCATCCGCCCCTGTGCAGAGGTCAGATGGAGCTTGCCTGACAGACCACAGACATATCCGGAGTCGGCCAGCAGCTTTGTCACCAGCTTTTCATCTTTGGAATAATTGTCATTGCCGTTATAAAAGGCTTTTGTTGTTCGGGGATATCTTCCGGTTAGAAAACAGGAACGGCTGGGGGTGCAAATCGGCGCCTGCGTATAGGCCCTGGTAAAGGCAACCCCTTCTTCCGCTAATTTATCGATATTCGGTGTATGGATATACGGATTTCCCAGTGCATGAATCGTATCATAGCGCTGCTGATCCGTACAGAACCAAACAATATTTACCGGTTTCTGACTCATTTCTTCATCTCCTTCACTCAGAAACCATAGACCCGATGCATGGAATTGTCCATATTGCAAAGGACGGTATGATCAAAACTCTTTCTTATCAGTTCTGTTTTCAGTGCCTCATATTCCGGTTTATCCCACAAATTATGGAATTCATTCTGATCTGTCTCATGGTCATACAATTCTCCGAATTCTTTTCCATGGTATACAATCAGCTTATATCTCCCATTATAATACATTGTCGCATCAATGTCTTCATGAGTTCCTCTGAGACAGTGATAAAATTCACTGTAAACTGCGTCTTTGAAATGATGGGGATCCGCTTCACCTGTCAGTATATCATAAAAACTCCTGCCCTGCATAAAATAAGGGACTTCCAGTCCGGCCGCTTCCATAAGAGTCGGCGCAATATCTACCAGTTCTACCAGAGCATCACACAGGAATCCCTGTTTAAAGATGGACGGACAGGAAATAATCAGGGGCACATGGACAAGACCTTCATAGAAATAGGCACCTTTCCAGTACAAGCCGTGATCTCCGCTCATTTCCCCGTGATCACTCATGAAAATAATGATCGTGTCTTCACGCAGACCGGTTTGATCGAGATACGAAAGCAGTCTTCCAAACTGATCATCAATCAGTTCAATTTCCGCGTAGTAATCTCTGAAACGCTCCCGTTTTTCCTCCTCCGTAAGCGATCCTATGGGCTCCGCCTGTCCATCCTGCCCCCCCTGGATCACGTCCTTCTGCTGATGGGGCGGCTTGCCCTCCATCTCTCCGTCTTCCCAGAGCGGCAGCGGCATCTCTTCAACGTTCAGCCGGTCTTTATATTCCTGCGGCGGATCTAACGGAGGATGGGGATCGAAAGGATTCACACTGATCAGCCACGGTTCCCCGGAATTTCTCCTGGTCTCAATAAAATCGATCGTCTTCTCCACACACCATGTCGTCTGATGATACTGTGCGGGAACGCCCACCTGCTTCCCGGAAAACGAGGGATTGGCCTGAGGCGGCCACGTAGCCATTGTCATAAACTTACCGCCGTAGATTTCTTCCCAGTGAACGCCTTTTTCGTTCAGCCAGTTCTGATAATCATTTCCCCCATCCTTCCAGTCATTGTGCGGATGATGACTGTACTGGAAATAGGAATACCCGTCATCGCACCGCTTCTCCACTCTTCCCTCCGCAGACGTCAGATGAAGCTTGCCCACCAGGCCGCACGTATATCCTTCGTCAGACAACAGCTTTGTCACCAGTTTTTCATCCTTTGAGAACTTTTCATTGCCGTTAAAAATCGTTTTCGTCGTTCTGGGATAACGCCCCGTTAAAAAACAGGCACGGCTTGGCGTACAGATCGGCGCCTGTGTATAAGCCCGGGTAAATGCAACCCCTTCCTTCACCAGCCGGTCAATATTCGGCGTATGTATATAGGGATTGCCAAGGCTGTGAATGGTATCCCACCTCTGCTGGTCTGTACAGAACCAGACAATATTCTTTTTCTTCTTTTCCATATTTACCACCATTTAATAAGTTCTGTCACTTTATTTCGCAGCTCAATAAACTGCGGATCCGCAATATCACGCGGACGCGGAAGTTCATTGATCAGTGTTGTTTTAACCGTAGTCGGCTTGTTTGTCAGAATCATAATTTTATTTCCCAGATAGACCGCTTCCTCGATATTATGTGTGATAAATAATACCGTCGTTTTCGTCATCTGCCAGAGCTTCACCAGTTCATCTTCCAGTCTGAAACGGAGTTCAATATCCAGCTGCCCATACGGCTCATCCATCAGCAGCAGCTCCGGCTCCGTGGCAAATGCTCTGGCAATACTCACCCTCTGAAGCATGCTTGCAGAGAGCTGTTTGGGATAGTATTTCCTGTATTGGCTTAATCCCACGATTTCTAAATACTTTTCCGTCCGCTCTTTCTTTTCCGCATCGGAAAGCGGCTTATACAGCAGACCAAAGCCCACATTTTCCTCTACGGTCAGCCATGGCATTGTTGAATTCCCCTGAAAAATATATGCGATATTCTGCTTTTTCGTATTTACCTTCTGTCCGTCCAATAAGATTTCACCTGACGTAATATCATAAATATTGACCAGGCTGTTCAGAAAGGTCGTTTTTCCACAGCCCGTGGGACCTACTACGCAAAGCAAATCCCCATCCATAACATCAAAAGACACATCATCGAGAACCAGAAGATCCCCAAATTTCTTGGTCAGGTGTCTGACCTGTACCTTTATCTGATCACTCATTTCTAATCCTCCTATCCTCAATTCCCCTGTGAATTATCCAGGATGCCGGTTATTTCCTTACGAAGAGCCAGAAATTTTTCCGAAACCAGATTTCTGGGTCTGGGAAGATCGATGACATATTCCTTCTTTACTGTGGCAGGACAATTGGTGAGAACAATAATTCGATCTGCAAGGTACAGTGCCTCTTCTATATTATTGGTGACGAAAATAACCGTACGTTTTTCCGCACTCCAGATTCTCTGCAGTTCCTCCTGCATCAAATATCTGGTCTGCGCGTCCAGTGCACCAAAAGGTTCATCCATCAGCAATAACTCAGGTTCGTTGCAGTATGCCCTCGCAATTCCGACACGCTGCTTCATACCCCCGGAAAGCTGAACGGGATAGGAATTTTCAAATCCCTGAAGCCCAACCAGATTAATATACTTCTGCGCCCGTTTTTTCCGCTCTTCCTTACTCACCCCCGCTATTTTAGGTCCATATTCGACATTGCCCATGGCTGTCATCCAGGGGAAGAGGGAAATGGACTGAAATACCACTCCTCTGGAGACGTCCGGCCGGTCCACCTTTTTACCGGAAGCGGTTATGTTTCCCCCGGTGGTCTGTTCAAATCCGGCAATCATATTGATAATGGTTGTTTTTCCGCACTGACCTGGTCCAAAAAGAACCAGAAATTCATTTTCTCTGGCGGCAAAATTCAGTCCGCGCACTACTTCGTGTTTCCCCTCCGGCGTATCAAATATTTTACTGACCCCTTTACACTCGATTACCGTATTTATCTTCCGCTCTTGTTCCATCGACACATCACCTCTTCAGCTTTACGCATGATATAAGCCAGCAAAAATCCAACAACGCCAATCATTATGATTCCGGCCAGAATCTGAGTCATATTGTTGTTATCCATACCGGCCTGAATAATCCAGCCAAGGCCGTTCTCTGCCTTGATCATCTCGGCAGCCACCACACTTGCCCACGCAGACGATATTCCAACCTGAAGTCCTGCAAAAATAGCCGGAACCGATGCAGGAATGATCACAGTTGTAAAGATCTGCCGTTCCTTTGCCCCAAGCATCCTGGCTGCATTAACAACTTCCGGATCAACATTCATTGCCCCGGTCATCGCATTAAGTGTGGTGTTGGCAAATGCAGCTAAGAAAATCAGGAATATTTTAGCCTCCTCGCCAAGGCCGAACCATATAATAGAAATCGGAATCCAGGCAATCGGAGGAATCGGGCGTATAAATCGGAAAATGGGATTGAAAATCGCTCTCGCAAGGAGATATCTTCCCATCAGCAGGCCAAGTATGACACCTGCCAGGGACCCCAGACAGAAGCCGATGAGCACTCTTCTTAAGCTGCTCAGCATATGAATGATAAGGCTGTATTTGCCTACCACCCCGGTACAATATTCTAAGGTTGCCTCCAGCACTACAACGGGGTCAGGCAAAAGCTGTGATAACGCTGTGTGATGCGTGGCAAACCACCATAGAAGCAAAAATGCTCCGATCGAAATAACCGCGCATATGACTGATAATATCTTTTCTTTTGCATTTTCATTCATTCTGCATTCATTCCTTTCGCAACTTTTACTTCAAGCCAGTGCAGAATCGTATCGAATAGTAATCCAACAATTCCGATCATGATCATACCGACAAATACAAGCGCCGGTTTCGAAGCGTACCTGCCCTGCTGAATCATATATCCCAGGCCTACGGAGGATGCCAGGAGCTCCGCTGCAACGAGAGCCATCCATGCCGCTCCCATCGCCACCCGAAGCCCGGTAAATATCATCGGGAGCGCAGTAGGAATCGCTATTTTATATAACTTCTGCAAATTTGAAAATCCGAACACATCTCCAACCCAGAGATGCTCCTGTTTTGTCTGTTTGATTCCGGTATAGCTGTTTACAATGCATGCAACTGATGTACTGAGAAAAATAACAGCGGCCTTTGGCAAAATTCCGATGCCGAAAAGAAGAATAAACATTGGAATCCAGGCGAGCCCCGGAACCGGCCGAATCAGATCAAACAGCGGTCTTACAAAACGGTCTACCCACTTAAACCAGGCCATCAAAATCCCCATCGGGACCCCAAACAGTACTCCCAAAGAGTAACCAAACAACGCAACCTTTAAGCTTCCCATCAGGTGAGTCGGAAGCGTCGCCCCATCCGGTACTTTCGAAGTCATTTTCTGCACAAATGTTTTCGCAACCGTAATCGGTCCGGGAAAGACTGTTTCCTGTTTCAAATGCAGAACATTAATGCAGACATACCAGGCTGCCAGCACAATCAAAACCGTGCAGCAGGAAATAATTGTATATTTGTTCAATTTTTTATTCGTTTTCATCAAACTCTCTCCATTTAAATCAAGCGTATTACTCCTTAAGTTTCTGCAGTTTAATCCTGTCAGTACGCCATCATCCACGGCGGTATTGCAAAGAAATCCCGGCCCTGTTCATGTAAAATTTAATGATCGCAAAAAATTTCAAACTAAAAGGACCGGGATTCTCAAGGATTTATTTCCACGAACAGCGTACCTGCCGGATACACGGATCGTCCGTTTTGCGGCTGCAGCGGAGTATTTGACTACTCAGCTGCAGCCCAACTTTTTATGGAAGTAACAAAACTGTTATCAATACTTGCCTTCACATTCGCTACATCGTCTTCCGTCACCTTTTCATTGGCCAGAAGGAACTCTGCAGCATAATTCATAAAACTTCCCAGCAGATAGTCTCCGCTGTCCACTGTATCCAGTGTAAAATAACTCTTAAGGCTGCACTCGTCAATGACATCCTGCTCCTTATAATCAAGGCCTTCATCTACATACCATTTATACGCTACTGCAACTCTGTTATCCTGATTGTTTAACATATCCTGGCATGCTTTATAGTAGCAGTACAGGAAAAGCTCCACATCCTCCGGCCGATCCTCAGCCACTTCATTCTGGCAATAGACCGCATCAATAATGTCCTGGGGTGACACCTGTGTAAAATCAGAAACCTGTACATAACCGTCGCCTGCAAGAATCGCTGCATACGTAGGATTCACCGCAATCAAATCGCCCTGACCCGATTCAAATGCAGCCAGTGCAGAGGAGTAATCCAGGTTCGTAAACGTAAAAGAATTCGCATCAATGCCAAAATACTGCATGTATGCAATTGCATTCATCTGGGCTGTCGTATTCATCGGCCCAAGAATTACCGCATCCTTTAATACATCTGGGCTGCCATAGACACCATTGGCATCCGCACCAGCCTTGTAAATCGCATCATCCGGCCGGCCGTACAGCGTCTCACCGCTGATCGTCAGGCATCCATCACCAATATACTTATACATACCGGTAGACAATGCATATACAGAAGCCATACCGGATACAGCGATATCACATTCATCGGCTGCCATCGCCTCGTTGACAAGAGTTCCCTGGGAACCAAAGTTTACGATTTCAACATCAAGTCCCACTTCATCGTAATACCCTTCTGCATATGCATACCATGCAGGAAGTCCCACCCAGTTTGCCAAAGTACCGATCACCAGCTTCTCACCTGATGCTTTCGGCATGACCGCCCCCGCAGTCTCCTCCGCCGGCTCTTCTGTATCCCCCGCCGTGGTTTCTTTCGCAGTCTCCGCTGCGGTTGTTGTCTCCGCCGCTTTTTCTGTGGTTTTACTTAAACTCCCGGAACCGCAAGCTGTCATCGCCAGAACCATAGAAGCCGATAATGTTGCCGCCAATACTTTCCTTCCGAATCTAACCATTGTAATCCTCCCTCTCCTTTGGGTTTGTGTGTGTTTACGCATACGTATGCGTTTGCTGCATGGTTAAATTATAGCTCCCGGTAAACTCATTGTCAATATATTTATTCATTTTTGTCATAGTTAATACATTTCATTGGGATTTTTTATGCGAATAGCACAAAGAATTATCGCAGAGTCGTTCCCCTCAATATGAGTTCTGGTCTGATCACAGTATGAATTGGCTCCTGGGCACCATGAATAATCGCGGAACGGAGCATCTCGCAGCCCATGGAGGCAATTCTCTCGTGAAATACATTCACAGTGGTGAGATCCGGCGCAATTTCAGCGATGATGGGCAGACCTCCAACGCCCGAAATCTGTACGTCTTCCGGCACTTTTACCCCCAAATCCCTGCATGCGTTTAAGGCGCCGAGGGCAACCGTATCATTAAATGCCAGAATTGCGCATTTTCTCGATTTAACCGTCTCCTGATTGCTGATTACGCATTCGTATGCAGACTTAACTGACAATTCACTCTGCCAGACAGCATTTTTATCCATGACAACGCCGTGTTCCTTCAGCCCCCGTTTAAATCCTGCCAGTCTGGTTTTCGATTCTGCAGAGGTTTTTACATTGATGTAAATGCTTTTATATTCCTTATATTTTCCGAACAGCTTTCCGATCAGATATCCGCTGTATTCGCAGTCCGAGAGGCAGCTGCCATAAGAACCGGCTTTTTCCGCATGAAGCAGATACACACAGGGGACCTTATATTTTTTTATCAGTTCTAAGTCTTTTTTACTGGATTCCATTCGAAAAATGATAAACCCGTCTACTTTCCCGATCTTAATCATTCTTTCGAAGGTGGAAAGACCATTCTGTTTTTCTCCGTCGTAGACGACCATCACATCATAATCATATTTACTCAGTTCCGCCTGTACCAGGTCATATAAATGAGCGAGTCCAAGATTAGAGCTCATGCCGATAAAATGCTTTGGAAACAGGATTCCCACTGTGCCTGTGCGGTTTGTCTTTAAACTTCTCGCCTGACTGTTCAGTACAAAACCGTACTCTTCCGCTTTCTTCTGAATAAACTCACGCCGTTCTGCGGATATCTGGCTGCTGTTGTTTAACGCTCTCGATATGGTGGATTGTGAAACCCCTATTATTTCAGCGAATTCTTTTGATGTCACGTAATTGACCTCCTAATGATAATAAATACTGCTGATCACTGACACATATGGTCTGTCTGGTTTGATGAGCTGTCTGGTTCTTTTGTTAGAATTATATCACTGTTTTACTATTTTTCATAGTCCTAAGTGCATACGTATGAATCATGAGTCATATAAACACTGTTCTTATTCAATTCACTATCGTTCAGCGGTTTCTCCATATTTTTTCTGGTTAACATACTCTGCTTATATTGAGCCACAATCCCTCAACAAAATATTTGGCTCTCTGCCGGCTGAACGCTGGGAGCTGCAAAAAATCACTTATTTCCGGATTTCAGTCAGAAATAAGTGATTTTCTGCATGGCTGCTGCTGTCTGTTTCTCCCCTACTGCTTGTTTCAATCCACGCTCGGTATATTATCGAAGTTCAACTGCCTCCTACGTAGATGTGTTGTTGACCTCATGACAGTGGGGGATACCGATTACTCTCCGCCCATCACTGCCAGTTTGTTTTTGGTCATTCATCTCACCACCTTAGAGGATAGGAGAAGCCTTGCTAATATTTGTTGAATGTTTCCAATCCTCGTACCATTCTCTTACAAGATCGGCTTCTTCCTCACAAATAATTGCGGCTTCTTCTATACCCATGCCTTGCTTATTTCAATCCACATTTTGAACCCGTATATCATTCAAAATGACACGGCAGCTTTGCTGTCTTAGCGTATGTATCTCCAAATCTTCAGGATTCGTATACTCGGAATGGCTGACAGCATTATACAGAGAAAGCAGCTCCTCTTTCCGGTTAAATACCATGCGAAATAATCTGTCTTTATACTTTTTATTAACTTTTACCACGTTTATACCTCCATTATACTCAAACAGTTAGTACTTTACAACAGATTTTTACAATCATTTCATAGACAGACCACTCCTCCCACTTACCTATTTCCATACACTTGTGAATGCTTTGGCAGACATGCCGTGATGCCATATATATGACATAAGAACTCGTAACGCATAAGAAAATGCGTACTTGGAGTATAACATGGTATTTACAAAAAAACAATACGAAAACTGTATTAATGACCCAACCTGCCCCCTGTTACCGTTGACGGCCAATCTCCCACCTGCAAAAAGACCGACCGTATTTGAATGTCTCTCACCCAAACAACAGTCAGTCCTTTTGTTTCCCTGTAAAGCAATCCATTTTCACTCTCATTTTGAATCACCCAGGATTTTTCTTCTTCATCCCGCCGTTCTCACGGCTTCCCTTACCGCTGTCCTGCACATAAATACTGTCCCAAACTGCACCAGTGTCAACAGCAGCAGACTAAATATCTGAGCCTTCAGCGTGGCCCCAGATACTGTATTAATAAACGCAAATGCTCCGAGGCCGATACACCGCCCGGCAACCACGAATATCTCGTGAAACGCCAGAAGCTCCGGCGAAAAATCTTCGATCGACTTCACGCTCTGTGAAACATCGAAAAACGTAGTATAACAGGAGATCTCAACCATACCGGCCAGGAACGCATTCACCACCGCAAACAGAATCACCATGGCCGGATTCAGGAACCAGTAGCAGACAATCGTAATTCCAGTCAGACCGATAACAGCCAGAAGCATGAATCCACGCCGGTTGTCCGGCCGGAAGGTGTGGCTCATAAACCAGAAGGACACGATCGACACAAGACCTGTCAGCAGAGAATTACAGCCAATCAGGAACTCGCTCTTAATTAGCTGATACAGAATAATGTTCAGAATGAACATAAAGGTTCCTTCCCTGATCCCCTTTAAAGTCTCCCCCAGCAGTCCATAGAAAATCTGGCGATTTTCACCCATCAGCCGGAGAAATGCCCCATACCGCACGTTTTTCTTCTCCTTCTCTGGCGCTCCGGGCAGTCTAAACACAGCGGCCATAGCAAGAAATGCAACGGCAAAAGCCAGTATAAATATCGCCACATACCCTTTCACACCGCCGATTGCAGACAATATACTGCCGGCCAGAAACGGTACGGTTAAGTTTACTCCCGCGCTCAGCGTGCTGATGATCCCCATCCCGCTGTCGCGGTTGGTGACATCTGTATAATCCAGAATCATTTGACCATAGCTGATATAGTAAAAGCCGTCTGCCATACCATTAAAAAGTCCAAAAAGCATGTAGTAAGTCCCCACATAGGGCTGAAACAGGATATAGCAGAGATAAAGGATATTATAACCGATGATTCCAACCGTGGCCGTCACACGGCAACCCGTCTTGTGCATGATCTGCGCTGAGAAGGACATCGTCAGCGCGCACGCGGCGAAGATCGCTCCGTTATAAAACAGGGTGGAGTTTACATCTCCAGTCTGATTCATCAGAAGAGTATTGATAAAAATAGCGGGAATCCTCGTAAAGATCAGGAAAAGTGTATGCACCAGCAAAAACAGATAATAATTGCGGCTAAGCATTGTTCCTCCGAGAATACACTTTATTTTCCAGTTAATACTGCTTTTACTTCTCATCGGACGCCCGGTCACATCTTCACGCGGATCCCCGGGCTCAGCCTCAAAAGTATCCCCAGATGCGTTTTCAACTACATTTCCAGTCACATTTCCAACCTCACTTAACCTTTCGGTTATTGTTCACTCACTCGCTCTGTTCACGAGTTTCCGTGACTATCAAGAACAGCCGCGCGCTCTTCGGAGCCAGACTGACCGTTAGACAGTTTCCATTGACAGTAAATGCGGTCTCCTTTTTTTCCGGATAGATGCAGGAAACCTCGGCTGCCGCACTGAAACTCCCTTTTAAGGGAATCTCAAATGATTTCTCCCCTTCGCCGCCGGTTCTCCAGACAGCAAGATACATTTTTCCGCCGTTTACCAGGCCATAGCTTATGTATTCGTCGGACATGGAGGCAAGGCCGGTCGGCCAGCAGGGTATCCCTTCCCGGATATCTTCCCGGATCTTCTTATAGCAGGCGATCCCCTCCCGCACATACTGCATGCGCTGCTCTCCAATCTGCCCTAAATAACCGCTCTGGTGAATCCGGAACAGCATGGCGTTTACCATGTTGAAGATCGTCTCCTCCCCGGTTCCTTCCACCAGCGGATAGGACCAGATTGCCGCCTGCTCCGGCGTGCATGCAGTCGCACAGTTTGCAGCGATCGCCGCCATTTTGATGTAATTCGTCTGGTCGGTTACAGACTGGATGCTCTGGCGTGACAGCATGGAATATTCCATTCTCATGCCGCCGCTGCTGCAGTTCTCAATAATCAGGTCCGGATACATTTCAAAAATCTTATCCAGCCAGTTCAAATACGCCCTGGTATGGGAAAGCAGTCCTTCACCTGCGGAATCCGCATGGTAATCGGTTCCAACGCCGGTATCGATATTATAATCCATCTTGATATAGCCAACGCCGTATTCCTCCACCAGCCGCTTTATAACTCCTGTGGCATAGTCCCGCACCTCTTTATTTCTGAAGTCCAGCTGATACCTGCAGTGGTCGATTATGGGGCGGCCGTTTCTCTGAAAGAACCAGTCCCTGGTGACCTGGGAAGCCATAGGACAATTGATTCCCATCACCTCCAGTTCCAGCCAGAGTCCCGGAACCATACCTTTATCCCGGATATATCGAATCACTTCCCCGATTCCTCCCGGGAAACGTCTGTCGCTGGGCAGCCACTCTCCGACTCCATCCCACCAGTGCCCGTCGGAATACCAGCCGCAGTCCACGCAGAAATACTCGCATCCCGATTCCGCGGCCGCATCGATCAGCGGCTTTAAGACCTCTGTCGTCGGATCCCCCATCAGACAGTTCATATAGTCATTAAAGATAACCGGAAGTTTCTCGTTGTCCTCATTTTTCCTGCGGATTCTGCGCCTGTACTTCGTCAGCTCCGCGACCGCCTCCTGAAATTCACCTTTTGCCGCCGATACCGCGCACGGTACCGAGAGAAAGTGTTCATCCGGTTTCAGGATTTTCAGAAATCCATTTTCCTGGTACGTCGGTCCCCCGGCCTGGACATAAAGCGTCCCCCGGATGTCGCTGATCTCCCAATGCCACGATCCGCTCGTCTCAATCTGCCACATCAGGGACTGATCCAGTTCCGTATTGTAATAGCAGCCCATGGGCAGATGCTCCACACACGCCCAGCTTCCCGTGTTGGTGACAGCAATCCGTTTCATGGAAAAAGAGTTTACCGCATCATATCCCAATTCATTTAAGGTATATTTCTTCCACTGCGCCTCTCCAAACCAGGTATTATGCGGGATATAGAGAAGTCCTGTTTTGTCTCTCGGCCCCTTTGTCTGCTCCGTGATCCCGGTCAATGCAAAGGAAGATACATACTCCAGAGCGTACTCCTCCCCAGAATGGTTCAAGACCTCATTGACAAATTTAACCGTCTGAATTCCGTCGTAGAACTGGATATGAGTAATCAGCTCCAGTCCATTGTATTTCTGGATCACTTCCAGTTTTCTTCCGTAAGCATTCCGGTAATCCCGGTGACTCTCATACGTCATAAGCAGAGACGGGCTGCTGCCTGTGTGTTTCAGACCATGATGGTCATTCTGATTGAAACCGCTGGCCTGAAGTTCCGCTAGAGTGTACACAGAGGCGTCATTATCTCCGATCTCCATCTCCTGGGGATGAGAAGAAAAATGCAGCAGCCTGGCCGCTTCTCCCTTTTTCAGCCCCAGATTTAAGTAAATTCCATTTTCAGCAATATTCATGTCTAATTTTCTCCTTCAAACCCATTTTCTCCTGCAAATCATTTTCACTGCAAGCCATTTTCCCTGCAAATCATTTTCCCTGCAAATCATTTACCCTTTAATACCGGTTTGCGCAATTCCTTCAATAAACTGTTTCTGGCACGCAATGTATAACAGCAGCATGGGAACCGTGGCGATCACGCTGCCCGCCATCAATGCGCCCTTATTGTTGTTGCAGATTCCCTGCAGGACAGTCAGTCCGGGCGCCAGCGGCATCCGGTTTAAATCATTATTGGCGATAAGCGGCCACATTAAGTCCTTCCATGCAAACAGAGCGGTAAAAATCGCCAGCGATGCCAGACTGGACCGGGTCACCGGCACCATGATCTTTGTAAACACCTGCCATGGATTACACCCGTCAATCACGGCGGCCTCCTCCAGCTCTTTTGGCAGCGCCATATACTGCTGGCGCAGAAGGAACGTGCCAAACGCGCTGACCAGGGCAGGGAATATCAGTGCAAACACCGTGTTTATCAGTCTGATCTTCGAGAGCATCATATACTGAGGTACAATAAAGATCTGTCCCGGAACCATCATCTGCATCAGCACCAGTGTAAACAACAGCCTTTTAAACGGAAATTCCATCCTGGCAAATCCATATCCTGCCATACTGGAAAATATGACCGCGCAGATCACACGTCCCAAAATCATCAGTATCGTATTCAGATACAGACGCAGAAACGGAACCGCCTCCAGTGCCTGCCTATAATTTTCCAGATATCCAAAGCTTCCGGGAAGAATCTTCATGGGAATGGACATCTGTTCTCCAACCGTTTTAAAGGAAGATAAAATCATCCAGATAAATGGAAACAGCATCACAATACTGCCCAGAATCAGAAGGAGATGGGTTACCACGTGTTTTTTACTATTGTTTGCTTCCACTTTACTCCTCTCCTATTCGTAATGTACGATTTTCTTCTGCGCCACAAACTGAAGCCCGGTAAAAATCAGAATCAGACACAGCGCAACAATCGAAATTGCCGATGCATACGGCTTATCCTGTACGACAAACGCCTGCCTGTAGTACTGGTACATGATCGTCCTGACCGAGTCCATGGCTTTTGACGTGTTGGCATTATAGAGCATGTAAATCAAGTCAAACTGTGTCAGTGAGCCGATAAAGCCCGTTATGGTCAGGAAGAAAACGCTGGGTGAAATGAGCGGAACGGTAATCTTAAACAGCTTCACAAAACCACCCGCCCCGTCGATTTCCGCCGCCTCATAGTAGACTCTCGGCACATTGGTGATGGCCACGATCAGAATGATAATCTGCTGCCCCAGACCGCCCCATATGGCGATAATAATCACCGACATCAGCGCATATTTCGGATCGTGCAGCCAGGAATGTGTCGCGCCGCCCAGACTCTTGATCACATAATTCAAAAAGCCGAATTCCGAGTTGTAAAGCCAGGCCCATACCATGGTGACGGCCGCAGGTGCAGCCACCATGGGAGTAAAATAAATAACCCGGTAAACGCTTCTTCCCCTGATCTCCCTGCTCATGAGCCATGCCAGAAGCAGACTGATAAAAATACCGCCCGGTACGGAAACAGCGGAGAAAATAAGCGTGTTTCTAAGTCCGATCCAGACCTCCCGGTCCTTTAAGACCCGTGCGAAATTATTCAGACCGCTGAACACATACTCTTCAAAACCTGTGCTGGTGGAAAAGCTCAGCAGAAGTGTTTTGAAGATCGGATAGATATTGAGAATCAATAATCCTATGATTGTCGGCGCGACAAAGAAGTAGCCCCATAGATAGTTTTTATATTTTCGTTTATTCATGTTGCCTCCCCCTGAGAAAGAAAGGGCTGCTAAAAGCTGACAGCAGCCCCGGATTCACGGATTCCTGTTATTTCTTCTCCGTCGCCAGAATTTCATTGATCTCTTTCGCAGCCTGTGTAAACGCCTCCTGGACGCTCGCTTCCCCGTTGAAGATTTTCGCCACATAAGTATTCATGACCTCGGACCATCTTGTCTTGCTCTCCGTTCCTACAAACTGTACCCCGTAATCCATACTCTTTAAAATAGCGCCGGTATCGTATAAATCCTCATGTGCCTTTGCCCAGTCTGCATCTACCCCCGTAAATGCCGGAATGGCCGGTCCGTTAACAGAATCTGACATCCCCTGTTTGGAACCTGCGTAAGCGACAAACTTCTTGGCCGCTTCCATATTTTTACAGTCACTGGGAACAGACAGCGCAAGGCCGTTCATCTGTGTTGCCCTGATGCCGGAAGGACCTGCAGGAAGTTCTGTAATGGCAAACTTATCTTTTACCAGCTCATTTTCGGTGAAATAGCTCAGTTCCCAGTTGCCAAAGGTCTGCATAGCAACCGTTCCCGTTGCAAATAACTCAATGTAATTGACTTCCGCCATCATTTCATTGGAAGGAGAATAGTTGGCGTTCATATTCATATACCACTCCATCGCCTCAATAGATTCCGGCTTGTCCAGTCCTGACTGGTGAGTGGTCTCATCGATAATACTGCCGCCGTTTTCATACAGGAAGTTTCCCCATCCTTCCTGGTCATGGTTGTATGCGGCAAATCCGTAGATGCCGTTTTCCTTGTCGGTCAGCTTCTTCGCTGCTTCCTCCACGTCGTTCCAGTTCCAGTCCGCGTTCGGATACTCTACCCCCGCTTTGTCGAACAGTTCTTTATTGTATACGAGCACGACACAGTCCTTGTCCTTCGGCACTCCGTAATGGGCATCGCCGAATGTATACAGCTTCGTGACTCCCTCGGGATAATTATCGTAGCTGAAGGTATCATCGTACTGAGTTAAATCATCGAGCTGCGCCAGCTTGCCGCCGTTTACGTACTTTGCAACTACGTTGGTATGCATGGTCACAATATCCGCCATATTCCCGCTGGTTGCCGCGGCCTCCAGCTTCGTCCAGTATTCTCCCCATGGGGTGATCTGTAAATCTACTTTGATATTCGGGTAAAGCTTCTGAAATCCGTCGATGGTATCCTGAATCTGCCCCCGCTGATTCTCATTCCATGTGACATAGGTCAGTGTAACCGAATCTCCCCCTCCGGCCGCCGTCCCCGCAGCCGCCTCACTGGTCTTCTCTGCAGCTGTACTGCCGCTTCCGCCCGAACCGCACGCGCATAAGGATACCGCCACTGCCGCCGCCACAAAAAGTCCTGCCAAATTTTTCTTCATAGTAACCGCCCTCTAAATTGTTTTTTATTTATTACTTTGATTTACTGCTTTACACGTATTAATATACACGGAATTCATGGATGATTCTACCATTTAAAATAAGGTCTTTTTCTATTAAGAAGCTATTATTTATTACATTTTTTTGACAGTTGGGGATTTATGCGGTAGGATTAGGATGAGACGGTTATTCGGACGATCGAGAGGAAAAGGAGAAACTGCCATGGCATACGAAAACGCTTATCAAATTACCAATCCGGACTGTGTCCTTCTTCCAGAGGAAATCTGCTATATGAACTGGCAGAAATATTATATGGACTACCATCAGCATCCGGCCGGGTCCATTGAATTTAATTACATTGTAGAGGGAACCTGCTATTACAATATTGCCGGGGAGATTTACAACCTGAAAAAACGAAACCTGATGATCGTCAACGGAAACACGCCCCACAAGCTGATTTCCCCGGATTCCTGCATCAATATGAGCATTAATTACTATCAGTCTGAGCTTACGCCTTCCATCGGCACTCTGTCTGCTCTCGTCCAGGCCTATCCCTGCCTCGGCACATTTTTTCAGAACTTAAATACCGGCCTGGTAATTCAGAATGCGAGAAATATCTTTCACCTGCTCGAGGAAATCTGCAATGAAACCAATAACAAAAAAGACCCTTATTACTTAAATATTCTGGTCAACAAGGCTTTGATCGAGGTCGTCCGCCTTCTTTCCGCTGAGAAAAGCCCCACAGATACTTATGTGGAGCAGACAAAAAACTATATCAACTATCACTTTTTTTCCATTGAGAATATCGATGAGATCGCATCGTATGTGGCGCTTAACAAGGTCTATCTTCAAAAAATCTTCCGCGAAAAGACGGGGCTTACGATCTGGAATTATCTGACTAAGTACCGCATGGAAAAGGCCGTGTACTTTCTTCTTTATTCTGATACTCCGATCAGCGATATTGATGAGCTTGTGGGAATTAACTCCAGGCAGAACTTTTATCTGTTGTTTAAGAAACAGTATGGGATGTCGCCTTCGGAGTATCGGAAGAGATATAAATTGACTCTCTGAAACAAAATTACCTCTCGATCATTTCAGAATCAATTTCGTTCATGATGGTTATAACAGTATCACAGGTTTCTTCAAACATAATATCTTTGGCATACTCAAAATCTTTTCGATAATTGCGCCATTGTCTCTGCATTACTTCACTTGCCTTAACATTTTTCATGATTCTTTTATAGTTTTTTACAATATTAGCTGAACCACGTTTTTCCACGGTTGTTTTCAGAGCCTCTTTCAAAACTTCAGGCTTAACATTGCCATATTGAAGCTTTTTTATTATATATACATCGTAATAATCTCTTGGCCTGGTATTCTGATCTCCTCGTGAAATCACTGTTTCTAATTTTTCTGCCAGGACTGTTTCCAGATTATAGGCCAAAACAGATATACTTCTATCTTCTAAGAGCAGCTTGAATTTATACTCAATTTCTTTTGGCGTAATTTTATCACCTGTAGTTATATCCAATTTTAACGGAACCGACATCGGTGAATAATCTGCTGTCAGTGCGACACGATAACCGGTATACTCATCACCTTCACGAATTTCTTCAATATAGCGAAAGGTAAAGGATACATCGTCGTTCAGCTTTATCCTGCATATTTCTTCAAACATTTCACGGACACTTTGTTCATTTACCGGCAGTCCCCTAATAGTAGCGTCCATGTCCATGGTTGTCCTGGTATCAAGTCCCACTATTGAAGCAATAAGAAACCCGCCTTTTAATATAAAGTTCTTTTGATAAGCAGATTCTGATATGCGCTCCAGCATACGTTCAAGCATAAAATTCTGCAATGCAAGCTGAGCTGATATGTGTTTTTCTCTTGCAAGATTCTTTATTATTGATTTAAGCTACATTGCATTCTTCACAGCAACACCTCCAGATAGGACCTCAACCTTTTCTCTACTTTAAATGTTTTTGCGTATTCTGAAAGTAATGGTATATTTTTATCTTTTTTTGAAGTATACCGTTTATAGGCATCTGCAATAATCTGAATATCTACCCTGCTGCGGGGAGATATAATATCACACAGGGTACGTTCTCTGCAATAGGCGTTTACTTCATTTCCCCCCGGCGTAAAAAGACTGGTAATCCCTATATCATATAAAGAGGGCTTTGATTGTGTACATCTTACATTCTCTACTTTGGGATTTGTAATATTATAATTGGAGGGGAATGTCATATTATAATAATTCGGAGTTCTGTCCGTTAAATCACACAAAAATAAGGCGGTCTCATAGGAAAATATTCCTCGTTTAAAACGCATCTGCAAATTAAAAAGCTCATCTTCCCAGACCTTTGGCAGAGTATAGACACCTCGGGAAACCTTCTCTAACCGTCCTCTGTCAACAAGATATTTTAAATTGCCTCTTGAAATCCCCGCATCAACTACCATCATGTTCGTTACAATTCCATTATTTTTTTCGGCCATTTGAATAATTGCTTCAGTTGCATTCATAAATGTCCCCTCCTCTCTATTGACTTTTATACTTATTATTATAATATTATTAAGCGTAAAAGTCAATAAACTATTATATTTTCATACTTTTTAATCATCTTGCCTCAAATCACTCATTCTTTTTCTATAAAAGATAACCTGAAATTTTCTCTCTTGACATTATCTTCTCAATATGCAACAATAGTTACACAACATCTGTAATCTATTAATTTTCACCTGACACCTGACAATTTACATACAGAGAGGCAGCCGCTTATGCCACCAAAAGCAAAAATCACAAAAGACATGATATTACATACGGTTCTTCACATCACAAGAGAGACAGGTTTTGAAACGGTAAACGCAAGGAGCATCGCAGGCAAACTGCAGTGTTCTACCCGGCCGATTTTTACCTGTTACGAAAATATGGAGGAGTTAAAAAAGGATTTTCTGGATTTTGCATACGAATACTATCTTCAGTATGTGAGCAGTTTCAGCAGTTCCGAGCAGGTAATCCCCTCCTTATTACTGCCTCTTTCGTATATCGAATTTGCAGCGGAAGAAACGCATTTATTTAAGCTGTTATTTATGAACGATATGGATTTAAATATGGCTGAGGCAAAGGACTTTTATAACGAAGCCGATAACGCTAAAAAAGCGGCAGCCTTTTCCGAAACCATTGGCGTAGAGTTAGAACGTGCAAAGGTAATCTTTTTGGATCTGTTTCTCTATACCCATGGTATCGCAGTATTAACGGCAGCCGGAAAGATTGCATTTGACAGAGGCAGTGCCGAAAAAATGCTGATGAATCTGTTATCAGCATTTATCAATCAGGAACCCTCAGACGCCCCCAACAGCAGAAGGAGCCTCATATGACAGCAAACCAGTACTTAACCGATTTTTATAATCAATACGATGAAGATAACCGGCTGGCATACAGACATGGATCGGTTGAATTTCTCACCACGATGCGTTACATTGAAAAATACAGGAAGCCTGGGAACCGAATTCTTGAAATCGGAGCCGGGACTGGACGGTATTCCCACGCACTGGCACGTCAGGGCTATGCCGTGGACGCGGTGGAACTGATCGGCCATAACATAGATATTTTTCGTAAAAACACCCAGGCAGGAGAAACTATAACGATTACCCAGGGCAATGCCATGGATCTGTCCGCATTTCCGGACAATATGTACGATATCACGCTGCTGTTAGGACCGCTGTATCACCTTTACACCAACGAGGATAAACAGCAGGCGCTGCGCGAGGCGATTCGCGTGACAAAACCAGGCGGCGTGATCTTTGCTGCATATGTGATATCCGACGGCTGCCTCCTTGACGAGGGCTTCCACCGCGGCAGCAAAAACGTCGCAGAGTATATGGAAAAGGGCCTGCTCGATTCCCGGACATTTGCCGCCAGGTCGGAGCCAAAGGATTTATTTGAACTTGTCAGAAAAGAAGATATTGATGATTTGATCTCTGCCCTTCCTGTAACCCGGCTGCATTACGTCGCAGCGGATGGCTGTGCCTTATTCATGCGCGAGGCCATAGACGCCATGGATCGCGACACATTTGAACTGTATTTAAAATACCATTTTGCAGTCTGTGAACGAGAAGACTTGGCGGGCATTACAAGCCATGCCCTTGACATACTTCAAAAGTAGATTACTGGTACTGCATGATTCCCAGCAAAGGAGACCACCATGAAACTATTGATTGCAGAAGACGATCCTGAAATGCAGAAAATCTTAAAGCTCTATCTCCAGCGCGAAGGCTACCTGGTAAACGTGGTTTCCGACGGCCGCGCCGCCGTCGATTTTCTGACAGAGCACCCGGTCGATCTGGTACTTTTAGACTGGATGATGCCGGTTCAGAATGGAATTCAAACCTTAAAGGAAATCCGTCTCCTCAACATACCTGTTAAGGTTCTCATGCTGACGGCCAAGGGAGAAAACGAAAGTGAGGTAACCGGCCTTTCCTGCGGCGCCGACGATTACCTGCGAAAGCCCTTTGATATCCAGGTTCTTTTGCTTCGCATAAAAAAGCTGTGCAACGCGGCTGATGTCCTGCAGTTCCATGAGATCCGCTTAAATCCGGTCACAATGGAGGTGACAAAAGACCACAAGAAGATGGTCCTCACCAAAACAGAGTTTGAACTATTAAAGTATTTTCTCTCCAATCAAAACATCGTACTGTCACGGGAACAGCTTTTGAACCACGTGTGGGGGATGGATTATGGGGGAGACCCCCGCACCGTCGATACGAATATCCGCCGTCTTCGTAAAAAGATCGGCGAAGATCTCATCCAGACGCGTATCGGTATGGGGTACATGATGGGAGGCAGCCATGACTAAAGAAAACCGACGATTCCACCGGCTTTCCACCAAATTTATCTGTGGAACGGCATCGATTCTGGTATTGGTTCTGGCCGCCACGCTTTTTGTCAATTCGAAGGTGGCGGCGCGGTATTACCTCCGCCAGCAGACAGAGTATGTCAGCCAGGCCGGCAGCCGCATAAGGGAATATTTAGACGCCGGAATGTCACCGGATGAAGCCGTCGCCAGCCTGGAGGCTTCCGATAATGTGCTGATCACGTACGCCTCCAATACTTCCGACTACGATGCGTTAAGCAGCAGTCTGCGGGAAAAATTCCGTGAGAAGGGGCTCGGTTTCCAAAAATTCTGGCTCTGGGATCAGGATTATCTGTCCGCCGTCCAGAAGGGGTTTCAGTTTCGCCTTTACCAGCAAGACAAGTTAAACTATGGTATTTTAGTCGAATATATTCCGGTGGGCCCCCATTTGTATGCGGTCGCCGCCATTGTTCCTAATACGGCGGACTTCATCGGGATTATCAACCGTTTCAGCATCCTGCTTCATGCCATTTCCCTGATTATTACCGTAATACTGCTCTATTTACTGGTAAAACATATCACCAATCCACTGCGCCGTATGGAGCGTTTCTCGCAGGAGATCGCCCGTCAGGAGTACGGCACGCTGATTATCAACACCCGCGATGAGCTGGAGCACGTTGCGGACAGCATGAACCAGATGAGCATTTCCATACAGCAGTATCAGAGTATGCTTCAGGCCAAAAATCAGCAGATGGAACAGCTTTTAAGCGACGTGGCCCACGATTTGAAGACCCCTATCTCCCTGATCGGCATGTATTCCTCAGGAATCAGGGATGGGCTGGACGACGGCACCTTTTTAGAAACTATCATTCAGCAGAACAGCCGGATGTCGCAGATGACAGAACGGCTTCTGAACCTGTCGGGAATTGAGAGGAAAGAATATCCTCTGACCACCATCAGGCTGGATCTGCTGCTTTTCGAATGCATCGCAGAGCAGAAACTCTTTCTTTCCAAGCGGGGTCTTAGCCTGAACACAGCCGTCACACCGAATCTGGAAATCATGGGAAATGCAGAGCTGGTCACGGAACTGTTTTCCAACCTGCTCTCCAACGCAGTAAAATACGCCGCCTCCGGCACCGTAAATGCAGAACTCGTCAAAAACGAAGGCCAGTGCTGTTTTCGGATCACAAACGATCTGGGAAATGACGATCTGGACACGGAACGGATCTGGGAACCGTTCTATGTCGGAGAACCCTCCCGCAACAAGGCGCTGTCCGGTACCGGACTCGGTCTGCCGATCGTCAAAAAAATCGCTGATAAGTTCGGATATCAGGTCCGCTGTATACGGGAAGACCAAACAATTACATTTGAGGTCATTTTCTAGAATCTGCCGTTTATGCTTTGGCGGATCGTTCCCCTATATACTGCAGCGCCAGACAGAACAGAGCGGTCAGCGCTGTAACCATGATACAGATGGAGGCCATCGTATGGGAAGACGGATAAGACGCCTTTAATCCCTGTGTGAGAATAACGGGTCTGTAATTGATGACAACGACCTCAAAGAACGCATAACAGGCCGCAAGGATACCATAAAATGCACCCAACACCAGAATCGGGACATCGACCTTCCAGATGCTTCTGCGTGTTACAAGCTGGAACAGCCCTGCCATGATAAACCCGAACGCCGTCGCCATGGCGACGGCACCCAGCCATTCACTTACGTTAACCACATCGGGTTCACACCGAACAGTTCAAATACGAATTTATAGGGAGGATAAAATGCTTGAAAATATGAAGTTATTAGGTAAAGGAAATACGGCAGAAGTTTTTGACTACGGAAACAAAAGAGTTTGTAAACTTTTCTATGAAGGATATCCAGATAAGTATGTTGCACTCGAATTTCGGAATTCCAAAGAAATGTAGAACAAAGTGCCTTCGGCACTCTCAACTCCCCTGCCCCTCACTCATGAGGGGTTTTGGGGTTTTCCTTTGTCACTTTTTGTTGTAAAATATTCTTATGTATAAAAAGAACATTCTTCAAACTATTTTCAGTGACCACTTTGAGTACATCCAGTATGCTCTTCGTCCTGGCAAAAATGTTATGGATAACATCAAACGTATGATCCATTGCCACGATCCTTCTTATGGACAAGCTGTCTACGGCTGTCCCCATTGTGGTAAACTTAAATCTGTACCTTTTTCCTGCAAAAGCCGTTTCTGTCCATCTTGTGGTAACATGTATAATCAGAAACGGGCTTTTCGTATGTCCTGCAAGCTCATTTCCTGTAACCACAGACACTGTGTCTTTACGATTCCAGAGGAACTTCGCATATACTTTCTTAAGGACCATTCTCTTTTGAATTGTCTTTTTCATGCCGTCCGAGATGTCGTCCTCCGTATGTTTTCTAAACTTAATAAAACTGAAAACTTTACTCCCGGGTTTATTTGTGTCCTTCACTCTTTTGGTAGAGACCTCAAATGGAATCCTCATATCCATGCGCTCATTTCCGAGGGCGGGGCCGGTAATTTTACCTCCTGGCGTCCAAACAAACATTTTGATTTCAGATTTTTACGCTTTGCTTTCCGTAAGGTTCTTTTAGAAAAACTTGCGCATAAACTCGGTTCTTCTTTCCTTAAACTTAAAAATCAGATTTATAAGGATCACCCGGATGGTTTTTATGTCCGTGCCAAACCCAATCTCTGCTCTCCTGATATCACCATTAAGTATATCAGCCGATATCTCGGACGACCGGTTATTGCTGCCTCCAGAATTGATTCTTACGATGGTGACTCCGTGACGTTTCATTACACCAGGCATGAGGATCACAAGACGGTTACAGAATGCCTCCCCGTCATTGATTTTATAAAACGCCTGATTATTCATATCCCTGACAAGCACTTCAAAATGGTTCGTTACTACGGTATTTATGCAAAACATCATAAACAGGAAAAAAATCTTCGGCAATGTTTATCCCCTCAGAAACAACGCTATCTTTCCAGTCTTCTGGATTGGCGTAACTCGATTATTCTGACGTTTGGATATGACCCACTCAAATGTCCGAAGTGTGGCACTTCTATGTTGGTTTTAGAAGTTTACTACAAAAAAACTGCGCTGTTTGAACGATTCCGAAAGGTAATGGGTTATGGATAGTTCCATGCCCCTTATTCTTTCTTTGCCGTCAGACAGCGCAGTCTAAACCAAAACAAAAAACTACATAATCAACGTCGTGGCGAATCACTACATTCGCTCTTTTGTTATGTGATTTTTTATTTCAAGTCCATTATACACTATCTTGGCCGATTTGCGAAGTTTCCTAGAAAGTAAAAATAGAATTAAAATTCCTAAACCTTTCCAAATGATTACGATAGAAAATCGTAAAGGGATTATCTATGAACGGATTGATGGAAAAACACTTTTAAATATTATGATGGAAAACGAAACAAATTTAGATGAATATTTAAATATATTTGTAAACTTGCAACTAGACATTCTTGCACATCATACTAAAAATGTTTTATCATATAAAGAATACTTAATTGCAATTTTAAAGAATAAAAAAATAAATAATCAAGTGATTTTTAATACTATAAGTTCTTTGCCTGATGATGATTGTCTATTGCATGGAGATTTACATCCAAATAATATATTAATAATGTCAGATGGAACTCCTGTTATTATTGATTTTATGAATGTATGCCGTGGCCCTGCTGTATATGATATAGCAAGAACCTATTTTCTTATTAAGCAGTTTGATGGTTCTTTAGCTGATAAATATTTAAAATGTATAGACGTATCAGAGAATGATATTGCAGAATATCTTAATATTATTGAATTTTATCGACAATATGAAAGTTAAGATTTGACTAACAGCATTCTACTTATCGAGAAAATAACAAAGCTAACCCACAGTCAAGATGAGTGGCGCACAAATGTGTTATCGTAGACAGTCCCACCCGCCTTTGCTAAAGGGTAATCAAGGCGAGAAAGCCCCAAAATGGCTTCCCGCCTATTTCAATTTTGAGAAAAGGAACGCTTCAAAATCAGAAAGAGAGTGGCCAAACACTTTGAAGGATTGGCCGCTCGTTCACCCATTCAGCGGGACGTCGGGCGGCTGTCAAGGCGAGTGTAAATCCGTTCATTTCAGTCTTGACGGTTGTCCGCTGTCCTCGATACGAACAGCTACTCTGCAAGCTGTTCTTAGGTGAGATTATTCTTTTTTCTGTGTTGCTGCAGCTTTTCGTCAAACTCCATTGTAGTCTCCTTATCCGGTAATTTGGTATGGTGATTTTTCTGTATCTGTTGGAATTTGCCTTTACAGCCTGCTGATTTATTATAAGCGGACTCTGGAAGAAAAGCAACCGACCATCCTGCATTCCTTTTTTCATATCATTCCAGTCATGTAAATTGTCAATCCATGTCTATTTTGTCACATGAATGTAACAACCGAGCCTTATAATCCCCTCTGTATGAATCAAATGCCCGATATACAGCTGTTCATGGCAGGTATCCTGTCAGGAATAGCGTAAGCAGCAGGAAGCAAACTGGCATAAGGTATTTGAATCATCAGCAGCAAGTATTGGACTCTTACGGCAGTCATCGGCTGGATATGCATTCCTGTCCTTCCGATTCCCTGCGCGCAAAAATGAAAAATCAAGAAAAGGAGTATAAAATGAAATATTTACTGTCTAGAAAACCGAGCCTGCTTCTGCCATTGGCCCTGGTTCTAACCGGCTGTGCGTCCAACAGCCAGAATCCGGAACCGTCATCTGCGGCCGTCCCGGTGGAAACGGAGGTCTTTGAATCCCAGTATACCGGACTTCCCTTTGATTTTGAGGCAGAGCCGGAAGAATTTACTCTGACCTTTGAGGTGGAACAGACGCTTATAACGGCAGCTGCTAAGGGGGAACGAAGAACCGTACTGGACTATGGAAAAGTCGGAGATACTGTCAGTTGGCGCTATCCCGATGAACAGATATCAGTTTCCCTGACTCCCGAAAAGGACTATTTAAGTGTAGAGATTACCTCGGAAAATGAGAACGACAATTCCTTTACATGGCCCGTTATCTCCGCAGATACCTACTATTTTCCCTTTGGCGAAGGCAAACGGGTACCTGCGGACGATCCGGCCTGGTCCGATTATTTAAATGGCGGGGAATTTCAGGTAATGGAGCAGCTTTCCATGCCGTTCTGGATCTCATCCGCAGGAAGCTACAACCTCCTATTTGTTATGGAAGATCCTTACCGGACACAGATGAATTTTACGTCGGATTCCCCCATCGCGTTCTCTGTTTCCCATCAGTATCCGGCGATCGATAATAACCGGACAAACAGATTTCGAATTTACATCACGGACAAGGATCCTGTCAGCGCAGCCAAGCTGTATCGCAATTACGTAATCGAGCAGGGACAATTTACCACCCTGGAACAGAAAGCGGAGACAAATCCCAATATCCGTAAGCTGTACGGTGCTCCTTTCATCTATCTTTGGGGAGATTTCGCCATATCAGCGGATGATATCAACTGGCAGGCATTGCGAATGTCCCTTTCCTCTCCGGCCATGGAATATTTTCTGTCATTTGCCGGACGCCTGGAAAATGGTCAGGAATTTACAGCTGTCCTGAAGGAAATACAGGGCCAGGACTACGTGGCAGAATATCAGAAAAATGTAATCTGCAGCTACATCAGCCAGCTTTTGAAGCGGGACGATTTCTGGGAGCCCTCTGTCTTTACTCAGAGTTCTTCAGAGTTAGAGGTTCTCCTGGCAAAAGGATATGATAATTTAAGTGAAACGGAACGGATTCAGGTTCACAAATATGCTGTCGCGGCAAATTTACCGGAAGTATTTGCCGATGCCGGACAGTGGATGGATTCCCAGACGGTAACTCTGCTTCAGGAAATGAAGGAAGGCGGCATCGACCATGCATGGATCGGCTTAAACAGCTGGGAACAGGCGTATATGAAACCGGAGCTGGTCGAAACTGCGGTCAGCCAGGATTATCTCATCGCCAGCTACGACTCCTACCATTCGATTCACGAGCCGGACAGGGAGCAGTGGATTACCGCTCAGTTTGATGATCAGTCCCTGTATGAAAACGCTGTCATAAGGGATCATAACGGCAAACCGGAAAGCGGCTTTCAGAACGTCGGCCGCAAATTAAATCCCGCCCTGTCGCTTCCTGTCGTCAAAAATCGTATGGAAACCATTATGTCCAACCAGCTGCCGTTTAACTCCTGGTTTATCGACTGTGACGCAACCGGAGAGATTTATGATGATTACACACCTTCTCATATCACCACACAAGAGGAAGACCTTGCTGCCAGGCTGGAACGTATGTCTTACATCAGAGACCAGTACCATCTCGTCATCGGCTCGGAGGGCGGCAATGATTTCGCGGCCTCTGATATCGCATACGCCCATGGGATAGAACTAAAGACATTTGCCTGGATGGATGAGGACATGAAAAAGAATCGGGACAGCGACTATTATATTGGAAAGTATTACAACCCGAACGGCGGAGCCGCAGAGCATTTTTCCAAACGGATTCCGGTAAAAGACCAGTACCATACCATCTTTGTGGACCCGAAATACGACACCCCTCTTTTCAAGCTCGTCTACAATGATTCTGTCATCACCAGCTACCACTGGGACTGGTCGACCTTTAAAATTAAAGGAGCAACCGCGGATCGTATGATACGGGAAATTCTGTACAACGTTCCACCGCTTTATCACCTGGATGCAGTGGAATGGTCAGATTATAAAGATGACATTCTCCGCCATCAAACCGTCTGGTCGGACTTCAGCCAAACGGCTGTCACCAAGGAAATGACCGGTTTCGAATATAAGAGCGAGGATGGCAGCGTGCAGAAAACTGTGTTCGGGGGCAGCGGGGATGCGGTCGTGGCTGCAGTGGCTAATTTCGGTGATTCCTCTTATCAGTATGAGAATATTGAAATCCCGGCACACTCTGTGCTTATTGAGATGAATGGGAGCCGGGAGGTCTATACGCCTTTGCTGGATCCGAAGCACGTATGAAAATATAAATGATAGATTGATGACCATAAACAACGTTTCCATATTTTTTTGTTAGTACCATAAAAATCGGTTCTCTGCGAAATTACTGCAGGGAACCGATTTTTAAACCGCTGTATTTACGATTGCTGTTCCAATAACCTTTTTAAGTCCTCTTTACTTGGTAATATTGTCTCATATTTACTTGCAAATATTTGATTGTTACTTTCCGGCAGAGTCATTTCTACAATAGATTGCTTCTTATCTTTGCATAGTATTATACCAATCGTTTGATTCTCCTCTGGTAATTTAACCTTTCGATCATAGTAATTTACATACATCTGCATCTGACCAATATCCTGATGTTTTAATTCGCCTATTTTCAAATCAAATAGAACAAAACATCGAAGAAGCCTGTTAAAGAACACTAAATCCACTCTAAAATGTTCTTCATCAAAAGTAAATCGCACTTGTCTGCCTACGAAGGCAAATCCAGTACCTAATTCCAGCAGGAATTTTTGCAGATTATCAATAATTTTACTTTCTAACTCCGTTTCTGAATATTCAGGTAATTCCGGCACCCCCAAAAACTCTAAAATATAAGGGTCTTTAATTAAGTCCTGTGGTGACTCGACTACCTGCCCTTCAGCAGCAAGCCGTGCCACTGCTTTTTTATCTTTACTTAACGCTAATCGTTCATATAAAGAGCTATTGAACTGGCGTTTCAATTCTGATAAACTCCATCCATTCTTCATCGCTTCAATTTCGTAAAAATGACGTTCATTAGCATTGGTAATCCTCATTAACTGGAGATAATGTGACCAGCTTAAGACAAACTTACGTTTTGGCTCAACCGATGATAGTTCTTTGGATTGGTCAGACAGCGTCTGACCAATTTTATCGTGCGAATAAATCATATAAAATTGACGCATTTGTTTCAAATTAGTAACAGAAAATCCTTTTCCAAATTTATCTGTTAAATACACAGATAATTGATTCAGAATATATTTTCCATACTCTGCGCGATTAACACCATTCTGCTCTTCTTCAATTATCATACGACCGATATCATAATACGTATAAACCATCGTCAGATTAACTGCTGTTTTAACACTGTTACGCGCATTCTGAAGAAGATTGTCTATTTGATTTAAGAATTGAGTTCTCAATTCTTCCATACTTTTACCTCCATTTAATCCGATCATCTCTTTTTATCTGATCTTTCCCGCAAGCATCAAAGCCAAATCTAACGCACTTGTCTCCGGAACAGCAACAATGATATCCGGCATGGCCTGTCTCACCCTTTTTACCACTTCGTCTCTGATTATCTCATTTTTAACCAGAACACTGCCCCACAGCCACAAATGGCGTGTTTCCTTCCCACTGTCAGGGAACACCTGGCTTTGCCTGGTCCAGCCGGCCTTACGGGCGGTGTCTTCAATCAGTTTCCATAGTTTTTCCGCACAATCCTTTAGAATTCCTTCCGCCTGTGAATCCCCCTGTTTGGCGGCCTCATAGGCAATCATGGAAAATCGGGCGATTTCCGGCTTATCAAACAAATGCTCATTCACGAACAAATCAATCTTTTCCAGCGTATCCAGGCCGCTCGTTTCCATAAACCTCCGGGTAAGATACGGACATTTCGTCCTCTCATCCAGATCCTCTGCCGCAAGTCTCATGGTCTGCAGCCCCAGATAAAATGCACTGCCCTCGTCGCTTAAGATATGATTCCAGCCGCCAGTTCTTGTTATAGTACCCTTCGCATCGATTCCATAGCAGATAGAACCGGTACCGGATACCACCACCATCGACGGTCCCCCCTTCAGATACAGGAAGACCTCACAGTCATTGACTGCCCGGATACAGTCGGACTTAAATCCCATTTCTTCAAAAATATCCCGGCACATCTTCTCATATCCCGGTGAATCAATTCCGCTTGCCGCCACGCAAATACCCATACAGTCCGTTGGATTCAGTCCCAGCTCCTTCAGCGCCGGAAGCACCAGTTCCCGGCAGCGGCTCCGGCTCTTATCGTATCCGTCCGTATTTATGCTGCAGCCCGGCCCGGTAAACTTCCCGAGAATATTTCCGTCCCCGTCTTCCAGCTTTAATCTTCCGTTTGTCCCGCCTATGTCCATTCCAGCGTAATAGTTCATCAAAATTCCTCCCTATTGTTCACTCAGCATTTCCAGACAGCTGAATGCCTTGATAAATTCTTTTCTTCCGTATCCGTCAAATTCTACGGTAATCATTGTGTCATCTTCTTCAACCACTTTGCCGTATCCGTATGTTTCATGGCGAACCCGTATTTCGGCAGAGGCAGAAGCAGATTCAGAGACAGACACAGATTCCATGTACGGTGTTTCCGCCTCCATTTCCTTCAATTCACCTGCATCCACCCATTCTTCCATCTTATCTGTTTTCGCCACGTCCTCCCTGTCTGCCATCTTCTCGCCATTTTCCTTCGCCATCTGCACCTGTCTCCGCAGCTCCTGCAAATTGGCTGTTCCCGTCCTCATCTCCGACTCCTGCCCCTTCACCAGTTCTGACGGGATCATCCGGATATAGCGGCTTTCCCCGGCCATTACACCGAAGATGTCGGGATTGGTATACCAGGAAAGCTCCAGATAATTTCTTGCCCGTGTAATTCCGACGAAAAACAGCCTCCTTTCCTCGTCCTCACTGTCCAGCCCTTTCGTTCGCAAAGGAATCAGGCCATAATTCACACCAATGATAAAGACATGGGAAAACTCAAGCCCCTTTGAAGCATGGAGCGTCATCATTTTCACGCGGTTCTCCCCAGCGCCGTCTGTCTCAGGAAGCAGTTCCCGGGAGGTCCCGTACAGTGCCGCTGAATTTAAAAATTCCCGAAGTCCTTCCGGAAGACTGAACCCTTTCGCCTTCATAAATGCAAACATACGGTCCAGGAAATGACAGACATTCGCCTTATCCTCTCCATAAGACGACGCATTGGGTTTCAGTGAACAATCCAGGTCAAAATATTCATAAAACCCATTTGTATCCTCTATCTCAGCGCCATTCCGGGCAAACGAAACCATTCTTTCGAAAAGTCCGGGCGCCGCTGCTTTTTCTGATCCGTTCTCTTGAGCTTCCTTCCGCCCACACACCCATGCACAACTTTCCTCAGCCAGTTTTTCCGCCTTCTTTGCAGAAATTCCCACGCCGTATTCCCGGCTGCTCAGAACGAAAACCGCAGCAGCGCGGTCAGCCGGATCCGCCAGGAATCGCAGAAGCCGCAGGAGCCATTCCAACGCAGGGATTTCATGGATCCCCGTCTTAACGGCCACTTCATATGGAATTTCATTCTTTGAAAATACGTCCTCCATCACCTTAGACTGACTCTGTAAGCGATAGAATATGGCAATTTCGTCAAAAGGAATCCCCTGTTTCTGCAGTTCACAGATCCGGTCAGCCAGATAACACGCCTCCTGAAAGGAGTTGTAGTGATTCTTCACCACAATCTTCTCTCCTCCGCCTCTCGTACCTTCCAGGGCCCCTCCGTTCTGCTGAAAACACCGGGCCGCCTCCAAAATCTCATTGCTGGACCGGTAATTAACCGGCAGTGAAAGTTCTGCCGCCTGATATCGCGTCTTCAACGTATAAAACAGATTAAACGCGCTTCCTCGCCAGCTGTAGATCACCTGATTTGGATCCCCGACCGCAAACAATTTCGCTCCCCCTGTCATAAAGCAGTCGATAAACTCCAGCTGTTTCCCATCACAGTCCTGCACTTCATCAACAATCACCCATTGAATATTCCTGCTGCATTCATTCTCTTCGCTAAAGCCATTCTCCCCACTGCATTCCTTCTCCTCGCCGCATTCCTTCTCTCCACTGCATTCCTTCTCCCCATCGACCTCAGATCTTTCGTCCTCCCCCCTCACTTCCGCCATCAAAAGGCAGGCATTTTTCATCAGATCCGAAAATGTCATCTTATTTCGCCTGATTTTTTCCTCTGTGAGAAGTCCTGCCAGGATTTCCAGATCATCCTGGCCGCCGGCAGCTCCCGCCGCCGATACACGCTCCGCTTCCGACAGCCGCTTTCTCAGCCGATTTTTGTACTTTATCTTCAGTTTCTTCTCCGCAATCAGCGTATGGGCCAGTTCCAGTTCCTCATCCGGCTCCATCACCATGAAGTCCTTCGTATATCCCAGGTTCTCCACTGGAAGCTTTTTTTTCAGAAGCCCCAGAGCCACACCGTGAAACGTCCCGAAGTTTTCCGTCTCCTCCGGAGTCACTGCCGGATCCGCACTCACAAGCCGCTCCCGGATTTCAGCCGCCGCCCTGTTTGTAAATGTAAGCACCATTATATTCCGGTAACTCACATGCTTCACCTCATGGAGATACAGAATTTTTGCGGTCAGCACCGTCGTTTTTCCGCTTCCCACATTCGCACTCACAAGACAGGCCGTATTTTCATTGGTGACCGCTTCCCGCTGATAAGGGTTCAGCCGTTCCCATTCTCTTTCCCAGTCCACCTAATTCTCCTTCTTTTTAAGCTTATCAAGTCTCTGTTCGAGCTTTCTTCGCATATCGCCATCGTCTTCACTGCTGCCAAATCCGTCACTTTCGATTCCAGTGTTTCCCTCACCGCTGTTGCCAGCCTTTTTACCGGCTGTTCCACTCCCCGTATCACAGCCGTTCCTTCTGTTTTCCTCCTTCTTCCGAATCTCCACCTCCAGTTCAAATCCCGCCGGTGCATCCGTATAATAGGAAATCAGATTATGAAGGGCCTTCCGGTTAGTCTCCTCCATAATCCATTCCCGGTAAAATGGCTGGTCCGTAATCAGGGCAAGTCTTCTCTCTTCCGTTCTGACCCCGGCCACCGTATTTAAAAAGGAGGCGAAGGGTTCCCCGTTTTTCAGCAGCATGGCGGTAAATGCCTCCCACTGTTCTTCCAGCCCGTTAAACCGAAATGGCTTCTGTATAAATGTCGATGGCCCGTACGGCGCCATTTTCACATGCTTCGGGACCTCAGACTCCTCCAGCAGATTCTTAAGCCCCCACAGCACCATGCTTTTATCAAGGTGGTAATCTCCGACACAGGCGGCGCAGCCGTCCTCGCAGGGACAGCCGCCCACCATGGCGATACCATTTTCTATAATCTCCGGGATCAACTCATACGCTTTCTCCGCATATCCAAGACCGCCGGTATACTGATCGTAGAGAAAGAGAAATACAGACTCCTGTGTGCTTTTTTCTGCATACACGGCGTTCGTACTGACAGTCGTGCCGATGTCCTCCTGCTCCGTCATGGTTACCAGGCGCGCAGCGTTTTGGAGGGCATAGCACAGCCCCTCAAAATGATTGTTGCGGATCATCTTCCCGTTTGGACTCTCCTGCAGCAGACGGCGGTAGGCCGTTACCACATTGCCCGGAAGCTTCAGCCAGATGCTCTCCGTGTCAAATTCTCTGGACAGCGATGGTTGAATCTGTTCATAGCCCAGATTCTGGTGGTTATGAAACTGCAGTTTGCGGTACAGGGAAACCTGCGCGTTGACATTTACATCGCCAAACACCACCTCTGTCCGTTTCCATGACTTCTCTTTCCTTCCATGAATGATCGTAATATCCGTATTCCCCATAGGCGTTGTATAGTAATTTCCGTTAAATGGCACAGCGCGGGCCGTCCTTGTCTCCAGATCCAGCGTCACTACCTGATACTGAACGCCGCCGTGTAAATAGACAGCTCCGGGGTGGATTTCACGGAACGCCTGCATCTCGTCCATCTCCGTGATCTCTTTTCCGCTGTCCTTTAAGAGCAGCTTGTACCGGTTGGGATCGATCCCTCTCAGGCTGTAGTCTCCTGCCGGGAAGGAACCGCCAGACCATGCGAATTTGCCATTCTGTCCGGTCAGCTCCTTTGCCCGCATCAGAACCGGAATCGTCTCACCCAGGTCCGGAAAGACAGAGGCGTCGTCCAATGTCAGGGGAATCTCCGCCGCAGCCGCCCTGATGTGGGAAAGTTCGATTAAAAGGTTATTTTTGTCTACCACGGCGCTCTCACTGCTGTTTTCGAACAGCCATCCCGGGTTCGTTCCGATGTACTGATCGAAAGGCAGATTGTCAAGAATCAGATAATTGGTGCATGCCCGGCCGCTTCTTCCGGCCCGGCCTGTCTGCTGCCAGAAGGAAGCCCTCGTTCCCGGATAACCGGCCAGCACGGTGGCATCAATCTTACCGATATCGATTCCAAGCTCCAGCGCATTGGTCGACACCAGTCCGCACAGCGCCCCCGTCACCATCTTGTGCTCAATCTCCTTACGCTCCGCAGGCGTGTAACCGCCCCGGTAACCGGATATCTTATCTGCCTGGGATGCATTTAATGCGCTTTCCGCTTCAAGACGGTCCCTTGCCTCCTTTAGAATTACCTCCACATTTCTTCGGGAGCGGGCAAATGCGATAAAATTCTTTCTCTGTTCCACCAGTTCCGGAATCAGCTCCGCCGCCACAGCTGTAGCCTGCACCTGTCCATAGTACTTTTTATCGTGCCCCAGAATCTTCGGGGGCTTGATCAGGAGATAGGTCCGTTCTGCCGCCGGAGAGCCGTCCCACTCGATTCGCACGAATTTTCGCCCGCAGATCTCCTCTGCCAGTTCGACAGGATTGGCAATCGTGGCCGAGCTGCACAGAAAGACCGGTGAAGAGCCGTAATAGCGGCATATCCGGTGAAGCCGGCGGAATACATTGGCCAGATGGGATCCAAACACGCCTCTGTAGGTGTGAAGCTCATCGATGACGACAAACTTCAGATTCGCAAAAATAAAATCGAATCCGAATTTACTGTGATTCGGCAAAAAAGCCCCATTCACCATCTCCGGGTTGGTCAGAATAATATTTGCTTCTTTCCGGATCCGGCTCCTCTCCCCCGCAGGCGTATCACCGTCGTAAACTCCCGCAGAAATCCGGTTCTTTCCGAAATATTCAATGTATGGCAGGATCGCGCGGTACTGGTCGCTTGCCAGCGCCTTCGTCGGATAGATGAAGACCGCCCGCGCCAGTGGATTCCTTAAAATTTCCTCGATGACAGGAAGCAGAAAGCCCAGAGTCTTGCCGCTGGCCGTGGAGGTGGTAATCACCACATTCTCCCCTTTCAGAGCCCTTAAAAACATCTCCGCCTGATGGATATAAAGCCCTCTCACCCCATTTTTCTGTAAATATTCCCGCAGTTCCTCCGGAAGCTCCGCTGGGAAGCCGGCATAACGGGCACTCCGCTCCGGCATGGTTCTTCTGTAAATAATCAGATCATTGATATCCATAATTCTCTTCCTCCTGCACTCCTTAAAAACCATTATAACGCAAGAACGGGTGTTTGGCATCCTTTTTCTTATCGGATAACAGTTCTAGCGCCACCGGACTATGCAAAACAATATTTCGACTCCATTACAAAGAGTAACTACGAAGGAACTGCTAACTTTGTTTTTGATAAAAAGCCAGAAAAATCCAGCCAATTTCCCTAAACCAGGAATTTTGGCTGGATTACAGCTTTTTCTCTATTTGCATTCAGATTCCATTAATCTTCTGTTCACTCCAGCAATTCACGAATCCTGGCAGCAATACGATCTGCTGTCAAGCCATACATCTCAAATAAATCAGCGCTGGAGCCTGAACGTCCAAACTCGTCTCTCATTCCCATCTTTAGAACTTTACATGGACAGTGTTCTGTGACGTATTCGCTGACCGCTCCGCCAAAGCCGCCAATCGTATTATGATCCTCTATAGTAAGAATGCATGCTGTATCTGACACCGCAGCCTCTATCGCTTTCCCGTCAATCGGTTTGATGGAATACATATCAACAACCCTTACCCTGATCCCCTCTTTTATCAGCTGATCTGCTGCACGAACTGCAAAATCCACCATGCGGCCACAGGCCATAACAGTCAAACGGTCCCCATCCCGAAGTACTCTGCTTCCTCCCAGTGTAAATTCCATATCCTCCGGGTAATATTCCTGATTGACTTCCCGTCCGAATCTCATATAAAATGGCCCGTCTGTCTCCGCCATCAAACGCGTAAGTTTTGCAGTCATATTCGGTGTGGACGGAGCCAGAACTCTAAGCCCTGGTATAGCGCGCATAATAGCCATATCTTCTATGGCCTGATGTGTCGCACCGTCAAAACCAGTTTCCAGCCCTGCATGAGTTCCCACTATTTTTACGCTATAACCATTATAACAAATCATATTTCTCACCTGATCAAGCGCCCTCATACTTGTAAATACTGCAAAGGAAGCCACAAACGGAATCATACCGCAGCTCGCTAATCCGGCAGCTATGGATACCATATTTTGCTCTGCAATCCCACATTCAAAAAAACGATCCGGAAAATCCCTAATAAACTCACCATAATTTAGTACATTTATGCAGTCAGAATCTACAACCGTAATCCGTTCATCCTCCATTGCCAGCTTGTGTACCATATTCCCATAAGCAACTCTGTTAGCTATCATATCTTCACCTCCTTAAGTGCGTAAGTGATCGAAATTACTTTCTCCCTTTCCCAGTTCAGTCAATGCAGCATCATACTGTTCTTCTGTCGGTACAGCCCCGTGCCACTCCGCTTTTCCTTCCATAAAAGAAACTCCTTTTCCCTTAACCGTATTGGCAATAATCATAACTGGTTTATCCTGTTTGCTCTTCTCTTCATGGCTCTCTTGTGTAACATGATCCAGTATTTCAATAATTTCAGAAATCGAATGACCGTTTATCTTGTAGGTTTTCCATCCAAACGAGTCGAACTTATCTTTTATATCCCCCAGGGGCATAATCTCTTCATTGGTACCGCTCATCTGCACCTTATTATGGTCCAGAATCGCAATCAAACGATTTAATCGGTACTTTGAAGCAGTCATAGCAGCTTCCCATATCTGTCCTTCTTCAATTTCTCCATCTCCCAGCATACAGTACACAAAAAAATCTTTTTTCATCGTCCTTGCTGCAAGAGCCATACCTACAGCGGCCGACAGCCCCTGCCCCAAAGGCCCCGATGACATATCAATTCCCGGCGTCTTAGGATTGGGTGCTCCCTGCAGATGGCTGTCCGCCTGACGCAGATGACTCATCTCTTCCACGGAAAAAAATCCTCTTTTTGCCAATGCGGCGTACAAGATTGGTGCAGAGTGCCCCTTACTCAGTACAAAACGATCCCGATCTTCCCACCCAGGCCGTTCTGGATCTAACCGCATTTTATAAAAATAGAGAACTGTTATTATTTCGGCAGCAGACAGACAGCCTCCAATATGACCGGATTTCGCCCTGTATACGGATTCAATTGTTTCTATTCTGAGCTGATTTGCAATTGTTTTTAATTTCATCATATCATACATCGCTGTTACTCCTTTCCATCAGCAATTGCTCTAAAGCCAGTGCACTTGCCTTTGCAGCAAACTCCGGATAATCCCGTTTTTCATTTACCTCTGCGGTAATCCAGCCATTATATCCAGTCTCGTGCAATGCCTGCATCACTTTCACAAAATCAATATCTCCACTAAGCAAATTTACAAAACCCTGAACCGAGGAACAGCCTTTTCTAAAATCTTTTACATGAACCCGTTTCATGCGGGACCCCAGAATCCGGATCCATTGCTCCGGATACCCGGAGGGCAGTACATTGCCAATATCAAAATACACCTGTACATAGTTTGAACCGATCTCATCAATAAACTGCCGCATTTCTAACGGTGACATTAAAAAATGGTTCCAGATATTTTCAATTCCCACCGTCACTCCCACCCTTTCAGCGATGGGAGCAATCTCCTCAAATGCCTGAAGTGAACGTTCATATGCTGTTTTATAATCAATAATTTCCAGTCCCGGATGATAGTCCTCTTCTCCATGAATCCGGAAGGAGGGGTGAATTTCGTCAGAAATAAAGTCTGCTGTTACGAAGCCCGGCAGAGCTAATGCCACCTCCGAGTTAAGTTCAGCTGCTGTATAGAGCTGTTTTCGCAGCATCTCTCCGGCCTTTTTTCGTATCTGAGCATCATTGCTGGTAAAAGAACATTTCCAGTTTAAACTGCTGCTTACTGAAATAATTTCTATCCCGGTCTCCTTCGCCGTCCGCCGGATCGTCATCAGTTCTTCTTTCCTGCAGTCCGGCTGCAGTTCCCCTTTTTCAACAATTACAAGTTCTATTCCATCAAATCCCAATCTCTTAGCAAATTCCATCTTCTCCCTTAAATTCATCGTATGTGGGAGTCCCCAGTAATGGATACCTTTTTTCATATGCCCCTCCCTGTCAGCCATTGATACGCTTACTCACGAATCACTGCAGCAATCAATAGAATAACGATTTATTGAAAATTCCGGTGTTATCGCCTTTGCGGTGGCTGCTGCCAACAAGCCAAGATTCTTAATATCGCTTAAGGAACACGTCTCCACAGGCGAGTGAGTATATCTGGCAGGATAACCGAGATCCAGACACGCCACTCCCTCATTTTCCATCTGTACGTAGGCTGATTCCGTTATAATTCCAAGAGATGCAAACCGCTGATGGGGGATTTTTTCCCTCAAAGCGCACTCCTCTGCAAGTCTGGCCAGACCTTCATGGGGGATCATCCCATTTAAAGTCCCTCTCCCATGGAAATTATAAAAATTAATGGTCGGCCCTTTGTCAAGCGCATTCTGATATTTCGTTTTCAAATCTGGAGTATCTCCCGCAAGTACCACATCCAGCCCTAATGCCACATCCGGTTTTAACCTTCTGACCGCAAATGCAGCGCCGCGAATATTAAACTCCTCCCAAACCGTACCAACAAAATGTACAGTTGAAGCTGGCCTGTCTTCCCATAACCTCTCGGCGGCAAGAACCAATGCAGTCAGCCCGCCCCGGTCATCTAAAGCAGTACCACTTACTTTATCTCCTGCAAGAGGTTGAAAAGACGGTTCATAAATAGCAGGACAGCCAACATCCACGCCCAGCTCCCTTACCTCCTGCTCTGTTGCAGCTCCGACATCTACATAAAGATTCGTCACCATATCGACCTTGTATTTTTCTTCTGCCGAAGCCGCATGATGTGCTTTGTTTCCAATCAAACCAGGTATGAAATCACCACGTACCGTGCGTATCCATAAACGCAGTGCAGGCAGCACCTTTTCCGGTATCCCCCCTAATCTGTCCAACTGGATATAGCCATCCGGTTCGATCCTTCTTACAATAAATCCCAGTTGATCTAAATGGGCGTACATCATCACCGAAGGTGATTCAGGATCTGTTCCATCCAGCGTTGCCATCACATTGCCCATGCGGTCTAACATAATACGGTCAACAAACGGGCGTATTTTACTGGAAAATACCTCTGCAGCTCGTTTTTCGTAACCGGATGGAGCCGGTGCCAGGCAAAGTTCTTTTAATACCTCTTCTGCATTCATTCTATTCCTCCTTCAGTTCCTTTAACATTTCTAACGGATCAGGGCTCTGAAATACCAGACGGCCTAAGACTGCTCCATGAACCCCTGCTTCTTCAAGCTCCCGAAGCGTTTCCCTGGTCACGCCTCCATCTGCATACAATTCTACTCCTGCCGGAATATTTCCTGCTAAGCGGATTAAGCGTTCCACTGCTGGTCCATATACTTTTTCTTCTAAATAATCAGGCTCCGATGTCATGAGGAGCAGCTGATCCATATTACCCAGAAAAGGCTTTACTGCTTCTACCGGTGTTTTTATATTGACAGCCAGCCCCGGCTCCAATCCAAGTGCCCGGCAGTGATTGAGAAAATGAAGTGGATAGTCAAGTGCTTCCAAATGGGCTATCACAGAATCCACTCCGCAGGCGGCGAGACCGTCTAAATACGTTTCTGGATGAGTAACCATTAAATGTACCTGAATATACCTTTTCCCCGCTTTTTTACATATCGCCCTGACCGCCTTCATTCCAAACGTAATATTGGGAACGAAGTTTCCGTCCTCGATATCTATATGCAGATAAGGCCATGCCTCCAGTTTTTTTAAGACCTCTCCCACTGCCAAGGGATCGGCTGATGCAATCGATGGCATCAGTTTCATTACTTTATCCTCCCATATATGCCTTTCCCGCTTACCACCATCTGATCTGCTCAGTCACATATTTTCTTAACTCAACAAATTGTGGATCAGTAAAGTCTCTCGGCCTCGCTAAGTCAACGACCAGTTCTTCTTTAATCGCAGCCGGTTTATTGGTCAGGATAATAATCCTGTCTGCAAGATAGACCGCTTCTTCAATATTATGAGTGATAAAAAGAACTGTACTTTCAAATTTTTTCCACAGCCTTATCACTTCATCTTCCAGGTAATAGCGCATCTTAATATCCATCTGTCCATAAGGCTCGTCCATCAAGAGCAGATCCGGATACAGGGCAAAACTTCGCCCGATTACGATTCGCTGTTCACTACTGGTAGATAATTGATGAGGATATTGTTTCCGGAACCTGGTAAGCCCTACCAATGAAAGAATTTCTTCTGTTCTTCGATAGATTTCCTCTTTAGGGAGCTTTTTTAATTTCATTCCAAACATGATGTTCTCTTCCACGGTAAGCCAGGGAATGGCGGAAGGCTCCTGAAATGCAAAAGAAATATTATGTATCTTTGGATCCGCCGTTTTCCCGTCAATTAAAATTTCTCCCGATGTCGGTTGGATAAGCTGCGTAAGTAAATTTAAAAATGTTGTCTTTCCGCAGCCTGTAGGCCCAACCACGCAGATAAATTCTCCTTTCTTTACTTTAAATGAAATATGATCCAAAACCTTTAAATCTCCGAAGTTTTTGGTAAGCTCTTTCACTTCAATTTTATAATTTTCCGTCATATACTGCACCTTTTTCTATATCGACAAATCCGTGTTTTCTGAAATCTCACGGCGCATCTGCAAAAACCTACAGTCCATCATGTCTCTGGGGCGCGGCAAATCAACCTGATACACCTGCTTCACTCTTGCCGGACACTCCGTAAGAAGGATAATACGGTCTCCCAGCATCAATGCCTCCTCAATATTATTTGTGACAAATAAAATAGTTCTCTTCTCCTTCTCCCAGATTCGCGCAATTTCTTCTTCCATATTATATCGGGTCTGTGCATCCAACTGTCCAAATGGTTCATCTAAAAGCAATATCTGCGGGTCATTTGCATAAGCTCTCGCGATTCCGACTCTCTGCTTCATACCACCGGACAGCTGCTTTGGCAGATGCTCTTCAAAGCCATGCAGGCCCACCAGATCAATGTAATGCTGAGCCTTTTCCCGTCGTTCACGCTTCGGTATTCCACGCATTTTAGGTCCCAGTTCTACATTTTCCATAACGGTTTTCCACGGAAGTGTCCCAATCTTTTGAAACACCATTCCCATATCCGGATTTGGTCCCACCACCTTCTTACCGTCTAAATAAATATTTCCGTAATCGGGCTGCATCAGACCGGCAATCATGTTTAAAATGACAGTCTTCCCGCAGTGGCCCGGTCCCAGCAGGATCAGGAACTCATTATCCCGTACCGTAAGCGACAGTTCCCTCACCACCTCATGGTTCTTTCCGTTTTCCATGGAAAAACATTTGCTTATATTCTGTATATCTAATCTGATTTTATATTCTCGCTCCATGGACATATCCGCCTTTCAAGAAGATCCGTGAAAATAGAAATTACAGTTCCAACAATGGCGATAACAATCATGCCGACCATAATAAGCGGAACATCAAAGGCATCCTGTCCTCTGGTAATCAAAAATCCCAGTCCTGCCTTAGCTCCTATCATCTCAGCCGCAAGAACGACCATTAGTCCGCCACTTGTAGCAGTTCTAAAGCCTGCAAATATCGACTGCATAGCTGATGGCAACGCAATTTCAGTAAGCAGTTTTCTATCATTGGCATGGAACATTCTTCCTACATCCAGGTATAATGGCTCCACTAAACGAATCCCGGTCGCGGTATTGACTACCACCGGTGTAAAGGTCCCAATAAATACAATGATAACTTTGGGAAACTCCCCAATACCAAACCACATAACAATCAGGGGAAGCCATGCGATCGGAGGAATAGGACGAATAAATTCAAACAGAGTACCAAAAATAGCGTTAAAGGTTTTATTCCACCCGATTAATATACCGAATGGAATCCCTATCCCCAGAGAAAATAATAATGCTAAAAAAATACGTTTTAAACTCGCTAAAATATGCCCAAAGATCATATATCCATTAATTGGCTTTTCGAACGTTTTAACAAATCGTTTCATTACCAGATCCGGCCCTGGTACAAGATCCGAATTACCTCTGGAAATCTGAACCCATAAGAGGAATAACAATACCAATGACAATGCAGGCGCTATCGTATATAAAATATGTTCGAACCCCTTTTTCCAGTTTGTAACTTTTTTCATCAGACAGTCCTCCATTTCACAAAAATATGCTCCAGCTTTGTGAATATCCATGAGAACGCAAAACCCAGAATTCCAATTGTAACCATTCCTAATACAATGATATCGACTCGCCCAAACTGCCGCCCCATATTAATCATATAACCAAGTCCGGCATTAGCAGCCAGCAGCTCTGCCGCTACCAATGTGCTCCATGCAGAGTTAAGTGCTATTCGTATTCCTGCAAAAGTCATGGGCAGAGAAGAGGGGATTCCTATTTTCAGAAATATCGTAAAGTCTGATGCCCCATACGTTTTCGCTACATTAATCAAAGTCTGATTCGTACTTTTGATTCCTGCTGTAGCATTAATGACACAAGGGACAAAGGAGGCAAAAAATATAATCATTGCTTTAGCCTCAAGGCCAATCCCAACCCACAGAATGGTCAGGGGAATCCACGCAATTGGAGGGATTGGGCGCATGATCTCAAATATAGGGCGAACAAAACGGCTAACTGTCTTATACCAGCCCATAAGCCAGCCCAGGGGAACCCCAATCACAATTGCAAGAAGCAGACCACTGCATGCAACTTTTAAGCTGACCAGTATATTCGTCTGCAGCAGGGATCCATCCGGGCTTTTATTATTCAGCTTATCAAACAAAGCCGCAAATACCTTTGTCGGCGCAGGCAAAATTTTATCTGATAGTATCCCGGCAGTAACACAGCCCTGCCAGATGAGTAAAAAAGTCAGAACGCTGAGTACGGAAATTACCGCATACCGGTCTAAGATTTTTTTCATAATCAGCCACCTTTACTCCTTCATTGCCGCAATTTCATTGATGATATCTGCTTTAAAATAACCGCCCAGCAGTTTGGTATCATCACCTTTCTGATAGCTTCCGTTCTTGATATAGAATAACAGTGGGTCGTTATGCATCGCTTCTATTAACAACATCGCTCCATCTTCCGTTTTTTCATTAAAAAGTTTTACGTTATCTGACAGGCTGTAATGGCGATTGTTTTCAAGAACTGTCCGGTTCTCTTCCAATGTACCTGTAGCTCCTGCTTCCTCATTAATTTCCGTAAACATTTCAACCGCCTTGTCAAAATGTTCCTCACTGCTGTAAATCCAATCAACAGTGGCAAAATAAAGTTCCATCCATTTTTTGATCGCTTTATATTTGGCCGGATCTTCATAACTTCTGGGATTCGCACACATAACCGTAGGCAGTTCAATTCCCAGATCATTTGCGCTCATAACCACAGTGTAGTTTTTCTTCATTTCATCCGCATATGTAAAACTGCCCCAAAGCGCTCCAATCTCCCCCTTATTTGCCCGAAGCGCCGTATTGATACCAGGAACATCCATATGAGTCATTGCTACGTCAGTATCAGACAAGCCGAATTTACTCAGGCCTGTAGATAAAACATAATGAAGAGTAGACCCTGTAGGAATCAAAATTTCTTTTCCTTTCCATGTATCTGCCGTACCATAAATAGCCGGGTAATCTTTTAATGTATTACCTGCTGAAACAACATCTGAATCATTTTTTGCAAAAATGCGCAGGGAATCGTAATCTCTTGCCGCAGCTCCGATCACAACCATGTCCTGGCTGATAACGCCTGTCAGAACCCCTCCTAACCCAATCGTTCCGCAGTCCCAGGAATCAGAAGCCATCGCCTCCACCATGACAGGTCCATTTCCAAATGTCTCTATATTGGCTTTTATTCCTGTCTTTTCATAACCGCCCATTTTATCAATCAAATAGATAATCATTCCATGATGGGAACCAGTCAAATATCCAAAATTCAGCTCAGTCTCTGTTTCTAAGGGCTCAATTCCATCATAAATTCCTGCCTCTTCTCTTCCCGTTTCTTCTTTCCCGCTATTTCCCGCAACACCATTATTATCTGTCTTTTCTGCACTTTGACTACATGCAGCAAGAGTTCCCAGCACTAATAACAGACTTAATAAAAGACAAAACCATTTCTGTAACCTTCTCCTCATAAGATACCCCTTTCCCTTCTTATCGAAATTCCTTCACAAGATCCATAAATGCCTTCACTCGGTTATAATCAACTCCATTTTCAAATTTTCCTTCTTTTTTGAATGTTGTTCCTACAATGGCGCCATCTGCCACAGATAACTGAGTTGTAATATTCTCAATTCTGCACCCCGTATTGGCCAGCACCACAGTATCCGGCACAGCCGATTTCACTTCACTCAAAATCTGGGTATCTGTGCTTTCCCCTGCAGTCAGTCCGGAAACACATAAAGCATCCGGTCTGCAGTTAAATACGGTTGTCTTTGCCACCTCTCTGATATTGCGCTGTTCTACGTAAACAGCCGCTTCCGGAACTATATTAAACAGTAATTTAACATTCTGTGCGCCAACCGCATGCTGGTGGCGCACCGTCTCACCGCAGTTCGTATTCCATAATCCAAAATCACTGGCATAGACACCTGTAAAAATCTCTCTCACAAAACAAGCCCCGGTAGCGACTGCCAGATCCAGAGATGCCTTGGCATCCCATAAAACATTTACCCCAAAAGGAACTGTAATTTCTGATCTTATCTCCCCGATCACGCGTCCCATTGCAGCAAGTGTCTCTTTCTTTACATCAGTAAGGTAAGGAAGGCTGAATTCGTTAGAAAACATGACTGCATCCACCCCTCCATCCTGAAGCGCATAAAGGTCTTCACGAGCCTTCTCTATCACCCACTCCATTCCCTTTTCCTGGTCATAGCCACTGTCACCCGGCAGCGCCTGAAGATGACACATTGCAATGATAGGTTTTTCAGTTTTGAATACTTCTTTTAGCCAATTCATCATAAACCCCTTTCTTTTTCAGGCATACACATTATGCCAAATATACATTCTTTACTTTTTCCTTCATTCTGTGCAGGCTGTTTTCATCGATAGCCTTATCAATAATCACCCCATCAAGATCCGTGAGATCACAAACTTTAATTAATGCCACTCTTCCCATCTTACTGTGATCACCAATCAATATCACCTGTTTTCCTGCCTGAACCAGCAGTCTCTTAATACTGGCCTCCATCACATTTGTATTGGAAATCCCAAAATCTACATCAATAGCATCTGCTCCCAGGAAAGCCTTGTCTACACGAATATTACGGACGTAATCTTCCACCATGCTGCCCAAAAGCACATTATTATACCCCTGACGACGGATTCCTCCCGTTACAATCATAGTTGAGGTTGGATGGAGGGTTAAATTTCCTCCAATAAACAAGTCATAAGTAATGACTGTCAAATTGGGAACATCGGATAATTCACTTGCCAGGTAATAGGTTGTCGTTCCTGAATCCAACAGAATTGTATCGCCCTCGTGCACAAAGGACGCCGCCAATTTAGCAATTTGCTTTTTTTCATGCAGCATAATCGTCATCTTCTCATTATGCTGCCATTCAAACGAAGAAGTGTTATCATTCTTTCTGACTGCTCCCCCATGAGTCCTGACTAAAAGCCCCTGCGTGTCTAAGTCATCCAGATCCCGGCGCACCGTCGCATCGGATACGTCGAGATAGTCTGCCAGTTCCTTAATTTGAACGCTGCCATGTTCCTTCATGTATTCCATTATCTTTTGCAGCCGGCCGGCTGGAATAATAGAAGTTTTTTGTTCCATGTTCCTTTCCTTTCCTGGTCTTTTTCTCTTTTGTATTTTTGATTTTTTTTGAAATATTTTGTAACTTTCTGACATATTTCGCATTTTTATTATCACATATGTGTCGAATAATGTCAATATTTTTTACAAAATTGACATTTTAACATTTTAGTTTGCAAATTTCATCAAAAAAAGGTCTTGGTTACAGACAATATAGTCTACACCCAAGACCTCATTACTATTTACATGCCAAATCTTTTATGCCGTATACTTCACAAACTGAATCCCCTCCACATTCTCCAGAAACCGGAGCACCGCCTCCCGGCTCTTGTGCTCCGTATTCTTCAGACTGATCACCGCCTTCTGAAAGCCTTTTCTCTTCTTCTCGATCCGGACCTCACCGATCACCAGGCCCACAGAGGAAAATTCCTGAACCAGATCCGTCATTTTGACCGCGTCGTCCAGTTCCACATAGACGCTGAGCCAGACGTCATCAAAAATCAGATGATACTCCAGCTTCTTCAAATGCGTCATGATAAGCGACACGGCCAGGGTTGCAATGATCCCGGCCTCATAGAATCCAATCCCGATACTCAGCCCGATACACGCAGCCGTCCACAGTCCTGCTGCCGTGGTCAGCCCCTTTATCTTTGTCTTGCCCGAGATAATGATGCTCCCTGCGCCCAGAAAACCGATGCCGCTGACCACCTGCGCCCCCAGTCTCGCCGGATCGCCGGTCTGGAAATGGTAGTACATATACTGTCCGGTCAGCATGACCATGGCCGCGCCCATACAGACCAGCATATACGTCCGCATTCCGGCCGGCTGATGTGCTTTGCCCCGCTCTATCCCGATCACACCGCCGCAGACCATGGACATCACAATCCGCAGGGTGATGGAAGCCAGATTGATGCCTTCCAGATATTCCAATGCCGTTGTCACTGTCTCCATGTATTCCCCTCTCATGCCTGTCTGTCACAGCGTGCTCAGACAGACACCCGTTTCACTGATTTTTTCTTCTTGAGTTCTCCCACCAGCAGGGCCGCATCCAGCTCATCCGGTGCTTTTAAAACAGCGTTCAGTACGCACAGCGAATCCTCGTCTGTCAGCTTGATATTCTCCATCCTGCAGCCCGCCTCCTCTATCGTCTTATTGATATAGGAAAAGATATCTTCCTTGTCGCTGTCCTTGTACTCGATCTCCAGTTCTCTCTCCTCTCCCGCCTTCCTGGAAAAATACCCCCGCCGCCCCAGAAACACTTCAGAAACCATTACAATAACTGTAGATACCACGCCCAGCACATACATGCCGCAGCCCATGGCCATGCCCACTCCCACCGTAGCCCAGATGCCTGCGGAGGTGGTGATTCCACTCACATTATTATTGCGGAAAAAGATGATTCCCGATCCGATAAATCCAACCGCCGTCACGATGCCGGCCGCCACCCGGGACGGGTCAAGGCGGACGTATTCGCCGAGAACATCATTGAAGCCGTACTTGGAGATAATCATCATGGTCGCAGCCGCCACCGAGATGATGACGTGTGTCCTGACTCCCGCCGTCTTTTTCCTGCTCTGCCGTTCGTAACCGATCAGCCCGCCGCATACCGCCGCCCCGATAAGCCGTGCTACATAAATCCATTGTTCCATCATAAAATCACTCAACTGCTCTGCCTCCTGAAAAACAGGAATACCGCATGATTTCTTTCATGCGGCGCCCTGTTATAATCTTCTTTTGCTTTTTAATCTCTTTCTTACTCCTACAATCTCTTTCCAGCTTCTATAATCTCCTTCTCAGCCCCTTGCCACCTTTTTCTCAAACCGTCTCTGTCTCCATCTTCTGATGCGTTCCATCCCATCTCCCTGTCCGAAATACAGTGCAATGGAGGAAAGAATCATCAGTACGACCGTATATACAAAGCCCATGGCCCTGGCATCGATGGAGGCTGACTCGTCCGAAGCCGCCTTCACGACGATGCCGAGAGGCTGGAACAGCGGATGATACAGAAATACTGATAAATCGTAGTCCGACAGCATCCCGTTGAAATTCAGGATAATGATGGACATAATCGCAGGGAATATCACCGGAAGAATTACTTTTATCATCGTATAGAGCGTACTTGCGCCCATACACTTTGCCGCTTCCTCCAGATCATTGTCGATGCTGAAGAATGCCGCCTTCACCATCCGGTACGAGAACGGCAGCTTGACGACCGTATACCCCACAAGCATCAGAACCAGCGTCCCCACCATAACATAGTTAAACAGAATCGGCTGGCGCTCCCCGTAGGTCGTGGTCAGTCCGAGAGCAATCAGAGTCGCCGGAAGCAGCCACGGAATCAGCATGCCCCACTCGAAAAATACATCATATTTATGTTTTGCCGTGCGCACAAACCGGGCGCAGATCACGGCCATCAGCACAGCCAGAACAGCCGCCAGCAGAGAGTATACAATGCTGACAAGATACGGCTTAATCGCTTCTGCGCTCGTAAACAGTTTCTGGTAATTCGCAAGAGTAAACGAATTCAGAGTCAGATTACCCGTCTTTATGGTCAGCGAATCACAGAATGAGTAAACGATAACCAGGATAATCGGTATCACATAGATGGCAAACATGGCGTAAGCAACCACATGGGCCGCCACATTGAATACCGGATTGGTGATCTTCTGCTTCTTTAACTTTGCTTTTGTCTTTGAGACAGATATGTAGTTTCCGCCCTTTTCAATCCTGCTGAACACCGCCAGCAGAATCATCGTGGCAATGCCCAGAAGAACCGCCAGAAATGCTGCAACCTCTCTGGAGAAGCTGGATTTGGCAAATGTAATGATCATGGGGTTGATCGTCTGGAAGTTCTCCCCGCCGACAATCAGCGGCGCCGACATGGCGCCCAGGCCTGTCAGGAACGTCAGGATGGTGATGGCAAAAAAAGTGGGTTTCAGCACCGGCATGACGATCTGGAAGAAAATTCTGCTTCCGGAGGCCCCCATATTTTTCGCCGCCTCTATGGTGTGGTAATCCAGTCCATGAATCGCATTCTTTAGAAACATCATATGATTCTGGGTACAGGAAAATGTCATAACAAACACGACCGCGCCGTATCCCACAAACCAGTTGGGGTTCATGCCCGGGAACACGGATACCAGAAGCTTTGTCAGCAGTCCGTTGGCCCCGTAGACGTATTTGTAGCCGGATACCAGAACGACACCGCCGTAGATCAGCGAACTCATATACGCAAGTTTTAATATCTTTGCACCTTTGATATCCCAGTATTCCGTCAGAAGAACGCTTAACGTCCCCACGATGTTGACCGTAACCACCAGGGTAAATGCCAGAATGAAGCTGTTCACCAGGCTCTTCATGGCCCTTGCTGAGCCGAAGACCTTTCCGAACACTTCCGTGGAAAACTGGCCGTTTTTATAGAAGACGCTGACCAGAAGGTTTAAGTTCGGATAGATGACAAATGCGACAATGGCCCATACAATGACAATTTTTAAAATCAGGGTCTGTATACTGAAAGACTTCCTTTTGCTTCTCTGTTTCATACAAACTCCCTCCTTTTAAAATTGCATGATATCCCTGGGATTTACATAGATGTCCAGTTCCTGGCCGATTTCCATAAATGGCTGTCCATCGTTCACATGGATCACACGGAGCTCGCATCCCATGACCTCCACGCGATACTTCGTCATCACTCCGTTATAATCGTAATCCCGGATCACTCCGTGCAGCTTCGCATAGCCCGGAATCTCATTTAAACGGATTCGTTCGAGACGCACATATCCGCCCTTGCTGCCATCCAGCGCGTGGCCAGTCTGTGTCGTGATTTCACTCAGTACAGAGGCATTCAGCCTGTTGATCTCCCCGATAAAGTCACAGACAAACTCCGATCCGGAATGATTATAGATGTTGTACGGTTTATCCACCTGCTCTACGAATCCGTTGTTAAATACAGCGATCCGGTCGGATAAGGTAAGGGCCTCCTCCTGATCGTGGGTAACGTACAGGGTCGTGATTCCCAGATTCTTCTGCAGCTTTTTCAGTTCTCCCCGAAGCCCCACTCTCAGCTTGGCATCCAGATTGGAAAGCGGCTCATCGAGACACAGAATCTTCGGTTCCAAAACGATGGCCCTGGCTAATGCCACACGCTGCTGCTGGCCGCCGGATAATTCGGATACGTTTCTCACCAGCTGCTCTGACTTGATCTCAATCACCTTTGCCACATCCTTGACCTTCTTATCAATCTCCGCCGCCGAAAGCTTTTTCACCTTTAAGCCAAACGCCAGGTTCTCATAGACGGTCATGGTCGGAAATAAGGCATAGCTCTGAAATACCATACCGATATTTCTTTTCTCTACCGGAGTGTGGGTAACGTCTTTTCCATCAATCAGGATCTGTCCCGCGCTGGGCTCCAGAAAACCAACGAGAGCCCGTAACGTCGTTGTCTTTCCGCAGCCTGACGGTCCCAGAAATGTAAAGAACTCCCCGTCGCCAATCGTTAAATTCAAATCCCTGATGGCTACAAAATCCCCGTATTTAATCTCAATATGTTTAAACTCAATCATCCTTTTCCTCTCCTTACAAAGAGGCGGTATCATTTATCTTCATAAACCATACCGCCGTCCGTCATCTACTGTAAGAACTCAAGCTCACATTTTTCAACCCACTGATCAATATTTGCTGCAACAAATCCCCAATCCATATCCTGCGGATGAACCTGATCCATAAACTCCTTGATATCGGCTGGAGCTTCCTCTACCGCCTTTGGCTGGCACGGAATGGTGCCGAACTGATTCATCCACTCAGCCTGAACCTCCGCTGAACCAAACCAGTTAGCGAAATCAACTGCAAGATCGCGCTTCTTGGACCCCGTAATCATGGCTACCTGCTCTGTTACGTACGGTACGCCCACCTCCGGAACCATAATCTGGAACTTATAATCTCTCTCTGTCTGATTCTGAAGAACGCCGCTTCCCCACATCTCTGTGATCGGAACCGTGCCGGAGATTGCATTTCCGACGTAGTCCTCTCCCTGTACCTCCATGTGGCCGTTCTGAATCCAGTTCTTTACGAAATCCCATCCTTCATCGGAAATCCCATATTCTCCGCTGTCATCTCTGTAGCGTACAAGCAGGCTGGCAAGAATGGTCTTACCGGTGCCGCCTCCGAAGTTTAAGATGGTATATTTGTCCTTCCACTCGGGATTTACCAGATCGGTATAGTCCTTCGGAGGATTCTGGAGGTCGGCATTCATCATATTGACAAGCGGCTGAATCACGATCGGATAATAGTATCCGTCCTTGTCACCCAGCGTCATATCCACATCTCCGGCCCAGGAAGGCTCCCACTGATCCAGGACATTCTCCGCTTTCAGTTTCTCATATTCGATGGAATTCAGTCCGAACACCATGTCTGCCTGCGGGTTGTTCTTCTCTGCAATAATTCTGTTCGCCAGGTCACCGCCCTGAATCTGCACTACTTCGACATTATATCCTTCTGTTCCCGCCTTTTCCTTCAGCCATGCGTCTCTGCCGTTGGAACCGGAGTTGGTGTAAATGATCAGCTTCTGGCTCTTGTCCACGTTTCCGCCAGCTGCTGCCGTATCCGCCGCAGCCTCAGTATCGCCTGCCGCTTCTGTTTTCGCTGCTGCCTCCGTCCCTGCGGCTGTCGTGTCCGTCGTCGTATTCTTTGTCCCTGATCCGCAGGCCGCCAGTGACAGTACCATAGCTCCCGATAATCCCAGTGCCGCAAATTTTTTTAAGTTCTTCATAATGCTCCTCCTATTTTTTATTTGGTTTGTTTGTTATGTATCCCTTTAACAACGCCGGCCAATCAGTCTGAATAATCTCGAATCCCAGGTCTGTCAATTTTCCCCATGTCTCATCGAAACCGATCTTAATGGCATTATTATCATCCAACAGCCCTGAGAGTACGATCTCATCGTTTAAAGTAATCGCATTCACCCACGGTGCGATGCCTGCACGCTTCAAACGCCCCATGAATTCCGGGCTTAAGAATTCACTGTCCGTATCCGTAAAAATGAGCTCCGCCGCGGCCACATTGATCTCGTACTTCTCAAGAATCTCCCATTCTTCCGGGCTCTTCATGATCGGCATATACATGATGCCGGTACCGCTCTCCTCCAGTTCCTTTAAGAGCTCCTCTTCTACACCGGATTTCAAAAGAATCTGATCTTTCATGTCCATGCGGTCTAAAAGAGCAATGATCTCTTTCCAGTAAAACCAGGATCTGTCGATGTTAATCAGACACTTCCCGCGGAAGCTCTCCAGGACCTCTTCTAAACGCTCCAGCTTCTGTCCGCATACCTGGCGCAGGGAATTCAGTGTAAAAAGCTTCTCCACTTCCTCCGACGACATCGTTCTGATATCCCGCTCAATGCCCAGTTCCAGAGGCTCTTCCCCATTATGGAATGCATAAAATACTCCGTCGGTCGTCATGGACGCGTCTACCTCGATCATATCCGCTCCGTGAAGCAGTGCGTTCTTATATGCCAGGCAGGTATTCTGCACCACGTTTCCACCGCAGGTACCGCGATGAGCCGCAATCAAAATCCGGTTCTTATCAATGAGTTCTCTGATTGACTGATTCTTTGTGTACATGTTCCGTACCTCCTTGTCTCTATATCTATTTTATACACCATTTATTGGAACGTGTCAATATCTTTTCCATATTTATTTGTTGATTTTACATAGATATCACATTGATTTTACATTTTTTTTGTGCATTTTAGTATTTAATTTCCTTCACTTCTATGTTTTTAGCCTCTTCCTTATTGGCACGTTCAAATATTTTCCGTTATTTTCCTTCTATCGTCAGATTCCATACAAAACTGCCTTTGAAACAGAGACTCCTAAAAATCTAAAAAGGCAAAAAAAGACTGCGAAATAAATTTCAGATATCAGCCTACCTGTCTAAAATTTATTTCACAGCATCTTTTTTATTTTGTCGAACTCTTTATTTTATCAAACCGTTACCGGTTAAATGCCTGTTCACATTCAGCCTGCGCCTTTTCCAGCGCATCATCCATCCCTTCAATTCCCGAGGCGATGGACCGGATTGCCTTCCCAAGGATATCTTCAAACAGGAATTCATTGAAATCCGGGTTCCGGTCATGCTTATAGAGTCTCCAGCCGGGCTCAAAGGATTTTTCCATATTTTCCAGCCACGGATAGCGCTCCAGGATATCCATATTTCTGCTGATCTGGCGGTTGCAGACGTATCCACCGAGATAGGTAATGGTTTCCGCTATATCTTTCCGGTACAGCCATTGCAAAAAGCTCATGCACGCGTCGCACTTTTTGCTGAATCTGGAGATTCCCACAGAGCCCCCGCCTGACAATGGCTGTCCGCCGGGAACCGTGTCGTAGGCGATCCGTCCCACCACCTTCGATTCCGGATTGTGAATCATCTCAGAAGCATAGTTGGAGAACACGATATGCATCGCCGTACTGCCTTCTGAAAACTGGCGCGTCGGCTCTCCCCACCACTGGTAGACAGCACTGCCCGCGTACCGGCACGTGTCCAGATAGTTGCGGACTGCCTGTTTCATCTCGGGGATCAGAATGTTTACATTTCCCCGTGCATCGAAGATATCCTTCTTCAGTTCCCGAAACCGCGGCAGAAAATCGCACGCCGCCAGAAACGTCCTTCCGTACGAAGTAACCGCTCCATATCTCGTTCTTGAATCCGGGTTTTCCTTTCTGGTAAAAAATCTGGCCACCTCATTGTATTCTTCAAACGTCTTTGGTATCTCCAGACGCCGTTTGTATTTCTCGAAGAATTCCCTCTTGATCAGCTCATCCTCAAACAAATCCTTCCGATAAAACAGTATCTGCACGCAGGCATCCAGCGGAAATGCATACTGAATGCCATGAACCATGGAGTAATTTTCTGAGAGCGAGGGAAGAATCTGCTGCCGCAGCCATTGAACCGAAGAGCTGGAGCCATCAAAGGGTCTGTAGATTTTATCGCCCAGCTCCGTCATCCACGCCATGTCAATACGGACCAGGTCATAGGGGCTGTTCTGCACGCAGGTCTGAGCCATCTTATAGTGTTCATCGTAGGAGACCTCTATCATATTCACTTCAATTCCGGTCTCCCTGGTGAAGGAAGGAAGAAGCATGCCAATCGCCTTGCTGGTCAGATTCTGGATCGTCAGAAAACAGATGCTCTCTTTCTTACCGGCAGACGGAAGTGATTTCTCATAAAATCCGTCGTTCTCCATGATGATCTGCTGCTTCTTAGCAGGGGCCGCCTCTGCATCTTCCCCGCCCGCATGGATGATCTGCCCCGCTATGTTTCTGCCCATCAGCTTATAGTTCAGCTCATATCTGCACACATCCGGATCGATGCCGATTCTCTTGCTGGTCAGCGCATAGATTACCGGCATCTTTTTATCCGGATTATACTGGTGGGCCGCCTTTAAATAGTCGGCATCCTCCTGACTCATGGCGATCACTGCATCGAATTCCTCCTTGGAGCCCAGAATATCGAACGCCTTATTAAACCACATGCTGTCATCACCGGGAAACAGTTTGCAGGAGCAGTTATCATCTTCCAGCACATCCACCACACCGTTCATGAAGCTCTTGTTGTTGGAATAGATGCTGTTCTCACAGAGCAGAGCCACATTCTGATGGCCGTCCCCGATGCATTTTAGCGCGATATCCCGTCCTGCCTGTTCAAACCCGAAGGATATATAGACGGAGTTCTCCGGCATCCCCTTCACCTTTCTTTCAGCAAAGAAAAATCTGGTATCCGGGGTAAATACCCCCCTGTTCTTGAGAAGGGAACTGACCACCACCACCGCCATGGGATTTAAGGAAAGCGCCTTCTTTACCGCTTTTTCCTCATCACGCTCCAGATTATTGGTGGATATGAGCTCTATGCTGATATCGTGCTCCCTCAGGACCTGTTCCAGCCCGGTATATAAGTCGTTGTAGCATTTTAAGCTGATCTTGGGCACAATGACGCAGACTCTCCGCGCCGTACCGGCCCTCAGCTGCTGGGCCTGGACATTCATTTTATATCCCATCTCTTTGGCAATTCGCTCCACCAGCTGGATTTTTTCGGCGCTGACGTTCCCTCTCTTATTCAGTACATTGGAAACTGTACCGTGGGATACCCCTGCTTTGGCGGCAATATCTTTGATTGTTGGCATAGGCTGCACCTCGCTTTTGGTTCGTTCAAATTCTACTGTTTTTATTATAGCACGAGGTCAGGCTGTTTTCTATCTGTTTTTTTGCAGTGACTTTAGAAGGAAGCCGCACACGGTTCCATGGGCTCTGCCTCCAGCACGAGCCTTACCTGCTCCACCCTTCTGTCTCTCATCTTTATGACGGTTATGCTCATATGATCATAATAGAACACATCCCCTTCTTCCGGTATCCGCTCCGCCAGTTCCATCACCCAGCCGCTGACTGTAAACGATTCAAACGTTTCCTCACTGCCCAGCTCACCCATTAGCTTTTCCACGCTGGCATTCCCTGAAACGAGATATTCCCGATCAGAAATCTTCTCGATCTCCTGAACCACGACATCGTGTTCGTCCCAGATTTCTCCCACCAGTTCCTCCAGAATATCCTCCAGAGTTACAATTCCCATGGTTCCTCCAAATTCATCGATTACCACCGCAATATGCATTTTATTCTTCTGAAGTTCCTTCAAAAGGACATTGATTTTCTTGCTTTTTGCCACATACAGCGCAGGCCGTACAATCGCTTCCACACCGCACGTACCGCGATACATCCGGTTATAAAAGTCCTTCTGGTAAATAATACCGGTAATATCGTCGATCGTTTCCTTATATACAGGAAGACGGGAGTACCCGGTCTCATCAAACACCGCCGCAATTTCCTCCTTATCCGCATCAATGGAGATTCCCGTCACGTCAACGCGCGGGGTTGCGATATCCGTGGCTTCCAGCTCTGTAAATTCGATGGCGCTTTTGATCAGGCTTCCTTCCTGTTCATCAATTCCGCCATCCTGTTTTGCCTCCTCCACGATGGCAAGCAGTTCCTCCTCCGTTATGCCGGGATCTCCCGAAGTCCGGATCAGGAGTGACAACAGCTTTTTCCACTGCTTGAATAAGTAGTTGGCCGGCGTCAGCACCACCATAAACGCATTTAAAAACGGTGCAGAAAACATGGCAAACTGCTCCGGAGACTCCTTGGCGATACTCTTCGGAGAAACCTCGCCGAAGATCAGAACCACGATTGTCGTCACCACGGTTGAAATACTCGCTCCTGCCTCATCGCCCAGCAGCTTTACGAATATGACCGTCGCCAGCGACGCGCTCGCAATGTTGACAATGTTGTTGCCGATCAGGATCGTTGACAGCAGCCCGTCATAATTTTCAGACAGCGTTAACACCAGCTGCGCCCTCTTATTTCCCTTCTCCGCCATATTCTTAATCCGGATCCGGTTCAGCGAGGAAAACGCCGTTTCCGTCGCCGAGAAATACGCGGACATGATAATGCATCCAATAATAATCATCAGTGAGATACTCTGTTCTTCCATAAAATTTTCTTTCCTCTCTTCTTTCTTTGCACACACAAAAAGCATAGCCCGCCTTTCCGGAGGAAACGCAGGTTATGCTTCTATGTCAATAATTTCATTCTCTTATTCGATTTTATTAAGCGGTATGTAACCGTCGTATAAAAATTTGCCCTGTGCGTGTCAGGTTCCGCGTCACTGTCGGCGTCGTCCATGAAATGTGTAAATTCCTTTCTGCATCAAGCGGTATTTATGAGTGAATTATAGAAAACTCCCGCTTCATTGTCAAGAAACGTCCGCATTTCTTAACGCTTTCTTATCGCATCTTCTTACCGATTGTACTCCGGTCACAGCTTCCTGCGGTCAGATTCCTCCCGCTGCCTGCGGAAATAACTGGTCAAATGCCTCAATTGCCGCCTCGGCATCGCTGCCGTCAGCCACCACATAAAAATGCTCTCCCTTTTTCAATTCTCCCGCCTTCAGAATACTCTTTCCATTAAAATGCTTCTCTTCATTTTCCACCGTAATGCTGCTTGCAAAACGGCTGGATAATAAAATCAGCTCCATCATCTGTTTTCTGGCCTTTTCCTCTTCCGGCGCCAGATTGTACTCTCTGCTCTTCATATATCCGTACCCGGTCCTTTCTTCCTCATCCATCTGTCTGATCTCTTTCTATAGATAAATTCCCTTTTCTCTCATATGCTTTCACGTCAGATCATTTTCCCCAGACCTGCATCGTTTCATACGGTCTATCCTTTTCCATTTTACTCTCAAACACTTATTTTTGTAAGCAAATTCCATCTTCCTTTACAAACTTTGTCTATTTTACCCTATATACAGATTTTCTGCCATCTATATTTTTTTCCAAAAGCAGAACCGCTGCCATAAGATCGTGAAATTCTATATTTTTCATTGATTTTTTACCCACAATATAGTATACTGGAAAGATCAAGAACGTATGTTCTGTTTTGTACAGACAGGAAGGAGGCCGCATTGGAAAACGTAATCAGTCAGTCAAACGACCGGATTGAACCACCACATCTTCAGACTTCTCTCGGGGCAGAAATCAACAGCGGGACGCCGGACCTCCCCCTGGAATCCGGCAGAGAGATATCTTTTTCTACGGATTTATCCGTTGAATTCCGGATTATTTCCCAGCCTTCCGATCTCACCCCCTACTTCCATACAGTAAAAGAAGCGCCGCTTCTTGCCATAGATACGGAGACCACCGGGCTTGACCCGCACAGCGACAGGCTCCGCCTGATTCAGATCAGCGCTCCCGGTATTCCGGTGCTTGTCATCGACTGCGCTGCATTTCTTCCAGATGGATTTGCCTGCCTCAAAGAGCTTCTGAACACTCCCTCGGAAAAGATATTCCACAACGCCAGGTTTGACTTACAGTTTCTAATGGGGATTGGAATCGATTGTTTTCCAGTCTTCGATACGATGCTGGCCGCTCAGCTGCTCAGGCCGTGCGGAGGCCCTTTAAAGGCCGGGCTGGCGGTGGTGGCAGACCACTATCTCGGCATTAAGCTGGATAAGACAGAGCAGACCGGTTCCTGGGACAGCGCATCCCTGACCGGATCGCAGCTGGCCTATGCCGCGCTGGATGCATGGATTCTTCTGAAGCTGTATGATGTAATGAATCCGCTTCTGGCCCGTCACGGTCTCGGCCGGACGGCTTCCATTGAATTTGCCTGTGTCTCCGCCATTGCCCGTACGGAATACGATGGAATCAATCTCGATCTGGAAAAATGGGACGAGCTTCGCCGGAAGACTGAGAAACAGTACGACGCCGCTCTGGAGACTCTCTATACCTACAGCGGCACCCCCTCCTGCCAGCTGACCCTGTGGGGTGGTGAAGAGGCCCTGGATGTAAACTTTGAGAGCAATCCCTATGTGCTCAAACTGCTGAACCGGTATGGAATTCCGGTCACCTCCACCTCGCGGAGAAGCCTGGCCCCCTACCACAGCCAGCCTCTGGTACAGGCCCTTACCGAATACAGAAGACATTCCAAATCCCTCTCCTCCTTCCTCCACCCCATACCGGCCCAGATTCATCCCGTTACTCACCGACTCCATCCAAAATACATGCAGATCGGCGCCTGGAGCGGGAGAATGAGCTGTTATAATCCCAATATCCAGCAGATTCCGCGGGAAGCTGATTTTCGCAGCTGTTTTACGGCCCCTGACGGAAGAAAGCTGATTCTGGCTGACTACTCTCAGATCGAGCTGCGGGTGGCGGCACAGATCTCCGGCGACTCCAGAATGAAGAGTGCCTGTCAGAAGGGGGAGGATCTCCATGCGCTCACCGCCTCCCTGATTTCCAGCATACCGGTCAGTCAGGTGACCAAAGCACAGCGCCAGGCCGCCAAGGCCGTGAATTTCGGTTTGATTTTCGGCATGGGTGCAGAGGGTCTTAAGCAGTACGCAGGCCAGTCGTACGGCGTAGAGATGACATTAGAGGAAGCGGAACAGTTTCGCAGCGCCTTCTTTCAGAGTTACCGCGGGATCAACTGGTGGCACCACGACTTGAGGGAGAGCCATCCCCTGGAAGGCCGGACGCTCACCGGGCGTAAATTTCTGTTTTCTCCAAACACCGGGCTGGCTGACTTGGCCAACACCCCGGTCCAGGGTACAGCCGCAGATATTCTGAAACACGCCCTTGGACTCCTTGCCTCCAGAATCCGGGGGAGCGACAAAAAAATCGTCGCCATCGTCCACGACGAGATCCTGATGGAAGTCCCCGTGGAAGAGGCAGACGATACGGTCGTTCTGTTAAAGACTGCGATGGAAGAAGCTGCACAGGCGATTCTTCCCGATGTTCCCTGTGAAGCAGATGCAAAGGCAGCCGATTCCTGGGCAGGCAAATAGGCCGCACTGCTGACCGGCATTTCCCAGTTTCACCGGTCAGCAGTTACCGTATCACACTTCACCTGCCAGTTTCATAAGCCGCCGTGCCCTGATACACACCTGTTTTCTGTCGTTTTCCAGGTTCTGTTTAGCAAAGGAGGCCATCTCTGTTCGATAAGCGGTATCCGGGAATTGTTCCAGAAAGCACTCCAGTATATGCCCCTTCGCCACATTTAAGCATTCCGGGGAAGGAACTCCGTGATGAAAAAAAGTATGGCTGTCTATCTTCAGGAGTAAAGGGATGATCGTCTCCTCCTCTTCCGGACAGGCTCTCAGGATCTTCCCCGTACTTGAGACCGCATTGCCAAACTCCGCAACCTGCCGGGATCGGAACGACAGAAGATACCTGGTTCTCATTTTCATCCAGATATCTTTCCCGCCTGCTTCTAAAAGTCCCGGAAGCGTAAGAAGCATCCCCCACCTGATAAAATTATTATCGCTGTCCAAAAGCCCGATCAGGCGATCCACATATGGAAGAAGCATGGCGGGGCGCTCTTCACTGATCTTCCGAACCGCCTTCTCAGCCTGATACTTAACCGCCGTTTTCTCCTTCTCCATCACCTCGATAAACAGCGGAATCACAGAGGCATCTCTGTACCCCAGTTCCGCATACACCTTCGGATCCTCTTTTTTTCTCAGTTCCGTCATAAGCTGTTCCCAATCCATAAACCGTCCCTCCTTATCTGTCCATTATGCTGTTTTTAATTTCAGTTTACGGACAATTGCGCAGTTTGTCAATCCTTATCTGCTGCCGGAGACTGACGTATTAGAAAGCTGCCGCAGTAATGTTTTAAATTGTTTCGTGGTGTTTTACACTTGTATTTTATGTAAAAATATGTTATCATAAGACATTGCAGAAAGCTGCACCATTATTCAGAGTTTATCGGCCGCATCAGAGACGGACTTGCAGACGGCCTCTCCCTCACAGCTGCAACACAGTCAGCCATTGATTCCTGTATAAAAGACGGTATTCTCGCGGAATTTTTGTCCATTCACAGAGCGGAGGTGAATCATGTGATTTTAACAGAATATGATGAACAGCAGCATTTGGCCGGAGAAAGAGAACTTGGCGTTACCCTAGGCTGTCTTATGGTCCAGATACAACTGGTAAGAAAAAAGTTTGAAAAACATCTGGTGCCAGAAACAGCCGCAGAAGAACTGGAGCTGGATAAAGCCTATGTAACTCAGATTTACACACTTCTAAGAGAACACGGGGAACTGGATGACCGCCGGCTAATGGAATTATTGGCCCATGAACTAAGGTATATCTAGCTACACAATCCCCACCCGGACAGAGATACGTCTTACTGCTGCAAAAAAATAACAGGCGTGGAATTCCGTCAATGAAATCCCACGCCTCATATCCATCTCTCAGCCTCTCACATCAATATCCACCAGTTCCAGGCCATCATCCACTTCATGCAAGTACAGATCGTCAATATGTCTTCGCAGTACCCTTTTTCCTCCCACATCGCCTTCCAGCGTCATCAGTTCCTCCCTGTACATATCCGAGAAAATCGCCGGATTCCCGAACTCTCCCATGTTACACAGGCAGCCAATTCCTCTCTTACTGTTTTTCCAGCCTTCAATCAGGTCCTCTATGGTATCTGCCTTTAAATATGGCTGGTCACAGACTGCGAAGCAATACGCAGCTTCCTCAGCCTTCTGCGGCGACGCAGCTTCCAGTGCCAGGTGAATGGAATGGGAGATTCCCAGACTGCTCTGCACATTCTCCACCACCAGATAGCCTCTTTTTCCCAGATCTTCCATAATCTCCCGATACTGGGTCACAACTATCTTTTTATCGAAAAGGTCATCCGGCAGTTTTGCCACCTCCTCCACGATATACTGATACATCGCTTTCCCGTGAAACGGGGTAAGCAGCTTGTTTCCGTCAAACCGCCTGCTGTCTCCTGCTGCCAGCAGTATAAGAGTCAGTTTCATCTGCCAATTCCTCCATTCTACCTGTCCTTTAAAAAGAAAATGCTCTCCTCCGGCACCACAAGGCGCTCCGGCACCCGCTCTTTCATCTCATCCTTCCAGCGTGCTTTCGGTATCTTCCACCAGAGATCATTTTCAAGAATGAGTGTGACCTCAAATGGATCATCCAGAAGCTGTTTTAAGCGGCATTCCATCACATTCACCTCTGCCTCTTCCCGGGCGGCGGTAAAGTAATGGGCACGGATTCCGATAAATGGCGCAGCCTTTGGGACGTTCCTGTCTCTTATTATAACCTGCATATCCCAATTTGGCACGTAAAATGTGTGGTCATCTACATATTTAATGTCCAGAATGTTCTTACACCCTGTCAGTTTGGCCGCAGAGACCGTCTCCGGCTCTTTAAAGACCTCCTTTACTGCTCCGGACACTACAATTTCTCCCTCGTTAATCACATGGATCGTACTGCAGAAACGATAAATCTCATCCCTGCTGTGCGTGACGAGCAACACATCTCCATCGTAGTTTTTCAGTTCTTCCAGCTGCTCCAGCTGCAGCTTCTCCTTCAGATAATAATCGAGAGCAGAAAACGGTTCATCCAGCATCAGCACTTCCGGCTTCGACGCCATAATCCTTGCCAGCGCAGCCCTCTGCTGCTGGCCTCCCGAAAGTCTGGAGGGATACCGGTCTGCCAGTTCTCCGATATGGTACATATCCAGATACCGCATGGCAGCCTGGCGCCGCTCCCTCTTCGGACAGGAAAGAGCCATCTCCACATTTTCCCGTATGGTCATGTGAGGGAACAGCGCATAGTTCTGAAACAGATAACCGACGCCCCTGTCCTGAATTTTTACATTGATTCCTTTCTCGGAATCAAAGAGCACGCGGCCGTTTAACTCGATTCTTCCCTCATCCGGCGTGAAGATACCGGCAATGCACTTTAAGGTCATACTCTTGCCGCAGCCCGACGCGCCCAGAATCCCCGTGATTCCGGAATCCCTGTCCGTGTCAAAGGCAACGCTTAAAGTCATATCCCTCAATTTTTTCTTGATCTCTACCTTCAGGCTCATGGCTCACTCCTATAAATATTTCTTTTTGCCTGTGGCTGCCACGTTCATACCAGCCACGATCAGCAGGGAAATGGCGACGATGATAACCACGTATTTCCCCGCCCCCTCCATGTCCCCTGCCGCCACCTCCGAGTAGATGGCGAGAGGCAGCGTCCGAGTCTTTCCAGCGATATTTCCGGCTATCATGGCCGTCGCTCCGAATTCCCCCAGGCCTCTTGCAAAAGCCAGAACTCCACCCGAAAGGACACCTGGCATGGCCATGGGCATCAAAATCTTCCAGAATACCTTTCGCTCCGGCAGCCCCAGAGTCCTTGCCGCATTTAAGACATTTTCATCAACCAGCTCGAATGCGCCTCTTGCGGAACGGTACATAAGCGGAAAGGATATCAGCACCGCCGCAAGCACCGTCGCCTGCCAGGTAAACACGATTTTATAGCTGAATACTGCAAGAAGCAGCTTTCCGACAGGACGCTTTACACCAAATATATAAAGCAGAAAGAAGCCTGCCACCGTCGGCGGAAGAACGAGAGGAAGTGTAAGCACACCGTCCAGTATGGCCTTTGCCCGTTCTGATTTCAGGGCAATCACCGCCCTGGCCGCCCAAATTCCCAGAAAGAATGTAAAAATAATCGATATGACCGATGTTTTTAGAGAAATGAGAATCGGTGAGTAATCCACTTGTTTCTCCTCCTTATCACCAGCACAGCAGTGCTGGTGCATGTTTAAAATTCAGCATATTACTGCGCAGCTGCGAATCCGTTCTTCACAAAGATTTCCATGGCTTCGCTGCCGGCCAGGAAATCGATGAACTTTTGTGCCCCTTCAGGATTTTCGCAGTCTTTGATGATGCCGGCCGGATAAATCGCCTTCTTCACGCTGCCTTCCGGTGCTTCAGCCACGATCGTCACTTTATCGGTCTGCGCTGCATCCGTTGCATATACGATTCCGGCTTTTGCGCTTCCCTCAGCAACCCAGTTCAGGACTTCGGTTACATTCGTTCCGAGACTGGCCTTTGCAAGCACTTCATCCCAAAGGCCCAGATTAGTCAGCGCTTCCTTCGAATACTGGCCCACCGGCACGCTGTCCGGATCACCCAGTGCTGCGTTTTCAGCTTTTGCAATATCCTCGAAAGACGAGTAGCTGCCTTCATCACCGGTCGGTACGATAAAAACAATCTTATTTTCCAGGAGATTCTTCATGCTTCCCTCCTGAATCATGCCTTCGTCGTTTAACGCATCCATCTGCTTCGTCGCCGCCGAGAAGAAAACATCGATACCGGCTCCCTCTTCGATCTGAGTCTGCAGTTTTCCTGAACTGTCATACGTTCCCACAACTGTAAAACCAGGGTTCTGTTCTTCAAACAGCGGAATCAGTTCATCTCTTAAACAGGTCTCCAGGCTGGCCGCCGCCGCGATAGTCACAGTCTGTGCTTCCGCTTCTTTCGCTGCCTCTGCCGTGGTTTCTTCCGCTTTCGCCGTGGTCTCCTTCTGTGTCTCTGCGGCTGACTCTGCCGCCTGTGCTGTCGTCTCCGGTTCAGCCTTTCCGTTTCCGCTGCATGCGGTGAGCGCCGCCATCGCCACAGTTAATGCACCTGCTAATAGAATTGCTTTTTTCATCACTTTACTCTCCTGTTCTTTTTTATATGAAAGATTCCTTCCAGCACTCCGCCTCCTATGGCGGTTGCCTTATCAGAAATGGTCCAGCAGTGTTCCGTGACACCCCTTGGATCAATATCTCCTGATTTCATTCCCTTCGTCACTGCCACACCGTCCTGAAGCAGCCCCCGAACAACGCCTCCCACCTCTGCATATATGGGAGTTCCTCCACTGCTGCCTACCACATCCCCCTTTTCAACCAGGGTTCCGATCTCCACAGCTCCTGTAAATATACCATCAGAGGCAGCGCGAATAATGCGCTCCTTATCGTATCCTCCGATCATGCCCGGAACTCCCGTATTCGGGAAAGCACTGCCTTCCCAGATACAGCGTCCCAGATTGTGGCCGCGTTTCGTCTCCACCACCACATGACAATCCCTCCCCGCCGTGAATCCGGGGCCGACACCGATGACGATATCTGCATCCGTTATTTCCGTTCCCAGATTTACTTTGGCTAAGATCGCATCAACCACAATATCCGGCTTCCAGGATCTAACTGTCTCGCATGACTCATCCACAATCACCGCTACTTTATCCTGATTCACAACACGGTCTATATCCCCGGTATTCCGGCAAAGCACGCCTTCGACATCTTCCACCAGGGCGCTTCCTTCGTAAACCGCCCGGGAAAATGCCACCGTTCTCCGCACGGTTGTAGGAACCGCTATTTCGGTCATTGCCACTGAAAACCCACAGCGGTGCAGTCTGCATCCGATCCCCGTGGCAAGATCTCCGGCTCCCTTTATCAAAACTCTTTCCACAATGTTCTCTTCCTTTCTGATTTCCTCTGTGTTCTGATCTGCTCTGTGTTCTGATCTGTTCTACCTTCTGGCGCACTCTCCGCCGCGTCCCGACAGGATGTCCAGGCCGTGGGGCAGCGTATCCAGCACATACTCCAGACTCTCCCGAACTGCCTTCGGGCTTCCCGGAAGGTTGATAATCAACGTACCTCCACGGATCACGCTCACCCCGCGGCTCAGCATGGCGCGTTTCGTCACCGTCATGCTGCAGGCACGGATCGCCTCAGCGATTCCAGGGGCATTCCGTTCCGCCACCGCCATGGTGGCTTCCGGTGTCACATCACGCCGGGAAAAACCGGTTCCGCCCGTTGTGAGCACCAGATCACACTGAACCTGGTCGCTTAAACGGATCAGTTCCTTCTTCAGCGCCTCTCCTTCATCCGGAAGCAGACTCTGAGCCGCCACCTCATAGCCTGCCGCCTCCAGAATCTCCCTTATCACTGCCCCGCTCTTATCTTCCCTTTCCCCTGCTGCTCCTTTGTCGCTGAGCGTTACGATTCCTGCTCTGTACATACGTTTATTTCATCCCCTTCCTTCATCACGCCTCCGTGCAGCACCCGGGTGAATATTCCATTGGTGGGCATAATACATTCTCCCATCTTCTTAAAAATCTCACAGTGGCTGTGGCACTCCTTGCCGATCTGCGTCACCTCCAGGAGGATATCCCCGCAGGACAGCTTCGTTCCCACGGGAAGGTGAACCAGATCGATCCCCTTCACAATCACATTTTCACCGAACGCGCCGTCACCGATCTCGGCTCCCCTCGCCTTAAAAGCCTCTATCGTCTCATAAGACAGAAGGCTCACCTGGCGGTGCCATTTCCCCGCATGCGCGTCGTGTTCAATGCCAAATTCTTCTATAAAATGGCCTTCTGAAATTCCCTTTTTCTGTGTTCCTTTTTTCTCGCTGATGCAGACAGCCATAATCTGACCCATACTCTTATCCTCCGATTTGATTCATATTTAAACATTGTTTCTCTGTATCATCGAAAAACAGCCCCTCTTTCTCACCGCCGGCCGAAGAAAGGAAGTGATGGCTTTCCGGTTTCTTCCTGATCCACTGTTCCATCAGATCCTTCAGAGTCTCATCCGATATACCGCTTCGCAGCGGCGTCCGCAAATCAACTCCGGCCGGGCTGTCGAGACAGAGCTTCAAAAACCCGTCCGAGGTCAGTCTCACCCGGTTGCAGCCTGCGCAGAACTTGTGGTGAACGGCGCTGATCAGGCCGATGCAGCCCGCCCCCGACGCAAATGTATAGTAAACCGCGGGCCCGTTTCCTCTTGGCTCCGTGCTGATCCTTACATCGCTGTATTCCTCTGAAAGGACGGCAAGCAGCTCCTCGTTATCCATGGCATGGTATTTTCGTCCCTGGCCGATGGGCATCATCTCAATAAAACGCACCGGAATCCCGTTTTTTACCGAGTATTCTGCAAAGGCAAGCACGTCCTCCCTGCACAGTTCTTCCATCACCGCGCAGTTCAGCTTTACCATAAGCCCGCTCTTTCCGGCTGCTTCAATCCCTTTCATGACATCTGCAAAGCAGTCCCGTCTGGTAATCCGGTGAAAGCGCACCGGGTCCAAGGTATCAAGGCTGATATTGACGCTGGACAGCCCTGAAGCGGCAAGCTCCTGTGCCATTCCCCCCAGCAGAATGCCGTTTGTCGTCATCGTCACATCCTGGATTCCGTCTATCGCGGTCAGCTTACGGATCAGCTGGATGACGCCTTTTCTCACCAGCGGTTCCCCTCCTGTCACTTTCACGCGCCGGATTCCAAGCCCGGCTCCGGCTTCCGCAATTCTGAGAATTTCCTGGTATGTGAGAATATCTTCGTGATTCATTAACGCGACGCCTTCCTCCGGCATACAGTAACGGCATCGCAGATTACACCGATCCGTCACGGAAATGCGGAGGTAATCGATCGTTCTTCCGTTTTCGTCTCTCATAGGCGCTCTCCGTCTTTCCGGTAAAGGCCGCTCTTCCCGCCATCCTTCATCAGGAGTGAGATATCCGTCATGGTCATACCCCGGTCCATGGCCTTGCACATGTCATAGATTGTCAGCAGGGCCACATTTACGCCGGTCAGGGCTTCCATTTCCACCCCGGTCTTACCGCTGGTCTTCACGGTGCAGACGGCCTCCACGGCCATGATTTCATCATGAAGAACAAAGTCCACCGTACACTTCGTCAGCATCAGCACATGGCAGAGCGGAATGAGTTCAGAGGTTCTCTTCGCCCCCATAATTCCGGCCACACGCGCCACACCGAGCACGTCTCCTTTTTTGGCGGTTCCCTGCTTTATGGCCTCGTAGACCTCACGGTTTACATGAATCACTCCATGCGCCTCTGCGATTCTGTCCGTCACGGCCTTCTCACCCACATCCACCATGCGTGCATTGCCGTGTTCATCAAAATGTGTCAGTCCTTCCATCTTACCAGCCCTTTCCAAATCCGCAGTTGGGATAATGACAGACCTCACAGGACAGGCAGAGACCGCCTCTTCCCAGTTTGTCAAGCTCTGTCTTTGTTACAGGATCATCCGCCATGAGACGGGGAAGCACCAGATCAAATACGGTGCGTTTCGCATACATGACGCACCCCGGAAGGCCCGCCACCGGAATCTGGCGGCCATCCTTTTCGTAATAGGCAAGCAGGAACATGGCGCCGGGAAGTACCGGAGCCCCGTATGATACGACGCGCGCCCCCGTACTGCGAATGGCCAGAGGCGTCTTGTCGTCCGGATCCACACTCATTCCGCCGCTAACCAACACCATATCGGCTCCCTGGGCGATAAATTCCTCGATGGCCTTCCTGGTGTGGTCCGGATCGTCATCCGTGATCGTCTGTCCCATCACTTCCCCGCCAAACTCCTTCACCTTTTCCTTCAGCACAGGGCCAAATGCATCCTGAATCCGTCCGTGGTAAACCTCGCTTCCCGTCGTCACGATTCCCACTTTTTTATCCTGATACGGAAGTATGGAAAAGATCTTTTTTCCGCCACAGACCGCCACAGCCTCTTCCATCTTCTCCTTCTCAATAACCAGCGGAATAATCCGTGTCCCGCACAGCTTATCGCCCGGCTCTACCGGTGTATTGTTGTGCCTGGAAGCGATCATCATGTCGCCCAGACTGTTGATTCTGTCCAGCAGCTCTGTATCTATTTTAAGAAGCCCGCGGACCGCAGAGGTCAGTTCGATCTTCCCTTCCTTTACGCCGCTCCGCTCCATATGGCTGCCCCTGCACAGACCGCAGAGAATCTCGGCCGCCTCATTTTCATGGTATTTCGACTCGTCCTTTTCCCAGATGTATAAATGCTCCTTGCCCAGCGAGAGCAGCACCGGAATATCTTCCTCCGTCACCACATGGCCTTTCTTAAATTTTGCATCCTTGATCACTCCCGGAATGATCTGCGTAATGTCGTGACACAGTACGTGTCCCACCGCATCTTCTGTCCTGATCTCCCTCATGACTCCAGCTCCTTTATCCTCATTTTTATAGTCACCCGTTCCCTTTCACACTTCTTCAAAGTGACGGATCTGCCGCATCGATATTCTCACTTGAGAATATCCATATGAAAATTAAAATGGGTAATTATCTGTCCCCATCTGTCTCTATGAACAATAATACTTTTCAAACAACTCTGCAACCGCATGTTCTGCTTCATTCACAAACTGCAGGTACCTGTTTAAAAACGCTTCGCCCTCTTCGGTCAGAACCGTGGCGCCTCCGTTCTCTCCGCCGCGCTTTCCCTCCATCAGCGGAAATCCCAGGTCCTCCTCCGCCTTATGTATGATCTTCCATGCCTTGGAATAGGCCATATGCATCTCCTGACACGCGGCCGCTAAGGAACCGCGCTCCCTCACGAGCTGCATCAGGCCTGCGACTCCCGGTCCAAAATTCCGTTCCTCATAGTAAAGCCTGAGTTTCATATGGAAACGCAGTTTTTTCTCCTGTTCCATCTTCGCCGCCTTTCTTTTCCGCTGTCACACTTCGCGCTCCTGCTGCGGATGCTTCCGGTCCAGAAAGCATGACACCGCACACCGCACCTGGGACAGCCGTTCCACTTCCCCTGCTATCTCGGCCGCCTTTGCCAGAAGTCCCTCATCGTCCGCCTTATTGATCACCACCCGGTAGTCTCTTTCCCCTACCAGTTTTCTCGTACCGGCATCACTGGTGAGAATCTTCGCCGCATCACCGCACGTAATCCGGTGGCTGTAACGGCCATTCGGTTCTTTCTTTAGTCCCAGCAAAGCTGCCGCCTGTTCTGTGCGGAAACAGAACTCCTCCAGCTCACCGCCGATGCAGTTCAGTCCCATACAGCCGATTACCACGTCGGTATATTCCGGAATCACAGGTTCTCCGTTTCCCGGTACCTTTATGGGAAGCCGCTTTGCCCCATCCGCTTCAATCAGCAGGACATCGGCCAGTTCTTTAAGCACTGCCGTCTCCGTTAATGGCAGGCTCTTAAGCTTTCCTTCCGCCGCAGGCACACCAGCCACAAGGACTGTACCGTTACCATGATCAGTCCTGCTTCGTTCCGGCTTCCGCTCATTCCGCGCCAGCCATTCCGCCGCATCCGAAGCACGGTCGCTCTCCACCACGTTCCGGTCCGCCGGATGAAAGATATGGGTCGTCGTCGTCACAATCACTGTCTTCCCCATGTCTGCCAGTTCATCCGCCAGCCGGAACATGACGCTGGTCTTTCCGCCTCCGCCGGTCAGGGCAATCACCCTGTGACGTTTTACAGAAAGTGCTAATGCCTCCCACAGAGAGCCGCATTCCCGAAGTCCGTCATGTTCCCAACTGTAAAATACCATACCTCTATATCCTTTCAATTCCCGGATCAGCACATTCCGGCGGCATGCTTAATCCAGTTCCATCCGCCGTTTTCTCGGAACGTAGGCCCCGGTCTTCTCTAACACGACCTTGCCGTCCTTTGCGGCCAGCTCGCCCTTTAAGAAAACCAGCTCCGCTTTTCCCTTCACCTTCGTGCCTTCAAACGGGCAGTAATCCACATTGGCAACCTGGTTCTCCACGGACATGGTCCACTCGGTATCCGGGTTCCATACGACGATATCCGCATCGCTTCCGGGAGCGACAGCCCCCTTCTGAGGATAGACGCCGTAAAGCTTTGCCGGATTCTCAGACAGCAGACGGCACATCTGCTCCAGCTTCAAATCCCGTTCCAGAACGCCGAAGCTGTAAATTAAGGCCGGCCTCGACTCCACTCCCGGCATCCCGCAGGGGATCTTCGTAAAATCGTCCTTTCCCGCCGCCTTCTGGCCGGTGGTAAAGCTGCAGTGGTCGGTTGAAATAGTCTGAATATGGTCTTTTCTGATGGCGTTCCACAGTCTTGTGCTGTCCGTCTCCTTCTTGATCGTAGGCGCAATCACATATTTGCTGCCCTCAAAATCCGGCAGGCTGTAGACGCTTTCATTTAAAATGAGATACTGAGGACACGTCTCCAGAATCACTTCCTGGCCCCGTTCTCTCGCGTACTTCACCTCCTGATAACCGGCTCCGGAGCTTAAGTGCACGATGATAACCGGAGTATGCACCAGATCCGCAATCTTCAGCAGACGGCTGATTGCCTCCGCCTCCACCACGGCCGGTCTCGTCTTCGGATGCGCATCGGTAGTCAGATGGCCCTTCGCCTTCTCTTCTTCTGTCAGCGCCTCGATGATCCCTTTATTCTCACAGTGAACGCCGGCGATTCCGCCCACCTCTTTCAGCCGCTTTAAGACCTGGTAGATGGATTTGTCATCCAGCACCATATCGTCATAGGTCATGTAGATCTTAAAGGAGGTTACGCCCTCGTCCACAATCTGCCGGAGTTCTTCGCTGATATCCGGATTCCAGTCGGCTATGGCGAGATGAAAGCCGTAATCACAGGAAGCATTGCCGTCGGCCTTTTCATGCCAGTTCTCCAGCGCTTTATGTAAGCTTTCTCCCTTATACTGGGTCGCGAAGTCAATAATCATGGTTGTGCCGCCTGATAAGGCAGCTTTCGTTCCCGTCTCAAAATTATCCGCGGTAACCGTTCCGGACACATGCAGATCAAAATGGGTGTGTGCGTCGATAAAGCCGGGAAACAAAAGCTTTCCTGACACATCAACCACTTCGGCCTCCTCATCCGTAATCTCCGGAGCTACGGCCCCGATCTTCCCATCCTCTATCAGAACATCAGCTTTTTTACAGCCTTCGCCCGATACCACGGTACCGCCTTTTAATACTTTTTTCATGGGACAAATCCTTCCTTTCTGCTGTCTGAATCCCCGTAAAGCTGTCTGTTACAGGAAAGAAGCGTATCGGGCTTCCTCCCGCTTAATCCGTTCCATACCGGCTTTCCCCGCCGCATGCTCGATCTTCAGCCTGACGACGCAGACATCGTTCCAGCTGCTTTCAATGGCCGCCTCGCCCTCCTTCGTGTATTCCGGGGAAAATCGTTCTGCCAGAAGCTTTAACGCCTCCCGCTTCTCTTTTTCATCCGTCACAACCGAAGCTCTGCCAAATACAATCACACTGGCATAAGCAGTCGAAAATGCTTCCGGGATCACCTCATCTTCCCCCACCACGCAGAAGGAAACCTTGTCGGAGCGCTGAAAGCTCTCCATCTTATGACCCTCCTTTGCACAGTGAAAATAGATGGCATCGTCTCCGTACACATAGTTCATCGGAACACCGTACGGGTATCCGTCGTCTCCCTGTACAGACAGTACTCCATAAGTTCCGTTCTTTAAAATACTCCTGGCTTCCGTTTCCGATAACTGCTGATTTTTTCTTCTCAATTCCCTGAACATGACAGCCTCCAATCTCCGCTCGCATGCATAAGCGTAACCTGCATAAGGTTCTGTGAATTTTCACTGAAATAACTTATTTTCAGTATACCTTATTTTTCTTTTGCATACAACCGTTTCCAGTGGAGAAACGTATTTTTACTTTAAGGGCGCAGGACCATACTGCTCGGCCCTCTGCGCCCTTATCAAGGTTTTGCTTTTTACTTTTGCGATTACTTTTTGCTCTTTCTGTATGCCGTATCTTCCAGAGGCAGCGACGTGCGGAAGTTTCCGTCGAGCTTGTAGTAGGCGCCCTGGACTGCCGGTGCCGTCGGAATGGAGGTGATTTCTCCGATTCCCACTGCTCCGTATGCCAGCGGATCCTTATTTTCCTCGACAATGATACTCTCCACCGGCGGAGTCTTATCCGCACGGAACAGGCCCAGCGTACCGAATTTGGCCAGCGGCTTCCCATGATCCAGCGGGAAATCTTCAGTCAGCGCGAATCCAAGGGACATCACTACGCCGCCCTCGATCTGTCCTTCTACGGACAGCGGGTTAATGGCTTTTCCGACGTCATGAGCCGCAACCACCTTTTCAATGGTTCCGTCCTCGTTTAAGCATACCACCTGGGTTGCGTAGCCGTAGGCCACATGGGATACCGGATTCTTCTTGCCGCACCCCATGGGATCTGTAGCCGCCAAATACTCTCCGTAATACTCTTTTCCGTTTAAATCCTCCAGGGTCTTTCCTCCCTTCAGATCTTCCAGAATATCCATACAGGCCCTTCTGGCCGCCTCGCCTGTCACCAGTGTCTGACGGGAACCGGAAGTCGTACCGGAATCGGGGGCCAGGTTCGTCTCCGCAGCCACATAGACTACGCGGTCTCCCGTCACCCCCAGCGCCTCACAGACTACCTGCTCCAGCACGGTTCCCAGTCCCTGGCCGATGCAGGAGGCACCGGAACGGACGTATACCTTTCCATCCTCGATGGTCATGCGGCAGCGGCCCCAGTCCGGGATACCGACGCCGACGCCGGCATTCTTCATGGCACAGCCGATGCCCACGTACGGGTGGCTGTCATAGACCTCCTTCACCGCTTCCAGCGTCTCTGCAAGCGCCGTACCCGGAGAGGCGATCTGACCGTTAGGCAGCTCCTGCCCCGGCCGGATGGCGTTGCGGTAGCGGATTTCCCACGGAGTAATCCCCACCATCTCTGCCAGCAGATTTAAGTTACACTCCGTAGCAAAGCAGCTCTGGGTTACGCCAAACCCGCGGAACGCTCCCGCAGGCGGATTATTGGTATAGACGGCAGTGCCGTCAATATCGATGTTCTGATAATTGTAAGGACCTGCCGCGTGGGTACAGAGCCTCTGAAGCACCGGTCCTCCCAAAGAAGCGTAAGCACCGGTATCCGTAATCACCTTCGCCGTCATACCGGTTAAATATCCGTTTTCGTCACAAGCTGTGGTGAACTCCATCCACGCCGGATGGCGTTTCGGATGAATCATAATGCTTTCTTTTCTCGTCAGCCTCACCTTAACCGGCTTTCCCGTATGGTAAGCGAGAAGGGCCGCATGATGCTGTACCGCCATGTCCTCCTTGCCGCCGAAGCCGCCGCCTACCAGTTTGTTGATGACATGGACCCTGGAAAGCTCCCAGCCCAGCATTCCGGCGCATTCGCGCTGCGTATCATACGTGCCCTGGTCTGAAGAATAGATCAGAGCCTCTTCTTTTTCCCTGTCTACAATGGCGACTGCACACTCGGGCTCCAGGAACGCGTGCTCTGTAAATGGAGTGCGGTATTCCTTTGTCACCACGTATTTGGAGTTCTCGATGGCCTTCTTCGCATCGCCGCGCACCAGGTGCTCATGGGCCAGCACGTTTCCGGTCTCATGAACCAGCGGCGCATCCGGTTTTAAAGCTTCCTGCGGGCTGAATACGCCCTCCAGTTCCTCGTATTCGATCTTCACCAGCTTTTTGGCCTCTTCCAGAATCTCCGGCGTATCGGCCGCTACCAGGCAGACCGCGTCGCCCACGTAACGGGTGATCTCACCTACCGGGATCATGGTATCCCAGTCCTTCTTCAGATGGCCTACTTTATTGCCGCCCGGAACGTCATCGGCGGTTAAGACCGCCCGGACCCCCGGCAGAGCAAGCGCTTCCGACTTATCGATGGACAGAACCCTCGCCCTCGGATACGGTGTGCGGATGGCGCTTCCGTAGATCATGCCTTCCACTTCCATATCGTCCACGTACTCCCCGTAGCCCAGTACCTTCTCCGGTACATCCACACGGTGGGCGCGCTGTCCGATATGATCCACCACCGGCGCCTTCAAATCCTTTGCGCCCTCGCGGAACAGCTTTGCCGCCAGCAGAATCGCGTCGATAATCTTCTTATATCCTGTACAGCGGCAGATATTGCCGCGGATCGCAAAGGCAGCCTCGTCGCGGGTCGGATCCGGATTCTGGTCAATCAGCCCCTTTGCACACATCACCATGCCGGGGATGCAGAAGCCGCACTGCACGGCTCCCGCTTCTCCAAAGGCATAGACAAATACTTCTTTTTCCCTGTCACTGAGCCCTTCTACTGTTACGATGGATTTTCCCTCCATCTTTGAAACCTTCTGGACACAGGCCTTGGTGGCCTTTCCGTCGATCAGAACCGTACACGTTCCACAGGCGCCCTCACTGCAGCCATCCTTGACGGATTTGAGCCCCAGATCGTTTCTCAGCACATCAATCAGCTTCCGGTCCTCTTCTACGGCAACACTCGTTCCATTTACCTGTAAGGTATACATAAGTTCACCTGCTTTCCCTATGCTAATAGGTAATCATAATCTTTGCAGACAGTTTCCATGACTTTACGCAAGCCCTCCGGAATTACGCTCTCGCTGTCCGCGGCATTCCAAGTATAAATGTTTCCAAGATAACGCACTTTGCAGGAAACAGCAGCCCGGTCGAGGACGACAAAGCCCTGATTTTTGCTGTTTTCCATATCCGCTTCATTGGCAAACAGGGTAAATTTATCTAAGTACGGAGCACTGTCGTACGGACAGAAGCTCTTACAGTTGCCGCACTCATTACACATATAATCCACGTGAATAATCTGGTGTTTTTCCATTCCCGGTACACGGATCGCTATGTTGGCACGGTTCGGACATACCTCCGCACAGTTCTCACAGATATTGGAGCAGCCGAGGCAGCGTGTGCTGTCTTCCTTATATTCCTTCGTCCCGGCCAGAATACCGCGTCTGTCATAGAGTTTTCCCAAATCCTTCACGGTATCATCAAAGTCTCTGGCTGCCTTTCCGCCGATGATGGCTTCCACAGCCATTCTGGCATCACGCATGGCTTCAACGACCGTCTTCGGCCCGTATAAGCCGTCACCGACTGCATAAACGCCTGAAACGGAGGTTTCCAGTGTCTCCTCGTTTACCATGGCTCTTCCTCTGTCATTCACATGGATTCCGTTGGCCTTTAAGAAATCGGTCGGAACCTGCTCACCGACTGCCGCAATTACGGTATCCGCAGGAATTTCCACGGTCTCGCCCGTCTCTGACACGCCTCTTCTGCCGGAAGCGTCGTAATCAGACAGCTTCATCACATTGCAGAGCAGCTTTCCATTTTCCAGCTTCACAGGAGATAAAAGCTCCTTAAACTCTACGCCGTCTTCCACTGCCATTACAAGCTCTTCCTCATCGGCCGGCATAAAGCGTTTCGTTCTTCTGTATACGAGATAGGAGTGTTCTACCCCTTTCGTCCTCTTTACGGCTCTGGCCGTATCCATCGCGGTGTTTCCTCCGCCGATAACAACGACATTTTTGCCGATATTAACATTTCCATCAGAAGCCTTAAACTGTGCCAGGAACTCAAGGGCGTTCATGGCCTCTCCCGCCTCCAGCTTAAGTACGCCCGGTTTGGAAGCGCCTGTAGCCAGAATAATGTAATCATAGCCTGCCTTCTTCAAATCCTCCAGGCTCTCCACTCTCGTGTTCAGCTTCACCTCTGCACCGTAAGCCGTAGCCAGCGCCACATCCTTTGCAATCGCTTCATCAGAGATACGGAATCCCGGAATCACATGCTTCACCACGCCGCCAAGGCTGTCGCCAGCCTCGAAGATCGTAGCCGGATATCCATTCTTCGTCAGGAAATACGCAGCCGCCAGACCAGCCGGGCCGCCGCCGACAACAGCAGTTTTCTTTCCCTTCAGCTCCCCAGCCTTGATTTCCTTCATCAGAGCATCGTAACCGCCTTCCGCACACACCAGCTTGACGCCGCGGATATTGACCGGATCCTCATAGAAGTTGCGGTTACATTTGCTCATACAGTTATGCGCACAGATGGTACCCGTGATAAATGGAAGCGGATTCTTCTCTGCGATCACCTTCATGGCCTCCTCATACTTACCGGCTCCGGAAAGCTGTAAATACGTGGTTACATCCTGGTGAATCGGACATCCCTCTTTACACGGCGCCACATAGCAGTCTGTAAGCGGAACCGGTTTGTTCATCTTTCTGGACGGAAGCGGTTTCACTGCCTTTACATGGTGTTCGTCCGTAATCGCGGACTCCGCCAGCTTTGCTGTCTTCTCCGGGTCCACGCCTGTAAATTCCACGCTTCCACATTCCGCCGAACGCAGGTGAGGACTTACCAGTTCCAGTTCCTTCGCCATCTGATCCAGTCTCTGGTATCCGCCCGGCTTTAACAGGGTGGTAGCTACCGTTACCGGCCAGATTCCCGCATCGATGATACCCTTAATATTATGATAGTCAGCGCCGCCCGAATAAGAGATTCTCAGCTTTCCGTCAAATTCCTTCGCCAGTTTCGCAGCCAGGGAAATGGACAGCGGATACAGGGACTTTCCTGACATATACATCTCTTCACTCGGAAGCTCGTTCTGTTTCACATCAACCGGGAATGTATTGGTAATCTTCACGCCAAATTCCAGATTCTTCTCTCCAGCCAGTTTCATCAGCCTCTGAAGCATCGGAACCGCATCCTGATACTGTAAATCATCGAGGAAATGGAAATCACCGAAGGCGACGTAATCGTATCCCATCTCATCCATGGTCTTTCTTGCAAATTCATATCCGAGAAGAGTCGGATTGCACTTGATAAAGGTATGAAGCCCCTTCACCTCGATCAGGTACTTAGCGATCCGCTCGATCTCCTGCGGCGGGCAGCCATGCAGTGTGGAAAGCGTGACAGAATTACAGATATTGGAAGAAATGCCTTCGATATCCTCTTTCGTCACATGCTGAAACATGGAAACGTTCTCCAGCAGATACTGTCTGCAGCTTCTAAAGGTCTCCGTATCCTTCGCATCCTTCATGGACTCAATGAAGGAATCAATCTTCGGGGACTTAATGCCTTCCAGATCGTATCCCACGCTCATATTGAACTGGAATCCATCCATGGAGCCCAGCCCATACTCCTTCGCCATAATGCTCAGTAAAAACCATGCCTTTATGTACTCTTCCTGTGCCTGCGGAACGTAAAGCTCCGTAGACCACTCACAGTTGTAACACTCATCATCGGCCTTAATACAGGGCTTATTCACCGGAAGATCCTCACCATCGATGATCTGAACCGTCTTAAGCTCAAAGAACCGGCTTCCCGCATAGTAAGCCGCTGCAATATTCTGGGTCAGCTGGGTATGAGGGCCCGCCGCCGGACCAATCGGAGTCTCCAGCGTCCTGCCAAAGATCTTCCTGTCATTCTCCGCCTTCGCCTGGTAAGGTCTGTAAACGCCAAATACCGTTCCTTTCTCCTTATGTTCCTTCATTACCCACTCCACTAACTGTGAAAATGGCATTGGTGTCATTCTGTCTCCCATCATTAACCTCCTGATTTGCGGGTATTTATCTTTTTAGATGTATTGGCTGCCGGGTCCGCGGTTTTTGGAGGATATCCTGGCTGCCGCTGAAAAAAAGAAAACACCTCGCTGTGAATTTTCTAATATTTTCTTTCTGCTTTATTGGTATTGTGATCATTACTTCAAAATTCTGAATCATACAAAACTCTTTTACATTACAATTACTGTCTTCATTTTACATCAATCAAAAGCCTTTCCCACTGGAATCTTCTGCCTGCATTTTCTGCTTTTGTTCCGCCAGTCCTATTGGCCTTTCTACCTGCTGTTGATTCGGTCTGCCAGTTCTTTCGCCGCCTGTCTGCAGTCAGCCATGACTTTCTCTTCGTCGATGTTTGTCAGGATTCTGTCTTTCATTAAGACTTTTCCGTTGCCTACCGTCGTTGTCACGCTTCTTCCGGTCATGCCGAAAAGAATATGACTGTTTACGTTGTCTGCATTCATCGGGGTCAGCGGAATATAGTCGGTTACGATGACATCGGCCGCCGCACCTTCTTTTAAGACGCCGAGAGGCTTCTTGAAGTAGCGGTTGGCAATCTTTGCATTTCCTTCAAACAGCATCTGCGGTACCTCGCCCCAGGCTGCATTCGGATCGCAGAGATGGTGTTTGTGAAGTACGTTGGCAACCTTATAGGACTCCGTCATATCGTGTGTGTATCCATCGGTTCCGAGACCGGTTAAGATTCCTCTGTGAACGATCTCCATGGTTGGAGGACAGCCGCAGGCATTGCCCATGTTGGATTCCGGATTATGTACCACCATGGTATCCGTTTCCTTAATTAATTCCATCTCGTGAGGATTTACGTAGATGCAATGGCCAAGCAGCGTCTTCGGGCCAAGGATATTGCAGTCCATCAGACGGTCTACAATGCGCTTGCCGTATTTCTTTAAGCAGTCATGAAGGTCTTCAATGCCTTCCGCCACATGAATATGGTAGCCCACCTCGGCCGGTTTATTGGCCGCAGCCAGTTCCATGGTCTCGTCGGAGATTGTAAACTGTGCGTGCATGCCCATCATTCCCGCGATCATGTCACTGTCGTCTGCCAGTGCGTGCTTGATAAATGCCGCATTTTCCATGACTGCTTCCCTGGCTTTATCCATGCCGTCACGATCGGATATCTCGTAGCATAAGCAGGAACGGACGCCTGTCTCTTTTGCCGCTTCTTCTATTTTAAACAGGGAATCGCGGATATGGCCAAAGCTTGCATGGTGGTCAAAGGTGGTGGTAATACCGTTCTTAATAGAATCGATGTAGGTCGCCATCGCGGAAAGCCTTGTCTCCTCCAGCGTTAAGTTGCGGTCGATCGTCCACCACATTCCGTCCAGGATCTCTAAAAATCCGTGCGGATCGTAGCCTTTGATGCTTAACCCTCTCGCAAACGCGCTGTAGATGTGCTCATGGGCATTGATAAACGCCGGCATGATAACGCCGCCTTTGGCATCGATATATTCTGCATCGGGATATGCTTCCTTTATCTCTTTTGTTGCTCCTACTTTAATAATAGTGGATCCATCCATCGCCACTGCTCCATCTTCCAAAAACGGAGCCTCCGGGTTTCTTGTGATCATTCTTCCATTACCGATAATCAGCATGTCTCCATCTCCTTTTCTCTCTTTTTCCTTATTTCTCGTCAAAATCTCAAAAATTTTGAGTATACAGTGTGCACATGGAACCTTCCCCGTCTCCTGCGCTTTGTTCTTGCATATTGTCTATGAGAAATTTTCCCTTCCCATCATTTTTATGCAGTTTATACTATAAATATCTTTATAGGTACAGTGTATCATCTAAAAGTAAGAAATGCAAGATGAAAATACAAAAAAAATTAGTTTGCCTAAAAATTTTTTAGAAAAAGTATTGATTTTTCATTTTTTTATGTTATGATGGGAGTATAAGAAATCACTTTTCAAGCAAGGGGGGTTGCAAGATGGATTCAAAGCTTGAACAACTGACACAGATTGCACACGGTGTGGCATCCCATTTTGGAAACGCCTGTGAGGTGGTCATCCACGACTTAAAAAAGCAGGATATAGAAAGCTCTATCGTCTATATCGAAAACGGTCACGTAAGCAACCGGAAGCTGGGAGACGGACCCTCGGAAATCGTTCTCGAAACGCTGAACCGGGATCCCGAATGCTTAAAAGACCGGCTGTCCTATTTAACGAAGACAGATGACGGACGGATTTTAAAATCCAGCACCATGTATATAAGAGGAAAGGACGGTTCCGTTGATTATATCTTTTCCTTAAATTATGACATCACAGGGCTGCTTACCGTAGACAATGCGATCCGCTCTCTCATCTCCACCGCGGAGATGGCAGGAGAAGACAGGCAGCCAAGAAAGATTACACACAACGTCAATGATCTTTTAGACACCCTGATCGAACAGTCCGTACAGCTGGTTGGCAAACCGGTAGCTCTGATGAGCAAGGACGACAAGATCACCGCGATTCAGTATTTGAATGATGCCGGAGCGTTCCTGATTACCAAATCCGGCGACAAGGTTTCCAACTTTTTCGGAATATCCAAGTTCACACTCTACAGCTACATGGACGCCGGAAAAGAAAACAGATAATTCATATAAAACATATTAAATAAGAAGAAGGAGAATCAAACATCATGAATCCAATCGAATGGGTGGTTAACACCATGCCGAAGACAGATGACAAAAATTTATCTGTCATGGCGCTGGACGAAATCGGAAAGGCAAGGAAATTCCATGAAAGCTTCCCGCAGTACAGCAAGACACCGCTTGCAAAACTCGACCACATGGCCGAATACTTAGGTCTGGGTCAGGTTTACGTGAAGGACGAATCCTACCGCTTCGGTTTAAACGCTTTCAAGGTACTGGGTGGTTCCTTCGCCATTGCGAAGTACATAGCACAGCAGACAGGAAAAGACGTTTCCGATCTTCCATACAGTGTTTTAACTTCCGAAGAGCTTCGGAAAGAATTTGGTCAGGCTACCTTCTTTACAGCTACAGACGGCAACCACGGACGAGGCGTTGCATGGGCTGCCAACCGGTTAGGACAGAAAGCGGTTGTCTTCATGCCGAAGGGCTCCACCATCACCCGTTTTAACAACATCAAGGCAGAGGGCGCAGAGGTTACCATCGAGGAAGTCAACTATGACGAATGTGTCCGTATGGCCGCCGACGCTGCTTCCAAAACAGAACACGGCGTTGTCGTACAGGATACCGCGTGGGACGGCTACGAAGAGATTCCGGCGTGGATCATGCAGGGATACGGAACCATGGCGATGGAGGCCGGCGAGCAGTTAGAGGAATACGGCTGTTACAGACCGACTCACGTATTCGTTCAGGCAGGCGTCGGTTCACTTGCCGGAGCCGTACAGGGCTACTTCGCAAACCGCTATCCGGAGAATCCTCCCAAGGTTGTCGTTGTAGAAGCAGATGTTGCGGCCTGTCTCTACAAGGGCGCGAAAGCCGGCGACGGCGGCATTCAGATCGTAGACGGCGATATGCAGACCATCATGGCCGGTTTAGCCTGCGGCGAGCCGAATACCATCTCCTGGGATATTTTAAAGAATCACGTAGACACCTTCGTCTCCGCTCCAGACTGGGCAGCGGCAAAAGGCATGAGAATGCTGGCGGCTCCGATTAAGGGAGACGTATCCGTAACGTCCGGTGAGTCCGGCGCAGCTCCATTCGGAATTCTGGCCTGCATCATGACCATGGATGAGTACAAAGATTTAAGAGATCACTTAGGGCTCAACAAAGATTCAAAGGTTCTCCTCTTCTCCACTGAGGGCGACACCGACCCGGACCGCTACAAAGCAATCGTTTGGGAAGGCAAAGAACGCTAGGCATAATTTTCTTTTGATGAGCCAAAGGCGAATCGAACTATATTATAAAATAATAAAACGGAGGGTATTAAAATCATGGATTACGCAAAAATCAAAGAGGCAGCAAAAAATTACGAAGCTGACATGACCAGGTTTTTAAGAGACATCGTAAAGTTCCCGGGTGAGAGCTGTGATGAGAAGGCTCATATCGACCGCATCGCAGAAGAGATGAGAAAACTGGAATTCGACAAAGTTGTTATCGATGATATGGGAAATGTTCTCGGCTACATGGGAACAGGCGCTACCTTAATCGGCTTCGACGCCCATATCGATACGGTAGGAATCGGCAACAAGAGCAACTGGAACTTCGATCCGTACGAAGGCTACGAGAATGACACTGAGATCGGCGGCCGCGGCGTTTCCGATCAGTGCGGCGGCATCGTATCAGCCGTTTACGGAGCCAGAATCATGAAGGATTTAGGTCTTTTAAGCGACAAATACACCGTTCTGGTAACCGGTACGGTTCAGGAAGAAGACTGTGACGGTCTCTGCTGGCAGTACATCATCAACGAAGACAAGGTTCGTCCGGAATTCGTTGTATCCACAGAGCCTACTGACGGCGGTATCTACCGCGGCCAGAGAGGACGTATGGAAATCCGTGTAGACGTAAAAGGCGTTTCCTGCCACGGCTCCGCTCCTGAACGCGGCGACAACGCGATCTACAAGATGGCCGACATTCTTCAGGATGTACGCGCATTAAATGAAAATGACGCAGCCGACGACAAGGAAGTCAAAGGCCTCGTTAAGATGCTGGACGAAAGCTACAACGCAGAATGGAAAGAAGCCAACTTCTTAGGACGCGGTACTGTAACCGTTTCAGAAATCTTCTTTACATCACCAAGCCGCTGTGCTGTTGCCGACTCCTGTTCCGTATCCTTAGACCGTCGTATGACAGCCGGCGAGACATGGGAAAGCTGCTTAGAGGAAATCCGCAGCTTACCGAGCGTCAAAAAATACGGCAATGATGTAACCGTATCCATGTATGAATATTCCCGTCCTTCCTACAAAGGACTTACTTATCCGATCGAGTGCTACTTCCCGACATGGGTTATTCCGGAGGATCACAAGGTAACAAAATCTCTGGAAGAAGCCTATAAGAACTTATACGGCGATGTTCGTATCGGCGCAGAAGAAACACTTGCCATGAGAACAGCCCGTCCATTGACAGACAAATGGACTTTCTCCACCAACGGCGTTTCCATCATGGGACGCAACGGTATTCCGTGTATCGGCTTTGGACCTGGCGCAGAGGCTCAGGCTCACGCTCCGAACGAGAAGACATGGAAGCAGGATTTAGTAACGTGTGCAGCCGTTTACGCAGCACTTCCTTCTATCTACTGCGAGAAATAATTATTTAGCCAATCAGTTGCCATTTTGTAACCATATATGCCGGCTGCAGGTCCTCCTTAAAACCTGCAGCCACCCCTAAAACAATCACTCTTGCCGGCAGCCTTCATTCCTTCCCCAAATCTATGACAGGCTGTACAGCATGCAGGATAGATACCAAATAACATTACACTTTATTTCAGGAGGCTTTATACCAATATGAAAACCTTACAGGATTACATCGACAAATTAAACGCTTTAAATTTCAAGGAAATGTACAACAATGATTTCTTTTTAACCTGGGAAAAGACAGACGAAGAACTGGAAGCTGTCTGGACCGTTGCTGACGCTCTCCGCTTCATGAGAGAAAACAACATTTCCACAAAGGTATTCGAGAGCGGCCTCGGAATCTCCTTATTCCGTGACAACTCCACACGTACCCGTTTCTCCTTCGCTTCCGCATGTAACTTACTCGGTCTGGAAGTCCAGGACTTAGACGAGGGCAAGTCTCAGGTAGCTCACGGCGAGACCGTTCGCGAAACAGCCAACATGATCTCCTTCATGGCTGATGTAATCGGTATCCGTGATGACATGTACATCGGCAAGGGCAACGCTTATATGCACGAAGTTGTTGACTCTGTTACACAGGGCCACAAGGACGGAATCTTAGAGCAGAAGCCAACCTTAGTAAACTTACAGTGTGATATTGACCATCCGACACAGTGTATGGCTGATATGTTACATATTATCCATGAGTTCGGCGGCCTTGAGAACTTAAAAGGCAAAAAGCTGGCTATGACATGGGCTTACTCTCCTTCCTACGGCAAACCGTTATCCGTTCCTCAGGGCGTCATCGGTCTGATGACACGTATGGGCATGGAAGTTGTTTTAGCTCATCCGGAAGGCTACGAGGTTATGCCTGAGGTTGAGGAAGTTGCAAGAAAGAACGCTGAGAAGTCCGGCGGTTCCTTCCGCGTATCCCACGACATGGCTGACGCATTCAAAGACGCTGACATCGTTTACCCGAAGAGCTGGGCTCCATTCGCAGCAATGGAAAAGAGAACGAACCTTTACGGCGAAGGCGACACAGAGGGCATCAAGGCTCTGGAGAAGGAATTACTGGCTCAGAACGCAGAGCACAAAGACTGGTGCTGTACCGAAGAGCTCATGAAGACCACAAAGGATGGCAAGGCTCTGTACTTACACTGCTTACCGGCAGATATCAATGACGTAAGCTGTGTAGACGGTGAAGTAGAAGCTTCCGTATTCGACCGCTACCGCGATCCGTTATACAAAGAAGCCAGCTTCAAGCCATACGTAATCGCCGCTATGATCTTCCTTGCCAAGTTTGAGAATCCACAGGAAATCTTAAAGAAGCTGGAAGAAAGAAACACGCCACGCGTATTCAAATAAAGAATTGGAATCCGGGCGCACCCGCTGCCAGCGAGTAGCAGGTGCGTCCTTTTTTATTCCCGCGGCCCCGCACGAAAAGTGCCGGGCGGCCATTTTTCCATCGAACGCGCCGCAAGGCTGCGTGAGGCGGATTTCTAAAAAAACCGGTGGAGGGTTTATTCAATGAACAAAAAGAAAAGAATCGTCATCGCCCTGGGCGGCAATGCCTTAGGCAATACACTGCCGGAACAGATGACGGCAGTTAAAATCACGGCAAAAGCGATCGTAGACCTGATCGAAGAAGGCTGCGAGGTTGTCGTTGCACACGGCAACGGACCTCAGGTCGGCATGATCAACAACGCCATGAGCGCACTGAGCCGTGAAGATCCGAATCAGCCGAATACCCCTCTCTCCGTCTGTGTAGCCATGAGCCAGGCTTATATCGGCTATGACTTACAGAATGCGCTGAGAGAGGAATTATTAAACAGAAACATCACGGATATTCCGGTTACGACCATGATCACACAGATCCGCGTCGATGCGGAGGATCCTGCATTTAACGCCCCTTCCAAGCCAATCGGCCATTTTATGACAGAAGAACAGGCTAAGATTGCGGAAGAAAAATACGGATATATCATGAAGGAAGACGCAGGCCGCGGCTACCGCCGTGTCGTTGCTTCTCCTAAGCCCGCCGAAATCATTGAAATCGGCGCAATCCGTTCCCTCGTGGACTCCGGACAGCTGGTTATCGCCTGCGGCGGAGGCGGAATCCCGGTTACTCTGATCGGGAACCATTTAAAAGGCGCAAGTGCCGTAATTGACAAAGACTTTGCAAGCGAACTGCTGGCTGAAGAACTGGATGCTGATTTTTTAATCATCTTAACCGCAGTGGAAAAGGTCGCTATTAACTTCGGAAAACCGGAAGAGAAATGGTTGGACGATATCACAACAGACGATGCCAGAAAGTATATGGACGAAGGTCATTTTGCTCCGGGTTCCATGCTTCCGAAGGTACAGGCTGCTGTGAAATTCGCAGATTCCAAGGATGGGCGCAACGCACTCATCACTCTGCTTGAAAAAGCAAAAGAGGGAATCCTGGGGAAAACCGGTACTCGCATTCATCAGTAATATTCAGCAGCCTTTCAGACGGCTCATTTCCTGATTGTTTTTTCGGTCTGGAAATGACCGGTCTGGGCTGTTATAATTTTCTGCCGGAAAACTGCGATCCGGTTTTCCGGAGTACTTCCAAAACCTAAGGAGGAACTCTCTCTATGAAACAGTCAAATAAAGAATACGCTTCTATTTTTCAGTTGGACGGCATCCCAAAATTCTCCCAGGCACTGCCGTTAGCACTTCAGCACGTGGTAGCCATGATCGTCGGCTGTGTTACTCCGGCAATCATCGTGTCCAATGTCGCTAACTTATCAGGCGCTGACCGGGTTATCCTGATTCAGGCCGCACTTGTAGTATCCGCACTGTCAACCCTGCTGCAGTTGTTTCCCATCGGGAAAAAAGGAAGCTTCCGTCTCGGAGCAGCCCTTCCTGTCATCATGGGCATCAGCTTCGCATACGTTCCCAGCATGCAGTCCATTGCTGCGGACTTTGGTATTCCTGCCATTTTAGGCGCTCAGATTGTCGGTGGTGTCGTTGCCTTCATCGTGGGTGCTTTTGTCATGCAAATTCGTAAATTTTTCCCGCCGCTGATCACGGGTACCGTAGTCTTCACCATTGGTTTATCGCTGTACCCCACAGCCATCAATTACATGGCCGGAGGAACCTCCAGCCCGACTTATGGATCCTGGCAGAACTGGGCCATTGCATTCCTGACCCTGATCGTAGTAACTGTCCTGAACCATTTCGGAAAAGGAATCTTTAAGCTGGCTTCCATTCTGATCGGTATTATTGTCGGCTATATCGTCTCACTCTTCTTTGGTATGGTCGATTTCTCCAGCATCGGGGCAGCGGCAGCCTTCCAGGTTCCACAGCCGCTTCATTTTGGAATTATGTTTGAACCATCCTCCTGTATCGCCATCGGTATTCTGTTTGCGATCAACTCCATACAGGCGATCGGAGACTTTACAGCAACCACCAGCGGTTCCATTGACCGTGAACCGACCGACAAAGAACTTCAGGGCGGCATCATGGGATACGGTGTCACCAACATCCTCGGCGCTCTGTTAGGCGGCCTTCCAACCGCCACCTACAGCCAGAACGTCGGTATCGTTACAACGACGAAGGTAGTCAACCGCTGTGTCCTGGGGCTTACCGCTGCCATTCTCCTTGCAGCCGGTTTGATCCCGAAGTTCTCCGCACTGCTCACCACCATTCCCCAATGCGTTCTGGGCGGCGCAACCGTATCTGTCTTTGCTTCTATCGCCATGACCGGTATGAAGCTCGTTATGTCGGAAGAGATGACTTACCGCAACTCTTCTATCGTGGGACTTGCCGCAGCGCTCGGCATGGGTATCTCCCAGGCCACCGCAGCACTATCCACATTCCCCAGCTGGGTAGTCACCATCTTCGGCCGTTCACCGGTCGTAGTCGCTACCATCGTGGCGGTCCTGCTGAACATTATTCTTCCGAGAGAAGGCAAAAAAGCAAACCAGAAATAAGATGAATCATAATTGAAAACACCCTGTGGCCGATAAATGGCCACAGGGTGTTTTCAATTATTTTATTTCAGCTAAACGGCCGGCACATGGGATTAATAATCAGATCCATGCCAAATACCAGCGTATAGCATCGGCTCTCCGTACTTTTTAGCCCTGCGTATAGCTGCATCAGTGACTGGGCCTGGGCCAGACATTCTTCCAACTTTATAGGGCTTTTGAATATAGCCATTGGCTCCGGAAAGAAGCGCCTGGATTTTGTCTTTTTCATCGGTTCGTGATGACAGTACCGGAAGCGGAAGCGGTTTTGCCTGCCGCATCGTCTTTAACACTTTGCTTCGCAAAATCGTGTGGCAAAGGGGTACCCTTTGCCACCCCATTGAGAGGGGCTATCAGCTTACCACCGATGCCCCTCTTTTGTTGTCACATTCCGCTTGCCGACTGCCCAAACTGAATGTTTCTCAATACTTCCTTATTGGATGTCAGCCTCGCATAACCTTCCTTTTTCTTCTTTATTTCCAGCACGGTTTTTCAAAGATAAATCCACCTGCTCGCGAAAGATTTTTCTCTATTCATGCCGCGCTTCTCCCGCTTTCAGGCCCTGGAAGAAATGATCCACATGAGAATGGCTGATGATCACGCCCTTGATATGGCACTGAAGATTCGGCTCCCTGATCAGCCGGGACGACGCCCATGTTCCCAAGCATTCGTATCCGTCATAAAATTTCCTCCTTTTGCAACGCACCTTTTGTTCCGTCAGATTCCGGGTTAAAATAATACCGTTTCCCATCAATCTCCCTCTGGCCGATTGCCATGGCTCCGTCTGTCCCCAGATAAAACCATGCCTGGTATGCGGAGTCAAAATGCCAGCCCGTCGCCATCGCCCCCTCTTTTAAGCCAATTTTTGTCTTTGTATCCTCCTCCGTGCACAGGTAATACCATTGTTGATTGATGTACTGCCAGCCGGTGAGCATCCGTCCTTCCCCGTCAAAATAGTACCACAGGCCGTCAACCATGCCCCATCGGCTGACTGCGTAAGCGCCGCCTGTCTGGCGGAATTTCCAGATTCCTGTCTCCGTCCTCTCCCAGGTTCCATGCAGGATGTCCGGGTTCACCGCATTGCTGCCATAATCTTCGCCATCATTGCTTCCCGATGGACGGCCGCCAGGTATGTAGCTGTAACCCCTGGCTCGAATCGTTCCCGCTCCGCCTGCGCCGCCTTTGCTGTTTCCTTTGGAGAGCAGCAGCGTAAAGGCAAAGCTTCCATCCATTCCGTCCGGCCTGTCGGATGTCCCCTCTGATGCAGGCACAAAAGTGGTAATCTTCAGCTCTCCCACTATCACCCCAGTATCGCCAAAGCCAGGAATCGCTTCAATCGCCTCAAAAAGCCTGCCTTTCACCGCTGCTTCATCCCCTGCTGAATCCTGTTCTGTGGTATAAATCTGGCTTTCAATCATCTTCTTTGCGGACTCTATGTCTTCCCGATCCTCTTGATACTCCACACGGCAGCCGGAGGTATCGCCTTCCACCCTGCCGTTCTTTCCGATAATCAGGGTGCCGGAGCCGGAAAAGGATCCATTGATGATCAGAGTGCCTTCCGCAAATATCGTTCCATTCACTACCAGGTTTCCATCAACGGTCAATTTTCCATCCACCGTCAGAATCCCTCCGCTCGGAACCGTGATAACCGCCTCCGTGCCAATCCGTCTGTCTCCGGTGATTGTTGTGTCCTGCTTTATCGTGGCGACTGCTCCGTCCGGCACATCCTCTTTCCCATCCCAGGAGGTATCAGCTATGGCATCCTGATTCAGATAAGTATTGATGAGAATCTGAACCTGTGGAGAGTCGGTGGACAGAGGCAGCGCCTCCGGAAACACCTGTGCGCCCAGTTTTTGCACATTCGGACCAAGATGAGCCGAATCCAGACCGTCACAGCCATAAAATGCCTTTTCACCAATTTCAGTGATCGGTTTTGGAAGCTGAAGTGCGCCGGTAAAGCTGCTGCAATTATAAAAGCTGCCAGCTTCGATGTAAGTTATTCCCGCCGGAAGCTGTAAACTTCCAGTAAAACCGCAATCCTTGAACACAGCAAACCCAATATATGTCAATGTATCCGGAAGAGACAAAGCACCGGTGAAGCCACATTCGAAAAATGCGTAGTCTTCTAATTTTGTCAGCTTCCCTTCTATGGTCAAATTTCCAGTAAAACCTGCTGAATTAAAAGCTCCGGCCCCCATATGCGACACACTCACAGGGATGGTTAAATCACCGGTAAAACGATTCTTACCAAATGCGTAATCTCCAATGCTTACCAGTGTATTCGGGAGAGAGAGCGTACCTGAAAACTTATTATTAAAAAAAGCATTATCTCCGATGCTTACCAGTGTATTCGGGAGATGAAGCGAACCTGTTATCTTCTTGTAACGAAACGCCCAAGAACCGATCTGGGTTACGGAATACGTCGTTCCTGACGCTTGGTCCGTCACTTTGTCCGGAATAGAAATATCCGTATCAGAGTTTCCGTTATAGTCGGTTAACGCCACCGTGTCACTTCCAATGATTTGATACGTCATATTTCCGTCTTGGAAAAATGAAACTGGGGGCAGCTGAGTGTGGTGATAAGGCTGATTTCCAACCGTGATTTTGTCCTCGCCAATACCTGAATCATAAAGCATGTCGGCTATTTCCTGCTTCGTGGTATCAAAACCGTCGAAACCAGTGTTACTGAACGCACCACTCTCAATGCTGGTAATTCCATCCGGGATACTCAGCCTGCCTGTAAGTTTACTGCAATCTTTAAATGCATAGAGGCCAATACTCGTTAATCCATCTGGCAAAACCAGCTCACCCGTAAATCCGCACTTACAAAAACTCTCTCTGCCTATTTCCTTCAATTTTTTTGGCAAAGTCAGTGTCCCCGTAAAGCTGTTACCAGAAAATGCACCATATTCGATAATGGTCACTCCGTCCGGTATAATCAAGTCTCCCGTAAAGTGACACTCGTAAAATGCAAGCTCGCCAATATAGTTCAATTTCTCCGGCAAAATCAACTGGCCGGAAAATGTAGTTTCAGCAAATGCATAATCATCAACGCGAACAAGCGTTGGTGGCAGGAGCAGCTGACCTGTAAATCCGCATTCATAGAATGCGTATTCCCCTATTGTAACCAATGAATCCGAGAGGGTCAGTTCTCCTGTAAAATGGCATCCCTCAAAAGCGTTGTCTCCAATCTCGGTCACCGTATCCGGAATCACCAAATCTCCCGTCAGATCGGAACAGTCCTGAAACGCATTGTGCCCAATGCTGGCTACCTGGTATTCCCTGCCGTTGGAAGGTTTTCGCACCTTGTCCGGGATAATCAGTGTCCCGACCGGCTTTTCCCCATCATATCCTATGAGCTGAACCGTATCGGGACCCAGCTCCTTATACCTCAGACCGTCTATGGTAAATCTGTCGTTGATGGTATTTACCATAGCCCCGCCAAGTGTCACCAGCACGGATATGGGCGGCTCACAGACATACCCCTCCGGCAGCTCTGCGATAAACTTATATTCGCCGGTAAACGGCCACTCCCCATCCTTATCCTGCTGATACTCCTGACAGTTCCAGTCAGCTATGGGAAGCGTCACTTCACCCGCCTCCTCAATCTCCGCTCTCACCTGTTCCGGCAGCATGGAGACAACCGTGTCGAAATCCGCCCTGTTCTCCGGGCTTACGCCAATCAGAGACAGTTCGCCTCCACTTAAGTTCTCGTCATCAACGAACTCCCATCGAACCACCATTTTCTCAGTGTTTTCGTATTCCGGCTGTTTTCCATCTGTCAGGTTTTCGTGGGAAGAAATTTCCGTGGAAGGGATTTCCGTGGAGGGTATTTCATCGTCCTTCGGCGTGTCATCAGGCTTGAGAGCGTCCTCATCCTTCTGCTCCGCATCTGAAGGCGTGGCATATCCTGTCTTCTTTCCAATATACTCGTCACCACCCAATAAGTGGTCTGCTGGTACCATGCTATCCGCCCACGTCATCACAGCAGACTGAGTGCTAATCAGCAAAACAGCCAGCAGCGCGGATATCACCCGTGTGTATTTCCTTTTCATCGCGTTACTCCTCCTTTTCTATCATGTGGTACTCGGTTCTCCTTTTGTACCGTACTTCCCTCCGTCTCAGGAACAGGAATCTGAATGTGTCCCGGCTATCAAATACTTCATTTTCCCTTCACCTTCAATTTCCCTCTGGCCGACCACCATGGCCCCCCTCTGCCCCAGCGGTTTTTTGCATAGGAACCGCCTGTCATCTTAAACAGACATATGCCCGTAACGGTCTGTTCCCAGTTACCGTGTAGATCTCCGCTGCCCAGCGGTATCATTTTCCTTATCATATCGCAGAGGTTCTTTTTAAAGCCTGCTATAGCGTGCCGGATCCCGTACCGGGTGATTGCTGTCCCCGATCGGATCCGTCCATTCTTTGATAAAACCTTCCGCCGCGCAAAAAATCCTGGTAGTCTTCATAACTCAGATTCTTACTTTCCTGCTTTGTTATCATTACCTCCTTTTCCGGGGCTGCCTGTAACAGCACGATTCCCTGTATCCTCATTTCTTTAAATCCCTGCCAACATGAACAAATCTGTTCATATTCCCTGAAACGACGAAATGCGAACGCGTTCTCACGCATTCGCATTTCCTTTATCTTGTAACCATATTATATCATTGCAGAGCGGCGTCTGCAAGCAAAACCGGCTTTGGAGCTTCGGGTAAAAATTCCAACGAATTAAAACCACCGGTCACAGAGCCGGAAAAGACACAGTATCCTGAGTGCTCCAGTAAAGAGGAAGGCAACCGCATACTGGACAAGCTGCTGGCGGCGGAGAAGACTGTTACTGATCCGGAAGCGGACAGGGACAGCTTGCTGACCTATGTCAATACTTTAGACAAAAGAAGTCGAAAGATTACGCCACCTTTTTTAGTTCCTCATCCCTCTTCTGCTGAGGCGTCATGTAATTGACAGCGCTGTGAATCCTCTTTCTGTTATACCAGGATTCTATGTATTCAAAGACTGCCAAGATCGCTGTGAAGAATGATCCCTTTGGTTTCTTTTACATTCAGACAGGCATTGAAGCGTATCCTGTGTCCATAAAGCCGAACAAGATCGTCTTTCGCATGCTGACTCGATTATATTCCGGCCGTCCCATCTTGTGTAAGGGTTCTGGCTTAAGATACTTATTTATTTCAATCTCCTCCATGATTCTGTCAAGTTCAGAGTGCGCTCCCCCTAGCCGGAACAAACAGTGAAGACATGTCCACACCTTCCAGCTCCAGCAGTTTTATCTTCGTATCAATTCCGCCGGCATATCCCGTCAGACTTCCATTCGCTCCCACAACACGGTGGCACGGGATGATGATCGAGATGGGATTGTGCCCGACTGCACCGCCCACCGCCTGTCCCGACATGGTGGGCCTGTTTAATTTCACCGCCATTCGTTTCGCGATGTCGCCATAGGTCATCACACTGCCGTACGGAATTCTGCAGAGAATCTCCCATACCATCTGCCGGAACTCTCCTCCCACGGGAGCAAGCGGCAGCTCCGAAGCCGACGGTTTCTCTCCCGCAAAATACCGTTCCAGCCACCGTTTTGCAGCGTCAAAGACCGGAATATCCTCTTTTTCCGTCATACTGCCGGCAATGGCGCCGCCATGATACTTCTGCCCTTCAAGCCACAGGCCGGCCAGCTTCTCTCCGTCGGATGCCAGGGTGATAACCCCCACAGGAGACGGACACGTCGTCGAATAATACATGGAAATCTCCTCCTTACTTTCGATCGGCCGGGAAGATAATCCCCGCCTGGCGTCTCGCCTCATCCATCACGCGCAGTTCCATCAGAGACGCTTCATTCTCTTCCTGAACGCCTTCCCCGGTCTCGATCATGCGAAGCCAGTCGTTGACCTCTCCCTCCAGGGTGTGGTTCGGCGGCAGGTCGATCACCGTTTCTGCATTCCCATTTCTGTCATGGAACACCACGCTGCAGATATTCGTTATATTGTCGATCACCAGAGTCCCGTCTTCTCCCTGAATCTGGCTTGGAAGGCGGTTGTTGGTGATTTTGGAGTATAGGAGTTCCGCCTGCATGCCATCGTAGGAGGCCAGGATGGTACCCGCGCCTTCCACGCCGTTGGAGAGAAGCAGGGAATCCGCGATAATTTTCTTCGGCATTCCAAACAGCCGTACCAGCGGATGGACGCAGTAGACGCCGATGTCCATCAGCGCACCGTTGGAAAAGGCCGGATTGAATGCATTTTCAATGATTCCTTCTTTAAATTTATCGTATCGTGAGGAATACTTCGCATACTGGAAGCTGATTCTCCGGATGGTCCCCGCCATCGGAAGTACCTCCTTCAAACGCCGAACCCCTTCCTCGTGAACCGATCGCATGGCTTCCATCAGGACTGTGCCGTTCTCTCCGGCCAGCCGGATCAGTTCCTTAAGCTCCGCTTCGTTGGAGGTTATGGTCTTCTCGCAGAGTACGTGTTTTCCGTGGGACAGCATCAGCGCCGCCTGTTCGTAGTGCAGGCTGTTGGGGCTGGCGATATAGACTGCGTCCACGTCCTTCGCTTCCGCTGCCTCCATTAAATCCGTACACCACCGCCCTGCTCCGTGTTTCTCACAGAACGCCTCTGCCGTCTCCCTGTTTCTGGAGTAAACCAGACTGCAGGTGATCCCGTCACACGCCTGGACCGCCTTCATAAACCAGTCTGCCACAAAATTGGTTCCTATGGTTGCACATCGTATCATCAGTCTAATCCTCCTGCTGTTCATGTCTCTTCTGCAGTGATCCAACCGTCCTAAACGGGTGGAAAATCTCTGTTGTTTTATTGGCTTCAAGATAAAGGCAAACGAAAAGCTATCGTCAAATTAAATCAGCCGTGAATTATCACTTCTCCTCCCACCGCTGAAACAGTAAAAAGGGGGCAAAAATTGTTTCGATTGCGCAGACCGCGAAGCGGCGCTGCCGACAGAGAACTTAGTCCAACTGTTTCTTGTGGTTTTATAGCTCACATGATATACTTTCTTTAGGGAGTAATCGTGTTGCAGGGTGGCGTTGGCCTTCATTCTACATAGGATGGAGGTGATGTCTCTGAAACATTTCGATTTTAAAGACCTTATGGCTTTTGGAATGTTTATTTTAGCATTGCTGACATTCATTTATTTGATATGTCATTAGCTTAACATAGAAAAACCACCCCAAAACTTGACCGTAGCAGGGTGGAATTTCTACTTTGATTAAAAGGTCAACCACCTTGTGGGCGGTTGCTCCTCTTCTATCTATACTATAACATTTTTCCATTTTACTTTCAAGAATTATTTTAAATCTCATCATGCAGACAGTAACAGTTCCGCCTTCACTTCCGGCTGCTGTTGTCCAGCCCGGCGTTTTCTTGTTAAATCAGAATCATCCGCGCCTCATACGGCCTCAGAATCTCCTCATTCTCCACCTCCTGGTAATTGCACAGGAGCCGTTTTTTCCCTTCCCACATCTCCTTTAAAGGGCACCAGGTTTCACTGCCGAAGAAATTGCAGAGTACCAGCAGGCGGACGCCCTCCCATTCTCTCACGTATGCAAAAATATTAGGATCGTCCTCCAGAAGCAGCCGGAAGCTTCCATGTACAAAGACCGGATACTCTTTCCTCAAATGGATCAGCCTCTTATAATAATGGAAGACCGACCAGGGGTCTGCCGCTTCCGTTTCCGCGTTGATCTCCCTGTAATTATCGTTAATGCGGATCCATGGCGTTCCTGTCGTGAATCCGGCTCCCTCTCCGCCGCTCCACTGCATCGGTGTTCTGGCATTATCCCGTCCTTTGGCGTGGATCGACCGCATGATCTCTTCCTCGGAATATCCGGCTTCCAGACGTTCCTCATACATATGAAGCGTCTCAATATCGCGGTACTCTCCGATCTCATAGTCCGTGTTCGTCATGCCCAGTTCCTCACCCTGGTAGATATAGGGCGTTCCCTGCATACCATGGAGAACCGTAGCCAGCATCTTAGCGGACTCCACGCGGTATTCCTTATCATTGCCCCACCGCGATACGATCCTCGGCAGATCATGATTATCCCAAAAGAGGCTGTTCCAGCCGCTTCCCTGCAGTTCACACTGCCATTCGTTCAAAACTTCCTTGAGTTTTACAAACGGAAGGGGGGCCAGATCCCATTTCTCCCTGCCCGGTACGGAATCCAGCATAATGTGTTCGAACTGGAACACCATGGAGAACTCGCTTCCATCAGGCGCGCTGTAGAGCTTTGCACGCTCCGTATCGGCGCCCCAGCACTCGCCTACGGTGACGATATCGCCCTTCTGAAATGTCTCGCGGCTCAGTTCGCGGATAAATTCATGAAGGCGGGGTCCATTGCCCGTAATCTTTAAGTCCGGTTCCTTTGCGATCTGATCGATGACATCCAAACGGAAACCGCCCACGCCTTTCTCCATCCACCAGCGGATCATGTCATAGATTTCTCTGCGTACGGCTTCATTTTCCCAGTTCAAATCCGGCTGCCTGACGGAGAACTGGTGAAAATAGTACTGGGACAGTTCCGGTACCCACTCCCATGCCGGGCCGCCAAAGCAGGCTCTCATGTCATTGGGTAAGACGCCCTCCTCACCGTCGCGCCAGACGTAGTAGTCATGGTAGGGATTATCCCTGCTCTTCTTCGCTTCTAAAAACCACCGGTGTTCATCCGACGTATGGTTTAAGACCAGATCCATGATGATCTTAATCCCATGCTCTCCCGCTTCCTTAATCAGGCGTTCCATATCCAGGAGACTTCCGAACAGCGGGTCGATATCCTGATAATCCGAGATATCATACCCGTTGTCGTCCTGAGGCGACTTGCACACAGGTGAAAGCCAGACGGCGTCGATCCCCAGTTCCTCCAGATAATCCAGTTTTTCTATGATTCCGTTCAAATCTCCGATTCCGTCGCCGTCGCTATCCTTAAAGCTTCTGGGATAAATCTGATAGATCACCGATGTTTTCCACCATTTCTGTCCGTTTCTCTCTTTCATTTTCATTCCCTTTCCTCCAGCGTCTGATCCGGCCCTGACCAGTGCCCAGGGGACCGTCCTGTTTACAGGTGCCAGATATCCCGATTATATTCTTCAATGGTTCTGTCAGAGGAGAAATATCCCGCCTTCGCAATATTAATCAGAGACTTGCGGGCCCAGGCACGCTCATCCTCGTAATCTGCCAGCATCTGCTCTTTCACTGCGATATATTCCCTCAGATCGAGAAGCGTCATAAACCAGTCCTTGGAAACCAGTTCTTTGTAAAGTCTTCCCAGATTTACCGGATCGCCGGTTAAGATCATCTTCTTGCTGATGATAAAGTCCACCAGTTCCTCCACCAGGCTGTCGCTCTCATAAATCTTTCTGGAACAGTAGCCGCTGGTATCGTAGAGCTTAATCACCTCATCGGAGGACTTTCCGAAAATATAGATATTCTCGTCGCCCACCAGCTGATGAATCTCCACATTGGCTCCATCCTCGGTTCCCAGGGTCACCGCGCCGTTTAACATAAACTTCATGTTGCCGGTTCCGGACGCCTCCTTGGAAGCCAGGGAAATCTGCTCGGAAATGTCGCAGGCCGGGATCAGCTTCGCAGCCTTGCTCACATTGTAATTCTCCACCATAACAACTTTTAAATACGGGCTCACTTCCGGATCGCTGTCGATTAACTCCTGCAGACAGAGAATTAAATGGATAATATCCTTGGCTATCGTATAGGCCGGAGCCGCCTTTGCGCCGAAGATCATGGTAACCGGACGCTTCGGCAGATTGCCCTTCTTGATCTCCAGATACTTATAAACAGCGTAAAGCGCGTTCATCTGCTGGCGCTTGTACTCATGGAGACGCTTCACCTGAATATCGTAGACAGAGTTCTCGTCGATCTCGATTCCCTGTGTGTTCTTCAAATACTTCTTTAAGTCCAGCTTGGCATTCTGCTTAATCCGGCGGAGACGGTCCAGAACTGCCTCGTCATCCTGATATGCTAGGAGTTTTTCCAGTTCTTCCGCGTGAATCTTAAAGCCGGATCCGATCAGCTCCTCGATATAGGAAGACAGTTCATGGTTGCAGTGCAGCAGCCATCTGCGGAATGTAATTCCGTTCGTCTTATTATTGAATTTTTCCGGGTAAATATCGTAAAACGGCTTTAACTCCGACTCCTCAAGAATCTCCGTATGAAGAGCCGCAACGCCGTTGACGCTCTGTCCGTAATGGATATCAATATGAGCCATATGAACGCGCTCCTGTGCGTCGATGATATAGACTTTCTCATCGTGGAAATCGCGTCTCACCCTCTGATCCAGTTCCCGGATAATCGGCATCAGCTGCGGAACCACCTTTTCCAAATAGGAAGCAGGCCATTTTTCCAGGGCCTCCGCCAGAATCGTGTGGTTGGTGTACGCACACGTTTTTCTCACCACATCGATGGCTGTGTCGATGTTAAAGCCTCTTGCCATCAGAAGACGAACCAGTTCCGGGATCACCATGGTCGGATGGGTATCGTTGATCTGGATTACTACATGCTCATGGAGATGGTACAGATCAAATCCACGCTCTTCCGTCTCCTTTAAAATCAGCTGAGCCGCGTTGCTTACCATAAAATACTGCTGATAGATACGCAGAAGCTGTCCCTTTTCGTCACTGTCATCCGGATAGAGGAAGAGAGTCAGCCCACGCCGGATATCTTCTTTATCGAACTCGATTCCGTCATGGATGATGGATTCGTCCACCGAGTCTAAATCGAATAAATGGAGGGAATTCTTTCCGCCTTCGTAACCAGGCACGTCGATGTCATACATGGTGGAGGTTACCGTAAGATCCTTAAACGGCACCTCGAAGTGAACATCCGTCCTCGTCAGCCAGTCGTCCCCGGTCATCCACGGATTCTTTTCCTCCCTCTGTTTATGATCCGCAAAGGTCTGTTTAAAGAGGCCGTCATGGTAATTTAACCCCACGCCGTCGCCCGGCAGCTTCAGCGTCGCAATGGAATCAAGGAAGCAGGCCGCCAGTCTTCCAAGGCCGCCGTTTCCCAGTGACGGTTCCAGTTCCGCCTCCTCAATATCTGCAATATCGATACCGTGCTTCTTTAAAACTTCCGCCGTCTCATCAAAAAGTCCGAGATTAATCAAATTGTTGGAGAGCAGCTTTCCGATCAAAAATTCTGCCGAAATATAGTAGAGTTTCCTGCTTCCCGTATTTGGGGTGAGATCCTTCATTTTCCCCTTTACAATGGTAAGAAGCGCATGGTAAATTTCCTCCATGCAGGCCTCCTCAATCGTTTTTCCAAATCTTTCGCCGAGAACTTTATTTAATTCCTGTTCCATCATCATCGATTCTCCTTTTCTCATGATCTTTCCAAAGCTTCATATACACGGAGGATTTCTCCCACACTCCACGCCTGGGCAAAACAGCCCTTCGAGGAAACGGGATTTTTCCCGTCATAGATCTCAGGAAGCTGTCCGGCGCATCCTTCCCGCATGGCACCTTCCAAAACCTCCAGCTGGCGGTACACCTCCGCTTTTGCAGCTTCGCTGTATCCATGCACCTTCAAATACGCAAGGTAGTATCCGCCCAGCGGAAATACCCAGACCGTACCCTGATGATACGCTAAATCCCTGTCAAACTGGCTGCCTCCGTAACATGGTCTGAACTCTCTGTCATCCTCCGACAGCGTTCTCAGTCCATAAGGAGTATACAACTTTTCCGCCACAGTTTCCACCACCTGTTTCTCTTTTTCCAGAGGAAGCATGGAAAAATTCATGGAAACCGCCCAGATCTGGTTGCAGCGGATCTGGTTGTCGGGGATATCACGTTCTTCCGCCCCGGAGACCACATCCTTCAGGCAGTGCTTCTCCTCCAGCCAGAATTTCTCCTGAAACGACTGCTTTACCAATTCCGCCAGATGACCATAATGCCTGGCCGCCTCCGGGCTCTCAGTAAATTTCTCCATAATCCGCAGTGCATTGTACCAGTAGGCGTTGATCTCCACCGGTTTTCCGTGGCGCGGCGTAGGGAGTATGTCACCGATCCGCACATCCATCCAGGTTACCTGATCGAAGCCCTGTCCCGCTGTGATCAGCCCGTCTTCATCTATATGAATACCGAAATCCGTCCCTGTCTCATACTGTTTCACAATATGCTCCATGACCGGACAGCACTCTCTTACCAAGGATATGTCATTTGTCCTCTCAAAATACAGATAAACACTGTTGATAAAGAGAAGAGCCGCATCCACCGTATTATACATGGGTTCGCTGCCGCCTTCCGGGAAAAGATTCGGCATCAGCCCGTTCCTCTCCGCCTTCAAAAATGTCCTCAATATCCTCTTTGCCGTCCCGTACCGCCCTGTCGCCAGTGCACAGCCGCTCAGCGCAATCATGGTATCCCGGCCCCAGTCCTCGAAAAACGGATATCCGGCCAAAATCGTATCCCCTCCGGTGGATTCCCGGCGTGAGATAAACTGAGCCGCGCTTTTCGCCAGCATGGAAGCCGCCTCAGACTTAAAACCAGCCTGCCTCTCTAAGTCCTTTCTATACCGGACCGCATCATCTATGATTTTTTCTGCCGTTTCCGTCACAGGCTCCGTGGAGTATACAAGCTCCAGCTTTGAACAGCCCCCGGGACCAGTGGTACAGCAGACCGCATGATTGGCCAGCGCCGTTCCCGTCTCTCGCCGTCCGTCACAGGCGTCACAGGCGTAATAGTACGTCTCAGAGACCGGTTCAAAGGTCTTCACACTGCCGCCTGTTGTAAAATAGAGCGTCATCCCCGCCGAGCTGATTCTGCTGTCTGAACAGGTAAATACCTGATCCGGGCTTAAATCGCCGCCCTTCTTCACAAACTGCATAAAGGGAGTCACCTCGAGACGACACGCCTCTCTCCTGTGATTATGGATCTCATACCGGACGGCAATCGTGTTCTCCCCCTGTTTCATGGCCGTCGTCTTTATGACCTCGACCCCATCCGCGTGATAGAGCCACGCGGGACAGTCCTCAAACTGAAAGGAGGAGAGGCGGAGAAATCCGTCTTCCGGTTCCCTTTCACCTGCAAACTCCTGACTGGAAAGGAATACCGCTTTCTCTGCCGTTACCAGCCGCTCACACAGCCGGTGAATCATGTTGTATCTGTGATTCGGAGCTTTCATGCAGGCCATGAAAAACGCATGATCGCTGCGGGCCGACGAGCCAATCGCCGTAACCGAGGAGAAACCGCCAAGCCCGTTGGTCAGAAGGCAGCAGGTTTCCTGACCGCGTTCCAGAGTCTTAAAATCCTGTTTCCCATATATAAACTTCATCGCTCCGCCTCCTGCATGGTCTCCCTTTTCTTCCCCATAATAACCGCCGAGACAGGCGGAACCATGAAAATCCCCGAATACGTCTCTCTCTGCGGCCGTCTCCACATCCCGCTGTCCCCGTCCTTTAAAAACGCCTCCCACTCCCCGGCCGGAAGCGCCATCTTAACCGGACGCCGGCGGCTGTTATAGGCAATAAAGAGCGTATCGCAGAGTCCGCCGGAACCTGTATCCTGTTTCCCGTTCCCGGTTTCCTCCTCTTTGCACCGGTTATCCACCTGAAAACTCACCACGCCTTTCCGGCCGGCATTCTTCCGGAAGATGCGTTTTCCTGCTTCCACCGATTTATCGCAGAGGCCCGGGAGACATTTTCTCAGTGCAATTAAATCTTTGTAAAACTGAACCAGATCCTCCAACTGATACGCCCTGTTATAATCCAGGCGGTTTAAAGAAATGGGGGCGCAGAAGCTGTTGTCATTCCCCTCCTTCGTCCGGGCAAATTCCTCTCCCGACAGAAAGAACAAATGCCCCTGGCACGTAAAATAGATCGAAGCGGCCAGTTTATACGCCCTTATGACCTCCTCCGGCCTTTCGTAAAAGACGTTCCTGCCGCAGCGGCCCGTCATGGAAAGAATCAGCTTATCCCACAGAGTCAGGTTATCGTGGGCCGAAACGTAGCTTAAGATCCGTTCCGGCGAACCGGCCCGGAATGCGCCGCCTCTGTCACACCAGGCCGAAACCGCGTGCAGAATCTCCCGTTCCAGCCCTTCTCCTCCATTTACAAATCCAGGCTGCAGGGCGTCAAAGACGTGACCCTTTATCGCATCCCTCGTATTGTCGCAGAACATGGCGACACGGGGATCCAGTCTCTTTTCCTGATCCTTAAGCGCCTGGTGGAACCCCGGTTCCATAGGAGTCCTGTCCGCGGCCCACGGCTCCCCGTAGATCAGCTTTTCACCGGCGCCGTATCTCAAATCCAGGGCGCGGCCAATCCGGTTCATCAGTTCAGTGGGAAGCAGCCCCATCAAATCAAACCGGAATCCATCCATATGGTACTCCTCCGTCCAGTAGAGGACCGAATCCAGAATAAACGATGCAGCCATCTCCCGCTCGGCGGCAAAGTCATTGCCGCATCCCGAACCGTCGGACAGGGTACCATCCTCGTTCTGGCGGTAGTAATACCACGGCGCCACGCGCTGAAACGGAGAATCCGCTGAGTAGGTGTGGTTGTAAACCACATCCATGATAACGCGGAACCCGTTTCGGTGCAGTGCCTGTACCAGCTCTTTCAGTTCCGTGATGCGCACTTCCCCGCGGGAGGGATCAGAGGAATAGGACCCCTCCGGCACATTGTAAAAGACCGGATCATATCCCCAGTTAAACTGCTCCCTGTCCCCCGCCTCGTCGACCGAGCCGAAATCATAGACCGGCATCAGCTGAATATGAGTCACGCCCAGTTCCTTTAAATACCGGATACCGGTCGGATGAACGCCGTCTCCTGACAGCGTGGTATCCTCCTCCGTAAACGCCCGGTACGTTCCCCGCAGCTCCTCCGGAAATCCCGCGCTCTCATCCCAGGAAAATTCTTTTACATGAAGCTCATAGATAATGTCCTCCCGCTGCCGCTCGGGAGCCCGGTCTGCCTTCCAGCCTTCCGGGTCCGTCCTCTCAAGTTCCACCGCCATGCTGCGTCTTCCGTTGGTTCCGCAGGCCTTCGCATACGGATCCGCCGTCCGGCGTGTCTCTCCGCCGGAAGTCACATCATAATCGTAATAGGTACCGTGAAGATTTTCCTCCGTCCGGTACAGCCATACCCCCTGTTCCCCCTGTTCCATGGAGACAGAGCGCATACAGCCGCTTTCGCTGCCATCCGGGTAGAGATGAAGCTCCACCCGTTCTGCGGTTGGGCTCCACAGTTTAAACACGGTTCCATCACCGCCGCAGGAAACGCCCAGGTCATGGCCGTCATATATATAATTTTTCTTAAATGTGCTGTCCGCATAGAAGCGTTTCAGCTCTCTCGCTGTCATTTTCTCTGTCGTCATAAGTTAACCCTTCACCGCCCCGGACATACCGTTGACGTAATACTTCTGCATACACAAAAACAGGACTGCAATCGGTATGGAGATCAGTACCGCGCTGGCTGCGAAGCTTGTATACCAGCTGTCAATGTATTCTTTCTCCAGCATCCTCCACAGGCCGATGGCTACGGTGTACTGGTCGGAATTGACCCGGCAGATCACCTTTGCGAAGATAAAATCCACCCACGGTGCAATGAAGGATGTCAGTACCGTGTAAATAATAATCGGCTTGCTGAGCGGCAGTGTAATCCGTGAAAAGATCTGCCAGCGGTTGCAGCCGTCGATTAAGGCAGCCTCGTCGATCGCCCTCGGAACCGTGTCGAAGAAGCCCTTGGCGATCTGGAACGTCAGGCCTGCGCCTCCCGAATAGCAGAGAATGAGCGCCAGACGAATCAGATTCCCCTCTGTCAGCCCCAGTGCCTTTAAGATGAAATACACCGCCACCATGGACATAAATCCCGGAAACAGGCCGAGAATCATCGCCATGTTCATGTAAGGCTTCCTCATGCGGAATTTCAGTCTTGAAAGGCAGTAGGAAACTGCCAGAACGTAAAATGTGGACAGAATGCAGGAGCACACTGCGATAAACAGCGTGTTGGCAAACATTCGGGGAAAATTCAAAATGGTGGTATCTGTAAAAAGCCTGCTGTAATTAGCCAGTGTAAATGCCTTCGGGAAAAATGTGGACACATAGGACCCCTTCTCCGCACGGAAGCTGGTAAGTATCACCCACAGGATCGGAAACACCCAGACAGCCGCCAGTATGGCAAGCGCCGTGTGAACCAGAATATTATTTACAGTCCGTACCTGCTTTGCCGATCTCATCTTTTTCATCTTAGAACGCCTCCTCCTCTTTATAGGATTTGCTGTTTCTGTACGTAAACAGCGCTCCCACGGCCAGAATGATAAATGTCAGGATACCGATTACCGCGCCGATATTGTAATACTGCTTATCAATGGTCAGCTTGTAAAGCCATGTGACGAGAAGATCCGTCTTCCCCGCCGTGGATGCCAAGTCCGTCACCGGATCGCCGCTGGACAGTAAGTAGATGACATTGAAATTATTCACATTGCCGGTGAAGGTGGTAATTAAATACGGTGTGGTGATATAAAGCATATACGGAAGCGTAATCTTAAAGAAGGTCTGGAAGGAATTCGCGCCATCCACTCTTGCCGCCTCGTATAAATCCTCCGGAATACTCTGAAGGACGCCGGTCAGCTGAAGCAGGGTGTAGGGAACGCCGACCCAGATATTGATCACAATAATCGTCACACGGGCCCAGGTGGGATTCGTGAAAAACGGAAGGCTGGCATCCGCGCCGATCAGCCCCACATTTCTTAAAAGGACGTTGACCGCGCCGTTAGGCTGCAGCATCGTTCTCATGATCAGAAGGGACACAAACATGGGAACGGCGCAGGATAACACGAAGCAGAACCTCCAGAATCCCTTTGCCTTCGTCTCCTTCCGGTTGATGGCCATGGCCAGGATCATCCCGAAAATATAGTTGGTAAAGGTTGCAAAAAACGCCCAGACCAGAGTCCACGACAGCACGGACCAGAAGGTGCTTCCCAGGATACTGCCGGAATCGAACAGCGCCCGGAAATTATCGAGTCCTACCCAGTCAAACAGGACGAGATGGTTGTCAATCTTGCTGTAATTGGTAAAGGCCATGCAGATCATAAAGATCAGCGGCAGCACGGTAAACCCGAAAATAAAGGTCAGCGGAGGAGTCATAAATAAGCGATACAGATTCTCATGAAGCAGGCTCTTTAAGTCCTCAAAAAAGCTGTTCACGTGTTTTCCCGCTTTATCCAGACATTCCGCTTTGTAGGCGCTCTTCACGGCACCGTGCCATGCGGCCGCCATCAAAGCGGTCAGAAACAGCACTGCCACGCCGTACAGCAGGATCAGCACGGACTGATCTCCCTTGGTGTACCGGTAGACCTGATTCACTTCATCCCAGATTTCCTGCTGGCCCACGGTTCCCAGACTCCCCATCATTGCAATGCAGCGAAAGCCGGTTGTCATCATGAAGACCACATAGGCAGCCTCAGCTGCCAGAAACAGAAGGCCCTTCCCAACCTGTTTATGTACGATATTCCCCAGCCCCGCCAAAATCATGGAAAGCTTCGTCTCCAGGCCTCCGCGGCGCAGCGCCTCCCGGAAGGAATACGGTGTTGTAAACTCATTGATTCTATTTAACTTTCCCATTTCCCTGTCCCCCTTAGATTCCGTTGCTGTTCATCGCAGCATTCATGGCTTCCGTCTGTTCCTTCGCATTCTCATGGGTCACGCTCTTGTTCCGTATCCCTTTTCCCATGTTCTCCACAGGCACCCAGCAGTTATTCATGCCTGCCACAAACGGCTGAAGAATTGACGTGCGGTTGAATGTGTCGTTCTGGGCTGTAACCAGCGCGTCCGACGCGATGTCCGGATTCTCCATCAGCTCCAGATTACACGGTACCACGTTTCTCAGTTCGTGGTGAAGCTTCTGGGCCTCCGCCGATCCTAAGTAAACGGCCAGCTGGACGGCCGGCACCATATAGGAAGATTCAGGGTTCACGCCTACGGCCTTGGAACCGGCATAGGACTTCATCTGCTTCTCCTCACCGTTTAACGTGTAGGTGGGGAGTGCCGCTACTCCCATATTGCCGCCAAGAATTTCCTTCACCGATGCCATATCCCAGGAACCGGAGAAGAGCGCATGGATACTCCCGTCACGGAGCCCCGCCATCCCTGAACCGTCGGCATCCACGACAAAATTCGGATTCGCGATTAAATCAACCAGATATTCTGTAACTTCAACGGCCTTCTCCCCTCCGAAGTCCACCCCCTTTGACTCGTCTGTTCCGTCTCCGAACAGAGTACATCCGTTTCCTATATAAAATGCAGGCAGATACCAGGAGTTTGTAAATGGAAATGAAACCGTGCCCTTGGAAAGCATCGTATCGAGATTCTTAATGTCTTCCTCCGAAAATACGCTCTTGTCATAGTACATATACCAGGTGTTGGTCGTAAACGGGACTCCGTAAAGCTCGCCGTCCATGGTCACGGAATTGATGACCTCCGCAGAGTTCATCGCCTCGATCTCCTCCCGGTACTTTCCTCCGAACTTCACCAGGGCGTTGGCGTCCGTCATGATCGTCAGCGTATCATTGGCATAGAGGAACACATCCGCGCTGGCCTCCGCGTCCTGGGAGACCTGATTCGCCGCCGTCGCCTCGTCCGCCACACCATACACAAACGTGATATTCCATTCCGGATGCAGTTCGGCAAAGCGCTCGCAGCTTTTTTGCAGCCACTGGCCGCTGTCCTTCGACTGATCCTCCGAAGAGGACCAGTCCATCAGCCGGACTTCCTCCCCGCTTCCCTGCCCCAAAGCCGCCTTCCCGCAGCCGCTTACCACAGCCGCCGTCACAGCCAGAGCCAGAGCTAAAACCAACCCTCTCTTCATTGCATTCTTCCTCCTGATTTCTCCATAAAAGTTTCGTTATGTTTCGTATAGTTGTATCATACTCCTTCTTTTTCTGTTCGTCAACCCGTTTTTCGTTATTTTTTCCAAATTTTTCTGTTAGATATTTCCGTTTTTCCATTGTATCACCATGGTATAATTCATTATTTTTTCGCCGCAGACGAAACAAGTCGAAATTTCTTATTTTATTTGCTGCCATTTTATTGCTTTTTCTCACTATTTTTACTATAATAAGAAAGTCAGCTGCAACGGCGTTCCGCCATGCAGCCGCTTATTTCGAAACGTAACGATCGATACGACTGGAGAAGAAAAATGGCAACCATAACAGATATTGCTGATAAACTGGGAATTTCCAAAGGTACGGTGTCCAAGGCCTTAAACGATGCCCCGGATATCAGCGAAACATTACGAAAAACAATTTTAGAGACAGCTGTCGAGATAGGATACACGAAAATGAGACGCAGACGAAGTGTTTCAAAAAAAGTGTGTGTTCTGATCGGCGAGGGAAACATGGAATACACCTCGCCCGGCCATTTCGGCTACGATTTGATCATCGGCTTCCGCAAGATGGCGGAACCGGCCGGCCTGACCGTGGATGTCGTCCCCTTCACCGACAAGCTGCAGAAATCCACCCCATACGACGTATTTATGCTGGAAAACGACTACATTGGTTCCTTCGTTCTCGGCATTTCCTTAAACGATGCCTGGATGAAAGATTTCCGGACGAGCCACACCCCGGCGGTACTCTTTGACAACGACATCAAGGGCAATCCGGCCGTCGCCAGCGTAGGCGTCGATAATAATGAAGGGATGGAGCTGGCGGTGGAGTACTTAAAAAGCCTGGGCCACAAAAAAATCGGCTACTTAAGCGGCGCTCTGGGCTCCCAGGTCTTTCTGCTCCGTCACAGGGCCTTCTATGGAGCGCTTAAACAAAACGGCCTTTCCTCGGACCCGCAGCTCTCCGGAAGCTCCTATTACATCTCCGAATGTATCCAGAAGCACCTGCCGCGGCTCTTAGACCGCGGCGTAACCGCGATTGTATGCAGCCACGACCAGCTGGCCAACGCTGCTTTAGTTCAGCTTAAGGAGCTGGGAAAGCGAGTTCCGGAGGAGTTAAGTATCATCGGCTTTGACGACCTCCCGATCAGCCCTTACACCGATCCCCCTCTCACCACCATCCGCCAGGACCGCCCAAAGCTGGGCAAATGCGGATACTACGCTCTCGACAGCCTCTTAAATGACGTACCGATCGGCACCATTCTCCTGCATTCCCAGCTGGTGATGCGGGGATCCTGCGGCCCAATCTAATAGAGAAAGGACTGCCGAACAAAGATGGTATTTGCCTTCCCCATTGCACATATACTGTAACACCTATGCATCATAAGAAAGGCTGTGTGACTCCATGGCATACCATCTCTATCCCCTTACGGCTTCCCAGCGTATGCTTCAGAACGCTTGCGAAGAATTCGGCACGACTCAGGTCCTTACCATCGGCGTGTGTGTTTCCATACGCATGCCGGTGGATTTTTCTCTGTTAAAGGCATGTCTGACGGAAGAGACCGAACGTCTCGACTGTCTGCGGGTTCAGCTTACCTCCCCTGACAGGGAAGGCGGAATCCGCCAGTACATCGTTCCTGAACACACTCCCGATATCACCTACCGGAATCTGAAGGATAAAACCAAAGCGGAGATCAAAGACCTGATGACCTCCTGGAGCACCATTGGCTTCGAGAAGGCAGACGCCCCTCTCCACCGCTATGTCATGGTATCCCTTCCCGGCGGCTTTAACGGTGTCTATCTCTGCATCGACCACCGCATCATGGATTCCGCAGGGCTGATTTCCATGATGAACGATACCTTCCGGCTGTACTGCCACTATCTTTACGGAGCCCCTGTCCCGGCCATGCCCGCGCGTTATGAAGAAGTCCTGCAGTCCGATTTAAAACGGGAACAGGATTCCCTGAGACAGGAGAAGGATCTCGCCTTCTGGAAGCAGCTGCTGACGGCGGGAGAGCCCGTCTATACCGATTTTGGCGGTTCCCGGACACTGGAGCAGAGCCGTCTCCGCCACGGCATGCCTGGCCTGCGGGCGGCTGACCGGGTCATACAGCCTATGGAGGGCGATATGGCGCGTTTTACCCTGTCCAAAAAGGAAACAGCCCGCCTGCAGTCCTTTTGCCGGGAACATTCGGTGTCCATGACGAATCTGTTTCTCATGTCCATGCGCACCGCTCTGTCCTTCACTAATGGGGAGGAAAGGGATGTCACCATCCGCAACTACATATCACGCCGCACTTCAAGGCAGAGCCGCACCTGCGGGGGCTGCCGGATTCACTGTTACCCCTGCCGCACCGTGATCTCCCCCGACACGCCTTTTCTAAGCGGAATCCGGCAGATCACCTCCTGTCAAAACAGCATTTACCGCCACAGCAATATGGATCCGGAAATGGTAAACAGGCTCTTTGCCGATACCTTTCCCATGCCGCCGCTCACCACCTACGAGGGAGCCGCACTGACTTATCAGCCGCTTCCCCTCTCCTCCTCCAACCCGTGGCTGAATCACATCCCGCTGAGAACCGAATGGTTCTCAAACAGGGCGGATATCCAGAAGTTCTACTTAACCGTCATGCAGACCTCACGCGATCAGGGGCTTGACTTCTATTTCAAATACCAGAAGGCCGAGCTTGGAAAATCAGATATCGACGCTGTCTATGAACTTCTTTCAGCGGTCCTCTCCCTCGGGGTTCGCCGTGAATCGCTTCCTGTAGGGGAATTGATGCGGCAGCTGTGACGCCAAAAAGCCGGAGCCGGGACACTCTCCCAAATGTCCCGGCTCCGGCTTTTTGCTCTCTATGAAACACGTTTAACCAAAAGTTTTCCGCTTCTCCCTTTAATCCTCTTTTCCAACGACCTTATAGGTCTCTTCCACGATTCTCTCCATGGCGTTTAAGATATTCTCATATCCCGTGCACCGGCAGAGATGACCGGATATCATCTTCCTCAGTTCCTCGCGGTTGTACCGTTTGCCGGTTCCCACGATCTCCACTGCGGTCATAATCAGGCCCGGTGTACAGAAGCCGCACTGAACAGCCGCTTCCTCCACAAATGCCTTTTGAATCGGACTCAGTTCGCCGTTAGGACCTTTTAAGCCCTCTACCGTCATGATCCGGCGGCCTTCCGCCCACATGGTTAAGTAGATACAGCTGTCGATGGCCTCGCCGTCCACCAGGACAGTACAGGCGCCGCACTCTCCAACCTCACAGCCTTTTTTCACGCTGGTAAGGCCCAGACGGTTTCTCAGCGTCTCCAGTAAGGATTCCCTGTCGTCTACTGCCACCTCAACCTCTTTATCGTTGACAATCATATGAACAATCTTAAGCATTGCACTCACCCCCTGCATTTATAATCGCCTGTTTCAGGGCACGTTTTGCCATCTCTTCGATGAGCTGTAAACGGAATTCCTTGGAAGCTCTCCAGCTGGTACGCGGATTTACTTCCTCCAGAACGCTCTTGCCCAGTGTCTCAAACAGCTCGTTTCCGATTTCCATGCCTTTTACCTTTTCCTCTGCCTTAAAACAGCGGATGGGGGTCGGAGCGGCGACACCGTAGCCGATGTGTATTTCTTCGATGTGTTTCTTATCTCCGGTCAGTTTTACCGTGACCGCACAGCCCATGGTAGCGATCTCCATGGCGTTTCTCTTGCCGTACTTGATGTAATGGCCGCCAAATCCTTCATACGATTCTTTTTTAATCTTAATCGCCGTCAGGATCTCATCATGCTTCCGAACCGTCTTTCCCGGACCGGTATACCACTCGCGGATCGGTATCTCCCGCACTCCCTCCGGTCCTTCCACCACCAGAATGGCGTCGAGGCAGCAGAGTGATGATGCGCTGTCCGCACTGGTCACACCGTTGCAGACATTGCCGCCCACCGTACCGATGTTGCGCAGCTGCGGTCCGCCTGCCTGATCCACGGCGTCCCCTAAAATCGGGATATACTTCTGAATGATCCTGTTATTGGTCACGTGGGAAAATGTAGTCGCCGGACCGATAACGATGGTGCCGTCCTCTTCCATTCTCACGCCTTCCAGCTCTTTGATTCCGTGAATGCTGACCAGGGAACATCCAGCAAGCCTGCCCTCCCTGATCTTAATGAGCACGTCGCTGCCGCCGGAAATGACGACGGCCTCCGGGTCTTCCTTCAAGGCACGGATCGCATCCCCTATATCTTTTGCCTGGTATAATTTTTCAATATCATACATGGATTATCACCGTCCCTTCTATATCAGTTCCGCTGCCTTAAAATGAGCCACAAGCTTCTGCGGGTCAAGAGGCAGGGAATCTACCGCTACACCAGTTGCATTTAACACTGCGTTCCGGATGGCCGGTGCGACCGGAATGGCCGGCGGCTCCCCTAACGCTTTATTTCCAAATGGACCCGTCGGATCGTCCAGTTCCACAAATTGTACATGGAGATCCGGCGTGTCCATGGAGGTAGGCAGTTTGTAGTCCAGCAGGTTGTCATTTAACGGCCTGCCGTTCTTATCAAAGAGAAGTTCTTCACTGAGCGCGTATCCGAGTCCCATGCTCATGCCGCCGTGTACCTGTGCCTCAGCCAGCTTCGGATTAATCAGCGTGCCGCTGTCGTGAACATTGACAATGTTAGTCACCTTCACCTTGCCGAGCGGCATATCCACTTCCACCTCTGCAAAACAGGCGCCTGTTGCAAAGGTATTGTCCTTGCAGTGGCTGGTCGCCTCCGCCGTGATGTGGATGGAACGGTCGAGGCTGTAGAACGCCGTCGTCGCAAGCTCCGCCATATCGAGAAGCTTTTCTCCGCTTTCTTTATCGACTACCACGTTATTACGGATATCCATGGAGTCCTTCTCTTTATCCAGCATGTATGCCGCATAATCCAGAATTTTGTCCTTGAAAATGAGTCCGGCCTTCTTCACGGCCATACCGCTGACATACGTCTGCCGGGACGCGTAAGCGCCCGTATCAAACGGTGTGATATCCGTATCCTGGGTGGAAAGGATGTGAACTCTGTCCTCCGTAATTCCGGTTGTCTCCGCCGCCATCTGGGTAAATACGGTATCCGCGCCCTGGCCGATCTCCGTAGCGCCCATCTGCAGCTGCATGGAGCCGTCCTGGTTCAGAATCATACGGCAGGAAGCAGTCTCCAGAGAGATCGGGTAAACGCCTGTCTTATAACAGAAGATCGCCATGCCAATTCCTTTTCTGACAGGACCGGTCTGATTCTCATACTCTTTCCGTTTTTCATCCCAGTGAATATAGTTCCGGCCCTTTTCCATACATTCCTTTAAGCCGTATGTATTACATGCAACGTGGGTATGAGGATCTACATAGCCCTCCGGCATACAGTTTTTCATTCTGAATTCCAGCGGGTCCATATGAATGGCCGCGGCCAGGTCATCCGCCATACATTCCGCCGCAAATGCCGCCTGCGGAATTCCGTATCCTCTCATGGCGCCGCCCGTGGTAATGTTTGTATAGACGGTATATGCGTCGGACTCCAGTGTTTTCTCATCGTGATAAATCTGCTTAAACTCATTGGATGTGTTTGCCACAATCGCATGAGCATGGGACGCGTAACCGCCCTGGTTGGAATACGCCTCAAATTTTCTCGCCACCAGCGTGCCGTCCTTTTTGACAGCCGCCTTCACATGGCATTTAATGGCATGGCGCACTCTCGTGCAGGCCAGAGTCTCTTCCCTGGAAATCTCCATACGGACGCCCCTTCCGCCCACCTGGGTGCAGAGGAACGCATTTAACGGTTCGTACAGAACGTCCTGCTTGTTGCCGAATCCGCCGCCGATATAAGGCTTGATCACGCGGATTTCACCGGCCGGGATTCCCAGCGCCTGGCTGATGACACGCCGTACGATATGAGGAATCTGCGTCGATGTCGTCACCACAATTCTGCCTTTTTCCATGTAGGCAAAGGAAATCGGAGTCTCGATATGGCAGTGCTGAACGCTCTGCGTCTCATAGACGTGATCAATCTCCACCACGTCCTCGCCTTCCACCGCCTCCTTATAGGTTCCTTCCCCTACAACAAAGCTGGAATGTGCGATCATGTTGCCCGGCTTCTCCTCATGGAGCACCGTGGCGCCCTCGGCCATGGCTGCCTCGACGGTGAGCATGGGCTCGTACTCCTCATACTCTGCCTTTACCAGACGCGCCGCGCGATTTGCCGCGATCTCATCCTCGGCAATGACTGCCGCGATATCGTCGCCGTAGACGCGTACTCTGGTGTTTAACAGCTTTCTGTCCGCAATATCCTGATGTGCGGTCTCCACAGACCACGGATGGCCCGGCGTCGGAAACTGGATATCCGGAACGTCAAAACACGTGACGATCTTAACGACTCCCGGTACAGCCAGCGCCTCCTCCAAGTCAAAGCTTTTTACTACACCATTGGCAATTGTGCTTCTTACGACCTTAGCCACAAGAAGTCCTTTGGGTTCCAAATCCGCTGTATATTTAGCGCCGCCGGTCACTTTCTCGATGGCGTCAACGCGGACCATGTTATTACCAACTCCCATGGTATCCTACCTCCTGTTTCTTTTATTCTCCTGCTAATCAGGCTTCCGGCTGTTTCCTGTTCTTAAAAAATAAGAAAGGCTGGCAGCGACGAGACTTTTTCAGGACAATTTCGTCCATCAAAGTGATGTCGCCGCCAGCCGTTTGACAGTGTCTACATGACCGGTTCTCCTGATTTGCTCAGGCTGCTATTTTTAGTTGCTCTATATATTATTAAATCAATATATATTTTAGTACAAACAGTACCGCCAGAACATACATCAGCGTGCTGATCTTCTTCTCCTTTGCATGGCCTGTCACCAGGTTGATTACTACATAGGAGATAACGCCCATGGCAATACCTTCAGAAATGCTGTACATAAACGGCATTGCGATGATTGCGATGTAGCACGGAATCGCTTCGGTAAAATCGTTGAAGTCGATCTTGGTAATGGACGTAAGCATTAAGAAGCCTACTACTACCAGAGCCGGAGCCGTCGCGAAGGACGGAATGGCTAAGAAAATCGGGGACAGGAATAAGGATAAGCCAAATAAAATGGCTGCTACCACTGCCGTTAAACCTGTTCTGCCGCCTTCGGAAACGCCGGAAGCGCTCTCTACGAAGGTAGTGGTTGTGGAGGTACCGAATAACGCACCTACCGATGTACCGACGGCGTCTGCCATCAAAGCGCCCTTGATGCGCGGAAGCTTTCCGTCTTTATCAAGCATGTCGGCCTTGGAAGCAACACCAATCAGCGTTCCTAACGTATCAAACATATCTACAAACAGGAATGCAAACATGACGACCACAAAGTCAAGCGACAGTACCCTGGAGAAATCTACCTTGAAGAAGGTTGGAGCCATGCTCTTGATTCCAAAACCGGAGGATAAATCCGGGAATACACTGTACATGCCGAGTTCCGGGTTCGGCTGATATAAGCCAACCGCCTGGCAGATCATTCCGAGGATCCAGGTTGCCAGGATTCCCCATAAGATATTGCCCTTTACATTCTTAACAACTAAAATCGCGGTGATCAGAATACCGATGATCGCTAATAAAACAGTAATTCCTACGGAATTGAAGGTTCCATCACTTAAAGCACCCTTAAAGGAGTAAACAGAAACAAGTGTTGCACCGTCCACAACGATTTTCGCGTTCTGAAGACCGATAAATGCGATAAACAGACCGATACCAACGGATACCGCGTGTTTTAAGTTCATCGGGATCGCATTGAAGATCGCTTCACGCACATTGGTGAGAGACAGAAGGATAAAGATGAGACCTTCTACGAATACGGCCGCCAGTGCCATCTCCCAGGTGTAGCCCATGTTTAAAACAACCGTGTATGCGAAGTATGCATTTAATCCCATACCAGGTGCAAGTACAAAAGGATAGTTTGCAAATACTGCCATTAACAGTGTCGCTACCAGCGCCGCCAGTGCTGTTGCCGTAAATACGGCTCCGCTGTCCATGCCTGCCGCACTTAAAATGCTCGGGTTGACTGCGAGTATGTAAGCCATGGTCATAAAAGTGGTGATACCGGCTACTACTTCAGTCTTGACATCCGTGTGGTTCGCTGACAAATGGAACATTTTCTCTAAAAAGTTCTCGTTTCCCTTCGTTTCCATACTTCCTACCTCCTTGATAGTTGAATGATTTTCGTTTATATAACAGAGCAGCCCCACGCAGCTCATTATATATTGGTTTCTTTCGTATATGGAACTATTTGAATTTCAATATTCAGTTGTAATTCAATCCATTTTTATTCATTATATCAAAAAATCCGTTTTCCCGCTACGATCTTTCCTTTTATGTGCCTCTCATCGGACAGATAGATAAAACGCTCCAGCCTCTCTTTTAAAGTAAGCGGCTGTGGATGGCGAATTGCACTGTCATCAAGGATCAACGCATCAAATTCGTAGCCTTCCATGAAACTTCCGACCTTTCCAAAGAATGAGCCTCCGCCCAGGGTTCCCAGATAGAAGGCCTCTTCCACGGTAAGCGGCTTTAAGCCGGTATCCTGAAGTCTCCATCTCAGCTTTGACACCTGTATCGCATGGGCCATGGCATAGAAAATGGATTCCCTGCTGCCGCCGGCCACGTCAGAGCCCAGCCCCGTGTGAACTCCCCGGTCCAGATATTCTCTCACCGGCGCTACACCGGATGACAGATTTGTATTGGATTCCGGGCAGTGGGCGACGTATACGCCCCGTTCCCTCATTAACTCAATCTCCGCCTCTGTCGAGGATACGCAGTGAGCCATAATTGTCTTTACACCGCCTCCGAACAGGCCAAACTGATCGTAGGCATCGCCGTAGAAGCGTGATTCCGGACAGAGTTCCTGTACCCATGCAATCTCACCCTGATTCTCAGATAAATGAGACTGAACCGGAAGGTCATACTTCTTCTGAATCTCTTTTAACTTTCTCATCAGGTCATCCGTACAGGACGGTATAAAACGCGGCGTCAGAATCGGACGGACGTTCTCGTACTTTCCCGCCGTGTCCTCCAGCCACTTCACCGTATCGGCTGCGGACTGCTCCGCGCTCTCTTCACACAGATACTCCGGTGAGTTCCGGTCCATGTTGACCTTGCCGATCATGGTCTTTAATCCGGTTTCCTCCATCAGATCCATGAGAAGCTCCGTCGCCTGATTATGGATGGTGGCGAATATACAGGCTCTCGTGGTCGCGCTGTTCTTCATGGCATCAGCAAAAATTCCATAGGCGCTCTTCGCGTACTCTAAATCCCGGTACTTGGATTCCTCCGGAAACGTGTTGGTATTCAGCCAGTCCAGAAGCTCTAAATCCATTCCCAGGCCGCGGAACGCGTACTGCGGTGCATGGACATGTAAATCCACAAGCCCCGGTGTGATGATCTGATCGCCGCAGTCGGTTACCGGATACGATGCATATTCCTCCGGCAGCGTCTCGAAAACTCCGGCACACAGCCCTTCCTTACAGACAAGCCATCCTGTCTCCACCAGTTTTAAGTTCTTCGCATCTTCACTGTAGCAGATGTTTCCCTTCAGTACAAAATTCTTATCTCCGGTCATTTTCCCTCCTATTCCGTATTCCTGTTATAGGAGAGACAGCTAAAAACCGCGTCCGGACGACTTCCATTTCAAAAAAAAACCACCGTCACCCCTATAATTTTCACATGACTGGTGTCTTATGCAGTCTTTACTGATCGTGCTGACAGTCATGCAAAAACTTATAGACAACTATTACGGTAGTTGGTAGAAACGCTCAACCAATTATGAGCATATATAAGTTTTGTTGAATACTTATCTCTATTAAATTTTCTGACCTCTGACAGTTTGAGTCTACCATATTGTACAACTATTTGTCAATACTATTTTCATTTTTGTGCATTTTTCTTTATTTCCGTCCTTTAGAAGGATATTTTGAATACAATTCAGGCAGAGCACTTATAGTTATTTTCTATAAGTCTAAAAATTTATCAGGCTTTCTTCCGCGCCGGCCGCATCAGAAAAGGCGGCCGGAATTCTGACCGCCTTTTCTATCCCTGAATCAAATCAGATACACGCCAACCGCCTCATAATGCAGCCCGTGTTCCTCCATATACGTTAAAACCATCTTTTCCAGCTCTGCAGCGGCACAGTAGGCCAAACCGCATCCGGAAGAAATCTGGCGCGGAACCGGAATCAGACGGCCCGGAATTTTGCCGTTTAAACAGGCTTTCTCCATCGCGATCGCTTCCGCCGTTGTATGGAACGTCACGATCACTTTATTTTCTTTCTGCCTCATCTATCTCTGTCCTTCTATCGTCAGTTCGAACTCCGAACCAGTTTCTCTTACCAGTACGGTAAGTCCTCTGTTCTTCACAAACTTTTCTACATTCGTTCTGGAATGCGGCTCGCTCACCAGAACCTTTATCTGCTCTCCCGGGTGGGATTTAAGCGCTTCCGATACCAGTATTAACGGTTCGGGGCACGATAAGCCTCTTGCGTCTACCTCATACATGTGGGGTTCCTCCTGATCTCTGTTCTTCTATTTTTTCTCCCGCTGAATTCCCGGCAGAAAACCAATGGCAAACAGCACCGCAATACAGATGATGACCGCGGCTTTTCCGGCTGTTCCCGGGCCTCCTGCTGCCGCCGGCGAGGTGTCCGTCGCTGCCGCTGCCGCCGCTCCGGCAAGTCCGAAGTTATGGCAGAGGGCCGCTCCGATGAACATTCCCAGGAAGGTGACAGCGGAATCGGAAGAGCCCTGTCCCGCCAGCACCAGCTGCCTGAGTGGACATCCGCCTGCAAGCACGGCTGCAAATCCAACCACATACATACCGAGTATATTCCACAAATGCTGTGCATGGGCTACCGGCTGACCGTCGAAGGAAAGCTTAAAGCCTCCGGTTACCATGTTAAACAGAAGCATCACTGCGAAAAATGCTCCGATAATTGTTATTAAATCAAAGTTTTTCATTAATATCACATCACGGAAGCTTCCGGCAAAGCAGGTCCTGCATTTCTGTGAGACGGCTCCGAATACCAGTCCGCCCACAAGTGCGATGAGTACAGGCGCGTGCATGCTTCCCGGCCCCTTCTCGCTGACCGCCATCAGGCTCGTCGTCACGCTCAAGATCAGTATGAGAACCAGAAGAACAGGCAGAACATATCCGCTGGCGCTTCGTGATTCATACGATCTACCCAGGCTGAAGCCCCTCTTTAGTGCAGCTGTTCCGGTAAAAACACCGCCCACAAAGCCAGCCAGCGCCACATAGGCGTTCAAATCGCCTGCCGACATACGGATCAGCATACGCAGCGGACAGCCCAGAAATACAAGGGCGCCGGTCATCATGATCATCCCCAGCACAAAACGTATCATCGGTGAAGAGCCTGCCGTGGAGCGGTATTCTTTTGTAATCAGAGAGATTAAGAACGCCCCGGCCACAATTCCGGCAATCTCAGGCCGCACATACTGTACCACCGCCGCCTGGTGTAATTTCATGGCTCCCGCTGTATCACGGATAAAGCAGGCGATACAGATCGCCATGTTCTTCGGGTTTCCGAAGAAGGCCAGCGCCGCCGCCGTGATCCCCAGCATTACCCCCGATAGCGCCAGTGTTTTTTTCGATTCCGTCAAATTCATGTTGTCCCCCTTTTCATAAATGGAAAAATTTATGAATTCAGTGTAGCAAAGAAAGGGACACCTGTCTAATTGATAATCGCATTATACTTATAGCTTTTATCTATAAGTAAGCATACAGTTCCCTCACAAACTGTATGAACAGCCTGGCGGCTTTACCGGGCTTATTGCTCTTGCTCCAGACCATGTAAAGTTTCCGGTAAATGTCGCCCTCCGCCAGCGGAAAACGGAGAAGCTGGCCGGAAGCCACATAGTCTTCCACCGCTGCGCTGGAGATCATGGCGATTCCCATGGCGGTGCTGACTGACTTTTTGATGGTCTCCTGATTGCTGATGGTCGCCACTACATTCATGCGCCTCAAGTCCACGCCGTGCTCCTTTAAATACCGTTCCGTTTCCTTCCGCGTCCCGGACCCTTCCTCCCGGATAATCCATTTTTCCTCATAGAAGCGTTCTATCGGAAAGCCGGTCTTCTCGTATTCCCGGTATGCCTCTGCATTGGGCGTGATCACCACGAGGCGGTCATAGTAAAACGGTTCAAATACGCAGGTCGGATCCTCCAGACGTGTGCCGGTAAAGCCGATCTCCACCTTTCCATCCAGAACCATGCGGACGACCTCCAGGCTGTCCGCCTCCATCAGTTCCAGCTGGTTCCCCGGATACGTCCTGGAAAACAGAGAGAGGATCTGAGGAAGAATATACTGCCCCGGAACAGTGGAAGCGCCCACCGTAATCTTTTGAATTCCCGGCGTATCCGCTCTCGTAAAATCGCGGAGAATATTCTTTTCCAGCTGCAGCATCTTCCTGGCGTTGCCGTACAGCAGTTCTCCGGCCGGGGATAATTCCACGTCCTTCGTCGTCCGGATAAACAGCCTGGCGCCCAGCTCCTTTTCCAGCGAATGGATATGGGCGCTGACCGTGGGCTGGGTCAGATACAGTTTTTTAGCGGCCTGAGAAAAGCTTTTCACCTCTGCCACACAGACAAAGGCCTCCAGTTGTTTCAGATTCATAAGTATTTCCCCCTGTCAAAAGCAGCCTGCTATTCCGCCGCAATCTCGCTCACCGCGCGGACAGCCTCATCGATCTCTGCTTCCGTATTAAAGTGGGACATGGAAAAACGGACGGCTCCGGTACTCTCCGTCCCCAGAGCCCGGTGCATCAGCGGAGCGCAGTGAGCGCCCGCCCGGGTGCAGATCTCATAGCGGTATGCCAGTTCATCCGCCACCTCGCCGGAATCGTAATCCCTGATATTCAGCGATACGATCGGAGCCCGCAGGCCGGAGAAATCACCGTATACGGTCACCCCTGGAATCGCTCTCACCCCGTCGTAAAACTGCCTCATAAGAGAAAGCTCTCTTTCCCGGATCTGATCCATGCCCGTTTCCCGGATGTAGCACAAGGCCGCATAAAGTCCTGCAATTCCATGACCATTTAGAGTTCCCGCCTCCAAAGCCGCCGGCATATCCGCCGGATGGGTCTTTGAGTAGCTGTGGACGCCGCTTCCGCCCACGATGAGAGGCCTCACGGCAATGCCCTCGCGCACACAGATTCCTCCCGTCCCCTGGGGTCCCAGAAGACCTTTGTGTCCGGTGAAGCAGAGAACATCTATCTTCATTTCTTCCATATTAATGTCGAACACGCCTGCGGTCTGAGAAGCATCCACGACATAAAGGAGTTTTTTTTCTCTGCAGAAGCGTCCAATCCACCCGATATCCACCATATTTCCGGTCAAATTAGAGGCATGGGTAGAGACGATCCCCTTTGTATTGGGTCTGAGCGCTTTTTCGAAATCCCCGTAACAGATACAGCCCTTTTGATCGGCAGGAAGAACCGTCAGTTCCATCCATGCCTCTTCCAACGCATATAACGGCCGCAGAACAGAATTGTGCTCCAGCATTGTGGTGATTACGTGGTCACCCGGTCCAAAGAGACCGAAGAGCGCCATATTCAGACTTTCCGTGGAGTTGGCCGTGAACGCCACTCTGGAGGGATCTCCCGCATGAAACAGCTCCGCCAGCAGTTCTCTGGCAGCATAAATCTGCCTGGAGGCATCCAAAGACGCGCCGTGGGCCCCTCTGCCGGAGTTACCCATATGGCGCATGGCCTCTAAGACCGCCTGGTATACCGCCTCCGGTTTTCGGTACGAGGTGGCCGCATTATCAAGATAGATCATACGCTCACCTCAGCTTCACAAATTTATCTTCCAGCTCTTTCACACATCCGATTACTGCAAATGCGGTCTCCAGACCGGCTTCCCGAAGCCCGGCCGCGATCTTTTCCCCATCCTCCGGTGTCACGCTGACTAAAAGTCCTCCGGATGTCTGTGGATCGCAGAAGATATCACACAGGAATTCCTCCGTGTCCCCAAAGTCCACCTTATGCTCAACGAACGCACGGTTTCTGTATGCTCCCGCCGGAATGAGCCCCATCTTTGCCAGATCCGGAGCCTCCTTTTGAATCGGCAGCTGCGACATATGGATTTCCAGTGTCACACCGCTGCCCTCAGCCATCTCGGCACTGTGTCCTGCCAGACCAAATCCGGTCACGTCGGTACAGCTGTGTACGTCAAACTGCTCGATCACACGCTTGGCCGTCCTGTTTAAAGAGGTCATAACCCGGATCACCTCCTCTTTCGCCTCCGCAGAAGCCATATCAGCCTTCACCGCCGTATTCACGATGCCGGTTCCCAGCGGCTTCGTCAGAATCAGTACGTCTCCCGGTCTTGCACCGCAGTTTTTAAAAATCTTGTCCGGATGAACAAACCCCGTCACACTTAAGCCGTACTTTGGTTCATCATCCTGGACGGAATGTCCTCCTGCCAGGACAGCTCCCGCTTCCGCGACCTTCGAAGCGCCGCCCTCCAGTATCTTACCGAGAAATGCCGGATTGACGCAGTTTGGCCACGCCACAATGTTAAGCGCCACCTTCGGTTCTCCGCCCATGGCATAGATATCGCTCAATGCGTTGGCAGCAGCCACCTGGCCGAAGGTATAAGGGTCGTCCACCACCGGTGTGAAGAAATCCAGCGTCTGTATAAGCGCCAGCTCGTCATTCACCCGGTATACAGCTCCATCGTCAGAGGTCTCGATTCCGACCATCAGGTTCGGATCATCGGCTTTTGGAAGGTTTTCCAGAACTCCTGCCAGAGTCCCCGGACCAATCTTTGCAGCACATCCTGCTGTCTTTGTCATTTGTGTCAGCCTTACTTCGTTGTCTGGTATCATGATTTCTCTGCTCCTTTATTCATAGATTTAAAGCCCCATACACCGCTTCGTTATCTCCGTGGTATCAATATATGGAATCGCTCCAAGAAAGTCGTCTGTCTTCACATGTTCATAGTATGCCCGGACAACCATGTTCACCACTTCCAGAGACACCACCTCCCGCTCTGCAGGTGTAAACTGTCCATAAGGCGTGGTAAGCTGGACCCGCCGGGTCTGCTGCTCTTTAGCCTTATCAATGACAGAGTAGGTATGAAAGTCGCCATCCGGCAGATTTACGCGTACCTCACAGACGAATTGGTTGTTCACACCGTAAAACTGAAAGAAGCCGTCCTGGGATTCCAGGATCAGGAAATCCTCCCTGCCCGTTTCAATCATCGTAATATAAGAAGCGATATCCCGGTATAACACATTTTCTATCACCTGACCGGAGGGCAGATGCACATTGATCGCCCGATGAACGTTTTTATCCGGGAATTTCCCGTCTGCAAGCAGAAAAGCCACATCGCAGAAGCTCTTTACATTGTCCTCCGGTCCATTTAAAATTCGCTTGTGAGCCTTTGTGACGGGAGAAATCTGAGCTTTCGCCTGATTTTTCAGAACCGGCATGCCGTCGTCTATGTACCAGGCAAATCCCTTTTCCTTCATCCCGAGGCGCAGCATGGTTTCACCCAGATAAATGCCATAGTGAACTGCCACATTCCACAGCGTATCTGCTCCATCCTTCCCGTCATACTCTGCAAGATGGTCATAATACGTTCCTAAGATTGACTCAACTTCCGCAATGCTTTTTTCTGAATAGTCAAGTGTAATATTGCTCTTTAACGCATGGGAAGCGGCCCTTTCCGCAATTTCATGATAGTTTATATCCATATCGCCCTCCTGGTAAATCGTTTGCTTTCAGATTGACGTCCTTCGTCCTTTATTTATAGATATTATCTATTATCATTGTATCACATAAAAATATTTTAGCAATGCTAAATAGTTTTTAGGTAGAAAATTGTATCGTATACAGTTGATATTTTACATAAAACAGGGTAAAATATAATCATGATTATAATAATCACGATTAGAAAGAAGGTTCAAAATGTTTATAGGACGCAAAATGGAATTATCTTTTTTAGAAGAAAAATATAAAAGTAAAGAAGGACAACTGATCGTTCTATACGGACGGCGCCGCGTTGGAAAAACCGAAACATTAAAAGAATTCTGTAAAGGGAAACCCCATATCTTTTATTCCTGCCGCGAATGTACAGACCGGCAGCAATTACTTTCTTATTCAGAAAAAGTATTAAAAGCAGGGATTCCGGCAGCACAATATATACACGAATTTCAGGACTGGGAATCGGCCATTACAAGTAGCTTGGAGCTCCCTGGAAACGGTAAAAAACTGCTTGTGATCGATGAGTTTCCCTATATGTGCAGAGCAAATGGGAGCATCCCCTCCATTCTTCAAAATCTGTGGGATTCATCTCTGAAAAATGCTGATATCATGATTATTCTATGTGGCAGTGCAATGAGTTTTATCGAAAAGGAGATACTGGCGGAAAAAAATCCCCTCTATGGACGTGCTACAGGTATCTACAAAATGACAGAAATGCCGTTTTCTGATGTTATAAAATTCTTTCCTGATTATCCGCCTGAGGACCAGATAACGGTCTACGCAATTTTAGGAGGAATTCCTCACTATTTAAAACAATTTGATCATCGTATCAGTGTGGAAGAGAATATCAGGAAAAATATATTAACAAAAGGATCCGTATTATACAGTGAAGTAGAATTTTTATTGCGGCAGGAACTCAGAGAAACTGCCGTTTATAATACTATTATTGAAGCCATTGCATTAGGAAACACCACTTTAAATGATATTTTCAACAAAACTCAAATCGAAAAATCAAAACTTGCTGTATACTTAAAAAATCTAATGGATCTCCAGATAGTCAAACGGGAGTTCTCGGTTTCTGACAGTGTAAAGGAACGTGCAAAATCAAACAAAGGACTTTATCAGCTGACAGATAACTTCTTCCGTTTCTGGTATTCCTTCGTCTTCACTACGTACTCAGACTTAGAAGCCGGAGATACGGAAGGTGTAATGAAATATGTGGTAACCCCTCAATTACACGAATTCACGGCCTTCGTGTTCGAAAGCCTGTGCCGTGATTATATTCGCCTGCTGAACAGGCAGGAACAATTACCATACCGATACACAAAGATCGGCCGATGGTGGGGAAAAATCACAAAGCTTACAGATGGCGGAAATGGACATAAATCCCGCAGAACATATGAAACCGAAATTGATATTATGGCCGTGGATCATCAAAGCAAACACTATCTTCTCGGGGAATGCAAGTATAAAGCCTCTCCCTTCGATCTGAGAGATTATAAAACCCTGAAATCCAAATGGGAAAATACAGGAGATACCGAATGTTCCTTTTATCTTTTTTCCCAAAGCGGTTTTACGGAGCAGGTCCTTCAGCTCGAGGCAGAAGAAAAATTGGTTTGTATCAGTATGGATCAGATGGTATCCCGTTTTTCAAAGAGCAGTGAGTATAGGTAACCACTTTGCTGCCCGCCGCAAAAAAACGTAGGAGCAAAAAAGGGCATTACTCTAATTTTTTCTTTTAGAGAAATGCCCTAAACCATCCCTTACTCTATCACAATCTCCTCCTGAAGCGTCAGCGAATATATTATTTTCTCCAGCACCCGTTTCCCCGTCATCTGTTCCAGCGCCCGCTTATAGTACTCCAGCTGAATTCCATACCGCTCGGTCAGCAGCGATTCATGGCCTTTCACCACGTGATCGGTCTTATAGTCGATCAGAACGAGGCCGTCCCCCTCTTCCATGTACGCGTCAATGATTCCCTGGATCAGGACGAGTTCACCGGAATCGCAGACCTCCATCTCGCGGGCCGGAATTCCGATGACAAACTGCTGCTCCTTGTAAAGAAGACCTTTGGACTGTGCGGCACTCATGCGCCTGCCCAGAGGGGAGCTTAAGAAGTTCCATATAATCCCTGCATCCAGAAGAGCCAGACTCTCTTCGTCCATGTATTTCTCTCTGTGAAATGTCTCCAGAGCCGTCTCCACATCGGCTAAAGTCTTCATGGCGGGGAATTCCAGCAGCTCCAGCGCCCGGTGATAGGCGGTACCGCGGAAGGCTCCTCCTCCCTGCTCCTTTTTCCCGTTCTCTTCCATCAGGAAAGCCGGAATCGTAGGCAGAAACGTACTCTCCTCCTCATCGACCATCTGTCCCTGCTTCTTAAGTTCTGATACGGAAAGCTTCGTATGAAGGCCGATGTCTGCGGTATGCGGATAATGGTAGGAAAATGCTGCGGAAATTCCTGCGGCATACGCTTCATCATAAATACGGCTGCAGTCGAAGTTCAGCAGTTCCTCCTTTGACAGCTTTTTCTCCGCCTGATGTTCGATTTCCACACCAACCAGGTCAGCCACGGAATATTCCCGCACGGTCATGAGGCCGGTTTCCACGCCTGCTTCCGACAGAAGGGCTGACTCCGACAGCTTACCGGAAAGACTCATAAGCAGCCAGTCCAGAAACGAATCCGCCGTGGACAGAATCGTAAATGGAATCTGGCCGGCTGTTCTCTTAATATCGGAGAATCGCTCCAGCTTTTTATCGAGATAACGGTCCGTTCCCGTCATAATCAGTTTTTCCTTTGCCCTGGTCATGGCCACGTACAGGACGCGCAGTTCTTCTCCCAGCGCTTCCAGCTCCAGGCGCCGCCGGAGGACGTTCTTCTTTAGCGTCGATGTCTTTACCCGCAGATCCAGATCCAGATAATCCGTAGCGATTCCCAGATCCGGATCAATCAGGATCTTACCGTACAAATCCTGCTTATTAAACTTCTTCCCCATACCTGCCAGAAATATGATCGGAAATTCCAGTCCTTTGCTCTTATGGATACTCAGGATGCGGACCGTATTCCCGTCTCCGGCCAGAGCGGCCTCTCCGAAATCCGTGTCGTATTTCTTTAACTTCTCGATATAGCGGATAAAATGAAACAGTCCCGAGTAGCTGGTCTTTTCATAGGCTGACGCCTTTTCCACCAGCATATCCAGGTTCGCCTGCCTTGCATCTCCGGCAGGCATGGCTGCGACATAATCGTAATATCCGGTATTCTCATAAATGACATACAAAAGCTCATGGATGGATAAGTATCCGGCCATACGCCGGTACTCCGCCAATTCATCGAAAAACAGCGCCAGCTTTCTGTACAGCTCTTCTTCCCGCTCTTCCTCCGGGCAGTTTTCCAGATAATACAGCCACGCCCCATAGATTCCCCTGTCCTGGCCCTTTTTCGCGGTTCTCTTGAAAACAGCCATGAGACGGGCCAGATCCTCGTCTGAGGCGCCCACCATGGGGGACTTAAGGACTGCTGCCAGCGGAATATCCTGCATCGGATTATCGATGACGCTTAAGAAGCACAGCACCGTTTCCACCTCGATCGCGGTAAAATAGCCGGTTCTCCGCTCCGCATAGGCCGGTATTCCCTCGTTCATTAAGATATTGACGAAATCTTCCGCAAATCCGCTTAAGCTGCGCAGAAGGATTACCATATCGCCGTAACAGGCGGTTCTGTAGCGCTTCTCCTTTTTATCCCATATCTTTAACCCGGTCTCAGGATTTACCAGTTCCTTCATTCGGCTGACGATGAGCCTGGCCTCCATCTCTCGGGATGTGTAATCTAAGGCATCACTTTCCATTTCCAGCTGTTTGAGCTGGATCCCTCCCGTATTTACCAGGTGAAGCTCCAGTTTTCCTCCCACCGTCTCTTCCGTGGGCTCAAATACCGCTCCGGGATGGAGCGCCGCGTCTTCCGTATAGAGGATTCCGCCCAGACCCTTTGTCATAATCTGATAGAAAACCTCATTGATGCCGGAAAGGACGCTGTCCCGGCTCCGGAAATTCTGATGCAGCTCGATCGTCTGGTATAATCCTTCTTCCCTTGGATAAGACTCATATTTCTTTAAAAACAGTTCCGGCCTGGCCAGGCGGAATTTATAGATGCTCTGCTTGACGTCCCCCACCATAAACACGTTGGGTGTTCCGAACCGCTCCCTGGAGATGGCGTGAATCAGCGTCTCCTGCACGTCGTTGCTGTCCTGATACTCGTCCACCAGGATTTCTTCAAACTGGCGGCTCAATTCATCGGCCACCGCCGAGGGCCTTCGTCCGCTCGCATCCAGGGAATCATCCATAGAATCTCCCGCACATTCCTCTGACTCTCCGTCCGGCTTCTCCAGAAGCACCTCCAGCGCGTAATGCTCCAGATCCCCGAAATCCACCAGGTTCTTTTCCTGCTTCGCCGCCTGGTACCGGTCGTTAAATTCTCCGGCCAGCTTTAAGAGCATCCGCACCGCGCCCGCGGTTCCCCTCATATCACGTACCACGGTTTCCATGGATTCAAAGCAGTACAAATCACGGAGCTTTCCGACCGCCTTCTTTACCCGGTCCCTGCAGCCCGTCACAAACGCCTTCTTGTCCGCGTCAATATCCTTACTCCGGATAGAGGCCAGACGGTCGAAGGCTGCGCAGCCTAACAGTTCGTTAAGACTGGCGTAATCTTCCGCCTTTCCAATCTCCCGCAGCATACGTAAATCTGATGTCAGCATGGGAATATAGGCCGTAGGGCCGTTTTCCTCTTCACAGACGGTAACTGCCTCCTCCAGCTGGGCGCACAGCTCCCCGGTCTGCATTGCGACATCCCACATCAGAAAATGCATCCACTCCGTCTCCATGAGCCGTTCTTCCTCACAGTTCTCCAGCTCCGTTTCACAGGCCGTAAGCCATTCCTCCGGCCACGGATTACTGCCGGAAAAATTGTAGACGGCCATGATATGATCCTCGATGCCCCGGTCCGATTTGCCTGTGGCATACGTTTCCACAAACCGTGAAAATTCCTCGTCCCCGGCCTCGTAATAGTCCTCCAGCATCTGCTCCATCACGGAACCGCGGAGCAGAAGAAGTTCTCCCTCATCTCCCACGCGGAAGGCGGGATCGATATCCAGACGGTTATAGTGCTCCCTGATAATTCCCAGGCAGAAGCTGTCGATGGTGGTAATCCGCGCATACGGTATCATGGCTGCCTGCATCTGCAGATGGCTGTTTTCAGGGTCCTCCTTCAGTTTTTCATCGACGGCCAGAAGCACACGCTCCCTCATCTCGTCCGCCGCCGCCTTCGTAAAGGTCATGACGAGAAGCTGATCAATGTCCAGGGGATTCTTCCCCTCTGTTATCATGCGGATGATCCGCTCCACTAAAACTGCCGTCTTTCCGCTGCCCGCCGCAGCGGAAACGAGAAGATTGCGGTTTCTGCTTTCAATAACCGCTTTCTGTTCTTTTGTCCAGTTAATTGCCATCCTGCTGCTCTCCTTCTATGACCGGCCATATTTCTTCTGATTTCAGTGGTTTGAATTTCCGGAAGCCAAAACCGGAAGTCTTTAAATCGAAACCGCACACCGCATGGTACGGACAGTAGTCGCAGGCCGTCTTATTTCCCTGCTTGTACGGATTCACCGCCACGACTCCGTCCAGTATTTCGCGTCCCTCAGTCTTCAGCTTCTCATTGACATATCGCTTTAAAGCAGAGAACCGGTTTCCGCCCGCTACAGACGATTTCGCCTCCTGAATCAGACCGTTCTTCATCGCCACCGGAATGACATCGGACTCCGTCTCAATTTCATGATCCAGATGGCTGATGACCTCCAGCTCGCTGTTTACCAGGCCGTTCATACGCAGTTCTTTTAAAATCCGCCTGTCGATGGCTTCCGGCGACATATCGCCTTCCCGCTCAATCACCGGGTCGTTGATATTATAATAGAATATACCGGCCGGAATCACCGTCTTGTCCGGATTGCGCCGTTCCTCCATCTCCAGGGCCGCATCCATATAGACCACCAGCTGAAGCTGCAGGCCATAATAAAGTGCGGTTAAGTCAAAGGAAGTCCCGCCGGATTTATAATCGATAATCTTTACATAGATGTGTTCCTCGTCCTCGCATAAGTCCATACGGTCGATACGCCCCTTCAAATGCAGGGCCTCCGCCTCTGAAAGAGGGATTTTCATCGCCTTTAAGTTATCTGCGGCCGAGAAGGAAACCTCGAATCCTACCGGTGTGAAATCGCCTTTCTTCAGCTGTTCCGCCAGCGCCCATATGGTGCGGTCCGTGATTTTCTCCACCTTGCGGGCCAGCCAGGCGTTTCTGGCGGAGCTCTTCAATATCGTATTGCCGTATTCCTCCGTCACTTCGGTCACGACACCGTGCACCAGCGCCTTCCGCTCCTCTTCTCCGATGGTCTTCCAGTCCCCTCCCTGTTCCTTCATCCGCTTAAAGCAGAGATCGATGGAATCGTGAAACAGATTGCCGATATCCATGGCAGCCAGCTCATACTGCTGACGCTCCGCCAGTTCCAGACCGTAATTTAAAAAGTGGGCATAGGCACAGGACGCATACTGTTCCAGCCTCGTGACGCTGCCTCCCAGCACGGTGCCGTACAGCGCCTTCGCCGCCATCTTACCGATTCCACGCTCCTCATAGGCATAAAACGCCGCATCCACCAGCTTCTCCACACTCTCCCTCTGCTCCTCATTCATCATAAAATGGCGGAACAGTTCCAGAAACTCCGAATCCTCCCGGCTGATCCCGTAATTCCGGAGCCCGCGGGTCAGCCTTCCTCTGGCCTCTCTTATGGAAAACGGTATCCCCGCTACTTCATCCGACGCGGCCACGGCAGTCAGCTGCGGAAACAGCTTTTTTAATTCTCCCAGCAAAATAGACGGCCGCAGGCTCTTCCCCGACGCATCCATGGCCGAATAAGAAAGGTAAAGCCGTTCCTCCGGCTTCGTCAGGGCGAGATACAGATAAAATCTCTGCCGGAAGCTCTCCACCCGCACGGTGGGAGCCAGCTCGATGTGATGGCTGCCTAAGAATTCCCGCTCCTTATCGGTAAACAGGCTGCTGTTTTCCTTCTTCTGCGGTACAATTCCGTCATTCACCCCGATAAAAAACAGAATCTTGATATGATCCAGACGAGTTCTGGTAATATCTCCAACCACGATCCGGTCTACAGCCGCCGGAATCAGGCCCACCTTAATTTCAGAAAATCCTGCGTCCAGAATCTCCGCATACTCCCTCCGGCTCACCTTCTCCTCCCCCAGAAGCCTGGCGAGACGATCCATCAGATCGACGACGAGGCCGTACACCTGACCGTATTCCTTAGAGAGTCCAAACTCTCCCTGTTCCTGAAATGCGGACTCTCTGGCCAGCAGCTTTTCTTCCACTGAAAGCGCTTCCAGCAGACGCACCACAGCCTCGCTCATCGTGCGAACCGTTCTGCCCTCTTCCCGGAATGCTTCGATAAAGGCCGTGAGAGGCGCCATAATCTCTTCCCGGAGCTGGTTTAACTCTTCTAAATTCAAATCCCTGCCGCCGCGGTACCAGCCCTCCCAGGGGGTGTTCCACCGCTTATGTCCCCGGATTCCCATGGCGATCACGTAATTCTCCAGCCGGTCCAGCTTACGCTCATCCTCCGGCTTCACCACGAGGCCGGTTCTTAAGTAGCGGAACATGGTTTCGTATGAGAAATCCTTCTGAATCGTCTCCAGGGCCGCGCGCACCAGCTCGACCATGGGGTTTTTCAGAATACTCTTTTTGTCATCCAGAAAGTAAGGGATCTCCGACGCATCAAACTGATGAATCAGTTCTCCCGCAAAGCTTCCGATATCACCGGTGATCACCGCCATATCGCGGTACCGGTAACCCTCGCGCAGCATTTTTCCGATCTCACGGACCACACAGGAGATCTCCTCCGCCGGATTCACAGCCTGCACCAGGCGGATCTCCTCCGCTTTGCCGGAATACACGCGGCCGCTGTAGCGGTAAAGATTCTGTTCCAGAAAATCGAGGGCGGAAGAAGCTGGAGAGACCGTCAGCGCCTTCCGCTCCACCCGCGCCTCCTGTTCCGCCCGCCTCTTTGCTCCCCTGCGGTACCGGACGGCCGGATGCTCGTCGAGTACGATATCCAGTTCCCGCTTCACGTGATTCTGACGGGCCAGCGCGTTTAACTTATCAATCATCTCACAGCTCATGTAAAATAAATCCTGCACTCCTCTTTTTCCCCGCTCCGGCACGGCTGGATCGACGGTCACGGTCACCACCACCCGCCTGCTGTAACGGAGAAAAAGATCCAGCAGGCGGTACTGGACCGGTGTGAAGCCGGTATAGCCGTCCAGGGTGATCACGCTGTCCCTGATCAGCTTTGATTCCGGCAGATGCCTGCAAAGCACATCCAGAATCTCCTCCGTCGTAATATAGCGGTCCCTGATATACTCCTGAAACGCCTTGTATATCACGGAGATATCCTCCAGCTTCTGGCGAAGCATGGGGCTGGTCGTCTCGGGAATCTTCGCCTCCAGCATATCCGGCGTGATTCCATACTGGTAAAGCTCAGAAAGCATGGACTTTAACTGACCGATAAAGCCGTTCTGGTTCAAATGCGACTGATACAGCGGCAGCTCCTTCTGCTTTCCCCCCGTCACCTTTCTCAAGATCATGGATTTCCCCATATCATCCAGAACGTCCGGATTTACGATGGCAAGCTCCTCGAAAACACGGTATGCCAGGCGCTGAAAGCTGACAATATCAATATTCATCACCCCGTGGTTCGGATGCAGCGTCACAATCTCCTTCTGCGTCTGCATGGTAAACTGCTCCGGGACAATGGCAAAATACTTTGTATCCGGATTCTCCATGGAATCTTTTATTAAATCAGTATACAGGCGGTGCGTCTTTCCGGAACCGGAACCGCCTAAAAGCAGCTGTATGGACATATCTCTTCTGATGCTCCTTCTCTGTCAAGTCTTTTCTCACTGTAAGGAATAGTATAACATAAACCGCCCCCAAGCAGAATACATTATATCAAAACCCGTTCGGAGGACCTTATTTTATATGAGCTCTAAAACAAAAATTGTTGTACTGCGGATGAAAGAAATCATCTACACCGCCATCTTTGTCGGCCTCGGAATCCTGTTAATCACACTGTTTCTTATTATGTTCCGGCCGAAAAAAGATACCGTTCCCACTTCCGGAGAAGCGGCCGCCTATGTACCCGGAGTTTACTCTTCGGCAATCACGCTGAATAACCAGGATGTCAATGTGGAAGTAACCGTGGACGCGGATAAAATTACATCGGTCACCCTCGTTCCTCTAAGCGAAGCAGTCACCACCATGTATCCGCTGATGCAGCCGGCCATGGACACTCTCTCGGAGCAGATTGTAAAGAACCAGTCTACCAAAAACATCTCCTATTCCGATGAGACACGCTACACCTCCACCGTCCTCTTAAAAGCAGTCGACAAGGCGCTGTCCAAAGCTGAAGCTGCAAAATAAGAATATGGTATGGGGATTGTGTTTTCTCTTTTCTGCCTGTATAATGAGATCAGAATACATAATTTTTTACAGTAAGAGGAACGGGATATGAGTCAGAAAAGCAGGACACAGAATGCCATAGGGCAGAATCAAATTACAGAAGGAGTAATCTGGAAACAGCTTCTTCTGTTTTTCTTTCCAATTTTATTCGGAACGTTTTTCCAGCAGCTCTACAACACCGCTGATGCCGTGATTGTAGGGCGCTTCGTTGGGAAGGAAGCACTGGCGGCCGTAGGAGGTCCTACGGGAACCCTGATCAATCTTCTTGTGGGGTTCTTCGTAGGGCTTTCTTCCGGCGCCACCGTAATTATTTCCCAGTTTTACGGCGCCAAACAGCCGGACCGGGTAAGCAGGGCGGTCCATACGTCGATCGCATTTTCCATTGCCGGAGGCATCGTGCTCATGGTCATCGGCGTGGCCGGCGCGCCGTGGGCCTTATCCGCCATGGGAACTCCGGACGACATCCTAAATCATGCGGTCCTGTACATGAGAATCTATTTTCTGGGAGTCATCGGAAACCTGATCTATAATATGGGAGCCGGTATCCTGCGGGCGATCGGGGACTCAAAACGGCCGCTGTACTTCCTGATTGCCAGCTGCTTTACCAATATTATCCTGGACATCGTCTTCGTCGTCTGTCTGCACATGGGCGTTATGGGAGCCGCGCTGGCCACCATCCTCTCCCAGTTAGTCAGCGCCGTGCTGGTGATCATCGTACTGATGAAGACGAAGGAATCGTACCACCTGATTCCAAAGTCCATCCGGCTGGATCTGGACATGCTGAAGCGGATTATCCAGATCGGCTTCCCTGCAGGGCTTCAGTCTGTCATGTACTCCGCCTCCAATGTCATCATACAATCCAGCGTCAACGCGCTGGGAACCGATACCATCGCAGCCTGGACCGCCTACGGCAAGATCGACAGTGTATTCTGGATGATCATCAACGCCTTTGGTATCTCCGTCACCACCTTCGTGGGACAGAACTACGGCGCCGGGAAAAAGGACAGGGTTCATAAGGGAGTACACGTGTGTCTGGCCATGAGCTTTGCCGCCACCTTCCTGTTAAGCATCCTGCTGTACTGCGGCGGAAGCTATATTTACCTGCTGTTCACAACAGACGCGGCGGTGATCGAAAAAGGAACCGAGATCCTGCAGTATCTCGTTCCGACCTTCTTCACCTACGTCTGCATCGAGATCTATTCCGGCTCCCTGCGAGGCGTCGGTGACTGCTGGATTCCCATGATCATCACCTGCCTGGGCGTCTGTGCGCTGCGTGTCGTCTGGATTTGGGCCGCGGTACCGCTTCGCCCGACGATTCAGACTGTTATTTTCAGCTACCCGCTGACATGGGTTATCACTTCTATCCTGTTTTTCTTTTATTTTAACTGGTTTTCCAAGCTGAAAAAATACCACTGGTATGGATTCCGCAGACGGAACCGTTAAAAACAGGATTAGCCCTATTCCATCGGGGCACGGTAAAAACCGCCGTAAAACTGCTGGGTCCGGAACATATTAACGATTACATGGTCGTCCACCTCGTGAAGCAGAGTGATGATATCCTCCACCTCGTAGGAGGACACCACGGTATGAAGCAGGTACATGTGTTTTTTGCTGTAGCCTCCGATGGCATCCACACAGGATATGCCGTGCCGGAAGGTCTTTACGTAAGCGTTCGTGATCTCCGGACCTTTGGAGGTGGTAATCTGCATCGTCACCCGCTCATAGCGGTGATGGAACGTAGACACAATCATCGTGGACACAAACTGGAACAGAATGGAGTACCCTGCGTAATCCCAGCCGAAAATGGCACCAAAGATGCACAGAAGCACCACGTTTCCGGCAAATACATAGCTCCAGATGGAATTCCCGGTCTTATTGGATACGTAAAGGGCAATAAAGTCCGTTCCGCCTGTGGACGCATTGCCTCTTAAAGCCAGCACGATACAGAATCCGTACAGTACGCCCCCATAAATCACATTCAAAATCACATCCTCGAAAATCGGAGAAAAGTGAAAGAGCTTCAAAAAAATACTGGCCAGAAATACCTGGAGCAGTGAAAAAAATGTAAACCGACGGCTGATGCTCCTGCTGCAGGCCCAGGCCACCGGAATATTCAAAATCACCATGGCCAGGGAAGTCGATATATTGACGCCGAACAGGGAGGTCACCCGGTCAATCAGGATCGCAATTCCCGTAAATCCGCCGGACAGCAGCCCTGCCGGCCTTATGAACGCCTGAATGACGAATGTCTGAAGCAGCGCGGAACCAATAACCGCCACCGTCGTCATAACTGTTCGAAAACGCCTGTTCTTCCTTAACTTCCTCCACATCGTAAAAAGCTCCTCTCCTTGTCTTATCTGAAGCAGTCTAATGCTATTATATGTAAAATTCCCGCTTCCATCAATACAAATTAAGACAACTTAAAAAATTTTATTCTTACTATTGATTTTTTTGCCCCTATCGATTAAAATAACGGTATGGAGATATAGCTCAGCTGGGAGAGCATCTGCTTGACGTGTAGAAGGTCGCAGGTTCGAGCCCTGTTGTCTCCATGCGAAACCGCCGGTAACCTTTCTTTTATAAGGTTCCGGCGGTTTTTTTCATGTTCAGAAGGAAATCTGCCGAACGGCTTTTTGATGTCACAGGAGCACATTTTTAAGATACAAAAAAGGACTGCTTATCCCCCACAGAAAGCAGTCCTTCGTCACGATCTAAAACCGTCACATTATTAAGTTTATACAATTCTGGCATCCCCATGCCTGAAATCATACATGCAAGGCACCCCTTTGTGCTTCTCACATGGACAATCATAACATCAATACTGGAAAAAGTCAATCATTTTAGTGTATTTCACCAAAAAAGGACGGGACTGGAAGAATCATTATCGCAATTTTTTATACAATGTATGCAAAAACGTCTTTGTCATGCGTACACATTTTCATGAAACATATTTTCACCAAAAATGCGCATACTTTCTTTATCACCAATTCCCTTCCATTGCCGCGGAATCCGCGGACTACCAATACAGTAAAAAGGAGACCATGATATGGACTTTTCCAGTAAGCTTTCTGATAACATGTCTTATCTGAAAGAAAAATTGAATGTGGACACGAATTTCGACGTCGTCTACCGGGTCATCCATGTGGGTGGGCGGGAGGCCTGTCTCTATTTTATAGATGGCTTCACCAAAGACGAGGTATGGTTAAAGATTCTTCAGGCATTTTCAACGCTGAAGGAAGACGCCATGCCGGAAGACGCCCACGCATTTTCAAAAAAATACCTGCCCTATGGAGAGGTCGGACTGGTCAGGAGTGATTCTGAGATGATCGGCCAGCTTCTCATGGGTGTGTCATGCCTGTTTATCGATGGATATGACTGCTGCTTCACCATCGACTGCCGCACCTATCCGGCCCGCGGCGTATCGGAACCGGAAAAGGACAAGGTGCTTCGCGGTTCCCGTGACGGGTTTGTGGAAACTCTTATTTTCAACACGGCCCTGATCCGCCGCCGTATCCGCGATCCGAAGCTTACCATGGAGATTACCAGCGCCGGAGAGAGTTCTCACACCGATATCGCCCTCTGCTACATGCAGGGCCGGATAGATGAAAAGCTTCTGGCCATGATCAAGGACAGGATCAATAAACTGGAAGTAGACGCGCTGACCATGAACCAGGAAAGCCTGGCGGAATGCCTTTATCCGCATAAATGGTATAATCCATTTCCAAAGTTTAAATTCTCCGAACGCCCTGACACTGCGGCCGCCTCAATCCTGGAGGGAAACATCATTATTCTGGTAGATAACTCTCCTGCCGCCATGATTCTGCCCTCATCTGTCTTCGATATCATCGAGGAGGCCGACGATTACTATTTCCCTCCGGTAACGGGAACCTATCTGCGTCTGTCACGTATGGCCATCTCCGTGCTGACACTTTATTTAACGCCGCTGTGGCTGCTGCTGATGCAGAATCCGGATGCCATCCCATCCTGGCTGGAGTTCATTCAATTGTCTGAACCGCCTCATGTACCGCTTATCTTTCAGCTGCTCATACTGGAGTTTGCCATCGACGGTCTGAGGCTGGCCGCCGTCAATACGCCCAGTATGCTGACCACACCGCTCAGTGTGATCGCCGGTATCGTTCTGGGGGAATACTCCGTAAAATCCGGCTGGTTCAACAGCGAAACCATGCTCTATATGGCCTTCGTCACCGTTGCAAACTATTCCCAGGCCAGCTTCGAACTGGGCTATGCATTCAAATTCATGCGAATGATCCTGCTGGTCCTTACCGCCGTCTTTAATTACTGGGGCTTTGCCATCGGAGTCATCCTCTCCGTCTGCGCAGTCATATTTAATAAGACGATTGCAGGAAAGAGCTATATCTATCCGCTGATACCGTTTAACTGGAACAAACTAAAGAAACGCTTTCTGCGCGGCAGACTGCCTCATAAGGAGAAATAAGGAAGCCGCACGAAAAAAAGAAGTCCGGTAGATATGTATGTACTTCCGGGCTTCTTTTTTATGATTCTTTTTCTACGATTCTTTTTTGTTTTGATTCCTTATTCCACAAAATCTTTTCTCATCGGTGTAAAGATATCCAGCAGCATGGTGTCTTCCAACGCCACCACGCCATGTACTGCATTCGGCTCTACATAGTAGCTGTCTCCTGTTACCAGAACTTTATCTTCCTTTCCCTCCTCCTGAAATAACAGGGAACCCGAGATGATATAGCCGATCTGCTCATGAGGATGGCTGTGTTTGACGCCGATGGCTCCTTTTTCAAACTTCAGTTCCACATTCATTAAATTCTCACTGTATGCCAGAACCTTTCGCACCACACCGCCGCCTAAGTCTGTAAGCGGAACATTTTTGTTTTCTACATACATGATAACTTCCTCCTGTTTCTGTGATTGCGGATCTGTTATGTACCTCCGCATTGATCGTTTTAATTATACTACAAGGTAAGTCATTCCGTAAACAGGGAAAGAAGACTCGCGCAACCGTTCTTGTAAACCCGATGGGAATGCTTTATAATGATAAAGAAATCTTACAGTGAAGAGGAATGTACAAATGAAACTTATCGTAATTGACGGACAGGGCGGCAAAATGGGACATGCCGTTATCGTCCAGTTAAAAAAATCCCATCCGGAACTTGAAATAACAGCGATCGGAACAAACTCCATCGCTACCTCATCCATGCTGAAAGCCGGTGCCGACGCCGGTGCAACCGGTGAAAATCCCGTGGTAGTGGCCAGCCGGAGCGCAGACATTATTATCGGCCCGATCGGCATCGTAATCCCCAACTCACTGCTCGGTGAGATCACGCCGGCCATGGCGGAAGCCATCGGTTCCAGCCAGGCAAAGAAAATCCTGATACCGGTAAATAAGTGCAATCATTACGTGGTAGGCTGCGAAGAGCTTCCTTTGAGCGCTTATATCAGCCAGGTGGTGGCGCAGGTAGAGATGCTGACCGAAAAATAGTGAAACAGAAATGAATGGATACAGAAGGCGGCGGCCTGGCAGAAGTGATTATCTGCCAGGCCGCCGCCGTTTATATCTTCTTATTTTTTAGTTCTGGGCGTTAGTTCTCTTCTTTCTTCTTGCTGCTCAGCACTGCAAATGCTGCCATCAGGAATCCGGAAAGCACTGCCGCCAGACCTGCATGCGCTCCTGCACGGTCGCCGGTCTTAGGAAGACCTGCAAGCGGTACGTTGCCATCATCGATCAGAACTAAGTTGTCTGCCGGGCTGCCCTCAGGTAAATTCGCCAACGGTACTTCGCCCGGTTCAATCGTTACAGTTCCAGGACCTCCCGGAACGTATGGCTTATTAGGATTCGGAGTATCTCCGCCTCCGCCGCCGTTATCACCTCCGCTGCTGCCTGACGTTACTCTAAGAGTACCTGCCAGATAAGTGATGTGATAATTAGCTGTAACTTCCTCATCATTCGCCACAATCACTGCATCGCTGGCTACATTCTGGCTGCTGCCAACCGCTGTCTGTGAACCTGTCACTTTGACTGATCCCAGAACCTGGCCGTCTGCAAGCGTTCCATTCGTAATGGCCGCTGTCGGTGCGGTTAACTCTAATCCGTTGTATCTCCGTTCCGCACTGGCTGCCGTAATTGTTATCTCTCGTTTCTGAATGACTACAATACCTGTTACAACTGCCGTATCATCATAATTAGGATTGACAGCCTTTACATAGACTGTATGATTCCCTGCTTCTGTAAATACAGGTGCTGTCTCACTAAAGTTCTGGTTATCCACCGAATAAAGAATGGTGGAACCTTCCTTCAGCGCTGTCACTTCTCTCAGTCCATGTGTCTTTCCATCATAAGTTACTGTCTCTCCTGTCACATTCACCGTGTTAGTATTTAACGCAGTAATGTTCAGCTTGCCGTTTATAACTTCTACCTTATAGTTGGAATTTTCACGGTAGCTTGCAGTCAATGTAATATCTGCACCAACCGCCTCTTTGTTCTTATCCGCATCAATTCTGTGGTAAACCACGCTGCCTAAATCTCCGTCGGCAATCAATCCCTGAATCTGACCGGTAAATAACGGGTCAATATCACTATAAGATTTAGACTTGTTGTCTACAACAATCGTTGCCGGCCTTGCTGTGATGGTGATCGTCACATCTTCAGCTGCTAAATCCTCATAACCGGTTCTCGTCGCCTTCACAGATACCGTTACGGTTCCATCGTCCACGTTGGTTACACTCGGAGCTGTTGTACTCCATTCGCCGTTTCCTGCCTTATAGTAGATCGTATAGCCAGGTGCATTAGTAAGCTCTGCTTTTGCTTCGTGGGCCATTCCGTCATAGATCCAGCTTCCTCCGGCTGCTGTCAGCACCGCATCTTCTATGATTGCCGTCTTAATGGTAAAATCTCCCTTTTCTACAATTACAACGTAGTTGCTGTTTGACTCATATTCTGCGGTCAGTACCTTCTGATACGTTCCGACTGCCTCGTCTGTGTTGGTTCTCTTATACGTTACAGTTCCCAGATCTCCGGATGCGACAAGGTTTGCTGTTGTTCCGGTAAAATCCGGATCCTGCTCGTCAAAGAACTTATCTGCATGATCCACTGTAATCGTGGCTTTTCTCGGTGTAATCTTTAAGGTTACATCGTCTGTCATTAAATCTGCATAGCCGCTTCTCGTCGCCTTTACGGATACCGTTACGGTTCCTTCCAGTACATTGGTCACACTCGGGGCCTCTGTGGTCCAGTCTCCGTTACCGGCTTTGTAATATACCGTGTAGCCGGATGCATGTTCCAGGGCCGCTTCCGCTGCATGGGCTGTTCCGTCATAGATCCAGCTTCCTCCGACAGCGCTGACCTTTGCTCCTTCTATGGAGGCTGTTTTAATTTCGAAATTTCCCTTTACGACAGTTACAAGATAGTTGGTGTTCGGCGTATACTCAGCTGTCAGCACCTTCTGATACGTTCCGACCGCTTCGTCTGTATTGGTTCTTCTGTAGGTTACCGTTCCGAGATCCCCTGCTTTTACCAGGTTCTCTTCTGTTCCTGTAAATGCCGGATCCGTTTCATCGAAGAACTTCTCCGCATCCTTTACCCGGATCGTTGCAGTTCTGGCTGTGATCTGGATCGTTGTCTCGTTGGATACCAGGGTCTCATAACCTTCACGGGTTCCTCTTGCGGTCACAGTTACGGTTCCTTCTGCTACATTGGTGACTCCCGGTACAGTCTCAGACCAGGTATTTCCTCCGTCCGTACTGTATTCGATCTTGTATCTCTTCAGCGCTGCCAGAACGGAATCGATGACGTCCAGTTTGACTTTGTGCTCTTTACCGTCATAGATCCAGCTTCCTCCGGCAATCTTAAGCTCTGCCTCCGGGTCCTTCGCTTCCTTAATCTTAAAGTCGCCGCGTTTTACGGTTACTTCGTAGTTTGTGTTGTCCGTGTAAACGGCATCCAGCACCTTCTCATACGTTCCCACACCTGATGCACTGTTGGTTCTCACATAGGTTACGCTTCCGAGATCGCCGTCCGCTACCAGCCCTGTTACGCTTCCGGTAAATACCGGATCCGCCTCGTTAAAGAACTTCTCCGCATTGTTTACCGTAATGGCCGCAGGCTTCTTTGTAATCTGAATCGTTACATCTTCTGTTATTAAATCTGTATATCCTGTCTTTGTTGCCTTGACGGATACGGTTACAATTCCATCTGCCACATTGGTGACACTCGGGGCAGCTGTGGTCCAGTCGCCGTTACCGGCTTTGTAGTAAATGGTATATCCATCTGCATTTCTAAGAGATGCAGTAGCCGCATGAGCGTTTCCATCATAGATCCAGCTTCCTCCGGCTGCCGTCACTTTGGCATCCTTTATGGTCGCTGTCTTGATTTCAAACGTTCCCTTGTGCTCGGTTACATTGTAGTTCGTGTTTTGGATATAGGCCGCCGCAAGTACTCCCTCATAAATGCCGACCTCCTCATCATCGTTGGTTCTGACATAGGTCAGCCCTGTTAAATCGCCATCCTTTACAAGCCCTGTCACGGTTCCTGTAAACTTCGGATCCGCCTCATCAAAGAACTTCTCCGCAGGATCAACGATAATCGTTACATCCTTTGGAATAATTTCCAGTGTAACCGGGGCAGCTGTCAGCTCTTCATAACCGGTTCTGGTTGCTTTTACAGATACCGTTACAATTCCGTCCGCTACATTGGTGACACTCGGGGCATCTGTGGTCCACCCACCGTTTCCAACTTTGTAGTAAACCGTGTAGCCGGATGCGTTCTCTACTTCTCCGGCTGCTGCATGGGCCGCGCCGTCGTAGATCCATCTTCCTCCGGTCGCAGTTAATTCTGCCCCCGTAACAGAAGCGGTCTTAATCGTAAAGTCGCCATTCTGTACGCTTACATGATAGTTGTCGTTGGCGGTATAATCTGCCGTTAATACTTCGGTATAAGTTCCTACTGCCTCTTCATCATTGGTTCTGTAATATCTAACAGTTCCCAGGTCGCCCGTCTTTACCAGATTATTCACTGTTCCACTAAATAACGGATCATTTTCATCGAAGAACTTTTCTGCATCACTTACAACGATCGTGGCTTCTCTTGGCGTAATGACAAGTTTGACATCCTCGGTCACAAGATCTACATAGCCATCTTTCACTGCCTTCACTGATACAGTTAATTCACCCTCTGATACGTTGGTGACACCTGGTATTTCCTTCTTCCATTCGCCATTACCCACCTGATAATAGATGGTATAGCCATCAGCGTTTGTAAGTTTTGCCTGTGCGTAATGCGTTTCTCCATCGTACGTCCAGCTTCCTCCGGCTGCTTCTAATGAAGCGCCTTCCATCGTCGCCGTCTTGATTTCAAAATTACCTTTTTTTACATCGACAGTATAGTTGTCATTTTGTGTATAGTCTGCAGACAACACTTTTGGATACTTGCCAACTTCTTCCGCCGTGTTCTCTCTGAAATAAGTTACAGTTCCAATATCCCCTGCTTTTACTAATCCGGACACGGTACCGCTAAATGCCGGATCCGGCTTATCGAAGAACTTCTCTGCATCCGCGACCTGAATAGTCACATCTCTGGGCAGAATTTTAAGTGTTATATCGTCTGCCTCCAGTGTTTCATATCCATACCGGTCTGCTTTTACAGATACTGTTACAGTACCTTCTACTACATTCGTCACACTTGGTGCTGCAGTAGTCCATTCACTGTTTCCGGTCTTATAATAGATTGTATACCCAGATGCATTCTCTAAACTGGCCTTTGCCGCATGTGCATCTCCATCATAAGTCCATTCTCCGCCAACTGCTGTCAGTACAGCACCCTCGATCGATGCTTTTTTGATTTCGAAATCACCTTCAGCTATGGTTACATCGTAATTGGTATTTGGAGTATAAGATGCAGTCAATACTTCCAAATATACACCTACATCTTCATCTTTATTGGTTCTGCTGTAAGTTATGGTTCCGATGTCTCCGGCCTTTACAAGCCCTTTTGGCGCTCCTGTAAAGTCGGGATCCTTCTCTCCAAAATACTTAAATGCATCATCAACCTCAATCGTTACCGGAGCCGGAGTAATCGACAAATCGGCTGTGTTTGATACCAGCGTTTCATAGCCTTCACGTGTTCCTCTGGCAATTACAGTAATTGTTCCGTCGGTTACATTCGTGACTCCCGGTACTTCCTTCGACCAGGTCAGGCCTCCATCGGTACTGTATTCAATTTTATATCTCTTGAGAGCCGCCAGTGCAGAATCTATGACATTCAGCTTAACTTTGTGCTCTTTTCCGTCATATACCCAACTGCCGCCGGCTATCTTTAAGTCTGCTTCCGGATCCTTTGCCGGTTTTATGGTAAAGTCACCTTTATTTACAGTTACGTCATAATTGGTGTTTTCTGTGTACTCCGGAATCAGGACTTTGTTATAGGTTCCTACATTCTGGGTACTATTCGTTCTTTTATAAGTGACTTCACCGAGATCTGTATCTTTTACAAGCCCCTGTACTGTTCCTTCAAAAACAGGGTCCGCTTCACCAAAGGTCTTTTCAGCATTTTTTACAGTGATAGTCACCGGCTTCTTTGTGATCTGTAACTTGACATCATCAGTCACCAGATCCACATAGCCCTTTCGTGTCGCTTTTACAGATACGGTTACAACGCCTTCCGACACATTGGTCACGCTTGGCGGATCGATTGTCCATTCACCGTCTTTTACTTTGTAGTATACGGTATAGCCATCCGCCTTATTAAGACTTGCCGCCGCATAATGTGCCTTTCCGTCATATGGCCAGCTGCCGCCCTTCGCTGTTAACGAAGCACCCGGCATCGTAGCTACTTTAATTTCAAAATTGCCTCTGGTCTCCGTTACTGCATAGTTCTTATTTTCAATATACTTAGCAGCAAGCACCTTTTCATAAACGCCTACGTCCTCAGCTTCATTCGTTCTCACATATGTTACATTGCCAAGATCCGTTTGGTTTACAAGACCTTCTACCTTACCGGTGAAAACCGGGTCATTGGAATTATAATACTTAGAACTGTTATCTACCGTAATCGTCACTGCTTTCGGTAAAATAGTCAAAGTTCCCGGCTCTGTTGTAATTGTATATTCTTTTGTTACATCTACACCTGAGCCATTTACAATTTTCGCAGTGTCTGTGAAGGTGATCGGATAGCCGCCGTCTTTCACATCGCGGCCAGAACCGATGGTTTTAATATTTATAATTTTATGACCTGCTTTTAAGCCGCTCCATTCGTAACCTTCTGCTGATACAGACTGCGTTTCACCATTATAAACTTTTTCTACATCAGAGGCCTTAATGGTCAGCGCCTGCTTTTTCTGCCACTGTGCGTATACAGTGATGTCATCTGTAACGATGGTATTAGAAGTAAAGGAACTTCCTGTACCATCCGGCTGTGTATTCCAGCCGAGGAAATTGTGATCATCACGTTCCGCAGTTGCAATCTGGCTGCCCAAAGAAGTATCTTTCGGTACTGTCACACTGCCTGCGCTTGGCGTACCTCCATTTCCATTAAAGGTTACTGTGACATCTTTGATTTGCTGATATCCATAGTATAAATGAACTGCCTTTTTAGCAGGACTCAGTTCTACATTTGCAGGACTACTGCTTCCATCATGGTCTGCGCTCGCTGCCACATACTGATATTGAATGCCATTATATTCTATGGTTGACGGCGCCGGGACGGAATAGCTGCCAAACTTCTGAGGTGCATCTCTATAGAGCTGTGTTCCCAGCTGCTGACGGCGTTCGAAATCAATCACTTCACCGGTTCCATTGATTGTAACACCATTTTCATTAACCAGATAGTAGTTTAATGTAATGGTACCAACATCTCCAACCGCCAGATTGGGGCTTGGGATATCCTGAGTCTGTGACTGTTCATCAGGATCCGTATAATCGACTCTGGCTTCTTTGTTCGTATCCGGTGCGGTTCCGCCCGGCACGGTATCTTTTACTTTAATATAGATAGTAAGTGTTTCCTTATTGGCAGAAATATTGCCAAAATCCCATGTAACCGTTTTATTGTCTGAACTTTTACTTACGGTACCTGTGCTTGCTTCATACCACATGCCATTGTTGTAGTCCGCTGCAATCTCGAAGGCTTCTGTATTGATTACGTCGGTGATGGTTGCTTCGGTTCCGGCGATTTTAATGGAACTGGCGATGGCGTCGTAGATGCCTACCAGATCGCTTGTTTTAACTATATTTTTAGCATATGTTGATGTAGGATCGGAAGCTAATGGAACAATAAACTTATTGAAATTTGTTGAACCAATATTTAATCCGAGAGAATAGATAGTAACACCATCACTTTTTAATTCTGTCGCATATTTCTGTCCATCGTAATAACGATACGTAAGCCAGTCCCAATAACCATTTGGCTCTCCATCACTCATAAATACTATATATGCTGGTCTGGAGCTATCCCTACGATTATTAATTACGCTCTGAGCCGTTTGCAATGCCTTATTATAGTCTGTTCCACCCGTATCTTTCATTTGGGAATCCAAAACGTATGATTTTAAATAATCTTTTGCTGAATAAGTTTTGTTTTTTATCGTAATTTTATCATCAACCTTTAAAAAAGTCTCCGATCCACTATTTGTTCCAGGATAAGCCTTTGCCGAGCTATCAAAATCAACAATAGCAATTCTATCGTCAGACACAACCCCATCTTTATTCTGATATAAATTATCTATGAACCCTTTTGCAGCAGTCTTAGCTGTTGACCATTTTTCTCCTTCCATACTACCAGAACTGTCAATAACTAAAATAACATCACTGCCTCGTCTAATCGGGTTTCCATATATTGTAAAATTAATCTTGCCGATGCCATTAGCTTCATCTACCCACTCTGCTGTCTTCGTCGGAAATACCTTACCAGGTGTAGTATTATCATCTGCTTTTACTGATCGAAAATAGCTCCTGGGGATAGCACCTGTGATTGTCACCTCATCTTCTGATTTTTCTTCAGCTATTGCGTTATAATATAAATCTACTCTATTCTCAGTCTGGCTGCTTATAACAATACTATCCTGACTGCTACCCGCATAGGTAAGAAAATCTTTATTCCAGGCATAATCCGCCGGATTAATCACATCCCCTTCCTTCAGCCCTCTAACCACTTCATCTTCTGATATATCTTTATCATTATAAAACGCATTGTGATGAATCGTAAGAGCTAATCCTTCCGTTACTTCAACAGATACCCCCATTTTATTAAGAGTCGTTACATATGCTTTCGCATAACTCTCTTCATTGAGCAATACATGACCATAGGTCTTGCCTTCGATCTTCTCTGAAGGTTTATTCTCTCCAGAATCGGTATGATCACCTTTATCTGCATTACTTCCTGTACTTACTGCTGCAGGGCTTTCTGAAGAATTATTTCCTTCTGCATCCAGTTTCGGACTATCCGCTTTCGGTATCTCTTCATCTACAATTGATACATCTGATTCTCCTGGAGCTGCTTCCATTGCAGTTGTTAAAGTGAAGGTTTTATTCCTTATAATCGATGCAGTTTCATTGGCTGTATCCGGTGCTGCTGTCTCTGCTTCCGGTGCCGGTGCCTCCGTTTCCGGTTCCTGTGCAGGTGCTTCTGTTTCTGGTTCCTGTACTTCCGGGGCCTGTGTTACAGCCTCAGTTTCCGGAGCCTGAGTCTCTGGTTCCTGTACCGGAGCCTGCGTTGGCTTTTCTATTTCTTCCTGTGTGGGCGCTTCTGTCTCCGGCTCTTTTGCAGGAGCTGTTGTTTCCGGTTCCTGCACTGGTGCTTCTGTCTCAGGTTCCTGTATCGATTCTTCTGTTTCCGGAACTTGTGTCGGTGCCTCTGTTTCTGGCTCCTTCGTCTCTTCTACACTTCCGTTTTCCTCTTCGGGAGCAGTGGCTTCCTCCTGATTCTGGGCTGGCTTATCTCCCTCCAATGCATTTCCATTCTCATCAAGTGCCGGCTTTTCGGTTTCTGCAAAAGAAGAATTTCCTTTAACCGTAACCTTATCCGTTACATAGTCATCGATTCTGGAACGAAATGCAATTTTGGATTCAGAATCATTGATGTAAAGGAAAATAATTTCTTCCTCTCCAGTGATCTGATACCCCTCTGTTTCACCTTTTACCCGAATAAACATCCGAAGATTCGCTCCGTCTGCATTTTCCTCTTCATCCAGGTCATAAGAAGGGGCGATTTCATATACAGTGCCATTTGTAAATAGCTTCTGATACTCTTTAGCTGTACTTCCTGTCTCCTCGATTCCGAGATCCTCGTAAGTAAAGGTGTTGCCGCTGTCAATAGCAGCCTGAGCGGATTCTACGATATCTTCTCCGCTCATGACAAAGGTAGCCTTTTCTGTCTCTAATGCATTTGTTACATCTGCCAATGATACCGTATTAACCGATGTCATGGTCAGAACAAATGCCAGGAACGCGGCAAGCCCTCGTCTGAACTTTTTTCTAAGTCCTTTCATACTTTTTCTCCTTCCTTAGCCCTCCATCAGGACTTTTTTTCTATTATTAGTTGTAATAGATCTATCTTCGCACTCACTCCTTTTCTTACCGCTTTCCAATGCAGAAGCCATCAATATAACCATTTCCAAAAAGCTTCTGAAAGCCTGCCTTTTACCGGTTTCACGCCAGTAAATGATTCCCTGCCAGGTTGAGTGTTCCCTGAACAGGATTTTTATCAGGAATGTTGCTTCCTTCCCACCTAAACGATAGGAATCCCATGTTTCCTCTGAGATGATTTTTCCGGAATCATGATCTCCCTCCCCTGCCTCAAACAGACGTACCATTGCATCTGCCAGGCCAATCGTTCCCTTAAACTTCTCCAAACGATTAATAACTGCGTTCTGTACCCTTCCTATTAGCAGACCCTTTTCAGAGGAATTAACAGCTATCTGGCAGACTCTGGTAATCTTAATGTCTTTCTCCATTTCCGATTGACCAGTAAATATTCTGTCAATCAACTGAAGCATCTGGAGCAGACTCTCAAAGCTTTCAGCCTGTTCACCTTCCAGCCAGGTAATATCTCCCTGCCAGCTGGCGTTGTATCGAAACTTCACGTATACCTGGAACGTTGCCAGTCTGCCATTCTGGTAGCGGTTACATTCCCGGATTGCCGGTTCGGGATATTCAACATTTGAAAATTGTCTCAATTCCATCGCCTGCTTTGGACACGCCATACTGTCAAAGATGCGATTCATATGTATCACCATTTCGAGGAAATTATCAAAACGGATACCCGGAGTTTTTCCCGCATGATAGATAACCCCCTTCATACATCGGTCCTGATATTTATCTACGGAAATAGTAAAATAACGATATGAATTATGGATCATACTCATTTTTGCTATTGACAAATTGTCCACCTTCCTATAATTTATTTTATGGGTTTTAATCCACACCGTCTGATATACAGGAAAGCTAAAAAAAGAAAATAAATTATGGAAAATTCTTGAAATGTAACCAGTTTGTGACCACACTACAGTATAATGCTCTTATAATTAATATTTTTGTAAGACATCATGATATTTTGACTATAAAAATTCAATTCAACCATACAATAAAATAAATTATATGTACTATTCATATTTTTTACATTTTTTATATGTTTTCATTTGTTTTTTACTCAATAAGTCTATACAATAATATCACTTGGCTTGTCATTCATTCTTACGTTCTAGCACATAATACTAATCTCATCAAATCAGATATCTTTATTAGTCAATTTCCCAAAAAAATATTTTTAATCAAAGCGCCTGTATAGATAGGTTCATCGTGAAAATAGAGCAGAGATATTTTGCTCAAAAGAGAATATTTTGAAATATTTTAGATAAAAGAATTTAGTAAAGTACCTGATTGTTGCCTGCGGCATAGAAGAAACTCTAAATACTCTTTTATATAAGGTATGTTTATTATTCCTGTTGTTCTAAGCAATACTTCCATGTAGTAGCAAAGTAAGCGCCATACATTGTCGGGCATACCACTCTGGCGGCACTCGGTAATAAGTCGAAGCCACTCCGGTCCGGAACGGCGTGAATTGTATTTGGCCATGGTCGCCCTCCTAAATAAAAGTGTAGTAAAAAACTACCTGACTACCATTATGGAGGCGGCGGAGTTGATTTACAATCCGCCCAAAATTTTGGCGCTTAATCGAGTAGGAGGGAGTGATTAACTCCCGTCCTCTCACACCACCGTGCATACCGTTCGGTACACGGCGGTTTCAACGGTTGACGTGCACGGACTGATAGGCTGTGGCTAAATCATAATAGCCTCTGTTTATCAGTCTTTCTTTTGTCATTGCCATATTTACCGCTACCGTTTGTGTGGTAAACCAATAGCCTCTTCGGCTGTTCCCTGCCTTCCATGCCAATTCTTTCGGCACTCCCATTTTCAGCAGGTTCTTTACCTTCGTTTTCGGTTTCTTCCATTGTTTCCATATACACATTCGGATTCTGTGATATAGCCATTGGTTCAGTCCCTCTATTCGGTTCTTCATATCTGCTACTCCATAATAATTCAGCCAGCCCCGCATATACACCTTTATCTTTTCTAACGATGGGCGTATGCTCTGAACAGACCTTCGGGAACTAAGGTCTTTCAGTTTTGACTTCATTTTCTTCCATGACTTCCCATGAACCCGGACATAAATGCCCTTTCCGTTCTTTCCCAATGTGAAGCCAAGGAACTTAAAATTTCGGATTGCAAATACACTTACTACACGGCTTTTCTTCTGGTTCACCTGCAATTTCAGCGTCCCTTCCAGATATTTCGTGCTTGTTTCCAGAAGTCTCTTTGCGGCTCTCTCACTTTTAGCTAACAATACTATATCATCTGCGTAACGTACAAAAGCCACTCCTCGTTTCTCGTACTCCTGGTCGAACTCGTTCAGATAGACATTTGCCAGCAGCGGGGATAGATTTCCTCCTTGCGGCGATCCTTCCTCTGTCTCCATGACTATACCGTTTTCCATGACACCACTCTTTAGGTATCTCTTTATCCATTGGATAACCCTTTCGTCCTTTACATCTCTGCGCAGGATATTTAATAGCATTTCTTGGTTCAGAGTATCAAAGTATTTCGACAGGTCCAATGCAACGGCATGGGTGTATCCCTGTTCTGCATACTCTTTTACCTTTAAAATGGCGTCCCTGGCGCTTCTTCCCGGCCGATACCCATAGCTGTTCTCCGAGAACAGCGCCTCATAGACTGGCATTAACTGCTGTCCTATGGCTTGCTGGAAGATACGGTCTTTCACGGTTGGAATGCCCAGCTTTCGCATTCCTCCCTCTGGCTTGGGAATCTCTACTCGTCTTACTGGGTCGGGGGTGTATTTTCCCCTTTTGATTCTCTCTATCAGTTCCTTTTGATTTTCCCTTAGGCAGTCACCTGTTTCCTCTACGGTCATTCCGTCGATTCCCGGCGCTCCCTTATTCGCCTTTACTCTCTTAAAAGCTCTGTTTAAGTTGTCCTTATTCAGTATCTTCTCTAAGAGTTCCGGCTGTGCACTGTCTCTTTCCTTCCATATCCGGCGGAAAGAACGGTGCGCTCTCACATACCCTTCACGTTCCGCGCTGTCTCTTTGTGAGCAGCTATCTCTGTTTTCTGTACCCAATGTTCTTTCCTCCTTTCCCGGTTGTACTAAAGACTCCTGTTGATTCGGTCCTTCGTCTCTCGACTACTACGACCTCTGCTGACTTCTGTACGTTCAGCACTACCTCACGATAGTGGTTATCCCTTTCAGGACATTCCGCACAGACCTCCCCGGGTACCACACGTTTCTTTCTCTCCATCTATCTGCCACATTTACCATACATGATTCCGTGTGGTTATTGGGCTTCGACTTGTTTGGCAGCCTTACCCTCACGCATGGCCTGATGTGATTTCTGTTCGTCAGACCAGAGATTTGCCCATGGGTTAGTATGTTCCCCATATCCAGCTTCCTTCAGATTCCACCTCACGATGGACACCCTTGCCTTCGGCTATATCCTTCCCACCACCGGGCGGATTCCGGACTTGCACCGGTTAGAAACGTGCGCCGCCGGGCGCACCATAAAAAGGAGATGGTCTGGCAGATTCACACTGCCAGACCATCTCCTTTAATCGATTGTCCTTCTGTTATTACTTGTTTTCTTCTTCCCGTCTCTTATTATTCAGCGCTGTAAATGCTGCTAACAGGAACCCGGTAAGTAAAGCTGCTAAACCTGTATTTGTTCCAAAACGGTCGCCAGTTTTAGGCAGACCTGCAAGCGGTACATTACCATCATCAATCAGCATCAAATTATCTACAGGACCATTTTCCGGCACATTTGCTAATGGTACATCACCTGGTTCAATAGTCACTGTATCACCAGGGCCATTCGGAACATATGGCTTGTTATCGCTTGGAGTATTTCCACCACCACCGGTGTCTCCGCCACTACTTCCCGTATATCGCCATTGTGCTACATAAACTGCATTTTCTGTTACTTTTTCAGCGATAACTGGCTGCCAGCCATTGAATACATAATTGCCTCTTATATTCATCTCTCCTGTAAATACTGGTGTCTTATCACCATAAGAATTCTCGCCAATCACCTGTTCTTCAAAGAAATCATGATTACCTGACTGATACGTTACTGTAAACTGTTGTTTAAAGTACAGTCTTAAGACCAGACTATTATCACCTTTAACAACCCCGCTCACAACGTTAGCTGCCTCAGTGTCATACTTATATCCAGCTTTTATTTTGTCATTATCGGTCACAGACACGGTTGTATCAGTCTTACCTGTTCTGACTTCATAGTTATTGGTAGTTGCCGGATACTGTCCCTGAACTTCATAATAATATTCAATTCTGTATGAAGTATCTTCTTTCGCATTGAAGTGTGCAGTAAACACTGTATCTGTAATAAACCCTGCCTCTCTAATAGCTGCTTCATCAGCAAATGTACTTACTGGCTTTCCTGCCATCATACCCACTTCATCCGATGTCCAGTTTTGGAAGCTATAACCGTTATTTGCATTTGCTTTTACTAATGCTCCTGGATAAGCTGGATTTATTGAACTAAAACTTCCATCAGCATCCAGTTCTCTGGTAATTACTTCCTCCTTTTGGCCATCCACATTACCATTTTCACCAGCGACATACGTAAAAGTTATCTGATATTTATCTGGAATATTATCCGGCTTATTTGGATCTGTACCAGTCCCCTTCTCGTCAAGTGCATAGTAAATATTAACAATGTTCTCGGTCGGGTTAACTGTTACTTTTTTGTCCTTGCCTTCGATTCTGTCCAAAACATAATGTTTGCCATCAGTATGAGTGACTTCCATCTCTACCTTAACACCATCAAGTATACCAGTATCAAATACTGCATTATTGTCTTTTTGGGTATCTGTCTTTGTGTCATCATAATAATAATTGATTTCTGAGTACAAATCAGTTCTGGCTCTGTAGTACACATTTATAATATCTCCATCATGTACTATTTTTGCCGGTAATAACGGTTCTACTCTATCCCTGACATATCCCGCCGAAACAAGTGCACTATCTTTTACAAATAAGACGTAAGGATCGGCTACTAATACTTCTTGATTCTCAAGCTTATCAAAGGCCGTAGCACTTCCATTTATATAGTACTCGACATTGTATTTTAATTTCTGCATCTCATCTACACTGTAATATACTTTAATGATGTTGTTAGACTCGCTGATCATTGTCGGAAGTTCTGGCAATACACTGTTTCTTGTATAGCCGGCAGGCACTTTACTGCTATCCACCACTGCATTGACTACAGGATTGGCCACCAGTACTTCCTGGTTTTCCAGCTTATCAAATGCCGTATCATTTCCATCTACATAATACTCAACGTCATATCTCAGCTTTTGTGTCTCATCTACTCTGTAATACACCCTGATTACATGATTGGACTCGGTGATCGTCGTCGGAAGTTCCGGCATTACATGATCTCTTGTATAACCTGCCGGTACCTTATTACTGTCTGCCACTGAAGCAACTACAGGATCAGCCACCAATACTTCCTGATTTTCAAGTTTATCGAATGCTGCGTCATTTCCATTTACATAGTATTCGATGCTGTATTTCAGTTTCTGTGTCTCATCTACTCTGTAGTATACCTTTATGACGTTAGCTGTCTCGCTGATCGTTGCAGGCAGCTCCGGTAATACGCTGTCTCTTGTATAGCCAACTGGCACCTTGCTGCTGTCCGCTACTGCTTTGACTACCGGATCCGCTACCAGCACTTCCTGGTTCTCAAGCTTATCGAATGCTGTGTCATTTCCGTTCAAGTAATACTCGACACTGTATTTCAGTTTCTGTGTCTCATCTACTTTATAATATACCCGGATAACGTTGTTAGATCCACTAATCGTAGTCGGCAGTTCTGGCAATACACGGTCTCTTGTATATCCGGCCGGCACTTTACTGCTGTCTGCCACTGTACTGACTACCGGATTAGCTACCAGCACTTCCTGGTTCTCAAGCTTATCAAACGCTGTTTCATTTCCAGTTACATAGTATTCGATGCTGTATTTCAGTTTCTGTGTCTCATCTACTTTATAGTATACCCTGATGACGTTATTAGTCTTGCTGATTATTGTCGGCAGCTGCGGCATTACAGAAGCTCTCTCGTAGCCTGCCGGCACTTTACTGCTGTCTGCTACTGCATTGATCACAGGATTCGCTACAAGGACTGTCTGATTTCTGACTGCATCAAATGCTTCCATCTCACCAACAAGATAATACTCTACATCAAACTGCAATTTTTGAGTAGTATCAATACGGTAATATACTTTTATGATATTACTGCTTTCTGTTATCGTTACCGGCAGCTCTGGAAATACAGAATCTCTTCTATAACCCGCCGGTACTTTACTGCTGTCCGCTACTGTTTTGACCACCGGATCCGCTGCCAGAACTTCCTGGTTCTCAAGCTTATCAAACGCTGTGTCATTTCCATTTATATAGTATTCTACACTGTATTTCAGCTTCTGTGTCTCATCTACTCTGTAGTATACCTTTATGACGTTAGCTGTCTCGCTGATCGTTGCAGGCAGCTCCGGTAATACGCTGTCTCTTGTATAGCCGGCAGGTACCTTGCTGCTGTCCGATACTGCTTTGACTACCGGATCCGCTACCAATACTTCCTGGTTCTCAAGCTTATCGAATGGTGTGTCATTTCCGGTTACATAGTATTCTACACTGTATTTCAGCTTCTGCGTCTCGTCTACTTTGTAGTATACCCTGATGACGTTGTTGGAAACGCTGATCGTTACCGGCAGCTTCGGATATACAGAATCTCTCGTATAACCAACCGGCACTTTACTGCTGTCCGCTACTGCCTTGACTACCGGATCGGCTACCAGTACTTCCTGGTTCTCAAGCTTATCGAATGGTGTGTTATTTCCGGTTACATAGTACTCAACGCTGTATTTCAGCTTCTGCGTTTCATCTACTTTGTAATATACCCTGATGACATTAGCTGTCTCGCTGATCGTTGCAGGCAACTCCGGTAATACGCTGTCTCTCGTATAGCCGGCCGGCACTTTACTGCTGTCTGCTACTTCACTGACTACCGGATCGGCAACCAATACTTCCTGATTATCCAGTTTATCAAAAGGTATATCTTTTCCATCGATATAGTACTCAACGCTGTATTTTAGTTTTTGTGTCTCATCTACTTTATAATATACCTTAATAATATTATCTGTATCTGTGATTGTCATTTCACCATCGCTTACAGTCTGGCCGCCAAACTCTACCTTATCCAGAATATAACCACTTGGCTTATTATATGTTTTATCTACATCTGCATACTTAACTGTCGGAGAAGCAACAAGAACATTCTTGTTAAGATTTCCTATTTCCTTATCCGGCTGTTCGCTCTTATAGTATTTTATACTATAATTTAACTTCTGGTTTACATCTACTGCCCACTCAGCCTTAAAGGTAAGATTTCCACGGGAACCTGTTTCAATTACTACATTTTTAGAGTCATATTCTCCGCTTTCAACGCTTCCTTTAACCAATTTCCAGCCCATAAATGTATATCCAACACGGCCTGGATTTTTAAGAGTAAAGGAATTGGTATGAATATTGTATTTTGTAGGATTTGTATTGCCATTTTCCCAAACAATATCATTATAATCTACATTTTCATATGTAATTGTGTACTCATTTAATGTCAAAGTAAACTTAATTATATTTTCACCTGTAGTTAACTTAACATTTTTGTACGCTTCCTTTACTTTATATCCGGTCAGCTGCTCTAAGTCAGTGTTCGGATAACAACGGAAAGAACTTAATTTCGATGCAATATTTGCTTCTTCGGCAACTATTTTATCTTCATACCAATACTGTACCGTATATCTCAATGATTCCGGACTTGAATAGATAAATCTTATAACATTTTTATTGGGATCGGCATCTAAACTTATGGAGGCTGTAGCCTTATCAACAATATAATCTTCATATCCGGCTATCGTTGGAACAACCGCATTGGCCTGAATTGTATCTCCTATGACTCCATTGCCCGTCACAGAATCCGCTACCGGATCACCTTCGCTTGTGACGTATAATATCTGATAGCTGGTAGTTGAATGCATGCTCCAACCTGCATAAAGATCAAAATCTGATTCCACTTTTCTCTGGAAATCATATCGCTGCGTACATGCTTCATCTATATACCAGCCAGTAAAGCTATAACCAGCTTTTTCTGGTGTGGAAATCGGTGTAACCAGCTCCCCACTGTTTACTTCTACTGTATCTAATATCTCCTGACCATCTTTAAATGTCACATCATAAGCAGCATTGTTCCAGTGGGCGTATAAAACGAGATTTCCTTTTGGCATGGTACCCGATGTATACTTTTCTGTAAAGCTGGAATCAACATACCACGCATCAAAAGTTGCATCTGACGTAGGCTTAACCGTCGGAGCTCCAAGATATTTGCTTATATCAGATTTATAAGGAATGTCTTTTTTTGTGGTTTCATTCGTTCCATTTATAAGTGTCAAATCATATTTAGCTCTTGTATAATAAAATGTAGATGGATTTTTAAATGATGGGCGGCTAAAATCAATATTTGTGTAATATCTTTCATATCCATCAATCTCATAATACTCTTCATCCCAACTTGGAGTGGATCCCTTTTCCAAATAAATTGTAATTTTAGTGTATAAACTAAATTTGGTACTACCTCCTTTAGGATCTTTTATAGTTCCATTAGGATCTTCTACATAATACTCTAATGGTCTAGGAGTTGGACCATCATTGTGTTTATTTAATACTTTAATCCCATTTCCTGAAACATATGGCATAATATCCTGTAAGCTAGTATAGGAGCTTCCACTCCAAAGCCAGTTATGTCCACCATAATTTTCTAACCACTGTTCCCTGATATTAGCCTGATATTTAGCACTTATATCTCGAGTATAACAAGTACTGTCATGCTGATGTTCAGTCAAACCACAAATTGTATAAGACATATCATAGCAACTTTCATTATGTTTATGCAATTTATTACATGTACGTTTATAACAATTGCTTAATGTATGCGTATGACTTTCCATCCTGCATAAAGTAGGAGATTTATCCTGGAACCTAATCGTATATGTATTTCTGGAATATCTTACCGTAACTATCGATGTCCCATCTGCCTTTAAAACTTCACTTGTTGAATCCTTAAAAGTAAATGCGTTTTTCTCCAGTTCGCCCCAATTTGTTGGATTAGCAGTTTTTGCTGTTATCTGTACATTATCTCCGGTTTTTCCAGTTTTTGCATCTGTACACAGCAGCGAATAATTGTTATCATCTGCATTTTCAATCAGATAAACCACCTTATACCCAACTGTTCCTGGATTCCATTTTGCATATAATATCGTATTATCTTCTAATACTATACTACCGGATACCCTGGTTCCCTGAGAGAAATTCTTATCTGTATACCAGCCATCAAACAAATACCCAGCCTTGGTTGTGCTCTTCGCTACCGTCAGACTCTCTCCATACAATCCAGTCTGTCGTTCAACATATTCTCCACCATCAGTACTATATGTCAGATCATATATATTTCGATCATAGAAAATATCAACAATATTCTCTTCTGTTGCAGACAGTTCTTTCTGGCTAATCTGCTTCGGAGTAAAGCCTGTAACATTTTAGGCAACTGCCGCACTCAATTCTCCGGCTTTCCCTGATTTTGTTTCAGACTCTTTCACCTCATAAGATCCATCCAATTTCTGATAATTATGCCTTACCACATATTCAACTGTATCTGCCATATAAACAATTACAGCCAGGTACTCCTTATCTTCAGAGAGATTTGCTGTCAAAATATTGCCATCAAGGGTAATTCCAGATGCCGAATCCATCGTATCCAGTACCGGCTTATAACCATCTAAATCACCTAACTCATAGGTTAACTTATACTTCTTTGTATTTTCATCATATAAAGCAGCTACACTTTCTGTATCCTTCGCAATCGTTCCGTTTTCATATACATATTTAATATTGACGACTGCCTGGCCTACTGGTTTAATAACTGGATCATCATCATCCAACTCTCCAACAAAAATAGATCTCAAATTCGCTCTGTTATCATAAATCCTGTATCCATCTGCAACTGCATACTCCAGAGTAATTTCAGCTTCAGTCCCTGATTTAAAAGCATCTTTTGTCAAAACTAAGCTCTGGCTTGTTAATACAATTCCCTCACGCTTAAATTCCAGTTTAGCAGTATCATATTCTCCATTGTCAAAATCATTATCTGTAATTGTTACAGTCTCTATTTTTTCATAATCAATCCAGTTATCACCATGAAGCCGATGAGTTACTTTAATTTGGTACTCATTCAGTGGTTGCTCAATATTTAAAGCATCCAGTGTAATAACATATGCCCTGGCATAAGAAGATTCATCCAAAATTACATTGCCATATACTTTCCCGTTTACTAAATTAGCTACGGAAGATGATTCCTTCGGATCTGACTTCCCGGAATTGCTGTTTTCAGAGTTACTGGCAGTTGCCAGTGTAATTTTATCATTTTTCTCATTAGCTGACTCTAACACTGTTACGGTTGAATCTGCCGACATCAACACAGCCGAAGAATTACGACTAATTGAAACTACGGTATTATCTTCCGACATTGCCGCGTCTTCATTATCCGATTCTCCTTCTAATGTTCCGTTTTCTTCCGGTGTTGTCACTTCTTCTTCCGGTGTTCTGTTTTCTTCCGGTGTTGTCACTTCTCCTTCCGGCGTTCCGCTCTCTTCCGGTGTTGTCACTTCTCCTTCCGGTGTTCTGTTTTCTTCCGGTGTTGTCACTTCTCCTTCCGACGTCCCACTTTCTTCCGGTGTTGTCACTTCTCCTTCCGGCGTTCCGCTCTCTTCCGGTGTTGCCATTTCTCCTTCCGGTGTTCCGTTTTCTTCCGGTGTTGTCACTTCACTTTCCGGCGTTCCACTTTCTTCCGGTGCTGTCACTTCACTTTCCGGCGTTCCGTTTTCTTCCGGTGTTGTCACTTCACTTTCCGGTGTCCCGCTTTCCTCCGGTGTTGTCACTTCTCCTTCCGGCGTTCCATTTTCTTCCGGTGTTGTCACTTCTCCTTCCAGTGTTCCATTTACGTTACCTGGTACTTCTGCTTCTGCCAGTTTCGAATTTCCTTTGACTGTAATCCTTTCAGTTGCATATCCATCAACAATTGTACGAAAAGATATTTTCCCCTCTGAGTCATTAATATAAAGAAAAATAATCTCCTCTTTTCCAGTCAGGCGATACCCCTCATAATCATCCTTTATTCGAACAAATACTCTGAGATCAGCACCATCTGCATCTTCATCATCGGACATATTATATGACGGAGCAATCTCATACACTGATCCACTGCCGAATAATTTTTGATAATCTTTCGCATTATCTTCCGATTCTTCAATGCCTAAATCCTCAAAATGGAATGTACTGCCGCTGTCAATAGCAGCCTGAGCAGATTCCCTGATCTCCTCTCCACTCATGACAAACGTGGCCTTTTCTGTCTCAAACGCACTCGCCACATCCGCCCACGACACCATATTAAATGATGTCATCGTCAGCACGAACGCCAGAAAACCTGCCAGCCCTCGCCTGAACTTTCTTCTTAGTCCTTTCATACTTTCTCTCCTTCCTTACCCTTCCTTTATGGTCTTTTGTCGATTGTCAGTATAGTATCTATCTTCACACTCATTATCCCCGCTTCCGATTTCCAAAGCGGAGGCCATCAGAATAATCATTTCCAGAAAGCTTCTGAAAGCCTGTTTTTCGCCGGTTTCCCGCCAGCATATCACGCCCTGCCAGGTTGAGTGTTCCCTGTACAGGATTTTTATTACAAAGGTGGCTTTTCTGCCGCCTTTCCGGTAGGTATCCCAGGTCTCTTCTGAAATGATCTTGCATTCTCCCGGGGCTGTCCCGGAAGCACTCCTGCCGATTCCAACCTCAAATAAATGGACCATAGCATCAGCCAGGCCAATGGTTCCTTTGAATTCCTCCAGATGATTGATAAATGCGTTCTGTACACTTCCTTCCAACAGTCCGCTGTCATAGGAGTTTACAGCTACCTGGCATGTTCTTGCGCCTTTTCCCAAATCTTTTATTCTATATCTTCCGGTAAGAATTTCGTCTACCAGCTGGATCATCTGTAATATGCTTTCAAAGTGCTCCGTCCGTTCTTCCTCCAGCCAGGTTATATCTCCCTGCCAGCTGGCGTCATATCGGAATTTTACATATATCTGAAATGTTGCTAATTTTCCATTACATACCTTCCTGCATTCTTTCACTTTCGGTGCCGGATAATCAGTACCGGTAAACCTCCGGAATTCCATGGTCTGTTTCGGACACGACATCCGGTTGAATATCTGGTCCATCTGGAGTACTAATTCAAGAAAGTTACCATAACGGATACCGGGTGTTTCTCCCGCGTGACTGATAATTCCCTCCATACACTGCCTCTCATACCGGTCTACTGTTACGGTAAAATAGCGATATGAGTTATCAAGCATGCTCATTTTTGCTATCGACAATTTTCTCACCTTCTTATAATTTAATTTAAGTAATCCGTACGAATCAAAACATCCTGTTCCTTCTAAAAAAATCTGCCGTTTATTTTATTTTCCTTACAAAAAACTTAATTATAGAAGCATTATACATCTTCATGGTAACAGAATGGTTACATTTCAACTTTTTTCCATTTCTTTCTTTGTAATTTTTTACTTCTTATTTGTTAATAATGCCGAGTTTTATTCCCAAAATTGGTAGATAAATTAAATTATATGCACCATTAATTCAATATTTTTATTATTATTTATCTAATATTCAGTTATATTTCTGTTTTCATGCCTTAATATCATATTTTCCCATTACATTCTCCTATAAATCCGCAGCTACAATTTGCATATTTTCCCCCATTCAAAATTCATTCTTCCATTTTTGAATGAAAAATCTGATCATTTCAAAATAACAGCCTTTCTTCTATATTAAATAAATCCTATTAAATAAATCCTCTGATAACCAATCTGACGACCACATATATACTCCTTCACACCATCAAGGCTCGGCGAGCCATGCAGACCCGGGTATTGAAACACCGGCATCCTCCGTCACCGTGAACCGTACTTTTTGATAACTGTTTTTAACCGGCACCATTGACGTAAGATCCGCAAAATCGGTATACTGTACTGTAGTTAATCCCATGTGACTGCAAAAACAGAAAAATGGATATCATAAAATAAAATAAAAGCAAGTAAAATCAAGCAGCGGCCGCCCGATGTCTTTATAATGAATATAGGGAGGTACAAACGAGGTGAACAAGAGAATGTACGAATGGCAGAAACAAATTCAGGTAATTGTTGATGAAATTGACAAATGTATTAAAAGCTATAACGATGAAACCCTCACACTGCGCTTTCTTTCCCGGAAACTGGGTTATTCTGAATTTTATACCACCAGGAAATTCAAGGAGATTTCAGGTATGCAGTTTAGGGACTATCTGCGGCAAAGGAAATTAGCCTTTGCATTAAAGGAGGTTCGGGATTATGATAAAAGCCTGCTGGATATCGCATTTGATTATGGCTTCTCATCACATGAAGCATTTACCAGAGCGTTCAAGGGAGCATACGGTGTAACACCCAGTGAATACCGGAAAAATCCGACCCCCGTGGCTCTCCGCACAAAGATAACCCCTTTTGACCGCTACTTTTTAGGATTGGGAGAAATTGGTATGATTCAATCATCCGATGATATTAAAATTTACTCTGTAACCATACCTGCACACAAATTTTTACACATTAGAAACAACGAGAGTAATGGATATTGGGATTTTTGGCGTAAACAAAATCTGATACCGGGACAGGACTACGAGACAATCTGCGGTTTGCTCGACAGCATCAAGGGAAAATTAGACGACGAAGGCGGAAGCGAAGCCAACTGCGCAGGCGGGCAGATTATGGCATATATGAACGACCCAAACGGCAGACTTTGCGATTGGGGGATTTTGCGTACAGAGTGCTGGGGCGTACGGCTGCCCAGTGACTATCATGGAAACGTACCGCCGCAGATGGTTATGGCTGATATTCCCGAAGCCGAATATATTGTCTTTGAACATGGGCCATTCGATTATGAACAGGAAAATTGCAGTGTAGAAGAAAAGATTGAAATGGCAATGGCTGATTTTGACTACACAAAATCAGGTTACTGCCTCGATACTTCCCCCGGCAGAATCATGTACTTTTATTATGATCCCGAACAATATTTTAAGTATATCAGGCCGGTTCTAAGGGAATCATCTGCTTCCCGGTATTGATAAAATCAAAATGATGGAGGAAAAAAGAAAAATGGCTGCATCTATTTGCGGAATCGATTGTACCAAATGCGGATTAAGCAGCACTTGTAATGGCTGCATGGAGACGAACGGCCGGCCATTTGGCGCAGAGTGCATGGCTGCGTTATGTCTGGAAAAAGGAGAGAAAGAATTATGTGAGTCCAAAAGAAATTTAATTGCAGCATTTCGTGCACTTAATATAGAAGATATGGAAGAAATCACAGAGCTCCATGCACTGAAAGGCTCTCTCATCAACCTTGAATATACTTTGCCAAATGAACAGATTATCAGGTTTTGGAATGATGATAAAATTTATTTAGGGAATCAGCTTTCCAAAAAGGGCAGTGACAGATATTACGGAATGATTGCCGACGAAAACTATCTTATGGTATCTGAGTACAGTGGTTCTGGTTCCGATGCTGAGTTAGTCGCATTTATGCGTTGGAGACAGTCTTAAATCAGTTATAAGCAGCAGAGAGGAACGTGTCATATGAACAGATATATTGCCTTGTTAAGGGGAATCAACAGAAGCGGAAAAAATAAAATATCCATGTCTGAACTAAAGAAGGGCTTTGCAGAGCTTGGTTTTACAGAGATTACTACATATCTGAACAGCGGCAATGTAATCTTTTCAAGCACCGTCCAGGATATCAAGATTCTTACAAATAAAATACAGTTCATGATAACAGACATTTTTGATATGGCTGTTCCGGTTTTTATTATTTTACAGGATGAACTGAAGGAACTGTTGAATCACGCTCCTGACTGGTGGGGAACCGATCATAAAGAACGATATGATAATCTTATATTTCTCATGCCTCCTCTTTCTTATGAGGCGTTTTATGATGAAATCGGCGATCCTGAAACCGGGTACGAGAACGTGTATCACTATAACAATGTTATTTTCTGGTCCTTTAGCAGGAACGATTATCAAAAAACGAATTGGTGGTCTAAGACTGCCATCTCAGGCGTTAGCGGCAGAATTACAATACGAACCGCAAATACGGTAAGAAAAATTGTGGAGCTGTGACCTGGACAGACAGACCCAGAATGAAATGCCGTGAGGGGATCTGTGAAACTCTTCCGGTATGGAAACTGCCGGTATACCCCGTAATTACGGGTTATACCGGCAGATAAAAACTCAGGAACAATCATCACACATCACGTCTGCTTACTCATCAATACTGTAGTTCGGAGCCTCTTTCGTAATATGAATATCATGAGGATGGCTTTCCTTTAAAGAAGCCGCCGTGATCTTTACGAATTTTGCAGTTTCCTGAAGCGTCTTAATATCGGAAGCTCCACAGTAACCCATACCTGCTCTGAGTCCGCCCAGCATCTGGAATACGGTATCCTCTACAAGTCCTTTGTACGCAACACGTCCTTCTACGCCTTCCGGAACCAGTTTTTTAGCATCCGACTGGAAGTAGCGGTCCTTGCTTCCGTTCTCCATCGCCGCAATCGATCCCATGCCGCGATATACCTTATACTTTCTTCCCTGATACAGTTCGAAGGTTCCCGGGCTCTCATCGCAGCCCGCAAACATGCTTCCCATCATACAGACATTGCCGCCTGCTGCGATGGCCTTCGTTAAATCGCCTGAATACTTGATCCCTCCGTCTGCGATAACCGGAATGCCATATTCTTTCGCCACAGCGTAGCAGTCCATAACCGCGGTGATCTGCGGTACACCAATACCGGCGACCACACGGGTCGTACAGATAGATCCCGGTCCGATTCCAACCTTAATTGCATCTGCACCGGCTTCAATCAGGGCTTTTGCTGCATCTCCGGTCGCTATATTTCCGGCAATAACAGGAAGATCCGGATATGCTTCCTTAATCATACGCACACAATTTAATACATTGGCAGAATGGCCATGGGCAGAGTCCAGAACAATGACGTCAACCTTGGAGGCCACCAGCGCAGCCACACGCTCCAGGACATTGGCCGTAATTCCAATGGCAGCGCCGCACAGAAGTCTTCCCTGGCTGTCTTTTGCAGATAACGGATACTTAATCTGCTTCTCAATATCCTTAATCGTAATAAGTCCCTTTAAGTTAAAATCATCATCGACGATCGGAAGCTTCTCCACCCTTGCCTTGGCAAGAATCTTCTTCGCCTCTGTCATGGTGATGCCTTCCCTGGCAGTGACCAGATTTCTGGAAGTCATACACTCCTTAATCTTGCGTGAAAAATCTTCTTCGAATTTTAAATCCCGGTTTGTTATGATACCGACCAGCTTTCTGCCTTCTGTAATCGGAACACCGGAAATGCGGAATTTGGCCATCAGCTCGTCCGCATCCTTTAATGTATGTTCTGGAGAAAGATAAAATGGATCTGTTATGACGCCATTCTCCGACCGTTTTACCTTATCCACCTCTTCCGCCTGTGCCTCGATCGACATATTCTTGTGGATGATACCGATACCTCCCTGTCTTGCCATGGCAATGGCCATGCGGTGCTCGGTTACCGTATCCATACCTGCACTCATCAGGGGAATATTCAGCTTGATGGTTTTCGTTAAGTTGGTCGTTAAATCAACCTGATTCGGGATTACTTCTGAATATGCCGGAACCAAAAGTACGTCGTCAAAAGTAATGCCGTCGCCAATAATTGTACCCATTAAATTTTCCTCTCTTTCTCGTCGTTTTTATTAATACAGCTAATAATTTTAGCTTGTTAGTTACATAGTTTAACAAATTTTGCACCACTTGTCAACGGACAATTTTAATCTGTTTTCCGTGTGTGAAAGACATTATTTCCGGCGTATTTCATATAAAAAAAGGGCAGACACACGCGGCCAAAACGGTCACGTGTATCTGTCCTTTTCTACTTTTCCTTACCATGCTTATCTTTAAACTCTTTTAAATTTTTTTTTCAGATAAATCCCTAAATCCGATCCACTACCTTGCGCGGAGCCGTCATCTTCATGCAGTGAAGAAGCTTATCATTCGGTTCGAAAATAATCTTCGTAGAATTACTGCCGGACTGGCTGATTAAGGTAAACGTCTTCGCATCCGGCATATGGGAAGAAAAATCCAAAACCTTCATATTATTCGTCTCATGGTCTTTCGCCTCAGTGGAACCGGTGGGCGCAACGATCTGAATTTCATCCATGGAACCTTCCCAGGCTTTCTTTCTCTTGGTCTTTCCGTAAATCCGGTCAATGGTCAGCTGATTGGTCACATAGAGGTACTCAAATTCAACTTCACTGTTGCGGAAGACAAAATAGGCTGCCGCCGCTGCCGCAAACAGAACAAGAATACCAAATATTCCGAGCAGCGGTGATACGGCGATAAAAAACGCCACCACACATACCAGAACCATCAATACCTTGACAAGCATCATATAAGCCGGTGCTTTCCGTTTTACGAGCCATTCTGCATACATTTCATTCATAGACTGTTGTCCTTTCTTCTGTGAAGGGAGATGATGGAATAAAGAGCCTGACGCAGAGGGGACCCCCAATTTCTGTGATAGCAAAAAGAGGATCTGCAATGCAAGCACTGCAAACCCTCTTTTCATTACGCATGCGTCGCTTTTGCTTCCGTTATTACATCATATCCATTCCGCCTGGAGCCGGAGCTGCAGGTGTTTTTTCTTTTATATTAGCAACAACAGATTCAGTTGTCAATAAGGTAGATGCAACACTGTTCGCATTCTGTAATGCACTTCTTGTAACTTTGGTCGGATCCAGGATACCGGCTTCGATCATGTCTACGTATTCTTCCTTATAAGCGTCAAAGCCTGTGCCTACCGCTGCTTCTTTTACCTTGCTGATAATAACGGCGCCTTCCAGACCTGCGTTTGCCACGATGTGGTATAACGGAGCTTCCAGAGCCTTTAAGATAATCTTAGCGCCTGTCTTTTCTTCGCCTTCCAGACCGTCAATGACTTTCTGAACGTCCTTCATAGCATGGATATAAGCGGAACCGCCGCCGGCGATAACGCCCTCTTCAACGGCTGCTCTTGCTGCGGATAAAGCGTCTTCCATACGAAGCTTTGCTTCCTTCATCTCGGTCTCTGTTGCCGCACCTACGCGGATAACAGCAACACCGCCGGATAACTTCGCAAGTCTTTCCTGTAATTTTTCTTTATCAAAATCAGATGTGGTCTCTTCAATCTGAGCCTTGATCTGGCCGATTCTGGCTTCGATCTCGTCTTTGCTGCCTTCACCGTCCACGATGATGGTATTTTCCTTCTGAACCTTAACGGATTTTGCGCGTCCAAGCATATCCATGGTGGTGCTCTTTAACTCATAGCCTAATTCTTCGGAAATTACCTTGCCGCCTGTTAAGATGGCGATATCCTGAAGCATCTCTTTTCTTCTGTCGCCGTAGCCAGGAGCCTTAACAGCAACTACATTGAAGGTACCTCTTAACTTGTTGACGATTAAAGTGGTCAGAGCCTCGCCTTCGATGTCTTCTGCAATGATTAAGAGTCTTGCGCCGGACTGTACAACCTGCTCTAATAATGGAAGGATCTCCTGAATGTTGGAAATCTTCTTATCTGTAATAAGGATATACGGATCGTCTAAGTTTGCTTCCATCTTCTCCATATCGGTGCACATGTAAGCGGAAACGTATCCTCTGTCAAACTGCATACCTTCTACCAGGTCTAACTCGGTCTTCATGGTCTTGGATTCTTCAATGGTGATAACGCCGTTGTTGGAAACCTTCTCCATGGCATCGGCTACCATCTCGCCGACTGCATCGTCTGCTGCGGAAATTGCAGCTACTCTTGCGATGGAAGCTTTGCCCTTGATCGGCTCGCTCATCTTTGCGATCGCTTCTACAGCTGCCTCAGTAGCTTTTCTCATACCCTTTCTTAAAACAATCGGGTTAGCGCCTGCAGCCACGTTCTTCATACCTTCATTGATCATCGCCTGAGCCAGAACGGTCGCTGTGGTGGTACCGTCACCAGCTACGTCATTGGTCTTTGTTGCAACTTCCTTAACCAGCTGGGCACCCATGTTCTCATATGGATCTTCCAGCTCGATCTCTTTTGCAATGGTTACACCATCGTTAGTGATAAGCGGAGCGCCGAAAGATTTGTCAAGAACAACGTTTCTTCCTTTCGGGCCCAGGGTTACACGAACTGTGTCTGCTAACTGATTTACGCCGGCTTCCAGTGCTTTTCTGGCGTCTACACCATATTTAATCTGCTTTGCCATGATTTCATTCCTCCAGTTTCTTTCTATCTATCGTTTTTGTTATGATTTCGGTATTGCCTGTTGATATTGTCTCAAGGTCTCAGGGATTCGGTTTATTCGATCACTGCCAGGATATCGTTCTGTTTTACGATAACCAGCTTATCTTTTTCGCTTTCACCTTCCACTTCGGTTCCTGAATACTTGGAAAAGATTACTTTATCGCCGACCTTTACCTGCATGGTCACTTCTTTGCCATCAACCAGGCCGCCCGGTCCTACTGCGATTACTTCCGCCTGCTGCGGTTTCTCTTTTGCCTGACCCGGTAAAACGATTCCGGATTTTGTCGTTTCCTCTGCAACCAATGGTTTTAATACTACCCTGTCAAATAATGGTACTAATTTCATTGCAATTCCTCCTCATACTGTTTCTATTGATTCTTTCTTTTTGTTTCGCAAATGGAAACTTCTTTTAACCACATACTAAGTTATATCACTCATTATTAGCACTGTCAATAGTTGAGTGCTAATTTTATATATTTTTTACAATTTCATTCCATAACTGAGAGCATTTTCCCATTCCTACATAGTTTATAGAAATTTTCTTATTATATACCTTTATTTTTTTCTTTATAAGTATTACAATAAGAATCAAATGAAAGGAGTGTTTCACATGGCAAAAAAGGGTAATGGTTTTGGGAAATTAGTGGCTTTTGCCACCATCGCGGGTGCCGTTGCGGCCGGTATCTCTTATTTTACGAAATATAAATCTTTCCATAAAGAGCTGGAAGAAGATTTTCATGATTTTGAAGATGACGGGAATGACGACATTTCCAAGATTGACAGCACAATGAACAGGAACTACGTATCCCTTCACGCTGACAAAGATGAATTTAAGGTTGCGGCCGCCGATATGGCTGACGCCGCCAAGGATGCAGCCTCTGCCGCGAAGAACCTCGTGAAAGACGCAGCTAACATTGTGAACAGTACGGCCAGGGAAGCCGCTTCCGCAGTTGCCGATACAGCCAAGGATATGCTTGATACAGCCATGGACCGTTCAGAGGATGACGAGGAAGAAGATATCACCGAAGACGGCGGGCTCGATTACGCAGCTGGCGCTGCAGACAGTTTCAAAGAGGAACCGGAGCAGGCCGCAGATACCGAAGATAAAGAAGACTCAGATGAAGTTGAAGAAATATACGAAGGAACCGGTGATGCATTAAAGAAGTTTGCCGCAGAGGAATCCACGACGATTGTGGAGGATACGGTTGACGAACCATAACCAGCCGGTAATTTAAGAAAGAGTTCCGGAGAATGAACGGTGCTTCCTGTCAGCGAAACAGGAAGCCACTCATTCCCTGGAACTCTTTTTTCTGTTATTGTCTCACAAAAATCGGGGAAACCCAGGCTGTATCTCCATTTCTCAGATGTACCCGGAGCCGGTAACAGCTTCCCGCCTCCAGTGCAACCTTCTTTTCGCAGCTCATGGTATACGCCTCTTCCGGCACCGCCTGGCGGATTCTGGTTTTATAGGCGTTATGCCAGTAAAAATCATCACGGTAGTGCTCTACATTTCCAAAGACTTCTGCCGCCAGCTCCATACTCTCCCGGTACTGGGCAAGAATTCTCGAGGATTTCATCAATTCTCCAATCTTCAGGCGGTATACGTAGCTGTCCACCTTCAGCACAATCTCGTCCTCTGTATTTCCCTCAACCTCAAACACAAAGCCTTCCTTCACGACTGTACTCGGCCCCATCCAGTGGCCCGTAGTCGTGCTCATATAAGTAGTCATATGGAATTCACAGGATTTTTCCGTCACGTTTAACAGCTCCTGTCCGAAGCTGTTAAAGCATTTCTGTACCGAACAGAGACGGCCGGGCACCTCCAGAGACCCATCCCATGTCTTGACAAGCCGGTCTTTATAAAACTTTGGATTTGGCCCCCACCCGAACTCCACTGCAAATTTCACCTTTACAACGCCGGTATATTCCGCCTTTTCCCAGGTTCCCGCATGAACCGCCATGGTATCGAGAACGTTATCCTTCAATATCTCTACCCGGTCAATGGCATCTGCCGCCCGAACGGTAAATGCAAGTGTGCCCTCTCCCGGCTTCACCACAGCCCCCATGGGACTACCGTTGATCGTAAAATCAATATCCATGCGGCTTCTGCTGACACCATATACCCGGCGGTTTTTCAGTCCCTCCCAGATCGCTTCCTTGGTTCTGTCTGCTGCCAGCACGCACATGGTTCCATGGTCATGAACAGCCGGTACATTGTGGTTGTCTCCTGAGGCAATCGCGCCGACCAGATACCCTTTCTCCAGTCCCCTCTCGTAACACGTCTCTCCGGTTCGCGGGCCCATATGGAGATGGCGCTCCATATCAAAGGGGCCGGTATCATTCTCACTGCACCCATGGCTGGAGTAGATCTCCGCAAATGGAGAGAACTCCTCCCGGTGAGTCTCCCAGTTTTTTCCTCTGCTGCCTAGCTGGTAGGCCACATGATGGGGAATGGCAATCGCCTCCGTATCCTTATATGCCTGATAAAGCTCCTCATATCTCATGGGATGGTGCATTGCCTGCTCATTATCCAAAAAGAACACATTATGGTCCCCATCCTTTCCGGAGCCCTGCCACTCATAGCCCATAAACATGGGATAACCGGCTGCATTTTCCCGTTTTACTGCCTCGCGCAGCTGCTCCCAGTCTTCTTCAATTAATTTTCCGTCATATAGATCCTCCAGACCAGCTCCCGTTTTGGTAGCCTTCATATAGAAGGGATAGTAAGCGACCGGCCAGAAATCAACGGTATTTTTGGCGTGTTCGATCCACTGGTCCAGTTCTCCCATCTGATTGTGATGAATATTGCTGTGTAAATCCGTCCATAATTTTTTATAATGCATAGAGTTCTTTTCCTTACCTCTCCGTATTTTCTCCATATTTTTCGAAAAATTCCGCTTCCATTTTTCGCTGCTTTTTATCATTCTTCTTTAAAAGCCAGATAAGAACAAAGGTCAGAATGATGAATGCCAGGCAGATCGGACGTTTAAAGAATATGGTCCAGGAGCCGCCTGAAAGGACAAGGGAATTTCTTAAATTGGCCTCTGCGATAGGGCCAAGGACGATCCCCAGAATGATCGGTACGGGAGGCAGTTCTACCTTCTGCATAAAATAAGCGATCCCGCCGAATATCAGCATAACCCGCACGTCAAAAGAGGAATTCGCCAGGGAGAACGCTCCTGTACAGCAGATAACAACCAGAAGGGCCGTCAGAAGCTCCTGGGGAATATGTGTGATTTTAACGAAAACCGGAAGCAGATACTTCCCCTGTAAAAACATCACAATCTGTGAAATCACACAGCCAATTAAAATTGCATAGACGACAGGCCCGGAAGAAGAAAACAGCTTAGGCCCAACCACCAGTCCATGCATGGTGAATGCACCCAGCAGTGTGGCGGCCACCGCATCGCCCGGGATTCCCAGTGTAAGCAGAGGAATCAGCGTAGCCGCCGTCGCCCCATTGTTGGCAGACTCCGGAGCGGCGATTCCCTTTAACTCTCCTTCCCCAAACTTCTCGCCCGGTTTTGCGCAGCGTTTAGCTTCATTATAAGCAATATAGGAAGCGATTGCCCCGCCGGTGCCCGGTATGGCTCCGATGAACGCCCCGATCGCGGATGACTTCAGCATCGTTGGGATCGTACTCTTTATCTCTTTGAAGGTCAGTCGATCCGAGGGATCCGCCTTTTTCAGCTCCGTACCGGAATCCTCTTCCTCCGTGCCGTTTACGCGGCTGATCATCTGGGCGATTGCGTATACCCCCAGTAAAACTGCCAGCATTTTGATTCCGTTATACATCTGCAGGCTGCCGAAGGTAAAACGTGTGACTCCGCTGACAGCATCGATCCCTACCGTGGCAATCAGAACGCCAAACGCTCCGCTGATTACTCCCTTTAAAATACTGCTTCCGCTGACAGAGGCTATCACGGACAGCCCGAATACCGCCAGTGCAAAATACTCCGGCGCCCCAAAATAAATAGCGATTTTACTGATCTGCGGTGCAAAAAACAGAAGACACAGAGCACTCACCAGGCCGCCAAAGGTTGAAGCTGCCAGCGCCATGTCCAGAGCCTTTCTCGTTTTCCCTTTTTTGGACAGGGGATAGCCATCCAGCAAAGTGGCCGCTGCTGCATTCGTGCCCGGCGTATTAATAAGGATGGCCGTTATGGAGCCTCCAAAATTCGAGCCAAAGAAGATGGCGGTCAGCATCAGCAAAGCCGGTATACTGCCCAGTTTAAAAGTGAACGGAATCAGAACCGTAATGGCCAGATTGCCATTCAGCCCTGGTATCGATCCGAAGATGATTCCGATAAAAATCCCCAGGTTTACAAACACAAAATTCTCCAGAGTGAACAGCTGGGGCAGTGCCTGAACTATAATTTCCTTCATTTGCGGCCTCCTACTTCAATCTCACGTGAAGTACCTGCGTAAACAGCAGATACAAAACGATAACCGTGATCATTACAATTACATAATACAGCTTTCTTTTGCTCTTTGTAAAAAGCAGAGTCACGGTTCCAAGAAAAATGGAAGCCACAATAAAGCTGTAATCAAACAGTATTACATAGATGGCGAACACCGCCATGTAGAGGAGCGCCTTTCCTTCTTTCGCCAGATCCAGTTCCCGGACCGTGTCCTTCTTTAGAATCAGGCTCTGAAAGACCAGTGCCGCTCCGCACACGATAAACAGCATGGCCGCTCCGCCTGGAACAGCCCTGGAGGTCAGACCGCGTCCTGACGAATATTCTGTACCAATCTGAGCCGGAATCAGCCAGAGAACTGCCAGGCCGAAGATTACGCTTATGATTCCGGCACACAGATTTGTCCTGTACTTCACTTTCATATCGGTTTCTCCCCACAGGTTTAGTGATAATACTTTTCATAGATTTCCCGGCACATGTTTGCGGATTCCTCAACAATGGCACGTACACTCGCTCCGTCAGCGATATCCGGCACGTATTTCGCACTTTCAGCCAGTTTCTTACATTCCTCCGTCTCAGTATAGGCCAGAATCATATCGTGAATCTGATCCAGAGCAGCCTGATCCGCTCCCTTTTTTGCAATCAGGAAATTACAGGACTTAAACTGAATATCATAGCCCAGATCCACGACTGACGGAACGGTAAAGCCTTCGAATCCATCATAGGCTTCTGCGGAAAATACGGCAATGGGAACCGCTGTTCCCTCTTCGATAAACTGCTGACAGGCGCTGGCATTGCCAATGGCACAGATTACGTCACCGGAGGTCAGAGCCAGCATGTCCTTATTCGTTCCATCCGAGGTCACGGCTTCCGCGTTTAAACCGGCTTCTCCGAACAGTGCGGTTCCCAGCATATGAGTGGTTCCTCCTGGCGTATTGGATCCGAACAGTATACGTTCCTTCTCTCCATAAGCCTTCAGTTCTTCCCAGTTATGGATACCGCTCTTCTCCGGGTTTACGCAGAGTACAAAATCCTCAGATACCATACCTGACACGATGGTGAAGTCGTCCAGACTGACTTTAATATCCTGGTTGAACAGAGGCGCCAGTGTAAACAGCGCAATTCCTGATGTCATCAGTTCGCAGGGGTCCGCATCTTTTGCCAGAAGATCATTGGCCGCGATAGCTCCGGATGCTCCGGTCAGATTATTAATCATAACCGTAGTCCCTGTGCTTTGCTGGATCCCCTGTCCCAGAATTCTCGTGATCGTATCCATCGTCCCGCCTGCTGCATTGGGCACACGGATTGTGATGTCATGATCCGGTTTCCAGCTGCCTGCCTGTGCGGCAGTGCTGTCACCGGCCGTATTTCCCTCATTTCCATTCTCTTTCGTGCTCTCCTGGCTGGCCGCCTCCTTCTGCGTCTCCGGCTGCTTCACCGTTCCGCTCTGGCTGCTGCATCCCACAACCGCCGCCATAGCTCCTGCAAGTACCAATGCCATCAATTTTCTTCTTTTCATTTGCTGCCTCTCCTTCTCATATAATTTCATAATGAAATTAATTAGTTAAATTTTTAAGACACACCCCGTTGTCTTTTTATCATTATATCACATCTCTATATTTTTTCAATATGAAATTATATATTTTTTATGAGGTTTAGACAATAATCTCGAGAGCCTGTTCCACAGACAGCCTGGCAATGCTTTCTTCAATACGGACATTTTTCTTTTCCCTCACCAGCCAGCAGTTATCCGCAATCTCCTCCGTAAATGCCAGTTCTTTTGTTCTCTGCTTTAAATACTCCACAATCCCGTCGACGCATTCAAACAGATCCCCATATAAGACAAGCGTTCCCGGATTCACAACCAGAAAAATCTGGTTAATGCCAATCGCCAGCTTGTCAATGGCATCCGTCAGGACTGCTGCAGCGGCCGTCTCCCCGGCATTTGCCAGTCTGCATATCTCCGGCAGTTCCAGTCTTTTCCCACTGGCCTCGAAATATGCTTCTTCCATCGCCGGCTTAGACACATACGATTCCAAATGCCCCCGTTTTCCGCAGGCACACAGTCTTCCCCCGCTCTCCACAAGAATATGGGCGAATTTCCCTGCCATGCTGTTCTCCCCGTCGATCACCTGGCCATTACAGATAATGCTGCCTCCGACTCCGTCAGAAATGTAGAGATACACCAGGTTCCGGTTCGTGCCGCTTAAGTCCAGATACTGTCCCTTTAAATCGGCAATCACATTATTTTCCACGAGAATCTGGCAGTCATACCGTTCTTTCATGTATTCCTTAACCAGAATCTCTTCACCGGAATCGGGTGTATAGATCACGCTTCCTTTGCCTTCATTTACCGTTCCGCGGGAAGCAATACCGATGGCAAAAAGGTGTCTTTTCTCAACGCCTGCTGTTTTCAAACAGTCTTCGACCGCAGATTCCATCAGACTTAGCAGCTGATCTCCCCTCTTTCTCCCCTGAAGCCTGATCTCTCCGGAATGGACTGGTTCTCCCCCCAGGTTCTTTATACAGTAATACAGTCTCGACCTGCTTAAATTCATTCCAATGCTGTAATAGGCATTCTTTTTTACACAAAGCATAACTGGTCTGCGCCCCATATGGGTCTGTTCTGTCCCTTCCTCACATATCAGCCCTTCCCGCAGCAGTTCCTCTACAACCCGCGTAACAGACGGTGCAGAAAGGCCCAGACGCTTCTCCAGCTGTTTTCTGGAAATGCCTTCATTATTTAATATTTCACGAAATACACGAACCCTGTTTCTGGATTTCATCTGAGATTTTCCGGAATTTTCGATGCGAAGCATATGACAAGCCTCCTTTACTGTCTACTATCATACCTGATATTCCTGTTTCCGGCAAGCAAAAAGGATGGTATAGTATCCGTATCCGGTATTTTGCTGCAGCGCGGGTCTTTGACACCCTAATCATAGAAAATTAGCCACTAAGCCGCTACTGGCTTATATTTTTTTGTCAAATATTTTGTTTTAATATATAGCCTTTTTTAGCTTTTTATGGTAAAATAGGGATGGGGGCTGATTATTTTGAAGGTTGATACAACGAAGTCCAAAAATGCGGAATCCTTTTACATCAGACAATCCTATGTAAATTCAGAGGGGAAGTCCACATCTAAGACCATACGAAAACTTGGAACATTAAATGAACTGTTAGTGGAGCATGGACCGACCCGGGATGATGTCATGAGATGGGCAAAAAAACAGGCGGAGATCGAAACGGAAAAGTATAAGGCTCAAAAGGATGTAAAAACAGTATTGATCCCTTTACGTGCTGATAAAAAGATCGATTACAACATGGAAAAACGTTTTCAAGGTGGATACTTATTTTTGCAATCCATCTACTATAGCCTGGGACTAAACCGGGTATGCAGAAAGATTCGGGACAAGCATCAGTTTGAATACGATCTCAATGCGATCCTTTCCGATCTGATCTATACGAGGGTCATGGAACCTTCCAGCAAACGTTCTTCCTATAAAGCTGCCTGTGGATTCTTAGAGAAGCCAGGCTATGAGCTCCACGATGTATACCGGGCCTTAAGCGTCCTTGCTCAGGAAAGTGATCTGATACAGGCAGAACTTTATAAGAACAGCAACTTCTTAACGAAACGTAATGATCATATCCTCTACTACGACTGTACGAATTATTACTTTGAAATTGAGCAGGAGGAAGGGGATAAGAAATATGGTAAGAGTAAAGAACACCGGCCCAACCCGATTATCCAGACGGGGCTGTTTACAGATGGCGACGGCATCCCTCTGGCCTTCTCCTTATTCCCAGGGAACCAGAACGAACAGACCTCTTTAAAACCGCTGGAAAAGAAAGTGATCGAGGACTTTGGCTGTGACCGGTTCATCTTCTGCTCAGACGCCGGTCTTGCTTCAGAGAATAACCGTTTATTCAACCATACAGGAAAAAGAGGGTTCATTGTCACTCAGTCTATTAAAAAACTTGCAGCTGAATACAGAGAGGCAGCGCTTAACAGAACAGGATTCCGGAGATTATCGGATGGAAAGCCGGCGGACCTGGAGCAGTTAAACGAAGCTGATTCTCAGGAACTGTTTTATAAAGAGGAGCCTTACAGTTCAAAGAAGCTGGAGCAGCGCCTTATTATCACCTACTCCCCTAAATATGCTGCCTATCAAAAAGACCTGCGGGAAAAGCAAGTACAGCGGGCAATGGATATGCTTAAAGATGGAAAACATAAGAAAACCAGAAAAAATCCAAACGATCCGGCTAGATTTATAGACAAAGAAGCTGTTACAAAAGATGGTGAGACTGCAGATATCTTATACTATCTGGACGAAGCAAAGATTGCAGAGGAAGCAAGGTATGACGGGCTTTATGCCGTCTGTACAGACCTGTTTGATGACCAGCCAGGAGACATTCTTAAGGTGAGTGAAGGCCGGTGGCAGATAGAAGCCTGCTTTCGGATTATGAAGACTGACTTCCTGGCAAGACCTGTATATGTCCAAAGAGAGGACCGGATCAAAGCCCATTTCCTAATCTGCTTCACAGCGCTGCTGGTCTACCGTCTGTTAGAAAAGAAACTGGAAAAGAAATATACCTGCAGCGAGATTCTGGAAACGCTCAGAAAATTTCAATTTGCAGATGTTGGCGGACAAGGATTCATGCCACTGTACAAAAGGACAAAGCTGACGGATGCGCTCCATAGTACCAGCGGGATTGAGACAGACTTTGAATTCATCACAAAGAGCAAAATGAAGGAGATCCAGAAGAAAAGCAAACTTAGATAAGCTGCCAATTGAGATGGGACAGCGCTGGTACAAGAATTTAACTGCAAATGGCTAGAAACCAGGAAAATACCAAACTTTAAAACGAAGCAACACCGCTGTGAAATCCGCATAGAATCGGACTTTCAGCGGTGTTTTATTTTGTTTAACTGTCAAAGACGGGATCATACCTGATATTCCTGTTTCCGGCAAGCAAAAAGGATGGTATAGTATCCGTATCCGGTATTTTGCTGCAGCGCAAATCTGCTTCGGAAGGCCAAAGTCTCCGGCCGATGTACGGGGTAAATGAATTCTGCTGAAAGGGAGAAATTTTATGTTGACTACAATTAGAAATTCAGAATTAACTGCGGTGATTGACAGTGCAGGGGCACAGCTGATCTCTTTAAAAGACCGCAGCAGAAAAGAATACATCTGGCAGCGCGATCCGCGCTTCTGGAGCCGATGCTCTCCGCTCCTCTTTCCCGTGGTAGGCGACTGCAGGAATAACCGGCTCCTGATCGACGGAAGCAGCTACAGACTTCCAAAGCACGGCTTCTGCAAGGACATGGAGTTTCAAAGGCTGGAACAGTCGGAGGAACGTGCATCGTTTTTACTCCAGGACAACGCACTCACAAAGGCCATGTATCCCTGGTCCTTCCGGCTGTCACTGACCTATGAACTGAATGCCGGAAGCCTTTTTTTGAAATACCGGGTTGCCAACATAGACTCCTCTGCCCTGTACTACTGCATCGGAGCCCATCCTGGCTTTCGCTGTCCCATGGAGGAAGACGCTGTCTTCGAGGATTACTGTCTTATATTTGAGAAAGAAGAAGACGTTTATGCCATGCCGTTTGACCGTTTCCAGGGAGAATACCTCTCCAACGGCCGCGGATATGAACTCCGCGGCCGTACCATTCCTCTGTCCAGGGCACTCTTCCGGGACAACGCTCTCTATTTTCCTAAAATCGCCTCCCGCAGAGTCGCCCTCATTCACCGGGCTGACGGATGCGGAGTCGAGGTTTCCTATCCGGACTTTGAAACCATCGCCTTTTGGACCACGTATCCGGACCAGGCGCCATTTCTCTGTATCGAGCCCTGGAACGGCTCCGGGGCCCGCACCGGAGAAGGAGATGAGCTGATTCACAAAAATCATGTACGCAGACTGGAACCGGGCGCCTCCCATGACCTCTCCATGGCAATCAGGCCGCTTACTTTTCGTACAGAAACTCCTCCGGAAGCGTAACCTTAAAATCTTTCGCCAGATCCTTAAAATTCTGCGGTGTAATGGTCTGCAGCTTATCCGGGCGGATCGACAGAACCTTTACCAGGATTTCCGCAGATTTCTCCACGGTATGCATCAGGCCGAAGGTCAGATCAAAGTCTTCGCCGGAGGCAAACAGGCCGTGGTGAGCCCATACGGCAACGTCGTATTTCTTCATCAGCTCACTGGTAGCCACGGCGATATCGCGTCCGCCCGGAACCATCCAGCCGACCACGCCCACGCCATCCGGAAATACGACCGGACACTCAGTAGCCATTTCCCATAACTCTCTTGTAAACACCTTATCTTCCAGCGGAAGAACGAAGGTCAGGGCGATGACGTTGGTCGGATGCGCATGGTAGATCACGCGGTGCTTTCCGCCTGTCACTTCTTTCTTCACTTCATGGTTCATTAAATGGGAGGGGAGTTCGCTGGTGGGGCGTCCGCCATTTACAAGGCCCCAGCAGATGCGGTAGTTCTCTCCCGCTTCGTCTACCTCGATGATGCAGCTGTTGGCCGCCGGATCAAGAATCACATTGCGGAAATACTTTCCGCTTCCTGTCACCATGAAGTACTCGCCTGCCAGCTTTGGAACGCTGGTTCCGATCGGCTGCCACGGATTGCTGTCTGTCAATTCTTCTTTTACGGATTCCACTTCTTCCGGTTTGATGCGGTAGCTTAAGTTGCCGCCGTTTCTTTCATGCCAGTTCTGCTTGAAGCCGTCGTCACAGAGACGGATAAAACCTTTTACAAATTCTGCGTCTGTTACTCTCATTTTATATACACCTGTTCTTTCTGTTCTTGTTCTTTCTGTTCTTATTCTTTTTATCCCAGTTATCTTCTATTCCATAACCACTGCCGTACTTAGCTTCTCTTCGCCAGAACGTCGGCCTCATATCTCTTTACTTCCTCAAACCACGCCTCTTTAACAGGAGCACCGTTCTGCTCACAGAAGTAATCCCACACGTCGCCTAACGGATAGGTCTTCATCTCCTCGGAAAGCATCATCAGCTCCGTGAACTTTCTTTCATTCTGAAGCTCCGCCATCTTACCGTTCGGAAGAAGCAGTGCGTTTAACAGCGCTTTCTGCATATTGCGCATGCCCACTACCCAGGCGCTGATGCGGTTGATGCTGGCATCGAAGAAATCGAGGGCCAGTAAGACGCGGTCTGCGCCGCCGCGGACGATTTCCTTGGCGATCTCTCTCGTCTCGTCGTCAAACAATACTACGTGGTCGCTGTCCCAGCGCACCGGTCTCGTCACATGAAGAGCCACCTTGTCAAAGAACAGAAGCATGGAAGAAATCTTGTCGGATACCACCTCTGTCGGATGGTAATGACCGCTGTCCAGCAGGCATAAAATATCATTCTTGGAAGCGTAATTCATATAGAATTCATGGGAACCTACGGTACAGCTTTCCATACCGATCCCGAACACCTTGGATTCAACCGCCACATATACCTTAGACTTGTCGTAATCGATGGAAAGGATCTGATCCAGGGAATCCTTCAGTCTCGCTCTCGGAGCCGTGCGGTCCGCAGGAATATCCTTGAAGCCGTCAGGAATCCAGATGTTCATGGTACACGGAGTTCCCAGTTCCTGTGCGAAATACTCGGAAATACGGATACAGGCCTTTACATGGTCGATCCAGAATCTGCGGATCTCGGGAACCTCACTGGATAACGTGGCATTCTCAGCTTTTACATGAGAGAATAAGGTCGGATTAAAATCGATGCCGAGACCCCTTTCCTTAGCAAATTCCACCCACTTTGCAAAATGCTTCGGCTCCAGCTTGTCTCTGTCCGCCCACTCGCCATCTTCGAACACGGCGTAGCTGGCATGAAGGTTGATTCTGTGCGTTCCCGGAATCAGGCTAAGCGCCTTGTCCATATCTGACATCAGTTCCTCCGGCGTTCTTGCACGCCCCGGATAGTTTCCTGTCGCCTGGATTCCGCCGGAAAGGGCGCCCGCGCCGTCAAATCCGATTACGTCATCTCCCTGCCAGCAGTGCATGGAAACGGGAATATTCTTCAGCGCCTCCAGCGCTGCGTCCGTATCCACACCGGCTGCCCGGTAGATTTCTTTTGCGGCTTCGTATCTTTCTTTTACTGTCATGGTGTTATTCTCCTTTTTCCTGCTTTTCTATTATCATCTTCCAGTTATTCTGATTTCCCAGTTATTCTGATTTTCCTGTCAGCCCGCTGCCGGCCGCATCCTCTCTGGTCAGTCCAGGTGGAATACCGGCTTTAGATCCACGCTCACCGGGCTGTTGTCCGGGTTGGTGTCCATGATATCGGCCATATAATCCCACCATTTGCGGTTGATGGCCGTGTCGGCTGATTCCGCCCATTTATCTTCATCTTCAATCTCGATGTAGCCGTAAAGCACATTCGTCTCGCTGTCCAGAAAGATAGAGTAATTATGGCCGCCGTACTCATGAATCATATCCTTCATCTCCGGCCAGAGCAGGTTGTGCCGTCTCTCGTACTCTTCTGCCATGCCTTCATACAGATGCATTTTAAACGATTTATGTATCATCCTTCAATCCTCCGCTATTTTAATAGGTACTGATCTCAAACGAGCGGTAAACTGCCGCTCTTGCTTCCTGAAGTCCCTTAAATTCACCGGCCTGAATCATCTGTGCCAGAAGGTTCCCGACAGCGGTTGCCTCGCCAGGACCCGCATATACGGTTTTTCCTGTAGCCCCTGCAGTCAGCCGGTTTAAGTAGTCTGCATTGGAACCGCCGCCCACAATGTTCACGGCCTGATACGTTCTGCCTGTGATGGCTTCCAGTTCCTCCACGGTCTCCTTATAGCACTGAGCCAGGCTGTTGTAGATGACTGCGGCCAGCGCGCCGGCCGTCTCTGGTACTTCCTGACCGGATTTTCTTAAATACTCTTTTATCGCTTCCGTCATACTCTCCGGCGCAAGAAATACGTCGTCGTTGCAGGGCACAATAGATTGTATGGTTTCCTCAGAAGCCATGCGGCAAAGCTCTGCAAAGGAATACGTCTCTCCGGCTGCCGCCAGTTCCTTTTTCACGGACTGGATCATCCACAGCCCCATGATGTTCTTTAAATAACGGAAACGATACTCATAACCGCCTTCATTGGTCAGATTGGCCGTTCGGCTTTCTGCAGAACAGTCTGCCTCTGTTAATTCCGTTCCCATCAGAGACCAGGTACCGGAGCTTATGTATAACAGGCCGCCGTCCGCATCACTGCTGTTTCCGGAGGCATTCTCCGGTACCGGTACGGCCATTACCGCCGATCCTGTGTCATGAGTTGCCGGAAGCACCACCTCGCAGGTAAAGCCAACCTCGTCCTCCACCTCTTTCGACAGCGTTCCCACCACGGTTCCCGGCATGGACAGCTCTGTAAACAGTTTCTCAGGATATCCCAAACGCGCAATCAGCTCATAATTCCATGTTTTCGTCACCGGACTGACCAGCTGGGTCGTCGTCGCATTGGTATATTCCTGTTTCTTCACTCCGGTCAGCAGATAATGAAAGTAATCCGGAATCATCAGCATGGACTCTGCGCCGGCAAGCTCTTCCGGTCTCTCCTCCTTCACCGCCATCAGCTGATAGATGGTATTGAAAATCTGCTTCTGAATTCCTGTTCTCTCATACAGGGCTTCCGGAGAAATGGTTTCATATACCTTTTCATCCATTCCCTTCGTTCTGTCATCCCGGTAGCCGACCGCGTCTCCCAGAATCCGGCCTTCTCCGTCCAACAGGACAAAATCCACCGCCCATGTGTCAATTCCCATGCTGCATGGAATCTTTCCCAGCACTGCGCACTGCTTCATCCCCATCTTAATTTCATGAAACAGGGATTCCACATCCCAGCAGAGATGGCCGTTCTTTTTCTTCATACCGTTTTCAAAACGGTAGATCTCTTCCAGACTGATGATTCCGTCCTTCACTGTACCGAGGATATGGCGTCCGCTGGAGGCGCCGATATCCACTGCGAGGTAATAGTTCTCCATTTGTATCACCCTCCGATATTTTCTAATCATATTTTATCGAATTGCCGGACAGAAAAAAAGGTCTCGGTTTATTAAAAAATATGTCCTTATTTGCAGTCTTGTGCTATACTGCATATAGAGATATCTGTCTGCGGATTAAACTCCGCAGGCCTTTTGATGGGAGACCGCCATGGCATATAAACAGACACGGGAACAGACCATATTTCAAAAGCAGCTGGAAAAAGCGGCAACCAGGAATATCGTTTTCCTGGTTTTTATCGGATGCATCTTTTTTTCGGCAGCAATATTCGGCATCAATTACTTAAACACGAGATTTAATGTTCAGGAACATATTGAATTTCTTACCAGCACCTTTCAAACAGCCTACCATGCCACGGATACGTATTTGAATGATGCGGAAAACGACTCCATTTTTACACGGTGCATTGAGAACCGGACAGACGGGAGCGAGGTGCGCTACTCCTTAAGCAAGTACAACGTCGACAGTCCGATACGCTTAAACCTAATTCTTACGGACAGCAACCATAATATCGTCTATACCAGCTACGGAAACGATGACATGAACCTGCACCGGATCGCATTTAACGGAATCGTCTGCGACAATACCGTGAAAAACGGGCCGGGCCTCTATCACACAGTGTACTATTTTACCGGAGATACCTCGGAATACGTCTTTTCCAGGCCGCTTTACCGTGACGGCCAGCTCATAGGGTTCGCAGGCGCGTATTTAAACGGCCATGACTGGGCCAGGCTGTTTTCCAATTACCAGTACGACAGCATCATCACTACGGCAAACGGGGATATTATTTTCTGCTCCCGCGAGGGGTTTCTCCCGGAACGGAATACCAATAAATTCCGGAATGAAGAACAGCAGCGCCTGGTCTTCCTCCATGGAAACCGGTATCTGCTTTCGTCCCACTTTTTAAAGGATGAAGGCGTTACGATCTATTCCTTCATCTATTATCCGAAAAATGTACTTTACCTGGCCATCGGTATTCTGACCATCGTCTTTCTGGGAGTCATCTGGTTTATCATGACTCAAAAGCTGTCCAAACTCATGGCGGAGAAAAATGCGCGGTCGGTCGGCATACTGGCCGATGAGATGAGAATTATACGCCATGGTGACAGCAGCCATATCATTGAGATTCATACCGGAGACGAATTCGAGGAGATTGCCAGTCAGATCAACCGTATGGTAAAGAGCATCAACGAACTGAACACGCGCAACACCGATTTGATCCGTTTAAACAGCATGATCGAGATCAGCAACTTGCAGACGCAGATCAACCCGCACTTTATCTATAATACGCTGGACACCATCAAATACCTGATCATGTCAGAGCCAGACAAAGCCGCGCACCTCATAGAAAAATTCACTCACATTCTGCGCTACAGCATCAATAACACGAAGCAGGATGTATTACTGCAGGAGGATATGAGGTATATCGAAGATTATCTCTATATCCAGAAAACCCGGTTCGGCGACCGTTTCCTCTGTGAGACCGCCATTGCCGGCGAATGTATGAGATACGACGTTCCGAAGCTTCTTTTGCAGCCTCTCATCGAGAACAGCATCAAATACGGTTTTAAGAAAAGGATGGAAATCCGCGTCACCATATGCGGCCGATGTGAGGGGGATTACCTCTATTTAAGTGTGGAGGACAACGGCCCGGGCGTTCCCCGGGCGACGCTGGAGACGCTGCGCGCCATGCTGCGGTCGGAGGAATTGAAAACCGAGCACAACGGTCTGCAGAACCTGGCCCGGCGCATTGTTCTGGAATACGGGGATAACAGTGAGATGACCATAGACAGCCGGGAAGGTGAGTATTTCCGGGTAGATATCAAATTAAAAAATAAGGAGAGGACAACTTGTACAGTGTAATATTGGTTGAGGATGAGGACATCATCCGAAGAGGAATCAGGAACTCCGTACCGTGGGAGGAATTTAACTGCAGTGTCGTCGGAGAGGCTCGAAACGGGGAAGAAGGCGGCGCTCTGATTGCGGAACGAAACCCGGACATCGTCATCACCGACATCAACATGCCGGTGGAGGATGGGCTCCAGATGATCGCCAGAACGAAAGACACCTATGATTACGTCGCCATCATCCTGACCGGCTACTCAGATTTTGAGTATGCCAGGGAAGCCATCCGAAACGGCGTTTCCTACTACGTACTCAAGCCCCTTGATATGGAGGAAATGAAGGAGGCTCTGGAACGGGCCGCTTTAGAGCTTAAAAACATCAGAATTCTGCGCCGGGAAATGGAGGACCGGGAAAAACTGAAGCATTCCGTTTTGATTCCGGAGACGGACGCCATGAGCGGTATGGACCCGGTTGCCGCCCGGATTCTGGATTTTATCGCCGGAAATTACGACCAGAAGATCGCGCTGGCTGATCTGGAGGAAGAGCTGCATTACTCGGAACGCTATTTAAACCAGCGGTTCCAGAAAGCTTTGGGTACTACCGTGATCGAGTATTTAAACCGGTATCGAATCCAGAAGGCGCTGGCCATGCTGGCAGATGAGGACAACGCCATTTCCGATATCGGGTGGAAATGCGGAATTGGGGACTACAAGTATTTCAGCTATGTCTTCAAAAAATATATGGGATGCTCCCCCAGGGAATACCGTTCAAAAATTCTATAAAGAAAGTAAAATACCGGACAAATCGCCAGATGTGTTCGGTATTTTTGCTGTTTGTTCGGAAATTCAGGTATTATCTTTTATGCATTTTTACTAAGATAGTGGTATCAACATCAATCAAAGGAGGATTTACTATGAAAAAAACAATTGCAGTGACAATGGCACTCACCATGACGGCAGCCGCTCTGGCCGGCTGTTCTTCTTCCTCTTCCGTACCGGCAACAACAGCGGCACCGAAGACGGAAGCCGGCAGCGAGGCGTCAGGGGATACCCAGGCAACCGGGTCTGAGGAAAAAAAGGGCGGCGGAAAGTTAGTGGTTTACTCTCCCAACTCTGAAGGACTGATGAACGCGACGATCCCGCTGTTTGAAGAAAAATACGGCGTTGACGTGGAAGTGATCCAGGCCGGCACCGGAGAACTGGTCAAACGAATCCAGTCTGAGAAAAATGATCCGTATGCCGACGTACTCTTCGGCGGTTCCTGGTCTCTGGCCTTTGACAATGAAGACCTCTGGGAACCATACGTATCTCCCAACGACGCCGGTGTGCTGGATGCCTATAAGAACACCTGCGGTTTCATCACCGGCAACGTCCTCGACGGCAGCTGCTTAATCGTTAACACCGATTTAATCGGCGATATCAAGATCGAAGGCTATGCCGATCTGCTGAATCCGGAATTAAAAGGCAAAATCGCTACGGCCGATCCGGCCAACTCCTCTTCCGCCTTTGCGCAGCTGACCAACATTCTGCTGGCTATGGGCGGATATGAAGATGACGCGGCATGGAAATATGTAGAAGATTTATTTACCAACATCGACGGCAAGATCATCGAGAGCTCTTCAGGCGTTTACAAGGGAGTCGCTGACGGCGAGTATCTGGTAGGCCTTTCCTACGAGGATCCCTGTGCACAGCTTGTAAAAGACGGCGCTCCCGTGAAGATCATCTATCCGAAGGAAGGCAGCGTTTATCTTCCGGCTTCCGCAACCATCGTAAAGGGTGCCAAAAACATGGATAATGCAAAGCTGTTCATCGACTTCATCATCAGCGAGGAAGTTCAGAATATCTGGGGAACGACCCTGACCAACCGTCCGGTATTAAAAGACGCAAAAACCAGTGATTTCATGACGCCAATGTCTGACATCTACGTAATTGAAGAAGATATTCCATACGTAAGTTCTCATAAAAAAGAACTGGTAAACAAGTATACCGATATCTTCACAAGCATTGAATCAGCCAAATAAAGAGAATGAGAGGGCCGGAGGATAAAGATGAGTAAGATAATGATTAAGGACGCAGTTAAGAAGTATGGAAATAACACAGTCATCCCGGACTTAAATGCTACCATCAGGGACGGGGAACTCTTTACCCTCCTTGGGCCTTCGGGCTGCGGCAAGACCACACTTCTTCGTATGATCGCGGGATTCAATTCCATTGAGGGCGGCGATATCTATTTCAACGACACCCGCATCAATGATATGGACCCCAGCAGGCGGAATATCGGCATGGTTTTTCAGAACTATGCCATATTCCCCAACATGACGGTACGTGACAACGTTGCTTTTGGGTTGAAAAACAGGAAGATCGAAAAAGAAAAGATTAAGACTGAGACAGATAAATACTTAAATCTGATGCAGATAATGCAGTACGCGGAGCGTATGCCCAACCAGCTCTCCGGCGGCCAGCAGCAGCGTGTTGCGCTGGCCAGGGCGTTAGTCATCACGCCGGATGTTCTGCTGATGGATGAACCGTTATCGAATCTGGACGCCAAGCTCCGTCTGGAGATGAGAAGCGTGATCCGCCACACCCAGAAGGATGTGGGGATCACCACCGTCTACGTTACCCATGATCAGGAAGAGGCGATGGCCATCAGCGATACCATCGCAGTCATGAAGGACGGCGTCATTCAGCACGTCGGCACTCCCAAGGATATTTACCAGAGACCAAAGAATGTCTTTGTAGCCACCTTTATCGGCAGAACCAACATCATCCCCGCCCGTGTAGAAAACGGCGCCATCATTTTCAGCAGCGGGTACCGGGTGGAACTGGAGTGTTTGAAACAGGCGGGAAGGCAGGAGGTCCTATGTTCCGTACGTCCGGAGGAATTCGTCATCTCGCCGGAGGGAACGGAAGGAATCGCCGGTGTCGTAAAGGAATATACGTATCTCGGTTTAAATACCCACTACTTTGTGGAGACGGATGACGGACACGGAGTCGTGGAAATTGTGGAGGAATCTTCCATCGAAGATGAGCTGAAGCCGGGTCAGAGGGTACTTCTTCAGGTGAAGAAGCATAAGATCAATGTCTTTAACAAAGAAGGCAGCTTAAATCTTGTAAGGAGTGAGGCATATGAAGGATAATAGCAAATTCCGGCTGGACATATGGGGAATCATCACGCTGTGTACAATTGCAGTCTATGCCCTGTTTCTGATTTATCCTATGGCCCACTTAATCCAGCAGTCCGTCATAGACGGTGAGACAGGCCAGTTCTCCATGGCCAACTTTACCAAGTTTTTTTCTAAAAGTTACTATTTTAATACCCTGTTCAACAGCTTTAAGGTCTCCATCGCGGCAACGGTGCTGTCTATCGCAATCGGAACCCCTCTGGCCTATATCTTTTCCGTTTATAAGATTAAAGGAAAATCCCTGCTGAACATATTAATCATCGTGGCATCCATGTCCGCTCCGTTTATCGGTGCCTACTCCTGGATCCTTCTGTTAGGCAGAAGCGGCGTAATTACTACATTTTTCAGGAATATTGGAATCAACATACCGGATATCTACGGCTTCGGCGGCATCGTACTTGTCATGACGCTGCAGCTGTTCCCGCTGGTATTTCTGTACGCGAAGGGTGCTCTCAAAAACATCGATAATTCACTGGTGGAGGCGGCTAACAACCTGGGCTGTTCCGGATTAAAATGCTTTTTCAAGGTTGTAATTCCGTTGATCATGCCGACGCTTCTGGCCGCGGCCCTTCTGGTATTCATGCGTTCCTTCGCAGACTTCGGAACCCCCATGTTAATCGGCGAAGGCTACCGTACGTTCCCGGTCGTCCTCTATACGGAATTCATCAACGAGGTGGGAGGCAACGACGGATTTGCTGCTGCGATTGCGGTGATCGCCATCGTCGTCACGACCGTGGTCTTCCTGGCGCAGAAATACGTATCCAATAAAAATGCATTTTCCTTAAATGCCCTGCATCCCATTGAGGAGAAGACGCCGAAGGGTCTTACCGGATTTCTGGCTCACGCCGCCTCCTACCTCATCGTGGGAATCGCAATACTGCCCCAGGTATACGTCAGCTATACGTCCTTTAAGAAGACGGAAGGAAAGATTTTCGTTTCCGGGTACTCTCTGGAAAGTTATGCCTCCGCGTTTGGAAAGCTGGGACGCAGCATTCAGAACACCATCATAATCCCTCTCTGCGCCCTCGTCATTATTGTACTTCTGGCGATCATGATCGCCTACCTGGTGGTCCGCAGAAAGAACGCGCTCACCAGTACGGTGGATATCATCTCCATGATCCCCTATATCGTGCCAGGCACCGTTCTCGGTATCGCACTGCTTACCGGCTTTAACAAAAAGCCTGTTATGTTAAGCGGAACCATGCTGATCATGGTGGTTGCCCTCGTAATCCGGCGTCTGCCCTACACCATCCGCTCCTCGGTGGCCATCCTGCAGCAGATCCCCATGAGTATCGAGGAAGCGGCCATCTCCCTCGGAGCCTCAAAAATGAAGTCATTTTTCAAAGTCACCGTACCCATGATGACGGCCGGAATCGTCTCCGGCGCAATCTTAAGCTGGGTTACCATGATCAGCGAACTGTCAACTGCCATCATCCTGTATACAGGCAGGACAAAGACCCTGACGGTCGCCGTTTACACGGAGGTCGTACGAGGCAACTACGGCATAGCGGCGGCGCTGTCCACCATACTGACTGTCCTGACGGTCATTTCACTCTTGATCTTCAACAGGGTAAATGGAGGGAAGGATCTGAGTCTGTAGATAAAAAATCGTCTGCAGGATGTTATGCCAGATATGAGAAATCTTCTTATGCCCGGTCCGTTCATGTGAAAATCATGATAAGGCCGGGCATGATTTATGCTTTGCGGCAGCTTTTATCGGTGCTTTTCCTCGTTTCCTGACTCCCTGTCTGTTTCTCTCCACTTGACAATCCCGGCATTTTTCGTTATACTGTTATACATATATATAACAGTATAACAGGAGGCCTCTCCATGGATTTTCAGAATGACCAGCCGATCTATATCCAGATCGGAACCTTCATAAAAGAGCAAATCATAAACGGAACCATACGTCCCGGAGAGAAGCTGCCTTCCGTGAGGGAATACGCGGTCTTTTTCGAGGTCTCCCCGCTTACGATTCACCGGACCGTCCAGTATCTGGAGTCGGAGGGAATCATTGAGACCAGAAAAGGCATCGGCAGCTTTGTCCGAACCGAGATACAGGAAAGACTTTCGGAAGACATGGTAACAGGAATCATTCAGGACTTTATAGTCCGGATGCATCACTGCGGGCTGACAGATGCCCAGATCAAAGCCGCAGTTTCACAGGAACTGGAAGGAGGTCTGAAATGAGAATGGAACAGATGACAGCAGATACCGTTCTGCTGAAGCTGCAGAATGTCACCAAAACGCGAAATGGCTGGAAGGTCTTAAACCACGTTACTGCCGAGGTCCGCGAAAACCGGATCATTGGAGTCATAGGCGACAACGGAATTGGAAAGTCCACGCTTTTAAAACTGATGGCCGGGCTGCTGAAGCCGGACGAAGGCCGGATTATCCACGGAGAGGCGGCCATCTCCTATATTCTTTCAGGAAGCCACTTTTACGACTGGATGAACGCAGACGACTGTGTAAGATTCTATGAGGATTTTTACTCCGACTTTGACCGGGAACACGCCCTGATGCTTCTGGAGCAGTCGAGGATCGACCGCAGGACGCGGCTCTGCCGTCTTTCCAGGGGAAAGCAGGAACGGCTCTGCATGATTCTTGGACTGTGCAGATACAGCCGCCTCTATCTTTTCGACGAACCCTTCGACGGAATTGATCCCTATTTTAAAAAGGATATGAAACGCTTTCTTCTGGAAAATATGGCAGACAACAGTTCCATCGTTATGGCGACTCACCTTTTGAAAGATTTGGAGTCCCTGTTTGACGAGGTCATATTTCTCGCTGACGGACGAGTCTGGCAGATGGAGACAGAAGAAATCAGAACGAAGCACCATAAATCCGTAGAACAGTATTATCTGGAGGAGATATGCCATGATTAGAGTATGGAAAGCCATAAAATGGCAGATTCAGGCGGTATTTCATGAGATTCGGACAGCGGCGGCATTTTTCCTGGTCCTGAATGCAGTGTTATTGCTTCTTCCGCTTTCCGCCTGCCAAATCATCGATAACATGGCAGGATTCGCCGTCGTGTTCATAAGTGTCTGTTATGCCGCCTCCCTGCTTATGGCGCTCTTTTACGGAATGAACTGCATGCCGGAAAAACCGGATGCCCGCCAGAATGAGCTCTGGCGCCTGGCTGAGCCCAATCCGTGGCTGCGTATCTTCTCTCGGCTGACCGCAGTCGCCGTTTTGATGGCTGTCTCCTTTTTGAATGGTCAGGCCGGTACCAGCCTGATGCAAAAATTTGCGGACGCCAACCACTCCTATTTTAGAATGGAGATGAATGGCAGCATCCCCCGCGCGTTCCTGCAGTTCGCTGTTTTCCTTCCGCTGCTGTATCTTTTTTTGACGCTGTTTTCCCGCCGAAGACAGAACGGTCATGGTACGGCCCTTACACTGATCGCGGCACTGATCCTTGGACAGATAGTATACGACATGTTAAAAAGCCTTTCCCTCATAGCCGCCATTCCGGCAGGGATCCTGCTTGTTATCTTCCTGTTCTGGCAGACCGGTAAACTGGAGGCTCAGAGAGATGTCATTTAGCTTTATTGATAAAAAACTGCCTCCAGGTCCTGGTACCTGGTTTTCCAACGATCCGCCTTTTCGCTACAGCGCCCGGTTATTCTTCCGGTACTCCTTCGGCGACATCTGATACCGCTCCTTAAAGATCCGGTAAAAATAACTCGTGTTGTCGTATCCCACTGCCAGCGCCACATCCGCCACTGCCAGCCGCGTATTTAAAAGAAGAAACGCGGCCTGATTCAGCCGTTTGATCTGGAGAAGTTCCTTATACGTTCTTCCTGTCAGCCGCTTTACCATCCGGCTCAGCCAGTAGATGTCGTATCCCAGCATCGAGGACAGCTCGGTCAGTTCACCATCCCGGTAATTCTCGTCGATATATCCCAGCACCTGAAAAATCAGCCTCTGATCGAAGCCCTCCGAGGTGTGACTGATCTTATCGGTATAGTGCATCAGCTGAAGGAACAGGAGCCCCATGGTAATCTGATTGATGCTCCGCTTGTTGGGCTGGTCGTTGAGCAGCGTCCATACCATATTTTCCACCAGATTCTGCACCGGAAGCACATCCGCCACCTTAAAATGCAGAAAACTGGCATACCGGGTGTCGTTGCACAAGCATCCCACCAGAAAATCCCGCAGCAGATTTTCTTCCTCCCCCATCATCTCAAAGGCAGTATCGAAAAATTCCGGCAATATAATGAAGTTCACGGCAACATCGCCCTCACCGGCAGGCAGAATCTCCTGGGTGGCGTGCTGATTTAAAAAGAGCAGCTCGCCGGTACGGAGAACGACAGTCTCCCCGTCAATCACATGGGTGGTTTCCCCTTTGCACATATAGATCACTTCGATATAATTGTGTTTATGTTTTGGAAAATGAACAAACCGGGTGTGCGGTCGGATGCGGATCAGTTTTCCGTGCTCCAGCATCTTCCCGCTGTCAATATGAAAAGCACCTCTCACTTCCATTTGGCGGGATGTAACGAGTTCGTCTCCCTTTGTGTACCGTGTCCTGTCAATCTCCGTGCGACCGTTTAAAATCTCCCGCTCTTCTTCCGTAATCACACTGAGCCGCTCCAGCATTTCCTGATTCACTGCACCGCCCCCTCTTCTCTGCCAATTCTCAACGCCTCATCTCCGGCTGCTCTTCCGTTACTCTCCCCACTCAATCATGTTCTTCCAGCGCGCTTCCTTCATGGCATCGGCCTCCACCACATAGGCGTGGCCATCATCCGTATCAGCCATCAGCCGAAAGACGGGAGTTCCGTCGTCGGACGTATCGGAAATCCACCTTGCATCCGGAACAATCACTCCTTTTTCCACCGTCATAGTCCAGGTAGTCGATTCTCCGCTCCCGCTGTCATCAGGGAAAGTCCCTCTCTCCGGTGTCTGGCGGGAAGAGGTATAGGTGATCTCCCCCTCCATCAGATCGTTTGAAAAGGTCCCTTTCTTCACCGTTTTTTTTGCCCCGTCCCCGGTTACACCCTCATAATAATCATAACCGCACTCTCCGGGGCCTTCCATGACGCCATCCACCCATGTTCCGTCGGAGTAATCGTAACGGACTCCCTCATCCAGCGTAATCGCCTGAAGGGCCACACACTGCCCCGACGGCTTTCCGTCTTTAAACGTACCGTAGAAGACAGTTCCCGCACGCTGGAACACGAGGCCGAAGCCATCCGCCTCGTCCTTCATCACACTTCCATCATACAGACAAATCTCATCCGCCAGTTTTCCAAAAAACAAATCCTGAAATGCAGACTCATTCTCGTTCAGCACTCTCGCTGCTCCCTCTAAGTCATTGGCGCGCAGTTTTTCCTCCAGCAGATTCAAAAGCTGTTCTTCCGTATAAGTAAGCGCAATCTCATGTACCGCGGTCTCTTCTATTTTTGACTCCTCGATGGATTCCTGCACCTCTTTACTGGCAATCTCACTCTCGACCTGATGAATGGATTCCTCCATGCTGGCCCTTAAATATCCCGATATCCGAACGTTTCCAAGAATACCTACAACAAGCAGTAAAACCACAATTACAGCGGCTGCTCCGGCAGCCCTTAACGGAATCTTCACTATTACTCCTCCTGTTCTCCATCCGATGACCAGGCCGCACGAAGCAGCCGGATTCCCTCTTTAATCGCATCTTCACTGAGCATCGCATACCCCAGGATTACAGTAGGCGCCACCACCGCCTTCCCCTCCCGGATCAAATAGGAAGACAGACCGTAAACCTTTACCCCCGCACGTTTCGCAGACTCCACCAGCCACTTCTCCGTTCTGTTCTTCTTATCGGTCAGAAGCAGATGGAGGCCCGCATACTCTCCTTTTACTGCAAATTGATGTTCAAACGGCTTTAAAGCTCCGATCAGCGCGTCGTGTTTTGCCTTATACACGGCCCGCATCCGGTTTAAATGGCGCTCATAGCAGCCGCTCACCATAAACTGGTACAGGATATTCTGATCGATCCTGGACACCGTAGATGTATAAAAATTCACCCGCTCCTTATAGACCGCCAGAAGCGGCTTCGGAAGCACCAGGTAGCTTACCCGGATCGCCGGCGCTATGGATTTTGAAAATGTTCCGCTGTAGATAACCCGTTCCCTTCCATCCATTCCCTGAAGCGCAGGGATTGGTTTTCCTTTATACCGGAACTCACTGTCATAGTCATCCTCGATCAGATAGCGTCCCTCTTTTTTATAGGCCCAGGAAAGCAGTTCCTGCCGCCTTTTGACCGGCATCACAATTCCTGTCGGATACTGATGGGACGGCATCACATAGGCGATATCCGCCCCGCTTCCCTCAAGCAGGGAAGTCTCCAGACCGGAGCCGTCCATCTCCACAGGCACCACCGGGTATCCCAGACTCTCGAAGACGCGGTACGCCTGTTTGTAGGTGGGATTTTCCATGGCTATGGTATGATCCGGCCCCAGAATACGGGAAAGCAGCATCAGTAAGTATTCTGTTCCTGCGCCGACTACAATCTGCTCCGCTGTGCAGTTCACACCTCTGGCTGAATGGAGGTATCCCCGGATCGCCTCACGAAATGCGGGTTCCCCCTGTGGATCCCCTGTGGCAAACATCTCCTTGTTGTCGTCCACCAGCGTAATCTTCGTGATCTTTCTCCACGTATTAAAGGGAAAACTGTCCAGATCAACGCCGCGCGGCGAAAAATCCACCCGATATTCCCCCTCTCCGGCTGCTGCCGGCTGACTGTCTCCCGGCACTTCCCACGGATACATTCCAAAAAACGGGCTTTCTCCCCCGTTCTCCTGCCCCGTGTCCACCAGTTCCTCGATACGCGACACAAAGTATCCTTTACACGGCACCGATTCAATATATCCTTCCGACAGCAGCTGTTCGTACGCCATCTGCGTCGTGCTCCTGCTGACCTTCAAATGCTCCGCGAGCAGACGGGTCGACGGAAGACGGGTGGGGGACTTTAAATTTCCCTTCTTAATCTCTTCTCTGATATATTCGTAAATCTGTTCATAATAAGGCATCCCTGAATGACTGTCCAGAGGGATCATAAGTTCCACTGCTCCACCTCCTTAAGACTGAAGTGTAAACGCACGTTGCCGCCGCAGCTCCACGGTGTATCACAGTGTCTGCCGCCTGCATGTATAAAAAGTGCCGCGGGATCAGTCCTTCCGGCCCGTCACCGCAGTACGGTCCGGCCAGGTCAACAACATATCCCCCGCGGCATCTTTCATTGCCTGTTTATCAATTCAGTATCGTCTTTTCAAACATTCTGTTCTATCTTATTCGCTTCTCTGCCGCATAATTCCGCAGCTTCGGGCGAAACTTCTATTTCGTAATCTTAAAGGAGCTCTTTAAGGACACGATCCGGTTAAATACCAGATGCTCCGGCGTGCTGTCCTTACAGTCGGCGCAGAAAAAGCCATTTCTCACAAACTGGTAGCTGTCATACGGCTTCGCCTCGGCAAGCGCCGGTTCCACATAGCAATTCTTGATAATGGTAAGGGAATTCGGATTTAAATTCAGGCTTCCATCCTCATTTAACTTGCCCTTCTCCTCATCCACAATGTTCTCATAAAGGCGGCATTCTACGGATACCGCAGTCTTAGCGGCTACCCAATGGATGGTTCCCTTTACCTTTCTGGCCGTAAATCCGGAACCGCTCTTCGTCTCCGGGTCGTACGTACAGTGAACCACAGTTACATTGCCGTTCTCATCCTTCTCGCATCCGGTACAGGTCACGAAATAGGCATTCATCAGGCGGACCTCATTGCCCGGGAAGAGACGGAAATACTTCTTAACCGGTTCTTCCATAAAATCTTCCCGCTCGATATAGAGTTCCTTTCCAAAGGGAAGCTTTCTCTCTCCCAGCTCCGGATTCTCCAAATTATTAGGAGCGTCTAAATATTCAATCGTATCTTCCGGATAGTTGTCAATCACCAGCTTCACCGGATCTAAAACAGCCATCATTCTCGGCTTCTTTAACTTTAAGTCCTCGCGGATACAGTACTCCAGCATGGCGTAATCCACGGAGCTGTTCGCCTTGGACACACCTACCAGATCCACAAACATGCGGATGGCTTCCGGCGTATAGCCTCTTCTTCTCAGCGCCGCGATGGATACGAGACGCGGGTCATCCCAGCCGTCCACAATTCCGTCTTCCACCAGCTTCTTGATATAACGCTTTCCGGTTACCACGTTCGTTAAGTACAGCTTGGCGAACTCGATCTGACGCGGCGGGTTCTCAAATTCACATTCTCTCACCACCCAGTCATACAGCGGCCTGTGATCCTCGAACTCCAGCGTACAGATTGAATGCGTGATATGCTCCACAGCATCCTCAATCGGATGGGCAAAGTCATACATCGGATAGATGCACCACTTGTCTCCGGTATTGTGATGGCTCATGCGGGCCACACGGTAAATAACCGGATCGCGCATGTTGATATTCGGGGAGGCCATATCGATCTTGGCGCGGAGCACTTTTTCTCCGTCCTGATACTTTCCTTCCTTCATCTCCTCGAAAAGCCTTAAGTTCTCTTCGATGCTCCGGTTCCGGTACGGACTCTCTTTTCCGGGAGTCTTAAAATCGCCGCGGTACTCGCGGATCTCCTCCGCGGATAAATCACAGACAAATGCTTTGCCCTTCTTGATTAAAAAGACCGCGCACTCATACATCTGCTCAAAGTAATTGGACGCAAAAAACAGCCTGTCCTCAAAATCGGCGCCCAGCCACTTTACATCCTCTATAATGGACTCTACAAATTCCGTCTTCTCTTTTGTCGGATTCGTATCATCAAAACGAAGGTTAAACTGTCCGCCGTACTTCTTAGCCAGTCCGTAGTTTAACAAAATGGACTTAGCATGTCCAATGTGTAAATATCCGTTGGGTTCCGGCGGGAATCTGGTCTGCACGTGGGAATAAACCCCTTCTGCCAGATCCTTATCTATCTCCTGCTCGATAAAGTTTTTAGAAACAACCTCCTCTTTTTCCGCAGTTTCTAATACTTCTCTGTTTTCTTCCATCCTGTTTCCTCCATATAAATAGTCCCAATAATATGGTATCATATCATATTTGGGAGAAATAGGAAAGGGGGAATGAGAATTTTGTGAGGAGGTACGCCCCAGTGATTGGAGAGAGGGCGCGGGTGGCCGGGGAGGAGGAACGTACAGCTTCTTGTTTCCTCGGTGGCAGGAACTAAAGGGGGAAGGAAACTGTACGTTCCTCCTCCCCGGCCACCCGCGCCCTCTCTCCAATCACTGGGGCTGTGTACTGGCATTGTAATGGGAATAAGCGAGATCATATGATGCCAGTCTGTTTTTCTGAGTTATTAACGGGCGGCGGAGTCCCATTCTGCTTTTCGGGAGTCGTATTGGTCGTTCAGCCAGTTTACGACAGATTCTCTGCCTTCTTCGGTAAAGGGGAAGGTATTCTTTACCTTGTTCTCATCCGGGGTCGCCTCGAAGCAATACGGTTCCGGATAGACAACTGCTTCAAACTGGTCTTCGGATTTTATCACGCGGTAGCGCATTCCCTTAAAGCTGCCTGTATAGGCTTCTTTCTTGAAAAATGCCATCGGCACAAATGACTCTTTTTTTACTGCTTCCATGCGTTAAATACCTCCCTTTTCTCTACACTTTATTTCCTGCCCGGAGTCCCGTGTCCGCTTCTCCCGGCTTATTCCTGATCACCGGCCGGATCTTTTCCGTCTGCCTTTCTCAGGTTTTCATAGATCCTGGAAACAAGGCTGATGACTGTATCCATCTCCTCATCTGAAAAACCGTCCATCATCTCTTCTTCCAGCCCCTCAAATGTATCCTTCACCTTTACCGCCATCTTTTTTCCCTCTTCCGTCAGAGAGATTAAGAAGGAACGGCGGCACTGAGGATTGTCGTTTCTGATAATATATCCCATGGCTTCCAGACGGTCCAGCGCACGCGACAGCGTGGCCGGTTCGATACAGCATGCCTCTGCAAGCTCTTTCTGTGTTATATGATCTTTGATGAACAGCTGGCTTAATACCCTGGGCTGCCCTGCAATCAGCCCCATATCGGTCCATACCGGGTGGATCCGCCTCTTTCTGGCCATCTCAGTACGGAACATTAAGTCTCTGACCTCCTGTTTTCGGTCCATTCTTTTGATACCGCCTTTCTTATCTCTAACGATCCAACGTCACTTATTATGCCCTTTTTTTTAACAGATTTCAAGTGTTTTTCACTCCAATTCAAACTGCCCCGTATAGAGCCGGTAATACCGCCCTTTTTGCTCCAGCAGTTCCTCGTGGCTGCCACGCTCCATGATCCTTCCGTGCTCCAGGACCATGATGGCCTTAGAATTGCGCACCGTGGAAAGACGGTGGGCGATGACGAACACCGTACGCCCCTCCATCAACGCATCCATGCCGTTTTCGATCAGACGCTCCGTCCTCGTATCGATGGAGCTGGTCGCCTCATCCAGCACCAGAACCGGCGGGGATGCCACTGCGGCCCGTGCGATTGCCAAAAGCTGCCTCTGTCCCTGGGACAGATTCGCACCGTCACTTTCCAATACGGTCTCGTATCCCTCTGGAAGACGCCGGATAAAGGAATGCGCGTTGGCAATCTTTGCAGCACGAATCACGTCCTCCTCTGAAGCTTCCAGATTTCCGTACCGTATGTTCTCCGCGATGGTACCGGTAAACAAGTGGGTATCCTGAAGGACAAATCCCAGTGAACGCCGCAAGTCTGCCTTCCTGATCTTTGTGATGTCGATTCCGTCATAGGTGATCACCCCGCCCTGAATCTCATAGAACCGGTTGATCAGGTTGATGATGGTCGTCTTCCCGGCACCCGTGGATCCTACAAATGCAATCTTCTGTCCCGGCTTTGCAAAGAGGCTGATGTCGTCGAGAATCTTTTTCTTCTCATTGTAGCCGAATACCACATGTTCAAAACGAACATCACCCGTTAACGGAACGAGAGTACTTTTTCCTCTCTCCTCATCCGTGATTTTCCACGCCCACAGTCCGCTCTTCCGGCTGCATTCGCCCAGAGTTCCATCCGGCTTTTCCTCCACCCGGCACAGAGTTACGGTGCCCTCATCCACCTCCGGCTCCTCATCCATCATTTCAAAGATGCGCTCCGCACCGGACAGAGCCGCCAGAATGAAATTGACCTGCTGGGTGCATTGATTGATCGGCATGGCACTCTGACGGACGTAGACCAGATAGGAAGCCAGACTTCCGATGTCCATAAGGCCGGCCAGTGCAAACAGTCCGCCCACACAGGCGGAAACCGCATAATTAAAATAGGAAATACTGACGACGACAGGCACCATTAAGCCGGAATAGGCCATTGCGTTGGTCGACGCCTGGCGAAGACGCTCATTTTTCCTGCAAAATTCCTCATAATCCTTCTTCTCGTGGTTAAAGACCTTTTCCACCTTCTGTCCGCCCACCATCTCCTCAATGAAACCATTGATCTCCCCCAAATACTTCTGCTGTTCCATGAAATATTTCCGGCTCCGTTTACTATTGAACCGGATAAACAGAAACATAAGCGCCATACAGCCCAGTACGATAAGTGACAGCCGGAAACTCAGAATCACAATCATCACCATCGTGCCAACAGTTGTGATAAAGCTCTGGATCAGCAGTGTAAAGCTGTTGTTCAGTGCCTCCGCGATCGTATCCACATCGTTCGTAAAATGACTCATCAACTCCCCATGGGTATGGGAGTCGAAATACGCCAGTGGAAGCGTCTGCGTATGATTAAAGAGATCTTTTCGTATTTCCTTTACAATATTCTGCGACGTTTTCACCATCAGCCGGTTATACCCCAGCGTGGCCGTTGCTCCCACCGCATACATCACCCCCATAAAAACCAATGCCTTTACGAGTCCCGGAATATCCTTCGGAATGATGTAATTGTTAATGACCGGCTTCAGCATATACGTTCCAAATACACTGGCAAGGCTGCTGACAATCACCAGAATTCCCACGGCAAACATGGAAAATTTATGTCTCCCCATATAGGAAATGAGCCGCAGCAGCGTCTTTTTTGTATTCTTCGGTTTCTTATAGCCAATATATTTTGCCATTATAAGCTCACTCCCTTCTGCGGAAGTTCTCCCTTACTGCCGTCTGGCAGGAAATGCTGGGAAGAATAGATTTCCTGGTAGATAGGATCAGAGGCCAGCAGGCTCTTGTGAGTGCCTGCCGCATGAACCTTTCCGTCTTCCATAATAATGATCTGATCTGCTTCCTGCACAGAGGTGATCCGCTGGGCAATGATGATCTTCGTCATATCCGGAAGGCTCTCCCTTAACCCTCTTCGGATTCCTGTCTCAGTGGCCGTATCCACGGCGCTGGTAGAATCATCGAGAATCAAAATCCTGGGCCGCTTTAAGACAGCCCTTGCGATGCAGAGCCGCTGCTTCTGGCCGCCCGATAAGTTCACCCCGCCCTGATCGAGATACGTATCGTACCCATCCGGGAAACGCTCCACGAATTCAGCCGCCCCGGCGATTTTACACGCCCACTCCATTTCCTCCCTCGAGGCATCCTCTTTTCCCCATCGCAGATTATCTTCGATCGTTCCGGAAAACAGCGTGTTTTTCTGAAGAACAACGGCTACCGCATCGCGCAGGTGCTCCAGCGGATACGATTTCACCGGTTTTCCGTCGATGCGCACCTCCCCCTCCGTGGCTTCATAAAGTCTTGGAATCAGCTGGACCAGCGTCGTCTTCGCCGAGCCGGTACCGCCGATAATTCCCACCGTCTGTCCCGGCTTTATGTCGAGACTGACATCGGACAGGACGTATTCCTTTGCATTCTTCTTATATTTAAATGATACATGGTCGAAGGTGATTCCGCCCTTCTCCACGACCAACGGTTCACTGCTCTCATCCTTAATCTCAATCTCCTCATCCAGGACTTCCAGAATACGTTTTCCCGAGGCCATGGAACGGGTCACCATCATAAACACATTGGAAATCATCATCAGAGAGTTGAGAACCTGAAGGACATAGCTTAAGAAGCCGGTGAGCTCTCCCACCTGCATTCCTCCGGTAAAAATCAAGCTGCCGCCAAACCACAGAATAGACACGATGGTGGCATACATCACGTACTGCATGGCGGGCATGTTCATACAGGCCAGGCCGAACGCTCTCTCCGACACCGTCTGCAGTTCCGAGTTGACCGCATCAAATTTTTCCATCTCATAGCCTTCCCGGACATACGCCTTGACCGCCCGGACCGCAGTTAAATTCTCCTGTACAATCCGGTTTACCAGATCAACGCTCCTCTGCATCCTGGAATACAGCGGCCTCACATGGCTGATGATGATAAACAGGATAATCCCGAGAAGCGGAGCCGCCACCAGGAAAATCAGTGCCAGCCTGGCATTGATGGAAAATGAAAGGCAGAGCGCTGTCACCATCATCACGGGAGCACGCACGACGGGTCTGAGGCCAGTGGTCACAGCGTTCTGAATCACCGTCACATCGCTGGTAAGCCTCGTAACGAGGGAGGAAGTGGTAAAATGATCTGTATTGGAAAAAGAAAAGCTCTGGATCTTCTGATACTCCGCCTTCCTGAGCTCCGCTCCCAGCCCCTGGCCGCACAGCGCCGCGAATCTGGAATATGCAGCTCCAAGCCCCAGCGCCATAAGCGCCAGTATGCACATCTCGATTCCCTTCGTGATAATGTAACTCCTGTCTCCGTTTGCCACGCCCACATCGATAATATCCGCCATAACCAGCGGAATCACCAGTTCGAACATAACCTCCAAAGCCACGCACGCACAGCTGAAAAGCCCGTATTTCCGGTAATCCTTCATATAACCGTAGAATCTTCGAAACATGTCTGCCTCCATCTCTTCACTTGCAGTTTCAACTGTTGCAATCGCAACAATTTCTCATATACTATACGTCTAATTTCTGCATTTGTCTACTGAAAGTCTGTTAAAATCATGAAAATTTCATTTACCTTCGATTCATTTTCTGCTACACTAGATATTACAGCAAAATAATTACAGCTTTACATTAGAATCACAGAAGAGAAGGTCAAAGGAGGCACTTATGAAACAGGATATGATAGTCATTCTGGACTTGGGAAGTACAGAAAATACAAGACTGGCCCGGGAAATCCGTGCAGTCGGCGTTTACAGCGAAATTTATCCCCATGACATTACCGCGGAAGAGCTCAAAAAGCTTCCCAACGTAAAGGGCGTGATCATAAACGGAGGTCCCAACCATATCGTGGACGGCGTACGAATCGATGTTCTGCCGGAAATCTACGAAGCAGGCTATCCCGTCATGGCCGCCGGACACGAGCCGGCATCCTGCGAAAACCGCGCAGCAGAATGGCCTGAGGACGAGGACACAAGAGTCTCTCTGATAAGGGAATTTGTATTTGACACCTGCCATGCGCAGGCCAACTGGAACATGACGAATTTCATTGCCGACCAGGTAGATCTGATCCGCAGCCAGGTAGGCGATAAGAAGGTTCTGCTCGCCCTCTCCGGCGGTGTGGACAGTTCCGTCGTAGCCGCCCTTTTGATTAAGGCCATCGGCAAACAGCTCACCTGTGTCCATGTCAATCACGGCCTGATGCGCAAGGGAGAATCTGAATCAGTCATCGACGTATTCAAGCATCAGCTCGATGCCAATTTAGTATACGTGGACGCAACTGAGCGTTTCCTTGGCAAGCTTGCAGGGGTTGCCGATCCGGAGCAGAAGAGAAAAATTATCGGTGCGGAATTTATCCGTGTATTTGAAGAAGAAGCCAGAAAACTGGAGGGAATCGAATTCCTGGCACAGGGAACGATCTATCCCGACATTGTAGAAAGCGGAACAAAGACTGCCAAGATGGTCAAATCCCATCATAATGTAGGCGGCCTTCCGGAAGATTTACAGTTCCAGCTGGTAGAGCCTCTGCGTCAGCTGTTCAAGGACGAGGTCCGTGCCTGCGGCGTAGAACTGGGACTTCCGGCAGAGATGGTATACCGTCAGCCGTTCCCGGGCCCGGGTCTGGGCGTGCGCTGTCTCGGCGCCATCACCAGAGAACGTCTGGAAGCAGTCCGTGAGTCCGACGCCATCCTGCGTGAAGAATTTGCCAAAGCCGGCCTGGACAAGACTGTATGGCAGTACTTCACCATCGTACCAGATTTCAAATCCGTCGGTGTCCGCGATAACGCCAGATGCTTCGATTATCCGGTCATCCTCCGCGCGGTCAACACCATAGACGCCATGAGCGCCTCTATCGAGCAGATCGATTACTCCGTGCTGTTAAAGATTACAGACCGTATTTTAAAAGAAGTGAAGAATGTAAACCGTGTGTGCTACGATTTGAGTCCGAAGCCTACGGCTACGATTGAGTGGGAATAACCCTCAATCCGGCGCAGGCTCCAAAATTCAGCAGAAACCATGAGAGGAATCAGCATATGCCGATTCCTCTTTTCTTAAAACTAATCTTTTCCCGGTCCCACCGTCATGAGACCCCCGGTCCAATCTCTTTATTCCCCGAACTCCCCGTTGGAATTCCAGGCCCCTTCTCTCCGCTCTCTGAAGAAGCCGCCGTCGAGGCTTCCGTCTCCGGAGCCTTCGTCGGAGCTGCAGTCTGGCTCTCCGTTGGCTTCGGCACAGGAGCCTCAGACGGTGCCGTGCTCTCAGGAGAGGCCGTCGTCGCTGCCGTAGTGGGAGCCGCAGGAGTTGTCGCTGCCGTTGTCTCCGGCGCCGCAGTCGTCGGCTGTATCGGCTTTCCCGCCGGTGTTGAAGTAGTCTTCGACTCCGTTCCCTCCAGATGGTAACAGAGTACCGGAGTACCCGCCGAGATATTCTCAAAAATCTTCTGCGCTACGGAATGTGGCAGATTAACACAGCCGTGGGATCCGCCGTTTTTATACAGCGTACCTCCAAAGCTGGAACGCCATGTTGCATCGTGCAGACCGATTCCGCCGTTAAACGGCATCCAGTAATCCACCGGCGTCTTATAATCTTCGCCCTTTAAAACCGCGTCCTTCTGCTTATACGTCAGCGGATAGACTCCCGCCGGAGTAGCCCAGCCTTTGGCTTCATTGCCCGACACAAAATCAGATTCCACCACAAGACTGCCGTCTTTATAATAGAACAGGTGCTGCGCCGTCAGGTTAATCTCCACATAGGTGCTGCCATAGTCATTCGCTCCATGGCTGACCGCCTTCTGCTTATAGACCGGTTCTCTCGTCTGGCTCTCGCCGGAACGGATAATAGCCGCCAGTTCATCTGCCTCTGCGGCCTGGTCGATCCTCCAGCCATAGCTGCCTCCCGTAATCCTGACCGTCTTTCCGTACGAAGTATTCAGGGTTTTTGCCTTATTATAAGTGTCATATTTAGAAGCCAGACTCTTCACATACTCCGTAACTGCACTGCTGCTGACATAGGCATTCCCATCATCACCAATGCCGACCCAGTCCTTAATCGTATCACCGCTCAGCACTTCCCGGCTGTCTCCAAAAGTATAAGTCACCCTGACATTCACAAATCTGTTCAGTGCCTGCACACGGGCAAGAAGTTCCGCATCATCACTGGCGATTCCCGGCTTCACATATGCATCCAGCTCCTCCAGAGACAGCTCTCTCTGTAGCCCGCTAACCGCTTCTTGAGCACCGGCCGCCACCTTCTCCTTATCCAGTTCATTCCCCTCCACAGCCGGAATCACACTGTATCCCTGTCCGGACACATACTCCGACATGGCCGCATCCTGTGGTTTCACCACCTGTGCCTCATCAAAACACTTAAGCGCACCGATCACTTCCCCAAGCTTCTCCTCATTAAACTGGATCATCGTATCGATTTCAAAAGACTGAGGCGTCTTTCTGTGACTAAACCAGTCATTAGGCTCCTGTTCCTCCAGAAGCTTCTCGAGGCTGCCGTCAAAGACAGATTCCAGGCCTATATCATCGCCCGATATCACTTCCTCCGCTCCGCCCCTCTCCTTTATGGTCAGCGTATATCCATCGATGCCAGAAGCAATCAGCTGCTTCACTTCATCCACAGTCTTCTTCGACGCATCAACCCCATTAATTGTCGTATTCGGAAAAAACACAGTGCGATACTGTTTCCCCGTCTGTATGTACATCACAGTAACCGCCGCGGCCCCCGCCACTGCGATCCCACCTAAAACAGCGGCCCAACCCTTTATGCCCAGCGACTTCTTCTTTCTGCTGCGTAGTTTTTCTCTCTCCATCCAATTCCTACCTCTTCACTAGTAATTAATCAATACGTTTATTATAACGCACTGCCATGATTGATGTCCAACTCTTTTCTGATAAGATTTTATGACATTTTTATTACGATCAAAGTTTATATCTCAGTCCCCCTTCCCCCCCACCCAATCCTCCCCCGTTTTTCGCTTTTTCTAAATTCAAAGCTTCGCGCTCAGAAAGTTTCTTCCCCGCCTCGGGGTGCGTCCCGGAGCAGGGGGAGTGGATATCCCAGTGTGCCGCCATCTGGATACGAGGCATAAAAATGAACGTGACTGGCGAACACACGCATTATGTGTCCGTCAGTCACGTTCATTTTTATGGCGAGTAGGAAGCAAGGCGGACACGGGATATCCACTCCCCCTGCTCCGGGACGCACCCCGAGGCGGGGAAGAAACTTTCTGAGCGCGAAGCCACCTTCTATTCCTTCTCCGGTTTAATTTTCCCCTCCCTAACCGCCTCCACAAACAGCGGCGCCAGCTGCGGGTCAAACTGCATTCCGGCCTGTTTTAAAATCTCTTCCATGGCAAACTCCAGGGAACAGCGATCCTTATAGGACCGTTTGGAAACCATGGCATCAAAGGAATCCGCAATACAGAGAATTCTTGCAGAAAGCGGAATGTCCTCCCCTGCAATTCCCCTCGGATATCCCTTACCGTCATATCTCTCATGATGGCCGATCACGGCCGGGATAACGTAGTCTAGAGACGGCAGGTTCCTGATAATGCTGACCGCCGCTTCCACATGCCCCTTCATGATCTCATACTCCTCCGGTTCCAGCTTCCCCGGTTTGTTCAGAATATGTTCCGGAATCCCAATCTTTCCAATATCGTGGAGGAGCCCGGCCTCTCTCACCAGCTCAATGAAATCCTCACTCATGCCGTACTCTTCCGCCAGAATCCCCGCGTACTCCGCCACATGTCTGGAATGGCTGAAGGTGTAGTGATCCTTGGCATCGATCGCCGCCGTCAGAGCATAGATGGTGGACTGGTACGAAGTGTACACATCCTCTCTGACAAGCGGCTCTCCGTCTCTTGTACTTCCGTCGATATGGGATCCGATGTCAAAGACCATCACGCCGTTTTTCCCTTTCCGTTTCACGGAGAATACGGCCATGTCCGCATTCTCCACCAGCTGCTTGATATTGCTGGCGGAATACGGGATGGTACAGATCCCGCAGCTCACGGTCAGCACCTTTAAGGCATAATCCGTGGCTCTCTTATTCATATTTAAAATCTGCATCCGGATGGATTCTGCGATGTTTCTGGCCGCCAGAACATCGAAATCAGGCAGCGCAGCCGCAAATTCCTTTCCGCTGTAGCGGGCCACAAATCCCCGTTCTCCCACCGTGGCACTGATGATCTTCGCCACATTCTGCAGGGCCGTGTCCCCCTCCTTCATGCCGTAAAGCTGGTTATACAGCTTAAAATCATCGATGTTGATGATAATCAGAGCCAGCTCCCGGTTCGGTTTCTTCTCATACTGCTGATTTAACAGCTCATAGAAATACTTTCGGTTCAGCAGTCCGGTCAGTTCATCCGTTCTTGCCTCAATACAGGCCTTCTCATAAAGTCTGGAATTGCGGACCGCGATGGAAGCGATGGAACTGACTGACTCCAGAAAATTCAAATCGTCATATCCATAGGACTTCCCCTTCTTTTTCGTGGCCAGAAGCACGATCCCCGCCAGGTTTTCCTCGTCCTGCAGCGGCAGCATACACTGAATCCCCAGTTCCCGGATCAGCCGCTTCTCCTCCTCCCACATGGACTTAAAGAGCACGGTCCTGCGGAATTCCGAGATCTGGATACACCGTCTGTTCTGGCGCATCCACTCCACCATGGGATTATCTTTCCTTATGGTAACATTCACACCGCTGATCGGCCGGGACCTGTGAGCCGTCTCAAAGCTTTCTCCCGCCTGGTCAGCCAGACAGATATAGATGGATTCTACTGCCAGCGTATCCTGGATCACCGAGGAGATCTCTTCCACGATATCACCTACTTCAAGGCTTTTCGAGACCGCTGTGCTGAATTTCTTTAAATTTTCCGTCTGAACCAGTTCCCCCTTAGTAAACAGAATATCGATAAACGTCTTCACCACTGAGGACAGCAGAAACGTGACAAGTGTAAAACAGACTGCCACAATCAGAAGACTGCTGTCTGCAAATACAGGCATTTTCCTCTGGATAAACTCCTGGAGCGGATTGATGTAATTGGCAAACAGCAATGCCACCAACAGCGTACTGATTCCATAGACCACTCCCCGTGAAACAAGGAGGGTCAGCCGGAATAAATGTTTTTTGTATAACGCATAGAACATGAATCCCGCATTAATAATGCCTGAAAGCACATCTGTCGGGAATCCGTGGAATGCAGGCACTAACGTTCCGGCATGTCCGATAAACAGAATTACGATTCCTGCAAAAATCGGCTTCAGCTGGTTTCGTTCCACCGTATTCTTTCTGTACGACTTGTGTACCAGATAGAACATATGGATAATGGGGAACGACATGGTAATAAACAGAATGGCGATGGGCCATCCGATATGGTACACAAAGCCGGCCGATCCGTTAGCCAGTCTTACCACTTCCGGGCAGGGAATGTAAAAGCCCCATTTGATATTGGCTGCATTATTGACCACTGCCAGTATCAGCCACGCCCACCAGAGGATAGTATCATCCGAATCCACCAGAGCATAAATAAAGTTAAAAAATGTGAAGGGCAGAATAATCAGGCCCACAATGGAGAAATGGAACCAGAATTCCACTCCCGGCCACAGCTCCATCCGCATGGCAAGGGAACCGCCGGTCCACAGTAAAAACGCGGCCAGCACTACCAGGAATGAGTGGATGATTTTCGTCTTCTGCGCGGCCATGAACGCCACAAATAAGATCATGTAGCAAAACAGAGCCGTGACAGAGATAAATGAGTAATTATACACTTCTCTGAGGCCTCCTTCCAAAAGCGGAAACCAGTTCCTGACTCTTTAAAAGCTCTCCGATCTCATACTGGGTGGGATTGATCCGCCGCATCTTCTCCTTACCCCCGCGGTAATACGCGTCAAATGTTCCGCACCGCAGGATCGTAATCTCCAGGGGATCAATCCCCAGGATTTTCTTTAAGTCCTTGTAATCTTCATCGACGTATTTGAAATAGACGCCCATGTGTTCCTTCAGGATGTTGACGGTTACTGCAGAAGAAAACAGGCACTCCGGCTCCATCTCCACATACATGTGCAGAAACGGCCGCTTATTCTCCGTGACCTCCTTGGCTGCCGTCCATTCCTTCACCTTCAGTCCCGACAGTCCGATGACGCGGCTGATGGAATTCTCCGTGATTCTTGTAAATCCGGCGATATCGATCACCGTTGGTATCCGGTCTATGTACTCAAATCTGGGAAATCGAACGTGATCCCGCTCATTTTCCAGGGCGATGCATCGATAGACATCCCCTACGCGGTAACGCATGAAGACGCCACCCTTCAGAACAGATATCACAAGTTCGTATTTCTCCCCCTCCTCCACCTCGTTCATAAGGCAGGTGCGCGGTTCATAGGAGGAATCCGCCAGGCTCCGTTCCATCTCCTTTTCCGGGATAAATTCATAAAAACAGGCATCCGGGAAAAAGTACATGCCATCCCGGCTCCAGATCTCGGTTCCGATACAGGTTGGCTCCGTCCCCGCAAAAATCTCCATGGGGCGAACGCCCCACAGCTTCTCTAAGTCGTCGCGGTAAAGGCGGTTATCCGTTCCGGCACACATAAATCCCTTCAGCCGGAACAAATCCTTTGGAAGCAGATCTCTTCCCTCTTTCCTGCAGATATGCTTCGCCTTCAGCAGCCGGATCACCATGGCCGGGCTGATGGAAATCTTCTTTTTGCCGTCGCCGCTTCCCGAACCGCCTCCGCTTTTATGCCCGGAACCGAGAGACGCAATACTGAGACTGACGTAATATGTAACGCTTCCGACGCCAAAGAAGAAGTCAATCCCCTTCTTTAAGCCCATTTTAAAGCCCTTTTTATTCCGTTCACTAAAGGACATCTTCTGGGCTTCCTTGACCGGCGGAAGAAATTCGATACTGATCGCATCGTTTAAAAGCAGAGGAAAAATTCCCGTCGCATAGGGAAGCGGTGCCAACGCATAAAGAATAGTATCCTTTGGGTTGACATCGAAGTCTCCACGCCCGCTGCTGGTGGACAGCATCAGGCAGCCAAGCATGTTATTCTGGTACGTCTCCAGCATGCTTCTCGTGTAAGGAGCCAGCTTGATCGCATGCCGTCCGCCCTCCCACGTCGTCTGGATCCAGATCACCGGATCATCCGGGAGTATGGATTTATCCTTTAAGGATAAGCTGTCCGCATAATCCTCATAAGAGGTCAGCGGCACCATCTTCCGAAACTCTTCAATCGTCTCCGGATTCCGTCCCTTTAAGATCGCCTTTCCGATACCGCTGGCCTTCCATTTACTGATCTGTTCCAGCATAAGCCGGTTCTGAATCGCCATAAATTCTTCTATGGTTAAATCCAGAAAACCGCAGTATTCCTTCCAGAGCTCCCAATCCTTTCGCTCCTTCAGTTTATCTTCAAATTTCATCCCCGTCCTCCTCCACTGTCCGGAAGTACCCGGCACATTTACGTATGCTCTTTCCGTTGGGTATCAGAAATGGTGTTTCTCTCTGATACGCCTCATAACCGGAAAGCGTCCTCCGAAATGTAACCCGGTCCTGAAACCAGACATATAAAACATTGAGCCCACTGTAACAGATACACACAGCCATCATCAGCCTCTGCCCGGTTAACAGGGCGAGAAACAGATACAGAAAGAAAAACCACACCACCCCCGGGTGTCTGCAGAGGGAATAAACGCCCTCTGTGTACACTGGCGGGTTTTCTTCCAGCCTGGTATACGTTTTTTCAAACGGCAATGCGAAAAACAGTGTATAGACAAGCAGCGCAGCCTGACTCACAGCCAGGGCACCAAATATCACAATTCGCCAGACCGGCGGTCCGTACGCCTTCACCAGCGTCATGAAACATACCGCGGTAGAAACCGCCAGAATCACGCTGCCGATCAGGAAAAAGGTGTGCAGAATGCGGTTTTTCCAGGTAAAGCTGTTCAGATCATAGAGTAAATACATACCAAAAGCAATCACGCCTGCTGCAAGATAACTCATTCTCCCTGCCTTTCTTTATGATGACGTCTGATAATTCCGACTCCCAGCGGATACGGCCCCGTATGAACGGCGATCGTCGCACCAATCTGGTTGATCCAGGCATCCTCCATCTCATACCCCCCGGTTCTGAGAGCTGCAAGCACCTGGTTCTTAAATAAAACCGCCTCTTCACGGTCATAGCCAAAGCCAATGGTAAAACGGTAGCTGCTCATGGGCTCCCCGTTTTCCTTCAGATAATCGAGCAGAAGCGCAATCACCTTATCAATCGATTTTCTTCTGCTCCTCGATATTCCGCTCGGAAATATCTCTCCCTGCTTCAGGGTAATAATGGGCCTGATTCCCAGCACGGAAGCCGCAGCTCCGGCCACTTTTCCGATTCTTCCGCCATGCTGTAAGTAATCCATGCTTCCAATCGTAAAGAATATCCGGCCGCTCTCTTTCATCTCATCAAGTGCCGCCACAGCCTCCGAGAGGGTCATCCCTTCCTCCCTCATGGAGACAGCCTCCAGCACGAAAAGCCCCTGAAGCACAGTGTTCACGGTTGCGTCTATCACTTCAATCTGCGCATCCTCATACTGGCTCAGCACCATCTCTCTCGCATTCAGCGCGGACTGCATGGAACCGCTGAATTTCGTCGTGATGCAGATACACAGAACAGGAGTATGCGCCTGCGCAAATGGCTGAAATACATCGACATAATCTTGAATCGACGGCATGGAGGACTTGGGATATACACCGGGCTGCTCTACCATTTCCCTGTAAAACTCGCGGATGCCGATCTCCGTTCCCTCCTTTTTATAGGTCTCTCCATCAAAAGAAACATAGAACGGCACCACCGTGATTTCCTTCGCTGCAGCCAGTTCTTCCGGTAAATCACAGGAACTGTCACTGATGACTGCAAATTTGCTGTTTTCCATGTCTGATTCTCCTCTCCTCCGTATACAGCTGTGCGCGCATCTCCTGAAAAGACTGAAAATATTTACGCGACACCTCCATTATACTAAACCTGCCACAACCTGTCCATTGTAATTTAAACGATATCTGACAAAACTTTAGTTATATTTTAAAATTTTTAGCTATTTACCAATCTTTTTTGTAACCTTATCTGTTTCATATTTCCTTCCTTTTCACAGATTGCCATTCTTCCTCATATGATAAAAAGAAAGTGTACACATAAGGAACATCACATGGCACAGTTCACACCCGTTTATGGAACCATCACCTCCATCACTCCCCTGCAGACAGCAGACGGTACTCAGGACTGCACACTACTGTTTTTCATTATGACGCAGGATATGGGACCTGTAACCTTTACTGTCACCCCTCTCACCTATGTGGAAGGCCAGGAAACCCTGAAACCGGGAGATCCCATTGTCGCATTCTATGACAATTCGGTACCTGCTCCTTTAATCTATCCGCCCCGCTATCACGCAGTGCTTATGGCAGAGGCGGATGACGGCCTCTTTGCCGCCTTCGATTACTTCGACGAAAACCTGGTGAATACCGACGCAACGCTGAAATTAAACCTGATGGAAAAGGGTGGTACGGAAGTAGTCATGGCCAACGGCCAGATCTACTACGGCACCCCCGCGAACCACTACCTGCTGGTGCTCTACAGCACCACCACACGCAGTATTCCGGCCATGACCACACCGGAGAAAATCGTTGTATTCTGCAGTGAATAGAGCGAACACATCATCCGATCCGCAGAAAGGGATATCCGGCTCTAAGCCAGATATCCCTTTCGCTGAAGCTCCATCTCTATCATATCCAGGTTTTTTTCCGACTCTGCAGCTACCGTATGGTAATGGCAGCCGCCGGTCAGAGCCTTCAGCGGCTCATCCCGGCTCATAGCCATCTGATTCACAAATTCCTGCGCATCCAGACGGTTATTGATGATCAGGTCCACACTGATCTGGCCATAGAGCGTATGTTCAATGGATACATCGAGAATTCTTCCTCCATAATCCACAATCGTCTGAAGCTCATCCAGCATGTGCTCCGTGTCGTGATTCACCCGGAACACACGGACGTGAGCCTTCGGCCTTCCCGGCTGCGGTTTATAGAGAACATACCCCTTGTTTGTGGACATGATCTCTTTATTCTCGGCCCTTAAGAGCGCAATGTCCTGAACCACAACCTGACGGCTGACCCCTGCCCGCTTTGCCAGTTCCGTCCCTGATACAGGCGCCGTCTCCTGATTCAGAATCTCCATGATCTGCTGTCTTCTCTTCTCTCCGTCCACTCGTTCCATCACTCCTGTTATACTGTCCTGTCTTTTATGTCATTCACCGTCATAAACGCCCCCTCATACCCCAGTTTCCGGCAGAGAGCCGCCGTATGGGGCTGTTCCAGCTTTGCGGCCGCCAGGGCGTCCTCCTCATAAAATACGGTTTCCTTCGGTCCGTCGGCCAGCACCTTTCCATGCGCCATCACAATGACCCGTTCAAAGTACTCTGCCACAAAATCCATATCATGGAGAATCGCCAGCACAAACTTACCGGAATCGCTGAGTTTCCGTACAATCGATCCGATCACCCGGCGTCCTCTGGCATCCTGTGCAATGGTCGGTTCGTCCAGAATCAGGACCTGTGTGTCCATGGCGACGACAGAGGCGATTGCCACCATCTTCCGCTCTGATAAATCCAGATCATAGGGATTTTCTTCCGCCGCATCGAGGAGCCCCACCATGGAAAGGGCCTCTCTGGCCCTCCTCTCCGCCTCCTCCCGGCCCATGCCGATATTGAGAGGACCGACCATAACTTCGTCCATCACGCGATTTTTGAAGATCTGGTCATCCGGATTCTGGAATACATATCCCACACTGCCGGCCAGCTGTGCCACCGTCCGCTCTGAAATATCATTCCCGCCAAACAGAATCGTCCCGGAAACCGGCTTAAGCAGTCCCTTTAACAGCTTGACCAGCGTCGTCTTCCCGGCTCCGTTCTGACCGATTACCGCAGCAGGTCTGGTATCCAGCGTCAGGGTGAGGTCTTCCATAATCGGCACATGCTCCAGATAGTGGAACGACAGATCTTTGATACGGAATATTTCCCTTAGCGTACGGTCGGAGGCGCCGGTGGTTCTTTCTGTTTCACCGCCCGGCTGCTCCGCTTCTTTATATTTTCCGCCTAATTCCGGCGGGAACTGATCTTTTAAAGCCATGGTCTGCTCCATCGTCACCGGATAGAGGCGTTTTCCATCCTCCTCCCTGTATACGGAAAGCTTCCGGCAGACCCGGGTAAACACAGGTGCTTCCACCCCCAGTTCTTCCAGATCATCTCTGGAAAATATCTTCTCCGGCGTATCGTATGCAATCTGCTTCCCGTCGTGAAGAAGGAGAATCTTGTCACAGTAGGACGCCAGTTTTTCCATCTTGTGCTCCACCATAATAATGGTGATTCCGGTTTTGGAAAGCGTTTCCACTACCCGGAACACCTCCTCGCTTCCCTGGGGATCCAGCTGGGAAGTCGGTTCATCGAGCACGATAATCTCCGGCTGCATGGCAAGAATACTGGCTATGGCCACTCTCTGCGTCTGGCCCCCCGATAAATCAAAGGGATTCCGGTCTCGGTACTGTTCGATGTCGAGAAGCCGTAAATTCTCTTCCACCCGCCGCACGATCTCCTCCCGCGGCACCCCCAGATTCTGCAGACCAAAAGCAATCTCCCCAAACACCGTGTCCTTCGCACCGGAAAGCTGGTTAAATGGATTCTGAAAGATCAGTCCCACCTTCTGGCAGAGCATCGCCACCGGCGTTTTGCCCGCCTCCAGTCCGTCGATCATGATCTTTCCGCCGTAGGCCCCCTTAAACATCGTAGGCACCAGACCGACGAGAGCCTGGCAGAGTGTGCTCTTACCGGCCTTATTTTCACCGGCTATCCCGATAAAGCTTCCCTTTTCCACCTGAAAATGGAGGCCATCTAACGCCAGCTTTTCCGTATGGGGATAACGGTACTTCAAATTCGTCACTTCTATCAGAGCCATCTCATCACCCTCCATACCACAGCGCCCGCTATCAGAAGGACCATCACAATCATAAACGCCCTGTCGCGCCCCTTGATCTTGTGGTCATTTAAAAAGGTCTTCTTCGTCTTTGAATCAAAGCCCCGCACTTCCAGCGCGATGGCCCTCTCCCTGGTATTGATAAGGGAGCTGCTCACCACCGGTGAAATCAGCGGGATAAATGCCTTCGCCCTCACAAAAAGGCTTCCTTCCGTCTCCATCCCTCTGCTCCGCTGTGCATCCATGATGGTGTTCATCGTCCCCATCATCTGCGGAATGATCTGGAACACGGAGCTGATCATATACCCGAAGCGGGGAGAAAAGCCTGCCTGCTCCAGATCCTCCACCAGGGCAGCCGGCTTCGTAGTCAGCACAAACATGGCGAAAGCCAGAAGCATGTTTAAGATGTTAAGCCCGATCCGGGAGGCGTAGAGAAGTCCTTCCTTATAGAACTTAAGCGGCCCCAAAGCCGCCAGGACATTCTGATTCTCCCGGTTGAACAGGCCGTGGATCAGGAAGACCGTGATGATGATGGTAAACGAAAATGCAATCAGCGGTAAGACCTTTTTCATGATTTTTCCGCTGATGAGCAGTCCCAGGCTGACGGCGATAAACACGCCGAACATCCACAGTGTGCCCATGATGACGGGCACACTGATGGCCGCCGCAATATAAAGCATCTTGGCGAAGGGATGCAGCCTGGTCAAATATGTATCTTTGTCCACATAAAGGCTGATACTTTTCATAAAACGCTCCGTCCTTCATTAAAAAGTTTCGTGGTTAATCGAGACTCTCCACCTCATCGCCCATCTCGTAAAGGGAGGTCAGCTTCTTCGGCAGTCCCTTGATAATGGCAAATACGATGAACAGGGTAATCAGCTTATCCGGGACATCGACAATTACTTCATCCAGGAAGGACCCCAGCGCTACCGGAAGTCCGGAAGCCTGTGACCATGCAAACACGGCGTCTCCCCAGAGGTTTCCTGTCGTACCGCCCCAGAATATGATGTTGAGCGGTGTGGAAATAAGGACTGCCACAAAGCCGGCCACACACGCCGTCAAGACAGCACCCGAAAACTTCTCCATGCGTCCGAGCCTTGCCATAATTCCGACAGCCACACCGATGCCAAGACTGGTCAGTGCATAGACCAGAGTGATGGAATCGCCTGTTGTAAAGCCGTAGATTAAGTTGTTGGCCGCGCCGCAGATGCCACCGATGATGGGCCCGCCCAGCACAGCGCCGATGCAGGTTCCGATGGAATCCAGCCACAATGGCAGCTTTAAGACTGACGCAAACAACTTGCCTAAGTAATTGATTCCGATACATGCCGGAATCAGCACGATACATGCTGCATTTAATTTGGTTTTAAAAATGTTACTCATACGAATTGCCTCCCTGTTTGTTTTTATCTATTCGTACAAACGCTTCAAGCGCTGTAAGAATCTCCATCCGTTCCCCCTGCATCATGGCGGACTCTCCGCCGGTATAGCTGTTAATGTTCTCCTCCAGGGAATCCTCCCATTCCACGACCGTGTTCAGGATCGAGGCCGTCTTCACTCCCCGCAGTCTCCCGATGACAAACAGCGCCGCCGTCTCCATATCGGAGCCCAGAACGCCCCTCTCCCTCCAGTAGGTGCTGACCGCCTCTTCGTCATCGATGTAGAAGCTGTCATGGCTCCTGGCGATTCCCACATGGAACTTTGCTCCCAGCTCCTCCGCACTCATCATGCATGCCGCCAGCAGCTCCGTGTCCGGTATGGCGGGATAAATGCTGTCCACATAAGTGACTGAGGCACCGTCATCCCGCACGGCCCCATTCACCAGGATTAAGTCCCCCAGCCGGATTCCCTTTTGTAAAGCGCCGCAGCTTCCGATCCGTATCATGTTCCTGACGCCGATTCTCACCAGCTCTTCCACCGCGATGGCGGCAGAGGCACCGCCGATTCCCGTGGATACCGCCATGACCGGAACGCCCTTATAGACGCCTCTTAAGCTCCGGTATTCCCTGTTATAAGCCAGTTCTTTCACATCCTCCAGGCATTCCGCAATCCGGTCCAGCCGCTGCGGGTCCCCGGGCAGAAGCACATGGGGCGCCGCCTGCTCCTTCGACAGCCTGATATGAGGCATGAATTCTTCCATCTTCCCATCTCCTTTCCTCTCATTCCTGCGTTCACGTTCAGAAAGGGCTGTACCTGCTGCAACTCACTGACACTTTCGCCAAAAACAGTACTGCCCTTTTGTTTAAATTTACCATAAATCACCTGTCTTGTCAATCAAAAGACAGGTGACAAGACAGGTTTCCTTTTCGCCCGGTAACGTTCACGCCCTGTCCGGTGCCCCGCAGCGGGCCCTATACAAAAATCCCGGAAGACGTTTTTTCACAAAATGTCTTCCGGGATCTGATCTTTTCCCTTATTTAATTATAGCAGATAACCGGAATCCCGGTGTAAACCATATCATAGAGGGTCTTTGCCTTGGCCGGCGGCAGGTTAATACAGCCATGGCTTCCGCCGTACTGGTAAATGGTTCCGCCGAATTTACTTCTCCAGCTGGCATCATGGAGTCCGATGCCTCCGTTAAACGGCATCCAGTAATCCACGTGACTCTCATATTCGTATGTGCCGTCCGCCTTCTTCTCCCCGCGGAGTATCCGGTCCGTCTGTTTATAGGTCAGGCTGTAGATGCCCTCCGGTGTCGTGTAATTCTTTGATACATTTCCTGTAACACAGGGCGCGTCCCATGCAAGATTCCCGTCCTGATACATATATACGTGCTGGCTGGTCAAATCAATCTCCACATAAGTATTTCCCCAGTCCACGGTCCTGTCCTGGCCTTTTTTGCTGTATAAGGGTTCCCTTGCCTGGCTCTGTCCGGTCCGGATCATGGCGATCAGCGATGCGGTCTCTCCCGCCTGGTCAATCTGCCAGCCGTAGGGGCCCGTCAGATTCAAATCTTTTCCCGTCGTCGTATGGAACACCCTTGTCTTTCCGGCTGTATCAAACTGATCCGCCATGGATTTCACAAATGCCGCAGCCTTGTCGTAATTCACATCTACAAGTCCGTCCTGAGTGCTTCCGAGAATCCAGGTACAGATGGTTTCCCCTTCCAGCGTTACCGTCTGGTCGCCAAACTGATAAGTAATCACCATGTCCCTGCACCGGTTCATGGTATCGCACAGATCCTTTAACGCCGCATCCTCCGCGGTTACTCGGACAGTCGCGTAACAGCCGGATGCTGCCAGATCCACTTCGCTGCTGCCTGCCTTCACCGCTTCCTTTACGAGAGCCAGAACCTTATCCTGATCCACGTTGTTTCCCTGTACCTCGGGGATGATCGTGAAGGGGGTTCCCTCCTGATATGCCGTAATATGGGCATCCTGAGTCACTACAATGTCCGCGCCGCTGATGCAGCCCAATCCGTTCACCGCATTGGTCAGGGCTCCCTCATCGTACTGCACGCTCATACTCATGGTGTGGGAATTATCCGTCGAAGGCCCTGACACGCGGCCCGAGGCATTCTGTGCGTCGAGGATGGCGGAAAGCCCATCCGGAGCCGTTGCCTTATATCCCACATCTCCCCCCTTTAACGTCTCGGTCTTTCCGTCTCTCTCCTTTATCGTCAGCTTGTATTCTGCGCTGTAAAAGCCTTCTATCTGTGCTTTCGCTTCATCCACCGTAAGTCCGCCGATTCCGATGCCGTTCACCTTTGTTCCCGGTACAAATCTGGTCGTGTCATCTGCCAGTACAGCCTGTGCCGGCAATAAGATCAATACTGCCGCCATCAGGGCAATTCTTACAAGCATTCCTGTTTTCTTCATTCTGATACTCATTCACCTTACCTTTAAAACCTTTTAAGAATTGAGCGTCGCCTGGTCCGCAGACTCCCGCGTCCGCTCTCCCTATACCTTAACACCATATCAGCCAAAAGTACAACCCCTTTTTTAAATGTAAGAATTACTTAATACTTTATTCCTCTTTTATTCTCTTTTTCGTGCCCGACAGACAGTATTCCCCATAGTCATCCGTGTCAGTCCACCACTTCAACGCTCTCTATCACCGGCTGATTTTCTTTTGCCACTGTTCCGTTGCGGTCTGTCACTTTCGTGTCCTCACAGATTTTATCAACCACATCCATCCCGTCCGTCACATAACCGAACACTGCATAATCACCGTCGAGATGAGGGCTGTCCTGATGTACGATAAAGAACTGAGAGCTTGCGCTGTCCTTATCCTGGGAACGGGCCATGGAAATTGCCCCGCGCGTATGGGAAAGCGGGTTCTCCACACCGTTGCTGGAAAATTCGCCCTTAATGGTGGTATCGGAACCGCCCAGTCCTGTTCCTAACGGATCTCCGCCCTGAATCATAAAGCCGTCGATGATGCGGTGAAATGTGAGTCCGTCATAGAAGCCGGATTCCGCCAGCGAGAGAAAATTCTCTACGGTAATCGGGGCGTATGTTGGATTCAGCTCCACTGAGATGGTGCCGTAGTCCTTCACATTGATTTTCACATGATGTTTCACTGCTTCCACCGTCTCTCCCGCAGTGCCGGCGTCTGTTTTGGTCTCCTCTGCAGCCGTCTCTGCGGCGGAAGAGGAAATCGTCTGGTCTGCCGCGCCCGCCTTACCGGAGCAGCCGGCCAGCACGGCCGCTGTCAAAACCATGAGCAGCATGATACGTTTCTTCATAATCAATCTCTCCTGTCATAAAATCGTATTCTCTGATAACGTATCATATTATAAGGCCGCGCCTGGAAAAGATCAAATGAATTTATTGTGTCTTAGTAAGCCTTTCCGCCCAGAATCTCCTCGTAATCCTTTAAATTCCGTTCCAGGAGGGCTGGCGTATCCAGACCATATGGACATTTGCTGCTGCACTGGCCGCAGTGCAGGCAATCCTTAATCTTCATCATCATATTCTGTGACGCCTCCGTCAAATGACCCGCAGATGGGGAACGGCGGATCAAAAGCGACATCCGGGCACAGGTGTTGATCTCAATCTCCGCCGGACACGGCATACAGTATCCGCAGCCCCGGCAGAACTCTCCCAATAGCTCCTTTCTGTCGTGTTCGATGACTGCCTCCAGCTCCTCTGTCATGACCGGAGGATTGTCAATGTAGGACAGAAATTCATCGAGTTCATGTTCGCGCTGGATTCCCCAGATGGGAAGCACATTGTCGAACTTAGCCAGGTAGGCATAGGCCGCGGCAGAATTGGTGATGAGTCCTCCTGACAGAGCCTTCATTGCAATAAATCCCATGTCCGCCGCTTTGCAGGCTTCCACCAGCTCCAGTTCTTTTTCAGACGCCAGATAGGAAAACGGAAACTGCAGCGTCTCATAAAGGCCTGACTCGACCGCCTCGGCTGCCACATGCAGCCTGTGGTTGGTAATGCCGATGTGGCGGACCGTTCCGCGCTCCCTTGCCTCCAGCATCGCCTCATAGAGGCCGCTCCCGTCTCCCGGCTTCGGACAGACCGCCGGATTGTGGAACTGGTAAAGATCGATGTAATCCGTCTTTAAAAGGCGCAGACTTTCCTCTAAATCCCGCCGGAATCCCTCCGCCGTATCTGCCGCCGTCTTGGTGGCAATGTAAATCTTCTCACGAATCCCTTCAAAAGCCAGGCCCAGCTTTTCCTCACTATCACTGTAGGCCCTGGCCGTATCGAAAAAGGTGATTCCATGATTAAACGCCTTTTTTAACAGCGTTCCCGCCTCTTCCACCGAAACTCTCTGAACCGGCAGCGCACCGAAGCCGTTCTTGTTCACCGTAATCTTTGTTTTCCCCAATGTCACATCAGCCATTTCCGCTCTCTCCTTTGTATATAGAAGTATTCCATACTGTTGTTCTAAATTGTATCACACTGCAGTGGTCAAGTCACTCCCTTTATTTCCATAATTTTACTGCCATAATGTTTACCGTCCTGAGCAGTAAAAATACAAAAACGGAATACAGGTGAAACTACAATTTGATCGGTCTTCAAATTGTCTTTCCCCTGTATTCCGGCTTTACTTCAGCGTTATTTCGTATTCATCTTCTTTCACTCATTCACTTCCAGCAGATCCAGCAGCCTCCTGGCCGCCTCCTTCGGAAAATCCTCCGGAAGTTTATCGTCATCGGACACCATGGACATAAGCAGTTCATGGGTATTCCGGCTCTGAGGAAGCATATATCCCGCCTCGCGGTATAAATCCTCCGCCATCAGACGGTTGGACCGCTCCAGGGCTGCCGCAAACTGCTTTACCACCGGATCTGCCGTTCCACGGCCGATGGCCGCGGCCATGGCTTCCTGCTTTACCTTACTGGCAGCCAGTTTATTTAAGCGTTCTGTTGTCTTCTCTTCTTTCTTCTGCTGAGGAGGATATTTCTCCGGCACCATGGAGATGGCTCCTGAGGGACAGGCATTGGCACAGATTCCACATCCGATGCATTTGGAGGCATCCACCTGGCCGGTCTCCGTATCGGTTGCACCGGTAGGACAGACATAAAGGCAGAGACAGTCTTTCGTACATAATCTGATATTTCTTACTGCATGCATATTCTTACCTCCTTTGAACTTCCATAATTTTTAAGCTGGGAACCTTGCACACGGGACATATGGCCGGGGCCTCGTCGCCGATATAGATGAATCCGCAGATATCACAGACGAAAACCTTTGTGTGCTCCAGAAAGGCTCTCTGCTCATTTTCATAACGCTCCAACAGAGCTTCCAGCATCCTGGTAACCTTCCCGCTCCAGACCAGAGCCCGCCTGGCGCCGCGGTCCCCGCTCTCCTCTGCGGCCGCTTCCGCCTGAGGATATTCCGTCTCCAGATCCTTTGAAACCATTGCCAGCAGTTCTCCCGTATTCTCCATGTCTGCCGGTGCTGCCTTCGTCTTAAAATAGCCGGCCAGCTGTAAAAAGAGCTCCATTTCCTCGGCGAGGTACTGCTTCTCACAGCCTTTTGCCAGATTCGAACACACCGCGCTTAGTTCCCCAAAGGAAAGTTCTCTGAGTTCTTCACCGCCGCCTTCGCCGGATTTCCCTGCCGGTTCCTGAGAAACAGCCTTTGCCCCTTCCTCCTTCTTTTCACGAAAGGCAGATTTTGGAGCGCCGCATAACGGACAGACCCAGTCCGGAGGCAGTTCCTCCCATTTGGTCCCCGGCTCGATCCCCCGGTCGGGAATACCGGCGGCTTCGTCGTAGATGTAGCCGCAAACACTGCATATGAATTTCTTCATTCGTATAACCCCCTTTTCTTTTCAGGCTTTGCTGTCTGCCTTGTATGGGGAAAGTATAGCATTTATTTACGGCCCGGTATGTGACTTTATCACAATATTAGTAACTATTACTATTTATTCCAATTTCTCCTTCTTTGTCCTCGCTGCACAGGGATTACATCAGCGTACTGTTTTCCAGAAAGGCCGGCAGCGCTGTGACAGCTTTGGAATTTTGAAGATAAGACTTTATATGGTGAATCTGCTCGTATGTAACGCAGATATTACCGGAAACAACAGAAATGAAATGATCCGTTTTCAATTTGCTGACTGCACGATAATACGTCCGTATGCTGACGCCGATCTCATCGGCTATACGGGTATTGGGAACCGCTATGGTATACTTTGTCTTCTGTCCGTGATTGGCGATCCAGTGATCCAGGATATAAATCATCAGCTTTGTGCATGGATCGTAAAAGAGCGTATGGTCATAGCGGAATGACGTTTGAAAAAATTTATTGCAGATCGAGTACAAAACCTCATAGCACATCTCCCCATTTTGCCTGATACTCTCTAAAAAGTATTTCTGATTAATTTCAAGCACCAGACAATCCTCCAGTGCAAGATTATCCGCATAGTAGCCATCGAGAGACAGGACGGTGAAGTCCACGCCCAGGAAGGTGGGGGCCTTTTGAATACGAATTGTGTTTTTTCCGTCAACGGAGCTTCTTATCATGGAGAATGATCCCGACATGACATAGTAAACTTTTTTGATCGGTGTATGAACCGTTGTTATATAATCGTCTTTAAGTACCATTCGTATGGCAAGCATGCGGTTTAGGTATGGACGTATCATATCACTGGTTACCGGATGTTCCAGCCTGTGCTGCTCCTGTACGAACTGCATAATTTGATACAGCGTATGTTCTGTCGTATGATTCATGGCTTCTTATCTCCTCGTCAATGGTTTTGTATCAATCCGGAAAAAGAAAGGATACATTTTAGCGGATCAATTATATAATCATTATAACACGTTCCTGCGAAAAGCGTGACCGCAATCAGACATAACGCAGCGTTGGAATTGCTTTACCGTATATGGTGATTTTGCACAAAATTCATTCACAGAATTGCACAATATACACAATATATTCCCAGTGTGCCAAATGGCATCATAACTGTCCGGATAAATCCTATAAAATGAGATTCAGGAAAAGCACATACGAGGAGAGGTAAGAGGAGGATATTTAAATGGGTAAGAGTAAAACAATTGGAAAGCCGGATTATTTCAATTTCGGAAAGTACGCAGTAGGCGGCATCGGATTCAGTATGACGAATCAGTTCATCCTGGTGTATCTCACGTTCTTCTGTACCGACATTTTCGGTATCAGTTCTTTGACGGTGGCAGGTCTCATGCTTGTTACAAAGATCATTGATGCCGTCACAGACCCGCTCATGGGCTTTATTGCGGATCAGACAAGAACGAAGCAGGGGCGGTACCGGCCATACTTAATCTATGGAGCGCCGATTTTGGGAGTGCTGGTCTATCTGCTGTTCAGTGCGCCGGAGCTCTCTTCCACCATGAAAGTGGTATTTATTTATGTAGTCTACATACTGTACTCACTGGCCTTCACTGTAGTAGGGGTTCCGTTTACCTCACTGGTTCCGGTTCTGGCGAAGGATTCCACGGAGAGAACCATGGTCGTATCATGGAAAAATGTCATGATTCAGGTTGGCCGTTTTTTCATTACAACGTTCGCATTGCCGTTAGTCGAAGTGTTTGGCGGCGGAGCCACCGGCTGGGGACGGTTCGGAGCCCTGGTGGGCGTTCTGATTACCCTGTGCTTCTGGTGCGTCGCGTGGGGACTGAAGCCGTATGATACCATCGATTTAAAAATCGAAAGGCCAAAGGTAAATCTGCTGAAAGAAACACAGCTGATAACCAAAAACAAACCACTGCTTATGCTGATGTCGGCTTTTGGTACGGATATGATTGCAAATTCTGCACTTCTGGCAGTCAACATGTACTATTTTAAATACGTCCTGGGAAGAGTGGATTTAGTTCCCATCACTTCCGTGGCACTGACCATGACAGGCGTACTGTCCAACCTGGCGATCCCATTTTTAACGAAGAAGGTTGGAAAAAAGAGATTATACTGGTATGGAAGTCTTTTCTCCATCATCCCGCTGGCGGTACTGTTTGTGAAACCAGTGGTTCCCAGCGCCGCATTGATCGTGCTGATCACCCTGTTTGGACTCATTTCCACGGTTCCGAGTGCGCTGGCCTGGGCCATGCTTCCCGACTGTGTGGATTATGCGGAGTATGTCACCGGAGTCAAAGGAAACGGTGTTGTGTCATCCACGTTTTCATTTATGAATAAATTCTGCGGCGCCATAGGCGCGTTTCTGGCCAGCTATCTGCTTGGTATCTTTGGATTTGCCGCGAATCAGGAACAGACACAGACCGTATTGTTTATCATCGTTGTCTTAAGATTCGGAATTCCGATTTTAGGATATATTGCGTCGCTGCTTTCGATGCATTTCTACGAACTGACAGACGAGAGAAACATGGAAATCAGGCATGCTTTAGATGAACGGGCACAGTTTTAATTTTAAAAGGAGCCAACAGATGAAAAAACCAAATATATTACTGATTACCACGGATCAGCAGAGATACGATACCATCTGCGCCATGGGATATGATTTTATGGAGACCCCGAACCTGGACAGACTGGCCGCGGAAGGCTGCTGCTATCCCAACGCATATTCCAGCAATCCCGTCTGTATGGCGGCCAGGCACCAGATCATTACCGGTCTGACGGCCAGGTATCACAGATTTGACGACAACTATTTTGAAAGTGATCCAAAGACGATCCCTTTCGATCTCCCGACGCTTCCGCAGTTACTGTCCGACGCAGGTTATGATACGATTGCGATAGGAAAGATGCATTTTCAGCCGTGCAGAAGGCATAACGGATTTACAAAAATGGAACTGATGGAAGAAATTCCGCGATACCTGGAGGATGATGAATACGCGAAGTATTTAAAAGAGAACGGATATGGACATTTGCAGAGTCCCCATGGAGTGCGCCATCTGTTATATATGGTGCCTCAGAGGTCCCTGATTCCGGAAGAGCATCACGGCAGCACATGGGTGGCAAAGAGAAGTGTTTACCATCTGAAAGAAAATGGGGGAAAGAGGCCATTCTTCCTGTGGAGCAGCTTTATAGCGCCTCATCCTCCGTTCGATGTTCCGGAAAAATGGGCGGATCTCTACAAAGGAAAAGAGCTTCCTCCGTTAAAGGAGTCGAAAACACCGATATCCGGGATCGCGGAATGGAAAAAATATATTGCAGACTATCCCAATGAGTCATATCTCCGGAGAGCAAGAGAACTCTATTACGCATCCATATCATTTGTAGATTATAATATCGGTACAATCCTTCAGCAGCTGAAGGATATGGGGGAATATGATAACACCCTGATTCTCTTCACAAGCGACCACGGGGAAATGCTGGGGGATCACGGAACCTTCCAGAAGATGCTTCCGTATGACGGTTCCGTAAGAATTCCTTTTATTATGAGGTATCCGGACCAGTTAAAAGCCGGAAGTGAGGATACCAGATTTATAGATATCAATGATATTCTTCCTACTGTTCTGGACGTGGCGGGAGTTCCCTGTCCGAATCCTGAGAGATTGCCGGGCGAATCGATATTTGCAGTGGATGGGCGAAAGGACAGGACGGTGGAATATGTGGAACACAGCCACGGAAAGCTGCGCTGGATAAGCCTTATAACGAAGAGCTATAAATACAATTACTACTATGGCGGCGGTAAAGAAGAACTGTTTGATCTGGAAAATGATCCGGATGAAACGACCAATCTTCTTTATCATGCCCCCACTCCCGAAGTTCTCGCGGTCAAAGAGAAGCTAAAAGCCCGGCTGACTGCAATTGAGGCACAGTATGGACTGAAAGGCTGCGTCGAAAACGGGCAGTTTGTGGAACAGGAGGAATTCAAGCCGTTTAAGTATCACGAAAATAACCCGCCGCTGTTTCCCAAGAAACAGGGAGGCGACTACATAAGCCTGGAAGAGGAAGTAAAACGGGCGGTGGCTCATGAAGATGTCGTTAAGCTGGAAGAACTGGATATCCCTTATTATGAGGAACGTGGTGTCTTAAGCAGAGAGAAATTATGAAAACCAGAGATCCCGTGAAGGCTGAGAACGTGCTTCACGGGATCTCTGGTTTCGATATGGACACGATTTTGTCCAATCCTTATAATTATATAAAAAGGTTCACATTTGAGTTTTCCGCATCGCCTAAATACGTCGCCACACCGGCAAACTCCACGCCGTCGATGATTTCTTCCTTCCGAATCCCCATTACATCCATGGACATGGTGCACGCCACCAGCTTTACGCCGTTTTTCATTGCCTGGTTCATCAGCATCTCGAGGGAATCCACATGTTTGTCTGCCATGACCTTCTTCATCATCTTAGTTCCCATACCGCCCATATTCATCTTTGAAAGCTTCAGCTTTCCGGCGCCGCGCGGCATCATGGCTCCGAACATCTTTTCAATCAGAGACTTCTCCACCTTTCGTTTTTCAGGCTTTCTCAAAATATTGAGTCCCCAGAAGGTAAAGAACATGGTCACCGGGCTTCCCATTGCAACCGCACCGTTGGCTATGATAAAGGCGGCCAGCGCCTTATCCATGTCGCCGTCAAACACTACCATGGTCTTTCCGTTCAGAGTGCGGGGAACAGTGGAAACCGTATCCTGCTCTGCCTCCCGGTTCTCCAGCCCCTTGCGGATCAGCACGATGCTTTCCTGCCCTTTTCGTTTCGTATCCACCAGCGTGTTTCCTGTCTGTCTGCACCAGGAGGCGATATCACGTGAGAATCCCATATCCGTGGCGGAAACCTCCAGAATCTCCCCGTCTTCCATCTCACCAATCGCTTCATGAACCTTCATGATCGGCCCCGGGCACTGAAGTCCGCAGCAGTCAACGATTTTAACGGATTTCGCGGCGGCTGTGTGTATCTGCGTTCCTTCCATCTGTGTTCCTTTCACCTGCGTTCCTTCCTTCACTTCCCTTTCCTTCACATGCTTTCCCTGCTCCGGCTCACTCCGTTCTTGTTCCGCGAAGTCACGGTGATGCATGGATTTATAGAAGGAAGTTCCGCCTTCCAGCACCTTCACGTCTTTAAATCCATTCTGCGACAGAATTCTCGCCGCATTGTAGGAACGAACTCCAATGGCGCAGTATACGACGATCTGCCTCTCACGATCCAGTTCTCCTAAACGGTTCCGCAGCTGTCCCAGCGGTATATGGTACGAACCCGGAATATGGTAAACCATGCGTTCCACATCCTCAGTGACATCGAGAACCAGCGGACGGTCACCCTCCCGCTCAGAAGCTAAAAGACGGTCCAGTTCATCAGAACTCATAAAGGAGACGAGATGATTTAACACATTTTCCGCAGTAAATCCCAGCATATTCACCGGGTCCTTGGCCGAGGAATACGGCGGTGCATAGGCCAGCTCCAATTCCTCCAAATCATAGATGGTACCTTTCATCCCCATAACCGAAGCGATGGTATCAATTCTCTTGTCGGCGCCTTCCTGACCTGCAATCTGTGCTCCGTAGATCTCGCCCTTTCTTCCGAATATCAGCTTAAGGAACAGTGTGACGGCTCCCGGATAGTAACCCGCATGGGATTTCTGGCTGATCAGCACGGTCTCGTAATCCGTTCCTTTCTTCTTCCCCATGGCTTTAAGCGTCTTTTCGTTCACTCCGGTCAGGGCCGCCGTATAATCAAAGACTCTGGCAACTGAGGTTCCCATGGTCCCTTTGTATTCCTTCTCGTCTCCCGCCAGAATATCGGCACAGATCCTCGCTTCCTTGTTGGCAGGCCCCGCTAACGGGATCATCGTCCTGGTTCCGAGAACGGAATGCTCCACCTCAATGACGTCGCCAACCGCATAGACGTGTTCCGCTGAGGTTCTCAAATGAGAATCCACCACAATGCCGCCCCGCTGATTCAAGGTGATCCCGGCCTCTTTTGCAAGGCTGCTGTTGGGCCGCACGCCGATGGATAAAAGCACAAGATCCGTTTCCACAGTTTCTCCGCTCCCCAGTCTGATGACCGTATGACCATTTACCCGTTCAAAGGAGGACACACCGTCTCCCAGGACCAGCCTGACACCGTTTGCAGCCAGATTTTCATGAAGCAGCTCCGCCATCTCCAGGTCAAGAGGCGCCATTACCTGGTTCTGCATCTCGATCAGCGTCACTTCTACGCCTGCATGAACCAGATTTTCCGCCATCTCAAGGCCGATAAATCCACCTCCGATGACAGCCGCGCGCCGGGGCTTCTTTTCCACCAGCACCTCCTTGATCCGATCCGTATCGGGAATCGTCCACAGAGTATGAATGTCCGGTCCGTCAATCCCCGGAACAGGCGGTATCAGCGGGGATGATCCCGTGGCTATGACAAGATCATCGTATGATTCCTCATAGGTCTCCCCTGTCTTTTTATCCTTGATCGTAACTGATTTTCTGTCTGTATGGATGGCGGTTACTTCACTCGAAGTCCTCACATCGATATCAAACCGGGCCTTCATGACCTCCGGCTTCTGTAAAAGAAGGGAGTCTCTGCTTTTTATCACATCACCTATATAGTAAGGAAGTCCGCAGTTGGCGTAGGAGATATACTCCCCGCGCTCCAGCAGAATAATCTGCCGCTTTTCATCACGCCTTCTTAAGCGGGCCGCCGTCGTGGCTCCGCCCGCTACACCTCCGATAATTACTGTTTTATTTCCCATCGCCTGGTTCACCTCTCGTTTTTTGTCATGAGGCAATTATAACCGGGAAGTAAAATCGTTTCTGTGATAAAGTCACACAGTGTTTTTTCTGCTGTACCTTACGATGTGATGGCCCGCTGCTCGCGGGAATAAAGCAGCACGCCGCTAATTGTCACGATTCCGCCGGCCACAGCCAGAAGCGCCGGTATCTCTGCAAATAAAACCGCGGCGAACATGGCCGCCACCACCGGCTCACACAGCTTTGAAGCGGAGACGAAGGATGGAGACAGAAATTTTAAACACCAGCTGAAGATACTGTGTCCAAGAAGCGTGGAAAATACGGCCAGCAGGAATCCCACCACCACGGAGGCCGCACCGTAACCAGTAAAGGAAAGGCCGCTGGCCGCTGTGGAGATACAAAGCACCAGCGCGCAGAATACGTATACAATGTATGTATAAACCGTCGTAGACATATGCTTTCTCGCTTCTCTTCCGATCAGCGTGTAGACTGCCGAGAATACGGCCGCCGCCAGAGCCAGTCCGTCACCGGTCAGATGATTTCCGCCTGCGGAATAATCAGACAGTGCAATGAGAAGACTTCCCGCAACCGTGACCGCGATACTTCCCACCGCGGTCTTTGAAAGCCGGCCTTTTAAGAACAGGCAGTACCCGAGTGCCACCCATATCACCTCGGTACAGACGATGGCTGTGGAGCTGGCTACCGACGTCTGATTTAACGACTCGAACCAGGATGTAAAATGCAGTGCCAGAAAAATACCGCTGACCGCACAGAGCGCCACCGTCTTCTTATCGGAGCCCGCCAGTTCCCGCCTGATCTCCTTCTTTCCCAGTACCACCGGCGTCATAAGCGCCACCGTCCAAAGAAGGCGGTAAGCCGCTGTCACGACCGACGGAGCCTCCGAATACTTCACAAATATCGCTGACAGGGATATGCCGATGATCCCGATCACAATCATAATCATGGGGTGCTTCTCTAAAAACGTCATTTTACTCTCCTTTATCAATGGGTCAAACTGTGATGCTTCTTACTACCTTAAACGGAATCGGCGGTTTCGTCAAGCACTGTACGGTCAATTAAAAAATATGATGGGAAAGCAGCCGTATTACAGGAATGGCATGACAGTCAAAAGCAAAAGAGGCGGGACACGGCAGCCTGTATATGCAGCCACCGCACCCCGTCATTTTATAATCGCAGATTTGATATTTTCATACTAAAAAATACGTTACAAGTCATTTCCATTGGATTCCATCATCTTCTTAAACCACCAGGCAGAGTCTTTCATGGTTCTCACCTGAGTCTCATAATCCACATGGATCAGTCCGAAGCGCTCTGTATATCCCTTCGCCCACTCAAAATTGTCCATTAGGGACCAGACAAAATACGCTTCCACTTCATTTCCTTCTTCTACACATTTTTTAAGCGCCAGAAGGTAACGGTGCAGGAAATCAATTCGTTCTGCATCGTGAACCTTTCCATCCAGGCAGATACTGTCTGTACACGAAATTCCATTTTCTGTGATAAAAATCGGCTTATGATATCTCTCATAAAGGAATTTTGGCCCCCAGTATAAAGATTCCGGTACCACGGGCCAGCCGCAGGCGGTTCTTGAAGCGCCCCGTTTCCTCGGGAGACAGGAATAGCCTCCTTTTCCATCAGACGCCACCGGATATCCGTTATAAATATTCTGCCCGTAAAAGTCAACAGGCTGGCTGATCAGTTCCATGTCCTGTTCCCCGATACATGGCATATCACCGGCAAACAGCTTCACGCCCTCTTCCGGGTATTTTCCGAAAAAGACAGGATCGCTCCACCAGCTGACACTCCACATATAATTTTCCTGATCAATCACATCGAAATAGGCCTTTCTGGCCGCTTCCACATCCTCCGGCTTCTCTGTTGCCGGACACGCCACAGTGGAAGTAGGTGCAATCCCTACCTTTGCCTCTGGAGCATAGTCCCGCAGCACCTTCACAGCTTTGCCATGTGCCATCAGAACATGATGGGTCATCTCCAGAACTGATTTTCTGGACATCAAATTCCCCGGGGCATGTTCCCCCGTAACGTGTCCCAGGCCAATAAAACACTGGGGCTCATTAAACGTGATAAAGTAAGGAACCTTTTTGCCCAGCCGTTCGGCCACCACCCTGGTATACTCTGCAAACCACTCCGGACTGTCCGGATTCTGCCAGCCGCCCCTGCGGTACAGTGCATAGGGTAAGTCCCAGTGGAACAGGGTGACACAGGGGATAATATCATTCGCGCACAGTTCATCTACCAGATTTTCATAAAACTGCAGGCCTGCCTCGCTGACCTCTCCGGTTCCCTCCGGCAAAATTCTGGACCACGCAATAGAAAAACGGTAAGCTTTAAACCCCAGTTCCTTCATCAGGGCAACATCTTCTTTATAACGGTGATAATGGTCGCAGGCCATACTTCCATCGCTTCCATCCAGCACTTTTCCCGGTATGGCACAGAAATCGTCCCAGACCGTATATCCCCTTCCATCTTCAAAGCCTCCCTCTACCTGATAGGAGGCGGTAGCCGTTCCCCACAGAAACTTTTCAGGAAATCCCATTGTTTCTCACTCCTTATTTACATTCTCATAAATTCTTCTACAATCGCGGTACTGGCCGTGGAGCCGATCCGGTCCGCGCCTGCTTCTATCATATCCAGCGTATCCTTCAGGGTACGGATTCCCCCGGCCGCCTTCACCCTGATATGATCTTTCACAATGCCTTTCATCAGCCTTACATCAGCGGCAGTCGCCCCTCCCGTTCCGAATCCGGTGGAGGTCTTGACAAAATCCGGTCTCACATTCAAAGCAATATGGCAGAGTTCTTCCTTTTCCTTCTGTGTCAGATAACAATTTTCAAAAATCACCTTGGAAATTACGTCTGCGCGTCTGCATGCAGAGACAATCTCCGCCATCTCCCGCTCAATGTAATTGTAGTCGCCATCCTTCAGCTTACCTATATGAATCACATAATCAATCTCATCGGCCCCTGCCTCAATCGCATTCTCTGTCTCGAAGACCTTTACCGGTATGGAGGTCTGTCCCAGAGGAAAAGAAATAGCGGCCCCCACATGGATATCCGTATTTTTCAAAAGTCCCTTGCACAGTGCCACCGGCGCCGAATTAATGGCAACCATCCGAAAATGGTATTTTTTACTCTCCTCACACAGCTTTATAAAATCTTTCTCCGTGGCCTCGGCATGAAGCTGTGTATGATCAAAATATTGTGCCAGACTATCTGCTGTCAAATCTTTCAGTACGTTCATTTTGTCTTCTCCTTTTACCATGCATATGCTTCCGGAGACGGACCGCCCGGCCCCGGAAAGATACGATCCAGTTCTTCCACAAAATCCTGCGAAAGCTTTATATCGAGTGCATGAAGGCTGCTGTTTAACTGTTCCATGGTTCTGATTCCAATAATCGGAGCTGTCAGACGCGGATTATTCAAAAGCCAGGCAAGTGCGGCATCCGCTTCTTTCAGACCAGCCTCCCCGCATGCCTTCCTGTATGCCTCTGCCTTCTCCAGATTACTGTCTGCAAGACCAATGCGGCGCAGAGAATCCTCGCTCTTTCCGGCTAACATTCCGCCTCCCAATGGAGCCCAGGCTACGAAACCGACTCCCAGTGCCTCACACGCGGGAAGAACCTCCAGTTCCGGCAGGCGGCAGGTCAGGTTATAACGGTCCTGTTCTACGGAGATTCCCATAAAGTTCCGTTTTTCCGCTTCCCCCTGTGCCCGTGCAATCTCCCAGGCCGGGAAATTACTGGCTCCGATATAATCGACCAGCCCCCTGTCATAGAGATTCTGGAATGCATCCCAGGTCTCTGTCCAGGTAATGCTTCGGTCAATGTGGTGCATATAATAGATCTCCACATGGTCCGTCTGAAGCCGTCTTAAGGATTCTTTAAAATGACGTCTGATTTTATATATGGAAAGCCCTGCTGCGGAGTTTGGTCCATCCTCCGGATTTTTCATATCCTCGTGTACCTTGGTAGCCAAAACAACACGTTCTCTCCGGGAGCCCTTCTGCGCAAACCAACGGCCGATGATCTCCTCCGTGATTCCCTCATTTCCCGTCAAAAAGCCGTAATTATTCGCTGTATCAAAAAAATTAATTCCGGCATCCAGCGCGGCATCCATAATCCGAAATGCCTCTTTCTCCTCTGTCCCAGAACCGAAATTCATGGTGCCAAGGCATAACCGGCTGACGCGCAGCCCGCATCGTCCAAGTTTTGTATATTCCATTTTCTCACCCTTTCTGTCAGAGCATGCGCCCGGACTTCCTTTCCCAGTTTTCTGCTGCCGTTTCCAGCAGAAGATAAAATGCCTGTCCCTCCGGCGCCATTCCGGCCTTGTTAAAATCCGGCGCTCCGCAGACATTTTGAATAAATCCGTAATCATCAATATGAGCCCTGGCTGTACTCAGACAGAGTCCCGCCTGATCCAAATATTTCTCATTCAGCCATCCGGAACTCATTCCCCGGTAAACCGTATAAGCAAACATCTGCGGAAGATTTACCTCCGTAAAGGTATCCGGATTATCCAGTACATCATGAACCATTCCATCCGGCCTGATATATGCGGATACCGCTTCGATCAGCCCCGTGTCAAGCGCGGCCAGTTCCTCCTTCTCCTTTACAAAGCTGTCGGGAAGAAGGTCAATGACTCTTGCGATTCCAGCCATAGCCCAGCCATTTCCCACGCCCCAGCAGTCACGTCTGATCCATTCTTTTTTTCCATCATCCCAGATATGGCCCAACAGTTTTTTATCCGGCAGGTATAAACGGCTCCAGTATCTATGGATCTGATCAACGGCCTCTTTGGGATATCCGGCCGCCGCTAAAAATGGCGGCAGCATATAGAACGAATCCACCCAGATCTGCGGTTCACTCATCACATGGTACACTGCTCCGTCCTCACTTCTGGGAGCCAGTTTCAGAGCCCAGTTTATAAGCTTTTTCAGGCCTCCCTCCAAAAACGGATCCTGTGTTTTTGCAACAGCATAGACAAGAGCCTCCCCGACGGAGCATGGATCTGTTACCGCCTCAAGCGTTCCCAGAATCGCAGCGCGGCCGTCCTCAATACTCCTGTAAACCGCTTCCTTTGCCATCTTTAGTACAATCTCATCTTCACCTGATTCCAGGAAGGCCTGCATGGCAGTTCCCTGTTCCCAGGAATATCTTTGCATACAGAGTAAAGCCATTGCGGCTTTCTTTCTCTTATCCATTCTTTTCTCCTGTTTCGTTTATCGGTAGAGATCCACACTGAACTGGTTCCGGTCTCCGCGGTATCTGGCGATGGAGTATTCCACCGGTTTGTCCTGTCCGCTGTAACCGACTGTTTTCACAAGACACTCTGCGGAACCTTTGGGAATTTCAAGAAGTTCCGCATCCTTTTTCTCGCTGTTTACCGCTTCGATGGTGCGGTGAACCCGTTCTACACGGTCACCGTAAAGCGTTTCCAGAAGCTTATACAGAGAATTTTCTACGAAATCACAGTCCAAAAGCTTTTCATAGGCCGGGTAGGGCAGATAGGTGCACAGATAAACCAGGGGATCGCCATTGGCGTATCGAATACGCTCAAGCAGAATCATCTTCCCGTCATCCGGAAGTCCCAGAACCTTACAGGCCTCGGGACAGCCCGGAACTACTTTTAACGCCAGCACCCTGGTAGAAGGAGTTAAGCCTCTCTCTTTCATTTCCTCGTTGAAGCTTAACAGCCTGTTAAAAAACATGGCCTGAATCTTGGGTCTGGAGACATAGGTCCCCTTTCCCTTCAATCTGGTCAAATATCCCTCCGATACCAGTTCGCTGAGTGCCTGCCTTACCGTCGGCCTGCTTACGCTGCAGAATTCGCAGAACTCCATCTCCGCCGGAATCATATCTCCAACGGTCAGAGTTCCGTTCTTAATTGCCTCCAGTATCATCTGTTTAATCTGATAATACATCGGGATAGGCAGAAGCTTATCCAGACTCCTGTAATTGAAAACCTTTTCCCAGTCCACAGTGACCTCCTTATTTTACAGATATAGAAGGAAATACAGAACATAAAGCATCATACGCTTCATTAAAGGCTCCATACATCCGCTCATATACCATGGTATTCTTTTTATCCGGCCTGATCTCGTCCACAATCCGGTTGAAGCGCTCCACCACACGGAAATCAGGGAATGCACCGATTCCTACGCCGCCGCATACGGCTGCTCCCATGGATGTGGCCTCCTCTAAATAAGCCGGGACAGAAATAGTTTTCTGCCAGATATCTGCAAGGATCTGGAGCCATTCTCTGCCTTTGGCTCCTCCTCCAATTAAAATAACGGAATCCACGCGCTCCCTGTTTTCTAAAATATCCAGAATTACTTTCAGGTTATAACCTACGCCTTCCAGTACGGCCCTGATCATGTCCTTTTTCTCTGTGGACATTCCAAGACCCACAAAACAGCCTCTGGCGTCTGAATTCCATCTGGGAGAACGCTCGCCCAGTAAGTAGGGGAGGTACAGCAGACCGCCTGCTCCCGGAGGAGACAGCGCTGCGAGATGACCAAGCAGTTCATAGGTATCGATCCCCATGAACTTTGCTTCCTTCCTTTCCTCCCCGCACATGACATCCCTGATCCACTTGTACGAGAGCCCTGCCGCCTGCATGGTGCCGCAGGGCGTATAGAGCTCCGGATCCAGATGGACCCAGTTGAACGTTCTGCGCGCTTCATCAAAAAATGGTTTCGCTGCTGCCGCTGAAATCCAGGAGGAGGACCCCAGTACACAGTAGGTCTTTCCTTCCGCCGCAACTCCCGCGCCCACACAGGCACAGGAGCCGTCTCCTCCCCCGGCCACCACGGGTGTTCCCGCGGTAAGTCCCGTTTCACGCGCAGCCTCTTCCGTTATTATACCAACAATTTTGGAAGATGGATACAGTTCTGGTAATAAATTCCGTTCTATACCGAAACACTCCAACAGTTCGTCCGACCATTTTTTCTGCGTAATATCGAGAAGATTCGTTCCGGAGGCATCACTGTAATCTGTAACGATTTCACCTGTCAGCCGGTAGATCATGTAGTCCTTGGCATTCAGCATTTTAGCCGCCCGCGAATAGACAGCAGGTTCCTGGTCTCTCACCCACAAAAGCTTTGCGGCAGAATAAGAAGCGCTCAGCCGGTGTCCGGTAATTTTATATCCCCGTTCCTCACCAACGGCTTCCACCATTTTTCTTTCCTGTTCCCGGGCCCTTGTATCGGCCCATATGATCATTGGCCGCAGCGGCTTCCCTTTCCCGTCAATCAGCAGACAGCCCATCATCTGACCGCTGAAGCTTACACAGGCAATCTCTTCTTTTGATACCCCTGTCGTCTCCATCAAACCCTTTGCAGAGGTACAGACTGCTCTCCACCAGTCCTCCGGGTCCTGTTCCGCCCAGCCTTCCTCCTTGAAATGCGTATCATAAGAGCATACCATACTGCCCTTTAGCCGCCCTTCAAAATCATACAGAGTCGCTTTATTCCCACTGGTTCCCAGATCATGGGCCAGAATGTATTCTCCCACCGTCTCACTTCCTTTCTGTCTTTGTCAGCCTTTGATTCCTCCTAATGCAATTCCGCCCACAATATTCTTGGAAAGCAGCAGATATACAATCACCGTCGGCAGGATTGCAATTGTAATCAGCATATAGACCTGACCTAAGTCATACTTTAAAAAATCGGCGCTTCTTAACTGAGCAATCAGGATCGGCAGCGTCTTTTTCATCTTGCTGTCCAACAACAGGGAGGGCATGAAATAATTATTCCAGGATGCCACAAATGCAAAGATACCCTGTACGGCAAATGCCGGTTTCATAATCGGGATGATCACCCGGTTAAACGCATAGAATTCATTGGCACCGTCTATTCTCGCGGCGCTTACCAGCTCCAGGGGTACTGCGCTGGCCATATACTGTTTCATAAAAAACACCACGGTTGGCGAGGCCACTGCAGGCAGAATTAGCGGTAAGAAAGAATCCCGCAGCCCCAGCGCCAGCATTTCCCGCAGAAAGCCGAGAGCCGAAACCTGAGACGGAACCAGCATTACCAGCAGAATAAAGGAAAACGCCTGCTTCTTTCCTCTGAAATCATAGGCATGAAGTCCGTAAGCCGTTAAGCTGGAGAAATACACAGCCAGGGCCGCAGAACCTCCGGCTATGACCAGACTGTTTAAAGTTCCGCGGAGAACGGGAAGGTTTTCATTGTGAAACACGTTTCTCAGATTCATGAATATGGCCCCTCCCGGAAGGAAGGTGAAGCCCTTCTGGATTTCGGTGTGAGACCTCGTTGCATTGATCATCAGCATAAAAAACGGAAACAGGCACAGGCAGGTCAGCAGGACCAGCACAATATAAATCATAAGTTCACGGAAAGTTACCGGTTTTCTCTGTTTTTTCACCATTCCTTACGCCCCTCCTTCCTGAGACGGTTCCCTGATTACCCGAAGCACAACCAGGCTTAGAAGAACCGTCACAAAGAACAGGATCACTGAGACGGCGCCGCTCATTCCGTAGTTTTTACTGTAGAGATGTTTATTTAAATACATGACGATCGTCATACTGGTACGGTTGGGAACCCCTTCACCATTTGTCAGGATCTGCGGAACGTCAAACATCTGGATTCCACCCACCATGGAAGTAATAATCACGTAAAGCAGAATCGGTTTTATCATGGGAATCGTAATTTTTTTGAAAATCTGTCCGGGCGATGCCCCATCGCATTCTGCAGCCTCAAAGAGGCTTACATCAATTCCCAGCATGGCAGCCATTAAAAGAATCGTCGTGTTGCCAAACCACATCATAAAGTTCATGAGACCAATCAGGCCCCTCGTCGTATTCCGGCCAGCCAAAAAACGAATGGGCTCGCTGATGATCCCCCATTTCATCATTACGTCGTTAACCGGTCCTCCATCGGAGAAGAGGGTAAAGAACAGCATGGAAAATGCAGCCGCCATGATTAAATTGGGCATGTAAATTACCGTTTTAAAAAAGCGCTGTCCCCTGATGTTTAACCTCCGGTTCGTAAACCAGGCAGCAAGAAGCAGAGAAAAGATAATTTGTGGAACAAACCCCAGGATCCAGATATAAATCGTGTTCCAGAAATATTTCAATATATCCTTGTCAGCTAAAATCCGCTTGTAGTTCTCAAAGCCTGCAAAATTGGGGCCCACCTGTTTCAGCCCGTTCATGTAATTTTCAAAAAAACTGTTATAAAAAGTAAAGATAATCGGAAACAGGGAAAATACCGCATAACATAAGAAAAAGGGCATAATAAACAGGTAACCCCATTTGTCGTAATTGACCCCGCTTTTCTTCTTTCTTAAATAATTCTTTGCCACTTTATCACTCCTCGCAGTCGTCTTAATTCCCCTTCTGTTAATACAGGGCGGAAGAAACTTCCGCCCTGTCTGTGTATTACTGCGGCCTCTTCAGATTCGGATACTTCTCAATTACAGATGTATAGAAATTATCAACGGCCTGTTCCTTCGTCACCTGGCCGTTAAAGTAATCTGCCATGGCTGTCTGGAATGACTCCGTGATTCCCTGATCATAAGCCGTTACATTTTTCATGCTGACATTAGGGGCAACCTTTAAAAACAGTTCGATATGATTCTGTCCTCCCAGGAAATCGGACGTGTATCCGCTGTCAGAGATTTCCTGCATGGCCTGCTGGTTGTTGGTAAAATCTTCGAAATCATAGGTCAGTTTCTTCATGCTTTCGGAATCGCAGGTCATGGTGTACATAATGTCCTTAACCAGCTCTGCATTATCTGTACCACGGGCTGCACAGATCCAGGTTCCGCCCCAGTAATAACTGGCCGGTCCGTAACAGATCGCATAATCTCCAAAAATACCATTGCCGGCTTCCTTCTTGCCGCCCTCTGCAAGAGGTGTTTCCAGGGCATTTCCTAAAAGAGTGAAGTTTACGCCCCAGGTGGAATAGAAGAAGCCGAATACCTTCCCGGCCGGTCCCTGATCAGTATTCCAGTCGGTACTCCACAGCTGAGTCTTGTTGTTGTAACCCTTATCCGTAAAATCCTTTGTCTGGTCAATCCACTGGTCAATCATCGGATCAATGACAACCTCTTCATTGGCATTTACCCACGGCGCACTAACATTATTCGAAAATACACGGTATGCATCGTCATATCCGGAAAGCATCTTGTAGCCTTTTTCCTTCATCTTGCCAGCTACCTCTTCAAATTTATTCCAGTCGCTGATTGCTTCCTGCACTTTATCAGGGTCGTCTGTTCCCAGAACCTCCTTCGCAATGGAGCGGCGGTATACGAATACACCTGGATCGGCTTCCCAGGAAACGGCTTTCAGTTTACCGCTCTGGTCTGTGGCAATTTCCTGAGTATAGCTGTACTGATTTTTTAAATCTTCATCCGTCAGCCCGATGTCTCCCCTGACATCCAGCGTTACATCAGAATCCACATACTTTAATATGTAATCTGCCTCTACTGTAAATAAATCGATCCGGTCATCTGCATCTGCCTTTTCGTTGTTTGGCAGATCCTGGTCAAGCTTATCCTGGTAGGCATTGTTCTGAGTCGGGGTGATGACCCACTCAACCTTTACATCCGCCGGAAGCTTATCCGCATAGATGTCATTAAACCTGGCCTGGAATTCCTCGTTCCAACAGTAGATTCTCAGAGTTTTTCCTTCGCTGTCCGTTCCTTCCGCCTGACTCTCCTTCACTTCCCCCTGTGTCTGATCCGGAACGCTCGCCGGGGCAGTTTCTTTCTTACTGCCACAGCCGCTTAAAAGACTTGCCGCCATTACTGCTGCCATAAAAACTGCTGTTAACTTCTCCATATTTTTTTTCATTGTACATCCTCCAATTATTATTGATCCAGTTTGATTTCCGACATCGTCGCCGGCATTTCGTGTCTCGTATTTACTTTTCCCGGGCCTGTAACAAGGTCAAAACAGGAAGCAATCAAGCTGCCATTCCAGATAATGGGTTCACCCGGCTGATCCAGTCCCCCGTCAAAACCGTCGGTATCCGGACTCTGAGCCAGCCTCTTTACGGTGCGGTTCTGATCAACCTTTACAATTGCGTTGGCACAGAAATCAGCAATATAGAGATTTCCCTCATCATCAAAAACCATGCCGTCTGTGCTCACAAGTTCCTCGGGATCTCTGGCATAAATTTCCTTCTCCTTTACAGTTCCGTCCTCATTCAAAGTGATTTTCCATACGGTACCGTCACCGAAATTCCCAACGTATAAGTCCCCTTTCGAATCAAAGGCAATTCCGTCCGCCCCATATTGGCACTCAGGATTCTCTGTAATCAATGTCGTCAGAATGTTTGGATCTTCCAGAGTATTCGTAATATGGACGTCGTGCTCATCAAGCCGGAACCGGTACACACAGCTCACAAGCTTTCCGGATGGATCCTTAACCGGATGTAAGTAACTCTGAGTCACGTAGAGATAGTCCCCTCTGATACGAATACCGTTGGGATGCTCCATATGATCAGCAACGACTACTGTCTCTTTTATGGTACCATCCTCATCTGCCGTAACTTTTAAAATGCGTCCCTTGTACAGCACCTCCTCCTTCTCACTCCAGCCCTGGTTATCGCAGATATAGAGATTCCAGTCTCTGTCAAATGCAATTCCCATATTCCGGGCCAGCTTCGTCTCCGGATGAACCGGAACATCAAACCATTTTTCCACCTCTTTGTCTCTGTTAATGCGGACGATGCAGCCTGACATATCGTCCTGCGCATAATTGGGACAGGAAAGAATTAATTTTCCATTCCGGTCGATCTCCATACCATCCGGGGTACACACATACTCCTCAGGAAGTTTTAAAAACAATTCTGGTTTTTTCATAAGCCGCCTCCAAATCGTTAAGTATAGGTTATGACAATTTTCTTAGTATCCGGCAGATGCTGTTCCACTTTTTCAAACGCTTCTAAAATCTTTTCAAATGGATATTGGTCGGAAATAAAGTCCTTCGGGTTCAGCACGCCAGCCCGAATCCAGGCCATGATCTGGCTGTGGGCCTCTGCCTCCTCCGCTTTTTCCGGAAACTGGACGAACTGCAGATTCCAGTTGTACGGAGCTTTACTCCAGTCGATCTCCTGCGTCATTTTGGGAGAAATTCCGTAGCAGCAGATATTCCCGTGATCGGCAATCAGCTCCATTGCCTCATTGATCAGACTGCCAAGCCCAACGGCATCCACCACGTAATCAACTCCGTCAGGGAGAAGCTTTCTGACTTCCCGGACAACGTTCGTTTTTCTGCTGTTGAAAACATGATCGGCTCCCATACAGGCGGCTTCTGCTGTTTTCTCATCTGTAATATCAACACAGATCACTTCAGACATGCCCAGCAGCTTTGAAAATTTAATAAAGCACTGACCTACCGGACCAGCACCGTAGATCAGGACGCTTTCATTTTCACGGAATCCAAACCGCCGAATCGCGCTTAACACTTCGCGGAACGTGATAACCATGACCATTTCTGCCGGATCGATCCCATCCTTTGAAGTCATAACACTCTGAGCAGGATAGCTGCCATCCCTCAAAGGGGAAGAAATACCAATCCCAGCCTCCTCCAAAGCCCTGTCATCCCCTACCAGGGCATATTCACAAAATCCTCCCCACGTTGGAATCATCTGCTCCGTTTTCTGGTAGAGGAAGGGAAGAAGTACGATGTCCCCGGGTTTTAAATACTTTACATGCTTCCCTGTCTCTACCACCTTCCCGACTGCCTCATGCCCCAACAGGATCGGATAAGTATCCACGCCCTTAAACGTTCCATGGATAATCTTGGAATCCGTCCCATTACAGATCCCACAGGCCAAAACCTTTACCAATGCCTGATATTCGTTATATTCCGGCATCGGAAGTTCCACAATCTGCAGCTTTCTGTTTTCATGGACTGCTAACCCTTTCATTTCTCCTCCTTTTTCATTTATATGTATTTATGTCAAGATGTCATTACATATATGATTATAGGACTTATGCATAATTTTGTCAATATATAATTTATTTTTATGTATATTTTGTAGAACATAAGGCGATTGTAATATGTTTTCCACTGAACCGGTATTTTTTTGAACTAAAAACAGGGGTGAAAAATCATCGGTTTGATGATTTTTCACCCTCGCTAAACATATCCATATCCATGGGCACTGCCATCTGCCCGTTTGAATTAATGCTCCAGATACATATGCATCGGATAGGAAAGGTACTTAAGCTCTTCCAGTTTCTCCACCGTTATATATCCGGCCGGTGCATTCAATATAGTAGGAATTCTGTTGACAATCGTCGCGCACGTATGCTCTACCGTTGCCGGTTTCGTTACATAAAACGTGGTATCCGGCTCGCCGATGATCTTCCAGTCGCACATATCGCCGTCATCCGGACCGTAGACCTTACCGATACACTGTGTCTCGATCACCGGCCCCTGGAAGGTTTCCGTAGTGACAACTGCGCTCATGCCGATGCAGTTTCCCTTCGGGATCGTCTTTCCAAGTGTTGCGGAATAGAGATCGGTATCATAGAAATACGGTACACACTTCTGGCTCTGGGATTTGATTGTCCAGCCCATCTTGTTGCACAGCGCCTCGTTGGAGTTCCATACGTAAGCCGGCTCCAGCGTCGTCGGGTGGGCGATCTGAGCTTCAAATTCTTCTGGTGTCAGTCCTGCTCCGTGAGCTTCCGCCAGCGCCAGACCGTAATCTTCCACGTTGTAGCTTACCGCGCCTTCGATTCTGTCGATGCGGTGCACGCCGCCTGCCACACAGCCGATCATGTTGATCCAGTAGATATCCTGCATACCGGCGCCTACGATGGTGCAGCCGTTTTCTTTTGCAAGCAGGTCCAGTTTATTCGTAATAGCGGAAGAAGTTGTCCATGGGTAGATCGCTTCTTCACACGTAGTCACCACATTAATGCCTCTGGAAACACATTTTTCAAAATGGGAATAACAGTCATCCATGAAACTGAACAGTGTCACTACCGCGATATCAGCGTCGCACTCATCCAGAACTGCATCCGCATCGTCTCTGATTGTAACGCCCAGCTTAAAGCCCAGTTCCGCGAATTCACCGACATCCATTCCGACCACTTCCGGATTCACGTCGATCGCGCCAACAATTTCCGCGCCCTTCTCATATAGATAACGAAGGATGTATTTTGCCATCTTGCCGCAGCCGTACTGTACCACACGAATCTTCTCATAATTCATCATAACAACGCTTCCTTTCTTAGATAAAATCTCAAATAAAAAGTCGACAGTTTCAGGGCCATGCCCCATATGCTGACTTCATTATAAGGCTTATATGCGGTATCAGGTCAATTGAGCAGTATCACCAAATTGGAATGGCCTTAAAAGCCGCTTTCATGCGCAGTTTTGGTGTGGACAGCGGGTGATGGATACACAAGAATTTAGGATTCGCCATATTGGTATGCCCCCATCCGGATCGGCACCTGCAGGCGCAGAAACATCCCCCGTTCCGTGTAATCCAGCGGCATTTCCACAATCACCTCGCAGATATAGTCGCCGGTCACGGTATAGTGCTTCTCTTCGATCTCCACCAGCAGCCGGTCGATATACTCCTTTTCCTTCTCAAACCGGTCGCAGTAGATGCAGAGATAGGGACTGGGCGGAATAACCGTTATGAGTTCCTCATCCACATATTCCCGGTCCACGAACACAAACACCTCCGCGGAATAGAGCCGTCCCTTCATGAAATTTTCTCTCCGCAATATGGTTCCCGCATTGGCAAAGTAGAGCGGCGAAATGGCGTGTGCCGCCATATCCTCCTTCAAATCCCGGAGAATCCGCTCATATTCATCGATTTCATAGTCATAAAAGTTTACATTCGTGTTCTTCACATACATCTGACGCTTTGGGATATACTCCAGCACGATGGAGCCGTCCGGAGGAGCCGCTTCATACCGCTCATAGCTGTCTAACGTCCGCTCGATTGCCCGTTTCTGTAAATTCAGCTCCTCGATTCTGCGGTCGATTGCATCCCGGTTCTCCACCAGAAGCTGTTTTAAACGCCCGGTATCCCATTTTTTCATGTGGACACGGATTTCCTTTAACGGCATTCCCAGGGCCTTCATATACTGGATCATGTCCAGCTGGGCACTCTGCCGGATATCATAATAGCGGTAGCCGTTTTTTTCATCCCGTCCCAGAGGCGAAAGCAGGCCCTCCCGGTCATAAAGCCGCAGTGTCTGCTCCGAGATATGGTTCATTCTGGCCATCTGGCCAATCGTCATTTTTTTCACATCCAGATTTGTCAGTTTTATCATTTCTCACAATCCCTCTTTGAAAATTACGTCTTGATCTATCTTAATTATACAAAATAAACCTTATACCTGCAATAATGTTTTTGATATTTTCCTAACAATTTTTATTCAGTTGTATCTGCTCCCGCTCTGTTTGGGCTGTTTCACTCTCTTCCCCTATTTTCTGTTTCCACAGATTCCGGTATTCCATCGGAGACATTCCAGTCTCCTGGTGGAAAAACGTATAGAAATGAGAATTTCCGGAAAATCCCAGTTCTCCAATAATGGTACAGATATTTTCATCTGTCTCCGTCAGCAGCTCTTTTGCTCTCGCCAGCTGGAATTTTTTTCTGAATTTCATCATACTGACTCCGGTGCGGGCCTTTACGATTCTGTTGAGATACTCTGCGTTATAATTCAGTGCTTTCGACAAATCCTCTCTTGTGATATTTCCATTCGTTTCTTTTATATAATTCATAATACGTGCGAACAGAAAATCCTGGTGGGTTGCATCCAGCCGGACAAAATTCGAGTGGTATTTTTTCTCATCTTCCAGCATGTAGATAAGCCGCTTGATCAGCCCGCGGATCAGATCCTGGCTGCCCGGCTTCTGTTCAGAGAGTTCCAGCTGAACAGAGTCAATCAGCCCCGCAATCCGCGTAAGAGTGTCGTCTCCATAAGACTGCAGCGTCGGTGTAAAAGTCAGATAATTCCGTGCAAACCGTTCATTCCCCTTAAGATTGGAAGACAGGAAGAGGTGGATTTTATGTTTCGGACTTGTCTCAGAAGAATCGCGCATCAACTCCGCAACATAATCTGTCGACAGATTCAGGAAGACGGCTATACTGTTTCTGCCTTTGATGTCAATATGGCGTGTATTCCTGTTCAACAGACAGGCATCCCCCTCTTTATAATGATAGGAGGTCTGTTCGATGGTGTTGACCAGTTCCCCTTTCAGCACATATAAGAGTTCGAAATGATCATGCTGATGCGGTGTTTTCGCGTCTGAACTGATATGGCTGTCAATATTTCCCGGCGATATCACATGGTAAAGCGTGTGGGCAGCGTCGTAGTTTATCTTATAGCACATCGTAAAAGACATCGGTATACTCATCTGCGAGGGGGAATAAAAGTCAATCGGAGACACGTGTTTCTGATTTTTCATCTTAGAATTCTTTTTTATGCTCATAGGAGGCACCTCCGTAAAATGTCGGTTTTGGGCCTTGTTTTTCAGGATGTAGCAGATTTTAAATCTGGTTATTAATCTGCTTCTATTATATGATAAAGGCACAGTAAATACAATACAGAAACACATCGCGGATAAGCGGAGAAAATGAGCCAAATGCGTTTTTGGGCGTTACTGTATCTTTAAATCAACGGAAGAAAGGAGGAAACATATTGGAACGATTCGAATGCAACAGGGACTGGAGTTTTTATGAAAGCAATGAAAGCCTGAGCTTTGTTTACGAAAAACCGGTCCCAAAGCAGATTCATCTGCCCCATGATTTTATCATCACCAAACCACGGTCCGCAGATGCAGCCGGCGGCGCACTGAACGGTTATTTTGGGGAAGGCCAGGGTGTATACAAAAAGGAACTTGCCTTTCCGGAAAGTTTGAAAAATAAGACGGTCATTCTGGATTTGGATGGCGCCTACATGAATACGGAAGTAATATTAAACGGGGAACTCCTCGGAATGCATCCCTATGGATATACCCCCTATCAAGTGGACTTAACTCCCGCTTTGAATTTTGATGGCAGCAAAAATGAGCTGAAGATTATTACGCAGAGCCGGCAGCCTTCTTCGCGCTGGTATACCGGGGGAGGACTTTACAGAGGGGCTGCGCTCTGGATTGGGGGAAGTATTTATTTAAAGCCCTGGGATACCTTTATCTCCGTCACGGAAGAGGGGGATGGAAAAACCGTTATTCATTTTGACGTTACCGTCACCAGCAGAGAAACAGAGGAACGAGAGCTTGTCGTTCTGTGCGAAGTATTGGACGAACAGGGAGGGAGTGTTGAAAATCAGCCTTTGCCCGGGAAGAAACAGCTTGGAAATGGCTGGTCGGAAGAAGACAGCCGGATTAAAGCTGCCCGATCGGTCACGGCCGTTGTCCCCGCGCTGGGAAAGGCCGTATGCAAAATTGAGGCTGAAATATCCAGCCCGCACAGATGGGATATTCATGACCCCTATCTGTATACCTGCCGCATTACCGTCATGGACAGCGCCGGGCACACGCTGGATACGGAAAAACAGAGCTTTGGAATCCGGACAATCTCTGTGGATACAGAACAGGGATTCCGACTGAACGGAAAAGCCATAAAGTTAAAAGGCGGTTGTATTCACCACGATAACGGACTGCTGGGTGCATGCGCATATCCTCGGGCTGAGGAACGGAAAATCCGTCTTCTCCGGGAGGCGGGATACAACGCGGTGCGGATCAGCCACCATCCTCCGTCGCTTGCCATGCTGGAAGCGTGTGACCGGCTGGGAATGCTGCTGTTAGACGAGTGTTTTGACGTTTGGCGCATGGGGAAACGGCCGATGGATTATCACCTGTACTTTGAGGACTGGTGGGAAAGAGATATGGAATGGATGGTAAAACGTGACAGAAACCATCCCTGCGTAATCCTCTATTCCACCGGCAATGAAATCGGGGAGCGGGATGGCAGAAATGACGGAGCCAAATGGTCGCGGCGATTAAGCAGTAAAGTGAAATCCTTAGATTCCACAAGACCAGTCATGGCGGCAATCTGTAATATTTTTGAGCCGGGCAGGGAACCTGGAACAAACTTTGATGCAAACGTAAAAACAGATGCACGCGATATCTGGGGAGAAAAAACGCGGGAATACGCTGCCCCCCTCGATATAACGGGATATAATTATCTCCCGGGCAGATACGAAAAAGATCACGAAAGCTTCCCGGAACGGGTCATGGCAGGAACAGAAAGCCATTCCTTCACCACCTGGGATTACTGGAAAAAGACGAAAGCCTGTCCATGGGTCATCGGAGATTTTATCTGGGCTGCCATTGACTATCTGGGGGAAGCCGGTGTCGGGAGAGTATACTGGAAAAAAGAAAATGAAACCTTTTCCTTCATGGGGCCGTATCCCTGGAGAACCTCCTGGCAGTCAGACATTATGATGACCGGCAGCCGTCGGCCCCAGTCCTATTACCGTGAACTGATGTGGGGCCATACAAATGAGACTTATCTCTTTACCACACATCCGAATCACTACGGGGACGAGTACTACGGAACCGGCTGGCACTGGCCGGACGTCCATGCGGACTGGTCATTTGGAGAGGAATACACAGGGCGTATGGTCTCTGTGCTGGCATACGGACCAGGGACAGAGGCAGAATTCCGGTTAAACGGGAAGGTTATGGGAGTTATAAACTATGAAAAGCTGACCGCCGCCATAGATATTCCTTATACTCCCGGAATTTTGGAAGCCGTATCATACCGGAACGGAAAAGAAATCAGCCGTGCAGTACTGCGGACTGTGGGAAAGGAAGCTGTCATTGATTTAAAGCCCGAAGTCCCGGAGATTCTGGCCAATGGATGTGATCCAGGCTATATCCAGATCCGGATTCAGGATGAAAATGGAACGGCATATCCGGAGGATGAACGGCTGTTAACCGCAGAGCTTTCGGATCATGCAGAATTAATCGCAATTGGGAGCGGAAGCCCCTGCACAGAAGATCAGATCGGAGCCCACAGCTGCCATGCTTTTTTAGGGGAAGCGCTCCTGATCATCAAAGCACACAGACCTGGAATCATTACCGTGGCCGTCTATGATGAAAACGGTAACAGGGGAACATGTACAATGGAGGCAAAGTAGTATGGAGAAAAAGAACAATTTTGGCATGGGGGAAGAAAATAGGCTATGGCATCGGAGATTTAGGTGGCAATCTGGTAAGTGCCGCGGCAGGCGCTTTTGTGACCATGTATTACACCGACAGCGTACTTTTAAGCGCTGCTTTTATCGGAACCATGATGCTGTTTACGAGGCTTCTGGATGGAATTTCTGATATCATCATGGGAATCATCATTGACAAGACGTATACAAAATACGGGAAAGCAAGACCATGGGTTTTGTTCTCCGCATTTCCATTAATCCTGTCTTTTATTTTGATGCTGAACGTGCCCTCTGTCCTCAGTGACACAGCAACAAAAATATATGTTGTGGTTACTTACATTTTCTACAGTGTCATATGCTTCACTGCAGTAAACGGGGCCTACAGCACGCTGGTCACACTGATATGTCCGAATCCTGAGGAGCGGACAGGCTTCACAAGCGCAAGATCATTCTGCTCTTCCCTGGCAATGCTGCTGGCGCAGAGCTACAGCGTTGCTTTGATGGCAAGATTCGGCGGCGGGCAGAAGGGGTTCACGGCAATGTCAATCATATATGGCGTAATCGCTCTGATCTGCATTTTAATTACCGGGCTTACCTGTAAAGAATATAAAATTACAACCAAGGCCGAAATGGAGAATAAGAACAGTTCCTCTCTGATTCAGGATGTAAAGCTCTTATTCAGCAGCAAATACACATTTTTAACACTGATTGCATTTGTCTTTACATGGTTTATGCTCACAGGAAGCGGCGGCGCCAGCGTCTATTTTGTGAGGGACGTCCTGCAGGATATGAGTTTAATGGCACCGCTGTCCATGGCGGGTACACTTCCCTCCCTCATTATCCTGGCTCTTGGAATCGTTCCGAAGGCAGCCAAAAGGTATGGAAAGAGAAATACGTTAATGATGGGAGCCGGATTCCTGATGTTCGGATATACTGTAATCAGTCTGTTTCCGTATCAACTGCCTGTCATATTTGCAGGAATGATCTGTAAGGGAATCGGCGTCGGTTTAAGTACTTCCCTGCTGTTTGCAACGACTTCCGATGTCGCTGATTACATTAACATCAAAAATCATGTAACCGTAACCGGGCTGACACACAGTCTGACCGGCTTTGGAGTAAAGGTTGGAGTCGGACTGGGGTCTGCTTCCTTAGGCTGGATACTGGCAATCGGAAATTACAGCGCGGAAGCGGCAAACAGCGGCATGGCGCAGAGCGCCGGCGCTCTCTTTGCAGAACGAGCCTGTTACAGCATCGTTCCGCTGATCTGTGCGGCAATTTTAATGGGATCGGCTGTCTTTCTGGACGTGGAAAAACAACTGGAAAAATTAAAAGCTGAAGAATAGAGGAGAAATCATATGGTCACAAAAGTAATTCCGTTATACGAAGACAGAACTGATGTAACCCTTACAGCCTATGTTATCGCAGAAAAAGGGGAAATGAATCAGCAGGGACCGCGTCCCGCCGTCCTGATCTGTCCCGGAGGCGGATATATGAACTGCACTGACAGGGAGGCTGAGCCTGTCGCCCTCCAGTTTACAGCAATGGGATATCACGCTTTTGTTCTGCGGTACTCCACTTATGGGGAAGGGGACATGGCTTATCCGGACTTATCCGCTCCGCTGCTTCCAAAAGAGAACTGCCGGCACCCCGGCCCGGTCCGTGAAATCGGGATGGCTATGCTCTCTATCCGTGAACACGCCAAAGAATGGTTTGTGGATACAAGCCGCATCGCCGTCTGCGGATTTTCCGCCGGCGCGCACAATGCCGCCATGTACGGTGTATACTGGGATAAGCCTCTGATCACCGAATATCTGAATGCGGAAAAAGAAAAGCTTTGTCCGGCCGCCCTGATCTTAGGGTATACGTTAAGCGACTATCTTTACCGGAATGAATGTTTGGAACGGTCAGCCTGGGCCAGGATTTTCTATGCCGCCAGAACCGTTTTATCCGGCAGCCCGCAGCCGGAGGAGGAGGTTTTACGAGCCTTAAGTCCTGCCCGGCTTGTTACGGAACATACACCTCCCGCCTTCATCTGGGCAACCTCAGAGGATAAACTGGTCCCTGTTCAGCACAGTCTCCGGATGGCTCATGCACTGGCAGACCACAAAGTACCTTTTGAAATCCATATTTTTGAAAAAGGTTCTCACGGTCTGAGCGTTTCCACTCAGGCCTCAGCATTATCAAAAAGGCAGCTCTCTGCCGATGCAGCAAAATGGGTAGAACTTGCCGGGTGCTGGCTGGAAAAACGGTTTGCACTGGAATTACCGGATAACTCAGAGTTCGGAAAAAGAATGAGATCTGAATTACAATGAACTCAGGAACTTGATGAACTTTGAAGCTTGATGAACTTTAAAACAGGAAACGGTTTGAATTTTAATACAGATCAATGAAAGGAACTTGAGACATGAATGGAATGGCAGAAGAAATCAGAGTCCAGTTTGGAGAAATGGACAGAAAAAGAGATGAAGGGCTTACAACACCCTCAGATATCCTGCGGTTTAACGATATTTCCTACGGCAGTGATTTTGTATGGAATAAACTTGATGTCTATTATAAAAAGGGAACTTCCGAAAATCTTCCTGTCATTGTCAGCGTACATGGAGGCGGCTGGGTTTACGGGGATAAGGATGTCTACCAGTATTACACCATGCACCTGGCGCAGATGGGATTTACCGTAGTTAATTTTTCCTACCGGCTGGCGCCGGAGCACCTCTATCCGGCCGCTTTGGAGGATGTAAACTCCGTATTCTTATGGATGGAGCGGCAGGCTGAACAGTATCGAATAGATTTACAGCGTGTATTTATAGTCGGAGATTCCGCCGGTGCCCAGATTGCAAGCCAGTACCTGGCCATTCTGACAAATGAAGCCTATGCAGAATTATTCGGATTTTCTCTCCCGCGAAAGCTCCGTGTCCGGGCTGCCGCGCTTAACTGCGGCGTGTACGACGTCAGAAAATATGTAAACGAGACGAAAAATGCGCCAATCAAACAGTATCTTCCTGAGGAAGAACAGAACGCCTTCCATACAGCCGATACCATTCAGGCTTTTACAGACAGATTTCCTCCTGCATTTATCATGACCTCGCACTATGATTTTCTGAAACAGTGGGCAGAACCATTTTATCAACTGCTGCGCTCCAAAGGAGTCCCCTGCGAGTACCATTTATACGGTGCTCCAGAGAAAAAAGAAATCGGTCATGTATTCCATTTGAATATCCGCACGGAGGAAGCGCAGCTATGCAACACGGAGGAGTGCCGGTTCTTCAGGAAATTCCTGTAAAGGCATAACTTCAATTCTGTAAGGCCGGTTATGACTCAAATTGAAACGTGTCCACCGCTTTCAATCCTCAGGCGGCGGACACGTTTCAACCCCCTTTGGAAAACCGTGCCTTTTCACGCAATCCCATTCAACTCCTGATACAAATCCTTCGCATAACTGTCCGTCATCCCGCACACATAATCGGTAACCAGCAAAAGTCTTAAATACAGCTTTTCCTCCTCGCTCTTCCCATCCGAACAGATAAAATACAGCTTCTTGTAATTATCAGAGATAAGCGAGACCAGTTTTTCCTGTACCGCGCTCTGCTTTTTCCCAGTATCAAAGTAAATCACCGCGTCCACAAACTTATCCAGGAGGAAATTGAAAATAGTCTCCGCTGCGATTTCCAGCTTCAGAATGGGTTTGGACACAAACGCATAGCGGTAGGCGATGTCTCCCAGCGCCTCCATGAGAAGCTCGGCGTCTGTCCCTGAAGTCAGCTCCTTCTTATACGTTCCCTCCATAATTTCCCTGTAATGATTCGTAAAGCCCTCCGTAGCTCCTCCAATCATCTGGCCCTGCATGGTGACCACCCAGTTCTGGACCGCGTATAAATCGGGGCGGCTGTACCCCTTACTGACGGCCCGGTTGTATTTGTCTGTCAGCCAGGACACCATGTCGCGGTACCGGTCGTTCTGACGCTCTTTCTTATACTCCGTCAGTTCCCGGACCAACTGTTCAAAGGTCAGGCAGTTCTTCTTTACTGCATCCTCGATATCCGCAGTGGCATAGGCGATATCATCAGCCGCCTCCAGAATAAAGGCCAGCGGATGTCTGGCTCCATTCGTCCCGCAGGAAGCCTGAATATCGTCAAATGCCTCCCGGTCAGCATAGAAATACCCCATCTTCTTCGTCTTAATATCCCCACTGTGTTTATCCACCTCAAGAGATGATCCCGGGTACTTAATGATGGAGGCAAGGAGCGCCTTCGTCAAATTCATGCCGTGCTCATCCACCAGGAAATGCAGCTTTGTCACCACCCGGAGCGCCTGGGTGTTTCCCTCAAAATGATAGAAATCTTCCACCATCTGGCGGTTCAGTACCTCAGTCAGCGGCCGCGCCTCCCTCTCTCCGCTCTTCTGATAACGAAGCTCCGGAAGTCTTCTCTTAAACCAGTCCTGAATGGCGGTCTCTCCAAAGTGGCCGAACGGTGGATTTCCAATATCATGAATCAGCCCGGCACACTGTAAAATATCACATACGGCCAGTGCATGCTCCGGCAGAAACGACTCGTCCTGAATCACAGTCCGGATACTGGCAGAAATGTTCTGGCCCAGCGACTTGGCAAATGATGAAACCTCCAGCGAATGTGTCAGTCTCGTCCTGATAAAATCGCTGCGGTCCAGCGGAAATACCTGAGTCTTATCCTGCAGGCGCCGAAACGATGCGCTTCCAATAATACGGTGGTAATCCTTTTCAAACTCTGTCCTTAAATCCATTCCCGACGGTCTCTTCACCAGACTTCTGATTCTGTCCTCACACAGCAGTGTATTCCAATCCATGGTGTACCTCCTCATATCTGCAGCTCTCTGTCTTACGCTCTGCATCCTCTAACATTATAGAACACCACGGATAAACCTACAAGCCAAATTCTCCCCTCTTAATACAAACCGGAAACCCCCGGATACAGACGCTCTGATCAATCGGTTCACCGTGGCGCGGCTTCAGAGCGTATATCCTCAGTCCGGCTTGTGAGCGCCGCACTCCACTCCGCTGATCCGGTAATTCACCTGCTCTGGTCTTGCTGAGAATTCTTCTTTCTATTGATCTGATATCGTTATCCGGCGCTCCCGGCATTCTTTCTGTCAGTTCTTCTCTGTCGTTATTTCGCCATTTTCTTCTGCTTCCGCCGCAACACGTTTCCGTTTCATATCCGCCTTATTGTGATACATGGCATCATCGGCCCGTTTAAAAACATTGGAAAAGACAAGATCGGTCACGCTGTTATATACAGCGATTCCCCTTGCAATCGATAAGTGCTTATCCTGCTGGTCACTTCGATTGTACTCCTCAATTGCATCGTGGAAGCTTTCCAGCAAATGCGTACAATTAGCATAATCAGCGCCTTCCAGGATTACTACAAATTCATCCCCGCCAATCCGGTAAACCGGGCTGTGCGGGAAGCTCTTACAGATCAGCCTGCAGGCATCCACAATGAACATATCTCCAAAATCATGACCGTAATGATCATTGATTTTTTTCAGGTTGTTGATATCCAGTACTATAACCGCAAATTCCGGCCGTCCATTCCGCATCTGTTCCTCCAGGCGCCGTTCCGCCTCCTGGTAGGCAGTCTTATTCTTTACGCCCGTCAGCGCATCCCGGTAGGCCAGGCTGTTTATGTAATTAATATATTTTTGCAGGTGATTGACGGTCTGCTGGAAACTGTCCGCCAGAGTGCCAACCTCATCTTTGGTCTGCTGAGTCAGGGAAATGCTTAAATCCCCTTTGGCGATCTGCTTCGCCGCCTCATTCAGTTCCTTAAGCGGCCGTATCATGCGCCTGGTAATCAGCACCGTCACCAATACGGAAAGCGGGGCGATCACCAACAGCGCTGCCACAATCTGCATCAGCAGCATATTTTTATTTTTGTCAATTTCCGACAGCGGAGCCGTCACGGCCAGCCGCATTCCGTTGCGCAGAGTGCGAAATGCCAGCTTTCTCTCCACATTTTCATTGACGTAAGAAAACAGGCTGCTCCCGCTCGTACCATTTTCCAGTTCCGCTACCAACGGTATCAGACTCTTGTCCACACTCCCCATCGGAACCCCGAAAGGATAAACATTATGGTACATGACATTTCCCTTATCATCGGTTAAAAATGCATTGCCGCTCTCATAAATCCGAAGGCTGTTAATCATGTCCTTGATGACGCTGAAATCAATGTCCATCCCTACCACGCCAACGGTTTCATTGTTTTTATAAATGGGAATGACATAGGAAATCATCTGTATGTTGATGTTTTCATTCGTATAGGGGCTCAGCCAGATGGCCCTGCCGTTTTTAACCGGGATATAGTACCAGCCTACGTGCTCGACGTCGGTAGGGCTGTATCTGGAGAAATCGGTGGGAACCAGCTTCTGAAAGGTTCCGTTTAAATTGGTTTTACTCCAGAACACCCCTGAGGTCGGCGGAGTAAAATCAGGATTATAGCGGACATATACCGCCACCGCTCCTTCTGTGTTGTTTGCCGCATTGACGGCGACAGACTCTATCTGCTCCGTAAATGCCTTTCGTGTGCCGTCACTTTTTAAAAGTTCCACACTCTCTAAGTTTTCATCCGTATAGACAGCCAGGGTTTTAACCGACTGTTCAATCCGGGAGAGCATGGCGTCCACTTCGCACGCCAGCTGGCTGCACCGGTAGTTCATCATTTGGGCGGAATCCTCATCTACCACCCGTTCTGCACTGATGATGCCGGCTCCGCCTATCACGGCAGAACAGACAAATACACAGCTTAAAATTAATATGATAAATTTTGTCTGTATTGATTTCATATTTGACCTCTCCCTGATCTGGTATCCATTTATCCCCGGTCTGCCCCCAGAACCTTTTCTTTTAATTTGACAAGTTCGCCCACCGTATATTCAGCCCAGCTGTATTTAGACATGTACTCTCCCATAAAAGCATCAAGCCGGGATGTATCCCCATCCAGCACCGCATAATAGTCACAGTCCACAAGTGACCTGTTGATAGCGATGTCCTGTCTGCTTTTGATGACAAGCTCCTCTAAATTTGCTTCCCGCAGTGTCTTAATCAGGTCCGAAACAACTTTCTGGGTATTGGCCTGTACAGACGGATCGTACGTGCGGGCTTCCCACAAAATGACTGCCAGATCCGCATACGTGACCCGCGCACCGCGGCGGTCAATCAGATAGGCCAGGCATTCCTTACACTTTGTCCTGGTAAATTTAAGCGGCACAGAATCCACAAATACCTCGAAAAATCCAAACGTCTGCACCCGGATGTGATGCCGCGGGATCACGTGACGCAGATGTTCAAGTTCTGCCTGCAGATCCTCTGACCGCACAGGTTTTAAGAGATATCCGCTGACATGAAGCTGAAACGCGTCAAGCGTGTATTCCGAATGTCCCGTCACAAAAATAATGTTTACGCACGGCGCAAGAGCAATACACCTTTTAGCCAGCTCTATCCCGCTGTACTCCCCCATTTCGATATCCAGAAAAGCGATATCAACCCGGTTTCTTTCCATATATTCAAATACGTCCTCTGCCTCGGTAAATCCGGTAATTTCAGCCTCCGGCTCCAGTCTGCGCAGAAGCGGCAGCATATACTCCACGGATAACCTCTCATCGTCCGCTACAATAATATTCACTTATTTCTCCCTTTCTGCGGCAAACGAATCGTTACGGTAGTGCCGCTGCCCTTTTTACTGCTGATCGAGAGCGTTCCGCCGCACTGCAGCATGAGCCGCTGGCGTACATTTTCAATTCCAACATGAGTCTTTCCGTCATTCCTAATCTCATTGGGGTCAAAGCCTGCGCCGTCATCCATGACCGAAATCATGACCTCCTCCCCTGTTAACTGACTTTTTATTGTAAGCGTGCCGCCGCCTTTCTTTTTCGTGATTCCCCAGCGCACTGCATTTTCTGCAATCGGCTGGACTGTCATAGCCGGCAGAAAAAAGTCTGTATATTCCAAATCCAGGACAACCGTAAGTTTTTCTTCAAACCTCATTTTTTCCAGATACAGATAATCGTTCACATGGCACATCTCTTCGTCGAATGGGATCAGCTGTTTCCGGGTGAGTGAATTTAAGTTTCTGCGCATATAAAAAGCCAGATGCTCCAGAGCTTCCGATGCTTTTTTCGGATTGCTGTCGCAAAGCTGTTTAATGCCAAGCAGAACGTTATAAAGGAAATGTGGCTGCACCTGGCTTAAGATAATCGCCGTTCTCGACTGTTCCAGTTCCATTTCCTTCCATCTCTGTTTCTGGGCCTGATTGGCCTGCAGGGTTTCATAAACAAAGATGATGGAAATCGTGGTGGCAAGATACAGCCACGCGATGCCGTAAATGAAAATCTGAACCGTCATGGCAAGGAGCGGCAGGATAATATAGGATAGCAGAACCCACACCTCATTCTTTCCAAGTCCCTGCCTGTAAACGAAAAGCAGTCCGATATCCACTGCTATTCCCACAAGCCCCCAAAGCTGCGACAGCCAGAACCAGTCTCCGCGGCTATAGACATTACAGCCCACAAATCCATAATACATATGATTCCATTGAGACAATATCGTGGAGGCAATTCCGATCATACAGATCCCCCACACAAACCTGGCGGCACGGCGGGAAACCTGTATTCTTTTTGAGAGGTAACCGGTCAGATATTCCGTAAACAGCGCCATCAAAAGATACCCAAGTATGTAAACTAAAAAATTGGCAATACGCACTCCCCAGTAGCACAGAAGCGATCCATGACCTTTAAAAAGCCACGCCGACGCATCGCTGATCAGCAGCAGCGCATTGCATAAAAGAATTCCGATAAACACCCGTCCCGTTTTGTCCTTACCATTTCCCCCCATATAGAGACTGGGTATAAACACCAAAGAGAGAATTGCCCCCCAAATTTCAAGAGAAATATTTACATAACCAATCGTACTCGTAAACACCGCCCCTTTTTATCAAATGTGAATTTTATATTATCATACACCTATACCCTGACACGAAGCTGACAAATCAGGGGGACAGATGCATTTTTTAATTTTCCGTCACGTCGTATTTCTAAACGCAGCATCCGCTTACCGGTCCATGTGTACTCCGCAGGAACCTTTTAACTCCCTGCACGGGAATCTTTTTCTTCAGCAAAAATGCCGCAGAACAGCCAAAACTGGCTGTCCTGCGGCACTTTTAACCGCCGGCTGACTGAACCGGCGAACCTTATGCTACTATTTATAAGTCGAACATATAACGGCTTCCAATATAATACTGGCGCCCGATGCATAATGATTTTCCTTCCTGATCAATGAAATAACTGTTTAAAAACATCAGAGGTTCCCCCAGAGGGATTCCAAGCTTCTGCGCCTGCTCCACAGATGCCCGCGTGATCTCCAGTGTCCTTCTCGTTGTTTCCACTGGCTTCCTTCCTGAAATCCTCTCAATCACCTCAAACAGTGACACATCGTTTAAATTCTCCTCCATCAGACCTTTAAACTTCTGATACGGAAAAAACTGGTTTTCCAGAAAAATAGGGAGTCCGTCCGCCGTCCGGAGCCGCTCAACGTATACTAAAAGGTCATCTGGTCCAAGACCAAAAAACTCCTGTTCCTCCTGACGCGCAGGTACAATCTGCCGGCTTAAAAGCCTGGCCCCCGCTTTCATCCCGTAATTCCTGCAGGTGTTCGTAAAACTCTCCATGCGGTTTCCGCCCGCCATCTTGCGATGGATACGCGGAGTACTGACAAAGGTTCCCTGACCCTGGCGCTTGATTAAGTATCCTTCATTACAGAGTTCCTCCACCGCCCGGCGAAGCGTAATGCGGCTTACCGAATACTCTGCGCTCAATTCAGGCTCCGATGGAATTTTCTCCTTTGCCTTGTATCGTCCCTGCTCAATCGCATTCTTTATATCTTCTTTCACCTGCTGGTACAGCGGCGTAACCTTACTGTCGTTCATGATTGCCACACCTCCTTACCTGTCCAAGTCATTATACTCGTTATATATATCTATAATCTTTTTAAGCATAACGATTTTTCCGGTGATTGTCAAGGTGTTTCATGAATTTCATCCGCCGTTCAGTAACAGTTCCTGGATTCTCCTACCTGACTGACTCCTAAAACCGGTAGATTCCGGTTTTAGCCCCCAGAACATCAAGCGCAATCCTGCATGCTCCGTACGCTGCATCCCTGCCGGCCACAGTCACCGTCACGTTGGGATATTTCGCCAGAAACTGTTCCTTAAAGAGTTCAAAATGATACGGATTTTTCACAATAGCGCTGCCCCAGGCGCCGACTGTAAATTCCGGCTCCTGCCAGATTTCCAGCTTCTGCACCACCGAATCCGCCAGTTCAAAGGTCAGCTCTGCCTCCAGGCGGGTGATTTCCACAGCATTCTCATCGCCCTCCCGCAGCGCCTTCATGACGACCGGCCCCAGCTTCAGGAAGCCGGCGTTCTCCCGTTCGATTCTCTGGCAGATACGGATCAGATCCTTTGCTCCCCCGATTCCCAATTCCTGGTTCAGCAGATCGTAAAGCAGGGTTCTCTCTTTTCTTCCGTCCAGAACATGGCTCATATACTCCAGGGCCTTTAAGTTCAGCCATGCGCCGGAGCCCTCATCCCCGAAGATACAGGGAGGCCAGCCCCCGCAGCGCCCGGTCCTGCCGCTGCTGTTCCGTCCGAACGCGATGGAGCCGGTCCCTGAGATCACAACGACGCCGGTCCCTCCGGTCACGGCATAGAGAGCCACCTCGGCATCATTCACACACAGGGCGGGGCAGGAAAATCCCGGAAGCAGCCGGTAGATCTCCTCCACCTCCTGGCGGTCCTCTTCGCTGTCGATGCCGGTAGTGCCGCAGACAATCGCCCGGCAGTCCGCTTTGGTGAGCCCCGCCTGCCCGATGCACATCTCTAAATTGTCCTGTATGGTGCGTACCGCCTCATTTCTGGAAAAACGGTACAGCCCGGCCGGATGCCCTTCATACTCCGCCAGCTCCCTTCCATCCATTCCCACCGCTTTTACGAGAAATTTTGTTCCCCCAGAGTCAATTCCTAATACGTAATCCATATTGTCACCCTATTTACCATTCCTGAATTTTGTTGGACAGAGCGCTGTATACTCGTCGTACAGGGGCGAACCGTCCGCGATGCCTAAGTATCCCTGGACCACAGCGGCAAGGTACTGGGGAATCACTACAATCTCAAAGACTTCCGTGTACATGGCTCCCGTCTTTCTGATCCTTAACGCATTCCCGTCCGTCTCCCCTTCCTCATCGGTAATCAGGAAGGTGTATTGGGAGTACTTACTCTGACACTCCGCCAGCTGCCTGAACCGTTCCCGCTCCTCCGGCTTTCCTGACAGGAAGAGAAATGCCCCCGTACAGGCGTCCACCGCAAGGATGGGACCATGTAAATACTCTTCAAACTCGTAGCTGAAAGCCGGATATTTAATGGTTTCCAGAACCTTTAAGCTGCCTTCCTTCAATGCCGCGGCTCCCGTCCCATGGCCGATAAAGATATACTTTTCAATCGACTGAAGCTTCTCCTTATGATCAGCCGTCCATCCGGCAATGGCTTCCATATTGTACCGCATATGGGCGATCCCTGTTTCGAGAACCGTGCGTACGTAAGCGTACTTCTCCTCTCCGATGGCTCCGACGGCCCTCCCGGCCTCCATGGCCATTAAATAAAGGATCATAACCGATGCCGTATAGCCCACGGTCTTCGGTCCCACCGGCTCTTCCCCGCATCCGATGACCATATGGCAGGAACTTCGGGACGCAATCTCACACGTCTCCTCCCCCGTAACCGTGATAAACGGATACGCTGCCGTCTCCTCCATTGCCTTTAAGGTGTTGGTAGAGGAACCTCCCTGAGACAGAAACACAAACATCGGCCGGTCTCCACGGATATCATGTACGTAGGATGACGGCATGGAAATCACATCGATATCCAGCATCTCTTTCATAAAGGAGACCGCCGTTTCCTCCGCATTTAAGGAAGTGCCGCTTCCCACCAGGTATAAATGGGTCGGTCTGACTTCCTGATACAGCTTTACAAAATTCTCCGTAAGCGGCAGGCTGTTCTTTAAACACGCCTCCAGAACCTCCGGCTGTGTCTTCCAGTATTCTACAATATGCGCATTGCTCTCCATAATGGGTTTCTCCTTTATTAAATAAGATTGTAACGATTCAGTCGTGCCTCCCTCATCGTCACAAGCATGCACACAAGTCAGAAAAAGCCTGACTTGGCGCTGCAGTCCTCGGGTTTTCTGTGACTTCCGCTTCGCTTCACTCACAAAAAACGCCTCGCGGGATACATTCGACCTAATAGTTATATGAAATTCAGATCTTTCGCTTTTCTTAACGCCAGTATTTTGTTGTTCACATCCAGCTTCTGGTAGATGTTTTTCACGTGGTACCGCACCGTGGCGATGGAAATATAGATCTCGCCGGCAATCTCCTCATGGGTATAGCCCTCATCCAAAAGCTTTAAAATCTCCAGCTCCCGGTCCGTCAAAGATACCTCACAGGCGTGAAAAAGCTTTAACTGGCTGCTGTACCGTCTGCACGCCTCTAAAACCTCCCGGATATAGGGACTCTCCTCCCGTTTTAGCAGCGCCTCCAGCATCAGCCTGACATGGCCCGTGTTCTCTGCAAAGGGCATGATGAGATGGTCTTTCTCTGCCAGTGCAAGCGCTTCTTTTAAGATCTCCTCGCCTCTCGGACGGCTCTCCAGATAGCTCTTGGCCACAGACTCATAAATCAGGAAGTAAATCCGGACCAGATGGTACTGGAACGGCTTTAAGAAGGTGGCAAAGGACTCACAGAGCGAATCCAGTTCAATGTATTTTTTTCCTAACAGGAGGCATTTTCCATAAACCACATAGAAAAAACCGGTCCCCTGAAAAAAAAACTTTCCCTTTCCGATCTCCCCTTTTCTGATCCATTCGGGAATGCTGTCCAGCCGTCCCAGGCATCCGTTTAGATAGGCGCCGCATAAATCAAAGGTAGTGTTTAAAACCGGATTATTGGCCGCAATCACCTCGTCCTTCAATGTGCTGTTCGACAGAATGCGGTCCCTGCTGCTCCCCTGAATCAGATTCAGGCGGTCCAGCACCAGTTTGGAAGAAATCATGATGCTCAGCTGCTCCGCCGCCTTCGCCTTAAAATACGCCTTATAGGCGTGAAGCTCCGCCTGCTCCCAGGCGCCCGTCTCCAGCGCCGCCTCGGACGCTGCCAGGGAATCACATCCGATTCCGCATCCATCGGTGGCTTCCGCAAAGCTCATCCCCTCCGCTGCAAAGGCGTCCCGCACCTCCGCCATACTTCCCGGCTCCTTCACGAATCCCATCAGCATACAGGGAAGCCCATAGGTAAATTCCGTCTCCCTGGTCACGATGCAGGAACAGCCTCCGCCGAAGAATTCCGCGCTCTTTCCTGCATATTCCGCCATAACCGCAATATCGTTAAAGGAAATCCGGCTCCGCACCATGGAAATTTCGCCCAGGATCAGTTCCCGCATCTCTCCCTCATACTCCGAACCGCGGCAGTATTCCTCCAGGCGGTCGAGGCAGAGCTTAACCCGTGGAATGTAATTGCGTTCCCCGTCCATGGCGCAGGCCAGTAAGTATTTTAAATAGGCGAACGGGTACCGGTAACACAGATCCTTTCCGGCCTTTTCAAACACCTGACGGATATTCCCGCTGCCCCAGATCCCCTTGTCATTCTGGGTATCCTTATTTAAAATGGACAGAATCTCTTCCAGCTCTCCCGCCCGGTACAGGCATTCGAAGGCTTTGGAGTACTGGCCGTCTGCCAGCAGCCACCGGCCGCTCTTTCTGTAAACCTCCGTAAAATCCACCCGGTCAATCAGGGCCCGCTCATAGATGTAGTCCTTCAGTATATTTCTCAGCCGGTACGTGTGACCGGATTCGTGAAAGACAAAAAATACACTTCTGCTGATAAGCGTTTCAAAGGCGTCGTAAAGCTCCGAATCGTCCAGCACCGCGGCCGCCATGCGCTTCGTAAAGGATGACAGGACCGACAGCCGCCACAGGACCTCCTTTTCCGCCTGACTTAAGCCATGGTAGAAATTCTGTTCGATGATGTCGTCGGCAGTCGCGCTCTTACCCACGGGAAGTCCCTGCTTAATCCCCTTAGCAGTGATATAGAGCATGGATTCCCAGCCGTCGGTAATCTGAAAGACCCGCTCCCGCTCTTCCTCACTCATCCCGCATTCCATAAAATCCAGGTACCGGAATACCTCTTCCCGGTTAAATTTTAAGGATTTCTCCGTGATGGTAAAACACAGCTGTTTCTGATATAAATCCGCCGCGTCCAGTTTTGCCAGTTCCCTGGTGATGAGCACAATATGAAGGCCGGTAAGCCGTTCCCGCACAATCGCCTTCATCAGCTCAAACACATTATTTTCCTCAATCGTATGAAAATCGTCAAATACGAGAATCAGATGGTTTTTATAGTCATAGTCCATGAGAACATCTAAGAGCGCGTCGGTCTTAAAACAGTCGTAGGGAAAACCGATGGCCGAAAAACGCGCCGCCAGCTCCTCATTCACCCCGTTTAACGCGTCACACAGCCGCGCCCACAAGTAGTCCGCTTCCCCCTCTGAGCCCGCCAGGGAGACCCAGACCCAGTCCGCCTCTGTCGTCTTTAAATATTCCCGCACCGCCACAGTCTTTCCATATCCCATGGGGGCGTGAACGATAGAAAGAGGATACCGCTCGATATTCTCCATTTTCACTAAAATTCGTTTGCGTTCAATATATTTGGAAGCCATATCATTTCACCCGTTTCAGTTTCCAGCCCATGGCATTTAAATACCAGCAGGCATGGGGAAGCCACTGCTCCGCCCATCTCCAGTTGTCATCACATTCCTCTGTGGGAGCCATCATAAATTCCAGCCCCTTATCATCCGCTTCCCGCGACGTGATTCCGTTGCAGATTCCCCCCGGACTGTTCATAAAATCATACTGGTTCCGGAAGAAATACTGGATGTTATTTCTTCCGAAGCCGTCGATCATGCAGCTGTCGAAGGGATTGCATCCCATGATCCAGTCCAGCTGGTGCCCGGCAAACTTACGAAGGTCCCCGGCCATCTCCGCCGCTTCCTTCTGACAGGAAAAGCGGAGTGCCGCCGCGGCCAGAGACGCGATCCTCGCATTCTCTCCCTGCCACCAGGGCGCCGCCTTCGTGTCATGGGGAAAGAAGTACCGGTTCCTTTCCTCCTCACCCGTTTTCTGCGTAAATGCTGCGTAACCAAACGGTTTTCTGCTGATGGAAAGGACGTGGACAAACGCCTGAGCCACCAGTTCCATCGCCCGTGTCCGCCGCATTTCATCCGGTTCCAGGCTTCCGTATTTCATTATTGTAATCAGAGGGAATCCCTCGTCAGAAGGATGAAAATACAGTTCTCCCTGCCTGGACAGAAACCAGATTCCGTCTTCCATGGCAATCGCACTGCGCTCCAGTTCTCCGAAAAACCTCCTGCATGCCTCTAAGTAATCCTGTGATTTTGTGGCCTCATACAGTTCTTCTGCCGCCGCCAGGGCACAGTACCAGTCCAGAAAATTCCACGTTCCGTCGCTGGAATACTGTTCATTGTGTTCTGTCATATACTGAAAGGCCTCTTCGGCCGCCGCCAGATACCGGCCGCAGGAATACTCTCCCGATGCCCCGCGATACCGTGAAGCCTGCGCCAGAACGGCCACAGCCAGACCGGAACCGCTCCGCATACACGTCTCGTAATGCTTCTCCTCAATGGTCTCCGCCAGATAGCTCCTGTCCTCTTCATGTCCGCTGAACCGGAAATACTCATAGTCGATTGTGCGGTGCTGTTCCTCGGAAAATGCCTCTCCCCGGTCCACCGAACGGATGAATCCGCCGCCTTCACGGTGAAGTCTCATCGCATAATCAGCCCCCCAGTACGCCTCGTCGAGAAGCTCCTTTTTCAGAATCCGGCAGTCCTGCAGCTCCTCCCGTTCCATCCGTCCCACAAGATCGAAACAGACGTAGGAAGGCAGAAGGGACTGCATGGGGTTGAAAACGGCGGTATGAGACAGCTGGGTCAAATGGATTCCAAAATCACCAGTAGCATCATACCAGCCTCCATGTAAATCCAGTGTTCCCTCTCCCACTCCTTTAAACGGCACATTCCGGTCGGCCTTCAGCCATTCTCCCGAAGACCGCTCCCCCTTTAAATAAGCCCTGGACGCGTTCACCATGCGCAGGTTCAGAAAATATCCGGTGATCGGAATGATCTCTGACCGGAATGCCTTCCCGTCGGCATTTCCGGCAATCCGGTACGTGCCTTCCCGCCTGACATCGGAAAAGTCCAGAACGTAATAGCAGCCCTCCGACCAGTCCGGAATCCGTTCCGGGCCGCTTACGGATACGTCATACCTCTCTCCGTCATCCGCTTCCAGCCAGGCTGTTAACTCTGCCGCCTCTTTCTCCAGCTCCAGTACCGCTGTTTTGTCGTCCGTCTTGTCGAATCCAATGTGATTGGCAAATACTCTCATCCAAACTCTCCTTTATGTACTACCGCAGATTCTACCGCAGATTTTCCCGAAGTTTCCCTAAGGATTTAACCCTTGACAGCTCCCGCTGTCAGCCCCTTGATGACCATTTCCTGGGACATCATATAGAGGATGAGGACCGGGACCACCGTAATGAAAATGGCCGCCATCATGGCGCCGTAATCCGTGCCGTGCATGTTGCTGACCATGGTCAGTATCACGCAGACAGGCTTCAGCTTCTGATCGGATATGTAGACCAGAGACGTAATCAGGTCATTGTAGGACCAGATAAATACCATGATTCCCACTGTAGCGAACATGGGCTTCGACAGCGGCACCGTAATGTGCCTTAAGACCTGAAACGGCCCTGCTCCGTCGATGATGGCCGCCTCATCCAGTTCATTGGGAAGGGAGCGCATATAGGACGACAGAAGCATAATGGCGAAGCAGAGGTTGCCCGCCACCTGGGGCACGATAACTGCCAAATACGTCTCCCGGATGGGAAGGCGGCTTACCGTGACGAAGTTGGGGATCATGGTCGCAAATGCCGGTACGAGAAGACAGGCTACCATTCCGGCATCCACAACTTTACCAATGCCTGAATCGAAACGTCCCAGACCGAACGCCGCCAGGCCTCCGAGACAGACGACTCCCGCCACCACGCCTCCGGATATCAGGAAGCTGTTGAAGAAGGAGCGGAACATGTTCACATCCGGATAGGAGAAGATGGAACGGTAATTCGAGAAATCCAGATTTTTCGGAAGGGCTACACCATTTAACAGAATCTCCTCCGAAGGCTTGAATGAATTTTCAAATACCCACAGAATGGGAATCACGGTAATCAGAAGCCAGAAAATGAGAACCGCGTATAACAGAATACTGCTGATTTTTACTTTTTTCTTTCCCATGCCGTCTCTCCTTACTCTTCACCATCGGCCTTCAGGAGTTTTCGAAGTCCGATGGTCAGCAATACGCCGATCAATATCATCACCACCGCAATGGCGCTGGCGTAGCCGCCGTTGTATTTTTCAAAAGCGGTCTGGTACATGTAGGTGCTTAGCAGCTGGCTGGAGTTCATGGGGCCGCCCTTCGTGATCACGTAGATGGTATCAAACACGCGGAAACAGCCGGAAACGACGAGCACCACGGTGGATACCAGCACATCCTTTAACATCGGGATGGTAATATAGAAAATCTTCTTGATTGGTGTAATGCCATCCAGCATGGCAGATTCGTAAATGTCCTCCGGGATCTTGGCGATTCCGGTCAGAAAAATTACGAAATAAAAACCGATATACTGCCACAGAACGGGAATCAGGGCCAGATAGATCGCCGTCCGGGGCGTGATCCAGACCTGCTTGTCATATCCCAGAAGTGTGACAAAGTAGTTGAGAAGACCGTATTCGTATTTGTAGATCAGGGTAAACATCAGACCGATCGCCGTACCGGAAATGACGATGGGGAAGAAATAAACCGTCCGAAACAGTTTAAATCCATGGTGTGCGCTGTCCACCATAATCGCCAGCAGAAGTGCAAACCCCACCTGGAAAATCAGCACACCTGCGATCAGAATCGCCGTATTCTTAAATGCCACAGGCATGACCATATCCGAAAAGATCCGCTTGTAATTGTCGAGACCGATCCATTCACTGGTAAGTGCAAAATTATACCAGGAAGAAAAGCTGTATATAACCGTCTTTATGAGTGGATAGATCAAAAACGCCAGAATCAGAATCATGGCCGGGGTGATGCAGATCCAGACATATTTTTTACCTTTCAGTGCCACGTTGTTTCCTCCTTGTTATGAACACTTAGCGGGCATCCTTTGGCCGCTTACGTGCGATGGAGGCTGTGCCCGCTAAAGCACAGCCCCCGGCTTTCATCACTGTCTGAGCCTTCCTTCTTACTGACCGGATTCATTCAGTTCCTTTGCCTGTTTCAGTACCTCTGCACTCGTCATCTGGCCTTCGCAGACATACTGGATTCCGTTGTTTAAAGTCTCATATGCCTCGTGGTTGACCTGTGAATCGAGAGCCGCATCCTGATACTGCGCCTTCTCCAGCATGGTTACCGCGCTCTTTAAGAGTTCGCTGGAATTCTCCGGTGCGTCACAGACGATGGCCGGGCTTCCGCCATAAGCGATAAATCTTGCCATAGTCTCCGGAGACGTCATGTATTTTAAGAATTTTAAGGTTTCTCCGCTTCTCTCACTGGCTGCTTTTGTCATATGCCATCCGGAGGAAAATCCCGCGATCGCACAGTTTTCGCCGCCTGTTCCTCCCGGAAGCGTTGGCATGGAGATGATTCTCATATCCGGATTGCTCTGGAGACTCTCGGTACACCAGGAACCATTGATCATCATGGCCGCTTTTCCTTCAGAAAACAGCAGTCTCACGTCATCCTCTGAGATCGTGAAGGTGTCTTTCGGCAGTCCGCCCTTCTGATAAAGCTCTGCGATGCAGTCAATGGCGATGCCCCAGCTCTCGTCAAAATAATTTCTGTGATTTTCCTTGCCCGCAGCTCCCATAATGAAATTTTCCGTGGTGATATACGGCATACCCAGGGACATGGACAGCGTCACGATATCGTTCTGGGAGAATACTTCGTTTGCCTTCATGATATTTTCCCATGTGGTCGGCTCTTCCAGACCGTACTGCTCAAACAGCGCCTTATTGTAGAACATTCCCTCGTAATATCCGATGAACGGAAGCGCATACTGTCTGCCCTGATACTGGACATTTTCCAGCGGAGACTCCTTGAAGTTTCCCGCCCATTCCGGATCTGCCTTCAAAATATCTTCAAACGTCACGAACAGTCCCGTGTCCTCGAAGGTCTTCGTATAAGCCTCGCCCGTATAGTAGAGAACCAGGTCCGCCGGATTGCCTGCGGCCAGATCGGCCTGAACCTTCGTCTTGAATAAATCGTTGCTTCCTGAAGTCGGCTGGGACTCATCGACGATGGTAATGCCCGGATGGTCCTTCATGTAATCGGCACAAACCTCTTTCCAGACCGGTGCGTAGGCATCTGAGCCTGCAAAATATGTTACGACACGGATATCTTCTTTTACAGTTCCTTCTGCAGCATCTCCCCCGGCTGCTTCCGTCTTTGCGGAATCCTCTGTACCGCTGCCGGCTTCCGTCTTTGCCGCTCCTGTCTGTCCCACTTCCGTCTTACTGTCCGCCCCACAGCCTCCAAGCAGCGCTCCGGTTACTGCCAGAGCCGTCATCAGTGCCACAGCTTTTCCTGTTTTTTTCATGATTCCTTTTCCTCCATTTTCATGCGCAGCTGCGCAGTTTTTGCTATTTATGTTGAATTACTATTTATGTTGAATTACTATTTATGTTGAATTGCTGTTTAGATTGATTTATTGTCTGCCTTATTTATTTGGAATTTTACCGGCTCTCCCCCACTGCGCTCTCCGCGGCGATTCTTCCGTATACCAGAGCCAGCGAATGGCTCAGGCCAGGCACGGTCAGCGGGTAATCCACGGCTACCCGGTTTCCCTGCACATTTCCCGCAGCGTATAGACCGGGAATGACCGCTCCTTCTGTGTCGTAGCAGTGGGCGTCCTCATCACTCTGGATTCCTCCCATAGCCGCGATCATGACTGCCGGTGTAAATTTTGCCGCATAAAACGGCCCCTGTTTTACCGCAAACAGCCGGTCCTTTCTCTTGCCGTAGTCCGTGTCCTCCCCCTGCTCACAGAGACGGTTGTACTGTTCCACCGACGCAAGCGCCGTATCCGCAGGAAGACCCGTTTTCACAATCAGCTCCTCCAGCGTCTCCGCTTCCAGAAGAACGCCATCCTCCACCGCTTTCCGGACATACTTCGGTGCGATGTAGTTGTCGATAAAGCAAAGCTTATCATATACCGCCCCGCCCTCCAGTTCCTCATCTTCCATGACGAAGCACACAGAGCCATGGTTCGGATACTCCTTCGGTATATAGCTTCTCCAGTTCCCGTCCACGATCTGCCACGCCGTCTTATCCGGCAGGTTCTCAATCTGGCTTCCCAGCTGTTGTCCCGGCGCGTCCTCATTGACGAACCGTTTTCCACGAGTATTGAGAAGCAGGAAATCCGCTACGCCGAACACGCTTCCCATATGATGGGCGCAGGGCGCGTGGGGACTGTCCTGAAGCTTCGCTCCTGCCCAGAGTGCCATCTTATGGCCGTCACCCGTGTTGGAGGGCTGCCGGTCCAGGTCATAGCTGGTCCACTGTTTCGGTGTTTCCAGCATTCCCGGAAGAAACCGTTTCAGCATCTCTTCGTCATTCATATAATCACCTGTAGCCAGAATCACTCCCCTGGAGGCGTAAGCCTTTATGAGACTACCCTCTCTGGTTTCGGCAATTACACCTTCCACCCGGCCCTCTGAATTCTTCAAAAGCTTTTTTACCCGCGTATTAAAGAAGGAGGTCACATTTCCCGTCTTCTCCGCCAGCTCAAAATTACCGCGGCACAGGGCGATATGTGACGGGCGTATCCAGGCAGTCACCTGATAGCATTTGAAATTTTCTTCGGTGTTGTCAAAGCCCTCCGGCAGAGGCAGACGCCTCGGCTGAATATAGCATTTCGCGCCCTTGGGTGGAACCTGATCGGTACGGTCCAGAATCGCAATATCTTCCAGTCCCTCCAGATACCAGTCAAACGCTTTACCGGCTTCCTCCGACCATCGTTTTAAAATATTCTGGCTGGCCTTGTAGGCCATATCGTGCATCAGGTTATTGACAATCTCTGTCTTATTTAAATGATCCCGTCCCCATCGCTTCGCTACCCTGCTGTCCATGACAGCGAAATCTCCGGATCTGGCCTGAACGCATCTGCATTTTTCAAAAAGCAGAACCTTCATCCCCATCTCCGCCGCCCGCCTGACGGCTGCGACTCCGGCCAGACCTCCGCCTACCACGATTATGTCGGCAGACACGGCCTCAGTTATGGACTCTTCCCTGATCTGCGGCTCTTCTCCCAGCCACGCTTCCCCTTTATACTGATTCAAGGCTGCTCACTCCGTTTCTTTTTTCTTATTATATAATGCACAATTTATATCCACAACTATCACAACTGATAGTATATTTTCACAAGAAAATAGAGGGGTATTTTGCATCCCCTCTTCATAAAAGGTCTCCCTTCCGCTTAGTACCGGAAAACAGGAGGCTTGCTATTTTCAGCGGTTTAAAGGCTCACATCTGTCAATGTAGTCAAGCAGCGCCTCACATCCTTCACAGATATCCCGGTAGGTAGAATCAAAATCTCCGGTATACCACGGGTCGTCGATATCCCTCGGATTCGGCCCGAAGTCCAAAAGCCTTGAGACCTTTCTCTCCGGGTCGCTTCCCAGAATTCTCATCATGTTGGTAATGTTCCACTGCTCCATCCCGATGAGATAATCGTACTTGTCATAATCGGCCTTCGTCATCTGCACTGCCCGTTTTCCCTCTGTGGAAATACCGAACTGGCGCAGTTTGTTCCTCGTTCCGTGATGAACCGGATTGCCGATCTCCTCGCGGCTGGTGGCCGCGGAGGCAATGTAAAAACGGTCGGCCTGACGGCGTTTTTCTACCATGTCCTTCATGATGAACTCGGCCATGGGGGAGCGGCAGATGTTGCCGTGGCAGACGAAAAGGATCTTTATATTATTCTGATGTTGATGAGTCATAAATCGTTTCTCCATTCGATTTTTGTCAGATAAAGTCTACTATAAATTTGTCCAATAAACAAGAGTTGGTTTCCATTTGTATCCTTTACAGGCAGTTAATCCTTTCGTATAATGTGTATAGGCAGTTCCTACTGCTGGGTTACTTCCATCTCCGAAAGGGGGTGGTATAACATGAGTACATATGAGACACTTTCTTTAATGATTGCGTTTGGAGTACTTGTTGTTATGATTATAGGTACAAAAAAATAGTCACCCGCCTACCAGAGCAATAGTGACTATTTTTATAGAAACATAATATTCTGGAAGCCACTCGCTGGAGTGAACTGCCTTTTTTGTACCTTTATTATAAACCAATTTTGATTTATCTGTCAATCACGATTTTTCAGTGCTTTTCTTGCATTTTTCATTTACATATTCATTCAATCCTATTGGAATGTCCCGGAACATATTGCCATGACAAACGAAAATGATCTTTATATTATTCTGATGCTGATGACTCGTAAATTATTTCTCCAATTGATTTTTGAATCATTCAGATGCTTCGCCGATAATAAGGCTCCGGCAAATTGCCTTCTTTTAAGGATGAATATCTCAAAATACTCCAAGTGCTTTTTACCAGCATTGTGTTCATTTGTATAAGTCCTATAACCGGTTCTGCATCGTTGCAGACGACACTTTTAATAACTGAATCCGGGACCATGATTTCCGGAACCAGCCTTTTCATTGCGTGGTGCCACAAATAATAGCGGTCTTGTAAAAATTTGCACGCTGCCATGTAAAGTATGTCGGAATGGCGCAGAATACCAGATCCACCTCTGCACTCAGACAGTTCTTTCGTGGTTGCGGCGATCCAGACAGCGGCAAGCTCTTCTTCGTTTTGAGCCTCTGTAAGCATTTCGGCCGTTTGGATCGTTCCTTTATTTGTTGGCTTGGTAAAATAGATAAAACTAATTGGATTTTTTTCTATCAGTTCTTTCCGCTTTGCCACTTCATCATGCCGAAGCCAATCGTATCCGTAGAAATAACCTTCTTGCTTATATTCTACAAATATTGTTTCAGCAGATACAAAGCTGGAAAGCATCTGGGGAAAGTAACAGCAGCCAGTCTTCCATAACTTATAAACGTCCTTCCACTCCATCGTCTCGAACATATATACCCTCCCGTTCTCAGCCACTTTGTCCATTGATTCCTTTTACACCAGTCAACAGATTCAATCTGTGTAAAACTGCTGATCCCCCCAGTGTGAAAAATGATATGTATCATCCGAATCAAGATAAACATCAGAATACAAAAAGCTAATGATGTCCATATCATCGAACAGATCAAATACCCACTCTTCGAAATCGCCGTCATCTTCTTCAAGCCCACTGATCCCGCCGCTAAGTTCAACCAGAACAGAGGCTTCTTCATAGCAAAGATAGAGGAGCAGTTCTTCCATCACACTATGAGCAGTCATGGCCAAACCGTTTTTTGCACGTAGCCTCATTTTGCGCAGAGTACATTTCATCTGGTATAAAAAGAGGTAATCATACTGCATCAGGAACTGGTCCGGAAGGCTTTCACGCAGCCAGGACACATCCAATTGCCCGATGTGAGATCCGGCGGGCATACAAGCGAGCGCTGTCATGTCCTCCTCGATCTGGTCCAGCAGTATATCACTGCCTGTGGCAAAGGATATGGCGGCTCCGGCGCCATATTCGTTTTCCAGAAACCGAGACCACGCCTCATGGTTTCTATATTCTTGAACGGAGATACGACTGTCTTCCTCCCCGTCCTGATCCGGCAGCCCCTTCCAGTTCAATGCTTTACAGATCCCTTTGCATTTATCTCTGCGAATGGATTCGCCTGCCTCATACCGGCTCCACGTTTTTGTCCCCACCCCTGCCCGTGAAGCAGCCTCCTCAATCGTTAGCCCCAGTTCGTTGCGTCTAAATTTAATCTTACCTGCAAGAGCCTCGTTCCCCTGTACTATTTTCTGAGCCATAATTTACCTCCTGTTATTCTGACATGTCATTATACTGTCATTATGTCATATATTATCAGGTTAGTCAAGCTTCCTGAACCATTTTACATAGATTTTCTTGTCTGAGTCCGCCACAAAATTCAAATTTTCCCTCATCCAGATGTTTGCTGCAGAGTTCTCGCAGCAGTTTTTAACTTTGATGAGAACAAAGAATAGCACTCTGCTTTATGAGGTGAAATTCCTGATTCAGTGGGAAAATAATCCGTATACACACTCTCCTATCAATCGTGATTTCCTGTAGCTTCCCCCACCGCCACATTACCTGCATTCCGTGTAACTGTTGTATATCATTTTTCGTCTATACTTAGGAGTGAAGTCGTTTTTCACAACAACCGCATCTGAGCTAAATCCTCATCTACAACTCGTTTTGTGCTGATGATACCCCCATTCGTTTTCAGTAAACGTTTGTGATCCTGATGCCTGGTCTTATACTGCACTCCGACCAGCTGGGGGAGCCTCAGTCATCCGGGATTTAACTTTCCAGCCCACCACTATGATCTATGCTTCATTTCTTCCGTGTTTCATCCTGAACTTTTGAAGGAATACATGCCAAATAGTATCAGACGGTTGGGAAAACGTCCCCTCTTTAAAAGCAGGCTTTATGCCCGCTGTTAAAAAGCTAAGTATGCCCTTTTCCGCTTTATCCACGGTACTAATACATAAAATTTTTAAAAAAGTTGTTGAAAAACATTTTTAATGCATTTACCCTATAGACAGGAGGAGGTACTCCCATCATCTGAGGAGGCAGAACCAGGCTGAAACGACACCAGTTAATAGGTATCTAATAACAGGTACCCGATCATGGCTGCCCGACAACGGCGCCTAATGACAAAGGAGAATAACAATATGAATCAGGAAACGATCGCTGCATTGGAAGAGATCATTCATAGTCGTTACAGTAATACTGCCGGCATGATTGTTTTAAAGAATGGAGAAACACAGTACGAAGGCTATTTTAACGGATGCACGGCTGACAGCTGCATCAACATTTTTTCGGTAACAAAAAGTATTATTTCTATCCTGATCGGCATTGCCGTCGACAGAGGAGAGATCCAGAGCGTCAACCAGAAGGTACTGGACTTTTTCCCGGATTTCCCGGTTGAAAATTACAACGAAGGGGAAACAACGGTACGGGATATAACACTTCGGGATCTGATGACAATGACTGCCCCGTTCAAGCATCAAGAAGAGCCGTATCTGGAATATTTTACAAGGGATGACTGGGTAAGCACCGCGCTGGAATTACTGGGAGGGCCGGAAAAGGCGGGAACATTCCGCTATACGCCCTTTGTTGGCCCGGACATCCTGTCAGGCATTCTGGTAAAGGCAACCGGACAATCCGTGCTCGAATTTGCGGCGGAACACCTCTTCACCCCGCTCGGTATTACGGTAAAAGGCAGTATAACCCTGGAAAATGAAGAAGCCCACTACGCCTTTATGAATGCCAGAGACGTAAGCGGATGGGTGATGGACTCGAAGGGAATTCATGCGGCGGGTTGGGGGCTGACGCTCACGGCCAGGGACATGGCGAAGATCGGCCAGCTTTACTTAGACGGCGGCAAATGGGACGGGAAGCAGATCGTCTCTGCCCAGTGGATTGCCGAAAGCACAAGGGAGCACAGCCGGTGGGAGGAGTTAAATCTGCCCTACGGATATCTGTGGTGGATCGCAGATGAAAATGCCTTTGCAGCCATGGGAGACAGCGGTAATACAATTTATGTCAACCGAGAGAAAAAGCTTGTCATCGCCATCGCTTCTCTTTTCAAAGAAAATACCGGGGACAGAATGGATTTCATAAAAGAATGTGTGGAACCCATGTTTGCATAATCCGGACATGAAAATTGCCGGTTAGGAGTGTGATAGTAAATGATGAACGCCATGTGGTTACTGTGTCCGATTTGCGGGAACAAGACACGAATGAAGGTAAGAGACGACACAGAACTAAAGAATTTCCCCCTGTACTGCCCCAAATGCAGACAGGAAAGTCTGATTGACCTAAAACAGCTTCAGATAACAATCATAAAAGAGCCAGACGCAAAGACGCAGAGCCGATAATTCAGAAGTTTATAAAACTTCGGATTACCGGCTCTTTCTATTTTGCACTTCAGCCGCCGGAGCAGGCCATCTGGTTATCATAAAAGCCAGCCTGTCGCCTCCTCAAAATCATCCATGCAGTTTACTGCAAACTTCAGATGGCTGCCCCGGCGTTTTACACAATGCTTCCATAAAAATATACAGCGGTTCCGTGTTTCGGCAAAGCCCCAGGGCAAGTACCGGAACACAAAACTGCTGTAGCAGTCCGTTTAATCGTGAATTCCCTTTGTCATCGGAATCAGCATCAGAAGTGCAAGTATTCCCACCAGACCAATGATGACACCCGGAATCATTTTGTCAAATACCATGCACAGACACATGCCAACGCCCAGCAGCAGCGCCCCCAGCACACCGGCCAGTACCGATCCGACGGTCTTTGCGTTCAGCCTGACAGGACTCTTTCCTTCCATTCTGCGCCATACAATCACAGTAATCAGAAGAATGATAAGGCCGGCCACACCGGCTATGATGCCTTTCCGGAACAGCCCCCACTCTTCAACCAGTGCCATACACATTCCCAGTGCAAAAAACACGATACCGACGGTGCCAAGAATCAATGCTGTAAAATTACTTTTTTTCATGATGAACCTCCATAGTTAACATTTTTATTGAATGGTTTTTCCTGTTATTTTAAATGAAATCCTGTTCCATTCCGGCAAGGCAGGGCTGTGTTTCCAACAGGCGTATAAAATGGTTGGGAAGATAAAAGCACGGCTTGCGGGACAGCCGCAGCGCGTTCGACTCTGATAAAAGTTCTGCCACAAACTGAGAACAGAAATAATGATTTTTCCAATACAATGGAATCCGAAGAACACAACAGAATACCCCCAGACGGGTATAGCGGTACTTCTCCCTGTTTTCGAGAAAATGCCGGATTCTCTCCTCGATCCGTTCATAGACGGTATCCGAAACATTCAGGCGGTAGAGGCGGCTGTACCGGACTCCCCGCCGCCTGTGTTTTTCTGTTGTTTCCACGGCAAATCCCCGGTAATTAAAGCTGTAAAACTGTGTCGGCTGGTCTCCCAGCGCAATCGAACTGTGAGTATACCCCTGTCCTCCGATGTAGTAAACCAGACTGGAAATCCAGTCGGAATATTTTGTAAGTAATATGCATATCTGCTTCATCACAAAAATTTATGCAGTGTCGTACTGCCTTTCCTGCGAACAACCGCTGCCGCTGCCACAACCGCCATAACCACGGCGCCGGCTGTTATCACCATACCAACCCCTATTTTATTCATTTGTCCACCTCCCCTCGCTCTTCCTCATCACATCGTTCCAAAAACGCATCGACAAAGGCATCTTCCATCTTTTTATACGCACCCACCACGCCATCCTCTATTTTCTTATACGCTCCTTTGACCGACTCTCCTGTTTTTCCTGTCTTCAGGCGGTATCCTGAATCGGAAACCGCATCCTCTTCCAGAAATGCATCCGTAAATTTCTTCTCCATCTTCTCATAAGCACTAATTACTTTTCCCCCTGCTTTACCAGGTTTCAAACGATATTCAGCCATCTTAATCTCCTCTCACGATCCGAACGGCAATACGCCGATTCCGAAATACAGTATCTCTTAACGTAACTGCATCTTCCATGACACCCGCTGTGAGCAGTGCATTTACTATGAGATGCTGAGTTTATAAACAGAAACAATTACATCCAGAAAGAACAGCAATGATACCAACAGACAGAGCCATTTTCTGGTCTCATACGTCAGCTTTTGAATCCATCCGGTGCAGACAGGCACGACGGCCTGTACCGCCCACAGTCCAATCAGGGAAAAGCCCACTATGCTGACGAAACAGATCCTTCCGTGCAGATTTAAAAACTGCCCGGAATAATCCCACCACCTGGCGTGGAAGAATACTTCCAGAATCCATGAGGTTCCATATTCCACCACCGTACAAACCGCCATGGCGGCAATTAAAAAATATCCCTTTCTCTCCTGTACTGCCCGGTAAAGCAAAACCAGCAGGATACCGCCTGTGCCATAGATCGGCGCCCATGGCCCATGCAGAACACCCCGGTAAAAAACTAAAAGCTCCGTCAGCGAACCACCAAATCCACTTGTGCCCCAGTATACCAGTACTTCCCACAGCCAACCGCAGACAGCCGCAATATAAAACAGCAGCATGAGAGTCAGCCTGTCACCGCTCTTACTCACAGGCCCTGTCTTTCGTCCGTGTATTATCATTCACCGCCTTTCTCAATGGGATATAGAGAGTATAGCCCCTCTGTATTTCTTTCTTGTTTGATATTTGCTTCTGTAATAGAACAAAGTGCCTTCGGCACTCTCAACTCCCCTGCCCCTCACTCATGAGGGGTTTTGGGGTTTTCCTTTGTCACTTTTTGTTGTAAAATATTCTTATGTATAAAAAGAACATTCTTCAAACTATTTTCAGTGACCACTTTGAGTACATCCAGTATGCTCTTCGTCCTGGCAAAAATGTTATGGATAACATCAAACGTATGATCCATTGCCACGATCCTTCTTATGGACAAGCTGTCTACGGCTGTCCCCATTGTGGTAAACTTAAATCTGTACCTTTTTCCTGCAAAAGCCGTTTCTGTCCATCTTGTGGTAACATGTATAATCAGAAACGGGCTTTTCGTATGTCCTGCAAGCTCATTTCCTGTAACCACAGACACTGTGTCTTTACGATTCCAGAGGAACTTCGCATATACTTTCTTAAGGACCATTCTCTTTTGAATTGTCTTTTTCATGCCGTCCGAGATGTCGTCCTCCGTATGTTTTCTAAACTTAATAAAACTGAAAACTTTACTCCCGGGTTTATTTGTGTCCTTCACTCTTTTGGTAGAGACCTCAAATGGAATCCTCATATCCATGCGCTCATTTCCGAGGGCGGGGCCGGTAATTTTACCTCCTGGCGTCCAAACAAACATTTTGATTTCAGATTTTTACGCTTTGCTTTCCGTAAGGTTCTTTTAGAAAAACTTGCGCATAAACTCGGTTCTTCTTTCCTTAAACTTAAAAATCAGATTTATAAGGATCACCCGGATGGTTTTTATGTCCGTGCCAAACCCAATCTCTGCTCTCCTGATATCACCATTAAGTATATCAGCCGATATCTCGGACGACCGGTTATTGCTGCCTCCAGAATTGATTCTTACGATGGTGACTCCGTGACGTTTCATTACACCAGGCATGAGGATCACAAGACGGTTACAGAATGCCTCCCCGTCATTGATTTTATAAAACGCCTGATTATTCATATCCCTGACAAGCACTTCAAAATGGTTCGTTACTACGGTATTTATGCAAAACATCATAAACAGGAAAAAAATCTTCGGCAATGTTTATCCCCTCAGAAACAACGCTATCTTTCCAGTCTTCTGGATTGGCGTAACTCGATTATTCTGACGTTTGGATATGACCCACTCAAATGTCCGAAGTGTGGCACTTCTATGTTGGTTTTAGAAGTTTACTACAAAAAAACTGCGCTGTTTGAACGATTCCGAAAGGTAATGGGTTATGGATAGTTCCATGCCCCTTATTCTTTCTTTGCCGTCAGACAGCGCAGTCTAAACCAAAACAAAAAACTACATAATCAACGTCGTGGCGAATCACTACATTCGCTCTTTTGTTATGTGATTTTTTATTTCAAGTCCATTATACACTATCTTGGCCGATTTGCGAAGTTTCCTAGAAAGTTAAAAAGCGGCAGCTTCTCACGTAATCATTTCCTTTTACGCGAGAAGCTGCCGCTCATACTGTTTCAAATCAAAAGGTCACTGCCCTTTTCACAAATTTCGTAAATCTCTTCATACTTGTCTTCTATCAATGGCGATACCTTTGCCGACTTTTTCCTCAGCAGCGCCCGATATAAAAAATATGGAACAATCCATCCTGTAAAACCGGGGACTGCCAGCAAAATACAGAGAACCACCATCGGCGGTTCTGCCGTAACAGCGAACACCGAGCCGGCCATAAACGCGGTTCCCATGATTCCGGTAACAAGGGCTCCTATGACAGCGCTCGAGCGTTTGGACTGCTCCAGTGCATCAATCTCAGCAACACAGCTGTCAAAGTTCCTCTGCAGACGGGTCAGTTCCGCCCTGTTGCAGAGTTTTCTGTCTCTCCGGAAGCGCAGAACTGCACGGCTGGCGGTCTCCGTATTCGCTTTACGGCTCATACCGTTTGGATCCTCCTCCCATCCGAAACAGGGATAACTGTCCAGATACAGCGATGCATATAAGGCCGGAACAGACTTCTCCTTATATTCATATCCCACATATTCCGCGCCGTCTTTCCTGATTCTTGTCATGATGTCTGTGATTCCCCCTTCTGTGCCAGTGCCGCTCGGGGCAGTGAGACCGTAAAGACGGTGCCCTTCCCCTCTGTGCTGTTCACGGTTATCGTCCCGCCGCTCATCTCCAGGACGCGCAGCACCAGGGCAAGGCCAAGGCCGTTTCCCTCTGTGGAATGGGATGTATCCCCCTGATAAAATTTATCAAACATATGCTTCATCATCTCCGGCGTCATACCGCAACCGGTATCCCCCACCTCGGTGACGATGCGCTCTTCGTCAGAAAACTGGCGCAGGCTCACCGTTCCCCCCGATTTTGTAAACTTAAAGGCGTTGGACAGCAGGTTGTTCCATACCAGCTCCATGAGTTCTTCATCTGCCTCAATCACGGCACGGTCTTCCATGTCAGCTTCAAAATTAATCTTTTTCTGCTCCCAGATGGCCTCGAAGCCGATGGCGCAGTCGCTGAGCTGGCGGCAGAGATCGTATGGCTCCGGTTTTGGATGTATTTTCTGGCTTTCCAGTTTGTTCAGCTTCAGAATGTTGTAGATCAGCGATGTGAGGCGCTGTGTGCTCGACAGAATCCGTTCTGTATATTCCTGCTGTTTCGGAGTCAGCTCCGTGGTGCCAAGCAGCTGCGCATAGTTCTGGATGGCTGCCAGAGGCGTCTTCAATTCATGAGAAACGTTGGCCGCAAAATCATTTTTCAGTGTCTCGATGGAACCCAGTTCCTCCACCATCTTATTAAAATCCACAAACAGCGCGTCAATATAATCCATATCATTGGATGTATGGCGTTTGGGAATGTAGACGGAAAAATCCCCCTCCGCCACCTGTCTGGCCGCGGCGCTCAGCTTCTTTATCGGGCGGTCAAAATTCAGATACTTCCGCAGGGCCAGCCCACCGGATACGAGAGCCGCAAGAACAATACAATACAGAAAATACCATTTTATATAGGGACCAGATTCTTCCAGTATGAGATGGGCGCCGCCGTAGAAGATCGTCGGCAGCATCATCAGAACCGCCAGAAGAAACACCAGCGCAACATAGGCTGGAAAAAAGAAATAACGGCGGGTGACCCGTCCATCCTCCGTACTATGGTTTCCCGTCATAACAGCACCGCCTTATATCCCAGCCCCCGGATCGTCCTGATCTCAAACTCACTGCAGGCGGAAAATTTATCCCGCAGCTTCGTGATATAGACATCCACGGCCCGCAGACTGGTATCGCTGTCCACGCCCCAGAATTCGTCCATCAGCTGGGAACGGGAAAATGTATGATTGGGGTACGACAGCAGTTTAAACATGATGTTAAACTCCCGCGTGGTCACCGGAATCTCCTGTTCTCCCTGCGTAATCTCCATGGCATCGGCATCCAGAACCATACTTCCCACCACCAGTCTGCGGCTGGCCTCAATATTTGCCCTGCGCAGCAGCGCCCGCACCCGCATCAGCAGTTCGCTTAAGTCCAGAGGTTTAACCATATAATCGTCGATCCCCAGATCGAACCCCCTCTGTTTAAAGGATAAATCATCTCTGGCGCTGACAAACAGGATCGGGATTCTCTTATTCAGACCGCGTATCGTTTCGGCAAATGCAAAGCCGTCCGTTCCAGGCATCATGATATCAGAAATAATCAGATCGTATAAGCGGCTGTACATCTCGTCATAGGCGTATTCTGCAGAAAGCACTCCTTTCGCCTCATAACCGCAGTTATTCAGGTAACTGCAGATACTCTGTGTCAGTTTCTCATCATCATCTGCCACCAGTATGTGAATCATAAAGATCGTCTCCCTTCTCATGATGAATCTTTTCCTTAATAAGAGTCCTCTCTATGTAAGTCCTCAGCCTCAATCCGGTTAATACGCCGGATCATATAAACACCAAGCAGGGCCGCACAGATTCCGGTTACCGTTCCCAGAAAACCATTGACCGACGGATCCTGCGCTTCGTCTGCAAATGCAAGAATGGCCGACTGGGTCAGCACCAGTGAGATCAGCGAAGTCCCCAGACTGATCATCTTCAGCGCGTGGAGCAGGGGAGAATGGTACTTCCGGTACTTTATTACGCCCCATACATTGACGCCGATTTCCGTAAATGTGATCGCTGCAATGGTGATTGCCGTGATTTTACCATAATTGACAGTTTTCGGATGGCGGATTGTCCACAAGGAATATACAACATACAACAGGCTGGCAGCAACCATAACGGCTCCGGCAAGACGGTAATAGCAATACTGCTTCTTCCGTTCCTTAGAATGCACGGTTCCCGCCAGGGCACAGTATCTTGCCGCCGTCATCCCCAGGGTATAACAGCCGTTTATGCAGGTAAACACCGAAAGCGACAGCGCGCCGAAGATGATTTTCCCCAGCCCCAGAAGCATACAAAGAGCGCCCGCTGCCCCCGTCATGTGCAGGGATCTGCTTTCTGACGCGCTGTAATTTTCCCTGATTCTCTGGCTTCCGTCCCCGATCCACTGGTACAGAATGTGCATCTTCTTCCTCCTTTTTCCGCCTTTTTTCTTACTGTATCATAGTTTTGTTTCAGAATTGTTTGAGTTTAAGGTATTGCTGCGATTATCCTTAAAGTTTTATTGTCACATTCAGCGCATGTTCTGTATCCGCCGCTGTTTTTATCGCTGTCTCGATCTGATCCAGAGGAAATTCATGGGTGATCATCGATTCCAGATCCCATCTTCCGCTCTCCATGATGTTCATCACGTCCCGCACATCCTCCGGCATATATCCCCCGGAACCGATGATCGATTTCTGCGCAAAGGTCAAATGCAGCAGATCGAGGCTTCGCAGCGCATTATTCACAGCGACGGAAACGAAGCGGCTACCGATTTTTCCCAGGGACATGAACAATTCCAGAATACTCCCGGCTCCCGCTGCGTCAAGAAAACAGTCAATATCGGTCGTATTGCCGGTCAGGGACAGCGCTGTGCCAAAGTATTCCACCGCCGCAGCGGCGAAATCATCCCGGTCGTTGTTGCAGACTGCAAATCCCAGTCTTTTGGCTGCCGCGAGCCTGAAATCCGATCGATCACAGACCATGACCCGGTCCATTCCAAAATATTTTAAGGAGACAGCGGCCGCCAGCCCAATCGTACCGGCCCCAAATACCACCGCGCTCTCTCCAGCCTGCGGCTGTCCCCTTCTCGCCGCGCGGCACCCCACGGTGAATGGTTCAATCAGGCAGGCCATCCGGTCCGGTATCTCCTGGGGAACCGGATAGAGCGAATGATTCCGTTTCGCCTGGGGCACAAGAATGTATTCAGAGAATCCTCCAATTGTCCCGGCCCGTTTCGTATCATTTTTAGCGCAGCGCGGATACGGATAGACCCGCTCCCCAACGGTGAAATCCGTCACATTTTTACCAATTGCCGCCACCCGCGACACGGTCTCATGACCGAACTCTCCGCCGGTCGTTATGCGGTGTCCGGTATTCGGTCCATGCAGATACACAGCCACATCCGTCCCACAAATGCTGGAGTATATATTTTTAATCAGCACATCGTCATCCCCGCACTCCGGTGTGGGAATCTCTCTGATTTCGATATCCTCTTTTCCCATATAAATTGCTGCTTTCATTGCTTCGTTCCTTTCCAGTGATTTATTCCTGTTATTTCATTCATTTTCTTGCTTTCTTTATCATACTGTGTTACAGTTTTCTGTACAATCATCAATATACCGATTTGTGTTGGAATAATAGAAAAGAGCTGACGCCATGAATACGAAAAATAATCAACGCTACCGGGAAACGGAGATTCGCATGGATGCCGCCATGCTGGAGTTGATGAAGCACACAGAATTTGAGAAAATAACAGTCAAAAAGATATGTGAAACTGCCGGAGTCAACCGGTCCACGTTTTATGCGCATTTTACGGATATTTACGACATGCTGGATCGAATGGAAGATTTTTTGCATCAGGAGCTTCTGGAAAGCTATCCGTTCCACAGCAATCCGGAAGATTTGCCGTTCTCGGACCCGCTGATTCTCCTTTTCCTGCAGCATATCCGAAAGCATCAGTATTTCTACCGGATTGCTTTGCAGACCAGGCGGGCATTTCCGCTCAAGCAGGGATTTGAACCCTTGTGGAATCTGATTATAAAACCGCGCTGCCAGGCAGCCGGGATTACATCGGAAGACGAAATGATGTATTACTTCGTCTATTTTCAGGCAGGCTTCACCATGGTGCTGAAACGCTGGGTGGATACCGGGTGCAAAGAGAGTGAATCCAGAATTGCCCAGACGCTTAAGAACTGTATCCCTGCTGTCTGGCAGAGGCTGAAACCATAGCAGGGCCAGGGCCGTTATCATCCGGAATATTCCGGATCATGCGGTTGTCGCAGGCGTTCCGGCAAAGGCAATCAGATAGACCTGGCTTCTCTGGGCTTACCGTATCCCGTAAGCCTTTTGACTGCCTCTTCCCGGTCACTGGTAAAGAACACATCCGTTCCATGATTACTCTCGTAGATGAAATCCTTCAGGGGCTTGCTTGTATATCTGGAAAAATCACCGTAGACCGCGAACTTTATCCCATAATTTATAAACTTCTGCAGGATTTCGCCTGCCAGACCTGTGCTGAGAATGAAAAATTCTTCTGCGACCGCCTTCTTATTCAGCGCAATCCTATCACAATCAGTCTCATATTTCATACTCATCATGAAGTCCAGCGCCGACTGTACGTCCTTGAGAATGCATTCCTCGCTGTAAATAACCGCGGCTTTTGCCTGATTCATGATTATAATTTCTGTCTGCATACCATATTTCTCCCTTTCTTTTGATTTTTTGTGGTGATTCATTACTTATTTGTTCATTAAACTCAGAGATCTATTACCAGGTAATTAATTATTCTGGCAGCGACTGCCTGATAACTACTTGATAAATAACGACTGACTCCCTGGCAAACTACTGATGGGATCTGGTATTTTCCTCATTACCGTATTTTACCGCATTTTCACGCATTTGTTCAGTCGTCATTTCAATGCCTTCAGTCCTTCGCGGAACCGGAGAGTCCATTGAAGTTCGGCCTCATAGGACTGGCAGAGATTATCATAGATCTGGTCCCATACATAGTGCTCCTGCTCAGACCGGTTTGGAAAATATTTCTGACGCCGTTTTTCCTCCTGCCGCATTGAAATCTGTTCTCTGACCTGTTCCTCATACCGGGCAAGGAGCTGGTCAATCTTTTCTTTTTCCATCAGTCCGGCCCAGGAAATCTGAATCAGAAACGCTTTCTTAAACTCCGGAATTTCCGGTTCTGTCTCCAGAATCCACGCTTCCAGGGCCGCCTTCCCACGATCCGTGATTGAATAAACCTTCTTGTTGGGCGCGCTTTCCTGGTACTGCACCTCGTTTGTAACTAATCCCATATCAAGGAGCTGTACCAAAGCTTTGTAGATCTGATTGTTATTCCCCGACCAGTACATGACCGGCGAATCCTGCATCATGCGCTTCATGTCGTAGCCAGTCATTGGCTTCCAGCTCAGCATTCCTAAAATTGTGTAATCAATTGTTACCATGATAATAATCCTCCTTTTTGATGGTGAAACGGTTTTTCGGTGTTTTAACTGCTTATAGTTGGGGCAGGGATGGGTATGTTGGTTTCAGGTTTTAATTGGGTCCAGGTATTATTGCCTTTAGGTTTTTTCGCCTTTAGGTTTATCGCTTTTAGGTATGCTTGATTAAGTTCACACATCAATGCTCCCATCTGTTATCCTTTTTATATTTTATAAGTTATGTTTAACCTATGTTATTTATAACATATCATTATTTACTATGTCAATCCTTTTATTTTTATCTCCCCTCATCCACACACGTCAAAAAAAACAGCCAAACGCCCTCCGTTCCAACAACAGAAAACCATCCAGCTGCTTTACTTTCTCTGCAATAGTCTCTAACCCTACCGCCTCTTTATTTCCTCAAAAGTCTCCTTATCATACCGCTTTATCTCTCTGTGAAACAGGGAGTACGTCAGACGTACCTCAAGATACTCTCCCTTTTCCACCCGCTTCACCTTGGGTATTCCATTTACGATGTCGCACACCTTCACTTCCTGCCTGCCGCTTCCGATTAAAGTTACCGCACCTCTCCTCTTTTTCATCCTGGCCATCCTGACCTCCTGCCCCCGGTCACCGCGTCCGGCACGCCGTTCCTGACTCGTAAGCCTGGAGCGCAGCTAACAAAAAGCAATTTACAGGCACGCTCTACGCCTCCACAATATTCTGCAGCCATATCCCCTTTTTCACCAGCACATACCCGATCACGCATTTAATAATTTCGATCATCTGGCATGTGAAATAAAGCGGAACGATCGGTACCGCCGTATAGCGGCTCAGCACATAGGCGCACGGAATGCTGACCACCCACATGAACACGCTGTCAAAGATAAAGGTCACAATCGTCTTCCCGCCGGAACGCAGGGTAAAATACGACGCGTGCAGAAATGCCCCCATTGGCATATACAGCGCAATCACCCGGATAAATGCAGTCGCCAGCGCTTTCACTTCATCCGTCGTATTGTAAATCATAGGGAACAACGGCGCCAGAAGCGCCAGCACAGCGCCAATTCCAAGGCAGAGGCAAACGGAAAATGCAATCAGCTTCGTATCCGTATCCCGCGCTTCCTCCATCTTTCCTGCCCCCAGCAGCTGGCCGATGATGATGGCCACCGAGTTGCCCAAAGCAAGATACACCACATTGAATACATTTCCGATGGTGGAGGAAATATTGATTCCCGCCACTGCCGCCAGACCGCGCACGGAATAGCACTGCATTAACGTCGCCATGCCGCCGGCCCACAGAACTTCGTTGACCATCAGAGGCATCCCTTTAATAATGATCCGCCTCACCAGACTTCCTGGAATGTACAGGCTGCGGTACGCCCCTATGATAAATGGATTTTTCTTTTTATGGCAGTGTGTCCACCGAATGACAATCCCTGCCTCGATAAATCTGGATATCACGGTAGCTACGGCCGCGCCTACTACGCCCAGCACCGGCGCGCCGAACTTTCCAAAAATAAGGATGTAGTTTAATACGAGATTCACAAGAACGGCCACGATTCCCGCTTTCATGGGAATAACCGTCTCTCCGCACTCCCTTAAGGTGCTGGTGTAAACCTGCTCGACGCCAAACGGAATCATCCCCAGAATCATAACCAGCATGTACTTATGGCCCTGATCCAGCGCCAGAGCCAGCCCCGCCGCATTCTCTTCACCGTGAAGATACATGGATATAAAATCTTCTCCCCATACCAGAAACAGAAAGCCCGCCACGACAATAATCAGGACGCTGAAGATAAGCTTAAAACGGAACGTATGGCGCACGCCCTCATGATTTCCACTGCCATAAAACTGCGCGCTGAAAATACCCGCGCCGGAAATCGCCCCGAAAATGCTGATATTAAACACAAACATCAGCTGATTCACAATGGCCACGCCGGACATCTGCTCCGTTCCCACCATTCCGACCATAATATTATCCAAAAGCCCCACAAAGTTCGTGATGCCGTTCTGAATCATGATCGGCACTGCGATCGCGAGTATCATCCGATAAAAAGCTCTGTTTCCAATATATTTTTTCATTCGTATATGCTGCGGAATCCACGTCCGCAGTCCCCCCTTATGACAGTCTCTTAATTGTCTCCAAAGTATATCATACTTTTTCCTCTCTTACAATGCGGGAGTTCTCGAAATCCTCGGTCTTTTCCTCCCACTCCCGGAGACACGCCTCCAGCTCCAGACGTTTTTCCCGGAATTCTCCGTTGTGTGCCAGATTCACCTCTTCCAGCGGATCTTCTTCATGGCCCAGTACACAGTGGTGCGGATTGCACCTTGCCAGCAACGACCCTCGAAACGGGCTGCAACACGGCATGCCAGAGTACGCCATTTCAAAATCACAGTCGGTACGGGCCAGCCAGTCCATGTTAGGTGTTGACACATTAGGATCACCGTGAATTCCCGTCTTTCCCCTCCATCAAAAGTGTCATACAGTTTTAACGCTCTCCCGCACATTCTGTGCACGAGCCGCTGAGGCAATTAGAAAAACGCACAGATTTCGTTTCCAGCCATTGCTGAAATCTGTACGCCTTCACCGCAAAATCTTTATATTCTTCTATTTACAGCCTGCTCACTGCCTAATATAATGGAAGCAGGCAGTACCTACTGCTGGGTGACTTCCATCTCCGAAAGGGGGTGGTATAACATGAGTACATATGAGACACTTTCTTTGATGATTGCGTTTGGAGTACTTATCGTTATGATTACAGGTACAAAAAAATAGTCGCCCAACCTACCAAGTTTAACGACTACTTTTTATAACAGTTATTCTTTGGAAGCCACTCACTGGAGTGTACTGCCCTTTTTGTACCTTTATTATAAATCAATTCCAGTTCTTCTGTCAATCATGATTTTTTCAATCATCAGCATTTTTATACTGAGTAAGTATATTTCCGTGGTATAAGTTTTAATAGCTAAAGCCAACTATAAGTTTACGCTGTAAACAAGTATTTCTTTTCTATTTACAGCCTGTTCACTGCCTTGTATAATGGAAGCAGGCAGTACTACTGCTGGGTGACTTCCATCTCCGAAAGGGGGTGGTATAACATGAGTACATATGAGACACTTTCTTTGATGATTGCGTTTGGAGTACTTATCGTTATGATTACAGGTACAAAAAAATAGTCGCCCAACCTACCAAGTTTAACGACTACTTTTTATAACAGTTATTCTTTGGAAGCCACTCACTGGAGTGTACTGCCCTTTTTGTACCTTTATTATAAATCAATTCCAGTTCTTCTGTCAATCATGATTTTTTCAATCATCAGCATTTTTATACTGAGTAAGTATATTTCCGTGGTATAAGTTTTAATAGCTAAAGCCAACTATAAGTTTACGCTGTAAACAAGTATTTCTTTTCTATTTACAGCCTGTTCACTGCCTTGTATAATGGAAGCAGGCAGTACTACTGCTGGGTGACTTCCATCTCCGAAAGGGGGTGGTATAACATGAGTACATATGAGACACTTTCTTTGATGATTGCGTTTGGAGTACTTATCGTTATGATTACAGGTACAAAAAAATAGTCACCCCGCCCACCAAGCATAGTGACTATTTTTCATTAAGTTATTAACTTGGAAGCCACTCACTGGAGTGTACTGCCTTTTTGTACCTTTATTATAAATCAATTCCAGTACTTCTGTCAATCATGTTTTTTCAATCTATAGTCTTTATTCTTTCATCCAGCTATCTGCCACAGGTTTCTCTCAGCATCCATATCTGCCTCAAAACAAATTAAGCTCCAACTGCTCGGGTCTTTGACACCCTAATCATAGAAAATTAGCCACTAAGCCGCTACTGGCTTATATTTTTTTGTCAAATATTTTGTTTTAATATATAGCCTTTTTTAGCTTTTTATGGTAAAATAGGGATGGGGGCTGATTATTTTGAAGGTTGATACAACGAAGTCCAAAAATGCGGAATCCTTTTACATCAGACAATCCTATGTAAATTCAGAGGGGAAGTCCACATCTAAGACCATACGAAAACTTGGAACATTAAATGAACTGTTAGTGGAGCATGGACCGACCCGGGATGATGTCATGAGATGGGCAAAAAAACAGGCGGAGATCGAAACGGAAAAGTATAAGGCTCAAAAGGATGTAAAAACAGTATTGATCCCTTTACGTGCTGATAAAAAGATCGATTACAACATGGAAAAACGTTTTCAAGGTGGATACTTATTTTTGCAATCCATCTACTATAGCCTGGGACTAAACCGGGTATGCAGAAAGATTCGGGACAAGCATCAGTTTGAATACGATCTCAATGCGATCCTTTCCGATCTGATCTATACGAGGGTCATGGAACCTTCCAGCAAACGTTCTTCCTATAAAGCTGCCTGTGGATTCTTAGAGAAGCCAGGCTATGAGCTCCACGATGTATACCGGGCCTTAAGCGTCCTTGCTCAGGAAAGTGATCTGATACAGGCAGAACTTTATAAGAACAGCAACTTCTTAACGAAACGTAATGATCATATCCTCTACTACGACTGTACGAATTATTACTTTGAAATTGAGCAGGAGGAAGGGGATAAGAAATATGGTAAGAGTAAAGAACACCGGCCCAACCCGATTATCCAGACGGGGCTGTTTACAGATGGCGACGGCATCCCTCTGGCCTTCTCCTTATTCCCAGGGAACCAGAACGAACAGACCTCTTTAAAACCGCTGGAAAAGAAAGTGATCGAGGACTTTGGCTGTGACCGGTTCATCTTCTGCTCAGACGCCGGTCTTGCTTCAGAGAATAACCGTTTATTCAACCATACAGGAAAAAGAGGGTTCATTGTCACTCAGTCTATTAAAAAACTTGCAGCTGAATACAGAGAGGCAGCGCTTAACAGAACAGGATTCCGGAGATTATCGGATGGAAAGCCGGCGGACCTGGAGCAGTTAAACGAAGCTGATTCTCAGGAACTGTTTTATAAAGAGGAGCCTTACAGTTCAAAGAAGCTGGAGCAGCGCCTTATTATCACCTACTCCCCTAAATATGCTGCCTATCAAAAAGACCTGCGGGAAAAGCAAGTACAGCGGGCAATGGATATGCTTAAAGATGGAAAACATAAGAAAACCAGAAAAAATCCAAACGATCCGGCTAGATTTATAGACAAAGAAGCTGTTACAAAAGATGGTGAGACTGCAGATATCTTATACTATCTGGACGAAGCAAAGATTGCAGAGGAAGCAAGGTATGACGGGCTTTATGCCGTCTGTACAGACCTGTTTGATGACCAGCCAGGAGACATTCTTAAGGTGAGTGAAGGCCGGTGGCAGATAGAAGCCTGCTTTCGGATTATGAAGACTGACTTCCTGGCAAGACCTGTATATGTCCAAAGAGAGGACCGGATCAAAGCCCATTTCCTAATCTGCTTCACAGCGCTGCTGGTCTACCGTCTGTTAGAAAAGAAACTGGAAAAGAAATATACCTGCAGCGAGATTCTGGAAACGCTCAGAAAATTTCAATTTGCAGATGTTGGCGGACAAGGATTCATGCCACTGTACAAAAGGACAAAGCTGACGGATGCGCTCCATAGTACCAGCGGGATTGAGACAGACTTTGAATTCATCACAAAGAGCAAAATGAAGGAGATCCAGAAGAAAAGCAAACTTAGATAAGCTGCCAATTGAGATGGGACAGCGCTGGTACAAGAATTTAACTGCAAATGGCTAGAAACCAGGAAAATACCAAACTTTAAAACGAAGCAACACCGCTGTGAAATCCGCATAGAATCGGACTTTCAGCGGTGTTTTATTTTGTTTAACTGTCAAAGACGGGATTATAAATCAATTCCAGTACTTCTGTCAATCATGTTTTTTCAATCTATAGTCTTTATTCTTTCATCCAGCTATCTGCCACAGGTTTCTCTCAGCATCCATATCTGCCTCAAAACAAATTAAGCTCCAACTGCTCATTCACCTCAACCTGCGACAGCACTATCGTCTCCTCCTCCGATCCCCGTATATGATCGGACTTCAGATACTGCATCCCGTTCCTCAAATTGGCCGCAATCAAATTCAGCACATAAATGTTGTTAAAACGGCTGTAAATCGACTCTCCGCCCAGGCCGGACAGGCAGATCAACTGAGTATCGGTCTTTTCGGCCATATCCATCAATGGTTTTAATAAATGGGAGGCGTTCGTCTGCGCAAATGGATTGTCCATAAGCAGAACCTTGCCCTCCGCCCGGTCTGCGAAAATATCCGTCTCATCTTTTCTCATATAGTAAAGCAGGCTGTTGAGAATAATAAACGCCGATAAAAATCCCTCGCCGCCGGAGTTTTTCGCCACCTCGGACCAGGTAATCGGATACTCCCTCTTCTCTTCGATCTTATACAGACGAATTTCCACATTGCCGATTCCAACCACAGTATCGTACAGCGTCTTCGTCGTCACTCTCGTTCCCAGATACTCAGAGGCGTTCTGGTTCTCCTGAAGAAGCTCGATCCCCCTTGCCGTGATCTCATCCATAAAATCCATCAGGCGGACGTGATAGAGATTCTCATTCTCCTCCCAGCCAGGGATCTGGATCTTCAGCATTTTAATCTGGCGATCACGGACGGTGATCGTGGAATTCCGGTCTATTTTTCCAAGATTTGCGTGAACCTCACGGACGTAATCCTCCAGGATCTCCACGATCTTGTCTTTCTCCTTTTCAATCATGGAGATGTCCACCTCAAGCTTTTCCATCAGGCTTTCATAGGAAGAAAGTACTGTGGTAAGCTGCATAATCACCTGCTCTGCGCTGCTGGTAAGAAGGAGAAGCGTCTCCAACGGCTTTTTGAAGAATTCTTCTGCAAATTCCTCCCGCCGCACTACACGGTTTAACGTCCGTTCCAGGTCTGCCTTTTTCCCGCTCCTCTTCTCGAGGGCCTGCCGGTAATCGCGGATCATGCTTCCTTTAAAGTCTCCTAACTGCTTCGGCGTCATATTCTCCAACGGAATCTGCGAATCCCAGGTCAGCCCCTCTGCCGGTGCAAATTCCCGGTATTCCGAGAGAGCCGTCAGATTTTCCTCATAGGACCGCAGCTTTTCTTCCACTGCACGGAGCCGGTCTCTCGCATCCTTTACCCTGTCCGTAGCCCGGCTCCTGCGGACGTCAAAATCCACCTGCGTAATCGCATCTTTCGGCAGCGGCTCATCCTCGCCAAACTTTTTAACCATATCTTTTTGACAGCGTTCTTTGTTCTGTACCGCCAGTGCCACAAGCTTGTCTTCCTCGTTCCATTTCCTCTCGCTGATCTTTTTTTCCGTCTGCTTCGTCTCCAGCATATCATCCACACGGTCTTTTTCCTCAGCACTGTACCAGATATCCTGATACTCTGCAGCGCTTAACCGGTACTTCTCTGCCAGCCGTTTTAATTCTTTTTCATTCTTCTCATAGACGGATAAAGTCTTTCGGCAGTTTTCCTCCAGCTCCCTTTCTTCACCGGAAAGATTTCCAGTTATGGCCGCATACCTGGCTTCCAGGCCCACCGCCTCTTCCAGAGACGGAATGACCGGATGCCATTCACCAGCATCTGCTGCACTTACACCTGTGCCCGAAACCGCAGCTTCTTCCACAGTTTCTATCGCAGCTTCTCCCGCAGACTCTCCTCCGAACCCAACGTAAATCTGCCGTTTCCCCTCCGTCTCCTTCATCCGCTCTCTTAAAAGCCCATTTTCACCTTCCAGTGATTTTTCCTTCGCCTCCAGTTTATCACAGAGCTGCCTGCTTCTCTCCTGGTCCTGCCTTGTCGCCTCCATCTTATCCCGGCACTTTAACAACTCCGCCCGGCTCTCTAAGTACACTTTGTAAAAACCGGTAAGCGCTGCCAAGTCTTCCTCCTGGCGCTTAAGATCCTCTATTTTCCGCTCCGCCTCCGCGCTCTCCCGCTCCAGAACACGTTTTCGTTCTTTCTTAGACGACTGCTTTGCTGACAGCTCCAATATCCCGGCGTTCAGCTCCGAAATCTTCTCTTCCAGCCGTCCGATCTCCTGCTCTACCGCATCGTACCGCTCCTTCGTAATTGTCTGACTCCGGATCTTCTCCTGTTTTTCAAAATACTCCCGGTATTCCTTGTCCTTCTGGTCCGCCGCCTGCCTCTTTCTTCCAATCTGCGCTTCTTTTTCCCGCATCATCAAAGCCAGCTTTTCCTCGTCCAGAAGATTATCATTAAACAACACGTAAAAACTGATTTTACCCAGCGAAACGATTCCGCCGTCGCACTCCACCGCTCCGTCTTCCAAATCCTCCCGCTTAATAATCGGAATTGGAAATGACGTAAACAATTCATTTCCACTCTTAATCAGCTTCTCCAGCTCTCCGCGGCTTAAGATCAGAGAATATGGAAGAAACGGCTGCCTTCTGATCAGTTCCTGATTTTTCTCCACGGAATTGCCATTTTTCTTCAGCCACTCCATTCCATAGACCCGGCGCAGTCCGGTCTGTTCCAGCATTTCCTCGAATTCAGCGGGCAGCTCCAGCACGCTTCCCTCCGCCAGCTTCCGGTATTCCTTTTCCAGCTCGTCCAGCTCTTTCTCAAACCCGCGCCGCGCCATGGCGATGTCGCTCAGCTTCCGCTGGATGGCAGTCAGGATCCTGTCCCGTTCATACAGATATTCCTCCGGAAGCTCCAGATAGCGGAGAATCACCCGCAGGTCCTTCCGTTCTTCCTCCAGACGGCCCAGTTCCTTCGTCTGTTCCTTTTTCGCCGTTTCCGTGAGGATTAAATCCTTCTTCGCATCCTCTAAATTCCGATCCACAATCCGCAGCTCTTCCTCCAGACGGCCGGCCTCACGCTTTCCCTCCGTCATAAGGCGGCTGACTTGCTCCCGCTCTCTGATAAGCCCGTCCGCCGCCATTTCCAGCGCGGCCGGTTCATACTCGCCCAGTATATTCCGTCTCAACGACTGGCGGTGTCTCCGATTATACCGTTCCTCCTCGCCGTCGTAACCGGATATCCTGGTCTGAAGGCCGCCTGCCAGACGCTCCGCCTCCTGCAGCGCTTTCTGATATCCGGCCTCGCGCCCCTTAAGCGCTGCAATCCGCTCTCTTGTAACGCGCAGAGACTCCGTAAGTATTTCCGCTTCCTCAGACTCCTTTCGGCAGACCTCCCCATAATAAGCCTTAAGTCTCGTCCCCAGCATTACGCGCTCCGGCTCTAAATCCTCTTTCTTCTGCCGAAGCGCAGCCAGACGCTCATCCGCAAATCGATAATCTCTGAAGCTTTCCCGGGTAATCTCCCGCCATCTGGCGCATTCCAGAAGCCGCAGCTTTTGTGTCAGGCCCTCGCACTCGTGCTCCAGGCTGTCCAGTTCAAAGCCCGCCATATCGCGGCGGCGGGCGTGAAGCGTCTGCTCCTCCTCATATCCGTGGATCTCGCAGGAAATCTCTTCATATCCGATTCTCTTAATCTCAGCTTCCAGCGCCTCCGTCTCGTCCTGTACGGCGGCCTTTTCGTTCTCCGCTTCCGCCTCCAGACGGTCCAGTTCACCGATAAATGCAGCAATCTTCCCCTCGTGAGCGACAGCGGCGGCAGCCTCTTCCCTGTAGCATTCCGCATCCTTTAAGATCTCACCGGCCTCCTCCCGGAATAAGCGGATGGTATCCCTGCGCTCAATCTTAGAGCGGTTTTCCTTATATTGGCTCACGTATTTGGTGACTATATTCTCAAATTCCTTCATGCGGTTTTTGTCTTTATTCAGCTTGTTTTCCACCGCATCGAGAAACCATTTTTCCACCAGACCCTTCTCATCGCGGCAGTCGGAAAACAGCTCTGAGAGGCCCGATTCCTTTAAGTTCACCTTTTTAATAATCGTCTCCCATTCCTTATAGTAGATCCGAAATTCCATGAGACGGTCAAAATACTGCCTCGACTGAGGCGCCTGGTTCATATCATAGGAAGAAAATTTGACAGACCGGTCCCGCCTCCACTGTTCAAACATCTGGCGGCACACGCCAAAGCCCTTTAACGCCATCTCTTTTTTCGTCTTTTCGATCACCGGTAAATGGTCGATATCCAGCTCGCACCGCGTTTTATACTCACTGATGAAATTAACCATCTCCAGCTCTTCGCCGTTTCCCTCCGACAAATCCTGGTTTTTCCTCACCATCATTCCGATCATCACATATCCCGCTCCGCCGTCCAACACCCATTCCACCAGAATAAATGTGGGTTTATTCGTCGTAAAATAGCTGGCAAACGGCCGGTCCCTGGAATCCCGGTACCGCTTGTGGACAAAGGGCGCCGTCATCATCTGAACCAGAACCGACTTGCCGCCTCCGTTGCGGAGGGACAAAAGGGTGCTTTTTCCTCCCAGGCGGAACGTCTCGTCATTGATCCGTATGGCGTTGTTATTATAATTTAAATTAATAATCCTGACCGCATTGATCTTACTCATGTTCCACCCCCAGCACCTTTAAAACTCTCTGAAACTGATTCTGGTTCAGCAGATTCCAGTCCATAAAACTGTCCAGCTTTTTCGTGGTCTTAATCATCTCGTCTTCCTCCACAAAATCAATCAGCCCCTGTTTCTCCAGAAAATTCAGGATATGATAGAGGAATCCCTCTTTCGTCGTCTTTGCCTTTGAGCCCCTGTCATCGGAACGGAGCGCCTCATACGCCTCCAGCATGTTGGAAAAAGCCAGCCCCTCCCGCTCTTCCTCATCTTTTGCCCGTTCGCATCCCTCTTTCAGCCTTTCGGAAATACAGTTTTGAAGTTCTCCCACCTTCATATACTCCCTCGCCTTGCTGCTGCTTCCCTGTCCATCGTAGAATTCCACCAAAAGGGTGAGAATGACAAACTGCGACAGGTAGTAATCCTTATCTGTCGCTGTGGATTTGCAGAGCGCCTGCTTTAACTGATTTTTCGAAAATCCCAGAAAATTATTATCCTCTTTGGGAATTAGATAGATCACCCCGCCGTACCGCTCTACGAAGCTCTCCGCCGCATCCCCCTGGCTCTTTACCAGGTTCTGGATCTGCTCCTGCTCCGTATACGCCTGATAGAGATACGGTTCATCCTCTTCCCTCAGCTCCCGCTTCATCAAAAGATGGTAAAAGATCTCCTGGCTCGTTCTGATATCGGAAAATTCATATGCCATTTCACTGTTCTCCCTCCTGTCACAACTGTTCTCCCTCCTGTCACACGCGATGTCCTAAAAGACGCAGAAGGACATTGGAGCATCGGATATTACAGAGTCTTCCCTCAGCATTTTTCACACCTTCAAATACGATTGTCTCTCCATCCTCGATCCGGTACGCCTCTAGCGCCGTCACGTCCGCCAGGCTGTCGTCCTGCTCCAAAAGATCGAGAAACATCTCGCTCAGCCGGAATTCCGCACTTTTATCGCCCAGGCTCTCGCTTCGCTCCTTTTTAAGCATCTGCACGTCGAGTCTGCCGCTCTTAAGCAGTTCCACCATAATTTCCTTAAAAATATCCGTATCCGGAACCAGTTCTTTTAACTGATCTCCCAGCGTCTCTCTGATTGCTTTTAGAGAGATTTCTCCCTCCCTCTTTAAAAAGCCGAGGAGTACCTTTAGACTGGCCTCATACATTTTCAGCCGTTCGCGCCTGTACTCTTCCTCGCTGTCAAGTACTTCCTCTTCAAAGGAATAGATACTTTCCGCCTCTTCCTTCTTCTCCCTGACCGGCTTCTGGAATTCCAGGGCCTTGTTGATATTGTAGATCTTATCCTGTTCCCGGTTAAACAGCGGCCTCAGGAAATATTCCAGCCGGTCTAAGGCAGTCACATCATCCAGTATCTTATCGTAAAGGTCATTTCTTAAATGAAAACGCCGAATCAGCGCCATCTGGGAAATCTGCTCCAGTTCCCTGGTGTAGAGCGCCTTTAAATCAAAATGGCTGCTCAAAATCTTCTGATACTCGTCAATCGACCGGTCTAAATAGCCCTCTATAATCCTGAGATTTTCCAGCGACTGTTCATCCTGTTTTCCCAGACGCTTTACGTTAATATGTTCTTCCTCCAGCTCTCTCTCCCGCTTTCTCACAACCTCCCGGTAGTTCTGGAACTTCTGTTTCGTGTCGGCGATCGTCTCCAAGTTTCCTTCCAGAATTTCACGGTAATCCGCCACCGTGTACTCTAAGGCGTTCCTCCGGATGCGGTTCATGGTCTCCTCGATCTTCTGGAGCTGGATTCGCAGCAGGTTAAAGATATTCTTAATCTCATCCACCGCTTTGTCATAGCTGGCTTTCTCCAAATGCATCTGGAAAATGATCTCGTGGATCGTCAGCTTCATATTATTCTCCACCTCTAAGGTGGAAAGAATCAGATTGTATCCGTCGTCCGTCAAATAGTAGGAGGTCCTCTTCACATCCGAGTCCACGTAGACAATCCGGTTGGCCACAAAGCTGATATGCATGATTTTATAAGCGTTCATCTCAAAATCATACCCGTCAAAATACATGGCGCGGCCCTCATTGCAAAGCACGACGTTAATCAGAAATTCTCCCAGCTCCTTGCACTCCTCATAGGACAGCGGTTTCTGGAGGTATTTCTGATTGACGGAATCAAGATAAGCGCCGATATCATCCATGGTGCATGGCTCGTCCTTTAGAGACTGTTCCATAATATAGAGCAGAACTGCAAAGATCATATTAATCTGCTCATCCATTTTTAAGAATCCATACTGTTTCCAGGTGGTCTTCTGAAAGCTGTTTTGAAAAAGAAGGGCGTACATACCAACGCTTTTCATACGCTTCCAGAACTGTTTTAAGAAATCATGTTCCATCATAATCACCAGGCCTCATTGGCAGATCGCTGATCGTTAAGCATTCCTGTGGGATATACTTGCCCGCCAGAAGAACCGCCTTCATTTTTTCCTGCTCCGCTGCTTCAAAATATCCAAAAAACAGATCTCCGCCCCGTCGGCTCTGCTTCTCCTTCATCCCAGGCAGCGAACAGAGGCCGGAATCAAGGCTGTCCTGAACGGTCAGAGTGTTCAGCACCTTTTCAGTCATGGCTATATAAGCGGCTTTAAAAGGCTCTATCACCCATTCCCTGCCAAACCGGCCGCATAAATCTTCATAAATGGAAATCCCCTCATAATCAAGATCACCGAAATAGTAGATTTTATTCCCAGAATTGGTAATATATGGCTCCATACACAGAGAAAAATCCCGGAATGAGCGGAGAATCTGTTTCCCGGCGCCATAGATAAGAGTTCCCGTCTCCAGCCCAAAAATCGGACCGCCGCCGCTGATCAAATGGCGCCTCATGGTATAAAAAGTATCCTTATTCTCTATAATCAGCAGATTCTGCGGTACCTTTTTCGTGTGGGAATAGTAAGCCAACGGTTCCGACGTATCATAGATATTCAGCATTTCCATGGATATTCCCATGTGCCTGCACACCGTCTTTCCCTGCTCTTCCTTAAGAAATTTTTCCCTGCCCCAGATCTCAAAGCTCCGCTCGTTCATGGACTCTTCCGTCCGAAGCTTTTCCCGGCAGTTCTTCAAATACCGGTCCATCATAAGCACCCAGGAACGCTCTGCCTCATAGACCTCCGGATGAGAAACGTAATAATCGATTCCAATCGCAGGCGATAAGCCGTATTCCAGTTCTTCCTTAAGAAGCCGAAGCCGCTCCAGCCGTTCCTTTTGCTCCTCTTCCGGCTCTGTAATCCAGTATTCCAGATAAAGCGCCGGCTTCTTCCCGTTCTTTCCGGAAGCAGCCACAGGCTTTATGCGTCCTTCCCGGATCAGCGACATGATATGGTCGTACTGGGTTTGGTAGGATGCTTTTTCCAGTTTTCCAGTCAGCTTATCCAGCGTGATCCGCTTCATCTTCGTACCTCCCACTGCCATTTATATCAATCCAGAAATTGAATTTATCTTTATATTCTAATATGTTTTGTCTATTTACTCAATCTTTTCTTTTATATTTATTCTTACAGGATAATGAAATTATCCTGGAGCGGCATAAGGACGGTGACAACAGGATACGTATTCCCCATACGGAGACGGATACACAGCCCGCGCTTTCATAAGCCGTTCAGTAATCGAACCGTAGGCGCAGCGGTTTAAGCTGTTCATCCCGGTGCCGCTGATCCTTCGTCGGACAGAATTTAATTCCACCGTTCCCAGATCGTCGTCACCCCCATGTGGACCTCATAGAGCCAGCCTGGGAAATCGTCGTGAAAGAGCAGCATGTAGTCATACTTCTTCAGCACATGCGCTCATCCCTCTGGAGACAGTCCGTAGGCATATCCAGGAAATTGCCTTTCTATCCAATTAAACAGGCGGAAGTGAATCACTTCCGCCTGCTTAAACCATCTTATGTCTTATTTTTAATTATCAACTGCTTGTTCCTTCAGCAGAACCTGTTCTATGTTACTGCCCTCACAGGTAACGATATCAATTTCATACTGGATTCTGAGCAGCATACACAATACTAAGGTTCAAGATACCCTCGAAATATTTCTGTGGATATCCGCATTATTATTTCGTCTTACTTTTCCATCCCCATAATCTTCTCAACCCGTACCAGATGCTTCCCTCCCAGGAATTCCGCTCCCAGATACGCGTTCACCAGTTCCCACGCCAGTTCGATTCCCACCGTTCTGGCTCCCAGCGTGATGATGTTGGCATTGTTATGCTCCTTTGCCATTCTGGCTGAAAACGTGTCCGTCACCAGCGCAGCACGGATTCCATCCACCTTGTTGGCCGCAATGCTCATACCGATCCCCGTTCCGCATACCAGAATCGCGCAGTCGTACTCTCCGGCGACAACTCCCTCTGCCACTTCTGCGGCCACGTCAGGATAGTCCACCTCGCTGACACTGTAAATTCCTTTATCTGTAACTGCATGTCCGCCGCCGGTCAGTCTTTTTTTCAGTTCTTCCTTCATCTCATAACCGCCGTGGTCGCATCCGATTCCTATTCTCATTCCTTTATCCAGCCTTTCTTTCTCATATCATTCTTTTCTCGGCGGGGCAATCGTATCTCCCTGCCGTATGGAGCATGGGCAAACCATAGTCTCCAGAAGCTCCTGCCTCCGGCTTCCGTCATCCTCGATCAGTTCAATCAGCCGGACAGTCCCCTTGTAGCCATACTCATACCGGTGGGTATCCACGGTCGTAATCTGCGGCGCAAAATATTTCAGGCATTCCACGCCATCCACGCCGAATATGGACAAATCCTCCGGTACCTTAAGCCCCAGCTCCCTGGCCGCCGCATTGCAGCCAATGGCCAGTGTATCATTCACGCACATCACCGCGGTAATCTGCGGCTGTTCCTTTAACAGCATCCTGGTGCTGCGGATACCATCTTCTATGAAGAATCCGCCATTCACAATATATTCCGGATGGTACAAACCGTACTGCTTAAGCGTCTTCCGGTAAAAGCCTTCCCTGCGCTCCGCTACCCAGTATTCCGGATAGCCGGAGATGCAGCCGATATGCTTATGTCCCAATGCCGCCAGCTTGCTCAGCAGGCCGTCCACCTGCTCGCCCTCAGAGGTATAGATCAGCGGGAACTCTCCCCATTCCATAAACCGGTTACAGGAAATCATCTTGATGCCCGAGTCCGCGATCATTAAAAGCCTCTTCTTTGCTTCCTCTGAAATCTGCGTGCTGCCGGTGATAAAAAAGCCGTCCACCTTCTGGCTGGCCGCCTTATCGATCTGCTCCACAAAATCCTGGTCCTGACCGGATAAGTCATAGATAATGACGCTGTAATTCCGGTCTTTGGCGGCAGCCTCCACCCCTTTGATAATTTCCGGGAAAAACGGGTTTGCAATATCGCCTACAAAAAGGGCGATGGTATAGCTGCGCTTCGTCTTCAGTGACTTGGCCGCAAAGCTCGGGATGTAATCCACTTCCCTGGCGGCGGCCATCACCTTTTCCTTTGTCTTTTTGGTAATACAGTCCTTTCCATTTAAGACCATGGACACGGTCGCTGTAGACACGCCCGCCAGTCTTGCAATATCTTTAATTGTCGCCACACCATTTCCCCCCTTCGTCAATCTGCTTCTATGCTTCCAGCCTCTCTCCGGCTGCCTTAAGCGCCAGTTCCCGGTACTCCCTGCAGTCTTGCTCAAGTCCGTTTCTTCCTTCAAACACGCCGAATGCTCCCGATACCAGGGTATCCGCTCCGTGCTCCAGCAGAGTAACGGTATTCTCCCGGTCTACGCCGCCGTCGGCTTCGATCAAATAAGAGAGTCCCAGTTCCTTCCGCATGCTATCCAGTTTTCCCACCTTGTCCACGGTTCCTTCCAGGAACTTCTGACCGGAAAATCCAGGCTCCACCCCCATCACCAGTATAAAATCCAGGTAAGGAAGCGTCTCTGCAAGCAGATCGGGAGACTGTGCCGGATTCAGCACCACGCCGCCCTTCATGCCGTTTTCCCTGATCTGGTTTAACATACGGATCGGAAAATGGGTCGCATCCAGATGAAAGCTCACATAATCCGCCCCGGCTGCCGCCAGCGGCTGGATATAGTCCTCAGGATTCGTCACCATTAAATGGACATCCAGGAGAAACGAATAGTTTTTCCGGATCAGGCCCACCATCCCGGTATCGAAGCAGAGATTCGGCACATAATGGCCATCCATGATGTCTATATGCAGAATCTTAATTCCTGTTTTCTCAAGTATATCTAAATCTTCCTTAAAATTCAAGGGATTCCCGCAGGCCAGCGTAGGATTAACAATCAGATCCCTTTGTCTCATCACGTATACCTCCTTCTCATAAGCACATAAGCGGGCGCTGCCGGCCCGCTTACGTATCTGTTCAGCCGTGCATCTTCTTGTTTTCGAACAACACGAAAACAAGAAGCCCGGGCGTTTTGCCCTATGTCAGTTTGCACAGCTGATTCGTTATCTCAAATTCACGAACCGGGAATACGGTTTGCCGTTGGCTGCCGGTCCTTCCGCCTTTCCGATGAAGCCGGCCAGAACGATCAGGCTCGCCACATACGGAATCATTTCGATAAACTCGTGAGGCACCGGGAAATTCGGTATCATCTGCACGTAGATCTGGATTGCCTCAAACAAACCAAAGAACATGGCGGAGAAAAATGCTCCCACTGGGTTCCATTTACCCATAATGACTGCCCCCAGCGCCAGATACCCCCTGCCGGAAACCATTCCGTCCTGATAAAGGTTCATTTGCCCGAGAGACAGGTAAGCGCCGCCCAGTCCGCCTAAGAAGCCAGACGCCAGCACGGAGAAATACCGGATCTTCGCAACACTGATTCCCGCCGTCTCCGCCGCCTTCGGCTGTTCCCCGACCATGGTGATGCGCAGTCCCAGCGGCGTATGCTTAAGGAGATACCAGACCACGAACAGCATGATAAATGCAATATAAACGAACGGTGAAAGCTTTGCCAGAAACTCTCCCACAACCGGTATGTGCGCCAGGATCGGTGTAGTCGGCAGGGCATTTACCTGAGCCGAGTTGCCCGCACTCTTGAAGATGGCGTTTAATCCCACTGCGGAAAAGCCGTTGGCCAGCATCACGAGGGCCATTGCACTGATATTCTGTGCGCCGCCTGCCGTCACTGCGATAAAGGAGTGAATGGCTGAAATGGCAATCCCCATAACGATCGCACAGAGAACACCGATCCAGGGATTTCCGGTGAAATAGCTGCCCACCACCGCTGCAAAGGCCCCCGCGGTCAGAATGCCTTCCAGACCGATATTCGTAACACCGGAACGCTCTGACATCGTACCGCCGAGAGCGGTAAGGGCAAGAGGAGTCCCCATCCGAAGGGTTGACAACAGTAAAATCGAGATCATTCCTGTCATGCCAGTTTCCTCCTTTCGAGACGTACATGGTTGATATAGTAACGGATCATGTAATCACAACCCAGGAAAATGATAACCAGGCCCTGAATAATATCCACGATATCCTGAGAAATCCCCAGCTGAATCTGCATGGCCAGTGCACCGTTTCTCATGGCTCCCAGAAGAAAAGCTGAGAAGAAAATTGCGATCGGATTCCCGTTTGCCATCATGGCGACAGGGATTCCGTTGAAGCCGTATCCCGGAGAGAAGCCCTCCATCACACGGTATAAGCTTCCGGACACCTCGATTCCGCCGGCCAGTCCGGCTAACGCGCCGCTTATAACCAGCGCCATAAACATGTTCTTCTTAATATTGATCCCGCCTACGCGGCTGGCGTCAGGATTAGAGCCGACCGCCCTCATCTCATATCCGGTGGTAGTCTTATTCAGCAAAAACCAGCATGCGGCGATCATCACCAGTGCAATAATAAATCCCAGGTTTAAAGACAGCGGCCGCGGCAGAATCTGCGGCAGCTTTGCCGTCCCGGCAATTGCCGACGTCGCGTTAAAGGTAGCCCCCGGCTCCTTAAACGGTCCGCAGACGAAATACTGGACCAGGGAAGTGGCAATATAGTTTAACATAATCGTAGCGATAACTACGTGAACATTTCTCGTATACTTTAAAAACGCTGCAATAAACGCCCAGAACATGCCTGCAAGCACGGCGGCCGCCAGACAGAGCAGAATGTGAAGAGGCGCCGGCAGATGAAAGGTGAAGCCGACGTAACCGGCGGCAAAGGCCCCCACCAGAAGCTGACCCTCGGCTCCGATATTGAACACACGGCTCTTCTGAGCCACCGCCACGGCGAGACCGGTCAGGATTAACGGCACAGTCTTGGTTAAGGACACAGTCAGCGCCACCGGTGTTCCCACAGCGCCCTTGATCAGCACGGAATACGCTTTAAACGGGTTCTCGCCCATGGCGGCTATGATAATTCCTCCTACCAGGAAAGCAAATACGATCGAAATAATGGATATAGCGACCTGCATCAGCACACCGTTTAAGCCATCCCTCTTTTTTTCGTTCTTCTTCTCCTTCGTCATGCTTCCTCCTCCTTTCCGGTCACATGCCCCAGCATCATGAGCCCCAGTTCTTCTCTCGTCGTCTTATGGGCATCTACGATCCCCACAATTTTTCCTTTATGAATAACTGCAATCCGGTCGCTTAAGGACAGAATCTCATCCAGCTCCAGCGATAACAGCAGCACCGCCTTTCCCTGGTTTCTCTGCTCCACCAGCGCCTTATGGATATATTCGATAGCGCCTACATCCAGGCCTCTGGTCGGTTGAACCGCCAGAATCGCCTTCGGCCCCCGGAAGATGGCTCTGGCAATTACGATCTTCTGCTGATTACCGCCGGACAGCGTGGAAGCTGCCGAGTCTATACCGGAGCAACGGATATCGTACTGTTCCCGTAAATGCTCCGCAGTCTCCCCGATCTCTTTCTTCTTCATGATCAGCCCGTGTTTCGCAAACAGCGGTTTCCTGTGCTGACCCAGAATCACATTTTCCGCAATGGAGAAATCCAGTACCAGTCCGTCTTTGTGACGGTCCTCCGGTATGTATCCGATTCCCATGTCCTGAACCATCCCTGTAGGATGATGCTTAATCGATTCTCCGTCGAGAAGAATATCACCCTCATCCATGGTCCGCAGACCGCAGATCATCTCCACCAGTTCCTCCTGTCCGTTGCCGTCGACTCCGGCAATTCCCAGGATCTCTCCGGCCTTCACGGAAAGACTTAAGTCATCCACCTTCTTAATATTCTTGGTGTTCTTATAAGACACGTGATCAATCTTTAAGATCTCCTTCGGCGATTTTATCTCCTCCCTTGCGCCTCCCCCCAGAGAGATATCGCGCCCAACCATCATCCGGGTCAATTCCTCCGGCGTGGTCTCGCTGGTCTTCACCGTTCCGATCACCTTGCCGAGACGGATTACCGTTACGTGATCGGAAATCTTCATGACCTCGTTTAACTTATGGCTGATAAAAAGTATCGTCTTTCCCTGCTGTTTGAGCTTTAACAGGATATCGCAGAACTCGTCGATCTCCTGCGGTGTCAGCACCGCCGTCGGCTCGTCAAAGATGAGAATTTCCGCACGGCGGTACAGCACCTTTAAGATCTCCACTCTCTGCTGCATGGTCACGGACAGGTCTCCGACCTTCACCGAAGGATCGATCTTCAATCCATATTGATCGGACAGCTCGGCAATCTGCTTTTCCGCCGTCTTCCGGTCCAGCTTAAGGGCCGTTCCAGTCTCCTGACCCGCGATGATATTTTCCGCTACCGTAAGCTTTGGAACCAGCATGAAATGCTGATGCACCATGCCAATGCCCCTGGCGATGGAATCGCGGGAGCTGGTGAATTTAACCTGCTCCCCGTTAATCCATAATTCTCCCGAAGTCGGTGTATAGAGACCGTAGATCATATTCATCAGAGTCGTCTTACCCGCCCCGTTTTCTCCTGCCAGCGCGTGGATCTCCCCTTTTTCCACCTGAAAAGAGATCTTGTCGTTGGCCGTAAACTGATTAAACCGTTTCGTCAGTTCCTTTAATTCAATTGCATATTCCATATCGGTACCCCTCTCCTCGCTATGAGCAATCAGCTCGATACGGGTTCTATTTCACATATGCGTTATATTCATCCTGAGAAGCCGGAACTTTAATCGTTCCATCTACAATCTGTTTTCTGATTTCCTCTATCTTATCCTTAATATCCTGAGGTACTGCGTCCTTCATGGCATCCTCTGTGGAGTACATTAAATCCACGCCGCCATCCTTTAAGCCGTATTCGCTCTGTTCGCCCTTCAGTGTTCCGTTTACCATCTTTTCCACCATGGAGTAAGCGACGTTGTCCACACGTTTTACCTGGGAAGCCACGATCTTGTCCGGCATCTGGTTAAACTGTCCGTTGGCTGCTCCGAAGCTCCACTTGTCGGCTCCGGCTTCCTTGGACGCCTGGAATACGCCTAAGTTGCACGCACCTGCGGATGGCGCCACGTAATCACAGCCATCGCTGAACATCATGGTTGCAATCTCTTTTCCCTTACCCACGTCGCTGAAGCTTCCGGTATAGGAGGAGGTTACCTTGACTTCCGGATTGGAATACCATGCTCCGGCCATATATCCGTACTGGAAACGGTCCTGAATCACGCCGCTGACGCCGCCGATAAAGCCGATCTGGTTGGTCTTTGTCAAGTATCCGCCAAGTGCTCCCAGCAAAAATGCCGCCTCATGCTCACGGTAGCTGGATGAAACCACATTTGGCACGCCTTCTACCTGGACATCCAGAAGACCGAAAAAGGTATCCGGATATTCCGCCGCCACTTCCGTTACGGCATCCTTGATCGTAGAGCTGGGGGTAATGATCAGATCACAGCCCTGCTGCGCTAAGCTTCTTAAGCTGTTTGCAAAGTCGGCTACTTCCTTTACCTCCAGTGTGGTCAGCTCGATTCCGAAGTCAGCCTTCGCCTTCTCCAGTCCTTCCAGCGCAACGTCGTTGAAGCTTTGGGAACCGAAACCGGCGCCGTCTGCCATCAGCGCGACCTTGTACGTCTTTCCCCCTGTTCCTTCTGCCTTTTCACCGCCGCCTGCGTCTTTCGCTGCTCCGCCTCCGCATGCCGTCAAAGAAAATGCCATAACTCCCGCCAGTACCGCTGCCATAATTTTTTTCATTTTTATCTTCTCCTTTATCTATTCCATTTGCCCACCGCCTTAGGACTGTCACGCCCCTGCGGTGGGAAGATCCGCTTTTTTATGCTCCATAAGAATTCAGTGCCTCAAAGAAAATCTTTATCACACCATCTCTGTCAACAGAATCAATATAGTCGATGTTCTTCTCATCCTCGCTCTTCCTTAAGATGTCCTCACAGTCAATCATGGTAAAGCCTTCCGTGAGCGGTCCTTTCGTCTCCACGTCTCCGTAGTATTTCGCAGAGTGAAACAGCTCCGGGTTCGTCACATACGCCGCCGTACATAAGTCATGAATGCACAATCCTTTAAAGCGCTTATGGCCGTTCACATTCTTTTTCTCCTGGTTCCAGTAGAAGCTCAACATGGTGTAGACCATATCCGCCACCGGATTGTCAATGGTTCCGACAATTTCCAGCTCCTCTTCCGTCAGGTAAGCTTCCCTGGTCGTATCCAGCGGACACATATAGAATGGAACGCCGCCCTTCATGACGATCCTTGCCGCCTCGGGATCCACCCACACGTTAAACGTCGCCACCGGCGTCGGATTTCCGCTGTAAATGGAACCGCCCATAAATACGATCTTCTCAATCTTTTCCTTACAGTCCGGATGCTCCAGAAACAGCTTCGCAATATTGGTAAGCGGCGCCAGCGCCAGAATCGTGATCTTCTCCTCCGATTCCATCAGCTTTTCATATAAAAACGCCACTCCCCCGGTCTCCACCGGACCGTAATCCACGGGATGTTCAAAGGTAAATGCTCCCAGCCCGCTGTCCCCGTGAATCTCGCTGGCATCGCGGTACGGACGCTCCAGGGGCGCTGCTTCTCCGGCCGCCACCGGAATCTCACCTCTGCCCATAAATGCAAGTCCGTTGACGGTATTATACGTCGTGTACGGAAGGGATACATTTCCCGCCACGGTGGTAACTCCCCGGATATCCAGCTGTTTCGACGCAAGTGTCAGTACAAATGATATCATATCATCAATTCCAGTATCGCAGTCTATAATTACCGGTATTTTATCCATGAATTTCTTCCCCCTGTTCTCCAAAGCATTTCAGAGCATCGAAATAGATCTTCAAAACGCCGTCTCTGTCAACGGAACTGATAAAGGTCACGTTCCTCTCTTCCTCCGGTACCTGTCTGATATTTTCGTAGTCCAGAACCGTAAATCCCAGAGTCAGCTCCCCTTCCGTCTCCACATCTCCCTGATATTTCACGGTTGTAAAAAGCTGTGGATCCGTCACGTACACCGCCGCGCAGAGGTCGTGGATACACAGGCCTTTAAACCGTTTGTCCGCGTTGTTGTTCTTATTTACGGCATCGTTATAAAAACGGCACATCTCGTAGTTCATCCGGGCAACCGGATTGCCAATCGCTCCGATGGCTTCAATGTCATCTGCGGTCAGATACACCTCTCTGGTCGTATCCAGCGGACACATATGGAAGGGAACACCGCTCTTCATCACATATCTCGCAGCTTCCGGATCCGCCAGCACATTGAAGGTGGAAACCGGTGTGGGGTTTCCGGTTCTTAAGGAACCGCCCATAAACACGATCTTATCGATCTTCTCTCCTGCTTCCGGATGGTCCATCAGCAGTCTGGCTACATTGGTCAGCGGTGCAATCGCAAGAATCACCACCTTCTCTTCCGATGCGGCCAGCAGGCGTCTCATCAGCTCCACCGCGTCCTCAGTCTCCGGCTGTTTTACCGTTTTTTCAGCGAACTGATACGTTCCCAGGCCAGTTTCGCCGTGTATGTATCCGGCATCCTGAAGCGGTCTCGACAGCGGTTTTTCCGCTCCTTTCGCTACCGGAATATCGGTTCTTCCCATGATTGCAACTCCGTTTAATGTATTCTGTGTCGTGATATCCACCGTCTGATTTCCGGCCACTGTCGTGATCCCCAGGATGTTGAGCTTATCCGAGGTGAGTGTTACGGCGAAGGATATCATATCGTCGATTCCTGTATCGCAGTCTATGATTACCGGGATCTTTTTCATTGTTCTTCCTCCTTGTTATGAGCACTTAGCGGACGTCCTTTGGCCGCTTACGTGCGATACATGTCATCTCCACTTAGTGAGGTCTTTCACGAACTTACGTGGAGTGACAAAGCAGTAATGCGGTCTCCATAAGATTTTCTGCCGTCAGTCCATAGCTCTCCATCAGCTCTCCCAGATCACCGGACTGTCCGAATTTATCCTGAATACCAACGCGTTTCATACGGCAGCCGCCGCATTCAGCAAGCACCTCCGCCACCGCTGATCCTAAGCCCCCGATGACGGAGTGTTCCTCGGCCGTTACCATCCGTTTGCAGGATTTTCCGTAACGGATCAGGGTCTCCCGGTCAAGGGGCTTGATTGTATGTACGTTTAACACTGCGGCGTGTATTCCCTTTTCCTCCAGGGCCTCCGCCGCATGCAGCGCTTCCGCCACCATAACCCCCGTAGCTGCGAAGCATACGTCCCCGCCTTCGCGGAGCACGTCGATCTTGCCGATCTCCGTATGGCTTCCCTCAGCCGTTACCGTCTCCACCGGGTGTCTCGACATCCGGATATAAGCGGGATGATCCATATCTTTCATCTGCAGCACCATATCAAACGCCTGTCTGTAATCACACGGGCTCAAAACCGTCATACCCGGGAGCACCCGCATCAGCGCGATATCCTCGATCGTCTCATGGCTTCCTCCGTCGGAATTCGGAGAAAGTCCCGCATGGGTAGCCACGATCTTCACCGGAGCCTTCGCATAACAGACCGCATTGCGGATAGGCTCATAAGCACGTCCCGCCGCAAACAGGGCAAAGGTCGATGCAAATGGCTTCAGTCCGCTGATCGCCATACCAGCCGCCGTTCCCATCAGATTCTGCTCCGCGATTCCCATATCGAAAAACCGTTCGGGATACTTCGCAGCAAATTTTCCGGAGGATGTGGCCTTCGCCAGGTCCGCATCCAGAACTACGACGCGTTCGTCCTCCCCCATCTCAAGCAGGGCGTCTCCATAAGCCTCTCTCATTGCCGGTTCAGCCATCTCATCTTCCTCCTTTCAGTTCTTCCATTGCATTCTTATAATCTTCACCGCTTACCTTCTGTCCATGCCATCCGGCCTGGTTCTCCATGAAGGAAACGCCTTTTCCCTTAACCGTCTTTGCCAGTATGCAGACCGGCACACCGTTCTCTCTCACCGCAATGGCCGCGTCCAGCGCCGCAAAATCATGTCCGTCCGCTTCCACCACCTTAAAACCGTAATCCAGGAATTTTCCCTTTAGATTACCAAGTCCCATTACCTTTTCCACCGGACCGTCGATCTGAAGTCCGTTTAAATCCACAATCACCGTCATGTTATCCAGCTTATGGTGGACCGCCGCCGTCATGGCTTCCCATACGATGCCTTCCTGCAGCTCCCCGTCTCCCAGAATCGCATAGACGTGATAGTCCTTCTTTCTCACCTTTCCGGCCAGTGCGATTCCGCAGGCGGTCGATACCCCAAGTCCCAGGGAACCGGTACAGACATCGACACCCGGAGTCTTATTCATATCCGGATGGCCCTGAAGCATGCCTCCAAGTTTTCTTAAACGTTTAAATGCATCTTTTGAAAAAAAACCGTGTTCCGCGAGCACGGCATACAATGCGGGGGCTGCATGTCCCTTGCTGAGTACCACCCGGTCACGGTCTTCCATGTCCGGCTGCTTTTCATCCACGCGGATCCGGTTGTACAGGCACACCAGAATATCCGTCACCGACAGGGAACCGCCGGGATGACCGCTTCCCGCCTGGTAAAGCATTTCAATAATGTCTCTGCGCACTGCCAGAGCTTCTTCTTCCATTGCTTCATAAGATTTCAAATCACGACCTCCTCAAAAAGTATGCATTATCCACTTTCAACTAACTACTGTTATCCTATGGACACATTATAGTTCGTTTACACGTTTAAATCAATAGGCAATATTTTTTTTGTAAAATTTTGACAGCAATATGATATTTCTCAAGACATATTCAAGGGTATTTTTATGCATTCTGTATAATTTCATTTTTATATTATTCTTATCCCATCCAATAAAGTGTAATTTCTCCTTAAACATGTAAAGTCCTGTCCGGAGTCAAATCTCCGGAGAAAGCTTACGGGAAAATCCAGAGATTTTCCCGCATCGTCGTGACAGCTTCCGTTCATATCAGGCCATGTTCCATACAATAATGATAGATCCCATCCTCTGCTGCGTCACCGCAGAGACCATACGCTGCTTCTTTCAGTCTGTCTGAGGCATTTGCCATTGCAATCCCTTTTCCAACCGCCTGAAACATTTCAATATCATTGTTTCCATCTCCAAAGGCCATCGCCTCTGATTGATTTAAGTGATAATATTCCAGTACCTTTTCAATCCCAATGCCTTTTCCGCCGTCGGCAGGGATAATATCCACGGCCCGGTCCCACCAGGCTGCAATTTTGGCACGGTGCACACCGTTCAGCAGGGAAAGATGGTCTCTTTCACGGCATCCCAGCATGATCTGGTATACTTCCTCTTTTGCCACTTCCTCAAAATCATCCGCAACCTCCACTTCACGGTTTGCAAAACCATAATACTCCACAAGATCATCGTCCTTTCCATTTGCCGCCTGTCTGTCTTTTGTGGCAAGTGACAAAGGCCTGTGAATGGTCTCCGCGTTTTTTATAATGGTATCAACGTCATCGGTCAGCAGCGGATTGCTGAAGATGGTCTGATCACGATTATAGCAATACGATCCGTTAAAGGTCAGATACACATCAAATGCAATATCGCCAAACGCGGGAAGCGCTGAAGGCGCTCTGCCCGTAGCAATGCAGATCATCACGCCCTTTTCTTTTAGCCTTTTCAGCATTTCCATGGTCTTGCCGGAAATCTGCTTTCGCTTCATATCAATCAGCGTTCCATCGATGTCAAAAAAGATAATTTTTGTGTTACTCACCATGTTTCCCCCAATCCGCTTTATCAATTCCGCGGGGTATCCCGCCGGATTCCTATATCAAAAGCCCCCGGCAAAAACTGCCGGGGGCCAACAACTCATTTTACTCTTATAACTGAGGACCTGCAGAAACTAAAGCTTTTCCTGCTTCATTTCCCTCATATTTTGCAAAGTTCTTGATGAAACGCTGAGACAGATCTTTTGCCTTTGTCTCCCACTCAGAAACTTCTGCATAGGTATCACGAGGATCAAGGATCTTAGGATCTACGCCCGGAAGCTCTGTCGGAATCTCAAAGTTGAAGTATGGAAGCTGCTTGGTCGGTGCGCTTGCGATAGAACCATCCAGGATCGCGTCGATGATTCCACGTGTGTCCTTGATAGAGATACGCTTGCCGGTACCGTTCCATCCGGTATTAACAAGGTAAGCCTTAGCGCCGCTCTTCTCCATCTTCTTAACAAGCTCCTCTGCATACTTTGTCGGGTGCAGCTCTAAGAAAGCCTGGCCGAAGCAAGCGGAGAATGTAGGTGTAGGCTCTGTGATACCACGCTCTGTACCAGCAAGTTTTGCTGTAAATCCAGACAGGAAGTAATACTGAGTCTGCTCTGGTGTCAGGATTGATACTGGAGGAAGTACGCCGAACGCATCTGCTGACAGGAAGATTACATCTTTTGCTGCAGGAGCTGCGGAAACCGGGCGAACGATCTTCTCGATATGGTCGATCGGGTAAGATACACGTGTATTCTCTGTCACGCTCTTATCGTCGAAGTCGATCTTGCCGTCTTTGTCAAGGGTAACGTTTTCTAACAGCGCGTTGCGCTTGATTGCATTGTAGATATCCGGCTCGGATTCTTTATCCAGGTTGATAACCTTAGCGTAGCAGCCGCCTTCGAAGTTGAATACGCCGTTGTCGTCCCAGCCGTGCTCGTCATCACCGATCAGAAGACGCTTCGGGTCTGTGGACAGTGTTGTCTTTCCTGTTCCGGAAAGTCCGAAGAAGATAGCGGTATTCTCGCCGTTTAAGTCTGTGTTGGCAGAACAGTGCATGGAAGCAATGCCCTTTAACGGCAGATAGTAGTTCATCATGGAGAACATACCCTTCTTCATCTCTCCGCCGTACCATGTATTTACGATTACCTGCTCGCGGCTGGTGATATTAAACATAGAGGTTGTCTCAGAATTCAGACCTAATTCTTTATAATTTTCTACTTTTGCTTTGGAAGCATTGTATACTACGAAATCCGGTGTAAAGTTCTCAAGTTCTTCGGCTGTAGGCTGAATAAACATGTTCTTTACGAAATGAGCCTGCCATGCAACCTCAACGATGAAACGGATTGCCATACGGGTATCCTTGTTTGCACCGCAGAATGCATCTACAACAAAAAGTCTTTTTCCGGAAAGCTCTTCCAGAGCGATCTTCTTAACGGTATCCCATGCTTCCTGGCTGGCCGGGTGATTGTCATTCTTATACTCATCAGAAGTCCACCATACAGTGTCCTTAGAATTCTCATCCATGACTATGTACTTATCTTTAGGTGAACGTCCTGTATAAATACCGGTCATAACATTAACTGCGCCGAGTTCACTTACCTGGCCTTTTTCATAGCCTTCCAGTTCTGGTTTCGTCTCTTCTTCAAATAATGTTTCAAATGAAGGGTTGTAGACGATCTCTGTAGTTCCGTTGATACCATACTGACTTAAATCGATTTCTGCCATTTTATTCAACCTCTCTTTTCTGTAATATTGTATAGTAACCAAATAGTTTATTTGATGTTACTTATACCTTGTAAGTTACATGCCATAGGCTAATACTTACTTTATTACATTTACTCGAAATAGTCAATATTCCATTTCATTTCTTTTGTTATTTTTTTTACAATCTTCCAGATTCATCCGCAAAAACAACACTACTGCTGTTCATTCTGCCTTCCATTTCTTCCTGTAGGCCAGCGGCGTGATCCCCTCCAGCTCCTTAAACACCTTGATAAAATACTTATCGCTCTGGTACCCTACCTTCAAATAGATCTCAGATACCAGCATATCGGTCTCCAGAAGGAGCTTTTTTGCCTCTTTCATCCGCTGCTTCGTCACAAAATCCGTCACAGTGGTGTTCATCTCCCGCTTGAACAGCGTGGATAAATATGCCTTACTCACATGGAGTGCCCCGGAAATGTCATTTAATGAAGCAGCGCCGGCCAAATGACTGCCGATGTACTCCACGGCCTGGGAAATCAGAAGGTTTTCGCTGGAAGGCGGGATCTCCACCAGTTCCGGGAACTCCTTCACGATCTTCTGTGCCATCTTCATCTGACTGCGCTTCTTCAGCTCTCCGATCGCCACCTCCGTCTCCTTTAAAATTTCCTCAATCGAGAAGGGCTTTACGATGTAATTCTGAATTTGATAATGGATCAGATCACGGGCAATCGCAAAGTCTGTCAGAGCCGTCAGTATGATCACGGGCATCTCATACCCCTGTTCACGGATCCGGCGGACCAGCTCGGTACCGTCAATTTCAGGCATACGGATATCGGTAATGATGATATCCGGAACCCGCTCCTCCAGAAGTTCCAGAGCCTCCCTGCCGTTTTCAGCAGTCAGGATCTCTGAGACGAGAGCATTATGGCAGAGGATGGCATTCTTCATGCCGTACAGAATATTCCGTTCATCCTCTACCAGCATTAATGTATAGGTCCGTTCCATGGTCTCCCCCTCTCCGTCAGTCTCCATCAGCCTCTTTCCATTCCGTTCCCTTCCCTGCGGTACACTGCATACTTAAAATACGCTTTTGCACTGCGGTACGCCATATCGTGACACCCCAGACCGACCATGGCTCCTGTGTACGCTCCCTCCTCCGGGTACTCGTCAGAGAGGAGCGAGGCATCCAGCGTATCTCCTGCCTGCTGCCACACGCCCTCCTCCAGACTGTAGGAAAAACAGGCCTCCGTCCGGTGCACCTCCAGCCGGAGCCGGATGCTCCGACCCTCAGGCACCGGGATACCGCAGTCAGGCGTATACTCAGCCTTTCCCCGGTTCATCCGCATCACATCGACAATCTTCTGCCCATCCTGGCTGTACGTCACACGAAGGTAATAAAAGTCGCATTCGTCATAAAAATACAGAATCCCTGCCATCTGCCGCTCCGAGGACGGCTCAAATTCCAGCTCTGTCTCAAAACTGAAATCGAAGTCCTCCTGTCTCCGTGCAATCAGACTCTGTTCGAATCTGGAATTCGGCGAATCTTTTCCCGTCAGCCGCAGGTACCCGGGACGTTCGGTCAGCGACACAGACTCCCCCAGAGGCACTCTGAGCGAAAAGAAATCCGGGCTTAACTCTGTTTCCTGAAAGGAATACCGGATCTCCTGCTCCCTTTTTCGTTCCACCGGCCATGATACCGGGACGCGTAAACGCGGTTCATTTCCTCCGTCTGCAAGGCAGAGCCATCCGTCCTCCGTCCATTTCACATGCTGGACAGCCGTCTCTCTCCCGAGAATACACCGGCGAAACGGCGGCAGCGGCCGGCCGCATAAATGCACCATATACCACTCCCCATCCGGTGCCTCCACCAGATCGGCATGGCCGGCCTTCTGTAAAGGAAGTGTCATATTATGTCTCGCTGTCAGTACCGGATTATAAGGTGATAACTCATAGGGACCGCCAATCTTCTCCGACCGGCCCATGGTAACCGCGTGACCATATTCTGTTCCGCCTTCCGCCGTCATAATATAATAACAGCCGTTTCTCCGGTAAAGGTGAGGCCCCTCCGGAGCCGTCAGCCCGCTGCCCTCGAATATCTCCCGTAACGGCCCTGTCATTTTCTTTAAAACAGGGTCGTATTCCTGCAGGGCAATCCTCTGAACGCGGTTCTTCCGGTAATGTCTCACGATACTGACTACCCACTTTCTCCCGTCCTCATCATGAAACAGAGACGGATCGAAGCCCAGGCTGTGCAGATAGACGGGTTCTGACCATTCTCCCCGGATATCCGCAGCCGTAACCAGATAATTGTGGCAGTCCATAAAGTCGTACCAGTGGGTCCTCACATTGGTGTAGACCAGATAGAACACGCCGTCGGCATAGGAAAGGCAGGGAGCAAATACACCTCCGGAGGCGTCATTGCCCTTCATGTCCAGCTGGGAAACACGGTTTAACGGTCTGGCCGCCAGTTCCCAGTTCTGTAAATCTGTGGAATGGTAAATACAGACTCCCGGAAACCATTCAAAGGTAGACACGGCCATATAGTAATCCTCTCCCACCCGTATGACCGACGGATCCGGATGAAATCCGGGTAAAACAGGATTTTCAAGACAGTTTTTCATTTGATTATCCATTTTCTCCCCCACTTAACTCTTCACCGCGCCGGAAACCATCCCGGCCTGAATCTTTCCGGACATCAGGATATAGACTATGATAATCGGTATCGCGGAAATAGTCAACGCCGCGCTGACCGCAGCATAGTTCGTATTATACGTCCCCTTTAACGCCAGAAGTCCTACCGGCAGCGTCTTCTTCACCGGGTCCGAAATGATGATATTGGCAAATATAAATTCGTTCCACACGCTGATCGCCGTCAGGATCCCGATGGTGGAAATCACCGGCTTCGCCAGCGGAAGAAAGATGTAGAGGAACATCCGGATCACACCACATCCGTCCATTCTCGCCGCCTCCTCAAGCTCCATCGGGATCTGCTGATAGTGGCCGTAGGTCAGGAAAATGGCCAGCGGCAGTCCCGACGCCACATAGGGAAAGAGCAGGGCCCATAAGCTGTCCAGCCATCCCAGTCCGTTCATCATGCTGTAGAGCGGAACCAGGGTACAGTGGACCGGAATCATCATCCCGGCAAAAAACATTCCTACCAGAAGCCCGGCCCCTTTAAACGGAAAACGAGCGACCATAAAGGAGAACGCACAGCTTAAAATAATGACGATAAAAAGCGTTGCGATGGTGATCACAATGCTGTTTACCATATAGTCCTGGATTCCCTCTTTCCAGGCTGTCACATAATTGACAAACTGGGGATTTTTTGGAATGGACCACGGGTCTGCAAAAAAAGATACATTGTCTTTTAAGGAGGACACAATCATCCAGATTAAGGGATACATGGTAACCACAGCCTGAACCGCCAGAATGAGGTACAAAATTATTTTACCGGGTGATATACTGCGTTTATTCATATGGAAACCTCTCCTTCGGTTATTAATCGCCGGCTGATGACGGAGCCAGGATCCTGTTATAGAGTATGATAAAGAAGATTCCCAGCACCAGCAGAAGCACTGCCACCGTGTTCGCATAGCCGATTCTCATGGAATTGAACGCGTTCTTTACCACGTAGGAAGCCAGAACCTCGCTGGCATGGTTAGGTCCTCCGTTTGACATGATGTAGACCAGGTCGAAATATTTTAAGGAATTGACCGTAGCCAGAATCAGGGTCAGACGGATCACCGGCCACATCAGAGGCAGTTCGATGTAGCGGAACAGCTTCCACACCCCGGCTCCATCCAGCCTGGCGGACTCCAGCACATCCTCGGAAATATTGTGCAGAGCCGTATAGTAAATCAGAATATAGTTGCCGATAAACTGCCAGACCACAACGGCGATAATACAGCCCAGCGCCAGTTTCATATCTCCCAGCCAGATCTGCTGCAGCTGTTTCAATCCCACCGCCTCCAGAAGACCGTTTAAAAGGCCGAAGTTGGGATCGTAGATCTGCCCCCATAAAATACCGATCATGGAAGAGGACAGCACTACGGGAAGGAAGTACACGGTTCGGAAAAACCCCCGTCCCTTTAGCTTCCGGTTAAACAGAATGACAGAAAACGCCATGCCGATGGGCAGCTGAAGCAGTACGCACCAGAAGGCCATCTTCAGGGAGTTGGTAAGGGACTTCCAGACGACCGGGTCCCGAAACAGTTCCCTGTAATTATCGAAGCGGATAAACACCCTGGCAGTCACGCCATCCCAGCTGAAAAAGCTGTAATAGACCGCCATCAAGACCGGCACGATCACCGCCGCAAAAAACCACAGGACCGCAGGCAATATAAAGAGGCACCGCACCGCAGGATGTATTTTTCTCATACTCTGCACCTATTCCTTTCGGGGCCGCGCAACCGGTTCATGCACCGTGCGCAGCCCCACTTCCTATTTGATAATTTCACTCTGTAATTTCTATTTGATCTTTGCAAGCTCTGCCTTCACATCGGCGTTGTCTTCTGCTACAATGGCCGTTAATGCATTCAATAAATTCTCCGCCTGTTCCGGAGGCAGGGCCTGATCCGTATACGGAATGAAGCCCTCCACACCGTCGGATACGTACTGGCTGAACTGGTAAGCCAGCGGATCCATGTTCTCTTCCTTCGGTGATACCTTTACGGTCGAGAAGGTTCCTGTACGCTCTACGTTTACGGTCTGTTCTTCCTCGCTCATCATATATTTTAAGAATTTTACGACCGCATCCTTATTCTTTGCAGATTTGCTCACTGCCAGCGTATTGGCGACACCGCCGTATAAGTAACCGGCCTCATCCTCTTTTCCGCCCTCCACCATCGGGAATGGAAAATAGGAGAAATCCTTTGCGCGCTCCGGGTCTTCCGTAAATGTCGGAATTGACCAGGAACCGGTGATCAGAATCGCGCCCTTGCCGGCCGCAAACAGTGCTTCCGCCGTCGTAGCGTCTACGGACATACAGCCATTGATAAAGCCCTTCTTTGCCAGAGTCTTGATTTCCTCGCCGGCCTGTACATATGCGTCTTCCGTAAAGTTTTTATCTCCGGTGCACACCTCATTGTACAGATCGACGCCGCCGATTCTCTGTGCAAGGTAGGAGTACCAGCCGAGAAGCGGCCAGCGGTCCTTGGCTCCCACGATAATAGGAGTCACTCCCTTGTCGGACAGTGTGTCGATTACGCCCTTCAGTTCCTCATAGGTCTTCGGCACTTCCACTCCGTTCTCCTCAAAGATGGCTTTGTTGTACCAGACTGCCATACAGGTGATGGAGGTCGGCGCGCCGTAAACCTTACCGTCATAGGAGACTGCGTCTAAGCTGCCCGGTACGAATGTATCACGGAATGCCGTATCTTCCTCAAAGACAGAGGATAAATCTTCCACATTCCCGGAGTTCACAAGAGTCCTGAACTGTTCTCCCACCCAGTATCCAAAGATATCAGGCAGATTATTGGCGCTTACCACAGTCTTAATCTTTGTCTTGTAGGCCTCTCCTTCCATTCCCTCATACTTTACCGTAATTCCCGGATTCTGTGCTTCGAACCGCTCGATCATGGCCAGCTTGGCCTCGCGGTCCGACACGCTTCCGACCGTATCCCAGTACGTAATCTCTGCTGCTTCCTGCCCGGCCGCTGTTTCCCCTGCCGTCTCACTCTTACTCTCTTCTGCTGCCGGCTTCTCCCCGGACACTGCTGCGGTCGTCTCTGTACCTGCTGCTGTGGTCTCCTGCTTTCCTGCTGCACATCCGGTGAGTGATGTAATCCCCAGTACCGCTGCGCAGAATAATGCTGCTGCTCTCTTTTTCATCTGTTAAATTCCTCCTTTTTATGAGCACTCAGCGATCCCCGTTTCGTCGTGCATAGCGGACGTCCCGGGGCCGTTTCCGTGCGATCCATGTAATCTCCGCTCCATATGCTTCGTATCATCGGGCATGACAAGGTATTTCACGAGCTTAATGGAACGGTGTTTGAAGATATATTTAGTATATAATAGACAACAAAGAAAGAAACCACACTATTTTTTTGTAAAATTCCACTATTTTCTCCTCTTGCTGCATATCTTTTGATTTTACCATATGAATTTGATATGATGAAGCTGTACGAAAGTTATTCCATGTAATTTACCATTCTGATCATACCGGAGGCGTCATGAAACAAAAGCTGAAATTATTGGGCAACACCACGTCGGGGCAGATTTTTATTTCATCCATGCTGGTTATGGTTATCGCCTTTCTCTGTATCGGCGGTTACTTATATAAGAATATGTCCGGTTACATTCTGCAGCAGTCTTCCAAATACATTGAGACTACTGTCAAACAGGCTCAGGAGCGTTTTAACTCCTCACTGACTGAGATGGATTCCGGCATTCAGCGGTTCTGCAATGATCTGGCAGTTCAGACCATTTTAAACGACTACAATCACAATGCTTCGTTTTCCTCAGAAAATTTTTCCACGCTTCGTTTAAAGACCATGAATACAATCAACTACGCGGATAATCTGGAATCTATCGAGCTTTACAGCAAAAAAGCACAGATCTATCCGTACACAAAAGAACCGTTAACCACCGCCATCCCGGAATCCGCTCTCGCCATGGCCGACGAATACAATGGAAAGGCCGTATGGCTGCTGTCCGATTCTGAATCAGAAGACGGTCATACCATCATGGCCGTCAAACGGATCCTTCTGGCGGACTACGCGTTTGAGCACGGCGGATACGTTGTGGTTCATTTAAAACCGGATCTCATGGATTCTATTGCCCAGGACCTAAACGCCCTGGGCGACTGCACACTGGAATTGACCGACTGCGCCGGTACCCGCGTCTCCTACGGGAAGACCTTAAAGGACATGAATCCGGATTCCTTCGACCGGAATTATCAGCTGGCCGACTCCACATCGCCGTATTCCGGCTGGACCTTTTCCATCTATATTCCGAAGGAACTGACATCCAATGATATCTCCTGGATGAGCGGCATTGTGATCTGCGGTTTTCTTATTGGCACCGGAGTATTTTTAATCTGCAGCCTCTTCATTGCACGTATGATTTCAAAACCGCTGTCCGACATGAGAAAATCCATGGTAATCGCAGACGGAAAGCTGCAGGCCAATGACAGACATTACTCCAACTCCGACATCAATGAACTGAATATCCACTACAATGCTCTGGTGGAAAAGAATAATCGTTTAATCGAGCAGGTATTTGAAAAAGAACTTTTGCGGACCAAGGCGGAAATCACCGCGCTTCAGTCCCAGGTCAACCCTCATTTCATCATCAATGCCCTGGAATCGGTCTACTGGAGTCTGATCCAGAAAAACGATATGGACAATGCCGGTATTCTCATGGCCATGGCCAAGCTGTTCCAGTACATTTTAAAGGAGAGCGACCGTATCACCATTGAACAGGAGCTGACCTTTGTAGAACAGTACCTGCAGGTGGAAAAGTTCCGGTTCGGAAACCGTCTGACCTGGGAATACCAGGTGGAACCGGAAGTCCGCTCCATGCAGATTCCCAAGCTGCTAATTCACCCGCTGGTGGAAAATTCCATGAAATACGCGGTAGAAACCACCTCGTCGCCGGTTCACATCGTCGTATGCATTGCTGAAAGCGGCGACGGCTGTGTCATATCCGTCACAGACAACGGACCGGGTATCGACAGAGCAACCATGGAACGAATCCAGGAATCATTTAAAAATACGAATCCGGTAGGCTCCGTCTCCAAAAGCTACGGGCTGGCCAATCTCTACAAGCGGATCAAGCTCTATTTTGAAAAGTCGTCGGAGCTTACGATTGAATCGGAACCGGAAAATCACCGCACCACCGTAACCATGAGGATTCATACAATCAATTCATAAGAAAACAGGAGGACATCACATGAAAACAACCGTAGCCATCGCCGGCCTTGGAAGCCGGGGAAGAATCACCTATGCGCCGTTTGCGTCGCTCCATCCGGACAAAATGGAGATTACCGCAGCCGCAGATATCGATCCCGGAGCCCTCCGGGAGACCGCGAAGACGTACCACATTCCGGAGGAGCGCTGTTTTACCAGCGCAGAGGAGCTGCTGGCCCAGCCTAAGATGGCTGACGCCGTCTTTATCTGCACTCAGGACCGCGACCACGTCTCCCAGGCGCTTACCGCCCTGGAAAGAGGATATCACATATTAATGGAAAAACCCATCTCCCCCGATCCCTCTGAATGCCGCCGGCTGCTGGAGGCTTCCAAAAAATATGACCGGAAAATCGTTGTCTGTCACGTACTCCGTTATACGCCGTTCTTTTCCAGGATGAAGGAGTTAATTGCCTCCGGCATCATCGGAGATGTGGTCACGATCCAGGCCATTGAAAATGTGGGCTACTGGCATCAGGCCCACAGCTTTGTCCGCGGTAACTGGAGAAACAGTGAGACGACCAGCCCCATGTGCCTTCAGAAGACATGCCACGATTTCGACCTCTATCTATGGCTGGCTGACAAGACGCCGCTCCGTGTTTCTTCCATGGGAAACACCTGGCTCTTTAAAGAATCCTGCGCCCCCGAAGGCTCCGCGCTCCGCTGTCTCGACGGCTGCGCCGCAAAGGACTCCTGCCCCTTCGACGCAGAAAAGATCTACGTTACAAACGAAAAAACCGGCATTGCCTGCGGCCACACCGAATGGCCGGTGGATGTATTGGCTCTCCATCCGACTCCGGAGACGATCTATGATGCCATAAAGACAGGCCCGTACGGCCGCTGTGTCTACCACTGTGACAACAACGTGGTGGACCATCAGGTGACCAACATCGAAAACACCGACGGAAGCACCATAAACTTCACCATGAGCGGCTTCACCAGCGACGGCGCTTCCCGTTGCTGCAAGATCATGGGGACAAAAGGCGATCTCACAGGTGACATGTACAAGAATACCATCGAGGTTGGACTCTTCGGAAAGCCTCGCCAGATCATCGATATCTCCCAGTTGGCCGAGGACTTCAGCGGCCACGCAGGAGGCGACAACCGCATGGTGGAAGAATTCCTTGACATGCTTCAGACAGGAAAGGAACCGGAGGGGATTACCTCGCTGGAGCAGTCGATTAACAGCCATCTTGTGGCATTTGCCGCGGAGGAGTCCAGGCTTTCTGATGGGAAGGTAATTGAAATTTAGAACGTAATATCCCAGTGTTTCGAGTGATGGGAGGGGGAACAGAAACCATTTGGAGTTTCCCTCCCATTTTTTATGATCTCCTAATATAAATTTACTACAAGACATTACCAGAAATTTATGTTATAATTACCACATCTGTATTCATATTCTGTCAATCTCCTGACAGTACTGATTTCTCATAGTCCTTCGGACAATCTCTCGTACATGAAGTACGACAACAGACCGTTTCGGTCAAACTTCCAGATAACCGGTCAAGTATATGCCGTTCACCCCTGGCAGCGGCCAGGTTGTAATCTTGCGTCAAAAACTCAAAAAAATGCAGAAGGGAGGAAATGCCTATGAATGCCTATTGCTGTTCACTCAAACTTTTTATATAATAAAAGGAGAACTGTATGGAGCACAAACCGTTACAATGGCATCCGGCATTTCAGGCCGTGCTGCAGATTGAACTGGAGGCTGAGAAAGAGTATCTGCAGTTTCATGAGGAGTTTAATCTGACAAAAAAACCTCTTCAGATTGATACTTTAATCATCAAGGAGTCCGGTAGAAAAATCGAAAAAAGTTTCGGACGCATTTTCAGCCGGTATAATATCGTAGAATATAAGAATCCTGAAGTTTCGTTCGGGATCCATGATTTTTTCAAAGTAAATGGTTACGCCTGTCTTTATCAGGCAGCTGCGGAACGGGAAGTGAAAATCCTGCCTTCCGAGATCACCATAACGCTGGTTGTCAATAAGTATCCAGATAAGCTGATCAAGTTTTTAAGAGAGACATATGGCAGTGAGATTACTGAAGAATTCCCCGGAATCTATTACATATCCAAACTGCTGTTCAAAGTTCAGCTGTTAATTATCCATCAGCTTTCACCTGAGGAAACCATATGGCTCAGCCGTCTGCGCTCTGATTTAGAGATACAAAAGGATATCGAGCCTCTGGCAAAAGCTTATAAAGGGAAGGAACAGGACCCGGTCTATGAGGCGCCATGGATTTAGTCATAAGAGCAAATTGGAAAAAATATAAGGAGGGATGCGATTTGTGTAACGCACTGGAAGAACTTTTTGCTGACAAACTGGAACAGAGAGAGCAATTGGGGATTGAACGAGGCATTGAAAGGGGCATCGAAAGAAGCATTATAGAACTGCTTTCTGAATTAGGCCCTGTTCCTGACGCTCTTCGTGAGAGAATCATTTTACAAAAAGACGTAAATGTCCTGACAGCCTGGCTGAAGTTAGCCGCCCGATCGAAAAGTATTGCAGATTTTCAAAAAGATACCGGCAGCTCCACATCATAGAATGAAACAAATCCCTTCCGCCATTTATGTGGTAATTCGTTACCATTCACGGCCCGCTGAAAGTTTCCGCCGGCGTTCCGGTGCGTGGGAGGGGCAGCAGAAGGTAGCGTTTCCTTTTCCGAGGTTCGCAGGAGCTTAAGCAGAAAGACGGGAAAAAGAGGTGGTGAAATCTGGCCTCCAAGCCAGATTTCAAGTGGACACGGAGGTGAAGTCCTTCAGGAGTTCACCGTAGTTTGCACGATCCGCCCCTTTTTCCCGTCTTTCTGCTTTAGTTCCTGCCACCGAAGAAACAAGAAACGCTACCTTCTGCTGCCCCTCCCACGCACCGGAACGCCGGCGGAAACTTTCAGCGGGGCCGTGAATGGTAACGGTAATTCGGAAGGGATTTGTCATTCTGTCTTCTCCTCTATTGACATTTCTGTCATTCTCGCATATACTTTTGTTATAAACTTATAAAAGTTTCCAATAAAAGTGACAAGGAGGCGTTTTTATGGACACATTAACCGCCAGACCACGGCTTTTAAAGCAGGCGAATCTCTCACAGATCCGCCGAGTAATCAAACGCAGGGGAACCGCAACCAGGGCGGAAATCGCCGGTGAGACACAGATCAGTTCTACGACAGTCCGCTCTCTCCTTGCAGAGATGATGGAAAACGGCGAGATCGAAAGCATTGGACACGATAAATCCAGCGGAGGCCGTAAAGCAGAACGCTACCGCTTCAAGCCGGATAAGTACTATGGCGCGGCGATCTGCATCTCGGGCAGTGACATGCACGGACTGCTTGTTGGAATCTGCGGGGAGATTTTAGAGACTGTCAGACTGGAGTTTACAGGCAGCGATTACGAACCGGCCATCTGTGCATTTCTCGATGAACTTATGGCGCGCAAGGATATAAAGTCCATAGGGATCGGCGTTCCGGGCATCGTGGAAGGCGGCGCTTTCTGGCAGGGAACCGGAGGCAGCGACGAATTATGCTGTTATGACTTAGGTGACCGCCTCGCCGAACGGTATCACATACCTGTTGTCATGGAGAACGACTTAAATGCCACAGCCATCGGCTTCGGGCGCTGTTATGCAAAGGAATTCCCCTGCGAGTCCCCGGAACGTACGAATATGGCGTATCTCCATCTGGAAAAAACGTGTGTCAGCGCCGGTTTTATCGTAGGAGGACGGATCGTCCGCGGCTTTCGCAACTTTGCTGGAGAGCTGGGGCTGATTCCCATGGAGGATGGACGAATTCTGGATGAATGGCTGATGAGTGCACTGGACGATAAGGATTACACCGATCTGATGATCCGGATCATCAGCTGGATCTGCGGCATCTTAAACCCGCAGTATGTCGTTCTGGGCGGTCCGGACCTGCGAACGGACTGCATCGGCCCCATAAGCGACGGATTTTCTGCGCTTCTTCCAAAACATATGACCGCGGAGATCCTGTACTCGGCCGATATGTGGCATGACTACCACGACGGCATGGCGTCTTTGACAGCCGGTAAGATCTTTGACGACGTTCAGTTTATAAAGGAGCTGCCATGAGCTGCGGGCCCGCAGGACCGGGTCTGCCTGGCAGAAGTGGCCGGACCTGCTTTTTCATTCAGGCCGGATTCGGCACGGCGTTTACGTATCTGACCAGCGGCGTTTTCTTAAGCGGCCTCGCGATTCTTATGGGAGCCGGTGATATTCTGGTCAGTTATTTAAGTGTAATCGTCAATATCTGCGGCGTGCTGATTCTCGCGTTTCCGGCATTTCTGGAGCGGTTTACCAGCCGGAAAAAACTGACCATAGCACTTACAATCCTCTCCCGCCTGGCAACGCTTTTTATCGTGACCATACCGGTGCTCTTTCCGGCCGGAATCCGGCTTTATGTGTTTGTCCCCACCGTCGTCGCTGCCTTCGCACTTCAGGCACAGACCACGGTGGTGCTTAACCAGTGGATGCTTGGATTTATCGAAGAGAAAAAGAGCGGACGGTACATTTCCTTAAGACAGACACTGACGCTGACCGTCACCGTGGTGCTTTCTCTGGCCGGGGGCCGGTTCATGGATCTCATGGAAGGAAAATACGCCGGCTTCGCCCTCCTGTTTGCCGCCGCAGCCCTGATGGGAATCCTGGAAGTGATTCTGCTGGCTGCAACCCCCGACGGGGAACCGTACCAGTCCTCAGGCAGAAGCTGCCGATTTTTGGACATTGCCCGGCTGCCTCTCAAAAACCGCTGTTTTACAGGCTTTGTCGCTTACATATTTATCTTTTATCTGCTGCTTACCATTTCCGACAGCTATACCATGGTCTTCATGATGAAATATCTGGCGCTGCCCTATCAGATTGTGACCGGCTTATACATGATGATCTCTCTGCCTCAGATCATTCTGCTCAGTTTCTGGGGAAGGTTGAGTGACCGTTACGGCCACGAATTCACCTTAAAAATGTCTATCTGGTTCTTTGCCGGTGAAACCCTGTTTCTGTCCTTTGCCTCCGCTCAGAACTGGTTCATTTTCATTCCGGCTGCATTTCTCATATCCTCGGCCGCAAATGCCGGTTTTGTGATATCCGTATTTAACCGGAGATATGAGCTGATGCCCGAGGATAACCGCATTGTCTACGACAATTTTTATACGGCCGCCATCGGCCTCGGTTCCATTCTCGGCCCTCTGACAGGAGGCGCCGTCAAAGGCATGATCAATGCCCGCACCGCGGCAGCAGGTGCCGCAGGATTTACCGGCATCCGGATTCTATACCTGATATCCACCGCGGGAATCCTGCTTTTACAGTTCATTTACTTCTATTCCCGAAAGGAGACTAACCATGTCAAAGATTGATTTACATATCCACTCAGCCGCCAGTGACGACGGGGAATATACACCGCAGGAACTTGTGGCAATGTGCACGGCCCAGGGCATGGAGCTGATCGCAGTTACAGACCACAACTCGGTTCGCAGCGTCACGGCAGCCCAGTCCACAGCTTCCTCCTGCGGTCTTCGCGTCCTCTCCGGAGTGGAGTTAGACTGCACTCATAAAGGCCGGAATTTCCATCTTCTCGGATACGGCTTCGATCATACCCGCAAAGAATTTGCACAGATCGAGCAGGAAATTCTGGATCAGGAAAAAACCGCGGCCAGAGAAAAAATCCGCTTATTCCAGAGCGCAACCGGCATACCGGTAGACGAGGGGGAAGTCATGGCCGCCGCTGCAGACGGAGTTGTTCCCGGCGAATTGATTGCGGAAATTCTCCTCTCAAAAGAAGAGGCTGGACAATATGAACTGCTCCGCCCCTATCTGGCCGGCGGAGCAAAAAGCGATATGCCGAATGTGCGGTTTTACTGGGATTTTTTCTCAGAAGGAAAGCCCGCTTACGTGCCTGTCCGCTATATATCCCTGGCTGATGCGGTATCGCTGATCCATGACGCCGGAGGCATCGCCGTACTGGCCCATCCCGGTCAGAACCTGGATCGCAGTGAGACAGAACTGCTGAACAGCATCCTTTTTCGGGAGGTTGACGGAATAGAAGCATTCTCCTCGTATCACAATGAGGAAACCTCTGCTCACTATGTGAATGTCGCAGTGAAAAATCGTCTGCTCATCACCTGCGGCAGCGATTTTCACGGAAAACACAAGCCCTCCATTAAACTCGGCGGCCACGGTGCCTCCTGGGAAGACAGCCGGATCATGGAAGTTCTGGAAAACCACCTAAAAAGCTTACTAATACAGTAAAAACGTCATCCCCATACTCGCAGACCAGGCTTCCACCGTATTTTTCCACCACCCGCTCTGCGCTCTTTAATCCCAGCCCATGGCCGGTTCCCTGCCGTTTCGTTGTAACCAGACGGTTATCCTTAACGGAAGGCGAACCGGCCATGGAATTGGACAGCTCAATGAATACCATTTCTCCCGTTCTCCGTATCTTAACGGCAATCCAGCGTTCCCCTGCTTCCACTTGATCAGCCGCCTCCACAGCGTTATCCAGCAGGTTGGAAAATAAGCTGCACTTCTCCCGGTCTTCCATATCTCCCAGCGTCAGGGCGTCCGCCTGAATGGTAAAACGGATTTTCTTTTTTATCGCGCTGCTTCTGGCATTATTCAGCAGCACATCCAGAACGGGATCGCCAGTCCACACCATCATCTCCAACTGACGCAGCGGCTCTCCCATCTGCTCCAGATACATCTCCGCTTCTTCAAGCTTTCCCTCACCAATCATGGAAGAAAGCACAAGCAGATGATTTTTCATATCGTGGGACAGTTCCTCCTGCTCCCTCTGCTGCCGCACCATCAAATCGTACTCCCTGTCGATCATCTGCTCTTTCATCTCCAGCGCAAGACGCTGCTTCTGTTCCTCTACATATTTCGAGTAAAACAGCAGGAGAAAATAGATGAGAAACAGCAGAATAATACACATACTCCACCCAAACAGCGCATGGAGGCTCGTCTCCTGAATGGTAAGCCACGACAGGAACCCAACGCCGCATAATCCCAGTCCGGATGTCAAAAACAGCATTCCCGGATTGTAGGCCAGTTTCCTGCGAAATGCCTTCCTCGCCAGAAAATACGCTGCAGTCAGCAGCAGTTTATCCGCCGCCTGATACACCAGCCGCCACTGCGACAGCTGGGCGATCACCATCTGGGCAAACTGCTGGTTCTTTAAAAATACGCCCATCACGGAGATACAGAAAAAATCAATAATATAGACGCACAGAATATAGAAGCTCACCAGGGAAACGGCGTAAAACACATCTACATGGAAGATAAGCACCGTCGTCATGCAGATATAGAACACAAACCACAGGGTAACGAGAAACGGGAAGACATGCAGGGAATCCGCAATGAAAACAGTCACCAGCAGCACGCCGGACAGCAGAAAAAAGCGGATCTTCCCTTTAGCCTTTTCAGGAAAAAACAGCTGGATAAAAAAGTAACAGATCAGAGCCTCGAAAAAATAGGCTGCCAGTTCGCAAAGCTTGAATAGGGTATTCATAAATGCCTCCGGAAGAAACCGGTGATGGTCTCTCTCACTTCTTTCGCATGATTCTGGCTCACCGGGAGCACGGTTTTATTGTCAAGAACCACCGATGTGCCCTCCATTTTCCATACATGATACAAGTTGATCACATAGCCCCTCTCGATCATCAGGAATTCCTCCCTGTCCAGCTCCTCTTTCAGCTGCCCAAGAGCTTTCCGCACCGGGATCTCCTCGTCCTCCAGAACCATAACAGAGTACTTCTGTTTTTTATAAATATAAAGGATATCGCTCACCGCCACCTTTATGATCTGGCGCGGCGTCTCCACCACGTAGCACTCCTTCACTTTCCAGGAGAGCAGCCGTATCCCATCCGAAACCGCCATGGGGAGGCAGCTTTCCACCTCCGCCTTGGGAATATACCGGAAAATAGAGAGTTCAAAAGACTTCACCGCGTACTTTGTATGGGAGGTTATAAAGGAAACGAGTGCCTGCGGCAGTGAAGCTTTGATGAGATCCGCCAGCTCCATGCCGGAAAGCCCCGGCATCTCAATATCGAGAAAAAGCATGTCAAAATACCGTTTTTCTCCGATATCGTATGCCAGCATACCACTGTCTGTATAGAGGGAAACCTCCGCCGAAACGCCCAGTCCGCGGCATTCCGCTTCAATCAGTATTTTTACCCGCTCCGCAAATGCGGGCTCGTCATCACAAACCGCTATCCGTACCAACTGTATCATCACCTCACTCTCCCACTGCCTGTTTTACAATTTCCCGACCGATTTCTCTCACCCGGTCCGATATCTGGTAATCCTCATCCTCATACAGGAATTTATGAAGCCCGGCCACATTGGTCTCCAGTGTATTGGGAATCACACAGTGGCCCAGTTTTCCAATGGTGGCCGTTCCATACTCCTGTGGGAATCCCTCCGTTTTTACCATATGGTACTTCCCGGCGTTCTTTCCCAGAGAGAGGCCGTCCGCCATGGTTATGCTTGTGGAAACCTGCGGCAGCACCGTCTCAAGCAGACGGTTGATCGTGGCCAAATCCGCGGTTTTCAGTTTTTCCAGAACCGCCTCTATCACCTTTCTCTGCCTCTCCGTCCTCTGCATATCCGTGTCCATCAGGCGCAGCCTGCAGTAGGCCACCGCCTGGACTCCGTCTAAATGGGTCAGTCCAGGGCCGGTTAAATGGACCGAAGGGATCCCGGTACGTTCCACGGTCTCTGTAATAAACGAGTTGATGTAGGCATATTCCGCCTTTGTAATATCCATGTCGATCCCGCCCAGAAGGTTGACTGCATCCGCCGCCGCCGACCAGGAGAATGATACGTAGTCCATGATATCTAAATCCAGATTCTCATTCAGTGCCGTGACTGCCTGCTCCGGTCCGCCCTCTGCATAGCTGGAGTTAATCTTTCTGCATTTGCCTTCGGCCACGTTGCTCATCAGCAGCGTATCCCGGTAAACCGACGCCAGCCGGATTTCTCCGCTGTCCCGTTTTACAGTCAGGACCATCTGTGTATCAGCGTTGGTTCCCCTGCCTAAGTTTCCGTCACGGCTGTCCACGCCGAAAATGGCCACGGTCCAATAGCCGCCCATCTTTTCTTCCGTCTCTTCTTTCAGATTATCATTTTTGATTTCCTTGATATCCGCATCCGGGATCTTCTGTATGGTGGAAGCCAGCTTCGTCACATAAAGCATGGCAGAACAGATGAAAAACAGGATCAGCGCCATGACACACGCCGCCGCTTTCTTCCATATGGGCTTTCGGGTTCCTTCTTTTTTCTTATCTTTGAGTTCGTACATATACCGCCGTTCCTTTCCGGAATATAATCCTGCTGCCGGGCTTTCTACTGTGATATTCCGTATCTGCTATTGTACCACGTCCACTAAGCTGGTGAAAGACCTTGCTCTGTGTTTTAAGATACCGGCTGCTCTGTTATTTGATGGTTTTATTATAGCGGTTTGAGGAGGGGGCGGCGTTATGTGGCCGCGAATGGGCATTTTTTTGCCGCGATATTAAAAAACAAAACCTCAGGATCGTCCTGAGGTTTTGCAGTCTTACTTTTCCAAATTGATAAACATATCTTCGAACATATCCATGAAATATGCTGCTGTCGAAGTATCATCCCTGTCCTTAATATGAATCAGGTTCAATAAATTCTGGTCAGACTAACTCACCTGCGCATGAAGCGCGCCCGTGAACTGCTCACTCATTTTCCGGAGATGAAGATGACGGATATTGCCGCAGAGATCGGCCTGGGCGACAACCCGCAGTATTTCAGCCAGCTGTTCAAGAAATATGAAGGGATCACGCCTTCCCAGTTTTCTTCTGCACCGGGGCAGGAGGATATCTGACGGCCACCGCTGAAGCAGAATGCCCCGGTTACTTCCATAGCCGAAAGGTCTTTCCATACGCGCATTCAGGCGGCAGCGAGGGATGAAACAGAGCCCGAAACAAATTTACCTTCTGACAGGTCGGGCATCTGCGGAAACGGCTTTCATATACGCGGCACAAATGCGTTTTCTCATCGAGAAACTCGCAGGGAGAGGCAAAATTAATTCTGACCTCTCCCCTGCGTGTGACGGAACGGGTATAGCAGCACAGCCCGCATTGGCTGCATAACTCATCCCAGTTCTCATGCCATTTCCTGTATTCTCTCCATATGCGAAGCGGCAAAAAGCCGCGGTCACGGCGCATAATTGATAGCGAGCGTAATCTCCAGTTTCTTTTCAGCCTGACTGTCTTCTGCCGCATATCCGAGGGCCGCACCTGAAATCGGAGTAAATCCCTCGGGAATTCCAAGTTCTTTTTGCAGCTCCGGCATGTTTGCGATCACGTTAACCGCTCCCCAGAGATAGATGTTATCTACGCCTAAATCCGTGGCAGCCAGCAGCATATTCTCCATAACACAGCCCACGTTTGCATACTGGATATTGGGAAACTTCGGTTCCGAAGACGATACCAGTACAAGGACAGGCGCACCGTACAGAACGTCGCGGTCCATATGGAAGGCCTCTTTGACTGCCTCACTGATTTTACTGAGAGTTTCAGGGTTCTGGACGACTGTCAGGTGAAGTGACGAATAATCGCCGGCTCCTACAGGGGCCGCGCACCCGGCTGCAAGAATCGCATCCAGCTCTGGTTCTGCAACTGCCTGATCCGGCATAAACGCTCTGGTTGACTTTCTCTTTGCAATCGCTTTCATGGTTTCCATCTTAAATCTCCTTCTCTGTCATTATTTTTATTTGCTATTCCACCGTCCCCACATAGGCAAACCCTTTCGGAGGCGTTGGAGCACTGCTTTGGTTTACCGTAAAGCGGAATGATTTTCCCTCATGGTCCCCTGCTGCTTTCAAATGGGCAAGCGCAATTCCTACATCTAAATCGGTAAGGTGATAGAGTCTTCCCTTAATCCCCCCGAGACTCGGCCTGTAATAGACGTGAATCACGCCTCCGGATGCGACAAAATACCACGGCTGTCCGTTCATACCCGACGGGGCCAGGCGGGCTGCCTCAAGCCGTGAGTCTGTGCCACTGGAAATATCCTCCAGCGGCCTGCGGTCAAAGTCGCCCGGCTCTCTCACTGCCGGCTCAGACGGCTTTCCCAGAGCGATGCCGATGATAAAATTCGGGTCAGGCTGACGGGGGCTGACGCTGTTAAGCCAGCGAGTGGCATACCCCCTGGAATAGAGGTACAGTTCCGCCTGCTGGAAGCAGAAGCCCGCCGCTGTATTCCGCAGCGGATGTTCCCTCCCTGATATAAGCAGGTAATGGGGTGCTTTAGGAAGCGCCAATCCTTTCACGCCGTCTGCCCCCACAATTTTATGGGTGAGCTTCACTTCAGGAACCAGCGGCTTCACACCTGTGATAAATGTCTCAAAGTCTTCCAGTGCCTGGGCAGAAAGCGGTGCCGAGTCAAATTTACGGGTTGATGCACGGGTGAAAATGCTTGAATACGTATCCATCCTTTTTTCCTTCCTTTTCCCCGGTTTGAGGAATGTGTGATTGGAGTTCATATAAACATTGATATATTCCGACAACTGTTGTATGATTAAAATATACCATTTTTCCGCCGCCCAATCAACCAACAGATAAGGCGTTATTGTCGGATTGTAAAGGAGTTACCTATATGAAAAAACAGCCTGAAATTACATCTGCCACCAGAAAAACCTTTGTTGATGCCTTTTGCTCTCTCTATCTGCATACCCCGATTGAAAAAATAACCGTTCAGGAAATCGTCAGGAGAGCCGGATATAACAGAAGCACCTTTTACCAGTATTTCAGGGATGTAAATGATCTGCTCACATATCTTGAGGACGAGATAATTGAGAACATCAGAGAGAAGGTAGACATGAATTTTGACCAGATCGACTTTGCTGATTCTTTTATTTGCTCTTTCTCCAGTCTTCACGAGGAGACAGAAAAGTATGTGGCCATGCTGCTTACCAATCCCGACAGCACAAAGTTTACCCAACGGGTGAAAACAGCGATGATGCCGGTTCTTCTTCGGCATTTCAATATTTCGGAAAATGATGAGAAAGCGGTTTATGTGCTGGAATTCTATCTGGCCGGAGTCATTGCTATTGCCAGCCATTGGCTGGCTGAGGGAAGAAAAGTTCCGATCATCGAAGTCGGAAGGCTGATACACACCCTGCTGACAGAGGGCGTGTTGAGTGCGCTGGGACGTGAACATGCAGATTGTGACTGAACAGGAATCAGGCAATCCGCTGTCTGTGAAACGGCTGTAATCCAAATGAAAACCCCAGGACTTGCCCTCCTGGGGTTTTCTCTTGATGCCTGCATAAAAGATTTGCTCTCTTTTTTGCTTAGTAACAGTAAATCGCGTATTTAAAGCAGTTTCAACTATTATTTATTATTAAGCGCCGCCTGAGCCGCAGCCAGTCTTGCGATCGGCACACGGAACGGAGAACAGGATACGTAGTTTAAGCCTACCCTATGGCAGAACTCGATGGAGGACGGATCGCCGCCATGCTCGCCGCAGATACCAAGCTTGATGTCAGGTCTTGTCTTTCTGCCCTTTTCAGCCGCCATCTGCACAAGCTGTCCAACGCCGGTCTGGTCAAGTCTTGCGAATGGATCAGACTCGTAGATCTTAGCTTTGTAGTAGGAGTCTAAGAACTTGCCTGCATCATCACGGGAGAATCCGAATGTCATCTGTGTTAAGTCGTTGGTACCGAAGGAGAAGAACTCTGCTTCCTCAGCAACAGCGTCAGCGGTCAATGCAGCTCTCGGGATCTCGATCATGGTACCGATATGGTACTGGATGTCAGAGCCTTTCTCTGCCTTAACTGCTTCTGCAGTCTCAACTACAATATCTTTTACAAACTTTAATTCCTTCTTCTCGCCTACCAGCGGGATCATGATCTCAGGAATGATGTCGTATCCGTCTTCTTCTTTTACTTCGATGGCAGCTTCCATAACGGCTCTTGTCTGCATCTTCGCAATCTCAGGATAAGTAACTGCCAGACGGCATCCTCTGTGGCCCATCATCGGGTTGAACTCGTGTAAGTCCGCACACTTCTCTTTAATCGCTTCTACGGTTAATCCCATGTCAGCAGCTAAAGCTTCGATGTCCTCTTCCTTTGTCGGAAGGAACTCATGTAACGGCGGATCTAAGTAACGAACGGTCATTGGTCTGCCTTCCAGAGCCTTGTACATTGCCTTAAAATCGCCCTTCTGGAACGGAATCAGTTCATTTAATGCTTCTTCTCTTGCTTCAACCGTATCGGAAAGGATCATCTTTCTGATCTTCGGAATTCTGTCTTCTTCGAAGAACATATGCTCGGTACGGCAGAGGCCGATACCTTCTGCGCCTAACTTCACTGCGTTTAATGTATCTGCAGGAGTATCCGCGTTTGTTCTTACATGGAGTGTTCTGAACTCATCAGCCCAGCCCATGATTCTGCCGAAGTCACCGCTTACGGTAGCTTCTACAGTAGCGATATCGCCAAGGTAAATCTTACCTGTGGAACCGTCTAAGGAGATGTAATCGCCTTCCTTGATGGTATGTCCGCCAAGCTCGAAGTACTTAGCTGCTTCATCAATCTTGATCTCGCCGCAGCCGGATACGCATGCGGTACCCATACCACGTGCAACTACTGCTGCATGGGAGGTCATGCCGCCGCGAACGGTTAAGATACCTTCTGCTGCGTGCATTCCTTCGATATCCTCAGGAGAAGTCTCAAGACGAACAAGGATTACTCTCTCGCCTGCCTCATGATGAGCCTTTGCGTCCTCAGCTGTGAAGTAAACCTTACCAGCCGCAGCACCAGGAGATGCCGGAAGAGCGGAACCGATCACTTCGCCTGCCTTTAATGCAGCGGTGTCGAATGTCGGATGCAGTAACTGATCGAGGGATTTTGCTTCGATTCTTAAAACTGCTTCCTGTGGTGTAATCTTTCCTTCGTCTACTAAATCGCAGGCAATCTTGATGGCTGCCGGAGCAGTTCTCTTGCCGTTACGTGTCTGTAAGAAGTATAATTTGCCTTCCTGGATTGTGAATTCCATATCCTGCATATCGCGGTAATGGTCTTCCAGCTTGTGAGCGATTGCCATGAATTCTTTGTAGCATTCCGGTAAATCCTCAGCCAGCTTCGTGATCGGCTGCGGTGTACGGATACCGGCAACAACGTCCTCGCCCTGAGCGTTGATTAAGTACTCGCCGTAGATGCCGTTCTCACCAGTCGATGGGTTACGTGTAAATGCAACGCCTGTACCGGAGGTATTGCCCATGTTGCCGAATACCATGGCCTGTACGTTTACAGCGGTACCCCAGTCGCCGGGGATATCGTTCATACGTCTGTAAACGATCGCACGAGGGTTGTCCCAGGAACGGAAAACAGCCTTAACAGCTTCCATCAGCTGAACCTTCGGATCCTGCGGGAATTCCTCGCCCATTTTCTCTTTATAAATAGATTTGTATTTTGCGATAACTTCCTTTAAATCATCAGCAGTTAAGTCTGTATCGTACTTAGCTCCCTTAGATTCCTTAACTTCATCAAGGATGCCCTCGAAGAAAGTCTTGCTCATCTCCATAACAACATCGGAGAACATCTGGATAAATCTTCTGTAAGAATCGTATGCAAATCTCGGGTTGCCTGTCTTCTTGGCAAATCCTTCCACTGCAACGTCGTTCAGTCCCAGGTTTAAGATGGTATCCATCATACCAGGCATGGATGCTCTTGCGCCGGAACGTACAGATACTAATAACGGATCTTCGGTATCACCGAATTTCTTGCCCTGGATTTCCTCTAATGTCTTCAGAGCGTCAAAAATCTGTCCCTGAATCTCATCCGTAATCTTCTTGCCGCTGTTATAATAGTCTGTACAAGCCTCTGTCGTTACAGTAAAGCCCTGTGGAATCGGCAGGCCTAAATTAGTCATCTCTGCTAAGTTAGCTCCCTTACCGCCTAACAGGTTCTTCATGTCGGCTCTGCCTTCTTTGAACAAATAAACCCATTTTGTTGCCATAAGTATTTCCTCCTCAAATAAAGTTATCGGTTCGCTTTCACGCCGTAAGAAAAAAGCGCGCGAAAGACCTGTCAATATTATAGCATAATTCAATTTCTAGTAAAGGGGTTTTCTTGATTTACTGGCAAAAATTCGCTCTTTTTTCAGTACAATTTTATGAAAGTGCTTTCAAATTCTGTCATTTTCTGATATGCGATTTTCATTCGTATATACGATTTTCCATTATCTGACAGGTTCCGGCTATTATCAGAAATCCCGTTTCTTCCTTCTGTATAATCTCACAGTTTACCGCTGTCGGAAAAGCGGACTTTTTCAGGCTGAAACCGTTTCGATGCACGGTGAAAGACCTGGCGGAAAAGCAGCTCCCGGATAATATATAAAGTCTTTGCAAGATACTCTTTTTTGGGAGTTTCCCGGAAAAAATCGTCTTCCAGGCCCTCACGGCTGGAGTTATCCAAAGTTCCTTCAAACAGAACATACGGCTCCAGCAGTTCGGAAAAGAGTTTGGGTGTATACCGGTAATACGGCTTGTGGAGCGTGATCCCCGCCTCCTCCAGCACTCTGGCAACAAACTCCCCGCAGTTGTATGCCTTGTAAAGCGGATGGCCGCCGAAAAGGGGGATCAGCAGCATATGGATCAGATTATACATGATCTCAGGATCATGCTTCACGTCTTCCATGAATCGTATGGCGTTTTCATATCCCGCCCTCGAGACCGGTACCCGGAAAATCTTTGTGTAGATGGGCACATCCTCTCCCAGCGTATAATAGATCCTCTTCTCCTCGATATATCCGGATATGGGCGGCGTCCTGGCCCGCAGCCTGGAAAATGCGTAAAAATGAGTATACGTATCATCCAGCGATACCGCCACATGGGTGTACCGGTACCCCGTCGCCTTCTGTGTCAGGCGGCCAAAACCGGAAGGGAGGTAGAGGAGCAGAACATATAAGTATTCCATCACGGTTCCTTTCTTGCCTTTTTTCTTATTCTACCATATAATTTTATCAGATAACAGCGCATTTGAACGCAGCGAACGCTGGCTGCTCATAACAGGGAGGTGTCATATGATTCTGCTGGTAAAACCGGAAGCCGCAGGCAGCGGATTCAGCCTGGATATGGCTCTTAAGACAGAGCCTCTGGAACTGGAGTATATAAAAGCCATGCTGAAGGAATTTGATGTGGAGAGCATCATCTATGAGGCATCCTTCAACAGGCGCAGTTTTGATGAAATTTTCAGGGAGTACAACCCCGATGCGGTTGCTGTCACCGGTTATATTACTCAGGAAAACATCATGCTCTCCTACGTCCGGCGCGCAAAGGAGCTGTGTCCCGGCTGCATCACCATGGTGGGCGGCTCACATGCACAGCTGAATCCGGAACGTTTCTTCGATCCGGCGGTGTCATACATATGCCGTTCCGACAATATCTACGCGATTGCTGATGTTTTGATGGCAGAAGGGATCATTCCGCTCAAAAATGGCTCCTGTCCCCCGGAACTGTCCTCCATTGACGGACTCTGCTATCAGGAACAGAGCTGCCTCCCGGAAAACGGCACGGCACAAAATGGCGCAGTCTCACGGAATAAGAGCCTCTGGCGCAAAAATCCCATGAAACCGTTTGATATCAACAAACTGCCAATTCCGGACCGCACGACATTTTCCCGTTATCAGAGCCATTACCGCTACTTAGACGTCTCCCCTGTCGCCCTCTTAAAGACCTCATCGTCCTGTCCCTTCCACTGTGCCTTCTGTTACGGCCGCCAGCTCAACTGCGGTACCTACTGCCAGAGGGATTTAGAAGCGGTCATTGAGGAGCTGGAGACCATCCCCTGCGATCACATCCAGATTGCCGATGACGACTTTTTATTCGATGTTCCAAGGCTCAAAACCTTTATCCGGCTGCTCCGGGAACGGAATATCAAAAAAACCTTTATCTGCTACGGACGATCCGATTTCATTGCCGCCCACGAATCCCTGATCCGGGAGCTGGCAGAAGCCGGCTTCCGCTACATCATGGTCGGTTTGGAGGCGGTTTCCGACAGCTTTCTGGATTCCTACCAGAAGCATTCCTCGCAGGCCCTCAATATACAGACCATCCGGATTCTTCATAAATACGGCATCAATCTGGTGGGGCTTTTTATCATCGACAGCCGTTTTAAAAAAGAGGATTTCCGCAATATGCGGCGGTTTATTCATGCACACCGGATCACTTATACGGGAGTTTCCATCTTTACACCCATACCGGGGACGCCGCTCTTTAATGAATACCGCGACCGGCTCACCACGGAAAATTATGAAAAATGGGACTTCATGCACCTGGTGGTCAAACCGGAATGCATGAGCCGCTTCCATTTTTATTTTGAATACTATCTTCTCATCATGGATTTATTTCGAATTGCGCAGAAAGCCGGAATATACAGCTTTCTGCGGCTGAAAGACTATAAGAATATTTTTTTGAAGCTTCTCTTTACAGACAGCTTTAAACTGCGGCCGGACCGTTAGAAGGAAGTTTTTTATTCTGTGCTGTCAGAAGAAAACGGCAGACAAAAAGCGTTAAAAACTCGGTCACAGGCATAACGGACCAGATTCCGGTAACGCCGAATGCAATCGGCAGCAGGAACACAAGAACAGCATTTAATACCATCCCTCTCATCATACAGATGAACAGGGAGTATCCCGGCTTCATCACGGACTGGAAATACGTGCTGTAAAGAATATTAAAGCCCATGGCGAAGAACGACAGGAAATAGATCCGCACGGCCGGGACGGACATGGCCAGAATCTCCGCCGTAGGCTTTACAAAGGCTGCCGTCACCAGAGCCGGCAGCAAAAGGCCGATTCCCGTAAAGAGAACGCCCGACACGGTCACCGCCATTTCACCCAAATGGCGTGTCTCCTTTAACCGTTCCTTCCTGCCTGCGCCGTAATTGGTCGCAAGAATCGGCTGAACCGCCTGGGATATGCCGTTGCTGATGGAAGCCACGATCAGGGCGCTGTTGGAAATGATTCCATACACCACGACGCCCAGATCCCCGACGTAGACAAGAAGCTGGCGGTTGAATAAAAATGTCACCACGCCATTGCACATCTCCAGCAGGAAGCTGGCAAAGCCGGCTGTCACCACTTCCCATGCCTTCCTCCAGTTCGGGCGGGCCACCGTCTTAAGCGTGCTCTCCGGTGAGAAAAAATGAGTCAGCAGGATTCCCACCGTCAGGAGGGAGCCGATCACCGAGGCGACAGCTGCCCCTGCCATCCCCATCTTCATTGGAAATATAAAGATATAATCCAGAATCACATTGGTCACGCCGCCTGCCACCACCGCGGCCATGGACACCTTCGGCGCCCGGTCGTTTCTGACAAAGGCCTGCAAAAAGGCTGAGAATAAGAACACCGGGGCGCCCGTAACCAGGACGCGTCCGTATTCATCCACGTAATTCCCCATGGTATCATTTCTGCCCAGAAATTCTGTCACCGGCCGGAAAAGCAGATGTCCGCCTGCAATGTAAAAGACGGCAAAGGCCACGGCCAGCCAGAGGGCCACCGTAAAATACTCTCTGGCCGCCCGTTCATCCCGCCGTCCCTTCGAGATGGAGAGCAGAACGCCTCCTCCGACGCCGAAGAGCATCCCTGTTCCAAAAAACAGGCTGAATAAGGGAAGCAGCAGGTTTAACGCCGCAATTCCCACGGCTCCCACTCCGCGGCCGATCATCAGCGTGTCGGCCAAAATATAAATAGAAGTAACCAGCGTTGCGCTGATGGACGGCATCAGATACTTGATAAACAGCTTTGGAACCGGTTCTTCTAAGAGATTTAGTTTCTGCACAATATTCCTCCTTTTGTTTAAATCCTTTATCAGTTTACCATTTTTTCTTTAAATGACAAGCTCCTTTATAATAATTCTGTAAAATCGCGCCCGATAACGTTGTTTCTATCGACAAAATATGGTAAAGTAATAGTAGCTCTAATAACAATCTTTCAAACGATAGGAGGAATTACGTATTATGAAAAAGAGAGCATTAGCAGTAACACTGGCGGTCCTGATGGCGGCATCCTTAAGCGCATGCGGTTCTTCGAATTCCGGTTCCGGCAGCACAACAGCTGCTCCCGCGGAGACGACAACTGCCGCGGAAACAAAAGCGGCAGAAGCAGAGACAACAGCCGGTACCGCAGTAAAATCGGAATCTTCCGACGGTTATGAACTGGCTCTTGTTACCGATTTAGGTACCATCGACGACAAGTCCTTCAACCAGGGCGCCTGGGAGGGCATGAAAAAGTACGCCGAAGAAAACGGTATTTCCTACAAGTACTATCAGCCTCAGGAAGGAACGACAGACTCTTACTTAGAGACCATAGGTCTGGCCATTGAAGGCGGCGCGAAACTGGTTGTATGCCCTGGATTCTTATTTGAAGAGCCTGTTTATCTGGCACAGGACCAGTACAAGGACGTACATTTCATCCTTCTGGATGGCGAGCCTCACAGCGGCGACTACTCTGAATACAGAACGGAAGCCAATACCATGCCGATCCTGTTCCAGGAAGACGAGCCCGGCTTCCTCGCCGGATACGCTGCAGTAAAAGACGGCTATACCAAGCTGGGATTCTTAGGCGGTATGGCAGTTCCGGCCGTTATCCGTTACGGCTACGGCTTTGCGGAAGGCGCTGACTACGCAGCCAAAGAGATGGGCGTGGACGGCATCGAGATCATGTATAACTACACAGGCGCATTTGCGGCGACACCGGAAGCACAGTCCATGGCTGCATCCTGGTATCAGAACGGCACGGAAGTCATCTTCGGATGCGGCGGCGCAGTAGGCAACTCCGTTATGGCTGCTGCTGAAGAAAAGAGCGCCAAGGTCATCGGCGTTGACGTTGACCAGAGTTATGAATCCGACACAGTAATCACTTCCGCTATGAAACAGCTTTCCGTATCTGTTTACGACGGCGTAAGAGATTTCTATGCAGGCAGCTTCCCGGGCGGCAAGACCAGCATCTTCTCTGCAAAGAACGACGGTATCGGTCTTCCGATGGAGACCTCCAAGTTTACGAACTTCACACAGGCAGATTACGACGCGGTCTACTCTCAGTTAAAGGATGGCAAGATCACTCTCGTACAGCCTTCTGAAGACAACAACGACCCAACCAAGGATTTAACGCTTGAAAAGACAACTATCAACTTCGTAGAATAATCGAGTCTGCATAAGAAAGGAGATGGCGTTTGATTTCCCAGTCACAACTGAAGACGGGTATCTTACGCCATCTCCTTTTTTTGCACTGCAAGGGGGTTCCCATGGATGATTATATTATCGAGATGCTGAATATTACGAAAGAATTTCCCGGCATCATCGCCAACGACAACATCACTCTGCAGCTGAAAAAGGGCGAGATTCACGCTCTTCTCGGCGAAAACGGAGCAGGAAAATCGACACTCATGAGCGTTCTGTTCGGCCTCTATCAGCCCGAAGCAGGCGTCATTAAGGTCAGAGGAAAAGAAGAAAAGATTACCGGACCGCTGGATGCCAACGCGCTGGGCATCGGCATGGTTCACCAGCATTTTAAGCTGGTACATAATTTTACCGTTCTCCAGAACATCGTCCTCGGTATGGAGACTACCAGACACGGCTTTTTGAAAATGGACGACGCCCGGAAAAAAATCATGGATTTAAGTGAGAAATACCAGCTCACTATCGATCCCGACGCGCTGATCTCCGACATCACGGTCGGCATGCAGCAGAGAGTCGAGATCTTAAAGATGCTTTACCGTGACAATGAAATCATGATCTTCGATGAGCCCACCGCCGTCTTAACCCCACAGGAAATTGACGAACTGATGCAGATCATGAGGGACTTAGTGAAAGAGGGAAAGTCCATCCTCTTCATCACTCATAAGCTGAACGAAATCAAGGCGGTTGCCGACCGGTGCACGGTCCTGCGCCGTGGAAAATATATCGGAACCGTAGACGTAAAAGACACCACGCCGGAGGAAATGTCCGAGATGATGGTGGGCCGCAAGGTGAATCTGACTGTGGAAAAGGGCCCCGCCTCCCCGAAAGACGTGGTTCTGGAAGTAAAGAATTTATCCGTCAGAGCCAACAAAGAGGGGCACACCAAGAATCTGGTGAGCAACGTCACCTTCCAGGTTCGAAAAGGTGAAATCGTCTGTATCGCCGGTATCGACGGCAACGGCCAGACAGAGCTGATCCACGCCATCACCGGACTGGCTGAGATGAGTGAGGGAACGGTACTGTTAAACGGTCAGGATGTGACGAAAAAGAGCATCCGCTATAAAAATACTCACGGCCTCTCCCATATCCCGGAGGACCGCCACAAACACGGACTCGTTCTGGACTATAATCTGGGCTATAACCTGGTGCTCCAGCAGTATTTTGAGAAGGATTTTCAGAAGTACTCTTTTTTAAAGAATGACAGCATCTACGGTTACTCGGAAAAGCTGATTGAAAGTTACGATATCCGGAGCAGCGAAGGCCCCTACACCAGCGCCCGAAGCATGTCCGGCGGCAACCAGCAGAAGGCGATCGTGGCCAGGGAGGTTACCAGGGACCACGACATCCTGCTGGCGGTACAGCCTACGAGAGGTCTTGACGTGGGCGCCATCGAATATATCCACAAGGAGTTAATCAAGCAGCGTGACGCGGGCGCCGCGATTCTGCTGGTATCCCTGGAGCTGGACGAGGTCATGAACCTAAGCGACAGGATTCTCGTCATGTTCGAGGGCTCTGTTGTGGCTGATTTAGATCCCAAGAAAGTTACAGTACAGGAATTAGGCCTCTACATGGCCGGTTCAAAGAAAGAAGGTGGCCAATCATGAAACAGAAGCAACCACGGGATTACACTGGCGTACTATCTTCCATCTTTGCCATCGTGCTGGGACTGATCGTCGGCCTGATCATCCTGTTCCTCTGCAATCCGGCCCAGGCACTGCCCGGATTTGCAACGATTCTGACGGGGGCGTTTACCCACGGGGCCAAGGGCGTCGGGCAGGTATTCTACTATGCGACTCCCATCATTTTAACCGGTCTCTCCGTTGGCTTTGCCTTTAAAACGGGACTCTTCAACATCGGAACGCCGGGTCAGTTTATCATGGGCGGCTTTGGAGCCGTCTACGTAGGGATTCTGTGGACCTCCTTAGGGCCGGCGCACTGGTTTGTGGCTCTGCTTGCCAGCGTCGTCATGGGCGCCGTATGGGGGCTCGTTCCGGGTCTGTTAAAGGCCTATTATAACGTCAATGAGGTAATCGCCTCCATTATGATGAACTATATCGGCATGTATCTCGTCAACTGGATTGTAAAGAGCAGCAAGCCGCTGTTTAACAATCTGCGGAATGAATCGAGAAACGTGGCGGCTACCGCAAATATTCCGAAGATGGGACTGGATAAGATATTCCCCGGCTCCAGTGTCAACGGAGGCATCATCATTGCCATTATCGTGGTCATCCTGATTTATCTGCTGTTAAACAAGACCACATTCGGTTATGAGCTGAAAGCGGTCGGCTTCAACCGCGACGCCAGCAAATACGCCGGCATCAATGAAAAGAAAAGCATCATCATGTCCATGATGATCGCAGGCGCCATCGCCGGACTGGCCGGCGGCCTCCTCTATCTGGCCGGAACCGGAAAACACATCGAGATCAAGGATGTTCTGGCTTCCGAAGGCTTTACCGGAATCTCCGTCGCCCTGCTGGGACTCAGCAATCCGATCGGCGTTCTGTTCTCCGGCATCTTTATCGCCTACTTAACGGCAGGAGGATTCTATCTGCAGCTGTTTGAATTTTCAACGGAAATCATCGATATCATTGTGGCGGTTATCATCTATTTCAGCGCCTTTGCCCTTATGGTGAAGATGCTGATCGGAAGGGTGCAGAAGGCGCGCCATGAAAAAGAAGAGGCCCAGGCGAAAGGAGGAGGAGACGCATGAGTGTTATTTATTTTATCTTTCAGCAGACCATGTATTTTATGATTCCTCTTATGATCGTGGCTTTGGGTGCCATGTTCTCGGAACGCAGCGGTATCATCAATATCGCTCTCGAAGGAATTATGACCATGGGTGCGTTTACCGGAATCCTGTTCATCCACTTCACAGGAGGCACCATGAGTGGCCAGATGCAGCTGATCCTGGCAGTCTTAATCTCCATGGCGACCGGCATGTTTTTCTCCCTGTTCCATGGATATGCCTCCATCAACATGAAGGCGAACCAGGTTATCAGCGGTACCGCCTTAAACATGTTCGCCCCCGCGTTCGCCATCTTCGTGGCCCGCGTCATCCAGGGCGTGCAGCAGGTACAGTTTACCAATACCTTCCGTATCACCTCCGTTCCCGTGCTGGGTAAGATACCGTTTATCGGACCGCTGCTGTTCCAGAACGCCTATATCACCACCTACATTGGAATCGGAATTTTTGTAATTTCCACGATTGTACTTTATAAGACGCGGTTTGGCCTGCGCCTGCGCTCCTGCGGCGAGCATCCCCAGGCGGCCGATGCGGCGGGCATCAACGTCTACCACATGCAGTATGCGGGCGTCCTGATCTCAGGCGCGCTCGGAGGCTTAGGCGGCCTGGTATTCGTCGTTCCGACCTCCACCAACTTTAACGCCGATGTAGCCGGATACGGCTTCCTGGCTCTGGCTGTACTGATCTTCGGTCAGTGGAAGCCGGTCAAGATCATGTTCGCTTCCCTGTTCTTCGGACTGATGAAGGCAGTGGCGGCTGCATACTCCGGAATTCCGTTCTTAAGCAGCCTCGGAATTCCCAGCTATTTTTACAAGATGGTGCCGTATATCATCACGCTGATCGTGCTGGTATTTACATCGAAAAATTCCCAGGCTCCGAAGGCGGAAGGCGTGCCTTACGACAAGGGACAGAGATAAAAGACATATTGAAATCAAAGAAGTCCTCCCAGCCGCAGCGTTTACTGATACAGCCGCGGCCGGGAGGACTTTTGCTGTCCGGCAGATAAAGCAGATCCCGTTGCACCTTTTTCTTTCCGTGTGGTATAATGTGCCCTGAGGAGGTAATCATCATGACACCATTAAAAGAACTGTTACAGAAGGCGGATCAATTGAAAACCGGCCGCCAACAGGATATTGCCATTACGGAAGAAACCATAAGGGAACTCCACAGAACAACTGCAGCCGAAAGCGGCTCCACTCCGTCAGATTCCTACCGCACCGACATGCCGGCCGATGCAGACAGCGGATATCAGCCGCCTCAGCCGGAGGATGTTCCAAGGCTGACCGGCCATCTGGCGGATCAGATCCGCTCCTCAAAGTCCTCGCTCCACCCCATCGAACTGGCAGCCATGGCCGGAAAACGGCTGATTGATATTCAGCCATTTGACCGCGGGAATGAAGAGACTGCGTTTCTTCTCATGAACCTGATTCTGGCTTCTGAAGGTTACTGTCCCGTTACTGTCGGTATCGAACGCCGGGAAGCATACCGGCAGGTCCTCTCCGCTTCCGGAAAGGAGTACGACATGGAGCCGTTCACCCGCCTGATTGCCGGATGGATACTGGAAAGGGCGAACGCCTGAGTACACAGCCGCTCTCTTAACGGAAAAACGGCCGATCCCCTCCGATATCTCTTACCGTTTTTCCGAAATATCAAGTTTGAACTCAAATCTGCAGTCATCCTCACACCACATGCAGAAATTGGTTCCCCATTTATTGTTAAACAGATTGAACGAAAATCCCTTTCTCAAATCCGGCAGCCTGCGATAATCATCGTAGAGATTCCGTCCGCCTGCGCTGACTAACGGGGCATGTACAGTCTCAATTGCCATTTTTCCGTCGGAACCATCATAGACCAGCCGTTCCACACAGTGCTGGAGGCGGTTGCCGCCTCTCAAGACATTAAGCGGCGAGACGGGAACTCCCATTTTTTCCATCAGCCAGCGGTTCGGGTTCTCCGTATCAGGGATAAAGTCGAACCAAAGGGCTTCCGGCATGCGGTTTGCGTCTTTGCCAAACCAGGACACGCTGCAGGTGATCTGCGGGCCAAACACGTATTTTATCTGAGCCGCCTGCGGACAGCCGTATTTTTCTGCCGCTTCGGCGTCCCCCGCCAGGTCAATAAGAAGTTCCTCTCCGCAGACCCTCAAATCCCTGACGCTGAATTCATAATACCGGTTCTCCAAATCTTCTACAAACTCCAGCCCCGGTTTGGAGAAATCGCCCTCCGACCAGCAGCCATTCTCATAGAATGCCCGGTTGTAGCGGTAGTAGTTCTGGACACAGTTCAGCGCATTGAAGGTCTCATATCCCAGCCGGCCGATGGCTCCGTCCTTTGCCCAGTCTCTGCCTCCCCGTTCCAGTTTTCTTATGGCTCCGCTTCCATCGACTGCCGCTTTCCAGCCGCCGATTTCCAGAATTTCTCCCACGCAGACCCTGCGGCCTTCGGACTCTTCCTTTACCGGTATGCAGCCTGTGAGCGCACGTTCCGCCTCCGCTTTTAAATCGGCAGGCAGTTCTTCTAACGCCTTCTTTAAATATTCCCTCTGCTCCTCATGAGAGCTCTCATAATACCGGTAAGATCCGGTAAAGACACCGCCGCGGTACCGTTTGAAATCAATGTCCAGCACTTCGCGCATCTGTGCATTTCTGTTTGTTAAGAATTCCAGAGTCGTCTCGTCCGCCGCCCTGGCCTTCTGAAAGTCTTCCTTGGTCCAGTTCTTAAAGTCGGCCAGATATTTCTTGTAATCCAGCCCCCAGGTATGCTCTGCGATCAGCATCAGATTCATCATAAATGCATCATAGCCTTCACAATCCCTGGAAAACCGGCCTTCCCTCTGCCATTGATCTTTAAGCCGGATTAATTCGCGGTAGCGGCTGACCTTCCACGGATCAGAACCAATGCCGTGAATCCAGGTGTCCCCAATCTCTTCCTCGATCACAGGCAGCGTCTCTTCCACTGCCAGAAGGCTTTCGGCATACGCATCCAGGGTGGAGGCTTCCACAACGGCGTTGGGATACAGCTTTCTAATCCGCTCGTATTCCGCTTCCACCTCCTCTGCCGACTGCGGTCCCAGATTATCGCCTGTATGGGCGAACTCCAGCACCTCATCCATCCCTTCCACATACCCCGGCGCCCCGTACTGGGAAGAATACTGGACGATGATCTGCTTCGTTCCATGTCTCCAGACGAATGTCTGCGGAATCTCAGGTACCATGGATGACGCGTTGACTCCGATATGAAGGAAACGGATTCCCTTATCTGCCAGCGCATCCACTACTGCGATCGTATGACCCGGCACGTCGGTCATTTTCGCCGCAATGGTGTGTCTTTTGTAACGTGAATCCAGCCTGCTGCCCAGCTCCAGGCCATATTGGAATAAATCCATGTCCAGAAGCTCCGTGTGAGTGGTGCTGGCAATCCCGTGCCAGCAGATATCTCCTCTTTCAATGGCGGCCTCCAGTTCGCTTAAGGCCTTCGCATCCGCATGTTTTAAATAGTAGTCAATCAGGTACGATCCCACCGTCCAGATAAACCGTTTTTCCTTTCCTCCATTCATCTCCTCTGCCAGGCGGACGGAATGAGGAATATATTCCTTTACATAACGGTCCAGTACATTCCGGCCCATATCCGTGAAGCCGATGTCTAAGTGAGTCTTGTATACGACGTGCACTTTCTTGATTTTCTGATAATCCATGATACTCCTCCATTGATTAAGGCTTATTTTACTGAAGCGGCAATCACAGCCACCGGTTCTTTTTTATCGGCTCCGGCCGGCCGGATACGGTATTTCTTTACAGCCGCCGGAATAATAAAGGTTTCTCCATAATGAACTTCAAAGGGTTCAAAGGCGCCTTGCGGACTTTCAATAAACGCTTTCTCCCCTTCCACCAGGTTCAGCACGTGAACGCTGTCTTCCATGGAACATTCCACCGGCTTTGTCAGTGTGTAACGGTGGGTTTCGATAAACTCCCGGCTGTGAAGTCCCGTACGTTCCAGCTTAAGGCCTTCCTCCTCCCGTATGGTCCGTTCCTGATGAACCAGATTGTCATACACCCAGTCCGTATCGCGGTCCCACTGGATATTCGCCGCTCCGTGCTCTAAATGGATGGGGCGCGGAAGACCGTCCAGGCCCACTCTGCCCCAGTCCCACAGCTTAAAGGTAAAGATATAAGGCGTGGCGCTGATTTCCAGCACCATGGCATTCTTTCCGGAACAGTGGATCGTTCCGGCCGGGATCAGAACGTGATCGTGCTTCTTCACCGGAATCCGGTTCACGTAATGCTCTGCCGGAAAGAGGATTTTCCCCTCTCTCGCCTCCTCTAAATCGTGGAACATGGCGTCTCTGTCTACGTCCTTTTTAACGCCCAGATAGACACAGGCGTCGTCTCCTGCATCCAGAATATAGTAACTCTCATCCTGGGTGTAATGCATCCCGAACTGATCCTGGATATATTCGGTCAAAGGGTGCACCTGCAGCGATAAGTTTCCGCCTCCCATGGTATCCAGAAGGTCGAAGCGGATAGGGAATTCTGCCCCGAACCTTGCATGGACTCGGTCACCCAGCAGCTTTACCGGCTGGTACAGCACCAGGTCCATGGCCGGAATTTCCACCGTCACCTCACCGAATTTTAAGTTTAAGCTGTTCTCCTCCGGCACGCCGTCAAAGCTCCAGGCAAAATTATCTTCCGACGGGTCCAGACCGAATCTGGTTTTCATCCACTGTCCGCCCCACACGCCGGGATCGAAGTAGGGCTGCAGGCGGAACGGCTCGCTGCTGACTCTGCAGAGCGCCTCCCGGAACGCTTCCCCGGTGATCATCTTCGGATTATTTCTCTCATTGGTATCCACTACATAATCGAACCGCTGGAACCGCTCCTTTTTATAGCGGTCCGCCAGCCTCCATTCAATAAAAAAGCCCCGTTTGTATTTACTTAAGACCGGATCCCCGGTATTGGAACAATTCCAGTTAGGCATTCCGGCCCGGTAACGAAGCTGGATCTCCCAGCGGGCCATATCAAAATATACGTACACATCCCCGTATGTAATATAGGAAGCGCCGGTGCCGTACACCACCACAAGACCCGATTCCGTCTCTTCCACTGCTTTTCTTGCCGCTTCCAGCTTCTCCTCCGAAAAACAGTCCTTAAGGCTCTTATGGCACATCACGCCAAAGACCCGGTCATCGGTTAAATAGTCCTTCCACTGTGCGGTCAGTTCCTCTTCCGGAACTGCGCACGCGTCTGCATCGATGAGCAGCGCCGGTTCCAGCTGTTTTAAAAGTCCGGCAGCCTCTTCCCGGTCCACACCGGGATAGAAATCACAGACGATCACCCGTTTTCCCGCTTTCTCTTCTGCTTTTAACTGAGCCAGAACAGCACAGCCGCCTTCCAGGGCGTGTCCCTCATATCCTTTTATCTCTTTATATGGATGCAAATCGTAATTTCCATAGCCTTCCCGATTTATCATAACTTAGTTTCCTTCCATTGTATTCATTTCGCCCCGGTAACCCGTTCCATCGCGGCGTACAGGCCCTCCATCGCGCGGATTGAAGTATCCGGCTCGGTAAATACAGCAGTTCCCGTATGCCTGCATACCTCACGCAGCTGCATTCCAAAGTGGGGAAAGCTCTTTGCGATCTGTCCGCCCAGCACCAGTCCCTGGGGCCGGAACGACTTGAGGAAAGGCGTCAGCGCTTCACTTACATTCTCACCAAATGCAGCAAAGACTTTCGCGGCCTCATCGCTGCCGGCCTCTGCCAGTTCAAAAAGCTTCGCCCCGTCAACAGCCTCCGGCCGCGCAAATACGCTTTCCGTAAGCCTTTTTAGTCCTCTGACTGATACGTAATCATCGATCACGCTCTCTTTATAAGGTGTATTGTAGATCCAGCCGTTTTCCGGTACGCCTCCGCCCGCTTTTTTTACAACACGGCCGTTTTCCACAAATGCAGAGCCGGCGCCTGTTCCAATGCACACGCACATCACCTTTTTACACCCGGCCATGCGTCCCTGCCGACAGGCGCCGATGGCAAACGCTTCTACATCGTGAAGAAACAGGAACCGGCAGCCGCGCGCCACGCTCTCGGTTTTGCCGATTCTCTCCAGCTGTTCCATCACCCCCTCCCGGACGGGAATCCCGTAGACCGAATCGTATTTGTCCAGCCCTCTCATCAGGCTGATTCCCTTTTCATAGTCAAAGGGACCGGGAAATGCCATGCCAATCCCTTCCACCATCCGGTCTTTTGCCATCTCCTGTATGATACAGGCAAAATTCCGGAATATCTCCTCACGCCCCTCCTTCGCCCTTGCCGGAAAGGAACGGACGCGTTCCACCATCTCTCCGGACCGGGAAAATAGCCCTGCCTTTATCCCGGTACCGCCGACATCCATCATCAGATAACAGGATTCCATACTCTTCCTTTCCCGGTCAGCATGAAGCTACGCCTTCTCTATGTAGAAGGCCAAAAGTCCCTCATTGTCTGTTTCACAGCTTTCAAGGGCTTCCGGCGCAGATACGTTCTCCATGGTTCTGACCGTATAGGCAAACTCGTAAAAGCCGCCTAAGTCTGCCTTAAAATTCGTTTCCCAAAAATTGTTCATCACCCAGAATTTCCGTCACAGCTCTACAGAATATTTATACCTCTCTCCTGGATAATAGCAGATCGTATACTCCAGGACATCATTATCCTGGTCATACGTACTTCGGATCCGTTTAAATACAGGCTGGCCAGGGGTGATATTTAAGAATTTCCCAATCACCTCCGTAGCCAGAACCGCTTCAAACGTATCCCTGCCCCCGGCTATCACGATGCTGTATTCTTCCTGTAGGAGCTTATACAATGAATCCTTGTACAAATCGTTGTCTATGGGAAGATGATACTTGTTAGTCAGCCACGTGATCGAATACACTACAGGAATATTCTGCGCACAGCGAACCCGCTCCAGTCTATAACAATAGCAGTCCTTTTTCATTCTTAGGTTCTTAGCCACTATTTTCCCAGCCCTTTCCCGGCTCATAACACAGTGGCTGGTCATCATTGTGATCCCGTGGCGGCCCATTTCCTCTGAGAAGCTGATCACCTGTTTCAAATTTTCGTCTATTTTACTAAATACTACAGTAGTTCCAACTCCTCTGGAGCTTTGCAGATACCCTTCATTCACCAGTTCACTGACTGCCTGGCGGACGGTAACGCGGCTTACATCATATTTCTCCTGAAGCTGCCGCTCCGTCAGAAAGCTGTCGCCTTTCTTATATTTTTCTTCTTCAATCTCCTGCTTTAGAATCTCTTTTAGCTGATGATACAGAGGCGGCGCCCCCTTTTCCCGGTTAAGCATTGATCATTCCTCCTTTTCTACGCTATCGTATTTACAAAACAATATCGGACATCCCTGGTATTTGAATCTTAAATATAGTATCATTATAATATTATATTATCATAATTAATTTTTATCGTCTATAATGTATATTTATTTCATGATTATGCTGTTTTTTTAAGATATTTTTGATGTAAATTGCCAAAATCCGGCTGGCACATGTATTAAATTCACTTCATTTTTAATACATTCAGACTATTACCATGTATTAATTCCGATACAGGACAGCCGGTAGGCCGCCAAAAAACGCAGCAAAAAAGCCCAGCGGAATGTTGTTCATCTCCGCCGGACTTCCGGTCTGCAATACTATTTACAATATGGCCCCGTTGCTCTTAATCACATCTCTGTACCACCAGAACGATTTTTTCCGGTATCGTTTCATGCTCCCCGTACCATCGTCATTCCGGTCTACGTAGATATACCCGTACCGCTTTCTCATCTCTGATGTGGAGGCACTCACAAGATCGATACAGCCCCAGGAGGTATATCCCATGACTTCCACTCCATCGCGGATGGCCTCCCGTACCTGCAAAAGATGGTGATGCAGGTAATCAATCCGGTAATCGTCAAGGACCGTCTTCTCCCCGTTCACCGTCACCAGTTCATCCTCGGCTCCAAGCCCGTTTTCCACGATAAACAGCGGAAGCTGGTACCTGTCGTAAAGCCGGTTCAAGGTGTAGCGCAGCCCCTTCGGATCGATCTGCCAGCCCCAGGCTGAGGCCTTTAAATACGGGTTTTTATAGCCTCTCGATAAATTTCCGCCGGTCGGTTCGCTTAACTCGGGATGCGTTGTGGCGCAGATACTGGAATAGTAGCTGAAGGAGATGAAATCAACGGTATGCTTAAGCATCTCCTCATCTCCAGGCTCCATACGGATTGAGATTCCGTGATCCTCAAAGTAGTTTAAGAGATACTTCGGATATCTTCCTCTGGCATGAATGTCCGCAAACAGCAGCGTCTCCCTGTCCTTTTCCATCACCGCAATCATATCGTCGGGATCGGGGGTCAGAGGATACACGGTAATTCCCAGGATCATACAGCCGATCTTTGCCCCCGGCATCAGTTCATGGCCCAGCTTTACCGCCATGGCGCTGGCTACCAGCTCGTGGTGCATCGCCTGGTATAAATCCTGTTCCGTAAGCTGGTCCGGCGGTGTTTTAATTCCGCCGCTCATAAACGGAGCATGAAGAAGTGAATTGATCTCATTAAATGTCAGCCAGTATTTCACCTTACCGCCATATCTGGTAAATATGGTGCGGCAGTACCGCTCGAAAAATTCTACCAGCTTTCTGCTTCTCCAGCCGTCATATTTCTCCGCCAGCCCCAGCGGGGTCTCATAGTGGGAGATCGTAACCAGCGGTTCAATTCCATATTTCAGGCATTCGTCGAACACAGCGTCATAAAACGCAAGTCCTTTTTCATTGGGCTGCTCTTCATCTCCCTGAGGAAAGATTCTGGTCCAGGCAATGGAGGTACGGAACACCTTAAAGCCCATCTCCGCCAGCATGCGGATATCCTCTTTGTAATGATGGTAAAAATCAACCGCTTCCTGCTTCAAATTATCAGCAGACGGTCCTTCCGCCCGCTCTCCCCGCAGGCCATGGGGGAGTACATCCTGAACGGAAAGGCCTTTCCCGTCCTCGTTATAAGCGCCCTCGCACTGATTGGCTGCAACTGCCCCGCCCCACAAAAAGTCATCAGGAAATGTTCTCATTGTTACCTCCATCGCTCAGCCGCAGCAGATCTGCTCCCGCCTCCACCTGGCCCCCGGCCACGGTTTCGACAGCGCTGTAGTTAAAATGATTCGATATTATGACAGGTGTAATCACGTCATATCCCTCGGCTTTTATCGCTTCTAAGTCGAATTCCAGAATACAGTCCCCTGTCTTTACCCTGTCACCGGATTTTTTCTTCACGGAGAAATATTTTCCTTTTAAATTTACGGTATCGAGCCCCACATGGATCAGGATTTCGGCCCCGTCCTCCGACACGAGCCCCATGGCATGACCGGTCTCAAAGATCGTGGCAATCGTTCCGTTTACAGGAGATACCACCCGCCCAACAGCAGGCCGAATGGCAGTGCCTTTTCCCAGAATCTCTTCTGAAAAGGTAGGATCGTTTACCTGTCCCAGCGGAACCACTTCGCCGGTAAGGGGAGCGGCAATGGTAACTGCCTTTCCGCTGCTCCTTTCAGCAGAATCCCATTCAGAATCCTGCTTCGCGGATTTTGTTTCACCGCCTGCCCTCTCCCCATTTTCATCGCTGGGATCCTTATAGAGAACGTAAGAGGTGATAAATGCGATTACTACGCTGACAGCTGCACCGGCACAGGCAAAGTAAAAGCTGGTGAGCGTATCGCCTCCCAGATAACTGGGCAGCGTCAGGAAGCCCGGTGATCCGCCTGAGTAGTTCTTAACATTTAAGATTCCCATGAGGAAGCCGCCCGCGCCGCCTCCGATCATGGCCGCATACAGCGGTGTCTTGAAGCGAATGTTGATACCGTAGAGCGCAGGCTCCGTAATTCCGCAGACAGCCGTGATTCCGGCGGAGGACGCCAGCTGTCTGATCTCGGATTTCCTGCTCTTTAAGGCTACCGCCAGAGCTGCTCCGCCCTGGGCCACGTTGGAGCCCAGCATACCCGGATAAATCAGGGTATCGTATCCCATGGTCATACGGTTGTTGATACCGATGGGTATCAGGCCGTAATGAGTTCCCGTCATAACTAAGAGCGGTGTAAATGCGCCTACCAGAGCCGGTACGAGCCAGCTGCAGTAATTGTTTAAGCCGTGTACGCCGGAGGCGATCAAGTTGCTGATAATCGTTCCGATCGGCCCGATGACCACCAGACCCACAATCCCTGTCACAATCGCGGTAATCAGCGGTTTTGTAAAGAATTTAACAGGTTTAGGGGAAATTCTGTCCGCAATCGGTTCCACATAGGACATGAACCATACGATCAGAATAATCGGAAGTACGGAGGAGGAGTATCCCGCATTGGTGATGGGAAGCAGGAAGATCCGAATCGCTTCTCCGCTCTCCTTCGAGGCCGCCACCATATTGACAAAATCCGGATGGAGCAGCATGCCGCCCAGCATCATGGCCAGGTACGGATTGCATTTGAATTTTTTAGCCGCCGAATTGGCCAGCAGGACCGGCAGGAAATAAAACGCCGCATCCGCCATAAAATTCAGGGTCTGATACGTGGTTCCCGTCTTGTCCACCAGGCTGAACGCCGTCAAAAGCGCCAGAATCGCCTTAATCATACCGGCCGCAGTGATAGCCGGAAGGATCGGTGTAAAAATGCCGGAAAGCGTGTCGATCAGCTTTTCCACAACCTTCCTGTCATCTTTTTTCTCCTGGGAAGGCTGACCGCCCTCCCCTGCCGTCACTTCGCACAGCTCCGTAAGCGGCCTGTAAACGCTGGCTACATCGCTTCCGATTACCACCTGGTACTGGCCGCCCTTACTGATAACGCCCATGACGCCGTTTACCTTTTTGAGTGCCTCCGTCTGTGCTTTTCCTTCATCCTTTAAGTTAAAGCGAAGTCTGGTTGCACAGTGGGTCAGACCGGAGATATTCTCCTCCCCGCCGACCTTTGCAAGGATGTCTTCTGCAAGTTTTTTATAATCCATTTACTCAGTCCCCTTTTTCTTTTGATGGTCTCATCGTAACACATCATTCCCCTTTCTTCACTACGCAAAACACGAAATGGTTCACCGTTTCAAAAATCACCAAAAAAACCGCTGTTTTTTGAAACAGCGGTTCAGGAACGCCTGTGTACGGCTTCAAATCATGGACTTGTCCTCTTCCTCCGGTGAATCCTTCAAATTCCAGTAATCCACGCCGATCCGGAGTGTCTCGTGGCACACCATTTCAAGCGAGGATTTCACATGGCTTTCATAGGTCTGGGCAAGCAGCATGGAGAAAAAGATATCCAGCACATAGGTGGTGGCTGTAAAGGAGGTAATCACCTTAAGGCTCAGCAGAGAGTCCCGGGAGGGGATCTCCACGATCTCGTGGCACCATTTGCGGATCTCCTCGTTATGCCGTCCCACAATTCCAACTACATATGTCTCTGTCGTCTCCTTTAAGTATCTGGCGGTATCAATCATACTCTTATTTGCCCCGGTAAAGGTGATGACAAACGACACGGTCTTCTTCGTTTTCCCCGCAGACAGAAAATGAGCATTGACACTGTCGTAAGCGGCGCACTCCATCCCCAGGGTGGCAAATTTAAATGCGGCTGACTGCGCCAGGATATAGCTGATTCCATTTCCGTAGATATCGATCCGGTCTGAGGTTCTAATACGGTTGCAGATGCGTTTTATAACATTCTTGTCCATACACAGCTCTGTATCAGTAATCGCCTTGTCGTACAGCTTGGGAAGCGTATGGAGGATATCCTGCAGCGTGCTCGTTTCCGTAATCGGCTCCCTGTTCAGAAGCTGGTTGACACGGATATTCTGTACCAGCTCTGAAACCAGCTTCAGTTTCAGTTCCTGATAGCCTGCCGTATCCAGTTTCTTGCAGAGACGCACCACCGTAGCCTTACTGGTATAGGATACTCTGGCCAGTTCTTCGGTGGACATCTGCTGGATTTCCTCCACGTGCTCCAGAATGTAGCGTGCCACCGCCTGCTCCTGGTGGGTAAACCCTTCCATGCGTTTTAATTTTTCTAGAATCATCCGATCACCCCTTTGAAAGTAATAAGAAAAGGCCGGCCGCCCCGGATCTGTATTCTTATCCGGAGACGGTCAGCCCGGCTCAGTCACAAGGATGGTTCCGTCCTAAAAACGGAATTTATCCTCAAAGTAATTCTTCAGTTCAGCGATCGGAACTCTCACCTGCTCCATGGTATCGCGGTCACGGACCGTAACTGCATGGTCTTCTTCCGAATCAAAATCGTACGTTACGCAGAATGGTGTTCCGATCTCATCCTGTCTTCTGTAACGCTTGCCGATGTTGCCCCTGTCGTCAAATTCACAGTTATAATACCTGGAAAGCTCCGTGTAAATCTTCTCAGCACCCTCGTTTAACTTCTTGGAAAGCGGAAGTACGCCGATCTTCACCGGTGCAATCGCCGGATGGAAATGGAGAACCGTACGGACATCTCCCTCCCCAATCTCTTCCTCATCGTATGCGGAACATAAGAACGCCAGTGTCACACGGTCGGCGCCGAGAGACGGCTCGATTACATACGGAATATATTTTTCTTTCTTTTCATCATCAAAATACGACATGTCCTGACCGGATGTGTTCTGATGCTGCGTCAGGTCGTAATCCGTTCTGTCCGCAACACCCCAGAGTTCTCCCCATCCAAACGGGAATAAAAACTCGATGTCTGTGGTAGCCTTGCTGTAGAAGCAGAGTTCCTCCGGAGCATGGTCGCGGGCGCGCATCTCGTCTTCCTTCATGCCAAGCGCCTTCAGCCAGTCGATACAGAACTGCTTCCAGTAGGAGAACCACTCTAAGTCGGTACCCGGCTCGCAGAAGAATTCCAGCTCCATCTGCTCAAACTCTCTGGTACGGAATGTAAAGTTGCCAGGTGTAATCTCGTTACGGAAGGATTTACCGATCTGTCCGATGCCGAACGGGATTTTCTTTCTGGAGGTTCTCTGCACATTCTTAAAGTTTACAAAGATTCCCTGCGCAGTCTCAGGCCTTAAGTATACGGTGTTCTTCGCATCCTCCGTCACGCCCTGGAAGGTCTTGAACATTAAATTGAACTGGCGGATATCGGTGAAATCATGCTTGCCGCAGCTGGGACAGCAGATGTTGTTGTCATCGATATACTTTTTCATCTCCTCCTGAGACCAGGCGTCTACGGAGCCTTCGATCGTGATGCCATGCTCGGCCATGTAATCCTCAATCAGCTTATCTGCACGGAAACGCTCCTTACAGGCCTTGCAGTCCATGAGCGGATCAGAGAAGCCGCCTAAATGGCCGGAAGCCACCCAGGTCTGTGAATTCATTAAGATGGCGCAGTCCACACCCACGTTGTAGGGGCTTTCCTGTACGAATTTCTGCCACCAGGCCTTCTTTACATTGTTCTTCAGTTCCACACCCAAGTTACCGTAATCCCAGGTATTCGCAAGGCCGCCGTAAATCTCAGAACCCGGATAAACGAATCCTCTCGACTTTGCCAGCGCTACAATTTTCTCCATTGTCTTTTCCATGTCCTCAAACCTCTCTTCTTTTATTCCATCCGCATCCGGATACTTTATTTAAATATGATGTAATTCTTTCCTTCCGAGATCTCTGCTATGAAGCTGCTGTTTAATTTCACTCCATCGGAAGTATACATAATCTTTCCTTCTGTCTGAATCTTGACTGGTCCTCCATCCACGGCGACCACGTGGTAATCGGTCTTCTTCGCAATCTCATCCGTAGATGCCGTCTTGCCGTCTGCCGTCTTAATAAAGATCGTTCCGGCAGTTCCAGCTTCTTCCAGGGCCTGGGCCACAGGAATGATATCGATGGAGTTCACTGAATTGGCAGTGTCCTCATAAAGTGCGGTAAACTGGGCCAGATCGCTTCCTGTCGCATAATCAAAGATCATGCTGGCTGTACCATCCTTTAAGCTGCATGACTGCAGGGCAACCGCTCCCTCTCCGTGTTCCGCATTATAGGAAGCCACATTTTCCTCAAGGAAGGTCTTCCATTCCTCTTCATTATAATAATCCTGGTCGTCGTACGTCTCGACGGTAGCCGTCGAAAATGTTCCCGCATCCGTCACGAATATGCCGCTGCTCTTCGGCTCGAAGGTACTTGTTCCCCCTCTTCCTGCACATCCGGCAAGTAATCCCGCTGTGATGAGAACCGCCAGGACCGCTTTCATTTTTTTCATTCATCATCCTCCTGCAATTGGCGCATATGAAAGCATTATACCAAATGCATTCCGTCATTTCAATAGTTTATAGATCCTCCGGAGTTTTTTCGCTGCATTTATTACTGTTTACCAGCCCCTGCCTTCACGAAAAACTTCCCAATAACCATTTCTATTTGAGCCGACCCGGCGGATCTGTCCCTGATTGTTTAATATTCTCATAAGACTCTGAACCTGTTTTCTGGACAAATTCAGATTTTCCATGATTTCTCCCTGTGTTATATGGGGATTTTGTTTTATCAATAACAGTATTTTTTCTCTTCTTTCCTCCATCTTATGAAACTGCTTTTTTTCGGCTCCTTTTTCGGCTCCTTTTTCGGCTCCTTTTTCGGCTCCTTTTTTATAGTTAAGGTTCTTCAGTGTCAGGATAAAAGTGTCTTTATCTGAGTAAAACTGAGGCCGCATTTCATCTGTATACAAATATTGTGATTGATAGACGCTTTGAATTTTCTTAAATCCGCTCCCTCTTCTTTCCATATATTTCAAACGGTTAAATATATCTGCAATAACCGGATTTCTGCGTTTGGATGGAACTTTATCAATATCCTGCTCCTGTACAAGTGATCCGTCACACATTCCTCCCGGCGAGTAAATTTCCAGTCTGTCATCAAACAGATCAATGTGTACCTCACTTCCCAAATCCAGATATTGACGATGAATTAATGCATTTACCAGCCCCTCTAAAACACTTCTTTTCGGATAATCCGGCAATTCGATCCTTTCTTCACCGGCCTTTTGCCACTTCACTTTTGAATTCGTTCTTACAAAATCCAATCCATTTTCCAACAGCACCACCAGACTTCCTGAAAATTCCTTATCATCCAGCGCATCCATCGTTCCTGCCGCTTTATCTAATCCATTCCATCTCGTACAAAATAAACGAGAATGTCTAATAGGGGATTCATCTGCCAGCAATGCCCCTGCATTTGTCAATTTTCCATCTTCCGACACAATCCCAAAGGAAATAAAATCGTCATTCTCAAAACTCTCACCAGTTCTTTGCCTGTAGACTGCCTTCAGTTTCGTAAACGAATAATTTCTAAATTCATACCGTGAAATGCTGCTGTCATAAGTGGAATCACTGCCTCTCAGGATCAGTTCCTTCAACCCTCTGGCATCAACTGGTATACTCTCATTTCCCACCCTTTGATACGCAGTACGACTCCCTTCACTCACATAATAATAAGGCGTCTCCAAGCCTTTGCTGATTTCAAGAACGATAATTTCTTTATCGTCACCCCCCTGAATCACAAGATCAAATTTGGGTATGGGATCTATTCTGTTCTTTATTTGTTCGCTGATTACTTCTGAATCATGCCTCACATCACGCAATCCCGTAATACTGTCATCGTCTGCCACACCGAAAATCAGCCTGCCGCCATTCCCATTTGCAAATGCACTTACACTTTTACACCAGCTTTTAGGCCGGCGTTCCTCTAATGCCTGCTTTTTATCATAAGCATTTGTCTCACCGATCAGTTTTTTTATATTCACTCCTATTCCCCCTGACTCAAAGAAAAAGCTCAGCAGAAACTCACGGCCATACTTATAACACCGGCCGCCTTTCTCACAGAGGCCGCCGCCCCGTCATCGCCTCCAGAATATCGAGCGAGTGAAACTCCCGGTCGATAAACCGCTTCTTATTGATCTCCACGCACCGCCCGAACTCTTCGAACACAGCGTCGGTCAGTGCAAAGGTATACAGATGCTCGACCGGAGACAGCACGACGAATTCCCATGCGTAATTGGCCGAATCGCTGACTTCCCTGGGAGGCTTTTCCGTATACTCCCCGTTGATGGCCATCGCCTTCAGCTCGTACACGCGCCGGACCAGTTCATTGGGCACCGCAGGTTTCATCAGGGCTCTCACTGACTGGTATAACAACTTCAGCATGGCCGTGCCGTCCATATTTTCCCTGGTATAATAGTCTGAAAACTCCAGGAAATAGGAGCCATAGCACGTTCCCTCCACATCCGTGGATAGCTCGTCAAAGTAATTGGAGATTTCCGCAGACTGCAGGGAATAGGCATCCCGTCCTTCGTACAGCGTAAACTGTCCGAAGGCAAAGGGACGGCCGCAGGCCATAAGCATACTGCCCGGCCTTCTGGCGCCCCTGGCAAATGCCGTAACTTTTCCGCGTTCCTTCGTAAGGATCACCAGACGTTTGTCCATCTCCCCGGACGGAACGGCCTTTAACACCATGCCGGTAAGCCTGACAGCCTCTCTCAATTCTATCACCCGCTCCTAAATTTCTTTCTCATTGTATCCGTAGTTTTTCATATACAGCTCGCTGTCACGCCATTCCTTCCGGACCTTGACCCAGATCTGCAAATTCACCTGAGTATCCATCAGATCCTCGATCTCCCGGCGGGCCGCACTGCCGATTCTCTTTAACATGGCGCCGCCCTTGCCGATGATAATTCCCTTGTGGGAGTCCCGCTCACATACAATTGTGGCCTCAATATCCATCATACCGTTTTTCCGCTCGGTCATCTTCTCGATGGTAACGGCAATGCCGTGAGGGATCTCATCACTCAGCAGTCTCAGCGCTTTTTCACGGATAAGTTCCGACGCAATCTGACGCATGGGCTGATCCGTGACAGTGTCCTCATCGTAATACTGAGGACCGCAGGGCAGATACTTATAGATCAGATCCAGCATCAGATCCGTATTTTTATCCTTCAGCGCCGACACCGGAACGATCTCGGCAAAGCTGCACACATCCTTGTATGCAGCGATAAATTCCAGAATCTCATCCTGATTCTTTATGGTGTCGATCTTGTTGATGACCAGGATCACCGGAGTCTTCACATTCTGCAGCTGCTCCGCGATATGGCGTTCTCCCGCTCCGATAAATGTGGTCGGCTCCACCAGCCAGAGCACCACATCCACTTCTTTCAGGGTATGCTCCGCCACGCTCACCATATACTCGCCCAGCTTGTTTTTGGCTTTGTGGATCCCCGGAGTATCCAGAAAGATAATCTGTCCCCTCTCGTCCGTATAGACGGTCTGGATACGGTTTCTGGTGGTCTGGGGCTTATCAGACGTGATGGCGATCTTCTGACCGATCAAATGGTTCATCAGCGTGGATTTCCCCACATTGGGCCGTCCGATCAGCGTTACAAATCCTGATTTATAATTATTATCCATTGATTCTCCTTCGTAGTTGGTTTTTATTATGAGTGGAACAGGGTCTCCGTCTCATGGAACAGCTCCTTATTTGCCTCTATCTTTTCCTCATTGCCGATCACACATAAGCTTCCAGTGGCAAGAACCGCCTTAACGATCGGCGCCAGCGCCCGGATATCCTCCTTCGTGGCGTTTAAGATCTCATCTCTCTCCTGCTGCATCATGGCTTCATCCACACCGGAAAGGTATGCGGACAGACCGCGGCTGCCCTTCGTGGAAGGCGGGTACGGCACATCCATATCGCTGATGGTGCCGATGACATACTTTGTCATATCACGGTCATCCACATCGAAATGCTCCAGATATTCCACAATCCCCTCGTAGATTTCATTCGTCTCCTTTAAGTTTGGATCGCGGTAAGAGGTTAAATATCCTTCTCCGGAGCGCCCGAAGCCGCTCATACAGCCGTAGGCGCCTCCCTTTACCCTCAAATGAATCCACAGGTAATCATAGCTTAAAATAACCTTTAATATGCGCAGTGCGCCCGTATAGGCGTATCCGCTTCCTGCAAAGGTTCCGCACCTGGCCACGTAATTAACCTGGGAGGCCGTCTTAAAGCCTTCATTCCGGTTGCCGGCCGGAAACGTAAAGGGATACGTCTCCTCACTGCCTTCAGGAAGCATTTCCTTCAGGCTCCGGAGTGCCTCGGGAAGCAGCCGGAAGCCCTCCTCATCGGCCGTATAACTGACCAGCAGATTTTTCACGGTAAAAAGACGCGCCATCACCTGTTTTAACCTGGCGATAATCTCCTTCTTATGCTCCGGATACTCTCTGTCCAGCTGCTCCAGAAACTGGTAATACCCGATTCCGCCTGTGCGATCGTTATAATAGGATGTCGGAGAGAAATAGGATGTAGCTCTGGCTACCGCCGCTGAATGGCATGCTCCCTCCAGCTTCATCCTGCCTCTCGACCTTGTCTCACTGATCACCTCTCCCAGCCGCTTCTCGTCATCCAGAATGGAATTCTTCAGTATCTCACCGAGAATGGAGAAGCCGAAGTCCAGTTTATCGTACAGAACTCTGACGCTGGCGATAAAAACGCCTTTAAAATCAGCGCCGTCCTTTAAATTCGGATAAGACGTAACACTGAGATTGATGCCTCCGCTGTTTAAATGGATCTCACTCGTCAGATCACCATACGTATAATGTTCCGTATCTACAAATCCCAGCACGGATTTTAACAGGCCGACGTAACACAAATCTTCTTCCGGAATCCGGGAGGTATCAAACAACAGTTTCAAATAGCCAATACCGGAGGTAAACATCTTATGGTGAATCACCTTCACGCCTTCGACCTCTTTTTCTTCCCAGATAATCGCTTCCGGCTCCCTGCCGATGTCTTCCCTGGAAAGCATGGGGATCTTTTTCAATTCCTCCTGAGGGGATGGCGTCTCCTGATACTCCCGAAGCGCCCTGGTCTGCTCCACGAGAGCAGCGATCTCCTCGTTCGAAAGCGAGGCCTTATAGGCGGCCAGCCGTCTGGCAGTCTTCTCATCTTCCTTTGCGGTCAGATTCTTCTCCGGACTGACCACCAGAACTGCCTCAAACGGATTATCCAGCAGATAGTCACGGATCAGCCGCTCAAAATACCCCTCATCCACTGCCTGCTTCAGATAATCAAAAGTCTTCTGATAGGTCAGATGCACCGTGGGATCTCCGTCGTAAAGCCAGCTGTCCATGCATTGAAGACCGTACATCAGCCCCTTAGGCGCAGAACCGTAATCCGCCTCACGGTAACGGAATTCATAGAAATTCAGACCAGCCTTTAAACTCTTCTTATTGATTCCCTCATCCGCCAGCTTGCGGAGCGTTCCCTTTACTACGGCAAGAAACTCTCCCTTCTGCTCCTTATCCGCGTTCTTCGCAATCACGGAAAAATAAGGCTGAAGGATTCCATTCTGATATCCGCCAAGTATGTCCTGTCCGATTCCCGCGTCGATGAGCGCCTGTTTAAGCGGTGCTCCCGGAGCGTCCAAAAGAGTGTACTCCAGGACCTGGAACGCCACATACAGATGCGGGTCTAAATCATCTCCGACCACGGTATTGATGGAAAGATAGGTAGCCTGCTCCTCGGACTCCCCGTCCGTGATGGAATAATGGGTCTCTTCCTCCACTGGCCGGTCAAAGGGCTCCTGCGGCAGAATCCTGGAATCGATCTCCAGGGTATCGTATTTCGAGAGATACTGGTCATCCAGCCATTCCAGCTTTTCCACCATATCCATATCGCCATACAGATAGATGTAGCTGTTGGATGGGTGGTAATATCTCCTGTGAAAATTCAAAAACTGATCGTATGTCAGGTCCGGAATAAAGGCCGGATCACCGCCGGATTCCTGCCCGTAGCAGTTATCCGGGAACAGAACTTTTCTCGTATAGCGGTCCAGTACCTCCTCCGGCGAGGAAAACGCACCCTTCATCTCATTATAGACGACGCCGTTGTAGATTAAATCCGCCTCCGGACTCTCCAGCTCATAGTGCCACCCCTCCTGCATGAAAATCTTCGGTTCCTTATAAATGTTGGGATTGAACACAGCATCCATATAGACATCCATCAGATTCTGAAAATCCTTTTCATTGCAGCTGGCCACGGGGTATACCGTCTTATCCGGATACGTCATGGCATTCAAAAAGGTATTTAAGGAACCCTTTACCAGCTCTACAAACGGGTCCTTCACCGGGAACTTACCGGAGCCGCACAAAGTACTGTGTTCCAGAATATGCGCAACTCCGGTACTGTCCTCCGGCGGTGTACGGAATCCTATGGAAAACACCTTATTCTCATCCTCACAGGACACAGCAAAAATCCGCGCTCCGCTTTTTTTATGGCGCAGCACGGTTCCCGTGGCATTCATCTCATCCAGCTGTTTTTCTTCCACAACCTCATAGGCTGTCAAATGCTCTAACTGTCTCATATATTCTATATTCCTTCCTTAACATTTTCTCTTTATTACCATCTTGCCCATTCTCCGGCGTTTTCATTATCATGCAGAAAAGAAGAACAGAATTCCGCTTTTTTCCAGTCTCATACAGCATACCACAAATGGTGCGGTTCTACATGTTGCCGACCAGTTTATCTTTTAAAATCGCAGCGCATTCCCGAACACAGAAATGGACCAGCAGCACAGGATCTGATTCGCTGGAAATTCCATAAATATCCGGAATCCCCCATTTCTTCGCAATCTGTTCCGCCCGGAACACATGGAAGTCACTGGTCAGAACTCCGATTCTTATGGGTTTATCCGAAATTTCTTCGTAAGTTCCGGGCTCCATGATAATGTCGGATCTGGCATGACGCGCTTTGCGCTCCGCCTGATCTTCCTCGATCGCAATCCTGCTGTAGGCAATGTTCTCCACCGTACTGAAAGAACGGGTCTCCAGGATCAGCTGCCGCTCGCTCACACCGTTAAACACGAGATAGTCCCGCATCGCAGCCGCTTCGCTGACCGGCTCATCCTCTCCCTGTCCGCCTGAAAGCACAAGCACGGTTCCCGGATTTTCCTCCAGATAATCGATCGCTTTGTCGAGCCGGCTCTTCAGCGATTTGCTGAGCCCGTCTTCTTTTACTCTGGCTCCCAGCACGATAAGATAATCGAGATTCGACGCATCCCGGCTGGCCGCTCCTGTAAAAATCAGGATCTCCACCATGGAAAACACCAGAATTCCCGTACAGCAGAATGTGATAACCGACACCGGCAGCCAGAGCGGCACCCGGTCCTTATGCTTCATATAATATTCCCAGCCCAATGCCAGAAACAGGCAGGCGGCTGCAAATACCATCCAGATAAAGGAAAATGAAGTGGTAAAACCCGAATAAATGACGATAACTACATAGTATATGACACAGGCTGCTGCCAAAAGCCATAAGATCCATGTCATGATTAAAACCTCCGCTTCCATCAGAGTTCAGACTCCGATAAGTTCGTGAGATACCTCAGTAAGTTCTCATAGTATACCATAATCGAAGATTTTCTACAAGAAAAAGCAGAAGTATGATTCAGCCCAAGGCAGGAGGTATCCGGAATAACACAACTGAATGCTTATCTGTTCCTGCAACAGCAATCGGGGGGCATGCATGCCCCCCGATTGAAATTCCTATAAATAATAAATTATAATCCCAGTATAAAAGTTCCTGGATGTCTCTTAAAGCATATACATTCGGCACATGATTAACTGCCAGAATATCAACAGCCGTTCAGCCAAAACTTTTGAGAGTTTTATCTGTCTCCAGGTGAAAATAACTTAGACAGCCCTCTTTTTAAACACCATTCCGTTTTTCACTGTATCCACACACCATTTTCATCCACCCGATACCCGTCAGGCGTCACCGTATTCATAGCCATTGTGCCATCCTGATTTAAATAATAACTCTTCTCCTTCCAGGTTACCCACTGACCTGCTGCCATAGAACCACCGTTCTTCAAGTAATACCACTGATCACCGGATAGAACCCAGTTATTTTCCACCATAGAGCCATCGGCATTTAAGAAGTACCACTGGCCTCCAGTTTGAACCCAGCCTGTTTCCATATAGCCTTCCTCGTTAAAATAATACCAGGTTCCGTTAATCCGTCCCCACTCAGCTTTCAGATATCCGCCTGCTTTCTTCTCATACCACCAGCCTTTCTCGTCCTGCTTCCAGGTTCCCGGCACATTTGGCACGGCCGCAGAAACACCCCAGGAAGAACTTCCCGAACCGGATCCTCCGTAGGAACTCTGTCTCTTCCTGACAGTCACCTCAAATTCCGCTGTCTTACCTTTATACGTTACAGTAATCATCTGAGTTCCTGTCTTACCGGAATCAAAACCGGACACTTCGTATTCCGTTAAAACCTCCTTCGTCCCATCGGAGTAATAAGCGGTAACCACCATCCCTTCTGGTTCGAACTCCTCTCCTGTTCTGTATTCGGTCTTCACCGGCTTTTTCGTTACCGCAATATGATCCAGAGTTTTCTCATCCACTTCCCCGCCGCCATTCTCCGTATCAGAGAACACCACCAGCGTACCGAAGGACTTAACTCCAAATACCATAAAACCGTCTTTTACCTTCGGGCGGATCAGTTCCGTATATCCGTCTTCTCCAACAAAAAGGATTTTTAAATTCTCCTCAGGAATTCCGTAAGGAACTTTCATGCTGACAGAAACCGGTGCCGCCAGTCTGACCGCTTCACCATTTACCGCCAGTTCAAACATCATGGCATTTGCCTGTTTCCCTTCAATCTCTTCCAGTCCTTCCGGAGTTTCTGCCTCAGATACGGTAATTTCTACCCGCTGGTAATCAGACTGGGGATTGGCGCTTAATCCCGCCCCTGTAATCTTCATGCCGTCTGTTAAAAATGCCGGTCCTTCTATTATTTTTCTGACGTTTGTGTATGCCATCAGATAATACGTTTCGATCGACTCGATCAGATTCATAATTTCGTCCGTAAGGATCCATTCACCTTCATTCTCTTCCAGAACACCGAGCAACTTTTCTTTCGCCTCTGCTGCTGCCGTCTGCTTTTCCTCCTCTGTAGCAAAAGCTGCATTCTCTCCAGTCAGGACTTCACACAATCCGCTGCGTATGGTCTCAAATTCCGCTTCCACTACGTCACTGGTGCAATCTGTTACCATCACCGTAACAGAAGTTTTAAACACCTTATCATTTCCATCACGATCTGTTCCATCATACAGAATATTTACGGTCTTCTTTCCGGCTTCCGCAAAATCGTCTCCCTCTACACGATAATTGTCAATCTCTTCTGTATAGGATACGTTGCTGGGACTGGCATCGCTGGGGCTGGCCTTCATGGTTCGGGTAACAATCATTCCGGTCCGTTCAAAGCTGCCGCCGATTTTATAAACCTTCTTATCCGGTTCCTTTTCGACCGCAATGCCAGTCTGATAGTACTCAGTTTCTCCATCAATCACCGTGACCAACACTGTGTCTGTCAGTTTACGTTCTTCCCCGTTCTTACCGATTCCATAATAGACTACCGTCACCTTCTCTTTCCCCGGTTTCCCGAAGTCGTATTCCAGCTCATACTCCTGACTGGAAAGCTCTTTAACTTTTGTCGGGACGGCATTGCTGGCGCTGGCCTTCATGAGAATCCGCACTTCCATTCCGGCTGTATCATATTCCTCTCCGGTTTGGTAAATTGTTCTGTCAGGCTGCTTCACAACCTTCAGCTTATCTGCATACATCTCGTCCGGATCGTATACAATGATGTAAAAAGTATCGCTGTATACCTTTCCTTCCCCGGTTGTATATGTAACAACTACATCCTTTTTTCCTGTAACCAGAGTATCCACTTCACTCAGTTCATACTGACCGGATTCTAACTTCGCCGAAGTTCCATCACTGTATTTCGCCGCAACCTCCAGTCCTTCCGAATTGAAGTCTTCACCGGTTTCATACGTTGTTTTAAATGGACGCGCGGTAATCTCAATTCCAGTGATATCCGCCGTTTCTGCTTTCGCTTCTGCAAACACCTCCACTTCCACCAGGCCGGCTGCAAAGGCTGCCGACTGACCATCCTTGTCTTTCACCGCTTTTATCACTTCCAGTTTGATATAACGGTACTGGCCTTTTAATCCATGGCTCTTAAACCCAGTTGTCTTATTATCAGATTCATCGACCAGCTGTTTCCATCTGTTTCCATCAACACTTCCATAGATATGATACTGGTGATACGCTTCCGATCCATTCCAGTGATTAAAACTGATATCAATTCTTGATAAATCATACACCTCTTCCAAATCCACCGTCCACGTAAATGGCAGGCTTACCGGTCTGAAATAACTGGAGCTGGTTCCTGACTTGTTTGTATTAAAGTAGTCCCCGTCATTTGCCTTCTCCACACCATATCCTTCCTGCCCCTCTACGCTACATGTGACAGGCTTTCCGGTGGATACCACCACTGCCTCCTCATACTGTACCGTTCCATCCTCCGCGTTTAAAGACCATTCCGGAATGTAAGACAGACTCATGTCAGTTCCGTCGATCTCCAGAGGCAGCCACACATACGTGGATTCTCCCAGCTTCTTGGAGTTCCAGCGGTCACCCATGTAGACGTAATTTTTCTGTCCAGCGGGTGATGTCAGCTCCATAATATTGGTAGGCTGGCTGTAAAAGGAGGTATTGTTGCCGATCAGTTCAAGCTCCGACCAGCCTTCCGGATTGGAAATATCCTTCGTATAGGCATATCTGGCCTGATTCGGATACCACCCGGACTGGCCCGATCCCATTAAGTAATAATAGTCACCCGACTTAATGATTGCCGGCGCTTCCAGCTTGTCGGATTCAAACACATGGTATTCAGATCCCGGTAAGATATCTGTAAACTCATCGTTCAGCTCATAAATGCAGATGGAATGTTTATCCGCACAGGCGCTGACTAAATATCCCTGGTCTCCGTCTACGTAAACTGTCATATCTCTGGACATATTGCCATCCGGTGTAACCTGATTCGTCACAGCAGACTCATATTCCTCATCCTTTACGTAGATAGTCGAACCGTTTACAGATTTTGTTCTCCAGTTCTTTTCCTTACCCCCTGGTCTCCAGTGGCCCAGGAATGTATAGTCCCCATTAACCGTATCGCTGACCGCAACGCAGATCTGGCTGGAAGCATAGCTGTCCGCAGTCTCCCAGTGGCCCCAAAGGATAAACTGTCCCGTTGTCTTATTATAAATTAGCTTAGGGCGCTCGATTTTATTATCTCTGAGCGCAGGATTCTCCGAATCAGGCTTTAACACCGTATTTTCGAATTTCCAGTTCAGTAAATCCCTGGAAGAGTATAAATTAATGCCGTTAAAGCTGGAGCCATTATGATCTTTATTTTCTCCAACCCAGTAGTAGACTGCCCCCTGCTCGTCTTCCATCTGGAGAAAGCCGCCGCCATGGGCCTGGATCATCTCTCCATTATTGTCATACCACGGCTTTCCTACCGGAACGGAATCGTACCGTTCCACTGGTCCGCTGCTCTCCGTGACATTGTATCTGGCAGTCGTAACTGGTCCCCATATAACAGAACCATCTGATGCGTTTCTCACACTTCTGGCATTGATTTCATAGATTCCTTCTTCTTCAAATAAGATTGGAGCATCATACAGTTCTGCACCTTCTGCCGCTTCCTCGCTTCCGTCCCCAGTCATTGGATCCGTGCCATCCAGAGTATAATAAATACTGTCCTCCGACTCAGATGTCAATTCTACTGGTTTAATTACGTCCAATTCATATCTTCCTGGTTCCGGTGATACTGTTACTTTTCCGGCCGGCCGGTTATCGTCTGTCATCATTGTCACAGTAAGGAAGCTGATTACGGGCTTTGTACTGCTGGCAGCACTCAGTTGAAATGTCACGACACCATCCTTCGGCACTTTGACTATATCAGAGGACATCACATCGCTGCCCAGTCCCGGAAGCGATACGACAGACAGCTTCTCCTCATGGCTCTGTCCATTTTCATCCTCATAGATTACCGATGGCTGTATCTTTCTGTTCTGGTTCGACCACCACTCATGGTAACCACCGGAGAACATGTATTCCCCTGCAGGCAGATACAGTTTATAAGAAATTCCGGAACTCAGATTCGTTCTCAATCCCACCTCGTATTTGGAGGCAGAGGAACCTGTTGTATTGTCCGGAGTCAGCTTTAAGGAGGACGTATCACTCGTCTTACTGCTGTATCCCCACTGTCCCGTCAATTCTTCAGAAGAGGAGAACTGGCGGTCTGAAGTATCATTAAACAGGCTTACTCCTTCTACGGAAGAAATCCGTTCAAATTCTTCTGATTTCACACCCCAGTCACCGGTACCACAATCGATAAAATACTTTAACTCCTTCGGAATTACCTCTAAAGTGGTTGAAATTGTCATATCCGGGAAATTTCTCAGCGTTCCCTTAACGTTCTTCTTTACAAACGGTTCCGACAGTTCTGAAGCAGATACATACTCCCACTCCACTGGCTCTTCCATAGTCCGCCCATCGCTGTATTCCAGTGTGACAGCTGCGGGTAATTCCGGTTTTCTTCCCAGATCCACTGCCATTTCAGGTTCATATCCGGTTATTTTCATATCGGAAGGCGTTCCGTATATGGTCATTTCGTGTATGCCCCTGGACCAGGAAACCTTGTTATCGTTATGCCTCATATCCCGGACCTCGCTGACCGTAATCTTTACGTAACGGTAAAGTCCCTTATTTTCTACGGCCCGGCTGTCAAATCCCGGATTCTTATTGCTGCTGGCATCCACAAGGACCTCATCAAATATTATTCCGTCTTTACTTCCGTAAATTTTATATAAATTTCTCGTATCTGACCCCTTAGGTTCCCGGAAGGATACATCCACCTGGGATACAGAACAGAGTCCTCCCAGATCCACAGTCAGACTATATGGCACACCAATGCTCTCCACTGATTTATAGTAAACGTTCTTGTCATCGCTCCTGCCATCCGTTACCAGAGCGGCCTCGCAGCCAGCTTCTCCCGGCGCATCGCCGTCAGCTATTCCCGCAGGCTGATCTGCCGACAGAATTTTTCCATTCTGGACCGGTACCATGACTCTGTCGTCGTTATATGCCAGCTCCGGATAGTAATTATAGACTGCGTAACCATCTTTAAAGCTGACCGGAAATACCTTTGTCCAGTTTTTTCCTTCTCCAAACTGTCCGCTGGACGCCCATACACTTCCAACCAAAAGCCTGTTATCTCCTACTGAGGACATCCAGCCCGACTGGGTTCCGAAGGTTGTCACATGAATCGGAACGAGAGCCGCATCTGCTAATCCCTGTATAGTGGAAGCAGAGCAATACATTCCCTGACTGGGGTACCAGCCGTTAGCCTCTGAAGTAAACAGATAATACCAGCCATCCACCTTCACCATGTTGGGAGCTTCCCTATGCTGCCCTTCACATACCGTGATAGCCGGGAATTCTGATTCCGGCAGCACTCTTGTCCAGCTTTCATCGATCTTATAGATATTTAAGTCGTTGTTATTATTCGCAGCAGATATGGCATATAAGGTGCCATTGTCATTAAATATATTTAAGTCTCTTGATTCATTTCCATGGGGCCGCTCCGAATAGAAGGTAAAATCATCTCCTCCCATCGTCCCTGACATGCAGGAAATCTCTGCTCTGCTGTAGCCGGAGGCCGGTTCAAAATGTGCCCATATAATAATTTTTCCGTCCTTTCGCATCTGGGCAACGCCCTCGAATTTACAATCGCCCATGATCTCATACTGTTTACTGGAAAGGACGGTTCTGCCTGCGTCATAGGTCACACCATCCAGAGCCTGATACTCCACCAGCTTCTTTCCCGTCTCTCCATCCTTTTCGATGGAATACTTATAGGAAACGCCATTTTCTGCAAATACCTGCACAGCCTTGCTGTCATAGACAAAATCAGAACCTGGCGCCATATTGCTCCTCGTCTTCATCTCTCCGCCAAGCTTTACCGGCGTTCCCTCTGCCGGCTCCGATACTGCCAGAATTTCACCAGACTCGTCCAGAGCCTCGGTCACATACCAGGAGGCTTCAGAAACACCGTAATCGTCCTGCATGATTCCGGCTGTCTCCTTTAAAAGCTGTCGGTTCTCCCCCTTTTCATCAGTTCTATAGACGCGGTAGGACGCCGCTCCCTCTATGGGATTCCAGTTAAGCTTGATATTGGAGGCCTCGTTCTCCCCCTTCAGCATGAAAGCAGAGGCAAATAAGACAAGCTCCGGCTTTTCTTCTTCCGGCTTATCCGGCTCTTGTGCATCCTTTGTCTTCCCTACTGCAAGGAAACTCAGAACCGGGGCACTGTTTGCTGTCTTTTTAAGCGTATAGCTTACTACTCCATCAGCCGGTATTGTAAATTCCTCTGTTACAGTCATATCAGAACCGCTGGTTGTAAAGGTGCCACCCTCTGCGCTCATCTCTGCTCCACTGGCATCTGTATAGGTGACTACCGGCTTCATCGTTCTCTTTTGACCGCTCCACCACTCGTGAAAACCTGCTGTAAACTGGTATGTTCCCGCAGTAAGTTTCATCTTATAAGTGATATAGTCGAGCGCAGTCCTGACGCCAACATCGTATTTTGATTCTGCTTTTCCCGAAGCGTTATCAGGAGTCAGAACCAGAGCTTTCGCTGCCGTCGTCTTCACATACCCCCATTCAGCGCCATCTTTGTATTCCTGATCAGACACCTGATTTAAAAGGCCCGGATTTTTAGACGCAATCTCCGGATAGTCTGTCGATTCCGGTCCCCATGATCCTGTTCCACAGTCCACAAAATAGACAAGATTTTCCGGTACTACCTCAATATCCGTATAAATCTTTTGGCCTTTCACAGTTCCCGACACATTTTTTTTGGAAAACGGCTGCTCAAAATCTGCTGCTGATAAGTTTTCCCAGACAATGGCCGCTGTCTCCTTCTGCCCGTTCAGCCAGGTTACCGTAATCTCTTCCGGAAGCGCTGGAACCTTTCCCTGATCCGTTGTGTAATATACCTCAAGTCCCTCTGACTTCTTCATAATGGTTCTGGGAGTTTCCTCCAGATTCCACTCATCATAATTCTTAATAACAATCGTTCCATCGTCGTTTACTATCAACGGCAGCCAAACATAACTGGAATTTTTCAAATCTCCATTCTTCCATCGGTCACCCATATAAAGATAGAAACCATTTTCCGGATCAATCGGCACAACATATGTGCTCTGAGAGTCAAAGGTTGTTTTGGAACCTCCCTCACAGGGATCTCCCATAGCCTCCCACTTTTCCGCCATAATATCCTTTGACCGATAGTATTTTGCCGGATTGGGATCCCAGCCGCTGGTCCCGGAAGTAATCATATAATAGTATTCGCCAGACTTAAACACAGCAGGAGCCTCTCTGCTGGTATCAGGAAGAATCCTGGCCTGCCACGTCTCTCCGTCACCGCTTTTCCCCACTTCTGGTGTAACTTTTCCCGCTGGAGTCTGAAGTCCCATATAATCATCAGTCAGCTTTGCAATATATAAATAAGCGTTCATTTCACTGGAATAAATAATGTAGGCGCTGCCATCCTCATCCTGGAAAATATTCATGTCTCGGGAATCACCGCGTCTCTGTACCCCAGCATATCCCTCTACCCAATGAAGCTTAAAGCTGTCCACGTACTGGAACGGTCCATCCGGGGTATCACTGACTGCCACACCCGCCATTGCCCTGGAGTAGCGGGAGGCGCTGGAATCCTCCTCCTTCCCTGCCTCCGGTCCGTCACTGTGAAACCACATGACATACTTTCCCGTTTTCTCATTATACAATACCTTGGGACGCTCCACGATGCAGTTTGAAGATCTTAAATTCAAATAGACCTCATCCTTCTCAGCATCGTTATAATCGAAATAAAGAGTCTTAAAGTACTCATCCATCTCAAACTGTTCCCTGTTTTCCATAACCTTCAGAACCGTCCCCTCGTCAGTCCAGTTATAGAGATCTTTAGAGGAATATGCCCGGACACCGTCAATGGGACGGCCCCCTCTGGTCTTATCTTCCCCATACCAGTAATAGGTATCCCCAAACTTCTGAATCAGCCCTCCGTGAGCCTGAATCTGTTTTCCCGCCGTATCCTTCCATGCTTCCCCTGTCTTAAATGAGGTCACCTCCTGTGATATCTGGTCCGCGTGTGCTTCCATGGGATCCCTCACAACACCGCCGGATACCGCCAGAATTACTGCAAGGATACCGGAAAACCATCTCTTTCCGCACTTTTTTCCGGCACATAACACCTGATTCCATATAATCTTCATACGTTTCTTTTCCATAGCCTCTCCTTCCTTTTATGCTGTTATTATATATTTTAATTATTTTTGGCTTAATTTGAATGGATATTCTTATATAGTTCCTATACTTTTTCAACCTTTTTTGCGGATCATTAAAAAAATTAGCCAAATTTTTTTAGATTATTTTGGTTTATTTATATTTTTTTATAATTTTTTATAACAGCAGGTCATGCCAAGAAACGCGATATTTTTACCAACATCCGCAAAGACAACGCGATAATCTTTCACTATAATAAAATCAGAAACAATATAAGTAAGAAGACTCAGGGGGGGATATAAATTGAGAAGAAAACAAATTTATATTGCGGAAAGAGAAGAATTGGTAATCCGGGGACTCGATATGCTTTTTAAAACACTTCCGGAGGAAGTCTCCATCTTTGGTTATGGCAGAGATTCAGAAGAAGTTCTGCAGGACTTTACATTTCATACACCAGACATTCTCTTTATTGATGAGATGCTTATGTTCCATCAGACGATGCCTCTGTATGTCTTCCTGTCCATAAAATATCCCCAGACCTCAACCGTGCTGATGAGTTCTGAGGCATTGCTGCCTGAAAAGCGGAACACACACACCGATTACTATATTTCAAAGGCAATTCTGGATGAGAACCAGATCAAAGCACTGTGGACTCAGCTGTCCAACCAGCCGCACCGACAGAAAAATGCGGCAGAATCCTTCGATATCTGCCGGATCAAAGACTACATCGTCGAACATTTAAAAGAAGATCTGTCGCTGGAAACCATAGCCAACAAATTTGGTTACAATTACAGTTACTTAAGTACCTGTTTCTCCAAATATGTAAAAAAGGGATTTAAGCAGTATGTCAATGAATTAAGAATCCAACACGCATGCCGCCTGCTGACAGAGAGTGAGACCACGGTCTCCGAGGCCGGCAGCGAATCCGGTTACTCCAGCCAGAGCTATTTTACACAGGTATTCAAAAAGTATACCGGCTGTACCCCCAGCGCCTATCAGCTCCGCCACGGAGGCAGCGACTGCCAGATGGAAAGCGCTACTCTGTCTGATGTTTCCTGTATTCCCCCGGAGACATATTCACATATTTGCGAAAAGTGCGGATAAAATTGTTATAGTTGTTAAATCCCGACCGATCACAGACCTCAGTCACCGGCAGCCCCTCTCCCAGAAGACGCCTGGCCAGAGCAATCCGCTTCATAAGAATAAAATGGTACAGGGAGTCTCCCGTCTGCTTTTTAAACTGGTGCGCCAGATAGTATTTATCCATAAACAGCGCGGCCGCTATGGATTCCAGACTCAGCGGTTCGCTCATATGGTTCTCCACATAGTCCATAATTCCGGAAGCTAAATTGGAAACGGGTCTGGCCGGCATGATCGTGTGGGAAAACGCGTGGTTTACCATAGTCATAAGCTGCGCTACACAGGAAATCTTCAGTACTTCTTTTCCGTACGGCTCTGTATCCAGGATTTGTTTCAGTTTACTGAAAAGTTCACAGAATTCTACAATCTCCTCCATGCTTAAGACCACCGCATTCTGCTTTCCAGGCTCATGGCCGTGAAAACACGCCAGCAAATCCACATCATATCCAAGAAGCGGCTGTATGACAGAGGAGCTCACATGAATCACATAGCGTTCATAATCCTCTGAATCCAGAATTGTACCTTTATGCACCTCCTCAGTACTTATCACAAACATGGTTCCAGGAACAGGAAGATACCGTGACTGTTCAATGTATATTTCCAGATTTCCTTTTACATACAGCAGGATTTCATAATTGTTATGAAAATGAAATACCGAATGATCCAGCGTTGGTTTTTTGTCATGATAGGCGAAAAGTTCAAATGGCTGCCGCTCGTAAATCCCATTTTTCTCTCTCATCTTTGTCACGTCATTCCGTCTCCCTTCTCTCCAAGTCTCAATCTGTTTTCTTTCTATATTACAGAAGTGTAAGGCACTTGAACATGTATTTTTTTTGGAAAATGATATCTATTTTATAAATACTGAACATCCGTCAGACTGGAAATCTCTTATCAATTTGATAAAAAATATCCGAGAATCATGCAGAATAACCTCATACATCATTCACCGGATATTTAATCTCCTTCCAATTTTCTATTATTCTTCCCGACTCTCACATCTCCGCAGAATATCGTACTCCTCCATCTCAATCCCCAAATCCACATCGACCATCTGCCGTGCATGGGGCGCGCTTTCCTGCGGATTCCCATCCTCATCGTAAATGGCAGAAACGACAGCCGCCAGATTCCTTCCATCCGGCTTCATCACCTCGATGGTCTCTCCCACCGAGAATTTATTCTTCTGCTCGATCCTCGCGTATCCGCGGCCATCCACAGACGCCACCGTCCCCAGATACGTATAATCCTTTACATACGTACTGTTTTCATAAATCTGAGCGGACGCATCCGGCTTTCCAAAGTAAAAGCCTGTCGTAAATTCCCGGTTGACACACTTGGCAATCTCCTCCCGGTACCAGGCTAAATTGGCTTCATACAGCTTCGGATCCTTTAAATAATCGTCTATGGCCTTCCGGTAGGCACGGGCCACCGTCGCCACATAGAGCGCCGTCTTCATGCGCCCCTCGATCTTAAAGCTGTCGATCCCGGCGTCAATCATCTCCGGAATGTGGTCGACCATGCATAAATCCTTGGAATTAAAGATAAAAGTGCCCCTCTCATTCTCATAAACCGGCATATACTCGCCCGGCCGCTTCTCCTCAACGATGGAATACTTCCAGCGGCAGGGATGGGTACAGGCTCCCTGATTGGCGTCCCGTCCCGTCATGAAATTACTCAGCAGGCACCGTCCCGAATAGGAGATGCACATGGCGCCATGGATGAAGCTCTCGATCTCCATATCCTCCGGAATCTGATTCCTGATCTCCTTAATCTCCTTTAAGGAAAGCTCCCGGGCCGTCACCACACGTTTGGCGCCCAGCTCGTACCAGAACCGGTAAGTCCCGTAATTCGTATTATTCGCCTGAGTGCTGATGTGGATCTCCATCTCGGGAAGTACGCGCCTCGCAATGGCAAACACTCCCGGATCCGAGATAATCAGCGCATCCGGTCCAATCTCCTTCAGCTCCTCAAAATACGCCTCCACCCCCGGCAGATCATCGTTATGGGCCAGGATATTGGCAGTAATATAAACCTTCACACCGTGTTCATGGGCAAAGGCGATTCCTTCTCGAATCTCTTCGTTGGTAAAATTCTTTGCTTTCGCTCTCAGTCCGAAGGCTTCTCCGCCGATATAGACTGCATCCGCACCGTAGATCACTGCGGTCTTCAGTACATCGAGGCTTCCAGCCGGAATGAGCAGTTCTGTCTTTCTCATCTTTTTACATCTCTTTCTCTCCCGCTGATGACGGGCACACATTAGTAATCTCAGGCACCTTTAAAACACTGAAAGCCACGCCGTCCCCGATGGGGATAATCGACGTAGCCAGACGGTCCGTATGCTTCAGTTCATATAAATACTCCCTCATCCGCGCATGGATCGTCCTGTCCCGCCGTTCCACCGCGTAGCGGGATTCAATAATATCTCCATCCTGCAGCACATTGTCCGAGACAAGCATACTTCCCGGAACCATGAGTCTCATGATTTCGGGAAGCCATACAAGATACTGTCCCTTCGCCGCGTCCATAAAGATAAAATCATAGGGACCGGTAAGTTTCTTCAAGATTTCTCCGGCATCGCCGGCGAGAAGAGTGATTCGGTCACTCTCCCCCGCTCTCTCAAAGTTTCGAAGGGCTTCTGGTATCCGTTTTTCATATTTTTCAATCGTTGTAATACGGCAGTTCTCCGGCATGACGCCCGCCATCAGAAGCGTTGAATAGCCCACTGCGGTGCCAACCTCTAATATAGCCGCCGGCCGCTTCGACTCCACCAGAGAGATTAAGAAAGACGCGGTTTCCTCTCGTATAACCGGGACCCGTTCCTTCCTGGCCTTCGACGCGATCTCCGTCAGGAGCGGGCCCCTGCTTCTCTCCAGCGAATTGATGTAGTCCGTAATTCTGTCGTTAACAATCATTCTTTCTCTTCCTCTTCCCCGGTATTTTCGTTCATCATCTGAAGAATCTCCTTGGAGGTCATAGATGTATTCACGGTATACGTCCCGGGATTCACTTCATAGTCGAAGAAGATGGCCTGTATGACAAATGAATATTCATTCGTAATCAGCCCGTAGGACTTAAGGAGCTTTGCTGCATCCGTGATGGAAGTCCCCTCCTCCACGGTAATGCTCCTGTCCCTGCCCGGCGCGGCTTCCACTGACGTGGCATAGAAAATATCATGACCAAACTCATAGCCCTTTGTCACGCCCTCGTAAAGAAGCAGCACGACCAGCGCACAGACAATCAGCCTTCCGGATATCCCGATGATGGCTCCCGTTATTCTGTTGATCTCTTTTGTAGCACGGCTCATACTGTCATCCCTTTCATCACGAAAGTCCTGATTCTTTGATGCTTATCCTGTTTCTTGTGCGGCCTGTACAGCTGCTGCCTGTACTTCCCGTCTGCCTATACTTCCATAATAATCGGCAGAATCATCGGATTCCGTTTCATGCGTTTCCACAAGAAATCGCTTAAGCTGTCACGGATAATATTCTTAATCTTGCCCCAGTCATTGACATGACGGTCGAGGCAGTCCTGCACGGCGTCGTTTACGACCGCTCTTGCATCCTCCATTAAATCTTCTGATTCCCGCACATATACAAAGCCTCTGGACACGATATCCGGGCCTGCCAGCAGCTGATTGCTGTATTTTTCCAATGTCAGCACGACGATGATAATACCATTCTGAGCCAGATTCTGTCTGTCACGCAGCACGATATTGCCGACGTCGCCGACCCCCAGTCCGTCTACCAGGATTCCGCCTGACTGGACGTGGTCCACGATGCCCCAGGACTCCTGTCCCAGTTCCACCACATCCCCTGAGGACATGATAACGATGTTGTCCTTCGGAATTCCCATAGCCTGTACCAGACTCTTCTGAGCCATCAGATGGCGGTACTCTCCATGCACCGGAATCGCATATTTCGGACGCACCAGCGCATAGATCAGTTTGATCTCTTCCTGACATGCATGTCCGGAAACGTGCGTATCCTGATTGATGACTTCGGCGCCCTTCATGGCAAGTTCATTGATAACCTTGGACACGGCCTTCTCATTGCCCGGAATCGGTGTGGAACTTAAAACCACCACGTCGGTCGGCTTAATCGATACCTTCTTGTGGGTGCTTCCCGCCATACGGGAAAGAGCCGCCATGGATTCGCCCTGGCTTCCTGTCGTAATGAGCACGGTCTGCTCGTCCGGATAATTCTTAAGCTGATCGATGTCGATTAAGGTTCCCTCCGGAATGTCAATATACCCCAGTTCACTGGCCGTTCCGATGACGTTCACCATGCTTCGTCCCTCTACCACGACCTTGCGTCCGTATTTGGCTGCCGAGTTGATCACCTGCTGCACGCGGTCCACATTGGAGGCAAAAGATGCAACGATGATACGGTTAAACTTATGATCTGCAAAAATATTGTCAAAGGTCTTGCCCACCGTCTTTTCCGATGGGGTAAATCCCGGGCGGATGGCGTTGGTGCTGTCGCACATTAGAGCCAGTACCCCCTTCTTTCCAAGCTCCGCAAAACGCTCTAAATCGGCCGGCTCACCGAATACCGGCGTGTAGTCGATCTTGAAGTCGCCGGTGTGTAAGATCACGCCTGCCGGTGAATAGATCGCCAGTGCGGAGGCGTCTGCAATACTGTGGTTCGTCTTTATGAATTCAATACGGAAACAGCCGAGGTTGATGGACTGTCCGTGCTTGATTACTTTTCTCTTCGTGTTTTTTAATAAATTGTGTTCTTTTAACTTATTCTCGATCAGAGCAATGGTCAGCTTCGTTCCATAAACAGGCACGTTGACCTCTTTTAAAATGTACGGCAGAGCCCCGATATGGTCCTCATGGCCGTGAGTGATGACAAATCCCTTCACCTTATCGATATTCTGTTTTAAATACGTCACGTCCGGAATGACTAAGTCAATACCCAGCATGTCGTCGCTGGGGAAAGCAAGTCCGCAGTCCACCACGATGATGCTGTCCTCATATTCAAATGCGGTAATATTCATACCAATCTGTTCCATTCCGCCAAGGGGAATGATCTTAATTTTTGCATTGCTGCCCTGTTTCTTCAATCTGTTACCTCCATTTTCTATTATTTTCCGTCCTGTTCTTCCTTTTCCATGATCTTCTGACAATCCCTGCAGTACCCGTAGAGCTTTACCTCATGATCCGTTACCTTAAATCCCATGGTGTCGGATATGGTCTGCTCCAGCGTATCAAGGAGGTCTCCTTCAAATGAAAATACTCTGCCGCAGCGGCTGCATATTGCGTGATGATGGTGATGTCTGGACTCGCTTTCAAGGCCCCCTAATTCATAGCGGGCAAAACCGTCGTCAAAGCTTACCTTATCGATTACCGATAAGTCCACCAGAACCTGCACAGTCCTGTAGATCGTGGCCAGTCCGATCTCCGGGCATTTCTTTTTCGCGAGGTCATAGATCTCCTCCGCCGTTAAATGTTCACCCGGGTGCTCCGCCATGATTTCCAGTACCAGCATGCGCTGATTCGTCACTTTGAGTCCCTTTTTTCGAAGCATGTCTTTAAAAACTTCCTGATCCATATATGAGTCCCTCAAAATCACTTTTCAATATCCACATCCGCGTCTTCCAGCAGTTCGGAAAATATCTTATATAAATAATCTATCTCGTTATCATCCTCTACAAACTCGTAAAGAGCATCCGCATCGCCGCTCTCCGATAAGTCTTTCAGAATGTAACATTCTCCTTCTTCGTCATCATCTGCCGCATCTGTCACCAGCAGATAATTCATACCATTGATTCTGGTCTCCTCCAACACAAAAAAATCCACGGCCTCGCCGTCGTCTGTCACCAATGTGATCTTCTTTTCTTCACTGTTCATCGTTTCTTTACTCTCCTCTGGTCGTGCCGCCCGGCAGACTGTCCAAATATCCCTGCAGAATCAGTCCGGCCGCCACTTTGTCGATGACCGCCTTCCGGTTTTCCCGTCTGACTCCGCTCTCCTGTAAGATCCGTTCCGACTGAACGGTTGTAAGCCTCTCATCCCAGAGTACGACCGGCAGTCCCGTCCTTCTCTCCAGCATGGCTTTAAAGCTCTCTGTCTTTTCCACACGGTCTCCCAGAGTATTGTTCATATTCTTAGGATAACCCAAAACAATGGTTTCAATCTCATATTCCCGAATCAATTCTTCAATTCGGGCGCAAGTCTTTCTCAATTTGTTCTCGTCTTCTCTCGTAATCGTCTCCAGCGCCTGGGCAGTCAAGCCAAGGGAGTCGGACACGGCGACGCCAACAGTCTTTGAACCGTAATCAAGGCCCATGATTCTCATTCTCATTTTCTCCACATCATAAAGAGTTCCGAGGGTGAAGCTCACACAGCGGAACACGGCAGATCAGACTGTCATGATTCCGGTGCAGAGTCATAATCCCCCCGGACGTTGTCATTTCATCACAGCAGGACGCAATTCCCACTGATCGTCAAACCTTTTGAACCTCTTTCCTGTGATACAAAAACAACTGTCAGAGTCCGTTCGTTCCTTCATCTGACAGTCAAATTATTCCTGTACCCGGCAATCGGTATTCTATGACTTCCACGCAAACTACTTAAGCATCGTATCAATATAAACCCTCATAAGCTCCTCCAGGATCTCATCCCGTTCTACCTTCATGATGAGACTTCTGGCGTTCTTATGACTGGTTATATAAGTAGGATCTCCAGACATGATATAACCCACGATCTGATTGACCGGATTATACCCCTTCTCCGAGAGGGCAATATAAACCTGTTCCAGAACCTGGCTTACATCCAGTTTGTTTTCCTGTACTGAACCAAAAAATTGTGTATTATGAATATCGCCCATTGTTATCACGTCCTTTAACTGTTCTTCTCTATTCTAAACCATAAATCCCGTTTCGGCAACCTAAAAATAAAAATTCCTGTTTTTACCGAGTGAGAAGAATTACTTCATCATTTACCATCTCTGTTAAGGTTCCGCAGACCATGGCTCCTTTTAAGCCTTCTTCAAACGGCACTGCGGCCTTTACGTACTCTTTTGTATAGCCGATCATATAACGGCGGCCGTCCCATTCGAATTCTTCCTCCATCAGCACCTCTGTCATCTTCCCCAGGAACTGCTTCCGGTATTCGAGGGACATGATCTTTTCCAGAGAGAGCAGGACACCGCTCCGCTCCGTCTTCACCGGCTCAGGCACCTGGTCCGGCATGACGGCCGCACGGGTTCCCTCCCGTCTGGAGTATTTGAATACATGCATTTCATAAAAATGCACCGTCCGTAAAAATGCTTCCGTCGTCTGAAATTCTTCGCCCGTCTCCCCCGGAAATCCCACGATGACATCGGTCGTGATCGCCGGATTGTCAAAGGCGGCTCTCAGGATATCACAGCGCTCCAGATAATCTGCGGTCGTATAATGGCGGTTCATCCTTGCCAGCGTCGCGTCGCACCCGCTCTGCAGAGACAGATGAAAATGCGGGCAGACCTTGGGAAGTGCCGCCAGCGCCTCCGCAAATTCCTTCGTGATGATGCGTGGCTCCAGAGACCCCAGGCGGATTCGCAGAAGTCCATCCACCTCATGCAGATACACAATCAGATCGAGAAGTGTCCTTCTCTCCTCCTCCCGGAAATCCACACCGTAAGAGCTTAAATGGATTCCTGTCAGCACGATTTCCTTATAGCCACCCGCCACCAGACGCTCCACCTCCGCGCGCACATCCTCCATCCTTCTGGAGCGCACACGCCCCCTCGTATAGGGGATTATGCAGTAGCTGCAGAACTGGTTGCAACCGTCCGTAACCTTAATAAACGCTCTCGTATGGTCGGCGATTTTATGAATCGTTAAAGCCTCGTATTCCTTCGCGGCGCTGATATCAATCACCGTTTCTTCTTCGATACGGCCTTCATGGGAAAAGTACTCTTCGAGGATCTTTACCAGTTCCGTTTTCTTATTGTTTCCAATGACCAGATCCACGGCCTCATCCATTTTAAGTGCGTCTCCCGCTGACTGTACGTAACAGCCGGCCGCCACAACCACGGCCTGCGGATTCATCTTCTTTGCCCGGTGAAGCATCTGCCTCGATTTGCGGTCCGCGATATTCGTCACGGAACACGTGTTGATGATATACACATCCGCGCCTTCGGCAAATGGAACAATCTCATATCCCGCCTCTTCCAGAAGCTGCTGCATAGCCTCCGTTTCATATGAATTCACCTTGCATCCAAGGTTATGCAGGGCTGCCTTTCTCATTTTGTTTTCTCCTATCTAAATAAACAGTATGTGATCTTTATTTTCATGTAAATTTACCATTGACTTTTACCCCATATGCCAGTACTATTGAACTTGAACAAGCGGGGATTCCCTGATAAAAAAAGAACAATCTCAAGGAGGTTTTTTCACATGAAAACAGTTCGTATATCTTTAAACTCCATCGACAAAGTAAAATCTTTTGTAAATGACTTAACCAAGTTCGATACCGATTTTGATCTGGTATCTGGAAGATACGTAATTGATGCGAAATCCATTATGGGCATCTTCAGTTTAGACTTATCCAAACCGATCGACTTAAACATTCATTCTGAGAGCAGTGTCGATGAGATCGTAAACATCTTAAAGCCATACATCGTTGACTAATCCGGATCCTGACCAGTCTGTAATTTAAACCGAACCGGAGTCCAATCCGGTCAGGATACCGTCATACGCTGTAAAACTATCGGGTATAAGTGAAATCAGCTGGTAAATCGCTTCAATCGTGTAAAACGATTGAAGCTTTTTTTGACCGGAAAATACTCCTGATCAGCACCACACCTTTTCCACCGTACTTATGGCCGTCTCCACCATCTCGTCGATCTTTTCTTTCAGCTTCTCTTCCGAGCGCTCAATCATCTTCAAATTCGGTTTCGTCACCGGATGCTTTGCAACGAAGATCGTACAGCAGTCTTCGAACGGCAGAACCGAAGTCTCATACGTTCCGATCTTTTCAGCCACATCCACGATCTCCTGCTTGTCGAAGCCGATTACCGGACGGAATACCGGCATGGTACACGCGGCGTCTGTGGCGGCTAAGGACTGCATGGTCTGGGATGCCACCTGTCCGATGCTCTCCCCCGTGATTAAAGCCTGTGCTCCCGCATCTGCAGCCAGACGCTCCGCAATCCGCATCATATAGCGGCGCATGATGATCGTCAGCTCCTCGTGGGGACACTGGTCATAGATGTAGAGCTGGATATCGGTAAAGTTCACGATATGCAGATGAATGGGGCCTGAATATTTAGAAACCAGCTTCGCCAGATCAACGACTTTCTGCTTTGCACGCTCACTCGTATAAGGCGGCGCATGGAAATAGACGGCGTCAATCTTCACGCCGCGTTTGGAGATCATATAACCCGCCACAGGGCTGTCGATTCCGCCGCTTAAGAGCAGCATGGCCTTTCCATTCGTGCCTACCGGCATACCGCCCGGCCCCGGAATGACCTTTGAGTAGATATTGATCCGGTTTCTCACCTCCACATGGAGCATGACCTCCGGCTGATGAACATCCACCCTTGTCTCCGGAAACGTGTCCAGGATCACCTCGCCCAAATCTCTGTTAATCTGATCGGAATTAACCGGGTACTTTTTATTTCCCCGTCTCGCATTGACCTTAAATGTAAAATTCTTATCCTCGTAGGCCTCATCCACGTAGGCAAGTACCTGTTTCTTTAAATCCTCATATCCACAATCGTCCACCTGGACCATAGGACAGATGGCCGCAATGCCGAAGATGCGTCTAAGCGCTTCAACCGCCTCGTCAAAATCATACTCCGATTCCGCAGTGGCATAGATTCTTCCTGACTCCTTCACCACCATAAAATCTCCGTCAATATCCTTTAACGCGTGGCGGATCTGTGTCACCAGAGCGTCCTCAAACATAAAACGATTTTTCCCTTTTACGCCGATCTCGGCGTACTTTATCAAAAATGATTTATACTGCATAGTAATCCTTTCTTTTTCCTCAGCCTCTCTGATACCTTCGAAGTACCGGCAACAATTCCTGCAACACGGAAATACAGTAGTCCACCTCGTCCTTCGTGTTAAACACGCCGAAGCTGAACCTCAGTGTAGAATCCAGAAGCTCTTTCTTAACTCCGATCCCCTTTAAAGTCCCGCTGACCGCCGGATGATTTGAGGAACACGCTGATCCGGAGGAAACATAGATCCCCTTCTCCTCCAGCGCATGGAGCAGAACCTCGCTTCTCACCCCGGAAAAGCTGGCACTCACAATCTGGGGGGCGGACTGGTCTCCCGGAAGGCTGTTGACCGTAGTCCCCTCGACTTCACCCAGCCGGCTGATCATATAGTCCTTGATCTCATACATCCGCTTAAGCCTTTCGCTGTGATCCCGATACATCTCGCGGGCCGCCGCTCCGAGTCCTGCTATTCCCGGGACATTCTCCGTGCCGGAGCGCAGTCCCCGCTGCTGTCCGCCTCCGTAGATCAGGGGTTTTATCTTCACCCGGCTGTCCACATAGAGAAAACCAATGCCCTTGGGGGCGTGGATTTTATGCCCGCTGACGGAAAGCAGGTCAATCCCCTGACGTTTCGGCCGTATCACGAACTTTCCATACGCCTGAATGGCATCCACATGGAAGAGGATCGCCGGATTAATCTTATGGATGAGCTTCGCAATCTCCTCCACCGGCTCCACCGCTCCGATCTCGTTGTTCACATACATGACGGATACGAGAATGGTCTCCCTGCGGACAGCCCGTTCTAAGTCCTCCAGGCTGATATGTCCGTTATGATCCACCGGTAAATACGTCACTTCAAAGCCCTGCTCTTCTAAATAGGCCAGCGGATTATAGACGGAAGCGTGTTCAATCGCCGTGCTGATAATATGGTTTCCCGCCCGCCGATTGGCCATGGCCGTCTCGATCAGCGCCATATTGTTGGATTCCGAACCGCCGGAGGTAAACACAATCTCCTTCGGGGACACCTTTAATGTACCTGCAATGATTTCCGCAGCCTCTTTGATATACTGTTCCGCGCGCATTCCCTTACCATGCTTTGCGGACGGATTTCCATAGTCCTCCGTCATCACCTTCATCACAAGATCGGCCACCGGCGCAAGCACCTTTGTCGTCGCCGAATTATCAAAATAAACGTCCATATAATTTCTCCTCTTTGTCAGCTCTCCATCTGAAACATTAAGACGGACAGCACCGCAAGCCCGGCAGTCTCCGTGCGCAGAATCCTTTTTCCGAGTGTCACCGGCTTTACGCCGGCTTCCGATGCCTGGGATATCTCTTCATCCTCAAAACCGCCTTCCGGACCGATGAAGATCCCGCAGCTCATCCCCGGCCGGATTCCGGCAAAATACGCCTTTGTATCCGCCATCCCTTCCGCATGCTCGAACGGAATGATATTTTTATCAAATCCGCCCGCATAGTTAAGCGCTTCCTGAAACGTCATCACACCGGTCACCTCCGGAATTATCAGCCGCTTTGACTGCTTCGCCGCACTCTCCGAGACAGCATTCCATCTGCGCACCTTTGCCTCTACCTTCTTTGCGTCCAGCTTTACCACAGTACGCCTCGTCTCCACAGGAATTACCTGGTAAACGCCCAGCTCCACCGCCTTCTGGATGAGGAACTCCATCTTGTCACTCTTCGGAAGTCCCTGAAATAAATAGAACTTAGCAGGCAGCTCCGTCCCGCCTTCCGTAACGGTAACAATCTCCGCAGTCACAGCATCCGAAGTAATCGTCTGAAGCCTGCATACATAATCTTTATCCACACCGTTGCTGATCAGAACCTCTTCTCCCGGCTTCATGCGCAGCACATTTTTTATATGGTTCACATCCGGGCCGGTCACCGTGACGGTATCCTGTCCGATCTGCTCCTGATTTACGAAAAAATGATACATCGCTCTTCCCTATTTCTTCCTGGCCGTAACTGACAGCCACTCTCCCTGATACGTCACCTCGATCACTTCAAACGCGTCGTTGGCCGCAAATGCCGCTCTCACTGCCTCTTCCTTCATGTTAATGATGCCTGAGGTAATGAAAATGCCGCCCTTCTTCAAGTGTACCGGAATCTCCCTCTGAAGCATGATAATGACATCCGCCAGAATATTGGCCACGGCGATATCGTACTTTTCATAGCCGGCCGCGTCCTGTACCGCCTTATCATCAATGATATTTCCCTGGAGAACCGTAAAGCTCTCTCCACTGATCCCGTTTGCCTCCAGATTTTCTCCCACCGCTGTAATGGCGTTCTCGTCGAGATCCGTACCGAACACGGTGTTTGCACCAAGCTTTAAGGCTGTGATTCCAAGGATTCCGCTTCCCGTTCCCACGTCGAGAAGAACCGTCTCGGGAGTCACGTATTTGCGGAGCTGACGGATACACAGCTGGGTCGTCTCATGCTGTCCCGTGCCAAAGGCCGTACCCGGATCGATCTGAATCAGGAGCTTGTCCTTATGCTCCTCCGGAATCTCCTCCCAGGTTGGCTTGATCAGGATATCGTCTACGGTAAACGGTTTAAAATACTGCTTCCAGTTATTAATCCAGTCCTTATCCTCCGTCTCGCTTTCGGTGATGGTGCGCTCTCCTAAATCCGTAAACATGGACAGGTCGTTAAGCCCTTCTTCCACACGCTCCAGAATACCGGCCACGTCCTGGCTGTCATCGAGATAGAAGCTGACAAAGGCCACGCCTTCGTCGGGAGGCAGCTCCGGAAGGATGTCAATGAACATTCCCTTCGTCTCCTCCGCAGTCAGCGGAATATTATCCTCAATCTCGATCCCCTCGATTCCAATCTCGTCAAACATGCTGCTGACTAAATCCACGGCCTGTGTCGTGGTCTTCAGCGTAAATTTTTTCCATTTCATAACGATCCCTTATCCTTTCACAATTTTTACAAAGAGACACATAATCACCACCAGAACCACCGGCCTTACAATCTTCCGGCCGCTCTTAACCACCAGCCCGGAGCCGATATAATGGCCTGCGATACAGAAAACCCCTGCCGTTACGCCTAACGGAAGCAGAACCTTTCCATTGATCAAAAAGGTCACCAGCGCCGCGATGTTGGAGGAGAGATTGACCACCTTCGTCGTGCCGGACGCGGTTCTCAAATCCATTTTGGCAGCTCCCGTTAAAACCAGAAGCAGGAATGTTCCTGTCCCCGGACCGTAAAAGCCGTCATATGTACCGATTAAAAGCGCCGCAGCCATGCTGACGGCCAGCATCTTTTTCTCCGGGAGGCTGCCTGTATCTTTATTATCACCCATATCTTTGTTTTTCAAAACATAGAACGCCACAACCGGCAGGGCAAATAACATCATTCCTTTCAGAAATTTCTCACTTGCCAGCAGGGATAAATTGGAACCGATGATGGAACCAACGATCGCACAGGCCGCAGCAAATAAGGATAACTTCCATTTAATAAATCCGCTTTTCGCAAATCTTGCCGTGGATATCACAGTTCCCATGGTCGATCCCATCTTATTCGTCCCCAGCGCCAGATGAGGCGGAACGCCTGCGGCTAAATAAGCGGGAAGCGAAATCAGTCCGCCGCCCCCGGCAATGGAGTCCACAAAGCCGGCCAAAAATACCAGCGGACATACAATCAGATACTGGTGCATTTTCACTGTTTCCTTTCTCTCGTCTGTAGAAGACGGAAATAAACCACATGATATCATAGCATAGATTTCATGGGCTTGCAACCGCAACGTTTATCGCTTTTTTCAGAATCCCGCGAATCCATGATTCCGGTCATTTTCATCCTGGAATCTTTAAAACAACAGATTCAGAAAAAAATTTTAAAAAATTTTGAAATAGATGCAATAAAACCTTTTGCTGATGCATTAATCTATTGAACGGATGAAAATCACTTCTGTTCCATACTGATAACAAAGGGCAAACATATCAAGAAAAACGAAATTCCTTGATGCATTACACCACATCACACTCGCCCCGAGTCATGAGGGACCGGATACAGAGCGCATTTTCACATATTACAATCTAACGGCAATTAGAGTTTGTAATCGAAATGAAAAAGGCTGAACCCGCGGCAAGCAGGTTCAGCCTTTTTCTATCCTCGAACTATTTTCTGATCTGTCAGGCTCCAGGGGTTCCCGGAGCTCCGCCCTCCGTGTTCCCTTTATTGAGCCATGATACCGTCTGTACCCACATGATATCCATCCGGCGTCGTTGTATTTACAAGGAGCCGTCCCAGAGTTCCATCGGACATCGTGTTAAAATAGTACGCTTTTCCGTCAATAATCTGCCACCCGATTCTCATGGACCCCATCGTTCCATCGTCGGTTGGATTTAAATAAAATTTATATCCGTTTCCATCGGTATACCATCCGGTCATCATGTGGCCGCCGCCGTCAAACATATACCATCTTCCGTCGATATACTTCCACCCGTTGGACGGCCAGCTTCCGTCACTGTTCTGGAACCACCAGCCGCCCGGGCTGTAGCGCCATCCCCTTTTATAGGTATAGGCTCCCGGTCCGCTGTTATCGTCATCGCTGTCGTCCTCATCATACCAGCAGTCATAGGAAATGCTTCCCTCGATCGGTCCGGTCTGCTTCGATCCGGAACCGTTAAATCCCGGAAAATCCCGCACTTCCTGGGCATTATCCGCAAATGCTGCCATGGAAAACCACAGAACCGTGCAGCATGCCAGTGCTGCCGTCAAAACGAATTTTCTTATTTTTCTCATCTTTCTTCCTCCAGATTATGTACTAATTACGTTCTAATTCTTCTCTCTGCTTTTCCAGCCCCTCCACAATGCGGCAGCTGATCATGCACGCCTCTTTTCCCCCCGGCCACAGCACTGACTGGGCACGCGTATGCACGTAGCAGTTCATATTCCGGTTCCAGACGAGGCTCGATGCACTGGTTCTGACAGAATCCAGAAGAAGCATGGGACAGCCCTCGCACATCCGGTCGGCTCCAAAAAATGCCCGGTAACAGACGCCGCCGTTTACCGCCTGAGGATCCCGCTCCTGCACCTTTTTACTGGTGTAGAGAAACTCACACGTCTCCATATCGAGAATATAGAACCAGTCCCGCTGCTCCTCCAGCGCCGCGGAAAATCCGTTCATCGCCCTGCAGAGACGTTCCTGGGCTCTTTCTTTCATCAAAAAGATACCGAGAATCCTGGAAATCGTCTGAAGCAGCCGGATCTGGCTGCCGGTCCAGTACCGGTTTTCCGTACATTCATCGAAACCAATGAAGCCCCTCGGCTTTCCCTGGTCCATGATTCTGCACTGAAGCACCGACTTAATCCCCTGACTTTCCAGCAGCATGCGCTGATGTGTCAGAAGCGTACTGACATCCCTGCAGAAAAAGATCCCTTCTTCACTGAAGTTATCGTAGTAATGATCAAGAGAATCCATGTCTATGCTCTGCAGGTTCTCCTTTTCCGGCTGGATCCCCTCTTTGCACCACTCAAAGGTGTTGGATGAGATGCTTCCATCCTCGTCGTCTTCGAAAATATAAACACGGGACACATCCACCTGTCTCCCAACGATCTCCAGCAGCTGGTTGATCGATTTCTCCATGCTGTGGGATCGGCTTAGGATATCCAGCACATAACCTGTCAGGTTCTGGTCTGCCAGTTTCTGATCCATCACCGCCGCTTCGGCCACATCAGTCTGGCTCTCCGGCTGAATCACGTCCTCCAGCGTCTCCGCATAGAAAGCATATCTGTTTTTCCCCTGCCTCTTTGCCTGATAGAGGGCTGCATCGGCATTTTTATAGATGCTTGCAAAATTATCGCCATTTTCCGGCGCAGTGGAAATACCGATCGAGCAGGATATCATATCGTTCTGCTGCTTTAAGATTGACCGGAAGCTTTTGAGAATTTGGTCCGCTTTCTCCGCCGCCTCCTCCATGGTTTTCACATGGTACAGGAGAACCGCAAACTCATCACCGCCGACTCTCGCCAGCACCGCATTTTCCGGAAACAGCCTGCGAAGCATGTCCGCAATATCAACTAACATCGCATCACCGCTCAGATGGCCGTATATATCATTGACTTTCTTAAAGTTATCCACATCGAGAATCATCAAAACGCAGCGGTCTGACGGCCGTGCCTTTACCACATACCGCTGTATCAGCGTCTGAACCGCCCCCCGGTTGTAGAGGCCGGTCAGAGAATCCTGTTCCGCCAGCTCCAGCAGCCGTTCCTTTTCCCGCTTCTCCCTGTCGATGTCTGCAATCAGCCCAATCGCCCGGACCGGCCGCTTCTCCTGATCTGTCTGCAGAGTGTACCGCACCCTGCACCAGATGTAGCGGCCATCCTTTGCAGCCAGTCTGATCTCATTTTCCCCATAGGGGGATCCCAGAAGGACCTCCTTCTGCATCTGTATGAATACTTTCTCGTCATCACTGTGCAGATTGCCCCGTTTTAATATCTTTTCCGATATGTGATCGCTCACCGCCTGATAGCCAAATTTTTTAACCCAGTTCGGGGAACAGGTCAGCGTATCACTCTTAATATCCCACTCGAATATGATGTCTGTCGCCTGATTCAGGATAATCTGATACCGCTCCAGACTCATCTTCAGCTCTTCATCGGCCTTTCTGCGCTCTGTAATATCTATCAGAATACAGTAAAAAACGGGCTGGCCGTCCCGCATGACCAGCTGGCCCCTGTCCTGAATGACAAGATAATTTCCATCCCTGCAGATCACACGGTATTCGATTTCCTTGGTGTTCCCGTTCTTCATCTGGCGTATCACCTCAAGACGGGTGCTCTTAAGATCCTCCGGCACGATCATACGGCTGAATTTATTTTCAAAGATTGTCTCCATCTCATCTCTTGTGTAGCCGAACATCTTTAAAAAACCGTCGCTGTAGAAGATCAGTTCCAGATCTGCATCATCCCTGCAGCAGATAACGCCTCCGGGAATATTCTGAATCAGCGCGTCCAGGTTGGAATTTTTCTCCTCCAGCTCTTTGGACTGCAGGCCAACCAGGCTCCGGAGAGCCCACACCTCCTCCTGTGTCATGTGCTGCAGATCAGACTCCCATGCGCGGTTTGGAAGAGAATGATGAAGTCTCATCATGTATCCGGCTCCGTCCTCAAAACGGCAGATCCCCGACACACGCACCACGCGTTCGCCATCCTCCTGCTGCTTCCGCCTGCATCTGACATAGCAGCTTCCTGAAAAGGAATAGATATGTCCGGCAAGAGCAGATGCCGTGTAATCCGCATTCAGAATCTGATATTCATGGAGATCACTGTTCTGATTCGCTGCATAAGCGTTCAGGACATTCTCCCGTCCCTTTATTCTATTGTAGATTCCCGCACCAGTCCATTCAATATCGTCAGAAAGCATCTGACCGATCTGTTCAACATCCTGCTGTTCCAGGCAAGTCTGGTGAAACCGCCTGACAAACTCTATAACCTGCCGCTCTTCTGTCATCCCTTATCCTTTCCGGATTTCCCCAAAACCGAAACAGACATGCTTCGTATATTGATTTCTATTTTACTGGTTTTCACTGTTTTTTACAAGATAAAACCAATTATATTTTGTGTATTCTATATAATAATAAGGAATCATGTATTTTTACAGGAATTATCAGTAAATGAAAAGGCCGCCATCAGGATTTTACTGCCTGATAACGGCCTTTTATATGACTGTTATTTAAAAATACCTTTTTTTCTGTGCTTCTCGCCTTCAGAGCTGTCGCCGCCCATCGCCTCATCGAATCTGCGCAGCGCCTCCTTCTGAGCCTCATTCATACGCTCCGGCACCTGTACCACCAGTGTAACATAATGATCGCCGCGGACCGCTTTATTTCGCAGAGACGGAACACCCTTGCCCTTTAAGCGGACCTTGGTGTCTGTCTGGGTTCCGGGTTTTACCTCGTATTCCACGTCTCCGTCCACCGTCTTAATGCGGATCGGACCGCCCAGCGCCGCCCTGGTGAAGGAAATCGGCACAGTGGAGAATATGCTGGTATCCTGGCGCTTGAAGATGGGATGGCCGGAAACTACAGCCTCAACCAGTAAGTCGCCCCGCTCTCCGCCATTGGTTCCCGGTTCACCTGCTCCGGCCAGACGCACGCTCTGCCCGTTATCGATGCCCGCAGGAATCGTAACCTTAAACTTCTTACGCTTCGTGATATATCCGGTTCCGTAACAGTCCGGACATTTTTCTTTTATGATGCGGCCTGTTCCGCCGCAGTCCGGACACGTCTGGACATTCTGTACCTGACCGAAGAAAGACTGCTGGGTATACATGATCTTTCCTTTTCCGTTACACTTCGGACAGGTAACGGGTGAAGTGCCCGCCTTCGCCCCGCTTCCGTGACATGACGCACACTCTTCTTTATAATTGAGCTCAATCTCTTTTTCACATCCGAAAATCGCATCCTCAAATGTGATCCGGACACTGGTCCTGACATTGGCGCCCCTCGATGGTCCATTATAACGGGCACTGCTTCTGGATCGGCCGCCGCCAAAGATATCGCCGAAGATATCGCCAAAGATATCTCCCATATCTGCGCCGTTAAAATCGAAACCGCCGAATCCTCCCGGTCCGCCGCTTCCGTCAAACGCCGCGGAACCAAACTGGTCGTACTGACGTCTCTTATCCGGATCACTGAGCACGCTGTACGCTTCGGATGCTTCTTTAAACTTCTCCGCCGCGGCAGCGTCGCCGGGGTTCGTATCAGGATGGTATTTTTTTGCTAATGCCCTGTAGGCCTTCTTAATCGCCGCGTCGTCTGCGTCTTTGGGAATGCCGAGGACTTCATAATAATCTCTCTTTTCTGCCATCTTAGGTCTACCTTTCACTCATCGCTTTGCCTGGCACCGGCCATTCATGTCTGCCGGACAGCCAGATAGGAAAACTGCGGAAAAAGTGCTGTATCACTACAACACTTTTTCCAAAGCCCTGCGGGCTGACCAGACTATCTTACACCTCTTTGTAGTCTCCGTCAACTACATCGCTGTCCTGATAGGAAGCTCCGCCGCCGGCATTCCCCGCACCGGCGCCCATATCAGGGCCGGCACCTGCAGAACCCTGGGCAGCCTCATATACTTTTGCAAACAGTGCCTGAGCGCTGTTCATCAGCTTCTCTTTGCCTGCCTTAATATCTTCGATCTGAGCGTCTGTCATCTCTTCAATCGGAGCTCTGTTAATAGCTTCTTTTAAAGCGTTCAAATCAGCTTCCACGGCAGCCTTGTCATTGGCGTCAATCTTATCGCCAACTTCCTGTAAAGCCTTCTCTGTCTGGAATACCATGGAGTCGGCGTCGTTTCTCGCATCGATGCCTTCCTTGCGCTTCTTATCCTGAGCCTCGAATTCAGCCGCTTCTTTTACTGCCTTATCGATATCATCATCGGACATGTTGGAGCCGGAAGTGATGGTGATGTGCTGTTCCTTGCCTGTTCCAAGATCCTTTGCGGATACGTTTACGATACCGTTGGCATCGATATCAAAGGTAACCTCGATCTGCGGAACGCCTCTTCTTGCAGGCGGAATTCCGTCTAAACGGAACTGGCCCAGCGTCTTGTTGTCTCTGGCGAACTGTCTCTCGCCCTGTACAACGTGAATATCAACCGCTGTCTGGTTGTCTGCCGCTGTGGAGAAGATCTGGCTCTTCTTTGTCGGGATTGTGGTGTTTCTCTCAATCAGTCTTGTCGCTACGCCGCCCATAGTCTCGATGGATAAGGACAGTGGAGTAACGTCCAGAAGAAGAATGTCGCCTGCGCCGGCATCGCCTGCCAGCTTACCGCCCTGGATGCTGGCACCGATTGCCACACACTCATCCGGATTTAAGGTCTTGGACGGTTCTTTTCCTGTTAACTGTTTTACTTTTTCCTGAGCTGCCAGCATACGGGTGGAACCGCCTACCAGCAGAACTTTTCCAAGCTCGGAAGCGGTGATTCCGGCATCTCTTAATGCATTCTGTACCGGAACAGCCGTGCGCTCGATCAGATCCAGTGTCAGCTCGTCAAATTTTGCTCTTGTTAAGTTCATATCGAGATGCTTCGGGCCTTCTGCCGTAGCAGTGATGAACGGTAAGTTGATGTTGGTGGTTGTGGAGGAGGATAATTCCTTCTTCGCCTTCTCTGCAGCTTCTTTTAATCTCTGCATAGCCATCTTGTCGCCGGATAAGTCTACGCCCTCTGTCTTCTTGAATTCGTCTACCATCCACTGGGTGATGCGGTTGTCGAAATCATCGCCGCCCAGACGGGTGTCGCCGTTTGTGGAAAGTACTTCGATAACGCCGTCGCCGATTTCGATGATGGAAACATCGAATGTACCGCCGCCTAAATCGTATACCATGATCTTCTGCTCTTTTTCATTGTCAAGGCCGTATGCCAGCGCTGCCGCCGTCGGCTCGTTGATGATACGCTTTACATCAAGGCCGGCAATCTTGCCTGCGTCCTTTGTTGCCTGACGCTGCGCGTCGTTGAAGTATGCAGGAACCGTGATAACAGCCTCGGTCACCTTCTCACCTAAATAAGCCTCTGCATCTGCTTTTAACTTCTGCAGAATCATGGCGGAAATCTCCTGCGGCGTATAATTCTTTCCGTCAATCGCTACCTTATAGTCTGTACCCATATGTCTCTTAATGGAAGAGATGGTTCTGTCCGCATTGGTAACCGCCTGACGCTTTGCAGGCTCGCCAACCAGCCTCTCACCATTTTTTGTAAATGCCACGATCGATGGTGTTGTTCTCACACCCTCGCTGTTCGGAATAACAACCGGTTTTCCACCTTCCATAACAGCCACACAGCTGTTAGTAGTACCTAAGTCAATACCAATAATCTTGCCCATAGTTTTTTCCTCCTATATTGTCTTTTCTCTCATTTTTAATAAAACGGTTTATAACGATGTGTTCGCACGAAACTTGAAAGGATCCCGTTCAGTGCTCACAGTCAGTTTGCTACCTGAACCATGGAATGTCTCACCACGGTATCACGGTAGGTGTAGCCCTTTTGGAGTTCCATGGCAACCGTATTCTCGCCAAGAGACTCATCATCAATATGCATCACAGCATTGTGGAAATTCGGGTCGAATGGCTGACCCACCGCTTCGATCGGCTTTACACCGGTGTCTTCCAGCGTCTTCATAAGCTGTTTATATATTTTTTCCATTCCTTCTGCAAACGGAGTGCCCTTATCCTCCTCCGGAACGGCTGCAAGGCCTCTCTCGAAATTGTCGACAACCGGAAGTATCTTTTCAATGATATCTCTGGCGCCGATTTCAAACATGGCAGATTTTTCTTTCTCTGTTCTCTTTCTATAATTATCGAACTCGGCCATATTCCGCTGCAGACGGTCGGTCAGTTCTTCAATCTTGGCATCCTTCGGATCTTTTTTCTCTTTTTTCTTTCCAAAGAATCCTTTCTTCTCCGGTTCCGCCTGCTTTTCTTCTGCAGGCTCCTCATCTCCGGATTTCTCATCAGCGGCATCTTCGGCACACGCTTCGGTTTCCGCGGCTTCTGTTTCGCCTTTTTCTATTTCTTCGTTAACGGAACCGGTGTCTTCTGCCTTCATGGCCTCTTCTGCCAGTTCCTCTTCTATTCTCGTCTCTTCGCTGCTCACTGTTCTTCCCTTCACCTTTCATCTTTTTTCAGGATCGAATCCAGCTGCGTCATGAGATTCCGCAGCGTATTCAAAACCTTTTCATAGTCCATACGCTTCGGACCGATGATACCGATCGTTCCTCTCAAGCCCTCGCCCAGCTCGTAATTCGCTGTCACGATGCTGCAGTCCCTCATCGTCTGCACCGGCGCTTCCTCGCCGATATAGACCTGAATTCCCGAACTGCTCTCTGAACTGTTCACATCATCGACCAGCTCCTGAAGGAGTTCTTTCTGTTCCAGCGTACCGATCAGCCGGCTTGCCATCTCTCCGTCGCTCAACTCCGGATACTTGAAAATGTTCGTGGCACCGCTGGTGTAAATCTGCAAATCATCGTCATCTGCCCGGATTGCTTCCGCAACCTCATTGAGTACCCGGTCGACCACCTCGCTGTGTATGCCGGCCTGCTCCTTTAATCTGCTGATTACGTCCAGATTGATTTCCTCTATGGTCAGCCCGTTTAAGGCATTATTAAGAAGAATGTTAAGATTCAAAAGCCCTTCATCGCTTAACTGCTGGCTGATGGGGATCATGGTGTTCTTAATCATATTCCCTTCTACAACGATGACCACCAGAAGCTTTCCATCATCAACCCTGGACAGTTGGATGAACTTCAGCTTGTTTCTGTGATACTGGGGGGCGCTGATCAAAGCCGCGTAATTCGTGTTCTGCGCCAGGATTCTCGCCATCTGCTTTAACAGAAGCTCGACCCGGTCCACACGCTTTAGCATCAGGTCCTTGATTTCAGTAACCTCTTCTTCTTTCTCCTGCATGATCTGATCCACATAAAAGCGGTATCCCTTATCAGAGGGAATCCGCCCGGCCGACGTATGCGGCTGTACAATGTATCCCAGCTCCTCCAGATCAGACATCTCATTCCGGATCGTGGCTGAACTCAAATTCAAATCGGTGTACTTGGAAATAGTTCTGGAGCCAACCGGTTCGCCGGTTTCTAAGTACGTTTTTATGATGGCCTTCAAGATCGTAATCTTTCGGCCGTCTAACTGGTCCTTATCATTCAACCCGCCACACTTCCTTTCTGAGTCTTCCTGTTAGCACTCAACGTTTGGGAGTGCTAACATCTTCATTTCATAATATATTCTTTTTTCCCTCGTTTGTCAATACATTCGATTGAAAATTTTTTGAGAATTTTCTGTGAACTTCTTCTTTATAAATCATAAAGTGTTTTACCAAAGTAAGACAAATGTTACAAACGTATTGACAGGATTTCCTTGACATTTAACATTTTTGTAATATAATGAAAATTGATACACCATAACAACGGTTTTTCCATCATATTAATACGGAAAAATCATGATATTGCGAGGTAAATCATGAAAAAGAAATCAGGTAAGGTTCTTCTTATGCTGTGCGTGACGCTCCTCTGTACCCTGTTTTTATCCATGACTGCTGCCGCCGAGGAAAAGGGCGCCCTCACAGCCGTGGATGGAACTCATATCACAGGGTGGCTGAAGAATGATGCGGATTCCGGCGAAGCAGCAGTGGTTGAACTGCATATTTACAAAGATGGGAACAGCGAAGCTGCAAAGGTCATTACAGTACCGGAAGAAAGCTACAGCAATGAGGCGGGAAATTCCACTGGGGACGGCCGCCGTGTATTTGACTATAAGATCAACTGGCAGGAACTGGGCGGAACTGCCTGTAAAGTGGAAGCCTTTCTGGTGTCCGGAGATAAAAAAACACTTCTTACCGGCGCCATGGAATACAAACCGTCATCAGAAGTCTTAAAGAAAACGGAGAGCTCCGGCGAGGAAATCGGCCCGGGAATTCCGAAAAAAGAAGAAATACCGGCGGAACAAACCTTTGAAGGCTATAAAAAAGGGGAATCCCTCGGGATCTTCAAGACCACCGGATACTGCAGCTGCAGCAAATGTTCCGGCGGCAGCGGTCTCACCTATTCCGGTACCGTGCCGCAGCCAAATCACACCATATCCGCAGATATCACAGTGCTTCCCCTTGGAACAAAAGTGATAATCGGCGAAACGGTTTATACCGTGGAGGATATCGGGAGCAGCGTGGACGGCCATACCGTGGATCTCTACTTCTCCAGCCACCAGGAAGCACTGGCCTATGGAGTAAAAAAACAGGAAGTATTTCAGGCAATTGAATAACAGGCATCAATGACCATTCCGTATGGCATGCGGTTTTAAAATAAGATAAAAAAGAGAGACTCCTCATACACAATCAGGAATCTCTCTTTTTTCATAGCAGAATATCAATTCTCAACCTTTTTCCACTCCCGGAACCAGCCTCTCACCAACTCAATCTCCTCCTCACACAAGCCTGCCACATCCTCTTCTGTCATACCCCGTAAATACATATTTTTTGCCACAATCTGCTCCGCCTCTAATTTTCCTTCTAGCCTTCCATCCTCAATCATTCCCCGTATCGCTTCACACATGTTGATTTTTTCCCCTTTCTCTCTGTATGTTTCCTTTACTGCTTCCAGTTCCTTCGATCCGGACATCACGGTGATTACATCGTATGCATCTTCACTCAGCTGCTCAAAGCTTTCCCGGTGTCCAAACACATAACTGCGCTCTGCTTCCTTATCCCCGGAAAACCCAATAAACCCAAATACTTCCCGCAGATCGGTCTGAAAGAGATCGGTATCTTTAAAACGTCTGACCTCCAGAACATGCAGCCTGTAGTTGTTAAACAGATTCTTCAGACCTTCCGGTATCTCCTCAAAATTAATAAGCGAATACAGATCCCCTGCGCCATCCCACGGTTCTGCACCGTAGTACAGAACAATGGTAAAAATTGCGTTTAACCGGTCTTCTTTCCGAAAACCGCCGAGAAACTCCCCTCTCGACAGGCCCCTGGCCTTTCGATTCCTTTTCTGGATTCTCCGCATCTGTTCGTCGTATCCGGCGGCATCCTCGAGCATGACCCGGACCGGCATCCCATAATGAACCAGGTCCTGATGTTCCAGAGCAATAACCGCAAAGTTCATCCCCATGACTACCCGCTTTACCGCATCACGGTATTTCTGGACTGCAAACCACTTTCTCACTGTCCCCAAAACACCGGTCACCAGGATATTTTTTTCTAAAATATCCGAGCCGGATACCACCTGTTCCCCGGAAAACACGTATCCGTTAATCAGATCCGCATATCGGTCCTCATCTTCAAAATATCTGGCCAGGGCAATATCCTTTTTTCCCATACACATGTACTCCCGCTTTCAATTTTACGCAGGAAGAGAAGAGTTCCATACCATAATTATAGAGGGCATCTACGTAAAATACAAGTGTTGGAGCCCTTTTTACTCTTCCTTTTATTATTATTTACTTTTAATAGTTTTGCTTTGTTTTGGATTCCACTGGCGATCTGCCGAAATTAAGAAAATCTGATCGAGCAAAATAACTTCATGCCGTAATGATTCACTTCAAATTTTATTATATAATACCATTTTTAATAGTAAAATACAAGAAAAATAAATCTTATTTCACAAAAAAACGAAAAATAATTGTTGGTCTCCCCTCGTCCAGGCCACCGCAATCCCGCCTGAATCCTAATTAAAGTCCACATCTGAGCCAGCCCTCGCTGTCTTTTTTTTATTCATATCCTTGACAAATCTGGAAAATAGTGTAAAATGTGTACTTGTACCTCATTTATTACAAAACTGTTACATATATTTATTATATATTAAAATATGTTACAGTCAGTAAAAAAGAAAGGATGTATTTATTACATGAAACGATTGAAACGAAACCAACTGTTCTTCGGAACTTTACTTATGATGACATTTTTATTAGGCACCAGCCTGCCGGCGTTCGCAGGGCAGACTCCCGGAGTCCTCGATTGCGTGGAAGGCGACAGCGTCCGTGGCTGGGCCTGGAACAGCTCCGATCCGGCTTCCGCGGTAGAGGTTAAGGTCACAGTCACCAACCAGGCCACGGGCCAGACAGAGGCTGAATACACGGCTCCTGCCGACGACTACCGGGAAGACCTGGTAAGGAAAGGCACCGGAACCGGCAATTACGGTTTTGAAGTGACCGTACCGTGGGAAACGTATGAAGACGGTTCCTATCTGGTTGAGGCCTATGCGTCCGGCATGAAGCTTTCCAACCCGAAAGTGCACAGTGTCGGCGATATACAGGCCATGGGCTCTGGCGGAACCACCGGGACGCTCCGTTCCCTTGGTGTCTTTAAAACTACCGGCTACTGCCCATGTTCCATCTGTTCGGAGGGCTGGGGACGCCATACCAGTACGGGAGCCATCGCCTCCGCCAATCATACCATCGCGGTTGACCCGAGAGTCATTCCTTACGGAAGTAAGGTCATGATTAACGGCGTGATCTATACCGCAGAGGACCGCGGCGGTGCGGTTAAGGGAAACCACATCGATATCTTCTTTAATACCCATGGGGAGACAAGGGCCTATGGTACCAGAAGTGCAGAGGTATTCCTGGTTCAGTAAAACGGGCAGTCAGCCAAAATAATTAAACCCGCTGTCAGATTTGGAACAGATCCAATTCTGACAGCGGGTTTTCAATTCTCCTGATCGTTCCTTCCGGCCGGCACGAAATCCGCCTCCGTCAATCCAGCAAAAACAAACTCATCGCATAATTACTCAAATCGAGTCCGCGCTCCGTCAGACGGTAATAGCCATTTTTATGTTCCAGAAGGCCCTCACGCTCCAGCTTGTCAATCACACCGCCGTAGACATTGCGTATGCTCTGTCCGAACCGGGTAATAAAGCCTTCTGCCGATACACCCCGGGTCAGGCGGAGTCCCAGAAACATGAACTCTTCCATCTTGGACTTTACGCTCAGCTGCTCAAAATCCTGTCGCAGCGTCTGATTGAATTCCGCTTTGTCGTCGAAATGGGCCGATACGTAGCTCTGGAAATCGGACGTATTATGGAAACGGCAGCCCTCCAGATAGGAGGAAGCGCCCAGTCCCAGTCCCAGATATCCGGTTCCGGTCCAGTATCCCACATTATGGCGGCATTCGAAGCCCGGTCTGGCATAATTGGATATCTCATACCGTTCATATCCCTGCTCACCCAGACAGTTCCTGGTCATGTAATACATTTCCCGTTCCGTGTCCTCATCCGGAAGATCCGGAAGCGCCATTAAGATTCGGCGTTCCTCCGGAGACATCTCATAGCCTTCCATCTCCACATGGCCGCCGTAACGGTCGTAATACGGCGTTCCTTCCTCCACGATCAGGCTGTAGGCGGATATATGCTCCGGCTTCAGCATGGCCGTCTTCTTCAGCGTATTCCTCCAGGACTCCGGAGTCTGCCCCGGAATGGCGGAGATCAGATCCACGTTGACATTCGTAAATCCCGCCATGCGCACCCTCTGGAAGCTCTTTAAAAACTCGTCATAGGTGTGAATCCTGCCCAGATAACGGAGTTCCGTGTCATCTGCCGACTGAAGCCCCATGCTGACACGGTTGATTCCGGCTTCCCGGTAGGCAGCCAGGCCTTCCATCTTCACCGTACCCGGATTGACCTCGATCGTGACCTCTGCATCGGGTGCAATGTCATAGTGCTCCTTCAGAGCCCCCATGATGGCCGTAATATCAGCGGCATCCAGGATGGAAGGCGTACCCCCTCCCAGGAAAATGGTATCAATCTGATACTCCCGGACAAAGCTGCTCTGAATTCGTATCTCTTCCAGCAGCTTGTCCGTATACTCCCGGCGCATCCGCATGTTACCCGGAAACGACAGAAAATCGCAATAGGCGCATTTCTTTGCACAGAAAGGAATGTGCACATAGATTTCCAATTTCTTTTTATTCATCATCTAACTTCAGTACGCTCATAAATGCCTTCTGTGGTATCTCTACGTTACCAATCTGGCGCATACGTTTTTTACCTTCCTTCTGCTTTTCAAGGAGTTTTTTCTTACGGGTTATATCACCGCCGTAACACTTGGCAAGAACATCCTTGCGCATGGCCTTGACGGTTTCTCTTGCAATGATCTTTCCTCCTACGGCCGCCTGGATGGGAATCTCGAACAGCTGTCTCGGAATCTCCTCCTTCAGCTTTTCACACATCCTGCGTCCCCGGTCGTAAGCGGATTCCGCATGTACAATGAAAGACAGTGCGTCCACTTCTTCTTTATTAACCAGAATATCCAGCTTCACCAGTTCGGAACGCTCATATCCCTTTAAGTCATAGTCGAAGGAGGCGTAGCCTCTGGAACGCGACTTCAATGCGTCAAAGAAATCATAGATAATCTCATTGAGAGGAAGCTCGTACTTCAAAAGTGCGCGGGTTGCCTCCATATATTCCATTCCGAGATAGACGCCGCGCCTCTCCTGGCACAGCTTCATAATCGCTCCCACAAACTCGGTGGTCACCATGATTTCCGCGCTCACGATAGGCTCTTCCATATACTCGATTTCCGACGGATCCGGGAGGTTCGACGGATTCGTCAGCTGAATCATCTCACCATTCTTCTTATAAACCCGGTAAATAACACTGGGGGCCGTGGTTACCAGATCCAGGTTATACTCCCGCTCCAGACGTTCCTGAATGACCTCCAGATGCAGAAGTCCCAGAAAACCGCACCGGAAGCCGAAGCCCAGCGCCAGAGACGTCTCCGGCTCGAAGAACAGGGAAGCGTCATTCAGCTGAAGCTTCTCCAGCGCGTCCCGCAAATCGTTGTATCTGGCGCCGTCCGCCGGATACATACCGCAGTACACCATGGAAGTGACTTTCTTATACCCCGGAAGCGGTTTATCACAGGGATTGTCCGCATCCGTGATCGTATCGCCCACAGCGGTATCCTTCACGTTCTTGATACTGGCTGTCACGTAACCAACCATACCCGCGGTCAGTTCGTCGCATGGGATAAACTGGCCCGCGCCGAAATACCCGACTTCCACCACCTCTTCCACCGCTCCGGTCGCCATCATGCGGATCCTTACTCCCTTTTTCACACGGCCTTCCATGATACGGCAGAATACGATTACCCCTTTGTAAGAATCATACAGGGAGTCGAAGATCAACGCCTGAAGCGGCGCATCCGCATCTCCCTTGGGCGCCGGAATCTTCTTCACGATCGCCTCTAAAACCGCCTCAATATTCTCGCCGGTCTTAGCCGAGATCCTCGGTGCGTCATGGGCTTCGATTCCGATGACGTCCTCAATCTCTCCCACCACACGTTCCGGCTCCGCACTTGGCAAATCGATCTTATTCAGTACGGGAAATACGTCCAGATCATGATCCAGCGCCAGATAGACATTGGCCAGCGTCTGGGCTTCGATTCCCTGAGAGGAATCCACCACAAGCACAGCGCCGTCACAGGCCGCCAGACTCCGGGACACCTCATAGTTAAAATCTACATGGCCCGGCGTATCGATCATATTGAAAATATATTCTTCTCCATCTTCGGCCTTGTATACGGTACGGACGGTCTGGGCCTTAATGGTAATCCCGCGTTCCCGCTCCAAATCCATGTTGTCTAAAACCTGGGCCTGCATTTCACGGCTGGTTAAAAGACCGGTCTTCTCTATGATTCTGTCCGCAAGGGTTGACTTCCCATGATCAATATGGGCGATAATGCAAAAATTGCGAATTTTACTCTGGTCAACAGTTGCCATTTGCTTTCCTCTTTTCCATTTTTCTGCAGTTGATGATACAAATACAAAATGACACAGCAATGATGTTCCTGCTTTAAAAATATACCATTTTTTTAATTCCCTTGCAACACCATATTCAGAACTTCCGCCAGCGGCTCCATGGCATTTCGCGCTTCCTGGTAAGTATTTGTCTGTGCACCGACCTCAATCAGCACGGACCTCGGACGGAGATGGAGGTTATAACGGAGCCCCTTAATATATATTTTCCTGGTCAGGCCCGGAAAATAGGCTGCCGCATCTAACTGCATCTGAAAGCTGAAGGCCAGATTGTCACTCCGGTACGGATTCGGCAGATACTCAATCGGTCCCTCGGGAGTCTGGCTGACGCCGTTGAAAAACATAATGGGAGCTGTCGGCTTTCCATTCACTTCATTGACCATGTGAAGGCTTTCATTGACCCCATCCCGGTGCAGATCCAGGATGACCTCGATGGAAGGATTCTCCTGAAGAATCCTCGTGACCCCATCCAGGGCATATGTATACGCTTTATTCCGGTCCAGCTTCCCGTTCTGGAGATCGTAGACCGATTTGTCATGGATCACATTGTACCCCTTTGCCGTTAAGAGCTCCGTCAAATAAGTTCCGATCCCGATTACGGTTGCTTCCTTATTATTAGGTCCATAATCGGAAAATTCCTCCTGAGAATGGGTATGGTAAATTAAAATCTGCGGTTTATCATTCTTTCCTTCCAGGGTAAAATCCTTAGCCAGAAATTCATCCGCCTTCATCAGATCACGCCCCGCGGTCGTTGAGGTATGCACGCTGTAGAAATGTTTCATCATATAGTCGTAGTCAGCCAGCTGTTCTTTTCTGTATGTGGTTCCTATGAGCGGCAGGACACTGGCGGCACACGTCATATTCTCGTTTTTTTGCGGAATGCCTGCCGCGTTTGCATCGGCGCTGCCGCCTGCAGCACCGGTCTCTGAAGCCGGTGATCCCGCCATTGCGCCATTTTCTGCATTCCCGCCTGCCACGGTTCCCTGTCCGCCGGTGTTTCCGTCTCCATCTGCTCCATTGCCGCCTGCAGCCAGCACCGTCGTGCCTGCCTGCTCCATGGTACCGGCTCCGGTCTCTTCTCCGCCGTCATACATCAGATACTGGTGCTCTTCATAGAATTTTCCGCTTTCCAGATATCCGGCAAATGCCGGATCCTCTTCCCTGTAGTTATGTTCGCCGTCCTCTTCCCTTCCCAGATACCGGTACAGCGGTGACTGCCCGAAAATCAACCGGCAGATAAAACCACTGATGCTTTCTTCTTCCGCCTTCCCCGCCTCTGTCTCACGTTCGTCATTGTGTCCTGCTGCCGGATAATTCATACGCCAGATCCATTCCAGCCCGGCATCGGCCTGGCCGCGTAACAGGGCTGTAAGCCGTTCCCTGCTCTCCGACAGCCCGGTTCCCGCCGCTCCCCTGACCAGGAGGAGGACGGCAAGTACCAGGCCGGTTATAAGCATCATATGTCTGATGAGCCAGTTAATCCTTCCGCCCTTCTCCTTCATAAACACCTTCCTGCATTTCTTTCACGGCGCCCCGGAAAGAAAAAAGTCCCTCGCTTATATACTATGCAGGAAAATCACCGTTTACCCCTTACTCCTCTTCCTCTCCCATAAAAGCGAGATGGATTCCCTCGGAAATGGTATAGCTCAATTGTTTTACCGTCTCATCAATATCCGGCGGCGTCACATAAAGGGGGCCGAATTCCGGCTCCAGCAGTTCCCGGATCAGGTCATACTGCTCGTCGGAGCTCATGCTTCCCACAAAATCCCCCATCCCTTTTGTCTCCATACTCTTTGACAGGGCTCCGATCATGGCTGATACCGTATCGTGCACGATGGCTGCCGCGCCAACCACCGTAGGAACGCCGATGGCCATGACCGGAACCCCCAGGCTTTCCTCTGTCAGGCTGTGGCGGTGGTTACCGACGCCGGAACCCGGGTGGATCCCCGTATCGGTCAGCTGAATGGTAGTTCCCAGACGTTTTACGCTTCTTGCCGCCAGGGCGTCGATTGCGATGATCAGATCCGGCTTCGTCTCATGGATAATTCCCTTTAAGATCTCGGCGCTTTCCATCCCGGTCTGAGCCATTACCCCCGGAACAATACCGCTGATAACCGGCATGCTGCGTCCACTCCAGAACTCATCGCCGTACTGCACCTTCAAATGCCTCGTAACCTGCAGATTATGAAGCACTCTTGGCCCCAGGGAATCCGGCGTCACCGAGCTGTTGCCCAGACCGACGGCCAGAACGTGGTAGCTGGAGCTTCTGTAATTTTTTCCTTCCAGCAGCCTCCCGATCTGCCGTGCCAGTTCCTCCGACACCTCTCTGTGGTAATCTTCGTCCTTTCTGGACAACTGATCGGCCTCCAGTGTAATATAGGACCCCATCGGTTTGCCCATGGCCTTTTCGCCCTTTTTATCCAGTATCTTCACTTCCGTCATCTTGATCCGGCTGCCGGCACGGTGCCATTCTCTCAGAGATACACCGCTGATCTCTCCGCCGTTTCCCGGAAAACTTTCCGTTTCTTCTACCGCAAGGTCTGTCCGCACCCCAAATGTATTTTCCATATTTCTCACCTTTCATTACAGTTCACGGTGCCGCCGCACCTGCTGTCTGGTCTCGTCCGGCCGGATGTCCGGTGCCTGCAAAGCCGTGAACCGCCGTTTTCTTTCTGTTCTCTGGTATTTTCTGCAAAAATTCAGGAATTATGTATTGACATTGGAAGCTTTATTCGTTAAAATACTAAGGTATGTTTACATTGAACTGTCCGTGTCCAGGCTTTGATGCAAAACAAAGAATAACCATATATCATTTAAATTGGAGGTGTACAGATTTGGCTAACATTAAATCCGCGAAAAAAAGAATTTTAGTTAACGAGACTAAGGCTGCTAGAAACAAAGCGATCAGATCCAGAGTGAAAACATCGATTAAGAAGGTTGAGGCTGCTGTTACTGCCGGTGACAAGGCTGCTGCACAGGCATGTTTAACAAGCGCAATCGCTGAGATCGATAAGGCTGCTACTAAGGGAGTATATCATAAGAATACTGCTTCCAGAAAAGTATCCCGTATCTCTAAGGCTGTTAACGCAATGGCTTAATTTATAGACGACGATAATACAAATTCGGAATCCCGTTCAGCTTAACCCACTGGACGGGATTTTTTGCTTATCAGAGTCGCCTCCGGTTTCCGGGACTTAAGAAAGGATTTCACATATTTTATCACATTCTTGCTCTAATTTTGAAACATATTGTTCATTTCAAAATATTGCATCACAAACGCGAACAAGATACGTTATTATAGTGAGTTGTATTTTGTAGCTCATCCCCCCAGGGGCGGAGGTTATCCTTCTCCTCCTCCGCCCTTTAAAAATGAACTTCACTTCTCACGGCGTTCTTCCCGCCTGCATATGATAAAAAAAGCGCATAAGGAAATTCCCCTTGACTGATCTTACTTATCATTATCCATTTACCAATCCCCCACTGCCATATGCTTATCAGGCGCTGGAGCCTTATATCGATGAAAAAACCATGAAGCTCCATCACGACCGCCATCTTCAGACTTACGTTGATAATCTGAACAGGGCGCTGGCCGATGATTCCCGTTTTCACAGCTGGACACTGGAACAGCTTCTCTATAATATTGCCAGCCTTCCGGAGGCCATTCAGACAGCGGTTCGAAATAACGGCGGCGGAGTTTACAACCATCTGCTCTACTTTGCCGGCCTGGCCCCCGCATCGGGCACTCAAAGGCCATCCGGCGCTCTGTCCGATGCCATCCGCAGTGACTTCGGAAGCCCTGATGCCTTTTTCAAGAAGCTGAAGGAGGCCGCATTATCTGTTTTCGGTTCCGGATACGCCTGGCTGGTTGTCGCCGCAGACGGTTCCCTTATGATAACCACCACCGGGAATCAGGATACTCCGCTTCCACTGGGATTGTGTCCTGTCTTAAATATCGATGTCTGGGAGCACGCATACTATTTAAAGCACTATAACGTCAGAGCAGACTATATCGAAGATTTATTCCGCGTAATAAACTGGGAGCAGGCAGGCCGGCGTTATCTGGCATGTTTTCAGATGGAGTAACGTTTCGCGCCTGATATAAATCGAGTAGGAGGGAGTGATTAACTCCCGTCCTCTCACACCACCGTGCATACCGTTCGGTACACGGCGGTTTCAACGGTTGACATGCACGGACTGATAGGCTGTGGCTAAATCATAATAGCCACTGTTTATCAGTCTTTCTTTTGTCATTGCCATATTTACCGCTACCGTTTGTGTGGTAAACCAATAGCCTCTTCGGCTGTTCCCTGCCTTCCATGCCAATTCTTTCGGCACTCCCATTTTCAGCAGGTTCTTTACCTTCGTTTTCGGTTTCTTCCATTGTTTCCATATACACATTCGGATTCTGTGATATAGCCATTGGTTCAGTCCCTCTATTCGGTTCTTCATATCTGCTACTCCATAATAATTCAGCCAGCCCCGCATATACACCTTTATCTTTTCTAACGATGGGCGTATGCTCTGAACAGACCTTCGGGAACTAAGGTCTTTCAGTTTTGACTTCATTTTCTTCCATGACTTCCCATGAACCCGGACATAAATGCCCTTTCCGTTCTTTCCCAATGTGAAGCCAGGGAACTTAAAATTTCGGATTGCAAATACACTTACTACACGGCTTTTCTTCTGGTTCACCTGCAATTTCAGCGTCCCTTCCAGATATTTCGTGCTTGTTTCCAGAAGTCTCTTTGCGGCTCTCTCACTTTTAGCTAACAATACTATATCATCTGCGTAACGTACAAAAGCCACTCCTCGTTTCTCGTACTCCTGGTCGAACTCGTTCAGATAGACATTTGCCAGCAGCGGGGATAGATTTCCTCCTTGCGGCGATCCTTCCTCTGTCTCCATGACTATACCGTTTTCCATGACACCACTCTTTAGGTATCTCTTTATCCATTGGATAACCCTTTCGTCCTTTACATCTCTGCGCAGGATATTTAATAGCATTTCTTGGTTCAGAGTATCAAAGTATTTCGACAGGTCCAATGCAACGGCATGGGTGTATCCCTGTTCTGCATACTCTTTTACCTTTAAAATGGCGTCCCTGGCGCTTCTTCCCGGCCGATACCCATAGCTGTTCTCCGAGAACAGCGCCTCATAGACTGGCATTAACTGCTGTCCTATGGCTTGCTGGAAGATACGGTCTTTCACGGTTGGAATGCCCAGCTTTCGCATTCCTCCCTCTGGCTTGGGAATCTCTACTCGTCTTACTGGGTCGGGGGTGTATTTTCCCCTTTTGATTCTCTCTATCAGTTCCTTTTGATTTTCCCTTAGGCAGTCACCTGTTTCCTCTACGGTCATTCCGTCGATTCCCGGCGCTCCCTTATTCGCCTTTACTCTCTTAAAAGCTCTGTTTAAGTTGTCCTTATTCAGTATCTTCTCTAAGAGTTCCGGCTGTGCACTGTCTCTTTCCTTCCATATCCGGCGGAAAGAACGGTGCGCTCTCACATACCCTTCACGTTCCGCGCTGTCTCTTTGTGAGCAGCTATCTCTGTTTTCTGTACCCAATGTTCTTTCCTCCTTTCCCGGTTGTACTAAAGACTCCTGTTGATTCGGTCCTTCGTCTCTCGACTACTACGACCTCTGCTGACTTCTGTACGTTCAGCACTACCTCACGATAGTGGTTATCCCTTTCAGGACATTCCGCACAGACCTCCCCGGGTACCACACGTTTCTTTCTCTCCATCTATCTGCCACATTTACCATACATGATTCCGTGTGGTTATTGGGCTTCGACTTGTTTGGCAGCCTTACCCTCACGCATGGCCTGATGTGATTTCTGTTCGTCAGACCAGAGATTTGCCCATGGGTTAGTATGTTCCCCATATCCAGCTTCCTTCAGATTCCACCTCACGGTGGACACCCTTGCCTTCGGCTATATCCTTCCCACCACCGGGCGGATTCCGGACTTGCACCGGTTAGAAACGTGCGCCGCCGGGCGCACCAAAGGAAGGAAGATCACCGTCACCAACGGTATCTTCCTTCCTTTTCATTCCGCACAGCCCTTCCTGTGATCCGTTTACACAGTCTTTTTCAAAACTGCCTTGTAATCAGCAGTTCAACCGCCATCCGGTCATTCAGCCGGCCGGTCTTCACCGCTTCTTCCGCTTCCACGCACTGCGTCACGCAGGAAAGGATCTGCTCCCTGGTAAATGTCTTCGCCTGAGGCATCATCTTGCCAGCCACAAACGGCGGCACCTTGATCCTGGAGGCGATTGACCCTTTGTCCATTCCCTTTGCCATCAGTTCCTTTACCTGCAGAATCTGATTAAACTGTCTGGCTATCAGAAACAGAATTCTCATGGGTGGTTCCTTGAGTGTCAGGAGGTCCTCATATAAATCCATGGCTTTTTTCGTCTGGCGGTTCACGATAGCCGTCACCATATCGAAAATCTTGTTGGTCACCCGAACCGTACAGACTGCCTCCACATCCTCATCCGTGATGATCTCACGGCCCAGAGTAAAGCTTACCAGCTTCTCCAGTTCCATCCGGATATTTTCCATGTCATCTCCGGTCATATTTAAGAAGAGTTCCATGGTTCGCCCGGTAATCTTCTTCCCCTCTCTGGCCAGAATCCCTCCTGCCCATCTGGAAAGCTGTGCAAAATCCTGTCTGGCCATCTCCGCCGCATAGCCGATTTCCTTCACCTTCTTAAACATGCGGCTGCGCTTGTCCACTTCAGATTCCACAAAAATCATGCAGGTCGTATCCGGCATCTGGGGTAAATAGGCGACAAGTTCGTCTGACGCTCCCTTGAAGAATCCACTGTCTTCCACCATGATCAGACGTTTTTCGGAGAAAAACGGCATCGTGTCTGCGAGGCTGATGAGCTCGTTCAAATCCAGCCCCTTCCCCTCGAAATAATTATAATTCATGGTATCATCGCCTGATATCGCGTTTTTCAGCTGATTTTTATAGCTGTTTTTTAAAAATGCTTCATCTCCGTACAGCAAATACACCGGTTTGAAGCTGTGATTTTTAATATCCTGAGTGAGATTCTGCATGATGTCTTCCCTTTCTGCCTGCTTTTCGTCACTGATACTATTATACTAATGGATTTTGAATGCGTCAACGAGCAAAAACGCCTTCCAGCGCACCATTTTCCCATCTGTTTTCAGCGTAACCGCTCCCCCTTTTGCCGTTTCATAGATCTTCACTCCCCGCTCATGGAAACGGTCCAGTACCTCCTGATGCGGATGTCCATAGGAATTCCCCTCCCCGTAGGAAATCACTGCCCACCTGACGCCCAGCGCGTCTAAAAATTCCGCTCCGGAAGAAAAACGGGAACCGTGATGGGCGGTTTTCAGAATCTGAATCTCAGAAAGCACTCCTGTCCTTTCTGACAGGGCGTCCAGCAGCCGCAGCTCTCCGTCCCCGCTCATATCTCCCGTAAACAGAATATGGCAGTTTCCATAATCCACCTTCAGCACCTCCGATTCCTCATTCTTATCCGCGGGGATATCATGGATTCCCGGATAGAGGCACGTGATCCCAATCCCCTCCACAAGAAAGTGTTCTCCCGCTTCCAGGAAGGCCACCCGGGTCCCCCGCGCCCTTGCCAGCTCAGCGAGATCAGACAGCGCCTCATCCTCCTGTCCCTGACAGGGAAGAAGCAGATTGCGCACTTCTATTTCTTCACAGGACTCCAGTAAGTAGCGAATGCCGCTTATATGGTCCAGATCGCCATGACTGACAAAGGCATACTCAATCACCGATACACCGCAGCTCTTCAGACACGGCTCCAGACGATACTCTCCCAGCTTCTTCTCTGAGGTGCTGCCTCCGTCGATCAGAACTGCGCTGCGGCCGGAACGAAGCAGGATCCCGTCCCCCTGTCCCACATCCAGAAACAGAACCTCCATTCCGTCCACGGGGCGCGGCATCAGTATACAGGGGAGCAGGATGCAGATCAAAAAAAATACAGCGGTTCTAATCCATCTGCTTCCGTCTGCTCTGCGTTTCTTCCTCCCCGTCTCTCCGGATGCGCTTTTCCCTCCTGCTCTCCTCATCGCAGCCAGTATGGCCGCCAGCACCGTATAATAGACAATCACAGCCGCTGCCTCCGGTCTTCCCATCACCAGCGTATGATACGGAAGGCGTTCCGCACCATGGCAGAGCCACTCGTAAAACCGCAGGATGCAGTGGCCTGCCCCCGCTGCCACAGCTCCCGCTTCACCGGAAATCCCTCCAAACAGAGCCGCTCCGATCCCGGAGCAGACGACGCCTCCCATCAGAGGAATCACCAGCAGATTCAGAAAAATCCCATAGACAGGCAGCTGAAAGAAATCCCGCAGGATGACCGGAAGAGTCACCAGCTGGATCGCAGCGCTCACCGACAGCGCCCCCAGAGCGCCCCGTTTCTTTCCCAGATAATTTTGAATCACCGGAAGGACGCTGCCCACGGCAAAGACCGCGCCGAACGACAGCTGAACGCCTCCCTGCGTCAGAAGTTCAGGCGTCTCCCATGCCAGAAGCAGAAGCGCCAGGGACAGCGCAGACAGAAGATCGTAAGTCCGTCCCAGATATGAGGCCAGGAATCCGGTCCCCATCATGATGACAGCCCGGGTTACGGAGGGCGATCCACCCGTCATCGCGCCGTAGCAGAAGATAAACCCAGCCCCGGCCAGTCCGGCCCCTTTATACCCCAGTCCGGCTTTGCGAAGCAGCCTGTAGACGCCCATTCCGATCAGTGAAAGATGAAGCCCGCTGATGGCCAGCAGATGGGCGATCCCGTTCTTCTGGTATAAATCCTTTTTCTCACTGTCCAGCGCCTTCTTATCCCCGAGAACTGCGGCCAAAAAGATCCCCGCGTCTTCTTCCGGCACGGATCTTTTGATATTCTGCTTCGCCTTTTCCCGAATTCTCCGCAGACATTCCGGAATCGGAGAGACGTCACCGCCGGAACGCTCCACCTCTTCCCCGTACAGGCGGCAGTCCACCCCCTGCCCCCGGTAATAGTTCCTGGAATCGAATTCACCCGGGTTCCTGGCGCGGGCAAACAGCGCCAGCTGTCCTCTCACCGTAACTTTGCTGCCAGCCTTGAACTCCCGGGCCTCCGGCATCTCTCCGTCGCCGTCCGTCTTCCACAATACCAGAACGCGTGGAATCTGCCGCCCTCCGCTCACAGACCGGTCCCCTCCGGCTAAAGCGGCTTCCTTCCTCTCTCCTGCCGCAGGCCGCACATCATTTCCCTCCAGCGTGAGCTGTACCGTTCCCTCTGCCTCTTCCACCGCACCCACGTGCCCTGTCAGTTCCACATAAGTCCCGGCCAGCTCCCCGCACAGCCGGTCGCGCGCCTCCCACTCCTGTTTCGTATATCCGGCTCTCGCCATCCCAATCAGCGCAAAAAGGAGGAACACAGACAGCCACACGGCGCCTCTGCTCCTCCTTTCACATGAAAATCCATGCTCCGATCCGTTGCGGAATCCATTCCAGACCCCAAACAGGCATGCACTGCCTGCTCCCGCTGCCAGAAGCGCCGGGACCATGAGCCCTGATGTCAGAGAAAGCAGAACGACGGTCTCTCCAAGTACGAATCCCCCTGCTGTCAGACATAATGGACGTTTGATAAATTGTTTCCTCCTCGTTATGAGCACTTACGGCTGTTTACTGCGGATTCTCTTCATTCTCCGCATTGTAATCCAAATTTCGTTCAAACAGCTGGTTTAAGGAGATGGAATCCCGGAACATCACATCCTGGGAACCATTGACCGCGATCTGCACCTTATTGACAGAGGAAACGGCAGCCAGCGAATTCACAATGGAATAGACCGGTATGTACTCCTTGACATCCAGCGAATTGTTTAAAAATGACGCATCAAAATTCAGGTAGCAGACGTTTTCATTGACCGACACATTCAGAAGCTTCGTATCCTTCGGAAGCGTCGCGTTAATTCCCGGCCTGTCAGGCCCGGCAATCAGCTGTTCCACTACCAGCTTTTCCAGTGAAGTGGTCACGTTATGCACCACCTCCCGCTGCTCCTTCACCAGCTTTTCTCCGGTGCTGTCTGCAAAATACAGGGTCAGCTCCGTCTTTTCAAATGCATTGACATTGCTGATATTATCGATAAAATCGGCCCCGGTCATCGCGCCTACCGGTACGCCGGTGCTGTCCATCAAAGGCTGCTCCGCCGTATAGATGGCCACATAGTCCACGCCCTCCGCCTGGGTCAGCGTCCGCACGAGCGCAGCTCTGCATAAAATCTCCCTCGTCGGGTTCATCATGGCATAGTTGTTGTCAAAATAGAGATAGAGTACCGTGTCCTCCAGCTTGTACCGTTCAAATCCCACTTTATCCGGTACCGCCGACTGGCGGTCCAGATCCTTCGGCACATTCCTAAGCTGTTCCATAAGCTGTGTGATCTTCCAGTCCGTCTCCGTGGCCGTTCCATCCGCAGGCATCTGCGGCATCGTATAGTCCTGCGGCTCCAGCCGCGTCATGGAGGAATTCATATAATAGATCTGGTACACGCCCTCCGTGTCCCCGCTTCTTCTCTGACAGCCCGCCAGACCGGCCAGAAGTACCAGGAGGAGCAGACTGTATATCCATCGTTTCATAAATTCGTCCTCCTGTTTCTATGGAATATAGGTGAGCGGAATTCTCACCGTAAATGTGGTCCCCTCGCCCTCTTTGCTGGAAAGCCTGATCGCGCCCTGGTGCATCAGAATAATATTCTTTGTAATGGCAAGCCCCAGACCGGTACCGCCCGTTTCCCGGGAACGCGCCTTGTCCACACGGTAAAATCTTTCAAATATATGCTCCTGAAATTCTTCCGATATGCCTATTCCGGAATCTGCCACCTTGACGTAGAAAAACTTATGATCCGCATCGAGCGTGACACGCACCCAGCCGCCTTCCACGTTATATTTAATCGCATTTTCCACCAGATTGTTGAGCGCCAGGGACAGCTTTACCTCATCGACATCCGCCGTCACCTCCCGGATGCTTTCAAAGGTCAGCTCCACATTGCGTTTCCCGGCAATGGGGCGGAGCCTCTTTAAAATCAGCTCCAGAAGGCCGTTTACATTCACCTGGGCGATGTTTAACTCCGTTCCTGCCGTCTTGTCCATGCGGACCAGAGCCAGCAGGTCATCGATGATCTTGCTCTCCCGGTCAATCTCGTCCGAGATATCCGTCATAAATTCCCGGTACAGCTCCACCGGCACGTCATCCATACTCATCAGGGAATCCGCAAGAACGCGGATCGAGGTAATGGGCGTTTTCAGCTCATGAGACACATTCGATACGAATTCTTCCCTCGACTGGTCTACCGCCTTCAGCTTTTTCAGCGTCTTGCTGATCGATTCCGTGATCTGCCGCGTCTCCGTATAGGCGTTGGAAGAGAGTTCCTCATCCAGATTGCCTTCCTCCACCCGTTTCAGCTTCCACTGCAGTTCCTTGAACGGATTCATCAGAAGCTTGACGAGAAGCACGACGAGAATCGCCAGCATGGAAAAGATCATCAGGTGCAGGAAGCTTCCCTTCTCCGACACGGAAGACAGCCTGGTCAGCAGATCTTCGGTGGACGCCGTCACAATCATGACGCCGTCGATGACCTTGTCTTCACTGTTGGAATAAACCGGGATCGTCAGCGCCGCGTAATTTTTGTCTGAATTATACTTGCTGCTGTTTTCTCCGTTGAAGCACCGGATTACCTCCTCCGATACGTTCAGCTTGCCCAGCGACAATGAAAAGGTATCGGAGACAATCCTGAAATTCTTATTGACGATAACGATCCTGCCGTTGAACATATCTGCTTTCACGGACATCTCATTGTCCAGCAGCGTATCCCTGGGCTCATTCACCAGGTAGCCGCCCCGCGTCATCTTATTGCTCAGAATCGAGCACTGGTTCTGAATATCCTGAATCCGCGCATCGATCTGGTTCTGCCGGTAGGTACCCAGCATGATCTTGTTCTGAATCATCATGGGAGCCAGACCGATGATCAGGAAAAACAGGATCAGCACCAGTCTTAAGCTTACGGTGTGTTTCAGTTTAATCGGTTTCACCTGGAAGAACATCTTAACCACACCTCCCGGTCCGTTTTGCTCATAGAGACAGCTTCTTCGTACAGGCAACTGCCAGCGCCCCCGGCCCGATGTGGCAGGACACGCTTAAGGATAAGTGATCCACATAGATATCGCCGGCCTTCGGAAACAGCTCCATCAGCTCCTTCTTAAATTCTAAAGCTGCCGTCTCATTATCCGTGTGAGCCACAGCCATGTGGACACCGGCTCCTTCCGGATCGGAAAAACGCTCCTCCAGATCCTTCTTTACCGCCGTAATCATCATACTTTTCGCCTGCTTCATGGTTCTCGCCTTGGCAAACGCATCCAGTTTTTCCCCCTGAATCGTGAGAACCGGCTTAATCTTCAAAAATGTTCCTAACAGTGCCGCAGCCGGCGTAATCCTGCCGCCCTTTTTCAAATATTCCAGGGTGTCCACAGTAATGTAAATGGTGGAATCGAGGGCTGTCTCCTCCAGCACCCGCTTGATCTCTTCCGCACTCATGCCCTGATCTGCCATGGCCTTGGCCTCGAGAACGGACTGCCGCTGTGTAACGGAAATCCTCTGATTATTGACCACCAGCACCTTTCCGCCAAAATCAGCGGCCAGCGCGTGGGCAGTCTCACAGGAACTGCTTAAACCGCTGGACATGGGGATATGAATCACCGCATCGTGCTCCTTTAAGAGCCCGTTCCATAACTCAATCAGAGACGCGGGAGACGGCTGCGATGTGGAGATCTCCGCTCCTTCCGCCAGCTTCTCGTAAAATGACTTCTGCGTCAGACTGATGTCTTCAAAATACGTCTCTCCCGCCATCATAAACGGCATCGGAACCACATAAATTCCCGCTTCTCTTCCCTGCTCCTGCGTAATTCCGCTGTTACTGTCCGTAACAATCGCTACTCTCATCTGCTATTCTCCTTCATTTCCATCTTGCTTTCCTGCTCCGCCTCGCCTGCCGAGGTGTACAGCTGGTAATAGATTCCCTGTTTCTCAATCAGTTCCTCATGATTTCCTTCTTCTATAATATTACTTCCGGACAGGACAAGAATTCTGTCCGCATTCCGGATGGTTGTCAGTCTGTGCGCAATCGTAAGGGTTGTCCGGCCTGACGCCAGACGTTCCAGAGACTGCGATACCAGATGCTCGCTCTCATTATCCAGGGCAGAAGTCGCCTCATCCAGAATGAGGACAGGCGGATTCTTTAAAAATACCCTTGCTATGCTGATCCGCTGCTTCTGGCCGCCGGAGAGCTTCACACCGCGTTCGCCCACATACGTGTCGTAGCCGTCCTTCAGGCCCATAATAAATTCATGGGCCCCCGCCATCTTCGCCGCCTCAAGGACCTCTTCCCTGGTGGCGCCGGGATGACCGTATTCAATGTTCTCATAAACCGTGCCCGAGAACAAATAAACATCCTGCTGCACCACACCCACGCTTCCGCGAAGACTCTGCAGCGTTACATTCCTGATATCCTGCCCATCCAGAAGGATCCGTCCCTCGGTAGGATCGTAAAAACGTGGAATCAGATTACACAGGGTTGTCTTTCCGCCGCCAGACGGCCCCACCAGGGCAACCTTCTCCCCCGGTCTGATCTTTAAATCAATGCCGGAAAGGACAGGATTATGGTCATCCGGATATTCGAAGGATACATGCTCGAACGTAATGCTTCCATGTACATCCCGCAGGGGAACCGCCTCCTCCTCGTCAAAAATATCCACAGACGCGTCCATCAGCTCCGTAAAGCGCTCGATTCCCGTCATTCCTCTCTGGAACTGCTCCGCAAATTCGATAATTCTGCGGATTGTCGCCAGAAGCGTAGTCACATACATGGTATAGGCCACTAAATCTCCGGGATCGATAAGCCCTTTAATCATAAAAATACCGCCCGCAACGATAACAACCACATACATCAGTCCGTCAAACATGCGGATCGTATTCTGGAATGCCGCCATATACTTATAGGTCTGGCGCTTGATATTTAAAAATTCCTGATTATCCCTGTTGAATTTCTCAATCTCGACGCCCTCATTGGCAAAGGCGCGTACCACCTTGTTGCCGAGCAGGCTGTCCTCGATCCTGGCGTTCAGTTCACCGATATGGTTGCGCTGCTTCTTGAACGCCCTCTTTACCTGAATGTTAAAGTAAGAGCAGGAGACTGCCATCACAGGGATGAACACAAAGATAATCACTGTCAGCGGAAGGTTGATCCCCGCCAGAATGACAAAGGACACTGCAGTCTTCAAAAAGGCGATAAAAAACTCTTCCGGGCAATGGTGGGCAAACTCCGTCACATCGAATAAATCGCTGGTGATCCTGGACATAATCTGTCCCACCTTCGTATTATTGAAGTAATTATCGGACAGCTTCTGCAGATGTTCAAACGCATCCTGGCGCATATCCGTCTCAATGGCCGCCCCCATCACATGACCGGTGTACGCCATGTAGAAGCTGGCCAGACCGTCGACAATCCTGAGGGCGAAGTAGAGCACTCCGATTCCCACGATCGTCTGAACGGTCAGTGAGGCCAGATCCTTCAGGCCCTGATTGGTGATATAGCGCAGAATCAGGGGCAGTACCAGCTCGCAGACCGTGGTCAGCGAGGCGCACAGCAGATCAAACACCATAATCCGAACGTATTTCTTATAATAAGGAACGAACCGTTTTAAGAGCGCTCCCGTTTTCATCTCTTTCTGTTCCATAAACTCCTCTATTCTGATCCTGTAATTCTCTATTCCGATATTGTAATCCTTTTTACCAGATCAAGAGCCCACTCCGTCTCACCGGGCTTCCTGCAGGTTATATTGATATTCGTCCTCTGTTCTTTGTAGAGAACCTGGGCGGACATATTGTAAAGCACCTCTCCGTCCTTCTCCTCCGGCGCGTAGAAGACAGCCTTTCCCTTGCCTTTATCTGCATCAAACAGAAACTCCTGCTCCGGCGTCCCCTGTTCGAACCATGCTTTTTTAAATCTGGAAGTGCCGCCTGTTCCCAGGACTACCGCATAAATATAGAGGTCATGACCTCCGTATCCCACACCGTCGTAGTAGTGGTCCATGCCGTTGCGGCAGTTTTCATCGAACAGGAAGGACCCGGGCAGGCAGAATTTCATATTGCCCAGCTTCCGGTAAATGAGCTGTCTTCTGCAGCCCACAAACAGCTCGCCCGAAAGCGGGTCCACATGGCTCACATCCACCGGTTCATGCTCCGCCAGACGGCATATCTCCAGATACTCTTTCACGGGGAACTGCAGGCCGGAATCCATGGAAAGCGCCTTCTCCAGACAGTATATAATCCCGTCATTCACCTTCCTGTCCGCCTCGCTCCGGCTGGATGGCATAAAAAAACAGCTCTGATTTAAAAGCACCAGTGCGCAGTTTCTGTAGTAAACAGCATCCTTTTCAATCTCACTCCAAATAAAAAAATCCCTGGCAAATGCCATGCTCAGTCCGGAATTCACGACCCCGCGGATTTCCGTAAACGAAAAAGGACGGATATGTGTGATCAGCTTTCCCTCCTGTTTTTCCGGTATATAGTAGCTGGAGGGCCAGCAGAATGTATATTCCGGTCCATTCTCCCAATCGGAAACCAGCTTCATCAGATCCATAAACCACTGATAGAAATACTTTCTCCGCATGGTCAGAAAATCCCGTTTCCAGTAATAGCCCGTCTTATCGTCAACCTTTAATTTTAATTTTCCCCGCCCGGCCAGCTGCTCTAAGAATTCGATGACAGCCACATGAAAGCCGGGCCCCACGATGTTGGTCTGGGACTCCCCCCGCAGGATCCGTTTATCCCAGTGGAACCATATATAGCCCTCTGGACAAAACCTGCAAAGCAGACATCCGGATAGAGACTCGCATGTATATCCCTGCTCTCCGGCCAGTTCCTTAATCATCGTCTCCGCGGCCTCCGGCGTCCATTCACGGCTGCCGGTCAGCCGGTTCTTTGGCCTTAATGCAAACCTGATCCTAATACTCATCTGAAACCCTTCCTAATATGTCTTTCTCTATTCTATCGTATTTTGCTCAGAAAGGGAAGTATAAAACGACCTTACTTTTGCAAATCTTCATAGACGAACAGAGGATTAAGAGGTATAATTTAACTATATTACCATATGCAAAGGAGAACGTCATGCCATACTGTCCCAAATGTGACATGGAATTTATCAAAGGAGTTACCGTCTGTTCCGACTGCGGCGGCTCTCTGTTCGAGTCAAAGGAGGAGGCCCTCGCCGTGCAGAACGCATCGCAGCCCGGCGAACCGGACGCTCTGCCGCCGGAGTACCCAAAAGAAGATGCCTCCACAGAAGAATCCGGAGAGCTTCCCAGGCAGGAAAAACCGGCGCGTCCCCCCGCTGCCTACGTGAAAAAATCCCAGAAATACGAAGACCGCAAATCCAGCGCCTCCGCATTTTTACTGGTAGGAGGAGCTATCACCATCTTTGCGCTTCTGTGCTGGGCAGGCATTTTCGACATGCCGATGACAGGCTTTTCCAAATACCTGATTCAGGGAACGCTGACCGTTATGGGAATCGGCTGTCTGATCATCGCCGTCATGACATTCCGCTCTGCAAAAGCCATGGCCGGCGATATCGAGGCGGAGGAAAAGCAGACGGAGGAACTGATCTCCTGGTTTCTTTCCGCCTACCGGAGAGAGGACATTGACGGACGGCTCGATGCCGACTTTTCTGACTTAAGCGAGGATGAGAGGAATCTAAAGCGGTTCGAGCTGATTTCTGATCTCCTGGTTACCTCAAAAGACCTTCCGGACCAGGCTTATGTGGATGCACTGTGTGAAGAGATCTATTCCAAACTGTTTGATGAGTAATAGGCACGGCCCTACACCCAAAGCCGCGAAAAAACCATGTGCGCGGTTATAAAAGAGGCCGCCGCCTGCAGAGATTGCCTGCAGACGGCGGCCCTTTTATACTGATTTATTCCTTTGTCAGGCTGCCCTTCTTGGAACGTGTCCTGCTGTAAAGCACCAGCAGGATGGTACCGATGACGCCTGAGGAAATCGCATTGCTGATGGCAGCTACGACGCCCTGTGTAAATACCAGGTTTGCCGGCTCCGCATAGATCAGGATGTCCAGAATCGGAGCAACAATAATCCATGCAATGGCATTGCCAATGATCTGGTAAACGTTGAAAAGAATGATATCCTTCTTGCCAAACTCACCGTCTTCCACATGAAGCTTCGGATATACAAGACCGATTATAAAGCAGGAAAGGCCGCTGGCAACCACCCAGCTCCACCATGCAGAACCGTACTGAATGGAGTCGGACAGCGCATGTCCGATGAATGCAATCAGTCCGCCCGCAATCGGCCCGAACAGAGCGGCGAAAAATGCGCCGATGCCGTATGCGGTCTGGATGTCGGTTTCCGGAATTCCGGTCGGAATCTTCACATACATAAACAGCAGAGTGAATAAAGCCGCGCCAAGTCCCGTTGCAACGATGGTCTTTGTTTTGAACTCAAATAACTTTTTCATGATTACCCTCCTTTGGTTGATAGATTACGAGTTAAGACTACTCAAATTCCCATAATTTGTCAAGCTATTTTGTAAACTCAACCGTCCATTCCGGTCCGTAACCCAGACCGTACTTCTCACAGAAGCTTCCCTGGCTGACGGCCAGAGACACCTTCATAAGCTCATTATTATAAATCATCGGATCGCCCTTTTCGGCGAAACCAAAGCTCTGGTGGAATAATACCTTCTGCTGGAAAGCAACCTCTCCTTCATGCTTCACTGTCACGTTCACGTAGTCACCATAGGCAAATCCCGCGCGGTTAAAGTCTACCAGCCGGATGTTCGTCCATAAGTTCCCAAAGTTGGGATCGTTGATCTCGAATACGCCGCAAGCCTTTCCTTCGGTAATCTCCGGCTCCAGGATCGGGTGCTCCACGATCTCCTCCACCGGGTATTCCGGACCTACCCCCTCGAAATCGATGATTCCGCTGGCCAGACGGGCAGCCGTATATCCAAATAAGTCGCGGCCGTGGAAGATGGCGACGCCTTCCGTTCCTTTTCCTCTCAGACGGTTGACCGTCTCGTCGATCTCACGCACCGCCTCGATCCCGATCATCTTCTTCACATGCGTCAAAGAACCATTATCCGGGGTTACGATATAGTAACCGTCAACCGTCTTTGCCACACAGGCGCGGCGCCTGGTTCCTACTCCCGGATCAACAACAGACACGTATACGGTTCCTTCCGGCCAGAACTGAAGGCTCTGATACAAACGGTAGCTGGCGCTCCAGGTGTCAAACTGCGGAAGCTCATGCGTGCCATCCATGATCTCCAGTTCCCGGTCCACACACTTTACGACCCCGTACATGGAACTGACTGCGCCTTCTTTGTAAGTAAAATCGGTCTGAAATACTAAAATTGGTTTCATAGCTTTTCTCCTTTATTATAATAAATTTTAAATGAACGGGTTATAGAACCTGGAGCCTCCGTTGACAAAAAACGTCATGCACAGAGAGCCCAGGAAAATCACAAGCGCCACCGCCATCGCACACCAGTCCCCGGTCTTTAACGGCTTTGCCACATACCACGTACGCTTTTTCTTCTTGCCAAAGCCGCGTAAGTCCATGGCATTGCTGATCAGTTCAATCCGGTCCAGCGTGGAAAATATCAGGGGCACGCAGATGTTCATCACATTCTTCACTCTCGTCCCCAGCTTCTCCTTCTTCGATAAATCCAGCCCTCTGCTCTGCTGTGCCAGCGCGATATCCTGGTAATTCCGGATGGTGTCGGGGAAATACCGGAGCGTTAAGGACAGCGCATAGGCCGCCTTGTAATTACAGCCCACACGGTTAATGGAAGCCGCAAACTCGCTGGGATTGGTGGTCAGCAGGAAGATCATTCCCAGAGGGACCACGGAAGCGTATTTCGTCACCTTCGTCACCTGATAGAGCAGCTGCTCTTCCGTTACGATATAGCGGCTGTTAATCCGAAACAGTTCGTGAGACGTACCGTATATTTCCGTACCATACTGCGGGCTGAAGATATAGGTCAGCACAAAGTTGACGGAAAGAAAGATGACCACGTATATCGTCATCAGCCTGATCTGCTTAAACTGCAGACCCGACATGGCGAAAAAGATGACGGACAGTACCATGACAAACAGGATATAGCGGATATCGTAGGAAAACATGACCGCAAAGGTCAAACCGATGAAACATACCAGCTTGGTAAGTCCCGATAAATTAAAGATAAAATTATCCCGGTCTATGTAGTCGAACAATTTGCTTTTCATACGTGGCGAAGCCCCCTTTCGTAATCGATGAAGTTCTGAACAAAGCCCTCCGGATCCTCTACTCCGCATTCCACAGCCAGCTCATAGAGGGAGGTAATCTTTAAATTCGCCCTCTCCGTTATCGATTCGTTGGTCAGAATCTCCGCTGAGGTAGCGTCCCCGATCTTCTCCCCGTCAGCAATGACTATGGCGTGAGGCGTATACTCCAGCATCAGATGCATGTCGTGGGTGATCATAATGATGGTGACCCCCTCGCTGTTTAAGCTCTTTAAAAACTCCATGATCTCCGTATAGTGGTGGAAATCCTGCCCGGCCGTAGGCTCATCCAGAATCAGAATCTTCGGATCCAGAACCAGGGCGGAGGCGATGGTAACGCGCTTCTTCTGGCCAAAGCTCAGCGCGGAGATAGGCCACTTTTTAAACGGAGCCAGGCCGCAGATCTTTAACGCCTTTTCCACACGTTTATCGATCTCCGCCTCATCCACACCGCGAATCCTCAGTCCCAGCGCCACTTCATCGTAGATCATGGGCTTACAGATCATCTGGTTGGGGTTCTGCATGACGAAACCGATCATCCGGGAACGCTCTTTGATCGTTTTTCCCTTTAAATCCTCCCCTTCATACAGAAGACGCCCCTCATCCTCCGTAACAAATCCGCAGATGACCTTGGCCAGGGTGCTCTTTCCCGCGCCGTTGGTGCCTACGATGCTGACCATCTCCCCTTCCCGGATATGGAAGCTTAAATCCTTTAAGATTCTGCGCTTCTTCGTATACTGGAAGCTTACATGCTCCGCCGTCAGAATGTCCGGCCTGTCGTTGACCTCCCGGTCCGGTACGCGGCTCAAGGCCCATTTCTGTACTGCCTCCTTTACCATCTCTATACGTAGCGTTTCCATACGGCCCGGTCGCATCTCCGGCGTCACACTGACTCCCGCGTATTTCAGCGCCGTGGCATAGAGGGGTTCACGGATTCCCATTCCCGGAAGGATATCCGCCGCGATCAGCTCGTCCGGCGTCATATCTGCTGCAATCCTTCCATCATTGACCACCACGATCCGGTCTACATCACGGTAAAGCACATCCTCCAGACGGTGCTCGATAATCACCACCGTCTTTCCCAGTTCCTTCCACACATGGTCAATCAGATCGATAGCCGTCTTACCCGTGGCCGGGTCCAAATTGGCCAGCGGCTCGTCAAACAGCAGGATATCCACGTCATCCACCATAACTCCTGCGAAGGATACTCGCTGCTTCTGTCCTCCGGACAGCTCAAAGGGAGAAGATTTTAAAAGCTTACCCATGTCCACCATGTCCGCCACTCTCTGGACGGTTTCCTTCATCGTTCCCTGGTCCACACAGTCGTTTTCCAGGGCAAACGCGATATCCTCGCCCACCGTCAGCCCGATGAACTGGCCATCCGCGTCCTGAAGCACGGTTCCCACCATTTTCGACAGTTCGAAGATGTTCATCTCCCTCGTCTCCCTGCCGTTAATTTTAAGGCTTCCTTCAATCTCTCCCTTATAGGCAAAAGGGATCAGACCGTTTAAACAGTTTCCCAGGGTGCTCTTACCGCTTCCGCTGGGGCCGACAATGAGAACCTTTTCCCCTTCATAGATCGTCAAATTAATGTCATGAAGGGTCGGTTCCGCCTGGCTGAAATAGTGAAACTGGAATGAATTGAACTGAATCATTGGTTTCTTATTCGTATCCATGTATGCCTCCTTGTTTACCGGTTATGCCTGCAGCTGACAGTCAACCTGATATTTGTCAGGAATGAAATAATATTTAATCCGGGCGGCGGGTGAAAAATCCGGCCCGTATAAAATCTGTTCCATATGAAGAAGCACGGTTCCCTCCGGGATATTCATATAGGAGATCACCTGTTCGTCAGCGGCCACCACCTGAATCGTCATGTGGGCTTTCACCGCCTTCTGATAAATCATACTGTCCATAAAATGAAGAAGCTGTTCCTCGTCCGGTTCCTTTCCGTCTATGCCGCTTCCCGTGATCAGCTCCATGGGAATCTGCAGAAAGGACTGGCCGATGGGCCCTTCCTCGCCCCAGTATACGTTATTGCTCGCAAGAACCTCTTCCCCGTTTTTAAGCTGTAATTTCTGTTTTGCGATATTGGTCGGAAGCCCGATATTGTAATCCATGGTCACCCGGCTCACCGGTTCCTTGGCACACTCCCTTAAAAAGTTATACAGGTTCTTCTTTTCCCTTCTGCGGCAGTCGTAAGATACGAAGGTTCCCTTCCCCTGCCGTTTATAGATAAATCCATCCTGCGCCAGGATAGTGAGTGCCTGTCTCAGCGTATTGCGGCTCACCTTATAGGCGGCTGCCAGCACATTTTCACTGGGAAGAAGGCTGTCCTTCTCGTATACGCCATCCATCAGATCCTGAAACAGCCGGTTATAGACGGGAATGTAGGACGGCAGCCTGCTCTTTCCCTCTTCCGCCTTCCGGGGAGTCAGCGTTCCCCAGGCTCCTGCCTTTATAAAACCGATATGTACAAATAAATTATGCTCTGACTCTCTGTCGCAGAAAAGACACGGTTTCTTCCCCTCTGCCAGAATGTCACGGCTGATCCGGCTGACCAGCATCGCCTCATAATTCTTTCCCCGCTCCGTTTCCTTCACAGCCGCCCCGCCCAGCATCACGGTAAACGGACTCTGCGCCGCACTGTTTACATGGGCAATGATCTCCCCGTTCCGTTCCAGATAGAGATGGGTCCCGTCTCCGCTCTTCAGCCGGTCCGCGATCATCTCTTTGGAAGTATAAAGCGCCCGGATCTCCGGGATCGTCATGAGAAAACCATGAATCTTATCCTCATCTCCCGGCACGCCCTTTTTCATGGTCACGCCCTCCGGCAGTCCGTTCTCATCGATGAGGTGCGTTCCCTCCTCCAGAAGATAGAGATTCTTCTCCGCCAGCTCATATCCCGGAAGCCACCGGCCGGCCGCCTTCGTCAGCTCCGCCTTTCCCATGACCACATCCGGCTTCCAGTCTTCGGTGAGTGTTTTTAAAAACTCCCCGTCGATGCCTTTTGCATCTCCTGCCACGATTAAGTTTCCGTAAAATTTCAGATAAACATGAGTAATTCTCTCTTCCTCCAGTCCTGCATACACAGTCTGAAACTCCTGATCGAACCCGTAATTCCTGATATCCGCAAGCAGAAACGTGTGATAGACCGCATCTTTCTCCAAAAAATCCAGCAGTCTGCTCTCATCTTCCCCGGTACATCTCTTAACCATAAGCACCTCCCGTTCAACTTGTTCAACAAGTTAAGTTTAGTACAGAGAACCCCTTCTGTCAACATATTTCTACAAAGTTTAAGGAGGAATCCTTTTGTTTTTTGTTCAGTCTTTCGGACGGTACTTCGATTCTTGTATTTAAGGAACATATGGCCTATAATGAAAGCAATAAAAAAAGGAAGGTAACTGTCATGTCATACAATCACCACACAAAGAAAACCATGAAAGCCGCCGTCTACGAAGGCAATGGAATCCTGCGGTTCGAAGAACGGCCGGTTCCTCACATCATCAGCCCCAAAGACGCCATCGTAAGGGTTACGCTCACAACCATCTGTTCCAGTGATATCCATATTCTTCACGGGGCGGTTCCAAGAGCCGTTCCCGGCACCATTCTCGGTCATGAATTTGTGGGAGTCGTGGAGGAAGCCGGAAGTGAGGTGACACGGGTAAAACCGGGAGACAGAGTGGCTGTCAATGTGGAGACCTTTTGCGGAGAATGCTTTTACTGCCGGCGCGGTTACGTCAATAACTGCACCGATGAGCACGGAGGCTGGGCTCTCGGCTGCCGCATCGACGGGGGACAGGCCGAATACGTCCGCATTCCGTTTGCAGACAACGGCCTCACGCCGATTCCCGATTCTGTGACCGATGAATCGGCACTTTTTACGGGAGACATACTCTCCACAGGCTACTGGGGCGCCGGACTGGCGGACATTAAGGAGGGGGATTCGGTAGCCGTTATCGGGGCCGGCCCTACCGGCTTATGCACCATGATGTGCGCCCGCCTCTATCATCCGGGGAAGCTGATTGCCATCGATACCTCTGAGGAGCGGCTGGATCTGGCCAGGAGCCGCGGTCTCGCCGATTACACCTTAAATCCAAGCAGTGGTCCCATACTGGAAAGAGTGCTGGAGCTCACCTCCGGCCGGGGCGCTGACTCCGTTTTGGAGGTCGCCGGAGGAGAGAATACCTTCCGGACCGCCTGGCAGATTGCCCGTCCAAACGCGGTTGTCTGTGTCGTCGCCCTCTATGAGGAACCGCAGATCCTCCCTCTGCCTGACATGTACGGGAAAAATCTGATCTTTAAGACCGGAGGCGTCGACGCCAATTCCTGCGGTGAAATTATGAAGCTGATCGATGAAGGCAGGCTGGATACCAGCTGTCTTATCACCCACCGGACGGATCTGGCACATATTATGGAGGCTTACGAGGTGTTTGAAAAGCAGGCTGACCACGTCATCAAATACGCAGTCACCGTCTAAACCGGTATCGTAAAGCGAAAAAACGGCTGCACGCACGCTCCTTCTTCCGGAGCGGCGGACAGCCGTTTCCTTATTCCGTCACTGAATCAAGTTCAGTTTTAATCTTCATATATAATCTTAGGCGCCTTACGCATCGTAATCTGCCACTTATTCCCTGTCCCGATGTTATATGCCTTTGCAAAGCTTCCCTGATTGATGGCAACCGCCATACAGTCCAGACTGTTCACATAGATGAGAGGCTCGCCTACATAAACGTCGGCAAAGCTCTTTGCATAAACCAGAATGTTCTTATACAGGGTTCTCGTCTCATTCTCGATGCTGATTTCCACACGCTGGCCGTGCTTCACACCAAGCTTTAAAAACAGTTCTCTGGAGATATTGGTCCACAGACTTCCAAATCTGACGTCGAGCACGTCGATCGTACCGCTCACTCTGTCGCCGTTATAAGCCGCTTCCACCACCGGAAGCTCGATCACACTCTCCACATCCACGGAAGGGCCTGCTCCCTCGAAGGTGATGACGCCGGCAGCCAGTCTTGCCCCGGTATACGCGTAAATATCACGGCCATGGAAGGTGTAGCTCTCTCCCGATCCCGGCAGACGGTTCACATTCTCATCGATCACTCTCGCTTCCGTGATTCCGCACATCCGCTTCACATGGGTCAGAGTCCCATTGTCAGGAGTCACTATGTACTGCCCCGTGGTGGTCTTCGCCACGATGCTCCGCCTCGTGGATCCCACTCCCGGATCAACGACGCTGACGAATACAGAGCCTTCCGGCCAGTAGTTCACCGTCTGTATCAGCCGGTAGGATGCTTCCCAGATATCATACTGGGGAATCTCATGTGTCAAATCCGTAATACGAAGTTCCGGGTCTACCCCATAGGATACTCCATACATTGCGCAGACAGCTCCGTCCGCAGTGCCAAAATCTGTTTGAATAATAAGTGGTTTTCTCATATTCATCTTTCCTTTAGTGCTAAGGGAGTTGTTTAGAAACCCTTGCATATTCAGTATAGATTTCTTTTGCGCACTTGTCAAGCAGGCTGTTTCCCATTACAGCACCAGAGACGGAGCGTTGTATACGCGGGCCGCCATCTCAGAATCCAGCATATACAGCCCCTTCGGATCGTGTCCAAAAAGCTCGAACCGCTTCACCAGATTATCGGCGTTCTTCTCTTCTTCCCCCTGCTCCTTCACAAACCAGTCGAGAAACTGCATGGTGCGGAAATCCTTTACAGAGTACGCCGCATCATAGATCGCATGGATCAGCCCGGTCACATAGATCTCATGCTCCAGCCCGGCCTTCAGCGGACCGCCAAAATCCTCAAACTGCTTATCCGGTTTATCGATCGCCTCAAGAGTCACCTTCCCGCTGTTATTCTGCAGATACTGCATGAACAGCATCGCATGGTCTCTCTCCTCCTGTGCCTGCACCTGATACCAGTTCGCAAATCCGTTCAGCTCTGCCTCGCGGTAGTAATTTGCAAAATCGAGATACAGATACGCCGAGTAAAATTCCTTATTCACCTGCACGTTAATGAGTTCTGCAACTTTTTTGTCCAACATGGCAATTCCCCTTTCCCTTGTTCTCAAAAGACCGCTCCCCGGTTCCTTCCTCCCCATTGGTAATCCCTCCGGTTCATAAGGTTCAGATATGCGGCCTTTTTCGACTTTTCATAACTATTTTTTTATATTTGAGATCATATCATGACTTTTCTTTTATGTTTATGTCGTTTTTACCAGATATTTCCCGGATTTTACTTCACTAATAATGACTTTCCAGTCATCTCTTTCGGCTGTTCCATGCCCATTAACTCAATTAACGTAGGTGCAATATCCGCCAGACAGCCGCCTTCACGCAGCTTGAAGGACGGATCTGCGTTCACTAAAATGAACGGAACCGGGTTTGTGGTATGGGCGGTAAACGGTGTGCCGGTCTCATAATCTACCAGCTGCTCGGCGTTTCCGTGGTCCGCACAGATAAACAGGATGCCGTCTGTCTCCTTGACAGCGTCCACCGTTCTTCCGACGCAGGCATCCACCGTCTCGATCGCTTTGATCGCCGCATCTTCAATACCCGTATGGCCAACCATATCCGGGTTGGCAAAATTGATGATGATAACGTCATACTTTCCGGATTTGATCGCTTCCACCAGCTTGTCGCAGACAGCCGGTGCGCTCATCTCAGGCTGAAGATCGTAGGTAGCCACCTTCGGAGACGGAACCAGGATTCTGTCCTCTCCCTTGTTCGGCTCCTCCACTCCGCCGTTGAAGAAGAAAGTAACATGGGCATACTTCTCTGTCTCGGCGATTCTCGCCTGGGTCATATTATGGTCCGCAAGGTACTGGCCAAAGGTATTCACAATGGATTCCTTCTTAAATGCAACCAGCTTATTCGCGATCGTATCATCGTAATCGGTAAAGCATACATACGTTAAGTCTAAGCGTTTCTCTCTTGCAAAGCCTTTAAACTCATCGTCACAGAATGCTCTCGTGATCTCTCTTGCACGGTCCGGGCGGAAATTGAAGAAAATAACAGAATCATGATCGTTTACAACGGCAACCGGCTTTCCATCCTCCACTACGACAAACGGCTCCACGAACTCGTCGTTTACTTCCGCGTCATAGGAAGCCTGAATCCCGTCGGCAGCGCTGACAGCAGTCTTTCCCTCTCCCTTTGTCAGGGCATTGTACGCGCGTTCCACGCGGTCCCAGCGGTTATCACGGTCCATCGCGTAATAACGGCCCATGACGGAGGCTACTTTTCCCACTCCGATTTCCTTCATCTTTGCTTCCAGCTCTTCCACAAAGCCCTTGCCTGATGCAGGCGGTGTGTCACGGCCATCCAGGAAGCAGTGTACATAGACCTTGTCAAGTCCGTTTCGTTTGGCAAGTTCTAAGAGTCCGTAGATATGGGTATTGTGGCTGTGTACACCTCCGTCGGAGACGAGTCCCCATAAATGAAGGGCAGAATGATTCTTCTTACAGTTCTCCACAGCCTGTAAAAACTCAGGAACGTCAAAGAAATCGCCGTCCTGGATAGATTTTGTAATTCTTGTCAGTTCCTGATAAACGATGCGGCCGGCTCCCATGTTTAAATGGCCAACCTCGGAATTTCCCATCTGTCCGTCGGGAAGTCCAACGGCAAGACCGCTGGCATTACCCTTTACAAACGGGCACTGACTCATCAGCTGGTCCATAACCGGAGTTCTGCCTTCGCAGACTGCATTGTGGTCACAGTTATCATTCAGGCCATATCCATCAAGTATCATAAGTACTACTGGTTTCTTGCTCATAACTTAATCTCCTTATCTTGTTTTTTCTATATAATGGTAATTATCTTCTCACAACTCTATATTCTACATGATTTACGGATATCTTGCAACTGCTGAATGACAAATATTTGTCATATCTAACAGTTCAGCCTTCACTTCCGGCTGCCGTTGTTTCTGCGGCTTTTAAGGGATAGCAATGGTGCAGCAGCACCTGGTCCGCATCTCCCCCAAGCTTCTGGTAGAAAGCATCCGTAATTCTGTTCGCAACCATATCAGCCTCCGGTTCAGATAAATCCGTCACCATAATCAGGAACTGGCAGCTGCTGTATTTCGTATATACATCTCCACAGCGGATCGAATACTGGATCATTTCCCTTAAAAGCTCCATCTGGCCGCCACGGTTCTTAAGACAGGGCAGTTCTCCCTTCCTGTCCGTCAGAGTCAGAAGGATGATATAGCAATCCTCCTTCGTTCGTCTCAGTCTTCGCGCCATAAACCGGTAAATCACTTTAAATATCTCGTACTCCTGACAATACGCTCCCGGAAGCAGTTCCTGTTCACACAGTTCCTTCCGGATCCGTTCCATATCGATCTCAATACTCTTCTGCATCAGTTCCGGCTCTTTTGTATCCATACGTTCTCCTTCTTTACCCATTCTCTCCCCCCGGGTATCGGTATATTCATTACCATTATTCACGTTTTCTTATGAATTGTCAACTGATTGCGCATTACCCCCGCCACATTTCAGGAAAGAAAAAGGCAGAGACGCCACCTCCAGTGACTGTCCCCACCCTTTTCATTACAGGATTCTTCACGATCCTGTATTATTCATTACTTATTTGTTATAGCAAACAATCTTTCCGAAGTCTGGCTTCAGAGAAGCTCCGCCTACTAAGCCTCCGTCGATGTCCGGCTGTGCAAACAGTTCCGGAGCGCTTCCGGCGGATACAGAACCGCCGTACTGGATACGGATCGCTTCTGCCGTAGCTTCATCATAGATTTCAGCGATGCATGCACGGATCGCGCCGCATACTTCCTGCGCCTGCTCGGTGGTAGCGACCTTGCCGGTACCGATGGCCCAGATCGGCTCATAAGCGATAACTGCTGCCGCCGCCTTATCTGCCGGTACGTTTAAGAAAGCAATCTTGATCTGCTGACGGATCCAGTCGATGGTGATTCCCTGCTCTCTCTGAGTTAAGGACTCTCCACAGCATATAATCGGTGTGATTCCGTATTCAAAGGCCTTTAATACCTTCTTGTTTACGGTCTCGTCACTCTCAGCAAAGTATTCTCTTCTCTCAGAATGGCCGATAACCACGTATTTTACGCCTGCGTCTACTAACATGGCAGGGGATATCTCGCCGGTATAGGCGCCCTTGTCCTCATAGTACATATTCTCGGCGCCAACTAAAATGTTGGTTCCCTTTGCCGCTTCCACAACCGGAATGATATCGATAGCCGGTACACAGAATACTACATCTGCATCTCCACCCGCAACCAGTGGCTTTAAGGTGTTAACCAGTTCTACTGCCTCTGTTGGTGTCATATTCATCTTCCAGTTGCCAGCAATAATTTTTTTCCTTGCCATTTTATTTTATTCTCCTTTAAATCATTGTATGTTCCGTTCGACTAAGGCTCGAAAACCTCGTTCCGTGCTTACAGCCTGTTATCTGCAGCAGCTACGCCCGGCAGTTCTTTACCTTCCAGGAACTCTAAGGATGCGCCGCCTCCTGTGGAGATATGAGTCATCTTGTCAGCGAAGCCAAGTCTCTTCACGGCATTCACGGAATCCCCGCCGCCGATAACGGTGGTAGCGTCCTGTAAGTCAGCAACGGCGCGGCATACTTCCAGAGTACCTTCCGCAAAGTTGGAGAATTCGAATACACCCATCGGTCCGTTCCATACAACAGTCTTAGCGCCTTCTAAAGCCGCCTTGTAAAGAGCGATGGTCTTCGGTCCGATATCAAAGCCTGACCAGCCGGCATCGATCACATCCACGACTTTGCGCTCTGTATCGTTGGAGAACTCCCTGCCTTCTACATGGTCAACCGGAAGTAATAACTTCACGCCTTTTTCTTCAGCCTTCTTAATCATCTCCAGAGCGTAATCCAGCTTATCTTCCTCACATAAGGAATTGCCGATCTCCTCGCCCTGCGCCTTCTCGAAGGTATAAGCCATGCCGCCGCCGATGATCAGGGTATCTACCTTGTCAAGCAGGTTGTTGATTACATTGATCTTGTCGGAAACCTTCGCTCCGCCTAAGATGGCAACGAACGGACGAACCGGATTTTCTACAGCCTGTCCTAAGAACTTGATTTCTTTTTCCATTAAGTATCCAACTACGTTGGTTGTGGTGTATTTGGTAACGCCTACGTTGGAGCAGTGGGCTCTGTGAGCGGTACCGAATGCATCGTTAACGAAAATGCCGTCGCAGAGATCAGCCAGTTCTTTCGCATAGCCTTCTGCGTTCTCATCTTTTCCGTACTTTGTCTCTTCGATTCTGTAACGGGTATTCTGAAGTAATAATACTTCGCCATCCTTTAATTCAGCAGCAACCTTCTGTGTCTCTGGTCCTGTTACCTTCGGGTCATCCACGAATTTCACTTCTACGCCAAGTCTCTCGCTCAGAGCAGGAGCTACCGGTGCCAGGGACATCTCCGGAAGCGGCTCACCCTTCGGCTTTCCTAAATGGGAGCAAAGGATTACTTTCGCGCCCTGATCAAGTAATTTCTTAATGGTCGGAATCGCTCCGTCGATACGGTTGTAGTTCTGAATCACGCCATCCTTTAACGGTACGTTAAAGTCGCATCTTACGAGTACTTTCTTTCCCTGTAATCCGGTTAAATCGTCAACTGTTTTCTTGTTAAGCATATGTTCATGCTCCTTTCCATATTTTGACTTTACGCTGTATTCATAACAGAATGGTTATGAATACACCATACAAACCTGTTTCTATACGTAAAAGACCGCGCCGGAGCGCACCTTCTTTTTAACGATAAAAGGGTCCGGTCCAAACGACCGGACCCTCCATGGATCTTTAAATCATTAGCCTAATTCAGCGAAGTACTTAATTGTACGAACCATCTGGCTTGTATAGGAATTCTCATTGTCATACCAGGAAACAACCTGTACCTGATATAAGTCATCACCAAGGCTGGAAACCATGGTCTGAGTAGCATCGAACAGAGAACCGTATCTCATACCGATAACGTCAGAAGAAACGATCGGATCTTCTTCATAGCCGAAGGATTCGGAAGCTGCTGCCTTCATAGCTGCGTTGATGCCTTCTTTTGTAACGTCTTTGCCCTTAACAACAGCTACTAAGATTGTTGTGGAACCTGTCGGAACCGGAACACGCTGAGCGGAACCGATTAACTTGCCGTTTAATTCCGGAATAACAAGGCCGATTGCTTTTGCAGCGCCTGTGGAGTTCGGAACGATGTTGGCAGCGCCAGCTCTTGCTCTTCTTAAATCGCCTTTTCTGTGCGGTCCGTCAAGGATCATCTGATCGCCTGTGTAAGCATGGATTGTGCTCATGATACCGGACTGGATCGGAGCGTAATCGTTAAGAGCCTTAGCCATAGGAGCCAGGCAGTTTGTTGTACAGGAAGCTGCGGAGATGATGGTATCATCTGCAGTTAATGTCTTCTCGTTTACGCTGTAAACGATCGTTGGCAGATCGCTGCCTGCTGGTGCGGAGATAACAACCTTCTTAGCGCCAGCATTGATGTGTGCCTGAGATTTATCTTTGGAGCAGTAGAAGCCAGTACACTCTAATACTACATCTACGCCGATTTCTCCCCAAGGAAGATTAGCAGCATCTTTTTCTGCGTAAATCTTGATGGTCTTGCCGTCTACAGTAATGGAGTCCTCTCCTGCTTCTACTGTGTGAAGGCCTTCGCCGATACGTCCTGTGTATCCACCCTGAGCGGTGTCATATTTTAATAAATGAGCTAACATCTTCGGATCTGTTAAATCGTTGATAGCTACTACATCATAACCTTCTGCACCAAACATCTGTCTGAATGCAAGACGACCGATACGACCAAAACCGTTAATCGCTACTTTTACTGCCATAATTCAATTCCTCCTAAGAATAAAATTAATTTGATTGTTCTTTTTCAACCACAAACCCACTATCTGTAAAGGATAATGAATTTCCTGTGATTTTGTTAAAATAAAATCAACTACCCTTTATTCTACCTAATAATCCATTAAATAGCAAGTCCTTTTTTTCATTTTTTAGATTTTGTTACTTTTTTAACATGTTCTACATCTCGTCTTTCACGTATCCGGCAAGATTGTATGCGTGGTCAGAAATACGCTCCAGATTGCTGATGAGATCTAAGAACACCACGCCTGCCGAAGGATCACATTTGCCGGCAGACAGCCGCTCAATATGCTTTTCTCTCAGCTCCTCCTCCAGCGTGTCCACCTCATCCTCGTACTGGCTTACCTTTCTGACATCGTCCATATCTCCCTTCCGGCGGGCCTCAATGGAATGCTGAAAGGACTTAAAAGCGGTCTCACAGATAATATGAAGATCCGACTCACCGGTTTCCGAAAAGCTGATATTATGCTGTACCATGTATTCCGCCTGCTCAGCCAGATTTTCCGCATGGTCTCCCACGCGTTCAATGTCATTGATGCTGTAGAATAAGTCATTGACGATCAGCTTCTGCCGCTCCGTCAAAGACAGATTGTTGACCTTAACCAGATATTCCGTCAGCATCTTCTCCATATTATTGATGGTCTGCTCCGTTTTATACACGTCTTCGACTTCATCCGCATTCTTTGTCAAAACCGCGTCCATGGCTCTTCTGACATTTTCCATGGTGATCTGCCCCATATGGACCACTTCCATGGCCGCCGTCTCCAGGGCAAAGGCAGGCGATTCAAAGATTCTCTCATCCAGATGCTTCATCGTCTCAGACTCTTCGTCCGTGGCAACCGGTTCCTTCTTATCCTCCGGAACGAAAATACCGGAGAGCTTCACCAGCTGATTGGCAAACGGGAAGAGAAGCGCCGTGTTCGTCAGGTTGAAGATCGTATGGAAAATCGATATCTGCACCGAGGTGATGTTGTGAGCCGCCAGCAGCGGATACAGGGAAAACAGGACAAACGAAATCACTCCGAAGATCACCGCTCCCATCATATTGAAGGTCAGATGGATCACTGCCGCTCTCTTGGCGGTTCTGGAACCGCCGATACTCGATATCATGGCCGTTACACAGGAACCGATATTCTGTCCCAGCGTAATGAAAATCGCCGCGTTTGTTGTAACCACACCGTTCATCGCCAGAGTCTGTAAGATACCGACCGAGGCGGAGGAGCTCTGAAGAAGAGCCGTAACCAGAGCACCGATGAGCATTCCGAGAATCGGATTGCTTCCCAGCAGACGGAACGCCTCCGAGAATACAGGCGCGTCGGTGTATGGCGATATGGAACTAGACATAAAATCCAGACCAATAAACAAAAGACCAAGGCCGACCAGGATCTCTCCCGCCGTTTTCATCTTCTGCTTTTTACCAAATAACATGAAAATTGCTCCGATCCCGATTAACAGCGGAGCAAAAAAAGCCGGCTGGAATACGGCGAACGCATCCCCCAGCTGGTTCATGGATACGATCCAGGCCGTAATCGTCGTACCGATATTGGCACCCATGATTACGCCGACCGCCTGTGTCAGATTCAGAACCCCGGCACTTACAAACCCCACCACCATAACCGTCGTGGCACCGCTGCTCTGAATGATAGCCGTGATCAGCGCACCCAGAAGAACCGCCATCAGACGGTTGTTTGTCAGCATTCCCAGGAACTGGCTCATCTTGCTTCCGGCGGTCTTCTGCATACCGTCGGCCATGATGTTCATACCATACAGGAACATCCCCAGTCCACCGATAAAGCTGAACAGACTTGATATGTCATTGACAGACATTGTTACCTCCTTGTAACCCCTTTTTCAGTTGCATTCTTATCTCTTTTTATCAGGCGCCGGCGTCATACCAAAAGAACTCCCTCCGCCGCGCACATTTCTAATGATATCATAGACGGGAATATCTTTTCAACGCTTTTTATGAATTCTGTAAACTTTTGGTAAAAAGTGTGTAAAGCTGACGAATCCTGCGTTGCTTTTCCCTACGATATTGATTATAATGGGTTTAGTTTTCATTCAGAGAGAGGAGACAGTCATGCTGCCAGATTACCATCTGCACACGGATTTTTCCGGTGACTCCACGACACCCCCGAGAGCGCAGATCGAGCGCGCCATACAGCTGGGAATGGATTCACTGTGCATCACAGACCACCACGATTACGATGTGGATTCCATCATTGACTTTACACTGGATTTGGACCCCTACATGAGTTCTCTTGCCAGTCTTCAGGAAGAATACAGAGACCGGATCGATGTGAGAATCGGGATAGAACTGGGACTGCAGGTCCATTTAAAGGACTATTTTAAGGAACTGACCCGCAGATATCCCTTTGATTTCGTTATCGGTTCCACTCATTTCATAGACAGAAAGGATCCCGCCTACCCGGAGTTTTTTAAGGAGAGAGGGGAGGCCAGCGCCTACCTTCAGTATTTTGAGACTACGCTGGAGAATGTCAGCCATTTAGATGATTACGACGTGGCGGGGCACATCGACTACATCGTCCGTTACGGTCCCAACAAGGCCGCCTTCTACAGCTATGAAGCGTACAGGGACATCCTCGACAGGATTCTTAAGGCTGTCATTGAACACGGCAAGGGGATTGAATGCAACACGGCCGGACTGCGGAAGGGAATCAGCCAGCCCAACCCGGCGGCTGATGTGCTGAAACGCTACCGGGAGTTAGGCGGAGAAATCCTGACCATCGGCTCGGACGCCCATATCCCGGAAGATTTAGGGGCCGATTTCGAACAGACAAGGGAACTGCTGAAAGAATGCGGATTCTCGTATTATACCGTGTTCCGCAAGAGGAAACCGGTTTATCTTCCGCTTTAAGCGGAAAGGCAGAAGCAAGCGCACCAGGACAGTCAAAAAAGACGGGATGCAGCCCATCGGCGGGATGCACACCGTCTTTTTCCAGTTATCAGCCTTCCAGGCTTTACTGCCCCAGGCAAATCGAGTTATGTTTCGCCGTCAGTCTTTAATATACCGGTTGATCGTCGCCCTCTGCTCCTCATTCGCCCGGTAGTAAATCCTTAAATTCCCGGCTTCGTCCAGTTCAAATCTGGATTCCTCCAAGAGTCCGTTGGCTTCATCCGTCATCAGGGTCTCGATAACAGCCTTTAATGTCAGCCCCTTAAACTTACCGTACTCTCCCTTTAATGCGTCGATCACATCTTCCGCACAGGCCTCGGGAACTTTTGTAAAATGTTTGATAATCGCATAGCTCAGTGGTTTCATCTCCCTAGTCCTCCTTTTTCCGAAACAGATCCAGCGGATTCATGGCAATCATGAGAATACCGAAAATCATCAGAATTGCTGCCGCCCAGACGATGGGCGGAAGTGACCAGCCGTCGATTCCGCAGACAACGCCAAGGATAATCCAGCAGAAAAACGGTCCCCAGAAGGAGAATGCCCCGTTGCACGCCATGCCGAGCGCCGCGCCGCACATGCTGTTGCCCTTATACCACAGACTGTATGCAAACAGGGCAAAGAAACCGCTGATCACGAAGAAGACCATGGCCGGACCGCTGGTAAAGGCCTGAGCCGTTAAGTGGGGAGCAATGCCGATGTTGCCGGCAATGATACCAAAAATGGGAACCAGAATACACAGGTTGGAAAGTCCGGAAGTACACTGACGAATCGTTATACCGATCTCATAGTCGATCAGAGTCGTACCGTATCCGGCCACACAGCCCTCGATTCCCCAGCCCAGAGCCGCGATAAATGCAATACAGATTCCCAGCAGTCTGCCCTCCGGCGCGTCACCGCCAAGGCTGGTGCTTCCAATCATAAAGCTGGAGAGAACACAGATCACAATACCTGCTACCATACGTTTATTCAGTTCCTGTTTATAGAGGATTCTTCCTAAAATCGCACCGATTGCAGGGCAGAGCGCCGAAATCGGAATAACAATGGATCCTGCCATCTGAAGTCCAACCACATAGGCCGCACTGGAGATGGGACCGCCCACCAGTGCTGCGGCAATCATGATCCAACCTGGTTTCGTCTTTAAACAGCGGAAAAAGTCACCCAGTTTTCCCTTGATTCCGGCGATCAGAAGCGCCCACACCGCGCTGCACGTATCATTGATTGCACTTCCCAGCGAGCCGAGCAGATATGTAATGACAAAAGCGGACAGTGCCGCCGTGTTGGGACCATACCAGTCCGCCCATACGCCCTTTGTCATTCCCAGTGTCATAAACGCGGAGTATAATCCGTAACAGATACCGGACAAGATCGCAACAAATACACCCTTCTTAAAAAACTGAGCAGATAATTTTTTCTTCGCAGCAATGGCCGCTGCACCTGCACCTTCATTCATGCCTGTAACCCCTCCTTATTGGTTGAATTCCTTCTATTCTTCCCTTGCTGCCGCCGGAAGAATGGTCTCTACCTCTGCGTGAGGACGGGGAATTACATGAACGGATACAAGTTCGCCTACTCTCTGGGCTGCCGCAGCGCCTGCGTCGGTCGCTGCCTTTACTGCTCCAACATCGCCTCTTACCATAACGGTCACGAGGCCGCCTCCAACGAATTCCTTGCCGATTAATGTAACATTTGCTGCTTTCACCATGGCGTCTGCCGCCTCGATAGATCCAACCAGACCTTTTGTCTCAATCATTCCTAATGCATCGTATTTCATTGTAAAATCCTCCTGAATTTTTTATTATTTTATATATCAGTCTTACTGCTTTCTATTATGAGCGCAGCTGTCGCAGCGCCTCCGAGTCCCATCCCATTGGCTTCCTCTGTATCCACATGGCACTCCAGTGCGGAATCCGGCGTTACACGGATTACCACGTTGCGATAGATTCCTCCGCGGATTCCATCGATTTCAATCGAAACAGACTGGCCGTCGTGAACGCCAAACTCTGCCGCATCATCCGGATGCATGTGGATATGGCGCTGTGCCACCATCAGGCCCTCCTTCGTCTGCACGGATCCCTTCGGTCCCACCAGAGTGATTCCCGGCGTTCCGTCTAAATCACCGGACAGCCGCGGTTCCGCTTTCGTGCCCAGTTTAAAACAGTCTCCGGCCAGAATCTCCACCTGTGTCCTGCTTCTGACCGGTCCCAGTATTCTTACCTTTTCAATGGCGCCCTTCGGTCCGCAGACCGTAACGGTTTCCTTACAGGCAAACTGGCCGGGCTGAGATAAATCCTTCGCCTTTGTCAACTCATACCCACAGCCAAACAGGGTATCCAAATCGGCCCGGGATAAATGCACATGACGGTTGGATATGCCGACCGGCACCGTGTTCGCACGCGGTTTCGCGGACGCGTCTCCAGAAGCTGTTCCGCCTTCATTCTTTACCGCTTCCAAAAGAAGCTTGATCATTGCCTCATACTGATCCATCGGTTTCCTCCTTCTGACGCTTTACTGGTTCTTCATGGCGATAACCAGTTCTCTTACAAGCGCCGCCAGCTTATCGCTGTCACAGTCACTGGTTCCTGCATGTGTCTCACACGCAGTCCCGCAGGAAGACTGTTTCCTGTCGAAGGAAGCCACGAAATCCGCCGGGCTGGCGGCCGTACTGCAGGTTCCGCCGCAGCTGGACTGTGGGGACAGCTCCGGATGGCGGAAGGTTTTATCTTCCTGCACCAGTGTAGCACAATTTTTCACCCCAAACGCAACTTTTTTGATATTAATCAGGTGCTTCGGGCTTACATTTTCAGAAACAGAACTGCCGCCGCAGGTTCCGCATCCTAAGGTAAAGGAGGTTGCCAGTCCCGTGCTGATTCCGGTGCCTCCCATGCTTCCTCCGGTGTTGACCAGAATACGGGAAGCCGGTTTTGCAGCAAACCGTCTCACCATCTCCCTGTCTTCTGTGTGGATGCTCATGGTGTGGCCGATTCCGTTCTGAAGCAGACGGATGCTGAGTTCGCAGGCTTCCTGCCAGTCCTTTACGGTATAGAACGCAAGCACGGTAGTCAGCTTTTCGTAAGATAACGGATATCCTTCGCCAACGCCGCCCTGTTCTCCGATCAGGACCCGCGTTCCGGCCGGAATGGTAATCTTCGCCGCCTCCGCTATGACCTGTGGGCTTCTTCCCACAAATTTTGCATTCATATTGTGGCTTCCGCTCTTGAAAAGCAGCGCACAAACCTTCTCTGTCTCCTCCGGCGTCATAAAATAGGCGCCCTGGCTCTTCAGTTCCGCAACAACCGCATCTTTATTGCACTCCTCCACGACGATGGACTGTTCGGAGGCACAGATCGTACCGTAGTCGAAGGTCTTGCTTGCCATGATATTGCTGACAGCCTGTTTGATGTCGGCTGTGCGCTCGATGTATGCCGGGGAGTTGCCTGCCCCCACTCCCAGAGCCGGTTTTCCCGCGCTGTACGCCGCTTTTACCATACCCGGGCCGCCGGTAGCGATGATTAAATTCACCTCTTTGCATTTCATCAGTTCATTGGTGGCTCCCATAGTCGGCATGGTGATACAGCCTATGATGTCCTCCGGAGCCCCCGCTTCCACCGCCGCGTCCCGCATCAGTTCTGCCGCTTTCAGGGTACATTTTGCCGCAGACGGATGAGGGGAAAATACGATGGCATTGCCTGATTTCACTGCAATAATCGATTTAAAAATCGTAGTGGACGTCGGATTGGTTGACGGAACGATTCCCATCACCAGCCCCACCGGCGCCGCCACATCCATCGTATGTTTTACCGGATCTTCATCGATGATCCCCACGGTCTTCATATCTTTTATCTCTTCATACAGCAGGGTGGAAGCTGCATGATTTTTATAGGCCTTATCCTCCGCCTTTCCGAAGCCGGTCTCCTCCGCTGCCATTTTTCCAAGGCAGACCGCGTGTTCCTCGGCAGCCCTTACCATATTCTGTAAAATTATCTCTATCTGCTCCTGGGAGTAGGTAGCCATCTTTTTCGCCGCGATTTCTCCTTTTCTGGCTAAATCTCTGGCTTCCTGGATGGAACGCAAATCAAAATCAAAGTTTTCCATTGTCAGGATCTCCTTTTCTTCTATATTGTTTCCGCGATGATCCGCGGATCATTGACTGTTCACGGAAATGGATTCCGACGGCCGGAAGGAACGTTCAGCCGCGCTCCGTCCCTGTCAGTCATTTCGATTTTCGTAATAGTTCTTTAATTCCTCCAGCAGCAGTTGCTTATTCGCTCTGGACACTTCCCTGCCGGAGATCTTCAGTTCTCCGTATTCACGGGCCAGCGTCCGTAACGCTGTTACTTTCAGTCTGTCCGCCATTGCCAGGCCTTCGGCAGCGCCGTACTGTTCAACGATGGAATCCAGGGTCTGGCGGTCCAGTTTCTCCGGAAGGGCAGACACTTCCAATTCCACAGCGTTTTCCGGTATTTCAGCAGGTTCCGGCTCTCTAACTTCCACATCCGCGCCCGGCTTCCCGCCGGGTTTCCCCGGTGTAAACAGGATATCAAGCTCCTCATGAGGCCGTGGAATGACCAGTCTTGCTGCCAGGCTGGAAGCCGTGATCCGTTCCACCGCCGCCGCACCGGCATCCACCGCTGCCTGAACCGCTGCCACGTCACCGGTCACCGCTATGGCAACCAGCCCGCCGCCTACGCGCGTTTTTTCAATCAACGTGACATCCGCAGCTTTCACCATGGCATCTGCGGCTTCCACAGCCGCCAGAGTGCCTCTTGTCTCTATCAGTCCAAGTGCCATCATGGCTACCTCCTTACAGCAAATCCGCCCAGTTGGCCGGATATGTGGCATAGAACACTCTCGCCCGGTCCGGAGATCCCCATACGACTTTGGAATTTGCCGGTACAAACAGTACGTCTCCGGCATGGGCAGTATACGTCTTTCCATCGATGGTAATCGTCAGTGTGCCTTCGATCACATAGTCGATCTCTTCATACGTCAGTTCCCAGTCAAATTTCGAGTTTTCAATAATCAGGAAACCGGCGCTGATATGGGATTCATCCTTGCTGACCAGTTCCTGAAAATACGCTGTCGCGTCCGGATTCCCCGTGTCAAACACATCCATTTTCACGGTTCTTCCGCGAACCACCTTTAAACCGTTCCCATGGTGTTCCTCTTCGTATGGCTTAGAGGGCGTCTGTAAACCGCCCTGCTCCAGTATTGTTTTCAGCAGCTGGCAGAGTCCCGCGGCGTCCATCTTATCCAGTCCCGCAAACACACCGGCACAGGCCGGTTCCGGCTGGCTTATAGAATCCGTAAACCGTATCCCATACGCCTCAGCTGCGTCCTTTGCGGAAGGTGTAATGATTGTGTCACTGTCCACGCAGTACTCGGTCTTTCCCTGTTTGCCGCACTCCTCGATATCTCTGGCGCAAACTAACTTTTTCATGGTACCACATCCCTTCTTGTCTGCGAATCTATCTGTTGGAAACGCCTGTTTCTTCTATATAAATTCACAATCTTCATCAATAATTCCCACTACCACGGCGTCCACCGGAATCCCGTCGTCGCCCAGCATACGGCGCGCGGAAGAACCGGTCGTTATGATCACCCGGTCTCCGATTCCGGCGCTGATGGTGTCCACCACGATCATCCGCTCTCCCGTTCTCGTCCCGCTGATGATCTCCGCCATCATAAACTTAAATCCGCTTAGGGATTCCGCTTTTCTGGTTGCCCAGACATTGCCGATCAGCTTTGCAGTTACCATTCCGGTGTCCCCTCTTTCTCTTTCCGCTTAATTTCCCCGAGGGCCGCCTCCACAGAGGCGGTATCCCCGAAAATAGCCAGCAGCACCATATTCTGAGGGCAGTTTCCGCGAATGTCTTCCACGGTAACGCCGACCGCCTTTTCCGCCACATCGGCGGCGCACACCATCTCAATCATCCGGCCCTGGACCAGACCGACCGCATCCACCGACTCGATGGGGATCGATGCTCCCGATCCCTTTCTTCTTAACAGGATATCGAGGGTGCCTTGCGCCGGTGATTTTATGATTCTGATTTCCATGTCACATTACCTCATTTCACTCACAGGCCTCCCGGGTACAGCTTCTTGCAATCCCCAGCGGGGTTACAAACATGGGATTATCCGGTTTATACGTCGGTATTCCCGTTCTCTTTTCAATAATGTCCTCGATCCCCGCCAGGCAGCAGGTTCCTCCCACTAAGTAGATCCCTTCCACCTGATGGCCTTCTAAATGGCGGTTGATGATGGAAGATACCTTTTCCACCACCGGCTTTAAGACCGGCAGCAGTTCCTTATGGTGAGAGGGGTCCCGCTTGTAGCGTTCCGCCTCCCCGAAGGGAAGCCCGTAGGCCCCGGATATAACGAGTGAAAAATGCGTTCCGCCGGTAGCCTCATCCGCCACATAAACCACCTTTCCATCTTTTAAGATGGAGATTCCCGTAGTTCCGCCTCCGATATCCACGACCGCGCCGTTCTTAATCTTTAACACGGCGTTGGCTGCGGTTGGCTCATCGAGAAGGGCTGTGATTTCAAAGCCCGCGCCCTGAACCACATTTTTGATGGCCCCGGAATCCAGTTCGTCGGTTCCGGGAGGTATGGCGGCCGCCGCATATAAGAGTTCACAGCCCAGCTTTTCCTCCAGTTCCTCCTTCATCTCCCGGACGATCCGGATGGCGCCGATATAATCCACGACCATACCGTCCCGCACCACGTCGGCATACCGGTAAGCGCCGGCAGCAGGCCTAAAGTTTTCATCCAGAACCGCCACGACGACACAGGCCGTCCCTAAATCCACTCCGGTGTAATAGACGGAAGAACCGTTTGTTACCGGGCTTTTTACGACTCGCTCGAACTCCTTTACCAGGCTGTCGCATTCCTCAAATGTTATTCCTTCTTTTGACATGTATTTCCTCCAAATAACTGGCATATTAACTGGGATAAACCATTAATCACCTGATGAAGCTCCCGCTTTTTGCCGTCTCCCAGCTCCTGTTCCACGTAAGGGCCCAGTTCCCGCAAAAGGCAGCGCAGCCGGTGAAGCCGGATTAAATCCAGCCCCCGGTCTGATTGGACGTGGAAGGCGGTAATCTCGAAACAGTCCTCCATCTCCTCAGAAAAATTATCCGGGCCGATTCCGGAGCAGGCCTGGCACGGCAGCAGACACGTTTCCGCCTCTTCAGACAGCCCTGCCAGGCATCGCTCCATAACAAAGATCCGCTGGGCCAGAAGCACATCGTGCTCCTTAAACTGAAGCCCTGTTTCCAAAAATAAGGCCCGGGCTGATTTAAGGCGGTTTTGGAGTTTCTTTTTACCGTCTGCCTTTTCATTAAGAGCCGTTTCATCAGAAGTCTTTTCATCAGCAGCCTTTCCGCCAGACGCCGTTTCAGAGGTCCCGTTGTCTCCATACCTCTTTGAAGAAATGGATTCATCCGGAACCCGGATTCCACGGTCCCCCAGAAACTGCCTGGCTCCCGGCGTCAGCCGTGTCCCCGGTTCTGTTTCATACGTTGTAAAAGGGGTGGTGCGGTATAAATCTCTCAAATCCGCTTCGGTTATGTATTTCATCAATATCCCCCTTTACACAGACACCGGTATAAGTTCTCTAACTCTTCTTTCGACGGCTTTCTGGGATTCGTCACCGTGCAGTTGTCATCCAAAGCAAGCTGTGCCATATCGCCTGCGGCCTCCAGGAATTCCTCCCTGTCCACGCCGCATTCCGTTATATACTGAGGAATATGGATCTGATTCATCAGATTCCTGATCTGACGGATCAGTCCGTGTACGGTCGCCTTGTCGGTTCCCGCCGAGATTCCCAGCATATTGGCCACTTCCACGTACCGTTTTAAGGCCGCCGTCTCTCCCGGAGTATCCAGCCCCGCATTGTAAGCGATCACATGGCAGAGCAGCATCGCATTGCTTCTTCCGTGCGGAATATGAAATCTTCCGCCCAGCGCGTGGGCCAGGCTGTGACAGATTCCCAGGGATGCCCCGTTAAATGCCACGCCGGCCAGACACGACGCATTATGCATCTTCTCCCTGGCTTCCATGCAGCTTCCGTCTTCCACCGCGGTTTTTAAGTAACGCCATACCAGCCTGACCGCTTTCTCCGCACAGGCATCCGTGAAGTCGCCGGCGTCTGTGGAAACGTATGCTTCCAGCGCGTGAGTCAGCACATCCATGCCGGTATCCGCCGTAATATGGGGTGGAACCGAAACGGTAAACCGCGGATCCAACAGCGCCGTATCCGGCACCATGGAATCGTCCACCAGCGGATATTTCGCCTGTTTTTCCGGGTCCGAGATCACAGCAAAGGAGGTAACCTCGCTTCCCGTTCCGCTCGTCGTCGGAATCGCAATCAGTTCCGGCCGCTCCGTCTGGCTCATGCCGGAGTAAAGCAGGCCTGCCGCCTTTGCCGTATCGATGGCTGAGCCGCCGCCCAGCGCAATCACAGCGTCCGGTCTGCATACCAGCATCTGTTCGATGGCTTTAGACACCACCGCAATGGTGGGATCCGGCACAACCTCGGCGAAAACCGTGAATTCTGCTCCCGCTTCCTCCAATAGCTCCGTCACCATATCCACTTTATGAGAACTTTTCATAAACGGATCGCAGATCACAAATGCCTTTTTTATTCCCATATCCCGGAGCGTTTCCAGAGAAGCTTCCCCGAGATACACTTTTGTTTTCATAATAAACTGTTTCATTTTATTCCCGCCTCCTTTCTCCTGAATTTTAATAGCTGTTCAGCCGTCTCTCCAGTTCATCAAGCCCTTCCCCGGAGGGAAATACCACCCGGTAAAACGGAGGCTGAACCCCGGCCTTTAACAGTTCCTTTTCACACCGTTCCAGCTGCTCCCGGCTCTTTCCTGCCTTTGTTATGACTCCGATGACCGGAGCACGGAAGGCCAGGGCAAAACCGGGGGAATATACCTCCCTCGTCTTTGTCTGATCCACCAGCATCAGAACATAAGATGCATTCTGGGCCTCCGCAATCAGGTGCTGTACCATCCAGGGAGATTCCAAGTAGGCGGCGGGAGCATCGATCGTCCGTGCCCCGTAGACCAGACAGGGCGTCCGCTTTACCGGAGAGTGATCGCCGTTCAGTGCATGGGCCAGAGTCGTTTTTCCGCTCCCGCCAGCCCCTATTACCATAATTCTCTTCGTTCTCATGTTCTCGTCACCGGTGTCACGGCAAAGCCAAGCACGGTCTTAAGCGTCCGGCAGACGGAGGCAAGAGCCGTCTCCACGCTCTGGACGTCTCCGGCTATGACTACCGATCCCGTGAAGCGGTCTAAAAATCCAACCTCCACGTCGGCCGCCTTAGCCGCGATATCCGCAGCGATAACAGCCGTCTCAAATGGGGAGAGCGTCAGGATACCGATGGCTCCCGCTGCGTCAATTCCGAGGCATTCATACACCTCCGGCACCGGTGATGCAATCACATGGGCGATCGTGACCTGTTTGCCGGGTACGGATTCCTCGATCACCCGGCTAACGCCGGTAAGTTCCTTTCCCACCATGGCTCTCCTTTCAGTGTCTTACCACAGTGACAGGGAACTGATACTCTTTCAGCCAGCCCTCGATCCGCGATAAATCCCCGTCGCTTAAGCTGGGATCTCCGTCGATGGGATAGGGCCGGTCCAGCTGATTGTATTTGTTTACCCCCATCTTGTGGTATGGGAGCAGGTCAATTCCCTTAAAGTTCTTATAATCCCGAAACGGCATCAAAAACCGGATTACCTGGTCGATCTCTTCCCTGCTGTCGTTAATCCCCTTTAACATGGGCATTCTTACCTTGACGTTGTAACGCCGGTGCAGAAGCTCCTTTAAGTTTTCCAGGATCAGTTCATTGTTTACACCAGCCAGCTCATTGTGGCGCTCCGGGTCCATATGCTTGATATCGAACAGAAATAAATCCACATACTCCGCAATCTTTAGGATGGTCTCCGTCTTCGCAAAGCCGCAGGTCTCGATGGCGGTGTTGATTCCCTCCTGCTTACAGGCCATCAGCAGATTTAAAGCCGCCTCCGGCTGGGAAGTCACCTCTCCGCCCCCCAGCGTCACACCGCCCCCCGACTGATCGTAGAAGGCCTCATCCTCGGAAATAATCTTTAACAGCTCCGAGATGGTCCTGACCTCGCCGGAGATCGTCAGCGCCTCCCGGGGACATGCCTCCATGCATTTTCTGCATCCGGTACAGTCCCGGTCTCTTAAGATTTCGTGTTTGCCGGTCTCCGGGGAAATCACGTGAATCCCCGCGGGGCAGGCAGCCGCACACGCCCCGCAGTCCACACAGGATCGTTTCTTAAACATGACCTGAAAACTCCGGTCCATTCCCTCCGGATTGGAACACCATTTGCAGCGCAGCGGGCAGCCCTTGAAAAAAACGATGGTGCGGATGCCCGGTCCGTCGTACATGTTATACTTCTGAATATTAAATATCAGAGCCTTGCGTTCAATCGAACCTGCATGTGTCTGATTCATCGTCATTCATCTCCAATTTCCGGTTCTTTTATAAATGGGTCAGCATGGTTCTGCTGATAATCTCATCCTGAACATCCTTGCAGAGTTCCACGAAAAAGGCGCTGTATCCGGCTACCCGGACGATTAAGTCACGGTATTTCTCCGGATGCTTCTGAGCTTCCAGGAGCGTATTGTTATCCAGATAGTTAAACTGCATCTCGCCGTTTCCGAAAATGCTGGCGGTACGGAGCAGGGTGATCAGGCTCTCTTCCCCTTCCGGAGTGTCTAAGAGGCCTGCCATGATCTTAAAGTTATGTACCAGACCGATGTTCATGCTGTCGTTTGCCATCTTGGACACCGACTTAATGATAGCCGTCGGCCCCTTGTAGTCCGCGCCCTGGGTTGGGCTGATGCCGTCGGATAACGGGAGCCATGCGCCCCGGCCGTTGGCCGAAGCCCCTGTCATCTGCCCAAACGGTGTGTTGTTAGAGATGGACAGCGTGCCGTGGCTTAAATGGGAATACAGCGTCTTGTATTTTCTGTGCTCCGCCTCCGTAAAATCAACTAAATCCGCTGCGATGAGATCTGCGTAATCATCATCGTTGCCGTACTTCGGAGCGTTTAAGCAGTCTGCTTTGATCTGGTCGTATCCAACGAAATCCGCTTTTAACGCTTCGTTTAGCTGCTCCAGTGTGTACTTCTTATCATCAAATACCAGCTTTTTGATGGCGGCCATGGAGTCGGTGTAGGTGGCGAGACCCGACCATACGACACCCGGGCCGTAATTATACATCGCACCGCCGGAGGAAACGTCTTTTCCTTTCTCCATACAGCCCTCGTACATGATCGACATCAGCGGCTTCGGAGCCAGTTCCTTATGGACTCTCTGGGAAATCACCGTAGCCACGTCGGTCCATTTTGTCACGTATTTAATCTCTTCCTTTACGGCTGCGTCAAATTCCTCAAAGGTCTTAAACCGGCTCAAATCTCCCATGTCCGGGCAGACCTGTTTGCCGTACCAGAGCGGAACGCCATGGTTTAACACCAGTTCGATGCAGACCGGCCACTGGGTATATGCGGTGGAGGTCCACTGATAGAGACGGCCCGATTTCTGCGGCTCCACGCAGCCCATCAGACAGTAGTCTCTGGCATCCTCGATGCTCACGCCCTTTGCCAGCATCATCTTGATGTGGGCGTCGTCGAAGTGGCAGGCCGGGAAGCCCATGCCGGAGCGGATCACGTCCACAATCTTTTTCATATATTTCTTAGGGGACTTGTTGTGGATCCGGCAGGCCAGGGAAGGCTGGTAAATCTTCACGTGGCGGACAGCGTCCATCAGCAGATACGTCAGGTCATTGGTCGCGTCGCGTCCGTCTCTCGTCACGCCGCCTACACACATATTGACGAACGGCTGGTATCCGGCGAAGAACTTGGAACCGCCCTCGCTGGTGATCCACATCATTTCGGACATCTTAATCAGCATGCAGCCGGCAAGCTCGAAGGCCTGAAAATCATTTAACCGGCCAGATTCGATATCGCCCTTGTAGAACGGGTACATATACTGATCCACGCGGCCGATGGACATACCGGTCTGATTTTCCTCTACTACCAGAAGGGATTCGATGGTCCATACCGCCTGAATCGCCTCCCAGAAGGTTTCCGGCTTATGAGCCGGTACCCGGGCGTTGACCTCGGATATCTTTAAGAGCTCTGCTTTCCTCTTTGGATCCGCCTCTTTTGCAGCCAGCTCCGCCGCGTATTCAGACAGACGCTTTGCGTAAATCATAACGCCTTCGGTGGTATCGATGATGGATTTATAGAAATAGATCTTCTCGATGTCATCGGGATTCTCATAATCCAGCTGCTCCAAATGCTCCTTTGCCTCTCTCTGGATATCCAGCATCCCCTTTTTCATCAGGATTACGTCGTATCCGGGGTTGGAATCCCCGCCGCCGTTTAACGCATGGTAGGAACAGTCTGAAACGAAGGACTCGCCGGAAAGCTCCCATACGCCGGCTTCCCTGTACTGGTCCTCGCAGTACTCATCCACAGATTTGCCCTTCCAGAACGGGAACAGCTCCTCTCTCATGATTTTCTTGTCTTCCTCTGAAATGTAGAACGGGTCCTGGGCACGGGTCCCGATGGTATCGATCTCGTCCTCCATCCATCTCCAGGCGATATCCGGTGAAAATGCACCTGCTCTCGGCGCTCCGCACGGTGCTCCGACAATCAGCTCATGGTCCTGGATGACCAGCGGCGCCGTCTCGCAGCAGTAACGGAAACATTTAGCGCGGAGAAGAATCTTCGGCATGCCCGGATTCTCTTTCGCGATCTTTGTGATGGCTCTCGCACGGTAAGTCGTAATGGAAGGTACCTGTTTCAAGTAATTTTCCTTCAAAAGCTGAAGGCGCTCTGTGATCCCATCCGGAACCGCTGTGCCTTCCCCACTGTATACTCCGCTTTTTTCCGGAGCGCTCTTCGGCAGATCACCGGAAACGGATTCCAGCATCTTCACCAGCGCAGCCCGCTGTTCCGGCGACATATTTCTGGTCGCATCTGTAAATTTATCTGTAAACTCACGAATATCCAATTTGTGTTACCCCTCTTTCCTGCTTAGTTTTCTTCGGCCATCCACTCCAGAAGCTTCTTCATCGCCCGCTCCAGGTCGTCATCCAGGCCGTTCTCTGCTTCATTCTTAAGGACGCCGCCTGCCATCCGGTCTTCGATCTCCCGCACTCCGTATCCCACATTCCTGATGTAGATCAGATTCATGGGGGAGACGCTGTCCGAGGTGATTCCGACTCCCGCCGTTATGCTCCCCAGCGTCATGGCCGGAAACAGATTCGTCGTCACCCCCATGCTCCCGAATACAGCCGGGGTGTTCACCAGCATCCTGGCAACCGGTTTCTTCAGGGCAAACTGGCGGATGACGTCTTCATCCTTCGAATGAATCACCAGTGTGTGTCCGTGGCTCTCATTTGCCAGCAGCTCGATGCATTTTTCACAGGCGTGAATCCAGTCATTTTCTATGTAATACACCAGAACCGGACACAGCAGCGCTCTGGCGTAAGGATTTCTGTCTGATATATATTTCTGTTCGGATACCAGCACCTTCACGGCATCCGGGACGGAAAATCCGGCTCTCCGGGCCAGCTCCCGGGCCGGTTTTCCAACCAGCTCAGGGTCCTGGCTGCCGTTATCAGGACAAAGCAGCCCAATCAGCCGTTTCTCTTCCTCTCCCGACATAAAGTAGGCGCCGTTCCTCTGGAATTCCCGTTTCACCTCACCGGCGATACAGCTGTCTGCAACGATATACTGTTCCGCCGCCGGCACGATTCCGCAGTCGAAGCTCCGGCTGGCCACAATGGCTTTCACCGCCTTTGGAATATCGGCCGTCCTCTCAATAAACGCGGGAGATCCCACGGTGCCTCCATAGATAAACGGTTTTCCCGCGGCCTTCACGGCCTCTGTCATCTCCGGAACACCGGTACTGATCACCAGCGACACGGCCGGATGGCCGATCAGCGCTTCCGTTCCCTGCCTGGTTACCGTGCCCAGATACGAGAGCGCGCCGTCCGGGAGTCCTGCCTCAGCAGCCGCTTCCATCAGAATATCAAGCGCTCTTGCCGTTGTCTTAACGGCCCGCTCATGAGGTGCAAAGACGATGGCATTGCCTGATTTTACCGCGATCAGCGCCTGATAGACGGCCGTTGATACCGGATTCTCAGCAGGGGTCAGCGCCGCGATAATTCCCAGAGGAACGCCAACCTTCATCACTTTCTTTTCCCGGTCCTCCGATATGATTCCCACACAGCGCGCATTCTTCAGTTCGGCTGGCAGGTATTTACAGATATACCGGTTCTTTCTGTATTTGTCCTGCCAGTTTCCATATTCTGTCTCCTCACAGGACATAACCGCCAGCTCTCTGGCGTGTTTTTCCGCCGCCTGCGCCATATGTACTACAATGCGGTCCAGCCTTTCCTGTTCAAAACCAGCCAGGACTTTTCTCGCTTCGCCTGCATTTTCCATCAGGATTCTGGCTTCCTGGACAGAGAGCAGGTCTTTATCAACAAAACGCATTGTCTACGCTTCCTTTCCTTACTCCGCCGGCAGAAGATTCTTTAAGGAGTAACGTGTGATGATCTTCTCCAGATCCGGGTGTGGCCTCGGGATTACAACGGAGCTGTAAACCTCGGCTCCCATGGCTTCCACGGCCTTTACTCCGGCCTCTACCGCTGTCTTACATGCTCCCACATCGCCGCGCACCAGCACGGATATGTATCCGGAAGCTACATTCTCATATCCGATCAGTTCCACATCGGCCGCCTTGCACATCGCATCCGCGGCTTCCAGAACAAATACCAGGCCAAATGTTTCAATGGAACCAATGGCTTCATATCTTTCCATATACTTTCTTCCTTCCTGCCGATTTTCTGTTTTTACGCATCAACATCGTGTACGGATACAATATCGCCTACTCCCTGAATCGGTCTCGGCATTACATTCTTAGCCGTCAGCTTCCCGATGGCTGCTGCCGCCGCTGCCCCGGCTTCCACCGAAGACCGCACCGCCGCCACATCTCCCTTGACCATGATGGTGACAAGGGTGGAACCTACGTTTTCGTAGGAAATGAGTTCCACGTCTGCTGCCTTTAACATCTTATCCGCTGCTTCCAGCGCGGGTGTCAGACCAATGGTCTCCACCAGTCCCAGTGCCTCTTCTCCGTAATATCTCACCTGCGCGACCTCCTCCTATTCAGGTTTTCTGCAGACAGGAAGGATGCACTCCACCTCTGCATGGGGGCGGGGAATGACGTGAACGGATACCAGCTCGCCTACGCGCTGTGCCGCTGCCGCTCCCGCATCCGTCGCAGCCTTTACTGCTCCCACATCACCTCTCACCATAACGGTAACGAGACCTCCTCCTACGTGCTCCTTGCCGATTAAAGTGACATTGGCAGCCTTTACCATGGCGTCTGCCGCTTCGATCGATCCTACCAGCCCTTTTGTTTCAATCATTCCCAATGCATCGTACTTCATGAAAGTTCCTCCTTCTGGATTCCGAAATTAGATACAATATCTAATTTTTCTCTTCAATCCATCTTTTTTTATATGCATTTAGTATATCCCCTCCCCCTATGTGGAATGTCAAGCCTCTTTTTTATCGGGATAAATCTAAATAATTTTTATATTATAAACATTTTTATTTATTTTTCTAAATATTATTTTGCATATTACAGGTAAAAGTGCATAATACACCTTCCCCTTAGGGTAATGTTAAAACAATACCCGTAAACTGACGCAAGCTGAATATTTGCATAAAAAAAAGACAACCATGTTCCTGTGAAGCTATGGTTGTCTCTCTGAAACCTTCCCCTCAAGGGGAAGGTTTCAGCATCCTCTTATTCAATTTTCACAAATATTTTCCGCTCCCTTTCGAGCTTCTCAAATTATCTGCACTCTTCCATCCTGGTAACCGGTACCAACACTTCCGTCACAAACTCCGATGCTACCCGCGTGGTCCAGTAATCCACCACATACCGTTCAAAAGACTCCTCACCGCAGAGATATCCTTTCTTCAGCGCCCACTCCTCGATCTTCTCATATTCCCGGCTGATTGTGTCCAGCGATCCGACGTGATAGACCGAAGCCATCATGGTGCCTCCCAGCGTCTTAAGCTCCGCCTCCTTTACCAGAGGGCGAAGCGGCATCTGCATAATTCTGGCCCGTTTACAAGTCCCATCCCGCTTTTCACGGAACGACGGGAAATTTAAAATAACCGGACCGGTAATCTCATTATGGATGCTTTCCAGATAATTTACCCACGGAATATTGATGATGGATTCCATGTAATTGTACGAAAAGTCCTGCTCTTTACTGCAGTACACGGTGGAATTCACATATTTGATCGTCACGTCGTGTTCTTTGCGCTGAGAAACAAGCTCTGCCTCACGGACGAGCTCATACCAGTCCTTCACGGCGGTATACCGGTATAAAAGCTCCTGCCGCTCGTTCTGCAGCTCCTCACTTTTGCTTAGAAAGCTTCGCTCCAGACATTGATATGTACTGCCTTCCACCAGATTCTGCATCTGCTCCAGACTGAACCCCATCTGCTTATAATACTTGACCACCGGAACCAGAAGCAGCGTCTCCTCACTGTAGTAACGGTAATTATTCTCCTCGCTTACCATGTCCGGAGAGATCACTCCGATCTGGTCATAAAAACGAAGTGCTTTTTTCGATACGTTGCAGATCCGGCTGACTTCACCGATCGAATATAATTTTTTTGTGCTTTGCTTTACCCCCATAGCAAACCATACAGCCTCCTCTGATCAGATTTTGATTTACCCTCACGTATAAACATCTAATATACTTTAGTATAAACCTTCCCCTTTAGAGGAATGCAATAGTTTTTCTGAGAATATTTCCAGAATATGGTTGTTACTATGTCGTTCACAGCCTCTCTCTGCACGCTTCTATAACCCTCTTCATGGCCTCCTGGCCAGGTGCGCCGATGGTCATACGCTTTTTCACGCAGGTCTCCATGCTGATGGCGTCATAAATATCTTCCTCAAACACGGGGCTGATCGCCTGAAATTCTTCCAGGGACATCTCATCCAGAGCGATCCCCTTCCCGATACAGTACAGTACCAGCTGTCCCACGATTCCATGGGCGTCGCGGAAGGCTACGCCGTGGTTTACCAGGTAATCCGCGGCATCTGTCGCATTGGTAAAGCCGTTCTTCGCACTCGCTTCCATCGCGTCCTTCTTAAAGGTCATGGTAGAGATCATTCCGGTAAAGAGCGCAAGACAGCCTTTTACCGTATCGATGGCATCGAATGTCATCTCCTTGTCTTCCTGCATGTCCTTGTTATAGGCCAGCGGAAGTCCCTTCATCGTCGTCAGGATCGACACGAGAGCCCCATAGACACGGCCCGTCTTTCCACGGATCAGCTCCGCGATATCCGGATTCTTCTTCTGGGGCATGATGCTGCTTCCTGTGCTGTAGGAATCGTCGATCTCCACGAACTGGTACTCGTTCGTGTTCCAGATGATAATCTCCTCACAGAACCGGCTCAAATGCATGGAAATGGTCGACAGCGCGCTCAAAAGTTCGATGATATAATCACGATCCGCCACGGAATCCATGCTGTTTAACGTAGGACCCTCGAATCCCAGAAGTTCAGCCGTATACTCCCGGTCCAGCGGGTAGGTGGTGCCTGCCAGCGCGCCGGATCCCAGCGGACAGTAGTTCATCCGTTTTCTGATATCTGAAAGGCGGGTACGGTCGCGGTAAAACATCTCAAAGTAAGCCCCCATATGGTGGGCCAGCGTGATAGGCTGGGCTTTCTGTAAATGAGTAAACCCGGGCATATAGGTGTCCAGATTCTCCTCCATCAGCTTTAACAGCTCTTCCAGAAGAGCTTTCACCAGACCATCTAACTCATCGATCTCATCTCTCGTGTACAGCTTCATGTCCAGGGCCACCTGGTCGTTGCGGCTTCTTCCTGTGTGAAGGCGTTTTCCCGCATCACCGATTCGCTCGGTTAAGACGGCTTCCACAAAGGAATGGATATCCTCATGCTCCGCCGTAAATACCAGCGCCCCGCTCTCTAAATCCCTGCGGATTCCCTCCAGTCCCTCTATGATCGTATCTCTGTCTTCTGTTGTCAGAATCCCCTGCTTCGCCAGCATTTTTACATGGGCTATGCTTCCTTCGATGTCCTGATGGTAAAACTTCTGGTCAAAGGAAAGGGAGGCATTGAAATTGTGTACCAGTTGGTTCGTCTCTTTTGTGAAGCGTCCGCCCCATAATTTCATATCACATTTCTCCTTAGCATTTTATTCTTCTGCGCATGACCGGTTTCTTTCTGCGGCCTGCGGTGATTCCTGCGATGAGAAGCAGCACTGCGGCGCTTCCCGCCGTGACCATACCGCCTGTCTTTAAGCCCTGCGGCATATAGCGCAATTCCACAATATGCGTTCCAGCATTGAGCCGTACGCTTAAAAAGGTGTCAAACAGCTTATATGGTTCTGTCTCCTCACCATCCACGTATATGGACCATCCCTTGTCATAGGGGATGCTTAAATAGAGAAGCCCTGCCTTTTCGGTGTCGATTCTTCCGGTAATCTCTGTATCGGTTTTCTTTGTCAGTTCCATGGAATTTCTGTTAAGCACGTGATAGACCGATTCCAGTCCTTCCGGGATAAAACGGTACGCCACGGCTACCAGATCCTGCTCGTTGTCGTCGTTGCGGAGAGTCACCTCCTCGCCGGCAGTAATCCAGCCCAGCTCCAGCATGTATCCGCGGTTCACGTTGTCAAAGCTCTTCGTATTTTCCCCCATCAGGGCGCTTACCTTTTCTACCTTTTTGTTGCTCACGTAAACGTAATAGTCGCCCGATACTTCCGGTGTAAAGGTAAAGCTGGTTCCGAGAATCTCGCTCGGCACTTCCTCCAGCACAGGGTCTGCTCCCAACACCACAGCCAGATCGTTCTGCACGTCCGCGGGATTGGTGATGTCCAGCTGCCAGTTGTCCTCCAGATCGTAAGGCACCATAACGCCTAACGGCAGTGTATATTCATTGCGGTAGAGATACGTATGGTCCTCCACCTCCAGAGGAGTCAGAAGGCCGGTATCCGCTGGTGTCTCCGAATACAGTGCGTATTTCACGGAAAACAGCGAATCTACCAGCGGAGTACTGCCGGTGATGCTGTATGCATTGGTGGAGCTCTCACATCCCAGCTTTTTAAAGAACTTCGATAAGTCGGCATTGGCCGTTGAAGAGAACAGGGATACGGACGGAAAATTCATCCATGCGCCGTCATTTTTCGTCTTCCTGCTGACCTTTTCCACCCGGTAAAATGCGGGATCGGTAATCCCCTCCGTCAGACTTACGCTGGCGTCATTATCCTTTACGTAGCTGGTTCTGCTGGTCGTGGTGACGCTGGTTACCGTCGTATTGACCGCCGCTTCCACTGAAACGACGCCCAGGGCCAGAAGAATCACGACATTCCGGCTCGCCCCCTTCTGATACAGGCAGATCAGCCCCGCATAGGCCGAAAGGAAGAGAATCGCCACATAGAACACGGAAAAATGGTACGCCTCATCCGTAATCAGCTTCTGGGCCATCAGTACAAATGCGATCGCCGCGAAAAAGGCCAGCACCACATGCTTCCAGGGTGTTTCCTTCAAATGGCTGTACGCCTGATAACACATCAGAAGCATCAGGAAAATATAGATGAAGGACTGGCGGCACGGAAGGCTGTTGGGATAATGGAATCCATGCCATATAAAATTAAGTACATTGAACGAGAAGCTGGCAAAAAAGAACAGCAGCAGCCCGCAGTACACCACTTTTTCCCGCCGTTTGATGTTCCGGTTTACAAGGTACAGCAGAAACAGCATCAGAACAGCCACGCCGCAGTAGATATTCGGCCAGTGGTCCAAACCGATCTCCGTCTCCACATCCGGCAGATGCCTCGCCACCATGTCGAAGATGGGGAAATACGAAGTCACCGTCTTCGGAAAGTTAAAATCCCCGGACGCGGTCATCTGAAGCGCATAAATCTCAGGAAGAAGCACCACCGCGGCCAGACCGCCTGCCAGCAGGGAAAATACCGCAAAGGAGCTGATATTTACCATGTAATCGCTCCACGATTTCTTTCCGTCCATCACCAGCAGGGCGATGAAGTATAACACCATAAAAATACATATCATAATGGATATGTAATAGTTTGACAAAATTGATAATCCTAAAGTAATGCAATAGAGAAAACATTTCTTTTCACGGACCAGGCGTTCCAGTCCCAGCATGATCAGCGGGAACAAAAGGATACAGTCCAGCCACATGATATTCCAGCTGTAAGCCGCCATATAACCGGAAAGGGCATAAAAAATACCGAAAAAGGCGATGCCGAAGTCCGATGTCCTGCAGTGCTTCCGCAGATAATAAGCGAAGCTTAAGCCGCTGAGACCGATCTTGAACACGATCATGTAGGTCATAAACTCGATGATATACGCTTTGGGACAGAGCGCCAGAAGCCAGTTTAAGGGACTGGCCAGATAGTATGCATACAGGGCCGCAAAGTTCACGCCCATTCCCACATCCCAGCTGTACAGGAAGCTGCCGCCATGGGTCAGCTTATGCTGAAATTCAGAAAAGAACGGCGCATACTGGTGGTACATATCCGTTCTTAAGAAGCTCTCTTCCCCAAACGGGAATATCCCGCGCTGGGCAAAGATAATGATCATGATAATAACCGGCACAAAAAACGCAGCCACAAGTCCGTCCGACGGACGTATCAGGCAGATGCTTTCTCTGCCGTCCCGCCTCCGTTTCCCGTCACGCTCATCGTAAGCCGGCTCTTCCTGATCCGAAAATTCAAGGGCTTCCTGATCCGGAAATTCCAGATCTTCCTCATAATCGTACTCTTCCGATTCCACGGGCTCCAGAAAAAGATCCGGTGGATCTTCCTGCACCGAATCCAGCCCGGAGAGCGGCTCCGCCGCGTCCGGAACCTGGCCGCCTTCTGAGGAAACAGGGCCGCCTTCCGCCGGGGACTGCACCGTTCCCGGCTCCTCTTCCCTGTCTCCGCCGGCAGGTGAAACCTCCGCAGAGTCCGACGACACTACGTCTCCATCCCCCAGATCCAGTATAAGTGAAAAATCCTCCAGGGAAGCGGACGGCGTCTTTTTATCCGTCCCATTCTCCGAAGGTATCAATTTTTTCTTTTCCGTTTCAGTTTCTTCACTGCTCCGTTTTTTCTCTGATGTCATTCTTAGTATGTCCTCTAGTTCTTTAGAAATCTTTTCAATCTCGTCATCGCGTTCCATATGCAGTTACCTGGCCGTACTCCGGCCAACCTTTCACAGGGATTTTTCTTCGCTCTTCCTGAATATAAAAAGTTTACTGAATACGTAGTTAACAATTACAACAATCACAGAAACTGCAATCTTGCTGATATACTCGTCCATATGAATCCATGATACCATGACAATCATAAAGACCATCTCCATCACACCCGACACGGCTCTGCATGCCACAAACGACGTGATCTCCTTCATGACATAGGCTGGACGCAGATTATAGCTCTGAAATACAAAAATCTTATTCACAATAAATGCAAACAAGACAGATACAGCCCATGCCGCCGCTGTCGCAATGCGGTAATCGATATGAACCTTTACCATGGCCGCATAGACTACCCAGTTCACCAGTGTGGTCAGTACCCCGAAGATCAGATATGAAATAACCTCGCGGTTCATAACCTTGTCCCATATTTTTTTAATCATCATACTGCTCCTGTCAGAAATACATTTCTTCTATTGTAGTATAGCGCCGGAAAAATGTAAAGCAAATCCCCGTGAATAAAGGAATCCTTAAGATTCTTTATCCAGGAACTTCTCTGCTCCCTCCGAATATACAATCTCATAGTCATCGGTAATAAACACGCCGTAGGCTCCGTCGATGGAATCAATCAGTGCCTTTCCCTTTTCCAGTCCCATGGAGAAACAGGTGGTGGAAAGACCATCCCCATCGACTGACAGATCGGAAATAATCGTAACCGATACGAGTCCGTTCTGGTATGGATACCCGTCTCTGGGGTTTAAGATATGATGGTAATTCACCCCATCCTTTACAAAATGGCGTTCATAGACACCGGACGAAACTACGGACATCCCGTCGATGTCCAGCGTTGCAATCGTCTCATTGCGGTCGGCATAGGGCTTCTGAAGGCCTACCTTAAACGGTGTTCCGTCGGGACGCTTCCCGACGCAGAGCACATTGCCGCCCAGATTGATGACGGCGCTCTTCACGCCTTCCTTCACGAGATAGTCCTTCATGCGGTCCGCGATATAGCCCTTGGCGATGGCCCCTAAATCGATGGCCGTATCCGGCGAGCCGAAGGTAAGGGTGTTTCCGTTCAGCTCCAGATTCTTCCAGTTTACCTTGTCCCGGGCTTCCCTGATCTCGGAATCCGACGGAACCGCATGGTCCTCCGACGAAAAATTCCACAGGGAGCTGAGCGGTTCTACAGTAATATCAAAATCACCATCTGATACTTTACTGTAATAAATTCCTTTTTCCAGCAGGGCCGCCACATCGTCTGAGACGGTCACAGTCTGCTCATCCGCCGGCCGGTGGTTCAGTTTGTATATCTCGCTTGCCTCTATGGTTCTGCTGAATATGTTCTCATAGGACCGGCACAGTTCAAGGCTGCCGTTTAAGATATCCGGATCATCCGTATCATACAGGGTCACTGTTACAAACGTATTCAGCATAAAACTGGACTTTGTAATCGGTTCTATCTTTCTGGCGCAGCCTGACAGCAGCCAGATGGAAGCAGCAGCCGTGAGACAAACCACGGCAGCCGCTGTTTTTACTTTTTTTTGCATAATTCCTGTCCTTTTCCTCGTATACGAATAGTGTCATTCTAGCAAAGGGCTATTTTAAAGTCAAGGACCGCACTGCCATTTTCGCATGTTCCAGGAAGCTCTCGCGAATCCCTTCCAGTTCTCCCAGTCCCTTCAACCGGCAGACAACGTCGTATCCCGCCGACTGAAACACGCTCTTCCAGGAGCCCTCCTCATCGCCTGCCATATCATTGTTGGCATGGTCTCCCGCCACGATCATCAGCGGCTGAAGGACAACCCGGTGCGCTCCCGTCCGGTCTACCTCCCGCTTCATATCTTCCAGGGAAGGCACCGCTTCCACAGTTCCGACATGGTACCGGCTGTATCCCTGCTTCTTAAATTCTTCGGCAAGGCGCACATAGACCTCGTTCGCGGAGTGTTCCGTACCGTGTCCCATCAGAATGATCTCCGTTCCCTCTGCATCAAACTCCTTTGTATCCTCTGCCAGAATGCGGACAAGACGCTCATAGTCAGCCTCCGAAGTGAGCAGCGGCGCTCCTACGGCCACCGCCTCAAAGGCAGCCTCATAGGGCCTCATCTCTTCCATCATGGCATCGAATTCTTCTCCGCTCATCACATGGGTAGGCTGAATCAAAACCCGCTTTATCCCCTGATTGAAAAGTCTCTCCATCGCCTCCGACACGCCGTCAACAGCGATGGAATCCCGTTTCTCCAATATCTGAATGATCACCCGGCTGGTAAAAGCCCGATGGAACTCATAATCATGAAAATGGCCTGCGATCGTCTTCTCAATCGCCTCAATGGTCTTCTTACGGCTGTCATTATAACTGGTTCCAAAGCTGACCACCAGCACTGCGTCTTCTTTTTTCATCCGTTCAGTCCTGCCCCTTCTTTTTTGATTCTCTGATACAATAACACAGATAAAAAACGCTGTCAAACAGCTTTTTCACGCACCAGAGGCGCAGGACCATACGATCCTGCGCCCCCGGCACACATTGCATTGCTAAACTGAAAGGAGATTTTTAGAAATCAACCTCTTTATCATAGTAACAACAGGTTAACAGCTTCTCCATCTCGGCCGGTGTAATCGGTCTCGGATTGGATCCGGTGCATGCATCACCGACTGCCAACTCAGCTACTGACGGTAATTTTTCATTGAACTCTTTCTCATCGATGATTCCGCCCTCATACTCTCTGATGCAGGCCGGAATATTCAGCTTCCCGTTCATGGCGCGGAGCTCTGCGATCAGCGCATCCACAAGCTCCCCGTCTGTGGAACCCTTGAGGCCAATGAATCGTGCAATCTCAGCGTAACGCTTTGCCGCTTCTGCTTCTTTTGCGTTAAACTTGATTACTTTTGGAAGATACATGGCATTGGCGCAGCCATGTACGATGTGGCCGCCGGAATAAGCGGCGCCTGTCTTATGGGCCATGGAATGAACTATGCCCAGAAGCGCATTGGAGAATGCCATCCCCGCCAGACACTGTGCATTGTGCATGCGGTCACGGGCAGCCATATCTCCATGATAGGAATCTGCTAAATCGTTATGTATCATCTTAATGGCATGCAGCGCCAGCGGATCGGTATAATCACAGTGGAGTGTAGACACATACGCTTCGATGGCGTGTGTCATGGCATCCATGCCGGTAAATGCCGTCAGCTTGGCCGGCATCGTCTCAGCCAGATCCGGATCAACAATCGCTACATCCGGAGTAATGTTGAAATCAGCCAGGGGATACTTAATGCCCTTATTATAATCCGTAATTACACTGAACGCCGTTACCTCGGTAGCGGTACCGGAAGTAGACGGAATCGCGCAGAATCTCGCCTTCGTACGGAGTGTCGGGAAGTTAAACGGAATGCAGAGTTCTTCAAATGTGGTATCCGGGTATTCATAGAATGCCCACATCGCCTTGGCCGCATCAATCGGAGAACCTCCGCCGATCGCCACGATCCAGTCGGGACCAAACTCCCGCATCATCTCAGCGCCCTTCATAACGGTATCCACGCTGGGATCCGGTTCAACACCTTCAAATAATTTCACTTCCAGGCCGGCTTCCTTTAAATAGTCTGTTACTCTATCGAGAAAGCCAAAACGCTTCATAGAACCGCCGCCTACTACCACGATTGCCTTATTTCCCTTTAAATTTTTAAGCTCTTCAAGGGCTCCTTTTCCATGATACAGATCTCTTGGTAATGTGAATCTTGCCATAGTAAAATCCTCCTCGCCTTATTTTTATGCTGATCTCATTGTAGACTCAGGGAGGAGAAAATACAAATGTAAATTTCCATATATCAGTATATAAATATCGATATATAAATACTTATTATAGTTCTGTCATCATTGCCGGCCGCAGTCATCTTTCACCAGGTCTGCTTTCACCTGCTCCAGCTCTTCCAGAAACAGCCGCTCCCATTTCCCCATCTTATATCCGTTTCTGTAGACGAGGACATCGCGGTAACGGTGATTTCCGTCGATACACGGCTTCTCGGTCAGCCCATGCTGTGTCAGGACAGACGGAGGCATGGGAGATACCCACATATACGTGTCGGGATTTTCATGAAGAAGGCCCATCTGGGTCCCCCGCTCGAAAATATAGATCCGGTTCGCCGGTGTACTCGCCGTTGTACCGTCCGCAGCCTTCAGCTCCCGGCGGCCGGAAGCCTTGGCGTCTCCATGGGTTATCTCAATATAGGGCAGAAGATCCCCGCTCTCTATGTGCCGGGCCGAAGCCAGGGGATGGGCCTGCGACATCAGGAGGCGTTCGTCATATTCCAGCAAAAGCTCCGTTTTCAGCCCGCATTCCGCAGCCTGCTTCGTGTAATACGCCTCTGCGGACGGCTTGTATCGGATAATTCCCAGCTGATACTCCCCCCGCTCCACATCGCGCAGAGTATCGGCGGAGTTCGTCTCCCGAAGCCACAGATTCATGCCCTCTTTCCGGTCAATCCGCTTCACAAACCTGGAAAATGCGCTGCTGATATAGCTGGCCCTGGGCATAGACAGGGTAAATTCCACACTGCCCGTCTTCGCAGGCTTGTAAAGCGCTTCCATCTCCTCTAACTGCGCCAGCACGTTTCTTGCATATTCCAGAAAGATTCTGCCTCTGGCCGTGGGAACGACGCCTTTGGGCGTCCGCCTGAATATAGGCGCACCCAGGCTTTCCTCCAGAGTCTTTATGGCCTTGCTCAAATTCGGCTGATCCATGTAGAGATTTCCGGCCGCCTGCGTGATGGATCCGGTCTTTTCCACTTCCACCGCATACTCCAGTAATACCGTATTCAAACACCGTTCCCCCTTACCGCATCCTTGTCCGCTTCATAGAGATACTTCGACAGTGCCGCCAGGGACACGGCCATATTCTCATTCTGAACCAGCACGTGATCCGGCACAGTCAGGTGAATCGGAGCGAAATTCCAGACAGCCTTCACGCCGCAGTTCACCAGCCTGTCGCACACCTCCTGCGCGGAATCCGCCGGAACCGTAATAATTCCGATATGGATGTTCATTCTCCGGCACAGATTTTCCAGTTTTTCCATGGGAAGTATCATCTTTTCCCCAATCTTCTGCCCTGCCTTCTCCGCGTCTTCGTCAAAAGCCATGACGATTTCCACGCCATACTGCTCAAACCCGCGGTAGGACAGAAGCGCCGTTCCCAGAGAACCGGCGCCCACCAGGACGGCCTGGTTCGTATTATGGTATCCCAGAAATTCCTCAATGTCATCAATCAAATCCTTCACCACATATCCCGTCTTCGGTTTTCCCGCCGACCGCGCTACCATGGCGATGTCCTTACGGACCTGCACTTCGTTCAGCTGTAAATCCAGCGCAATTACCGGCGCGGAGATATTGACGAGTCCCTCGCAGTCTCTGCGCTCCAGATAATGGTGATACACAGGAAGGCGTTCCAGCGTCTTTCTGGAAATCCCCCCAACCAGATGTTTTTTTTCTTCCATGACTGACCCCTTTACTAATTCAAAATCCGCCTGTTCCTCAATAGATCATGCTGCGGCAGCGATCGATGCAGGCAAATATCTCCTGGCGTCTCGGCATGCATAAATTAACCGGCAGATATCCGTCGTCCGCCAGCGCCGCAAGCCCCTCCGCTGCAACCTTCTTTTCCAGCAGGTCCACGATCTGAATCAGATTCCGCCTGCCGTCTATGAAATGCGTACCCGCATATTTTAACAGATACCCCAGAGCGGCGATCTGCTCTGTATCCGCGATCTGCTCCACAAACCGGAGTTCTATCACATCCCGGTCAAACTGCAGGCTGTCACGGCCCAGAACTTTCATTTTAAACCGTTCATCCCTGCCTCCGGTCTTAAGCTTCTTCGGTATCCGCCCAAAAGAAACCGGTGTTAACGGAAGTGACCGTACGCCCTCCCCGAATCCGGCCGCGGCCTCCTTCGCCTCTCCAGTCACTTCCTTCGGTACATAGCAGTCCATCTGTATGACACGGTCCGCTACATGGAAGTAAGCGCCGGAGCTTCCGGCTACCAGAATCGTGGAGATTCCCTGCTCGTCGTAAAGCGCCCTGACCCGCTCCACAAACGGTGTAATCGGTTCCTTATCCCGGTGCACCACCATCTGCATCAGCTCATCCCGTATCATGAAATTCGTCGCGCTGGTATCCTCATCCACCAGAAACGTCTTCGCTCCGCTCTCCATCGCTTCCACCACACCGGCCGCCTGTGACGTACTTCCGCTGGCGTCCTCGGTACAGAACCGTTTCGTGTCACGTAAATCCGGCAGATTCTGAATAAACAGGGAAATATCCACGTTCTTAACGCTCCGTCCATCCTCCGCACGCAGCTTCACCGCCGATGCCTCTGTGACGACGTACTCTCTCCCATCACCGGCGATATGGTTATACACTCCCGATTCCAGGGCCGAAAGCAGCGTGGATTTCCCATGGTAACCGCCGCCCACAATCAGAGTCACGCCTTTGGGGATTCCCATCCCCTTAATCTCCCCTGCGTTAGGAAGCTTCATCACCACTTCCATCGAGGCCGGAGAGGAAAATGGAACCGCCTTCGCCATCGGCCGGTCCGATACACCGGATTCTCTCGGCAAAACAGACCCGTTCGCCACAAAGGCGGCAAGTCCCATCTCAGACAGCAGCCTTCTCGCTTCCTCCTGGTCCTCCGCCAGTTCAGAGACAGCTTTCACCTTCGCCTTTTCTCCCGCCGGATAGTTTTTATAAAAACAGGTTCCCGCCACACACTCCGGCAGAAATTCGAACAGAATCTTAATCAGTTCCCCGGAATTAATCGTTCTTCCATTCGCCGGGAATCCGACCTCCATGCGGATCAGTATGCTTCCGTCCCCGGGATCCACTTCACATGCAGTTCTCTCCAGTATCTCCTGGCCGCACCGGCTGACCGCAATCAGCCCGCTCTTTCCTGAGCCTCTCGCCTTAAAATTATACCGTTCCACCTGGGCACCGAACTTACGCAGCAGGAAATCCTGCAGTGCTGTACGCTTGTAACCCGGACGATAGGATTCTCCCGGAAAACAGGCCTTCTTTCCTTCCACCCGGATGCTGACCCTGGATGGGGATGCAAACGGATCGCCCTGTACATGGTCGATGCTTAAGGTAAAGTCCGGAAACCGGTATACTCCCTTCGCTCCCTTGTAGGCAGGATACCCCTTCCGGTCAACAGAGCGGAGAAACTGTCTTAAATCTTCTGCTGATTTCATCTTTCCATCCTCTCTCCGGTCTCCTTCCCGGTCTGATCTCCATCATCGGAAGACACTCTCTCATGGAGGTCAGTGATAAACATGGCGTCCCCAAAACTGAAGAAACGGTACCGCTCCCTGATGGCTTCCTCATAAGCGTTTAACACGTGCTCCCTGCCTGCAAGCGCTGAAACCAGCATAACGAGAGTGGATTCCGGAAGATGGAAATTTGTTATGAGACAGTCCAGTGTCTTAAACCGGTATCCCGGATAGATAAAAATCTCAGTCCAGCCGCTCCCCGCCTTCAGCACGCCGTCATCCGAGGAGGCAGACTCGACGGTACGGCAGCTGGTGGTCCCCACACAGACAATCCGCCCTCCGTTTTTCTTTGTATCGTTTACCTTCTTCGCTTCCGCCTCGTCCACGATATAGAATTCGGAATGCATGTGGTGGTCTTCGATCTCGTCCACCTTGACCGGGCGAAATGTGCCGAGTCCCACATGAAGCGTCACATGGGCGATCACAACGCCCATGGCCTCGATCTCCGCCAGAAGCTCCTTTGTAAAGTGAAGTCCCGCCGTAGGGGCCGCAGCCGATCCTTCATGCTTCGCATAAACAGTCTGGTAACGGGTCTGATCCTTTAACTGGTGGGTGATGTAAGGCGGAAGCGGCATCTGTCCCAGTCTGTCGAGAATTTCCTCGAAAATCCCCTCATAGGAAAACTGAATCAGACGGTTCCCTTCATCTACGATATCCACCACCGTACCCGTCAGCAGCCCTTCGCCAAAGGTAATGACCGTACCGATCTTTGCCTTTTTCCCAGGCTTTACCAGGGTCTCCCAGATATCATTCTCACGCCTTTTGAGGAGCAGGATCTCGATCTTCGCCTCGGTGCCTTCCTTTACCCCAAACAGTCTGGCCGGGATGACCTTCGTGTCATTGATGACAAGACAGTCTCCCTTTCTTAAGTAGGAAAGAATATCGCGGAATGTCCGGTGTTCGATTTCACCCGTCTTTTTATCCAGCACAAGAAGCCTGGAAGACGAACGGTCCTCCAGCGGATCCTGCGCAATCAGCTCCTGCGGCAGTTCAAAGTTAAAATCCTTTACATTCATGTCTCTTCTCCTTTATTCTGTTGAAAAATGCTTCTCTGCACGGTGCCACGCAGAGAAGCATCTGTTGTTATGTATGTTTTGTCGTTTCTTTCCTGATCAGTTTATTTCCTGATACTTTAATTCCCGATGTCCATGCCTTCATTTCCACTGTCTGCGCCTTCGTCGCCGCTGTCAGTTACGCCGTTACCATCAACCGTCACTTCATTTCCGGGAACTGTAACCGATCCTTCGCCATCAGTACCTTCACTAAGACCGTTTTCTTCGCTCTCTCCTCCGCCCGTCTGCTCTTCGCCGTTCATCAGCGTGTTATAGACAGCCAGAAGATTGGAATCCGTTTCCAGCGCGGCCCGCAGGCTTACATTTACTTCTTCCGCCATACGCTGTACGGCCTCCGACTCATTTACCCTGGCCATGTACGCCCCTTCTTCCGGGGTGACCTCCGCCATCATATGCCAGCTTCCGTCCGCGCCCCGCTTCACAAAGCAGGCAAACAGGCTGGGAGCCACGGTATCCGACTGGCGGAACTTAATATTAAACCGGGTGTAGACTACCAGTGAATGTTCCACAGGGCCGTTTACGCTGTAGCAGGCAATATCGCTGTAGCTCTGATAGTATTTTACTTCTTCCTCCATCCGCAGGCTTTCTTCCCTCAGTTCCTCCGGTGAAGCACTGTCTCCATATACATCTGCAAGACCGTTGATATCACAGGTCCTTCTCGCCTTAAAATAAGCCTCCATCAGGCTGCGGATCTCATCTCCTGCCTCTTCCAGATGATATACGGTGTCCTCTGTGTCCCCTGTCTTCTCTTCTTCTGTCGTTTCCGCCGTCCTAATTTCCATCTGTGAACTATCTGCCGTCGATTCTCCCTCTTCCCCCTGCGGCCTGTCCGCCGCAACGATAACGATAATCAGGATAATCACTACAAGCGGAATCACCATGAATTTTAAATACCGGACGGTTTCTTCATCTGCAAGACGTTTTTTTAAGTTTTCTAACAAGTCCTTCATACGGGCCTTAACCTCCTGGAGATTCAATCTCCGTTTTATTCTAACAAACTATGATATAAAAATCAATAAAAATAGACTTGCAATTCATAAGAAAATATAGTAGAATATGAAAGATGCATCTGTAGCTCAGTGGATAGAGCAGTGGCCTCCGGAGCTGCGTGCGTAGGTTCGATTCCTATCAGGTGCATTCCTGTTAATTACGGAAAACAGGCTGGATCCCTTTATTTCTTTTGGTATCCAGCCTGTTTTTATTTACAAAAAGAGCGGTCCGCCTCGCAAAACCGCTCTCTTCATCCTCTTACTCAATCTGATCACTTACTGCCTGTAGGTATCTGCATTTGCCGCGTCAACTGCTTCCCACATTCCATCCGGAAAACCGTCTCTGAGCCAGGGCCACCAGTTATCGCTGCCCTCTGCTTCCGGCGCGCTCCAGTCAGGATAGCGGCCATCGCTGCCGTATTCAAAGTGATACCCCTTGTCCAGTCCATTCCACGATGCATGCATATCATCAGCATTGGTCAGCCAGCCGCGTTCTATTCCTTCCACCCACGGCCACATGGAATGTGCCACCCAGTAATCATGACCAAAGTTATAGTTTTTAAATTTCTCGTAAAAATCATCCGTCTGCGGGAACGCATATCCGGCCGCCGGTTTTAATCCATTTGCTCTCGCCTCCGCAGGCGTCATCTGCACACCGCGCAGGTCATTCCCGTCCCATCCGGTTAAAATGATTTTGTTAAAAGTAATATTTTCCCCATTAACCGTCTTTGTCTCCGTTCTGTAAGTCTTGGAGCCGTCTTCATTTTCTATTGCAGATGTTGTATCATAGATAACCGCCTGATCCCAGAGGCGGATATTCAAATCCTGTGCTCCGGCTGCGTCATATAAGGCGGCGGCATCGGCCGAGTCCACAAGACAGCCTCCATTTTCTTCCGAATAATACGCTTTGGTTCCATCTTCATTTTCAATATAAAGTGCATACTCAAAGCCATGCATCAGCTGGCTCCAGTCTGTAAGCGTATCTTCATCAAAGCCGTAAAACTGGTACACAAGCACCGCTCCGTTGGGATTCAGCCCGCCATGCTGTACCTGGTAGACATATACCGACGCTATGTCATAACTCTGTGTGAACGCTTCTTCTGCTGCATCATCTGCGCCGGAAACCGCAGCCCGGTCCACAGAAATGACCATATTAGTATAAACTGGCGTAAATGCCATTTGAACATAGGGAACAGCGATTTGTGTCTCCCTGCTGTCACTGTAAACATAATACTCCGAGTCTGGCACCAGCCTTTGTTCATCACCGTATTGGCTGTACAGCGTTACGGTGACATCCGAAGCCGTCAGCGCCGACGCATCCACACCTTCCGGCCATGTGATATAAAAATCATCCTGCTCCGTATCACACAAAATCGGTTTTCCTTCATAATCAGCTCCGATCCACGTCCAGGCTATCCCATTCCCGGTCCCGGCGTTCCGCCCTGTCTCAGCCAGAGTACGCTTTTCGGCCCCCGTGTCTTCATAATCATAAACATTTATATAATCAGCCAGGGTGATGCGTGCTTTATCGGAAGCATCTCTTCCGTAAACGTAATAACACACGCGGAATGTGGAATCTGGAATCGGAAGCCCCTGATAAGTCAGCCCGCTTACTGTCAGATTAAAATAATACTGTCCATTACCATTTCCGCCAAATGCGGTCCAGTCAGGGCCGCCTTCACTGTACACTTCTGATTCGCTGCCTCTTACCTTGGTACGCGTAAACAATTTTTCCACTTCCGTCTCGTCAAAATGGAACTCATACCGTCCCTCAGACCACACAGCTTCATCAAGCCTGACAACCGGATCTGTAAATTCGTCCACGCAATAACCGTCTCCAGCTGTCATTGCCAGCGTCACAGCCTCCGTATTCACATCATCAATTACGGTTTCTTCAGGCATTGTCAGATTAAAGTATGCAACGGCGCCGGTCACCGCTGCCGCTCCAGAGGTATTTGCCGCCACCACACCTTCGGAAGCGTCAAGGGTAATATCCAGTTCCGGAATCGTATAACTCCCCACATTTACCTTGGCCGCCTGTTTCTCCGGCTGAACATACATTGCAACAGTCCCTCCAGCGGTGAATCCCTGAATCGCCGAGGCATCTAATGTAATTTCCATTGACGTCCCGTTTTCGTTTACGGATTCCACCATGGCCACCCCGCTGTTCGTAAAGACTGCATTACCAGACTGTGTGACAAACCAGTCCGTCACATCCTCTCCGCTGGCAGCGTCAAATGCGCCCTTTGTTGCTTTCAATGTAATAGTCAGGCTTTCGTCTCCGCTCGTCAGCTTCACAGAGTCCCCCGATCGTTCAAATACCAGTTCAGAGGTATCCAGTTCACGATTCTCCACATCAACCGTCTCGGCGGCTGAATCGGCTGATGCCGCTTCTTTCTTCCCTTGATCAGAGGAAGTACTGCATGCAGTCATCGCCAGGATCAAAGTCCCGGCAATAACAGCCATTATTTTCACGCCAAAAATATTCTTCTCCACTGTATTCTCCGTCCTTTTCTTGTTATCTGCAGATAGTGTCAATCCATGTGAATAATTCCTGTAAATCATAATCTCCGCTGTGGGGAAGCCCCCAGGGCAGGAGAAAATCTACATCATACCCTTTATTTTTAAGAAGAAGGGCTAAAATAACCGGAATTGCAAAAGATGTATCCCGGTCGAATGACCCGTGACGGATCCGCCAGTGTTTTGCCGTATCCGCCTTTCCAATGTACTTTGTAGGATTGAGCATACGAATAAGCTGCTCGGGAGCCATCTCCGCCTCCGTCTCCGTATATTCCATGGAAAATTCCGAAAAATGCCTGGCTTCCATATCCATCGAACCAAATTCCTCATTTTCGGGACTCTTAAGATCTGTCGCGTCAAAGGCGGGGGCCGGTTTCATCCGGGTAATCTCTTTCATATAAGCCTTCCAGTCCAGCCCGACCACTCTTTCTCCCAGAATTTTCAGGGCCGGAAATGTATTAACAGCGCTTCCTGGCGCTGAAAGCCCTGATAAGTGATTGGCTGTTTCATGGAATGCAAGCTCTCTGCCGGCAGATTTTAATATTTCTCCCTTGATGTATTCCAGAAAGCTTCCCTCCCCATTTTCATCCAGATTCAGGCTGTTTCCATTTTCATCTTTCAGTTTCAGGCTGTTTAGGTATGCCGGAAACAGTTTTTGCAGTTTCCCTGACAGCTCCATCTGCCTGTCCGTCATAGTTCCATCTTCCTGGATCCGGACTATCCCATGTTCTGTCTTCTTATGGCGTGTACGGCAGTAATCGCGGATACCGCCAAACTGCCATTCATAGGCCGAATCGGAATTTTCCAGATTATGAATCGGACAGTAGCAGTTCGCTGCAAAAACATCGTCACGTTCATCTGCTGCACCGATTTCCTTCAGATAAGGGACGTAATCCCGGCTGTTTCCGGTTGCGCCAGCCAGTGCAGACAACGCTCCGCCTGCACTGGTCCCGCTGGTGATGATCCGTTCCGTATTTCCAGGAATCAGACCTCGGTTATGGCGTATATACCGGATGACCGCCTTCATATCAACAATCAAAGCCGGTGCTTTACCTACCATTTTCCCATTATCCTGTCCGGTATCATCGACTTTTCCTCCCTCAAAAAACTCTGTACTTTTCATTCCCGAGGTTCTTCCGCGCACACCGCCGGAAACTACTACACAGCCGTGCTCCAGCGCTGCAAATATGGAATTGGGCATTCCCGTTCTGATATTCAGTCCCGGCTCTTCCGCCGGCCCCGGCAGATAGCCGCCAACCGTATTGGGTACGAAGATTGGAGCGGTAAGCTTCGTATATCCGCCGATCATTCCCCCCCGGTCATACACCTCCGGAACAAATATATTCAGCTTCTGGACAGGATCGGCTGGCCGTTCACAGTATACAATTCCAAGATAAGCTCTGCAGGTGATTTTTTTACCAGCCGCTTCATACGTTCTGGTCTCACCTCTCTCTGCATCAAATTTTAAGTTGTCATTCATTTTTATTTTCTCTTCATATTCTTTATAGTCCTGCTTCATTACAGAAGCTTCTTCGCCTTGTCGTTATTATAGATCACCAGTTCCGCAGCAAATGCAAAGATACAGCCTGCCGCTACACCGATACAGTACTTGATCAAATCCGTTGTACCACTCGCTGCGCTTACGAAGTTGGGGAAGGAAAACAGCCCGCTGCCGCCAAACATATAGATCCTGGTTCCCAGAAGTCCCAATACGGCACCGCCTACACAGCCTGATAAAATATTTAAGTATAATTCTTTTTTAAGCGGAATTAATACCGAATACATCAAAGGCTCTCCCACTCCGCAAATCTGGGACAGCGTTCCCGGAAGCGCTAAGTCCATGACCTTCTGATTCTTATGACGAGCTGCCGCCAAACAGATTGCTATTCCCTGCGCCATACCGATCATCGGTCCGATGCTGCCGCATGCCAGCATGTAATCAAAGCCCTGAACAGCAATCGTGGAAAGCCCCAGAGAGATAATAACCCAGTGCAGTCCAAACATAACGAGGATACCAAAACCTCCGCCGATTAAGGCGCCTGCAATAATTCCGCCGACAACCGGAATATTGTAAAGAAACGTAACGAACATTGCAATCACGCCACAGATGCCCATGGAAACTGGTCCAATCACCAGGTATGTAAACACTACGGTTACCAGCAGAACGATAACCGGTGTCAAAATTCCCCTGATAGCTGCCGGAAGACTCTTTTTCAGCGCCTTCTCAAGCTTTGCCGCTACGTATACCGCAATAATGATTGGAATCACACTGGAAGTGTATCCGCTTCCAGGCATGACGATGGGAATTCCCAGAAATGTATTATAATAGCTCATTTCAAACGCAGTGCCTGCAAAAATAGTTCCGGAAACCGCCAGATTGGAAGCAATATTGACCATACTGGGGTAGACCAGAGTTGCACCAATAGCGGCACCGAGTATTTCATTCATTTTAAACTTACGTGCGGCCGTAAATCCGAGTATAATTGGCAGAAAATAGTAGAAACCATCACCAATCGAATACAAAAGCATATAAAGACCACTTGTATCGCTGACCCACCCCAGGGTCAGTGTAAGGGCAATCAGTCCCTTGATAATACCAGCTGCCGCCAAAACGTGTAAAGTTGGGGCCAGAACACCGGATATCGTATCCATCAGCCGATTGATTACTCCAGACTTCTTCTTGGGTCCCACCCCTTCATCCGACGATGCCTCCTCTTCGACCACTCCGCCGCCATTAATCCCTGTCTGTTTTATAATGGACTCATAGACTGACTCGACTTTATTGCCAATAACGACCTGATACTGGCTTCCTGAATTGATGACTTTCAGGATACCTTCGGTTTTTGAGAGTACTTCTGTCTTTGCCTTACCGTAGTCCGCCAGATCAAAGCGCAGTCTCGTCATACAGTGTGTAAGACCCTTGATGTTTTGTTTTCCCCCAACGAGCCGGACAATTTCTCCGGGCAAAGTTTCATAGTTAACTGCCATTCCATCTTCCTCCTTGTTTTAAATAATTTATTTATCATTTATTTAATTTATAAATATATTATACATTATTATCCGTATTTTAAAATACTTGTTTTGCATAAATATTTTATTTATTTTTGTGCACTTTGTCCAAATATTTTATTTGATGCTATTATAAAACTTTGGTTTATAGAAGTGATTTTTATTCTATAATATGGTAATATAATTGTATCATTAAAATTGAATGGATTAAAAATGATTTGAACAAACTGAAAGGAATGATAAATTTCATGAATGTCATTCAGATTATGGAACAGAAAAAAACAGAATTTACCCCCAACGACCAGCTTATTTATCAGAAAATATCTAAAGATCCCGGCAAAATCGTTCAGATGACTACCAGTGCGCTGTCTGACGCCTGTGGTGTCTCTCAGCCCGCTCTCACAAGATTTGTAAAAGGGCTCGGTTACACCCGGTATCAGGATTTCCGTGCAGATCTTATCGCATGGCTTGCCGAACAGAGGACACAACAGATGCCGGACTGTGAACACTTAGAATATTTTTCAGTTATGAACCAGCTTCTGAGAGAAGCAGAAAAAATACTTACAGATTCTTATATGCGCAGCCTTGCCTGCTATATCAATCAATTCAACAGGGTATTTACCACTGGTGTTTCTAAGAGTTTTCAGCCCGCCTCTCTTCTGGAAACACTTATGATGAAAACAGGACGTTTCTTTCACGCGGTCCCCAATGATAATATCTCTGAGCTTAGCGATTCAATGATGGAAAATGATCTTCTTATCGTTTTCTCCGTGAGTGCCAAGCACTCTCTCCTGAAATCGCTGTCCAGTTCCACAGGGAAAATTATGCTCGTCACAGTCACCAGTTCCCATCCTTATCAGGAACTGATTGACCGTCAGGTTTTACTGCCTTATATTCCACCAACACCAGAAGAAAGTGCGGTGTCTCCGGTTTTATTCGATATGTTCGTCGAGATACTCTGCCGATATCTGACGCATTGAAAAATACAAAAGCCTTCTAACCCTGACGCTCATCAGGTTAGAAGGCTTTTTACGCTCTGTTTCCGGCTGCTATTTCTTAAAAAATCCGGTAACCGTATCCCATATTTTCACAAACACATTTACAATTCTCTGCCACAGACCGACGTTCTGTGCAGCCGGTTCGATATCAACCGCGTTTGTATTCACATCTTCTTCGCTGATCTCCTCCGTGCGCAGAATAACCTGGATGCTGGCCGGAGACGGGTTCTTATCCGATGTAAAGGAAATCATGGACCGGGACGGATCCATTTCCAGCAGATTCGTGTCATCCTCGATCTTATCCAGTTCCTCTTTTACGCTGGTTCTCAAGTCCTCGTTGGCGTCCTTTAACTTCCCGCTGGTTCCACTGGTGTCCGCAGCCTTTTCCAGAATATCAATCAACCCGTCCAGAGTCTGTTTCGTACCGTTTTCCACGGCGCTTCGGTTGGCCTTCGCCGTGTTCTGTACACTTCTTAACAGCGTAATCAGCTGGCTCGTACCGGAACTCATCTGATCGAGAGAGGCTGCCATATCATCGAGCATCAGGTCAAAACCGGCCTTATCTTCATTAACGGTTCTGTTTAAATCGTTGATGTCACCGATCAGCGTCTCGATCCGTCCCATAATGGAACCAATCTCACCGACTGCATCCCTGCTGCTCTCCAGGCCGTCATTCAGGCGGACTCCGGACAGCGTGCGCTCCAAATCGCTCACAAGCCCCTGAAGACCGGATACCACAGGAAGAAGAGCCTTGGCGGCGGCCGCCAGCTTTGAAAGGCTGGCCGCGTCTCCCAGGCCGTTTCCGTTCATCGCATCCAGCTGGCTGCGAAGACGATCCACAGCGTCAGAACCGGCAACGGATTCCAAATCGTCCAGGATGCCGTACGTTTCCTCCAGTAAATCGTTCAGAGTTTCCTGCTGCTCCGCCAAGTCCTCCTCATCCAGTTCTGCCGGCATTCCTCCTGCTGTCTGAAGGATGTTCTGAAGGATTTCATTGATCTCTTCCAGCTTGTCATCGACCACCTGCAGCTGATCCAGGATTTCATCCCTGTTGGAGCTGTTTAAATCGTTCCGCAAATCCCCCAGGGAATCTTCCAGATCACTGAGTTTTCCAGCCAGATCAAAGAAATCATTGCCGGAACTTCTCAGCGTCTTCACGATGGCATTGATTCTCGTATTGATTTCATCCAGAGACTGCTTATTCGTATTGATATCAGGAGCCAGCTGGCTGATTTTTTCATTGACAGCCTCTAAGCTGTCCAGGCTGTTATCCGCGTTGGCGGTGATTTCGTCCTTTGACGCATCAAACCCGGCTCTCGCCTTCTGCAAATCCTCCAGGCCCGCCTGTGCCACATTCATGCCGCCGCTGATCCGGTCCAGTGTATCCAGAATTTCATTCATACCATCCAGCAGCTTGTCGGTGGAATCACCCACCGTGTCCTTTACCTCTTTGATATCGGTGATCTCACTCATCTGGTCCAGCGTTCCGGGAATCATCATCATAATCAGACCCATGGACTCGAAATCCGTCGTGCTGATACCGATGTGAAAGGTCTTCTCCTCTCCCGGCACTGCGGCAAAAATTACCACTTTATACGTTCCCAGCGCCTGTGTCTGGGAGCCGGGTGCCTCCACGGCATTGACATCTTTCATGTTAACCATGGTTGCCACCTGAAGCAGCATATTATTCCGGTAATACTCCCTCGCGTTCTTATTCGGAATGCAGTGGACCTCCATTTCCACAAGCCCGTTGGCATGAACCAGATCCTTTGCTTCCTTTGGAATGCCGTTCAGCTTATAGGAAACGTCAAAATCCCATGGAAGAACCACCTCATCGTTGTCTAACTGGCACTCGTAGTAAAACCGCTCCTTGGAATTCTCCGGAAGCTGCCAGGTGACAGAGTCCCCGTTTATCACAGGTTCCGCGTAATTGGACATATTGGTGACATCTTTGTAATTCCCGTAATCCGTAAATGTCCGAAGGCCGTTTAAGGAAACTCCCTTTACCACACTGCTGTCCACCCGGTTTCCATAATGATCGAGATTCACATACAGAGCCTCATCCGCAGCCACCGCGGGCGGTCCGGCAAGGGCGCTCCCCGCCATGGACATGCCGAGCATCGAACTGATCAGGGCGGCGGCGGTAATCCTGTATCTGATTTTTCTTCTATTTCTCATGTTCCTTCACCTCATTCTCAAGATTCTTTGACGGCGGTTCCTTTTGCGGTTCCGTTTTCATCTGCTCCATTTTCTGTTTCATCTGTTCCTTCAAATCCTGTTTTTTCTGCCTCGCCGCAAGACGCACTTCCTCCAGCCTGACTTTCTTTGCCTCTTCCTTCATGAGCAGCGGATCCGCCATGGTAAGAAGCACCGGCAGCAGAAACAGCACCATCAGAACACTGATTAAAGCCCCTCGCCCGATCAGATGACCAAGGCCGCCGATTGCCGCCACAGAGGAGACAAAGTATAAGCCATACCCTGCAATCGTTAAAATCGTTCCCGACGTCAATATGGAAAGGGCGCTCCGCGATACGGTATGCTTGATCGCCCGTGCCTTTTCCGGATACGTCCTTCTCGCATCCATGTAATTATTCGTCATCAGTATGGAGTAATCCACCGTAGCCCCCAGCTGCAGGCAGCTGACGATAATGTATCCCATATACAGCATACTTTCACCCGTGAAATACGGGACAGCCATATTGAAGAAGACTGCCACCTCGATAGGGATCAGGACGACAACCGGAATAATCAGCGATTTAAACGATATCAGCACCACCAGCCCCACGCCGAGGATTGACAGCAGATTGACGAAACTGTAGTCTGCCGTAATAATCGATTTGATATCCTGTGTAGAAGGGATCACTCCCGTTATATAGGAATCCTCCGGATAATAGCTTTTTACAATGGATGTAATCTCATTGGCGCACTGAAACGCAAAATCGCTCTCATCCGAGGTCTTCACATAGATCATAATTCTGCTGTAATTTTCCGTATGCAGCAGGCTCGTTGCGCTCTTTGGAATGATTTTTTCCGGTATTCCCTCCGGTATGGTGCCCGCCAGGGAGGTGACTGATTTTACGTAGTATAAATCGTCCAGTGCATCCGTTAAATCCTTCTCCTTCACCATGCTGGTATTGGGTACCACGGCCAGAATCAGATTGCTCTTTCCGAAACGCCCGTTGATCTGCTGCTCATCTTCATAGACCTTCGTTCCGGGGCTGGATCCCAGCGCGCTGTTTCCAAATGTAAAAGAATTCATATTCTGCGCCGTAAATGCAGGAATCACAAATAAAAGCACCACGCCTAAAACCACATACCGGACCTTATAGACTGTCTGGCCCAAACCATGGAAGGACGGCATAAAGGATTTATGCTCCGTCCGCTTAATCCTGTCTCCCCATCGAAGCAGAAGGGACGGCATCAAAAACAGCACGGTAATCAGACTGACCACGATTCCCTTGGCCAGAACGAATCCCAGATCCTTTCCTATGCTGAAACGCATCAGCATCAGAACAATAAATCCGATAATCGTAGTTGCGCCGCTGGCCAGAATAGAGGGCAGAGATTTATGTATGGCATTGGTAACAGCGGTAACGGGGTCATTTCCCTTCGCCCGTTCCTTTGTAAACATATCCAGCAGGAATACCGAGTAATCCATGGCTACAGCCAGCTGCAGAATCGAGGCCACGCTGAAGGTCAGAAATGAAATGGTCCCCAGAATCAGGTTGGTCCCCATATTGATGATAATGGCAATCCCCATGACCATCAAAAACATGACCGGTTCAAACCACGATGTGGTAGTGAGGCACAGAATGACAGCAATCATCACCACTCCCAGTGCCATTGCAATGCTGATCTCCCGCATCAGCGTCTCATTTAAGGACTTATTCTGTACCGCGGAACCCATGAAATAGCCTTTGTCACCGGTAAGGGTCTGCATCTCATTGATGGCAGATTTCGTCAGACTGCTGGAATCGCCTTCCTCGAATATGATATCCATCACCGCGTAATCATCTTTATAATAATCCTGGATATCATCGTAATTGATAAAAATGTTGGCATTGTATACATCCGTGGTTGTATCTGCCCACATGACCATATCCACGCCGTCAATCTCCGCGATCCGGTCCTTATAGGCCTTTGCCTCATACAGCGTCACCGGCCCCACCATCACCCGGGCGGTTCCCGGATAACCGAATTCCTCCTCCATCCGGTTTAAGCCTTCCTTGGCAGGCGCCCAGTCCGGCAGATATTCGCTCAAATCGTAATTTACATGCACAAAACAGGCAGATATCACCGAAAGAATCACCGCAACGGCAAAAATCTTCTCGATCCATCTGCCTTCCTGTACAATCACATCGACCATACTAAAACGCTTTTTCTGTCTTTTCTCTCTTGCTTTTCTCGTTTTCACAGCCATCACCCTTTTCCAATCTTTACGATCTTAACAATAATACCTTTTCCCCTTTTTGTAATTATACAATTTATTTAAGTTGGATGGTTTTTAGACAAAAACAGAAATATGTCTAAAAAGAGAATCTCCATATATAAAAACGCCCGAACGGCAAATTCGTTCGGGCGTTTAAACTGATATCAGATGAATCAAAAGAGTAAGCTGCCGATCTGGAACACCAGCACCGCGGCTCCCCAGGCAGTCAGAAGCTGAAACAGAACCATCCCCAGTGTCCACCTTGTGGAACCGGTCTCCTTTCGTATGGTTGCCACCGCAGCGATGCACGGAGAATACAGCAGGCAGAAAATCATCAGCGCATACGCATTGACACCGTTAAAGCCAATCGACGACAGGATGCCGGACAGCTGATTCATACCGCCGGCCGAATTGATATTTCCAATTCCAAACAGGACGGAGAAGCTGGATACCACAACCTCCTTAGCCGACAGACCGGAAATCAGCGCTACCGCAATTCTCCAGTCCCCAAGCCCCGCAGGATTCAGCACCGGTACTAACACCCTGCCGATCATGGCTGCAAAGCTTCCTGAAACGTCATCCACAAAGCCGGAGGGCCCGCTGTTTAACACAAACCACAGGACGATGGAAGCCAGGAATATGGTGGTTCCCGCCTTGCTTAAATAATCCTTCACCTTATCCCATACATAGATTGCCACCGTGCGCATATTGGGCGTCTTATACTCGGGCAGCTCAATCAGCAGTGTATCCTCTTCCCCAGCCTTCGACATCCGGTGTGTCACATGGGCCACCGCAATGGCGACAACCAGTCCGATTAAATACAGGGAATAGGCCACAATCAGTGCGTGCTGCGGGAAAAACATCTCCGCAAACAGCACATAGATAGGCAGTCTGGCGGAACACGACATAAACGGTGTGATCAGAATAGTCCTTCTTCTGTCCTTTTCACTCGGCAGAGCTCTGGCCGCCATAACGGCAGGCACCGTACAGCCAAATCCCAGCAGCATGGGCAGAAACGCCTTGCCGGAAAGTCCAACCCGTCCCATGGTCTCATTCATCACGTAGGCAACTCTGGCCATATAGCCGCTGTCCTCCAGAAATGCCAGCGCAAGAAACAGGATAAAGATATTGGGAAGGAATGTCAGGATTCCGCCAACACCGGCCACAATTCCATCTACAACCAGGGAGGTAATCCACTCCGATGCATGAATACTCTGAAGAAGATACAGCGTACTGCCTGAGAGCCAGTCGAGTCCGACTTCAAAATATCCCTTCAGAAAATCACCGACCGTAAAGGTCAGAAAGAAGACCATTGCCATGATCCCCAGGAAGATAGGGATTCCCCAGACCGGATGAGTCAGGTATTCATCAATCTTATCGGTCGATGCCGCCTTGGACTCCTTGTTAACCAGACACTCCTTTATAATCTCCTCTATGTAATCGTATTTCTGATTGATGATCTCCTTCTCATAGTTATGGTCAATGATGTTATTTAAGTCCACCGGATGGTCATTCCAGACGGTCTCATCGTATTCCATAAACTTGATGGCATGCCACCGCAAATTATCCATGTCTCCGTAGTGAGCCTTAAGTACCGTCTCCACCTTGGATATCTTGTTTTCAATCCGGGGCGTATATTTGACCACCGTGCCCTGTGGGCCTTCCTCGTAGTGATGGACCACCGCATGCATCAGTACATCCAGACCGGTCCGCTTTCTTGCCGATACCGGTACTACCGGAATGGAGCCGAGCATCTCCGGAAGACGGTGAAGATCGATCTCCATACCGCGGTCCTCCACGATATCCATCATATTCAATGCCAGAATTACCGGTTTCTTCAGTTCCAGCAGCTGAAGCGTCAGGTAGAGATTCCGCTCCAGCGAGGAGGCATCCACCACATTGATGATGACGTCGACTTCTCCATCCTCAATACACTTCCTTGTGACCTTCTCCTCAATGGTATAGGAGGTAAGGCTGTAGATTCCCGGTGTGTCGATGACACGGATCGGCCGGCCCTTATAGCTGGTCTCTCCTTCCACCCGCTCCACCGTAACGCCCGGCCAGTTTGCCACTTTTAGTTTTGCTCCTGTAAAGGCGTTAAACAGCGTCGTCTTACCACAGTTCGGATTCCCAACAAACCCTACATTAATTACTTTATTCTCATCACTCATGGTCTGCGGCCTCCCTGATCTCAATTCCCTCTGATATTCTGCGCCCTAACGCCAGACGGGTTCCCCTTACTTTTATAATCACGGTCCCGCTGCCTTTTTTATTCATCAGGGTTACCGGCGTCATCTCGTTGACGCCGAGGGCTTCCAGCCGCCTCGTAATCGTGTCGTCCACCATTACGCTGTAGACAATATATGTCTTACCTATTTCGCCTTCGTGCAGTTTCATTCTGTTCTCCTCCGGACTGCCGTTTCATTCGTCTCCCCCTGTTTCAGGGCAATGGAAAACCCAGGCCTCACAATCGTCGGCCCGGGCACCTTCTGTATTCCGGCGTCCATAGAAATTCTACACTTATTGAGAATTATTGTCAATATCAAATAATGCTGACTTTCTATGATTTGCGCATTGTTTTACTGTTTTATTTACTCGTCCAGTTCCTGGAGCATCTTTTTCACTTCCACCATACGGTCACGCAGCCTTGCCGCCTCCTCGAAGTTCAGCTCCGCAGCCGCCTGATGCATCTTCTTCGTCAATTCCTTTGCCAGTTTTTCCAGTTCCTTCGCATCCATGGATTCCGGATCCTTCTCAAAGGACTTCTTGTCCTCGATCGCTGCCTTCGATATGGCAATCAAATCGCGGACAGACTTCTTGATGGTCGTTGGCGTGATTCCGTGCTCTTCATTATACTGCTGCTGAATCGCGCGCCTTCGATTCGTCTCCTCAATCGCCACCCGCATGGAATCCGTGATGGAGTCCGCGTACATAATAACGTGACCCTCTGAGTTACGCGCCGCACGTCCCACCGTCTGAATCAGAGACGTCTCCGAGCGGAGGAATCCCTCTTTATCCGCGTCGAGAATCGCCACCAGCGTAATCTCCGGTATATCGAGCCCCTCCCGCAGCAGGTTGATTCCGACCAGAACATCGAAGACGTCAAGACGCATATCACGGATAATCTCCGAGCGTTCCAGCGTATCAATATCAGAGTGAAGATACTTCACCCGGATACCAATCTCTCTCATGTAATCCGTCAAGTCCTCCGCCATACGTTTCGTCAGAGTTGTAATAAGAATCTTATGCTTATTGGCAACCTCCTTGTTGACCTCCGAAACAAGATCATCGATCTGGCCTTCCACCGGCCGCACCTCAATCTCGGGATCCAAAAGTCCTGTAGGACGGATAATCTGTTCTACCCTCAGCATCTCATGGTTTGCCTCGTACACGGAAGGCGTAGCCGACACAAACATCATCTGGTCGATCTTCGACTCAAATTCTTCAAAATTCAGCGGCCTGTTGTCCAGAGCGGAGGGAAGCCGGAATCCATAGTTTACCAGAGTCGTCTTCCTGGACCGGTCTCCCGCAAACATTCCGCGAACCTGAGGCAGCGTTATATGGGACTCGTCCACAATGATCAGAAAATCATCGGGGAAGTAATCAATCAGCGTACATGGCGGCTCTCCAGGCAGGGACCCGGTCAAATGTCTGGAATAGTTCTCAATTCCGGAGCAGAACCCTGTCTCCCGCATCATTTCCACATCAAAATTCGTCCGCTCCGAGATTCTCTGGGCCTCCAGCAGTTTGTCCTCGCTCTTAAAATAAGCCACCTGCTCCTTCAGCTCCGCAAGAATCGTCTGAGTCGCAAGCTCCATCTTTTCTTTTGAAACCACGTAGTGGGATGCCGGGAAGATCGCAATGTGTCCCAGTTCCGCCTTTCCTTCACCGGTAAGGGAATCAATCTCTGTAATCCGTTCCACCTCATCCCCGAAGAACTCCACCCGGTAAGCATCTCCGCCTGAGTATGCCGGATAAATCTCCAGCACATCGCCTCTTACCCGGAAACTGCCTCGCTTAAAATCCATATCATTCCGTGTATACTGGATGTCGATAAGCTTGTGAATCACCTCGTCCCTGTCTTTTTCCATACCCGGACGCAGGGAAATCACCATCTCCTTATAGTCGATGGGACTGCCCAGGCCGTAAATACAGGACACGGAAGCAACGATGATCACATCCTCCCGCTCGGAAAGTGCAGCCGTAGCGGAGTGACGCAGCTTGTCGATCTCATCATTGATGGCTGAATCCTTTTCAATGTAAGTGTCCGTTGAGGGGACATAGGCTTCCGGCTGGTAGTAATCGTAATAGGAGACAAAATACTCGACCGCATTCTCCGGGAAATATTCCTTAAACTCGCTGTAGAGCTGTGCGGCAAGGGTTTTGTTGTGGGCAATGATGAGGGTAGGCTTCTGGATTCGCTGGATGACATTTGCCATGGTGAAGGTCTTTCCAGAGCCCGTAACCCCTAGTAAAGTCTGGAATTGGTTGCCTTCCTGGAAGCCTTTTACAAGGGCTTCAATCGCCTGCGGCTGGTCGCCGGTGGGCTGGTATTCTGAGTGTAATTTGAACTCCATTTTCGCTTTTTCCTTCCTTGGTGACCACTTAAAAAGTTCGCCTATTAGGCAGAAATTCGTAAAAGAAGACCGTTTTGAGTTGCCTAATAGACGAACTTTTGCCATTTTACGAATGAAGGTCACCAAAATGCTATTTTCTTAACTCCGCAACACTATATAAACTCAATGAAATTAGTAATACCAAATGTCACCAAAATTATAACATAGCGGAAGGAAAAAGTATAGGCGCAAGTAGGAACATTTGTTCTTTCCCCTGCGCCTTGTTTCATTTTGAGAACCAAATTGATATTTGATTGAAACTACTACTGCCCTTAATTTTTAAACATAATCTTCTGCCGGAACTTCGATTTCCAACAGTTCTTCCTCAAACTGCTTGTCTACCTCCTTTATCGGAAGCACCTCATCTATGAACGGCTGAATTTCATCTACACAGTCAGCAATAATTTCCCGGTTATCACCATATACATCTAAAGTGATTAGCTCCGTTGCATGTCCCATTAATTTGGATACTGCTTTGGGATTAAAATTATTTTTCAAAAGCAGTGTGCAGAAGGTACTGCGTAAATGATGCCACTTTATATCCGGCAGGTTGTTATCCGCTAATAGTTTTTTATAATATTTCCAATGGAAATCCTTGCTTCGCGGTTTCCCGTAGTTAGAGCAGCAAACATATCCTGAATCCTGAAACTGGCTTCTCCTGCGACTCTTATTTCTCTCATACACCTCCCTCTGTTGCAGAATCGCCTCAAACACATAATCTGGTATCGGAATATCACGATAGCTCGATGGGGTCTTCAATCCAAGTTCCTGTTTCGTAAAGGTTTTAGGTGGAAAGTCTTCTTTTTTTGTGTTGATTTTCTTCCCCAACTGCCGGCGAAGCTTTAGTGTTCGGTTAATATAGTCAATATCCGAATATTTCACACCGTTGATTTCCCTTCTGCGAAGTCCCATTAATACATTAAACAGGATCTGCATATGTATCGGCGTGTCCCTGCTGGCCTCCAATAGAATCAGAATCTGATCCATTGTCAGGGTTTTCTGTGTGTCAATACTGCGGGCATGATATTCCTTCTTCTTTACCGTTTTAGGAAGATTGATACCAACTGCCGGATTCTCCGCAATGATTTTTTTCGCTACAGCATAGTTCATAGAGACATTCATCACCGTTTTAACCAGCCTTGAGACCGATACAGAATATTCTGCACGGTCGTTATACAGCTTTTGAACATCTCCACGGTTAACGGCTGACATCTTTTTCTTTCCAAGGATTGGAATAATGTGGTTATACACGATATTGGAATAAGCAGCATAAGTTTCTTCGCTTCTTACCCTCTTGCATATATCCTCCTTTAGCCAAAACTCTAAAAAGTCACTTACTTTAACATTCTCATATACAATATAAGTTCCAGCATGTAATTTACCTATTGTGTTATCCCTGGCAGCATTAGCCTCTTTATCTGTCTTAAATCCCGACTTTTGCTGAGTTCTTTCAGTACCATCTATGTATTTTAAAACAACACGGTATCCGAATTTTCCCTTTATAGGAATCACTGGCTTTACTTCCCAATCCACATACTGCTGAAGGCTCAAATCAATTATCATACTGCTCTCCTTTCCACAGGAACGAATGCTTGATTCATAAATGCCAATATATTCTCGTTTTCATCCATTACATCACAATAATATTCAAACGTTGTGTGGACAGAGCCGTGCCCAAGTAATGCAGATATCTTAATCAGTGGAACCCCCATCTCAATCAGAATTGTTGCATACATATGCCTTAATCCATGTACCGTGATATGCGGAAGGCCATTCTTGCTACAAATTCCAGTTAAAGCGCTATTTAAAGCTGACAAACTATGTAGTTTTCCATTTCTCTGACAGCTGATATAATCATTGTCATCATATTGACCGGCATACACTACCTTATTGGACTCCACAAGTCGTCTCCGTTTTTCCAGTTCTTCTATGATTATGGCTGGAACCCGCAAAACCCGGAAACTGTTTGGTGTTTTTGGATCTCGTTCAATCAGCCCATAATTGTCTATTTTACTTCCACTCCCTTTTTTTATAAGTGGATCTGAAGCAATCTGCCTTCTGATAGTTACAGTCCTTTTCTCCATATCCAAATCACTGAATTTAAGTCCAAGAATCTCGCCTTTTCGTAAGCCACAGAATAGCCCTAACAATATTTCCAAATACCAGTTATTTTCGGAAGACGCTTTCAGCAGGACCTTGATTTTTTCTTTACTCAGAATTGTTATCTTTGGCTTTTGTCTCTTATACGGCTTTGTGCCAGTAACCGGATTGGTTTTAATATACCCACCGATTACTGCCTCTTTCATTGCCATATTTAGAATCTCCCGCCCTTTATTTCCTGCAGAGGCACTGACCTTTGCTACCCGCTCCAACAATGCATCAAGATACTCTGCATTGGCAAACCGGACCTTGATGTCGTACTCAATATTCGGCAGGATTAAGTCATAAACCGCATATGCGCCTACCATTCTGGTTGTTGTTTCAATTCTTTGAGAGAATATCTCCTCAAACCAATAAATCAAATAATCCTTAAGCGTGACTTCTGTATTGATTTGATGTGCCAGATGATAGGCCCGATACGCCTTTTTAAACTCATCTTCGTGTCGCCTATAGCTCTTATCAGCCTCTTCACTGGTAGCAAACCCGCCCTTTTTGCTGTACTTTATCGAACCATCGTCCTGAAGTATCTTGGTACGGTGATACCATGAATTATTTTCAAAAAAAGCTGCACTATTCTGTGGTTTTCTTTTCAACTATCTCACCCGCCTTAACTAATTCCGTCTAGCCAGTCATCAAAAGATTGTTTGGGAACCCTGAAAAGCTTTCCAACTTTAAGGACCCGGAACGGCTTTTGATTCCTATACGCCTCGTCCAAAAAGGTATATGTTTTGCTCCTCCCAATCCCTAAAATCTCCTGGATTTCCTCTGCGTTATATACTTTTTTATCTTTCTGTAAAACTTCTATCGCTGTCACCCCCTTTACAAAGGCAACTAGCCATGAGCATGATTGATGCCACCTAACGTGGTTCAATCTTAGACTAATCGCTAATACTATATTGATTTCACAAAACCGCTCAGTTTTTAAAACAGTCTGTTTCTCTACAATCATTGTAAAAAATTGGCTTTTGTTTCCTCAAGAGCATTTCACAATTTTTTTACTTCTTATAACATTTCATTAAGGTGGTTGTGCTTTCTCCAAAGCAAATTTTCATGCCGTATTTACTCGTCCCCCGGCATCTGGAGTTGTCCTATCTGTTTGCAAAACAGCTTAAACCACGCCAGATGTTTCCATACTAACGCAGCCTCCCCTCATTAGGTGAGCGGCAGTCCCCACAAGTTTCCAACTGATATCATCCTCGCACAGCTTATGCGGCCGTCACAAGCCATCAAACCCCTGCCCGGGCTTATTTTGATTTGATATATTTCGCAGCATTTCTGCTATGGCGTATCTCTCGTATGCTCGATTTCAGTTTTTGTTATAGGACAACTGAACCTATGCTATTTTCAATGTACAAAAAATAAACCTTATATAATATAAATAGGATTAGAATGGGATTATTTAGAAATCTTATAAAAATAAATAGATTATTTTAATTTAATAATTGAATACACCACAATAGATACAAGGAACAACATAGACAAACTCGACGACTGGGAAATTTATTTGAACAGTAATTGACATTAAAATATCAAGGTGGTATTATGTAAATGAATAATTCATTCAAAAGAAATGGAGGGTGGAACATGAGTGATCGCATAAAGTCAATCACAGACGCTGCAACGTATTTATTCTTACAGCAAGGCTATTCTAAAACACAGATTAGCCATATTGCAAAAGCTGTCGGTGTATCTGTTGGTACAATCTATCTCGATTTTGCCGGGAAAAAGGAAATCATGCACTTTGTCTTAAAATGTACCATAGACCCGGCATTTATCAATCAAAATTTTGAAAGACCTATTACAGATGATTTATTTGTCGGTTTGGAAAATGATATTATTGCTGTATTTGAAAAAATAGGAAGTGATTTTGCAAAGCACCTTGTGAACAAAGCAGCCGATTATGACCTTGAAACACTTGTGTCCGACGTTTTTGATATTCTTGCTCAATATGCAGTTGGTTGTCTATTCATTGAAAAAAATCAATTTGATTTCAAATTTTTAGCAGAGCATTACAGAGCGTACCGCAAAAAATTTCTAGAAACTATGACACAATATTTAACAGCCTTTGTTGAAAGCGGCAAGGTACGACCATTAGAGCAGCTTGAACTGACTACTACCTTGATTATTGAAATTTTATCATGGTGGGCTATGGATATACGGTACACGTCCTTTGAAACACAGGACATTCCCCCCGAACTCGCAAAAAAAATCTGCATAGACAATATTATATCTGCATATAAATCCTAAAAATTAGTGGGCAGTCAACTGCCCCTGATTTTTTACCACAATACGAATGAATAATTCATTTAGTAAGGAAGGAGAGGTTTTCATAATGAAAATGAAAAGAAAAATCATTAACGGTATGCTTATGGCGGCTTGCCTTTTTACCCTGTCGGGCTGCTCACACTCTACTCCTGCACAAGTGGCAAACGAGCTGCAATTTAATCTAAACGGTATTTCAGACGTAACTATCTCTTATGATGAAGAAAACGTTACCTTTTACCAATCAGAAAATGACGCGCTAATAATCAAGGAATATATGACTGAAAACAAAAGCCGCTATTATGCTGATGTGAAGCAAGACAGCGGAAGTATTCACGTTAGCGAGGGTGGAAAGCCATTCCTCAAAAGCAATTTTACTAGGTACATAGAAGTATATCTTCCACAGGAATATCAAGCAAATCTTACTGTTACAACAACTAACGGCAACATTGATATGTCTGATTTAGCCTTAGACTTAAACTCGCTTCGTATTGACAGCACCGCCGGAACAGTACAATTAGACGATGCCAACGCTTCCATTGTTCATCTGTCCTCTACAAGCGGAGAACTGGACTTGGGGAACATAACAGGCGAACAAATCAGACTTGATACCACTAGCGGTAAAGTGACTTGTGTGGAGCTTAACGGAGCTGTTACCTATACCTCTACAAGTGGTGATATTGTAGTGAAATCCGCTGTCGGTTCTGGAAGCTATCGGTCAAATAATTCCGGCAATCTAAAAGTAACTTATACAGAAGTGACAGGCGACCTATCATTTTTCAATAAGAATGGCGGTATCGAATTAACACTTCCGCAGGACTTAGAATTTGAGTTTGAAGCGACTACAAAAAACGGCTCTGTTTCTACATCATTTCAAGGAAGTATCAGCATTGACGGACGTACTACCCGTGGAACTGTCGGCAACACTCCCACCGCCACGGTAAAAACAGAAACCAACAACGGGAATATAACGGTGACGCAATGAAACAGCGGCTTTTTCCCATATTGATATTAGGTGTAGTCATTTTAGCCTGTATCGCGTTTTATTTTGGCGGCGGCTACACCGCATATAACCTTGCATACATTTTTTCCTTTGTGTTTCTGCTCTTTTACGCTATCTTTTCGGCTTCAACAATTTTGGAAAAAATAGCGCAGATTATTATATATGCACTTGTTATGGTAGTACAGATACTTTTCAATACCTTTATATTACGGAATTTATTTGAGGACAACGGTATAATTGGCTGTTTATGCCGATTACTTGGAATACTGTTTATCTTTATTCCTATTATTATTAAGCAGATATTCTTTTACAGGCGCAATGGTTTTCCCTTTTGCATATTAGGTGAATATCCGGCATTGACCTATTCCGAATTGTTGAGTAACAAAAATGAAATAGCTTCTAAAATTGAAAAGCTGAAAAGTACAGGACAGGTATTGTCTAAAGAGCATTTGCAGGAAATTTTACATGACTTGCCGCGCCACAGCTCATTTTCTTACATCAACAACGGAAGCCTTACAGCAGAGTATTTTCAAAAAGCTGCTGAAAGTTTTAATGACGGCTTTATTTATCTTGTCATTACACAGACAAAAAGTGCGTCAAGTGAAGTAATCGGACTGTTTACCAACAGGATATTTAACCATGTGTCACTTTCTTTTGACAGAGATTTGCAGACGATTATCAGCTATAACGGCGGCGAAAAAATCAAGCCACCCGGACTTAACCCTGAACTGCTTGAACATCTGACAGAGAAAACAGGCGCGTCAATTATGCTTTATCAACTTCCGGCGACCCGTCAACAGAAAAAAACCATGCTTGACAAGGTACAGGAAATAAACAACGAGGGAAGCGCCTATAACTTAATTGGATTGGTATTCAAATTCTCGCGGAAACCCAATATTATGTTCTGTTCACAATTCACATATACCATGTTGGAAATTGCAGGGCTGAATTATTTTGAACAGAAAGCCGCCCACGTCAGACCAACAGATTTTATAGAGCTTGACTATTACCGAAAGCTACAATTTGTAGACAGGATTGTTTTAGATAACGGAGATAATGCGTATGGAGAAGAAAACCCGTAAGCGAGTGATTGTTTATTGCATCTTATTTGTAGGGCTTATTGTAGGAATAACCGTTGTACTATTTCCCTATATTGATCGCCTGTCCGACCCTCAATCTCAGAATGCCATAGAAGCATTATTAGAAAAAAAGAGGGTTATGGGCCTCCTTGTAGTATTGGGTATTCAGATTTTACAAGTGGTTATTGCCTTTATCCCCGGTGAGCCGGTAGAGATTTTTTCCGGCGCGTTATATGGAACGGTGGGCGGGCTTCTTATCTGCTTGTCCGGGTGTATGATAGCTTCAACAATTATATTCGCCCTATCCAAACGGTACGGAAAGCCGCTTTTTTATAGCTTGTTCAGCAAGGAAAAAGTGCAGGGGTGGAAATGGCTGCAAGACAGCCGGAAATGTTCAATGGTGACGTTCATTCTGTTTTTAATACCCGGAACGCCCAAAGATATGCTTACTTACATTGTCGGCGTAACAGATATGAGTGTTTGGAAATTTATAGGCATATCCACGTTTGCCCGTATTCCCTCTGTCCTTTCCTCAACAATTATTGGCTCAACTATGCGGCAGGGGGAATGGAAAGTTTCTCTGATTGTATTTTTAGTCACGGGGATTATCGGGATAGTTGGGATTGGCTTTAAGGAACGAGTAATCCGTTTCTGTCAAAGCAGGGCAAACAAAGAGAAAAGGTTAACAGCAAAATGTGAGAGCTTGGATTTTGTCGAAGCAGCACACGGACACAAAGTATATCCTCTTATGTATTGCCACATGGAAGTTGAGGGAAATTTAGATATAAGCCGTTTGCGGTCTGCTATCGCCCGATCCTGTCAATATGTGCCGGAAATCCTCTACACCTACGATTTTACAAGAGGACGCTTTATTGATAAAGGCTTTACCGTGGACGATATCATTAGCCGCGCCTCTGTCCTGCTACAATGGGATTTAGGCAAAAAACCACAGTTGCAAATTGTGATGAATGGTGATGAAAATGAAATAACAATCGGCATGAGCCACATTCTGACTGACGGCGAGGGGTTTTTGCAATATCTATACTTGTTGGCTTCCCTTTATAACGGACAGCCACCCTCTTTTCCATTGGAGAATAGCAGAGATATTTCGCCTGTTTTGAGGAATGTCCATATTGGGCGACCAACGGAACAGACATGGCGACAACGGCACATTACCGTTCCACCTTTAAGGGCGGACAGCAACGGGAAACTGTATTTCTGTTTGCGTAGCCGTATTGGCCCTAAAGACTTTTCAGTTCTTTATAGCAAAAGTAAAAAACAAAATGTAACGCTCAATGACATATTTATTACAGCTTATGCCCGTGTAATATCCCGTTTGCATAAGATACATACCATTGTTATTCCCTGTCCGGCAGACTTGCGTGGATTTTCGTCTATGTCGGATAAATTGAGCATAGCAAACATGACGGGTATTTATAGAAAGATAGTTGTTGAAATTAAGCCGCAGCACTCTTTCCACGAAACCTTATTGCAAGTTCATATAGAAATGCAACTGCAAAAATCACGTTATCGTTGTTTTGTGGGTATACGCCCGTTAGACTATTTGTTTCACAAAATACCGCCCCCTGTTATGGCACAGATTATTAAATGGGCTTACCGATTATTCCCTGTTTCTTATACGAACTTCGGAAGAATAAATCATACAAAACTGTTCTTTGAGGGCTGCAAAATTAAAAGCTGCTATACAACGGGGGCGTACCGATTACCACCTGATTTTCAATTATCTATAAGCACATTTCAAAACGTGTGTACGCTAAACTGCACTTTAATAGGTCAAAATGAGGACAGTATGACCGGGCAGAACATTTTAGATGAAGTCAAGAACGAAATTTTAGAATGGGTGAACATGAACTAAATAACTATCAAACGCTGGCGACTAAGGGATAGCCAGTTAGTCGGTGGCTTTGATAAATTAAAGCCACCGTTTTCTTTTTGAAAAATTAGAGTACGGAGGGTGTGTTAAAGTTGCCCTTTTTAGGACACGGCGGTGTCAAGGACAAAAGATAGACGCTCTGCTCAGACTGTATTAGTTGATTTTAATATAGTAATCCCTCCATTTACAAGAGCATACCGAAAAAAGAGCTGCCAACCTTACCAACAACGCCATCCCAAAAAACAAGGCGGCGTTTTACAATAGGGGCACTTCTGATTAGTGTGGCCAGAAGCAATATGCTTCCTACGCCCCCTCATGGAAACAGATTCTGGTGCTTATATCCCCCAGCGCTATCATCTGCAAAACATAGGCTGGGCTTTATATCTGTCTATCAAATTTCACTATATCTTCATCTAAAATATAATTTACCGTGCCAAGATATTCTCCTTCTCCATATCTTGGTATTGTTATATTTTTTCTTTTTACAACCTCCCTATACCATTTAACCGCAGTCGGAGAAGCAATATATCTTTTGAAATCATCGATGGTTGGTTGGCTATTTTCCCATATTTTCTCCTTTTTATAAATCTTCGATCCACTCCATATCTTTACATACTGGCCATTGTCAGAAAAAAACCTGATTAGAACGGACTCATCAACAATTCTTATGCCATCAATTTCCAGCGATGTAAAGCTATCTATATTCGTGCAGACCAATTGAATAATCCGTTCTTCCGGATAAGGTTCAGGAGGAAGAAATCCATTGGTTATATCTCTAATCAAGGCCCAATCCCTTAATAAAACTTGCTTTCTTAGTTTAAGCTGTTTTATGGCCTTCTTTATCTCTTGGCGGTCTTCATAGTAACGTTTGGGATCATAGGGGGTCACCAGATGCTTTATTTCAATTATCACAACATGATTATCAAATAAAGCTATAACATCAAAATCTGTATTTCCTATAGAGGATTTAAATTCTATTTTATCTGCATAGACATTCCATAAGGAAGACTGCGACAATTTATTTCTTAAATAGGATTCATACTCATCTCCAATTGCCGCCCGCTTTATTTTATAATCCAGCATAATCTGCTCAAGCATTCGGGTGATATTAATTTGCCGAATCAAATTAGGGGCAAATAAAATCCTTTTACCACTTATTTGAACCAACGGTTTTGAGAATAAATCGCCCTCTTTCCCGCGTTGCGGATAATATATAAACCACTCCACCAGCTTAGCTGCTGTATTTAAACTCTTGCCATATAATCGTGAAAAACTTTTAATTAGCAAATCAATATCAACTACTGGACATAGATAATTAAACCGATCATGTTCAATCTCTTCCCAATTATGATTTAAGATATTTGAATAAATTTCGCTCATTGTCACCAAAAATTCATGCACTTCAAGGAAGTCATTCAATTCACCATATGGTAACGTTTGCCTTAAATAGGCTGGAAAAATGTCCGTCTGCTTTATAATTTTCATTGTGCAGTTAGCAGATAAATTACAACGCAAGTAGACCTCCAATTCCAGTTCAAAAATGCTCTTCCACAAATCCAACTTTATTTTCTTGGCAAGGCGTATTATAAACTTATTCCCATTAATTATTCTATTTTGATTTGATATCAATAAATCAATACTATTTTGAAATCTTCTGGCCTCTCTGCGTATTCCTGCAACAAAATCAATCAGGCTCGCTTCATTGGAATTGGGCACAAAAACTGTAATATCATCATCTGTATCCGTTTTTCCAAGTTTAACCGAGTAATCCTTATATATATAAAGGGACCATAATCCGTTTATTAATTCACAAAAATTTGAATGATGAACGAACTTCATAATATCCGGACATTGCAAACATTGCTCATATGTTAGATTATCGCAAGGTTTTTCAAAATTACTGTCATAATAATATAAATAAGGAATTGAATAATCTATCAGCTCTATTAGATTTTCGCTATTCTGTGATGTTGAATATCTCATACCAGGATAGATTTCAGATTCTACATTTGCAACCAAATGCTTTATCCCTGTGATTGGCTTTTTACCATCTATGTTATTCAACTCAATACCAAGTTTATGCTGATCCTCAAAAAACGAAATTAATGCCCTCAATTGATAATCCAATGGATAATTCATAAATTCCGTCTTTTCTCTGGCAGCATTATTATTTTTCATGTTACTATAAATAGCCTCATAAGCCAACCCCAGTTCCATCATCATAAATCCAAAGTCTGTTTCATATTTTTCATCCATTGACATTATCATCTGTACTAAAGATTCTAAATCTGAATCTTTGTAATTATATGAAATTGGCGAGCCAAGAAGGTTGCGATACAATACAATCTTTTTAAATTTCTCCGGATTTCCTTGATATATGTTGTATAGTTCCTTAATGTCCATTTTAAACCACCTTTTAAATTACAATTTCAGCCATCTAATCATCTAACCCCATTATACAATATACCGAAATAAAAATACAGCAGTGTATATACTCTCATACATACACTGCTATATCATACAGAAAACTTTACCTAACTATAAACTTCTTTCACTACTTCCATTTTATCAGAATCGCGTCTGTATGTGAATATCATATCCGACAAAAATCCTTCTTCATCCGGACTATCAGAATTAACGCTAGCTATTAAACTGCGAATCTCCTCTGGCCGTATAATGCTGACAGGATGAATAACTGCATAATCATAGTTAAGGAATACAATATATAAATCTTCCCCTAAGATATCACTTAATTTTTTTGCTACTCCAGGAAGGAAAATTGAAACTGCTCCATTGAATATGACTTCATTTGTAACCCCAACCATATCATATCCAGCATCCTTTTGAAATATATCGGTATCCATAACAGAATATGCCTCAAGACCTGTCAACATAATTGGCGGAAATAAATTATATGTATTCGTAAATGCTTCTTTTATTACCTCTTCTTTTCCTTTATTCCATATCTCCAGGTACTCGGAACTCACAGCACTGCTTACATAGGCTCCATTAACAAAGCCAATATGAATATAGACAGTCAAAGCAATGTCACCAATTAAATCGTACATACCGTCTTTTAACTTTTCCATATGTTTTACATAATTAATCGGTCGAATAATCAGGTGACTTCGTATCTGCTCATAATCATCAGCGACTTCCAGCGGGCTGATTTTTCCAACTTCCCCAGCCTGTCTCAGTTTACTTTCCACTATTCTCAAAATATGTTTCAAATCCATTTTGTCAAATGCAAGTGCTTCATATAATTCCTGTGTATGGAAACTCAATTCGTAAGTTCCATTCATTTTTTTTCCTTGCTTGCTCACCACCAGTAAATCCAAGGTTCTCCCATTGTTCTGTGGTGTTGTCCTAAATTCTATACTCGTTCCATTCCATCCTTTTGTTACTTCGCGTATTTTCTGGCAAAGCGCCGCAATAAATTCTTCATATTTCATATAAGCCTCCATTTCATGCCACTATGGGCAACTATCTTTTTTCATATTTGTATAATAACTACGGAACAATGTCATTATGGTATCAAATCCTGCCTATGAGATTTTCCATCCATACATCATCAAAATTATAATTATATTTCTCTTTGAGCTCTTTAATAAGTTTAAGTTTTAGGGAAAACAAACTGTCGCTTAAGCTTTGGCAGCTATGTGTTGTATGACGCAAAAGAAAACAACTCTGTTTTAACGCTAAAATCTGAGTCACTAATTCTTCTATCGCAGGATTTGAATCTACAAAATCTTCCACATCTTCAATCCCATCATGCAACTCAAAATATTCCCAAGATGTATACACCGGATAGGGAATCAATCTTCCATCTATCCTGATATTTCTGTTAATATAGTCTCTCATCCCATATCCTCTTCTTATAAGAAATGGTACGGAAGCCGCCAGATATCATATGTCCCGGCGGCTTCCTGCCTATTTTTTATTTACTCTTCTGTTTCGTAAACATATATGTACACATTGTAGCTTCTCTTCCTATTTATAAGCTTCACATGAAAATTACAATATGTTCCCTCGCAGTACAAGTGATATTCCTTGTCTTCAGATGGCTCTGCTCCATAATACGCTCCAAGTTTCGGAATGTCGGAAATGCCCTTGCCAAGCTGTTCCTCCAAAATATACGCAGAGAATTTATTCATTTCCTGCACCATGTACTGGTTTCCATCCGTACCCTTTTGTGGAAACCACTTATTCCACCACTGATATCCATCATGGTCTGCACGGTTATATGCAATGAGGTGGTCTGGCTCCATCGAAAATTCTGCTTCTGTCATTAGAAGAAACTCATCCTCTCCAAAAATCAATTCCTGGCACCAATAGCAGTACCCTGACATCATTAATTCCCGTTCTTCTTCTGTTCGGTCCGGAAATAAGTTTTGGATATGCGGAGCCGGCAGGCCGCTTCCCCTACGATTAAAACGCGAGTTGCTGTACCAGCTGTATTTATCCATGTCCTCATCTGTAAGATAAATACTTGTAACGGTTCCACACATAGGGCATTGCTTCTCCACTTCAAAACGACCTTCAACCTCTTTTTTAGACATCTCGCGTGGAATATAAACATACTCATATTCATCAGTCACATTTTTATCATCGAAAAACGATAGTACCATTGGAGGTTCGCTGTCTTTTTCTATCACTGAAAACCTCTGATTCTCAAAATTCTTATAAATCGCTTTTTCCGCTGTTTCATTCTTAATATAGTAAAGCTTCTGTTTCATTTGTCGTATCCCTCCTTGATTTTATGCGGCCACAAGTTCGCCATTCTGACCGTCTGCTTCCGTTACCCCTGCATCCTCCATACACAAAGAAACTTCCATCAAATCAGCTTCCAGAACATCAGCTAAAGGCATGCCCGCAAGATGACCATGCCATACTTTCGCATTTTTCTTCCGCAGTTCTTTAAATTCTTCTACACGGAGACTTGCGCTTACTTTGGCCAGCCGGTAATCCTCCTCTGTTAATCGTGGCTGGATTGCCTTCTGCCATTTTTTTATAAAGCTGACAGCCTGATTAAAATCTACATTTTGTCGGTCACCGCTTGTACGCTTTTGACGGACAGTCCCGTCCGGTTCAAACTCCAATGTATAGAATGCCTTCTCTGGCTGATCTGCTTTTCTCAAAAATGCAATATAGCTTTCCCTTCTCTGTATCCGTTCATAATAGTCATCGCTGAATCGTATACAATGCCTGAGTGCCCTGCCCTCCTGTATAATATCCTCAATCCGATTTGGAATAAGAAGAACATACTTCTGATCTCTATACTCATACTTTTCTTTGATGGACTCGCAGATTGCATCCACGTCCGGATATACTTTTGCGATATCAACTGCCTGAAGCGTTATGTTTTTATCTTCACACAACTGGAGAACTTCATCATGACTTTCAACCAGATTTTTGGGCTTATAGAATATTTCCAATGTGATATCACGTTTCAGCCGTTTTGACATATTGAGATAATCCTGCCAGGTAGATAGAAGTTCCAGGGGAGGTCGGTTAGTTAATGCATACTGACGTTTCAGATAATTGCATATTCTTAATTCACTCATTCTATCCTGGATGAATTTTATATTCTCCGGTCGGATATCCTGTTCTTCAAAATAGCAAATTACTGAATCCACGATATTTTTGCGTTTTTTCTTTTCATACCGCATCCATATAAGAAACAATTCGCCCCCATCATTATTCCGCAACCGTCCCAAACGGTTTCCGTCTATTCCTAGCGACTTTGCCAAACTATGGGATTCTGACACCTCAATCCGACCCTTGAGTGCATCCAGCGTAAGGTGTTTTAGTCCTGCCTTGATAAAGCGTTCCAGATACGGGGCCTCAGCCAGGCCGCTAAGATAATCATTCGGACTTATTTTGTATCCGGTAGATATCAACTGCGGCAGACCTGTCCTGTTTAATATATGGCGGGACAGTGCTGGTACTGTACGTTTATACACAGCACCAGCATGGTTTAGTTTATAATCGTTGTATCCATAAAAAAACGAGTAACTGGGATAGCCTTTAATCCAGCGGTATCCTCTTTGTTTATACCTGCCATAGTAATACTGTGTGTCTGTTAGATTCTTATCATAAATAACTCTTCCGGTTTCATTACACATTATTTTTGGTGTTTTATACTCCCCTTTCTGATAAAATCGTTGTGCTGTAAACTGCCGGATTATAAGACCATCACCGTACTTTTGCGGTAAATAAACCTGTTCTTCTTTTGTACAAAGCCTCCCTGCTTTTCCCTTAGCTTTATACTGGATACGATGCCCGCAGCATATACAGGTACCATATGTATTATGTCTGGCTTTCTTCACTGGTACTATTTTCTCGCACCAGGTACAAAACCCCTCTTTCACATTTTTTGAATAGTCATAAAATATAAAATTCTCATTCAATCCATGTCTGTTTACCCAGCGAAGCCAATCTTTTGGAACATCGGGGACCAACTTCATCGCCGCCTCCCATAGAGATGTCTCTTTTTTATATCTATTCTCCAGACGCTCCTCCAGGATGGACTGCTGGTACTGGTAGATACCTTTCATACCTTTCTGGGTAACTCCCAGATATTCAGCCAATCTAATGTCTTCTTCTGGTGTTATGTAGGCACATGAATAACTGTAATAATGCGGAAATTCAAGAGCCTCCACACACGCGGTCCGCCACTTTCCCTTTACTGTATCCCAAGTGAGATACTCTCTTTTACTCTTATCAATGAAAATTTCATATAATGGTTTTTTACTTCCCAGCCGTAAATCCCTCGCCAAATAGATAGCAACCATCAAAATACCGTCACAAATTTTACTCTGCAGATATACCTCTCGCTGGAAGACAGGCTCAACTCTTTGCCACCCAATCTTTTTATTCTCCGGTATATCCTGTTCTGCCATACAAAGCATTTCATCTGTTGCATACAGATGTCCCAGCTTTTTCAGTCTTATTTTCTTCATGACTCTTATCCTGCCTTTCTTATTTTTCCATTGATGCTATACCAAGTATCTGGAAGAATCTCTTTTCCATCCACAGCATGTATTCCTATCTCTGTAATCTCGGACTGGCTTCTCACTTCCTTTGCAAATCCCAGAACATCTCCTATTGCGCCTTTGGCAACAGGATTCTCTCCTCTGACAATCACAATACCGTTTTTTGCCACGCCTTGATTCAGACACACAAGGTGATTATTTTTTCTAAATGGATGATCAAAAAGATATTTTAAGCTATGAGCCACAAATTCTCCTTTGTCCAGTTTCTTTATAAGCCTCAACCGGGTGCAGCTAATTTTGCTGTCATATGCATCCTCGTCAATATCACCATCAGCGACAACCATGTAATACACTGCCCTGTCCCAGTCCGGATAGTAGGATAAGCAGTCCAATGGGTTTTCAGCACAATGCATTCCATTTATTCCGCAATTTGCTTTATCCTCCTCATTCCACACGCCTAATCGATATTGGTATGTATTACCGTGGTTTGTACAAGTTAAATCCTTATCAAAGCCCTTAAATGCAATCAACATGGTCATTTCCTCCTTATTCAGCCAGGCCGTTCTCAAACAGAGAAACCTGGCCCTCAATCTGGTCTTTATTCTGGTCAGCCGCCTCCGTCTTGGCTGAAGAATGTTTTCCTTCCTTCTCAGATGCATTGCTGTTTGCTCCACCTGCTTTATTTTTCTTGGAAGCGTTGCGTTTCTTAGCGGTTTTGTTTTTGTTTCCCTTCGGAGTATTCATCTGCGCCGACAATCGTTTGTGGAAAGCCTCTTCTGCTTCCGTTCTTCTCTCGGCCTCCTTTTCGCGGTCATCCGTTAAATAATAATCCCGTACCCATTCAAAAACTTTGTCTTCCAAAACAGCCATGTTTGCATATCGGCCACTTTTTTTCACCTCATCGCTTACCATTTCATACGCCCGACTCATGATTGACTCAACACACCGCTGCAGTGTCTTGTGTTTCTGGAGCACCAGGTCAGCAAAATCGCTTTTATCACAGCACCTTATGAGATAGTTGCCGATAACATCCGTAAATTGAGGATCATTCAGATTAAACATTTCATCCAACAGCTTACTCCGGGCTGACATATAATCTTTCTGCGTCTCTCCTCCGTCTATCAGGAAATACCGCTTTCCAGAGAGGAACTCTTTCAAGTCCACTTCAGGAACCTTATATTTCCCGGCAAGATTTTTAAGCTCATCCTTTAGTCCCATTTGACGCAACTTACTGGCTGTCTCGTTAAAATCTTGAATATTCTTAACCTTTTTATATAATTTTTCTATCATTGTCATACTCCTTTAAATTCAGCCGGAGAATTCACCATTCCCCGGCTATACTGACTTTATGCAGCATTATCCATGCTATCCAACTCTTCATCTCCGGAACTTTCTGCCTGCTCCATCTTTCCTTCTCCTTTCCGCTCGTCCTCTTCCTGTTCCATCAACGCCAATAACGCCAAAATCATTCCCTTACACCAGCTATTGTTCCATTTATCAATGAACATCTGGATTTCTTCTACCACTTGTTCCCATTCCTCTTCAGTAAGTTCTCTGCCGCAATACTTCTTATAGAATCCATAGCTTTCCTGCATTGCGCTATTATAATCAACCAAAAGTGCCTGGTCCAAACCTCCAATCAGCGCCAGAAATAGTGGTTCCCCCTGGTAGACATCATCCAGCGATTCTAAAGGCAGCGGTTGAGTACCATTAAGAAACACAAACATATCATTGAACAGATTTTTTACTAACATAAGATGGTCCATTCTTTTCCTCCTTATGAAGCCTTCAAATCACCGATTCTTAACTGACCAACAATCTGCGGGCTATTTTTTTTCGATTTCCTATTTGATGGCCGGCACTTTCTTTTCAAAATACGCCTTTTACAGTTAGCCATGTCATCATACAGGCTTTCCTGGAAGCTCACTCTCTTCATCTGCAAGTAGGCATCTTCGCAAATCGCTTCTTCCAAACTTTGTACATGACACAAGAGACGGTAAGCCTCACTGTTTTCTTTGTCCTCATTATCCAAATGTTGGATATGGTCTGCTAACCATAAATAATCCTTATTATTTCGGTATTCTTCAAGCGCACGAATTGCGGTTTCTTTAATTTGCTGGCAATTCGCCATGTAATCCACATCCATAACCGGAGGAAGCGGAGCATAATAACATTCTGGGTAATCTGCCTCAACGAAGGTATTCTCAATCTGCCTCATCATTGCTTCTATTCCACTGCGAAGTCGATTTAAATATTCTCCGTCAGGCACATCCGCCTCCGGGCATCCCCTTATTTTCCACATATTCCACCGGTCATACAGAATTTGAAGCCTTTTCCCAAATTCGTCCGCCAACCTTTTATAGTCTGCCTCCTCCATCTTCCCTCCTTTCCAGTTTGGGCATACCAATGCTTCCAGTTTCTCATCGCTGATAATAAAGCCGCATATAAACCCACTTCTTTGTACGGTGCAGCCATAACGGTAGCGTCCACTCAGCCTTCCTTCTGTTTCCTCTTTTTTATTCAGATCAATATTGTGGCAGTTCCTACACGATTGTTTTTTCATTTGGTCCTCCTTCTTTCGTTATACGTACATTACGGCCGTATTGGGTGCTTACGTGCAATACGTTTTACTCCACTCATTGATGCCTTTTACGAACCCAGTGAAGTGACTAAGCCGCCATGTCGATAAAATCCTTTAGCTCCATCTGACCTGCAACCTGTTTATCTGTTTTTTCATTTCCATACATCCACCAGCGGAACACACTCTCACCATCCTTCCAGTTTCCCTTAGATTTACCACTGGCGGTACGCGCCTTTACCATACGGTCAAAAGCTCGTATGTAAGCATCGCGGTACTTGGGATATCGCTCAAATTCCCGTTCCCGGCTTCTTATGCTTGCCAGAGGGCAACCGATGCACCCAATCCTACAAAAGCCTTGGTCATACAGACAGCAATAAGGCACCTGATACTTACGGATAAAGTACCAGATGTCCTCCTCTGTCCAGTCGATGATGGGATTTAATATTCTTTTTCCCTTCAAGCTGCATATTTCTAATTTTCTACGATCTTCCTCGTTATCACAATTTAGATAAATAGCCCCTTTCTTCTTATGAATCTCTAAGAAATCCCGGTTGGCTCTTTTCCTGCTTTCTTCCCAGCGGACTCCGGTCACCGTAAAGGCTCCCTCGCCCCCTCCTTCTTTCAGCACTTCACAACAGTAGCGTGCTGTACGCAGCGGCGGCATCTGCTTCTTGACAATCAAATCCCACATGGTCAGCTCCGGATACTCAACCTTGACATCTGGAAATGCCTCCCGTATAAACCACACCAGCTCCGGAGGATCTACTGTTGTCAAATGATAATGTGCCTGAAACTTCACATGAGCCATCTTTGCAAGCACATAAAGCACAACACTGTCTTTTCCGCCGCTGAAGGCAAGGTAATAACCATCCTTATGATACCGGACCGCAGCATCTTCAAACATCTGAAACAACTGGATTGCCCGTTTTACCTTATCTGAAAAATCATCAAAAAGTCTGTATTGTTCCATTCTCTCCCGTCCTTCGCAATTATTCTGCTATTGACGGAAAAGCCATTCTTTCCGGTGTGTCTTTTTACGCCGCTAACCGCTCTTCTTTCAAGGCCTCGGTCCGCAATAACCTGGCCTTTAACGGCAACCAGGAGTTTTCTCCGGGAAATGAGGGAATGGGACCTTTTTAGATTTCAAATGGGATTGTTGCATACGCTATGGGCTTTATTTTAAGAATTTGTGCATTTAAAATACGCCGGTATGGACATTTACGGTTTAATTCCTCTACCCAGTCTGAGAATATCATTTCAATCTCCAGGTCCAGATCATCATGCTCCAAACGCAGCAGGATATATTTATAAGCCTTTCGGTAATTTCCCCGCACAGTTACATAGGAATACTCTACTTCGTATAACGGAGCTGTCAGCCGTCCTGTCAGGAACTGTGTAGGGTGGAGCTTTTTGATGAATTCCCGGTACTCTTCTGTTGCCGGAAGATTCCCTCCAACCCCAATCTCTGCAAACGAGGCGATATCTGCAAATTTATGAATATGCATAAACCTCTCCTATCCTAATGAAAGTCACCTTAAATGCATATAACCTTATCCTCAGCGGAACAATATCTATATGCATGATTGGATAACCGTTCATCTGCCGGAACTTCCTCTGCATTAATGGACTGTATCAAATCCGCCAGTTCCTGAGAAACTACAGCATCCTCGACACCCAGGGTCGGAAACAGAATCACTTCATCTACACTATAAGGAATGATTAAGAAATCCTTTCCCACATGTAATTCACAGTATCTCATGAGCCCGGGATAGAGTAAGACTTCGGCACCACAAAAGTGAATCCGGTTTGTTAACACATACATCATGTCCGTTATTTTCATAAGCACTGGTGGATACTTATTTACCATATTGACCAATGCTCTCTGATACAATTCCTCTTTGTCCACAGACCAATAGTTCAAATGCTTATTTGTTATCATTAAGGTTGCTGCTATTTCTTCTGTTTCTTCACATAATAATAAAAATATAATGGATAAATCCAGATATGGTATGTTTGGGATGTTCTCCAGCATAGAAGCGTTGTCGTGGGTATTTACCAGTTTACACATGATTTTGTCTTTGATTTTCTCAAAACTCATATCATTTACAATCTCCTGCATACCAGCCGGTATATCTGGCGCCGATGCATAGCATTCCAGAATCTCATCAATAATCGCTTGAAGCCCTGTTCCTTTTTTGTAACACTCAAAAAAATCTTTCAAGTGAATAGAGGGGCGAAACTGCTGCCCCTCTTTTTCAATGCACAACTGTGTCTGGACTATGCCATTGTTGATAACCGGTTTCAGAACATGCACATGGAAACCGGCCCCTAATCTTTTGGCTACTTCAGAGCTGACAGCTTCGGCAAATTTTTCTAATGTCATCATGATGTGAATCTCCTTTTCAATTTAGAATTTCGTTTCACAGTGGAATGGTCACAGTTTAAAATATCTGCGATAGCCTCTATACTGTAACCCTCGCTTCTCAGTTGCTGTATAACTTCTTTTCTCTCCTTTCTTGTTGACACCCGCACAATTTTGGGATGCTTCTTTTTTAAGATTTTTTGGGAAATCGGATTATTCAGGCCATGTTCATACAGAAACCGGGCCTCCCTTGCATTGACTCCCATTAAGATTGCAATGATAAGGCAATGATATCCCTCCGGATTGTAAGAATCTCTCATCCGCTCCCTCCTTTCCGCCTTCTGGCTTCTTCCTCCTTTCTGCAAATCGAGTAGGAGGGAGTGATTAACTCCCGTCCTCTCACACCACCGTGCATACCGTTCGGTACACGGCGGTTTCAACAGTTGACGTGCACGGACTGATAGGCTGTGGCTAAATCATAATAGCCACTGTTTATCAGTCTTTCTTTTGTCATTGCCATATTTACCGCTACCGTTTGTGTGGTAAACCAATAGCCTCTTCGGCTGTTCCCTGCCTTCCATGCCAATTCTTTCGGCACTCCCATTTTCAGCAGGTTCTTCACCTTCGTTTTCGGTTTCTTCCATTGTTTCCATATACACATTCGGATTCTGTGATATAGCCATTGGTTCAGTCCCTCTATTCGGTTCTTCATATCTGCTACTCCATAATAATTCAGCCAGCCCCGCATATACACCTTTATCTTTTCTAACGATGGGCGTATGCTCTGAACAGACCTTCGGGAACTAAGGTCTTTCAGTTTTGACTTCATTTTCTTCCATGACTTCCCATGAACCCGGACATAAATGCCCTTTCCGTTCTTTCCCAATGTGAAGCCAGGGAACTTAAAATTTCGGATTGCAAATACACTTACTACACGGCTTTTCTTCTGGTTCACCTGCAATTTCAGCGTCCCTTCCAGATATTTCGTGCTTGTTTCCAGAAGTCTCTTTGCGGCTCTCTCACTTTTAGCTAACAATACTATATCATCTGCGTAACGTACAAAAGCCACTCCTCGTTTCTCGTACTCCTGGTCGAACTCGTTCAGATAGACATTTGCCAGCAGCGGGGATAGATTTCCTCCTTGCGGCGATCCTTCCTCTGTCTCCATGACTATACCGTTTTCCATGACACCACTCTTTAGGTATCTCTTTATCCATTGGATAACCCTTTCGTCCTTTACATCTCTGCGCAGGATATTTAATAGCATTTCTTGGTTCAGAGTATCAAAGTATTTCGACAGGTCCAATGCAACGGCATGGGTGTATCCCTGTTCTGCATACTCTTTTACCTTTAAAATGGCGTCCCTGGCGCTTCTTCCCGGCCGATACCCATAGCTGTTCTCCGAGAACAGCGCCTCATAGACTGGCATTAACTGCTGTCCTATGGCTTGCTGGAAGATACGGTCTTTCACGGTTGGAATGCCCAGCTTTCGCATTCCTCCCTCTGGCTTGGGAATCTCTACTCGTCTTACTGGGTCGGGGGTGTATTTTCCCCTTTTGATTCTCTCTATCAGTTCCTTTTGATTTTCCCTTAGGCAGTCACCTGTTTCCTCTACGGTCATTCCGTCGATTCCCGGCGCTCCCTTATTCGCCTTTACTCTCTTAAAAGCTCTGTTTAAGTTGTCCTTATTCAGTATCTTCTCTAAGAGTTCCGGCTGTGCACTGTCTCTTTCCTTCCATATCCGGCGGAAAGAACGGTGCGCTCTCACATACCCTTCACGTTCCGCGCTGTCTCTTTGTGAGCAGCTATCTTTGTTTTCTGTACCCAATGTTCTTTCCTCCTTTCCCGGTTGTACTAAAGACTCCTGTTGATTCGGTCCTTCATCTCTCGACTACTACGACCTCGGCTGACTTCTGTACGTTCAGCACTATCTCACGATAGTGGTTATCCCTTTCAGGACATTCCGCACAGACCTCCCCGGGTACCACACGTTTCTTTCTCTCCATCTATCTGCCACATTTACCATACATGATTCCGTGTAGTTATTGGGCTTTGACTTGTTGTGCAGTCTTACCCTCATGTATAGCCTGATGTGATTTCTGTTCGTCAGACCAGAGATTTGCCCATGGGTTAGTATGTTCCCCATATCCAGCTTCCTTCAGATTCCACCTCACGATGGACACCCTTGCCTTCGGCTATATCCTTCCCACCACCGGGCGGATTCCGGACTTGCACCGGTTAGAAACGTGCGCCGCCGGGCGCACACAAAAAAAGAGACACCAAAACAATTCCTTTTGATGTCTCTTCATTCCCGCAGCACAATAGCTGCTCTTATTCTGTTACTTCAAAAATCATGCTTCCAGTTAAACACCGGAACAAAAAACATTTGTAATCTTTGGATTACATAAATCAGCTTTCCCACTCATTTTACCACCATATATAGTTTTTGTCAACTTCATTGCACTATATATTGTGTCGTTCTCCTGCCTGTTCCAGTACCAGCTGTTCCAGGCTTTCGCTGATATAAAATCCGTTCTTTTTCATTTTTTCGAGAACGGAAGCAATCTCCGGGATAATCCCCTCTCTCTTGGCTTTCAAAAGGACTCCGATTGTTCCGGTAACTTTTAGACCGAGATATTTTGCTGTTTTTTTAGCAGCATTGTCATCTATCACGACTAAATCGTCCGCTGTCCCCTCCTGGGCCAGAATCATGACTTCCACTTCTCCATCGTGAAGCTTCGCCTTATACATCTTTTTATCTGACTGGTTTGCGATTTTTTCCACATGTATCCAATTCAATGCAGTCTTTAATACCTGACATGCCGAATCGTCTTTCTCTGTCACCTCACGGTACACAGCCTCCGGGATACAAATCTCTGCATAGAGCGCCTTCAGTATATCCAATAATCCAATATTACAAAGTACAATGATGGGGGTGGAATTTACAATCACTCTACGCATTCTCCAGTTCCTCCAAAAACTCTGCTTTATTGTCAAACTGGAAAATACTGACCTTCCGCTTTCCCAGATATTTAATAAATTCTTCTTCTGTCATACCGGCTATCTGGGCACAGTATCCTATGGACACATTATTCTGCGTATAATATCCTACTGCTACCATACATCTGGCAAATGCAGCGGCCTCCTCCTCACTCATATGTGTATCATACATAACTGCATCCGGTATGCGGATTGAGATCTGGCACATAGAAGCCCTCCTTTCTGTTCCAGACAATTTATGCTTTTACAAATCTAATATATCACATCTGCCCTTCTTATTCAAGCAAACAACTTTTACAGGGTCTTTAGCCTGGGTCTTTAGAACTAAATCATCCTGCCTTTTTCATAGGTTCCTCATCTTCCCTATGGATACAAGTGAGCAGTCTGTCGGCTGCTCCCTGTATCTCATTCTTTAAAAGACCATACAAGCTGGTAAAGTTTCCGATCCTGTTTTCCCGAAATGCATACTCCATCTCAAATGCGCGTATATAAGCGTCTGTCTTGCAAAATAGGATAAACAGGTCTTTATCATTGATGTACAGACTGGCTTTCTTGTCACAGATATAACTGTTCCTTTTACAATACCGGCCACCATTGGAATTTTTCATTGCAATGCCGCGTCCGTTTTGTATTTCTACAAACCATGGGTAATTACGTTTATTCCCCTGGGAATCAGTATCATACCGGACAATATTAAGTTTTGTGACAATACTGTAACCCTCCTTATCTGGATTACCAAAAATCTTTTCCTGGGGATAATCAAATTCCCACAGATGATTAAAGAGCGCCGAGTATATGTATTTAGCTTCTTCTGGGCTGATATTGGCATAGACACTCACTGTATTATCCCCTGTTCCTTTGCTGTAATCCAGCATATTAAGACGGATTAAGGACCTTTCCCCAACTTCTGACACGTCTCCGGACGCATGGATATGAGCCGGAAATAAATATGACGCTGGTTTTAAATTATCCATGAGCTCTAACAATGCCTTATCTGTTTTATACACTGCAATCTGACCGGATACTACGTTAGACCAGTCCCGTTCTTCCCTTTCTGCCATATGTCTCCTCCTCTATCTGATGAACCGGGCGATGAGACCTGCCAGTTTGACTGGCATTGTATTGAAATCTGCAATATTCAGAAATCCATCTTTGTATATTTCCTCAATCATCTTACGGTCATCACCGATTGCTGCGGAAAACAACTTAACTCCTCTTTTTTCCAGGCTATATTTGGCTTCTTGCAAATCTGCTTTTGCAATTTCGCCTTTATATCCTTGGGCATAAGGCTGTCCATCGGAAATCATTAATAATATTTTTATATCCTCTGGCCGGTTTAGCAGTTTTTGTCCTACAAATCTAAGTGCTACTCCATCTCTATTACAATCATAGGTACTAACACTCATGATTCTTAAATAATCCTGATTGTCTACAGAATCAAAATCTGCAAAAGAGTAAATGTCTACCACTTCCGTATATCCCGTATCATGGGTTGTATGGCCATACAGCATAACCGGTATTCCCAGATTCCGGCAAAACGTATACATGACAAGACCCGCTTTTTGTGCAGACTCAATCCTGCCACCGGATGACATAGAACCTGAAAGGTCAAGCAGAACCGCAAATGCGATTGAAAATCCATCTTCCGGTTTTATTGTTTTTTCAAAAATCTTATCATCTAGCCGGTACAGATTTCCACGGCTTAAACGTTTCCCCATGTAAAGACCTGATTGCGTACCTCCCTCCAGCCGCTCCAGCACATCTTCAAGCGATGCTTCCAGCCGTTTTGTGATTCGGTTTATTTCTGGAGCAATCATTTTATATTCTTTTTCCAATCCCTGGGGAACTGTTGTCATCCGGTGCATTTCAATCACTGAATCTTTGTGGATACCGTCCAATTTAAAATCTGCTGCCTCCTCCTCCAGATTCCTTTTTAAATCCGATTCCTCATCCAGCAGAAACTTCTCCTCTGCTATTTTCTGCAAAAGATTAGATAATGTCTCATCGATCTCCGATCCTTCCTCTGTTTCCTCTTCTCCTCCTTCCTGCCTCTGCCCATCTCGCATTTTCTCAAGTGCATTTTCTAATTCTTCGTTCTTACCGTTCTGATTTTGAGATTCCGGTTCCCCTTCCAGCTCCCCGTCCCAGCCTTCAATTTCCTCTTCCACTTCATTCTGTTCTTCCGAAGCACCGATGGTCTCTGAAAGTGCCACCCATAACATTTTCCGATTTAAATACTCCTGAATTTTCTTACTCAGTTCTTCCTCCGAAAGCCGGTTTATTTCATTTTTCAGGCTCTTTGCCGCTGTTTTAATGGCCTGTCTGATGTATTTCCACAACTTTAGCATCAGGCGGTTCGTAGCATAAAAGCGAATATCCGGGTCAGCGCTTACCACTGCCTCATCAATGATTTTACGGCAGGAATTTAAGCGGGAACAATACTGTTTATCATATTCTTTTTCTGCCTCTGTCCTTCCGGCTCTGGCATAGCGGAAAATCATATCCAGCATAATAGTCAGTCCATCGCTCTTTTCTGCCTTACGCGCTTCCTGCGTTGGAATATGATGAATGATAAGCGCGGCATTACGTTGAATTCCATTTTGAATACTGCCCGGATACTTCTGGCACATAAAGCTTTCAATATACACATCTTCCAGTACGTTATTTATATAAGAAGCGGTTTTCTGTATCACCGAGGCTGCCACCACGTTATGGGCATTTAAGTATCCTTTCATCTCCTCCCAGGCTTTTCTTTCGTATACCAGCTGCACCTGTGGAGGCTTTGGATACACACGCCATCTGGAGAATCCGCTTACATACCGGCCCCGCCGTTTGAAATCCGAACATCTAAGATGGCCGCATTCATGGGCTATAAACCCCTCATGGCTCTTTATTTTAGACACCCGGCTCGTCATCAGATTTGTGATTGGATTCGCCGTATTTAAGTAGAGGAGCCGTCCATTTGTAAACGCAATCCTGGCGTCATCGGACTCTTCATAATCCATGAACAGGGTAATATCATTCTTCTGTCCCAACAATCTGACAGATTTTAACATGGTGCCATGATAGGATTGAGACAGAAAAAAATCTTTATCCGTCAGCCTTCCCATTCTATTTTTTATTTGATTATGTTTTTGCTGCACTTTTTTATTCATTGGTTCCTCCTCATTTTTTTATGCCGCATGCGCCTCTGTGAACGCGGGTATCACCAGTTTTTTATAAATTTCCTCCCTTTCCTCTGGTTCCGGCGCTGCTTTCGCAACGAGCGTGCATTTTGCTGCTTTCAATATATCCTTCTGTATAAGGTAAGCCCACACCCAGTCCTCATATTCCCGGTATCCGCATACTCCGCCCGTAATCATTTCTGTATTGCAGTGTTTTTGTACTTCACAAACAATATCCGCCATTTTCTTTAAGAAAGTCTCATCGTCAAATTTCACTTTCTTCTTGACCCGGGCTACCATTGCCTCCGCATTGAGCGGCTCTAAGTAATGAACCATACGCATTCTGGACAAAACGGATTCATTAAATCCCCGGCACCCTTTATATCCCATATTGGTTGTAATGAGGATTACTGTGTCGGGATGCCGTTTCACCACTTCTCCACTGGTCAGTGTGATTGCCGCACCTTCATCCAGCAGTCCATTTAACTTAACCAGAGTACCTGGTTTGGTAATAACAGAAGGCTCCTGTATTTCCACCAGTGATGGTCTTCTGCACCCAGTCACAATAGGGGACTCTACCATGACAAATTTCTTATCATCCTTCCCATTTTCAAATCCATTTTGATAAAACATGGTCAGGATTTTTCTAAACGCCTCTTCTTCACTGATTTCGTTGTCGTACAATCCGCATATCTGCGCCAGAGCGGAAGCCGGGTCCATGATTAGATCCTGATACGTTGGCATGGGAATCTGAATCTTTCCCGGCCGTTCACCTGTATTGGGAACCATGGAAGATACCAGATCCACTTCATCTGTTCCCTCGCTGCATGTAAAAGCATAGTACGGCAATCCCAACAACTGTGCTATAATTTTTGCGTTTGTTGTTTTACCTGTGCCAGCTTCCCCTACACTAAGGAAAACCCGCATGGGGCTGTTGATAACCGCGTCCATAATCTCCTGTGCTTCTGCTGATACATTGTATTTTTCCGGCAGCTTAGGAACCAGATTTTTTTCCTCATCGGTAAGCTCAAATTTGCGGTCATACTGCTCTTTTAATTCTGCTATTGTTCTTTCACAGTCCTTACATTCCAGAACCTGAAATTTTCCATATATCGTCTCGGTCGGGTTATAATCTCCATCGGCCAGTTGACTGGTAAGAATTAACGGTACATTTCCAGACGCAATACTATCCCCGTCAAACAAAATACCAGACTCACCGAGAGACGCACTATTGACAATTCTTCGGTACAGATTGTCACAGCATAGAAAAGCCAGGTCCGTTGCCTTATCCGCATCCGGATATCCATCTTTTATCTCATCGTTTAACAGCAAGAAGGCTTTGGAAAATTCATCGTCATGAAGAGAACCTTCTGCTAAGCTTGCAAAAATGAACATCATGATAATTTCCCTGCCGCTTGCCCCCCGCTCACCAATCTGCGGATATGCCGCCAGTGTTGTTCCGTTCTTTACAATCCCTTTCCATTTACCATCCTGTGGATGATACACACCGATTCTTATTTCAGAACCGGCAGCCACAGGCTTTGCGTACTCCATACAATACCATTTAACCGTTCCCGACACTGTCTGTACACCAAATGCGCCTTCCTGGTCTCCTCTTATAATTGCAGATACGGCCAGCAGTGCTTTTAAAGTGGAAGCGTGCAGGGTTGCACGCTTCATTCTTGACATATGGTTATGGACGGAAAGACAGGATGCCTCCGTTGTGTCTTTTTTCCCGCGGTTTGCAGCCACGCCCGCAAATGGTTCCGGCAAAATTCTGGTAAATGTCCAGTTTTCAAAAATCTTCATCATCTTTTGATTTCCTCCTTCTTATGCAGCTTCTTGTCCGGGAATCAGCCCCTGTCTCTGTGCCTCTGCACGCAACCTTACTGCCAACAGGGTATTTCTCTTGCCGATATCACTGTTGGAAATTGCCATATAGAGAGCTTTCTTTGATCCAACAAGATGAACCCGAAATTCTGCCCGCGTGACTCCTGTATAATAAATATTTCGCTTTAGCATCGGCCAAAAGCAGGTAAGTACCGGGATTATCACAATTGGAAATTCGGCTCCTTGTGATTTATGTATACTTGTTGCATATGCTAACTCAAGGATTGATAACTCATCTTCCTGATATGTTTTAATGACATCTCCAAAATCCACGGTCATTTCCATTTCCCCAGCTTTTGATTTTCCAATCTGGACAACCCTTCCAATATCTCCATTAGCAATCTCTTCTGTATTATGCGTCTGCATAACCCGATCACCAACACGGAACAAACCGTACTTGGTTTGCCACTCCGCTTTATCAACAGCAAACGGATTGGCAATTCCCTGCAGCCGGTTATTTAAAGCAGTTACCCCTGCCTCCGTTTTTGTGCGCAGAGGTGATAATACCTGAACCATATCCAAATCACCGCCGCTTCTTTCCAATTCCTCCTGATATATTTCTGAAATTTTTTCTGCGGCGTCATATGCGTCTTCCACATAGGTAAAGGTAAAATCATCTCCATAAAGAAGATTCTTTTGATTTCTGTTCATCAAATCCGCATTCCATATGATATTTGACCCCTTCGCCTGCCGGAAAAACTCGTCCAGAACCGTAACTGGAATCACATCGGAGACAATTAATTCCCTAAATACATCTCCCGGTCCCACCGATGGAAGCTGATCCGCATCACCTACCAATATAAGTCTGGCTCCTGTCTTGATTCTTGAAAACAGCATACTGGCAAGCTTCATGTCGGACATGGTAAATTCATCCGCAATAATTAAATCCTCTTCGAGGATTTCGGGTTCCATATTGTCCATCTCATCATCCGTTACATATAATGCTTTGTGGATTGTAAAAGCCGGATACCCAGTGCTCTCTGAAAGTCTTTTCCTGGCTCTGCCTGTGGGTGCACAAAGTAGTACAGACTTATTTTTTTCCAGACGTTCAAATATCTGAAGAATAATTTTGAGGATGGTAGTCTTTCCTTTTCCAGGGCCGCCAGTGATGATGGATACCTGGGACCGAAATACCATTCGGACTGCCTCCTCCTGTTTTTGTGCAAGCGTCATTTTACTTTTTGCTAAAACAGCCTCTAATTCCCGCTCAATATTATACGTGTTCCCCGGTGAACGGAGCAGCCTGACAAGATGATACGCTGCCTCTTTCTCCGCCTCCCGGTATGCCTTTAAATAAATAGCCGTTCCATCTGCCTCCAGAAGCTTATCCTTCATTACCAGCTCATTTCCTGCCAGCTTAATCTGTCCGCGCCTGACTGTATCAGTTGGAAAGCCTGCATTGAGCACCTTATATGCCATATCGACAATGATGGTACTGTCTAAATACAGATTTCCTTCTTCAGCGCCCTTTCTCAAAACATATTGAATAGCCGCTTTAATCCTTTCAGGCTCATCCGGAGCGAGGTCTTTACTGGCTCTGGCAATGGGATCAACGGTAATAAAACCAAACCCTTTGATTTCACAAAGACGGTATGGGTTTTCCTTCAACAGTGTCACTGCTTCCAGACCAAAATGCTGTTTGATTTTTTCGGCCTTTTTGGGTGTGACGTGGTAAGGTGCAAGATACGCCATTAATTCCCTTAATTCCGCACTCTTCTGATAGGATTCAATAATAAATTCCAGCTTCTGTTCAGTAATTCCCTTAATAGCAAGGAGTTCATTAGGATGATTCTCCATAACAGTGAAGGTATCGGTTCCGAACCGGTTGACAATCTCTCTTGCCATAACCGGGCCGATTCCCGTAATCAATTCGGAGGACAGATAACCGATGATTCCCTCCCGGCTTTTGGGAAGGAGAACCCTCGACCAGTCAACACCGAACTGAAGGCCATATTTCTCGGACCTTTTCCAGTCTCCCTCCATCTCAATCTCTACATTATCCATACAAGGAAGTTCTTTTCCAAATGCAGTGAACGTCACCTCTGTTCCATAATTGGATATGACTGCTTCACTTGGAATACAATCCAGCTCCATACTGCTGTATTCAGCCACGGTATAACCATTCCCCGGGTTTATATACAGTCGGCTCTTAAATTTACATACCATCGGTTCTCTTCCTCCCGCTTACCTTGAAACATAAATGTATCTCCCATCATTGACTGCATAAAATCCGTCCTGCTTTAAATATTCGGTAATGGTATTGGCTTGCGCGCCCGGATATCCAGGAAGATTGCCAGCCCGTCTGTAACCCTTTGGGGTGCGGATATTACAGACACCATCGGTACGAATCCAAAATTCATTTTTTCCATGTGCAAATATATTGGTAGATATCGCTTTGATTCGTTCCCTTCCGCACCGTGTATACCATTCATATACCGGGTTGTCCCTTTCGTCCTGACCATTATTTCCATCATCCAGACCTTCCTCGGCCGCTCCACTTCCACTGCCAGACTGCTCTTTTTCCTCCGATGATTTAATTATCCTGATTCTCCATTTTTTTCTGATAAGCAAGTAATACACTGCAAATGGAATCCCAATCGATACCGCATTCACAATAAGTCCCAAAATCATGGGAGCTGCCAGCTGTAACATCACGGCCCCCGCTGTGCACATTAAAAATACCATGATGAATTTCTGTACTTTCTTTTCATTCATCTTCGTTTATCCTCCAAAAGCAGGCGGCTAGAATGCGCCATCACATCCTAGCCGTCTGTATTCATACTGTTAAATCAATTAAACGGAAGACCTTCTTCCATTCCACTCGCTACATTCATAAAGTCATCGCCGGCAGCTGCCCTCGCAGCCCCTCGCTGGGATGCGCTTCTTCCTACCGCGCTTCGGCTAGGTGCCTGACGCTGTGGTGTATTTCTGCTGGCAGCCGGTTTTGCGGCGCCCTGATTCGTAGCTGGCGCTGCTGCTCTGGATGCCGCAGTGGCTGCTCTGGGTGCCTGTGTTGCATTTCTCGTCACCGGAGCTTCTTTGGACATCTGTGCCGCTAATGCATTTGCAGGATTTGCTGCTCTGGACGGAGCCGTGCTCTGCGCCTGCCCATTATCTGCCTCTCTCTTTCCATCAGCGAACTCAACATCGTCCGCTTTCAAAGAAACGCCATATACCTTTTCTCCCTTTTTATTTGTGTAGTTATCATTCTGCATTCTTCCGCTTACCACCACACGCATACCACTGTACCAATACTGTTCCACAAACTCTGCTTTCCTATCGAATGCCACACAGTTAAAAAAGTCTGCTTCTGGTTCTCCTTCTCTCTTTGGTATCCGGTCCACCGCCACAGTAAATCTGGCAATCGACATCTGGGCTTTCTCTGAAAAACTCACCTCCGGATCCCTTGTCAATCTTCCCACAAATATACATCTGTTCATTTGTTATCCTCCTTCGTTTTTATACAAACCCACTTTTGGATTGCTCCATCTTAGCTTCATGCGCAAAAATAGACACGGAAAGATGTTTTCTCTCCCTGCCTTTTTATACGGCAATGCCGCCTTCTCCTGTATCATCTGTTCCCCAGATTTCAGCCATCTCCTCTGGAAAGGCTACTGCAGCCACATCCCGGTACCGTCTTGCTCCTTCATCATTCAACGGGGCCTCCAATGAAGCTTTCGACCAAAAGATTGCTTCTTCTTCCGGTACATGATAGGGACCTGTTAGAAATCCTCCGTAATTCCACCGGGGTACGGAAGGCTCTAAAATCGCTTCCAGCTCCCCCTTTGTATCTGCATTCAGTATCATCTGACTTTTCTTTAACATAATCCCAACCAACAGGACAAATGCAAAACACTCTGCTCCGTATCCATTGACACGTCTTCTGATACTTTCTAAGGTGCTACAGGCACTAAGCTTCATTCTCTCTGTTTTTGTCTCATCACTACGCAACTCTTGTTCCGTATGACGGCAAATTGCTTCGATGATGAATTGTTCTGTCCATCCCATCATATCCAATCTGCTCCTCTTTTTTCTTCAGGCCAGACCACCAGTAATCATCAATTCCCTTATCATTTCCAGCCCAAATCCCATCTTCTCTCTGGTCCCAGGTCTTGCGGATGCATTTTAATTTTAGCCGGTCACAGCTCTCATAGAGCCTGCAGCACCCCGCACGAATCTGGTCCCGCTTTTTCCGTTTCTCTTCACAAATCTTCCTTCCATAGTAACGCTCCTTGTTCTGACATTTACCACAGGTAGAGGACTTATAATCACCATAGCAGCCGATATCCATGAATTTGTCCATGTCAAAGTATTCCATGACCATCTCAAGACCGTTCTCCTTTAGGACTGCCAATGCCTTCTCAAGGCTCTTATACTGGTTTACTCCCGGTGTCCCCAAAAAGCTGTATCCGGATAAAGCATGAGCGACAATCGGTTTTAATATTCCTTCCGTTACCCGTACCGTCTTGTCAAATGGATTTCCAATAAAACTGACCGGACTCTTACTGCCAGCACCACGTTTTTTATTGGTACTGCTTAACCACAAATACTTTTTATCATCATGGGGAGCATCCAACCGTATCTGAAAACCTTCAATCTTTCCGGATACACTGTAAGCCGGGCATAGGATTCCCTGGTTATTCCGATATAACGCAATATCCCAGTTTTGGTTTTGATTCATGTAAAATCCCGGTATGCCCGCAAGAGAATATCCTTCTTTTATCAGCCTCCTTGCGAGCCCCTCAGTCCCATGAACTGGAGTACTGCGAAAATGGAATGCCTCAATCTGGTTGCTTGTTAGCCCCCGGTCCATCAGTTTTCTCCGGTGAGTTTCCGACAGGGACAGCATCTCTATGAGTCTCTGATAAATCTGACTTCTTTTCTCAAGACTTGCTGTTTCTTCCTCCTCTATCTGTGTCATCGTTCCTGTGAAGCTGCTGTCATAGCTGTTTCTGCAGCCAGCGCCCTCATGCAGCGCTGTCTTAATTTCACGATAGGCAATTTTATACCGATCCACACCACAAATTCCCATCAGGTCTGCATAGAGTGTCAGCATATTTCCATGAGCGCCGCATTTAAAGCAGTGATAGGTATTTGCCAGCTCACCGTCTTTTACAATACGGAAATTCATTTTTCCTCTGGTATCGCCACAGAACGGACATACGACATTAAAGGAATTTCCTTCCGTCAGCCTCTTAATTCCCAACAAATTTGCTACATCTGATATGTTAAACATCTTTTAAGTATTCTTTCCCGCTGCTTTCACCATGCGGCCTACAGCGTGCTCAAAAGCAATCTGGCGCCTTGTCGGATTGTTTCATTTCTGCCGCGGTAATTATAGGCTATCCACTCCAACGCCTTCACCCCTTCTTCTCCCTGATTGAGCAGCTCACTCAGACATTTATTGTTATAGATACCAAATGTGCAAACAATATTGCCAGCTTCCTCAATTGTCATATTTACAGCCGGCTGTGGGCTTACTTCGTTTGGCAGATTCACCATCGTCCCATTCTCCGGCATGATATGGCGGCTCAGAACCGGACGGTTCGTGTCTCCCTTATCTGCCTTCTGTTTATCTTTTGCAGACTTCCTTCTGGTCTTTTTTGCATCTGATTCCATACCCCCATCTTGTTGTTTTGCTGTTTCTTCCGCATCCGTTTCCTCATGCCCTGATTCTGGGTTCATCTCTGAATCATTCATCATGGAACGTTCTTCAGATGCATCAACTTCGCTCTCCTCAGCTTCCTCCATCGGTTCTTCCTCCGGTAATTCATCCGGTACTTCCTGTCCGCCTTCCATTTCAGCGTCCAGTTCCATATCGGTTATTCCAGAGGCATCTCCTGCTATCCCTTCTGAATCCCGATCTGAGAAATCATATGCATCAGAGGACAAGCCATCATATTCCGGTATGCTCCCATCATATGTATCCGGTGGAAAATCCCGCATATCCGGGTCTACACCGCCCTGGTCGATGCAGTATTTATCCATTAGGTAGTATTTCATGGCATATGTGAGCGCACTGCCTTTTGCTTTCTCCGGCATTTCATGGGTACCGATGGCGTGGATTGTAACGGTTACCTCGTCTTCTGGCTTCTCTGCATTAATCCACTTTAGTTCTAAATCTGCCTCATACAGCCACATTTGACAATATGCTAAGAATTCAACATAGACAGAGTCCCCATTCTCGTTTCTCTTTGAAGCACATTCCGAAACAATTTCAAAGTTCACATTCCATCGGTTCATTGCCGGGGTCAGATAGCGGAAAATATCATCAATCTTTATAAAATCATAATTCACGTCCTCACTGTATGCGCGTTTTACCAATGCAGGTATCTCCGAGCGGATCTTTACCATTTTTTCCTGTAGTGTTAAAATCTTTTGTTCCATGTTCATTCCCTTTCTTAACGTGTGATTTGTATTCCACCATAATTGTCTCCACCTGGCCTCTTAGTCCATATGCCAGATCTCGTACCATCTCAAAATCCATATCCACAAACAATGCCTGATGGAGTTTTTCCTTTACCTTTGCCTGAGTCACAGCCTGCTGCAACTCAGTAAATAAGCGAGATTCTTCACTCGCAAGCACATAACCGCCCTGACCGGAATATACCACATCACATAAGTATTTTTTCGCAGTATCTGTTAGCTCACAGGACCAGTCATTCGGAGTTCTATGGCCGGCAAAACCGGCTTTTTCCCGTTTCAGCTTTCTTAACCAAACTCTAAGCTTTAATTCCAGAAAATGTCTCTCATTATCAGTCAAAATTCCTCCTATTTTATAGTAAGACAGAGGGTACTGATGCAATCAGACTGGCAATACGGTAAGATTCTCCCTGTATTTCTTTTTCCTCTTTTACCACCCAGTCACACCATTCCACTGCGAACCGAGTCAATATCTGCTGAAGTGTACGGTCCTCCTTTTGCATAGCAACCAGGAACTGGCGAAATGGATTGCAAATTTCCCATTCTGTTTTAGATAAATATGCTGCAAACAGCCGTTCAACTGATTCCGTCTGGTGGCCGCTGACCGAAACTTCATTGGGTGCAGAATCCCCATACGTGACCCAAGGCCATAAATTGGTCTTTGAAAGCTCTGGTTTCAGTTTACAGGACAATTTCACACTGCCCTCATTTCGTTCATCCCACTCACTACTGGAGGATAAACATATAAACCACTGCCCAATCAACATCATAAAATTATGCCTGATTCTGTAATCTTCCTTCAACATAAGCTTCATAAAATCCGTATGGTCCACAATAACAACATTGAGATATCGGCCAACCAAGATTTCCTGTACCTTCTTTCCATCTATCACAGATACCATTTCTTCTGGCTGTCTCATTTCTTCGTCCATTTTCGTTTTCCTCCCCTAACTTGCCTTATCCTCTTTAATATAAAAAGACTGTGAGGTATTTGTCTGCGCATACTCTCTGTAAATATCCGGATGCATAAGCTGCAGCACCTCCAGGCTGTCTTTATTAATGGAAGTTGTAACTTTCCTGTTATAGCCGGCCAAATATCTGATATTTCCAGTTTCCAGTACCGCTTCCTCAGCTCCCTCCATGGCTTCCTTTATTGGTGCATAGGCAAGTTTCATCTGTTCATCTATCTGATCCATTTGACGCTTCAATTCTGACTTCCGTTTTTTCAGTTTCAGATAGGACGTCATGTTTGCCGCATATGATGGTGGAAGTACAATTTGTTTATTCTCCTGCACACCATAGCGTCCCTGAATGCTTTTAAGCATTAAGTCAGCCTTCTCCGTATACTTAGGTGGTTTTCTTAAAGCTACACACTGATTCCAGAAATACGATTCCTGCCGAATCAGTTCTTCTTCCTGTGCCAAATCACGCTCCAGGCGCCGTATGATAAGAGAACCCTCATGGTTACCATGAAGGCAGAGAAAAATTATGCCATCTACGTTAGCCACACTCATATAATGAATCCCCTGGAGAACATAGTGCGGTGGAATATTTCCACCTTCCCAGCCATTCATGTGGTGGTAACTGAACGAGGTTTTGCACTCCAACAAATAGATCTTTTCATCAAGCTTAACGAAAAAATCAAAATCAGATATCATAAACGGATACAGCGGATGCCGGAACATTTTACGCACAGCATACGGTCTGGTATCTGTGCGTTTCATAAAAATCTGAACCACCAATTCCTCCAGACGCTTTCCGATTTCCTTTGCTACCCAGCCATCATCATTCTGTTCTTTGATTTTTTTATGTACCTTCTCTTCATATAAATCCCTGGCTGTTTTCCATGGCGAGATGCCGCACACGGCCGCCGCATCACTCCCCCCAATCCCCAGTGTTCTGTATAATTTCCATTCGTCATGGGATAGGGTTGTTATATCCTCCACCAGCACATCTGGTTCATAATTCAGGTTCAGCATATTGTCTCCTTTCTGACAGAACAGTAGGGTTCCCTGCCCTGCCTTATTTCTTTCATCAGTACAGAATCGTTCCTGGGATATCATATTCATGGAAACGATAGGTCAAGCACCGTGAAACCATCTCTTCCAAATCGGTTAATGCCTTTGCACCCATTCCATTGCTCTGTGCCAGAAAAATCGCCTCACAGATTCCACAATAAATATCATAGCCATTACAGATTCCCGGTCCATGTCCGGCCTTAAACTGTTCTACCGTCTGGGCTGTCAGCGCCTTACTGATACCAGCCTTAATCATAACACTAGCCATAACGTTAGCCGGATAGCTGGCATATACATGAAACAGCTTCGACAAATCACCAATGGCCTCCTGATATCTGGCAAATATCTGTCCCATATTCTGAGAGAAATCTTCTATGGATGCATTATTCGTATGCTCCAATTTCAATGGTTTTCCTAAAATCAACGGCTTCTTCTCTGCTCCCAGCAGAAGAGAATAATAGATATTCGCACCACTTACGCCAACATCGGATGTCTGGACACGAATCAAAGCTGATAATACGTTATCTGCCTGTAAGCCATACTGGAGCAGCAGTTCCCGGTATGTATCCAAGAGTCCTTTTTCTTCCAATTCCCAGGACGCCATTGCCAGAGAATGACTGAACAGGCCGTTTGAAAAGGTAGCCTTGTCATAGTTTTCTGCAACATAGATAGATGCTACTTCAAATAATTCCGGCATTGGCAGGACGGAATAGTCACTTGGGTCTCCGCCATGTACCGCGCGCACCTTTCCTTCATGAATTCTCACAAGCGCATTTCCCTTTGTCACATTCAGACAGTCATTTAATACCCGGGCTAATTTCCCCTTCGGCAAATCCAATAGAGCAGAACCTGCAATTCTGGCCCTGCTCTCGATTGACTTCATGGTGGTCTGTCCGACCGGATAATAGGTACTGCCAAGGCATAAGAACAGGCCGGAATTCTTCATTGTATCTTTTATGATTTCCTCTTTCTCGTCCATGTCCTTTATCTTCTCGCAAATCTCTGGTTCTTCCTCTCCGGCAATCACAAGTACAGTATTGGTGGGATGTTTCTGCCATTCTGCCCCGCACTCAATCCCATCCAAAAATTCGAGAAACTCTTCCTTATCACAGAATGTCTTTGAAAAATCATCTGCAAAATTCATATGCGCCCTCTCCTTATAAGTTAATTAGAACAGATACAATATGGCCTCCGCTGATAACAAACTCATAGCCATCCTTTCCCATCTCAACCATTTCGCCGATTGTGAGCTGGTCTCTCCCTGCGTTATCCCATCTTGCTTCTAACTTCATTTGTTTTCCTTCCTTTCTTTTATTTTTGTCCAGGCTTTATGCCTGAAAATCATCATTTTTTGCTACATGCAGTTTCTTATCCGCCCGGTCAAACAAATATACAAGGTCAGAAAGCTTCACTCCTTTATTTTCAATATTTAAGGCATGTATCACAGCTTTCCAATCCGCAATAGAGGTTCTATTTTTTCTGGACGGAATTAATATAATCTCATGAATGTCTACCGGAAGTATAAGGAGGCTGTCATTACAGCTCTCTGAAATCTGTCCCAACAGATGATTGTCAATCATATTGCTGGCTCCATACAGGCCACTTTGATTTGACAGCACATACATAGGGTTCTTCTGTTCCTGATGGCTTTTGATAGATTGGAGCATCTCACCAAATGTGTTTCCTATTGGAGCTGATATCACCTTCCAGTCCTTAATTCCAACCATTTCAATCACCGGTGGATTGAGATCTGTATTTGACTTTGCCGTTTCCAGCACGTCCTGCAGCTCCACTTCCCACCGGTCTAAATCCTCGTTTACCACGGTTCTAACATACGATTCTCCATCCACCGTAATAAAAATCAAGAAGTACGCCACCATGTCGTAGTATCTGATATGCGGTATATACTTCAGCACTTCCTCATTGTCTTCGCGATTGACCAATGCACAAACAAGATTGTTTTTTACGTTGCTAAAGCTATCTCCTGTGAGATATGGACCATTTAAGAATCCTCTCTTTTTTTTGTACTCTTCTATCACTTTTGTTACCGCCCTTTGAATGTCTTCCTCATTATCCAGCCAATGAAACTCACTGCCGTTTAGGTATATCCAAATTCCAGCTGATTCACCGAATTTTTGGACTCCAACCCTGAGAAATTCCTCGTCCTGTTTTTCCATTCGCTGCGGAAATGTCGCTTTATATTCCGCTCCCAAGTTCTCCTTTAACTTCTCTTCAAAACTTGTCTTACGCGTTTCCATGTTCATTTTTTCTTTCTCCTTTTCTTTTTTAGCAAAAAAATAAGACACCAGAAACTTCTTCAAATTTCTGATGTCTTACTTACAAACGGAGATTGCTTCTCTGCCTGGCTTTCTTATGTTAGGCTCATGCCTGAAAAACTTAGCTTCCGGTTGCCCGGAACAAACATTCCAATGCGCTTAGTAAAAAAGCGGCACAAATCAATGTCATGTTTATTTTATCACTATATATAGTGTTTGTCAATATTTCAAATCTATATATAGCTATTCAATCCCATGTGATTGCTAAATCGCAGCAATTCTTCATATCCTCTCTACTGTGTAATATCATGCAATCTGTTTATATCCTCTCCTATAGTTTTTCTCTATCCAGCTAAGCAGATTTTTCTCTCCCAATTCCTCCATACAGAAATCATAAAGCTTGGGATTATATGCTTTCAGCCTTACGAATTTTTCAAAGCTTGTCAGGTGACAGCCCACCGGACAGAACAGACAGCCGGTTCTTTGTTCTCCTGTGCACTTAAACGGCCCACATGATGGAAAGAACCCAATCTGACCGGGAACTTGCCCCACTTCGGCCACCTCACCATAAGGCTCTGCAATTTCTAACTGTTTTTCCACTGTATACCGGAGCACATCCTGTGCTCTCCAAAATCCCATTGGCTTACTAAATGGCCTTTCGCTTTCAAAGCCATTACAGCCAGTACGAAGATATGCTTCCTTGCGCCTGGCAGATTCCTCTGCCATAAGTGCTAAAATGGGATGCCGTCCAGTCTGCTTCTCATACAGGGCAATCGGCTCCTCATTCTGCTTAACACAGCAGTAGTGTGATATCAGAATATCCGATTCATACAGTGGTAGCCATTTTGTATACCCCTGCCGATACTCGGATTTTTTTCCATTCCGATCCAATCCATGCAACTTGTTGAGGGCCCATTCCTTTCCCTGCCTCGCATACCAGTCTTAGGTGTGGAAATATAGTAACCCACCTCTGTATCACGCAATAGCTGGTGGTCTATGTTAATCACACGGTTAGTTCAATGAAGCAAGATATACTTCAGGGTCAGTAGAAGGATAGTCTTTTCGGCTTGCAGAGCAATCGTATCAAATCCAAGCAGGAAAACAGAAGTATCTGTTATACCAGCGCGACGAGCCGCTCCCTGAAAAAATTTTGTAAATAATGTTTCGCTGATAGAGGCGGCTGGCAATGTAAGCTGAATCCTCGTGAAATAAATACACGCTCCATAATGCGAAACAGGAAGCGACCGATGGTCGTTATAAGGAGGTATCATAATATGCCAAAAGGAATTATGCTTACACCAGAACAACAAGAAGAGCGCCGAGAAGAAATAATCAGTGTTGCTATGCAGCTCATAGAGAAAAATGAATTCCAAAAAACATCAATGAGGCTTCTTCAAGTAAGGCGTAATTCCTTTCTTTCTCCATCTTTGGATATATCTATTATGATATATCAAATATTTCTTTTAAAATTCCTTGTAACTCTTGTGTTGGTGCTTCTTTACAAAATTGATATAGCCATTTTTCACATCTGCTTATTTCACGTTCAAAGCTATCAGAAAAATCCTCTGCTGACTTATCAATATCCTCTTGGAATTGATTATAAAATTCATCCCAAAATTCCATTAATAAATTATAGAATTTCAACTCTATGAGTATATAGGTAATTCTATCGAACTCCTCATACGTTATATTATTTCCTTGAGACATTTCTTTTGCCGTTTCATTTCCGCATAAGTAGTAAAACAGTAATCTTTCAATATCAGCCTTTTTCATAAATAAATATTTTTCACCCCATTGTATAAAATTCGTTATCACGAAACATTATAATTCTTAATGGTTATAAAATCAAGAATATATTTCGTTATTACGAAACTTACAGACATACCAGGGGGATTATATATGCAAAAACTAAGACCAGATATGGATATTGGCCACAACATTCAATTTCTGCGACATTTAGCTGGTTTAACACAAGATGAAACTGTTGCCAAATTGCATCTTATGAATCTTAATATTTCTAAGAGCACTTATGCAAAATTAGAAACCAATCGCATGAATATAAAAGTTAGCGAGTTAGTAGCATTATCCATAATTTTCAATTCGAATTTTGACGATTTTTTTCGTGGCTTACGTGACGAATTTTCCTCACATTTTGATTGATATATTTTTAGGAGTGAACTCCTCATTGTCTAAAGCCAATGGATTTTCTGCTTCATCGACCACGTAACCTGCTATCTCCACAGGCATAATTTCAGGCAGTCCCTGCCCTATATAATTGACTGCTCTTTCTCATTCTTTTTTCCATTCACTCCTTTTTGTTCAAAAAGTAAGACACCAAAAACTTCTTCAAATTTCTGATGTCTTACTTACAAGCAGAGAAATCTTCCCCGCTAAGTTCTATCCAGTAGTGTGCATCTGCCGGTTTTCATTTTAAACATATTTAAATTCTCCTGTTTCTAACCACATTACTTTTTCCTCCAACAATAGTGGTTGGTTGCATATTAGGGAACCATAAAAATTAACCAGAACACCTTTTCCTACCCTTGCTGGTTCTGCCCCGCTGTCGTCATCGCCCGCCACCTCATACAGATATTTTCCATCTGGTACTGTTGCTCTGTCGATTCTCATATCATAAAATTCGCAAACAATACCTTTGACTTCTACTTTCTCAGTTTTAATCTTCCTGTAATCGTATCTCATACATCCTCCTAATAAAATACTCTGATCTCATATTTGTTCTCTTTCCAGATATCAGGCGTCTTATACTTCTTGTCTCTGTTTACTTGATTTTTAATTATCTTTTCCTAAATTCCCACTCTCCTTTTTGGAAGCAAAAAAATAAGACATCAGAAATTCGCAAAGATTTCTGATATCTTACTTTACAGACAGAGACTCTGCCTGGCTCGTTCATATAAAAGGCTTACACCTAAAAATTAGCTTCCGGTATAGATACCACCGGAACAAACATTTGAATGTGGTTTATAAACACACACAAATCAGTACTACTTTCATGATATCACTATATATAGTATGTGTCAATATTTAACCTCCGCATATGGTTTGTTCAACTATTTTCAGAAGAACCGTGCCATTTCTGACTTGATGAAAAGTTTTCGTCCATGATTGGGAGGCAGATGGATATACGGGTTAAGCTGAACCCCATTGACCAGCGATTGGCTACTCTGAAAAAGCATATCGAGCCAACCGTCCTCTACATGAAATATAAAGGGAAAAGGCGTTGACCGATACGGTGCAAGCGTATTTGTGGCGGCACACCGCTACCTCAAAATTAATCCCTTACCACCGATAAGACTATTTTTTAGCACCTCAGCCAAAACCTCCATCAAGTTCCCCCGTATCCGTGATATGCATAAGAATCTGATGCTTTAGATAATTCATCTTATTTCTCTTAACCGTAAAAAAGTTTCATATAAGTTCAGAGCCCCATATCCCCATTCCCTATTGGGATATGATAGTGCTGGATTCCGTTTTGCTCCTCTTATTAAAAATGCTTTGACAGTGGCTTCGCTCATTGCTATGTTATGTCCTTCTATTATGCCCCAGCTTAAAAGATTAGCGACTGCACCAGCAACATGGGCAGCAGCAACCGAGGTTCCGGTTCGGGTAGTCATGGGAATGGAGTCTTGGTTCCTTTGCCCTATCGATGGCCCGCTTACATTAACCCCTGGAGCTGCCAAATCCGGCTTTATCAATCCGCCTATTGTATATCCACGGCCGGAATGAATGTAGATGCTGTTATTTAAATGATTATAGGCTCCTACTGTGATTGGAGAGGGAGAATCTCCCGGGAGGGTTATGGTCGTGTATGGGCTGGGAGTCAGAAACACGGTTTCATCAGAAATCAAGGTATGGGCCGGAAGCCACATATTAAATTGCCCTGTAAGATACTGGGTATTATACACGCGTATTCTCCAAATTCCATTAGTTGGGGCTGCAAAACGGATAAAAACAAGCTGTTTGCCTGCGCCTGTCTCAATCAGCTGGTAATTAACTGTAATGACCGTGGGTTCCAAAAGGAACGGGATAGAGGTTTCGTTTCTGCCTATGATAGGAATGCGGCCTATGGATTCACCACTGGGTGAGACAAATCCAACCGAATATGTATCAGCGGTGTCGGCCCAGAGTTCTACTACAAATCCACGTTGGGATTCCGCATTCCCTACTCGGATTTCCACCTCAACGGACTCTTCCCCTATCGGTACAGACCCCATGTAATGATGCCCCCGGCCAGTTTCATTGCCTGCAGCAATTACCGTAGCCATTCCTAAATATCGGCTGATATCTTGAATCATTACATTCAATGGAGACGTCCCTTCATGGCTGCCCAGATTGGAGCCGATTCCCAGTAAAATAACCAGAGGTTTTCTCTGGCTGTATGCCTCCACACGCAGGTACTTAATGCCCATCATTATATCATTCTCCTGATAAGCATCCGCATCATTACTGATAAGATAGAAATCGCGCAGATATTGTTTGGCTGGTTTTAATTTGACGATTACCAGTTCACATTCCGGTGCTGCTCCTGTAAAATCCTGATTAGGCAGGATTCCTCCAGCAGCGATACCCGCCAAAAAGGTTCCATGTCCGTTGGTATCGGTAGAAGGCACCACGGCAAACGGATTATCAGATTCCAGTGCCTCGTTAATCTGCTCCTGCGTGTACTCTGTGCCATAGCTTGCCCCGCTGGCATTATAGCGGTTGGGTACACCGGCAGGAAGGAGGCTTTTATCTTCTGGAAGGCTCTGATCCCAAATACTCAAGATTCTGGTAGTTCCATCCTGATTACGAAATAAAGGATTGGTATAGTCAATTCCCGTGTCTATGATGCCGATTATAACACCTCTCCCTTGATTGCTAAGGGCAGGTGATGCATGGGTTGCCAAAATGCCGGAAGCGTCCATGCTGGAACTATCTAACAGTGTGTACAGTCCAGGGATACTATAATAGGTAAACTTACTTAGTGATATGGGTTCTACGGTATCTAGCGGGGTATATATAATGCTGAAATCAGTGCTTACAAAGTCCATACAGGGAATATCTTCCGAATTACCAGGAAATTGCTGCTGGCTTCCATTACGGTAGATAAAGTCAGCAATAGTCTCTGAGGCTGAGTTAATAGGGCAGTCCGCCATGGTGTACCTCATGCAGGGGATTTGATACAGTATATGCGGGATTTTGGAAACCTTTCACTATTGGCATCATATAGCAAACAAGCGATGGATACTCCTGTAAGCTGCCAGCGCACATTTCTCTGGTACTAAGCTCTCAATTGTTACCATGTGAAATTTGATTTGCTTGCCTGTTGCCTGCGTCATCATAGCTTTGCCCTCCACATTTTTCTTCTATTTTATCATAGGTGATGTTATTCGCGGTAGGGTTTTTCAACAGTTCCAAGTTGGCCCGAAGCAACCCCATAAAAACACAAAAACGCCCGGGTGGCATGAAGCCACACGGACGTATGAAATGACATTATTGTTTTGGTGCTGATTTATTTCATATACATAACCGGAATAACTCGGAGGAGGGGAAAGTTTTTTTTTAACTGGTGCAGTTTACGGGTGCTGTGTAAAACAATGGACATGGCGATACCTCCCGGATACCGCCATGTCCTTAAAAATGGGCGAATTTGATACCCCCTCCGTATCTCAATTTTTCAGTAAGAAAACGGCGGTTTGAAATTGTTATTTCAAAACCGCCGTTAAGCTCTTTATTTTCTGTTAGGCACAAGAAAACTCTGCTACCGAACAACGTTTTTTTATTACCATCGGTAGCTAAAAATTTTCTGGGAAAAGAGAGAAATTACAAAATGTAAAATCCCTCGTTTCCATTTTTCACATTGTTGTTATACATACTTTTTAACGCCTAAAACTACTTTTTCTCCGTTGATATTCCATTCCTTCTGATAACCTTCCATCTGCTCATAGCAGATTTGTTCTGCTAACACTTCACTTTTAATGAATGTTTCATTTGCTTTTAATACAGAGCTGATAGATTTATTATTTTGAACGTAAACGGTAATATGGTCAGTAACTTCAAAGCCAGCTTCTTTCCGCATGGTTTGTACTTTGCTGATAATCTCCCGGACAAATCCTTCTTCTATGAGGTCTGGGGTTAAATCTGTATCTAAAACTACAATTACGGTATTATCCATTTCAGAAACAAATCCTTGTTTCTGCGTCATATCAATCAGTAAATCATCTTTTGTAAGTTCCACATTCGCACCATCAAACTCAAATGAAAGAAATCCTTGCTCATTCAGTCTATTCATGGCTCGGTTCCCGTCTAACTCGGAGAGGGCGGTTTTGATGTTACCAAGCTGTTTTCCATATTTGGGGCCGACTGTCTTTAACTGCGGCTTAAATGTGTAGGAAGTAAAAGCCTGCACATCAGTAACAAATTCTATTTCTTTCACATTTAATTCATCTCTGATTATCATTTGATAAAACTCTGGTAAGGATTCTGCCTTTATATACATACGCTTAATCGGTTGGCGATTTTTAATATTTGCAGTATTTCTTGCGGCACGGCCAAGGACAACAATCTTTAAAACTTCGTCCATTTTTCTTTCCAAAGCCTTGTCTATCATTTCTTTGTGAGCTTTTGGAAAATCACAGAGATGGACGCTTTCAGGCATTGTTTTATCTACATTGCGTACTAAGTTTTGGTATATATCTTCGGCCATGAATGGTAGCATAGGAGCAATAACCTTACAGATAGTTATCAATGCACTATAAAGTGTCATATAAGCATTTATTTTATCCTGTTCCATTCCTTTAGCCCAGAAACGATTTCTGCTTCGTCTTACATACCAATTACTCATATCATCAACAAAATCTTGGAGCGTTCTAGCCGCTTCTGTCACTTTATATGTTTCGAGATAGGTGTCTACTGCTTTTACCACTGTATTGAGTTTGGATAAAAGCCATTTGTCCATCACTGAAAGATTATCATATTCTAAGCAATATTCTGCCGGATTGAAATTATCTATATTTCCGTACAATACAAAAAAGGCATAAGTGTTCCACAAAGTTCCCATAAATTTACGTTGGTATTCTGTAACAGCCTTATCATGAAAACGGTTGGGAAGCCAAGGGGCACTGTTAATGTAGAAATACCACCTGACAGCATCCGCCCCATATATTTTTAGTACATCAAACGGATCTACGGAATTTCCTTTTGATTTACTCATTTTTTGTCCATTTTCGTCTAGTACATGGCCAATCACAATTACATTCTTGAACGGAGCTTTATTAAAGATCAACGTCGAGATAGCAAGGAGTGAATAAAACCAGCCTCTTGTCTGGTCTACACCTTCACAAATGAAATCTGCTGGAAACTGTGTTTCAAAAAGTTCCTTATTCTCGAAAGGATAGTGATGTTGCGCAAAGGGCATAGCTCCAGAATCGAACCAACAATCAATTACTTCCGGCACACGGTACATTTCTTTTCCACACTTCGGACAAATAATTGTCACACTATCTAAGAAAGGACGATGAAGCTCGATATTTTCCGGACAATTTGAAGATAGGCTTTTTAATTCATCAATACTACCTATTGCTTGCTGATGACCGCATTTACATTCCCAAATATTCAGAGGCGTTCCCCAATAACGGTTTCTGCTGATTCCCCAATCCTGAACATTTTCTAACCAATCTCCAAAGCGGCCTTTTCCGATATTTTCCGGAACCCAGTTGATTGTATTGTTGTTTTTGATTAAATTCTCTTTGACCGCAGACATTTTTATAAACCACGATTCTCTTGCATAATAGATAAGCGGTGTATCGCAACGCCAGCAGTGCGGATAACTATGTTCAAAATATGGAGCTGAGAAAAGCTGTCCTTGCTTTTCTAAATCATTAAGCACCAAAGGGTCAGCGTTCTTGCAGAACACTCCCGGCCAAGCGGTTTCCTCCGTCATTTCTCCTTTGCTGTTTACAAACTGGACAAAAGGAAGATTATAATTTTTCCCTACTCTGGAATCGTCCTCGCCAAAGGCAGGAGCGATATGCACAACACCTGTACCATCGGTTAAAGTGACATAGTTATCGCAGGTAACAAAAAATCCTCTTTTTTGTTGTTTTGCTATGGTATCCTTTGCCTCGGGGAAAAGAGGCTCGTATTCCTTGTATTTTAAATCGGAACCTTTGTAGTTTTCTAATATCTTGTATTCCCCTAAAGAGCCAATCACTTTTTCAAGGAGGGCTTCAGCCATATAATAGACAAATCCATCGCCCGACTCAACTTTTACATAGCGTTCTGCCGGATTAACGCAAAGAGCAACATTAGAAGGGAGTGTCCAAGGGGTTGTTGTCCATGCCAGAAAATAAGCGTTCTCCTGCTTTACCTTAAATCGAACAATGGCAGATCGTTCCTTCAAATCTTTATATCCCTGTGCTACCTCATGGGATGATAAAGGAGTACCACAGCGAGGGCAGTAAGGAACAATCTTAAACCCTTTATAAAGAAGGTCTTTATCCCAAATCTGTTTTAATGCCCACCATTCAGATTCAATAAAGCCATTGTGATAGGTTACATAGGGATTTTCCATATCGGCCCAGAAACCCACTATATCAGAAAAATCTTCCCACATACCCTTATATTTCCAAACACTTTCTTTACAATGAGCGATAAAGGGCTCCAAGCCATAGGTTTCAATTTGTTCTTTGCCATCTAATCCCAAATTCTTTTCAACCTCTAATTCCACCGGCAGACCATGAGTATCCCACCCTGCTTTTCTGGGAACCATGTTGCCTTTCATAGCCCGGTATCTGGGAACCATATCCTTAAATACTCTGGCAAGGACATGGCCGATATGTGGTTTACCGTTGGCTGTTGGCGGGCCATCATAAAACACATAGGGAGTTCCCTGTGCTCTTGCTTCAATGCTTTTCTCGAAAATTTGATTTTCTTTCCAAAAACTTTTGACTTTATTTTCACGTTCTATAAAATTCAAGTCTGTTTCTACTTTATTAAACATATACGCTTTCTCCTTTTGCATGAAATAAGTGTGTAAGAATGTAGTTAGTCTAACAGAACCCGCTTGATATGGTTGATAATTCTTGCTGATACTTTTTCATCTACAGGGAATACCTCTGAAAGCATTCTTACCCCTTGATATGAAAAAATAATTATATCAACCAATTCATCACTCTCTACATTCTTAAATTCTCCGCGCTGTATTCCGTAGGATAAAAAATCTTTCCAAACAGTTACAGAATGTTCATATTGCTTCAAAAGTATGTTGTCGTTGTTATCGTTCTGAATTTCACTATAAAATTCATAGATTGCCAAACCAAGAGAGCCCGTACTATCTAACATTTCTGTTCTATATCGTTCTAAAATTTCATCAAGTATCTGGACTGCCGGATACCCATTTTTCATTTTCTCAGAAAATTCATTATCCTGTATGTTCATTAAATCATCTATAATTTCTGAAAAAACTTGTTGTGTACTATCATAGTGTCGATATAACCCTCCTCTGCTTAGTCCGGTTGCAACACAAATATCTTTCATAGTAACATTTTTAAATCCCTTTCTTGCGAATAAAGAACAGGCTTTTTCTCTAATCAGTTTTTTTGTTTCTTCGCCTTTATTTCCCATGATTCTTCTCCTTCAAACGACACTTGTGTCGCTTTGTCAATGTTTGCTTTCTGTTATAGGGAGGGATTATCCGGAATGGCTTAGGTATGAAATTAAACACTACACCACAAGAAATTTAATTACATTCTCATAATTTATAGAAAATAAGGACATAGCGATACCTCCTTGATACCGCCGTGTCCTAAAAAAAGGCGAATTTAATACACCCTCCGTAATCCAATTTTTGAAAAAGGAAAACGGCGGTTTTATTTCAACTGCCGTTTTGCGCTGCTACACAGATAGCTGTTTTCCTTTTTAGTTGCTCTTTACTAATCTTCATCATTATGCGAACGCTTTTTGGGATTCTTTTTATCGTTGTATTTTTTCATAATAACCATTTTAAGTAAGCCAACGACAATCAAAACCGCAACAATGATAATCCACCAGTATTGTTCCATAACCTACTTCACCTCCTTTCAGTGCCCTTAAATCATCTTCCCCGTCCTATGCAGAATGGAGGGAGAAGTTCATTAGTTTTAACATGTACCATACAATGTTTACATTGTGGAAAGTTGTGTTCAATCACCTTATGGACTCCCTCGGCAATTCTGTGAGCGTCATAAAGAACTAAACTGCCATCGGCTAATATTTCAATGTCTACATACATTTTCGCTCCAAACATGCGGGTTTTTAAATCGTCAATACCCTCAACCCCTTGCTGTTGAAGTACAAGTTCCCGAATCTTTGTTTCAGTAATGTTGTCACAGCTATGATCCACCATTTTGTTAATGCTTTCTCTGAAAATGTCCAAAGCGGCTTTTAAGATACAACCGCAAATCACAACGCTTGCAATAGGGTCAAGAATGGCATAGCCCAAACGCGCTCCTAAAATGCCAATTAAAGAACCGACTGACGAGAGTGCGTCAGAGCGGTGGTGCCATGCGTCAGCCATAAGTGCGTCAGAATTTGTATGCTTTGCAGCACCTCTTGTAAACCAGTACATCCACTCTTTTATTACAATGGATAAGACTGCCGCCGTGAGTGCGATTCTACCGGGTACGGAAAGTGTATTGTACTGCCCTGAATAGATTTTGTTAATGCCTGAATATCCAATTCCGGCTCCTGTTACAGCCAATGCAGCAGCGAGAATAATAGAAGCCACACATTCCATACGCTCATGCCCATAGGGATGTTCTTTATCAGGTCGTTTTTCTGATATTTTAATTCCAACCATCACAACGATTGTGCTTAATACATCAGAAGCCGAGTGGACAGCATCTGACAGCATGGCGCTTGACTTTCCTATATATCCGGCGACAAATTTAAGCAGCGATAAAATCAGGTTGATGATTAGTGTAATTGTGGAAACCCGGATTGCCGTATTTACATTTTCGTTTGGCAGGATTTTATTTTTTTTCATATATGCCCCCTTATCCTGCCAGCTTCCGAAACAGACGTTTTATAAGGAAGTAGTACCAGATCAAAGCTACTACCAATGCTATGGGAAAATAAAGAACTGCTTCATTCTGTACGGCTTTTGCTACCCAAAATGATGGGAGGAAGCCAACCGCGAACTGGTAGTAACTATCTATAAAGAAAGGAACTGGAATGCCTAACAGTGTAAGTGCAGAAAGTTTTGTTACAGCCATACCCTCTAATTTATTACCGGACAAGGTAATAATCATAAGTGAAACAATGATTGCCTGTACCGAGCCGAGAAGTGCTAAACCAATCATCATTCTAGTGGGTAGCTTTTCTAATGAGAAAAGCAAAAGTACGATAAAAGCAATGACCGCTGAAATAATTGCGGGTACTACCAACCTTGTAAAGAGATACCCCGCCTTACCAAGAGGGGTAATTGAAAAGTACCGCGATACTTTATCATCAATTTCCTCTAACGTAATCATGGCAAATGCAAAACAAAGCAGTACAGGAGCCATGATAGAAAGCAATAAATCAAAAATCGGATAGTATCCTTGTAAAGAAAACTTTGTTATTCTTTCAAAAAATGGAATACCAAATTTGATTAAAGCTCCCATAATAAAAGGGGTGAAGCAAGCCGCAAACATCATAGGGTCGCTTTTGATTTGCTTAAATACTTGTATGGCACTGGATAGTATCCTTTTCATAGCTTTACACCTCCCAAACTTTTCCACATATGCTCAACTGTATCCCTTGCAATTATGTAGAGGATAATCAGCGTAGCAATTACAATTACCATATCGAACGATAGTAACATACTTTTTCCAGTTATAAGGTTCATACAAGCCATGAACGGAAAAAAGCAAAACACATTTGGTAAAGTCACAAACAGACCAGCAATAGGTGGAACAAAGCAAACAATTTCTATCGGCATAATTACAATAAGAAACTGGTTCAAGTTTGAAATCTTTGTAGCTGCAATAATTCCAAGCATAGTAAAGATTGCTGATGTCAAAGCAGTACCAACTGCGATACCAAGCAAATGATTGCTGCCGGAAACTAACCCTAATATCAATGCAATTACCGTAGAAATAGCAATCAACGCAACTGTTTTTGAAAGTATATATTCAGATATTTTTACAGGAGATACCACCATAGCATTTAATACCTTTTGACTTTTTTCCAAAAGAACAATCGCTCCCATGAAAAACAATCCCATTGCTGCCGGGTCAGAGTATATCATAATAGAAGCAATATCCGTTTTCCAATGTTCCGGCAAAGCGGCAATCCCACACACATATAAAACGGTTAAAATAAAGTAGATAAAATAGAAACCATATTTCCATTGGAAATGTATATCACCACAAATTAAACGTCCCAATCTCATTGAAGTGTCCTCCCTGTAATATCTACAAAAATATCATTTAATGTAGGCTCACTGCTATGAATGGAAAGCAGACGGTTTTCGGAAATTAAGTTTTTCAATAACTTATCTTCTGTGGTTCTATCAAGCAGACATTCTCCCGTTTTCTCACCTTTGTCATAGTAGGTATATTGTATTTTTGCAGCCCCCCTTGACATAATCAAATTATGGGGACTATCCAATGCGCTTACTTTTCCGGCAACGATAAAGGCTACCTGATCACATAGCTCTGTTGCGTCAAACATATTGTGAGTAGTAATGATAACCGTTTTTCCACGTTTCTTTTCTGCAAGGATAATATCTTTCATCAAACGATTATTCGTAGGGTCAAGACCGCTTGTCGGTTCATCAAGGAATAATATGTCTGGGTCATGTATCAACGCTTTGATAAAATTCAAGCGGGAACGCATACCTTTGGAAAAGTCGCCAACCTTTTTATCTCCGTCATTTTCCAATCCAACCATATGCAATAGTTCGTCAATAGACCGGGGCTGCTTTTCATACAGAGAAGCAAAATAGGCGAGATTTTGTCGTGCAGTGAATTTCTCATAACAGGTTGAAAATTCAAAATCAACACCGATATTTTCATAAAACCGATTTGTACGCTCCCGTATTTCTGTACCTGCAACTTTTACGCTGCCTTTATATTTTGTATTAAGTCCGGTCAAAACTTTTTGAATGGTTGATTTTCCGGCACCAGAAGGGCCCAAAAATCCAAAAATTTCTCCTTTCCCAACATGGAAACTTACATTCTCGACAAACGGTTTGTCAGTATAGCTAAAATACAGTTTTTTTACATCGATCATTATTTTGTCCTCCTCAGACTTTATGACTCATAAAAATATATAGTCATACAAACTGTAAAAAATATGTTTGGCTATCTGCCTGTCAAATAACCAAACAAAATTGTTACTCTGCTACTACTTGTTGAACAATGCCATTCACTAAAAGATTTTGTATCATATTCAGTTCTTTATCCTCCTTGAACTGTTCCAAACAGGATAAAACAGAATACAGGGATTTTATGATAACCGTATGCGGAATCGTAAAAATAACCCCTAAATCTTCAAGCATTTCCAGTATATGTATATCATTGTGCATATGACTGTCAAATATATCTGGCGAAAGTTTCCTTTGCAGATAGTCCATTAAAGACAAATCGATCTGCGAAAGAATAGGAGAATTAATCAACCCAGTTACCCCCAAAGTGATAACATCTTTTGTTAAGTCCCTATGATTTTCATACTTTCTTCCTTTAATTGTTGTTTCAATATTAGTAAATAGCTCTTTCTGTAAGCGAAAATTGATTTCTACATATAGGTGTTCTTTACTCGGATAAAAAGCGTAGAATGAACCTTTCGATATATTTACAGCAGCTACTAAATCATCAACCGTTACTTTTTTCAAGCCGTGTGCTGCAAACAGCTTTTCCCCCTCTATCAAAAGTTTCCTGTTTATGATTTCTTTTTCTTGTTCTGTAAAGCGCGGCAATTTTCCTCACCTCCTTATGACTAAATACCTTATATCGTCACATAGAATATATCACTTGCTTTCTTTGTTGTCAAGAGATAGCCTAAAATTATTTTATAAAAAAAATCTGGCATATAAACAATAAATCATACAATGATTTTACTACATACGCTTACTGCTATTACTACTGAAGTAGTCAAGCAGGATACAGCTATCTTTGACATACTTCACCCTCAGATTACTATATATTTCTATAACTCATCACATTTCCTCCACCCCCAGCAAAATATCATTCTTCAAGAAAAATCGGTACACAATCCCTTTCCTCACCCCGCTCTGAACCGGTACCAGAAGCCGCTTTGCCTTTCCTTCCCCATCTACCACCTCAATTTCCCAATATCTTTTTCTGCCCTTACAGTTTTGTATCAGGGTCACTTCTCCCACCAGCGTCTCATATTTCTTCTGGAAAATAACCTGACAAAGGTATAGAAAGTAAAGACCCAGGCCGGTCACGCATAGTATTGTGAGTTTTAAAACACCTTCTCCCTCCTGATGAATCTCCATAAAAACTCCCGCTGCCAGGATGCCCAGTATGACACCTGCATTTATGATTAGCTTTTTCATTAACATTTCCGGAACTCCCATCCATTCATGTTTCATATTCATATATTTCTGCCGTTTCAGGCAGCCTTTCTTTTATGGTCTGGTACACGGCCTGCATCTTCTCCTCCGGGTAACCAAATGGGCTGACATAGAAAAGACACCGCCGGTTTTCTCCAGACCCACGGATTTCACTCTCACCGCCTTCTGGAATCTGTAGATAAAAACCGCCTGCTTTGGCTTCCCTTATTAGCGCCTGAACTTCCTTAAAATAGATTCTGCATTGCTCGTAGTGTTCCTTCTTCCAAGGTTGCCTTGCAACAAAACAACTGGTCTGAATTTCTAAGCAGCATCCGCTTAATGGCATAATCAACTGCTTTAGCTTCCAATAGCGAATTGCGCTTCCAAACATACCACACACACCAAGTCCGATGAATGGTCCACCGATGATGGCCGGAAAACGGGCCGCAAGAAAAAACAGCCCCAATGAGGCTGCTATTCCAAAAACAGGTATCATAATCAATGCTCTATCCCTTTGATCCATTCTGTGGTACATTGGTTTATCTGATGGCTCTAATCTCATGTGCTTATGCCCCCTTTTATGCAGCTCTTTTTCCTTTCCAATTTTCTAATACTCGCTCACACTCCATGATGGTCTGCTCACACATATAATCTGAAAAACATCCGATGTGTGTCTCTTTAGGCGGCAGGTTTAAGCTGCAGGATAACCAGGCATAAACTCCATTTTTGCACATGCACCCACTTTCAATCAGTCTGTTCATGGCACGATGCGCGCGGATTCTTTTATTACGAAGTTCTTTATCCGCCAAAGAGCCCATAGGCTTTTTCGTTCCTCTATGAACTCCTACATAGGAATTGCAATCCGGATATCCGCTGCATACATACAGCATGCTTCCTGCAATTATCGTATCATCACCATACACATACTCGGCTGGCCGTATAACAGCGTCTCGTCCACAGTAAGGACAAACGGGCATTGCAAGGTTAGGTTTCTTACGCGGATGTATCCGGACTACTTTCTGTTTTTTTTTCATTTCTTCTATCTCCTTCCTCCTTAATATAGATCTATTGTATAAAACGGTTATTCCTTAATACAAGGGTATTTCATAAATTTATTATGGGGAGAAATATGTCCCATTCCTCCCCTCTTTGCTTATACGTTTTGATTCTGCTTCTTTTTCCGATAATAGGTATATCCTGCAGTACCTGCACCGACACTGGTAACACCAATCACAGTGGCGACCGCTGCTCCATGGTTCTTTTTAGGTATGTAAACCCCCGTTGCTTTCATGGTGTATTGCTCTACCTCTTCTTCCCCGCTATCATAGGTAGAAATCAGGCGTACGCCTTCCTCCTCCGGAAAATAGGCACTTCCCTCATATATCACTGTGCAGTCACTCACCTTCTTGGTACCAGTTATAACAACCCTACGGCATAGGATACCCGCTTCATCTGTGTAAGCTTCCCCATCCCACCTTGCTGCTTCTATGGTATAATGCTCAGCATCAGCCTCAATCAGAGAAAGGAGCTGCCCTTCATATCCGGTGAAGTCTGGTTCAGTCCCACTCAGTTTAAAAACCTGGTCCCCAATCCAATAGCCGTCCAGCCCATATTCATGGAACACAGCTGAAAAGGAAAATGTATCGTCCAGGCGCTCCCCGCCAAATGTCTGGTCAGAAATTTTTGCAATAGTCTCCATCATCTGCCCGGTTTTCTCATCTGTTACCGTCATCTTGATTTTTGACGGTATCATGTCCTTGGCTTCCACTGCTTCATATAAGACTTCCTCACTTACCGGTACCTCATGAGCCCGTATAACGGCTGCTTCCTTCTGGGATTTTACCAAATGATAAGTAATTCCATTCCGGGTTATCTGTTCTTTCGGCCTAACCTCCACTTTTCCATCAATAAACGGGCTTGTTGCGATTTCAAAAGAATTTCCAGAACTCCTTTTCCCCTGTTCTTCCAGCACTTCTGTCCGGATTTCTGAGAGACGGTATTTTTTTCCGTCTCTCTCAATTTCTTTTTCAAACAGCTTTTCTGCTTCATTAGAATCGGGGTTTTCCGTTGTATACTGGTGTTCCTCATATATATTTTCAATTACATCTTCCGCTGCCTGAGACTCCATCACCGGCGTACTAACTACCATTATTGCCAACAATAGAAACATGCCAGCCTTTATCCCTGTTTTTGATTTCTTTTGTTTTTTTCTCCACTTTGAGAGGGAAACAATTAACAGGCTTACTACGGATGCAAGCCATGCCATGAACACCCCTACAAAATAGCTGGTATCTCCTGTCTTTGGTGCATGATTAAGTTCACCGACCATCAAATCACCCTCTCCCCTTCTATTTGTCTCATAATTGGCCGTGATTGTTCCGTAATGTTTCTGATCGGTAATGGTATTGTCGCCAATTATACTGCCGTCCTCAAACACCGTGAATGAAAAGACCGTCTCGTTTCTGTCATACCCTTCCGGTGCTGTCAGTTCCCTGAAATGATATTCCCCCGGAGACGGGACCGGAAAATATACTTTTCCCTTTTCATCACTAATGCCGGAGAAGATATGGTTTCCGTCCTGGTCTGTGACCTCGATCTCGGCGCCAGGCAGTTCCTCTGCTGTTGTTACATCCACTTTAGAGATTATCATTTCTGTTTTACTGTAGTTTTCCATAGTCGTATCCCCTTCTATGGTCCCATCTTCAGTTACTGCAAACGCATGCAGTACCTCATTTAGATAGTATCCCTCTGGTGCCTCCGTCTCTTTAAATGTATAGGCTCCTTTTAAAGGTTTCTTAAACCGGAATATTCCTGCTGCATTTGTAAATCCTTCCGCATAGACACTGCCGTCTGGATTGTAAACGGTAATCTTTGCCCCTGCAAGCTTCTGGCCAGTTCTTCCATCAATCTTAAACAGTTCCATATACTCCGCTGAGGGTCTCGGGTGATTCGGAGTGCTGCCACCGCCGCCACCTGAATGGGTGATTTTATAGTTCTTGACCACAAATTCCTGTATCGCCTCAATATCTTTTATTTCTATTTCCTGCGGCTCCATTTTCTCATAGCCGGAGGGAGCCTTCACCTCACGTATTATATACGTACCGCCCGCAAGGTTTTTAAAGTGTTCAGCCTCACCGTCCCTGGATGTCCATTTCCGGATTACTGTACCGTCCGAATCTCTTACCAGTTGAAGAACAGCGCCGCCCAGCAGTTTTCCTGTTTCTCCGCTAACCTTTCCTATCTCTATCTGAATTGGCTGGTTTTTAATATCAAAATGCTGCATGGTCTGATTAGGAAGGATCTCTATTTTCATATCCTCCATTGGGACATATCCTTCCGGTGCCTGTGTTTCCCTTATTGTATAGATACCAGACGGTATTCCTGTTAAAATAAGCGGCTCCTTTCCTGACACCCATTCTTTCATTACAGTCTCCTCGTTTGTCCCCGCAGCCTTTAGAAGCTGAAGAACCGCCCCTTCCACTGGGCTGCCTTCCAAGGTGTCCGTCTTCTGGAGTTCCACCACAATCTTCTCATTTACCAGGTTAATCTCCTGCTTTTCCTCGGTTCCGCTCACGCAAAAGTTTAAACGCCCTGTTACTGCATAGCCCTCTGGGGCCGTCAATTCCCTGATTGTATATTCTCCGACAGAAAGTCCTTTAAAAATTTCAGGTATCTTCCCGCTTACCCATTCTTTCAATACCATGCCATCGGCATCTCGAATCAACTGAAGTCTTGCTCCCGCCAGGTTTTCTCCGGTCTCTTTATCTGTTTTTGCCACTTCCACTTCAAGTTTCCGGTTTGTAATGGTAACGGTTTGTATTCCTGCTTTCTCCAGAATCTCGATTCTCACTGGTTCCTTTAAAAGCAGATAGCCGTCTGCCGCCTGGATTTCCTCCAGTATATACCAGCCTGCCTTTAAGCCGCGGATTAGTTCCGGTTCCCCAGTGGTAACCCATTTCGCCACCTGATTTCCTTCCCCATCTGTAAGCTGCAGCACTGCTCCTGTTACCGGTTCCCTGGTCTCCTCGTCCAGTTTGTCAATCATCAATTCGGTCATCCGGTTCTCCATTACAAACGTCTGTTGCTTATAATCTTTGGTCACGGTAATCCGCATGGGACCTTCCGGTATCTGGTATCCTTCCGGAGCCTCTACCTCTTTCACTAAGTACACGCCTGCCGGGAGACCGAAGAACTGAATCGCTCCGGTTTCATCTGTAATCCATTCCTTAATGATTTCCCCGGACGCTTCCAAAATCAGCTGCATCTTCGCACCCTTTAAAGGATTTCCGTTTTCACTGTCCACCTTTCTGATTTCAATCTTGGTGTCATCATCAAACATCTCCACCATAGGCATGTCATCCACTGTCATGTTCCCGGATATTGTAAAGTACACTTTCTCTGCTTCTATATATCCTTCCGGTGCCCGTGTCTCGATTAGGACATACATTCCCTCTGTCAGGCATTCCAGTTCGTGCGGGACCTCCGTGGAAATCCAGCTTTCAATCACATCACCGTCAATCCGTATAACCGTTCCGTCCTTGTCAACCATCTCTGTGACTCTGCGGACCTCTAAGCTGGCGCCCGGCAGTTCCTCCTTTGTTGTAAGCTGCTTTTTAGAAATGATAACCCTATTAGGGCTATCCGCTGCTTCATACTGATAGGTGAGCGTCTGGTACTGGTCTGTCTTTATATTAAACTGGAAGTCGTGGACTGTCGGGTCAAGCAGATAACCGTCAGGCGCTTCCACCTCCTGTATCCGGAAATGATAGAGGCTTACCGCCCCATCCGTTCCTATCCCTCCAATGGGGACCGGGGAGCTGACTGCCCGACCATCGGAATCCGTTATCAGAATGGTCGCCACATTGGTATCCAGATTGGACAATCGGAACCTTGCACCTGATAAAACTTGTTCCGGATTCCTTTTATCGGTCTTGATAATCTCAACCTGGCCCAGAATCAGTTCATTTACCAGTTCAATCTTTTGAATATCCAGTGTATCAACAATCGCAAACGGCAGTTCTGCAGCCCTCACATATCCAAAGGGAGACTGTTCCTCAACAAAATAGTAATTCCCTGCGGCTGGCTGACTTAACTCATGAAGCCTTAAATCCCCGATTTCATAACCTTCCGGTATCCTGCCTTCTTTCTGGTCCCGCTTCGTGTATGTTCCGTCTGAGCCGGAAATCCAGCGTTCCACCAGATACGCCTCTTCGTACTCCATAGCCGGAATATGGTTCCCGTCTTCATCCTGCAACAGATTCCCGTCCGTATCGGTTACATACAACAGATTCCCGTTTTTGTCTTTCATTTGGTGTTTGGCAAGTGTACCATCTTCCTTTGCACGGTAGACGGCAACTGTGGCTCCGGAAATTTCTTTTCCACCTGTCACATTCACTTTTGTCAGGAGTACCTGAATCGGTTCGTCTGTCATGGTAATGGTCTGCACCCGTTCCTTAGAACCCACATCAAGGACTGGTACATAAACCGGTGCTGCCACTGTATAGCCGTAAGGAGCCTGCTCTTCTACCAACACATATTTCCCCACAGGAAGATACTCAAAACGCATGGCTCCTGTCTCCGTGATATAGCAAACCGCCTGACTTGTTCCCGGAACCTGCTCTATCTCATAATCATAGGCCGTGTAGCTGTGTCCACCCGGTATGGTAACCTGATGGGCCGTTTTTCTCACATCACTTCCATCATCTGTCTGCCATTCATACACCTTCTTTTCCTGATGATAGAGTATGGTTCCATCATCTCTATACTGCACTTCCCCATTCTCATCTACCTGGGCTTCGTATAAAGCCAGTGTGGCCCGGTGAAGATTATCCATCACAGCCCCGGTCCGGGAGTCCAGCTTTAAAACCTCTACCGCTGTATGATCATCTTCCATTACATAGCCTTGTACTTCACCGGTTTCCAATATGGTGACTTCCACATCCTCCGCCGTCACATAGCCGGCCTTTGTTGGTACTCTTGTTTCCTGAAGAATATAATCTCCCGGCATGATATGGTCAATCCAGTGTGGAACGTTTCCTTCTGACACCCATCGTTCCGCTACAATCGGTTTGTCCTCCATATCCCGGAGAATTTCCAAATGCCACCCCCGGTCGGAATCATCATAGACGCGGTATGCTTCGTAGAGTGTTAAAACCGCGCCCTCAATCTCTTTTCTGGAAGTCATATCAAGCTTTGATACCTCAATCTTTGTGTAATCATCCTCCATCACATAGGACTGCTTCTCGCTTACATCACGGACAATCACACCGACTGATGCGGACTGTACATAACCGTCTGACAACGGGGCAGCTGTCTCCTCCAGGATATAGGCGCCCTGCCTTACTCTTGCAATTTCACAGGCACCATGGTCCGTCACCCATTCATTCTCAATCCATATAACACCGCCATCCTTATAATAGATAGGAAGCCCGTTTTCATCTGGTACTGGCTGCAAATCCATGTTGATAGATGAATTTCCTTCCCCGTTGGTATATACTTCTACGGATTGGGAAATGATTTTATCCCCATTTTCATCAAGCGGCCAGACAATCACTGCGCCGGTTTTATCTGTCACATAAGCCATACCTGTTTCTGAATCCAACATACAGAGACGGTTCCCCCAGTCATCCAGTCCATAGAGGATGCCGGTCTGTTCATCAAGTTCTGTGGGATCATATTTTAAGTCAAAATACCATATGTCCACGGGTGGATTATCCTCTTCTGTAATATCCCACTCCGCCTGCCCTGCTGCGTTTGTCCCAGTCTGTCTTATATCGGTATCCACGCCGGTATCATACGCCTGGATTCCCGTTACTGAGCCAAATAGATTTCTCTTCACCTTGACTTTCTCATACTCGTGTTCCCCAGTCTGCTTTACTTCCAGCCCCTCATACAATGTCAGTGTTGCATTCTCCACATATATCTTCTCCTGACCGTTTTCAAGGCGTTTTGTCACATAACCAAACCCGGCAAATTCCCCATTGGGTTTATACTGTAAATCCACGTCCCCGCGGTTTTTTAGCTGCTTTTCATCTCCCTCTACACGGTATGTGACGGCATCCGCACGGTTTTCCAGCTTATGTATTTCTATATGTGTAGGTGCATTCTTTACAATAATCTGGTGCATATCCTCTACAACGGTTTTCCCGTCAGCGCCAATGGGACGCATGTACTGGTATTTTACCGCCTGCGTCCTTTTCTCCTGATTGCCGTCTTCATAATATTCCACCTTGTCGCTGTATACCGTAAATGCAATAGGTTTCGACTTCACATATCCATCCGGTGCCTCTACCTCCACCAGAACATAAGCGCCGGCGCCTAACGGCTGATACGTTTCCAGATACCCCACGCACTGCTTCTCTGTATGCAGGCTTCCGTCCTCTCCTTCAACTTCTCCGTCCCGGATTGTGGTGTAAGCCTTAAAAACCCCTACTTCCGCTCCGGTGTCGTCCTGCATGAAAATTTGTTCACGTTCCTCATAGAGAGGCGTTCCCTCCTCATCAAACAGGATATCCCCGCTTCCTGTCACACCGGAAGCACCATTTCCAATCACGTCCCTTTTGGCTGCATAAATCTTAAAGAGCGCTCCTTCATGCAGAATATTTTCTCCAGTTTCAGAATCCAATTTCTCAATCCTGAGTCTGGAGCTGTAAAACTCATTCTCAAAATCCTTGACTGCAAAGGAAATAAAATTAAAGGTTCCATCTGTCTCCAGGCCAGCTTCCCGGTTTCCGATATCGCCGTCATCGTTGATTACTTCTCCATATCTGGGATCTAACACACTCCAGGGTACAAGTGCTTTCGCGTACATCCGGTCCACGGCAGTAGACTTTCCGGTCATGGTAACCACTCCATTCATTGTTACACCATAATCCGCTATCGTTCCATCCCGGTCGTAATAAGTTTCATAATACACCTGGTCTGCACTTCCAGCATCCTCGCTGATAGAGCCGTAATGATAATACCTCGCTACTGTCTCATTCTGGCAATCCCTTCTGCTGTCCGGCTCCAGACCATACTTAAACACTTCAAAATCGCCGTCATTATTATGCGCATATATGATATGGGTTTCTTCATTAAATCGAATCTGATAACGCTCAGTCAATTCCTCCGGTGTCATGGCAGAGTCGTAAAGATATTCCTTAGATGGGATTTTATCATGTACTGTACCATCGGCATCTATCTGTGGAACAAAAGGAATCTCTACCTCCTGAGGCGCATCAATCTCATAATGTTTTTGTGGGAGGCCTGTTGGCTGCTGCTCCACCAAAACATATGTACCGTAAGGAAGCATCCTGCTTTGTCCCCAGTAGTCGTCCTTCCCGCCGCCCCGGTTTGCATGTACGGTTGTCATATCCCCGTCTGCATCATACTTTTCCAAATCCCACTCAATTGCAAGCTCAAACGCAGCATCGGGATTTTCCTTGAAAAATGTTACATAGTCATAACTGCCATCTTCCTTTTTCATAAGCTTGTCTGTTTTCTCTAAATCAGAACGCAGATACAGTTTAAAGAAAAAGCCGGGAAGCGTCTTCGTCTCCTGTGTTCCGTTATACCCTCCAAAAAGAACGGTAAACGGGTCACGGTGAATCTCATAGGTATTATGCTCATAGGAGTCCAGAGCAATATCCTTTTTCACCTCGATTGCCTGCTTAATCACCCGCTCCAGCATAATAACCGGCTCTTTCCGTGTGCCGTTATCTTCATAGATTTCATACTGGCCCGGATAGAATAATACAGGGAACTTTAGATAAGAGCCACTCTTCTGTGCAGGTTTGGTCGTCATGACGTTCACGGTTGCTGTATATTCTGTTATTTTCTGTTCTGTCACTACCCGGTAAGTTCTCTCATGTTTTTCCCCCTCTGTAAATTCCTCGTCCGTATCCACATGGATGCTCACCTGACCCTCCACTGCGGTAGTCTTTACAGGGGTCAGAATTTCCTCATAGGAAACCACCTCCTGGCTGGTATAGATTGGAACCGCCTCCATCTGCGGGATTTTCTGTCCTTCACTGTCCAATATGAACTCCCCAGCCGCATAGGTCTCATAGACAGGTGCATAAACCGTCTTTAACAGAATTTCGTCTTGCCCCAAAGCCTCCAGGTCCAGTTCCTTTTTCTCTACTGTGAAGCGGTAACCATCCATATCATACTGTCCCTCTTCATAGACTGCATAATAAAACCCGCCCTCATATTCCTTTCGGATTACTAAAAGACCACTGCCGCTTTCATAAATGGCTGGCTGGTTCGCCAATGCTTTATATCCATAACGAATTCTTGCATACCAGGTTCCCGCCTCTTCATATACTGCATCTACATCATATGCATCCCAAAAACTTTCCGAGGAGCAGAAGGTCAGAATCTCATCTATCATCTTCCCATTTGTCTTTCCAAATAATTTGAGTTTTTTAAACGGGTAATCAGACAGCCCACTCTTATACCCCGAAAGAGCAAGAGCCGATGATGTCTCCCACAAAATATAATCCTCGTCAATATCTTCTGATTCTTCCATATCCAAATCGGACGGTTCCTCCCGCTCAATGGATGAGATATAATCATTTAATCGGTTCACTGCCGAAACAGTTTGGGTGAGCGCCCGGTCAGACAACACCGGATTGCCGCTATCATCTGATTTTATAATCTTATTCCCGGTTTCGTCTAACTTGTATTCTCCACCCTCGGCAGTCCGGTACAGGATATTTCCCTGTGCATCTTTTTTCTCTACGCGCTCTGTTCCGGTTATCACCTGCTCCTGTGATGCAGTCTCCTTTCTTGTCACCTCATATGCCTTGACACGCTCCGGGAGACCGGAAAGCAGAATATCGAAACCCTTTGTTTTATAATATTTAACCGTAAAATCATAGGAATCCTCAAACCATTCATTAATACTATGGGTAAATCCATCTGTATAGGCACTCCCTGACGCGGTTAAGACAATAGGCTTTCCTGTTCGATTGCTCTCAGATAAGTTCTTGCCGGTTACAGAACGTTCATAACCTTCAGAGCGTGAGATTTCTTCTATATAATAACTGCCTAAAATAAGCGGACGTCCAATCCAGCCATTTCCATTCCGTACTTCATTACCCGTATAGAGATTCGGTACCTCTCTTGAGGTTTCTGATACTTCTGTTATGGTTAAGAATGAAGCATCACCATTTTTATCCGTTGTGGCAATGGATACCAACTCCCCCGCAGAAAATACAACACCGGTTTTCCCATCTGGATGCCTGATGTCCTCTGCCGCATATAGTCCATATACAGCGCCCTCTAAGGTTGCATCTGCTTGGGCTTTTCCATAGCTGTCCTCTTCCAGCTCAAAAAGTTCTTTATCCCGCTTATTAATATGCAGCTCTCCTTCTGTCCTGTGATCCTTCACCAGATAAGCGTAACCAATGTACCCGGACGGATAGCTGCCTTGCTCAATCGGTGCCACCTCACTGTCTTCCTGGACACCATCCCATTCCCAGTGTCCGCCTGTTCCAACTTTTATAGAGGCCGGGCGTGAAACCAAATAGGTGGACGCATTTGACGGTGTGGCCACGTCCTTTTCTATCCCTATCTGGGATCTGGTTGCTACGGTAGGAAGGTCCTCTGTTATGGTCTCTTCTTCCACTGATTCAGCTTCATTTCCAGAATCCTGCGTTTCAGCTTCAGGACTGGCCTCTTCATCTGTTTCCTCTCTGTTTTCCATTGATGGCTGGGATGCCTCATCAGACTCTTTTATTTCTGTTGTATCTGCTGTTTCCTCTGACCCGGCATCCACCTCCTTCGCCCCTTCCTCACCGGTCTCTGCTGTGTCACCGGAAGATTCCGATTCATGTTTCTTTGTGTTCTCATGCTCCTTAAAAGCAGGCTCTTGTTCATTCCCTTTATCCTCAGGTATTTTTTCCTGTCCGGTAACTGAATCACTGTTTTGATTCCCTTCATCTGACATTCCCGCCTGAACAATATCTGTAACCTTCTCCGATTTTGACAACTGCGGCACATCCTCCATCTCTCGAACCGAAACTGCCCGATTGCCAGGGTAATAGCCGGTAATGGCACCCTCTCCTTCTGACTGAGAAGATGAAAATTCAACAATTTCAATGGAGACATCATCATTGTGCAGGTCATGAAGGATATATCCGGTTCTGGCGTCTGTTTCCCTGACTGTGTAAATACGCTTCAGGTGAATATAGGTACTCCATGCCTCATCCCGGTCCTCCTCCATTAAGTCTCTGGCAACGCCCTCATCGATGGAATGGAAATCACAATTTTCCTCACACCAGTCCACGCACTCCTGCCAGGCATCCCAGGCTTTTTTCTTCCGGCGTTCATTTTCTTCATCGGCCGAGTCAGAGTCACCATCCACATAATGAATGACTGGATCTGGGTGTCCCCCACAATAAGTCTTCTCATATTTATAAAGCTTCTTATCCGAATGCGAAAAATGTCCGTTGGCATCTGTACCAAGCCCCATATCGCACACAGTTAAATCTTCAAATTTCCCTTCTGATGTGGGCACCATTTTCATAAACTGGTCTTTTTCCAGATTTGTCCCGTCAAGCTGCGAAAACTCAAACTTTTCTAATACTTCAAAGGTGGAGTTTTCCAAAGTTTTCCCTGTCTCGGAACACTGCTTTTCCAGTTCAATGACATAATCCCGCTTAAAGGTCTCCTCATGAAGGTACTGGGTATATGGAATTTCATAGTCTCCTTCCCCTCGGTGTGTTGTACTTTTTCCAAAAGACAGCCAAACCTCCCACGATTCCTGTTTCCCTGCCATTGTAATCATGGCCTGTTTCCCATCTACTGCACTGCTCTCGTTCCAACCATCCGGATACCAGATTTTAAAGCTATTGGGCTTAACCCAGTATTGAGCCCCCAGGGAGCCATCCTGAAAATGTCCCCTCACAAGGCCAATATCGGGATTACCTGTCGTACATGTAAATGTGATTCTGCCATGTTCCAGAGACACATTCCACCCTTCTGGCAAATCATAAACAAGCGTGGACTGCCTCCAATCATCACCGTCAAACTCCAATGTAATACTATAGGTCCCATCCCCGTTTTCCTTCATTTTATGTACCGGCGCCTGGCTTTGAAATTTAGATGCAAAGGGTGGAACGGCTCCTTCCTCCACTGCTCCATTAACCTGTTTAAAAAATTGTTCCAATGCTCCTCTTGTCAATACCGCAAGCATAGGATCTTTCAGGTTCTCGATTAGGACTTCCATCTGACTACGGAAATCATCTAACCCATTCCAATTTCCTGACATAATGGCCCAGGTAGCTGCCTGCCCCAAAATATAATGTCCCTGGCCGATTTTCCCATTTCCCGAAATGCCTCCTTCAAAATTACCTGATGATGAGAGGGCGTACCATAAAATTTCCGCATCCTCTCTTGTCAGCCCAAGGGGCAGGTTGTCACCATCCGTATCAAGGTCATATGTTACAATCGTTCCCGGAGTGCCCGAACGCATGGACTTATTCGGTTCCAGGCAGTATCCAGGTGCAGAATGGCCGCCTTCTACATTGGTAATCCCATATGGCCAAAGGCCAACCCGATTATGGTTTTTTCCATAAAAAGGAAAACTTGCTCCCTCTTTTAAAAGATTCTGGGAGCCATAATAGGCAAACGTACTTCCTCTGTTTTCTCCCTCCGATGCATCTGCTGAAATAATACTAAATCCAACAGAACAAAGTGCCTTCGGCACTCTCAACTCCCCTGCCCCTCACTCATGAGGGGTTTTGGGGTTTTCCTTTGTCACTTTTTGTTGTAAAATATTCTTATGTATAAAAAGAACATTCTTCAAACTATTTTCAGTGACCACTTTGAGTACATCCAGTATGCTCTTCGTCCTGGCAAAAATGTTATGGATAACATCAAACGTATGATCCATTGCCACGATCCTTCTTATGGACAAGCTGTCTACGGCTGTCCCCATTGTGGTAAACTTAAATCTGTACCTTTTTCCTGCAAAAGCCGTTTCTGTCCATCTTGTGGTAACATGTATAATCAGAAACGGGCTTTTCGTATGTCCTGCAAGCTCATTTCCTGTAACCACAGACACTGTGTCTTTACGATTCCAGAGGAACTTCGCATATACTTTCTTAAGGACCATTCTCTTTTGAATTGTCTTTTTCATGCCGTCCGAGATGTCGTCCTCCGTATGTTTTCTAAACTTAATAAAACTGAAAACTTTACTCCCGGGTTTATTTGTGTCCTTCACTCTTTTGGTAGAGACCTCAAATGGAATCCTCATATCCATGCGCTCATTTCCGAGGGCGGGGCCGGTAATTTTACCTCCTGGCGTCCAAACAAACATTTTGATTTCAGATTTTTACGCTTTGCTTTCCGTAAGGTTCTTTTAGAAAAACTTGCGCATAAACTCGGTTCTTCTTTCCTTAAACTTAAAAATCAGATTTATAAGGATCACCCGGATGGTTTTTATGTCCGTGCCAAACCCAATCTCTGCTCTCCTGATATCACCATTAAGTATATCAGCCGATATCTCGGACGACCGGTTATTGCTGCCTCCAGAATTGATTCTTACGATGGTGACTCCGTGACGTTTCATTACACCAGGCATGAGGATCACAAGACGGTTACAGAATGCCTCCCCGTCATTGATTTTATAAAACGCCTGATTATTCATATCCCTGACAAGCACTTCAAAATGGTTCGTTACTACGGTATTTATGCAAAACATCATAAACAGGAAAAAAATCTTCGGCAATGTTTATCCCCTCAGAAACAACGCTATCTTTCCAGTCTTCTGGATTGGCGTAACTCGATTATTCTGACGTTTGGATATGACCCACTCAAATGTCCGAAGTGTGGCACTTCTATGTTGGTTTTAGAAGTTTACTACAAAAAAACTGCGCTGTTTGAACGATTCCGAAAGGTAATGGGTTATGGATAGTTCCATGCCCCTTATTCTTTCTTTGCCGTCAGACAGCGCAGTCTAAACCAAAACAAAAAACTACATAATCAACGTCGTGGCGAATCACTACATTCGCTCTTTTGTTATGTGATTTTTTATTTCAAGTCCATTATACACTATCTTGGCCGATTTGCGAAGTTTCCTAGAAAGCGAGAAGAGCGCAACGGTAACGACCGCCGGCTTTTCAAGAGGCAGGGCAATTCTGGCATAAACCCATAGTTCACTGGCACCGTCAATTCTGGCGGCTTCCATGAACTCATCAGGAAGATTTCTGTAAAACTGGCGCATCAGGAAGATGAAGTACGCAGTCCCCAGGAAATCCGGCAGAACCAGCGGAATATAGGTATTGATCCATCCGAGTCTGGAGAACAGGCTGTACAGAGGAATCATGGTAACCGTAAACGGCAGCATCATGGTAGCAACCACCAGCATGAATACCTTGTCCCGTCCGGGCCATTTTAACTTGCCAAAGGCATAACCGATCATCGAGGCCGAAAGGACATTCCCCAGTACCGCCAGCGATGTGGTTTTCATCGTATTTAAGATATATTTCAGATAAGGGATCGCCTCAAAGGCCTCCCTGTAGTTGCTGTACTTTGCCGGCTTCGGTATCCATTCCGGCGGGTATGAAAAGATCTGATCCGAACTCTTTAAGGAAGTGCTGATCAGCCATATAAACGGCACGAAGAAAAACAGGCCGGCCAGACAGAGAGGAATATACTTCAAAACGGACTTTATGCGTCTTTTCATTCTTATTCACCTCCGTAATAGACCCATTTTTTAGATCCTTTGAACAGGAAAAAAGTTATGATAACCATGACCAAAAGCATGATAGTCGCCAGTGCGCTGGAATACCCAAACTTTAAATATTTAAAGCCTTCATTGTAAATATCCACAGCATAAAACAGAAGCGAATTCTTTACACCGCCAAGCGTTCCATTTCCCTTCGGCGCTGAGGCCGCCACAATGTAAGACTGTGTAAACGTATTAAACCCCATAATGATTCCGTTTACCACCTGGAAAAATGTCACATTTGAAAGCATTGGCCATGTAATATAGCGGAACTTTGAAAGCGGCCCGCCTCCGTCTAAATCAATCGCCTCATAATAATCTCTGGGTATATCACCGATTCCCGCCAGATAAACGATAATGGTATTGCCAATCCCCCAGAGTGTCATCAAAATGATTGCCGGCTTCGACCATTCCGCGGAAGAAAGCCACAGAGGCTGCGGAAGATGGAAGAATTTCAGCACCGCGTTGACCAGACCATACTGAGGATTAAGCATCCACATCCAAACGAGGGAACTTGCCACTGGCGGAACCAGCGTCGGAAGATAGAAAACAGTACGGAAAATCCCTCTTCCTTTGATGTTCATATTGAGCAGAACTGCCGAAAATACCGACAAAGCAATCTGCAGCGTGACTCCAATCACAACGAAATAGAGAGAATTATAGACCGCCTTATAAAATAAATCATCATGGAATATTTTCTTATAATTCTGCAGTCCCACAAACTTCGGCGCTTTCATCAGATTGTATTCCGTAAAGCTGTAATAGACGGTCGACAGGATAGGGTAAATATGAAACAGGATCAATCCAGCCACCCATGGCAGCAGAAACAGCATGGCCAGCCGGATCTGAGGTGCCTGCGAATTATATTTTTTCTTTTTCTTCATTGTTTTTCCACCTCTGATAGAAAGCAGGGCCGCCATCTACGGACAGCCGCCCCGCACTTCTTAGTTAGTTTTCTTATTCAGACTTTTCGATCCAGTTTTAATACTATCTGGCATTTTTCCACTCATCTGCCAGAGGCTGCAGCTGTTCGTACATACTCTCCACCGCTTCCTCTACCGTCTTGTCACCGGTATAGATATCCTGCTCTTCCAGTCCCTGAATATCTGAGTATTCAGCGCTGAACGGAACTGCCGGGAACGCCTTCGCCTTTCCTTCCAGTACACTCTGGATAAACGGTTCCAGCTGCGGAGCCTGTTTTACCAGTTCTTCTGATTTCAGAGCGGAGTATGCGGTCGGAAGGTTGCCAATCAGCGAACAGAATTTAACATAGGCGTCACCGGAAGTCAGATAACGAATTACCTTAAAAGCAGCGTCTGAATTCTTGCTGGTGGACGGAATGGAGAGAAGGCTTCCCTGAAGTCGTCCGCATCCTGCAATCTCCGGCTTTGTTTCGGTTACAGGAACCTGTACAGCTCCCCACTCGAAGTCATCCGGTGCATACAAATTGATAAAGTTCTCAAACCATTCTCCCTCGATGGAAAATACGATTTTACCCTGAAAAAGCGCATTGTCATTGGATGCATAGGCCCCGAAGCCGCTCTTAAACTTTGTTACTTCAGGAATGCCGTAATCTGTATAAAACTGTGCCTTATAGCTCAGAGCATTCTTAAATTCTTCACTGGTACACATAACCTGATCGTTTTCAAAATCATAGAATTCCGCTCCGAACAGGTATGGGATCTCAACTCTGTCGATCCATGGATAGTCCGGAACGTATCCGAGCCGTGTATACTCTCCGTTTGCATCCTTAACGGTTACCTTTTTACACATCTCTGCCATCTCTTCCAGGGTCTTGGGCGGCTCCAGTCCCAATTCATCGAGTACACCCTTGTTATAGAAAAGCATATAGGAGTCCATTGTGTATGGCAGACCGTACTGTTCTCCGCCATACGTTCCGAGGGCGTACACCGACGGATAAATATCATCGACATCCACATTTTCCGACGTAATATAACTGTCCAGCGTGCTTAACAGACCGGCCTGTGCCCACTTGCTGCACGTAGTATCTGATGTATGTACGATATCCGGGCCGTCTCCGCTGGGAATGGCAGTCAGCATCTTTTCTTCAGTCTGGGAGGCAAGAACCTCAACCTGGATTTCGTCCTGGCTGGCATTGAAATCATCGATTACCGTCTGAAATGCCTCTGCCTCACTTCCGCTCCACATATGCCACATGCTGACTACCGTTGCAGAACCGGAATCTTTCTTTTTCTGTCCGCTGTCTGCAGCCGTAGTCTCGCCTGAAACCGCAGTCTGGCTGTTATCCGCCTTTTCCCCCGACGAACCGCAGCCGGCCAGAGACACAGCCACCATGGCCGCCATTGTAAGAGTTGCCAAACATGTTTTCCTTCTCATAATCATTCCTCCTTGATTTTTTAAAAATAGCGGACCGTTACCAATACAACGGTCCGCCTCTTTGCCGACGTTTCACTGAGATCAAGTATATCGGATTTTTCTGATTATGGCTTCGTTACCATGCACATGGTTTTTTTTATATTTAATGCATTTTGCACAATTCACGCTCTTTATGTTATTTATTCTTTAATTAACAGTCAAAATATTGAAGTAATCTTCTTGATTTTCAATTTTCACTATACTATAATGACTCAAACCTAAAACAGAGATTAAAAGGAGGCTTTCCTAATGGTAATGAAACAACTTCTCGAAGTTTTCGATATTCTTGACGACAGCACAGCAAGCGGAATTCGTATGAAAAACTATCTTCTCTCTATCAGTCCGTCGGCAAATGTAGAGGTCTTTCCTCTCACCGGACCTAATGGCAGCACGGATGTAATACGCATTCTGATTCCCGGAAAAAGCGGGAAAACTGCCGGTAAAGCAGCACCTACCCTTGGTGTTATAGGCAGGCTTGGAGGCCTGGGAGCCCGGCCGGTCATGACAGGTTTTGTCTCCGATGGGGATGGCGCCTGCACAGTTCTGACCGTGGCGGCAAAGCTGCTTGATATGCAGAAAAAAGGGGATGTTCTGGAAGGAGATGTCATCATTGCCACACACATCTGTCCAAATGCTCCTACAGAACCGCATGAGCCGGTTCCCTTTATGGGATCTCCGGTGGAAATGCATCAGAACAATGAAACTGAAGTCCTCCCTGCTATGGATGCCATTCTCTCGGTAGACACAACGAAAGGGAACCGGGTGATTAACCACAGGGGCTTTTCGATCTCAAATACAGTGAAAGCCGGCTATATTTTAAGCGTGTCCGAGGATCTTTTAGATATCATGCAGACTACCACAGGACAGCTTCCCCGCGTATTTCCTTTATCCACGCAGGATATCACCCCTTACGGCAATGATTTATACCACATCAACAGTATACTCCAACCGGCAACAGCCACGGAGGCTCCCGTAGTCGGTGTGGCCATTACAACAGAAACCATGGTGGCAGGCTGCGCAACGGGCGCCAGCCATCCTGCCGATCTAGAGGAGGCAGCCCGTTTTGTTATCGAGACAGCCAAATACTACGGAAGCGGGAAGTGCTGTTTTTACCGAGAAGACCAGTATCGCCGTCTCACAGAGTTATACGGAACCATGAAGCATTTACAGACGCCCGGCAATACGTGCGGCATAAGGTGATCAGTTCAGAAAGGAATGGCTTATGACAGAATACAGAAAAGCCCATAGCGGTGAATTGCCGCAAATCATCGAATTCATCAACATGGTTTTCAGCCTTTCCGGCACGCCCCATGATTTTGCCTCTCTGCTTCCCAAACTGTACGGAGATAACAGGGAAACGGAATCCCTGCACTATCTGGCACTTGAAGACGGGATCATCAAGGCAGTTGTCGGCTCATTTCCAGTAACTCTTTGTTGCTCCGGACGATCTCTCACATGTGCGGCAATCGGCAGTGTAGCAGTCCATCCAGACAGCCGCAAAAAAGGCTATATGAAGCAGCTGATGAAGGATGCCATCACCGATATGAAGGAGTATCACATTGAACTCAGCTGTCTCACCGGTCTGAGGCAGCGTTACCGCTATTTCGGTTATGAGCCATGCGGGGGCGTCATGACTTATCGGTTCAGCCGGGATAATTTCCGCCACTGCAGCAGCCTTTATCCGCATTACAGTCTCCGCCTGCGGGAAGTAACGGCAGTCTCTGATCCTGTATGGAAGCATATTATACAGCTTCATGGAACCTCATCATTCCGCACCGAACGCGCTTCTGCCGACTTTGCAGATATCGCAGGCAGCTGGTTCCATCACACGTTTGCATTTTTTCACAATGACCTCTTTGCAGGTTATATGGTGGCGAAAAAAAATACGATATGTGAACTGATGACCGTATCAGATTCCATGATCTTCTCCTGCCTGGAAACCTGTTTTTCGGAACTATCAGAGGAAGAGCTTTGCCTGGAGGTCTACCCTCATGAGACCAGCCGCATGGAATTTTTATCCGTTTTATATGAACGCTGGCAGATGAGACAGGATGATAACTACCAGATTCTGGACTATGAGGCCGTACTTTCCTTTTTTATGAATTTAAAGGCAGCTTCGGAACCGCTTTCGGACGGAACTGTCCTTCTTTCCATTCAGGATTTCGGAAACTATCGGATAGCCGTGAAAGATGGGGTTCCCTCTGTCTCACGCACAAAGGCAGTCTCCCCCTGGCAGCTGTCCAGCACAGAAGCAGCGCGTCTCTTCTTTTCACCTGACCGCCACGATATGAGAAACCGTCTGAGTCTGGAATCCCGGATCAACTGGTTCCCGCTTCCCTTATCCATGTGCTGCCTGGATAAATGTTAGAACAGGAAAAAGACAGCTATTCGCTGTCTTTTTCCTCATAAACTTCCCTGTTCTCTTCATACCTCAGTGTGTTGGGTCCCAGAAAACGGCCGGTTCCCCAGTGGTTATTAAAGGTATCAACTTCCTTTGCAACCTCTTTTTCAAGTTCATGACTCTCTTTCTCCATCTTATCACCTCAGGGATAGTATGGACAGCCAGGCGTCATTTTATATCAGAATACTGCGCATCATGATAAATTATATTTTAATCTGTCATCTGCTGTTTAAATACAATCCGATACATCCCCGAACCGGTATTGGCCTCCATGAATCCTTCCATAGCCCGAAATTCCAGTCCATCGGCTTCCTCCACACGAACTGCACGGTCGAGGCGTATGGATGCACTGGTGTTGGCCGGGATTTCTGCAAGCAGTGAAATCCTGCTGCCCTCTGCCTCCCAACGGACGCGGACCGGACCATATACCGTCTCATGAACGGCATCCGTATAGCTCAGTCCTCCGCCCATACGCGGCCAGATCACCAGGTGCCGGAATCCGGCTCCCTCCTCTGCTTCATCCGTATCAATTCCCGCCATGACGCGGTACATCCATTCACCGATGGCGCCGTAAGCATAATGGTTAAAAGAATTCATCCCCGGGCTCCACATGGTTCCATCCGGTTTGATGCCGTCCCAGTGTTCCCAGATCGTGGTGGCTCCCATTTTTACCTGATACAGCCAGGAAGGGTAATCTTCCTTCAGGAGCAGGTCATACGCCTCTTTCAGACAGCCGTTCTGACTCAATGCATGGCAGAAATACGGGGTTCCGATAAAACCGGTCACAAGATGGCCGTTTTCTTTCTCCAGAAGCCGTTTCAGGCCATCGGTAACCGTCTCCTTCTTCCCTTCCGGCACCAGTCCGAAGAAAAGGGCCACGATGTGGGCCGTCTGCGTCTGAGCCGTCATCGTTCCGTCTTCATGGAAAAAGGTGTCCTGGAATTTCTTCACGATATGGCCGTACAGCTCTTCGTATTCCGCCGCTTCCTCTTTCTTTAATATGGCCGCAATTTTAGCAAATAAGCCGGTGGAATAGGCAAAATAGGCGGTGGAGGTCAAATCGGTGGGGGTTGCTCCGAAAAAGCTTCCCTCCTCGGCGTCAAGCGCAACCCAGTCGCCCAGCTGGAGCCTGTAATTCCAGATGTAGTCCTCCGAATGCTCCTTCATAAATCCAATCCACCGCTTCATACTGTCATACTGACGCTCCAGTATCGCCGTATCGCCGTACATCAGATACATGGTCCAGGGAATGATCACCGCCGCGTCTGCCCAGGCCGAGGCGGAATGCGGTCCCTGCTTTAACAGCCAGTTTCCCTCCGCATGTTCCTCCTCGATATTGGGGATTACGTGGGGAACTCCGCCTTCCGGAGTCTGGTCTGCCTTTAAATCCCACAGCCATTTCTTATAAAAGGTATACGTATCCATCAGATAACACGCTGTCCGGCAGAAAATCTGGGCGTCACCCGTCCAGCCAAGACGCTCGTCCCGCTGCGGACAGTCGGTGGGAACATCCAGGAAATTGCCTTTTAAGCCCCACAGGTAATTGTGGTGAAGCTGGTTTAACAGCGGGTTGGAACAGGTGATTTCTCCCGCCGGTGCCATTTCCGAATGAAGGGTTTCCGCTGTAAACGCTTCGGCGGTCGGAGTGCCCGGATAAGAGATTACAAGGGCGTAACGGAATCCCATGTAAGTAAAGTACGGATGATATGTAATCTCCCCATCTTTCCCGAACACATACTTCATGGTCGTTTTTGCCTTCCGGAGGTTGTCCAGATAGACATTTCCTTCAGCGTCCAGGATTTCAAAGCACCGCAGCTCGATCACATCGCCCTTCCTGCCGCATCCGGTCACACAGATTCTGCCGGCCATATTCTGGCCGAAATCAATGACCGTCTCTCCGTTCGGAGTGACAAATACTTCTTTTGCCGGAATCCTGTCGATGACCGTTACTCTTGCTCCTCCCTGCGCATGGAGGACGGAAGAGTCGAACGGAACGATCTCCGTCTTGTGCCAGATCTCCGGTTCTTCGCCGCGCCCTGTTTCACACGCCCGGTCCTCTCCCGCCTCTTCACCGCCGCACCATCCCGGGATCTCCAGGGCGGCGTCATACGTTTCTCCGTGGTATATCTCCGAAAATACAACAGGTGCATCCGCACCCTTCCAGTCCTCTCCGGTACAGATCACCTCTTCCCGGCCATCATCGTATCTTAACACCATCTGCATGGCAAATGCCGTCTGGTCCCCATAGTTATTGCGGGATCTCGTAAGCCCCATGACACCTTTATACCAGCCGGCCCCAACCAGCGCGCCCGCCGTATTGATGCCCTCTTTCAGGCAGCCGGTTACATCATATGTCTGATAAAGCAAGTGCCTGCGGTAGGAGGTCCATCCGGGTGTCATCTCATCCGTTCCCACCTTGCTTCCATTTAAGTAAAATTGATATAGCCCCAGCGCGGTAGTAAAAGCATACGCCTCAGTCAGGCCTTTTCCAACGGAAAAATCCCCTCTTACGAGAGTGCCCCTGGACTCCTCCCTGCAGGCCGGTGCGGATTCCGCAGATACAAACGGCGCCTTCCACTCCCGGTTGTCAAGCAGTGCTGTCACAAATTCACCGCAGCACCAGCCGCTTTCCTCTTCCTCCGTCCATACGCGGACCCGGACGTAATACCTGACTGCTGATTTGAGAATTGCGGCAGAGTCCCCTTTTGTCCCTGCCGGGCGGACGTGGGCAGATTCACTGCTTTCGACCCTTCCGCTGTCATAGACAGGCGTTTGAAAATCTCTGTTTTCTGCAATCTGAAGGCGGTATGCGCTCTGAACCACGTTCCGCTTATCCGACTTCAGTTTCCAGCTAAACTGAGGCATTTCTTCTACGCCCACCGGGTCCTTCTCATAATCCATTAAGACTTTTACGATCTCCAACATGATTGATCTCCTTCTCCGGAGGCCAGCACCATTTTTACAGCCGCCGTCCATCCTTTCAGCTTTTCTTCCCGTTCTTCCGGCCCCATTGCAGGTAAGTACTCCCTACTTCTTAAGTTTCCAAACAGGGATTCGTCATAGATACCGGCTCCCAGCCCGGCCGCATAGGCGGCTCCCAGCCCGGACAGTTCTTCCACCTCCGGCACCCTGATTCTGCTGTTAAGTATATCACTCTGAAACTGCATGAGGAAGCTGTTTTTTGTAGGACCTCCGTCTACCCGCAGTTCTACCTCATGGATTCCGGAGGCCTCCTTCATCAGTTCCACAATATCCGCGATCTGATAGGCAATGCTGCAGAGTCCCGCTTTTACCAGCTCCGCCCGGCCGGTGGTCCGGCTCATACTTATAAAGGCCGCCGACACATCGCTGCGCCAGTACGGTGCTCCCAGCCCTGAAAATGCCGGAACCAGATAGGTATGATCCGCCGGATTGGCTCTTTTCGCCAGTTCTTCCGACTCTCCCGCACTCGCAAGCAGCCCCAGCTGGTCTTTCAACCAGGTAATCACGGCTCCCGTATAATTGATGTTCCCTTCCAGTACGTACTGGACCCGGCCGCCTGTCTTCCACGCCAGCGAGGTCACAATTCCCAGGTCTGAAAAAATGGGCATTTCCCCGATATTCATCATAATCGAAGAACCGGTTCCGTATGTGGTCTTCATCATCCCCTTCGAAAGGCAGCCCTGGCCGAACAGCGCGCCGTGGGAATCCCCCATCACGCCATGGATCGGCACCTCTCCCGGTAAAATCCCCTCGAAATCCGTCATTCCGAAAAATCCATCCGAATCGGTTACGTCGGGCAGGCAGGCGCTCGGAATCCCAAATATCCCGCAGAGGGTTTCATCCCAGGCTAACTCACGGATATGAAACAGCTGGGTTCTGGAGGCATTGGAATAATCCGTTCGGAACTCCCGCCCTTTCGTCAGCCGGTATACCAGATAACTGTCCATCGTTCCACAGCAGAGTTCTCCTCTGGCGGCCAGACTTGCAGCTTCTTTTACATGCTCCAGAATCCAGGCCAGCTTTGCGGCAGAAAAATACGGGGACAGTCTAAGGCCCGTTCTTCTTCTCACCTCTTCGCCCGCGCCGGGATTTAACCGTGTGATCCGTTTACAGATCTCCTCTCCTCTGGCGCACTGCCAGACAATCGCGTTGTACACAGGCTTTCCGGTGCTCCGGTTCCACGCCATGGCCGTTTCTCTCTGATTACTGATTCCCACACAGGCGACTGCGCTGGTGTCCACACCGCTTTTTTTCATCAGTTCTTTTACCACCAGAAGTGTATTCTGATAGATTTCTTCCGGATTGTGCTCCACCCAGCCCCGTTCATCGACCAGCTGGGCATGGCTTTTGTCCGCACGGCATAACAGAATTCCGTTTCCGTCAAACAGCATTGCCTTCGTCCCCTGGGTGCTCTGGTCGATTCCTATGATATAGTTCTGCTTCATGCCAACAGCTCCATCGCCTTTGCCGCAATTCCTTCTGCGTTCAGGCCGTAATAGTCGAATACTTCCTTTGAGGTACCTGTAATCACCGGTGCGTCCGGTAAGGCGAGTATGCCCATTTTTCTCGGGCAGTTCCTGCCGAGCACCTGGCTGACCATGGAACCAAGACCGCCGAACGGCGCATGCTCCTCCACCGTAATCACAGCCCGCACTCCTTCTGCCGCCGCAATGACGGCCTTCTCATCCAGCGGCTTTAAACAGTACATATCAAGAACAGAGGCTGAAATTCCGTGCTTCTTCAAAAGCTCTGCCGCCTGTTTCGCTGGACGCACCATCTCGCCACAGGCTATCATGGCGATATCTGTTCCCTCGCAGACAGCCGTCGCGCGGTCCATCTCGAACGGTACCCGGCCTTCTTCGTAGATATCTTCCACCGGATTTCTGCCGACACGGATATAAGCGGGTTTCTCATCCTGAACCAGCGCTTCCATCAGTTTTCTCGTCTGATGGCGGTCGCTTGGCACGTAGACCCTCATGTTCGGAATCGCGCACATGGCCGCAAAATCCTGGGCCGAATGATGGCTCATTCCCAGGGCGCCATAGCTGATTCCTCCGCTGATTCCTATCAGCTTCACATTTGTGTTGGAGTAGGCCACATCCACCTTGGCCTGTTCATAGCTTCTCGTACTTAAGAAGCAGGCCGGAGATGCCGCGTAAGGCTTCTTTCCCGCCTTCGCCATACCGGCGGATATGCTGACTAAGTTCTGTTCCGCGATCCCGGTTTCCACAAACTGCTCCGGATACGTTTCCGCAAACGGCGTCATGGAGGCGCTGCCTCTGGAGTCACTGCACAGGACCACGATATCCCGGTCGCTCCCGGCCCGTTCCATCAAAACATCACAGATCACCTGTCTGTTTGGTATTTTATTCATCACGTAAAACCTCCTTGTTATGAGCACTCTGCGAGTGTTCACCGGCTTCCCGTTGGCTCAGTTCTCTGACAGCCGCCTGATACTGTGCCTCATCCGGCACCTTATGATGCCATTCCGCACGGTTCTCCATAAATGATACGCCACAGCCCTTCGTTGTATTGGCAATCACAACGGTCGGACAGCCTTTCGTTTTCTTTGCCTGTTCAAACGCCTCCAGCAGGGCGTCAATATCATTGCCCGGCACGCTGAGTGCATTCCAGCCAAATGCCGCAAAGCGGGCGGCCAGATCGTCGTGGTGCATCACGTCCTCCGTGGAGCCGGATATCTGCAGTCTGTTTCTGTCTACAACCGCACAGAGATTATCCAGTTTGTACTGGGACGCAGCCATTACGCCCTCCCAGACAGACCCTTCCGCCAGTTCTCCGTCCCCCATAACCGTATAGACACGGCTGGGGCGTGCATCCATTCTGCACGCTTTTGCTATGCCCACACAGACCGGAAGCCCGTGTCCTAAGGAACCGGAATTCATCTCGATTCCGGGCAGCTTGTTGTTGGGATGGCCGATATATCCGGAACCGAATTTGGAAAAATTCTGAATGACATCCCCGATATCCAGAAATCCTTTTGCAGCCAGAACCGAGTAATAGGCTTCTACAGAATGGCCCTTGCTCATTACAAAGTAATCGCGGTCCGGATCGTCCTGATTTTCGGGGCTGATATTCATTTCCTTCATGTATAGGCTGGTCAGAATTTCCATCACGCTGAAATCTCCGCCGATATGACCGGTCTTTGCCCGGTATACCATGTCCAGCACATTTTTACGAAGCGCATACGCCAGCGCTTTTAACTCTTCATTCATTGCCTGTTCTCCTCGCTATGAGCACCGGCCAACGCCTTTCGGGCCGCCTGCGTGCGTAATCCATTCTCCATGTCTCGCCAAACGTTCCGCTCTATTTTCCGGATGGGCTGTATATGGCGGCTTTTACCTCTTCCTCAATGGGGTCATACAAATCCGGGGCAACCCCTATGTATTTACACGCTTCATAGAGCACCGGCACCACATCCTTATGAATCCCCACGCAGTGGTGGATGTACGGCCCGCAGACCAGCTTGTTTTCCAGCCGTTTTAAATCTTCCACCTCGACCCACACATACGTGCCCTTGGTATACGGCCCTTCCACGCCTTTCGCATGGCCCAGAAGCAGAGAATACTCCCCATTGTCTCCGTCAAACCGGCACAGCGTCATATCCCCGTGCTTTGCTTCCGCTTCCACTGCTCCCGGATAGTCGAAGGCCAGAGGATAACCGATGGCTGGTTTTTCTTTTGCCACGGAAACCGGCCACGGGCCGCAGTGCTGAAGCAGCTCGCCGTTTTCATTGTCCGGATGGCGCACCGTCCAGTCCGCAAAGAAGGTTCTCGCCTCATCCATACCGGCCGCTTCAGCCATTACAGCCGTGACGGCTCCGTGAATGTCCGTCTCACAGACTACCGGAATTCCTTCCTCGTTTAATAAAGAATTGGCCGCACACGGCATGATCCCGATTTCTCCCTGAAGGGCATTCCAACACTGGATGGCAATCGCATTGCAGCCGTACTTTCCGGCCAGACGCTTCATGGCAACCTTTAAGGCAGCCACATTTTCCAGCTGTTCCTCATTGATCTTCACGCACATACTGCTTTTACAGTACTCCATCACGGCCTGTACCTCCGCGCCTTCCGCCTTCGCCCGCTTCATCTCAGACGTCAGCTCCGGAATCGGAACCGGAGACAGCTGAATGTTAAACTTCTCCAGCAGCTCGCCTTCGTTGCACATGGTAGACCAGAAGTCAAACGGTCTGGGCCCGATCTGAAGAATTCTCGTATGACGGAATACCTTTACCACGTTGCAGACCGCCAGGAAATTACGAATGCCGTTCTCGAATTCTTTATCTTCCAGACGGCAGTTTGTTAAATAGGTAAACGGAACCTGAAATCTGCGAAGAACCTTTCCGGTGGCAAATAAACCGCACTGGCTGTCTCTTAAGCGGATTCCGTTCTCATCCGGCCGCTCGTCTCTCGGCCCCCATAAAAGCACCGGCACGTTTAAACGCTTTGCAAGCCTTGCACAGACGTATTCCGTTCCAAAATTACAGTGAGGCAGAAACAGCCCGTCTACCCCGGCTTCCTCAAAACGCTTTACAACGGCCTCCAGATCATTGTCGTCATATAAAAGTCCCTCTTCATTGATCCCGTCCAGACTTACAAATTCTACTCCCAGCTCTTCCAGGCGTTTCTTCGTTAATCCTGCAAATTTCAGTGCATCCGGTGCGCTGAAAATACTTCTTCGTGTAGGTGCAAAACCCAGTTTGATCGATACCATATGCTTCCTCCTCTTAAACTGCAATTAAATTGTATTAAATTATATCTTTATTATTAACTTAATTATATTAAATTTCATTTGAAATGTCAATTGAATTCAACTTAATTTTTTTAAATATTGTATGAACTATCTATTGACGAATTCAATGAATTCCTGTATGATTAAATCATATATATAGAAGATTTTCGATCATGAACCGGAATGAAAAGGATCAGGAGGGCCAAGTATGTCAATATCAGCAAAAGAGCTGGCTCAGAAGTTAAATATATCAGCCGCTACAGTTTCCATGGTATTAAACCGCAAACCTGGAATCAGTGAAAAGACCAGGAATCTCGTCCTGGAGGCTGCCAGGGAATACGGATACGATTTTTCAAAGAAATGGGATGCAGGCGAAGAAAAGGGCAGTATCCTATATGTTATTTATAAAAAGCACGGAACTGTCGTCGCGGACACGCCGTTCTTTTCCCTGTTGACCGAAGGCATCGAACAGGCCTGCAAGGGGAAAGGCTACGAACTCCAGATTACCTATTTTTATGAGCACAAGGATATCAGTTCTCAGATACAGGAGCTTTCCGAGAAAAACTGTCAGGGGATTATCCTGCTGGGTACAGAGATGGGTGTGGAATACTTCCAGCCGTTTACCAGGCTGAAGGTTCCCATGGTTGTTCTGGATACGTATTTTGAAGAGCTTGCCTGTGACTCGGTTCTGATTAATAATGTGCAGGGCGCATATCTGGCGGCCAACTATCTGATCGAAAAAGGGCTGAAAGACGTCGGTTATCTGCGCTCCTCCTACCCCATCGGCAATTTCGAAGAGCGGGCAGATGGATATTACAAGGCGCTGCGCCATCACAACCTGCCCACAGGCCATCCCTACGTCCACAGACTCACCCCTTCCATGGAGGGCGCGTACACCGATATGGCGGAACTTCTTCGTGAAAAAACGCCGGTCGCCCCGGCCTACTTTGCTGACAATGACTTAATCGCCGCCGGCGCCATGCGGGCATTCAAGGAATTCGGATACCGGATACCGGAAGATATCTCCATCATCGGCTTTGATGACACTCCCATCTGCGATTTCCTCGAGCCGCCCCTCACCACCATGGAGGTTCCTAAAAAGCGCCTCGGTGAACTGGCAGTCTTACGGCTTTTACAGAAGATTGGCGGAGAGACGAAGGTGATGATTAAGACGGAGGTTTCCGTGAAGCTCCACGAGAGGAAGAGTGTTCGGGAATAGGCGCAGAACAGGACAGAGAGTTGAATACCGAAATAAATACTGATTAAATCAGCCGTCCCCGGAAGTTCCGGAGGGCGGCTTTTTGGATCTCCGCAAGTTTATATTGACATTCCCTCCCCCAGCACTTAAAGTATAAGGAAACCAACAGCAAATTCAGCAGCAGTGGCGTGCGCAGCTTGATACAGCCATACCGGAGGAACCATGCAGATCAACGAACAATTAAAACTTCCCATTAACGGAGTATTACAGTACGTATCCATACGGGCAGAAGAGGCCGGACTGCCTCTTCTTCTTTATCTTCACGGAGGTCCCGGGGATGCCGCGCTTCCACTGGTCTTAAAATATAACCGTGAGCTGGAAAGCCATTTCACGGTGGCTGTATGGGAACAGCGCGGAGCCGGAAAATCCTATTACGATTTTGGGGACAGCATCATCACAATCGACACGTTTCTGCAGGATCTTCACTCCCTGATCATGCTTCTCACCGCCCGCATTCATCAAAAAAAGCTTTTTCTGCTGGGCCATTCCTGGGGAAGTGTGCTGGGGCTCACCTACGCCGCAGACCACCCGGAGATGCTGCACGCCTATATCGGCTGCGGCCAGGTCGTAAACATGAAAAAATCCTGCCGCCTTTCCTATGATTTTGCGGCAGCCCACGCCGGCCCCAGGGCATTGGAACGGCTGAAGCACACAGACTGCACCTATACCGGAGAAAACTGGCTGGACGATCTGCTTTTCGTGACGGGGCAGGTTGTAAAACACGGCGGCTCGCTTTACGGAAGAAGCAATTACAATGATCTGATTATCCCCTTCCTGTTTTCCCGCTATTACTCGATACCGGATTTAATCCGCAGGCAGAAGGGGAGTCTCCAGTCCATTAAGCGCTTATGGCCGGAGCTCATGGGGATCAATTTTGAGGAAAAAACCATATACAAAGTACCGGTTGTATTGATAGAAGGAAGACATGACATGCATGTCTCATCGGAATTGGCAAAAGAATATTTTGACACCATCGAGACGGACAAACAATTCTTCTGGTTTGAAGAGTCGTGCCACTTTCCGCAGTGGAGTGAAAACAGACGGTTTCATAAACTTATGACAGAATTAAAAAACAGGTAAGCTGCAGCAGTAACCGGAAGCGGAGTCTGAACGGCTGCCTTAAATTTAATAAAATCCACTACCATGCATTGATAGTGGATTTTATTATTTTCCAAACAGATCATCCGGAGGTCTTTCGTCTAATAAGGTTTACTTCTCTAAATAAGCCCTTTCGGATGCTTCTCATGAAACAACGCCAGCTTCGCAAAGAAATCATCCAAAATCAACCGGCTGTCAATGGAATGGTAAATACGGATCGGCCTGTTCAGCTTCGTATGAACGTAAGCCATATCCTCCGTCACAAGCGGAGCCTCTAACCAGTCAAACTCGAACCGGTGTTCATATAACAGAAGCCCCACGGCCGGACTGTCCCCGACCACCCAGGTCTCGCCGGTACGGAATGCGCTGTTTCTCGGCCCTTCCTCCTGTGCGTGCTCATCGAGCTGCTGCAGTAAATACTCACCGATCTCTCCATAAGGGGCCACCTTATACTCCAGTTCCGCCAGTGACAGCGGCATCATCTCGTAGACATTCTTCGGAACCTGCCAGATCTCCATTTTACTCTGGAAGACCACATTGGCCGCATGGATATCATTTCCCAGATTGAACTCAGGACCCCCGGCCGGATATCTTCCGCCGCCGATCCAGATCGCCGTCATTCGGGCAGCAATCCGCGGCTCCATGAGAAGGGCGCTTGCAAGATCCGTAAGCGGCCCCAGGAAAATGGCAAACAGCGGCCGGTCCTCCTCCTTCATGGCCTCTCTCACAATCAGCTCTGCACCCTCGCTGACGACCGGAGTCGTCTTATCCGGTATTGCATGAGGCGCACCGTGGTAAATCATGCCTTCCTTCGGGAAATGCATCTTGTCAAAGATAACCTCCAGCTCCCGGTAACTGCGTTCCATGGAATCTGCGTGTCTCGTTCCATAATGGGCCGCCACCATTCCCACATTCTCAAATTTGGGACTTAACAGAGCCTGGACAATGGCAAACTGGTCATCCGCCTCGTTTTTGGCATCCGTATCTACGATCAGCCGTACAATCTTCTCTTCCGGCACATGAAACTTATAATCTGTGTATCTCATCCGAATCACCTTCCTTATTCTGTTATTCGTCTTCGGTATTTTCCATTCAGCAGTTTTCAGCCGTTTAGCTCCGGCAGCCCTGTTACCCCTTCACGGCCCCATTCGTCAGACCGGACACAAAGTACTTCTGGAAATAACCGAACACCAGCATCAGCGGCAGCGTGACCATACAGATACCGGCCGTATACTGCCCCCATTCAACGCCCATCTCAGTCTTAAAATTTAAAAGTCCCACAGGAAGCGTCTTAATCAATGCGTTGGAAGCCGTCGTAATATTGGCCCACATCAGTTCGCCCCAGTTTCCGATAAAGGTAAATACGATAATGGTAGCGATCGCCGGCTTCACAAGCGGAAGCATGATATGGAAAAACGCCTCAAACTCCGTACAGCCGTCGATACGGCCGCTCTCGATCAATTCCTCCGGAATCGTCTCAAAATACTGCTTGATGATATACATGGAAAATGGAATCTGCCACGCAATATACGGTAAAATCAGGCTGGCTCTTCCTCCGGTCAAATGCATCTTGCTCATCATGGAATAGAGTGAAATGTAAATGGCAATTCCCGGAATGAAATTGAACACCATAAATGCATCCATGATCATATTCGCCTTCGGAATATATAATTTAGCCAGAGCATACCCGCCCAGCAGCGAAACGATGGTGGTAACCGCAACAGACACGACGGTTACGAACACACTGTTTCCAAAATACGTTCCCAGCTTTCCCACACTCCACGCCTTCGCGTAGTTCATGATCTCCACATTCTGCGGAAGACCGAATAAGTTCACGAAGAACTCTTTATTAGACTTAAATGAAGTAAAGAACATGAATAAAATCGGGTAGGCAACCACGATTGTATAAGCGCCCAGCACTGCGTAGGCCAGCACCTTCATACCTTTATTCATACTGAACATTCTATCGCTCATCGTTACCTCCTTTTATCAGCTTCTTGACCAGAATCATGCCGATTAGCACGATCAGCACGAAGATCATACTCATCGCGGAACCGTAGCCGTAATTGTTAAATGAGAAAGAGTTCTGAAGAATCCATAACGGCATAACCGTGGTCGCCTTGGCCGGACCGCCGTTGGTCAAAGCCACAACCGTATCGTAAATCTTCAATCCGCTCATAACCGCAAAGATTGTTGACAACTGAACAAACGCCATAATTAACGGCAGAATAATCTTCTTGAATATCTGGAAATCGGTTGCCCCATCCAGTCTGGCAGACTCAATCAGCGAGTTGTCGATTCCCTGCATACCGGCGAAACAGAGTACCATGGTAAGCCCCACCTGTTTCCACGCCGAAACGAACAGAATACAGTTTAACGCGGTTCCCTTGTTGGTCAGCCACGCGTGCTGTAAATTTTCCAGGCCGACAGCCCCCAGAATATTATTTAAAATACCGATTTCCGGTTCATACACGAACGCGAAGATCAGCGCTGTGATAACCGCCGGAATCATACTCGGGGAGAATAGAATCGTCCGGAAAAAACCGCCCCATTTTTTCCCCACATAAAGCAGCAGCCATGCCATCAGGACACCGATGATGACGCTGAAAAAGGCCGATGTCACACCGAGATAAACGCTGTTTCTGATGGCCATAAGAAACGTTTTATCGCGGAATGCGGAGATATAATTCTTGAAACCAAGAAAGCTTCTCGGCCCGAAACCGCTCCACTCCTGGAATGACAGGATAAAGCTGTCAAAAAAAGGAATGACGGCAAATATAAGATAGATGACGATGGCGGGCATCAGGAACGCAAATCCCGCAACCATATACTTTTTCTCGATACTGCTCATTTTTCTCTTTGATTTCTGCATATTTTTTACCTCTATGTAAGGAAAAGGGGGAGCGCCGCCAGCACTCCCCTCTCAGCGCATGTTTCCTGCTTCTTCCTTATTCGCCTTTCACGGTTCCCTGCCTTAAATCTTCCAGCTGCTGCAGTGTGTCTTCCACGCTGGTGCCGCTGCAGACCATGCCGATCATATCATTCTGAAGGAAGGAATTGATCTCAGAAGAAAGTCCCTGCATCTGCTTGTAACCCACTACGTTGTCGCCTACAGTTGTGGCAAGAAGGTCTTTTAAGATCTGGCTGTCAACCTTATCCTGCATGGAAATGGTAGCAGGCAGTCTTCCGCTCTTAATGATCTCTTCAATTCCTGCATCACTTGTATAATACTTCATGAATCTTACCGCTTCCTCCGGATGCTTTGCATTGGCCGGAATAAACAGTGCGTTTGTTACTGTGTTCAGAGCGTATTTTCCGCCTTCTGCTACGTACGGGAACGGAAGGATTCCAACTTCAAATTCACTGTTCTTCGTATATTCGCCTGCGTTGGAGCCTGCGTCAAACATCATGGCAACCTTTCCCTGATACCATGCGGCCTGTGTCTGATCCTTCGTGGAGGTTAACGCGCCCTCGCCCGGATACCAGTATCCTGCATCGTATACGCTCTTCCAGTTCTCAAGACATTTCTTTAAGCCTTCACACTGTGTAAAATCGCCTTTGCCGGAAACAAACTCTTCCAGGGTTCCGTCGTTGGCCATATACTGATAGGCGAACTGAAGAAGCTGATGGTTCTGGCCGTTCCAGTTGCCGATGCCGTACACGCCGTTGTCCTTGAACACCTTACATGCTTCCACCATCTCGTCCCAGGTAGTCGGAAGCTCTACGTTATACTGGGTAAATAAATCTTTATTATAGAAGATTGTCTCAATAACCGGCTGGTAGCTGACTGCGTAATACTTTCCATCCACCATACCCGCATCTATGTAAGCCGGAACGAAGATATCCTTCCACTCGTTGTTGTTCTCTGTTAAATATGGAGTTAAGTCATACGCCATGTTGTCCTCTGTAAAGGCATTGATCTGGCTGCCCCAGAAGAAGCTTACGTCTACCGGATCGCCGGAGGCAATACCTGTCTTGATGACCTGCTCCGCGTTATCAAAGTCTACCGGAACGATCTCTACCTTAATGTCCGGATTCTCTGCCTGGAATCCTGCCACGATATTCTGATTATACTCGGAATCAGAGCCATAGAAACGAATGGTGGTCACCTCTCCGCTCTTTGCCGCTTCCGCTGCTGCTGTAGTATCTGCTGCGGTGGAATCTGCCGCCGCAGTCGCTGCGCTTTCCTTTGTCTCTGTACCTGAATTCGAACTGCCGCACCCCGTCATCATCATCCCCGCCGCCAGGGCAACTGTAAGAACTGTTGTTAATTTCCTTTTCACGATTCTCCTCCTTGTTAAACACTATTGAATTTTTATTTAATTAGTAATTAAATTATATCTAAAATATACACCAGTAATTAAGTTTTGTCAATATGATTTTACTAAATTTTGTAATATTTCTTTTGCATTTTCGTCTATTCCTTATATAGGATCTGACACGAGCCTGAAGGCTTCAGGATATGGGCTTAATATTATTAAATTTTTATTTAATTATTTCAAAAAAAGGTGGTATAAGCCCATATATCGCTTATACCACCTTTCACGAATTTTACGTGAATTTGTATTTCACTTCGCAGCCGTAGGATACCTTACTGTAGATGTTTACCACCCGGTCCATGACCGTGCTGAACTCTGCCGCCTCCGCATCAATCTTTAACTCTCTTAAGTCCTCAGAGATATTCACCATTTTCACCCCTGCCACTTTTCCGATCTCGCTGACAATCCGCTGTGCCTTCGAGGGATCTGACAGGGAATACACAAGGTAATGCCTGCTCATGCTTGTTTCCTCACTTTCACCTGCTTGTTTTTGATATTCGTTTGATAGTAACAAGTATTGGCAGAGAAAGGAAATTTTAAACACGGCATCCCGCTGTTACTTCAGATACTTATTGATCTCCTGCGACAGCCCCTCATAATCCAGGGGCTTGGCCATATGTCCGTTCATACCGGCAGCCTTTGCATTCTGAATGTCCTCTACAAAGGCGTCAGCCGTCATGGCAATGATCGGCACGGCTTTCGCATCCGGCCGGTCCATCAAGCGGATTGCGCGCGCGGCCTCGTAGCCGTTCATCACCGGCATCTGTATATCCATTAAAATCAGAGAATAATAATTGGGCGGACTCTCCTTAAACCGTTTTACAGCCTCTTCGCCGTTGACCGCAGTCTCCATCCCGGCTCCCATATTGCCCAGAAGCTCCAGTGCAATCTCCCGGTTTAACTCATTGTCCTCCGCCAGCAGGAACGTCTTTCCGCTGAAATCAAAGGACATCTGCTGATGCTCCGATTGCTTTTTGCCGTTTAGATGTTCCAGGAGACACTCCTTTAACGCGGAGCGAAACAGCGGCTTTTCTACGAATCCGCAGATTCCTGCGCGCATCGCCTCTTCCTTCCTGTCGTTCCAGTCATACGCGGATAAAATAAGGCGCGGCCGGCTGCCGTCTCCAGCCTCCCGAATCTTTCTTACCGTCTCCAGCCAATCCGGCTCCGATAAATCCAAATCCAAAATCACGGCACTGAACTCACGGCCTTCCCTGTGCCGGGAAAGAACAAGCCTGGCCGCTTCTTCACCGCTTCCTGCACCTTCCGCCTCTGCTCCCAGCGAAGAAAGTGCCTGGCAGCCATACTGAAGGACTGCCGGATCATGATCGGCCAGCAGAACACGGACTCCCTGGAATGCCGTCTCTTCTTCCTCCTGGACAACCGCCGCGGGAAGTGTCACCTGGAACGTGGTTCCCTTTCCCGGGCAGCTGCTGACGGTAATGGTTCCCTCCATCATATCCACCAGCCTTTTTGTGATGCACATCCCGAGACCGCTTCCCTCAATCTGGTCTGTCCTGCTGTCCTGCTCGCGGGTGAACGCTTCAAATATATGTTCAAGGAACTCCGGACTCATTCCCGCGCCGGTATCAGAAACGGTAAATATAAGCGCAGTTCTGTCCTTCTGCTCCACTTCAAAGACGATCCGCCCCGACACCGGCGTAAATTTGCAGGCGTTGGACAGCAGATTCAACAGGATCTGGCGAAGACGGAGTGCATCACTGTAAAACTGCTCATCCTCCAGGTTCACCAGATGAACGTCGAAGATCTGAGCCTTCTCGCGGATTCCGGCCAGCGTAATCATAATCACTTCTCTTAAAACTGCCGGGAGCGAAACAGGCACCATATTAATATGGAAATTCCCGTTTTCTATTCTGGACATATCCAGAACGTCATTGATCAGGCCAAGAAGATGGTGGCTGGAAAGGCGTATCTTCTGAAGGCAGTCCTTCACGCGTTCCGGCTCATATACGTGAGAACCGGCTATCTCTGTCATACCCGCTATCACGTTCATCGGAGTGCGGATGTCGTGGCTCATACGGGAAAGGAAATCCGATTTGGCCTCATTGGCCTGTTTCGCTTCCTCAAGGGCGGTGTTCAGCATAACCGTGCGTTCTTCCAGCTTGCTCTGCAGCTCCCGAAGTTCCGTTATATCGGTAATATCGATAAAGACAGTCAGATAGACCGGATCATCCGCGACGAAATCAATACACGCACAGTGAATCTGAAACCAGCGGTCCCGGCCATACTTATCCTTCACGCAGATACTTCCCTCAAAAGGTTCCCGCCTGAGAAAGCTGGGGTGATTGGCCTCCAGCACCGCTCTGCTCTCCGGCTGGAGAATGGAGTAGCAGTCCAGGGCCGAAAGACGGCTGAGATCCACATCGAAGATATCCGTGATGCGGTCACTTGCCTCAATCATTTCAAGCCGTTCCGGAAGAACCCGGTATTTGACAATAAAACCCGGGATATTATCGTAGGCGATGGTCTTTTCCTGCTGAATCTGTATCATATCCGTGACATCGACCATGGTGGTGTAGGCCAGCTGCTTTCCGTCCTGACGGGCATCCGTAAAGAAGCCTACCATTTTAACCCAGCAGGTAGAGCCATCCGGTATCTTAAGGGGAAGAAAGACCTCATAGCTCTTTTTCCCATTCTCATACATCTGGTTAATCTTGCGGTGAATCGCGTTCCAGCTGTCCTGATTGTTCTGAAAATATTCATCGCAGTGGTTGTGAAACAATGCTTCATACTCCTGCTTCGAATACCCAATCAGTTCGTAATAAAAATGATTGGCCCAAAGCACGGTAAAATGTTTATCCACCAGATGCCTGCTGACGCTGACCTTCATCGTTTTCATCAGCATCTCCTGCTCATCCTTCATATGTACCAGTTCCGTCACATCGGTCATAACGGTATAGGATGTGCGGATGCCGTTGATATATTCGTCTGTGAAATAGCTGAACACCTTCACCCAGTATCCGGTTCCATCCTTATATTTCATGGGTATAATCAGTTCATACTGGTCTTCTCCTCTTTCCAGAACGGACTGAACCTTATTCGCAAGCATTTCCCAGCCCTCGGGATTATTTCTGTAATATTCATCGGCATGATTGTGAAACAGTGCCTCGTACTCTGCCTTCGGATAGCCGATCAGTTTATAGTAATGCTCGTTGGCCCAGACGCACGTAAAATGTTCGTCAATCAGATGCTTGCTGACGCTGACATTCAGCGCCCCCATTAGCATCTCCTGCTCCTGCGTCACTTTCTCGACGACCTGCTGCGTATACTCCTGCTCCTGGCGCGCCAGCACCATCTCAGTCACATCCGTCATCGTAGTGTAGGCGACGGGATATCCGTCAATACACTCATCTGTAAATACCGACTGCAGCTTGACCCAGAATTTTTCTCCATCCGGATAAATCATGGGCAGAAAGATTGTGTACCTCTTCTCCTTTTTCTCCAGCGCAGAGTTAATCTTTTCCGTGAGCAGCTTCCAGCCTTCCGGGTTATTATAAAAATATTTATCACAGTGATTTTGAAACAATGCTTCGTATTCGGGCTTGGTATAATGGATTAATTCATAGTAATAATCATTCGCCCAGATACAGGTATAGTGTTCATCGATCAGATGCTTGCTGACACTGGCTCCCAACACACTCATCAGCATGCTGTATTCATCATTCAACTGGTCATAGCTTAAATTGACTTCCATCCGTTTTATCCCCCATAATCTGTCAGATACAAAGCTTGTTCATATACGACTCTTTCAATTATAATTCAGTTTTAAAGAAAACACAATACTTCACAGTGAGAAGCTTTCAGGCAGCTTCCGTATCCTCCGGCAGGGGCTTCGGCAGCACAAAAAGTCCGGCGGCTTTGAGCCTTCACTCAAAGCCGCCGGACTTTCCCCGGTGTTTTCTGTTACGCATAGGAATGGTGGCGGGGTTCCATATTCTGCCCGATCTCTCACACCTTCCGATCATTGATATCCGTTAATCGAAACTTACCGGCCAGTTCCTTTAATAACTGTGCCTGGGAAGCCAGCTCCTCGCTTGCGGCGGCACATTCTTCCGCCGTGGATGAGTTTGTCTGAACCACATCGGAGATCAGGTTGATATTCTCAGTGACCTGCCGGTTCGCGTCAGACTGCTTTAATGACGCCTCTGTGATTTGGTGCAGCAGCTCTGACACCATTTCAATCCCCTGGACCACTGCCGTCAGCGCCTCACTCGTCTCATTGGCTATCTTTCTGCCGTTCTCTACCGCCTGGAGAGAACTTTGAATCAGGGCTGCGGTATTTCTGGAAGCAGCGGACGACTGGCTTGCCAGACTCCTCACCTCATTGGCCACGACGGAAAAACCCTTGCCCCGGTCCCCGGCACGGGCAGCCTCCACCGCCGCATTCAGCGACAGGATGTTGGTCTGGAATGAAAAGTCCTCAATCGTCTTAACGATTTTTCTGATCTCATCGGATTTATCACTGATCTCTGCCATTGCATGCAGCATCTCCTGCATACAGCGGCTGCTTTCTGCCGCATTGTCTCTGACAGTCTGAGTTTTTTCACTGGCCTCCTGTGCATCCCTGGAATTCCGGTACGCCTGATCCGATATTTCGTTCATCATTCCGGTCAGTTCTTCTACGGAAGCAGCCTGTTCTGTGGCTCCCTGGGCCAAATTCTGCGAACTGGAGGATACCTGTTCTGAACCGGCCGCCACGCTGTCTGCTGACTGGCTGATCTGAAGCAGAAGCGCACTTAATCCGTGATTGATCTTGCGCATGGAACACAGAAGCCGCTCAAATTCCCCGATATAGTACTCGTCTTTGCCGCTGCGGACACTGAAATTCCCTTCTGACATCTCATTGAGCATCTGGGTTTCGCTCTGAAGGACATTTGCCAGAGTATCCACCATGCTGCGAATGCTGAAAGCAAGATTTCCCAGTTCATCTTTGGATTCGTATTCGACACGGACAGTAGAAAACTCTCCCCTTGCCATGGCAAGAGCCGCCTGCTCCAGCTCCCTGACCGGCCGTGTGATCCCGCGTGTTATATAGATCCCGAAGACGATACTGACCGCCATACTTGCACTTCCCAGCAGTATCAGGCTAACCACGGCCCGCGCCTGTTTCTCTTTCAATCCGGAGACCAGGCTCGCTCCCATCCGGTTTCCGCTCTCTATTAACTGATTCAGCTGTTCCTGTGCCTCATGAATCACAAGGATGTTGTTGTGTTCCATATAGTCCGCCGCCTCGGCGTTTTTATTCTCTGCCGCAAGGGAAAGAACCGTCTCTCTCATCGGCTCCAGTTTCTCCAGCGCAGCCTCCAGCCGGTCTATGATCTGCTGATCGCCCTTAAAATGCGACTTAACAACCGGTACCTGTTCCTGTATGGCAACCGCGCATTCCCTGGCATTGGCAATCGCTTCGCTTGTAATCTCAGGATCCGTATTGGAAATGGATCTGTAAACAGCCTTCTGCATCCGTTCAAAGTTCGAGTTGATGATACTGGCGCTCTCATTTACCGTAAATGGTCCGGTATAGAACGCCTCGATCTGTTTCCCCAGACTGACAAAATCAGTAATACTCACAAAACAGCTTACCACAAACAGGATCATGATGGCTGCATATGAGATAAATAGCTTCTTTGATACTTTAAAATCCTTCATCGCGCCCCCGCCTCCGCTTCCTGAATTATCATTCCTCATTCTCTTCTGTTCTCTCCAGATACCGGCTCAGCAGCATCTCCAGCTCTTTGACATCGATCGGCTTGGAAAAATGGGCGTTCATCCCCGCACGGAGCGCTTCCTGCCTGTCATCCTCAAATGCATTGGCAGTCATGGCAACGATGGGAATCCTCCCGGCATCCCGGCGTTCCAGCTTCCGTATGGCTTTCGTCGCCTCGTACCCGCTCATGACAGGCATCTGCACATCCATCAGAATCAGGCTGTAGTAGCCCTCTTCCGAAGCGGCTACCTTCCGAACCGCCTCCGCACCGTCACATGCATCTTCCACAGATGCTCCCATCTCTTCAATGAGAGTATGGGCAATCTCCCGGTTCAGCAGATTGTCTTCCGCCAGCAGGACGCGTCTGCCCCTAAAATCGTGGCTGACCGCAGTCTCCTTATCATCGGCCGGACTCTTTTTCTCCTCCAGTTCCCGGAGGAGATAGCAGATCTTCGAGCGGTAGAACGGTTTCGCCAGGAAAGCCGTCACTCCCGCCGCTCTGGCCTCTTCCTCTATCTCGGACCAGTCGTATGCCGTCAGAATGATGATCGGCACTTCATCTCCCGCTGTCTTTCGAATGCGCCTCGTGATCTCCACTCCATCCATATCCGGCATCTTCCAGTCGATGATCATCAGCTCAAACGGGTCCTCACGTTCCATGGCCTGAGCCGCAAGGCTGACCGCCGTGACTCCCTCTGTCGTAAATTCCGCACGCAGCCCGATATCCTCAAGAAGCTCCGTGACACTTTTGCAGGTCTGCACGTCATCATCCGTAATCAGACAGTGAATGCCCAGCCATTTTGAAGAAACCTCCTCCGGCGGAACATTCTGTAAACGGAGCGGCAGCGTCACGGTAAATGCAGAGCCTTCTCCCAGTTCACTCTCCACCTGGATATCGCCGCCCATCATATCCACAATATTCTTCGTTATCGCCATACCCAGGCCGGTTCCGGTTACCCTGCTGTGGGTGGAATCCTGCACCCGCTCAAACGGCAGAAAAAGCTTATCCAGAAATTCCGGACTCATGCCAAGGCCGGTATCCGAGCACTCAAATATAAAATTCTGATACTCTCTTCGCCCGCTGTCCCTCTGATACAGCCTTACGCTGATGTGACCGCCTTCCGGCGTATATTTTACGGCGTTGCTCAGAACATTAAAACAGATCTGACGGACCCGGAGGGGATCTCCAGCTACCAGTTCATCTTTTAAATCCATCAGACTGAGGTTCATGTCCAGGTGACCCGCGTCAGCCTGAGGGCGTATCAGTTCCGCCACCTCTGCCACCAGCTCCGCAAAGTTAAACGGTTCGTCCCGCAGGGATATCTTTCCGCTCTCAATCTTAGACATATCGAGAATATCATTGATCAGGCTGAGCAGATGGCTGCTCGACAGATTAATCTTTCTCAGGCACTCCCGCACCCGCTCCTGATCGTCCATATGTGAGGCTGCGATCGCAGTCATTCCCATAATGGCGTTCATCGGCGTTCTGATATCATGGCTCATATTAGACAGGAACCGGCTCTTTGCCACACTGGCCGCCTTTGCACTCTCCAGAGCGCTCTGAAGCGCCTGGCGGTGCTGTTCCTCCTCATGCTTCTGTTCATCAATCCGGCGTGATAAAAGAATCGCCAGCTGGTCGCCGGAATAAGGATTTTCCACGTAGATAATCTGGGTGGAGGTCCAGTGATACTGGCCATCCGTCAATAAAATCCTGGCCTCCAAAAACACTTCCTGCCGGCTGCTGCCCAGTGTTTTTTTCAGATTTTCCGGTGACAGACGATTCCGGAAATCCTCCTGGAAGTCCGGATGTACCGCCTCCATGAAATCCTGGTACAGTCTGCTGAAGGATTCCTGTCCGCCCATTTCAGCCAGCAGGCCAGGCTGAAGATAGATAAAGTTTAAAGTATCGCTGGTTAAATTCAGACTGATAATGACAGGGAACACGTTGGAGATCGCACTGATCAGCATCCTGCGCTCCTGAAGCTTCTCCCGTTCCGCCTCTTCCTCCGCCAGCTTTTCCATGGTAATGTCATGAAACGTGGCGATCAGGATCGGCGTTCCGTCTTCGTTCAGCGTTTTCTCCACCAGGCCGCCTGACCAGAAAAAGCTCCCGTCTTCCCTCACGACACGGTTCTCAAAGGAGTGCTTCCTGTCATCTCCGGCTGCCGCCCGGAAGATATCTGCAACCATCGGATAATCGTCCGGATGGACGAAATCGATCAGCTGCTTTCCATTGGAGTTCTCCTCCTGAACATGCAGCAGCCTCATTCCTTCCCGGTTCAGCTGCAGCAGACGGTAAGGCGCCTCCACTGACATCAGCGCGATTCCTTCCGGTATCGCATTGTAAAGATGCGCGATATAACCGGCCTGGCTCCTGAGCTTCCGGTTCATCTGATTGACGTACCGTAAGTAAACGGTCACCAGCACAGCCAGTCCGATCAGAATAAACGCAATCAGAATAAAGGTGCGGATTAAAATCTGATTCGTCTGCGCTTCCACCACATCCTGGGGAATAATCGAAATCAGATACCAGTCCGAATTCAGTCCCAGCGGTATATAGCAGAATACCGTGTCTTCCCCCTGATAGCTAAAGGTAGCCCAGCCTGTCCGCTTATCGATCAGGGACTGCGCAAACTGCGCCAGTTTATCAGAATCATTCTGAGAGTCCGGAAGCATGTCAAACAGGTTCTGCACCGTCTTGTTGCTGCCCGGATGCGGCGGACGGATCAGCACATTCCCAGCCGTGTCCACCACGTAGGAAAAGCCCGCGTCGTGATAGAATGAGACGGTAAAGCTGTCCACAATCTCTCCCACATCGTAGGACTTTAAAAGATACCCTGCTGTTCCATCCTTAAGCACTGCTTTTCTGTACAGGTTAAACTCGTTGACCCCGTTGGCACTGCAGATATGGGGATCAATAATTCCCTGTTCCCCGGAAGCACTGGCCAGAAACTCCGCAGCTGCCGTGTCACCGGGATTCCCTTCCGGAAAAATGCGGCCGTCTTCCAGATAGAGTGAAATTCTGCCGTCCACACGGTCATAACTGCTGATCAGCACGTTCAGCTCCTCCTGCTGGCCGGCGTCGTACTGGTTCAGATAACCGGCCATGGATTCCATTTCCCCATACTCTTCCTGCAGCTGAACCCGCAGTGTATTCATTCCCTGCTGGGTACTCTCCCGAATGGTACCGACAGACTGCTGCCAGAGCTGCTCGCGCACTGCGCTCACAAAAAAGACACTGATGAATGCAATGAGCGCGCTGACGAGAAGCGCTACCATGGCTATTTTTATCCTTGCTTTTCCCTCCTGCTGCTTTATCATGGTACAATCCTTTCCTGAGCCTGCTGATCCATCCAGCTCATGGCAGATTCCAGTTCTTCTCCTGCCAGCAGCTTCCGTGAGACTTCCGCCGTCAGCTCCCATATGGGTAATTTCAGCAGATCGTCGGTTCCAATCACCGTCTGTCCTGATTCATAGCAGGCAATCAGGGGCTGAATCTCTAAAACGGAGGAGGGGCTCCCCCCTTTCAGCGGACTGAAGGAAGACTGCTGGTCGGCAAACTTCTGTATATTTTCGGCTTTTGTAAAATACTCCACAAACTTCATGGCAGCTTCAAAATGATCGCTCTGCGCATTGATGCTCAGACGGGTATCGGGATTAATCACCAGCATACTGCCCTCGTCGAGAATCGGCAGCGGAGCCACCTCAAACCGGAAGTCCGGTTCCATACCGGCCACACGCCCGGCCGCCCAGGCGCCGGTTAACAGAAAAGGGGACTCTCCCCGGATAAAATCGTTCAAATCGTCGGAGGTCTTTTTGGTGTTTAACGTCTTTTCCGCGTCCAGATATCCCCTGCGGATAAACGTCTCCACAATCGAAAAACCGTCTGTTAAGTATTCGCTCAGTGTCTCCCTGCCGTGATTAAGCTGGTCAAACACCTCCGTCTGGCGCTTATCCTGATATACCTGCCAAAAGCCCCGGCCAATGGCCAGTGTCTTTAATGAGATATCGTTATTGGCTATAACCGGTGTAATCCCGCAGTTTACAAAATATTCGCAGACGGCTTCCCATTCAGACAGTGTCCCGGGAACCTCCTGTTTATGTTCCTTCAGTAAATCCAGATTGCAGTAAAGGCCGAAGATCGATACGGTTGTCGGAACCCAGGTGATTTTCCCCTCCCCCATCTGGCTCCTCATCTCATCCGTAAAATCAGGCAGTGTGGAAAGTCCTGACAGATCCGCGACCTGCCCGTCCGCTTCCAGTTTCAGAAGTACATCATGGTTCACCATAAAGATATCGTCGCCTCTGCCATGCTCCATTCGCTTTTCCAGAGCCTCAAAATAATCATTCCCCTTCAGACTTTCATAGGACACCCGGACAGACGGGTTCTCCCTCATGAAATCCGATATAATCTGCTCGATTACAATTACATTCTCAGGCTCATATTTGTTGCCGAAAAATGTGATGGTTACGATCTCCTGATCAATCTGGTTATCTTCATTCACTACTCTGTTTTTACTGCTGCAGCCTGTAATGGCCGATGCTGCGCAGGTAAGAACAAGGAACAGTGCGAGTAATTTTTTAGGCATTGTAATTTCTCCCGTCTTTTGCAGCACCTCGGTGCGGCGCCTCTGTACACATACTATTTGGATTTTACCACAACAGAACTTTTAGTGCAATCGATTCCTCCGCTTCCGGTTGCTGCCGGCGGCAGAATCATGTTATAATAAGGAAACGGCAAGGCAGTAACAGATAAATCACGCATCAGAAAGCAGGCGGCCATGACAGACAGTAAAATTTTATTAGTAGACGACGAAAAAGATATTGTAGATCTCATGGAGGAAGTTCTGCGTCAGGACGGCTTCCGGGAAATCCGAAGAGCTTACAGAGGCAGTGAAGCGGTAACGCTCTGCCGCGAATTTCAGCCGGATGCCGTCATTTTAGATGTCATGCTTCCGGATATGGACGGTCTGGAGGTCTGCCGCCGGATCCGGGAGTTTTCTTATTGCTCCATCCTGTTTCTTTCCTCCAGAAATGATGATATCGATAAAATTCTCGGTCTCTCCTCCGGGGGAGACGATTATATTACCAAACCCTTCAGCCCGCGTGAGGTCGCTTTCCGTGTAAAAGCCCAGCTTCGCCGCCAGCGCTATCAGAACGCGCCTTCTCCGGCTGTGTCCTCTGTCTTAACCGCAGGCCCGCTCTCCCTGGATCAGGAGAGCGGACGTGTCTGGAAGAATGGCCGGGAGATCAGCCTTACGGGACGCGAATTCCTCCTGCTTTCCTATCTTATGGAAAATACAGACAAAATCATAAGCAAAGAACGGCTCTACGAGCAGGTCTGGGGGGAAAGCAGCTGTATCTGCGACAATACGATCATGGTACATATCCGTCATCTCCGAGAAAAAACAGAGGCAGATCCTTCGAAGCCGCAGCAGCTCATCACCGTAAAAGGCCTGGGTTATAAGCTTAAAAAGAGGATCGAATAGATGAAAAAATCCGGTTACCGCACCACATTCCATATATATTTTATCTTTCTCCTGACGCTGCTCGGCACCATACTGGCGGCTGTTTCACTCTTTTTCTTACTGATCACGGTTCAGAAGCCGGACGGATCTCCCATCCGAAGTGACTGGCCGAAAGCGTTTACAGACCGTTTTGCAGAACAGATTATCTTCCAAAACGGCGTGCCTTGCGTTACACAGGCCGGAACTGCCCTGCTTCAGGACAACGGCGCAGGTCTCCAGATTCTGAACCCGGATGGCCGGGAAGCGTACAGCTATGGGAAGCCTGATTCTGCCCGCGAATCTTATACCGCCGCAGAACTGCTAAAACTTACCCGGGACGGATTCCCTGCCGCCGGACAGCGCACCATCTCCGTATTTGCCGGCACGGCCCATAACGCGGGGGAAGACTACGTCTATCTTCTCTGCTTCCCCATGAGAATCTCCGCCGTCACCATGTACTTAAACGGCGAACGGTTTTCGGGCGGCAGGACCGTCATTCTGACGCTCTTATGCGTGCTGCTCCCGGTCATTCTCATCACCGGCGCGCTCTATGGCTTCTGGACTGCCAGACAGTTAAAACGGCTGACTGCCTCCATTCATGATATCTCGCTTCGCTGTTATCTTCCCGATCACCGCCGCGGCACATTCGAGGATTTATACGCCGGCTTAAATGCACTGAATTCCGAGATCAGAGCCAGCGACCGCCTGAGGGAAGAGACGGAGAAAATGCGCGAAGAATGGATTACCAATATCACCCACGATCTGAAGACTCCTCTCTCCCCGATCAAAGGCTATGCGGAGATCATACGGGATGGAAACGATGGGCAGGAGAACAATTACGGACGCTACGCCGCCGTCATGTTAAAAAATGTCTCCTGCCTGGAAGCGCTCATCGAAGATCTGAAGCTGACTTATCAATTAGAAAGCGGTCTGCTCCCTGTGAATCGGGAATGTCAGGATATGGTCCGCTTCCTGAGAGAACTGGCCATTGATCTTTTAAATTCACCCGAATATGAGAACCGCATCATCCATTTCGACAGCGCAAAGGACACGCTCTTCTATTCGTTTGATTCAAAGCTTTTGGCGAGAGCCTTTCGGAATCTGATCATCAATGCGTTCGTACATGGAGGCGCACAGGCGGAGGTTTCGCTCCGGATAACCGTCTCCGGCGGTTCGCCGTGTATCCAGGTGGCTGACAACGGATACGGCATGAGACCGGAAGAGATCAAACACCTTTTTGACCGCTATTACCGCGGTACCAGTACGGGAGAGAAGCCGGAAGGAACCGGTCTGGGCCTGGCGATTGCAAAAAGCATCATCGAACTGCACGGCGGAACCATCTCCGCTGCCGGCTCTCCCGGCGCAGGAACCGTATTTTCGATAGAATTTCCTGTTTCTTAAGGTTACTTAAGGTTATCTGAACGTTCGTTTAAGGCTGACAGTTTATCATGATTTACATGATAGCTGTCAGCTTTTTTTATTTATCGGGAACGCGTTTCCGCAGCAAGACAATTTTTCTACTGAAAGCAGGTGTTGAAATGAAGATCATACTGAAATATATTCTAACCAATATCAAAGAGCGGAAGCTGCGGACGGCGGTCATGTTCCTGTCTGTCCTGCTCTCGTCCATGCTTCTCTTTGTATCCTTTTCCATCGGTGCCTCCTACGAAAGTGCACAACAGAAAATGGCGAGGGGGATGGCCGGCAGTGCGGTTCTCTCCGTCAGGGCGGCGGACCGGGCTGTGGGTACCGATGAGATTCCCCCGCTGCCTTCCATCGACGCAGGAGTGGGAGTTTTAAAGGGGTCGGCTCTCTACCACGAAGACGGCTATTATGAGACCGTTGATTTACTTGCCGCAGACTTAACGCAGCTGGACAAAATCAACCCGCCCCATCTGGCAAACGGGAAAAAAATCACGGATTTCACCGGCAGCCAGGTGATCCTGCCCGACCGTTTCACATCCAAATACGGGATTAAGAAAGGCGACACCATTCATTTACAGATAAACGGCACCCCGGTTCCGCTGAGGGTCGCGGACATCGCCAACTATGATACCGTTTTCCTCCGCCATACAAGAGGGGTGACCGCGCTCCTTCCTCTCTCCACCCTGGCCGGACTCCTGGATCAGACAGACGGATACAGCGAAATCCTGATAAAACCCGTAACCGGTGCCGGCACTGCCGCGCTGAAACGCGAATTATCCGCAGCCCTGCCCGCTCCCGCCTATCACGTATCCGAGACGGTCAACCAGGCGCAGATCGAGGCCGACGCAAGGCAGAAATCCATGCCGTTTTTCCTCATCAGCTTTTTCTCACTGACCATGAGCGTCTTCATTATTTACAGCAGTTATAAAGTAATTACCCTGGACCGGCTGCCGGTGATCGGGACCTTTCGCAGTATTGGTGCGGAGAAAAAGACCGTGACCTGCATCTTTCTTCTGGAAAGCCTTCTGTACGGAAGCGCAGGCGGACTTCTGGGGATACCGGCAGGTACTGCCCTTCTGAAGCTGATCCTTCACGGCATGGGACAGTCTCTGACTCAGGGCATCGAAATTCCGGCAGTGGTCTCCCCGCTCTACGCCGTATTCTCACTTGCCGCGGCAGTCATATCAGCATTCCTGTCCGCCTGGCTTCCGATCCGCCGCGCAGGCCGCCTGCCGGTGAAGGACATCGTCCTCGGCACGGTGGAAGAGACCCGCACTTCCGTCAGATTCCTCTCCGGTGTCTGTGTGCTCCTGTTTCTCGTCTCCGTGCTTCTGCCCCGTCTGGTATCAGGCCCGATGCGGTATCCGGCCGGCGGCTTCTCTCTCCTTGGAATGATCGCAGTAGCCGTGCTGCTCGTTCCCACGCTTACCAACCTCTGTTCTGCGGCATTTACACCACTCTTTTGCCGGTTCCTGGGAAATGAAGGCTGGCTGGCTGCCCGGAATATGAGGGACAATAAAAATACAGCTCAGAGTATCACGCTGCTCTTTATCAGTATCTCCGCAGTGACTGCCATCACGGTTGTCGGCAATTTTGTCACATCGTATGTAAGCGATGTCTTTGCAGGAGCTGAGCTTGACGGCTTTGCCGACGGACACATGGAGCCGGAATTTATCAGTCAGCTGAAGGAAATGGAGGGAATAGAAAAGGTACTGCCGCTTTACGTATTCAACAGCCGGATGACGGCGGACGGCATCCCACTGAACCGGCTGGAGGCAACCGACCGGCTGGACTGGTACGGCCCCATGATGGCGCTCCATTATTCGGAAAAGGATATGGAGGCTTCTGCCATATCCGCCTTCGCCTCCGGACGCGCGGTCATTCTGAGCACGGACTGCATGGAGCGGACCGGCAGTACTGTGGGCGGCCTTTTGTCCCTTTCTGACGGTACCGTTCAGCAGGACTATCTGATCGCCGGCAGTTTTAAATCAAGGGCCACCGACGTGGAAGCCGTCATTCCGGCCGCCTGTGCAGTATCCGATTTCGGAGCCTCCTCCTACGGCTTTGCTGCCTATACCGCCGCCGATCCCGACGCCATCATGGTACAGCTCCGCAGCCTGTTTGGCGAAACCTCCAACTGGAGCCGCACGGTAGAGGAATTTAACACGGATGCCTTAACCACGTTCGGAACCTTTTTAAAGCCCATGCACAGCATGACCTGGTTTATCCTGCTGCTGGCCGCGGTCGGCGTCGTCAACAACCTTTTGATCGGCCATATCCAGAAGCGCCGCAGTACCGCCATGTATCAATCCATCGGACTCTCCAATCGCCAGATGGTAAAAATCACGGTGATTGAAAGCGTTTCAGCCGGTCTGATCAGTGCGGTCCTAGCCGTTTTTATCTCTTATATGGAAATCCAGACCATATTCCTCGTGGCAGGCCCCAAAATACAGACCGTGCCGGAATTGGATGCCTCCGTGTTTCTGACCTCCGGACTTCTGGGAATCGCTGTCACGCTGCTGGGGTCTGTCGTCCCTGTCGTGAAAAGCCGGAACATGAAGCTGGTGGAAGAAATCAAAGTTGATTAGACTATAGAAATGGAGAAGAAAAGATGAAATCAATGGGAAAAACAGCCGCCGTCGAAGGCAGGCATATTGTTAAAAACTTTCGGACCGGCGATGCCGTAACCGAGGTATTAAAGGACCTGTCCTTACAGGTGATGCAGGGGGAATTCGTATCGATTATGGGGCCGTCCGGCTCCGGAAAAAGCACGCTGCTCTATATTCTCGGCGGCCTTGACAGCCCCACCAGCGGCCGTGTCCTGTTAAACGGAACCGATATCTCCGGCTTCGGAGATAAAGAAATGAGCATGCTCCGGCGCCGGAGCATCGGATTCGTCTTTCAGTTTTATAATCTGATCCCCAACTTAAATGCCGAAGAAAACATCATGCTCCCGCTGCTTCTGGACGGCCAGAAAATGGAGCACTTAAAAGACCGCCTGGATCAGATCCTGGAGGTGGTGGGCCTGACTGACAGGCGCAGGCACACGCCCCGGGAATTATCCGGCGGTCAGCAGCAGCGGGTCGCAATCGCCCGCGCACTCATCGGGAATCCCGGGATTCTCTTTGCCGACGAACCCACGGGAAACTTGGACAGCAGAGCGGGGGCGGATATCATGAGCCTGCTGCAAAAGATCAACCGGACCACCGGGCAGACCATCCTCATGGTAACCCACTCACCGGAAGCGGCCAAAAGCAGCAGCCGGATCATTACCGTGCAGGATGGAACCATCCTGCAGCCTCCGTTTTGCCCTACATCAACCCGAACAGATTCCACAGCGGAAACATGACTGCAATAAATCCGGCAAACATGATCACGGTCTTTAAGCCTTCCTGTTTGATAAAATCCTTCATCGGCATCATGCCGTACTCGTACATGATCAGATTTCCGTTGGATTCATATGGTAAGAACAGCATCTCACACGCGTATACGAGAATCATGCAGGCCACGACCGGATTGACCCCCAGCGACACGGCGATCTGAGCAAACGGAATGGACAGACCGCCCAGCATGGCCAGCGGTGTCATAAAGAAGTTGGCAATCATTCCAAAAAGCATAAAGCAGATGCATACTGTCAGAACACTCCTTCCGGAAAGAAGAGGTACCGCAATATTGGTCAGGAAATCACCAAATCCAACGGCTGCCCCCACAACGCCAATCCCGAGACAGGCCGCCACCAGAAAAATCATGGAAAAATTGATTCTCCCGATCACCTCGGTATTGCCTATCTCAATTCCCGGAAGGAACATCAGGTATGGAATTGTCATAAATCCGTACGCCGCCGGCAGTCCGGTAAAGTTTGATGAAAACAGATAGACAAACAGTAAGATTATCATGACAACCGCTTTTTTCTCTTTGCTGCTCATCGTTCCGAGCTGTTCATATTTTTCATCGAAAATCTTCCGGTTCAGCTTCGCTCCCAGCTCCTTTGTCTTATATACCTTCATCAGGATAAAAAGAGTCAGTACACACCAAAGAATAAAACAGCCGTTGTAGATAAAGGTCGTAAACATCCCCATGCTGTATCCGGGCACAAATTCCTGTAAGGACGTCTCTATCATGGAATAGTAGCTTGGATAATACAGAAATACCGTGCTCCCCGTACAGCCGATTGTTCCGGCAAAGCACACCAGGGAGGACTCACGCGACGGTTTTAATCCCATCGCTTTGCACACGCCGAATATCAGCGCGCCTGCAATCACCCAGCCATAACAGAAGGTCACCAGGTTCAGTACAATACCGATCATGAAACAGCCGTATACCACACCGCCGTAGGTTCCGCCGCATTTTCTGATCACAAAATAGGCGATGCGTTTTAACAGGCCGCATTCATCCAGCACCGTGCTGAAAATCAGCCCGCCCAGAACCATCCAGACCGTCGTATTGGACCACGAACCAAAGGCTGCTGATGCCGGGACAATCCCGCTGACCATATATAAGGACGGCAAAAGAATTGCCGAAACCAGAAGCGGAAACAGCTCAAACGCGATAATCAGTATCATAAACAGCGTAATCATAAAAAAAAGCTTCAGACTTACCGTAAAATTCTCCGAAACCGGAATAAAAGCAATGATCAGCGGAATCAGGATACTGATGGTCCAGCCAATCCGTTTTTTCTTATCTAAAGTTGTAAACATTCTCTCGTCTCCCCATTTTACAATCCCGGATGTATTTCGAAATTTTGTTCCTGCCCCGCTGTGCTGGTGCAGAATCCCCCGGTATGGATTGTCTTTTTTTTATCAATCTCAGGCAAAAAACAGATCCCAAATGCATGGATCACCGCCGCAGGATGCGGGCCGAAGACCGCAGACCGCAGCGGATCACCATCTGAACATCTGGGATGTTCATTCTGAAAAACCTGTTTTATCATGCTTTTTATAATGCTTTCTTATAAAGTTCCATAATATCCTTCACGTTTGTCTGTCTCGGGTTAGCCGGAATATTGCCGCTCTTCATGGCGTCCTCCGCCATGGCCGGAATCAGCTCTTCTTTGACGCCCACTTGGGAAAGCGATTTTGGAATTCCCAAATCCTCATTCAGCCTTCTGATCTCCTCAACAAGCATCTCCGGTTTAAAACCGTTTAATTCCTCACTGCCCTGACGGACGTAATTATAGATCACTTCGTAGCGGCCGTCGTCGGCAAGCGCATTATACTCAAGCACCGCAGGAAGAAGGATGGAGTTGGCAACGCCGTGGGGAACATTAAAATACGCGCTGACCGGATGGCTCATGGCATGTACGTTGCCAAGTCTTGCCCACGCGAAGGCAATTCCCGCGAAATTGCTGCCTGCCATCATGGCGCAGGCGGCCTCTTCATTCTTTCTGTTTGCCACAAACTGGCGGAGATTGCCGCCGATTAACTCCATCGCCTTTTCCGCCATCGCATCCGAAAACGGGGAGGCGTTTGTGGAGAGGTACGCTTCGATCGCGTGGATCAGCGCATCGACTCCGCAGGCCGCTGCGATGGAGGCCGGTGCCGTCATGATCAGTTCCGGGTCCAGAACCGCGTATTTCGGGAGGATCTCATAGCTGAATACGGACAGCTTATAATTTCTGGCTTCATCCGTGATAACAGCGGAGGCCGTAACCTCGCTTCCGGTCCCGGCGGTTGTAGGAATGGCAATCATCGGAACAATCGGCCCCGGAACCTTATGATTTCCTTCATAGTCGGTGATGCTGCCGCCGTAATTTACGAGCACGCCCACCGCCTTCGCCACGTCCATGGAGCTTCCGCCGCCGAGAGCCACAATACTGGTTGCACCGCAGCCTTTGTAGAGCCCGGTGGCTTCATTGACGATATCGGTCGTCGGGTTCGGGATGACATCAAGGTAGGCCGTGCAGCTGATTCCTGCGGCTTCAATAATGTCCTGAATCTTCTTTACCACGCCAATCTTCTCCAGGCCCCGATCGGAGATCAGGAACACGTGCTCCGACTGGTTCTCTTTCAGGATTTCGGGAAGCTTTTTTAAGCTTCCCACTCCAAATTCAATATTCTGCGGTATTTTAAAACGAAACTCTTTCATTTCTGTTCTCCTTTTTTATAAAACTGCCATCAGACTGGTAATGAACATATTAGCACCGATAAACAATAAAACACAATAGACAATACGTAAGAACTGCTCACGGTTAATTCTCTTTAAGAAGCCCATGCCAAGGAAGAAACCGATGGCAGCACACGGAAGTCCAATCGCCAGCGCACTCCACATACGGGGGGTAAATGCGCCATTGCGCCACTGCGTGTAAATATTCCACGTATTTAAAACCACCCATACCATGTTCATCGTGTTGCGGAATTTTTCCTTGTCCTTCACCGCCTCGATCGTATAGACCGTAATCAGCGGGCCGCCGATGGTAAACGCACCGTGGACAATACCGCCCAGGATCAGACAGCCGTAGCGGAAAATCTTCTTTCCTGTGGTGTCAGGCGCATCCTCATCATCCACTTTTTTCAGAACCAGCGGCCTGATGATATGTTTGTAGATATTCATCAGCGCAATGATCGTTACCATGGCGCCGATGCAGATTTTTGCGGTCGTCGGGCTGATTGTGTAAAACAGGTAATTACCGATCAGAATGCCGGGAGCACACAGAGCAACTATTTTCAGTAAGTCCTTCCAGGAAACTTCACGCCACGCCTTCACTCCCAAATAGTATAAAAACGGAATCGTGAGGAGTGTGCCATAGGGCACGCCTTCTGCTGTTCCCAGAAGTCCGTTTGTAACCGAGGCAGCGATAACCGTACAGCCAAATCCCGTACAGCCCTGAACAAAAAAGCCGAAAATCTGCATTAATCCGACAAGTATAAAATCAAACTCAAAAGTCATAATATCCCCCTATGTGTTTTCATTAGAATTTAGAAATGGAGCTCTGTACGCTGAATTAAATCCTTCTGGAGCGGCTTGCCCAGCTCGACAAAGTACGCGCTGTATCCGGCGACGCGCACGAGCATGTCTCTGTAATCTTCCGGTTTCTTCTGTGCTGCCCGCATCGTTGCGGAGCTCATAATATTGAACTGGACATGCATCGCCTGCTTGGCGATATACTCATCTATAAAGCTGATTAAATTATCTCTTCCCTCGATACCGGCCACAGATTCCTCCGGGAACCTTAAGTTCATCAGCGTGCCGTTGGACGCCAGGCTGTGATCCACCTTTGTTAAGGAGTTTACCACGGCGGTAGGACCGCTGAAATCGTGGGAACCGCCGTCGGTGTGTACCGGGCCCATGTTGTCGGAGATCGCCTCGCCTGCCCTGCGTCCGTCCACGGAAGCATTGGTATTTAGGCCCATGGCTACATTGGCATTGACAGAGTATACGCCCGGGCTGAACTCGCCGCCTCTGGGATTCTTTCTGCCCCTGATGTGTCTGCAGTAGCATTCAAACATATACTTAAACATCTCATCCGCATAATCGTCGTCATTGCCGTAGTGATGGACCTTACTGCTGTTTACAAGGGCATACAGCTTCTCGTGGCCTTTCCAGTTATCCTTAACCGCCTGAAGCAGCTCCGCTCCGCTGCATCGCTTCTCGTCGAACACCAGCTGCTTAATGGCTGCCAGGCTGTCTGCACAGGTAGCCATACCGCTGGCCTGGGGACCGGTTCCGTTGTACTTGGCGCCGCCTTCTGTTAAATCCTTCCCTGACTCCATACAGTCCTCATAAAATGCGGAAACGTAGGGAACCGGCTTTAATGCCCGGTGGGTATTGTCGATGATATTTAAGCTGCTGCACATCTGGTCGGTCCAGTAGGCAAACTGCTTATCCACGCTCTCTAAAACCTCATCAAAGCTCTGATAGGTGGCCAGACTTCCGGTATCCGGACCGAGATGATCTCCCAGGGCGCCGCATGTTTCCCATCTCATACAGTGAGGGCCGCAGTCTAAGCAGCGTCCGCCGTTTAATACCATCTCCATCATCTTCGCTGTATTTACGTAAGCGGCGTCGTGCCAGCCGTATTCTTTACCGGGCAGATCGATCTCAACGCAGCCAACGACGCAGTAATCTCTCGCTTCCTCCAGAGTCATTCCTTTCCGCATCATCCCCCTGATGGCCGGGGCGTCATTGAAAAGCTTCGGATGGCCGTAGCCCGCGCGGATACATTCCACGGTCTTTACCTTTAACTCGTACGGCGTGTTTTCATGCATACGCACGCAGACCCACGGGTTCATCATACGCGTATGAGCGGAGGCCTCCAGAAGCATCATCGTCAAATCATTGGTTGCGTCGCTGCCGTCACGGTTCACGCCGCCGACGGTAAGGCTCTCGCCGCCGAAGCCGCGGCCGTTGCGGACCGCCATACTGCCTTTATCCTTAAGCTTAGTCGGGTTATTCACCTTGACATAGACTACCTCGAGAAGCTCGAGAGCAAATTCCTTCGTGATGGTGCCATTCTTCATGTCCGCCTCATAGAATGGATACAGCCACTGGTCCATGCGGCCGTAGGAGATGGAGTGGCCGTTGCTTTCCACCTGGATCAGTGTGGTTGCAATGTTGAATAGCTGCAGGGCCTGCCAGAAGGTCTTCGGTGCTCCGCCTGCGATCTGACGGCAGTTTTCTGCGATCGCTTCCAGCTCTTTCTTTCTCACGGAACCGGTTTCCTTCTCCGCGTATTCCTCCGCCAGCTTTGCGTAGCGCTCCAGATATTTTTTCGCGGCTTCATGCATAATAATCATTGCCTGATAGAAGTCCCTCTTGTCGCCGTATTCCGGATCTCTCTTATCCAGCCTGCCAAGGCACTCCTTCGCCTGTTCGATCAGGCCGTTGTAGCCCACCTTCATCAGCTTCGCGTAATCAATCGCCAGATGGCCGGTTCCTGCAAAATGGTAGAGGTTTGTCTGGAAGATCTTCTTGCCGGCTTCGGAACCCTTGATCTGTTCGTCTTCCAGCCTTACGTTGATCATGTCGTCTACGGTTTTTCCCTGCCAGTATTTGCAGAGTTCGATAATCTCTTTTCTCTCCTCGTCATTTCTTATGTAGAACTGGTCGTGTTCACGCTCCTCAAACGGAGAATGAAGAATCTCATCGATAATCCAGTTTACGGAGAATTCCGGATAGATCGGCGACGCCTTCACCGGCGCGGCAATCTCACCCAGAATTAAGTCCTCGTCATCGATATACAGCGTTGCATTGAGCAGGATGTTCTCGAAAGCGTAGGCGCACTGGAGCTTGCGCGGACAGACTTCATGCTCTTTATAGCTTTCCGTCACTAATCTAAGCCGCTCCACATCGACCTCATACGGTCTGTCTAAAAAAGTCTGCCGTAAATGGTTGACCCTTGGAAATGGGGACCAGTCTTCATGGTGTACCTGATATCCCAGGCTGTAGACATGGTCAAACGGTTCTGTTCCACACGCGGTTGTGTGATTCATATTCATGGAAATTCCTCCTGATTAAAATGATGATATAATTTTAATTACTGTTTCTCTTTCGTCCCCACCATACAGTGGATTCCCCGGCTGTTAAAGTACTCTGCAATCTCTTCTACATGCTTCTGGAAGGACTTCCGATTGATCTTTACGTCTTCCATCTGATACGGCAGCCCCAGCGAAGCGTATTTCTCCTCACCGAGGCGCATAAAGCTCAAAAGCTGCAGGGTTCTGACCCGGCCCCCCAGCTCATTCCGGATGAAATCGGCCGTGGCTTCCATGTTCTTTTTGTCGTCATTGACGTGGGGGATAACCGGAATCCGGAGTATCAGCTCCCGTTCCTCTTCTGTCAGCCTCTTTAAGTTGGCCAGAATTCTGTCGTTGGTGACTCCTGTATACTCTTTATGAATTTCGGGATCCATGTGCTTGATATCTGAAATCATGATGTCCGTGACCGGCAGTATCTTTTCGATCTCTTTCCAGTCTGCATGGAATGTGGATTCACAGCAGGTCTGGATTCCTTCGTCTCTGCATGCCTGAAAAAGCTCTGCGACAAAATCGCTCTGAATTAACGGCTCCCCGCCTGATACCGTGACGCCTCCGCCGGACCGCTCATAGTATCCTTTATCCCGCCGGATCTCCTTCATGCATTCTTCTACAGACATGCTCTTTCCCCACTGCTTGACGGCATCCGAAGGGCAGGCGTCATAGCAGGCCAGGCAGTTGGTACATTTACTCCTGTCGATGGCGGTAAGCTTTCCGCGCGTGAAATGTAATATTCCCTTCTCGGGACAGACCTCTTCACAGGCCCCGCATTTCCCCCGCGAAATGCATTTTGTCTTGTATATCCCCGGCTGTATGTAAGCAGTCCAGCTCTCGGGGTTGCTGCACCACCGGCACCGGAGCGGACAGCCTTTTAAAAACAGTTCTGTGCGCATCCCAGGTCCGTCATGGATTGTAAAGCGCTGAATATTAAATATGATTCCCTGCTGCGGCAATCAATCCCCTCCTCCCAATGTTCACTTTCTCTTGTATGTTAAAATTATATCAAACCTTTTTTATCGATAAAAGTGGCCATCTGTAGTATTTCATATAGGGAATGTTCCCTATTTCGACAAACAGGAAGGCAGTCAGAACCCAGAGACCGGGAAAAAACAAATCAGGCGGAACCCCGGACAGGACAATGTCCCGTCTGTGATTCCGCCTGAAACTCTTTTACTGCTCTCTGTTCTCCAGCCACTTATACAGTTGAAACCGGCTTTTCACCCCGCACTTGGTGTAGATGTTCTGTACGTGCTTCTTCACCGTATGGTAGCTGATCACCAGCTCATCGGCAATGGCCTTATAGGTCAGGCCATTGTACATCAGCTCCGCCACTCTCTGTTCCGCCTGCGTCAGCGGCAGCATCGTACCGGTGCCGTCCAAAAGCTTTCCATCCTCTTTCCTGGAGATAGTTATCCAGTGATACCGGTCTATGATTCCGTTGGAATAGCTCTGATCGTAGGTGTAGATTGTAAAAATATAATTTTTGATCACCCGCGTCTGGACGCGGTCAGCCGTGTTGTTATTCTCCTCGCCTCCCAAAAGAAACGGAAGCCAGCTGCACGGTGTTGTGGTGCTGATCTGATCAGCCACAGACGGCCCCAAAATCTCTTTTAAGTAATTCTGCGCCGTCTTATTATAGCTCATGATGTGCATAAAATCATCTGTCACAAAATATGCTTTTTCACCGGAGGATATAATCTCACTCTGAATATTTGATACGATCTTGGCCTGTTCGTACTTTTTGAAATTCTTGTAGGAATTGGCCACATAGACATAGATCTCGTTTAACGCCTCGATCTCCTTGTCCGTAAAGTCCCCGCTTTCCTCACTCTTAAAAAATGCCACCTGGATGTATGCATTAATGCCGAATGCCATGGTCACACTGTAATGCGCATGGAAATTTTCCTCCAGAAAGCGGACGTAGGCGGAGTGGGCGTAATCGACAGGGCTTATGATGTCAGTAGACTTATACAGCCTGGGGAGCACATTAAAATAGGTCAGATGATCACGGACCGCATCCTGATAAACGACATGTCTGATCACATCATTGGCAACGAACTTCCTGTATGGATGCTCTTCACAGTCCAGCAGAATGCCATTCCGGTTGATCCATGAGAGAAATCTCCCATGTGTATCAAAATAGGAAATCAGCACATGCTTCAAGCCAAAATTTCGATCCAGAGAATCCAGCAGAACGTTGCTGAAAAATTCACGTGCTGAAATCTGATGTTCCGCCATTTCCGAGAAAAAATTCATCTGGCCGGCATTTTCATATTTCATGGTACTTTTCCCCCGTTTATTCGTTTCGGATATCTTTTACTATACCCGAAAAGGCTTGATTTTACAAGCGTTTTGTCAATACAGCGTCTTACAGGGATTCCCCTCCAGGTCATAGGGCGTGATCTGATATACGTAGAAATTCAGCCAGTTACCATACAGTGTATTTGCCGCATTTCTCCACGAAAGAACCGGAACCGCGAAGGGATCGTTGTCCTCATAGTAATTGCAGGGCAGCTCCGGGTTCAGTCCCTTTTTTAAATCCCTGTGATACTCGTTGTTTAACGTCATGCGGTCATATTCCGGATGGCCCTGTACGAACACCTGGCTTCCGTCACGCTTCATCACTAAAAATACTCCCGCCTCATCCGACTCAGCCAGAACCACCAGCTCCGGATTTTTTTCTATGTCTTTTCTGCGCACCTCCGTATAACGGGAATGGGGAGCCATAATGTAATCGTCCATGCTGCGCACCAGCGGCACCTTACGGTCTAAAACCCTGTGGCGGTAAATACCGGAAAGCTTCTTCTCCCGCTTATATTTCGGAATCCCGTAATGGTAATAGAGTCCGGCCTGGGCTCCCCAGCAGATATGTAATGTACTCGTCACATGGGTCTTGCCCCACTCCATAATCGTCTGGAGCTCATCCCAGTAATTCACTTCCTCATACTCCAGATTCTCTACAGGCGCCCCGGTAATGATCATGCCGTCGAACTTCTTATTCTTAATCTCATCAAAATAGACGTAAAATTTGTTTAAATGGCTGGCCGACGTATTTTTCGACGTATGGGTGGCCAGCATCAAAAAAGTGCAGTCCACCTGAAGAGGCGTGTTGGAGAGCGCCCGCAGAAGCTGCGTCTCCGTGTCCTCCTTCACCGGCATCAGATTTAATATAAGGATCTCCAGAGGGCGGATGTCCTGGCTCAGTGCCCGGTCCTCCGCCATGATGAAGATATTCTCTTTTTCCAGTATGGCCTTTGCAGGCAGATCTTTTTGTACTTTAATCGGCATCGCTTATTCCCCCAGCATCTTGATAAACTCTTCCTCTGATATAATCGGCACGCCTAAATCCTTTGCCTTCTTATTCTTGGAAGAATTAGACGTCACGTCATTGTTGATCAGGTACGTTGTCTTCGAAGTCACAGAGCCTGTGGCCTTGCCCCCCCGCGCTTCGATGGCCTCCTTAAGTTCGTTTCGGTTGGCGAAATGCTCTACACTGCCGGTGATTACAAAGGTCATCCCTTCAAAGACCGCTTCCTCCGCCGATTCTTCCTCCTGTTCAAAAGTCAGCTCAGAAAGAAGGTGGTCCACAGTCTCCTGATTCTTCTCATCTGCAAAGTAACGGATCCACGCATCAGCCAGAACGGCGCCGATCCCATCGACTTCTACCAGCTCCTCCGCTGTGGCATGGCGCATCCGGTCAAAATCGAACTTAAATTTCCGGCACAGCATCTTCGCATTGGCGAGACCGATTCCTGAGATTCCGAGGCCGTAAACCATGCGTGCAAGCGTCGTGTGAGAGGCTGCTTCCGTCGCCCGGATCAGGTTATCATACGATTTTTGCCCGAAGCCCTCCATCTGGGTAATCGTCTCCTCATACCGGTCAAGATGGAAAATGTCAGCGAACTCCTTAATAAATCCCGCGCCGATAAATTTCTCCAGCGTTGCCTCTGACAGGCCGTCGATATTCAGCGCATCGCGGCTGACAAACAGGGAAAAGCTCTTGATCCGCTTGGCCTGGCAGTCGGGATTGGTGCAGTAAAGGCTGCGGACATCGCCTGCCTGGCGGACCTCCGTCCTGCCGCCGCAGACCGGACATTTCTCCGGAATCTGTATCTTCCCGCTTCTGGTCAGGTTATCGGCAATCTGCGGAATAATCATATTGGCTTTGTAAACGGTGATGGCATCGCCCTCCCCCAGGGCCAGCGATTCCATGATGCTCAAATTATGCACGCTGGCACGGCTTACCGTGGTTCCCTCCAGCTCCACCGGATCAAATACGGCGACCGGATTGATTAAGCCGGTCCGTGACGGACTCCACTCAATGTATTGGAGCTTCGTCTCTCTGATCTCGTCCGCCCATTTAAAAGCAATCGCGTTTCTCGGAAATTTTGCCGTCCGTCCCAGGGATTCTCCATAGGCGATATCGTCCAGGAGAAGGACCAGACCATCGGAAGGAATATCGTATCCGGATACAGCCTCGGCAAACGCTTCTACCGCTTCCGGCAGCGTATCCGCCGTAACGGTTCTGTATTCCACCACATCGAAGCCCTGTCTCTTCAGCCACTCAAACTGTTCCTTCCTGGAGTTGTTAAAATCCACGCCCTCAGCTGTTACCAGTGCAAATGCCTCGAAATTCACGTTCCGCTCCGCCGTGATCTGGCTGTTCAGCTGACGGACCGAGCCGCTGCATAAATTTCTGGGATTCTTGTATCTGGCATCCACGTCGTCGATTGCTTCATTGATCCGATTGAATTCTGAATAACGGATTACAGCCTCCCCCCGCAGGACCAGTTCCCCCTGAAAGGAGATGGTAACCGGTACATTGGCAAATACTCTGGCATTGCTGGTAATCACTTCTCCGATCTCTCCGTTGCCGCGGGTGACAGCCTTTTTAAGTGTTCCGCCGCTGTAAGTGAGTACGACGGTCAGGCCGTCCAGCTTCCAGGAGAGAATTCCCGTCTGATCGCCCAGCCATTCCTGCAGATCGGCGGTACTCTTCGTCTTGTCCAGCGAAAGCATGGGGCTCTCATGGCGTTCCTTCGGAAGCTCGGAGAGAACCTCATATCCCACGCTCTGAGTCGGACTCTTGGACAGCACGACTCCGGTCTCCTTTTCCAGCTCCGCCAGTTCGTCATATAATTTATCGTATTCATAGTTGCTCATGATCTCACGGCTTTCCTGATAATACGTTTTCGCCGCGGCCGTAAGAGTGGCAGCCAGTTCTTTCATTCTGCTGATTTTCTCGTCCACTTACAATCTCCTTTTCACTGCGTTCTTTCCTATTCCATATCATACCGGAAACAGCAGTTTTCCATGCATCATTTCCGTTTTCCGGAGTCTTTTTTTTGTTTTTCCTCCCGATCCTTTAAGGAAAGGCCGGAAGTATGTTCCAGCCGGCGCATCAGCTCCGCGTATTCCTTCTTTGACACCGGCCGTGATTCGCCGGCTTTTAGATCGCCCAGCTCGATATTCATGATTCTGACGCGCTTCAGCTTCCGCACCTTACAGCCAAGCTGTTCGCACATCCTGCGAATCTGGCGGTTCAGTCCCTGGGTCAGGACAATACGGAACGATTTTTCTCCCGTCTTCTCTGCAAAACACGGCTTTGTCGTCACATCAAGCTCTGGAAGGAATACTCCCTTTCTCATTTTCTGAATAAATTCCGGCTTCACCGGCCGGTCAATCCATACGAGATACTCTTTCTCATGGCCGCTGCTGCCGCGCATCATCCGGTTGACCAAGTCGCCCTGGTTAGTCATCAGGATCAGCCCTTCGGACTCCTTATCGAGGCGTCCTGCCGGATAAATCCGCACAGGACAGTCCACCATGTCCACAATATTGGGAGCACGGTCCTTGTCCGAGGTGGTACAGACAATTCCGCACGGTTTATGCACAGCTAAGAGCACACGCTCCGGTTTCTTCTCCGCGCCCCTGGAACCTGCTGCGATTGTACGTCCATTACAGACAACTGTTTCTCCCTTTTTTATCTTCTGGCCCGGAACGGCGGTTCTTCCGCCGACCGTCACCTTACCTTCTTCAATCAGCCGGTCTGCTTCCCTTCTGGAACAGATTCCAGCCCCGCTTAAGAATTTATTCAGGCGGATTCCGTCTTCTCCCATATCATATCTCCTTCTGCTCATTAAGTAAAAATTATATCATTGTTCCATGGCAGAAGTCAATTTAATCCGGGAAACGATTTGTGGAAGAAAAAGCAGGCAGTTTCAGATCAAGGGCCACCGACGCCATCATGGTAACCCACTCACTTAATAAAAACCACAGGCAGCGTCTTTACAGATAAGCGCTGTCTGTGGTTCTCTATCAAACTGTCTCTTTATTTTTTTTCATTCGGATCACGTTCCATGACGCTTTTCCCAGCATACTGGAAAGCTTTCCTGTTTCCTTTATTGAGCGTTCTGCCCGTATCGGCCGGATTTTTTCCCCTTCAGGACCATTGCACTGCTTTAAATCGCCTTCCAGAACGAGATGCTCCAAAAGCTCATACCCCTCAAAGCTTCTCAGGTCAATATCCAAAATTACATTTTCCTCAATATTCCTGTTTACCGCAAAGACAGTCAGCAGGCCAGCTTCTTCCTCATACACAGATACGCATTCCACATCCGTGACCAGCCCATGGGCCGACGTCTCATGCAGGGGCGAATTGACGATCGGCTGCAAAACCACACCTTTTCCATATAAAGCCGCATGATAAAACGGATAGAATATTGTCTGCCTCCAGGCGGTGCCGTTCTCCTCTGCCATAACAGGCGCTATGACGTTGATCAACTGAGCCATGCAGGCAATTTTTACGCGGTCGGCATGTTTGAGCAGGGTAATCAGCATCAGCCCTACCATCAGTGCATCTTCCATATTATAGATATCCTCCAACAGATGAGGTGCCTGCTGCCATGGATGGTTTTGGACCGTATCCTTCTCCTGAGCCTTGGAATGAAACCATACATTCCACTCGTCAAAACTGATATTAATATTCTTTCTGCCGCGTTTTTTGGCCTTTATGTAGTCACAGACGGCCGTTACCGTCCTGATAAACTGCTCCATATCGTCAGACTGGGCCAGATAATCCATAGAATCATCCTGGCGGTTGCCATAATACTGGTGCATGGACACATAATCTACAAAATCATAGGTGTGTTCCAGCGTAGCAGCTTCCCATTCAGGAAACGTAGGCATGGACATCTGTGAGCTTCCGCAGGATACCAGCTCGATCTCCGGATCGATCAGACGCATGGCCTTTGCCGTCTCCGCCGCCAGCCTTCCATACTCATCCATCGTCTTGTGACCGATCTGCCATGGACCGTCCATTTCATTACCAAGACACCACAGTTTAATCTTATGCGGCTCCTTTACCCCGTGGCTGATACGTAAATCACTGTATTTTGTACCAGATGTATGATTGCAGTATTCCAACAGATTACAGGCGTCGCTGATTCCTCTCGTCCCCAGATTGACTGCCATCATGACCTCAGAATTTACCAGCTTCGCCCATTCTGCAAATTCGTTCAGCCCTACCTCATTCGATTCCATGCTTCGCCAGGCCAGTTCAAGCCTTCGTGGTCTCTGCGCCATTGGTCCTACTCCATCTTCCCACCGGTATCCGGAAACAAAGTTGCCTCCCGGATACCGGATCACGGAAACACCGAGCTCCTTCACAAGTTTTATCACATCCTGCCGGTATCCGCGGCTGTCTGCTTCCGGGTGCCCGGGCTGATAGAGACCGCCGTACACAGCCCTACCCAGGTGTTCGATAAAAGAGCCGAATAACCTTCTGTCGATCGCATCCGTTACTGCCGCACGGTCAATTACAAGTCTCGCTGTTCTTTCTGCCATGGATAGGCTCCTTCCTGTTTAATTCCCATTTTCTGCGTCATACCGCGCTTTTTCTTCCGTCATGGCGTCGGCCCATGCATCAAGGAACTCCTGGGCGGTACAGATTCCTGCCATACACTCCTGCAGCTTCGGCTGTGCAATATTATTTTCAATATTTACATAGTTTGTAAGGTATGTCGGTACTTCAAAAAAAACGGTATTTTCATCGTTCATAATTGAAATCGCCTTCTGGTAGTAATCCTTTTCCATCACCCAGTCCGCCTTCTGTGCAGACTGCTCGGTCGGAATTCCTCCGCGGCTCTCTACCCAGTACTCCGTTCCTTCAGAGCTCAAAAACTGGATGAAATCCCACGCCTCGTCCGGATGCTCTGTGGAAGCTGAGATGCCGAAGCCCATTACGCCTACCTCCGGATGGCACTGTTCTCCGTTGACGCTCTTCAAAAACGGCATCATCTGGAATTTTGTCTCATCTCCTCCAAATGTCTCTGAAATCATATGTGCGGAACCAAGATTATGAAAAATAGATGCCGTGGAGCCTGAGGTGAAAGAGGCGGCGATCTCTGTCCAGCCTTTATTTAAATCATCCTCTGACGTATATTTCTTATAAAGGTCAAAATATTTTTCAACAAATTCAACATGAAGCGGATCGTTCATGGTTGATTTTCCATTTTCATCAAAAGCATGGGGAATCCCCGAGTAGGCGTACGCCATACACATCACATTGAACGCTCCGCCGGATCCGCCGCGGATCGTAGTTCCGTAAAGATTATTATCTGGATCGGCCACCTTTTTCACACTTTCAAAGAATTCATCCCAGGTTTCCGGAATCTCTACACCCTTTTCCGCGTAAATATCCGGGCGGATCCAGAAGTTTCTGAAATCCATGAAAGCCGGAAAATAGTAGAGGTGTTCTTTTTTCGGATCCAGATTTGCATCCGCCCGGATCGCCTCCTCATTTACTTTTCCATAAAGCTCAGATTTTTCATAATAGCCATCCAGTGGAAGTACGTTTCCTCTGGCAATAAATTCCGGCATGGCACACTCAAAGATATCCGGCGCAGAATCTGTGGCAAACGCCATATCCAGCTTTGCCTTGGCGTCCGCAGAATTTCCCGGAATTCCCAGAAACTCAATTTCAATGTTAGGATTCTTCTCCATATAGGCTGCGGCCGCTGCTTCATATGCTTCATTTAACTCTGGCGTACTCATCTCCATCCACCATGTTAGTTTGACCGTTTCCCCTTTGGTCTCCCCGCTCTTTTCACTGCTCTCCTGCGCCTTTTCAGCGCTCTCCCCCACGGTTGTTTCCCCTTGCGTTTTCACCTCTGCGGTTGTCTCATTCCCTGGCTTTGCAGAACATCCTGCCAAAGACAAACCGGCAATCACCGTTAAAACAAGTGCAAGCTTCCTTCTCATTGTATCCTCCTTACTTCGGCACTCTTTTTGTACCTGTATTTTGATAGTATCATTATATCTTTACCTTCTGCAAAACTCCATTAACCAGATTTGCAGAAATGTTTGTTATTTTTGCATTCGAAATGTTTTGATTTCAAACGGATTAAAAACAACTGTGAAACAGTTTCCGACAGCCGAAAGTTCTGTTCCGCCCCGCTCCAGCATATCGCACTCCTTCAGCGTACAGGGGGCTTCCGTGATGATCTCAATACCAGCCTTCACGCGGTTTCCAAAACCTTCATAAGCTCTGATGATCCAGCCGTCTCCATCCTCCGCCCTTTTTACCGTCTCAATAAATATTCCCGGCGTATTGCAGATGGCCAGCCGGCGGGGGAACGCTCCGCATTGCTGTCCCTCCACCTTAGAGAAAAGTGCCGGAACAGGGCTTAATAAGTCATACGCCTCCTGAAATACTCCCGCCTCCCGATAATCTCCCGGATGAGGATAAAGGGAGTACGTAAAGTGGTGGAACCCTCTGTCCTGTCTGTTCGGGAACACCGCAGAACGAAGAAGCGACAGGCGCATTACCCCATCATGAATATCATACCCATACTTACAGTCACTTAAGAGTGATACTCCATAGTTTCCTTCCGACAGATCAGCAAATCGCTGGGCACACGTTTCGAATTTTTCCGCGTCCCATGAAGTGTTCGTATGGGTCGGCCGCTCAACTGTACCAAACTGTATTTCATAAACCGCCTTCTGTGAAACGATATTTACCGGAAATGCCGCTTTCAGCAGCAAATGTTCTTCCTGCCAGTCAATATCGGTCACAAAATCCAGCCGCCTGGAATTGCTGTAGACGTAGAGAGTCTGCCTTACCGTTGAGGAGAGATACCGATAGACAAACCGCAGGCCGATCCTGACAGGTCCCTGCTCTACAAGTTCAGCCTCCGTACAGTGGTTCAGCTCATACCTCTTTTCCCTGTAATACGGACTCAGCTCCCACGCATCATACTGGTACGGTCTGTCCTCATACACTTCCAGCACGTTTGCGGCTCCGCCTAACAGTTCCCGGTCTGCTTCCCTGTCATAGAGGGAGGCCATTGTTCCATTTTCATTGAGGCGGATTTTATAATACGGTGACTCAATTATATTGTCTCTGTATGTAATAGTAAATCCACCGTGTTCGCATGTTTCCCTGATCCGGTAACGAAATGCACCTGCGCCCGGAACCGCTTTCAGTTCGGCACAGTACTGCCCGTCAGGCGTCTTCTGAGCGGGAATACCCATCCCATCTTCACCGGTTAAAACCAGTACCTCCGCGTCGCTGTCACATGCGAATAAAATCCGGGAATTTCTCGCAAAGCCAAACGTGTTAAAAGCAATAAGGCTCCGGCCGCTCCATTTTCCTGCGATCCGCTCCATCGCCTGAACCGCCGTAGACTCCATTTCCGGCAGAATCTCCTCGTACTCCTTTCGGCAGTCGTCGTAGACGGCGTCAATTGCAGATCCCGGCAGAATATCGTGGAACTGGTTGGTCAGAATTATCCGAATCCATTGCTTTAACTTCCTGTACGGATAAATTTCCGGCCCTTCCGCCTGTGCCAGTAAGCTGTAAAGAAACTCACATCGCTGAAGCAGGGTCTCCGCAATACGGTTGAGACGCTTGATTTCACCAACAGAGGTATAGGTACCGCGATGAAATTCGAGATAAAGCTCCCCATACCACACGGGGAGCGCCGGATTCCCCTCAGTATCCACCTCCAGCTTCTCAAAAAATTCTCCAGCCGTGGAAAACTGCACTTCAGGTGCGCCCGGCAGGCCATAGCTCATACGCTTTCCACACTCCACCATCTCTCTTGTCGTTCCGCCTCCACCGTCTCCAAAACCACAGGGCATTAAAAATTCCGTGTTCAGGCTCTTCTGTGCATAGCGTTTCCAGCCGCCCATAACGTAATCCGGCGACAGTTCGGCATTGTACGTCGTTATATGCGGGCTTCGGGCAAACCCAAATGAATTATATTCCACATGGTCAAACTGTCTGGACGGTGAAAAATGGGTCAGCAGCTCGCTGCCGTCTATTCCCTTCCACAAAAATGTATCATATGGAATTTGATCCTGTTCATTCCAGCTAATCTTCGTCGTCATGAAATAGTCTATCCCGCATTTCCGGCAGATCTGGGGCAGGGCTGCCGAATATCCAAACACATCCGGCAGCCAGAGTATTCTGCTTTCCGTTCCAAACTGCTCTTTAAAATACTGCTTTCCTTCCAGAAACTGACGGATCAGGCTCTCTCCGCTGGTCAGATTACAGTCCGCCTCCACCCACATGCCGCCTTCCGCCTCCCATCGTCCGAGGGTCGTATACTTTTTAATTTTCTCAAACTCCTCCGGCTGCGCCTCCCGGAAGTATTCGTAAAGCTGCGGCTGGCTCGACATAAATATGAATTCCGGATATTCCTCCAACAGCTTTAGCGCTGTCTGAAAGCTTCTCACAGTCTTATTTCTTGTATGCGATTTCTGCCACATCCAGGCCACGTCAATGTGCGTGTGGCCTACGCATCTGGCCTTCTTTCCATTTGAACCGCACTGTTTCAAAAAAAATTCCTCTTTCAAGTATTTTGCCGCTTCTTTTATGCTGTTGTCATAGGACTCGCTCCCAATCTCTCTTAAATCCAGAAGATTGACAGCCTCATGCAGAGCGTGAAGCAGGATAATTCCTTCGTCGCTCTCCTTTCCGCAGCAGACCGCAGTATCCAGCATCGATTTCATATCGTAATAAAGCTGTTCCGTATTGCAGTCTTTTTCATAAAAACGAATGGATAGTATCCCCGGGAGGTTTTCCCTGTTATCCCAGCTCACCTCCTTAAGAACCATGCCCGACCAGGCGTCAATATCTATACACACTGTCTCTTTGCCGCGTGCATGTTCTGTGATCAGGCATTCTTCATGGTAAATATCAAATCCCTGCATCGGAATCTGATTGCAGTAAAGCAGAAATTGGGGATTCTGTGCATACCAGTCTCTCTTATTCTGCGTAATCTCAATCCAGAGTCCGCAGCCCTCTGTTTCCTCCGGAATCTCAAAGTGGCACTGAAACCAGCCATACTGGTCAAAACCTCCCCAGGAGCCCCCATTCCTAAACTCCTGAAAAACAGGCAATTGATTAAAATTCAGCTTTTCGGGCGCATACCTCAATTTTTCCGGAACTGTCACATTCTTTTTGACAGCCGCCTTAAGCACCGATAAGATCTGGCTGACCCGTTCTATCTCATAACTTTCCGTCTGATTCATTTTCTTTCCTCATCAACCTTTCACCGCTCCCGCCGCCATACCACTGATTAAGTGCTTTTGAATAAAAGCAAAGAGGATAATCGGAGGAATCAGCGCAATAATGCTGCTGGCCGCCAATGCCGCCATATCCACCGACGCCTCGGTGACCAGAGATTTAAGGGCTACCGGAATCGTAAACTTCGATTGCTGTGTAATAAAGGAAAATGCTACCTGAAACTCATTCCAACAGCCCACAAAAGCAAACGCGCTGGTCGCCACAATCCCCGGAAGAATCAGTTTCGGTATCATTCTCGTAATAATATAAAATCTTCCCGCGCCGTCCACCATGGCCGCTTCCTCGATCTCAACCGGTATGTCAGACACAAAGCCTCTCATCAGCAGAGAATTAAACGGTGTCTGCGACACAACGTAAAACAAAATAACAGACGCTCTCGTATTGATCAGCCCAAATTTGTTAAAGGTTAAAAACAGCGGCACAATGTAGATGATCACCGGCATAATCTGAGTGAGCAGCAGAAGAGAGAGAAATGCCCCCTTTGCCTTAAACTTAAATCTCGCCAACGCATAACCGTTTAATATGGCAAGTATCACAATAAATACAACGGAAAGAACCCCGATATAAAGGCTGTTTCCAAAATAGAGAGAAAATTTATTTCTTCCCCAAACAGTTACAAAATTCTTCAGGGTAGCCGGGCTTGGGAAATACTGTACCGGCAGTTTAAAAACCGATCCAGGCTCTTTCAGAGAAGTGATCAAACTCCATAAAATAGGCGCAATTGTAAAAAGCGCCGTCACACACAGGGGAATATAAATTCCAAGAATTCGTTTTACCGTTCGTTTCTGTTTGTTCGTCATACATCTTCCCTCCCATAGCGGGTAATTTTCAAATACAGGAATGCAAATACCAGAAGTCCCGCTCCCATCATCACAGCCATGGCGGAACCGTACCCGTACTGGCCGCCAACCACTGCCCTCTGCATCAAATATACCGGAAGCGTTGTGGTAAGCCGCAGCGGACCTCCATTCGTCATAGTAAAGATTAAGTCGATGGAATTAAATTCCCAGATACATCGGAGCAACGTGGAAAACACAAGGCTTTCTTTTAAATACGGCAGTGTAATATAGAGAAACTTCCGAAAACCTCCACAGCCATCCACGTTACAGGATTCATAGATTTCCTCCGGAATCGACTGAAGGCCTGCCAAAATCATAATGGCAAAGAACGGGATTCCTCTCCACAGTTCTGTCACCACCACCGCCCAGAAGGTTGTATGGGGGTTGGAAAGCCATGCCACCCCCTTTTCCAGAATACCAGCCTTGATAAGCAGGTCATTGATCACGCCCACATTCTGGTTGTACATAATGGTCCACAGCATAGTGGCGAGTACTCCGGATACCGCCCATGGCATGAATGTAACCGAACGGAATAACCCGCGAAACCAGACTTTCTGGTTCAGCAGAAGGGCAATCCCCATCCCGATCACCAGTTGTCCTGCCACCGTGCATGCCACCCATTTCAGACTGATTCCCGCCGCCTTGCGAAATACTTCATCCTCCATCAGAATCTTTCTGAAATTCTCAAATCCGACAAACGTGCCGACTCCGCTCAGACTGTTGGTCGAGTAATCCTGCGCGCTCAGCTTAAACACATCCAGAATTGGTATCATAATAAATATAATAATCAACAGGACTGTCGGTAAAATAAGCAGATATGGATAATAATGATCCAGTCTTTTTTTTCCTCGCATCTGTATTGCCCTCTCTTTTCTTCTTTTTAATCATCCTAATAAAAAAAAGAGTTAAAGTACATTAATCAGATTGATATAAACGTTTGGAATTTTGATTATTTGCAGCCTGTGGAAAAATAAGAAAAGCGGCTCCCTGAATCGGAATCGCCAAATACTTTATTTCTCCATATATTCTCTGGGGCTCACCCCCATATACTTCTTAAATATTACGCTGAAATACTGCGGATTATTGTATCCCACCTTCTCGCATATCTCATAGATCCGGTCATCGGTCGTCTTCATTAGGGAAGCCGCCTTTTCGATTCTCACGCTGGTAAGCCATGCCATGAAATTCGTATTCTTATTTTTCTTGATAATCCTGCACAAATGGGCCGGAGAAAGATGAATATGGTTTGCCAGATCGTTAAGGCTTAAACCGGGAACAGAATACTGTTCCATAATATAATCCTCGATCTCCTCCATTATGGCATTTTTCTTAACCAGACGGCAGTTTCCATCTGAGCAGTGTACCACAGCGCCGCTGTCCCCCAGCTTCATAAGTTCCAGCAGCCGGTAAGACTCATTATATGCATCGTCAGTCTGACTCAACCGATGGTATTCCTGACTAACGGCAATTTTTACTTTCATATTTAAAAATTTTCTCAGATTCTCAACCACGCTTTCCAGCAATTTTGAGAACTCCTCCCGGTATCCGGCCTTCCGAAACGCAAATACAGCGAAAACCTGACCGTCATACGTACCAAAATACACGGAAACATCTTTTTCCGGCAATTCAGCTTCCGCCAATTCCCTAAAAATGTTAATTGCAGAAAATGCATAGATTTCATTGGTATTAGGACCTTCGCTTTTCAAGTAACTGTCCTGACAGTCCATGTGAAGGAGTACCAGATAAAACATTGGATCACAGATATCAAACCTGTTCTTTTTTTCAAACTCACCAAGCGCCTGTTCCTCTGCGATTCCCATAATCAGCTGGGTTAAAAAGCGGGACTGCAGCAGTGATTTTGACTTTTGGATCAGTGTCTCTCCTTTCCTGGCCTCATGGTATTCCAGTTCACACCGTTTGACCGCTTCAATAATCTTTTCCCTCGATTCATATTTTAAGATATAATCCTGCACATGCAGCTCCAGAGCACGCTTCGCATATTTAAAATCATCATACCCCGTAAGAAACATGATTCTAATTTCTTTATGATTTTCCGCCAGCCATGCCGCCAACTCCAGCCCGTCCATAACCGGCATATTGATATCGGCCAGAACGATGTCCGGTTTCTCCCTCTCAATCACCTCGACTGCCTCCCGTCCATTCCCGGCGGGGGTAACAAGTTCGATGCCATGCTGCCTCCACGGAAGATTCAGTGCTAAGTCCTCCCTGATAATCCTTTCATCATCAACAATCAAAAGTTTCGTCATTCCATTCCCCTCCATTCTCCCCTGTATAGGGAAGCGTAATCAGCGTACTTGTATAAATCGATTCCACGCTTTCCAGTTCGATACCGTATTCCTTCCCATAATACAGCTCAATACGCTGATTGCAGTTCCACAGGCCAAAATGCTCGACTTCCTTATCCCCTGGCGCATCCATTTTAATATATTGATTCAATTCAGCCAGTTTATTCTCACTGATCCCTCCACCATTGTCCCATACGGTTAAAATCACTTTATCCTCAAAACGGCAGCCGGAAATATCCAGGATCCCCTTCTTACTCTGACGGCGCAGCCCGTGATCGATGGCATTCTCTACAATTGGCTGTAGTGTTAACTTGGGAATCTCACAGTTCAGGATCTCGTCATCCACATTCATACACCACTCAAAACTGTTATCATACCTCATCTGGAGAATGGTCAGATAGTGACGGATCAAGTCCAGCTCACCGGATATTTTTACCCTCTCCATTCCCTTGCTTAAGCTCAGCACGTAGAAGCGCACCACAGACTCATACATTTTGCTCACCCTGTCATAATCCTTCGCATTTATTAATGCCTGGATAGAAATAAGGGTATTGTAGAGAAAATGCGGATTAATCTGTGACTGTAACAACAGCAGTTCTGCCTTACGCTTCTTTTCCGATATATCCTCAATTGTACTGATCTGACAGTTAATCGTTGCCACAAATGCATTCAATCCGTCTACCAGTTCACCAATCTCCTTTTCATCCTTCGTCTCAAATATTATGGTTTTATCTCCCGCCTCATACTGCTCCAGCTGGCATGCAATCCGTTTGATATCATCTGACATATATCTGGAAAATACAATAATGGGAACGGAAGATACCAAAAGCATGATCACTACGCAGACTGCAATCATCACACCGATAAACTCATTGCCGGCCATCAGACTCTTAAGCGGCACTGCGGAAAAAATCACCCAGCCATTCAATTGCAGTCTTTCGTAAGAGATCAGTATTTTTTCCCCATTGAGATCCTGTGAAATATAGGAACCCTCCAGCTCTGCATGAAGCAGCTTCTCTCTGTCTTCCTCTCTCAATACCTCTTTTTTTTCAGCACCATCATACAGAACCGAGTCCTCCGCCAAAATTCCCGATACGCTGCCGCGGCTCGTGGTAATATCTCTCAAAATACCAGCCACTGATTCCGGAAGCATATTAATTACCAGAAGCATCCCTGCATCAGAATTTTCGTTACCAGCCACACAATACAGAGAAATTACATTTCGCTTCCGGCTCGTAGGAAGCAGATCCTCTTCGTGTAAACTGCGCCATGCATAGCGAAACAGTTCTCCACGCTGCTCAATCCGTACTTTTTTCAGCATTTCCCCAAAACTCTCAGTAATCACATACGGCGAAGCGTAGCTGGAATACGAGAGTGAGTAGTCATGTTTTGTCTTAAAAACAACGGAATCCATCACATCAGGGTAATCCACACAAATTCTGGTAATCTGCTGCTTAAGTTCCTGATTATTGATCAGAAACTCCTTATCCATAGTCTCTCCGTCATAAACAAATGTAAAATACTTCAGGCTTTCGGAATTCGTCAGAGAGATTGCCGCAGAATATGCTATCTTAAACCGTTCCTCCAGTCGCACGCTGGCCTGATGGACGGCATCCTCCAGAAGCTTTTCCGAATTGATCTTCAGCTGTGCGGAGGATAAAAAGTAACATACAGTTCCTGTAATAATAATGAACAGAGAAACAAGCGGTAACAGAACCACCATTAGTTTATTTCTCACGCTCAGCTTATAAAAAATATTTTTCACGGCTTTCCCTCTTTTATTCTCTGTTACAGATTAAAATATTCCGGATATTTCTCAAGCATCTGCCGAAAATGCTTTCGGTAGGTAGCCAGGTGGCCTTCATAAAACTTCGGAAAATCAAAGTCAACGATTTCTCCTGACAGCAGGCTGCTATATATCGTCTTATGCTCTTCCACAAAAATCTGGATATTTGCCTTTGTATCAATCGCATCGAGATAACGGACCCTGTCATAGTGGGAACAGACACTCCTTACTGCCCGCCAGACTCTTGCCTTTTTCGCAAATTCATAAATCATGCGATGAAATTCATCATCAATCTTGAAAAATGTATCCAAGTACGTTTCCTGCAAAGCGGCTGTCTCCTGCGCCTCCAGATTCTCTTTCAACCGCACAATCTGTTCTTTGGTAAGATTTCCCGCTGTCTGTGATATGATTACAGGTTCTACCTGAAGCCTTAAAAACAGCCCCTCGTTCAACGTCTCCAAGTCAATCCCCGACACTCTCGACCCACTCTGGGGGAACACGTCAACTAACGATTCCTCCTTCAGCATCAAAATTGCCTCATGTACCGGAGTTCGGCTGACATGCATCAGCTCCGAAAGTTCATTCTCATTGAGAGACTGGCCCGGAACAAGTCGAAACGTCATGATATTATCTCTCAACAGCCGATATGCATACTCTCTGTTATTCTCCATCTGTTTTTTTTCAAATACCTTCATATATTTCTCCTCATCTAATATATCACTTTTTTCTCATTGGTCCTATCATTTATAAGTTTTCTGTAATATTTTTTCTTAAAAAACACATTTTCTATAAAAATAGTAGCACATATGTATACTTTCGTCAATAAATCATAACATCAAATAAATATATATGGGATTTGTGAAACATGTACAATTTTAGATTAATATATTAGTTATGTTTTATTATTGATATTTTTGCATATATACCTTATATTTATCACATGCAACTGATATATCAATTTACAAAATACAGGAGATCACAGTATGAAAGCAATTAAAATACCCCAGCCGTTTCAGCTTAACATTGAAAATATTCCGACACCCACGATAAAAACTCCCAATGATGTACTCATAAAAATCACTTCCTGCGGCATCTGCGGCTCTGACATGGGAATCTGGAATGGAACAAATTCACTCGCCACCTACCCACGCCTGATCGGACACGAGTTCGGCGGTATTGTAACAGAAACCGGTTCCTCCGTACATACGGTAAAAAAAGGAGATCTGGTTTCCGTAGATCCGGTCTTGAGCTGCGGTCACTGCTATGCCTGCCGGATTGGACGCCATAACGTATGTTCTTCTCTCGAAGTACTGGGTGTTCATCGAGACGGAGGCTTCTGCGAATATGTATGTGTTCCAGAGAGCAATGTCCATAAGTTCCACACCGCTTTTGACCAGTCTTTGCTGAGTATGGTGGAACCGTTTACGATCGGTGTGGAGATCAATCGAAGAGGTGGGATTACAGCCGGAGACAAAGTTTTAATCATGGGTTCCGGCCCCATAGGGATTGCGGCGATGCAGGTAGCCAAACGAAACGGAGCCTCAGTTATGATAACCGATCTGGTTGCCTCCCGCCTGGAAAAAGCCAGAAAAATGGGGGCAGACCGAACCATTTTAATTCCCCTCCAGGATCTGGAATGTGAAATTATGGAATTTACCGATTCAGAGGGAATCCCTGTCATTGTAGACACCGTCTGCACACCTTTGTCGCTTGAGCAAGCGGTACAGCTCGCCTGCCCTGCCGGGCGAATTGTCGTGATCGGCCTGAAAAATCAGCCTTCTGCCATTTCAATGGCGGATATCACAAAAAAAGAGCTTACGATAGTCGGCTCCCGATTAAACTGCAACTGTTTTGACGAAGTCATAGAAGGTTTTGAAGACGGCAGCCTGCATCCGGAAACCTTTGTCACTCATACGTTCCATTACAGCCAGACAGAGGAGGCATTTCAGCTGATCAGACAGCATCCGGAAGAAGTTCTGAAGGCTGTCATTCGATTTGAATAGCAGAAAAAAGGACCAAATCCACCAAAGCATTGCTTGTCAGATTCGGTCCTTCTTCTAAAAGGAGATTATTCTCTTATTCTGAAACAGTCGTCAGCACACCTTTCGTTCCATCGGAAACCGGATTGAAATAGTACCACTTGTCGTCAATCAGCTGCCAGCCGGTTACCATCCGTCCTCTGGTTCCGTCAGAAACCGGATTCAAGTAGAACCATTTTCCATCGGCAAGATGCCAGCCGGTTACCATATTTCCGTTTTCATCAAAAAAGTACCAGTCATCCTGATCTCCCCAGCCGGTGTAGATCCACTCGCTCTTCGGAATGGTGCCGTCAGCCTTTTTAAACTGCCAGCCGGTTTCCGTATTGCTCCAGCTTCCTTCCGTATAGTAAGTCTCTCTCTTCCCGGAAGCTGCTTTGATGCCGGAAGAGCTTCCGGATCCCGAGCTGCTGCCTGAGGAACCTCCGGAACCGGTGTTCCCGCCGGAAGGCTTGTCTGATCCGGCCTTTTTCACCGTCACCTTGAAATCAGTCTCAAAGACTTCCTCTGCTCCGTCTTTTCCTTCTGCTATATAAGAGAGGACAACCTTTTTCGTTCCGGCCTTTGAAAAATCATAGAAGATGGTATAATCACCCTCGCTTAAAATTTCCTCGGCCTTCTCTCCGTTTTCTTTTACCAGCATGCGCTTTACAATCATGCCGCCGGTATCCAGTTCTTCGCCTGTCTCATACTCCGTCTTAAACGGACGGGCTGTCACTCTGATTCCAGTCGTATACCCGCCCTTGCTTGTGTCAGCCATTACGCTTACCACAATGTAATCGGTAAACTTCTTTTCTTCGCCCTTTTTGTCAGTGCCGTAATAAGCGACCGTCACCTTGCGGTTTCCTTCTCCTGAGAAATCATACACAGTCTCATATTCCTCCTCAGACAGCACCCGTTTTCTCGGTGAAGCGTTGCTTGCGCTGGCTTTTAAGTACTCCGTCACCTCCATTCCAGACGCATCGAAGGTTTCGCCAATGGAATACTCCCTCTTATCCGGCTTCTTCGCGACTGCGATTCTGGAGGTATAGTACTCTGCCTCTTCGATTTCTTCCAGGACTTTTACGGTGATGGAGTCCGTAAAGATCACTTCTTCTCCATTTTCTCCGGCCGCCGTATAGGATACTGCCACCTCTCTGTCTCCCAGTTCAGAGAAATCATACTCCAGTTCATAGGCTTCTTCCGGAAGTACGGTCTTTCTCACTGCATTGCTGCCGCTGGCGATCCGGTATTCGGTCACCTCCATGCCTTCCGGATTAAAATCATCGTACTGCTCGTACTCAGTCTGGTAAGGCTTCCGGGTAATCTTAATGCGATCCGTATAGTACTCTGTCTCTGCCGTCAGTTTCTCATAAGCGTCTGTCAGTGCCTGGAAAACCGACTCTAAATCCGCCTTGGAAGGCACTGCCGATTTCATCAGCTTCTCCGCTTTTTTAAGCGCTGCCGCGAATTCTTCCCAGCCTTCTTCGTCGTAATCTTCCGCATCAACCTGCTTCATCGATTCCAGGACAGCCTCATATTCGCTTACATCTGCAGAGGCATCGTAAATCCGTACATTATCGATCTTTCCGCCCGTGGCCACTGCAATTACGGCCATTCCTGCTTCTTCATAGGAGCTTGCCGCCTTTTTATGGATCAGTTTTCCATTGACATAGGCATACGCCGATCCATCTTTATACAGCACGGCCACGTGATACGTTTCTCCCGGCTCGAAGGTATAGGAAGCGCTGTCGTCCCGGCCATTTTCACGGATATTGACAGCCGAGTTCTTTAAGTCAAATTTCACATAAGAACGGTCACCCTCCGTACCGATCTGGGCATAGGATCTGACAGAGTTCTCTTCTGTTCCCGGAATCATGACATCCATCATAATCAGGGCATCCGTAAGGCCTGTCACCTCCCCGGCAGCGATCCCTGCCTGAGCCAGCTTTATATTGGTCGTCGCCGCTGCCTGCAAATACTTGTTTCCTTTTGCATCTTCCTTCACAAGAAAGGAATCGTTCAGCATCACGTACTGCTTCGTTCCATCCTCATTCTCGAGGACCTCACTCTTATCTGCAGCGGCGTCTGTCTCATACGTGTCAAAGGTATCCTCATAGACCGGTGCTGCCGATCCGATAATCTCTTCCATCAGTTCCGTCCCCGTCAGATCCGGGCTGTTTAAAACCGCAGGTCCGTACTCATCCATGATGGCTCCGTATTCGTCAGCCGTAACCGGCAGGACGCTTCCGTGGCGCATGGTCCCGGGGAAGGAATATTCTGAAGAGTCCAGACGCGTAAACGCTCCGCTTCCGATATCGTCTGTGAGCAGCGGGAAGTAACCGCCTCCTCCAAAATCATCCAGAAGCAGGCACCACTTCTGTTCTCCGTTTAACCGGAATGCGGTGGCGCCTTCCACGCCGCTTATCTGGTTGATGCCGGACTCAATCTCTGTCCACTGGCCAAGCAGGGAATCACTGGTCTCCAGCATGGTGTACTTGCCGCCGGATGGCAGTCCCTCCCGATGAGGCTTCGCTGCCTCATTCTTGGTAAAACGGTAATACGTATTTCCCACTTTGATTACCGTGGCATCGATGACGCTCAGCGTCTCACCGCTCTCGCTGTGAAGTTCAATCCAGACCTCCGGTTCTGTAAAGGTATAGAAATCCCTCGTCTTTGCATAATAGACCCGGTGGGTATAATCGTTGTTTTCCACATTCTGGCTGGCCGGAATCTTGGAGGACCAGAATACGATGTATTCTCCTGTGGTTTCATCGTAAAATGCTTCCGGAGCCCAGGTACAGCCTGCTCCTTCTGCCGCTACTTTTACCATTCTCTGGTCCGACCAGTTTACCAGATCGGCAGACTCCCAGATCATGATGGACTGGCTGCCGCTGGTCTGAGCCGCTGTCCAGTCGTTATTGCCGTTGATTTTCAAATCGGTGGCGATCAGATAGAATTTATCGCCTTCCGCAGACCGCATGATAAAGGGATCGCGGAGGCCTTTTTCTCCCAGTCTGGAAGTCAGTACCGGTTTCGATGCATTTAAATCTTCCCAGTTCATCCCGTCTCTGCTGGAGGCCATATAAATCTGTTCGCCGTTTGACAGTCCCTCGCCTTTAAAATAAGCGAAGACGTAGGATTCCATCTGCTTCTCCTCCGGCTTAGCCAGTACAGATGCAGTAAATACCTTCTCTCTGCTGACATCACCTGCGGTGACTGTGGCCGTTAACGTGACATCGGTATCTGTTACAGGCCTGCTGACAACGCCGATCGGCGTTCCCTCAGCCAGTCCGGTGACAGCAATGACGGACTCATCGGAGGATTCCCAGGTAATGACGGTACCATTCGCTCCGGTTTCCGGAAGCGTTAAATTACCTCTTACCTCGTTGATATTGTAAACGTTTAATGCCTCATAATCGAGATCGACCGCTTCGGAAGGAGAAACCTTCTTCACTTCCTGCACTGCAATCCAGCTCAGCACAACGTCAAGAGCTGCATTTTTCTTTACATGGAATTCCACAATTCCGTCTGCCGGAAGTTCAAATTCCCTGCTGCTCTCCAGCACATGTCCTGCGGTGTCATTTCCAAGGGTTATGGTTCCCAGGTCTTCCGTCTGGCTGCTGCCTTCCGCATCTGTGTACCGGAGGCTCACTGCCATGGAACGGCCGCTGTTCCACTGCGCCCACCATTCCTGATAACCGCTGGCAAACCGGTAGGTACCTGCCGGTAAAGCCAGTTTATATACAATTTCCTGGTCCTTCTGCGCATAAAAGCCATTCTCATATTTGTCTCCGGAGCTGGTATTTCGCGGCGAGATTCCCTCTTCCACGTATCCCCATGTCCCGTCAAATTCCTGGTCTGCCGCTTCATTCTTTAAGTCCATGCTCCGTCTGATTCCCTGCCATGCGGCAGAGATCTTCCCGTCTGCAAAACCGCTGTCAATAAAATATACAAGATTTTCCGGAACCACCTCGACAGAAGCAGTCACAAGAACGTCGCTTCCCTCTAAAACACCGGTCACCTTCTTCGTTGTCCACACCTCGTAAAAGCCCTCTTCCGGCATCTCCCAGATTACCTTTTTCGCTGTAATCTGTCCGTCCGCCATCTCTGCCTCCACGGTTTCCGGAAGCTCCGGCGTCTTACCGGCTGCGACCGCCATGTAAAGATTATCATCAAACACATTCGCAATACTGCTCTTTTCAATGGCAATGTAAGAGACTACCGGCGCCTGGGCGCTTCCGGCTGTAAAGGTAAGGGTTACCTTTGTCTGATCCGCCGGAACGGTGATGCTTCCCGTTACATTCTGTGTGATTCCGCCGTTGCTGCCGCTCCAGGACGCGCTTCCCAATTCTGCCGGGGCCGCGATGCCTTCATAAGAAGCGGTTACATTCGTGGTTCTGCCGGCACTCCACCACTCCGTGTGTCCCGTCGTAATGGTATACGTGCCTTTGTCCAGTGTAAATTCATAGGAAAACGAATTTCCTGTCTTATTCTCTTTGCCGTACCAGCCGGTGCTGTGAAGTCCCAGGCCGGCTCTCCAGGTAAGCGAATCGCAGCCGGAACCGTGTCCCCACGTATTGCTTCCTTCCGCCTTCTGGTCGGGTGTTTCGTTCATAAGGGTTACGTGCTTCTTCACATCTTCATAAAGCCCGGATACCTTCGGGCTTCCTGACGCCTCCATGACGCCGCAGTCTACCAGGTATGTCAGTTCCCGGGAGTAAACGAATCCGTCGATCGTCACCATACGGCCTCCGGTTCCCGTCATCTTTCCGCTGATGGTTACGGGTCCGACACTGTTTAAATCGCCGGAAACGAGCGTCCACTCTACCGCGGTTTCCTTTGTCTCCCCATTGACGGTAATGCTGAGTTTCTGAGGAAGCTCACTCAGAGCGGTTCCCTTCTTTATGCTTTTGGGAAGTTCTGTATTGACGGTAATCGGTGCCATATAATCCAGCATCTCCAGCTTCCAGTCCGCATAAGGACGCAGAATCATATTGCCCTCGCCGTCAAATTCAACCGGAAGCCACACATACTGCGGATCGATCAGTTCGTTCTGGCCGGGGTTCTTATTGTTCCAACGATCCCCCATATAGATAAACTTTCCATTGGCGGCATCGATGGGAATGATGTTGGTGGACTGGGTTCCAAAGGTCAGCGCACTCGTATAGCTGCAGACTGAGGTGTCCGTCACACAGGGATCACCGATGATCTTCCAGTCTCCCAGAATCCCGTTTTCTGACACGGCAAAGCTGGCCTGATTGGCGCCCCATCCGGTGCATCCGGAGGTCATTAAATAGTATTTTCCGTCATATTTAAACATGGCCGGCGCTTCCCGCTTCTGTCCTGCAAATGTCTCACTTCTTAAAAAATCCACGCCCTGCACTGCTGTCTCCGGGCTGGCCGACAGATAGGTGTAGTCTTCGTTTAATTTTGAAATAAACAGCGTGGCATTCTCCTCACTGGAGTAGATGATATATCCCGTACCGTCGTCATCCACGAAAAGGTTCATATCGCGGGCCATGCCTTTGCTCTGGTCGTACTTTCCGGCCACATAGTTTAAGCGGTAACGGTCGATAAATTTGAAGGGACCCACTGGGCTGTCGCTGACCGCAACGCCCGCGCTGGCCGCCGCATAGTTGGAATTACTGGTCTCTGTGGGGCCGTCCGCGTGGAACCACATGACGTAGTTGTCATTCTTTTCATTGTAGATTACCTTGGGCCGTTCGATCACGGAAGTGGTATCATTGATGGCCAGCAGAACCCTGGCTCTCTGCTCCTCCGTGTAATCACCGTATAAGGCATGAAAATAGTCTTCCTCAAAGTCGTATTCGTCCGTCAGGTTGCGGAGCGCTATGCCTTCATCGGCCCAGTTATAGAGGTCTGTGGAGGAATACACACGGACTCCTCCGTCCACGGTGCGGTAGCCGTCCGTCTTGTCTTCTCCGTACCAGTACCATTTCGTTACCCCGTTATGCGTAAACTTCTGTACCTGGCCGCCGTGTGCCTGGATGGGCGTTCCGTTTTGATCGAGCCACACCTCCCCGTCGGTACCGGAAAAGCTGGTATAACTGACGGCGTCCTGCTTCGGCTGAAGACCGTTATACTTAGCAGCCAGTTTTTTTAAGTTTGAAGCAATCTTTTCCTGAGATACCGGCTCTTCCGACTCCGCGGCTCTCCTGGCATATTCGTAAGCCTCGTCATATTTTTCCAAAGACTGAACCGAATAGAGTTCCCGCTCCAGACTGGTCAGAGTATACTGCTTCATTGCGTTTTTCAAGTATTCCTGATCGTAGGGAGCCTTTATGATTATGTAGCTTAACATCGCATCCTGACTGGAGGAAGTTCTGTCCGTGTTATGGACCCGGACATCCAGCACTCCGTCGCTTACGGTCACGGAGAAGGTCTCTTCCGCCAGACTGTCTTTGGTAAAGCTCCAGCTGCTCTTTACCGTCTGACCTTCCAGGGTAATATCTGCCGGTCTCGTATCCCAGGGATTTTTACAGCCCAGGGTCACCTGATACGTCCGTTCGCCTTCCGGCATTTCAAATTGATACGTAATTCCGCTTGCATCAGGATCATACTCGATTTTATCGCTCATATAGCGAAGCCCCGCCTCCAGAGAGGAGGGATTCGTATCCCGTTTTCCGTATATGATTGATGAATCGTTCTCTATGTATCCCCAGGTATATCCGGTGGCATCCCGGCCATTTTTCTGGTCGGTAACTGTCTGGAGCAGTCCCATTTTATATCCGTCCGGTACTGCCGCCGGATCGGAAGCTCCGCATTTTACCAGATACAGAGTGTAATCGGCTGCCAACAGCTCTTCATATCCGGGCATGGTATTGGAAGATCGTTCTGCTCCCTCCGGTACTGCATAGACCGGCATGGCTCCCGGAAGAGTCATTGCCATGGACAGCGCGATGGCTGTCAGGCGTTTCAGTGGTTTTCGGTTCATCATTAACCCCCGTTATTTATTTTTTTTCATACTGTAATACGGGCACGGCTGTCCGGTATTCAGAAGCCATGCCCGTATTCTGTCATTCCTCAGATGCTGTTCTCAGATCAGATACGGGCGCCGTCGGCACCTGTGACATATCCATCTGGTGTAGTTGTATTTACGGCCATGGTACCATCCGCATTCAGGTAATAGCTGCGGCCATTCCATGTCACCCAGCCGCTCACGGCCATCGCTCCTCCAGGCTGCAGGAAATACCAGTGATCCTTGTAGCAGATCCAGTTGTTATCTGTCATGGAGCCATCTGGCTGTAAGTAATACCACTGGTTACCGGACAGTATCCATCCGGTTCTCATATAACCGTCTTCACCGAAATAATACCAGGTTCCATTGATCTGCGCCCACTCGGCTTTTACGTATCCGCCGGCCGTCTTTGCAAACCACCAGCCGGTCTGATCCTGCATCCAGGTCCCTGTTACCGTCGATGTTGTATTAACCCTTGGCCTGCTTCCACTGCTGCTGCCGCTGCTGCCGCTTCCGCCGCTGCTGCCCGGTTTATCTCCGTCATCCGGCTCGTCCCCTGTTTCTGACTTAACCGTAACATCCAGAATCGCCTTGCGGCCGCCGTATGTAATAACAACATGCTTGATTCCTGCTGAAGAAGAGTCAAAACCAGACAGTTCATACTCTGTTACGACTGCCTCCGTACCGTTTTCATAGACGGCCGTCACGACCATGCCGTCTGCCTCGAAGGACTCACCGATCTGATAAACGGTTTTGTACGGTTTCGCTGTAATCCTGATGCCTGTAACGGTCAGCGTTCCCGGATTTGCCGCTGCAAAGGTACTTAAGGATGATACGCCAAAGCTCATCATGTTATCGGCAGTTTCCGGTATTATGGTTTCAATCTCCCCGGATTCTGTTACGTGATAGATCACCAGGTTTTTCTGACTTATCCCCTCCGGTATTCTGGCTGTCAAAAACAGCGGTACCACCGGCTGAATTTCCTCATCCGATACCATCAGACGGATATCCATCGCTTTCACTGCTTTTACCTCCGGCAGACCATCCGGTATTTCCGCTTCTTCCATCATCAGGGTAATCACCTGGTTCTCCTGTTCCACATCAGCGCTCAGAACTGCGCCGGTGACGGCTGCACCTTCCGTAAGATTACGATCGCCGCTGACTCTTACGGTGATATTGGGATACGCCTCCATAAAGTAGTCTTCCAGTTCTCCAATCTGCCGGACCATTGTTTTGGATAATTCGCCTTCATACTCTGCAAAGCTTTCTGCTGCTGAATGACGAAGGGCAGAGGCGGCATCCTGTTTTTCCTTTATGGTGCGATATGCTGCGGTATCATTGTCGAATATCTCGGAGGCATCGCGGATCACGGAATCAAGCCTGTCTTCCATCACCAGCGCCTCGTTTTCTGTTACCGTTACTTCTATTACTGCAGTAAAGTCTTTTTCCTCTCCATCCTTTCCGGTTCCCGTCTGGGTTACCTTAATTTTCTTATTTCCCGGTTCAGAGAAGTCGTATTTACCAATCTCATAATCCAGAGTTTTTTCCGCATAAGTGGCGTTGCTGGTGCTGGCCTTCATGACGGTCTCTACTTCCATTCCCTCCGGATCAAACTGTCCGTCCACAGGATATACGGTTTTCTTTGGCGGCTTCGCGATGCTGATGCCTTTCTGGTAAAACTCGTCCTCTTCATCCAATACGGTTACCTTAATCGTATCCCTCAGCACTTTTTCTTCCCCGTTATCATCGAAATAAGAATAACAGATTTCGACACTTCTTCTTCCCGGATCAGAGAGATCACTGACTACATCGTACTCTCCGTCTTCCAGCTTTTCTGCCCTGGCAGGGACAGCATTGCTGGCTGTAGCCTTCAGCAGAAGACGTACTTCCATGCCGTCTGCATCAAAGTTTTCACCCGGCAGATATACGGTTTTCTCCGGTTCCCTTACCACCTTAATACTGTCTGCTCTCAAATCCTCCGGATCGTAAACGGTTACTCTGAAAATTGCGGAATATTCTTTTCCGTTTTCGTCCTCATAAGTAATTGTTACCTTGGAGAGCCCGGCTTCATTCATATCCGGTCCATCCATGGTATATTCCTCTTCTTTCAATTCACGAACCAGTTCACTTCCATGATATCCGTTTATGACCATGCCCACAGGTTCGAATTCCTCGCCTAACTCATAGACGGTTTTGTTTGGCATGGTGTCCACCTTAATCTTATTGATGGCCTGCTTTGTGACGGGCGCTTCGCCTCTTTCAATGGCAATATAGGAAACTGCCGCTCCCTTTGCCTCTGCTGCTGTAAACGTCAGGGTGACTTCCGTATCATTCTCAGGTACGGATAAATGCCCCTGTACGTACAGTTCCTTCCACTGGGTTCCCCCTGTAGAGCCGCTGCTGCCCAGTTCTGTCTTTACAACGGTTCCATCCGTTCCAATATAGGAAGCTGTCACCTTTGTGCTACGGCTGTTGCCTGACCACCACTCGGTATGTCCGGTTGTGATATTGTATTCCCCTGCATCCAGGGTCACTTTGTAAGTAAAGGAATCTCCGATGCTGTTCTTTCCGAAATAACCGGTTGCGTGAAGACCATGGTTCTCTTCATATCCCTTTATGCCGTCATAGTCCGAGCCGCTTCCCCATGAATTGCCGTCTCCTGCCTGATCCGGAACGTCGTTCTCCAAATATTTCACCGCATCGTGCACTGCGTTAAAGATTTCTGAAGTCCTGCCGGTGTTATCCACGGTTCCACGCTTCACACCGATTCCGCAGTCGATAAAGTACACCTGCGTACTGCTGTAAACCACCGGAGACCAGCTGATGGTTCCTGCGTCCAGATTTTCAAGGACGCCTTCCAGCTTCACTGTGCTTCCCGGAAGGCTCCAGTCTCCTTCTTTTAAGTTCCAGGTTACTGCCGTATCCCTGATCTCTCCATTTACTTTTAATGTGAGTGTCTCAGGAAGCTGATCCTCCGCTGCCACAACCGGAAGCACAGGTATGTCCTCCACCGAGTCGCCGCCAACCGTAACCTTGACTGTCGCTGTCACGTTATCTTCTTTCGCCGTGATGGTTACGGTCTTTTCTCCCGGTACAGAAGAATCAAATCCGGATACGGAATACTGGCTGTCACTCAGTTTTCTTTCAGTGCCGTTATCGTAATAGCCTGTTACCTCCATTCCTGTTGTATCCAGCTTTTCACCGATGGAGTACATGGTCTTATCCGGCATTTTACTGACTTCAATACTCGTTAAATTCGCAGATTCTTCCACGGCCAGCCAGCTGATGATCGGCTTTTCATTGGCTGCGTGTACCAGCTTATAGGTTACATCACCGCTTACCGGAAGCGTAAATTTATTGGTTACCGCCATATCCGTTCCACGGGATAAAATGGTGTCAAACGTAATCTTCTGTTCCTTTCCGTTTTCATCTTTATAGATCAGTTCCGGTCTCATATCCCTTGAACGGCTTCCATACCAGTCATGGAATCCGTTTGTGATCTTATACGTACCGGCATCCAGTGTCAGGTGATAGACAATCTCTGAACCGTTTGTCCGCCAACCGGCCGTATAGGAGTTATCATACTCGCCTTCTGCTCCATCCGGACTAGGCTTTAAGGGATTTTTGGAATCCGTGATCTCAAATCCCCACTGATCTGCTGCGGAACCATACTTCTGATCTGCGGTATCGTTAAGCAGCGCTTTTCCGCCAGCCTCAAAATACTTTTCTACTGCTTCATAGACTGAGGAACGGATCTCTAACGCCCCGCCTCCGTTGGGATTCACAGGCACGTCAGCCGCGCAGTCAATGTAATACCGGAGTTCCTGCGGAACTGTCATAACTCTGGCTTTCACCGGATACTTATCTTCCCCGGCCTCTCCGGTTACTTCTACTGTTTTATAAACGGTGTCAAACTGCTCTTCCGACAGGTTCCATACAACATCCGCCTCAGATGCTTTTCCGTCAAGACGGATAATGGAAACTCTGTCCGGCATCCTGGGAACTGTACCTTTTGTCGTTATATAAAGCTTCTCAAGTCCCGTAACCTCGGTAATGGCGCCTGCCAGCCCAAGCTTCTCCATCGCATTGCGGAGTGCTAAGTAAGCCTGATTCACAGCCTCGGCGCTGCCGCCGGCAAGTGCTTTCTCCGCCGCTGCAATCGCTTTCTGGAAATTCTCCCAGTCTTCAGGCATATACGTTTCATCATCATTGGTCAGCTTCTTTGCCGCATCGATCAGCGTCAGCAGCTTTGCCGTGTTTACCGCAGCGCCCTCGGCCGCTGTGCCAAGCACGTCGATTCCATCTACATAGTAGGTGCCGCCTTCTACTGTAATTTTTACAGTGTGCGCTCCTTCCGGCAGGTTCTGGAGTGCATATGTGGTCTGGCGGTTGCCCGCTGCCGGCGTCTGATATGCCGCCTCCCTGATCTCTCCATCTACCTCAACCTTTATCGTGGCGGCACCGGAATTGCCAAATACCTGGATGCCTGTTCCATGGAAGGTGAGACTGAAGGAATTTTCTCTTGATTCACCGGAATCATCCGGCTCGCCGATTACTTTTAATTTCTGAAGGCTGATAAAGGAGCTGGTTGCCGTCACCTTCAGGGTGTGAAGCTGGTCAGGATCCAGATCCAGGTTAAATACATTATGGCCTGTACCGCCATTTCCGGAATTATAATTGACGGTTCCCACTTTTTCCCCGTCTACATAGACGTCACCGGTTCCATTACTTCCGTTTGCTTCCCCGAAGATTTCAATTCCTGTGCCATAGAAATCAAATTCATAGTGCGCCTCATCCGCCGCGCTTCCCCAGGCATTGCTGTCGTTTGATCCCCAGGCCAGCGGGTTGCCGCCCTTGTAGTAACGGATCTGGCCGCTGTTATGTGCATATACGCCCTTCTCTATGGAGCCGCCGTAAGTTCTTGTACGGTTGTAATGGCCATAGCCCTCGTTCAGCACATGATTCCAGTTTCCGTTCCATGTAATCAGTTCACTGGTGTCATCCAGCTTCTGTTCTGCCGCCGCTGCTTTTCCCTCAATCGGCAGCACCTCCAGATTATCGAACTGCGTGTTATAAAAACCACTGGTCAGTGTGACACGGCCGCTCATGGAGGTATGATTGTCATCCACCAGTTCTGCTGCCTTTTTTCCGTCTACATAGGCTGTCAGCACATTTTCATCCGCAGATAACTGCATATTATGCCAGACTGTGCTGTCGAAATTCTCCAGTGTGCCCTTTACACTCTTGCCGGTACGGCAGCTGAGCTGGTACGAACCGTTCTGAAAGACCTGGAAGGTATAGGTAGCTATATCATTGGCGTTCGTTCCCTCGTGCACGACCTCTCTGACGCCAATTCCCGCATAATTTTCAAAGCATTCCGGGCTTGTCAGATCAAGTTTAAAGTCGATCCCCGCGGTATAATTCGTCCACCGGTGGTCTCCCAGTACCGTTCTCGGCCGGCCGGTTGTCTGGCTGTTCTCATCGGTTCCATTCCCCCAGACGTTCCAGTCGTAGGGCCGGTTGTCATAGTTGATCATCTGGGTCAGCACATGGTTTCCAAAGCTTCCCTCCCGTACTTCAAAGGCGCCGTACTGGTCTGTCGTATATCTTGGAGTTCCTCCTCTCCGCTCCAGATAGGTTCTTCCTTTTTCATCCGTATCATAATCCGCATACTCGAAATCATCGGTATAAGGAAGCGCCAGCACATCGCGGTCCACATTGGGATCATTCTGTCCCGGGCTGTACTCCTGTCCCCGGTCCAGAAGACTGGTCACCGTCTTAATGGAATACGGCTTTACAGTTAAGGTAAAGCTGTAGACACCGTAGCTTTCCTTATTCGGAGTAAAGGAATCCACCATCTGCATCCAGTTGCTGTCGTATTCCTGCCCCTCGTCAGGGCCCCTGGTCTCCCATACATTTAACGGACTGGAAGCCTTCTTTAAGTTCTTAACCGTCACCTTATACTTTCTCGTCTGGGATGTGTTGTTTGCAAAGATCATGGAGTAATCATCGGTATCCGGATCCTTTAAGGTCAGATAATTGTTGGTACCCGTATCAGCCAGAACGCCGCCGTCGCTGTAGGAGCCGTCTCCATAGCAGGCATCCGGAAGGTAATTCCAGCCGAGATCTGCAAATTCCATAAAATGGCCTACCATCTGCAGACCGCCGTCTGCATCGTAATAACCCGACCACGGATCAAAGGCGCCAATCAGCTGTTTCGGGCTGTAGGCGCTTCCTTCATAAAAGGCGCCGATCGCCGGCTGAAATTCAAACCGGGTCATTCGGGCCGGATTGTCTCCTGCATCCGAATAGCTGTAGCTGTTGATAAAGCGGGTGGCCAAATCTGCCATTCCAACCTTTCCGCCTACTCCGCCCCGGTCCGGATCTACGTTAATCCGGTATTTTGCATTAATCATCGGGGCGATTGCTTCGCTGTACCAGATTTCCTTTCCATATTCCTGATTCACCTTCGTTAAATCAGAGTTGCCGTACAGCGTATAGTGATCCGAAACGACATCTACCAGATCCATGAGTTCCGAATCACTCAGCATGCGTCCCGCAATATCCTTGCTGTTTGAATGCGTATCCGCTGCCACGATCTGTATCTGGCTGTAGTCGTAACGCGCATCCTCTTTTTCTGCGTCCTCATTCAGACGGTTCGCACAGTATTTAATCCATGCCGTATTGTCACCGTAATCCCTGCGGCGCTCATTCTGCCCAGGGCTTACGTAATTGATTTCGTAGCCATATTCGTCGTAAACTGCATCGATGGTCTTCTTATACCACTGATATCTTGCTTCGTACTTTGGATTTTCCGAAGTTTCGTATCCAATCCCCTCCTGGGTCCATTTCGGCTCTCCCCAACGGAGAATTTCTACGGTAATGTCCGGATTAATCGTCTTGGCATCCGCTGCAAAATGCCATCCGGCTCCGCGCAGCACGTTAGCCTCTTCCTCGGGGGAACGCATCGTCGCCGGTTCCGTGCCGGAAGAAGAATTGACATCTCCGCCCATTTCCACTTTAATGTGATTTAAGCCGGCGCCCTTTTCCGGATTGAACAGAAGCTCCATCATCTCCCAGTACTTGTCCGGATGCTCCTCTTTGTAGTCCATGAGCAGTCTCGACGTGTTGTTGCAGGTAACCGCCCCAAATCCCCTAAAGGTATTTACCGGGTCAATCACATCCCCATCCACGGTAATTTCATGGACGTTTGAGTCTGCCGCAGCGTAAGCCGGCGGATTGAACATCATTCCGCTGTTCATAACCATACCCGCGCTGAACAGAAAACAAAGGGATTGTTTTGCCATTTGTTTCATCTTCATTTTCCTTGCCTCCCTGATTTTAATGATTGGTTACAAGGCAGAAGCTGATGACGTCTTTTATAAACAGGAATCCTTTTCACAAAACCTTTTTTCTGATATAATGAGTCATAAGCTTATTGCCTTCCGCATACAGGAAACTTTCTGTGCCACCAGATTTTTGCCAATTGTGTCGGGACAATAAGCTTTTTTCCTGTATTTTTTATTCATATCCTCCCTCCCTTTCTAAGATTTGGTTTTATTTTAGCAATTATTTTGGGACATTTGAATGTAATTAATTATTTCATTTCTTTTCTTATTGTGAAAAATTACATGTTTTTATAAACGGTTACAACTTTTTGAAAAATACATGTAAAATATTACGATTTAACCTGTAATATTTTTGATTTTTCTAATTGATCCCCTTTGCAGGAAGTCCGGCAGGCAGAACCCTTGCACTGGTGACGAGCGTTTTATGCAAAAAAACACTGTCTGCAAATTAATTGATTGTTGCAGACAGTGTTTTTATCCCAGATATCAGACCAGCATTCTCGCCGCCGTCGTAAATAAGAAACACACGACAATTCCCGTAACCGTTGGTACCAGGAAGGAAGCAATCGTCCATTTCACACTCTGTGTCTCTTTTTTGATTGTCAGACACGTCGTGGAGCAGGGCCAGTGCATCAGGGAGAACAGCATGGTGCTGACCGCCGTGATCCAGGTCCAGCCATGGCTCACCAGCAAGTCCCGGAGTACCGATAGATCGCTGATATCCAGCAGGCTTCCCTCAGCCAGATAAGCCATGATGATGATCGGCACCACGATCTCATTTGCTTGTGTCAAGACATACATAAAAAAATTATCTTCCTAATTAACGGAAGTTCCAATTTATTTCAATTACATGGTCAGATTGAATCCGTATCTCCTGGATCAGTGCTACCAGCAACTCTCTTGACAGTGTTTCCACGAAGGCATACCGTCCCAAGTCATGTTCCTCCACTTGCGCCAATTGTTCAACGTTTTGTAATTGCCGAAACAATTCTTCTTTCTCCGCTTGAAGTGCTGATATCTGTTCAGCAATTTTCTTCTTTTCCATAATAAACTGTTCGCGGTCAATCAAGCCACCTGCAAATCGTTCAAACTGTATCATCTGATTAGATTTATATTTACCCATTTGTCCATCTATTTTTTCAAGGTTCTGTCTGATCGTTGTTTCCGATCCGCTCTTATCAGATGGCTTATTTTCCTGCATAAGCTGAATTTGATACTTCAAAGCAGAAAGAACCGTCTGCTCTAATTCTTTTCTCTCTATACGAATTTCCGCACACAGCGAATCAGGTTCAAATCTTCCGGTGACGCATCGAAAATACGGATTTTTACAATCAATCCGGTCTAATGCTTTTCCACATATTCCACATTTCAAAAGGCCTCTGAATGGTTCCGATGGCGTTACTTTATTCCGATTTCCGCGTCGAACCAGCGCTTCCTGAGCCTGCCCAAATTCTTCTCTTGTGACAATGGCATCCATTGCATTCTCCACTCGAATCCACTCTTTACGGTCATTTAGTTTTATCTTTTTTGTAGAAATATCAATGCGCTGCTTCTTTTTGCTAACCAGAACACCGGTATACCTTTCATCACGAATGATAGCCGCTATCCTGGCCTGCGTCCAGATATTGTGTTCTGTTGCCGTAGGGCATTGAAAATGTTCGTCCATTTTTTTCTGTTTCCGGTAACTCAGCGGGGGTAAAATCCCCTCTTTGTTAAGCAGGACGGCAATCTGAAGCGTCTTAACTCCTGAAGCAGCAAGAGAAAAAATACGTTTGACTATGCCTGCGGCTTCCGGATCTATTTCCAGACCACTTTTAGAATCCTTTGACTTCTGATACCCATAAAATGCAAAACTGCCTGCATAATGGCCGCTCTTCATTTGCTCCTCTTTGACACTGCTGATCTTCTTTGATAAATCCCGGCTGTACATTTCGTAGACCATTGCTTTTAGAGATACATCCAAACCAATGGTACGTCCTGCATTATCATTACTGTCATACCCCTCATTAACTGCAATAAACCGGACGCCGAGGAAGGGGAAAATCTGATCCAGATAGTTTCCTACTTCAATCAGATTCCGGCCGAAACGTGAAAAATCCTTGACAATAATACACTGTACTTCTTTACCGGCCAGTTTCAGAAGCTTTCCAATACCCGGCCGGTCGAAGGTCGTTCCTGACCAACCATCATCCTGAAATTCCAAAACATTCCAATCTTTGAATTCCTGTTTGCTCCGGATATAATGGTATAGAAGATCACGCTGGTTTTGAATTGTGGCGCTTTCGCCCAGATTTTCGTCCTCATTTGACGCCCTGGTATATAAAGCCAATGTATTCATACCTGCACCCCCTCTGTATAGCTTATGAGGGTTTGATACTCGTCTTTAAAATTCCATGTAATATGAACGTCATTCCGTCCCTCTATTGTGATATGATGAATCAATTCCAAAACCATAGCCCGGGAAAGCTGCTTTACTCCATCATATTTGCGGCAAGCCTTTATCCATTCGTTTTCAGGAGAGAGCGTCTTTGCATAAACCACCTGCTCAGCAAGAAGCTGTTCCTGTCTTGATAGTAATTCCGCCGCCTGTACATCGTATCGCTGTTTCATATACAAATATTCTTCATCACTGACCACATTATCATTATAACTTTCAAACAGGGCAGCACGTCTTGCCATATTTTTAGAAATCGCTGTTTGAATCTCAGCCAGGGAACTTTCCAGTTTCCGCTTTGTCTTTTGGTATTCCGGCTGTGCCTTCAACCTTCTCAAAAGATTTTCCTGCTCAATTGTAGCCGCAATTTGAATACGGATACTTTTAAGAATAATGTCAAACAGCTCCTGTTCACCAATACTTTTCAAAGTGCAGCCGCTCATACCTTTGCTGGCTTTACGAATACGACAGCAATATGTATAGCGAATATGTCCTTTGCGGGAGCAATTTTTATACCGCCCCATAGTCCGGCCACAATCTTTGCAGTATACCATACCAACTAATAGATTCTCTGTTTTCGGAAGCTGCCTTTTTTCTGTATTCTTCGTCTTCGCTTCACTGTTTATTCTTTGTACACGATTCCAGGTATCCTCGTCAACAATGGGTGTATGCGTATTGCGTACAATAATCCAATCCTGTCGTTCCATTTCTTTGCGCGGAATCCCTTCACACAAGGAACGTATTTGCTTTCCCTGTGCCATATGTCCCGCGTAAACCATATTATTTGTAATATTTTTGACCGTTTGTGCCACCCACCGCGTTCCTACTGTACGGGGCGAATCTTTTTTAAATTCCCCTCTCAAAAAGCGAACCATTGTAGGACACAGGATTTTCTGCTCATTCAGCCTTTTGGCAATTTCGTCATATCCCAGTCCTTCCAGACGCCATGTGAAGATATCTCGCACGATAGGGGCGGTTTCTGGATCTATGATAAGATGGTTTTTATCCTCCGGGCTTTTTAGATAGCCATAGGGCGTCCATGAACCAATAAATTCTCCCTTTTCCTGTTTACGTCTAAGCGCAGTGCCGGACTTTTTAGAAATATCCTTAGCAAATAAAGAGTTTACAATATTCTTCAGTGAGACGACCATTTCATCACCGTCTGCACACTTCAAGGTGTCATAGCAGTCATTGACTGCCACGAATCGAACCCCAAGAAACGGAAAAATCTTTTCCAGATAATATCCTGTTTCTACATAGTTGCGTCCAAAACGCGACAAGTCCTTCACCACGATACAATCAATCTCGCGGCGGCGGACAGCTTCCATCATACGTTCAAAATCCGGGCGGTCGAAGTCCGTACCGGTCGCTCCATTATCACAGAATATACCAACTAATTTCATGTCCTGCTGTGTTTTTACATATTGTTCTAAAAGGCATTGCTGCATTTGAATAGAATCACTGGTGTGATATCCATTATCCTCTTTAGAGAGCCTCACATATAGACCGACACAGTAAACCCGCTCAACCAGTACCGGAGCAGCAGGCGATACCGTCTGTTTTCTGCTCACTCTCGCCATATCAGACCACCTCCTTTACACCAGAGGCCTGAATCATGGCAAGCGCACGCTCATAGTCGGCCTGATAACGAAATTCGATTTGCAGGCGGTAGTCCTCGTATACGAGAATTCGTTCAATCAGGGTAACGACCATACGGCGATCCAGTGTATCAATGTTCTGATATGCCCTGAAATGTTCAATCCACTGGGAATTTACAGACTGATTTTGCAGAATGCTTTCAAGCTCATCTTTTACTTTCACTTCTTCGCTCCGGGCTTCCTGCATTTTTTTATCATATACAGCCTTTAACTCCAGATATTCCGACTTATCAATCAGACCGTCTGCCAGAGCTTCATAAAGGGTAGCTTTTAATTTCTCATACCTTTTTATTTCTTCCTGTTTACTGACAAGACGGGCATCTGCTTTCTGCACCTCTGCCCTCTGTAAGGGCAATCCAGCCAAAAATTCCAGTGTCTTTTCTATCTCAAGGACAGTTGAAATATGTTCCTTTAAGGACATGAGCACCGAATCTGCAACTGCTTGCTCCGGGATTCGATGGCTGCTGCATCCTTTTTTTGCACGATTGGTACAGCACATATAGTAGCTGTAAGTTTTGCCAGCCTTGCAAACACCATTTTTAACCATGTTTTGACCACAATCACCACAGAAGATCAGACCTGAAAAAAGAGAGACAGTATTCTGATCTGGCGCAACACGGGTGTCCTGCAATAGGAGCCGCCCTACAGCAGAAAATTCTTCTATTGTCACAATAGGCTCATGATTGTTTTCGATCCTTACCCACTCGTTATTCGGCTTTTCGATTGTCTTTTTTACCTTATGATTGGGTGTTGTACGTTTCCCCTGTACTAATGTACCGATATAAAATTCATTGCGCAGAATTCGGCCAACGGCTACTGCTGTCCATTTTGCCTTCGTACTGACCTGGAAGCCGGTACGGTATGCCATACCGCAATTTTTTTTATACTCCATCGGGGAGAGGATGCCAAGCTCATTCAATCGATCCGCAATACGCTGCTGGCTTAGGCCGTCAATCTTCCATTTGAAAATATCCCGCACCACATTGGCTGCAAATTCGTCTACAATGAGTTTATGCCGATTGTCAGGATCTTTTAGATAGCCATACACGGCAAAAGAGCCAACGAAATCTCCTTTTTTTCTTTTGACTTCAAGCTGGCTTCTGACCTTGATAGAAATGTCGCGGCAAAAGGCGTCATTAACCAGATTTAAAAAGGGCAGTAAAACATTATCCGACTGGCTGCGGCCTTTAGCGCTGTCAAAGTTATCATTGATAGCAATAAAGCGAACGCCGTACTCTGGGAAAATCTGATCGATATAACGCCCTGCTTCAACAAAATTTCTTCCAAAACGGGATAAATCTTTGACAATAATACAGTTGATTTTTCCACTCTTTACATCTTCCATCATCTTTTGAAAAGAGGGCCGGTCAAATGTCGCACCGGAATATCCATCGTCAATCTGTTCGTCGACAAGCTGTATGTCCGGTTTATCTGCAAGAAAATGCCTGATCAAATCCCGTTGGTTTGCTATGCTGTCGCTTTCCACTTTATCGCCATCTTCTTTAGATAGGCGCAGGTATGCGTCCGCACGATATATTCTATTATCTGTTAAATTTTTCATAGTGAACCTCCGATTGTAAAAAATCCTCAGCCAAACTTTTCACAATGGGACTTCACCGGTATGCTTATTGGTTTAGAATATACCATTATAAAGCAATGGAGTCAAGCCCGTTTGCTTACAGCTGATCGTCTTGCTTTTCATAGTGTTTTCAGATAGTGTTCCAGCCTATCCTCCAGAGTTACCTCTGTATCGGTAAAGCCTACTTTCACCACAGCCTTCCCACAACGATAGCAATAGGGATTTTTGATTTGACGGATAAAATCCGCCATTCTTTCTTCTCGTGGCAGTTTTCGATTAATATGTACATCGTTTATATCCGCCAGTGATTCTCTGTCAACTGTCCTAATATCAACATTTTTCATTTCTTCCATGTCCATGGCTATAACTGGTTCCATATCCGCACCTCCTTTATTTCAGGATATGTTTTACCAACTTGTCTGAATGTCTGTAATTTATGTAAAAAGCGCTTTTAGCTTCGTTAATAGTATTCACCGTCCAAGTTCTTCGCTGCCATCATTCAGATCAAGCTCATAATCCTCTTCATACTTAGCCTCGTATTCTGGTCCAACACTTCTCATACATTCAGACATTGCCATTACGATATCTTTGAAAGGGCTATCGGCTGATAAATCCGTTCCGTTGACACACTCCACATTCATGGGTATCTGAGCTATATATTTTAATGAACCTAGCAATTCAACTGTTTTTCGTGACAAACGGCTTGCGGCATTGATTAGCAGGGTATCAGCAGCATATTCTTTTGCAGCCCTTTCGATCTCAGCCATATCAGGGCTGTCCGGTTCCAGACTGGAACCGTGTCCCACTGTATAGCCTGAAAGAGTGTACCCACAGGATTCAGCATATTGTTTCAATTGTTCCACCTGATTTTCAATGTCTGTCTGATCGGCTCCACCGCACCGGCAATAGCCCCAGACTCTTTTTTCTATCTGATCCATTTTATTTCTCCGGACTTTTTGCTTTGGAAATATAAAATACCTTAAAGCAAAAAGTATTCTCCAGTTTTTTTCTCTGCAATAAAACGTCTTATTTCTTCAATTCGACCAGTGACCGGCATGTCCGGCAACGCCTTCAACACATCATCACGGTATCTTCCATGTATACCAACTCTGCTGTCCAGAATCGAAAAAACCGCCGTATCCGTTTCTCTCCGAATACCACGGCCAAACCACTGTCTCAGTTTAATAATCATCCCCGGAGTGATGATTTCCTTCACATATTGCGAAAAATCATCATACTTTGTCCGCTCATATTCCAGAATCGGACTTGGCACAGGAAAAGGAAGTTTCACTATTATTACACTGGACAAAATATCTCCCGGTAAATCAATTCCTTCTCCAGCGCTGTCGCTGGCAAAAAGAACGCCATTTCCGCTTCTCCTGAATTTTTCAATCATATCCATTCTCCCTCGTTTCATGATAAAGAGCGGGAATGATTGGATTTCCTGCTTTACTTCATAAAAAATACGTTCCATCAGCCAGTATGATGAAAACAATATCAATGTATGTCCAAAAGTTGCGCAGATTAAATGAATAATCTCTCTGGATATGGCCTCAATATATTTCTCATCATGAATATCCGGGAAAGGCAGCTCCTCTGGTATATAAAGAATTGCATTCTGTGAATAGTTGAATGGGGATAACTTGGAAACCTCCATAACCCGTCTGTTTTGTGGCTGCAGCAAGTCAATTCCCGTCATACGCTTAAAATGATCGAAATTGCCTCCAACCGATATCGTGCCCGAAGTAATAATGCTGTGCACCCCCGTATGCCACAAATCATGATATAAAATGCGTTCCAATTCTCTTGGCAGCGAACAAAATTCCAGGCCCCCGCTGTCCGACTTCTCGATCCAACTGATATTCTGCTTTGCACTTAAAAATACATTGAGCCTGTCCTCTATCGACTGTGCTGTATTCCGGATCGTTTTCACACGGCCACAGGAATCCATTTTCACTGTTACAAATATACGGCCCAATTTTTCCAACATGCCAATCAGATCTCGAATCCATAATCGTGTACTCCTGTCTTCTTCGATGGTCCTGCTGATATTTTCCATTTGATTGGACTGTATGAAAGCTCCGCCAGTCTTTTGAAACAGCCGGGTATTTTTTTCTGACAAACCAGTACAAAGCTCCATCATTTGTCGCTGTGAACTCTTGTCTACAAAACGCTCTGGTGAAATTAAATGAATTAGCTTAGGGATCTCATTCTCTGATAACCGGGTACAGTAAATCTGCCTGGCTGCATCGATCAATTTATGAGCTTCATCAAATACCGCTATATTATAATAGGGAAGTAACTTTTTCTTCCCTTCCCTGCGATTAACAACATCCGCTAATATGTAATTGTGATTTGATATCTGAAAGTCATAACTCTCAGACAGCCAACGCCGACTGAAAGACGCGAACCTGCAATAGGAAGAATGCGGACAAAATTCGGAACACTGAGATACATTGATTCTTTCTTTTACATAGGGTGTTAATGGAAAACCATCCAGATCCAAATAATGTTCCTGTTCTCTCCACAGTTCCCCCAATTGTGCCAAAAGTCCCTGATCTTCCGGACGATTCTGATTTCGAATAGAGCTTTCGTAAGTCTTTAGCCTGGAATCACATACGAAATGAGATTTTCCTTTTCGTACCACAAAAGATAACGGCTTATCAATGATTCGATGCTCCAGCAATATTCGTGAAATCTGGGGAATATACTCTTTTGTAATGGCCTCCTGCAAAGCAATTGTTGACGTTGATATCATTGTCGGAGTTTTACTTTGTGAAAATAGATTATGGATGGTGACCGCCAGAATGTAGGCGTGAGTTTTTCCCGTCCCGACCTCTGCTTCACAAAGTGCAAGCTTATTTTCCTGTAAGGCTCTCAACATTGATAAGGCAAGTTCCTTCTGGCTTTTTCGCTTCGCCATGCCATACTGTGGCAGTATTACATCGAATATATAGGAAAGCAGATGCTGCGCCCTTTTATTCTCATCTAACTCCAGCTCCATATTCTCGTCCAATTCATTAATTTCCAGCTCTGATAAACGCTTGGCTACGATTTTATAACTTTCCTGTGGAAAAGGTGTTTTTCTGGCGCACAGATACCGGGTACGATAATCAAACAGATTTATGGCCCGATAGGTTGTTCTTATTTCTCCTGCATTTTCCAAAAGGGCGCACTGGCCCGCAACCATTACCACGTCTTCATTTTCTCTTAATATCCCTGCTTCATATAAATGATTCCTTATGTCAGCTGGGTAAATCATAATTTTATCCTGCATACTTTTCCGCCTCCTATTATCTCCATGTCAGAGCAGCACAGGCATAGGCTGGAAGGGAGTTTCAGTGAATTTTCTTGACAAATAGGATCCGATCCAGCCCATGGTATCTGCTGCTCTAAAAAATATGCAACAGGCATTCCGCTGGCTGTTATCGAATCAATCTCGATAGCGGACATCATAGACGCCGCCCCGCATTCTTTCTCAAATACGGGTGTGCAGTCTCTCCCGATCGGTTATTGGGAGCCTGAATGGAAGTATCATTATTAAGCCTTGGAGGTCATCGCAGATTCTACCCCGCCACAGGGTATAACAGCCACGAACAGGGATCGCTTGGGATTATGTCCCGCATGGCGCTGTTCTGGCTACGTGCTTTCGGTTATACCGCTCCTTTGGCATTGTACCTGTTACACAAATATTTGATTGTCAATGTACAGGTGAGATATGCTCTCACCTATAGGAGATGGGAAAAGGAAAAATATCGGGTTTGAGAAATCTTTTTGAATTTTTCTTTTGAATACTATAAAGGGTATGGGCAGTACCATTTTGCACTGCCCATAAACCATTGATCTTGTTTTAAGCCTTATTGTTTTAAATGGACGGCTAATCGCTTCAGACCATTTGATAAACGCTCTGATACACTGCTCTGGGAACAGCCCAATTCTCTGGCGGTCTCCTCCTGGGTGTATCCTTCCCAAAAGATCAGTTCAATGACTTCTTTTTGTTTAGTCGTGAGTAATTTTAGTGCAGCTGCTAGCCTCTCATCTCGAACTTGCTCTGTAAAATCTTCATCTTTTCCAGCATAAGATTCCTGTTCCTGGTATCTGGTCATGCTTTCCTGATAGACGAGCTCCTCACTCATCGCATCCAGAGAAGAAAAGTGATATCGCTGTTTTCTGTCTGAATTTGCTATAATCCTGTCTTCCTGTTCCAGGATTTCGATCCAATTAATTGATTCCAATTTGTTCCTCCTGATTTTGAAGTGTGAATTTCAAAATCAGGAAGGCGGCCCGCGAATCCGAAACAACCATTTACTAAAACAAAAAAGCGCAAAATTTGTCGAAAAAAAGAAGCCGTAACCCTGGCTGCGATATGCCAGGATTATGGCTTCTTTTAAACTATTATGTAATTGATTTCGCTTTTTCTCTTTCGTCAATCAGCTGCAACTCCCTTTACAGGAACCGGCCATTGTCTGGCGTCATAATATTCATGACAGGTCCCGGCAATGCTTTTGTATTTGCAGCTGATTATAAAAATTCAAAATAACATTTTCTTAGATGTAACTTAGCAATAACTTAACATTTTTTCGATTCTAATTTAAAACGATAGCCTCCTCCCCTTATGGTTTCAATAAATATTGGATCTGATTTATCCGGCTCCAACTTTTTCCGCAGGCGCATAATCAGTGTCTCTACACTATTGCTTCCCACACCTATATCTTCCTTCCATAGATGATAGTAGATCTGTTCCTTGTTAATCACCTGCCCTTGATTGGAAGCTAAATAATATAAAAGTTGAAACTCTTTTACTGTCAATTGAATTGACCTACCATTTTTCCAGACCGCCATTTTTTCTAAGTCCATGGTCAGACCATTTCGGAAAATGACATGATGATTTTGTCCGCCAATATTCAATTCTGTATATCTGCGGATCAATGCATTTGCCACTGATAAACATTCTTCCAAACGAAAGGGTGCTGCTATCCAGGCATCAGCTCCTAAATCAAGGCAGATGGTCTTATTTGTGATAGAATTTATCAACGAATAAACCAAAATCGGAACAGACTTCACCTCTCGCAGGTACTTTAACATTTCCAACAACCGATTATTTCTGCAATCAATTTCGATTATAACTAGGCAGTACTCTCGTTCCAGATATCTTTTAAAGCCATCTTTTATATCAACAGCATAGTATACATTCGTATACGAATCTTGAAGATTGTACTTAATTAATTTACAGATTAATTTATCATTGACAATTATTAGTATCTGCTTCATCATAACGGTAAACTCCTCCACTTGTTCCATTAAATAAAATTGGGGTAATAAATTCTTTTATATCAAAATGTCTGACTCCCCAACAGAAAAGTTAAAGCATGATCCGTTTATCAAAAAAGTCCGATCCGAATACCTTCCAGATATTTCTGATCGAACTTTTTAACAATCAATTTAATTTTTTAGTTTTAAGATATTCTCTCATCATTCCAGTCCAGTCTGTCTGGATAATATCAAAGCCTTTATCCATCAGCCATCCCCAGCCTTCTTCCGGATTACCTGTAACCGATATATCATCACTATGTCCAGCACTCAAAGGGACCTTGGATGAATACAGGATTCCATTGGCCCACAGCAATTTCCCCTTTTTCTTCATACAATCAATAAACTCATCACTGGCAATCTGCGCCTGTTCCGATGTAAAAGTACACTCCGCTCCAACAAACCGGAGGTTTCTGCCCTCCAGAATCTCAGTACAGTGATCTTCCTCTGATAAAATCGGCATATACATGTAATCCGGCGCCACTTCTTCCAGCATCCGAAAATACTTTTCCTCCGGATGACTTTTTAAAATAACCTGATCCCTCATCTGATGACGTTCCACACATTCCCTTACCAGTTTCCAATCCTCCCAGCAGCGGTCTAAATTAATCAGGCATCTTCCTTTCAATGCTTCCAAAACATCGTCCAGTTTATTGATGCACTGTTCTGTCTCAAAAAAATCTCCGTTCACATAATGGAGTTTTTCTACTTCTGTTGAGGACAGTGCCGTCACATCAATATCGCGGTTTAACTGCATCCGTTCCTTACCTGTATGGAAAATATACAATTGGGAATCCGTTGTCTTAAATACATCCATTTCCAGGATATCCGCCCCCTGTATGAGAGCTGCTTCAAACGCTTCAATTGTATTGCACGCAATATTACCACCTGCCACACCGCGGTGAGCGGCTATCAAAACGCCCTTCTCCTTTACTTTTTCAAATAAATCCATTTCTCTTACCTCCTTATGAGTCCGGTTATTTCCCGCCCTCTCAATTTGCGAAGAAGGTCTTCATATCCGTCTACCGGCTCTTCAAACGCGATGCCTCCCTTGGCCAGGTCTTCTGTCATATGAAAATCGGATCCGGACAACGCAATTAAACCGTATTTCTCAGCAGCCTCTTCTGCCGCACCCGCATCATAGGGCCATTGATGATTCCCGTTATACACTTCGATTCCCTCAATACACGCAGGGTCAGCCAAAACGTTTACCCCCGTTCTCATTGGATGCGCCTGTATTACCAAAGCTCCAGCTTTCTTAAAAATTTCTGACGCCTCTTCTATGGATAACCGGAACAATTCTTCTCTCTCATATAAGAACTGTTCTGTCAGGCCAAAAATCAGAAAATCGTTAATATGCTCGACAGATCGGAACTCAATACCGAGAAAAATATCCATTCCGATTTTCGCTCCTTCCGCTTTCGCCTGGCGGTATCCTTCCAGATAATGATCCACCTTCTCCTTCCACGTCTCATTCGGAAAATGATCAAAAAATTCCCTGTTATAGTGGTCAGTGATAATTAATCCCTGATATCCTTTTTCTTTGTATAAATGTACCACATCTCTAGCAGCCACTCTCGCACAATAGCTGCTTTCTTTCGTATGAATGTGTATATCCATCTGATACATATGACATTCTTCCTTCTTTCTTTGATAATTCTACCACATTAAATCCGAGTGCCTTAATCTTGTCAGAAAAATCATTGGAAAAGTGCATACAGTATACGCGTTTCCTATATTCCACTGGCACCATATCAGCCAAAAGTTCAACGGGACAGTGGGATAAGTGCGGAGTCCAGAATTCCGTTGTATCCTGATAGACAGCTTCAATCCGGCCTTCCAGCAAACGTTTCAATATCGCTGGAGGAACCTCACATGCATCGCCGCTGTAATAGACCGTCCTGCCATATGTGGTAATCAAGTAGCCATAACATTTTAAGTCTTCTACATGTTTTACAGAAAATGCTTTTACTTCAAATCCGGTGAGTTTTAACAAATCCGGTTTCTGGAATATATAAGCCTCTCTTGCAATTCCCATATGATCCAGTAAAGTGATAAGCGAGCGATTCGGATGAATGACCGTCACCTTCTTCTGTTTTACATAATAGCAATAAGAGATCAGGGACGGAAGACTTCCCACATGATCTGCATGGGTATGTGTAATCAATACATAAATCTCTTCATACTGTTCAAAAATCCCAAGTTCAAAAAGGCGTGCATATACACTCTCTCCACAGTCTAAAAGTACAAATCGTTTTCCATCTTCAATGTAAGCACTGGTATTACCCAGTTGCGGATTAAAAGCAGAGCCACAACCTATAAATTCAAGAATAACAATCACCTCATCTCCATCATTTATATCAATTTTCCAGTGAAATCGTACCTTCCCCAGATGCAGCCAGACTCATAAGCCTGATCCTGTCATATCCAGCCGGAAATAGAACAGATGCTTTAATATCATATTTTCCATTTTCCTTCTGACTCCAATCCACTGAAATAATATCTATCTGTTCTTCCGACAATACACTTCTTAATTCATCAATTCCGGCGCTTTGATTCTTAAGCACCAATTTGACAACTTCACCTTTTCGTTCTTTCCCTGTAAAAACCTCTTGATGAAGCAGGATCTGGGCCAGGACAATGAAAAATGCGGTTACTACTCCGATATAATACAAGCCTGATCCCACTGCCATACCAATTCCTGCTGTAGCCCAAACACCAGCAGCAGTCGTCAAACCGCTTATAGAATTATTTCTTACAAATATAATTCCCGCTCCCAAAAAGCCGATACCGCTGACAATCTGGGCCGCAACACGGGAAGCGTCATAGTCTGGGATATCCGAAAATCCATACTTGGATACAATCATGATCAGAGCCGCCGCAAGCGACACAATTGCATGAGTTCTGATCCCCGCTCCCTTATTCCTGCTTTCGCGTTCATAGCCGATAATGCAACCGCAAATACAAGCGACAACAATCCTGAGCAGCAGCTCTGACTGCGTCATAAAACTGTAAAAATCCATCAGCCTTTCAAACCTCCCTGCGATACTCCGGATACAATCTTGTCTGCCATAAAAATATATATAAGCAGCGTTGGCATAAATACAATCACAACAGAAGCAAACATTCCTGCGTAATCTCCCGTAGTAACCATGGACTGTATCGTAGAATAAAGACCAACGCCAATTGACTTGAGCTTCTTATCATTCGCAAATACAAGAGCCATAAAATATTCATTCCACTTTCCTATAAAGTTAAATATGGTTACAGTCACGATTGCAGGCTGAATAAGTGGAAAGATAATGCTCCAGAAAGTTCTTATCGGCCCACAGCCATCAATTGCCGCTGCTTCTTCATAAGTAACCGAAATATTGTTATAGTAAGACATCAAAAAATATGTAGTAAATGGTATGGAAGTAGCCGTATACAAGATAATCAATGTCAGCCTGGAATTCGTCATGCCAATTGCATTGACTACTGAAATCAGAGGCATAATAATCATAACACTGGGAATCCCCATACCAATTACCATGAGCTTCTGCAAAAAGCGATTTCCCCTGAAGACATAGCGCTGCAAAGCATAGGCAGCTGGAGCAGAGAACAAAATAATCAGAATACAGGATGGAACCGTATAGATCACTGAGTTTACCAGATTCAGCAAAGCATCGTTTGCAAATAATGCCTTTATGTAATTCTCAATATGGAAGCCGGAATGAAGAAGTTTATCAGTAAAAATCTCTTTTGTGGTAGAGAAGGAGGCCAGGACAATCCAGCCAATCACTACAATCGTAAACACAGACCACAAGCCAACCAGTATGTGCGCCGGCAGCGCTTTTAATATTCTTTTTCCTTTTTCTTTATTCATCTGGCTTTCCCCCTAATATTCATATTTCTTATCTTTAACAAGCAAATTGGTTGCTACAAATAAGATAATGATAATAACCGTCATCACCACTGCTGATGATGCCGCCACACCTGCATTTGATTCTACCGACACTTCGGTGCCAAACAGTGCATTATACGTATAAACCATAGGCGTAATCGTAGTAGCGCCGCCAAATACCAGTGATAATGCGAAGAATCCAATCACCTTATTGGACCAAAGAGTCAAAGATGACTTAACTGTACTGGCAATGAGCGGAAAGGTGATATAGATCATCTCATGAAGTCTGTTAGCCCCCTCCAGTCTGGCCGCCTCATAAAAGTCTTCCGGTATCCCTTCAATCGCTGCCATATATGTCAACATATAATAGCCTACCGAACTGAACACATAGGCCACGCACATAGCTGTGAATATGTATGACGGCGAAGTCCACGGAATCTCAGCCAGCCCTTTCAATCCAATGGCATGAAACACTTTTGCAAGCAGGCCAAACTTATTATTAAAAACGTACAGCAGCCACATATAGCCAATAGCAATTCCCGAGATAACATTCGGCAGGTAAATAATCGTCCTGTAAATACCTTTCCCTTTAATTCCTCCAACCAAAAGCACCGCAAACAGAAAAGCCAGTCCCAATGCCGCAATTCCACAAAACAGCCAGATCTTGGCAATATTAATCATGGATATACGAAACAATGGTGTAGAAAATAGTTTTGTAAAATTATCCAGCCCCACAAACGACCATTGGGAAATCGGAGTCGTTACATTGGACATTTGAAACAAGCTCATTGCCGTAGTTCTCACCGTAGGATAAAGAAAAACAAACATATATAGCAAAAAAGCCGGTCCCAGGAAAATAAACAGTGTACTTTTTTTTGTTTTCATAGAATATACCTCCTCCAATGGTTCGTCACATCTGTTTTTGTGAGTAACCGCAACAGTACGGCTGCCGCATTTTAGTTAAAAACGGCAGCCCATTCTGTTTTTTTATTATTTCGGTCTGCACTCGCTAATAAACTGTTCTGCAGTGATCTGCCCTGCATACAACTTGATACATGCAGTTTCTATAATTGGCTGTGTATCACTATTCATGCGGATAGCCGTCTGAGACGGATAGCGGTAGGTCAACTGATCAAACACCGTCTTTGCATCTTTTAAAGCTTCCGGCCATTGGGCATCATTTGACATCGGTATAGCCGCAGCTTCTTCCGACATCTTTTGATCCCATTCGCCTGTGGTCAGATACACAGCAAATGCGAATGCCGTATCTGGATTTTGACACTGATTATTTATAGCAATTCCATAGGAACCGTAAGCGCCTGCTTCCAGACCGTCTACACCACCCGGAACCGTGGTAAATGCAAATTCTCCCCAATTAAAATCAGAACCTGCCGTATCCTTCACCTCGTTTGGAAGCCATGTTCCATTTAAGTACATAGCTATCTTTTCTTCCAGCACCATCTCCTGCTGCCCTAAAGGAAGCGTATTGGACCCCACATTCGATGCAAAATATCCCTTCGCTACCATATCCTCGAATACTTTTGCCGTTTCAAGCACTGCCGGATCATCCCACAATTCACCTGTTGTATCGTAAGCCAGCTTCTCAACAAAATCATTTCCTTTTAATCTGGAAAGATAATAGCCAAACATATTCTCCGCATATTTGTCATCCGTAGTAATTGGCGTATACCCTGCGTCTTTCAGAGTTTGACAAACCTCCGTAAATTCCTCCCATGTAGTAGGAACTTTGGTTATTCCCGCATCCTCGAATATAGTTTTGTTGCAGAACCACATGAATGCCTGCGGACAATACGGAACGTAATACAGCTTATCATCACCGATCTGGCGGGCCAGTGAAACCATGGAGGGCATAATTACATCTATGTACTTCTCACCGTTTGTGGTGGGATACGTCTGTTCATAATAATCATCCAACGGAATAATCGTATCCATCCAGTATGCCTGAATATTATCTGCATTCGCATCGTACATATCAATCTGTTGTCCGCCCTGCAGCGCTGGATTAACCAGCTTTCGGTTATCTCTTCCATTAAATGTCAGATCAATCTTCACCTCCGGATATAATTTCATAAACTCCGCTGCCGCTGCTTCTATTACTTTAGCCTGAGGTTCTGTAGAGTTCCAGCTTGACCAGTAACTTAAAGAGCCGGAATACTGTGGACCGCCGGCTGTCTCCTCCACTCCGCTTTCCTCTTTCACCTTTTCCGTCTGCTCTGTCTTTGCCGCCGTCGTATCCGCACCTCCATTAACAGTTGACGAACTTCCACAGCCTGCCAGGGTCGATGTACAGACAGCTGCCAGAACCGCTGCTGTAGTGAGTTTTTTTAATACCTTCATCTTCATCCTCCTCAATATGTTTTTGCGTTAAAATATCTTACGATTTTGTTATATCACTTTTATTATAACGTGTCAATATATTTTTTATTATTTTTGTTAGTTTTTCTTTCTTTTATTTATTATTATTTGTGACATTCTTTATTTTAAAGCATTTATGTCAATTAAATCGTTATAAATATTAAGTTTTTAATTGTTAAGTTTTTTTGTGTTACAAAATTTTATCTTTACTTACGTAATTTTCCTTGACAATACATGGGAACGGTTCTATTATAACGTTATAAAATTTCTTTTTTAATGGAGGATACTATGAAATTACAATTAAACGGAACCGGTGCATCTGAAGCTTTTCCATCTCTATTTTGTACCTGTAAATACTGCACAGAAGCAAGAGAGCTGGGAGGTAAAAATCTTCGCCGGCGCACAAGCTCATGCATTGACGAAAAAATTCTTATCGACTTTTCTGCCGACACGTATGCACTCAGTACACAAGCACACGTTGATTTAAGCAAAATTCATCATCTTATTGTAACCCATTCTCATGCAGACCATTTTTTTCCTACAGATTTTCACTATCTACTCCCCCCTTTCTGCATTGAACCGCATCCTTTCACGATATACGGAAATTCATCTGTCCATAAAAAATTCAAAGAAGAGCATAGAGACAATGCGGCACTGCTCTCGCATGTAAAGTTCTGCGAATTGACAGGAGGCGTACCGTTTTTCATTGATGATTATAAGATTACTCCTGTGTCCACGCTGCACGATGCAAAAGAGGACTGTTTTATTTACATTGTGGAAAAAGATTCCAGAGAACTGCTCTACGCTCACGACAGCACCTTCTTTCCTGAAGAAACATGGCGCCATCTGAGTAGTCACCGTTTTTCTCTGGTCGTCTTAGATTGTACCAGTATAGAAGTCGGACACCATTTTCCAAATCACATGGGGCTCCCTGATAATATACTGGTAAAAGAACGGATGCAAAAAGAAGGCATGGCCAATGAAAATACCCGGTTTGTCATCACTCATTTCGCCCATACCTTTAATCCGCTTCACGAACATACAGATTCCCTGGCCCGTACTAACGGTTTCATCGCCGCATTTGATGGAATGGTACTGGATATCTAATATTTCTGCAAAACAAAAAAACGGAAGGCATGTAACTATACGACGTCTTCCGTTTTACTTTAAAATGATGTTAATTTAATAAATCACGTTCTATAGCCTTCTGCGCAGTATCCAGCGCCTCTCCCGGCTCCATTACACCGACGCTCACGTTCTTTACAGCAGTCCCCAGAATGCTTAAAAATTTCCGTTCATTAAATGGTTTCATCTGATCCGGCGGCCGACGCCGGGTCTCTGACATAGCGAAACAATCTTTCGATAATTCGAGCCATGGAAAAACATCAACAATATCGTATATCTCATACGTTTTATTACAGGGAGAGACGCTTCCAAGCGCCGCCAGCGCCGAGGCCACCGGTTCCCTGGTCATCCATTTGATAAACGCCAGAGCATCCTCCGGATGACGACTCTTCTTTGCAATCCCCAATGATCCTCCTCCTATCAAAGGATTCCTCCCTGGAACAAAAGCACACCCCACTTTATCAATGATTTTTGACTGATACCCCAGAATCTCGGAGGCATAATTGCTGAACATAATGGACATTGCCACATCTCCATCGGAAAAAGCCTTTGCTGAATCCGTCCACCACGGCACATTGGCTGGACCGATGCACTTCATAGACTTCATCAAATCATGCAGGGCGCGCACTCCAATTTCATTGTTGATCTCAATATGTCCATTCTCCTGGTAAAGATTTTTCTGGTAGCTGAAAAATCTGGTAAGGAATTCTGTCGCTGCCACCCCCGTATTTCCAAGAGTCAGACTGGTGCCATACCGAACCGGCGAATTGCCATTCATTTTTTTAGTAAAAAAACCTGCAATCCGATTAAATGCCTCAAAGCTTTCCGGAACCTTCAACTCTTCACGATACATCTCCTGATACTGGCGCCTCATCGCCACATTTTCAAACAAATCCTTGCGGTAAAAAAGCAACTGGGCGCTGGGCGTCACGGGAAGTGCATAGACCCTTCCATTTACTTTGGAATATTTGTCCGTAAGCGCCGGTATATATTCCGGAAATATCTCAGAAATATCAGGATCAATCTCATCAATCGGAAGCAGTATTTTATCAGCAAACCACGACAGCCATGTCACATCAATTCGAAAAACATCAAATATTCCGAAATCTTCACAATTCACAAACGCCTCATATATTTCATCATAAGAGAATACTGCTATCTTTACCTCTGTTCCCGTCTTCTCTGTGTAAAGTCTGGCAAGGCCTTTCATGGCAAGCGCTTCCGGACTCTCCAGGGCCAATACATTCAGACACTTCGTCCCGGGTTTTTTCAGTTCTATCTGGTGCCACTTTCTCTGTCCATCATTATCCATGATGTGGTTTTCCAGCTTCGGTTTGTCCTTTATGGATTTAATCAGATTCTCTGCCACCTCTCTACCGAGATAACTATAGTTCAATTCATACTTGCTATAGTCTTTTTCAGGCAGTGTGAAGACCGGAGCAAGCGTGTGTATGGGCAACTCATCTTTTCCGGAAAAAGAGTTCCTTATCTGTCGTATTTTATCCGCAAAGCCGATATTCGTCGTAAAAACCGCATCAACTTTCCTTTCCCCGATCAATGCAGTCAAGACCGTATGGGAGATTCTTCCCGCATCCGTGGAAATGTGGGTTACCGTGCAATCCCCCCCTACCTTTACCATCTGCTTAAATGCTTCTGCAAACTCATTTTCATTCGAAAAACGTGTGGAACCAGTAAATACTAAAATATCCTGATACCCTCTTCTCACGGCAGATTCCGCCATCTCCCGACCTGCTGCAGAGTAGTCGAAACCATAATAATCAGCCGTAAACTGGGGCCTCCGCTCAACAAAGCAGACATTAGTAAAACCGGCCTGCCCATACTTGTTTTCAGAACCTTCCAAACACGAAAACACCGCTATCCCTTCACTCATTGCAGATTTTGCCTGCTGAATCAGAAGAAGTTCCTCCTCCGGATTATCATTAGATATAAGAATATTTGTAGTATAGCCATTTTTGATCGCATAAGCCCTCAGACTGGTATAAAAATCGCGATAATGCCTGAACTGAATATTAGGCAAAATAACCGCTATAATATTGCTGCTCCCCTTCCTCAACATCTTTGCTTTTTCGTTGATAGTAAAACCCAACTGCTTTGCAGCCTCTTCTACTACCTTTATTTTTTCACTGCTAACATTTCCCTTCCTGTTCAGAACATTTGAAACTGTCCCCTGGGAAACACCCGCCAGATTTGCTACATCTAATATTGTCGCCATACGATATCCACATCCCATCTGTTTTATAACGTTACAAACTTATAATTCTATCATAACACATTTTCTTTTCTTCTGTAAAGAAGGTAAGGACACATAAATACTTAGCAATCAAATTTACTTGTCTGATTTAGTATGGAATAAAGTTAATTACCAGGCAGATTAGGTCAGTTTACAAGGAACTACACGCAGACCACGAAACGGGGGCTGCTGACAACAAATAAAGGCTGAGTATCAAGCACCGGGAAAGTGCGGGATATTCAGCCTGTTTTGTTGTCAGGGGTTTCCAAAGGGGCTTGCCCCTTGGCACACGACTTTGCTCGCAAAGTGTAGTGTGTTATACGCTCTGTCGGCGTTGCCGTGAAAATGCCGTTGCCGCCGGAGAGGGCAAGGGCATTTGAAGCGGCAGGAAAGCAGGGCTGTGATTGCGTGGCGTGGAGCCGCAAACGCAGGACTGGTTTTATCAGCAGACAGGGCGTATATGAAAGCCCCCGTTCCTCGTCCCACGCCGGACTTCGGGACAAAATGTCCCGAACTTGTGGACACACTCACGAAAAAACAGACGGATTTTTCTCTCAAAATTGAAATGGGCGGGAAGCCGTTTTAGGGCTTTGCTATTTCCCCGATAAACTTGAAGTTGTACTTATGCACAGGCAATCAAGCATCCCGTTTAATCAAAGCGGCATCGGAGTCCGGGCAATCACAATGACTGCCAAAACAGCGCCCGCAAACGCTGCTGCGCCGATAACTGCCGCCGTTTTTTTGCTGAGGTTCTTCTTTACTGCCTTACAGATTAGCATGGCGCAAACCACGCAAACAGCCGCAACCGCAAGCGCAATAACCAGCGTCTCCCATAACCATGAAAGTTCGTATAATATTCTCATTCGCTCACCATACCTTTCTCTTGCAAACTGGAAGTTACTTTTTCATATACACGCCTTTGCCAAATCCCGATTTATCCCTTTACTTTCTCCCCCGCTGCGGTTTTGGGTTTTTCAGCAAGTCCGACTTCTGCGCAATCCTTTTCAGCCACTTTCTTTCTTCCTCCGACAGCTTCCCATAGTTCAGCTTGAGCCGTTTACAGATAAACGCCATCGCCGCCTGTTCCGGGTCGCTGCCCGGAGTGGACGCTGCTTCTGCGGCTTGCAAAAAATCTTCCAGAGGATTGTCCTCCGGGACGCTGAAAAAATCGTCCTTATGGGCTTCCCGCAGGTCAAGGGCTATGCCGTTTATGTCCTGCTGTATTACATAGCGGCAAAAGCTGTCATCGTCAATATGGGCGGCGATAAGCTGCCTTAGCTGCGGGTCGGACAAGCCGGGATTGTGCTGCTTCATAATGGTTGCGCTCATAATATCCACAATGGCATTTGCGCTCTGTACCTGCTTGACTGCCGTTCCGTTCACATAGATTTCAAGGTCAGCCATGAGCCGGGGGAAATCCGGGTGTACCGCCAGTTCACACAAGAGGAAATTATCCACCAGCCCGCTTTTCAACAGTTCAATCATATCATCACTCACACGCAGGTCTGCAAGATCGGCGTTTGGGTGATTTTTTGTTTCGGACAGCCCCAGCAGGTAATCGGCGGTCACGCTGTAAAACTTCGCCAGCTTGATAAGGGCATAGTGGCTGATGTCCTTAAAATCCTCCGCTTCATAACTGCCCAGCGCAGACTTGGAGAGGTGGGTCTGCTCCGCAAGCTGTTCCAGCGTCAGCCCACGCTCTACACGCAGGTCTTTTAGGCGCTCTTGAATGGTTAAAGCCATATTTTGTTCCTCATTATATTGCCGTTATCATATTTTCTAACTTAAATCTTTCGAGCTGCGGAATGTTCTTGGCAGAAATATTTAGGCCATATTCTGGTTTCGACTTTTTACCCTCGTATGAATGGTAAACAAAAGTATTACTACTGTCGTTATCCCATGTGGTCGCAGGAATTAAATATTCTATGGGGTGTTCGCCATCATTTAGCAAAAGCAAGAACAAGTAAAGTGATTGGTCTGAAATATCAAAATATTCCTCCCGCATAAAAACATAGCCTGTTCCTTTGCGAATGGCTTTAACTTGAAACTTCAAAAATCCTCTCTTGCTTTCTGCAATAAAATCTATTCCATGGTCATCAACCTCGGAAGTATAAATGCTCACTCCATAAGAGGCTAATGACATTTTTGCGTAGTATTCACAGAACGTCCCCAGCTTTTGCCGGGTGAGGTCACTTCTTGACCAATTTAGGTTATACATTTCATTTCCACCTCCTGCTACATTTCTCTTTTTCATTCTACCACAATTCCGAGAGCGTGGAAATAGGCAGTTTTTTTGGCGGATTTCCTACCTCTTGGATATACGGGACGAACGGTCATTTAGGTGTAGACTTAGGGTAGTTCATCGATGGACAGCACCTTGAAAACCGAATGACCGTCCGAAAAGAAATACCCCGGCCGGGGAAGCACCGCAAGGAGACGGACTTCTGGACACTTTGTCCAGAGGTCACTTCGGGACAAGTGTCCAGAAGCTGCGGGGAGCGTGCCAACGCCGGAACACGCCGCAGGAATGGGGCAGGAAGCCTTTTCGGGGCGAACGGCAAAAGCGAAAAATGGAGGGAACGCATGAGAGATAACCCCTATAAAGACTTGCCACCGCTGGAACGCAGGCCGGACGGTTCCCTTTACCGCATGACCCCAGCGCAGCGGAAACAGGCAAACGCCCTGATCCGCCGGGAGTGCTGCTGTTATGAGGACGGGAACTGTATGTTCCTTGACGATGGGGACACCTGCACCTGTCCGCAGACGGTTTCTTTCTCGGTCTGCTGTAAGTGGTTCCGCTGGGCGGTTTTGCCGCTGGACAAGACGCTGGAAGCGGAGATTTTCCGGGATAAGGACTTGAAACGCTGTGCGGTCTGCGGCGGTGTGTTCGTCCCTAAATCCAACCGGGCAAAGTACTGCCCCGACTGCGCCGCCAGAGTTCACAGGCGGCAGAAAACAGAAAGTGAACGGAAAAGGAGGTCTACTGTGGACAGTTAGGGGCTGAAAAGTCCTTGATTTTCAAGGCTTTGCAAGCACAGAACAGGGGCAGGCAATAGAAACTACCGTCTGCCCCCGGAAACAGGCTTCTAACCGTCCACAAAACACGATATGGCAAACACCATTTATATCCATCAGCCGGAAAAGGCGGTCAGCTTTACCCGGCTTCCCAATTTCCTTTTTGAAGCCCCCACATTCACACCCCTGTCCAACGAAGCAAAGGTTCTGTACGCCTTTATCCTGCGCCGGACAGACCTATCCCGAAAAAACGGCTGGGCAGATGAATACGGGCGGATTTACCTCTACTATCCCATTAACGAGGTAGTGGAGCTGCTCCACTGCGGGCGGCAGAAAGCGGTCAATACCCTGCGGGAGCTACAATATGCCGGACTGGTGGAAATCCAGAAGCAGGGCTGTGGAAAACCCAACCGCATTTATCCAAAATCCTATGAAGCGGTTTCAAACACCGACTTCAAGAAATCCGGTTATGGAACGCCGGAGGACTGAAAACCGCACTCATAGAGTACGATAATCAATCCTCTTGAAGTACGAAAACCGGACGGTATATAGAAATACAGAGATTAAAACGATTTTATTTATATCTATTCCATTCCAATCCTATCAGAGATAGTTTCGGCGGGATTTTCCCTGTGGAAAACCCGCTGGAAAAGAATGGAACGAGGAAAGGAGCAGAATGGCACAACACGCAATCTTGCGGTTTGAGAAACACAAGGGCAACCCGGCAAGGCCGCTGGAAGCCCATCACGAACGGCAAAAGGAACAGTACGCCAGCAATCCCGACATTGACACCAGCCGGAGCAAATACAACTTCCACATTGTTAAGCCGGAGAGCAGGTACTACCACTTTATACAGAACCGTATTGAACAAGCTGGCTGCCGCACCCGTAAGGATAGTACCCGGTTTGTGGATACGCTGATTACCGCCAGCCCGGAGTTTTTCAAGAAGAAGCCCCCAAAGGAGATACAGGAATTTTTCCATAGGGCGGCTGATTTCTTAATCGGGCGGGTAGGCCGGGAAAATATCGTATCGGCAGTGGTACACATGGACGAGAAAACACCCCACCTGCATTTGGTCTTTGTCCCTCTGACAGAGGACAACCGCCTGTGCGCTAAGGAGATTATCGGCAACAGAGCCAATCTCTCAAAATGGCAGGACGATTTTCACGCCTATATGGTGGAGAAATATCCCGACTTGGAGCGTGGGGAAAGTGCCAGCAAGACAGGCAGGAAGCATATCCCCACCCGTCTGTTCAAGCAGGCGGTCAATCTATCCAAACAGGCAAGAGCCATTGAAGCCACGCTGGACGGCATTAACCCGCTGAATGCCGGAAAGAAAAAAGAGGAAGCCCTCTCCATGCTGAAAAAGTGGTTCCCACAGATGGGGAATTTCTCCGGGCAGTTGAAAAAATACAAGGTCACAATCAATGACCTGTTAGCGGAAAATGAAAAGCTGGAAGCAAGGGCAAAAGCCAGTGAAAAAGGCAAGATGAAAGATGCGATGGAACGGGCAAAGCTGAAAAGCGAACTGGACAATTTACAGCGGCTGGTTGACCGTATCCCGCCGGATATACTGGCGGAACTGAAACGGCAGCAGCGGCAGCATGGAAAGGAAAGGTGATTTTATAAGTACCACTATCAGATACAAAAAGGAAACGGAAGTCGTGACTTTTCAAGGCAGGGAAATCACGCTGGAAAACCTCTCCCCGGTGTTCACGCCGGAGCAGGAAGCGGCAAAACGCCGGGAACTGGAACAGCAACTTTATGAGGTGTTCCGCAAGTATGCCGACAAACGGCAGAGTGAGGAAGCCGGGGCATAAGGTTTTCCAAAGCCATCGTTGATTTGCGGGGCTGCTGACGGTATAATAAAGGTGTCAGCAGCTCCGTTTCTTTTTTAAGAAAAGGAGCGACAATATGAATAATCGAATAGACGCAATCTATGCAAGGCAATCGGTAGACAAAAAGGACAGCATTTCCATTGAAAGCCAGATTGAATTTTGCAAATACGAGTTGAAAGGCGGTAACTGCAAGGAATACACAGACAAGGGGTACAGCGGCAAGAACACAGACCGTCCGAAGTTTCAAGAACTGGTGCGGGACATCAAGCGGGGCTTGATTGCAAAAGTCGTGGTTTACAAACTCGACCGTATCAGCCGTTCCATTCTGGACTTTGCCAACATGATGGAGCTGTTCCAGCAGTACAATGTGGAGTTTGTGTCCTCTACGGAAAAGTTTGATACCTCCACCCCGATGGGGCGGGCTATGTTGAATATCTGTATTGTGTTCGCCCAGTTGGAACGGGAAACGATACAGAAGCGGGTAACGGACGCATACTATTCCCGCAGTCAGCGGGGCTTCAAAATGGGCGGCAAGGCTCCTTACGGCTTCCACACCGAGCCTATCAAAATGGATGGTATCAATACAAAAAAGCTGGTGGTAAATCCAGACGAAGCGGCAAATATCCGGCTGATGTTTGAGATGTATGCTCAGCCCACAACCTCCTACGGGGACATTACCCGGTACTTTGCCGAACAGGGGATTTTATTCAACGGCAAAGAGCTGATACGCCCCACGCTGGCGCAGATGTTACGCAATCCTGTCTATGTGCAGGCAGACCTTGATGTGTACGAATTTTTCAAAAGTCAAGGGACGGTCATTGTCAATGACGCTGCCGATTTTACTGGCATGAACGGCTGCTATCTGTATCAAGGGCGAGATGTGAAGCCCAGCAAAAAGAACGACTTGAAAGACCAAATGCTGGTACTGGCTCCCCATGAGGGCATTGTTCCCTCCGACATCTGGCTGACCTGCCGCAAGAAGCTGATGAACAACATGAAAATCCAGTCTGCCCGAAAAGCTACCCATACATGGCTGGCGGGAAAAATCAAGTGCGGGAACTGCGGGTATGCCCTTATGAGTATCTTCAATCCCTCCGGCAAGCAATACCTTCGCTGTACGAAACGGCTGGATAACAAGAGTTGTCCGGGGTGCGGGAAAATCATTACTTCGGAACTGGAAGCGGTTGTTTATCAGCAGATGATAAAGAAACTGGCAAGCTACAAGACGCTGACAGGCAGAAAGAAAGCGGCAAAGGCAAACCCTAAAATTGCCGCCCTGCAAGTGGAACTTCTCCATGTGGACAGCGAGATTGAAAAGCTGGTGGACAGTCTGACGGGTGCAAACAATGTTCTGCTCTCCTATGTGAATGTGAAGATAGCGGAACTGGACGGGCGCAAACAGGAACTTGTGAAGCAGATAGCCGAGTTGACGGTGGAAGCCATCAGCCCGGAACAGGTCAATCAGATTTCCGGCTACCTCGACACATGGGACAATGTATCCTTTGACGACAAGCGGCGGGTGGTGGATTTGATGATTACCACCGTTGCCGCTACAAGCGACAGCTTGAACATCACATGGAAAATCTGATGGGTGGAACCCCTCCCGTCAGATACCTACCCTGTGTAGTCCCTTGTAAACTGTACTTTACATTTGTATAAATAATATCTTTTCCGCTTTTATATAAACTTCAACTGTTTATTCATGGTGGTATCAAATTGGCCCCCTCCCCAGGCCAATAAGAAATATAATATAATGCAATAAAACTAATAATCTTAATGTTACAATAGCCAGGCCATCTTCTAAATATTGAAATAGATGTTAATGCATCTTCCATAGTATGTGGTTTATTTCTATTCTCTTTTCTTATATGCACCTTTTTCTTTGTTTCCTCATTTAATTCTTTTGATTTACTTATTCCCGCAAAACAAAGTATATAGAGATTTGATGTCTGCCCATTATTTTTCTCGCGAAAACGACTCTCTTTTTTAACAAAACCACTAACCGTTAATTCCTTTAATGCCCTCTTAACCGTAGACACACTAATATGTAATTCCTGGCTCATGGTAGAAATTGCCGGATAACAAGTTCCTTCTTTATTCGAACGATCAATTAGGTACACAAGTACTTGCAAAGCCCGGCTCTTTAACGTGGATTTATAAGCAATCTGTTTCATTTCATACTGATTCATCAAATCTCCTCCTCGCTGTTCACATCTATTTTCCCGTTATATAAGGTTTTATAATCGTCTTAAATATACTTCCATTTATCACTCCATCAAAACAATCTGGCTGATATTCCATAAACAGCACCCGATGCTTATCTGTAGAAAACGAGTCTTCATAAGCTCGTCGATGCTCCTGGACTACAAATGAAAAAAGAATAGTGGCGCACTGATCCTCATACTGTTCCAACAGCTTCAAAGTATGAGGGAGCTCATAAGGCTTTGTCCCACATACCAATAATAAGATATCTGGCATTGTTTTTGGCTCTCCAATGCCAAAATCAGTTACGACAAACGAATACTCCTGCGTAGACTGCTGCCTATAATATCCCACCTTATCCATAACAAATCCCTCATCTTTCGGCACCATTTCATAATCTATCGCTAAACATTCCATATGCCCCGATTCATTTGCCTCCACATAGCAGGAACGGCCGCCTACCTCCGTCAGCCAATTTGCAAGCCCCAGTGCTACCGTAGTCGTGCCAATCCTTCCCTGTGATCCCACCACCGCGATCTGGATCCGACTGCATGAAAAATTATAGCGCTCCCCCTCATGGTATATCTCTTGTTTCTCCCTGATCCGATATTTTCGAAGTCCCTGACTGCTAAGACACTCCTCAATTTCTTCCTGCTGTCTTTCAATCGCTCTTTCGGTAACAATATTCCCAATCCCTGCCTCCAGAAGTTTTATAAACAACGCCTCTTCCTGCCCCAATCCCTCAGCAATTACAGTCACTCTGGCCTGGTACATCGTCAAGAACTCTTCTATCGCTTGCACAAATGCATCGTCACTGTCTCTGAACGCCCCTCGATCCAATATCAACTCAGTACAATGAGAAAAATTCCGCATATCATAAATAACAAACTGCTTCAGGATAAAACTGCCGGTCATCTTCTTGACCGGCAGCGTTCCTTCCCTTTCAATATAAAAATCAAGCAGATCTGTGTGATCCTGCGTTGTCATATATAAAATCAAAATTATGCTCCTTTCTTTCCAATTGCCCAGAATGGCCCGCCAGCCCCAGCTCCCTTTCTGGCTTCATTCATAATCAGAGATAAATCCCACTCCTGATTGCTGCGTTCTATACTGGCCGGATCCGCTACCAAAATCTTTCCTTCTCGCGTAACTCCTCGCAGGACAATAAAGTGTCCGTTTTTCGTGAAATGCCCCTTTGCCATAATCGCCACTACCAATTCCCTATTTTTCAGAGCATCCACAATCTCCTGAGCCGTTAAATTACCTTTTGCAGTCAAACCATACGATTCGGCCGCTCCCGGTATCAGGCTATGGTAAGAACCGCTTCCTGAGCAATAGTAGCCATTCTGATAGGACCACCCCGCCATATGCGGCGGATCTACTGCTTGTCCGGTCAGTGTAGAAATCACAATACTCATACTCGTAGGCCCGCAGCCACTGCGTCCTATCGTACTGTCTCCATAGGACGCCCCTGCCCATCGTTTATCCAACTGACTGTAATATACAACTTCCGTTTCTCCAGCATCTCCAAATACCACTCCCTCGTAAGTCTGGCCGTTCCCCTGAAGATAGTCGTTTTCATAAATACCGAGATTCTGGTGATAGCCGTGATCAATTTGAAACTCTTCCACCAGCTCCAGCTCCTCTGCATCCAGAAACACTTTTAATACCGACAATGGATTCGTAATCAGGTAAAGAGAGAATGAAATAACGAAAAGCAGGAAAGCCACCGGAGTCACAATTAAGACAATCATCCGGTTTCTGGCCTTTTCATCTGATGCAGCTCGCGCGGCTATGCCCACGGCTGTCTTAATCACAACCGGTGAAATCATCAGCGGCCACCCGCCTTTCCCATATATTGAAACTTGTATTCCGGAATATCAAACTGAATGTGAAGCCGCTTTGCTCCGACAATAAAAAGGGCATGTCCTCTCCGTCTCGCCAGCAGCAATTCTTGTTCGGCCTCCGTAAGATCATAGAGCTGTCTGGTTTCTTTTAAGTTCGGCCCATCCGTTCCCATCAGGATTTTATAGCAGGGCACATCCAAAAGGGCCTGTCCGTACTGCCGGATTGATTCGCTTAGAAAGTCACGGACACTGTGAGAAATAATCGCCACCGCCGCCTCATACTTCCTTGCACGTTTCATCATATTGCGCAAATATACCATAGCCTGTGGAACTTTCTGGTCGATCATCAAATAAGCCTCATCCCCTGCCATTAAAATCCGTTCACTCCTATCCCAGCTCATCAACCGCCAGTTATACAGCATAATCAGGAAATACTGGGCGCGCTGCACATTTTCTCCCGTCTCCTGAAGCGCATGGGTATCCAGTACTAGGAAACGGGCGCTGCTTGCCACTGTGCTGTGCCCATTCCAGATAAAACTGTCAGCTCCGTATACCAGATCGTAGAGAAGGTTAAGCAGTTCCTTATATACAATTTCACCCGGTTGTTCTTCAGCTCGGCTCTTCAGCAGCAGATAAAGGTCTGTAAAAACAGGAAAATCCTTTGCTTCCAACTCTAAAATATCCGTATCCCAATCAATCCGAAACTGCGCATACAGTTCTACCAGACAGCGTTTCAGAGTAGCTTTCTGCATATCCGACAGGGACGGAAGATAGAGGCCAAACCAGATATCGAGATTTTTCAAGTGCATGGCGAGATCATTAATTCCGTAGCCTTCATCACGGTACAGCCGGTTCTCTTCAGGTTCCTCTTCATCATCTCTGGGAGACGGCAGTACCTGCAATGGGTTTAACCTCCCCTTAAAACCGCCTGTAGCGCTGATCCAGTCTCCGGAGAGTTTCTGACACATTTCCTTGTACTCACTTTCCGGATCGATGACAATAATTTTTGTACCTCTCATATATTCAGACAGCAGGATATGCTTCACCGCGGTAGATTTACCAACCCCTGAATTTCCCATGACACAGAAATTGCTGTTAGTCCTGTCGCCTCCCCGTTTCCATGGATCCACAATAATCAGACCGCCGCTGGTATCTTTTGCAAAATAGTAGCCGCTTCCATCGTTAAATCCGCTGCTTGCAAAAGGAAATCCACCCACAAAGGTCGAAATCGGCACTACTTTCTGCAAAATTGTTTCGATCTTACTATGATTGGGGTACGTTGGACTTAAATGCATGAAACACTCTTTCTGAAGGTTTGGAATCACCCGCATCTTGCATTTCATAACGCTGATACTGCTCTCTGCCCTCCGGCAGATTCTTTTGAAGATCTTCTCGTCACTGGAAACCGGCATAACCGACACACTCATAAGCCCCACGGTCTCACCTTCCCGGTCGATCTGTGCGATTACAGTCTCCCCGTCTTCCGCAGCTTTTTCCGCTCTTTGGCGGGAAAGTGGATCTTTCGCCGCCTCCGCAATCCCTCTCTGCTGCACAACACTGCGTGAGATACTATTGATTAATTCCGCATTATCGACGGGATTGAATCCAATGGACACGATTGTACTGGGAATATTAGTAATCTTGGACAGCCACTCAGATTCCACCGTCTGGGGATAACGGATAATCCCGTAGATTTTCCCCACATTTTCTCCTATGGAAAGTTGATTTTTTTGAAATTCCAGGCCAACCGGCGTAATGGTATTTAGCAGGGCTGGATTCTCCCTTATCACTTCCATATCTCGTTTTTTCATACAATGCCCTCCTTCAGCAATGGAATCGTTGCTTCGTAGTCTGGTTCTTCTAAATGAGAATACGCCGGATTATGGACCAGATTCAGCAGCCGGACAATCTCTTTTTCCTGCAAAATATCACACAGTACACCACCAGCACTGAATTTTTCACAGAGCAGAGCCGCCGTTTTCTGTAAATCCGCCTCACAGCCCTCAGCCTGCTTTTCCCAGATCATAAGATAAAACTGGCGTTCCACAATATCTCCGGATAAGGCATATCCACTCATCTGCACAATTTCCTGCTTTAACAGTTCTTTCTGCTTCTCCCCTGCCTCTGGAAGCAATTCAGTCATTTCCTGGATGACTGGTGAGATATCCACTGGTCTGGATACCGCCAGAAATTTAAAAGGTCTCTGAATATCTGATAGTTCTGCTGTTAAAGTCCTGATCAAAGTATTTTTCTCTGAGGTACTGTATAAATCAATGCTGATGGCGTGAATTCTCAAATAAAGAAAAACATAGCCATCCCTCGAATAAAGAAATTTATCCCGGATATCCTTCACGTTCATAAACTCCTGAGCCGTTTGCATGGCAGCTTGTTCTCCGGAAGCCGGCTGCCGTTTTTTATCTGCTCGTAAGAAGTACAAAAGAATACCGCCACCCATAAGAGTGACGGTCAGTGTAACCATCGGTATGATCATAGTCTGCAAAATAGTATCCTCCTCGGTTAGTTGGCAGGACGAATATGCCAGTCAAAAAACAAGTTGCCCCGAACGGTCAGATCATCGGTTAAGTGGATTTTCAGCATTCCCGCCGGGGTCCATGCATCCAGAACTTCTCCATATACTTCATACGGTCCATCCGGAAACCATACCGGCGAAAAATGAGATCTTCGCTGATAGGTACTGTATGGATTCTTTTGTAATTCAAAACTGGATGCATATCCTCCTGCCATTCGTTCTAACAGTCTCCAATACGTCTGATAGGCAAATTCAGGGAAATAGGTTACAACGTTTTGAGCTCCGGTTATTGCTGCAGATGAGGCATCAGAACTCACTCTGGCAGTTGCCTTCACATTAATCCCGTACCCGGATTTCATAACGCAGCCTTCCGCTGTTGGATTCCTCTCGTCGGGCTTGATTGACATGGAAGCGGATATACTGGCAAAGTATGGAATCCAGTCAAATTCATACCAGCCATGATCACAATAATACCCGGACTCATCTTCGCTCCCGTCGTGATATACCCAATGTTCCTGCCACCAGCAATCCCACTCTCCCCAGGTCAGCTCTGTCACATCTCGTTTATTTGGCACGTTTGGAAGGCGGTAGCTGTCGTTTCGATCGTTGGCCTGGGGATCCGGCGGTGGATTTTCATTCAAATCTACAACACGTACCGTCATTTGAGTCGTGCTCAAAGTTCCTTTATTGGATGATATCGTAATCTTGATATCCTGAGGTGTTGAAGGAGTATGCCATTTTACCCACACCAGCTGACTGCCGCCTTCTGGCATTACAATATCGGTCATCTGACACCTTCTCCCCTTAATGCGAAAAGTAACAGTGGCCTTGCTTCTGTTATTGATTTCCCGGTCAGAATACAGGCTTACTGCCGTAATCACATCCGTGTCGACTCGATATTCCTGATCGTATTCCATTTCTGTTACAGGAGGATCTTCTTCCGGCTGTGCCGCATAACTTACTATTCCGATTCCCAAAATCAAGATCATCTCGTTGGTTGTTCTGGCGCTTCCTTTTGGGCCGGTATAAGCCTTAAAGCCTAAATCATCACGCTCTAAAAACATGGATAAGGCAAAATTTTTCATTACAACCGTGGGAAAATGACTTCCTAAGTCTCCATTAGTTGTACGGTTATAAAGCCCGGCTTCCGTAACTGTCATAGCAAAAAATAAGTGATTGTACCAAAGATAGATTACAGGCTCTAAAATCACTTTATACTTGCCGGAAATCAAATCATTTAGCTCAATCCCTGTATAAGAAGCCACCATGGACGCAGCCCCTTCGGAACAAAAATAAGTTTTAATCGCATTCATGTCTGCTTTTCCGCTATTGGTTGTGATGATTTTGGGGATAGGGGTATCCGGATGAAAATACTCGTATTGTGTTTGTATATTCAGTGCTGCGCCATTTCGATATTGAAGTTTGCTCACTTTTCCAAAATTAAAAATATCGCTTGATACAGCCGCCACATTACTGTTGGTAAAATCAATCGGTGACATCACCTGTTGGCCGGTTCCTGCATCTACTATCGTAATACGAATTCCTTCATAACCAGTTGGCCATTCATATCCTGCTACTCCCTGATTGACATGGCCGCCTCCTCCATCTATATTTCCATCCCCCTGTATCGCAAATGCCTTTGCAGACGGAACCAACCACAAGCATATACAAAGAATAATTGATAACAGCCTATGCTTTAATTTCATATGACTCCCTTCTTAAACGAAAAAAGAGACACCAACTTGGCATCTCTCTCTTTCTAGCGTATTCATCTACTGCATCGTTCCAACCTGTTTATTCCAATCTCCATCAGAATGAGCTGGTATCTCCGTTACTCCGCCTCCTGTCTCCACATAACCAAACCCAGGAACATACACCTGCCCCTGGTCGTTTGTCGAGCCGCCCTGCGGTTCTTCTGGTTTGGCAGTTGGCTGATCGCCCTCCTCATGGTCCGGTTCCACTTCCTGTGGCTCTCGCTCCCTGGCTGGCGGTGTCGCTTCCTCTGGAACCTGCAGCTTCGGTTCGGTCTCTTTAACGGCCTCAGTTGTCATCGTTACTGGATGCGTCTCCATTTCAACTGGACTTTCACGTTTCTCCATGTCAGCTTTCGTCGTCTGTACTTCCGTCTCCTCTGTTGACTCTTCCGTTTCAGCCTCTATAGCCGTCTCCGCCACCGTTATCTCCGGTACTGTTACCGATTCCATAACAAGTTCTGTTGTTTCTTCCAAAGCCATTGTCTCCTCTATCCTAACATCTGGCCTGGATAAATTGTATACTGCGATAATCAGACACACAACAAGAACTGCCAATCCGGCAGTAATTAATTTTCTTCGATTCATCATTTCTTTCATGATGGTCTGCACCTCCTGTTTGTTGTTTCGGATGCAGCGCCGTCTCTTCCTGTTTTATCCATTTTTATCATACAGGAGATCAGACGCTGTGTCCAGAAATAAATTATTACCATTTCCTTACACCTGTCTTGCTCATTCAAATTTGGGCATATAAGCAGATTTCACTTTTATCTGCATTTGAACTGGCGGAAACGATTCTCCGCCAAAAGATATCGGGATTTCCAGCCTTAATTTTGCAGTCACTTCCAGGTTATTTACAGCGCTTCCCGGACGTAAACGGACATTTTTGATATCCACGGACAGATTGGACAAACGGTACTCATATCCATTTTGCATTTCTTTGACATGGTATTTTCCATCACTTTCTGTATCCAGCAGTTCATCCAGCTGTTCATAGATGTCGCCATAATCTAAATTCTCCTCCCACTGATCTCCCGATAACCAGTAACCGCCGCTATATCCCTCGCGCAATCCATTATACACTTCGTCATAATTCGTTGTGGCAACGGATATAACTGCACTCTGCAGAGCATTTCTCACACCGTTTGCAATCACAGAGAGGCGGAAAAACTCTGACAAAGCGCATAAGGTGAACAGCAGCGCCAGAATCAGTGCTATTGTGAGAGGCGTAGTATTTCCATTTTTATCCTTAACAAGTTTCTTAATCTCTCGCATTTTTCCTCCATTACTTGTAATAAACTTCGCTCTTCCCGCTTGCTCTGGCCCTGATTTCAACCGGAAAGGATCCAAATTGGAAAAATCCCAGATTGATCCGGCAGGTCAACGTTACCGCAATATCACCATTAAGCTGGACTTTACTCCCCTCAAAGTAGTCACAATCCCAGGATATCTCCGGGTCTAGTCCTGTTTCCTCCCGTAACTCCTCGATCCTACGATTCACGCTGGTACTTCCCACGATCTCCGCCTGCCGGACAATCTCATCAGCAAACCGGTTCAATTGCTGTTTCACCATAAAAACAGGAAACAGACTCACCGCCAAAGCTATAACCAGCATCAGGCAGAGAATTCCAACGGCGATATCAATGTACCCCTCTCCTCTTTTCTCTCTCAAAACATTCCTCATATTTCCTCCTCTAAAACATACCAGACATGGTTCCTAAAATCTGATACGCCATAACGCCCATATAGATCATCAGCATACAAGCCAACAGCAGGAAAGAATATCTCCGAATTTTAGGCGGCCGTTCCAACGCCAGCTTCTTTAAGCGCTGGATTTCCAGTTGTTTCATATCGTGGCCCATCATTTGGAAATAAGCCACACCGTCGTCACCTCGTATTACTCCAATCAGCCCCCGAACCACATCGGAAACCATAGCGCTTGACACCCTGGATTCCATTCTGGTAAGCGCTGCCTCATAACTTCCGGTCCGCATGTCCGCAGTTGTAACAGACAGTTCTCTTTTCAGGGCAGGACCTGCATGTTTCTGATATGTCTCCAGCATTGATAGCACATCACGGCTGGCAAGCAGTTCCTGTGTGATTGTAGCCACAAACCTTGGCAATTCATATTCGATGGCCTCACGGCTGTCTCTCACAGTCTTTTCTGCTTTGCCGGTTTCTGAAAAGAGAACGCCAATCCCCATAATCAAAAACGCTGGTGCAAGTATCGGTATCACGGCCAGACACGGCAACGCTCCAAAAAATACCAGTCCGGACTTAACGTATGCCTGTGCCAGATATACTTCCGGCGTCTCCTTAATCCCTGCCGAATGCAGAACCATAACAAGTTTTCGTCTTTTATAAGCATCCATAGGCACAAAAGGAGACAGCTTCACAGCCAGTTCCATGATAGCTGCATCCGAATTTTTCGCCTTTTTCTTTTGTCTTCCCACAGATAAAATGGCTCTCCTGGCTCGAAAGGTAGAAATTTTCAATAAATGCGCCAGAATCAAATAAATTCCCATAGAAAAACTCAAGGCAAATAATAGTAAAATATAATAATGCATAGAAACCTCCTGTTAACGCTTATACTCGATGGGCTTTGTATGCTTTACAACAGCGGCAAGGGAGAAAAAGATCACGCCCCCACTAATTGCCAGAAGCATTTTTCCAAAGGCTGTAAACATCAGAGTTTTATACCACTCCTGGTTTAGAAAATATAAAAGCGGAATGCTTCCCAAAACCAGAATCACCATAGTGATGTATTCCTTCACAGGCTCATAAATCAGTAAATCAAGTTCTGCCGATACAACACGCATGTCCGACAGCTTCCCTACAATAGGAACTAACGTGGATTTTAGATTATGGTCATCCTGGCAGGCGATCACCGCCTCCACCCATTCCTGAAACACGTCGCTGTCTATGGCAAGTTTCAGCTTTTCCAGCGCCTCCTTTAAATTGGAATGAATGAGCTTTGATTCCATGAGAAAGTCACGAAAAACCTCTGACACAGGCGGATTAAGATAGGGGAGATTTTCTTCTACTGCCCTTAAAAACGTATTTTTATTTCTCATATAACTCGATGTAATCATGGAAAGCGCTGTTTCCAGTTCTCCGTTTATCTGTTTCTTCTGTTTGGATGCGGTAAATAGAACGTAATAAAAAGGCAGCAAGGGAAACCCCGCCGCCAGGACTGGAACCATAAAAATATTTTTCATGGACAGGGCCAGCAATACCCCAGCCACAAACAGCATCATAGACAGGACGCATATCATGGAGAACTTCTCCTGTCGTCCCGTAATACGTAGAATCGCCTGAACTTCCAGAACCAGCCTCTTCACTCCTTTGGGTGGCTTTTGATTCCGGCTTTCCCGGATCCGACGCTTCAAGCTGTTGTCTTTTGGCTTAATCCATTTAGTCAGTCCTTCCAGAAATTCAAACGGTGATAATCCAATCACTAGAAAACTGCCGCCAATGCATAAAAAAGCTGCTATAGTAATGATTACTGTCATACCTTCTTCTCCCCTTCCAACATCCGATCCAGAAATTTTTGCGAAAGTCCGTTTTCCCGCAGCCGTTTCTGCAATCCTTCCGACAAATTTTCCACGTTCTCATACTGCCCGATAATTTTCGTTTTTCCATCCACAACCAGACTATCTGCGATATGAAATCGGTACAGAGTACGCATACGCCTTGTCCCATTTGGCAGTGTCTCACACTCCGTAATCTCCATCATGCGTCTGGAGTTATCTTCCAACCGCTTTGCAAACGCTACAATAGGAAATGCCTTCGTAGCAAGACTCTGCAGTGTATCATCATCCATTCCCGGCTGTTCCTGTTTGCAGAGCGTCACCATTCGATAATAGGTATCTTCACAGGAATTGGCATGGATTGTGGTAATCACGGAATGACCTGTATTGGCCGCGTTAATGGCCTGCATACTCTCACCGCCTTTCATTTCCGCCACTGCTATGCAGTCCGGATTGATCGTCAGTGTGGTCTCCAACAATTTGATTAAGTCAATGTTTTGTCTCGGATCGTCCGAGGTCCGCGTTACCAGATGGACCACATTGTTTAAGACATTTCCAGATTCATCACTTACCGTAAGATCAAATTCGCGGCAGCCCTGTTCAATGGTTACAATTCGTTTGTGATAGGGGACCTGAGACAGAATCCAACTCATAAGTGTGGTTTTCCCTGACGAAGTGGCACCGGTGATACACATGGAAACACCATGGCTGTAGCATTGGGAAAGAAGCTCCAGCATCTCTTCTGTGGCTGTCCCGTACTCAACGAACTGTTTCATCGTCAGTTTTCTCGGGTTGACAATACGAATCGAAGCTGCCAGTCCCTTATCCTGGTCGATGACACCGTCTCCCATTACCGTAATCCGGACTTTATTATTTAAGTGGCCCACCACAATGGTCTGGGCGTTATCAAAAATCATACCGGATTTATGCAGCAGCCTTCGAATTACATCGACAGCATGGCCAGGGCTGTTAAACTGTTCTTTTGCCGGTAAGATTTCCCCGCTGGAATACGTTATTTTCACATCTTTCCACTGATTAAATAGTGATAGGTAATCCTTTGAAGTTATCTCCGGATTTTCCCCCACTCCACACCGTGCATGAAACTTTCATTTCACACGGCGTTCCATCAATATTTACTTATTCTCACTAATCTCACAATTTCCAACTAAACGTCTCAAGTTATTCAGCTTCACGAAGTCTATTGATTTTCGTTTCAACAATTCAAGGTATTTTTCAATGGTTTCTACTTCTTTTGTATGAATCAGCTTATGCACTGCTCCAGTAACAAACACCAGATTTTTATATGCATCTGTGCCTCCCTCCGAACGCATGGTTTTATGATGTACTTCCATATCTGATATTTTCAGTTTTTCTCCTGTAATAAAACACCTTCCACGTTGTCCAACGTAAAGTGATATCCGGTTATCATTGTATTCCAGACTTTGGTTCTGAACAGGATTCTTCATGATATATTGCAATGTATCATAACTGAAATTTTGCAGATATTTATGGATTTTCTCCCTGCCGTTCACCGTGTAATTGCATATATCCTGCGAAAAACATACCGGTGGAGTTGTCTGCACGTAATGGATTGGATAAAGTGCCACCCGCTGTATAAATAGGGGCTTTACCTTACACTTTCCATAAAAGCGTTCATATGCCCTGCTTTTATTACCTCGTTTACTTCGTATACATTTCGTTCTGCAATAAAGGCTCTTATTGACATGAAAAGCGATTTCTGCAAAGTCTTTACTGATATGACTGGCTATCTTATAATACCCATGCAACCCCAGTACAGTAGCATTAAACTGCTGTACCCGTGCACCGATAGCATCATGTTGTAATACTTTGATTTTCTGTTTTAATTCTTTCTTGCATTTTTCTTTGCTTTTCTTTGTCATGTGGGATTTGACCACATATTTCTGACCTTTCTTCCAAAGCTTCAACTTAAATCCTAAAAATTCAGAATATCGTTTTCTTAGATTTACTATCTTGGACTTTTCCGGGCTGATTTCTAAGCCCAGTCTTTCTTCAAGCCACTGTTTTGTGGCTGCAAACATCTTTTCGGCAGTTTTTCTATCTTTACAGAGTAACTTAAAATCATCGGCATATCTGACGATAAATACTTCTTTTAAATTACCCCTTCTCAACAACTCATATTTTCTTGTCGGATTTTTATATGAGTGGTGGGTTTTATGGTTCTCCCACTGGCTTGCAATCCACCAGTCTAACTCATTAAGAACGACATTAGATAATAATGGACTGAGAATTCCGCCTTGCGGGACCCCTTTTTGTGGAACCCCTATTCCTTTAATTTCAGTCTTTAGCATCTTGGATATAATACATAACAATTGTTTATCCTGAATCCCCAGGCTCCATAACTGTTTCATGAGTTTCCCATGATTGACATTATCGAAAAATCCTTTAATATCAATATCTACTACATACTGAAAGTTATGCCGGTTGGTCAGTGCCAACACTCTGGCAATGGCATGATGAGTGCTCCGATTCGGACGGAAGCCATAACTATGTTTATAAAATTTGGCTTCACAAATCGGCTCAAGAACCTGCTTAATACATTGTTGTATCAGCCGGTCTTCCATGGTCGGAATCCCCAGTGGTCGTACTTTCCCATTATCTTTTGGAATTTCTACCCTACGAACTGGCATTGGTTGAAAATTTGACATTCTATTTCGCACATATGAGATTAACCTCTCCGGATTGTCTTTTCCAATATCCAGAATCGTAGTAGCATTGACTCCCTTGGTCTTACTGCCTTTATTCTTTTTGATGTTACGATATGCAAGCAATATATTTTCTCTGCTTACAATCAGGTCATATAGATTTGTAAATCTCCGATTTTCTTTTGCTTTGGAATACAGTTCATCATAAATCGCCTGAGTATCATAATACTCATTGTTTCTCAATCGCTGTTTCTTCCTTGATTTTCTAGTTGCCATAAGTCGGCTTTCACTTCCTTAATTGCGGAAATCCTGCCTCTCTTAGTCATACTCGAACCTTATGCAGTTTCATAACTGTTTGTAAGTTGTGTTTTACTGTAAATACTGACTTGTGGCTATCCCTCCACCGCTTATTATCACGGCTTCATCGGTACTGTGCCACTACTTTCATCAACATAAAAGCAGGTTATACAAAATGTTTTCCCTGCTAACGCTTCATAGGGATTAAGCCCTCCACGTTGCTGACTTACCACGTTCCGATAATCCTATCTTTACATATATACCCTTAGGTTCCTTCTTTAAGCCTGTCTGCTTTGACACCGCCTGTAACGGTGTAAGGAGTTTCATATCAACAAGTTTTACTAATCCTCACAGACCTTGCATTCTGCAAGCACAGCCGTTAGACTGTTTAGAGATTTAGACCCGTACACTCAAAGGTTCGCCGTCTACTGCCTTTTTACAGTAGAATTCTAACCATAGGTATTTTATAGACCCCGCCCTATCACTCCCAGCCACCTCTGGCTTGGTTTTGCTGTATCCTTTTTGACCTTAGCAAGTGCATACAGGCGACTTCAGCGAGCTTTATGACAATCTTGTGCTTAATCACAATCATGCCATTCGCAGTTTTAGGCAGGCGTTTCAAGGCGTTCCCCTATCATTCCACCTATCGGATTATCAGTTCTCCTAAACCGAACTTTGTTACATTCTTACGTTTGGTGCCTAACCTTTTCAGCTAGGAACGTGTCGCACTATTGATTTCCTCCACATCATCCCGATTTAAGTATTTTGTCAGGAATGAAAAACCAGTCATTTCTCCGTAAAGGAGTTCGCACAATTCGCTGCGGTCTATATCTTCCACACACACGCGTTTCTGCTCGATGTATTTTTCGATATAGGACTGAATCAATTCCCGGTTATCGTCCGGGTTGTCCTTTAACACCGACGCATAGGTACTCGATATATATTCCTGAACTTCATGCAGCACTTCCGCAAATGGTTTCTTAATAGCCTCCGGTTCCAGCGCTTTCATGGTGTCCCGGATATTGACAATCTCCTGCATCTCTTTGCTCTCCTTTAAAATTCACCCTTGCTTTTCCGAAACATCAGGGAAAATCTCCCCAATCCCCCGGCTTTTTCTTTGACTGGCTTCGTCTGCTCTTTCGGCTTTGATTTCACTTTTTCTTTCTCCGGCTTTGTGGGGCGAATCTCTTCTTTTTTCTCTGCCGCCGTCTGAGACCTTCTGCTGTTTCCTTCTTCCTGTCCCACCTGATCGGCTTCATCGATCTGATCCGCTAATTTCCTTATTGCCGCCAGGTAAGCCGCTGCCTCCTTACCTGCCAGCGACTCGAAAAGGGCCTGCTCATCGTATTGCTGTTCCAGTGCCATGAGATGCGGCAGTATCCCATCCACTCCGCCATATTGAACAGATACCGCCTCCCACTCCTGGCCGGTCTTTAGATTGCCTAAATACATTCTTTGCTTTTCCGGCTGAAATCTTCGATCCGATAACAAGCTACTCCGCGATTCAAAGTAGGATATTCCCCGTAGATTGGAAGTTCCAATCTTAATGATCTGGTCCGATAATTCCATAGCAAGCATCGACAGTACATCCGCCTCAAACACAGCGGAACAATCCATAATAATAAAATCTGCCAGGTATCGCAGACATACCAGAAAATCCACAGCCCGATCCCTCGTAATCTGTGGATATGCCATCAGGCTGTCTCCCAGTCGATACCCCAACAGACTGATATATCCGTTTTCTTTTATAGGGATGCAGGAATCCAGAATCATCTTCTGGGTGAGCGATGGGGTCGTCAAAAGTGTGCCAACACTGACCTGTTCTTCCGGACAGGAAACTACAAAAGGGATCACCGGTGTGAATGGATCACAGAAAACAAGGATCACGTTTTTCTTTTTCTCCGCCAATTCTGCGGCCAGCTTGATGCTGGCTGTGGTTTTTCCGCTACCCGGGCTTCCCATAACCGCAATAATCTTATTTTGTACCATACTTCCTCCATCATTGCTGCTCATTTTCCACTACCGCATCTCCTGCCGGTTCCAGTTCTGGGTTTGCCCATTCTCCAAGGTCGTCTGTGCCTCCTGACTCATCACGATCCTTTTTGGGGTCTTCTGTCTCTTCTGGATAAAGTTCTTTTAATACCGATGCCTGCTCATCTAAAAACTTTTGAGCCTGAGTACTCTCTCCCCGAAATACCAGGGCGGCATGGAGTTTTCCCGTTTGCTCCAGTTCCGCCAATAGTCTGGACTGCTCCGGCGAAGCTAAAACCGTAATCGTTGACGCCAGTTCCTCTTCTTCCCCGTTCCCACGCTCCTGTACATTCTGATCGCTTCCGCTGCTCCCGGTCGTCGCTATGATTTCCACATACTGCAGTTCCGGATACACAAGCGTCTCCCTCTGGCTTCCCACATCCGCCGCTATGAGAGATACGATATCTCCGGCTTCCAGTTTTCCCGACAGGCCGGAAGCAAAGGATTTAATGGATACAGATATCGCACGATTTTCTCCATTTAGTTTATTCAGATACGCATTCCGAAGCATCGGTGTATCTGACAGCTTGCTTTTTAAGATATAATCCCCTTTATAGAGATCTGCATTTGCGTATTTTCCGACTACCTCCTCTATTTTGTAAATCACATTGGAGGGCAGATTATATCCCACCGCTTCCACACTTGTCACCATTTTATCGGTAATCTGTTCTCCCGTCCTGATTTCTTTGGTCACCCGAACTAAAGTCACTTTCGACTTCAAAGCATCGTTAAACATAGGGGTAATCCCAAAACAAATCAGAAGGGATACCACAATACAAATCAATCCTAATATGATACGGTTTTTTAAAAATTTCTTCATTACCTATTCCTCCATCAATTAATTAAACTTGCCGCCATACATCCGGCTGTTAAATACGGTATCAATGCAAAGGGGGCATTCCGATTTCTCAAGAATGCCCCCTGCACTAATACAGCCAGTGTCAGTCCTATGATTGCCGCAGCAATCCCCTTTTCCATGCCCAGGAAAAAACCGCTGGCTGCCATCAGCTTAATGTCTCCGCCACCGATACTATCAGGCTTTTTCAAGGCCGCTGCCAGAAATGGAAGCGGCACAAGAAAAAATCCAAGCAGGGAAGACAGCAAGCGAATCCCTGGAATTGCTGCCAATAAGATCAGCACATGGACAGAATCAGGAACCGTATGGGTTTTATGATCCCTGACCGACGCATATAGGAGTATCGCATAAAATACTAAATTCTTAACCATACCTCACTACTCCCTTTTCCTATTCTATCCCCACTCGCGCATTGCACGGTAGGGATAGATCTGCTGACTCCTCGAAAAACGGATTATGTTAACGATTTGATCCGCCACACTCAGATTATTCTGATCCTTCGTACACATCATAACGCTGCCAAATATCCCGGTTAAAATCGTCACCACAGTTGCTGCCACATTTCTAAAAATCAACCAGACAGCTCCTGCAGCCAGAAAACCAAAAAGAGCCCCTGCCATGCTCTGCAAAAGCTCTCTTTTTCCAAACCCATTAAACAATTCATTCTCCGATTTCACGCCGCTTGGAATATACAAAATCAGCGTTTCCGTATTAACCACCTGCCTTTTTCGTTTATGTATAGTAATATAGTACTATATCTTTTAACTGCCAGATGCACTCTGCTATGATCCAGAAAACAACGGTATTTTTCGACCGTTTTCGATATTGGCCTGCCTCTTCTTCTGCTCCCGAAAGCCGCACCATACAATAGAGAAAACGCAGCGCAGCTCCCGTCCGGATAATTGATATGACAAACAAAGATAAATCGTCTATTGTTACCTCCATGACTCTCTCCTATTTTCTGATTTTCTGAACCATTCCAGCCAGGCGTACAGAATGATAGACATTGTTAATGACTCCTCCGCCACCGCTGTTTACCAGTAGGAAATCGCGTAAAAAGGATGGCGTTTTGATAGCCAGTACCAGACAGGCCAGTCCCCAAAAGATATTCATATTGATCCCAACGTTCAACATCATTCCTATTCCCAGTTTGCAGAGACTGATCTGGATTACTACAGCAAGAGTGCTTTGAAAAAACTTCATCATGTAATTGCGAAATACACCCTTGTCGTTATCCAAAAGCCCGACACAGGCTAACGGAATTCCAATCCGTAAAATCATGATTTCCAGTCCCCTCATCAGGAACTGGAAATACAGAATAAAATAACAGATAACAAAGATCAGGCCAAAAATAGCGGTTACAAGCCCCAATGACGCCATTCCATCTACCCACGCCTGCCAGCTGTAATTCGTTGCAGCACCGACTCCCGTAAGAAGCTGGTTGATCAACTCTTCTGCTATGCCTGCCAACCAGCCATATAGAAGCGGAAAACAGACGGCAACTACGATTGCTTCTACAAACCGGATCATAAGTCCGGCCGGTTCCATGTCTGGATCTCCATCAGTCCACATGATATAGCACTCAAATCCCTTTTTCAGAAATTTCAAGACAATCATGGATATCCCGAATCCCAGCATAATATCGAACAGCACAGTAACCATGCTGCCACCGGACGTGGCAACCATATAGCGGTCCGCATAGAGTGTCATGGGAATTAAGTCATTCAACATCTGGTCAATAAATGCAATCGCCCCATTTAATACGGCCACCAGCAGTGCAAGCAGGATCGCTTCCAAATAGATTCACCTCCTGCCTGTCTCCACGTTTCATTCATCACCTTCGGTTTCCTTTATAAAAGAATCGTATGCGTTTAAAACGGCTGTTTCAATTCTGGTACGGCAATCGGGTGTAATCGGAAAACATACATCGTGGTACTCTCCATCCGGATCCTTTGTGCTTGGCATAAACACCCGCAAACCGTTTTCACATTCTACCACACGCACACCGGTTACCAGAAAAGAATCTGCCAGACAAAGCGTCGCATACGCTTTTAGGTGTCCGGCCCGCTCAAATCCTTTTGATATTCTTGCAGTTACTTTCAATGAAATCACTCCAATCTTTGAATTAGCCGTTGTAGTTAAAAAGGTTTTGAATTTTAGATTGCAGGGTAGGTAAGATGGTATCTTTGAATAACGTATACAGTCCGGCCAGCAGCAAAGCTCCAACGACAACACTAATTAAAATTTTTAACGCGGTATCCACGAATCCTTCCGCCGTATTCTGTTTAAGAGTCTCAAACACCCTCTCTTTTACCCGAATTCCTCTTACATAGCCTGCAATTAACATCTGGTTCATTTTTTCATTTAATCTTCTCATAATGATTTCCTCTCTTTTCTTTTACTGATAATAACCAATAATTACATTTAACGTGGCGCTGCCTAACACAGCTCCTATGCACGAAACCACCGCAACCATGATCCGGTTGTTCCATTTTTATTGCGATAGGTAAGCCTTTGATTTTATCTCCGGCTTTTCCCCCGCACCAAACCGAGCATGACAGTTTCCCATCACTCGGCTTTCCATCGTAGACAATCCCTGTACTAACCTACACAATTTTGAACCTAAAGAAATTCGTTTTAGATGATTTCACGCCCTGCAAGAACTCTGAATTTGTTCACTTTCGTGAGTTGCTTATTGTCAAGGTTTAGCTTTTCAAGATACTTTGTAATAACATCAGCGTTGACAGCATGGATAAGCCTGTGAACGTCCACTGTTACCAACGATAAGTTCATGTAGCCATCTCCTCCGCCCAAATAGGTAGGGATTTTATGATGGCAGTGCATATCGCCGATTTCCAATGTTGCTTTTGTTACCGCACATTTACCCTTTTGCGCTGAATAAAGCGATAAACGATTGTCGTTGTACTCAATGCTTCTCCCAATGACTGGATTTCGCATGAGATACAAAAGCATGTCCATATCCACACATTCCAGATTTTTGTGTATTTCATTCCTGCCCTCTACCGTGTATTTATTGATTATCAGCTTCTTAAACATCGGATTTTTATGCTGTATAAAGCTGATTGGGGCAAGGGCAGTGTTGTGGACATATTTTAGCTGTTTGCTTTTTCCATACCGTTCTTTGATACATTCGGGAAGATGTTTCCCTGTCTGCTTTAACCCTTTCTTAATTCTTGCTTTTAAGCTCTTTTTGACCGAAAAGGCAATTTGAGAGAAATCCAACGATACATGGGTGGCACTACTGTAATAATTGTGAATACCGATAACGTAGGCGTTATAGTTTAACACTGCCTCGTACCCTGTTTTTCCACCACTTGGTCGCTGAATCTCCTTAATCAGTGCTATGGTTCTTTCTTTAATTTTCTTTGCCGCTTTTGTTCCAACGTGAGATTTTACGGTATATTTTTCTTTCCCTGACTTTTCTTTGCCATTTTTGTGGAGCTTGATTTTGAACCCCACAAATTCGGAGTAGTGACGCTTCAAGTTCATAATTTTTGACTTCTCCCTGCTTATTTCAAGACCCAATCTATCCTTTAGCCATGATTTTGTAGCAGCAAATATTTTTTCAGCGTCCTTGCGGTTACGGCAAAAGATTTTGAAGTCATCTGCATATCTGACAATGTAGCATTCTTTCAGATTTGTTTTTCGCAGTTTGGTATATAGCTTGCCTTTATCAAGTTTTCCATTATCTTTTCTGTGGTAAGCCTTATGGGTATGGGTCTTCATTTCTTCCCATTGACTCGTTATCCACCAGTCCAGTTCATTGAGCACCACATTAGACAACAGGGGCGAAATAATGCCTCCTTGCGGTGTTCCTTCGGTTGGAAAACCAATTCCTGCAACCTCTGCTTTCAACATTGCTGAAATAATACTGATTAACTTTTTGTCCCTTATTCCCAACGTCCATAGCTGTTTCAACAGTTTTCCATGCTTCACGTGGTCGAAAAATCCATGAATATCAATATCTACTACATATTGAAGTCCGTCCACTTGCATGAATTTGTAACACTGTGCCAATGCGTGTTCGGTGCTTCTGTTTGGTCTGAAGCCATTGCTCCGCTCATGAAATTTTGCTTCACAAATCGGCTCTAAAACCTGCAATATACACTGTTGTATCAGCCTGTCCATGATTGTCGGTATCCCTAATGGGCGGGTTTTTCCATTGCCTTTTGGTATTTCAACCCTGCGTACTGCCTGTGGTTCATACCATGCTAATTTCTTTCTCACAAATTGGATTAAGCGTTCGTCTTGCCATTTTGCTAAATGTTTAATGGTTTTCCCATCTGTTCCTGCGGTTTTACTTCCCTTATTTTTCTTGATATTTCTGTAAGCAAGCTTAATATTTTCTTCACTTGCAATCACTTCCACAAGGTTTTTGAATATCTGATTTACCTTGCTTTGCTGATACAGTTCATCTTGAATTTCTTGGAAATTATAGTATTCCGCATTGCGTAATTTTTGCTTTTTCGGTTTCTCTTCGGTTTTCAAAGTCGGCTAATCTCCTTGGAATAGGATTTTGCCTTTTTTAGTCATACTCGAACCTTTGCGTATTGTGTAATTAGAAATTTGAGATTGCAATACGACTACAGCCCATCCCTCCACCGCTTACTTTTTTCACGGTTTCACAGGTACTATGGCTGCTCTATCAGCCGGATAAAAGCAAGTTATACAGCACCTTTGGTGACACTGCTTTCCTTGCCAACGCTTCAATGCGTGCAACCGCTCCACGTTCCGACCTTTCCACGTTCCGATATTCCTATCTGTGCATATATCCGTAGGCTGTCCTATGAGCCTGTGTGCTTGATACCGCCTGTAACGATATAGGGAATTTCATAACCAGAATTTTTACTTTACCCCACACACATCACAATAAAGTGACTGCGACGTTTTCCATCGCCTAATGGTCTAGACCCTTACATTCGGACTTTTGTCAGTAGCTTGTCGCTACATTCTCACCATAGATATTTTATAGACCCCCGACCTAACACCCACAACCACCTCTGGTTTGCGTTTGCCTTACCGTTGTTTCTAATGTTGACCACGAATAAAGCAAGTGTATTCAGCCGACTTCAACGAGCTGCATCAGGGTTAGGTCAATTTGCAGACCGCCCTTTTGTCGTAGTATTAGGGGAGCGTTTCAAGGCGTTACCCTCTCATTCCACTCATCGGAATATCAGTTAGAAAAGCATTTGCTTTTCCGCTGTTTTTACCTTGTGTTAGGCTTGCACCCAAAACAAGTTTGTTAGCAGCAACGTGTCGCTACACTCTGATCCATCTCGTCAGCCGCAGAACGGCGGATACAAAAGTAAATAATCAATAACCCTGTTACAATGGGGGCTATCACCATCAAAAAGGTGGTCAAGTCCTGAATTAACTGCTGCGTACCGGTCGCTAGTTTACTGTCGCTGATGCCGCCAGTCGCATACGCGGTTATGGTATTCGTCAAAAAAAGCGGCGCAGCCATGATACTGACTTTCGCCGCTTTTTCGCTCCATTCTTTAATCGTCTTCCTCATTGTTTCCTGCACTTCCTCCTCGCTTCATAAATTTTTCTGAAAACAGGGGACTTCCCGGCATAGCCTCACCAAATTGTCTCTGGCGTCCCTCCTGCATTTGTAGTTCTTTGACGTAATAAATCCAAATATTCCACAGCGGAATTTCACCTCCTGTTTCCGTCATGATCGGACGCTTCCGCTCCCGTTCTTCCCTGACTTTCCGATTGTGCTCCTGATCATCCAGCCCCAACATTCGATTAAACTGCCACTTCGATAAATCCGGCGACACCATCATGGCGGGATGGGCCCTGGATACCACAATCTGATACGGCCTCGATACCCGCCTGATTTCATCCGTAGTCAACAAATCTCTTGCAACCAAACTGATGCTGCTGGATGTAGATGGATTGACATACCTTCCATGCTGACTGGATAGCTGATACGCTGAAGTCGTATATTTTCCCAGCTTCTCACATATTTCAGATAGCGTCTCCTTGTCATCTGCCTGTAAATATACCCACGTCTGGCAGTTAGATTTCACGATAGAAGCCGTCTCCTTGCTGTATTTTTCTGTCAATTGCTCGAAACTTTGCAGGAAAAAGTGAAACCGGCATCCTCTTCCTGCCGCGACAGTTAATTTATTGGTTAGATCGTTAATCTTTGTAAAATTGCCGAATTCCTCCATAATGAAATTCACCCGATTTTTCAATCTGCCGCCGCGTTCATCGGATTGATGTACTAAGAGTTCATACAACTGTGAAACCATCAGGCTCGCAATCGGATAATACGTTGTTTTTTCATCAGGCAAAATAAAGAACAATACCTGTTTCTTTCTCCCCAAATCAGAAATATCACGATCCGATCGATGGGTAATCGAATAGATAGACTTTGACGTAAAGAGCCGCAATGTCGTGAGCGCCGAGGTATAAAAACTTCCCTTGGTTCTGCTGGGTGCCACATCAGAAATTGATAAAAGCGCCCTGGCCGGATGCCCCGGCTTTAAGCGCTTCACATACTCCTGCATGGGAGTTTTATTTCCCACAGTCTTACACATTTCAGCCAGAAACCAGTAGACGTTCGTCAGATTCTGATATTCCGGCCTCCTGGCATTGTCCATTACCACACAGAGAATCGCTGCCGCAATCGTTGATTTCTCTCCATTCTCCCAGATTTTTTCATTGCTGGTGTTATCCCCTACCAGGATATTCGTGATATCCCAGGCATACATCTGCGCATGTTCCGTGTCTCCCCGGCTTACTGCATCAATCACTGGCTGCAATAAATTATACCGACTGCTTTTTTCCGTATTCTTAAAATCAAGGCAGATCACATCGTAATTCAGTTTTTCTAAAAAGGCCGATGTATACTCATAAAGTTCTGCTTTGGGATCACTGATCACCATACTTTCTCCGGATAGCGCCATCAGGCAAATGGATTGTAGAACCAGAGTTCTTGTTTTTCCAGAACGAGTGGCTCCGATCGTCAGGGTATGGCTGTCATCCGATATATAGTGAATCTTCTCTCTTCCCCCTTCCTTTTTCATTCCAATTACTATTCCTCCCCTATCCATAAGGCAGTATGGATCCTCTTTTCTGTCCCATTCTAACTGCGGTACTTTTCGAGGTTCCGGCGCTGCCTGCCTTTCAATCGCCGTTTGAAATTGATAATCGACCAGTTCAAAACCTTCCTCTTCTCCTTTCTTTTCGATTGCCTTTTCTCTCGTCTCCTTTTTTTCTATGGGAACGACAACGGGATTCTTTCTTCTGTCCTTTAAATGAACTCCGTTCTCTGTTTCCTGCTTACCATGATTTGGCCCTTTCAAAAAATCGAGTCCTTCAAACCCAGTCCTTATCAACTGCTTCACTACCGGATGAGAGGGATCCAGCCAGAACACATCAAATATCTGATCCTTTTCTTTCTCTCTCAACCACCGGGATGACCCGTGCTGGTACTGTCCAACAGCCACCGGCGTCTCAATATCCTCCGTTACCTTTACAAGATCGCTCTGATACGACCGGCTGTTTTGAATAAAGAACAGCAAACACACCAAAAGAATCATACCTTCAAACGCCAGAAACAGAAGGCGTTGCTGTCTCTGTTCTGCAAGCCCCGAAAGGCATGTTCCTATTGGCAATAAAACCAGGGTACGGTACTGGCGAGACATAAGTCCATGCAGTGATGCGGTAAAATATAGGTTGAACAAAGAACCTATTCCAATCAATGCAGTACTTAAAATGATCCTTTCTTTCAGCTTCATAACTCTGGCCCTTCTGTTTCAAGAATTCCCCGGTTCATTTGTAATCCCGGATAAAGCTGTTGAAGCATTTCTAAAACTTCCGGCCGAATCTCCCCCAGAATCTCTCTCCTGGATACTGCCATACGATCCTCGTCAATTGGATGATACAGATGAACCGTATCACTGAACTTTGCCCCCGGCCCACAACCTGGGCCATGGCTGGCATACCAAATTTGATTGCGTGGCATACGGTATTCCGGTTTTAAACTGCTGTAAGATAGTACAACCAACCGACTTTCATAGTTTCTATTGTGGCTTTCTTCAATACAATCTCGTTCTGACAGTAGCTCATTTCCATCTATGCTGATCGGATAAGATTTTATTTCCAATGGCTTCGGCACATAAAAAACGGGAATGTTATGCTCCTTTGCAAAATTGATTTCTCCCCGCATTCCCTCACTGTGAATCTTTCCCATAACCCAGAGTTCATCTGACTTTTCCAGCATATTGAGCCCCATCTCCAGCCCAGCTTTCCTCTGCTCTGGAATCGTGTCAGGATAAAATTGTGCAAAGTAAAGGTGCGGCGCAAACGCAACCACACCCGATTCCAATGCATTTTTACAATATTGTTTTGCAAGTCTGATATTCGTTTCATAATCCCCTCGGTAGGGGCTGCATAGGTATACCAACCGCATACGGCGCTACCTCCTCTCCGGTGCATAAAAAACAAGAAGTTCCGTCCGGTCTTTTAAAAAGTCAAAATGCAGGTAGTAATCCCGGATCAAATAGTCGCTGTACCGTTTATCAATCGCGTAAAACTTTCGCTCCACGAAATCTACCATTGTTGTATCTGGGATTTCTTCTGCAATGCGATCGTTATAGATATCAAGCAACTGGCTAAGACAATTCTTGCAAAACAGTTTACCTGCCTTCTCTTCTTCCAGATTACTATTTTCCCCTGGCATAACGCTCCCTTTTCCAAATCGCCTTCTTTGATCCGTCGAAACAGCAACCGCACTCCCACCATCTCCTACCGTTATTAAATGATAACTGGAACCGTTTACTTCTTTTTCTGATTTTCCACCATCAGCATCGCTCAGAATAGGAATATCCACAATCTGGCCCGTATTCACGTTCATGAATCCTATAGAATCAAACTCACCGTAATATCCCATCAGCCCTCCATTTCCACATAGATAGCAGCTATTATCAGCTTCCCGCGAAACATCTGTGTTTGCCATTTTTCCAGAACAAGACGTTATAACCAACCAGCTAAGAACAACTACGCCTCCCACCATACCGGCATAGAATCGTCTTTTATGGCTCATATCCATAATCTATATTCTCCCCATAATCATCATCTAACTGTTCCATGGGTTCTGTATCCCGAATCGCCTTCTCTTCCTCATGCCTGTTCAAAAAATCTCCAGGCATACCATTGCTGTCTGGTATCTGCTCGGCTTCCGGCACGATTTTATTAAAGGCGTGTCGATACGCAGGATAGCATGTACATAACGTGGATATTAAATCAATCTCCGACGCAATACAGTCCTGGCATTCATGGAAGATTCCCTTTAACTCATAAAGAGGAATGGCGCATGAATCAGCGGAATAATACAGATAACCGTTTCGTTCTTCTCCATACTCATATGCCATAGGAGAGAGGAAATTCTCTGCAACTGTTTTTTCAACTGCAAATTCTATGGAATCATTTTCTGTCTGACCCTCCCGATTTACAAAGTATATCCCATTACGAACCTTACAGGCACTTTCTCCTTCTGATGGCGGTGGACATTCTCCAAAGTATTCAGGTAGGCTGATCCGTCCGTGATGTTTGATTTCTTCCATCTGTTCCACAAGCTGCGCTTCTAAGCGGCGGCTGAATTCCAATCTCTTTTGCAGTATTTCATAAAGAGGAATATCCATGGTATTATCTTTCCCATAGTAAAGATATTCTCCATCCTCATTTCCAGCTTCGACAGCCTTAGCCGATATCGTCTGTTCTGCCTTCTCTTTTCCAATTACAATTCCTTCCCCATGCTCTGCATAGATGTAATACACATTCAAGGCAATCTCGACACATGTATTGATATTGCCCCAAATAGATGCTCCCTGTGGCTGCTGCATACTTTTATACCTCCTGTTTTGATTCGATTTTACCATAATTATAAAGTTGTATCTACCACATGTGTAGATATCTTATATTTTATTCTCTCATCCCACATAATAATAGTGTGGAAAGTGAGGATCATAACATGAAATTAAACGATCATTTAAAGCAACTTCGTACCTCCAAAAATCTCAGTGTTTACAAACTGGCCCGTATGACCGATGTATCGGAAAATCACATTCGTTCCATTGAAAAAGGCAACTCTCAGCCATCTGTCTTAACATTAGAAAAGCTGCTGACTGCCCTCGGAACAAACCTTGCGGAATTCTTTAACGAAGAACAATCCGTTCTCTACCCCACTGAAATGGAGCAGGAACTGCTTCTGGCAGTTCGACGCTTAGATCCGGAACAGACCAAAGCGTTAATCCAGCTGGCAGCTTTGATGAATCGGGATGAGAAAAATCCGCTTTAACGCTCCAGCATCTGTCCCAGCCCCCAGGCCCCAAACAATTGATTGATCGCAAAAGGCCGCTCCGGTTTGTGGATTCGACCTTCGACTTCATCGAAAAACCTCCTTACTTTTAATGCTCAAATCCTTTATCCTGATTCTTCAAATACCACTCTTTTTGACCTTCTTTGGAAAGCTGGAGTGTTCCCGACCTTCGCCCTTCTGCAAACTCTTCTTTGGAATCCGTCACCCCTGCAAGTATCTCCAGACTCTCTAATACAATCTGTTCTGCATAAATCGCTTTCCGGTCCTGGATGTACTGCATTGTCCGCATTTCACCCTCCAGCCGGATCACCATGCGCACGCCGCTTAAAACTCGGTTTGCCAGTACCTTCCTGGCTTCTTTCTCATATCCTTCTGCTTTTTGAGCCAAGTATGTTGTATCTGTAGAATAGAAAGCAGCCTGGCCTTTCTTTGCTTCACAGTAGGCTTCCACCGCATCTCTCACCGGTTGACAATGGCGGATCATATCTTCTACTACCGCATCTACCTGCATTTTCGCCTCTGGTGAAAGCAATTGATAGGCAATCCTTCCATTTTCCGGCATGGCTCGCCGCAGCTTCAGCAAACGGCTTCCAAGATCATTTACTGCTTTTTCTGAAAACGCCAATTCACAGTCCAATTCCTTTTCCAGCGCTTTGCTGATCTTTTGATATCTGCCAGGCTTTAATCTGCGCAAATACCGTTCAAATTCGTCTACCATCTCATCGGTAATCTGTCTCATGGCGCGCAGGTTCTCATCTTTTTTCTGTCCATATAAGCGGATTTTATCGGCAAATGTGTCTTTTATCATCTGCCTGCGTATCGCCGCCGGAATCGCCGGCGGCACATATGGATTCTTCGCCCGAATCGAAGTGTCCCAGAATACCACATGAATATGAGGATGCGTTTTTTCTCCATGAACGGCGCAGGCCCATTGAAGGTGCTCCCTTTTCATCCTGTTTTTTTCTGCAATCGTCAGGATATGATTTTCAATATAGCGCTGCCAGCTTTTCTGATCGTATAGAAGAAGTTCTTTGGCCGTCTCCTCCGAAAAAGACACCACACTGCGGTACATGGTGATATTCTTTTTTGAATTGGCATAGACCAGCCTTGCAATCTCTTTCCAGTCTTTAAATTCCTGGATGGGCCCCGGCTGCATCTTCCCAAACAATCCGTGACACATACCTTCATTCTTCAGTACTCTGGGCCTGGTTGCAATGTAGCGGATATGAGCGTAATTTGCTTCTGGCGTATCTTTTCGGTTCGGGCTCCGGTGGCGTTGTTTGTAAATTAGTATGGAAATAATTCTTCTCCTTCTTTTACAACATTACCGCTTCAAATTCCATCTTACTCCTATCTTTCATGCTCCTCATTGGCGATAACTTCATCAGCATAAGACGCATATACATCCTCGCTCATGTTTCTCTCTTCCATACCAGAAAATCCTTGATCCATATGATCCCATGTTTCCTCTCTTTCGCTGACCTGGTAAAAACGCTCATTTTCTCTGTCATACGCATAGACCTGATCGGAAAGAATATCTCCTTCCGGCACGGACTCATCATTCACTGACCTTACCGTGGACTGTAGTTCCTCCACATTTATTTCTCCATCGTCTTTCATCAATAACACTTCGTGAATACTACTGGGTAAAATGAAGTAATTTCCCTGAAATTTATCTCCAATTGTTTTTAAGATATCCGGATAGAGAATTGTTGCAGCACCATTCACGATATTGCTATTGGTGAGATAATAAAAACGTTTTTCCTTCATTTCTTCCGGATATTGCTCAGGTACAGGTTCTGCCCTAAAAAGAAATTGACCAGCATCTGCTATGATAAACGGATATTTCTTCATATTTTGTTCCAACGCAGCCTGATACAACTGTTCCTCACGAATCCCCCAAATATCCAGCATTTTGTTTGTTACCTTTACGCTTTCAAATCCGTCCCTGTTACTTGCAACCTCAATCCGGTAAACAACTGCAAGATCTGTTTCCGGAATTTTTCTATGTGTGATTACTTGAAGCTGGCTCTGATTCCTTTCTGCATTAAGAATCTGAACAGAAAGCCGCTCCTTGATCCCTTCAAAAGAATTCAAGTTGATTGCTTCCATTTTGTTCAATTGCTTTTCCGATTTTCGCACCGTCGCCGCGATGTCTTTCATAATGGGTTCCATATCTCCCGTACCCATGTAAGCCACATATGCCTTATCCAAAAAGATATTGGTCGAGTATTCTCTATCCGGTTTACTAAGAACCAGAGCGTCCACTTCCTCAAATAATTTATTTTCGGTTTGCTCAATCTTCATGTCGATCTCTGGGTCCATTTCACCCAAATAGTCCTTGATATGACCCAATACATAACTCTTAAATTCTTCGTAATTCATATAGATCCCTCCTGGAATTCGTTTTTTCTGGTTATAATTTATCTGCCAAATGCATCAGAAAATCGGTATCATACAAAAAGCTGTTGATCTGGAAGTCTTTCTTCTGCATATAATCGACTCCCAGAACAACAGCTTCTGATACCATATGTTCCATTTCCTCCAGACTCCTCCGGTCTGCAAGATGAATCAATACCTTTACCAGCAGGAAAAACATGGCCGCATTGATTTTCCCTGTCTTCATTAACATTTTTGCCAGACGATCTGTACTGTGATCACTGATGGCTTTGATATCCTCCACATGATAGACCGCTGTGATCTCCTGCCGGATTATTCTGGCAATGAAGTCTACCTGTTCTTCATAACCATTTACCTTCAGTCCTTCTTCCACAAAGTTCCGGATTAATTCGGAAGTCGTCGTATGTTCCCTGGCAGCCAGCTTGTCCAGTGTTTTTAATGTTTCCGAGGGAAAATTCACAGAACGCTTTTGGGTTTTCTGATTCAATCTTCATCATCTCCTTCCGGAAAAAGATCAAACAGGCATAATTGATCCGAATCCATTCCCCGGCCTCCATTTACCCACCAATCGTAGAGTTCCTGTCCCGTTTTCCAGCCATGGCGGCTCGGCGGTTTGTTCTCCACACATTTCTGAAATGCATTGAGGTACATGCGTTTAAATTCCGGATTCTTCTCCAGTTCATACTTATTATCTACCATCGGACAGCCCACACAGCCAATTCTCTTGTGCCCTTCCTGATACAAAGGATTGGTAACAATCTGGTATCGGTCAATAAATTCCCACACCTCCGTTGTCGTCCAGTCAATGATCGGATTCACAATTACTTTTCCTTTCACCTGGCAGATTTCCATCAGTTTCCGTTTTGCATCGTTATCATTTTGCAGCTTAATCCGATCCTTCGTAGTCCGCTGGATCTCATAGGCCGCCCGATTCTGTTTTCTCCTGGCGCTTTCCTCCCATCGCACTCCGGTAATAATATACCGGTTGCAGTTCTGCGATTCTTTCGGCACATTACAACACCAGCGCCGGTGACGCAGCGGCGGCCCTTTTAGCGGAATCAATTCCCAAAAGGTGGTCCGCTTTCCTTTATAAGTGGGATAACTGACCGTATAGGAAATTCCCAACTTCTCCCACCGTTTTTTCTCCCTTCTCACGTAATATACGGTTTCCGGATAGTCCACTGTCGTATGGTTATGTACAATTTCAAATGGTACACCTGACAGATATGCCAGCTGCTTAATCACATTGGAATCTTTTCCTCCACTGTCACACACCACAAAACCTCTCGGGTCATTTAGTATTGCCCGATCAGCTAATACTCGGATTCTTTCAATCGCAACCTCTACTTTATCAACTTCACCAAACAATGTAATATCGTCGAGGATAAGACACCTCTTTCATTGCTCGCTGTCTCTTTTCTTGTCATTAAGTCTCGATATCCTTGAAGTTCCAACCATAACCCGCAATTTATACGGGAACCCCGTTGCAGGCTTTGCCTGCAAGCTGTTTTACCGGCGGGTGGAACCCGCCTATTCCTGCCTTAAGCCAAAATCAAAGATTTTGTTCCTAAGTTTTTGATGTCCCGCAAGCGGTCCATCATTCGCTGCGCTGCTTTCAAAAGCGGAAAAGAATATGGTCGGCGCCCTTACCTGTACTCCTCCTCTCCGAGCATTATTCCTAACGCTCATAACCGTTTTCCTCACTTTCGTATAGATTTACCATTGCTATCCCATCTTGAAACTGGTGATCTGCTGGTATGATTCCCTCCTGGTACAAAGAGACTGCCCTGTCTGCTCCAACAATAATATGATCAAATACCTTTATTGCCAATGCACCGAGCGCATCCCTCAATTGATTTGTAATAGCAATATCCTGCTCGCTTGCCTTCAATGAATTCCCCGGGTGGTTATGAGCCAAAACAACTCCTACTGCGTCTAGCTGAAGCACTCTTTTTAAGAGTTCACGGGTAAAAAAAGGTGACCGGTCCACGGTCCCTTCCGCAACTTTTTCGCAGGATATCACCCCACAACCGGAATCAAGATATGCACAAAGGATCATTTCCCGTTCCCTGTAATATGCCAGTTGCGAAATAAAATATTCTTTCGAACGCTCACTGCCACTTAGTATGATCCGTTCCTCCCACTCGATTTTCCTCAACGATTGATATGCATTTAAAAATTCTCTTAGCTGAACGATCTTTTTATACTGCGCTTCCGTCACCCCCGCCGCAATCGGGTGGTCAACGATATGCAATAAATCAAACTGCTTGGAATACTCCTCTATTTTCCTTTTACTGATTCCGGTGATCCGGCTGAATCCGTCCATGAAATGTTCCCGGCTGGTTCGGACTGTCTCCATGATACATCCCTTCCGTCATATGACTCCAACATGGCAATTGCCTCCAATTTTCTCTCAGTCTCTACTGACAGCCCCAGCACAGGATATTCCCTAAGCAAAGCAGTGAATGGATACTTCTCTAAAAAAGTCTCCATTTCTGTCTTTTCTTCTTCATCAACCTCTAGCAGTGAAATCAAGAGATCGGCCAGCAATATCTCCATATGCTTTTTCCCTATCTTTGTTTCCCCTGTTCCTCCCATCACCGTTCCATTTCCTCCCCCTTCTTTTCCTCCTGTTCCTGCTCTGGAAAATGGTAGTATTCCATCAGATCCTGGTTAAAATCCTTCAAGTGCGGTGTCTGAATCGCCGTCCAGTAACCCAGTTTCTCATATTTCTTTTTCATTTCTTCCGCTTTTACCTGACCATGATTATGCGGCGTCCCATCCGGCAGATGGCCCTCGCTGTCATTGTCATAGCAGAAAACAATCTCCTTAATCTCCGGGTGGTTTTTCAAAAAACGTTCCAATGCGCGATCCGAAAGGCAGCCCTCTGAGATACGGTAATCCTTCGTCCAATCAATCCCAAACCGCTTACACAATGTAGCGTGACTAATGGCATCAATCGGTGCTTCAAACTCGTATACCCGTTTGCTTCTGCCAGGCATAAGAAAACCATAAGTCTTATCAGAATTTTCAACATCCTGTCGGAATCCCCCATGGAGTTTCATTTCCCTCAGAGAACAATAACGGGGCGTATCCTCCTGATCGTAGCCCACGAATGCACAGTTAATATATTTCTTCCCATTGATCTCCTGTCTCACTTGAAAAATCCTGCCCTGATCCATCAACGCATAGACAATATCCTCATCCAGTTTCCGATCGCTTACCAGATATAATGCGGCCCGATTATTATTTCTATCACGGGGCGGCAGAACCATCTTCTTCGTTTTCTCTTTAACGGGTTCCGCAACCGTAAACGTGGAACCGTAAGCGCGGCTTCCCAGGACGCTCTCCATGGCTTCCACCTTGCTCAGTCCAAAGTATTCCATGGCAAATTCAACGATATTTCCATGTTTCCCCGTTGTGAACCAGTGAAATCCACGGCCATGCTTAAATAAATACAACCCACCGCTGTTCTTTACGTGGACCGTATTTGCATCACCCTTTTCAAGAATCAAACCATTTTCTACTGCAAAATCAATGATATTCGTATTGTAAATTTTTTCGACCTCTTCCTTTGTAAATGGCATCGGTTTCTGTTTAGTAACCATGTCAACCTCCTCATTGTTCCATACAATCCTCATAAAAACTCTCTGATTTACTTTCTAGCACTTCATCAACAGGAGTATCTTCGGGCCGCTTATCTTCTTCCATCTGAAATTCAAGTTCCAGAGCCAGATGAACCTGTTCTTTTAATAATTCTCTTAACTTTTCCTCATCTTTAAATGGTTTGGACAACTCCAGCTTTGCAGCCTTTAACTGTTTCTCCAAATCTTCCAGCTTCACTTCCATATCCAGTTTTAGCTCATCCAACCTTCCGATCGTATTCTCAATCCTTGTGATATTTCCCAAACTAGATGGACCTGCGGTAAAACCGTATATGCCTTTTCCAGTCAGTTCAACATTAATGATGCCGCTAATGCCACGAGTCAAAGAGATCGTAAATCCCGCGTAACTTCCAATCACCAAAGTGTCTCCCTCACTTTTTCCCAGTCTCCAAAACAGGAGTTCCAAATGATCACTGGCTTCACTCCTGCCTCTGTGGGCCTTATGTTCTAAAGTCATAGAAAAATCCACTCTCTTGTTTTTGTGGTAGCGTTCTACATCGACTCTGTATTTTTCAATCTGATCCCGACATTTCTCGATCCGGCTTGGATAACTGAAAATCACATCATTTTGAAGCTCCTGGTGATTGGCTTTCCAGGAGGCTTTCAGTGTCTGTAAGCGATAAATTTCATTATCTACTTCCATTTTATGTTTCATCCTGGGATCTGCAGCCAATGTCTTAAACTCTGCATATTGCAGTACCGTTTCATCGATATCCTCACAGCTTCTGGCCGCTGAGCGTCCCGTCATAATCTGGCTGATATACTTCTGCTTCTGCTCTAAAATCTGCCACAGATAAGCGTCAAACGTCTGCTCCGTAATATAGTTAAAAATGGAAATCTCCTCATTTTCATTTCCCTGCCTAAGAATACGGCCATTTCTCTGTGTCAAATCAGCCGGCCTCCAAGGCACATCGAGATGATGCAGCGCAATCAATTTATCCTGTACGTTCATGCCAGCTCCCATCTTTTCCGTACTTCCTATCAGGATCCGGATCTCCCCTGTCTTCACCTTTTCAAACAGCTCTGCCCTCTGTATATCCGTATTATAATCATGAATAAAGGCAATCTCCTCATCCTTTACACCCGCAGCCGTCATCTCCTCTTTTAGCGCCTGATAAAAGCTGTAGCTGCCATCCGGTTTCGGTGTCCCCTTATCGCAGAAGATCAGCTGTGTAGACTTTTTTTCTGCAGTTTCATGGTAAATAGACGCTACATTTTGGGCACATACGTTCAGTTTGGTATTCGGGTTGTAAGAAATACTAAAATCCAGGATCCTTGGATCAATGGCTAATAGCCGGGCCTCATTCGTCAGTTTCAAAAAGTTGTCTTCCGTACTGTCCACTCTCCCGTTTCGGATATCCTCTGCCCGCATGACGAGTTCCGCCATTTTTTCTTTCTGTTCCGGTGTAATCATGGTCTTTACTGCCTGAAATGCTCCGGTCCTCAGCTTTGGAACCGGTATCTCCGGAAGCATATCCGTTGTTTTGATATCGGCAACCAGAGTAAACATAGACATCAGTTCTGGAAGATTGTGAAAATGGGCAAACCGGCTCTTCATCTGGTACCCGGTACCCTCCGGTCGAAGCTCCAGGGAAGATTCCACAACACCAAACGTGCTTGCCCAGGAATCAAAGAGAAAAATACCTCTCGATCTTAATTCCGATGGCTGCAGCGCTTTCTGCATCACATACAACTCACTCATAGAATTTGTAACCGGCGTACCCGTTAAATAGATCAGTCCCTTCTCCCCAGTAATCTCATTGATATACTGACTTTTCATATACATATCCATGGCCCGCTGGCTGCTCTTTCCTCCTACACCGGCAACATTCCGCATTTTAGTAAAGCTGTAGTTGTTTTTATAAGTATGAGCTTCATCAATAATCAGGCAGTCCACGCCCAGCTGCTCAAAATTGATTGTATTGTCTTTTTTATCTTCATTAAATAAATAGTCATAGCGGAATTGCAGATTTTTCTGAAATGCACAGAGCTGTTTTAAGGTCCAGCTTTTCCCCAGCCTTCCTTTTTCGTCTGCAATTGCATCGCTGATCTCATTCAACTCTTCCTGAATCGCCGAAAGCTGTTTTTCCTTCGACAGATTGATTAATTCAAAGCTGCTGTGAGCCATGATAATCGCATCGTAATCTCCTGTCGCAATCCGGCTGACAAAGCGTCTCCGGTTCTTCCTCTCCAAATCCTTTTTCGTAGCAACCAAAAGGTTATCCTGAGGATAGAGTTTCATATAATCTGCGGCCCACTGCCCGACTAAGTAATTGGGTACGGCAATCAGCGGCTTATGGCAGACTCCCAGACGTTTTCGTTCATGCGCAATCACAACCGCGCTGAACGTTTTGCCTGCTCCTACTTCATGGGCTCCCAGAACATTCGTATTTCCATAAATCCCACGGGCAATTAAGTCTCTCTGATTTTTTCTCAAGTGGATGGCGCTGTTTAAATCAGGAAACATTAAGCCGTCTCCATTAAATTCTCTGGGCCGGATATTATTGAACCGATCGTTATAGAGCTTCGTAAGCGCATCTCCCCGTTCCGGTTCCTCAAACAGCCAGCTTTCAAATTCCTGCTTCATCTGTGCCTGCTTTTCCCTTGCCAGAAGGGTCTCTGCGCGGTTTAACACGTATTTCACTTTATCTTCCCCGGTGTAAGAGTCCACATATTCTACCCGGTCTTTCACCTCCACGGTCCTCAGATTTAAGGATATCTCCAGGATTTCATAAGCATTTTTCCTTGCGGTTCCATAAGTTGCGTTGACGCATACGGAATTCGGTTCCGCACTTTTTCGGGTGATGTGATACTCTCCGGTATAGGGAGCAAATTCAATTCCGATGCCAGAACTTCCGCCCTGCAGATAACTCGGCGTCTCAAACTTTTCGTACATAAATGCTTCATAGTACTCGGTCGGTATCCAGGTGGCTCCCAATGTAAAACTGATATCCTCCGGTGTCAGCGGCTGCGGCTGAACCTGTTGCAGTGCTTCCACATTGCGGTTAAATCGCTCCGGTTCTTCTTTTGCGTAGAAAACAGCTTCCTTCAGCTTATCTTTTACGTAACCGCTCAAATACTCTTCCGCTATGACCCAGCCTTTATAGGGTTTCCCATCATAGGCAGCCGGATCCTGATAAATTCTCGTCCCCAATTCTGCAATGATCTCATCCTTGCTGAAATTTTCATGATCAGGCGTGTGGTATAGATACTGTATATAATCCAAATCAATACGGCCTTTCATGTTAATGGATAACTGAAGCGCTTCTTCCGCACTATCTGCCCGTTTCGGAACCATTTTCGGTCTCACTGTTGCCTGATAGAATACAATAGCCTTTTGATACTCTCCTTTGATCTTTTTTCTGTCTTCGTCCTTTTTGGGGTCCTCAATGGAACGAAGCAGTGGACTGTCACTATCCTTTGCAAAAGCAGTTATATTGGCAAATGAGTTCACATACCCATATCTGGCAGTAAACCGGTCATATACCAGATTCAGTTCATTTAAATATCGTTTCAAACCGATGTCAAAGTCCGCAGGGTATCCGTCATCAATCCGTTCCTCTTCTGTCCTGGATTGGAAATTAATTAAGTTCCATAGTGCGTCCTTTATCTCCAGAAGCCCTTTTATCCGTTCTTCCTTCATTCCACCGATGGCCTGCAAATACATTCTGGAATCTTCCCGATAGTACAGCTTGTCTTCGATCAGGGCATAGCAGCCATTCTTCACCTCAGGTCTTGCCGGAAGCCAGTCTTTCACTTCCGAATCACCATCCACTGCAAGCTCTGTATCGGGCTCCCGATAAACTGCCTGCAGCTTCCCCACTGCATTGTTAAGCAGCTCTTCCAGAGGCTGATCTTCAAAAGGAAGGCAGCTTGTAGTAGCCTCATTCGCATACATACTCGCGTCAAATGCCATTGTTCCCAGTATCATTTCCGGATGATCGATGAAATAAGAATTGACAGGAACACCATTTTCATCTTCCTCGATAGAAAGCCAGTTAATCTCCCTTTTATCCGGAACAATCTCCTGTTCCCGTTTCTGTAAAAACAAAATATCCGTCGTCGCTGTCGTTCCTGCAACTTGATAAAATGCATTTTTCGGCAGACGGATCGCTCCAATCAACTCTGCACGCTGCGCGATGTAGCTTCGGATCGAAGAATTTTTCTTGTCCAGGGTAAACTTCGATGTAATAAATGCAATGATTCCACCAGGACGGACTAAATCCAGTGTCTTTGATAGCGATAGGTAATCCTTTGAAGTTATCTTCGGATTTTCCCCCGCTCCACACCGTGCGTGCGACTTTCACCGCACACGGCGTTCCACCGTTTATGATTCGGTATTAACTAAAGTAAACTTACAATTTTCGAGCAGTAAAGAAACTCATTTTAATATTAGATGGCTTGCATATTTGCCAGTTGGCGTAGCTTGTTCAGCTTTGCCTTTTGTTTGTAGGTGAGCTGTAGTTGTGAGAGGTAAGCCTTGATTGTTTCTTCTTTTGTTGCGTGTAGCAATCGGTGTATATCCTTGTGTAAAATAATCAAGTTTTCGTATCTGTCGTCTCCACCTTGACTGACAGGCTTTTTGTGGTGACAATGAATTTCGTGTAATTCCAGTATTTTCCCTGTAATTGCACATTTTCCGTACTGTGCCACATAGAGAGAAATTCGGTTATCCATATACTCAACACTTCGACCTACTTCCTTTGTTCTCATAAGGAGAAGCATTGTTCTGGTATCTATGCCAAGATTTTTATGAATTTCTCGTCTGCCCTCTGACGTGTATTTGCCTACCGATTTTTTCTTCCACATTGGATTTTTGTGCTTAACATAAGCAACGGGTATCAAAGGTTTGCCACTATAGAATCGGATTTGTTTGCTTTTTCCGTATTTCTTTTCAATGAACGAAAATCCTTTGTAATCTCCTTTTGCGGAAAGTGCCTTTCGCTTTAATTGGCTTAGTTTCACAACATCAACTTCTCGCCCCATATCTGCGAAATCCGAACTCACACAGGTTGCAATCTGAAAATAGTTATGCATACCCATAATCATAGAATTGTATTCGTTGATAAGAGTAGCTCGTTCCTCATCGTTTTTGGGATGTGCTATCTTTTTGATTTGACCTTTCAGTTTGTCCGTTTCTCGGCGCTTTGCTTTGTCGCATATATGCGATTTGACAACATAGGACGCCCCTTTTTTCATAAGAGTGAGCTTAAACCCAAGAAATTCCGAATAGCCTTTTTTCAGATTGACGATTTTAGACTTTTCTTCGCTGATTTCCAGCTTCAATCGCTCCTGAAGCCACGCCTTCGTTGCATGATATGCTCTGTCGGCATCTTTTCGGGTAGCGCAAAATATCTTAAAATCGTCAGCGTATCTTACCATGTGCATCTCTTTTAATCCCGATTTACGAAATGCGTCATAAGCTCGCCCTCTGTGGATTGCTCCTGTTTTCGTGATATGGTCACGAACATTATGGGCAGGTTGTTTCTCCCACTGGCTTATTATCCACCAGTCCAGTTCATTAAGAACAATGTTGGACAGTAGAGGCGATAGGATTCCGCCTTGCGGCGTTCCTTTCTGGGGGTAAATTGTGTCGCCGTTTGGCAAAACAATCGGAGCTTTTAGCATCTCCTTAATCACACATAGCAACTTTTTGTCCTGTATTCCTATGTTCCACATCTGCTTTATCAGCTTGCTGTGGTTGACATTATCGAAGAATCCTTTAATATCAATGTCCACAACAAAGTGCAGATGGGATTTTTGCATAAACGCATATGCTTGTGCAATAGCGTGCTCTGCTGACCTGTTCGGTCGAAACCCATTGCTTCTGTCGCTGAATTTAGCTTCACAGATAGGTTCAAGGATTTGCAAAATACATTGTTGGACTATCCTATCCCATATCGCAGGGATACCGAGCGGTCTTAACTTTCCGTTCGGTTTTGGAATTTCAACTCTTCTTACTGCTTTGGGTTTATACCATTGGAGTTTCTTTCTCACAATTTCAACAAACTTTGTTTCGGGAATCTTTTCAATATCCTTAATCGTTAGCCTGTCTATTCCGCTTGTATTGCTTCCAGAATTGCGTTTTATGTTTCGATAAGCAAGGCGAATGTTTTCTTCGCTCTCAATGAGTGGCATGAGATTATTGAAAATCTTCCCACGCCCGCTATCTGCGTACAATGTGTCAAGCGTATTTTGCAAGTCATAATACTCCAAATGGCGTATTTTTGAGTTCTTTTTCTGCTTCGTAGTTGTCACAGGCATCTCCTCCTTTCGGATTTGATTTTCTTTGTCATACTCGAAGCTGTGAATGTTTACTTTGTTATTATTTGAAAATCATAGACGGCTAATGGCTGTTCCTCCGTTCCCATTACAGGAACATCAACGGTCGTGCCATCGCTCTCACAGAAAACTCACGCAGTTATGATTTCCTGCGTTAACTAACCTTTGGTTAGCTTTTCTGCTTTCCTCGTTCCAACAATTCTATCTATACATATACCCGTAGGTGTCCTCTCTGAACCTGTATGCTTGATCCCGCCTGTAACGGCATAGGGTATTTCATATCTTCGATTTTTACTTTACCCCACATACTATCCCTCTGGATAACTGCACATTTCTATACAGCCTACTTATAGACCCTTACATTCGAGGATTCGTCAGACTTTTTACAGTCATTCTCACCATAGATATTTTGTAGACCTCCGGCATATAGGCTACACCATCCACCTCTGGATAGCTTTCGTTACAGTTGTTTTCACAACTGTAAGACGGTAACTCTCTGCCGACTTCACCGAGCTTCTGAACATCTGCCTTTTGAGCAGAGCCAGTCGGAGTATCAAGGTTGGCGTTTCTGGGCGTTACCCCATCATTCCACCAATCGAATTGTTAGTTTGCAAATATACTGTTTCACCTCGCTTTCCAATTTACACCTAAGCTTTTCACTTAGGAACGAGTCGCACCGATAAAATAGTCATGGATTCGGAATCCATATCGGTCATACCGGCGGTCACTGATCTTAATAGAGTTAAATGGAATATTCCCCACCGCCACATCAAAGAAGTTATTAGAAAATTCTATATCCTCATATCCCTTTATCTCGATATAGGCGTTGGGATATAATTCCTTTGCAATGCTTCCCGACAGCCGGTCAATCTCTACCCCATAAAGAGCCGATTTTTTCATGCTGTCTGGAAGAACCGAGTAGAAATTTCCGGTTCCCATAGCGGGATCTAAAATATTTCCTTTTTGGAATCCAAACCGTTCTAAAGCTGCATAAATATGTTTAATAATCTGCTGTTCGGTATAATAAGCTGTCAGAGAAGATTCTGCAGCACTCCGCATTTCGTCCTCATCGAGAAGGTTCTGCAGGGTATCGTATTCCTTTTCCCAGCCGCGTTTTTCTGGTGTCAGTGCGTTGGCAAGCCCTCCCCAGCCTACGTATTTAGCAAGGGTAAGCTGCTCTTCCGGCGTTGCATGGCGGCCTTCCTGTTTTAGTGTTTTTAACAGGCGAATCGCCTCGATATTGTTTCGGCATTTTTCTTTCGGACCGCCATCGTATAAATGGTGATTTTCGGAATAGACGTAGTTATATCTGACTGCAGGCGGTTCTTCTGTGACTGATTCTTCTTTGGTTGATTCCTCTTTGGTCGATTCTTCTTTGGTTGATTCTTCTTCGTCTGTTTTTTCTATTGTCGATTTATCTTTATTTGATTCTTCTGTAGTCTGTTCCTCAGTGACTTGTTTTTCTGTAACTGATTCTTCTCTACTTGATTTTTCATCTTTTCCCTTAGATGCTGGTGGTTCTTTGATGACTGGTATTTCTATCGCGGTTTTATCTGGAATCACTATTCTCGTTTCTTCAGGAAGTTCCCCCAGAATACCGCCCACGTCATCGGTATTCTCATCAACTAATCCGAATTTGAAAAGGCTAATCTGGGAATCGCTATCTTTCTCAAAATCTCTTCTATCTCTTACACTTCGCTCTGCAAGATCTGCTACTGGATACAAAATCGTATCCGTCAAAATCTCCCTATAATACTGCCGGTTCTCTCCATCGTTGTATCTTCGTGGTACAAAAAAAGCACGCCCCGATGAACCTTTCTCTCCATCAGACCGTGCTGTTTCTCTGTCTTCTATTCTGTTTATCTCATCTGGCAGACTACTTCCCGAATAATCACTTCTTCCGCTGTCATCATTAAAAGATTCATGTGTGCCGCCCGGTTCATCATGGTTCCATTCACCGGCATCGGCTGATTCTCCAATAATTTCTGTATCAGCTGTTCTTTCCGCTCCTCCGCTTCCTCGTCTACTTTCGTTATCATCCGGTTGATTTCTCCCCTCAGGATTAACTCGGTCATCCGTTCCGGATGGCATTCCATCATGAACTCCTTCCAGATTTTCCCGTATTTTCCGGTCGGTATCTGGTCGTACTGTTTCTCCTTTGAAATGTTCAGGTTCGGATACAGCATTCCATCTTCCCTCTCGGTGTATTCCAGAGGCATTAAGGCTTCTCTGCTCATATAAGCGGCTCCTTTCTTCCTTGATATTCTCTATTTCCTGATAAATCTGCCTCAAAACCGTTCGCGCAGCTGCTGTCGAACAGGCACCCAGCTGCATAAATAATTCCAGGCTTCCATAATGGCTGATATGGTTAAAAGCATCTTCACTTATGATATCCGTGGAAAGACCACATTTCTTTAATACGATATAGACAGCGCTGTTTTGAACGTATGTGGCAAATTCATCTTTCACAGCCTCCAGTGGCGCTCCATATAAGATTGATTCCGGTTCCCGCACCGCAAAGCCTTCCATATAAAGGTTCAATATTTTTTCTGTTTGCTGCATAACCATCTGAACCAGTGCTTCTTCAATACTCTTTCCGGCAGTTCCATATTTCTCTTGAAAACGCATCAGCAGATCAGATTTATACTGATTTTCTACTTTCCAGATCAGTTCCATCGTCTTCTGAAGGCTCTCCAAGTCTCCATGCGTATCGGCAAAATCGAAATAATACGTTAATCTTGCTTTCGGATCGCTCATATCCAGCACGGCAATCGCTTTTGAGTGTTTATTGACATAGCGGCCGGTTCTGATATTCCAGTCCCTCATTGTGGCAATCAGCCCGGCCTCCGGTCTCTGCATATACACCAGCACATTTTTATCGAAAGACAGCTTATAAAATTTAGCTGCGCTTGCCAGAAGTCCGATCCATTCCTGCGGGTTCTGGGTCAGCATTTTGACAGCGTTTTGATAAAGTTCACATAAATCAGTTGCTCTTGACAACGGTCTGCTCCTTCATCTCGTCTTTGGAAAAATATAATTCCAAAGCCTTTTCAATGGTCTCTTCAATCTCCTTCTTACTTTGAACGGGTGTAAAATAACGTGAAATAACAGTCGGCTTTAATCGAAAAGTTTTATGCTTTGCTATTTCTAATATTTCACTTTTCTGCCCTGACAAAATCTCTGCTATCGTTTTCTCCGTGAGATTGCCTTCTTTCGCATAAGAATGGAACAGTGCAGCTTTTGTTGTATCCAGACGATATCCACCTTGTAAGTATTCTTCCAGTATTTCCTGATACGCTGTGTTTTCGATAAAAGAAAGATCATAGGCCGCGAGAAACGTGATCTCTCCCTGGTCAAACCGTTCTAATAAAGGTGGAATCAATCCAGCGATCCGGACATATTTGGCAACCTTATCCCGGTTTAATCCATACTTTTCTCCCAGCTTTTCATCGGTCCGAAACCTCGTCACAGTTTTTGACACAGTTGATGCTTCGTTCTCTGGCGTTTCACCATTCTGCGACCTCGTCACAGATTCTGACACGGTTGAAGCACCTGCGTTATCATCAGAATTTAGTAACTCATCTAATTCATTTAACAGGTCTGTACGTTTCCCCTGACTTTTTAAAGCATCATAATGCTGCTTCAAACAAAACGCGCGCTCAGACTCGCTTAAATCAGAGAAAGAACGCTGTCTTAAATTCGTCTCCGCCATAATCAAAACAGCCTCTTCATGCGACAGGTTCTCCTTTATCACCACAGGTGCTTTCTTTAAACCTGCCAGGATTCCCGCATTCCGCCTGTTATAACCGCTGAGGAGAATATATTCCTCCCTCCTATGCCACAAAATCAACGGCTGCAAAATACCATAATTTCTTATGCTGTCCACCATATCTTCCAGGCGTTTTCCTGTATAGAGTTTAAATCGGTGATCGGAAAATGGCTTCATCTGATCAAACTCCATCTCTAGTTGTTCTTTTGAAGCAGCAGAAAATTGGTTCCTTTCCGTTAATACTTCCGACACTCCTGGTTTCTCTGGTTCCCCCTTTATCGGGAAATCCAAAACATTATCTGCACTTTCCAGACTGATTGACAAAAGCGAACTCTTTGTAGGAATTTTCGGAATTCTAGTTGCCACTGTCGATCACCTCCTGCGCAAATCTCTCATATGCCACGGCTGCCGGGTTCGCCGGTTCCAGTTCGCAGATTGTCATTCCAGCATCCACGGAATCTGCAACCCTGACAGAACGCGGTATGGTATTAGAAAAAATATGTACCTTTTCTCCCAACGAGTTCTCCACCTGACTTTTCACTCGCTTGGAGACCCTGGTCCTCTGATTGTCCATCGTAAAAAGGATTCCTTCTATTTTCAAGTTCTTATTGCATCGGCTCTGTATCTTATGGTAAGCCCGTAGAAACGCGCTCATTCCCTCTGCCGCCAGCGTCTCAGATTGCAGCGGAATAATAAGACTGTCCGCACAGATCATAACATTAATCATTGGAATTCCCATCTTTGGCATACAATCAATGATAATATAGTCATAGCTGTCTCGAATGGTATCCACGAACTCTTTTAGTTTGTACTCACAGAACGTAGCATCACTCATCAGCTTTTCAAAGTTATCGAGTTTCTCATTGGCAGGTATTAGGTGAACACCGTTTTCTGTCTGAATGACATACTCGCCTGCCTCCGGCAATGGCTCATCCATTACCAGCCTTTTCAGAAGATCATAGATAGTAAATGGTAACTGCTCCGGGCACAGCACTCCGGAAAGAAGTGTACTGTGCCTCTGGCCGTCAAAATCAATTAATGCAACCTTGTACCCCCTTTTCGTTAGCAAGTACGAAAGAGTGGTGGCGGTAGTGGTTTTACCCACTCCGCCTTTCTTATTTACGATACCGATTACCTTTCCCATTTTTGTAATTCCTTTCTTGCTGCTTCAAAGTTTGGATAAAAAAGAAAAAACGACACGATCCTCCTCTCATTGGTACTTTACAGTATGTTTTCTCTTCACCTATTCAGATTAAATGGATCAACTGTAGTCAGATATCAGGACTTCAATGCAGACAGCTCTCCTTCATTAATTTTGTCACTGTAATATTCCATTCTCTACTGTTTTTATCCCCTACGTCTGAATTGCTGAATGAATAGAAAATAAGCATAACCCGGTGAAAGCCGCATGGTTGCAAGCTTTTCTGAGGTTATGCTTATTATAACTCAGGCGTTAGCCGGAAAGCCGAGAATAAATGCCAGCAGTATGACGCCGTCCATTCCAATCACCCGGGCAAAGGGATCTAAGAATCCGGAGCAGTGTGCCAGAAGCGTTGCATCCCCCACAGAGATGTTCGCCATCAGCCAGATAATCAGACCTGCCGGTGCCGCCACCGCGATGGCGCGGCCCAGTACGAATAAGGTTCTGTCGAAAATGGAGCGGACGATGACCTTTCCAATCTGCGGCTTCCGGTATGGCGGCAGTTCCAGCGTGAAGGAGGAGGGCACGCCCTTTAACACGGTAGCCGATAAAATCTTTGAAATCAGAAGCGTCATGAGCACGCCGAGCACGATGACTCCCGCCAGGATTGCAGCGGACAGAACGGAGGAAAATGCCCCGGCGGCACTTCCCACGAAAAACATGGTGATGATGGCAATCATGGTCGGGAAACGGCCATTGCATGGGACAAAGTTGTTCGTAATCATGGCGATCAGACGTTCCCTCGGTGAGTCGATGATGCGGCAGCCAATGATCCCGGCGGCATTGCAGCCAAAGCCCATGCACATGGTCAATGCCTGTTTTCCGCAGGCGGCACAGCGCTTGAAACACCGGTCCAGGTTAAACGCAACTCTTGGAAGATAACCGAAGTCCTCCAGCAGCGTAAACAGCGGGAAAAAGATTGCCATTGGCGGCAGCATAACTGAAATAACCCAGGCCAGCACGCGGTAAACGCCGTGGACGAGAAGATCATTTAAGACAACAGGCATGCCGGCGGTAAGAAACAGATCGCTGATCCGGTCCTCCAGCCAGAACAGGCCGCTGCTTAACAGTTCCGACGGATAGTTGGCTCCTGTGATCGTCAGCCAGAAAACTCCCAGAAGAATCAGAAACATAATGGGGAATCCTGTGGCCTTGCTTGTAAACAGACGGTCCAGGAGGCGATCCTTCTTGTCATACGTCTGATTTTCAAATACAACCGCGCCCCGGCAGAGAAATTCTGCTTTTCGGATAAAGACGGACGCCATATCATCGCTCACCTGTTTCTGCGAGATGCCGCGTTCCTGCCATTCCTCCCGGATTTCCATCAGAAGGGAGGAGACTTCCTCCGATTCTGCCACCGGTGTGAGATATTTGCGGACGGCCTCCATCAGATTTTCATTGGAATCCAGGAGACGGGCACAGAGCCAGCGGATATTGACTCCTTCACCGGCTGTCTTCTTTACCGCCGGGGTAAGCCGGGCGATAGCCGCCTCAATGTATTCCGGATACCGGATAAGAATCCGCGGCGCCGGATTTTCCGCAAATCGTCTGTCTACGGATTTTTCTGCTTCTACGGCTTCTTCTGCCTCTGTGGCTTCCTTTGCCTCTGTGGCTTCTTCTGCCTCTACCTCTTCTGCTTCCACCATCTCTCTTTTCAGTTCCAGCACACGGTTAAGCCCTTCGTAGATCTGTTCCAGCCCTTTCCCGCTTCTGGCCGCGGTACCGATGACGGGAACTCCCAGCCGCTCCTCCAGGATATCGAACCGGATCGTAATGGATTTCTTCTTTGCTTCATCCATAAGGTTGACGCAGACAACCGCCCGCCTGTTGGCCTCTAAGATCTGAAGCACCAGGTTTAAGTTTCGTTCCAGACAGGTGGCATCACAGACGACGATGACCGCATCCGGATTTTCAAAACAGATAAAATCCCTTGCCACCTCTTCCTCTGTAGAATGGGCCATCAGAGAGTAACAGCCGGGGATATCCACCATAACGTAGCCCTGCTCTCCGTCACTTGCGTAACCCTGGGCGTTGGCCACGGTCTTGCCGGGCCAGTTTCCGGTCGGTTAATATCATTTAACGGTAAGATAGAAATTGGAGGGAGAGAAAAGATGAACAGAACAGACGAATTGTTTTTTGAATTGATCGAAACTTACCAGCGGCACGCCCAGGCTTCCAGAAACGCAAAGTATCAGGAGACTCGCGAGATGGCTGAGATACTCCTCAACATGGATATTACCGCCATGTGGTCTTTGACGCAGCGCACACCGGACACGAGATACCGGTTGATGTAGATAGGAGACAGGGCGGAGCTAATGGGGGCAGCTGCCGCCCTGCTGATATGAGCATACTTATATAACGTTTTTCGGACCGTGGTGTGATGCAAAAAAAATAAGCCCGAATAGGCTTAAGAGAAAAGACAAGGGAGGGCGGGCTTGCCACCGCTCCCCCATCTACAAACAGTATAGCAGATAAATATAGTTATGACAATAGGCGGCCCACTGCGGACCGCCCTTTTTGTATCTATCCATTAGCAGCCACAGTTATTCTGCCTGCAGGAAGCATTATTACAGCCGTCTCTAAATCCGGCCTCATAAGCTTCTTTTCTCTCTCTGGCGCATGGATCGAAACAGCAATTGTTATCGCTGCAATTGCATTTATTCTCACAGGGATTGTTGCATACGCATCTGCAGCAATTATTACAGCAATTATTTCTACAACCACACCAGTTACCACAGAGACATCTACATATATTACACATGATTTATTTCCCCTTTTAATATGATAAATTATAGTTTATTATATGCAAAAAGGGGACAAAGGTGACAAGTATTGACTACCCTACCCACTGCACCTCGAGATTGCCCTGGCTGAGATTATTCGTGACCAACAACGCCCCGTACGTCGCCATATCCACTTTTGACGGATTAAGCATGTAGGCCAGACCGCCGATAATCGCATAACCGGTTACCATGTTCCCAGCATCGTCCACATAGAACCACTTATTCTTGTACTTAATCCACCGCGCTTTCTGCAGTTCTCCATTGATCGTGAAATGCCAGTTCCCGGCTCCGTCCTCGAAACTCTTCACGTCGTCTTCCTGGCCGCGGATCCGCAGGCAGAAGTCCGTCCATAACTCCGGATTGTCCATCATCTTGCGAGGGCACCACTTCCGTTTCGCATCGTAGTGCCGGATTACCCGATCAGCAGGGATCCCCGTCTCCTGGATCAGATGTCTCACCAGATCCACGCAGTTAAGCCGCGCCTTGTCATAATCGCTGTCCGGATTAACACATATCTCGATATTGATCGTATTGTTGTTATTGACTCCGGCCACCAACGGCGTGCCGTACTGCTTGCCGACGGCCCATGCTCCGTCTGTATGGTTGAGTGTCTGGTAGATTGCTACATCATCAACGTAATAATGGACCGATGTATCAAGGTTGCCGTTGTTGTGCGCTCTGGCATGAGATTCAGCTCCGGCGCCCTTTTTAAAGTTGTCTGTCTCGTGGATCACGATGTACTTTGGGTGATTCTGACTTGCGTAGCAATTAATCTGTTTGATTTGTTTCGTAATAGGTAACATAATCGTCCTCCTTAAATATGAAAAGGCCCAGGTTCCCCCAGGCCCAAAATCTTGTGACGTCACAAGTTGTAATATCACAACTTTTTGCGATCTCGCAGCAGCTCCGGCTCTCACCCTGCCGGCTGGGAGTTTCGACCGTCGAAACTATTCTGTTATCTCCGGCAGCCCGGCCACGCTGGTAAGTAGCGACAGCACTCCGGCCAGTACCGATGCACTGATTACCATCGGACCGTTGACATCGCCCAGCACGGCAGCTGTGCCGATCGTAGCTACTGCGGTCTGTGCCATGGTCTTGACTGCCCGGATTCCTGCGGCTTTAATCCATCTCTTTGTTTTCTCGTTCATATCAAAATCCTCCTCTACTTAATAAATACAAAATACCAGCCGCCACCGCTGTTCCGATGGAGCTGGTAATTGATGTAAAAAATGTTTTTTTCGTTGCCGACCACTGCTTCGCTGGTTCCTTCTCCAGAATCTCTACTTTGTCCTTTAGTTCTGATACATTCTCATTTGTATATTTCACCTCACCAATCAACTCCACCATAGTCTTAGACATTGTATGGATCTCATTAATAACCGGCTTCAGATCATCTATCTGGTGAGTATTACTCTTTGATCGCTCTTCGACTTTTGTCAAACGCTCAATGAACTCCGTTTCAATCACATATGGCACCGTCCTTTCAAAATAATTTATATCGCGGCCTCTCCTCACCCCACCACCAGTACCGCAGCCAGTCGTCCAGGACGATTCCAGCCAAGCTTACCGGCAGCCACAGAAGGCAATACTGCGGGCAGATCTGACCGAGTATATTACCAGACAGCCCGCTGTAATCCCAGATATTCCAGCCCAACCACAGGTTGACTATGCAGCCTGTAATAAACTCCAGAACGGTTATGGTGGCCATGCCGATCAGGATCTGCTTCCACAGCGCCATGCTCCATGGCAGGATCTCATTGATCAGCCCCAGGCAGATAAAGCAAGTCCCGCCCAGTAAAAACATGGTCCAGTGGCTCCGACCACGCCAGACAAGCTCCAGAGCCACATACAACAGACCGCCGGTAGCCATCAACACCAAGTACTTACGCAGGATCAGCGCCATCTGCATTACCTCCCGCAATTGCAGCGATCTGCGTCAAGTATGACTGCAGCACCTCTGACTGGTATGCCGGTGGGACATCTGCACCATAAAAAATTACCTGTATCTCCTCTGCAGTCTCGCAACCTGCAATCCACATATTAATCGCGTTACAGTAGGTCGTGTGGTAGCTTACGTGCCACATGGCTGCCGTAATGATAGCCTGCATATCTTCCGCGCTGTAAAAGCGGCACGGCTGGCCGTCTGCATGATACTCAATTTGAGCAGCACCAGAGGTTACCTGGATCTGCTTACCGAAGAGATTAAGCTGGTCCTCGATCGTCAGCGCGAAATGATCGGTACTGCCATCTGATAGTTGAACATTAACGCCCTGATAGATAATCTGCTGGCAGGCTACGGATATCTCCCGGCGTTTTGCGGCCTGCAGCTCCTCCAGTGTTGGAATATATGGCTCCGGCGGTTCTCCCGGCCCCTCTGGCGTCTCAGGCGCTGTATAGACGCTTCCATCGTTAGACAGATACACAGTCTGGCCCTCATCACGATACACTGTGTCATAACCTGTCAAAGTAGTTGCTTCCGTGCCATCGTCCGTGTAGATGGTGATATCCCCCCATACAGATGGCACGGTATCAGGAAATACAAGCTGCATGACATTTTCCGATACCGGACGGATCGATTCGATCTCAAAAAGAGTCTCCTGATTTCCAATTCTGATTTTTTCCATAATTTTTACTTCCTTTCTTGATTTTTTGTATATAAAAAGGCCCTTTAAGGGCCAGAATTTTCATTTTTGTGGTGTTGACTAAATGATATAGTGATTTAGCTATCGTTGGAAACGTTAATGGTATGGAATTCGGCACTGACGGCGAAAAAAGATATTTTGTTTTTAAACATAACGATGGATCAAAATCGCTGGTTAATTTTATAATAATGGTGTCAATCTGGTAAGGTATAATCCCAAAACAGCACAATGGGAAATTATATGGTCAATACCAGTAACGGTAAATTGATCATTTTTACGCGGAAATAAAGGCTATTTGACCGTATAATACCTTGTTGGCAGGGATAGCTGCACCGGTATAGTTTGCAACATAAAACTTGCCATCAGGCGACGAATAGCAGTAGTACGGTTTACCATCAGATGTCGTCAGCACACAATTGGCCTTTTTACTGGGTATACCTTCCGCAATCGAGATAAGCTCGTATGTAGCCCCAGAAGCAAGTTCTTTTTTTGTCGTAAGCTCAAAACTCAGTGTCGTTAGTCTTCCTAAATTTTGCCAAATGATCTTGCCAGTGAAACTGGCGCTCGTTATATTTGATGTCTCGCCGATTGCCACAGCTAAATCACTATATCATTCAGTGCTCATATCACCTTCATTTTGCCCGTTTCCCGCGCTTGCATGGCCATCAGGGTAAACTTAATAGAGCGACCCCAAAAGCCCGCTTAAATCAGCATATAATATACAGTTTTTAAGCGTATTTTCTATGCGATGCCTGGACGCTTTCGGTCTTAACGGTACAATAGATCATTGTCGTGTCTAGCTTCTCGTGTCCCAGGAACTCCTTGACCTGCTCGATCGGCATTCCACGGGATAAAAGATCCGTTGCGATCGTCCGACGGAATCGATGTGGGTGCACTCCCTCAACTCCGGCTCTCCGCCCCAACTGGCGGAGCATATACTGTACCCCGGCTACCGTCAGGCGGCCATGCGGCCGGTCCAGCGTCGCGAACAACGGCCGGCCCTGTAACTCCTCCATGGTCATTCCTTCATTTTCACAGCGCGTCCTAAGATATCGGCGCAGATAGAACTTAGCTCCATCTGTCAAATATGTCTTTCTCTCCTTGCTACCCTTACCATATACAATAAGTTCTTGTTTCCCCATCTCAATATCTCCCACGTTAAGCGATACCAGTTCCGAAACCCTGACGCCGGTACTATATAGAAATTCTACCAGCGCTCGATCCCGCAGCTCGCTGCAGCTGGTCCGCAGCGCTTCCATCTCTGCTGCCGAGAACGGCTTTTTGATTGTCTTCTCGATCTTTAATAGACCTACCTTTTTAACTGGATTGCTGCTCACCAGATCCTCTGTGATCATAAAGTCCCAGAAGCTGGACAGGTAATGGAGCCGTGTCTGCATCGTTGACATCTTAATCCCTCGGCGCTCCCTCATCACACCGTAATAATACCGCAGATCCATGCCGGTGATATCCTCCAAGCGCTTCCCCAGGAAATCCAGCATATTGCAGATCTCCCGGGTGTACTGCTTTAACGTATTGGTCTGCCGATTCACCGCCTTTTTCGAAGCCACAAACATTCGGATCTTAGCCTCGTCGCCGTCTTCCCCGCTGGCCGTCAGCTCCGTGCACTGCTCCTGGACTTCCATGCCGTGGAAATTGACGTACAGTACATTGCTTAAGTGCTCCAGCTGATCCTGGCTGAGATGCGGTGCCATCTCATTGACTACATTTTCGAGTATCTTCTCTACCATATAAATAAGCCCTCCTTCACTGATCATTGTAAAGGGTAGGGCCTTATATCGTCCACCGATCATGTTCGTTACTAAGTAAAATAGTGATTTAGGTGAGGTTACAAATGGAAATACTCAACTCAAATCCAAATTATATACTGGTTCGGCCGCGTCGGGAATCGTCGTTACCAGCCGGAATAATCCCATATCGCTAGAAAATGTCAGCGGACAGATTCTTGCCCATATTGATAGTAATCAGGTTGGGTATGTATCGACATGTCCCACTAATCCGGTCACTTTTACGATTGCTAATGGCCGTGTAAAAATGTATGTGGATAATAATCTCATAGGATACCTTACTACCACCACAACTTAAATGATCATTTGTTGCCGATGGCGACCCAGATTAGTGTGATCTCCTTATTCGTCCAATGTTGCCCGGCTACGTTTACGGACACTGAAAATCCGGTAGTATTAACTCCGCGTACACTGGCCGAGCATTGCTCATATGAATACGCTACCATAGGTATTACACAGATATCGGTATCTGCAAAGGTATAACCAAATGGTATATTACAATTTCCATTCTCGTCTGTGGTTACCACGCAATATGTGTTCCACGTAATTTTTTTGTTACCAATAACCATTGCCGTTAAATCACTATTTAACTGAGTGTAAAGGTCCATCAAAGCCTTGCCCTGGGCTGCTGAAAGTGGTAATTTGGCATTATTGGTCACGCAGTTGTTTACGATCTGGCCGATCAGACACGCGCCCTTAAACGCTGCTTTCACGTTACTTACTATTGTGGACAACTTCCCTTTACTTTTGATGTTATTGATTGCTGTAGCAGCATCTGGGACCGTCGTACTCCCAGAGTAATCTTCAAAAGTCGGTGTATCCAGGTCTTTCAATGCAGCATCTGCTTTATCCCAGTTATTGTTCTGATCCTGAACTGAGTAGAAATCGCTCTCATCTGGTTTCTTGAAATTATAATTTGTCGTATTAGTTGCCATTCGGTAACTCTCCTTTCGATAATTCATTGTGTGTCAGCTGTGCCAGCTCGGCATGCTGATAGGCTTGCAGTTCCTGAATTCTATTTTTAAGGTGTCCGCCACGGATCCGCTCATGCGTATACGCCGCCAGTTCTGCATGTGTAAAAGTTCCGACTGCTCCATAGGTGTTAAAAATGTACTCATACAGCACCTTCAAATGGGCGGGCACCGCCTCTTCTATCGTCTGTTTGATATCTGCCATATTCCCCGGTATGCCTGATGTACCCGTAAACCGAACAGTGATGGTATACGCCGGAAAATTCTCCACAATATTAACAGCCGCGTTTGTAAAGCTTTCCGCAATATTCTGGATCAGGGAAGTGGTGGTCGTTCCGGCTCCGGATATCTTCGCCTTAATGCGTTCCCGACGATACCGATCAGATTTAGCGGCATCAGGGACCAGGCCAAGTAAGTGTTCATACCGTGTGAGTGCATCCGAGGCAGATCCCACAAAACAGTTATCGATGGTCTTATACATTTCCATGTCAAGGCCATCTGTCTGTTCTGACAGAATACTTTGCAGCGTCTTCATAGTTTCATTTTCGGAATAGTAATCCGGAAGCAGCTTAATTAGCTCCATACATCCTCACCTCCGAAAAATCTACGGTTCCTATAACCGGAATAGCTTTATCAGTAATAATCACATTTGCCATGGAACCATTCAACGTCAGGTTATCATAATCCTGCACCCCCTCCGTGGCCAGGAGCAGGCTCCCGATCCTTGCATAACTGACACGATAGTCTGTAAATACCAGCCCTTTGAGGTATGTGATTAAAGAGGTACGGAATGCCTGCAGCACATCATCTTTTGCTTTGCTTCCGTCCAGGGTAACATCAGCCACGACGTTGACAGCCATGGAAGACGGGCTGTCGATCGTGACACTGGCTCCGATCGGGCGGATCGTTTCCATATAAGCCGATACTGCGCGTTCAAGGGATGTGTCTATATTCTTATCACTGTCCACGATCAGGACCGTCACGGTACCAGGGCCACTGTCCAGTGGAAATACCCTGGCATCTCCGACACCCGGCACATCTAAAGCCCACAACTTATAGTGGTATGCGTTTCCTGACGTAGCTGGAAGCCGCACTTTCTGCAGGAATCTCTCCCGCAGGGCTCCATCCGTTTCCTCGTCGGCTCCTGCTGTTATAATATCAGTCAGTTCAGCGGTCACTCCCGTTATATTTGAGATCGGCTGCACGGATCCTGAATACTGGTTTCCGATGTCGCCCGAAGTTTCGCACTCGGCCTCGTACTCCGTACCAGATGCCAGTTCACGCGTGACAACATAAGCCAGGGAATTTATTCCCCAGCGGCTGCCTATTGGTACCGCTCCTGTTGTTATCATTTTTCGTACTGCAGCGCTGGCCGGTTTTCTTGTCACTCCGAAAGCAGCTACTGCCCTGTCCAGATACTCGCCGACTGCGGTATCCGGAAAGACCAGATCCAGATAGTTTTCCAATTGGAAATTCTGCTGTGCCAGAAAGTAAGCACACGGTGCCAGAGCATCATATATGATGCTTCCCTCCCTCTTATCCACGTTACTCGGTACTCTGTCCAGCATAGCCTGTAACAGCTCCTCATATGTCATACAGGCACCTCCATTTCTATTTCGATATCTCCATAAATACTGAAGACATTAAAAGAGCACTGGCACGTGTCCCCAGTAAAAGAAAAGCTGAATCCATCAACCTCTCGTATCCTGTCATCACGTAACAGTGCTTCCTGTATCATTCTCTTCATTTCCGCCCGTACATAGGGTTGCTCCTCCCCGATTAGTTCTTTCCAAGCGATTCCATAACTGAAACTGTATATGGGATACTCGAACTGTTCTGTAGCCAACACTTTATAGATTGCCTGTTTTAATGACTCCAGATCGTTCACATACCCTTCTATCTTGCCGGGCAATACTTTATAAGTCTTCCCTTCATAAATCGGTTCCCGCAGCGTCAAATCGGTCGTCAGCTTCATATAAATTATCCTCCTGTCTGGTATGGCTTTCCGATGATTTCCAGAATATAGTACTCCCGGCCGCCGTCGTTTCGAAGAAGCCTGACTTTATCACCGGCAGCTATCTTCGATACCATATTCCCGGTTATCATGCTCATGGGGATCGGAAGGTTCCCGACCATAACGGCGTTCCCTTTGTACTCCCCGATTACTACCGCAGCCACCTTCCGATTATTCAGGTAATTGTTTACTATCGTTTTTATGACGTTAAATAGTTCATTCGCTCCATTCCTGTCATTCACCAGTCATCACCTCAACTTTCATCGTATGAACCGGCAGAAAATCGTGTGTTACTTTCTTTACGATAAGCCTGCGATTAAGTTCAATGTCCTCTATGCTCCCATAGATGCTGTTTCCGGCACGTATCCGGAGATCTCCCAGGCATTCCAACTTCAGTGTTTCCTTCTCGTGGTTGTACAGCTTCAGAAGACTGTTCGCCCGTTCCTGTGCTTTTGCCGCATTATCAATTCCAGAAGCCGATGTTTCGAAATACTGGAGCAGCCCGTATCGGTTTATGGATTCCTGATCGGCTGCGGCACCTACATCCATTTTCTTGCTTTCCTCATCTTTCCAGCCTACCTTGATCCGGTTATAAAAATCATCATCAATAGACTTCTCCCAGCTGTAGCCGGTGCACAGGCTCCGGTCTCCCAATACAAGCGGAAGCTGCAAATTTCGCATATTCCAGAGACATACAGATCCATACTCATCACGGACGCAATACATCTCCTGTGTCGCAATCAGCGTATCAGAGATGGCCTGCGTCACTTCATCAAGCCATGTTTTATCCGAATCTGCAATGGTCGGTAATACATATCCCGGTTCCTCCAGCGTACCGGGGTTCAGGGACAAAAAGGTGCACATATTCTGTACCAGGTTCTTCAGTGTCCCATTTTCCAACACAATGATCTCCTTTGCTTTTGCATACCGCAGCTGGTCATAGACCTTAACCTTAATAATTCCGGATTCATCGCCGGATACCTTAAAAACAGTTCCAAAAAAGATGCCATCAGCCTGATCGTTATCAGTCAGGCGAACAACATCTCCGTTTTGCAATATAAGATCATCATTGATATACGAGATATCCATGCTGCCGGATCCATCATTAAGAACATCCGACCAGGATATTTCCGTACACATGCCCGATATATCGTAAATATATCCTCCTGTTTCAACTAATACTTCCATATGCGCCTCCTATGCCGGTATTGTAAATACCTGGCCGGGATAGATCAGGTTCGCATTCTTAATAGCTGGATTGGCTGACATGATCTTCGGATATTGGGATCCATTGCCATAATACTTCTTAGCTATCCCCCACAGCGTATCTCCCGACTGTACTGTGTGTGTTTTATTTGCAGTTACCGCAGGATTCTCAGCAAGGGGCGTTTCCTCCTGCTTTACCGTAGCATCAGGAGTCTGGACAGCTACATACCTTTTTCCGGCCCCTTTATACTCCATGAGTGTCAATGATATATACTTATCCCCTTCTTCTCCTGCTTTTTCCACTACCTCTACACTCTTTACCAGTACCTTGACGCTGATATCATCTGAAATATCATTCGATGCAATGAACCGGATCGGCTTCTTATTCTTCTGAGCCTTCCGGAACATCTTCTCGTAATAATCTGCATCGGCTTCTGTACCGGATTCCATGTAGCTGACATTGTGTCCCGGGAACTCAGCCTCAAAGCTGAACTCCTCCAAAGCACAGTAGGAAGGGATAGAAACCTGCCCTTCCTCCAACACCTGATACGTTTCGATATTAAGTTCTCTTGATCTCTTAATCTCCTCCGGATTGACCGGAAGCTTATATTTCTTGCTGCCATATTTGAAATATACTGAGTATGACATTAAGCCGGCACCCCCTCTGGAGCAGTTGCAATCATTTCTTTGAGCTGTTCAGATACATGACTCATGATGTTGTCGGTATCTGCCTCTTTGGTAATCGGACCGTTGAATTCTACCTTGATATTTGGCGCAAGTGTATTCTGGGCGATTCTGGCGATATAATCACGTTCTGCAAGCCTGCGCATCCATTCGATATCCTCTTCATTCTCGACCTTCACCGCGCCACCTTTTCCGGTTCCTTTCACAGTTGCCGGATTACCGGCAGTGGCAAACTGGCTGTAGTCCAAGCCTTTGGGATCTTTCGGGGCGAAACCAGAAAAGAGGTTAGAGGCACGATCAGCCAGTCCTGCGCCGAGATCATAGCCTTTATTAGCAAAATCAGCGCCATTCAAAAAGTCTTTTTTCTTAACGACTTCTTCCCAACCGGCTGCGTCTTTTGCTTCTGTAGCCGCTTTTTCAAGCCCTGCTTTAAAATTATCCAGCCCTGCAGAGATCTGCACATTTACGCCTGGTATCCTGTTAATAATAGTTTCTATTGAGCGAGCCATTTCAGCAATATAGCCTATGACTGTAGAAGCCAGATCATAGAACAAAATTTTCACAGCGGCTATTGGATCATTCCACACATTGGCAAAGAAATTAACCACTTCGGCAATCATGTTATACATCATAATAAAATAATTGATTACAGCTGCCGCCCAGCCTCCTATTACTGCACCGATAATACCTGTTGCTGATATCGTTGATCCTGAAAAATGGTTCACTGCCGCAACAGCTGCATAAAATACTGCAATCAATACCAGTATCAGCCCAACAATCCAAACAATCGGACAGGCATACATTGCGGCATTTGCTCCCAATTGAGCTTCTGTAAGTCCTAATTCAGCAGTTACGGCTCCCCATGTTGCTCCCGTAGTTGCCCATAGTGCCAAAGCATACAAACCAACGCCTACAGCCTGAGCTCCTGTACGTATCGCCGATATTAACGCCAGTCCATTAGATACTCCTAAGGCAAGCGCGTAAGCTCCTACCGCGGCAGCTGCTGCCCAGATAAACGGTGATACCATTGGCCATGCAGTAACGCAAAAATCAATAAATCCCTCCATTGCCTCACCCGCCAAATAAATGGCTCCGATTAAATTATTAATTGATCGCTGCCCTGCATCAGAGTTAAGTATGTTATTAATTTTCTGAAATACTCCACCAAAAGCCTGTGTTCCTGCATTTTTTATTCGATTCCATACATCTCCAAAAGTCTGTGGCATAGTCTTAAACTTTTCATTGATATCATCAGCTGAATCAAACATCGCATTTTTAATAATTTCTGCTGTAATTGCGCCATCTGATGATAATTCTTTCAATTCACCTTTTGATACATCAAGATATTTTGCGATGGCATTGGCCACCATTGGTGCATTTTCCATAATGGATCGGAACTCATCACCTTGCAGTTTTCCGGACGCCATGGCCTGCGTTAATTGCAAAAATGCAGATTGTTGTTCCGATGTCCCAGCTCCAGATACTTTCAATGATTTCTGAAGCAGTTCTGTAAAGCCGATAGCTTCCTGATTGCTTCCAAAAGCATCACCTGCCAGCATCTTCATTTTTGCTACAGCGTTAGCCATATCGTCATACTGCCCTCGCGCGCGGTTAGCTGCAGCAAAAATATCTTCCTGGAGTGCCTTCTGTTCTTCTAAGCTCTTTGTAATCATAGCAAGTCTAGCGTTAGTATTAGTATAGGTGTCAGTAAAATCCATAACCTTTTTCACCGCAGCAAGACTGGCTACTGTTCCGACAAATTTAGCAACCCCAGAGCTTGCTGCTTCTGCAACACGGCCAGTACGGTCCATAGAGTCATTAAGTTTATCCGTGTTCTTGCTTGCCCCCAAAGTTTTCGTGGAGGCAGCGTCTACTTTTCCAATGAATTTATTTAAAGTAGTGCTGTATCCGTCCATCAGCCGGAACATTGCGCTTAATGTTGGCATGATACACCTCCTATTTCATTTGATTGGCAAGCCTTTTCTCTTCTTCTATTCTAAGATCAATACTTGCGTATATGAAAGCACGCTCCCGCTGGCTCATAGACACCAAAAACGAGGGTATTAAATGGAGTTTCTGCAGGGCAAAGTGAGCATAATTTAACTCAACATCACCCTGCTTTATCAGTTTTTTGCCTCGTCAATATCTTCGTTGATATCCTTATCCAGGCCGGAAATATCATACACTGCTTCTAAAAGCGCACCATATTCACCAACATAAAGCATTTTTGTTAACAATTTTGATGCTCCTAATACGCCATACGCATTCTGTAATTCCGTATTTTCAAGTTCTGGTTCTACCACCGCTGCTGCAGTTAATTCTTGATTGTAAGCTACCCGGTCAAAGGATTCGTTTCCCTTTTTATCTCTTTTCGTATACTTCTTAATCAGTCCTTCATTCTCCTGCTGAGTGACCGGGCGGATCACAAACGGAACCGGCTTTCCATTTTCTTTAAATCTATTGGATACAAACACCTCTCGGTTTTCTGTCTGCTCCGGGTGTAAAAATGCATTTAAACTTCCCATATTTTTTCTTCTCCTATCTCATATTTTCCGGGAACGCATAGCTCTCTAACTCATCCACATCATCAAATGTAAAATCCGTATCTACGGTGTTCAGATCTTCGCTGGAGTCGTCCAGATATGCCACCGGAGCCTTTGCCAGAATACAGTTCCTCATAACCACCACCCGGCGTCCCACAGTAGATGCAGGATCCTCATTCGTGGTCTGAATACTGATCTGCGGGACCTTACCCTCTTTGATATACTGCTGATAGACCGCAAGTGCGGCTGGGCTTACGTTGTACATTGTCAGTGTACCTTTTCCCTCCGCTCCTACAACCTTATGCTGTGTCATACGATGCCCCAGGAGCCGCTTTGCAATCACCTTGAACTCGATGCTGGCATCTACTTTTGAAATCTCGAAAAAGTACCGGTTCTGGCCATCAATCGTGATAAAGGCGCTTCCTTCACTGCCTGTCACCAGGTCTGTGAGTTTTGTATAATTTCCCATGTCATGTCCTCCTTACGACAGATTAACTGTGATGTAGATCTTCTCCACGCTGTCAACCGGCTGTACCGCTGCTTCGATCACAACAGCATCCGAATCATTTCCCTTCGTGACCGTAATGTCATCAGTCTCAAAATTCTGAACCGCCCCCATTGTCTGAAGTGTAGCAAAGTAGTCCACCAGAGACGCCTTCAGAAGAGATCTGCCTTCATCATTATTATTGACTTTCCCGACATAATTCGCTTCAAAGATCTTCGTGATATCGTTGGCGATATTGTCAACAGTCCGAATCACTCTGTTCTTCGTGAACATCTTTCCTTTGTCCACCGTAACCGCAGTTAAGGAGTTGATGTCATACACTACAGATACATTCTGGGCAGTGTCTACCTTAAAAATGAACTTACCCGCAGTGACAGCCGCCTCCATCTCTGATTTTGTCATTCGGGGTTTAACGTCGATGGCCCCCGCATAAACCATACCAGTATTTGACGTAGTGATACTTGCACCGGCTGTGGCTCCTGCCACCCATGCAGTTACCTCTGCAGCCGTCAGTTCCTGATTCCCTTGCATGATGATGCCCTGAACAACATTGATGATCCCCTCGCTGTCTGCCACATGATTCGCGAGCACCGCCTGACACTTCACACCCTCATCGTCCCTCATGGCCTTGATCCATGTCGCAATCGCTGTTTTGTTGACTTCCTCGCCCTCTCCATCATAGGGATAGCAGAGGGTATTGAACTGAACTGTTTTAAGGGCAGTAAGAGCCGAAGTGACGTCAGCTGCTTTGTGACTTGCTTTGAGTTTATATACCAATACGGTCTTTGCCTTCTTCAGTGCCTCTGCAGCCAGTTTCTTATCTGCAGCCGTGGCTCCGTCTGGCCACGCTGCTTCTGTTGCCGTGATCGTATACACAGCACCATCAGTGCCCACACTCATTTCCTGCAGGATAACAACGATCCCGCGGTCCCCCGGTGTAATAGACAGCGGTTCATTCGTCCGGATATTGATATAGGCTCCGGGCAGTACCTTATTCTGGGATTCCCATGTTCCTGCCATGGCTTACTCCTCCTTTATGTCTGTGTTTTGTGATATTGTCTGCATTGCTGTGCTGTTGTTTTCCTGATATTCCCGGTAGTCAACATCGAAAAGGAAATGCAGGACACTATCCACAATCTTTAAGTTTCTATTTCTGATTTTGAAATCTGCCACTATAAATTCCCGGCTCAAATCCTGACCAACAAGCCAACATTCCTCATAAGGTTCTCTGTCAGTCGCCGGAAAGTATGATACGTCTACCCTGACTGAATTCTTAAGTCGGCCATTAATACCTTTGGAAGGCTCCTGTTCATAGAAGGTAACCAGAAAAGACGGTTGTGCAAAGTTCTGCGGCACATCTTCAACGTACACCTTGCACGGCCTGACTGCCTTCAATCCAGCCGCGATATTCTTATATAGTTTTTCAATCATGCTTGCTCTGCACCGCCTTTACTTCTTTCTCGAACTCCTTCACCAGTTGCTTCTCGATGTATCCCCTGGTTTTTTCCAGCACGAACGTACCTTTTACAAAACCTTTTGTTGGACCGCCTTTTTTCGTTACGATGCGATGGCCGTAATTCCAATATGTGGAATACTCTGCGGTGTTCACCAGCTCCGTCTCCACGCCTGCTTTTGTCTTCTTTGTCGGAAGCTTATGCCAGCTTTTTCGCAAGAATCCGCCAACTCCCGGATTCTTAACTTTAAAACTTACAACTTTTCTGACGCCAGGGCCATTATTCACAATGAAAGTTACTGGGTTGGGGTGATCTCCTACAGGCGTACGCCGCTTCGCATAGGCCGCACCGGCGTTTACAGCCTTGTTAAGCACCTTCTTATCAATCTGCTGGATATCCTCCACCATCGCCATAAGTTCTTTCCGGAACTGGTCAATAGCAGCCTTATTCCTACGGTAATTGCTACTACTCATACATTATCATCTCTCTTTATTTCACACTGCCACTGATAGGAATACGGGTGGCACTCTCCCAAATCAGCCTCGATGTTCTTTCCGGTTCTGAGTGTGATCAGCAGCTGATCTCCTTCCCTGATGTCTTCCTCCAGGCTGCAGAACAGCTTATGGCTGTTCACAATGGCCGGATTTGGTGCGCCGGTGGATACCTGGCCCGAAGAACTGTACCGACAGGGACGCCCAGTTGCCACGGCTGCTCTTACCTGCTTTGTGATACCATCTATTTCAACGTCTGTCCATCGGTACACATCCATTTTAGCGTCATACATTCTTGCATACGGGTTTCGCATATCCTCTCAGCCTCCTGTGCCTCCTCAGACCTGCCTTATCGCTCTCAGACAGGCCATAGATACTTGCCTTCGTATTTCCCTCCGTCTGCGCCCAGGTAATGCTTCCATCGCCTTCCTTGATACTTGCAATCTCTGGATTATATCCGCTGCCTTCAGATGCCTCGTACTCGATTATTCCTCTCGCCTTTTTCCGTACAAAGGGTTCCAGAATATCCGGTACGCAATCCGGATCCAGGTTACAGTAATCGCAGACTGTCAGAATCAGATCCGAGATGATCAGATCATGGTCTTCTGTACCCAGCCGCAGATTTTGCTTTACTGTCTGCAGCATCTCATTACTATTCATTTTACACCTCCATGGATTCAATCTGCTGATGAGTCATACTGTGAAGAGCTGAATGGCGGTATTCCTGAAGCTGTGCATAAGTAGGAACGGATTCTCCTCTCAGCCTTAACTGTCCATTTGTATAGGAAGTCAGTTCAGCATTGGTTGACCTTCCCAGATATCCGTGCGTAACGACAGATACGCTCACAATAAGACGCTCTTTGACGGAAACCGGATTCCGGCTTAACTCCACAGCTTCAATCCGCACCGCCATCAGACCACCTCCATCTGCTCCCGGTTCTTAATAACCTCGTCCGCAATCATCAACGTGATTTCCAAAATGTAAAGATTGCTCCGGTACGTTGGCTGAATTTTCACGTCTACAAAGCTTCCATCTTCCTCCTGGGTCACTTCACAGCCGCCTGATGCCTCTACTTCGCCATTATATATCAGTTCATAGGTGGCATCTTTAACAACAAAGTATTCTGACTTGACAGAATGGACGAAATACTTTACATGTCTGTCTTCGCCCAAAATAAAACGTATCATAATGCCACCTCCTGACATTCTGGAATCAATCGTGTAAACAGATACTCTGTAAACTGCGGCTCCATTTGATATGGCGCCTGAAGGAGCTCAAACGTATACTTTGGAAGCGGCAGCGCGTGAATACAGATATTTCCGGCATCTACGGTATAAAGCATCTTTGAAAGATACGTCTGGTTTCCTGCTTCATCTTCGGCCACCACCTCTACCACATATTCTCCGTCAGCATCAAAAGGGACCGGCACACTCCACCGGTCCTCATCTACTTTCTGTAGTATTACTTCTATGCCATCTACCAGGCCAAATACACGTGCTACTGCCATGGCATTGCCTCCTTAGTCGGTAACCTCCACGCTGATCACATAAGTCTTACCGGCATCTACCGGATTAGGCGTGAGCGTTACGGCCCTGATCGTCGGAGCCACGGTATCGAGAGTTACTGTCCTGACCACCGTCGTAGACTTGCCCGCGCTGTCCGTTGCCACAACTGTGATCGTGTTACTTCCAGCCACCAGCGTCAACGCCTTGCTGAAGGAACCATCTGCCCCTACCGTCACGGCCTCTGCTGATCCGCTGTTAAGCTTAACCGTCACAGTTACTGGGCTGGACGTGATATCATTGGTCGTACCGGCTACAGTGCAGGCCGCCTTATTCGTAATCAAACCATTTACCGGAGCCGTGACTGACAGTGTCGGCGGAACAGTGTCGATCTTAAAGGTGACACTCTTCTGGGCCGCGGCGTTGCCGTCATAATCGGACGCATCGATCTTAATTGTATGGCTGCCATCTGCCAAGGCTGTAGTCGGTGTATAGGTACAATCATATCCACCAGTGATGGCCGTCTTTGTAATGGCGCTGCCTGTAATCTTGCTGCCACTGTCAATGGTAATACCGATCGTATCTGGATTGACGCCAGAGTCGTTATCCGTAACCTTCCAGCGGATCGCTGGCTTATTATTGATGATCAGTGCGCTGGCCGTCGGATATGTGATTGTAATAGTCGGGGCCGTCTTCTCCTTTACGCGGAGCTGCAGGCTGCTTCCGAGAGTGGCATCTGTGTCATTTTTTGTGGTCACATTCCCGGCCTCGTCCGTGGCCTTGATCGTCACTGGAAAATAATGCCCGTCGTTATTGTTATAAGACGACGTGGCCGGCGCTGTAATTGTGGCCTCATATTTCTTCGAGGTACTGTTATAGGTCAGTGTGGTTGTAACACCGTTAATTACGGCCTGTACTGTCTTAACTGCCATATGTCAGACCTCCTTATCCGATCTTATGCTTAAACGCAACGATCCTGATCTGCTTCGGCTCATAGACTCTTTCATAGTTGATGGCATTCATCAGTTCCGCCTTCGTCGGAGTCTCTACATGCTCTCTGGCAAGGTCAGTCCATTTGATCCCACGTGCATGCATGATGAACGTCTTACGGTTAATCAGGTAATCTACACCGGATCCCTTCTTCTTGTCTCGATCTACTTCAGTAGCAACAAAGCCGACGGGAGAACCATTTCCGAATGCAATTGCCCCCTGGCCAAACAAATAGGTGGTATATACGCCATCTGCGACCGGACAGCCATCATCCACAATTACCCGGCGTCCCTGGTAGGTATCAAACTCAACATCAGTAGAATCCCGTTCTGTGTCGATCAGGTTATTTTTCTTCAGAAAAGCCTTTGTGGCGCTGTGCATGGCCACAGCCGTCAGCTGTCCCTGTGCGTCACCGAGCAGCTGCAAAGCATCAATAAAAGCGCTGGCACTGATCTTCTGGGCCGCCGCTGAACCTGCCGTAGAAATATCCAGGATATGGTCTGCAAGCGGTGTTTTGGTCTCTGCCGGCTCCGTTGCAGTCTGATAGCTGCCGAACACTCCGGAAAGCACCTGGATCAGAATCTTCTGGTACTCTCTCGCCCAATATCCCGCTACCAGGTCACCGATAGCTGCCATCGGGTCGCTGCCTGCAAGCGCAGCCGATAAATCTGTGGCAGCCCACATATTAGCCCTGCGCACTGTCGTAGATACATCTTTGTTAGACGTGATCTTCTTTGCAGTCAGATCCTGATCCTCGATAATGTCCTCAGAATCTCCGCTCAGATCCTCGAAAAACGGCATCTGGTGGATCGGTGCCGCTTCACTGGCCAGACGGTCAAACTCTGCATTATTTGTGATAATTCCGCTCTGGAAGAGTGCGGATAACTCCATGGTCCGGTTCACGACATAAGGTGTGAACAGTTCCGGTACAATGACATCGGATAATTTTGTTACTGGCATTTAATCACCTATTCCCTTTCTTATACGTTGATGGTTACTCCGGCTGCCGCAGCCAATACCTGTGCCTGAGCCGGATTTTCTTTCAGCAGCTTTCCCTGTTCGGTAAGGTTAAAGCTGTCTTTTGCAAATGGATTCTTAGCCGGAGGAGTCCCGCCGCCGGCTGGTCTATAGTCTGCCCCCGGCTCCGTCTTAAACAGATGGGGAGAGGACTCCTTCAGGGGCTTCACAATATCGTCGATTCCGACCGGCTTCCCGTCCTTGTCAAACGTGAACTTGTCAAGCCCGCCCTGCTTGTAGATAATGTAATCAGCATCAACCACGCCGGCCTCTTTCAGTTTATCCTTCAGGGCGTATTCCTTCACCGTGTTGGCTGACGCAATCTCCAAGGCCGTCACCTTCTCCTTATACTCATTGACCTGCTTCTGAAGCTCCTCATTGTCAGAGTTGTCCTTCTTAAGCGTCTCGATCGTCGAGTTTGCTTCCTTCAGCTTACCGCTTACCTCGTCGAAACGGTCCTTTGGCACAAAGCCTTTCACGGCCTCATTCCATGCATCGACTGCGATCTGTGCGTGCTCCTCCGATAATCCTTTTGCTACTAAATCCTCTTTCTTCATTTTCTTGCTCCTTTCATCTTCACTTGTTGTCCCGGTCGTGCCCGGTGATGTCTCCCTCTTTTGCGCCTGAGATACCAAAAAAGGCGAAAATAACACTCAGGTTTACCCTGCGTGCTTATAACTTGGTAATTGTTCGGATTTCACTGACTCTTATCATGACCGTTTTGCCATCCAGCTGGTCGCAACTCATAAATTCAAATCCCTCTTCGCAAATCATGTTAATCCATTCAAGCATCTCGTCAGCACTCTTCTCGCAGTGCATTTTTATTTCTTCTCCGCCCGTCAATCTAATCTCGTACATATTGCTTCCTCCACTCTTTATATGTCATGCCGGTCGGCACCTCTACATTCTCTCCTGTCTCCAAATCACGTCCCACGCGCATTTCCCCGGACCGATCATCATCGACATAATAAGGTACGTCTGTGCAACGGCAGAAACAGTGGAACGGCGGCATATTCTCGCCAGTAATCTCTTTCCCGACCTCGTAGACTTCGCCGTCTTTGTCCCCGCAGATATCGCAGGTCTTACTATCCAGCGTAGCAAGAATCTGGTACTTCTCCACTCCGTCTTCCTTATAACCTGCGTGAGTGGCCTCACTCATCAAGAAAGAACTTTCTGTATGCAGAAGGCGGTAAGCATCGAACTTTTTGACGTTCAGCTTTTTCGCAAAATCATTTGTAAGCGCCTGCGGACTCTTTCCCTGTACCATCATAGTTGTTAGCGATTCCATCAGCTGTGCCTGAAGATGGTCCTTCTGCTTCCACAACCGACTGGAAAAGTTAGCGCCATTGAAAGGATACTCCAGCAGCTTCTCCACCGAGTGTGGATCCACCTGAGCGAATGCCGCGTGAAAGCCATGGAACTGATCGATATTGTACCATGTATGATAATAGGTATCCTCGTAGACCGCTTTCATGGTCTGTTCCGCAGCGGCCTGGTAGTCAACCGCATACAACTGGCGGAGCATTGCATCCACCTGTGCCTCCAACGCCTGGTACCGGGTGATCCTGGCCTTGATAGACATGTTATTGACGGTCTGATTATGCTTCCCGATATTTTCCATGGCGAGGTCGATAAAGTCCCGTAGGTTGCCGATCTCAGCCTTTGACAGCTGCCGCTGAGCCGCCGCATAGGATAAGCCGTTTTCCTCGGCGTACTCGAAGTAAAAGGCTTCTATCGTCTTCTGTAGTTCTCTCCGAGTCTGGTTAAACGCCTTTTCCAGCTGTGTGTAATACTGATTAATCTGCATCTCTCCGGCCTTGTACATGGCTTCCTGACGCTTCTCCCAATAGCCCATTACTCATCGCCCTCACCTTCGTCTGGATCCTCTTTCTTCTTCGGGAACATATCAGATATCTCCCGCTGCGCCTCTGCTTCTGCTTCCTTCTGCTTATTGAGGATATCCATTTCTTTTTCCGGATCCTCGACCCACGGGTGCTTTGACACGATGGTCTCATCAGAGATCACCCCCTTCGACTGCTGGGCAATCTGGGAAAGTTCCAGATCATTCTTGACACTGGTGCGTGTCCATGTCTGAACGATTGTGTCGTCTTTGATCTTGATATTCAGTAACCGGCAGATGCACCGGATAAACCGGCCGAAGCCCAGTTTAAACTCTGTCTCCATCAGTCCCGATTTAAGCTCCAATAGGGAATATAAAAAGCCCAGGGCCACGCCTGAGCTGTTACCAAAATTCTGCGGGTCCGGATCAATACCCTGCCCCTGTTCAAAAATACATTTCCGGGTCGTAGCCAGCAGCTCCTTGCGGGCCTCCACCGGCAGCTCAATCGTTAGGGTGGAAACTCCTGACTTGTCCTCCCCGCCTTCATTCTCGATCTGAATTGCTTTGTAGTCCTTCAGTTCACGGAGGAACTGGCCCAGATCATCGCCGCCATAGTTGGTAAGCACAAAAATAACTTCCTGAATATCTTCTAGGTCGTTGACGAAACCGCTGAACACCTTGCAGTACACGTCGATCAGTGGCTTGATGTTGTCCAGATCGCCCGTGTCAATGTTGTTGTTGAAGAATGGGAAGAAAGGAACCTCACCGACATCATGCTTGAACTCGTTAACCAGGTTGCTGTTTCCTGCCGTGTCGATCAGTGTAAACGAATTGTACGGCATCAGCCCGGTGTCAATTACGCCCCCAGCTTCAATTGCGTACGCCTGACAGGTCGTATCATTCCAGTACTCGTAGACGTCCAGTTCCTTGCCCTCATCCGTGATGTCATGATAGCAGCGTAATGCTCCTTTAAGCTCTCTCTCCAGATTATTGCTCCACACTGGAATCACCTGTCCTGATGGCACTATGGCATACTTATACTGCCCGCTCGCTTTGTCCTTCCATAGGTGCAGCCATGCCACAGAAGCGTTGGAAGCCTCTACACAGAGATCCTTGCAAGTCTTAGCATACTTATCCCCCAGGAACGCCGTCAATGCTTTATTAGATGCCTTATCGCCCAGATCGAACAGAGGCGGCGCTGTAAACATATAGGACGCTTTCTGATTGACCAGGAGACCGTGGAAGTTGAGGGGGATCCTGTTATCTGCATTCCGCAGCGGGTTCTCTCCTTGCTCTGTTTCTCTTTTCTTAGGCGGCTCCAGTAAGATATCCGTCTGGTTCCGATAATACCGATCCGCAGTATCGGCCTCGGCAAGAAAAGCACCATGCCCCGCCGTATACTTCTTAATCAGCTTTTTCACAACTTCCAACTCCATACTTCTCACCTCTATTTCATAATCTTCATTCCCGACCGATTCCTGATTATAGTCATACAGAAATACCGCAAGGCATCTAATGCATGGTCATGTTCCTTTACCGGCTTATCCTCACCACGCTCCCCTGCTTTCGCGTCCCAGATATAGGAGGCAAACTCTTTAATCAGGTTATCACAGGAAGAGTCAATAAAAATAGAACCCTGAAGCAGCAACGTGGCCACAAACCGGATTCCGTCCAAAACATCATTTTTTGCTTTTTTCACTTTATAACCGTCCTTCTCCAGCTGAGCCTTAAAGCTGGCCGCTGCCGGATCCAGAATAACCGCCTTAATTGCAATACCGTCAAGCCAGGCTGTCAGGTCATCGGAGAACTCCTTATCCGTCTTCTGCCTCCCCTTGTCGCGGCCTGAGTAGTAATATTCCCGCCGGCAGTACCATTTCTTATCGGCAGCCTTATTCCACAACAAGAAGGCCGTAGGGTTCTGGGTTCCGTAATCGCAGCTGACGTACCGCTCATCTGTCCAGAAATCATGTCCTGTCTTTGTCTTATAGGACACCGCCAGCGCTTCTGTGTCCGTTGCATTTCGGGCAAGGTCGAACATATCATAGATAATGCCCTCGGCCATTGCCCACAGGCCCATGATATACCGCTCGAAGAATACCCCGGTATACATACTGCGGTATCTGGCCTTAATCTCCTCCGATAAACTCAGATTGTCATCCATCGTAAAATGGACATACAGCAGTTTCTTGAGCGCCGGATCAGCCCCTGTCTTAGCTGCGTCTTCCCGGATTTTTGCCACTTTTTCCTTACCAAGATAACCGATGGCCTTATCAATCCAGTTGACCTTGAACCAGTGATATGGGCCGTCCGGATTGCAGTTAAACCAGTACTTCGAACCAGTAACCGAGCACCGGCCGGTTGCCTGATTGACAAAGGACTCCGGCATCAGAGCCACCTCATCACAGAAGAGGCCGGCCAGTGTGATACCCTGAATCAGGTCCTGACTGCGCTCATCCTTACCACCAAAGATATAAAAGTAGTTCGTTATCTGGCCGCGGCTGATTTCCACCAGATTGTCAGCCCGATGATCTGATACCCGGTACCCGCGGCTCCGAAGCATTAATTTCAACCAGAAGAGGACGTTACGCCGGAACGAGCCAATAGTCTTGCCACACATGGCAAAGTTCTGACCATTATATGCGCTCATCGCCCAGAAGACAAATGACAGAGACATACAGATGGTTTTACCTGATCGGATAGCGCCATCGGCGATAATACCGTCATAATCCTTCACCGGGCTGTCAGGCAGCCACCAGGTAAGAATCTGTTTCTGTCTCTGTGAAAATGGCTGGAACTTGAAAGTCTGTACTTTTGTGAGAATTCCCCGCTTTTCTTTCAGCCGAGCCAGTTTCTCCTTCATACTGGCAATATGCTCTTTAATTGTCATCGACTCCTGCCTCCCACAGACTTTCGGCTTCTGCATTCAGTGCTGCCAGGAACCCATCATCTTCCTGCTCTGCTTCCTGGCCTCCAATTTTCAGAGTTGCTAGTTCCACCTTCATAAGTTCAATTTCCAGGCGTGCATCATCAAAACCAAATTTATGCAGGGACTCAATTGCTCGTTGCTTTCGGCCCTGGACACGGGTCAATGCATCTTCAATGGACTGGATCTGCCCCAGGACTGCCTGATCCTCTTTTAAATCTGTCCATTTATCTTTTTCTGTTCCCTTTTTCTTTTTAACTGTCGTGAAATCGCAATCCCGCAAATCTTCAATTCGTTTCAGCATCCGGCGCTCCCGGACTGTCAGGAGCTGGATCTCTTGAAGAAGTAGTTTCTCTTTATCTGGCTGGATCATGCCGATCAGCAGCCTCTCGTCGTCTTCCAGTGTATCAAAAAAGAGAGTTTCAAACTCTCCCGTAGTGACTGCGTTCTTGTTTCCCGGCGGTCCGGTGCCGCCGTGGCCGACAGCATTCTTATTCCCCGGCTGCCCGCCTTTACGATTGGTAACGTTACTTTTCGCATTAGGTAACGTTACTTTAGCCCACTTATCCTGATTCTTCCATTTGCGGATCTGTTCCTCTGATACTTTCAGCTCCGCCGCTATATCTTTCAGTGGACGTTTCTTTCCACTTTTCAGCCATAATTCACAGGCTTTGTCCCTGTTCGGGCTTCTCGGCCTTGCCATCACCACCACCTCTCATTCGTTTCGTTTTTGGGTATAGAAAAAGAGCCACTGGTGAGTGACCCTTTTCTAAATTCATAAATTATCCGTAATAACCTCAATGTCCTTAAGTTGGTTGATAAACTCAATTAAAACATTAAACAGCTCTGGCTCTACATTACCGAGGACATAAAAATCCGTTTTCTCTCTGTTAAAGTAATAAAGTTGTTCAGCTTTTATGTATCCTGATCTTCCATGTCCATTTCTAATATTCTCGGCATCGGCCGGATACTCAAAATTTCCCGGATATCCCATCTTCCTTTTTCTTTGTTCTTCTGAACGAAAAGAAGACATAACATTGCAAACCAAATCAAAGTCCATTCCCTGAATTTCTCCATGCTCTGTACTAAGCACTACAAAGGAATGTCTTTTAATGGTCTGTCCCTGGCTTAAATAGTTCCTAACAACTATGATATCTCCAACTTTACACATTTGACGTTAATACTCCTTAACTGTTTCTTTTGGTTACTGTTACCTTCGTTCTCCCCTGTATTGTATCTTCTTCCCATTTCATTGGGATTACATCTTTTAGCGCTTCTTCAGAAGACACTATTTTGACGTTTTTCTTTCCAAGGGAGTGCAAATCAAGCTTAGTATAACTTAATACACTGCTATTCATAGCATCATCTCCTTGTTTCTTCTGTGTTAAATTCTCCTTTTCTACTTCGTTTCCATTGTTTTGCATCTTCATTATAACACCCTTTGTCAACCTTTTCTATATATTTTGAAAATAAATATACACCAAAAGTATTGCAAAAAATGTCTCTTTTAATACTCTGTATAAATTTTTTTGCAAAAGAAAAGTCCCCGCATCTCTGCAAGGACTCTTCCAAAGGAGAAAATCTTATGATAAACGAAGCGGAACACCCGGGATCGAACCGGGACCCAGGGCGCGACCCTGTCCATCTACCATTGATGGTATGTTCCACATAAGCCCCCAGACCCGAAGGACACTGGGGTACGTTCCGTTTTGGGGGAGGTTATGCAATCCATACGCGCCGTTGTACCGATTGCGTGAGAGTTTCGGCCTCATATCCGTCGCCTTTTTGGTAAGGCGGTAACATAACTCTGAAGTAGACCGCCAAGTTCCGGCGCTTTTATACAATGTCCGTTTATTGGGGGAGGTAGAAGCACATTTCAGTGATTCCAGTTTATACTATAACATTTCTGAAACGAAAAATGTGAAATAAACGAAATTACTTTATGATACTTTCATAAAATTCGTAAACTCCATCCGAACCCCATCTGCAGTGGCTTTCCTCCCTATCCTCGAAGCCGTTTCTCCCCATGATAATCCCTCAAAAAATCTGAATCTTATTATCCGCTGCATTCTTTGTGGTATTGTATTCAGCCAGGCTTCTACCTGCACTTTGATTTCCTCCGCCTTGGCCTTACGTTCCTCCAGCAGCCGCTCATATGCGGCCAGGGCTCCCGGATCCCTTACGGCCGAATAGGTCATACCCTGAATTTTGAAGTTCTGGGCCGCATACGGAAAATCATGCATGGATCCTTTCACAGAATCCTGGATAATGGTCTTACGCTGCTTTTTCACCCGCCGCATGTCTGCTTCTGTCTCCTTAATCAGCTCACAGGCGTCAATATATTGTTCCAGTATTCCCTTATCCAACGGCTTCACCTCCCGTCCGCTTCCTGATCGGCTTCCGTAACCTCGGATCCGGACACGCTGCCGTATAACAGTATGCCGGCATCGTTGCGCTGTGTGTCACTGGCCTAGGTCCTTTCAGTATGTATTCCTGCTTAGCAGCCCTGGCCCGCGCCGCCTGAAGGGCCATTGCATGTTCTTCTTTTCTATCCATGGCGCCGCCTCCATACCAGATACGGGATCAGCCAGACCGGCAGCGTGACTGCGATCACGATCTTGGCTATGACCTTGCCCCAGTACTTTGCAATCCGGACAGCTCTGCGCCGCGTGTCCGCCAGGCCGGATACCATCTCGTCCATCTGTTTTATCATCGGATCTCCTCCTTCGGAAAATATCAGTTTAGCTCAGCATTATTTATCTTTTCCTTAAGTGTTTCCTTCCACGAAAGCATAGCATTTACACTGACATTTACCAATTTTTCAAAGTTACTGTTCAATCCGACTTCATCAGCTATTCGCTCCCTATCTTCAGGTGAAAGCCGACAAAACTTTTGTAAATTTTTCACTTCGTTATCAATATGTTCAATTTGTTTCATAGCATCTAATACTTTCATCTTCCGCCTCCTCTAATTATTAATTCTCTTTATGAAATTCTTTGATAGTGTCCAATGGAATATAATGCGTACCGGCACTGACTCCTGTCCTGATATAATATTTCAGGCACCCATCTTTAACGGAACAATCATCCACACTTTTCTGCTCTTTCTTTCCGTCTCTGTATTCGATATTTAAATACATTTTAGTCCTCCCTCAAATATTAATAATAACAGTGACACTTCTTACAATCGCTCCTATAGCACCGATCCATGCGCCCAGGCCAAAATATTACTCGCCATTTTGCATGGCAGCACCGCTTCCGCTTCTTCTTCATTCCTCGTCTTCCTCCTTCGCACCCCAGTCTTTGCACTCTACAACCTCAAACTCATGCGCCCATTGACATTCTGGTTCGAATCTACATGATTTGCACGGACATTCGTCAGGTGGCATTATTGTAATTTCCATTCAACCTCTCCTTCCGAAAATTTTAATTCTCCTGCTCAATCAGTATCTCATTTTCCAGATCCCCACCAGCAGTAAGTATGTCTACCACGGTGGCTAAAGCAATCGGCCGATATTTCTTTTTAGGGTACTTTTGATATGTCCCTCCATCGGAATTAACACCATATTGCTTATGGTACTTTCTTGCCAATCTTTCATCCATAGGCTGTTTGCTATTTGTAAGTTTTACAGTACCTCCCTCTGGATATTTAAAAACTATCTTCCACATAGATTTCCCTCCAAAATCTTAATTTTCCTGACCAAAATTCATCCACAACGTCTCTGTCCTTGGCAATGAATTCTGCGCCCTAGCCGGTATCTGAGCCTTATGCCATCCGGTAAGATAATCCTCGTATAATTCGCAATCATATCCTGACAACATTATCTTGGCCTTACTCCCGCACAGTGTCTCAAGCAACTCTCTGTGATCCTGATCTGACATTTCATGCCTGTACTGTTTCCGCGTTCTGGTAGAAAGGACATAGGGCGGATCTGCATATATCAGGACATTCTCATAATTGAACGCCTTAATAAGTTCAATGGCCGGCTTATGTTCGATCTGGACCCTCTTCAGGCGTTCCGCCATGACAGCCAATACTTCAGGCAGCTCGTTCCAATACCGCACCGCATAGGCAGCCTCGCGGCCATATACGTCTTTCTTCCAGCCGCATTTCTCAGTCAGTCGGAAGCCGTGGGATTGCATCGAACGGATTGCAAAGTATCCGGCTTTCTCAACCGGTGATTCTGGTTCCTGGCGAAATGACTCATCATATACCTGCCGCGCATACGGCGTATATGTAAGCCACTCCTGCAAGCGTTCTCTGCTTTCCGGATCGCGAATCACCCGGAAGAAATTAACCACATCGTCGTCCAGGTCATTCACCGTTTCGATCTTTGAAGGGTCTTTCTCAAACAGAACCGCTCCGCCACCAAAGTACGGCTCCAGGTAACTGTGGTGCGGCGGCATGTATCCGATAATCCAGGGAGCGAGCCTTTTCTTACTCCCTGGATAATGCAATAATGATTTCAATTCCGTGTCCTCCCCTTCTTCTGAATCTCTTTCAGATACTCCACGATCTCACCTACACTGGTCGTGCTGTTCTGATACTTCTCATCGTATGCCCCGAGTCCGTTGTATTTCTGCTTCCCTTTTTCCACCAGATGATAGTATACTTCATCACGTATTTCATTCGACCAATAAAATTCCCTCTGCGGGTACTCTGCCGCGATCAGGTGGCTGCCGTCAGAAAAATCGTATTTGTAGTAGTTGACGTCTATATTTTCGTCTCTGTACCACATTCCCCATGCCTTATAGTCTTCGATCCAGGACTTACGTTGGTCGTTATTTTTCAACATTGGAAGTGGTAGTTGTTCTGGCTTGGGTGCCGAATTCTCAATATTGTCCAGATTCGTTGCATACGCGGCCAGTGCTGCAACCTTAAGTTTCATACGTCGGATATGAATATTGTCCTGATCCGGAACGGTTAAGAGGCAGGTAGTCAGAAGTTTTTCTTCTTTTTCCAGCATCTGGCGGACCATTTGCAGGTCTGTCATGGATTCCTTCGGTTCTTCCGCTGGTTCCGTTATCTCTTCAAAATCCGCATCAATTACTGGATCAGGATCAGCCTGTACTGGTTCAAGTTCTGGCTTCTCATCGTACTCAGGCGATGACGGATCGTACAGTGCCAGTAATTCCGTCACGAATCTGCCGTACTTGAGGTGCAGCTTAACTCGTCCGATCTCAAAATCTATACCTCCTGCAAAACTGTGGAAATCATGGCAGTAAGTCCCGTAATGCGATCCGCTGCAGCTATACGGAGCTATGTATTTCTGGACCGCTTTCGCCCGATCCGAATTATTCTCCTGTTCCCTGCATATCTGCATTACCTTTTTGAGATCGCTTGGCTTCTTTTCCGCCCATTGCCGCACAAACCATGCCGCGTTGAACTCTGGCCTCTTTCCATCACGGCCGGCAGAAGAATCACACTCCGTCTCACACATGCCGTGATACTTGCATTCCCAACAGCACGACCGCTCACACTGATTGCCATCTCCCGGCGTATTTTTCTGGTCAGGTGTAAGTGTGCAGCTGTAGCCATCGCGGTGCGGGCAAGACGACGAATCCGTATTGCATGTCTGCTCCTCTGCTTCCCGTTTCTTGATCGACCGCTCACAGGCATACTGACACGGTTCCTTGCACTCCTTGCAACACGGGACCGGCTCATGATCTCCGGCGCGGTGATAAGCCTGATCTAGGTCAACAAATTGGCATCGCTCTCCTATTTCTTCTTCCAGTGTGTCGATAATATCTATCTGCGCACACGGAAACGGGTTCCCCATTGGCGCCTCCACACAGTAGCAGTATTGCTGGCGGATTCTGCATTGCAAATGGCAGGAAAAGCAATCATGACTACCCTTATGGTCTCCTTCAGGCCCATTGCACCCTGCTACCGCAATTAGGCTATCTTCCGGATATACTTTTATGACTGTTCCGTAGGCTGACAGCTTCTCCGGCTCTGGCTTCGGAGTTTCGACCGTCGCAACTTTTTTCTTTCGACCCGGTTTCATTTCCCGCAGTTCCCTGACTGACGTTTTCGGTGTCACCTGGCTGCGCTGCTCTTCCGTCATGGTCACAAGCTCCACCAGCTTGTTGAATTCATAATCTGCATATTTATCCTGGATAACCGGGGTTTCTTCTCCCTGGCCGAACTGGACGGCGATGCTGATACACTTTGACGCCCATGACTTGTCCTTGCCGTATTTCGCATTCATGAACTCATCAAAGTTTTTATAGCCGGCTTCCAGGAACAGCTTATCTTCCCTGACTCTTTTCAGGGTGTACCCGATGCCGACAAAGTTGTTTCTAAGACTCCGGTTATATTCGTCCAGCATGGCATTGGCCTCGTCAAATGTTAAATCTGATTTCTTAACCTCCCTCATAGTTCTTACCTCCTTACGTCGTGACCTCCACCAGAATGTCTATGATCTTCTGGTATCGGTTTCTCATCTTCTCTGCGGTCTGGTATTCCCGCTTGCTGGCTGAGACTCTCCTCTTGGCCGATGTCACCTTATCCCGGGCGGCCTTAAGTGCCTCCTTGTCCTGCGTGTACACAGCGTAACAGGGGCTTTTCATCTGTTCATACTGCTCCTCCAATTCCCTACACCTTGTAGAACAATCCATATACCTTTTTGACCACTCCTCCATGCGCTGATACATCTCGGTAGATTGATCTCTCAGCCATACGAGGATCTCCTTCCGGCGGTTGTCATCTAAGCCAGATTCCCGCAGCATCTTAAACATTCTGCGAATCTGTGCCATGCCCGCCTCTGCGAAAAACTCCTCTGCACATACTTTCATATTCCCGTTCGGGATACTAAACTCTATGATCAATTCCGGTACCTCCTTATCCTTGCTTTCAAACTCTCCATTACCCAGCTCTGCACATCGTCCTTTCGTTTCAGGGCTTCCATAACGTCCTCGTCGCGTGTGCCGCTGCAGATCAGATGATGGATTATAACTTTCTCTTCCTGCCCCTGGCGGTGAAGGCGCTTGTTCGCCTGGGTGTATAACTCATAGTTCCATGTCAGGCCAAACCAGATCACATGGTTTCCTCCCTGTTGAAGGTTAAGGCCGTAAGCACTGCTGGCGGGATGGGTAAGCAGGATATCAATCTTTCTGGCGTTCCAGTCGTCCTCGTCCTGCGTCGTCTTAAGCTCCCTTACCCGTAATCCTGTCTTCTCCAGGGCTTTCAGAATCCGCGCCCGGTCATGCTGAAAGTTGTAGAACACCAGGGCCGGCTTCCCCTGAAGAGACTCGATCAGCTCCATAAACGCCTCGATCTTGCAGTTGTGAACCTCATGGACACTGTGATCTTCATCGTACACGGCCCCATTCGCCAGCTGTAGAAGTTTGTTACTTAAGGCTGCCGCACTCGTTACACTGATCTCTTCCTCCGGCAGGGCCAGGACCATCTCACGCTCCATCTCGTAATATGCCTTACTGGCTTTGCTGTCCAGCTCCACGGGGATCTCGTGATATGTGATATCCGGCAGCTGTAAGTAATCTTCTGCCTTCATGCTGATGCAGATATCCGAGATCCGTTCCAGGATACTGCCCTCACTCCCAGGCTTGACCTCGTAGCTGTATATCATGCCGTCGGCCCCGCGCTTGTCCGGTTGGAAGTACCGCTCCCGGAACTGGGTATATCTCTTCCCCAGGCGCTCTCCTCCGTCCAGCAGATACACCTGGGCCCATACATCATCAAGCCCGTTGGGGGAGGGCGTTCCGGTCAGCTCCACCATGCGGTCTATGTACCCGCCCACGCTTGCCAGTGCCTTGAACCGCTTAGCAGAATGGCTCTTAAAGCTGCTGGATTCATCAACTACCACCATGTCAAACGGCCAGGCGTTCCGGTAGTAATCCACTAGCCACACCACGTTTTCCCGGTTAATGATATATAAATCTGCGGGCGTATTCAGCGCCCGGATCCGTTTCGTCTGGCTTCCCAGTACCGGGGATACGCGAAGCATTTTCGTGTGATCCCACTTTGCAGCCTCCTTCGTCCAGGTTCCTTCTGCAACCTTTTTAGGCGCGATGATTAGCACCTTGCGAACCTGAAAGCGGTTGTACTTAAGCTCCTTAACGGCCGTCAGCGTGGTGACTGTTTTCCCGAGGCCCATATCTAAAAATAGGCCCAGCTTCTTGACTCTTAATATCTGCTCAATACAGTGCTGCTGATAAGCATGTGGCTTAAATATCATAGAGCATCATCTCCTTTATGCTCAATTCCATATCCGGTCATACCGGCTTTGTAATCCTGGTAAGCATTCCACGATGGATCTTTTCCGGCATCTGACAGGATATACATCATCATACTGTTAATCTGGCTTTCGTTGTCTATCGCCATGGCAGCACAGCCTAACGTCCGCAACTCTGAAATTTGGTTTCTCAAAGCGATAAGTTGGTTCCTGTTTGGTTTCCCAATTTCCACGAATCCAACGTGTCCACCTGGAAGAATTACCATGTATCCCGGAAAACCAGGTGTATTTCCCACGCTGATCTCATGCATCCTGCCACCTCTAGCGTCAACGGCGTCTTTTATTTTCTGTTCGAGATCTATCTTCGTCATCTGCTATCACTCCTCCTCGTCATCGTAAAAATGACAATCTTCCAAGTATGCCAGTAAACCTAACCGGTGCTTACACTCCTCCAGGAAATCTCTGACCTGCGGCTCCCCATACAACACACTTACGTCTTGTTTCATTTTCTTTAGCCGCTCAATCTGGACTCTCTGAATCGCCGAAAGCCGGCCTTTCTCCGTTTTCAATTCCACGAACACCGGCCGCAGCCCTGGCAGAATTACGATCCGGTCGGGCACTCCATCATTACCTGGGCTTACCCACTTATAGGCGCGGCCTCCCAGCTTCTTAACTTCATTCACTAATATCTTCTCAATGTCTTTTTCCAGCATCGCAACCTTCCTCCTCACGCGTGTATGTGATACCTGATATAGGCGCCACAGGCAGTACACGTATCTATCTAATTTATCTATTTTTACTACTCTATATATAATTGGTAGTCATAGTTGTCATTAATAAGAATAGCTAGTGTTTATGCGGATTTTCGCGACTACTTTGTATGACAACTTTAGTGACTACTGACTACTTTGTATGACTACCTTATAAGTTGTCGTGACTACCTTTATTTTTCCTAGTTAGTAGTCACCCGTTCAAAACCTTTTTGCTGCCCGTACGGACCATATCTCCGTGTAGTTTTATTACGCTTCCAGCCACTGATATTCTGTAGCACGTTATTGATTTCTGTACTGTCCATTCGTTTTAGATATCGGGGATCGCCGTTAAAACACTCCACCCAGATCTCCACTGCACAAACTTTTTCCCTCGGAACCAGTAACGCTCCCTCCGGCAGTTGAAGTGTTCCCTGCCAGTACATTTTCCTCTTTAAAGGATCCATCTGGTCCCAATTAGAAGGGATCATCTTCTCCAGAAAATCCAGGATCATTCCTTCTTTTCCAGACGCTTCCCTGTGACGCTCCTGCTGTTCGATTGCTAAGGCTTCAATCTCCTTTGAAAGATATAACGGCTCTCCCAGCGCCCAGTACATATAGGCTTCCGCCCAGATCTGGTCCACCTCAGCCGGTAAATCATTCCATACTGACCGCTTTGCCGGATGTACGCCAACGTCAACAGGCCAGAACCGGCGGTTTCCCGTATTGTCTTTCAGAAACTCGCTGTCATTGGAAGTACCGAAGAAGACGCACCGCCTCGGGTACCGCTCCGTCCTGCGGCCGTATGCCGCTCTGTAGATATCTTCCCGCTTGCTTAAAAACTGCTTCACCGCAGAGGTCTCCTGCCTCGTCATGGCCGTCAGTTCCCCGACCTCGTTGATCCACGTTCCCTGTATCAGTTCTGCGGCCTCCTTGCCCTCGAACGATGTCAGGCTGTCGGAGAACCACGACTTTCCCAATATATTAAGGAACGAACTCTTTCCGAGGCCCTGGGGCCCTGTAAAGATTGGCATGTAATCATACTTAACGCCGCCCTCTACTGCTCTTGCTACTGCAGCGCACAGGGATTTCCGCATTACGGCCCTTGTATATGGGGTATCCTCTGCCCCTAAGTACTCCGACAGCAGGGTATCCACACGCTTCACGCCGTCCCATTTGAGGCCCTTTAGGTAATCCCTAACCTCGTTAATCTTATTCTGCTCGCCTACGATGGTAAGGGCCCGATCCAGCTTGTCCTGCTGGGCAATGTGGTAGAAATTTTCCATATACCAGAAGAATCCCGCATCATCCGGATCACTCCACTGGCGCCTTCCAACTTCCTTGCTCCACGGTAGTTCTCCCAGGACAAGCCCCCGGTTAGCAAACTCGTCCGTTACAATCCTGCCTTTCAACAGGGGATCGTTCTGCAGCACGATAATCATGTTATTGACTGTCTTCTTATAGTTCCCGTTTCCGTCTACTTCGAGGCCGCTCAACCAGCTGTAGTCCTCACTCCTGACGCCCTCTGTGGGCTCCGCAAAGGCCGCCACAGCCGCCTCGTGCTTCTCTTTGGCTATCAGGTCAGCTACGGCCTTATCGTCCATAGCAAGCCTGCTCATAGCCACGAAAGACGGCAGCTTATTGACTGGTGTACCCTCCTTCGCCTCGACGTCCCGGTCTCCGTACATATGGAGCCGGACCAGATCGTAGGCATTGACAAGCTGATTACAGCACGGATCATGGGAGTGGTGGGAGTACAGGAACAGGTCCCCATCGTAGATGATGGCACCACCCGTTGTCTCGCCTCCTGTGTATGTATACCGGCCAGGAGAGGCCGTCTCCTCATACATGCCGGGGATAAACATTTCCATCGCCTGAGTAATACTGTATGTCCGGCAGAATGCACCGATCACGCCCCGTTTTGTTGTGGGATCCTCCTGCTTCGCCAGCCGCCGGCGTTCGATTGCTTCGGTCCCGGGAACCTGCGGCCACTGGCTGATATCCCTCCAGTCACCATACATACCTAGCAAGCCATCAGCACTGCAGAACGGGTTGTCGTACACCTCGTATAAGTACTGGCTGTCAATGCAGCACGACGGCCAGTACATCAGCCTGTTGACTTCGAAGGTTGTCGGATCACAGAACTCAATCCCAATCAGTGACGCCAGTTTCCGCGCTGCGGGCTCGTATTCGTCCGCCGTGGCCGTCCGGTCCAGTGGAACGATCACACGGAGCCTGGGAGCGTATCCGGCATGTTTCCGGGTGCTGTAGACAGCCGCCGCACACCCAAGACCGCTCACGCGCCGCAGGATGTCATCGGCCTGCCCCGCTGGAATATTATCCAGATCCAGCGTTAAAAGATCCCGGCCTTCCGCACATTCCGGTTTCCGACGGTCTCCGGTAAACGTTCCGCCCACAAAGCCGCCCACGTCTTTTAGGTCGTCCTGTCTGGCCTTTGGCAGCGCGAGATACTGTTCCAGGGTCTCCGCCCCCCGGATGGGAGTTTTCAATTTTTCGGTAAATTCGGACCACATGATCTCACACCGCGGCCAGTGTGTTGATTTCCGGCTCCCGGCCGTGCTGATCTGCAGCTTCCTGTTATTCTGCAAGTTCTCCCCTCCTAGTCCTTCATATAATAACTACTTTCAAATCCAGCGCCTTTCAGCACCAGCCCCGGCGCCCATGGGATCGGCTCCGCCATCAGATCGCAGATCTCTTCCACCGTCGTCTCCATGGGGGCGTCGATGATAACCTCGTCATGGACATGGAACACCACCTGCAGACCCTTAGATGCGATCCTCTCCAGTGTTACCGCCAGACAGTCCCTGGCGATGGCCTGAACGATGTTTTCGACCATCTTGCCGCCGTAAGTGCTTGTAACTTCCCACTTCCGTGTCTGCTGGCCTACCGTGTAGTAATGGACGGCCATCTTCTCAAAACGGTTTTCTTTCAAAAACGGCTTTGGATAAAACAGCTTGCGGCCACTCGGCAGCCGGACGGTGAGAAAAGATTGACCGTAGATAATATCTCCTTCCAGTGCAAAAATAAGTCCGTTAATCCCCTGCGGCTGCGCTGTCTCCATGACGGCAAGGGCTGCATTCTCAATCGCATACCACAGGCCCTTAATCCGAGGATTCGCCTGCCGCCACCTCTGTACGATGTCCGGCAATTCCTCTTCTGTCAGGCCCATCTGCAGGGCGCCCATTGCAATCAGCGCCGATGTGCCTCCCTGGTATCCCAGGGCCAGTGTGGCGACCTTCCCCTTCTGTCTGAGGCTGTACTCCGGGTTTCCCTTCGCGATACGCTCCACCGGCACGCCAAACATTTGAGAGGCTGTAGCCTCGTAAATCTTTCCGTGCGTGGCAAATACTTCATTAACCCACTGCTCTCCAGCTAACCAGGCGATGACGCGGGCTTCAATAGCTGAGAAATCAGCCACAACGAATTTATGGCCCGCGGATGGGATGAACGCTGTCCGGATCAGCTGGGAAAGCGTATCCGGCACATTGCCGTAAAGAATCCTCACGCCATCGTAGTTTTTAGCCTTAACAAGGTTACGGGCGTAGTCCAGGGTCTTAAGATAATTCCTCGGCAGGTTCTGCATCTGCACCAGGCGCCCGGCCCACCTTCCTGTCCGGTTGGCTCCGTAGTATTGAGTAAGTCCCCGCACCCGGTCGCCCTCGCCACGGGCCGTATCCATTGCCACATATTTCTTGATAGACGTCTTCCCTAACTGCTGGCGGATCTCTAACATGCGCCTCACCTTGTTCGGATTGATTCCGCCCAGGAGCTCCGCGACAGTAGCCTTCTGCAGGTTGTCCGCTTCCGTACCGTTATCCCGCAGCCACTGAAGCAGCTGAGCCGCGCTGTTTGGATTCTGCAAGCCAGTCAGGCTTATTGCCTCATCAGTCAGGCGCTGCGTGCTGATCTGGTCGATGTATAAGGCCCCCTCGATCAGATCCGTATCTACCCGGACGCCATAAGCATTCATCAAGACGTCCATCTGCCACAGATGCTCTTCCTCTTCCGGCATCGGGAACAAGTCCAGCCGCTTTAAGATTTCCCTCTCTGTCACAACGTCCTGTAGGCAGTACTCCTTAAACAGCTCCCACTTATCCGTATCGTGCCACGGTTGGTTCCATGTACGGCTTCCGTTGGTTTTTGTTGGCTTACAAGGCACACAGAAATACCGGATCAGGGCCTTGCCTGTAGTCAGCTTCTGTTTATCCTGCGGGAGGCCGATTGCTTTGCCCGTAGCGTCCAGTCCAGCAGTATAGCCGCAGTACAGGCCGTGGGCCATGGTGCAGCGCCACTGTTCGATCGGAGTCTCGTAGCCGGCACAGTTAAGGCAGTACCACTCAAAAGCGGCGTTGTAGGCGTGCTTGATAACATTGGGATCTGCCAGGGCCTGCATTAACCAGCAAGGGAGCTCTTCCCCGTTTTTGAGATCTATAACCTTAACGGGATCGTTATTCCACTGGTATGCAAACAGGAGGATTTCAAAGTCCGGAGACTGTGCGTACTTATAGGCACCAGCCTTCCCAATGTCTATACTGCTCCTTGTCTCGATATCAATTGATAGATGATGCATATACGTCCCTCCCTGTCAGATTGAGGGGCCTTCCGGCCCCCCTAATATCAATATGGCTGCCCGGTAATCGGGTGTAATCTTGGCGCTGCGGCTTGTGCTGCTGGCTGTCCGGCTCCGTTCCACGGTGCTGTGGTCTGCGGAGCATAACCAGCAGCACCCGGAGTCGCTGGCATAGCTGCCCCGTACTGAGGCGCTGCATATCCGGCAGTCGCCTGTCCTTGCTGGACATTAAACGCCTGCGCTGCGCTCGGCGCACTGCCCCCCAATGATTCTCCGTCTCTTGTCTTCATAACCGGCCCCAGGCCACAGCCGATTCCCTTCTTTCCGCCGAAAGAATACGGGTAGAAGGATACATTCACACGGCCATACATACCGCTGTATACCTCGGACTGGTTTATGATTGGATTTCCCATCTTGTCCACGACTTCCGGCCGGTAATCCACCTTGGCACTGGCTGTAAATACCCAGTGGCCCTTACACTCTGGGCCGAAGGCCATCCCATCAGAAGGACGAACCCCGTCTCCGTCATAGACGGGCACGGGTACGATCGGCGGACACTGACCGTTCCATTTCTCGCTGATCCCCTTTTGCTTTGCGGCATCGAGGGCCGCATTAATACGTCCCATGGTGTCTACGTCCGTCTTCGGTACTAGAACTGTTACACTGTATTTTTCCTCCTGTCCTGTCATCGCTGCATACGGCTTAAACAGGTGTACATAAGATAATCTCACTTCTCCGGTTGTTACATTGGTTAAATCATTCATTTACTTTTTCCTCCTTGAACGCCTCTGCGGCGGTTAATTTATTTGTAATTGCCGGTCTCTTATCCGATGCTTCTACCAGTGCCGGCTTCCCTGGCTTCCATACAACGTACTCGCCTACAGCGTCGGCAAAATCCTTCTTCCCTACCGTTGTCTCTACCTGGGCGAGTGACAGCGGCTTTCTTTCCCACAGTACTGCTTCCTCAGCTACGCCACTTTTGACGAGAGTTTCAAACGCTTTGTCCATATCTGTCCAATCACGGCCACCACGGCCTGACACGGCCTTCCAGCCAGGAACTTCTTTTCCTGCCAGACACTCCTTAAGGGCATAGTCCTTTAAGGCTTCTAGCCATTTTGCCACATCGACACCCTTCCGCAGGTAGTCTCCTGCCTCTGCATTAGAGATAAGTGGCGGAAGTTTCCCGAGATCTTCCGAAAATGCAAGTTTCACATTCTCATCGGCTCTGGCCCTGCACTGCCCCCGCGCCCGGCAGTACTTACATGTTTCCGGACTCGGGAAATAATCACCCTCGCCCTTAATCGCAAGTTCTGCCCGGCCTTTCACGTACTGCCCCCACGAGAGCAGTTCTTCCAGCGGGCACTCCCACTCAGAGATTCCGTCCGAAAGCCGGGGCTGTACAATTGACATCCGGATTATCTCGATCGGATACAGAATCTTGTACATTTCATAGGCCCCCAAAGCATATAGGGCAAGCTGGGGATTCCCTTCCGCCTCCACCCGACCGTTAGGGTTCTTCCCGTATTTAAAGTCAATGATGTGCAGCACGTTGCCACAGATCAGGATACAGTCCGCAGTCCCGAATCCATCAGGAACATAAGCGGAGAAATCAACCCGCTTTTCGGTCGCTACATAAGGCTGGTTCTTCATTGCAAGCGCAACACCTTTTATGTAATCGAGGTACTCGTCTGTATACCCCATCATCTCTTCCTGCCACAGTTCCTTTTTCTTAAGCTTGTTGATAGCCGCCGTCAGTTTCTTTTTCCCAAACTCGACGCCGTGGAAATAGTTCCTGACTTTCAGCTCCGCTAACTCGTGGGCCAGCGTGCCTTCTGCGGCTGCTTCCGATGTGGTATCCGGAAACCCTTCTTCCAGCCGGGCGCTGGGGGTGCAGTACAGCCACCGATGCGCCCCGGAAGCGCTTAATAATGCATGATCTCTCTCAGCATGTCCCATTAGATCGGCGCCCCCAATCCTCTAAGAGCAGTCGCAAACGCTCCGTACTGCTCCGGCTGCAGATGCGTAAGGGTGTCTGCGCCAAACTGGGCCAGAAGATCAATCAGGTCGCCCTGCCTGCCGGAATCCATCAGCGTCATGGCTGCCCTTGCCAGATCATCAGGCGTGTAAGACGGCGCTGTCGTCTGTACTGGTGCTTGCTGTACTGGCGGAGGGGTAACTGGTGGAGTCTGCTGTACTGGTGGCGTTACCGGCGTCTGCTGTACTGGTGGAGGGGTAACTGGTGCCTGCTGTACTGGTGGAGTTACTGACGCAGCCTGCTGTACCGGAGGCGTGCCGGTAAACTGTATTGTCGGATTTGCCTGGCGGTAATGATCTGGCCCATTCGCTAATTCCATCAGTGCATCAGTTTCGACCGTCGAAACTGCATTTGCAAACTCCCGCATTTCCTGGATACTTTCAAAAGTTGCTGTAATCATCATAATTCGATTCCTCCTAATTCTTTCTTTAATATCATCAGCTCATCCTTTGTGAGCGTGACTCCTTTTGTCATCTCAGACCGATCCGCGTTCCAGCCGCGAAGGTCGTACTTCGGTTCATGGTCTCCCCATTTCACCAGGTTCAACTCCTTGTGGTACTTTCCTTCGCCCGGAAACTCGATCAGAGTCTCCAGGATCTCACATTTCAGTTCTTTTGCCATCTTCTATCCCCTTTCTCGATCTATTTCGTTTTCATTTTTAAGCGCCGCGCGAATTGCCTCCAATTCTTCCTGCACTCTCCACACGTAGTCTCTGGTGATGTCGATGTATGCACATATAACTTCTCGGTTATTACTCCAGCTTCGCATTTGGTCATCATCTGGAAGAACTCCAGTATAAGAATTCTGAAGTTGCTCCAGAATAAAATCGGCTTTTTCGAGAGCATGATCTGGAAGACTGTCGAGGATTGAATTCCGCAGTACTATGCGATCCATTACTTCATTTGGTAATTCTTTTGCTTGTACCATCTTGATTTCTCCTGTCTCCCTCTGCTATAATGAGGGTGTCAAATTATTATCAGTTACCTTGAATCCCTGGGAGTTGCCGCTCCTGGGGTTTCTGCTTTTAACGCCTCCATACGGCGTACCGCGTAGGAAAGTTCTCCAAGGCTATTTGTACTCGGAAGCATTTCCACATCCGGATAATTGTCGGAATTCCAACCAGTAGAATACATATGAATATCTATCCAGCCCACTTGCCCAGAAAACTTAAAAAATGCTGTCGGAAGATCGCCCGTAATGCCTTGCTTTCTGGGTTCCAATCCGTTGATATCCAGCGCCAGATCAAGCAATCTGTGGATCTGTTCACGCTTCCGCTTCTCCCTCTTCTTCTCTAATCGTTTCTTCATCGTTCTCACCTTCCTTCTTCCAGTTCTCTTGCATGGGTATTCATAAAGTACACCGTCATGTGATTGATCTGCATAAACTCATCTTTCGTTATTGCTTCCAACTGGCGCGCCATACAAGCCTGTCCATATGTCTGATAGAGCAGATCACGCGACAAAGAGCGCTGCGCATACCGCGCCTGCTTTTCTAATTGCTTCATGATTGTTTCTCTCTGCATTTGATTCCCTCCTCCTGCAGCTCTATGCATAACCACAAGTTGTCCCGACTTCCAGCCATTCCTTTTCACCATAGTTATCATAGCGATATATACGTCCACTCAAAGGAGTTTCCGCTATCACCATGAGACAACAGCGTCCCTGAAACTGTTCTGAAATATCCGCCAGTGTCAGATATTCTACAGGGCTGTCGTCCGATTCGTATTTTTTCCATACCGGCTCCAGCACTATGTGTTCAGGCCCTTCTTCAGCGATATCCTCCTTGCAACACAGGACAATAACCATATCGTTCATGCTGTCAAAATATGTTTCTTCGGCATTAACTCTCTTCACTGTCTTTCTCCCCTCTTACAACGCTTCCAGTGAAACGCAAACTGCTAAAATGATAATCACACCAGCCACAAAGATAACCGCCGGCATCAGCCACCGCTCTGTTACTTCCAGCAGGCGGGATCGGCTGTCGTCCTCGAAGTCGTCGAGGTCTGTGTAATACTTTTGCACGGCTTGTCCCTCCTTTCATAATCCCTGCACACATACCGCCGGCTTGCCTCTATGCAGCGGTTACGGCACCGGCAGGTGTTGCATGTTGCATTTGGTTTGATGCAGATCCTCCTCCTTCCTGTAATGCGGGGTTGTCCATCAGTACCGCTATTAAGCGGTTTCATCTTTCTGTACCTCGTCTTTTTTTCTGATAGATTTCACGGTCACTGTACATTCTCCCCGCGCCGTAAAAATCCGAGCCAAAGCCTCAAACGCCCGTTCCACATTAACGCTGTTAAGCGCAACTACAGTATCTTTCATTTCTCACCACCCCTCTCTGGTAGATTGTATGTATGACTGGTTGTACTTGTTGCTTGTTGATTTCTGGCTTTCTCCGTTCTATAATTGTCTTACCGGCTGCCACCGGAATACCAAAGAAAGGGGGATAATAAATATGACGTATGAAGAACTAAAAACCTTCACATGGGAAGAACTTTCAGCCTTAACTTATTACCAGTTGAAAATGGATAAGTATGAATTACTTGTAAAAGCACAAAATTCGCAAATTCAATTACCTGATGAAATAACACAAAAGCTCCAACAACTTTGTAATATACTTTCGGAGACCTTTCCCGAAGAAAGAAAAACACTATCGTGTTTAAATATCACAACAGTCGGGGAATATGCGAAATCATGTACTTACATATTGAAACTTTTGCTCTTAATTACCGGGAGAGAATCTTTCTTTCAACTTGCTGCTGATGTTTACAATGAAATTGTTAAAATGATTGAATAGACCTTTTCTAAACAGAATCACAATCATAACAATCACTAATAAAGATAATTTGTAGATTGCCTGCCAGCAATCGTTCAAATTATTATCGAAATATTCAGTAGCAGATATGTTTGTTGAATACCACTTTCTTCCAAAGACATTTTTTCTTTGAGCAGGGAGTGGTTTCTTTTTATCTTTTTTCATCCTTTTTTCACCTCCTAAATTTTCAAAGAGCATTTGCTCCTTTTTCCATTGACACAGATATTCGATAGTGGTATATTTGTCGTATCGAACATAAGTTTGTTTTAGGCTATTTTGCTTTCTTTTTTAAATAATTCTTCCAATAGCATATCGGGATCTATTAGATCTCGGATTGCTAAAACTTCGGACCACGTAAATTCAGTAGTTCCATTAATCTTATTTCGCAATGACTTTTCAGAAATGCTAAGCATAGAGGCAAATTTTTCAATTGTATATCCTCTTCTACTTATTTCAATTTTTAAACGATAGTACATATTGCCCTCCTTTCCGTTAACGGTTAGTACTTAATCAGTATATATCCGTTAACGGAAAATGTCAACCTGCTTTTTTAATTAATTTTCCGTTAACGGCAAATTAATCTTGACTTTAGCGACTATGAGAGGTAAAATATTACCGTAGGAGGTTTAAAAAATGGGATTAGAGAAGATAGCAGAATATAAGAAGAAGTTGGGAATGACAACAGAAGAATTATCTGAAAAATCTGGCGTACCGCTAGGAACATTAAATAAGATTTTAAGTGGCGCTACTAAGGACCCTAAACTAGAAACATTAAAAGCTATAGCACATGTGTTGGGTTTATCTCTTGATGACTTCGATGATAAGAAAAAAGTTATCCATCAAGAGCCCACCTATGCTGATGTAGAAAAACTTGTAGCCAGAAACGGAAAGAAAATGTCTGTTGAGCAGAAAATGCGCCTGATACAGCTTCTGTCCGAAATTGAATTTGAGGACTGATTTTATTGAGAAATTATTTATGCTGCACCGATTTTAACCGAGCAGGACTTAAAAGGCTGCTCAGCTATGTATTAACCGTCTACAAGGAATGCAATATAACTACTTTTCCAATTGATTGCTTTTCAATACTTCGGCATTATGGTTTTAAAGTTTTGAGTTATTCTGAACTGAAAGAGATCAACACTGAGCTATATGTGATATGCCAGAGCTGCACAGAAGACGCCTTTACTTACGAAAAAATTATTGCCTATAATGAAAAAAATACACTTGAACGTATACGGTTTTCATTAATGCATGAACTCGGACATTTTATAATGAATCTTCCTTCAACGGATAAATCATTTGAGGACCTCGCAGATTATTTTGCCAGTAATATTCTTGTTCCCCGTGCCACTGTATGGCATATGCGATCAGATAGTGTCAGAGGTATTTGTCGTACTTATGGAGTATCCTGCATGGCCGCGAATCGGATATACGAAGATTATAAGATGTGCCATTTAAGTGAGTGCAAAGAAATAAATCAAGAAATACATAACTGGTTTTTCCCCGTTATTATACCGGAAATGACGGTTTCAAAACCCAAGCGTATCGTTGAGCATAAAGAATCCAAAGAAAAACACACTGCATGGGCAGAGTATCACGATATGCTTGAGAGATATTTTCCTGAACGGTTACAGAACTATGTACTGAGATAAAAATATCAAAATGTGGACTATCGCCTTTAATACGTCGAAAATAAAAGAGGAAGAATATATGAAGAAAGTAATATTGTCTGTCTTAATTATTGTAGGGCTTGTATGTGGCTGTTCTTCAAAAGAGTCTGAACCCGAAAAAAATGTTGAGATTATATTGGATGTTCAACAGTTCTGCGGTATGTCCGAAGCAGAACTTATTGAAAAAATGGGAGAACCAGAATCACGTGAGGAATGGAATTATGAAGTAGGAAATCTTTATTCTCCTATAATCTCCTGTTTTTATAACAATAATGAATTTGAATTTATGCTAAACAGCGATAAAGTTCAGCGTATTTCAATACATGCTGATTCATATAATCACACCGATGGAGACCCCTTTACATTTGAGTCGAAGGAAGATATTCTTCCTATGTTTGGAATTACTATTGAAGACGTAAAATACGCAAAAAAGATCGATACTAATAGCGCTTTAAGGTATCAAGATTTTGCAAATATAAAATCGTTTTGGATTCCCGAATATGAGAACAATTCATTTGATGAAGTCAAGGTAGATTTTTCAGATTTATTTGAATAAATAGATGAAAAAAGCCCCAGGAGCTGCGAACTCCCAGAGCCTTTCACATAGATTCTCTTGCCGGATCATTCCGGAAAGATATATCATTCTCGCAAATTGATTATATCATTTCCAGACTATCCTGACAAGAGGTGTATTTTTTATACCCCAAATTAATACACTTAACCAAGGAGATGATATTATGACAAAGCCCCAGACCACCCTTTTACGTGTAGCGCTCTACATCCGTGTGTCCTCAGATGAGCAGGCTGAACGTGGTGATTCTATTCGTGATCAAAAGGAACGCGGAACTAAATATATTGATGATCACCAGAATATGATCCTTCAAGATACCTATATCGACGACGGCGTCTCCGGCCAGAAGCTGGATCGCGATGACTTTACCCGCCTGATCAGGAATGTCAAGGCCGGCCTGGTCGATCTCATCATATTCACGAAATTAGATCGATGGTTCAGGAGTCTTCGCCATTATCTTAACACTCAGGTTATATTAGATAAATACAACGTAGCCTGGACAGCCATTGACCAACCTTATTTTGACACCTCCACGCCCTACGGGCGGGCATTCGTGGCCCAGTCTATGACCTGGGCGGAGCTGGAGGCACAGAACGGCGGTCTTCGTGTTGCCGACGTGTTCCGAAGCAAGGTAGAGCATGGCGAAGTTATAACCGGAAAGGTGCCGCGCGGCTACATGATTCAAAATAAGCATTTAGTTTTTTCTGACGAGGCACCCGCGATGTTGGATAGTATTCAGTACTTCCATCGGGAACAGGGACTTGCCAAAACCGTAAACTACATGCGGGAAACCCACGGAATAAATATGAGTATCCAGAACCTAAAAAACAGTATCCTGCGAAACGAGAAATACACCGGCCGTTATCGCGGCAACGAAAATTACTGTCCGCGCCTAATTTCTGACGAGATGTATCAGGACATTCAACGTGTCCTTGACAACAACAGCACGATACGCTCCAGCCAAAAATATCCCTACATATTCTCAGGAATCCTGATTTGTGACGAGTGTGGTCATAAAATGAGCGGCTGCCACATTAACGTCGTGAGCCGCAGGACCAGCGGAAAAGTCTATCGCTACAAATATCCTGCCTATGAATGCCTGCAGTACCGTGCATACAAAAAATGCAGCAACGGCGGTGAGATTCGAGAAATGAGGATTGAAGAATATTTATTAGAACACATCCGGGAAGAGTTAAGCGGCTATCTGGTAGATTTTGAGACAGGGGAAGCCAAGAGAATTGATAATCGCGCAAAAAAGAATAAGATCCGCAGGAAACTAGACCGTTTGAAGGATTTGTACCTGAATGAAGTGATCAATCTGGAAGAATATAAAAAAGACCGCGCGGAGTATGAGGAACAGCTTGCTGCCCTCCCAGACATGGAACAACCAATAAAAAATCTAAAACCGCTTAAGCAAGTTCTGGACTGCAATTTTGAGATCATCTATAATAATTTAAACAATGAGGAAAAGAGGGCCTTCTGGAGGTCAATTATTAAGGAAATCCGTGTATCAAAGAGCATTGGGCGGAACCGGAAATATCAAATTATCTTTTTGTAATTGTTTTACCGTTAAGTTAAGTTACCGGTATGCTGATTCATTCCAGTCATTTCATTAAATACCGTACTCTTCCCCACATTCGGGTTACCTGCCAGCGCGATGACCTTATCATCTTCCCGGCGTTTTTTGATTTCAAGTCCGCAGTCCACAGACTTGATCCCCACAGAATCTCTGCTTAACCCCATAATACGTCCTCCGTTTCCTCCTGTCCTGCCTTCCCCTCACAGATTGAGGCGGTATCTGCGGCTAAAGCCATATCCGGGCTCTCAGCACGCTGTTCCTTCCCCTCTCTCGCTCCCTGATGTTCTGATTCCTTTCTATATACCATCACACGGCCGGAGTCCTCGCTCCTGAGGGCTATGACCGCCCCCCGGATAATGTAGGCGCAGGGGTCTCCCAGCGGGCTCTTTCCCACACACTCCACTACAGTTCCTTCAATCAGACCGATGTCCTGAAGCCGCCGTCTCATATCATCAAAAACGGCCAGTTCGGAAATCACCGCTTTCTGACCCTTTTTCAAGTCTGTTAACTGGATTACTTCTGTCATTAAATTTACCTCCGTAAATGTTTCCATATCCTAACATATGCGAAGGCTGGTACAGTGGTTCCGGGAGATTTTTTCCTTCTTTCCTGACGGCAGACTGTTTCCCTGACGGCAATTATTTTTAAGCCCCCGCCGCGGCCGTCATAGATTGTTCTCAGCCGGAATATATTGAACTGATATGCAGACACATAACGGAGGTAAACAAATGGATCAGGAAGATAATTTTTATACACTAAAAGGCTATTCCCTTCTGGAGCACATCCAGATCACCTCCTCTATGGAGGACTATCTGGAAATGATCTGCCGCCTCAGCCAGGACGGCACCCCGGTCCGGATCGGGGACCTTGCCAAATGTCTTCATGTCCGGCCGTCATCCGCCTCAAAGATGGCTGGAAACCTGCGCAGCCACGGACTTGTACGGTTTGAGAAATACGGTACCGTCACGCTGACGGAAGCGGGGCTTCAGCTTGGGCGCTATCTCCTGTTCCGCCATACGGTGCTGCAGGATTTCTTCTGCTTTATCAATCAAACCACCAATGAGCTGGAGCAGGCCGAAAAAGTGGAACACTTCATCGATCCGAAAACAGTGTATAATCTGAAAAAATGGATGGATAAAATTACATAGACAGTCTTGTGCGAATCCGTAATTCGTCGTATACTATAGGTTACATGAAGAGTATCACACATAAGCGGTCAGAGTACGCTTGCTGAGTGTTCATAACAAGGAGGAACAGACACATGGATAAGATTAAGATGACAACCCCCATCGTCGAGATGGACGGCGACGAGATGACACGGATTCTCTGGAAGATGATTAAAGATCATTTACTGCTTCCCTACATCGACTTAAAAACCGAATACTATGATCTCGGCCTGGAATACCGCGACGAAACGGACGACCAGGTCACCGTCGATTCCGCCAACGCCACGAAAAAATATAAGGTTGCAGTCAAATGTGCCACCATCACCCCCAATGCTGCCCGTGTAAAAGAGTATCATTTAAAAGAAATGTGGAAGAGCCCCAACGGAACCATCCGTGCGATCCTGGATGGCACCGTATTCCGTGCTCCGATCGTAGTGAAGGGAATCGAACCATGTGTAAAAAACTGGAAAAAGCCTATCACCATCGCAAGACATGCCTACGGCGATGTATATAAGGGTTCCGAGATGAAGATTCCGGGAGCCGGTAAAGTCGAGTTAGTCTATACGGCAGAAGACGGAAGCGAGACCCGCGAACTGGTACATAACTTTACAGGCGCCGGTATTGTACAGGGCATGCATAACCTGAATAATTCCATAGAAAGCTTTGCCAGAAGCTGCTTTAATTACGCGCTGGATACGAAGCAGGACTTATGGTTTGCCACCAAGGACACCATTTCCAAAAAATATGACCATACCTTTAAGGATATTTTCCAGGATATTTTCGATGCAGAATACGCAGGTAAGTTTGAGGAAGCGGGAATCACCTATTTCTATACGCTGATCGACGATGCGGTTGCACGTGTCATGAAATCTGAAGGCGGCTATATCTGGGCCTGCAAGAATTATGACGGCGACGTTATGAGCGACATGGTTTCTTCCGCGTTCGGCTCCCTCGCCATGATGACCTCCGTTCTCGTATCTCCGGATGGCGATTACGAATATGAGGCTGCCCACGGAACCGTACAGCGTCACTATTACAAGCACTTAAAGGGAGAAGAGACCTCCACCAACTCTGTGGCCACCATTTTTGCCTGGACCGGTGCGTTGAGAAAGCGGGGAGAACTGGACGGCAACAAAGATCTGATGGATTTTGCAGACAGACTGGAGAAAGCTACCATCGATACCATTGAAAATGGCGAGATGACGAAAGACCTTGCGCTCATCACTACCATACCCAATCCTACTGTATTAAACAGCGAAGATTTTATCAAGGCAATTGCTGCCCGTCTTTAAGGGAAGTTCCGTCTGCTTCGTTTGAAGCAGGGAATGGAAGCCCCCCTCTCCGTCTTTGACGGAATCAGACGGCTGCTGTAAAATCCCTCCGCACCGCGAGTCATTTCACGGTACCGGAGGGATTTTCTTAAACAACTAATTTTCATATCAGGAGGTTCTGTCCATGAGATACAAACCCAAAGATCACATACTGAAAAACGGTGCTGTCTGCCGTCTGAGAAGCCCTCTTCCCGCCGACGCGGCCGCCATCCTTCATCTCATGAAGGTTACCTCCGGCGAGACGGACTTCATGGCCCGATACTCCGATGAAATTACCATGCCGCCCCAGCGGGAGGAAAAGTTTCTGGAAACCACACTGAACAGTCCCACTGACTTGATGATCTGTGCTGTTGTGGATGGAACCATTGTCGCCAACGCCGGCTTGAGCCCCATCGCCCAGAGGGAGCGGTACCGCCACCGCGCCGCCTTCGGTATTTCCATCCGGAAAGAGTACTGGGGGCTGGGAATCGGTTCGCTGCTGCTGTCGGCCATTATCACATGCGCCAGAGAAATGGATCTCGAGATGATCGAACTGGAGGTAGTCTGCGAAAATGAGCGTGCGATCGCCCTTTATAAGAAATACGGCTTCCGCATCTATGGCAGCCGCCCCCATTCGTTTAAATACCGGGATGGCAGCTATGCGGATGAGTATCTCATGCTCTTAACGCTCTGATCGCCAGGGTTCGCTGTTATTTTGCTAATATTTTTCAAAAAAAGACAAAAATCTCTGTTCAATTCATTATCAGAATGATATAATATCTATTATCATATGTTGTATTGGTAATGGAAGGGATCCTGATCATGAACTTAAGACATCTTACTATCTTCAAAACCGTCTGTGAAGAGGGCAGTATCACCGGAGCGGCGAAAACGCTGTCCATGACGCAGCCGGCTATTTCTCACGCGATCAACGAACTGGAAGAATCCGTAGGGGCCTCCCTCTTCGACCGCGTTTCCCGGAAAATCGTCATCAATGAGAACGGCAAATTCTACCTCTCAAAAGTGATACCGCTTTTGGAGCTCTATCACGATCTTGAAACCTGTTCCGGCGCCTTAAACCGCCAGACTCCGCTCCGGGTCGGCTCCTGCGTGACTCTGGCCAGCTTCCTGCTCCCCGGCGTGATTTCCCGTTTTATGAAAAGCAATCCGGAGTCCGTCATAAAAGTCACTGTGAACAATTCCAAAGAGATTGCTCAGCTTCTCCTTAGAAACGAATTGGATATCGGTCTGATCGAGGGTGTGGTCCCCGACGAGCAGCTGGAGAAAATTCCATTTTCCTCCTACCCGCTGGCCGTCATCTGCGCTCCCGACCATCCATTTGCCCGGCAAACCAGTCAGCCCGTATCCTTAGAACGCCTCCTGGAAGAGCCTCTCATCCTGCGGGAGGAAGGCTGTACAATCCGGGACGCCTTTGACTGCGCCCTGACCCTGCATAACTTAACCGCCGCTCCGCTGTGGTCCAGCACCAATTCTGACGTGGTCGTCCAGGCTGTCCGTGAAAATCTGGGCATAGGCGTCGTTCCCCGGATCTTTGCCGATCCTTACATTCAGCGCGGGGAGATTGTGGAGATTGATGTGAAGGACTTCGATGTCAGCTGCATGAACCACGTGGTGTTTCATAAGGATAAGTTCCAAAGCGAGAGTTTTCAGGCATTTATTAATCTGGTGCTGTTTGACTGACCGGCAAAAGACCGGTGCGTCCTTCTGTTCCGTCACTTGCCGGCCGTTGTCCGGTCTGCAGTCTCAATTCAGTGTTATTCCTGTGCTATCAAAAATACCGCAGAAATGATCTTATCATCACTTCTGCGGTATTAACTGATTGATTCGTTTTGTATTTCTATTTACAATGTTACAGTCTCAGTCTTCTCATTCATCTCAGCCAGCAATTTATCAATACTCACAATCTTCACGCACAATGCAAATAATTCCATCGCCAGAATTAAATCAGATAACGGCGGATAGGACGGAGCGATACGGATGTTGCTGTCATGCGGATCCTTTCCATATGGGTAGGTTGCGCCCGCACCGGTCATGATAAGACCTGCCTTTTTACATCTTGCTACGATAGACTTCGCACAGCCATCCAGTGAATCAAAGGAAATGAAATATCCGCCCTTTGGACTGGTCCAGGAACCGATTCCAAGGCCGCCCAGTTCTCTCTCCAGAATCTCGATTACAGCTTCGAACTTCGGTCTCATGATATCCGCATGCTTTCTCATATGTTCTACCATTCCGTGGATATCCCCGAAGAAACGCACGTGGCGCAGCTGGTTTACCTTGTCATGGCCGATGGTCTGAATCTTTAACTGCTTCTTGATGTCTACCAGATTGTTCTGGCTGCAGGCGATAGCCGCGATACCGGAACCCGGGAAGCTTACCTTGGAGGTGGAAGCGAACTTGTAAACCAGGTCCGGATTCCCCGCTCTCTTGCACTCCGCCAGGATTTCGATTAAATGATCCTGGTCGTGGTCGTATAAATGATGAATCGTATAGGCATTATCCCAGTAGATTCTGAAATCCGGAGCAGCCGGTTTTAATCTGGCAAAGCGGCGTACCGTCTCGTCGGAGTAGGAGATTCCCTGAGGATTGGAGTATTTCGGCACGCACCAGATCCCCTTGATGGATTCGTCATTTGCAACCAGTTCTTCCACCTTATCCATATCCGGGCCTGTTGGCGTCATGGGAACATTGATCATCTCAATGCCAAAGTATTCCGTAATGGCAAAATGTCTGTCATATCCCGGAACCGGGCAGAGGAATTTTACCTTGTCTAATTTACACCACGGGGTATTTCCCATCACACCGTGTGTCATGGAACGTGAAACCGTGTCATACATGACATTTAAGCTGGAGTTGCCGTAGATGATGATCTGGTCCGGATGAACCTCCATCATGTCGCCGAGCAGTTCTTTCGCTTCCTTGATGCCGTCGAGCACGCCGTAGTTGCGGCAGTCCGTACCGTCTTCACACGTTAAATCATCATCGCTGCTCAGCACATCCATCATTCCCATGGATAAATCCAGCTGATCCACACTTGGCTTTCCTCTGGACATATCGAGGCGTAAATCCTTGCCCTGATACTCCCTGTACTTGGTGGAAAGCTGTTTTCTAAGTTCCTGTAACTCTTCCTTCGTCATCTCTGCATACGGTTTCATCGCTTTCTTCTTCCTCCTCATATTATCTCCTTCATTCGTTTCCGGGAGTTTTTTCTCCCAAGACGGCAGCCAGCTGCCGGATTACAGCAGTTCCTCTATCATCTTATTTACCATGGCGGGGTCCGCTTTCCCTTTCATCGCCCGCATCGTCTGCCCGACTAAAAAGCCCCTGGCTCTCTCTTTCCCATTACGGTAATCTGTCACAGACTGTGGATTTGCTGCTATAACCTCCTCTATCACGGCGCGGAGCGCTCCCTCGTCATTTACCACCTTCAGCCCATTTTCTTCTACATAGGCCTCGGGATCAATATCTTCAGCGAATATTTTTTCAAATACTTCCTTCGCTACCGTGCGGGTAATAGTACCATTATCCACCAAAACAATTAATTTTGCAAGATTTTCCGGTGAAAATCTTATGGCCTCCGGTTCCAGGGCCTCCTCCTTCAACAGCCTCATACCCTCTACCATCAGCCAGTTGGCCGCTTCTTTCGGCTTTTTGCACAGGGAAACGGTGGCTTCAAAGATATCTGCCATGCGCTTTGATCCTGTAATGATATCCGCATCATATTCGGAAAGCCCCAGTTCAGCCTGGTATCTCGCCATCTTCCCGGTCTTAAACTCCGGCTGGCGGTCCTTTATCTCCTGTATCCAGGTATCGCTTATAAACACCGGAGGCAGGTCGGGATCCGGGAAATAACGGTAATCTTTGGCATCCTCTTTGGAGCGCATGGCACGGGAACTTTCCTTATTATCATCCCAGCGCCGTGTCTCCTGGATCACCTTCTTCCCTTCCTCCAGAAGCTCGATCTGGCGCTTTCGTTCCCCCTCGATCGCTCTGGCAATGGCCTTAAAGGAGTTTAAGTTCTTCATTTCCGTCCTGGTACCGAATTCCGGAGCTCCGGCTTCCCGAACGGACAGGTTCACATCCGCCCGCATGGAACCTTCCTGAAGCTTGCAGTCCGATGCTCCGAGATACTGGATGATCAGCCGCAGCTTCTCTAAATACGCGATCACTTCCTCTGCGCTTCGCATATCCGGTTCCGAGACGATCTCGATAAGCGGAACGCCGCTTCTGTTATAATCCACCAGGGAACAGTCTTCCCATTCATCATGGATCAGCTTTCCTGCATCCTCCTCCATGTGGATCTCGTGAATCCCCACTTTCTTCTTACCGGCCGCTGTCTCGATCTCCACGAAACCGTCGTGGCAGATGGGGAGGTAGAGCTGGGAGATCTGATAATTCTGGGGATTGTCGGGATAAAAATAGTTTTTCCGGTCAAACCGGCAGTACTGGTTGATTTCACAGTTCACCGCCAGCCCCACCGCCAGGGCGTATTCCACCACCTGTCTGTTCAGAACAGGAAGCGCCCCCGGCATTCCGGTGCAGACCGGGCAGGTGTGGGTGTTGGGTGCTCCGCCGAATTCCGTAGAGCAGGAACAGAAAATCTTCATTTTCGTGGCAAGCTCCACGTGGACCTCCAGTCCAATGACTGTCTCATACTGTCTGCTCATCTACTCCGCCTCCTTTCCGGCCGCCATGCCGGATTGTACCGTCACAGACTCAGCCGTTTCCGGCACTGCACAAGGCGGCATTTCATAAGAACGGCTTCTCTCAAACGCGTAACCGGCGCGGATGATATTCTTTTCCTGAAAACAGTCTCCGATCAGCTGGAGGCCGATGGGGAGTCCTCCGGAATCTTTTCCACAGGGCACCGAAATCCCCGGAAGCCCGGCCAGATTGACGGAAATTGTATAAATATCGCCGAGATACATCTTTAAAGGATCACTCAGGCTTTCTCCCAGCTTCGGCGCCGTGGCCGGTGAAGCCGGCCCGAGAATCACATCGTATTTCTCAAAGGCACGGTCAAAAGCCTTTTTAATCAATGCCTTGGTCCGAAGTGCTTTTAAATAATAGGCATCGTAGTAACCGGAGCTCAAAACGAACGAGCCAAGCATAATACGCCGCTTTACTTCCGGTCCGAATCCCTGGGAACGGCTCTTTTTATACATGTCGTGAAGGCCGTCATATTCCTTTGCACGGAAACCGTATTTAACGCCGTCGAAGCGTGATAAGTTGGAACTGGCTTCCGCAGAGGCAATGACATAATATGCCGGTATCGCATATTCTGCCATGCCCAAATCAAACTCTTCCACAGAGGCGCCCTTTTCCCTCAATACCTCCGCCGCCTTTAAAACAGCTTCTTTTACCTCCGGATCAAGCCCTTCACCCAGGTAATCGCCGGGAATTCCAATTCTCATCCCCGTTACATCATCCACCAAAGCTGAGGTGAAATCACAGCCTCCATTTGAAGTCCAGCCGGCTGCTCCCTGTTCCATCTTCTGCCGCATCACGGCTTCCCGGTCCACCGATGTGCTGTCCTTCGCGTCATGACTTGCCAATGCCTCCAGAATAACCGCACAGTCCGTCACATCCTTCGCCACCGGCCCGATCTGATCCAGAGAGGAGCCGTAAGCGATAAGCCCATACCGGGAAATGGTCCCGTAAGTTGGTTTTAAACCGGTTACCCCGCAGAAAGAACTGGGCTGCCGTATGGAGCCGCCGGTGTCGGAGCCCAGCGCATAGAAGCATTCGTTTGCCGCAACTGCGGCGCAGGAACCGCCTGAAGAGCCGCCGGGAACGTGATCCGTATTCCAGGGATTTCTCGTGACACCGAAGGCCGATGTTTCCGTCGTACTTCCCATGGCAAACTCATCCATGTTGGTCTTTCCGATGATCACGGCTCCCGCCTTCCTTAAGTTTTCCACTGCCTCCGCCGTGTAGGTGGGGACGAAGTTCTCCAGAATCTTCGAGCTGCATGTGGTGCGCATACCTTCTATACACATATTGTCTTTTACCGCAGCGGGAACACCTGCAAGAGGCCCGGCAAGCTGGCCTTCATCGATCTTTTTCTGTATCTCCCGCGCCTGTTTTAAAGCCTTTTCTTTTTCCAGAGTTACGTAACAGTGAAGACTGGATTCCTGCCTCTCAATCTGGGCGAATACGGCTGTCAGAGCCTCTTCGCACGTCACTTCTTTTTCTTTTATCTTTTTTCCCAGCTGTACCGCGGTCAATGATAAGATTTCTTTTTCCGTCATGGGCTCCCTCCTTATTCCACTGTTTTTGGGACCTTAAATGCGCCATTCTTCTGTTCCGGTGCATTTTTCAGTGTGTTTTCCCTGCCATCACTGCTGTGTTCCCCTGTAGTGTCATAAGAGTCAGCAGCTTCTCTCACCGTATCCTCGCGGAACACGTTTGTCACCGGAAAAATATGGGTCATGGGTTCCACCCCGTCTGTGTCCAGCTCGTTCAGTTTATCAATATAATCCAGCATACGTCCCATGTCTTTTTTTGCGTCTTCCTTTTCGGACTCAGACAATTCAAGCTTCGCCAGGATTCCCACGTATTCGATTGTTGCATCATCAATCCTGTATGCCATCTCATTCCCTCCTCATTCCGGGCACGCAGCCGTGCCGCCGATATAACTATACACTATGGTTCCAGGCGCGTCACGTCACGTGGAAACATGGTCGTTTCCCGTACATTCTGCTCATCTAACAACCGCATGGTCAGCCGCTCCAGACCAATTCCGAGACCTCCGTGGGGCGGCATTCCATATTTGAATATCATTAAATAAGAAGCAAGTTCTTCCGGGTCCATACCTCTTTTCTCCATCTTCTTTATGATGGTATCGTAATCATGGATCCTCTGGCCTCCGGTGGTGATCTCCAGCCCCTTAAACAGCAGGTCAAAGCTTAACGTATATTTTGGATCATGGGGATCGTCCATAGCATAAAACGGACGTTTTTTTGACGGGTAATGGGTGACAAATACGAAATCGCTGTCGTATTCTTCTTTAAAATACCGGCCGATTAAGTATTCTTCTTCCGGTTCTAAATCATAGGGATTGCGGATTGGACGGCTGTATTTCTCTGAAACGAGTTCCTTGGCCCGTTTGAATGTTACGGCAGGAATTCTTGCCACGTCCGGGAGTGTAACCTTTAACATCCGGAGTTCTTTTTCGTATTCCTCAGAGAGAAGCTTCATCACGTACTGGAGCATGGAGGTTTCCATGGCCATCACGTCCTCGAAGCCGTCGATATATCCCATCTCGAAGTCCAGGCTGGTGTATTCATTTAAATGGCGCGTCGTGTTGTGCTTCTCAGCCCGGAACACGGGAGCCGCCTCGAATACCCGGTCATAGACGCCGACCATGGTCTGCTTGTAAAACTGCGGGCTCTGCCCCAGCTCTGCCTTCTTGTTGAAGTAATCGAGACGGAACACATTGGAACCGCCCTCTGCGCCGCGGGCCACGATCTTCGGTGTGCGAATCTCGGTAAATCCCTGCGAGTGAAGGAAATCCCGGAATCCCCGGACAATTCCTTCCTGAATCCGGAATTTCGCCCGCTCCATGGGATTGCGGAGTGTGATGGGGCGAAGGGCCAGCTTCGTCTCCAGCGACGTGTTCAGCTTCCATTTGCTGACAGCAATGGGGAGAACCTCTGCCGGTGTTGACAGTACTTTGATCTCTGTCAGACGGATTTCCACGCCGTGGGGAGCACGGGGCTCCGGCGATACGATTCCTGTGACGGTGACGGCGGATTCCTCCTTTAATTCTGCCGAGGGGATTTCCGGCCCGTTGTCCGCGAATTCCAGCCCGCCGTCCGCTGCTTCCTGCGCCGCTCCCGCGCCGCGTTCCCCTGCCCTGTATACAGGAACAGAGCGCTCTCTGACACACTGGACAAGTCCCTCCGCTTTTCGCAAGATCACGAAGCTTACCTCGCCCATGTCGCGGATGGTGTGGACCGCCCCGTTTAGGCTCACGGTTTTTCCGGTGTAATCACCGGAAAGCAAATCGGCCAGTTCTACAGTTTCTTTTCTTTGGATACCTTTCATAAATTCCATGTCTGCACGCTCCTTACCAGATGTAGATTGGTTGGATTCCGGAAACAGGAAAAGCCCCGTCCCGGAATACAGTTACATATTCCGGGACGGGGCTCTTATTATCATAAGATCCCGCGGTACCACCCGCTTTGAGATATTATACTTCTATCTCCACTCTTTCACTTAACGCGTGTCACGGGTAAACCTACCTCTGACACCGGAGATCCATCCGGCCGCTTCGGCATACCGGCTCCAGAGTGTTCCCTTAATTCAGTCCCTCATGACGGCGCTCTCAGTCGGTGACGCCCTCTTCCTGTCAAGTTTCTTAAATCAGAGTCTCTTTCTCAGCCTTTCGTCTTATCTGTAATTCACCACTGCACTACGATGAATTTCATATATGATAGCACACGTTTTTTTTCTTTGCAATATCTATTTTACATAAAATATTTCTGAATCCTGCACCTTTTCTGGTGAAATTCCATTCAAAAGAGCTGTATCTGCGCAGAAACAGCTCTGTGCATCCACGGCTCTTTTCTTGACTTTTCCTGTCGAACAGGGTACAATTATCTGCATGTTTACTATGTTAGACAGGGGGGTTTTACATGTCAAATATGACCATTTCCGGGAAACCGGCCGAAAACAAAATGGGCGTCATGCCCATCAGCCGTCTGCTGTTCACCATGTCTCTGCCCATGATACTTTCCATGCTGGTACAGGCCTTATACAATATCATCGACAGCATCTTTGTCGCCCGGCTCGGGGAAACCGCGCTGGCGGCCGTATCGCTCGCATTTCCCGTACAGAACTTAATTATCGCGGTATCTACCGGCACCGGCGTTGGCGTCAACGCGCTTCTGTCCCGCTCTCTGGGAGAGAAGAACCAGAAAAATGCCAATCTGGCGGCTGTCAACGGACTCTTTGTTTTCTTCCTAAGCTATCTGCTGTTCGCCGTCTTCGGCATCTTTTTTGCCAGAATCTATTTTACGGTTCAGACCTCCAATCCGGAGATCATCCGGCAGGGTACCACTTACTTATCGATCTGCTCCATCTTTTCCTTTGGTATCTTTTTAGAGATTGCACTGGAACGGATCATGCAGTCCACCGGGCGCACGATCTATAACATGATTACGCAGGGTCTCGGAGCCATCATCAACATTATTCTGGATCCCATTCTGATCTTCGGACTGCTGGGATTCCCCCGGATGGGAATCATGGGTGCCGCGGCAGCCACGGTAATCGGTCAAATTGCCGCCATGCTCCTGCTGCTCTACTTCAATATCACCAAAAATACCGACGTGAATTTAAACATGCGCAGCTTCCGCCCGAATGCGGAGATTATTGCTGAAATCTACAGGGTTGGACTGCCTTCCATCATCATGCAGTCCATCAGCTCAGTCATGACCTTCGGCGTCAACAAGATCCTGCTGCTGTTCTCCGAGACGGCGGTATCCGTATTCGGAATCTATTTCAAGCTTCAGAGCTTCATCTTCATGCCTGTATTCGGCTTAAATAATGCGATGGTTCCGATCGTCGCCTACAACTACGGAGCCGCTAAGAAAGACCGCATTATGAAAACCATCCGGGCCAGCGTAACTGCGGCAGTCGCAATTATGCTGGTGGGACTGGCCATATTCCAGATATTCCCGGAGCAGCTTTTGTATCTGTTTGACGCCTCAGAGAATATGATGGGAATCGGCGTTCCGGCGCTCCGCATCATCAGTTTAAGCTTCCTGTTCGCAGGGTACTGCATCGTGATTGGTTCTGTATTCCAGGCTCTGGGCAACGGAGTCTACAGCCTGATCACTTCGGCAGCCCGACAGCTGGTATGTATTCTGCCCGCTGCCTGGTTCTTCGCAGCGGAATTCGGCCTTCATGCCGTATGGTATGCGTTCCCTCTGGCGGAAATCATCTCTGTCGTCCTTACGACTGTCTTATTCCGCCGGATCTATCAGAAAAAGATTCAGTTGTTATAACCGTAAAGCAGCGGCTTTACGCCGGCTCAGTTATTTTCCCACACGATCCTCCGGAAGCACCAGACAGTACGCCTGCCGGTACTCTTTCGCCGTGATTCCCATGTATTTCTTAAACAGTCTGCGAAAATAATCGACATCCGTGTACCCGCACTCGTAGGCGATCTCGCTGCCGGTCAGATTCGTTTCTATCAACAGGCGGCAGGCCCGGTTGATTCTGGCCTCATGGATAGCATCCGTTAAGTTTCTGCCGTACACGGCGTGAAAGACCCGGCCCAGATGGTCCGGATTACATTCCAGCTTATCAGCCAGAAATGAGGCGGACAGCGGTTCTTTCCAGTGCTCCCGGATATATCTGGCCGCCTGGTTGGCCAGATAAACCTTCTGTCCGCTGACCTCCAGCGGAGAGAGGGAATCGGAAAGCTCGCACAGAAGCTCCAAAAGCACCAGATTCAAAAATGTCTTGTCATCGCGGCACACATTCTGTCTCCGGATAAAACGCCGGAACAGCTCCTCAAACGCCTCCGGCTTCGCCAGACGGATCAGCTGAGGCAGCGCCATAATATCGCTTCCCATACGGAGAGCCTCCTCCTCCATGGTAAAATGGAGCCAGTAAAAGGTCAGATCCGCGTCAAAATCCCTGGTTCCTCCGTGATGCCGCCCAGGAAACAGGATCAGCGCCTCCCCTTTTTCCACATCATACTCCACGTCCTCCTCAAATATCCCCAAAGTCCCGGAATTGACGTATATAATTTCAAATGTATCCATGGTACGCTCCACATGGCGTCCCCATCCCTTTGTCACCAGATAACCGGCATTTAGCGCCTGTACCGGCAGCAGTGCCTTCAAATGCAGAAAATGTTCCATCCTTTTCTTTTCCCTCTGCGGATTACCGGTTCTTCCCCGCGGCGCCGTGCTCTGGTTCGCTTCTGCCGGAATCCCGCACCCACAGTCGGAATCCTCCAGTTATTCTCTTCTTTCTCCTCTTGTATAATCAACCACAAACTGGCAATATAGAAGAAGATAAGAGCTCTTAAAAACGTGGAAAAACCGGTCAATTTCCCGTCTTACCAACACAAGAATACCAGAAAAATCAATAAATGAAAAGGGGATTGCGGCAATTCCGCCGCAAATATTGGCTTATGGTTACAGTTCTGCAATTAAAGCAAATGGTGTCCCAGGCGTATTTCGGGGATACTGTCATGACGGAGACGGATTATTCCAGGGGCCGGAAGCTGTTTATTGCCGAAGGCTGCTGCGCCAACGGCGTCGTCACCCTGACAACGGGGGCGTTTCTGTCCGGCTACGCAGGCTATCTCGGCGCTGATGATTCCTTAAACGGAATCATCGGCTCAGTCCCGGTGCTCTTGTGCACCCTGCAGATGTTTTCTTCCGTCGTCCTGGAGAACTTGAGACAGAAGAAATTTTTAATCGCCTGCTTCGCACTGATCCACAGGCTTCTGCTCTCCTCTCTCTTTTTCGTCCCGCTGCTGGTCGAAAACCAGGCGGGCCGCCTGGCGGCAGTCGTTGCCATCTATGTAGTCGCCCACTTCTTCGGCGCGTTTATCGGTACGGGTACCGGAAGCTGGCTTCTTTCCCTGGTTCCTGAGAACATCCGCGGAACGTATCTGGGGCGGAAGGATGCGTTTGCATTTGCATTCACCACGGTGCTCAGCCTGGTCTGCGGCCGTGTTTTAGACTGGATGAGAAGTTCGCATCAGGACCTGACCGGGTATTATATCATTGGCCTGATTGTATTATCCACCGCCTTCACGGATTTCTGGTGCCTTTCCTCAATCCGGGAGCCGGTTTCTGAACCTCACCGGCGCAGTTTAAAGGCCGCTGTCATCGATCCGCTTTTCGACAGCGAATACCGAAAGATCATCGGCCTCTACATGTTCTGGAATCTGGCGCTGCAGGTAGCCGGACCATTTTTCAGTGTATACATGGTAACAGGGCTTTCTCTGGACTACACCTATATCACCTTCCTTGGACTGATCGCCTCCTCCGTCCGCGTGGTGGCGGCCTGTTTCTGGGGACGGCTGGCTGACGCCACCTCCTGGCTTCATGCGGCGCGCTGCTCCATGCTCCTGCTTGGCTTTGTACATACTTCCTGGCTGTTCATGACGCCCTCAACCTGCCTGATTCTGCAGCCCGTTCTGCAGGCTCTCTCAGGAGCCGCATGGGGCGGAATTGCCATCGCAGTTTTCAGCCTCCAGTATCAGTACGCCCCGGCCGACAAGCGGGTATCTTATGTGAGCGCCAACTCCTCTTACGCTGGGCTATGCGGCTTTTTCGCCACGCTGCTGGGCGCCTCCCTGCTAAAAATTCTTCCGGAATTTCAGATCGGGGGCTTTCCGGTGTCCGGGATGCAGATGATTTTTGCACTGTCCGGAGTGTTGATTATCCTGTGTGTAAGGTATATGAGACGATTGCAAACATAAGATAGCCATGTTATCAAAACAGCCGCGTCAAAATATAGTGACGCGGCTGCCTGGTCATATACCTCCTGCCTCTCTCTTCATACATGACTCCCTCACGATCAGTTCCGGCTTAAGAATCCGCTCCACCCGGCTCTCTTCATCCGGCACGCCTTTTATCTTTTCCAGCAGCAGTTCCGCCGCCATGGCTCCCAGCTTTTCCTGCGGGTGGGCGATGGTCGTCAGCTTCACCGCACCGTTTTCCGCTATAAAGGAGTTGTCATATCCTGTTACAGAGATATCCTCCGGAATACGGATCTTCATCTTTTGAAGTGCCTTTATCACCTCCAGGGCAATCTGGTCGTTATAACAGACGATCCCGTCCATGGTGACGCCGCTTTCCAGCATGAGCTCCAGCACCTTCGCCGGCTTCACCGCACGATCCTCCGTATGAAACCAGATCACCATATCGGGATCGTAGGCGCAGCCAGCCTCCTGAAGCGCCTTCACATACCCCTTATGGCGTTCCTTTCCCTGACTGTCATCCGCCTTAAAAATCCCCAGGATCCGGCGGTGCCCTGATTCGATCAGATAGTTTGTCACCAGATACCCGCCCAGACAGTCGTCCATCAGAATGTGCGGCTTATTCTTCATCTGTGCGTAGTATCCCTGTATGAAGACATAGGGAATCTGATAAAAATCGAGTTTTTCATACAGTGGCCTGTTGGCACAGAGAATCTCGCTTTTGCTGGGTTCCACGATCAGTCCGTCGATATCTTTCTCCAGAATTTCCTCCAGACAACGGCTCTCCTTCACGCGGCTGTTGCCGGTATTTTTCAGGATAATACTGTAGCCCTCCGCTGTCAGCACGCTGTCAATTCCCTGAATCAGCCGGGGAAATATATAATCCGATAAGTATGTGGTAATCACCGCGATATTGCCGGACCCCTTTCGATATGTTCCGCCCAAGGCTGGTGAGAGGGGCTTTCCCCTTCCCGGCTTTCTGGAGACAAAGGTACCTCTGCCGTGCTCCGCCTCGATAAATCCCTCCTGTTCCAGGATGGACAGCGCCTTTCGCACGGTATGGCGGCTCACATGGTGGGATGAAGACAGCTCATTCTCCGATGGGAGCCTGTCCCCCGGCTGAAACCTGCCGGATATCATATCGCGCTTTAACTCCTCCATCAGAATATAGTACTTTGTCTTTCCGCCCTCGCCCTCTTCCCGGCTTAACGGGCGGCCGCTATCTCTGCCCATAATACGCATTGGGCCCATGCTTGCGCATAAAATGCTTATCCTGCATGGACTGTGGTGCAGGCTCTGCATCACGGTTCAACATCTCAGTTACAAAATTCATCTTTGCGATCTCTTCCAGCACCACGGCATTATGAACTGCTCCCGCAGCATCCTTTCCCCAGGTAAACGGTCCGTGGTTTTTGCACAGCACCGCCGGCACATGAACCGGATCTTTGCCGCGGAAGGTTTCAATAATCACCAGGCCGGTGTTCTTTTCATACCCCTCTTCGATCTCCTCCGGCGTTAAATTCCTGGCGCATGGAATCTCCCCATAAAAATAGTCCGCATGGGTCGTACCGTAGCAAGGCAGCCCGCGGCCTGCCTGGGCCCAGGCCGTAGCCATGGGAGAATGGGTATGAACGATTCCGCCAATCTCCCCAAACGCTTTATACAGTTCTACATGAGTGGCCGTGTCGGAGGAGGGATTTAAGTCTCCCTCCACCTTATTTCCGTCCAGATCCATAACCACCATGTCTTCCGGTCTTAACTGACCGTAATCCACACCGCTGGGCTTGATGACAAACAGTCCCCTTTCCCGGTCAATTCCGCTGACATTCCCCCAGGTATAAGTGATGAGCCCCCTTCTCGGCAGTTCCATATTAGCCTCATAGACCTCTTTTTTTAATTCTTCCAGCATCGTGCCATTTCCTCTTTTCTAATTGTTTCAGTTCTGTTTAATCAATTACCGGCCGTTCCGCCCAGACAATCGACAGCGGCTCGCTCAATCGGCAGACCGTTTATATACCGCTCCATAAATGCCTTGAAACCACGCTCATCCTCTTCCTGCGGTTCCATAACCACACCTTCTTCGTCCGCAAAGACGCAGTCCGTTAAGTACTGGTCAAGGGCGGCGCTGCCTCCGTCTCTTCTGTAACGCATATAGGATGCAAGAATTGCCGCCCCCCATGCACCGCCTTCACCGGCTGTCTCCATAACGGTCACCGGAACGCCGGCTGCCGCCGCCATAATCCGCTGGCCTACGCCCTTTGTCTTAAATAATCCGCCATGGCCCAGCAGACTGTCCAGCTTCACGCCCTCCTCCTTAAACAGAATATCCATACCGACACGGAGCGCTCCCAGCGACGTATATAAATGTACGCGCATGAAGTTTGCCAGGTTAAACCGGCTGTCGGGCAGACGCACAAATGCAGGGCGTCCCTCTTCAAAATGTGTGATATGCTCTCCGGAGAAATAATTATAGGCCAGCAGGCCGCCGCAGTCCGGATCCCCTTCCAGGGCAAGATTATAAAGGGTGGAAAACAACTGGTTTCTGTCCACCTTCATTCCCATAGCCAGGGAAAACTCTTCAAACAAATTCACCCATGCATTTAAATCAGAAGTACAGTTATTGCAGTGCACCATAGCAACCAGATCACCGGCCGGCGTCGTCACCAGATCCAGTTCCTCATGAACGTTTTTCAGTTCATGTTCCAGAACCACCATGGCGAACACACTGGTGCCTGCGGATACATTGCCGGTGCGCTTCGCGACGCTGTTCGTAGCCACCATACCGGTTCCGGCATCTCCCTCCGGCGGGCAGAGAGGAATACCTGGCTTTAACGCCCCGGACGGATCGAGAAGCTTCGCGCCTTCTTCCGTCAGCACTCCGGCCTCCTCCCCTGCAGTCAGCACCTTCGGAAGGATATCACGGAGCTTCCACGGCAGTTGTTCTCCTGCTGTCAGTTCGTCAAACTGTGCAATCATCCTCTCATGAAAATCCTTTTTGCCGGTGTCAATCGGAAACATGCCGGCGCAGTCACCGATTCCCAGCACCTTCTGTCCGGTCAGTTTCCAGTGTACGTAGCCCTCCAGCGTGATTAAGTAATCGATCTCCGGCACGTGCGGCTCTTTTTTTAAGATTGCCTGATATAAATGGGCGATGCTCCACCTCTGTGGAATGTGATATTGAAACAGCTCCGTCAGTTTTTCCGAAGCTTCTTCCGTCATGGTATTTCTCCAGGTACGGAATGGAACCAGAATTTCCCCTGCCCTGTTGAAAGCCATATAACCGTGCATCATGGCAGAAATTCCGATGGAACCTACGGTGGTCAGCGTCACACCGTACCGCGCCTTCACGTCCTCCTTAAGCTTTGCAAAACTGTCCTGAACACCTTCCCAGATGTCCTCCAGAGTATACGTCCAGACACCTTCCACCAGCCGGTTCTCCCAGTCATGGCTTCCGGAGGCAACTGGCTTCTGGTGCTCATCCACCAGCACCGCCTTGATCCGTGTAGATCCCAGCTCGATCCCCAGCGCCGTTCTGCCATTTATCATGTTCCGGCATACTTCCTCCTGCATCGCTTCTTCTTTTTCCTTAAAAACACTTGTCATAGTTTTACACCCCTTCATGATTCAGATACGCTCTAAAGCATCTGTCGATAGGAAACTGAGTTCCATCTGAGTTCGTTTTTGAGACCGCGGATCGTTGTGTCCTCGTCAATGAAGACAGCCTCGATCCCCATGGAAGCAGCCCAGTCTCCCATCTGTTCTGCCGTCAAATCGTAAGAGAATGCCGTATGGTGGGCACCGCCTGCCAGAATCCATGCTTCGGCTCCTGTCTTTAAGTTTGGTTCCGGAGTCCAGAACGCCGTGGCAACCGGAAGCTTCGGCATGGGCTTTTCCACCTTTTTGCAGTTCACGGTATTGATGATAAGGCGGAATCTGCTGCCTAAATCTACCAGCGACGTGGCCACCGCCCTGCCTTCCTTCGCCGTAAATACGAGACGGGCCGGATCCTCCCTGTCTCCCATGGAGAGCGGGCATACCTTGACTGCAATTCGGCTGCCGGCGATAGACGGGCATACCTCCAGCATATGCGCCTGTAAGATTCCCTCTTTTCCGGGAACCAGATTGTAGGTGTAGTCCTCCATAAAGGACGTTCCCTTCGCCCCTTCCATTCCTGCCGTCATGATTTTCATCAGGCGGACCATGGCGGCTGTCTTCCAGTCTCCCTCTCCGCCGAAGCCGTAGCCCTTTTCCATCAGACGCTGAATTGCCAGACCCGGAAGCTGTTTTAAGGAACCCAGGTCTCCGAAGTGAGTAACGATTGCCTGATAATTCTTCTCTTCCAGGAACTTCTCAAATCCCAGTTCGATCTGCGCCTGTACCGCCACATGGCGCTTAAATTCCGCAGCGTCTCTTCCTTCCAGAAGAATATCGTATCTGTCGTAATACTCCTCCACCAGAGCGCTTACATCGCCAGCCGGAATCTCTTTTACATAGTCTGCGATCTCATTGACCGGATAGGCGTCGATCTCCCAGCCAAACTTCATCTGGGCTTCCACCTTGTCACCTTCGGTTACAGCCACATTTCTCATATTGTCGGCTACACGGACCACACGGATATGGCTGCTTTCCATGATGCCAACCGCAGTTCTCATCCAGGAACCGATTTCCGTCTGAACCGTTTTGTCATCCCAGAAACCGACGATGACCTTTCTCTCGATGCCCATTCTCGTCACCATATGACCGAACTCCCGGTCGCCGTGAGCGGACTGGTTCTCATTCATAAAATCCATATCGATCGTGTCGTAAGGGATTTCCTGATTAAACTGGGTATGTAAGTGAAGGAGCGGTTTTCTGTATTCCTGAAGCCCTAAGATCCAGGATTTGGCCGGTGAAAATGTATGCATCCACGTAATGACACCCGCGCACTCCCCGTCCCGGTTGGCCTCGTTAAACAGCGTGCGGATCGAGGTATTGTCAATCAGGGTCGGCTTCCAGACCACCTCATAGGGAAGAAGTCCCGACTGATTCAGCCCCTCCACGATGATTCTGGAATGCTCGGCCACCTTTCTCAGGCACTCGTCTCCGTAAAGGTCCTGGGAACCCGTGGCAAACCAAAACTTGTATGCTTTCATCTCCATAAAAAAATCCTCCTTATCACTGATATTATTATACTATAACAGTAGCACTTGTACCATAGTGTGAACAAGTTGTTTTTTTCCAGTTGTTAATCTGGTTGTTTTCTTCTCAGTTATAAGTTAAAATAACAGCAGGCTTCACAGCAAATTCAGATACAGGAGGTAACAATGAAAAAAAAGTTTCGTGGATTTTCTTTTAAAAGCAGACGTTTGACAGCAGTCATACTGCTGTCCGTTTTCTTTTCCAGTGAGGTGCTGCCGTTAACGCCTGTCTTAGAGGCTATGGCCATTCCCACAGAATCCCGCATCCTTTCATCATTCTACGATTCAGAAGATGAAGACCTGTGGGAAAAAATAGAAGCCCACGGAGATGTGCTTCTGACCTTTCCAAGCCAGATTCATTCTACGATCTCTTCCCCGGAAGACACAGACGTTTTTAACTTTACGCTGGAGGACCCGGAGGACGTGATACTTACCCTGGAATCATCTGAGCCCTGCCAGGTTGTACTGTCTGATCATGGAGTTGTGGTGGAAGAATCCAGCCTGCCTCATGACCAGAGTATTGAAAGAGCCGGTCTCACCGCAGGTACATACACAGTAACAGTAAGTCCTCAGCCCGGAACAGACTACGCGGAATATGAGCTTAAGATACGGCGCCAGACCGACAAAACTGTAATGCCGGATTATTCGGAGGCACATATCGCCGGAGTCACCTTCAATAAACGCTCTCCTTACCGTTGGATGGATCTGGAAGACGATGAACTGGACCGCGGCGGCAGTTCCATAGAAGTACTCAATTACCTGGCCCACTGGCAGGGGCCTGTAAAAAATTCCGCAGCTCCCTATCCCAATGATGGAAGCTACATGGAGACACCCAGCAATTATATAAAATATGTTGATGCCTCCCGGACCTCCCGGGAATACCATATTCCGAACGCTTATATGCTGCCGACCAGCGATACCGAAGGATATAAAGAGCACTGGAAGAATGCCATTATGACTTACAGCGCAATTCACTCCGGACTGTATTTCCTGCCCCCTTACTATACGTCCGCTGAACCCGGATATCTTTATCTTCCACCTGAACTTTCAGATGAACTAATGGGTGGCCATGCAACTACGATTGTCGGCTGGGACGATTCTGTACCCAAAGAAAAATTTACGGTCAGTTCCGGAAGCAATGCATGGACTCCTGAGGAGGACGGGGCCTGGATCTGCAAAGACTCTTACGGAACAGATCCAATATTAACGGACGGAACAGGATACTATTATATTTCCTATGAGGATGCCTTTCTCGGATATCCCGGAATGTTGGCTGTTGTCTATCCAGCCGGTGAACGTATTGATAACTACAGCCATATGTACAGCAATTCCGCCAATGGATCCATCGATCTGCCTCTGGAGGATTATACAGAACTGATATTGTCACAGGTATTCCATACTGGACATGCCCCTGAAATGCTGCGGGCTGCCGGTTTTATCTTGTCCAACCCGGATTTCTCCTATCGGATCTATGTAAGAATCGGAGAAGATAAACCTTTTTTAGCAAAATCTGGATATGAAAAATACGGAGGATTTCATACGGAGCGCCTGGATACCGGTATTCTGCTTCCCGCTGAAACCGAGTTTGAAGTCATTGTCAAAATCCTTATTCCGGAAGACAGGCAAAATATATTACGTTTCTTTTTTGCACACAACACGCCCGGGTGGATTGACGGGATTAAAAGCCAGAAGGGAATCTCCTATCAGTACGAACTTTTGGAGGATGGTACGTGGGAGAGGCATGATATCTCGGAAAACGGACTTTACCCCTCCATATTTGCTTATACCAACGCTCCTTCCATGAAGGAGAAGATCACCCTGACCAATATCCGTGAACCTTTATCCAGCCCGGCCAATGCGAATCAAACAGAACACATGATCTCTTCCGGTTCCAATGCGGCCAAAAGGCCGTCACTGTCCGAAGATGGAATGAGGACATTGCCAAATCCTCTCAGTATTGCTGCGGCTCCGCTTCATGTAAACCTTCCTTCCTCCTATGACTTAAGGGATGAAAACCAGGTTACAGTTCCAAAGCATCAGGGAATCAGCAGTCTGTGCTGGACCTTTGCGGCTGCAGCGGCCATGGAGAGCGGGTATTTAAAGGGCGGCTCAAACATGGTAAATTACCCTGGCGGCCTGAACCTGTATTCTGAGGACGGCGCTGCAAAAAACGGGAAAATCAAACTGGCATTAGCTCCTGGTGAGGAGCTTCCGATTGATTTCACTGCTACGCTGTTCTCTGACAGCGAATACTTCAACCCCGGCACTGACCAGATTTACTGGGAGATTGCCGGAGACATGAGCAGTATCGAGGCCGGGGATATCCTCTCAGAGAGTGGGGAATCCGTGCATGTACTGACTGCCAGGTCAGCCGGAACCGTCCGCGTAACCGCAGTCAGTCTGGCTGACCACAGCCTTCGAACTTCCTGCACCGTTGAAATCACAGAGAAGATTCCAGCGAAGGTACATTTAGACAGGGAATCTCTCACACTGACTCAGGGGGAGACCTGCAAGCTTCAGGTAACGGTAGAATCAGACGAGGAGGTAACCGTATTCTTCTCCTCCGATCATCCATCCATTGCCGATGTCAGCCCTGAGGGAGAAATACTGGCCCTCCGTCCCGGAACTGCCGTCATCACCGCGAGGGCCGGCGAGGGGTATGCCTCCTGTACCGTGACCGTTACGCGCCGCTCCTCCTCTTCTGACAGCAGCAGCGGGAATTCCTATTCTCCGGCTGGTCCCGGCAGCTACTCAGGATTCATTCCGAGCACATCTATTACATCTGATACCACAAGCGGTACGTGGATTCTGAACGGCACAGGCTGGTGGCTTCAGAGAGAGGACGGAACATATCCATCTTCCTCCTGGGAAAGGATTAACGGGAAATGGTACTATTTTAAAGAGAGCGGATATATCGCCGCCGGCTGGATCAATCAAAACGGCTTCTGGTATTATCTGAGCGAAGATGCTCCTTCCTGCGGCCAGATGGCCACCGGCTGGATTTTCGATCCGGCATACGGAGGCTGGTTCTATCTGAAGCCGGATGGCACCATGGTCACAGGCTGGAATACAATTGACGGAAAACAATATTATTTTAACCCCGTATCCGATGGTACCAAAGGCCGGATGGCTGAAGATACAGTTTTAGAGGACGGCACCCGCGTAGGGAAAGACGGGGCTAAAACAGAGTAAACGAAAGCCGCCGGCACAGTATATCAGTATATCGCGGGATAAAAGTACAGCCGCAATCGTTTCTCCATTGACAAAGAGAAACGATTGCGGCTAACCGCCGGTATATCTTTACCCAACACCATCTGCCTCCGGGAGAACCAGTCCAAGCAAAACAGCCGCTGTACAGCCGGCCGCTTTTGAGATTAGCAGCACAGGCAGCATATCCGGTTCCGTGCTCACTGTAAATCCCAGATGAGCCGCCAGCATGGAGGCCGCGCTTACCATATAAGCCACATTGACCAGCTTTCCTTTCTCATTCATATCCTTCATCATGGCCAGTGCCGGAATGGGACTCACAATGCTTACCAAAAGTCCTAATACACTGATGCTGTCCAGTCCGATTTTTGCTCCCAGGACCGTACACGGCCTCTTTAGTATTCTCTGCAGAAATTCCGTCACCGGAAGACTTCCCAGAAGCACTACACCGATAGACGATACCACCGCCATGGCCTCCTCGACAGGAGCCATACCGGGTATCACCACAAAGCCAGTCATATATGTAACCGCTGCCAGCACAAGCCCTGCAGTTATGACTGCCCGGATTAAAACAGCGAACACTTCAAACCCCTTCACCATGCCATCGGGGACACGGTACAGACCAATTCCCAACAAAAGTGCCAGAACCAGAACAGGAAGATTCTGATGAAGAATCTCCCAAAACCCCAGGCCGCACACAGCCCCTCCGGCAATCAGCGCCGCCGGCATGGCTGCCAGCCCCAGCATGATTCCTCTGGCAAATACAGTCCTGTCTCTCTCTTCGATCAGACCCATCCCCACCGGAACAGTAAAAACAATCGTACAGCCAAACACGGAAGCCGCCACGATTCCCGCATACCTTCCGATCATCGGATTCTCAGCCAGTTCCATAGAGAGCTGGTATCCGCCCATATCAATCGCCAGAAGACTTCCAAACATGGCCGGATCCACACCCAAAAAACGGTAAACCGGAATGATCAGCTTCCCTAACGTCCCGGATACCAGCGGAGCCAGACAAATGATCCCCACCATCGACAGCGCGGTAGGTCCCAGATATTGAAAGCCTTCCTCGAATTTTTTTCCATATCCAAAGCGGTTCCCCATGATGCGGTCAATTCCGCCAGCTACAGCGCCAAGCGCCATAATGATCATAATAATCCGGTTTATCATATCTTTATCTCCAAAATCAAATGGTATCGTTCACCGGACACTGTCGGCTGTGTCTCATTGTACCACAAATGATCCATTCGGAAAAGACCTCACCAGAGGATCCCTGTATCTCATCGAACATGTTTTTCCTCATTACTTACCAGAAAATAAGCTTTCTCTATCCTGTTCAGAATCTCCTCCAGCACACATTTCGGAACCGCTGCGTTAAGGCGGATATAGCCGCGCCCTGCTTCTCCAAAATGACTGCCTCCATATACAGATACTTTCGCCTTCTCCAAAAAAAGCTGGAGAATCTGTTCTTCCGTCAGCCCTGTTTTTCTGTAATCAATCCACGCCAGAAAGGTTCCTTCCGGCTCCGTCAGTTCGAATAACGGCATGTTTTCCTTTAAATATCCAGTAAGATACCGCATGTTTTCATCCAGGCGGTGATTTAATTCCCGTTTCCACTGTTCACACTCCCGGTATGCAGGTTCAATCACTGCTGCTGCAAATATATTTGGATTATGGAATCCCTCCCGGTCTACAGTCTTCTTCATTGCCTGACGCATGGAATCATCCGGTATGATCATATTAGAAAACATAATTCCCGGAATGTTAAACGTCTTCGTAACAGACTGGTATACAATCATCTTCTTTCTCATCTGTTCAGAGAGCGACAGGATACTGCAAAACTTCCTGCCCTGCCTTACGATATCGGCGTGAATTTCATCAGAGAGCAGCAGCAGATCATGGCGCAGGCAGAATGACTCCACCGCTCTCAGTTCAGCCGCCTCCCATACACGGCCTGTCGGATTATGGGGATTGCACAGAATCATCATTTTCACAGAAGAATCCATCTCTGATTCCAGTGCACTCAGATTCATGTTCCAGCGTGTTCCATTCCACTCTAACGGACTCTCTATCATGGTTCTGTCATGTTTTTTCACCGCGTCCGTGAGTGCCGGATAAGCCGGCGTATGAACAATAATTTTATCTCCAGGCTTCGTAAACGTCTCCACGGCCATATTCAGACCAATATTAATCCGCGGTGAGAACAGGATCCATTCGTCTTTGACAAGACAGCCGTACTCCCTTTGTATCCACTCTCTGACAACAGCCGGGTAGCAGGACGGCAGATTGGTGTAACCAAATATTCCGTGATCCGTCACCTTCCGGCACGCTTCCCGAATCGGTGCCGGCACCCGAAAATCCATATCGGCCACGCCGCAGTGCAGAACATCTTTTCCGTATTTTTCATCCATTTCATCGTATTTTGCGCAGTTGGTTCCCCTTCTGTTAACCACCTCATCAAAATAAGCTCTTTCCATTTTTCGCACCTACCCCTTTACGGAACCGGCAATCAGGCTCTGCTGCACCTGTCTGCTTAAAATCACATAGATAATAATGATAGGGAAGGTGGCTACCACCAGTCCTGCCCCAATCGGTCCCCAGTCTGTCGTGTACTGTCCTACTAAAGACTGTATGCCAACCGTCAGCGTCCGGTATGCCGGTTTACTGATAAACACGACCGCAAACATCAGCTCGTTCCATGACTGCAGAAACGTAAAAATGGCAATTGTTGCCAGTGACGGTTTCATGAGCGGGAGTATAATCTGAATAAATATCTTGTAAATACTGCAGCCGTCAATACATGCGGCTTCCTCCAGTTCCACTGGAATAGAGGAGATAAAACCGGAACTGATCATAATCGCCATAGGCACTGCAAACGCCGAATACGGAATAATCAGGCACCAGTAGGTATTAATTAAATGCACCTGCCTCATCATAATAAACACCGGAAGCAGTGCTGCATGAATCGGTATGGTGATTCCCATGATAAATATCAGCTGGAAGGTCTTCCGAAGCTTCCATTTCATACGAATCAAAGCATAGGAGGCCATCAAAGAAGCGATACATACAATTAAAATTGTGGCTGCCGTAACGATAATACTGTTAGCCAGATATCGCCCTACATTTCCGCCCATAAATGCATGAGTGTAATTTTCAAATCGCCAGACTTTAGGGAGACCAACCATGTTTCCCTGAAAAATCTCCGTGTTGTCTTTTAGAGAAAAAGTCAAAAGCCAGTATAAAGGAAATATCTGAATCGCCGCCCAAAATATCAGGCAGGCCTGTATAATTACCCTGGATAATTTTATTTTTTTCATACGTCCTCCCCTACTCATTGTCACGAAATGCCTTGCGTATCAACCATGCGAAAAGGAAGCATTCCAGTATAATGAAAATTGCCATCGAGCTTCCATAGCCATACATATTTCTGGAGAATATGGTTTCAACCATCAATGTACTCGGAAGCTGGCTCGCCCCTGCCGGTCCGCCGTCTGTCATGACATAGACAAGATCGAAATTCTTAAGAGAACCAACTACTGCAAAAGTCACGCAGACCTTCAGAATTGGTTTCATCAGCGGGATGGTAATATGAAGAGCGGTCTGAATTCCATTGGCACCGTCAATACGGGCCGCTTCAAAAATCTCCTCCGAGATAGAACGGACAGAGGCGTACATCAGAAGCATATGGTATCCGATATATTGCCACAGAACCGGGACAATCACGGCAAAGATTACCTTTTTCGTATCTCCCAGCCAGTTTCCAGCAAGCTTATCCAGCCCCATGGATCTTAACACTGTGTTGAGAAGTCCATACTGCGGATTGTATATCTTCATCCAGAGCTGCCCGATAACCACCGTAGAAATCAAAACCGGGATAAAGTATACACTGACATAAAAGCGCTCTCCCTTTACGCCGCGGGCCAGAATCAGTGCCAGAATGAGAGAAATCGGAAGCTGCACAAAGACAGATCCGGCCGCAAAAATCAAAGAGTTCTTCACTGCCCTCCAGAAGCCGTCACTGTTGGTGAGGAACAGTTCTTTATAATTATCGAATCCAGTAAATACCTTTTTCCCGATTCCGTCCCATTCTGTAAGACTGTACGTCATGGACATAAAAATCGGCACTATGATAATGGTTAAAAACAGAATCAGCGCAGGAAACAGGAAAATAAACACAGCCTTTTTATTTGACAGTACTCGGTTCACAAAAAACCTCCATTCTTTTTCATGAAGGGGACTGTCTCCAGCCCCCTTTCCGTTTGTTTACTGATTCAGTTTCTGCAGTTCAGCCACATACTGCTCCGGCGTAATACTTCCGACAAATAGTTCCTGAAGCTTGTTTAAATATACCGTTGCATCTTTTCCTTCCAACAGATTATCCCACCAGATTGTATAGCTTGTGGCATCCTTTGTGAAATCGTAAATTTCCATTAAAAGCGGATTGATTTCCGACTCATCCACATCTACATTCACATACGGAAGGATGCTGGAGCCGATCTTATATTTTCCGATCGCAAGTTCATAAGAAATGTACTGGGCCACCTCGGTTGTAAGTTTCGGATCCTTTGTAGCAGCACTGACCGCAAATGCCGTATCCGGTCCGCCTGTAAAATCTGTTACTCCGGATTTTCCGTCCTTTAATACCGGGAATGGGAATACTCCGATTTTTCCCTGTACCAGGGAGGAATCCTTATATACTCTCGTGGCCGTCCAGCTTCCGTTTAAATACATCGGTATCTGCCCCTGAAGGAACGGAACCTCTGATTCCTCTCTTGAAATACCGGCAGATCCTTCCGGAAATGCCCCCATATCTACCAGCTTTTTCAGACATTGGGCTGCCTCTAAAAAGCCCGGGTCATCAAATCCTGTTTCTTTTCCTGTAGCAGCCTTTACGCCTTCGCTTCCAACAGCCCGAAGTGCCAGAAGATCGTGATACATGGCAATCGTCCACGGTTCTTTACCGCCTACAGTCAACGGTGTAATTCCATTATCAAGGAATGTCTGGCACACTGTCAGAAAATCATCAAATGTCTCGGGGACTTCCAGATTCAGATTTTCGAACATCTCTTTATTATAAAACATGCATGCTACCGACTGATCTGTCGTAAGCGCATACGTTTTTCCATCGAACTGAAAACCGGTCAGCGTAGACGGCCCCAGATGTGATTTGAAATCATCGGTCAGATAATCGTCCAGTGCCTCTACCTTTCCTGCTTCTACAAACGGCTTGATAAAACCGTGTCCCCATGTATAAAAGATGTCCGGAGTCTCGTTTGCTGCAATAGCGGCCTTTAATTTCATCTTATATGCTTCATTTTCAGCCGTATCGGACTCAATTTTAACATGGAATTTTTCTTCTGCATCTTTCACCACCTGATCAATAATCGCCTTATTCGGATCCGTATCTCCTCCAAATATGTGCCACAGTTTTATAACGGGCACTTCCTCCGTCCCGGCATTTGCCTCCTGGGTGGTTTCCTTAACCGTTTCTGCTCCGGTGGTATCCCCACCGGCTGTATTGTTTCCTGTCCCTGTACTGCAGGCAGTCAGGCCCAAAGCCATTGTACCCGCAAGTGCAAGTGCCGTGATTGTTCGAATTGTTTTCTTTTTCATCTTCCGCTCCTCCAATTTTGATATTAATTACCTGCTGTTTGATTCAAAAGCGCGCCCTTGTGAATGTAACTCTATTCTACACATTCCTGCGTGTTCATGAAAGAGAGAGATTTTACTGTTTCTGGTGATTAACTTACTATTTAGCGAAAGGATCAATTGCCATATAGTAAATCGGTTACTATCTCTAGCAGATTTTTTACTTCATTTTTCGCTTTGTTTACTTTTAAAATTTTCCGTGATATGATGTCATCATATCAGGGGAGGAATTCATTTATGGGGAAACGGAAACACACCGGATTAAACCTGTGGAACTGGGCGTTTCACAGTAAAATATCGAGAAAAATCAGCACGGTCTTTTTTGGTTTTCTGTTACTCAGCGTTATTCTGACTTACTTTTCATACCGCTATGTTTCAAAGGACCACGTCCTGTCCAACATGGAGCAGCATTCCAGGCAGACGCTCACTTCAATTCGTTCCAATATTGTGGAAATGGTGGAAAATACCAATAACAGCTACAGCCTTCTGCTGAAAAGCGGAATCTCTGATCTCACAAAACTCCCGTTAAAACCGTCGGATTGGAAATTCTATGATAATTATCTGTTTACCATCATTGACAGTTACAGCCATCTCGACTCTATCTATATAATGAATTTAAAAGGACAGCTTTACGGGGTTGATAAGTTTGGCATTAAGACACCGGTTATTCATTCTGTCACAGAGGCTCCCTGGTATCAAATCGCCATGGAGGCGAAGGGCAGCTGTATTCTCTCTCTTCATGCCGGTAACATTTTCCTTCCCGACTACTCGGAAGATTTTATGTCAGCAATCCGGGTTATCAATGATCTGGAGACCCAGAAACCGATTGGATTCTCTATTATGAATATCCCAACGCGCTCTATTAACCAGATCTTTGAGCACGTCTTTAATCCATCGGATATAGAAATCACTCTGTATGACAACTCAGGAGAAATCATCAGCACTTACGGCAATATAAAGGAAGGGGGAGATCACCACAGGATCTGCCGTTTCATCGGCCCTGACTCTTCATACTACAGCACCAGCGGTCAGGGTTCTCTGTCAGCTGGAATCTATATTCCTGAATATCAGTGGAAATTAACTGCCACCTTCCCTTTAAAATACGAGTCCACACTCAGCACCTCCCTGCTTCATATATCCTTCTGGATTTTTTTCATCAATATGGTGCTTATGCTGATCTGCGTCATTATCATTGCGAAATCCATTCAGACTCCGGTTTCTCAGCTGATCCAGGCTATGGGGCGCGCTGAAAATGGAAATTTTGAACCCGTTGCCGTTCGTCATCCGGACAGCGAACTGGGGCTCCTGGAAATTCATTACAACCATTTAACTGAACGGCTTAAATTTCTCATGGACAGCCTGGTCCAGGAACAGAAACTAAAGCGGAAGACGGAGCTGCGTGCTCTTCAGGAGCAAATGAAACCTCATTTTCTGTATAATACTCTGGATACCATCGGGTACATTGTACTCACTGGAGATACCTGCCAGGCCTATGACGCCATCACTGCACTGGGCAGTTTTTACCGTCAAAGTCTGAGCAGGGGAAAACAGTTTATAACCCTGGAGCAGGAGCTGCAGATCATAAAGGATTACACGTCCCTTCTCTCCCTGCGCTACGAGGAATTATTTACCGTAACCTATGATGTGGATGAAACGCTGTACCAGCATGAGATTATAAAACTCCTTCTTCAGCCACTGGTTGAAAATTCGGTTTATCACGGGATCAAACCCCTGGGAGAGCCCGGCATCATCATAATTTCTGTCAAACGTCAGAACGAACTGATCTGTCTGACGGTCTCCGACAACGGAGTAGGAATGGACGAAAACCTGCTGCAAAGCCTGCGTTCTTCCAGTCCCTCGCCCAGGGACAGCTTCGGTCTGGCAGGTACAATTGAACGGGTCCATATTTCTTACCCTGAAAAAGGTGCCGTAGAACTGCACAGCCAAAAAGGAAAGGGAACTTCTGTCACCATTAAAATACCATTTTAGGAGGACTGACAAAATGTATCAGCCACAGCCCATAAAAGTGATGATTGTAGATGATGAAGATAAGATGAGGGGACTGCTTAAGATCTGTATCCCATGGAACGAACTGGATTATGTTATCACCGATGATGTATCCAGCGCAAACCAGGCATTGGAACTGATCGCCGAGCGAAAACCGGATGTCATCATCACTGATATTGAAATGCCGTTTATAAATGGCCTGGATTTTGCCGAAATGGTTCTGGAAGAATACCCACACATTAAAATCATTATCCTTACCGCGCATGATGAATTTGATTATGCCAAACAGGGCCTTGAAATTGGAATATCCAGCTTTCTGTTAAAGCCCATCAAAAGAGAAGAGCTGATCCGGACAGTAACCGAAATACGCAATTCAATCCGGGAAGAACAGAAAAAACTCTATCAGCATGAACTTCTGCAAAAAAAGCTGAACGAAAACCGGGACTATATTATACAAAATTTTTTAAGCAATATGATGGTCAGCAGCCTCTCTTCCGATTACCTGTGGGAGAACTTAAATTATTACCAGATCCCGCTGCATCGTGATTCCGGTTTCTTCAATATCCTTCTTCTGACACTGAATGTCAGCCAGGACATTGAAGAAAGTATTATGCAGCAATTCCAGTGCCGGGAAATCCTTCATACTGCCGCGGAAAGAATCAATGGCCTGCTGGTCTTTCAGGATATTCATATGAATCTTGTCTTACTGACTGAAAACCGAAAAATCAATCTGTACAATTACGGCTTCCATTTTTCCACCCTGCTGATGGATAAACTGGGGATTAAATCCTATGTAGGTGTCGGGACACCGGTAGAGCGCCTCGAGGATATCCGCAGTTCCTACCGTCAGGCTTACCAAAACTCCCAGGTCGCCAAATACAGCCATAACAAATCATTTCTGGCCAATCCGCCCCAGGAACAGAATCAACAGGAACTGCAGAATCTGATCAACACAGTAATGGAAGAGCTTCCCCTCTTTATGCAGCTTCCCCAGGAGGATACTGCACTGCAGCGCGTCGAAGCGGCCTATGATTCGCTGGAACGTATTCCCAGCCATGTTCTTTCCGACGTAATGGTACTGTCTCTTTCCATTGTTAATATTGTGCTTGCAACGCTGAGGGACAAAGGAATCTCCTACAATGAAATATATAATACGGATCACCTGCCCTACACACATATTCTGAAGCTGACTGATGAAAAAGATATCCGGCAATACGTTCTTCAGATGGTGCGTTTCACTCTTTATCAGGTAAATTTATATACCGATGCAAGGGGAAACAAACTCATCCACACGATTTTGCAATATCTCAACGAGAATCTGTCCAAATCAACTCTGACACTGAAGAAAATTGCAGAAATCAATTACGTCAACCCGTCCTATTTGAGCCGTATTTTCAAAGAAGTCACTCAGATGAATTTTGTGGATTACTTAGCAACCTTACGGATCGAAAAAGCGAAAAGATTACTGCAGACCGGAAACCTCCGGATCTATGAAATTGCAGAATCTGTCGGAATCAGCGATCCCAACTATTTTTCGAAACTGTTTAAAAAATATACAAATATGACACCGGCCCAGTACAAAGAAGAGATACACCGACAGGAGGATTTTTAAGATGGTAGATTTTTCAATGTTATCAGACTATATTATCAGCATAAGAAGGAGAATACACAAATGTCCGGAACTGAGCGGGCAGGAATTCCAGACCCAGCGCCTGATCAGAGATGAACTGGAAAAAATGGGAATTCCCCACCGTACCCTGCATGAAACCGACGTTCTGGCTGAGATTACCGGTCTACAGACGAGCCCGGCTGAACTCACCGGTTCCCGGCCCAATACGGTCGAATTTCGTGATTACGAGACAGGTAATCACGCTAAAACAGTACTTCTGCGCGCCGATATGGATGCGCTTCCGCTTACTGAAAAATCAGATTCATCGTATACTTCACAGTTTCCGGGCGTTATGCATGCCTGCGGACACGATTCCCATACCGCCATGCTGCTGGGTGCAGCGAGGCTTCTGCAGGACAGCCGGGACCTTTTTTCCGGCACAGTACGGCTGATGTTTCAGCCGGCGGAAGAAACCGGAAAAGAAACCAGAACGCTGATCGACCACGGTATGCTGGATCGTGTGGATACTGTATTCGCCCTCCATGTAGAGCCTGATCTTCCATCCGGGAACATTTGCATTCTGCCAGGCCCCTGTATGGCAGGCGTCGATGACTTTTCCATCCGCCTTACCAGCCCCGGAGGTCATGGGGCCACCCCTCATCTGGGGTCTGATACCCTCCTTGCAGGTGCCCACCTGGCAATCAATCTCCAACAGATCATCAGCAGAGAAATTGATCCTCAGAAACCGGCTGTTCTTACCATTGGCGTCTTTCAAGCAGGAACAAAAGTAAATCTGCTGGCCCAGGAAGCTGTTTTATCCGGAAACATCCGTTTCTTTGACAAGGAGCTCAGTGATTACTTTAAAGAATCGCTTACTCGTTACAGCGCGCACACAGCTTCCATGTTCCGCTGTTCTTTCGAGGTCACCTACACGCCTTCCCTGCTCCCGACAGTCAATGATGCCGCTTGCTGCGGCACAGCCAAAAGAGCGGCATTGACTGTATGGGGAAAAGATAACCTCGTAGAACGCCCTGCCAGCATGACCTCCGAAGATTTTTCCCGATACTTAGAGGCAGTCCCCGGCGTCATGGTATTTCTGGGAACGAGCGACGGTACCCGGAAAACCTCCTGGCCGCTGCACCACGAGTGTTTTGATCTGGACGAATCAGCTTTATTAAACGGCAGCCGTCTCTATGCGGCATATGCATTAGAATGGTTAAATGAGCATGTAGTTTAAATTCTCACCTAAAATTCCCGGAACGATGATGGCATTTCCCGAAGACTTATGATAAAATAAGAATACTTATCTAATATCGCCTGTCTATATTCCCGATGCCTTCCAGGCCGCCCTTCAGATTGATCCATGATTAAATTGGAACCGGAATATCAGACAGCATGGAATCATTTCAAAAGAAACTCGACACCTTCACAGAAAGAGGATAACCAATGTCAAACGAACTTACACGGTGTGACTGGGCCGCCCATGATATCCTGAACCAGGAATATCACGATAACGAATGGGGCAAACCCGTTCACGACGAAATAACACTATTTAAAATGCTGATTCTGGAAGGGATGCAGGCAGGATTAAGCTGGATTACCATTCTTAAGAAGCGCGAAGCCTTTATAAAAGCCTTTGATGATTTCGATCCGGCCGTCATCAGCAGCTATGGCGATGAAAAGATAGAAGAGCTTATGCAGAACGCGGGAATTGTCCGAAACCGCCTAAAGATCAACGCGGCCATCACCAACGCCAGAGCTTACTTTGTTCTGTGTGAGAAATACGGTTCACTCGACCATTTCCTATGGTCTTACGTAGATAACAAGCCCATTAAAAATGCCTGGAAAACCATGTCTGACATTCCAGCCAGCACGCCGTTAGCAGAAAAAATCAGCAGGGATTTAAAAAATCTGGGATTCAAATTTGTGGGGCCCACCATTATCTACGCCTATATGCAGTCGGTTGGACTGGTCAATGACCATCTGACCTCCTGTTTCTGTTATGAACGGGAAACTTCGGAATGACAGATCATGTTTTAGAATTCTAAAGAAAAGAAGCGCATTTCCAGTCTATTCAGGACCAGAAACAGCGCTTCTTATATTCTTATTTTCTTTTCCATAAATCTCTGCCTTCTACAGCAGATTCTTCGGTCCAAATCCAACCGGCAGCAATTCCTTCAGCGTATAAATCTCATACTCTTCCCTGCCGGAAGGCAGTATAATCTGAAATGTCTCCGGGTCGCAAAATTCCATCATGACCTGGCGGCAGACGCCGCAGGGAGCCGTCAGTCCAGACGGAATCCCATCCTTCCCGCCAACGATACAGATCGCCTGAAACTCTCTCACACCTTCGCTGACAGCTTTGAAAAATGCAGTCCGCTCCGCACAGTTGCTGGGTGTATACGCCGCGTTTTCAATGTTGCAGCCCTGATAGATCACTCCGTCAGCCGTAAGAAGCGCTGCTCCGACTTGAAAGCCGGAATAGGGTGTATATGCCTTTGCCATGGCCGAAAATGCCTGGGATATCAGTTCCTCCACCGGAAGCTTTTCCTTAAGTGCAGCCAGTTCCTCCGTACGATCCATAACGGCCTCCTTTTCTTCTCCAAACAGTCCGGTATTCCTACCGTTATTAATAACCCCCGTCACTCTTCTCCTGTTTCACCAGCTTAATCATCCGGCTGGTTCCCAGGCGCTCCGCGCCCAGTTCCAGGAATTTTTCAGCGTCCTCGATGGAAGAGATTCCTCCTGCGGCCTTAATCTTCACATTCTTGCCCACGTGTGCCCGAAAGAGGGCCACATCATCGAAGGTCGCCCCGGCTTTGGAAAATCCGGTGGAGGTCTTGATAAAGTCGGCGCCGGAACGGGTCACCACCTCGCACATTTTAATTTTTTCCTCCTCCGTAAGAAGGCAGGTCTCGATGATAACCTTTAATATCTTATCTCCGCAGCAGCCCTTTAAAGTACGGATTTCCTCTTCCACCTCGTCATATTTTCCGTCTTTTACCCAGCCGATGTTGATGACCATGTCAATCTCGGCGGCTCCGTCTGCAATAGCATCCTTCGTCTCAAATGCCTTGACTGCGGTAGTTGCATAACCATTGGGAAAACCGATGACTGTGCAGACCGCCATGCGGTCCTTCATATACTCTTTTGCCGCCTTCACATAAGAAGGCGGAATGCAGACCGATGCGGTCCCGTATTCCATAGCCTCATCACATATTTTTTTGATTTCCTCCCATGTGGCTGTCTGGGTTAACAGAGTATGATCCACATATTTTAACATTTCTTTTCCGTCCATAATTTCCTCCTGTAAACTAATTTTACCGCAAAGTGTGACGCTCATCTGCCGGAAAACAATGTCTGGACGCGTTCTACAGTTCCAGCGCGATCTCCATCATTTTCCCGAAACCGAGCTGACGCTCCTCGGCGCTTAATTTCTCCTCTCCATAGATGAGATCCGAAATTGTCAGCAGACAGAGCGCTTTCTTTCCCGCTGCTGCTGCGTTCATATACAGCGCCGCCGCTTCCATCTCTACGGCCAGCACGCCCATGCTTCTCCATTTATCATTCACGGTAGTATCCGCATTGTAGAAAATGTCGGAAGAAAGAATATTGCCTACTACCACATTCGTTCCCTGTGCTTTCGCCGTATCCACCGCTTTCGCCAGCAGACCGTAGTCGGCAATCGGTGCAAATGTACCCGGAAGGCCGTACTGATACGCGTAATTGGAATCCGTACAGGCTCCCATACCGATTACCACGTCCATCAGCTTCACTCCATCCTGCAGCGCTCCGGCAGAGCCGATCCGTATAATCTGCTCCACACCATAGAAATGGAACAGTTCATACGTGTAGATACCGACAGACGGCATTCCCATACCGCCGCCCATCACGGAAATCTCTCTTCCCTTATACATTCCGGTATAACCGAACATGTTGCGCACCGATGTCACTAACACCGGATTTTCCAGATACGTCTCTGCAATATATTGGGCCCGCAGCGGATCGCCCGGCATCAGAACCGTCTTCGCTATCTCTCCCTGTTTTGCCCCATTGTGGGCGGTTGGTGTCACACTCATAATTCGTCTCCTTTTCCATTTGCTGCGCTTTAACCGCGCCTTATTTTTTCCCGTTTTCTTCCTGAATCATCAGCCGGATCGCTTCTACCGCTGTCCGGATCGCCGCATCCGTGTCATGGACGATCGGATTCTCAAGCCCCTGCTTCGCCCTCTCCTGGTTAGCCAAAACCAGGAATACTGATCCTGCTCTCACCTTCAGCGCGCTGGCCACGATAAACAGCGCCGCCGACTCCATCTCGGAAGCCTTGCAGCCCAGCTGCAGCCAGGCGTTCCATTTATTCAGCAGCTCATACGATACCGGCTTCGTCTCCGGTGAATGCTGGCCATAGAAGGAATCCTTGCACTGCACAACCCCTACATGGTACGGTTTTTCCAGTTTTTTTGCCGCCGCCACAAGCGCGTTGGTCACATCAAAATCAGGTACCGCCGGAAACTCAATCGGCGCATATTCCCGGCTGGTGCCCTCCATACGGATGGCGCCGTTTGCAATCACCAGATCACCACTCTTTACATTCACATCCATACCGCCGCAGGTACCGATCCTGATAAAGGTATCCGCCCCCGACATCACCAGTTCCTCCATGGCGATGGAAGCCGACGGTCCGCCGATTCCTGTGGAGGTAACGCTGACAGGCGTCCCGTCAAGCGTTCCGGTATACGTTACATATTCCCGGTTGTCCGCGATCAGCTTCGGATCATCAAAATATTTTGCTATCAGCGCGCACCGCTTCGGATCACCCGGCATAATCACATACCGGCCCACATCACCCTTTCCTACCTGGATGTGATACTGTTTTCCTTCATTTTCCGAATAATTTGTCATAAATAACCTCCCTTTCTCTTTGCAAATTAAATATCATTCTCATCGATCTTATCCGCCATGGCCGATTTAATTCTCTGATACTGTTCCTCACTGATGATAATTCCTCTTCCCTCCCGGGAAATGTATCCCTCATCCTCCATCTGGCTGATGCACCGGTTCACCGTCTTCACACACAGCCCCGTGCTGTTGGACAAATCCTTTCTCGTCAAATGGATCCGGCAGACTCCCCGTCTGGCAGAATCCCGGTAAATCTGCATAAACAAAAGAAAAAGCCGGTCGATTCCCTGAAGGAAGAGAAAGAGACGTTCCTTCCTCACCTGCTCTACCAGATAAACGCTCATGGCCTTCACCTGTTCCAGCACCGCGTGAATATCCGTCAGCATCCACCGGCTGAACTGGTCCTTGGACACACAGAGGAACCGGCAGTCCGTCTCCGTCATTAAAGTCGTCTTATACAGATCATACCCCATAAGAAATTCCATGGCTCCAAACACCTCAATCGGATAAAAGCGGGTATAATCGTACGCCACCTCCTGAATCCGGTAGTCCGTTGCTTTCACAATCCCCTCTACCAGAATGTATACAGTGTCCACATGGGCGTTTTCATGGATGAACGTGGTTCCCTTTTTCAGACGCACGATCTGAAACGCTTCCAGCAGCCACTTCGGCGCATTCGCCAGATAATTATTCAAATAATCCCGTTCCTCACTGCGCAGCTCATTAATCAATGCCACAACATCATTCATAGTCTCCCCCCTTTCCTCCGTATTCACTGTCCTCTCCCTCTAGTTTGCATCATTTCACCCAAAAAGTCTACCATTCCCCCACAAATTTTACAATATTTTATTCCCCATTTCTCCTATCCACACATTCTATCCATCCCCCAGCCTCCCGCCAGTCCAATCCGCCTGTGACGGGAAGTGGACCTTCCAGTACCCTCGCCGGAAAAAGCCGGAAGGCGGCGGGCAGGAGACGGCGATTTTTTCCGGAGTGTGACGGGACTTAGGGCGGACAGGAGCCAAACGGGGGGCAGATTTTCGTTTACAGGACGAAAATCTGAGGGCACTGAGAGCGAACTCATCAAGAGTTCGGTCGAATTGCCCGGTACCCCCGTTTGGCTCCTGTCCGCCCTTAGTCCCGTCCGCTCCGGAAACATGAGCCGTCTCCTGCCCGCCGCCTTCCGGCTTTTTCCTCACATCCTCTGCAAAGTCCACTTCCCATCACAGGCGGATTGGACTGGCGGGAGGCGTCCCCTTCGATCTTATCTTGCCCCCTTCTCATACGGCTGCCCGCTCGCCTTCGGCGCAGAGGACCTGCCCACAAACAGAATCAGGATCACAATCGTAATAAAATACGGCAGCATGGCCAGAATCTGTGACGGAACCGCAAAGTTTCCGCCTCCCAGAGTGACCGTAAGCGCCTGAGCCGCCCCGAACAGCAGGCAGGCACCGTACGCCCCGTGAGGAGTCCATTTACCAAATATAACCGCCGCCAGTGCGATAAATCCCTGGCCGCTGATGGCGGTCGGTGTAAACTGGGGAATAATAGCCAGAGTCATGGCGGCTCCGCCAAATCCCGCCAACACTCCTGAAACCAGAACACAGAGATAGCGGATCACGTACACGTGAATGCCCATGGTATCCGCGGCCGCCGGATGCTCCCCCACAGCCCTGATGTGAAGCCCCCATTTCGTCTTATACAGAAAGAACCAGATAAACACCGCCAGCAGAAACGCAATGACAACCGTTACGTCCACATTTAAATTCTGAAGGGCCCCCTGTACTTTAAGTCCTCCAAACAGCTTCGCAATCTTATTCGGAACCGGCTGTGACATGGTCGCGCCGTCAAATAAAAGACGGCAGACGAAGAGCGCCACGCCCGGTCCGATTAAGTTAATGGCGATACCGGAGATTGTCTGATCCGCTTTGCAGGTAATCGCAGCAAACGCATGAAGAAGCGCGATCAGTCCGCCGGCCAGCCCTGCGGCAATAAATCCCGCCCAGGCGCTTCCCGAGTAATAGCCCACCGTGGCTCCCGTAACTGCTCCAATCGTCATCATTCCCTCAATACCCAGGTTTGTCACTCCGGACCGCTCAGACACGACTCCGCCTAATGCGGCGAAAACCAGAGGGGTTGAATACATAAGTGTAATGCCGATAAACAGCGTCATACTGTTAATCATGTTTTTTTCCTCCCTTCGACAAACGTTCCACCAGCGGCGGAATAATATGGGTCAGCGCAACAAAGAACACAATGATGCCGATGACAATGTTGATGATCTCAGAGGGCGCGCCCACCTCGTACTGCAGTGTCTGGCCGCCGTAGATAAGACCGCCGAACAGCAGTCCCGCAAAGATACAGCCGACCGGGGAGCTTGCCGCGATCAGACAGACTGCCAGCCCGTTAAAGCCTGTATTTTCAAATGCCGCCAGCGTAGCGATTCCATGGGGAGAGTTGCCAGTTATATAAAGCGACGCCGCCAGCCCGCAGATCGCACCGGAAATCAGCATGGAATGAAGAATGTTCCGGTTCACATTAATTCCCGTAAACTCTGCCGCAAACCGGTTGGCCCCCACCGCGCGAAGTTCAAATCCCTTTGCAGTCTTATAAAGAAGAAAGGACACCAGCACAGCCAGGATGACGGCAATGATAAATCCGGCGTTGACGTCTGTCTTTAAGATCGTATTGCGCAGGAACTCATTCTGCATCAGGGCGGCTTTCCCTTCTTCCGTCGCCTTGTAATTTCCAAGAATCATCGTATAGCCGGAGCGGTTGATCGCATACGTACCGATGGTATCCGGCTTATGGAAACGCTCCAGACCACACACATAATTGGAGAAATAGAGTGCAATCCAGTTGAGCATGATACTGGTGAGAACCTCATGGATACCGAATCTTGCCTTCAGAAATCCGGCGATTCCTCCATACACCGCCCCCGCCGCAGCTCCAGCGAAAAGAACAAGCGGAATCTGAATGACCGGCGGGAAATCACAGACAATTCCCACTACCGTAGCCGCAACACAGCCCATAATAAACTGGCCTTCCGCACCAATGTTGAAGAGTCCGGTCTTGAATGCAAATGCCACTCCGATTCCGGTCAGAATCAGCGGCGTACTTTTGATAATCACGTTGGACATATGCTTGGGGCTGGAAAAGACGCCGTTCAGCAGGACTCCCAGCGAGCGAACCGGCGGATACCCGACTGCCGCCAGGATGATTCCGGCTACCACAAAACCAAAGAAGATGGCAATCAGAGTCATCGTAAGCGGCTTCTTCAAAATATGAACAGTTTTATCCATGATTCTTCCCTCCTGCCATCAACAGGCCTATCGTATTTTCATCCACGGTCCCCTGCGGAAACGTATCCTGGATTTTTCCATCGTAAATCACTGCGATGGTATCGGAGACATTCATTACCTCGTCCAGCTCAAAGGAGATTAAGAGCACCGCTTTTCCCTTGTCTCTCTCGCGGATCAGCGTCCTGTGCACCGTCTCGATGGCTCCCACGTCCAGTCCCCGTGTCGGCTGAACTGCAATCAGTACATCCGGATTCATGGAGATTTCACGGCCAATGATCACCTTCTGCTGGTTTCCGCCGGATAAACCGCCCGCCCGTTTCGAACCGCAGTCCTCCGGCCTCACGTCAAATTCCTCGATCAGCTTTTTCGTAAACTGCTCCATCTCTTTCTTATTCAGGATGCCCTTTCTGGAAAATGGTTCCTGGCGGTATCGCTCCAGCACGGCATTTTCATTGACGGAGAAATCCAGGACCAGGCCGCGCTTCTGCCGGTCCTCCGGTATTGTGCTGATGCCGCTGTCAATGACGCTGCGCGGATTGGTGTTGCCAACCGATTTCCCATTTACCGTAATGGTCCCCCTCTCCGCGGGAACGAGGCAGTTAATTGCCTCGATCAGCTCCTTCTGGCCGTTGCCGTCAATACCGGCAATTCCCACGATTTCCCCTTTCCTCACGGTTAAGTTTAAGCCTTTTACCGCGTCCAGCTTCCTTTCATTTTTCACCACCAGATCCTTAATCTCCAGCACGGCTTTCCCCGGCTTTGCCGGCGTCTTGTCTACCACCAGCTTTACCTCATGGCCTACCATGAGCGTCGCCAGCTCCTGCTCCGTCACCTCTTCGACCGGTATCGTGCGAATGTACTCTCCGCGGCGGATAATGGTGCAGGTGTCGGAGGATGCCTTGATTTCCTTCAGCTTGTGGGTGATAATGATGATGGCCTTTCCGTCATCCACCAGATTGTGCATGATGGAAAGAAGATCCTCGATTTCCTGAGGGGTCAGAACCGCGGTGGGCTCATCTAAGATCAGCAGCTCGGCTCCCCGGTATAACGCCTTTAAAATCTCCACACGCTGCTGCATTCCCACGGAAATATCACTGATCTTTGCATCCGGATCAACTTCCAGACCGTACTTTTCAACGATTCCCAGAATCTGTTTTCTGGCCTTCCTCATATCCACGATTCCTGCGTGGGAGGTGGTCTCATTTCCAAGAATAATGTTCTGTGTCACCGTAAAATCCTCTACCAGCATAAAATGCTGGTGAACCATGCCGATGCCGTTTGCTATCGCCGCATTGGGATTTTTAATATCCGTCTTCTTACCGCCTATGTAAATCTCGCCCTCGTCGGCCTGATACAGACCGTACAGCACATTCATCAGTGTACTTTTTCCCGCCCCATTTTCACCCAGCAGGGAATGGATGCTGCCCTTTTTTACGTCCAGATTCATATCCTTTAAAGCATAAAACGCCCCGAAACGCTTCGTGATCCCGTGCATCTGAACCGCATAGTCGCTGCTCACCGTGGCCATCTCGATTTCTCCTTTCAAATTTACACCGCAGTCCCTATTCTGCTGTGAATGCTTCGTACGTTTCTTTTGTCGTTGGCGGAACCAGTTCCCCATTCTTGATGGATTCCGCTACCTTTAATGTATCCTCGTAGACGCCGTCGGCCATGTTGCCGTGTTCCTCCGGAATGCCCACGCAGTCTTCCTTTAAACCGAAGGTCAGAGTCTGTCCGCCGATCGTTTTGCCTTCCATGGCTTCGATGGAAACTTCCTTAACTGCTTTTCCTACCAGCTTAAGCGCTGAGGTCAGAACATTTTCAGGAGCTAAGTAAGCCTGATCTCTGTCCACACCAATCACCCATTTGTCAGCTTCCTTGGCGGCCTCGATAACGCCGGTTCCGCTTCCGCCTGCCGCATGGTAGATCACGTCACATCCGTCTGAATACATCTTTGTGGCAATGGCCTTCCCTTTTGCCGCATCGCTGAAGCTCTCCGCATACTGGACGGATATGTCGATATCCCTGCCCAGTTCCTTTGCCGCATACTTGACGCCAGCCTCATACCCGTACTGGAACTGGTCGATCAGACCGGAGGAGATTCCTCCCACGAAGCCGACCTTTCCGGTCTCCGTCATGCGCCCCGCTACGTAGCCAACCATAAAAGAGGGCTCCTCCGCCCGGAACATAACCCCCGTTACGTTGGCCGGCGTATCATCGTAGGCGTTATCAATGATTGCATACTGAATATCCGGATTGCTGTCTGCAGCTTCCAGAACTGCGTCTGCACAGGCATAACCCACGCCCCACAAAAGGTTGGCTCCGTTGTCCCCCAGTCTCTCCAGGTTCGTAACAAAATCGGAGGCCTGTTTCGATTCAATATAGTTTACTTCCACGCCTTTTTCTTCTTTTAACTCGGTCAGGCCTTCCCACGCAGACTGGTTGAAGGACTGATCGTTAATTCCGCCTGTATCCGTGATCATGGCAACGGAAAAACTGCTCTTGCCTTCCGATGTCCCGCTGTCTGCGTTTCCTGCATTTTCTGTCTTCGTGTTTTCTGTCTTCGCGCTCTCTGCCGTCGTACTTCCTGTTTTTGCACCTCCGCATGCTGTAAGAGACAGTGCCACTACTGCTGTTAATCCGAATACAATTCCTCTTCTGAGCTTCATAATATCAATTCCTCCATTTACATTTTATAGTTTTATTTTAAATAATTTTTATACCACCTGAATCTCCTGAAATCCGCATCTGACAGCCAGATTTCTCAGTTCTTCCATCCGCTCCGGCGGCGGGCTGTTCCGTTTCTCCAGCCTGCCCCTCACGCCATACTTACGGAACGTAATCAGCTTCAGCCGGAACTCCTTTAAATACGGGGCTGCCGCGTCAGCCACACCGGCGATAACCGCTTCCATATCTGTCTCACCATCCAGACAGACCAGTCTCACTTCATACAGCTTTTTCTGTTCCGCCAGGTATATTAAATTTTTCTTTACAACGGAACCGTCGCCGCCTGTCAGCCGTTTAAAGACCTCATAATCCCATGCCTTTACATCCAGCATCACCTGATCCGTAACCGCCATGAGTTCCGGATATTCAGACAGATCGACACAGCCGTTGCTGTCCGAGAAACACGTAAGCCCCGCTTTCCCCGCATTCCGGCAGAGTTCCGTCAAAAACTCCGGGTACAGCGTACATTCGCCGCCGGAGACCGTGATCCCCTGGATAAACGGCATATTATCTTCGATCTCTCTCCACACTTCCTCTGCACTCATTCGGCGTACCTTCGGGGAAGCGAAATAGGGACAGACACGAATACAGTTGTCACACTGGATACACAATTTCTCATTCCATACAATCCGCTTTTCTGATGACTCCCCGCCTCCCTCTTCAATGGAAAGCGCTCCGGCCGGGCACTGCCCGGCGCAGATTCCGCAGGCGCGGCATAACTGCTGTGTCTCCGGATTATGGCAGTAGGCGCAGGCAATGTTGCAGCCCTGTACAAATACGGAAGTTCTGCAGCCCGGGCCATCCACGACACTCAGCGGGATAATTTTGTTGATCGGCGCCTCGGGAGAAAACCGGGTCATAACGCCCTCACCTTCCTGTTTTCCAGATGTGCATTCCGGTAATTGTCGCCGCCGAGATACACGGTATTTTGAAGTACCGCTTCTCCCTCGTAGTATTTCTCCATCTCACTGCGCTTTACCAAATATCCGGTGATTCTGACGAGATCGCTGTCCGAGGCGTAAAAGCTTATGTATTTATCACCGAGAGAGAACGCTCCTTTTACGATGTCCAGCATGGCAGCCGGATTATTTCTTCCTGTCGGATCAAAGGAGAAGATATCCGCACAGCCGGTTGGGAAAAAGCGGTGGAACCTGGCGCTGTGGCGAAGGTGGTCATACATGCGTTCCGGCTCCATCCCAACCGGGATTCTCACACCGGAGGTGATGCCGTGGTCCGAATCAATGCCAACCTGTGCGTGAAGTGCGAAGCGGCCGCCGAATACCTCCGAGTAAAGGGCCTTCGAGTGCTCTGCATAATCTGCGATCACCTGCATGATCTGGTCAGCCAGATCATCTGCCTCTTTATCATGACCATAGATTTTTTCCGGGTCGCCCATCAGCATATTGGTGCATTCCGCCAGCCCGACGATTCCGAACATGGCAAGGAATTTATCCCTTTCAACAAATCCCTCCCGGGAAAGAAATGATGTCTCGAAGAAATTGGATTCCTCCACAAGAAACCGGATCCGTTCATTCATGTAATCTCCCATATGGCTTAAGCAGTCCGGAAGGAATTCTGTTAAGAACTGTTCCCTGCTCTCTGCCTCCGGCACAAGCTTCGGAAGTACGATCCTCGTCAGAGTGTAGGAACCGCCGCCAATGGGAAGTATGTTGTAGCAGCTTGAAATGCCGTAATCTTCATACGTCTCCTTATGCATCCGGTGATTGCAGATCGCCGGGTTCGCACAGTAAAGGGAAGTATAGAGAGCCAGTTCTCCGTAGGAATCCGGTGTGATGTCCGGATCGTACTTTAAGGTCAGATTCGGCACCGCATTCTGAAGTTCCTTTTCCAGCTTTAAGATGATCCGTCCGGTTCTCGTCTCCTCCGGTCCCAGATTCGCATGGCAGAAGCCATCCGTAATCGTCCGGTCGAGATAGATGAGAAACAGCTTAAGCTTCTTCTCCGCCTCCTCATCGCTCACGCCTTCGAGGAACGGTTCGATCAGCTTATCGATATTTCCCAGGAAAACGGGATAGCTGGTAATAGAAGGAACATGGCGGTAAAAAATCTCCAGGAATTGAAGTACCTCGTCCAGATCCTTCGGCGGATCCAGCTGCAGAAATTCACACCCGTTCTTCACAGCCTTCTCGTAATCCGGCATGATATATCTCGGCCGGTACGGGGCATGTCCCTCGTCCAGATCACAGATCGCTCCGGTCTCCATATAGTGCCTGGTCCTATCCGGTATATCCAGTACCTCCAGACTGTTCTCCGCAGCATGTGCCAGGGCTACCACCTTCTGTTCATACGTCAGCCCCTTCGATGTGACAATGTCTAAAACCTTATTCATGTATTCCACCTCTTTCTTTTTTCAATGGTGCTTATGTCTCTTTATGTTTTGGAATATCCTCATTGTAGCAATGGTTTTTTTCTTTTTTAAAGGACTTATGTCCTTTTATGAGGAATTATTATCCACTTTGTGAAAATATCACATTTTTACGAGACGATTTTTAGGCAAATAGCAGAGACAAAAAGGACACAAGTCCTCATTTTTCGGTTTTTTCTCGTATAAGGCAGCGTTTTTTTATGAAAAGAATGATCGGAAATGAAAGGATTCAGATGGGAACTGCAGTCATTCAGGACATTTTTCGTAGTCATGAGGGGTGGTGACTTGATGCAAAACTCAGAACAGTGAGCTGCCGCTTTTATCTATTTTTTATAACCGATACTTTTATACTGGTAAAACGCACAATTTTTCTTTTTTATTTTTTCAAAGTTTGTGAACACTTTTTTGTACGGATGAGTTATATTAATAATCGTAAACCCCCCCAATACATTATATAGTTTTTGCTACACCCCATAAGAAACGAAATACCTTCTCCGAAAAAAGGATCAGCTCCCCCGGCTGATCCTTTTTCATATTATTCTTGCATTTTCCCATTTCTATGGTAAAATACATAACTAACTGCTTTGGCATTTCCGCCAAATGTGTGCACCTGTAACAGACAAATACATAAAGGAGATTTCTAACATGGAAAAAACAGGCGTGAAAGAGTTTTTGAAACGAAAAAACGTCAACATCACCGTCCAGACCTATCTCATTGATGCATTGGGTGCCATGGCATTTGGCTTATTTGCCTCGCTGCTGATCGGCACGATCTTTGCAACACTGGGCGACAAGACCGGTGTCGCATTATTCGGCACCATCGCGGCCTACGCAAAAAGTGCGACCGGCGCGGCGCTGGGAGTATCGATCGCTTATGCGCTGAAGGCGCCGCAGCTGGTCTTATTCTCTGCCGCTACAGTCGGAATCGCCGGCAACGAGCTGGGCGGACCGGTGGGCGCACTGGTCGCCACCGTCGTGGCTGCGGAACTGGGAAAAATTGTATCAAAGGAAACCCGCGTCGACATCATCGTAACCCCCGGTGTCACCATCATCTCCGGCGTACTGATCGCCCAGTTTGTTGGCCCCGGTGTGGCCGCCTTTATGACAGCCTTCGGAAACCTGGTTAAGACGGCCACGGAGATGCAGCCCTTCTTCATGGGCATTCTGGTATCCGGCCTCATCGGAATCGCCTTAACGCTGCCCATCAGCAGCGCCGCCATCTGTATCATGCTGGCGCTCGACGGTCTGGCGGGCGGTGCGGCTACGGCCGGCTGCTGCGCCCAGATGGTCGGTTTTGCCGTCTTAAGCTTCCGTGAGAACGGCTGGGGCGGCCTGCTGGCCCAGGGGCTTGGCACCTCCATGCTTCAGATGGGCAATATCGTAAAGAATCCGAAAATCTGGATCGCCCCCACACTGGCCTCCCTTATAACCGGCCCGGCTGCCACCGTAGTATTCCAGATGAAAAATATCGAAACGGCTTCCGGTATGGGAACCTGCGGCCTGGTCGGCCCCATCGGCATCTATACCGCCATGGGCGGCGGAGCCCGAATGTGGACCGGGATTCTGTTTGTCTGCTTCCTGCTGCCCGCCGTTCTGACACTGGTTTTCGGAGCATGTTTAAGAAAAGCCGGCTGGATTAAAGAGGGGGATTTAAAACTGGATCTGTAGCAAATAAACGGTTCGCGGAACCGGAACAATCAGAAAATAACGAATCTGGGCCTGGCGTTACCGCCAGGCCCTTTTACTCAGGTAATATCATCCCGAAGCGCGTCTATGATACTTTCTTTTTTTACTCTTCCAGCCGCATACTTCGTTGTAAAAAACACGATAAAGAACACACTCAATGCACTCACTGCCATACTGCCCCACGGAACCGCAAAGCTTACGTCCGCTCCGCCGGCAATCATGCCTCTGCAGATCAGCCAGCTGCAGATCCCCGCTGCCGGAAGCCCAATCCCCAGAGTCCGCAGGCTGTAAAAAATACACTCAAAATTCATCATCTTATCAAAAGCACGGTCAGCCATACCAATCGACCGCAGCTGTGCCAGTTCCCGTCTGCGCAGCCTGATATTGGTAGAAATCGTGTTGAATACATTGGCGGCGGCAATCAGGGAAATCATCATCACAAACACATACGAAAATACGTGAATGACAAACAGAATGCTGCGGTTTTCTTCAAACATTTTGTTCACATTATACAGATTGTAATCCACCGCAATGCCTGATTCCTGAATGATCTCTCTCATCTCAGCCACCGACTGTGAGGGGGTATCCGACCGAAAAGTCAGCCCCATTATCTCTCCGGCCTCGGAAGCTTCAAACGATTCCCTTAACTGCCAGGGCGCAACAATCATAAAAACAAAGGGCTTTTTCCCGGAAGCATTCCTGGGAAGCGTATCCAGCGGTATCGTATCGACCAATGTAAGACTTATCTGTTTCTCAGATCTGGACGGAGCTGAATCCTGCAGCTTTGCAGGGTGTTCTTCTCCGGGAGTCACCGACACCTGCATGGTGCGTTCTGCAAACAGATCCTCCAGCCCGCTCTGCCCGTTGTTCTTCTGCTTCGTCTTCTCCTTGGCCACAGCAATCATTTTGGCATTCTGTCCGGTGTATTCTTCCGGAGACAGCCCCAGACTCTCGATAAAGCTGCTAAATTCCCTGTCCTCGATAAACTGAATATCCATCGGCAGATTTACTGTCTCTTCCTGTATCCCAGCCCCTGCGGATTTCCGGTAATCGTCCGATAAATCACCGGCTTTTACCGCGCAGGAATACGTCATCAGCGCCTGATAAGAGCTTTCCCTGATTCCCTCCGCGGTTTTCAATCTGCCGTAAAGCCGGAACAATTCATTTTCGTCGATATTCTGAGACGTAAAACAGATGTCATAATCCGAATTTACAACAGACCGGTTCGCCCCCTGTTTCAAACAGGCGCTGAAGGCATTGGCTGACACAAAGAGCACAACGCTTAAGGTGAGTGAAAGCACAATGCTGCGGCAGCGTTTTTTATTTCTTTTAAAATTTTTCAGCGCAAGTGTTCCCTCCAGGCCATAGATGCGCTGCGCCGCTTTTGACGTTTTCACGTCCCTGGATTCGACTTTGATTTCATTGGTCTGACGGATGCTTTCCATCACAGGCCTGGCCGCTGCTTTCCTGGCCGGAATCCAGGCGGCGAACAGAATAGTTGCCAGGCTGATCACCGCTGCTCCCGCTATGGCCGGGCCGGACACCGTCAGAGACAGCGTCACCGTGCTGTAACCAAAATTTTTAAAATACTCCGCTACAGCAGATATCACCAGGCTGATGCTGCCAATGCCCATAATCATGCCTGTGGGGATACCGGCCGCACCGATACAGAGCCCTTCAAACAGCACCGAGTTACGCAGCTGTCCTGCCGTAGCTCCCACGGATGCGAGAATGCCAAACTGTCGCGTCCGTTCGCTTAAAGAGATGGTAAATGAGTTATAAATCAGAAAAATCGAGCCTGTCATAATCAGCACAGTCAGCAGCCCGCCCACCGAATACAGGAGTGTATTAAACAGCCGATCGCTGGATACTCCCAGAAAACGAAGCACATTGTCATTCAGGACATAAGCGTTCTGTCCGGCAGTTCTGCTGATATAGGAAGCAGCCTTCCCCGGATTTTTCAGTGTGACAAAAACACTGCAGCTGCCCGTCTGATCTGCCGGGTCCGCTGCCGTAATCAGAGTATAGCCCGGCGCGGTAAACTCTTCAAAAGCCGGTCTTTCACAGATCCCGACAACCGTATAGGTTCTCTCTTCCCGCGGCACAAATTTTTCCATTGCCTTCCCCTGCTCATTCCTGGAGCGGAAAGGATCGTGCTGACCCAGACTTCCATCTTCTGCCATACGGCCTCCGATGGTCAGGGACAGCGTATCCCCCACGGAAAAATTAACACCTCCGTTTGCGGCGACATGGGCCGGAACCAGAATCTCACCGCTGTTTTCCGGCAGCCTGCCGGAGACTAAGCTGACAGGCACGGTGTCAAAAGCCTTTTTACTGAATCCTGTTATAAACAGATAGGGCTTGTCGGGATTTTTCCCGCCATTTAAGTACGCATAGCCGATATTATCAATTTCAGCCGTATCAGCCACATCGCGGTCCCTGGCCTGTTCCTCAGCAAACGCAGAATCGATGTCCACAAATTCTACGTGCCAGCCGCCATATTTTACCGTCGCTCCTTTTATCATATAGTTCAGCAGTGAAACGGAAAACGTCGTGACAGCCGTAATCATGGCAGTTGACAGAATAACCCCGATGATGGTTACAACCGTCCTTGTACGGCTTTTTTTCATGCTCTGGAGGGTGACCTTATGGAAAATATTCATTCTCACACCATCCTCTCGTCCCGTACCACCCTGCCGTCGGATATCCCGATCACCCGGTCTGCCTGCAGGGCTATCGATTCATCATGCGTGACGACGATGAGGGTCTGCCCGTATTTCTTATTGCTTAATTTCAGCAGACTGATGATTTCCTGCCCGTTGCGGCTGTCCAGGCTTCCGGTCGGTTCATCGGCCAGGCAGACCTGCGGGGCGTTCATCAGAGCCCGCCCGACGGATACCCGCTGCTGCTGGCCGCCGGAGAGCTGGTTGGGCAGATGTGTTCTGCGGTCTTCCAGCCCAAGCATTTCCAACAGTTCGTTCAGCCGTTCCTCATTGACCTTCCGTCTGTCCATCAGAACAGGCAGCGTTATATTTTCCACCACATTCAGGGTCGGAATGAGGTTGTGGAACTGGTAAATCAGCCCTACCTGCCGTCTGCGGAAAATAGCCAGCTTGTCATGGCCGCCCGCATAGATATCCTGACAGTCCAGAAAAACCTTTCCGCTGGTAGGCATATCCACACCGCCGATGATATGGAGCAGTGTCGATTTTCCGGACCCGGACGGCCCTGTAATCGCAGTAAACTCTCCCTTTTCGATGGTGAGCGACACATGGTCAAGGGCGGCAACCTGATTTTCACCTCTGCCGTATACTTTGCACAGATCATCAATTTTTATAAGCTCCATTATGTGAGCCTCCTTCCACATGGTATACTCATATAATAGAAAATTACTCTTACATTCCTGTGACTTTCAGGTGAGAGATCCGTCACTTTGGAAAACGAATCACAAAAACTGCGCCGCCCTGCGGGTGGTTCTTTGCCGTAACCGTTCCGCCCTGCCGGAGGATAATCATCCTGCATAGAGCCAGTCCAATCCCGTATCCCGCCCTTCCTGTGCTTCCCGTGCTTTTTCCACTGTAAAACCGGTCAAAGATGCGGGGCAGCTCTGCGCTTTCAAATCCCGGCCCGCTGTCATGAATTGAAATTTCAGTAAACAGTACCGTATCCGTCAGCCCGATCTCAATCTTTCCGTTATCCCCGATGCTCTCGATACAGTTTTTCAGGATGTTCTGAACTGCCTCCGCCAGCCAGCCCGAATCCCCCTGTATGACCACAGGGGAGTCCGGTTGGGAAGACGCCGATTTTGACGGCGCCGATTTCCGGACATCCGTCTGCACCACGATTCCATGCAGTTCCATTGGGATCAGTAAAGGGCGAAGCGCTGCGTTGATCAGATCATAGCCGTCAACCGGTTCCTTCTGAAATACCACGACCCCCGCGTCCAGACGGGACAGCTTCAGCAGGGAGGTAAGCAGCCAGTCCATTCGCACCAGCAGCTCCTCCGTTTCCCGTACAAAGGCCCTCCGTTCCTTTTCGTCAGGATCCTTCTCCAGCAAAGACAGAATCAGATTTGCGGATGTGAGAGGCGTTCGGAGCTGATGGGCAATATCGGCCAGTGAATCGGCAAGATGCATTTTTTCTTTCTTCAGCGCCTCATTCTGCTCCCGAATCCGCAGCAGCATTTTGGTTATCTCACTGTGGAGAATCGACAGCTCTCCCTCCTCCAGTTCGTCCAGATCCAGGCGGTCCGCATGATGCAGCACGAGATCAATCTGACCGGAAAGGCGCGCAATACTTCTGTATCTGGCTCTGGTAAACAACAAAAACGCCGTGCCAAAGGCGGCTGCAGAAAAGACCGCAAGAATTCCGGCCGCCCAGTGAATGATAAATCCAAGTATGACCGTGACAGCTGCTGTGAAGGCGTATACCACAGCAAACTGCCGAAATTCCCTATTCCGAAGCATAGGCGCCTCCCAGTCGATATCCGGTCCCGCGGACCGTCAGAATGATCTGCGGATTTGCGGGATCGTCTTCTATCTTTTCCCGCAGACGCTTGATGTACACGGTCAATGTATTGTCATTGACATATTCACCTGCTGCATCCCACAATTCGTCCAGCAGTCTCCCCCTGGTAATAATACTCCTGGGATTGTTGACAAACACCAGCAGTAAACGGTACTCTAACGCGGAAAGAAAAACCTCGCTGCCGTTCTTCTTTACCACGCCTCCCGCCACATCTACAAAAAGCCCGCAGATCTCAAATACTGCCCCCAGCCGCCCGTTTTTTCTCAGGGCAGCCCCGATCCGCGCAATCAGCTCACGCGGACGGAAGGGCTTGGTAATATAGTCATCCGCCCCCATGTTAAGACCTGTGACGACACTCGTCTCATCGCCCGACGCGGTCAGAAAGATCACAGGAATATCCTGAGTCTCCTTAATTTTCGTGTATACCGTAAAACCGTTTCCATCCGGCAGCGCAATATCGATCAGCGCCAGATCAAATTTATGTTCCTCCGCTGCGGCAAATGCCTCCTCCCGCGTGGGAGCGTGCGTAACCGCAAAGCCTTCCGAGCGAAGCAAAAGCACAAGGTTCTTTGCAATCTCCCTGTCATCCTCGACCAAACATATTCGCGTCATCGTTTGTCCCTCCATTCTGTCTGCGGCTCCAAAGGTCCTTCACCGCCGGCGTATACCGTTTGCCGTCCCTGATAAAATGCGTTATTTTTACTTCATCTTCTCTCCAATGAGGTCAAGCAGCCTCTGAACCGCTTCCGGACTCTCCGCAAATGTCTCCACAGGTTCTCCCGCCCACTCGGAGCACTCCTCCCGGGTCATGGTTCGCTGTCTTACTGCCGGCCCATCCTCCAGCTCCACCGTATACGTCCAGGTGACCTCTCCCAGATTTCCGGTCAGGGCCATCAGGACGCAGGCGTATCCCTTCATCTGCTCATCGAATACAGCCGAATTGGCGGCACTGTTTTCGAACTTCAGAGTCCAGCCATACGGTTCTGCCGAAGTCTGAAGCTCATTTTTGAAGCTTCCCAGCGTATTCCCGATTCCAAGCAGCTGCGCAGCTCTGCCGTTGGCGGACATATCCCCCACATACGGATGCTTTGCGGCAAACAGTTCATTGGCCTGTCTGCTGACAATGGTTCCATCCTGCTTCACGGTCATCCCGTTGATCGTAAGATCCGTTCCCACTTCCGTCAAATCAATGTCCAAATTAAATGCTCCATTCCGGTTCCAGACGGATGGCAGACAGCCGTAGATCACCAGTTTTGTATTTCCATCCTCCTCTCCGATCAGTTTATACCGCCGGTATACCGGGGAGGAATCGTACAAGATTCCCCCAACCGACAGCATGTTCCCGTTTACATTGGCATACGTCACAAGGTAGGAATCCACCGGATATCCGATGACAAACAATTTCAGGAACAGGGCCAGCAGGATTACGGCAAAGGCGGAGAAAATTCCCAAAAACACCTTTCGTATGCTGCTCTTCCTGATTTTTTTCAGATAATCGATTTCCCGTTCATTTTCCTTTTGCTTCACTTGCGTTTCCCGTTCAAGGTCCTCTTTCATCCGCTGATACCGGCTGCGGCAGTCGCCGCAGGTCTCTAAGTGTGCCTCAATCTGCCTGCTGCTCTCATCGGACGTCAGCCCATCCACATACAGCGGCAGAAGATCCTGAATCATTTCACAGGGTATGTTCTGTTTCACGTTCCTTCGCCTCCTTTACAATTTTTTCCTTTCCCCGATAGAACGTCACTCTCGCCCAGTTCTCACTCTTTCCCATAATCTCTCCGATCTGGCCAAAGGTGAGACTGCCGGACAGGCGTAAATACATCACCTCGCGCATGGGTTCCTCCAGACCATGAAGCTGCTTCATGACCGAGAGATGATCCCAGGAGCAGAATACCTCCTCCTCAGCGGAGGGGACTGCGATTTCCTCCGCTTCTTTAAAATCAGCCCTGCCCTTCTGCTTCCGCAGATGATCGAACCATACGTTCCGCGCAATGCCGCAGAGCCAGGTGGATACACTGCTCTGCTCTTTAAATCTATGGATGCTTTTTACCGCCTGATAAAAGGTTTCCTGGGTCAGTTCCTCCGCCAGATCCGGATTCTGCGTCTTCGTCAGGAGAAAGGCATATACTGTTCTCGCGTGTGATAAATAAATCTGTTCCATGGAATCCATACATGTATTTCCTCCTCTCTGTTAATTAGTGTTACAGAATCCCGGTTCGTTACAGGCCGGTCACAATTTTTTTCATTCAGCCATTCAGCATGTCCTCTGATGCATGTACTCCGGTTCCTCCGGTGTTTACGCGAAGGTTCGCATAGTTATGATACGAGCAGAATATCACACTCCCTATGGATAAGCAACTGATTGCCAAATTTTATTGCTCCTTTAAAACGGCTAAATGACGGCACAGCTTCCGTAAAACCAGTTATTTTTTATCCATTTCCAACAATCAATATTTTTTTACTGGTAAAACGCACAATTTTATTCTTTAAATTTCTTTAAGTTTGTGAACACTTTTGTATGGGTTATGGTGTATATTAATAATCGTAAACCCCCCCAATACATTATATAGTTTTTGCTACACCCCATAAGAAACGAAATACCTTCTCCGAAAAAAGGACCAGCTCCCCCGGCTGGTCCTTTTTCATTGTACTGTGGCATTTTCTATTTCACCGCATATCCCTTCTCCGAGAGCGCCTGCGCCGCCCGCATAAAATCTTCTTTCTTCGTCAGAACGTAATCCGTATTGAACGTAGAAACAACGAAAATACCGATCGAGCACTCCGCCAGGACCGCCGATATTTCCGCCAAAATTCCGATCAGCGAAAAATCCAGCACTCCCTCGATTCGAAATGCCTTCCAGCCATCCTCCCTGTCCGTCGTCTCCTCCGGAACATGTTCCGTTCTGCATACCAGCGATAACTCCTCATCGGTTTTTCCGATAAAATAAAACGCATCCGTCAGGTTTACACCTGACAGATCCCGGATTTTACAGACTGAGAAATCATCCTCCAAAAGCTTTATTTCCATGGTTCTGCCTCCTTCCTCTTATTCCGTCCTGGCTCTCTGTCTGAGCCTGAAAGACGCCACGATACTGTCCAGTCTTCCCGCCTCATCGGAGAGCGTCTGGCTGGCCGCCGCTTCCTCCTCGGCAGTAGCTGAATTGGACTGAACAATTTCGGCAATCTGGTTCATGCCGCCCTGTAAAAGCCTGATATGTTCCGCCTGCTGTGCTGACGCGGCCGATATTCCACGCACCAGATCCATCGCCTGACTGGAAGCCGTCACGCCCTGATCCAGGGCCCCGGCAGTGGAAACCGCAATCTGTCTGCCTTTGCTGACCGCCGCGTTTGCATTCTCAATCAGCCCTACCGTATCTCTGGATGCCTCTGCACTTTTTCCCGCAAGACTTCTCACTTCCTCCGCTATCACGGAAAATCCCCTTCCTGCCTCACCTGCCCGGGCAGCCTCGACAGCGGCGTTCAGCGCCAGTAAGTTCGTCTGCAGCGCAATATCTTCAATTACCTTTGTGATCCGCCCTATCTCATCAGAGGCCTGGGTGATATCATTCATGGCATCGGTAAGCTGTTCCATCTGAACCTTTCCCGCCTCCAGTACCCGGACTGCCTCCTGTGAGACGAGGCTTGCCTCTCCCGCATTGCGGGCCGTACTGTCAACCTCTTCTGATGCAGCTTCCAGCGTCGCGGCAAGCTCTTCCACGGAAGCCGCCTGTTCCTGCGCCCCCTGACTCAGTGTCATGGCTCCATCAGCCACCATACCGGCCCCCTCAGCCACCTGGGCCGACGACTGAACGATCTCTTCCAGCGTATCATTCAGCCGCGCGGTGATATGATCCAGAGATTCCCGTATTGAACTGAAATCCCCGACATAATCGAGAACCGGGCCTGCCGTCAGATCGTTGTTCGAAATCCGCCCCAGCACATAAGACAGTTCTCCGATATACTCTCTCAGCCTTTTCACCGTAAGTTCGAAGGTTCCTGCCAGTTCACCAATCTCATCTCCCGATACAATTCCCGATGTCACCGGAGTCTTTGAAGCAATCCCGAAGTCCCCCTGTTCCACCGTATGGGCAAACCTTTTCAGCCTGGCAAAAGGAACCGTTATGGCTCTTTTTGTGAAAAACAGAATCAGCCACACTCCGGCCGCCGCACAGAGCAGTCCCACGATCCCCATCGTCCACAGTGCCCGATGCATCGCGGATTTCGCTTCATAGCTTGACACTCCGGAAAAAATAAGCCCGCCAACGGTTCCGTCCGCATCGTACAGCGGTACGTACGAACAGACATGGGGAATACCAAGGATGGAGGTTTCCCCCACAAATGATTTTCTCTCAGAAAGAACAATTTCCGCTATGGCCGGATCCAATGTTGTTCCCACAGCACGCGTTCCATCCTTCATCACGGTGGTCGCCACCCGTTTATCTCCCTCGAAGATCGTATACTCGTAACCAGTCCGGGCTTTCAGCTCATCAAGAAGCCGAGTCCTGTCCTGATCCGTGTAATCCTCCTTTGAGAGTTCATAATCCAGAAGATTCGTTCCCTGAACACACTCCTTTGTCAGCATATCCATAAACTGGGCACGGAAAACAGCTCCACAGAATACGATGATAAGGGCCGTGCTGATACACAGCAGAAGACCGGCCAGAATACTGAATCTGGTCCCTAATTTAAGTGTTTTTATATGCCGCGCCATCTCTGCCCTCCCGGAATTCATTCCCAAATACTCTAAGTCATAACACATTCTGCTTAAACATAACACGATGCCATATGTCTGTCAAGAACTTTGGAGTGCCTCTAACGGGTACTGGGCAGAGCTCAATCCATCAAAAAAACGGCCGCAGAAGAATCGTAAAAAGACGGACAAAAAGGCAGCAGCTGTGTGCCACCTTTTTGTCCGTCTTTTTACAGTTCTTTTTACAGTTTTCGCACCGGAAGCAGTTCGATATAGCCTCTGGTACCGACCGGTTCCAGCTGAATCCGGGGATTTTCGTCATCCCACTGGTATCCCGCAGCAGACGGCTCGTACCTCTGGACAGCCGTCCTCACCGCCTCAATCGCCTCACAGTAATCTTCCTCCTCAAACGGTTCCCCCTGAAACATGAGGTACTTCGCCGCCGGAAGCTCGATCACGTCAAAGCCCTCCGGAACCGGTCCGCCGTAATCCGCAGCGACTTCAACGCCCTGTACATAGACCGATGTCCCCGGACTGCGGTATGCCTCCGGAAGCCAGAGGCATACCGGTTCGCCGCAGAGGGATTTCATGCTGGTTAACAGCCCCCAGACATCACACCCCACCTCTTCACAGTAGGGGAAGTAATCCTCCGCCTTAATCCCCCTCTTAATAATCACCTTGCGCACCGGTTTGTCGATTGCCTGGATAAACACATTTTTCACATTTTCCATCGCGTTCCATTCCTTTCTGAGCTCTCTGTATTTGACGCCATACGGGGTAAACAGATACAGAGGAACCGGATTCCCGGCATATTCGCGGGGATTGCAGCCAAATTCCCGGAAAAATGCCCTCTGGTACCCATCGACACTGCCAAACCCGTACTCAAACGCCACATCTGCGATTCTGCACCGCTCATCTCTCAGCTTCAGCGCAGATTCGGAAAGACGCAGCCGCCTGATATAGTCGGCCGGAGTCTGGTTCGTCCACTGCCGGAACAACCGGTAGGAATGCCACGGCGAGAACAGCGACACCCTGGATAAATCAGCCAGAGTAACCGTCTCCCTTAAATGCTCCTGGATATAGTCCTGCATCCTCTGAACCGCTTCCACCTGTTCCTTCATCTCCATCACCTCCCTGTTATGCTGACACAATGATCATACAAAAAATCAGAAAATAATTCTCGACGTTTTTTGCTGTCCGGTATTCCCGTTCTGCAGCTTCTCTTACTTCACATCTTGCTCTGTGGCTGGAGCCGGCATTACCCATATTTCCATATAAATATCATCCTCATTTTTCAAAAAATACTTTTCCGCAGAAAATGGCAGGAATGTCAGACCGTGCGCCGGAAGCCATGTCCCGAATAAGTATACTCCTGCCTGATCCAGCGCAGCAGTCACAAGTTTTTCAAATGTCTCCGCCTCGATTCTGCACACCAGATACTCGCCCGCAGGCAGCTCCCGCTTTACCAGGGGAAACCCGTCTTTCGCCGATCTTTCTTCTGCACCTGCGTACTCCGTTCCTCTCTCTGACAGGGCTCCTGCAAAATACAAAAACGTCCCCATTTCCGGGTCTGCCTTATGGGACATCCCCATTTCCGGTCCCTCCTGTGCCAGTCCATCCACAGCCGGCTTCTTTTCATGGAATGCTTTCCACAACTGACCCGGAACATCGATTCCGGTACTCTCGCCTGCGGGCACCTGTTTCTTAATCTCCACAGCAGTCTCCAATCCAAGATACCATTCTGGTTCCGTGAGCCGCATTCGCCGGATCTCCAGAACGATATCCCCCGCAATCAGCGGCACCCCCTCATCCACCAGATGGTATCTCATGGACAGCTCCGGCTTTTCGCACGTATTGAGCATGGGCCTGTCCTTCCGATACTTCTCCGGCGAGATGCCATACGCCTCCTTAAACGCCCTTGTAAATGAAGCGTGGCTGGAAAATCCATAATCCACAGCAATATCCAGAATCCTCTTTTCCCTGTCCTCAAGCGCCGAGGCGGCAAGGGCCAGGCGCCGCATCTTAACGTATTCCAGCACCGGCCGTCCTGTCAGCCGTTTAAACAGGCGCTGAAAATAGAAGGGAGAAAGGCCGGCCGACTGTGCCAGCGCCTCCGTATTCATCTCCTCCCTCAAATGCTCTTCCATAAAATCCAGCACCCCGTCGATCGCTTCCCATGCATGCATCCTTTTGTCTCCTTTCAATTTTCCTCTCAACTGCTGTGCTTATTTTACCATGCAGACCGTCCGTACGCTTTCCATCCAGTGCCCTTTTTGGGGTATCTTCACATTTTGTCCGTTTTTGAACCGGGATATTCCCATTCTGCGGATCAGCCGTTCTCACGCGCTGCACTGAAACCTCCACGACAATCAAAAAAACCCGGTGTGCCATTTCAACACATCGGGCCGTTCTGATGAATTCTTAGCCGGCGTTCAGCAGTCGCCCGCATAATAATTCACGATGTTTAAGTAATCCCTGGGGACTGGAACCGCAAGACACAGCACCAGAGTATTCCGGTTTCTCTGATATTCTGCCTGCAGCCTGACTTGGGTTCCGTACTCTTTATTCACGTTTTCTCTTCTTCCATCAGAATCCACCAGATAGACGGGACCCTCGCATCCGTTGACAGTTTTCAAAAATTCCTTCATATTTAGTATCCTGAGTTTCATCATGTCCATCCCTCCTGAACAAAACAGTCCGGCCTGCCGGACCCCTGCACCGGTTAAGCTGTTATCCTCGCTTTACAATATCATTATAGTGCAGTTTTATTCAGGAAACTATCATATTTCTGTCAGTATATATCACGATTCCGCCATTTCCGTCGGTACTCCATGGGACTGTATCCGATGTGCTCCCGAAATACCTTACCGAAATAGCTGCTGCTGCCCAGCCCGCAGGACTGGCAGATCCTGGTGATGGAGTCGTTCCCTTCCGCCAGCATATGGCACGCCTTCTGTAAACGGTAATCCGTCATATACTCCACCGGCGTCATCTTAAGACAGTCCTGAAACGTCCGGAAGCATTCCCGTTCACTGATATAGGCGGCCGCAGCAATCTCCGCCACCGTAATTTTATCCGCGCAGTGTTCATGGATAAACGCCATCATCATCTTCATCTTTTCACTCGACCTGCTGCCCTGAGCGTCTTCATGGCAGAGAGGCTCCGCCATGGCAAGCAGCCTGCACCACAGCTCCGAGAGAAGCGACCGCAGACGGATCTCGTAGGCGTATCCATCTTCCTGAAGTTCAAACGATTCTCTGAGAATCTCCAGAAATTCCGCATGTTCCGGACGGTCCGGGTACATCCCGAGGATCTCGATCCCGGGTGCTGTGATGAGCGGACGCACGTATCTCTGGTCAATCCGGCTTCCCGTCTGCCCGCTCACCAGCAGGGGATCGAAAATATGAATCATGGAAACCGAAGTTTTCTCTCCCTGTCTCACCTTTGACATATGAAGTACGTTCGAATTGACAAAACCGGCTGACCCCTGCGGAAACACAGTTTTCCCCTGGGGGGTGTTATACTCCAGCGCCCCTTCTTTCATATAGAACAGTTCGACCTCCTTATGCCAGTGCCAGGGCGACTGTCTGCCCAGATGCTTTTCCAGTTCCACATAAGATGCAATATACGGGAAGTCCGGGGAAAAATCAGGCAGCATCTCCTCATAACTTCCCGGCTTTAGCTCCACGGTATGAATTACTTTCATGATAAACTCCTGTCCGCCATCGTCCCCACGGACGCTGTCTTACTTTCATGGCCCCTTCTTTTCCTTCATTCTAACCGCTCCTTTCCTCTGTGTCAAACGGATCCTCCCCGTATTTCCTTTTTTCATACACGTCTCAGTATTGCTTTTACCGTTTCATTCAGATATAATATGAACCAGGTGCTTTATCATATTATATTTGAATATCAAATGGAATGTATAACAAAGGAGAGTTATCAGATTATGGAATTACAAGACGCGGTAAAACAGAAAGCGGAGCGGCCCGATGCTGCCGGAATGGGCATGGACGGTTTACTCCCCATGCTGGAAATGATTGGCAGTCCCGCCTGCCAGTGTATCTTTGACCAGGAACTCACTCTCCTGTGTGCCAATCCTTCTTTTTATAAGAGTTCCGGTTATTCAAAAGAGGAATTCAACTCCTCCTGCCCCACACTGCGCCAATACCTTCACCAGCACCCCGGTGAATTTGACATCATCAGCCAGGCCCTGTCTGCCGCGGCAGAACACGGGCAGAACCTTTTTTCTGCAGACTGCCGCATTCCGGTAAAGACAGGAACATTTCTTCACGTTCGTATTCACGGTACCATCACAGAGGAAACCACCTCTGGCTGTCCCACAGTTTTCATGACTCTGACCGATATCAGCGATCTCGTTGACCAGGCAGAACAAAAGGTACAGTATTTTGAGTGGATGATGGATGAATACATAGGAAATGTCTATATCAGTGACATGGACAGCTACGAACTTCTCTATATAAACCAGACAGCCGCTGATACACTTCAGTGCACCAAAAAAGCTCCATTGGGCCATAAATGCTACGAGATCATCCAGGGACGGACCGAGCCATGCCCCTTCTGTACGAACAGCCGCCTGCGGACAGATGAATTCTACGAATGGGAATTCGACAATCCTCTGCTGAACCGGACGTTCATGATTAAGAACCGGATTATCGACTGGAACGGACACCGGGCCCGGCTCGAGCTTTCCCACGATATGTTCAGCACGGAATATAAGCTGGCAAAAAAGGACCGGGAACGCGATGCCCTGATCCGGACTATTCCCGGCGGTCTTGCCCGGCTGGATGCCAGAGACTGCAGCACCATCATGTGGTATGGAGCCAATTTTTTAGATATCATTGGATATACGGAAGAACAGTTTGAGAATGAACTGGGACGGCAGTGTACCTACATCCATCCGGATGACCTCTCCCGCTTACAGCTTTTGCTGGAACAGATACGGATTACCGGTGAAAGCACTGCCTTTGAAAGCAGGATTATCACGCGGGACGGTCAGGTCAAAATTCTGACCATGACCTTCTGCTATGCCAGCGGGGAGAACAGCTGGGATGGCATTCCCTCGTTCTACAGCATCGGCATCGATTTGACGAAGGACCGGGCAGAACAGGAACGGCAGAAGAAAGCCCTGGAGGAGGCGTATCAGGCGGCACGGGTAGCCAACTCGGCCAAGACAAACTTCCTCTCCTCCATGTCCCACGACATACGCACTCCCATGAACGCGATCATGGGTATGGCCGCCATCGCCCAGGCCAACCTTTCTTCACCGGAGAAAATCCGCGACTGTTTAAGCAAAATCAATGTATCCAGCCGCCATCTCCTCAGCCTGGTCAATGAGGTTCTGGATATGTCAAGAATCGAAAGCGGGAAGATCGATCTAACGCCGGAAGAAGTAAAGCTTCCGGAATTAATTGAAAATGTATTTGCCATGTGTAAGCCTCTGATCTCCGAAAAAGATCTGCAGTTTCAGATCAGCGCCTCTAAAGTCCGGCATGAGACGGTCATAACCGACGGGGACCGTCTTCAGCAGGTTCTCATAAACCTCCTGACAAACGCCGTCAAGTACACGCCCAACGGCGGCCGGATCAGCCTGAGTATTAAAGAGATTCCTTCCCTCTCCTCACAGAAGGCGCAATTTGAATTTATCATAACCGATACGGGAATCGGTATGTCGGAAGAGTTCCTTCCCCACATTTTCGAGCCATTTTCACGCGCGGAGGATTCCCGAATCAGCAAAATACAGGGAACCGGCCTGGGTATGGCCATAACAGAGAACATCGTGCGCATGATGAACGGCTCCATTGAAGTAACCAGCAGGCTGGGAGAAGGCAGCCAGTTTACGGTTACAGTCCAGCTGGAACTCGTCAATGAAGAGGTGACCGATACGGAAGAGCTTAACGGCCTTCCCGTTCTCGTCGTGGATGACGACCAGATTGTATGCGAAAGCGCCTCCGCGCTTTTAACTGAACTTGGCATGCGCGGCTGCTGGGTACTGTCGGGTGCAGAGGCAGTGACCCGTGCGGAGGAAGCGCACAAATGCGGAGACGACTTCTTTGCCGTGATCCTGGATTGGAAGATGCCGGAGATGGATGGCCTGGAGACCGTCAAGGTGCTTAGAAAGAGGCTTGGCAACGATGTCCCCATCATTATTATATCCGCCTATGATTATTCCGACATAGAGGCCGAATTTCTGCAGGCCGGCGCCGACGCCTTCATATCAAAACCGCTGTTTAAGTCCAAAATGCTCCACGTATTGCAGCTGTTTCTGGAGTCCGGTCATTCCACCGCTTCCGGCGCTGCAGAGGAACAGAGCCGCCCGGCGCTGGCAGACAAACGGATTCTTCTTGCCGAGGACAACGAGCTGAACAGGGAGATCGCCATAGAGCTTCTGGAAATGCAGGAAATAATCGTTGAAGCCGTTGAGAATGGGCAGGAGGCCGTCGAAGCCTTTCGTTCCTCCCCCATTGGCTATTACAATGCTATTCTGATGGATATCCAGATGCCTGTCATGAACGGCTATGACGCTGCGGCAGCCATACGGAGCCTTGAACGGGAAGACGCCCCGTCTGTCCCGATACTGGCGCTGACCGCCAACGCCTTCACCACAGATATCGGAAAGGCATACAGCGTGGGGATGAACGATCATATTGCAAAACCGATCGATGTGGAGCGGTTAATTACCGTTTTAGAGCGGTGTATGAACGCATAGCGGACGCTGTCCCATGAATTTACATTAAAAAGGAAGGATACCATGTCAAATACCAACAGTAAGGAACAAACGATCTATCGCAGTCTGGCAGGCAAAATACAACTTGGATTTTTCGATGACGGCGAACGTTTTCCCTCCGCGGAGGAAATCGCCGAACGGTACCGGGTCTCCTACTGTCCTGCCCAGCGCGCGCTCAAAATGCTGGAACGCGACGGCCTGATTCAGCTTAACCGCGGTAAAAACACAATTATTCTTGGAAAACCATACGAGAACTACCTGGAGAGCGACGTTTTTAAGCGGCGGGCCGCGGCGCTGTCAGACCTCTTAAAGAGTCTCCATATTCTGTCACCGGCCATATGCTTACAGAGCCTGCTTCACTGCCGGGAATCACTCGCTTTAAAAAAGGAGCAGGCCCTTCCCGGCCGCAGCCTGTATCAGCAGTTCGAGCGTTCGCTCCATTCGCTGGGCAGTCAGACTGCGCTGAGCCTTTACTACGATATCAGTTCCTTCGCTGAAAGCGCTCTCCTCGATATCCTCTGTTTGAAACTGGGAAAAAAAGAAGCGGAAGCATTTTTGCATGCTGCCGCTCTGGAATATACCAGCTGCTTCGAAGATTTCACAAAAGAGTCTGCCGAGTCCATCGGGCATCGTCTGGAGCATCTGTCTGAGACGTTCCGGAAACCGATTGAAGAGTATCTGGCCAAACTGGAACTTCCGCCGGATATCGAACCGGAGGCCTTCGTCTGGGAACCGAACAAAGGCCGCACCCGCTACTGTGATATCGTAGCTATCGATATGATATGTAAGATTAATCAGGGGATTTATCCCCTGGGAACACTTCTTCCCGGAGGGCCGGTTCTGGCAGATACGTATCACGTTTCCGAGATTACGATCCGCCGGACCATCGGCCTCCTGAACACTCTGGGTGTGGTTCAGACCATCAATGGCGTAGGAACCAGAGTCATTGGCCCCGGAGATGCCTCGATCCCTTATCGCTTAAAGGAACTGATGCTGGACGGCAATTTAAAAGCCTTCCTGGAAGCGCTTCAGCTGCTGGCGGTTACAGGGAAGCCGGTCTTTCTTTACACCTTTCCATGGATTCCAGAGGAAGCACTGGCGGCCATAGCCGGTGCCGCCGCCATTCCGGAAGAAAAAAGCTCCATGGTGGCCGTCATCAGCGCCGGGATGCAGGCGGTTGTCCATTACTGCCCGCTCGCTGCCGTCCGCGATATCTACAGCAAACTCACGCTACTTCTTTTAAAGGGCAGTATTCTGCGGCTGGAGGAGACGGGGGCCGAGAAGGTTCCGGGCTGGTCTTTCGTATCCGCAGAGCTTCAGGAAAGCTGCAGTAAAAAAGACGGAGTACGGCTGGCAGGCGCATACCGGCAGCTGTTTCAAATGATTTTCACTGACACCCGGCTGGCCCTTATCGATATTGGAGTTCATGGCGCCGCCGAGGTAGCCGGTATTTAGATTGATTCCGCTGCGGCAAATCAGGACCGCTCCCTCCCGGGAAATCGCAGCATAAATGTCGTTCCTTCGCCGATTACGCTCTTCACCGTAATCTCTCCTCCATGCTTCTCCACAATATCCTTAACAAGCGACAGTCCCAGACCTGCGCCTCCCACGGCGCGGGACCGCGACTGGTCCACTCTGTAAAACGGCTCGAAAATATGGGAAAGCTCTTCTTCCGGGATTCCAATCCCCGTGTCTGTAATCTCCACCGCCACAGCATCGCCGTCCCTGCCTGTGACAACCGTGACAGATCCATGCTCCCGGTTGTATTTCGCCGCATTTTCCAGCAGATTACTCATGACGCGGTAAAGCATGATGCGGCTGCCTGTCAGGCTGATATCCGGCGTGTTCTTTATGGTGACAGTCAGATTCTTCTTCTGAATCATCGGTGAAAGCTCATCCAATGTCATGGCAAACACTTCACTTAACGGCACTTCCTCATCCATCTCGTGAGCCTCCTCTGAAGTCAGCCGCATCAGATTCTCGACCAGGCGGATCATCCGCTCCGTATTTGCCTTGACAATGGACAGCACCTTTTCCATTCGGGCCGGAGATGTCTTTCCATCCAGTTCCAGCACCTCCAGATTCACGAGAATTGTGGCAAGCGGCGTCTTCAGTTCATGGGCAGCGCTGGCGGAAAAACGTTTCTGCCGTTCAAACGAGGCGCTGACTTTGTCCATCATATGATTAAAAGACCGGGCGAGCCGTCCGATCTCATCCTGTCTGCCCTTTATCTCCACACGGCTCGATAAATCGCTGCCGCCAATCTCTTCAATGGTGGAGGACAGTTCTTCCAGCGGCTTCAGTACATGGCCTGCCATCAGCCATGTCGCCCCGGTTCCCAGAAGGAGAACCAGAAAAAGAGCCGCCAGCCCCCAAAGATTAAACTGGGTGCCAGCCTTTTTTAAAGATATGGTAATTGACTGTATATTTGAATCGTCGTCCAGGGCAGTTTCCGCCTTAACGCTGGTGACAATAATATCCTGTGTCTGAAATGTCATCTGCTGCCCTAAATCACGGACAAAAATACGGTCCGCCCCAAAGAGAAACATGGCGGTCAGAATCACCGCCACACTGGCCATTACCAGAGCCGACAACAGAGTCAGACGCATGCGGAGTGATATGTTTTTCAGCATTCCTCTTCCTCCTTATCGATCAGATAGCCGGCTCCGCGGATACTCCGGATGATCTCCTCATCCGTAACCGCCTGCAGCTTGCGCCGTATGACGCTGATATAGACCTTCACCTGATTGGAGAAGGGATCTGCCTCACTGTCCCACACGTGCTCCAGCAGTTCCTCGGCGCTGACCGGTCTGCCCATATGGATCATTAAATATTCCAGAATCGAAAACTCCCTCATGGAGAATTCCAGCGGCCTTCCCTGAAAAGATGCCGTCTTTAAATTGGAATCCAGACAGAGACCTCCCCTCGTCAGGGCGGCCTCTGTCTGGATAAAGGATCTTCTCAGCAGCATACGGATGCGTGCCTCTAATTCTTCAAAATGAAACGGTTTGGTGAGATAGTCGCTGGCTCCGCTGTCCAGTCCCCTGATCTTGTCTGTGAGTTCTGAGCGGGCCGAAAGAATCAGCACCTTCGCCGGTTTCTCCATGGACCGAATATGCTTCAGCACTTCCATGCCGTCCAGACCAGGGAGATTTAAGTCGAGCACTACCAGATCATACTCATTGATCCCGCACTGTTCAACCGCATCTGCGCCGTCACCCGCAGCATCCACTGCATACCCGCGCTTACGCAGGCCATAGCACAGCGCTTCCCGCATATCTTCCTCATCTTCCACAATCAAAAGTCTCATGGTAATTCCAATCCTCTCATTCTTTTTCAAACATCCAAATGTAAACCCGGTCAGTCAGCTGCAACGACACTGAACAGAATACTGCCGTCACTGTTAACTCCATCTTCCGTCCAGCTGATATACACTCTGGAGCCGTCCTCCGCGATAAAATACGTTTTTCCGTCTTCATCCGTCATGAGCTCAGGCGTAAATCCCGGCTGTACCTCCACACTGCTTATCACTGCAGAATCGAGTACGATGGATTTACTGGTATCCGCCTGTACGTCTTTTCCCTCCGCAGATGCGGTAAACGCCAGCGACGTGGTTATCATGGCTGCCGCAGCCAGACCGGCTGCTGTTTTGTGTTTTAACATCATAATTGCCTCCTGTGATTGATTATTTTATTTCTGCCGTGTTATGTGATCACACGCTTATTATACAGGAGTCAAGGTTAAAGTACGGTTAGAATCTTTATTTTGAAAGAGTTATGAACATTAAGCGTTTTTATGGATACAGCCCGTAAGCGTTTTACAAAGCTGAACAATATCCAGCGGCTTACTGATATGTGCATTCATCCCGGCAGCCAGCGCAGCAGCGATATCATCGCTGAAAGCATTTGCTGTAGTGGCAATAATGGGGATCGTGAGAGCCGTCGGGTGATTGGACTTGCGAATGCGCCTCGCAGCCTCATGGCCATCCATGACCGGCATCTGTACATCCATCAGAATGGCATCGTAATCCCCTGGCCCGGAGGCAAGGAACGTATCCAGGACCTGCTGTCCATCTTCCACACAGTCTACCTCTGCCCCATTCATGTGCAGCAGTGTGGCTGCGATCTCCTGGTTAAGCGCATTGTCCTCCGCCATCAACAGACGCATACCCGTCAAAGGCATGTCGGTGTGTTTTTGTTCCACGGCTTCGGAGGGCTGTCCTTTCTTCTCCAGTGCATCCTTGATCGCTGCATAGACGGAAGACCGGTAAAGCGGCTTGGGAAGAAAACCGTTCACGCCTGCTGCCCGCGCCTCTTCCTCCACTTCCGAAATATCATACGCTGAAATCATCACGATGGGAATATCGTCCCCCACCTCCCGGCGTATTCGCCGGGTCACCTCAACCCCATCCATATCCGGCATTTTCCAGTCAATCAGACACAGGTCAATATTCCGGCCCTCACGGTACATTTCTTTCACCTGTTCCACTGCCTCTGCACCAGATAAATGCCATTCCGCATGAATCTTTATTTTTTCCAGAAGAATAGCTGTCTGTTCACATACCGTCTGCTCGTCATCCACGATCAGCGCCTGCAGTCCGTACGGTTCAAAGTCAGGCTCCTGTATGCCGCTCTCCTCCCCTTTCAGAAACGGCAGTTCAACAATACAGGCAGTTCCCACCCCCGGTTCGCTGTCTACCCGGATACAACCGCCCATCAGGGTAATCAGATTCCGGGTGATTGACATGCCAAGCCCCGTGCCGCCATACAGCTTTGCAATCGAGGCATCGGCCTGTTCAAACGGCTGAAAAACACGCTCAACGGCCTCCTTCGTCATGCCGATGCCGGTATCAGACAGAGTAAAGCGGATCATATCGGCTGTATTTCTCCCCCTGTATCGGGAAACTTCCAACCGGATTTTTCCTCCGGGAGGCGTAAACTTTACTGCGTTAGAGCTGAGGTTAAAGAGGATCTGGTTGAGCCGCAGGGAATCACCGATAAAGATGGCATCCTCACCAAATCCCTCCATAGTTTCCTGAAACTCGATTCCTTTTGCTTTTGTCTGAGCGTAAACGGTAGATACAAACCCGTTGATAATCTCAAACATGTCAAAGGGCTCCTGTTGCAGTATCATGCTTCTGCTCTCTATTTTTGACATATCCAGCACGTCATTGATCAGCATCAGCAAATGCCTGGAAGAGAAGGTGATTTTCGAGAGACAGTCCTCCACTCTGGCAGGATCTCTGACAACTGCCGCCGCTATGGTGGTCATTCCTATGATGGCATTTAACGGCGTGCGGATCTCATGGCTCATTCTGGATAAAAACTCACTCTTTGCCATGTTGGCCTGTTCCGCATTTGTCATCGCCTCCTGCAGAATCTGGCGTGACCGGACCTCTTCGGTGCGGTCGGAAAATACGGTGATGAGCTGCGGCGTCTTCAAATCTTCCACTCGGTAAATGCGAATCAGCATCCAGCATTTTTCCCGGTTGGGCTTTGTATACTCCACCATTCTTTCAAACGGGGAAGCAAACTGAGGATCGCTGACTCCTTCCCGGAGCGCCTGTGCATCCTCCTCCGGCATGCCCTGATACAGACTTTCCACATAGTCCACCGGGATTCCCAGTATCCGTTCCACGTTAAGGCCACGGTAATTGATGGCTCCCGTGCCCGCATCCCGAATAATGAATGCATCATCAATGCTCAGTGACAGATTATCAAACAGTTTGCTGCGGTATGTCAGTTCTTTCCGCTGACGGTGAAGAACATACTGGGAGATCAGAAGCACAAAGACCATCAGCGTCATCAGTACGACAGAACCGATCAGAGTGGTAAGCCTTAACGATTCCGCAGTTTCTCCGTACCCCACCTTTTTCGCCTGAGCTGTCGCTATAATTGCTTCCGTCTGGTGAAGCGCTTCCTCATAGAGAGGCTGCAGATGCTCCTGTGCGTAGGCTTCTATATTTTCCTCCGTGATTGCGGCCTGTCCGCAATACGTTAAGTACGCAGCCTGTTCCGTCTGCAGGCTGGTCAGAGTCTCTTTGAGCTCCTGCACATCTTCCGCATCACCCAGATACAATTCCTCGAGGCGTAAGATGGGCTTCTCCAGGGAAAAAGCAAGCTTCTCCAGCATATCGGCGGCAATCTCCACATCCTCACGGTTATGGTGGCGCTCCAGCCGCCCGGTCCGCAGACTCATCTCCGATACATAGAGCTTCACGTCGCCGGCTGAAATCACCACCTCAAACGGGTGGGTCGATATGATCTCCGTCTGTGCAGCCAGACTGGCAGAATTCCGGATGGTCATAACGAGATAGCAAAACATCAATAAGATGAGAACCGCCGTACTGACAATGCTCATCTGCTGGCTCCGGCCCACAGAGCTATCCTTTTTATTCACAGCTTTCTGCATGTATCTTAACTCCTCGCTTTTCCGGCCGCGCTCACCATGCCTGGATGTCTGCCGCCCAATTTTATTTTATTTTCACGTTGTTTTTATCTCTTTTACCCATATTGTTCACATACATATTTATAGTTAAGAGTATAGCAAATAACAGTGAAAATAGCAACTGTTGGCTGTGAACTGCGGCTGTAAGAATCTGACCGGATTTCCAATATGGAAAATGCAGAAAAAAAGTGGTATACTATAACTTTCATATGATACATTACCTGTTAGAATTGGAGGAATCCGTTTTGGACAACAGTACAGAACTGCGCCAGGTGGTTTACAGCGTCTTACTCACCCAGATACAATTCGGCTTCTATCGTTACGGTGAGAAGCTCCCTGCCATAGAGGAAACCAGTACACGACTCTGTGTATCAGTCGATACGGCCCGCGCCGCATACTTAAAGCTCAAGACCAGAGGATACATCACTCTGATAAAAAATGCAGGTGCCACAGTAAAAGTAAAGTATGACAGCAGGGAGACGGAACAGTTTATCCAGACCTTCTTTTCAGCACGCAAACATGCCATGATCGATCTGGGTAAATCCCTGCAGCCTCTGTTCGGCACTGCCCAGTGGACGGGACTAAAATATGCTGCTCCGGAAGATTTACAGACAATGGAACTGCTTTTTTCCAAAGAAGACGCGGCATCTCCTTATGCGATTCTGGAACACCTCAATCTAAAATACCGGGCATTGGGGAATCATATCCTGATGCGTCTCGTCTGGCAGTCCTTTATGTTTTTGCACAACCCCTTTTTCAGCCTCAGGGACAATCTTCGTTACTTTGACCGTGATGCCGATTATCTGTCGGCAGTTCTCGTATTCTGCCGTGAAAAAGACTGGTCCGCGCTGCGTGCCGCCGTGGCAGGATCAATAGAAAAGCTGCCATCGGCCCTTATCCGTTTTTATGAGGACAGAATCACCACGCCTCCTCCGGAAGCTGAAACGCCCTTTGTCTGGAGTTCCTACAAAAAGAGCCGGCAGCTGTGTTATTCTCTTGCCATGGAGCTCCTCACCTCGATCAGCCTCGGACAGTATCCTGTCGGAAGCCTGCTTCCCTCCCAGGAGGAACTTGCCCGGCAAAAAGGTGTTTCCGTCAGTACCGTGCGAAGGGCGCTTTTGCTTCTGGACAGCATCGGGGCGATAAAGTCTGCGAAATACATAGGGACACGCGTCCTGCCATTTGATAAAACTGCAGAAAACAGTGATTTTACCAGACCCGTTCTTCAAAGGAGGCTTATGGATATGGCTGAAAGCCTGCAGATCCTGGCTCTGTCCTGCCAGGCAGTGTCCCAGCTCACGCTTTCTTCTCTAAACACGACGTTTGTAGAACAGCTTTGCCGTGACTTAAAGGCACACAGGCAGCGGCGGCGCGGCGAGACTTTATCCTATTTTCTCCTTGGCCTAATCGGGAATCATGCTCCGTATCAGACCATTCGGACCGTTTATACCGAGCTGCTGCGGCAGATCTTTTGGGCTCACGCATTCCACGGCATGAAAGGAAGTGCGGATACGATTCATGCCATTTACGATCCGTATTATGATACTTTCATCGACTCTCTGGAACACCTGAATTTTCTCCGATTCTCTGTCACTCTGGAGGCACTCATCCTCTTTGAACTTCGCTGTACCGTTGATTATTTACTGCATTTCAACGTTCCGGGGGCCGAAAACATTCTGGTCCCGGACAGCAGCTTCCGCTGACTTTCTTCGCTTCTTAACCAGCCAGAAAGAGAGATGCCGCAATCTTATCAATGAGACAATATTGTGGCATCCTTATTCTTCTGGCTCCCTCCCGCACTCTCCTTTCGCTGAAACCAGTGGCATCCACCTAAAGAAATCAAAGAAAAACCGAAAGCCGTTCCATTACAATAACGGTTCACAGGAGGTAAAATAAAGTCATCAATCAAGAAAGAGGTGACGCCATGACCCCCAGCTTCCTTTCCATCAGTACAGTGCTTGCCGCAGGACTTGTTTCCTTCTTCTCCCCCTGTATCCTCCCGCTCCTGCCGGTATATCTCTCCCTTTTTTCATCTGGCGGAGTTGCGTCAAAAGAAGACGCAGCCAGACGAAAGCTTCGTGTATTCTTAAAAAGCGTTCTGTTTGTTGCCGGTATTTCCGTATGCTTTATCCTTCTGGGCTTTGGCGCAGGGGCGCTGGGATCAGTCATCCGCAGCAAATCATTTCTGACTGTAATGGGACTCATTGTCATGATCCTGGGACTCCATCAGACAGGACTGATTCCCATCAAATGGCTGTACCGGGAAAAAAGAGTCAATTTGGAACGCTCCCGGAGAGGTGACTATATCGGAGCATTTTTATTAGGGCTTACATTCAGTTTTGGCTGGACCCCCTGCATCGGTCCGGTCCTGGGTGCAATTCTGGGGTTATCTGCCACCAGCAGCCGGCCGCTCTACGGCGCTCTCTTAATGGCGGTTTACTCCCTGGGATTCCTGATCCCATTTCTGGCACTGTCTCTCTTTTCCGATGTACTGCTGGCGAAGGTCACAAGACTTCATCGGCACCTTGGAAAAATCAAGACTGCCGGCGGCGTTATCATCATTCTGATGGGATTTTTACTGATGACGGATCATCTGGGCAGTATTCTGACTGTCTTTGTTTAACACAGCAGAAAGGAGAAACTATGAGGAAAAAAAATTTATTAACAGGTGCTGTTTCCGTATTTTTACTGATTTCTCTAACCGCTTGCGGCGCCGGAACTGTGGTAAAAACCGGGTCTGCTGCCTCTCAATCCATGGGGGAAGAGGAATCAGAGATGAAGAAGGAAAGTACTTCCGAAATGATGAATCCGAAAACCCCCGCGCCTGACTTTGAAATGATGGATTTGGACGGCAATACGGTTAAGCTCTCTGATTTTAATGGGGAAAAAGTTTATCTGAAATACTGGGCTTCCTGGTGCCCGATCTGCCTGGGCGGCTTAGAGGATATCAACACGCTCTCCGCGGAAGAAAATGATTTTAGAGTTTTAACCATTGTAGCCCCCGGGCAGAAAGGGGAAAAGAATACCGAAGATTTCAAGAAATGGTTTTCCGGTGTTGAAAACACCGAACATATCACAGTTCTGTTTGACACAGACGGGGCTTACGGGACACAGGCCGGTGTGCGCGGCTATCCCACATCAGAATATATCGGTTCTGACGGTGTGATGGTCAGGTTAGTTCCGGGCCATGCGGACAATGAGACGATTAAGACAGTTTTCGAATCTGTAAAATAATCGGGATAGAAAGGAGCATGTATCATGAAAAAAAACTGGCAAAAATCAATGGGCATGGGCATTATGGCTGCCGCCATGGCTCTGCTCACAGGCTGTTCTGCCTCCACGCTGAATACCGGCGCTGTTAATACAGGGAAAACAGCAGATACTATGTCCATGGAACAAAAACAGGAGGAACCCATGATGAACAACGACAATTTACACACCATTTACCTGGCCGGCGGCTGCTTCTGGGGCATCGAGGCCTACATGAAAAAACTGCCCGGAGTACGTGATACCGACGTAGGATACGCCAATGGAAATACGGAAAATCCAACCTATGAGCAGGTTTGCTATGACAATACCGGCCATGCGGAGACGGTCAAGGTCGTCTATGACCCTGCTCTTATCTCCACAGAACAGCTGTTAGACGGTTTTTTCAAAGTCGTTGACCCGACCAGTATCAACCGTCAGGGAAATGACCGCGGGAGCCAGTACCGCTCCGGCATCTATTATGTGGATGAAGCAGATAAAGCCATCGCCGAGTCTGCAGCTGCCCGCCAGAAGGAGAACTATAAGGATCCGGTCGTCACAGAAATCCTGCCCCTGAATCAGTTCTATCTGGCAGAGGACTATCATCAGGATTATCTGGATAAGAATCCGGGCGGCTACTGCCACATCAACTTAAACGCCGCAGATGAATTCATCGGGGAAGAAGGGCTTGGCATGTCCGATGATCTCTCCGTCTTAATTCGGCCTGAAGATTATCCGGTTCCTGACGATCAGGTATTGAAAGAAAAACTGACTGATATCCAGTACCAGGTGACTCAGAATAATGACACGGAGCGCCCTTATACCAACGAGTACGCCGCCACATTTGACAAGGGGATCTATGTAGATGTGGTCACAGGGGAACCGCTGTTCAGTTCCGAGGACAAATTTGAATCCGGCTGCGGGTGGCCAAGTTTTTCAAAACCAATCATTCCTGAGGTCGTAACAGAACATACCGACACCAGTTTTAATATGAAGCGGACGGAGGTACGCAGCCGTGCCGGAGATACCCACTTAGGCCACGTCTTTGATGACGGACCGAAAGATCTGGGCGGACTTCGCTACTGTATCAACAGTGCTTCGATCCGCTTCATCCCCTTCGACGATCTGGAGACGGAAGGCTACGGCTACCTTAAACCACTGTTTGATATGTAATACGGCCATAGAACGATAACGCCGGGACCGGAAGACTTGATATCTTCGTCCCGGCGCTATATAATGATACAAATACAGAATGGAAAAGAAGGGAGGCGGCGCCATGTATCATCTTCTGGTAGTCGAGGACGAAAGTCTTATCCGCCGTGGCATCCGGGCTTTTATTGATTTTGACCGTCTCGGAATAGATGAGTTCTTTGAGGCGGAGAACGGCGAGGAGGGTCTGGAGGCTGTCCGCAGCCATCGTATCGACTTAATTCTGGCAGACATCAATATGCCAAAGATGAACGGCCTCGAATTCTGCCGGCTGGCAAAGGAACTGGATCCTTCCATAAAAATAGCCATCCTCACCGGTTACGATTACCTGGACTACGCCATACGCGCAATCAAAATCGGAGTGGATGACTATGCGTTAAAACCCCTGTCCCGCGACGATGTGCAGAAGCTGCTCTTCCATCTCGTCGAAAAGAAAAAAGAGGCGGACAATTTCGCAGCAGTACGTCAGGCCGTCGATAAACTGGCCGGAAATGCCGGTACGGAAGATGAATCCGGCCTCCGCGCCCAGATGGCCGGTATCCTGGAAGAACACCTGTCCGATTCCCATTTTTCCCTCAGCACCATGGCTGCAGAGCTGGGATATAATATCAGTTATTTAAGTACGCTTTTCAAACGGTGCTTCGGCGAAAATTTCAGGGATTATCTGTTCGACCTCCGTTTAGAGCGCGCAAAAATCCTTCTGCTGTCCACGCAGATGAAGAACTATGAGATTGCGGCGGCAGTTGGCATTGACGATCCCAACTACTTCAGCGTATGTTTCCGGCGCAAATACAAGAAAACTCCAAAAGAATTCAGATCGGAGGCCGGGCATGGGGAAACAATTTAAGCTCCGGGACTGGAGCCGCCGCTTCAGTGTTCAGCTCTCCCTGTTCTTCCTCGGCGCAGGGCTGACTGTCATCCTGCTTCTCAGCGGAGCCGTCTACTGGTTCGCATCGAATCTGCTGATGAGCGAGACAATCTCCAAAACCCATGACTTGCTGGAGATGAGCGGCGCCAATATCGGAACATACATTGCACGTGTCAAAGGGGAATCCAACGTCTTCGCCGGCAGCCCATCGCTCCGCCAGTATCTGTCAGACGATGAAGAGAGCCTGCGTACCGGACTGCTGTCCCAGATTGATACACTGCTTCAAAACGATTCCTCCATCAAATCCATCGTTGTCGTATCCAAAGACGGGCGAATCCTTTCCAATGAGAAAAATTTAGATATGTCCGTCTCCAGTGACATGATGAAGGAAGACTGGTATATCGAGTCCATCCACAATACAATGCCGGTTCTCACCGGTGCCAGGATGCAGAGCTTCTCTTCTGACAAAGATAACTGGGTAATCTCTGTAAGCACTGAAATCACCGGAGATTCCGGTGACAATCTGGGGGTTCTCCTAATGGATATGGAATACAGCGTCATCGAAGACCACCTGCGCAGCCTGGATTTAGGCAGGGAGGGCTACGTCTTCCTCCTGAATGACAAAGGGGAGCCGGTCTATCATAAGGATACCAGCTATTTCTCTGATCCTGACAAGCTGGCGCAGCTTTTGGAAATCCAGTCCGCAGGAGACGGTTACGATAAAGCGTCGAATCTTCTCACCTGCCAGACTCAGATCGAAAAAACCGGCTGGACCATGGTTGGCGTAGTGTCATTAGACACCTTAAAGATGTTGGAACGGCAGCTTTTTGAAGCGGTACTTCTGACGGGCGGTCTGCTTTTTATCGCAGTTCTTTTAATCGGAATTCTCTTCACCCGCCGTCTTTCTACCCCTATGGCAGACCTGGAACGAGGGATGAACGAGATTGAAAAGCTGGCAGAAGTGCGTATTCGAAAAAACAGTTTTTATGAAGTGGAACTGCTGGCCGGCAACTATAACCGGATGATTCACCGGATCCGCATCCTGATGGATGAGATATCGGACAAGGAAAAGACACTGCGCCATGCCGAGCTTAACGCCCTGGTCAGCCAGATTAATCCTCATTTTCTTTATAATACTCTGGATACCATCGTTTGGATGGCAGAATTCAACGACAGCACCAGGGTCATTGCCCTTACCAAGTCTCTGGCCGCCTTTTTCCGCCTGTCGCTAAGCGGAGGCCGGGAACTGATTACCGTGGGGGATGAACTGGAACACGTTCGGCAGTATCTGTATATACAGAAGGAACGGTATGGAGACAAACTGAACTATACAATCCATGCACCCGAAGAGGTATTGGACTACACGGTTCCCAAAATCATTCTCCAGCCCATTGCAGAAAACAGTATCTACCACGGAATCAAACCGCTGGACAGCCCCGGCCAGATCACGATAACCGTGCAGGAAGAAGGAGAAAAGCTGATCTTTACAGTTTCAGACAACGGTGCAGGCTGCCGCCCGGATGCGGCTGCGGCGGATAACCCCTCGCGTCCTGGTAAAGTAGGGCTTAAGAATGTAGACGAACGACTCAAACTTTACTACGGACCGGGATATGGGGTGACCATACACCCCGCCCCCGGGGCAGGCTGCCGGGTGGAGCTTACGGTCGGAAAGCAGCTGTTCAGCAGTCCGGTCTCTTCATCAAACAGTTCTTCTGCATAAACTGTAACTTACTCGTTTGTAACTGCAAGGAAAAGACCAGTCAAATATCTCACCTGCCAGTTCTGAACAGACAAGTGCTGCTGTATAATCATCATTTTTCTGTCCACCGCGTTCTTCTATGATTTATTTACGTTGCCAGCTGATCACCGAAAGCCACTTCGATACCACTTTTATATGTACCAAAATATAAGATATTTGTCCGTGGCAGCACGGAACTTGACTCATGTATCAGGAATGCCTATGAAAACCACGCATTGGCTGCTTCAGCAAGGACCTGCTAAAACAGGCCACCATCAACAGCGGTAATCCGTCAGAGCAGTGAGACATGACATAACTTAAGGTGGTAATCATAATCGGAATAAAAATACACGAAACAGCGAACCGCATTGCCGGTCTGCCGCTGCTTCGTGTATTTTTATTTATCTGCATCTATATATCAATACCGCGTACTTTTAAAAATGCCGTAACTTCCTCATATGATGGGATAGCCGGCTGTCCGCCCCGGCGTGATACACATATGGCAGCGGCGGCGTTAGCAAAGAGAACGGAATCATGGATACTGGAACCGCTGCAATATGCGGCGGCGAATGCGCCGCCAAAAGTGTCTCCGGCAGCAGTAGAATCGACTGCTGTTATATCATTGAAGGCGGGGACGAAATCAGAATCAGTACCATCATAGCAGAATGCTCCGCGCTCGCCCAGCTTCAGCAGTACATACGACGGATGAACGCGCTGGTAAAGCATTTCCGCAGCCCGGCGGATATTCTCGTTACTGTCCACGGTTATTCCGGTGAGGGCCTTTGTCTCTGACTCGTTTGGAGAGATGATAAAGATACCACTCAAGCGCGAGAGAGGTATGGACATAGCCGGGCCAGCATCCAGAAAAACGGGAATCCTGCGTTCAGCCGCCATTTCACAGGTTCGGTAAACCGTTTCAAGAGGCATTTCAAGCTGAATTAGAATCATATCATAATGGCAATCGTTTAACGCGTCTTCCACCTGTCCAGGAGTAATCAGATTATTACCACCCATTACATTGTAGGACACGTACCTGCCGCTGGCGCTGTCTACCAACATAAGAGCGAGCCCTGTCTGCGATTCAGGTGCCTTAAGGATATGATTCGTATTGATATGAAATGCTTTTAAATTATTTAATAACAGTTCTCCATTATCATCACATCCCAGACAGCCGGCCAGGGTGGTGTCCGCCCCCATTCGGGCGGCGGCGGCGGCCTGGTTGGCGCCTTTTCCGCCGGGAACGTAAGAATAGCTTTCACCGGATAGAGATTCACCATATTCGGCAAGTCTCGGGATACCGTGAAATATAAGATCCATAAATATACTGCCTATAACTAAAATGCGTGGCTTTTTCATAGTTCTACCTAACCTTCCATAGAATATTACTGCCGGATTAACAAAAGGCAGGGACCCTTTCCAGCAAAGTGTGGAAGACAGATAAAATGGGACATTTCAAAAATAATAATTTATTCAAATATTAGAATGATTTACAGTTTGTGAATTACAACGGATGTATCAAGATAGATCGTCCGTTTGGGCATATCGGGAAATGCAATGCGTTTGATTAACAGCTCCATGGCTTCTCGTCCCATAGCATAAGAGTCTCGCTCGATGAAATTGAAATTATTGCCCGTGTACTTAAGCACTTCTATACTATCCAGTCCAATACATGATAAGGATTCCGGAATTGTTTCATTTCGTTCATGCAGTGCTTTCAACAGTCCCAGCGTGGTGTTGTTATTACAGGTGATCACTGCGGTAGGACGGTCAGGCATGGCAAGCATCTCTTTGGCAAGTTCATAGGCTTTGGACATCCGGTAATTGCCGAAAAATTGATAGCGCTCTTCGACCGGAAGTCTTGCCTCTTCCATAGCACGAATAAATCCTTTTTGACGTATTCTCGCAAGATATTGATCGAGTGTTGCATTGATAATTCCAATCTTTTTGTGTCCGGCCTGAATTAACATCTGTGTTGCCTGATAGACCCCTTCTTCATCGCGGAAAAGGATACAATCCGCATTAATCCCGCTAACCATACGGTCGATCTGTACTACCGGAGCATCAATAAGCTGCAGCATCTTTTTTAGCTGAAGTTTATCCTGAGGAATGCTGTAATCCGTAGCAGGAGTATAAATAAGCCCCCGAACCCGGTGGTTATTAAGCATATCTAACGATTCCAAATCCTTCGATATGGTATCATCCGTGTTGCAACAGATCATACTGAGATTGTAGCTGCCCATTACATCAATGACACCGCGCAGCAGACGGCCAAAAAATGGATTGTCAATTTCGGGGACAATTACACCTATGGTATCGCTTGTCTGCTTGGAAAGCGATCTTGCTGCTGCCGATGGCGAATAGCCTTTGGCCTGCATAATAGCTAATACTTTTTCACGGGTTTCATCTTTTACATTAGGATTATTATTAAGAACACGTGAAACGGTCGCTTTTGAAACACCGGCTTTTTTTGCAATATCAGAGATTGTTAACTGTGCCATAATGATTCCTCCGTTCATGAAACCAATAAATGGAACCAGTTTCATTCTATTAGTATATGGATAAACACGTAAAAAGTCAAGCATTATGTATGGAATATTTTTTAATTTGAAATATTGTTTCAATAAGAATAATTGTACAAAAACATATTAAACTTGTTCCAAAATACAACAAATATTAGATACTATCATAAAAGATAAAACTTAAAAATGTCAAAAACGTGCAATAATAGAGATGAAATAATATTTTTTTGTGAAAGTAGTTGACATTTTAAAAAAAGCAGAATATAATCCAAAATATGGAACCGATTCCAAAGTAGTTTTTTTTAAAACAAGTCAAGTTCATAAGACACAGATTCTGGAATCGGGACAGATAAAGGGACAGAATTTTGTAAACGAGAGGGGGCTGTAGCAAAAGACGGGAGTCACAGATGGACAGATTATCGCACAGGGACGGTAAACCGCTGCGGGCCCGGCAGAAAAAGCGAGGGAATGCTCTCGTAAACGCTGCATTTATAGCGAATCTTTTACTAAAAACGTGAAAATGAAAGGAAAATGAATATGAAAAAGAAAATTACTTCAATACTCTTAGTTGCCTGTATGACGCTTACACTGGCTGGCTGTAGCACCAGTACGACGACGCAAACAAACCAGTCAAAAGAAACTGCCGCCGAAACTTTGCCCAAAAATGAAAGCGGTTCCAAAAATGAAGTCAAAGGTAATCAGGGAGGATTTGCCTATGATCCTGCTGATTTTGTTTCCGAAAAAGATCCTTCTCAATATAAAATTGCCGTTTTAATTAAAGGAACTGCAGAATGGTTCGACCGTTTGGAATTAGGAGTGAAGAAATTTTCAGAAGATTATGGAGTAAATGCTGTAATGATTGAACCTGCTAATCCTGATGCAGCTTCCCAGTTAGAAATGCTGGATTCGCTGCTTACACAGGATTATGATGCTATTTGTGTAGTACCCAATGACTCCTCAGCACTGGAGACCTCCTTAAAGGGGGCACTTGATAAGAAGGTTGTTGTGATCGGACATGAAGCATCGGATCTGGTCAACTGTCTGTACGATACGGAAGCATTCAATGCAGAACAATACGGCAGTGCCATAGCCGAGCAGCTTGCACAGGCGATGGGAAAGTCAGGAGTCTATGGTGATATGGTAGGATTTACGACTTCTGTAAATCATATGCAGTATTCCGAAGCAGAACTGGCTTATATGAAAAAGAATTATCCTGATATTACCGTTGTCAACGATACTCTTCCAACCTGTGAATCACAGGAAACCGTAACAACCGCGTATGAACAGGCAAAGCAGGTTTTAAAAAGCAACCCGGAGGTTACCGGTTTTATCGGACATGCATCCGGTGACGGTCTGGGAATCGCACAGGCGGTGGAGGAACTGGGACTGGCCGGAAAGGTCCATATTGTATGCGGTGGAACTCCCAATATGTACATTGATTATCTTGAAAAAGGAACTGTAGACTGTGTGTCTGTGTGGGATCCAATGATATCCGGTTATGTAATGTGTCAGGCCGCATATAATGTGCTTTCAGGTGTTGAAATCGGTGATGGTGCAGACTTATCGGGAAAGGCAGGATTTGCTGAAGGTTATGAAAAGGTTACCCAGGTAGACGGCGCAAACAGATGTCTTATTGGAAACGCGCCAATTACCGCGACCAAGGAGAATGCAAGAGAATTTGGTTTCTAAAACTGCATTTAAGCCATTATGGCTGGAGGAAAATATGATGTCAGATAATATTTTGAACTGCAAAGGTATCTGTAAATCATTTGGCGGTGTCCATGCACTGCAAAATGTGGATTTGTCAGTAAAGCGTGGAGAGGTCCATTGTCTTGCCGGTGAAAATGGAAGCGGAAAATCTACTATTATTAAAGCAATTTCCGGGTTTCAAAGGCAGGACTCTGGAACAATTGAAATTGATGGAAAAATATATAAAAATTTAACCCCATCAGCGGCCATCAATGCCGGTGTCCAGGTTATTTATCAGGACCTCTCCATATTTCCTAACTTAACCGTTCAGGAAAACCTTGCCATAAATACAGTTGTAGCCCGGAGAAAAAAACTGTACAGCCGCAGAGAACAGAAAGTAATTGCAGAGGCTGCGTTAAAAACGCTAAACCTGGATCTGCCTCTCGATGTGCGGGTTGAGAAACTTCCGGTAGCGACAAAGCAGCTAATTGCAATTGCCAGAGCATTAAATGCAGAAGCAAAACTTTTGATTCTGGACGAACCAACAACTGCGCTGACAAGAAAAGAAGTGGACCGACTGTTTGAAATCATTTTTGATTTGAAAAAAAGAGGAATTACAGTTCTCTTCGTCTCTCATAAGCTGGATGAAATGTTTGAAATATCAGACAGTATTACCATTATGCGTTCAGGCAGCAATGTTCATTCCTGTCCAATGAATGAGCTGACTGAAAAAGACTTTATTCACTATATGACAGGCAGAGATTTTGAAGAAGTCGATAAATTGGATAAAAAAAGGATTCGGACGGATCAGTCTCCCGCCCTCGAAGTGGAAAGTCTCTGTGGCCCCGGTTTTCAGGATATTACATTTTCCGTGCTGCCAGGCGAAATCCTTGGAATTACAGGGCAGCTAGGCAGCGGAAGAAGCGAGTTGTGTGATGCTCTGTTTGGAATTAATAAAACAACAGGCGGAGTAATCAAACGGGACAGCAGCCCGGTTACGGTCAAAAGTGTACAGGACGCGATGAAACATGGAATCGCACTTGTTCCGGAAGACCGCCTCAGCGAAGGATTATTTCTTCCGGTGTCCATTATGGAGAACATAACGATAGTTAATTACAGGAAACTGTCAAAATACGGTTATCTGAAACGGGAGGTACTGGAACGCGAATCGTCTAAATGGGTAAAAGACATCCATGTGGCAACCAGTGATCACACGCTTCCGGTGCAAACTCTGTCAGGCGGAAACCAGCAGAAGGTAGGTCTGGCAAAATGGATGTCTACACTGCCGAAGGTACTTATTCTAAATGGTCCGACGGTTGGTGTCGATATTGGTGCCAAATACGATATCTATCAGCTTCTTCGGGATCTGGCATCGACGGGAGTGGCAATCGTCGTCGCATCAGATGATATTGCCGAGGTCATCAAGCTGTGCGACCGCGCGGTTGTCATGCGCGGAGGCCATATGACCGGGGTTCTGGAGGGGGAAGAATTAAATGCTGAAAATCTCGCCAGGGCGGCTATGTAAGCAAAGGAGGGGTTCTCATAGTGAACAAGCTTAAAAAAATAGCAGAAAAAAACGAAACCTATATACTGTTAATTATTCTGTTATTGTCGATGGTGATCCAGGGGATATCCGGGATGTTTTTTGCCAGCAATAATATCTTGGATTTAATTCGGTCAATTATTGTCAATGCAATCTATGCATTATGTGCGCTTCTGGCATTTATCAGTACGGGGCCCGATGTATCATTTCCCATGATTGGCGCACTGGCGTCCTATCTGACATTTGCTGCAGGCAATAAGTTTGATCTGCCTGTGATTATACTAATACCAATCGCTCTGATTATCGGAGCAATGTGCGGCAGTGTTAACGGATTCTTTGTTGTAAAATACCGCTTCCGCTCACTGATCGTCACGCTGGCAACCTCTACCATGTGCTACGGTATTATTTTCGGCGCATTTGGCGGAAGCAGATCCGCGGTTCCAAAATCATTAAGCAGCCTGGCGGGTTGGAAGCTTTTTACTGTTACAAGCGTACGTACCGGACTGAGTTCTGTGCTTCCAGGGATGTTTCTTGTAATGGTGGCATTATATTTAATTGTATATTTAGTTTTGAATTTTACAACAGTTGGGCGCGGCATCTACGCAATCGGCGGAGACGAGGTAGCTGCGAAACGGGCAGGTTATAATGTAAACGCAATCCGGTTTGGTATTTTTGTAGCAAACGGTATGATAGCGGCTATAGGAGGTCTGGCCTACGCGCTAATGTCCAATAACTGTACTCCTACAGAATATTACGGTGGAGAGATGATTGTAATTGCAGCTATCGTTTTGGGAGGAGTACGGCTTACCGGCGGTGTGGGAAGCTTAACCGGCTGCATCCTTGGGACACTGCTGCTCAGCATGGTTACCAGTTCCTTGACTATGGTAGGAATTTCGGTCTACTGGCAGCAGACATTTGTCGGAGTGATTATTATCATAGGCGCCGCCATCTCCTCGCTTCAGGCAGTCCGTGCACAGAAAATATTTGTTCAGGTGAGAAAGGGGGACTGATTATGGAGGCAAAAAAACGAATCGGTATCGACGGAAATTTTACAAGGATGCTGTCAATTTTGGTCTTCTTACTGGTGTTTGCCGGTATTACCAGAGGTTCCTCCTTTATCAGCGTTGCCAATTTTCAAAATATAGCGAAACAACTGACTGAATATGGATTGATGACCCTGGGCGTGGCGATTGCCATGATTTCGGGCGGCATTGATTTATCGACAGTTTATGTGGCCAATCTCAGTGCTATCTGTGCGGGGACCATCATGCAGCAGACCGCGCCTAATGGGGAAATCGCAGGTATTCTTCTTGCCTGTGCTGCTGCTCTGGTAATCGGTCTGGCCTGCGGATTTATGAATGGCCTGCTAATATCGGTTTTACATATACCGGCCATGTTGGCCACACTGGGAAGTTACGAGTTGTTTTATGGAATTGGCATTGTGCTTTCAAAAGGAAGAGCCGTATCCAGCACCGTAGGATTTGGTAATTTATCAGGGGCCTTGATATTCGGGATTATACCTGTGCCGATACTAATTTTTCTGCTGGCGGCAGTTGTGCTGACATTTATTATGGGGCATACGACGTTTGGCAAGCAGGTCCATATGATCGGCATCAGTAATAAGGCATCTATGTTTACGGGAATTAATAATACAAAGGTTATCATTACGGTCTATGTGATATCGGGATTCCTGTCCTCTGCTGCGGGCCTTATTAGTCTCTCCCGCGTCTCATCGGTAAAAGCAGATTTTGGCAGCAGCTATGTTATGCTGGCCATACTCATTACCGTTCTGGGCGGCTGCGATCCAAATGGAGGCTTTGGTGAGATACCGGGAGTTGCCACTGCGGTCCTTGTCATGCAGGTAATTGCAGCTTATCTTAATACGCTTCCCGGAGTCAGTAACTATTATCGCCAACTTCTATACGGCATCCTTTTATTGGCGGTTATGACCTTTAATTATGAGATGCGCAGACGAAAAGGCAGAGTAAAAAAACTACGAAATAAGGAGGACGATAAAGATGCTGGCTAAACTGAATATTTTTTCAGAGACACTTAAATTTCCAACAGATCTGTATGTTATGGTTCCGACACCGGTTTCTGATGATTATATCAACGGTCGGGAAACAAACTATTTAAAGCCGGACGTTAAATTCCAGGTATTATATCTCTTGCACGGCGCATATGGAAATCATTCGGACTGGCTCCGTTATACAAACATTGAACGGTATGCACGGGAACACAAACTGGTGGTCGTGATGCCTGATGCATCGAACAGTTTTTACCAGAACATGTATTATGGTTCCGCATATTTGTCGTATTTAACAGACGAGCTCCCCAGAGTAATGCAGCAAATGTTTCCGGTGAGCTTAAAGCGCGAAAATACATTTGTTGCAGGGCTGTCCATGGGCGGCTACGGAGCGGTCCGGTCCGCATTCGAGAGGCCAGATTTATTTGGGTATTGCGCCAGTCTTTCAGGAGCTCTAGATATCGTGAGTCTTATAAATGAAACGGCAGGGGACCGGTATGGGAATGGAATAACAGACGTGTTTAAATGGAATAACATCTTTGAACATCCAGATCAGGTGGCTGGTTCCGATGCTGATTTACTTTTTCTTATAAAGAAAAGAATGCAGGAAGGAAAAATGCTGCCGGCAGTCTGCCAGATGATCGGAAGAGAAGATTTTTTGTACCGGCAAAACAGAGCGATGAAAGAAAAAATGGAGGCGATGGGAGTGGAACTGCATTATAGAGAATATGAGGGAACCCATGACTGGGAGTTCTGGGATCACCATATTCAGGATGTACTCCGCTGGCTGCCTTTAACAAATAATCCGGTAATGGAATAAGAGAGGAGGAAACTTTTTGGCATACGCACAATGTGAAATCTATTCAAAAATATTGAAAAAGAATGTAAATCTTAACATACTCTTGCCTTCTGCTACCGGATTTGACATTCAGAATGGCGCTGGATGCTATTACAAACGTCCAAGAACTGTATACAAAACACTTTATCTTCTTCATGGAAGCTTTGGAGACGGAAATGAATGGGTGCACTTTTCTAACCTGCGTCGTTTCGTCCATACTTATGGTATGGCGGTAGTCATGCCATCTGTTGAATTCAGCTTTTCTGTAAATATGGAGCATGGTGAACATTATACAGACTATGTAGCCTGTGAGCTTCCGGAGCTTTTGGGGTCGGTTTTTCCATTGTCAGAAAAGAGGGAGGATACGTTTATTGGCGGGCTTTCTATGGGAGGATACGGAGCTTACAGATGTGCCCTCGAATATCCAGAACGCTATAAAGCGGCAGTAAGTTTAAGCGGAGCACTGGATGCCGCAAAATTAGAACGGACGGATACCATTCAAGCGCAGATGATGCCAGAAAGTTACAGACGAGCCGTTTTTAAAGATTTTACGCATCTGCAGGGAACGTCTGATGATCTGGTTGTATTGATGAAAAATCAGCTAAGAAAAGGCGCCGTTCTACCTGAATTTCTTATGCTGTGCGGTACAGAAGATATACTTTATGAATGCAATAACGCATTTTATGAACAGGTTAAGGATTTGAAGGCTGACATCGAATATCGTAAATATCCGGGAGCCCATGACTGGGATTTCTGGGATAAACATATGATAGAGATGCTGAATTGGCTATCAACAGCAAAGTGACAGGAGTATGTCTATGGGATATTATCAGGAACAATACTTAAAGGTTTCAAATGAAGTAATACAGGAACTTGATATGACGCTGCGCAGTATCGAGCCTGAAAGTGTCGAGAGGCTGGTAAATGAAATACTGGAAGCGGATCAGGTGTTTTTTGTAGGTGTTGGAAGGGTTCTGCTGGCATTGCAGTGTATCATGAAGCGACTGGCCCATCTTGGAATTAAGACCCATTATGTCGGTGAAATTACCGAACCTGCATTTACAGATAAAGATCTACTGATCGTGGGGTCAGGAAGCGGCAGTTCCCTGTTTCCACTGAATATTGCAAAAAAAGCAAAAACGATAGGCGCTAAAATCGTGCACGTAGGTTCCAATCCAGAAAGTCAGATGAAAGAGATCGTCGACTTTATGGTTAGAATACCGGTAAGAACAAAACTGTATCTGGAGGATGAAATTGCATCGGTGCAGCCAATGACAACACTATTTGAACAGTCCGTTTTGCTTTTGGGAGATGTAATTGCTAAAATGATTATCGAAGAACGTCAGCTAGATATGAAAAGTTTGTGGAGATATCATGCCAACCTAGAGTAAAGAATGTCTTATCAGGCAGTGAAGAATCTGCAAGAACAAAATTAAAGTCAGCTGCGGTTCCCCGTAAACACCGGATGGCGGGAAAATCACAGCTGACAATCCAATAATCCTTCCAGAACAGGATACTCTGTCTCACACCAAGAACGGATGCAGGGATTTTACTGATGTCTTTTATAATACGCTGCCATTAGAACCAATCACCTTTTGATACCAGTAAAAGCTGTCCTTTTTTATTCGTTTTCCCGTTCCGGAACCGTCATCATTAATATCTACATAGATAAATCCGTATCTCTTTTGCATCATCCCGTTTGATGCGCTTACCAGATCGATACAGCCCCATGACGTATATCCTATAATGTCAACTCCGTCTTTATTCATTGCGTCTTTCATAGCATTAATATGATCTCTCAGATAGCTGATACGGTATTCATCGTGCACTTTCTCGTCCTCCGTCATCATATCAATTGCTCCCAGCCCATTTTCCACTATAAAAAGCGGTTTCTGATATCTGTCATATAAAGTGTTCAGCGTAATTCTAAAACCTAGCGGGTCTATCTGCCATCCCCATTCACTTGTCTTTAAATAAGGATTTTTTATTGTCTCAAATACATTGCCGTTTGTCATATCTTTTAATAATTCAGGGTCCGTACTCGTAAGCCGGCTGGCATAGTAACTGAGGCTTATAAAATCAACCGTATTATCCCGTAAAATCTGTTCATCCTCCGGATCTGTCTGCAATTCTATCTGTAATTCTTCCAGCTTTTTTTTAGCATAGGACGGATAACCGCCTCTGCTTTGTACGTCAATAAAGAAATAATTATCCCGGTTCTTCTCCATTGCATCAAAAACATCTTCCGGTTTGCAGGAATACGGATAGACTTCTCCCGCAGCAAGCATGCAGCCCATCTTAGCTGACGGAATTATGCTGTGTAATAATTTCGTTGCGAGCGCACTCGCAATCAATTCATGGTGTGCGGCCTGATACTTTACCTGTTCCTTATAATCATTGGGCTCAAATACAATCCCTGCCCCCATATAAGGAAGGTGGAGAATCATATTAATCTCATTAAAAGAAATCCAGTATTTTACTTTCTTCCGGTATCTCTCGAAAATTGTTTTACAATATTTTAAATAATAATCAATCATCCGACGGTTTTTCCAACCACCAAACTCCTTTATCAACTGAATAGGGGTATCAAAATGGCAGATTGTTACAACTGGCTCAATTCCGTATTTTTTACACTCATTAAATATATCATCATAGAATTGTAAGCCGGCCTCATTTGGTTTATCTTCATCTCCAGCCGGAAAGATTCGGGTCCATGCAACGGACATTCTGTAACAATTAAATCCCATTTCCGCAAATAATGCGATATCTTCTTTATATCGGTGGAACATATCAATCGCTGTATGCGTTGGATATACGTGTTCATCATCGCATGACAGCATGTTCTTGTCTCCCCGCATAACCGGAAAACGGTCTTCTCCATACGGAATTGTGTCAACTGTCGATAGTCCACGCCCTTCCTCTTGATATCCCCCTTCACATTGATTTGCCGCTGTTGCTCCCCCCCATAGAAATGTTTCTGGGAAATCATTCATAATGCACTCTCCTATCTGATGTTATAATTCAAAAAAGAATAGTCTGCCACATCCATGACAGACTATTCCATCTGTGAAACACAATTTCCAACAAATGTTATGCTGACATTTTATGCTTCTTTCTCCGTGTCTTTATATACTGCGTAAACTGCAGCAAACGCTACAGCCAGCGCCGCAAGAGATACAATAATTGCCCGGATCATCCCGCTGACTTCACCTTCTCCCACAAAGGTTGTCCACGCAAATATTCCCATTGCACCCAAACTGTATTCTTTCACGTTTAGAATAGCCGTAACCATTCCGCCAATCCCTGCTATGATACAGGTAATAAAAAAGGGGGTCTTCTTCGGCAATGTAATACCATAAATTGCAGGCTCTGTGACTCCACAAAAGGCTGAAATAGCGGCCGGTATACACAATCCTTTTAAATGTGAATTCCTGGTTTTTAACATGATTGCAAGTACGGCGCCAGTTTGTGCAAAGGTAGTGGCAATCATACATGGCATTACAATATCATATCCCATCAAACCAATATTATTGATTCCAATCGGCACGATTGCCCAGTGTAACCCGAACATAACAAGCACCTGCCAGAATAAACCAACAAATAATCCAAGGACTGCCGGGCTTACTCCGTATAAGAAATTACAAAACATACTAATTCCATTTGAAACAAGAGACGCTATTGGTCCAATCACCAGGAAGGTTAGTGGAACTGTAACAATAAGTACAATCAGCGGCGTAATAAATGATTTGACCGCGTCAGGAATATGTTTTTTTATCCGTTTCTGCAGTATGCTTGCAAACCAGACCGCTATGATAATCGGAATAATACTTGTAGTATAATCACCAGTTGCTGGCATAATTACGGGAATGCCGAGAAAATTCGATACGTCAGCCACTGAAGCGCTTGTCATACTCGGATAAACCAGCGTTGCACCTAAAATCAAACCGGTAAATTCATCTAACCCAAACTTCTTAGAGGCAGTATATCCCAGAATAACCGGAAAAAAATAGAATAAAGAATCCGCAAGTGAATACAGAATATTATAAGTTCCGCCAGCGCCATTTAATACATGGAAAGATACAAGAAGCGCTAATACTCCCTTTAAAATACCAAGAGCTGCCAGTACCCCCATAAAAGGCAAAAACACTCCAGTAACAACACTGATAAAGGCATTAAATGCATTTTGCTTTTCTTTCGCAACAGCCCCGTTTGTCGGCGCATCGCCATTAATATGAGCGCGTTCACATACAGCGGCATAAACATCCGATACATGATTTCCTATCACCACCTGATACTGTCCGCCAGACTGCATAACCTTCACAATACCATCCGTTTCATTCAGAATATCGGTCTGGGCCTTTCCTTCATCGTAAAGCTTAAACCGAAGTCTTGTGATACAGTGAGTTAAACTTTCTATATTTTCCTTCCCCCCCACATTTTGAATAATAATACGCGCTAATCCATCATATTTACTTGCCATAATGATCGCTCCCCTTAATTCTGACTTTTCATAATTGTTTCATACAGATCAGTATCATAATCTGTTTTTAATTCGGACTTTACATCAAACACCATTGTATTATGTTCATCTGTAGTGTATGGTTTCCAGCTCAGAGAATCCGTAGAAGGATTACCATTTTTAATAAAGTTTTTCAGCGCCTGTGACATCTCAAGAGCCACCGCATATGCATTCTCCTCATCCCCCTGCACCTGATAAGGAATCGTATTCAGAGAATTGAACCAATAGGCCACATCGCCTGTATGATGCATGGTAACGCCTCCAAAATAAGGTTCTTTATATGTCACCATGTAATTATAAACCGGGATTCCCGAGTCATTGAATTTTTTCAAGATACCATCACGGGGAGAAATAATTCCATACCTGGATATTGCGCTGCTGCCTTGTGATAAATATAGAGCTTCTGCCAGTGCATGATCAGGATAAGCCATCTTAAATGCATCTGCAACTTCCTGCGCATTCTCACCATAAGTTTCTTTCAAAGCTTCCATTGCCATATCGTCCGTCGTCTTGGGCAAATACATCAACCCGGTTTTGCCAGTAATTAATCCCTCGCCATTACTGTTAAATTCTGAGAAAGTTGATCCCCACACCCAAGTACGCTGCGCCGCATATTCATTTACCATTCCTGTTTCCGAATCAAATAGAGGATTAGTAAATGTTCCGTCTCCATAATGTGTTGTCCAACTGCATCCAGCCTCAGTTGCTGCATTAAAAAGGTCTTCATAACTCATATTAGATAAGGCATCTATCACCTCGTCATCAGCCAAACCAAGGTAATCAACTAAAAGTTTTGTGTTTTCAATTCCTTCCTGTTTCGAAGATGTAGAATAATTTCCACTCATAACAACTATTTTATCAAATAAATCTACAGTATTCGACATACAAGCCAGCGTCGTCACTTTTGTTCCGCCTCCAGATTGTCCGATAATAGTCACATTAGAAGGGTCCCCTCCAAACTGTGCGATATTATTCTGCACCCATTCCAGGGCACACACACAATCATCAATTCCGGAAATACCGGAGTTTGCATAATCTTCACCTCCATACTCCGACAGATCCAAATAACCAAGTACATTTAGTCTGTGATTTACTGAAACAAATACAGTATCTTCGCTTTCAACAAAATATTCTCCTGTATAATAAGATAATTCACTGGAGGCACCATTGTTCAGACCGCCTCCATGGAAAAATACTACAACTGGTTTAGCTGCCTTCAAATCTGATGACCACACATTTAAATTCTGGCAATTTTCATTTGCTACCATATCTGCAGTTCCATTAGAAGGAGTCATGAATTCATGCGAATTCACCTCACCGGTTCCATTTAAGGAACGGTCCTGGGGTGCTACCGCTCCATAGGTCAAGGCCATTTGTACCTCATTATCAAACTTCGTCACAGGAACAGGCCCTTTGAATCTGTCTGCAGTCGCATATGGGATTCCTTTGAAGTGATATATGCCGCTTTGTTCATATCCCATAAGAGTTCCAGCATCAAGCTGCACAGCAACCTGCTTAATCGCTTCTGTACTGCTTTTCAGAACCGGCTGAGCAAATTCTGTTTCTTCAGCCTTCTCCGCAGAACTACTTTCTTTCGTATCAGTAGCCCCAGTATTTTCTGTACTTACTGGTACTGTTGACTCCTTCCCCGGTGTTCCACCTGAACACGCGTTGCAAAACATCATTGCTGTAATCCCCAGTGCAATAATTGAAAGAACTTTCTTTTTCATAAAAGAATCCTCCTTAATAATAGTAGTATGACTTTACACCACAGTAGTGTTACACGATTGTTACATAAAAATATTATCATTTATTAATGCATTTTTCAAGCGTTACATTTTGTTACACGCTTTTTTGTTACTTTCAAACAATAAACTCTATCTTTTTTGTAATTATTACATTGTCGTGCAGAGGATTTTTTCTTTTTCACAGCTTTTATTATAAAGAGTATTATGATATACTGATTGTATAGTATGAGGAAATATTCAGGAAGGAAATCAAGATATGAATTCTTCAGAAACTGTTTCAATAAGAACTCTTGCAAAACTGTGTAACGTTTCCACTGCGACAATTTCGCGGGTTCTTAACCATAACGACAAGGTATCTCCCGAAACACGGGATAAGGTACTGAAAATTATAGAAGAGCACCACTATACGCTGCCTGTCTCGAAAGCAGCCAAGCCATCACCGAAATCACAGGGCTGCATAGGTGTACTGTTAGAATCGAGTCAGTCAGATTACTATTTAAGTCTTCAGCGACATATCGTGCTCTATTTTATGAATTTAGGCATTAATGTTCTTCACTACAATATAGAAGATCAGGAAAAATTCGAGAGTGCCGCTTTAAAAACTCTTTATAAAAGTAATATTGACGGTCTAATTCTTATATCAGTTCACAGTAATGATATCAATCAAATTTTAAATCCCAATATTCCAACCGTTTGGATTGATTGTAATGATATATGTATGAACGACCCTGATTCCTTATGGGTAACAAGTGATCACTATATTGGAGGTAAACTAGCAGCGCAGGAGTTTATTAATAAGAAATGTAAACATCCTATTATACTCACAAATGCAACACCTACGTTAAGGGCCGCTTCCCGAATCAAAGGCTTTTCTGATACGTTTGAAAAGTATGGTGTTTTAATTGAGGATAATCAGATTGTCCAGATGCCTGGAATCGTCAATCCATTCCAGGAAAGTAAGGATATGGTTCAATATATGTTTATGAAAGGAATCCCTTTCGATAGTATTTTTGCAATTAACGATTGGCGCGCTTTAGGCTGTATGGCCGGAATAGAGGCTCTCGGCTTAAGAGTGCCTGATGATATTAAGATAATTGGTTTTGATGGAATATCTTTAGCGAGCAACAGTGTACAAAGGATTACCTCCATTCGTCAAAATACAGAATTGATTGCGCAAAATGCCTGCCGATTACTTATGCAGCAGATTAAGCATACGGAAATCCTTCACAGGCATATCGTAGTTCCAACTACACTTATTGAAGGTTCGACTACTTAAAATAGGAGCTGCTCGCAGGAACAGCTCCCTTCTATTTATTCTTTTCTTTTGAAATTCTGCATGTAGTTATCGTAGTCCGCATATGTTGTAAATATCCCTGCCAGATTTTCTTCATAGTTTAGCTCCCGGTTTAGCTGCTCATCACCTTCATTGGCAGAAACTACAATTATTTCTTTTGTTCAATGAACTGCTTTCGACCATTCCATCAGATATAGTGTTGTTTCCACTCTCTGCATTACACAGCCAGCACAGGCAATCATTACTCCGGTTATTATAAAAATATTAAATAGTTCTTTTTTCATTGCCTCCTCCAACGGATAGCAATATGTACATTTATGTGCAATAAAATTATACCTCATGGACCGAAACTATCAAAATTTATATGAAGCAAAAAGAAACAAAAAATGCCCTAAAACCTGCATGAATACTACATACCTACAAGTTTTAGGGCATTTATCTACATTTCTGAACAATTACTTCGCGTAATCTGTAACTCTGGACTCTCTGATTACGTTGACCTTAATCTGTCCCGGATATTCCAGGGCTTCTTCAATCTTCTTGGAAATATCGCGCGCCAATAAGATCATTCCGTCATCGTTAATCTGTTCCGGTACTACCATAATCCGAACTTCGCGTCCCGCCTGGATGGCGAAGGACTTGTCGACTCCCTTGAAGGAGTTTGTAATATCTTCTAACTGTTTCAATCTGTTTGTATATGTTTCCAGGGTCTCTCTTCTTGCACCCGGTCTTGCGGCAGAAATCGTGTCCGCCGCCTGTACGATGCAGGCGATAAGACTCTGTGGTTCAACGTCACCGTGATGGGATTCTACTGTATTCAGCACAACCGCAGGCTCTTTATACTTCTTACAGAGCTCCGCTCCCAGCTGAATATGGGAACCTTCCATCTCGTGGTCAACGGCTTTCCCAATGTCATGTAATAAACCGGCACGTTTAGCCATACGGACATCAAGCCCGATCTCTCCGGCGAGAAGGCCGGATAACTGGGCCACTTCGATGGAATGCTTTAATGCATTCTGTCCGTAGCTTGTCCTGTACTTCAGTTTACCAAGCAGTCTGATGAGTTCCGGATGCAGACCGTGAATACCGACCTCAAGGGCCGCGGCCTCACCTTCCTCACGCATGTTGGTCTCCACTTCTTTCTGTGCTTTTTCTACCATTTCCTCAATTCTGGCCGGATGAATACGTCCGTCCACAATGAGCCGTTCCAATGCGATTCTGGCTACTTCTCTTCGAACCGGATCAAATCCGGATAATACAACCGCCTCAGGGGTATCATCGATAATGAGTTCCACGCCCGTCAGGGTTTCTAACGTACGAATGTTGCGCCCTTCACGTCCGATGATTCGGCCTTTCATCTCATCGTTCGGAAGCTGTACAACGGAAACTGTCGTCTCTGCAACGTGGTCTGCAGCACATCTCTGGATGGCTGTCACCACATATTCCCTTGCCTTTTTATCGGCTTCCTCTTTTGCTTTGTTGTCGAGTTCCTTGATTAATTTCGCAGTGTCATGTTTTACATCATCTTCAACAGATTTTAAAAGATATTCTTTTGCTTGTTCGGAGGTTAATCCGGAAATCTTTTCCAGTTCCTGTATCCCTTTTTCATAGAGAGACTCTACTTCGGCGTTTCTCTTATTCAGGGCTTCCTCTCGAGCAGCAAGACCTGCTTCTCTTTTTTCCATTGCGTCGGACTTCTTGTCCAGGTTTTCTTCCTTGCTTAGTACTCGTCTTTCATAACGTTGAAGCTCAGCTCTTCTTTCTCTGGTCTCTTTTTCCAGTTCGTTCTTAGTCTTCAAAGACTCTTCTTTTGCTTCAAGGAGAGCTTCGCGCTTCTTTGTCTCAGCGGTTTTTAATGCTTCATCTATTATTTCCCGGGATTTTTCTTCTGCAGAACCAATCTTGCTCTCATACGTTTTGGTACGATACGCGATGGCAGCAGTCCAGGCAATAAAAGCAACTACAACTGACGCGACGATTGCAATCAATGCAGCCGTGAATACTGATACTGACACAGGAGCACCTCCTTATTTAATTTTCATTGTACATCAATACAACACTACAATTTTAAACTGTTTTATACATTATGTCAAGTATTTAACCGCTGTTTCCAGTATACTTATACATATTTTTGTAACTGCCCTGTCACGCCTCTTTTTCTCTTCAAAATGCTCCGTCATCACTGTATCTGCTGCCTAAAACCCGGTTGACCGTCTCAAAGGAAAATCCTTTTCTTCCCAGCGCTGCCATGGCTTTTCTCCGTTCTTCCTGCGTCATGGCCTCCGGTTCCAGCCTTTTCTTTCTCATATAATCTCTGATCTGGGCTTCCTCATCCACCGGGTGTTCCTCCAAAATATCGGAAACCGCCTCCTTGGTAAGCCCTTTTCTCTGCAGCTCGTACTGAATCTGCCGCTTGCTCTTCTTCGCTGAATGGTACTCCACATAGCGCCTGCCATACTCTTCATCATTGATGTACCGGTGCTTCTTCAGGAATTCGATGGCGTAATCGATGGCTTCCCCGGGATAATATCCGTCCTTCAGTTTCTGACGCAGCTCCTGTTCCGTCTTATCGGAAGATTTCAACAGGTAACAGACCCGCTCCACCGCGCGCTTTAACAGAATCTCTTCCAGGATCTCCCGATACGTCTCCTCCGGCAGATCCTCTCCTGCTTCCATGTGATACCTTTTTATTTCCCCGTTATAAAGCGCAAGAGCAAAGTCCTCATCCAGAATGACTTTACTCCTGCGCTTATCAAGGGGTATGATCTCCGTAACTGTCATGCCTGCCCCTTACTCTTCTTATTAATTTATTCGCCGGTTTTATGACTCTTTTGGTTCGGCCTTAATCCTCTTGCTCTCTTTTTCCGGAGCTGCTTCCCCTGTGGAGGCATCGTCTGCCGGAGCACCTTCCGGAGTCGCACCGTCTTCACCGAGTCCGTAACGGGCGCGCACCTTATTCTCAATCTCTTCGCAGACAGCCGGGTTATCCTGGAGATAAATCTTGGCATTCTCACGGCCCTGTCCGATCTTCGCTCCGCCGTAGGCAAACCAGGCACCGCTCTTCTCCACGATATCTTCCTTCACCGCCAGATCGAGGACATCGCCTTCCTTGGAAATTCCCCTGCCAAACATGATATCAAACTCTGCTTCCTTAAATGGGGGAGCGATCTTATTCTTAACAACCTTCACACGGACACGGTTACCAACGACTTCACCGCCCTGCTTTAAGGACTCGATTCTTCTGATATCCATACGGACAGATGCATAGAACTTAAGCGCACGGCCGCCGGTCGTCGTCTCCGGGTTACCGAACATAACGCCCACCTTCTCACGCAGCTGGTTGATAAAAAGCACGGTACAGTTAGACTTGCTGATGACACCGGTCAGCTTTCTCAGCGCCTGGGACATCAGACGAGCCTGCAGGCCTACATGGGAGTCACCCATGTCGCCTTCAATCTCCGCCTTCGGAACGAGGGCCGCAACCGAGTCCACGATGATAATATCTACCGCACCGGAACGCACCATCGTCTCTGTGATCTCCAGCGCCTGTTCTCCGTTATCCGGCTGAGAGATGTATAAATTATCAATGTCCACACCGATCTTCTTCGCATAGACCGGATCGAGGGCATGCTCCGCATCGATGAAACCTGCGATACCGCCGCGCTTCTGTACCTCTGCAATCATATGTAACGCCACAGTCGTCTTACCACTGGATTCCGGACCGTAGATCTCCACGACTCTTCCCTTCGGAATTCCTCCGAGTCCCAAAGCAATATCAAGGCTTAAGGAACCGGTAGGGATCGTCTCCACATTCATATTCACACTGCCGTCTCCCAGTTTCATCACGGAACCCTTGCCATACGCTTTCTCAATCTGTGTAATGGCGGCATCAAGCGCCTTTAATTTATCATCTTTATTCATGTTATCCTCCAATGCGAACAAATGTTCTTTTCCTGTCTATAATCATAGTATACTTGTCCCTAAATGTCAACTGGAATTTTCCTGAATTCCCGCGTTTTTCTGCCGCTGAGCACAAAAAAATCCCTACTGTCTTCCCCTCAAAACACATCACTCCCCCTGTTTTCTTTTCTCTTTTGTAGCTTCTCTGAAACTGCGGCGAACTGCCGGTGAACTGCAGAAATGGAAAACGGAACGTTCTCCGATACCCCTCTACTATACCATAGCCGCGTTCTTCGCGCAATCGGTATTTTCTGAAATCTTTCTCATGCCAAAACAATACCGGAACAGCCTGGACTGTTCCGGTATCATCTCTGTTATCTGTTATTTCTCTTTAAATCCCATTATTCCGCTTTGCCTTCCGGAATCAGACTGATTCCAAAGGTAAATTCCGCCTCATCCAGCCGGTATTTCTCAAGCAGCCTCGGGCCGCAGCTGTTGGAGCCGATGCCGTTCATCCGGTAATCGAGACACAGCACGGTATAAGGGGAACGGACCAGCTCATAATTATGATTTTTCTCTGTCAGCTCTTCCTGGGTATACACGGAGGCGTTAAAGGAAAAGGTCTGATCTCCTGCTGCCGTTAAGCCGGCTCTCCGGCCAGTCAGCGTTACAAAATCGCAGTCATCGTGGCTTCCGTTTTCCTGGGGACGGATATAGTCTTCATGAAGCGCGGCCACATTTGCGGTAAACAGTCCATGGCTGGAGGCTCTCCTCTTGTCCCTGTAACTCTCCACCGGTCCCAGTCCGCAGTAGGTAACGTCTTCCATGTCCTTCGGCAGGAATAAACGGAGACCAAATCTCGGAAGTTCCGGCAATTCTGTATCACGCTTCACAGCTAAGTTTATATCCACTCTTCCGTCCGCCCCGATCAGCCAGTCTGCCTCCATGTTTAAAATCCGCTGGATCACCGGTGAAAGAATCGCAATCACCGAATGGATGCGCACGCCTTCTGCTGTGACAGAGTAATCCGTCTGATACGCCCTCGAATACGTCAGATCGTAATGGGCCTTCTGCCATTTCAGCTTCAAATAGCGGTCGTTATCCGTAGGTGCCCGCCATAGATTGTATTCCATGGGCCGTTCCAGAAGACGGCACTGATTGACATTCATCTCTTCCAGAACGCCGGTCAGCTTATTGTAGACGTGAGCAAAATCCGGGCCGGACACATAGAGACGGCGATCGTCCTCTTTTACCGTAAACAGGCCGGGCTCCCTACTGCCCGTACATGTTTCCCCGCACCGTTTCAGGAGATGCAGAACGGTCTGGTTTCTTCCGTCTTCGTTCTTCAGCGGGATTTCATCGAAGCCCAGCTCCGTACCGGCAGCCACCAGTCTGGTGCTCTCTCTGCGGATATAACGGAGCTTTAAGAAACATTTTCCTGCCTCCGGCACTTCAAAATCCAGACGGACGGCGGCTTCCCCGTGGGGCAGAATATCCGGCACTGCGTCTCCCTCCAGCGTCCCTTCTGCGATGCACACTCCGTCGCATGTCACTTCCCACGCGACAGACGCATACTCCTTAAAACTGGTAAAATCCAGATAGTTATGAATGATGGCTTCCCGCTTCTCCTGGCAGAAGGAAACGACTCTCGCCGGCCGGTTTACATTTTTCAGTTCCTTAAGGCCCGTGTGAGGCGTTCTGTCCGGATAGACCAGTCCGTCCATACAGAAATTACCGTCGTGGGGATATTCGCCGTGGTCGCCGCCATAGAGATACATGGCGCGCCCCTCCGGGGTTCTGCCCTGGTAAATTCCGTGATCACACCACTCCCATACAAATCCACCGCAGAGGCCGTCGTACTGTTCGATCACTTCAAAATAGTCCTCAAAATCCCCAGGCCCATTGCCCATGGCATGGCAGTATTCACACATCACGAACGGCTTTTCCGGATTCCCGGCAAAATATTCATGAATGTCCTCCAGAGGCGGATACATCCGGCTGTATAAATCAATATTAGAGAAATCATACGTTTTGTTGCTGTCTCTGTATCGCGCGCTCTCATAGTGAGTCAGCCGCGTAGAGTCAAACGCTTTTGTCCAGGCCAAAGCCGCCTCAAAGGTACAGCCGTAGGCGCATTCATTTCCCATGGACCAGATAAGGACACAGGGACGGTTCTTATCGCGCTCCACCAGAAGCTTTGCACGGTCTGCCGTGGCCTCTGTAAACGCAGGATTGTCGGAAACCGCATGATTCCACCGCTCTCTTCTTCCTGCCTCGTGGTCGTCTTCCATGTAAATATCGTTGGTTCCGTGGCTCTCATTGTCCGCCTCGTCGATCACATAGAATCCAAGCTCATCACAGAGCTGGTAAAACTGCGGGGCGTTGGGATAATGGCTGGTGCGGATGGCATTGACGTTATGCTGCTTCATCACCTGGAAATCCTTCTTCATCTGATCCAGGCTGATCACAAATCCGGTGACCGGATCGCTGTCATGGCGGTTTACACCGCGAAATTTGATTTTCGTTCCATTGACCAGCACGGCTCCATCCTTCACTTTGATTTCCCGGATTCCCAGGCGGTCTGTGATGACCTCTCCGCCGCACTCGTAAACCACCGTGTAAAGGAAGGGCTGTTCCGCGTTCCACAGAACCGGTTGATCTAACGTAAGGGATAATCCATCATCTCCCGGCACATCTTCCGCCAGTGCTGAAAGACTTCCCTCCTGATCGTATACAGAACACTTGACCGGCATCTTCTCATCAAAGAACGTAAATGACACATTGATCTCTGCCTGCTGTCCGTCAATCCGCGTTTTCAGGAAATAATCAAAGATCCCCTGTTCCGGCCTCTTTAACAGATAGACATCCCGGAAAATACCGCTCATGCGGAATTTATCCTGGTCCTCTAAATAGCTGCCGTCGCACCATTTCAAGACAAGAACCGCAAGCTTATTTTCCCCGGCCCGGATATAGGGGGTTACATCGAATTCACCGGTAGCGTGGGACACCTGGCTGTATCCCACATAGCTTCCGTTCAGCCATACATAGTAACAGGAATCCACACCCTCGAAATTCAAAAACGCCTTTGGCGCCGCCTCATCCGGCTCATAGACAAAATGATGGATATAAGCGCCGCAGGGATTTTCCTCAGGAACGTAAGGCGGGTCCATGGGGAACGGATATCTCGTGTTCGTGTACTGATGGCTGTCAAAACCGTAATTCTGCCAGCAGCCCGGCACCGGTATCTCTCCGAAGCCCTCTTCCCCATATCCTTCCCTGTAAAATTCATCCTTTAAATCATATATACTGTCAAAATACCGGAACCCCCACATTCCGTTCAACAGCTGGAAGCGTCCGGAATGCTCCCTGTTTTCCACCAGATCGTCAAACCGTTCTTCAGCCGGAATATAATAGGACCGGTTCGCCGCCGTATTCTCATGCAGCACATGCAGATTTTCGTAATGTCTCGGTATTATCATGGATTTTCAATCCTCCTCCTTCATTCTTTCTTTTATTATAAAATAGAAGGCTGAAAAATCCATATCCTTCGTTAGACAAAACATGCACAAAATGATACAATTGTAGAAACAAAAAGTAAAGAGCCACCGCCCCCGAAAGGAGAACACACGCATGTATACCAATACCGGATATTTAGACATCGCCGACGCGGATCTGGAAGATGATACGATCCCCCTGCGGATCAACTGCTGCGGTGTCTACCGCCTGCTGACCCGTCTCTCCCTGACCACCATCAGGGCCACCGGCCGCCCCGATTACCAGCTTCTCTACATTGCTTCCGGAAAAGCCGAATTCGTCTTAAACGGCGCCGCCGTCACCATTCCCGCGGGGAACATGGTTTTATATGGTCCTGGAGAATATCAGCAGTATACGTATCTCCTGGAGGACAGACCGGAAGTCTTCTGGGTTCATTTCACGGGATACGAGGCGGCAGACCTTCTTTCCAGAACCGGCTTAAGCCTCGAAGACTTCCGCATTCTGCGCACCGGATGCGCCTCCCGCTATCAGGATCTCTTTCTCTCCATGATCCGTGAGCTGCAGCTGCCGCGCCCCTTGAGCGGTGATTTCTCCTCGCTGTATTTTAAAGAGCTTCTTCTGACCGTGGAGCGCCAGATCGCGGAGGGCGGAAAGAATAAACCGCAGATACAAAAAGAAATGGAGCACGCGGTCCATTTCTTTCATGAAAATTTCTCTGCGGACATCGATATATCCGATTACGCGGCCAGTCTTCACATGAGCACCTGCTGGTTTATCCGGAGTTTCAAGCAGTACGTGGGCGTCCCGCCGCTTCAGTATCTGACCTCCATACGGATCAATAAGGCAAAGGAGCTTCTGGAAAGCACCGACTGCCCGGTCAGTGAGATCGGCTCCATCATCGGCTATGAAAATCCGCTGTATTTCAGCAGAATCTTTAAAAAACAGACAGGACTTTCACCGGCTGCCTACCGGAAAGTCCTGCCATCTGCACACACTAGCACTTAATGGATACTCCGCACGGATACTTGATATCGTCAATCACTACAAACACTTCGTACGTCCCCTTCATTCCGGCCTTGTTCACATTGGTCTTTGTCACGCGCTCGTCGGACTCCAGGAACGTTCCGCAGCACATGGCCTTGTGGGAAACCGCTGTAGTGGAAATATAATAACGGTGCTTCTCCTCGCCCTTCTCCAGCATGAGCATGACCAGCTGACCCTTCTCGAATTTCGCGTGGAAGGTGAAGCGGTCGTCCTCATCCTCAATTCTTGCCTCATAGCGGTCCGGGATCAGTTCGCTGCTCACCGGCGCAGGGATGTCTGTGTCAAATTCCTTCGTCACGCCCATTTCTCCCAGAACAGAACCTTCACCCAGTTCTAAATTCCCCTGTTCCGCATACAGCTTCATCTTCTCAGCTCTGTAATAATTGCCCTTGGTATGCAGCTCCAGCATCTTCTTGTCGTCACAGAGTTCCACCGTTGTGGCAAAGAGCGTGCCGCCCATGTTCTGCTCCAGCGCACCCAGAGATTCGGAAATCTCGCCGTCCTTATTGTAGGCGCTTCCACCGGAATGAACCATGTAATGGCCTTCATTATAATATTCCACGTTGCAGATATATGGGGAGAAGAACTTCGCCCCCCGGTCCTTTCCGTACTGCCAGATCTGCTCAATCGTCATATCCTTTGTATTGATTCTGTAGCGCACGCCTCTGGAATAATTATTTTTAGCGGCGCGGTAGTTCTCCCTGATCTTGGAACCCCAGTGATGGTTGTCAAAACACATCACATCGCCGTCCGGCGTGATTAAGCAGGCGTGCTGCTCATACTGCCATTCAAAGTCGGTTCCGATAGGCTTGAAGAAATAACGGTCCACCCACTCCTGCGGCCAGCCTTCCGGATCAGACAGAATCCAGTTAAGCCTTCCGGTCTCAAAATCGATATTCACGATGGAATCCATATGTCTGCCGGAAAATGTCAGGCTGTGGCTCTTCTCATCGTACCACACCGCGTTGTTATGGAACCAGTCCTTCTCCGACCAGCTGCCGCTCTTTCCCAGTCCCGGCTCCAGAAAATTCTTATAATCCCAGGTCTTTAAGATCTCGCCCGTGTTCCTGTCAATCAGCACGCACATATCTTCCACGGTGTCCGATGTCAGATCCTCGGTCAGACAGAGAAGACTGCCGTCCGGCATCTCAAACGCATCATGGTGGGAACCTCCCGGCAGGCGGTATTCGTGATAGATCTTTCCGCAGGCACTGGTCTCATACATGCCGGACATATAGTACGGCATCTGCACAAGACGGTCTGTTCCCATGAGAATATGGCCGTTTTTCAGTCGTTTCATATCGAAGACGCATTTGATGTTTAAGCACCACCTGACATCTCCCGCATAGTCAAAGGCCACCGCCAGCTCTGCCCCCGACGGCGATAGGAAAATACAGTCATCCTGTAAGTATTCCGGTGTCGTATCCATGGATTCAAGCGGTGAATCTCCGTCAAATACATCCGGCACCTCGATCTCTACCGTATGTACCTTTCCGCGGTATTCCCGTATCTCCACCCGGTTTACATATCCGGAATAAAGCCCCACCACCGGCAGCACATGCTCCTTTGCCCGCGGAAACGTATGTGTAATATTGCCTTCCTTCGCCTTGCCAAGTACGGTCACTGTAACGGCGGTCTCTTCCTCTGTATAAAAGGAGATTACCGCGGAAAGCGGATTAATCAGATAAAGGTTGTACGATACCAGCGGATTGTCGATGGTATACGCTCCGGAACGGAGTTCTTTAAGCATTGCCTCCTCCGCTCTGGCCTGTTTTTTAATCATGTGTTCTTCAAATGAGTAGACTGCTCCTGCCATAAATTCTCTTCTCCTTCTTCCGGCCTCTGCCGGATTTTTGTTTGACAAAAGTATAACATACAGGGAGAAGGCAGAAATTTAGCCTTGACTATATTCCTGGGATTTTTTATTGCCTGAGCTCCTGAAAACCGGTTTTATCGTTCCGCATCTATCTCTGCATTGATAAGCCATTCACCGTCATCTTTTACAGTAATATTCTGCCAGTGAAATTTATGCTCACCAATCTCAGTAAAAACCCACTTTCTCCTTTCATCACCAGTGAAAGTAAGAACGATCATTTCCCCCTGCTTTCTTGCTTCCAGCCGTATTATGTTTCCCGTATAACCATAAGCGACATCCCAGGCGTGTGTGTCGGGATTGAAGATACGAAGTGAGGTTCCGTATTCATAATCAGGCAGAATAATAACGTCCTGTACTGCCATCCCCTCAAGAACCCGGGAAAAATGCCACTCGCCTTTGATTACGCGCGAAGAGTCACTCTCAACATAGTTAATTTGCCAGCTGCCGATCAGTTTCCCAAAATAATCAAACTCTTCAGGCAGCGCCGTACTTTTTCTTTCGCTGGTCAGGGCTTTCATAAAATCCTGCATATGATGATTCCTCCTTCGATATAAAAAACTATAGTTATATAAGAGCTTTTAAGCGTGCCTCGTCAATGATGAGGATACGGCCTTTTTCTTTTTTGATGATCCCCGATTTTTTCAGGGCAGATGACAGTTTGGAGACGGTGACCGGATGCATTCCCAGGTATTTGGCAATCTCGGCGTAGGTAAAGCCGTGGGGAACGGCGCGGTACTGGCCCTCGCGGCTGCTGAAGGCCAGGAACCATTTGTAGAGACGTTTTGAGGCACATTCCTCCTGGGTATCGTGGAATTTGCGGACCAGGGTGACGTAGTTGCAGGTCACCGCCTCCATGATGTAGGAAAGGAAGCAGGCATCTTCCTCCAGCAGGGTTTCAAAGGTTCTCTCATCCAGACGGTAGAAGACACAGTCCGTCTTTGTATCGATGCCGAACGGAATTTTTTCCTGCACGCAGTCGTCCCCGGACAGTGTATAATCCTCTCCGCGGACTTTTCTGTAGTGGCGCATCAGGGCCGGAGCAAACCCCAGGAGATGATCGTGGGGGAAATAGATAAAGTCTTTCTCCTCTCCGTCCATGGTGAGAGAGGTCAGGCTGGCGATGCCTTCCACCAGATAATAGATATAGGAGTCGGACAGTCTGGGGTTGCAGATCGATGTCTCCCTCTTCACTTCAATTCTCATGCCGTAGCGTTCAAAATATTGTTTTACTCCGTTTTGATCCATACCGCCGAAGCCCTCCCGTCAATTTGTCGCTTTTCTGTATGATGATTTCCTAATTATATCTTTTTACAAATATTGGAATAAAAATATAACCAAGACTATATTTTACTGTTTGTTAATATATTATCATATTTTTAAGAAATATAAAACAATAAAGTATAACACTAGGGGGTCCATTATGGCACAAACGAAAAAAAAGGATTTTTATTCCATTCATCTGGTAATCGGAATCGGCATCATGCTGCTGTTCCGTTTTCTTCCGATCCAGCTGCCCTGTATTACGCCGATCGGCATGGAGATTCTGGGTATCTTCATCGGCACCCTGTATTTATGGACGACGTCTGACCCGATTATCTCCAGTATTCTCTCTATCTTTTTGGTGGGGCTTACCGGGTACAGTACCATGAACGAAGTGCTGACCGCTACATTCGGCAATCCGATTCTCGTTCAGGTCCTCTTCCTGCTGACAGCGATCAACTGTCTCATCGAAAACAACTTGACAGAATACTGCGGCCGTTTTTTCCTGACCAGGAAGATCTGTCTCGGCCGTCCCTGGGTGCTGGCGTTCTTTATCATGCTGGGTTCCATGCTCATGGGTGCGTTCATGGGCGGTTTTACCCCGATCTTCTTATTCTGCCCCATCCTTTATGATATTTTTGAAACCGTTGGACTCAAGAAACACGACAAGTTCCCGACTATTATGCTGATTCTTGTCACGGTAGCGACTCTGCTGGGCTTCCCGATCCCGCCGTTCATGGGCAACGGACTCGCCCTCATCAGCAATTATGCTTCCGTAACCGGCAACATGGGGGCGGTAATCGAGATCAATAACGCAGGCTATCTGCTTACCGGTCTGATCCACGCAACCGTCTGTATCATCGTACTGGTCCTGTTCTGCAAGTTTGTACTGAGACCGGATACCAGCAAGCTGAAAGAATTAAAGATGGAAACGTTAAACAAGAATCCGCTTCCGCCAATGAGCCTGCGTCAGAAATTCATTGCAGTCTCCTTCACCGTGTTCATCCTGATCCTTTTAATTCCAAGCGTAATTCCCGCTCATCCGGTGGGACGCTTCGTAAAAGCAAATACATACGGCATCGCCGCTTTCTACGTGTTCCTGTTATGCGCGATCCGGATTTCAAAAAAACCGCTGATGGATTTCTCCAGCACCATGAAAAGATTCTCCTGGAGTACCTACTTCCTCATCGCTTCCGCAATCCTGCTGGGAAATGCGCTGACCAATGAAAGCACCGGCGTATCCGCGTTCTTAAACACCGTGCTGATGCCTGTGCTCCAGAACGTTCCGGCTTCCGCCTTCGCCGTGATCATCATGATTCTTACCGTGGTCTTAACCAATGTGTGCAACAGCTTCGTAATCGGCCTCTTAATGCAGCCGGTTATCGCAACCTTCTGTATGGCGACGGGAATGAACTCCGCTCCGGTGGTGTCCATGATGATATTATTCGTACTCTCCTCCGCGGCCGTCACACCGGCAGCATCTCCGTTCGCCGCACTGCTTTTCGGCAACAAGGACTGGCTGAAATCCGGGGAAATTTATAAATATACGACCATATTTGTCGCGATAGAACTGGCAATTGTGCTGCTTGTCAGCATGCCGGTGGCTAATATGCTGATTCGGTAATGACAGCTGACGAATCCGGCACTGTGCAGTACAGTACAGTGCCGGAATTATGAGAAAGACGGGAATCCTGCAGCTCTGCAGCGCTTCCCGTCTTTCTTTTTTTTTCACTACATCTGGTATTTTCCACCGATCTGTGATAATATTAGGCGTTCACCATTATCAGTCATAGAAGAAAAGGAAACTATAAATACATGACATTTAAAGACTTACAACTATCAGCACCACTGTTAAAAGCACTGGAGGAGAAGGGCTATACCACCCCGTCCCCCATTCAGGAAAAAGCAATTCCACACGTTCTGGCCGGGAAGGATGTTCTGGGCTGCGCCCAGACAGGCACAGGAAAGACCGCCGCATTTGCCCTTCCGATTATCCAGAACCTGATGAGGCCATCTGACAAAAAACATTCAAAACGGGTGATCCGCTCACTGATTCTCACCCCGACGCGGGAACTGGCGCTGCAGATTGCAGAAAATTTCAAAGAATACGGTTCCCATACTCCGGTAAGATGCGCCGTCATATTCGGCGGAGTCTCCGCAGTTCCCCAGATCAAAGAGCTGCAGCGCGGCATTGACATTCTGGTAGCCACCCCCGGACGTCTGAATGATCTGATTCACCAGGGCGAGATCAGCCTGTCTCATGTGGAAATGTTCGTTTTGGACGAGGCGGACCGCATGCTGGATATGGGCTTTATCCATGACGTTAAAAAAATTATTTCACTGCTTCCTGTCAAAAAGCAGACTCTGCTGTTCTCGGCAACCATGCCCCCCGAGATTCAGGCACTGACCGAAAAGCTCCTGCACAATCCGGCCGTCGTGGAGGTGACTCCCGTCTCCTCCATCGTGGACCTGATAGAAGATTCCCTCTACTATGTGGATAAAGAGAATAAGCGTGCACTGTTGGTCCACCTGCTGAAACGCGAAGCCATCACCTCGACCCTTGTCTTCACCCGCACCAAACACGGTGCTGACCGAATGGCTAAATTTTTAACAAAAAACCGGATCAATGCCGCCGCCATTCACGGCGATAAATCTCAGGGCGCACGCCAAAAAGCGCTCAGCCAGTTTAAGGCGGGAACAGTACGGGTGCTGGCCGCAACTGATATCGCCGCCAGGGGTATTGACATCGAAGAGCTTTCCTGCGTGATCAACTTTGATCTGCCTAATGTTCCCGAAACTTATGTCCATCGGATCGGCAGAACCGGACGGGCAGGTCTCGGCGGACGGGCCATCTCCTTCAGCGACATCGAAGAAAAAGCATACGTGGAGGATATCGAAAAGCTGATTGGAAAAAAGATTCCGGTCGTAAAAGACCATCCGTTCCCCATGACCGTATTCACCGTTCCCCAGAAAGAGACGAAGCCCCGGCCGGTAAAGAACACCGGAAGAAACGATGCAAAACGTCCGCAAAAAAGCAAGGTTGCCCAGACGGCCAGGCCCCGAACGAGAGTTTCCGTGAACGCCTCCGCCGGCAAACGAACCGCTGCTAAATGAGTCCCGTATTGAAGTTCCAGAATAAAACAACAGAGACCGGACAGATGGCGAATGCCTTCTGTCCGGTCTCTGTTTTATCGGTTCCTGGCCGTTCCGTCTATTCAATCAGCCGTTCCACATCAAGCATTCCCCAGCCCTGCTGATTCATGGGCAGTCCTAAGTCCACCGCCCTCTCTCTCAGCCTGAGTTTTACGTCCCGGTTGCTCATATAAGGATATTTCTGCAGTAAAAGTGCAATCGCCCCTGATACCAGAGGCGTGGACATGGAGGTACCGCTTTTGGACTGGTAGGCCCCCGTTTCCGGGGCACAGCTGATGATTCCGGCTCCGGGAGCAATGATTTCCGGCTTACAGATACAGGCTCCTGTGGGGCCTCTGCCGGAATAGTCGATCATACGGTTTCCCATTACATTTACTTCTTTATAGTCGTCGGAGCAGCCCACCGTAATCACCTTCCGGCTGATTCCCGGAGTGGTTATGGTGTTCTTTCCCGGCCCCATGTTGCCGGCGGCCACACAGACCACCAGACCGTCATCCCAGGCGGCATTGACGCCCCGCACCAGGACAGAGTTTTCGCTCATGCCCTTCTTCGTAAAAGAGCCGACCGATATATTCACAATCCGGATTCCCAGCCGTTCCCGGTTCTCCCGGATCCATTTGATCCCCGCCAGGACATCGGAGGCGTATCCGTTTCCCTTCTGATCCAGCACCTTGACCATAATGATATGGCATTCCGGCGCCACCCCCTGATATCTTCCATCGGAGGAAGTCCCGCTTCCGCCGATAATTCCTGAAATATGCGTTCCATGACCGTTGTCGTCATACGGCTCCCGTCTCCGGTGTACCATATCCGCAAACGCAGCTACTCTATGTTCAAAATCTTCATGAAGATAAATTCCCGTATCCAGCACGGCCACACCGATTCCGCGGCCCGTCAGGCCCATACGGTAGGCCGCTTCACATCGGATTACTTCTCTCGCATGGTTCACAGTCCATTTACCTGATTCCTTTTTTATTAGGATATTCCATTTACATTCCCATGTTTCACCCCTATAATGGAAATAACTGAAAAAAAGGAGAATCGTATTATGGATAACCACAATTCTGACGCCATGGAGCTGACCATGAAGCTGGTCCGCATCGACAGCACCGATCCCGGCGCCTGTGAAGGTGAGATCGGGACCTTTATCTTCCAGTACCTGAAAGATCTGGGCGTCCCCGTCATAAAAAAGGAGGTCCTTCCGGGCCGTTTTAACATCATGGCGAAGGTGGAGGGAGAGGAGGACGCTCCCGCTCTCGTCTACATCTGCCACATGGACACCGTCACCACGGGAGAGGGCTGGACCGTCTCCCCCTTCGGCGCCGAAGTCATCAGGGGCCGCATCTACGGCCGGGGAGCGTGCGACATGAAATCCGGCCTTGCCTGTGCACTGTCCGCCTTTACCTCCATGGCCCTCAAAGCCCGAAACGGGAAAAAGCCCGGACGTTCCCTCGTCTTCATCGGAACCGTGGATGAGGAAGACTTCATGCGCGGGGCCGAGGCCGCCATTGCAGACGGCTGGGTCTCCAAAGACTCCTGGGTTCTGGATACCGAACCCACAAACGGACAGATCGAAGTCGCCCACAAGGGCCGCACCTGGTTTGAAATTACCGTGAACGGAATCACGGCTCACGCCAGTACCCCATGGAAAGGCGCAGACGCCATCGCCGCCATGGCAGAGATCATTGCCGCCATACGCCGCCGGATCGCCGCCTGCCCGGTTCATCCGGATCTCGGTGCTTCCACCGTGACCTTCGGACAGATTGAGGGCGGCTACCGCCCCTATGTGGTTCCCGATTCCTGCCGGGTCTGGATTGACATGCGTCTCGTTCCACCGACAGACACGGCAGGTGCGGCAGCGATCGTGGAAGACGCCATCGCTGCCGCCACAAAGGAGATTCCGGGCATCACCGCAGCGTATCAGATCACCGGCAACCGCCCCTATGTCGAAAAAGACGAGCAGTCCCCTCTTTTAAATGCACTGTCCAGAGCCTGTGAAGAGGTTACCGGCGAACCGGCACCGGTAAGCTTTTTCCCCGGCTACACGGATACCGCAGTCATCGCCGGAACACTCGGCAATCACAACTGCATGTCCTACGGCCCCGGCGATCTGGAGCTGGCACATAAACCGGATGAATACGTACCGTGTGAGGATATTCTGCGCTGCGAGGAGGTCCTTACGAGGCTGGCTGATAACCTGCTGTTCTGATATCCGAGCGGCATCAGACTGTTTTCACGCCAAGGGCCCGCTGAAATCCCCTGTTTTCATCAGGATTTCAGCGGGCCCGTTTCTCTTTTATTCAACGACCAGAACTCCGCTTCTGCCATTCTTCTTAATCTGATACAGCGCCTGGTCCGCCTTCCGGTAAAGCACGTCATAATCCGTCTCACCGCCTGCCATGGCCGCTCCGATACTCAGCGTCACTTCCTGCCCGTGTTTCTCCATCGTCACGTTCTTCACACGGTCAAGCACCTCGGTACAGCGCTGCTTCACCAGATCCGGGTCGTTCACTTCCATCAGGAAGACCACAAATTCGTCGCCTCCCAGCCTTCCGACGATATCATCCGCCCGGAAACAGGCCTTTAGAATCCCGGCCGTCTCCTTCAGTACCTGATCCCCCGTATAATGCCCCAGATAGTCGTTAATCTGCTTGAAATAGTCGATGTCCATGATGATCATGGCTCCCGAACCATCCCGTCCCTCCGCCATCAGCGCCTGCCTCATCCGCTGATGGCTGGTGGCCGAATTGTATACTCCCGTCAGGCTGTCCGTCTGCGCCTTCGCTTCCAGCTGTTCCTTGATTTCCCGCTCCGTCTGAATATCGACCAGCTTCCCTACCGCGTACCACGGCCTTCCAGAAGTATCGGTAACCATTTTGGAGATCACCTTCAGCCAGCGCACATTTCCTCCCGGAAGCAGGCATTCATGCTCCGTATGGTTCTCCTCCTGCGATATCATATAGCCAAAGACCGGATACTTCTGCTTCAACGCCTCAGGACGGCGTATCTTCTTCTCACACCCTAAAAATCCGGCCGTCTGTTCCGTCAGGTTTAAACAGCCTTCCCTGATATTATACTCGTACAGAAACTCGTTGGACAGCTGGCTGAGCTGTTCATACCGCTGGTTCTCCAGCGCCTTCCTGGCCATATTTCTTCTTCTCAGGATCTCAGCGGTTATGAGCACCGCGGTGACAACCAGCAGCCAGAAAAGCACCAGATAGAGGATGCTCTGCTCCGGATTTCTCATCACATACTCGGAAAAGGTCAGATTTCCCGCATCATACGCATTCTGATACAGGAACCGGTTTACCTGTTCCTCCGGAAGTGCCCGGATCACTTTGTTCATGATTGAAAGCAGCGTAATATCCACCGGTCTCCTGATTCCGAAACAGTATTTCTGCGTCCAGTTTTCCGATTGTGCAAACGTGAATAAATTTTTATAATTGTGGTCAGCCATATAATACTGAACCGCATAGCTGTTGCCGTAACAGTAATCCGCTTCCCCCTTATGGACTGCCTCCATGCATTCTTCTACGTTGTCATAATAATGCAGTTCTCCCTGAAGGCTCTGCTCCGTCAGCAGTGATTTCTGAAGCGCCAGCTTTTTTCCCGATAAGTCCGTAAGCGCCTTTACATTTTCATTCATAATCAGCTGCAGAGGGACAGACAGATAGGAAAGCGTGAGCGCGCAGCTTTCGGCTCCGGTTACCTCATAGTCACCCGCGATGCCGACCACCAGATCGACGGCACCGTCCTCCATTGCTCTGGAATACTCCTCCCAGTTATGAAAAGGAACGATCTCATAAGACAAACCGGTCTGCTCCTCGATGTACTTAAGCACTTCGATGGAAATCCCCCTGATCTCCCCGTTTTTTGCCTGGTACTGAAGCGGTGCCCGCCCCAGCATTACGCCAGCCCTGACGGTCCCCCTCTGACTGATGTACTCCCTTTCCGAGTTCGAAAGTACCAGCCCATCCTCTCCGGTAAAATATTTTCTGTTAAGCTCCGCGGTCAAAAACGGATTGGTGGCGGTGATGATCTCCATGGCCTTATTCAGTTCTCCCGCCACCGCCTGATTTCCCTTCGTCACCCCGAAGTAAAAAGGACGGGAATCAAACCGGGAAATCACACGGAGCTCACGGTCACTTAAGCTGACATCCATACTCAGAACCGCATCCGCTTTCCCCGTCTTAAGCAGCTCCATCTGTTCTTCCCCGGTACTGCACAGCACCTGATTCACACGAAAGCCGTTCATGTTCGCAAAACCATTTAACTTTTCATCTTCCTGACCGTCAAAGCTGACCACCGCAACCCGGATGTCATTAAATGAGTCGTAATCAAATTCCGTGTACTCCAGATTATCCTTCAGGACGGATATCGTCTTATGAGCCGTTCCATAGCTGTATTCGGGATAGTCAAAGAGTTCTGCAAGCCTTTCCGAATAGTTCATGGCCCCCAGCAAATCAATTTCCCCGTCCCTGAGCATGGTGAGCAGTCCGGACAACTGCTCATCCAGCGTCCCCTCCGCTGTAACAAATTCATATTCCCAATTGGTATAGCGCGCAATCTCCTGCAGGTACTCATACGTATATCCGCTGTAAGTCCCATCTTCACTGATCTCCGTAAATCCCTGCTGGACCGGATACCCTACCCGCACAACCCTGGAGCCGTTCTCCGCAGCTCTGGCTGTAAAGGAAAACAGGAGCAGGCAGAACAGGACCGTAAACAGTATTCCTATCCTGCCGCGCCATCTTCTGCCACCCATGTCTTTTCCCCCTGCACATCAAACGTTATTCTTATATCCAATCATAAGTCAGAATTGCCGGATCGTCAAACACTTCCGGCATTTTCCCTCCGTCTAAGCCGAAAAACAGGCAAAATACGAAAACAGGCGGCCCTCACAGGACCGCCTGACTGATACAATTCTTATTTACGTCTGCCCACAATTCTGATGATATACAGGAACAGGTTCACAAAATCCAGATATAACTGGAGTGCGGAAAAGATAGACGCCTTTGCCGCCATCTCCGGATCCTGCGCGTAATACTGGTGGTAAGCCCTGATCTTCTGTGTGTCATACGCGGTAAATCCGAGAAAAATGAAGATACCGATGTAGCATACGATCATCTCAAACTGTCCCAGATTGATGAACATGGACAGCAGCCAGAATACAACCAGGAAAATCAGTCCGCCCATCAGGAAGTTGCGGATGCGGCTGAAATCCGCATTGGTTACGTATCCAATCACAGCCATAACACCGAAGAAAATGGAGGTTGCGCCAAATACCAGAATCAGATCAACCATATCGTACATGAGAAAGTAAGCCGAAAAAACAACGCCGTTTAAAACCGCATACGTGAAGAACAGCGCTCTCGCCGTGCCGACGGACATCTTATGGATTCGCGCAGATAAGAATAAAACGACCGCGATCTCCGCCACACCCAGAAGCAGATACGCGTAAGGAACCGCAAATACATAGATGATCGTTCCAGTCGTATATCCAAACGCGGCCACCAGGAATGTGATGAGAAGTCCGGCAAACATCCAGCCGAAGGTCTTTGCAGTGTACTTACCCAGCGGTTCTGCGCTGGTGCTGTCAGAATAAACGTAAGGCTGATCTGTTGAATTATAATCCATATGTATAATCCCCTCTCTTTTTTTTATAGTTTACTATATTTCATAGGAAATGTCTATGAATTGTAAAAAAACCGTTATCTTTTTTAACTTTTCATTTTTAATGCGATGGGAGATGCCGCACTCCCGGATATCCGGGATTTATGGAAATGGGATGGGAATTAAGAAAATCTTCATAATCTATTCAAACAATATACAAACATTTCCAGGATCAGTATGCTATACTAAGTACATAAGAAATGCACAAAGTAACAAATTATCCTTTCACCCTTTTTGAAAATCCGAAAATCCTAAAGAAAAATCAACCCTGTGTCGTAAGACACAGGGATTTTTCTGTTTTCAGTCAAACTCTGTTCCCAAATCCAAAACCACCCCGAAGCCAGGACCGGCACACAGGGTGGTTTTATCAATTAAAGTAAATCCTTTAAAATATCACAGAAATCAAATGTCGCAAAGTAGTCCTTCGGAGTCTCCGCCCTGCGGATCATCTCCACGGAACCGTCCTCCTTCAGAAGAAGCTCGGCTGATTTTAATTTTCCGTTGTAATTATATCCCATGGCAAACCCGTGAGCTCCCGTGTCGTGAATGTAGAGTAAGTCTCCTTTGTGAATCTCCGGCAGCATCCGGTCAATGGCGAACTTGTCATTATTCTCACAGAGCGAGCCGACCACGTCATACTTATGGTCGCACGGATCGTTCTCACGCCCCATGACCGTCACATGGTGGTACGCCCCGTACATGGCCGGGCGCATTAAGTTTACTGCACAGGCGTCCACGCCCACGTACTCCTTGTGCGTGTGTTTCTCATGAATGGCCCTTGTCACCAGCGCGCCGTAGGGGCCCAGCATGTAGCGGCCCAGCTCCGTATAGATCGCCACATCGTCCATGCCCGCAGGCACCAGAATTTCCTCGTACGCTTTTCTAACGCCCTCGCCGATGGCCATGATATCATTCGGCTCCTGATCCGGACGGTACGGGATTCCGATTCCGCCCGATAAGTTAATAAACTGAATATGGGCCCCGGTCTCCTCCTTGAGCTTCACCGCCAGCTCAAATAAGATTTTGGCAAGCAGCGGGTAATACTCGTTCGTCACTGTGTTGCTGGCTAAAAATGCATGAATTCCGAAATGCTTCGCGCCTTTTTCCTTTAACACCTGATACGCCTCGAACATCTGCTCCGTCGTCATACCGTACTTGGAATCTCCGGGATTATCCATAATATCGTTGCTGATCTTGAACACGCCGCCCGGATTATAACGGCAGCTGATGGTCTCCGGAATCTCCCCGATGGCATTCTCCAGATACTCGATATGGGTGATATCATCGAGATTGATGATCGCTCCGATCTTATGGGCAAACCGAAACTCTTCCGCAGGCGTGTCATTGGACGAAAACATGATATCAGAGCCGGAAAATCCCAGGGCATCCGCCATCATTAACTCCGTCTCGGAAGAACAGTCTGTTCCGCAGCCGAATTCCTTCAGAATATTTAATATAAACGGATTCGGGGTTGCCTTCACCGCAAAGTACTCTTTATAGCCAGGGTTCCATGCAAACGCCTCCTTCAGCTTCTTCGCATTCTCCCTGATTCCCTTTTCATCATAAATATGAAATGGGGTTGGATACTGTTTTACAATCTCTTCCAGTTTCTCTTTCGTTACAAATGGTCTTTTCTCCAAAGCCTCGTTACCTCCTTCTGCTTCCTGTAACCGGATTAGTCTACCGTTACCACCCGCAGAATATTGGTATGCGCTGCAGGCTCATGCTTGCTCGTCGGGCTTACAACCCCGGCTGTAACAACGACCAGATCGTCTTCCTTCACGATATTCTTAGCCTTTAACAGCTCGATAGAGGAGTAGATCAGAACGTCGGTGGACTCTGCACGTTTCGCATGGAACGGCTTAACGCCCCAGTAGAGCTGCATCTGACGCACTGCGGAAGCACTCGGTGACAGGCCGATTACTAACGCCTCCGGCCTCCATTTGGAAAGCATTCTCGTCGTAAAGCCGGTGATACTCGGTGCAACGATGGCTTTTGCATTTAAATCGTGGGCGGTTCCCACGGAAGAAGAACAGACGGCATTGGAAATATTGTGTACATTGGCAGCTGAAACGCGGCGCTGCCGGTATGCGGAGTAATCGAGATGTTTCTCCGTCTCCTCCACGATTGACGCCATCATGGACAGCGCTTCCACCGGATACTTGCCCATGGCAGTCTCGCCGGACAGCATAACCGCGTCGGTTCCGTCGTATACGGCATTGGCCACATCGGTAACCTCTGCTCTCGTCGGACGCGGGTTGCGGATCATGGAATCCAGCATCTGGGTTGCGGTGATAACCGGCTTGCAGGCCACGTTGCATTTTTCAATGATCATCTTCTGGATATACGGTACTTCCTGGGCCGGGATCTCCACGCCCATGTCGCCGCGGGCTACCATGATGCCGTCGCTGGCCTCGATGATCGCATCCAGATTCTCAATGCCTTCCGCGTTTTCGATCTTCGCGATGACAGCCATGTTGGAACCATGCTCGGAAAGGATTTCCTTAATTTCAAGAATAGCGGCTGCGGTTCTGACGAATGACGCCGCGATGAAATCAAAGCCCTGCTCGATTCCGAATAAGATATCGGCTTTATCCTTCTCTGTCAGCGCCGGAAGCTTTACCTTTACATTCGGTACATTCACGCCCTTTTTCTCGCCCAGCTCGCCGCCGTTGACAACGGTGCAGACGATGTTGTTTCCATTCACTTCTACTACGTCCAGTTCGATCAGTCCGTCGTCGATCAGGATCTTGTTGCCTGCCTTTACATCCTCATGAAGACGCTCATAGGTGATATGTCCCATCGTCTCATCTCCGATGATGTCGTCGGTAGTAAGCGTATACGTCTGGCCTTCCTTCAGGGTTACCTTCTTTCCGTCCTTTAAGACGCCGGTACGGATCTCCGGTCCCTTTGTATCCAGCAGGGCTGCGATCGGTAAATCCAGCTCTTCCCTGACACTCTTTAACATATCAAGGCGCATTTTCTGCTCCTCGTAATCTCCATGGGAAAAATTAAATCTTGCAACATCCATGCCGTTCTCGGCAAGTGCCTTCATTAAATTGCGGTCATTGGTATTCGGTCCCATGGTGCAGATAATTTTCGTTTTTTTCATTGATTTCCTCCAAACTGATCAATTCATGGTTTTCCGGGCTTCGTCTTCCTCCCGGGTAACGTGTTTATGTGTATATAAATGTTCGGAACAGTATTCATAGCTGCCCTCACATTTGGAACAGTAACGGAATTCTAAATTCGGATCGTCCTTCTCCGTTCTTCCGCAGACCGCGCATTTGTGATGGGTGCTTCCCTGGGGCATGATCTTCGTCTGCCTCTGGAAATCCCGTTTGCGCTTGATCTCTTTCGGATTCACCCGGTTAAAGTTCCTCGTCATGAAGAAGAACAGGATGAAGTTTAACAGAGACAGTACGATGGTCACACGAATGCTCGTTCCACCTTTGACAAAGCCGTACAGGAAATAGATTCCATTAAACAGGGCCAGCCATTTGGCCTTGATCGGGATCACGAAAAACAGCAGAAATTCCAGATCCGGGAAGGTCGCGGCAAACGCGAAAAACAGGGAAAAGTTTAAGAATTCAGTTGTCAGATACACCGGCGTGCCAAAGAACACATAAAGAATCAGCGACGCCGCTACATGGCCGATAATTCCCATGAAGAAATACACATTAAACCGGAATGCCCCCCATACACGTTCCAGAGTATTTCCTACCATATAGTACAGATACATGGCAATCAGGCTTCCAAATATCCCGCCGCCCGGCGGGTAAATCATAAATGTCACAATTCTCCAGATCTGACCGTGCAGAATTGCCTGCGCATCCAGCGACAAAAACCGCCAGTAGAATCCCGGGGCAAACATCTCCATTAAGAGACCCACGCCATACATCAGGATAATATAATACATCAGATTGGGAATTGCGTAACGTTTAAACTTCCGCTCAAAATTGTAAAAAAATTTCATTCTTCCATCCTTCTCACATACATTGATAACAGATCAGAACAGATCTTTTTTGGAAAAGATCCAGGCTACGATCAGCGTCAGCACCAGCGTAAATCCCATGACAATGACAAATCCGTAAGGACTGTCCGCAAACGGCATTCCCCTTGAGTTCACGTTCATTCCGTAGAAGCTGGCCACCATGGTCGGTATGGACATGACGATGGTGATGGTCGCCAGGAATTTCATGACGATATTTAAGTTGTTGGAAATGACGGAAGCAAATGCATCCATGGTGCCGCTTAAAATTCCGCTGTAAATGTTGGCCATCTCGATGGCCTGCTTGTTCTCGATGATAACGTCCTCCAGAAGATCCGTGTCCTCCGGATACTTCTTGATTTTCTCGTTTCTCATCAGTTTTTCCAGGACGACTTCATTGGACCGTAAGGAGGTCGTGAAGTATACAAGGCTCTTCTCCAGCTCCAGAAGCTCGATGAGTTCCCGGTTTTTCGTGGACTGATGCAGCTTTTCCTCGATCACGCCGCTCTTCTTATCAATAATCCTTAAATATTGAAGGAAAAGCGATGCGTTTTTATACAGTACCTGCAGAATGAACCTGGTCTTCATATACGTATGGAAATCTCTCACACGGCCGTCCATAAACGCCCCCAGTACCGGTGTCTCTTCCAGGCAGACCGTGATGATGACCTCTTCCGTTGTGATGATGCCCATGGGGATCGTCACATACCAGTCCTTGTCGTTTCGTTCCTCAATGCTGGGAATATCCACCAGAATCAGGGTGTAATTATCCTCAGTTTCAATACGGGAACGCTCTTCCTCATCCAGAGGCGCCCTTAAATCATCGGGATCGATCCCGTACGTATTGGCAATCTCCAGAATCTCCGTTGCCGTCGGGTTGGTAAGCGCGATCCAGGATCCTGGTGACAGTTCATCCTTCTGGTGAATCAGACCGTTCTCTGTTTTAAAAATACGAATCATGAGCTACTTCCCCCTTTATTTGGCATACTTAGACTTATACATTATAGAGTCCGATCCCTTTTTTGTCAAACGAACTTTAAACAGATTTGGCGATCTTACACAAATTTTACTATATTTTAACACTTTTTAACACAGAGCTGCGATTGTATTATTTCTTATTTTATGTTAAACTGGGTGCGGTGAGCCCGACAACTGTTACTGTTTACTCCGTGAACAGTGACCGACAACTTACTTATACACAAAGGAGGCAGGGGAGAATCCCCGCGCATATGAATACATATAACACGCTAGGAATCGATATCGGTTCTACCACCGTTAAGATTGCAATACTGGACGGTGATCATCACATATTGTTCGCTGATTACGAACGGCATTTTGCCAATATACAGGAAACTCTGGCAGCCCTCTTGAAAAAAGCCTGCGATTTACTCGGTCCCATGGACTTGCGGCCTGCCATTACCGGCTCCGGCGGCCTTACTCTGTCGAAGCACCTGGAGATTCCATTCATTCAGGAAGTCGTTGCGGTAGCCGCTTCTCTTACTGATTATGCCCCACAGACCGATGTTGCAATCGAACTTGGCGGAGAAGATGCAAAAATCATCTATTTTACCGGAGGCATTGACCAGCGTATGAACGGAATCTGCGCAGGCGGCACCGGTTCTTTTATTGACCAGATGGCTGCGCTCCTGCAGACGGATGCTGCCGGACTGAATGAATACGCGGCGGATTACAAAGCGATCTACCCGATTGCGGCCCGCTGCGGCGTTTTCGCAAAGTCTGATATCCAGCCTCTCATCAACGAGGGCGCTACCAGGGAAGACTTGGCCGCCTCGATCTTTCAGGCGGTGGTGAATCAGACCATCAGCGGTCTGGCCTGCGGAAAGCCCATCCGAGGCAATGTGGCATTTTTAGGAGGTCCGCTTCATTTCCTGCCGGAGCTCCGGAAGGCATTTATCCGCACGCTGCACTTAAGCGGAGATGCGATTATCGCCCCTGAGAATTCCCATCTATTTGCCGCCATCGGCGCGGCCTTAAACGCAGAAGAGCGCGGCGCGCTTCTCTCCATGGAAGAACTGATTACCCGTTTATCCTCCGGAATCCGGATGGAATTCGAGGTAAAGCGCATGGAGCCGCTGTTTGCGGACCAGGCGGACTACGATGAATTCACAAAGCGTCACGAGAACCACTGCGTGACAAAGAGTGATCTGTCCTCCTACCACGGGAAATGCTTCCTGGGAATCGACGCCGGTTCCACCACTACCAAGGTGGCTTTAGTCGGCGAGGATGGAACACTCCTCTACAGCTTTTACAGCAGCAACAACGGAAGCCCGCTGGCCACGGCAATTCGCGCCATGGGTGAGATAAACAGCCGTCTTCCCGCAGACAGCCAGATCGTATACTCCTGTTCTACCGGGTACGGCGAGGCGCTGTTAAAGGCCGCATTCCTGTTAGACGAGGGGGAAGTGGAGACCATCTCCCACTACTACGCCGCGGCATTTTTCGAGCCGGACGTAGACTGCATTCTGGATATCGGCGGCCAGGATATGAAGTGCATCCGCATCAAAAACGGCACCGTGGACAGCGTCCAGTTAAATGAGGCCTGCTCCTCCGGCTGCGGCTCCTTCATCGAGACATTTGCCAATTCCCTGAATTTCAGTGTGGAAGACTTTGCAAAGGAAGCGCTTTTCGCAAAGAATCCCACGGATCTTGGAACCCGCTGTACCGTGTTCATGAACTCCAACGTAAAGCAGGCGCAGAAGGAAGGGGCGTCCGTGGCCGACATTTCCGCCGGTCTCGCCTACTCTGTCATCAAGAACGCCTTATTTAAGGTAATCAAGATCACCAGCGCCTCCGATTTAGGAGAACACGTCGTCGTTCAGGGCGGCACCTTTTACAATGACGCAGTATTACGAAGTTTTGAGAAGATCGCTGAGTGCAACGCGGTACGCCCCGACATTGCGGGCATCATGGGCGCCTTCGGAGCTGCGCTGATTGCCAGGGAACGGTACGATGAGACGAAAGCCACGTCCATGCTTAGTATGGAAAAGATTTTAAGTCTCCACTACGAGACCTCCATGACGCGCTGCAAGGGCTGCACCAACAGCTGCGTTCTGACGATCAACCGGTTCGACGGCGGGCGGCAGTTCATCACCGGCAACCGCTGTGAAAGAGGGTTAGGCAAGGAGCGCGCCAAGAGGGAAATCCCCAACTTGTTTGATTACAAGAATCACCGCATGTTCGACTACGAGCCGCTGAGCGCGGATTTAGCCTCCAGAGGCGTCCTGGGAATCCCCCGGGTACTCAACATGTATGAAAACTACCCCTTCTGGGCTGTCTTTTTAAAGGAACTGAAGTTCCGCACGGTCCTTTCTCCGCAGTCCACCAGGAAAATATACGAGCTGGGAATCGAATCTATCCCCAGCGAATCGGAATGCTACCCGGCCAAGATCACCCACGGCCATATCGAATGGCTGATCAAGCAGGGGATTAAGACGATTTTTTATCCCTGCATTCCCTACGAGCGCAATGAGACGCCTGACGCCGGCAACCATTTCAACTGTCCGATCGTCACGTCCTACGCCGAGAATATCAAAAACAACGTGGAGGAGCTGGATACGGAAAACGTTCGTTTCCTCAATCCTTTTATGGCGTTTACCAACGAAGAGGTGCTGACGAAGCGGCTGATCGAAGTCTTTAACGAAGAGTTCCAGATTCCCGCCGATGAGGTGAAGGAAGCCGCCCACAAGGCGTGGGAGGAGCTTCTTGCTTCCCGCCGGGACATGGAGAAAAAGGGCGAGGAAACACTTCAGTGGATGAAAGAAAACGACCGCCGCGGCATCGTACTGGCGGGCCGTCCCTACCATGTGGACCCGGAGATCAACCACGGTATCCCGGAACTGATCACCTCCTACGGATTTGCGGTTCTGACAGAAGACTCCATATCCCAATTGGGTGAGATCGAACGGCCTTTGGTGGTCACTGACCAGTGGATGTACCATACCAGACTCTACCGCGCCGCAAGCTACGTAAAATCGCAGAATAACCTGGATTTGATCCAGTTAAACTCCTTCGGATGCGGCCTCGATGCCGTCACCACGGACCAGGTAAATGATATCTTAACCGGCTCCGGAAAGATCTATACAGTGCTCAAGATCGACGAAGTCAACAACCTGGGGGCCGCCAGAATCCGTATCCGCTCTCTCATTGCCGCCCTGCGCGTACGCGATAAGAAGCACTATGAGCGGAAGGTGGTTTCCAGCGCCTACCACCGCATCACGTTTACGAAGGACATGAAGAAGGACTACACCATCCTCTGCCCGCAGATGTCGCCGATTCATTTTGACTTAATCGAACCAGCCATCCGCTCCTTCGGCTATCAAGTGGAGGTCCTGCAGAATGACAACCGTTCCGCCATCGACACAGGATTAAAGTACGTCAACAACGACGCCTGCTACCCGTCCTTAATCGTGGTCGGCCAGATCATGGACGCCCTGCTGTCCGGCAAATACGATTTAGACCATACGGCCATTTTCATGAGCCAGACCGGAGGCGGCTGCCGCGCGTCCAACTATATCGGCTTTATCCGCCGCGCCTTAGAGCGCGCCGGAATGGGACAGATTCCGGTCATCTCCGTCAATGCCAACGGCATGGAGACGAACCCCGGCTTTTCCATCACGCTGCCGCTGCTTACTAAAGCCATGCAGGCTGTGGTCTACGGCGACATTTTCATGAGGGTGCTCTATGCCACAAGGCCATACGAGAAGGAGCCCGGCTCCGCCAATGCGCTTCACCAGAAATGGAAGGCGCGGTGCATCAAATCCTTATCGAAGCGCGTTCCGAACATGATGGAATTTTCCCGCAATATTTCGGGAATCGTACGGGATTTCGATGAGCTGCCCAGAATATCAGGACTTCAGAAGCCGAAGGTGGGAATCGTCGGGGAAATCCTCGTCAAGTTCTCACCGCTGGCCAACAACCACATCGTGGAGCTGCTGGAATCCGAGGGTGCCGAGGCCGTAATGCCCGATCTGATGGACTTCCTGTTATACTGCTTCTACAACAGCAACTTTAAGGCAGCCAACTTAGGCGGAAAAAAATCGAGCGCCAGCCTCTGCAACATGGGCATCTCCCTTCTGGAGTATTTCCGCAAAGCCGCCCGCAGGGAGCTGATGAAGAGCAAACACTTTACCGCCCCCGCCCGGATTGCGAACCTGGCGGAAATGGCCAAAGACTTCGTCTCCATCGGCAACCAGACCGGCGAAGGCTGGTTCTTAACCGGAGAGATGCTGGAGCTTATCCACAGCGGCGTCGGCAACATCGTCTGCACGCAGCCATTTGGGTGCCTCCCGAACCATATTGTAGGTAAGGGCGTCATCAAAGAGCTCAGAAAGGCATATCCGAATTCCAACATCATCGCTGTGGACTACGACCCCGGCGCGAGTGAAGTGAATCAGTTAAACAGAATTAAATTGATGCTGTCTACTGCGCAGAAAAACTTGAAGAACATCGATATATAGTGCAAAAGACGCTTGTGACAATCAAAAGGGGAGAGGCCGGGCCTCTCCCCCTAAATTATCTATAGTCGAACCAGGAAGTCGATGAATCTTCTTTCCTCTATTCCAGCTCCGCTCCATTCGATTCAATTACCTTTTTATACCAATAGAAAGAATCTTTTTTATATCTGTCAAACGTACCGTTTCCCTCATCGTCGGCATCAACATAAATTACCCCATAGCGCTTGCTCATTTCTATAGATCCGCAGCTGACGAGGTCTATAATCCCCCACATGGTATATCCTGTTAATTCTACGCCATCATCGATCGCATCGCTCATAGCCTTAAAATGATCTCTGAGATAAGCAATACGGTAAGGATCATGAACTGAATGGTCAGGCTCCGGCACATCGACGGCACCCAGACCGTTTTCTGCTATAAACATCGGTTTCTGATAACGGTCATAAATCTGATTTAAAGTAATTCTAAGGCCGGCAGCGTCCTTCTGCCATCCCCACTCACTGCTCTCCAGATAAGGATTCTTATTGGCGATAACCAGATTTCCATCTGTTTTTTCCCATGTCTCATCGGCGGTGGAAACCTGCGTGAAATAATAGGAAAAGGCCACAAAATCCACGGGATACTTCTGCAAAAGTTCCTCGTCACCCGGTTCAAAATGCACGGTTACATTTCTTTGTTTAAAATGCCTGTTAATGTATTTCGGATATCTGCCTCTGGCCATTACATCCGTATAGAACCAGTTCGTATACTGCTCATCAAACAGCTGCGTCAGCTGGTCAGCCGGATTGCAGGTAGCGGCATAATGGCAGAACCTTGCAATCATACAGCCCACTTTGCTGCCCGGCATCATCTCATGGGCAAGTTTTACCGTTAAAGCATTCGCTATAAACTGGTGATGAATCGCCTGATAGACGGACTGGTCATAGTTTTCTTCCCGCTCCTTTATCAGTCCGACGCCATTGTATGGGTTAAAACGGCCTGCATTGATTTCATTGAATGGCAGCCAGAAATCCACGTCATCTTTAAAATTTTCAAACAGAGTTTTTGCATACCGCAGGTAAAAATCCACCAGTTTCCGGTTCTTCCATCCTCCGTATTCATCGACCAGATGAACCGGTATCGCATAGTGCAGCATGGTAACAAATACTTTTATATGATGCTTCCTGCACTCTGCGAAAACATTTTTGTAATATTCGATTCCGGCCAGATTCGGCTTTTCATCGTCGCCATTGGGGAAAATCCTGGCCCAGCTGATCGAAAGCCTGTAAATCTTCATTCCCATTTCTGCAAAGAGGGCGATATCTTCTTTATATCTGTGGTATTCGTCACTCCCGAATCGGAAAGGATATATTCCTGTCTCTTTACAACACTTGCCGGCCTCATACTTCTCATTTGTCATCTGTTTATACTGCCAGCTGTTTTTTTGTTCACGGGTAAGTTCAGGATACTGCGGCTTGCAGTCTTGTGTGTCCAGCCCCTTTCCGCCTTCATTCCAGCCGCCTTCTACCTGAGACGCAGCGGTAGCTCCGCCCCATAAAAAATTGTTTGGAAAACTCATATACTTCTTCCTCCTATATAACGTTCTTTTTTTCAGCATCAATTGCCTTTTGATCTTTTTCGATATTTTCATCAAATCCCAACACATAAGTCAGTACAGCCGTAAGTACAAATGCAATAACCAGTCCTGCCAGGACGGTCGGGATCGAGCCTACATAAATCGGCAGTGATATGAGGGCCGGCATGGCAAAACTGATAGCCTTTGCCCCCAGTGCGGCAACAAATCCTCCAGCGACACCGCCGCCGATCATTAACGCAAGCAGCGGCTTCTTAAACCGGAATGCCACTCCGTAAAGTGCCGGTTCCGTTATTCCGATAAACGCCGAAATAAATGCGGAAAAATTTGCAGCCTTATTGTCTTCTTTTTTGGCTTTTAAGAATGCACCGAAACACATACCGGCTGCCGCCATCGCCTGGACGCAGTGTACCGGGCTCAGCATATCATATCCAAGTGTCTGGATGTTGTTGATCATAATCGGCCCCAGCGTCACATGCGTACCTGTAAAGACGAGAAGAGGCCTCGTAAATCCATCGACAAAACCGCCCACAACCGGGGCCTTGTCAAATAACCACTGGAATGCTTTTCCGATCAGCACCGCAATATTATTTCCCAGAGGTCCGATGACAATCAGATTAAGCGGCGCCATAATCAGCAGCAGAATCGCGGATACCAAAACCACCCTTAAGCAGCTCGGAATATGTTTTTCCAGCCATCTGTGAATATATCCCATAACCCAGACGGATATTAAAACTGGAAGTGCCGTTGAAGCGTATTTGATGAGACTCACATCAATTCCCAGAACGTTGATTGTACTTCCGGCATTATTGAGAATGGAAGGGTACATATAAATTCCTGCAATCACCAGGGCCAAAACCTCGTTTACCTTAAATTTCTTTGCACTCGTAAAAGCAAGTATAAAAGGCAGAAAATAGAAGACTGCATCGGAGGCTGCATTCAGCATCACATAGAGTCCCGATTCTCCGGACATCCAGCCATACGTTGTCACCAGTGTCAGAATCCCCTTTAAAACACCTGCACCGGCAAATGCCGGAATAACAGGTGCGAAGCAGCCGCTGATCACCTCAAGCAGCATCCCCAGGCTGAATTTCTTCTTTTCCGCCGTCACTTTATCAAGATTTTCGTCAATTCCCTCCTGCTTTTCCAATCCTGATATCTCACAAAACGCAGCGTACACCTCATTCACCTTATTTCCGATAATCACCTGAAACTGCCCGTTCTGTATCTTAGTCCCCAGTACCCCTTCCAGCCTGCCGATCTCTTCCTCTTTCGCCAGGCTCTGATCCTTTAGATTAAATCTGAGACGAGTTACGCAGTGTGTAAAAAAGCTGATATTCTCTTTTCCGCCGATCAGCTTCAAAATCTTTGCCGCCAGTTCTTTATAACTCTGATTTGCCATATCTTTCTTCTCCTGTTCCTGTTTTATTCTTCAAAACAACAGACGCGCGCCAGTCCATTGTATCTACTCAAAAAAAATACCAATGCAGAAAGAATGACACTAATCATTCTTTTATGCATTGGTAATGCCCTTAACGGTTACAATCCTCTCTTGCATAAAGTCTGTTCACATGTAATATTAAATACAGCAGTTCTTCCTCGCTGAGTTCCCAATCCAGCTTTCCTGCCATATAATCCCTGATTTTAAGCACACACTGGTAGATAACCGGAAACTCCTCTTTCATTTCCATATACAACTTAATATTATCGCTTGAAATACTGCTCACCGCATCTTTTCTCTTCATCAGATACTGCAGATGGGAAACAAATCTCGAGTAATTGAAATCCTCTCTCTTAATACGGATGTTTAACTCCTTCTCAATCAGATAGGTAACCTCCTCAACAACGGTATCACTGACATTGAACTCATTCTCTTTCTCGCTGAGTGCCTCCGCATTGATAAAATGAAGCGCAATATTACCAGCTTCTTCTTCCGGCAGTGAAACCTTTAAGTATCTCCGAATCATTTTTACCGCAAGATTTCCTATATCCATCTCCTTCTCATAAAAATACCGGATATCATACAAAAACGGGTTCCTTAGATTCATATTTCTCTGATTTCTCTCTATAGCAAAATTAATATGATCCGCCAGAGTAAACACCAGATTGCTGCTCAGCTCGCAATCAATGTAATTAACCGCCATATCGACAATTTTGGCCGCCACCTCGAAGACCTCTTCCGGAATCTCATTCACCAGTCCCATATAGGAAGAATTGACTCCGTAATACGTCCGGTCGATTTTGCTTAGATCGTCCAGCTCATACGGGGCTGCCGGAAAACCGATTCCACGGCCAAAAGCAACAAGTTCACGATTATTATGATCCAGGCAGATCACGACATTGTTATTGATTTTCTTAATGACCTTCATGAACCGCTTCCCCCATTTCTACTGAAACCGGATTACGACACTTTCCTTTGCCACAACCTTTTTACCAATATTCTCCAGTTCAAACCGGTAATTCGTACCGTTCGATATAATGACAGGCGTTATCAGACAGGCATTTCTCGATTGGAAATACTCTCTGTCCAGTTTAATAACCGGAGTCCCCTTTTTCACTCTGTCATTCACCGCTTTTAACGCTGTAAATCCCATTCCATTAAATTCAACCGTATCAAGACCAATGTGAATCAGAATTTCAGCACCGTTTACAGCTTCCAATCCAAAGGCATGCTTCGTGTCGGCAAGCATAATAATCCGTCCGTCACACGGAGCGCAAATCTCCGATCCCTCAACTTCAACAGCAATTCCCTCTCCTAAAACCTTTGATGCGAATACCTGATCCGGTACGTCTTCCAGTGCAATTACTTTCCCGTCTGCCGGTGCATAAATGCTGCAGTCCGCTTTTTTCTTAAAACCAAACATTGTCTCTTCCCTCTCTCCTGAAATTAAAAAAACCTCTTATAAAGACTTCCAAAACAGCTGTAATAAACCATTTCGGTAATGCCTTCAAAGAAGTTACAATCCGTAGTCTTCAGGGTAATGCCTTTCGTGAGAAGTTACAATCCCTGTTTCAATTTCTGAGTTAATCCTATCACTTTATCCAAATGATGTCAATAGTTTTTTGTTGAATACAGGATAAACTTACAACTTAAAACTCTATAAGTTTATCCTGTATCGAATCAAAAAAACAGGTCTTCTTATCCGACTTTCATTTTAGGTGGAACAAACGTACATTTAATCAACGATCTGTTGATTCTGCGGCTCCCCCCTTATTATTTATGCCTTGCTAATCAGTTCCGCTGCTTTCGCGGCGAACTCCTCAAACATGCGGTCCCCCTTATCCTTGGCCGCTGCCGTGGGATCGCCGTATGTACCGGACACACTCAAGTCGCCGATGGAGGTATTGTCCATCCCGTAAAGGGGCGGCCTGTCCGGATACTCGGCCTGAGCTAAATCCATGTGGACCAGCTCCTCCCTGGCAGACAGCATGAGTGACGTCTCAAATTCGCAGGCATGGAACATGCCTCCCCAGGTGGGACTCTCCATATATTTGTCGTAAATGGCCTGCAGTCCAGGATAAAACATTCCCAGAACTTTTACCGGGGTATCATCCTGAATATCGCGGATCGCATACTTCATGGAAGCGCCGTTGGCCTCGTGGCCGTTTAAAAAGACGAGTTTCGTCACGCCGTACCGCTCCACGGATTTCACGATGTCCTTTAAAACAAGCTGCAAATGGTCCTGAGGAAGGGATACGGTGCCAATCCGGTCGCGCCATACCCAGGAGTAGCCGAAATTGAGTGTTGGAAATACCAGCGCCCCGGTACGGTCGGATATGAGCCGTGCCAGATGTTCCGCCAGGAAAACGTCGGTTCCCAGAGGGAGGTGATAGCCGTGCTGTTCCGTGGAGCCTATGGGTACGATGGCGGTGGAACACACCTCCAGCCGTTCTTTCACCATGGGCCAGGTCATGTTCTGGACGATAAATGCCATCGCTTTATACCTCCCTTTTCATTGCCTGGACGTACAGCCGGGCTTTCTGCCGGATCAGCTCCAGATCCCCATCTGCCGCTCCTCTTGGCACCAGATTGCTGCCGGCGGCCGCGCCGACAAAACCTGCCTTCAGAAACTGGGACACGTTAGTCTCATTCACACCTCCCACAGCCACAAACTCTGCCTGCGGAAAAGGTCCCTTCAGACTTTTAATATAAGACATTCCAAAGGCATCGGCCGGGAACAGCTTGAGACGCCTGACGCCTCTGTTAAGCGCCTTCTGGACGTCTCCCGGCGTCAGAACACCGGGCAGAACCTCCATCCCCTTTGAAAGGCCGTAAGCCACCAGATCGTCATCGTAGCCCGGCGTTAAAAAGAACGGGATTTTCATGGCCGCCAGCCGGTCCACCTCCTCTTTCTTTGTAACCGTCCCTGCCCCTAAGCAGATTCCGCCCGGTGAATACTTCTTCTGAATCTGCTCGATGCAGCCAAATCCCTTTTCCGGGTCGCTTAAGGATACTTCAATACCGGTGATTCCTTCACTCAACAGCGTCTCTGCAATCGGAGCCGCATAAACGGGCTCCACATCCCGGATAATTGCCATGAGCCTTATAGATTCAATCATGTGCGTCCTCCTTAAAATACGGCCAGCCACCGTTTCGGGTTCTCGATAAAGATCGTGTCAATATCCTGCTGGCTGATTCCCTCGTCCAGAAGACGGGCGATAAATTTTGTCCTGATAAAGCGGAATCCCGGGCCTCCGCCGTAAGCCTCTAAATAGGAGGCGCGTCCCATATCTCCGGATATCAGCAGCTGCCTGCCGTAACCATGCCCGATCAGGGAGCGGATGAGGGCTACTCTCGTGGAATCGGGATGGTATTTCACCTTTCCGGGTCCGTCAAACTGAATATAGATTCCCCGGTCGGCCAGCTTAAGAAGATAGTACTCGTCCGGATTGCGGTCCAGATGGCCCAGGGCCACAGTGGTTAAATCCACGCCCTCATTTTCCAGGATGTCCAGCACCTCCATTCCCATGGTGCCGGCCTCCGTATGGCCCCAGATCGGTGCATTGCAGAGTTTCTGGGCAGTCGCCGCTGCAATTGCCGTCTTCTTCTCCAGCGGATGAATCATATTGTAATAAGTGCCGATTTTGATGAAGCCGGCTCTCGCATCCGATCCGTCGCCACCTTCCATCACATCCTTTGCCAGCATGCCCGCGATCTCTTCCATAGACGTTTCCGCCACCCACGGCGGGTAGTAGATATGCTTATTGAAACCAGTGGTTGCGATAATATGGACCCCTGTCTCCTGTGCCATCCGTTTCAGAACCTTTAAGTCTCTGCCATAGTCCAGCGTAGAGGCCTCCACCAGGGTGCGTCCCCCGACTTCCTTGAAATGAAACAGCTCCTGCACGCTGTTCTCGTAGCTGCTCAGTTCCAAATCCCTGTCCTTCTGACATGGCGGAGGAACCGCATGGAGATGCTCATGGGGATAAGTAAATCCCATATCCTCTCCCTTTATGTCACCTAAAACTGTTCTTGCAAATTTTTCCATTCTGCGACCTTCTTTCCAAGTCCTTTTTCCAAATTTAAGTTCTTTCCATACAGCAGTACTGCGTTCTAAATTACAGCGGGACTCCAAACACCATGCCCACAAGGCGCATCAGCACCGACACAATAATGGCATCCGTCGAAGCAAACCATAAGCCTTCCACTCCGTAAGCACCTACATTGACGAAGGGGTATGCAGCCGCCACAATCAGCGTGAAGAAAACACCGAGGAAGAGGCCTGCTGCCACAGCGCCCTTTTTGCCGCCTAATTTATCGCCGAACACGCCTGCCGCGCCGCCCATGAAGAAGAGGCCGATCACTCCCGGAAGCACGACTACGTTCATCCTGGTCGTAATCATGGTGCTGATGATACCGCCCACCATCGCCGCCAGGAAACCAACCGTGGTCGCCATCGGTCCGACGCTGTAGAAAATCGGGATGTCGAGAGCCGGTCTGGCTCCGGGAACCAGCTTCTCACTGATGCCCTTAAATGCGGGAATAATTTCGCCTAAGAACATGCGGACCCCCTGTAAGAGGACGAGTACGCCCGCCACAAAGGTGAGGGCCTGGATCAGGGTATAGATGATGTAGTTCTGTCCGCCGGACAACGCCGTCACCGTCTCGCGGCCTGCAATCAGTGCGGTCAGGATGTACACGACAATCATGACAATAGCCATAAGAATTGACATGTCCTTCAGAAAATTAAATTTTTCGGATACATGGACCTTTTCCCAAGTATCCTGCTCCGGGTCACGGTCTTTTTTCCCGAACAGGCCGCCGACAAATCCACTGAGACAGACAAGGGAGCTTCCCCAGAAGCCAAACGCCACTTCATCCGTCTTTAAAATCTTTCTGACAAATGGCTGGGCAATAGCCGGAAATACAATCATGGAAATTCCCTGGACGACCGAGCCGATGGCCACAGCCTCCCAGCCCCGGATCCCCATCTGGTCCAGAACGATTGCCATAGTTCCCGCAAAGGAAAACATCATGTGGCCAGTCAGGAAAATGTACTTAAAGGGCGTAATACGCGCCAGCAGCAGGTTGATTAAGAATGAGAACAACATGATGAGAGGAGTCTCAAATCCCAATACTGTCTGTACTGCTGCTACCAGGGAATTATCCTCGGGCACGATCCCCGCCATGCCGAAAGCACTGTTAAACATGGAACTGAACGGAACCAGGGCCCCCACAATGACATTTGATCCCGCGCTCAGTATCAGAAATCCCAAAATTGTCTTAAAGGTTCCTGAAATAACGTCTGATACGCTGTTTTTCATGGCGATCAGACCGATCATCGCTACAAGGCCTAATACAACCGTAGGCTGGCTTAAGAAATCAACTAAAAATTTTATCATACTGTTCTTCTCCTTTTATCTTTCCGCAGTCATTTCACAGGTTATTTCATATAAGGAAGAATCAATTCCTCAATCCCCTTTTTATCAAGTAAATTTGTAACCGGCAGAACGGGCACATCGGCCACGATCTGTTTCGCGATCTCCGAGGAAGCCGCAATCAGATCACAGGTCTTTCCTTTATAAGAGCCTAAATCCACTGCTTCCCCTTCCACTGTCACATGATGCTTCTTCCCGATATCCTTTATGGTCATCAGAAGCATAAGGCTGGTTCCAAATCCCATTCCACACACTGTTATAACTCTCATAAACTCTCCTTTTCGGTTAATTTTTCCAGTTCCTCATAGGAAGTGATTGTTAAAAGACGTTCTCTGACCTTATCATCCTCCAGAAATCTCCCCAGTTCCTGAAGTAACGCCAGATGGCTGTCATTTTCCACACCGCCCAGTGTAAATACAAGTTTTACCGGATCATTAAAGGGGTGATGAAACGATACAGGATCTTTGAGCCTGATGAAGCTGATGCAGGGCTCAGACACATCTCCCGATGGTCTCGCATGAGGCATTGCAATGCCCGGTGCCATAACCATATATGGACCCAGGTCATGGAATGCCTCTTCCATTTTTACAATATAAGTTTCCTTCACTTTCCCGCTGTTCACTAATAGCTGACCGCTAAAATGAATTACTTCCTCCGGTGTTGTAAGTCCTTCCACATCCAGCCGGACTACGTCCTTTGTCAATATGTCTGTCAGCATAAGTACCCTCCATCAAATTCCTTTAAATATGTAACAAATTCTTCATAGCATTTACTGCCGGCCAGTTTATTGATCCACTGTTCATCCGATACCATCAGGAACAACCGTTCCAGCACTTCCTTGATTTTTTCATCCCCTCTTTTAAAGCAGCCCAGAATCACAAGCTTCACATTGGCCTTTCCCCATGGAACAGGGTTTTTCATCAGTACGAATACAAAAAAGCTCTCTCCGTCAATCAGGCAGTGAGGCAGCGCCGCAAACGGCGATATCTCTGTCGATACCAGACTTTCCCGCTTCATAACGGCATTCTTTTCTTCTTCCTTAAGCCTCCCCTGCTCAATCATCAGATCACAGATTCTCGTAAGCACTCCTTTTTTTCTTACAGGCTTATCCCACAGAAAAAAGCTGTCCCTCCCGCACAGGGATTCCAGACTACCGCTCCTTTTCAACCGCGTCAGGGCCGCATTGATCCTCATCTGGTCCTTTTCATTCAGAAACGGACTGACGGTAACCACTTCCTTTCCCAGGACGTTCTCCCTGCCGGTGGGAAGCATCGTGATATAAAAATCCGCCTCCTCCGGCAGCGCATTTCCTTCCCCTGCCTCTCCGATGTCCAGGACTTCCAGTCCGGCATAGATCTGTTCCAGCCGGCTCTTTAAGAGGCGTGCCGCTCCCGGCATGGTTTCACTGATGAAAGCGGTCTTAAACTTACGGATTTTATTCTCCTGCTCCAGGGAAGACGCAAAATACATGGTGAGAAATCCCAGTTCTCCAACAGAGAGATTCTGTTTTGTATACTCCGTAATACATTCCGCCAGTTCAATGGCATAGTAGTAAGCAGTGGGGTATATTTTCTGAAGTTCCTCATAGAACGGATTCTCCGTCTCCATATGTACCAGATACTTTCCGTAGCTGGATGCCACATGGAGGATCAGACCGTTGACCAGCGCTTCATCGCCGCTCAAATCCACACCGTAGTTATTCCGGATTTTTTTCATCCCCTTCATAACCAGGCCATGGAAAAACATGAGATTGTGTTCATCAATCTGGTTGAACCGGCAGTTTCCGCCAAGGGTCTGCATCCAGATCAGGGTTAAATACATGCACTCCCCTTCCAGCCTGTTTTTCGGAAAGTACTTCTTCAGCAGAAATCGCGTCGTCTTCATTTGCTCCTTAAACGGTTCTTTTCCGTCCAGATGAGCCAGATAGCCGAAATAAATCTCCTTTCCGAGAGAGATTCGCTTGATGGTGATGGCCAGGTATTTGAAAAACTGTTGTTCTTCCTTTTCCTTTGCGGATATTCCGTATTTTTTTAGGCATCTGCCGATCCATTTTCTGATGTCTTTCTCCGGTACTTCCCGGATGTCCAGAGAGTCCCAGATCGTTTCATCCCCTGCCTTCTCCAGCAGATGATACATGCAGTCCCGGATGCTGATTTCATTTCCGCTGATGTAGAGTCCCGTATAGGCTTTACTGAACAGCTCCAGGCCGAAATTCTCCAGATAGGAGTTCGACAGCGTTGTAATTCTGGACATACTGGACCGGCTGTAATGAAACAGTTCTTCCAGCTCCTCCATCTTGCATCCGTCACTGATCAGGATACGTCTCACCATTTCACGAATCAGCTCATCCCCCTGACTGCCTGCATGGCTTCCCATCTCCTTAAAAAATGTCCGGCAGCGCGCCTGATCTGTAATTTTTATCTGATACCCCCTTCCCTTATAGGAACGGATTTCAAAACCGTTTTCCTTTCCCAGAGCTTCTGCTTCTTTGATATAGCGAAGAATCATCCTGCTGCTGACTCCAAGATGGGCTCCCAGCTGTCCGGAGGTGACATAACTCTCCAGAGTGTCTGCCAGGTATTGGACAACCTGAAATGTTTTTGTGTACATATTATTTTCCTCTCTGTTGCAGCCCTGCCTGTCTCCTGTATCATTATTATAATAATCTGACAATAAGATGTCGATTTCAACAAATGACGGTTAGTAAGTGACATCATGATTATAAAGCTATCTTAACACAAAGAAACTGGAATTTTATGGAGAGAATTCTGGAATCAGACCGGCAGGAAGAAAGAAAAAACATTTATTTTAAACGATGGAGCAGCTCCAGTGTCAAGCTTCATTTCCCTTAATTTTCTCTTATTTTCTTACGCATTCTTACGCCTTTTTTACTCCGCTTGACCTTGGAGTAAGTCCATGGTTTAAAGTCGTGTTATCAGCAGGAGCGCTGATGAAAGGATATGATTTTCATTTGAAAGGGGAAATTAATTTATGAAGAGACAGATGAAAAAATGGATTATTCCATGCGCTGCCGCGCTCTTAACCATAGGCGCATCTATGACAGCATTCGCAGCCCAGGGCTGGTCCATGGAAGGCGACAACTGGGTCTATTTAGATTCCAGCGGAAACAGAGTTACCGATTCCTGGAAGAAGTCGGGTGACAACTGGTTTTATCTCGACTCCAACGGAGACATGGCAAAAAGCAGCCTGATTGAGGATGACGACAACTATTACTACGTCAACTCCGTAGGCGCCATGGTTTCCAACGAATGGCGTGAAATCGCTTCTGATTATGAAGAGGAAGATTCACCGGATACCTACTGGTATTACTTCCAGAACAATGGAAAAGCCTACAAGGCCTCCAGTTCCGGAAAGACCTCGTTTAAGTCGATCCGCAAGGCCAATGGAGAATGGAAAAAATATGCATTTGACTCAGAAGGAAGAATGCTCTTCGGCTGGGTCGGCGAGGATTCCGAACGAATCACCGGTGATGATGCATGGAGAGAGGGCGTATACTACTGCGGCAACTCTGACGACGGTGCGCAGGTCATCAACGCATGGAGCCTGCAGGAAGTAGAGGATCCCGACACGGAAGACGATAATTTCAACGGAACCTACTGGTTCTACTTCGGCTCTAACGGCAAGAAAACAAAAGAGACCACAAAAACCATCAACGGTCTCAAGTACCGCTTCAACGAAAACGGTGCGGCAGAATCTGAATGGTACGCCAAGGCTTCTACCTCAGCTGCAAGCGGAAGCAACTTATATTACAACCTGCCTGAGCAGTGCTGGCTGGCAAAGGGCTGGTTTAAGACTATCCCAGGCGTCGAAGTAGATCCTGAAGCTTACGACGACGGCACCGAATACTGGTTCTACGCCCAGAATAACGGCGAACTCGTTAAGAGCCAGATTAAGACAATCAACAATTACCGCTACGCATTCAACGAAAAGGGCGAAATGCTTCACGGCCTCTATATGCTGACCTTCGATGACAACAAGAAGATCGAGACCTACGAAGAGATCGAGTCAGAAAGCGACCTTCCGGATACCGACGACGAGCGTGACGTTTACTACTTCGGAGATTCTCCAAAGGAAGGCGTTATGGCTACCGGCAAGACCACGATCGATATCGACGGTGAGAAATACACCTACAACTTCCGCAAGTCCGGCAGTGACAAGGGCGCCGGCTACAACGGTATCTACGACGATTCCATCTACATCAAGGGCCGCCTGCTGAAGGCTGACCGTGACGCAAAATACGAAGTTGTCGAATATGACGGCAAGGATTACTTAATCGGTACCTCCGGAAAACTTGCCAAAGGCAAAAAGAACTTAAAGAACGGTGACGACAAGTACTTCAGCACCAATAAGCAGGGTATTGTCACCTATGAAGGTTATGAAAAAGAATAACGAAATTCCGCCATCACAAGCACTCTTTTCTAAATAGAAACGGGGTCTGCCAATCCGGCAGACCTCATTTTTCATCCTGTTATTTTTTCCAGAATCTGGTTGCTTCCCCACCACTTTTGTAGTATAATATTTAGAACGTGTGTTCTGTTGCATACAGGACTCATACCAACGACAAACGGAGGTCTATCTCATGATTCACGGAATTTTTTCTCTCTATGTGGAACGCTGGCCGTTCTTCCAGGAGCTGATTCTCCAGCATATAAAGATTGCATCGACAGCGATTCTTATTTCGGGTACCATCGGCCTGTTTCTCGGTATTTTAATCAGTGAACACAGGAAATTCGCCACATGGATCATCGGGATCATCAACGTGGCCTATACGATTCCCTCCATCTCCATGCTGGGCTTTTTAATCCCGTTTACCGGCATCGGCAATAAGACGGCCACCATCGCGCTCACCATCTACGGGCTGCTGCCCATGGTCCGGAACACCTACACCGGCATCACCACTATTGAAGCCTCCACCATCGAGGTGGCAAAGGGCATGGGAAGCACGCCCTGGCAGATTCTTTACAAGGTCAAGCTTCCGCTGGCGCTTCCTGTCATCGTAGCGGGACTCCGCAGTATGGTAGTCATGACGATTTCACTCAGCGGTATCGCCTCCTACATCGGGGCAGGCGGCTTAGGGGTGGCCATCTACCGCGGCATCACCACGAACAACGCCGCCATGACGTATGCCGGCAGTATCTTAATCGCCATCGTGGCACTGGCCTCCGATCAGCTGGTGGCTTATATTGAACGTCATATTCGGAAGAAGTGGCATCTGGCTCCATAAAGGAGACGGCCGTAAGGAGGATTATCGTATGAACGTCATCGAATTAAAGGATATCACCATGTCCTATGGACCCAACAGGATCCTGGAACATTTTAACTTAAGTGTGGAACAGGGCACATTTTTAACCATGATCGGCAGCTCCGGCTGCGGCAAGACCACTGCGCTGAAGCTGATGAACGGCCTGCTGACACCGGAGCAGGGAACCGTGACCATCAACGGTACGGATATATCCCGGACGGATATCAATGAACTCCGGCGCGGCATCGGCTACGTCATCCAGGAGATCGGCCTCTTCCCCCACATGACGATTGAAAAGAATATCAGCTACGTACCGAATCTCTATAAGTCTCCGGACAAAGCAGCCATCGCCGCCCGTGCCCGGCAGCTTGCCGGGACGGTTGGTCTGGATACGGATATGCTGAAGCGCTATCCCAGCGAGCTGTCCGGCGGTCAGCGTCAGAGAGTGGGCATCGCCAGGGCGCTGATGAATTCACCGAAGATCATCCTGATGGACGAGCCCTTCGGCGCAGTCGATGAGATCACCCGCAGGCGTCTTCAGGAGGAGATCCTTCGAATCCACGAGGAACTGGGCGGAACCATCGTCTTTGTCACACACGATATCAAGGAAGCATTAAAGCTTGGCAGCCGTGTCCTCGTCATGGATCACGGAAACATCATTCAGGACGGGTCTCCCACCGAACTTTTAGAACATCCTGCAACGGACTTTGTCCGCCGGCTGGTAGCCGGTTAGGGAAAGGCCGCTGCGTTTATATAGAGCCCCCGTGAGTCTTGAGGGGCAGAAATGACAGAACGATCACAGGAGGATCCAGAAATGAAAAAATGGAAAAAAATAGCTGCTGCAGCAGTCATAGGTACCGCAGCCATCGCAGCGCTGTCTCTCGGCGGATGCGCAAAAAAGGAACAGGGGACCATAAAGATCGCATCCAAGCCCATGACGGAGCAGTATGTTCTGACCGAGATTATCGGCCAGTTAATCGAGCATGATCTCGGTGTAAAAGTAGAGATTACCAAAGGGGTCGGCGGCGGAACCACCAACATTCAGCCGGCGCTGTTAAAGGGTGATTTTGATTTATATCCGGAATACACGGGAACCGGCTGGCTCACCGTATTAAAGAAGGAACAGGAGAACGATCCCGATGTTCTTTACGCGAATCTCCAGAAGGGCTATGAAGAGATGGGGCTTCACTGGACCGGCCTCTACGGCTTCCAGAATTCCTACGTTCTGGCTGTCAGAAAGGAAGCTGCCGACCAGTATTCCCTTAAGACCTTCTCGGATCTGGCTGCTGCATCCAATCAGCTGGTATTCGGCGGGAATCCCGACTACATGGAACGGGAAGATGGATTTAACTATCTCGCTTCAGCCTATAACATGAATTTTAAGGATGTCAAGGATATCGATATCGCCTTAAAGTACACGGCTATGGCCGACAAGCAGATCGATGTCACCAACGCGTACACCACCGATGCCCAGTTAAGTGTGGCTGATGTATCCCTGCTTGAAGATGACCAGCATATTTTCGCCACTTATTACGGCGCCACTGTAGTCCGCCAGGATACCTTAAAGAAATATCCAAAACTGAGCGAAACCCTGGAAAAGCTGACCGGCCAGATCTCCGACGATGAGATGCGCGCCATGAACTATGCTGTGGAAGTAGAACAGAAGGATGAAAAAGAGGTTGCGAAAGACTTTTTAACAGAAAAAGGACTTTTAAACTAGACTCAGGAATTCACAATCATCAGTCAAAAACCCCGCCGTTAACAGCGGGGTTTTTGACACTGAAGCTGCCTTTTGCCGCATACCAGATTTTATGATACCGGAAAATTTCCATGCCATACTTTTCAAAAATAAAATCAAAAAACCGGGGCGGAACATGGAAAACCTCTCATATTCCGCCCCGGCTTCTCTTTTATTTTACAATTCACGCATTCCTTTATACACCTTTTCAGCAGTAATCGGCAGCTCCCGTATCTGCACGCCCACCGCATTCGCCACCGCGCCTGCGATGGCCGGTGACGGAGTATTAATCACAATCTCACCGATGGACTTCGCTCCAAACGGGCCGGTCGGCTCATAGCTGCTCTCAAATTCCACCCGGACATTCCCCACATCGAGTCTGGTCGGAAGCTTATACTGCATGAGAGAATTCTCAATCAGTCTTCCCTTCTCTGTATAGGTAATATCCTCATAGAGCGCCATGCCGATTCCCTGGGCGATTCCGCCCTCCGTCTGAACTCTGGCCAGATTCGGATTAATCACGGTTCCGCAGTCAACGACGGCCGCATAATCAATCAGCCTGACGTCTCCCGTCTCCGTATCGACTTCCACCTCGGCCATTCCCACCATGAACGGAGGCGGGGATACCGGAGATGTGTGGGTGTAACCGGCTGACAGCATTTTCTCATTAAAGCACATGACGCGGTTTCCGATATCTTTTAAGGATATTTCCAACTCTCCATCCGGCTGATAAACCCGTTTACCGTCAAATTCCAGTGTTTCTCCACAGCAGTTCAAATATTCCGCGCCTTTATCCACAATTTTCCGTCTCAATTCCTCACAGGCCCGCACCACCGCCATACCAGTCAGATACGTAGTACTGGAGGCATAAGAGCCGGAATCATAGGGGGATACGTCAGTATCAGTACCGTGCACGACGATCTGATCCATGTCACATTCCAGACAGTCTGCTGCCATCTGTGCAAGAATCGTGTCACAACCGGTCCCCATATCGGAAGCCCCGATCATCAGGGTATAGAAGCCGTCATCATTCACGCGGATTTCTACAGAGCCCACGTCAACATTGGAAATGGATGAGCCCTGCATGGCCATGGCGACGCCGACCCCGCGAACCTTACCATTTCCCATGTCCACACGCGGGAATTTCTGATCCCATCCGATCATTTCCTTCGCTCTCGCCATACAGCGGTCCAACGCACAGCTGTTTAACTTCTCTCCGTAGTAGGCAGGCATTACGTCGCCTTCCTTCACCATGTTCTTCTCCCGCAGTGCCACCGGGTCCATGTGAAGCGCGGCAGCGAGTTCATTAACCGCAGATTCCACCGCAAAGATTCCCTGTGTCGCTCCATATCCGCGGTAAGCACCGGAGGACATGACATTCGTATAGACCACATCGTAACGGAACCGGAACGCTTCCGGAGTCCGGTAAAGCGGAATGGATTTATGGCCGGAAAGGCCTACCGTTGTCGGACCGTGTTCTCCATACGCGCCCGTATTGGATAAAGTGTAGACATCAATCGCCTTGATCGTTCCTTCCGCGTCCGCCCCCAGACGTACATGAATCTCCATCTCATGGCGCGGAGATGAGGCGATCTGCGATTCATAGCGGGTATAGACCATCTTCGCCGCCCTTCCCGTCTTCATCGTCACGATCGCCGGGTAAACTTCCGCCACCACGGTCTGCTTCGCTCCAAATCCGCCTCCGATTCTCGGCTTGATCACACGCACCATGGATTTGGGAATATCGAGCGCATGGGCAAGAATTCTTCTCACATGAAACGGAATCTGGGTGGAGGCCACCACATTTAAGCGGCCGTATGTATCCAGATACGTATATGCACGGAACGTCTCCATCATCGCCTGCTGATTCGCCTTGGTATGATAGACGCGGTCGATCACAACCTCGCATTTCTCCAGGGTGCCGTCCACATCGCCGTTTTCCTCGCCGCCGCAGGCACACAGATTGCGTCTGTTATCCGCGCCTACCGGGCAGAGACTCTTCCAGTTATCCTCCGGATGAACCAGAATCTCACTGTCCTTTGCCTGCCGGAAGTCGAGAACAGGTTCCAGCACCTCATATTCCACCTTAATCAGGCGGAGAGCGCGGTCCACCGCCTCTTCTGTCTCTCCCGCCACGATCGCAGCCGCATCGCCTGCAAAACGCAGCCTCTGATCCAGAATCAGCCTGTCATAGGGGCTGGGCTCCGGATACGTCTGCCCCGCCATGGTAAAACGCTGATCCGGCACATCCTTATAAGTCAGTACACAGGCGATCCCGTCCACCTCGGAGGCAGCCTTCACATCGATTTCCCGAATCAGCGCATGAGCGTGAGGACTCCGAAGCACCTTGACAATCAGGCTGTCCTTCGGCGCTAAATCATCCGTATAGACAGGCTTACCTGTTACCAGCGCCTTTGCATCCACCTTGATAACGGGGGAATTTACCGCATGCATTTCCATATTCATCTCGCTTCTCCTCCCCTCGCCAGATACTTTCTGATGGCCCTCATCTGCCCCATATAACCACTGCACCGGCAGAGATTGCCTGCGAGATACTCTTTGATCTCGTCCTCTCCCGGATGGTTCAGTTCCTTTTCCATTGCAAGCACATTCATGATCAGGCCCGGGCTGCAGAATCCACACTGTTCTGCTCCCTCTCCGGCCAGAAACATTCCAAACTCTTCCGCTTCCTTCTGAACGCCTTCCAGCGTCACCACATCCCGGTCATTCACGCGGGCCGCCAGCATGGAGCAGGAGAGCACCGATTTCCCATCGACCAGAACGGTGCACAGGCCGCAGTTTTCCGTCTCACAGCCGCATTTTACACTGTAGCACCCTTTGGCCCTGAGTAAATCGAAGAGGGACGTATCGTCCTTAATCTCCGCATAGGTCACTTTTCCATTTAACGTAAATTCTATCTCCACGGTCTATACCTCCCCTCCGAGCAGCTTGATCAGCCGCCCTGTGTAAACTTCCGTCAGATGCTTCCGGTATTCGGCGCTTCCTCTCGTATTGTTTCCAAACCGGAAACGCTCCGCCACAGCGCGGCAGTCCACTCTTCCGTCCACTGCCGCGGCTTCCACCACCTCCGCTCTGAAAGGCCTGGCTCCTGCCGATACGTACCATGTTCCCTCTTTTTCCGCCACACAGCAGGCAATCAGCGGAAAATCAGTCCCAGACCGCCTCTGAGCCGCGTAAGCAGCCCTTCTGCCGTCTTTCTTTATGATAATGCGCACCAGAATATCGCGGTCGTATTTCATGTGGTTAAACTCTTTCAGGGACACGACACCTCCCTGATAAAGCTCCACATACGTATCAAGCGCCATCAGACAGGTCATGATATCGGAAAAACCAAATCTTCCGAACACACTGCCTCCGACAGTCGCCCCGTTCCGAAACTGAACGCCCACGATCGCCCGCGTGCACTCCTTAAAAACTCCCTGAAAATATGTATTCAGTCCTTCATGTGTCTCCAGCATGCGCAGAGTGCACATGCAGCCGATCCGGAATTCCTCTTCCGTCTCCTCGATCGTATCGAGCCCCAGTCCCGACAAATCGATCAGTGTCATTTTCACGCGGTTCTGAAGCTTCAGCCACATCATACCGCCGCCTACAATACTGCTCTTTTTCTGATTCAGTTCGTAGGCCTCTGAAAGGCTACCTGCCTTTACGTAATTTTTAAACCTTACCACCAGAATTTCCTCCTGACTCCAAAGCTTTCCCTCTTTTGCAGCTTCACAATGCAATATTCCGCATCCGGCTTCGCGCTGTCTTACGACCCACAGACACAAAGCCGCAAAAAGTATATCATACTCTCTCCGGCTTTGACAATCAATTCTTCTGTTTTCCGCTGTTTTTCTACATTTTTTGACTTTTCCATGAGGATTCATCGCGATGTTCAGGCACTTTTCCGCCATCGCCTGCCCTCATCGCCGCCCTGCTGCCTTTTTCCCGCACAAAGCCATTGTCCTGCTACCGGATCAGCCCCAGCATATATTCCGGACTCTCCTCAAAACATCTCTGAAATCCTTCCACCGTATCTGGAAATATAATCCCGAAGCCACGTATTTTTTCCGTATCCATCAGAAGATTCCTGGGCTGTCCGGCATACCGTTCCCGGTCCGGAATGAGAAGTCCGCTTCTGTCCTCCCCCTCTGTCACCATCGCCAGCACCTTTCCCGCCGTCTCATACGTGGAAAGCGTATTGCCTCCTCCAAAATTATAGACACCGCCGGGCAGCGCTCCCGCCGCTTCCACATGCTTCACGACCTCCATGGCCCAGGTAATTCCCCGGTAATCATAAACAGGAAGCGTCAATGGTCGGTTATGAATCAGCGCCTTCAGCAGATTTCCCAGAAGATTGCTGTTGCTCTTTAACCCCCGCCACGGGAAATCATACATCCACGGCAGACGGAGACACGCTGCCTCCGGAAGTATTGCCATGATTTCGTCCTCAGCCTGCCGCTTGTGAAGGCCGTATACATTGACCGGTTTCGGAGTATTCTCCTCTTTCCCCGGTTCCATGGTCCGGTTTCCCGCATAGATCTGATCCGAACTCATGAAAATCAGACGGCTTCCCGTCTCCCGGCATGCCCTGGCCAGATTCACCGCCCCTTTCACGTTGACAGCCTCCGATAACCCCGGATTTTCCTGGCACGTTCCGGTATTGGATATGGCCGCGCAATGAATAACCAGCCGCGGCCTGGCCTTCTTCACAAATGACGTCACCGCCCCCTCGTCCGTGATATCCAGATTTCCGTGGTTTGCCCCTGTTATTTCGTATTTATCCTGATAATATTCCATAATCCTGGAGCCTAAAAATCCGTTTGTTCCTGTCACCATCCATCTCTCCATGTTGTCTCCTTCTTCATTCTCCGGCCATGACTTCCAGATATCTGCTGTCCACCGGTCCGGTCAGCCACACCCCGTTCTCAGACAGATAAAATACTGCTCCGTCTCTCGCCATTCTTTCCGCATCGACGCGCAGTACCACCGGTTTTCCATGCCTTTTCCCAACCTTTACCGCGGTATCATAATCCGCCGACAAATGGACATACAGCCGGCTCATGGATTTTAATCCCTGTGTCATAATGGAGGGAAGAAATCGCTCTGCTGTTCCATGAAACAGCACTTTGGGCGGTTTGGTTTCCTTAAGCTCCACATCCACCGGAATACTGTGTCCCTGATTTGCCCGGATCAGCGTTCCATCCTCACTCATGCTGTAACGCCCCTTTTCATCCGTCCTCACGATCTCCTTCAGCATCTCCAGATCCAGAGGCCTTCCCGTCTTCTGAAATCCCTCGATCAGTGCCTCCACATCAGCCCATCCGTGTTCATCCAGCGTAATGCCGGCCGCATCGGGCTGATGACGAAGAACCAGACTTAAAAATACACTCATTTTCTTCATTTTATCGTTTTTCTTATCCATTGTTTACTCTCTCCTGTACTTCCAGAACCGCCTGATACCGGCCGTCGCTGCCGGACTGCGGCTCATAGCGGAAACATTCACAGCCCATCCTGTAAATTTCACTCCATTTTAAAATTCCCTGACCAGAGCTCCCAATCGTCCCGGCTGCCGCAAAACACATTGACATCGATATACGTCTCATCTCCCTCGTATCCAGCCAGCCGCTTCCGGTTCGTATACTGCCAGAACAGCCAGTCGCGGTTACCGGTATCCGGCTTCTTTACCACGTTTCTGATCCAGAGGGGATACTCCTCAAATCGCCCTTCCAGATAAAACTGCAAAGTATCTTCCGTCGCATAGATCACCGGTTTTACGCCATAATACGCTTCAAGCCCTTGCAGCATCACTTCCAGCTGTGTACAAACCGACTCTTGATCAGGCGGATTAACTTTCTTATCACCATAAAATTCGAAATCGACCACCGGAGGCAGCATTTTATCAAAGGCAGGTACTGTCTCAGTAAAATGTTTCAGCTGACTCTCTCCGGGGCTGTCAAAACTGAAAAAATGGTATGCGCCGATCCTCAGTTCCGTCTTTTTCGCCGCTTCCCAGTTCTCCGCAAACCGCTCCTGCAAGTTTTAACCGTTTTTTTATTCTTCTGCTCTTAACCATTCCATATTCCATCTCTGCTGTGTCGGATTTTTCTGATCCCACTTCCATCCTCCTCTTTTGCCTTAGTGGGAATGAGCCGTCCGTGCCGGCCGGAACTTAAGGCCTGTTTTCCTGTTAACCTCGTCCGCCATGGCTCCGGAGGCATATAAATACAATGGCGCTTCATGGCTGTTATCCAGATAAAACCTCCGGTCTCCAAAACAGTTCTGCCGGTCCAGAATCCGGTTTAAATATCCTGCCATTCCGGTATCCATCCAGTCACCGTTCTTCCTGGCCTTCCAACTGTAATCACGTCCGTTTAGCCGGAATGTAACCGCATAACGCTCCATTCCGCTGATTTCCTCAAACGGCAGTCCGGAAACTGCCTTAAGTCCCTTTAAAATCTTTCCATAAGAATCCCACTGGTAGATGCATTCCCTGTCTCCGGTCGAGAAAACACAGTTCAGAGCGTTCCTGCTTCCGGCCAGAATACAGAAGCCGTAGTACGGATGACTGGCCAGATACTCATTTTCAGAAGGTGTCAGCCCAAGGATAAACTCCTGTTCCCCCTCTTCCGGAACAATGGATATCCCCAATTCTTTCAGAAGCCGTACCTGTTCCAGTTTGGAGACACATTCACCTTCCTCCACTCCCATAATATCATCAATCGCCGCAGCTGCGCACCGTTTCACAAGCTGTATCAAGACAAACAACACAGCGGCAGACAGAATCAGAAGACAGAGTGTTACCGTAAGCATAAAACCTGCTGCCATATCCGTTTCCTTTCCCGGGAGTATTCACCTTCCCGCCGCATCAATCCCATTTTCATTCCACTTCAATCGTTTTCAGTGATTCCAGATATCCGCAACCGCCTATCCAAACGCCGTCAACAGTATCATCGCCGGCATTCACAGAAACATACAGTTCCGATATACGATTTAAGCTGCGTCCCTGTTCAAACACATACTGATTTCGCTTCACCCCGTATTGATACAGATAACAGGCCAGCGCACAACAGGAAGTTCCGGTTGCAGATTCCTCGTCAATTCCATACAGGGGTGCAAAATTTCTGCATACAGCAGTTAGTTTTCCATCTTCCACAAGAGAAAATGCATGAATCCCAACGCAGTTCCATTTCTGGCTGAGTTTTGATACAGCAGCAAAATCAGGTACCATAGTCTCCAATACCAACGGATTCTCAACCGGAACGATGATATCCCTTAAACCTGTTGATACAATCTGAACAGGCAGATTCCCGGGAGCGGTGTCTGCGTTGAAACCGAGACAGTCCACAACGTCAGCCAATTCCAGCGTTTCGTAAAATTCCGGGGTATTCTGCTGCATAAAAATTACCCCGCCGTCTTTAACTGCTATGCTCAATATTCCTGACTTCGTCTCTATCGTATACTCACACTTTTTCAACTGTCCGAAATAATTTAAAACAACAAACGCTGCAATTGTCGCATGTCCACACAATGGAACTTCCCCCGTCGGTGTAAAATATTCCAATTTGTAATCTGCCAGCTCTGACTGAGAAAGGAAGGCGGTTTCAGAGTATCCCAGCTGATGTGCTGTCCTCATTTTTTCTTTCCTGTTTAAACTGGCTCCCTGTAATACTACACCGGCCTGATTGCCTCCCCTGTTGTTTTTGCTGAATGCACTTGCAACGCAGACATCTATGAAATGCATAATCCTTTCCCTCTCATTAAAACACTGTGCTGAATACGCAGCCTGATCCGGCCTGCTGAGCGTTCCGCCAGCCATATTCCTTCCGGCTTCTGTCATTCCGCAGAAATACGTCCGGCTTCCGGCAGAAAACATGAAAAATCATATTTTTTCATTATGACTCTGGACAGCCATGTAAACGACGACTGCTGCACTGATCAGCATGACAATCCCATCCACTCTCACAAGCCAGTCCGAGAGAGGCCTGATAAACATGTTTATCCCCATAATTAACAGTGTAACAATAAAAACAGCTATGCTCATTATCTCCACTTTTTTCATTTGTTTCACTCCTCACCAGGTATATTGTCGAAGTACGACCGCACATTATGTTTGCACATAATCGACCTCATGGCAGTGGAGGATAGTGATTTCTCTCCCCCCACCACTGTCGTTTCATTTGTTTCTGGCAATTCATCTCACCACCCTAGAGGATAGGAAAATCCTTGCTTACTTTGTTAAAATGTGCTTTCGCTTAAAGCGGAGTGAGGCAGGCTGATTTTCTCAAAAAATAACGGTCTGCTCCGTATACATATTTCCATACTGCATGATATCTGCCCATCTCGTCTCACTTCTCTGCAAACGCCGGTTATACCGGTTTCACTGTATCACGGCCTCATTGGCTGTTATAAATCCATTCTACCGTAATTTTTAATATATTACTACCACGTTTGATGCAAAACTAGTTATTGTTAGTCTGCACAGAGTTTCGCCATCTCAATCCGCTGCAGCAGATAACCACAGCTGCTCCGCCCCGCCCTCTATTGTCCTTTCTGCTGATCCTTTTCCTTCAGATCGCCGCTCACAATCCATATTAACGCGTCCACCTGTTCATGTCTGACATCAAATCCCATCGCCTCCATCATGACCTCCAGCCGGTCCACGCATGCGAAATACTCATCCTCCAAATCTTCCCGTTCCGCGTCAGAACAGCGCTCCGCAAATTTCTGCATCGCCTCCTGATCGGCAAACATCAGATCCGCTATCACGACACGCCCTTCCGGTTTCAAAACCCGGGCCATCTCCCTGACCGCCAGGAATTTCTCCTCCTCATTGCAATGGTGGAACGCATAGGACGATACCACGGTATCCACACTCCCGGAATCCAATGGAAGCTGCAAAAATGTTCCCAGCTTCACCTTCAGTTTTGGAAACTTCTTTTTTGCTTCCTTAAGCATATTCACCGACTGATCGATCCCCGTAATATCACAATCAGAAAGCCGCCGTCCTGCCAGTTCTCCCGTGCCGACTCCGATTTCCGCCATGATACCTCCGTGTTCCTTAGCCAGACGTGCAGTCGCATTTAATACCGTTTCATAATTTTCGTAAAACGCAAGCCCATTTCCCCCACGCCTTACCATATCGTCATAATGGCTGGCGGAGCTGTCAAAATTCCAGCGATCCTCCCACTTCGTCATGCCGGCCAGCAGCGCCGCGGTTTTCTCCAATTCCGCAACTGCGCCTGCAGAAACTAAGGTGTCAGCACCCGTACATTCCGCTTCCGGTTGGCTCATCTCCTCCAGCATCCGGTCGATGCAGCCTGCCAGGGAATCCCGGATCAGGCTCATGGAATGAACATGGCGGTTTAAAATATCATACTGCCGGAAGAATAGATCGACCGGACTTTCCTCCTGCTCCAGCAGCTTCAGGATCATTTCTATGGAAAATCCCATACGCCGGTACAGCAGTATCATCTGGATCCTTGCAATATCATCCATTGTATACATTCGATAATTATTTTCATCCCTGTGCGGTGCGATAATTCCCTTCTTTTCATAAAAACGCAGTGCGTTCGGATTCACATGCAGCATATCAGCCGCCTCGTTGATTTTAAACATCGTTTTATCCTCCTTAACAACCGTTTTCCCGGTGACAACGTAAGTATAGAGCTTCACCCAGGGTGAATGTCAAGCGGGCAGTTAACCAGATGCCCATAATACAACAGGCCGGAACCACACAGATCCCCGTTCCAGGAACCCGCACGCCTCCGGCCTGCCTCTCTCTCATTTATCTGTCATTTTTCATCAGATACCGATTATTCATAAATCGGGTATTTCTCACAGATTTTCGTCACTTCCGCTCTGATATAATCTGCCTTGTTCTCAAAATCAGTCGCAGCCAGCCAGATGCATTCCGCAATCTTCTCCATATCCTCTTCCTTCAGTCCTCTGGACGTTACAGCCGGAGTTCCGACGCGGACGCCGGAGGTCACGAATGGGCTTCTCGGATCGTTCGGAACCGCGTTCTTGTTCAGAGTCAGATAAACCTCGTCACAGCGGTTCTGAAGCTCTTTACCGGTTACTTCCATACCGCGCAAGTCGATTAACATCAGATGATTATCCGTACCGCCGGTCAGAATGTTGAAGCCCTGCTTCACAAGAGCCGCGGCCAGCGCTTTCGCGTTCTTCACTACCTGCTCCTGATACTCTTTAAATTCCGGTTTAAGTGCCTCCCCGAAGCATACTGCTTTGCCTGCAATGACATGCTCTAAAGGACCGCCCTGGGTACCTGGGAAAATGGCCTTGTTGAAATTAAATTTCTCAGCAGCTTCCTTATTCGCCAGAATCATTCCGCCTCTCGGTCCGCGAAGAGTCTTATGGGTCGTAGTCGTCACGACATCCGCGTACGGGATCGGACTCGGATGAAGTCCTGCTGCCACCAGGCCCGCGATATGAGCCATATCGACCATTAAATAAGCGCCCACCTTATCGGCAACCTCACGGAACCGCTTAAAATCAATCGTTCTTCCGTAAGCACTTGCGCCTGCGATGATCAGTTTCGGCTTGTTTTCAATGGCGATCCGCTCCATCTCGTCATAATCGATGAATCCCTCGTCATTAACACCATAAGGAACAATATTAAAATAGAGACCGGAAAAGTTGACTGGACTTCCATGTGTTAAATGACCGCCGTGGTTCAAATTCATACCCATCACGGTATCGCCCGGCTGTACCATGGCTACAAACGCCGCCATGTTGGCCTGCGCGCCCGAATGCGGCTGTACATTGGCGTAATCACAGCCGAACAGCTTCTTCGCACGCTCGATGGCGATATTCTCCACGATGTCCACATCCTCGCAGCCGCCATAGTAACGTTTTCCTGGATAACCTTCCGCATACTTGTTGGTGAGAACGGTTCCCATCGCCATCATGACTGGCTCGGATACAATATTCTCCGACGCGATCAGCTCTAAGTTTCTTCTCTGGCGCGCACACTCCAGTTCAATGGCCTCGCCCACTTCCTTGTCATAGCTGGTGATAAACTTCATTACTTCATTGACCATGTCCACTTTCCCTCTCTTTTCCCTTTCAATTTAACAGTTGCACAAAGACGCTGGCAGAGGGACTCTTCCCTGCACCAGCGCCTCTTTCCGTTGAGGTTGATTATAAAACATTTTTAATGGGGCTGTCAAGTTCTTTCCGGGCTGTTATCTTCTTTGAGGATCGTAACTCCTCTAATCCTATCACAGCTTCATGCACGGCCCTGTTCAGAGGATATTTGCATCAAACCCGGATGGCCTTTTTCTTCTCTTAACTGGAAAGCAGCCACCGTACTATTTCCCAGCCCTTCGTTCTTCCGCTGCCTTCTCCTCCAGCATCGCTGCATAGCGCTCGTCATCGATCGGGAAGTCCACCTTTTTCTTCAGCCAGGAGGAGAGATACGCCCCATTCGCAATCATCACCCCGCGCAGTCCATCCTCCCCCGTCGCAAGCAGCGGTTCCCCATATCTCAAATGATCCGTAAAATTCTGGAAGATCTTCTGATACCCTTCAGCGCCCTTTTTCTCCACCGTAATCTCCCTTGCGTGGTGTTCCGGCATCCCGTAGATTTCCTGATTCCGGCTGCTGAATTCATCCGTTGGCACCACATTTTCATCAAAAAGTATCCGGCTGCTGTCCTCGATGCACAGTCGTCCCTTTGTCCCCCAGATTTCCAGCCGGTTGACTCCCGGATACTCTCCGCTGGAGGCAATAAAGGTTCCGTGAAGCCCATTGTCATAGAAAAACTGAACATCCATACTGTCATCTACCGTAATATCGCTGTACTTTCCGCATTCCACGGTTGCCAGGACGTGATCCGGCATGCCAAAAAGCCACTGCCAGACATCGAGGAAATGCTGACTCTGATTAATCAGAAGACCTCCGTGCTCCCCTGCCCACGTGCTGCGCCAGGAAGCAGAATTATGATAGGCCGGAGTCCGGAACCAGATATTGGAAATCCACACGGCACGGTTCAGCCGTCCCAGTTCTCCACGCTCAATCATCTCCTTGGCCCGGAAAAACACGCGGTTCATCCTCGTATTAAAAATCATACCCAGACTGACCCCCGCGCGCTCTGCCGCGTCTAACAGTTCCTTCACTTCCTTCGTCGATATTCCTGCGGGTTTATCCAGCAAAATATGTTTTCCCGCAGCGGCCGCCATTTTTCCAATCTCGACATGGGTGGCGTGAGGCGTCACAACAACTGCCGCGTCAAATTCATCTATACAGCCAAACATCGCCTCCACATTCGGATAGACCGACACTCCCGGATAAGCTGTCCTGATCTCGTTCTGCCCCTTTTCATTCCGGCAGCATACTCCGGCGAGTACCATACCATCGATTTCACCGTTATCAAGCATCTGTACGTACTGGCGGCCCATACCGCCGAATCCAACCACTGCGGCCCTGATTTTCTCCATCGTCCTGCACCCCTGCTCCTTTTGACTATACCGGTATTTTGTAGTTTTTGATTATAACCTGCAGCGTTCTGCTGCCATTGTATTCATTCACCGTCGGATAATAAATCACATCAATAACCCTGCGGTTTCCCAGTTCCTCTAAAAATGTATCGCCGTCAGTAAACAGCATGGCATCCATCGGGGTCCCCTTCTCATCAGCCAGTGAGAACTTCACGGCGTTCCGGTTCTTTCCCAGCACACGCACACTTCTGATGTGAAGCCCCTTCTGTGCAAACAGCGGCTTTTCATTGCCCTGTCCAAAGGGTTCTAAAAGCTCCAGTTCCTCAATCAGAGGCTCGCTTATGTAGTCGAAAGGCATGGGAACATCAATCCAGATCCTTCGGACAAAATCATCCTCTGTCAGTTCTGCATCCTCGTTGAGCCTGCGGCGGAATTCATCGATGTTCTCCTTTTCCAGCGAGAGCCCTGCCGCCATGGGATGACCTCCGAATTTAAGCAGAAGATCCCTGACCTTCACCAGTCCTTCAAACATATGGTACTGCTCGATGGAACGCCCGGAGCCCTTCACACAGCCCTCCCCATCGGTCAGCACAAACGCCGGTTTCTGATACTGCTCCCGCAGCCGTCCGGCAATAATTCCCGCCAGCGATTCGTGGCAGGACGGCAGGTATGCCACCAGCACCTTATCATCCCGGTAACACTGTTCCACCTGTGCAATGGCTTCCTCGGTTCCCTGTTTCGTCATATCTTTTCTCTGGTCATTTAACTCCTTCAGTTCCATAGCCAGCCGGTCCGCCTCTTCCCCGTCCTCACACAGCAGCAGCGCAAGCGCAAGCTTGGCTGTCTGAAGTCTTCCTCCGGCATTTAAACAGGGACCGATCACAAACCCGATGTGATACGCAGAAATATGGTCTTTATCCAGGTCGTTCCGCTCAATCAGCTTTAAAAGGCCGATACTCTTCGTATCCGCAATTCTTTTTAAGCCCTCTTTGACAATGATACGGTTTTCGTCCCGCAGCTTCATCACATCTCCTACCGTGGCGATCGCCGCAAATTCCAGCATGGACAGCCACTCTTCCTCCGGAACGGAAAACGCCTCGTAGAGAGCCTTTACAAGCTTATAGGCTACCATTCCGCCGCATATCTCAGGGTATGGATAACTGCATCCGCTCTGCTTGGGATTGACCACCGCATCCGCAGGCGGAAGCACGTCGCGCCCCTCCTCCTGCATGATATCATGGTGGTCCGTAATCAGCACGGTAAGCCCCAGTTCCTTCGCCAGTCTGACCTGCTCTACAGCGGCGATTCCGTTGTCACAGGTCAGGATGGTATCGACGCCGTCATCAGCCGCGGCGCGGATGATGGATTCATTGATTCCATAACCATCCTTAATCCGGTCCGGAATCTCATAATCCACATTGGCCCCGATTCTTGTAAGCGCCCGGTAAAGCAGATAGGTAGAGCATACACCGTCTATGTCGTAATCTCCAACAATGCGGATTCGTTTTCCCTGCTCTGTCTTTCCCTTCAGAATCTCCACCGCCAGATCCATATCCTTTAACAGATGAGGACTGTACAGATCCTTCAGCGATCCGCGGAGATACTTCTCTACCGCTTCCGCTCCCACAATATCCCTGTTTCGGATAATTCTCGCTGTTACCGGTGTAATATGATGGATTCCTGCCATCTCATGAAAGTCTGCCTTCTTCGTCTGAAGCATCCATCGTTCTGCTGCCATCCTTTTTCGTCTCCTCACCAGCCTGATCTGCATCAGGCGTTTTCTTATCTTCTGCCGGTGTCTTCTCTTCCGCCAGCTTCTTTCCTTCCTCCGCCAGCGTTTTCTCTTCCTTCAGCTTCTTCTCTGCCAGCATCTCTGCCGCGACCTGTTCTTCCAGCCGCTTCTTCAGTTCTTCCTTCTTCTGTTTCGCGATATCCAGTCTGCTCATCAGGCTGGCAATCGAATACAGAATGGGGGCAAAATCCCCCCTGTAGGCCTGCTCGCAGGTGGATTTCACTTCAAAGTTCTCACTTCCGATCTCGCGGAAAAGGTATTTCTCATCGTCGATAATATTCTTCAGCCGTTCAATCAGCTGGTTCACGGAATCCGTCAGAATTCCGATCTCATCCTCAGAATCGTAGGGAAGGTACACGTCTAAATCGCCGTTGGATACCCTTCTGGTCCCCTCAACGATCGCCTTCACCGGTTTGTCAATCGCAATAATGATATAGATGACAAGCAGTGTAATCACCAGAGCAATCAGGCAGATGGACACGATCTTCACCCTGGCCAGTCTGACGTAAAGCTGGTCGCCCCGGACACTGGCCGCCTCGGCTCCGAGACGGTTAAATTCCGCCATCTTTAAAAAGTTGCTGCTGGCCTCGTCAAATAAGAGCCTGGACTCTCCGATAATCATCTTAAGCGATTCCTGGTTATCATTGCCCCGGCTGACAGGGAGAAGCCTGTCACTGTATTCCAGATACTTATCCCAGTACGCCCTGGCGTTCTCCATCAGCGTTCGGTCCGTCTCATCCGTAATATAAAACTGCTCGTACTCCGTAAATGCCGCGTCGATCTCATCACGGACAGCCATCATCTCTTTTTCCAGATGATCCATGGTCTCCTGGTCGTGGGTAATGGCATGGTAAAATTCCTTGATCCTGTAATCCGATGTCTCGGTGTTCAGTTCCTCCGCGATGATGATCGCCGGAACCCAGGACTGGGAAATCTCCGTGCTGGCCTCGTTAATCTGTCTCGCCGTGATAATGGACTCCGCTCCGATAAACACGAGTCCCAGAATGCTGACTCCTCCCAGAAACAAAAGCTTTGTTTTAATACTGATATTTCTGATTGATTTCACTTTCATAACCCTTAAGTCTTCTCCTTCTTTGCCGGTAATCCGGCAGTTCTCTCTCAACGATTTTCCAGAAGTCCTTTGAATGATTCATCTCCGTGCGATGAGCCAGTTCGTGCACTACCACGTAATCCGTCAGTTCCACTGGAAGAAGCACCAGCTTCCAATTATAATTGATATTTCCCCGGACACTGCAGCTTCCCCATCGGGTGGCCTGATCCCGTATGGCGATTCGCAGATACGAAACTCCCATCTGATCCGCCCACCAGGCAGTTCTCTCCTCCAGGAAACGCCTCGCCTGTTTCCGATACCAGCTTTCCATGGCCGCCTTCACAAGCGGCTCGTCATCATCCCTGCCCGAAAAAGGGCCGGATACCAGAAATTTATCGCCGGTATCGCATACCCGGAACCGTTCCGTCTCATAATCCTGTTCAAAATGAAGTTTTTTTAAAGTTCCATGAAAGAGCAGTTCCGCCCCCTCCGTCCAGTGAAACTGCTCCCGTTTCTCCAAATCTTCCCTGATTCTGGAAGCGTGCGCAAAGATCCATTCCTGATTCCGCTGCGCAAACTCATGGCCGGTCTTCCACGATAGCCCTTCCGGTATCCGCACGACAATCTCTCCCGCCCTGGTTACGGAGACCGCCATCGTGCGCCTGGCGGATTTCACGATCCTGTAAGGGAAAAAATCCCCATCTTCACAGATGAGTATCCCCTGGTCAGGCAGCGCCTGTTTTTCAGTTTTCATTTTATTTTCACATTCTTTTCTGTCATGCTTCAGTCCTGCATTTTCCTTCGGTACATACCGCATTCTCACGGCCTGTATGTCACATTATAGCGGATAATGTCAAAAGAAACAAGTGTGAATGTTTCCGCCGTGCCTGGACAGACTATAACATGGTACTATCTGCCAAAATAACGAAAACATACGGAGGTTCCCCTTATGAAATATTTTCACGGCTATCAGAAAAAACATTCCTTCTTCGAAGGCTGGTACTTAAAACATCAGTCTCCTGACGGCGTACTCGCACTGATTCCGGCATACCACATCGACAGGCAGGGAAAACCCTCCGCTTCTCTCCAGATTGTCACCAATACCGAATCGTGGGTTATCCGATTCTCCGCCGGCCAGTTCCGGGCGGCCTCCAGTCTTTTTTATGTAAACCTTGGCACCTCAACCTTTTCTGAACAGGGCATCCATCTGGATATTGCCGCAAAAGAGGTGACGCTGACCGGTCACCTCTCTTACGGGCCGTTTACACCACCCGGTTACGATATTATGGGGCCTTTCTGCGCCGTTCCGTTCATGCAGTGCCGCCACGGCGTCTTAAGTCTTTCCCACCGCCTGTCCGGCCAGCTGGTCTTAAACGGGAAAAAGCTGAATTTTGACGGAGGTCTCGGCTACATCGAAAAAGACTGGGGCAGTTCCTTCCCCTCCCGGTACGTATGGACCCAGTGTACCTGGACTGATAAAAAGACGAAAGCGCCCTGCTGCGTCATGCTTTCCGTTGCTGATATTCCCTTTGCCGGGACACATTTCACCGGCTCTGTCGGTTCGGTCTTCTTCCGCGGAAAAGAATACCGCCTGGCCACCTACAAGGGTCTCAAAATCCTGGAATTCACCGCACGCGAGCTTCTGGTCAGCCAGGGCGGCCTGATGCTTCACGTCAACCTGATCAAGGACCAGCCTCTGTCCCTGGCCGCTCCCTCCTTCGGAAGCATGAGCCGCACCATAAAAGAGAGTGCGGCCTGCCAGGTCCGCTGCCAGTTCTTCTGTCAGGAAAAAAAGATCTTTGATATCCTGTGCCACCATGCGGGTTTTGAGTCTTACGGCTGAAAACGGCCTTCCAGCGCAATGAACTGATCAAACAGCAGCCGGCTCACTCTGGCTCCGAATACCGTCGCCGGATGCGCCGGATAGTACATGGCGTCGCTGAATTTCCTGTTGAACATCACCAGCACATACGGACCGTACGGAGTGTATATGATTCCGCCGTCATTTCGGCAGGCATTCATGCTGCCGCTCTTGGAAGCCACAGTCACCATCACGTCATCCGTATTGTCGCTGTCCATGTAAACTGCCGGGAAATCCTTTGTAATCATGCTGTTGTAATGCTGCTTCTTAAAGATCTCCAGCATTTTTGCGTCCGATTCCGGGCTGATTAAAGTCCCCGCCGCCAGCCTCGTAAAAATGCTGGCGTAATCCCTGGGAGTCGAAGTTCCCAGCTTGTCATACCGCTCAAAATGAAGAGGATTATACAGCACAGTGTCCCTGCAGCCCAGTCCGCGGATGCAGGCGTTGATCGTATCCAGCCCCAGATAGTCGATCATCATGTTCGTCGCCACATTGTCGCTTACAATGATCATCAGGGTGGCGGCGTCCTTCACCCTCAGTACCGCTCCCGGCTCCAGAGCACACAGAACTCCGCTTCCGTCTACTGTGTGTTCCTCCTTATATTCCACCATATCCTCTAAGCTGGCTTTCCCCTTTTCCACCTGATCAAACAGACATGCCAGAATATACGTCTTTATGGTGCTGGCCGTCTCAAACGGCTCATCCGCGCCGATGGCAATTATATTTCCATGTAAATCATCGGCGTAAATGCCCATTATTCCATCATAACTCATGAGCTCCGCTTCAATCCGTTTCTCTATCGTCAGTCTCTTATCCATTCTCTTTCTCCTCTTCCGTTTCTGTGCCGCAGACCCGTGCTGCGCTGCTTATCCTCTCCCGGAACGCATGGTCCGTCTGTCAGAAAATACTTCCTGCCGCATACAGGCTCTCCGCCAGATCGGCTCTGAAATCCGCGTCCTCCGGATTCAGGCTGTTGATCACCACTCCGCCGCTTCCCGCCTTTCCAGTGGAATGAATATACCTTCCATCTCCCATATACATGGCAATGTGTCCAGGAAAATAGAGCAGATCCCCCATTTTCATCTCGTCCTTTGCGATCTCGCGGACCGGATATCCCTCCACGATTTTCGCGTCCCGCCAGGTCAGAATTCCATTCATCATATAACTTACCGAGGTAAGCCCGGAACAGTCGATCCCGGCGGTGGAACGGCCGCCCCACCGGTACTGAATCCCCAGATACGTCTTTGCAGTCTCCACCACGGCCCGGCGAAACGCCTCCTTATCCACAATTTTCTTCTGCGGAAGCGTCTCTGTCCACAAACCGGCCTGCGAAAACTCTTTGTTTTCCAGAAACTGCTCCCTGATGTATCCAAAACGGCCGTCTGCCAGCTTCACCTTCCCCCAGCCTTCTATGCCGCATTCATACGGTATCACACTCACCAGCGAACCACGGAACAGGCTGACGAGCCTGACTCCCTGCACTTTGGGCACTGACACCACATCGACGCAGAAAGCCGTGGTCACCATGAGACCGCCTTCCTCCCACGCCATCATTTCCTCTAAAGAGACCAGCCGCACCGCTTCTTTCCGCACATAGCCCGTATAACCATAAAACGTGCGCACCGGCAGATATCCACGGTTCATCTCCGTCCTCTGCCCCGTCTCATCGGTCTCCCTCCCGATAACCGCCATCCCGGCAGCCTCCGGACCGTTAACCTCCGCCCCGGTAACCCCCGGCCCGGTAATCGCAAGCCCCGTTCCATACATCGCCTCATCCGCAATGGCGGACAGCACCATCCCATCCTTCACCACGGTCTCTGCCGGAATCTCGTAAATAGTCGCAACCGGCTGTATCACAATTCCATACTGCATCGTTCCATCTCCTGTTCCGGACTCCACGGATTTCCCCGGGCCGCAGGAAAGGCAGCGCCAGGGCCTGTCTGGAAATTCATTTCCGCCATCTGCACGCCGCCTTCCTGCTGCCTCTCTTCTCGTTCCATATAGTCCTTTTCTATGATTTCTGCGAAGGTCTCCTCCGCGCCCGGCAGTCCGTTCTCCAGGTCTTTGCACGGATAGCGGGTGCTATATGTGCAAGGACTTTAAGAATAGACTACCAGTCCCGGTACAGCTTCTTATAAGCTTCATACTCACTGCCGTTAGCCAGCACATAGTGTTCCGGCCTTACCTCCCGCCAGGAAGGCTTATCCGTCTCATAGTGATGCATGGAGGCGTCATAGACCAGAAGCTTCTTTTCCCTCTCATGCCGCGGATCCGGCATGGGGATCGCCGACAGCAGCGCCCTCGTATACGGGTGAATGGCGTGAGTAATCAGTTCCTCCGTCTCAGCCATTTCCACGATCTCCCCTTTTCTGATGACCGCAATTCTGTCCGTGATAAACCGCATGACCGACAGATCGTGTGCGATAAACAGGTAGGTGATCCCCCTCTTCTTCTGCATATCCGCCAGAAGGTTTAACACCTGCGCCCGGACCGACACGTCAAGTGCAGAGATAGGCTCATCCGCAATGATAAACTCCGGATTCATAATCAGTGCCCTGGCAATACCGATTCTCTGCCGCTGACCGCCCGAAAACTCGTGAGGGAACCGGCTGGCAAACTCCGGCAGCAGACCCACATCGAGGAGGGCCTGGTCCACCCGTTTCTTCCGTTCCTTCTCGCCGATCCCCTTCTCAATGTTCATCAGGCCTTCGCTGATGATGTAATCCACCTTGGCCCGCTCATTCAGCGAAGCCTGAGGGTCCTGAAAGATCATCTGGATTTCCCCCATGACCTTCCTGTCCAGCTCTCTGGAGATTCTGCCGTTGATCTTCTCGCCTTTATAGATGATATCCCCGCCGGAAGACGGGATAATTCTCATGACTGCCCGGCCGATGGTCGTTTTACCGGAACCGGATTCTCCCACCAGTCCGAAGGTCTCTCCCTTGTAGATCTTGAAATTGACCTTCTTGACCGCCTCATACCGCTTCTTCCGCTCACCGAACGTGACGTCCAAATCCTTTACATCCAATAATACTTCTCTTTTCATGAAAACAGACCTCCGTTTCGGATTTTTTCAACCACGGAAGGCGGTTCCACCTTCGGTGCCCGTTGATCGAGCAGCCAGGTCTTGGCCTTATGGGTCGGTGACACGTCAAAATACGGCGGCTGTTTTATAAAATCGATCTTTAACGCCTTCGGATTTCTCGGTGCAAACGCGTCCCCCTTTATCTCCGTAAATAAGTTGGGCGGCGTCCCCGGTATCGAGAAGAGATCCGTTCCCTTCACTCCCACCTGCGGAAGCGACGAGAGCAGCGCCCACGTATACGGGTGTCTCGCGTCATAGAAAATGTCCTCGCCCGTCCCGATCTCGATAATGTCTCCCGCATACATCACGGCCACACGGTCCGCAATATTGGCGACCACGCCCAGATCGTGCGTAATCAGGATGACGGATAAATGGTATTTGTGGCGCAGTTCCTTGATCAGATCGAGAATCTGTGCCTGGATCGTCACGTCCAGCGCCGTCGTCGGCTCGTCACAGATTAAAATCTGCGGATTGCAGGCAATGGCGATGGCAATTACCACACGCTGCCTCATGCCGCCGGAAAACTCATGGGGATACTGGCCGAACCGTTTCTCAGGCTCGCTGATCCCCACATCCGCCAGGTATTGCAGTGTTCTGGCCTTTGCCTCGGCGCGGTTCACATTCTGGTGAAGCAGCACCGCCTCCATGATCTGCACACCGATCGTTTTTAACGGACTTAAGCTGGTCATGGGGTCCTGCATGATCATGGCGATCTCACGTCCCCGGATCTTCAGCCATTCCTTTTCCTTTTTCAGTGAAGTCAGCTCCACCGGCTCCCTGTTGTCCGCACCGTAGTACGTGACTTTTCCCGCCGTCACATGGCCGTTCTGGTCCAGAAGTCCCATGAAGGACTTGGTAAACACGGATTTCCCGCTTCCCGACTCTCCCACGATGGCCAGGATCTCTCCTCTGTGTAATTCCATGGAAATTCCTCTGATTGCATGCAGAGTCTTTCCCCTCAGTTCAAATTTAATCTCTAAATCTTCTACCGTCAGTATCTTCTCTGGCATTCCTTTCCTCCTTCTGATCGATCCGTTTTGTCCTGTCTTCTATACATGGTTCTTCGGGTCAGCCGCGTCAGAAAACGCGTTGCCGATAATATAGAACGAAATAGTGACAAACGAAAGAATGATGGTGGGATATACCAGCTGGTAACGAAGCGCCGGGCTGGTGATAAGGGCGCGGCCCTCATTGATTAAGTTGCCAAGGCTTGGAATGTTGACCGGAAGCCCCAAACCAATGTACGTGATAAAAACCTCATTTCCAATGGCGGACGGAATCGTCAGCGCCATACGCAGCATAATAACCGACACCAGATAAGGAAGCAGGTTTTTTATGATAATCTTCGCCGTCGGCGTGCCGAGACAACGGCTGGCCACATTGTAATCCCTGTCGCGGATAATCAGAATCTGGTTTCTGATAAAACGCGCCATCTGAATCCATCCCGTAAGGCACATGGCGAAGATCAGTGTCTTCACACCCGGCTTCAAAATATAGGAAATCAGAATCAGAACGATGGTATTCGGTATGTTGTCGATAATATTATAAATCTCAGTCAGTATAAAATCAGCCTTCCGCACATACCCCCAGATGACGCCGACCGTGATGCCGATCAGCGCTTCCGCCAGCGCCACCGATAAGCCGATCAGCAGGGACGTTCTGGTTCCCGCCCAGATTCTGGCCCACAGATCCTGGCCGATGGAATTGGTTCCCAGAATAAACTGGTCTCCGGGCGGAATATTGCGATACTGCATTCCCGCCTCATCATTGACGATCGTATTCGGGTCATACTGGCCCGGAAGATGCGGCTGAATAAAGGTAAAGGCCAGAAGAAGGAGCAGGAGAACGAGAAGAACAACTGCCCCCTTATTCTTTAAGAAAGCCCGGAACGTGCTGCTCCAGTAGGAGTAGTTGCTGTAGCCGGTCCGCTCCACCTCCGCTTCGTTAAAACCGGCGAAGGAGAACAGCTCTTCATCCGTCTGTGGGGCGCCCTTTGCCGCCTGTTCCATGCTGTCCATCAGCTCTGCCTCTTTCGTATGGCGGTAAGAAAACTGCTTCATCATCTGTCACCTCCCTTTTTGCTTAAGCTGATTCTCGGGTCAAGCAGAACCATCAGGATATCGCCGAGAAGCAGACCCATAACACCGACGCAGGCATAGAGAAGCACAATTCCCTGAACCATGGTATTGTCGTGCTTCTTAATCACCGTGACGAGCAGGCCGCCCATTCCCGGAATGCTGTACAGGGATTCGATATAGATGGAGCCGATGACCGTATTTAAAAATGCGGTCGGTATGTACTGGGCCAGCGGAACAAAGGCGTTTCGGAAAATATGCTTAAACATGACGCCGCCCTCGGACATGCCCTTTGCCCTGGCCAGCTTCACGTAATCCTTATTGCTCTCATCCACCATGTAGCGTCTCAGCCACATGCCGTAAAATGCGATATTATTTAAAGACATGGAGACGACCGGAAGAATCCAGTACTTCGGATCGTCGATCTGAAACAGCAGACCGACTCCCAGCGCCTGCGTTCCGTACAGCTGGATATAAAGGAAGTAGACCGCCGCAGGAACCGCCTGGATACAGACGATAAATAACGTCCCCAGCTTGTCAAACCATCTGTACTTGTACCTGGCCATCAGCGCTCCCATGGGAAGCCCGACAAACAGCGAAACAATCATGGACAGGACGCCCAGTTTAATAGACACCGGAACCTTATCGGCCAGAATCTCTGCTACCGGCACATTCGCCCGGTAAATTCTGGATACCCCTAAGTCTCCGTGCACCAGGTCGTTAAAGAAGCGTACCACCTGCACCGGAAGCGGATCCGTAAGTCCCATCTCCTGTAAGCTTACCTGGATCTGCTGTGGGGTCAGCTTATCAAAATTGGTGAAATAGCCTTCAATCGGCATCAGACGCAGCAGACAGAAAACGACAGTCAGAATAATGATCAGAGTAAGAAATGATCGGGCAATTCTTTTACCTAGATATTTTAGCATCAGCAACATAACTCCTTTGTAATTTCTTTTTCTAAAAACCCTCTCGGAAGCAGATGTCATCGGCAAATGCGTAAACTACATCTATTTCCGAGAACATTTTTACGTATTTCCGCAGTGATGCGGATGCCTGCCAGAATGTAAAATTCCGGCAAGTATCCGCTCTTTCTGCTTTTACTGGCCTGCTTTTTCCTTATTCGCCTCAAACTCTTCCATTGAGATGTAATGATCCTGCAGATGCTGGCCCTTATACTTTAAGTTGGACACACCAAACGGTGCATACTGGCCTTCAAACACATTGATCTTCGTCGCAAGATACTTGCTTACGCTGATGCTGAAAGGCACGACAAGCGCATGATTAATCAGAGCGGCTTCCGCTTTGGCGAATGCCTCATAACGGGCGTTGATATCCACCTTTATGTCCTTGGCTTCCTCAATCGTCGTAAAGTACTCTAATACCGCATCCGCAGATGGTGTTCCATCCTCGATGGCCTTCGCAAGATTGGCGTACTTGTAGCCCGGATCATAGCCATTTTCGCCTTTCGCCTGGTAGAACGGATCAGTCCAGGTCTCCGGGTCCGCGTAGTCGGCGCCCCAGTTACACTTTAACATTGCGTACTTTCCATTGCGGCGGATCTCAGTCAGGAATCCGTCAGTCGGACCTGTCTGCACGATAATATCAATAAAATCAGTTCCCAGCAGTGATTCCATCTGCTGTTCCACTACCTGACACTCCTTATCCCAGTTGACCTCGGTTGGATTGTACGGCAGAAGAACTTTAACAGGGAAGGTAACGCCTTCGGCCGCCAGTTCACTCTTTGCTAAGTCACGGTACTCCACAGCCTTTGCCTCATTAAAGGTATCTCCCAGAGCCGCCATATCGCCAATCTCAGTAAAGTCAGTTCCATCTGCATTATAGGTAAACTTCGCCGGAGTAATGGTTTGGATCACGTAATCTTCCGGAACGTTCGGCTCCAGCACGGCTACTTCCTTGGTCTTATTCAGCGCGGAAGAAAGGGCCTTCCGGAAATTCTCATTATTTACAGCCTTTCTCCAGTTATCCGGCTCATACTCCGCATCGAACTGCGGATCAAAGTTGAAGCAGTAGAAATAGGAGTAGCTGTTTCTCGGCCGCTCACGGCTGATCAGGTTCTTTGTGTCCTCGTTGCTCAGCCAGTCGTCCAGAATATCAGCTGTGATTATCGCGTAATCGATCTCGCCTCGCTTGATCATCTCCGGCCCAATGGTATTTGCTTCCGCATTGTATATCTTCTGAATTTCATCAATATAAACGATATCTGCATCGTAGTTTAACGTATTCTTTTTGTAAATCCGGCGCTCCTGAGGAGAAAATTCCGACATATAGTAAGAGCCGTTGTAGTACATCTTATCCGCATCCGTTGCAAACGTCTTGCCAAGTTCCTCCAGCTGAGGCCCATAAGCAGGCATGTAGACGATATATGCCAGAGAAGACAGGAAATACGGAACTTCTGTTTCCAGCGTATAGGTAAGCGTATGGTCATCCACAGCCTTCACTCCGACCTCTGAAAAATCAATGGCATTCCATACCACACCGTCATCATCGGCTCCGCCGTTATAAACAAGACCGTTGTAATATTCTTTGGCATTTGCAATCACACCGAACAGATTCTGTACAATACCGCTCTCATATTCCGGTGTCAGCTGGTATTTGATGGCGTCGACGTAATCCTGTGCCGTCACATCGGCTACCGGTGCTCCCGTGTTATCCACCCATTTGGCTTCTCTTAAGTGAAAGGTCCACGTCTTAGACGGCTCGTCATATTCCCACTCCGTCGCCTGGCCCGGCCGAATCTTGCCTTCACTGTCATACTCGATCAGAGTATCGATACAGTAAGCTGCCGTTTTAAAATCGGCTTCTGACGCAGAGACCAGATAATTTAATGTCGCAACCTCCCCCGAGTACAGCTCCTTATACACGACCGGCTTTCCCCCGTCTTCGCCCTTCCCGTTCTCATTTTTCCCGGCTTCATTTCCGGCCTGGGCGGTGCTTCCGCCTTCCGTCGTCTTTTTACCGCCGCATCCGCTGAGCACGGTCGAAGCAGCAAGAACGGCACAGAGCAGTGCCGCAGTCAATCTTCTTTTCTTCATAAGTTATCCTCCATGTTCCTAATATTTCTAACCCTTTCGGGATTAGTTCTTATACACTTTGGCCGGTTACGGCTCAAACCCGGGAACTCCTGTAATGCCGATCCCGTCATTCTCGTTCATTCGGATCATCGCGCCTTCATAAACCGGCCCTCCCGTATAAGGATCCACGGAACAGAGCGATGGGCCATCCAAATCCGCGCGGGTAATAATCCCCTTCCCCGCCGCCAGATGAGCCGCCGCGCTGACCGCGATCTTACTCTCCAGCATACACCCGATCATGCACTCCACACCATAGCTTTCCGCTATGGCGCAGATCTTCAGTGCTTCATAAATTCCGCCGGTCTTCATCAGCTTAATATTAATGAGATCCGCCGCCCGGTTCTGGATAATCCGCACCGCATCCTCCGGTGAAAACACACTTTCATCCGCCAGAACAGGCGTGGCCACATTGGCCGTCACAAACTTCATCCCGTCAAAATCGTGGGCATTCACCGGCTGTTCCACTAAATCCATCTCGATTCCCGAATCCTCCATGGCCCTGATAATGCGAACAGCGTCCTTGGCCGTCCAGCCCTGGTTGGCGTCGATGCGCAGACGGATCTCCGGGCCTACAGCTGCCCGAATCTCCCGGATTCTTTCAATATCTTTTACGCCTTCTTTTCCCACCTTGATTTTCAGGATCCGAAAGCCCTGTTTAACCGCCTTTAAACTGTCCTCCACCATCTCGTCCACACCGTTGACGCTGATGGTCAGATCCGTCTCCACTTCTGTCCTGCTGCCTCCCAGAACCCGATACAACGGTTTCCTGCAGGACTGGGCATACAGATCATAGAGCGCCATATCCACAGCCGCCTTGGCCGACGTATTCTTCACAATACAGCCGTGAAGCTTTTTCATCATGCCGTCCAGGTTATCGATCTCCATTCCAATCAGATTCGGAGCGATAAATTCCTCCACGGCACACCGGATCGATCCTTTCGTATCCCCGGTTATCACAGCTGTGGGAGGGGCCTCTCCGAAGCCCATTCTGCCGTCATCCGCGGTCACTCTGACCACAATATCATTCACGCTGTTCACGGTCCGCAGAGCCGTCTTAAACGGTGTCACAAGCGGAATATTCACCTCCGCCGTCTCGATCTTCGCTATTCTCATACTCAAACCTCCGAATTTCTATGATACAGCCACAGAGCCGTCTCCGCCATCACACGCTCGTAAGCCGGCGTGTCGGTATCGTTTCCACAGTAACACACGATAAATGGCTGTTTTGCATATATAATTCCAACATCATGTGTAATTCCGCAGTCCTCCCCCGTCTTGTGGGCAATTTCCGGTTCCTCCGGCAGCGCCTGTAAATAAAACGGTATTTTGCTGCACAGCTGCTGGTTCTTCAAAATAGAAATCATTGCTTCGCTGGCCGTCCGGCTCACCAGCCGTCCCTGATACATCTCCCGCAGAAGACGTCCCGTCTCCGCCGCCGTTATGTAGTTCTGGATTCCCTGCTTCGATTTCTCCGTATCGTACATCTTCCGCCGGAGCACCGTATCGCGGTATCCCAGCCGCCTGATGGTGCGGTTAATCTCCTCGATTCCCAAAAGATCGATGAGCACATTCGTCGCCGTATTATCGCTGAAAATAATCATCAGTGTCACGAGATCAAGAACCGTCACTTCGATTCCGTCATGGAGATACGTAAGTGCCCCGCAGGACGGCACACAGTCCTCCCGCCTCATGCGGATGATCCTGTCCGGACTCAGAGTCCCCTCTTCAAACCTTGTAAATGCCTCTGTCATCACAAACAGCTTGATGACGCTGGCTGCCATCATCCGTTCCTCCTCGTGATACGCCGCCCGTTCACCGGTCACAAGATTTTCATAATAAAATCCCGTCTTTCCCGGAAGAGCTTTTATCTGATCTGCCACATTGAGTTCTATTGTATCCAGCCCTGACGCCTCTGGCTTTATGCCCTCTGTCATACCGCTTCCAGTCCCCTCTCCTGTCTGTTCCGGTCCGCATCCGCACTGCGCGGGCCGCGGCCGCAGTCAACATTTCATATAGAAAAAAAGAGGCACTGCACCTACCACCTACAGCTACCTCATTGCACCTGATTTTGCGACCGATCCGTATTCTTTATGAAATATAATCTTATGTATAAGTATAATAAATTTCACAAAAAAAGCAAGCAATATTTCCCGTTCTTCCGGTAATTTACAGCCATTTTCCGCAGGATTCTCCTCCTGCACCGCTGTGGGGAGACTACTCCTGAAGCTGCGCTTTCAACAGCTGAAACTGATTCTTGTGAAACGATATCTGCCCTTCCTTCTCAAGCCGCCCCAGCTCCTTCGACAGGGCGCTCCTGTCCACGGCCAGATAATCCGCCATTTCCTGCCGGTTTAAGGGGATAGAAAAGGATTCCCCTCCCGCCTTTCCTGCCTGCTCCGAGAGATAGGAGAGAATCTTTTCCCTGGTTGAACGTTTTCCCATATGGCCGATCTTCTGTGTCAGAGCCATATTCTTTTCCGCCAGGATCTTAAGCATATTACGGACCAGACGGTTATGGAACTCACATGCTGACGGACATACCGTAATCATTCGCTCACAGTTTATAAAGAGCACCTCAGTCTTCTCCGCAGCAGTCACGCTGACCGGCAGGGCTTCCACACGAGCAAAGGAAAACGCCTCCCCAAACAGACCGCCCCGCTCCACATGGGCCATAATCGTCCGGTTTCCCCAGAAATCATCAGAAAATACCAGAACACTGCCCGATAAGACCATGCCAACCTGGTCCGCCCGGCCGCCTGCCATAAAAATATAATCTCCCTCATCAAACCGGACTCTTCTGCCGCCGAGACACGGAAGCAGCTGCTCCAGTTCCCCATTTTCAATTCCGTCAAACAGTGAAACCATCGTACTCCTCCACACCAATCTTTTTTATTCGATTACTTCCCGTCTGTTTTACAATTTCTTTTCTATTTCGTTGCAAAAACAACATACTTTTATGTTTCAGTATAGTATGATACCTCTATCGAGTCAAGGAGGAAAAAACTATGATAAGAAAAATCATTCACATTGATACAGATGCCTGTACCGGCTGCGGGCTGTGTGCCGAAGCCTGCCACGAGGGCGCGATTCAGATGACAGACGGAAAAGCAGTTTTGACAAGAGAGGATTACTGCGACGGTCTGGGAGACTGTTTGCCGGCCTGTCCCGCAGGGGCCATCTCCTTTACAGAGCGCGAAGCGCCTGCCTACGACCACGCGGCTGTACAGAAGGCCAAACTGGCCCGGAATCAGGCCGGACAGGCAGGCCGGGAAAGCAGCTGCGCCTGTCCCTCTGCTGCCTCCCGCTCCTTATCCGGCAGCGCCGCTCAGAATCCATCAGGAATAAAAGAAGTCCCGGGCTGCCTGTCCCAATGGCCTGTTCAGATCAAACTGGCGCCTGTACGCGCTCCCTATTTTGACAATGCCGACTTATTGATCGCGGCGGACTGCACCGCTTTTACCTACGGGAATTTTCATCACGATTTCATCCGGAACCACATCACCCTGATCGGCTGCCCCAAATTAGACAACACCGATTACTCCGATAAGCTGACGGAAATCCTGCGTGAAAATACCATCCGCTCCATAACGGTAACCCGCATGGAAGTTCCCTGCTGCGGCGGAATAACGTTCGCGGTAGAACGGGCAGTCGAAAACAGCGGGAAAGATATTCCCTGTAATGTGTTTACCATAGGGATTGATGGGAATTTGCTGTAAAGACAGATTAAAGATACCATAGAAAAAAGACACCCGCAACCGGATGTCTTTTTTACTTAAAACCCTTGATTTTATTAATGCGCCGAACATGATTCGAACACGCGGCCTTCTGGTCCGTAGCCAGACGCTCTATCCAGCTGAGCTATCGGCGCATATTGCTTTCGCAACGGTATTAAGTATAGCCGATAGCAATCATTTTGTCAACTGGTTTTTATTTTTTTCTTTATTTTTTGTGATTCACAAATGAAAATGTCCCGATTATACCGAGAAAACTTGTAGATAATGAGAAAGCCATTGGGTATGCTGCTTCCCCGATGGCGATGGCTGTTTTTACGGTTTTCATTGACATCTGGGCTTTCATTAGAACCCTCAAGGATCAAAGGACTCATTGCCGACAAGAAAATTGGAATAAATGGGACATTTACAATCGTTTTTCATAATTTCCAGTAAATAATCCCGTCGCGCGCGATTCTCTCCACAAGCCCTTCGCCATACATAAATTCCAGGCAGGAGAATGTCTTCGCCCAAATCTGGGTACAGGAGACGAAATGGCGGTAGTCCGGCGGCCCCTGGCTTCTTCCGTAGGCCCGGACGCCGACATCCCGGGTGGTCATAAGCCCCCCATCCTCTTCCAGTATCCTCTTCATGATCTCACATTTATCCAGATAGCCAAAAATAATCCGGTTGGCTTCCTTTCCCACATCCTCTATGGGACCGTAATGGCACGGCAGAATCCGACAGTCCGCATACCGGTGTTTCATATCGCCAAGGGACTCCATATAGCATTTTAGAAGTCCCAGATCCTTCTGCTGGCTGCCCACAATCGGCACAATGGTCGTCATAATCTGATCCCCGCAAAACAGGAATCCATGTGACCTCTCATAGAGCCCGCACTGCCCGAACGTATGGCCCTTTAAAGAAACGACATCGAATACATACTCCCCATAATCCAGGGTCTCGCCGGGATGGACCGGGATAAAGCTGAAATCCTGGGCTTTTCCACGTTCCGCATAAGCGCGGCCGGTATATTCCATAATAGCCTGATAGACCTCCGGCGTATCCTTTTTTGTCACACCCACGATACGCAGATTCTGAATGCGCGACGCTTCATCCGCCAGATAGCAGTGAAGCAGATCTGCCCGCTTCCTGGTCTCCTCCGGATTCATAAACACGCTGGCTCCAAGCTCCTGCAAAGCCGGTACCAGCCCCGTATGATCCGGATGGTCATGGGTAATGAACACGTCCAAGTCCTTATAGGAGACTCCCAGCGTCTCCACCATGCTGCGCAGAATCTCCCAGTCCCGTTCAAACCGGAAGGAGGTATCCACCATCAGACTGCGTCCCGGCTGCCGGATCAGATAGAGATTGCGCGGACTCATGTGACGGTCAGAATAGGAAATCGTCTCCTGAAATATATTGTGGTAAATTTCCTGCATATCGTTCTCCCCCTCACATCGCTGCTGTTTACCGTTAATAATCTCCATTGTAAAAACTTTCCGGACAAATGTCAAATAGAATTCCGGACTGCCCACGGTCTCTCATGATTTTTCAATGGCTCTGGTTTACCAATACCTTCAAAACTGCTGCTGGTGCCAATACAGGTACTGGCTTTTCCATTGTTAATCCTGTATAATAAATATATCGATTAACTGGAGGGGATTATGAATTTACCACAATTGTACTATTTTCGAAAACTGGCAGAAGTTCAGCACTACACCGAGGCAGCCAAAGCGCTTTACATCACTCAGCCAAGCTTAAGCGACTCCATCGCATCTCTGGAAAAGGAACTCGGGGTATCCCTTTTCCAGAAAAAGGGACGTAATATTCAGCTCACCAAATACGGAGAAGAGTTTTACCAGTACGTCAGCGAATCCCTGAGTATCCTGGAACACGGCATCTCCCTGATCAAGGAGAAATCCGGTCACATCAGCGGCTCCATCGATATTGGCTGCATTCCTACCCTGTTAGGCGACTTTTTACCGGAGGCCCTGGATCTTTATCAGCAGAAGAATCCTCTTGCCACGCTTAATATCTACCACGGAATGTCCATTGAGGTGGCACAGGGCGTTTCCTGCGGCAAATATGACATCGGCTTCTGTTCCATGGTGGATGACATGCCCGATCTGGTCTTTGTTCCCATTACCTATCAGGAACTGATCGCCATTGTCCAGGACAACCACCCGCTGGCAGACCGGGGCGCCATGTATCTGTCCGACTTAAAGGATTACAGGCTGACCACCTACCGGGACACGATTCCCATCGGCAAGGTCGTCCGCAGGCTGCTGAAAGAAAAGGGAGTGGAGGCTGTCTATTCCTATGACGATGAAATCTCCATTGCAGGCAGAATATCCAAATCCTCGAAGGTAGCCATTGTAGCCGACACTCCTTACTTAAGGCAGTTTAACAACCTTTCCAAAGTCCGGCTCCTCGACGTCCCCAAAGATACCCGCATGATCTACATGGTATACAGCAGGAAAAACTTCATCACCTCCGCAGTGGAAGCCTTTGCAAACTTTATGGTTGCCAATTGCTTAAACATGCCGGACTAGTACAGTTTTGCATTAATTTTGCCAAACTCGGAAAAACAATCCGTTTCATATCCTTTTAGACCATACATGGGCACATTGGGCGGAATACTTCCGGGCCATTTAGCATCCCCAGCGGCTCAGAGTCAGAGTTAAGTTTATATCTGCCATATGTGGCATCCTTATGTCAACCTGGTTAATGCCTTTTCCTCGTACAAAGATATGTATTGATAAATACCGCTTCATATGGTAAGTCAGTCGGCAATTGAAACTGTATGCAAAAATATATGTCAAAAACGGGGCGAAAGTATTATAAACGAAGTTGGAAGTTAGTATTAACATGATATGAAAAACTGGAAGGTTAAAGCAAAGAAGCTTGTGATCTGATGCTTATCTTTACAAGAACTCAATATACTTTAGTCAGGGAACCTATTTCCCGGATTGGCAAGACTGCTGAAACCAGTTCTGTAACATACCGTTATTGGTCAAAGGAAATCATTAAGCTCCTTAAATACGAACTTACAGATAGGACAATTGTACTTGATATCCTCAAATTAAAAAATAACGAAAACCAGGACTGACACGAAGGCTTATTTATTACCACAGAAGCAGCCAGGACAGCAAACAGATGAGATAGGACTGGACTACCTCTTACTCTGCCATCAGGACTAGTTATTTCCATGGTGTATTTATATTTTTAGTTATCCAGTCAACCATCTCTTCTTCAGACATATTTAAATCATAATACATATAGTTATTGGAAAACCACTCATGAATAGTTCCTGGCTCACTCATATAATAGTATTCTTTTAAGATTTCCTCGTTTCCCTCAACTGGACCTAGCTTAACTGTTTTTATTACAGGTATACCATCTACCACACGATCAAAAATTATTTTTATTTTAGTGTATGCTTTGGGGAAACTCTCCTCTGTTATAAAATTAACGCCAGTCCATTCATTTATAACAACAATACTATTATCTTCATTGATCCGAACATTATTAAATACCCCATTTTCCCATATAAAACCTGCCTGGCTTGAATACTCTCCAGAAACATTTCCATCTTCTATTTTATCAATTACGATATATTCCATCACATAACCAGAAGCAGCTTTTGGGGGATGGTAAGAGGAATCAAATACTTTATCAACAAAATATGACAAAAATTCATTAGATTCTTTTGAAATCTCTCTATTCGTTTTTTCTTTGTTTGACTCAACCACGTGGTCAGCAATTTCTTTTAAGTTTAAATCCTTATCCTGCATTGCTTTCGTTTCAGGCTGCTTGCTTTCTTGTATATCTGCAAAATTATTATTTTCTATGTCATTTGCCTGGGGATAGTTATTACAATTTTCTCCCCAATTAGCTGATATTAATATAAATGTTAATACAATGATATAAATATAATGATTCATTTTTCCCCATTATCTATTACAGCCGTTTAATAAGCAATGTAACCCATTCAATTTACTGAAGGTTTCCTTTTTCTTTATCCCTGCTTAATTTTAAGATAGAACATTGGCTGAAAATTATTTTATTTTTATTATATAATAGAAATAAAATATTAACAATATCCATGAATCAAACATGTATTCGGAAAATTATTAATAAGTTATGTCATGAGCACTGTAATGATAATAGTATATACACTAAAAAACCAACAACTGTAATAGTTCAGTATTAAAGAAAATGTGGCAACCGGGACGAAAGTTTCAGAAAAGCGTCTGGAGTCGGCGCGGAAGAAGTATATGAACGTTTCAGCAAACTGATAGAAGGACTAACGATTATCTAAACATCGTACAGCCAGCCCACTTTATAGAAGACCAAACGCACAGGTTGCCATTTAGAGAGAGCGTTGAATTATGGGCAGATTAATTAAAACAGCTTAATAAAATATCTGGGTTTTCTTTATATTCTAAAGATTACCCAGATATTTTTATCCATAACTATAATACGTCATTCCCAAAAGACAAGATAGAACTCGGAACAGAGGAACGGTTCCTTTTCTCATACTCACAATTTTCTAAAATGTAATACCAAAGGTAGCCATCAAAGCAATCACCAAACCTGCTGCTGCCGCCGGAATCATAGTCCCCAGAATCACATGCTTATAACTTTCTTTTAAGCTGCATCCGCAGATGGACATCGTTAGTATTGCCACGGAGGAGTTTGGCAGCTTATTTAAAATCAGGGCTGACTCTGTCACGATTCTGTGCAGGGCCTGGACATTGACCCCCATATCCACAAACGCCTGGCCAAAGCTCTCCAGGAAAATCGTTTCCCCGGAAATCGCAGACCCGGTCAGACCGGTCAAAACAGCAGTTCCGAAATACGCCTTTAAGTACACCGGCATATTCATGGATAACACGGCCTGCTGCAGCGCCTGAAACGCAGGCGACAGGCTGAGCACCTTGGAAAGTCCCATAACCGCCGCCACAGTCAGCATGGAATTCAGTCCGGATCCCGCGCCCGTTTTAGCGGAGGCCTTGATGTTCTCGATATGTTTAAACTGGGTCGCCATGATCAGCAGGATTCCCACGGTCAAAGAAAACAGAATACTCGTGGAGGTTCCCCAGCTGGAGGTGGCCACTACGATGCCGAATACCACAATAAACGGCAGTACCGACATTCCGATGCCGGGCAGCTCTTCATCACTCATAACCTTATTGGAGCTGGTATACATGGCCAGCAGCTCCTCATTCGTATGCTTCTTGTGGCTCTGGGCCTGGGCATAGTTGAAATATACAAAATAACACACAGCCACAATCGCGGTAAATACCAGGGATAAGAACGGCGCCGATCCCAGTGACGTTCCCAGATATCCGCTGGGAAGGACATTACAGATATCCAGGGTATACATAAATCCATTGGCAGAAGCTCCGCCGCCCAGCAGCATAAACGGAAGCAGCCGGCGGTCCATCTTATTTTCACGAAGCAGATTGTCAGCGATCGGATACAGTACAAACACCATGATATAGCCGTTGATGCCTAAAAGAGTAATAAAAAAGGTACAGATCAGGATGACCAGGCCCACCATCCTGGCTCCCAGCTTCTGGGTCAGCCATTTGGCAATTTTGGTGGCCAGTCCGGTTTCCAGCACCAGCTGTCCGAAGATACCTCCCATACCCAGGATCAGAAACCAGGAAGTTACGAAACCTCCGGCGCCGCCGGAAAATGTGGTAAGAAGACCGTCGGACAGGCTAAGTTGACTGCTTAATAAGATAATTACCGCCGTTATCACGGTGGCGCAGATCATGTCAATCCCCTTGATGATCATGACTACTAAAAGCGCAATGGCAAAGATAAGCCCCATTGTTGCTAACATAAAAACACCTCCATCATTTATTATTTAGTTCCGGCCTGCACTTTCCTGCCGCTGTCATACTCTCTGTCCGGCCATCCGATTATCACATTCATCACCGTGGGAAGGATGAGGGTGAATAAATTGATATAAGATGCCGCAGTCAGTCCTTTGGATACCAGGGTCGTAAGCCCTGCCTGGGAAATCACCCAGGTAAGACAGATGTAGACAAAGGTAAGGACAGCTCCCCGCCGGTTGCGCCTGGCTTCGGAGACCTTCGGATCTTCCCCGCTCTTTTTCTGATACCAGTTCAGAACACGGTCATTAAAGCCCTGTGCATAGTTGATCGCCGTGGAGATTGTTGCAAAAAAGATTGCTATGGTAAGCAGCGTCAGGGAAATTGCCCTGACGGCGCCGCCCGCCCAGCCGTTCTGTACCACCATGATTGTATACACGGCTTTTCCGTTTGCCCATCCATCGTAAACCGCACTGTAGTTTCCCGCCAGGTTTATGGCGTTCATCTCCAGGAATACCCAGTTTACAATCACGGACAGGACCACCGCCCATCGCAGAGTTTTCTTATTATCAAACAGCTGCGCATGATTGACGTACGCGCCGAATCCAGCCAGATTCTGACCGGAAAAGATATAGGCCCATACAAATGCAATGAAAAGATATTTGAAAAAGCTGCCTGCGCCCGATGCGATTCCGGCCTCCATGCTGCTGCTCATAACAGCCATCTCGTTTGCCAGTTTTCCGCTCCCGATATTGAAAATAAGGTTCGGAACGTGAACGACAATCAGGGCGATAAAGATAACAGAACTCATGAAGACCGCATTTTTCCGTACCAGCTCCGTACCTTTCATACAGAGAAGAAACATGATAATTCCCACAATAAATGTGGTCCATATGTACGGAATCCCCGTCAGCTCCTTAAGGGCTGAGCCGGAGGTGGAATAGGCCAGTGCCATACATACGATGAGCAGCCAGTTAAAATTCAGTTCATACACGATCTGCATCGGTTTTGCCAGCACGCCTCCCCAGAATCTGGAGCCGTATTTTTCAAGGAAATTCCCATAGTCGAAGGTTCTGAAATCCATGGCGAACTTCATGAAAAAATAGATGATAAAGCAGTTGATCGCCGCCACCACCAGAGGCATAAGCAGACAGAAGTACGATTGTGTCACCTCCGGAAGCATACCGTAAAATCCTGTATTCCGGAAAAAATAAGTCCAGGGTGTGGAGCCTGACGCAAAACCGCCTCCGCACTGCGAGCTGAATGCAATGGATACAAACACCAGCACTGCTCTCCAGTCTACAGCTGTCCCACCGCTTCCGACATTTTCGCTTTTCATACGTAAACCCTCCTCGCTTATATTTAACAGACGTCATTGCATGAGTTCTGTTAATTTATTAACAAAAGAATCTAAAAAAATCCCCTACCTCTCCGCTTCCTTTTCCCGTGTCTGCCAGTGTGCCGTCATTCTGTCCAGCGGCATTTCCAATAGTCCGGTCCCCTCAGAATATGCGTAAACCGCAAAGCCTCTCTTACAGCGGAACACGCATTCCAGACAGGGATCTTCATCGCAGTAGCAGAACGCATCCGTGTCTGCCAGTGCAAATACCATGGGGGAACGTTTTTCCTTCCTCACATATTTTAAATAACCGCCCGTAAAGGTCTTCAAATAGATCCACTCCGGTACGCAATCCTGTTTTTTCGTCTTCCACGATACCTTTACCGCGTTGTCGTTATAGCCGCCGGTAATCTGGTAACTGAGTTCTAAAAACTCCTTTGCCTCCCCGGCGTCTGTCGGCACCAGGCGCTCTGCTTCTTCACTGCAGCAGAAAATCTTCTTCTCCTCAAGCGCCTGACCCCCGGTAACTGGAAATAAGCTGTTACAGCTTCTGCAGCGGTAAAACACGACCTCCGGACACTGATCCGCGCGAGGTTTTCTGGTATCCCGGCATCTTTTCGGTCCAAATTTCTGTTCAATCATTGTGCTCCGGCCCCTCCATTCTCTTTTCCAGTTCCTCTTTCAACAGATACTTCTTTACTTTCCCGCTGCCCGTATGGGGAATACGGTCGATCAGTTCCAGTCTCTCCGGCCAGAACCGTTTCGGGACGCCGTTCCGGCAAAGCCATCCGGTCACATCCTCCAGCTTTAAATGTTCAAATCCCGGCAGCGGAACGGCAAAAGCGCAGATTCTCTCGCCCAGCCGGTCGTCCGGCATTCCGATCACCGTGTGGTCGCCCATTCCCGGACAGCCTTCCAGCCGGTCATTAATCTCGTTGGAATTCAAATTCTCTCCGCCGCGGACGATCATATCTTTCTTTCTGCCAATAATATGAATATTACCAGCCTCATCCATGACGCATAAATCACCGCTGTGAAACCAGCCGTCATCGTCCAGCGCGCCATCCGTGATTCTTTTATCCTTTAGATATCCCACAAACACATTGGGTCCCCTGGAAAGCTCCTCTCCCGGTATCCCGGGCGGTACGTCGTTACCCTCGTCATCCACAACCCGGATCTCAACGCCTTCGATGGGCCGGCCGGACGTGGTTCCGTTTAATGTAAGCGCCTCCTCGGGCCGTACAAACACATGGGGAACGCTTTCCGTCGAACCGTAGACCTCACAGAGCAGGATTCCGAAGCTCCACGCCTTCTGCACCATATAGCCCGGCACCGGAGCGCCGCCGCAGAGGTAAAGCTTCAGGAACGGCAGTTCTCCGCCGCCGTTCTCCAGTTCCCGGAGAATATCATAGATAAATGGCGTAGCTCCCATAGAAAAAGTACAGCGCTCCCGATTCATCAGATCAATGGCCTCACGGCAGCGGTACTTCTGCTGAAGCACCACTTTCGCTCCGATCAGCATGGGAGCAATCAGCCCGTGATGGAAGCCGGTTGCATGATTTAACGGCGCAGGCATGAACATGATGTCCTCACTGGTCAGCCCCAGTTCCCTGGTAAATACCTCCTCGCTGTAACGAATATTGTTGTGGGTGAGCAGAACTCCCTTCGTCCCGCTGGTCGTCCCGGAGGTGCAGAGTATCAGCGCCAGATCCTCTCCGGTCCGCCTGGTCTCCGCCCTGTCCAAGTCTGCCGGCCCGCTCTCCGCCTGGTCTGTCTCCATACTCCCGGTCCCCGCATCACATCTGTCCAGTATTTCCTGAAACGAGGCGATCGCTCCGGCATCCGGCTTTTCACCGCCCACAATGACGACACAGGACAGCGACGGAATGGATTCTCTCACAGCCAGAATCCGGCTCGCATAATCCGTCTTATGAAAAAAGGAGGGGCCGAAGTAAACCTTTGACTCCGTTAAATTCATGCTCCGAATCAGTTCCTTTTCCTCATAGGACATGGCGATGGGATGGGCTACGGCTCCGGTCATAAAGCAGGCGATCGTCACCACCGCGAACTCGCTCCAGATGGGGAGCTGGAACGATACCGCGTCTCCCGGCAAAACCCCCTGTTCCCGGAGAAAGGCCGCCACTTTCGATGCGGCCTCATCCATCTGCCGGTAGGTATACCGTTTTCCCCTGTCATCCACCACATATTCCCGTTCGGAATACTTCTTCACGGATTCTCTCCAACAGTCCAGCAGCGTAATATCCTTCCAGTAACCTTTGGAAAGATACTTTTCCCGCTGGATGGCATTGATCTTCATCTCATCAGTCATGACCCGTCTCCTATCCCTTTTTGTGCGCCTCCTGCCGGACCGCACGCCATCCGCGCATGTACTGCGGGATGTCCGGAGATCCGTTCCATCACCCCTGCTGTCTCGCCTTTAATTCCTTCACAAGAGCCGGAACAATCTCAAACACATCGCCTACGATGCCGTAATCTGCCACCTCGAAGATCGGCGCCGTATCATCCTTATTGATCGCCACAATGGTTCCGGAACCGCTCATGCCCGCCACATGCTGGACAGCGCCGGATATGGCGCAGGCAAAGTAGATCTTCGGAGTTACCGTAGTGCCCGTCTGCCCTACCTGTTTGGACTGCGGCATCCACCCCGAATCGACTGCCGCTCTGGAGCATCCGACCGTTCCGCCAAGCACGTCAGCCAGTTCCTTTAATACTTTGAAATTCTCTCCATTCTTCATACCGCGGCCGCCGGATACGATCACCTCCGCGTCCTGAAGCGGGATATCGTTGTCCTCGCACGCCTTTATGAAATCAACCACCTTCGTCCTGATCTCGCTTTCCGGTGTGTGGATGGGCTCCACAATGATCTCCGGTCTGTTATCCATCACCTTTTCCGGCTTTTTAAACGCCCCCGGTCTGCAGGTTCCCATCTGCGGTCTTGTCTCGCTGCAGAGGATCTGTGCATAAAGATTTCCGCCAAATGCAGGCCGTTCCCAGACCACATTACCGCTCTCCTCGTCGACGCTGAGCGCCGTACAGTCTGCGGTCAGCCCTGTACGCAGGCTGACTGCAATCTTCGAGCCCAAATCCCTGCCGTTTACGGTTGCTCCCACCAGAATCGTATTGGGTTCATACTTTTCGCAGAGCTTTAAGAATACATTTCCATAAGCGTCAGCGGAATAATTCTCGTATTCGTCCCCCTTTACCACATAAATCTTATCTGCGCCGTACTCTCCGGCCTCCTTCACCGCCTCATCCACATCCTTTGCGATGACTACGGCACATAACTTCTGCTTTAAGCCATCCGCCAGCTTTCGCCCCTGGCCAAGCAGCTCAAGGCCCACGCTTTTAGGCTGCCCCTGGAAGCATTCGATAAATACCCATACGTCCTTACATGTATCAAAACTCATCTCTCGCGACCTCCTTTTGCCGTCCTTAAAGTACCTTTGCCTCTGCCAGCCTGTCAATCAGGGTCCCTGCGGTCTCCGCCGGGCTGCTGCCTTCAATGTTCATACAGTTAGCATTTCTCTTTGGTGTAAAAGTTGCTTTTACCTTTGTGGGGGACCCCTTTAACCCCATCTTGGTCGTATCGGACCCTGGCAGGCTCGCCAGAGTGATCTCTCCGATCTCTGCTTTTAAGGAAGTAAGAACGCCTTTGATGGTAGCATATCTGGGCTTATTGCTCTCCTTTGTCGCAGTGCAAAGCACCGGAAGGCTTGCCTCTATGATCTCCACGCCCTCTTCCACCTGGCGCCTGGCGATCACCTTATCACCCTCGACCTCCATATCGAGAATATACGTCAGCCTGACCGCGCCCAAATGTTCTGCAATACTGGGGGCCGTCTGTCCCGTATCTCCGTCGATGGCCTGTTTGCCGCCCAGGATTACATCAAATCCGCCCAGCATCTGAATCGCCTGAGACAGAATATAACTGGTGGCGTACGTATCAGAACCGCCGAAGGCGCGGTCGGTAACGAGATACGCTTCATCTGCGCCCATGGCCAGCGCTTCCCGGAGCACTGCCTTCGCCTGAGGCGGTCCCATGGAAATCACGGTCACTTTTCCGCCATAGCGGTCCTTCAGCTGAAGGCCTGTTTCCAGTGCATTTTTATCAAAAGGGTTCATGATACTCGGTACGCCGGTACGAATCAGCGTATTTTTCACCGGATCGATCTTGATCTCAGTGGTATCCGGAACCTGTTTTATACAAACAACGATATTCATCTTCATCCCTCCTGGCAGTTTTTACTTATATTCCTTTTCCAACACACCTGCAATGGTCATCCTCTGAATCTGGTTTGCTCCCTCAAAAATCTGGAATACCTTGCAGTCCCTCATCAGTTTTTCTACCGGATACTCCCTGCTGTAGCCGTATCCGCCAAAGATCTGGACCGCATTGGAGGTCACCTCCTGAGCACAGTCGGACACAAAGGTCTTACAGATGGAGCCTTCCTTCTGCACCATGATTCCCTGATCCATCATCCGCATGGTATTGTTGACCAGGCATCTGGATGCTTCAATTTTGATTGCCATGTCAGCCAGCATCTGCTGTACCATCTGGAATTTAATAATAGGAGTATTAAACTGCTTTCTTTCCCTGGCATACTTCACGGATTCATCCAGTGCACGCTGCATGATTCCGACAGCCAGGGTCGCCACAAAGGCTCTGGATAAGTTGAGAGCGTTTAAAGCCAGCTTAAAGCCTGATCCCTCAGGGCCTACCATGGCGGATGCCCTGACCCGGACATTTTCAAAGATCAAATCCGTTGTATTCGACAGTCTGAGGCCCATCTTATTCTCGTGTGCTCCCACAGTAACGCCGGCTGCATCCGCGTCGACAATAAATGCTGATATTCCTCTGTGGCCTGCCGCCGGATCCGTCTTAAAGAATCCCACAAAGACATCTGCCAGGGCCCCGTTGGTGATGAACGTCTTCGTACCGTTTAAAATGTACTCATCCCCGTCCTTCACAGCGGTGGCGCGCATCGCCGCAGGATCGGAACCGGCGTTGGGCTCCGTCAGGGCAAATCCGGCAAATCCGCCGGGTGCAATCTTATCCGCAAAATACTGTCCCTGCTCCTTCGTCCCTGCAAGGATTACATTTCTAAGTGCCACGAACGTGGTTACAAAGGTGATGGCGTAGCCCGCGTCCACCTTTGCCAGTTCCTCAAAAATCATGGCGGTGGTCTCATAGCTTAAACCGGTTCCGCCGTATTCCTCCGGGATTTCCAGCATGTGAAGTCCCATATCAAATCCCCATTGAAACAGCTCTCTCGGACACTCCCCTTTCTCGTCCGCGTCCTTTACATGAGGTTTTATTTCATTTTCCGCCATCTCCCTTACGAGAGCAAGCAGTGCTTTCTGTTCATCGGTGTAAAGTAAGCTCATGTTATTTTCACTTTCCCCTTTCTGGTTGGTCGTTTTACATTACAGTGGTTTCAGTCCTGTCGCGCCTTCCGCGGCTCCGGATGCAATGATTTCCCCGATCTGTTCGTCACTGTATCCCAGCTGCTTCATAATCTCCACCGTATGGGCGCCCTGCATGCCTCCGATCACATAGTCCGGTTTGCCCAGAGATGCGAAGCCTACGGGGTTGGTTGGCATGATCTTTCCGCCTGACGGATAAGGAATCTTTGTCAGCACATCGTTGGCCCAGGCCTGCTCATCCTCATAGATATCCAATGGTTCATAGGCGGCTTCACACGGCATATCATTCGCCTTTAACATCTTCATTAAGTCTTCTCTGTCGATCTTTGCAATGGCTGCATCCAGCACATCGGTCACTTCTTTATTTAAATGGTTGTTGTTGACATCCGCGCAGTGACGGTACTGCTCTTTTTCCAGCATTTCCGGACAGCCCAGAAGCGTGAACATCTTTTCATAATCACGGTCGTACTCCGGACAGCAGATGCAGACCCACTTGTTGTCCCTGGTTCGGAACACATTGTTAAATGGATTGGGAACTTCTTTTCTGCTCTTCGGGTACTGGTTTCCGTACTGTGCGGAGATCAGGCCGGTGCTCAGCGCATAAACAGCCGCATGATGCAGTCCGATGGTAACCTTGTCTCCCTCTCCGGATTTTTCCCTGCGGTACAGAGCCGCACAGATACCGGAAGCCAGCGCCATAGCTACCTGAAAATCGCCAAACCCGTTGGTAGGTATCATAGGTGCGTCACCGCGGTTTACCGTAGTTCCGAATACGCCTCCTCTCGCCATGTAACAGGTCACATCAAAGCCCGCCGTATCCTTCTCCGGCCCTTTTTCGCCATATCCTAAAACCTGAGCAAATATCAGCTTCGGAAACTTTTCTTTTAAGGTATCGTAGTCCAGTCCCAGCTTTACCAGGGACTTCGTTCTCGTATTGGTCACGAATACGTCGGCTTCCTCCAGAAGCTTATAACAAACCTCCAGCCCCTTTTCCGTCTTCAGGTTCAGAGTGATAAATTTCTTATTTAAGTTTGCCACATCAAAGGCCAGATTCTCGTCATCGGTAAACGGCATATTAAACACGGCGCCCTGAGTCCTGGCAGGATCTCCTTTGTGTGATTCGATCTTGATACAGTCGGCTCCCCATTCGCCAAGTACGCGAACCGTCGTAGGAGCCGCCAGATACGTGGTTAAATCCACTACTTTTACGCCTTCTAATGGTTTCATTCTTCTTCCTCCATATATGGGAAAAGGGTCTCCAGGTCCGGAGTATGTTGAACCTGATGACCCTTTTGTGTCAGATATCTTCGATGTCAAAACGGTTTGCCCGGAGCATCGTTCGGTAAGGGTTAGATTACGTATTCGATATGAGCACCGTGCTTAATGGTATTTCTGGAAATTGTAATTCTCTGTACGGTCGGGGCCCCTTCCTCTAACCACATCGCGCGGCAGTCACGGTAGAGACGTTCAACCGGGCCGTACTTGCAGTCTTCAAAGTATCCGACACCACCAAAGATTTCCAGCATTTCATCGCTGACTCTTCTGGTTGTATCGATACTGTACAGCTTACACATGGCAGCTTTTTCTTCGATATATTCTCCAGTCGGATTCTCCATGTATGATTTAGCAAAATCGTAAACCATGCAGCGAAGAGCGTGTACCATCATGGACATATCGGCAATCTTGCAGCGGATTGCCTGACGGGTTCCGATCGGCTTTCCGAAGGTTACGCGGTCAGCGGCATACTGTAAGGACAGTTCCAGCATTCTCTGTGCCATACCTAAGTTGCTGGCAGCGATATGAGCACGGGATACGGATAAGGAGTGCATGGCAATCTCCAGTCCCTGACCCTCTTTGCCTAAGAGGTACTTCTTATCGATGCGGCAGTCAGTAAATTTCAGTTCGCCATGGCCGGCTCCGCGGCATCCCATCATATGAGGCATGTTGATTACCTCAAATCCTGGAGCGTCCATCGGTACAAAGAATGCGGACAGTCTGTCATTCTTATCGGACTCCGGATTAGTCACTGCAATTACGTAAGCAAATTCGCAACAGTCGGTATGGGAAATCAGTGTCTTTTCACCGTTTAAAACATACGAATCGCCGTCTTTCACTGCAATGGTATGTAAGTCAGCACCGGTACCTCCCGTCGCCTCTGTCAGTGCGAAGCAGGTAAATACCTCTTTGTTCTGGAACTTCGGCATATACTCTGCCTTTACTTCTTCACTGCCGTAATCATCGAGAATTCTCCAGTTCAAATCCATTGCATAGTGAAGATGCATTCTCATTCCGCCCGGTCCTCTGGAGAACTCTTCCTGAACCTGTAAAATTTCCAGTTCATTCAATCCGTATCCGCCGTACTCTTCCGGAAGGGAGCAACGGTATAAATCGTTCTGGATTGCCAAATCATAGAACTCCTGAGGAAACTTATTGGTTACTTCCACTTCCTTCTGGATTTCCTCAAGGGGTCCCTCTGCCAGCTCACGGATCTGCTTTAAATACGCCTGGAATTCTTCATTGGATAACTTGCTCATTTAATATATCCTCCTTCTTTATTGTTGTTAAATATTTTTTTAACAATCTTGATAAATCCATTATAGCCTGCAGCGGAGGAAATATCCAATCGGCCCTGACCGCGATAATTCCGATAATTGATAGTTAAAACCTATAATTCCTTTTTTCCGTTGTAAATGGATTTTTGCAATGATATAGTATAGCCTGGAGTCACTGCACTAAGCTCGAAAAGACGTCCGCTAAGTGCTCATAACGAGGAGGTATGCATATATGAGATCAGAGATAATGGACGGCATCCTGAGACATATTCATCCAATCGGAGGCATAGAAAACGCCAGGCTTCTGGAGATCTCTCCGGGCCATGCGAAACTCTCCATGGAAATTACTCAGGAAGCCTTAAACCTTTACGGAAATGTTCACGGTGGATTTTTATTCTCTCTCTGCGATATGGCCGCAGGAATGTCCACTTACGCCTATGAGACCACCAATGTCACGGAATGCAGCAGCATCAATTTTTTAAGAGGGGTAAATACCGGAACCATCTATATAGAATCCAACGCCATACACAAAGGCAGGAAAACCGTTGTCAATCAGGTAACCGTCACCAATGACGCCGGCAAGCTGGTGGTATCCGCAAACTTTACGATGTTTTTAATCGCACCGGTCTAGTACTCCATCCGGCTGTCATACATTTCAGAACCAAATTAATACACCGTATAAGCTTAAGCAGCGCATTTTCGATTCAGAAACATGTTGTAGGTTGAACCAGTAAGATGCCAATGATATCATATAGATAGAAACTTAAGAAAGTGGTGAATCCAATGGTAAAACAGCGTAATAATTTCAAAATGCTCTAAGCATATTATATGACATACTTATGTATGAAAAGGAGGCTCTAAAATGTGTACAAGTTTTGCAGTATACCATCAGAAAAAGGCAATTTACGGTATGAATTTCGATACCGATGAAATCGCTTTAAAACTAAAAATCAATCGTTATCACGACAGGAACTTATTTTACTTTTCAGCCCTGTTAGAAAACAAATACAGGGATATCGCCGGTTTTAACAGCGAAGGCCTTTTTATCTGCACACAGGCAGTAGATTATGGGCCGGACTTTCAATCAGGCTGTGATGAAAATGATTGGTATGCCTTTGATCTTCTCGATGAGGTACTAAAGAAAGCAAAAAAATCATCTGATTCTTTCGAAATTCTCAATAAAAGAGTAATCTCGTATCCCAGAAATCCACTGTACCCCAATTTAGGGCTGCATACTATGATTGCTGATAAAAGTGGTGATGCATTTATTCTGGAAGAAGGAGGGGATACAAATAGAATAAGCCCTATTTCTGATGATTTTATTGTCATGACTAATTTTCCAAATGGGAATTTTAAAGACGAAGATTATCGTAAAGTGTCCGGGATCGGAGCTGACAGATATGTTTGTGCCTATGAATCTATACAGAAGCATATTCAAAGCTTTGGAATAAATGAAGCCTTTGAAGTTTTAAGTAAAACCAGTCAGAAGAATACGCTGTGTTCCATCGTATATGAACCATTAAAAAACGAAATTTATATCAGTTTTAAAAAAGATTTAAGCAAAAAATGGAAAATCTCTGTTATCGAAAAAACAATCCAGTCAACCGATGGATTCTTAAGCAATCATAAAATTCCATTTACAAAGGAAGAAGTACTTGTGAATGATCTTCTTCGCTTATATAAGTGAAAACCATACCATGGAAATTCCTGAATAACAGGGCATGGCCCGCCAAATACAAAAAAGCTTGAAACCCTCTGAAACAGAGAATTTCAAGCTTTTAATTCATGCCGGCGACCGGAATCGAACCGGTACGGGCGATTAGGCCCGCAGGATTTTAAGTCCTGTGCGTCTGCCAGTTCCGCCACGCCGGCATATCATGATTTCTCATGAAAATGGGACCTACAGGGCTCGAACCTGTGACCCTCTGCTTGTAAGGCAGATGCTCTCCCAGCTGAGCTAAGATCCCTTTTTTGTAACATGCATTGAAACAATACAACATATGCTGGTAATAAATGCTGCATCAACGATTTCATGCAAACGACCCGGATGGGATTCGAACCCACGACCTCCGCCGTGACAGGGCGGCGCTCTAACCAGCTGAGCCACCAGGCCAGATTTCAAATATTTAGTTCAGTGTTAGTGGACCTTCGGGGACTCGAACCCAGGACCGACCGGTTATGAGCCGGTTGCTCTAACCAACTGAGCTAAAGGTCCTAAATATTGTAATCTGATTACTATTTAGTTGTTACAAAGCCGATGATCGGACTCGAACCGATAACCTGCTGATTACAAATCAGCTGCTCTGCCAATTGAGCCACATCGGCATATTCCATTCCGCCTCACTGATATCCGGTGGAATAAGTGACCCCAACGAGATTCGAACTCGTGTTACCGCCGTGAAAGGGCGATGTCTTAACCGCTTGACCATGGGGCCTTATTAATTCGCATCTGATGCGTTAGAAATACTGATAAGTATTTCTAAACTCCCCGAGTAGGACTTGAACCTACGACAGCGCGGTTAACAGCCGCGTGCTCTACCGACTGAGCTATCGAGGATTATTATACCATGAAGATAATCCTTTTGGCAAGGCATATACCCTCAAAACCACACATTGTACATATCTTTTCATCCGTTCTTATTTCCTCTTTTTCCTAAACCAACTTGGTTAAGCCCTCGACCTATTAGTGACAGTCAGCTCCATACGTTACCGCACTTCCACCTCTGCCCTATCTACCTCGTCGTCTTCAAGGGGTCTTACTCTTGCGATGGGATATCTCATCTTGAGGGGGGCTTCACGCTTAGATGCCTTCAGCGTTTATCCCTTCCCGACTTGGCTACCCGGCCATGGGTTTGATACCCAACCGGTACACCAGAGGTCAGTCCATCCCGGTCCTCTCGTACTAAGGACAGCTCCTCTCAAATATCCTACGCCCACGCCGGATAGGGACCGAACTGTCTCACGACGTTCTGAACCCAGCTCGCGTACCGCTTTAATGGGCGAACAGCCCAACCCTTGGGACCTACTTCAGCCCCAGGATGCGATGAGCCGACATCGAGGTGCCAAACCACTCCGTCGATGTGAACTCTTGGGAGTGATAAGCCTGTTATCCCCAGGGTAGCTTTTATCCGTTGAGCGATGGCAATCCCACTTTATACCACCGGATCACTAAGTCCTACTTTCGTACCTGCTCGACCCGTCGGTCTCGCAGTCAAGCTCCCTTATGCCTTTGCACTCTTCGAATGGTTTCCGTCCATTCTGAGGGAACCTTTGAGCGCCTCCGATACCCTTTCGGAGGCGACCGCCCCAGTCAAACTCCCCACCTGACATTGTCCCCCGGCCAGGTCATGGCCGCAGGTTAGAAACCCAATACCGCAAGGGTGGTATCCCAACAATGGCTCCAGTAAGACTGGCGTCCTACCTTCTCTGCCTCCCACCTATCCTGTACATGCAGTACCGAATCCCAGTATCAAGCTGGAGTAAAGCTCCATGGGGTCTTTCCGTCCTGGCGCAGGTAACCAGCATCTTCACTGGTACTTCAATTTCACCGGGTGCATTGTCGAGACAGCGCTCAAATCATTACGCCTTTCGTGCGGGTCGGAACTTACCCGACAAGGAATTTCGCTACCTTAGGACCGTTATAGTTACGGCCGCCGTTTACTGGGGCTTAAATTCAAAGCTTCGGATTGCTCCTAACCTCTCCTCTTAACCTTCCAGCACCGGGCAGGCGTCAGCCCATATACCTCACCTTTCGGTTTTGCATAGACCTGTGTTTTTGCTAAACAGTTGCTTGAGCCTATTCTCTGCGGCCCACTCTCGTGGGCACCCTTTATCCCGAAGTTACAGGGTCATTTTGCCGAGTTCCTTAACAATGCTTCTCCCGCCGGCCTTAGGATTCTCTCCTCATCCACCTGTGTCGGTTTACGGTACGGGCACGTATTACACAATAGCGGCTTTTCTTGACAGCCCCTATACCAACTTCCCTACTTTTGTTCGGTACGCGTCACGCTTTCCTGTTGTTAAACGGATTTTCCAGTCTAACCAGTCCGGCGCTTGCCCCGGTCTTTTCATTCCCGGGTTTGGCTTCGGTTCTGTGTCCCCACAGTTCTGATAATACGCGGTACAGGAATTTCAACCTGTTGTCCATCGACTACGTCTTTCGACCTCGCCTTAGGCCCCGACTTACCCAGAGCAGATCAGCTTTACTCTGGAAACCTTAGATATTCGGCCTGGAGGATTCCCACCTCCATCTCGCTACTCATTCCGGCATTCTCTCTTCTTAACGCTCCACGCCTCCTTACGGTAACGCTTCGCCGCAGTTAAGAATGCTCCTCTACCAATTGACCATA
>CP102274.1:392500-1002500 GCA_025149285.1 Hungatella hathewayi | reverse complement strand
AAAGGCCACGTTCCTGCGATCTCAAAAAAGAGTTTGACCGGTATCACGCGGTCAAACTCTTTTTTTCTGACAGACTCTGTTGTTTTACTCCGTACCTGTTTTATGAAATCATGTGCTTCCTTCTCAGCAGAACCTCCGCCAGATCCATATCCTCCGGTGTAGTCACTTTGATATTGGAATAATCACCTCGTATCAGTTTTACCTTTCGGTCCGTCATGCTTTCCACGACCATGGCATCATCTGTCACACCGGTCTGGTATTCTTCGGACGAGAGCAGCTTTGAGTATGCATCAAAGATCAGGTTGTAATCGAAGGCCTGAGGCGTCTGAATCTGCCATAAGCGGCTTCTGTCCGGAGTCATGACGGCAAATTCATCATGATCGGACATTTTAACCGTGTCCTTCACCGGCATTCCCACCACACAGGCACCGTACCGACTGGCCCCCTCTATCGCTGCCGAGATGATCTCGCCGGTAAGACAGGGCCTTGCACCGTCATGAATTAAAACGAGGCTGCAGTCATTCACCGCTTTCAGCCCTTCAAATACAGAGTGGTACCGCTCTCTGCCGCCCTCCGTAATCTTTCGGACCTTTTGAAAGCCGAACCTTTCCACAATCTCTTTTCTGCAGTACCCGGTCTCTCCCCGTCCGGTTACGAGGATAATCTGATCAACCGGACTGTCTTCAAAGGCTTTTAACGCATAGTAGATGAGAGGCTTTCCCCCCAGTTCCAGATACTGCTTCTGAATATCGCTTTCCATACGCGTTCCTTTTCCAGCAGCCAGGACGATGGCGGCCGTATTGCTGCACTCCCCCATCTCCACACCTCCCCTTCTCATTTCTGCCCGTGGTGCGGAATTTCTAACGCTCTCCCAGCTTCAGATTCGGAACCGCGTTTAAATCCCAGCCTGCCCGGGCGCCGTTAATATATTCATAATACGCAGCGACACCGATCATCGCGGCATTGTCAGTACAGTAAACAGGGGACGGATAATAAAAATCGATCCCCGCCCTGCTGCACGCGTTTTTCATCCCTTCACGCAGAGCAGAGTTGGAAGCCACGCCTCCGGCAATCGCCACCTTGTGAAACCCGTATTCCTTCGCGGCTGCTATCGTATGGCTCACCAGCACATCCACAACCGCATTCTGGAATGAGGCCGCCAAATCAGGAACATGGATCTCCTCGCCCATCATCTTCGCATGGTTGATATGATTTAACACAGCGGATTTCAGACCGCTGAAGCTGAAATCGTAGGCGTTGGCCTCCACCTTCGCCCGCGGAAAACGGATGGCCTGCGGATTGCCCTCCTTCGCCGCCTTATCGATCTTCGGACCTCCCGGATATCCCAGTCCCACAGCCCTGGCCACTTTATCAAAGGCCTCTCCCGCCGCGTCGTCTCTCGTTCTTCCCAGGATTTCGAACTCACCGTAATCTTTTACCACAACGAGATGCGTATGGCCGCCGGAGACAATCAGGCACATAAAGGGCGGTTCCAGCTCCGGATGCTCGATAAAATTGGCGGAAACGTGGCCTTCAATATGATGGACTCCAACCAGCGGCTTCTTAGCTGCATAAGCGATAGCCTTTGCCTCGGCCACCCCCACCAGAAGCGCACCTACCAGGCCCGGTCCGTAAGTCACGCCCACGGCGTCCATCTCCTCCAGCGTCATCCCCGCTTCCGAGAGCGCCGCTTCCACTACCTGGTTGATCTTTTCAATATGCTTTCTTGACGCGATCTCCGGCACTACCCCTCCATAGATCGTGTGAAGGGCGATCTGGGAGGAGATAATGTTGGACAGCACTTCCCGGCCGTTCTTCACCACTGCCGCCGCAGTCTCATCACAGGAGCTCTCAATCGCCAGTATATAGATATCTTCCTCAGTGTGATTCTTTTTCATTTCCTCTGCCTCATCAGTCTTCATCGAATTCCAGTTCCGCGGTCCATGCGTCCTTTGCCGCCTTTGCCCGCGGAAAGATCTCTCTTACCTTGTCCATAAACTCCTCAGGCCTCGTCAGGGAGGGGCTGTAATGGGTCAGCCACATCTGTTTTGGATTTGCTTCCTTTGCCAGTCTGGCCGCCTCATAGAATGTCATGTGCTTGTATTCCCTGGCTTTGGCCTCCTTGCCGTCCTCACCGTACATGCCTTCACAGATAAAAAGATCCGCGTCCTTCGCATATTCGGCGATCACAGGCACCGGCCTCGTATCAGTGCAGTACGTAACCTTTAACCCTCTCCGGGGCGGTCCCAGAACCATATCCGGCGTAAATACCTTTCCAGCCTCTTCCATGGTCTCTCCCCGCTGCAGGCGGCTCCAGAACTTCTGAGGAATCTCATACGCCTTCGCACGCTCCACATCGAATCGGCCCGTTCTCGGAATCGAAATCGAATACCCGTAGCATACCACATTATGATTCACACGGTATGCATCGATTACGTACGGTCCCATTTTAAGCTGCTCCCTCGGCTCGTTGAGCTCAATGAATTTCAATTCAAAAGGCAGCTCCGGAGCAATCACGCGCAGCGCCGACACCACCCGTTCCAGCCCTCGAGGGCCAATCATGGTCAGGGGTTCCGTCCGTTCCGCGTTCCCCATCGTCAAAAGAAGTCCCGGCAGACCACTGATATGGTCCGCGTGGTAATGAGTGAAACAGATGACGTCAACAGGCTTCGGGCTCCAGCCCTTTTCCTTCAGTGCAATCTGGGTTCCCTCACCGCAATCTATCAAAAGGTTACTTCCATCACAGCGCGCCATCATGGAAGTCAGCCACCGGTACGGCAAAGGCATCATGCCCCCCGTACCCAGCAAACAGATATCTAACATAAACAATTCCTCATTTCTTTAAAAATGCCTACCTGAGATCATAACACAGGTTGGTACAAATAATCAAGAGGACTTTGCTTCACTCAATTCTGCAGCTGCAGCCCTTCCGCGCAGTCCGGAAAAGGGGAGGAACGGGACAGTAATGATTTCCGGTTCCGTGATTCGCAGAAAGACGGGAAAATGAAGTTGTGAATGTAAGCCTTCAAGCTGACATTCCAGCGCATAGCGTGCAGCCATTCTTCCGAAATTCTACAAAGCCTGCGCAAGCCGTCCATTTTCCCGTCTTTCTGTCTTAATTCCTGCTGCCTGGGAAACAGGAAATCCTTTGCCTTCCTGTTCCTCCCCCTCTCTGGACCATACGAAAGGCCCGGGGCGCTACCTCTCCCCCTCATTCGGCCTGTCCGTCCGCATATTCACAGAAATTCCTTCTGTTCCTCCACATCCACCGGAATCTTAAACTCACTGACGATTGCGTCGTAACAGGGTTCGCATAGATCAAAATGGTGAATCTCTCCATCCTTCTCCGAAAAAAAATCCCATGCGTGATTCAAGCTTAAAACACCTTCCCTCACGATTCCATCCACTACAATCAATTTCTTCCCGCAGCAGTTGCATACAACCGCCTCCAGCTGGCCGCCGCTTGTGTACTTTCTCATCCTACTCTCACCTTTCTTCTTCGCACTTTCCGGATTTCTCCAGTTCGCCGCTCTCTGATTTTGCAGATGCGAAAAGGAGCATCCTGACCGGATACCCCTACATTATAAACGGTGCCATGGCGAAATTTTAGTGGTAAATGTTTGAAATCTCACGGTTCCACATGATCACGGCATCTTCCTTCGGGTCCCTGTAGTAGCCGCTGCGGATGCACTCCTCTTTAAAACCATAGGATTTATATAGGCTTCTGGCCGGTGCATTGCCTTCTCTTACCTCCAGAGCGATGGCCGTGACCCCATTTTTTCTGGAATTTTCGACCACGCCATCCATCAGTTTCTTACCGTACCCGAGACCCCTTAAAGGCGGACGCACGCCGATCCGGAGCAGTTCCGCCTCTCCTGCAATCGTACGGAAGACACAGTATCCGCAGGCCTCTCCCTCCTCTTCCAGGATCAGCCAGGTGTCCAGACCCGTACGGAAGGAATCCAGAATCATCTCCGGCGTCCACGGATCGCTGAAGCACTGTGTTTCCATCTCTGCCATACAGTCCATGTCCGATTCCGGAATCATTTCTCTAAGCATACAAACGCTCTCCTTTGTCCACTCTCTGTTAAATCAGTCCGGCTTCCCGTTCCCGCTCCGCCTGCGGCTTTCTTAAGTAATCCGGCGCGTGCTCCTCCGCCGTCTCGGTCCGCCCTTCCCGATAGTAAATACAGCCCAGAGCCGCGACTGCCGCCGCCCTCTGCCGGTTTACATGCGCCGGAGCAAATTCGCAGGGAACCGTAATGCGCTCCGCAATCCGTTCTCTGTATACAGGAACTCCATCTCCCAGAAACACTGCTCTGTTCTCCATTTTGTTTAACTCATCCACCAGTTCATCGATATCCATGGCGCACTGCTCCCTGACAGCCGAAAATCCCTCCCGGTTGTCATAGATCCCGGTATAGACCTGATTTCTCCTGGCATCCATGATCGGGCAGACCAGGCCGGCATAGCCGTACATGCCGTAAGCCATAGCGTCTACCGTCGGAATGTGGATAAGCGGCTTCTTAAGCGCCAGCCCCAGCCCTTTCCCTATTGCAGAACCGATGCGGAGACCGGTAAATGATCCCGGTCCGCCAGACACGGCAATGGCATCTGCGGTTTCCAAATCCAGTTCCACCATACGGACGATCTCATCCAGCATGGGCAGCAGTGTCTGGGAGTGGGTCTTTTTAAAATTCACCGTATATTCCGCCGTCACCACGTCGTCCGTCACCACAGCCACCGACGCCACCAGCGATGAGCTCTCAATTCCTAAAATCCTCATTCCAGTCCCTCCACAGTTATCCTTCTGTAATCAAATCCTTTTTCCAAATCCTTTTCGATCTTCACCGTGATCACATTCTCCGGCAAGATCTCCTCAATCAGGCCGCCCCATTCCACCAGGCTGACTCCGTCTCCGTAAAAACAGTCCTCATAGCCGATCTCATCCATTTCGCTGATATCGCCGATCCGGTACACATCAAAATGGTAAAACGGCATTCTGCCGTCGTCATACTGCTTGACGATAGTAAAGGTCGGACTGTCCACAGGACCTTCCACGCCGAGCCCGTCGGCAAATCCCTGTGTAAATACCGTCTTTCCAACTCCCAGATCTCCGTTTAAACAGTATACAGAAGACGGCTCTGCCGCCTCCCCCAGCCTTCTGCCGAACGCATACGTTTCTTCCGGTGTCCATGTCTCTGTTACCATTGATTCTTTCCTCCATGCCGTTTTACCGGCTCTGCTGCCTCTTATATCTTTTTTCTCCGCTCCGCTGGCAGACTCTCCCGGAACAGATCCAGAAGCTCTTCCTTCTTCTCACCAGTGATGGAATCAGGAAGCAGATACGCGCGGACTTTCCCCATGTATACAATAATCATACCCTGGATCCGCTCTACCCGTCCGATATTTTCCCAGATAAGCTCCAGCCGCTCCGTTCCCTGAGTCACCACGATGCCTTCCCTGCTGAAGGAGAGATCCATTGGATTCTGGATAACCGGACGCTTCGACTGCTTCGCCGCCTTCAGATACAGGAGAAACGGCTGCCACACGGTAAACATCAGCGCACAGACAATCAGCAGTGCCCGGTACATCACCGTGTTGGATCTCCAGGTGGTAACCAGCAGAAAGATGGCCGCCAGACTGAAGATCACATTGAATATGCCCAGCATTCCTTTATTGGAATGGTACAGGGAAAATTTCCATAAGTCCTTTGCTGTCAGCTTCACCGTAAATACCAGCGGGCTGGTCTGTACCATCAATTCCGCTTCCGGCTCTGCCTGCCCTGTCTCGTTCTGCTCCACCGGCGCTTCCTTCCCATCTTCCGTTTTCGCCTGTTCCTTCTCCCAACGCTCCTGTTCCATAAGCACCTCCTATAATTTCATCGTCAGAGCAATCCGTTTCTTCGCCACATCCACGCTGATTACCTTGACTTCCACGATATCTCCCACACTGACCGCCTCCAGCGGATGCTTGATAAATTTCTCCGACATCTGTGATATGTGAACCAGCCCATCCTGATGAACTCCGATGTCCACAAATGCACCGAAATCGATGACATTTCTCACTGTGCCCTTTAACACCATACCCGGCTGTAAGTCCTTCATATCCAGCACATCCGTGCGCAGGATAGGCTTCGGCATCTCATCTCTCGGGTCGCGGGCCGGCTTTTCCAGCTCCTTTACGATATCCTGAAGGGTAATCTCTCCAATTCCCAGTTCTTCGGCCAGTTTTTTATAGCCTGTGACCTTCCTGCCGATTCCCTTTATTCCGCCGTGGGCCAGTTCCGCCACATCATAGCCCAGCCTGTCCAGCAGCTTTTCGGCTGCCTCGTAGCTTTCCGGGTGCACACTGGTGCCGTCGAGAGGATTTTTACCGCCCTGAATTCTCATGAAGCCTGCGCACTGCTCATACGCCTTGGGTCCCAGCTTCGCCACCTTTAACAGCTGGTTTCTGGACGTAAATGCACCGTTTTCCTCCCGGTATGTCACAATATTCTTTGCGATCGTCTTCGTGATTCCCGAGATATACTCAAGCAGCGAGGCCGAAGCGGTGTTTAAATCCACGCCAACCCGGTTGACAGCTGTTTCAACGACTCCCGTCAGCGCTTCGCTTAAATGCTTCTGATTCATATCATGCTGGTACTGTCCCACACCGATAGATTTGGGATCAATCTTTACCAGCTCCGACAGCGGGTCCTGAAGACGTCTCGCGATGGAGACAGCGCTCCTCTGCCCCACGTCAAACTGCGGGAACTCCTCAGTGGCCAGCTTACTGGCAGAGTATACGGATGCGCCCGCCTCATTGACGATAATATACTGAACCGGCTGCTGCAGTTCTTTTAACAGTTCCACGATAATCTGTTCTGACTCCCTGGAGGCCGTTCCGTTCCCCACGGAAATCAGGGAAACGTTATATTTCTTTATCAGTTTCTTTAAAATAACCTTTGCTTCCTCCACCTTATTTTGAGGTGCAGTCGGATAGATGACTACGGTATCCAGTACTTTCCCGGTCTCATCCACCACAGCAAGCTTACATCCGGTACGGAATGCCGGGTCCCAGCCCAGCACGACACGGCCCACAATGGGAGGCTGCATCAGAAGCTGCTCCAGATTTTTCCCGAACACCCGGATGGCACCGTCCTCCGCCTTCTCCGTCAAGTCGTTTCGGATTTCCCGCTCAATGGCGGGAGCAATCAAACGGTCATAGCTGTCCGTTATCACTTCCCGCAGCACGGGTGTGGTGTTGGGATTGTCCTTTACAATCACATGCTTTTCCAGATAACGGATAATCTGTTCCACAGGAGCCAGCACCTTTACGGTCAGAAACTTCTCTTTTTCTCCCCGGTTCAGGGCAAGAATCCGGTGGCCCGCAGTCTTTTTGATGCTCTCCTCGTACTGATAGTACATCTCATAGACTGACTCCGCCTTCTCATCCTTTGCCGCCGACTGAATACTTCCCTGGCTCATCGTCGCATTTCGGATATACGTCCGGTATTCCGCATTGTCAGAGATCCGCTCGGCGAGAATATCACTGGCGCCTTCCACAGCCTCCTCCGCCGTAGCGACGCCTTTCTCCTCAGAGATATAATCTCTGGCCGCTTCCAGGACAGGTCCCTTCATCTGCTGAAGCATGATTAAGTCTGCCAGCGGTTCCAGCCCTTTTTCCTTTGCTATGGTCGCCCTCGTCCGGCGTTTCGGACGGTACGGGCGGTATAAGTCCTCCACCGCTACCAGCGTGGCAGCCGCCAGAATCTGCTGTTCCAGTTCCGGTGTCAGCTTCTCCTGTTCGCGGATAGAAGAAATTACCTGTTCCTTCTTCTCTTCCAGATTGCGCAGATAGCGCAGCCTCTCATCCAGATTTCTTAAAACCTCGTCATTTAAGGATCCGGTCGCTTCTTTTCTGTATCTGGCAATAAACGGAATCGTGTTTCCTTCATCGATCAGTTTAACTGCCGCCTCCACCTGGCCGCGGCCGATTCCCAGTTCTTCCTGTAGTGCCCTGATAATGTCCATGTTCTATCCCCTTATGTCTTAATACTTGACTCAATTTAATTATTATAATTCATACAGGGAGGTTATGCAAGACGGTTATCTCTGCTGCCGGAAAAAACGGTTTTATTTTATTGTAAAATCTGGTATACTGATTTTATTCTATTTCTTTTCTGCTTTGGCAGAATCATGCAGCTGTTCTTATGGCTGTCTTTCTGGAAGTTCTTCCGGATAATCCTGTTTTAACCAATTACATATGAAGGAGGCTTTACTTATGACTGTTAAAATAAAACAGCACTATGGCGGAATAAGTATGAATGAGAACGCAATCCGCAAACTGGCAGACAGTGATGAACGGCTGAACATCCGTTTACTCAATGATTTTGCGTTTAAAACGACGTTCCACAATAAAGCAGCACTGACCGGTTTGCTCAGTGCATTATTGGATATCGATCCAGCCGATATCCGGAAATTAGAGTTCATGGATTCATTTCTTCCGGGCGAATATGCTGACGATAAAGAAGGAATACTGGATGTTAAACTTTTGTTAAATGGAGACCGGAAAATTAACATTGAGATTCAGGTTCTGCCGTTTGCCAACTGGGAGGAAAGAAGTCTGTTCTACTTATCGAAGTATTTTGTTGAAGGATTTGAGAAAGGAACTTCTTATAAAATGCTGGAGGCTACCGTTCACATCAGCATTCTGGCCTTTCCACTCTATGAGAATGGGACCTGGTACTCGATCATCGAATTTCGTGACAGAAATACACATCGGTTATATAGTGACAAAATGAGCCTGCGCGTGTTACAATTAAGCCAGTTATCGAAGGCAACACCGGAAGAACGGAAGTCGGAAATCTATGCATGGGCACAGATGATTTCTGCTGATGATTGGGAGGTGCTTAAGAACATGGCAGAGAGAAATGAGTACATGAAAGCGGCTGTGGAAGAATTAGAGAAGATCAACGCGGAGAAGGAAAAACGTTACCACTATCTAATGCGTGAGAAATGGGAACACGACGAAGCGACCATACGGGACTATGAACGAGGTCAGGGCAAAGCGGAATCCATATTAGAACTTCTGGAAGAATTCGGAGAGATACCTGAACAGCTGCGGACTGTTGTTTTAGGGCAGCACGACACGGATATTTTGAGGATATGGCTTAAGTATGCTGCTAAAGCGGAATCTCTGGATGATTTTATAAGTTTTATACAGACCAGATAAGTATTACCTGTTTAGAAAGGGCTGTGACACATTTTTTCTTTCGTGCCACAGTCCTTTCTAAGTCTGCCGTCCCCCTACTGGACACATGGCCATTTTCGTGCTACAATCATACAATAGCATTCAGAAGAGGTACTTATACAATGGAAGATAATAACAATAAAAACAACGGCCTGCTTCCTAATATGCCGTCACCAGGAACCCTTTGGGCATCCTGGTCGGTGTTTTTGGGAGGCCTGGGCCTTATAGGCAACTGCATGTGCGGTCCCATCTGGGGCCTTCCGGCAGGCCTGATTCTTGGGCTTCTGGGAATTGCCTGCGCCGTGTTGTCCAAAAAAGGAAAACCGTTTACCCAGCAGGCACAGCTTGGTCTGATCCTCTCTATTCTGGCAGCGGTCTGCGGACTGCTCATGACATTCTTCATTATTATCGTTTACGATGTCATGGGAACGGACACTATGGCGGGCAAATATTTCCGTGATATGATGGAAGCGCTGCAGAATCCTTCCGCACTGTTTCCAACTCAATAGCTTTTAGCAGATTCATAACAGATTAACAGAAAGAGCTCCTGGGGGAGCGGAACATCTTTTCCGATTCCCCGGGAGCTCTTTTGATTTTCCGGTTCACACCTTACTTCAGCAGCGGCAGCAAATCCACGCCGCGGAACACCAGCATATAATTCTTGTAAAACCAGTTTGCCACCACGATTCCCGCTCCGATCAGTATAAAAAGATTATACCGCCTGATATGCAGCCACGGTCGGTGAAACATGCGGGACGCCCCCCAGGATACCAACTCCAGCAGAACGACTGCGGCCCCGTAGAGTACAAGCGGATGGTACTGAAAGCTCATGCGCAGATCGCCGTAAAGAAGTTCCCTCACAGCTCTCGTTCCCCCGCATCCCGGACAGTACAGCCCGGTCAGAGAGTGAAAGGCACAGGGCATACCAATGCCCAGCAGTTTTTTTATAAAGCCAAAGATCTCATTGATCATTCCGTCACTGCCCTGATCAGTCAGCCAGATCGAACGCGTCATGAACGGTTCTCATGGCACGGTTTACATCCTCTTCCCCGATGAGCACGGTGATTCGGATCTCTGACGTTGCAATCATCTTGATATTCACATTGGCGCTGTAGAGGGATTCAAACATCTTGGCGGCAACGCCCGGGTTGCTGGTCATTCCTGCGCCGATGATGGAGATCTTCGCCACGCCTTCCTCACAGGTGATCGTCTGAGCCGTAAGCACTTCCCGGTTTTCATTCAGCAGCGTCATGGCTTCCTGCAAATCCGTTTTCGCCACCGTGAAGGAGATATCCTTTCTCTCTTCCCGGCCGATGGACTGGATGATGATGTCCACGTTGATATGGTGTCTCGCCAGCAGGTTGAATATTTTAAAAGCGATACCCGGTTCATTCTTCACTCCGATCACGGAGATACGGGCCACATTCTTATCTGCGGCCACACCGCTAACCAGCATTCTTTCCACTTTTGTTTCCTCCTTGATGATAGTACCTTCCGCCCTTGTAAGGCTCGATAAGACCACTAACTGAACTCCGTACCGCTTCGCCATCTCGACGGAACGGTTATGTAATACCTTGGCCCCCAGAGAAGCAAATTCCAGCATCTCGTCGTAGGAAACCTCGGTAAGCTTTCTTGCATTGGGTACAATTCTCGGATCTGCCGTGTATACTCCGTCCACATCGGTGTAAATCTCGCAGGCATCTGCATGGAGAGCCGCCGCAAGAGCCACCGCCGTGGTATCCGAACCGCCGCGCCCCAGAGTCGTTATGTCGTCGTACTTGTTAATGCCCTGAAAGCCGGTGATGATTACAATCTTTCTGGCATCCAGCTCGTGGCGGATACGTTCGGTATCGATTCGTTTTAATTTGGCCATACCGTAGGTTGACGTGGTATGCATGGCAACCTGGGCCGCATTGAGAGACACTGCCGGTCCCCCCAGGGCGCTCATGGCCATGGACATCAGTGCAACACTGGTCTGTTCTCCTGTTGCCAGAAGCATATCCAGCTCCCGTTTGGGAGGATTGGGATTGATCTCATGGGCCTTTGCGAGTAAACCGTCCGTGGTCTTTCCCATGGCCGATAAGACGACCACAACTTCATTTCCTTTTTCATAATCTTCGATGCAGCGTCTGGCTACATGATAGATCCTGTCTTTATCCGCGACGGAACTTCCGCCGAATTTCTTTACGATTAACATGGATGCGGTCCTTTCTGAAAACTGTAATTACGATTCACGACCGTTCACGGAGTGAGCAGCAACAAACTTTACACTTCCGCTCTGATCCGCTGTCTGATTCCGGACAGCTCCTTCGCCTTCTTCTCATACTCCGCTTCCGTCATGACGTCTGTCAGCACAGCGAATTCGTCCATATGATCCAGTTCAATAACTGAAACATCGCCGAATACCTTCTGAACTTCCGCCAGTCTCGTCTCGGCAATTCCCTTGATCCGGATAAAGAAGCGGCAGGAGGAGGTCTCTATGGGGGCAATACCAAGCCGGCTGTCATCCCAGCCCATTTCCACATGGCGGTCTCTGTTCTGAACAGCCTCTATAATATCGGCAATCACCGCACTGGCCGTCGGAAGCATTCCCGCGCCGCTGCCATAGAACATGGACGTCCCAAGCATATTGCCCTTTACTAAAATTCCGTTGAAGACATCACTCACAGAATAGAGCGGGTGCTCTTTGCCGATCATAACCGGAGCTACCCAGGCGTGTATCTCACCATCCTTCATGCGGCTGGAGCCAAACAGCTTCACAGAAGTTCCCAGCTTCTCCGCATACTTGAAATCCACATCTGTAATGGAGGTAATTCCCTCTGTGTGAATATCTTCATAATGAACCTCATGGCCGGTCGCCATGGCGGTGAGAATCGCGATCTTTCTGCAGGTGTCGTGGCCTTCCACATCGGCTTCCGGATTCCTCTCCGCATAGCCTAAGTCCTGGGCCTCCTTTAAAGCGGATTCAAAAGTCTCTCCCTCTTTATCCATCTTTGTTAAAATATAGTTTGTCGTACCGTTTAAAATACCGGTAATCTCTTCAATCTCCTCTCCCGCAAGAGAAGTATACAGCGGACGGATAATCGGAATGCCGCCGCCCACACTGGCTTCGAAGAAGAAGTTGACATTTTTTTCCCCGGCAATTCTTAAGAGTTCCGTGCCATACGCTGCGACCAGCGCTTTATTGGAGGTAGCTACATGCTTCCCCGCCTCCAGACAGGCCTTTACGAAGGGGTATGCCGGATTTAAACCGCCCATGGTCTCGATTACCATGGTTACCTCAGGATCATTCTCAATGACTGCAAAATCATGAACAATCTTATGCTCTACCGGTGTTCCCGGAAACTCCCTTAAATCAAGTACATATTTTACATCGACGGGTTCGCCCGTTCTCTTAGCGATGGTTTCGCGGTTTTTTTCCAAGATCTCTACCACACCGGAACCGATTGTGCCGTAACCCATAACTGCAACATGAATCATAATTATCACTCCCTGGCTAATATTTTTACGTAGTGAACCCCGTGTTTCTCTTCCATGTCCTCTACCATCCTGGATACATTGCCCGTGCTTTCCAGGACTTCCACGCTTAAGGTCAGCGTAGCCACCCCGTTTACCGGAATACTCTGATGGATCGTCAGGATATTGGCATGGTACACTGCCACAATATGCAGTAAATCGGATAATAATCCTGGCTCATCGTCCATCTGCATCACGAGTGTGATGGTCTTTCCCTTCGCGTTATCATAGAACGGAAAGATATCGTCCTTATACTTATAAAAAGAACTGCGGCTGATTCCCACACGGTCAGTCGCCTCCTGAACGGTAATGACCCGCTCTGATTCCAAAAGCTTCTTTGCCTCGACCACCTTCAGTAATACTTCCGGCACGGCCTTCTGCTTCACCACGAAATATTTGCTCTTTTCTTCCATAAAAAAATATCTTCCCTTCTGTGTCCGCAATAGAAATACATCTGTGCTCATAGGGAAGATATTATCATATTTATGCAGGGTATGCAACTATTTTTTATAAAAATTTTAGAAATGCCTGTTTTCCGGATTTACTCTGGTCCTGTACTGTCATTCGCTTTCGCCCCTGTGCTGATCCAGCGTAAGTAGGCGTAGATAAACAGATCCAGAGCACCGTCCAGCACACTATTCACGTTGCCGGTCTCGGCATTGGTCCGGTGATCCTTTACCATGGTATAAGGCTGCAGGACGTAGGAACGAATCTGGTTGCCCCAGCCGATCTCCGTCACGTCTCCGCGGATGTCGGACAGCTTCTCCGCATTCTCCTGCTGCTTTAACATATACAGCTTCGCCTTCAGCATCTGCATGGCCTTATCCTTATTCTGGAACTGGGACCGCTCATTCTGACACTGCACCACGATTCCGGTCGGAAGATGAGTGATGCGGATAGCGGATGAAGTCTTGTTGATATGCTGACCGCCCGCGCCGCTGGAACGGTACGTATCGATCCTCAAATCCTCTTCATTGATGTCCACATCCAAATCCTCTTCAATATCCGGCATCACATCGCAGGACACAAAAGAAGTCTGGCGCTTGCCGGCCGCATTAAACGGGGAAATCCGGACAAGCCTGTGAACGCCCTTCTCTGACTTTAAATATCCAAAGGCATTCTCTCCGTTGATCTGAATCGTGACCGACTTGATTCCGGCCTCCTCACCATCCAGATAATCCAGTACCTCCACGGAATATCCCTTCTTCTCAGCCCAGCGGCAGTACATGCGGTAAAGCATGCTGCACCAGTCACAGGACTCGGTGCCGCCGGCGCCTGCATTCAGCCTCAAAATGGCGTTATCGCTGTCGTATTCGCCGGACAGAAGGGTATTGATCCTTATCTCTTCCAGCTTATCTTTAAATTCCTTCAACATCTCTTCCACTTCAGGAACCACAGACGGGTCGTTCTCTTCATTCCCCATCTCGATCATCACGCCGATGTCCTCATACTGCTGTTCCAGATCCTTATAGCCATTTACGGTGTCTTTTAAGTTCTTCGCCAGCTGAACGATCTTCGTGGACTTTTCCGGATCTTCCCAGAAGCCCGGTTCCTCCATGGATTTGTCAAGCTCATCGATCCTCTTTAACTTATTATCTAAGTCAAAGTGAATCCCTCACTTCCACTAATGGTTTTTCAAACGTAGATAATTCATATTTGTACTGGTCTAACTCTACCACTGTGTCACCCACTTTCTTATATTAAATTTATTTATAAAAAGGGTCCAACCTGTGTCCTTTCGTCGGTTGAACCCTCTTCATTCAAAAGAATTACTACAGACGCCTATACCACCTTACGGCCGCAGCACTGTTTATACTTCTTGCCGGAACCGCATGGACACGGATCGTTTGGATAAATCTTGGTTTCGTTTCTCTTAACCGGCGCCTTGGCAGCGCTGTCGTCCTTGTTGGTTCCTGTAACCTTGGCTGCAGGCTCTCTCTCCACCTTCTGCTCCACGCGGATATGCATTAAGATTCTGACGGTATCTTCGCGGATGGCTGCCGTCATCTCATCGAACATCTGATAACCGCTCATCTTATACTCTACCAGAGGATCTCTCTGGCCGTAGGCCTGCAGGCCGATGCCCTGGCGCAGCTGGTCCATATCATCGATATGGGACATCCACTTGTTGTCGATGACCTTTAATAAGATGACACGCTCGATCTCACGAATCTGCTCCGCATCCGGGAATTCCGCTTCCTTCGTCTCATAAAGCTTGATGGCTTCCTCTTTCAGCATGTGCTTCAGTTCGTTCTTCTTAATCTTCTTGTCTTCCGGAAGAACCACCGGCTTGATCGGAACGATCGGAAGAAGAAGGGTATTCAGTTCACCTAAATCCCACTCCTCCGGCATCTGCTCGTCAGTAATGGATAAATCGACCGCATTCTCTACAATGTCAGTTACCATCTTTAAGATTACGTCGCGCATGTTGTCGCCGTCCAATACTTTCCGGCGCTCTGCGTAGATCACCTCACGCTGTTCGTTCATCACCTCATCATACTTAAGCAGGTTCTCACGAATGCCGTAGTTATTGGTCTCTATCTTCATCTGAGCCTTTTCGATGGCGTTGGAAAGCATCTTATGCTCAATCTGCTCGCCCTCCGGAACGCCCAGCGCCGTGAACATGTTCATCAGACGCTCAGAACCGAAGAGTCTCATTAAATCGTCTTCCAGGGAGATATAGAATCTGGAAACACCCGGGTCTCCCTGACGTCCGGAACGTCCGCGCAGCTGATTGTCAATACGGCGCGACTCATGGCGCTCGGTACCGATGATCTTTAAACCGCCCGCAGCCTTAGCCTCGTCATCCAGCTTGATATCCGTACCACGGCCGGCCATGTTGGTCGCAATGGTAACTGCTTTGTGAACGCCCGCATCAGCTACGATCTCGGCCTCCAGCTCATGATACTTTGCATTCAGGACTTTGTGCGGAATACCGCGGCGTTTTAACATGCCGCTTAACATCTCGGAGGTCTCGATCGTGATCGTACCGACCAGAACCGGCTGTCCCTTCTTATGTGCCTCTTCTACCTCATCACAGACTGCTTTGAATTTTTCTTTTTTCGTCTTATAAACCGCATCCTCCATATCAATACGGGCAATCGGTTTATTGGTCGGAATCTCGATGGCATCCATACCGTAGGTATTACGGAATTCCTTTTCCTCGGTCAGAGCCGTACCGGTCATACCGGATTTCTTTTTATACTTATTAAAGAAGTTCTGGAACGTGATCGTTGCAAGCGTCTTGCTCTCTCTTCTGACGTTTACATGCTCCTTCGCCTCGATGGCCTGATGCAGACCGTCGGAATACCGTCTGCCGGGCATAATACGACCTGTAAACTCATCAACGATCAGAACCTCATCATCCTTTACCACGTAATCCTTATCACGGAACATCAGATAGTTGGCACGGAGAGCCAGAATGATGTTGTGCTGAATCTCCAGATTTTCCGGATCGGATAAGTTCTCAATGTGGAAGAATTGTTCAACCTTGTCCACACCCTGTTCGGTTAAGTTGACAACCTTGTCCTTCTCATCGACGATAAAATCTCCCGTCTCTTCAATCTCCTCGCCCATGATGGCCGCCATCTTGGAGAATTCTCCGGATGCCTCGCCGCGCTCCAACTGGCGGGCCAGAATATCGCAGACCTCATAAAGCTTCGTCGACTTTCCGCTCTGTCCGGAAATAATAAGCGGTGTTCTCGCCTCATCGATCAATACGGAGTCAACCTCATCGATGATCGCGTAATCAAGTTCTCTTAATACCATCTGTTCTTTATAGATGGCCATGTTATCTCTCAAGTAGTCAAATCCAAGCTCGTTGTTTGTCACATAGGTAATATCACAGTTATATGCTTCACGCCTCTCATCAGAGGTCATGGAGTTTAATACTACGCCGACCTTCAGTCCGAGGAATTCATGAACTCTTCCCATCCACTCCGCATCACGCTTTGCCAGGTAGTCGTTGACCGTAACGATCTGCACGCCTTTTCCGGCCAGTGCGTTTAAATAAGCCGGGCAGGTCGATACCAGAGTCTTACCTTCACCTGTTCTCATCTCGGCAATACGTCCCTGATGGAGTACGATGCCGCCGATTAACTGTACTCGGAAGTGTTCCATATCCAGGACTCGTCTTGCCGCCTCTCGAACCGTTGCATATGCCTCCGGCAAAATATCATCAAGGGTCTCACCTGCCGCCAGCCTTTCTTTGAAAAGTCTGGTGTTATCCCTCAGTTCCTCATCCGTCAGTGCGATCATCTTCGGACGGAGTGCCTCTATCTTATCTACAATCGGATTGATTAACTTTAATTCTCTTTCACTATGAGTTCCAAATACCTTTTGAACGAGGTTCATGATTCATTCTCCTACTCTTCTTACTAAATAAACACAGTATAATCCTGTATATTGTAGCACTAACTCATTTTTAATTCAATGAATTCATAAAAAATTAACATTCTGCTAATAGTTCTGTTACAGTCTGCTCCCTGTCCGGTGCCCCAGAGACCTCCCTGGCTCCTGCCCTTCCCCCGTCATGAGGACACCACAATTCGACAAAATCCTTGTACATTATGGTAAACCTGGCAAGTTGCACAAAAAATCTGTTCGATTTTCCACTTATCCACATTATCCACATTTTCCTGTGCACATTTCCCCCATTTTTATCCCCACCAACAAACCCAATATTTAAGGCAAAAACTACTTATACACCGAGTTATCCACATTATCCACATCTTTTCGCCAGAAATCTCCTTTTTCCACCAGACATGATTTTCCCCTTTTCTTTTTGTGTACTTGTCATAAACTTACTTATTTCGACAAAAAATACAATTTTCCCCTTGACTTTTTCAGACCCCAATATATAGTTTTTCAATATTTGGGGCATATATAAGTAGAAACATTTTACAAAAAATTTAGATTAATTGTCTTGATATTTTCGTAACATAATTGAATTTTTCAAATAAATATGGTATACTGATAACATCTCAAGAAAAAGGAGCTGAAGACTTATGCGTTTTACAATTACAGGAAGAAATATTGAGGTAACACAGGGGCTGCGCGAAGCAGTTGAGGACAAGCTAGGTAAACTGGACCGTTTCTTCGCACCCGCGACAGAAGCTGTAGTAAGACTCAGCGTACAGAAAGATATTCAGAAAATTGAAGTAACAATTCCGGTGAAAGGACATATAATCAGAGCAGAAGAATCAAGCAGTGATATGTACGTTTCCATCGATCTAGTAGAAGAGATCCTGGAACGTCAGTTAAAAAAATATAAGAACAAGCTGATTGATAAGAAACAATCCGCACCTTCCTTCTCAGAAGCCTTCTTACAGGAAGACGCTTCCGCAGAGGAAGAAATCCAGATTGTTAAATCCAAAAAATTTGCAGTGAAACCCATGGATCCAGAGGAAGCCTGCGTACAGATGGAGCTTCTCGGACACAACTTCTACGTATTCTTAAATGCAGATACAGAAGAGGTAAACGTGGTTTATAAGAGAAAAGGCGGAACATACGGACTGATTGAGCCGGAGTTCTGATCGAAGATAAGATAAAAGCAGGAAACAGAAAAGGCGGCCGCACCAGTGATCGAACCATCACCGGTGCGGCCGCCTTTTCTGTTATTTAAAAATTAGCGGTAAGGTAACGCTCCACGCTGGTGATGGCGTTCGCTCCATCCGCCACAGCTGTGGATACCTGCCTTAACTGTTTCGTTCTCACATCTCCTGCCGCGAAAATACCGGGAACAGATGTCTCACAGTCCTCTCCCGCCTGAATGTATCCGTGATCCATCTCCACAAGGCCGTCGAACGCACTGCTCTGGGGATTGATTCCCACCGCAATGAACACACCGTCTACCGGAAGTTCCTTAGATTCCTCGGTTTTGACATTCTTAAGCGTGACAGACTCCACCTGGTCTTTGCCGTTAATCTTCTCCACAACCGTATCCCACAGAACTTCCACGTTATCCAGGGAAAACAGCTGGGTCTGCAGAGTCCTGGCACCGCGCAGTTCGTCTCTGCGGTGAATCAGATACACCTTTTTGCACATTCTGGAAAGGAAGATCGCATCCTCGATGGCCACATCCCCGCCTCCTGTCACAGCAGTCACGCGGTTGCGGAAAAATGCCCCGTCGCAGGTAGCGCAGTAGGACACGCCCATACCGGTCAGTTCCTCCTCACCCGGCACTGCCAGCTTCCTGTGGCTGGCGCCGGTCGATATAATGACAGTCTTCGCCGTATAGCTCTCCTCTTCGCAGGTTACGGTAAAGAGGCCGTCTGCCTTCTCCACGCGCACCACATCGTCGGTCACGAACTCTGCTCCCAGCTTATCCGCGTGTTCCCGGAACTTCATTCCCAGATCGTATCCGTTGATTCCCGGAAGTCCCGGATAGTTATCTACCTCATACGTGTTGAGCACCTGACCGCCGCTGGCGATCTCCTTTTCAATGACAACGGTCTCCAGTTCCGCACGTTTGGCATAGATTGCCGCCGTAAGTCCTGCCGGACCTGAACCGATAATTACCACATCGTAAATCTTTTCCATCTGATTTCCATCCTTCCTGTATCAATTCTTCCTCCGCGGCACGCAATCACCCGATTCCGGCCGCCTGGAATATTTTATTTGTCATGAAATAATTCATAGTCTCATTATATCGCACTCTCTTCCAAGTATGCAATGCTTTCTTTTGTGACAAAGTCACCGGAGTTGATAACCGAATCCTATTGAATTAAAAAATTACCTTTGGTAAAATAGAAGTGACGGAAGACGGGATCGATCCGGCTTACCAGGATGAAAAGAAAGGGTGAGATTCATGGCAAAAAAAACAGTGCTGGTTACGGGCGCTTCCAGAGGAATCGGAAAAGCCATTGCGGTAAAATTTGCAAAAAAAGGATATAATGTGGTAATCAACTGCCTTCACAGCGAGGAGAGGCTCCTGCAGACCAAAAAAGAGCTGGAAACGTATCAGATTTCCTGCCTCGCCTACATGGGCGATATGGGCGACATGGAACAGTGCCGGATTCTGTTCGACCAGATCCGGAAGCAGTTTGGAACGCTTGACGTCCTGGTAAACAACGCGGGGATTTCCTATATCGGCCTCTTACAGGACATGAGCACGGAATCCTGGGACCGGATCATACGGACCAATTTAACCTCGGTCTTCAACTGCTGCAAACTGGCCGTTCCCGGTATGGTGGAGAAGAAGCAGGGGAAGATCATCAACATTTCCTCCGTATGGGGCGTCTCCGGCGCTTCCTGTGAAGTCGCATACTCGGCGACGAAGGGCGGAATCAATGCATTTACCAAGGCGCTGGCCAAGGAACTGGCTCCCAGCAACGTCCAGGTAAACGCGGTTGCGTGCGGCGCCATCGATACGGAGATGAACCGTTTCCTGGAGGAGGACGAACTCATCGCCCTGATCGAAGAGATTCCCGCCGGACGCCTTGGGCAGGCGGAGGAGGTCGCCGATCTGGTCTACCACCTGGGATATAAGAACTCCTATCTGACCGGGCAGATCATTGGACTGGATGGAGGATGGATTTAGAAGTGAATGGCAAAAGGAGTACTGCGGCAAATCATGTGCGCAGTACTCCTTTTTTACTCAAACAAGTCTCCAAGTATCTCCTTCTCCGCAAATAACGCGGTAGCCCCGCCCGTATGCCAGAACACCACACTGCTTCCGGCCGGAACCTTTCCGGTCCTGATGTAATCCAGCATGCCGGCAAAGGCCTTTCCCGTATAGACCGGATCAGTAAGAAGCCCTTCCTTCTCCGCCAGCAGCTTAATCGCTTCGGATGCCGCCTCGTTGGGGATCTCATAGCCGGGCAGATAATAATTTAAATCAGTATGGATATCCCGCTCCGCTTCCACCGTGATTCCGGCTCCAATCAGCTTTAAGCTCTCATTGGCCAGTGCGGCCGTCCGGTTTGGATACTCCGGATCTTTCGCGCTGACATTGATGGAGATAATCTCAGTCCCTGAACCGACCAGATTTCGTCCCGCGGCCAGCCCCGCCATGGTTCCGCCGGTTCCGGTGGCATGGAAGACGTAATCAGCCCGGAGGCCCATAGCGGACAGCTGTTTCTCCAGCTCCACATAGCCCTCGATGAATCCCACGGACCCCACCGGACTGGCTCCGCCCATAGGGACCTCATAGCAGATACACCGGCCTGCTTCTTTATTCAGACGGGCCATGTGTTCCCTCGCAAGAATAACTGCGCGTTCTTCCGCTTCCTCCTCCGTCTCTCCCTCCAGAATCTCCACGATATGGACCTCCGCATCCAGGATGCGGTCCAGAAGCAGATTGGCCCTTAAATCGTCCTCGTCCGGCTTCACAATGGCAACCAGATACAGCACCGGCTTTAAGCCACAGCGCCGGCATGCGGCTGCCGTCTGCATGGCGTGGTTCGACTGGGTCGCCCCAAAGGTAAAGACGTATTCACAGCCGCAGCTCATGGCAGCCCCCATCAGATACTGAAGCTTGCGCACCTTATTTCCGCCAAACAGATTCATACCGGTGAAATCGTCGCGTTTTATATAAAGATTCACTCCCAGTTCCTTCGAAAGGCGGTCCAGCCGGTAAAACGGTGTCGGAAAGAATCCCAGCTCTGCCTTTGGAAGCTTTTCAAATAGTTTCTCCGCCTCTTTAACTGACATACTCATTATTTTTTTCCTCCTTCCATTCTGGCAAGTATCTTTTTAAAAGATACGCTGAACATGGTGACTGTAACACAAACCGCGCAGAAATCTGCCACAGGTTCAGCTAAGAACACACCCATGGTCTGATTCTCGACAAAGCGCGGAAGAATGAAAATCAGCGGAATCAGCAAAAACACCTTGCGCAGCAGTGCCAGAAATACGGATACTTTGGCATTTCCCAGAGCGATAAAGGTCTGCTGGCACGCCACCTGCGCGCCAAACATCAGGGAAGCCGCCATGTAAATCCGGATCGCCCAGTGTGTATATTCCGTCAGCGCAGCATCGCTGGTAAAAATCATGATGAAAATCTGAGGGCAGAACATGGAGAGCGCCCACAGCAGCGTGGAATAACCGATACAGCAGAGAAACAGGATTTTAAAAGTCTTTTTCACTCGTTCCGCATTCCCCGCCCCGTAGTTAAAGCTGACGATGGGCTGGGAGCCCTGTGTCAGTCCCTGCAGCGGAAGCATGGAAAACTGCATGACGCTGCTCAATATCGTCATGGCACCTACCGCCACGTCTCCGCCATAGCGAAGCAGGGAAGAATTGAAGCAGACAGACAGAATACTTTCCGTAAATGCCATGATAAACGGGGAGGTACCCAATGCCATGCAGGGAAGAATAACGCCTGCCTCCAGTTTTAATCCCTTTCTTTTAATTCGCAGCGAGCTCTTCTCCGAGGTGAGGAAACGCAGCACCCAGACAGAGGAGACCGCCTGGGAAAGGATGGTTGCCAGCGCGGCCCCCTTCACGCCCATATTCAGGCCGAATATAAAGATGGGATCCAGGATGATATTGCAGACAGCGCCGATCAGCACCGTATACATACTGGTTTTGGCGTAGCCCTGAGCGGTAATAAACGCATTCAGTCCCAGTGCCAGCTGCACAAAGATGGTACCCAGAGCATAAATCTTCATGTAATCCCAGGCATATCCGATCGTATTTTCACTGGCTCCGAACAACAGCAGAATCGAACGCCCGAACACCAGAAATACCGCAGTGAGAATCAGGGCAAGCACCACCAGCATCGTCGTACAGTTTCCAAGGATCTTTTCCGCCTTGTCCTTCTCGTTTCTGCCCAGCATGATGGAGGAACGCGGCGCGCCTCCCATGCTGATAAAATAGGCAAATGCAGTGATCGCCATGATGACCGGCATCGTAACGCCGACCCCTGTCAGCGCGGCCGCCCCGACTCCAGGAATATGACCGATATACATGCGGTCAACCATGTTGTACATCACATTGATCACCTGTGCCGCGATGGCGGGCATAGACAGCCGGAAAAGCAGCTTCCCTACACTCTCGGTACCCAGTTCATTCTCTTTTCCCTTATTTGGTTCCATTTATTTCATTCCTTTCAAGATATTGTCGAGATTTTCATTGATCACCTTCGTCGTGCGCGCCATGGCCTCCATATCCTCCTGGGGCACGCCGGCATACAGCTTTCCTGCAAATTCCTGACGGCATTTTCTGAGTCTCGCCACAATGTCATCGCTCTTATCCGTCAGGGACAGATGGATGAGTCTCCTGTCCTTTAAGTCCTTTCCCGCTCTTAAATAGCCCCTTTCGCACAGTGTCTCTACGGATTTTGCCACCAGCCCCTTGGAAATGTTGCGGAAATGAGCGATATCCGACGCACTGTCATAACCGGGATTGTTGGCCAGAAACATCAGCACCACGATCTCGTTGGGAGTAAAACAGTATTCCGCAACTTCCAGGGCACACAATTTTCTATATACCTTGTCTATCTTTGCATAGTAAGCAAAGTAGCCCTCATCTTTCTGTTCCATGATTTTACCTTTCTAAAATTGTTCATTTTTGAACTGTTCACTTTTGAATTATATACAAGAAAGACTCTCCTGTCAAGGAAAAAGACCCCGTCCTCCCGACGGGGCCTATAATACGGCCGTTTGTCGGGAAAACGGAGTCTTCCTGCTGTTTTATTTTATTCCTTTTAAATTAACATTTTCCCCGTGACCGGAATTCCGCCTCTGTCAATGTTCCAGACCTTCCGCATTTCAAGAAGCCGTTCCACCTGCTCCTCATGGAGCGTGGCGCTGCTTCCCAGCATATTCAGATACAACTGAATCCTGGCACACTGTTCCACTGATTCCATAAAATAAAAGGACTGATATACATCTTTTCCCCAGCTCAGCGCACCGTGATTCGCCAACAGGACGCTGTTGTAATCATGAATAAACGGAGCGATGGATTCCGGAACCTCTTCCGTTCCCGGAAGAGCGTAAGGTGCGACAGGCACAACCCCTACTGCCATCACGGCCTCCGTCAGGATCGCTCTGTTTAAAGGGATTCCAGCCGCAGAAAATGCGGTGGCAAATGGAGGATGAAGATGTGTGACACCGCAAATCTCCGGATCCTCCCGATAGATTCTCAAGTGCATCTTCATCTCTGAGGAAGGCTTCCCCTCAGACAGCACGCTGCCGTCTAACGCAGCCTTCACCATCATATCGTCCGTCATGTATCCTTTTGACACGCCTGATGGAGTAATCAAAATAGTATCCTCTGAAATTCTGCAGCTGATATTACCATCATTGGCTGCAACGTACGCACGCTCATAAGACCGCCTTCCCAGGTCCGTCAGCACTCTCCTGGCCTCCTTTTCTGTCATATATCGCATAATCACTGCCCTCCCACTTCTATTACAGCCCTGTTCTTCCTGATTCGCCCGATCAGTTCAATGGTAAACTGAATCATATAACCGTTTACCACCATAGATACGACAGTAGCGCCCCCCAGTTTTCCTCCCAGAAGAAAGCCCGTGATGGAAAGCAGAATATCGATGGAGATTCTTGTCACATTCACATTCTTTTTCAGCTTTCCGGATAAATACATCATCATGGCATCCATTCCCGCTTCGCCAAGACCTGCAGCTACGTATGTCCCGATTCCCACCCCCATGAGAATCAGCCCTGCCAGAAGGCACAGGAGACGCTCTGCAGCAGCTCCGCCTCCGGTGCAGATCATCGGAGAAAACCATTTGATAAATGTTCCTACAAGCACGCTGTTTAAGATTGAGCCTATTCCAATCCGTTTTCTGTCGATAAAGAACAGAAGGATAATGATGGAGATCATCAGGACCTGAGATGTCGTCCCCAAAGAAAGGTGCAGCACACGTCCCAGTCCCGCCTGAAACAGCGACAGTGGATCCAGCCCAAAGTCTGCCTGGACGAATAGATCAATGCTGGCTCCCATCATCATAGAACCAACGATGACCATCAGAATTTCTTTCCATTTTTTAATCATATTATTTCCTCATCGCGCAACCGCTTCGCCGCAGCGCCTTCTTACAGCGGCTTCAGCATCCGGATATCCGGCACACAGTGTTTCTGCATCACCGTGTTCGTAGTCTTCCGGCAAATATGCCGGAGCCATCGTTGTTCCCACCAGACAGTATTTGCCTCCATGAGCCACAACCGATCCCTGCCAGACACCTGCCGGAACACGAAGCTGCGGGACTTCCCCTTCAGACAGACGTGTTCCCAAAACTTTTATTTCTGCAGTTCCATCCGGATACAGGAGAAGAAGTTCCAGGCCATCTCCCATATAGTAATGGTAGATTTCATCCGTTTTCAATCTGTGCATATGGGAAAAAGAGCGTTCCGTCAAAAGATAATAGATGGAACTGTAAGACTCTCTTCCCGCAGAATCCTTTTCGCCGGCGTAGAGATACCGGTACATGCCTCCTTCCCCAGCCAGCGGTACAAGCTTCAGTTCATTAATTATGGATTCTATCATTCAACCACAACCCACTTTCCCTCCGAATCCGCACTTTCAAGCATTGCATTACAGAGTTTCACGATGTCTCTGCCATCGAAAAAGGTAGGATAAACCGGTGCTTCCGACACACAACCACGCTTTACATCTTCATAAAAACTATCCACAAGACTCCGGAATGTATCCATAAAACCATTGCCAAACCCAAATATCTCCGAGTTTACACCGCTTCCTTTGGATGCGGTGTTTAAAATATTGTTATCCTCTGAATTCCACCACAGATTTTTCTTTTCCCCTGTCACTTCCAGTGTGATCCGGTTAATTCTCCCCTGAGACACTTCTGATAAGAGCACCGTTCCGATTGCCCCATTGTCAAATTTCAAATTAATAGCTGCCGCATCCTCAGAGCAGACTTCTATCGTTTCCTTCCGTTTCCCATCGCCAGAATCAGGATACATCGTACGGTCTTCCACATACCTCTTTGGATAAAAACGTCCAAAGTTGGCAGAAAGAGCTTTTACCTTCCGGCCGGAAATATACTGGGCTATGTCAAACCAGTGTGTTCCAATCTCTGTCACCGCGCGCATCCGGCCTGCCAGAACAGGATTGTAGCGCCAGTCAACAGGCGCCGGAAACGCGTTAAACTCCTGTAAATAGTTTCCGTGTATCATATTGACGCGGCCAAATTCTTCCGATTCCACCAGTTTTCTCGCCTTCTGACACGCCATATGGAATCTGACATTAAAATTAATGGCACATACTACTCCACACTCTTTCGCGCGTCTGGCCAGTTCTTCCGCCTGGCTGTCATCAAAGCACAGAGGCTTTTCACACAGCACATTTTTCTTATGATCCAAAAGCTTCATTACCATATCATAATGGAGATTAGGCGGTGTACATACATGGACGGTTGTAATCTCATCGTCCAGAAGAATCGAAGAATCAGTTCCCCATTTCTCAATAGAAAATTCTTCGGCAAATGCCTTTGCCTTTTCCTCACTGACATCTACAATTGCTCCGATTTTAATCCCGCTGGCCTTCAGCGCCTCCGCATGAGTATGCGCAATATTGCCGGCTCCCCAGATACCTGTCTTCATATTTTCCGCCTCCTTACACTTCCACCTTAATAATGCTTTCCAGCGCGATCATAATCTCATCTTCCACAGCCTTCGCCATCTTCTCCGGATAATGATCAAACTCCTCAGATCCTACAAATTCAAAACACGGACCATCTGCCGCCACAATACAGCCGGCTTTTATCCCTCTCACCGAAGCAATAACGAAGAGAACGGACGCTTCATTTTCCATCGCCAGAACTCCTGCTTCCGAAAACAGACGGTTATTGGTAGGCATCAGACCCGTATAAAACAGACCCGATGTAGTGATAATCCCTGTTCTCGCATCAGGATTAATTTCTTTTGCCGCTTCCTGCATGGCCGCTACTACATCCATGGACGCAACTGCAGGATAGGAAATCGGAATGAACTGTGGCGTAATTCCGTCATCCCGGCACGCAGCTGTGGCGATAATCAGCGCACCCTGAGGCATATCTTTTTGCAGGGTCCCACAGGTTCCAACACGGATAATGACTTTTGCTCCTCCCAGAATCAATCCTTCAAAGCTTACAGAGGCCCCGTTTCCGCCTACGCCGTGGGAAGATACCGTCACGGGAACGCCCTTGTAGGTTCCATTAAATGTCCAGTATTCCCGGCTCTTTGCCACTACTTCTACATGATCCAGCCGTTTTGATATTTTTTCTGCCCGTGCAGGGTCGCCGCAGGCGATTACTCTTGCTGCAATCTTGTTATAGGGAATGTCTATTATTGGTACAATCTTTTCCATTTTTTTCATTTTCCTTTCTTATCAGGCCGCTGCCGCCCTTCTCTTATCCACCATCTTCTTGTAAGAATAAATGACCAGTACAATTACTGTTACAATATATGGAATGGTACTGACTAATTCCGTCGGAATCCCCATGTTCTGCGTTCCCGGATTTACCGCAAAGGCATCTGCAACTCCAAACAGCAGACAGACAAGCAGTGTCGGCACCGGTTTATTACCTCCCAGCGAGGCGGCAGCAATCGCAATAAATCCTCTTCCTGCCGTCATGTCTTTTACGAAATACGATACGTAGCCCATGGACATATAGGCGCCTCCCATAGCGGCCAGCATTCCGCTGATTGCCAGCGCAATATATTTTACCTGCAGCACATGTACGCCTACAGACTCCAGCGCTTCCGGATTTTCTCCACAGCTTCTGATGTGAAGCCCCAGTGATGTCTTGTACAGGAATATGGTAAGTATGGCGATCAGCAGGAGGGCCGCATACGTCAGTACATTATGCCCGGATATCACGGTTCCCAGGACCGGAATGTCCTTGATCCACGGAATATTCACCTGAGGAAGCACACCGCTTTTTAAGGATGAAGAAATTCCTTTTTCCCCTACTGCCAGGTACAGAAGAAACACCGTACCTCCGGCAGCCGTCAGGTTATAAGCAATACCCGTGATGGTCGGATCCGTCTTAAGCTTTGTAACAATAAAGCACATCAAGATTCCCAGCAATGCACCGACAAGAACAGCTGCCGTAAAGCCAAGGAACGCATTTCCTCCAAACGCTGCACTGGCCACAACACCAATCAGGGCGCAGGTCAGCATCATTCCCTCGATCCCGATGTTCGTAACACCTGCTAAATCCGCCACCAGATATGACATGGAAGCATACAGAATCGGCGTCGTCATGCGGATAATCGAAAACAGGAAGCTGACCGATGTAACAATCTCCAATATCTTCATTTTGCTCCTCCTTTACGCGTCAGCCGCTTCTCTTGTCATTTTTACAGTCAGTTTCTTCTTATAACCGGCAAGGAAACCGGTAGCTGCTATCAGGACGATGATAACACCCTGAATGATGGAAACCACTTCGTTCTGCACATCAGTTCCACGGCTCATTATATCGGACCCGATTCTCAGATAAGCCAAAAGGAACGCGCCCGCAGGAACAAACTTCGGATTATTTCTCGCAATGATAGCGATGATCAGGCCATCCCAGCCGTATCCCGACCGCCATTCCCAGTTAAAACGCTGCTGAGATCCCATCATATATGCCGCTCCGCCCAGACCTGCCACTGCCCCGCCGATAATCTGAGACAGCAGTATCGTCCCTGTCACTCCAATTCCCGAATACTTTGCAAAATTTTTATTCTCCCCGCACATGCGGATGGCGTAACCCCATTTCGTATGGTACAGGAAGAGCCACGCTGCGACTACAAGAATTACCGCAATCACAAGCCCTAAATGGATTCCTCTCGTAAATTCAAACAGCCTTGCCGTCTTCGCGAATTTCAGAGAAGCCACATGCGTGCTTTTGGGATCTTTCATATAAGTCTTTAAGAGAAAATCCCCAATATAGAAGGTAATGTAATTTAGCATCAGAGAAGATACGATTTCATTGGCCTCAAACTTTAATTTTAAAACAGCCGGCAGAAATGCAATCAGCGCTCCGGCAGCAAGGCCGGCAAACAGGGCGGCAAATGCGTGAACGCCCGGCCCCATCTTAAGCAGGGTAGCCACCAGGGCGGCTGCCAGTCCTCCCGCATAGAACATTCCTTCCACGGCAAGATTGTAAACCTTCGTCTGAAGTATGAAGGTAACTGCCAGACCGGTGAATAACAGCGGCGTCATAAGCTCAATAATATTGGCAATATAACGGAATGAGGTAAGTGGAGCCACAAAGAACTTGTAGATAGCCTCCAGAGGCTGGCTGCTTACCAGAAAGATAATGACAACCGCAAATATCACGGCGATTCCGACAGCCAGAAGAGTTCTCAACAGCTCAAACCGGGACATGATTTTATTCTTATTCTTCACAGCAGGCCCTCCTTAAATCTTCCTCCGGCTGGTTCTTAACACCAAGCATGTAATACCCCAGCTCTTCTTCACTCATTTCCTTTGCCTGAGGGAAATATCCGGAAATTCTTCCCTGGCACATAACAATAATACTGTCCGAGAGTTCCAGAATCTCATTAAGATCCGCAGAAACCAGAAGGACCGCACAGCCTCTGTCACGAATTTCCACAATCTTTTTATGAATAAATTCGATCGCCCCCACATCAACGCCCCGTGTCGGCTGATCTGCAATTAAAATCGACGGTTCTGTGGAAAACTCCCGTGCTACAATTACCTTCTGCATATTTCCTCCTGACAGCATACCAATCTCATCGAGAGGACTTCCGCAGCGAATATCGTAATCACGAATGCCTGCCTCAACCCAGCGGTCGATCTTCTTTTTATTGAGAAACAGTCCGGAATTTACCTGATCAGAATCACAAATACTGGAAATCATGTTCTCCCGAATGGTAACGTGGCCTGCTGCCCCATAGACCATACGGTCCTCCGGAATATAGGACATCCCCTTTCGCCTGATCTCCTTAACAGAACAGCCCGCCGTTCGTTCTGCACCGATCAGCACTTCTCCATTTCGTCTGTCCAGATGCCTCATTCCGGTAATCAATTCTACCAGTTCCTCCTGACCGCTGCCCTCCACTCCGGCAATTCCCAGAATTTCTCCCGAACGCACAGAAAATGAAACTCGATCCAGCACCTGCCGGCCCACTTCATTCTTACAGCTCAAATTTCGCACAGACAGTCTGACTTCTTTCGGTTTTGCCGGTTTTTTTTCTACCTTCAATATGATATCGCGGCCCACCATCAATTTCGATATATCTTCGACCGTCAGTCCCGCAACATCATAAGTACCTACGCTTTTGCCATGGCGCATGATGGTAATTCTCTGGCATATCTCCTTAATTTCATTCAGCTTGTGAGAAATAAAGATGATGGTAAGACCAGCTTCCCTCAGCTTGTTTAACTGCTCAAACAGTTCCTCTGTCTCCTGTGGAGTCAAAACTGCGGTGGGTTCATCTAAAATCAACAGTTTTACCTCTCGGTACAGCGCCTTCAAAATCTCTACCTTCTGTTTCTTTCCGACTGACAAATCACTGACGGCTGCCGTCGGATCCACATCAAACCGGAATCGCTCAGAAAGTGCTCTGGTGATTTCAACCGCCTTTTTCCGGTCCAGAAAACCGTTCTTTTTCGGTTCTTTTCCCAATACAATATTTTCTGCCACGGTAAGAGATGGCACCAGCTTAAAATGCTGGTGTACCATCCCGATTCCAAGCCGCAGGGCATCATTAGAGGAAGCGATCTTTACCGTTTTTCCGTCCAGTTGTATCGTGCCTTCATCCGGTTGCTGGGTTCCAAACAGAATCTTCATAAGTGTTGATTTTCCGGCTCCGTTTTCCCCCATCAGCGCATGAATTTCTCCTTTATTTATAGAAAAATCCACATGAGAGTTGGCCAAAACTCCATTGCCGTATACTTTTGTGATATTTTTCATGCTTAAAATTTCTCTGGCCTTCTCCATCCGTATCACCTCTCTGCGCTTATGGCTGAACCTCGCCCTTCAGCGATGCGATTTCCTCATCTGTCATATCAAATGCGCTTTTGATTTCGACCTTCCCGTCGATGATATTCTGCTTCGCCTCAGCTACCTTTTCTCTTGCTGCTGCAGGCACGTTCTTCTGATACCAGCTATTGTCCGTGATTTCTATGCAGCCGTCTGACAAACCATACGTCTTTACAGTACCGAATTCCAGTTTCCCATCCAGGTAATCACCAACGGCCTTCTCAATGGAAATATCAACACGTTTTAAAATAGACGCATATATGGCATCTGCCTTCTCTGCATCGCTGGAGAATAGTTCTGACTGGTCTGAATCTGTTCCGATCGCATGATTGCCGGTCTCCTTAGCCGCATCTAAAACTCCCAGACCTGCACCGCCTGCCGCTTGAAATACGATGTCAGCTTCTGCATGATATAACGCGATTCCAATCTCTTTACCTTTGGCCGCATCTGTAAAGCTGTTCATATAACCTGTGTTAATCTTGATATCCGGGTTAACAGTCCTGGCCCCCTCTATGTATCCCACCAGCCAGTCATTAATCAGAGGAATATCGAATCCGCCTGCAAATCCCAACTGCCCGGTTTTCGAAGCGGAAGCTCCCAGCACACCGGCCAGATAACCGCCTTCATAACACTTATAGGTCATACAATAAATATTGGAATTGGCTCCGTCTGAAAAGTCTACGCTCTCATCGTATAAGATAAACTTCTGATCCGGATACTCCTCAGCCGCTTCCTGAAGAGGCTGGGAAATATTGACGCCTCCCGTAATGATAATATCCCAGCCCTCATGGATCACATCTTCCAGTGTAGCGGAATATTTAGTGATATCCGTTCCCATCTCCACTACCTTTGTGCTGGCACCATAATGATCCTCGATGAGTGCCAGTCCTGCATTGGCGGAATCAAAGAAAGACTTGTCCCCCAGAGTTCCCGGAACGAGAAGAAGTACACTTAAATCCCCGTCCTTCTTCTCCTCGCCAACAGATGCCTTTGTCGATACGCTCTCCCCAGCCGTATCTGATGTCTTTGCGCTTCCACATCCCGCAAGCATGCCTGCCGTTAAAGCTGCCGTTAAACAGATTGCCCATACTTTCTTCATGATCGTCCTCTCCTTCTCCTTGTGCTGTACCTTATCAGACACAGCAGATACGTTTATTGTTCTTTCTGCATTCTTCCGCAAATTCTGTTACATATTCATCATCCGAAGCATCTACAATCAGCTCCGTAATTTCCTCCAGGCCACAGACCCTGTAAAAGGCCCTGCTCGCCAGCTTGTGATGATCCATCAGGAAATAGACTTCCTCGCTGGCCTTAATCATCGCCTTCTTAACCTCCGCCTCATCACGCGTAGCGTCGGAAATACCATGCTTCTCATCCACCGATTTGGAAGAAAGAAATGCCTTATCCACATAATAGTTATCCAGCATACGGACTGCTTCGATCCCTACCAGAGACATGGCGCTCTTTCTTAAACTTCCTCCGATCAGGATTACGTCAATTTTCTCTTTGTCTTTCAGTTTCATGCAGATACTGATGTTATTGGTAATTACAGTAGCATGAACCTCTAAATAATCTGCCATGGCATACACCGTACTGCTGGCATCCATAAAGATTGAATCACCTTCATTTACCAGGGATGCCGCATATCTGGCGATCCTGTCCTTCTCCTCCGAGTGAAATTTCACCCGTTTGTCCACCGGATCTTCATACGTACCTCCGGGAATGCTTCTTGCACCTCCCAGCACTCTTACCAGGCTGTTATCCTCTTCCAGCTTCTTTAAATCTCTCCGAATGGTCATCTCAGACACCATCAGCGTATCCTTTAAATAAGTGATGTCTACGAATTCATTCTCTTTTACGTAATCCAGAATAAATTTTTTTCTTTCTTCTGCGCTAAATGTTTTCATACCTGCCTCCTTTCAAGTGAACGCCTTATTTCCGGCGTTTCCGGTCGAAATGAAAGGCAGCTTCCTTTCACCTCTTCCCTATTTTTTCATCAGTATCTTTAAATTGTCACGGAAAGGAGGGTAAACAATCCCTTTCTCCGTTACAATGGCCGTAATATATTCGGCCGGTGTCACATCAAATGCCAGATTGTATGTCTTTACCTCCTTCGGGGCGATATATTCCCCATTAATGCAAAGAACTTCTTCCCTGCTTCTCTCCTCGATCGGGATCTCTTTTCCAGTTGGACACTCCATATCAATCGTGGTCGTCGGTGCCGCAATATAGACCGGTACATGAAACTGATTTGCCAGGACACTTACACTAAAGGTCCCTATTTTGTTCGCCGTATCACCATTCGCCGCTACACGGTCACAGCCAACGATAAGAGCATTGATCTTTCCCTGTGATAAGACTACTGCAGCCATATTGTCACAGATCAGTGTCACATCGACACCGTGTTCCACCAGCTCAAATGCAGTCAAGTTGGCGCCCTGGAGTCTCGGTCTCGTTTCATCTGCGAAGGCTTTAATGTTCATGCCTTTTTCCTGAGCCATATAGAAGACAGACAGTGCGGTGCCGTATTCCGAGGTTGCCAGGCTTCCGGCATTGCAGTGAGTCAGCACAGTGTCTCCATCCTTTAAGAGGCTTAAGAGATTTTCTCCGATATTTCTGTTTGTCTGCTTGTCTTCCTCATGAATCGCCACAGCTTCCGCTTCCAGCTCCTTCTTTACAGCCTCCATGGGATACCCCTCATCAACCAGGGTTTCTGCTCTTTTCACCATTCTGTCAGCGGCCCACATCAAGTTTACCGCAGTAGGACGGGAGGATTTTAAGTATTCACCCTGTTCTCTGAAGTAATCCAGAAATGATGCTGTTTCTGTTCCATCAAAAGCGTTGGCAGAAAGGACCATACCGTATCCGGCTGACACACCGATGGCCGGCGCCCCTCTGACAATCATAGTCTGGATCGCCTGATAGACGTCCTCCAGTGACTTACAGGCCACATACGTAACCGTATTCGGAAGGAGTGTTTGGTCTAACAAAAACAGATTCCCTTTCTCCCATTTCAATGTGATAATTTCTCTCATATTGTTTCTCAATTCCTTTCCCCTTATGTTTGTTTCTAACATCTATACCGAGATATTACCACATTGTTTGTTTGAAGTCAACATTATTTTGTTATTTTTAAACATTTATTTCTAATAGCAAGATAGCCTATTGGGATATTTTACCTTGTTCTTGTAGAAATAGCAAGTTTATTTGTTTAATTACCTCAAATTGGAAAGTTTTAATTGTTATTTTTTAACATCCTTTTGAATCACACAGAAACAAAAAGAACCGGCTGCAGAAAATCAACTCTCTGATTCTCCACAGCCAGTTCTCTATCCTGTTTTACTTTATCAGGTTTGCTTCTTATACTTCCGGTTTCTCCACCTGAACAATCGCAGCCTTCTGCATCGGAATTCTGCAGTTCTTATTATTGCCGAACTCAACAATCACGGTATCATCAGTCATGTCGATAATCACACCGTAAAAACCGCTGGTTGTCAAAACACTGTCACCAATTGCAATGCTTGCAAGCAGTTCCTGCTGTTTCTTCTTTTCCTTCTTCTGCGGTCTGATTGCGATAAAATACATGAAGCCGAAGATTACCGCGATATAGATAATCCAGAATCCCATACCCATTCCGCCGCTGGTTGCTAATGCCATAAATCATTTCCTCCTTATTAACGATCCGCCGCCTCGCCGCGGTATCATTGTCCTTACTTCTCAGCCTGTACCGCCATCATGCCGGCAAGCTTTTCTGCTTTGTACTCCGCATAACGGTGCTGTTCGATTGCGTCGCGAATCTCTTCCATCATTGTATTATAAAAGTACAAATTATGCAAGACACATAATCTCATCCCGAGCATTTCTTTTGCTTTTAACAAATGCCGGATATATGCTCTGCTGTAGGACCGGCAGGCCGGGCAGCCGCATCCCTCTTCGATTGGACTGTGATCCAGCTCATACCTGGAATTAAATAAGTTCCGTTTGCCCTGGTTCGTATAGACATGGCCGTGGCGGCCGTTTCTCGACGGATAGACACAGTCGAAGAAATCCACGCCCCGGTCCACCGCCTCCAGGATATTGGCCGGTGTTCCGACGCCCATCAAATAGGTAGGCTTATTCTCCGGAAGATACGGCACCGTCTCATCCAAAATCCGGTACATCTCCTCGTGGCTCTCGCCCACGGCCAGGCCTCCCAGCGCATATCCGTCGAGATCCATGGCGGAGATGGTCTTCGCATGTCTGATACGGATATCTTCATACGTACCGCCCTGGTTGATTCCGAATAACAGCTGTTCCCGATTGATGGTATCCGGCAGACTGTTGAGTCTCGCCATCTCCGCTTTGCAGCGCTCCAGCCACCTGGTGGTCCGGTCAACACTGTTTATCATATACTCCCTGGTCGCCGGGTGAGGAGGACACTCGTCCAGCGCCATGGCGATGGTAGAGCCCAGATTCGACTGGATCTGCATACTCTCCTCCGGTCCCATAAAGATACGGTGGCCGTCGATATGGGACTGGAAATAGACGCCTTCCTCTTTGATTTTCCTCAAACCGGTTAAGGAAAAGACCTGAAACCCACCGGAGTCCGTGAGGATGGGGCGGTCCCAGTTCATGAACCTGTGGAGTCCGCCGAATTCCTTAATTAACTTATCCCCGGTTCTCACATGAAGGTGATACGTATTGGACAATTCTACCTGAGTCCTGATCTCCTTTAAATCATCCGTGGAGACAGCGCCCTTGATGGCACCAACCGTACCGACATTCATGAATACCGGAGTCTGGATGGTTCCGTGCACCGTGTTGACTTCCGCCCGCTTTGCACGGCCATCCTTTGCAATGATTTTATAATTCATTCTGATTCCTGACTTTTATTTTTTAGTTTGTATCAACTCACACTTATTTTTTGGAGCTCTTCGCAGCCGCCCTGGATGCCTTTTCAGCAGCCTTCTTCTCTTCCATACGTTTATTCTTGTAAACGGTCATTACATACCATAAAGAACCGGTGATGCAGACAGAAGAATACGTTCCGCATACGATACCAACCATCAGCGGAAGCGCAAACTCGCGGATCGAGGATACACCGAGAAGGAACAGTACAAATACCATGACAAACGTAGTTAAAGAGGTATTAATACTTCTCGTAAAGGTCTGTGTAATACTCATATTTACGATCTCTGCCAGTTCCAGTTTGCTGTGAACCTTCAGATTCTCGCGGATACGGTCGAAGATAACGATTGTCGCGTTGATGGAGTAGCCCACAATCGTCAGCATACATGCGATAAAGGTAGAGCCAACGGACCACTTAAGCAGCGCATAGAACGCAAGCACGACGAGAACATCATGAAGCAGTGCCAGTACAGCGCTTCCCGCGAACTTAATATCCTTAAACCGCAGCCAGATATAAAGCAGCATACAGATGGTGGCGATGATAACAGCGATGATTGCATCCTCTTTCATCTCCTTGCTGATCGCACCGGAGATACTCTCCGCCGTAATCTTCTCGGCCTCCACGCCGAAATTATCAACCATTGCCTGGTCTAATGCCTGTCTTTCTTCAACTGTTAAGGTTCTCGTTTTAATAATTACTTCATTGGTTCCCGCAACCTTCTGCGTCTGAACCTGGGCGTCGCCGGTTACATTTTCCACAACCGGAACTACCTTGGAAGAGATCTCGTCCAGGGTCATATCTTCATTAAATGTTACATTGGTAGAAGTACCACCCTTAAACTCCATGCTGTAGTTTAAGATATCGCCGGTCTGTGTCTTATTGATTACAAGACCGCCGAGACCAATCACGATAACCACTAAGGATACTGCAAACCAGATTTTCCTCTTTCCAAGGAAATCAATGGTCTTCTTATCTGTCTTTGTCCCGTAAAACTTCGGATCCTGGAATCCTAAGTTGAACAGTGTGTTTAAGACAAACTTGGTAATAAACAGCGCGGTAATCATGGATAAAACGATACCGATAGCCAGTGTGGAAGCAAATCCCTTAACGGTACCGGAGCCTCTCCAGAACAGCACGCCGGCAGCAATCAAAGTGGTCACATTGCCGTCGATGATCGCTGATAAAGCTTTGTTGAAACCGGACTTGATGGCGGACTGAACCGTCTTTCCGAGGCCGATCTCTTCTTTGATACGAGTGAAGATAATAACATTGGCATCAACTGCCATACCAATGGAAAGAATGATACCTGCCACGCCCGGAAGGGTTAACGTCACGCTGAATGCGGAAAGCAGAATCAGAATGACACCTACGTAAATGGAAAGTGCAATCACTGCAGCAAGTCCAGGTACCAGGTATACTAAAAGCATAAATACGGCAACAATGCCGAATCCGATCGCGCCTGCCTTTAAGCTGGTCGCAATGGCTTCCTGTCCCAGTTTTGCTCCTACCACGTTGGAACGAAGTTCTTCCAGCTCCAGGGAAAGGGAACCGATACGAATGGTGGAGGCCAGCGTTTCAGCCTCTTCATAGGAAACCATGCCGCTGATCTGGCACTGTCCCTGTGTGATCGGCTCGTTAACAACCGGATTGGAGTAGATCTTTCCGTCATAGATGATGGCGATTCTCTTGCCGACATTCTTTGTCGTTGCATCTGCAAATACGGTTTTTCCATCGTCGGTAAAGGTTAAATCGACCATATACTTCTTAATGCCGTTCTCGTCGGTAATAACCGGCTTCGCGGTGGCAACCTGATTGCCGTTTAAAATAGTCTGTCCCGCCTCATCGACAAAGATCAGAGAACCGGGCTTACCCAGTTCTTCCAGGATTGCATTGGCATCCGATACGCCGGGAATATCGACATTGATCCGGTTGCTGCCTTCCTGATAGACCTCAGCTTCTGTGCTGTAGTTCTGAACCCTCTGCTGCAGTTTGTAAATGGTATCCGACATATCCTCGGCACTCGGGTTCTCTTCCTTTGCCTGGTACGTAATGCTGACACCGCCCGCCAGATCGAGGCCCAGCTTAATATCATTCATGGTAGTATATCCGAAATATCCGAACAGTCCTACCAGAGCCAGCGCTATGATCAGCCCGATCAGGCCTTTGCCTTTGTTACTTTTCATGACTTTTCTCCTTTAATTTTAGTCTTCAGCCAAAGCCGCTTTCAACATGATGGCGCATTCGATTCTCTTCTTCTGCATTGCACAGCCGATGTCGTATGCATCGGTAATGCTCCCATGGAAATTATAAGAATTGGCCGCGCAGCCGCCGCTGCAGTAGAATCTCGCGAAACAGTCCCTGCACTTATCCTTTGCATAGACGTTGCAGAGTTTGAATTCATCGCGGATACGTTCGTTAGTCACACCTGTATCGACATTGCCGAGAAGGAATTCTTCCTGGCCGACAAACTGGTGGCAGGGATAGAGATCACCCCACGGAGTCACAGCTAAGTACTCCGTTCCGGAACCACAGCCTGAAAGCCTCTTGGCAACACATGGTCCCTGATTTAAATCGATGTTGAAATGGAAGAAGTTAAAGCCCCGTCCTTCTTTTTTCCGTTTTAAATACTCTTCGGCAAGACGGTCGTACTCTTCCATGATCTGCGGGAGATCTTCCTCCCTGATGGCATACTCTTCCTCCGGCGCTGCCACCACCGGTTCGATTGACATGCTGCGGAAGCCCAAATCCGCAAATTCCATCACATCTTTGGAGAAATCCAGATTATGACGGGTAAAGGTACCGCGGACATAATAATCTCTGTCGCCCCTCATTTCAGCAAACTTCCGGAACTTGGGAACGATTAAATCGTAGCTTCCCTTTCCGCCCCGGAACGGGCGCATCTTATCGTTGACTTCCTTCCGGCCGTCGAGACTTAGTACGACGTTGCTCATCTCACGGTTACAGTATTCCATGATCTCGTCGTTTAACAAAACGCCGTTGGTAGTCATGGTAAAACGGAAGTTCTTATTATATTCTTTCTCTTTTGAACGGCCGTATTCAACCAGCTGCTTCACGACCTCCCAGTTCATCAGAGGTTCGCCTCCGAAGAAGTCCACCTCTAAGTTTCTGCGGTTCCCGGAATTGGCAATCAGGAAATCCAGCGCCTTCTTTCCCACCTCGAAGCTCATGAGGGCCCTGCGGCCGTGGTACTCGCCCTCTTCCGCAAAACAGTACTGACAGGCAAGATTGCAGTCATGGGCAATATGGAGGCAGAGCGCCTTGACTACAGTCTTACGCTTCTTAAAATCTACCACGTAATCGTGATACTGGTCGGTGGTCAGCAGCTCTTCCGCATCGATTAAGTACTGGATCTCCTCCAGTGCCTCTAAAACCTCCGCTTCTCCATATGTAGGGGAAAGCCGTTCCTTCACTTCCTCTGCGACTTCCGCCGGAAGCGGCTGCGGCTCCGCCAGTTCCGGCACACGCTCTGCCACAATTTCGACCGCATCGTACATCACGGGGTCGACGCTGTGTACAGAACCGCTGTTGACATCCATAATGATATGGAAGCCATTGTTGATATATTGATGAATCACTGAAATGTTCTCCTTGTCTTAACGATATTTTAACGCCATAAACGAGTTTTGGGCAGACAAGCGAAGTAACCCCTACCGTCCTTACGACCGTAGGGGTCTTTTTCACTCATCTGCCTCATATTCCGGCATACTATCTATTGCTGTTCTCACAGCTCTGGTTGCCCACTGTACAGGATGTCTTGCAGGCTGACTGGCAGGAAGTCTGGCACTCGCCACAACCGCCTTTTTTCATAGATTCCTTTAATGTGCTGGAATTTAATGTCTTAACGTGTTTCATTCTTACACCTCCTGTAATTAGCTAATTCTTTGAGATTATACCACATGTTATTACGGAGTGCAAGGTAAAACGGCCCCGGGGATACAGGGATTTTCTAAGTTTTTCCCTTTATCCAAAAAGCTGTCCGGCTTACACACGCACTCTCTACTCCCTGATCACCCGGAATCTCTCATCCAGCGCGTCAATGTCATACAACCCGATAAACTCCTGCGGCACCGGCATTTTTGTCATATGTCCCGTAAGCTCTGCCCACTTATCCATTTGAAAAATATAGTCGCCGCTCTTCCAGACAGCCTCTGCCTCTTCTTTTGAGATATCCATATATTTTAACAGCATCTCCGGAAAGTCCTGTTCCTTCCCATAGCACTGGAATTCTGACTCAAGTATCCACTTTGCGTTGGCAGTCGCCCTTTCATACGCGTGCTTCCGGTCTGCATCCGAGCACGCTACCATCAGCAAGTCTCCGTCGAACTCGTCATAAATAATCACTTCAGCCTGAAAGATACGGGCCACCTCCTTCGCCGTCTCTTTCGTGCAGTTCTGCTGAACAGACGCACAGTCAATACCCAGCCACTTACTGTCCGGCGTCCTGGCGGCCAGTGCATCCCCTGATGCGGAATACGGTGATGCGGGATACTCTGCACTCCGAAGTTTCTTCATCTCTCTTAACCCTTCTGCGATTTCCTCGTCGCTCATGGCGCGGTCCATCAGAACGAGACAGCTGGTCATATAAGTGTTGTCTCCATAGTAACCGTGAAATACCTCCGCCTCCATCTCTTTGCAGATCCCCGTTGTCATGTCCGCAATCCGGAAAGAGTCCCGCACTGCCCTGGCCGTCTGCATACTCACGGCATCTTCTGTATCCGGCGTGATCGACAGGGAATAGCAGCGTTCCGGCCCATACACCTCCAGTCCGATCACGCTTCGGGATCCCTCTTTTCCCTTATTGTGCACCTCACGCTTCACGATAAGGCAGTCTCCCATTTCTTCCAGAGAATAGTCAATCACCTCGGTCTCTGCTCCAAAGGAACCGCTGTCTGCATTAGCCCTGGCCTGGTATTCCGCCTTTGTCTTCGGCAGCATCTGTGTTAAGCCGTATCCCTCAAAGGAACCGGTTGGCCCGCCGGTAACGCTTATACTCCCCCAGTCCGAGACCAGGGAGTCATAAGCGTTATTCCTGTCCTGCCATATCTTCCACTCTCCCTTCGGGAGAATCAACTGATAATACAGCGTGGAGGATGCAAAGGTTCCCTCTTCCGTAACCACATCGAATACCGTATCATCCGGAATAACTGCAGTTAAATCCTGAAAGGCGGAGCCTCCGGCTTCTCCACCCCCGTGCTTTCCGTCAGCCGGCTCTCCGGTCTCCGCCCTGTCATTTCCTGGTACTTCGGAAGACAGCGCCGCCGTACTTCTGTTCTCTCCCTTCCAGTATACGGTACCCAGGAAAGCGATGCCGGCCGCGGCAATACACAAGGCTGCGGCCACAGCCATTCCCGGCCGCTCCCATCGGACGGACAGCGGAATCGATTTTTTTCTGAGGCGAAACGCCGGATTATTAAATCTGCATCGCGTATCACAGACATTCATCAGCGCTTCCGCCCCCTCCAGTCCGCCCAGTGCAGCAAGGGGGACCAGGATACCGTCTCCCTCCTTCTCCGCTAGGTAAAGAGTCTGTTCCGTATAAAATGCACCGGTTATCGTTTCATACGGATGAAGGACAGCGGCCCGCTCTGAGATCTCTATAATCCCTCTCTTTCCCGCCGCCAGCATCTGTTCCCCGATCATGCGGTACGGAAAGGTTCCCAGCTTTCTTAGACGTTCCATCTCCCGCCTGCTGATCCGGAGAAGGCCATATTCCGCCTTTACCTCGTCGATCTGCCTTGTATAACGGCGAGGTGTAAATTTGCTGTCAGCACAGGCTTCGGCAGCCTCCTGGAATGAAATCCGCATTTTTCCAAGTTCCCTGATACGGCTTTCAAAAGCAGTACGCCATTCCGCTGCCTCCTCCTTACTCCCCAGATTACGCTTCGGTACTGCCCAAAACCGTTTCATATCATAAAAAACAAACAGCGTTTCCAGCTCATAAAGCTTCTCAACCGCACCGTATAAAAGATATACCTCGCACGCCCCGCTTTTCCCATAAACCATATCTTCCTTTGCAGTCAGCTCCACCGGCTCTTTCAGACAGGAGAATACCGTTTTTCCCGGCTTTGCTCTTCTCATTTTTATGTATGTCCCGTGATACCAATGAACAAACTCTCTATATTCCTTTTCACTCAGCTGACAGGTCAATTTCTCTTTCATTTGTCTTCCCCCTGGTAAATTACCATTATTATAAACAAATTTTGGGGGGATTTCCATACCTTTCGCCTGCTCTCCTGGGAAAGTACGAAGAAACATCTTCCAGGCAGGGCCTTTTGACAACACAGTATTACTTTTCGGCAATATAAAAATACCGGTTTAAGAATAGCTGACGCCTCTTCCTGCTGTCCGCCGCTCTCAAACCGGTTCCTGATTCCGTTCTTTCTGATTTCTGTACTCTCAAAAAAATGCTTACACTGTTTTTCTATTCTGCCGGAATCTCCTTCCCTTCCATCAGCGCAAGGATCTCCTCCCGTTTTGGCATGGCCGGAGCAGTTCCGATCTTTCTGACAGATAAGGCGGCCGCAGCGCTGGCAAAGATGACTGCTTCCTTCCAGTCCATTCCTTCCGACAGTCCGGCTAAAAGCCCTCCGTTAAATGCATCTCCGGCGCCTGTCGTGTCTACCGCTTTTACACGGAACGGCGGTACCATATACCCGCTGCCGCCCACAGAAAGATAAGCGCCCTTTTCCCCCATGGTAATGATCACACAGTTCACACCGCGCTCATGAAACCAGGCCGCAGCCGATCCTGCACTCTCCTCCGATTCGACAGATATCCCCGTATAGAATTCTGCTTCAACCTCGTTAGGTGTGACAATGTCGATCCATCTCCATATCTGCTCCGGTAAAACCGCTGCGGGAGCAGGGTTTAAAATAACCTGTTTCCCTCCTGCCGCAGCACATTCCGCAATGGCTGTGACAGCATCCAGATTCGTCTCCAGCTGCATCAGTACATATTCGCAGTCATTCCCGCAGATCTGGTCTTTCACACAGTCCACTTCCAGGCTGGTAAAAGTAAGGCAGGCACCAGGCACCACCACAATCTCATTCTGTCCGCTATCCTCTCCTACCAGAATCAGCGCACACCCCGTGTCATACTCCTTCGTTATAAAAACACCGGACTGATCCATTCTCAGCTGACACATGGTATCCCGTGCAATCTCTGCAAAATGATCTGTTCCCAGTTTTGTGACCAGCTTTACCTCTGCTCCCGCCTTAAACGCGGCCACCGCCTGGTTAAAGCCTTTTCCTCCCGGCCCAATCTTGAATCCGTTCCCCATTACAGTTTCCTTCGGAGCCGGAAGATGGGGTGCACGCGCCATGATATCCGCTACAAAGCTTCCAAAAACCAATGATTTCCTGCCCATACAGCCTCTCCTGTCACTCTTCCAAAAGGAGCAGGCCATTGCCGGCTCCAATCCTGTCAGCTCCGGCGCTAATCAGACGGCACGCCTGTTCATGAGTACGTATTCCGCCGCTGGCTTTTACCTTCGCCCTGTCTCCCACAGTTTCACGCATTAATCGAACGTCCTCTTCCGTCGCTCCTCCGGTAGAAAAACCGGTGGAAGTTTTCACAAAAGCCGCACCGGCTTTGACTGATAATTCGCATGCACGCCTGATTTCATCGTTTGTAAGCAGACATGTCTCCAAAATCACTTTCACCGCCGCGCTGCCGCTGGCTGCTACGACCTCCCGGATATCCGCTTCCACCAGATGGTCATTTCCGTCCTTTAAAGCACCTATATTCATGACCATATCCACCTCTTCGGCCCCATCCTTCACCGCAGTATACGCCTCATAAGCCTTTGCCTGCGTACTCATAGCGCCCAGAGGAAATCCAACCACACAGCAGACCTTTACACCGCTGTCCCTCAGCAGCTCTGCAGCCAGCGGCACATGGCACGTATTCACGCAGACCGAGGCAAAATGGTGTTCCACCGCCTCACTGCAGTACCTTCTGACTTCTACAGCCCGGGCATCCGCCCTTAAAATCGTATGATCTATCTTATCTGTTATCTTCATTTTCTATCTCCATTTCTGCATTCCTGAACCAGGATCCCTTTGATAAGCTCTGTCCCACGTTCCTTCGGGCTGCGGCAGAGAATCCGCACTGCCTGCATCAAAAAGCCAAGCCTCACCTCATCCCGGTCTGCAAACTGGTCCTTTACCCGGCTGTAAGCGTACATAATACGATTGCACTCTACATCTCCCATACCGATATCCTCCACCGACATGATAACAATCCGCTCCCAGAGATACGCTTCCATCTCTCCTCCGCTTAAAAACGCCTCATACGTAAGCATCAGCACTTCCGGTTCCAGCGCCCTGCGGATGCTCTTTTGAAATGCAGACTGCAGCAGTTCCAGATTCAGTCCGTGAGGCGATTCCATCTCATAGAAATGGTTATAGGCATCCGATCGGAAGGCTTTTCCGTTTTCTCCGCCATAGATGGGCGTTAAAAGCTCAATCAGCCTCTTTTTGTATGGTTCCGCACCTTCCGCCTCCGGCACCACCTTACTGCCTCCATCCGGGTAAAGGAAATCCAGGGGCGTATGGCCCAGTTCCCTGCCCGCATGGTTGTGATGATCCCTGGCAAATGCAGGAACCACAGGATATACTCCCGCATCATAGCAATCCTGAACCTTCCGTATCTCCTGTTCCAGCGACTGTTCCTTCTCACAGCCGCACAGATACCGAATCGCCTGGATAAAGCTCAGCGCCTGCATGCCGCCCGCGTCCGGCATATACGGCTCTGTATGATAGCAGATGCATCTCAGATTATATATGTAGGCCAGAGCGCCCTGCTCCGCCAGGCCGATGGTATAGACCGCCTCCAGCTCCAGCTGTTTCCACAGCTCCTCCAGCATAACCGCGCTGGTTCTGTACAGATCGTAGGCGGTGGAAATCGCCTCGTCCGTACTGCCGGCCAGAATATCGCGGTGCAGCTTTAAAAACGCGGCACTCACCTTCATTCCGCTCCTTGTACTGTAGTCCGTTATGTTAGCCCTGTCCATTTGTTTTCTCCTCCATGTTCAATCACGATCCAACGCTCATCCCCACTTGCGCTGATTTCCATTATCCCTTCACAACTCCGCTGCAGATACTGCTCTCCACCTTCTCCTGGGCAATCAGATAAAAGATAACCGTCGGTATAATACTGATTACAATCGATGCAAAGCTTACGGCGTACAGCGTTCCAAAATCACCTTTCAGATTCAAAAGCGCCACTGAGATGGGCTTTAACTGCGGCTTCGTAATCAGCACATTGGCGATTGGCAGTTCATTATAGATAAAAAGGAACGATGTAATCGCACAGGTAGAAAGTGCCGGCTTCGCAACCGGAATAATGACCCGCAGAAGCGTTTGAAACAGGGAAGCACCGTCTATCATGGCCGCCTCATCCAGTTCCTTCGGAATTCCCTCGATATACCCTTTCAGAATGAAAAACACCATGGAAAGATTTACTCCGGCATAGATGACCATCAGTACGAAAAGATTATTTCTCTGACCGATGGCGCTGACCATCTGGACAATCGGCACAATCGCGCTCTGAATAGGTATCATCATTGCGGCAATCAGAAACAGTGTAACCCCTTCGCTTCCCGGTATCCGCTTCCTCGCCGTCACATAGGCGCCCATAACGGATACTCCCAGCATCAGGCAGATAGAACCTGCTGACAGAAAAAGTGAATTGGCAGTGGCACGCAGAATATGCACCATTTTCTCCGCGGAAATATAATTATCCAATCCAAACCGCTGCGGCAGGGCAAAAAAGTCCGCGAAAATAGTCTGGTCATCTTTAAAGGAAGACAGTACTGCAAAATAAAGCGGAAAGATCGTGGTAATCAGCCAGATTCCCGCAGCACAGGCGTAGAGTATCCCGCCCGGCGTAATTTTTCTTTTCTTCACGTCTTTCCTCCTATTCCCCATCCCGCTCAGCGAACACCCGGTTCGTCACGACCGTAATAACCAGACAGAGCACGATCATGAGCACGGCGATGGCATTGGCATATCCAAATTTGCTGTAGGTAAACGCATTCTTATACAGCAGCGTGTTGGGCACATCCGTGGCGTAGCCCGGACCGCCTCCTGTCAGTCCCATAATAAAATCAAAGACCTTGAAGGCACCGGTCAGCACAAAGACGACCACGATCTTAAACGTTGGCTTTAGCTGTGGAAGCGTAATATAGACAAGACGCTGCCACGGGGTAACTCCGTCCATGGCCGCCGCCTCATACACATCCTCCGAGATAGCCGCCATGCCTGAAGAAAATATGATCATCTGAAATCCCACATTACTCCACATATTCACCAGTGCCACGCCCCACATGGCAGTGTGCACGTCGTTAAACAGATTAAAATGTTCTGCGATCCCCAGTTCCTTCAGCAGCACCGGGACAGGCCCCTGTCCCGGCAGCATGATAAAGGTAAACATCAGGCAGATGGCGATTCTGTTGATAACGACCGGTAAAAAGTAACACGTCTTTACAAATCTGATTCCAAAAAACTTTTTGCTCACCACTGTAGCCAAAAACAACGAAACAGGAATTGTCACAAACAGACCGGTAGCGCATAAGATTCCCAGATTGATAAACGCCGTTTTCGTCGTATAATCCTTAAAAAATGTCACGTAATTTCCCATTCCCACGAACCGGTACGGATCAGTAGGAATTCCGTTCCACTCAAAAAACGAGGTGAACACCATATTGGCCAGCGGATAGATAATTACGAAGGTGTAGAGCAGGATGACCGGAGCAATCATGAAAAATGCTTCCGGCCGGTACTTTTTACCCCGGACTTTTATTAACAAATCGATCCCCCGCCTTTCTTACTGCGGAAACAGCTTCGCATACTCAGTGTCAAGAGTCTTTGCGATATCTTCCACCGGACGCTCCACAAACATGGTCTGAAGCTCCGTATTCGTAATGTTGATTACACTGGCGTCGTCTAAGTAAGCCGCCATAATGTCGGTTGTATCGCTTCTTGTGGCGTAGCCCTCCATAAATGTCTTCATCGGATTCGGAGACTTGGAGGCGTCATAGTCGATATCCACCGGATAGACCCCACCGCCGGCAACTTCCGCATATCCTTCAAAGGTCTCCTTGGAAAGCATGAAGGCCATCAGCTTACAGGCTGCATCGTACTCCGGTGTACCCGGTTCCGCGGAAATACAAAAGCCCTCGCTGGTAGATGCAAACCAGATATTCTTATTCTCCGGCGCGCTCTCAAAATACGGGAAATTGACACAGTCGATCTGATCTGCAAATTCCATCCCGTTAAAACGGTCAAAGTAATAGCTTGCCGTAAAGAGCATGGCGATCTTTCCCTCACCGAAGGAAGTGACATTGTTCTCCACTTCATAAGAGATGGCGTCTCTGCCGAACACGCCGGCATCCATGAGTTTCTTCATCTTATTCAGCACAGCCATCATCTCCGGATCACTCCATTTAACTTCATGGCTGATGAACTTATCCCGGAACTCCAGCCCGTTCATTCGGACCGCCAGTTCACTGAAGAAACGGCCCAAATCGGCTTTTGTCTTGGCAGCTACGGAAAACGGCACGATAGACGGATCCACTTCTTTTAGCTTCTCTGTCATGGTCATCACATCTTCCCATGTCTTCGGCGTCTCAATTCCGTTTTCTTCGAGCAGTTTTGTGTTGACGTAAACCGGAGAACCAATGACAGAGTTTGGAACGCCGTAGATCCCTTCCAGCCCTTTTCGCTCAAAGGAGAAGGAACCGAATACCCCCTCGTCCACGGGGCCTGTCCACTCCGGTGATTCTATTAAGGGAGTCAGATCCTTGATCACCCCGTTTTTCGCCCAGTCATAATGCGGAAACGCATCAGAACAGATAAAGAGCGTAGGCGGGCTGCCTGCCGCAACGGAGGCCTTTAAGCTGCTTTTGTAGGATTCCGCATCTGCGATGGAGACATCCTCCACCTCAATATTCGGATTTGCCGCTCGGAATTCCTCCAGCTTTTCCATGTAATACTTTGCCCGGGGCAGTTCCGGATTGGTGTAACGGGACAAATAGGATATCTTGACTTTCTCTCCGTCCGCCTGGCCTGCCTCTGCCTTTGCGGCCGTCTCCTCCTGCTTCGTCTCCGTAGAAACAGCCGCACCGGAGGTATCCTTCGTCTCCGTGGTCTTCGCGCTGCATCCGCTGACCGCAGCAATCATAGCCGCAGTCAGAACCAGTGCTGCAATTCTTTTCATCATAATAAATCCCCCTTCTTTTGTTTTCTTATTTTTTCTTCCTAAAGCTTACCATAACTGCCGTCTCACTCCCATAGTTCTTTTTGGGTTTTTATCTGGAAATTTTTGTTTCTCAGAGGTAGAAACGCCTGGCAGACAACAAAAACAATGGTTTTTGATGGAATATTTTGTCATATCTGTACTTTTTTGCTTTTCCTTCCCCAATGTTGACTTTGCAAAACCCGTGCTGTATCATTTTCTTAATAAAACACCCTCTCCAGCTGTATGACAGTTTGTCCGCAGAACGGAGGGTTAAACGACAGATAAGGAGGCTTTTGTGAGCGGAAAAGGATATTTCTCAAGGCTGGAGTCTAAATTTACATTTATGTATACAATCATTCTGATAGTCGTTATCACATGTATTGCATGTTCCATCGGGCAGTACAGCAATTCCATCCTGAAAAAGAAATCCCTGGACAGCTGTATTCAGAAACTGGATTTCGCAGGTGAACGCTTCGGGCTGATCCTCGACCGAATCGAAAATGAGTCTCTGCTGCTGACCTTAAATCAGGCTTCCCGCCACGAGGCGGCAAAGAAAGAGGCCGCCTCTCCCTATGAGGAGCACATGGAGGCGGCCTCATTTTCCTCCTATCTGGTAGAGTTTCTCTCCACCCAGAGCGCGGTGGAATCCATCAGCTATTACAGTCCGGATGGCTCCTTCTTTTATCAGGATAACTACGGTGTACTTCCTCCTGTCAAAATCGAGATCCCCCAGGAGATCCGGGAAGAGTTTTTCAGTTCTTCCCTGAAGTCATCCTGGTATATCCACGAAGCCCCCAATTCTGAGGCCGGCGGAAACTTAACCTTTACCTGCCTGAAAAAATCCTTTGCCTTTACCGGCGAGCCCCTGGGATTTTTTGCACTGACCGTATCGCCGTCACAGATTCGTGAAATCTACAGCGGTTTTTTCTCAGAAAATGAGATTTTCATGATTACGGATAAAAACGGTCTCATCTGTGCCAGCACAAAGGAGACACTTCCCGGAAAAAGAGTGAAAGAGGTTTTCTCCGACGGTGCCTCCCTCCAGACAGGGAATACGATCACCCTTGATACCACAAAGTATCTATGCACCTTCCAGCCGGAAAAAGATCTGAATTTATTCGCCCTCACTCCGGAATCGCAGGTTTACCACGATTCCCGTTCCCTTGTGTCCGTAATTCTTGCCATCGGGATCATCTCCAGCATCTTTACCTTCTTTCTGTTCCGCTATTCCACCAGAAAGATCATGCTTCCCGTCAACCAGATCATTTCGAATGTCCGCGCCATGTCGGATGGCGACTACGGAGTGAGAATCTCAGTCCGGGAAGGTCAGACAGATGAAATCAGCCTGCTGGCCGGCCAGATCAACCGGATGGCAAAAAACACCCAGGACTTACTGGCCCGCGTTCACCGTGAAAATGAATTAAAACGCCGTTATGAGCTCTCCTGTATTCAGCTTCAGATGCAGCCTCATTTCCTGTACAATACGTTGGAAACACTTTGCGGCATGATCGAGATGAACAATAAGAGCGAAGCCATCGGCCTGGTAAACCTCATTTCCGGCTTTTACCGAGGGGCATTGGGCAAAGGAAAGGAAATCATCACGCTGGAACAGGAACTGAAGATCACCCGTGACTACTTGAAGATTATGCAGAAACGGTATCCGGGCTGCTTTTATTTCGAGACCTCTATGGAACCGGAAGTACTGTCCTGCTGTATTCCCAAGCTCACCCTGCAGCCACTGGTAGAGAACTCCATTATCCACGGCCTGCAGCTTTTTACCTCCGACAGAGCCGGATTGATCACTATCACGGGATACACGGAGGATTCCTTAATCTGTCTGAAAATCACGGATAATGGAAGCGGGATGGATGACGAGACGGTAGCCCGCTTAAACAGTCAGATTTTTTCGGAGGAACGGAGTTCGTTCGGAATTCACAGCATAAAAAAACGGCTGAAGCTGTATTTTGCTGTAGCCGATATTGTGGTGACCTCCAAAATTTCAGAAGGAACCGTCATTACGATCCGAATTTCCAGACAGCAGGAAAACCCTGACAGAAAGGATTAGCCCTATGACCTATCAATTCTTAATTGTTGACGACGAATATTTTGTAAGGCAGAGAATCCGGCTCTGTATTCCGTGGAAAGAGTACGGCTTCGAGTGTGCGGGAGAGGCGGCTAATGTGGAGCAGGCCCTTCATTTTCTGCAGACGGTCCCCATCGATCTCGTCCTTCTGGACATCTCCATGCCAGGTCCCAACGGACTGGAGCTTCTCCGCATGATGAAGGAAAAGAACAGTCAGGCGAAATTCATTATCCTGTCCGGATTTGCCACCTTTGAATACGCCAGGCAGGCCATCGCATACAACGTGACCAATTACTTATTAAAACCCATTAACACGGAAGAACTGATCCAGGCCATAACAGGAATCCGGGAAACCCTCGATAAAAACAACCATTTAAAACAGGAGCGCCTGGCCTGGCAGGAAGCCCGCCTCATCGCCGAGCATGTGGAAAAAAATACCTTCTTCCAGAATATTTTCTCCGGCCACGCCCTGGGCTCTGAAAGTGCCGGTCTGGCGGAGTTCGGCGTAATTCCCGATACACCGTGTACCGTTGTGATCTTCGACGGCCAGCCAAAGATTACGCACAGCCTCTCCTTTCAGGAACGCTCCTCCTTTCAGCAGGCCCTCGGTAATCTCTCCGGCTGCCTGCTGTCCGGAAAATCAGGCTGTGTCCAGGTAACGGATATTTATAACCACCAGGTTCTGATCATTCCGCAAACACAGCTGCCTTTCGGACCGGATCATTTTCTGGGACGCCTCTCCGCCGCTGCCTTGGAAAATTTTTCAAAGGATATCGTCTGCGGATATGGAAATGGGGAGGACGGCCTTGCCGCAGCCATCAGTTCCGCCTACCAGACTGCCCTGCAGTTTTTTACCTTCCGCACCGTCTACGGAACAGAGAGCGGCGCCTTCCACACCCGTCTGCCGGAAAAGCAGGCGCTGGAACAGCTAAATACTTCCATACGGGGAATCGCGGGCGGCCTGCTGAAAAAAGACCACCAGGTTATCTTAAACAGCCTTCATTCCGTTTTTCAGATCATCGGGCAGGAACAGTTTTCACTTCCTGCCCTGGAATCCGCGCTCTCCTCCCTGCTCTCTGCCGCCATCGAATACGCAGTCCACAGCGGAATCGAACTCTTCTCAGGCAGCGGCGGCTCCGCCTATACCGCGGCCGGAATCATCTATCACGGATGCAGCCTGGGTGAAATCGAAGAAAAATTTACGAATCTCTTTCTCTCACTCCCCGGGAGCCGGGAGATGGACGAGGTTCCCATGATCCAGCGGATTGTGCTCCAGGCCGCCGAACTGATCGAGCAGGAATACAGCCGCACCGACATGGGGCTTCAGTATATTGCATCTGTCCTGCTGATCAGCCCCGCCTATTTAAGCCGCAATTTTAAGCGGATTAAACAGTATTCCGTCATGCAGTACATCACAAAATGCCGCATGGAGCACGCCTGGGACTTACTGAGCGGGGGCAGGCTTTCTATCGCGGCAGCAGCTGAAAAGACTGGCTATCAGGACGCTTTTTACTTTTCCAAGTGCTTTAAACGGTATTTTGGAATATCGCCATCGCAGGTCGACCGGTAAATTTCTATGAATAACCCCATCCTCCCCGGAATATACTGAACCAGAAGACAAGATTGGGGGAGAAACAAATGGAAAAATCAAAGCTGCAGGCCACCCTAAAAACCCTGCTCATCTCGTACATACTGACCGGAATTCTCCTGGTTGTTCTGGCCTTTGCCCTCTATAAATTCCGGTTAAAAGAGGGACAGATCCGCATCGGAGTCAACGCGGTCTACATCATCACGTGTCTGATCGGCGGTCTCATCATGGGAAAAAGCATCAGACAGCGGCGTTTTTTCTGGGGACTGACCCTGGGACTCGTCTATTTCCTGGTGCTTCTGGCGGTCTCCTTTTTGCTGAACAAAGGGCTGAACGGAACGATGAACCAGATTCTTACAACCATGGCTATCTGTGCCGCCAGCGGCACCATCGGCGGGATGATCAGCTGATTCTCCGCCTGCGGCGGGTCGCCTGAAGGCAAGCTGCACCAACTTATGATATAAAAACAAGTGCCGGAGACACCGGCTCTGTGGAGCTTACTTCTGATCCACAGGCCGGTGTTTCCGGCATTTTCCTTATCATTTGCACATTATTACGGTCTTATATAGGCATAGCCTTCCGCCTGCCGCTCCGCCAGTTCCACCACCCCGGCCGGAACCACCGTTACGAAGTCAAAGATATCGTCCTTCGTCAAGCCGGTTCCCTTCAGGGCATTCCCGCAGGCGGCGAATCTTATCCCTTCTTCGGACAGGGTTTTCATCGCTGTTTCATGTTCCGGTGATGATAACGCATATCCCTCCACCGCTGCCGAATTCGCCAGCACTTCGATCATGCAGCTCTCCTTCGCCTCTTTATAATAAGCGTTCATATTCTTCACATTCCCAAGAACCAGTGGCCACCGGTCCGTTTCATCGATATGATAAATCACCTTCATACTGCCGCCTCCTTACGCGTCAACGTTCTGCTCATTTGGAAGATACATGTGCACCCGGTCGATCCGGTTCTTATCCAGCCTGTCCACTACCAGGCGGATTCCGTCACAGACGACGCTCTCGCCTTCTTCCGGAAGGCGGTCCAGCTGTCCGATAATCAGGCCGCCAATCGAATCGTAATCCTCTGATTCCAGTTCCAGTTCCAGCTGATCATTCAAATCATCCAGCTTCATGGAACCTTCCACCACATATTCACCGGGGCCAACTTTAACCAGCTCCTGTTCCTCATCCTCATCATACTCATCCCGAATCTCGCCGACAATCTCCTCCAGTAAGTCCTCCAGAGTAATCATTCCGGCCGTAGCCCCGTACTCATCCAGCACAATAATCATGTTATTGCTGGTCTGGCGCATCTCCACCATCAGCTCCGCCGTGTTCTTATACTCATATGTATAGAGCGGCTCACGGAGCAGATCACGGATATGAAACTCTTCATTCCGGTCGATGAGAAGGACATCCTTCATGTTAATGATACCGATTACGTTGTCCGTCGTCTCTTCATATACGGGCATACGGGTATATTTTTCCTCGCGGAAGATATCGATCAACTCATCGTAGGTAGCGTCTACCTCAACCATCGCCATATCGATTCTAGGAACCATAATATCCTTTGCCACAGAATCACCGAAATCGAATACATTATTAATAATCTTCTTCTCTTCCGATTCGATTACGCCCTCTTCGTGGCTTACCTCCACGATGGTGCGCAGCTCATCCTCGGTGATGGCCTCCTGCTTCCGGTTGGGATCCACATGGACAAGGCGCAGAAAACCGGAGGACAGCACATTGACCGCATAAATCACCGGTGTCATGACCGTCATGAACAGGTAGATGAATTTTGCATATTTTAATGAAATTTTCTCAGAATACAGGGTAGAAATCGTCTTCGGGGAAATCTCACCGAATACCAGAATTACCAGCGTCAGAACGCCGGTAGCAACGCCAACCGCCTTATTGCTCCAGATATTCATGGCCAGTGTGGTGGACATGGAGGAAGCCGTTAAGTTCACTACGTTGTTTCCCACAAGAATCGCGCTCAGCATCTTACCCTGGTCCTCCAGAACCTTCGTCAGCGTAACAGCACTTTTGTCGCCCGCCTCTGCCAGGTTTCTGATCCGAATTTTATTCACCGTGGTAAGTGCAGTCTCCGCGGAAGAGAAAAATGCAGACAATCCAATCAATAGAATCAAAATAAGCAACTGTATATAGTCACTTGAATCCAAAAAAATCAACTCCTATTTTTCATATTTTGCTATTGATTCTACAATAGAAAAGCGGCCGTGTCAATAAGGCGGCCGCTTTATCCCTCAATTCACGTAGTAATTCAGCGTTCTTTCCAGGCTCTGATCAGTTCCAGAACCAGCATCATTCCGGCTCCGAAGAAAATAAACATATCCCCCAGATTAAATACAACCCGTTTTAATCTGCCGAACTGAATGCTGAAATAATCCACCACATAGTCTCTCACGAGACGGTCATATAAATTGCTGACAGCTCCGCCGAGAGTCACCGATAAGGCAAGCTTATCAGCGATATTCCCCTTCTTAGGCAGCATCCACACGAGTCCGCCGCCAATGAACGAAGCCACCGCCAGGGGAACCATCTTCACGTATTCCGGCTTCTCTTTTAGAAAGCCAAAGGAAAATCCGGGATTGTGGTTCTTATGCAGTACGATCCTGCCTCCCGTCCCGTTCAGTTCTTTGGGAAATGAGGATTCCTCCTGCTCTTCAATCGCCTTTTTTATACAGAGATCCACTGCCGCCAGCAACACGATGATACCGATAAATACCATGACGCACACTCCTTCCGTCTTTATTATCTCCATTTTACTATGTTTTTTATCCATAGTCCAGTAATTCCCGCCCTGAAAGCTGCATACATTACTAAAAAGAATGTGGGAGTTTTTTCATGCCAGTCTGTGATTTTAATCCCGCCTCGGAAGAGTACGCCGACTTTATCATCCGCCACAACAACAGTTCCCCGGAAGATATCCTGCTGCAGCAGAAGGCGGGCTGCATCGATTATGTGGACCAGGAGTTTGCCGTCGTTTACAGTCAGCTGGAGCCGCTTCTCCCTATTACCACAAAAACATATACGTATTTTGCCATTCCCACGCTCTATACCCTGCTCGATACCACCAGCATGGAATCCTCCGGAATCATCCAGACCGCTCAGCAGCCCTCCCTCAATTTGCGGGGAGAAGGCACCATGATCGGATTCATAGACACGGGAATCGACTACCGCAACCCATTGTTCCGCCTTCCGGACGGCAGTTCCAGGATTGCAGGCATCTGGGACCAGACCCTGCCCGAGCCGACAGGAACCATGGATGCTTCCTTCGGGATACCGGCCTCCACGTCTGCCATGAGCTTCTCCTATGGACAGGAATTTCTTAAGCCCCAGATTGATGAAGCGCTTCGTTCTTCCGATCCGCTCTCCGTGGTGCCCTCCATGGACACCTCCGGGCACGGCACCTTTATGGCGGGTATTGCGGCCGGAGGCGCGACACCGAATGAAGATTTTACAGGCGCCGCACCTAACTGTTCCATCGGAGTCGTCAAGCTGAAACCGGCGAAGCAGTATCTCCGGGACTTCTACTTAATCCCTGAAAATGCCATCGCCTATCAGGAAAATGATATCATGATGGGAATAAAATATTTAAAGCTGTTAGCGCTCCGGCAGAACCTTCCTCTTGTCATCTACATCGGTCTTGGCACAAATTACGGAAGTCATGACGGCACCTCTCCTCTTGGACTGGTTTTAAACAACCTGGTCCGCTTTGTAGGCGTATCTGCAGTCCTTCCGGCCGGCAATGAAGCCGGGCTCCGCCACCATTACATGGGACGGCTGTTAAACGACCAGGAATACGATGATGTAGAAATACGGGTGGCAAACGGGGAACGGGGCTTCTTCATCGAGCTGTGGGCCACGGAGCCGGAGCTCTATACCGTGGGCTTCGTCTCCCCGACAGGAGAGGTGATTCCAAGGCTTCCTATCGGTCTCGGAGCAGAGATTACCGTTCCCTTTACTCTGGAACAAACAGTCATTACCGTCAATTACCGGACCACGGAGATTGGTTCCGGAAGCCAGTTCGTCCTAATGCGCTTTGAAGCGCCCACCGCCGGAATCTGGCACATCCGTGTCTACAACTCCCTGTTCATCACCGGAATCTTTCACATGTGGCTCCCTGTGGAGGGCTTCATCAGTGAAGATACCTTTTTTTTGCGTTCCGATCCGAACACCACCATCACGGAGCCTGCCAATGCGGCAGTCCCCATAACGGTCAGCACCTATAACCACATCAATAACAGTATCTATATCCACTCCAGCAGGGGCTACACCCGGGGCGGTTTAATCAAGCCTGACCTGGCAGCCCCCGGGGTCAATGTATACGGTCCCGGATTGTCTCCGGGCGGAGCCGGAGAGACCTTCCCCATGACGCGGCGGACCGGTTCCTCTGTGGCAGCGGCCCATGTGGCCGGTGCGGTAGCCGACCTTTTCACCTGGGGCATTGTCCGCGGCAATAATACCGCCATGAGCGACGCCAGCGTACGCGCATACTTAATCCGGGGGGCAAACAGAAATCCAGCCTACACCTATCCCAACCGTGAGTGGGGATACGGTACGCTGGATCTCTATCAGACGTTTTTACGTATCAGGGAGTAACTCAGTGATAGCCTCTCATCTGAATGAGGGGACCTCCGTTTTTATCGAGATACGCTCTCGTTATGACGACGGAACCGATCTCAGGGTCCTTTGGAATTTCATACATAATATCCAGCATGAAATCCTCAATAATGGAACGAAGGGCCCTGGCTCCGGTTTCTTTCTTCATCGCCTGCTCCGCAATCCATTCCAGTGCGTCGTCCTCAAATACAAGCTTTACCTCATCAAGCTCCAACAGCTTCTCATACTGCTTCAAAATCGCATTTCTCGGTTCCTTTAAAATCCTCACCAGCAGCTCTTTGGTCAGAGACTGCAGCGTAACCGTAATCGGCAGACGTCCCAGAAACTCGGGAATCATACCGAACTTTCTTAAATCCTCATTGGTCACACGGCCTAAAATGTCAGGATCCTTATCGTACTTATCCTTAAGCTCCGCCGCAAATCCGATGGAAGACTTATTCGTTAAGCGCTCCTTAATAATATCTTCCAGATCCGGAAATGCGCCTCCGCAGATAAATAAAATATTATCCGTACTGACCGTAGTCATGGGAGTCAGTGCATTCTTCTGATTGGAGCCGACCGGCACCTCCACATTACTGCCCTCGAGAAGCTTTAACAGCTCCTGCTGAACCGATTCCCCGCTGACATCGCGGCTGTTGGTATTTTTCTTCTTTGCAATCTTATCGATCTCGTCGATGAAAATGATGCCGCGCTGCGCCCGGTCCACGTCGTTGTCGGCAGCCGCCAGAAGCTTGGATACGACGCTCTCAATATCATCGCCGATGTATCCGGCCTCCGTAAGAGAGGTGGCATCCGCAATCGCCAGCGGCACATCCAGAAGCTTCGCCAGAGTCTTTACAAGATACGTCTTTCCGCTTCCTGTAGGCCCGATCATCAGGATATTGGATTTCTCAATCTGTACGTTTTCCTCCTCTTTCTTATCGGAATCCACCAGAAAAACCCGCTTATAATGGTTGTAAACTGCAACGGAGATCACCTTTTTTGCCTGCTCCTGTCCGATCACATACTCATCCAGCCTCTGTTTGATAATGTGAGGCGCCGGTATATCCTTTAAATCGAATTCCGGCTTCTTCGTCTCAGCAGTTCTCTTCTTGATCTTCTGCTTCTTTGGTATCTCCACATTCTGCTGATTTAAATTGCTGAAATCACTTAGATTTAAGTTCATATAAGGCATGTTCTGAATCTTCGACAGATCAAAACCGCCCTGTGTCACTGAATCAAATGCCTTCTGCATACAGTCATGGCAGAGATTCATCCCGCCCATGGTGACCATGGGACCGGTCTTGCTCTCCGGCCTGCGGCAGACGTAGCAGATTTTTTCATACTCATCATCGTCCTTTGCCGGCTTCTTCTCTGCCTCCTCCGACACAGCCCTGTCTTCTTCTTTTCTTTCCTTCGCCTCTTCCAGATATTCTTTATCTTCCAAAATAGTTTCTCCTTTTATATGTAATCGATCATCTGCTCTGCAGGCCTGCATTTCCACCGACCGCAGAAATTAATCTGTTTCCATTAACTGAACGCTGTTCGGCCCGCATTACACCGGGCCGTCCGCCGGACTTCACACTGCCGGCGCACCTGTTTATTATAAATCATTTGCTTTCATCCTACAAGAGCGCCGCCGCATTTTAGACTTTTTTAACAACTTCATGGTTCCGGTCTTTTTCCCGCCTGCAACGCGACAGCACTGCCGGCGGCAGCTCGGACAGCTGAGAAAAGAAAAAGCGCGCGAAGAAGACACATCTGCCTTCTCCGCGCGCCTGCGCGCTGTCACTGTTTTTGAATCGGTCATTTCTTCCTTATCAGTTTACGGAATTCTCTGCCGGCTTCTTATCCAGTGTGATATCTACGTTTCTCTCCACATACTGCCCATTTTCCAGAGACTGCACGGTAACGGTGACGGTTGTTCCGCCCTCATAATACTTCAGCATGTTGGTTAAGTCATCGTATGTCTTGATACTCTGACCGTCAAATTTGGTTATAATGTCCTTCTCGCGGAGGTCTGACTTGGATGCTGCGCCGCCTTCCACGATCTTATAGATAAAGACACCCTGCGGCATGCCAAGCTGCTGGCTGGTCGCCGCGTCAATATTCTTGCACTGGATTCCCAGATAGCCCTGCTCGGTATCCGCCACCTGAGTCCTGGTCTTTCTCGTCATCAGAGTGTCGATGATGTTCTGAGCCTTGGAGATCGGAATCGCATATCCCATGCCTTCTACTTCCGTTGACGAGTATTTGGCAGAGTTGATGCCAATGACCTCACCCTGCATATTCAGGAGTGCGCCGCCGCTGTTGCCGGGGTTAATGGCTGCATCTGTCTGAAGAAGATCTCTGCTCACACCGTCTTCTGTCTGTACAGTACGGTCAAGTGCGCTGATATATCCGACCGTTACGGACTGGCCGTAACCAAGTGCATTACCGATCGCTACGACGCCCTGCCCTACCTTGATGGTATCGGAATTGCCAAGGCTGGCAATCGCGATTTGGCTCAGTGTATCAGACGGAATATCCTTAAGCGCCACTGCGATTACAGCTAAGTCGCTGTCCGCGTCTGTTCCCTTGATGGCGGCATCTACAGCAGTCTGGTCAATGAAGGTAACCTTCAGTTCCTCCGCGCCCTGTACCACGTGATTATTGGTAACGATCAGGAGTTCATCGTCATTCTTTCCTACAATAATTCCGGAGCCGCTGCCCACGCCCTCTCTCTGCATCGGGCCGAAAAATGTCTGGCTCTCGTAGATTACTTTACTCGTAATGGCAACTACCGACGGCATTGCCTTATCTACAATCGCAGATACGTCCATGTTCGCAGAGGTTCCAGTGACCTGCCCTGTCGTACTGTTCGACGATGCAGCTGCTGACCCATCTGATGACGGAAGCGTCTCCGCCTGGCTGATTTCCACCTGATTTTTCTGGTTGTAGCTGCCTGCTGCCCAGTTAATTCCAACCATGGTGCTTCCGGCTACCACACCAAACACCAGTGCCGCTCCCACAACCGCTGCCGCTCTCTTAGCAAAGCCTGATTTCTTCTTCGGCGGCTTTGGTCCTTCCGGAACAGATCCCTGTGCCATTCTCTGATACTGGTGTTCCTGGTAATGCGGAATTCCCTGCTGTCCTCCATAGGGCTGCTGATTGGGTGACCCCTGCTGATAACCATAGGCGGAACGGTATGCATTCTGGCTCTGGCCGTTCTGACTGCCCTGATAAACGTTCTGACCGCCCTGGTACTGGTTCTGTCCCATCGGCTGTGCAGTTCTGTAAGGCTGCTGGTTCTGAGTCTGATTGGAATTCATACCCTGATTCATGCTCTGCCCCTGGTTCATTCCCTGACTCTGGTTCATTCCCTGGTTTTGATTTTCCTGATACATCTGCTGTCCATATGCGGAACGGTCTTCCTGTCTTGTGTATTCCGGCTGAGATTCCTTTTTCTCATAGCCGCTTTCATGCTTTGTTTCCTCCGGATCCGGATCCCTCATTGTAAAGTTTGTTGTTACAGGTTCTTCTTTATGTTCTTCAGGAGTCATGCGGCCCAGATCATTGTTTTCATTTTCATTATACATAAAAACTATCCCCTTTCCTGTTTCCTTTGTTTTCTTTTGATATCTGAAGTTTATCAATGAAATGTGACTATTTTGTGATAAAATTATATTGAATATGTGAAAACCGCAAAAAAAGACATCTTCCGGGCTTTTCCAGTCCTGAAAGATGTCTTTTTGATTGTCTGTCCTATCGTTTATGCCGCATTGGGCGGTGGTACCGTAATTACCTCACCGGACTCAGAGCCGCCTGGCTGAACAGTTCCTCCGCCTCCCGGCCCCGGCGAACCGCCCGGTCCTGGTGATGTCGTCTCCGGTGCGCTGGTGGATTCATGAGGTGCCGTTGTCGGCTTTACCCCGGGACCCGTGCTGGAATCCGGAGATTCCGTCACTCCGTCTCCCGGTGAAGAAGGCCGGACAGCTTCAGTTGTCTCTCCAGGCCTTACCGGATTGGAAGGCTTTGTACCGTCTGTTGCCGCCGTCTCTCCCGGCTTGGTCCCCTCTGCTGCCGTGGTCTCTCCCGGTTTCGTCGGCTTCGTCCCCTCTGCCGCCGTCGTCTCTCCCGGCTTCGTCGGTCTCGTCCCCTCCGCTGCCGTGGTTTCTCCCGGCTTCGTCGGCTTTACGGGATTTCCGTTCTCATCCGTCTCCTCAATCGACATGCCCTCGGATGAAGACTCACGCTCATCAGTCTCATCGGATTCCTTCGTAGCTTTCTCTGTCTCCTTCGTCTCCTTCGGGACATATCCCTCATTGGTCGGAACGTGATCGACACTGACTCCCTGCTTGTACATACCGGAATCCGCAGAGATCTTCGCACTGATCTTCTTTACCAGATCAGTTGGCTGATAGCCCTCCTCGTTATACAGGAATTTATGAAGCTCTGCCACATTTGATTCCAGAGTCTGGGGAATCACACAGTCTCCCTTCTTCCCCATAATCATGGCATCACGGGCAAATGGGAAGCCTCCCGTCTCACCGATGTGGTATTTGCCAATATCCAGAATCAGACTGGTAAAATCACTGAATGACAGCGATGTTTCAATCTGCTCTACTTCCATCAGAAGAATCCGATTTAACAGACCCAGATCCGCCTTTTTCGCCTTTTCAAACGCCTTTTGAATAATCAGACGCTGTCTCTCTGTTCTCGCATAATCGGTATCCATCAGACGAAGACGGCCGTAGGCAACCGCCTGGACACCATCCAGATGCTGAACACCAGCCGACTTAAGCTGTGTCGACGGAACTCCTGTCTTCTGTACTGTTTCTGTTATAAAGGAATTGATATAACGGAATTCCGGCTTGCTGATCTCGACATCCTCGATGCCGCCCAGCATGTTGATCCCATCCGCTACCGCCTTCCAGTTAAATGTCACATAATCCTTCACATTTAAGTCCAGATTCCTGTTCAGCGCAGACAGCGCCTGTACGGCACCGCCGTTTGCATACGCAGAGTTGATTTTATTGTAAGTGCCGTTATCATTCGTATTCATATACGTATCGCGGAACACGGATACCAGCTTAATCTCCCCTGTATCGCGGTTGATATTGCAAAGCATGATTACGTCTGTATTCGTACCTTTATGTACGTTACCGTCCCGGCTGTCCACACCAAACACGGCGATCGTCCAGTATCCCTTCATATGCTCCGTCTTCTCCACAGGCAATTCTGAATTCAGTACTTTATCCGGATCGTAATCGTTCGAATGCTTCAGTCCGCTGTTTAACCGCAAAGCATAACCGTAAAAACCAATACAAATCAGCGTCAAAACCTCAGCAACTGCCATAACAATGATTCGTCTGATTTTTTTCTTCTTTGCAGCCTGCGCCGCCGACCGGCTTGCAGCCGTTCTGCTGGCAGAGTCCTGAGGCCTTCTTCCCCCCATTCCGCCGGAACCGCTTCCGCCGTCTCCGGTCTGGGTCCCCTGAAGCGACTGATATCTCGGCTCATAACCGGAGGTTCCCGACATCCGCCTTCTGTTGTCATTTCCCTGAGACTGTCCACTCCCGGCTGGTCTTCCGGCCATTCTCGATGCTCCGGAGGCGTTCCCGACATCCGGTCTCGCGCCTTCCATCCGTGCCCTGCCCCTGCCATTTCCGGGGGCGCCGGCAGGTCTGGCACCGCCCTGAGGCTGCCCGCTGCCGCTTACCCTAGATCCATTTGCTGAACTGCCCTGCGGTGCACCGCTTCCGGGTACTCTGGCATTTCCATTCTGCGGGCCGCCGCCTGCCTGTCTGGCGTTACCGCCCTGGGGGCCGCCGTTCCCCGATGGTCTGACACTTCCGCCCTGGGGATTGCCGCTCCCCGATGGTCTGGCACTGCCGCCCTGAGAGCCGCCGTTTCCGGCTGGTCTCTTGCTTGCGCCCTGCATTCCGCTGTTTCCGGCGGGTCTCACATTTCCACTCTGTGCACCGCTGTTCCCGGCTGGTCTGGCACTTCCGTTCTGCGCCCCACCGTTCCCGGCTGTTCTGCCTGCACCGCCCTGGGCGCCGTTACTTCCAGTAGGTCTGGCGTTTCCGTCCTGAGCTCTGCCGTTCCCCGGCACTCTGGCATTCCCGCCCCGGGGAGCGCCGTTTCCCGGAGTTCTTCCCGTATCAGCAGAAGACCGGCCCTGCCCCTGCGTACCTTCCGCCGGGCGGCTCACGGGTCTGCCTGCCTGCTGTCTTCCGTATGTGTCACCGCCCGCATCACTGTAACCTGCGGGACCTAAGTCGTCATCATATTCCTTGTTCATGTATATAACCTCATCCTCTGGTGCCTGCTGTACCGGACTTTCATCAGTACGCATTTTTATTGATAAACCCTTTGAACACAGTCAAAAACAAAATCTTGAAATCAAATCCCAGGGTCCAGTTCTCGATGTAATATAAATCATGCTCGATTCGTTTCGTGATAGAGGTGTCTCCACGGTAGCCGTTGACCTGGGCCCAGCCGGTAATTCCCGGACGGACCTGATGCTTGATCATATACCGCGGTATCTCCTCTTTAAACTTCTCTACAAACAGCGGACGCTCAGGTCTCGGTCCCACCAGGCTCATATCACCCATCAAAACGTTGAAAAACTGAGGCATCTCGTCAATACTTGTCTTCCTGATAAACCGTCCGATCGGTGTCACACGCGAATCGTGGGGCGTCGTCCATCTGCTCTTCTCCTCAGAAGGCGCCTGGACCACCATGGACCGGAACTTGTACATCTTAAAAGGTCTGTTATGAAGTCCCACCCGTTCCTGGCTGTAGATCAGAGGCCCCGGAGACGTCAGCTTAATGAGCGCAGCAGTCACCAGCATAACCGGCGAAAACAGCACAATCGCAGCAATGGCTCCGAAGATATCAACAATCCGCTTCATAATCGCATTGACCGGATCGGTCAGCGGTACGTGTCTGATATTGATAACCGGCAGCCCCTGTAAGTCCTCGGTATAGGGACGGGTCGGTATGATATTATTATAATCGGGAATAAATTTGGTATGGACACCTGATTTTTCACAGGAAGCCACGATTTTTTCCAGATTTGCATATTCGTCTATGCTCAGCGTGATGGCGATCTCGTCGAGAGAGTTGAGCGCCAGAATCTCATCTAAATCGCTCACTTTGCCGATCACATGGATCGACTTATACTCGGTTCCCCATTCCTTATGGTCATCGAGAATCCCCTTGACCTGATAGCCCCACTCCAGGTTCTGCTGCACCCGGTCGATAAACCCTTCCGCGGCGCGGCTGTAACCAATGAGCAGAATATGCTTCTGATTATACCCCTTGGAGCGCATGGAATGAAGAGCGTAACGGATCAGATTCCGCTCCAGCGTTTCCAGTATAATATTAATCGCGAAGAAATAAAATACCATTCTCTTCGAAAAGTTCCAAAAGTACGGATTCTTGTTAAGAAGAAACAAGACCATGGTAACAAGCAGAAACCCGATCAGATTGGCCTTACAGATATTAGCGAACTCATATCGCCTCTGCTGCACCCGCTTCGGAGCATAGAGATGGAATATGCCGTAAAGCAGCAGATATCCCGGCACGATGATAATGAGCGCCGCAAAATAGTACTGCGGTGCCAGCAGCTTCTTTTCAGGGCTGAATAAACGGTTCCCCATAAGCAGAATGAACCATGCCAGAGCATAGGAGGCTATAATAATCAGCCCATCCAGCACGACATGAAACCCGTTCAGTTTTTTCTGATTGTCCTTTATCATAGCAGCAAAACCTTCCTGTCATACGACGAAAACCTGACTTGTCCATGATAATATGCAATAATTTCTCGTATATTATACATGATAATGTACCATGATGCCATTAAATAATTCTTAAATCGCCGTAAGTTTTTTTAATCTGTTACAATTCACAGCCCCGCTGTAAGTCTCCGGCGTCCGGCTCTGCCGGTTTACGCGGCCTTTCCTGTGACTTTGCAGGGTATTAGCACTTCTTAACGCGCAGAATTTTTCGTTCAGGGGTAATGCCCACCTGTTTGAGCGCAGCGAATTTGGGCATTACTCCTGGCTTTTAGAAAAATCCTGCACGTTTAGAAGTGCTTATGCCCTGCAAAGTCACAGGAAAGGCCGCGTAAACCGGCAGAGCCGGACGCCGGAGACTTACAGCGGCGCCGTGAATTATTTTTTTAATCTTCTTTTGAGAAATTCCCACACATAGAGAAGCGTGCCGGTAAAGAGTTCCCATTCAATCTGCAGATAATTCCCGATATGTTCTGTCCGGAACGCCACTTTTTTACATGTACCAAAGGTTTTTATTCCCTCACAAAAGCCTTCCGCGTAGTCGGCGCCATAGCCCATTTTTTTGAAAAACAGGTATTTAATTCCGGTCCCGGCCAGGAGAAACGGCAGATTAAACAGCAGCTGAAGAAGCGGCATGTTCTTATAATTCAAATAAATATTGTTTCTTGCCGCCAGTTTTACCTTGAAGGAATTGTATTTGGAACCGCTGGTTCCGCTTCCCACATGGTAAACCTCTGCAGCCGGGCAGTATACGTTGTCATATCCGTATATCCTGGCCCGGTAGCCGACATCCACATCCTCTAAATAGGCAAAATGAGATTCGTCGAAGTATCCAATCTCCTCGAAGACCTCCCTCCGGTAGATCGCCGCTGCCGCACAGGCCGCAAACACACGGCACGGGCGTTTATATCCGGTAACCGGCTGTCCGACGCCTCTCTGGAATGCCCAGCCGGGCAGGCTGTACATATCTCCCGCGTCGTCCATCAGTTCCTTGTGATACAGCTGGAGAATCCGGCTGCTCACTGAAAATATCTTCGGGGAACGCTCTATCATCCGGATCATTTCCCGGATGTAATCCGGCTTCGGTTCCGTATCGTTATTTAAAAGGATTACATAGGGCGTCTGCGCCTTTTTGATGCCGATATTAACCGCGCCCGGAAACCCGATATTATCAGGCAGGAACACAGAAGGAATTTCATGCTCCTTCAGCCACTCCACGCTTCCATCCGAAGATCCGTTGTCCACCACCAGAACATCAAAGTTCTTCTCACTCTGAGCCGCAAGAGCCGCAAAACACGGTTCCATAAACTTCAGCCCGTTATAGTTTGGAATAACGACTGTTACTTTCCTTGACATCTCATACCTCCAGCCGATAAGGCTCCCCGATTTTCTCCCTGCGCAGGTCGCGTAAAGCGAAGTTGGATTTGCGAAGCGTTAAGTTGGGATTGTAATACGGATCGCCATTCTTTAAGATATCCGGCCACTTGTCCGCAAACATCTTAATCTCCCGGTTAAACCGCTCCACCTTCTCAGGCGTGTCCTCGAGCCCCCGGGATTTGGACTCATAGTGATAGAAAAGCGCATATGGCGCGTATACCACAAGCTTGCCCAAAGACCGGATCTTCATGCAGTAATCGATATCATTGAACGCGACGGCCAGTTCCTCCGAGAAGCCGCCGACCGTTTCAAACAGCGATTTTTTGCTCATCATACAGGCCGCGGTCACCGCACTGTAATCCTGAGCACACATGGCCCGGTTGAAATAGCTGCTCTCCGCCCGGTGAAGGCCGATGAAGGTATGACCGGCAATGCCGCCGAATCCCACGACCACTCCCGCATGCTGGATGGTATCGTCCGAATAGAGAAGTCTGGCTCCCGCGATCCCCACATCGTCCCTCTGGCAGAATCCCAGCATCTCCTCGATACTTTCGGGATTGATCAGCTCCGTATCGTTGTTCAGGAACAGGAGGTACTCTCCTGAAGCTGCTGTCACGCCAAAATTATTGATTGCGGAGTAATTAAATTCCCGCTCCCATGTAACCACATACACAAAATCAAATTCCTTCTGAATCCGTTCGTAATAATCAAAGGTCGCCTGCTCCGTGCTGTTGTTCTCCACAATCACAAACTCCAGATTTTTATAGGTTCCCTTCTCAATCAGGGAACGCATACACACATCCAGATCCGCGGCATGATCCTTATTGGGAATGATGACTGATACCAGAGGATTCCCGGTTATCTCGAATTTCGTATGGTAAATTCCATAATCCACGCCCTTTTCCACGGACAGCGCCCGGATTCCCATACGCTCATAATGAGCCTGAATGGCCCGCGCCCCCGCCTCGAAGGCGTAAAGCTTGCTCTCCGGATTGCTGGAGGTGGAATTCTGATGGCAGCGCCAGTGATACAGCGCCTTCGGCACGTGGTATATCTTCCTGGCCTTCTCCGTACACCGGAAAATAAAGTCGTAATCCTGGGCTCCGTCAAACTCTTCTTGAAAGCCCCCGACCTCGTCTAATAATTCCCGGTTTACCACGAATAAGTGGCAGATATAGTTCACACTCGTCAGCAGATCCGGGTTAAAGTCAGGCTTGAAATGCGGTTCAAACAGTTCTCCGCCGTCGATATCCAGCTTGTCCTCATCCGTGTAGACCACATCGATCTCCGGATCACTGTTAATCGCCTTCACACACTCAAACAATGCATCCGGCGCCAGCGTGTCGTCATGATCGGCCAAAACGATAAAATCGCCCTTGGCCATATCGATGGCAGCGTTGGTGTTGCCCGCAATCCCCTTATTCTCTCCGAGAACAACGTAGCGGATTCTCTCATCCTTTAAGGCGTACCGCTTCAGCACCCGCTCCGCGCTCTCGCCTCTCGGACTTCCGTCAGCCACGCAGACCTCCCAGTTTTTGTAGGTCTGTGCCCTTAAGGAATCCAGCATGGCCGCCAGGTACCGTTCCGGCGTTTTGTAGGCGGGAATGACCACAGACAGCTTCGGCATATAATCGAACTCCACCGATTTCTGCGCCTCCAGCTCCTCGTCGCTCGTCTTCGTTAACTGATACCATTCCGGATAATCGTAATCACTGTCAATTCCCTGAAGCTTGTGGCTTGATTTCAAAAGAAATGCTTTTAAGCCGTTTTCCCTCCAGAACTCTATGGCGGAATGAAACGTCTCCTTATTCATCATACTCTTTAACTTCGCATGCTTCTTATGAGCCGAACTGTTGTGCTTCTCGATAATCTCCGTATTCAGCTTCACCTTCGATGTCTTTCCGTCACAGCGAATGATCAGGAAACGGTCCTCATTCTCATCTCTCACATAGGGAATACGAATATCGAAACCGAAATCCTTCTCGTATACAGTCTTAAAATAGTTCTGGCTTACGTCGTCACGGCGCACCGGAACGTATTTAAATTCCACATCCTTCTGATTTTCATCCTGGACTTTGAATTCGGCCTTCGCCTCCGGGCTGCTGCCGATTACCCAGCCATTTAATACGATTGAATTTTCGCGGATACGCGCCACATCGATCTTATATTTCATACGTTATCTCCATCCTCTAAGGAAGCCGCGAAAAGCTCCGCGTCCCCGCATTTCTCCAAGTCGGCGTCTTCCCGGTCCGCGCCGTCTGCTGCCGCAAAATTGAGTCTCTCCTCCTCAATGACGAGCGGCCGTTTCATCACCCTCGCATTGATGGACAGAATGTATTCCCCCATAAGGCCAATAAAAAAGATCTGCACAGACCCGAGGAAACACATGCCTATGAGCACCGGCGCCATACCTGCCGGGAAACGGTCCCAGTACATCAGCTTCATGACCAGGTAGACCACGGCCACCACCATACTGATGAGAGAACAGATGCTTCCGAAAATAGTTGCCAGGCGGAGTCCCGCCTTCGTATAGGAAGTGATGCTTAACATCGCCGCATCGTAAAGCTGATAAAAATGGTTCTTCGTCTCCCCTGCTCTACGTTTCGGCTGTTCGTAGGGAATCTGCTTGATCTTAAAGCCGAGCTCCGCAACGATTCCTCTGAGGAATGGAGTCGGATCATCCAGATTGCGCAGCACTTCTATGAAGTCACGGTCATACAGGCCGGAACCGGTAAACTGCTCAATCTGCTCCACATCGGACAGCTTCTTCATCATCTTGTAGTAGCAGCCCCGCAGCCAGTACATCAGCCGGTTTTCCTTGCTGCTGGTCTTAATTCCTATGACAATTTTATATCCCTTTTCCCATTCGTGCACATACTGCGGAATCAGCTCCACCGGGTCCTGGAAATCCGCCACCATCTCGATCACACAGTCGCCTGTGATCTGCAGCATCCCGTAATACGGAGAGTTAAACTGTCCGAAATTCCGTGCGTTAAAGATCGCCTTGATCTTTGGATTCTCATTGCACAGCTGTCTGATTAAGCTTCTGGTGCGATCCTGCGAGTCGTTGTCGATGAATACAAGTTCGTAATCGTACTCCGGAAGATCCTTCGTAAGCGTCTTTATGACCGCTTCGCTGATCGGTACGACATTCTCCTCCTCATTATAACATGGAATCAATACGCTAATTTTCTTCATCCTCGTGCTCCATTTCTCTCTTTATCATTTCCGTGATACCGCGTCGGAACGTATAACGCTCTTTAAATCCGCCCGTCATGGCCTCCATGCGGCTGACGTCGGGCCGTATGGACAGTGCACCCTCCTTTGCCTGTACAAAGGTGCCAAACTCCAGCGTACCGCGCCGCCCGGCAATCTCAAATATCTCTTCCACAAATGATTTCAAAACTCTCGTGTCACGGCTGGCGATATTGACCGCCACGCCCTTTTCTGGCTCCTTCTCTTTCACCTGCTCATACAGACAGCCCACCGCCTCCACGGCATCATCGATGTACATAAAGTTCCATTCGTGGCGGCATGCGCTTAAGGCCACCCGGCCTCCGCGCGGCAGTTCTCTCACAAGCGTCGATATAATGGACCACGGGTGGTCGCCGTATCCATAGACGCTGAAAAACCTCAGATGACAGAAATTCATGCCGTACATTTCACAGATGGGAGCCGCCTGCCGGAAAAACTCCAGCTTTGCCTTCCCGTATTCATTGACAGGCCGGCATTCCATTTCCTCCGTCATCACGCCCCGGCCTTCTCCGGCCAAAAGCCCAGCGTCCCCTTCGGCCGCTCCACCGCCGGGAGCCCCGGCCGAAACCACTCCATATTCCACCCGGGAGCCTGCATCCATGAACACACGGCACCCCAGGCGGTGTGCAGCCTCCACACAGGCCAGAGAGCCTCTTATATTTTTCGCCTGCACCTCCGGCGAATCAATCTCTTCCCGGTTCACCCCGCCCCAGGCGAAATGAAACCACGCATCCGCATGACCAATCTCCTTCACACAGTCCGCCGCCTCTTCCATGGTGCCGTATACGGGAATCAGATTCTCATGCACCGGTAAATCCTGTAATTTAGCCGATCCCGGCCGTACCAGAGCATAGACCCGGTCTCCCCGATCCAGAAACCACCGGGCCAGATGGCTCCCTAAAAAACCGGTTGCCCCGGTGATGACGATATTTTCCATCAATGCAGTTCTCTCCTTTGGTTATTCATAACGATTCAGCCGGGCATCTTCTTGTTTTCGAAATACACGAAAACAAGAAGCCCGGGCGTTCCGCCCTATGTCAGTTTGTATGGAAAAGTGCTTATACAAGCAAGCTTGCAACACACTTTTCCATACAAACTGCCGCACAGCAGAATCGTTACTGTAAATTCTCAATATGGCGGCTCCGCAGAGTCATAATTTCCACCTTATCCCCAAATCTTTCCTTTATAATTCCCGCAATTTCTTCCGTATATCCGGGAGCCACAATCAGAATACCGTCCACAGGCTCTTTCTCAAAATGATCCGGAGGTACGATGGGAATGTGGGAAGCCGGCGCAAAACGTCCCTGCTTAAACGGCGCCGAATCAATCATGTATTTCACACGGTCTTTCAAACCGGTGGTTGCCGCCAGAGTAAATCCCTGGTGGCTGGCTCCCCAGACTGCAAGTGTCCGGCCTGTTTCATCATATTGCTTTAATATACGGTCAACTTCCAGTTTTAACGTTTCCCGGCTCGCCGCAAATCCGGTCACAGCGGAAGAAATCCGGGAATCCTTTTCAGCCTGTCCTGCTGCCGTCCCTTTCCTTACAACGACCGACAGCGTATCCCGGTTCACCATCTCTTCTTCCAGCACTACAAAGCCTGCCTCTGCAAGCACGAAGCGCAGGGTATCGAATGTATAGTAAGCGAGATGGTCACGAATCAGCTCATAATAACCGTCGTATTGCAAAATATATTCCAGACTCGGAACGGTCACAAGTCCCAGGCCGTCTTTTGTCAGATTGTTGTAAAGGCATTTCAGCATCCGGACCGGATTCACCTGATGCTCCAGGAAATTAAAGGACAGGAAGACGTCATAAGGCCCATGATATCCGGCTTCCTCATTCTCCAGAACCGTATTCTCCTCTTCTGTAAACTGCCTCCAGACCTTTAGGCCGCGGCTCTTCGCCAGTTCCACCAGATCCGCTTTATGCTCGATGCCGTAGACGTCCACGGGAAACTCCGTGAGCACGGATAAAAACTCTCCCTGGCCGCATCCGGCCTCTATAAATTTCTTTCCCTCCAGATGGTACTTATCAATCAGGGCTCTGTACTGCCTCCTCCGAAGATTTACCATGGTGGTAGAAAAACCGCCGGAACGGATCACGTCCTTATAATAGCCGACAGGCTCACAGTCAAACTGCACCAGACCGCAGAAATCGCACTGGTGCAGATGCAGGGAAATCCCTTTGTCCTCATCTCTTCCTTCCGCGTCAGGAATATCCTGGGCGGAGGCCGGCATGCCATCCAGAACAATCAACGGCCGTTTCGGAAGCGCTTTCCCGCATGCAATACAAATCTTATCTCTCATACCACAAAAACTCCTGCTTGTCAAATATTTTTCTGTTTATTATGCGCCGGAGGCAGCTGTTCACGGCCCCGTAAGCAGCCGCCGGATCCCCTCCTGAAAGGGTGTTTCCTGTCTCCATCCGGTCACTTCCATCAGCTTTTTCACATCCGGAATCAGGTTGGCCGGCCCTTCCGCGTTCTGAGGCCGTCTGCCGCAGCTGTAGCTGCCATGACAGCCGCACGCCTCATACATCAGTCGGACATACTCTTTCAACGGTCTCGTCTCATCCGGCTCTCCCGCAACGTTAAAGACTCCCTCCGCGCCGCTTTGCCAAAGAGCAGTGAGAGCCTCCAGCAAATCGTCCAGATACAGAAAATTCCACATCTGCGTACACTCTCCCAGAGAGAGATAACCCCCAGCCGGAAATGTCTTCAGACAGCTTTCCACCAGTGACCACGGATGATCCCCGGGTCCATAGACGCTGAAAATTCTGGCATGAATATATCGGAAACCATCTGTCAGCTCCATCGCCTTTCTGCAGAAATCCACCTTCGCCTTTCCATATTCCGACACCGGATTTAAGGTCGTCTCCTCCGTCATGGCATCCTGGTGGATCCCGTACTCCGCCTGGGAGCCGCTAAACAGAAAGGTCCTGCATCCCAGTTTTTTCGCTCCCTCCAGCGCTTTTAAGGAGTCAGCCACATTCTTCTGCTGTACTTCGCGGTTCATTCGGTTCCCGCTGCCCGCGCCATCCCAGCCAAAATGAAAAAATGCCTCACACGGCACCAGTATCTCTTCGTCCAGGCGGTCGGCCTCCTGCAAATTCTTCTCGATTACGTGAAGGCGTTCCCTTCCTGTACCGAGTCTTGCGCGATTCTTCGAAGCGGGACGCACCACAGCGTAGACATCATGGCCCATTCCGATCAATTTGTCAACCATGGGCGCGCCGATAAAACTCGTCGCGCCCGTCACTACAATATTCAACGATTAAAAATCTCCTTTATCAATCACTCTTACGCCGTTCTTACCGTTCTCCTGCCAAACGCTTACCGCTCTGTTCTCACGTGTTCCTCATTCCCGAATCCGTGGAATAATCATATTCTCATCCATCTCCTCCTCCGGAAGGAACGGTGATAAATCTTCCAGCGGCGGAGACACCATGGTTCCGTCCGGAAGGCGTTTCGCAGCTGATTTCGGTTCAAAATTCTGATCGCGGCTCACGAAAATCTCACAGATCACAGGGCCGTCTGTCCGAAGTGCAGTCTCAATGGCCGGTACCAGTTCCCCGTTATGGCACGCCCTGCAGTAAGGATAGCCGTAGGCGGCCGCCAGCTTCTCCATGTCCGGGAAGCTTAAGTCATGACTATCCACACCGATTCCGACGAGCGGCTCGCCAAAGAAATTCTTCTGCGTCTGGCGGATCGAATGGTAACCGCCATTGTTGATCAAAAAGATCTTAATGGGCATCCGGTGATGAATGATCGTCTGAAGCTCCTGAAGATTCATCTGAATGCTGCCGTCGCCGGTAATCAGGATAATATCACTGCTGGTGTCCTGCAATTCAGTATCCTGCGATTCAGCGCCCTGCATGCGGCCTTCCTGCGCACCGCCTTCCCGCACGGCCATACAGGCCCCGATGGCTGCCGGCAGATCGTATCCCATGGAGGCGATCGCAGAATTTGAGATAAACCGCTGCCCCTGTTTTATGATACACGCATGGCCGCCGACCACACAGGCGGAACCGTTGCCTACGACGATAACCTGCTCCTCCTTCAGACGGCTGCTCATTTCCTTCATAAACGCATAGACATTGGCATCTTCCTCTTCCCCGTGGTCGTAATGCTTTGGAAGGACGACCGGGTACTTTTCCTTCCACATGCGGCAGGTATCCGTCCAGGTCATGCCCGGGAGGCCGGCGCCTCCGGCAAAAACAGGCTGCCCGTTTCCGTACTCCTCATCGAGTACCCGTTCCAGCTGTTCCAGTAAATCCTTCACGTCCGCATGGACCGCCATGTCGATGTGAACGGATGGCTTCTTCAGTTCTTCCGGATCAATATCGTTGACTATGGTATAGGCAGCTCTCGCCCATGTACTGTAATTATATCCCACCTGGCGGATGCTTAAGCGGCTTCCGAGAGATAATACCAGGTCACTGTTCTGTATGGCAAAATTGCCCGCACGGTCTCCCATGCCGCCGCCGCGGCCCGTATAGAGCGGGTGGTCATCCGGCATACAGTCCTCGCTGTCCCAGCCGGTCACAACAGGAACTCCAAGCTTTTCCACTACTCTGGAAAAAACTTCAAAGGCATGTCCGATTCTGATTCCGTTTCCCGCGTTGATAACTGGCCGTTGGGATTTTTTAATCTTTTCTATGATTACCCTGGCCGTTTCCCGTGTTACGGCTGGCGGAAGCACCTGGCGCTTCTCGCCCTGCCCTGCATTGTCGGCCTCTGTCTTCGAACCGGAAGGCGCAGCCCATCCGTCCCCTCCTGCTTCATAATCCTCCTGTGAAAAACCAACCAGTTCTTCGGTTTCAATATAAGCTCCCTGAACATTGAGCGGAATGTCAAGCCACGCCGGACCCGGGCGGCCGGAATAGGCCAGATAGATGGCCTTCTCCAGGCAGTAGCGAATTCTCATGGGGTCGATGACCATCTCGCTGTACTTTGTCATACAGTCGATCGCCTTCGTGATGTCAAACTCCTGGTCTCCCATGGCTCTGATTCCCACTCCCGACCACCTTGCCGTCGTGTCATATCGAACCTGTCCGGATAATACCAGCATGGGTATGGAGTCCAGCCATCCCCCCACGACTCCGGTGATGGCATTGGTGCCCCCCGGGCCTGTCGTAACACATACAGCCGCGATGCGGCCCTGGACCCTCGCATAACACTCCGCTGCGATGGCACACGCCTGCTCGTGATGATTATAGAGGCAGGTAAGCCCTTCCTGATGCCCCAGTGCATCATTTAAGTGCATCGCTCCGCCTCCGGTTACGGTAAATACCTGTGTGATTCCAAATTCCACAAGTTTTTGGGAGATGTAATTGGATACTTTCATTCGCATGATGGATTCTCCTTACATATAAGATAATAATTTAAGATACTAATTGTCTGTCTAAGTACTCATAGTACACCATGGTCACTAAACTCATGAAATACCTCGTCAAGTGTCCAGGTGTGCATTCGTACTAAGCTCGATAATACCTCGCTAAGTACTCATAGTATACCACACCCCTTATAAAATGCATATTGAAGTTTTTCTTACTTTTTACCCCCTTTTCTTACCAGTCTACTACCTGGTCGACAATCTGCTGCTGTTCGGAGCTGGTCCTTCTCAAGTAAATCCTCGTTGTCTCGATGCTTTCATGCCCCATTAAATCGGCCAGAAGCGCGATGTCTGAGAATTTCTCCAGGAAATTCTTCGCGAACCGGTGGCGGAAGGAATGGGGATAGACCACTTCCACGGGTATCCCGTAGCGGACAGCGAATTTCTTCAGCTGACCGGCGATTCCCCTGGTGGTAATACGGTCTCCCGAACGGTTCAAGAACAGAAAACCGCTCTCGATTCCACGGTATTTAATCCACTGCATAGCCTCTTCCCGCAGGGCGCTCGGTATGTAGATCCGCCGAATTTTTCCGCCTTTCGAGTAGAGATCTAAGTAGCCCGTCTGCACATGCTCCGCCTTAATCTGAACCAGTTCGCTCACCCTGGCTCCTGTGGCGGCCATGAAACGGATGACAAAATACCAGAACCATTCCCCATCTCTTCTCAAGCACTCCTTAAAATACATATAATCTGCGTCGCTGATTACATTTTCCAGATACGTCTTCTGTTGTACCTTGACAGAAGACAGTGCCAGTTTTTCCTTGCCGATTGCTTCCAGATAACAGTTTACTGCCCTTATCCGCAGATTCACGGTTTTCGGTTTGTAGTTTTCAAGCAGAAACAGCTTGTATTTTTGGAGATTGCTTTTCGTCACTTTTTCATACCGGCTGCAATACTGTTTAACCGCATATAGATAGGCTTTTATCGTATTGTCGGCCAGATTGCTTCTGCGGAGGAACCCCTCAAATTCTACATCCATCTCCATGTTCTGTTATCTCCTTCCATATCTGCCATCAACCCACACTTTCGCTACCCACCTAGCGTACGTTATAATCGCAGAGTAATGCAACTATGGATTTTCGGCCACGACAAATCAAAGCGAGAAAAAAGGAGAGAAATTTTTTATGAAAAAGAATTTAAAAATGATGGCTGTATTATCCGCTGCGGCAGTAATGACTGTAGCAGCTCCAGAGATGGGCTTAACCGCAGGTTCTTCCACTGCATATGCAAAAACAATCGGCTGGGTAGAGGAAAACGGTTCCTTCAAATATTATGAAGAGGACGATTACTTCTTAACAGACACCTGGAAGAAGCGCGGCGAAGACTGGTATTACTTAAACGAAGAAGGCGAAATCGCCACAAATGCACAGATTGATGAATATTACGTTGATGAAACCGGCAAACGGGTTATGGACCAGTGGATCTCCATTGAAAATGAAGACGCATGGGACTCCCCTGACGCTGCCGAGTACCACTGGTACTATTATGGAAAGAACGGCAAGGCCGTGATCTCCAGATGGCAGAAGATCGGCGAAAGCTGGTATTATTTCAACGAAGACGGACAGATGATGACAGGAAAGGTAGAAATCGATGATGCGACCTACTACCTGGGCGAGGCAAATGACGGCGTGATGAAGACCGGCTGGATTCAGCTGGAAAATGAGAGCGACGATCCTGAAATGACCCATTCCTGGTACTATTTTGACACAAACGGAAAAATGGTAGAAAATCAGGTTGATAAAAAGATCAGCGGCGACTACTATACCTTCGTAGACGGCGTGATGCAGACAGGCTGGTTCAAACTTCCAGTCAGCGAGCAGGAGGAAAATGCAACACCTTCCGACGCCACCGAGAATACAGCAGCAACCGTGGCCGGATATCAGTACTATGAGCCGGAAAATGGAAAACGCGTAACCGGATGGAGAACCATCGAGGGCGTCGAAGGCATCAGCCAGGAAGGCGAGTTCTATAACTTCTACTTCAAAAACGGAAAGCCGTACCATGCAGAAAGCGGACTTCAGTTATTTACTGTAGAGTCTAAAAAATACGCGTTTAATACAAAAGGTGAAATGCAGACAGGTTTAAAGGTTGTCAATCTGGAAGGCGGAGAAGTTGCCAACTTCTACTTTGCAGAGGACGGCGTTATGAGAACCGGCAAGCAGGTTATCTACAATGAAGATTTAGATGAGAATCAGACATGGTTCTTCTATACCGACGGTTCCAGAAAAGGCCAGGGCTTCCACGGTATTCGTGACAATACACTGTACGAGTATGGTTTAAGAAAAGATGCAGACTCTGATTTAAGACTGGCTCCGATGGCTTACGACGGAAACCAGTATCTGGTGAACACAAGCGGTTCCATCCAGAAAGCGTCCTCTTCCTCTAAATCCGCAGCAAAACCGGAGCTTGGAAATGGCTTTAAGGATTATAAAGATTCCAACGGCAAGACCTGGGTTGTTGACGTAAATGGTATCATTCAGTAAGATACAGAGGGTTAGATATAGAAAGTAACAAGAAAGAGTAATAAAAGTTTCATCCGTTCAAACCGGCAGGCTGCCTTCTATGGCAGCCTGTTTTTATGGTACCGGTCTTATGGAAACTTTTGGCGGTTTCGTTTTTAAGATACTCACTGCCTGCCTTTAGAGCCTAAAATAGAATGATTGCATATTTTGCTCTGTATTTAGAGCAATCGTGTTAACAAATCATAAAATTTCGCGTTTTTTTACAAAAAGACGATATTTCGCGTTACAATTTCATTTATTTTGCGTTATAAATATAGAAGAGTACTGCCATTTTGACAGGAAAAGCAAAAAAGGAGGACGCTATGAGAGAGCTATCCGTGTACTATTGTTCGAAATGCGGGTATTATGGATATTACCAGCTTCCTAAAAATGCGGTATGTCCCAAATGCTCCGTGGACATGGTACCCTTGTCCATCAGTTTTCAGGACTTTATGGATTTAAGCTGTGAAGAGCGGGACGATTTACTGTCGAAACAGATTATTTCTGCTTCTTCTCCTTATGTCAAGCGCCTGATGGCGCCGCACAAGGCTTATAATAACCGGGAGTTTATCGCCCGCATGAGCGATCGCATCGTCGAACTGGAAGCCGAAAATAAAAAGCTGAACGAAACCGTTGAATGGATGCATCAGACAATCTGGGATCTGGTGCGTAAAAACAAAGGAATAGAACCAGCCGGCAAGTCATCACTTCCATCAGTTGATGAAAACTCCACCGACGGCACCGGTAAATCCGAAAATCCGGAATAGTGATAAGAGTGAGTATTATTGGGAGTGCGGGGCACTCCCCTTACCCTCTGTCACGCAATCCTGTCAGAACTTATGTAATGTTCGATCAGTCTGTTAAGCGTCTGATTCAATTTCGATATCACCCTGCGCAGCTTAACATTTTCTTCCATTAACCTCATATTCTCCATTTCCATGAACCTCATCTTTTCAGTATCAGTCATGTGGAAAACCCTCCTTTTTTTGCTTTTCTTGTAACCACTATAAGACGTTTCCGGCCGTTTGAAAAGCAAAACAAATCGCAATATTCGACAAAACGGCCCCCCTGCAAAAAGTCCGGAAACACCCGGTTAAGTCAAAAAAAATCAGCAGTACCATATGTATCCATTTTCTTCGAAAGGAAGTACCACATATATGAAAAATGATATCATTTACGATTTCGACAAAATTATCCGGATCGATCCAAATCCTCCTGCAAAAAATATACAGCAGGCCTGCTATGGAATGATTCCAAGAGCCTCCTACCGCCCCGGTGCCTTAAAAAATATTCTGGAAAACCGGTTTGAGAACAAACGAATCATACTCCACGCCGCCGGAGATGAACGGGTGATCAAAGAGGCGCTTTGGGTGCTGGGGGCGTGTGGGTATTTTGATGAGATTGTGATTGATGGGGAAGGGGGAGAGTGGTAGAGAGGGAGGTATGATGTGGTTTTTGGCAGATTAATTGATGTAGATGGTAATATGGTTTCTGATTGACTTTCTGATATGGTTTCTAAGTATACGTTCTGATACATCTCCTGATAAAGTTTCTGAGCATTTTCTGATCGAATTCCTGATATCGTTTCCGATGTATTTTCTGATCGAATTCCTGAAATTATTTTTGATGCATTTAAAGCTATATTTATCCCAAGCATTTGTCCTCCAGCAGAAGACACCCCTGGGAATCATAAAAGGAGGCTTCCTAACTCGGCCGCCCATCTGCTCTGTAACTGACTCAAATTAGATCGTCAATTAAGATTCCTATATTTTGTTTCAACATGTATACATTATATTTCCAAAATAGCTCTCCCTCCTGCCTCCACACCTGTTCCACTGCTTCTCTGCTTATTTTTCATTGAATATCAATTATTTTCTTATTTTATATGGCCTGTCCGGTAATAGAACACAAAAAATATTGTTGTATTCATTACTGTCCCCGTCTCCTGCTCTCAACATGCAGCCTTTCCACAGCATGATCGAAAAATACTCATATAAATTTTCTAAGGCAGCTGCCATCTGTTTTTGTAGCAATGATTATCCGACAGATACGTCCAATCTGGTAATCAGTAAAACGACTGAAATGGCTATTGTTCTGACTATTATTCTAACTATTATTTTGACTATCATTTTGACTATCATTCTCTATCTTTTGCTCACGTTTCTAAACTTCACGCGGTGTGTAATTGTTTGTATTTTTCATTCAATTTTGTCCGTATATAACATACATATGAATGTCCGTCAGTTCCTTGCAATTTACTTTTTATTCAGATATTTTTAAGATGATAATAAAATACTCCCGTGCGGCTGACGTGAAGCCCTCCTTCCTATATTTCCAGAACGTTGTACTTAGCCGGCTTCACAGGAACCACGCCACTGATACAAATCAGGTGTTCATTATCAATCTCCTCCTGCATCATAGTGTCACGTTCAACATTGTTACTATAGATCATAAATGTTTTCATCTGCCTTCCAATATTGTTTTCATTTTGGTTTAGTTTTTTTATTCTGTTATTGACATAATCCAAAAAGTTTGATATTTTAGAACCAGAACATATGTTCGATATTAAGGAGGGAGACTTATGAATCATATAATCTATTGTCCGGTATGCCATCAACGCCTGTTTGACATAAAACCGCCGATCGCCGGAACCATTGAGATCAAGTGCCCGCGCTGTAAGAAAGTACAGCACATCCATTTAATCGAACCGGCTACTCTGAAATCAACTACAGAAAAAACTACCTAGCAAAGGAATGATTCATTACCAAATAGCAGGAGAAAACGAAAAGGCCCCAGTGCCGGACTCGTTTTCTCCTGTTTTATTTACACAAATAAGAAAGAAGGGGATCATCATAAACTATTACATCCGAATCGAACAGCAAAATATTCCTGTCAGTGAAGAAATCTATAAAATTTGGCAGCATGGAGAGCGAAAGGAACGTTATTTCAGGGAGGGGGATATTCGGAATGGCGTCTTCTCCTACGATGCTCTGGATGGAGAAGGTCTAAACGGAAGTGAGTTATTTGCAGACGAAGATCGAAATCCTGTAGAACATCAGGCTGAACGCGACCTCCTGATAAACGTGTTAAAACAGGCACTAAACACACTAAATAACGAAGACAAAGAACTGCTGGCACTCATTTACTGCCAGGAAGAGTCGCTGCGCAGCATAGCACAGAGTACAGGAGTTCCATTTACTACGCTGCAGTATCGCCATAAAAAAGTTATTAAAAAACTAAGATTATTCTTCCAACATAAATTTTTATTATTGTGATAATACTGTAACCCATCAGCATGTCGAGTTCACCATTTACCAGTTGTTCATACGAAGGCAAAACCACGCCGAAGAAAGAACAATGTACAATGTCAGATCATCGCTCACAGATTTATTAAAACAGACCTGGCCACTGGCTCTTGTCATAAAAAGAGACGCAAACATAGCAGCAGATGCCTCCCACGTATTCATGGCGACGCGGCTGGCAAGGTCTGTTTTCAGCCTACCTTAGCTGTTGATGTGACAGTGCGGCTTATAAGAGGCTTATAAGTATTAATTAAGCCCTTCTATGCCCATCTGAATAATTATGGTGAATCCCAAGCTTACTATTGGCTTTGGCGATAACGCGCTCCGCAAAGTCAAATCCAGCAAGACAGAAGCCATAAAAATCTTCTTCACTGTACTTGATAGCTGCACAGATTTAAAACACTACAATACCATATTCGAAATACTTAATCAGTTAAATATCATGAATCCTCAATCCGAATTCTATATGGAACACAAAACTACAGTGAAGCATAAATGGATTCCTTACGCCTGCATTTATATGTCGTATGCCTCTGATTCCAGTCTCCAGAATTCTTCTGGTTCCAGCTTCATAATTAAAGCAACTACCCGGTCAATAACAGCATACATCAGCCCCGCGCAGCCATACATATCCGTCAATAGGTTCATCTTACGCAGTATCATCATAGCAGCCGAAGATGGCCGAGTCTTCCACCATATAAACTTATCCTTCTTCCATGCTCTGCAGTATGTCATCGAAATTTTTGCCAAAAAAGTAAAGGCAGCCTTTCATTTATTTTCTTACATATTTCCTTACACCATTCCAGGCGTAACAAATAAAACAGCCTATGGACTTCCACCACGAAAATCCCATATACTGGTATACCTTAAAAGTCATTTTCGCAGATTTGAATTTGCTCCCCGACTTTCCCTGACTGCTTAAGCGATACTTCAGCAATGGCTCATTGATCGCACAGGCATATTGATATTTTTGCAATATTTTCAGCCAGGTTATATAGTCCTCATGGCTGTCTTCGTGCTCCATTGGAAATTCTTCTGCCACCTCCCGTTTCAATAATACAGAAGAACAATTAATCCAATTCTGTTTTAGCATCATACCATATGTGATCGTCTCCCTCACAGGAATTTCTCTTCCAGTAAGGTTTCCATTTATGTCAACCAATTCTCGTCCCGTTGAACAGAGGACTTTCTTCTCTCTTTTTATCAGAGCCAACTGTTTGCTTAATTTCTCCCTCTCCCACCAGTCATCAGAATCCAGAAATGCCACGTACTCCCCCATTGCCATGCGTACCCCCTCATTTCTCGTCCTGGCTACCCCCATATTTCTATCATTTTTAACATAACGGATCCGCTGATCAGAAAGATATTGTTGTATCACTCTTTCCGTCCCGTCCGTCGCACAATCATTAAGAATAATTAATTCTAACGAAACATTCTGTGCAAGAACTGACTCGATCGCCTTTGCTATGAACTTTTCACAATTATAAGCAGGCATAATTACTGAAACAACTGGCTTTTCCATGTTAATACCTTTCTATATTTATTCATGTTAAATTATATCATCCTGGAGGGGATGGGCTCAACTTAAATTTTTGTGGAGAATTTATGAAGGAATGGGTGGGAGATTCCTATAAGCGCGATTATGGGAAGTACCCACGGAAAGGGCTTTAAATGGCTGATAACACGCAAGAAGGCGCCCAGACAGACTGTATTCGGGTTCTGCATTTTGTCTCCACTCTGAGCCGCGGAAGCGGTGTTATGAGTGTGATTATGAATTACTACAGGCATATTGATCGGAATGAGGTCCAGTTTGATTTTCTGCACTTTGTTGCCTGCGAGGATTCATATATAGAGGAAATACGGGCATTAGGCGGTAGAATCTACTGCATTGATAAGCCTGGAAGTTCTTTTCAGTCCGTAAAACAGCTGGATTTATTTTTTCGGTTACATGCTGAAGAATATACCTGGCTGCATAACCATGAAGTATACTTGACATTTTTGCTAAGGCCTATCGCTAAAAGATATGGATTGGAAAAGTTTATTGTTCACTGTCATGCTACGAAATACTCGGATAAGACGCTTCATGCAGTGAGAAATCGGATATTGTGTTTGCCGATCCGGTTTATGAAAGTGGATAGATTTGCATGTTCAGAAGCGGCAGGAAAGTTCTTGTATGGAGAGAAAATGCTGAAGGCTGGGAAGGTATTTATCATGCACAACGCGATCGATTGTGAAAAATTTCGGTTCCGTCCTGAGCTGAGAGAACGGCTTCGGAAAGAGATGGGGCTGGAAGGGAAGTTTGTGATTGGGCATGTGGGGAGATTTGAGAGGCAGAAGAATCATGAATTTTTGATTGAGGTGTTTGCTGAAGTAAAGAAATCAATACCCCAGGCAGTATTATTACTAATCGGAGATGGAAGTCTAAAAGAGCGGATTAAAAGCAAAGTAGTAGAGGCCGACTTGAAAACTTCCGTCATTTTTTTAAGGCAACGAAACGATGTGAATGAAATGCTTCACGTAATGGATGTTTTTGTCCTTCCATCTTACTATGAGGGGCTTCCAGTATCTTGTATTGAGGCCCAGGCTAATGGTTTGCCCTGTGTTATTTCGGGGACTATTACGAAAGAAGTATGTATTAATGAAAATGTTTCTGTCTGTAATTTAGAAAATCCCCCCTGTGTTTGGAGCGAGTTACTTAAGCATTTAACCAATCAAACGATATCTCAAAGAATATTAAGACAAGATTCTATACTAAAAAATGGATATTGTTTAAAAAGCGAATCAGCAATACTTAGAAAAAAATATTTAGGTGGTTATAATGGATAAAATCAAAAATTATTATATGGGTTTTCAACACTATCAAGCACTCCTTTATGAATTGGTTATAAGGGATATTAAGGTTCGATATAAGCGCTCTTTTTTAGGCTTGTTATGGACTGTTATTAATCCTATCCTTACTATGGCTGTCATGACAATCGTATTCTCTAAATTATTCCGGTTTCAAATCGAAAATTATACTACTTATTTTTTAGTTGGAAATATCCTTTTTACCTTTTTTACAGAAGCAACAAATAACAGTATGCATTCTGTGTTGGATAACAGTAATTTGATAAAGAAGGTATATGTTCCCAAATATTTATTTCCAATATCAAAAGTAATGTCTAGTGTAGTCAATTTATTTTTCTCTTTTATAGCGTTAATAATAGTTATGATAGCAACACGTGTTCCATTTCAGGCTACTATGTGGTTAACTCCTATTGTACTCTGCTACATAATTATGTTTGCAGCTGGAATCGGATTGATTTTGGCAACAGTTATGGTGTTTTTCAGGGATATTGCTCAATTATACAGTATCGTCACTCTTTTATGGATGTACCTGACTCCTATATTTTATCCAGTTGATCTTTTGATGGAAAATGCACCATGGGCATTAACCTTTAATCCGATGTATCATTATATTGATTTTATGCGAAAACTGGTTCTTGATGGAACACTCCCTAGCATAAGTGAAAATATGCTTTGTCTTTCAATTTCAGTGATTACACTGCTGATTGGATTAATTGTATTTTACCGTAAACAAGATAAGTATATTCTCTACATCTAATAAGGAGCAGAAATGAGTAATATAGCAATAAAAGTAAATGATATATCAATGATGTTTAATAAAAGTTCAGAAAAAATCGATAGTTTAAAAGAATATATGATCAAACTGGTAAAACGTCAGCTCATGTTTGAAGAATTTTGGGCGCTTCAAAATATTTCGTTTGAAATAAAAAAAGGCGAAGCAGTTGGTATTGTCGGTTTAAATGGATCTGGTAAGAGTACTTTACTAAAAACAATTGCCAAAGTATTAAAGCCAACAAAGGGAGAAATAGAAGTAGTTGGAACAATAGCTCCATTAATAGAATTGGGGGCTGGATTTGACTCAAACCTTTCTGCACGTGAGAATATTTTTTTAAACGGGGCTGTGCTTGGCTATAACCGTACGCAGATGCGTGAAAAATTTGAATCTATTATGGATTTCGCTGAATTATGGGATTTTGTTGATGTTCCTATTAAAAACTTTTCTTCTGGTATGGTTGCCCGATTAGGGTTTTCGATTGCAACTTCTAATATGCCAGATATATTAATTGTTGATGAGATATTAGGTGTAGGCGATTATAAATTTCAAAGAAAATGCGAAGAGCGTATGAGTAAAATAATTGACAACGGCGCAACTATTGTATTTGTATCTCATTCGATTGAACAAGTTCGTGAAGTGTGTTCCAGAGCAATCTGGTTAGAAAAAGGCCATATGCTTATGGATGGATCTGTAGATGAAGTTTGCGATAAATATTCGGAAAGCTAAAAAAGGTGACAAAATGCAATTTGATTTTTCTAAGCAGCCCGGTTGTATACAGATTAATGATAATATTGCTGAAACTATCCCTGCATTAGTCAGCGTTATAACTCCATACTATAACGCTGCAGAATACTTTGAACAGACTTATTATAGTGTGATAAATCAAACGTTTCCATGGTTTGAGTGGATTATAGTAGATGACGGCAGCAAAGATGGTGCCTTAGTACTTGATAATTTTCAAAGAAAAGATTCCAGAATAAAGGTAATACATCAGACCAACCAGGGGCAGGCAGCAGCTAGAAATGCGGGAATTAATGCATCAAAAACGGATATTATCATTCCTCTTGATGCAGACGATTTAATAATACCAACATTTTTAGAAGTAATGTATTGGGCACTGTTAAAGAACCCTGATGCTTCTTGGTGTTATAGCGACTCAGTTGGATTCCAGGAACAGGAATATATATGGGCTAAAAGCTTTTCTGTTGATAGGCTAACATATAATAATTTTCTTGTCTGTACTGCTGCAATACGAAAAAAGGATTTGGAATTGATCGGAGGTTATGATTCCTCCTGTAAACATTATGATGAAGACTGGAAATTATGGCTGGATCTCCTTTCTCAAGGAAAGTATCCGGTACATATTAATGTTCTGGGATTTTGGTATCGACGAACTTCCAGTGGAATGGGGAGTCAGGTCCGTATGGATAAAAAACTCAAAATCCAGTCGGATGATATAATTCGCCGGTCAGCGCAAAGCGTTAACAAGGGAATTAAAGCAATTGAATATCCTAAAGCTTGTGTTACGAATCGATTTTTGCAGCCTGCGTTAAGTGATTTTTCCTTGCAATTACCACCAAAAGAAAAAAAGCATATTCTAATGATTTTTCCATGGCTCGAAATGGGAGGTGCTGATTTATTTAACCTGGAAATTGTGAAAAAGCTGGATAAAAAGAATTATGATTTAACAATTATTACCACAGTTACCAGTTCAAATACTTGGCGTCAGCGTTTTGACGATTATGTGCCGGAAATATTTTCTCTTCCGGATTTTATGGACGTAGTGGATTACCCGGAATTTATCTCCTATATAATAAAAACCAGACGAACGGATTTAATCTTTTTATCGAATTCGTATTTTGGATATTACCTTCTACCTTGGATTCGCAACAGTTTCCCGAATCTGGCAGTATGTGACTATGTACATATGGAAGAATGGTACTGGCGCCATGGCGGTTATGCCCGGGTCTCAGGGATATTCGGAGATTATATAGACAATACTTATGTATGCAATAAGGGGACTCGCAATGTATTAATTGATTCCTTTGGAAGAAATCCAGAAACTGTAAAGACTTTATATATTGGTGTTGATTCCCAATACTACTCACCAGGGAGTTTTGTTGAAGGAAAAGTATATAAGATGTTTGATATAGATATTGATAGGCCTATAATACTTTTTCCTTGTCGTATACATCCGCAAAAAAGGCCTTTTTTAATGATTGAGATTGCACGGACGATGATAGATCAAGGTAGCAATGCCGCATTTGTCGTTGTTGGTGACGGCCCGCAACTAGGAGAGTTAATGGATGCCAGTGCACAGCTTGGACTTAGCAATACGATATATTTTGCCGGACGACAGGAAGATATGCGTCCCTTCTACATTGATGCTGCAATTACTCTTATCTGTTCACTCAAAGAAGGTTTGGCTCTTACTGCATATGAATCGCTAGCTATGGGAACACCGGTTATCACATCAGATGTTGGCGGACAGGCAGAACTGATTGATGATTCTGTCGGGGCAGTTATACCATTACTACAAAAAGAAGCAGATTCACTGGATTGCCGCAAGTTTATGCCAGATGAACTTAATTTATATACGAATGCTATTTTTAAATTACTGAATAAAGGTAATGAAGAGTATTATCAGACCATATGCAAGAATTGCAGAAAACGTATATTAGAAGGGTTTTCTACGGACCTTATGATCCAAAAACTTGAATATGAGTTTAAAGCACTGTGCAGCAAATATCCTTCTACAATTCAAAGTTTTTCTGAAAATCTAAAAATAGCACAAGAGCTTACTACGCTTTATACAGAATATGAACTGCTTGAAGCTTATGCAAAAAATGTATCACAGCCAATGGATACTAAAACTGAGCTGATCAGAATTGCTAATTCAAAGTGGGGAAACAGAATTATTAAAATTGCCTTTAAACTGAAACTAAACAAACTATTTCATTAGATCAGGAGAATTATTGCAATGAGCGGTGAGGAAAATAAAAACATCTTTGAAACATTAAAAAATTATGTTCAGTCACACACAGTAGATGAAATAATATTTCTTGGATTAAAGCATTTCTTCGATATAAACTACGATATATCTCTTGAAGCGCTTATCGAAAAATACAGATCTGAAAAGTTCAACGAATTAGGTGAAAATTTACACTATTTTCAAGATAATATAAGAGATTTAAAGGAAAATTTTTGTGAATATGAAAAGATATATAATAGTTTAAAAGAAGAAAAAAGTAGAAATGTTTTTTCAAATATGTTATGTGCAAAGGTATTTATGGATATCTCTTTTATAAGGGAAGCCTACGATTCTGATGATATTTATTTTGATTTATCCATTTGGGCTCAACTATCCAATGAGGTTTATGTCGATTGCGGTGGATATTCCGGGGATACTGCTTTATCTTTTATCTGTCATTGCCCTGATTATAAAAAAATTTTTGTTTTAGAACCAATGGAGGAAGCAGAAATACTTTGTAAAAACAATTTACAATGGTTCATTCAGGAGGGTAATGTTACGGTAATAAAACGCGCCGCATATGATCAGGATATCCGCTTAACGTTTAACGAAAAACACGGTACTGGAGATAGCTGCATCGATGAAAATGGTAAGACATCTGTTTTTGCAACATCTTTAGACCAAATGATATCGGAACCTGTAAGCTTTATTAAAATGGATATAGAAGGCTCTGAGAGAAAGGCTTTAATGGGTGCTAGAAGACACATTGCTCAAGATGCACCTAAAATGGCCATATGCGTATATCATTTAAAAGACGATTTTTGGAAAATACCACAATTACTTTTAAGTATTAATTCAAACTATGATATTATTTTTAGGCAGCATCGTCCTGATGTTTTTTCTGAGACTGTAATGTATGCTATTCCTAAGAACTCAAATGAGGTGGTTTTGACAAACCATAGAGCTGATTTAATTTATTGTCGCATTAAAAATGCATTAAATCATCTGCTTCTAATTTCTACAGATGAATATACAAACTTAATAACTAATGTCAAGGATAAAGCATGGTATCTCTATCAAATACGTATGCATATTAAAGAAATAGAGCACTTACGTTCCATACAAACAGATTTCAATGGCCAATTTAATACATTACAAAAACAGTATCAGGAACAAAAATTATGGTTAGACGAATTGCAAACTGCGAAGGACTATCTGGACGCACAAAATAAGGCTTACTTACAGGAAATAAAAAATTTAAACAGTTCATTGGTTGAACAAAAAAAATGGACTGAAAGTCTGCAAAAGGGGAAAGACTATCTGGAAAATCAAAATGCTGATTTGATAAAAGAAGTAGAAGCTTTGCAAAATATTTTAAGTGACCAGAAAAGCTGGACTGAAGAACTACAAAAATCAAAAGATTATTTAGAAATATGTGTAAATCAGCAGAAACTAGATATAGAAAAAGCAAAAACGGATATTTTTAATAATGAAAAGCAAATATCAGAATTAAAAAATGATCAAGCAAAATTAAAATATAAATATACTAAACTAATGAATGATCCATTAATTAAAAAAATTATAAAGCTAAAAAAGATTGAGTTATAGGAGAATGGTATGGACTTTGATTTTACAAAAGAACCGGGGCTTATTCAATTAAAGCCTTGTTTAGAAGAAAAAATGATACCTTTAATGTCAATTATCACCCCCTACTATAATGCCTTCAAATACTTTGAACAAACATTTAATTGTGTTATTAATCAAACGTTTCCCTGGTTTGAATGGATTATTGTAGATGATGGTAGTACGCAGGATATTTCATTACTATTGGAGTATGCTAATAGTGACAGCCGTATAAGAATCATACACCAATCAAATAAAGGACAGGCATCAGCAAGAAATAAAGGAATAATAGAAGCTGCTTCTGATATAATTGTCCCATTAGATGCAGATGATTTAATTATTCCTACTTATTTAGAATATGTGTATTGGGGGTTGAAGTGCCATCCCGAAGCTTCCTGGTGTTATACCGATTCTCTAGGTTTTCAGGAAGAGTGTTATTTATGGAAAAAGGCTTTCTCCAGTGAAAAAATGAAAAAGGAAAACCTTTTGGTCTGTACAGCTGCAATCCGAAAAAAAGACCTTATGGCTGTTGGAGGTTATGATGAAAGCAATCAACATTACGACGAAGATTGGAAATTATGGTTAGAACTATTGGCCATGGGTAAGTATCCGATACATTTAAGCGTCTTTGGATTTTGGTATAGACGAACGGCTAGCGGGATGGGAAATCAAGTAAGAATAAATCGGGATCTAAAAAATTGTTCGGATAGCCTAGTACAACAATCTGCTCAAAAGATAACCAAAGTTATCGAGGCTATAGAGTATCCCAGACAAAGTAGTGCAAATTTATTTAGTAAGCCTGTTTGCAGTAATTGGACATATAAGATTCCCCAAATAACTGAGAAAAAGCATATTCTTATGCTTTTACCATGGTTAGAAATGGGTGGGGCTGATTTATTTAATTTAGAGTTGGTTAAAAAACTAAATAAATCAATTTATGAGATAACAATAATAACAACAGTAAATAGCTCTAATACCTGGAAACAACGTTTTGAGGAGTATGTTAGCGATATATTTACCCTACCCGATTTTCTGGAAATTTCAAATTATCCAGAATTCATAACATATATCATAAATTCACGGCAAATAGATTTGATCTTTTTATCAAATTCTTACTATGGTTATTATCTTATGCCTTGGATTAGAAAAGAATTTTTTAATATTGCAATAGTTGATTACATACATATGGAAGAATGGTATTGGAGAAAAGGAGGATTTGCAAGGACTTCTGGGGTAATGAAAAATATTATTGAAAAAACATATGTTTGTAATGAAAGAACAAGAAAAATATTAATTAAGGACTTTCGAAAAGCCCCAGAAAATGTTGAGACGGTATATATTGGTGTAGATAAAGATTTATATAATTCTGTTAATATAGAATCCGGATTAGTCAGAAAGCAATTTAATCTAGAAGAAGACAGACCTATTATTTTATTTCCTTGTAGAATGCATCCGCAAAAAAGGCCCTTTATGATGCTTGAGATTGCAAAGGTATTAAAAAAATCAGAAATGCGGGTTGCATTTGTTGCTGTCGGAGATGGTCCTCAATTAGAGGAAATGATCAGTTTTATTCACGAAAATCAATTAGAGGACACAGTTTTTTTCGCAGGCCGGCAGGCAGATATGAGGCCTTATTACAAAGATGCTGCTATAACGCTTATTTGTTCATTAAAAGAAGGACTAGCGCTTACCGCTTACGAATCATTGTCAATGGGTACTCCTGTTATAACATCTGATGTAGGTGGCCAAGCTGAATTAATTGACGAAAAGGTCGGAAGAGTTATTCCTTTGATGCAGGATGAAGCTACTCAACTGGATTCCAGATTGTTTTTGACAGAAGAAATATTGCTTTATACCGATGCTATTAACTCCATTTTGGCAGATCGTGAATATTACAAAATTCTATGCTATGAGTGCCGAATGCGAATTGAGGAGAGCTTTTCTACCGATATTATGATTAAAAAAATGGAACAAGAATTTTTGTCATTAGATTTGCCGGCTGTAAGTGCCTTACGCCATAAAAAGAGTGACGAGTTAAGAAAGTATTCTGATATAATAGATGATTACCTTGAAATATATGTTGAATATGAAATGGCAGAAAGTAAACAAGAAGAAATATGGGCGGCTAGAGAATGGTATCGGAATCTTTATGAAAGTAATATCAGTTGCACTAATAAACTTGAAAGCGCCAATAATCAGCGTATCTGGAAAGTTGTTTTTAAAGAAAATAAATTTTTGCGAAAAGGCTTTGCACGTATCTGGAATTCATTAACGAAGAGGTAAGAAGGGTGAAGAATGTAAAGTATTTATGCATCTCAATTTTGATTATTATTATTTCTATCTGCACATTCCTAAAGCCAGTTTTTATGGTTAGCCAACCAGAGGATATGGAGCTTACATTTATCCAGACTGGTCAGAAAAATGAAGAGTCATTTGGTACAGAACTTCGTTTATTAAAAGTAACAGTAAATGGACAAGAAATACCGTGGAATAAGTTTAAAAATGTAGAGGGCTGGTCGTTAGATGGTGATTTACTTGTTTCATACGATCCCGATGCACAGGCATTAGCAAAAATTACACTATCAGATGTAGCAACTATTAAAGTTGACTATATCAAACAACGTGGTTCAGGCTATTTAATAATCCAGTCCAACGGAGAGCAGATTGCTGAATTAGACCTATATTCAGATTCGGATTGGGAAGAATGTACTTGGAATTATCAACCACCAAAACAATTTATCCCTCGTTTTGATATATTTATGGAACTTGTATTACTGGTTTACATATTAATCATATTAATATGTAAATATAAGATTATACCATATAAAAGCGATAATGTTGATCATAGTCATAGATTACCAAAAGAAAAAAACTCAAAAACACTATGGTATAGTTGCTTCTTAATTACATTTTTGTCTATATTAGGAAGTATTACTATTTATACAACCCAGGTTAAGACGATACGGTTTGATGATTTTTCTGAGGGCATAATGATTTCGGATATGTTATATGGTGATCATTATAACTATAATAGTAATTTTTTAATGGCTATTAATGGAGAATTAACTTTTTCTGACGATTCTAAAGGAACTTTGGAGGAGATTGAACAACACTACAAAGGAGGTACTACATATAATCAAGATGATTATTCCATATATAACTCTAATTTAACATTTCATCGATATTTTTATCGCCTTATTAATAAAATAATAAGTAATAAATCACTGGTTTTATATTTGTTAAAGGGTATTAATGCATTCTTAATGGCTATAATGCTCACCGTAATTGTCTATTGGATATATAAAAATAACGGAAAAGCATCTGCAATAATACTCTATACTATTTTAGTGTTTTTTTCGCCTTCATTGTGTATGTATGGAACGAATTTATATTGGGTTGGTTGGAGTCTTTTTTTGCCTATGGTCAGTTCAATCTGCACAGTCGAATTTATAAAACTAAAAAAAACTGTAAATTATCCTAATATGTACTTTATTGCTTTTTCTGCAACATTATTAAAACAGCTATTCTATTTTGAATTTATATCAACAATTATGGTAAGTTTAATGATTCCATATATATATTATGTATTAACAGAGAAAGTTGATATTAAAAAATCTATTAAGATATTTTTAGTTCCAGCTTTAGGGGCCATAAGTTCTTTTATTGCTGCAAGTTTTATAAAATTGTTATTACTTACAAAAGAATATAATAGTTTTTCTAGAGCACTAAATGCTTATTGGGAACCAATAATAAAGCGGTTAATAGGGGATACTAATTCCTCCAATATGTTAGTACGTAGCTCTACAGAAATTGGACAGTTGGATGTTTTAAGAATAATGGGGCAGTATCCTGCAATATCTATAAATAAATTAGGTACAATTTCTGAAGTCTGTGTATGTCTTATTTTTATTTTTACGATTTTATTACTATTTATTTTTCGGCGAGATAAACGATATTTAAAAGAAATGATACCTCTTGGTATTTGCACTGTTATTTCATTAGCAGGACCATTTTCATGGTTTATTCTCGCAAAGCCTCACACGATGGTCCATAGCTACATCTGCACAATTTTATGGTTCATTCCATTTAATATTTTAGCGTTTACATTTATTGGTAAGATAGTAGTTTATATGTGGAATAGACGAAAATATTTTAAATTTAAACAATGTCTACGCCTAGACTTTAGTCTCATAGCTTTGTTTTTAATTCTGCTTTATATAGGAAATATGGGACTCAAATATTATGATGTTACACAAAAACTTAGTGTAATAGATAAAAACGGTATTTTATGTGCACAGAATGATTTCTTTAAAATGTATTTGTATGAAGATTCCTTTTACTACTATATTGATAATAAAAAGATACCTGATAATGGCTTTATTTATATGCATATATATCCAGATAATACACAAAACAAAGACTTTTTAAACAGAGATATTAATTTAGAAGATATACAAGAAAAAACAGTGTTGCCTTTTAAAAAGAAAGCGCTTATACAACGTCCTATTCCTGATTACAAATTTGAGTATATTATGACAGGAATTTCTTCTAAAGTGGCAGATAATCAATACAAAGAATATTCTCAAAATACTATATATTCTAATGATATTTATACTAATAACATTTATTCAATTACCGCATTTAATTTAACTGATGAGAACTGGGTAAATGGTATATCTCAAAATGGTAATTGTATTTTGTTAAACGGTAATCTGTCAGATTATATAAACTTGACGGGGAAAACAATCCAATTACTATCTGGAGAAAAAGTTCAAATTATTGATGTAAAAAAAGTGGATGACAATTGGTTATATATCTTTTTGGATAAGAAAATCAGTAACCAAAATGGTTATCCAGTCCAACTGATTATCTCTCCCTAATTATTAGGTTACTGGAGGTTTTAAATGATTTACGAAAAGATTATCCTCGGCGCAGGTTTATACGGCCTATACGCTGCAAATTTCTTGGCACATCAATCAAATAGTAGTAAAATCTTAGTCCTGGAACATGATTCAACGCCCTTCCGTCGTGCGACGTATATTAACCAGGCACGTGTCCATATGGGGTATCACTATCCACGTTCCTATTCAACGGCTATAAAATCAGCTCATTATTTTAACCGTTTTATGGAAGACTATTCTTTCTGCGTATTGACAAAATTTGATCAGATTTATGCAACCTCTGCGGATTTTTCATGGACAAATGCGTTGCAATTCAAAAAATTTTGCAACAACGCTGATATTCGGTGTGATGACATAAATCCAAACAAATACTTTAATCCTGGTATGTGCGATGGTGCTTTTCTGACTGAGGAATATACGTACGATGCTGATATTTTAAAAAAGTACCTATTAAATCAATTGTCTCAATATCCAAACGTAGAAATTTGTTATAATGCAAGAATCAATAAAATAACTAAAAAATCAACATACTTTGAGTTAACAATGAACGATGGTACTACATATGAAACAGATTTTTTGTTGAATGCTACCTATGCTTCCACTAACCAAATCAGCAGTATGCTTGGATATGAGCCATTTAAAATCAAATATGAATTGTGTGAAATCATTTTATGTAATGTAACAGAAAAATTAAAAAATGTAGGTATTACCGTGATGGATGGTCCATTCTTCTCCATTATGCCGTTTGGAAAAACAGGGTATCATTCGCTGACTTCTGTAACATTTACTCCTCACATAACCAGTTATGACGCTGTACCTACTTTTGACTGTCAGAAGAAGAGTAATGGAGGGTGTTCACCAAAGCAGTTGGGAAATTGCAATGATTGCCCTGCTAAACCAGAAACGGCTTGGCCTTATATGTCTAATTTGGCAACAAAATATTTAAAGGAAGAGTATGGTTTTGAGTACTCCCATTCCCTTTTTTCCATGAAACCAATTTTAAAGGCTTCCGAAATTGATGATTCAAGACCTACTGTAATAAAACAGTATTCTACAGATCCTACTTTCATCAGTGTATTATCAGGAAAAATTAATACGGTCTACGATTTAGATGAGGTGCTTAACAATGCTACTAAATAAAGAAAAAAATTTTATATCGGCTGTTGTATATGTCTATAATCAAGAAACACAGATATATCGTTTTCTTGAATTAGTTAATGAGACTCTTCGTAATAGTTTTGAGAAGTATGAAATTATATGTGTAAATGATGCATCTACAGACGGAAGTATAAAAGAAATAAAAAGATATGCCTCTACGGTCAAAGGGAATGTAATCAGCATATTAAATATGAGTTTTTATCAGGGACTTGAACTATCAATGAATGCTGGCGTTGATCTGGCTATTGGGGATTTTGTCTTTGAATTTGATTTACCACATGCATCATATTCTTCTAACCTGATTATAGATGTTTACCAGCGTTCTCTACAAGGCTATGATATCGTCGCAGCCGCACCACTTCATGGGAAACGCACATCTTCAAAAATATTTTATGCTGTGTTTAATCGTTTGTCTCACACTCAGTATCTTCTGCGTACAGAATCTTTCAGAATTTTGTCACGACGCGGAATTAACCGGGTTCATTCTATGAGCAGGACAATTCCATACCGGAAGGCTGTTTATGCAAATTGTGGTTTAAAGACAGATGTAATTACATATGATAATGAGAGCTATTCGTCGTTTCAAGATAAAGATACCCTTCATAAGCAAAAGGATACTGCTTTAGATGCTATGATACTTTATACAGATATTGCATACCGTTTTTCTATGGTCTTTGCTTATATTATGATGTTTATTACTACCCTTACAGGAATTTATACAGTTTGCATTTATATTGGCGGACGTCCTGTAGTTGGTTGGACAACTACTATGCTTTTCCTGTCTTTTGCCTTTTTGGGTCTCTTTGTAATATTAACAATCATCATAAAATATATGTCCTTAATACTAAAAATAAATTTTAATAAACAAAAATATATTATAGAATCCATAGAAAAAATCACTAATTAAAGAGGATCTGCTATATGAAAACGATGTTAGTTGGTTATACAGGCTTTGTTGGTTCCAATTTATCCTGCCAATATGATTTTACAGAAAGGTATAATTCTAAAAATATTGAAGATGCATATGGGAGTAAACCTGATTTATTAATCTATGCTGGAATTCGTGCTGAAAAATATCTTGCAAATCAAGATCCCAATAAAGATTTGAGAAATATTGAAAATGCTTTTTATAATATTCAGCAAATTCAGCCTAAAAAGCTAGTATTGATTTCTACTATTGATGTTTATAAAAGCCCAATAAACGTTAATGAGGATACTCCCATAATTTCTGAAGATTTGCAACCTTATGGAGCCAATCGTTATTATCTGGAACAGAAAGTTAGAGATGATTTTCCAGAAACTTTAATTATTAGACTGCCAGGCCTCTTTGGTAAAAATATAAAAAAGAATTTTATATATGATTATATACATTATATTCCGTCCATGATCCAAAATGAAAAGTTTGGAAAACTTGCAACTGTCAGACACGAACTTAATAACTATTACAAATTGCAGGATAATGGATTTTATAAATGCAGTGACATATCTTGTGAAGAAAAAGAAGCACTTAAAACTATTTTTAAAGAACTGGGATTTTCTGCACTTAATTTTACGGACAGCCGTGGTGTATTTCAGTTCTACAATTTGAAACATCTGTGGAATCATATTAAGTATGCATTAAAAAATGATCTTTATCTTTTAAATTTAGCCACTGAACCAATCGGCATTGCGGAGTTATATCATTATTTGGAAGGCAAAAAGTTTCAGAATATAATATCAAATAATCCACCTTATTATGATTTCAAGACTAAGCATGATACACTTATGGGCGGTAAAAGAGGTTATATTTTTGATAAGGATAATGTTTTAGCCGAAATCAAAACATTTATACAGGAGCAATCATGTTAAAATTATCAATATCAAATATTAGTTGGGATTCAAAATACGATCAGGAGATTTACAAATACCTTCTTGATAATAATATTCAGGGACTTGAAATAGCACCTACCAGAGTTTTTCCAAATAATCCATACGAATGCGTAAAAGAAGCACATGATTTCAAAGAGTATTTATCAAAATCCTATCATTTGAAGATTTCCTCTATGCAATCTATCTGGTACGGAAAGACAGAGAAAATGTTTCAATCTGTAAAAGAAAGAAAGCAGCTTATGGAATATACGAAAAAGGCCATTGATTTTGCGGCAGCATTAGAATGCCATAATCTTGTTTTTGGGTGCCCTAAAAACAGAAGTATAAATTGTTCTGGTGATTATAATATAGCAGTGGATTTTTTCTCAGCAATAGGAGAATATGCTCATAATAGAAATACGGTTATTGCATTGGAGGCTAATCCGGTTATATATAACACTAATTTCATAACTTCGACTGCAGAAGCCTTTTCAATGGTAAAGGAAGTACAATCTGAAGGATTTCTTGTCAATTTAGATATTGGTACTATAATTTATAATGAAGAGTCTTTAGATATAATTGCTGATAATATAGGTTTAATTAATCATATCCATATTAGCGAACCAGGGTTAGCTGGCATACTAAAAAGAAAACTGCATAGGCAATTGGCTGGTATTTTAGCGGGCCAATACTCTAAATTTATATCTATAGAAATGGGAAAACAGGAGGATCTGCAACGAGTGTTTGATGCATTATCCTATGTGAAAGAGGTATTTTATGATATATAACAGTATACCGGGTGTACCCAATTTTGTTTCCGAGGAATTTGTGCAAAAAAGATCAAGCTATTGTATATGCATCCCTATTATTAATGAAGGCCGAAGAATACATGATGAGTTGAAACGGGCCAGAAAATATAAGATTGATACGATTGCCGATATTATTATCTGTGATGGCGGATCAATTGATGGATCTACAGACAGTACCTTACTGGAAGCATTTGGTGTCAATACTCTGCTCATTAAGAAAGGGCCGGGCAAACAGGGGGCACAACTGCGTATGGGGATCTGGTGGGCACTGGAACGAGGCTATAAAGGCGTTATCACTATAGACGGAAATAACAAAGACAGTATTGAGGATGTACCTAAATTTATAGAAAAATTAGAAGCTGGCTATGATTTTATTCAGGGATCACGTTTTATCAAAGGGGGCAAGGCAATTAATACCCCTTTTCTTCGATATTTATCGGTACGTTTGCTTCATGCTCCGGTTATTTCACTAACAGCCCACCATCACTTTACCGATACTACCAATGCATTTCGCGGACATTCAAGGAATTATTTAACCAATCCCAAGGTACAACCACTACGGGATATTTTCAATACATATGAGTTACTTGCATATTTGTCGACCAGAGCATCTCAGATAGGATTGCGTGTATGTGAAGTGCCAGTGACACGAGCTTACCCTATAAAAGGAAAAGTCCCCACTAAAATTAGTTTTTTAAAAGGAAATTCTGAACTGCTAAAAATACTATTTTCTAATATGCTTGGAAAATATAATCCACAAAAGTGAGAGCCTGCTATGATAGAATCATTAAAAAAAAATAAAACTGGAATACTCCTCATGTGTTGTTCATCAGTCTGCGTTTGTCTAGGGCAACTTTTATGGAAACTTTCTACCGGAGGGCAAATCTCGTTCCTTTTTGTTGGTTTCCTATTGTATGGAGTTGGCGCACTTGTTATGATAGTAGCTTATCGCTTTGGCAGCTTATCTGTTTTACAGCCAATATTAAGCCTAAATTATGTTTTTAGTATCGTTCTTTCAGCCTTTGTCCTGAAAGAAACTATTACTCTGCTCAAATGTATTGGAGTTTTGATTATCATCTCTGGAGTTATATTAATTGCAGGAGGTGATGAGTCATGAAGTATTATATCGTTTTAATTATCATGACTATTTTAGGTGCCTGTGGAAGCTTCTATTTAAAAAAAGCATCAGACGCAAAAAAATTAAAAATATTAGTTATAACGCCAGCATTTTATTTAGGTGGTTTTTTATATCTGTTATCTGCAATATTGAATATCTACATTTTGAAGTTCTTGGATTATTCTGTGGTACTTCCTTTAACTTCGATTACATATATTTGGACGTTCGGATTGTCCTATTGCTTTTTGAAAGAAGGTATTACACAAAAAAAAATTATAGGGATTGTTTTAATCCTTTTGGGGAGTATTATTATTGCTGTATGATAGAAATAATAGAACGTAAACGTCTATGACGTATCATTAAATAGTGTCAAGAATTTTTTTAAATTTAAGTTTTACCGTCTGGCAGCCAGCAGTCATTCGGCTATGTCATCTGAACCTGCATAGGTCTCCATTCCGCGGATATAATCCTTGTTCATATAGCGTTTTGTTCCCCACTAGGTTCCGGCGACATGACGGAGTCTGGCGCATACAAGTATTAGGGCACTCTGTCCATCAGGGAATGCACCAATTGCTTTCGTATTCAATGTTATCTTCCAGTTTCTTGACAACGGAAGAGCGTTTCATTTCCCGGAGCTTTTCATCAACAAGTGGGCTTTGTCATGGGCTACCTCCTTACTTTCCTGTGAGTGAGTGGCTTTCAATATCATGGCTACCATTTTATCCTGTTCCGTGGTGTAACAGAGAAGATGCTGCGGTTAAAGTGGACGATACACCGCTGATAGAGGGCAGCCGGGAATACCTCCGGTATGGTTTCCAACATGCCGAAGTTTTTATTGCCTATGATGAGTTGCACATCGTTAAGCCCGCCAGGACTCTTTGTCTTCATTCATACCCTCAGCTGCACCGATGATTTCCCAGCATCCATCCTCACTGCCCCAGATGACCACAAAAATGGAAACATTCTGCACCTCGCCGCGCCCAAGTGTAAATGCACCATAATCCGTGGGATGACTTGCAACTGATTTTATACGATAATGATCTCATCAAATCCACTTAGAAAACTCCAGAAACTTTGATTGGAGTTTTCTGGGTTTCGGAAGGGGATCTCAAGTATGAATGAAGCAATGCAGGTTCGTGCGGCAAGCTGGCCTGCAATGGTTAAACAGCGTAACGATAGTGGCCTGACCGTCAAAGAATGGTGTGCTGCCAACGCGATCCAGGAGTCCGTGTATTATTATCGATTAAACCGACTGAGAAAAATAGCACTTGATGTTTGAGAAACACCGAATTCCATCAAAAACAATTCTCCTGTTTCCGGAACCTTTGCTCAGATACCAGTTGCTTCTGCTGTTCCGGCTCCGAATTAGCGATTCGCCTCCGACATGGTGACACAGTTGTGGAAGTAAGCAGCGATGCTCCGGATCACACCCTTTCCTTTCTGAAAGAGGTGATGTTCCGTGCTTTCTGAGACCACCGGCTTTCGGGCCATCTATATCTACTGCGGAAAATGTGATCTTCGCAAAGGAATTGATGGATTGGCGACGTTATTAAAGGAACAGTTCCATCTGGATCCTTTTCAAAAGGAGATCCTGTTTCTTTTCTGCGGATGCCACACTGAACGATTCAAAGGCCTGGTCTGGGAAGGCGATGGGTTCTGCCTGCTTTATAAATGGATCGAAGCTGGACGCCTCCGATGGCCGAGAAGTCAGGAAGAAGCCGCAACAATCTCTCCTGAAGAACTTCATCTTATGTTGACCAGAATGACGATACTGAAACGTTCTTCGTAAGCGCCAAGTGTTGGGATACCTTAACACTTGGCGCTTACAATAAGCCAGGGGAGACGGTTCTGCGGATTTTTCTATTTTCTGAAATAGGTTTTTTCCATTTCTGAAGCAATGGCAACCTCGGCAAGTTCGGCTTCCCTGCGACTTGCAGCACTGACAGATATGTAAAATTTTAATTTAGGTTCTGTACCGGAAGGCCGTATCACTACGGAGGTGTTTCCCTCCAACAAGAATTTCATGACATTTGACTGCGGGAGATTTATGATAGTCTTACTTCCATCGGTATTCGATGTCACGGAAGTTTTGTAGTCACTAATTGCTGTAATAGCCTTTCCTGCGATGGCTGTTGGAGCTGCAGTACGGAAATTTTCCATGATTTTTGTCATGGTATCAAATCCTTCGGCGCCTTCAAATGTATAGCTTCTCAAGGTATTCAGGCAGTAGCCGTACTTTTTGTATAAGGCATCCAGAACTTCCAGCAAAGTCTGTCCATGGGATTTGTAATATGCAAACATTTCACAGATCAGGAGCGAGGCATTGACGCCATCCTTGTCCCTGACAAATCCTCCGGAAAGATAACCATAGCTTTCTTCAAAACCGAAGATGTATCGCTCCGCCTCACCCTTTTCCTCAAGAAGACCGATCTGTTCTCCGATAAATTTAAAACCGGTAAGAACGTCAATGACTTCCACCCCATAGTCAGCAGCAATGAGTTTTGCCAAATCCGTAGTAACAATCGTCTTAACCAGGATTGGATTATGGGGCATTTTCCCCAGTGCAATTCTGCGCCTGCATATATAGTCAAACAGAAGCAGGCCCATTTCATTGCCGCTTAACAATTCATATCCATCTGCTGACTTGACTGCGGTGCCTACACGATCACAGTCGGGATCGGTAGCCAGCAATAATTCGCTGCCGAGCTGTGAGGCGTATTGAATTCCTAATGCCAGAGCTTCCTTCATTTCAGGATTGGGGTAGGGACAGGTGGGGAAATTGCCATCTGGCTGTTCCTGTTCCTTTACAACAGCGATATTGGTAAATCCATTCTCCTTTAATGTTCTCATGACACAATGAAGCCCAGAACCGTTAAGCGGAGTGTAGATAACAGATATATTTTTATTAATCTCATCACCGCACAGCGCCTGTGTGGAAACGGCTTCGATATATGCGGTTACGGTCTTTTCTTCAATGTAAACAATAAGCTTCTGAGATAATGCCGCATCAAAATCCATGTATTTAACATCACTAAATGGATCGATATTATTGATTTCATTTAAAATACTGTTGGCGGTTTCTGTAGTAATCTGGCCGCCGTCACTGCCGTATACCTTATATCCATTGTATTTCGCGGGATTATGGCTGGCAGTTATCACGATTCCGCCTGAACATTCTAAATACCGTACAGCAAAAGAAAGGGAGGGAGTGGGCATCAATTCCTGATATAAATGAACCTTAATGCCATTAGCAGCCAGTATGCACGCTGCGCGCCGGGCAAATACGTCTGATTTAATCCGGCTGTCATAGGCTATGGCAACAGAGGGACATGAACATTTTTGATTGAGGTAATTGGCATAGCCCTGAGTTGCCTTCCCGACAGTATAGATATTCATGCGGTTGGTACCGACGCCAATGATACCTCGCAGACCTCCGGTACCGAATTCCAGATCACGGTAAAAATGATCTTCCAGTTCTCTGTCATTCTGTTGAATACTCTTAAGCTCATCTATTAAATCCGGGTCCTCCAGGACCTCCTGGTTCCATTTATTCCATCGTGAAAGTACTTCTGATTCCATTTTTTGATTCTCCATTTTCATGTTTATTTTATTGTCACTGGGATTTGAAGTGGGATTAATCCCAAGTCTTTGAACCAGGCGGTTCCTTCTCTGAGCAGATCTATTTCAATCATATAATCCCCCGGGGTGCTGAGAAGCTCCGCCTGGGGAGTAAATGTTAATTCACCGGTTTGACCGGAAGCCAGATTCTCAGGGAGTTTTACTCGTTCCCCTTCCGCCAGGACGGTTCCTTTCTTGTCTTTTATAAGATAAGACAGCTGTGTGGCCTCGTAACCGCTGCTGCATAAAGCAATTCCGGAGTTGTTCCGGATGGTGACTGTGATTGGTGAATGTATATCTGCAGAAACGGCATCGGTAGCTGAATTAGCATCAGCCGAATTGGCAACAGTTGAATCCATTGTCAATATGATGCCGGAGTAATCCGGAATTACAGTATTCTGCACGGTTAAAGGAATTTTTAGAGTTTCCATCCCCTGAGCTGAAAACCAGGTTACACCTTCCTCTACCAGATCTGCTTCTACGATGTAATCGCCCTCTTCCAATGGAACCAGTACTTCCCAGATTTCATTTTTAATTCCGCGGGCTTTGACAGGGATGAGAGAAGTACGGATTCCATCCTGTACAAGTACCTCCCCAGCTGTGTCCAGCAGATGATATGCCAGAAATATATTGTTGTCTGAGGTCAGGTCCTGATATCTCCGGCTGTCTATCGTGATTTCAAGCTTCGCCAGATTTCCGCCATTCTCGCAGGATAATTCACTTACCTTAGTTTTTAATTTAAGGTCGTATTGGGAAGGTACGGCACGGTATCCGCAGCCGCTTAAGAGCAGCAGTGATATGAGGACAAATATGGAAAGACTTATTGTTTTTAATCGATTCATTGTCTCCTCCAGTAATCCAGTGTTTCAGCTAATGTGCGGGAAAGCGGAATCTCAGGCTTCCAGCCAGTGACAGCCTGAAGCTTGCTTATGTCGGCTTCTATAATCGGGACGTCGACCGGGCGGATTTTTTCCGGATCGACGGATACTTCGATTTCGCAATGTGCCATATGCAGAATGGTATCCAGAATACTTTTAATTGAAACGGCTGTTCCGGAACCAACATTGTAGGTCTCACCCGCAAGTCCGTTTTCCATAAGCATGACATACGCGCGAACAACATCTCGGACATCGGTAAAGTCTCTTCTGGCCGTAAGATTACCGACTCGGATTACAGGTTCATGAATTCCTTTTTCAATTTCCGATGCTTGTTTGCAAAAATCTGAGACCACAAAGAGCGGTGCCTGATTTGGGCCAATATGATTAAAGGCCCTGACGCTCATAATATCCATATGATAAGCATCACAGTATATCTTCCCAATCATGTTCTGGCATGCCTTAGTGGCCGCGTAAATATTACCCGGGCGGGTTAATGTCTCTTCTGTGATTGGTATTTCTTCTTCAAGTACATGGCCGTATTCTTCCCCGGAGCCAATCAGGAGGAGGCGCGGCCTCTTTTGCAGTTCTCTGACGGCATCCAGGAGATTGAGTGTCCCTTTGATGTTGATATCTACCGTCAATCCGGGCTTCTTCCACGACAGAGCCACGGAGCTTTGAGCTGCCAGATGGAAGATATAATCAGGCTGAACCCGATCCAAAATGGTGATTATCTCCTCCGGTTTCATAAGATTCAAATCCAGGATTTCGATTCCCTTTTTTACAATATTTTCCTGCGGAAGCTTCGTGACGGTAATAGACCATATGCAGTTTTTCTGTATATGGTCTATCAGATAGTCGCCTACGAAGCCTGCCGCACCGATAATCAATGCTTTCTTCATAGAGGTTTCCTTATTTATTTTATATTTGAGATTTTGATTTCTTTTTCAACAATGGCAAGGTCATTTTCAACCATGCGCCTGACCAGTTCCTGGAAAGTGATTTCGCGTTTCCAGCCTAATTTCTCCTCTGCTTTTGAAGGATCTCCAAGAAGAACTTCGACCTCAGCAGGGCGGAAAAATTCAGGATTTACAGTTACAATGGTTTTTCCGGTGGCCTTGTCGATACCGTTTTCTGTTATTCCGCTTCCATGCCATTCCACATCGATTCCTGCATAGCGGAAAGCCGTTTCTACAAATTCGCGGACGGTTCTCGTCTCATTGGTTGCTATCACATAGTCATCAGGCGTATCCTGCTGCAGCATCAGCCACATGGCTTTTACATAATCTTTGGAATGTCCCCAGTCTCGTTTGGCGTCAAGGCTTCCAAGCTCTACGTGATCCAAAATACCAAGCTTGATACGGGCTACGGCGTCTGTGATTTTTCTGGTAACAAATTCCAGGCCGCGGCGCTCGCTTTCATGATTGAAGAGAATGCCGCTGCAGGCAAACATATCATAGCTTTCTCGATAGTTCTTTGTAATCCAGTGGCCGTATACTTTTGCCACGCCGTAGGGGCTTCGCGGATAGAATGGCGTCTTTTCTGTCTGCGGCATTTCCTGAACCTTACCGAACATTTCACTGGTAGAAGCCTGGTAGAAATGGGCTTCCGGTTTTACTGTGCGGATTGCCTCCAGCATATTGGTGACACCGATCGCGTCGATGTCGGCCGTAGCGATAGGCTGCTCCCAACTGGTAGCCACGAATGACTGGGCAGCCAGATTATAGACCTCATCTGCCTGAGAAATTCTCATAGCGTTGGTCAAGGAAACAACATCCGTCATGTCCGCATAGATGAAATGAATTCTGTCTTTGATATGTTCTACATTGCCGTAGTCTACGACACTCTTTCTTCTCATGAGGCCATAGACATTGTAGCCTTTTTCTAATAATAATTCTGCGAGATAGGAGCCGTCCTGTCCTGTGATTCCTGTGATTAATACGTTTTTCATGATTGCTGTTTCTCCTTTTGGTTGGTTTTTGTTGGTTGTAGTTTGTTGTGATTGACTATAGTTAGCTGTAATTAGTTATAATTAGATATATTCATTTCTGTTGCATATTTTTAAGTTTTCCGTCACCTTTTTAATGTCTCCGGCGCTGTCTTTCGCGCAGATTAAAGTGGCGTCTTTTGTATCTACGACAATGGTATCTTCCATCCCGACGATGGCGATTAGCTTTTTGTCACCCTGGATAATGCAGTTGTGCGTGTTTACCGTAATGATATTGCCGGCAACCGCATTGCCGAATTCATTCGTTTTCTTAATGCGCTCCACCGCCAGCCAGGAACCTACATCGTCCCAACCGAATGTTCCGGGAAGTATATAGATATTATCAGCCTTCTCCATAATTCCGTAATCAATAGACTGTGACTGCATGTTGTGAAACTCTTTTTCTAAAATGAAATCCTGCTGTGGAGTACCGATTGCTTCTTTGATTTTTATCAGACTCTCATATGTATCAGGCATAAGTTTCTGCATGTTTTTTAATATAGAAGAGACCTTCCAGATAAACATGCCGCTGTTCCAGAGATATTCTTCTGTGGATAAATATTCTTTGGCAACTTCGAGGCTCGGCTTTTCCACAAATCTTTCTACAGCATAGGCCTGTCCCTCTGTTCTGCGCGGGTCGAACTTTATGTAGCCGTATCCTGTCTCCGGATAATCGGGAGTGATGCCGATTGTGACAAGATTCGTATTGTTTTCTGCTACATCAGCTCCGGTCTCAAGTGTTTTTAAGAACATATTCGTAAACTTGATCAGGTGATCAGACGGCAGCACAAACATAATTGAATCATCGTATTTCTGAGCTATATGGATAGCACCCAGACCAATGCATGGGGCCGTATTGCGGCCAATCGGTTCGCAGAGGATGTTTTCTTCCGGAAGTCCGGGAATCTGCTCCAGAACCAGCTCCCGATATGCTTTGTTCGTTGCAATGAAGATATCTTTCAGCTTTACTAATGGTAAAATTCGTTCTACGGTTAACTGAATCATGGTTTTTCCATCATCAGTTAAAGATAAAAATTGTTTTGGTAAATTCTTGCGGCTTTTGGGCCAGAAGCGTTCGCCTCGGCCGCCGGCCATGATTAGGGCTGTTGTTGTCATTTGTTTTTCCTCACAGTTTTAGTATTTACCTATAGGTAATAAATTTATTTAAAATAAATTGCATAATGGAGACTATGATCATCAATCCCAATTTAAGTAAATATAAATTTGCAAATGGTTTTAATAAATATATCATCAATGTTGAAAATGCTATTCCACAGACGCAAACACTGCCATAAGACAATAGGCGCCTAAAAAGTTTATCTTTTTTCTTAAAGTTAAGAAAAGTATTCATTGAAAAGGTGAATATAAAACCAACTAATGCTGCAATAATATTGGCTAATTCTACTTTTTCAACAATTTTATATTGAGTCAATAAATAAAAAAATGAGTATTCTATTACAGCGCCACAAACACCAAATATTCCATATACTAATAGATTCCATAATGCAGGAAATCGCATAATTGTAAGCTTGAATAGCGATTTTATATAATCTATTATAAATGGAAGTAAATTTCGTTTTGATTCTCCATAAACTCTTTTATTAAAAACAATGGGAATTTCTCCTATTTTTAAAGAAGGATTATTTAGTTTTTAGTAAAACTTCTTGTAAAACATCATAATTTTTATTATCTAGTTTCACATTTTTTAATTGTTGTGTGTCATACATTCTAAAATCAGTAGAAATATCGTGAGCTTTTATGCCTAGACATATTCTAAATGCTAAATTTAACATTTTAGACATAACCACAGATGTCTTCTTATCATTAGTTTCTCCACCTTTTATATAACGGGAGCCTATAACAATATCGTAATTACCCTCGTCAAATTTTTTGTTGATTTCTGGTATATTATTTGGATTATGAGAGCCATCACTGTCTAAAATCATAAACTTTTCTTTATTTGCATATTTGATTCCGGTTTTAAAAGCACCACCAAATCCTGGCCATTCTTGATTAATATAGCGTGCATTGAATTCTGTACATACTTCTCTAGTATGGTCTAATGGTTCTGCTGTATCAATTACAAGTATTTCAAAATCTTGACCAATTTTATTCAAATTATTTATAATTTGAGGAAGTAGAAATTTCAAATTATCTTCTTCCATGTATGCCAATAAAACAACACTGATTCCTTTATCTATGATTTCCATTAGTAATTCAATTCCTCCTAATAAAACATTTTGTTTTAATCATGTCGTTTTAAAGTATCATTAAGGTATGTTACATTATAGTAGGTTAAATCTGGGTACGATAATATATCTTTAGTGTCAAATGGCTCCCAGGAGTTGTACCATTCATCATGTATGATAATACACTTTATATTGTAGACTCCATTAACCATCTGTGCATTTACACTTTCAAACATCATAGTCCATGGCCAGTAATATTTCTTTATATTGCTGAGATCGACTTTATTAGCAGGAATAATTCCTTCATTCATTGAAGTGATTTCATAAGTTTTTTGTAAGTGCTGATTATAATCATAGGCTGATTTAAAGTTAAACCACAAATTGGAAATTAATAATATACCCAAAACACAAGTTAACCTGGATAATGAAAAGTCTATTTTCTTTATATATATAAAGAGTACAACTAACGATAAGGCAAGAGGAAACGCTAAATTAGTTATTCTTGAATTGTAACTTTCAGTAGCGATATAGTCGGTATTAAAAAACATCAGATACGCAAACCAACAGCCACAAACGAGATTAAGAAAACATAAGCAATTGTTAAATGTTTTGCGTTTTTTTGTATCCTTGGCATAATTGATCAATATAGAAAATATAAATATGATGAATAACAATACATAAGTAGCGATTAATCTATAATCAAGAGACAGTATTGATTGCAAAGCCCCCTTTGCATTTACTGGGTCACGTGGCCATATGACATATCTAAAGCCTTGAAAACTGGCATATGCTAAAAGTACACTGATTCCAAGGATAAATAGTTTTTCTTTTCTTTTCCAAAGTTTTTTATTAAATATTGTCAGTAGTAAAACAATGCCAAAAAATGCAAAGGATTCATATACTTTAACAGATAAAATTACAGTAAAACATACAAACCATTTAGGTACTCTATTATATAATTGAGAATAGTGAATAAAAAAAAGTAATAAAAACCAAAATATCCCTACAGCAGCCAATGACTCCAACATGATAAAAAAACCAGTAAATATATGGGTAAGTGTAAATATTACAATTGTATACACCATAAATTTGTATTCCTTTAATTTATAAGAATAATAAATAGTTAGCATAAAGTAAAATATTTCCCAAAAGACATAGCCTAGGCTGAAAAGCATAGCTAACACTCGTACATTCTTGATGCCGATATCAATTCCAAATACTAATGGCCATTGACTAAGCAACAAAATAAAATTTCTGGAATTGTCATGTAGGTAAAACTTTTGACGACTTAGTATCAATTGAAAATAATTACTCCCATCCGCATATAAGCAAGTTGTATAAAGAACTTTAAATATAGCAAAACTCAATAAGGTGATTATTGAACCTATATACAAACAATGATAGATTGTTTCTTTGCCCTTTGATTTTTTTAAATAGTTTATCATTTCCAATACCATCTTCCTTTATTAACCGTTGGTTTATCTCTTAGGACAAACAGGAATTTTTTGTACATTTTCTATATCATGAATTTAGCATAATGATACTGTGGATTCTATTTTTTTCTGAAATGTAAATCAGTCTAATAGCTCATAGGTTATTCTTCTCGTTACAGTATCCAAAATATAATTCTCATCATAAAAAGAATTACATGCTATAAAGGTAGCAATTTTTTTCAACATTGTATAATTCAAATTTTTCCCCCCCGCAATAATTTCGACTATAAAATTTCGATACATTTCTGCGCTTTTTTCTATATTTAAATACGTTTTTACATATTCATGAGCGGCTTTTGCTATGCCATGCCGTAACTTTTGATTGCGAACAAGTTCTAACATTGCAGTGTAAATATTATTTATTTCGTTTTCCGGAGCAGTAGGTATTTTTATACATACATTATCAGGAAGTTCCGAAAAGGAACCTATATCACTAACAATACAGGCCTTTCCTTTACCCATAATTCTGGACAGTGCAGCGGATGTTTCCCCACCATAGGGACTCCTTAGATTAATACAAATATCCGAAATATTTATGTAATTTTCCAATTCATCTAAAGAAACATACCCCGGCATTACAACATCGGAAAACAACTTGTGCCTAGCTACTACTAAGTCTATTTCAGACTTGATTTCGGGCTCAATCTGACCTACAATTAAGTATTTCAATTTTATCAAAGGGAGGGCAAGCTTTAGTTTATTAAATGCCTGTAATATTGGTACAATCCGTTTTGAAGCTGTAACAAAACCAAAAGAAGCCAGAATAATCGTATCTTGAGTATAATGATACTTTTGTGTCTTTAAGGTATCGTCATCAAGTACATCGTCACATTTTGAATAAAGAGGTATTTTTGTAATTAATTTCGAAAAATCTTGTTCCCATATCCCTAGTTTACTATACTCACTATGAACAATGATTCCTCGTGCATTTTGGAAAATATATTTATTAAATGGATTTTTGCCGTCATTATTTCCATTATAATAAATTGAATTACAGTTTGTATCACAAAACTGTTTTAACTCTTCCGATAAAAAAGAGCGTAAGTAGCTTAATATAAAGTCATGCAAAACAATGATTCCTGGAAATTTTAATAAATATGGAATCATATAAACATGGTCAGGATTATTCCCTATTTGGTATATGACCGCATCATAGTTGCGGTATGATTTTTCAAAGCTATAATGACTGTAAATTTTACACGAATCTATAATTATATGATTAGTTGGTTCATAATTAGTATCGATATAAACATCAATGTCAAAATATTGAACTAATTGAACCAAGATATCCTCCGTATAATGCGCTATTCCATTTTTAAGAGGAGATAATGGTGCAAACATAGCAATTTTATATTTCTTATCAAAAAGTTTTGATGATATATTGACATTGTTAGCCCGTTGTTCATTCATGAATACATCTAATGCATGATTGATTTTTGTCTTGTCTGATATCGCCTCGGATGTATTCAATAAATACTTGTTAAACATCATTTCTAAATAGTCTATTCTTGCTTTTTGATATTTTATGGTCTGCAGTAAATTATCCTCAAGAATACACTGATGTGAACTTTGAGAAGAGTTTAACAAAGTCAAACTGTATTGTGCATACTCTAGTTTTTCTACTTCTTTTTTCTTGATTTCATCACCATCAAACTGTTTTAATAGATTGCTGTAATCGATAAATGAACTGTCTATCTTGCTAATTTCATGCAACAAATGCCTTTGGACTAAAGCTTTTTTTCTTTTTATGTACTTTTCCATAAAATCCCCTTACAACAATTGATTTAATTTAGGATATAAGGTTTCTTTGACAATTTTATCCCAGTTAAAATATTCTTTGACATATGTATAGGCTTCTAAAACTCTGTTAGTTTGATTTGACAAATCAAATTGGTTAATATATACTGGCATTTCTTTAATATCACAAATGATAAAACTATCCTTATTTTCAATTCCTCTAGTAGCAAACAGCGTAGAGATAATGGGTATGCCGCAAGCCATATAATCAAACATTTTTACATTCGTACCAGAACCACTACATATGGGATTAACAGAAAAATCTGCGATACCTAAGATACTATTTTTCACAGATTCGTTTACCATTCCTAAAAGTCCTACATTATTTGGTAATGATATACGCTCATACTTCGTGCATTGGCTGCCTATCAAGAAAAAATATGTTTCTGGACATCTATAAGCAAAATTAATAATACTGTCACAGGCGTCAAAATTGGGGGGATGTGCACTACCCAAAAAAATACCTATTTTTTTGTCACGTATACCTAGCTTTTCTTTATTTAAAATTCTTTGAGGCACTCCAGTAAAAAACGTGTTCATCATGTCTACGCCATTTGGGACAACAAGAATCTTATCTGGGATAATATTAAATATTTCTGCAATTTCATTTTTATCATTTTCAGAACATGTCAAAATTAAAGTCGCACGGTCACAACATGCTTTTTCAACTTCAAATTGATCCTTCAAGAATTTTTTTTTATAATGACCAACGTTTGATAAAAGCGATGTCTTAACGCTATACGCAACGTCATGAGCATCATAAATAAATAACTTATCTTTTAAATAGGGTTCCAAACATGGATATAAATAAGGATTACATGTTAAAATTACCAGATCGGACCAAGTTATAAGTTCCTTTGCCTTTGCCTCGTAAATGGGACTATAGTTAATGTTATAAATTAAAGAAGCGTCATAAACGTTAATACCTTTACATTTAATGTCAATCCGATCATCTTCTTTTTGATGCTTTGGCGTCTTAGGTACTGTAGTTTGTTTGAAAGTCTCTGTAATAAATTCAGTAGAGATGTCACTTATAACTTCTTTTTGTTGCAATGAAAGCATTGATATATCAAAATAAGATGACAAATATTTATATAAATTGAATATCCTGGCCTTTCCTCCGCCTGTCGGTGGTAAAATACAATAGGGTGTGAATAATGCAATTTTTTTCTTCATGCTAATCCTCTGAGCGCTTATGATCTGTTAGTTGTTCTTTATCAAGAATTTCTTGCATTAACATTTTACTGGTATCTAAAGTAATAAGCACACTTTCATTAAATTGATTTTGTTGGTATACTATTTCGCGGAAATACCACCCCAGCATTTTTCTGATAAGTTTTTTATATGAAATAGCAAGAAAACCTATTATTCTGCCTTTACTGCTTCCTATATAAAATTCCGGATTAATATGAGACTTTTTTTGCATACATTTTGTCTCTTCCTCAAGCATGTAATAGTGCAGTGGGAAGTTATTTGTATCATTTAATATTTTGTCACTAGATAATAATAAATATTTGACATATGATAAATTAGTTTCTATCAACACTTCACCTTCCTAGAACTTTATGATAAGACTCGACCCAAATATTAGTCAGCCGCTCCGCACTGTAAATTTCCTTATATGTTTGATAAGCTCTATCTGCAATAGATTTTCCATATTCAGGGTCATTTAGTACAGATAATACCTGCTTTGCAAAATCCTCTGGAGTGTCTCCTATTAATAAGTCTTTACCAGGAAGATACTCTAAGCCTTCTACGCTAATTGAGGTAGCCACTACTGGTAATTTGGCTGCCCAAGCTGTGGGATTTTTCAGACGTACACCAGCGCCAATCCAAATTGGGGATATAAAAACTTTAGCACCGTGTAAAAATGGTTTTTCATTTTCTATTTCACCCCAAAAAGTAACATTCCTATTTTGCTTTATTACCTTAATCATGTGTTGGTCGGGTTTTCCTGAACCAATAATTTCCAGTCTAGTTGCTGGCCGCTTTTTCTGTATCAAAGGCATTACTTTTTCTAAAAACCACTCTAAGGCCTGAGTATTAGGGAACCAATTCATGCTGCCTACAAAAACCAGATCATAACGCTTTGTTGAGTTTTCAGCTTTTGGATAATATTCATCATCATTTATCCCTGCTCCCGTAGGTACATAATAAAGTGGTGTTTTAGTAAGGCTTTTTAATTGTTCCTTTTCAATTGGAGATATACAAAAGATCCCATCAAACCAGTCCAACACCTTTTCTTCCCAGCATTTTAATGTTGTATATTCTTTTTCCAATGCCTTTATTTTTTCTGAATCATCAATATAATCAATCCATCTTTTGTAAACTAACCATTCAATATTCTGGTAATCTACAATAATTTTAATTTCAGGTCTTAATTTCCTTATCGTTGGAACTAACCAAGCAAATTGCGAATGAACTATTTGTATGATATCGTAATCATTTGTTTCAAGATGCTGTTTGATAAAATCAAGATAATCTTTATTTAAGGTATACCAAACCTGAGGTGCTACATTGGTAGGTATGTTTGTCCAATCCCATTGAAATGCCTCGCTCGTTAAAACCCCATCTGCAAATTTCACAACTGGTATATCCATTAAATATTTGTTGTTGCTTTCTATATCTTCAAGTGTATAGCTCATATATATGTAGGAATATTCAATATTGCTGTTTGAATCCATATTCTGTGCAGGCGCTAACATTCTTCTTGCACCGCCGCTTATTGGCGGGCAAACCATATAATTGCTTAATACCAATATAAATATTTTATTATCCATGCTGCCTCCAAATTAATAAAACTTAATATGCATGATCCGTTTGATTTTTATTATAAATTTAACTATTTTTAAACTTCTTAGTTTCTCGTTATTTAGTTTCCTAATCCACCAATTTTTTAACGCGGCTTTAACTCCCAGGTCTTTATAAATAACTTCTGGCTGACCTTTTAACTCATTATTATCTAGTAAATAGTATTTAGAAACAGTGTTATGCTTGACATACAATAATAAATCAATAAATTCTATCTGCGCATCCCATGTTACGTCATCTTTCATCACTGTTCACCTCGTTTGTTTTATTTAGCCAATCAAGGGCGTAATTGATCACTTTGTCGTCTTGGAGATTACTGTAAAGCATCAATTTTTCCTTAATATCAATATCGTTGTAAAATTGCGGATAATCTTTTAGGGCAAAAAGTAAATATTTTATATGTTGGCTCCAACCGTTATTCAAGATGTTTAGTATCTCCAATTTTACTTTTAGCGTGTCAAAGACTATTCTGCCATTAATCATTTTATCGAAATAGTGGTTGGTTTTATGAATAAATAAATAATTATCATATAGTTCTGTTTGAAAATTATTATAATCGAATTCTTTTAGCTGATCTTCGATTAGTTTATAAGGCATATAGCCATATTCTCTGAATTTATCGAATAGCTGCCTTGGCGTTTTGTTATAGGTAAAAAGGTTATATCCATTAACCTCGCTGTAAAAGGAGGGATATTGAAATACTTTCAAAAATTCCCCCATTCCCTGTAAGGCGGAATATTCAGAACCTTCTATATCCATTTTTATAAAGTCGATTTTTTTTATATATCTCAACTCAGTTTTTTCCCAGTCGTCTAGGCAGTAAGCTTGAATTTCTTTTAAAACACTACCACTCTTAAATGTTTGTAAAAAATTATTCGTATCATCCTGTATCAGCGTATTATTAATAACTCCCCATGGGCCATTTTCCATGAAAGCTATTTTCTTTGTGGCATCTGAAACAGCAAAACAACCAACTCCGAAATTATATCGATTTAAATAAATACTCCGTTTTAGGCACTCTGTATTTTTTTTCGACGCTTCGATACAAAAACCAGACCACCCCTTCGCGCCAAAGATCATTGAAATTGCACCGACATTAGCTCCTATATCTAGAACAAAACCTGTATCAGGTAATAATTTAATGTAATTATATTCATCATCCCATAAAAATTTTTTTTCCTTAATTCCCATGGAAATCACATCACTCATACTATTGTCAAATACTATATCGAAATTTGTCTGAAAACAATTAAACTGAGTAATACCATAATGCACATTTAGGTCATCATTCTTTTTCTCTATGTTTTGTATTCCTTCATCTGAATAAAGCAACGTTTGTAAAAAGGAGCCTAATTCATATCCTTGATGTAAATAGTAATCCACTTCGCTTTCTGTTGGAAAACGTCCGAGGATACCAACAAATCCATTAATTATATCCTTTTTTTCTATTTTTCTAACATTATCAATACGATTCCGTACAAAATCCGTACAAATTAATTTTTCAGTAACGTGGCCAATAGTATAGTTATGTGCTAATGCTGATTTGATTTCTTCAGAAATGGAATCACTGCCTTGTAAGAGTAAAATCAATTTAGGAATCACTGTTTCTACGTTATATATCTTACATTTCTCCATATATTCTTCAGAATTGTATATATGATTTAGTACATAATTGATTGTGCTTTTTTCAAAAAAATATCCCAGTTCTTCATTAGTAGGAAATCTTCCTAATAGATCATAATATATATTTTTGATATCCTGATAATCAGATATTTTTATATCTATTTCATTTATATGCTCCTCTAACAGGTGTCCTATATAAAGCTTCATGTCGCTACAGGTTAATTCAGATGATTGGCAACATAAATTTTGTTTTTTTTCTCCGGACAATAGTAATGATAATTTTTCTATAATACTAGGATTATAAGTTTTAGAAGTCGCTTCTTTATATTCGTCAGAGGAGAGTATAGTATTAAAAATATAATAAACACTACAGGACTCAGTTTTGTAAAAATTCAACTCTTCTTTGGAGGGTTTCCTACTTAGCAAACTGCTATATAAATTAATAATATCTTTAGGATCAGCTGGTTTTATTCCATTTTCAATAAATCCTGTTCTCTTTTTCCATACATCAATAAAAACTTGGGTTAATGTGAATTTTTGGCTTAGATAAAAGCTTATTAATTCTTCATTGGGAATATCCATAAATAAAAAGCTCAATAATTCCTGTATTTCATGTCTATTTGCAACTTTTTCACATAATCCATAGTATTTTCTTTTCCAATTATCTAGCATCTATCTTCTCCTAATCAAAATTCCAGTCATGATCCAAATAGAATATTCCAACAAATCTAGATTCATTATCAATAAAAAAGCGATTTATAACAGGGTACCAGTCATATATTTCTTCTCTTCCGTCACTAATTGATGCATGTATGGTATATTCTCCGGATATCAGATTTACATTTTTAATCAATAAGCTTATTTTTCGCCTTTTTACAATAGGAGGAACATGTATGGCATCCATATCTGTATTTAGGCCAAAAACCATTTTCCCCATGTCATCGTTTATACCTATGCCTATTACACCATTTTTAATCTCTTCATTAACTGCTATTTCTAATTCAATCCAAAAAGACTCACCCGCTTTTACATGAGTAATTTCAGTACCAACCATATTTCTTAGAAAAACATTTTCAAAAAAAACTTTTTTATTTCCCCAATTTTCCAGACTGGAACTAATGGTTTCTGATTGATTTATTGGTAAATTTATTTTTAATTCTTCGGATTCCTTTTCTGCACCTTTATATTCCATATATTTTAAATATCTATTTATAACATGGAATGGATATCCATTATCTTCAACCTTTCCATTCTGAATCCAAATACACCGATCACATATTTTTTGTATGCTTTGTAAGTCGTGCGAAACTATAATGATGGTTACTCCTCTTTTTTTTAAATCCAGAATTTTTTTAAAACATTTTGTCTGAAAGCTTGAATCACCTACGGATAGTATCTCATCAATCAGCAAAATATCCGCATCAACATTAATTGCCACTGAAAATGCCAGTCTCATATACATTCCTGAGGAGTAAGTCCTGACCGGGTTATCGATGAATTGCTCCAGCTCTGAGAATGCTACAATATCATCAAAACGAGCCTCAATTTCTTTCCTCGTCAAACCAAAGATAGACGCATTAGTATAAATATTCTGACGCCCACTCATATCAGGATGAAACCCTGCGCCCAGTTCGATCAGACTGGACACGCGTCCGCACATCTCAATATTTCCTGAATCCGGATACATGATCCTGGTCAGAAGCTTTAATGTAGTGCTTTTCCCGCACCCGTTCTGACCGATCAGTCCGATAGCTTCCCCTTTTTTCACTTCAAAGCTGATATCATCCAGAACAATTCGTTCTTCATATTTTCGCCGCTTGCTGAAAAGCATTTTTTCTTTTAGGGTATGACCTTTATCCATATAAACTTTAAACTTTTTGGATATATGATTAACTTCGATCGCATTTTCTGGCTTCATTACAATTCCTCCGCAAAGTGCCGTTTTAATTTTGAGAATGTCCACCAGCCTATTACAATTAAAAGTACTCCTAAGATTGTGGCTTGAAGCAGCGTTTCCATTTTAGGCAGCTGTTTATAATACAGAATATCGCGGTATGCGATAATAACAGGAGTCATCGGATTCAAATTAAAAACTGGCATCAGGCCTGCCGGAACGAGCTCAACGGAATACATGATTGGAGTTAAGAACTGCCATGCCATGGTGATGATGCCGAGCAAATATTCTAGATCGCGTACGTAAACCGTAACTGCCGAGGTAATAAGAGCCATACCTAAAGACAGCGAATACTCGATAATCATAATAATCGGCAGATAGAGCAGCGCTTTAAAATTGATACCAAAACCGCTGACTATTAATGTCGCCAGAACAACCAAAAGACTAAGAAGCATATTGATAAACTGGCTTGTTACAAAAGCAATTGGAAGAACTTCCCGTGGGAAGTAAATTTTCTTAACCATATCCTGCTGCTGCCAGATGCAGCTTGAGCCGCCGGCAACCGAGGTACTGAAAAAAATCCAGGGTACCAGTGCGACAAATAAGAACAGGTAAAAATCTTCAATGTTGTTTCTCAAAATAACAGAAAATACAAGGGTATACACAGCCAACTGAAGGAGCGGGTTAATAAAGGTCCAGAGAAATCCAAGTACGGATCCTTTGTAACGGCCCTTTAAATCTCTTCTTACCAGGCTGAATATCATTTCTCTGTAAGCGTATAGTTCTCTAAATATCTGCATTTCCTGTCTCCATTTTTACTTCATTATAAATATTCAGAAGCCTTTTTGCGGAAGCTCTCCAGCTGAACTGTTCAGCTCGTAGTTTCCCCTTTTCTTTTAGCTTCCGTCTCAATTCCGGGCTGTTAATCAACTTCTGCATGGCGTTTTTTAGTCCCTGAATATCCAGTGGATCTGTTAAGATGGCTGCATCTCCTACTACCTCGGGAAGTGAAGAACTATTGGAAGTAATAACCGGAGTTCCACACGCCATTGCCTCAAGAGGCGGTATGCCAAAGCCTTCATAGAGGGAAGGAAACACGAACAGAAGTGCTCCGCTAAGCAGAATAGGAGCGTCACTTGCAGCAATATATCCCGGAAAAACAACATTTTCCTGCAATCCGTATTCTTTCACTTTTTCAAAGATAGAATCATATAACCAGCCCTTTTTTCCGGCTAAGACAAGATTTGGGACAAATTTCTGTTCTTTTTTTAAGTACATATATGCAGTTAAAAGACTATCGAGGTTCTTTCTTGGTTCTAATGTGCCTAAATAAAGTATATAATTGCCGACAATGCCATATTTTTGTTTTACGTCCTCGATTTGCTTTATATTATCTATTTCACGATACTGCTTTAAATCCACGCCACAGTGAACTACATGTATTTTTTTAGATGGGATGGCTAGGTATTTTATAATTTCACATTTGCTGAATTCTGATATAGTAATAACTAAATCCGCTCGCCGGCAGTACTGTTCCAGATGATCTTCCAACCAGCGTTTTGTCTTAAGCGCCATTGTATCAGGACAGGATTTATAGGACATATCGTGGACAAACGTAATCCGTTTTCCTCTTACTCCCAGCGGAACCGTGTAGTTAAAAAACTGTGTAATATCTGTCTTTTCACCGAAGACAAACCTATAGGGAAAAGGAATCAGCCGTTCTAAATGGTTATAGACAGACGCTGGCATCCATTTGCATTCATGTACAATACATCCTTTTTCCCGATATTGCCGGATCAACTGGTCACGTTCTGGATTTTTCCTGAAATTAAAGCAATTTAAATGATATTCATTCCCCGGCAATTGAATTAATTCATCAATCATTTTTTTTGAATTCCAGCCAATGCCGGTTTTTTGTTTTTCGAACAATAATTGTGCATCAAATGCTATCCTCACGGTTATCCTCCAGGCTCAGCATAAAGTTCTTTAATGACTCAGTAAGTATCTGAGGATCATATTTTTTTAATACGTTGGCGTATATTTCGTTTTTGTCAGATTCAAGGGGCTCCGGATATGACATCATGCATTTGCACAAACGGTCAATCTGCTGCGCCTCTGAACCATTAATATCAAAGCATTCTGTTGTTCCACATAAAATTTCCCGAAAAATCGGGAGATTACTGGTGATCACCCTTTTCCCATACTTGATCGCTTCCAGAGGAGGAAGGCCAAACCCCTCTGCCTTAGATGGGAATAGAAAACAGCTGCATCCTGCGATCCATTTTTCTTTTTCTTCCTGAGATAAGTATCCCAGGTGATGAAGCATCGGATATTTGTCGGCTGCTTCGTTCATTAGTGACTGGAGCTTCTTTTCACGTATGCGGCCTCCCAGATAGAGAGGCATTGTACCGCCTTCGCTGCAATATTTTTTATAAGCTTTTATAAGCAGATTACTGCCTTTCCTTTTTTCGATGTTTCCTACATAAAGAAAGTATCCGCCATCATGTGGTTCCACGTTTATGTGGCGATCAATGATCAAATAAGAAATAAAGGAACGCTTACACACAGCTTCTGAAAAATAATGGTGTACAAAACTCCGGGTTTCATCAGAGTCAAAAAGCAGAGCATCTGCGCGATGAATTGACTGCCTGATTCCGCGTCGAAAATATAAGCAATAAAGCAGACTAAAATATTCGGGATTCGTTATCGGGAACAGGTCGTGGACCGTCAATACTATTTTCCCGGAAAATCCATGCAGCTTGATAGGTATAAGATTGTTTGGTTCCCAGAAAATATCAGGCTGTTCTTTGATTAAGTAGTTTTTTATAAATTTAAAATATGCGTAAACGCCTGCGCTTCGGTATACCCTTTTTCCATAGCAGATAACAGGAACTTTTTGCTGCTGCAGATAATGGATCTGCTCACTCTCTGCCACATCAGTGATCAGCTTTATATGAAGCTTTTCTGCATGAACCAGACCTTTTAAAAAGTCATATAAATAAAATCCGATTCCGCTGGGCTGGCTTCCCATAGTCCTCGCATCAACAACTATTTCTATCACAGTATTATCCTCGTTTTGCGCGTAATATTATGAAAAAATCGGCTGCGACTGCCGTTTTTTGTGAGAGATAAATGGGTTCTAATAATCGCGCTTATGCGAACTAAACCTTCGGATAGTATACCACCTTATCTCATATTAATCAACTTTTTAAACAAAATGCGACATTTTCCTTCTTACATTTCTTCCATTAACCACCATTCACTCTTAAATTAATCCTTTAAACTAGCCGCCGCTGCTTCCTCTCTTGCTGATTGTTCAGCCAGGCTTTCCTTTACTCCCTCTGTGCTTTCTTTCAAAAGCATAATCTTAGGTGTCATAAGAATCAATTTAAGATCCAGGAAAACGGAATACTTCCTTATATAAGTAAGATCCAGCTTCAGCTTATCATACGCAGTCGTATTATACTTCCCGTAAACCTGCGCATAACCGGTTAAGCCGGCCTTAACTTTAAGGCGGTAGGAAAACTCAGGAATCTCCTTCTCAATCTCAGCTGCAAGTTCCGGACGTTCTGGACGCGGACCTACAACTGACATTTCCCCCTTCAGTATATTGATCAACTGGGGAAGTTCATCTAATCTGGTCATTCTTAAAAAACGTCCCACTGGGAGAATCCTGTTATCAGATTCTGATGCTAGCCTTGCGACTCCATCTTCCTCTGCATTTTGAACCATTGTTCGGAATTTATATATCTCGAAGACCTTTCCATCTTTGGTCAAACGCAGCTGTTTATAAAACACAGGGCCTCTGTCCGAGCATTTGATCATGATCGATATAATTGCCCAAAATGGCGATGTTACAATCAATCCCAGCGATGAAAAAAGTATGTCTATCAGTCTTTTGAAAAACTTCTGTTCAACCTTTAAATCCTCATTTCTGGAAAGATATAACGGCGAATCAAATATATTAAGCTCCACCGATGAGCTCAAAAGAATATCCGATATTTTAGGGACTGTATAACTTCTTATCGATGCACCAAAACATTCCTTCATCAAACAGTTTCTTTCATGCGATGGAACATCTCCTATAATTACTGCATCGTAATCTCCTGCCATCTCCATAATCCGCCTGATGCCAATCCGGATATGCACAGCCCCACAGATCTGGTACTTGTCTTCCCTTGAATTAATCTTTTCCTGTAAATGAAATGCCGGAATATCTCCGTATACCAACAGCATACGCTTTCTCGGAAACATTTTCTCATATACTGCCTGGAAAATAAATGCCCATAAAACAATTAATACAACGTCAGTCAAAGTCATGAGAAACATTACGCCGACCGGTGGAAATCCCAAGGCAAGTAACGCGATCTGCAGGTAAGTAATAATGTTAACAAAGAGAATCGACAGAATTTGCGAATAAATCACATTACCAGTCTTATAAAACCCGATCTTCAAACCTCCATAGGTTTTTAAGAAGAATAGTAATAAAATTCCGTATACCGCTACCATCAACCAGTTTCCCCGCCTGAAAAAGGGGGCCATGATAAGATTATTATAATAGCGATGCCACACAATCCAATAAGCACTAACTTCCAACAGTACAATCACAGAGGATGAAAATAATTTTATCAGCCTTTTATATTGCTCGTAATTTCTCATTTTCCTTTATCCTTACTTCCAGACTGTCTGTAACGTTCTCTAATGTTTAATTCACCCAGCATCAGAAACATCCACATGACCGGAGTTGCAATTGGTAAATTCAAATTAACAAATGCCTGTGTACTATAACACAGCACTGCAAAAAAAACCGCTACAATATACTGATTTTTTCCAGCTTTACGAATAACTCGAACTACAAAAGAACTTATAAAAACAAGATACGCCATTAATCCTGTAATTCCTACTGTAATAAGATAATGCAGATACTCATTATGGGCATTATCAAAAATTTGGCCATAAATATTTCCCTTTGTCTTATCCAACAAAACAATTCCAAAGGTATCAGGCCCAAAGCCAAATATCTTTTTCATTACTGGAAATTGTTCAAAGCATTCCATAGCATTTCGCCAGATATAGCCTCTGTGAGTCCCCCAGTCATCATTAAACAACAGGTAACCACCAATGGCTCCATATCGTTCCGTATTCCCCTGGATATTCACATCATATAAGGCATATCCAATTCCTAAAATACAGATAACCAATATCGCCAGCCAGATAATTCGCAAAACGCCACACCCGGTTAACTTTTTCCCATTCTCTTCGGAATCTCCGCCACGTATCTCCACATTCCGGCTCTTCTTTTTTGCATATAAATAATCTAACCCATAAACAATGGCACAAATAATCCAAAGAGCTGTTACAATCAATAATAATCCGTCGTATTTAACTATTATATTAAAAGCACTGTCAATTCCCAGTACTTTATCTCCCATTCCAGTATTAATCCAGTCGATGCATTGGATTACCGAAAAAAATGCAGTAAGAATTAATAAATAGGATTTTACTCCTTTCTTATTCTTAAATAAATACAGCGGAAGGAATCCAAACAAAGCTGCTAATGATAAATAGGCGTTATCACTGATGCCCATCACCAGTGCAAAAAAACTGATCACAAGACTGACAAAATAAAAGCTCTGTTTTTTCCATTTATCTTCCACTGCAAATAATACTGCCGATACTGCGGTCACCATCCCTACCAGTGCAGTATATGTATTAATGTTACCGATCGTTGAGGTAAACATAAATTTCTGTTCTTCCAGCATGCCCACCTTAAAATGTAAAAGATCCATCTTAAAGTAATCTGTAATCCCAAATATGCAAACCAGCATATTTGCAATTAAAAAGGCATCTAAATACCATCTTTTTAATTTTCCGAATCTGGTAACACAAAAATATGCCACACCATACAAACAGAGTAAGAAGAGCCCTGAAAACCGCCCTTCATTCCCCCAAAAAGATTCATATACGTAATCGGAACTTATCGTTGAGATACCCGCGATGATTAGAAAGACCAGCAGTGCGACATCCGTAACAGAAAATTTCTTTATAAAGTCGTTCCACTTAAAAGATGTAATATACTTTTCCAGCTTATTGTGTTCTATACAGCCCGCAAAAATAACAGCTATAACTAATAGTATCACTGAACCAATATAAAAATAATATTTTGCCTGTAATATATTATAATATTTATCCATTACAAAAAGTGGAAACAAACATAATATTAAAAACGTAAAAATATCTATTATATGTGATAAAAGTGCCGAATCACTTTTACTATTCTTACTTTTATTAATTTTCACTGACGACATAATTATCCTCTCCAAACTGCATATTACCAGAACACATCAATTTATGGTTTACTGATTTACTTTTATTACACAGTATAACATTTTAACTCAGATACCGCAACCGCTTCCCTCATGAAAAAGCTGGGATATTATTTAAGATTTTATGAATTTTTGCAACTTTTATTCCCAGTATTTCAACGCATTTCCGCCCCTTCCAATACTGCCCATAATTTCCCTTATAGGAAGTATAATTACCTCGTAATGCAATTAGGAATTTCAAAAAGTATTTCAAAAAGAAAAAGGAGAGTGCATTAATTATGAGAAAGCAGACAAAATTAGTTGCAGTATTATCTGCAGCAGCTCTGTTAGCTATCGGTGCCTCCATGACCTCCTTCGCGGCTCAGGGCTGGCAGGAAGAGAACGGTACATGGGTTTATTATGACAAGGATGGTTATCAGGTAAGTGATCAGTGGCAGAAATCAGGTAACAACTGGTTCTATTTAAACAGTGATGGAGAAATGACTACTGACGCAATCGTTGAAGATGATGATTACACCTATTACGTAGATGCCAACGGCGCTATGGTAACAAATCAGTGGATTCAGGTAGAAAATGAAGACAGCTACGGTGATGACGATCCTGACTACTTCTGGTATTACTTCCAGAGTAATGGTAAAGCATATAAAGCTCCGACCAGTGGAAAAACTTCTTTCAAAAATATCAATGGCAAGAAATATGCTTTTGACAGCGAAGGCAAGATGCTCTACGGTTGGGTAAATGAAAGTTCAGAGCGCCAGACAGGTGATGATGCTTGGACTAATGGCCTTTACTTCTGTGGCGATGAAAATGATGGTGCACAGGCAAACGGTTGGGCGCTGATCGATGTTGTAGATGACACTCAGGATGATCCTGATCAGAGCTACTACTTCTACTTTGATGCAAGCAATGGCAAGAAGGTTAAGGCTTCTGATGCTAGTGAATTAAAGAGCAAGACCATCAATGGATTAAAGTATGCCTTTAATGAATATGGTAAAATGGTATCTGAGTGGGCAATGCCAAAGGCAACTGCTGATCAGGCTTCCATTAGCAGTTATCATTATTTCAACCTGTCAGATCAGGGCTGGAGAGCTAAAGGTTGGTTTAATGTTGTTCCGGAAGAAGATGTAAATGAAAGTGCATATAACGATGACAGTGCAAAATGGTTCTATGCTGAGAGTGATGGCGATTTAGTCAAATCTGAAATCAAAACTATCTCTAGCAAGAAGTATGCATTTAATAACAAGGGTGAGATGCTTAGCGGTGTTCAGGCATTAGCTATGTCATCAAGCAGTAAAATTGTTGGAAATAAGGCTATTGATGATGCTGATTTAGTTGATGCATTAAAGGCTGGCACTTTATCATTCGAAGGCTATAATGGCAATACTTATACAATCGGATCAGATGTATATGTTTACTACTTCGGCGCTGGTAGCGACGGTGCTATGAAGATTGGTAATCAGAATGTTGATGTTGATGGTGACACATATGCATTCTCATTTGGGAAAACAGGTTCTAACAAGGGCCGTGGCTTAAGTGAAGCTGATGACGTTCTTTATGTAAATGGTCTTAGAATTAAAGCCGATTCTGATATGAGATACCAGGCGTTTAAGAATGGAACAGCTGTAGAAGATCCAACAACTATTATCGATGATCAGAATGCTTACTTAGTAAATACATCCGGATCTATCATGAAGAATAAGAAAAATCTGAAAGATACAGACGACGGATACTACTGCACAGATTCTAAGGGACATGTAACTGGTTATAGCGAAACCAAGTGCGGAACGAAGAAAGACGACGGTACCGTTTATACTTGTAGTAATCCAAAACACAAATAATTTCTTTATTAATAAGATTTAGAAATTCTAATTGCCAAAAAGAGGCTATCGTATAATAAATGCGATAGCCTCTTTAATATGTCGCATTATCTTATAATCCATCCGGAGTTGTCGTTTCCATGGCCATAGAACCATCATTCTGAAAATAATACCATCTTTTATCCGTATCCTGGAACCAGCCAGTTCTCATTGATCCATCCTGATTGAAATAGTACCACTTATCTGCCGTAAATGACCACCCTGTTACCATAGAACCATCAGGGCGTAATAAATACCATATATTGTTTATTTGGGCCCAGCCAGTGACCATATTACCTGTAGAATCTATATAATACCAGATACCCGTTGGGTCCCATAACCAGCCTGTTTTGACGCGTCCATCCGGTCCCAGATACTGCCACATTCCATTATCACTCTGTCGCCAGCCAATATCATTGCTTCCAATAGTATTATACTCGTTAGATGTAAAGGTACTATCTATGCCAGGGCCACTGTTTGTATTACTGCTATTACTGCTTCCGCTCGAATTACCTCCGCCAGAATTACTGCTATTGTTGTATGATTCGGGCGTTATTTTATATACTAATGGCAGTGGGGAGATTCTTCCTCCCATTCGGCAACCATCCTTAAATTCGAACACCAAGTCAGATAACAGATAGCTCCCATTATAAGCACTTGGATTCTGTTTAGCCTTTTCCTTTATATCATCAAAAACAGATTGCTTCATCTGTATATACAAGGTTACCTTTTTATTTCCATCAATAATATTCTGTTCAAACGTATGATCTGAAAATTCAAAATTTCCAACCTCATTTAATAAAATACGTCCAAGCGAGTCGTTATTTATTTCTACTCCCATATCATTAGGCACATTGCTTGTATCTAAAATATACGGATTAAAAGTAATTGTCATTACTGGGGGAACTGAGTTTCTGAGATTTATGCTGCCGATGTTTTTATAAAAGCTACCGTCTATTCGAATCTTTGTTCCTGAATATCGATCAATATTATTAGTATAATGTTCATCATACAATCCATCGATGCAATAAGTTACATTAATTTGTCCTAATATTTCATTTTCTGATAAAATGTTAATGTACCCACTATCATACGGTAGTTGATTTAATGTATCCAGATTCTTGTCTATAAATGCAACCTGAATATCGGCTTGTCTTTCTGGCTCTAGTATGTCAAAAGATTCGGGGGTGATTGATAATTTTTCAGTCAAATTATCTGATACTTCAAAATGAATATTAGTTTTAGGAGTGTCTGATTGGGCTAATTCAATAGTTACATTGATTGGTTGAGGTAGGCTATAAGTATTATCAAGTTCATGATGGAGGTCAAAGACTATATTCGCCGATGATATACTAATAAGAGTATTTTTAGACTTGTCAATATCTCTTTGCTTTGATGCATTGCTATCACTAGCCATAGTCGGAACATCGTTATCTTTAATTGAAGTCAGTAAGGTCTCTCCTTTTGCTGGAAATATATTAAAAACTCCTGTCAGTACAAGAATAGCAAGTATTAGAGTCAGTTGATAGTATACTTTTTTCATACAATCTCCTTTAACTTTTAAAAGCGGACGAATAATAATCTTCGTCCGCTTTGGCAATTAGAATTTCTAATCAATTATTAGTGAATATTGTTTTTGTCATGTTTAACGCCGTCTTTGCTGTCACATTTTTCGGAACCATAATAAGTAACTCTTCCGGCACCGTCTGTACAGTAATACATATCATTACCGTCTTTAACATTCTTCTTATTCTTCATCAGAGAACCTGAGGAGTTAAGTAAGAATAAAGGTTCATCTTTATAACCTTCGTTTCTAGCTGATACTTTAACACCTATGGCATCAAATGCTTCGTATTTCAGATCACTGTCTGCTTTGATCTTTCTACCCTGAACATACATGGCACTCTTATCATAGATAAAGGTCTTAACAACTGTACCATCACCAAGTACTGTATCAGAATAATTGCCTACAGTTGTAGAACCAAATCCTTTACCCTTATTATTGCCACTCTTACCAAAGAAGTAAGCATAGGTATCGCCATCAACATCGACATTCTGAACGCCAGTCTTCATGGAACCATCGTCAGAAGATCCGAAATAATATACATCAACATTTAATTTGATATTATTCTCATCTACATAAGTAGCTCTCTCGTCACTTAATGGAATACCAGCCTTAGAATCTTCTTCCTTCGGAGCCCAGTAGGATTTAACCTTAGACTCACTGTCAATCTTCTCTGCACCCCAGATAAAATTATCATCATCTACGCCTAATGCATATAATCCGCTTAACATTTCACCTTTGTCGTAGAATGCATACTTCTTACCATTGATGGTCTTTAACTGATTTACTACTAAATAGCCATCATTGTTGGCATAAAACCACTTCTCTTCATCATCCTGATTTGCTTCTTTGTTAATCTTATCTGTTGGAACTGCCTTAAACCAGCCTTTTCTTCTGGAACCATCTTCAGAAGTGCTGTAGTTCTGGTAATTAGAAGCAGTTGGAATTTCTCCGGCAGTAGCCTCTGTCCAGCCAGATACCATCTTACCCCAGCTATTAAAGCCATATTTTCTGCCGTTGATTGTTTTGTTGGTAATGGAATCTCCATCTTCAGCAAAGAGCTTTTTACCATTTGCTTTGAAGTAGAACCAGTAGTCCTGATCTTCGTCATCTTCATCTTTATTAATTACATGAATCTGTGCCCAGCCAACTCTCTGTGCACCATCATCTTCTGTACCACAATAATAAAGTGTAGTAGATTCTTTCCAGCCTTCATCGTCAGTTATTCTGTTAGATGTGCCATCAACCCAGCCATATAACATCTTTCCTTCATCATCAAAAGCATATTTCTTACCGTTGATAGTCTTGAAGGAAGTTGAGTCGCCAGCTTTATATGCTTTTCCAGATGCCTGAAAATAATACCAGTAGTTTGCTGGTGCATCATCACTGTTATCGTCATCATTAGCTACCTGTACCCATCTGTTAGCAGCCATAACACCATTCTCATCAACATAATAGGTATAATCGCCGTCTTCAACCAGAGTTTCTGTTGCCATCTCTCCGTCGTCATTAAGATAGAACCAGTTATTTCCCGACTTCTTCCATTCGTTGCTTACTTTGTAGCCATCATTATCATAATACACCCATGTACCACTTTCTTCCTGCCAGCCTGTAGCTGCGAAGGAAGTCATGGAGGCACCGATAGCTAACAGAGCTGCTGCAGATAATACTGCAACTAATTTTGTCTGCTTTCTCATAAAAATGCACTCTCCTTTTTCTTTTTGAAATACTTTTTGAAATTCCTAATTGCATTACGAGGTAATTATACTTCCTATAAGGGAAATTAAAAGGAAATAGGTGATAATAAATCAGCAGTTTTGTCATCTGTTTGATATTTATCTTTAAATACTAATCAAAAATTATTCAACGCATATATTATAGTGATATTTTTATATTATTATAATTTATGAATGAATATAAAAATAATTGTATATTTAATTGTCCCCTATTGTAAAAAATATTAAAGCAATGACTTAATTAATTAGTATTGCTATGTTTACTATGAGATGTTATACTATAATCATTCATAGTATAATATCTTAAAATATAATGGAGAAATTATATGTTTATAGGAAGAAGAACTGAATTAAACGAACTAAATAAGTTATACAATAAAACCTCATTTCAAATGGCAGTCATCTACGGACGTCGTAGAATAGGAAAAACCAGATTGATACAAGAGTTTATGAAAGACAAGTCCGCTGTCTATATGACAGCAGTAGAGGCCGGTATAGCCATAAATCTGGAACTTCTTAGCACTGCTACCTATCTGACATTTTTAGGTGAAGAAGAGGCTACATTGATGCCATCATTCAAAGATTTTAGAACTGCCTTACAATATATTACTCAAAAAGCGAAAGAATCAAAAGTATTACTTATTATTGATGAATATCCTTATCTGGCTCAGGCGGATAAAAGTATTTCTTCGATTCTTCAGGCTACGATTGATCAGGAATGGAAAACCAGTAATATTATGCTCATTCTATGTGGCTCGTCCATGAGTTTTATGGAGAATCAGGTTTTGGGATATCAAAGTCCTCTATATGGAAGAAGAACAGCACAATTTCGGCTTGATCCATTAGATTACTATGAGTCTTCTTTATTTGTGCCCCGATATTCAGCGGAAGAAAAGGCACTCGTATATGGTATAACTGGCGGAATTCCTCAATACCTGGAAATGGTAGATGACTCTATTTCGATTAAGGAAAATATTTTGGAGATGTATTTAAATCCGAACGCCTATCTTTACGAGGAGCCTGCTAATCTGATGAAGCAGGAATTAAAAGAACCGGCCAATTATAACGCTATTGTTGAAGCAATCGCACAGGGAGCTACAAAACTAAATGAAATATCTAATAAAGTACAAATGGAAAATTCAAATGTTTCGGCATGTCTTAAGTCATTAATCTCTTTAGGGTTAGTCGAAAAGGAAAGTGCCATTACAGAAGAAGATAACAAAAAGAAAACCGGCTATATCCTGGCGGATCATATGTTCCGCTTCTGGTACCGTTATGTGCCAAAATGCATGCTGCTCATTAATACCAGACGCCCGGAACGAGCTTATGAAAAAATTATTGTTCCCGATTTGCAGAATTATATGGGAAAGGTATTTGAGAAAATGTGTCTGCAACATGTTGCTATGCTTAACGCTCAGGAAAAATTTCCTTATGATATATTAAAACTTGGCAGATGGTGGGGCAATAATCCGGTTTTAAAGCGCCAGGAAGAGATTGATATAATGGGAATCAACGATATAGATAAGACTGCATTGTTCGGTGAATGCAAATATCGAAATGAAGTTCTTGATCTGGATACGCTGGAACTGTTAATCCAACGCTCCGAACTCTTTTCCAGATATAGAAAGAAAGGGTATATATTATACTCGAAGAAAGGATTTAGCGATAGTGTACTAAAATTAACTGCTCAACAGTCGGTTTACATGAAACTCTTTACGCTTGATGAACTTTATGATTTAGAGTGAGTTAGAAGCATTAATTCTGCTTATATCAGGAATTCATTGTATAATATATAGTTGAAAGCGAGTCTTACTAACACATATGATTGGTATAATAAGACTTGCTTTTAATTTTATATAATATCAAAGCAATAAAAATATACGTATATTTTTCGATAAAAAGCAATAATATCGCTGTAATAAATATTCATTTTTTAAACAAATTATGCATTGCATGCAGGCAAGCTTTGTTACATGGATATTTTTAATGCAAAGCATATAATCTGTAATTTAATTATAAAATCTAGTATATCAAGCAGTATCAATTATTAATCACATTCTTCTTCCACCTAATTTCCCTTATAGGAAGTATAATTACCTCGTAATGCAATTAGGAATTTCAAAAAGTATTTCAAAAAGAAAAAGGAGAGTGCATTAATTATGAGAAAGCAGACAAAATTAGTTGCAGTATTATCTGCAGCAGCTCTGTTAGCTGTCGGCGCTTCCATGACCTCTTTTGCAGCAACTGGCTGGCAGGAAGAGAATGGCGAGTGGGTTTATTATAACAAGGACGGCGATCAGGTAACAGATACTTGGGCAAAATCAGGAGACGCTTGGTTCTATTTAAACGGTGATGGCGTTATGGCTACCGATGAACTGATCGATGATGGTACAAACTACTACTATGTAGATTCCAATGGTGCTATGGTAACTAATGGATGGGTAGCAGTTGAGAATGAGAATGCAGGCGATACTGACGAGCCAGATGCATACTGGTATTATTTCCAGGCTAATGGTAAGGCATATAAGTCCTCCGGTTCCGCTTCTTTCAAGACAATCAACGGTAAGAAATATGCTTTTGACAGCGAAGGCAAGATGCTTTATGGCTGGGTAAACAAAGAGGATGCTACCAGAATCACTGGCGATGATGCATGGCAGTCAGGTGATTATTACTGTGGCGACGAAAATGATGGTTCTCGTGCTTCAGGCTGGATGAAACTTGATGTTATTAAAGATGATGAAGATAAGAGCTACTGGTTCTACTTCAACCCATCGAATGGCAAAAAGTATGCAGCTGACGATGCTACAAAGTTTGCAATCAAGACAATTAACAGCAAGAAGTATGCGTTTGATGAGACTGGTGTAATGCAGGATGGTTGGACTGATACTTTGGCAACAGATGCAGATGTAGCTACTATTACTGAATATCAGTACTTCAACGGTGGCGATGAAGGTTGGAGATTACAGAAGGGCTGGGTTAAAGTAGTTCCGGCAGAAAAGGTTAATAAGAGCGCTTATGATGATGATTCTACAAAGTGGTTCTATGCTGACGGAAGTGGTAATGTATATAACTCAGCTTTAAAGACAATCAATAACAAGAAATACGCATTTAATGCTAATGGCGAAATGATCAGTGGATTATGGGCACTTAATATTGATTCTACTGGTAAAATTCTTGGCGAAATGATTGAAATTGATGACGCTGGTAAATTCGATACTGCATATGCAGCATATAGTACAAACAAAAATTATGCCGTATACTATTTTGGTAGTGGGGATGATGGCGCAGCTAAGACTGGTAATCAGACCATTGATGTAGATGGCGATAACTATTCTTATTCCTTTGGTACCACAGGCGCTACTAAGTACAAAGGTGTAAATGAGACCAAGAAGACTCTGTTAGTTTTAGGACGTAAGATCAAAGCTGACAAAGACTACAGATATCAGTCCTTTGGTGAAGATGGTAAAGAAGTTGCTGGTAAGGTTGGTGGATATTTAGTTAATACATCTGCTTCTATCATGAAGAAGAAGACCAACTTAAAAGATGCTGATGGTATGTACTACTGTACAGATGAATATGGTGTGGTAACATACTTTGGAAGTACTGCAAAGGCAAAATAATATAATTAGTAATTCCATAAATTTCGATAAGAAATTCTAATTGCTAAAAGAGGGTATTCAACAAAGCGTATCATAATTTGTTGAATATCCTCTTTATTTGTGTATTCATTTGTGTATTCAAGGATATAAGCTGTTAAAATTATATTCGCCCAAGACTGCTCAATCAAATTAAAAAAATGTTGGAAATGTACTCGTTAAGTACACTTCCAACATTCAAAACAGAACTTCTTTGGCAATTAGAATTTCTTATTGTTAATTACAATTAGCTTTCTACAAAAACAGCCTCAATTTCTTTATTGCTGCCAACCTTGAAGCAACGATCATCGCCGTCTTTTGCTTTATTCTTATTCTTCTGAACACTACCAGAGGTATTTACAAGTCTGTACTGTGTTGTAGCAGTATCAGCAGCATCGGCTTTTACATCATAGTACTCATCGTAATCGTCGGCTTTTCCTGTCGGAATAGAGGAAGTTGCATTTACATCATCAAGGAACTCTTCTGTACTTAAGCATTCCAGTGCAGTAATTGTACCACTTGCATCTTTTGTAATTTTGATTACAGAATACTTGTCATCTTTAGATGCCTTTAATAACATGCCGCCTAAGTAATACTTATCGTCATCGATACCTAATTTACCAGCACCCTTGGAGCTGCCCGATTTGTTGAATAAGAAGGAATAGTCCTCTCCATCAATGGTTACGGTCTGCTTTCCTGTCTTCATAGCGCCGTCATCGCCGGATCCAAAGTAATATAACTTATAATCAGCACCATATAAGTCAGAAACGTTATCCTTGAAGTTATCTTCTGTATCGAAATGCATATTAGCGATACCATCATCGCCCTTAATTTCGTCGATTTCAGTAGTGCTGCTTCCAACGAACTTAATTGCCTTCAGGCCACTCTTCATTACGCCATAAGAGTCAAATGCATATTTCTTGCCATTGATTGTTTTAACTTCAGAGGCAACTAATTTTCCATCCTTATCAGAATAATACCAGTTGTTTTCATCGTCTTCATAATCATCTGGGCTTAAATAAGAATCCGGAACAACCTGGAACCAGCCTTTTGTGACTCTTGCACCATCCTCAGGATCTCCATAGTATCTGTAACCGGTTGTATAGGAAGCTGAACCAGCGCTAGCTGTGGATGGAGTTGCATCCCAGTTAACCCACTCTGCATTCATTCGGCCATATTCGTCAAAACTATATTTTCTGCCGTTGATGGTTTTTCCCTTCTCGTCGGTCATTTTCTTACCATTAGTTTTGAAATAGAAATAGCGGGTCTGATCTTCGTCGTCAAACAGATTATTGCTGGAAAGCCCTGTATCTACATCGTCCCAGTTGTTGTCTGTAATATCAAGATAAGCCCATTCTCCAGCCTTCTGAGCACCATCATTTTCATCACCACAGTAATAAGTGCCTTCACGCCAGTCATCATCACCAGTTACTCTCTGACCGTCTGTATCAATCCAGCCATAAAGCATCTGAGCCTCATCGTTAAAGATGTATTTCTTGCCATTGATGGTCTTAAATGATGCACTGTTGCTGTTGGAAGAGCTCTTGTATGCTTTGCCGTTAGCTCCAAAATAATACCAGTAGTTTAACGGTTCATCACCATCGTCTCCATCATAGTCTTCATTTTCAATGGAAACCCACTGATTGGTTACCATAGCTCCGTTGGCATCCACATAATAGTAATTGCCATCATCATCTACCAGATAATCCGTAGCCATTTCACCATCTTCATTGAGCCAAAACCAGTTATTACCGGATTTTGCCCACTGTTCTGTTACTGCATCGCCATTCTTATCATAATAAACCCATGTACCATTTTCTTCCTGCCAGCCTGTAGCTGCAAGAGAAGTCATGGAAGCACCGATGGCAAGCAGTGCTGCTGCAGATAATACTGCAACTAATTTTGTCTGCTTTCTCATAAAAATGCACTCTCCTTTTTCTTTTTGAAATACTTTTTGAAATTCCTAATTGCATTACGAGGTAATTATACTTCCTATAAGGGAAATTATCAATACTTTTTTTCACTTTTTTTGCATATTTTTCAAAAAGTAATAAATATTCACAATTCCTCCAGGAAAATATCATTTCCTCCATCACACTGACAGTATAATATAATTTTTTCAAAAATGCTATAACTTTTCTCTGTGCATTTTCTTACGTAATCTTTACGAAAACCGGGCCTCCGCGACATATTGTACTCAAATTAGTACAATCCAATCTTATTTCGGATTATCCGCTTAATTCTCTTAATTTTGTGCTATATATTTCGCTGCATGCATGATGTCGCATGCGGCCAAAATTTTAATAGTACAAACCATTATATTGCGAAACTATCATACAGATTTATATTTTAGATAGTAAAAATAGCTTTTATTGCATACTTTAAGTATTCACCATTATCCTAATAATGAATTCGAGAGACTGTAGGCTCATTACTGATAGGATCAAAAATGACTGATCAGCTACGCTCTTTACTCCGGTGCTCTCTGTATTTTTTCGCCCACGCACGCTCCCCTCCTCCCTATTTCCATTCTTCCATTTTTATTCTTACTCCATTTCATTCATTGAATACATTCATTAAATACACTCATTGAATAAATGTTTCTTTCTATGTTATAAATTATAAAAGCATTTGACGGAATAAATTACAAAGCTCTAATTTTTAAGTAAATAGCTTATCCCACTTTTTAATACCACACGTAATCTTAGACCAACGAATTACACTTAATAATAATCCTGTGTATATCTGTGCTTACCTGAAATTATCTAATATTATGTTTAATCAAATTATCTCCACCAATATTATTCTTACCTATTAAATAATAATCTTTACAACAATACTCTTTACAAATAACCCTTTTCACAAATAATGCCCTTAACAAACAATCTTCTTTACAAACACTTCCTTCCCCCCGTCAAATCCCCCCTTTACCGAACCACTCCTCCATATTTCTTTATACACAGTCATCTTTTTATATATACTATAATATTTCTATACCAGGCAGACAAACAGATATAAGACCTACTCAATATAATAAATCTCATTAAACCTCCTCCCAAACTCCCCTCTAAAACCGTCTCCCTCCGCCCCTCCCTTCCTATTATCGTCAATCCCCTGCCCAATCTCCATCTTCTCAACAACTCCCAACTTTCAACCGCCCACCTCTCTCCCTCTCATCCCCTAACTCCAATCTTGCATTTCCCCACAATTATGCTATAATGTTCACATACATTAATATATCGTATTTTTTGAACACCAAATCTCTACTTTTAAAATATGCATTTTACTAAAATAATGATTATCAATCACGGAGGTATTCATCATGAATCGTAATATCATCATCTGCCGTTCTATCCTCGAGAATCCTGCTATCACACAGCGGGAACTGGCCCAGGCGCTGGATGTCTCTCTCGGCACAGCCAATAATCTTGTGAAGGAATGTATTTCGCAGCATCTTATCACGCCGGCCGGTACAGGCGGAGCATACGAACTGCTCCCGGCAGGGCTGGAGCTGCTGAAACAATATAAGGTTGACGGAGCTCTGATTATCGCCGCCGGCTTTGGATCCCGTTTCGTTCCCCTGACCTTTGAAATGCCAAAGGGTCTCCTGGAGGTCTTCGGAGAACGCATGATTGAACGGCAGATTCGGCAGCTCCATGAGGTCGGCATCAAAGATATAACGATTGTCGTCGGGTATCTGAAAGAAAAATTTGAATACCTGATTGATAAATATGACGTAAAGCTTCTATATAATCCCGAGTACTCTACCAAGAATACACTGACCACCATTTACCGCGCAAGAGAGGTCCTGCGGGGCAGAAATATGTATGTTCTCTCTTCCGATAACTGGATGCGGCACAATATGTATCATGCCTATGAGGGCGGCGCCTGGTACTCTTCCGCTTTTATGGAAGGGGAGACTTCAGAATGGTGCCTCGATTATAATAAGAAAGGCAGAATCGGAGGCGTCTCAGTTGGCGGAACCAATCAGTGGGTCATGTATGGCCCCTCCTACTTCTCAAAAGAATTTACTGCCAAATTTCTGCCTGTCCTTGAGGCCTATTATGAGCTTCCGGGGACGGAACAGTTCTATTGGGAAAATGTCTATATGGAAATGCTCTCCGGAGAAGCGGCCAAACGCCTTCCTGACCTTAAGGAAGCAGGCGAAGACATTGACATGTATGTGAACCGCAGACCGGAGGATGAGGTATACGAGTTTGAAAATCTGGAGGAACTCCGGAGATTTGATATCAAGTATCAGCGCCATTCTGACAACGAGGCTATGGAACTGGTCGCCCGGGTTTTCAAAGTTCCTGAGTCGGAAATAACGGAAATCAGATGCTTAAAATCAGGTATGACGAACAAATCATTTCTGTTTAAAGTGAAGGAACGCCACTATATCTGCAGAATTCCCGGTCCGGGTACGGAGCTTCTTATTAACAGAAGGCAGGAAAAGGCGGTATACGATGTGGTAGCCGGTCTCGGTATTACGGAAAAAATCATTTACTTTGACGGAGAGACCGGTTATAAGATCGCGGAGTATTATGACGGGGCCAATAATGCCGATCCCCGGAACTGGGAGCAGATGGAAAAATGCATGGCAATCGTTCGCCGCCTTCATCATTCCGGGCTTACTGTTGAGCACTCTTTTGATATGAGGGAGCGGATTGACTTTTATGAGGATCTTTGCAGGAGACATGGAGAAATCCCATTTGAAGATTACGGAAAAGTACGTGGCTGGATGACGGAACTGATGGACCGGCTGGACTCCATGGGACGCAGGAAAGTCCTTTCTCACCTCGATGACAACGGCGATAATTTCCTGATGCTGGAAGACGGCGGGGTCCGGCTGATCGACTGGGAATACGCCGGTATGTGCGATCCGCTGGTGGATGTGGCCATGTGCGCAATCTATTCCTATTATACAGATGAGGAGACTGAGCGGCTGATCCGGATTTATCTGGAACGTGAACCGTCACTGGATGAGCGTTATTCGGTTTACGCCCATATGGCCCTCGGCGGATTTTTATGGAGCCTCTGGGCTGTGTACAAGGCGGCGCTCGGAGAAGAGTTCGGCGAATATACGATCATTATGTACCGGTACGCAAAGCATTTTTATAAAAAATGCAGGGAAATTGGATGAGTTTTGGAAATTTGTCCACAAATCGTAATAATTTTTTTATGCATTATAAGGTCTCCTGTGTTATAATGAATTCATATGTGATGTCGTATCTTGTAAGAATAGGAGGAGATTAGGATGAGATGTGGGAAAACAATGACTGCGTTACTCCTGGCCGGACTCGTGGGAAGTTCCGTTTTCATGTCGGCGGACACTGCCTGGGCAGCAGCAGGATGGAAGCAGGAAGGCTCACAATGGAAATATATCGACACGGATGGGTCTGAACATAAGGGTTGGGCAAAAAGTACTGATGGTACTTATTATTATATGGATCTCTCAACCGGTTACATGGTAACGGGATGGAAGCAGATTAACAATAACTGGTATTATTTCCGTTCAAACGGGGCTATGGCGACGAAATGGGTGGAGGATGGCGGGAAGTATTACTACCTGATGGACGACACCGGCGTTCTCGTTAAAGGCTGGCTGAGAATCGGCGATGATTACTACTATATGAAGGGCGACGGCGCCATGTCCACCGGATGGCGTGAGATGGATGGCGGCTGGTTCTATTTTAAGGAAAACGGGAAGTGTACCCTTGGATGGGGACAGATCGGCAGCGACTGGTTCTATTTCGGGCCCGATGGCAAGATGCTGACCGGATGGCAGCAGATCGGCGGAGACTATTACTACCTGAACTCAGACAGCAAGAGCGTTCTCGGCAAGATGATGACAGGCTGGCTCAGCGACGGCACGAATAAGTACTATATGGACACATCAAGCGGTAAGATGACTCACGGCTGGAAGGAACTTGACGGTGCCTGGTACTACTTTAATGATGCAGGCCACATGATGACGGGATGGATCCAGCTTTCCGGTGTCTACTATTACCTTGATCCTTCTACCGGTAAGATGGCGGCTAATACGACTTTAACCATTGACGGAGTCAGCTATACATTTGCCTCCAACGGCGCTTACCAGAACAGCAATTCCAGCGCTCCCAGCACAGGCGGCAATATATCAGCACCGGGCAGCGGAACAAATAATACCAATGCTCCCGGTACCAGCAACAATAACACCAATACTTCCGGAGGCCCCGGCGGATCATCCACGGGGAACGGCAGTTTAAGCAGTGCGCCAGGCAGCAGCGATAATACACCAGGCGGCAGCAGCTCACCGGGGGGCAGCAATGCTCCCGGAGGTTCTTCCTCCAACAACGGTGTTTACCAGCTGGCACCGGGACTGACTAACGGACCGGGCTGATGCCGGCGTGTCCGTTCGGCTCATAGCTTATGGCTCATGGCCGGTGGAAATTAAATACAGATTTTGTGTGGGTATCTGCACTTCGGCGCGGATACCCATTGTAGTTTTAACGGAACAACTGACTGCAAGGATGAGGAGGCTGACACTTTGAAACACAGAAGACTTACTGGAAGAATTACGGCGGCAGCGCTCAGCGCCGTCATGGGCTGTTCAGGAGCATTCCTGTACTCCGCCCCGCCCGCTTATGCCGCGGGCTATGAACGGGTAAACGGGTATTATCAGATGCTGGATGGAACCGTGATCGACGGCGTCGTAGCAAGAGGAATCGACGTATCCCGATGGCAGGGCAATATCGACTGGAATGCCGTGGCCGCTGACGATGTGGAATTCGTCATGCTGGGAACCCGGTCGAAAGGGGCGGTTGACCCCTATTTTCATAAAAACGTGAAGGAGGCCTCCGATGCCGGAGTACGGGTCGGCGCCTACATATATTCGCTGGCCACCACACCACAGATGGCTGTGGAGGAGGCGGATTTCGTCCTCGATCTGGTGAAGGATTATCCAATTTCATTTCCGATCGCATTTGACGCGGAGGACAGTTCCACACTGGGATCGCTGCCGCCGGCACAGGTGACGGAGATCATCAACGCGTTCTGCGAACGTGTGGAGGCAGCCGGCTATTATCCCATGGTCTATGCCAACGACTACTGGCTGGCCAATAAGATTGATATGTCGAACATGCACTATGATGTATGGGTGGCCCGTTATGAGGTAAAACACAATTTTTCTGACCCGATCATGTGGCAGGCCACCAGTACCGGCTCCATCGACGGAATTGCCGGAAATGTTGATATTAATTTCCTTTATAAAGACCTGACTCCCTATCTTCCAGGTAATCTCTGGAGAACCATAGGGGATAAGACGTATTATTACCAGAATTATCAGATGCAGAAGGACGCCTGGATCAATGACGGAACCGGCTGGTTCTATATGAACGGGGACGGACTTGCCTCTGTCGGATGGCTGGAAAAGCTGGGCTTACATTACTACCTTGACGAAACCACCGGACGCATGGTTACCGGGTGGAAACAGCTTTCTAATAGCTGGTATTTCTTTAATTCAAGCGGTGCAATGAGCACTGGATGGCTGGATGACAATGGTTCCCGGTATTTCCTGAACGCCGACGGTACCATGAAGACGGGATGGCTTCAGCAGATGAATCAGTATTACTATCTCGATGAGAATTCCGGAAAGATGGCGACCGGATGGAAACAGCTGTCCGGAAAATGGTATTTCCTTCAGGATACTGGAATCATGGCGACCGGATGGCTGGATCAAAATGGAACGAAGTATTTCTTAAACAACGACGGATCCATGGTAACCGGCTGGCATACGGAGGGCGACAAAAAGTACTTCTTAACAGACAGCGGCGCGGCTGCGGTCGGATGGCTTCAGTTAGACGGTACATGGTACTACTTCAACCAGGGCGGCGATATGGCGCGCGGCTGGATCAATCCGGATGGAAACTGGTATTATCTGAATCAGGACGGAAAGATGCAGACCGGATGGCTGGATGACGGCGGCGCAAAGTACTACTTAAGCACTTCTTCCGGAAAGATGACAGTTGGATGGCGTGAAGTTGACGGCGCGTGGTACTATTTCAACGGCAGCGGTGCCATGGTGACGGGACTTACAGAGATCAACGGACAGCTTTATTACTTAAATCCTTCCGACGGCAGGATGGCGGTTTCTACCACCCTTGATTTTGACGGCGTCGATTATACGGTCGATGCAAATGGTGTCTGCACGAAGGTAGAAGAACCGGCGGACGGCACACAGGATGGACAAAATGGAGCCGAAGGAAACGGTCAGAGCGGACAGAGCAGCCAAAATGAACCGGCAGTAAATGGACAAAATACAGGCAGCGCCACGCAGGAATCTCCTGCGGACAGCGGCCAGACAGATTCTAAGAAAGAGATTGGACCCGGAATCAAATAGCAGCATAGATTCTAAAACAGCTTCGGCCGTAATAAAACCGCCTCCTGTCAGACAGGGGGCGGTTTTTATATTACAGCCGGGGTGTTATTGTTATTGAAACCTTCTCAGGCGATTTTATTTCTTATACTTCAAAAATCAAATCTCCATAGCTTGGCATCGGCCATAATTCCTTATCAACCATCATTTCAAGCTTATCGGCCGGAGCGCGGAGCGCTTCCATGGCCGGGACTACCGTATCGTGGTAGGCATTGGCCTGTTCCTTATTGTTCTCAATGGTTCCGCATTTCTCGGTTGCATCGATCAGCGCTGCCAGCGCCACCTTCATGTCGGAAAGATAGGCGGAGGTCTCTGTCAGTAGTTCGGCCTGTACGCTTACGTCTGCATCCGGGCAGGCAGTCTGCACTTTGCTTAAGGAATCAGCCAGCATCGTCGCGTATTTGACGGCTGCCGGGATGATCTGCTTGCCGGCCATATCAATCATGGTTCTGGCCTCGATGTTGATTGCCTTGCTGTATGCCTCGTATTCGATTTCAACACGGGATTCCAGTTCGGCTTTCGTAAATACGTTAAACTCTTCGAACATCCTGACAGATGCTTCCGTAGTGAGGGCCGGGATCGCTTCTACCATGGATTTGATGTTCGGAAGGCCTCTCTTCTCGGCTTCTTCCACCCATGCGTCCGAATAGCCGTTTCCATTAAAGATAATCCTTCTATGGGCCGCCAGCTGTTCTTTGATCATGTCATGTACCGCGGTATCGAAATCCTCCGCCTTTTCCAGTATGTCAGCCGCTTCCTTAAATGCTTCCGCCGCAATGGTATTTAATACCACGTTCGGCGAGGAAATGGAATCGGAGGAGCCTACCATACGGAACTCGAACTTATTGCCGGTAAAGGCAAACGGTGATGTCCTGTTTCTGTCAGTGGCATCCTTAAAGAGATCCGGGAGCGTTCTGACGCCGGTCTTTAATGTGCCGCCCACCTTGGAATGAGTGGCCTCTCCGGTGCTGCAAAGCTGATCCACCACGTCCTCCAGCTGCTCGCCGATGAACACGGAAATAATCGCGGGCGGCGCCTCGTTGGCCCCCAGTCTATGGTCATTTCCCACGTCTGCCGCGGATTCGCGAAGCAGATCGGCGTGGCGGTCAACCGCCTTTAGGATACAGGAGAGCACCAGAAGGAACTGAATGTTCTCGTGGGGAGTCTCGCCTGGATTTAACAGGTTGATTCCATCCTCCGTAGTCAGGGACCAGTTGTTATGTTTACCGGAACCGTTGACTCCGGCAAAGGGCTTCTCATGAAGCAGACAGTTTAACCCGTGACGGCCGGCTACCTTCTTTAAGGTCTCCATGACCATCTGGTTGTGGTCTACGGCCACGTTGACCTGCTCGTAAATCGGTGCCAGTTCGTGCTGGGCCGGCGCCACCTCGTTATGCTGGGTCTTGGCCGGGACGCCTAAGCGCCAGAGCTCTTCGTTGACTTCCTTCATATATGCTGCAACGCGTTCCCGGATAGCGCCGAAGTAGTGGTCTTCCAGCTCCTGTCCCTTGGGAGGCATGGCGCCGAATAAGGTGCGCCCCGCGTAAATTAAGTCTTTTCTCTGTAAATATTTTTCACGGTCAACCAGGAAATACTCCTGCTCCGCCCCTACGGACGGGATCACCCGTTTGGAAGTGGTATTGCCGAATAATCGTAAGATTCTCAGCGCCTGCTCGTCAACGGCCTCCATGGATTTTAAAAGAGGAGTCTTCTTATCCAGGGCTTCTCCGGTATAGGAGCAGAATGCGGTTGGAATGCAAAGAGTAACGCCGATGGCGTCTTCTCTTAAGAATGCCGGTGAGGTACAATCCCATGCGGTATAGCCTCTCGCCTCGAAGGTTGCTCTCAATCCGCCTGACGGGAAGGAGGAAGCATCCGGCTCGCCTTTGATCAGTTCTTTTCCGGAGAACTCCATGATGACTTTTCCCTCGGAGGTCGGTGCTGAAATAAAGGAATCATGCTTTTCAGCCGTGATGCCGGTTAACGGCTGGAACCAGTGGGTATAGTGGGTTGCGCCTCTCTCAATTGCCCAGTCCTTCATCGCATGTGCAACGACATCAGCAATGGACGGGTCCAGTTCCGCTCCGTCTTCGATCGTTTTCTTTAATTTCTTGAAAACGGATTTCGGCAAACGCTCTCTCATGACAGTTTCGTTAAATACGTTTTTACCAAAGATCTCGGCAACATTTACTACTTCGCTCATAAATTTTCCATCCTCTCGCGCAATTATCTATGATACCAGAAATGGCGCCCTCCTGTTGTCAGGAGAACGCCATCGTTCCTTAATTAAAATAAACCATTTTTCTCAAAAATGCAAGTATTTTTTTTAATAATTACATTTCAGGAGACAGGAATATCAAACTTAAGCTCTTCCCACGGAACCGAATAATTCCATTTTCTCTTTTACGGTTGCCTTGATTGCTTCCGTACCTGGTGCGAGAAGTTTACGCGGGTCAAAGCCTTTGCCTTCTAAATCCTTGCCTGCTTCGATGTATTTACGGGTAGCGTCAGCGAAGGACAGCTGACACTCTGTGTTAACGTTGATCTTGGCTACGCCGAGGCTGATCGCCTTCTTGATCTGATCCTCCGGAATGCCTGTACCACCGTGAAGTACCAGCGGCATGTCGCCTACTTTATCTTTTACAGCAGCCAGAGTCTCAAAGCTTAATCCAGCCCAGTTCTCCGGGTATTTGCCATGGATGTTGCCGATACCGGCAGCCAGCATGGTTACGCCTAAGTCTGCAATCTGCTTGCACTCATTCGGATCCGCGCACTCGCCCATTCCGACTACGCCGTCTTCCTCACCGCCGATGGAGCCGACCTCTGCCTCTAAGGAGATGCCTTTCTCTGCACATACGGCTACGAGTTCTTTCGTCTTCTCTACGTTCTCTGCAATCGGATAGTGAGAGCCATCGAACATGATGGAGGAGAATCCTGCCTCGATACATTTATAGCAGCCTTCGTAGCTGCCGTGATCCAGATGTAAAGCTACCGGAACCGTGATGTTCAGTTCATCGATCATAGCCTTCACCATCGCTGATACTGTCTTGTAACCTGTCATGTATTTACCAGCACCCTCGGATACGCCAAGGATGACCGGGGATTTCAGTTCTTCTGCTGTCAGTAAGACCGCCTTGGTCCACTCAAGGTTGTTGATGTTGAACTGGCCAACAGCATACTTTCCGTCTCTTGCTTTTTCAAGCATTTCTTTTGCTGAAACTAACATATCACAAACCTCCAATTCGATTTATATTTATTTCATTTCTACATTATATACCATTTCTCGGAATTTGCAAAGATAAATATTTTTGAATTGTGATTTTTATAACAATCTTACATATTTTCTTACATATCTCCTTTTTCGACCATCATCTTTTCGATGAACCGGCGTGGATGCGTCTGAAAACACTGTCTTCCACGCGCACGATGCGAAATGGACTGGAGGCAGATTATACTGAAAGAATCCCGGCTACCGTGGCCTGCATCTGATCGGTATCGCACTGGACAGTATGGCGCACAGGGGCCGTGCGGATCTCCTCCACCGCCTGTGGAATCACCGTGCCTGAGAGCTCTGCCAGGCGGTCCACAATGGCAAATTCATCTTCTTCTGGACGAACACCGTCGATGGCTTCCAGAACACTTCCTGAGAACTTATACGGACTGGCTGTGGAGGCGATAACAGTCTTTGCCGCATCCTTTGTCTCTTCTTTATAGCGGTTGTATACAGACGCTGCAACGCCTGTGTGGGTATCGATTAAGTATCCGGTATCTTTAAAGATCTTTTGAATCGTGGCGCGGTTCTCTTCTTCTGATGCGAAACCACCGCGGAAATCCTTCATGAACTCACGCATCTCATCTGTGACTGTGTAGCTTCCCTTCTCATTCAGTTCCTTCATCAGAGCCGCATTGGCTGCCGCATCGCTGCCGGCGCTTAAATAGATCAGGCGCTCTAAGTTACTGGAGATGAGGATATCCATGGATGGGGAGGTGGTCAGTATAAAATCGCGGTTCCTGTCGTATGTACCCGTGCGGAAAAAGTCATACAGGACCTTATTCTCATTGGAAGCACAGATCAGAGTCTTCACCGGAACGCCCATCTGCTTCGCTATATAAGCTGCAAGAATATTGCCGAAGTTGCCGGTAGGCACCGTCACATTGATCGGTTCTCCTGCTTCAATCTCCCCCGCCTCCAGAAGCTTTGCATAGGCGTACACATAGTATACCACCTGAGGTACAAGGCGGCCAATATTGATGGAATTGGCGGAGGACAGCTGGCAGCCCTTTTCAGCGAGAGCTTCTGCAAATGCCTTATCACCGAATATTTTTTTCACGCCGGTCTGGGCATCGTCAAAATTGCCGTGGATAGCCACCACATGAGTGTTATCCCCCTTCTGAGTCACCATCTGGAGCTCCTGAATGCGGCTTACGCCGTCTTTGGGATAGAAGACGATAATAGCTGTGCCTTCGACATCTGCAAAGCCTGCCATGGCCGCCTTACCGGTATCACCGGAGGTCGCAGTCAAAACTACAATCTTGTTCTTTACCTGATTTTTCTTTGCTGCGGTCGTCATGAAATGCGGCAGAATAGAAAGAGCCATATCTTTAAATGCAATGGTACTTCCATGATACAGTTCCAGGTAATACGCACCGGACACTTTCGCTAATGGCGCGATCTCCTCAGTGTCAAATTTGCTGTCATACGCCCGGGCGATACAGTTCTTCAGTTCTTCTTCCGTATAATCGGTGAGGAACAGCTTCATTACCTCATAGGCGGTCTCCTGATACGTCATGCCCGCAAGCTCTTCCATCGTTTTGTCGAGTTTCGGGATAAAGGTCGGCATAAACAGGCCGCCGTCGTCGGCCAGCCCCTTTAAGATTGCCTGGGAGGCCGTCACACCGGTCTCGCCGCCGCGGGTGCTTTGATAGGATAATTCCATGATATGTCTTTCCTTTCTTGCTCTTACAGATTGTCATTCAGCCGTATTTTCAAGCTTTTACTCTAAAACCTTGCCAGAATTGTAGCACACTTTGTTGGAAGGTGCAACCAGAAACAGCAAAAAAGTTTTCACAGTACGGACATATGTATCTAGTTTAAAGACAGCACATTCCAATTTATTTTTGTTCCGCAATGTGGTATGCTATGAATAGTCTGCATAGAAAGGATACCATTCGGTCATGAGATACGAACATATCATACAGGGAACTTTTATAAACCGGCCCAACCGCTTTATCGCCCACGCGGCGATCCGGAGAAATGAGGGCGCTGAGGAAGAAATTGTGGTCTGCCACGTCAAAAACACGGGCCGCTGCAGGGAACTGCTCCTGCCGGGTGCTGCGGTGATTCTTCAGTTTCATCCGGAAGCTGCGGCGTCAGGCAGGAAGACGGAATATTCGCTTATTGGTGTTTGGAAGGAGCAGCATGGTGAATTTCTGCTTATCAACATGGACTCCCAGGCTCCGAACCAGGTGGCGGCGGAATGGCTTCATTCAATGGAACAGGCGCCCACACTGCCGGTTTCCGGTTTTGACGGGAAGAAACTTCCTTCGTCTCTTACACTGGCCGATATCCGCAGGGAAGTTACCTATGGACAGTCCCGGTTTGATCTGGCTTTTCATCTGGTTTTCGGCTCATCCGCCTCTGCGTCCCAGGAACAGAGAAAGCCGGCTTTTATGGAAGTTAAGGGCGTAACCTTAGAGGAGAACGGCATCGCCATGTTCCCCGACGCTCCGACCGAGCGGGGCATCAAGCACATTCTGGAGCTGGCAGAAGCGGTAAAGGCAGGGTATGAGGCCTATATTCTGTTTGTAATCCAGATGAAGGGCATCCGGGAATTCACGCCCAACAAAAAAACGCATCCCCAGTTCGGAGATGCGCTGCGCCAGGCACACGAGTCCGGCGTTCATGTTCTCGCCTATGATTGTATGGTAACTGTGGATTCATTGGCAATCGACCAGCCTGTGCCGGTATTTCCCGCCACATTTTGAACCCATAGATCATTCAGGATGACTCTGCTGCTGGATTCTCTTTTGTTTCAATCCACGCTCGATAATTTCACAGAGTGCGGCTACATCATATAGATGCGCGGCTTGACTTCATGTCAGTGGGGGATACCGATCTCTCTCCGCCCGCCACTGCCGTTAAACTTGTTTTTGGCGTTTCATCCCTCCACCTATAGAGGTAGGGGAATTCTCGCTTGTTTTGTTAAAATTTCCTTCCACCGCCGCCGAAGCTGCGGCCTCCGGAGGAATGGGTCGTACTGCGGCCGGAAGAGGAACCGCCGCCACCGCCGGTATGACCGCCGGTATTACTTTTCGGAATCACGATATGGGTAACGGTCTTATTGACCAGATGATCCGTATTGGCAGAAAAGCAGAAACGGCAGTCTGCCCGATAGGCTTTTAAGTAATTACCGGCCTGCCTCCGCTCCTTCTTCATCGCGTAGCGGTTCATGACGCCGATGCATGGTCCAGCCGCCGTAAACAGCGCCACTGCCAGGGCAACCAGGGCTTCTAACCAGGTTATGCTGCGGTAAATGCTGACCTTTCCGGTGTCACGGTCGTAATTATACTGACCGCCCGGTATCCCGGCTGCGTAATATTGACGGACCCCATCCAGAAACGCTTCCGCACTGGCCGCGTAATCCCCGTTCGATGCGCCTTCATAGGCATTGTCTAAAATCTCATTCCACCGTTTATCGGTCAGAAACCGGTTCATCGTCCCTACCGGCGCAATATACAGTTCCCGGTTATCCATATCAATCAGGAATATCACACCGCTGTAGTCTTTCCCTGTTCCAAAGCCTCCATTGATGTAAAAATCTTCACAGTATGTTTCGGCTGATTTTCCCTCTGCGTCGTCCGTGGTGGCTATTACCACGTCCATATTCATCTCTTTCCGCATGGAAGCAATTTCTTCTTCCATGGAACTCTTCTCCGTTTCCCCAAACAGTCCTGCTTCATCGAAAACCCTCTTCTCTCCGGCCGCCAGATCAGATTTCCCGGAGGCATAAGCCGTAAATCCGCTGCCGGCACCGGCCAGAAAAACAGCCATGACAGCTAACAGCAGAAGCCGAAGCACCAGACTATCCTTTGTTATGTATGCGGATATCCTGTTTCTTTGTCGTCTTGTCATATCAGATACCCCATCAGAAGCATAAATATCAGGACCGGGAAGAATATCTCAGCAAACAGAATCAACAATTTTCTCCTGTCGACCGGAAGTTTTCCACAGACTTTTCCCGTTTGTCCATTGACGGTAAAATAGTACATCTCGTTTTTGGCCTGGTCGTGATAGGTAAGCGTCCAGACGGGAAGAAGGGCATATTCCCATCTCTCATCTCTCAGCATTGCATCCGACCGGCGCACGCTGACCCGGTCATACGTTCCAACGCTTTCTTTTAAGGAGTCGAGAGCAAACTGGCGCACCTCGCTGCAGACATCGGCAGAAAAATCCTGTTCTTCCATATCGCGCCGTTCCGCCACGAAGCCTGACAGATAACCGGGCGTAAAGGGTTCCAGCTGCTTCATGTCATAGGGAAGAACTCCTTCCACCAGCTCCCGGTTCGCCTTTTTTAAAGCATTGCGGGTAACGTGGCTCACCTCCATGTCGCCTTCGCGGAGAATATCGTACGTCTGGGTCTCCGTATACTGATACCGCCCGCTCACCCAGACCCGCAGCCGGTCGGCACGGGCCTCCAGTTCGCCTTCCACCCGGCAGCTGTACATCAGATAGGGAAAATACACGCCGGACATCTTCTGGATCTGCTCTTCCGAATAAAAGGCGCGGGGGACGTATCTCTTTTTCTTCATCCACTGGGAAAATATGGAGACTGCCTTTTCCCGGTCCAGCTGAAAGGGGATGACGTAATCCGGATTATACTCTCCCGACAGCTTTCCGGAGAGGATTACCGGATTATGGCAGTAATAGCATATGTCAGCCGCAGTGGTCTCATCCGTTACGATCTCCGCGCCACAGCTGGGACACGTATAAAGGACGGAGGTCCCCTCTCTGCTCTGCTCCCCGGTGTTCTCCTCTCCAGCCGCTTCATCGAACGAAAAGCCGGCCTGATCAGCCGATTCTTCGGGGCTCAGCCGTTCCAGTTCATCCTGCGTAAACTCGGAAAGACAGTATTCACATGCATATTTCTGTTTCTCAGGATCGAACTGCAGACCACCGCCGCAGTTTGGACACTTATATGTTATGGTTGCACTCATGGTCTTGGTTTTCCACACTCCGAACAGAATTTTCCACTGTTGACAGTTCCGCATTCACAGGTCCACGGTCCGGCCGGCCGGGGAGTTCCGCACTCCGGACAGAATTTTCCCGTGTTGACAGCTCCGCATTGGCAGGTCCAGGAGGTGCCTGTCTGGGCGGCGGCCATCTGTGGGGTTCCGGTCATCTGTTGGTTCCCGGCCATCTGTGGAGCTCCGGTCATCTGTTGGTTCCCAGCCATCTGGTTCATCTGCATCTGCTGTAAATTCGCCTGAGAGGCTGCACCCATAAAGCCGCCTCCCGCATTCATGCCAACGCCCATTCCCATAAAACCGGCCATGGAGCCGTTACGATTGCTTCCGGCGGCCTCCATTCCTCTGGCAACCGCTCCCTGAACGTAGCCTTCCCGCACGCCGGGGTCGCTTAACATGGCGCCCTGGTTTCTCATATTGATCAGCTTCTTGGATTCTTCATCATAAGAGATACTGGCAATTCCCACAGACTGAATCTCCATCCCCCGGCTGGCCTTCCACTGACTGTCCAGAGTGTCAGCCATATAGCTGCCCAGTTCTCTGCCCTTGGATGCTACATAGGAGATGCGGATCCCGTCAGCCGACATCTGGTTGATGGAGGACTGCAGCGCCTCCAGAAATTCCGATAAATACTGTTCATTGATATCTGTGACTTCGACTCTTGTCTTGTTTTTCGGAATCGCCTCGTTGTAAAACAACAGCGGATCTGTCACCTTAATAGAGTACGTACCGTGAGCACGCAGGAACAGCTCCGCGTTATAAAACTGATCGAAATAATTAATGGGATTCGGAGTTCCAAACTTGATTCCCTTGATCTCCTGCAGATTGATAAAGTAGACCTTCTGGGAGGTAGGCGTCTCACCGCCGTAACGAACACGGTCAAAGGACTCTTTAAGCGCCTCCCCAAACTGTCCGTTAAACAGGGATGGCAGGGAAGAATTCCTGACCGTATAATACCCTTCTTCCGCCGTGTAATCGATCACCTTGCCGCCATCTACCAGAATCATAAACTGGTTGGGGTACACGTGGATGACAGAACCGTCGGATATTGTATACTCCGTTCCCTTCGTATTGGATCCCCTGCGGATTTTCACACCGCTGGTAAAAACTGTCTGATCTCCCATATTGCCTGACTCAATGACCTCAAGCCACTGGTCAGCCAGTGAACCGCTGATCGCGGTCGTAACCGCTTTGATAATTCCCATGCTGCTGCCTCCTGTCACGTTAAATAATAAATATCCCGATATAAAGCTATTATACCATACCGGGATTCCATCTATCTACAAAATTTACGGGATACTGTTTAAAAATCTTTCATCTGCTTCCGGTACTGTTCGATCAGCTGCTTAAATTCCCGGTTATCCTGAACAAAGCTGCATTTCTCACTGTTCTCAAGCTCATATAAAATCGGCGGAATTATCTGCTTTGTATAAGTTTCCGGTGCCCCATAAACCGGGATATGGCAAAACAGCGGGGAGTGATTCACCTCCCACGGCCCTTCGGCGGCCTTCAGTAACTCCTTGATCAGCCGGAGGCTCTGCTCCGTGTCTTCCTGATCGAGAGCGGCCTGTAGCGCAATTACCAGGCCGTTATAGTTCCACAGCCCCATCTGCTCCGCCACCACCTTCCAGCGCTCTCCTATGTCTGTGGCATCACCCGGACGGCCCTCTTTCACTGCGATTTCTGCCAGGCTTAAGAGGACACCCATAAGCTCATTCAGCCGCATCAGCAGCGTCCGCTCCATCAGACGGGCCGCCTCATCAAGCTTTTCCTGTCTGATGTATAGATTCGCCTGGATCTGGCGTTTGTCTGCGTGATTGTTTTCCGGAAGCAGATCCAGCATCCTCTGGGATTTATCATATTCCATCCGGACCATATATTTCGATGCCAGCATAAACCGGGCGCTGGTGGATACTTCCTCATCACCGCACTCTGCCGCGCGTTCATAGAGGGAAAGGATCTCATCCGCATACGCCTCCCGCTCCCCGGAGCACGAGCCCTTTATAAACCATGCGCCATCCAGGATCATTGCAACCCTGTGAATCAGCGCGCCGCACGCGGGATACTCCTGCACCTTTTCCCGCACCAGCCGGATTCCCGCACTCATCCCGTCCGCCCGGACCGCCTCCGCCACCTCCGTGCAGAAACCGGCAATCTCCTGTTCCGTCAACTCTTCCTTGAAACAGAGCAGCGTGTTTAAATCCGTTTTCAAAAGACGGGCCAGCGCAGGCAGCACCGAAACATCAGGACAGGTGATTCCCTTTTCCCATTTGTTCACAGCCGGCGCCGACACCCCTAAGTACACAGCCACCTTCTCCTGGGTCAGACCCAGTTCTTTTCGTTTTTCACGTATTACCGTATTCATTGCCATCTGTCTTCCCTCCTGTTCTCCATGAAGAAGGGCCCTTCATGATTTTATTATAGCAGGACGCAGGCAGGTCTGCAATTGAGCATCTTTTAATTCATAGTTTATTTTTTTAACCAGAAGTTATATTTTTATTCTATAATTTTCACAGTTTTATCTGCAGACCTCTCTCATCATCGCAATCTCCCTCGCATACCCCGGAAGTTCATTCGGCGTTTCCAGGTAAAACGGCAGATCCTTAAAAGCCGGATGAGTCACCACCCGCTTCAGGGCTTCCTCACCGATATATCCTTCTCCGATCTTCGCATGGCGGTCCTTATGGGCTCCCAGCGGACTCATGCTGTCATTTAAATGAATGGCCTTCAGCTTTTCCAGGCCGATGATCCGGTCAAACGTTCCAATGACGCCGTCTAAATCATTCACAATGTCATAACCGCCATCCCACACATGGCACGTATCGAGGCAGACCCCCATACGTTCCCTGCACTCCACACGGTCCAGAATCTCTCTCAGTTCCTCGAACTCACGGCCTACCTCGCTTCCTTTTCCCGACATGGTTTCAAGAAGTACTGTGGTGCGCTGTTCCGGTTTCAGAATCTGGTTGAGCATATCCGCAATAAATGCGATTCCCGCCTCTGCCCCCTGTCCCACATGGCTTCCCGGATGGAAATTATAGCAGTTTCCTGGCGTATATTCCATACGCCTCAAATCGTCCGCCATCGTATCTCTCGCAAGCTCACGCAGATGTTCATCTGCTGAGCAGGCATTCAGGGTATACGGCGCATGGGCCAGAATCCGTTCGATTCCATTTTCCTTTGCAAATACCAGGAACCGTTCCACATCGTTTTCATCGATCGCTTTCGCCTTCGTTCCCCTCGGGTTCCTGGTAAAAAACTGAAACGTATTCGCATCAATCTTCACAGCCTCTTTCCCCATGGCAAGATAACCTTTTGAAGATGATAAATGACATCCAATTGTAAGCATATTTTTTCTCCTTTACTCTTTGATCACTGCAAACGTGAGGGTCTCCGGCCGGCGTACCACGGCTTCACCATAAAAATAAACGCGACTGTCGGACACAAAGTGCGCGTGTTCGCGGGCCGCGTTCATTATCATGGTGATCGGTAAGACAGCTCCATACTGCACAGTACCGCGCGAAGCGTACACGGCCGCCGCCTTACAGCTGGCTGCCTGCCGCAGGGACGCTTACCCCCACCTTTCTCTTTTCTTTTTGCTGTTTTACCGGTTTTTTCTTTACCGGATTGATGGCGCGTATGGCGATCAGCAGGAAGATCGCAGACAGCGCCAGCTGAATGACAATGCTGATAACCACCCAGTAATTCATAATAAAATTATCCGGATGCGGGCCAAACCAGCGGTTTAAACCTCCTGTCACCTGATTATCTCCGGCCTGGCCGTTGATCATCACATAAAAGGTTGCCACCGGATTGAATAGCAGCAGATATAAAAATCCGCCTGAATTGGCCTGCTCCGTCATGGAACCGACCGAGCTTATGTACGTATTGTTCATGTTCATGCGGGCGATGGAGAGCGCAAATACGTTAATCGCGTACGTTCCCGCCGCTATCAGTATCAGAATGCCGTAGGTCACCACCGTTGCTATGGTAGAACGCTTGAATATGGCCGAGAAACAGATTCCCATGCTTCCGGTAAGCAGCGCTACCGCCACATAGCACAGGAGAAGAAGGCAGACATCATAGAACGTGATGCCTCCGTATACAAAGGACACGGCCAGCAGCGGGAAACTGGATACGATCAGGATAAACATGGTCGAAAAGGACGCGCTCAGCTTTCCTAAAATAATGTCCGACGGCTTCATCGTCGTCGTCAGCATCAGATCCAGTGTCTGGCGCTCCCGTTCCCCACTGATACTTCCGGCTGTCAGCGCCGGCATGATGAACATCAGCATGACAAACTCTACCACACTCACAAATACATAGAGGTTCAGGAAGGAGGAGTATTGAATCTCCGCCGTAATCTTTACTCTCGCAACCACGGAATACATATTGAGCAGGGCCACCAGGGCAAGAATTCCGTTAAATACCATGATAATCAGCGCCAGCCGGAAGCTTCTGGAGCTGACGGTGGTCTCTCTTTTATATACCGGATTCATTTTCATGTACCAACACCGCCTTTTCTACATCGTGGTCAGTTATCTGCATAAATAAGGACTCCAGGCTTCCGGGCTCACGGGTAAAACCGTGCACCATCACTTCCGCATCCACCAGCTGCTGAAGCAGAACCGCCTCGTCCTCCTCATCCCCGACGAACTGGACCATGATATCGCCTTCCTTTACGGAAATGGTCTGTACGCAGGGCTGGCTCTTCAAAATCGTCAGCGCCTTCTCCTTGTTCCCCAGAATGGAGATGATCAGCGGATTCGAGGTATTGACCCGGCGCAGGATCGCCTCCATACTGCCGCTTAACACCATCTTCCCCTGGTCGATGATCCCGATGTCCGTACAGAGCTCGGAAAGCTCAGAGAGGACGTGGGAACTGATCAGAATCGTCTTTCCCTGCTCCCGCAGCTCTTTTAGGATCTCCTTAAATTCAAACCGGGTTCTCGGATCCAGACCGGAAGTCGGCTCATCCATGACGAGAAGGGCCGGATCGTGGATCAGCGCCCTCGCCAGACACAGTCTCTGCTTCATACCGCGGGATAAGCCGTCCACATAGAAATTCACCTTGTCATCCAGACCAACCTGTTCCAGAAGCGTCATATAACGCGTTCTCGCCTTCAGGCCATAGATTCCATAGCAGGAGGCGAAAAACTCCATATATTCACTGACCTTTAAATTGTCGTATACGCCAAAGAAATCCGGCACATACCCGATCTTAAGCTTCAGCTGGGACAGGCCTCCCGTAACATTCACTCCATTGATCAGTACCTGCCCCTCGTCCGCCTCCAGCAGTCCGGTCATAATCTTGATGGTCGTTGTCTTTCCGGCTCCGTTGGGTCCAACGAAGCCGTAGAGCGCCCCGTCGCCGATATCCATGTCCAGACCATCCAGCGCGTAAAATTTTCCAAATGTTTTTTTTAAGTTTCTGATCTCCAGCATCATTTATCCTTTCCCATAACGGTCAGCATCGGCAGTGTCACCCAGCTGTAATCCGTATTGTTGTCAAAGATATATTTGATTGTCATCGTATTCCCAGGAGACAGATAAGGCTCCAGTTCATCCGCAGTATAAACGTCTTTTCCGGAATCCATCAGATCGTAAATTCCCGTATCATGATTATAGAAGTAGATGCTTCCGCTGAACAGGGACAATCCGTTGTTCTTCTCACCTTCCAGGAATTCGTCCGAAATCTTTTCAAATGTCAGACTCTCCACCTCGATATCATTCCCCAGGGAGTACTCTAAAACCGTCGGATCCATGCCGTAGACGGAATTGCTGGGGGCGTAATACTGGCCGCTCACCACGTGGGGCGCCTTCATCAGCGCCGAACGGTAGGTATAGCCGTTCTTCTTCGTACTGATATCCAGGGCCGAGGTAAACATGGTCATACCGTAGGTCTCAAAGTCCCCCTTTGCCAGAAACTTGCTGTCAGACTGTTCCCTGCCAAACGCTACGATCCGCGCCTCTGGACTGTAGACAGAGGCATACGTATCGAGGTAAAAGCTCAGAATCTTGGAACGGGAAAGCGCCAGCATATAGTTCTCATCCTCGATATCCGGCTTCTCATACTGATATCCGCCCGTTACCCGCTCTGCGATTAAGTAAGAGCTGTTTAACGGATAATTGATGATCTTCAGACCGTCCAGCGACACTGTCTCTCCCGGTCCCAGTTCATCGATCACTACCATCTGTCCATACATCATTACACCGACTTTTTCCACCGGGAACGTGTAACGATTCGTCACCGTACCGCTTATCCGGCCGTCAAACAGTGTGACATTCCCCGTCAGTCCCTGATGCTCCGTGTTAGGACTCTTCTTCACAAGGGAGAAGTACTTGGGAGTGAAGGCAACCACACCCTGCGCGGAAATCTTCGTCTCCTGGAGGCCGTGTTCCACCCTCACCTTGCTCTCCTCGGTGCCTGTGAACTTCGGTACCGGCGTCATATCGTAATAATAGCTTCTGGTAATCGGAAGCAGGTCATAGCCGGGATCCAGGGAAACTGCGTACGGTTTATTATACGGAGTCCTTATGTTGATGTACGTATACTCATCAATGGACTTTTCCGAGGTATCCAGGATCGTGGCATAGGTAAAGAATGTATTTTTAAACCGGGTTCCGACTCCCATAAGATAGATGACAGCCGCAAAGGCAAGAGAAAGAACGACCACTCCTGTCCGGTAAAATCTTCTCCGCTCCTGCTTCTTTAACAGCAGATAAAGCCCCGGGCCCACCAGAATGATATACCCGAGAATCACGATCACATACAGAGGCATGTTCGGCAGCTTATCTACGTTTCCTGTGTTTAAAATACTCTGAACCGACCAGTATTTGCTGGAATTGCCGTAATAGAGATAGGACGATAAGTTATTCAGCTTATCTTCACCCAGAAGGGCGGTCAGAAGTTTATCCACGTAGGAGCGCTGTGTCTCACAGAAGTCCGCGATGTCCACGAAGTCATAAGCTGCAACTCCCACCAGCCCCTTTCCTTTCGGAGTCGATGTGAGAACCGGAAACTCGTCGTTGGCCAGCACTTCGGTACCGCCCTTTAACGAGATGTCTGCACAGGTCAGATTGATAAAGGAATCTCCAGGGCCGTCGGTGGCGTATTCCACGCCCATATCCACGGAGCGCACCTCCGGTGCCGGAAATGCCGTCTCCACGATCTCCTCACGAAACGCTGCCAGGGTATCATTCGCGCGGCCTCCGGTTCCGATTAACAGAGTTCCTCCTCCCCTGACCCATTCCCAGACAGCCCCTGTCTGGCTGTCTGAAAGCTTTCTCGTATCGTAGTCCGTGATCAGAAGCACATCCAGAAGGTCCAGCCCCGCCGCCTTATCCGGCATGGTATCCGCCGTCATATGAAATGTCTTTGTCCTGACTGAACTGTAATTGACCCCCACGCCGTTTAAATAGTTCAGACGGTCCGGGGAATCAGAAAGAATGCCCACATACAGTTCTGCAACTTCGCGGCTCACATTGATTCTCAGCCGCTTGCGCACAAGCTCCGTGCCATTCCCATCGAACAGCTTTACATACAGAATCTCGCCTCTGCCCGCGGGAATATCCAGGGATTTCTCCAGCTTCTCCTCAGCGCCTAAGGATACCGGATAATCGTAGTCATAAATATCATAGTCGGACTCCATCGCCTGGATTCGAATCGTTCCTTCAAACGCCTTCTGTTCCTGATTGGCCAGAGAGATGCGAACCGGCACATAGCGGCCGCTCTTGGCCGCTCCGTCATATCCGTAAGCCACATCCATCACGACCGGCGACGACGCCAGATAGATATCGGACTCCGTATTTAAGTTATTGGCCGGCTCCGTCATCGTTTGCACAGCATAGGCCGTTACACAGGAGGCAGGCAGTAGAACACTGCCTGCCATACTCAGTATCACTGCCCATACAAGGGTATTTTTTCTGAATCTCATCCTTTTGTCATCCTATCTTTCCAAAGTTTTCCTTGTTAACGTCAAAATTCACTTTCAGTTTCACCGTAAATACCGTACCGGACAAATCGCTGGTCACAGTGATTGTACCGCCGTGCATATCCACGATATTCTTTGAAATGGCCAGGCCCAGTCCGGTCCCTCCCGTATTGGTGGAACGGGACTGTTCCACACGGTAAAACTTGTTAAAGATAAGCGGCAGTTCATCCGCAGGGATTACATAGCCGTAGTTGATAACAGAAACTGTGACAATCTCATCATCCGCATGCAGCTTTACCATGATCCTTTTTCCATCCGCACCGTATTTGATGGCATTGTTGATCAGATTGTCGAAAAGCCGGGCCAGAAGATTCCCGTCCGCGGTAATCACCTTGGCGGGAACGTTGCTCTGCAGTTCATACGATAAGTTTTTGTCTACAAAGCTGGGATAAAACTCTTCCAGCAGCTGGCTGAGCAGTTTTACCACATCCACCTGGGCCACATGCATGGTTAGCTTTCCGTAATTCATCTTTGTAAAACCAAATAAGTCCTCGATCAGTTTTTCCAGACGCTTCGTCTTCACATAGGCAATATTTATGTACTTTTTCTGCAGCTCCGGATCCAGCTTCACATCTCCGGAGAGCAGCTCTAAGTAACCGATAATAGAGGTAAGCGGTGTCCGCAGGTCATGTGCCACATTGGTAATCAGTTCATTCTTGGTCCGCTCCGACTCTCTCTCCTTATCCATCAGTTCCTTTAATTCTTCTACCATCTTATTCAAATTGGCGGCCATGGAAGAAAACTCGTCGTCTCCCTCCACCTCCACGGTGACATTCAAATCCCCTTCGGAAATGTTCTGCATGGCGTCGGAAATCTTTGTGATATAGCGGAGCGACTTTTCCTGAAGAATCATAAATGTGACGGTAAAGACAAGGATGCCAAACAGCACATACATCAGAATAACCACCACATCAAAGGTTACGAGAATCGATATAAAGAAATTATCGATTCCCGCATTATCCATATAGGTGGCGATCAGGGATACGTTGGTTACTAGGAAGATCTCGATTAAGACGGTAACGACAGCGCTGTAAAAAATATTTGTTATCACGCGGGTGCGGAAGCGCCGGTTCATGTCATTTTTCAATTTTATATCCTACCCCCCACACTGTGGTGATAATCTTGTTCTGCCTCGTGTCTTCCTTCATCTTGCCCCGCAGACGCCTGATATGTACCATGACCGTATTGTTGGCCTCATATACCTTTTCGTTCCACACCTTCTCGAATATCTCATCCGTGCTGAACACGCGGCCCGGATTGGACGCCAGAAGATAGAGGATATCGAATTCGATGGGCGTCAGCTTGATCTCTTCCCCGTAAACGGTCACTTTATGGTTGTCTTTGTTGATAATCAGTCCGCGGATGGTAATCTCGTTGCCCGCCTTCTCATTCACTGCACTGTTGGGATTCAGCTGTGTGTAGCGGCGTAGCTGGGACTTCACACGGGCCGTCAGCTCCAGCGGGTTAAACGGTTTGGTCACATAATCGTCGGCTCCCGTTCCCAGTCCCATGATCTTGTCTAAGTCGGTGGACTTGGCGCTCAGCATGATAATCGGAATGTTGTTCGTCTCTCTGATCTTTCTGCACATCTCCATCCCATCCATGCCCGGCATCATGATATCGAGCAGCACCAGATGAATCTCGTTTTTATCCAGAATATCCAATCCGTCCATGGCGTTATTGGCCTTAAATACTTTATATCCGTCGCTGACCAGGTAGATCTCTACCAGCTCAGCAATCTCTTTTTCATCATCTACCACCAGAATGTTCGTAGTTTCTGACATGAAAAATACCTCCCTTGTGTTATTTCAGCTTTAGTCTGTTTCCATTCTACCACAAGAAAGGGTTCTTTGCTTTACTATTTTCTTACAAAATTACCATGATATTTCCTACTCCGTTATTTCTTCTCCCCTCTTTTTCACTGCCATAAACCGTATTGCAAACACGGTCAGGACAATTGTCAAAATAATTAATCCGGCCATGGCAAGGGGCAGTCCCAGGCCGGATCTTCCTGTCTTCGGAAGACTTTCCAGCGTTTTACTGTCTGCAGGCGGGATCAGTTCCGGCGCCGCCTTTGGTTCTAACTTCGGATTCGTCTCGTCCGGACTGCTTAAGTTAATCCAGAAGTCCCTGTGGCCGAAATAGTAACCCGAGTGCCCCCAGAGATCTCCGCCGGGATCACGATACGTCCGGTCGATAGATATCTCACTCTCCAGTGATTCCAGTTTTCCATAAGAAATATCCGAGCCGGGATATTCCCACAGGCAGATGACTCCCGTATCCGGCATAATTACTCTGGGAGCCGTACTCTCATCCGTCTCCTGAATCTCCGCCCCGTGCTCTTCGGAAAAGCTGATGCCATCGTATACATTCACCAGCTCTTCCATCTTAATCCAGCCCACGGCGGCCTCTTCTTCCCAGTTACCATCCGTTTTCGGCTTTCCTTCCTCATCCAGAACGTACTGGACCAGTCCCCAGGTCCCGGAATTCCCTTTGTCGTAAGTTATGTAAACGAATAAGACTGGGCCGTTGGCTATAAAATCGATCACGTTTCTGCGCAGAGGGCTTTCCACAACTGTGACATATCCGTCTGCACCATTGGCGTAGTAACGGCGTCCTATATACTTACAGTCTTCATAATGTTTCTCATAAAACGTATCATCCGGCGTCCAGATCACATCGGCTGATGCTCTTCTTCCCGGCACCAGAAGAAAGGACGCCAGGACCAGGATAAATACGGAAGCAGCCAGGATACGTTTTACATTCATTGCCGGGCCTCTGCTGACTCCTTTCTGATTCATTTCTTTCATTCTGTTCTCTCCTCCCTGTTTATTTATGATGGCAGATTCAGTCAAACCGTTCAATAGAAACCGCCGCAAGCTTCAAAAGCATTTTGTCACCACCGCCCCCAGCGTAACAGAAAACAGGTTCGCGCCGATCGAAAAAAGCCAGGGGCGGCGTATTTTCCCTGCCGATCTATAGCATACGGCTTCCACTGCAGCTGCCGCTGCTTCCAGAGCCACAGTAACGATCATGGGATTCCAGCCCAGATACAGATCATTCACGTAGTAAAGAAATACCACCGCCGGATTCGTCAGAATATTGACCAGTACAATCAGCAGACGATTCCACCAGTCCCGCACACCGGCAAGCCAGCCGAAGGCTTCCTCCAAAGCAATGGTAAGTCCCAGCGACACCAGCAGAACGGGCACCAGCCACAGCCCCATCATTTCACCACCTGCTTAAGTCCCCAGTCCAGCAGCAAAAGGGACAGCACTGCCATCAGAGCCAGGCCGACGGGCGAAGAGGCAGCTCCGGCCAGCTGCCGGATGCCGGACTGAGCCGCGAAACCGACGCTGCTTCCGCCAAGCCAGGCCGGACAGAAGCCCACAAACAGGCCGAAAGTCAGCAGACCGAAGCCAAAGCCCTTCGCTCCCGGAAACGCCTCCGCGACGGCCCAAAGTGTCAGCGGCATGGACATATTCCAGCAAAATACCGCCAGAATACCCGCGGCCGGGTAAACCAGACAGAGAAATCCCACCGCAGCCGCGCACATAGAGCAGAACGCAGTCCTCCAAACTCCTGTCTTATCCGCCAAAACACCACCTGCCATCTTTCCCAGTACTACTGCTCCTGCCAGAATAAAACCGCTTCCCGCCAGCGTCTCTTTCCACGGAAAGTTCTGCACCATACCGGAATACGACCGAAGAATCACAGCCGCCAGAAAACAGGCGGCAGCCGGCACCGTTTTGTCCGACTGCACCGCAAAGGAAACCGGTGCATTCCCGGATGAGGTCCACAGCCTCTCTCTTCCCGCCATCAAACGGATCGCAGCCGCAGACAGGATCAGAAGCCCTCCAAGCCAGACCTCCGGCCCCTTTCCTGCCCGGCCAAGCATGGTTCCCAGAAAAATTCCCAGAGCACCGGGAGCCACAAAAATCCCCAGAGGCGCCGCGTTCCCCCCGCTTCGGTTCAGAATGTCGATCCCTCCTCCCACATGAAAGCAGGCGTTCCCAATACCAGCTGCAACGGCAGCAGCAGCCGGAAATCCCACGCTTCCAAGCAGAAGCCCCGCCAGCACGCCGGCACAGCCTCCCGCCGCCACGCAGCTGTTGCGGTCCAACCGGTCCGCAGCTGCACCAATCGGCATCTGCAGGGCAAATGCGCAGAAATTATAAATCAGCAGCCAAAGATACCACCGCTCTCCCCCTGACACATATGCAAAAACCAGAAAAGCACAGGATAAATCCACTGCCATATGAACAAGAGCATATACCGCTGTCACAGCGCCGACACCGCCTTTCCCGTTACTCATTCACCATAAACTTATTCTATCATTTTACCCCCTCAATATCTTTACTTTTTTCCTAATATTTCTCTACATTCAACACAAATTTCTCCGCCCTCTCCCGGCTCAAAAAAAGACGGCTCACCCCATCAGAGATGAACCGCCCTGTTACCATATTCTCATTTCAAAAAACGTCCTGCGCTACTGCTTTTCTCTCACAGCACATCCCTCTAACTGTTCACCGGAACAAACACCCGGTTGCTCACCGGATCCATCTTTCCCAGTTCTGCTTCCACGTTATTAATCGCCTCCTCACAGAACTGTTCCTGGCTGCTCACCAGCACTTTTCCGCGTTTATCCGGCTTCTCATAGGTTCCGTCCGGCTTCAGAATATGAGCCTTCACATTGTCCTCCAGCTGAACCTTTAAGACATGCATCACCTGTTCCCTTAAGGACTCCTCTTCTACCGGAAACATGATCTCTACACGCTTATCTAAGTTTCTCGGCATCCAGTCAGCGCTTCCCATATATACCTCCGGGCTCCCGTCATTCTCAAAATAGAACACGCGGGCATGCTCCAGGAAGTTACCGACAATGGAATGTACCTCGATATTCTCACTTAAATTGGGAATACCTGCCTTTAAGCAGCAGATGCCGCGGATTACCATCTCAATCTTTACTCCGGCGCAGGATGCCTCGTATAACGCGGCTATGATCTCCTTGTCGCAGAGGGAGTTCATCTTTGCCATGATATGCGCCGGTTTCTTTTTTAAGGCGTTCTGTGTCTCCCGGCGGATCATCTTTAAGAATCTGTTTCTCAGCCAGATCGGAGCCACCACCAGCTTATTCCAGTGCAGCGGCTCAGAGTAACCGGACAGCATGTTGAACACCGCGGTGGCATCCTCGCCGATCTGCGGGTTACACGTCATGAGTCCCAAGTCCGTATAGAGCTTTGCGGTGGAATCGTTGTAGTTACCGGTTCCCAGATGCACGTAGCGGCGGATTCCGTCTTCCTCCCGGCGCACCACCAGAGTGATCTTGCTGTGAGTCTTTAACCCTACCAGACCGTAAATAACGTGACAGCCTGCTTTCTCCAGCTTCTTCGCCCAGTTGATGTTGTTTTCCTCATCGAATCGCGCCTTTAACTCCACCAGAACAGAGACCTGTTTCCCGTTGTCAGCCGCCTCCGCCAGGGCCGCGATGATCGGGGAATTGCCGCTGACGCGGTAAAGCGTCTGTTTTATGGCCAGTACATCCGGATCCTTGGCCGCGCTCTTTACGAAGTTGACCACAGGGGCAAAGGTCTCATACGGATGGTGAAGCAGGATATCGCCTTTTCGTATATTGGTGAAGATGTCGTCCTCATTCATCAGCGCCGGAACCCGCTGCGGAATGTACTTCGGGGCTTTTAAATGCTCGAAGCCTTCAAGCCCGTACATCTTCATTAAGAATGTCAGATCGAGAGGTCCTCCAATCTCATAGATATCGCCGGAGCTGATGGAAAGCTCTCTCTTTAAGATCTTCAGCAGGCTTTTGTCCATCTTTTCATCGATTTCCAGACGGATGGCCTCGCCCCACTGACGCTTCTTTAACTGTTTCTGGATCTCTTCCAGTAAGTCTACCGCTTCTTCTTCATCGATGGTTAAATCCGCGTTTCTCATGATACGGAAGGGGCTGTAGGCAATCACATTATAATTTAAGAACATGGAACCGATATTCCGCTCAATAATCTCTTCCAGCAGAATCACGGACCGCCCGGACTTCCTGCCGGCCGGAATCTCCACAATTCTCGGCAGTACGCTGGGAACCTGAACCATTGCAAACTCTAAATCCTCTTCCCCGCTCTTCTTCTGCAGAAGCGCCGCGATGTTTAACGTCTTATTCCGGATTAACGGAAACGGCCGGGAAGAATCCACCGCCATGGGAGTCAGAACGGGATATACATTTTCCCGGAAATACTCATCTACATAAGCGCCCTGCTCTGCATTTAAATCAACATGGCTTGTGACCACGCACAGGCCATTCTGCTTTAGGGCAGGGAGGATGGAGCGGTTGTAGGTGGAATACTGCATGGCCACCATCTCGTGCGTCTTTACGCCAATCTTCTCCAGCTGCTCGGAGGGCTTTAGGCCGGCGATATCCGGCTTCGTATATTTTGCGTGAACCATGTCCTTTAAGGAGGCAACGCGGACCATGAAGAACTCATCCAGGTTTGATGAGGTGATGCTTAAGAATTTCAGCCTTTCAAACAGAGGCAGGTTCTTATCCCTGGCCTCGCTCAGCACCCGGTAGTTGAACTCCAGCCAGCTCAGTTCACGGTTTACATAATTGTCTGGATTGTAAAATCTTTCATCAATATCTGCCATCAGGATAACCTCCTCTTCTGTTTTAATACAGGCCGGATTCCGAAGATCTCCTCAAAGAAATCCGCTTTCTGGGCAAACGCCACCGCCTCAAGGGTCATGTCTCCCCCATACGTTGTAGTCACAAGCAGCTGGCCCTCCTTGACATTTAAGCGGCAGTCGTGGAGTTTCTGCTTATGGCTCCGGTCCATGGCGTTGGCCAGCCTCAGAATCGCCGTCAGCTTGGCAATCAGTATGGTCACGTCATTATGGGTCAGCTCCCCCTTTGTATCACGGAACAGGTCTTCATTAAATATAACCTCGTTGTAATCGAAATCAATGCTGTTATACCGCACCACATTGGCAATGATCTCGCGCTCCATATGGGATAAACCGATGATCTCCGTCGACATAATGATATTGTATCCCGACTCACCCGTATATTTCATCCCGATAAACTTGCCGCAGGAGTGGATAATGGCGGAAATCTGCAGCAGGAGACGCTCTCTCTTTCCCATGCCGTGATACCGCTTCATGCTGTCGAAAATATCGAGTACGTGCTTCTCCATGTCCGCCGTATGGGAGGCGTGGCATTTGTAGCGCTTTGCCATGTTGCGGGATGCGGCAAGGATATCCTCGGTAAAATCGTGGCTGAATTTTACCGCCCTGGTCTCCTCCGCGTACTCCGCCGCAATGCCGTCACAGAGACGGATTCCGGGAATCCAGAACATCTCGGCGCCGGTCAGTTCCAGAACTCTCCGGTAAATGATGGCGGCCGGCATTAAGAGGGCCGCATAGTCGCTGTTGACACCGAACCGCTCCTCGATCTGGTAGAGAGGCATATCCACCAGCTTTTCGTAAAATGCCTTGAAATCTTCGGCTGTCACCCGGTCCACAGGCTTACCCGTTCCGCTTCCCCTGGACAGATAGAGGATGCATTCGCCGATCCCGATTAAATTCTTGATCTCCCGATCCTTCAGATACATCTTTTTAAAGGTCATAAGCTCGTTGTCTACCAGTTCTTCGATCAGGGTATTCTCCATCCGGATGTCTGCCTGCATGTTGGACATCATCTCCCTGATCCTTAAAACCCCCAGGAGAAGGTTCTGGGTGGAAATCAACGCATCCTTGTCAAACAGGGATATCTGCATGCTGCCAAAGCCTACATCCACAATGGCAGTCCCTTTCTGTATCGTCTTATTAAATTCCGCATCCTTGGAGGCAATGGCCTTATAGCTGATAAAACGCTGTTCGGAGTTGCTGATGATCTGTACCTCAATTCCTGTCCGAACCCGGATCTGATCCAGTACGATCTGATTGTTGCGTGCCTCGCGCATGGCGCTGGTGGCATAGGCGCGGTACTCTGAAATCTTATAGGACTCCATAATCTCCGCAAACTGCTGCAAGACGCCGCACATCTCCTCAACCAGTTCGTAGCTTATTTTTCCGTTTTTATAGGTATCCTTTCCAAGGGCGATGACGTGGCGCACATGATCTACCCGGCGGATTCCGTATTTGGGCGAAACCTCATAGATACCGAGTTCCAGTTCAAACGAACCCACGTCGATGGCTGCAAACAGTTTAATTGCCATACTTGTCCTCCTTACCGCCCAGTACGGGCAACATCCTTTCCATTATACTATCCTTTTGTAAGGACATGTGTCAAATTTTTGTAAAATCTTCCCGTGTCCCCATCAGGTGAGTGATAAACTGGCTGGCAGTCCTTCCGGACAGTCCTCCGTGGCTCAGTTCCCACTTATTTGCCTCCGCGTAAAGCTCCTCCAAAGGCATATTTACATGATACCGCTCCGCCAGCTCCCGCACAATGTTCTGGAACTGCTTCTTATCCGGCGAACCAAAGTAAATGGTCACGCCAAATCTGGCTACCAGCGACAGCTTCTCCTGCACGGTGTCGTTATTATGTAATTCATCATCCAGTTCTCTCTTATCACTGAACTTCTCACGGATTAAATGGCGCCGGTTGGAGGTGGCATAGATCAGTACGTTGCCCGGCTTCTTTCCGAGTCCGCCTTCGATGATGGCCTTTAAATATTTGTATTCCAGCTCAGAGTCTTCAAAGGACAAATCGTCCATATAGATGATGAACTTGTAATTTCTGTCCTTCACCTGCTCCTGTACTTCAGAGAGACTCTTAAACTGGTGCTTGTATACCTCGATGATGCGCAGCCCCTGGTCGTAGTACTCATTTAAAATAGCCTTGATGCTGGAAGACTTGCCCGTTCCGCTGTCGCCGAACAGCAGCACGTTATTGGCGGCTCTTCCCTGGATAAACGCCTCCGTGTTCTCGATCAGCTTCTTCTTCTGAAGCTCATAGCCAATGATGTCGTCCAGATAGATATGTTCCACGTTGGGAATGGGATTAATGTGGACCTCGTGATCGATCTCCTCGATTCGGAATGCCTTGTTAAGCCCAAACTTACCGACGCCGAACCGGCGGTAAAATTCCGTCACAGCCCTTCCGAAGGCCTCCACGTCCACGGCCTGCTCCAGTTCCACGGCCAGAGCAACGATCTGATCCCGGATTCTCTTATTAAACACGCGGCTGTTTCCGTTGGCCGCATGATAGTCTGAAAGAGCGGACCAGATACCGCCTGTCCGGCCGTTTCCTCCGTCCAGTGTGCGGATATCGTAATCAAACAGTTCCTTGATCACGTTGAAGTCATGGGCGGCCAGTTCATTTAAAGAACCTTCGATATGGCCCACAATCTCACATGAGGTGCTGTATACATTTTCGTTATTGGCAAGGCAGAATGCTAAAAAACAATGCCAGAGATTCCCCTCAAAGCCGTAAGTCACCGCCATGTCGATCAACTGGCTGGCACAGGCATAGGAATCCGGCATTGTTCCCGGCTTGTCGTCCGGCCCGACGGCCAGAAGTGTGGAAACGTGATCAAACAGTTCCCGGTGCTGCAGATTTCGGTAGATAATGAGTTCCTGCGATTTCATATGTTCCTCCCTTATTTTTCGAAATGGCCAGGCAGCCTGCGGCCGCCTGACCGTTCTTCATCCCTTAATAATTGCCTAAAATTCTCATGTTGGACGCTTCTTCTTCAATCCCCTTTAACGCATTCTGAATCTGCGCGTCGCCTAAGTTCCCCTCGATGTCGACGAAGAACCGGTATTCCCAGTTTCTTCCCGGAATGGGCCTCGATTCGATCATGCGCATGTTGACGTTATTGTAGATAAAATTGCTCAGCATATTGTACAGGGAGCCGCTGGTATGAGGAAGTTCAAAGCTGATGCTTACCTTTGACGCGTCCTCCCGGTATATGGGTTCTCTGGACAGTATGATGAACCGGGTGGTATTGTCTTTATTAAAGTTGATGGAAGGTTCCAGCACCTTTAAGCCGTACAGCCGGCCGGCCGTCTCGCTGGCCACTGCCGCCTGATTCTTTTTCCCGTCGTTTAAGACTTTCTTTGCCGATGCCGCGGTGTTCTCCACACTGTACTGCGTCCATTCCCGGTGGGAGTTTAAGTACCGGGAAGACTGCATCAGCGCCTGGGGGTGGGAAAATACGGTGGTGATATCCGAAAGTTCCGCATCCGGAAGTCCCAGCAGTGCGTGGCTGACCGGAATGAAGGTCTCCGCGACAATATAATTATGGTACTTGATCAGCAGATCGTAATTATCGCTGACCGCTCCAGCCGAGGAATTCTCAATGGGAAGAACCGCGTAATCGGCCCGGCCCGCCTCGACTTCCTTCATGGCGTCCTCCCAGAACTGCACGTGGTAAGCATCCACGTCATCTCCAAAGTACTGAAGTGTAGCTTCATGGCTGTACGCCCCTTCCACGCCCTGGTAGACCACGCGTACCCCCTTCATGGGAAGTCCCTTCACGGCCTGAAAATCCATCCTGGCGGTCAGTCCGTGTTCCGCCATCAGCTTATACTGAAACCGACGGCTGATCGTCATCATCTGGCTGAACAGTTCTTCCACGGCCTGCTTCTGGAAGCTGTCGTCCGTCATGGCCTTCACAGACTCCAGCTTCTGTCTCTCCCGATCTCCGTCATAGACCGGTCTGCCGTTTTCAATCTTATATTCCGCCACATCGCCGCATAAACGCATGCGTTCTTCAAACAGGGTCACGATTTCCCTGTCGATCTTATCCAGTTGTTTTCTGATTTCCTGTAAATCGAATGTACTCATAAATCCTGTCCTTCTGCCAGCTGAAGCGTAAGCATGGCCTTTATCTGTTCTTCTGTATAGGCGCCCGGGAATTTTTTCACTTCCGGCGGAAGTTCCTTTGTGTGGAACGGTTCTCCAAAGGTGATGGTCACATGGGACGGTTTAATCTTCGGAAAATGCTGTTCAAAAACTTCTGCGGTTCCGGTCAGCGCCACCGGCACCACGTAACAGCCGCTCTTTTCTGCAATCTTTAAGCTGCCCTCTTTAAATGGCAGCAAATCCAGCGGATTGTCATTTTTATTTCTCGTTCCCTCCGGGAAAATCCATACGGAGACGCCGCGTTTCACCTGCTCGATCCCTGCAAGGATGGTCTTTAAGCCTTCCTTTAAATTCACACGGTCGAGAAAAAGGCAGTTGACCAGCTTCATCCAGGATGAAAGCAGCGGAATCTTCTCCATCTCCTTTTTAGCCACAAAACCGGTCAGGGACGGAACCGTCACATAGCCCACCAGGATATCAAAATAGCTGCGGTGGTTCCCTACGTAAAGTACCGCCTGGTCTGTCGGGACATTTTCTCTTCCCTTTACCGTAATCTTCACCCCTGCCATCCTAAGGATCAGCCGGAATACACACTGGATCACGGCCAGACTCTGCACATCGCGCAGATGGCGGTTTTTCTTCCCGATCAGAAACTCCACCAGCATCAGCGGAATACTCAAAATCAAAAACAGAATGACTGTAGCTGCTACAAATATAAAACGTATCATTGGTCTTCCCCTCCATTTTTACTATTATATAAAATGAAGAGTGTAATTACAAGACTTACCCGCCTTTCTTTTTCGTAATTTGTTCAAATAAAAGCCCTGTAGCAAACCACAGCGGAGCAAAATCGAGCCGTATGAGGCCGTCTATATTTGTACTGCGCCCCGTATAGTCCCACGGACACATTCCCCGTGACCGAAGCCACGCTCCTGAGGCGTATTCCGCCACAAAAATCAGAACCATGTAAAGCATCCCGTGGCGCACTGCCAGATCCGATTTTTTTACAGTTAATACTCTGCCCGGATTAAGCCAGTCGTCAATCCATTTCCCGATGGGTCCCAGAAGCGCTCCGCAGCCGTAGATAGGGAACATCAAAAGGGACGTCCTCCCCATCAGCCTCCAGTCGTGCCTCATGATCGATTCCGCTGAAGTAAAAAGGACCTCCAGGCACCAGCCTGTGATTCCGCATTTGCAAAAATTGACCGGAAGCTGTTTTAGCTGCAGCGCCGTGCTGCTGATTGTGAATTTTTTGAATGTTGTTGTGTTTAGTGTTGTCGTCTTCATAAGTACCAGTATGTACCCAAAGCGGTAATTTTATGAACGGAAATAAAGAAAAAAGAGGTTCTTTCCCCGCTCCCAAAGCCGTGAAAGAACCGAAAAGGGGATTAAACACCCTTTTCGTGTTTTTCCCCTTTTCCTGCCAGTTCCTCCCGAAATCCCTTCGGTGTCGTTCCTGTCAGTTCTTTAAAAACTCTGCTGAAATACTGCGGTGTTTCATATCCTACCATTTGACCGATATCGTAGATACGAAGATTGGGATTACGCAGGTAGTCTTTCGCCATTTCGATGCGGTAATGAGTTAAATACTCCAGAAATGTCTGACCGACCTTTTCTTTAAACAGCCGGCTCAAGTAGACGGGATGGAGGTAAATGTCCTCGGCAAGTGACTGCAGCGTAATGTTTTCCGAATAATGTTCTCTGATATAAACTAACGCACGGTCAATAACCGGACTCCTGCTTTTGGCAGATTCAATCAAAGGCGCCGTAGAAGCCAGATACTCTCTGGCAATATCCTGAATCCGGTGTCTCGACTTCATGGAAATGATCCGGCAGATCAACTCCTGAATACCGTTTCCAGTCTCACGGCAGGATGTATTCTGCTTTAAATACTCTTCCACCACCAGAATCGAATTGATGGCCAGCGCTTTGATCGTATCAATAGAACTTCCGTCGGCTATCAAATTGTCAATATGACTGACCAGAAACTCCGCCAGCAGATCGGAACGTCCCTCCGACAGGCAGTCTAACATGGATTCCTTACTGTTCTGGCTGTAAGCCGCGCCAAAATCAATCTGTCCACTCGCCTTACCATATTCTATGATCCGCTCTTCTGTCTGGAGATGGTGGTATTCCAGAGCCTGACCGGCCTCCTGGTACGCTTCTTTTAATTTTCCTATGCCCTCATAAAAGGATCCCACGCCGGCTATGGCCTCATGGTAATCCAAATATGGTTTCAACAGTTCCAGGAGGCCTGTCGTCTCCCCTTTCGGAATATCATACAGCGCAACTGTAATTTCATGTGCTTCATTTGGAAAAACGTAGCAGCGGTCACCGCCCCCGCTCTCCCCGATCAGCCGGCTGACCGCCTCTCTGCAATCCGGCGGCAGGCCAGGAAGGCAGTTCTCTGCGTCGGGATATCTGATTCTTAAAATCCCATAGCGGCCGCATGGCGGCAGATTGTATTCTCTGCACCGTTGAGCCAGTGTTTCCGGTTCTACCGAATACTTCGTCACATTATGAAAAAAATTATCTTTTTTCAGCCGGTATACCTCCTGTAAATTCCGGTTCTGAGTTTCCAGCTGGCTGAGGGTATCGTGCAGCTTGAGAAAAATAGCAGTGAGCTGAGAAAAATCTACCGGTTTTGTGAGGAAATCAAAGCTCCCCAGCCTCAGCGCCTTCTGCGCATATTCAAACTCCCCGTAACCGCTTAAAATCACGGATTTTACATCCGGTTGTATGCCGCGGCATTCCTGCAGAAGCTCCAGTCCGGTGCCATCAGGCATTCGGATATCCGTCAGAATGACATCAACCGGATTTTCCTCCAGAAAATGCAGAGCTGTCTCCTTGCAGTCAGCAGTTCCCGCCACCGTATAGCCCAGCGCCTCCCAGTCCACATACTGAGAAAGGCCCTGACGCACAAAGCTCTCATCATCCACAATGAGAAGCTGATATAATTTTTTCGTTTCCATCTGTCCTTACCTCCCGAATACTAGATCTCCTGCTCCTGACTCTGTCTGGGCAGAAGCATCTCGATTCCTGTCCCTCCCAATGGAGAGCTCTGGTAATGCAGTCCGCAGTCATCGCCAAAATAAAGTTTCAGACGCTCATTGACGTTGAACACTCCGATTCCACCCTGCGTATGAACACGGTCTTTCAGTTCCCGGTTTAATGCCTCCATCTGCTCCTGCGTCATTCCGATTCCGTTGTCCTCCACCAGAATATGAATCAGATTCTGCTCAATAAACCCGCTTATGGCGATCCTCTTATGGGAAATCTCCGCCGGAGTACTGTCAAAGCCATGAATAACGCTGTTTTCCACAAGAGGCTGCAAAGACAGCTTGGCAATCGTTACGTCTCCGGGGTCGAACGGCAGATCAACCGTAAGCTGAATGGGTTCGGAGTAACGCAGATTTATAATCGCAAGATAGGCGTCCACATGGCTCAGTTCTTCTGAAAAAGGAACAATCACGCTGTTCTTCTTAATTCCCAGTCTCAAAAGATCGGAAAACTGTTTAATCATATGGCTTACTTCCCCATCCCCCTGTTCCTCTGCAATGGCTTTCCACCGGATCATATCCAGTGTATTATATAGAAAATGGGGATTGATCTGCATCTGAAAGGCGTTTAATTCCGCCTCTTTTTTCAGCATTTCCAAATGGCGTTTGTTAAGCTCGGATACATAGGTTTCCTGAATCAGGCTTTTTAAATCGGCGATCATCTCATTATATTTTTGTCCCAGTATTCCCACTTCGTCACCTGCCGGATCTTCATATTCCACCTCCAGATTTCCTCTTGAAGCGGTCTGCATGGTATTCTTCAGACGGTTCAGCGGAGATACAATACTGACCGTAATAATATATGCGATGAAGACGGCGATTATCAGACTGACTGCCAGCACCAGAAAGCTGAACCTGCGCAGCATCAGAGGCCGCTCAAACAGCCGGTCACGGTAAGCCAGATTGATCAGGTACATATCGGTCCCTGTGATGCGAAGGAAGGTGAGTTCACACGCTTCCCCGCGAATCACCGCCTCTATGTCCCCTTCTTCCCTGCCTTTCACCTGTTCCATAACCGGATCGTCAGATGCCAGGGTAGGACCTTCGATATTGACATTGAAAGACCACAGGGGCTGGCTGCCCATAAGCAGAAGATTACTGTCCGATGTCAGGGTGGAGGCATCCACATTTTTTAGCAGAGATTTCATGTCCAGATTGATTACAATGATACCGAGGCTGGAATTAACCTGATAGCTGGGAATCGACCGCGCAAGCACAAACGTGTCCACCAGAGGCGTATTGAACATGGTCTGATGGTAAAAGGTGTTGTAAAACTGAGGCGGATCGAACCAGACCGGCGTTCCGGAAGCCCTGATTGTTTTCTGATAGATATCACTGTCCCGAAAGGCAGATATGTCAGGAATCCAGGCCCCCGCCATATTCCCGTATGTACTGACCGGAGAAAACTGGTCGTATTCCGTGATGATCTGTATACTGCGGATCAGACTGTCTCCGTCCGTATAGTAATGGTACAGACGGCTGTTGATCTGATCTCTCAGAATCTCCTTTTTATCGGACAGATCCTCCTCCGGATTATTTTCCAGACGGTACAGCTCGATCAGCGCACCGGTCAGCTCCTCGTCGGAATAGATTTCATAAAGGAACTGTTCATTTTGTTTCAGGACATGGGATATGGAACTCCCGATAAGGAGGTTGTTGTTCTTAAACAGCTGAAGCGTCGTCTTAAACAAATCACTGGTATACACATGAAAGGTGAGAAAAATAAGAAGACAGCTGGGTATCATCAAAAGAGTACAGGAAAGAATGATGAGGCGCACAAAAATAGAGGTTTTTCGGCATATACCCAAAAGCCGTCCTACAAGATCATTCCGTTTTTCCAGAGTTTCCATCGTGACTGAGCCTCCTGCTGATTTTCCTGACGATACACCAAAAAGAAGGCGAGCATGCAGCCTTCTTTCTGGAAATATCTATCATTATTTTTCTGCTTTTTCCAATACCTCTTTGTTATACTGGTCTACGACCTCTTTTTGAGCCTGTTCGGAAGCCGCTGCAAATTCCTTTTCCGGATCTGCATTTAAATCAGCCAGGATTTTCTGAACGGTACGGTCTACATATGGAGAAATTATGTCTTTTCCTTCATACTCAAGCCTGCCTGTCCCTTCAATCTTCTTAAGTACCTCCTGATATTCCGGGTTCATATCTGTTAATTCACTTACATTAACATCTGTACGCGGATAATGAATGGGATCTACCGCTCCTTTGTCTGCAGAAGCTTCAATCGTACGTTCCATGGATTCCTTAGAACTCATAAAAGCAATGTATCGCCATGCTGCATCCTGCTTTTCCGGAGAACTCTTCGCGTTAATTACCCAGTTGTATCCAAGGCTTGTGGTAACACTCTTTCCTGAAGGACCCGCCGGGAACGGACAGAGTCCTATGTCATCCACTTTTGCTCCCAGGCTTGCCGCCGTGCTCACCCAATCCGTAGCGAACGGCATCATGGCAATCTTGCCCTGAGCAAATTTTTCAATCAGTTCGTTGAATTTCAGGGTCAGATCCGGCTGACTGACACCGTCCCGGCGCAGCTTCTGATAATAATTTGCCGCCTCAATCACTGCGGGATCTGTAAAGGTGAGTTCCAGAGTGCCGTCTGCATTTCTCTTCGTTAAATCACCTCCGGCCTGCCATACATAATACTGGAAGAACCAGTCGGTCCACTCCGAACCGAGGACACCATAGCCATACGTCTGAGTATCCGGATTCGTGATCTTTTTTGCCGTCTCATAAGCCTCCTCCCATGTTGCCGGAGGATTTTCAATTCCTGCTTCCCTGAATACCGCCTTGTTGTAAGCCAGCAGGAAATTCGCATCGATTGAAGTAATTCCATAGAGATTCCCGTTCTTTGTAAACATATCCACATAGGACTGGGAGAATCCGTCTTTCTCATCCCACTGATCGAAATATTGATTCAGCGGAGTCAGTATACCGGCATTGGCGTATTTGTCCATTAAAGTGAAGGAAACCGTTACACAGTCCGGCGCGTTGCCGGCAGCAACCCCCTGATAAAAATCGTTTCCCGGGTCTCCCTCTTTCATTACCTTATTAAGAATAATGTCAGGGTTTTCTTCCATGAATTCTTCATCCAGTTCCTGCTTTATATCGGTCTCATTCTTACTTTCCACCCACATGGTCAGTGTAACAGCCTCTCCGTTTCCCTTGTCCTCCGCTGCCTTCCCATTTTCAGCCGCTGTTTTTTCCTCTTCTGTTTTTTTCACCTCGGCTGCCGTACTCTGCGTTTCCGACGGCTTAGATCCACAGGCGGTTAGCCCTGCCGCCACAGCTGCGGTTAACAGGATAGCTGCCGCTTTTTTCATAACCTGTCTACGTCTCATATAAAATCCTCCTTTATTATGTCATTCCGGCAGGTGCCTTCTCCATGCCGGAACCTGTTATATTTTTATTCTACAGGATATTTTTACCATGACATAGAGACAAACGCAGCGTATATATGTAACAATTTTAACATGTTCCCCTTAATTTTTCAGCTATTTGCAGACATTTTAAATAAAATATATTAATTATGTCTCCTGTTTGGTTAATTTTGTTTATCAGAAAAGGCAGTTAAAGTTCGATATAATAAGAACAGTTAAAGCTCAAAAGGAGGAGTCACTATGGAAAATAACAGGTTTCACTCTGCTTCCTTCCGCAAAGCCCTGTCTCCATGGCTGTTCATGCTGCCTGGAATCATATTTACGGTATGGCTGCGGTATTATCCGATCATAAAATCGTTTTACATGTCGCTGTTCAGTTATGATGCAGTCAATCCACCGGGACATTTTGCGGGATTTCAGAATTATATCAATCTGTTTACCGCAGCCTACTATTGGGATGCGTGGAAAAATACGTTTATTTTCCTGATCCTGCAGCTGTTCCTCGTATTCTGGGTTCCGCTGGTCCAGGCAATCTTTTTAAATGAGCTGAAGCGTTTTCAGAAGACATTCAGCACCATCTATTTGATTACTGCCCTGATTCCCATTTCCGTAAGCGTTATCCTGTGGAAATGGATCTGGAATCCCGATTTCGGTCTTGCCAACCAGATTGTAAAAGCATTTGGCCTGCCGCAGCAGATGTGGCTCAGTAATCCAGCACTGACTAAATTCTGTATTATTTTTCCCGGATTTGTGGGCGGAGGTGTGGGAGTTCTGTTGTTTTTATCCGCAATTAACGGTATTTCGGAAGATGTCCTGGAGGCCAGCCAGTTAGATGGCTGTTCCGGCTGGCAGCGAATCCGCCATATCATTCTGCCGAATATCCGGTTCATCATTATCATTCAGTTAGTATTGGCGGTTATCAGTTCCATGCAGATTCTGGATGCACCTTACCAATTTGCAGCCGGAGGGCCCAGCGGCGCCTCCACCTCCATGGGGGTCTATATCTACTCTACCTTTTATACAGACCTGGATTACGGAAAAGCAACGGCGGCATCCTGTATCCTGTTTCTCGTCATTGCAGTCCTGACGTTTCTTCAACTGCGAATGGACCAGTCTGAAGCAGAATAAAGGGGGGAAAATAACATGAAAAGAAAAAAACAGACAGGAATCAAAGCCGGTGGCAGTACGATAAGCCTGAAAATCGCAGCTTATGCCGTATCAATCTTCTTCGCAGTCGTCATTCTTTATCCTCTGCTTTACATAGCGGCCACTTCCATGAAAGACAGCAAAAAACTGTATGAGCTGCCGCCCAGGCTGCTTCCCTATGCGGCTAACAGCGTTACATTTGAACTGGATTACAGCCGGGTACCGGAGGACCAGCTTCTGGAGGCTATGCGCCAGGATCAGATTCTGACCGGATTCCTGACGATCTATGAAATGGATGAGGACTCTGTGTTTGAAGTCAGACTCGTCGGCACAAGGGATGGCGTTCCGGTCTTTCAGTCCAGGGCACACCGCGGAGCCCTGGAGCTGCAAAGAGATGCAGGGCTTTACTCCCATGCCACCATGGAACCCAAAGTTCTGCTAAATCCAAAGCGTTGGGAAAAAGCTTCTGATTTTCTGGGATATCAGTATGATCCGGCCGGGATTCCGAAAGGGGATCAATTCCGGATAAAAAATTCCGGGGAGGAACTGGCCTCCAGGATACAGGCTGTATTTCAGGAAAAATACGAGCTCCATGGGGCACTCACTGCGATAACGAGTCATAAAAATAACCTTCTGCTCCTGGAAAGTTTCTCCTACTATTTCCAGCTTCCTTCTGTAATGTACAGCAAAAACGAACTGGTAAGCCGCTACAGCTTTTTAATTTTTATCATGAATACTGCTCTCGTGATTACATGGGCCATAGTCACTCAGGTAGTGCTGTGCGGAATCACCGCATTCCCCATCTCACGCCTTCTTCCGAAAAAGTTATCCGGAATTATGTTGTTTTTTTTCCTTGGAAGTACTATGATCCCTTTTATATCGATCATGATTCCCCAGTTTACCATGTTTCAGAGACTGGGCTTTTATAATAACTACCGTGCGCTGCTGATGCCGTTTTTGCTGCCCTACGGTTTCTATATCTATTTATACAAGGGCTTTTTCGATCAGCTTCCCCAGAGTCTCTTCGATGCGGCCAGAATCGACGGCGCCGGCAACTGGTACAGCTTTGTAAAAATCTGTATGCCGCTGTCGAAGCCTATTATTTCCTTAATTGCGCTTCAGACCTTTCTGGCAAACTGGAATGACTTTTTCTGGGCTTGGCTTGTCACCGAAAAGCAAAGCCTGTGGACCTTAAATGTGGCGCTCTATAACATTTCAAAAAACCAGTTTATTAAAATGAATTTTATTATGGGATTATCCCTGTTTTCCATTCTTCCTGTCATGCTTCTCACAATCATATTTTCAAGCCAGATCAAGAAAAGCATCATATCTTCAGGAATTAAGGGGTAAGAAAAGGAGTATCGATATGAAAAAGAAAATAACAGCAGTACTGCTTGGTGCAGGCGCCAGAGGCGGCGTATACGCCCGGTATGCGCTGGACCATCCGGACGAATTTCAGATTGTTGCCATTGCGGAGCCGGATACTGCAAAACGGGAAGCCATGAAAAAAGCTCACAAAATACCGGAAGACTCCGTATATGAAACGTGGGAACCACTTCTCGAACAGCCGCGTTTCGCTGACGCAGCGCTTATCTGCACAATGGATCAGATGCATACCGGGCCCGCGGTAAAAGCGCTGGAGCTCGGTTACCATGTGCTGCTTGAAAAGCCCATGGCGGTACGCGAAGAGGACTGCCGCCGGATCGGGGCGGCCGCTGAAAAAAACAAACGGCTTTTAAGCATCTGCCACGTACTCCGCTACACTCCGTTTTACAGCGAGATCAAGCGAATCATAGACAGCGGACGTCTCGGAAAGATTCTGGCGGTGCAGCAAATAGAGCACGTGGGCTACTGGCACCAGGCTCACAGTTTTGTCCGCGGCAACTGGGCAGACGATACCACCTCCAGTCCCATGATTCTTCAGAAAAGCTGTCACGACATGGACATTCTTTCCTGGCTGACAGGCGGTACCTGTACAAAGGTCTCCTCTTTCGGATCCCTTACACATTTCAAACCGGAAAACGCACCGGCTGGCGCGCCCTCCCGCTGCCTCGACGGCTGTCCGTCCTCCGGTTCCTGCCCCTACTACGCTCCCCGCTTCTATCTGGAGCATCCAAAGGCAGTTTCAGACGGTTTCGTGTCAATGGTGACAACGGAACCGGGAAGGGAAAAACTGATGGAAGCCCTGCGCCATGGACCTTACGGCCGCTGTGTCTATCACTGCGATAATCATGTGGTGGATCATCAGGCCGTCAATCTGGAATTTGACAATTCCGCCGTGGTCAGCTTTATCATGACTGCCTTCACTGAAGACTGCAACCGTACCCTGACACTGATGGGTACAAAAGGCCAGCTAACCGGTGACATGAACCGCAGCGAAATTCGTTTTCACCTGTTTGGCAGTGCTGATGAAGAGGTCTGCTGTCCGCAGCTTCCTGACGTATCCGCAGCCTACCATCATGGAGGCGGTGATTACCGCCTTATTGAAAACTTTGTCGCCATGGTGAGGGAAGGTGATTTTACCAAAAATAAATCGTCCGCGCAGCAGAGTCTTCAGAGTCATCTGATCTGTTTTGCGGCAGAAAAGTCGAGGTTAACGGGCAAAACCATTGAATTATCATTTGAACAGGAGTAATGCTTATGACTGATATCCCCTTTGATTTTCCGGAACTGACTGCGCAGGCCCGTGAAGCGGCAGCCTGCGCTGCTAATCTGGCTCCCTGGTCCATTTTAGAGGCATGGAGGCTTTTTCATACGGATCTGCCCCGTTTTTTCCGCACTTTGAATGCAGAACCGGATTCCAGCCTTTTATATCTCTTCTATTACCTTCAATTTACCCGCTTCGCCTATCGGAAATACCAGGAACGGAAAATTCCGGAGGACGTGTTTTATCATACGTTTTCTGACATCGGGCGTTGGGAAAAGGTATGTTTTGAACATACCGGAGCTCACGGTCTGGAAGAGTACGAGTGGCTGTCGCTTCATCTTCGTCTGCAGCTTTTTGCCCTGGGCCGGCTGCAGTTCCAGCCGGTCTGCTGCCCCTGGGATTTACCGGCAGTATACGGGATCCAAAAGGGAGATCCTGTGTTAAACGTCCATATCCCTTCCGGCTCCAGACTGACCCCTTCTGCATGCGAGGCTTCTTATCAGCAGGCCGCCCGTTTTTTCAGCATGCATCCGGCCGTCTTTATCTGCCATTCCTGGCTTCTCTGTCCGGCTCTTAAAAATCTTCTGCCATCCGGTTCCAACATTCTTCAGTTTCAAAATGAATACACAATAACAGGCGTTGATGCAGAATCCCGTCAGGCAGAAGAGCGAATATTTGGTTGTTTGAAATCCTGTCCCTCGGAATATCCGGAGAACAGTTATCTGCAAAAAAGTGCAAAAACCTGGCTGCTCTCGGGAAACCCGCTCCCGGCCGGCTATGGCGTCAGGCGCCTGTTTTCATAACCGGCCTGCCGCAAAGGAGAAGGAGACTGCATTCCGTCCGCCGTTTCACACCGGCGCATAAGAATGCAGTCTCCTCCCTGACTCTACAAAAGCGGCGACAAAAGTCTGCTGCACTGCTCCTTCACCCGAATCCACAAATCTCTCGACGCATATCCCTCTCTGGTTATCTCCTTGCAGAGCTTTAGGTCCTCCAGAAAGATATTTTCCAGTTCCTTCGTCGTCTCCTCGTCGTAAATGACCGCGTTGACTTCAAAATTCAGTTCGAAGCTTCTGATGTCCATATTGGCGGTTCCATAGGAGCATACGCGGCTGTCCGTCATTACGCCCTTGGCATGGAGAAAGCCGTTCTCATACGTATAGCATCTGGCTCCCGCCGACAGCAAATCGCCCACATAGGAGTAGGTCGCCCAGTAGACGAAGGGGTGGTCCGGCTTACACGGAATCATCAGGCGAACGTCCACACCGGACCTGGCCGCCATGGAAAGTGCGGATAGAACGGCATCGTCCGGAACAAAATACGGCGTCTGGATATAGATGTGGTCGCGCGCCTTTGCAAAGAGCCGGATATAATTGTCTCTGATCTGCCTGCAGCTGGCGTCCGGGCCGCTGGCTATGATCTGAATTCCCAGCGGATGAATCTCCGGACTGATCTGATCCAGTCGGAATAAATCCGTACCAGTCTCAAAATATTTCATATCTTTAAACAGGTTTTCTCCTGCTGCATAGTTCCAGTCCAATGCAAAACGGATCTGAAGGCTCAGCACGGAACCGCCTGTCAGCTTTAAGTGAGTGTCTCTCCAATATCCGAACCTGGGATCTCTGGAAATATACTCGCGGCCAATGTTAAATCCGCCCACATAGCCGACTTTATTGTCAATAACCACGATTTTCCTGTGGTTGCGGTAATTCATTCTCAGCTGAAGCCGTCCCAGCACAGGCGGAAAGAAGATTCCTACCTTCACACCGCACTGTTTAAGCTCCTCCCATTTCTTTTTCGGCATAAAACGGCCGCCCATACCGTCACAGAGAATACGGACCTCCACACCGGCTCTGGCCCGCTCGGCCAGAATGGGACTGATGGAATCAAAAAGCTCGTCATCCTTGATGATATAATACTGCATATGGATAAAACGGGAGGCTTTTCTTAACTCGCTCCGGAGATCCGTATACTTCGCCTCCCCGTCCGTAAAAATACGAACCGTATTATCGACGGTCAAAACTGCTCCCGACGTCTCTAAATTGTACAGCACCAGATCCTCATAGTCCCGTGACAGATGGGCTTCCAGGCTGCTATCGTGTGTCTTTAAAAACTCCTCCTGGCCGCGCACGGTAAAATAGACCCGGTCCTCCACCTCCTTGACCCGGAACATCTTGCTCTTCCCCAAATCCTGTCCCAGAAGAAGGTAAAACAGAAATCCAAATACCGGAATGAAATACAGAACCATCAGCCAGGTCCAGACAGATTTCGGATCGCGCCTTTGAAAAAATACAATTATGATTGAAAAAATCAGATTGATGTAAATTAAATGCTCCATGATCCACGACCAAACGGCTGTGACCGCCATCCATGCTGTCTCCATATGAAGTCCTCCTTTTTTACTGTTCCCCTGCCGGCCTTTTCCCCTTCCTTATTCTTCTTCATTCTTCCCCGAAATAATCCATATCAATCGTATAGATCAGTCGTTCCATCTCTTCCAATGTGGTTATTCCCGCCAGAACCATTTTAACGGCCTCTTCTTTCAGAGTCGTCATCCCGTGACGGTGGACTGCATACGCTTTCAACTCCTCCTCGTTTCTGCCCTCTGAGATCATGCGCTTCATCTCTGTGTCCACACTTAAAATCTCATGAATGGCAATGCGGCCCTTGTATCCCGTTTCATTGCAGAGATAACAGCCCTTTCCACGGCGTAGGCGCACATGTTCCCCAGGGTCTGCAGGCCTTCCATACAGAATCTTCACCTCTTCGGGCCTCGCCTCATATTCTTCCTGGCAGTAGGGACAAACCTTTCTCATAAGCCGCTGGGATATAATTCCGGCAATGGATGCCGCTGCCAGATATGCGGGAATCCCCATATCCATCAGTCTCGTAACCGATGACGCAGCATCGTTTGTATGGAGCGTGGAAAATACCAGATGGCCTGTAATGGCGGCGCGTGCTGAAATCTCGGCAGTCTCCGGATCTCTCGTCTCTCCGATCATGATAATATCGGGATCCTGCCGAAGAATAGAACGAAGCCCTGTCTGAAAGTTTAATCCTGCTCTCTCATTTACCTGTATCTGGTTGACCTTCGGCAGATTACGCTCCACCGGGTCTTCTATTGTAACAATATTCACGAGGCGTCCGCTTAAATACTGAAGAACAGAATATAATGTGGTTGTCTTTCCGCTTCCGGTCGGTCCGGTAAAGTAAATGATCCCGTGCGGGACCCGCAGCAGCTGTTTCATTCTCCGGTAGTTATCACCGGACATGCCAAATGCGGCGCTGCGGTCAATCGGCGTATTCGTCGTCAAAAAGCGAAGCACGCCTTTTTCACCATAGACGGTAGGAACGAAGGATACTCTGACGTTCATCTCCCTGCCGTCCAGTGTGATTTTGAAATGACCATCCTGAGCTTTCCGTTTCTCGGCAATGTCCATGTTCGCCAGAATCTTGGTGCGTGCCACGATACCCTGATGAATTGCCGGAGAAAGCGTCATGTATGGAATCAGCATTCCGTCGCGCCTCATACGGACAACCGTTTCATTTTCGTAGGGCTCGATGTGAATATCGCTGGCGTTTGTATTATAGCCCTTCAAAAGCAGGCTGTTTAACAGGCGGACGATGGGCGCCTGGTCCTCATCGGAATTCACCATCAGATTTTCCGCAAAGGTTCTGGAAAATACGGCGTGCTCGCTGGCCAGTCTCGCCGCTGCTCTGGCGTCAATTCCTGAATAATTCAACTCGATTGCATGACGAATCTGAGTCCGTTCCGCAAGAATCAGCTGAATTCTCATATTGGTCACCAGACGGATATCTTCCAGCGCATATAAATCCAGCGGGTCCGCCGTCGCCACGGTTAAGCCGCTTCCCTCCATGGATACGGCCATAACCGTATATTTTAAGGCCAGCTGCTTGGGAATTTTCTCCACGGCGCGCTCATCGATATGAAAAAACTCCAGATCAATGACTTCGAGTCCCATGCCGCGTCCCAGCACGTCTAAAAGCTCCCGCTCCGTGATATATCCAAGATCTGTCAGGACCTCCGCCAGACGCCGGTCGTTCGTCCCGGCTTTCAAAAGCTTCAGCCCTTCGTTCAGCTGTTCCTTCGTGATGGCTCCCTGTTCCACCAGCACTTCTCCAATGTGTATGCCTTTCATTCTCTCAACCTCAAACCGTATTTTCAATCAAATACTATGCCATGGGAATAATCCGGATCTTTGTAGTAAATATAAAGGGATTTCCCGGACATTCCTGCCCCGGTCTCCAGATCACGGCGGATTATCTCCCTGCCGTTCAGCTCTAAATTAACTAATTTTACCACAGAGTCTGCGGAATATAAAGTCGTATTCTTTTGATTCTTCCACGTAATCCTGTACTTTAAGGCCGGTGTGTTATCTTCTGAGAAGGCGGAAAGAATCTGGCAGAAGACCGTTCTCTTCCGGTAAAATTCTTCTTCGCATACCGGCTCCCCGTCACAGTAAATCCGGCCATCCTCTGAAAACAGGATTTCATGGCCGAATTCCTCTCCAGACAGCTCCTCTCTGCTGATCACCAGACTGTCTGCACAGGCAATCCGGTCCTCCAGATAGTCGATGACCACCTGTGTCGTTCTCCTCAAATCGTCGGTGGAGGCGCTCGTTTCAAACATGTTTCCCGTATAGGTATACATCCGGATCAAAAAACTCATGAGAATGAATGCAATTGCCAGGGATACCATCAGCTCTGTCAGCGTCATTCCCCGTTCATCTCTCATACGCTCATTCCATTTACCGCCCACGTTATCCCTCATTCCCCGGCTCCCGAAACCGGACCAATCACTTTCAGTGTGACCGGCTGTGTTTCTCCCTTGCCGGACTGCGGCAGACCATATTCCATCATTACCGCATCCATGGAAAATGTCGTTTTATCTATGATAAATTTCAGTTTTGTTTCCTTCGTTCTGAGCGGTTCCCCTCCCAGCTCCACACGTTCCAGGGCAGTCATATACTGGTTTCTCATCACAGTTCCTTTACCCATAGAGGCATGGGCCATTCCCAGACACTTTAAAAATATGGTAACGGCGATCAACAGAATCGTCCACGCGGCCAGGGACTCCACCAGAGTAAAACCATTATCTGCGTTTCCGGCCCCTATGCCCCTAATGCGTCCTGTCAGATTCCAATGCTTTTTGAAAACATTACGTTTCATGATTTTCCTCCCTTCTGCGCTTCTCCCCGCTCATATCCCAGGACAGCCCATGGCTCCTCCTCCGACTCCGGACTGTGTTGAAGATAAACCGTCATAATTTCGGTACTGCCGCCCTTCCTTGCCTCGGCAGTCAATATCAGAAGATCCTCGTCCGGCATATAATAGCCGGTCATGGTACAGCTTCCCATCGTGGAATCCAGCTGGAACTTGATCTTGGGGATCGGATACCCGGTATCCGGTTTATCTGTCGGTTTATCCGTCGGTTTATCGGCCGCTTCATCGGGCGGGGCAGCTTGGGACTCTGAATCCGGTTCGTCTTTCAGATATACCGAAATTTCATCCAATAGCACATCCCGCAATTCCCCTGATCCGCTTCCTGTAAAATCCGCTGCCGCCGTCTGCACGATGGATCGCGCTGTTAAATATGCCTGTCTGTCATTATATTCTCTGAAACTCTGCCTGTAATATGCCGTAGAGGCAAACAGTATGGCGGTCACCAGAATCATCAGAACCAGAACCATGATTACGACCCAGCCAAGCACATATCCCTCTTTTCCATTTTTCTGCCCTGCCATTTATCTACCTCACTTCAGAGTCTCGGTTCCTCAGCGTTCTTTGTTTCATCGGCGTTTTTCAGTTCCAGCATAAAGCAGGTAAACGTCATGGACAGTGTCTCATTATCTCCCGTTTCATCTGCCTCCCCGTTCATCCCGGCGTCCTTATCCTCCATGGCTTCCCCGGAATATGTGGTCACGGAAATCCAGTCCCTGTCGTATGCCCAGTCCAGCAGGCGGTATAACTCCTCCATCGTTCCCAATGCCTCCACATGAATGTCCGCCCTGTGGATATGGTATCCGGCTTCCGTCGTCTCCTGTTCTTCCAGAACCGAAACAGATTCAACCTTCATCGTCTCGGGAACTATCCCAAAGGAAGTCAGATACTCTGCCAGCTCTGAAATCAGCACGGAATTCGTGCGGTATGGCAGATAGTCCTCCGTATTTTCACCAGCCATGTCCTGTTCCCTGCCAATCTCTTCCTCCAGAGTTGATTTTCCCGTAAGGCTGTCCTCGCTTTCACGTTCCTGAAGCTGCAGGATTTTAAGTTCCGTCTCTGTCCTTACCCGCCTCATTTCGGCCGGCTGCTCTACCAGATAGTAGCCTCCCGTTAACAACAGAAGAACTGCCGCTATATAAACCAGGATCTTTTCTCTCTGCGTCAGCTTTCTCATGGTTTCCTCCTCATTCCGGTGTTTTCAGCATGCATGCGAGCTGAACATAATACCAGTCATCCTTTTCCTTTGTAACCGGATTGACATTGGTAAATCCGGAATATTCCACCGTTGAAAACAGTCCGCTCTCTTCCAGTTCCCGCACATAATCAGATATTTCCTCATACTTCCGCGACTTCCCGTCAAACCGCAGCACACCCTGGGTATATTCCGGTTCGGAGAGTTCCAGCTTCCCCGCTGCTGTGCCGAAGATATACGATCTCACAGCGCTGTTCATCTCCGGCATCTTTGCCGCCTCTTTCTTCACCGCACTCTGCCCGGCCGTCAGGATTCTCAATGAGGCCAGTTTTTCCTTTAACTGTTTTTCCTCCGCCAGCGCCTCTTTTCTTTCCTTTACCGAAAGGCGTTCTTCCAGAACCTGTATTTCTTCCCTCATATTCCTCACGGCAATCTCATTTCTGACTGCATTTCCCAGAAAGACCGTGATCACTGCCGCAGGCAAAAGACATGCTGCAAGAAAATGGGACTTCTCTTCCTCCCCGCGTCCTGCCTTCTGTTTCGCCGCTCCAATCAGGTCCAGAGACTTTCGGCTTCCCAGCAGACTGCCTGTGACATACATATACTGGTCCATGGAGTAGTTTAGGCCTTCCTTCACCGTAATCCAAGATTCCGGTCCGGGTACTGTCACCGCAATATCCTCATTGTTCACAATCTCCGGGATCAGGCTGTCCACTTCCTCTTTCCCCAGTCCGCAGAGACAGACAAAATCCAGTTCAAATTCGTCTCTCTGCATCTTACAGAAATGGATTACCGACCGTATCACCTTCACCATCTCTTCCAGACTCTCCGAAGTCCCTCTCTCATCGACCAGGCGCATCCGGTTCGTATACGCATAGACGCCGTCGATGTAGAGCGATGTCATCATATTCCGTCCATCTGCTACTGCCATAATAAACGTCTTATTCCGAAACGACGGCAGAAAATCAACCAGGCTGTTCAGCCCATCCACTGCGACGTCGATCGCTTTCAGCTTCATCCCGCACTCGGAAAACAGAGTCTGATACTCGTGAATCACGCTTCGTTTCATCGCCACACAGAGGATGGTCCGTCCTTTGTGATCCTTGTTTTTCTTTCTGACTATGCTGTAATCGTAGACGTAGCCATCCTTCTCTGACGGCAGAATCAAATCGGAAAGCTCCCTTCGGACCAGTTCCATCATCTGGCAGCGGGGCAGCCGCGGGGCGCTCAGCACTTTGGTGATAATCTGGTTTCCTCCCATAGTTAAATACACGTGTCTGCGGTATTTCCCATACCGCTTCCTGATTCCGTTCAGTACCTCTTTTACCGCAGCCTCTTCTGTCACAACGTCGTTAATTAAAGCGCCTTCTTTTAAACGGACGTTCAGGCAATCCATAATCTCTATCGTTTTCCCCGACCTTCCAAGCACAGTTCGTATCTCATTTTCCCCTAAATAGACTGATAATCTCATATGTGCCCTCCTGTTTAAGGCATTATCCGATGCTCTGATAGTACTGGTATATGGGAACCATCACAGACAGCATCAGATAACCTATGATAACTGCCATGATAATAATCATCGTCGGCTCCAAAAGCGACAGCAGCCGCTTAATTGCTGTCTCTGATCTTATTTCAAAGGAATCCGCAGTGCGCTTCAGCATGGCCTCCAGATTACCTGACTCCTCCCCTATGTAAACGCTGTGTATGAATTCCGGGCATAGTTCACGAATCTGAGCCAGGGAATCCGAAAGAAGCATGCCGTTTTTCACCTCCTCCATCACCTGGCAGAGCCGCTTCTTCATATAACGGCTGCCCAGCGCATCGGCTGTGAGTTCCAGGGCGTTAATAAACGGAACGCCTCCACCGTACAGGAAACTGAAGGTCCTTGCAAATCTGCCTGCCATAACCATCTTGAGGAGTGTCCCGATACAGGGAATATGAAGGATCATTTTGTCCCTCCACACCGCTGCCCCAGGGCGTGTAAAGATTCCGGCCAGAATCGCAGCGGCACAGCCGCCAGCCGCAGCAATCTCCGTAAAATGATTTTGAAGCCCAATACTTACCGCCATTAGTACCTGTGTGGAAACCGGTATTTTCTCCATCGATTCGAACAGTTCGAAAAAACTGGGCAGTACCGTTGTGAATAAAAGGATCACCACCACAGCAACCGTCAAGAAGAGAAAGGCCGGATAAATCATGGCAGTTCCCACCTTTTTTCTCGTCTCATCTTCCTTTTCAAAGTACTCTGCCATCTTGCCGAAGGCGTCTGCCAGGCTGCCTCCCGCCTCTCCGGCGCGTACCATGCCAATCAGGACAGGCGGAAATACTCCGTCCTGCATCTCCATCGCCTGGGATAAATCCATGCCGTGCAGGATCATATGATAGAGTTTTCCATAAATCTCCTTTAAATCTTTTCTGGATTCCCTGACACTGATTAAATTCAGAGCCTGTGCCAGCGGAATCCCTGAATTCAGCATGACCGCCATTTCACTCATAAACCGTGCAAGCAGGCCACAGCTGAGCGGGCGCTTTCTGACTCTTCCACGTTCTTCTTTCAGTTTCACCGGATACAGTCCCATACCACGGATCTTGATCCATGCCTGATCACGGTCCTGAGCCTGAATCTTCCCTTTCATGCGCCTGCCATTGATGCTTTTCGCAGTATACTCATAATCCGCCACAGGGTCCTCCTTTCTCTCACCGTAAAAATCCCAGATACCAGGCCAGCAGCTGATCCCCATACAGCAGGGAAAGCACCACACCCACCGCCAGAAACGGACCGAAAGCAAAATGGTCGCTGCGTCCGGCTCTGCGTGTTGCCAGCAGCCAGATCGCATAACAGCCACCGGTTACAACAGAGAGAAACCCTGCTGCGGCAACCCGCGGCCAACCGAGTATCAGACCACAGACTGCCATCAGCTTGATATCACCGCCGCCAAAGCTTCCCGGAACAGCAAGCGTCATGAGAAACATGGGAAAACTGACTGCCGCACCTCCCAGCGCCCTGCTAAAAAGAGAAATTCCGGACTCCGCGCCGAGAGACAGAACCGCAGGTATGAGAAGTGCGGCCGTCATACGGTCAGGAATATGCATGGTCTTGAAATCCGTATATGCAATTGCAGTCAAAATCAGGCATACCAGCCATATCATGACCGCGCGAAGGCTGAGTCCGCCGCAGTGATGCCAGGATAGACCCGCCAGAAAAAGGGCCACCGCAGCTGCGACGACCCTCCCGGGAATAATTCTGCCCATATGCTCCTCATTCTTCATACGTAACGCCCTCTCCTCCGGTGATTGTAATCTTCTTCCCATTTTCCGGAGTATACTCTACTTCCTCAACCTTGTTTCCATCCAGTGTTATCGTAAAGTGGCTTCCGTTTTCCACATCATTTCCAAGAAATGCCTCCACTCTGTCCATGTATTTCGATCCGTCTTTTCTGGTATAAACGGTGACCGAGGCGGCCGCAGTCCCATCCTTTGACGTCTCCAGCTCCAGTGCTGCGGCCTGTGCCGCCACATAGACATTCCTGGCCTGGGAAGTATACGACTTCTTTCTGGCATCACTGATAAAACCGCTCATGGTCGGAATGGCAACCGCCGCCAAAATCGCAATAATTACCAGAACTGCAAGAACTTCTACCAGTGTAAATCCATCTCTGTTTTCTCTCACGTATCTCCAATTTCTCATCCCTGGTATTCCTTTTCATTTTCTGTCACGGACTTCAACTTCGGTATCATTTTTTATCTCAATTTCGTAATTTTTCACATCATAGATGATACCGCTTACTTTACTTGTCGTCCTGTCATAATTGATCAGCCGGATCTTCCCGCCTTTCGTGACGCTTCCTTTCAGCATCTCGTACAGTGCATTCTCCTCACTTCCTACCTCCGGGTAAAAGATCTCTTCATACATCACGAAATCATCGATGGTTCCGTCGGCAATCCGTTCAATGACGTATGACTGCATGGCTGCTTTAACCATATATGCCTCTGCCACATACGACTTTTTCTTAGCATCATCGATAAACCCGTTCAGCACCGGAATATTGGTCGCTGCAAGAATCGCAACGATAGCCAGCACCGTAAGCGTTTCTATTAAGGTAAATCCCATATCATCTTTTTGCATACGTTTTCGTGTTCGATTCTTCCAATTAAATAAACTGATTTTTTTCTTCATTATAGTAATAGCCGATCAAGGCCAGTCCGCCGGTTATCTCTTCCATATTAATACCAAGTGACAAGCAGCAGTCCTCCAGGGACGGGTAATAGTCGCGAAGCTGGGTATTGAGAAAACTCAGCAGCATGACCGGATCTTTGGGTATATTTGCCATTTCTGATTCTCCTGTTCTGTATCAATGCAATTCATTCTAGCATATATTATCAGTATTTTCAAGAAAGGCCTGTACGAATGAAAAAAGTCGTGATACAATCGTTTTCAGCATCATAACAGGAGGATATCCAATGAAAAAAATATTAATGCTCGGTACCGGCGGAACCATCGCCTGCAAACGCGGAGAATACGGCTTAAAGCCCCTCATATCCTCTGACGAACTTCTCTCATACGTTCCGGATGCAGCACAGTTCTGTCAGGCGGACAGCCTTCAGATTCTCAATATAGACAGCACCAATATGCAGCCAAAACACTGGCTTGCCATGGCGGAAGCCATCGAGACACATTATGAGGAATACGACGGCTTTGTAATCTGTCACGGAACGGATACCATGGCTTATACGGCGGCCGCCCTCTCCTATCTGATCCAGTCTTCTGCAAAGCCCGTTGTCATAACCGGTGCCCAGAAGCCCATCGATATGGAAAACACGGATGCCAGGATCAACTTGTATGACAGCCTTCGTTTTGCCAGCGACGACCGCGCATGCGGCGTCACCATCGTCTTTGACGGTAAGGTGATTGCCGGAACCCGTGGGAAAAAGGAGCGGACGAAGAGCTACAATGCATTTTCCAGTATCAATTTTCCTTATATTGCCATGATTCAGGATGGCCATGTCATCTTTTACCTGGATGAAAAGGAGCATTTAACGGATCACGTGCATTTTTACCACACGCTGAATCCCAACGTTGCCCTGCTGAAACTGATTCCTTCCATGGGGGCCGATGTTCTGGATTATATGGCGGAGCATTACGACGCCGTCATCATTGAATCCTTCGGCGTAGGCGGCCTTCCGTCCTATGACAGCGGGGATTTTTACAAAGCCATCGAAAAATGGATCTCTCTCGGCAAGACCGTCGTCATGACTACCCAGGTGACCAATGAGGGCAGCAATATGTCCGTTTACGAGGTCGGTCGCACCATCAAAAAGGAATTCGGCCTGCTGGAGGCTTACGACATGACACTGGAAGCCACCGTGACAAAGCTGATGTGGATACTGGGACAGACGCAGGACGCACATGCCATCCATGATATGTTCTATACAACAGTAAATAAAGATATTTTATGGCGGGGTTAAGATCACCCCGCCATTCTTTTGCTGTGACTTTCTGTTATAATTTTTAATTATTCGGGATATGCAATCAGCTGGTTTCCGTTTTCCGCCACATCGATCACAATTGTATTCCCCGCTCTCACTTCATCTCCCAGGATGATCTTAGCGGCCAGTGTCTCCACATGCTTCTGGAGATACCGTTTCAGCGGACGGGCTCCGTAAACCGGATCATACCCCCGGTCCACCACAAACTGCTTCGCAGAATCCGTCAGTTCAATCTTCAGTTCCTTATCCCCAATCCGTTTGTTCAAATCCTGGATCATGAGATCGATGATGCCTGCAATGTTCTCTTTCGTAAGAGGCTTAAACAGGATAATCTCATCCAGCCTGTTCAAAAATTCCGGACGGAAATGGCCTCTTAAGTCATTCATAACCATGGCCTCGGCCTCCGGCGTTATGCTTCCCGTCTCATCGATCCCATCTAAAAGGTACTGGGAACCAATGTTTGAAGTCATGATAATAATTGTATTTTTAAAGTCTACGGTTTTACCGGTTGAATCGGTGATTCGTCCATCATCCAATACCTGAAGCAGGACATTGAACACATCCGGATGGGCCTTTTCCACCTCATCAAATAAAACGACCGAATACGGTTTTCTGCGGACAGCCTCTGTCAGCTGACCGCCCTCATCGTAGCCTACATATCCTGGCGGCGCCCCGATCAGACGGGATACGGAGTGCTTCTCCATGTATTCGCTCATATCGATTCTGACGATGTTATTCTCATCATCAAACAGCCTCTCGGCCAGGGCTTTCGCCAGCTCCGTCTTACCCACACCGGTAGGTCCCAAAAACAGGAAGGAGCCGATCGGCTTCGTGGGATCCTTGATCCCGGCCTTGGACCGGATAATGGCCTCGGTCACTTTTTCAACCGCCTCATTCTGTCCAATGACTCTCTTATGCAGTTCTTCATCGAGATGAAGCGTCTTATTTCTCTCGCTCTCCGTCAGCTTTGCAACCGGAATTCCTGTCCATTTGGAAACGATCTTTGCGATCTCATCCTCCGTCACATTCTCATGTACCAGACTCAAATCCTGGCTCATGACACGTGCTTCCTCTTCCTCCAGTTCTTTCTGAAGCTGAGGCAGTTTTCCGTACTGCAGTTCAGCCGCACGGTTTAAATCGTATTTCTGCTTGGCATCCTGAATCTCCCGGTTTAAATTCTCAATCTCTTCCCTCAGCGCCGATAAATGTTCCACTGAGGATTTCTCATTTTCCCACTGGGCCTTAGAAACGGCAAATTCATCATGCAGCTCCGCCAGTTCTCTCTGAAGTTCAGCCAGACGGTCCTTGCTTAAATGATCCGTCTCCTTTTTAAGAGCTGCTTCCTCAATCTCCATCTGCATAATCTTTCTGGAAAGCTCATCGAGTTCGGCAGGCATGGAATCCAGCTCTGTCTTAATCATGGCACAGGCCTCATCGACCAGATCGATCGCCTTATCCGGAAGGAACCTGTCGCTGATATAGCGGTCCGAAAGGGTTGCCGCCGATACCAGAGCCGAGTCCGTGATTTTAACACCGTGATAAACCTCGTACCGTTCCTTTAAACCACGAAGGATTGAGATGGTGTCCTCCACCGTTGGTTCAGCTACCATAACCGGTTGGAATCTGCGTTCCAGCGCCTGGTCCATCTCAATGTACTGACGGTATTCATCCAGCGTCGTAGCACCGATGCAATGAAGCTCACCCCTGGCCAGCATAGGCTTCAGCATATTGCCGGCATCCATGGATCCTTCCGTCTTGCCTGCTCCTACAATAGTATGGAGCTCATCGATAAACAGAATAATCTGTCCGTCGCTCTTCTTCACCTCATCCAGAACGGCCTTCAGTCTTTCCTCAAATTCACCCCGGTACTTGGCTCCCGCCAGGAGAGCCCCCATATCCAGGGCAAACAGCTTCTTATCTTTTAAGCCCTCAGGCACATCTCCGCGCACGATACGCTGCGCAAGGCCTTCCACAACTGCGGTTTTACCGACACCGGGTTCACCGATTAAAACCGGATTATTCTTCGTCTTTCTGGAAAGTATTCTAACCACGTTACGAATCTCGCTGTCACGGCCGATCACCGGGTCCAGCTTCTGGTCTCTCGCACGTTCCACCATGTCATACCCATACTTCTCCAGTGTGTCGTACGTAGCCTCTGGGTTATCGCTCACCACCCGCTGATTACCGCGGACCGTCGACAGTGCCTGAAGGAAGTTCTCTCTCGTAACTGCATAGGAACGAAACAGCTCCTTTACCATTCTGGAAGGCTGTTTTAACATGGCGAGAAACAGATGTTCTACAGAAACGTATTCGTCCCCCATGGCTTTTGCCTCATCCTCGGCGCTGATTAAAACCTTATTCAAATCATTGCTGATATAGAGCTGGCCTCCGCTCACCTTCGGCAGCTTCTCGATCGCCTGAGCAGTCTCATTGATAAACTGTTCCTTCTGAACGTTCATCTTTGTTATGAGCTTTAAAATCAGGCTGTCTTCCACGGTTAAAAGGCTGTACAGCAAATGTTCCTGTTCAATCTGCTGGTTTCCATATTCATAGGCCAGCTTCTCGCAGTTCTGCACCGCCTCAAGTGACTTCTGTGTAAATTTATTAATGTTCATATTATCCTCCTTCTCATCCTATCCGGAGATACAAAGCATTTGTTTTAATTGTTCTATATGTACTATAACAGATGTTTTATGTGATGTCAAGAAATATTTTCCCTGTTACTGCTCTTACATTAATCTTACGTTTTTTTCCGTTATGTTGTCTTTTGAATCCCTATCCTTTATAATTTACTTAGCAGTTTATGAAATATCTGTTGCCTCACAGGAAAGGAGACGGAACGAATGAAATCCTGTTCTCATAAAAGAAAAATAAAAAGCATTGCGGCTCTCGCCGCCTGCTGCCTGTTTGTCAGCGCGGGGACCGGAGTATTCCCAAGTTTTGCCCATACCCCCGACGAATCCCGCTTTTTAAATGGGACCTGGGAAAAAGACGATCACGGCTGGTGGTTTGCCAATAAGGGAAATCCCGCCTATTTTACCTCCACCTGGGCAGAATATCAGGGCTATTCTTATTATTTTGGTGCCGATGGCTATTTGGTTACCGGCTGGAATTATATTAATAACCACTGGTACCGCTTCAATCCGGAAAAAGGAAGCCATGAAGGAGCCATGATGACAGGGTGGATCTTCGATCCTGATTATAACGGCTGGTTTTATACCAACCCCTCCGGCATCCTGGTCACCGGCTGGAATAAAATCGGCGGAGAGTGGTACTACTTTAACCCGGATTCCGACGGAACGATGGGACTCATGGCCGTCAATCAGGTGATCGACGGCTATTACGTAAATTCTGATGGAAAAATGAATGAACCGTGGACTGTAACATGTATAGGAGCATTCGAGATTATAAAACGGGATTGGAATCAAACTGCATGACATATTTTCCCTGATGTCCTGAGTGATAATTCCAATCCCGTTTTGTTATGCTTCCAACTGTTATACATACAGAGACACGCTTCCACTGCACTCTTATGAAACAGAGACAGCACGTCTTTCGAGCCCGTGGAAACGCAGAGAAAAGACTGCAGCCCGGAATATCCAGTCAATAAACATTCCGTACCATACCCCCATTACTCCCAGCTGAAACACCCGCACAAAAAGATATGCAAATGCAATCCGGAACACCCACATGGAGAAAACCGAAACTGCCATGGTAAACTTTGCATCGAGTGATGCCCTGAGTGTGTACGGTATGGTAAATGCAAGCGGCCAGACGACCATGGCAATGCTGTGGGCTGTAATCATCTGCTTTGATATCGCAGATGCCTCCGGCGACAGCTGGTAAATCCCCACCAGCTGCCCTCCAAACACAATCATCACCGTGCACAGAACAAGGAGGATCGCATAGTTGATGCCTGTCAGCTGACGCGTATACTGCTTGGCCTGTCCCTTCTCGCCGGCGCCTATACACTGCCCTACAATCGTGATCAGCCCAAGCCCAATTGCATTTCCCGGCAGGTACAGCAGGGTAACCAGATTTGATGCAACTGCATAGCTTGCAATGGCCGCGGTACCCAATGATGAAACGAGACTCTGTAAAGCGATTTTTCCAAACTGGAACATTCCGCTCTCCAGACCATTGGGAATACCGATAGATAAAATATTCCTGATCATATGAAGGTTTGGCCGCAGTTCACTCAGCCGGTTAATTCTAATGATGTTATCCGGCTTCTGAATCAGACAGACCATCAGCACAGCTGCCACCATCCTGCCTGCCAGCGTGGGATATGCCACACCGGCAACACCCATGTGAAGTCCAAAGATACAGACTGCGTTTCCTACTACATTGATTGTATTCATCACAATAGAGATCACCATGGATATCCTGGAATTCCCCATGGAGCGAAACAATGCCGCGCAGGAATTATAAACGGCGATAAACGGATAAGAAAGAGCTGTAATCCCAAAGTATATCACCGCGTCATTCATAACTGCTGTTTCCACTTTTCCAAACACAGCCCCAAGTAAATGGCGGTTACCGATTAAGGCCGCCGTGGTCACGACCAGAGACAGTACGGTTGTAACACCAACCAGCTGACCCGCTGCCCGGCAGGCATTTTCCGATTGCTTTTTTCCCAGATACTGAGCTGACACCACTGCTCCCCCAGTGGCAAGCGCCGCCAGAATCTGAATAATCAGCACGCTGATGGAATCTACCAGGGAAACTCCTGACACGGCCGCCTCACCGACTGCCGCAACCATCATGACATCGACCATGCCCACCAGTACGGCCAGTATCTGCTCCACGATCAGCGGAGCCAGTAATTTCGTTAAATCCTTCCTTGTAAACATGTTTCTGCCTCTTTCAACTGTCCTTCTGCTCTGAAGTAATCCGCAGGAATCACCTGCATCGAATTCCGCGCTTACCGTTACTCAAACGGATACCGGATTCCCCACTGTTCTCTCAAAGCATCCATGGTCTCCATCATACGAATCGTCACATGATGGGGCATCTCTGGACATTCCAGGCGATTCTCCCGGATAGCCTTCCGGCTGGCTTCTATCTGGTACTCATACCCGGATATCTGCTCCGGTCTCGTATAGGCTTCCTTCAGCCTGCGGTTTTCATCAAACACCCTGATGGATTCAAAATTGTTAATATTCTCTACTTCGATGTACCCTTTTGTCCCGTAGATAATTCCTCTTCTGTCTGACAGCACGTGAATGGAGCTGTTTAATACCGCCATCTTCCCGCCCGGATAGCAGAATGTCATGCTGTTCTGTGAGTCTACACCGGTCTCTGTCTTGATTACAGTCGAAGTGATGGAAGTGATCTCATCCCCAAACACCAGAGACGCAAACGCAATCGTATAAATTCCTACATCGAGCAGCGCACCTCCCGCCAGATTCGGATCTACCAGTCTCTGAATCCCGTCAATCAGATAGCACAGGCTTGCAGTCAGAGTCATTGGTTCCCCAATAATCCCGGAATCCAGTACCTCTCTTAACGTCTTTGCCATCGGCATGTAACGGACCCACATCGCCTCAGTAATAAGCAGCTTTTTCTCCTCCGCCAGAGCGATCATCTCTTTTGCCTGGGCCGCATTCACTGCAAACGCCTTTTCACACAAAACATGTTTTCCATGTTCCAGGCAAAGTACCGCATTCTTATAATGCTCCGAATGAGGGGTTGCGATATACACCAGTTCTATCTCCGGATCCGCGACAAGCTCCTCATAAGAACCGTACGCATGGTCAATACCGAACCGTTCCGCAAAAGCTTTCGCCTTCTCCAGACTTCTCGACGCCGCACCGTAAAGCTTAACGCCGGACATCCGGTTCATCGTATCAGCCAGAGTAGCCGCTATCGCACCGGTTCCCAATATTCCTATCTTAAGATCCTCCATCCCTTCTCCTCCTGCGCAATTATGATTTTGTCATTCAGTATATCACAACAAAACTGCCTGCACAATCACTCTTTTCCCTTTTCCCATGCATGTGGACAGCGTAATGATGGAATCTGTTATCTCCGGCTGCTTCCCCGTCAAATAGAGGGATTTTCTTTCTATATTATTTAAATATGTCCTTTTTTCCTCCTCACTGTTAAAATAACTCTGATATACTCCCACCTCCTCTTCCCGGATAATATAGCAGGAAAATATCATATACCTCTGCCAGTCTCCCTGACAATAAATCATTATATACCTGTGTTCCCGGAAGTAATCCTCGTTGATATACTGCTTCAAATCTCCAAACATGCTTCCATCTTTCATGTTATGTCCATAAATAATCAGATTTTCGGCTCCCTCCCCGCAAAAAATACTTCCGCATGGATTCTCCTTTCCGCTGAATGTATGGTTTAAATAATAACCAGGAATCGTATTTTTCACCACCGGATAGCTGATATTTGTTCCCGGAATCCAAAGCCAGAATACATAGTCCGGATTCCGGGAAGTCATCAGGCGGGTCCATTCATCTTCCTCTTCTTCCTCTTCTCTGTTCCAGTTCCATTCCTCTGTTTGATTGCTCAGGCTGTCTGCGAACGCTTCTAACTGCTCCTGCAGCTGTCTGTATTCCTTCCGTCCCGACGCATAGTCCGCAAACCGGATTACCAGACAGAACACAGACAGCAGAAAACCGGCCAGGAGCAGAATGGTTATATTGAGCCGTTTTACTTTGTTCCTCCGTCTTATTCTCCGCATTATTTCCGTGCACCCGCCCGTCTCATCCGGTATAGAAATCCTCCCAGACAGAAGAGCGCAGCTGCCATAAGAGCCATAAGCGGATATTCATCGCCTGTCCGGGCACCGGGCTGACGGCTGGCTTCCTCTGCAGCGCTGACTCTGCCTTGGAATCCGGGTTTATAACTGGCCGTTATTCTTCCAATGCGGTGGGTATCATCAGACGGAGTTTCCGGAGGCAGCGGCTGGTCTGCCACCAGAATGATACTGTTCCCGGTAACTCTTCCATGAGAAATGGTAAAGCGATAAGTCTCTTCAGATATGAGATACCCTGACTGCCCGCTTGTCTCACGGTATATATAGGTTCCATCCGGCGGCATGGTAAATTCTGCTTTACCGTCCCTTCCGGTAACAACGGTAAATGTATTTCTTCCTGGCCCTGTAACCGTAAATTCAAAGCCTTCCAGCCCTTTTCCCGTCGCTGCATCCGTCTTCATCAGATACATGGTATTGCTCTCGGAATCGTGCTGCTTTAAGTCCGTCATGGTAACTTCAATCTGTCGGTTCTTTCGCGGAACCGTAAACGAAATATCGGCTGCCGGAAGATATCCGGGCGGGGCCTGTTTTTCATGAAGATAATACGTCTCCCCGGCTGTCAGTATTCCGGTTACATCCACTGGTTCTCCATTGGTTTCAAATTCCAATATAACAATTTCCTTTTTTGCTTCCAGAATCTGCAGGATCGCTCCTTTTATGGCATTACCAGACTGATCCTGTTTATGAATCCGCACTCTGGTCACATCGTTTCTCATTTCCACCAGATCCACGCTTCCGTCTTCGCTCACGGTAAAAGGGACCTCCTCCGCATAAGCGTACCCTGATTCAGGAGTTTCTTCACACAGATAATACGTTTTTCCGGCAGTAAGCTTTGCTGTAATTTCATGGGGCTTCTCACCTGAAATCCAGCGTTCCAGGACCTTCCCCCCTTCATCACGGACAGCCATATGGTTTCCCGGAAGCTCCTGGCTCCCGGTAAGAGCTTTTTTTGACAGCACCACATGAGTCGGACGGTCAGCCATCACCACGATTTGCCGGTTTCCGTCCCTGTCCACAGTAAACGGTACATCTTCCGCCAGCGCATAGCCATCGCGCGGTTTCACTTCATGCAGCCAGTATTCACCGCCTGCTGTCAGCTGACCGGTTATGCTCTTAAACTCCTGTGACGTGGTAAAGATCAGTTCTTCCCCTTCTTTAAATCCCGAATAGTCTCTTACCGCTTTTGCAGGACTTTTATCTTTGTTCAGAATTTGCAGGATAAATCCCGGCTTTTGTTTATCTGCTTCCGACGGACTGGCATTCTCGGCGGAAGACAGTGTAAGCTTCTCCACAACCACTTCTGTTTTTTTGTCCTTCATTCTTATGGTAATTGCTTCCGGTCTTAACGGCACTGAAAAAGCAATGTTTCTGCAGGATCCATAACCAGCCGGAGGCCGTTCTTCCACCAGTTCATACTTCCTGCCTGCCACCAGGACTCCCTCTGCCAGAACCGGCTTTCCTGTTGACGTATAGCAAAAAACAGCTTCACCGCTTTCCATATCTCTTACACAGTAATATCCCCCGGTCACAGATTCCCCTGTATCGGCATCCACCTTTTCCAAGTAAATTCTGGTCTTTCTATCCTGCATGACTATGGTTTCTGCAACGCCTTCCTTATTGACGGCAAACCGTATATCTTCCTCTTTCGCATAACCGTCAGGAGGCATATCTTCATGAAGTATATATTCATTTCCAGGTATGAGTACGTCCGACGGAATCAGGACCGGCAAGGACTCCTCTTTCGTAAATCGATAGATTTCCGCCTTTGTCACTGCGTCTATCAGCACATAGGAACCTCCCGAAATTTCTTCACCGGTCGTAATATCGATCTTGGAAAAATACAGCCTGACCGGCTTATCTTCCATATCTACATTATCGATTCTTCCAGATTCATTTAACGTAAACCGATAAATTCCTGTGATCTGCTCCGCTCCATCCGTGTAGTCTGTTGTCTCAGCCAGACAGTAACTGCCGCCTGCTGTCAGTACTTCCCTGACGGACTCATCGTTTCTGTTATTTACATATACGGCGCCCTGTGCCTCTTTTGATATCAGCCCGGAGATTTCCCTGCTGACCGGCTCATAGTCTCTGTTTACCTCCTGTATTATTTCATACTTTGTACCATAGGGCAGACCGGAGAAAATCATGTACTCCTCCCCCTTTAGGGAAATCTGCCCCTCCCCTTTTATCCGGCCTTCTTTAGAACCCGTATAATTCTGATAACCGGACAGCAGCCTCCCTGATGAATCCAGAAAGCGAATCCGGTACGCAAACACATCATCCGGGTTCTTTCCCAGTCCTGATATATGATTTCTGATTGTCAGACTGCCTTTGGGAGCAATTGGATTTTCCAGGATCGATTCCATAAGATTCGTCTGGGTTCCGGCAGTAAACACTGATCTTATAAATTCTCCCGTCTGGCCGCTTACCAGGGTAACAAGTTCTATCTGACCAACAGAATAAGGGGCTGCATCACGGATCTGCCAGGTCAGTGTTCCTTCCTTTTTTTCCGGTTCCAGGGACGCTCTCATAAATTCCAGTCCTTTCTCCAATTCAACAGTTACAGTGAGATCCGTGCTTTCCGCATTGGAATTTTTATATGTTATCACATACTTTACCACATCACCGTTTTTGACCGGCATATAACCGTTTCCTGCTGTTCCTGCAATTTCTGCAACCGCACTCTCCTTCTTAACAGGATTATTTATTTTATGCTCGACACTGCCCATCTCCACTGTCCAGGAATCAAGTTCTGTCCTATCCTGTTTTTCCAATCGGAGTCTCGTTTTTAAATATGTCCTCGAAGGTAAAAGGAAAGATCCATTTTCATCAAACCAGATTCTCCTTGTCCCTTTTTTGCTCATCTCAGTATTGCCATCTGAATAACGGGTATACTCAGTTATTTCATACAAATGCCCTTCCTCGATTCCATCCTCAGCCGTCAGGGTAACGTCTGTACTGCTGATGATATCGGGCAGTACCTTTCCGGTATCCAGATCTTTTAAAACTGTATAGGTCTTATCTGCCGCACGTCCGAAAACCAGAAGTGAATCAATAGCTCCGCCAGAAGAAGCGCACTCCAGTACACTGAAATTGTTTTTTATCTTACTGATCCCGGTTCCAGCCCGATTTACTGTAAAGATAACCGGAGGTGACAGATGGGCGCCTGCCGGCGCTTCCAGTTCCTCCATAATATAGACATGCCCCGCTGACAGTTTCTTTTTAATCGTAAAGCCCTGAGGTCCGGATATGTTAACTTCTATGGCTTCGCCGCTTTTTACGTATTTCCCGTCTATAGCCACGGCATGATAGACAGCGATCTTAGCCCCCTCCAATGCCATACCGGTTTCGAAATCTGTTTTTTTAAATCGTATTTGAGTCGGTTTATTCTCAACTACACATGTATATGTAACAACCTGGCTCTCTGCTTTCCCATCGAAAGTAAAAAACTTTTTGCCACCGGAAAGCTGGTAATAATCAGGCGGAGATACTTCCTCGATAGTGTACGTATAGGGATCAATCGTTCCATCGGCCCGAACTTTTCCTACTGCCAGATTCTGAAGTTTCGCACGGCCATCACGGCCGGTTGTTATGTACCATTCCTCCTTCGTATCTCTGTTTGTAATTAGAAATCTGGCATTCTCCAGCATTTCCCCCGTATCATCCGCTTTTTTAACCAGTTCCAGACGTCCTTTCAACGGCAGATTCACCATACGGATTATCCCGGCTGTATCTCTTCCAATCTCTACCTTCATTGGTTCCCGTTTTACCATATATGCGGGAACCTCCTCTTCCACAATATAATACGGGCCGTCTGGTATTCTGCTGATCCGGTGGGGTTTTAAATCGCCCACGCCAAAACCTTCCGGGATCCTGTCCTGGTACCGGTCTTCTTCTGTAAATCTGCCGTCAGCGCCTGAAATCCAGCGTTCAATCAGATTATTCTCATCACTGTTAAAGTTTCCATCCGTATCCGGCCGATAGAGAGCCATCTTAACGCCTTCAGCCGCGTATTCCTTATCCCCGTCAGAAATTAATTTCAGTATGGAGACAGACTTTTCTGTATTTTCCAGACTGAATCTCTGTACACTCCCGTTCTCCTCAATCACAAGGGCTTTGGGCTTTGCAGGTTCATAGCCTTCCGGAACCTCGTTCTCAACCAGGACATAATTTCCTACTCTTCTTCCATCTTTTATCCCTGTAAACGGCAGATAATCAATTCTGTGCATCCCTTCCAGGGTATCATAGCTTTTTATCCCGTCCGCCAGCTCCCGGTAATTGAACTGATACTCAAAGTTCAGCGGAAGCTGTCCATCTTCTTCCAGGGAACCATTCCGCGCATTTCGGTAAATGGTAATTCTGATTATCTTATCGTCATCTGTTCTCCACAATTGTACCGTGCTGCCCGTCACACCGGTCTTTCCAGAAGAAATTCGCTCTGCCGATCTCTCTCCTGCTTTTGTATGCCATGTCAGCCATACAAATTCATCGCCCTGTTTCCGATATGTATTCTCGAAATCCAAAATAAAACCGGATTGATTTACAGCCAATCCCAAAAAGGCTTTGATACGGTCCGTCAGTTTTCGGCTTAACTCGTAATTCTCCGTGTACGCTTTTAGATCATCTGTTTTCCATTCATCGATCAGCCGGTCTTTTGCAAACTGCGGCTCTCCCCCGTTCATCTGTATGTTTCCCTGTTCATCAGTCACAGCATTGTAGAGCGCCAGGCCTGCAGCATGCTCCCCCGGCAGCGGCACCATACTCCCATACTCGTCCTTACAGTATTTAAAAACTTCCAGCTTAGTATGATCGTTTTTCATATGAAACGTCTGTACTTCGCCTGTCTTCTGAACCTCTATATTCATGGAGTTACGGACATAGCCGCCTGCAGCTTCTATTTCTTCCAGGATATAATCACCTGCCGGAATCCCTTCAAAGTATTTTGGTTTTCCATCCGTAATCCACTCGGCCGTCACAACTACCGGAGTATTATCTTCCGGATTTTCCACCGTCCACGATGCAGGGGTATTTTCTGTTTTCTCCAGGTAATAGCCGTCCGGATAAGCTTCTGTATCAGTCGTATAGTTCCTCCTGGCCTTATAAAGAACCAGATGAGCTCCCGATATCTGACCGTAGCTGTAGGCTCCCTTAGGCTCTGTCGTCTTTAATATCTCCTGATAATCACTGACGATATCTATTCGATACTGATCTGCAGCATCTGTCTTTACAATTTCAACCTTTATTTTTTCATCTACCAGTTCGGCATTCTGGACCTGTCTCGTTTCTCTGACCGTAAGACCGATGGGGAATCCCTTAACATATCCGGCCGGCGCTTCCGCCTCCTCCATAATGTAGGTCCCCGGAATAACGCGTTTCAGCATATCCGCCTGTCCTGTCCCAGAGGCATAGTGAAAGGGATCATCAGGATACCGGTCGCCTGTCGTCCACACATTTTCCATAATCCATGCCTCGCCCTGACGATGGTACAATTTTTTATCGTCCGCAGGATCTTCCTCTTCTCCGATATCTCGCAGTTCCCCACAGTTATTAATTTTATAGGCATTCCGGTTAAACGCAGGCAGAAGATCATTGTAGCGATATCTTACGTAATCATGATCAATATCATAAACAGGTTCTCCTTTTTTATATACCTGGTCAGATCTCTGATAATATTCGGGAAGTCCATGACTGCCCACGATCGGATTCAGAGACTTATTAAACGCCGTTCCATCGAAGCTTCCAATCGTATACTCCCCTTCGGTATCCGCATTTATTGATGCAATCCGGTATGTTTTTATTTTTTCCTGCGCGATCACAGCTCCATTTGCCGACTTTGACACATTGACCGGCCAGACCAGAATCCTCTCGTACTGCTTCCCCTTTCGGTCCGTTCCCAGTTCTGTAGTGTATGCCATTCCCATTGTCGGATGGACTTTTGCATCTCGGTTCCCGTCAGAATCTACATGGTAAAGTTCGGTTCCTGACTGCAGCGTAAAACATTTGTCCAGGGCTGAGTATTCTGCATCCATCAGATCACCGCCGGTAAGTTCAAAGACGGGACGGCCATTTTTTAATGCATATATGGATTCCTGGTTTCGTACCTGAATGCGTTTTCCGTCGCGGTCATAACCGTATATTCGCCCGTCACTTCCCCGTTCCGTGACTTTCAAGCCTCCCAAAGAATAATAAAGAATATCCGTGTCCTTCCGTTCCATGGTCCGGTACGTCCAGGTACCGGATCCCGTTCCCCCTTTCAGACTTCCTTCTATATCATCTGAATTTACAAATTCTACAGTATTACCTGCATATCCTTCCAAAACCTTTATGCTCTTCACATTGTTATTGCGGTCCCGGACCACCTCTACGCCGTCAAAACCGTAATCACCGCTGTCGCCATTAGATTGGATCTCGATGCCGTCATACAGGATCATCTTTGCCCCTGAAACATAACGGTTCTTATCACCTGCAGTATCCAGCGGCCGTGTTATCCGGCCGTACCCTGCAAACACACCATCCTCGCAGACAGGAACGACCTCATCTCCCGCCTGCTTCCGGCTTTCTAAGTATTCCGCAGTTCCCTTATACCAGGCATAGTTTAAATAGGTTCCTCCTTTATACGCAAACTCAAGATTGTCCTTACCATATTTTGCTGTCAGCTCTGTTTCGCTGCCCTCGACCCGTGTTCGGGTGCAGTAAGTAACAGTCCGGCCTTTCTCTTTTATCTTGGATACTTCGAGACGTATCGGCGTATTTCCCACATAAATTCGCCCAGTATCCGCTGCCCCCTCGGGTCCCTGTCCGATCCCGTCCTCATAGACGGCCGCGGTTACCCGGCTGTCCCGGCTTCCATTCAGATAATAAGAAATCTTATCGGAATAGATTTCTATGGCGATTGGTTTCGTCCTGGCATATCCGGAAGGCGGCCTCATCTCACATAAAACATAGGTACCTGCTCCCAGTGGCTGCGGAGTCATCAGATAACCGGTATTCTGATCCTGCCAGGATAACTCTGCCGGATTCTCCTCCTCCGCCTGAACACCGTCCCGTGTTGTCGTATACGCCTCAAATTCCCCTGTTCTGCGGCCTTTGGCATCCACCATGACAATCTGCTCGCGCTCACTGCATATGGGAGTTCCAGCCGCCACAATTCCTGTCCACAGACCGCCCGGTTCTGGAAGCCCCCTGGCAGCTCTTGTAATCTCAGATGCTCCCATAGCCTCTAAAAATTCTCTGGATCCTTTTATTTGAGTATCCGTCTCATAGAACCTGGCAAGGCCATCTGTATTTTCGCCATCTTCACGGTCTGCGGCATATATCGTAAAAACTGCCCCGTCGTGAAGAATATTTTCACCGGTCTCCGAATCCAGCTTTTCTATACGCAGACGACTCCTGTAAAAGGTATTCCTGAATTTTCGGTATCCATATCCCATGCCGCCAGAGGATCCATCCGGATTCTGTATGGTATCGCGCTCTTCATTTACCGGTTCCGTCACTGACCACGGCACAAGCATGGAAGCATATTTTCCATCATAGGCTGTCTGCATTCCATCCATGGAAGACAACGTCTGTCTATGCTCTGAAACAGAGCCGTAGCGGTAGATTCGCTCTATGGCGTCACTTTCGTATTCCTTTCCACCAGGTGCAGTAATCCCATGATTGACATCATCAGCCAGATAGTGACTCTCCGGATTTCCTCCTTCCTCTTCCGGGCAGACGATCGTATTATAATAATCTTTCATCGGATCGTATTCACTCTGAGTAATCTCAAAGTGCGGGGTGCCGCTGGGATCTCCCAAAGCGTTTCCAGCCAGTTTAGCGAGATCGAGACCATACTTATAAATCTCGTAATCTCCCAAATATCCATGTGCCTTAATAACATGCTCTCTTACGCTTTCATCTGCCTTTCCCGCCCATTCTTCGTTAAAGCGAATAAAATATTTTGCTGCCAGGTCTGCTGCCGGCAGATTCGCATTATAATGATAATATCGGCTCAACCGTTCCGGCGTTTCGCTGGCCCCTGCCTTCCCGTCTTCGTATACAGCCGGTAATTCAATTTCCTTTGGCACATCAACTGCATAATGTTTATTGGGAAAATCCTCCAGTTCTTTGTCCATTGGCTGCTGTTCCACTGCCACATACGTACCATAGGGAAGATATTCCGAGATAGCATAACAGTATCCTGCTGCTGCCTCCTTATCCGCACTCAAAGTCGTCCTGTCTTTATCCTTGCCGCCGTCTGATTCACTGTCCCACTCAATAGCATAAATCTCATCCAGGTCATAGTGGAAAAATGGTTTTAAATAGTTTTCTGCCTTGATCAATGCGGCATTTAATGCGGTATCATACACTTCGTCCTGATAGTTTTCACTGCCTGCTGCAATTTCTGTTTCACCCGTGCCGTTCTCTTTCACCAGTTTTTCTACTTCTCTGTCCAGATACCAGGAGATCGCAAACTGTCTTACCGCGTCTGACCAGTTTCTATTTTCTTTTGCTGTCTCCGATGTATTTGCTTCGTTTTGAATTTCCGTATTATTATGCTGTGCAGGATAAATACGCTCCGATCCGGCAGTTCCAAAGAGCAGCTGTCTGATAAATGCCAGAGGCTTAAAAGAAGTATATTCCGGTTTTGCTTTGTCCCATTTATCCTGATTTGCAACCCCAACTGCGTCAAAGAACTTCTGATAATTATATCTGCTGATCTCCTTATCATCTCCATCTGCATCCACTTCATGAGACAGAATGGTTTCCAGAACTGCCGTATACCCGGTCTCCGGATATTCATTGATCCGTCCATCCGTAGAACTGTAAAGCTCCTGATTGGCGATTGCATCTCTATTGGATCTTCTGGAACGAAAATCGGTCCTGTGCAGAACTTTCGTATAGATCTTTTGCACCAGATTCGGATATGCTGCCCGATACGCTGCAATATCGACGGTATTTCCATTTCTGTCAAGCCATTCAACCTCTCCATCTTCCGTTCGGTATAATTGTTCCAGATTGGACTTTAAATAAATCTTGAAACGGAAATTAGGCCGGTACGACGCAGTATCCTCTATTCCACCCCCATTTTGCGTAAAATAATCTTCATGACCGGAATCAGCAAATGTATTGTCCCCATACTTACCATCCTCTTCGACAAGGATGTCTTTTACAATCTTAATCTTCTGCATAACAGGACGTTCCATCACATTTGCAGGTTCTCTTCTCATATTTCCATCCTGCCACGGCTGATCATACGACGGCGGTGTAAGCGTTATATTCTGAATATAGGAATCTGCCTCCCGCTGAACTGGCCGGCTGACAAAGTAACTCTGATTGATATACGCCTGTTTGATTGAATATTTCCCACTCCCGTTATCAGATACTTTAAGCCTGACAGTATCCGTATCTTTAAATGCTTCTGCTGGAAGTGTAACTTCATACATCTTATGATCAGCATCATACACGGATGTCAGCCTGATGTTATTTTCGACCGTCTTAAACCCATCCTGTTCCACATAGTCAATAACTGTTTCTTCCGCATATTTTAAATCTCCCGCATCATCAATCTGCTGCTCGCCAGCTGCATAGATCCAGTATGATGGTGTCCGAACCGTCACTGCTGAAAAGGAATCCGGGAGTTGGGCCGGATATGATACCTTCAGCCCTTCTATTTTCTGTTGTTTTAATGTCGCTCTCTCCAGAAAACCATTTTTCATACGCCAGGACAGCACTGCCGGATTGGATTCCGGGTCTTCGTATGCGATGTAGACAAAATATCCGTTCCCGCTGTCTTTTTTCAAATAGAGACGGTTTTTATCCGGTATATAAACTGCATCATCCCGGCTGTCCTCGTAAAGCTTCCATTCATACCGTATAATCGCATAAATATCTCTCCCTGACTGCTCGATGTCTGAAATACGCAGACTATTAAAATACTGCAGATCATGCGCTTTCATACCAGCTGCAATGGAAAGAATCCATTCCGTATCCGTAGTTCCGTTTAATTTCACACGCACCCACGGCGCATCATTCCCCGGTTCCATATATCCGAGGCCGCCCAGTTCCCTGTTATAGAGATTCTGAAATGCCTCTGCTTCCCCTTCTGAATGGAGTTCTGTTACTGCCGGTATACCCATAGTATGGTAATTCATGGGCTTAACGCCGATTGTCTGTTCTTTTTCATCTGACACGGCATTGACACTATAGCTCTGTCCCCCGGGAAAGAATACCGCCTCCCCCAGTGTTGCCGCCACTTTCTCTCCTGCCCGATAGACAAAAGTACCCGCTGCCGCCATAACCGGTTTTATCACTGTTCGATAAACAGGTACCGTAATCTTTTCCGGAACCTTTTGACTGGCTGACAGTTCAAACACCGCTCCTTCCGGAAACTGAATACCCTGCAGTGTCAGATCGTGATCCACCTGATGAGCGGTTATATCAAAATAGTTTCCGTTTCCCACCGTATCGAGAGTAATTTTACCAATAGCGACATCCGCCGTGTGATACTCCCCTTCATAGTTATCTCTGCCGTTTGTGATGACATTGGTTCTGCCATTGACAGAAAGCTCATATCCTTCTGATCTGGCCAGTTCTTTTACATAATAGTCCGTTCCATGTTCTTCTACAATTAAGGGCCGCCCAATCCAACCGTTTCCATTGTTTTTATCATTATCCGATACCGGATATACTGCATGGCTCCCTTTCAATCCTTCAATACCCGACTGGTTGGAAGAGTATTTCCAGTATCCGGCCTCACCGCCGGCCAGGGAATCCTTCAGATGAACGGGATTTCCTTCAGAATCAAAGCCAATATAGTTTTCAATGTCCATGACTGTATCTGCATCCGTTCTGTTCCGATAAAGATTCTCAGGTCCAGAAAAGCCTCCCGGTCTTTTTTCAATCTTTCCGGTCTTATAATTCCATGTCATTCCAGGTGCTTCCGTAAAAGCCATAAATGAGGCATCGCCATTTCGGTCTGTAGACGCTACGGCAACTAAATCATCCTTTTGGTAAACAGTGCCGGTGCAGCCGTCCGGATGATTTATATCCTGAAGGGCAAATAAGCCATATACTGCCCCCTCCATGGTACCATCCCCCATAGAATCTCCGTATGCATGATAAGTATTGTTTTCGCCTGCCTGTAAATACAGGTCACGTTTGTTGATATGTATTTCACCTTCCGTTCGATGATTGTATACAATAAACGTATGATCTGTAATGGCTTGGTTTCCCGGTACTACCGGGTCCGCCTCGGATGGTTCAAAGTATCCGCTTTCCACGGACTCACTCTTATTATTAAGCAGAGACTTATCACTCTTATTTCGCTCGACCAGACTCCGGGGCAGCTCAAACAATGCCTTCAGCCTGGCCAGGAGACCGTTCTTTTTCTTTGCGTTGGAGTCGGTTGCATGAGAGACAGGTGCATTGGAGGCTGATGCATTGGAGGCCGATGCCTTGGAGGCTGATGCATTGGAGATAGTAGCTTTGGAAGCTATTGTATTGGAAGCTGTGGCCTCCGAAGGGACAGCCGTATTGCCAGCCCTGTCTTCGTCCATATAATCCCTGTTTTTCCCGGCTGCCCGCTTATTTAGATAATATTTTTCTGTTTTCCCTGCCTTGAATTCCGGACGGTCTTTGTACTCGGAAGACGTGACAGTTTTTACCTCTATCGGAATATCGTCTGTATGACTTCCATGATTTGTATAACCCGGGCGCGGAGTCAGTTCTACTGCTGAGTAATCGTATTTCAGTGATATAAACTGACCGTAGAGCTTATCCCGGTCTGCCTCCAGCTGTTCTTTTGCTTCTCCTGCATCAATGGAATGAAAAAAGCCTCCCTGTTCTGCAAGACGCTCGCAGTAGTCCACCTCCTCCTGCCATGCTTCCTTCGCAGCTGTTTCATTCTCAGTATCAATCTCCGGATCTCCGCTTTCTTCGATTTCCGGTTCCGGATGGCCGCCGCAATAACCTTTCGTGTAGGTATAGGTCTTAGTATCGGTATGTGCTCTCCGTTCTGATGCGTTTTCCTTATTATCACCCAGCATAAGGATACCCTCTTCATTTGTCACATTAATATCCCAGGTACAGGGATCATTTGCTGCATCTCCTTCAGGATTACCCTCCCCATAATCCCAGCCTTCCCATCTTAAGAACTGGCTTCCACTCCTGTTTGCCCAGTTATCGAAGTCTTCCAGTTCTGTATCATTCAGCTGCGTATCATCAAAGGCTTCCAGAATATCCCACTTAGAACCGGCAAGAGGTTGTCCTGTCTCAGAATCGTATTTCCGCAGCTGGATATTATAGTGGGCTTCCCAGGTTTCGGTATGTTCATAGCGGTGAACCTCCATATTCCATTCTGCACCCGGGTTCAAAGGAATCCGGCCTCCTACAAGAATCTCCAACGGTTCAGATACTGCCGAAAAATATATCTGAGTATTTCCCCAGCCAAACTCTCCATTCCTTCCTCTTTTCGCACAACCGCGAAAGCCGGCCAGACCGCCCACGCCGAAACCGCAATTATAAAAACGATCTTCCTCCGAATTTTCCTGAAGCTTTAACGTGGCAATTGCATTGCCGTCTGATCCGCCATCCGCCGACTTAAAATCAATAGAACTTCCATCATTGGTATATTCCCAGCCTGAAGCAAGATTTTCCGCCGTCATACGCCGGTATACTTCTTTTTCATAATCCGAAAGATCTCCATAGGTGAATGTTATATGATACATACCATCCTCACCCAGCACAGGCGCCGAGACAGGCAGTGAGCTTCCCATATCGACCGTATAGTCAAATGTCGACAGAAACTTTGCAGCTTTCCAGCAATGAAAGAAATATTTCTGTGCCGGGCCTCCGTCTTTGAATGCATCATAAATGGCTGTGCTCCCATACGGATCCGGATTCAGCTTCGAGTTCAGCATTGTTCTTACAAAGTACTGTACAAAGTCCCAGTCTCCCTCCGGCGACTCTCCTTTAAACATGCCCTGATCCACATATTTATCATTACTCCAGATTGACGCCCAGAGAAGGTAATAATACATGGACATCCGATCAGAGTCCCTTAAGTCCTCCATGGCCGGAGTTTCATAGGCAGCACTAATCATAGCGATCAGAAGAAGGGCAAACTTTTTTGTCTTCATATCCATGGGGGCATTCTTTAAAAAATCCGGATAATCTCCCAGGCTGTTGGTGGGATAATACATCTTCTGGAAGGCAATCTGCGCCCCCACAGGCGCAAAAAATCCGGTATTATGACTGTCCGCACAGGCAAAGTAACGGTGATGAAATTTAGAAAAATCAAGTTCTGCCGAGGTTCCGGGAATTGTGATTGTCTTAGCCTTTTCCGCCTGAAACCAGAACTTGCTTGTATAGCCTCCCATCAAGGCCGTTTCCTGCTGTGATAATCCTGTAGGAACAAGTCCCACAGAAGGGTTTCGTGCCGCCTCTTCTCCTTCTGCCGTCCAGGTCCAGTTCTTTATTGCCATTGCATCTGCAGTAACAGCATCCGGCCAGTAGTAAGTATGAACTGCAGAAACCGGTGTAACCACGGTCGCTGCCAGAATCATACCAGCCAGAAAAATCGAAGCCAGCCTTTTTGCCGTTTCCTTCCACATTCCTTTTCTCATAGTTCCTCCTTTGGGTAAAATGAACGGGCCCAGGATTCCGGGCTAGATCTCATACCGGCAGAAGATTTGTACGTTATGGTATCCACTGCCCTTTTTCATTCACGAGGAAACTTCCGTCAATAACCGTATTGGTTAAAAGCTTTCCCATTACTTCCTTTGAAGATGAATTGAAATAATACCAGCTCCCATCAATCTGCTGCCACCCCGTAAGCATCTGCCCCTGTGTCCCGTCTATTGCCGGATTCAGATAATAAAGATTTCCATTCTGATCCGTAAACCAGCCCGTAACCATAAATCCTTCCTCATCAAATCGAAACCAGGCTGCCTCCGGCTGGTTCCCGGCTGCATATGGATTGTTAATATAGGCCCATTCATTTGCATATGTCCTGTCAGATGCAAAGATCCATTTTCCATTTGCAGTCTGAGTCCAGGTACCGGTGACTGCACCATTCGCTCCCGCTTGCCCGGTTGTTTTTCCGGAAGGCGTCACACCGGTAGTGGTGCTCATTCCCCCGGTACCACCGCCCCCTGATCCCCCAGACGGGTAGGTACGATCAATCACCTTGAGATTTAATTCAATCAATACGGAATCCTTCATTTTTCCGTCGGCCGTTGACGCATTAACCAATACCGTTTTCGTACCGCTGTATGCCCCGGATCTTAACAGATCTCTAATCCACAGAGCCTTCTGTTCATTATTTTCGTCCAGCAATACCGGAGCTACTGTCCCGTTCCGTGTAACTGTCACCAGATCCGGATCCTCAGAGGACCACACAATTTGGCTTACATCAGGATGACTGGAATAGATGACCGCACTCAGCTCCCTGGCTTCCTGTCCGCTGAAGGTCAATACCGGAGCCGAACGTCTTCCTGTCAGTGTAAGGGTGATAGGAAATACCTCCTTTTCCTGGTCCGCTTCGATACAGTTCGCCTGGAAATTCAGTGTTACCCTGCATCTGTCTGTCCGCAGTCCGTCATTTGCCGCAGCTGTAATATCCACCGTTTTTACAGCCTGATACGGCTGCCTCGACAATGCTTCCAAAATCCACGGCGCTCCGTCATTTACCGTAAGTGTTCCATCTGCGTCTACCGACAACGCCTCTGAATCAGATGAGCTCCACACTATGCTTCGGTCAAATGGTCTGTGACTTTCGCTGTCTTCAATATCAGGGCTGACTGCGGCAGTCAGAGTTCTCCGCTCAAACCCGCCTTTTCCCACAGTTTCTGAATGAATATCTCCGGCCTTATCATAGGTTAGACGGTATTCCATGGCCGTTTGATTTAATTTAACCGCATCAGGAACAATCCTGGTTCTGTCTTCTGTCACAAAACGGACCGTAACCATGCATTCCGCCGTTGCCCGGTTCCCGAGTTTATCCGTCCCTTCTACTGTAACGCGGGCACTCCGTTCCCCATTTCCAGTAAGCAGCGTATAGCTGTCATTCTCCTTTTTTCCATTATCTGCCGCTATGATATCCCTGATCCATTTTGCATCCTTATAGGCAGATACCGAAACTTCTTTATAAGATGCCTCTTCTTCATTTATCCTGATTACGGCCGGATCACTGGCCTTCCACGATACTTCGTCCCTCGAAAAATAATCCGGTTCGAATTCAGCAGTTAACGATTGCGGAGCCGTTACCAGAATACTCTCTTCCGGTTCTATCCGGTTCCCTGTCAACCGTCTCGTAACCGTATATTCCAGTGTCTGTTTATCCAGCACTGCCCCCTCTGCAGCGACGAGTGTATTGTCGAGAATCTGGAATGTTACATTAATCCGGCAGTTAGCAGTACAGGGCTTCCCTTCGAACGAGGCCGACGGCCTCGTTTCTGCAGTCAGAATTGCAACAGCCCCATTCTGGTGACCAGCCCCATAAATCGTATTAGGTATTCTGTACCGGTAATTCTCCTCCTGCTGCTTTCGCTCCTGCTCACGGATGATTTCATTAAAAAATCCGGCATTTAAATTTACCGTAATACTGGCCGATTTTGCAGTATATCCATCTGAGTCTTCATCATCGTTTTTTGCCAGTCTGATTAAATCCGCATCGTCTATACTCCATCTCACCCGTTCATCACTCACATCATTATTTGTATCAATAACCGCCTGTATCGTGACCGGCTGCACTTCGGTTCCCTGTTCCAGTAGTCCGTTGATGTACCGGGCAATCAGCTTTCCTGCTTTATTTCGGATTTCTGTCGTCTTTACGGGATTCTTCCGATTACCGGTTCTGGTCTGTGTCACAGTAAAATGACAGACATCCGGCTGTACATCGACTGCTGCCGCTACTTTTTTATAGACTGCGTCTACCACGATATCTTCTTCCGGCATACGAAAGGTATAACAGTGACTGTCAGCAGAATACGCGATGTTTTTTTTGATTCCGTCTCCATCTATGTAATATGGAGTTCCGTTCATTTGAAATTTCTCTGTTTCTGTATTGTTTGGTGATGTATTCACATAGACAACCGATCCGGCCGCGACAGCTCCCCGGTGATTCTTATTAAGAACACCGGAATACTGGGATACTCCCCTTGCTTCCAGCACTGCCACATCGTAAAAATTCCGGCCATTTGCTGTCGTGTCAATCTGATTTACATTAATTAAGTATCCCCGTACGGGACGTCCTGTCGAATCAGGAGCAAAATGATCGATGGTATAACGGTTATCATCTGTCTCATCCATTACCGACAAAATACCGTCTTCCAGTTCCTCATAGAAATACCGGTCAGTTATATTTTTGCTGGTTCCTCCCTGAACCAGCGTGTAATGCAAATCACCGCTGTGCCAGTATCCGATATGGGCTGCATAGGTATAGTCATTATCATCCGCGATCTCTGATCCACATACATTGGCGCTGATCTTACTCTCACGATCGGTGAACAGATACGCCACATCGTCAATATAGTTAAAGTTTGTGGCTGCCCCCTGCCTTGTTCCGATAAACGCCCCTTCTCTTGCCATAGCTCCCAGCTGCGAATTCCCGATGGTGCCTTCAAACCGTGCTACTTTTAACTTTCCTGATACATACTTTCCTGTCACTCCGCCAATTGCAGTGGAATGATAACCTCCGATCGTTCCATTCACGTGGACATTGTAGATATCTGCAGAATTCTGCAGCCCGGCTATTCCCCCTGTATATCCGGTTCCCTGGATTCGTGCCGTATTACCTGTGCCGGTTGCAACAGTACAGTCTGCGATGAGGGAATTGGATGCGATACCCGCTATTCCTCCAATATAAATAACCTCCTTACCGGCACGGGCATCAATAAGAACGTTATCGCACACGGCGTTCTCAATTATGGTTCCGCTTATCTCTCCTGCTATTCCTCCGACAATTCCGGAAGTGTTCAGCGCTGCATTTTTGACTGTCACATTCCGGATTTCTGAATCAACTGCATAGCCGGCTACCGTTCCTATTCTGTCATTTCCTTTTATCTCCGTATCCGGGATCATACAGAAATCGTGAATCTTTGAATTAGCGATCGCACCAAACAAACCAATGTGATCGTAATTCCCCAGTTTATTTAGCCGCAGGTTCCTGATCGTATATCCATTCCCGTCAAAATCCCCCTGAAACGCATACTCCACCTCACCCGGCATCTCTGAAGAGTCCCGGTAAAAACCGATGGGAATCCAGTCCACCCCCTGCATGTCAATATTTCCGCCAAGGGCAAAGAAACATCCCGTATAATCCCCCGCATAGTCTGCACCTTCCGCATCCGGAACTGTCATCCCCATCGCGGTCAGTTCCGAAAGCCCCATAAGCTGTTCCCGGTTCTTAATCAAAAATGGCCGGCTCTCAGAACCATCCCCCTGAGTTCCATTCAGAAATTCAAAACTTGTCTTTCCACTCCATGAATCCCAGATATTCCCCAGTGAGTTTATCGCTCTCACCGCATTGGAAAGCGAAGCCTTTGTCTCCTGACGCGATGCATCGGAGGCTGTCGCAGTCTGTGATTCGCCATTCTCCTCCGCTTCCCCAAACGCTTCCAACGCACTGGAACTCGCGGCCTGCTTCCTGCCGCCTTCCAGATCCAGCGCCGAAACCGGATAGGAACAGAAGGCCGGAAATACCAAAATACCGCATAAGTGACAGGCCAGCAGTTTTTTCCACCATCTTCTCCTGTCCTGTGCTATCATGTCTTTCCTCTCTTTCATCGTCTTCTTCCTCCCTTTTCTCAGTATTTATCTTTGCTGCTCCCAGAGTATGTTTAAAATCGCTTTCAGTCAGCTGACAGGAATACATTTTTAAACACGCATTAACGCCGGGCGATGACATAAGCCGGCCGGATGCCTATACTCGTATCGGAGACCTCGACCGGATGCAGACTGCCATTCGCCAGATCGACCACATATATTCCTTTCCCATATTGAAAGTTATCTTCTCCTTCATATTGAGGTGTTCTCAAATAATATCCTTTGGAATAAGGAGAATACTGAGACTGCGGATTATTCTGGCTGCTTCCATCAAATTTCCACAGAACATCCCGGTATTTTACCGCTTCCTCCAGAGAAAATATAAACATTTGATCTTCCATCATCTGGAATGGTTTCTCATATCCTTCCAAATCATCAAATGTAAACTGCTCATATTCTCCCACCCTGGTCCTTCCCTGGTATGCCGTATTCACGCCGGTATAGACAAAAGATACCTCTCTCATCGAGGCGTCCGTATTTTTCTGAAGCCAGGTTCGGACATCGGATGTTTTATAGTTGTTATCCATGCCAAACTTCCATTTTCTCACAGACTGCTGATCACTTACAATGTCGGAGCGTATCACCGTCTCACACAGAAAAAGTGCTCCATATCCCAGATTCTCTCTGTCATCACTGTAATCTTCATCAATGCATCGGAATCGGTATTGCCTTCCGCCAATATTTCGTATCTGTATATCCCCTTCCCGGTAAATCCCCGTTTGAGGAACAGCCGCATCATCAATTTCCTGATAGCAGATATCGCAAATTCCGTCTAAATCCTCATCACAGTGCCCGGAGGCCGGAAACTGAACGGTCTCTTCGTAACCGCACAATGCGCACCGCCGCCGTTCATGACCACCGGATATACAGTCCGGCACTACAGGCTCCAGTGCCTCCATCTTATGAACACAGGATTCCGGTCTCCAGATTCTCTGAAATCCGATTCGCAAAACGCTGTAGCGGTTATCCGAACTCACAAATTCATCCATAAGCAGTCCTGAAATATTCAATATATCCGGAAATTCCTGGCCGATTACCACGGTAGAAGGATTATGATTCCGCGCAATCAGATAGATTTCATGCCGCTTTTTGTCATGTACCATAGAAACCAGATTACGAAGCCGTTCCCGGCTCTCCTCCTGATTCTCTGTTATCACGCTCCAGCCTTCCGTTCTGCCTCCCGTGATTTCAAGATCTGCATGTTCAGCCAGCCTGATCCAGCTTTCCAGCCTCCGCTCCCCTTCCTCCTGCCCGGATTCATCTGGGATTCGATCGGTTTTACGAAACAATACCGTATATTTCTGAATACCGGTGCCGGACACCATGATTTGTTTGGGGCTTTTTTCCAGCGCCTGATACTGCCAGCCGTCACTGCCCGGAACGATCTCCGGAAAATCCACAGTCACCTCTGTTCCTTCCTCACTTTTTCCACTTTGCGTGCGAATTATCTTTCTATTCGGATCTTTCTCCTCAACAAAACGCACTTCCCATGAAACCAACGCCGCATCAGACGGTGTTGCCGGGGCCGTGGTACTGTCATCTGTCTCCGGAAAGCTTTCACGTTCCGAATCGTTCTTCTCCTCGGGCTGATCCTTATCTGTATTACTTTCTTTATTTCCACCTTCCGGCAGGCGGCTTCCGCCTCCCCCCGTACTTCCTCCTCCGCCGCCGCTTCCATACTTTCTTTTTCTGCCTGCATCAAGTTCCGGGAGATGATTTCCATCATCTGTTTTCAGCGCCGACAGACCTCTGCCAGCGATATACCACTCGTCTCCGTGCTCATCCAGCCAGGCTCCGCCTGTACCTACCAGGTACCCATCCGGTGTTTTACAAGCCGCATACATGGCTCCCTGTGGATAGAAATCGGAAGAAGTTTCTGCAAAATAGTAGCATCTTCCATCAATCCACTGCCACCCGGTCATCATACGGCCTTTCTGCATTCCGTCTCCTGGATCCAGAAAATACCAGAAGCCGTCCGTGAAGATCCAGCCAGTATCCACTTCATCCGCTGCATTCAAACGGTACCAGGCTCCTCCCTGCTCCATACTGTTTTGGTTTTCCTCCGCAGCGCCATAATCTGTTCTATAAACCCAGCGGCCGGTATCTGCTCGATTCTTCTCTGCGCATTCCGCATGGGAAGGGACCGCAAATGCAGCGGTCAGCAGCAATCCCAGCCAGAATGCAAACCAACGGCTTTTCTTTCTTATTGTCCACATCATTCGCTTCTCTCCTCTCTCTTTTCCACTCCCCGCTTTATCAGCCATGCCCCCAGCATCACGATGAACAGAACCAGTACTAAGGACACTGTAATCACCATGGCCTCCCTTCTGATGATCCAGTCAGAATCTCGTTCTTCTTCCGCTGTGTTCACCGCACCATTCCTGACAATACTCTTCTCTTCAGCCGGTGTTCGTTCAAACTCCTTCAGAGTATATACAGCCCTGCACCGATACCCTTCCAGTTCAGGAAACCTGACTGTTCCTCCATAGGTAACCAGATAATCCCTCACCTTCCGCTTGCCAAAAGCGGTTGCATTTCTGCATAGAATATCGTCTTCATCCATGTACGGAGCACCATCCCACACAGTACTGGTAATTCTGTAATTTTCAGTCGTTACTCCAATTTCCGAAAGAAGGGCTTCCTCATACAGCTCCAAACGCAGTGCGTCTCCGTCAACCGGCACATTTTCTACGCCCAGGAAATATTCTTCCGCCCCATAGGAATGAAATACAACTGGAAACGTGAAATCATCACGCCATTCTTCCTTCACCTTCTTTCTTTTAATTACCGGATAATCGGCGCTCACCTTCAATCCCGAAAAATCCTCTTCTGAGGTAATATTCCGGCGTTCAGGAACACCCTCTATCCCTTCTACGCTTTCATAGAAAATCTCCTGTTCCACATACTTCTCTCTGGGGTTCACAATGACCGGCTCCAGTTCCCAGCTCTTCAATCGATATAACTGCCCTCCCTCCTCATGAATGATTTCCGGCACATCTTCTTCTGACGTTCCAAACATAATCTCTGAGAGCACTGTGATCTCCGGCTTCGGACGGGCATAAACCGGATCTGCCGGAATAACCATCAAAGCGGTTAATACAGCCAGAGAAAAAAACAGCCATTTTCTGCACATCTCTTCTCACTCCTTATACCGTGTATGTAATTAAGTTGTTAAAAAAGGAACCCCCTGCATTCCTCAGCCCCTTCCGAATCAATAATTTTTACTAAACTCCTGGATTATTCCGGCAGAATTTTAATTCCGGATACAGAAAAACAGAAATAATGAACTGATAAAAGACATAAAACCTGCTGCCGCGTCATGTCGGCCGATGTATCAACCGATTTCCCGATCACTCGCCATCACCTGAGTATTTCTTAAATAAAATTATCTTTATAAAACCAGTATATAAAACAAAATTGGGGAATAAAAAAGAGAGTAACAGATCAATAAAGTACTTTGGATTATTAGAAAATAATGATACGGAGCGCGCTAAATATTACGTATATTTCACTTCGTTTAGTTGTAAATCAAGTATAACCGATAATTATAAAAGAATCAAGGACTTTTTCAAAATCTCTCAAATTATTTTCACCGATAAAAAATCCGGTAAGCCAATCCCCGCTTTTCCCCCATAAAAATTGCCGCCTCTGTGCGAATCAAGCAGATCGGCCTTCCGATTTTCATTCTGCTCAATCCGCCCAGGGCGGCGCCGCAGCTTCGCGCCTGAATAATCAATGGAAATCCCCGGCTGTATCAATCCAGTCTACGTCTGCCACCGGCCGCTTCACCGAACTTCCTTTCCCCAAATACTCCAACTGATCCAGTACATGGGTGTCGGTCACATAATTATCCGCGACATCCAGTTCTCTCAGATTTTTAAGTCCAGCGGCAAACTGGAGATCAGTAAGCTGGTTTTCCCGAAGACTCAAGTATTCCAGAGAGGGATAATGAGCTAAAAACTCCGTATTCTCATCGAGAAGTACATTATCGTAGTTGATTGAACGAACCATGCCATCGGACCACATTTCTATATTCTTATACAATTTCACGCGGTTTAAAGAGAGGGCCTTTAAGGCTGGATTATCCTGAAGCCGGTCGAAATTTATTTCAAAGCTGCTGCTATCGAGAATCAGTGTTTCCAGTGCAGGAAGATTAAATGCATAGGACACATCACCATAAAATTCCGAATGATTCATGTCCAAGTAAGTAAGTCCCTGACAGCCCGCAAGGAAGCTTAAGTCATCGCTGTTTCCCCAGTTTTTCCGGTATACCAGCTTCTTCAGCAAAGGCAGGGAAGCAATTACAGACGGCTGATCCACATTACAGCCCTGAACCTTCAGTTCTTCCAGCCCTGTCAGACTTCCGAGAAAGCGAATTCCCATCATCCCATGGAATTCTCCATGCTTCAAACCGGCAAGAGCCGTAAGGTCCGGATCGTCCTGAGAAGTATATTTGTTTAGTACCAATGTCTCCAGACCTGCAAGAGTCCCGACAGGAGCATAATCACGCACCTCACTGTTATCCACAAGTGCAAGCTCTTTCAGACTCTCTTTCCCCAAAAGCGGATCCAGCAGGAGAATCCTGGAATCCGTAATTTCAAGATGCGCAAGCTCCGGCATATGATTAATAAAACTGATATCTTTTAAGTTTTCTGCATCAATCGTCAGGCTCTTAAGCTTCTTAAGCACATTTAAGACAGTGAAATCATTCACCTCGTCCATGTCGCAGAGCTTTAATCGTTCCAGATCCTTAACCTGAGCCAGTGCAGATATGTCTGCAATATCCCGGCAGTCTTCCATTTCCAGCGCTTTCAGGCCTGGAAAACCGGACAGCTCTTCCAGACTCTTTAAATGAGAAGCGTTCAACCGCTCCAGATTTTGGGCTCTGCTTCCCAGTGCAAGGCGCAGCATGTCCAGCTGTATGTAGTCACAGGTAATCATTTTTAAGGATTCCAGTGTCTCCAGACTGCCCTCGGGCAGTTCCGTATGATCCAGATTTAAATACTCCAGCTTCTGCAAAGCGGCAATATCCTGAACCTTTAACGCCTCCTGGCAGACAACCACATGGATATCCGCATCCTGCCCCTGTTCCGCAGCCTCTGCCGGATTTTCAAAGCTGTAGGTGATCAGCCAGCCGGCCTCCCCTTTTCTCATGGCCAGATACTTAAACCGCCCCAATTCCTCCTCCGTAACAGAAGAAATGCTCATTCCCAGAGCCTCTTTTATCAACACCTCAAAGGATGAGGAATAGGTGACCGGCACCTTACTCTCCTCCCTGGACTGTTCCCCTGATGCAGCGGCCGCGGCTGTCATGTCCCTGTCGGGATACCGGCTGGAATTCTTTGATGTCCCCGAAAGAGGCACCAGGATCAATGCCAGGAGGCCGATTACCCCAATCACCGCTCCGGCTGCGGCTGCCGCTTTGCTTCCCGACTCCTTCTTCGTGGCCATACTGTTGCGAAAGGCTTCCGGCTTATACTCAATAAACACTTTCGGCTGTTCCGATTCCAGATAATATTTCGTATGACAGTACTGGCAGTACCCTACATTCTCGTCCTTCTCATCCAACTCGATAGGACCACCGCATGAAGGACACTTTAATGCTGTTAATTTCATCTCTCCTCTACATTCCTTTCACTTCGTTCAGGAGTAAAATGCGATGAATCAGCCTGCCTGAACAGTCTTTTAGATAAAATATTTTCGTAAGAAATCACCGACTTCTTATGGCATTATACCACATGTTACAGATCCTGGAAAACTATAAATGGAACTTCATTGGAAATCTTACTCTCTCATAATCCATTTTTCATCATTCCATCCTTCATGGCAGCGTAAAAGGCCGGTAACAGTGGTATTCCCCACCATTACAAGCCTTTCATGAATTACTTTTTTGAGTTATTTCCACAGCTTACCACAGTTATTTCCTGAAAATCCCCGCCTATCTCACCTGAATCCGATACGCCGTGGTCTGAGGCGGTATACTCGCCGTCTGGAAACTGGCATGAGTGATTTCTACCAGCTGTCCCGGCCGAAGATCGCATAAACGAATCGGCAGTCCATTCCGATTCAGAATGATCGTTGAATTTGTAATATTATATCTCGTCATTCTGCTGATATTATTGGGCATACCGGCCAGAAGCTGACTATTGCTGCAGTCGATCCAGACGACTCGCTGGGTTGTGGTACTGACAGAAGGTCTGGAGGGCTGTCTTGTGACGATTGTAAATGCGGCAGACTGTGGGGGAATGCTCCGGGTCATGTTCGGTGAGAATGTAGCATCCACCCGCATGCCTCTGCGAATATCGCTCAAACGGATAGGCATTCCGAGAGAATTCATAACTGCAGTATTCTGATTAATATTCAGCCGCAGCTGCTGAATCGTAGTGATTCCGCTTTGCCACGGAACTGAATAGGAAATTATGATAAATCCGGTATTTCTGCCGGATGAAGAAACTTCTTCGACAAGTGCCCGATCGATGCGAAGAAAATTCCCCTGTGTGATGATGGAACCTAAGGAGTCATTGGCCATATTAACCTCTTAAGAGATGTTACTGTCTTTTCTATCATTATATGATTTAGAACATAAATGTTTCGATATGCAGCCAAACACAAAAAACGCCCTGTTTATCAAAACAGGGCGGCACTCTCAACCTCTTATCTGCACCGGCTTCGCGCCGTTGAATCTGCGCCAAACCGTTACACAGTCTGCTTATACGTTCTCATTCACCTTCGCCAGCTTTGCCGCCTGGTCGGCCGCAATCAGGCTGTCTAACAGTTCCGTGATATCTCCGTTCATTATCGAATCAATCTTATAGAGCGTAAGTTTGATTCTGTGATCCGTCACACGTCCCTGCGGGAAATTGTACGTGCGGATCTTCTCGGAACGGTCACCCGTACCGATCTGGCTCCGGCGCTCTTCCGCTTCAGAATTCTGCCTTTTCTCCAGCTCCATATCATACAGCTTGGAACGAAGCAGACGGAACGCCTTCTCCTTGTTCTGAAGCTGGGATTTCTCGGTCTGGCTGTAAATAACAATACCGGTGGGAATATGAGTCAGACGAACCGCGGAGTCCGTCGTATTGACGCACTGGCCGCCGTTTCCGGAAGCACGCATGACGTCAATCCGGCAGTCCTTATCCTCGATCACCACATCCACGTCCTCCGCCTCGGGCATAACCGCCACGGTAGCAGTGGAAGTATGGATACGTCCGCCGCTCTCCGTCTCCGGAACACGCTGGACGCGGTGAACACCGCTCTCGTATTTTAACTTGGAGTAAGCGCCTTTTCCGGTGACCATGGCCACCACTTCCTTGAAGCCGCCGATTCCGTTCTCATTGACACTGATCAGCTCCACTTTCCAGTGCTGGCTCTCAGAATAATTGACGTACATGCGGTACAGTTCAGCTGCAAACAGGGCAGCCTCGTCTCCTCCCGCACCGGCACGGATTTCCAGAATGATATTTTTGTCATCATTCGGATCTTTGGGAAGAAGAAGGATCTTCAGTTCCTGCTCCAGCGCTTCGATCTGCTTCTTCGCATCAGATAATTCTTCCTTTGCCAGTTCACGCATCTCTTCGTCATTTTCTTCGTCCAGAATGGCAAGACTGTCTTCCACAGCCGTCTTCGCCTTCTTATACTCTGTGTAAGTCTCTACCAGCGGCGCTAAATCTGCCTGCTCCTTCATCAGCCTGCGGAAACGGTTCTGATCTTCCGTTACAGAAGGATTGCCTAATTCCAGCATCAGCTCTTCATAGTGAATCAATATATCGTCTAATTTATCAAACATGGGAAATTAACCTCCAAACTCTTACATTACAGTAACTTTGCTTAGGAACCTTATGAAGCCGCGGTACCTTTAACCACCCGGTCAAGCCCCGGCGCGTCCTGATACACCAGCACATTCTGAAAGCCGGCTTCCCGAAGGAGCCCGCTCACCGCCTGGCCCTGATCGTATCCGATTTCAAAATAAACGGTCCCTCCCGGCTTTAAATAACTGCCGCATTCTGCCGCCAGCCGTCTGTAAAAATACAGGCCGTCTTCCATTCCGTCCAGCGCCAGCCTCGGCTCGTGATCCCTGACCTCCGGTTCCAGTTCCTCGATCACATTCGTAGGAATGTACGGCGGATTCGAAACGATTACGTCAAACTTCCGCTTACCGTCACCGGAGAGAGAGGAGAACAGATCGCTTTCTACCAGCGTAATATTCTGTACGCCCGCCGTTTTGTCTTCCATGCCCGGCAATTCGGAGGTAAGCCTCCATCTCCAGGGGCTTTCCTTCTGACCTTCCGACGAAAGCCTGATGGGATGCAGCTTCGCAGTCATCAAATCTTCCGCATTCTTTTTCGCCACCAAAAGCGCTTTCAAAGAAATATCGGCCAGCGTCACCTCCTGCCAGCCTCCAAGGATTGACAGGCTTATGCCGATACAGCCGCTTCCGGTGCAAAGGTCCAGAACTTCCGGGTTCTTTCCCTGAAAATCCTTCAAAACCTGCTCCACCAGAGTCTCCGTATCCTGACGCGGAATCAGCACGTATTCATTGACCGAAAACTCCAGTCCCATAAACTCACGGCTGCCCGTAATCTGCTGGAGCGGAATCCGCTCCGACCGCTTTTCTATCATCCTGCGGTAATCCGCTACGGTTCTTTTAACCGAATCCTCATCCTTCACCTCTTCGTTTCTGTGCATGAGGAAATGCACCATATCTGTCTGAAACGCTTCAAAAAGCAGATACTTCGCATCAAGCTCCGCCTCACCGATTCCGGACCGCCTAAGGCTCTCCGCGCCTTCCTCCCATAATGTCTGTAATGTCAGTTTCATCCCTGCTTCTCCGGAAAATTCTTATTTAAAAACTCCCGCCAGTCAAAAACCGCCTCCACGGACGCGATGCCGACCTCGATCATACTGTCATCCGGTTCTGTCGTGGTAAGTCCCTGCATCCACATGCCGGGACGGCTTAAAATATCCATGATCTTCGAATTACTCCTGCCTGCCAGACGCAGGAATTCATAGGATACCCCCGCGATAACCGGAATCAGAACGATTCTGCTGACTACACGCAGCCAGACTGTGTCCACCCGCACCACCATAAAAAACAGAATACTGATTACCATCACGATAAGCAGAAAGCTGGTACCGCAGCGCTTGTGCTCTTTGGAACTTTTTCTGACATTCTCTACCGTCAGATCCAGACCGTGTTCCAGACAGTTAATACACTTATGCTCCGCTCCATGATACATAAACGTTCTGCGTATGTCCTCCATGTGGGAAATAATCTTGATGTACGCAATAAAAATAGCAATTCTGATTACCCCTTCCACCACCGCCATCACGGTCTGCGATGCGATAAAACGGTGGAAAATATTCGCCAGAAATAATGGAAGAACCATGAAAATACCAATTGCCATGATCACCGAAAATACCATCACCACCGCCATCAAAGCCTTTTCCAGCTTCTCACCGAAGACACGGTCCAAAAACTGTTCAAATTTCCCGGGTTCCCCCGCATCCTCATCATCCTCAAAAAAACTGGCTGAAAACGTCAGAGACCTCATCCCCAGCACCATGGAATCGACAAAGCTGAATACTCCCCGCACAAACGGCAGAGAAAAGAACTTTACCTTCTCTCCCATACTGACGTACGTATCCTTTTTCACTTCAATCTCTCCGTCCGGCTTGCGGACTGCGGTGGCATACTCATCCCCGTTTTTCATCATAACGCCTTCAATCACGGCCTGTCCGCCGATCCCTGAATACTTCATATGTTACCACCTCTCTATAAATCCCAAAAAAGGTTGAGCTAAAGTGTTTCCACCAAACTCAACCTTTTCTTTGCTCTAACTTATTCAGCGGCCTTAACGCCATATTTACGATTGAATTTATCAATACGTCCACGTGCAGCAGCAGCTTTCTGCTGGCCGGTATAGAATGAATGGCACTTAGAACAAACTTCTACGTGGATATCTTCCTTTGTAGAACCGGTTACAAATTCATTACCGCAGTTGCATACAACTTTGGCCTGGTAGTAATTTGGATGGATTCCTTCTTTCATGATTTTCACCTCACCTAATCTGATTTCTATTATTTTATTTCAATCTGCACCCTGAGTTTTTATAAACTCAAAATGACACAGCAAGCAAACTGCTGTTTGATCCGATTATATCAATCCGCACTCTGGATGGGAAATCCAAAATGATATAGCAGCTTTGCTGTAGCATCCGAATATTCGGATGGTATTGACCGCCAGTTTGTTTAGACGATTCATCTTTTATCTGTCAAGACTCCTCGTTGCTTTCATAATATCCATTTTCTCTAATAAACAGCTTATACAGTATATCATAGAATATTTTTTAATGCAAGCATATTTTTTACAAAGACCGACAAAACATTAATATCGGAAAATCTTCTTCGACATATCCACAAACTCCCGATTTGTCCGCGTTCTGGTGAACAGATCCAAGATCTTCTCCACTGCGTCCTCGGCCTTCAGGGTATTGGTCGCCTTGCGTATGAGATCCACGGCCTCGGCCTCTTCCCTCGTAAGGAGCAGATCGTCTCTTCGCGTACCGGACTTTAAGATATCGATGGCCGGGAAAATCCGCTTCTCAGACAGCTTCCGGTCAAGCACCAGCTCCATGTTGCCGGTTCCCTTAAATTCCTCATAGATAACGTCGTCCATACGGCTTCCCGTATCTACCAGGGCTGTCGCAAGAATCGTCAGGCTTCCGCCCTCCCTCATGTTTCTGGCTGCACCGAAGAAACGTTTCGGCATGTGTAAGGCCGCCGGATCGAGACCGCCGGACAGCGTACGGCCGCTGGGTGCTACCGTTAAGTTATAGGCTCTGGCCAGCCGCGTGATGCTGTCCAAAAGAATGATAACGTCGCGTCCATGCTCCACCAGGCGCTTTGCGCGCTCGATGACCATCTCGGAAACCCTCTTATGACGCTCCGGAAGCTCGTCGAAAGTAGAATAGAGAACTTCCACGTTATTACCGGTTATCGACTCCTTTATGTCCGTAACCTCCTCAGGACGCTCGTCGATCAGCAAAATGATGACGTGCATATCGGGATGGTTGACGGTAACCGCCTTGGCCACCTGCTTTAACAGCGTGGTTTTACCTGCCTTTGGCGGAGATACTATCATACCTCTCTGTCCCTTACCGATCGGGGACAGGAGATCGAGTACTCTCATGGCCGTGGTATTGCGGCCCCCCGTCGTCTCCATATGAAGCCTCTCATTGGGGAAAATAGGGGTCATATTCTCAAAATTCGGTCTGTGTTCCGCGACGCTTGCCGGATAACCGTTAATGTATTTTACAAACAGCAGGGCTGCAAACTTCTCCGCAGCAGTCTTCACCCGGCGGCTGCCCTGTATAATATCACCTGTCTTCATATTAAACCGGCGGATCTGAGACGGAGCCACATAGACATCGTTCTCACCCGGCAGGTAATTCTCACACCGGATAAAACCAAATCCATCCGGCATCACCTCTAAAATGCCGTACGCATCGACGCCGCTGTCCAGTTCCTGAAGTTCCGGACTTGGCTGGAATTCCGGGCGTGCCTCCTCGGCCGTCTCCCTGATGGATTCCATCCGGTTCATGTCCTGACGCTGTTCCTGTCTCTCCTGACGGTCGTTCCTCTCCTGACGCTGCTCCGGCCTATCCTGGCGGTCGTTTCTCTCCTGACGGTCATTTCTCTCCGCGGCATCACTCTGGCCCTGCCTGTAATTACCGGTTCTCTGCGTTCCTTCCTGGCGGTAGGAACGAACCACGGTTCTCTTCTTTTCATTCGGATTCACTCTGTTTGCAGGGGCTGCCTGTGTCTGAGCGGGCGCAGGGGCCTTCTCCTCCTTAGCCGGTTCTGCTTCTCTCTTCACCGGTTCGCCGGCTTTTTTCGCCGGTTCCACGTCATTCGCAGAAGGCTCGTCATTCCCGGTTGAAACAACTGCCGGAGCACTTATTCCTTCCTTTTCTTCCGCCTTTGCACAGAGAATATCAATCAGTTCCGCCTTTCTCATGGAACCGTAGCCCTTGATCTCCTGTTCTTTGGCAAACTCCTTTAATTTAGCCAATGATAATGTCTCTAATTTTTCACGCATAACGTTCTCCTTATTTTAACTACTCCATATGACAGTTCTTTCATATTCATGGGAATTATCTACGATAGAATATCGTAAACAGATGTAAATAAAATCTGACGTCAGGTCGTACGATAGCTTTATTATATACCCTGATTGCCAAAAAGGAAAGTTTTTTTTAACGGACGGTTAACGAATCAGTTCGTTCACCGTCCGTCCATCCACCTGGCCCAGATCCAGGCCCAGAATTCCGGCCAGCGTCGGCCCTTCATCGACCAGTGACATTTTCTCCACCCGGGCCCCCTTTAAAAAATGAGGACCTGCTGCCATAAAAAATGTCCGGTACCCATCCCGGTCAGGAAGATATCCATGAGTCGCCGCCTGGATATGAAAATCCGTATGATGGTCGGAAGCGCCTGCCTTTCTCCTGTATTCTTCCCAGCCGTTCTGGAAGTAATACCCATCTGCCGCTTCCAGCACAAACGCACATTCCGGATCTGCCCCCAGTGCGGCCGCTTCTTCCCGGGTGAACATACGGGCGATCCCGCTGTTTTCCCGTTCCATCATGCGAGTCACCAGGGTTTCCGTCCGCCTGACGCATTCCGGGTCCTTTACATAGATATAACAGCAACCGTCACAGTCCCTGGCGATTGCTCTCCAATTACGGATTCTGCCTTTTTTTACTTCGGCCAGTCCGGCCTTTACAAAATAGTAGTTGGGATAAATCGCTTCCTTTACATCCAGCTGGCAGTGATCTCCCAGTATTACGACATCCGTCTCTTCCTCCAGCCCCATTTTGCGGAGCAGTCCAAGAAGCTCTCCAAGCCTTTCGTCATGGCGTCTGAGGGCCGCCATCGCTTCCGGGCTGTCCAGTCCGTACAAATGGCGGTTCGTGTCAACATCGGTCAGATGAACCAGCATCAGATCGGGCCTGTATTTCTCCATCGTATGCAGCATGGAGGCGTGGACGAAGTGATCCAGCTGCGGCTGTCTGATGCCATCCCGCAGGGAGCCGAACTTCATCTGGAGCTCCAGCTCGTAAAGAGGCGTCCCATTCATCACGCACACTCCCAGCTGATTCTGCCACGGCCGGTTCGGAAGCACCTCAGGCAGATTATAATGAACCTTCGCCTTTCCCATAACCGGCCACAGAAGGGAGGCGACACGGTAACCGCGCTTCACCGCCTCGTCATACAGGGTCGTCCCCCGCACGTATTTCCGCTGCCAGAACCAGTCCGACGGTTCCCGCTCCGGCTGAACCTGTAAGTTGTTGACGATCCCGTGATTCTTCGGGTACCGGCCCGTTACGATGCTCACATGGGCCGGATACGTCAGGCTTGGATATACGCTCACCACCTCCCCGCAGCCGGCCGCCCGTTTAAAGAACGAACCGAAATTGGGCAGCGTCTCCATATATGCCAGATCCCTTCCTCCCACGGCATCGAGGGACAGAATGATCATGCGGCGTTTATTTCTGTCTGGTATGCTCATTTCACAAATTCCGCCTTTCTCACGATTCCTCCGCCTCGCTTCGGATAAACTCCATGTGTTCCTTTATTTTTTTCTCATACCCGTTCTCCGTCGGCCGGTAGAACACTCTTTCCTCCATGCCGTCAGGCAGATACTGCTGTTTCACATAATGATTAGGGAAATCATGGGCATATAAGTACCCCTGCCCGTGTCCCAGCTTCGCCGCCCCCTTGTAATGGGCATCCTGCAGATGAACCGGAACCGGCATGGTCTTACTCGAACGCACCGCCTCCAGAGCCTCAAAGACCGCGTTGCAGGCCGCATTGCTCTTGGGTGCCGAAGCCACATAGGTAACAGCCTGGGAGAGAATAATCTGAGCCTCCGGAAGACCGATCCGTTCTGCTGCCTGAGCCGCCGCCACGGCTACCACCAGCGCCTGCGGATCTGCATTTCCCACATCCTCGGCCGCACAGATCATGATTCGTCTGGCTATAAATTTCATATCTTCGCCTGCATACAGCATTCTGGCCAGATAATAGACAGCCGCATCCGGATCGGACCCCCGCATGCTCTTAATAAATGCAGAGATCGTATCGTAATGGTTGTCCCCGTCCTTGTCGTAACGCACTACCCGCTTCTGAATACACTCCTGGGCCACGTCGATGTCGATATGAATCTTTCCATCAGCTGCATCCCGCTCTGTCGTCATAATTCCCAGCTCCACGGCGTTTAACGCGGCTCTGGCATCTCCATTAGCCACATCCGCCAGAAAGTTCATGGCCTCCTCATCAATCACCGCATTGTAGGCACCCATGCCCTTATCCCTGTCATAAACAGCCCTGCGGATCAGTTCCCTGATATCCTCCCGCTCCAGCGGTTTCAGTTCGAACACACGGGAACGGGAAAGAAGCGCTCCATTCACCTCAAAGTACGGATTCTCTGTGGTGGCTCCGATCAGAGTCAGCGTCCCGTCCTCCACAAACGGAAGCAGATAATCCTGCTGTCCCTTATTAAAACGATGGATCTCGTCCACGAACAGGATCGTCTTCCTCCCGAACATCCCAAGGGAATCCCTGGCTTCCTTCACGATCTCCTCCATATCCTTTTTGCCGGCAACCGTGGCGTTGATCTGCTTAAAATCTGCGCTGGTGGTATTGGCAATCACCTTCGCCAGCGTCGTCTTTCCCGTCCCGGGCGGCCCGTAAAAGATGACGGAACCCAGCTTGTCCGCCTTGATCGCCCGGTACAGCAGCTTATCCTTCCCGATAATGTGCTGCTGCCCCACCACCTCGTCAAGGGTCGCCGGCCGCAGCCGGGATGCCAGCGGAGATTCCTTATCCATGGTGTTCTCTCTCATAAAATCAAATAAATCCATTGTCCTTCTCCTGCATTGTATACAATATCACTCCCGGCAGACTCACGTGGTAAAGCTGCCGGAAACCCATCAGTCGTAACAAAAGTATAGCCCCGGTTTCCCAAAGTGTCAATGGTTAGTCCACCAACAATTCATCCACCGTGACAAACGTATATCCCTGTTTTTTTAAAGTATCGACCACCTCCAGCGCCGCCTGCACCGACGTGGGAAAAACATCATGTAAAAGTATAATATCTCCCGGCTCTGCACTCTTCACGATCTTTTTCACCACTTTATTCGTATTCTGCAGCTTCCAGTCAAGGGGGTCCACCGACCACAGCACCACCGTCATGTCGGTCGCACACTCCAGCTCCTCATTCCACGATCCGTAAGGGGGCCGAAGATATTCCGGTTTCTGTCCTGTAATCTCTTCGATTTTCCGGTTGGTCTCCCCGATCTGTCCGCAGGCGCTTTCCAGCGTCTCCTTACTCATCTGCACATGGGTATATCCGTGATTTCCAATCAGATGGCCATCCTCCTTCATCTGGCGGATCACCCCTTCTTTTCCGTCGATATTTTCCCCCAGGAGAAAAAACGTGGCATGTACGCCCCGCTCTCTGAGTCCGTCTAACAGCTGGCTGGTATAGACGGAATGAGGACCGTCGTCGAAGGTAAGCGCAATCTGTTTTTCCCCGGAAAACTGGCGCCGCACCTCGCTCTGCGCCGAATCCCCGGCGTCAGCCGGAAGAAACAGCGTACTCTTAGCTTCCTGATAAAAGCCATACATGCTTCTTCCCAGCGCAATATCCAGCGCAAGGACGGCAAACAGACATATTATTTTCCATCTCAGTTTCATTTCCATCTCCGGCTTTCTCACTATTATGATTCATTCTATGAACAGACGATAAAAAATAAAACCGGATTATTTTCATATTTTTCTATCTTTTTCACCTTGAATACGATATAATAAAGATATAAAATCATTATTATTGCACAATTGCATACGCACATGAGATTCTTTTGAAAGGAGTGGATGTTATGGGACATAAAATAATCACCATCGGCCGTCAGTTCGGCAGCGGTGGCCACGAGATCGGTGAGAGGCTGTCAAAAGCACTGGACATTCCGCTTTACGACCGGGATCTGGTGGAGATGGCAGCCGAGAAGATGGGACTGTCGGAGATCAGCGTGGAAGAGGTGGACGAATCCGTTTTAAATACCTTTCTGTCTGCCTACCGCTACCCGGACCATGTGAATTCTTTCACCGGCTACGGACTGCCCTTAAACGACAGCACCTACTTAGCACAGTCTTCCATCATTGAGAGCCTGGCCAAACGGGGTCCCTGTATTATCGTAGGGCGGTGCGCTGATTTCGTTCTTCGTCAGAATCCCGACTGTCTGAATATCTTCATCTGCGCCGATATGAAAGACCGCATCGAACGAATTATGGACCGCTATCATTTAACGGAAAAGGAAGCAGCCACCGCAATCAAGAGAACAGACCGCAGAAGGAAGAATTACTATGAGACGTATACCGATCAGAACTGGGGCAGCCCGGATTCCCATCAGCTTCTGATCAATGTAAGCAAGCTCGGTCTGGAGAGATCCCTGGACCTGATCGAATACCTGTATAAGCAGCCGTGACAGGTCCATTCACCGGCATTTCCATTTTCCGGCACCTATTAATAAAAGCACCGGATAACCAAGTATACCGGAACCGTATATTTCCCCTGTCAAATGGGGGAACAACGCGGTTCCGGTATTTTGTATTTTATATTATATAATGTTTTAAATTCTATATTTATATCGACGTTCTATTTCCGCCTACATCGTTCCCACAAGGTGGTAGAACAGCCATATCAGGCCTCCGCCTGCCAGGGCGATTCCTCCTACTGCGGCGATTAAAAACAGAGCCACTGCTATCTGGAATACCAGCATGCTCAATACCGAATGCTTCTGTTCCAGTCTGTCTGCCATTCTCTTTACAGGAGCCAGGTTTGTTAAAAATGCTTCCAACATTGCGATCCCCTCCTTTTCTGTCTTTATTATATCGCACGACAGAATAAAGATTCTACGGTTGAGACCGCTGCACTCATAAACATTCTATAAATATCCGTGTATCATCTGGGCTTTCAGTACGACCGCCGTCTCATCCAGAATTACGTGGAGTACATTCTTATCATTCGGTTTGATCGGCGCACCTTCCTTTAAATCGATTCCAATTACCCCGAATACCCGGCCATCCTTCTGAATCGGAATGTATAAACCGGCCGCTCCCGGAAGGGTATTGGTGGTGCAGCCGGCCTTGTGGCAATTCTTGCAGACCCATCCGGCCACAGCCGTCTCATCTTCGTTAAGCAGAATGCCGCCGGCCATTTCCTCAGCATCATTAGATAAATAGACTCTGGGCTGTTTTACTTCTCCTCCCACGGCATGATAGATAATCACATTTTTTTCCAGTAATTTCATTACCTGTTTCGCGCAGATATCCAGTATCTCGTCGCTGTCCGCAGCCAGCTTCAGTTTATTGCTGATGGCAATCAGTATCTGCATCTTTTCCGATTCTTCTTTCGACAGACGCACCTGACGCTTCAGCCTGGCTGCCAGAGAACTGACCGTCAGGGCGCAGAGCAGCATGGTCAGAAATGTAAATGGATAGACTGAGGCCACCGCCTGAAATGTAAATCTGGGAACTGTAAAAAAGAAGTTAAACAGCAGCACCGAGGCTGCGGAGGCCATCACGCCGGTCACCCTGTATCTGGAAAATCCTGATATCAGAATCACTGCCATAATATAAATCATGATCTGATTCATCTCTCCCAGACCGCAGGCCTCTATTCCCTGTCCCAGAATGGTGGCTGATGCCAGCAGAAAGACGGCTGCAGCCGCATCCACAGCCACCCGCACCGGCTCCACTGCAGCAGGATTCTTCCCTGTAAGATGGCGGTGCTTCTGTACTGCTGCCCGCACATCCGGTATCACATAGATATCCATCCCCGGAACCAGGGCAATCAGTCTGTCAATTAAGTTCCTCCTCCGTCTTACAATTGCGGATAACCCGGTGGGTCTCACCGTTCTTCCAATTACAATTTTTGATACCCCGTTATTCTTCGCATAGCCGGCAATCTGTTCCGCTATATCATCGCCGTAAAGCGTCACGACTTTGGCTCCGAACTGTTTTGCCAGAGTGATATTATTCTCCATCGTCTTACGGACTTTTTCTTCTCTCTCCGCCGCTTCCAGCGTCTCCACAACGACGGCGGAGAGCTCCGCTCGGAAGGCTCCCGCCATCCTTGCGGCCGTCCGGATCACCTTCTCATTGGTTGGAGACGGGGACAGGCATACCAGAACGTGCTCTCCCGTATAATAATCGCGGCCCGCCGCCTGCCGTTCCTTCATCACGGCCTTATTGACCTGGTCTGCCGTACGCCTCAGCGCGATCTCACGCAGAGCCGTTAAATTCTCTTTGGTAAAAAAATTGCTCATAGCCCGGCCAGCCTGATTTTTTCCGTAGATTTTTCCGGCCGCCAGCCTGGTAAGCAGCTCCTCCGGTTCGATATCCACCAGTTCAATCTTATCCGCCTCATCAAAGATACGGTCAGGCACCCGTTCGTTCACCCGTATATGGGTAATAGAAGCCACGATATCATGAAGGCTCTCTAAGTGCTGGACGTTCACTGTCGTATATACGTCAATCCCTGCGTCTAAAAGCTCCTGAATATCCTGAAAACGCTTCCTGTGACGGCAGCCCTCCGCATTGGTATGAGCAAGCTCATCCACCAGGAGAATCTCCGGCTTTCGCCAAAGAGCGGCATCCAGATCAAACTCCCGAAGCTTAATCCCCTTGTGGTCAATTAATTTCGGGGGCAGCACCTCCAGACCTTCTAAAAGCGCTATGGTATCCGGTCTGGCATGCGGCTCTATATAGCCGGCCACAACATCCGCTCCCGCCGCTTTTGCCTCTCCGGCGGTATCCAGCATGGCGTACGTCTTTCCCACACCGGCGGCGTAACCGAAAAATATCTTCAGTTTTCCCCGTCTTTTTATGCCCGTTTCTTCCTGCTCTTCTTCCTGTTCCTTTATCTCCTGAAGAATCTTCTCCGGGTCACGTTTTTTATCCATTTCGTCAATATCATTTTTTTTCATTTCCCACCCCTCACGATTGCCAGCTGCCTCTGGAAGTTTTTCGTCTATTCCTTCCACGTGATGCCGTCGAGTGCCAGATTTACCTTCAGCACATTGACGGCCGGTTCTCCGAATACACCCAGTACACGGCCATCCGTATACGTTTCAATGATGGCTCTCACATCGTCCTCCGTGATCCCGCGCTCCCTGGCGATTCTCGACACCTGGAATTCGGCTGCCGCCGGTGATATGGCCGGATCCAGGCCACTCCCTGAGCAGGTAACCAGGTCCTGCGGGACGGGCTGGCCTTCTTTCTCCGGCTGAGCCTCTCTGATCTTCTCAACCCGCTCTGCAATCAATTCCTCCAGTTCTTCCCCGGCCGGTGTCTTATTCGAAGCCCAGGAATACATGAGCGGCTCTCCATTCTCACCGGTAAAGGTGGAGGTATCCACATTCATGATACGTCCCCATAAATACTTGTTTTCTGTGAACTGCTGGCCCAGCAGCTCACTTCCGTATTTCGTTCCATCCTCCCCGACCAGAATGGATCCCGTGGCCTGTTTCGGGAAAAATACTTTCGCTATTCCGGTGACCACCAGCGGAAACACCACTCCGCAGATCACGGTCAGTATCAGGAAGAATCCTAACATCTTCGGTATCACTGATTTTATCGTCTTCATAATCCTTTTCTCCTCTTTATATCCATTCACAAACCACTGTCTCCACGATTCCCGACGCAATCAGGCTTCCGAGCGCGAGCAGAATCACGGTGATCACAGCATTGCGAAATAATATATACACCTTGTTGCTAAAGATGTCATCATACATATCCGGCCACTTCCATTCTATAATGCGAATCCAAGCGCTACAATCATTACATCGATGACTTTAATCGCAATAAACGGGATTATGATGCCGCCCAGTCCATATACCAGCAGATTTCCGGTCAGCATCTTTGCCGCCGGCACTTCCCTGTACTTCACGCCCTTTAATGCCAGCGGAATCAGGGCCACGATAATCAGCGCATTATAGATCAGTGCCGAAAATATTGCGCTGTACGGGCTCGATAAATTCATAATATTGAGAGCTGCCAGCCCCGGATAAAGCCCCATAAACAGCGCCGGAATGATAGCAAAGTACTTCGCCACATCATTGGCAATGCTGAAGGTCGTCAGCGCTCCGCGGGTCATCAGGAGCTGTTTTCCTATTTTTACAATATCGATCAGCTTGGTCGGCGAGGAATCCAGATCCACCATGTTGCCCGCTTCCTTTGCCGCCTGGGTGCCCGTATTCATGGCCACAGCCACATCGGCCTGGGCCAGGGCCGGGGCGTCGTTCGTTCCGTCGCCCGTCATGGCTACCAGATGGCCCTGAGACTGGAAATCACGGATCATCTTCAGCTTTCCTTCCGGCGTCGCCTCGGCCAGGAAATCGTCAACACCGGCCTCCGCCGCAATGGATGCCGCGGTAAGCGGGTTATCGCCGGTAATCATGATGGTCTTGATCCCCATCTTACGAAGGTCCGCAAATTTCTCCTTTACGCCTTCCTTCACAATATCCTTTAACTCGATGACACCGAGAATCCTGTGATTTTTTGCAACGACCAGGGGAGTGCCGCCCTGGTTTGCGATCTTTGTTACCACCTGATCACATTCCGCGCTGTAAACGCCACCGTTAGCCAGTACGTAGGCCTTCACGGCATCCGCGGCCCCCTTTCTGATCTCGTTGCCCTGATAATTGATTCCGCTCATACGGGTCCTGGCAGTAAATTCGACAAATTCCGCATGGAGCTCTTCCATGTTGCGTCCTCTCAAACCGAACTGTTCCTTGGCGAGTACCACAATACTTCGTCCTTCCGGCGTCTCGTCCGCCAGAGACGAAAGCTGGGCCGCATCCGCCAGTTCCGTCCGGTCAGCACCGTCCACAGGAATCAATGCATCCGCCTGTCTGTTTCCAAGGGTAATCGTACCTGTCTTATCCAGCATCAGGATGTCAACGTCGCCCGCGGCTTCTATTGCTCTGCCGCTCATAGCCAGAACGTTGGCCTGGTTAAGCCTGCTCATACCCGCTATACCGATCGCGGAAAGCAGCGCGCCGATCGTCGTCGGCGCCAGACAGATTAAGAGTGCAACCAGTGAGGTGACTGCCGTAGGATTCTCGATTCCCTTCTGACCTGCCGAAAACATGGAGTAGGCGTAAAGGGAAAGCGTCACCAGCACAAAGATTATGGATAAAGCAACCAGAAAGATCTGTAATGCAAGTTCATTTGGCGTCTTCTTTCTGGATGCACCTTCCACCATTGCAATCATTTTATCCATAAAGCTCTCACCGGGATTGTTGCTGACTTTAATAACCAGCCAGTCACTGGTTACCGTAGTACCGCCGGTCACAGCGCTTCTGTCACCGCCGCTCTCCCGGATTACCGGGGCGGACTCGCCTGTGATGGCGCTCTCATCCACACTGGCCGCGCCATCTACGACATCTCCGTCGGCAGGGATCTGTTCCCCTGCCGCCACATAAACCAAATCACCTTTTCTCAGCTCCGTGGAGGTGACCCGCGTTCCCTTCTCCTTCTGTGACGGAGACGGAATCTTAAGCGCCATAACGTCTTTTCTGTTGGCCCTTAAGGCATCTGCCTGTGCCTTGCCTCTGCCTTCGGCAATCGCTTCCGCGAAGTTGCCAAACAAATCCGTAAACCACAGAATAACGGACACTGCCAGAATAAACCACGGTTTTGCATCCCGGATGCCGGCCAGGGAAAATACAAACATTACCAGTGTGAGAATTGCCGAAACGTATACCATGAACATAACCGGGTTCTTAATCTGTTCCCTGGGATCCAATTTGATCAGTGAATCCTTCAGGGCCCGGGTCATGATCCTCTTATCGGCAAAAATACTCGTCTTTTTCTTTTCACTCATGCCTTTTTCCTCCATCAACCTATCATCTCAAAGAACTCTGCAATTGGTCCCAGCGCCAGTGCCGGGAAGAAACTCAGCGCACCGATCAGCAAAACCACCACAATCAGTAAGAAGATAAACATTGCATTGTGGGTCGGCAGCGTTCCCGCGCTGACTGCAACCTTCTTTTTCTGCGCCATACTGCCCGCAATGGCCAGTGCTCCGAACATCGGCAGGAACCGTACAAAGAGCATGACAAGGCCAATACTTGTGTTCAGGAATGGAGTGTTGGCGTTAAATCCTGCAAACGCCGACCCGTTGTTGCCGCCTGCAGAGGCGTATGCATAAAGTACTTCGGATAATCCGTGGGCGCCCGGGTTATTCAGGCTGTCCGCCGTAGCCGGAAGCACCGCTGCGATACCGCTGCCCACCAGAATACCGATGGGAGTTGCCAGACAGATCAGGACCGCCATCTTCATCTCATAAGGCTCAATCTTCTTACCCAGATATTCCGGTGTACGCCCAACCATCAGTCCGGCTATGAATACGGTCAGAATCGCAAATGCCAGCATACCGTAGAGACCGCAGCCAACACCGCCGAACACCACCTCGCCCAGCATCATAAGAAGCATCGGTATCATACCACCCAGCGGCGTATAACTGTCGTGCATGGAGTTAACCGAGCCATTGGAGGCTGCCGTTGTAAATGCCGCCCAGGTTCCTGAAGTTGCAATACCGAACCTCGTCTCTTTTCCTTCCATGTTGCCGCCCGCCTGACCGGCCGTGCTGATATCTACGGCGCCGCCCTGCGCAATCTGGGGTGTGCTTACCTGTTCTGTATATCCCACCACGGCCAGGGCCAGCGCCAGCATGATAAACATCGCCAGGAATACCGCAACTCCCTGCTTTTTATCCTTAATATTCCTTCCGAAGGTAAAGCAGAGTGCGGCAGGAATCAGAAGCAGTGAAATCATTTCAAATAAGTTGCTCCATGGATCCGGATTTTCCAGGGGATGGGCGGAGTTTACTCCGTAAAAGCCGCCGCCGTTGGTTCCCAGCTGTTTAATTGAGATCTGGCTGGCCGCCGGTCCAAGGGGAACAATCTGTTTGTCAACAACGGTGGCAGTGCCGTCTTCATTCTCAACCGTAACCGGTTCAAGCAGCTGTACCTCCTCGTGTCCCCGGAAGGTCTGCGGAACGCCTCTGGATACAATGAAGACGGATACAATCAGGGAAAGGGGAATCAGAACGTATACCGTGGACTTCGTCACATCCGTATAGAAGTTTCCGATACCTTTCTTTTTCACACGGATAAAGCCGCGGATCAGGGCGAACAGGACTGCCATACCAACGGCCGGAGTAACGAAGTTCTGAACTCCCAGACCAATCATCTGTGAAAAATAGCTGAGAGCCGACTCACCGGAGTAAGCCTGCCAGTTCGTATTTGTCACGAAGCTGGCTGCCGTATTGAAGCCCAGATGCCAGGAGGTTCCCGCCTGCCCTTCCGGATTCAGCGGAAGTATGTTCTGAAGCATTAAGATCAGCCACAGAACCGCCAGGCTGATGACGCTGAATACGCCTGCGCATACCGCATATTTCTTCCAGTCCATCTCTTCTTCTCTGTTAATTTTCAAAACCTTATAAATTCCATTTTCCACGGGAGAAAGAAGCCTGGTCAGAACTGTCTTTTCTCCATTCATAACCTTTCCTATGTACCTGCCCAGCGGTATGGCCAGTACAATGAGAACGGCACAATACAATATCATCTGGATCGCTGTATTCGTCATTGTTTGTCACCTCTCAGTAAAATGATAATCAGGTAAACCAGGATAAAAAGTGCTGTAAGTCCGATTATACCTAACATAAATCCCATTTCCATAATGTAGCCTCCTCTTCTTGAACTGAGGGTATGATAGCATGGCGGGTCGTTAAGATTCTATGGGGGAATACGTGACGGATATAAAAAGGCTGTAAAGACGGATCAGGAATTTTGATTGACTACTTCGCATTCTTTAAGATATGATTGATACAAATACAGAATCCAGCGGAGGAATACAGTGCTTAAGACAAAATATATCCTGATGATTTTCATACTTCTTATCGTTTTGCATGCCCATTACCGGCGTTTAAAACAGGCAGGTTCTTTTTCCAGCTATATCCGCAGCATGTTGTGGGACCCCAGTTATGACAGGAACCGGATTAAAGCCTATGACTATATCCGGGTGCTTGCAGTTGTTTTTGTGATCGCCGCACATGTGGTTCAGTCAGATTCTGAGCCGGCAGCCGGAACGTCTGCTTTCATGGCTCTGCGGATTATGGCTGTTCTGTTTTTAAACTGCAATCTGTTGTTTGTCATGCTCAGCGGAGCGCTGCTGCTGAATCAAAAGGAAGAGCCAGTCTCCGTTTTCTACCGGAAACGGATCTTTAAAGTGGTCATCCCCATGGCTGTATATTATTTATTCTATCTGTATATGGGGCTGTACCAGTCCGGACTGACCGATCCCAAAAACCTTTTGGATGCCTGCAGACGGTTTCTTTCCGGTCCTTCCCAGTGGAATCCCCACTTCTGGCTGATGTACGTGATTCTGGCTTTCTATCTGGCGGCGCCATTTTTCAAGGTTATGGTACAGAATATGTCTGACCGACTTTTGCTTTCTTTTGTCGTGCTCACCTTTTTCATGAACGGAGCGCTGTCCTGGCTTCCGCTTTTGGGCATTGAGTTCCATTTTGTCACACTTTTATGCGGCTGGGAATCGGTATTCGTGTTTGGTTATTTCTGGACCAGGCCGTTCTCCTCCCGTTACCGAAAACCGTTTATGATTCTCGGGGCAGCCTCATTTCTCATCACAGCGGCCATATCCTGTGTTCTGCCGGATTATACCGATGCATTTTTAAATAAGGCGCCAACCATGCTGTTTATGTCGGGAGCCATCTTCTCCTGGTTTACCGGAATGGAAGAAAAGCTAAAAAAACCGGGGCCGACAGTCAGAATCATCAGTAAATACGGGTTTTCCATCCTTCTGATCCACTGGTATATCCTTCATCATACAGCAGAAGAACAGCTGGGGCTTTACGCCTCTTCCTGGGGCATTTTAGGCGGCACTGCGGTCACAGTGGCCGTTACCCTGGTCCTCTCCTTCCTGTTTGCCTTTGTGTTTGATCAAACGGCGGTTCTCTGTGTGAATACCCTGTGCAGCGCCCTGTCCCGGGGACTTGGACAGCTCAAACGGCTCCGCAGATAACAAAAGGCATTCCAGGCGGCTGATCATACTTTCAGCAGCCTGGAATGCCTCTTATTTTTCTGTCTACGACTCCACGAACCGGTAACCGACGCCGACTTCCGTCAAGATGAACCGGGGTTTTGTGGAATCCTCTTCTATTTTGCGGCGTATGTTTGCCATAAATACGCGAAGGGACTGGTAGTCGTCAGTAGTATCGTACCCCCATACCTCCTGCTGAATGTAGTGATGCGTCAGGACCTTACCGGAATTATTGACAAGAAGCGACAGCATCTTATATTCAATCGGGGTCAAGTGGACTTCTTCTCCCCTGACACTGACCTTCCGCTTTTCAAAATCCATTTTCAGGGTATCCAGTTCAAAGACCGGCTCCTGTCTGGGCGCGGAACTGCGGTGCCGCAGCGCAACCCGGATTCTGGCCAGCAGCTCCCCGGCATTAAACGGCTTGGTAATATAATCGTCCGCTCCTGCATCCAGCGCCCCCACCTTCTCCTGCTCCATCCCTCTGGCAGATACCACGATAACCGGCACCTCCGACTCCTGGCGGATCTGGCCTAATACCTCCATACCATCTATATCGGGCAGTCCTAAATCCAGCAGGATCAGATCCGGATTATTGGCGTAAAAATACGAGATGCCCGTCAGGCCGTCGTCTGCGAGTACACACCTGTATCCCTTGGTTTTCAGCGTTATTTTTATAAAATTCTGTATGGTCTTGTCATCTTCGATGACCAGGATATCTGCATCATTCATTCTGTCTTACCTCCATTGGCATATCAACCTGAAATGTAGTTCCTCCCCCCTCATTATTGACAGCCTTTATATGGCCTCCGTGGGCTTCCACAATAGCCTTGCAGATCGTAAGCCCCAGTCCGACTCCCCGCTGCTTATCGCCGTTTTCATAGGCTGTCGTAAAAAAGTTATCAAAAATCTTGTCTAACCGTTCTTCCGGGATACCGCTGCCATTATCCGATACCTTAAAGGTGATAAAGTTCCCCATCACCCGGGCGGAAACCGTAATGGTCGTATCGTTTCCCGAATGCCGGATCGCGTTGTCAATTAAGTTTACCAGAACCTGGGTAAACAGTCTGGCGTCAACCGGAAGCAGAACGATATCATGGGGAGTGACGGTCTTTAAGCGGTGATCTCCCAGCCGCTTGGAGACCAGGGTGACAGCACCTGAAATCAGGTCATCCACGACTTCTTTCTTCTTCTGTATATCCAGCCGCCCTTCCTGTATGCGGGTCATATTCAGCAGATTCTCTACCATGGAATTCAGCCACTCTGCATCCGTACAGATATCATTCAGCATACTCTTTGCAGTTTCTTCATCCAGGCTCCCATAGTTGTCATAGAGAAAATTAGAGCTTCCGGCAATGCCGGTCAGCGGCGTGCGCAGGTCATGTGAAATACTTCTCAGAAGAGTACTCTTCAGCCGTTCCTTCTCGATCTGTATTTTCGTCTCTTCCTTCTCCTCATTCAGCCGTTCCCGCTCAAGCACCAGGGTAATCTGGGAGATTACCGTGTCCACGTAAACCCTCTCTTCTTCCTCTAAATCACCGTCACAGCAGTCAAATATAATGACTCCATACGTCTTGTTGCTGTTCTTAATCGGAACGTAAAGAGAAGTATTTTCACCAAACTGAGCCTCTCCGTGGCCGCAGATCATGGAATTGCGGTAGCACCACTCTGCTATACTGTCGGAGAATTCTTCATTGTCGCTGCTGCGGATCAGGATATCCACCCGTTTCTCCGTCAATTTTTTCAAACTGTCACAGCTGTATCTGGCGATGGCCGGTCGGCCTGCCAGATTTAAAAATCCGCTGCCGATCGCATTGAGCTTGGTTGTAATCTCCGTCCTCCTGTTGGCAATGTCCATCTGCCTCTGCAGCTTAACAGTCAGCGAGGCCACAATAAACGCCACAATGATGAAAATCATCAGTGAAATGACGTAATTCGGATCGTCCACCTGGAAGGTAAACTTCGGTGCAGTAAACAGAAAATTAAAAGTGAAGACGAAAACGACCGATGAACCAATTCCCCAGCACATGCTGCTGGTCTCCACGCTGCAGATAACGACGCCGACCACATAGATAAGAAGCAGATTCTCAATGCGGACTCCCATATGGTTGAGCACAATGGCAAACATCGTAGAGAGCACCCAGATTACAGCCACCTTTGATGCATTTTTCAGTATTTTAACGATGTGTTCCGCAGACGCGATATCATTTCTCATAATGATCCCTTTTCCTGTTTCGATTTCTGTGCCGTTTCCGTTTCATCTGTTTCTCGTGCAGATAATTCTTTCCGTCGGACGCCATCCTGGCCGCTGCAATCAGTACGACATAAATCTCCAGACGCCCCAGAAACATGCCTGCAATGGCCGTCCAGTGAATCACCGGGCTGGCTCCGTACGACGTGATTCCGACAGACAGTCCCACCGTACTTATGGCGGAGGCAAACTCAAACATGGAGTCCTGAATCGAATAGCCATAGCAGCAGAATACAAAGCTTCCAGCTGCAAACAAAAGAAGGTAGAAGAAGACAAATGCGTTGATCCGGTTCTTCTCCCTGTCTGTTATGACTTCCTTCTTACCGCCGCGGTTAATCTGTTCGGTAAATACAACCCGGTCGGGGTGCGCATCACGAACCAGCTTCCACAAGATTTCCTTCAGCATAACATAAACGCGGTAAATCTTCAAGCCGCCCGCCGTGGACCCGGCCCCGCCGCCAATCAGCATCAGCAGAATCATAAGAAACATCATCGCAGGCGTCCATGCGGCAAAGCTCTCAACCGTCTGGAATCCGGTCGTGGTCAGTGCAGAAACTGCCTGAAACAGTGCTGCCCGCAGGCTCACCGGCACGTTACTGTATACGCCGTTCATAAGGAGCACCGTCAGGATGGGCACAAAGAGAGCCAGCAGAAAAAGCATGAGCCGGACCTCACAGTGGGAGATAAATTCTTTGAATTTTCCCTTCAGCAGAAGCAGATGCACAAAAAAATTCGTGCTGCCAAGCAGCATTAAGATAACCGTGACCATCTCGATGGCCGTGCTGTTATAGTAGCCGATGCTCTCCGCCCTGGTAGAAAAGCCGCCGGTGGAAAGAGCCGCCACTGCGTGGTTTATGGCATCGAAGGGACTCATACCGAACAGAATATATAAAAAAGTACCTCCCAGGATGTATCCGCTGTATATCCCGATAATCAGCCTTGCCGATTCAATCAGATTGGGAAGCAGACGGTCCGAGTGGCCTTCGGCGTGATACAGCCGCATTCCATATACATCAGAGAGTACCGACGTCATGACAAGCACTAACCCGATCCCTCCAAAAAACAGAAGTATCGTCCTGTGTATCAGGAAAATATGGGGAGCCGTGCTGACATCAACCACACTGAGTCCCGTCGTACTGAGTCCGCTGGTAGTCTCAAACACAGCCTGTGTCACGGAATACGTTCCGCTGAGTACAAATGGTATCGCCGTTACGAAGATGACAATGACCCATGTCCCGAGAACAACGATCATTTCCTGATTTTTTTCCAGGTTTCCCGCCCGCCTTCCGCGAAGCACCAGGCTCAGGAGATAGCCTGCCAGGATTGACGAGACGCCCGGCGCCACAAAGTACTGCGCCTGTCCCATTTCCTCCGGATAAAAGAACAGGGTAAACAGAGGAAGCAGCGTGATAATTCCCGCCAGAATCATTACGATCCCCATATAACCGGCGATCAGGCGGTATCCCTTCAGAACATGTCTCTCGTGATGGTTCTCTGCTCCCAGTGTTTCCCATAAAATCATATGATCATTCATTGTCTTCACTGCCCAGGATGGCCTTAACGGATTCCTTCTGGCTCTGCGGTGTGGTGATCACCACCAGGCGGTCTCCTGCCATAATCTTATTCTGCCCGTTGGGAACAATGACCTCCGTCTCTCTTATAATACAGCTGATAATTGTATTAAAGGGAAGCTCCATATCCGCAATTCTGCGATCCACCACCGGGCAGTCCGAATTCACCTTTATCTCATTGACCAGTACCTTCTGATTCTCCAGAGGCATCACCCTGACCAGATCTTCAATCACCGAAGCCTGCTCGATATAGTGGGCCAGCATATAGGTGGCGCTTATTGCCCTGTCCACGCCCAGCATCTCGAATATCTCCACATTTTTCGGATTTCTCACCGTACAGACCGTCTTTTTAATGGCAAACAGGCGCTTGGCCATCTGACAGATCTCCAGGTTATCCGCGTCCTTCTCTCTCAAAGCAATCAGGATATCATATCCTTTCACACCCGCCTCATCCATGACATACTCCTTGCAGGGATCACCATAGATGACAGAAGCGGCGTTGTAGGACGCGGCCAGATGCTCACAGTACCCCATATCCCCGTTGATTGCTATAATCTTATGTTTTCCCATCAGAAGAAGCCCAATCAGGAAATCCGCCTCATCTCTTCCACCTGCAACCACAATCTTCATGAAATTCCTGCCTCCTGATATTCCCCTTCTGTCAGCCTGTCAAATTCATTTACCGACAGAACAAACGGACAGATCGGTTTGATATTAAATCCGCGAATCAGTTTTTCCTTATTTTTATCATTGAGCCTGGAAAATACCTCCGGCACATGGAAGATCCGGCAGGCGATCTGTGAAGCCAGAATATTGACATTATCGTCATCCGTAGCCGCAATAAATACCTCCGCGCTCTCGATTCCCACCTGCTTCAGCAAATCTATATCCGTTCCGTCCCCGACAATCTGATAACCACTGAAATCCTCCGGCAGCTTCCGGAAGGCATCCTCATTCAAATCAATTACAACAATTCTCGTACTGCGCCCTGACAGCTTCCCTGCCAGTCCGGCCCCAAATCGGCTCGCACCTGCTATAATAATGGTTTTCGTTTTATGAAAGAACATAAACGTTCCTCCCCTCTATCATGAAAGCATATTTTTACAGCTTTATTGTAGTGGAAAAGCCCATAAAAAAGATAGTGGAAATCAGGGAAGTGATATAAAGATTGTATAAAGATTCTGGAAAGACCGGAACCGGTCTTTCGAACGCGTGCCCGGAAGGCTTTTTATGTAACAGGAGCCCTTTCCCATTACATAAAAAAGCCGCTCCCCGGCAATCGGACAACGGCTTTCATCTTTTTGGTTTATTCAGCTGGAAATGCAATTATGCTAAGCAAACGTTAACTGCCTGCAGACCACGGTTTCCTTCGGTTGTATCATAAGTTACCTTCTGGCCCTCTTCAAGAGTCTTGTAGCCGTCAGCCATGATTCCGGAGAAGTGTACGAATACTTCTTCGCCAGTTTCGTCGTTTGTGATAAAACCATAACCCTTTGCTCCATTAAACCATTTTACTGTACCGTTGTTCATAACGCGTACCTCCTATAAAAATAAAAAAATTATTTGATTTATCTCATGAAACAAAAATCACATATTTTTGTAAAGCATCATCCGAAAATAATGACTTACAAAAATATGTGAAATCATAACCTCATTCGATAATACGGGTGTAGTTTACACCTTTTTTCCTAAATTGTCAAGACTATTACAGCATTTTTCCTAAAATTTAAATATTTTGTAGATTAAGCTATTTTCATCCCAATTCACACCGCCTGAAATGAGCAGCAGCTATTTCCCTGCAAAATAAAAACCCCCGATTCTGCATAACAGATTCGGGGGAAAGAAGAGCCTCAATTACTTTAATGTAACTTTTGCACCCTCAGCCTCTAAGGAAGCCTTGATCTGCTCAGCTTCTTCCTTGGAAGCGCCAGCCTTAACTACCTTCGGAGCGCTGTCAACTACGTCTTTTGCTTCCTTTAAGCCTAAGCCGGTAGCTTCACGAACAACCTTGATAACCTTAACCTTGTTAGGACCAACCTCGGTTAATTCAACGTCGAATTCTGTCTTCTCTTCTTCAGCTGCTGCGCCAGCGCCTGCTGCTGCTACAACAACACCTGCTGCTGCGGATACACCGAATTCTTCTTCACAAGCTTTTACTAAATCATTTAATTCTAATACGGATAATTCTTTGATAGCTTCAATAAACTCAGCTGTTGTTAACTTTGCCATGATAATATACCTCCATTTAATATATGTTTGATTTTTGGTAAGGAAGTTCAGTTCCCTTAAGTCACTGAACCGCTAATTTTCTAAATTCAGGCCGCGCTGCGCTTGTCTTCCTTAAGAAAATTACGCTTCTGCGCTTTCGCCGCCCTGCGCCTCTGCGATCTGCTTGAGCACGCGGGCAAAGTTGGTGATCGGAGACTGGATGCTTCCAAGTAACTTTCCGAGAAGAACTTCTCTGGAAGGAATGCTGGAAATCTGAGCCATGCCCTTCTCATCATAATATACGCCTTCAACAACGCCGCCCTTAATCTCTAATGCCGGAGCTGTCTTGGCAAACTCAGCAAGGATTCTTGCCGGAGCTGTCGCGTCTGTCTTGGATACAGCTAATGCTGTAGGTCCTTCCAGATTCGGCTCCAGAGCCTCGAATGCTGTGCCTTTTCCTGCAAAACGGATCATTGTATTCTTGTATACTTTGTATACAACGCCTGCTTCTCTTAACTTCTTACGCAGTTCAGTGTCCTGAGCTACAGTTAAGCCACGGTAGTCTACGACTACTGCAGTCTCGGCGCCGTCAAATAATTCCTTGATCTCGTCTACAACTGGCTGTTTTAATTCAACTTTTGCCATTATGGTTTACCTCCTGTTTAGTCTAAACCTGACCGGAAACCCGGCCGGTCCGCCCGTATAAACCGCAAAAAGAATTTCTCTGTCCTGACGGAGAGGCCCTTCTCATGTACCGGGTTCCGGTGTTATGAGAAAGAAAATAAAAACCTCTCTGCCTAAAGACAGAGAGGTCTACAGATCATTCGTTAAAACGATACTTGTACGTTCCTCGGCAGGCGTTTACACCTTATGCCTTGCGGCACCTGCTGTCTTCGGCAGTCAATACTTTGCGTATTGTAACATGATTTATGATTAATGTCAACCACAAAACAAAATTAGTTCATTAATTTTGCTACGTTCAGCTTTACGCCAGGCCCCATGGTAGAAGTCAGAGTAACGCTCTTTAAGTAAGCACCCTTAACAGCACTTGGTTTTGCTTTCATGATTGCATCGATAAGCGTCTGGAAGTTGTCCGCTAATTTATCTTCTTCGAAAGAAGCTTTTCCAACTGGCACGTGGATAATGTTTGTTTTATCAAGTCTGTACTCAACTTTACCGGCTTTGATATCGTTGATTGCCTTCGTTACGTCCATGGTAACTGTACCAGCTTTTGGGTTAGGCATTAAGCCCTTCGGTCCGAGTACACGTCCCAGACGTCCTACAACACCCATCATATCTGGTGTAGCAACAACTACATCAAAATCCAGCCAGCCTTCGTTCTGGATCTTCGGAATTAATTCCTCTGCTCCAACGAAATCAGCGCCTGCAGCTAAAGCTTCGTCAGCCTTAGGTCCCTTAGCAAATACTAAGATTCTTACAGTCTTACCTGTACCATGAGGCAGAACAACTGCACCACGGATCTGCTGATCTGCGTGACGTCCGTCACATCCGGTTCTGATATGAGCTTCAATTGTTTCATCAAATTTAGCACTTGCAGCTTTCTTTACTAATGAGATTGCTTCTGGTGCATCGTAGAGAACAGTACGATCGATCGTTTTAGCTGCCTCTGCGTATCTTTTTCCTCTTTTCATTATAAATAACCTCCTAGTGGTATTGTCGGGGATGTCCCTCCCACGTTATAAAAATGCAGCTTCCGGCCTACTCAGCGACCGTGATACCCATGCTTCTTGCTGTACCAGCAATCATGCTCATGGCTGCTTCCAGAGATGCTGCGTTTAAGTCAGGCATCTTTGTCTCGGCAATCTTCTGTAAGTCTTCTTTGGAGATAGTCGCAACTTTTGTCTTGTTCGGAGCTGCAGATCCGGATTTAAGCTTGCATGCCTTCTTTAATAATACAGCTGCAGGCGGAGTCTTTGTGATGAAGCTGAAGCTTCTGTCAGCATAAACAGTGATAACAACCGGGATAATTAAGTCGCCCTGATCAGCTGTTCTTGCGTTGAACTCCTTTGTAAACTGTACAATGTTAACACCATGCTGTCCAAGTGCCGGTCCGACAGGAGGAGCTGGTGTAGCCTTTCCCGCTGGAATCTGCAGTTTGATATATCCTGTTACTTTCTTTGCCATAATTAGGCACCTCCTAAATAAATGTGGTATTGTCGGGGATTTCCCTCCCACGAGCCTTCCAATCGTACAAAAGGCCGCTTTTACTTGTTACATCTTCTTGATTTCGTTGAAATTCAGTTCAACCGGGGTCTCTCGGCCAAACATCTCAACATTGATCGTGATGGATTTCTTACCTTCGTTGATGGACTTGATGGCACCAACGGTATCCTTCCATGCACCGGAAATTACCACAACGGTATCTCCAACCTCAAAATCAACAATGACTTCTTCATTTCTGAATCCCAGGTTCGCCATCTCTTCTTCTGTCAGAGGAACCGGTTTTGATCCGGGACCGACAAAGCCTGTCACACCGCGTGTGTTACGCACCACATACCATGTATCATCATTCATGATCATATGGATCAGTACGTAGCCGGGGAACATCTTTTTATCGGCCTTTTTCTCCACACCATTCTTCAGTTCGATAACGGACTCCAGAGGAACCGACACCTCCAGGATCTGATCCTGTAAGTTTCTGTTTTCAATGGTTTTCTCAATGTCGACTTTTACTTTGTTCTCATAGCCTGAATAGGTATGGACTACATACCAATGTGCTTCTGACATACACTCACCTTAACCCTTAATCATTATAAGATAAAACTGAGACCGAACTTGATGATTAAATCAAGAATGGCGATAATCAGTCCTAAAGCAATCGATACAGCCAGTACTGCTATTGTCTGCTTCGTTACGGTTTCTTGGTCAGGCCAGACGATTTTCTTGAACTCAGTCTTCAAACCCTGGAAGAAATTCTTCTTCTGAGCTCCCTCGTTGTTCACTGTATCTCCCATAATTTCACGTCCTTTACGTCAAACCGATTACTTAGTTTCCTTGTGCAAAGTATGTGTCTTACAGAATCTACAATACTTTTTGGTTTCCATTCTGTCAGGATGAGTCTTCTTATCCTTGGTCATGTTATAGTTACGCTGTTTGCATTCTGTACATGCCAGTGTGATCTTTGTGCGCACGACTTCCACCTCCACTTAAATTTTCGTTGTTGTTATTCGGCCATTCTTCTATATTCAGGTATCTACGCGCTGCGCTGCCGCAAAACGTAATTTTGAGCATAAAAAAAAGACCTAAGCTCTTCCATTCGCCCAATTACTATATCATATGGGTCAGGATTCGTCAATCTTTTTTTGCGAAAAACTATTGTTTTATAAAGTTTTTTAAGTATACCACGAAGGTCAAAAAATTGCAAGCAGGAAAACCGGCTTTCCTGAGAAATAACGAAAGGAGCCGTTTTTTCGACTCCCTCCGCCTTGTTTCGGCCTTGCTGTCACCAGCAGTATTCTCTTCGCTGCAGATCAACCATCATTTTTTCCGGTTTTGCCGGATTTCAGCGCTGAAATCAAACACATGAGGCACCTCTTCCTCCGGCATATTTAATGCTCTGCGCAGATCCAGCCACAGATCTGCAATGGAATTTTCGCCTTCGCGCAAATCAGCTGCCACCAGGCCGCCGTCTGCTGTTAAAAGCTCATACGCCTTCCGGAAACTGCCGGTCCGGTATAACGCCATAATATATTCCAGCACAACACGGGACTCGGACGCCACCTCCTCCGGAAGCTGTTCGTAAACACGAATAAGCGCGTCATACCCGCCGCATCGTGCCAGAACCCGGAAACCTTCCTTAATGTAAGAAAGATCCCCTGCCCGCTCCATAAGCCCCTGTTCCATGACGGACACGGCCCTCTCGTATTCCCGGCCTTCCAGACAGAGCAGCGACGCCAGCCCGTAACGGCTCCAGGCATTTTCCTTCTGTCGGATACTTTCAATAAAACACGACTCCGCCTCCCGGTTTCTCCCTCGCGCCATGTAATTTAAGGCAAGATGATATAGAAGATGCCAGTCTGGGGAAGCTTTCCCCGGCTTTCGATCTCCCCGGGACTGCGGTTCTGCCTGAGGCTGCAGGTTCTCCCGCTGATCCTGTTCCGCCTGCTTTTTCAGCATCTCATACCAGAAATCATCTGCCATGCAGTCAGCAGGTATTTCCGCCGGATCCGCTGATGGAAAACGGCCTGTCTCCAGAAAAACACGCCATGGAGCCTGGCGTTGATCCTCACTGGAAAAATCCAGATGAGGAGAAAGCGGTCTCTCCCCTCTGCGCAGGCGGCAGGCATTTTCAAGGTCTGCGTATCCGCTGCCCCGGTATATTACTTCCCCTGGCTTCACCGCCCACTCACGGCTGTTCTCCAGCACCTTTTCCAGTGTATCTCCTGCTTCGGCACGAACCATCTCTGTCAGCGTCTCCCTGTCCTCTTCAAAAGAGTCACTGCGGCCATTTAACTGAACGGCACCATACCGCTCGATCCACTCCCATGCAGTGTGGGGTGCCATCGGAATACAGCCGTACTGAGTCTTTCCCAGACCTGCCTGAATTTCTATATAGCGTCCGGCCTCCTCCGTCAGGTATTCCTGCCAGCGGGCTGAGGCGCTGTTATTGCCCCAGGAAAAGAGCTTACGCCCGCACAGACGGCGGGTGGAATACTGAAGAAGTCCAAAACCGTCCGAAGCCACATTCGCGATATAGCGGGGTGACTCCTCCGGAATATGAAAGAAGTAATCCACCTGCCCCGGAATATTCCGGTAATGAGAGATATCGATGCCGTCCACCACTGGTACCGGTACCTTATAGACACTTCCTCCTCCGCTGCTGTAGGCGCTGTCTGCCGGAACAATCACGCGGCCGTCTTCATATTCCGGAACAGCCATGTTGCTCCACCAGTACATGGGTGTCACTTCCTGATTATGATTTACCACACGCAGCCGGCAGTTTAAGTAAGCGCCGCATTCATCCAGCCAGAAATCCATCTGATAGACCATCCTGCGTATCCGTTCATACTCGTACATGCGAAGAACCGGAAGTCCGCTGCCGGTCTCCAGCCTGGCAGTAAAAAGAGGTTCCATGGTCAGCGGAGTATGGCCGATGAGGCCGATATTCCATTCCACTCCTCCCGAGAACCAGGCGTCACGCAGGGCCAGGTTGCTGGGACGTATCACATCATTGGTATAGAGCAGCTCGCGCCCCGATTTTAAATCAGTCAGCTGCCAGAGCCGCCCGCCGAATTCCGGCAGGAACACGGCTCTCAGGTACTCATTTTCCAGAACTGCCGTCTTCACCGGGTGAAGGCCGCATTCCCGTGTGTAGCAGGTGTAATCCCTGTACGGATATACTGAATTCAGTGTTCCATAGCCTTCGTAGATCTCATCGTACTCGTCTAACAGGAATTCTGTCTTATTCTGCATATTGTCCATACCTAACAGGTTGGGCACCGAGGCTTCAGGTCCCTTAGGGGCGGTTTTTAAATACACCTGATCAAATATCAATGTCGGTCGCATATAGTTTTCCATTTCTTCTGAATTATTTTCTTATTCATAATCAGCCCTTGATCGCTCCGCCCGTTACACCTGCGATAATCTTATCGGACAGGAAGAGGTACAGCAGGAAGGTAGGTGCAAATACGATAACGACAGCAGCAAACATGCCGCCATAATCGTTGGTATACTGCATCCCCTTTACCATATTATAAAGACCTACGGCGATGGGGCGCACATTCTGCTTGCTTGCAAACAGCATGGACATGAAAAATTCATTCCAGATGGCAATAAAATTAAAGATCGTCACAGTGATGATTCCGGGCTGTGCCAACGGAAACATAATCTTCCAGAAGGTCTGAATCGGTGAACAGCCGTCGATCGCCGCCGCTTCTTCAAACGTATAGGACAGATTGGAGAAGAATGCCAGCAGGAAGAAAATGCTGAACGGCACATTCATGGCAATATACAGGAACATAATGAGTCCCCGGGTGTTGGTCAGTTTTAATGACGTAATAATGGAGAACAGCGGCATGACAATCATAATGACCGGAATGCCCAGCGCTGTCGCAAACATATTCTGCAGGATCATATTCCCCCTGAATTTAAAGCGTGACAGGGCATATGCCGCAGGTGCCGCCACCATGATAATCAGGGTACAGGAAACAGCCGTGTAAATCAGGGAGTTCAGGAAGAACACGCTGATCTTCTGCGATTTCCACGCATTCGTATAGTTTTCAAAATGCAGGCCGCTGGTGAACTTAAACAGCTCTCCGCCTAAAATCTCCCGGCTGGTAGACAGGGATGCCAGCATAACCCAGCCAATCAAAAGCACGGTAAATATCAGCCAGATCACGCACAGAATGTATCCGGGCAGCCGTGGAATTTCTCTCGTTACATTTAACTTTGGCTTTATCTCTTTTTGTTTTGCCATGATAACTACCTCCCTACAATTCCGCGTCATCATTCTTGATGATGAGTGTGGTTAAGCTGAATACGGCAACTACAATAACTGCCATCATAACGCCGATTGCCGCGCCGACTCCGGAATCACGGGCAGCCTGGACTGCATTGGACGCTCCGAATACCAGCTCATACATGTAATTCAGCGGCATAACCGTCTGTTCAGATAAGTTGACCGGATCAAATACCTGGCCCCAGATAAAGAAGCCTACGCTGGAAACTGTCCACATAACGAGATTCGTACGGATCGATCCGCGGAGCAGAGGAAATGTTATGTACCAGAATTTCTTAAACACGTTGGCGCCCTCGATGGAAGCGGCCTCATAATAATCCGCGCTGATCCGTTCGATACCACTCATAAAAATCAGCATATGGTATCCTACCATACCAAAGCAATAGGCAATTAACATGCTCCAGAACTTATGATGGGGATCCGTCCACATGACGTTACTGCCGCCAAACCAGCCGATAATCGTATTGAGCAGACCGTAGTTCTCCTTACTGAGCGCATAATACAGCCACATGGTACCCATGGCAACCGCAGATACCAGGTTCGGCAGATAAATCACGCTTCGGAAAAACTTCTTTCCCTGCATGCCGTTCGTCAGGGCTACTGCAAATATCAGAGCCAGTGCCATAACGGCGATGCCCCCTACCAGCCACAGCCGTCCCAGATTCAGCATCGCCGTCTGAAACATGTTATTGTTAAAGGATTTCACATAGTTGGTAAGTCCGCTGAACTGCCATGTGGAAACAGGATCCGTCACGCCCTCTACCTTGCAGAAGCTCATGATAAACGTACGGATCGTCGGGTAGAGAAATACAATCAGGTACAACAGCACTGCGGGTGTCAGAAACATTACCAGCATGGGAGTCGTATTCCGGCGCAACGGATTGCCGCCTTTTTTTACTGCCTTTTGCTTTGCCATAAGAGTCCCCTCCATTCTCCATAGAACACTATTTTCTATTATGAATACAAAAGGGGCGGCGGCAGTGGCGCCACCGCCCCTTCATTGCTCAATCAGTTAAAGCGATCAGGATCCCTTCTGAATCTTGGCGAACTCATCTGCGAATTTCTGTGCATCTGTACTGCCGCTGATCATCATGGCCATATTGGTCTTAATAGCTGCGTTGACATTGGTATCGTTCTCCATACCTACAGCCCAGTTCAGTCTGTGTGTGGTGGAATCGAGTACAGCCTTGGCATCTGCAAGCGCCTCCGGCCACTTGGCATCGTTATCCATCGGTACGCCCATGCTGGCGTCTGCAAGCTTCTGATCCCATTCGCCGCTTGTCAGCCACTGGATTAAAGCAAACGCTGCATTCGGATATTTCGTGTCTTTGTTGATTGCGAAGCACTGTGCTCCGTACTGGTTGGATTCTGCTCCGTCACCGCCTTCAGCAATCTGCGGAAGGGAGAAAGCGCCCCAACGGAAACCTTCCGGGGTCTGATTCTTTACTTCGTTTGGAAGCCAGCTTCCGTTTAAGTACATGGCAACACTGCCGTCAGCGATATTGCTCTGTCCCTGCGGATATACGTTGCCGGCTGCACGCGGATCTATGTAGCCCTTGGAAGTAAGTTCTTCCAATACCTGAGCGGTCTTTAAGACTGCCTCATTTGTAAAGTCGCCTGCTGCTACGGCTTCTGTCGTATCAGAGCCTGCTACACGGTCCATCAGGAACCCAAACAGACATGCCATATAAGCATCATCAACGGTCATTGGAATGATACCGGCTGTCTTCAGTGACTCGCAGGCTGCAAGGAATTCATCCCATGTCTTTGGAACTGCGGTGATTCCCGCTTTATCAAAAGCATCCTTATTATAGAACATAATAAATGTAGATGGCTGGTAAGGAACACTCTTTAAGGTTCCGCCGCCCTGCTGCTTTGCTAATTCAATCAGCGTGGCGTTCTGTGCGCCATTCAATGGGGAAGCGTCGTACATACTCTGAATATCCAGAAGATACTTACCCCACGTACCATTCACACGCTCGATATCCTCATCGAATATATCAATGGTTTCTCCGGCAGATAACGCTGGTTCCAGTGTCTTACGTGTATCACGTGAGCCGGCCCAGTTAACGTCTACTTTTACACCGGTAGACTTTGTAAATGCATCAATTGCCTCAGATATGGCCTGACCCTGAGGCTCTGTCTCTGCCCACATCGGCCAGTAAACCAATTCTGCCCCGTCCTCGATCGCACCTGCTGCAACCGTCTCCGCAGGAGCCTCCGGAGCCGCGTCCGATCCCTCAGGAGCAGCGCTCTCTGCCGGAGCCTGTGTGGTTGGGGCCTGTGTCTCTGCAGTCTTGGAACTTCCGCATCCTGCAAGCGAAGATGCAACCATTGCAGACGCCAAAACTAAACTCAGAATTTTTTTCATGTAAAAACCCTCCTTTTTCAAATATGTTTATAGTATACACCATTTTTTTGTTTATTTCAACGAAAAAAGAAATTTTTTCCACAAATACCCCACAATGAATAGGGTTTTTATATATCTTGTTTTATGCAACCTTACCATAGACAATTTTTATAAAATGCGTTTTTTCTCTCTCCCGCCACTGAGTCTGCACTTTTATGCATAATTAAAAACGAACCGGAGTAAACTGGTAGTGTCAAAAGAATTGTTGTGTTCAGGAACTAAAAGGAGGTAATCAGCTATGGTTGACCGTTGTGTATGCTGCGGTGCAGTAATTCCCGAAGGTACAGAGGTCTGTATCAACTGCCGGTATCAATATTTGGATCAGTATTCAGAGTCTGGCGGCACACCGTCCGGGTCATTTGCGGATTCCTCCGTTTCCAAAACAAGAGGCCGTGATAAGCATAAAATGCCCCCGCTGATCGCAGAGCAGAAGTCCTTTTATTTTTTACCGGATTCTCTGAGACAAAGATAAAATTTCATCATTTCAATGGCCTCTTTCTGCGTTTTTTCATCGTATTTTTTCAGAATACGGTATGCTAAATCCGGATTGTCAATGCGTTCTTCTCCTGCCTGGCCAAACAGAATATAATCCACCGATAAATCCAGATAATGTGCCAAATCCAAAAGTGTCTCTATGGACATGCCGCAGGTCCCCCGCTCTATATCGCCGTAATAATGTACGGCTCTGCCTATTTTGCCGGCTACCTCCGCACTCGACATTCCCAGCTCCTTCCGCCTCTGCCTGATTCTTTTCGCAACCCCGGCGCGGTCGTATACCATTTCAACTCCTCCTTTATTTCCCCCAATAAAAAATGAGCCGGCGGTATGGAACCGCCGGTGTTTTCGTTTATATTTTCTGTTATTCAGCCTGATATCCTCTGTCGATAATCGTCTGCAGTATGGTATCCACATAAGCCTCGCACGCCTGTTTGTCATTGGCTTCAACCATAATCCGGAGTACCGGCTCTGTCCCGCTTTTACGTACCAGAATGCGCCCTTCAGCGCCCAGACTCGCTTCCACAATGGCAACCGCGTCTTTCACTGCCTCGTCGTTTCTGGCGGCAGCCTTGTCTCTGACACGGATATTTTTTAATACCTGAGGATAAATCGTTAACGGCTCGGCCAGTTTGCTGAGCGTCATTTTCTTTTCCAGCATCACTTCCATCATTTTAATTGCCGTCAGGATCCCGTCTCCCGTAGCGGCATATTTCCGGAAAATGATGTGACCGGACTGTTCCCCGCCGAGCCGGTAACCGTTTGTCTCCATATTTTCATAGACGTATTTATCTCCGACCGCGGTCTTTTCATATTCGATTCCCGCCGCGTCAAACGCTTTATAGAGACCGAAGTTGGACATAATGGTGGTAACCACCTTATTTCCGGCCAGCTTGCCGCGCTCCTTCATATAGCAGCCATAGATGTAAAGGATTGCGTCTCCGTCCACAACGTTTCCGTGCTCATCCACGCAGAGGCAGCGGTCGGCGTCTCCATCGAAGGCAAATCCCACATTTAATCCATTTTCCACGACATGCTTCTGCAGAGCTTCCATGTGGGTGGATCCGCAGTCCTGATTGATATTGATCCCATCGGGATTGTTGTGGATCACGTAAGTCTGGGCCCCCAGGGTGTCAAATACATTCTTGGCAATCATCCATGCGCTGCCGTCAGCACAGTCCAGGCCCACCTTTAATCCCCCATAAGAACGGGTGGCCAGTGATATCAGATAGCCGATATAACGATTCCTCCCGATAGCGTAATCAATGGTTCTGCCGATTCTCTCCCCTTTTGCAAATGGTATCTCGCCGGTCTTGCCATCCAGATATGCCTCTACATCCAGGATTGTCTCTTCCTCCATCTTTTCCCCGTAATAATTAATCAATTTAATCCCATTATCGTAATACGGGTTGTGACTGGCTGAAATCATGATGCCGCAGTCGAAATCCTCTGTTCTGACGACATAGGATACGCTGGGTGTTGTCGTGACATGGAGAAGATAGGCGTCCGCCCCGGAGGCCGTAAGCCCTGCGGCCAGAGCGTACTCAAACATATAGGAGGAGCGCCTGGTATCCTTTCCTATTACTACCTTTGCGCGTCCATCCGGACGCTTTAATCCATAATACCAGCCGATAAAACGGCCTGTTTTGTATGCGTGTTCTGCAGTCAGGGTTTCGTTGGCTTCGCCGCGGAAACCGTCGGTGCCGAAGTATTTTGACATGAGTTTGTTCTCCTTTGTATGTTGGTTTTTACTATTATCCGTTTCTCTTAGACAAAGATAGAATTTTGTTCCTTCTGTCATTATCACTAATTGGGCCTTACCAAATCCCGGTCATTGTTATTTCATAAGATAGTTCTTAGTTTTGAACCTTTTCAAAAAAAGTATCCGGGTGCATTGGATCGAATTGCTCATTTGCCCACATAACGGTAACTAGATTCTCACTTTTTGAAAGGTTGATGATATTATGAGTATACCCCGGCAACATATGAACGGCTTCCATATTGTCACCAGACACTGTAAATTCAAATATTTCATCCGTACCGACTTTACGTTCCTGAATAAGTCCACAGCCAGATACAACAATGAAAAATTCCCATTTACTATTATGCCAGTGTTGTCCCTTTGTTACTCCCGGTTTACTAATATTTACTGAAAACTGACCACACGTTTCAGTTTTAAGCAATTCTGTAAAACTGCCTCGGTCATCCTCACTCATCTTTAATGGGAATGCTACTTTTTCCTTAGGCAAATAGGATAAATACACCGAATACAGCTTTTTTTCAAAACTACCAGGAACGATTTCAGGTATAATAAGTGTCTGTGGTTGATCGTGGAAGATATACAGTAATTCTGCGATTCTTCCCAGTGTCTCCTTATAAGTAACTGGTACACAGCAGTATTTACCTTCTACTTTTTGTACTGCCTCCACACCATTAAACTCACAATAATGCTCTTTTCCTTCTAATGCGTCAAACATTTCCTCAACCAAATCATCAATAAAAAGCACTTCAAGCACAACTGATGGATCGTTAATAGTTATTGGCAAATCGTTAGCAATATTGTTGCAGAATGTTCCTACCGCAGAATTGTAATTTGGACGCATCCATTTACCAACCAGGTTTGGGAAACGATACACCAAAACTTTTGTACCATTTTTTTTTGCATATTCAAAAAACAAATCTTCTGCGGCCTTCTTTGAAAGGCCATACTCAGATGTACCGAATCGTCCCTCTAATGCAGCCTGAACTGAACTTGACAGCATAACTGGGCAAGTATTGTTGTACTTTCTCAGAGTGTCTAATAATCTGTTTGCAAAACTGAAGTTACCCTTCTTGAACTCTTCTGGATCTTTTGGTCTGTTGATACCAGCAAGATTAAAAACAAAATCAGCCTCCCTGCAGTAGTCATCCAATTGCTCTGGAATAGAGTCAATATCATATTCATAGATTTTCTCAATGTGAATATTCGGACGAGTACAATTTTTGCCATCTCTTATATTTTTTAAGTTTTCAACTAGGTTCTTTCCAAGAAAACCCTTGGCACCAGTAATTAATATATTCACTTAATTTCACTCCTTTATCACTAATAAATCAAGAATGCTTATCGTAAAATACTTAAAAGAAAACTGATATATTTAGTTTGTTTTCCTCCACACCATCTTATCCACAACACCAGCATAGCTCTGAATAAGCTTCACAACCTTTGTGCTTACGTTTTCATCTACATAATCTGGTACAGGAATCCCATAATCTTCTTCCAGATTCATTTGCACTGCTGTATCCACTGCCTGTAAAAGTGATTTTTCATCAATACCTGCCAATACAAAGCATGCCTTATCTAATGCCTCAGGACGTTCTGTGCTTGTTCGGATACAAACTGCTGGAAAATGATGTCCTATACTGGAAAAGAAACTGCTTTCCTCTGGTAATGTACCAGAATCGGAAACCACCGCAAATGCATTCATTTGTAAATGGTTATAATCATGAAATCCCAACGGTTCATGTTGAATCACTCGCCTGTCCAGTTCAAACCCAGACGTTAACAGACGTTTTTGAGAACGTGGATGGCAGGAATATAAAATCGGCATATCATATTTTTCAGCCAGCTTGTTAATAGCTGCAAACAGGGACATGAAATTTTTTTCCGTATCAATATTCTCTTCCCGGTGTGCCGACAAAAGGATATATTTCTGAGGTTCCAGGACAAGTTTTTCAAGGATAGCTGACTTTTTAATGCCTTCAAGATTCTGGTGCAGCACCTCTGCCATTGGAGACCCTGTCACATAGACCCGTTCTTTTGGTAAGCCGCATTCATGCAGATACTTTCTGGCATGTTCGGAATACGCTAAGTTTACATCAGAAATAATGTCTACAATACGGCGATTCGTTTCTTCCGGCAGACATTCATCTTTACAGCGGTTTCCTGCTTCCATATGGAAAATCGGTATATGCAGCCGTTTTGCTGCAATTGCTGACAGACATGAATTAGTGTCTCCTAAAATCAACAGGGCATCCGGTTTGATCTGGTACATTAGCTTGTAAGAACAATTAATAATATTTCCAATTGTTGCTCCCAGATCGTCGCCTACTGCATTCATGTAGACCTCTGGATCACTTATGTTAAGATTTTCAAAAAAAATTCCGTTCAGATTGTAATCATAATTCTGACCTGTATGCGCTAAAACCACATCAAAGTATTTCCGACACTTATTGATAACTGCTGCTAAACGAATGATTTCCGGACGAGTACCAACAATGATTAATAATTTCAGCTTACCATTTTCTTTAAAGATTACATCAGAATAATCAGTTTTAATTTCCATTTCATCTGCTCCTGAGTTTTATTTTATTATTTTATTCCTACAACAAAACATACTATAACGCATGATTACTACTGCTTAATTTTCTTTAATTAAAAACTGCTGTTTCCACGCTATAATATTATCCAAATTGATTTCTACTTTTGTTTGAAAATCCGATTCAATCGCTTCTCGTAAACCATACATGTTCGATCTTTCAAAAACATTAATGTTATATGTTTTAGATATATCTGATGCCCGATTATCGACTGTAAGAATAAAAGTCCTTTTTTTATGCTACATTGCAAAAATCCCCGCATGAAGCCTAGTTCTAATATAATCTATGCTATCAACAGAGTTAAGAAGCCTATTATAACTAAAAATATCAGGTGAAACGACATGTACACATTCAATATTTTGCATAGAACTAAAATACTCCATATCCCTCAAACCTTGAGGCCAAAAAAACCTCGCTATAGTTGTTAATTAATAAATTAATCAACTGTTGATCCAATTTCAAATTAACTGAACTATCCATCAGTGTCAAAATTACAGCTTTCGCTTTTTTAGTCGGTATCTTAGCACAATGTTCCAGAGTTAACTTCCACATCGTTGGACAACCAGTATTGATTGCTTTTAAGTCGATACTTTCAAGCAAATGCTTTTTATGCTCATCTCTTGTACTATGAATATATTTTTTTTAATAAAATCTTTTTATAGAGAGTTTTCGTATATTCCCCCCATAATATTTTGTTCATTCTCTATTCTCCTCACCTAAATCTTTTTTGAAAATAATAAACCGTTCATTTTTTTTACTAAATTAACTCCCTCAGTATTAATTACCACAAGGCTTAATATACATAAAGTGATGCAAACAGTAATATCAGAAACTATGGTTGTGGAATACATCGTAAATACAGCAGCAACCGCGCAGATAAGCCATAGCAGTGCAATCTTCCATTCTCTTCGCTCAGTTCCATAATAATGCAATCCCAATACAATTCTGTATATCCTGCTTATAATAATACTAAATAAAGATGCAATGCCTGCACCCAATAATCCAAATTCAGGGATTAGCAGGCAACACAATATTACAGAAATAATAATTTGAATCATTGGAGCACTAATCATATGTACTGTCTTTTTAGCAGTGTTAATTCCAACAGAATAAATCAAAGTATAAATCTCAAAACACGCTGTATACATAATCGCTGGTGCAATCAGATATACATCAAAATAACTGGAATCCAAAATCAAAACTAACCACCTGCGCAAAAGAATGCAGAATCCCAATCCAATTACCGTAACCCATGTAACAGCAAGACCAAAATCATGAAGCAATGGCTTGAATACCTCTTCATTTTTATAGTATTGAAATACAATCGGATTCCAGATGTTATCAATCGTATTTTTCATCAGGGCAATGACTGTATAAAAAACAGAAGCAGCTGTATAAATACTTAATACTTCCCATCCAGCAAGTTCTCTAACAATGAGCCTCTCTATCAGTGGAATAATCAGCATCATGACATTACTGATCATAAACGGCATTCCATATTTCAGCATTTCCGTTGTCGTAACTCTTTTATGCTCACTCACCTGTATAGTTTTGACTTTATATAATGTAGATATGTTAATAAACATTGCAAAAGCAGATGCCACTGCAAAAGAAAACGCTACCCAGCTTAAAGTCACATCTGGTATTACCCAGCATACTGCAAAAATAATAACCACAAAACCAGCTTTTGCAATTAAGTTCGATAATACATAATTGATTGCAAATTCTCCCATCCGTGCGGTAAGCTGTGTAAATTTTCCAAACAATGAGAATAGTAAGTAACCTACAAAAAGCCATATAAATTGCTTAGTTACGCCGTCTTCAAAAACATAATTTAACAGCAGATGATTTGGTTCTAAAAGTAAAAGCATAAAAACAATAAGTACAAAAAATGGAACCGTACAACTTTTAAGCAGATAACGGCCAGCTGAATAACCGCTTTCATAAAAAAAACGTGTATACGCTGCATCCATACCCAGTGATATTACTGTTATTGACGCGGTAGTAAATGTTGTTAATAACCCATACTGGGCAAAAACTTGTCCCGGTAAAATTCTAGTCAATATTATTGTGTTGAAAAAGCTTATTACTGCAATTATAATCATGCCAGCCATATAAATAATTGAATTCCGAGCTGCTTTTTTCAATATATTCTCCTGTTCTAAACAATAAATCAATTAACAATATAGTCATGCAATTTCATATGGAGTTCAACATAATCATCTATATTCTTAATCACTTTTGCTGGATTTCCCGCAATAATTACGTTAGCTGGTATCTTTCCTTTTACAACAGAACCCGCACCTATAATTGTATTATCACCAATTTCTGTTCCGGGTAAAATTATCGATCGCATTCCAACAAAACAATTATTTCCAATTTTGATTTCTTTTAGGAAATGAGGAAGATGCCCTGCCTTCACTCCTCCTGCACCTAATGCAAGCATTGCATTCCCTATTGTATAATCATGTACCAACATCTGCACTTCCGAAGAAATAATTGTATTCTCTCCTATTGTAATGTAACTCGCATAATCAAACGAATCAAATGCTACGGTACTTGATATAAATCCAGTATTCTTAATATCTCCAGAAAATCGAATCCCCATTTTCTGTAAAAGTAGTGGGTAGTGCGTTAAATAATAGTGATAATTCACCCTATGTATAACAGCAAATATTTTCTGTTCTGTTCTAATCAGTATCTTCTTAAGCATTCTTCTCATATATTATCAATCCTCTACTCCCATTTCTATTTTTCTGTTGGATATCCATTTAAGACTATATTATCCAGAATCTCTCTCTTTGTAATTGGTTCTATCCTATGAAATGTTGCAGATAATCTTTTATAATGGTCTCCATAAACAAAATGTCTATAGAACACCGCCCTTTTGATCTTGCCAAGATTACGTCTAATGATACTTTTCCAATTAACCAGTATATTATGAAGAGGAACTTTAAACTCTTCATATAATTGATCTGATATAAAGATAAACAGCTGTTCCATTTCACTAATCGAAAATGAAATATTACATGTTTGTCCCAACTTTATGCTCAAACAAAATTGAAAATACTGTCTAATTCTTTCATCCACGTTCAGTCTTTGAATTGCCTGACAGCGGTTACCAAATCCACTAAGAAGCTGTCCATACTTTACCAGCATAACTGTCATCAAATCCAATGAGTTTTTTGCCAGGGAATACTGATAACTGATTTCATCTCCTGATCTTTTAAGTGGAAATCCATAATATAAAACTGAAAAAACTCGGTGAGTCATTATATCTTTTAAATCATAATAATTGATATTATGAATATCAATTTCCGGAATCAAATTTTTAAAATCTTCTCCAACTACAGTAATTCCCATATTCCGTGCATCAAAAGTTAATAATTTTCGTTCCAGATCCGGCAATTTTTCACGACAAACATAAGTATTATCAATGTGAAAAAGCAATGACATATCTCCATCGAAGACTTCAAACCTCGTATCATCCAGAATCTTATTCCAACTATTGAAATCAGAAAATCCAGAGGGATGAATGGTAAAGAATTCAATATCACTTAGCATTTCAAATCCGTTTTCGCGATCTATCCACGTGCCTTCTCCTCTGGACAAACTTCCCAGCAGCATTATGGAAAGCCTCCCCTGCATAATGCATTCATTTTTTTCACTTAAAACCTGAAAATATTTCCTAATTAAGTTCTCTGCCGCAGGATTGCTTTTATAAAAGTAACTCATTCTGTTTCTCCACACATAATGCTATAAATTATATGATAAGCACTATGATAATCATAATAATTTTTAAGTTTTATTTTTCCATTAATCAACACTATACTTGCAATCTGATCCTTTGCGGTATTTTCCGGCCAAAATCCATGCATACCAGCTCCATCCGTTTGCTGTTTCCGCCTGCTTTTACCGAACCAGTTAGTTGCAAATACATTTCCCTCGCGAAGGATAAACAGTAAATCTCCAAATTTCCTGTCGGAAGCACAATAGTACCTCCTTTCTTCATCTGTCAACAGATGTCCAAACTCAATTGTTTTTAAATACGCTTCTATATCAGCTAGTAAATCTTTCCGTTCAGCCCACACGCACATAATTGCAGAATCTGAATAAGCAATATATGTTTTTTTGCTTTGCTTTCCAAACCGTTGTTCCAAATGTAAATCCACGCTATTATTTATAGTACTCATGCCATGATCTGACACAATTAAAACAGGTTCATGCGGGTGTAAAATCATATAGCGTGTGATGGATTTTTTGAGAACCTCCATGTATCTCTTTAATTTTCTAGAATATTCTTCTCCACGCCGGCATTGATGTCCCATAGAATCAGCAAATCCCAAAACACCAAAAATATTAATATCTCCTTTTTCAATCGTTCTGTTCAACTGATCCATCGTTGTTTCAAATGACAAATGTCCCTCATCTTGAGAAACAACAGTATATTTTTTGAATAACTCTTCCTGGCTATATGTACTATAATCCCAGAATAAATATCTTGCCTTTTCAGTAAAATCCTTTCTGAATTGATAAGGCACATTAGCAAACATATTTCTGCGGAAAACAATTCTATCCAACACTTTTCTGGAAAACCATCCCAATGTTTCATTTACATCTAAAGGTCTTAAAATCGTAGACAATATTCGGACTGCCTTGTTCTTTTCTGGTTCTCTTACCCAATCAACTAATATGCCCCGCTCGTCTGGATATTTATTACAATACAACTGCCAATGCAAGCTGGAACTGTATGCAATATTAGGCATCAGTGGTGCCAACTGCAGCTTGTCAAACCAATCTTTATACTGCACAGACATTTCAGAATACGGCAGCGCATCGCAAAATAAGCTCAAGGGCATGATTTAAACCTCCTATCTAATAAGACAATAACATGAATACAACAAAATCATTACAAAACAACATGCAGCAAATACCAGACAATTAGACCGTTTAACCTGAGTAGCATTTTCCATATATAAAGAATAGTTAATCATCTCAAGCGGAAGTAAAAACAGATAATGCCTAAATATGCCCAAAGATAATGTGGTCACAGCGCAATACATTACAGCAGAACAGATCCAAAACAAACTGTTTTTCTTTTTATAAAAAATATAAAGAAAATTTCCACAAGCTACTGGAATCATTGTTAAATTCCCATAATATATTAATTGAGACCACATTTTTCCAGCCTCAGGTGTAAATAGTGACAATGGTATCGGTTGCAATGAAGCAAAAAAATAGGTAAATGGCAACTTATATATTTGGGTTACACTACTCATCTGGATTGCAGAAATTGTTGTATCCATTTGTGCATATCCCCCATAATTATCTATTTTTATGCTGAACGAATCGAAAATCAATCCGCCAAAGACATACAAGAAAACAAATGTGAAAGTAATACAAAGCATAATCGCAGCATAATTATGCGTGTCTGCAAAACGTTTCATTAAAAAAGCAATAAAAAACAATGACATCATTTCAACAACGCCGCCTCGTGTAAAATAAGCCCCAATTAAAAGCATAATACTCAATATAAATTGAATAATTGTTATTTTTTGTAAATTCTGAAATTTAATAAATATTACAAATACATACAAGACAGCTACCGTTAGATATATGTCCTTAATCGGAAAGCAGCAGACCAATATGGGATATGGTAAATAAGCATATATTCTTGCTGCACGTATAGCCGTAGGATGATTATTTGAAATACTTTTTGTCAGATCATATATCAGTTTTATCGTTAATATTGAAAGGAAAACATTGATAAACCTGGCTGCATAAATACTGTGAAATACATATGCGGAAATACATACCACATATGGCCAGAATATCTGTAAATAGCCTGTGGCACCAATAAGAGTTAATGCACCCAAATCAATGGGTGATGAAGCAGACTGAAGATATGCCTTTGCCAGATTCTCATAAGCGGCATCATCCGAAATAAAATATATTTCATTCATGTTCTTCCCGACCAAAAGAACCAAAACGCAGATAAAAAGCCTAATTATCAGAGCATTAATCAAAAGTTTTTTCAACTTATATTGATCCACTTTCTCAGCCTTCATAACTTTTTCCAGAGCAGGAAGGCTTATTTTTATTCTCATACTCATTACTCACTTTGTCTTTTAATTAGATATGTGTAATAATCTCTAAGTTTCTTAGCTTCTACATCGATATCATATCCGCCTTCAATTACTTTCAGCCTTGCAGATATATCATGTCCATTCTGCGCTGCCCTAATAGCTGTTTCTGCCCATATTTCATCTGAATCTTCTAAACTTAAAAACTCAATACATTCACTGACTTTTACCTGCTCTGTAACCGCATCAGAGGATACGGCTTTCAAACCATTACACTGTGTCTCTACCAAAGTAAACGGCAATCCTTCATATTTACTTGGGAATATGAATACATCCATCATACTTAATAGTAACGGGACATCATCACGGACGCCGAGCAGCTTTACATTCTCAGTTAATTCAAGTAACTTTATTTTCTCCTTAACCGCCTCTTCCTGCTCCCCTCTCCCAATCAATACCAGACATGATTTTGGATTCATCTTATGCAGCACATTAAATATATCAATTAAACGGAGTTGATTTTTTTGGCTACATAATCTTCCAACGTGCCCTATGATAAGAATATCATCATCTATATCAAGTTGTTTCCTATAACTTGCATTTATTGCTGCATTGTATGTATATTTATTTGTTTCTATAGCATTATTATGTACCTTAACTATTCCTTTATTATATGACTTGGTTCCCCATACCCATTTAGCTGCCTCAATCCCGCAAGCCGCAAGATTTGTTGCAAAATGCTTTGTAATTATAGTAAGTATAAAGCGGATTATTTTTTCTTTTTTAGATTCTGGTACATTTGCAATGTGTGCGTGAACAATGCGCGTTTTTATACCACATCTTTTCGCACACAATAAAGCCAAAAAGCTTTTATACCCCAAATGGACATGAACCGCATCATAATCGTTTTGCGTCATAATAGCATAAAGTGCTTTGTAATTGTGCTTCAATCTATTCGACATGCGAGGAACACGATAAATCTTACTGCCGAGATTCCTTAAAGCTGGTTCCAAAATACCGTTTTTTTTACTGTCTACAATAGCAAAGTCAAACTGAATACCTTGAATTCGACTGCAATAATTATATAAATAACGGTCAATTCCACCACCATCCAAATCTACACAAATCTCTAAAATTCTCATAAATCACCTCAGCGAGTAATCATAGTTTCATAAAGTTCTAAATATTTTTCATATTGTCTCTTTTTTTCATACCTCATAGCACTTCTGCGTGTATAAGGAAATGACATACCTACAGCAGAACGGATCTTCTCTGCCATACATTCAACAGAATAATCTGTAAAAATTAGTCCTCCATCCGAATCAATCACTTCAGGTACAGCAGTTAAATCAGATACTACCGCCGGTGTTCCGCATGCCATTGCTTCAACTGTAGTCAACCCCATTGTCTCCTCTTGCCCTGCATTTACAAAAATATCGGCTGTTGAATATAATCCTGCAAGTTCCTGCATACTGTTTGTCCTTTCTATCCCTATCACGCCATCAGGTAACTTCTGTATTTGATTTTGTGTAAGTCCAACAAGCACAAGCTGATAGGAATCATCAAGTTCCTTTTGCAAAAGCATAAATTCTTTTAATCCCTTACGTTCATTCCATGCTGTTGCGACACCAAGAACAATATGCTTATTTTCCAGCTTATACTTCTTACGAAAATCACTTTCTGTTGGCTGAAATACTTCCATATCAACCCCATTTGGAATCACAATAATCGACTGATGTTTGAGATATGATTGCTTTAAAATATTAGCTAGCCATTCAGAAGGTGTAACAATGATTATATTGTTAAGCTTTTGAAATAATGCTCTCTTCTTTTCCCAATTTTTCTTTGATGAATCCATTAAAAAGCTGGCGGGATACTCGTTTTTTATTGCACAGTTAAAGCAGCCTGTTTTCCACTTTTCGCATTTAATTTTAGCAAAATGTGCACAGTGTCCAGTTATCGCCCAACAATCATGCATTGTATAGACTACTGGTATATCACGTTCTGCAAGATACCCCAATAGCAATTCTACATTTAGATAGTAACCATGCAAATTATGCAAATGAATTATATCTGGTTTATACTTCCCAATATATTCAATCAACTTTTTAGTCTCTTTTTTGGCATTAAATCCTTCATTATCAAAAATTCTGGCTTTCAAAGCATTAATTTTTATCTCTATGTTACTATCAAGTTTGAGTGCAATATGCTGATATTTTTCTGGTATAGTTTCCCTTCCATACACTATTCTGCATTCGTGGCCATAACTTTCTAAAATTTCAGAAAGATCTGTACAAATTCTGCCCGTACTCCGAATACCACAAACACAATTAATCATTAGAACCTTCATACGATACCGTCTCCCAATATACTTTTTTCTATTTCCCCATCTTAGCCAATTCCTCCTGAATATAAGCAAGGGCAGCAATTTTTTTCTTACTCTCATCAACCGTTAATTGCTGTGTATTGTTAGAATTAAATTCAGTTAATGGATTTCGCTCAGCATCTCCCTGACTAAAGTATTTATCATAATTTAAACCGCGTTTATCACACGGAACACGATAAAACTTTCCCATATCAATAGCAATGGCACATTCTTCGTTGGTCAGCAGAGTCTCATACATTTTTTCTCCATGACGAATGCCGATAATTTTAATATCCTCTTTCTTTCCTCCAAACAACTCGCATACAGCTTCTGCCTGCGTCTGAATCGTACAAGCCGGTGCTTTTTGTACGAGAATATCACCACTCTCGCCGTACTCAAAAGCAAACAGAACCAAATCAACTGCTTCATCCAATGACATGATAAAACGAGTCATTTCAGGTTCCGTCAGCGTAATTGGGTTACTATTTCTAATCTGGTCAATCCAAAGAGGAATAACAGAACCACGACTGCACATAACATTGCCATAACGCGTACAGCAGATTTTGGTCTTTTTAGATGTACGGCTCTTTGCCACAGCAACTCTTTCTTCCATCGCTTTAGAAATTCCCATAGCGTTAACCGGATAGGCCGCTTTGTCAGTAGAAAGGCAGATGACCGATTCAACCCCCTCTTCAATCGCAGCATTAAGAACATTTTCTGTCCCCAGAATATTAGTTTTAACAGCTTCAACAGGAAAGAATTCACATGAGGGAACCTGTTTAAGTGCCGCCGCGTGAAAAATAAAGTCAACACCATTCATAGCGTTATTGACAGACTGTAAATCTCGCACATCACCTATGTAAAATTTAATCTTTTCAGAAGCTTCCGGCATTTTTGCCTGAAACTCATGGCGCATATCGTCCTGCTTCTTTTCATCACGAGAAAAAATACGGATCTCACCAATATCAGTTTGTAAAAAACGATTTAAAACAGCATTCCCAAAAGAACCAGTACCTCCAGTAATCATCAATGTTTTATCTGTAAAAAGACTCATGCTAATTTTCTCCTCTATGTTTTATCATTTTATATGTAAGATCAGCCGCAAAATTATTTTTCAAATACAAGAAACCGTAATAGCCCATTTGCCGGTAATCTTTTTTATTCACAGCTTCCTTAACAGTACTCACAAATTGCCGCTTATCATCGCTCGGACACCACCAACCAAATCTGCCATTTACAACCACTTTGCCAACATCAGTATTTTTATCTGTACAGCAAAGTACAGGCAAACCTGCCTGCATATAGGCCAACAACCTTGATGGAAAATTAGGTATGGTAAACCTGTGATCCAGAAAAACCAGCCCAATGTCACAACATGCTATCATAGAATCATATTCTTCCTTAGGAAAGAATCCAAATAATTTCACATGCTGTGGTTTTTCTGATTCTATGTATTCCTCAAGATAGTGTCTGTCCGTTCCACTTCCTGCAATAACAAAATAAGCGGTTTTTATATTTGAACAAGCCTTTAAACAGTTAATGATAAATGGAACGTCCTGTGGTCTCCCCAAATTACCGCCATAAACAAATATTTTCTTATCCAATGGCAGCCCATACATTTCTCTTAGTCTATTCTTATCTTCGTCAGACACTCTCAAATCTAATGGTTCTATACTGTTGGGGCATATCTCAACTTTATCAGATTCCACTTCTGGATTGTGCCTTAATATATAGTTACAATTCGCCCGGGACATACAGCCAATGGTATCTGAAAGAAAATATAACGCCTTTTCTTTTCGTCTAAAATATCTATAGATCAAGCCCTTTATACCAAAAGCAGAAAGCATTCCCAAATCCAGTGAGTTCTGTGGAAATATATCTTTCAGCATAAGATAACTCTTTGCTCTATCCCGTTTTTTTATAAACTTAATGACTTTAGCAAATGTAATCGGCGGCGTTGCATAAAGTACCAAATCAAACCTTACATTAGAAAAATACTTTTTAATTCCATTGATAAACAACGGCTCTATAAGAATTGTCGAAATACCCTTTTCTATCGAATTTACCTTTTGTATATTGCCAATTTTAAGCCTAAGAATACAACTACTGCCTTCCTGTATCATATAAGTTTCTCTCCCGATGCGTCTCTCAACAGGAGATATACTAAATACATTGTGACCATTCTTTATAAATTCCCGCAGTAAATCACTATAAATATTCCGATCTGAGAATGATTCAAAATCAATCAATGACAAAAAAAGTACATTCACTTTATTATTCCCCTTTACTCTCCCGGTAATGTATTTTACCCTCCAAGAACATATAACCCGTCCTCATTTCTAACCCAGATGCACCGCATCCCCAACTTTTGTGGTGCCATAAAATCTTTTCGGGCATTATCGCCTATATAGCACATTTGTTCAAAACTCATGCACATTCTATCCGCCATCAACCGAAATGCAACATCATTTGGTTTCCTATACTTAATACCACCAAGTTCATCCGTCACTATGATTTCATCTATTAAAGGTTCTATTCTCAATGCCACGATCTTTGCCCACTGTCCCTCAGGTCTTCCATCTGTAATCAGACCGACCAGATATCTTTTTCTTAAATCCAATAACATTGCTTTGACACCTGGATATAAATGAATATCTGGTTTTTGTAAGCGATATGCGGTCAGACATTTTTCTTTATTTTCATCAGAAAAAAGATTCTGCTGTTTTAAGAATTCATCAATCGCAGGCTTTCCCTCCAAGAAAAGATTCCATAATTGTCTATCTGCTCCTTCAATCTGAGGAAATAATTCTGCTATTTTCCGATAACCGCTCCTGATATATTCCTTTTCACTATAAAGAGTATCATCCATATCAAATATAATTGCTTTCAATCCATCGATATATTTTACTGTGTCCAAAATGTTCGTAGTTTTAATAATTTTCTGGCCACCCAACATCTTTTCCTTCCTCATTGATGCAGATACTTTGATCAAAACGGCAGTAAACAGCTCCGCTTTTTGCAGCTTTTTCAATATAATGCAGTCTTTCTCCATTCAGCATCCGCAGTACTGATTCCGCACTATCCGCTCCTGCTTTTATGCTAAGAGGTGAACCGCCTCCAAAACGTGGATTTATTTCTATGTAATAATCATAACCTGTCTTCTCTTCCCTTATTAACTGCACTGTAATCTGCCCACACGGTTTGTAATCTGCTATTAATGTTTGCATTTCCGCAATCATTTTTTCATCTTGACATATTTGTGTTTTCAGTACTTCACCTGACCTTACTGCAAGACGCTCTCTCGGAGTGATATACACTGGATTTCCTTCGTAATCGCAGAAAATATCAATTGTATATTCTCTTCCGGAAATAAACGGTTGGATAATATAATCTTCAATCTTTTCTGCATAATTTTGCAAATCATAAATACTTTCAGCCTTATACGCATTTATACTGGAGCTCCCATCCTTAGGCTTAATAAATGCAGGATAACCAGAAGCATACCTCTCTACCGAATCAACAGGCAGAGGAGACTTAAGCCCAAGTGAAATGAAATAATCTGCAGTCAATCGCTTATCACGGCTCACTTTTATCCTATCTACCGCACTAATTAATACTTTTGTTCCAAAAGCTTCAAATTTTTCTTTATTCTCTGCCAAAAGAAGCAAATCCGTATCTATGGTTGGAATCAGGCAATCCACGTTTTCCTGCTCACAAATCGAAAGAAGCCAAGGTATATATTCAGGTTTACTAACCCGGCACGCCCTCCTCATTTCATCACAGAAAAACAATGCTGGTGCTGTGTCTGTGATATCCACTCCGATAATTGTTAAACCTATGTTTAATTTATCTGCTGCCGCTCGGAAAGCCTGTATTAGTTCTACCCGTCTTCCTATACTGGTAAACAATATCTTCATGCTACATTCCTCCCATTTGCAATGTATTTAGATACATGTAATCCAGAAGGAATGTAAGAAATAATATTTATTAGATTATTTTCCCCCCCCCTAAATTTTTCTTTCATATCTGACCTCTCTACAGGTACACCAACATAAGTTCCTGCTTTCTCAATATTTCTAATCACCACTCCGCCTGCTCCAACCATACAGTCTGCACAAATAGAAATGTTATTGCTCACACTGACTCCAATTCCAATCCAGGTGCCCTTCCCTATCGTTACAGTACCGGCAAGTTTTGCACCAACGGAGACGTGAACAAAATCATCAATTTTATTATCATGTTCAATAATTGCACCAGAATTAATAATGCAATGCTTTCCAATTATTGTTCCCGTATTGATTACCACGTTTGCCATAATAACAGTTCCTTCTCCAATAGATACCCCTATGTCCGAAATCACAGATGAAGGATAAATCGCTGTATACCATTTCACACCATCTAGCTTCTCTGTTATTTTTTCGCGTATTACTGCATCCCCTATAGCGATCACAAATTGACATTTCTTAAAATCCTCGAATACATCTGTACTTCCCAAAATCGGATATCCCATAAATGTATCAGACAAACTCGGATTGTCATCTAAAAAACCACTCACCATGTCACCGGACTTTTTTATAATGTCAGCAATTACTTTTCCATGACCTCCGGCACCTATTACAATTACATTTTCATTCACTGTACTTTTCCTCTATTTGCTCTGAGTTCCCATAAATTCCTCCATTGTGGCTGATGATTCTGAAGAAATTCCTTCTCGTTTTAATACTGTCAACACCGTCTGGAGTATAATCTTTATATCTCCCCAAAAAGTAATATGATTCACGTACTCTACATCCATATCAAACTTTTCTTCCCAGGAAACTGCATTTCTTCCATGTACCTGTGCATATCCCGTTAAACCAGGACGTACATCGTGACGGTGTTTTTGATAATCATTGTATCGGAGTAAATAAGACTGAAGAAGAGGTCTTGGACCACACACAGCAAGCTGTCCTGCCAAAATATTAAAAAGTTCCGGTAACTCATCCAGACTGGTTTTTCTAAGAAATTTCCCATATGGAGTTAATCTTTGTTCATCTGGCAGAAGTTTTCCATCTTTTCCTTTTTTACTAGTCATCGATCTGAATTTAATCAGTTTAAATATTTTTTCATCTTTTCCAGGCCGTTCCTGTATAAAAAAAGGATTTCCTCCCATTGCAAAAGCCCCGGCAATTGTAAGAACCAGTAATAGAGGTGAAAGAATAACCAATGCTATGAATGACAGCACAAAATCCATTCCTCTTTTTATAAACCTGGCATAAATTCCCTGTTTCTTCTTTATAAATACTTTTGTTCCAGTTCTTTCTGCCAGCCTTTTCATTCAAAACATCCTCTTATTATATCGATCACAATATCTTGCTGGTCCGGAGTCATCTTATTATCACTTGGCAGACATAATCCCCGATTGAATATATCCATTCCAACGTCGGAAGGTCTTCCATCCTTTCCAATTGCTCCGCCAGCTATATAGGCATTGGTTTTTGCCCTTCCGTTACCTTCTCTTGTTATAAATCTATTCATTCGGTAAAATGGCTGCATATGCATCGGCTTCCAGATTGGTCGTCCCTCTACATTATATTTAGCAAGCGTCTCCAGAATTTCTGTCGGGCAGGTTTTGCCTGCTTCCGTAACATATAACGCTGCCTGATCATCTCTGAGCTGCCTGCACATTGCTTCTGGATTTATGAGCATACAGGAAAGCCAGAAATTTGGTTCCGATTTTTTTTCATCATATGGATTCATGGTCACTGGCAGATCTCTGAATCCTGCTTTATATCTTTCATAAATCGCTTTCTTCTGCGCGATATGCTCTTCCAGATACGGATACTGTCCACGAACTACACCTGCAATGACATTACTCATACGATAGTTATAACCTAATTCCTCATGCTGATACCACGGTGCATTTTCTCTGGACTGAGTAGACCATTTCCGCACTTTTTCTGCAGATTCCTTATCATCAGTCAACAGCATTCCGCCCGCAGAGCCAGTAATAATTTTATTTCCGTTAAAGGAAATCGCATTAAAGCAGCCAAATGATCCTGTCTGAATTCCTTTATAAACAGCCCCCAGTGATTCGGCAGCATCTTCAATAATCGTTGCGTGATGTTTTTCGCAGATTCTCTTAATCTCATCCAATTTTCCAGGAGAACCATACAGATGCGCTGCTACTACCACTTTAACCGCTGGATAAAGTTCAAATGCTTTTTCCAAAGCAACCGGATCCATATTCCAGGTATCGTATTCCGTATCAATAAAGACTGGTACGCCGCCTTCGTAGACAACTGGGTTTACAGTGGCATCAAACGTCAAATCTGAACAAAAGCAGGGAGTCCCCGGTTTCACACCAGCCAGCTTCACTGCCATATGTAATGCGGCTGTTCCTGACGATAAAGCAACCGCATACCTACACCCTACCTTCTCACAAGTAAGTCGTTCCACTTCATTGATATTCTCCCCTACTGTTGAAAGCCAATTAGTATCGTAAGCCTCAAGCATATAAGTACGCATTTCTTCATGCCTGGTAGGACTTGATAAATATATTTTTTTATCAAATATCTTATATTCCTTTTCCATTCCTCTTTCCTCATTACAAATCAAAGTAACTACGGCTCCTCTCTGTCCCCGGAAACATTTACTATCTTTTTTCTAAAATTTCTAATCCCAACTCCACATTCTGTTTTCTTCCAAACATATGAAGTTCCAGTCGAGCCCTTCGCTTATGCCTGTCTATCTTACAGATATATCCCTCCCTGCCTTTTAAAGGGCCCTCCAGTATAATCACCTGATTATTTACTATTAATCCTTTCGACATAGTAACTATTTGATCATCATTGCTAATCTGCTTCAAAACACTTTCTTCTTCGGATGTCAACGGTACAATCATGTTTCCAGTACCAAGTAGTTTTGTTAGTCCAATTATACGGTTCAGTTCCAGAAACAGTGCCTCCACATCCTGGCTAACTACAAATAAATATCCCGGAAACAGAATCTGTTTCTCTTTATGCCATTTCCCATAGTAACACTTCATTTTCTCACAGTATGGGATGAAGCACCGTTCCATTGCATGTCTGTCTATCAACTTCTCACACTGGATTCTTATGGATTCCTCCAGCCCTGTCCTCACTTGTATCACATACCACATCTCTTTATTCCCTCAAATTCCACTGCCACAACATATCAAAGCCATTATTTTTTATGGCTTCTACTTTCAGAAACATACAGACGCTGAGACTAAATTGTCAGGTACATTCTCAGGGCGTGCTTCGCCACTCCGTCATCTCACAGGCGGATACTTAACAACTCCTTCTGACATCCAAACACACTAAAACGCGGCAAAGCGACGATTTTAGTTAATTGGAATTTGTTCTGCTAAAATGATACTCCGGTATAATCTTCTGAACCAGATCCCTCATCTCCGAGGTTTCCTTCCATGCCGCCTCGTCCAGTTCTGACAGCTGCTGTTCGAATTTCCCATAATCCATCTCAATCGGCTTCCCAATAAAGATCCGGCTGTTCTTCGTCCCCTGCAGCCCTTCTTCCGCCATCAAAAGCTCTTCATACATCTTTTCTCCCGGGCGCAGCCCTGTAAACACGATGTCAATATCTTTATATGGCTCGTATCCGGACAGCCGGATCAGGTTCTCTGCCATATCCAGAATTTTTACGGGTTCCCCCATATTAAGGACAAAGATTTCTCCGCCCTTCGCATAAGCCCCGGCCTGCAGCACCAAGCTTACCGCCTCGGGAATCGTCATAAAATACCGGATAATATCCGGATCTGTAACTGTGACCGGCCCGCCATTTTCGATCTGCTTTTTAAATAACGGGATCACGCTTCCATTGCTTCCCAGAACGTTGCCAAACCGCACCGCGACGAATTCTGTACTGCTCTTGCTGTTGCACATCTGAATTACCATTTCACAGAGGCGCTTGCTGGCCCCCATGATATTGGTCGGATTAACCGCTTTGTCGGTAGAAATCAGGACAAAGTGTTTCGTACCGTATTTCATGGCCGCCCTGGCAGTCTTATACGTGCCTATCACATTATTTTTTATTGCTTCGTTAGGGCTGTCCTCCATCAGCGGAACATGCTTATGCGCCGCAGCATGGTATACGACGTCCGGCCGGTATGTTTCAAAAACTGAATTCAGCCGGTTCGTATTTCTCACCGACCCGATCAGTGTGACAAGATCCAGTTCCGGACAGTTCCGCTTTAATTCCTGCTGTATTTCATAGGCGTTATTCTCATACATATCAAAGATTATCAGACGCTTTACCCCGTGCCCGGCCAGCTGTCTGCACAGTTCGCTGCCGATTGACCCGCCGCCTCCGGTCACCATGACGACTTTGTCTTTTACGTATCCCATAATCTCATCTAAATTGACCTTAATCGGTTCTCTTCCTAACAGATCATCAATCTCAACATCCCGGAGTTTGGATATACTCACTTCTCCGCTCATCAATTGATACAGCCCGGGAAGAATCTTCAGACTGCATTTTGTCTGCTGACATATTTCCAGGATTTTCTTCCGCTCTACACCGGTTACCGTGGGAAGTGCAATATAAATCTCATCAATCCTGTACTTCTCTGCCAGCTCAGGGATCTCCTCCCTCGTCCCCCGGATCGGAACTCCGCTAATATATTTTCCGTTTTTATTGCGGTCATCATCAACGATACAGACTGGAATCCCCGGTACTTTTTCGCTGTTGTTTAATTCTTTGATCAGAAGAGTTCCCGCCTGGCCGCCGCCGACGATCATAATCCGCACCGCATCCTCACGTTTTCTTCCCAGATGCCGCCCTGCCATCCGCAGCGCCCGGTAGCTCATCCGGCTGATCCCAACAACTGATGTCATAAACAAAAGCCATAATATGTGATAGCTTCTCGGTACTTCAATGTTCAGGAATTTCATACCAATGATCTGAAGAATAAACGTTACGCCACAGGCCGCAACAATGGATTCCAGTTCGACAATCCCGGCGCTGCTCCACATAATGGAATACAGGCGAAATATCGTGAACACCAGAACGGTTGTGACCGTCAAAATCACGCTGTATGATGTGACCGCGCTTATATATTGTGAGGGTATGGATTTTGCAGACAAATCAAACCGGATCCAAAGAGCTAAAAATGAGCAGATCTGAATCATACAGATGTCATAGATAAGAAATAGTAACGAACGAAACCATTTATTTGCTATAATACGTGTCTTTATCATTTTTTCCCTTTCGTATCCTACTTGCGCCGTCTGGAACGTTTTACCTGATTCTCTTCGCCGCCGGCAGCTGCCGTTTTCATTTCTGTTTTTTCTTCACTTTTCTCTGCTTTACCGCTGCTCCCACCGGATCCGTATCCGGAGTATTTTACGTAATTTTTACCATAGTATTTACTGTAATACCCACCGTAGTATCCCTTACTCTCCTGGTTCACCTTATTAAGAACCGCTCCCAGAATCCGGCATCCGCTCTTTTCCAGCTGCCCCTTTACCTTTTGAACCATCTTATAACTGATTACTCCGCTCTCCACAACGATAACTGCCCCATCCACATTTCTCGCAATAATGGCCGCGTCGATGACACTGCCTAAAGGAGGGGAATCAATCAGAACGTAATCATAATGTTCGCGCGCGCCGCGGAGCATCTCTTCAAATTTTGCATTTCCCAGAAGCTCTGCCGGATTTGGCGTAGAAGGACCGGCGAAAATTACGTCCATATTATCAATATTAGTCCGATATGCAACGTTCTCAGCAGATTCCTGACCTACGAGATAATGGCTCAGTCCTCTTGTCTCCTGATCAACCCGGTAATGGCCCATCAATACGGATTTGCGCATATCTGCGTCCAGAAGAAGCACCCGCTTCCCATCCTCCGCAAAGGATCGGGCCAGCTGAAATACGACTGATGTTTTCCCCTCATTGGGAATCGTACTGGTAAACAGGATGACCCGCTGAGCATCTCCACAGAACGTGATATTGGTTCTCAGGGTTTTAAACGCTTCGTTGGCACGGAAATCCAGCCGCGGCAACTTCTTAAACTCTACTTTCTGCATCTACTCCACCGCCCTTCTGCCCCATCTGCTCTTTTTCTTTTTTCTTCGTTCATTTTCTTCAAATTCCGGTATCTGGCCCAGAGTATTCAGATCAAGATAACGTTCTATATCTCCGGCATTTCGGATACTATCGTTCATCAGATACAGCAGAATGATAATGCCGGCTGCAGCGATTCCGGCCGCCAGACCTCCGAGTACCGTATTCTTTTTCACATTCGGGCTGGAAGGCGCGGTCGGAAGATTTCCCGTTTCTACAATTTTCGGGGGCACTGAGTCCATAATTTCGGCAATGCGTGCCACAGAAACAGATGCCACCTCATCGGCAATAGCCCTGGCGGTTTCTGGATTTGTATCTTTGGCTGAAATAGTCAGAATTCTTGTATCGGTTGGATTGTTGACCGTAATTTTTCCATTTAACTGCTGATATCCCAGGTTTAATCCCAGGTTTTCCGTCACCTGCTCAAGAACCGGGCGGCTGGTTACCAGCACTTTGTAATCCTTTGTCAGCTGTGTTCCCAGCTGAAGATCTGACAGGGATGTAATGTTATTCGTTTTATTTAATATGTAAATCATAGTTGAGGAGGTATAAACCGGTTCCACCAGGGTCGTGGTATATAACATGGCCGCCGCCGCCCCGACAACAACCGCCAGAATCATAATCCACAGCCTTCTCTTCATTACCCAGAAAAGCTGAAGTAAATCAATCTCTATCTCATCATCTCTTGTATCTTTCATTGTTCTCCCTCTGCAATTCTTATAGTATCCGGTCCTCCAGTACTCTGGCCGGATTTTCGTAAAGCACCCGCTCAACGAGGCTGCAATCGCAGTGCCGCTCCATCCATTCCACCGCCCGTTTTATACGCGGCGGCTTGTTGTCCGCACCGTGTGCATCCGTGGAAATCAGCTGCACATAGCCGGCTTTCATTAAGTTCCTGTACCAGAGCAGCCGCACACTCGGAATCTGAGGCATCAGGCACTCTGTGTTCATCTGAATTACGATACCCAGATCCCGCAGTTCCTCAATTCTGTCTAATTTGGGGTACAGGCAGTTATAACGTTCCACATGCGCCAGCACCGGAATAAATCCCGTCCGCACAACGTGAGAAAGCCCCTGAAACATATCCTGGTATCTTACCCCCTGATAGAATTCCAGAAGCACGTACTTGGTATCTGCAATTGTTAAGATCTCCCCCTGCTTCAGCAGCTCCTCCACGCCGGAAACATAGAGTACTTCATTGCCGCAGTAATACTTGATCCCCTCAATCCCTGCATTTTCAGCAGCTTCCCTGATCTCTTTCATCCGTCTCAATATAACTTCCTTCTCCCCGGACAGCTTTCCCGGTGTATAATGAGGGGTAAAAACAATATGGCGGATTCCTTCCTCGCACGCAATCCGAACAGCACGCAGAGATTCCTCTAAAGAGATGGCGCCATCATCTACGCCATAGAGCAGATGACAATGAAGATCAAACAGGTTGAAGGGCATTTTTACCCCCCCCCCCCCGAAACGATCTTGATAATCATTCTTATCTCTGTTTTTTCTTTTTCTCATTCCGCTCATGCCATCCTCTCCCATTTCATCTTTGGTACTTGATACATCTGGATATATAGAAAGTCATAACTGCAAGACAACAGCCTATGATTCCGATCATAAGGACACTGTATGCGGCCTGGACTGACATATTTCGGACAAATTCTTTCATGTAAGAGGGTTTTGCCCAAGCAGTCCCGGTTCCGCCAAATCTTCCAATCAGAAGTCCGATGTTTACCAGGCTGATAAAACCTCCGGCAAGACTGCCTCCGATTCTCTTTACCGCCCGGTAACTGGAGCGGCTCAGACAGATCAGTTCCGCGGTTCCCAGCCCAGCTACCAGAACGGCGCCGCCCAGTAAAGCGGGAAACCAAAGCAGGAATCCCTGTGTCTTGCCGCGCCACCACTCCATACCGGCCCAGTTCATCTGTTTCACACAGCGTGCTTCCAGACCTTCCAGAAGATTCCGGACTCCTGTCCTGACTGCTTCTGAGCCCGGATCTTTTTTTTCATAATACTCCATTACAGAAGTCCGGAATGTTTCAAAAACGCCGGACAGTACAGGAGTCTGTGAATCGCCCTCAAGTGCTGCCTTCATATATTGCCTGGCCGTCAGTACTACATTAGAATACTTTACCGTGTCCTCAACCTCAGAGTTCTCCAGCTTGTTTTCCGGCACTCCGGCGAGATACATGGTCATAACCGTCTCCCGTTTCATATCGTCATAAACCGTCTGGTACCAGGAGGTCTTTTCGATCTGATTCATTACCGCCTGTTCGGAAAAAGTTCCCACACGCAGCGCGGCATACATTCCTGACAGGAGACATGCTGCAGCTGTCATAAAAATCACTGCCGTCTGCATCACTTTTCTGATCTTTCGCCGGTGTCTCAGTCTCCGTCCTCGGACGGTTACGGCCAGAGCCATTGATAAAAGCACAGTACAGACGGATTCAAAAATCATAAGAAGGCGGTAAAAAGACGGATTCAGCAGGCTCAGCCACGAGCCCGGCTCAGTGAGGCTGGCTTCCCCGGTCTGTCCGATATCTGTTTCGTATTTGTGGTTCCAGCCCTCATCCGGCACAATGCCGCGCGGCACCTGGAACACGACGGAAGCACTTTCTTTCTCTTCCAGGATTTCTTCCGAAGGAGATTCCTGTTCTGCTCTTTTTTCTTCCTGAGAAGCTGTTTCAGAGGCTGTAACCGGATCCCCGTCTGACTGCTTCCCACTGCTGTTGCTGTTCACTTCATAGAGATAGCCTTCCATCACGCCGCGTTCCACACTGCCATACATCTCTTTGGCAGCAGCAGCGCAGGTATCTGCGCTCAAATCCACATCATCCCTGCTTAAATACGCAGTCAGCTGATCAAGATAGGTCTGTTTAGCCCGGTATTTTTTTCCGTTCCATTCAAATGTCTCCTTTGCCTTTGCCACCAGCTCCTGCTCACTGGCATTTAACCCTGCGGCATAGCTGGCCGACGGTGTTATCAGAAAAAATAAAAACGACAAAAAAAACGATAAAAGGATAAGTGTTAAAAATTTATATCCGCGAATCATCACAATATTTCATCACTCAATTGACTGTAACGGAATATAACAGGGTTCCGTCTTCATAGCCATAATCGAGTGTTCCGGAATAGGATACCGTCACCGTGTAGGAACCTCTGGCCTGGGAAAAGCTTCCGCTTCCCAAAAATCCCAGACTTCTGGCCGCTCCCACCAGATCGCTCGTATCATGAACCACCGCACTTCCTCCGGGACCGCTGATCGTTACTTCGTTGATATATCCGGAAGACAGAAATACTCCAAAGACAGACTGTGCCGCCGGAAGTCCTTCCACCATTGTCGAAACAGCGACAGGCGTCACACTGATACTCTGTCCGCTGACCGAGGCGCTTACGATATGTTCGCTTGCACTCGTCTGATTTACAGCGTCTCTGATATCACTCTCCACTACGTCTCTCACCCGAATTTTTTCTTTCGATGAACTGCTGTCCGAACTACTGGTCTGGTTTCCATTTCCAGACCATACCTGCGCAGTGGAAACTGGCGGTGCGGATCCCACCGTTCCATTTTCCGTAAAATGATAGACAACTCCGTCAATTTCCTTATCTCCTGCAAACAGAGCTCCGCTTGGTTCCATAAAATATACTTTCTGATCTACTTTAATCAGGCCAGTCTGCATCGCACCATTGTAGGAAAGGAAATACCACTTGCCATCTGGATCCTGATGCCAGCCGGTTTTCATCGCACCTGAGTCGGTGGCCAGAAAATACCACACACCATTAGTATCCTGGAACCATCCGGTCTGCATAATTCCGTTCTGGTTAAAATGATACCAGCGTCCGTCTGTATCCTGGAACCATCCGGCCGCCTGATACTGTCCTTCCGCAGACAGATAGCGCCACCCTTCTCCAGTTAAGTTCCAGCCCGGTGTCTGCGCGTAGACGGCTGCCGCCGCGCTGATGCCAAGCCCCAGTGTAACAGCTGCAAGTTTCCATGTTTTACCTTTCATTTTTCTCCTCCTGCTTCTGCTTTGAGCGGATATCGGGCCCCGTTGGTTGACCGGGCTTCAGGATTGCTCTCTTTGCCTCTTCTTTTGATTGAAATTTTGTACTCGCAATTACCCCGTCCGCATTACTTAAATATCTTGCTGCGTCGCTCCATTCCCAGAGCGTGTACTCCTCCTCCTGAATCTCTCTTATGACAGAACAGCAGACAGCCCTCCATGCCGGCTGCTTTAAGTCCGATAAATACAAGCAGCCAGTCTTTTTCCACAGATCGTCCAGGAGTCCGGTTTTTTCCCTCCCAATTTTACTCATTTGTCAGATTCCTCCGCCTCAGTGATGCAATATTGCGCTTACTGTCTGCGTCGGTATTCTAACCTGGTTAAGAAAATATTATCTTTATTAGGTTCACAACATATTACACAATATGTAGTAAAAAAGGCCGCGCCGTGGTGTTTTCCGGCCACTTTTCGAGCCGGAATAAACGCCGCTGTCAATGCGCAGACCTCATCTTAATATTTTGAATTACCGCAAAGCCTTACAGATTCCAAAAAAATGCCGTTTCGTATATTGACAATGAAACTTTGTTGCTGTATGCTTATCACAACATAATGTGTAATATGTAGTTTACTGAATAAAAATCTTGACATAAAAATCTGCGAGCGGTATAATTGTCACAACATAATGTGTATTATGTTGTATTTTTATATTATTAAATCCATTTCTTCTAATTGTCTTTCATATTCAAAGCTGCTCGTCATCGTATAAATCCTTGTCGTTTCAATACTGCTGTGCCCCAGAATATCCGCCAGATGCACAATATCCTTTTGCTTTCCATAATAAGTTCTTGCAAACAGGTGACGCATATTATGAGGAAATACTTTACCGTGGGAGATATTTGCCTTTTCACACAGCTTATTCATCTCCGTCCAGACATTGCTGCGGTCTATGGGTTTTCCCGACCGGGTAATAAAGATGCTTCCTGACTGAATCTCATGCTTGAAGCAGTATTCTCTGAGTTTCTCTTTCAGCTTTACAGGAATTAAGATGATTCGTTCCTTTCCCTTGCATGAGACGCTGGCATATCCGCTCAGCAGCGATTCCACCGTTATATTTTGCAGTTCACTGATCCGTATTCCCGTTCCGCAGATGGTTTCCATGATCAGCGCCAGCCTCTCCTTTTTATCGTACCGCGCGGTCTCTACCAGCCTGATATATTCTGCCTTGGTCAATTCCCGGCTCTGATCGGTAAAGATCCGTTTTTGAATCTTCAAAAGCCTGACGTGGCAGTCTGTTTTCCCGTAAAATGTGAGGAAACTGTTTACTGCCGTCAAATAGGAATTTACGCTGGCAGGCTTATACTTTTCCATTAGTTCCATCTTGTAGTCCATGGTACTTTCTTTCGTTATCTCATTTCCTGCTCCTTCACGGGTTTTCAGGAACTGAAGATACTTGCCGGCGTCGCGCAGATATTTGTTGATTGTTGATTTGCTTTTTTCGTTGTAAACGAGATATTTTCGATACTCTTCCATCAACATGACCACATCCAGTTTCTTCTCCATTTGCCTACTCCTTTTCTTTTTTACTGTTTATGCAATATTTTTACCAATTGCTAAAGAAAATATTATATGGTCAGTGAAAATAAAAAAAGCACGCCTGTTCTTTTACAATAACCAGATCTGTACAATCTGCCCAAAACCATTGACTTTCTCCCGGTTATTTGATAAATTTTTATTAACATAAATAATACTGTTCCGATTGCTAGCTGCCAATCGGTGGGATCAGTCCGGAGCAGCATGGCAGGGTTAAAAACCGGATTCTGTCTGATTTACATGCCGCCATTATGATTAAGTGAAAGGGGTATACTACCCATGATGAACCAAAGAATACACGATGAATTTCTAAAGATTCTGGCTGAAGAACTGATACCCGCCATGGGCTGCACCGAGCCGATTGCGCTCGCCTATGCCGGCGCCAGGGCAAGAGAAGTGCTGGGCTGTCTGCCCGACAGAGTCATCGCTCACTGCAGCGGCAACATGATTAAAAATGTCCGGTGCGTCACGATTCCCAACTCGGAACATATGGTTGGCATCGAAGCCGGCGTCATGCTTGGAATTGTCGGAGGCAATGCCTCGAAATGTATGGAAGTTTTAGAAGACTTAACCGATGAGGACAGGAAGACCGCATCTGCCATGCTGAAAGACGGGGTCTGTACCGTGGAATATTTAGATTCCGAGATTCCGCTGCACATCATTCTGGAACTGCATAAGGATGCTTCCGTGGTGACGCTGGAGGTTCGTTATGATCACACCAACATCACCAAAATCACCAAAGACGGCGAAGTACTTTTCAGCTCCGACCATATGGAAGGGGGATGCAGTCTGGCGGACCGCAGTCTGCTCTCCGTCGATAATATCAAGGATTTTGCGGATCAGGTGCCGCTTAAGGATATCCACGAGCTGCTTGACCGTGTCATCATTCATAATATGAACATTGCCTATGAAGGCATGGCCGGAAACTACGGTCTGGGCATTGGAAAGATTATCAAGGAATCCTATCCGGATGGTGTGGCTGTCCGTATGAAGGCCTATGCAGCAGCCGGATCAGAGGCGAGGATGGGTGGCTGTGACATGCCGGTTATCATCAATTCCGGAAGTGGGAATCAGGGGATCGCTTCCTCCGTTCCGGTGATCGTCTACGCCCGGGAGAACAATATCTGCCAGGAGCGCTTATACCGCGCCCTCGCATTTTCCAGTCTGCTGACAATCTACCAGAAGGAATTTATCGGGAAGCTGTCGGCCTTCTGCGGCGCCGTATCCGCTTCCTGTGCATCGGGAGCCGCCATCACCTACTTAGTAGGCGGAACGCTGGAACAGATTAAGAATACCATTGGTAATGTTCTGGCCAATATTCCCGGCATTATCTGCGACGGCGCCAAGATCTCCTGTGCCGCCAAGATCGCCACGAGCCTGGATGCAGCCATGATGGCTCACTATCTCGCCATGAATAATAAAGCCTACCAGCCGGACAGCGGCATCCTTCAGGAGGACGCGGGTGAAACCATCAGCTGCGTGGGATATATCGGAAAAGAAGGTATGAAACAGACAGATAAAGAGATTATCAAGATTATGCTTCAGTAATACAACAAAAACAGCCCGCCTGCAGGACTCCTTTATATAAGGAAAGTTCCCGCGGCGGGCTGATTTTTTATTTATAATATACGAAGGCAGAAGGACATCTGTATCTCATTTATGCTTCTTCCAGTTCCCTGTTAATCCGGTTTCTCATCTGAATCATCCAGAACTCCGACTTCGGATACTGCTTAAACGTGATCGGTTCCGCCAGATCTTCTTCCAGCATGGAAATAACGTACTCTCTCCCCTTCTTTTCCGCCAGCTGCTCCATGGCTCTCACGTCCTGCATCGTATGGCACATGACCATCATGCGGACAGATTCCTCCGGTTTTCCGTCCGCTCCCGGATACACCAGAAACGAATCTCCGGACGGAAAGGCTCCGTCGGCATCTGTGGAACGGTAGGGATCCAGCTTCGTTAAGGAGTACTGGGAATTGTAAAAATTGTACCCCCAGTGAAGGATTCCTTCCATGGCATATCGAAAGATCTGTGCACCGTATATCCGGCATCTGGCGGACGGCATGGCCATAAATCGGTTGCTGACCAGGAAATCCTGTGCCGTACAGTAGTAACTCCACAGAGGCGTTACCCCTGCCTCCAGAAACGGTTCGATATGGTCGCTGGAACACACCGGGCAGTCAATCTCACCTTCCCGGCAGATATCAAGGCTGGAGACGGCATCCATGATCACGAAATCCTTTAAGTAAGGCGCAACGGATTCTCTCGCCTGCTTATAGGACAAAAGGTGCTGCGGTTCCGGCTCATCCGATATGTGAAATCTGGTAACCCCGGCAATTCCCAATTCCCGCAGTTTTTCCGTCAGTTTCGGAAGATAGGCTTCCAGAAAGCGGGTATAGCGTCCTCCTACGGCCGGGTCCTCCCAGCCGAACAATTTTATCTCCTTCCCGTTCTCTTCGGCCATGATCTTCGGAGGATGACCGGCTCCCCACTGGGTGAAGAGGTGGGACATCTCAAAATAGACCATGCCGCAGGACAGGCACATGGTGACCCAGCGCTCCAGCCTGGCAAAGTTAAATTCATAGCCGCCATTCGGAAGCACGTTTACTCCCACCAGCTGAATCGTGGTCCGATCTCCGCCGGGCGCCGTGTCGAGAGGCGGGGTGAACTGCGGAGTCAGGATCATATTGCAGCCTCTGGCTGCGGCAGCCGCGATAAAATTCTCCATGATCTTCCAGTGTTCTTCAGAAAACACAGGCACCCGGTAATAATCGGCAAGACAGTCTCCATGAAACCACTCCGTATGAATGAGCCGCTGCGGTCCAAGAACTGTCTGATACACCTGTATGGAGGTTTCCCTCCGGCACAGTTCCTCCCCCTCCGGCGATACGAATACTACCGCAAAAGGAAATTTCCCATACGGACCGTTTTCCGGAATCTCCATATCAATCCACAGGCTTTTAAACTGTCCCGGTGTAAATGTGACACAACCGCCAGCCGGTTCCGTCAGCAGATCCGGATACATTCCCGGCCGGGTGCACAGGTAATTGCTGTCCACACGGCTGTTTACCGGGCGTATGGATGGAACCGGAACGATCTCTCTGATGCGGCAGTATTGCTCCACCGGTGATTCCACCCTTACCACCGCGGCTGAATTTCCTTCACCGCCGCAGGTATATGCTGCCACAAAGCTGAATGTCTCCCCACGCAGCATCGTAAAAACGCTGCAGCACGGGTCTTCTTCCGGCTCCTGTCCCGGCCATACTTTCGTCAGAGCACTCATCAGTTTTATCTGGTAATTCTTATCACGCCTCATCTGTCAATCCTCTTCTTTTATTTCAATCCACATTTTGAACCCATGAATCCTCGCTTATTTTTTTTAAGCCTTTTCATCACATCTGCACATATTCCGCATTCTCTTCCGGAAAACGGGCACAGACCTCCCGCTGCCAGCCATGAAGAAGCATCCGGAGCCGTGCAGCCGTCTCCGGCATCTTTTCACAGAGATTATTCGTCTCGCTGAAATCCGCTTTCAGATCGTAGAGTTCTCCGCGGCCATCCTCAAAGAACTCAATATATTTATAGTCTCCCATAACCACCGAGGAAGCAGGGGTTCCGCCTTGATTTCCATAGTGAGGGTAGTGCCAGAAAATCGGTCTTTCAGGCATGGGATTTCCAGACAGCAGCGGCACGATGCTTCTTCCATCTATGGGAATTCCTGCTTTTTGCGGTACGCCCGCCAGTTCCAGGAATGTAGGATAGAAATCAGGGGTAGTCACCGGTACGTCGCATCTGCTCCCCGGAGCCACACGGCCCGGATACTTTACAATCAGCGGAACTCTGGTACCTCCCTCATAGACCCAGCCCTTTCCCTCCGAAGCGGGCAGATTACAGGTAGGCGAGCCCTCGCTTGTGGCTAATCCGCCGTTGTCAGAGGTAAATACGACCACGGTATTCTCCTCTTCCCCGCACTCCCGAAGCGCCTCCAGCAATCGTCCGATATTTTGATCCAGATTCCAGATCATTCCCGCGTAGGACGGGTCCGACTGGATCACTCTTCTGACCACCCGGCGGCCCTTCTTATCCTCTGTATGGTGGAATTCGCCTTCCACCAGAGCCGTCTCCTTATCGAGCCCCAGTTCTCTCGCCTTCTTTTCAAAACGCGCCCGGTCCTCATCCTTAACCTGAATCGGGGTATGTACGGCATAATGGCACAAGTTCATGTAAAATGGCTTCCTGCTGCCGCAGGCCTGCCGTTTTCTCAGCAGACGGACCGCCTCATCTGTGATCCTGTCTGTTAAATACTCTCCTTCCGGTCCCTCAGAAAGCGTCTCGATTCCATAGGGACTGAAGTACCCGTCATGGGGATGGCCCCAGGAACAGCCGCCTATATTGACATCAAAGCCGAAATGTTCCGGGTAAAACTCTCTTCCGCCCAGATGCCATTTTCCCACATGCCACGTATCGTATCCCGCATCCTTTAATGCCTGGGCGATCGTATATTCCCCCTCCGGCAGATGCTTGATGTACGGGGCGTCGATCAGTTTCCCCTTTAAGGGGTGGGACGTTCCTTCCATGTCAATCCAGTCCGTCACACCCAGCCTGGCCGGATATTTTCCGGTTAAACAGCTGGCTCTCGACGGAGAGCATACCGGGCAGGAGGCATAGGAATTGGCAAACACCATTCCCTGCCTGCACAGCCGGTCGATATTCGGCGTCTCATAAAACGTGCTTCCGGTACAGGCCAGATCCCGCCAGCCCATATCGTCCATAAAGATAAATAAGAAATTCGGTTGTACTGCCATCATTCTTCTCCTCCGTTTTTTGGTGGTGCTGCACTGGCTTTACGTCCCCACCGGGCCATATACATCTGTACGTACAGCATAAATACCGGGTCTGCACAGCTGTCCCGAGCCGGTGACGCCTTCTCTCACCCCGTCAACAGCAGGATCCGCATACTTGAGGAACCAGGTTTCCATCCGCTTTTTAAGCTCCAGAACCTTCGCTTCGTACTCCGGCATGCCATAAAGATTTCTCGTCTCCCCCGGGTCATCGGTAAGATGATACAGCTCGTGCGCTCCATAGGGGTATCTGTGAATATATTTCCATTCCCTGTCCCGGATCATCCGCACCGGCCCATACTCGTCAAAAATGACGATTTCCCCGGTCCGCGTCTCTTCCTTCCCCGAAAGCAGTCCGCAGAAGCTCTTCCCAGGAAGGCCTTCCGGGAAGCGGCCGGACAGTCCCGTCAGTTCCAGCAGCGTTGGGAATAAATCGTATGCGCTTACTAATTCACAGCATACACTCCCCGGCTTAATAAAGCAAGGCCAGGATATGATAAACGGCACTTTCACTGCTGATTCGTACATATTCATGGGAAAGGTTCCGTTCCCCTTTCCCCAGATTCCGTGCTGTCCCATGCTCATCCCATTATCGGCGGAGAAGATCACTATCGTGTCCTCTGTCAAATGCCTCTCTTCCAGAGCATCCAGAATCCTGCCCACCTGTTCGTCCATGGCGCTTACGGCGGCAAAATACCCCCGCAGATTCTCCTTTCTCTTTTCCGTGCCATAGACCGGCCCGGTCAGCAGATCGGGATGGTCCGGGATATCCGGGATGGAGGCAAAGTCACAGTTCTCGTAATAATCAATCCATTTGGCCGGATGGTGCTCCTTTCCCCATGGGGCGTGGGGCGCAGTAAAGTTGACGGCCAGGTAGAAGGGCTCTTCGCTCTCCGCCAGCTCATCTAAGTAGTCCAGAGCCTTATCGGCAAAGAGCTCCGTCACGTATTTCCCATGCTCCACCGTAATCTCCCCGTGATCCACTATATCCGGGTGATAATAACAGCAGCCGCCAAGGCCGATGGTATACCATTTTTCAAATCCGTGCTGGGGCGTCACGCTGTCCCCCAGATGCCATTTACCGGCCAGGGCACAGTGATACCCTTCTTCTGCCAGAATGTCTGTATAGGTGGTCTGCCCTTCTAAGTAGGCGATGGGCTTCCTCTCATTTTTGTAACCATCCGCATAAGGGTTTTCCCTTCCCTGAGCGGCAAATTTATCCGCGTCCACGCTTCCGCTTCTGATCCAGTCCAGGACGCCGTGGCCCGACGGAATCTTACCGGTGAGAAGCGACGCCCTGGCTGGTGAGCAGACCGGCGAGGCACAGAAAAAGTTGTCAAAACGCATCCCCGAAGCGGCGATTCTGTCCAGATTCGGGGTATAAAGCTCGGGGGTGCCCGAGCAATGCATCGCCCAGGCCCCCTGATCATCAGTAAGTATAAAGAGTATATTTGGTTTCTTTCTCATACATTCCACCTATTTTTCTGTCTTGAACACTTCGCTTACTTCCTTTAAGATTTCGTCTCCGCCCTGATTTCTCCACTCTTTTCCAAGTGATACCACACCATCCTCAATGGATATCTTGCCCTGAAGCATATCGGAGAAATACTGGATAAACACGTCGTTCACCGCAGAGCCGTTCTCGATCTCCGCCGGAGTCTTCTGTTTGATTAAGTTTGGCATCTGGCATTCCGTGGCTAACTCGACGGTCTCCAGCGCGCGCTCCCGGTTTGGATCAGATACCGGAATATATCCGCTCTCTAACGGCCAGTAGAAGGAGCCCCATGCCAATGCGTGTGCCCAGCCGTCATCTGCAAATGCATCTTTTGCCCGCTCTTCCTCATTAAATATGATCGTGTCGCCATCCTTTGTATAGTGGATTCCCTCTATACCAAGTCTCAGTAAGTCATTGCCTTCTTTGGAGACCATAAAATCGATAAACGCAGCCGCTTTGTCCTGGTTCTTGCACGCTGTGGTGATACAGGTCATCATGCCGTTTTTTCCCTGTTTGTTCAGTCCTCTTGCGCCACTCGGCCCTTCCGGAGGAAGTCCGTAGCTGATGGAAGCATCGGGATACAGTTCTTTTACGCTGTTTTCATGACGCGTTACGTGGCGGAACAGAGGTGCAAGCATGGCTCCGCTCTTTCCCTGATAGAATTTCTCTTCCTTCTTCGACTGGTCATTCAGCATCAGTTCCGGATCAACTACCTTCGAATCCCACAAATCCTTGATATAATGCATGGCAGGAATAAAGGATGGATCTTCAAAAAATGGAATAATCTCTCCGTTTTCATTCAGAGAATAATCGGCATATGGAAGGCCGTAGGCGAAAAATACCCAGTCAAACGGCGTAACTCCGCTGGTACTGCTCGGTTTTTCTGCGGTATATCCGTATGTATCGTTCTTTCCGTTGCCGTCCGGATCGTTGTTTGTAAATGCGGTCAGCACATTTTTCATGTCATCCAGTGTCTTCGGATACTCCAGTCCAAGATTATCCAGCCAGTCCTGCCGGAATATGATCAGGGCATTTGCCGCATTGTACTGGGTGATAAACGGCAGTCCGTAATACTTTCCGTCGATGGCCGACCACTGATACTCATCCTCCAGCCACGTTTTTATATTGGGCATTGTCTCAAAGTAATCATTGAGCGGAATAACCATACCGTCATCAATCCACTGCTGTGTAGCACTGGTTCCATAGGCACCCGTAACCACATCCGGAAAATCTCCGGAAGCCATGGCCACGTTGACTTTTTCCGTATTTGCCTCCGGTACAATCTCCACAGTCAGATTGATTCCCAGCTTTTCATTGATGGCTGCCACTATTCTGTCATCAGCTTTGATCGCCTTTGCCGCCGCGTCGCCCGTCGTCAGCCAGCGAAGCGGTATGCTCTCCCCGGATTTGGAAGAAGCCTCGGCTTTTCCTGCCTCCGTCTGTCCGGATTCCGCCTTATCAGCTGTTCCCCCGGTTCCTCCGCCGCAGGCAGTTAAAGAGACCGCCATAACCCCTGCCAGTACCAAACTCATTACCTGTCTTTTTTTCATTTTTTTCCCTCTCTTTCCTTTCTATAGATGCTGCTGTTTTACCTTTCCCGTGTGTCTCAGTCTCGTTATCCTTTTACGGCGCCGGCCGTCATGCCGGTCGTAAAATATTTCTGGAAAAATGGATATGCACACATGATCGGTATAATTGCCATCATAACCGCCGCCATCTTCATCGGCTGTCCCAAAAGGAACAGACTCTCTCCTCCGCTGGAATACGCGGCATCGTTCTGAAACAGCATGGAGCGCAGAAACAGCTGCAGCGGCCACGCCTGTTTGCTGTTGATATACATAATTGCTGAAAAGAAGTCATTCCAGTGATCTACTGCATAAAAAAGTGTAACTGTCGTCAGTGCGGGTTTTGAGATGGGAAGCATAATCCGGAACAGTACTCCCACCTCCGTGCAGCCGTCCAGCAGGGCTGCCTCTTCCAGCTCCAGCGGTAAATCCATGAAGAAATTGCGCAGAATGATCAGGTTATACGTATTGATCGCTGACGGAAGGATCATGGACCACAGGGAATTCATCAGATGGAGGTCCTTGACCACGATATAAGTCGGAATAATTCCGCCGGAGAACATCATGGTAAATACCGCCATGAACATGAAAAACCGCTGTCCCTTCAGATCTTTTTTTGACAGCACGTAGGCCGCCATGGTCGTAATCATCATATTGATCAGAGTTCCCACAACCGTAATGAAAATACTGTTGGCGTAGGAGGTCCAGAGCTCCGCACTCTTAACCATGTAGGCATAGCCGTCCAGCGACCACTCGGAAGGCCACAGATGGATATTGGTGGCCAGATAACTTTTCAGCGAGGAAAAGGATACCACCATACAGTCCCAGAAGGGATAAAAGGTCGTCAGTGCAAGTAAAACCAGCAGTGTCACGTTGACAGCATCGAAAACTTTACTGCCGGCGGACGCTTTGATATGGCTTCCCGCTTCCTGTTTTTTTGATCTGAGCATCAGTAGATTCCCTCCTCTCCCGACATTCTTGCAATCTTGTTTGCAGCCACTACCAGACAGAAATTAATGACGGATTTAAATAATCCCACTGCCGTAGCCAGCTCGAATTTGCCATCCTGAAGGCCCATCCGGTATACATATGTATCGATAATATCCGCAGTTCCGTATACACCCGGATGGTAGAGAACGAATATCTGCTCGAATCCGGCCTGCATCAGGCTTCCGATCCTGGTGATCAGAATGACAATAATGATGGAACGGATACACGGAACGGTAATATGTACGAGTTTCTGCCACCGGTTGGCCCCATCTACGGTAGCCGCCTCATACAGCTGGGTATCGATGCCCGTGATGGCCGCCAGATAGATAATGGTATTCCAGCCGAAGGTCTTCCAGATCATGGATACCACCATGGTAGGAACGAAAAACTTTTCATCTGTCAGAAATCCGATGGGCTGAAAGCCCAGCCCCTGAATCACTCCGTTGACAATTCCTGAATCCATGGACAGGATGCTTGTCAGGATTCCGCCAAGTACCACCCACGAGATAAAATTGGGTATGTAGATGGCTGTCTGAATCACTTTCTTCATCCGCACATGCCGCAATTCATTTAACATCAGTGCGATAATAATCGGAAACGGAAAACCAAAGACCAGACGGATCAGACTGATTCTTATGGTATTCCAGAATACAGAATAGAATTTCTCCATGGAAAACAGCTTCTGAAACGTCTCAAAGCCGACCCATGAGCTCTTCCATATTCCTTTCATCGGATTAAAATCCTTAAATGCGATCGTCACCCCGTACATCGGTACGTAGCAGAAAATAATATAATAGACAATCGCCGGTACCAGCATCAGATACAGATATTTGTGTTTCCATATATAGGTCCGGATACCCGGTCCGTTCCTCACCTTCCCATTTTTACGTACAGCTGCTTTCCCCAACCTTCTCCCTCCTTATCGTGCTTTATGACAAAACTATACCAGAACATTGTACGAAAATAAGTACAAGAATTAATCCTATTTCGTCTCTTTTTTCACAATCCGTCACATTTACCCTGTTTTCAAGGAGAATAGCAAAAATTCATCTGCTTTTTTACCAATTAAGTTGATTTTTTGCTATTGTTTTTGTACATTATATCTAAGTTCTGTTTTATTTTTTACCATACAGCAAAACACTTTATGCTCATTTCGTACAAAACCTTTTGACTGTCAGTGCCTTTTTTGTTATAATTGGATATAACTAATCATTGGAAAGGATGGGACCATTGGGAATTAAGCACAAAAACACCAGGGACAGCAAATGGAAAAACATTCTGAAATCCAGGCATTTCCGTTCATTTTTCTTTATCACATTTCTGTTTACTACCATTATCTTTATCATTGGCGGCGTGGTAATCACGCTTCAAAACCGGATGAAGCTGCATGAGAATCTGGAGATGAAGGCAAATTATGTCGCGCTGTCAGTCCAGGATAATTTATCAAACATGAAAAACAGCGCGGTATTTATGGGAAATCTGGCGTCCATCGAACGGGTTCTGGAAGCGAAATCACCTACGCTGGATCAGCTGGTACGCATGACCAACGATGTAACGCCTTATTCCACTCTGTATCATTACGAGTCCATCTGCCTCTTTTTCAACCGGTCTCAAAGAATCTTTGATTCCAGCGGCGGAATGTATGATTATGATGACTTCTATGACAAAGAACTGATTGAAACCCTTGAGAATATGAAGGGCGAAGAGATGTGGCTGATTAACGTTCCCTATAAGCGCTACTACAGCCCTGATCCGGCAGTTGCCGTAATTACTTATGCGCGCAGGCTTCCCCTGTACAAATCGCAGGGGAGGGGATATGTAACCGTCTCCTACTCTCTTGGCCGGCTTCAGAAAGCGGCCGCAGAGGCCGCGGGCTACACCCCCTACACGGCTACGGTCTGCTTCCAGGACCATCTGCTCTGGTCCTCCTCTGACGCAGTCATGAAGAACTGGGCTAACGGGCTGACTGCCTCCGAAAACGAAGGCCTTCTGCTGCCCGGCACCACCGCCTTTTCCTCCTTTTCCACGATCGGAGCCAGATGTTCCTTCCACGCGTCGAAGCTGGAACTTCTGACTGCGGTAAGCGCCACGCTCCTGCAGTGGTTTTTGATCTATCTGGCCGCAGCGGCGGCTGACTTTGCCGCCTCCATGGTTTACGGCATGATCATGCTGCGCCCGGTGGATGCGATTATGAAGAAGATCGGGATCAATCCCTACACGGAGATACCGGGAGTCCGGGAGGATGAATTTTCACTGATCAGCACCGCTCTCGACAATCTGAATGCACAGCTGTCTGACATCGGGACCGTCATGCATGAAAACCAACAGCTGGTCCGGGAACGTCTGCTCTCCGGCATCCTCTATAACTATGTGGATATCACCAGTCTTCCGCCGGAATATGAGGAACACGGGCTCCTGTTTCCGTTCCCGTATTACGCTGTTATCCTGATTTCTCTTCCCTCTCTCGATCAGATGGAGGACTATACGAGACGGGAACAGTTAAAGCTGGTCATCAGAACCAATACCACAAATGCCTTTTCCGCCCTTGGCACCGCCTACAGCCTCTATATTGACAACAAAAGCATCTGCATTATCTTAAACACCGGGCTGTCCGATACGCTGTCGAAGGAGCTTTCCAGACTGTGCACCGCACTGAAGAAACGGATGAAGCAGACTCTCAGTGTCTATCCGCTGTTTTCCATCGGCATCTGCTCCGAGACGGAACCGGCTCCGTGGCAGGTATGGCAGCTGGCACGGCACAATTTTATCTTCACGGCTGCGGATGCCGATGACTTCGTCCTGTTCAGCTACCAGAACGAGTTCACCTCCTCCATTGATCAGGATATCGTATCTCATATTACGCAGGCCATCATCGATAAAAACGGCACCGGCTTAAAGGAGCATACCGACGCTTTCCGAAACCGCTATTTAGAGAACGGGGACGAGGAGGAAGTGAAGCGTCTGGCCCTTATTACGGTCTGCACCATCTATGCCTCGCTTTTGGAGATGAACGGGGATATTCCCGACATTCAGATGAACGCATCTGTGCGCAAACTGGAAAACGCCTCCACCGTTGACGAAATCAACAAGCATTTTTGCAGCTGTCTGTTCGGGATGCTGGATGCAAAAAACAAGATTTCCACGGAATCCTACGGATACATACAGAAGGCGGTCCAGTATATCGAACTGAATTATTCACAGCCCATCACCATTCCACAGATTGCCGGCTTCGTGGGAGTCAGTTCCATCTATTTGACGAAGCTGTTCAAGCTGTCTACCGGAAAGACGTTGTCGGAGTATTTAAACTATCACCGCACCCAGAAGTCGCTGGATCTGCTGACGCATACGGAAGAGACGATCAGCTGGATCAGCGAAGCCGTAGGCTACAGTGACGTGAGAAGCTATATACGGTTCTTTAAGAAATTTTACTATATGACTCCCAGTGAATACAGAAAAGAGCACTGATACTTCGCGGGAACACTCTCCTGTAAGATCAAAACAGGATTCTCCGATTACTGCATCAGAGAATCCTGTTTTTGTATGGTTTATACACCTGTTACTGAATTTCTTTCAAATACCGTCCCAGTGCATCCTGCCAGGACGGCAGTCTCTCAAATCCGTTTGCTTCCAGCTTATCCTTGCTCATGCGGCTGTTCATCGGCCGTTTCGCCCTGGACGGATATTCCTCAGACGTGACCGGTACCACTTCTACCTTCATGCCCGCCTGCTTAAATATTTCTTTTGCAAAATCGCACCAGCTGCACAGTCCCTCGTTTGTGGCATGGTAGCGGCCATACCTGTCGGTCTCTATCATATCCACCAGCAGGCGGGCAAGATCGTAGGTATAGGTAGGGGAACCGATCTGATCGGATACCACAGTGATCTTATCGTGGGTCTTTCCCAGATTCAGCATGGTCTTTATGAAATTCCTGCCGTTTACGCCGAACACCCAGGCGATCCGCACAGTAAAATATTTGGTAAGATTCTCCTCGATGGCCAGCTCTCCCTCATATTTTGTCAGCCCGTAGACGTTTAACGGTTCTCTCTCATCATCCGGCTCCCAGGGACGGGTGCCCTGGCCGTTAAACACGTAATCCGTGCTGATGTACATCATCTTGATATCCAGCTCCCGGCATACCTTGGCAATGTTTTCCGTGCCGTATGCATTGACGCGTCTGCAAAGCTCTAAATTGTCCTCCGCCGCATCTACCGCCGTATAAGCCGCACAGTGGATTACCGCCTCCGGAGCGGCTTCCCGGATAACACGGTTTACGCTTTCGGCATCCGTAATGTCCATCTCGTCGATGTCCACACCGATCGCCTCGTGACCTCTCTTTTCCAGCTCATCAACCACATCGTGGCCCAGCTGGCCTTTTACTCCTGTTACAAAAACTCTCATAGATACCTCCATCGCGTCAGCCGGAACGGCATATTATAAACGGTCTCCATACATATTTTCGAAGTAATTCTGGTACTCTCCGTTGATGATGTGCTTCCACCAGTCTTCATTGTCCAGATACCACTGAATGGTCTGCTCAATTCCCGTGTCAAAGGTATATTTCGGCTTCCATCCCAGCTCTGTCTCCAGTTTTTTCGGGTCGATGGCGTAGCGTCTGTCATGGCCTGGGCGGTCGGAGACATACTTGATTAAGCTTTCCGGCTTGTCTAATGCCTTTAAGATCGTCTTTACCACTTCCAGGTTCGTTCTCTCATTGTGGCCGCCGACGTTGTAAATTTCGCCTTCCCTGCCTTTATGGATAATTAAATCAATGGCCTCGCAGTGATCCGCAACATGGAGCCAGTCACGGACATTCTCGCCGGTTCCATAGACCGGAAGCTCCTCATCTGCCAGCGCACGGCTGATGATCAGCGGAATCAGTTTCTCCGGGAAATGGTAGGGTCCGTAGTTATTGGAGCATCTTGAGATAGTGACCGGCAGTCCGAAGGTCCTGTGGTAAGCGAGTACGAATAAATCGGCGCTCGCCTTGGATGAAGAGTATGGACTGGAGGTGTGAAGCGGAGTCTCCTCTGTGAAGAATAAGTCCGGGCGGTCTAACGGAAGGTCGCCGTACACCTCGTCGGTGGATACCTGATGGTATCTCTTAATTCCAAACTCCCGGCAGGCGTCGAGCAGGGTGGTGGTTCCCATGACATTCGTTCTCACGAAGCTCTCCGGATCGGTGATGGATCGGTCCACATGGCTCTCCGCCGCGAAATTGACGATCACGTCCGGTTTTTCTTTTTCAAATAAGTCAAAGATGAACTTACGGTCCGCGATATCACCTTTCACAAACTTGTAATTCGGCTTGTCCTCTACCGGCTTTAGGGTCTCCAAGTTGCCTGCGTAAGTCAGTAAGTCTAAGTTGATGATCTCGTAATCCGGGTATTTGTTTACCATGTGATGGACGAAGTTGCCTCCAATGAAGCCTGCGCCTCCTGTAACGATGATTTTCATGTGTGAATTCCTCCTGTTTTTCCTTTATTTTATCACTCTGTCTGTTTACTTAATATCAATATATTTGCCGGCCAGAACATCCATGAGATAATGGCCATACTGGTTCTTCTTCAGTGGTTCGATATCTTCTAAGAGCTGGTCTCTGGTAATCCAGTGATTGAGATACGCGATCTCCTCCAGGCACGCCACTTTCCTGTGCTGATGGGTCTCCATGGTGCGGACAAAGTTGGTGGCGTCCGCCAGGGATTCGTGGGTTCCTGTGTCGAGCCAGGTAAAGCCCTGTCCGAGAAGTTCCACATCCAGTCTTCCCTCTTCCAGATAGATCCGGTTCAAATCGGTAATTTCCAGCTCGCCTCGGGCGGAAGGCTTTAAATTCTTTGCATACTCCACCACCTTATTATCGTAGAAATAGAGTCCGGTCACGCAGTAGTTGCTCTTCGGATGCTCCGGCTTCTCCTCGATGGAAATAGCCTTTCCGTTGGAATCAAATTCCACGATGCCGAACCGTTCCGGATCGTCCACATAATATCCGAATACGGTAGCGCCCTCTTTCTTATTGGCAGCCGCCAGAAGCCGTTTTGTCAGGCCGTGTCCCGCAAAGATGTTGTCGCCCAGAATCATGGCTACATTATCATCCCCGATAAATTCCTCGCCGATGATAAACGCCTGGGCCAGTCCATCCGGTGACGGCTGAACGGCGTAGGATAAACGGATTCCGAACTGGCTTCCGCTCCCTAAGAGCGCCTCGAACCGCGGTGTGTCGTCCGGTGTGGAGATGATCAGAATATCTCTGATTCCCGCGTTCATCAGAACGGACAGCGGATAGTAGATCATGGGTTTGTCATAGATCGGCAGAAGCTGCTTCGATGTGACCATGGTCAACGGGTAAAGTCTTGTGCCGGAGCCTCCGGCGAGGATAATTCCCTTCATAGTGTGTTCCTCCGTATTTTATATTTTACAAAATCTGTCCCGCGTTTTGTTTCTTCGGTTTCAGTTCTTCCGGCATCGAAAGATACCGGCTCTCTTGGTAACGAAAAGCGTCCCTTTTTTCTCGATCTTTTTCTTTAAAAAGTCCCGGAATTCATCGTACCGCTCACTCAAATACTCCTGCTGATTGCCATGACAGGAGAGAATATACTCCATCAGCGGTCCCTCGTCCCGGACTTCTAAATGATCCTCATAAAGGATCTCTTCCACCCTGCCAAAATGGCGTTTCAGTATCTCACAGCCGTTTTCAAGACCAAACGCATCGTATAAATTCACTTCCGACAGCACGATCCGCGAATCAAACTCCTTCACCAGCTGGCTGATCTCCTTCATGTGTTCCCGGCCATAAGTGCTGCAGAAAAATGTTCCGTCCGGCTTCAGCACCCGCCGCACCTCCTCCAGCGCACCGTCCAAGTCCTTTAAATAGAACAGTACATGGTTGGCTGAGACCTTATCAAAGCTCTCCTCCGCCTTGGGAATCCTGCAGCAGTCAAAGACTTCATAGGAAAATCTTCCGGGCACTCCCTTGAGATGTTCCCTGGCGTCCTGTATCATTCCCTCCGAGACATCAGACAGGCAGATAACCGCATCCGGGGGAATTAAGTCCCGATTCTCTCTCCACAGTTCGCCGTTCCCACAGCCTGTCTCCAAAACCGTTTCACCGTCTTTTAAATCCAGCTGGGAGTACAGCCACGGAAACCAGCCCATGGGGTTCCTGGCATATTTCCTGTGAAGATCGATCCTGATGCTTAAGTTGGCCGCGTTCTTGTACTGCTCCACCAGACTCTTTTCCATATTGGTAATATGGATTAAGTGCAGAATTTTATTCCAGTCTATAACCGGATTGTCCTTTACCAGCTTCGAGGTCTCCGAGAGAGTCTGCTCTACCAGCTTCAAATGCTCAATCCGCTTCTTCACCAGATCCAGCTGAAGCTCCAGAGACTGCTCCACATAGCCGTTGTCATCATCGTTGATGGTGATTGAACGAATCTCGTCTAAGGAGAAGCCCAGATATTTGAGAGAAAGTATCTTCTGAAGCTTTGCGAAATCGGAATCCGTATATAACCGGTATCCCGCCTCGCTCATACCAGCTGGTTTAAGCAGGCCCTGTTTATCGTAATAACGGATGGTCCGGATCGATACATTTGCCTTTTTTGCGAATTCTCCGGACGTATAATACCCTTGCATCTTCTGCATCACCACCTTTGCTCTGGGATCTTTATGTTACCATTATACAGGGTGACGTAAGGGAAGGGTCAAGTGTTTTTTACAATTATTTATAATGGAAAAGCACCGGCCATTTTCAGACCGGCGCTTCCGCTGCCATTACCTGTTATTTTCAAAAGCGCTGCACCGTATTTCCCTGTCTTACACCATCATCTGATAATTCTCAATATCCAGATACTTTCCAAACTTCACGCCCACTTCTTTGATCGTCCCACAGTGCAGAAATCCCAGTTCCTCGTGCAGATGGATGCTGGCCTGGTTTCCGCCGGTAATCACGGAAATAACGGTATGGATGCGTTCATCCTCCCTGGCCATATTCAATATATGCAGCGTCAGCTTCCTGGCAATTCCGCGCTTCCGGTAATCTCTGTGAACATAGACCGACAGCTCCACGGTTGCCGCGTAGGCTTCCTTCACACGATAGGGAGACAGGCTGGCATAGCCAACGGCATGGCCGTCTTCCACCGCCACAATCAGGGGATGATTGCTTATGTTATGGGCATAGTACCAGTCGAGACGCTCCGACAGCGTCCTTGGATTGATATCGAAGGTCGCCTCCCCGTGCAGCACCTCATAGTTATATATATCCAGAAGATAAGGAACATCCTCCTCCTGTGCAATTCTGATTTCCATAAACAGTTCCTCCTGCGTTTCTAATTTCTTTTCCTATATTACAATATTTTACTGTCCCCGTCCAATACAAATCGCAATAAAATAGACATTTTTCACCCCCGCCCGCAAAAGAGCCCTGGTGCACGCCTCGATCGTGCTTCCGGTCGTATAGATATCATCCACCAGAATCACCCGCCTTACCCCTTCGGGTACCTCTCCCGCCGTGAACGCCTCCTCAAGATTATGAAGCCGTTCCTTTGGATTTAACTGTTTCTGCGGCGCAGTCTTCTTACTGCGCACCAGCAGCTCTGTACGCACCGGAATTCCCAGTCTGGCTCCAATCCGGCAGGCAAAAATCTCAGCCTGGTTGAATCCCCTCTGACGCCGCCGCGACGGATGGACAGGAACCGGCACCAGAGCGTCGGCTCCCAGCCGCAGCAAAGCAGTCCCATACCGCAGACAGACCGCCTCCGCATAGAAATCAAGATATTCCCGCCTGTTTCTGTACTTGATATCTGCCATGGATTTTTTCGCGGTGTCATTATAATTTAGCAGTGCCCGCCCATAATCGAAGGAACGCTTATGCTTCGTACAGTCGAGACAGTACTCCCTCTCGGCACTGGATATCTCCTTTCCGCACTTCTTGCAGACAGGCTGCTTCACAAAAGACAGTTTTTTCACACATGCCGGGCAGATCAGCTCTCCTCTGGGCAGCACGATATCGCCGCAGACGGGGCAGCGGCGGGGAAATAGGAGATCGGTTAAAAAGGCTCTGAGCAGAACCGTAATAGTCTCGTTCCTCATATTTTATTCTCCTGTTGGGAATCTGTCATGAATGATTCTGTTTCTGAATAAAAAAGATAAGAGTAATGCTGTGGATGTTCCGAATAATAATGTGGGACCATACCGAAGTATAGTCCCATTATAGCAGTTATGTTCTTTTTTTCAATCCCTTTCTTCTTTTCTGCTCCTCTTTTCATATAAGTCATTCAGATTCATGAAAGCGTGCACGTAGACCTCCATTGCTTTCTTAAGACTGGATATCGATTGAATTTCATCACAGCCATGGCCGCCTCCATGCCCTGCCGGCAGTTCAAGTTCAGAGTAGTCCTTGGGAATACCCGGTCCAAAACAAACCGCATTTGGTATCATTCCCGCATAGGTATTGCCTCCCATCACATACGGCTTTTTCCCGTCCTTTACCACATGGTCGTACGCGGACAGCAGCGCCTTAACCTCCTCCGAATCGATGCTGTCGCAGTATCCATCTCTATGTTCTTCGGCAGAAAGTACAAATCCATAGAGTCCCGCTGTTTTCTGCACCTGCTTCACGATATCCGCCGCATTTACTGAAGGCTGATATCTGATATCCATCGTCAGGGTAACCGTCCTGTTTTTCATCTCCAGAACAGTGCCGGCACACGTCAGCTTCTCAAAAACCGGATCACTGGAGGCAATCCCCAGTCCTTTTCCATATCCATCCAGACAGGCTGTCTGAAAAAATTCCAGAAAATGCTTTTCCTCCGGTTTCAGCCCGCTTCCGTCTTTCAGCAGCATACCTGCCAGACCAATGGGGTTTACACAGCGGTCTGGTGCCGCTGCGTGCCCCGGTATGCCTTTCACCGTATAGCGCACTGTATTGCCGGACAGTTCTTCTCTCATGTCCATGCCCAGCTGCAAAGCCTCCACCTTCCGGTCTCCCATATGAGCGGAACGGTCAATGCAGATCACGGCCTCTGCCGGTACACTGTTGGATGCCTCACCCGCTGACATATCCAGAATCACGTCCGGAACAGAGTCCCGCTTCAGAGTCAGCACACATCTGCCTTTCTCTCCATAGCACAGAGGGAAACGGCAGTCCGATACAAATGCAAAATCTGGTGCCGGCCATTTCGTCAGATACCAGGCTGCGTCAGCCATCCCCGTTTCTTCGCTCAGGCCGCAGATCTGACTAATACGGAAACATGGCTTTATGTTATGCTCCTTCAGATATCTGAGGCAGTAAAGGACCGCGATTACCGCCCCCTTATTATCTGAAACACCTCTTCCGATCAGAAAATCGCCCTTCCTCGTACACTCCCACGGTGGATAGATCCAGCCCTCACCGGCGGGCACGACGTCAAGATGTCCCCATACCTGCACCTCGTTTTCCCCAGCCCCGTAAAGTATCTTTACACAGCAGTCCTCACAATTCTCCGCATGAAGTCCATACTGTGCCGCAATTTCCATCATGCAGTGCGCCGCTTTCACCGTATCATCTGACCGTTCCTGTTCCGGCCGCGAGACACTTGGGATTCTTACCAGCTTCCTGATATCCCGGACCAGTTCCTCCTCATGTGCATCTATCCATTGTCTCAGTTCTGCTTCTCTCTCCCGGTTCATAGACTTCACCTATCCCTTAATGCCGGAGGAAGCAATTCCCTCCACCAGATACCGCTGAAGCAGGATAAAAATAATCATCAGCGGCAAAATCGACAGGACTGACATGGAGAACATGGCACCGTAGTCTGAAGTGGAAGCCGGATCACAAAACAGCTTCAACGCCAGGCTGATGGGGTATAATTCCGATTTATTCACATACAGCAGCGGTGACAGAAAGTCTTCCCATCTCCAGATAAAGGAAAAGATGCCGGCTGTAATAAGCGCCGGTACCACCAGCGGCAGAATAATACGGAAAAATATCGAATAATAGGAACAGCCATCGATCTTGGCCGCCTCGTCAAGCTCCGTTGGAATACCATTAATAAAATTCATAATCAGATAAACAAAGAATCCCTGGACCGCAAAGCAGTAAGGCACGATAAGTGGAAGATACGTTCCGACCCAGCCCAGCTTCTGATACCATAAATACTGCGGGATCATCAGAACCTGTGCCGGAAGCATCATGGACACCAGCATTGCGGAAAACAGGAGTTTTTTCCCCCGAAAGCTGCATCTTGAAAAGCTATACGCCACAAAAGCAGAGGACAGTATGGTGCCGGCTGTTGCTAAAACCGATATCAGGGACGAATTCTTAAAAAAGGTGCCAAAATTTACTTTTCCGAACCCCTTCCAGCCGTTTCTATAATTCTCCAGCGTAAATTCCTTCGGAATAAGCTGACCTGCCGTGGTAAAGATTGTATTTGTCTCCTTAAAAGAACTCATCACCATCCAGAGCAGCGGATATACCATGATAAATGCTCCGATGCTGACCAGTATATGATACACAATTTTCCCGACCATCCGTTTTCTCTTCATAAGCCTCAGTTCCCTCCTTCATACACCCAAAACTTTTTCGACCAGAACAGGAACAAGGTTATGACAGAGATCAAGAGCAGCATAACCCACGCCATGGCGGCGCCATATCCCGTATTGTAAAATTCAAAGGACTGCTGGTACATGTAGACACTGTAGAAAAGCGTAGAACTCATGGGCCTTCCCTGCGTAATAATAAAACACTGCGTAAATGCCAGAAAGCCGCTGATCATCTGCATCACCAGGTTAAAGAAAATCGTAGGTGTTAAAAGAGGCAGTGTAATCCGGAAAAACTGGTTTGTCTTCCCCGCCCCGTCTACCCGCGATGCTTCATAGAGGGAAAACGGTATCTGCTTTAATGCCGACAGGAAGATAAGCATGGAGGAACCAAACTGCCAGATTGCAAGAATAATCAGGACCCAGATCGCGGTATGTTTATTACCCAGCCAGGAAAAATGACTGTTGACGCCTATGATCTGAAGAATACGGTTAAACGTGCCGTCCTCTGCGAACAGCCGCTTCCACAGAATCGATATCGCCACTGATCCGCCGATGATGGACGGAAGATAATAGGCTGCCCGGTAGAAACCGGTTGCTTTCGTCGTTCTCTGCAAAATCATGGCTACCATCAGTGCAAATATGAGACGCAGAGGAACCGAGACTAAGGCGTAAAAAAAGGTCACCGAAATTGATTTATAGAAGGTTTCATCCTCCGTAAACATTTTCAGATAATTGCCCAGACCAATGAATTTCGGAGCCCCCAGTATTTCAAATTCACAAAATGAGTAATACAGCGACATTCCCATGGGAACTACCATAAACATCAAAAATCCAATGACAAATGGCAGTGCAAATACAACGCCTGCCGTACTGTTCTTATTTAACTCTGTCTTTATTTTAAACCATATATGATCCATATCAACCACCGCCATTCTGACTGTTTTTCGCTGTTTTCAGGCGCAGAAAGGGCTGCCGCTCCTTTGCAGCAGCCCCTTCGTTCCTATGATTGCTTGCTCTGTAATATCTTGTTGCCCTGTTTTAACAGTTCCTCTGCCGCCGCTTCCGGAGTGATCTCCTCGTAGCAGATCTTCTCCTGCATTTTATATACAACATCATATACTTCCGTAGCTCCGTTAGGCGAAGCCGGGCTGACCGTAGAGCACTTGGGCGTTACAACATTATTAATATAATCGACCACCTTCTGATCAGATTCGCTCATATCTGCGGCAATAGCGTCCGCCACAACAGACGACACGGGTACTCCGCGCTCACCTAAAAGAATCTTGTTGCATTCCACCGAATTGGTCCAGTAATCTATAAGCTTAGCGGCCTCCTCCGGTTTCTCACTGTCAACAGAGACAGAAAAGAACATGCTTGGCTTTAAATAATTGGATTTCACTGCATCGTCGGATGGCCAGGTGGTAATACCGATCTTCATACCCTCCGGCGCTGCGTTCGTGACGGCATTCATATTATTGGAAAAGTAGAACGCACACCATGACATGTTAGACGGATCTGAACCGTAGACCAGCGGTTCCTGCTCCGGCTGTCCGATGGACCGCTCTGCGAAAACACTGGGGTCAATCAGCCAGCCTTCATCGATTCCCATCTTATAGAGGTTAAAATACTCAGTAAGATTTTCTTTCGATGCGCCGATCGCACCGTCCCCAAATAAGTACTCTCCCTTTGAACGAAGGAAGAAGTCCATCCATGAGGTTCCATTATTATACTGCAGATTGGTTTTATACCCCGTCTTTTCCTTTACCTGTCTGCACACATTCAGGAACTCATCCATAGTCATGTTGTCTTTCAGCTCTATTCCATTTTCCTCCAGCAGCGTTTGGTTATACAGCAGTGCAGGAGAGTTTACACCGATACAGATGGCATAGAGCCCGTCTCCGATCCTTCCAAATTCCTGTACTGTTTTATCCACATCTTCCATATTAATAACACCGCTGTCCACATAAGGCTGCAAATCAACCAACATGCTGTTGTCCACATACTGCTGAATATACGCCTTGTCCATCTGCACCACATCAGCCATGGTATGGCCCGCCGCTGAAGTCGCCAGCTTATTCCAGTAATCCGCTCCTGACAGGAACTGGCCGTCAAAGGTAACGCCGGGATTCTCCGCTTCATACAGTGACAGCGCTTCCTGCGTCAGCTCCGCCCGCTGCTGGCTTCCCCACCAGGTAATGGTGAGTTCCGTCTTATCCCCCTGAGTATTTCCCGCTTCTGCTGTTGTTTCTTTTCCGCTGCTGCTCTCCTGCCCTGCCGTACTCTCAGCCGCCTGAGTAGTATTCTGCTGTTTTTCTGCTGAATTGCCGCCGCATCCGGCCAGTCCTGCTGCCGCAAGCACAGCCACCATCATCACCAATCCTCTTTTTTTCATAGTCCTTCTCCTTTATAATTTTCTCGCAGTGTCTACTGCTAATCTGATTCTTGATAAGTCCTGTTCCGTCGCCACGGTACAGTCGGCCCCAAGGATAAACCCTTTTCTTCCATACGTCTCTGTTACCGAGCGGATCGTATTTACAAGCGCCTCCTCGCTCCCTGCTGCCAGCACCCCCTGCCGGTTAGCAAGGCCACCCATTACCGTCCTTTGATGGAATATTTCTCTTCCCTCTTTTAAGGAACACGGAACTTCAAACGTTCCCCAGTTCACCACATCATACAGTTTCTCATCGTAATCGCGGTAATAATCCAGATTGACATCACGGTTGCATACATGGAGAAAACAGGTTCCGCCAGCCTCCTTTACCGCCCTCATGATCATCTGGTCGAAAGGTGCGATCCAGTTTAAAAACTGCTCTCTGGTAAGTCCAAATCTTCTCTCTGCTCCCAGTGAAGCCACATAGACGCCGTCCAGACCTGCTTCTATGTATTTTACCGCCAGTTCACAGAGTCCGTCTGTGATTCTTTTCATAGCCTCCAGCATCTTTACAGGGTCCTCTTTCAGCCATGCGTCAAAGATTTTTCTGGACTGGTCATACCCGTATCCCTGCGGTTTAAACGGATGATACATGGCCGAAGTACCTACGCTGTGAAGGGTGCCTATGGTATAGCATTCTCCTCCCGTTTCATCCAGGATCCGTTTGACCAGATCCACCTGCCGTCTCATAAAAGGCTGTTCTGCGGTAATCCTCTGGAATTCCGTATAATCCTGTATCGTGTGAAGCTCATGATCGCAGGTCACCAGATTCTCGTTCATGATTTTGAGAATATCGACATCTGTCTGCTTATAAAAATCAACATGTGCACGAACCGCATTCTCTCCGTTCGCATATTCCGGTGAAAAATGCATGGAAAAGCAGGAAGGAATCTCTTTCGTCTCTTCACCCCTGATCGCATGCAGTACCCGCTCCTTTTTCGTCATCTTCTTTCCCCCTCATTTCTTTTTCGTTGTCCTCAACTGCCCTCAGTATATCACCGAAAATCCATAATTTTAATCCAATATTCCGGTATCCTGTATCAAAAAACCGTCTTCTTCTGCGCTTATTCTTGCTTTTTTCCCTGTGTTTTCTTATGATAATAGTATCATCATAACGGCTCACAGCATATGGGAACGGGGAGGCGGCAGCACAGTGAGAGGCCTGGTCAATCGAATCAAACTGATTTTTTCCAATATATCTCTGAAAAGAAAAATACTTACCATTGTTCTTGTTTCTATTTTTCTGATATCCGGTGTCAGTCTGGCGGGAATCTCCGTAGTCTCTGACGCCTACTTAAAACTGCTTCAAAAGACCATAGCAAACAATCTTTCCTACTCTGCGACTACCATCTCCTACTACTTATCCAACATTGAAACCATGTCAGGCCTCATGCTGTCTGATTCCAATATTCAAAGCAACTTATCCGACGTCAGACATTCGGATAATCCCCGGATACGTACAGAGGCTTATAAAAAACTGTCCTATACGGTTTTGGAATACTATCAACAGTACAAGCCTAATTTTATCAGCTATATTACCCTCAATAATCCTGAGTTTATCACCTATTCAAACTTTCTCGGCTCCCGCAAAACACCGGAGGAGATTGAGCGCAGTGTCCTTAACGCAGCTCATGACGGAGACGGCCGTCCGGTATGGATATGTGATTACGGAAATGAATATGGAATTTTTATGGGACGGCTCATTAAAAATATCCAAAGCTCCAATCTGGAAGAGCTCGGAACGCTTCTTGTCTCCATTGATCTGGATGGGTTAATGAATTCTTTAAACAAAGAAGATCCGCTGTATGAGAATCCCCAGTATTATATCATGACCGGAGATACGATCATTTACAACGATAATCCCATATCGGCCACTATTCATGACCAGAGGAAGGCTTCAGCCATGCGGAGTTATGATATCATGAATGTCGATGGACACAGATATTTTGTGACGGAGGATGTAATTCCCGGTATTGGCTGGACTTACGTATGCTATCTCTCCTATGATCCTATTTTCAAATCAGTATCCTTTGTTCGGACGCTGAGTATTGTCATGATTATATTGAGCATTCTGTTAGCTATCATCTTTTCTGAGTCCATGATCTCCTTTATCAGCAGACACACGCAGGGTCTGATTCGCAAGATGGAGGCCTTCAGCACCGATGAAAATGCAGTGATTGACAGCGATTACGACTACAGCAGCCGCAGGGATGAATTCGGCCTTTTAAACCGGCAGTTTGACAGCATGGCCGGAAAAATCAGACATTTAATACAGGTAAACTACGTAAATGAACTGTGGAAAAAGGATGCTCAGCTAAAAGCCCTGGAGACTCAGATAAACCCGCATTTTCTGTACAACACTCTGGAATCCGTCAACTGGCGGGCACAGGTGGCAGGAAACATGGAAATCTCGTCCATGATAGAATCGCTGGGAACTCTGCTCCGCGCCACACTCAGCAATTCCACCTCCCATTTTGATCTGAAAAAAGAGCTGGAGATCGTAACCGCCTACATCACGATTCAGAAATACCGATTTGAGGACCGGCTGGAATTTTCCATACACTGCGATGAAGCCTTATACAATGCTCAGATTCCCAAAATGTGTATCCAGCCTTTGGTGGAAAATTCAATTAATTACGGTCTGGAGGAATCCACGGAATTGTGCTCCATTGAAATAACCATTGAACATCAGCAGGAATCCGGCAGCCTGATGGTCCTGGTCAAAAATGACGGTTCACTCTTTGAAGAGTGTCTGCTGGAAAAACTTCGTTCACAGGAGATCAGGCCGCACGGCTTTGGGATCGGCCTCATCAATATCGACGAGCGGATCAAGCTGATGTTTGGAAAAGAATACGGCCTGACCCTGTACAATGACCAGGAATGGGCGGTTGCCCGGATTCACATGCCTTATATTACCGATCAGGAGGAAATCGTATGCTGAAAATGATAATTGCCGACGACGAACGCGTCATAAGAGAGAGTATTTCCCGTCTTATTGACTGGGAAAAGCTCGGAGTAGAGCTGACCGGATTATGCAGAAACGGCCTTGAGGCTTACGATATGATTATTGATGAGGACCCCGACATCGTCCTGACCGACATCCGGATGCCTGGTATGGATGGACTGGAACTGATCAGAAAAGTATCTCTTATGGATCTCGATACACGATTTATCCTATTATCCGGATATGGAGAATTCGAATACGCAAAGGAAGCCATGAAGTATGGCGTAAAGCATTATCTGCTGAAGCCCTGCAATAAATCACAGATATCAGACTGCATCGCAGAGGCCGCGAAGGACAGCTATGCCAGAAAACGGACGAGGTATTTAGAAAGCGGCCATGCTCTCCTGACCGGGAGCATGCACCACAACATCGTCTCCAGTGTAATCAGTGAAAGCCTGGGGCAGAAAAAGGCTCTGCCTGATATTCTCCGTTCCTATGAGCCGTATCTCGATTTTTATTCCACCCCGTACCAGCTTCTCTACGTGTTCTTTCTTGAAATAGACAGCCTGGATTCCTTCCTACATGAACTGAAGCTGTTCTGCGAACAAAATCTGCCGCAGGTCACCATGCACGGTACCTATGTACATAACACCCTGCTTCTCTTTTATAAGGATTATTCAGCAGACAGCGACCTGCTGATGCAATTGATCCGTAACCTTTCGATCCCCTCCCAGCCTGTGGGTCTGGAGATACAGAAAGAGACATATCCCAGCCTGTATAAACTGCTTGAAATCATCCTTGTTAAATTAAAGCGGTTCAGTACCATCTATTATATTAACAACTTTCATCTGCTCTACACCTGCAATTACAACTCTCTCATGTCCGAGGCAGAGCATCTGTATCAGCAGATAAAACACGAATCAGCAGATATCTTTCACAGCCTTGCTGATCTTCTGACGGGAATCGAAGACGCCGCTTTCTTAAAACAGCTGTCCGGAAATCTGCTCCTGAAAGCGGCTGCTGACAATCCCTCATGCTCTGCCGTAACCCTTACGGAATGGCTGATTGAGATTGACGGAGAAACTGATCCCAAAAGGCTGAAACCATTGATTCTGGATCACCTGGAATATCTGCTTCTCTCGCCATCAAAGGAAAACAGCGCCAGTTCCATGGTGGAGCAGATCACAACCTATGTGGAAAACAATTTGGGAAACTCTGTACTGACGCTTAAATTCATCTCAGAACAGGTTCTGTTTATGAATGTAGATTACGTCAGCAAGCGTTTTTTTAAAGAAACCGGGCGCAAATTTTCCGATTACCTGACCGATATCCGGATTACCCGTGCGAAAGAGTATATGGCTGCCGGTGAAAAAATTCAGGTTGTTGCGGAAAAGGTTGGCTGCGGAAACAATCCTCATTACTTTTCCCAGCTTTTTAAAAAGAAGACCGGGATGACTCCCAGCGCGTACAGTGCCGCACTCAACATGACAAAAACAGGTGGAAGCTGTATCAATCATTCCACCTGATAAATCTCACAAATCCTCTCCTTAAGCCCCGAATACCGCCTCTGCTCCATCTCATTGTCCACCATGGCCTGGAACACCTCCGGCACTCCCACCAGGCAGACGCAGGCCCGGGCCCGTGTCACGGCGGTATAGATTAAGTTCCGGGTCATCAGCATCTTCGGACCGCTGAAAATGGGAATCACCACAGCGGGATACTCGCTTCCCTGGGATTTGTGGATGGTGATGGCGTAGGCCAGCTCCAGTTCTTCCATCTGCTTAAAGCTGTACTCCACCATACGGCCCTCGTCGAATTCCACGGTCACCAGCTCCGCAAACAAATTGATCTCCCGGATAATTCCGATATCTCCGTTGTAAATACCGGTTCCCTTGTCTACAGGGATCCCGTATTTATTCCGCACTTCCCACTCGATGTTGTAATTGTTCTTGATCTGCATGACCTTGTCGCCCACCCGGAAGGTCACACCGCCGCTCTCCTTCTCCAGCTTGCTTTTATCCGGCGGATTCAAATACTCCTGCAGGATGGTGTTCAGCCGTTCCACTCCCAGCGCGCCTTTTCGCATGGGAGTCATAATCTGGATATCATAGGGGTCTGCCCCCACGTATCCCGGCAGCTTCTTCTGCACCAGGGTAATCATGGCGTTTATAATCGTGTTGGGATCGTCGCGCTTAATAAACAGGAAGTCATTGCTCTTCTTGCCAAGCGGAACCGTCTCGCCCGCGTTGATCTTATGGGCGTTGACAACGATATCGCTCTGGCTCGCCTGCCGGAAGATTCTGGTTAACATAACTACATTAAAACAGCCGGCTTCAATGACATCCTTCAGCACATTGCCGGGGCCGACGCTGGGCAGCTGGTTCACATCACCCACCAGAATCAGTCTCGTTCCCGGATTCACCGCCTTTAATAAGGACTGCATCAGATGGATATCCACCATAGAGGTCTCATCGATGATGACGGCATCTGCGTCCAGCGGATTCTCCTCATTTCTCTCAAAATGCATGCCGACAGAACGCTCGTCCCCGGGCATGCCGGAAATTTCCAACAGACGGTGGATCGTCCGGGCCTCATAGCCGGTAGCCTCGGTCATTCGCTTTGCCGCCCTTCCTGTGGGCGCAGCCAGAAGGATCTCCATCTCCTCACTCTCAAAATACCGGATAATGGTATTGATCGTCGTGGTCTTTCCGGTTCCGGGTCCTCCCGTAATGATAAGAAGGCCGCTGTTTACCGCCTCCACCACCGCCTGAACCTGTTTTTCGTCCAGCTCGATCGACTCTTCCTTCTGAATCTGAAGCAGCTTTTTTCTGATTGTCTCTTCCGGCTCCCTGCCTCTGATATTTAAATCGTGGAGCATACGCGCCACGCTCATTTCCATATAGTAATACTGGGATGCATAGACAATGCGGATTCCCTCTGACTCCCGGATCACCAGGCGCTTGTCGATCTGCATGTCCATCAGATGCTTTTCTATGGATTCCTTTTCTACCCGCAAAAGCTCTGACGCCTGTGAGAGAAGTTCATCCTCCGGCAGGTACGTATGGCCGTTTGCCGTGGCCTGAAGAAGTGTGTAGAGTACTCCCGATTTAATACGAAAATCCGAATCCGTGAAGATCCCCACCCGCTTGGCGATCTCATCCGCCATCTTGAAGCCCACGCCCGCGATATCATCCGCCAGCTGATAGGGATTTTCTTTTATCACGGTATAGAGCCTGGGACCGTATTCCTGAAAGATTTTCACGGCCAGACTCATGGAAATGCCGTATTCCTGGAGGAACATCATGGCCTGGCGCATCTCCTTCTTCTCTTCCACCTGTTCGGAAATCGCCATGGCCATTTTCTCACTGATTCCCTTTACCTCGGATAAGCGCTCCGGTTCTTCCTCCATGATCCGAAACGTATCTGCTTTAAAGCGCCGGACGATCCTGGCCGCCAGCGCGGCTCCGATTCCCTTCACCGCGCCGGATCCCAGATAGCGCTCCATGGCAGCGGTATCCTCGGGAGTCTTGATCTCATAGGTTTCCACCGTCATCTGTTCCCCATAAACCGGATGCTCGGTCATGGGACCAGTGGCCTCCACCATCTCGCCTTCGCTGATATAATGGAAGTTACCGACAAGCGTGTATTCGTCTCCTTCATCCGTGAGGCTTAAGACCGTATAGCCATTTTCTTCGTTGCGATATTTAATTCGTTCTACAAATCCGCAGACCGTCGCCATGGTCTTCCCCCTTTGTTTTCATAGAAAATACAGAAAGCAGGCAGCCGCAAAACTAACCCTGCCGGAATCCGTGTTCCGCCAGGGTTGTCCTGCAGCTTTCCTGCTTACAATGGTTAAAATTCAGATTTACCGCCGTCATGGGTAAACTCGATAAACTTTCCTGTACCGATCGCAACAGCCGTAAGCGGATCTTCTGCAATCATGGTGTTGATCCCCGTCTTCTCCTCGATCAGGGAATCCAGGCCGGAAAGCAGGGAACCTCCTCCGGTCAGAACAATGCCGCGGTCAAATATGTCGGCTGCCAGTTCCGGTGGAGTCCTCTCCAGAACGTTGTGTACTGCGTCCACGATCTGCATGGCCGGTTCCTTTAATGCATCCAGAGTCTCATCGGATGTAACGACAATCGTCTTTGGAAGACCGGTAACCAGGTTACGGCCCCTCACTTCCATGGTCAGGACTTCCGGTCTGCGGTAAGCCGCACCGATATTAATCTTAATCTCCTCTGCGGTTCTCTCTCCGATCAGAAGATTGTGTTTTTTACGCATATAGCGAACCAGTGCCTCATCAAAATCATCACCGGCCACCTTGATGGACGTGCTCACTACCGTGCCGCCCAGGGAGATGACTGCGATATCAGAAGTACCGCCTCCGATATCTACGATCATGTTTCCGCAGGCCTTGGCGATATCGATGCCTGCGCCGATCGCAGCCGCAACCGGCTCTTCGATAATGGCTACCTCTCTGGCTCCTGCCTGATACGTAGCGTCCTCTACGGCCTTCTTCTCAACTTCTGTGGCTCCGCTTGGAATGCAGACGCTGATTCTCGGCTTTCTCAGTGTTTTCTTGCCTACTGCCTTGTTGATAAAATATTTTAACATCTTCTCCGTTACGGTATAATCGGAGATAACACCCTGGCGAAGCGGTCTGACTGCGACGATATTGCCCGGCGTTCTGCCGATCATCAGTCTCGCCTCTTCCCCGATCGCCTTGATTTTGTTCGTGTCACGGTCAATTGCAACTACGGAAGGCTCTTTTAATACAACACCTTTCCCTTTTATATACACAAGTATGCTGGCGGTACCTAAATCGATACCGATATCATTAGACATCATCATTTATTTCCTCCTGTTCGCTTAAACGGTTCCCAGAGTTTCCTTTATCTGTATTTCCAATTCGGGTTACTGGCCCTAATAGTCCAATTTTGTTTATCTCCCTTATTATATACAATAACAACCTGTTTTTAAAGGGTTTTTTTTATTTTTATTATGTTTATGTTTTTTTTATGTCCAATACACATTTTGGTCACATTTTACCCGTATACTGAAAATACGTTATCCGAGAGGATAGCGGGCCTTTGTTTCAAGTAACTTACTTGAAATCACAAAGCTTTTTCATACTCATACCGGATGGTCGTAAGATCATCCGGCCCCCCTAAATGATTATTTCCCGCTTCGGTCCCCCTCGGAGCGGGACTTTTGTTTGTAACATGCAGTTCCGTTATAGGATACCCGATTTCAGCGAAATAAATTTAAACAGATCCTTCATAAAGTTATAATCTTTTTTATTTTTTCTTAATGGAAAGTCCACAAAATGCACACAAATTCCTGGTATTATAAAGTCAATCACAAAACAGTGATTAACACAAAGCTTTTTCATACTCATACCGGATGATTGAAAGATCATCCGGCCCCCCTAAAGACATTATCCTAATTTATTATACCTACCATTCCCAATAGTTTAAAGAAGCAGCCGTCTGTAACAGGACGGCTGCTTCTTTATTCACATCATCAGATTCCGGCGGCCTGCCGGACAGGCGCTCCTATGACAGCTTCAGCGCCCATTCCCGGCAATCCCACACCTTCGTCGCCACACCCTCGTAAAACTCCGGCTCATGGCAGATTAAAAGGATACTTCCCTTATACTCCTTCAGTGCCCGCTTTAATTCCTCCTTCGCCTCCACATCCAAATGGTTGGTCGGCTCATCCAGCAGAAGCACATTTGTTTCCCGGTTAATGAGTTTACATAATCTAACCTTTGCCTGCTCACCTCCGCTTAAGACACGCACCTGGCTCTCGATGTGCTTGGTGGTCAGGCCGCATTTGGCCAGGGCGGAACGAACCTGATACTGGGTATAGGAAGGGAATTCCTTCCAGATTTCCTCAATACAGGTTGTCTTGTTGCCTGGCGCCATCTCCTGCTCAAAATAACCGATGGACAGATAGTCTCCGAGCATCACCTTTCCGTCCAGCGGCGGAACCAGTCCCAGAATACTCTTTAAAAGGGTGGTTTTTCCGATTCCGTTGGCGCCGACCAGTACGATCTTTTCCCCTCGCTCCATGCGGACATTTAACGGTCTCGACAGAGGCTCATCGTATCCGATGATTAAGTCGGTTGTCTCAATAATCGTCTTTCCTGCGGTTCTCGCCTCCAGAAAATGAAACTCCGGCTTCGGTTTCTCCCGCGCCAGCTCGATGACATCCATCTTATCCAGCTTCTTCTGCCTGGACATGGCCATGTTCCGGGTGGAAACCCTGGCCTTGTTGCGCGCTACAAAGTCTTCCAGCTCCGCGATCTCCTGCTGCTGACGCTTATAAGCCGCCTCCAGCTGCGCCTTCTTCACAGCGTGGACCTCCACAAACTTATCGTAGTCTCCCACATAGCGGTCCAGACTCTGGTTTTCCATATGGTAGATAATATTCACCACACTGTTCAAAAATGGAATATCGTGGGATATTAAAATAAACGCATTCTCATACTCTAACAGATAACGCTTCAGCCATTCAATATGCTGCTCATCTAAATAATTGGTCGGCTCGTCCAGAAGGAGGATATCCGGTTTTTCCAGCAGCAGTTTTCCCAGCAGCACTTTGGTTCTCTGGCCTCCGGAGAGCTCAGTGACATCCTTGTCGATGCCGATATCCGTAAGCCCCAGGGCCCGGGCCACCTCCTCCACTTTGGAGTCGATAATATAGAAATCGTGGGCCATCAGAAGATCCTGGATCGTTCCCAGTTCTTCCATCATGGACTCCATCTCTTCCTCTCCCGCCTCGCCCATGCGGTCGCAGATCTCATTCATCTGCTCTTCCATCTGAAACAGAAATGCAAATGCGCTCTTTAACACATCCCGGATTGTCATTCCTTTCTCCAGCACCGTGTGCTGATCCAGATAGCCGACGCGGACGCGCTTCGCCCACTCCACCTTTCCTTCGTCAGGCTGAAGCTTTCCGGTAATAATATTCATAAATGTGGATTTGCCTTCACCGTTAGCTCCGATTAAACCGATATGCTCTCCCTTTAAAAGACGGAATGACACGTCGTTAAAGATGGCACGGTCGCCAAATCCATGTGTCAGATGTTCAACATTTAATATGCTCATTCGTAAACTCCTCAATCTTCTTATTTCTTAACCCATTTTACATGACAACCGCCGTTCTTGCAAGGGGAAAGAAGCCGCTAAGTTTCGGTTGTCAAAATCGGCAAAAACGTTTATGATAGATGGTAGGTCTTTAAGTCAATAAATTTAAACGAAAGGATTTTATTTATGTACATATACACCTGGTATCAGTGGCTTCTCTTTTTCTTCCTCTACTGCTTCATTGGATGGATCATTGAATCCACATATGTCTCCTTAAAATGCGGCCATTTCGTAAACCGCGGCTTTCTGCGGCTTCCAATGCTTCCGTTGTATGGAAGCGGGGCGATCATCATGCTGTGGGTCTCCCTGCCGTTTCAGAATAACTTGTTCCTGGTTTTCCTGTCCGGTATGATCGGAGCCTCGGTGCTGGAATACATCACCGGCTGGACCATGGAGCGCCTGTTTAAGATGAAGTACTGGGACTACACCGAACAACCGCTTAACCTCAACGGCTACATCTGCCTGGGCACGTCCATTGCCTGGGGTTTTCTGACCATTGTTTTAACAGAATTTATCCATCGCCCTGTGGAAAGCGTGGTTCTGGATCTAAATCCTGTCCTGTGCATCGTCTTATGCGGCATCATCGGGGTCCTGTTTGTGGCCGATGCCGTTGAATCCACGAAAGAGGCCCTCGATCTTGGCCGTGTGCTGGAGTCTATGACAAAGATGAAGGCGGAACTGGAAGAAATCCAGCTGCAGATGGCTCTTTTAAAAGCTGAAACAGCAGACAAACTCTCTGACCTGCGCGACGAGCAGATTCAGCGGGCCGCCAACTTAAAGGGTGAGGCTGCCGTTAAGATCACGACATTAAAAGCAGAAACCGCAATGCGTACGGAAGAAAAACTAAATGCTTTAAAGGAAAGCGCGGAGCGCCGTCTCGAAGCTGCAGCCAGCATCAAAGAGACCGCCGGCAAGGCAGTCCCCGATCTATCCGCACTGACCGAACGGCTGCAGTCCCTCACAGAGAACCGGGATAAATTATCCAAACATCTCGGTTTCTACCGCAAGGGTCTCTTAAGAGGAAACCCTACCGCTTCTTCCAGACAGTTTGGAGAGGCGCTGAAAGAATTAAAGGAACGTCTGAAAAGCTAATTACTAAAAACAGAGCTGAAACGGCTCTGTTTTTTTGTACCAGAAATGCGGCCCTGTTTCGCAAACGCCCTCTTCCCGGCCATACTTTTTACTCTTTCTCTTTACAAACAGACCGGAGTGTGGTATTCTCTTTTTACAGACCGACAGTCAGTCGGTAATGAGATAAAAAGGAGACAGCGCAATGAGAACGGTGAAAGAACCAGAGATACGTAAAAATGAAATTTTAGATGCAGCAGATACGCTTTTCGCCCGAAAGGGCTTTGACAATACCAGCACCGGCGATATTTTAGAGATGGTTGGAATCGCGAGAGGAACCCTGTACTACCATTTTAAATCAAAAGAGGATATTCTGGATGCCCTGATCGAGCGGTATAACAGACAGATTCTGAGTGCGGCGCAGGAGGCCGCATCCGACAAAAGATTCTCTGTCAAAGAGCGGCTGATCCGTACAATTCTTGCGCTGAATGTCAGCCAGAAGGGCGGGCAGGAGCTGAAGGAACAGATGCACCGGCCGCAGAATGCGCTGATGCACCAGAAAACACAGATGGCGGTATTAAACGGCGTCACTCCGATTCTGACGAAGCTGATCCGGGAAGGCGCGGAAGCCGGATACTTTCAGACTCCCTACCCAAGGGAGTGTGTGGAGATGATTATGGTCTACAGCAACGTCTTTTTCGACGATGCCGCGGAAGCCTCAGAGGAGCTGAGAGACGAGCGGGTGCAGGCCCTTATCTTCAATATAGAGCGGCTGCTGGGAGCAGAAACCGGGAGTCTTGCATCGGATCTCATGCGGGTGTTCGGCAGCAGAAAGGTCGGGCAGAATGAAGCAGACAGCTAATTATTTCCATAAATTTCTTCTCCTCTGGACAGGAGAACTGGTTTCTGCCATTGGAAGCGGTCTCACCTCCTTCGGGCTGGGCGTATACGTCTTTCAGCAGACAGGGTTGGCCTCCTCCACCGCTCTCGTCACACTGCTGGCCTTTGCGCCGGGACTGATTCTGGGCGTTCCTGCCGGGGTCCTGGCAGACCGTTACGACCGCAGGCTCTTAATGATTCTGGGTGACGGCCTGTCCGCGCTTGGACTCCTTTTCATCCTGCTCTGCCTCTCTAAGGGAGAGGCCGCGTTGTGGCAGATCTGTGTGGGCGTCACCATAAGTTCTGTGTTTTCTTCGCTTCTCGATCCCGCCTACAAGGCCACGGTGACCGACTTGCTGACGCCGGAACAGTATACAAAGGCCAGCGGTCTGGTGGGCGTTGCGGGATCTGCGAAATACCTGATTTCTCCGGTACTCGCAGGCCTGCTGCTCACCATCTCCGATATCCGCCTTCTGCTTCTCTTAGACACCGCTACCTTTTTCTTAACGGTAACCGCGACGCTGGTCGTCCGGAAAGGAATCCAGTCGAAGCAGGCAATGGAGACAAAATCCTTCACCAGAGAATTCTCGGAAGGATGGAATGCCATCACGCAGAAGAAGGGCGTTCTGGTGCTGGTTATTCTGTCTTCTGCCATCACATTTTTCTTAGGCTTTATCCAGACACTTTTCGGCCCGATGATCCTGGGATTCGCAGACAGTACCGTCCTCGGCATTTCCGAGACCATCTGTGCCTCGGGCATGCTCATCTCCAGCCTGGTAATCGGGACGGTCAGTCTGAAGAAAAACCGCGTGGTCATCCTGTCTGCCGCCCTCTTTGCAGCGGGAATCTTCATGGCCGGTTTTGGAATGCGGGAAAACATCGTTGTCATCTGTGTTTTCGGATTTCTTTTCTTCTCCTCCCTGCCCTTTGCAAACGCGGCGCTGGATTTTCTCGTCCGCACCAACATTGCCGATGATTTCCAGGGGAGAGCCTGGGGACTGATCGGCGTCCTGTCACAGCTGGGATACGTGGCCGCTTATGGTATTTCCGGCATTCTGGCAGACGGTACCGGCGCACTGTTATCCATCGGCTCCGGGAGAGGTTCCGGCCTCCTGATCGTCACAGCTGGGATTCTCCTGGCCGCCATATCCTTTCTGCCCTGCCGCATCAAATCCGTGAGGGCTCTTGAAGAAACGAGGTAAGCTATGATTGATTGCCGCATTATCCGAAACGATATCAGAAAAAGCCGGCTCACTACCATCATCACCACCCTGTTTGTGGCGCTGGCCGCCACGCTCGTCTCCCTGGCTGTTATTCTGGCTCTGAACCTTGCGGGCGCCCTGGACCGGCTGATGGTGCAGGCAGAGACGCCGCATTTCATGCAGATGCACTCCGGCCCGCTGGATACTGAGCCGGTCAACCGTTTTGTCTCGCAGCATGAAGCGGTTGACCGGTATCAAATTCTGGAGTTTCTAAACATTGACAACAGTGAGATTGAACTGAATGGCCACTCCTTAATCAGCAGTACACAGGACAACGGATTTTCCACTCAGAGCGGTGCATTTGATTACCTTCTGGACCTGGACGGAGCCGTCATCACCCCTGCCGGCGGGGAGATCTACGTACCGGTCTGCTACATGCAGGAAGCCGCCATGAAGACCGGCGACATCGTCTCCGTCTGTGGAATCCCGTTTCGCACAGCAGGATTTCTGCGGGATTCACAGATGAATTCCATGCTCTCTTCCTCCAAACGCTTCCTCGTAAGTCCCCAGGATTTTGAACGGCTGAGAAGCCTTGGAACCATGGAACATTTGATCGAGTTCCGTTTAAAAGACCTATCGGCCCTGGACGCCTTTGCCGCTGATTATACGGCTGCCGGGCTTCCTTCCAGCGGTCCTGCCGTCACGTATCCGCTGTTTCGCCTGCTGGGCTCCTTATCCGACGGCATGATGATCGCCGTGATCCTGCTTCTCGGCTTCCTGACCGTTCTGATTGCCTTCTTATGCATTCGTTATACGCTTCTGGCCCAGTTAGAATCCGACTACCGGGAACTGGGTGTGATGAAGGCAATCGGCCTGCGCGTCTCCGACATAAAGAAGCTGTATCTCGCCAAATATGCAGTGATCGCCGCATCCGGATGCACGGCAGGCATCGTTTTTTCATCCCTGCTTAAGAACCTTCTCCTTCAGAATATCCGTTTAAACATGGGAACCGGCGGAAACGGCCCTGCTGCCTTATTCCTCGCACCTGCAGGCGTTTTGATCGTATTTTTCTCCATTCTGCTTTATGTAAACGGAGTTCTGGGACGCTTACAGAAACTATCCGCCTCCGAAGCCATGCGGCGCGGTACCGGATCAATGGCTTTTCGCAGCGCCGGCCGGCTGGCTCTGAATCGCAGCCATTTTTTCAATGTCAGCATCTTCCTGGGAATCCGGGATGTACTCCTGGAAAAAAGGCTGTACGGCGTCAATTTCACCGTACTTCTCTTTGCAGCCTTTCTCCTTGTGATTCCCATCAATCTGTATACCACCATGTCGTCCAGGGGCTTCGTCACCTATATGGGAATCGGTAACTGTGATCTGCGGATCGATCTGCGCCAGTCAGACCATTTAGCGGAAGACGCCGCCCGGATCATCCGGAAAATGGAACAGGACGGCTCCATTCTCAGCCATACTGCACTGACTACCAAGTCCTTTCAGGTGGAAACGCCGGAGGGTACCGTTCGGAATCTTTTGACGGAGCTGGGGGATCACCGGATATTTCCTGTTTCCTACGTAAAAGGGCAGGCCCCCGTCACCCCCGATGAGATCGCCCTCTCTGCCATGAACGCCGAGGAGCTGCGCAAGGCCCCGGGCGACAGTCTCACACTGATTACCGGCAGCGGTACACAGACACTGACGGTGTGCGGAATCTATTCCGACATCACCAACGGAGGAAAAACGGCGAAGGCCGCCTTCCCGGCAGATTCGGACGACACAGTTTGGGCCGTCATCTACGCCGGGCTGAAAGATCCCTCAATGCTCTCACAGATTGTCCGTGAATATACGGACACATTTCGCGATACAAAAGTCACGGATATCCGCGATTACGTCTCCCAGACTTACGGACCCACGCTGAATTCCATTCGCATGGCGGCCATCGCTGCGGCTACGGTGGCGGTTACGCTCACCGGTTTGATTACACTGCTGTTCGTCAACCTGCTGACCGCAAAGGACCGCTATTCCATCGCAGTCATGAAGGCCTCCGGATTCACCGCCGGAGACATCCGGCTGCAGTATTTAAGCCGTTTCGTACTCGTATCCGTGTGCGGAATCTTCGCCGGAATCCTTCTGGCCAATACTGCTGGCAGGGCATTGGCCGGTCTGGTCCTCTCCGGTTTCGGCGCCCCCTCCTTCCGCTTTGCGGTAAATCCCCTCCTGTCCCGTCTGCTCTGCCCGCTTCTCATGATCTGCACCGCGGTCTTTGCCTCACTTGCCGGCACAAAGGGAATAGAGAAGATCACAATATCTGAATATGGAAAGGAATAACATGGAAGAAATCATACATGCCGAAAGTATTGTTAAATCGTTTTATGAGGGATCCGAACACCAGCGCATCCTGGATGGAATCAGCCTGTCGGTCCGCAAAGGCGAATTTATCTCGGTGATGGGGCCCTCAGGTTCCGGAAAATCAACGCTGCTCTTCGCTCTGAGCGGCATGGACCGCATCGACGGCGGAAGCGTATCCTTCTGCGGAAGCAATTTAACTGCCTGCACGGAAAATCAGCTGGCAGACCTTCGCCGGACACAGATGGGCTTCGTCTTCCAGCAGCCCACTCTGCTGAAGAATTTAAACATTCTGGACAATATCATCCTTCCCTCCCTGCGGGATAAAAAGAAAAATGTCTCCCGAGTCACCGAAAAGGCACGGGCACTCATGCAAAAAACCGGAATCGGGGAGCTGGAGGACAGGGATATCTCCCGTGCATCCGGCGGACAGCTCCAGCGTGCGGGAATCTGCCGCGCCCTCATGAATGACCCGAAAATTCTGTTTGGCGATGAACCCACCGGCGCCTTAAATTCAAAGTCCGCCCAGGAAATTATGGATATTTTTACGGAAATCAACACACAGGGAACCGCAGTCATGGTGGTGACGCACGATGCCAGAATCGCAGCCCGCACGGAGCGCGTCCTGTTCCTGTGTGACGGCAGGATCGTGCGCGAGGCACATTTCCCCAAATATACCGGGAAAGATATGGAGCGGCGCATAGAAAAGATTATGGAGCTTATGAAAGAAGCCGGGATATGAATGTTTGACGACTATAACAGTCCTGAATCATTTGAAAAACGCCTGTGTTTTTGATTCCACAGGCGTTTTTACACTTCATTATTATTCTATCACATCATGGAATCCACCATGGCCATCACCGCTTCCCCCAGCTTCGCAGATTTCTCATCCGCATCCGCAAGGGAAGTGCCCTTGATCCCATAGTAGAACTTGATCTTCGGCTCTGTGCCGGATGGCCTTACACACAGCCATGCGTCATCGGTGAGATCGTAATAGAGAACGTTTGATTCCGGAAGTCCGGTCGGTTTTACTTCGCCGTTTTCCATATCCTTAATCGTATCCAGCTTGTAGTCCCTGGCAGAGACTGTCCTGTATCCGCCCACTTCGGTTGGTGTGTTGTTTCTTAATGTATCCATGATGGCCTGGATCTTTGCCTGGCCCTCGATTCCCTTCAGTCCGATGGACTTGACAGCGTCTTTATAGTAGCCGTACTTCTCATAGATGGCAATCATGGCATCCCATAAGGTCATGCCCTTCATCTTATAATAAGCGGCCGCCTCGCAGAGCGCTACCGTGGCGGAAATCGCGTCTTTATCACGGGCATACGTTCCGATCAGACAGCCGTAACTCTCCTCCAGACCGAATAAATACGTTCCGTATCCCGTGTTCTCTTCTTTTAAAATCTGCTGGCCGATATACTTAAATCCGGTCAGTACTTCAATCAGCTCGCATCCGTAGGACTTCGCCACCGCATCAACCAGATTAGTGGTAACGATGGACTTCACCACCTGTCCATCTGCCGGAATCGCTCCGCGTTCCTTCTTCTGGCTCAGAACGTATTCACATAACAGGGAACCTGACATATTTCCTGTAAGCGGAATGTACTGGCCGGACTTCGTATCTTTTACGTAAACTCCGAGGCGGTCTGCATCCGGGTCGGTCGCCAGAACTAAATCGGCATCCTTCTCCTTTGCCAGCGCCAGGCCCAGCTCAAAGGCTTCCTCTGCCTCCGGATTCGGATAGCTGACAGTCGGGAAATCCCCATCCGGAAGTTCCTGCTCCGGAACCACATAAACGTGGGTGAAGCCGATCTCCGCCAGCGCTCTTCTGGCCGGAATATTGCCGGTGCCGTGGAGTGGAGTATAGACAATCTGAATGCTGTCCTGCATCTTATCGATGGCATCCTGGTTCACCACCTGGGCTTTTACCTGGGCGATGTATTTATCATCAATCGCCTCGCCGATGATCTCATACTTGCCCGCCGCCTTTGCAGATTCCACATCGGTGGTCTTCACGGTGGAAAGGTCTGTAATTGCAAGTACTTCCGCAGTTACCCCCTTGTCATGAGGCGGGGTAAACTGCGCGCCGTCCTCCCAGTATACCTTGTATCCGTTATACTCAGGCGGGTTGTGGCTTGCGGTGATGTTGATACCGGCGATACAGCCCAGTTCCCTGACTGCGAAGGAAAGTTCAGGAGTCGGACGCAGGGATTCGAATTTATAGGCCTTAATGCCGTTGGCCGCCAGAGTAAGGGCCGCTTCCTCTGCAAATTCCGGAGACATATGTCTCGAATCGTAAGCAATCGCCACGCCCTTATCCGCGCCGCCCTGCTTGATAATGTAATTGGCAAGCCCCTGGGTTGCCCTGCGTACCACATAAATATTCATACGGTTGATACCTGCGCCGATCACGCCGCGCAGGCCGGCCGTGCCAAATTCCAGATCCTGATAAAACCTTTCTTTCATTTCATTCTCGTCCTCTTTAATGGACCGGAGTTCTTCTTTCGTAGCCTCATCGAAGTATGGATTAGCCAGCCATTCTTCATAAATACTCTTATAGTCTTTCATAAAACACAATACTCCTTTCTCTCCATTCTGTTATCAACATTATAAATCATAACAGTCTAAAAGGAAAGCGAAATTGTGTTATTTAATTCTGGAAAGGAACTCATTGCGAAGCGGCTGCTGCAATTCCAAATCCTTTAATTTCTCAATATTTCTGGCCGGAATCCATGCTTTGTTGGCATTGTAGTAGAAATTAATCTGTTTCCAGTATTTTTCCGGATACAAAAACAGATAGTAAAGGCAGGTTCTGTCTGTGTCCGACAGCGGAAGAATTCTGGAATACGTTTCCAACATGGAGGTGCCGAGTTTTAAACTCCAGTCGTGCTTCTCCATGGCCTTTCTCATAAAATGGTACAGGTCTTCCATCTGCATTCCCAGATGCATCCGGTTAAATTCCACTACAGCCACATCTCTCGGGCACATCAGGATATGGTGCTGGTTCAAGTCCCCGTGGCACAGGTAACACTCTTCCTCTCCATAGCGCTCACAAAACTCCTTCATGCCGAGTCTGGCGTCCCTGGCCTGTTCAAAAAACATGTCATAATTTCCTATGACGCAGAGTTCAAACTCCGTCTTTTTCCTCTTGTTCCTGATAAAGGAACGCGCCCGTATAAGCTCCCTGTTATGGCGCTCCATCTCATCTCCCGGAAGCTGCACGAGTATGGAACCGAGATTCCACTCTTCCTTGAATTCGATTTTTCGCAACATTTTATGTAAACTGGCAATCTGCGTAATGGCTCTGAGGACTTCCCTGTCGTCTTTTAAATTGCACTCCCTGTCGGCATACCAGTCTTTTACGATCCATCTCGTCCCGTCATCCGCGCTGGAAAGCAGTTCGCCTTCACGGTTTCTCACATAACGGTCCACAAAAGGGTGCCAGGCCTCTTCCAGCTGCGTAAATACCTGGTCTTCGAATTCCAGCCGTTTTATGGTCCCTTTATATTCTCTGAGAAGCTTCAGGCCCTGGTTTGTCTCACACAGCCAGGCGCCGCGGCCGCGTCTCACATCCAGAATTTCAAGCTCATACTGCGAAAGCACCTCTGTGTATTTCTCTATCACAACCACCCCTCCAACTCTTAGCTCATCGGCTACTTCTAGGGTATGAGCGGCGGAACGGAAATATACGTGAAAAAAGAAAGTTTGGCCCCTGCATCCGCAGCTGCTTTTTCAAACAGACGCGGGCAGGGGCCAAACGGCTTCTCCTGTTTTATGGTAACTCGCATTTCAATCCGGCGGCATTCAGCAGATACTCTCTCGTGTTGCACTCCGGCTGCTCCAGCACCTGCTCCATCAGCGCATTCAGCGTCTTTCCAAGCGCTGGCCCCGGCTTCATGCCGGCCGCCATCAGATCGCGGCCATCCACGGCCAGTTCCTTTAGATTTACCGGATCACCGTCCCTGCGGATCTCTTCCGCAAGCGTCTTCACCGCCTTTAACGTCTCTCTATAGCCTTCGCCCAGCTCTGCGGCAAAGACCTCCTGGAAACAGAGCAGGCTGTCCAAGAGATCCGGAGGAATCTGATTCATCACCCGGCGAATCGCCGGTTTCTCTGCGGAAATCGGTATTCTCCACCGGGAAACAAGTATTTTTACTTTATCCATGGTATCACAATCCATCTTTAAATCCCGAAGTATGGCTGCTGCCGTCTCCCCCTGCTCCCTGCGGAGAAGCCCGGCCCACCTCATATATTTTACAGCAGGCAGAAGCCCCAGCGGACGCAGCTCGTCCTTGTTAAGCGCAGCCGCCCTGCAAAATGGTTCGGAGACGTAGCGTGAAGCCCCCGTATCGGATACTCTCTTCATCTTTTCCGGATGGGAGGACAGCAGAAGCTTCGTAAGCTCCGTGGCAATCCGTTCTTTGCTCACCTTTTCTAAATTAGGGGCAATGATGGAAATCGCCTCATAAGTCTCGTCCTCAATCCGGAAATCCAGCTGCGCGGAAAACCGGACTGCTCTTAAGATCCGAAGCGCATCCTCGGTAAAACGGTTCACGGCGCTGCCGACGCACCGGATCACCCGGTTCTCCAAATCCTCGATACCGCCAAATGCATCCACCAGCCCCTCACGGCTGTTGTAAGCCATGGCGTTGATGGTGAAATCACGGCGTTTCAAGTCTTCTAAAAGGCTGGTAGTGAAATCTACGGACTTCGGATGACGCCCATCCTCATACTCACCGTCCACCCGGTACGTGGTCACCTCATATCCCTGCCGGTTAAGCATTACTGTAACCGTGCCGTGCTGGATCCCCGTATCGATCGTCCGGCTGAAAATGGATTTCACTTCCCCAGGCCTGGCCGAAGTGGTGATATCCCAGTCCTCCGGCTCCTTTCCCAGCAGGCTGTCGCGGACGCACCCGCCCACGACATACGCCTCAAATCCGTGCTCATTCAGTTTTTCAATGATCTGCTCCGCATCCGCCGGAACCCGTATTTCTTTCACCATGCCATCATCTCATTTCTATTATCGGTCTATTACAGAAGCCGTACGGTTGGATCACCGGTACCTTAATACGCACGGCCCCAGTATACCATCTTCGTCGCCGGCTTTCCGCAGCAGATACACGTATCGGAAAGCTTCTCCTGCTTAAATGGCATACAGCGGGAAGTCGCTCCTGTCAGTTCCCTGATCTTGTCTTCACATTCCTGGCATCCGCACCACATGGCTTTTACGAAGCCCGGCTTCTCTTCGATGGTCTTTGTAAATGTATCAAAATCAGTCGCCTCATACGTATGGGCCTCGCGGTGTGCCAGTGCGCGCTCGTACATATCGTGCTGGATTGTGTCAAGCAGTTCTCCCACCTTCTGGCCGATCTCCTCTAAGGAAACGGATATCTTCTCATGGGTATCGCGGCGTACCAGAATGGCCTGGCCTGCCTCAATATCCTTCGGGCCGATCTCCACGCGGACCGGTATGCCGCGCATCTCGGACTCTGCAAATTTCCAGCCCGGGCTCTTATCGGTGTCATCCACCTTCACACGGTAACCCGACAGAACGGATTTGATCTCAGCCGCCTTTTCCAGAACACCTTCCTTCGCCTGCTGAATCGGGACGATCATCACCTGAACCGGTGCGATTCTCGGAGGCAGAACAAGGCCGTTGTCATCGCCGTGTACCATGATGATACCGCCGATCAGACGGGTACTCATACCCCAGGAGGTCTGGTGTACGTACTGCAGTTTATTTTCTTTATCAGAATACTGGATTTCAAAGGCTTTTGCGAATCCATCGCCGAAGTTGTGGCTCGTTCCGGACTGCAGCGCCTTGCCGTCGTGCATCAGCGCCTCGATGGTGTAGGTGGCTTCCGCTCCGGCGAACTTCTCCTTGTCGGTCTTCTGGCCGCGGATTACCGGCATGGCCAGAACTTCCTCACAGAAATCAGCATAGAGGTTTAACATCTGCTCGGTTCTGGCCTGTGCATCCTCTGCCGTGGCATGAGCCGTATGGCCTTCCTGCCATAAGAACTCACGGGAACGAAGGAACGGTCTCGTCGTCTTTTCCCAGCGAACGACGGAACACCACTGGTTATATACCTTTGGAAGATCACGGTAGGAATGAATATCTCTTGCATAAAAATCACAAAACAGAGTCTCGGAGGTCGGTCTCACGCAGAGGCGCTCTGTAAGCGGCTCCAGGCCACCGTATGTCACCCACGCCACCTCCGGCGCAAATCCCTCCACATGGTCTTTCTCCTTCTGGAGCAGGCTTTCCGGGATAAACATCGGCATGTATACATTCTCCACGCCAACCGTTTTAAATCTGCTGTCCAGTTCCTTCTGGATGTTCTCCCAGATCGCGTAGCCGGCCGGTTTGATCACCATACAGCCCTTTACGCTGGAATAGTCGATGAGTTCCGCTTTCTTCACCACATCGGTATACCACTGGGCGAAGTCCACATCCATGGATGTGATTGCTTCTACTAACTTTTTGTCCTTTGCCATAATCATTCTCCTTTACCTGTTAAATTACGTATTTTTCTATGAAACGAAAAAGAGCCGCCGATCCCCATACAAGGGACCGAACAGCTCGGTGGTACCACCCAATTTAGCCACAATGTGACTCACTTGTATCTCCGATAACGCCGGATATGCGCCGCAGTTTGCTGCGGGACTCCAAGGCAGGTTGGGCGACCAGGGGCATGAAGGTCTTCCACCAGTGACCCTCTCTCTGGAATGCATCATCGCTTACTAATCCTCTTCCACGTCTGAAACGTATGTTGTCATGTTGGTTTGTATGGTTGATTTTACGCTATTTGGATTTCTTTGTCAAGGGTGATGACGGCCACTTTTTTCATCTTTTCTCCCTCTCAATGTCCAATCTTGTAAAAGCAATTTATATTTCTTCTTTCCACAGTACCTAAATCTCTGCAAGCAGGTATAAGCATCTGACCGCATTTCGGATCAATTCGTCCGGGAACTCATAGTCTGGCGTGTGGAGGTCCGGGCAGTCTTCGCCGGCTCCCATGCCGAAATACATGCCCTGGGATTTCTTTAAATACCATCCGAAATCCTCGGACCAGCGGAAGGGGGCGGCGGCTTCGAGACAGGGGATTCCTTCCTTTTCAAACAGCATTCGGCTTTTGTCTGCGATCTCAGCGGTGTTTACGGTATCCGGGAATTCGTCGCGGCGGGTGATGCAGCATGCCATATGTTCGGCCTGTGCCTTTGATTCTGCTTCGTCTCTGATACGGCCTTCCAGTTTGTCCAGGTCTTCTAAGTGCTCGGCACGGATAGTGAGTGCAAGTGTTCCATCACCTGCGGACACGCCAAAAGATTCGTCTCCGACTTTCACCTCGATGATGCTGGCCAGTACCATTCCCTGATATTCCTCAGGTTTCAGGAAATCCGGCAGGGAAGCGATTATCCCGCTGATCAAATAGGCTGGATTAATTCCCTGCTCCGGATAGGCGGCATGGCATGGTTTACCGGTAAGCCTGATGATCAGTCCTCTGGAAGCACAGGAAAATGTTTCTCTTCTCATAACTGCAGTCCCAAGCGGATAGCCCGGGAGATTGTGGAAGCCGTAGACTCTGTCTGCCCCCAGTTCTTCTAATAAATTACAGCAGATTTTTCCGCCCTCTCCAGTCTCTTCTGCGGGCTGGAAGAGGAAGCAGAGATTCTTTTGAAATACCCGTCCCTCCGTTAAGAGACAGAGCCCGGCCAGAATAGCACTGTGGCCATCGTGGCCGCAGCCATGATAAGGAATATTTCCGGCGCCTTTTATGGCGTCCATGTCCGCGCGGAAAACGACGGTTTCCCCGGCGCCATCTTCCTGATGAATGGCGTAGAACCAGCTTCCCCGGTCGTTAACCGAAAGGGAGGTATGTTTCCTTAGGAACATTTTTAAAACTTCCATGGTCTTTCGTTCCTGACCGGACAGTTCCGGAATTTCGTGGAGTTCCTTTCGGAGCTCCTTTATTTTTTTAAAAGTTTCATCATCCAGAGCGCTGTGGCTTCCCGTACTGCCGCATCCCTGATCCTTAAGCGGCTTTTCACTTATAATCCGCTCAGACTCCTGTCTCACTAAATCACGTAATCGTCTGGTGTACTCCGACATGTTCGATATTTCGTTTCCATATGTAAGATTCAGCTCGTATTCCAGGGGAAGCCATGTGTCTGCCCCCGCCTCGTTATGCTGAATCAGGGTCTCGATCTTGTCCAGAGCCTTGGTGAGTTTTGCCTCCTTCGTCTGAAGGGCCTCCATCTCGTCAAAGAGGCCGTTAAGCCTGCGGGCCAGGTCTTCTGGAAGAGAACCCGTCATGGTCCGGAGAACGGCACTCTCTGTCTTTTCATCTGTGCTGCCTTTTATAAACGCCGGAATATCCCCGGTAACAGCCTCGCCCCAGTCGTGGATCAGACACATATCCACCACCCGGTCCATATCCAGTTCCGGGAACTCGTCCTTCAGCAGAAACGCCATTACCGCCAGACGCCAGCTGTGTTCCGCAACACTCTCCCTCCTGCCCGAAGTGGTCCAGTTATGGCGGGTGTTGCATTTTAATTTTTCCAGTATTCCTAAAAATTCAATTAATTTGCCCGGCTCCATCGCTGCCTCCATTTCTGTCATGGCAGAACTGCCGTGTCACATCTGCCATGATCCTTTTATGGAACCAGTATACCACTAGCCGCCGTACAGTTCCACCAGATCTTCAATAATCAAAAGACCGATCGGCCCCAGGATAAATCCCAGCAGTCCGAACAGCTGCAGACCTACATACATGGAAATCAACGTTTCAAGCGGCGTCAGCCCAACCTTATCTGCCATAATTTTGGCCTCCATCACCTGGCGGAGGAAATAGCAGATAATATAGATGACGAAGAGGCCGATTCCATAGAGCCAGTCTCCGTTGACCAGGCGAAACAGGGCCCAGGGAATCAGTACCGTTCCTGTTCCAAAGATGGGAAGCGCATCGAGAAGGCCGATTCCGATCCCCAGTAGGAGGCTGTATTGATTTCCCATCAGAAACAGTCCTGCGGTACAGATGCACATGGTCAGGAACATGATGCTTCCCTGTGTCTTCAGCCATGCGCTTCCAACCATGGACAGTCTGCCGCCCAACAGGGCAAATTCGTGGCGGAAAATGGAATTGTCACGGCGCATCCGGATATCTTCCATCTCCTGAAGGGAAAGGATGGTGGCGATAAACAGGATAACGGTCATGACCGTTACTTCTATAAAACAGCGCACAACAGTCATGGAGTTCACCATTAAAAACGGCATGGCGGCATCCTTCATGGCTTTTCCGCCTCCAACCAGCATATCCCGCAGCATTTTCACGAGAAAGCCTCTGGGAAGGCGGAGCAGATTCTCAGTAAAAAAGCAGCAGCCGGTCAGCCAGTGATCGAGGCTGTTAATCATCTGCGGAAGATTGTCAAAGAATAAATTTGCCTCCATAAACAGCTTTCTGCCTCCATAATACAGAAGCGTCCCAAACAAAACCATCAGAATCAGGATCTGGATGCCCCCGATGGCAGCTAACGGCAGATGAATTTCTTTCTTTTTGAACGGCAGCCGGCATTTCTTTTCCAGCCATACGGCGGAAGGGCGAAGTGCCAGGGCAAATATATATGCAATCAAAAAGGGAATCACCAGGGGCAGCAGATACTTAAAGCTTGCATAAACTGCCCCCGTAACTCCCAGTATTAAAATAGTTTTCTTCAGTTTCCTACTCGGTTTTTCCATGGACTCACCTGTTTTTTGTTTTGTACTTCTTTTGTACAAAGTCTAGTATGAGCCGAGGCAGAGTAAATTATGCGAATCTGCTCCTGCCAAAATTTATCCAATTTTGTGATGTTCGATGTAGTATTTTTTCTTATTGGCTGAACCGCCCTCGATCACACAGAAATCCAGCAGATCGCCGACTTCCGTGTACAGCACCAGCGATTCCAGCGTTCTGGCCACCGTAGAACGGTTCATGACCTTTTCCCCGTCCGCAAACGGCGCGTACTGTCTGTTGATCTTGTCCGCAATCTGCGAGATTGTCAGCGGCTGCTCCTTCGATCCATGTTGTTTTAATATAGTTACGATCACCAGCGGAAATAAAACCTGATGCATGATACCACTCCTCCTGTTGAGGCTTAAAGATCATGCGGTCCATGCCGTGGAATTTGATATTCGCCGCACACTCTTTAAGCGATTGTCTGCTGCAACGCAAAAAAGCCTGTTGTTGTAATAACTGACAGGCTGGCTGCTGCAATATCGCTTACGTAGTACGACGGTTTCCATTTCGATTTCCCTTTCTTCTTACTTATCATAAAATTATTATAAAATGTAAAACATATAAAAGATCAAACGGAAAAGGAGGGATTCGAACCCCCGGTGCCTGACAGCACAATACTTTAGCAAAGTATCATCTTAATCCTCTCGATCACTTTTCCAAATCTCAACTTTCCGGCACGTTTCAGCCAGTCTGCTGTTCCTCGCTTCTCCGGCAGAAATGGATGCGGCAGGACTCGAACCTGCGTTGTTTCCGATGTGAGAGATTTACAGTCTCCTGCCCTCGCCGCTGGGCTTACGCATCCTCAAATGTTACGTTTCAGACTTTCTTTCTGTTGTCTATGGTCATACTTTATCATAGCGAACAATGCAAATTTGCATTGGTTTCTAAAATTCTACATATTTTTTCATCTGTTTCCCTGCAAACTTTTTTACAATCAAAAAAGGAACCGCCGGGCAACGGTTCCTTCGATATCTTGGCATTTAAATTTAAAATATCAAAACGAATCTCACGATAATTCTTTTCCCGACTGCATGGATTTCCTCTTATATTGTACGCAAAAAACTTCACTGCAGCAGGTATCTGCACTGAAGAAACAGCTGCAATATCCATAAGTAAATTCATGAGCTGGTCTGTTCATCGCTGGTATCCTCATAAAAAGCGTTTATCGCCGGAAACGAAATGCTTATTTGGGTTTCTTTGTTTTACTTCCTCAGTGTACCACTGGGAATATGGTCTGTCAAACAGATCCTGTTTAAAAAATACAAAATCTCTGAATCTCCCTGGCAAGGACCGCGCTGATCCTCTGGTAGCCCGCCCGGTTGGGATGAACCCGGTCTTCCAGATATAACTCAGCATTATCGCGGTGAATTCCGCACAGCCTCCGCATATCTATGAGAGGAAATCCCAGCCGCTTGCTGGCGCGTTCCAGTTCCACATAATAATCCAGCATGGTGTATCCGCTTTTATTGGGCAGTTCGTAAGCCTCCCCTGCCTGCGCCATGCCGTCCGAGCATTCGAACCGGTAGATCGGAGTTACCCATACCAGGCAGGCGGTGGGGACCGCGGCACGCAGTCTGTTTACCGCCGCCTCTATGGCTTCAGAAAACGCTTCCAATTCACTTCCCCAATACCAGTCATTGCTTCCATGCCAGATCAGGAACAGTTCTGCATCTTCCGGAACCGGATTTTTATCGAGCACTTCCAACATGCCGCCGGGTGTCTTCCGTGTCAGGCCGCTGGAGCCCACCGCAAAATTATAGACTTTATCCAGGGAGAGGCTGTTTTTTAATGTATTCTCATAACCGCCCTCCCCGTGTGTTCCCGTAGAAATACTGTCGCCGTAAATCGCTATTGTCTTCATAAAACATCACACCTCGCAGGATTTAAAATGTCAGCTTCATGTCACCCTGCACCATAATCGAGTGCTGTGCTCCCTGATAGATCAGATTGAGTTTGAAGCAGTCCTCTGTATGAATGCTCACTTCCAGAGATCCGCCTGCGTCTTTTGCCACAAAATCAGCGGTCTTTCCTGCAAACCAGTAACGTCTGCATCCCAAAACGCCTCCCCGAACCAGATGCTCGGATATCTCCCATCTGACTGTCGGCTCCGCTTCTTTCCTGTCGAGAGACAGGCCTGCGGCGTACTGGATCAGATAGAGAATCGGGGCAAGGCCGGACCAGCCCACGAAATCTTTATTATCGGCATCTCCGCTTGATATCTCATCCGGCGGATAGTTCTCCCAGATGGTTCCCGTCTGCTCATAGACTTTGGCAATCACATCCAGATGGTTGATGGCGATGTCCCTGGCCAGCTTATGGAAGCCGTGCTTCTCCAGTCCGCAGGTTACGAGAGCATTGGTCGGCGCCCAGACGGAACCTCTCCAGTATCCTCCTCTGGGATCATATCCCTCTTCGTCCGCGGCCACAACCGGAATCCTGTGAACACGGTTGAAGGTCTCCTTATCCTCCAGCCATTCGATAAGACGCTTTCCCTGCTTTTCGTCCGCTACACCGGACACCAGCGGAAAGAAGCCTGCGATCGTCTTGATTCTGGTCTGGCGCTCGCCAAATGTCATATCGTAATAAAACCCGTCCTGTTCGTTCCACATATAATGATTGATCTTCTCTATCAAAACCGAACGGTCCTTCTCAAGACCCTCACGCCTTTTTTCGTAATCCGTCACCTCGTATCCACGCTTTACCAGAACATCCATAATGTCTATCAAATTTCCTGCAAACATGGCCATCTCACAGCTGGTATCCACCGCCAGTCCCAGATGCTTGTTTCTCGGGGAATTATCCATACTTGCCCAGTCTGTGACGTATAATCCGTTTTGATGACGCAGATGGTATTTCATGGCCTCGTGATAGTGGTACAGCGGTTCCAGTACCATGTGAAGGCGCGCCGCATCTCTCGTATGGCAGTAGCTCTCCCACTCTGCAAAAGCGAGAAGGGGATGATTTAAGTTGTCCAGGGTGAGGTACGGTTTCTTCTCAATAATCCGTCCCATATTCGGCTTGTACATATCTTCATACGGCAGCTTTCCCAGTTCTCTTAGAGTACGAAAGCCATAGTGATTCTGAAAATAGGAGTAAAGGGGACTGTCAAATGCATTCACCCACAGGAGAAAATCTTTTCCCGTCTCCCTCACCATCTCTCTCGGTATCTCCCCATCATCAAACTGCTTGCAGTAAAAATTGTCCAGGGAACAGATTCCCGGAACGTAAGGATGAAGAAGATTACAAAACAACGTCATAAATACTGTATCCCAAAGGAAAATATCATCGTTAAACGCGGCATCCACAAAATTGCTTACAAATCCGCTTCCCTCTGCCGGGCGGTGAATATTGGTATATAAAACCTGAACCGCATACCTGTAGCATTCTACCCATTCCGGATGGCTGGATACGATGGGAACCGGCAGATTGTCCTTTACCTCTTCATAGCTTAAAGGCGGCACTCCGTCGTACTCTTTCTTATCAAAATACATTCCCCTGTCAAGGGAATCCAAAAAGCTGTAATCTCTGTCCATACCCTGCTTCTCCTCTTTCCTGTGACGGTCAGCCTTTTATTTTCAGCCACAGATATTCATATGGCTCCAGCGTAACCGCCTGATTCATCTGTTTTTCGGAAAGCAGACCGCTTCCCGCCATTCCTGTCTCTAATTTTACCACATCATCCGATACGTTGATAAGTACCAGAATCTGATTTTCCTGCGTTCCCCTTATGAGTGCAAAAACCCGCTCATCCAGCTTCAGCACCTGCTGCGGGCTGTTGGGAGAAAACGCCTCCTCCTGCTTCCGTATTTTCAACATCTGTCTGTATCCGGCCAGCACCCGGCTCCTTAAGGAATTCGGATCAGAGAGTTCTGTCTTAAGCTGATCTGCGTTAAGCTTCTCCCTGTTAATTCTTCTTTTGATTCCCGATTCCTCGAAATCCCGGTAACAGTTTCTGGATCCCAGAAGGCTGTGGTAATAAATTGCCGGCATTCCCATAACAGAAAGCAAAATACACTGGGAACCCAGGAATTTCCGTACCATCCTTCCCATGTCCTTCTCGTTTCCGGCTATGGCGTCCAGGTAATTGATATTCAGTTCATACGGAACCATACTGCCGTCGGCCAGGGAACGGTATCCAACCTGACCGCCTCGCTCCATTACCTCAGCCACCATAAGGCGCCGTTCCCCCTCGCTTAAGATATCCTCCACCGGGCGAAGGCCGATCCCATCGTGGGAAGCCAGAAAATTAAAGTAAGTGGTCGCCTCCGTGGTTGCTTCCAGTCCATCCGCCCAGTCGGATAAATGTGCGGCGCTTCCGCTTAAATATGAGTACAGGGTCAGCGGAGGAAGCGGAAACTGATAAACCAGCCCGGCCTCATCGTAACCGCTGCCAAAATAGCTGATGTTTTCTTTATGAGGCACATTGGTTTCGGTTATGATTGTGCAGCCTTTGGCGCAGGACTCCAAAACACATCGCATCAGCTTGATCAGCTCATGTGTCTGGGGAAGATGCATGCAGGTCGTCCCCGGCTCCTTCCAGGCAAAACCGATAGCGTCAAACCGGATAAACCGTGCGCCCCTTGCCGCATAGAGCAGAAGTACATCGAGTATCTCCATTAAGACCTCCGGATCCCTGTAGTTTAAATCGATCTGATCCTCACTGAAGGTGGTCCAAAGATACTTCGTTCCCATGGAAGTCTCAAACTTTGTAAGCAGAGGGAGCGTTCGGGGCCGGATTACCCTGCTGTAGTCCCCTTCGGGATCTGCCTCGATAAAAAATCCCCGGTAGTGCGGATTTCCCGCCGCATATTCCTTAAAGTACCCGCTTGATTTAGAGACGTGATTGATTACCGCGTCAAACATCAGATCGTATTCTCTCCGCAGGTTCTCGATATCTTCCCAATCTCCCAGTTCCGGATTAATTGCTTTAAAATCCGTCACAGAAAATCCGTCATCCGACGTATAAGGAAACATGGGGAGTAAATGGACCGCGCTCACCGTACCGGAAAGTTCCTCGTTAAGGAATGACCGGAGTGTTGCAAGGGGCGCTTCCCCCTCTCTTCCGATTCCATCACCATACGTGATCAGCATGACATCGTCTTTACTTACCCATGGATAAAGCGCCTCTCCGGAGGTGTTTCCCATTTTAAGCTTCCACGATTCTGTCAGTGCTCCGATCCGCTGTTCCAGTTCCTCCCAGCAGTCCGGGTATAAATGTTGTAAGTGTTCTTTTATGCTGTCCATATTCTATCTCCATGCAATATATAGTGTTATGATTTTTTTTCCCGGTACAGTGCAGGTTATGGTGTCCGTCGTGTGCTCCATCTCCCCTTCCAGTTCTTCCAAAAGGCTGCACGCCCGGCATTCGCGAATCTGCCGGCCGGTACGGATCACCATTTTTTCCTCACTGCTGTTTCTGTTGTAGAACCGCAGTACCGTCCCTTCTTTTGACCGGTGTTTTTTGAGGGCACTGAGCAGAATATTCTCATTGTCAAAACTCAGGAAGGATTCACAGGCTTCTCTGTTATCCGGCAGACACGTCACATTGACTCCATAAAGGGGATACAGGTACTTCTCCGCCTCCCTGGCCGGATTCTGTTCATCAAACAGAATCGCATATTCCACAGTGCTTTCCCCTGACTCTGCAGCCCCCTTTGTCTCCACCATCGGGGTGGTGCTCTCCTGGCCATCCAGCCAGGAGGTCGGAAGGCCATGGAACAAGTAACTTGTACTCCTTAACAGGGTAAGATAAAAGTCTGTTCCCTGCCCGCTTTTCTTCGTGTGGTACTCATAAAGCCCTTTTCCCATCACATGAAAGCTTCCATCCGCTCCCTTAATCCCCGCATACCCGCGCATCGGTTTCAGCAGAGACTGGGTCGATTTAAGCTCCGGTGCAAAAGCCTTCCTCTCACAGTCCCGCTCAGTCTCATCAAAACCTGAATTTGAATATTCCACCGGGGAATGCAATGCAGTCGGGAATCTCGCAAACAGGATATGATCCGAACAGGGATTATCGATCTGTACCGTAAATTCCACCCGGTCTGTTCCCCTGGTCAGGCAGACGACTGTTACAATCCGGCACACCCGATAAGCACCGGAACGCTTCAAAAATCCGCGTTCTGCCCGGTCCGGTATATTCAGCTCCGCTGTTATCTTAAGCTTCTGCGACAACGGGCTGTTATGTATGACTGATACGCCTGTAAGTCTTGCCATCACATGCTCGTCCAGAAGCGGAGACACGTGCTGATACTCATCCCCCGCCTCGCCTCTGTCCACAAAGCTGTTCAGTCCCCGGTAGATCCGTCCGCTTTTTTTATCCAGAACATTGATACTGGCATCCTCATTAACTGTAATGGAAAAGCGCTGGTTTTCAATTTCTGCCCTGGAAGGCTGGCTCCGAACATAGAATTCCTGGCTCCTTTTCTCCAGCAGGCGGCTTTTCTGAATCCGGAAATGCCGGATGGAGAGTGCAGGAACATCGTTTACCGGAAAAAGAATCTTTACACACGTCTCCGGCACCTTCTCCTTGCTGTTATAGAGGTATTCACGGGTAATCACCTCATCCGACCATTCCAGGATTTCATATGGAATTTCCTCATCGTTCTCCCCGTAAAGCACGAAATCCTTCCACGCCCCCGCCTTCTCCAAACGTATCGTCTGTTCGGTCATGCCTGAACAGGCAAACGGGTGGGGATTGAAGACAGCCAGATACGACTCCTCCCCATACTTCCGGCCATACTCTTCCCGTCCGGCCAGCTCCTCCATTGCCATCTCGCTGATCCTTGAGGCTGACTGGAGGGCATGGGTTAAGTAGGACCTGATATCCTCCATCACCTCATCGGTTGAACAACCGGAGACTGCGTCGTGTCCCAGAGAAATGGTAATATTTCTCCATATTTTTCCGAACAGCCCCCCGGGATAGTCAAATCCACCTCCTGTCCTGGAAGCCAGAACAGCCAGGGGCTCCGCATACCGTTCCACCTCCGACTGTACTGCTGAGAGGAGACGTTTTATCCGGCCCCGGCAGGAAGTGACCGCCGTAGGGTCCGGCCCGTACCGGAAATCCCTCATTTCTCCTTCAACCGTCCTTAAACAATCAGACTGACTGGCAGCCGCTTTCGCCATCTCCGCATAATCGGCAATCGAGCCATTCTTTATGTCCAGCTCCGGATATGCCTCTTTTACTTCTCTCACCATAGCAGTAAAATCGGGATCCTGATAGAGATGGTCGGAACCGTTGATCAGCAGAAAGGTATTTAAACAGCTGGATTCTTTTAACAGCCGGTATGCATCGTAAAAGTGTTCTGCAGTACTCTTTCCCATTTTTCCCCAGCTCTTCAGGCTCCAGTATCCCAGAATCATATACTCGCACAGGACACGGGATCCGTCCGGGGATTCCCAGTAGAATTCCTTCTCCTTATATTCCGTCCTGTCCATCCCCCGAAAGAAAAAGGCGGTATCGATCCCCACGCCGTTTAATATCTGCGGAAGCTGGGAGATATGGCCGAAATTGTCCGGCACATACCCCGCGTTTAACTTTCCTCCTACGGACTGGCAGACCTCGTCTCCAAGCAGAAAATTGCGGATCAGCGCCTCCCCGCCGGATAAGAACTCATCCGGAAGATTATAGAGAGGCCCAAATACGAGGCGCCCCTCTGCCGCCAGCTTTTCGATCCTTCCTCTGTTTTCAGGGTAGATTTCCAGATAGTCTTCCAGGACTGCTGACTGCCCGTCAAAGGTATAGCACAGAAACTCTTCGTCCTGCTCCAGAAGTGTGATGAGCCGGTTCATCAGGCCACAGAGCCGGATCTGAAACTCCTGAAAGGTACGGTACCATTCACGGTCCCAATGGGTTGACGCTGCGATCAGAATCTTATCCATATTGAATCCTCTTTCCACCGCTTTACGGTTTCCTCACTTATCTGTTTCTTACTTAATACGGAAAGACGTGCTGCGGTCAAAAAACATAACCTTGTCATCCTTAACGTTTAATGCCACATTGGTCTTCGGTGCCATTTCCATGTAGGCAGTGGTATGAATCTTTACTTCATTTCCGCCTATCCTGGTAATCAGGATTGCATGAGATCCCTGAGGTTCTACAAAATCAATTACGGTGTCACATAAATAACCTTTTGTCCGTTCCATGGAAAAGGACAGATCGATATATTCCGGTCTCACACCCAAATCCACCTCTTTGCCTGCATACGGCAAAAGCGCATCCCTTAAGGAATCCGGGACCTGATAATGAATACTGTCATTTACAGCCATCAGACCATCGGCCGTTTTTTCAATCTTTGTGACAAAGAAATTGGTCGGCGGTGTGCCGATAAACTCCGCGACAAATCTGGTCGCACTGTCCTGATACACCTCCATGGGCGTACCGATCTGTTCGATCTTGCCCTTATACATGACTACGATTCTGTCTGCAAGGCTCATAGCCTCAGACTGGTCATGGGTAACAAAAATGCTGGTAGAATTCTGCTGGATATGAATATTCTTAAGCTCGGTTCTCATCGATACGCGGAGCTTGGCATCCAGATTGGACAGCGGTTCATCCATCAGGAAAATCTTCGGTTTTACAACGATTGCCCTGGATACGGCAACCCTCTGTCTCTGGCCTCCAGACATCTGTGCCGGATAACGGTTTAAAAGTCCAACTATATCGGTAGCTTCCGCAGCCGCCGTCACACGCTTTTTGATCTCAGCCTTCGGCACCTTCTGGAGTTTTAACGGATAGGCGATATTATCGAACACCGTCATGTGAGGCCAGATGGCGTAACTCTGGAATATCATGGATACACCGCGGTCCTTCGGCTTCTTTCCGATTACATCTTCCCCGTCGATTAAGATCTCACCACCGCTGATGTCTTCAAGTCCTGATATCATTCGGATGGTGGTCGTCTTACCGCAGCCGGATGGCCCCAGAAATACAATGAATTCCCCCTTCTCAATGGATAAATTCATATTATTAACAACCAGCGGACCATCTTTCGTATATTTTTTCTGCAAATTCTTGATTTCCAAATAGCTCATAAGCTTCCTCCTATCGTTACTATAATTCTACTCCACCCCACATCTGACCGATATATTTTCTGATAATGAATGTGAACACCAGTGCCGGAAGGATAAGTACAATACTTCCCGCCGCCGCATATTGGATTCCGCTTGAGGTTGTTCCGATCGCCTTATAGACAACCAGGGACAGTGTCTGGTTTTTATTGGTCAGAATCAGGGCTGAAATGGTATCATTCCAGGCTGTTAAAAATGAATACATCGAGCTTGCCGCCAAAGCCGGAAAGGCCAGCGGAAGAGTAATCTTCGCAAAGGTCTGTACACTGTTCGCTCCAAATATCATGGAGGCTTCTTCCAGTTCTTTGTTGATTCCGATAAAGATACTGTTGGTAATCCATGCCGTCAGCGCGATATTAGGAACGGAATAGAGAAGAGCCAGGCCGATCCTCGTATCAAACAGGCCAAACTGAATCAAAAGCATCGCCATAGGAATACTGATTCCCACCACAGGGAACATTCGGACGATTAAAAGTGATACGTGAATCTGTTCCTTAAACTTAAACTGGAACCTGGCCATGGCGAACCCGGCAAGACTGCCGATTCCCAGAGAAATCAGTATCGTATAGAGCGAAACGATGATACTGTTTTTCAGCGCCGCAGCCGCGTTGGGCACGATACTGAAGAACGTCTTAAAATTATAGAACAGGTCTTTCTTATAGGTAAATTCCATGGGGCCGTTCGTAAGAGTCTGCTTAAAATCCTCTGCCAGCTCCTCACCAGGCACCGTTACTGCATACTGTCTGGTAAAGTGCGCTTCCAGTTTGGAGGCTCTCTTCGTCGTGATAATGGATTCATAGCCCTCGCCGCTGTCATAGAAAATCTCGAATTCCCCCTCCGGAGTGGGAGCCACCCTGACGGTAACCGTGCGCTTGGGAATCAGCCTCTTGGGGAATTCTGTCATTTCCACGGAGTTGGAAAATGCAACCGTTGTAAATGCGAGAAGCGGAACTGCCACAAGGAGGACCATGGTCGCCAGGATCAGGGCCATAACAGTTTTCTGTACGATATTCAGTTTGTCCATCATTTTGCTGCCTCCTTCACTTTAGCCGGGCGTTTCCTGCCTGTTTCATGGGAACCGGCTCCTGCGCCTTTCGAAGCCTTTAAGTATACCACTGTCGCACACAATACGATCAGGGTCGTGAGGAAGGACAGGGTAAAGGCAAGCTTCTGGCTCGTGTTGACGCCGGGTACGGCTTCCACGTAGAACGCGATTCGCTCTACCAGGAACGGAACCTTACTGTATCCCAATACCATAACCGCAATCGACCATACCTGTATGGCAGCAATCAGTCTCATAATAATTGACGTGGTAATAGACGGCTTTAAGATTGGAATCACAATATCCTTAAAGGTCTGCCATTTATTAGCTCCGAATAAGTAAGCCGCCTCTTTTAACTCTCTCTGTACCCCCTGAAGTCCTGCAATTAAAATAATCATGACGGAAGGGGTTACGGTCCAGGTGTCGATCAGGATGATCAGGAAGACTGCGGACATTCCCTCCGCCCCCATAAAGACAATAGGTTTGTCAATCAGGTGTAATCCGATCAAAACGGTGTTGATCCAGCCATCTCTGACCAGTCCCGTTTTCCAGAGAATCGCCACTGCGGTCGGGGTGATGGCCATGGGAATCATGGAAATAAACATCAAAAGCTTGGAGCTTTTAAACTTTCTTGAAAGGAGTACGGCTAAGAGAAGCGCCAGAAAATATTGAAGCATCACGGAGACTGCCGCAAAGGTTGCAGTATTAAAAATTGCCGGGCCGATTAAATCGGACTGGGCCATCAGTTTAAAATTGCCCAGAAGTGTGAAATTGCCGTCAAAATCAGTAAAAACCTCTTTTACCCCCGAAAGCACCGGAAGCAGCCAGAATACTGCATAAAAGAGGAATGCCGGGAGCAAAAGCAGATAGGGAATGCTTTTTTTACTGAATATCGTTTTCTTTATCGTCTGTTTTGAATCGTTCTCGTTCAAATAAATCCCCCATTCCTTCAGGCAGGCGAACCTGTCTGTACTTTACTATTGGACCATAAAGAGCTGGAGAGCCAGGCTCGCGCACCGGACAGGCGCACTCCCCTGTCACAGAAAAAGCCTGGAAAATACCCGGTGAAGATCATACCCACACCGCAGCTTTCCAGGCTTTTGCACAATTAATTAATTCTTCAATGCTTCCAGCTTACTCTGCTCTTCTGCAAGGTAATCATCTCCAGGAACTGCTTTATTCTTTAATACGTCGTTAAAAATATCACCGTAAAGCAGTTTTACTGCGTTCCAGTCGGAATACTCTGATGCCGGAACACCGGTAACGATCGTGGTCTTCAGCATCTCAATACCGGCTCTCATAACTACGTCGCTGGACTCCAGAATGTCGCCAACCTCTTCGATCGGGCTTAAGGATCCGCCATAGTTGGAGCAAAATTCATAGTTTACTTCCGGATCTGCAATGTAGTTGATAAATTTCTCCGCCAGTTCCTGATTTGGAGCGCCCTGGGCAATACCGTAGCACCATGCGCCGGACGTGGAGCCCGCCCCCTTGCTGCCTTTAGGCGCTGCGCCGATTACAAAGTTGTTGGGAGCTGCGTTGTAGCTTGTACCCACAGGAGCCATATGTGCAAATGTCAGCCATACATCGCCGCTGTTTAACGGATCTGTCGGTGCAGTGTACTGATCCTGCTCTGCGTAGAATCCATCGCCTGCCGCGATCTGTGCGATAATGCCAAGCGCGTCTTTAAAACCATCAGATGTAAATTCCGGGAATCCGCCGCCGTAAGCCAGGCTCATTCCTCCCATCGGGTATAACAGCTGGGAGCTTGTTAAGTTGGCAGGCATCATGGTCTTTCCTTCCCCCTCACCGGCCGCAATTGCAACCGCCCAGTCAGCGTACTGTTCCCATGTAATACCAGAGACTACATCCTCTTCTGTAAGGCCGTCCGGAAGGTAATCCAGAGCCTTCTTATTTGCGCAGGTCACATATACATCAAAAGTGAATGGAACGAAGTAGCGTACGCCGTCTTTATTTGTTGTGTTGTCAAACATCTGAGTGTAAGTGGAGCCTGTGCTGTTAACCAGTTCCGTAATATCCTGCATCCAGCCGCCGTTCACATATGGCGCCATGTTTGCCGTGTCTGCATAAATAATATCGGTTATGTAATTCTTCCCTTCCTGTTCCGACTGGATCTTCTTAACCGCATCTGCCTGGGCCACGAAATCCACCTCAACGGTGCAGTTATTTTCCTCCTCGAAGTTTTTAAAGAAGGTGTCCATTAAATACTGCTTCTCATGAATTTCCGGAGTTCCGCTGTATGTAACCTTTAAAACGTCAGAACCGCCGGCCTCTTTCTTTGCAGCTTCCGTGGCCGGTGCCTCCGTACTCTCCGCTCCGGCTGCAGCAGCCGTTGTCGTCTCGGGAGCCTTTGTCTCTGCCGGTTTTGATGAGCATCCCGCCATACTCGCCGTCGTAATTACCGCCAGTCCAAGTGCCGCTAATTTTTTCGTTAAGTTTTTTTTCATTATTCCCTCTCCTTTACCATTTGTTGATGATAACATTATAACATTCCAATATTCACACTACAATGTGGCAGCGCCCAAACCCGAACCTCGCTTTTGTGCATTTGCACAACTACCGTTTTTCTTTATTTCCACCCATTTTAATTACGGCGATATAGAGCATCATCAAGTCTTTCGCCCGCCTTGGGTTCCGGTTCAGCAGTTCCTCGATCTTTGCAAGGCGATAGTTTAACGTATTGCGGTGAATATGCAGCTTGTCGCAGATCTGGGCATAGTTGTCGTTATCTTCCACGTAAGCGGCTATCGTCTCTTTTAAGACGCCGTCCACGTCCCGCTCCTTTAAAAGCTTTAAAATCTCCTCCAGCTCCCTGGTCACTTCTACATTATTCAGAAGGCATTCCAGGGAAACCTCATGGTAGCACAGAATCCGTCTGCGTATATTTAACGCTCTGGCAATGTGAAACGTCTGCATAACGGAATTCGTCGTCCTGCTGGCAATTATGTCTGATTCGCCAATGTAACAGTTCTCCAGGTCTTTGCTGATATCCAGTATTTTTTCCAGACGTGATTTCAGCCGTTTATCTGACCGGAACAGAATAAGAACCTCCTCCATACCCTGACGCACGATATACTCTCCTGCTGCCAGATGGCTCTTTATGGTTTCTATAATACTGTAGCGGATCCTGCTGCTGGTTATGACGACAGCCGTCCTTGGAATTTTCATATCAATGCCTAAGTACGCTGCCTGATCGTAAAACGCGTCATCGTACTGTTCTCTGCTTAGACTGATCCATTCATACAGGAAATCCTTCAGCCGGCTTTCCTTAATGGAGGACATATCGCTCAGCAGGCGGTTTTCAATGGTAAGAACCGCTATGGATAAGCAGATCTGGCCGATTGGCATCACTTCCTCAACGTCCCCGCCTATGGCGATCACCCCCAGAATACTGTTATTGTAGATGATTGGAAGGCAGATTCCTCTCTGCTCCGTTGGAGTGTTCTCATATATTACATAGGCTTCCTTCCGCTTCAGCGCGGTCAGCGCCCCTTTGTGAAGAGTTCCGAGAGTGCTTTTATCTCCGCTCGCAAGGATCTCTCCGGCCGTATCAGTAATGTTGATGTTACAGGGAATGATTTTCATAATTCCATCTGCAATCTTCTGAGCATTCTCTGTATTCAGATAATTTTCGTACATGTGATCCCCGCTTTCCAGGACATCAAAAGAGTGCCCGGTAATTCACGTTTGGGAGGAGTCCTGTATGTTCCAGAACTACGTCCGCACCCTTAAGAATTTCTTCGCTGCCAATTCCAATACAGTGCATACCGCCGTTTTTGGCCGCCAGTACGCCTGCCTGCGCATCTTCTATCACAATACAGTTTCCCGGATCCGCACCAAGCTTTGCAGCCGCCGCTAAAAACACCTCCGGATCAGGCTTCGCCTTCACAATTGAGAGGCCATCCACGATGACATCAAACAGATCTGCGATTCCCAGTTTCTGAAGGATCATGCCTCCGCTTTTGCTCGCCGATCCCAGCGCAGTCTTATACCCCTCCGCCCTGATTTTTTTCAGGAATTTAAGGATACCCGGAAGGATCTCCCTCTCATCCAGGCGGTTGATATAAGTGAGATAACTCTTATTTTTCCGGTCCGCAAGCCTTTTCTTTTCCTCTGCCGTCAGTCCGGTTATCCTTCCCGACTCCAGTACAATCTCCAGGGAATCCATCCGGCTCACACCTTTCAGCCGTTCACCTTCCGCCTCCGGGAAATCGAAGCCCAGCTCTCCGGCCAGTTCCTTCCATGCCTGATAATGGTATTTCGCCGTATCCACCACCACGCCATCCAGATCAAATATAAACGCCTGTATCATCATCTTCCTCCGCCGTCACGGCCGCTCCCTCACTGGTCACCACCGCCGTTTTTTTTCTTCCGTGATCCATAAATGAAAAACGTATGGACTGCCAGTGATCCGGCAGATGAGGAGTGAACCGGAACATGTTTCCATCTGTTTTTATCCCTGCAAACCCCCGCAGGATGCAGTTGACGATTCCACCCAGTGATGCAGCGTGTATGCCTTCTGCGGAATCCTTATAACTCATGCCCAGATCGATCTCCATCGCCTGATGGAAAAATCCCACTGCCTTATCCATTTCCCCGATCACTGCCTCCGCCTCTGCGTGAGCACAGAGACTCAGTGAAGAATCATGGGTGTTCAGCGCCTCATAATACTCCACGTTTTTCTTAACCGTTTCAGCGTCAAACCGTTCCGGCAGAAGTTCTAACAACATAACTACATCCGCCTGTTTTAATACCTGCATGTCCACCACCTGGTTCCTGCTGTAATCTTTTAAGATCAGCTGGCGTACATCCGCGTTCCTGTATTTCTCAATATTGGAAAGCTTCTTTTTACTGAGAAAGGTATCATCCTGCGGAATAAGTTTCTCCTCATTCGGTTCCGGCAGATAGAGATGCCGCAGAAAATGGTCAAAACGCTCACTCCATCCCTCTTTCCGACAGGAATCTGCCAGGGGATTGTCCCAGGAGGCCAGCACCTGTCCTGCCGCTTTTACGTTTTCAAAGGCCATATAATTGGTATACGCGTTGTTGTCCACATGCTCTGTATATTCATCCGGGCCGATCACATCCCTGATCTCAAAGCGTCTTTTATCCCCGTTCCACACGGCTCTGCTGTACCAGAATACAGCAGTCTCCAGTATCATCCGGCAGCCGTACTGATCCATGAAATTCCGGTCGCCGGTGGCCCGGTAATAGGAGATCAGACCATAGATGATATCAGCAGTCACATGATGTTCTTTGATTCCGGACCATACCTTCGCAGCCTTTCCTGTATGAATGTCGATTGCCGCGTACAGGGGAGTCTCCTCCTCACCGGATGCCGCTGCCTCCCAGGGATACATGGCTCCGGAATAACCGTACTCTTCCGCCTTTTTTCGTGCTCCTGCCAGACCACGGTACCGGTAAAGCAGCAGATTGCGTGCCGTCTCCGGGAACATCTGTATAAAAAAAGGCATGATGAAGATCTCTGTATCCCAGAAAACATGACCCTTATAGCCCTCTCCAGTCAGTCCCTTGGCTGCTATGCTGCAGGAATCTCCCTCCCATGGAACCATGCCGGCCAGATGATACTCTGCAAATTCAACGGCTGCCCGTTCTTCTTTTGCAGCCCCGGTAATCTCAATGGCCGCCATATCCCAGAAACGTTCGAATGCATCTCTGTGCCGGCGGTTCAATTCACCATAGCCGGCCTTCAACGCTTCAGCCAGTACATCAGTCATCTCCACCAGAACCTGCCCGTCCGTCTTCCCGGAAGATTCTTTCCTGTTTTCCACATCAAACAGCGTATATTTACTGATTGTCCACACTTCTCCAGGCTGCAGTTCCTTTTTAAAATCCTGATAAACCGCTCTTCGCTCCAGATGAAATGCCGCAGATTCCCGGCTCTCCCCCGTGCTGCAGACGGTCATAACGGATAGTATCTGCCCGTCATCGCAGCCGCATTCAAGGAACATCCGGCAATGTTCAAACACCCTCGCTTCCATGCGGTCAAAATGAGCCACTCCGCTGTTTGTAATCTGTCCGTTGATTCCGGTGGAAAGTTCAAGAACTCCGCCTTCCTCACAGGATATTTCCAGCTGATGACAAAACAGCCGCCTGTTGTCCGCGGAGGCAAACCGTCTTGCTGTAAGATGTACGCCTCCGGCAGACTTCATCTCACAACCGATCCGGCTCTCCAGTTCTCCGTACCTTGTATACAGAGACCGCTCGTACTCCGTCAGACAGCATGAATCCAACCGCAGATTCTCCCCATTAATTCTTATTCTGAATTCGGTGACATCCGGGCAGTTGACCAGTTCCGTCACCTCGTGAATACCTGCCTTATGGTACAGACCACAGATGAAGGTCCCCCTCGACTCATCCAGCTGCTTCGTCTCGAAAGACGCCCGAACGCCCAGAAAACCATTGCATTGTGCGAAAACGGCCTCTGTCTTTTTGTTGTAATCGGGATTCCTCTCCGGTTCGTAAAAGCGAAACCCCTTTTCCTTTTCCTTCTCCTCTGTTCCGTAATAAATCATAGATTCCCGTTCCCATATATAACCGGTCTGCCTGTTCCGGCGGATTGATATAAACCGGTAATCAGCTTCTGCACATAGACGGCCTGATCCGGCGTGACAAGTATATCTGCCCGGCCCATGCAGCTCTCCACAAAGTTACGTATACAGTCGTAGTGCCAGTCTTTCGTCTCTTCAAAGGGATAGACCGAATTGACCTGATGTCCGTCCTCGTCACCGTAAATTTCGAAAGGGAACACGCTGATTCCCCGTTTATCACCGTACAGACGAACATTTCTCTCTTCCTTCTCCGCAATATTGATCGTAAAGGAAGTTCTTACCGTTAAGGAACCGCCGTTGGAAAAATGAATAAATCCGAATAAGCTGTCTTCCACTCCGAATCTGGCTCCATCCCAGCTTCCCAGGAATCCCGTTCCGCCCTGTTTTCCAATCCGGTCCGAGGAAGAGGCACAGACGTACGATACTTCCGGATAATCCAGCAGATAAACGGCCAGATCCAGCATATGGGCACCGATATCGATCAGCGGTCCGCCACCCTGTATCTCCAGATTCGTAAAACTGCCCCAGCCGGGAATTCCCCGTCTTCTGAGCCATGTCACGTCCCCGGCGTACAGAGTACCCATCTCACCGGCTTCCACCTTCTTCTTCAGGAAGGCAATCGTTTCCGCATGACGGAAATGGAATCCGAACGTTAAAATTCTGCTGCACCGCCTTGCAGTATCCCGCATTCTTTCGGCTTCTTTTAAAGTAACCGCAGGCGGCTTCTCACACAGAACGTGACAGCCGTATTCCAGGCACAGGCACGTCATATCGCAATGAAACTTGTTCGGCACACAGATACTGACCGCATCCGGCCGTATTTCCTTCAGCATGGTCTCCGCATCTGTATACCAGGATGGTATATGGAATTCATCAGCCGCCATTTTTGCCGCGTTCTGATTTACATCGCAGACCGCACATATCTCCACGTCCGGGAGACTCTTATAATGATTGATATGGGAGGTCCGGGCTACCTGCCCGGCCCCGATAACTGCTACCCTGAGTATGCTCATGGCCTTCTCCTGTTTTCATGCAAACTGTCTTACATAAACTGTTTCATATAGGCAATGGAATCCACGTAAACCGTCAGAGGGTCTTCCCCGCGGATTCTTCCTTCATTGACAACGGCGCCGTCATAACCGATCCGCTTTAACGTCTCCATATGGCGTTTGAAATCAATACTTCCCGTGCCCGGCTGGTATCTGTGATTCTCCGCGATGTGGATATGGCCTATGTAATCCCGATACTTCTCCAGTGTCTCGGAAATATCATCTTCCTCAATAGACATATGATAGAAGTCTCCCGTAATCTTCACCATCTCAAATTTTCCTTCGTCGATAATGGAAACCGCGTCTGCTGTCGTATTGAGCATATGGTCCTGATATCGGTTCAGGGGTTCTAAGTAGATATAGATCCCGCACTCTTTAGCTGTCTCTTCAAGCTGGCTTAAGGAATCCAGAATCGCTTTTCTGTCCCCTTCGCGGCTTCTCGGTGATACCATCGGCGGAAGACGGTAGGTAAACATCCCCCAGGCCGCAGGAACCACCACCCCGGTTCCGCCCACTTCCTTTAAGTTCCTGATAATTACCTTTAAATCAGCGATTCCGTTTAACCTCTTCTCTTCAATAAAATCACCAATCCATCCACGATATCCGCCGCAGGCGCTGGAGACCGGAAGTCCTGACTCCCGGATGGCACGCTTAATCTCATCCGGTTTTTCCATCAGAACCTTTCCATCGATCTCAAAACATTCGAAACCGATTGATTTTACAAATTTAAATTTCTCTGTTAAATCCTGCGGAAAAAAATCCCTGTCCTGTGTACCAAGCAGCATCATTCTTCACCTCCAAATATAACCCCCATCTTAATGCTCTTTTCCTGTTCCTTATCCATATAGGTACAGATTCCCTCTGCCGAATCCTCAAATTTCACAACCGGATCGATGATCTCGGAGCAGTCTAAATATCCGCTCATCAGCATATCCCAAACCACGTCTTCGATTCTCTTACGGTTCCATCTCGGATAATCCGGATTCGGTTCACTGCACGCTCTCGAGAAGACGATCTTTCCGTAATTATAATGTGCTTCCTGTCCCAGCCAGAGTCCCGCCGGAAACGGCTTTGCAAATGCCAGATAGGCGATCGTTCCTCCATATGCCAGCCCCTTTAACGCGGACTGCAAAGCCTGTACACTGCCGCTGGTCTCCAGAATCGCATCCGCTCCCATCTTACCGGTAATTCGTTTGATCTCATATCCCACATCACAGGCTGTCGGGTCCAGGCAATAATCTGCGCCATACTTTCCGGCAATCTCTCTCCTCTTTTCAATGGGGTCGACTGCGATAACTATGGAGGCGCCTGATTTCTTTGCCATCTGAACCGCCAGCTGTCCGATTGCCCCCAGTCCGATTACCACCACGTTGTCTCCGGAGCGGACATTGGCATCCCGAATTCCGCCTAATGCAAACTGAGCCGGATCGTAGCATACAGCATTCTTTGCAGAAGCTTCCTTACTCATCTTTCTCAGCTTATAATTGTCCACGGCATTTACGATCTCTGTTTCCCTGATTGGCCCGTAGGAACAAACTCTGTCCCCTACTGCATATTCCGTAACATCGGCTCCCGCTTCAATAATCGTTCCAACAAACATATTGCCGATGGGAAGATCGCCAAATTCTATGCCGCGTGGTTCGTCCGCGTCTCTCTCCACAAACACCTTCCAGTCATTATCGAATTTTCCGTCGATAAAAGGCGTCGTTCCTCTGAAATCGGCAAGCTCTGTTCCATGCTTCGGTGCAGCGAACTCCACTTTCACTCTCACTTCGCTGCTCTGAATCGGTCTGTCCTCATACTCTTTTAATTCGGCTGTTCTTGGTGCCGTAGCTACAAGCTTCTTCATGGTGCTTCCTCCAAACTTTTCTTCTATTCTTTTATGGTTTTATCTGTTTTTTCCTCTGTACCGGTGATTCCTGTCGATTCCCGTTCAATGATCGTGGACGGCAGAAAAATCTGATTATGGGCCACGGACTCATGACTCTGTCTTTTTTGGAGAAGAGACTGGAGTACGGCAATACAGTTCTCCGCCAGACCTTCAAAGTCCTGCCCCAGAGACGACAGGGACGGATACGCTTCCTCGTTGACAGCCAGGTCGTCTGCCGACAGCACTCCCAAATCCTGAGGAATCCTGTATCCACACTCAGCCGCAGCTCTGTAGATTCCAAGGAACCTGTCGTCTCCGTTTGTGAAAATGCAGTCTGCCTCCCCTGCCTGCAGCAGCTCTCTGGTTCTCTCATACGCGGTCTTCGCGTCTCTCACTCCATATATCACGCGGCCTTCCGGAACTGCCTCTAAAAAACCGCCGACACGCAGCTTCGTCGAATAGAACCCCACATCATTCGTCAAGTAACAAATCTTCTTAAAACCCTTTTCTTTTAAATACCTGCCTCCCTTTAATCCCACATCAAAGTTGTCGAGGCTGACCGCCGGGATATCCTGTTCCTCCGGCTGTCCGAGAACCACATACGGAGTTCCGGTTCGTTTCAAATACCCGACTCGCTGATCTTCAGCCATGTATTCCAGCAAAATGGCCCCATCGGCGATTCCGCTAGAAAGCAGGTAAAATCCGTCCGTCTCATCTTCCAGAAAACCATGGCTGTCGGATGGAGACACGATAATCTTTAAACCGATTCCGCTGGAATAACGGAACAGATACTTAAGCATCCGGCTTCTCCATAAGTTCATATAATCGCCGTTGTGCTTATCCAGAAAGACTATGATGATGTTGGTCCTGTTCTGTTTTAAACCTTTGGCCAGAAGGTTTACCTGGAAACCGCACTGCTCCATTGATCTCCGGACCGCTTCCCTCGTCTTCGGACTCACCTGCTCCGGATGATTTAATACTCTGGAAACTGTCTTTAAAGACACACCGCAGTGCTCGGCAATCTGCATCATATTCGCTTTTTGAATCTCATCCACCCTCTCTCCGTCTTTATTTTGTCCTACGTTGTCATTTTAGAACAAACCAATTTCATTGTCAATTTACCAGCGCATTCTTTATGCATTTATTTGAATTCTCCATTGGCGATTGTGCAGATGCACAAAGAGGATCAACATGCCAAAAAAAGAACCGGATACTGGTTTAGTTGTGCCAGTATCCGGCCTCCCCTTCTCATGATATCATCAATCCCGCCCCCGGCCCCAGAGGAAGCCCGGCCGCCATCCACAGGATAAGCAGCAGCGACCACCCGATCAGGAAGCAGATACAGTATGGAAGCATGGTGGATACCAGCGTTCCGATCCCGGAATTGTCATCGTATTTCTTTGCAAACACCACAACCATGGCAAAATAGGCCATCAGCGGTGTAATGAGGTTGGTACACGAATCCCCGATACGGTACGCCACCTGCACCAGTTCCGGCGAATAGCCCAGCAGCATGAACATGGGGACAAAAACGGGAGCCAGGATCGTCCACTTGGCAGAGGCCGACCCCATAAACAGGTTAATAAGCGATGCAAGCAGAATAAACAGCACCATTAAAACCGGTCCTCCCGTTCCAATCCGGCCCAGAACGGCGGCCCCCTTTAACGCCAGGATCGTCCCCAGCTTCGTATAATTAAAGTAACTGATAAACTGAGCCGCCGCAAATGACAGCGCAATATAGCCTCCCATGGCCTCCATGTTGCTTCCAAGCTGGGCACAGACATCTTTCTCGCCTTTGTACGCACCGGAAACACGTCCGTAAACCACGGAGGGCACAAAAAACAGCAGGGCAATCAGCACAATTAAGCCTGTCATAAATGGAGACGATGATATCAGGCTTTTCGTCTCCGGATTTCTGAAAAAAGAATCCTGCGGCCATGCCAGAAGGGTAATCGCCGCGGCCAGCAGCAGAAAACTTGTATTGGCCAGGCAGAGCGCCTTTCTCTCCCGGTCTGTCAGAGAGACCGACGCCCGGTCATCCGGTTCGCCGGCCGCGCTGGCCTGGCCTCCTTCTCCGGGCTTCGCTTTGATTCCCCCAGTCAGACGCGGTTCCACGATCCGGTCTGTCACCCAGCTTCCCAGTGCCACGATCAGAAAGGTAGACACGATCATAAAATACCAGTTTGCCGACGGTTCCACGATGTAACCGGGAGAGACCAGCTGGGCCGCCTCCGTGCTGATTCCGGCCAGCATGGGATCCAGCGTACCGATCAGTAAATTGGCGGAGAAGCCTCCTGACACCCCCGCAAAGGCGGCCGCAATTCCGGCAATCGGATGGCGGCCGCAGGCCAGAAATACCATTGCCCCCAGCGGAATCAGCACCACATACCCGACATCCGAGGCCACATTAGACATGACTCCCAGAAATACCAGCATCGGTGTTACCAGCTTTGCGGGCGTCACCGACACAGTCTTTTTCAGCAGTGCAGACAAGTATCCGCTCCCCTCCGCGCAGCCTACGCCCAGCATGGTAACCAGAACCACTCCCAGCGGGGCAAACTCGGTAAAATTGCTGACCATGTGAGTCAGCATATAGACCAGGCCGTCACGGTCCAGCAAACTGACTGCCGATACGGTCTGCGTCGTCACCTCCATGGTCTTACTGTCTATCACTTCGCCTTCTGCCGATATCCCTGCCGCAGCCAGGATTCCCGATAAAAGAACGATAAAAAGGGCAAGCGCTGCAAACATGGTAATTGGATGAGGCAGCCGGTTGCCCACTTGCTCTACGGTATTAAGAAAACGGAAGATCAGTGATTTTCTTTCTTTTTTCCCTTCATTCTGTTTCATAATAGAATAGACACCTCCTCAGTCTTTTCTATTTTTACCAGAATGAGGTATAGTTATGTATGCGTGTCTGCTAAATAATCAAAGTCAAACTGATAAAACGCCGCTCCCTGAGGCTTTACCGTAAACTTCATCCTCTTTTTGTTCCCCGGATGGGTAAAAGAGAGCTTCCAGGCGCAGAGAGCCACATTTCTCTGGCCGGTCACCTTCGGGCCGTCTGGATTGTACTTCAAATCGCCTAAAAGCGGGGTCCCATGACCCGAGAGCTGAACGCGGATCTGATGATGGCGCCCTGTCTTTAAATCAATTTCCATAAGGCAGAGCGGGCCGCCCTCTCCTTCCAGTTCCGCCAGCACCCGGTAGCTTAATTCCGCCCTCTTTGCATCGGTTATCCCCTTATCCACAATTTTTGAAATATTATTTTTCCCGTCTTTCCACAAATAATCCACGTACGTCCCAAAGTTTTCCACAGGTTTTCCACAAACAACAGCCAGATACCTTTTCTCCGTCTGATGCTCAGAAATCTGCTTACTTAAAGCCCCCGCGGCCTCTTTTGTTTTTCCAAAAACAAGTATTCCACCAACCGGTTTATCCAGCCTGTGGATAACTCCCACATATGGATCCCCCTTTTTTGGGGACAAACTGTTGATATGTTTCTTTACTTCGCTGACCATGTCCGGTTCGAAGGTCCGGCTGGACTGAGACTCTATTCCCGCCGGTTTCTCCACAACGATTATCTGGTCATCCTCATACAGTATATTCATCTTCCACTCCACTATTCTGCCCACTGCCTCATCATGACTTCCACGGACCGGCTCATCTCTGCGCTGAAATCGGAATTCCATTTTCGTTTGCAGAATGCATGCAGCCAGCGGTCAAATTCTTCTTCCGTCTTTCCCTGACGGTCAGAAAGATACTCCGCATACTCTGACGCCTCCTGTCTGCGGTATGTATTCTCAGATACAACCGCCTGCGCCGGCAGCCGAACCGGCTTTTCCCGTTCCTCCTGCTGCTTCGTAGGATAGCCGAAGACTACCATGGCAGTCGGCACCACATACTTCGGCAGATGAAGAAGGTCCCTGTGTGTCTCATACCGCTCCATAATATCACCGATATAACAGGAACCAATTCCCAGGGCCTGTGCCGCTGTCACCGCGTTCTGGGCGGCAATCAGCGCGTCGCAGGATGCCAGCATAAAGTCTCCCATGCCCGGCTTTCTGACTTCCTCCTCGCGCTGTAAAAACAGATCATACCATTTCTGGTAATCGGCGCAGAAGACCAGCACCATAGGGGCTTTTGCAATAAAAGGCTGATTATCACAGGTAACAGCCAGCGTCTCCTTAAGCTTCTGATCGGTCACGTCAATAATGGAATAAAGCGTCATATTCCCCGCACTGGGCGCCTGAATGGCCGCCTGAATCACCATCTCCTTCTTCTCCGGTTCGATTGGACGTTCCTCGTAGGCACGCACCGATTTTCTCTCATATAATTCCTGTATTGTCTGATTCATGTTGTCATTTCCTCCCTGCATAAAGTATATAAGTATCTTACACTGTTTTTTAAATTATTTCAGTATAATCTTTTTTTCGTGCACTTTATTTTTTTAACTTTTTGGGAAATCCATTGCATTTTTCCTCCACAAGATGTATAGTATATAAAAAGAGAACATGTAGTTTTGATAACTACATCACATAATTATTATAATTCGACAAGGAGGAGACCATTATGAAATTCAAAATCAAGGACCCCGGAAGCGCTATCACACATTTTATCGGCATGCTCATGGCACTGTTTGCCGCCACACCGCTTCTTTTAAAAGCGGCGGCCGACGACAGCCTCCATCTTGCTGCGCTGTCCATATTCATTATCAGTATGATTCTGCTTTATGCAGCCAGTACCATTTACCACACACTGGACATTTCTCCAAATGTGAACAGGATTTTGAAGAAGATCGACCATATGATGATTTTCATATTAATAGCAGGTACGTATACTCCGATCTGCCTGATCGTCCTGGGAGACAGGACCGGCTGGGGACTTCTGGCACTGGTCTGGGGGATCGCGATTGCCGGTATCATCATCAAGGCCTGCTGGATCTACTGTCCCAAGTGGTTCTCCTCCGTCCTCTATATCGCCATGGGCTGGATATGCGTCCTGGCATTTACAAAGATCACCAGCGCTCTTCCAAGAGCCGCTTTTGGCTGGCTGCTGGCCGGCGGTATCATCTACACAGTGGGTGGAATCATCTATGCGCTGAAGCTGCCGATCTTCAACTCGAAACACAGGAATTTCGGCTCTCATGAAATATTCCACTTATTCGTTATGGGCGGAAGCCTCTGCCATTATATTATGATGTATCAGTTTGTAGCATAAGATGCATCGGACGTGAAAGCCGCCACCAGGTCCAGCTTGTCCTTTCTGGAAAGCCTCTTGATGGCGGCCTCACGCTGCATGGCCTCCTCCTTCGTCTCAAAGATCTCGTAATACGCCAGAGAGACCGGTCTGCGTCCTCTGGTATATTTTGCGCCCTTCCCTTCGTTATGCGCCTTTAAACGCTTGTCCAGCTGGTTTGTCCAGCCGCAGTACAGCGTATCGTCTGCGCATTTCAGCAAATACGTATAATTCATCTTCCGTTGCTCCTGTTTCTGAAATTCCCCATTCTTTCTGCTTCCGGCCGCATCACACCGTCTGGACATCGTCCGGCAGCCGCCGGCCTGATCCATGTTATGTAAACGGTAATCACGTCTTGCAATCACGTCACTACCGCCCAGGAATGTTCCCCTGTGATCTATTTCAAGCACCAGCTGGATGCGTTATGGCGCCGTCTGGGGTACTGCATAGCTATAATATATTATATAACATCAGAGGCAAATGTGTGAACACAAAATATCGGAATTTCCATACCGGTGAATGCCTCCGCGCATCCTGCGCATATTATTCCTGTAGCCCGGAAATACAGCATCGTTTTGGCCTGCTTCCGATAAAACGGCCATTTTCATACCATGGATCATAAAACTGACGAAACAGGCTCAGCCTGTCCCTGCAAATGGGTAAAATGTCCCCGCCACGGTGACTGCGGCTCCTGCAGAGAGCACCACGAAAAAGAGAAAAAGTTCCCGCCCTTCTGCGAAAAGAATCCGGGAAAGAAAAAGGGCGGCGCAGGCTCCTCCAAATAAGCCTGATACCGCCCCATGCGCATCCCCCTACGACATTTCCTTCACCAGCAGCAGACGGTCTCCCGGTTTAATCAGGCTGTCAGTCAGTCCATTGGTCGTCATGATGGTTTCCACCGTCGTGTGGAATTTTTTTGCTATTTTCCACAGAGAATCCCCTGGCTGGACAATGTAACCCACAATTCCCGGCATCTGCTGCAGTTTTTTTAAATCCATCGGAGCTTCCGACACATTTTTAATCACCTGCTCGCATACCGGCTGGAGAGCCAGTAAATCCAGTGCAATGGTGGCTTTCACCTCCACAGAGCCGCCGCCCATCATCACGGCGCTCATCTGCTCCAGCCCCGGAACCAGCTGGCAGATGGTCTTCTCATTGATTCCCGGCGCCTCGATTAGATAATGGAAGGGGATTACCTCCACCGACGACTGAATCGGCTGGGTATCGTCTGCGGTTAAATAGAGCAGGCTTACCTCCAGCACGCCCTCCACATGGAGCCCGTCGTCCTTTACCTCTGTCTCGTCGATCTTTACCATACCCTCGCTGTGACAGATCTGGAGGATTCGGTCTGCATGATCCATGTTCAGCTTTTCGGCAATCTTACATTTGCTCATGTTCTTGGTGAGCACCTTATCGAAGCACGCTTCTCCCGTCTCGAGAGACAGTTCCCGGTTTGTGGAATAGAGATCGCTTAACAGCTCCATACTCTCTTCCCGGTAGAGCTTCATATCCAGTTCCAGAACTGCGTCCACATCGAGCTCCCGCATCTCCCCGTCATAGTCGGGCTTCGCTTCAATCTCCCGATGAATCAGATGAACCGATACCGAAGGCACCATCTCCTCGGAGGCCTCTGACAAATCCAGCTCTCCGGAAAACGGAATGCTCTCTTCCAGCCACTGAACCGGCGCGTCTTCCCCTTCTCCCTGATAAATGACGAAGACCATCACTTCCCCATCCAGCACCATTTTCCCATCTAACGGGCGGGTGGTTATGCCGCGAAGCTTCATCTCACTCCACAGAATGTGATCAATATTCGGCTTATTTCCGGACAACTGTAAATTCTCCTTGATCCGGTATGTATCTTTGCGGCGTACCGCAATGGCCGCCACATCCACATTGCGGCGCAGCACCTCCACCTGGGGCGTCCCGTTTAAATCGCTTCCGCCTCCCATGGTTGCCGGCGTCCCTGTGCCCGCCGTACCGGTGTCCAATTCTACGGCAGCCTCTACATCGTAGAGAGTCTCCACCTTTACTTCCAGTGTCACAATAGCTTTGATGCTTAACTTTCTGGAATTGATCATGCCGGCATTTAAATCTTCCAGATCCCAGCTCAGCTGCACATAGTCCTTCTCCTCCAGCCCCGGTACGTTGATGGGCTCTTCAAAGGAAATGGATCCGCCCAAAGCCTGCAGTCCTCCCTCTGACTTCCTGTATAAGATGTTAAAATCCATTTTTCCCCGCACCAGAACCCGTTCTCCCTGGTTTTTCACGGATTCGATGACGATTTCTCCGGAATCGAGAATGACCTGATCCACATCATCCATGGTATCCGGAACGATAAAATCATCGTCGAGGGTTATCTGTGACGTCGCATTTCCTTTCCAACGGTTCATATGTATGTTTTTCTTCACCAGCTCCAACATAAAAAAGCACCTGCCTTACCTTCTATATTCCTTTAAGAAAGTTTATGCAGGTGCATGTTCCAATATTACGTTAATCTTCATTCCTGTTCAGTGTGACACAGGACGGCTAAATCTCCGTCTGATTCATACTCTTCCAGGAAATGATGACGCTTCCCGTTTTTTACATATCCGATACAGGCGTCTAAATTGACGTTGGATACGCTCTTGAAGATATTATTTTCAATGTTGGGATTGATTTTCCGGAATTCCTCTATCAGTTCCTTCATCTCCTGGCGCTTTGAGGAGTGGACGATATCGCCGCCCGCCATCCCGTCCGCTGCACTCTCGGCTCTCATGGCGCGTTCTTTGGCGATGGCCTCCGTGAACCTGCAGGCACACTGCAGGAATTGGAGACCGTTCTCCTCCTTCCAGTCGATGATGGCCCGCTCCTTTACGAAGTACAGCGGTCTCAAAAGCTCCATCCCTTCAAAATTCGTACTGTGAAGCTTCGGCATCATGGTGTTGACCTGGCCGCCGTACAGCATGCTCATCAGCACGGTCTCTATCACATCATCGAAATGATGCCCCAGGGCAATCTTATTACAGCCTAATTCCTTCGCATGGGCGTAGAGGAAGCCCCGGCGCATGCGCGCGCAGAGATAACACGGGGATTCATCCACATCTACCACCACATCGAAGATATCGGACTCGAAAATCTCGATGGGGATCTCCATCAGGGCTGCATTTTCCTCGATTAACTTCCGGTTGGCCGGATGGTAGCCCGGATCCATCACCAGAAAGTGAAGCCCGAACTTCATCTTTCCATGGCGGAGAATCTCCTGCATGCATTTTGCCAGCAGCATGGAATCCTTGCCGCCGGAGATGCAGACAGCGATGTTGTCTCCCTCCTCGATCATCTTATACTCATTCAGCGCGTCCACAAAGGGGCGCCATATTTCTTTGCGGTAATTCTTAATAATGCTGCGCTCTATCTGCTGGCAGCGTGTCTTTGGTTCCTTCATCTGGTCGCTCTGCTCCTGTCTGCATGGTTACTTATTTCTCCTGGCATCCGCCAGTTCTTCCTGAAGGGACGCAATTGTCTCCTCCATCTGCCGAATCCGCTCTTCCATCTTGCAGTAGTGATCCATGGTCACGAGATTCTTTTCTTTTTTGGGAATCGGAACGCCGTCGATCTTGACTGCCCGGGCCGGAACCCCCACCGCTGTCACGTTATCCTGAAGCGGCTTTAAGAGTACGGCGTTGGCCGCGATGGTACAGTTGTCTCCCACCTCGAAGGACCCTAAAATCTTGGCTCCAGCCCCTACGGTCACGTTGCTTCCCAGAGTGGGATGGCGTTTCCCCTTGTTTAAGCCGACGCCTCCCAGAGTAACCCCCTGGTATATCGTACAGTTGTCTCCGACTACCGTAGTCTCTCCGATGACGACGCCGCAGCCGTGGTCTATTAAGATCCCGTGGCCCAGCTGTGCCCCGGGATGGATCTCGATCAGTGTGAAAAACCGGGCGATCTGGGAAATCAGCCTGGCGGCAAAAAACATCTTATGCTTATAAAACCAGTGTGCAAACCGGTGCCATATCAGCGCATGAACGCCCTGATAAAGAAGAAGTACCTCAAGGGCATTCCTCGCCGCCGGGTCACGTTCCTGAACAGCCTTCACATCAAGCCATATATCCTTTAATATCATACGATCCGTCCCCTTTTCTTTCTATAATTACCTTCCATTTAATTCCTAGTGAAACAGTATACCATAGTATATCATATGATGTGAAAAGAAAAAAGGACAATTTCCACAATTTTAAAGAGGCTCTGACGATCGTATCAGCTCACGGGATGCCGCCATCCATCACAGCAAAAAGGCGCCGAACAGTCTTTTGACTGTTTGACGCCCTCTCTTACCAGGCACGCGCGGTTTCTTTTCTTCTGCACGGTTTACTGGAATACCACCGGAAGCTCCGAAAGCTCTGTTCTGATGACAATGAAGGGGAATGAGGGTTCCGTTCCCCCGCTTTCGCCTTTTTCCGGCCCCAGCAGATCCGTATCCAGAACGATGGAATTCTCTGTCAGATACAGCTCATTCACCGCAATGCTGTAGCCGCCGGTATCCTGTTTGCCGTATCCAACCACTATGTATAAGTTCTGGTCGTCACTGTATGTCAGCTTGAACGGTGTCTTCTGCTTTTCGGCGATAATCTGCTTTAGCTCTTCTGGAATATCTGCTTCCGCTGTCACGGAAAATTCCATGTCCCGTACTTTGTTTCCGTCATCCTTGCTCATGCTGCACCCGCTCAGTGTCCGTACAACCAGAACCCACATGCAAAGGCACATGAACAGCATCCATTTTCTGTTCAATAAACTCTTCATAGCACTCTCCCCGTTTATGTTGATTATTACTATCTTATTCGTCCATGCCGGGGAATATGCGGAATTTCCAAAAATCGTCTGTGAAAGGTATTTTATCGTGATTTTCTAAATTTTCATGAAAAACCGGTTTATCTTCCGGCCCTCTGGAAATACTCCTAACAGAACGATACGAACAACCGGCTGCCAGATGCCGGAACCGTATGTGACAATCATTGACATAGATGTTTTAACAGGAGGAGACCATAATGAATCATTTATCAGATAAATATAAAGAAAAACCTGTACTGCGCGGTGACTTATACTACGCTGACTTATCACCGGTGATCGGTTCTGAACAGGGCGGCCTGCGTCCCGTACTGATCGTACAGAACAATACAGGAAACCGTCACAGCCCCACCGTAATCGTCGCAGCCATTACCAGCAGGACAACCAAAGCCAAGCTCCCTACCCACGTACCGGTAACCAGAGAGGAAAGCGGTTTAAAATGCGATTCCACCATCCTTCTCGAACAGGTAAGAACCATCGATCGCTGCCGCTTAAAAGAATACATAGGACAGCTCTCACCCGGGCAGATGGAACTGGCAGACACCGCCCTTCTCACCAGCTTCGGGCTAAAAAGAGAGACCGCTGTCCGTGACCGCACTCCTGTGACGGTCCGGACAGCGGTCCCATCCCGCATGTATTCCATGCAGTCGTGATCACTTACTGGTCAGACTCTTTGCTGCACATGGCCAGCCTGTGCTGGTACTTTTCTTTCGTAGCCAGGCCTCCCCGGATATGACGCTCGGATTTGTTGATGTCGAGAATCACTCTGGCCCGGGCCGCCAGGGAAGGATTGATGTGCTCTAAACGGTCTGTTACATCCTTATGTACCGTAGATTTGGAGATACCAAATTTTTTCGCCGTCTGCCTTACCGTTGCATGATAGTCTATGATGTAGTTGGCTATGGCAACTGCACGCTCTTCAATATATTCCTTCAAGAAAATCCCCCTGCTTAGGACGTTTTTACAATCTTATGCAGGGGGAATATTGATTATGCCATGCCGTCTTTCTTTATTCAGAATTAGCCTCCGGGCCTTTGATTCAGCACTCTGTAATTGACATTCCTTCGCGCTGCGGTTAGACTGTAACGGAGAAACCTTATTGTAAAACGGAGCTTACTTCACACGTCAACACGTCCTGAGAGGAGGCAGCATGATGAATCAACCATATAATATTTTTATTGAAGGAATACCGGGAAGCGGCAAATCGACCCTGTTAGATGCCCTGGCACGCCACTTTACCAATTACCGCGTATTTCGGGAGGGCGATATCTCCCCAGTCGAACTGGCCTGGTGCGCGTACATGACGGAAACGGAATACAGGCAGGCGCTTTCCGATCTGGCGGATCTGCGTGATGAGATTGAAAAGAGTACTGTAAAAGAAGGAACACATTTTATAACACCTTATACGAAAATCAAAACCGTGCATTATGATTTCTATGAATATATGGAAAAATTTGAGGTGTACGGCGGAAGAAAAAAACCTTCGGAATTCAGAGACATCATCCTTCGGAGATTCCGTGCTTTTCATTCCGGCGGCAATTTATTTGAATGCTCCTTTTTCCAGAATATCCTGGAAGAACTGATGCTGTATGCAATGTTCAGTGATCAGCAGATTATGGATTTTTATCAGGAACTGACGGCGCTGCTGGATTTATCAAACTTTAAGCTGATTCGTTTAGTTTCCCCTGACATCCGGCAATGCATTCAAACCATTAAAGAGGAACGGGTGAATCCGGAGGGCGAGGAAGTCTGGTATCAGCTGATGATCGGCTATTTGAGCCGGTCCCCCTATGGACAGGCACATCAGATTGAGGATTTTGACGGCATGATCAGCCATTTCCGACGCAGAATCAGACTGGAGAGCGAAGTTATGACATTACTGCCGGCCGGATGCTGCTGCGATATAGAAAGTAAACATTATGATTTGACGGACTTACTGCGTATTTTCTGATCCGGGACTGCCGGATCAGAAAATACGCAGGGTTCCCCGAGGACTGCCCTGCGCACTGCTCTCCCACAGATTATTATTTCAGAACGAATAACCGGAAAAGCAAGATAGATACCTGTATGGAAGAGTTCCGACCGGCCCCTTCCGAAATGCCTCATAGTTACATTTTATCTTCACCAGCCTCTGTGCTGTCCCTGTTGTAACCATACTCACAATTTACAGGATTCCTTCCCGTAATACAATGGGGTGTGTAGAATTTTGTCGAATCTTTACGAAATTTGTCGAAAGCGTTCTCACTTTTTTTCCGTTCCCTCTGTGCGAAAAGAAATCTCATCCGTTCTCCCGCTGCGTCGCTTTCCGTCTGTTTCAATCCACTCATCCAGGGTAAGCGGAATATAATCCGAAAACATACAGAAACAGTTAATCATCTGACACGGTACGGAAAGCGGCGGGCCGCCGTGGCAGGCCGGTCTCTCGGCGCGCCGGGTCTCCTCCTGATAGCGGTTCACCAGCGCTTCATCAAAGGTATCATGCACATGGCCGTACAGCATGTAGCTTCTGGGTCTCCCCTCCTCATCCCGCCGATACTGGCCGTTGTAACAGATCATGGGGTAATGGCTTAAAATCACCTTTCTCTTATTATCCCGCAGTTCCGCGTAAGGCTTCACCCATTCCAGACGGCTCCGGTCAAACTGTCTGTCCGTCAGATAGGAATCGTGATTCCCCTCAATCAGGCTGATCCGCCCTTTCAGCTGACTCAGAATCCGGTTGGTTTCCTCCCCGGAACCGAGAGATAAATCTCCCAGAACGACCACTTCATCCCTGTCCCGTATTTTGCTGTTCCACTGACGAATCATATGGGCGTTCATTTCAGCAGCATTGGAAAACCCCCGATGATCCATCTGGTAATTCAGGTTTTCATGGTAAAAATGCAGATCGGATATATAATACCGCATAACTCCGCCCTCCTTCCTGTTCCTGCTCATCTAAGTAAATTATACCCGATTCGCTGCCATTTCACAACCCGGACATGGAAGAAAGGAGATGGTCCTGCCGTGTCTTATCACCACAGCAGGACCATCTCCTCAAACCGCCGGACTTTCTGGAGAAAGTCCTCCATCATTTTTATACATTACATTTTAAACATGTTTTTTTAGTTTCCATTACTTATTATACACCATGATAAAAGTTCTTCCACTTCCCGCTCCGGTACCGTCCCACAAAGCAGATCACGCGAACCACCCAGTCCAGGATCATGGCGCACCATACGCCGACGGCTCCCAGCCCAAGGCCGACGGCCAGCAGATAACCGACTCCCAGTCTCATGATCACCATGGACAGAATGGAAATGCACATGGGAAATTTGACATCGTTGGCGGCCCGCAGAACATTCGTCAGGGTAAAGGACGCCGGCCACAGGAGGATGGCACAGCCGTCATGAATCAGCACGAGTACTGCCGCCAGTTTCAGGGTTTCCTCCGAAAGGCCGTACAGCTTCATGGTGAGCGGCATGGTGATAATCACCCCCAGACAGCAGAGTCCGCTAATGAGATACGTAAGCTTCATCATTTTCTTTGTGTAATATTCCGCCTGTTCAAAATCGCCCGCGCCCACACAGCGGCCGATCACGGTAATCATGGCCAGATTCATGGCCTGTCCCGGAAGTACACCCATTCCGTCCAGATTATTGGCGACCGCATTGGCCGCGATCTGTGTCGTGCCAAACAGGGCAATGATGCTGACTACCAGCACGCGCCCCAGCTGGAAAATGCTGTTCTCAATACCACCCGGAATCCCGATATGAAGGATCTTCCCGATCATACCGCTGTTCCAGTGAAGCCGTCCAAAGCTGACATGAATCTCCAGCCCCGTATTGTGAAGACGGATAACGAGAATGACACACGCCGTTATACGGCTGATCAGAGACGCCAGCGCGGCGCCTGCCACTCCCCAGTGGAATCCGAATATAAACAGAATATCTCCCGCCACATTGATGATATTCATGACAATTGAGGCCTGCATGGAAATCCTCGAATTCCCCATGGACCGGAACAGCGCCGCGCAGGAATTATAAATGGCCAGAAACGGATAGGAAAGTGCCGACAGCACCAGATAGATCAGCGCGTTCTTCATCACGTCATCTGCGATCCCGCCGTATAGAAGTCGCAGCAGTCCGTGCCGGAACGCAATCGCCCCTGCCATGATCACAATGGAAATGAGCCCTGTAATCATCATCAGCTGATCCGCCGCCTCGCATGCCCGTTTCCGGTTTTTCTGCCCCAGAAACTGGGAGGACACCACCGCACCGCCGGTCGATACCGCCGCAAACACATTGATCAGCAGGTTGTTGATCATATCCACCAGGGATACGCCAGACGTGGCCGCCTCCCCCGCGCTGGACACCATCATCGTGTCTACCATTCCCACGGTAACTGCCAGAATCTGCTCCACAATGAGCGGAGCGATGAGGCGTTTTAAATCGCTGTTTGTAAATAAGTACTGCTTCTGCCCAACCGTTTCCGAAGCGCAGCCCCTGCCCTTTGCAGGCGGCTCTTTCCTGGCCATACTGCCTGTCATACTCTTTTCCCCTGTCTTCCTGATGTAATCGTTCTCTGCCTTTTTATGCAGTTTCTATCTAACAGGCTACTCCTTCCTTGATTTTCCGTCAAGAAGCAATTTGACTAATTTTTACTCCGGTCTCTGGCAGCCCCCTTCCGCCCGGTACTGACTCGGCCACATCCCCGTATTTTTCTTAAATACCTTACTGAAATAGACCGGGTCCGGATAACCGGACATCTCGCCGATCACCGCCACCTCCAGATCCGGCTGGCGTATCAGCAGCTGCTTCGCATAATTGATGCGAAGGCCGGTCAGATACCGGACCGGAGATTCCCCGTGGTATTTCTTGAACAGATGACTTAAGTAATCCGGGGCAAATCCCAGTTTATCCGAGATATCTCCCATGGAGATCTGCTTCTGAAAATTTTCTTTTAAATACTTTTCCACGCAGCCGGCAATCTCCTCCTTTCCCATGGTCTTCAAGTGTTCCGGTACACTGGCCTGAAGCGTATCATTATCACTGTCCAGCTCAATGAGCAGCTTTGTCAGCGCCTGTTCTAACTGCTCCTGCTTAATGGGTTTTAAGAGAAATCCCTTCACCTGGTATTCGATGGCCTCCTGAGCCAGCGTAAATTCGTTGTATCCGCTGATAATCAGGATTTTAATGGACGGAAATGAGGAATGCAGAACGCGTGACAGTTCCAGCCCATTCATAAACGGCATTTTAATGTCAGTGATCACCAGATCCACATGGTTGGTTTTTATAAATTCCAGGGCGCTGTCTCCATCCTCGAATGCGCCTTTTACGCAAAACGGCAGCGGCATGGCATTAATTTTTTTCACCAGGTTTTCCAGGATCAGGAGTTCATCCTCCGCCACCACGACGTCATACTGTTTTCTGTCAGCTGTTTCTGTCATTTGTAATACTTCCTCCCATCGTAATGCAGGCTCCTCCCTCCGGATGATTCTCTGCTGTAAGGCTGGCAGACGGACCGTACTGGAGCAGAAGCCGCAAATATACATTTTGAAGTCCCATGCCTCCAATTTTCAGGCGTGTAATGTCTTTGGAATCACGGATGGATTCCAGAGTATGAGCCAGTTCCTGAAGCTCCTCTTCTTTAAATCCCACCCCATTGTCCGTGATCGTGATAAACCATTTCCCCGCATCCCTGTCTAAATACCCCCGTACGGAGATATGCCAGGGCGGCTTTTTCATGAACGCATACTTTAATGAATTTTCAATAATGGGCTGAAGGCTCAGCTTGGGGATTTTTATCTCTCCCATCTGTTCATCCAGGGTAAAATCACAGGTCAGCCGGCCTCTGTAACGGACATTCATACAGGCCAAATACTTCTGCGTATACAAAAACTCATCGCTGACCGGCACGCGGATCTCGCTTCCCGTCGATGTATACCGCAGATAATCACAGAGATTTTCCGTCAGCGTGATAATCTCCTGATTCATGTTCTCCTCCGCCATGACGCTGATGTTGGCCAGATTATTATAGAGAAAGTGCGGCTTCATCATGGACTGGGTGGCGATCTCCTTGGCACGGATCTCATTTTCCTGCGATTTTAACATCTCCATGATCGAGGCATTCATCTTGTTGTACATATCCCGGAAGGAAGTGATCAGAGTCTGTATCTCCTCGTAATGGCTCCGGGGCAGGGAAACCCTATCGATCGTATGGGAAAATACGTCATCCAGCACCAGCGTCTCAAAGGTTTCCGTCAGTTCTCCCACCGGCTGTAAGATTCTCCGGGAAATGGAGAAACAGACAGCCATGGTAAGCGCAATTCCTGCAGCCAGCACAGCCAGAAACAGGAATGTCGGTGCCGCCAGGGACTTTGTTATGACGCTGTCCGGTTCAAAGACGTAGATCTGCCAGCCGGCGGATTTGACGGTCTGATGATACAGCGCGTTTTTCCTTCCGCTCTCATCCCTGACATGAACCGTCCGCCCTGTGGGAATGTCCTGCTTATGAGCCAGCGCCGTGATCTCATGTATCAGTTCTTCCCCCCGGCCGTTGACAGGATAAACCAGTTCCCCGTTCCTGTTCATGATCAGAAGACTGAGAGCGGGATTTGCAGCCGTCAGGCGGTCTATATAATTAAAAAAAGTATCGCTCTTCTGCAGGACCTCCACCGCGCCCTCCATTTCATGGACGTCGTCAAAGTACAATCTGGTCAGGGAAATGTAATACGGTTCGTAGGGAATCGCCGCGGTCGGTATGAAATGGGAAATTGGCTGGGGCGTACTCATGACCTTGTATCCGTTTTCCGTCAGTACATCGTTATACCAGCTTTTTTCTTTCAGGTCGATCTTCTTGTTGTATGTATAGAAACCGGTGCCTGCCGAAAAGCCATTTTTGTGGTAGAGATTAATCTGGGCAACCGTCTGCTGCGGGCCGATCATGGCCGATATGGAATTATAGATGGCCTGCACCTGGGTATAGGTCTGCTGAGTGCCCAGCTGATCCACCGGAATCTTCCGGATACCGGGCAGGATGTCCTTGGAATAGATGGTATTTAAGGATACCGTGGACATCTTTTCTATCTCCTGTTCCATATTGGAATATGCGGAATCGCAGACGTTCTGAAGATTCAGATATTCGCTGGCTCTCAGATTTCTAGTATAATAGATGTAAAAGGCTGTCAGCATTGCGGTAAAGATCACAAAGATTACCAGAAAATAGTACCGAGGCAGCGATTTCTGCAGGGATGGTGCTTTCCGTTTCATGATTCCTCCAGTCAAAAAAATACAAGGATCAAAACTATTTTGTGCATGTTGTTTTATTTCTAGTTATTGTACTATAGAACATAGTAAAAAGCTACTAAAAAACTTTTGGAGGATTGCTATGAAGAGAAAAATTGCATTACTGTTAACTATGGCACTTGGAGTATCCTGTCTGGCCGGCTGCAATGCCGGCACGGCTGAAAAGAGCGGCGGTCAGAGCTCAGCGGCGGCAGGTGAATCCACTGCTGCAGGCAAAAAAGAAAATGTGACGATTTCCTTTGGAACCCATCAGTCCGGTATCCCGTCCTGCGGTGTTCTTCAGGATCTGGCAGGCCGGTTCGAGGAGGAAACCGGCATCAAAATCGATTTTCAGGTATCTCCTGACGCACAGTGGCGCGACCTTTTAAAAGTAAAGCTGGATTCCGGGGAGGCGCCGGATATCTTCTGCGTCGATGCCGATCCTTTAAGCCTTTATTCCCGTGTCCGCCCGGATGAGACATGCGTGGATTTAAGCGGCGAGGAATGGGTGGACCGCATGGCGGATTATGCAAAAGAGTGTGTGTCTTACGACGATAAAATCTATGCCATCCGTTTTGCAGAACCAAAACTGAATTTCTATAATTACAACAAAAAGATATTCGCTGATCTGGGACTGGAGATTCCTGTTACCTATGAAGAATTTAAAACAGTCTGCCAGAAGATTCAGGATTCCGGAACCATCCCGATTTATGAAGCAACCCAGAGCGCATGGCATCAGTGCGTGCCGCTCTATGGCAGCGGACCATACTTTGAAAAACTGGAACCCGGCTTATATGATGCGCTGAACAATAACGAAAAAGACATCAAGGATGTGGCCATGATGAAGACCATCCTGGACCAGATGAAGGAATTTGCAGACCTTGGATATTACGGAGAAGATTACTTAAGCAATACCGTAGATGCGGCAAAAGACGAGATCGGAACAGCAAAAGCGGCCATGTACCTTGCGGCTCCCGGCTTTGCCCTGCAGGTGGAAGAAGCCTATCCTGAGATGAAGGATCAGATCGGTATCTTCCTGATGCCTTTCGGTGACAACGACGTACTGGCAAACAACGCCTCCAGCGCCGCCTACTTTATCAATAAAAAGAGTGAAAACGTCGAGTATGCCCTGGAATTTTTCCGTTTCCTTGCAAGACCGGAGAACTTACAGTACAGACAGGACAACAATCCGGAAGAGATGGGGCTCTGCTGGCCGGAGATCACGCCCTCCTATCCGGACGAATTCAATAAATATATTGATTCTCTGGAAAGAGGCACCATCATGCAGGTAGGCGTCAAATACATCGATCCTCAGTTTATGGATACGGGAAAAGATATTGAAGCCATGTATACAGGCGCCATGACATCAGAACAGGTTATGGAAAGCATATCCAGAAGACGGGATGAGCAGGCAGAGCTGCAGAAAGACCCGGCATGGAACTAAATCGGAGGGCCTATGAAGACAAAAAAATTGTATCCGACCTGGTTTACCCTCGGCGCGCTCATCTTCTATCTCGGACTGTTTTTTCTGCCGGGCATTATGGGCATCGGGTATTCCTTCACGGACTGGAATGCTTACAGCAGCGAAGTAAACTTCGTAGGCTGGAAAAATTATTTAAAAGTTTTTGAAGGCGGCACGAATTACGGAATGTTTATCAAAAATACGTTTCTGTTTACAGCAGTCAGCTCCATCACCAAGACTACGCTCGGAATCGCCCTGGCCATCCTGCTCACCAGCAGGATGGTCAAAATGAAAAGCATGCACCGTATGCTGGTGTTTCTGCCCCAGGTCATGTCCTTTCTGATCATCGGCCTGGTGTTCAAGAATATCCTTCATCCCAGCCGCGGCTTCATCAATATTACACTGAAAGCTATAGGCCTCGATTTCCTGGCCCAAAACTGGCTGGGCGACTTGGATTTTGCTTTCAAATCAATTTTTGCTGTAGATGCCTGGAAAGGTACGGGATATGTAATGATGGTGGTCATTGCAGGGCTGAATTCCATCTCGGCCACCTATTACGAGGCCGCGGAGTTAGATGGAGCCGGTTTCTGGAGTAAGTTTCGGTATGTGACGCTGCCACTGCTTAAAAATGTCATTATCAGTGTAACGGTGTTAAATATTACCTACGGCTTCCGCGTGTTTGACTTAATCTACAGCCTGACTAACGGCGGCCCCGGCAATTCTACAGGTGTTATCAACACGGCGGTTTACAGCGAATTTTCCAAGGGCAATTATGCCATGGGCACCACGCTTTCCAGCCTTCTCTTTATATTTGTCATGATGATTTCCTATTTCATCTTAAAAGCAGTGGGCAACAAGGAGGTGGAACAATGAAAAAGAGACTCTTTACCGTACTTGCCAATCTGGCGGCATGGATCGCCAGCCTGATTGTCCTGGTACCCATGCTGGTAGTTCTGGTAAATTCCTTTAAATCACAGAAAGAATCCATGGTCATGACGCTGACTCTGCCGGAAAAATTCATGTTTGAGAACTATACCACCGTGATCGAACGCGGAAAACTGCTTTCTTCCTTCTTTAACAGCGCCCTGTATGCAACCTTCAGCGTACTGCTGATCCTGGCAGTTGTCTCCGCGGCCTCCTATGTGCTGTCGCGGAACCGCAGCCGGCTGCACCGGGTAATCTACTACCTCATCGTACTGGGAATTGCCATGCCGGTGAACAACGTGGCTCTCATGAAGATCATGAAGGCCACCGCGCTTATCAACACCCGGTACGGGCTTATCTTCCTCTATGTGGCCATGAATATTCCGCTGGCTCTGTTCCTCATGTTTGGCTTTGTGGAGACGCTTCCGCGGGAAATCGACGAGGCGGCCGTCATCGACGGCGCAGGCCCCATGAGGCTGTTCTCCAGCGTCATCTTACCGCTGATGAAGCCAACCATCGTCACAGTGGGAATCTTAAATTTTATGGCGATCTGGAATGATTTCTCCATGCCGCTGTACTTTATGAACAACTCCGGGAAATGGCCCATGACTCTGGCCGTATACAATTTCTTCGGCCAGTTTGAGCAGAGCTGGAACTTAGTAAGCGCAGATATCACGCTGACTGCCCTTCCGGTCCTCATTATCTTCGTGTTCGGCCAGAAATATATTGTAGGCGGCGTCTCAGCAGGAGCCGTCAAAGGATAAAAATAAGTTTCGAAAGGAGTAATCTGTGAAAAAAAACATTCTGTACCTGCATACCCATGACAGCGGCCGTTATTTAGAGCCGTTCGGCGTATCCGTGAAGACGCCGAATCTGATGAAGCTCGCAAAAGAAGGGACGCTGTTCCGTCAGGCCTACTGCGCCGCTCCTACCTGTTCTCCCAGCCGCGTGGGGCTGCTCTCGGGCCAGTCCCCCCACAGTACCAACATGCTTGGGCTGGCTCAGAGGGGCTTCCAGATGGATTGTTACGATACGCATCTTTCCAATTTTCTTCGCAGTCAGGGCTACCATACCTGCCTGTTCGGTGTACAGCACGAAGCGCCGGACGCCGCCATGCTGGGGTATGACTACTGGTTTGACGAGGACTGCCACCACTCGGAGTTTATCCGCAGGGACACCGCGGCCTGTACCCGTGCCGCGGACTATCTGCTGCATTACCAGGAAGAAAAACCGTTTTTTATGTCTGTGGGATTTATCAATACGCACCGGAGATACCCGGAGGCGCCTGCCGATTTCGTCAATCCGGATTACGTGAAGCCGCCGATGACCATACCGGACACGAAGGAAAACAGAAAAGATATGGCAGACTTTATGTATTCTGCCAGGATCGCCGATGATTCGGTCGGCGTTGTGCTGGACGCGCTGAAGCGCTCCGGACGTGAAGATGACACGATCGTTATCTTCACGACCGATCACGGAATTGCATTTCCGTTTATGAAATGCAGCTGTTACGATACGGGAATTGGTGTGACGCTGATCATGAAATTCGCAGGAAACCAGGCGGCCGGAAAAGTCAGCGATTCCCTGATCTCCCAGATCGATGTTTACCCCACACTCTGTGACCTGCTTGAAATCGAGAAACCGGACTATCTGCAGGGACGTTCTTTTGCCGGGCTGTTTGACAATCCAGAGCTGGAGATCAACGAAGAAGTGTTCGCAGAGGTCACCTATCACGCGGCCTATGAACCCATGCGCTGCATCCGCACCAGCCGGTATAAGCTGATCCGGTATTTCGATTATCACAACGGATACGTTCCGGCCAATATTGATGCCTCGCCCAGCAAGGACAGCATGATTGAAGCCGGGCTGTTGAAGCAGACCCGGGAGCGTGAGATGCTGTTCGATCTGGCGCTGGATCCGCTGGAGCGGAAAAATCTGGTGAACAGCAGTGATTACAAAGAGGTGTACGACGATCTGCGGCTGCGCCTTGAAAACTGGATGGAGCGAACCGGAGATCCGCTGCTCCGCGTGGGATACCGGGTACCGAAACCGGAAGGCGCATGGGTGAACCGACTCTGCGACCTGGATCCCGGCTGCACGTTAAGCGAGTAAGGTTATCTGCTTCTGGCTTCCGCCGCCCTCTCATTCATGTTGCGGATACCGGCATCAACCGTTTCCTCTCCTATCATGATGGAGTCATGCTCTTCCTCAATGACCTTGCGCACTGCCGCCATTTTCGCATCCACCGGGCGGTCGAACACAAAATTCTTTACCGAAAGAGCCGCCTTTCCGTCTTCCGGAAATCCCTCGATGGAAGCCAGACGGCTCACCACGCCGGCGGTGGTAATAGCGGGAAACACACTGTTATCGGCTAAAATTTCGGCCCCCGCTTCGCTGGTGGCAAACCGCACGAATTCCCATGCCTGATCCGGCACATCTGACTTCGCATTGACGGCGATCGGGGTGACTGAGCCAACCGTGCTCCCCGCCTCGATCCCCGCCGGATGCGGAATTCTCGTGACTCCCCAGTTAAAATCAAAAATCCCCGCTTTCCGGTCCTGAACCAGCGTTGCAATAAACCACGTTCCCATCGGAACCATGGCGCACTGCTGCTGTTCAAAGACACTGGTATAGTGGATGTTGCTAATTTTTAAGCTGGCATAGTTCTGTATAATCCCCTCATCCTGCATCCTGAGCGCCTGCTCGTAATACGGCTTTAAAAAAGCGTAGTCTTCACTCATCAGCGTGTGTTGCCCGTCCTGCACCGCCCAGTTGGAAACCAGGGCCATCCACGTGTGATGGTGGGTTCCGTAGACTGCCGTGCCGTCTTTGACGAAGGTCATCTTCTCCGCCAGCTTCTCATACTCTTCCCAGGTCATATCGTCCGCCGGATACGCCACCCCCGCTGCATCAAAAAGATCTTTATTATAGAACAGCACATACCAGTCCTGGCGGAAGGGGAGCGTATACTGCTTTCCATCCATCTGAAGCTGTTCCGCTGCGCCGTTGTAGATGCTTAAATCCACGCCGTCCCTGGCAATATAGCTGGTCAGGTCGAGAATCTGCCCCTTCTCTCTCATGGAAATCTGCGTATCCGCGTCCTTGATCATAATCACATCCGGGTCAGACTCATTCCCTGCCAGCAGTACAGTCAGCTTACTGTTGTATTCATCTGACCGGATATCGACCAGTTCCACATCGATATCCGGATTTTTCTCCATAAATGCGTCCGCCATGGCCTGAAACTGAGGAGAATTGGCGTTATCCCAGACGGACACCGTTATTTTCACACGCCCCTCCTTCACTCCATCTGCGGCGCTTCTTCCTTCCGCGGCTTTGCCGCTGTCGGACGTCATGTCTCTGCCCAAACTGCAGCCCGCGGCTCCTGCGGCTACGATTGCCAACAGAAAAATCGCTGAAGCTATCCTGCTGATTTTCATATTATTCCTCCCCAAAATTACATGTGTAATTTCCTGTCACTGTAAAGCACTGGACCGTTACAATTTCTTTACCACCAGATTCTCGTATTCCTTCGGCGTATACCCTGTTATTTTCTTGAACACCGAGCTGAAGTAATACGGCGTGTCAAATCCCAGCATGTCAGAGATTTCATACATCCTGTATTGGTACGATTCGATCAGCTCCCTGGCCTTCTCAATCTTCATTTCCGTCACATAATCAGAGAAATTCTTCCCTGTCTGCTTTTTAAACGTGCTGCTTAAATGCCCCTGGCTGACATTTAACACGGCAGCGGCCTGGCTCAGCGTAATCTTCTCCTGATAATGCGCTTTTACATATTCCAGAGCCAGCTCAACGATTTTATCTTTACGCGCCTCCTGATGATTCTCCAGCACCTTTATCATCTGATCGCGGAAGCCCTCGAGCCAGGTGAGTACAGCGCTTAAATTATCCATGCGGTTTAGCTGTCCCACAATATCCACCGCATAGGGGAAGTCCTGGTCGCCCCTGTCTTCTATCAGAGAGGTGATAAAATAATAGAGATTATTGCACGCATTCACCGCCTGCCTCCTGGAAGGCCTGCACTCGGAAAACAGCTGGATCATCTGATTCATAATGGAGGAAAATTCTTCGCAGTCATTTTGGCGGATGGCTTCCGTCACGTCCTTTTTCAGGAAGTTTATGTTAAAATTGCTGCTGTGGCTGCGATTGTCCTCGCACAGTTCCGAATAGAACACCGCGCCGCCGGTGTTATCGTAAAACGTAAGATTCATAGCGCTCATGGCCTGATACAGCAGATCCTGGATCTCGTCCACGCCTCCTCCCCGCAGGCTCACCGCGATGGAAACAGGCACTTCGAAGTAATCCTTCATAACCTGGCGGAATTTCACACTCATCACGCTGGCTTCCCTCTTAAAGTCATCCATGCCTTCCGTTGACAGTACCAGGACAAATCCGCTCTGCTCCCTCCGCAGAACGCAGCTGTTGTCAAAGAAGCCCTTTACCATGCCGCTGATTATGTCTTCCGCGAACCCCATGACCTTTTTCTGGTCCGCTCTTGTAAATGCCTCGGAAAAGCCCTCAAATCCATAGTTAAAATTGATCAGCATCAGCGCCGGCCGTGGATATCGCTCCCGGATTAAACCGGAAAGCCCGGCATCCGCCTCCACATCCGTGTCATAGATAAGAATCCGCCGGAAATAGTTCTGTATCCGCTCGTCTACAGTCAGCGGCTCTTCTGCCAGATGTGTCATGTGGTAATTCATATTGCACCGCTCTATGGCGCTCTCCAGAGCCTGGACCAGGCTTTCTTCGCTGAGCTCCAGCTTAACCAGATAATCAATCGCCCCCAGATGGAGCGCCTCTTTTGCCAGAGAAAACTCTTCTAAATTCGTAAGAAGAATGAAACTTGCCGCACTGCCGTTTTCCATGGCTGTCTTCATAAAGGTAATCCCATCCATAGCCGGCATTTTGATGTCTGTAATCACGATGTCCGGCCGCAGCGTATCCAAAAGAGCCAGAGCCTGCTGCCCGTTCGATGCCTTTCCCACAATCCGGCACTGATGTTCCTCCCAGTTCAGAAGCGAGGCTATCCCCGCCAGTATTAACGGTTCATCGTCTACAATCATAATCCGGTACATAAGCTCACTCTCCCTTATATCTCCGTTAATATTCCAGAGGAATTCTGACGGTAATCTGTGTATACTCCCCTGCCCGGCTCTCAATAGAAAGTCCGTACTCCTCCCCATAGATCAGCTTCAGCCGTCTGTCCACGTTCGGCATTCCGATACTGCTCATCTGGTCGCCCTTTAACTTTTCTGAATGGTTCAGCAGCTCGGGGATCTTTTCTTCCGGTATCCCGATTCCATCGTCACGCACCTCAATACAGAGACACTTGTCCTGTTCATATGCATGGATCAGGATGGTTCCATTCTTTCCTCCCGGCTCGATCCCGCTGAAAATCGCATTCTCGACCAGCGGCTGCAGCGTCAGCTTCACGATTCGCGCATCGTAGAGCGTCTCCTCTTCGATGTTGATCTCCAGATCAAACATTTCCACATATTTGAGCTTCTCGATGGTTACGTAGTCACGGACAAAATCCAGTTCCTCTCTCAGCGTAACGCGCTCGTCCACCCCTTTCGCCATGTTCTTAAGCAGCTTTGACAGTGCGGTCACCGCCTTCACAATTCCGCTGTTCTTCTGGATCACGGCAATCCATTTAATCGAGTCCAGAGTATTGTAGAGGAAATGCGGGTTAATCTGCGCCTGCAGCATCCGGATTTCCAGACTGCTTTTTTCCTTTTCGTCCTCCAGCCGCTTGTCCATCAGCTGTTCGATCTGGCTGCTCATGGAGTTTACAGCCTTCCCGATGAGTCCGATCTCATCCTCACTTTCCAGGGATTCCTCCTGACCGAAATCCCCCTTTGCAATTCTGCCCACATGGTTAACCAGCCGGTCGATCGGCTTCCTGACTGCATTGGTAAACAGAAACGACATGGAAATCCCAAGGAGTACACAGGAAAGAAAGATCAGGCCGACGGTCTGCATGAGCATCAGGCTGTCATTTTTTAAGACTGCCATATCCATGATTTCAATCACCACTACTCCGCTCTGGGACTCTTTGTTAAAGGATACGAGATACGGCTCGCCGCTTATCCGGTACCGCTCGATTCCACGGTTTTCCTCTCTGCGGAGAATCGAATCAATCAAACGGTCACTCTCCTCTTTTTGCCCCTCCGGCTCCCGCAGCGTGGCAATCCGCTCTCCGCGGTACGTGGTCACAAGCATTGTATTTCCGTTGTCATCCTCCTTCAGCCGGTCCAGATAGAGACGCGGCGACAGAAAGAGAGCGGACCAGTCGCTGTCTTTATACCCGGAGTTTTTGCAGATGATGGGGATCGCCATTCCCACTTCCTTGTAAAAAGGGGAATCCACCAGATCCAGCCGGTAATCGTACATATCTTTCTTCAGTTCCCGGTCAAACCAGGGGGCACTCCGGATTCTTCTCCCGTCGTCCACACTGCTTAAGGCAGTTCCCGCCGATATGTGAACATCGCTGTCGTCAAAAATGGACAGCCTTGTGATGTAATCCCCATATCCCGTAACAGCACAGAAATTGGCGGCCAGCTTTGCATAGTCCAGCCCCTTTCTCTTTTCCTCCACAGTATCCAGCTGCCCCAGGGAACTTAAATCAAACATCTCCCGTTCCGCACAGTTGAGCACCAGATTCACCATCTGATCGTAGACCTCCTGATAGTATCTGGAGATGCTTTCCACATGGTACTCTACGGAATTCTGAGCCAGCTGTATGGCTTTTCTGTTTGCAGTTACATAATTTGTAACACTGAATATGATTCCGATGACGCAAATAATGCAGATGTTATATACCATGATTTTAAATTTTACTGTTTTGTTTTGTAATAACCTCTTCATCATTCTGCTCCATTTTTGTCTGTTCTGTTTTACTTTACAACATCTTCATAGGTAAGTGTTTCCCAGGCTTCCCCTCTTTTCACTTCCATCCTGCTGATTTCATCTGCGATGTACTCCCTGGCTTTTTTCTCCCGAAGCAGGTATTCCACATAATCCCGTTCCGTATCGTAGCTGCCAAACGGCACATATTCCTTTGATTCAACCGCAATCACTGCATTCATTCCATCTGTGTATTCTATAGCCGGCGTAACTGCTCCCGCTTCCAGCCCCTGGATGGCCAGTACCACCCGGTCCAGAAGCTGATTTTCCTTTCCCAGTTCCAGGGTATCCACGCTCATCTTCTCAACATCCGCCACAATTCCGGTATCCTCAGCCAACAGTTCCGGCAGAGAGTCTGTGATTCCATGATCCGCAACCCACTGCTCTACAGCAGCAGCCTGCCCGTCACCGGCATCTTCAAAGACTGCCAGGCTGAGTTTTGCCTGAAAGTTCTTTTTTTCTTCCCTCTGCCTCACAACGGGATAATATTCTTTCAGCTCTTCTTCCCCGATTGTGATAATGTTCTGTTCCACAAATTCTTCCAGCAGCTGCTCCAGCTGACTCTGACGGTAGGAATAGTACTGGCTGACGGACAGCTCCACCGGCCCGTATAAGACCGTTCCCTCTTCCTTCATCTGCCTGCGCTGCTCATTCTCTTCCTGATACTGTTTTAAAAACGAATCATATCCGATATCATCAATGATTCCGTTTTTCTTTGCCAGAATCTGAATTCCTTTCTGTTGAACAGCTTCCTCATCTGTAAGCTCCCGAACACGGTCCATTGGGGATACGCCGTCTGTCTTCCTCTCCCAGACCCCCGGAACATTTACATCGATCCCGTCTTTCGTTCCATATTCTCTGGCTGTCACGGCAATATTGTCATAAGCCAGAAGGGCATACTCTTCCTTTGATATCTCATAGCTCCCCACTTCCATAAAACAGGAATAGCCTTGCCGGGCACAGCCGGCAAGACATTCCAGAATCAGGAACCATGTTAAAACCAAAAATGCTGTTTTCTTCTTCACGGTTCACCTCATATTAATTTTTCCATACCCCGTCAGGTCCAACATGATAACCATCGGGAGTTACAGTATTCCGATACAACGAGCCACGGGTTCCATCAGAAACAGGATTAAAGTAATACCATTTACCATCAATCAACTGCCATCCGGTCATCATAACTCCATCTTTATCAAGATAATAAATGTTCCCATCCTGATCTGTGAAGAATCCAGTGATCTGATTTCCATTCTCGTCAAAACGATACCAGCTCATAATACCATTGCATTCCAGATAATACCAGCCATTTTTTGCATACTCTCCATTACCCAAAATACATTTCTTATAGCCAATTCCCTGAACCCAGCTGTTAGTCGTAACTGCCTTACCAGAAGATGAGGAAGATTCTTTGTTCGGCTTCTCTGGGTGATTCGGAGTGTCTGGAGTATCCGGGGTGTCTGGCGTATCCGGGGTATCTGGCGTATCCGGAGTGTCCGGCGTATCCGGGGTGTCCGGCGTATCCGGGGTATCCGGATCTTCTGCTTTCATAGTAACAGCCGCAGTGACACTGCAGTAAAGCCCTTCCACATATCCCCTTACCAGGAATGTTCCTTTTCTGCCAAGCAGAGTCGGGCTGACAGCTTCCCACGCAACAGGTTCCAATTTCTCAGTGCCATCTGCATAATAAATCGTAATTGTGTCTGGAAGATCCAGCGTATTTCCTACTTCGGCTTCTAAATTCACCGCCTCGAGTTCCGTCACATACTGGTTTGATACGAAGAGCTTCGGTGCCTGTTCTGCTCCGGATTCTTTACTTGAAAATTCAAGACCTGAATTAGAACCATTGGCATCATTCTCCGGATTCTCTTCAATATCGAGAATAAACGAAATCTTTCCGTCCTCAATATAATCAATTGCATCGGATACATCGATCGTAATATAGCTTCCCACCTGGTTACGTTTGATTACAACATGTTCTTTAATGAGTTCCGCCTTATACCCGCTGGCCTGCGTAATGGAATCATAAGATGCCGTATTTTCACCCCAGCCTGGGGTATTGGTATAGATATTTAAATAGGTCTCAGTAACCGTTTCTTTCTCATCCATTTTATTAAAATACAGTCTCAGCGTCATTTCCGTTAAGTCTGAAATATTCATGGATTTAAAATCAAACTGCACTACTCCAATACGTTTATATTCCCCTTCATAATTCTTAATCCGAATTACATCTTTATTACCATGATTACCGTCTGACGGGCTTACCTGAATATACGTATCGCCGTTCGTATCAATTACACCATCCATATATTCCAGCGGATCTGCCGGTGTTATCTTTATGGAAGCCGGTATGGTCGTTCCTGCGATATAACCGTTTACCACATATGGATTGCTGCCCTGATATAACTCCCTGCTGACCGTTTCCCATACCACAGGTACCTCCGATGCATTGGCTACGCGGCTGCGGTTTTCCAGCTTTATGGTATATGGAAGCGCCGGATATTTACCTGCCGGACTCTTCATTTCTGCCGGTTTTACAGCCGCATCAATCATCGTCACATTGGCAGCGGCTTTCTGTTCCAGTCCCTCACAGGTTCCATAAACAGTGAAGGCTCCCGCTTTCTGATATTTTTCTTCCTCCGTCTCTTCCCACGCAACTCTGGCTGTCCCCTTGCTGCCGTCTGTATATCTGACTGTAACAGTTTCAGGAAGTACCGGCATAAATCCCACATAACCGGTTATATCAACCGCCTCAGCCTCAACTACTCCGGCTTCCGTTACGATGATCTTAATGATGCACCCGGCATCAAAGCCGTTTACTTTTCCTTTCACAGTAAATGTTCCAGGTTTTGCATACTGACTCTCATTTACAGGTTCCCATACAACGGGTATCTGTTCCTCTGAACCGTTAATATAGGTTGCGTTCACTGTCTCCGGCAGTATCGGTGCAACACCAGCCCGCGTTGTCACATCCCCTGCGGAAACTGCTGTAATAATAGAATCAGAAACCGTCACATAGGCAATAACCGGAAGTTTTCTTTCTTCAATGTAACCACATACGGTAAACTGGCCTTCTTTCTCATATTTCACGGCCGGAATCTCATCCCATACTACGGCCGCGTCGGCAGTTGTATTGTCACTGTAGGTTACCTTTACCGTCTCCGGCAAGGCCGGTGCTGTTCCAACCGGAACCTTAACAAATATATCTTCCGCTGATTTTACAGTTTCATTGTCAAATACAAGCTGCGGTTTATAATCTGTTTCTCTGGAATGAATATTGGTGTAATTCTTCGATCCTACTTTTACGCCTTCAAAGACAATGGAAAGCCTCTTTTCCCCTGAGTTCAGTAAGGTTTCCACATAATCCGTGATATCCAGCTCCTTCCAGGTCCCACCGTCCGAGATACTGGATGAAAAATCAAGGATTTTTTCGCCCTTGTCAGGCATACTGCTCCATGTTACACTCTCTTCTTCCCACTCGTCACCAATCCGAGATATGGTAAACGGAACGTTATCTGCTTCTGTGCTGTCTATATGGAATTTCAACAGAATTCTTTTATAGCTTATCGGAACGGAAGACAGATCAAAGGACATCAGCACATTTCTGATATAACCGCTGCCATCCAGCTTCACAGTCATCGATTCTTCCGTTCCGCTGTGGGTACCGTCATCACGTACCCTGGCATCCTTATCTGCTATGACAGACGCAGAATCCTTTTCGTATACATGAACGATACACTCTGCCTTTGCTTCCGGATTACTCAGGCTGACAGCCGTAATCACAGTTTCTCCCTTCATCCGGGCTGTAACCTTACCTGCCGCTGATACACTTACTACATCCGGATCTTGAACCGACCATGCAATACTGTCATCAAGAATATCTTCCGGCTGTACGGAGGCCTTTAACTGGACACTGTCTTCTACCGTCATATAAAGTTCTGTCTTATCTAAAATTACTTTCTCTGCTTTTTCTGTATCTTCTTCCACAGGGCCCGGATCGTTATTAAACTCATGGGCGCCGATGTCCGGCAAACCAACGATAGCATTACCAAAGATATCCTCTTTTGCATTCGATTCCGGAATTACCACGCCTGCATCCACCGCCGGCGAGTTCTCCTGCAGTTTAAAGATCGCCATACGTTTTCTGAGACCGGCAATAAATTCTTCTCCCTGTCCCATATTTTCGTAAGTGAGGTCATACTCTTTACTGCTGTATTTTGTACTCACCTGCGGAGAAGACAGTCTTGGGTTCACAAACAGATTATCTTCCAGAACTGCCTCTGAAGGACCGTTGACACTTGTGATAGAGGCCGGGTATATAATATTGTTGGTCATCGCTCCCTTCGATACGCTGATGGCGCTGGTCCCAAATTTGGGAACACTGCCGTGCGCCATAATAATATTGTTTTTAAAGTATCCCACGGACCCGGTCTGGAAAATCGAAGTTGTGATACCCTTTCCGATGTACATGGTATTATTATAGATCTTCGTCTCACCGGTCTGGCAGTGGAACAGCTCCTGGCTGGGCTTTCCATCGTTGGCGCTGATATTATAGCGGAAATGATAGGAAGCATTGTCATACATGGTCAGAAGCAGACCACCCTTATTGTGGTGACTGTAATTATATTCATAGATGATGTCTTTACAGCCAATATCATAGTCAAATGCCTCTCCGTCATTATATCCGTATTCACCGCCGAACACTTCATTATAGCGGAAGACTGAATCGTCACACTGCCACAGCCATGCGCCTGCGTAATTTGCTGTATCGTAGTTGCAGTGATTCTTCACCACATTATTCTCTACCAGTCCGTTTTCACCAACCTCCGCAAGCACTATGCCGTCGCCGAAAATTTCTTCAATATAGTTTCCACGGAAGGTAATATTACGGAAAGTTTTTGTATTACGGAAACCAACGCCCTCCGCGCCTGTACTCTGGCCGCTGGAACGGATTCCTTCTTTGGCTACATTCTTAACATAATTGTTTTCAATCAAAATTTCATCAAAACCGATATCAGAAGCCATCTCGCCTTCCGGCTTCTGCCCATCGATCCATGCATCGGCACCGATCACGAGAATTCCGCCGGTCATCTTAGAGTTTGCCTCTTCGGCTGTCACATCATGCACATAACAGTTCTGCACGGTCACATTAGATATCACCCCAGTCTGTCCTGTGGTAAATACCAGAATTCCTACATGATTGAAATTGTCATCTGCGCTGTTTGTGACTTCAATCCCGTCGATCACCCAGTTACTCTGATCACTCAGCAGAACGGCAGGACTGTATACATGATCTTTTCTGACTTTATACTTTGAATCGTAAGGAACCGACCCGTCGCCGTTAATAATCGGATATCCGTCTCCGCCGTACTTTCCGAGTGTGACAGGGGCGCTCTCGCTTCCCTCTCCCTTCGGATACAGATAACCGTTCCAGATACAGCCGGCCTTTAACAGAATAGAATCTCCGGGAAGAAATGTAGTGCTGTTAACCTTGTCAAGACTCTTCCAGGCATTCTCCTCTGTAAGTCCGTCATTGCTGTCGTTTCCATTTACCGCGTCTACGTAATAGGTCAGACCGGAAATCACTTCAAAATCCTGAGGGCTGTATGTAACGAACCGATGATCCTCATCAAAACCGACCAGTAATTGTATCTGATCTTTATCTGCTGCCTCGACCTCATCAAATGCAACCACAACTTTACCGTCTTTTGCCTCAGCGGAACGGACGGTTACCGCCTCTTCCTTATTTCCGTTTACAATTGCGCTTAAAGAAATCCGATCCCGGGTATCACCGGACAGTTCTTTCGACGCCGCTGTAAATTCGAGGGAATCTCTTCCCGTCATGGTAATATCGGATATCATTGCGACATCCTCTTCTTCCAGATACGTGATAACCGGACACCATTTTACACGGTCATTGTTGTACTCTTTATTTCCATTGGCCCGGAAATGGATGGCATCGCCTTCCCTGACCTGTACATAAAATGGCTGGAACTTGACATCTGTCTTATTGTGTTCCGTCGATATCGTCCCTGTATCCGGCCAGATTAATTTTCCGTTCTGCTGTATGGACAGCAAGACTCCATCTCTGTCATTCCGGTCTGTTTCCATGAATATAGAGCCGTCATCCTCGGATATTTGAATGAGGCCATCCGCGGGCGCTTTCCATTCCAGAATCGCGTCGTCCCCCTTATTTCCCGGCATCATACCATCATTAAATATTCTCAGCCATTTATCCTTATTATCCTTCCACCGCGGTGTATCTGCGTCATACTCCTGAAGTTCTGATACTTCCCCGCTGTCCCTGTCTCCATACTTGTAGTACCAGATCGGCCCCTGTGTATCGCTAAAATCATCTGTCAGAGAAAATTCCGTCTTCTCCAGAAGCAGCTTCAGGGCATTGGACATTGTCGCATTTGACTCCGTCGCCTTTTTATCCGGTTCCCGGTCTGAACTGCCGGAATCCGCATTAGATGAAGTGGCCTTTGATGTATGCGTATGGCCGCTTCCCGATCCGGCCGCATTGGAAGATGTGGCCTTTCCCGTCCCGTTTCCTCCGCCGCCATTTACGGCAGCGAAGCTGTAAGAGATACCGCTTCCAAAATTGCCTGTTGCCATAACAAATGACAGATAAAGCGCCAGTCCCCTTTTCCAGCTTTTTTTCATAATGTCTCCTCCATTTTCTGCTGAAAGACCAGCGGCAGGCGCGTTTATCCGCTCCGTGATATCCCTGGTCTTCCCGCATATTTCCTTGTAATTATGATGGTTTCAATATAACATCAAGAATCTGAAAAGCAAATAAAGTTTCATACTGCCTTTTTACAAAATCTTCAGATCGTAACCAGGGATATTTGTAATATTTTCATATTTTTACACTATCTTAAGGTTTTTATCGTTAAATCATCAAATGCCCTTCCAGCCCCTCAAAATCCACGACAACCGTGCGTCCGTCCGTCATCAGGAGTGTAACCGGACCGTATCCGCCGCACTGCTCCTCATCCATAAAGGTGATCTCTCTGACCGGGAACAGTTCGTCCTCCTCCCATTCCCCATCATCGTTCCTGCTTAATACGGCGCTGATCATCACATAGGGCTCATACCCGTACATTTTTTCTCTGCGCAGCTTTCCGTAGGCCAGTATGCTGTTCTCCGCAGCCGGATTTACTCCTCTTCTCTCCTTTGTCTCAACAGATTCCCACGCAGTATAAGCAACCAGTGCCAGCTGACGGCCGGCCTGTTTTAAGATCACTGCCTGCGCGCCTTCACAGGACCGCCTGATCACCTGGGTTTTCGTTTCATCCTGAAACTCCGGAAAACCGTAGGCCCCCATGGTCAGTGTAAATGGTTTGTTGGGAATACGCATTTTATCCACCCGGATGTGGCCGTTTGCCACCGGGAAATCAGCCAGATCAATGGAAGCGCCTCCCTGGAAGTTATGGTGGAAATCAAAGTACTGCTTTCGGTAGAGAACCCCGTTCTTTACGCCGCCGTACATGATGATATTAGGCACCAGCGCCTCCGCAGCTCCGTCATAAAAAAGACTGTACTGCATCGCTTCTGCACCCTGGCCGTCAAACGCCTCCCATGGATAGTGGCTGTGAAATGCAAGGCGTATGTAATATCTGATATACTCGTCTCCCGGTTTAAAAAGGCCCTTGGCCGTCCGGAACTCGCAGGCTCCGTTTCCTCCCAGCTGTGCCGAGACAATTCCCGGGCCGTCCATGACTGTTTCCTCATACCCTCTTGCCGAACACGGAAGAGAAGACTCCGCTTCCTGTCTGCCCAGCCGTTCCCAGCATCCATTTTCTTCGACTGCAGACCAGAATGGGTGCTCCTCCGGATACGTCAATGCCACAAACGGATTTGCGATCCAGAACGGACTTTCCGCGCAGCTGTAATCCTGTACCATCGGGAGAAACTGGCCGTAAAATCCCAGTGACGGCACGCCGTTTACAAATACATCCTCTCTGGTGATAAACTGCAGAAGCGCGCCGGAATTGATTCTTCTCGCCAGTCCCGGATTGACATTGGTATGATTCAGAAGATATGCGGAGGCAAAGGGGGAGGCGGCGGCATTGCGGTACAGACCGCTTCTCGCCCAGAGCGTCACATGGCCCTCTTTGTCAAACATGGAAAGAAAAGTATCTGTAAGCGCATTGGCGTACTGCTCTATCTTCCCTGCAATCCACGGTTCCTCCGCATATCCATACCACCGGTTCCAGATCGGTCCGTACACCTGAAATGCCCATGGAGTATAATAGTCAAAACGATGGCCGTCACGATACCAGCCGTCTCCTGCATAGTACGACAGAATCGTCTGCGCATGATCTCTCATTACGCCTTTGTCGATCTCATATCCCTCCTGATGCAGAAATCCCAGAATGAGCATGTTGAAGAGCCTCCAGTTATGCGCCCCCGTCTTCCCATAGGCGAATTCCCGGATATAGGAGGCGATCCGGTCTTTTTCCTCAGCAGTGTACGTATCCCAGACAGCCTTCCTGCACTGATCCAGGCCAATTACGAGTGAGGCGCATTCGCAGGTATGCTGAAAGGTATCCTCTCCTTCCTTTGCCATGGCGAGAAGCTCCTGTAATCCATACAGATAATTGGGATTTCCAGGCGTCACTGCCTCCAGGATCCGCGTTTTATAGTAATCCCTTATCGAAACGCCGCAAACCACAGCCTCCGGACGGTTATACAGCAGAGGCGCCGCAATCAGAAAGCTCCTTGCAAGCCCTTCAAACTGTTCCGCGCTGGCCTTTGTCGGAGAACTGTTTTTATTTGGATAACTCACCTCAAATTCCACTCTCCGGCTTACCGGATGCCCATCCATACGTTCAATCCCGGAAAATATCCCTTCCAGAAGAAATTCACACACCTCCAGCCAGTGTTCCTTCGTCATGCCTGTATACGGGCTCTTCCCATAATCAGGGTTTTTCAATTCAAACTTCATAAATATTACCTCCCAGACAGATACTGCTTGCTTTTTTTATTCCTTATCATATAATAAATATCATGCGTGTTCTTTGCTGATTTTTGTTTTTTTATTGCGTTATGTGATTTATTGAGCAAGGGATGGCTGTTGGAAAATCGCATCGTCTGAGATGCCGGACAGGAGGATGGGTACTTTATGACTTTTTCTACAGAACAGAGAATTAACAATGGTGTGTCTGCTGCATTGCCGCCCGAACACGTTACAGAGGAAAACGGCAGCTGCCGCCGGATTCATTTTCCGGAGACCATACGAAGCCACCATATGCTTTCCACCAGGCCGGTTAATGACGTCTATCACATGCATGATTCCTATGAGCTGCTGCTGTTTTTAGGCGGCTGTACAGACTGTTATATCGAACACCACCGCTACCGGTTAAAACGCGGTGATCTGCTGATTATTAACAGTCAGGAAATTCACCGCGCCGTCGCCAGCGAGGGCACTCCCTATGAGCGGATTGCCACCCATTTTTATCCCGAACTGGTCCGGAATTACTGTACAGAACAGACCGATCTGCTCTCCTGTTTCGAAAAAAGGAAAAATGCGGACAGAAATTTGCTTTCACTGACGCCTAAATCTCTGGAACACTATCTGTATTTAACAGATCATTTACACACAGCCGTGGCTTCTGCCAGCTTCGGTCACGATATCCTGGCCTCCACCTATCTTCTGCAGCTCCTGGTTCTGGCCAACACCTGTTTCTACGAATCCACCTGGCTTCCGGAAAACCTCATGCCCCAGCTTTCCAGCCAGATCATGAGGTATATTGATGAGCATCTGACAGAGGATTTATCCATTCAGGCCCTGGCTGATCACCTTTACATGAACCGTTCCCATATGAGCCGTAAATTCAGGGAACAGGCAGGCTGTTCCATACAGGAATACATGATTTTAAAACGGATTTCGCTTGCCAAAACGCTTTTAAAACAGGGAAAAAGTGTCACCGATACCTGTGAGTTGTCCGGTTTTCATGATTACTCCAACTTTATCCGGACGTTTAAAAAATACGCCCAGGTATCGCCCGGACATTATCGGGTGACCAATATGGAAGCCTGAGGAAAGATACAGGAAAGATACGGAAAAGAAACAATAGCACCAGATAAACCGCCTCTGTTTCAGGCGAATTTAGCTGGTGCTATTGTTTCCTTCGATTCAATTCCTTCGATTCATTTTCTTCTATACTTTTCTTCTATACGTATCCCTTTATTCTTTCCCCTGAACTGTCAAAACTGCTTTTGGGCGCTCCGCACACAGGACACACGGTATTCCAGAATCCACGGAGGACATTCCGGTGACTTTGCGGGACATCAGCGGTTCTCACCCCATCATACCTGCCATTTCTTCCAGAATCCTATCGACTTTTCCCAGCCTGTCCTTCTTCAGTTCAATTCCGCAGTAATCGCAGATCTCGCTCAAAGCCGCAAACACCCAGGGGTTCCTCGCCCGGACTTTTTTTACCAGGCCGGCAGTCATCACATAAGTCACAAAGAAATCCAAAACCATTCCGATCTCATCGTCATCAGGCTTCATCATATCCATCCTCAGTATCATATCCGCCTTCCAGTCCAGGACAACGAGCAGACGCGGGCAGACAGGCCGGTCATACTCTTCATCGCGAATCCCTGTCTTCATATAAGCGATATCAACCGCAAGTTCCTGACTGTTCCGCGGCTGCGCCTTCAGCTCCAGCTTCAAATCCTGATCCTCCAGTTCTATCTCCGGATAGTTCCGTTCATACGGAGGCAGGGGACCTGCAAACATGTTCCACTCTTCAGTCTCTGCATTGTAGACTCTCCAGAGAATTTCACCGTGTTCAAAATCTACGGATATCCGTTTTTCCTTTACTGCACGAGTCGCCATGAACAGCCCTTTAAACGCCTCCGTCAGTACGCTTACCTCTCTGGCATCCGGGGTAAAGGGCATATACCCTTTCGCAAACGAGTAAAAGTACTGCCACTGGCCTTTTCCCCTGAAACCAAGTTCCAGCTTCTTAATCACCTTCCTCTGATCCTCCGGCACCTCTTCCCTGTCGCCGACGTACCATGTAATGCAGGACTGCTCCATCATCGCATACGGAACAGGAAGCCCGTCCTCTCCTCCCGCTCTGGCAACCATGTCAAAATCACAGAATCCTTCCATGCCTTCATACATGCTGATCCCATAGCAGCTTCCCATCATCCCCATGATGCTCATAAATACCGGCTCTTCCTCTCCCTGGAGCGCAATCGCCACCAGATCCTCACTGCCAAAGTAATGCCAGGGCTCCAACGCCTTCAAATTCAGCGTTACCTCATATAATTCCTTCCATTGTTCCAGACTGGCTTCTTTTCTCATAGAGTCTCCTTTACGCTTTGTGTACTTCTCTTTCGTATCATCTCTGTTACCGTCAACCTGATATTTATTATTTTATTATAAATGCCTTTCCAGGAAAAAGCAAAAAAATTCGCATAAATCCTGATAAATAGATTTACGCGAATTTTATATTATTCTTACTATTTCTCAATCCGTCTTCTCCAGCACCTTCACTGCGGAACTCGTCCCCAGACGGTCACATCCGGCATTTAGAAACTCCACAAAGTCCTGTCGGCTGTGCATTCCTCCTGCTGCCTTAATTTTTACACCGGGACCGATCTCTTCTTTAAACAGAAAAATATCTTTTAGCACAGCCCCTTCCGTTCCAAATCCGGTGGAAGTCTTGATATAATCAGCTCCCGCTTCGGTCACGATACGGCACATTTCCCGTTTTTCCGCATCCGTTAAATAGCACGTCTCTATAATTACCTTCAGTATCTTTTCCCCAACAGCTTCCCTGATGGCTTTCAGTTCCGAACGCACAAGATCGAAATCTCCATTTTTCACGTCCCCGATATTAATAACCGTATCAATCTCATCCGCACCGTCTTCAATGGCCTGCAGAGTCTCACGCACCTTTATATCTTTTGTATGATATCCCAGCGGGAATCCAATCACCGTACAGATTCTAAAATCTTTTCCATACGTCTCCCTGACCCGTTTTATATAGGATGGAGGGATGCATACGGAGGCAGTCCGGTACGTCACGGCTTCATCACATAATTTCTTTATTTCTTCCCATGAAGCATACGCTTTTAACAGCGTATGATCCACATGTGAATAGATTTCACTATTGTTCATTTCACTATTATTCATTTTACTGATACCTTCCCAATTTTCCATAGATTCTTATTGTTTCACACGTTCACCGCTCTGTCTCCCCGCTGTCTTTCTGCAATAACAGCCTGGTTCCATACTGTTCCCCGTATATCCGGTCTCCGTCAAATCTCAGCACCGGATCCCGTTCCTCATCCGGATATCCCACAGAAATTACAGCGAACGGAATCACGTTTTCCGGAAGACACACGAGCCTGCTCAGTTTCTTCATCCTCTCTTCTCTTGGATAGACGCCCAGCCAGACAGCCCCGAGTCCCAGTTCCACGGCCTGCAGCAGCATATTTTCCGCACATGCACTCATATCCTGAACCCACCAGGGGCTGTCCTTCTTAAGCCTGTTCAAATCAGCCAATAAAAGAATCAGGCAGTCCGCTTCGGCTGCCGGATGGCAGTATGGATTAATCCCTGCAACCTCCTGTTTCATACATGCCTCTCTTATCAGAAGAAACTCCCACGGCTGTTCATTCAGCGCAGACGGAGCCTGCATCGCAGCCTGAAAAATCCGGATCAGCGCCTCTTCCGACACTCTCTCTTTCCGAAAACACCGGCAGGAATACCGCTTTAAGCAGATATTGTCCAATCCATTCTCACTCCTTTGCCTCAGCCCGTACCGCTTCACTCAGAAACACATGGTAAAACGGCATTTCCGGGCATACTACGGTAATACGGACCGGCTCATCCCCCTCTGCAACCGGCATAAAATGGGCTTTCCCCGGAGGTACGAGCACCTCCGTACCCGGGCTCACCCGCAGAACCCGGAAACTTTCGTCACAGACAGCGCCATCTCTCGTATCCGCCACAGGAAAAAGGGCTGTCCCCGTAAGAAACACGAATTTTTCATAATCCTCATGGAATTCCAGCTTCTGAAACACAGGATCCCGGTGCCACGTCTTCATCGTCCCTGTCGATATCCGGTTTGTCTGAAAGCAGGCTGGAATCAGGCTTCCCTTCCAGTAAAAGTAATCATCCTGATATACGTTTCCCTCCTCCGGCATCTGTACAATCAGGCCATAGTCATTGTCCGGCCTGATGTCCTCAATTACAACTGTTTTCACGTTTCAGCCTCTCCCCTTTCCCAGTATCCTTCTCCGCTCTTATCTCTGTTTTGCATCCCTTTGGTATACCATGCTCCCATCGATAAACTTCGCCTCAATATCCCTGTCGTCCGACATCAGGATTAGCCGCTCCGTCCGCTCATAGCTGCTTCGCTCACAGTAGTCGCTGATCCTGGAATCGTCCATGACCACAGCGTCAAAGCAGTATCCCTCTTCAAAGCTTCCAACCTGCTCCCACAGACCTTCTCCCCCGTGGGTTGCAAGATAAAATGCCTCCGCCAGAGACAGAACATTCTTCTTCGCATGAGGATCGTCCCCGCGCTCCGTAAAAGCCCACCGTGCCTTCGACACATGGATGGCATCGGTAATTGCCCGCAGCAGAGAAAGCGTATTACTGCCGGCCATATCACTTCCAAGTCCCACCCGGATTCCTTCCGCCAGATACCGCTTCACCGGGGCAATCCCGCCGGAGCTGCTGATATTGGACTGCGGGCAGTGTGCGATAATCAGCTTATCGCGCTTCTTCATCAGCTGTATCTCTTCCTCCGGAGAATAGACGCAGTGAGCCATCACCGTTGGAACCGTGTCCCCAAACATATGGTACTCATCGTAGCCTTCTCCATAAAACGAGAGTTCCGGCTTCAGTTCCCGCACCCACTCCATCTCATCCAGGCCCTCAGACAAATGGGACTGGACCGGAATTTTCTTCTCCGCAATCAGATCTCCCAGTCCGCTCATCAGCTCATCCGTACAGGTCGGAATATAGCGGGGCGTAATGATGGGGCGGCATTTCCTGTATTTTTTCTTATCCTCACAGTCAGCAATCCATTGCTTTGTCTCCTCCAGACTCTCCTCTGTGGTCTCCAGCAGTCCGGGAATCGAATTCCGGTCCATATTCACCTTGCCCACATAGGCTGTGATTCCCTTTTCTTCCATCAAATCCATCAGGATCTCCGTACTCTGCCGGTGAATCGTGGCAAACATAACACACCGCGTTGTCGTCGTCTTTAAAAGATCATCAGTCAGCCGCTCATACGCCATCTTCGCGTATTCGCAGTCCTCATACCGTTTCTCATCGGGAAACGCATACTTTTCAAACCACATATCCCAGTCCGGATTCTCCAGATTCATCCCCAGCCCCCGAAACGCATACTGAGGCGCATGCATATGCAGATCACACATGCCCGGGAAAATAATCTTTCCCGTGTAGTCATAGACCTTAATTCCCTTTAACTCATCCGGCAGTTCCTTCCAGATTCCTTTGACCTTCCCGTCCCTGCACACAAGAAAGCTCTCTTCCTCAAAAACAAATCTCTGCGGAGCCGGCGTATAGGCGATTGTTCCCTTTAACGCAAATATCGTATGATTCATCTCAGTCTCCTGCCGCATTTATATAAGTCCGGCTGATTTTTTAAATTCAGCCAAAAGCTGCTGCACCTCTTCCATATGAGGAGCCGACTTCACCGCTCCCGCCTTTGTCGCCGTTAATGCTCCCGCACAGGAGGCAAACAGCACTGCCTCGTCTAAGGGCATCTCAACCGACAGCGCATAGATAAACGCCCCGGCAAACACATCTCCCGCCGTTGTCGTATCCACAACCGTCACCTTCGGCGCCGGAAACGTCCGGATTAAATCAGGCGTGACGAGAACCGATCCCATTTCCCCCAATGTAATCAGCGCATTCTTAACTCCCCTTGCCAGAAACCATTTGCCTGCCTCGGCAGCAGACTCATAATCCGTCACTTCAATCCCCGTATAGAGAGTAGCCTCATGCTCGTTGGGCTTGATCCAGGTCAGATAGGGATACAGATCCGGATTGAATTTCGTCACCGGAGACGGATCCAGAAATACAGCCACATTTTTTTCATACGCCTTTTTAATGGCATACTCCGTCATATCCAGATTCGTCTCAAATACAAAGCTCGCCATAAATGCGTCGTCAAACTCCCGGGCTGCCCTGTCGATGTCTTCTTTTGTATAGTGACCATGCGCACCGGGAAATACCATGATGGCGTTATTTCCGTCCTTGTCGATCATGATCGGCGCCAGCCCTGTCTTCTCACCTTCCACCATCCGGACATAGTCGAGAGAAAGGCCGTATTCTGCGAATTCTCTGCAGGCCGTCTCCCCGCCCTCATCCCTTCCCAGCTTCTGAATCAAAACCACATTTCCGCCCAGGATAGAGCAGGCACAGGCGTGATTGGACCCCTTGCCGCCGCCTTCTGTAAAATAGTAATTTCCCGTTACCGTCTCACCTTTGTCCGGAATCCTGTCTCCAATCAAAAAATAATCCGTATGATAGCTTCCCAGCGTTATTAACTTCTTTGGCTTCATTTCCGCTCCTTTGTCAAATCATGTCCAGTTTTGTCAGTTCTTCTCTGATGTAGTTTTTCTGTTCCTCTGTCGCCTGTGACATCGGCTGTCTCGGGTATCCCATAGGCAGTCCGATCAGTTCTCCGGCATACCGGTACCCCGAATCCATAGGGGCATGCTTTAAAATCGTCCTCACCTTCTGCACTCTGAACTGAAGAGCTCTCGCCTCCTCGATATCCCCTCTGAAATACGCATCGCACAGTTCCTCGATCAGCTCCGGAAACATAATGGATACCCAGGAAATAATTCCGCATCCCCCCAGTGCCAGTGTTGCAAAAATTGTTGAATCGCTGCCCGCGATACACTCGAAATGGCGTTCCTTCGGAATCAGCTCCATGACGCTCTGCAGATGAAGAATGTCCTGAACACTGTTTTTATAGCCCCTCACATTGTCATTTTCTTCCACCAGCCGCTTCACCAGACCTGGGGAAAGCACATTATTCGTCTGGGGCGCGTTGTACACGTAGACCGGCAGCGTTGTCCCGCGGATCAGATTCGTATAGTACTCATAAATGGCGTCCTCCTCATACGTAAAGGTGTGAGGCTGGGCAATGCTGACCGCATCCGCGCCTGCCTCCTCAAACGCTCTGATGGCGTACAGCGCATCCTCCGGGCGGTTTAAACAGATATTTCCCATAACCGGAACCTGGCTGTTTACTGTCTTCACAGTTTCTCGAAGCATCTCAATCTGCTCTTCCACACTGGTCACCATGCACTCCGTCAGTCCGCTGACGAAAATCGCGTGAATCTTATGGTCCAGCTGAAACTGCACCTGGGCCTTTAAAAGCTCATAGTCGATGTTTCCCTCTTTGTCCATGGGCGCGATCGGTTCCGTCATCGCACCGTAAAATAAATAATCGTTCATCTTGTTTCCTTTTCTATTCATCCTTTTTATGCTCAGTCAGACAGCATACCGTGAAGCGCGTACTCCCGGTATGCTGCACCTTCCCTATTTTGCAGTTCTTTCCAGAATCTCCGGAACTTCAAATTCTCCGCTTACGATCTGTGCAGTCTTTTCTTCTATTTTCTTAATTACATCTTCCGGAACGGCAGGATCGTACGGTGCCATGCCAATCGCCTCTTCCTTCAGTCCCATCCTCATGATTCCGCCCTTAAAGGTACCATCTGAAACACTCTTCGCCGCCGCTAAATAGGCCTTATCCGCATGATCCAGGGCACTGGACAATACGGTTCCGGGTGCCACTGCACTCTGATCCACAGACGAACCAATTGCATACACGCCCTTTTCCTGAGCCGCCTGAATCGCTCCCAGTCCGGTCTTATCCGCAACATGGAAAATGACGTCGGCGCCGTTTTCAATCTGTCCCAGAGCCGCTTCTTTTCCTTTTGCAATATCGTCCCAGCTGCCCGCAAATACGTCAAACACCTGAATATCCGGATTTACCTCTTTCGCGCCAAGCTTGTACGCCTCTGCGATTCGGATCATCGGAGGTAAGTCAGAACCAATAATGACTCCGATCTTGCCCGTCTTTGACATGGAGGCCGCCAGCATTCCCGCCAGATATCCCGTCTCGTGCTCGTTTAAGGAGATGGACGCCACGTTGTCCGCTTCCACAGTTCCCGTATAAACTGCGTATTTTGTATCCGGATAATCCCCCGCAATCTTTGTCACAGACTCGCCGTACTCCATGCTGTGTGCAAATATTAAGTTGTATCCCTTGTTGGAAAAATCTCTCAATGCCGGTTCCGCATCGGGAAGAGACACATTTTCTGAGAAATTAATTTCCGCCCCCATTTCACTTTCAATCGCTTTCATGCCATTGTAGGCAGCCGCGTTCCATCCGGCGTCATTGACCGATCCTGTTACAATAAGAGCCGCTTTGAACTGTCCATCCCCGGTTTTGGCGCTGTCCCCGGCTTTTTTGTCATCCGCCTTCGCCGCCTCCGTTTTTTCTGCCTCTGTCTCTTCTGCTTCCGTACTGCCGGCCTCCGCCTGCGCCGCCGTCGTCGGAGCCGCCGTTGTATCGCCTGCCGGCTGTTTTGCATTTCCGCCTGCGCATCCCCCCAGGAGCGCTGCTGTCAGTGCCGCTGCCATTACCAAACTCAGTTTCCTTCTCATTTCTTCTCCTCCTTGTAGTTAGAAAGACATTTATACTTTCAGCGACTTGCTGATAAGTTTTTTCATAGGTTTTGTTGATTGACTTGTTCCGTCATCCTTCCTTGCTGTATGCTTTTCCCAATGCGGCCGGTCCTTTGCTCCTACCCACAACTCCGGCCAGTGCCACCACGGTCAGCACATAGGGAAGCATGACCAGGAACTGATACGGAATCTGGAAGCCAAGAGACTGGAGCCTCAGCTGAAGAGCATCCGCAAATGCAAAAATAACGGAAGCAAACAGAACGCCTTTTGGATTCCATTTCCCAAAAATAACGGCTGCCAGAGCGATAAACCCTCTTCCCGCAGATATATTATCCATAAACATATTGAGCTGTCCGATGGTCAGACACGTCCCGGCCAGCCCGGTAAGCAGACCGCAGATACATACCGCCGAATACCGCACACCGTTCACGCTGACGCCCACCGTATCCACCGCCTTTGGATTCTCGCCCACCGCGCGGATCTTTAATCCGAAGCTGGTTTTATACAGAATGATGGAAGATACCGGTACAAGAATAAATGCTGCATAAACCAGAATATTGTGCTGAAACAGAATCTCACCCAAAAACGGTATGTCTCGCAGCACCGGAATCTCCAGCACTGACAGGCTTTTTGCCTGAGGCGGGATCGGAAGTACTCCAAACATGACCCGGTAGAAGAAGCTGGTAAGCCCGGCAGCCACCATATTTAAGGCAATGCCGCTGATCATCTGGTTAATCTGCAGAGTAACACTTAAAAATGCCGCGATCAGCCCCACTATCAGTCCGGAAGCCGCTCCAAACAGGACGCCTACGGCCGCACTGTCAAAATAGTAAGATCCCAGAAAGGCAAAGAACGCGCTGATCAGCATAATGCCTTCCAGACCAATGTTTAAGATACCCGCACGTTCCGAATACGTTTCTCCCAGTGCCGACAAAAGAATCGGGACCATCATACGGACCGTGGCAGTCAAAAGTCCCACAATAAATGCCATACTTAAGATATTCATTCCGTCACCTCCCTGTTTTCCCTTTTCGATGTGAAAATACGGGGTATCGGAAAGTGTTTCACCTCGCTGATCAGAACAAAGAACACGATCAATCCCTGAATCACACTGATTAACGAGGTGGGAATGGCAGCGCTTCTCTGCATCTCATTAGCCCCAACCGTCATTGCTGCAAAGAAAAATCCCGATACGAATACAGCCAGCGGATTCAGATTGCCAAGCAGAGCCACGACAACCGCCGTAAAACCATAGCCTGGAGAAAATGAATTTAAAAGTCTGTGGTGCAGCCCTGATATCTCCATCATCCCGGCCAACCCAGACAGGCCGCCGCTGATGATCATCGTAGTGATCAGTGTCAGGGGAACGTTGACCCCCGATGCTCTTGCCACGGATAAACTGCTCCCCAGCAGCCTCACCTTATAACCAAACGTGCTTTTTTTTATGACAAAATACATGACGACAATCAGAATCAGGGTAACAATCAGACCCGCGTGAAGCCTGGTCGCCTTCACCAGAATCGGAAGCTGTGCCCCCGCTCCCAGCTCCGCAGTCTGCGGATTAACCCCCGCCGGATCCTTTAAAGGCCCTGTCACAAAATAGCTGACCACCCAGGTTGCAATGTAATTAAACATAATTGTGGTAATAATCTCGTCGACCCCCAGCTTCGCCTTCATCATGCCCGGGATACTTGCCCAGATGCCTCCTGCCAGCACTGCGGCAAGCATGGTAACAGGAAGCAGGATGACCATAGGGAGATTCCCCAGCACAACGCCGATCCACGCGGTGGCCAGTGCCCCCATCATAATCTGCCCTTCCGCACCCACATTAAAAATGCCTGCTTTAAACGACAGTGCCACGCCAAGACCTGCCAGCCACAATGGAGACGCCTTCACCAGCACCTCTGTAAAGTTATAAAAGCTACCAAACGCCCCGGCCAGAAGCGATTTGTACGCTGTGACAGGATTTGCCCCTGCGTACAGAATCAAAACTGCGCCAACCAGCAGTGCCGCCGCAATTGCCGCCACCGGTTTCAGTAACTGCGTCAAAATTTTTCTCTTATCGTTCTGTTTTATCTTCATTTTTCTGTTCTCCATCATTTACCCCGGCAATCATCAGACCAATTTTCTCCACATCGTATTCCTCACGTTTCATCACTCCCATGATTCTGCCCTGATGCATGACTGCCAGCCTGTCGCTGATCGACAGACATTCCTCCAGTTCCGTGGAAATCATCAGGATTGCAACACCGGAATCCCTTGATTCCAGCAGCTTCCTGTGAACAAACTCCACTGCCGAAATGTCAAGGCCTCTGGTAGGCTGTGCGGCAATCAGGATCTTCGGCTCTCTCGACACTTCTCTGGCCAGCACCACCTTCTGCTGGTTGCCTCCGGAGAGACTTCCCGCCGGCGCGGTGTAACCGGTGGCCTTCACATTGTATTTTTCAATCATTTCACCGGTATATTGATTAACCTTGTCGTAGTCGATCCATCCACATCTGCTGAACTTCTTATCACCATGAGTTTCCAGAATCATGTTGTCGGAAAGGCTCATATCCAGCGCCATTCCCTCCTTATGGCGATCCTGGGGGATATGGCCCATACCCTCGCGGATTCTGTCCCGGACGGAAGTCTGGCTCATATCCCGGTCAAAGAACTCCACCTTTCCATCCGTGATCTTACGAAGTCCGGTCACCGCCTCGACTACCTCAGACTGGCCGTTTCCATCCACTCCGGCAACTGCAACAATTTCCCCTTCGTGTACAGTCAGGTTAATATTGTCCAGAAGACGTTTCCCATCCTTTGCCGTCATGGAAAGGCCGCTGATCTTAAGCGCTTCCCTGCCGGGTGCGTATTCCTTTCTCGGAAGGTCGGTGGCAATCGGATGCCCCACCATCAGCTGTGCCAGCTCCTCATTGCTCTTCTCTCTCGCCGGTACGGTCACAATTGTCTTTCCGTTCCTTAAAATTGTAATATTGTGAGCCAGATCTCTGGCCTCCATCAGCTTATGCGTGATAAAGATAACCGTCTTTCCCTGTTCCGACAGTGTCCTGATTACAGTCCCTAAATGTTCCGCTTCCTGCGGGGCAAGCACCGCAGTCGGTTCATCCAGAATCAGGACATTTGCACCACGGTACAGCGCCTTGATAATCTCCACTCTCTGCTGGCTTCCAACCGGAAGGTCACACACCTTTGCCTTTGGATCCACGTCCAGCCCATACATTTCAGACAATTTCCGGATCTCCTCCGACGCTTCTTCCAGATCCAGAAATGGTTCCCTCCGCGACCGTCTCCCCAGAACCAGATTCTCCACCACGCTCAGTTCCGGTATCAGCATAAAATGCTGGTGAACCATGCCGATGCCGAGATGAATCGCTTCTTTCGGAGAATGAATTGCCACCTGCCTGCCGCCGAAAAAGATCTCCCCTGATGTGGGCTGATACAGGCCGTAAATGATATTCATCAGAGTCGATTTGCCGGCTCCGTTCTCCCCCAGCAGAGCCCGGATCTCTCCCCTGCCCACGCTTAAGTTGATATGATCATTTGCGACTACATTTCCGAACTTTTTGGTTATATTTTGTAATTTTAAAAGCTCCTCCACGTCGTCCTCCCTAATAATGTTATATTTTTTAACATTTTCTGCCTTTTGGTTAGTTTTATGATAACTTTTTTTACATTTAAAGTCAATATTCGAAAAAATGTTTGTGAATACTCACATTTTGTTACTGATAAATTGTTAATTTTGACGTTTTTGGTAGGATAATTGAGGTTTTTTGGAGAATGCGTTTACTTTTTAAGGTAAAAATGTTAATATCGAATTGAGAAATGTTAGAATTGGTGAAGTTAGATTCGGTAATGTCAGAATTGATAAAGTTGGGATTAATAGAGTTAAAATCGATAGAGTTAGAATTGGTAGAGTTAGAGTCAATAGAGTTAGCATTGGTAGAGTTAGAGTCGATAAAGTTAGCATTGATAGAGTTCGATCCGATAGAGTTAGCGTCGATAGAGTTAGCATTAATAGAGTTAGCATTGATAGAGTTCGAGTCGATAAAGTTAAATTCAATAGAGTTAAAGTCAATAAAGTCATAATGAGTAAAACGAGGGAGATCAATCATGAATAAAAAAGAGACCCGTTTAAATAATTTCATACACTTTTTAAAGATAAAAAACAGCATCACCGTAAAGGAGATGGCCACTCATCTAAATGTATCCGAAATGACTGTTCGCCGGGATATCAAAGAACTGACCGCAGATCATACCATTAATTTTGAAAACGGAAAAATCATGTTTAATCCCCAGAGCAGTCTGTCAGAGGCATCTCCTTCCTACTCTCTGGAATCAGAAAAAGAAAAACGCAACCTGCAGAAAGAGCTGATTGGTAAATTTGCCGCAACTCTGGTGGAACCCAATGACACCGTCATCATTGACAGCGGCTCCACCACCGAACATCTGGCCCATTACATTCCGGACAGCATGCCTGTGACGGCATTGTGCTATAGTATGAATATACTGAATGAACTGATCACCAAAGAAGATATCAGCCTGATCTTCCCGGGCGGCTTCTACCATCCCAACGCCCAGATGTTTGAATCCCAGCAGGCAATTGATCTGATTAATCAGATTCGTGCCAACAAGGTTTTTCTGTCCGCTGCGGGTATTCACCGGGAGCTTGGGATTACATGTATGCATAACTACGAGATATCTACGATGCAGGCAGTTATAAAATCTTCTGTCACCAAGATCCTGCTGGCCGATTCCAGCAAGTTTGACCAGATCCGGCCAGCGTATTTTGCCTCGCTGGAATGTATTGATATTATTGTGACCGATCATTATCTGGCGGAGGAGTGGCAGGAATATATCCGGGGGGTGGGGATTAAGTTGTATTTGGTGTAGGGTTGAGGGAAATCAAAAGCGGAGGCAGTAATTGATCAGATTTTCTTACTGTCACCGCTTTGTTTTCCATTTTCATCAATCACTTACAAATCTTTTCATATCATTCATTCTCCTGCTGATATCCCTGCCCAGTGTCACATCACATCCCGCCACCGTCTCCCTCATCTGTTCTATATTTCGGAAAGAGGCCAGCGGAATCGCTGGAAACGGCTGTCCATTAAAGTAAGAAATACACGCCTGAGCGGGAGTAACCCCATACGCTATCAAAGCTTTCAATTCCTCGGCAATCCTGTAATTTTCCTCGTTCTCATAGATAGCGGCCACATTTTCCGGAATTGCACTGCCTTTCAGCAATTTACTGAAGTATCCTTTAGCCACCGACATATAGGCCATTGCACTAAGCTGTTTCTCTTTGTGATAAGAAAAACTCTTCTGATCCATACAAACCAGAGTCGGATCTCCCAGCCCGGCTGTATTAATATCGGCAAGACTCCACATCAGCTGATTACAGACAAAACCAGAAAAACCATACTCCTCTGCCGCTCTCTGTGCTTCTTTCAGACGCTCCAGCTTCCAGTTGGAACAGCCGTAATACCGGATATAACCTTTTTTCCTCGCTGTTTCCAAAATATCAAGAATCTCACAGACAGGGACATTTTCATCATCCCGATGCAGAAAATACAGATCAATGGCATCTGTTTCAAGGCATTTAAGACTTTCCTCCATGTCAGTCATAATTGCCTCCCGGTTTACCCTCGACACTTCCATGGAATCCAGCCTTGGGTGGGCCCCTTTGGTGGCTATCACATAATGATTCCGCTTACCGCTCTGCTTCAGCCATTTTCCAATCACCCTCTCGCTTCTTGCCCGTTCTCCCGGCAGCCAGTCGCCGTATACATGGGCAGTGTCCAGAAAATTGCCGCCTGAGTCTGTGAATTCATTTAACTGCTCAAAACAATCTTTTTCCTCTACTGCCGAACCAAATTGTACAGTTCCAAGACAAAGATTCGATACCAGAAGGTACGTTCCGGTTAGTTGCCTGTAATTCATAAGATTATCCTTTCAGTTTCTCAAGCTGCCGTTCCACATCTTTTGCATATCTGCGGATCCGCTGTGGATGCAGCCTGGAATATAGGTCGTATAGTTATGACTTTTCTTACCTAGAAAAATAGATGACGCGAATCCCCCACTTATAGTTACTCATCAGTCTGCTCTTATAGAATATCTGTAAAACACAGCATTTTAAGCTAATTGATACCCACATCACAAAGTGCATATTGTGGATTAAGCAACCTGAAAATGCGCCTCAAATAGGTTTAATTCACTTTTTCAGAGCCCATTTTCAATGCCTTATAGTATATTTATTATTACCTGCAACAAGATCCCTTCTTTCCTAATTATCTTTAATGTTATCACCAAGCTTGATGTTAAAGACAACCTCATCAATAACCTTGATGCACTCATCTGTATTTTTCTTAATGTCATTACCCCAGAACCGAATCACAGTCCAGCCCATAAACATTAGCTCCTTGTTTACCTGATCATCATGATGCATATTTTTGGAGATTTTGTTGATCCAGTATTCACTATTATTGCTGTTCTCAAGACGCTGTTTTAAAACCTCCCAGTCTTTACCATGAAAAAACTCTCCATCACAAAATATAGCAATTTTATATTTTGTGATTACAATGTCCGGTTTTCCAGGTAAATCCTTGAAATTTTTTCTGTAACGATACCCTTTATTCCACAAAGCTTTTCTAAGAATCTCTTCGATTTTTGTATTATTCGAGCGTATATGCTGCATATTTTTTCGGCGTTGTTCTAATGTTAAATTATCCACATTTTCACCTCTGAAAAATCACATCGTTATGGTATTCTATAAATTTTTTTCCGGGCAAAAATTTATCTGGTAGAATAATTTGGTGATCAGCATATCCCATAATCCAGTTTTTTGTTTCTAAATCCATTTCTGTATCTTTCAGTTTTTTGGATACAATAATTTTGTAGTTTTTATCTAACGTTATAAGCCCTCTATCGAACGCTTTATCATGTAAAGAATTCAAACATAATCCATTCGTCGGATTTGTACGTTCAGTCCGCTCATCGCTGACTCTCCAAGGCTTAATATGACTTGCCACCAGGAGCTCTGGCCTTTTTAAACCAGTGATGCAGCATCTATTTTCGTACGAATTTAATACTGTCATTCTAAAGAAATACTGCCCCACCCTGGTTTTCATCACATAATCTCGATATTTTCCAGTTGGAATCTCATCAAGATCACCAAGATCTATTACTTCTGATATATCCTTATTCTGTATCTTTGCACGGATAAGCTGAGCCTGATATGATAAATTTGTCCAATCCATTGAAAACTCTGAGAATATCTCACCATCAAGCTTGCTTCCATGTGCCATTGCAGTTATATTTCTCTTCTGCAATTCGGGATCATAGTGAGCAAGATTATGCATCTTCAATCCCACAGCCCCCGGAGTTCGTCCTAACAGCTGTGCAAGTTCTATAATTTCCGGATTTCCCTGGCTAATCTTTCTAAAAGGCGTGCGACAATACAAATCAAATGCTAAAATAGTTTCTTCACGACTCCATTTTATTCCCATCCTTTCGTTTTCCATATTTTTTCACCTTCTTTCGCTCACTTTATATCCTTAATAACGTACTCCTTTCCAGAAATGTTAAACTTTGTACCTTCTTTTTTTCCAATCAGTTTTTTAGGCTTCGTTAAAATTTTTTTACCAGCAGCTATAACCTGTCCATTTTTAATTATCATCTCCGGCCCAAATGGCTTACCAGAAATATCATTAATCGCTCTAAAACGGCTCCCTTCTTCTAATACAGCTATACTCTTAATTTCGCTCATAACACTTTCACACAATTTTTCCGCTTGAGTTTTATCAAGAAAATCTAAAATCGTAATAGCACCAGCTTGATTTAATTTAGCCAAAAAAGCTCGTACTTCTCCTCTCGATAGATCTGAATTTTTCTTTAACTCTTTGAGTGCTGCCAACACAAGAACCTTATTTCTAGCGTAAGATCGCTCTGTAATTGATGTGAATATATCCTGCTTGCTGAAAAAGTATTCTGTATACTCATATGGATTACCATTTTCGTTATTCTCATCATATGTCAAGTAAACACTCCAATATAATCTCGCTATCCCCTGGCGGACAAAAGCTTTTCCCTTAGATGCCTTGAAGAAATATCGCGTTCCAATACGATCTATTGCTTTATCTGCCGGAGTTTTTTTTGTATCATCCCCTTCCGCTTCATCTTCATCGTCTGGAATGTCAATTCCCCATCTCGTATGCATATAATCCCAATGCTGTTTGTGTGCCATATACGCCCATAATCTAAGATCACTTGCTTGCACTAAATTTATATGTCCCTGCAAAGCTTCGTACAAAATCTTCGCATTGGGGAAATCAGTTTCTGGACCTCCTAAAATAAGTTGATAATCATTGATCTCTATTCCTGTATCAAAAAAATAATTGGGCTTGTCCATATCAATAAAATATTGATCTACCCACGTCTCTGATTCCTGGTACTTATCAAGGTTATCGGATATATTTTGTTCAAGGATATCCAGAAATTTCTGTTTAAAAAAATATAATTTCATAAAGTCTCCTATTCTACCTGGCAAAGGAAATCAAGTGCTTTAGCCGAGTTATTACCTAATAACAATTCTGCTGATGCAAAAGGAGTTTCGAGTAGCTGCAAGTATTTTCTTTCATCATTTTCGGCAAAGCGCTTTAAATTAACTACAATCGTCTTATACCATGCTCGATTTCCATGACCGCTTTGATGCTCAGGATCTTTCTCATCTGCCGCTATAATTCCAATTCCTTCTACAAGTACCGGCACTATCAGTATTGCATTTAACATCTTGTATTTAGATCTATTGTATCCACAGCTTCTATAGTCCTCATATTGATCAATCGGCAAGGTAATTTTAATAGTACTTTGGGAAAAATCGCATTGAATTTCTTTTAACTTATCACTTCCTCCGACATCAACGATGGAAGATCCATTCTTAATAATATCATTTTGATACAATGCATCAAATACTCTTTTCTGTCCAATACCTATGATATCTCCAGCATTTAAATCAAACTTCATGCCCTGATATTCTTCTGCAAAGTCTTCATTTGCAAATCCTTCAATCGCCGTCGCTACGACTATACATGGCATCAGCTCAACTCTTTCGTGAATCATCTGTGGATCTAGTCTGATTACTTTGCTTTCCTGGATCAGATACAGTTTTCTAAACCAAGTAGATACACATTGTACTTCTAATGCATATGTAAGAATATTTTTGCTAAGCAAAAGTTGAATCTCTTTGTTATTTATTTCAAAGTTTGTATGCACAGCATATCCATCTGGCTCAAGTAGTACTTTGAGTTCGCCAATAAAATTCGTTCCTTGATAATCATCTGTATACTCACGAATTACAGGATACGGATAGTTAATATTAACATTTAGCATATGCTCGCACCTCCAACGTTTTTCTCGTCTTTTCTTCTAGCCTTACTCTTATAATATTTTTTTCGCCTTCATTATGGCCTCCCTCCAACTCTATCAAACCATTTTTTATAGCAAGTTTTTTTCCATCCATTATTGCCTCAGAAATATTAGCTTTTGATAAATTATCATCATCACTTCCAATTTTGATTCCTATAGCTAAATTTTCAGCATTTTCATCTAGCACAAATGAAATTTGATACTCGCCAGAAGTCTTATTAAATGGAGTTTTTATACTAGATATCAATATTTCAGATGCCTTACCGGTTCCAGTTCCCTTTTTATTATTTGCATTCTTATGGTATTTTCTCTTGACTTCCTCTACCTCCTTCTTATGCTTCGAACCGCCATTTTTTTTCATACTTATGTCAGCTTGCCTTCTTCTTTTTCCAGTTTTTACGCTCTGTATCTCAAATGCAAGCGGCCTGAAGTCGGAAAAAACTTTTTCTTCTTTTTGGTCATCATCTGCTTCTTCATTTGGCAGAAACTCGCTTAATCCAAAAGCATCAACTGACTCATCTCCAAAATCAGGCATCTCTGCCTTAACTGCATCAAGAATTATTTGATGTACCTTATTGATAATTCCCTTTGCTTTCGTCTTCTCTTCCTTATATTCGTCTGCTGCCCAGTCATCATGTGCCTGATTTTCACACTTTCTGAGAAAGCTGCTAATATTATCCTTAGGATCCTGTGATGCTGCCCCCTCACCAGTAGCAATAAATATCGCAGTAAAGTTTATAGGAATTCTAAATGCACAATCTTCTCTAATTTTCATTCCTGCTTGGCGCATTTCCAATACTTTCTTTTCAGCAGCATCCTCCCCAGTCAGAAGGTAAAGTTCATAATTTCCCATACTCTTGCCATTGTATTCAAATGGAGCCTTGATAATTTTATGTCTGCTATCCTGCAACAGCCTCCAATAAGATGGTGCTGTAAATTTAAAAGCAGTATCATCTGCCATATGTTCTTTACAATACTTATCATAAAATGCAATCATCTCTCCAAGGTTATTCTGAGTAATCTTCACAACCTTCTCACCATCCCGGATCTCCACCTCAAGTTTCCCACGATAAATAGAGTAGAAAAAATACTCAATTACACTGATTGCTGACTGCTCTATCCAGGTATCTTCATCTTCCTTCACAAATCCAAGCACAAAAATATCGGTACCAGGCTCTGTTCTTCTAAATACAGGCGCAATATCATTGACATCAAACACAGCATCAAAATCTTCACTGTCTTTATTTGCAAATAATCCTATATTCTGCTTGTTTTTCCCATCTTCTTTAAAAGTAGTAAGAATAGCTTTTCCCTGAAAGGCATATTCATCATTAATTGTTTTCGTTGAATACAACACTGTTCTTATAGATGTAAAATTATATGGAGCAAATTTACCTACCCCAAAAGCACCACTAGAAGTATTTGACTTATTAGTAGCACTACGTTCTCGTACAAGTCCTGTCCAGTTACTTCCAGTTTCTTCTTTTACGCCTCTCAGCCCTGTTGTATTATAGTCACTAATTTTTAAAACCGGAACTTTTATAGAACCAGATAAATAATTATCTGCAGCATCTCGAATGGTTCTCAGTTTTTCACCATCATCGCCAACCGAATAATACTCTGAGCACTTATGAATGACTTCTCTCAACCTTTCATGACCAGGAATATCATCCAAATCGACATATATCAATTCAAATTTTGCTCTCACTGGTACTTCATCCGGAAGTTCCGGATTCTTCGCATCTGTAACATTTTGTAAAATCTCTTTTGCAAGCCCTTTATATGGCTGTCTTTTAAATATTCCTATACCCGACTCATTTACACCAACCTTATCTGACGATCCCAGATCAGAAAAAATCCATTGAAAATTTTCCCTCCACTGAAACATAATGTATTCCCTCCATACTATTAATCAAGTGTAAATATACTTCCTTTTTGGCTATCCTGTTTGCTATATCTCTTCTTTGCTTCATCCAATTCTGCTTGAATCGTATTAAATATCTTATTTACATCTTTCTGCGAATACTCATACAAGCTCTGATTCGAACAATTCCCCAGTAATTGAATCATATTAATAATCTTATTTGTTCTTGCTTCTGCAATTCTTACAAATTTATCTCTCTTGGTTTCTTCGCTCTTCATGCTATACCTCCATACAATATACTCATTTTAGTACCTGTCTCCAATATAAGCCATATTTATTATATATGTCAAGTGTTTTATAGTATTTTTAAAATAATAATAGTATTTTTCATATACAGTTCATTTTTTGTATTTCATTTATGTAATTCTGCAGAATAATATTATATGTATTTATTTTAATTGCAAATTATTTTTCAAATAAAATTAGCGCAGGTATTGTTTCCTGCGCTAATTTTATAAATATTTTAGAACTACTTCGGCAATTCCCTTTGCCATTAACGGTGGAACTGCATTCCCTACTTGTTGATATTGTGCATCCTTTGTCCCTTTAAAAACAAAACGATCAGGAAAAGATTGTAATCTTGCTGCCTCTCTAACACTTATTGCACGATCTATAGTTGGATGGATCCACATCGACTTTCGAACATTTATCACAGTTCCACTCGGTCTATTACTATCCAATCGTAAATAAATACTGTTTTGTGTTCTTTCTGGTACAGCATAATTATCTTTCAGTCCACTATCCAAATTATGAAAATTTTCACCTTCTTTGAGTGCCGAAAACCTTGCCTTTGCTTTATCTCTACTCTTTGGAACAATATGATTACTGATACCCACAGAGCCTTCTCTCATAATTATGGCATAATCAGATAGTTTTTCCATACTGGGAGTATATAGGATCTTTTCTGGCTCATTATCATCTTCATTAGTATCATAATCTTTTAAATCTTCAATTGCTTGCCCCACCGTAACAATCTTTACACCACTATCCTTTGGCATCTCTATTTCTTCCTGTTGCATAATATCTGAACGAACTCCGATCATTATAAATCTTCTTCGCTCCTGAGGAACTCCAAACCATAAAGAGTTAACCACCTCATTATTTTTTTTATAATCATCCCCTAATATTTTATTTACATATTCAATAACAGAATAGGACTTTACTCGAGCAATTAACTTTCCTGTTTCCGGATCGCTTTCTATTTCATATATTATTTTGTTAGAATCCAATTCTTCCTTAAGACGAAATGTTTTTTGAAACTTAATAAACTGTCCTAGCTCAGTAAAACATTTTTTAATCTGTTCCGTATTAATCAGATGAGCTATCCGGCCTAAAAAGTCAAGATTATTTTTCACCTCTTCTGTCTGAGAAGCAATTCTATCAATAATTAACTTTGATTTGTTGTCTATATACTTAGGAAGCCTTTCTTCATTATTCCTATTTTTATACAGTACATATAGCAACTGGAACAATTCATCAGAAATCTTGTAATTCACAACCTCATCTGCTTCAATAATATTCATGAGGTTATACCCATTATAATCAGAATCAGACAACACCAACTCATCTTCTCTCATTTTGACTCCAAGTGCTGTCACAATACCATGATCTATTGTTGAATCATAGAATCTATGTGTCTCCGATGATAGCATACTTACATTTTCCATAACAAAGGCTTTGGGACGAATTTCCCTTATAGCACGGAAGAACTCTTTCACCAGAGAGTTATTCATACTTATAATATGATTCTTCTGCCGGTTTGCATTTGAAAATCCTTGGCACGGCGGTCCTCCTATGACCACGTCTATTCCGTCAAATTCAGATGCAAGAGCTGAAAAATCATACCCCCTAACATCAGGAATCATTCTGATATCATTACGTCCTTTATGATTTTCAATATATGTTTTTCTAGCATTTTTATTATTTTCTGCCGCAGCCACAATCAAGAACTCACCTGTCGACTCAAACCCATAGCTAAGTCCCCCTGCCCCAGCAAACAAATCGATTGTTTTTAACATAATACCTGCTCCTCCACCATTTGTATTATTTGAGACAAAGACTCTCTTCCAAGCTTATTTCTTGCAAGCATTTCGAGCAGGTAATACGCTTCATCATTTTTTATAATATATGTTTGCATTTCCTGCGGAAGTTTCCCTCTCGCCTTTGCAACTTCTTTATATAACTGCCGTTCCTCCTCTTTAGATAATTCTAAAAAAGTGACTATTTTTTTCAAATCATTGTCTGAAAATGGACCATTTTTACCATTTTCAACATTACTCACCAGCATAGGCTTTTTATTAATAATATCAGCTATCTGTTTCTGAGTAACCTGTTTTTCCATTCTCAGATCTCTAAAATAAGACCCAAATCCCATGTCTCCCCCCCTTATAATTATAAATAAATTTATTTATTTATAATTATATCACCATATTGCTTTTTTTCAATATTTAATATAATTTTTTCTGGACAAATCATGAACATAATAAACTGTATTGAGGAATCTAGAAAACAAAATCCCAAAAGTCATATATTTCATCAATCAAGCTTTATATATTTTTTTAAACTTATTACCACAATGTAGTAACTGCAAAAGCTTCTCAGCCAAGTACTTTTAGTTTCTTAGTATATTCTTGTGTATGCTAAAAATCATAATATTTGTTGTTAATTCTATCCACAATGGTATTTTGCAGTTAAGTTTACGGCACTCTGTTATTATTTTACTGTATATCTTTTTGCCACATAAGGAGAGACAATTGGTGGTTCCATTAAGAGTACTAAAAATAAGTTTACTTTGCAGACAACAGACGAAAAATCCAAATGTTCTTTACGGTTATAATGACTATACCCTAAAGGAAAGACTTGTAACTATCAATTACCTCTGTCTGCCATATTCCCCTCATAAATCTGTACACACTACTCTAGTCGCAAAAAATATTCTGTAAAATTGAATTTTCAACTTTTTATTTCAAAACTTTTAGCAGAACTCCATTATATATCTCAAATAATCATGCATTATTTCAATATTTTTCCGCAAAATACCTTACTGACCGCCACTCCACAGCATCCACCACATGTCTCACAAACGCCTCATTCTCCACAACCTCTTCCATTCCTTCCACAAGTCCAATCACCCCATTATCCACCTTCTTAAAGCAGTCTGGATGACTATTTAACATAAACTTCACAGGATTCATGACCGCCAGTTTCACCCACTCCTTCTTCCCCCACGTCATAAACCCGGCTGATGACTGATCTTTGATCATGTCCACCTTATACCCGCCCCGTTCATAATACGTCTGAAAGCTGTAATAAATATCATTTTCATTCACAACCGTCTTAAACTTTCCATCCCGGCAAAACGCCAGAAGCAACGGCATCTTATACGATTTCTGCATCCTCGTTGTCTCTACCATATTGATAAATTCCGCTCCTTTTCCATTCAGAAGCTTCTTTTCATCCTCATTAAGCAAGTTTTTCTCAGCAAGGAACTTCAGGTAATTCGGAACTGGAGAATATCTCATATTTCGTTTCAGTGCATCCTGAACATCGGTGTCCATATAGGTAAATAAATCGACTCTGGTCGGCACCGAACGCTGGAATTCACAGGATACAAGCTGACGAACCTTTTCAAACTGTTCGTTCACCTTGTCTTTTGTTGACATTTCCTGTTCGGCCTGTCTCTTAAACAGGTCAACAATCTGAAAATCGAGATCGATCATGCAGTCATCCGGCATCTCATAATCTGACATTGAATTGCTTCTTGCCATCTCTTTCTGATACTTCTGTCCGCTCAGCAAAAACGGCAGAAGGTTTGCTTTCCTATAATTACCAATAAAGTCCAGGACCGTTAAATAACTTTTACCTTCCGCAGTTCTAAGACCGCGTCCCAACTGCTGCAAAAATACGGCAGGCGACTGTGTCGGCCGTAAAAACAGCACCATATCAATGTTTTTTACATCAAGTCCTTCATTAAACATATCGACCGAGAAAATAATCTGCAGCCTGCCATCCTTGAGTTCTTCCAACGCCTCCTTTCTGTCCAGATTATACTCTCCGTCAGTTCCACTGTACACAGCGGCCGCCCTTACCCCTCTATTTTGAAAAAACTCCGCCATATATTCCGCGTGTTTTTTCGTAGAACAGAATGCAAGGGCACGCTTACAATTATACTTTGAGTAGTTATGGTAAACCAGATCCCCCCTTTGAGGAATCATCAGTTCTTTTTCCAATTCTTCTTCGTCATACTTACCGTGTGCGTACGAAATGCCATCATAATTTACCGTACCGTCATAAATCCCGTAATAACGGAACGGCACCAGCCATCCTTTATTCACAGCCTCCTTTAAACGAACATCGTAAACCACGTTATAATCGCAGATCTCATAAATATTTTTATCATCCAGACGATCCGGTGTTGCCGTAAGTCCCAAAAGAAAGTCCGGTGTGAAATATCTGATAATCCGCTTATAGGTATCTGCTGCAGCATGGTGAAATTCATCCACAACAATATAATCAAAGTAGTCTCTTGGAAACCATTTATCACATAAATACTCTGATTTTCCCAAAGTCTGCACCGTTGCAAATAAAACCTCGCAGTCGTCGTCTTTCTTATCCCCATAGAAAAAACCGTACTTGCCGTCGCCTCTTACTTTCCGAAACGCCTCTTCCGCCTGAATCAGGATCTCTTCTCTGTGTGCCACAAACAACACTCTTTTATAATTTTTTGAATCAAACGCTGCAAGAATGGTCTTACCCACACCTGTTGGTATTACCGTGATCCCCTTATCCCAGCCCTCTTTGCGGCTCTTCTCCAAATGATACAATGCTTCAATCTGGGCCCCTCTGGGCTGAACGGTCTCCGGTTCTTCTCTGCCGCCTTCTGTATCATATGCCTCCAGATCCTTTTGTACGTTTGGCTTCTTCCACTTCCTAGAATACTCCTTTAATGTTTCATCTGTTATTTCATAAGCGTAATTCTCATACAGATCTTCAAATGTGTTATAAAAATGTTCAAAATCCTCCGGATGCATTTTGCTGTCAAAACAATAATTCCATTCAATCCCTGTTGTCAATGCACTGAATGAAACATTGGATGAACCGATATATATTTCACCCTTATCATCATAATGGAATATGTATGCTTTTGGATGAAATGATTTGTTCGGTACATTATAAAACCGTACCGATACCGCATCTCCCAGTTCTCTTCTCAGCATATATAAAGCAGCTGGCTGGGTGATATTTAAGTAATTGCCTGTCAGTATCCGTACCCTAGCTCCGCGTTCCACAGCGGCTTTTATGTCATTTACCAACAATTTTACTCCCGATTCCATCAGGAAAGATACTATAATATCAATTTTCTGTGCCTTTTGGAAACATGGCTTCAAACGGGAATATAAATAATTCCCGTCACCAGTTATCGCATTTCCCTGAAACTCAAGTGTCTGCGTTAATCCTGTTTTTTCGTTTTTAAAAGTAAGTTCAACCATTTTTCTTCACTTCTTCCCGGTCGTACATCTGATGTCCGCCACATTTTCTCTATTTTAAAAAGTCCCAGCCTTTGGAGCAGTAATTCCATCTTTTTCTCTGTCATATCATTAAAATACCGCCCATTACGAATCCCTTCATACTCCCCATACTTAAATGAGGCATACAAAATGCTTTTTGGTTTTAGAGCCTGATAAATTCGCTTCATTACATCTTCCAGATCTGCCATGCTCAGATGCAGTATGGAAGCGCATGCCCAAACTCCATCGTATAAGTCCTTCCCTTCCAATTCCTGAAATTTACGGAACTTCACCTCTTTACCAATCGTTTTGGAGGCCAGTCTGCACAACGCTTCCGATCCATCCATTGACTCCACATCATACCCACGATCCAAAAATGCCTTACTGTCCCGCCCTGATCCACAGCCAAAATCTAAAATACTCCCCTGAGGCGCAAGGCAGCTCAGGAAAATATTCTGATGTTCTGAAAAGGCTATATTTTTAGTTCCAGAGCAAAATTCTGATGCGTTCTTATTATAATAGTCTAAAGTGAGGTCTGCTGCCCCATTCTCTTTTACATGATCCATCTCCATAACAAGCTTCTGATTCCTTTCTTTCCGACTGTAACCTCCGTTATAATACTGGCTCTTTTTCTAATATTCCAAAGCTATTTCAGATTTTTGATTCATATGTTTTAATTATAATGCCTCTATTCCGGAGAATCAAATAAAATCCCTTCACACACGTCCATTCCTTCCCTTTTCTAAACTCCCCCATCTCCGGAAATCTCTCCTCACACAACCCTAACAATCTGCTCATACAACACCGCAAACCTCTTCCCCACATTCCGATTCTCATGATAATGTCCAAACAGCCATTTTCCAAACTCACACCGCCCCATGATCATCTCAAAATACTCTGTCAGTTCATCCTTCTCACATCTGTCGCCGCAGACCTCCTGTTGAATCGAGGAGGCACAGCAATGACTTACAATAATATCTACGTTCCAGCCGCACCGATCCAGACTTCGAAGTCCTTCCTCGAATTCATTTTTATCCGGCATCTCCTCCTTCCACCAGGACAGGTGGTTGATGCGGTACGGTTCCCAGCCGTGATCCAGTTCCTTTTTCTTCCGTTTAAACTCCAGATCATCGAGTTCTAAAATGCCGCCGGAGATGTCATGGCTCCTAGCGCCTCCGAATGTAAAGAAGCGCAGCCCTTCAATTTCAAATATTTGCCCCCGCATCAGATGAATGATATCAGGCGCAATAAACTGCACGTTTCCCCCCTTCCACTGTTCCACCGGATAAGTCTTCAAAAGATCATAATTTTCGTGGTTCCCATCCACCCACAGGGTTGTAAATGGTTTGTGAGACAGCCACTTTCTCCAGTATTTCTGTTCGCCCGATTCATCCCAGAATCCAAAATCACCGCAGATAATCACAAAATCATCTTTCGTGCGGATATATTTCCTTCTGCTCAGGAAATATATCCGCACGAAAACGGCGGTAATCGCCATGACAGTCTCCAGTTACATAAATCCTCCCCGTTTCCCCCTCCCGTTTCTGCTTTGTATTCTTCCCCTTAGTACTTACCAGTCAGCCTTACGTGATTCCTTCCATTCTGCATCAATCCTATATCAAAAACGCTTCTCCTAACTCCTCTGCCAAAAATAAATTTTAATTAATCCAATCGTATCACACTTGCCTCCAACGGTCAATTTCACAGTTCTCGATCCTTTATTGTCTGCTTCATACCGCTGCCTCCATGTTACCAAATCCTTTCAGACAGAAAAAAAAGACACCCCGATCTTTCATACACCGAAAGAATCAGAATGCCTTGAATGCCTTCCTTCAATCAAACACAAACAAATTAACAGATTTGTTCGAACCTAAACCTCATCAATCCTCCCCTCCATATAAGAAATCTGTACCTTCCCATACTCCGCCGCTATCTTAGGCGGATTATCCAGAAACAGACTGTCCGGCACCTCCACAAACTTCGCGGTTCCATCCAGTATCCCCTCAAAACACTTCACAGCATCCTCCAGTGCATCCGCGTACAGAGTCTGTCCAAAGCCCCTGAAATCATGGTGGGCATTATAGAAATGATCATACTGCCCCTTCATAGAGATCAGACGCTCAAGTTCTTCCTTCGCTGTTCGGATCTCATCCCGCGGATCTTTTCCAAAACCTCGGCCCATAAGAAGATTGCAGTTGCATGCGTCGCCCAGCAGCAGCGTCTTCGTCAGGTCATCGATAAAGACCATCTCCCCGGCCGTATGACCCGGGCAGTGCCAGGCAGTCACCCTGCGTCCGCCGAGATCAAACACCTGGCCATCGGTGATCTCGTTTAGCTTTGGCATCTTCTCCCACGGGCGAATGTCCGTCTCCACATCATAATCGTAATTCTTATTCTCTCTCCGCCTGATCGTTCCCGCATAATCCTTTCGAAACTCCACACTCGGCGCCGTTGCGCCGGTCCAGTCCATATCGGCTGCATGGATCCACACCTCATCAAAGAATCCGGCTCCGCCTGTATGATCCCCATGATTATGAGTCAGTACCACATCATACGGTTTATCCGTGATTTTCTCTTCAATTATCCACTTCAGGTCCCCAATCCCTGTCCCTGTATCCACAACGAGAGCCCTCTTTTCCCCCACGATAACGAACACACTCACGCAGTCAAACTCGTCAATCTCATAAATTCCGTTCTCTATCTCATAAAACGGAAGCTTCCTGCTCAGCATATAAAACCACCGCCTTTCTCTTATTTCTTTCTCTTATTTCTCTCTCCTGCTTCTTTTTCTTATTCCCTTCTCCCCCGTTTTTCTCTCACGCCCTCCTTTCACACCAGCTTTTCACACTCTTTTCTAATGCTCTTTTCTCACATCCTGTTCTCACGCTTTCTTCTTATTCTTCGCCTCATAACAGTCAATTGCCACGGCCAGCAGCAGTATTATGCCTTTCACTACACTCTGGAAGTTGGAATTAACGCCCATTAACACCAGCCCGTTATCCAGAACTCCGATAATAATAACACCTATCACCGCTCCTGATATCTTGCCTTCGCCGCCTGCAATACTGATTCCGCCCAGGCACGCCGCCGTCATACAGTCAAACGGATAAGAACTTCCTGCACCCGGCTGTGAAGCATTTGTCCTGGCTACCATAATAAGTGCCGCAATACTTGCCGCAAATCCTGCAAATGCATACACCATAACCGTCAGCTTATCCACGTTAATTCCCGCCAGTCTGGCCGCCTCTTTATTCCCGCCCAGCGCGTAGATCATACGGCCCAGATAAGTCTTATTCATCACGATCCAGCCAAACAGGATAAACAATACAAATATAATAACCGGGATCGGAATCGGCCCGATATATCCCTGGCCCAGCATCAGAAACGGCTTCGGCATCCCGGTAATCGGATAACCGCCCGTAATCAGGTAGGCAACGCCCTGCAAAATAAGCATTGTGGAGAGCGTAACAATAATCGGCATGATTTTCAGCTTAATTGCTACAATCCCGTTTACCGTGCCAAACGCAATGCCCGTCAGAATACCAACAAGAGCTGTAACCGGAATCGGCAGGTTCAGCTTAACCAGCAGAAAACCGACAACCATCCCTACAACCGCCATCTGACCTCCGACGGACAGATCCATTCCACCACCAATCATAACCATGGTAACACCGATTACCACAATTCCGAACATGGATACCTGCCGCAGAATATTAATCAGATTGGATGCCGACAGGAAATTGGGGGCCGCCACGGAAAAGAAGGCACAGACCACCACTAAAAAGATGTAGATCCCGTATTTCTTGTATAAATCTATCCAGCTTGTCTTAGTTTTTTCCATTTTCTTCTCCTCCTGAAGCTAAATCCAATATATAATTCTGGTCAAATTCCTCTTTTGAAACCTCACCGGTCTTGCGGCCCTCATAGATCACCACAATCCGGTCGGACATACCGAGCAGTTCCGGCATATCTGAAGACACCATGATAATGGAGTGCCCTGCTTCCGCCAGTTCATTCATCAGCTTATAGATCTCATGCTTGGCTCCCACATCGATTCCCCTCGTCGGCTCGTCGAAAATGATAATCCGGCTGTTTGCCGCCAGCGTTTTCGCGATAACTACCTTCTGCTGATTGCCGCCCGATAAGTTGCCAACCAGCTGATCCAGATTCGGAGTCTTGATTTTAAATTTCTCCTGATATTCCTCCGCGGCCCTGGCTTCCCTTTTTTGATCGACAAACAGGCCATTGGAATACCCTTTTAAATTGTTGGCCACCGTATTCCATTTGATGGACATTCTCAGGAATACACCGTGATTCTTCCTGTCCTCCGGAATATAACCGATTCCGCACCGTATGGCGTCCTGACAGGACCTTATTTTCTCTTCTTTTCCATTGACGAAGATCCGGCCGGCCTCTTTTGCGTTTGCTCCGTAGATGACTCTCATCAGCTCCGTTCGCCCGGCGCCCACCAGACCCGCAAAGCCCAGAATTTCTCCCTTATGAAGACTGAAGGAAATATCTGAGTCCCCATTTCCCGTCAAATGTTCCACACGCAGCACTTCCTCCCCGATTTCACACTTCTTCTCGGGATAACTCTCATTCAGTTCCCGGCCGGCCATCATGGATATCAGCTGCTTCCTGTCGATCTCCGCAATCTCTTTTGTATCCACAAAACAACCGTCCCTCATGACCGTGACGCGGTCGGCAATCTCAAACAGCTCCTCCAGCCTGTGGGATATGTAAATAATGGTGACTCCCCGGCTTTTTAAATCCTTAATAATGCGGAACAGGGTCTCCACTTCACTGACTGTGAGGGGCGCTGTCGGCTCATCCATTATCAGGATCTTTACCTGCTTGCTGACTGCCTTGGCAATCTCTACCAGCTGCTGATGGGCCGGAGACAAATCCTTCACGGGTTTTGAGACATCGATATCTACATTTAACCGCTCAAACAGCTCCCTTGCCCTTTTTTCCCTCTCCTTAATATCTACGAATAATCCCGGCTTCGTCTTTTCACCAAGAAACACGTTTTCTGCCGCGCTGATTCCCGGAACCAGCGTAAATTCCTGATATATAACTTCGATTCCCTGCTCCTTCGCAAGCTTCGGAGTCATGGCGGTGAAGTCTTTTCCGTTCACACAGACAGTGCCCTCATCCGGGGTAATTGCCCCGGACAGAGTCTTGATCAGTGTGGATTTCCCCGCTCCGTTTTCTCCGATCAGCGCATGGACCTCTCCCTCTCTTACTTCCATGGAAAAATGGTTAATCGCAATCACACCAGGATAGGTCTTTACGATGTTTTTAACGCTTAATATTGTATTCTCCGGCATTTGACCATTCCTCTCTTCCTCTGCCACAGTCATCATTTCCTTTTTACAGTTCTCTCTGCAGTCACATTTTAAGTTTCCGCTCCGTTTCTTTCGCCGCTTCCTTCATACGCAGGTTCACTTGGCATCGCTGTTCGCCTCGCACTGCCGCACCTTTCACCTCGCCTCTCCTTTTAAAAAGGAGTTCCGTTTCCAGAACTCCTTGATTCTAAAGCAGAAAGCAGATATGCCGGCAAAACTGAACCCGCAGTACTGCGGCAGACAGCTCCTACTCTGCCGTGTAGAACTCTGAAACGTTGGAGGCTGTAATCTGCTCTGTCGGGAAATCAATCGGGTCAGGGAATGTCTCGCCTGCCAGCAGCTTCTCGCTGTATTCAGCCATGATCGGTCCCATCTCTGCAAATTTGATAGTTCCATGCATCGGATCGTTCTCAGCAATTCCTTTTAACGCCTGATTTGTTCCATCGCAGGAGAAGATACCGAAGCTGTCCCCGCTCTTGCCTGCCGCCTTTGCAGCCTCTGATGACTCCACCGCCGCTGCGTCGCCGTAGGCTGCGATACAGTTGAGTTCCGGATATTTCTGAAGCATGGTCTCCGTTGTCGTGGTACCGGAACCAACTACGTCTTTTCCGATGTCAACGACTTCCAGAATCTCCGCATCGGGGGCTGCTTCCTTCAGTCCATCCTGAATTCCGTTTCCGCGGTTCTGCATATCCGTGTTCTGGAATGTAGTATAAACCACTACTTTTCCTTTTCCATCCAGTGTGCTGTTGATCCACTCACCCGCCATGGTTCCAATCTCTTTACCGATCATATACTGGTCCGTATTCAAGCAGACGTCGAATACTTCCGTCTGTACGCCGCATTCAATAATCTTTACTCCGGCCTCCTGCGCCTTCCTTAAAGCGTCGTCACACGATTCATCAGATACCATGGCAACGATCACATCACACTTTCCGGTGACCATATTTTCAATGGAAGTAACTGCTGTCGCGGAGTCATTGTCAAAGCTGACCGCCACATAGTCCCAGCCTCTGGCCTCACATTCCTTCTTCAAACCATCGTCAATGTTGATAAAGAACTCGGTCTGAAGTGTCGGTGCCAGAAGTCCGATCTTAGCCTTCTGGACTGCTGCCTCTGAACTGCCTGCCTCTCCGCCGGCTGCAGCCGTTCCTTCTGTCTTTGCCGCGGTGGTTGTCTCCGTTTTTCCCTCAACCGGTGAATTCATGGTACAGCCGCTGAGCGCTGCTGTCAAAAGCATGGTTCCGCAAAGTAATGCTGCTAATTGTTTTTTCATTTTTGCTGCCTCCCTGAGTTTTTTGATGTCTTTATGATACCCTGCCGCAGCCAAACTCTCAATGAGGGGATTTTCAGATTTAAGGGGACTATTTTCAGCTGTTTGCAGTCCCCATTGTTAAAAGAATGGAAATGATGATAATCAGACCCTCCAGAATTGTTTCAAAACTGCTCTGGATTCCCAGAATTACGATGATATGCATAAACATGACGGCGCTCAGAGTTCCGATCCATGCGCCAGATACCTTTCCTTTGCCGTTTAAAAAGCTGATTCCACCCATACAGGCGGCTGCGATAACCGGATAAAGATAATGACTGCCGTTTGAGGAACTGCCTGATGAAGTAATAAACAGCAGGATCATCGCCGCAATTCCATAAAATACCGAAGCCGCCATACTGATGATCGTCTGGATGGCTGTATAATTCAGTCCGCTCTCCCTGACAGCGGCCGGATTTTCGCCCAGCATCCGAAGGTATTTCCCATAGTAGGTCTGTTTGAGAAGGAACCACAGGAGAAAACTGGAAACCAGCGCCAGGGCAGACAGGCACAGCCAAAAAGCGCGGCTCGCGTACACATCCTTCCGATTGAAAATAATTATATGCTCACCGATAAAAAGACCGGACAGATTGCTTACGATAATCTGAAATGCCAGAGTGATAATTACCGGATTGACCCGCAGACTGGCTGTGAGAAATCCTTTCAGCGCCCCGAGTCCCAGATGGAAGGCCAGCACTGCTGCCATCACCGGCACGAGAGGAGTTCCAGTGCGCAGCAAACAGGCACCGATACATGTCGATGCCGCGATTTCGGCAGCAAAGGACAGATCCAGCACGCCGCTTATCATCTGAATCATAAGGCCGAATACCATAAAAATCATAGTTAGAAGCTGGCGTGTGACAGACCAGTACACATTGCTCGACATACCGGCCGCCCACATGATGAAAAATGCGGCCCATACCACAATATTTAAGAAATTCATCTGTATAAACCGTTGTACCTTCATGCCTGATCCTCCGTCCATACTCTGTCGGAAAAGCCGGAACAGAATGCCGCCTCATTTTCCAGCAGAATCACGGCAGTCCCCCTCTCCGCCATCTCAAGCAGCTGCTTTTTAATCCAGTCCCGCTCCCATAAATCCGCAGCCGTGATGCAGTTATGAACGATTAAGACACGCGGATTAAAGAGCTTCCACCGGTAGAAAACCAGCTTCCACCCATTTTTTCCCAGATCAATGTCATCTAAGGCTTCCCCATCCTTAAACAGAAAGTTATCCTTTAAAATATACGAAGATGCCTTACGGTAAAATCCCAGTCTGCCGCTGATCTTCCGGTAAGAAGGCATCAGGATGTTATCCTCTCTGGTCAGATTTTCCATTACGCCCATGCGGGATACCTCACAACTCATCATTCCAACCCTGTTTTTGACTAAATCGGCCATCGTATGGGACGGAAGCTTTTTTCCATCGATGATAAACTCAGGGCCGCAGGCGGAAAGCCGCTGACACTGATCCCACAGACTGTCTATGGGTGCGGCTTCACGTGAAACCAGCACAATCTCTCCTCTGCAGGCCTCGATGGAAATCGTGCGTTCTCCTGCCTTCAATCCGTTAATACGGACGGAAGGGACGCCTCTCTTTTTTTCCTTCTGGCTCTCATCCACGGCTTTTGTTCCGCGAAGAACGATCTCTGCCGCCAGCGGAAACTGCTCACAATCATATATCTTCTTTGCGATCTTCTTGTGTTTGAAGATAACAAGGCGGTCTGCGGCACAGAAAAACGCCTCCGGATTATTATCTGAGATCAGAATCCCGATCCCTTCTGCCTTAAGCGTTTCAATCAGGGAAATGAGACGCGGCATTTCTTTCTGGGAAAATGCCCCCGACGTGTCGTAAAGTACGATCAGACGACCGCCCTGAGATACACTTCTGATGATTCCAATGATAATCTTATCCGCATTGCTCAAAGTCTCCGGCGCCGCATCCGGATCCAGCTCTATCTTATATTTTTTAAAATAGTATTCTGTCTGGCTTCGGATTGCCCGCTCATTAATTAAGACCTTTTTCAGGCTGTTTCTTCTGAGAAGAAAGATATTTTCACCAATATTCAAAGTATTCATATACGGAGTACTCCTGCTTATCACAAATACTTTGTTTTTCTCAAGAGTCTTCCTGTCAGCCTGGAGCAGTTCCTTTCCCCTTATCCTTACGCTTCCGGAAATCCGTTTTCCCAACCCCTGCAAAAACTCCACCAGCACTTCCTTTTGATGCACCGCACTGACGAGGCAGAAGCACTCCGATTCCCGCAGGATCAGATCCACATCATACAGCCTGTTGCCGCTGTCCATGCCCTGGACAGTCACTTTCTTTAATAACAGCAGTTCTCTCTTCATAACAATGACTTATCCGTCATAATCGGCAGTATGATCTCCACATCTGTGCCGATTCCTTTCGTACTGTATAGATTCAGCCCGTAATCATCCCCGAAAATCAGTTTAATTCTCTGGCTGACATTGGCGAGCGCGATTCCGTTGCCCCGTTCTCCCGGAGATTTACATTCCTTATCCGTCTCTTTCTTCGAGTTTTTAAGCGAATCCCGCATCAGCTCCAGTTCCTCTCTGCCGATCCCCACACCGTCATCCGACACGATGATGATGACATTCTTTTCCGTCATTTCAACCCGGATTGTCACCTTCCCTTTATCCGGTTTCGTCTCCAGCCCATGGAAAATCGCATTTTCCACGATCGGCTGCAGGGACAGCTTGGGAATCAGGCACGAATACGCCTCCCTGTCTTCCGGCGCGGCCAGTATCTCAAACGAGAATTTGTCGTCAAACCGGTAACTCTGAATCAGGAAATAATTTTCGATATTATTGAATTCCTCCCGGAGCGTCACGATATTCTCCTTCTTGCTGATGCTGTAACGGAAAAATGATGCCAGTGCCTTGGCCATTCTGGCAATGCTGTCACAGTCATAGAGAAGCGCCTCGCTCCGGATGCATTCCAGCGTATTATACAAAAAGTGCGGATTGATCTGACTCTGGAGCGCGGAAAGCTTGGCCTGCTTGTCCACCATGCGGACTGAATATTCGTCCTGAAGTTTTACCTCCAGCTCAGACAGCTGACGTTCCCGCTCAGCTTCCACGTTTTTTATTTTATTTTTTAAATAAAGGCAGTACATCCCCAGCAGCACACAGGCTGCCGATGCCAGTACCGCCGCCGTCACAGCAATCATCATCCCGCTTCTCCATCTCTTAATAATAAAGCTTCCGGTACTCCATAGGCTTGATTCCGACGTTCTTAACAAATTGCTGGCTGAAGAATTTTGAATCCTTATAGCCTACGGCCTCCGCCACCTCGTAAACGGGCAGATCCGTATCCCTCAGAAGCTTTTTGGCCTCCTCCATCCGGACCTCTGTCACATAGGCGGTAAATGTCTTTCCCGTCTCCTTCTTAAACAGTTCAGAGAAGTAATTCATGTTGAAGCCGCCCTGCTCCGCCATCTCTTCCAGGGAAATCTTCTGGCTGTAATTCTTTTTAATATACTCTGCGGCGTTTAAGACAGGCCTCCGCTCTTTCTCCCGGTTTGCCTCCACACACTCCATGAGGTCAGCGGTTATCTGCTCTGTCACATACTCCGTCAACGCTGAAACAGAACTGCAGTTTCCCGCACCTTCGCTCCAGCGCTCCCTCATTTCACCGTTTTCCACGGTACGATGAAACGGATTATGGTCCAGATAGCACTTAAACAGAAGCCCCGCCAGTTGATAATACTCACTTGCAAATGCTCTGCGCTTTCTGGCCTCGTGGAACGCCAGTCCGATCATATACTTCACATCGTCGTATCTTGCGGTTTCCACGGCTCCGGCCAGCTTCTCCTCCAGCTCCCCGCAGATCTCCTCCGCGCAGACTGTGGAATCCCGTTCTATGAAACGCTCGTCAATCTGTCTCCCGGCTCCGCCCAGAATCCGGCATGCCACGGCTTCCCTGGCCGTCTCCACTGCCACGTGAAGTCTGCCGAACTCCCCGCATTCCGTGCTCAGTCCCATCGTCAGCTCGTAGTGTTCAAATCCGCTTAAGTAGTCCATCTGCGACTGAAACAGTCTGTCAATCCGCTGCTCCACCTCGCCTCTGCATTCGGCCGTATAATTGATGACTGCCGTAACGGCAGAATTTTTCTGATAGGTAATGGCGATATCGCGTACACACCCCTGAAATGCCTGTTCCACCAGTGCTCCCGTCTTTTTTAAGATCAGGTTTATCTGCTGCTCATTCTTCTCCACACGGTTGTCACCGTCCAGTTTACAGCAGATAACCCGAAACAGGCCGTCTCCAAAATTCAGGCCGTAATTCTTATTGACCTCCTCCAGATTCATCTCCCCGTCCCCTGATATGGAATTTAAAAACTCTCTGTGAAGGATATAACGGCTGTCGTGAAGTTTTTTCACCATCGTATCCACGCTGCGGCTCTCTTTCTCCCGGTTGGTCTCCGTATCCGCAATCTTCTTTAAGATCTGGTTTAACTCCACCTCATCAATCGGCTTCAGAAGATAGTCCTCCACACCATATTTGATAGCCTGCTGGGCGTATTCGAAGTATTTATATCCGCTGATTACAATAAAATGGACACTGCGCCCCTCATCAATTACCTTCTTTATCAATTCCAGGCCGCTTAAAACCGGCATACGGATATCCGTAATCACAATATCCGGGGTACACTCACATATCTTCTCATACGCGGTCATCCCATCCTGAACGAGCCCGGCAAATTCCAGATTCAGCTTATCCCATTCTATTAATTTTTTTACTAAGAAGCCCACCTTATATTCATCGTCTGCAATCAATACCTTAAGCATGTATTTCCTCATCCCCCATATCTTTCATCTGCCAGTTTCTTTCCGTCATTCTCCAGTCCGCTATTCCCCCGCCGATTCCTTCGCCGCCCCGCGCAGAATCTCCAGGAACTCATCCCTGCTGCCGATCACCTCACTGATACTTCCCTCCGTGATAATCTCCTCAGACAGCCCCGCCTTCTTCTCCTGCATCTCCAGGATCTTCTCCTCCAGCGTGTCTTTCATAATGAGTTTGTACACTGTGACCACCTGCTGCTGGCCGATTCTGTGGGCCCGGTCGGTGGCCTGGTTCTGAGCCGCCTGATTCCACCACGGATCGAAGTGGATCACGATACTGGCCGCCGTCAGGTTGAGCCCGGTTCCTCCCGCTTTTAAGGAAATAAGGAATACCGGCGTATCATCTTCATTAAACGCCCGCACCAGTTCACTCCTCTTCTCCTTAGATACAGCCCCTGTCAGTATATAGTATCCGATCTCTTCCTCGTCGAGCCGCTTCCTGATAATATCCAGCATAGACGTAAACTGCGAAAACAGCAGGATCTTATTTCCCGCTTCCACCGCATTTTTCACCAGCTCCACACAGGTGTCCACCTTGGCCGCCCCGCCGTTATAGTTCTCGTAGACCAGAGACGGATCGCAGCACAGCTGGCGTAAATGGGTCAGCTCCGCCAGAATCTGCAGCTTCCCTACCCGGAACTCCTCCTGACTCTGCTTCGAAAGTGAATCCAGCAGCTTCTGCACCCTGGCTTCATAAATCTCCCGCTGCGCGTCCTCCATACGGGAATACACCACCTCTTCCAGCTTATCCGGAAGCTCCCTTAAGACCTCCTTCTTCAACCGTCTCAGGATAAACGGCCGGATCATCCGCCGCAGCCGTTCCGCCGCCACCTCATCCTGTCTTGCCGTCACCGGCTGCTCATACTTCTCCTTAAAATGCTTATATCCACCTAAGAATCCGGGCATCAGGAAATCGAAAATACTCCACAGCTCACTCAGTGCATTCTCAATGGGTGTTCCGGTCAGGGCGAAACGTCTGGCACCGCTGACCGCCTTCACTGCCTTTGCCGCCTGCGTTCCATGATTCTTAATATTCTGCGCCTCGTCTATGAAGACAGTATCAAACAGCGTTTCCTGATACGCCTCCACGTCCCGTTTCAATAAATCATAGGATGTAAGCAGAATATCCGCTCTGCTCTCCTTTATCTTTTCCTTTCTGATCCCGGCACTTCCCACAACCGTATCCACTGTCAGTCCGGGGGCAAACCGGTGTATTTCACTCTCCCAGTTATAGACAAGGGAGGCAGGACAGATGATGAGGCTCCGCCTGGAAACTTCCTGTTTCCGGCCATCTTCGGCGGCTGCTTTCGCATCACTTCTCTCCTCGTCACCTCTCTCCCCGTCACTTCCCTCCGCCTCCCGCATCTCCTTCACCGCCGCCAGATACGCGATCGCCTGTACCGTCTTCCCCAGCCCCATATCGTCGGCCAGAATTCCGCCGAATCCCATGGCGCCCAGCGTCATGAGCCACCGGAATCCAAACTTCTGGTACGGCCTCAACTCCGCGTTCAGACCGGCAGGAACCTCATAGTCGCTGTCCTCCACATTCTTCATGGACCGCAGAAATGCCTTATAAGAGGAACTGCGCTTTACCTCCAGCATCCCTTCATGCTCCCGGAGAACCTGGTCTAAATAGAAGGACCGGTATTCCGGAACCCGGATATGGCCCGCCTCCAGCTCCCCGGCACTCAGTTCCAGCCCCTCGGCCAGCTCTGCCACCGCTGACAGCCCGTTGTCCTCCAGCTCCAGAAAATCTCCGTTCTTTAAGCGATAATATTTCCGCCGCCTCCGGTAGCTGGACAGCAGTTCCTCCAGTTCTCCTGCCTCTAACCGCTCCGTCTGAAGCGTAATATCCAGCAATCCGCTGTTACGGGTAATCCCCATTGTAATTTTAGGCGCCTTTAAAACTCTCAGCCGTTTTAAGGAGTCGGAAATATATACCTCACCAATCTGCTGAAACTGCGCAATTCCAGTACTGAGCAGACGGTACTGCGCCTCCTCATCCTCCTCCGGAATGTACAGCTGCTGTTTCTTCTCATCCACACAGTTGAAATACCCGGCCGCCAGCTTAGCCGTATACTGCTCCTTTTCCATATCGCGGTATAAATCCTTGACTTCCAGTCCCTCAATCAGATTATAGCGCGCGTCTCCATATTGACTGTAAATAGATGCAGTCAGAGTCCGGTCCACATAATCCAGATACACGAGTATCTCACACGGCTTCGGCAGATAGCGCTCCAGCGAATCCGGCTTTTTAAGGATGGCAAACTCCTCCAGTGACGGCAGTACCGAAGCACAGAGAACTGGCAGATCTTCCTCATTGATATGATATTCCTGCTTCTTATAGGGCTCCATCAGACTGCATATACCACCCATACGCTCTTTAAATTCCTGACTGCACAGGTAGATGGTGTCTCCCTCCAGGACACACAGCCCGCTCTTGCCTGCAAACGCTTCCCCTTTGGGAACTGAAAGGAGGCATCCCCCTCCGCTCCGTTCCGCAATGAAAAAGCCAAGAACCGGATCCTTTTCCACAATCCTGATCCGGGCCAGGTCTGAGAATCTGGATTCCAGAGCGATCACTCCCGGCCCCACTGCCTGCAAAAAGCGCACCATCTTGTCACCGGACAAAACCAGATTCCGTCCGGTGGCCGCTGTGGGCAGATAACTGCGGCGAATCATATACAGTTCCGTAATAAAGTCCTGCTCCTGATTCACACAGTCTTCCAAAAAGTCCGCCAGTCTGCGGCTTTCCTGGGTAAATGCGCTCTTTACATGGTAAAAAGCCAGTTTCTGTCCATAGTATACATACTTTTCTTCCTTTAGAGCATTTACCATTGCGGTAATATCCTTTAATACGTACAGATGGTCTGAACCGATTTTAAACTCAACCGTCCAGCCCTCCGCATTGCGGTGCAGAGCAGGAACCAGCCTGATATTTCCATTTAAATTCGGCTGAAAGTAGTGGGCATTTTCCCGCATGGTGCTGGAAAAAATCAGTTTTTTAACCGCGGTATCCGTCGGCGGCTGCCTAATCTTGGAAGCAGCGGCCGACGCGCTGGCCGATGCCCTGCCTGACACTGTACGCGAAGCTGCATCTGCTTTACTCCCTCTTCGTTCCGCTGCTCCGCCAGCCAGAGCATCTGCTGCCTCCTCTTCTGCTTCCTCTTCCTCTGCTTCCCGTTCCATCATCTCCAGCGCAACCGCGACACAATGCTTGCACATCCCGTCATACGATTGGTAGGCCGGGCATTCACAGTAATACTCTGTAAATGTATCACGCTTCAGATCATACGTCATTTCCACCTGGTAGCGGTTGTCATAAGACCCCTCCACCCATGCGCTTGCCTCCAGCCTCCCTTTGCTTTTCTGAAAATCCAGGTCTTCCACCTTCCCGCTCCTGTACAGCTGGTTTCCTCTCGTAAAAGACTGGGGACTGGATTCCACTCTAATTGCCTTTATCTGTATCATGCCGTCTCTTTACTCCGTTTCTCTGACTAAACCTGTCTGCCCTGCAGTTATCCTAAATCTGTTTTCCCGCCCATATCTGGGTTTCTGACCGTACCAGCCGCCCGGGATCTTTCAGTGCCTCTTCCATCAGAATCAGCGTGTAAGCGTCCTGAAGCCCCTCCGCCAGCGGATAGCACTCCGTCCCTTCCTCAATATAGCGCCTCAGCCCCATCATCAGGACGGCAATGGCCGTCTCATCCTGGGGCAGTACCTTCTTCAGCCCCATATGTACAAATGGATTTACATAAAGCTGCTCTTCTCCCAGATAAATCCGTATAATCCCGCTGCCTGACGCCTCCCGCTCCACACTCATGGTCTGCTCCATCGGCAGAAAACGTCTTCCCGAGGGCTGAATCTCTTCCTTTATCCGCCGCACAATCCAGTCATCCAGTTCTCCCTCCGGCCCCTGAACGTTTAAATGGCGGCTGCGGATATAGGAGTGGTACTGTGCGCTGCTGAAATCATAAAAAGCCGTCTTCCCGCCCTCAAATTCGAACGTTAATCTGCGTCTCGTCTTCTCAGCCCTTCGTCCGTCGGTGACGGCGCCGTCTCTGGAATCCGTTTCCACCAGAGTATACGGATACTCCTTCCCGTAAACCGCCATATTCTGAAGTCCCGTCCCCAGCATACGCCGGATCACGCTGGCTCCATGGTAATCGTGGACGGCAGATAAGTTCATCATAGTCACATCCCCCAGATAGCCGCGTCTGACCACCTCCATGGCCGCTGCAAAGGAGGGGTACAGATAGTACTGTTCGGCTACCTGTATCTTAGCCCCCTCCTCCGTTTTCATGCGCCACAGTTCCTTTAAGTCTTCCAGTTTTAAGGCAGCCGGAGTCTCACAGAGCACCGGATATCCCTTTTTAGCCCATCGCTTCGTCTCAGAAAAGATGGAAGCCTTGTTCACCGCAATCACCACAAAGTCCGGCTTCATCGCTTCACAGGCCGCCTCTGACGTGATCGCAGGCACACCGTACTGCCGTCTCATAGCCCCGGCCTTTTCATCCGTCCTGCAGAGCATGGTCTCCATGGTAAATAATTCAGGATATGCGCAGGCAATTCTCCAGTAAAACAGCGATCTCCAGCCGGAACCGACCACGATAAAACGAAACGGCTTTTTTTCCAGTAATGATTGATCCATTGTCATTTTCAAAGAATTCTCCCTTCTGCATTTCCTTTGCAAACATGTTCCAGGAACAGCCGGTCCAGCGTCTCCCAGCTGTCCGTCCTGTCATCCTTCATGGTATCCAGCAGTTTTTTCGAGTGCTCCAGCTGCTCTTCTATAAAACAGTTGAGCACTTCAATCCTTGCCCCGGCACCGCTTTCCGGTGTCAGCGCTTTGATTTCCAGAAGCCGTTCCACGGCCTGACGCACCTTGCGATATTCGTCCTTCTGGCTCTGATCCCCAAGCACCGCCTCCATCAGCTCCGAAAAAAGTACCGGCGGCGGACATGCATGCTCCTCAATCCACAGACATGCCAAAACCGGACGGATCACATAAAAATACTTCTTGTATTTCACAGTGTCCCCCTGCAGAAACTCCATAAAATTACTCTTCGCCGTTCCATAATAATGGTACATGGACGCCTTTACGGAAAAATACGGAGACGCCTCCTGATGAATCTGCTTCCACTCCTCCGTCGTCCGGTAAACAACCGGAGAATTGGACCACTCAAACAGCGTGGAATTGGATCGGTGATACTGCCGCAGCGCTTTCTGTAAATCCCATCCATTGATATCGAGCGTCTCGTCCAGCTCCCATTCAATCACATCACGGACGGGTTCCAGCTTTAAGTAATCTTCCGGTCTGCGCACATAGATAAACCGCACGTCATAATCGCTGTCCGGGGAAGCGAATCCCCAGGAACGGCTTCCGGATTCCACCGCGTGGAGAATCCGCACGTGCTCCTTTTCCTCGATCTCCTGAAGCTTCTGTTCTACCAGGTCTTCCAGAGTTCCTTCAAAATCCTTATATCTCATCTCTTACCACCCTTTCATTGACACTCATGACGAATTCCTGCACACGCTCATAATCCGGTTCGTCCGGCAGCGATGTGTTCTCAGCCGCCTCATGCAGCCGTTTCTCGTAATCAGCCAGAATCTCATAGAATTCCGTCCGGTACGTGCCGTCCTCCTTCTGAAATTCTCCCCTGCGGATTTTCATCAGAAGCTCATGCTCGTCCTTCCGGTACGTAATAATCTCTTCTTTCTCCAGTATATCGATCGCCATCATAAACAGGCGGATTAAATGCATGGCGTGCTTATTTAGATGGTTGTCATCCTTCTTCCGGTTCCGTTTACCAATCTTATCATATTCTTTCACAATGTTATTCATCTCACCCCAGATGTTCCGGTAATCCCGCAGCGGATAGTGGGAAAACTGAGCATCCAGAAAAATCTCTGTGTCCATCTCCGGATTCTCCGCCTCGTCGATATAGATTTTCAGCGTTCCGTAATCGGAAATCCGGTAGCGCTCCCTGAATTCATACATGGCGTTCTTTACGGAATTATAGATATGTCTTTCCCGTTCCTCCGAAGCCATCCGGTCCCGCGCCAGCGCATTCTGGAGCCGCCTCAGCTGCTGGTCCGCGTATCCGCCGAAGGACTGGATCGCCCTCTTTGAAAGGAATAAACGGCGGTTGGCAAGCAGTTCCCTCCCGATTGGGGATAAGTATAAGTAGTGCTCTTCATTCAGTCCCAGCAGTTCACATGTATTGGGATTGCACTCCAGCAAAAGCCGGATGATCTTGTTAAACGTATAGATCACGGTATCCGTGTTCTCATCCGTATACTGATCATAGGAGGTCATTCCGATCAAATCGGATTTCCTGTTTAATGTCACGCCCCGGACATCAATATCGCTGTTTTCATTGTTCGTTCCATAGGAATAACTGCCCGCCAGCCCCAGCAGGATAATGTGTTTTCCCAGATGGGGATCTGTTTTTAAGAAGCTGTACTGCGGTTGTGTCAGAAGCTGCTGTGATGGAAGCTGCTGTGTTATATGCGGTTGTGTTATATGCGGCTGCGTTAAATGTGGCTGCGTTAAATGTGGCCGCGTCGACTTCGGCAGCTCTGTTATCTTCTCTGTATCACTCATGGGGATTCCCCCTTTCCTGCAAATAGAATACTTATAGTATAACTGCTTCCCGGAAAAATGCCAACAACCGTTTCAGACTTTTAAACCAGAGAACCATACTGCCGGATTACCGGGTGGCATATAACCGGGAAACACAGAAAAATACCCGGTATTCCATATTCAGAAATCACCGGGTACTGCGTTATCATACCTATTTACTTTTCTTTAAGAACCAGTATTTCCTTATCGGCTGTCTTCATTTTTTATTGCCTCTTTTATACCGGTTCTTCTCGCTACTTCCGGTTCTTCTCGCCACTTCCGGTTCTTCCCGCCACTTCCCGGTTCTTCCCGCCACTTCCCGGTTCTTCCAGCTTCTGTCCCGTCTGTCCGCATATTTTTCTTCGAATTCTCCGCTCCCAGACCTCCAAAAGCAGACACCCGGCCGCATAGCAGGCCAGATCCTTCACGTCAAACACCGAGCCGAACACGATTCTGGCAAATCTGTTTCCGGATAGTCCCAGCAGCGTCACGAGATCAAAATACTGAAGCACTTCCACACATGCCGCAAACACGAACACATAAAGCGGCATCAACCGCGCCTTCACCGGGATAACGATTCTGACAAAACAGTATACCACTAAAACCACCAGCATGTCTCCCACATAGGGACGTATCACTTTGTCGTGAACGTACAGGGCAATCAGCGTTTCCACCACCATCAGCACCAGAAACGCAGCTCCGTACAGCAGACGCAGTTTCTTATCTCTCTCTGTCATTCCTCTCATCGCGAAGGTTCCTTTCCTCTTCATACGATCTACCACACCATCCCAGCGTATCGTATCCTATTCACACCCCTTGCCTTCTTCCAAAAATTTAATAACTCCCCCAATCCTCTCTCTGTCCTTGCGCACTTCGCCTTCCTGCCATGCCTTCAAAAGTGGTATGTACTCTTTATCTCCCCTTTCCTTTATCCGGTTCAGCAGTCCAAATACCACCTGGCGGTTAACACTCTTTAACTCCTCAAACATATCCAGATGAAGTACCTTTGATGTCACTGTCTCCTCAAAACGTTGAAACCACTCTTCCGTATACGTTTCACATTCTATTTCCCATCCCTTATCCGTAAATACCAACATGGGAAGGCGGCCACTGTATTCAATCCTTAGATACCTTTTTACAATTGCAAAGTCTACCCGTCTGCTGATCTCATCCATCGTCAGATCATGGTAATAGCCGTAGGCTGGGCACTGATCCAGCTTATACTCCAGCACTTTCTTATCTTTTGAGCCTTTTAATATCTTTACCAGCATACCCCGGCCTCCTGTTGCAATCAGCTCATCCGCGGCTCTTAATATGGCCCTGAGTTCTTCAGGCTTAAGGCTGGTAATCTCCCCTGTTTCCAGTTCATAATGAATTCTTGATTTTCTGGTCATTACACATACCTTACTTCTTCACTCTTCCGCAACACTGCCTGTATTTCTTCCCGCTGCCGCATGGACAGGGAGCGTCAGGATCAGGCGTATTCGCTTTAAACTTTATTTTGGTAAGATCCCATTCAATTTTTGTCTGGCAGCCATGTTCCCCGCGCGCTCTCATTTCTGCATTGGTGAATCCACGGTTATTCCATTTTCGCACATGATCTTCCCAGTCCCTGAAAAGCTGTTCAAATTCTTTTAACTCCTCACCGGAAGAAAAAATACCCTCATATCTTTCCATAATCTCTGAAACTGCAAATATTCCACCCAATTCCTCCACGGCTTCAATGGAAAGTTCCCTCAACAGCTGATCCGCCTCCATACTGCTGTCCATTCTTTTACTCAGATACCGTTTTAATATCCGGTACTCTTTCAAATGCTCATCAATGTAGTTCTCATGGTAAAACAGGAGGTCCTCAAAGGATGGCTCATAATATGGCATGTCCTTCACCGCATCAAAGCGCTCTTTATACTCCTCCTCATCTTCTAAATCGGGATCAAACAGATATCCCGCCTCCAGCCCAAAATTTTCTGATTCCTCTTTCAGCCTGACGACCACTTTTTCCAGCATTTCATTTGATAGTGCCATTTTGTCTGGCAGCCAGTCTCTTTTTTCCGGCATATCTTCTGACTTCTCCGCCGTCCTTTCCTCTGCCATACTTTCCTCTGCCGTACTTTCCTCTGCCGTACTTTCCTCTTCCGCACTCTCCGCCGGAATATCGTGCTTCCTGATTACCTCAAACAGCCATTTCGTTTCAAAGACTCCATACAGCCTCAGGAATGTACTGATATAACTTCGAACCATCTCATAGTAAGCCATACGTGAGGCAAACCCCATCTCCCCGGCTAACTCCTTTATCTTATCCACAATTTCATATGGAACCACGGGAGTTGTATTCATTTCCTCTTCGTCAACATAGTAAAATACCCAGCCGTTCTTCTGCAGGCTGAGCCCCTCTGCCGCTTCTTCTGTCTCACACTCTTCAACAGCCAGTTTTATCAGCAATTGAAGCTCATTTGCCGGCACTGCTTCGATCTTTGCGGACAGCCCCTCAATAATCTTATGTTCCAACGACTCCAGCTGTCTTTTCCTTTCTTTTCCTCTCCCCAGTTCCAGTCCATATTCCTCAGCTATTACATCCAGAAGAGATTCCGGACATCTTTTTAAGCACGTTCCAAGACAGTGATCCGGCTCTCCTTTTAAAAAAAATGACTCTACAAGCGGTTCCTTTACCATATCAAACAATGACCTTAATTCCATACTTAAATCGTCAAATAAATATTCGTCCATTTTTCCCCTGTATTTTCCATGTGATAAATGCACTCTTCCAGCATCAGTGTTACCTATAGTATACCTGTTTGCCATTAAAATTCCAACACTGGATTCTCAGCTTTTCACTGCTTTAAAGTGATCTGTTTTCTTTCAAAAGCCATTCCAGCACATTTCTCTTTTTAATTCCCTCATAATCCGCGTTTCCGAACAATTCATCCAGGGTCAGAAGGTATTTGGGGTAATTATCCTGAATCTTCCGGAGAGGCGCCAGTTCCCGTTCCAGAGTTGATTCCTCCAACGTGGTCGCAGCCACCTGATAATAGACGGTTTCCTCCGAATTCATGGCTACAAAATCCACCTCCCCGTCATTCATCTGGCCGACCCGGACCTGGAAGCCGCGCCGGAGCAGTTCAAGATAGACGATATTTTCCAAAATGTGACCGATATCACTGTCTTTTCCCCGGACCAGAACATTGCGGAGGCCGATGTCAACCGCATAGTACTTGCACTGCTGTGTCAAATACTGTTTTCCTTTAATATTATACCGGCCCGCCTCGTAGAGAAGGAGGCTGTCTGTCAGACCCCTTAAATACTTATCCACGGTCTTCTGATCCACTTTTGTCCCCTGTGATTTCAACGTGTTGGCAATCTTCGTGGGAGACGCCAGGTTTCCAACGTTGTGGAGCAGAAACTTTGCTACATTTTCCAATACGGTGATATCGGAAATATTAAGCCTTGCCACGACATCCTTTAAAAGAACCGTATGGTAAATATCCATCAGATACTCTTTGGCATCTTTTAATTCCAATCCCATACGTGTAACGTAAGGAAACGAACTGTATTCCAAATACCGGCTGAATTTCTGCTGCAGCGAAAAATCCGTTTCCGTCAAGGTGCTGCAGAACTCTGCAAATGACAGCGGCAGCATCTTAAGCTCCACATAACGGCCGGAAAGAAGCGTCGCCAGCTCTCCCGACATAAAGTATGCGTTGGAACCGGTGATATAGACATCGCAGTTTTCCTTAATAAAAAGACTGTCCACCGCCTTCTCAAAATCGGCTACATGCTGAATCTCATCGAGAAATATATAATTCATCTGATCCGGAAGCAATCGTTCTTTTATATAGTAATACAATTTCTGGTAATCCGTTATTTCTTCGTACTCAATATCTTCAAAGTTAAGCATAATAATCTGGCTCCGGCTCACTCCGTCTGTCAGTAAATATTCCCGAAACATGTCAAACATCGTAGACTTCCCGCAGCGGCGCACGCCTGAAACTACTTTTATAATCTGACGGTCCTTCCACCTGATCAGCCAGTCCATATACTCTTCACGGTTAATTTTTGTCATTCTGTCACTCCTTTCCTTCTGCTATTATATACATTTTAATCCTGTTTTATTCCATTGTCAATAAAAGTTAGGAATCATTTCCTAACTTTTTATTATCATCTCATTTTTTAGGATTTAATTCCATTTTCAATTCCAAATAAAAGAAGCGAAAGCCCCTGTCCCATCAGGCAGCTTCCGCTTCTTTCGCCGGTATTACTTCTTTCCACAGCACTTTTTATATTTTTTCCCGCTTCCGCACGGACACGGATCATTCGGATAGATCTTCTGAACATTTTTCCTCTGTCCCGGCGCCTCACTGAAGCCATACCTGACCAGTTCATGCGGCGTATACCCGTGATTCATAACCATGCGTGTGTTGTTCCACACGTCTATAATCACGTTCGAGAACTTCTCCAGTTCCCGCTGTTCAGAAAATACGACTCCGTAATTTCCAAGCTCGTCTATCACGGTCTGTAAATTTGCACCCACACTGATTGCAGACTGGACATCACGCAGAATATCCGGAATCACTTCATCTTTAACACCAAGCTCACCAGTCAGGAATTCCCCGAGTTTCTGCAGCTCCTTCCCCATCAGGAAGCCGCCATTGTCCGCCATAAATTTCAACTCGGTCAGGGAGGGAATATAGTAAGGAATATTCCTCTGCATACGGTACAGTTCCTCATATGTATTCTGCTCCGCCAGTACACGGTCAACAAACCTTCCATCAACCAGTTCCACGACCGGACGGGCCGCAGAAAGCGTTTCATACGCCTCAAGAAGTTCTCCTTCCGTCAGCTTTGGGGAGGCATACTCATTAAAGATATCGAGTACCGCAGATACCGGTGACACCGCGTACAGCGAGTTGGCCGCACACAGGCAGTCACCGATCCGGCTGATGCGGCTGCGCTCAGCCTGAAACTGCTCCGTGTTCATTACTCCATAAGCCGTCTTCACATCATCAGCCACCAGATACGTCCCTTGCTGAACGGCCTCTGTCACATAGCCGCCTGCGTAGAGATAATCTATATTTTCGTCTTCATACAACGGAATCCAGCCATTGCCCTCCAGAATCTGCTCGAACAGCTCAATCTCTTTATCTCTTGCACAGAGGAAATACCGTCTCATCACCTCCGGCCGGATTAAATAGTCCACAGTCTCCCTGATCAGTTCTTCCTTTTTATACTTCGAATATCCGCTCATACCGTGGCGTTTTGCCAGTGCTGTGATACTTTCTTTATCATAACAGCCGAAAATATCCTCCAGCAGCAGCTTTCCCGACTCCGGAACACGCCCCTCCGAAAAGGACAACGCCTTCAGCTTTTCATTCACAAGCTCCACATCATAGGTTCCCATTCCCTGGTTCCCGGCCCATTCCAGGTAATCGATCCCGTTTTCCGCTTTTAATTCCTCAAGCTTTTTCGGGTCTGCAAGAATATCCAGAAGGTGATAATACCCGTAAATTCCGCCGCAGTCCTCAGGTATGACATCACCTTTATACTTCACCACCCGCGCATACGGCTCCGTGTCTTCTTCCAGAATCTTCTCCACCTCAATGGTATGTTCCCAGTTGTCACCCAGATCATATGTATACGTAAATTTCTTCGTATCAGCCACCAGTTCATCAATAACCGTACTGCCGGAAACAGTTCCCGGCATCGAAAACTCCTCCTCCAGCCGGTCATCGGTTACACGAATTCCCATAGTCCGGAACTCAAATTCAAAGAGATGGCAGTCCGACCAGCAAAATGCCGTCTGAATCATCTGATGCAGCGTCTCGAACGTAATTCCCTGCGGAATCAGGACCCTTCGCCAGATCGGTGGTTTACTTCCTTTTATTATAATCTTGAACTGATAAGCTCCCATGAAAATATCCTCCTGTCAAAGTAAAAAATGACGCCATGACAATTTACCACAGATTCCCTGCTTCTGTCCAGTCTATTTGCAAATTTTCTTTGATCAGTACCATATTCCAGATTACTTTTTCCTCCCCGGCGTATCTGTCCGGATCGTCAGCCGATGATCTCCATCTCCTTAGAATCCCGGTTCAGGCTCACGGCGCCGTCCGCCGTTACAAGCATCAGATCCTCAATTCTTACTCCCAGCTCGCCCGGAAGATAGATTCCCGGTTCACAGGAAAAGATCATACCCTCCTGCACAACGTCCTGGTTCGCGGAGGACACGTCTCCGGCATCATGCACCTCGATTCCGATACAGTGGCCGAGACGGTGTGTGAAATATGGGCCGTATCCGGCCTCCGTGATGATATCCCTGGCCACCTTATCGATCTCGCAGAACTTCATCCCCGGCTTCATGGCCGCCTGGGCTGCTAAATTAGCCTTCTTTACGATCTCATACACTTCCCTGCCCTTTTCACTTGCATTCTTATAGAAAAACGTTCTGGTCATGTCGGAGCAGTAGCTGTTTTTTTTGCACCCCACATCGAAGAGCACACAGTCTCCGTCCTTTAAAACCGTTCCATCCGGCTTATGGTGGCCGATGGCCGCATTGGCCCCAAAGCTCACCAGCGGGCCGAAGGATGGCCCTTCCGTCCCCAGTTCCTTATAGATCGCACACATTCCGGCGGCAACCTCCAGTTCCGTCACGCCCTCCTTTATCAGGCCACGGAAACGGGCCATGGCCTCATCATTTAACCGGGACGCCAGAATCATCGTTTCCTTCTCTTCCTCGTCCTTGATCCGGCGGGCTCCATCCACACACTCGGACGCATTTTTATAGGAAGAACCGGCTCCCAGTTCCATCAGCTCCAGAAGGAACCTGGCCGCCATCTTCTTATCAATCCCCAGCGGTTTGCCGTGGTCTGTGCAGTCTGCAATCATCTGGCAGGCCGGGTCTGTATCGGAAAACCAGACCTTCTCCACTCCGATATCGCCGTCCACGGTAAACAGTTTATTGATGAACAGCCTGTGGTTCCCATTTTTATTTAAATATAATGCCAGCAAACGCTCATTGGGCAGTATCCATCTGCCGGTCAGATAAAAGACTGACGGCGGATCGCTGATGATCATCTGCTCCAGGCCCATCTTCTCCATATTATGTAAGACGCGGCCTACTCTCTCTTCAAACATTGTTCTTCCTCCTCACTATGGGCACCCGGCGTACCCCGTCATCTGTTTTACTCCATTAAACTCCGTAAAATACAGGCGCTCCAGGTCCTAACGGCAGGCCAGCAATCATCCAGACAGCCAGAAGCAGAGACCAGAAGAATAAGAAGGCCATGGAGTACGGAAGCATGGAGGAAACCAGGGTTCCCCAGCCGGTATCCTTGTCGTATTTCTTCATAATCGTCAGGATATACGGAATCCATGCGATAACCGGTGCGATGATATTGGTGGTACTGTCGCCGATCCGGTAGGCCACCTGAGTCAGCTCAGGGGATAATCCCATCTTCATAAACATCGGTACGAATACCGGAGCGAAGATCGCATATTTCGCGGATGCAGAAGCCATAAACAGGTTCACAAAGCCTGCAACCAGGATAAAGCAGATCACGAGAACAACCGAGTTCACATTTAAGCTCTTTAACAGCTCCGCACCTTTGAAGGACAGAACACGGCCGATATTGGTATAACTGAAGTAATTGGTAAACTGAGCCGCAACAAACGCCATTGCCACAAAACCGGATATGGAAGCGATGGCTTTATTAAAGGAAGACACCACATCCTTATCGGATTGGAAGGTACCGCACATTTTCCCATACACAAACGAAGGAATGAAAAACAGCAGGGTGAACAGCGGAATAATGGCGTTCATCAGGGTGGAACCGTCGATTAAGCTGCCGGTCTCCGGGTTTCTCATAAAGGAATTTTTCGGAATACAGCAGATGATATAGAATGCCACGATTCCTACAAATACCCAGTTAGCTGCCTTTAATGCCTTTTCTTCTTTCGCGGAAATGCTGTCTGACGCCTCGATCAGAGTTCCGTCTCCATTTTCCTTATACGGCCCAAGGCGCGGGATGATCACACGCTCGGTAATATAGGTTCCCACAATGGTGATCAGGATCGTCGATACAATCATGAAGAACCAGTTTCCCAGCGGTGTAACCGTATAGGACGGATCCAGCGTCTGTGCTGCTGCAGTGGAGAAACCGGATAAGGTGGCATCCGCGGAACCGATCAGTAGGTTTGCGGAGAAGCCGCCGGATACACCGGCAAATCCTGCGGCAATACCGGCCAGGGGATGCTTTTTGTATGCCTTGAAGATCATGGCAGCCAGCGGAATAAAGACAACATAGCCGGCATTTTCCGCCACGTTTGTCATAACGCCGATAAAGACGACCATCGGTGTCACCAGCGCAGCCGGCGTCACCTTAACCACCTTGCGGATCAGGCCGTTTAAATAGCCGGAGCTTTCCGCCACGCCGATTCCCAGCATGATCACAATGGTAAATCCCAGCGGCGCATAGCTGGTAAAGTTGGTTACCGCGGAGGTCAGCATGTACTGAAGCCCCTTAATGCTGAACAGACTGACGATCGATACCGTGGCCTCCTCCACCGTACCGCTGCCTGAGTTGTACATTTCACCTGCGGCGCTCCACCCGAGGGCCGAACCGATACCGGAGACGATGACTACCGCCACAGCTAAGTAAAAGAATATGGTGAGCGGTGTCGGAAGCTTGTTCCCTGCGGTTTCGATCTTATCCAGAAAGCGCAGGATCCAGGAACGTTTTTTTGTCTTGGTTGTGTTTTTCATACTTTCTCCTTTATACATTATATTATTTACTGCCTATTTCGCAGTATTTGACGCAATCAGAGCGGCATCCCACACACCGGAAAACGGCGGGGAATAACACAAATCCATAAATCCCATCTCGTCCACCGTCAGTCCGGCATAAATGGCGATGGCATAGTAATTGGCTCTCGGAACCACAATTCCCTGTCCGTACGTCTCCGCCCCCAGGATCTTTCTCGTATCGGCGTCGTAGATCAGCTTGATGTTCAGCTTCTCCGTTCCGTAGTAGGACGCATAACTGTTTCCCGTAATCGTATGAGCCTTGTAATTAAGCCCCCTGGCCTTCGCCTCTTTCTCAGATAAACCGACCTTTGCCGCATCCATGCCAAACAGCCGCAGCGCCGAACTTCCGATCAGTTTAAACGGCTTCGGCTGTGCCTCGCCCAGGATATCGCCGATGATTCTTCCCTGTTTGTTGGCGTTGGTTCCTAACGGCGCATACATATAATCTCCGGTGACTGCGGATTTCATGATGCTGCAGTCGCCCGCCGCGTAAACATCCGGAATGCTGGTCTCCATCCGCTCATTCACACAGATGGCTCCATTCTTCGCCTTCTCCACATTGGTGATAAACGAAGTTGCAGGTGCGATGCCTGCGCTGTTGATCACAATATCCGCCGGGATTTCTTCGGTTCCGTCTCCCCTTGAGAGCACGGCGCCCACGATACGGCCGTCTTCCTCGATCAGGCTCTGAACCATCGTTCCCACACGCACGGTCACCCCGTTTTCGGCTAGCTCGGCCTCCAGAGCCTCGCTGACCTCGGGATCAAATGCCGGAAGCACGTGATCGGCCAGCTCCACTACCGTTACCTCTTTGCCGTAATGCCTGCATGCCTCGGACAATTCCAGGCCGATAAATCCGGCTCCGACGATGACTACATGGCGCTGGTTCTCATCGAATAACGCCTGTTTCACCCTGGTTCCATCCGCCACGTCGCGGATCTCGAATAAATTGCTGTAAGAACGGTCGAACGGTGGGAAATGGCGCACCCCCGCTCCGCTTCCGATCACCAGCTTGTCATAGGTATCCTCAAACACCTCTCCGGTCTGCAAATTCTTTACCGTCACGGTCTTCGCATCCGCATCCACGGCAGTCACCTCATGGTAAGTCTTTACCGGAATCCCGCTTTTGGCAAACTCTTCCGCCGTCCTGGCAATCAGTTCCTTCCCCTGCTTAATATGATCGGAAATATAAAACGGGATACCACAGGCGCCAAAGGATACCTCTCCGCCTTTCTCGTAAACCACGATTTCCACCGCATCACCCAGAAGTCTTTTTAACTTGGATGCCGCCGACATTCCGGCGGCCACACCGCCGATAATCACTGTTTTCACTCTCTCACCCTTCTTTCTACGATAATCGCATTTGTCATACAGCCAGTTACATTAATCAGTGTCCTTGGCACATCTCCGATGGGATCGACAGCGATCATCGGTCCCAGGCCGTTCACCGCGCCGGTGATTCCGCTTCCCATCACAGCTCCGAATTCCGCCATGGTGGCCGTTCCCGGAACTCCGGTAATCCCATAGGAGACCAGCACGATAACCACCACCAGGCCGAACACCAGCGCCGGTGTCATGGTCAGGCCGCTTAAGCCTGCGGCAAACACCGCGGCCATAGCCGGGAACAGAGCGCCGCACCCCTGCATACCCGAAGCAATCGCATATGCAGACACCTCGTCGGTAATCTCCTTATTAAGACCCATCCCGGCCGCCAGCGCCTCCTGAGCGTCCGGAAGACAGGCAGAACCGGAGCGGGTAACCAGAGCCTTTTTCATCGCCGCCTTTCCCGCACGGAAAAATGCCGCCGGGCTCACACCGGAAACTGCACACAGAATCATCTGCACTGCCAGCATGGCCAGAGACGCCGCACAGAGAACCAGCAGCATCTTCACCAGCATAAGGAGAAACGCCGGCCCGTACGCCGCCGTAAATGCGGCCATGACCGCAGCCGCTCCCATGGGTTTGTAGGCGATAACGGCCTTGCACACACTCGTAATCACGGAGAACGCCGCATCTGTGAAATCGAGAAACGGCTTTACCATATCCATATATTTGCCGGACATTCTGCGGGCCGCAATACCAATAAATACGGCAAAAACGAAGATTCCCGCCACATTGCCGGTAAGGAAGTCAAAACCGATACCCGAGGGGATCAGATGCGCGATGGAATCGGTAATCTTCTGTCCCTCCCCGACATCCCAGGAAAAGACCACGGTATCCGCTCCCGGTGCTGCGCCGACTTTCAACCAGAGGCCAAAGCAGGCGCCGATCAGGGCGCTGGCCGCCAGCATCAGCGTATTCACCCATTTTTTCCATTTGGTCAGAGGCGTTTCCGTCTTACTCAGAGGCGTATGAATCACGAGACGCACTCCTGCAGTAAAGACAACCGGCGCGATCAAAAGCTGGAAAAGGGAGACGTATCCGTTTCCAACTAAAGAAAACCATCGGCCCAGATCAGCCGCATACACCCCCGTGCGGCCGGATACCCCCCATACGATCAGTCCGTATACGGTTCCCGTTCCCGTTCCGATCAGCACTCTGGAGGCAAACGAAAACTTCTTCTTTGGCAGACGGCTGATTCCAAAAAGCAGAGCGAAAAACACAATCACTCCTGCCAGACTCTCCGCCCTCGTTAATCCTAAAAACCCGATTGTACTCATGAATATTTCCTTTCTGTCAGCACTCCGTCATAATACGGATTATTTCCTTATCTGTCTCTCTCATTCCATCTTTTCCGAGACGGCCCACGTTGGTGATCGTATTTTCCACGCCTTTGGACACGATACCGTCGCCGCCTTTAAACTGCTGGCCGTTTAAATACATATAATATCCCATGATTCCGGCGTCCACCGCAGCCGCGATCTTGCCTGCGCAGGAAGGCTTTGCGCCGTCGCAGATGATGCCCGACACAATGGCCAGACCATTGACAAGAGTGTGGGCGATCGTTTTATAATCTCCCCCCAGCAGGAAGGCAATTCCGCACCCGGCTCCGCATCCCGCGCTGACCGCCCCGCAGTAGGCAGACAGACGGCCGATTCCCGTCTTCTGATGAATCGTAATTAAATTGGAAAGCACCAGGGCACGGAAGAGCTCCTCCTCACTGGATCCCAGTTCTTTCGCATACTCAATCACGGGAAGAGACGCTGTCATCCCCTGATTCCCGCTTCCGGAATTGATAATGACGGGAAGCTCGCATCCGCTCATACGGGCGTCTGATCCCGCCGCGGCCGCGGCTCTCGCCCTGACGCGGATATCGTCACCGTAGGCTTTTAACAGGACGCTTCCGATATTGGCGCCCCAGTCGTTCTTAAGGCCCTCCTCCGAAATCGCACGATTATAAGCGATCTGGCGCCCTATCACTTCTTTCACATCATCTAAATCCACCGTCTTTGCAAACTCGTAGATGTCTTCCACATTTAAAAGGCTCCTGTCCGCCATCTGGGCTTCCCTGGCGGCCACAGCTCCCACTTTATAAAGAACCTCTCCGTCCTTCTCGATCAGTACAATGTTGGTATGATACCCCGCGATCCTCACTTTCACACAGGACCCGCCTCCGTATACCGTCACCACCATGTCGAGAATCTCATCCGTATCCAGTGGTTTCACACAGATTTCTGCGTGATCCAGATACTCCCTGATCTGTGCCTTCTGCTCCTTTGTCACCCCCGCGATGACTTCCAGAATCCTGGAAGCATCTCCGGCTGCAATCCCTGCCGCCGCTGCGGCTTCGATGCCCTTCAGCCCTCCCGTGTTGGGGACAATGACACTCTTTACATTTTTCACGATATTGCCGCTGGCTTCCACCACACAGCGTTCCGGAAGGCAGCCCAGCACCTCCCTGGCTTTAGCCGCACAGTAGGCCAGAGCAATCGGCTCCGTACAACCCATGGCAGGCACGAGTTCCTCTTTTAAAATCTGTACATAGGTAGAATATTGAATTCCGGTACGCTCCATGATTTCCCTCCGATTTATTTATATATTTTTTATAATTTTATAGGAAAATTTTATCTTATTCTGTTTGATATGTCAATGATTTTAATGATTTTTTTTTATTATAATAATAATTTATCCTTCCAGATAAAAAAAGAGACCCGGACTATTGCCTTCCGGACCTCTCTCCTGTTTCAGTTGAAATGTATGTTGCCGCCCTTTTTAAACAGCGGTTAATTTCTTCCGCCCGCTTCCAAAAGACGAAAGAGTAGTAATCAGCATGGCAAACGAAGCAAACAGGAAGCCAAAGTAGACCATCGCAGCTGGTGTGGAGGTCTTGACCCCTTCAATGTTCGCATACAAGTTACCCTTGGATAAATAGGCGGTCACACTGCGTCCCGGTATATAGGGCGCACTGCTGTGGGCATTCTTCAGTTCATATTCCTGACCCAGATAGGATACAAAGACATCATACTGCATCTGCCTTTTCCCTAATATCTTCCGGTATACCGTATCAGAACTTACAACCCTCACCTCAACCTCTGTATATTCCGCGTCCGCCTTATCGACAACTCCCCGCAGAACTACCGTCGTAATAATACAAAGCAGTGTTACAATCATCAAGATCATCGATTTCTTACTCATCAGAAATCCCCCTTCATTTTCTCTTTTGTATATCGTCTTGTATGTATTCTCTTACCTATATCCTCTTATATATTTCTTCTCATATTTTTCTTCTTCTGCTTCTTTTCTTACGTCTTCTTCTGAATTTTAGACTGGTAGCGGTATACACTCGCCTCAGAACAGTATAAATACTCCGCGACCGCGCCCACCGCGCCCTTGAGCTGGAACAGTCCCGCGCGGTTCAGTTCTCCGATAATCTCAATCTTCTCCTTCTGCGTCAGACGCTCCCTGACCTTTGCTTCGCTGGATCCCACCACGGTGATCACAGCTTTTTTCATCATATCTCCAATTACATCTTCAGAGAAATTCTCGACAGGGCCCGAACAGATGATTCCCGACTGGCCGCCGTCGCTCATCAGCCCCATGCCGCTCAGCTGGCGGATACGATCCATGACCTGCTCATACGGCGTCATGTCAATATTGACACAGAGCTGTCCCACCAGTTTCCCTTCCTCCCGGATAAAATACGTCGAAGAACGCAACCGCTTATCAGGAGCCGCTTTCCCCTCATAGTTTACTACATAATCCTTTTCTTTCCATTCTTCATTGGCCAGTATGGACAGCGTAAAATCTGTAATAGGCGCCCCTATCGTACGGCCGCTGACGTGTCCGTTGGCAATGGCGATAATATCGTGGTCCGGTTTGCGGCAGTCTCTCAGCACAACCTCTGCATTCTCTCCCAAAACCTCTCCCAGAAAATCAACCAGCTTTTTATAATAATCCAGTATGTCCAATTCCACAGTTCCTTTCCGCATCGTTCAAAACTCTTTTTTCATTATAACAGAGGAAAAACCGTTCCGCAACCGATTCCGCCTCCCCATTCTGCCATAAAATTGTAACAGTTCAGACGGCTCATCTTCTTGACCGAAAAAGCCGGTCAAGAAGCATCGGATATTCATCCGATGTGAAAATTGGTGCAAAGACGGTCTTATGAGCAAGTTCAACGTCCGTTTTCGCACCAATTTTCCCGCCGTCTGAACTGTTACGTAAAATTCAATAAATTGTATCATTTATTGTAATTTGTTGACAAATTCTGCCATTTTATGTATAGTTTTCATGGAAACATTATTATCCTAAAAGGGGGCATTGATATGAAACAGGAAACAAATTACTCATCTCCCTACGAACTGGACGGAAAACTGCCGCTTAAAACAGCATTCCCGCTGGGTCTTCAGCACGTTCTCGCCATGTTCGCAGGAAACTTAACACCGATTCTTTTAATCGCAGGCGCGTGCGGGATCACAGCCGGCTCTGCGGAACAGGTGGCAATTCTTCAGAATGCCATGCTGGTAGCCGGTATCGTCACACTGGTTCAGCTCTTCTCCATCGGTCCGGTGGGAGGCAAACTTCCCATTGTCATGGGAACCAGCTCCGGTTTTATCGGCGTATGCCAGAGTGTGGCCGGCGTCATGGGCGGCGGTGTCGCAGCTTACGGTGCCATTCTCGGAGCATCGCTGCTGGGCGGATTGTTTGAGACAGTACTGGGCTTTTTCTTAAAGCCTCTGCGCCGTTTCTTCCCATCTGTGGTTACCGGTACAGTCGTTCTCTCCATCGGTCTTTCCTTAATCAGCGTCGGCATCGGTTCCTTCGGCGGCGGCAGCAGTTCTAAGGATTACGGCTCTTTGGAGAATTTATTCCTGGGCTTTGTAGTCCTTTTGAGCATCGTACTGTTAAAGCATTTCTGCAAAGGATTTGCAAGCGTATCTTCTATATTAATTGGTATCATCATCGGTTACGTGGTGGCGGCAGTCATGGGATTCCTTCTTCCCAATACCTTCACCTTCACGGATCCGGCTACCGGAGCTGCGGCAGAGCTGACGAAATCCTGGGTTTTAAACTGGAATAAGGTTGCCGAAGCCAGCTGGTTTTCCATTCCGAAGCTGATGCCTGTAAAGCTGGTGTTTGACGCCCGCGCCATTATCCCGATTGGAATCATGTTCATCGTAACGGCAGTTGAGACCGTAGGTGACATCTCCGGTATCACGGAAGGCGGCATGGGACGGGAAGCCACAGATAAGGAACTGGCCGGCGGCGTTATGTGTGACGGCCTCGGTTCTTCCTTTGCGGCCCTCTTCGGCGTACTTCCCAACACCTCCTTCAGCCAGAACGTAGGTCTGGTCGGCATGACGAAGATCGTCAACCGGTTCGCCATTGCAACCGGCGGCGTATTCTTAATCGCCTGCGGTTTATTCCCGAAACTGGCGGCCATCGTATCCATCATGCCTCAGAGTGTTCTCGGCGGAGCGGCTGTCATGATGTTCGCCTCCATCGTAGTCAGCGGTATCCAGCTGATCACCAAAGAAGAGGTCAATACGAGAAGCATTACCATCGTATCCGTAGCCCTCGGCCTCGGTTACGGCCTTGGCTCCAATGCAGCTGCCCTTACATACCTTCCTGAACCGGTACGCTTAATCTTCGGCGGTTCCGGTATCGTTCCGGCTGCTCTGGTGGCAATCATTTTAAATGTATGCCTTCCAAAAGAATCTGCTGCAGAAAAGACGGCAAAAAAATAATCAGAGGGGCTCTAAAATAAGTCCTTAATTAGGAATCGCCAGTTCCGGCAAATGCCGGTTCTGGCGATTCCTTGTTTATTATACCTGATTTTTATACACATCTTGATTTCACTCGTATCAAAGGGATCACTTAATAAGCTTATGAGTATAACTCTTTGCTTTTAAGCTGCTATTACTTTTTGTTGCTTTTTATTATGATATTTAGGGGTGTTTACAAGGGACTGCGCGGACCGTGAAACGGACTGCTGGCAGAGAATTTCGTACATTTATTTATTGTTGTCTTTGAACTCATATGATATACTTTCTTTAGGGAGCAATCGTGTTGCAGGGTGGCGTTGGCCTTCATTCTACATAGGATGGAGGTGATGTCTATGAAACATTTCGATTTTAAGGATTTAATGGCCTTTGGAATGTTTATCTTAGCGTTACTGACATTCATTTATTTGATTTGTCGCTAGCTTAACATAGAAAACCACCCTAAACTTGACCAGTAGCAGGGTGGATTTTCTATTCAACTATTAGGCCAACCCATCTTGTGGGCGGTTGTTCCTCTTTAAATATACTATAACATTTCTCCGCATTACTTGCAAGATTTTTTTACTATGAATCTCATCATGCAGCTTAAAACACTTTCATTTATACTCTTTACCAAAACATATAAGCCGTATTGTATTTACAAATCTGATTTATATATGTAGTCTATATTGGGGTTTAGCCCAGTTTATAAAAGACTACACATAAACAAGAATGGGCTGCTGATAACAAATCATAACATCATACCCAAAAGGCATCCCGTAATTCATGCTCTCCGGGCGGACACTGCGCGGCAAAGTATATAAAAGAATCATAAACACGATAAATGCCGCAGACAGAACCGAACGGGTTTCTGCATGCGGCATTTTCATCTATGTAAACTGTTCGTAATAATTTGGCGAAGCCGGTCACATCAAGCGCGCTTATCTTTATGACCATGGCTTCTTCTATGTTCAATCCCTGTCGGGCTTTCTGATACCTATCATACACGGCAAATGTGTCCAAAATTTGTTGTTTGCCTAAAGCCTTTCTAAAAAGTATGAAAAACTCTTTAACATTTTCATAAGCTCCTCTAATCCGACAACTTTACACATCTTTTACAAAACCTATACTCAATCCTGATATCTTCTGATTCAATTCCTTAGTATACTCCAAATGTCAGATAAAAAGAAATGTAAGAAATCATATCAGAAAAAGAGGAGAACAATTATGAAAAAGAACATGGTAAAAACACTTGCACTTGCCGGAATGGCAGTTTTAACAATGGGAACCCTGGCCGGATGCGGCAGCAATACAACCGAATCAACCGCGGCGCCAACCACCGCACAGTCAGAGGCTGAGACAACCACAGCAGGTACTGCCTCCGCTGAGACAACCACAGCGGCTCCTGCGGCTTCCGCAGACTTAAAGGGTTCCATCAGTATGGTAGGTTCCACCTCCATGGAAAAATTTGCAACCGCGCTCAGTGAGATCTTCATGGAAAAATATCCGAACATCACGGTTCAGGCTGAATTCGTCGGTTCCGGTGCCGGTGTGGAAGCCGTAAACAACGGCTCCGCAGATATCGGCAACTCTTCCCGTGAATTAAAGGATGAAGAGAAAGCCAACGGCATCGCTGAAAACATTGTAGCCATCGACGGTATCGCAGTCGTTGTCGATCCGGCTAACACCGTGGAAGACTTAACGAAAGATCAGCTGACCTCCATTTATAACGGCACAATTACCAACTGGAAAGAGGCAGGCGGCACTGATCAGCCGATCGTAGTCATCGGCCGCGAGTCCGGATCCGGCACAAGAAGCGCATTTGAGGAAATCCTCGATGTGGCCGACGCCTGCAAATACAGCAATGAATTAGACAGCACCGGCGCAGTTATGGCAAAGGTTGCTTCCACTCCCGGTTCTATCGGCTACGTTTCCTTAGACGTTCTGGACGATACGGTTAAGACCTTAAAGCTGGATGGAACAGAAGCAACTCCTGAAAATATCAAAGCCGGATCTTATTTCTTAAGCCGTCCGTTCGTTATGGCAACCAAAGGAGAAATTTCCGAGCAGAACGACCTGGTAAAAGCATTATTCGACTACATCTACTCCGATGAAGGCACCGAATTAGTAAAATCCGTTGGTTTAATCCCGGCAAACTAAAAGCCCGACGGCTGAAACAGACATCATAAAAAGGGACGTAGCAGGGTAACAGACACTACGTTCCTTTTATCCGCATAAATGAAAGGAGCCATCTTATGCATCCGAAATCTTACTCCATCTTTGCCGGACGCGGCAGCAAATCCGCGGTGGAACATGCGGCGCAGATCATCTTTACCGTCTGTGGTTTTTTCGCCGTTCTGGCGGTTGCCTCCATCACAGCTTACATGATCATCAGCGGTACCCCCGCGCTTTTTAAGGTAGGAATCCTCGATATCCTGTTCGGCACCGTCTGGAAACCGGAAGCCGCAGTTCCTGCTTTTGGTATTCTCTATGTGATCCTGACTTCCATTGCAGGAACCGCTCTCGCCATTTTAATCGGCGTTCCCATCGGCGTCATGACGGCCGTTTTCCTCGCTGAAGTGGCACCGCCCAGGCTGGCAGGGATCGTACGTCCGGCAGTGGAACTGCTGGCGGGGATTCCTTCCGTTATCTATGGTCTTTTGGGAATCCTGATCTTAAATCCTCTCATGTATAAGCTGGAACTTAAGATTTTCGAGGGCTCCACAACCCATCAGTTCACAGGCGGTGCCAATTTAATCTCCGCAGTCCTGGTTCTTGCCCTGATGATTCTCCCCACAGTCATCAATATCAGCGAATCCGCGCTCCGTTCCGTTCCAAAGGAACTGCGAAGCGCCTCTCTGGCTCTGGGAGCCACAAAGATTCAGACGATTTTCCAGGTTGTACTTCCAGCAGCAAAATCAGGTATTATAACAGCCATCGTTCTGGGCACCGGCCGCGCCATCGGCGAAGCCATGGCGATCAGCCTTGTATCGGGAAGCTCCGTCAATTTCCCGCTTCCCTTCAACTCCGTCCGCTTCCTTACGACGGCGATCGTATCGGAAATGTCCTACTCGGCAGGTCTTCACAAACAGGTGCTCTTTACCATTGGTCTTGTCCTGTTCGCATTTATTATGATCATTAATATTTCTCTGACCAGGCTCTTAAAGAAAGGAGATGTACAGCATGACTAACGAAATCGCAGTTCCCTTCCATAAAGACTCTGTTATAAATAACAGCATCTGCCGCAGACAGACGCGGGTATCCGATTCCGTTCTTACCTTTTTCATCTATCTCTGCGCCTCCATATCCATCCTGATTCTGATCGGAATTATGGGGTACGTTTTTTTCCGCGGAATCCCGCAGATCAACTGGGAATTCTTAAGCACTGTTCCCAGCACAATCAGGGGTACCTTCGGAATCCTGGGAAACATCGTCAACACCTTATATATCGTCGTGATTACGCTGCTCATCGCCACTCCACTGGGTGTGGGAGCCGCCATCTACTTAAATGAATACGCAAAAGGCGGCAGGGCCGTCTGCCTCATTGAGTTTACCACAGAGACACTCTCCGGTATCCCCTCCATCATCTTCGGCCTGTTTGGCTACGTATTCTTTGGCACAACGCTGGGACTTGGCTATTCCATACTAACCGGCGCACTGACACTCTCCATCATGGTTCTGCCGCTTATCACCAGAACCACCCAGGAAGCGCTTAAAACAGTCCCCGACAGCTACCGCTCCGGCGCACTGGGAATCGGAGCTACCAAATGGTATATGATCCGCACCATTCTGCTCCCCAGCGCCATGCCCGGTATCGTAACCGGCGTCATTCTGGCCATCGGCCGCATCGTAGGCGAATCCGCGGCTCTCTTATTTACCGCGGGAAGCGGTTACTTACTGGCAAAGGACTTTTTCGGAAAAATCTTTGAATCCGGCGGGACGCTGACCATCCAGCTCTACCTCTCCATGCAGAAAGCCAAGTACGATCAGGCCTTCGGCATCGCGGTGGTCCTGCTCCTCATCGTCCTCGCCATCAACGGCCTTGCCAAATATTTATCCCACAAATTCAACAAGTCACTCTACTAAGTTCGTGAAAGACCTCACTAAGTGGAGATGACATGTATCGCACGTAAGCGGCCAAAAGACGTCCGCTAAGTGCTCATAACAAGGAGGTTAGAGAATCGTGAATACCAGCACAGTAAAAATAGCAACCAACGGCCTGGACTTATATTACGGCACCAATCACGCCTTAAAAAACATCTCCATGGAGCTGTATACCAATAAAATTACCGCCTTTATCGGACCTTCCGGCTGCGGCAAGTCCACCTTCTTAAAGACTTTAAACCGTATGAACGACCTTGTCCCCAATGTAAAAATCGAAGGCGAGGTCCTGCTGGACAATGAAAACATCTACGACCAGAGAGTCGATACCACCCTTCTGCGTAAAAAAGTAGGTATGGTATTCCAGCAGCCCAACCCATTTCCCATGAGCATCTACGACAACGTGGCCTACGGCCCCAGAATCCATGGTATCCACAGCAAATCAGAACTTGACGCCATCGTGGAAAAGAGTTTAAAGGGCGCGGCCCTCTGGGATGAGGTATCGGACCGGCTGAAAAAATCCGCTCTCGGCTTATCCGGGGGCCAGCAGCAGCGTCTCTGCATCGCAAGAGCCCTGGCGGTGGAGCCGGAAGTCCTTCTGATGGATGAACCTACCTCCGCCCTCGATCCCATATCCACGCTGAAAATCGAGGATCTGATGGATGAACTGAAGAGTAAGTACACGGTAGCAATCGTGACCCATAACATGCAGCAGGCCACCCGCATTGCCGACTATACCGCATTTTTCCTGGTTGGCGAGGTCGTTGAATACGCGGCTACCACGGAACTGTTCTCCTCTCCAAAGGATTCCAGGACAGAGGATTATATCACCGGACGGTTTGGATGATCTGTTTTTAATTTATGTAAACTTAATTTCAGAAAGGATTTACTTAAAATGACGACAAGAATCAATTATGACCACGAGCTGACGCTGTTAAACGACGACATCAAGCAGATGGGCTTTATGGTGGAATCTTCCATCGAACAGTGCTTTATCGCATTTGAGGACCAGGATTTTGAAAAGGCGGAGGGAATCATACGCGGCGATCGAACCATCAATGACTTAGAGCGCTCCATTGAGGCCCGCTGCCTCTCCCTGATCCTCCGCCAGCAGCCGGTGGCCGGTGATCTGCGGGTCGTGTCCAGTGCCTTAAAGGTGGTCACGGACTTAGAGCGTATCGGCGACCATGCCTCCGATATCGCGGAACTCGTGCTTCGAATCCGTGGAGAACACGTCTATCATGTCGTGCGTCACATACCGGGAATGGCCATGGCCGCCCGCGAAATGGTGAGAAACGCCATAGACGCCTTTATCACTCAGGATATCGACGCCGCAAAGTCCATCGAAAAACAGGATGACATCGTAGATGAACTGTTTACCAAGGTAAAAAATGATGTGATCGATCTCTTAAAACAGTCCGCCGACCACGCCGACCAGTGCATCGATCTTCTGATGATCGCAAAATACTTGGAGCGCATCGGAGATCACGCCGTGAATGTCTGCGAATGGACGGAATTTGCAAAGACCGGTGCTTTAAAAAATGTCCGTATCCTATAGAATCAGAGACAGGAAAGGTGCCGCAGGGGTCTAAATGATATGCCCCTGCGGCACCTTTCCTGTCTCTGATTCTATAAATAAAGCGTGCAGTTCCACAGTTATTTCATCGTTTCCTGATGTCTCGCAATTGGAAAACCACACTCCGGCTGACTGACCCCGCCGTCAGTCGCTGGTATAGTATCCCATAAGAAACTTCGCACACGGTTCATCCTGATAATTGTATACATAAAGATAATTACCAGCCGTCCGGGTATAAAAGTCTTCTTCAATATCCGAGACATTCCCGGATGTACTGCCGGATTCCAGTGTCTTCACAAGAGTGCCATCCCGGTATATGTAGTCGCGGGAAACAGCTGTCCCATCGGGATCATAGACAGATAAAAAGGCCACATGATCGTTTACAATAATCGGGAACATCATCTGCTCTTTCCCGGCAGGAAGTCCGCTCTTATCGAACTCGAAGAGACATTTTCCCCTCATATTATAGTAATAGTTCCGGTTTCCTTTCTCTATCACGGCAATGTTCTCCTGAAACTCCGTACCATAAATGGAGACGGCTTCCGATGTCACTTCCAGTCCCATCGCGATCTCCGGGTAGTGCTCCATAAACTCTTTCACATCGTAGTAGAGCTCTTCACTTCCCTCTTCTCCCCATATTTTCCTGTCGGACTGTACGCCCTTTTCTGTGATTGCTCCATTTTTATCCGCATAATCGTAGGTGTAATGCCATTCCCCCGATCTCCCCGACTCCACCCATACCGCATGTTCCAGCCCATAGCCGTCCTTTGTCTGATAGATATCGCTGTACACCGGTTCACAGACCCATCGCTCCTCTGCGACGGAATAAAGCCCGTAATTGCCTGTCAGAGTGTCCTGCATGGAAAGCAGGCCGCTGCCGTCCCAGACCAGAAACGGGGAAATCGCCTGACTCTCCACATGCCTGATGAATTTCATCAGATTCATGGAACGGTCGAACACCGCGATCCCATTTTCACCGTAAAGATAGTCTCCATCCGCAAGTATGACTTCACCCTTTGAAAGCGGAATCTCCGCCTGAAACACCTCATCTTCCCCTTCAAAGCCCTGGGGAAGAAGCTTCTTTTCGTCCCTTACTCCCACGTACCCCAGCGCATTAATCAGCGCCTGGCCGTCATCTGAGGTAAGCCATTCAAAGAGGCGGTACGCGTTTGAATCCTTTGGTTCATCCTTCCTGACCGCCGCATAAAAATCGCTGACATAGGGATAGCTTCCGTCCCGTATGGTATCGCTGGAGGGCATAACGCCGTCGACCGCCATAAATTTAAGTTCCGGTTTCTGATACATGTTTTTTGCATAATAATAGACCGAATAACCGAGAGCCTCCCCCGTATTATCATAGGCGGAAACCTTTTCAATCAGTTCACCCATCTCCGAAACCACGAAGTCCTGCGGTGCCTCCGCCATGGCAGTTCCCTTCATCACAAGCTTCTCCATCAGATTCTGGCTGCCGGAGTCCACAGGCCTCTGAAACGCCCGTATGGCCCGGCTGCTGCCTCCCACCGTCTTCCAGTTCGTGATGTTACCGGAATAGATATCGATCACCTGTCTTCCGGTTAAGGAATTTACAGGGTTCCCCTGATTGGCCATAAATACCAGCGCGTCCCGGCCAATCGGTTTGATAATCAGATTATCTCCCTCTTCCTTCAGACGTTTTTTAACGCTCTCTCCGGGTTCATAGGCGATAACCAGATCCGTTCCCTGATCCCGGATCAGTTTTAAATACGCCTGAGTCGTCTTATCATGCCGGATCAATCGTTCCGCCTCCCGCTCCGTCGCATCCGCGGCAAGACGGTAAATGGCCTGTGACAGGGGAATCGTCGCCGTGGAACCGTCAATCCTTGGAAAATCCTCTTTGCCGATCTTAGGGCATGTCACCAGTTCTGAAGGGGCATTCTCTTCCGCCGCTTTCACGGCTGCTAAATTGCCGGTTTCCGATTCATTCAGCACACTGTCATCGAAGGCATCTCCATCGACAGAAGGCCGGTACCAGGATTTCCCTGAAAAATATGAATTCAGATCATCACTCTTAAACTTACGGCCGTGCCTTGCGTAGATCTCATTCCTGGCAATGCGAAGCTCTTCCCTGGTTAAGTCCGACAGCTCCTCCTGCGTATAGATATGGTTCTGCGCCTCCGGAAGAATATAGTCATCCTCCCTGCTTCCTGCCGGATAGGACCGGGTCTCTTCGGCAGTCTTGCTCTCCGTCTCCCGCTCCCCGCTTTCCTCTTCATGGGTATCAGCAGTGACTGCCTCTGAAGCCGTTTCCTCCGGCTTCTGCTTATTGCTGCAGCCCGCAGCGGCCATTCCGATGAGGAAAGCCAGAGCCACGGGCAGCCAATACAGGTTCCTCTTCATATCACACCTCGCTCGCTGTAAAACCGCGCTTCTTTTTTTTCATTATACTATAAAGTCTTTTTGGCGTCATGATTTTGCAGAATATTCTGGAATTCGTAAGAAATCCTGTTTTGGGGCCGCTTTTTTACATTAATAATAAAAAGAGAGACCGGGGCATCTCGACCGGTTCTTTCTCGGCCTGCCACAGTCTCTCTTTCCTGTTATCAACGGCACAGCTCCATTACAGCATTGCAGTTCCCCTGCAGTACGTCTGTGCCACATCGTAATTATCTTCCAGCACCACGAGGTCGGCGTCATAACCGGCCACCAGTTTTCCCTTCCTGTCATCTACGCCCAGACATCTGGCCGGATTAATCGTACAGGAATTAAGCGCCTGATCAAATGGAAGAAGCGCATCCTCAACCAGAATACGAAGTCCGCGGTTCATATACAGCGTGCTTCCTGCGATCGTCTCGGTCCCCTTTAGATAGGCGAGTCCATTCTCCCTGATCTCAATATCGTGGCCGCCCAGCTGATAGCTGCCGCCCGGAGGGCAGTGCTTTGCGCGCAGGGAATCCGTCACCATGATGACGAAATCACGGCCCTTTGCCGTAAAGTAATTGTTCAGCGCAGCCAGATGGGAATGGCAGCCGTCGCAGATGATCTCTCCATAGATATCTCTTACCCGGAATGCGGTGCCCACCAGGCCCGGCTTCCTGTGATGGTAAGGCGTCATGCCGTTATATACATGCGTCATGGAGGTCGCACCGTTGGCTATGCCCATCAGCGCCTGCTCATAGGTTGCAGACGAATGGCCCATGCTGACTACCACTCCGGTCTCCTTACAGTATTTTGTGAGCGCAAAGTCTGCATCGTGCTCCGGAGCCAGCGTAATATATTTAATCAGTCCCTTAGCGGCGTTCTGGTACCGTTTGAACTGCTCAACGAGAGCCTGTGCGATGGCTTCCGGCGGCTGGGCTCCCTTGTAATCCATATCGAGATACGGTCCCTCGAAATGAATTCCGAGGATCTCGGCTCCCTCATAACCATCATCCACCACCGATGCCACATTGGCCACAGCCTTCTCCAGTACATCCGGCATCTGAGTCACCGTAGTCGGAAGAATGGAGGTAACGCCTTCCTCCGGTATGTGTTTCATCCAGTTGCGTAAGCCCTCCGGCTCCCCGTCATTGGTATCATATCCATAAGCTCCATGGGTATGCACATCGATAAACCCAGGAACAATCCTTTTGGTTCCATAATCCTGATCTACGGATCTTTCGCCATATTCGCGGACCGCAGTGATCTTTCCATCTACGACCTCGAGCTGAGCTGGTATAAACTGGCCTGCGATCCAGACCTTTTTACTTTGTATTATCATGACCATACACCCTCTCTTTCTTATCGCCGGCAGTCTTCTGTCCGGCCATCCTTAGTATAACCAGTTCCCATCTCTATTTCAAGATCATTTTGAAAATAATTTTCAAAATGACCCAGAAAATAAAAAATGCGGTCCACCAGGCGGAAATGTTCTTCCCGGCTGCCGGACCGCATCTCATAAATTCTTCTTACAGTTCTTCTTTGACTTCTTCCGCAGCCGTACTCTGCTCTACCGGCCACCGGATAATAACACGGAATAAATCCGCCTCAACTTCAACATTCATCTTTCCGTTCTGCAGTTCCACAAAGCTCTTGGCAATCGCCATCCCCAGGCCGGAGCCTTCCGTATTGCGCGACTGGTCGCCGCGGACAAAACGTTCCGTTATCTCTTCCGGATTAAAATCCAGCTCGCTGGCCGACACATTCTTCATGGTAATGACCACTCCGCCATCGTCCCGTTTCATATCGATATATGCCCTGGTATTCGGCATGCCGTATTTCATGATATTGGTCAGCAGATTGTCGAAAATACGGTATGTCTTCTGGCTGTCCAGCGGCAGGACGATCTTCTCGTCCGGCAGATTCCACCGGAAATCAATGGTGGACTCTTCGATCTTATCGCTCAGTTCCAGGCTTACCTCCTTTAAGAGACTCACAATATCCACATTGACCAGATTGAGCGTCACATTGTTGCTGTTGGCTTTGCTGATTTCAAACAGATCCTCAATCAATGATTTCAGTCTCATGGACTTCTGTTCCAGCACGTCAATATAAGCTTTTCTCTGCTCCGGCACCGCGTTGTCATCTTTCAGCAGATTTACATAGGTAATAATCGCTGTTAGCGGCGTCTTTAAGTCATGGGACATGTTGGTAATTAAGTCCGTCTTCATCTTCTGACTCTTTACTTCTTCATCCACCGCCACCTTGAATCCGCTCTGAATCTTCTGTACCTCAGTTTTAAACGGTTCAAACACACCGAGATCTTCGGAAATCGTCACATCCAAATTACCCTCGGCAATCTGATTGGTGGCATGCAGCAGGATTCTGTATTTCCGGGTCAGGTCACGGTAGTATTTACGTAGTACCAGGAACAGCACAAACGAATAGATAATCAGTGCGCCGATTCCAAAAAACCACAGGCTGCATAATACAGCCAGAATAATAAAGTTCACACCGACAATCTTAAATATCGTCCTGTCCGAATGATCCTGCAGATTGATGCTTCCAAGGAACGCATACAGCCTTCGGAAGAGTCCTGCACACCAGCCGTAAAACAGTCCGCATAACGTCCGTTCTCTGATATAACGCTTCAATCCGATGTGGAACACATCCCGCATACAAAGGACGGCCCAGTAGATCACTGCAAACGGAATACACCACCAGAATACGTTCCACAGCTTCACCATCATATCCGCTGCCTTCGGCAGGAAATTGGCACGGATCAGCCCGGAATACAGGCTCCCATGATTGGTCACAGCCACCAGGCTGGTCAGGCTGTAGCCAAAGCCGATCGCTCCGGCCCCAACCCCCAGGACAACTCCAAGAGGAGCCCGGAACACCCTGCTGTCATCCGCCCGTGTCACGTCGCAGCAGGATAACAGAAACGCGGCTAATGCCACAAAAACTCCCAGGCCTGCAAATACGTTTGCTACGATTCCCGAATTATAATAGGACTTCCAGGATGAGCTTCTCGCCAGAGAATACTCGGCCAGCTGCTGCTCCGTCATAGCGTAGGCAAATGTGATGTTCTTCGGATTCTCCAGTTTTAGCTGTGGTTCATGGCTGTACTGCTCCCAGTAATACTCTTCCATGGGATCGACTTCTCCGAACTTCTGAATCACGTTCAGAAGATATGTTGTGTCCTCTCCCCCCAGCTGCATCACATCCATCCTTCCCTGGTCGTCGTAATGCATCACAACGCGGAATACATAATCGTCGTCGGATAAGATGTTTCTGTTCTTTGCATAATTCATCAGAATGCTTCCGTTATCATCCAGCACCTGATAATCTATGGAATTCCTGATACTTCCAAAATACCGGTTCCAGCTCTCGTATTCCATCATGCAGTTCTGACGGAGATTGCGCAGGTATTCCTGCCGCTCCTCGGCCATATATCGTTTCTCCTCGTCCGTGAGAGCTTCATAATTGATATCTTCCGGGAAAGATATGGTATCTTCCCCCGCAAATACTGCGGCTTCGTCCGCCGCATGGACATCGGCATCTGCACCGGGGCTGCTTTCCCCTGATACCGCAGGGTTCTCCCCCGCTGCCGATGCGGTCACCCGCGGTGTCCGGCTGTCCGTCTCCGCTGCCGCCTCACCTTCCGGCCGATCCATATCCTCCAGCTGATCCGTCCCTTCCGGTGCCGCAGATGCCTGCGCCCCGAATCCGTCCATAGATCCGTTTTTCAGTTCATAGGCGCCTTCAGGAAAAAATTGCTCGAAAGGTGAAATCACCACACCGTTTTCATACTGGGACTGTTCCAAATCCAGCACGTAATTGCCAAAGACGAGATGACGCAAAAATGCCTGATCCTCATATACGGGTTCCTCATGGCGTCCCGCCTCTTTTTCAAAAAACGGGTACAATCCCGTCATGATAACAGCCGCCGCCACTACGATAAGAACGGACAGCAGCGCGCTGATTCTATGCCTGTTTTTCAATTTTGTATCCAACTCCCCACACCACCTTTAAATATTTGGGTTCCTTCGGGTTAATTTCTATCTTTTCCCTGATTTTTCTCACGTGTACCATGATGGTGTCCGTGTTGATCGCCCGCTCATTCCACACACGTTCGTATATCTCTTCCGCAGAGAATACCCTGCCCGGATTTTTCATCAGGAGAGCAAGTATTTTAAATTCAATCGGCGTAAGCTTCGCCGGCTTTCCGTCCACGGTCACCTCTACCGTATCCTCATTAAGCTCCAGCCCGCCAATGACATAAATATTGCTCTTTTCCTTCAGTTCCTTTGCCTCCAGCATATCCAGGTACTTTCTGTACCGTCTCAGCTGGGAATTGACTCTTGCAAGCAGCTCCATCGGAGTAAAGGGTTTCGATATATAATCATCGGCGCCGATGTTCAGTCCCATGATCTTATCGACCTCCTCCGTCTTTGCGGAAAGGATAATAACCGGAAAGTCGTATTTTTCTCTCAGCTTGACAGTCATGGTAATGCCATCCATTCTCGGCATCATCACATCCACGATAGCCAGATGTATCTCTTCCTGATCCAGAATCTTAAGGCCCTCGATTCCATCGGCCGCCTGGAATACTTCATAGCCCTGGCTCTTTAAATATATCTCGACTCCTTCTCTAATCTCCTTATCATCTTCTACCAGCAGAATGTGATTTGTTTCCATGGTATCTCTCCTCGCTTTTTGATATTTTATGGTTGATACAGATTCAAACTACAGTATATCATGAACGCCGGGTTCCTAAAAGCCCTGCCTCTCTGTATTATGCCACAAACACGCATAATTCTTCCCTTCCTGCCTGCAATACTAGGATATATGGGCAATCTTAAAATGAACGACGTGTAAAACGAAAGAAATTCTAAATCTTTTATTTAAAAACGTTTGCAGTCACCGGACAGCAGGTTTGGAGCCACAAAAAACCGCCTGCCACACACTCACTGTGTCAGACGGTTTTTCAACTGCGTAAAACCATATTTGATTTTTTGTTATTTGACCAGCCCGGCCATCGTCGGAAGCGCCATGCTGACAGCCGGAATATACGTGACCAGCACAAGCCCCACCAGGATAGAAACATAAGTGGTACGTCTCCGAACTTGCAAATAAATATGGCAGATTAAAGATTTCATAGTTCTTGCTGAATGTTTCCAGAATCGCTTTGCTGGCCATACAGAAATCAATTGCACCTGTACTCAACAGCAGGTTCCGCAATAAACATTCCAACGGCAATGCAAACAATTCCTCCACCTCCGGGTTGTGATGGTTGGCAAACAGCGTCGTTTCAAGATACCACTCTCCGTCCACGGCTCTCGGCTTCAATTGATGATACTCCAGGCTCTCACATTTCCTGAGAATGTCCTTCATAATCTCCCCTTCTGCCGCCGCTCACTTCCGAAGCCATGATACGGTCTTCGTCAGCGCCTCTATCGTCTTTGTTTCCAGAACCACTCTGGCCCCTGCCTTTTCTGCCATCAAAAGCCGTTCCTCCAGATCGATCTCTCCATCACCGAACGCCAGATGGCAGCTCTTACCCTTTGCATCGTGGCCATGCATGTGAATCAGCCGGTCTTCATACGCCAGATAAAAGGGAATATCCACATTCCCCGCGGCATGGCTGTGTCCAATATCCAGTGTCAGCCCGAAACAGGGCTGCTGCAATAAAAGTTCCAGTGCCTTCCTCTCATGTACCATAAATCCTTCCGTATTTTCAACCGCCATATGTATCGCCGCGTCACCGACTGCGTCCCGGCACATCTCTCCAAATTCCGCAATATGCCTCCGGTACTCCTCTTCATACCGCTTAAACAGATATTCCTTTCTCCCCGGCAGCGTGAGATAGATTCCCTTTGCAAGGTGCATATTGATCACAGGAGCTCCAATGGCCTTTGCCAGTTCGATTGTCTCTACGGCGGTCTCCAGATACGCCTGCCGGACTTTTGGATTAAAATCACAGACATTCAGATTCTCGTCGAGATGGATCGTAAAATACAGATGTTCCTGATCCATAATCCGCCGCAGCCGGTCTGCCGAAAGTTCCGGCAGCTGACACTGAGGAAAATTCATATTCAGTTCTATAAAACCCAGTCCCAATTGGCTGCACAGCCGGGCACACTCCTCCAGAGTATCCGTTTCCATCAAAAACGGCATACCAAACTCCATATCCGCTCCTCCTTCCAGCCTCCCGGCTGCCTGTTCCAATGGCTCAATCACCGTGATAAGCCAATCCGCCCTCTTCCTTTCTCTTTATCATTTCCCTGTTCACGACTTCTTCTATCTCTATCTCTCTGCAGTAAAACCGGATATCCCCTTCCTCAAAATCAAACACATGAAAATTCCTCCGGTCTCCAAAGGCATGATCATCGCTGCATTCGATCTCAAATCCACTGATCCCTGCAGACTGCGCCAGATAGAAGGAAGTGACATCCCGAAAAAAGAGAGTCATGCGATATTCCTTGTCCTCTGACTCCATCACCATCCGAAGATTCTGAATTTCTAACCACTCCTCATAATCGTAATCACTGTAAAGATACATAGAATGAATCTTTCCAAAATAGCACCAGCCGTAAAACCGCGGATTAAGCTGGAGCAGTTTTTCGATACCCTTTATTTTATGAAATGTTTCTTCAAAACTCACAGCGAATGCATTCCCCCTCTCCAAACCACAGTACCGCACAATATGATGCAGCCGAAAGTCTATCGTCTGCATCGTCACCTGTTTCCTGCCTGATCAACGATCTGTTTAAATCCCTTTTCGTTCAGTTTACCATGGTTTGCAGAAGGTTTCAACTCATCGCCCAGAAAGTTGCAATTAATATGGCGGTATTTTTCACTCTTCTAAAGAGTTTTTCCTTGCCTTTAGAGCCCGATTATGATATACTGAAATACATAGTCTAATTATGGGATTTTATCCATCTTATCACTCATGTATCTCTGGCACTTCTGCCGGCATTTCCATGACGAACTTACAACAAATTAAAATAAGAAAGGAATGGTGGTGTGCCCAGACAGGATTTTTATATTAAAAAGCTGCTGCAGGACCCGGCCCGTTTTGCGGACCTGTATAATGCCGAGATTTTCCATGGAAAACAGATTTTAAAAGCGGAATTATTGTCACCGGTATCTACAGAATCCGGAATCGCGATAACGAACCGCAGCGGCAGGAAACAAACAATTCAGAGACGGCGCGATATCGCGATGAAAGCATCCATAGGCGCCTGCTTTATCGTTGCAGGCTGCGAGGCTCAGGGAGAGATCCATTACGGCATGCCCATTCGAAGCCTGACTTATGATGCGTTGGATTATACGGAACAGCTTACAGAGATTCAAAAGGAACACAGGAAAAAGAAAGATCTTGCCAAAAGCCCGGAATTTCTGTCCGGCATCACCCGCCGTGACAAACTCCAGCCTGTCCTCACACTGGTCCTGTACTGTGGAAAGGATCCATGGGATGGTCCAAAAAGTCTCTACGATATGCTGGATTTAAGAGGTCCCACGGAATGTATTCCGGATCTTCTGGCCGCTCTTCCCGACTACCGCATCAATCTTGTCGATATCAGAAAAATTGAAAATCTGAGCCTCTACAAAACGGGTTTACAACAGGTCTTCGGTATGCTAAAATATAGTACAGACAAGAGTAAATTTTACAACTATATCACGTCAAACCATGACCAGATATCCATGCTGGATGATAATGCCCTGACGGCAGTCATGGGCCTTTTGGGTGAAAACCGGCGGCTGATGAAGTATTTAGCCGCTCCTGGACGAGAGGAGGGGTATACCATGTGTCAGGCGATCGATGATTTGATTGCAGATGGAAAGTTGGAAGGAAAGAGGGAGGGGGAAAAAGAAGGGGAAGTCCGTATGGCCAGCCTAATCTCCATCCTTTTGAAAGAAAACCGGCTGGATCTCATCGCGGAGATCTCAGGGAATGAACAGCTGCGCAGGCAGCTGTTCCAGCATTACCATCTGTAAAAGCAAGGGGCAGCGGCCGTACGTTTCCGGCCGCTGCTCCTTTCAGCTGTGCTTTATAATAGGACTTCCTGCACTTCTATATATCAGGACTCTGATGTCTTTCTCACATTCGTCTCCAGCAGCCGGTTAAATCCAAGCCAGCCGTTATTATCTCCCGCACCCTTCAGCACTTCGATCATAGTCTCCATCTTGGCATCGGTATTATCCGCGAAGTTTAATGCCAGCGCCTCTAAAAGAGCCGGTTTCTTCGGTGAACCGTATTCCAGTTCTCCATGATGAGCAAGAATACAATGCTTCAGCTCCGTAGCAGCCTTCGCCGGGAAATCCGGAATTGTACGAATCCGCTCTGACACCATCTCTGTACCGATGATGATATGCCCCAGAAGCTGACCATCATCCGTATAATCATTTTCGGGAAATACAGAGAGCTCCTTCGTCTTGCCGATATCATGAAACATAGCGGCAGTGAGCAGCAAATCACGGTTAATCAGCGGATAATACCCTGCGTAATAGTCACATAATTTCACAACGCTCAGTGTATGCTCCAGAAGGCCTCCTACAAACCCATGATGAACACTCTTTGCCGCAGAATGAAACTGAAATGCCTTTGCAAAAGCCTTGTCTTCCACAAAAAAGCTTTCTGCCAGTTTTCTGTAATGGGGAGTTCGGATCGACTTAATCAGTCCGGTCAGTTCCTCATACATCTCACTGATGTTTTTAGCGGACACCGGAAGATAATCCCCTGGTATGTATTCGCTTTCCTCCGCTTTTCTGACCCGCTTCACATTCAGCTGATTCGAGTTCTGGAACATGGTGACATCCGCGTCGATATAGATATAGTCCATCGTCTCGAAATTCCCCACTCCCGGAGAGCTCAAGTCCCAGATCTTTGCATCGATGGTACCCGTCTTATCCTGTAAGATTAAATTCCCGTATTCTTTACCTGCCTTGGTCAGGGCTATCTGCTTATTCTTACATAAGTATACATCCGATACATGCATCCCTTCCCGAAATGTCTCTATATATCTCATTGTTCTCCTCCATATCCTTTTTAAGCGTCACAGAAGCCAGGAAGATTACCTGGCTCCTATGGTTATCTGATATTCAATCTCTTTATATTCATCTCTGCCGCTTCTGAGTACCGTTACCGGTAATACCTCTCCCGGTGTCGATGCCTCCAGCTTCACCTGGAAATCCTTCATGGTAACGATGTTCTCACCGCCCATAACCGTAATAATGTCTCCGCACTGGATCCCTGCATTATAGGCAGGACTGTCTGCATTCACATCCACCACATAAACGCCGAGCGGCATCCCGCTCTCATTCATGACCGCGCTGACCTCCTGGCCCTTGATGCCAAAGTACGGGAACGCGTTGCCGTTGCTCATTTTCTCCAGAATGCTCTTGTAGTCAGAGATAGCCATGGCAACAGTCATATCTTCGCTGCCTTCGCTCTTATACTCGTCAGTCACCCAGCCGATAATCTGACCGGTCGTGTTCATGAGGAATGTTCCTGTCGCCGCATTGCTCTTTAAATCAGAGTAAATGATACGGGTCATCCCATCCGTCATCTGAACATTCTTCGCTATATAGGATACAAAACCATAACAGGTGGAATGCACCATGCCGGCTGGTCCTCCGATTGCAATTACCAGATCTCCCTGTTTTACGGAATAGGAATTCCCCAGTTCAATCGCCTTAACTTCCTCTAAAAGCGCTCTTCCCAGTTCCGCAGTCGGAACGCTCACAATTGCCATGCCTGACAGCTTGTCCGTCTGTCTGATCGTTCCCTGAACCTCCGTACCGTCTGAAAATGCCACCCGAATCGAATCCGCCGCCTCAACTGCACCTTCCGGTGTCAGTACCAGCAGTTCCTCATTGGCAGAGGAGATTACCGCTCCCGCGTAAAGACCTGAATTCTCGACCGGATTATTAAACCAGTCTGTCTGCGTCTTAACGGAATGAACCGTCACGATTCCTTTTCCCGCTTTTAACGATACCGCTCTTAAATTCCCGTACAGGGTATTCAGATCATCGATGCTGAACGGATACTTTTTCATTGCTGACTCCAAAAGATCTTCGATGGGCTCAGACTCCTTTGTGGTGGCCTGAGTCGGCTCGGTTTCCTCCGTCGTCGATGGTTCCGGGTCATCCTTCGGTATTGTTACCGGAGTAGTCTCCCTTGTAGTTTCTTTTCCAAGGTATTTTTCCGCCACCGGTCTGGAAACAACAAAAGTAACTGCCGCGACGATTCCAAAAAGGGCCGCAGTTAATAAAAGGGCGACTGCCCTTCTCATGATCTCTCTCTTTGTTCTGGGCTGTTTCACAATTTTCTCGCTGATAAAACGGCGCGGTTCCGTCTTTTTATCATCTGGCCCGCTTTTATCCGGCATACACACCCTCCTTTGCAGAAGACCTAAACCTATTATACGTTTCTTCTCTGTTTTATGCAAGGAAAAGATAAGAAACACAGCGAACTGCAGTCAACCAAATGTGACTATTCACATCCAGCCCGTCCAAGTAGTATAAAATATGGATTTAGAGGGACACTGTTGGTATCACATGAAAATTTATCCAAGGAGGACTTTACAATGAGTGATTTAAAAAACAGTGAGACAGTCAAAAATCTGATGCGTGCTTTTGCAGGAGAAAGCCAGGCCAGAAACCGCTATACGTTTGCGGCCAGCCAGGCGAAAAAGGAAGGACTTCCGGTTATACAGGCCGTATTTTCCTATACTGCAGGGCAGGAAAAAGAGCATGCAGAGATTTTCTATCAATATCTCAAAGAATTACAAGGCGAGACCATTTTCATCGACGGCGGCTACCCGGTGGACTTATACGATCAGACTGTGGATTTATTAAAGTCCGCACGCCACAATGAATATGAGGAATATCAGGATGTCTATAAAAATTTTGCAGAAGTGGCGAAGCAGGAAGGCTTTCTGCAGATCAGCTCCTCCTTCTCCCTCATTTCTGAAATAGAGAAAGTACACGGAGACCGCTTTCAGCTGTTTGCCGACTATATGGAGCAGAATAAGCTCTTTGTATCCGATGCAGAGACCGGATGGATCTGCTTAAACTGCGGCCATATCCACCATGGCCTTCAGGCCCCGAAAGCCTGCCCTGTCTGTCATCATGAACAGGGATATTTCGTTCGTGTGGAGCTCTCACCATTTCTCAGATAAGATCCCCTGCAGCACGCTTTTCTGATTTATGGTTTCGTTCCAATCCAACGGCTTAAACGCGGCGAGATTGAAGATTTATATGATTGCAGGCCATACTGTATTTATGATATACTGTAATCACTACCGCCCATCAGGGCTGTCCGCCATCGTCTGATATTATATTGGAAACAGAGAAAGGAAATCATGAATCAGAAAGCATTAAAAACGTTAGAATACGATAAAATAATAGTTCAGCTTGCAGAGTACGCTTCCTGTGAATCAGGAAAAGAACTCTGCCGCAGGCTGGTACCCTCCATCGATTACGATGAGATCGTAACTGCTCAGCGGGAGACCACCGACGCAGTTACCAGGGTGCGCCAGAAAGGCGGCATATCTTTCGGAGGCGTCAAAGATATCCGCGCCTCCTTAAAACGGCTGGAGGTGGGGAGTTCCCTCGGTATCGTGGAACTTCTCTCCGTCAGCTCCTTACTTACTACCGCGGCCCGCGCCAAATCATACGGGCGGCACGAGGATTCAGAGCTTCCGGAGGATTCTCTGGAGCAGTTTTTTTCCGTGCTGGAACCACTGACCCCGGTAAATACGGAGATCAGGCGCTGTATCCTTTCTGAAGAGGAAGTAAGCGATGATGCCAGTCCGGGTCTTCACCACGTCCGGCGCTCCATGAAGAATATTCATGACAAGATTCACACTCAGCTGAATTCTATCCTGAATTCCAACCGAACCTATTTACAGGATGCGGTCATCACCATGCGCGACGGAAGATACTGTCTTCCCGTCAAATCCGAGCACAAGTCCAATGTCCCGGGCATGGTTCACGACCAGTCCTCCACCGGTTCCACACTCTTTATCGAACCTATGGCAATCCTTAAGCTGAACAATGACTTACGTGCCCTGGAAATCCAGGAACAGAAAGAGATCGAGATGGTACTGGCCGATCTAAGCAATCAGTTGGTCCCGTATCAGGACGAACTTCTGACCGATTTCGAGGTTCTCACCAGACTGGACTTTATATTTGCCAAGGCGGCGCTCTCCCGGCATTATCAGGCCAGTGAGCCCCGTTTTAACAAAAAGGGAATCATTCACATCAAGGACGGGCGCCATCCGCTTTTGGACCCGTCGAAGGTCGTTCCCATCACGGTGCATTTAGGCAGGGATTTCGATCTGCTGGTAGTTACCGGCCCCAACACGGGCGGTAAGACCGTTTCATTAAAGACCGTGGGGTTATTTACGCTCATCGGTCAGGCGGGACTCCATATACCGGCGTTCGACGGTTCCGAACTCTCCGTCTTTGACGAGGTATTTGCAGATATCGGAGATGAACAGAGTATTGAGCAGAGCCTCAGTACCTTCTCCGCCCACATGACCAACATCGTACAGATCCTGGGGCAGGCCGACAGCCGCTCGCTTTGCCTCTTCGATGAGCTGGGAGCCGGAACTGATCCTACCGAAGGCGCGGCGCTTGCCATCGCCATCCTGTCATTTTTACACAATATGAAATGCCGTACCATGGCAACGACTCACTACAGCGAGCTGAAGGTATTTGCGCTGACCACCCCCGGTGTGGAAAATGCCTGCTGTGAATTTAATGTGGAGACGCTGCAGCCCACCTACCGTCTCCTGATCGGAGTTCCCGGCAAGAGCAATGCGTTTGCCATTTCATCGAAGCTGGGACTTCCCGACTATATTATTGAGGACGCGAAAACGCATCTGGAAGCCAAGGATGAAACCTTCGAGGATCTGCTTACCCATCTGGAACAGAACCGCGTCACCATTGAAAAGGAACGCATTCAGATCGAGTCTTACAAGATGGAAGTAGAAAAACTGAAGGCCAGGCTGACTCAGAAGGAAGAACGTCTCGATGAGCGGCGCGACAAGATGATCCGTGACGCCAAAGAGGAGGCGCAGCGGATTCTGCGGGATGCAAAAGATACTGCAGACCAGACGATCCGCCAGATAAACAAGCTGGCTTCCGAATCAGGTGTCGGTAAGGAACTGGAGGCAGAGCGTGCCCGTATCCGCGGCAAGCTAAAGGAAGTAGATTCCTCGCTGTCCTTAAAAAATCAGACGAAAGAGCCGAAACAGTCCATCGATCCGAAAAAGTTAAAGCTGGGCGACGGCGTACGTGTTCTCAGCATGAATTTAAATGGAACAGTAAGTTCTCTCCCCAATTCCAAAGGGGATTTATATGTACAGATGGGAATTCTCCGCTCTCTCGTCAACCTGAGCGATCTGGAGCTGTTAAATGAGCAGTCTGTCTCAGGCCCCACTCTTGGAAGCGGCAATGGTAAGAAAAAGACAGGAAGCGGAAGCAGCTCTGCCCGCATGTCCAAGTCCTTTACCATCTCTCCGGAGGTAAATCTGATCGGAATGACCACCGACGAGGCCATTCCGGAGCTGGATAAGTACTTAGACGACGCCTATCTGGCTCACCTGCCTTCCGTTCGTGTCGTACATGGGCGAGGCACCGGAGCACTTAAGAATGCGGTTCACAAGCACCTAAAAAAACTGAAGTACGTCAAAGATTTCCGGCTGGGTGTATTCGGCGAGGGGGATACCGGCGTAACGATCGTCACTTTTAAATAGGAGGATTGGACTATGGCAGAAAAACAGAGAATATTGATCGTTGACGATGATAATAACATCGCCGAATTGATTTCTCTTTATCTAACAAAAGAGTGTTTTGAAACGATTATTGTAAACGACGGTGAAGAGGCGCTTCGGGTATTTCCGGAATTTAAACCGAATCTGGTTCTTCTCGATCTGATGCTTCCTGGCATGGATGGCTATTCTGTCTGCCGGGAAATGCGGGCTCAGTCCCCGGTTCCCATCATCATGCTGTCCGCAAAAGGCGAGGTCTTCGACAAGGTGCTGGGCTTAGAGCTGGGCGCCGATGATTATATGATCAAGCCCTTTGACTCTAAGGAACTGGTGGCAAGAGTCAAGGCGGTGCTCCGCCGTTATCAGCAGCCTGCCGTGCCGGCAGCTGCCCAGACTGACCAGCAGGGCGATTACGTGGAATATCCCGATCTGATCGTAAACCTGACCAACTATTCCGTCATCTATATGGGCCATTCCATCGAGATGCCGCCGAAGGAGCTGGAGCTGCTTTACTTCCTCGCCTCTTCGCCCAACCAGGTCTTTACCAGAGAACAGCTTCTGGACCACATCTGGGGATATGAATATATTGGAGATACCAGAACCGTGGATGTACATATCAAACGTCTGCGGGAAAAGATTAAAGATCATGCCAGCTGGGCGCTGACGACTGTATGGGGGATTGGTTATAAATTTGAAGTGAAACGGTAAGACCATATATTAGAGGATCGGAACACGCTTTTTAAGTATCTGTTAATACAGCTGTACATGGGCATCAGATTTCCTGATGCCCATGTTTTTATTTTACCATATTTTTTCTCATATCGCTCTATCTTTCCGTATTTTTATCTTTATCCACACATCTTTCCGTTATCCACACTCTCAATCCCCATTTTTGTATCTTCCACATCCATAAGCTTACAATTTTCAGATATTAACAATTAATCCACAGACATTTCCACATTATTGTGGATAACTCCGCCTGCTATGGTAATCACTGAATAAAACACATATTTCATTTTCTGCAACTTTTTACGTCTCTGCCGCGTCTAATCCTTGTAAATAAAAAACATATGGAGGATTATTATGAAACAGAAATTATTCATCATCGCTGCAATCCTGGTATTCACAGTATCCGCGGCTGCATGCTCAGCAAAAAACGAGGGCTCTGCTTCAACTGCTGCTGCAAAGACGGAAACTACCGCCGACGCCGACAGAACGAATGATGCCGGCACCGCTGAAGCTGATGCTGCTGATCTTTCCACCGGAGATTCCCAGGAGGGCGAAGGCACTGTTACCGGAGTTGTGGAGGAAAACAAAGGCTTTATGATTACCGTCGCAGCAGACGATGACGAAGAAGCATATGTCTTTACTCTGGATGAGACACAGAGCGAAAAATATAAAGACATAAAATCCGGAGAAAAAATAACAGTAAGCTATACCAACGGATTACCCACACCGGACAATCTTGATACCATTGTCACCGATATCCAGCCTGCAAAGTAAACCGATTTTCAGAACACACGACATGCTCCGCCAGCCGGAATCTTTTCCGGAAGGACGGAGCATTCCTTTTATGCGATCCCTGTGATTTGCGGTCCTTCTCCTGCCCTCATTGCCATTAAGCGTTTCAGATCATCCGGTTCCTTCAAAAATCCGTAGTGACTTAATCGCCAAAAAGTATTATACTTAATTTAACACCGGACGCCACCCTCATTCGTTCCGGCGGATTGAACATACAGATCAATGAAAATGGAGAATCACAATGACTCATTCCCTTTATTACAAGTTTATTCTCGGCTACCTGGTCTTCGGCCTTTTAGGGTTCGCTTCCATCGCAACCCTGTCTTCCCGAATGACAGAGCGATACTTAATCCGTGAGCAGGCAGATTTGCTGTACGACGAAGCCAATCAGGTTGCCTCCACCTACAGCGGCATGTACCATGGAAAAGATATGGATCTGATCTCCTCCTATCCCCAGCTGGTAGGAACCGCCCACTACCTTCACTCCCAGATCTGGATCATCGACCGTCAGGGAAAGATCGTGGTAGACAGCGACCAGTCAGAGAGGACCGGACGGGTCATTGACCGCTTCGATCCAACAGCGGCGGGCAATAAATCATATACCATCGGTACCTTCTATGACCAGTTCACTTATGATGTATTGAGCGTCCATGCACCCATCACCGGGAATTACACGACTTACGGCTATGTCGTCATCCACATGCCCCTGTCCGTCCTGCAGAACACAAGAGATGGTATTTTAAATATTGTATACCTTACGCTGGCCGTCGTATTCGGTTTTTCCCTGATTATCCTTCTCGTCTTTACAAAAACCGTTTACTTTCCGCTGAAAAAAATCACAGCAGGAGCAAACGAATACGCGCAGGGGAACCTGACCCATCATATCGATGTTAATACCAGAGATGAGATGGGATATCTGGCGGCTACCTTAAATTACATGTCAGACGAACTGAACAAGATGGAAGAGTACCAGAAGACGTTTATCGCTAACGTGTCCCACGATTTCCGCTCTCCCCTGACCTCTATCAAGGGGTACCTTGAGGCCATTCTGGATGGAACGATCCCTCCGGAAATGTATGAAAAGTACTTGACGCGGGTAATCACAGAGACCGAACGGCTGAACAAGCTGACACAGGGGATGCTGACGCTGAACACACTGGACAGCAAGGGATATTTAAACCGCACGAATTTTGATATCAACCGGGTGATTAAGGACACGGCGGCTTCCTTCGAGGGAACGTGCGAGGAGAAAAACATCAATTTTGATCTGACCTTCTCCAACAATATTCAGATGGTCTACGCCGATCTGGGAAAGATTCAGCAGGTAATGTACAATCTGATCGACAACGCCATCAAATTCAGCCATCACGATTCGACCATTTACATTCAGGCTTCCGGAAAATATGAAAAAATATTCATCTCCGTGAAAGACACCGGAATCGGAATCCCGAAGGACAGTATCAAGAAGATATGGGAACGGTTTTATAAATCAGATTTGTCTCGTGGAAAGGATAAGAAAGGAACCGGCCTGGGCCTTGCCATTGTGAAGGAGATCATTCAATCCCATGGGGAGAATATCGATGTGGTCAGTACCGAGGGTGTGGGGACAGAATTTATTTTCAGCCTTCCCAAATCCACCAATCTTTAATGTATTACTATTATTAAATTTCAGAAAGAATCTTTATTTAAAAAGAAGGCGGAACGATAATATCATCAATCGTTCCGCCTTCCTTATTCCTGCCTATTCTTTCCAGTGCAGATGGTGCAGCTGTCCCTGCATGGTCATCTTCTCAAACCCGTTCTGTCTGAGTGCCTCATACAGTACAATCGACACGGAGTTGGACAGATTCAGCGAGCGGATATCTCCCCACATGGGGATTCTCACACACTGCTCCTGATTCTCCAGGAGAATCTCCTCCGGAATACCGGCGCTCTCCTTTCCGAACATCAGGAAGCAGTCCGGTTCATACTCCACGTCAGAATATACCTTCAGCCCCTTGGTCGTAGCCATATAAATCTTTGCTCCGGGATTCCGCTCCAGGAAATCCTGGTAATCGCAGTAAACCGTCACATCCAGCTTATCCCAGTAATCCAGTCCGGCCCTCTTGATCAGCTTGTCATTCAGTCTGAACCCCAACGGCTCGATGAGATGAAGCTTCGTCCCCGTCGCCACACAGGTTCTTCCGATATTGCCGGTATTGGCCGGCATCTCCGGTTCCAGTAATACAACATTCATATCGTGTTCTATGCCTTTCCATCCAATCTCTTAACAAAGCGTTCCATACGTCCCAGCGCCTCTTTTAAGCTCTTTAGGGAATATGCGTAGGAGACACGCAGATATCCCTCTCCGCAGTCGCCGAAAGCCGTTCCGGGAACGACAGCCACCTTCTCCTCCTGAAGAAGCCTTGTAGCGAACTCATCGGAGGTCATACCGAAGCGTTTGATGCTGGGGAATGCGTAAAATGCACCGTTGGGTTCAAAACACTCCAGTCCCATCTCCTGAAATGCATTCATAAGGAAACGGCGTCTCTGGTCGTATGACTCTCTCATCATCTGCACGTCCTTATCTCCGTCCCGAAGTGCCGCAACCGCAGCGTACTGACTGGTGGTGGGCGCACACATGATGGCAAACTGGTGAATCTTCAGCATCTGCTCCAGAATCACTGCCGGAGCGGCCAGATAGCCGAGACGCCAGCCGGTCATGGCATACGCCTTGGAGAAACCGTTAATCAGCACAGTACGCTCCTTCAGGCCAGGGAAGGAAGCGATGGTGGTATGCTCCATCCCGTACGTCAGTTCCCCGTAGATCTCATCTGTCAGGACAAACAGATCCTTTTCGACCACGATTTCCGCGATAACCGCCAGCTCTTCCGCGGTCATGACCGCCCCCGTCGGATTGTTCGGGAATGGCAGAACAAGGATTTTCGACTTCGGTGTGATATACTGAAGCAGTTTTTCCTTTGTCAGCTTAAAGTTGTCTTTTTCCTCCAGCGGAATCGGAACAGGGACACCATTGGCCAGAATGGTGCACGGTACATAGGAGACGAAACACGGCTGGGGAATCAGCACTTCGTCGCCAGGATCCAGCATGGCACGCAGGGCCACGTCAATGGCCTCACTTCCGCCTACCGTCACCATCACTTCATGATCCGGATCGTATGTAACATGAAAACGCCGTTTTAAATAGTTGGAAATCTCAACCTTTAATTCTCTCAGCCCGGCGTTGGACGTGTAGAACGTCCGTCCCTTTTCCAGTGAATATATTCCTTCTTCCCGGATATGCCATGGGGTCTCAAAATCCGGTTCACCAACGCCCAGGGAGATCGCGTCCTTCATTTCGCTTACAATGTCAAAAAATTTACGGATTCCTGATGGCGGAATCTCTACGATTCTTTCTGATAATGGATTTCTCACGGGGTAATCAACATCCTTTCATCCTGCGTCTCTTCAGCGAGTACGGTGCCATGGTCCTTGTACTTTTTAAGTACAAAGTGAGTTGCTGTGCTTAATACCGATTCCATCGGGGAGAGCTTCTCCGAGACGAACTGTGCCACCTGTCTCATGGTTCTTCCCTCAATAAATACGGTAAAGTCATACGCGCCTGACATCAGATAGACCGCCTCCACCTCACTGTACTGGTAGATGCGCTCCGCGATCTTATCGAATCCCATGCCTCTCTGAGGCGTTACCTTCACTTCGATTAAGGCAACCACTTTTTCATCACTGGTATTATCCCAGTTAATCAGGGTATGGTATCCGCAGATGATATGCTCTTTTTCCATCTCGGCGATCTCATTGGCGACCGCAGCCTCACTTTCCCCCAGAAGAACCGCCAGATCTTTTAAGTCGATTCTGCTGTTTTTTTCAATAACCGCCAATATCTTTTCTCTCATAACCTTACCTCCTGATTAAAATGATTGATTATCATGACTGCTTATAATACTTTATGAATCTCATCCTCCGCGGGCCGGTCTAAATAGCCGGTGCTTTCCCCGTGTCTGATGATTCTTCCAATTCCTTCCGTCACCCGTCCAATCACCGCAGCATGGATTCCCTCCCGTTCCAGGGACAGTACCATCTCACCGCCATTGTCTGTGACAAAGAGCAGACAGCCGTCTGAATAAAGCCGGTATGGGTTCAAATTATACCGCTCACACACTTCGATTGTCTCCTGTTTGACAGGAATCTGGCGCAGCGAAAATTCGATGCCCGTCATGTATGCCCCGGATAAATTCCAGAGGGCGGAAAGTATTCCGCCCTCCCCTGCCGGTTCACACTCCGTGGCTCCAAATGCCTTCCACCGTTCCAGATTCCCACTCAGTGTTCCATCTTCATTTTCCATAATCCGGTCTAAATAGCTTTCCGTAAACCATGTAAGCAGTTCTCCGTGCTTCTGCCTCACAATCTCCACCGTGCCGGCGTATCCCGCATATCCTGCCACAACCAGATTCTGTCCCGGCTCCATACGGCCGGTATTCTCTCTTTCAATCTTCCTCATGCCTGACTCCCATTACACGGCAGGTGCCGCACCGGCTGCTTCAGGCGCCGGTACAGGAGACACGGCAGGTGCTTCGGGCTCCGGAGCCGGAGCAGGTTCCGGTGCCGCTGCCTCCGGCAGAGTCACACCCGGTCCTCCGTTCTCCCCTTCCACCGGCGACGACTCGGCCGGCTGAGTCTCCACAGGAGCAGTCGTCTCCTCCGGAAGCGGTACGGTTACTGCAGGAGCGGCCGGTCCGACCTTCACAATCGCCTTGGAGGCGTTGTATGTGTCTGTATGCAGAATCTCTTTGCTCTGCTCCACTCCGTCGATATAGACGTACTTCCACAGTCTGGACTTATATCCCCTGTGAGCTGACTGAACCTGCTTTCTGGTACCCGGCTCCATGGATGGATCCACCTCTTCCTTCGGCGGTCCCGGATCCATCGTCGCCAGCGTTTCCGACACAAACTTAAATGTCCGGTTGGCGGGTCTCGTCTCTTTCCCGTAAATGGTAAAGGTCAGTGTTTTGCCTGACGTATAGCCTTCCACATAGATGGGAGTGCTGTAATTGTTCGTAATCTTTAAATCCTTATAAGTACCGGCGATCGCCGCGTCTTCCGAGGGTTTCACGTACGTAACGATCATCGAGTGGTTCTGTCTCTGCGTAATCTCCAGTTCTGCGCGGAGAGACGCGTTGTAAAGCGTCGTGGATATCTGGCATACGCCGCCTCCCACACTGTCCACCACCTGGCCATTCTCATAGGCGGCGGCAGTGGCGTAACCGTTGGCTGTTGTAAACGGATGCATGCATTCGTAACCGGAGAGCGTCTCTCCCGGCATCAGCACATGGCCGTTGATCTTACCCGCACCCACCCGTAAATTGGTTGCCCGGGAGTTACCGCTGCTGGAGAAATCCGTGGAAAAGGTTCCCAGCACATCCTGAATGGTTGACAGCGCCTCCGTTGTAATGGCAGGCTGAGCATCAGCCACTGCAGCAGTCACGGTCACCGGTTCCTTAAGTCCGCCTGAAATCGCCTCATCAAGAGCCGCTTTCGTGGCTCCCACATCAACACTCTTTCCAACCACGGCGGGAGTGATGACAAACGCACCATTCTCTCTCGTGATCGACGCATCCTTTGGCTCTGCTACGACAGAAGCACATTTCTCCTCTACGAATGCCGCCACCTTACCATCATCGAAAGCGGTCTCCAATGGTATGACGACATGGTTATGTTCGATGTCTTTCAAGTTTAAATATCGATGGATTAAATTCCCTCCCGTTACGGAAGCTGCCGCCTGGTTTACCGCGTCGGTATTGGACCAGTGAAAGCCCAGTTCCTTCGCCGTAGTTTCCACGGACTCTCCATCCACGACCAGCGTAATCTTTTGATTCTCCATCTCGCCTACCAGACTTTGAATCTTTTCGCCGGCTTCTTCTTCTGTCATTCCTCCCAGACTGTATTCTCCTACATAGAGTCCGTCCGGAAGGGTATCGGCCCGCGCCGGTGCCGGAACGGCCAGTGTCAGCCCCACCGCCAGCACCACAGCAGCAAGGCCTGCTGCCAAGTTTTCGTTTTTCATAATCATTCCTCAATTTTCAAGTTGCTGCCTGCCGCTTTCCTCTTCTAGCGGATCATCATCATCGGCAGTACCATAGCTACGATCAGCAGAATTACCACTGCGATAAGAACTATGGAAACGACCTTCCTGTTTTTTTTATCGTTAAAGTTAATCATGATATTCACCTCTCTCATATTCTTCCATACTGTGCTATGATTTTATCCGTAATTCTGGAGATTTCATTGCGGGTTAAGTGGTCAATTTGCACAGTTAAGCCTATTTTATGATATTTTATTAAATCCTGCAAGTGTTCTTTTTGCCTTTTTGAGGCCGGCTGCTCCTTTTTTACCTTATAAATAAGATTTTTTTCGGAAAATGCATCTGGGCGTTCCTTTCCATATCTCTTTTTCATCGCCTGATAAAGCTGGTGCGCTGCAACCGCGTCGGCCATGGCGCGGTGTGTTTCTCTCTGATCGATCCCAAACCAGCCGCAGGCCGCCTTTAAATTCTTCCTCTCTTCCGCCGGCATAAACAGCCGGGCAAGTGTCAGCGTATCGATTCCCGCTCTTGAAAACGATTCCCCCTGATTGACCGCCGCCCGCTTTAAAAAGCTGTAGTCAAAGATAATCCTGTGCCCCAGAAGCGGCAGTTCCCCCGCAAAGTTTAAAAAAACGGGAAGCACTTCCTCAATCCCCGGCGCATGAACGACATCCTGGTCACGGATTCCGGTGAGTGTTCTCGTCTTCGCCTCCAGCATGCGGTACGGATTTACAAACGACTCAAATTCAGCCGTGATTTCGCCAGCCTCAATCCGCACAGCTCCTATTTCAATAATTTTGTCCCGTTTGGGATCCAGCCCTGTCGTCTCCAAGTCCACCGCAACATAGGAATTTACCATCTGCTCCCCCTACTGCTCCGCACTCGGGCAGTACTCCCGAAGGAAGCATTCTTTACACTTCGGGCTTCGCGCAAAACAGATGCTCCGCCCCAGCGTGATAATCTGGATATTCCAGAGGATCCAGTGTTCTTTGGGAAGCACCTTCATAAGCTCCATCTCAATCTTCTCCGGATCCTCCGCCTTCGCAAATCCCAGCTTTCTGGAGATCCGCTTTACATGGGTATCCACCACGATACTTGGCTCATGGTAGATATTTCCCCGGATGACATTGGCCGTCTTTCTCCCGACGCCGGCCAGACTGGTCAGTTCCTCGATGGTCCGCGGAACCTGGCCGCCAAACCGTTCCAGCAGCCCCTGACAGCAGGAAATAATATTCTTCGCCTTCATGTGGTAAAACCCGATGGAGTGGATATCCTTTTCCAGCTCCTTTAAATCTGCATTTGCAAACTTTTCGATGGAGTCATACTTTTTGAATAAGTCCGCCGTCACGATATTCACCCTGGCATCCGTACACTGTGCGCTCATGATCACTGCAATCAGCAGCTGCCATGGGGTCTCGTGGTTTAAGTAGCAGACGTACTCCGTTCCATATTCCTGATCAAGAGCTGCCAGCACATGATCTACACGCGCTTTAAACTCCGCTTTCGTCTCTCTCTTTGCCATATCCTGTTTATTTTCCTCTCAATAAAAGAACTCATCAATCACAAAAGCCGCCGCGTTATAACTCAGCGGATCCCGCTGTCTGTAGTCAAACAGCACTGCCGTCTTTCCTCCAAACACTTCAAGATGAGCCATTTTAATCAGCTGCCTCGCCTCAAAGCCCTCGTATCCTTCACGTAAATATCGATGATTCACCGCCTCTTTTGCAAAGAATTCCCGTATCTTCTCTTTAAATGGGGTCTGGTCTTCGGCAAAATCCGGCCGGCTCTTTAGATTTTCTCTGAGATACAGGTCATATACCATGAGCCTTCTGTACAGTTCCAGCTTATCTGGTATGTGCTCCCCCACAAACCTGTCTAATATCTCATACCTTGCCATGCGGCTGTGACTGACTCCAGTCAGCGTGTGTGCCTCATAATATTCCGCCAGTTCAGAGAATAAGTCAAACGGCGTGTCAAATTCCTTCACCAGCTCTTTCATGGTAACGGTAAACTGACCGCTGTTTTCATAGACTTCCACCATCTCTTCCACGCCCTTTAATTTCAGCAGACTTTCGTAGTCGAGCCATTTCGTGCCCAGCACCTCGTAGGGCGGTTTTGCACTGTAGACGAGACCGTAAGCTTCTGCATTTTCAGCCATATAAGAGCCCTTCAGCACCTTTAAAAATCCAAGCTGCAGCTGGTCCGGCTTCATGCCATATACCTCATTAAAAGAGTTTCGGAAGCTTTCATATTCCTCGTAAGGCAGGCCTGCAATCAGATCGAGATGACAGTGGATATTGCCAAACCCGTGGATTCGCTCCACCACCGATTTTAAGCGGTTCAAATCCGTCTTCCGCCGGATCTCCCGGATGGTATCCGGATTCGTGCTCTGTACGCCGATTTCCAGCTGAATTAATCCGGGACGCATCTGTGCCATCAGTTCCAGTTCCTCCTCATCGAGCAAATCGGCAGATATCTCGAAATGGAAGTTGGTCACCCCATTGTCATGCTCCGTGATATGACGCCAGACCTCCATGGTATGCTTCTTGCTGCAGTTAAAGGTTCTGTCCACAAACTTCACCTGGGGCACCCTGTGTTCCAGAAAGAAATCCAGTTCCCGTTTCACCAGCTCCAGATTCCGGAACCTGACCGACTTATCCAGAGAGGATAAACAGTAGCTGCAGGAAAACGGGCAGCCCCTGCTGCTCTCATAATAGACAATCTTATGCTCAAAATCATGCAAATCTTCATACGGAAACGGAATGGCGCTCATATCCGCAGCCTTCTTAAGAGGCCGGCTGACTACCTCCCGCTTCTCATTCCGGCAGGCCACACCATCGATCGTAAAGAAGTCCCTTCTGCCCTCCGCGTAATGCTTCAGCACTTCCAGAAAGGTTTCCTCCCCTTCTCCCATCATGATGCCCGTGACATTCGGCTCCCGCTCCAGGATATCGGCCGCGTCATAAGAAACCTCGGGACCTCCCAGCCAGATCTCCGCTTCCGGGAGAACGGACGGCAGGTCCCGCACAAGTTCCATAACCCAGGTTATATTCCAGATGTAACAGGAGAAGCCGATGATATCCGGCTTTCTTAAATAGATGTCCTTTAAGATATCTCCCATCTGGTTATTGATCGTATACTCTCCCAGTTCCACCGAGATTTCCCGCTTAAGGCAGGCAGAATCCTGTTCCAGCCGTCCCATGGCATAGGCCTTCAGACTGTATATCCCGGGGTTGGAATGTATATATTTGGCATTCAGCGCCGCAAGCAAACACTTCATATTGAACTTAAACCTCGATTTCTATCTTCCGGCCTGTGGGCTGATACTGGTAATACCGCACTCCCGCCGCATTCAGCATACGCTTGGAGGCATTGACAGCCGGCGTTCCGTCGTACTTGTCACTGCCGTAGACAATGGTCTTGATTCCTGACTGGATGATAGCCTTGGCGCATTCGTTGCACGGAAACAGCGTAACATACAGCTTCGAGCCCTCCAGACTGCCGCCCCTGTAATTTAAAATGGCGTTTAACTCACTGTGGGTGGAGTAAAAGTATTTGGCATTATAGGGATCATCCTTTTCATGCTCCTTACCCCAGGGAAATTCATCATCGGAACATCCCTTTGGAAATCCATTATATCCCATGGACAGAATCTTATTGTCCTGGCTTACGATGCACGCTCCCACCTGCGTACTGGGGTCTTTGGAACGTTTTCCCGATAACATGGCAACTCCCATAAAATATTCATCCCATGTAATATAATCTTCTCTCTTCTCAGTCATCAGCATTGTCTCCTCCTTTACTGTAAACGACCGGCTTCTGCGCCTTCCTCTGCGCATCCCCCGTGAATCATATGGTATCCTGCCGCCTTCTTCAGACGGTTCATAATCGCCTGCCCAAGGTGGTCGGCCGAAAAACTTTCGGAATAGATGTAATCTGCCTCCAGATCATCGAATTCCCTTAAAACGGCATACAAATTATGTGCAATGGTCTCCTCTCTGGCGCGCAGCCCCAGACTTCTCACCATGCCTTCCGGATACAGCTCCCGTGTCTCGTCCGTACAGATAATCCCCACACGGTATCCCGCCTGCAGCTTCTCCTTTGCCAGATGATTGATGGTCCGGGCCACCTCGGCCGGCTCCCCTTCAACCAGTGTCAGATCCGCCTTTGGCGCGTAATGCTTATACTTCATCCCCGGCGCCTTCGGCTTCACATCGGCCTTCATCGGGCCATCGCCTGTAATCGCCGGATCCAGCCCGATCTCCATCCCGAGCACCGCACCGGCCATCTCCTGTGTGACGGCACCCGGGCGCAGAATAACCGGCACCTGGCCGGACACATCGATAATGGTGGATTCCACACCGATCCCAACCGGACCTCCGTCCACAATCATATCGATCTTCCCATTCATATCCTGCCATACGTGATCCGCCGTCGTAGGACTGGGCCGCCCCGATGTATTGGCACTGGGCGCCGCTACCGGCACGCCGGACAGCCGGATGAGCGTCATGGCCACAGGGTCGCTGGGCATGCGGACCGCCACCGTATCCAGTCCTCCTGTCGTGCCGTATGGGACAGCGTCACTCTTTGGAAATATCATGGTCAGCGGTCCCGGCCAGAACGCTTCCATCAGTTTCTTTGCCGTCTCCGGTATCTCCGCTACCAGAGGCTTCAAATCAGAAAAATCCGCGATGTGTGCAATCAGCGGATTGTCTGAAGGCCTTCCTTTGGCCGCATAAATCTTTTTTGCCGCTTCCTCATCGAGGGCATTGGCACCGAGACCATATACAGTCTCCGTCGGAAATGCCACCAGACCGCCCTCCCGCAGAATTGCTGCCGCCTTTTCAAGTTTTTTCAAATCAATCTGACTTGTATCTTCTATTATAATTCGTTCTGTTACCATCTTTCTCTGCTCTCTTCTCTTATGACTTTTCCTCTTCATACTTACTGCTTATCATAGCACAACGCCCGGAACCATGCAACTTTTTAAGCTTCCCTCCCCTGTAATACTTGCGGAATTTCTGTAATAATGATACCATAAAAGGGATATTATACCGGGAGGACAATGAAATGGCACTCATGATACCAGAAAACTATGACCCCCACCTTACCGTCCGCGAGACGCAGGAGGCCATCAAATACATACGCGACACCTTTCAGAAGGAATTTGGAAAGGAAATGAACTTAGAGAGAATCTCCGCCCCCCTCTTCGTGGAGAAGAGCAGCGGTTTGAACGACAATTTAAACGGCGTAGAACGCCCCGTCCAGTTTGATATAGCAGGAATTCCCGGCGAAACGGTGGAGGTCGTCCACTCTCTCGCTAAATGGAAACGAATGGCCCTGCACGAATACGGCTTTCAGCCTGGCGAGGGGCTCTATACAAACATGAACGCGATCCGGCGCGATGAGGAGCTGGATAATCTCCACTCCTGCTATGTAGACCAGTGGGATTGGGAAAAGGTCATTACAAAAGAGGATCGTACCATCGAAACATTGAAAGAGACAGTCCGAACCATCTTTAAGATTATCAAGCACATGCAGCACGAGGTCTGGTATAAGTACCCGAACGCAGTCAACCACCTTCCAAAGGAGATCACCTTTATTACCTCCCAGGAGCTGGAAGACCGTTACCCGGGCAAGACGCCAAAGGAAAGGGAAAACCTGATTACAAAAGAATACGGCTGCGTTTTCTTAATGCAGATCGGCGATAAGCTGGCCAGCGGCGAGCCTCACGACGGCAGAGCTCCCGACTACGATGACTGGCAGTTAAACGGTGATATTCTCTTCTGGTTTGAGAACTTAAACTGTGCCCTGGAGATCTCCAGCATGGGAATCCGTGTGGATGAGAAGTCCCTGGAGGAACAGCTTAAGAAAGCAGGCTGTGAAGACCGCCGCTCTCTGCCCTACCACCGCATGCTGTTAGAAGGCCAGCTGCCTTACACCATCGGCGGCGGTATCGGTCAGTCCCGCCTATGTATGCTCCTCTTAAACCGCGCCCATGTAGGCGAGGTACAGGCGAGCATCTGGCCGAACGACATGATCGAAGAATGCCGGAGGCATAACATATTCCTGCTGTAGCAGGAACCCCGTTATCCGCCATTACGACCGGATAATACCTCCGGAATCTGTCGGAATTACAGACACAGGGCGCTGTTTTCACAAAACAGCGCCCCATTTCTTTGTCAATATGTTATCTCCCGTTCAAATACTCCATAATCCCCATATGTATCGTCCAGGCCAGCCGGTCCTGGTACTCCTCGGAATTCAGCATGGCCGATTCATTCCAGTTCGATAAGAAACCGCATTCCACAATGACAATCGGAGTCTTCACATGGAGCAGGAGGAAATAGTTGTCGTTGGCCTTGGCTACTCTCGTATTCTTGTCGCCCAGGACGAAGTCAAACCGCTTCTGCAGCGTCTCCGCCAGCTTTTTTCCTTTTTCCGATCCCTTGTAGTAAAACACCTGGCCGCCTGAGATTCCCTCCTCGTGGTAGCTGTTCTGATGGATGCTCACCGTCAGTGCCGGACTCGTCTCATTGATAATCTGACAGCGCCGGTTCATGTCCGCCATCTTTTTCTTGCTGTCCTTTTCCGTATAGAGGCCCTGGTCGTCTTCACGTGTTAAGACCACCTGGACGTCGGAGGCTTCCAGATAGGCCTTCACCTTCCTGGCAATCTTTAGATTAATATCCTTCTCAAGGCTGCCATCCACACCGATCTTCCCGGGGTCATTGCCTCCATGGCCCGCATCGATCACCACGACCGGCCGATCTTTCCCGGAGACTACGTTGACTCCCGCCGCCATCCGGCCTGCCTGGCGGGATACGATATAGACCATAACCAGCAGCAGTACCGCCAGATACGGTTCCAATTTTGATAGTTTCACTTTGCCTGCCTGATTCGTATTCTTATTGAATTATATCTGCCGGCAAAATAAAAAAGAACTAACTTTACTCCACTTTCAGCGAATTATAGTCTTTCGTGGCGTCCCTGACAATCGATTCCAGGTACTGGCTTAAGATACTGGGGTATCCATTCTCCCCCCACAGCTTGTATCCATCCTTTTCCGTCGCCTTATCCTTTATCTCCACGGCCTTTCCCGCATAGCAGGCTGCGTTAATCTCTGCGTACACCTTTGCCATCTGGTCCTTCTGACGCTTCGTGAGACTGTCGAATTGATTCATGCGTTCAAATTCATCCTGCGCCTGATTATAGAATACCCGGTTCAAAAAATCTGTGGAGTACGATTTAAAATTCAGCAGATTCTTATCCGTGCTCCCCTGTTCCTTCGCCCAGGCTTCCATATCAAGAGGCACTGTGTGATACTGAAAACTTCCATCGTCCCCGTAATCCAGCATTCCATACTGGCAGGGCGGTGTCGCCAGAGAGCTGGTGACGATCTCATAGATCCCGTAGTCCTCATCTTCCCGCATAAAATGCTGTACATGGAGATGTCCGCTTAAGAATAACGGCACATCCCAGCTGTCCAGCTGATCGATCAGCTGCTCGCTGTGTTCGATGGTACAGTCCTCTACATAGACCTCGCTCTCATCCAGCAGATTGTGGTGCCCCACCGGTATCACATTCATCCCTAAGTCCCAGGCGTCCTCCATCTGGTTTTCAATCCAGTCGTACGTCTCTTCCTGGATCATGCCTCCTACCTGATTATAAGGTTCGTACTGACACGTATCCAGCATCAGCGCCCGGTTATAGTCATCAATCTGGTATACATAGCTGAGCGATGCGGTATCCCGGCTCACCGCTTCATCGTAACCGAAATCCCGGTAAATCTCCGCGAAGTCGTCCGGGCCGATATGTGCCGTTCCCAGGGCCTGTGCGCCTGTAAACTGGGCCGCCGCCGTATTATTAATATCGTGATTTCCCGGAATGACGATGACATGGATTCCGGCGTCCTCGATCTCCTTCAGCTTTTTTGCGAAATCGAGGTGGCTGTCCCTCTCTCCATTAAGAGTCAGATCCCCTGACAGAATCACGAGATCCGGGTCCTCCTTCTTCACAGCTTCAATAAATGCATCCGTGATCTCCCAGATGTAATTGACCACTTTCCCGTCACCGTGTTCCACCTTATACTTGAACCCGTCTCCAAAATCCGTCAGCCCGCGGGAGAGGTAATGGATATCCGAAGCCAGAAGAATCCTGCAGCCCTCCTCAAATTTCTGTTCCGGCGGTTTTACCGTGGGTTCCTCCGCCTCGTGGGGAAATTCCTCAATGGTCGAAGGCACCGTTGTCTCGGCCGGTGTCTGGGGAATCTCCGCACGTTCCGTCTCCGTAGTGCTCTCCGGTTCCGTCACTGTCTCCGAAACCGGGCTTTTTAAGGAACACCCGGTCATCATTGTGCAGATCAGCGCCGCATACAATGCTGTTCTCTTTTTCATAACTCTGAACCTTCCTGTCTTTTTGCGATGTTCTACTCCTGATCCATGCGTATCTCATCCCACAGTTCGGCGGGCTCGAAGCCAAGCTTCCAGCAGGCCACTCCAGCCAGATCATACTTCCTGATCAGATCCATCTTAAGCCCTATGGAACGTTCTTCCTCCATCCAGACTTTTTTCGTCCCCTCCTCAGTCTTCAGTTCCCCATAATACTGTCCCAGTTCCTCCTGCCAGAACAGCTCCACGTTATTCTCCACCGCCCATTCCTTTGCCCTGGCAATGCCGAGAGCTACCGATGACGTCTTGCCATCCGCCTCCTCGGTCCAGACTCTCGTATACAGAGGAATGGCATTGATCAGTTTTTCCTTCGGCACCTGTTTTAACGTATTGGAAATTCCATCATTTACATAGCCGATCGAAGCGACCGATCCCGGCTCGCCGCCGGCATAATGCTCATCGTACCCCATAACGATGACGTAATCGGCCACAATTCCCTGCTCCTTCCGGTTATAGAACTCATTCCCTGCATACGGGACGTAATTGTCCACAGACAGCACAATGCCCTCTTTCCGGCAGGAAACTGACAGTTCTCTGATAAACTGAATGTAATGGACGCCGGCTTCTTTCTTAATTCCCTCGAAATCCAGGTTCAGTCCGTCTAAACCGTACTGTTCCACTTCGGCCATCAGCTTCCCGATCAGCTTCTGGCGGGTGGAGGTCTTCGACAGCAGTACCTCGGTCTGCACATCATTGCTGAAATTATTAATCAGAGCCCACACCTGGAGTCCCATGTCATGGGCTTTCTGCACATACGCCGCATCCGCGTAGGAATTGAATCCGCCCTCATTATCAGTCAGCTCATACCAGGTCGGAGAAATAACATTCAGTCCCTTTGTATTGGCGATCAGATTATCAAAGGAGGCGTTACCTTCCGGCTTCGTAACCTGATGCCAGGCCAGGCATACCGGCTCATCCAGAGAGATGTTTTTATAGACAGGAGCCACAAAGCTGCTCACCGGAGTCTCACTCCGGCTCCCGCCCAACCGCTTATGCTCCACGTATCCGATATAACCATCCACGGTCCGCACCTTATCCCACTTCTCCATGGTCTCCAGCACAGTCACCTCCGACCCCTTTTCAACCCTGGTGATGATCGGACTCTTGATTCCGCCCTTTTCCCTGACATTTCCCTTGCTGTCCGCCACAGCCTTCGTCTCTTCTGACCAGTCATTGTTCACGAAGACACGCTTATGCTCCGCCAGGTCAAAGACCTCAAGCCGGATATCCGTGTAGTTGGCAATGAGCCCCAGTGACAGATACACCCCTTCGTCATTGACCCAGATCAAGGGCTTCCCTGAACTTCCCTTCGTGGAATGATCCGCATAGACAATCGACTCCGGAAGCGCATAGACCAGCAGTTTCTCATTATTATCCCAGTAAAATCTTTCATTCAGATTTTCATTGACCCATTCGATCGGGAGATAAGTCTGTTCTTCAATATAAATCCCTTTCGTTTCCTGCAGCTCATTATTTAAATACACCGCCACATTGTCACCGCTTACCCCCAGCAGTCTGCCGATGTCCGCCTGCTCCTTGGAAGGCGTATATCGTTCCACCAGCCTGATACCAAAAAAACCCGCAATTACGAGTACAATCAGTCCCAGTGCCACCAGAAATGGCACCACTCTCCTTTTCATTTGCATTCCTCCTGTAATGGATGTAAGTCATAAAAACCCCTTTGGATTATACTATACCACACTTCAACGGGAATTTGCTTACATTTTCATTACATTGCAAAAATTCCCGCAACAGTTCAGCCTTCGCTTCCAGCTGCTGCCGTACCGTCACATTTTCCCCTGTCCCGCCCTGACGCGCCGTTTCCCTGGCTGATGGCTGAAGATGGTATCTGCGCGCCCCGTATGATTTCATCTGTGGTAGACCCGGTCAAACCGGATCTCCGTCAGCTTCCCGGTCTTCTCATCTGAGACAAAATCGGCCATATAAAACGAATTGTCCTCCCTCGCCTCAAAGATACGATTCCAGTCCGGCTCCGTGCACTTCTCGCCGTCGATCACGATGGGAATTCCCCTTTCGCGGTATCGTTTCATTCCCGCTATGTAACTGTCTTTTCCATTCTCATCCATACTGTCCTCCATGCGCAGAAGCGGCAGGCCAGGTTTCCACAAGGCTTCTGTTCGTGACACATAGCCCTCCTGCCGCTATAATATCTGCTGATAAAATTCCATGACAGCTTCCGTGACAGCAAAGGCGTCTACTGAAACCGGAATCCGCCGGATTGAAAGTCCGAGCTCCTTTTCCATATTCTTTCTGGTCTCCTCGCTTCCAAACACGGCGAGAGTCTCCCAGCCTGCACCGGCTCTCTTCCATGATCCGGCGGTATCCAGAAACGCCCCTGTCTGCCACTCACTTAAGCCTGCGAGAAGAAATTGCCTGTCACATCTGAAAAATTCCTCCTGATTCCCCTCTAAAACTGTCCCGTAATCCACAATTACATCCTGATAACGGAGTTTTTTGCACAACACCAGAGTCTCTGTCCCCGCATTTCTGTAGTAATCCACGTCCAGGACAGGAAAGCTTCTGCTCCGGCCTCCGTTCCTTTTTCCAAGACAGCTCTCCTCCAGCCGGTCAAACGTTCCGCTGCCGTTCCACTCCAGCACCGCACAGCGCCTGCGGCAGATTCCGGTTAAGTATCCGGCCATCATGACCGCTGTATGGGTCACCCCCACAGCCGGTCCCGCCCCGATTAATCCAATCAGACGCTGTTCTGCAAATGCCGCGCCCCTTTTGGGCGCCATTGTCCGGCTGACACGGTTTTTGAGCTTCATTTTCATGACACGCCCCTCCGTTTTTTTCGTCTGGCTCTTCCGGCTGCCTCCCGCAGTACCCTGGCCGGGTGCTTCCATCGGGAAATCCGCATGCAGCTCCATCTTCCGGGCGCATCCATTCCCGCCTCTGAGGCAGATTTCAGCGAATCCAGCACCTGGCAGAAAAATTCCCTGGTGCCCTCACTTTCTTTCAGTGGATCTGCAAAATATGGCGCCCGAAAGCACCGGCTCTGCTCAATCCCCTCCGGAGGCTTTACTCTTGCAGATTCCGCCAGATGGTTATAGACTGCTGCATAAGGGGTATGGCGCTCCGCCACGCATTTCAGCGCGGATTCCGCCGCTCCCCGGCTCCACTCCCGGCCGTCGCAGACCAGGATCAGTGCATCCGGTTCCGCGGCCAGAGCCGCCTCCACCTCATGCCCATAGTCGGCAATCACAAGGCCGCAGGAGGGCATGGGAAGCTTAACACCCGGTCCGTAAGCCGGCTTCCATACAAAGCCATGGTACTGCATCAGACCGCAGCGGTCCCTCAAAGCACCGGTAAAGGCACCGAGCCCCGCTCCCATACCGGATCCGTTTTTTTCTTCATACAGATTGGGATAACCAAGATTTCTAAGACAGACTGACAGGCCGACGGCTATATGAGTCGTTCCGGCCCCCGATTTGCTTCCCGCAAGCGCGATAGTAAGAGGTGATTGCAGACAGGCAGTTGCAGCGGCTCCCCTTTGCTCCAGCTGCTTTAACCGTTCGTTCAGTTCAGATGCCGAGGAAAAGCGCCTTTCCTTTTTTTGCTCCAGGCAGGTCCGGATGATGGCGGCAAGCTCCGGCGTCATCGATGGAACCGGTTCATAGGGCACCGCCGGAAATACACCGGTATACAGATAGTGGAGGATCACACCAATGGCATATAAGTCTGTCCGTTCATCCAGTTTTCCGTTTTTTTCGTACTGTTCCGGTGCGGCGCAGCCGACGGTTCCATACCGGTCTGCGGCCGCGTTTGCCTCATCCGAAAAGGCGGCATGGTCAAAGTCGATCAGCTTCACAGTTCCATGGCACACCAGTAGATTCCTCGGCTGTAAATCCAGATATAACAGGGGGGTTGTTCCTGCGAGATGCAGGTAGTTCATGATGTCAGTAAGCTGGATACCATAACGGATGACCAGCCTCTGCGGCAGATATCCCTGGCTTTTAACCAGGTCATAGAGAGATTCTCCTTCCAGATACTCTTCGATTAAATAACTGTAATTCTCGTCTTCTTCTACATCGTATACAATGGGAATTCCCGGATGGCGCAGCTCCTTCAGAATTAATGCTTCGCGCCTGAACTGATCATATTCCAGAAAACTCTTCGGCACGCGCTTGATCGCGCGGTACTCGGAAAGTCCAAGATGAACCGCCAGAAAAACGGTTCCGAGACGGCCGGTCCCAAGGATACGGCATAGCTGATATTTTCCAAACAAAACGGTGTTTAATTTACCCACCTCCTTTTTGCCTGTCCAATATCGCCTCTTAGAGCCTATTCTAATCTATCATGCCCATTTTTTCAACCTTTTTTCATAAATCCCTTAAATTTATATAAATTTTTTCACATAGTAATTGCCTTTTGGTTATATTATATAGTATAGTTATGTTGAGGAAGTATGTAAACAATCATTCAACATTTTAAAAGAACAGGAAGTGATCCTATGAAGATAGAACGTATTAATGAAAATCAGATTCGCTGTACACTGACCAGTTTCGATTTAAGTGTCCGAAACTTGAATTTGGGCGAACTGGCTTATGGCAGTGAAAAAGCCCGCAGTCTGTTCCGCGAGATGATTCAGAAAGCATCTAACGAAGTGGGATTTGAAGCCGAAGACATTCCTCTCATGGTGGAAGCGATTCCTCTGTCCAACGAAAGCGTCATGCTCGTCATCACCAAGATCGAAGACCCGGAAGAGCTGGACACCCGTTTTGCCAAGTTTTCCCCTATGTCTGACGATGATCAGGACACCATGTTAAACGATCTGGCAAGCGAACTCTTAGAAGGCGCCGATGGTCTCCTGGGACTTTTAGGCGCAGATAAGAAAGATAAGGAAGAAGCTCCCGCTCCAAAGGAGGAGGCAGCTGCCAGCACCATGAGAATTTACTGTTTCCAGAGTCTCGACCAGATATCGGAGGCAGCCCGCGCCGCTTTACAGGTCTACGATGGAGAGAATACATTATATAAAAAGCCGGAAGCGAGACAGTATTACCTGGTCATAAAGAATACATTGGAGAGTTCACTCGACTTCAGCCGTGTCTGTAACATCCTTGCGGAATACGGCACCAAGATCCGGCAGGATTACGCTTCAGAAGCGTACTACAGGGAACATTACGAGGTGCTGATTGAAGGCCATGCCCTTCAGTCTCTGGCAAAGCTCTGACCCGTCCCCTTTGATTCATAGTACTTCATCACACAAAGAATAACCCGGAGGCGCATCGCGTCTCCGGGTTGTTTTTTATAAGTCAGCAGATTCTTTCTGCAGCAGCGGGATTTCATTCCGTTATCCCGCCTCCAGCGCTTCCTGGAAGAACCCGGCTATTAAATCCAGCGTCACATCGGTCTCCCTGCACGGAATCTGAATCCAGTCGTGACACATGCCTGCCGCTTTCCGGAAGACCAGCTCCGTGCCGGTCACCTTCTCCATCTTCTCAGCAAGAAGTTCACAGTCCGGCGTCAAAATCTCCTCTTCACCGGAAAACATCAGCACCGGTCCCAGCCCGTCCATGGTTCCGCAGATCGGAGAAACGAACGGATCCTCTTTGTCGAGACCGCCGCAGTAACGTTTTCCAGTCTCAATCAGCGCTTCTGCCGGAAGAATATGTTCCGTCTTTCTGGCAATCTTGATCTTTGGATTTGTCAGGCTGATATCCAGCCAGGGAGACACCATCGCCGTCCTGGCCGGCATGGGACAGCCTCCCCTGTCGCGCAGTTCCTGCAAAAATGCAAGGGCCAGCCCTCCTCCGGAGGAGTCCCCAAACAGGAAAAACATATCTTCCGGATACTCTCTCACCAGCCTCTCATAGGCCTCCATTAGAATGATGCGGACATCCACCGCCGTATATTCCGGACTGAGCGGATACTGAAATACCGACACCTTCATGTGGTCGAGAATCGCAAAGCGCTCTGCGATTCTCCGGTGGTGCTTCCCCGGTTCCAGGGAATACGCGCCGCCCGGAAGCATCAGGATATGCCCCCTTCCGGGGTAGCTCCCGTTCACGGTGACTCCCTTAAATCCCCTGATATCCCAGTTTTTCACCCGCACCTTCTTCGTAAAGCGTTCCATGTCCAGAGCCCCCGTGTTTCTGAGTGGGTTCTGAAGATTTTCCGCCATCTTCCTGTCCGCCTTACAAAGCCGGGCCAGAAATCCCGCCATCGATGCCTTAAAACTCATGTTCTTCGTCTCCTTCGTAAACGCGCGTCCGTCACGCCTCTGACGCGCTGCACACCTTATTCAGCTTTCTAAGCTCATAGACAACAAACAGGCTTACAATAACCGCCGATGCCACGTCCGCAATCGGCCCCGCGTAAAGGATTCCGTCCAGGCTGAAGGTCAGCGGCAGGATCAGAATCAGCGGAATTAACAGAAGCAGCTGACGAAGCATGGACAGCACCGACGCTTTGAGCGGCTGTCCGGTAGACTGGAAGTAACTGGTTGATACCACCTGGAATCCTGCCGTAAAAATGCCGAGCATGTAAATCTTTAAACATTTGACTGCAAACTGTGTAAATTCTACATCCTGTGTTCCAAACAAACTTAAAATCGGTCCCGGGAAAATCTGACAGGCCAGCCAGCCGAGTATCGATACCCCGGTAGCTGCCGAAATTGCCAGCAAGTATGTTTTTCTCACACGTTTCGGCTGATTGGCCCCCTTATTGAAGCCAAGAATCGGCTGGGAGCCGATACCGATGCCGATACAGATGGAGATCAGGATCATGCTGATCTTATTCACAATCCCCATGGCACTTAAAGCCGCGTCACCGCCTACCGTTGTCTGATTTCCATAATACACCAGGGAATTATTCATCACAACCTGTAAAATCGTGGATGCCACCTGAGTAATACCGCTGGAAATTCCCAACGGCAGCGCTCTGGCACAGATCTCACTGTCGAGACGGAAGGTTTTCCTGCGCAGACGCATATTTTTACCCTTTTTCAGGAAATAGACCACCAGAACCACAGCGGAAATGATCTGTGATGTGATTGTCGCGATTGCCGCGCCGCTGACGCCCCAGTGAAAAACAAAGATGTAGATCGGATCCAGAATCGTGTTTAAAATGGCGCCTACCAGAAGGGCGTACATGGAAAGCGCGGGGCTTCCATCGGTTCTGGACATATTGCTTAAGACGACGGAAAGCATGTTAAACGGGGTACCGATCAGGATAATTGAGGTATACTGTCTTGCATAATCTATCGTATTGACTGTGGCGCCAAAGATCTTCAGCATTGGCGTCATGAACAGGAATCCGAGCACCATCACAACCGCACTGGAGATCAGGGTCAGGATAAAGACGGTTCCCAGTGTCTTCTCGGCGTCCTCTTCCTTCTTCTCTCCCAGCTTGATCGCCGCGTATGCGCTGCCTCCGGCGCCCAGCAGGGTGGACATGGCCAGAATGATCGTTACGATCGGGAATGCGATGGTGGTCGCCGCGTTGCCGAGATAGCCGATTCCCTGCCCGATAAAGATCTGGTCAACAATATTATAAATGGCATTTACCAGCATCGATATGATGGCCGGCAGCGCAAACTGTCCAAGAAGCGCTCCAATCGGACGGTATCCCAGCGGATTGCCCTTTTTTTCTACTTTAATCTGTTCCATAAAATTACATCATTCCTTTCCTTTGTTCGCGATGATATGTCTGTATGAATTATCCGCCATGCGGATCAAAAAAGCTTCAGCAGAGTCGCGTTCCTCCTCCGTAAATCCTTCCAGCAGAACCTCTGTCAGGGTATCCACACTGTTTCTGGTTATATCCACCACCCTTTTCGCCTTTTCCGTCGCGTAGATATGGCGGACACGCTTGTCCTCTCCGTCGGTTTCCGTCCGAACGTACGCCTCTTCCTCCAGCTTCTTCACAGCCCTGGTCGCAGTCGCCTTGTCGTAGCTTCCATTGGAAGCCAGCTCCTGCAGGCTGATCCCCGGATTTTTAAAAATCTGCAATAAAAAAAACTGTTGTCCACAGCCTATTTGATAAGAGGATAATTCATTTGCAAAATAAATGTTGCTCAACCTCTGGATCATTGAGATATACTTCCCGATTTCCCGGTGTTCCTTCACGTCTCCCACCTCCATATTCCGCCAGCTTTCCTTCCCGCCGGACGGAGTCATTTCGCTTTCAGCGCTGCTGTATATGGTAACATAAATTAGTTGCGTATGCAACTATTATTTTTCATACGGTCCGATTTTCCAACCGGCATTACAGTTCAGCCCCCGCCCGGAGCGGACTGCGGGGCACCGGACAGAGGCATGAACTGCTGCATCGGTTGTCATAAAGGTTGTTCTATATTTTCTGTGGCTGATTCGACGGAAAAGCCGTTTGCTTTCCATACGATGCAGCATATAATCAGGATCATCAGTCCTGCGCTGTTTAAAAGATACTGGACCGGCACAAGATCTGCCAGCGGCCCAAACACAAGCATTCCCAACGGCAGTGCGCAGGACGTGGCGATCTGCATGAAACTAAAGATTCTTCCCTGCATGCCGGGAGATACTTTTTCCTGAATTGTTACGGTAACAGGGGCATTGTAACACGGCGAGGTAATGCCGATGGCTGTATTAAACAGAAGATAGAGAAGGAAAACGCCGGCATTTCCCAGGCCAATCATGATCAGCCCGTAGACAGCCCCCGCCGCCAGCGTCGTATTCATTCTCTTTTTAAATCCGCCCCAGGAGGCGATCAGGATCCCGCCCAGAACCATCCCGAGGCTGTAGGTCATCTCACTGGCCGTCAGGCGCCACACCTCACTGCCAAACGTCCTGCTCACCATGAGCGGCGTCAGGAAAGCCGATGGACTGACGAGAAAAAGTATGGTGATCTGGAAAAGGAGCAGTCTCTTTATCAATTGATTGTCTTTCAGATAACGGAACCCGTCTCTTATTTCTTCCAGACCGGCAGTACCGGGAAGGCAGCGTTTTTCGTATGGCTCAGCATGGATGGTGGCAGTAATGCCTACACCGATCACGGCTGTCAGCACATCGATAAACAACGCCGCCTCTAAAGGAGCCACAGACAAAACCGCGCCGCTGGCCGCCGGTGATAAAAACATCATCATCGAAGACAGCGTGCTGTTTAAGCCGTTTACCTTCATTAAATATGGTTTCGGAACGATCTGGGGAATCATTGCATTCACTGCCGGAGTCTGGATGCCGGTTCCCGCTGAACGCACCACCAGCGCAGCGAACAAAAACCAGACGCTCTTATGTCCGCTGAGAAATGCGGCAGCCAGAAGAAGCGTGGACAGGGCAATGGCTGAATCCGAAAGCATGATCATCTTTTTTCTGTCATACCGGTCGATCCAGACACCAGCAAACAGGGAGATTACTATCTGCGGCAGGAAGCCGCACATAGTGGAAATTGTAAGCATCTTTCCGGATGAGGTTGTGAGCGTAATATACCAGACGATCGCATACTGTACAAGCGAGGAGCCAAACAGGGAGATCGTCTGTGCGGTTAAAAAACGGGCAATGGAATGTTTCCAGTTTAATTGATTCATTTTATTTAATCCTTTCCATGAGTAATCAAGAACGAATCCGCAGGGCTTTTCGATATCACAAAAAGCACGTTCCTCGCATGATATCAAAAAAAGGCTGCGGACAAAACACTGTCCACAGCCCCGGATATGCAGCGATCCCTTCTCTTACGGAAAACAGGTACAAAAACCAGGCATACTGCTGTATGCCGCTGTACTCTCTGTTTTCCGGCGAAAGAAAAAAGCGTTCACGCTTCCAGTTTAAGCTCCGTACAATGTTTCACCGGTACCATCTGTACAGAGTTCATTCGCCTCTTTAATTCATCTATGATAATTCGTTCCAAAATAATCACTCCTGTCAGAGTTTAATCTATCACATTCCCTCTTTGATGTCAATGCAACCGGAAGCAATTGATTATAACGCTTCTGACCGGTAATGGTCATACGCCGCAGCGTACGGCTTTGCAAAAATCCGGCGTCCGCAGCCTTTTCTTCCTGTAAAACGGCCATTCTCTGCAATCAGCATCCCCCTTAAAAAAACCTGTTCCGGACGTCCGATCATTTCAAAGCCTTCAAATGCCCCGTATCCAATCCCTTCCAGATTATCCTTCTGTGTCATAATCCCCCGGTAACCGGGATCGAAAATCACGAAATCCGCATCAAAACCAGGTGCAATCTGCCCTTTCTTTGCAAGTCCCGAGTTTTTGGCCGGGGCAGTGGCAATCAGATCTACAAAGCGCTGTTTTGAGATGCGCCCTTTCGCCACCCCCTGACTCCAAAGTACGGAAATACGGTTTTGAACGCCGGGAATTCCATTTGGTATTTTTGTGAAATCCCCCAATCCCTCTTTTTTCGTTTCAAAACCGCCTGCCAGGGCACAGTGATCCGAACTGACCGCGTTGAGCCAGCCCTTGTCGATCCCTTCCCACAATGCCTGCTGATGCTCCCTGGTTCTGAGAGGCGGGGCACAGACGTATTTTGCGCCTTCAAAATCCGGCAAAGCCAGAAACGAGGTGTCCAGCACAAGATAATGGGTGCATGTCTCCCCATATACAGACTGGCCTCCGGCATATGCATCCCGGATGGCCTCCATCGCTCCTCTCGTCGATACGTGAACGATAAAAAGAGGTGCCTCCTCCACACGAGCCATTACAATCGCATGACGCACAGCTTCTTCTTCCGTAACCGGTGGTCTGGAAAAGGCGTGGCTGATTGGTTCCAAACGCCCCTCCGCCTTTAATCGCTCTGTGTAAAACGATATCATATCCGGATTTTCTGCGTGAACCATCATGGTAATGCCATGACGCCTGCTCTCATTCATTACCTTCAGGATGGAAGCGTCCTCCATATAGAAAGGCGTTCCTTTATAAGCCATAAACATTTTTACACAGGAGACTCCGTGTTCCGGAAGTTCCTTCAGCTGATCTGCCGTATCCGCCTGCATATCCATGACCATGGAATGAAAGCCAAAGTCCACGCAGGAAACTCCGGCAGCCCTTGCCGCATGCTTCTCTATTGCAGCTCCTAAAGAATCGCCTTTGTCCTGAGGCGCAAAATCGACAACTGTCGTTGTACCTCCCACTGCCGCCGCCTCTGTGGTTTCAAACAGCCGTCCTCCGAAGGAGCCGAAATGGGTATGCTCATCCACCCCTCCCGGGAATATGTATTTGCCGGACGCATCGATGACGTCATCCGCCAAACCATCGAGGCCCCTGCCAACTGCCCGTATCACTTCTCCATCAACCAGGATATCTCCTTCAAATTCAGTTTCTGCAGTCAGAATTATACCATTTTTTATCAGTTTCATAGCATATCCTTATGAAATCGTATGATTTGTGCTTTTCCGGCTTCCATGGCCGACTGAATCAGGGCCTCACTGTCATCGGAATTCATTCGTCCGAATATCAGTTCCACCAGCATTGGAACGTTTGTCCCTGAAATCACATTCAGCCTGTCATCGGAAACCGCATAAGTAACAGCGGACTTAAACGGGGAACCTCCTGTAATATCCGTCATAATTACAATTTTTTCGCAGTCTTTCAGCTTATCCAGTTTATCCCTGTAATCCTCCTCCAGAGCTTCCTGAGATTCTCCCTGCAAAAAATCAATAAACTCATAATGTTCCGGCTTCCCAACTACAAGTTCCAGCATGGTGGTAATCCCCGATGCAAAATTTCCATGTCCCGCAACAATGATTCCTATCATAGCATCCCCTCATCTCCGCTGTCCCCGCGCAGCTTCCTCGCCGACTTTACACCCTCCATAAACTGTCTGGCGCGTACCGGATCAATGGGATTTCTCATGTTCCCGTTTTTCACCCAGGTTCCCACACTGACTCCGTCGTAATACTGCAGGATTTTGCTGATATTATCTCCGGTTGCACCGGAGCTTAGGAAAATCGGAATTCTTTCGCCCAGGCGTTTTCTCACACATTTTATGATCTCAATACTCTCCTCACAGCTTTTTCCACCTAAAAAAAGTCCGTCCGCAAATGCATTCATTACCGTATCCCATGCATTGTCAACGATGCTCTTTCCTGCCAGCTGTTCGTAATGAACCTCCTGAACATCCGCATATACCGGAATATCAGACCCAATTCGCTTCTTAAACTGGCAGATATCCACGCACTGTGCCTCCATCATCCCCGCATAACCGACTTCCACACCGGTATAGGTGTGTTCCACCCGGATAAAATCGGAGCCGGCCGCGTCTGCCACGGCAAGAGAGGCCACGCCATCCCAGTCAACCAGGATTCCCTGTATCATATCCGGGAAGCGCCTCCGGCACTCTCTTGCCAGGGCGGTCATATAGGCCGTAGTCTCCGGAAGCGCATGCTGTCTGACAGGGGCATCGTTCCTGTTCTGAATGATATAGCCGTCAAAACCGTTGGCCTCAATCATCTCAATCTCGTTCAGCGAAATATCTATAATCTCTTCAAATGACTTTCCTTCATGGCGAAAGCTGCCCGGAAACGGTTCCGGCTGTATCATGGCCAGTGCCACCGGAAATTGTTTTCCCCGCATCATACCTCTCATCTCCCCTCTAATGAACGGGCGTATTCCATCGCCTCATGGAAAAAGGCAGAAGACGGAATAATTCCCCTCTCCGTTATCAATGCACGGATGTACTCCGGAGCGATCTCCAAAAGCTTGATTCCCTTAAAATCCACCTGCTCCCGAAGCTCCGGCTCCCAGGCTCCCGCCAGGCGGGGACCGTAGTCAAATGGCATGGGAGACAGCCTGATATAGCCTGATACAGGCCTTGTATCTACTTTTATCATCGGCGTCAGCACATACAGCGGTATCCGGATCTCCCGGCACAGGATCGCCAGGATATCTGATCCTACCGTATTAAAAACCGTTCCATCCGGATAGACAGTCTCGGCTCCCATAAATGCCGCCTGGCACTGCTTCAGAGCCACAAGCATCGTCGTATCAGGAATAAAATGGACCTCATGGCCCGCCTCCAGCGCCGTTTTAACAAAGGGCCTCCCACCGTCAAGCGCCCTGCTCTCCGGAATATAGATGGTGCGTTTTCTTCCCAGCTCCGCCACAAAACGGTCAACCGTGCTGGAATAGTCAAAGATCATGATGGTATCCATGTTCTCCGATATATGAACGCCATAGGAGACCAGCGTGTCCATATCCTTTGCGGTATCCACTCCATAAGCGCCTATCCGCTCCGTGATGCGGGCCCGGATCTCCTCTTCCCCACAGTTTTCAAGCTCATCCAGACCCTTGATATAATACTGGATCGCATGATAGACTGCCCGGCTCTGCTGTCCCCTTGTCTCCATGAAGAAACGGGCCGTTTCTCTCACCTTATAAAGGACACTTTTCCCATTTTCCGACTCGTCCTCAGCAGTCAGAAGCATGATTTCCCCAATCATGCGTATATGATTGTTGGCACCCAGGACACGGCTGTTTACGATATCGTCAAACAGCCTGGACGCCTGGTCATTCAACAGTTGTCGAACTTCTTCTCTCTTCATTCTATTTCCTCATTCACGCGAGCAGACGCCCGGCATTTTTATAAAACATACACTCCTTAAGCTCCTCCGGAAGTTTAAGTAAGTCGAAGGTGTGGACCGAACACACCGTAAGCTTATCCGGATAGTGGGTTCCAAAGAGAAAACGCTCCTTCGGAATCTGGCTGAATGCCTTTCTCAAAATGGGAAATTCATACATACAGGAGGTTTCCACCATCAGATTCTCATACTGAGGGACAAGCTCCACGCAGCCATACCCAAAATCGGTGGTCCCCATATGCAGAAGAACCATCGTCATATCTGGATGGCGTCTGGCATAATACGCCCACTGCGCCGGCATGGTGCGGCAGCCCCAGCCTGTGAATACATTCACAGGCATGTGGTTTGCCACTGCAATTTCAATAATCGTGTCAAGGACCGGCATCGTCTCCGGATAGTAGCAGTGCTCCATGGAATCCAGCTCGATGGTTTTAAAACAGCCGGAGGCCGCAATCCTTTCCATCTCTGCCACACAGTCCCTCTCCTTCGGATTGATCACCGCAGAACCCACGATTCTGTCCGGATGCGCCTTTACCAGCTCTGCCACCGCATCGTTCTGTTCTCTTATGGAAAATCCGGCCAGTGCCGATACGACGCGTTTGTCTATCTGGTTCTCCTGCATATCCAGGAGCAGTGCTTCCGTATCATATTGATTGGTATCCCGGTCCCATTTTATATGGGAATGATAATCAATAATCATCTTCTACCTCCCGGCTATCCTAAGATGCCAACCGCATAACCGGCGATTCCGACCAGCATGGTAACTAACATCAGGATTACCGGATTCATTTTCTTCTTATCCATGAGCCACAGCATCAGCAGTGTATACAAAAGCGGAAGAATGCCGGGAACAATGCCATCCAGTGTAGACTGAAGGCTGACCACAGTTTCGCCTGCCTTATACGTCCATGGAACGTTAATCGTTACGAATTTGTACACGAAGCCGCCGATAACAGCGTATGCGGCAATTCCCGCCAGCCTCGTCATCTTGTCGATCAGGCCTGAGCTCTGCATCGCACCGACAAATTCAACGCCCTTTTCGTAGCCTTTGAAGATACCAAAGTAGCGCAGAAGCTGTCCGACGCCAGCCATAACCAGAACAAAGAGCAGCGGTCCCACCATGCTGGTATATCCGCTGGCAATCACCATGGATACCGCCAGGCCCGCGATAATCGGACGCAGTGTTCCGTGATAGAGGGAATCGCCGATTCCCGCCAAAGGTCCCATCAAAGCAGCCTTGATGGCGTTGATGCTGACCGGATCAATGTCGTGTTCATTCGCGTTGCGTTCCTCCATCGCCGCGGTCACGCCGATGACGAAATGGGAGAGTCTGGCCTCTGTCAGGAAAAGCTCTGTATGGCGTCTGTACGCCTCTTTCTTGTCTTCCTCATTTTTGTATACTTTTTCGATTACCGGCATCATGGAAAATGCAAAGCCCGGAGCTTCCTGTTTTTCATAGTTGAAGCCGCTTACAAATGCCTGGGAATAGATATACATCTTCATCAGATCTTTTTTACTGAGTTTTGTTAAATCGGTATTCTCCGCCATTATGCCACCTCCCTGTCCATCTCACGATAATAGGCCATTGCCACACATACGACTGCAATCAGCGTAATTCCAATCGGATTGATGTTCAAAAAGCTGGAGAAAAAGAATCCAATCAGGAAATAGTACCAGATATGCTTTACATTAATACACTTCAAAAGAAGCGCAAGTCCTACCGCACCGATCATTCCGCCGCCTACGGCCAGACCGTCGATAATCACCTTCGGAATCGCATTGATAATCGCCTGAACCGGTCCTGCCCCCAAGTAGATTGCAAGGAAAACAGGAACTGAGAAAAGAACGAAATTGAAGACATTGGGCAAAATCAGGCAGTTCATGGTGATGCCCCTTCTGCTTCCCCGTTCAACAGCGGCCTCCAGCCTGTGCTGGGTCCACACGCAGAGCACCATATTCCGGAAATACATTCCCATCTGCCCCAGAATTGCAAGCGGCAGTGCGGTTGCCAGCGCAACCTCCGTACTGCCGGAGATACATGCAAATGCAGTTGCAATGATGGTGCTGAACGTCTCCTCCGGCGGAAGTGCCGTCCCCACAAATACCTGTCCTAAGAACATCAGCTCGATGGTACAGCCTACCATCAGCCCCATCTTTAAATCCCCCATGATCAGTCCGATAATCGGGCCGATTACAATCGGCCTGTATGTAAAGAACTGCGTACAATACTTATCAAAAAATGTCAGCCATGTAACCAGCGCTACAAGGACAGCTTTCACTAACAAACTCATACGTTTCTCCCTTCTCCTATTTGGAAATGAGCGCAAGTCCGTCTATGGACTTATCGTTTGGCACCGCCCTCACATCAAGTCTTATATTCTTTTCCGCAATCGCCTTTAGATTCTCCACATCCTCAGGCTCCACGTAAATATAAGGCAGAAGGCGTTTTCTCCCCACTGTTGAACGGGCGTTGCTGATATTCCCCACATTGACGCTCTCAATAGTAAAGCCCCGTTCAAATAAATCTAATGCCGTTTTTGGATTTCTTACGATCAGAAGTACTTTTGTATCGGACTGGTCTTCCTTTAAAAGTTCGGCCGCTTTTTCAACTGTCACAATCGCCAGTTTAATCTTTGCAGGAACTGCCAGCTTTAACAGCATCTGCTGCGTCGGGTCCTTTGCAGCCATATCGTCAGCCACAAGGATTTCTTCTGCTTTCGAGTCCGATATCCATGCGGTTACAATCTGTCCGTGAATCAGCCGGTCATCAATTCTCATGTGTGTTACAACCATGGTGCTGCTCCTTCCTTTCCCATAACTTCTCGGCGTTCTTGTAAAATACAAGTTCCAGCTCCGATTCGCTAAGCCCTAAATGATACAATTTCTCAATCTCAATATTGGTCGGCTTATATGGCCAGTCGGTTCCGAACAGCATTCGTTCCGGCCCCAGCACCTCCACAGCCTTCCGAAGAATATCAATTTCCATGTTGGCCGACGTCTCCACCCAGAAATTGTCCAGATCACGGATCGCCTCGATGCAGCTGTACCCAAATTCTCTCCCGCAGACATGAGTAAATACAAACCTCATATCCGGTCTCCGCTTCGCATGATCGATCCAGACGAACGGCGTGCACAGAGGACTCGCTCCTCCATGAATCTGAATGTGGACGCCGTATTTTCCAATCTCATCAATAACCGGTCCCAGACTGGGGCAGTTCTCCACCGCGTAGCCGTGCTTCCATGCCATGAATTTTACTCCATTCATCCTTAAATCGCCCAGCGTCCTGTGGATCTCATCAAACGCATCCGGCGCCTTGGGATCAATATCCGCATATCCTTCAACGATTCCCGGATACTGGCACATGGCTTCATAGACAAGATCATTCTGCGGCCGCATGCCGTTTCCCGATAAGGAACAGATCCCCACCTTTGTGATTCCAAATTCACCAAGCTCCCGCACCAGCTGATCCGCATTATTCGCGTCTCCGGATCTGGTCTTCCCGAGATGTGAATGGAAATCATACCTTTTCACCTGTATTTCCCTCCCCTCTTACATTGGTAATATGAATATAGTATTTGTAAGAATCTGACAAGTAGGAATTCTCAGAAAATTCCACCGGTCTTCCGTTCATGTCATACGTAACCCGCTCTTTGTAGACCAGAGGCTGGCTCTCCTCCAAAAACAGCTCCCTGCGAATCTCCGAAGTCGCCATCTTGGCTTCCAGCGTCTCATCCGCGCTTCCAAGCACAATCCCATGCTGTTCCAGATACTCATACAGGGACGTCGTGGAATCAAAATCTTCACCTCTGATCGCAAAGCCAAGCCGCCCGCTGACATACGTCTCATTCAGGGCAATAATCCGCCCGTTTAACAGCCTGAGCCGTTTCAGAAAATAGACCTTTTCCCCGGTCTCCACCTGAAGCATCTCCGCAATTTTAACGCTCGCCTCCACTTCCTTGCATTGAAGAATAATAGAGCCCGGTTTGTCACCCTTGACCTTCGCATCCCCGCTGAAGCTGTTGAAAACAGACATATCGCGCTCCTTTTTCTGTGGGCATACGATGGTTCCGCGTCCTTTCCGCTTAATTAAATAGCCGTCATGCTCCAGATCTGATATGGCTCTGCGGACTGTGATCCTGCTGACTTCGAACATCTCCTGCATCTCTTTCTCTGACGGAATGGTCTCATTCTCTTTATAAAAGCCTTCTACGATCCTTTCTTTTATATAGGAATACAGCTGTTGATGGATCGGTACCTTAGAATCCTTGTCAAGCCTGATGGGTTGTTCCATATGTTCCTCCTTGTCTGTGATGTTATAATAACATGTTATAACATGTTTGTCAACACCCTTTGTTTATTTTGTATAATTTAATCTGATATTTATTTTATCATATATGTAAAGTAATTACAAACGCTTATCCTGTATTTTCTAATGTATAACATCTCGCCATCTTGTCATAACATATGGTAAGGCTGCATTGGCCCGGTTTTCCTGATAGAGCACCGGAGGGCTTTTTATGTAACAGGGACACTTTCCTGTCACATAAAAAACACCGGCCATCAAAAATGGCCGGTGCCCCTATGAATAAAAAGTTTCCTTATCTCTCTGCAAGAACTTCATTAATATTAGAAACCAGTGTATCACAGTCAATTCCATGAACCATGCATGCTTCTTCCAAAGACTCGCCCTGAGAAGCCGGGCAGCCAAGACAGTGCATGCCGGCGCGCATTAAAATCGGTGCAATGCAATCATCCATCTGGATCAGAGCGCCAATTAACATATCTTTACTAATCTGCATCGTGTATTCCTCCTTTAAAAATGTACATACTGTTTTTATAATATAATACTTTTCTTCCGAAATAGCAAGGGATTGTCCAGCCATTTTTGTAAAAATTTTATCATTACAGGGACTTGACGTGTATACAGTATTCAACTATAATGTATTCATACAAAAGTTGTATGAATAATAACTTTTGATGGCACTCATTCATTACTTTTACTTATAAATAAGCATTCGACGGAGGTACAACATTATGAGACCAGAGTGGAGAGATTTTAGCGGCGGCGTCTGGGAAAGAGAAATCAATGTCAGAGACTTTATACAGAAGAACTATACCCCTTATGACGGCGATGACTCCTTCCTCGCAGGTCCAACCCAGGCAACGAAAGATTTATGGGCCCAGGTTATGGATCTGTCCGCAAAAGAAAGAGAGGCCGGCGGTGTGCTGGATATGGATACGAAAGTTGTTTCCACCATCACCTCCCATGGACCGGGCTATCTCGATCAGGATAAAGAAAAAATTGTAGGTTTTCAGACAGACAAGCCCTTCAAGCGTTCCTTACAGCCTTACGGCGGCATCCGCATGGCGGAGAAGGCCTGTGCGGACAACGGCTACACCATTGATCCGGAGATTAAGGAATTCTTTACCGTTCACAGAAAGACTCACAACGCAGGTGTATTCGACGCTTACACGCCTGAGATGCGTGCCTGCCGCTCCAATCACATCATCACCGGTCTTCCGGATGCATACGGCCGCGGCCGTATCATCGGCGACTACCGCCGCGTTGCTTTATACGGCATTGACCGTCTGATTGAGAATAAGGAAGAGCAGAAAGCGACCACCCGTACCATCATGTACTCTGACGTTATCCGTGAGCGGGAAGAGCTGTCCGAGCAGCTTCGCGCACTGGGTGAATTAAAGAAGCTGGGCGCTATCTACGGCTTCGATATCTCCAGGCCGGCCACGAACGTCAAGGAGGCCATCCAGTGGACCTATCTGGGTTACCTGGCAGCCGTCAAGGAACAGAACGGTGCCGCAATGTCTCTGGGACGTACTTCCACCTTCATTGATATCTACGCACAGAGAGATTTGGCGGAGGGCACATTTACAGAGGAAGAGATTCAGGAGTTCGTCGATCACTTCATTATGAAACTGCGTCTCGTAAAATTTGCGCGTACCCCGGAATACAACGAGCTGTTCTCCGGCGACCCGACCTGGGTTACCGAGTCCATCGGCGGTGTCGGCATCGACGGACGCCACATGGTCACCAAAATGTCTTACCGTTATTTACACACCTTACAGAATTTAGGAACCGCTCCGGAGCCGAACTTAACGGTTCTCTGGTCCACCAGACTGCCGGAAAACTTTAAGAGATTCTGTGCAAAGACTTCCATCGAGTCCTCCTCCATCCAGTACGAGAATGATGACCTGATGAGAGTCACCCACGGCGACGATTACGCCATTGCCTGCTGTGTGTCTTCCATGCGTGTCGGCAAGGAGATGCAGTTCTTCGGCGCCCGCGCCAACTTAGCAAAATGCTTATTATACGCCATCAACGGCGGTATCGATGAGGTGACAAAGAAGCAGGTAGGTCCGAAGTACCGTCCGATCACCTCCGAATATCTCGATTTTGACGAGGTCATGGAGGCATACAAGGACATGATGAGATGGCTGGCCCGCGTTTATGTCAACACCTTAAACATCATTCACTATATGCATGACAAATACTCCTACGAGCGTGTGCAGATGGCACTTCACGACAAAAAGGTCACCCGCTGGTTTGCGACCGGTATCGCCGGTTTATCCGTAGTGGCCGACTCCTTATCCGCAATCAAATACGCTAAGGTAAAGACTGTGCGTGATGAAAACGGCATCGTCGTGGATTATATCGTAGAAGGGGATTTCCCGAAGTACGGCAACAATGACGACCGCGTCGACCAGCTGGCCAGTGATCTTGTCCACACCTTTATGAACTACGTAAAGGGCAACCACACTTACCGCGGAGGCATCCCGACCACCTCGATCCTGACCATCACCTCCAATGTCGTATACGGCAAGAATACCGGCGCGACACCGGATGGCAGAAAGGCAGGAGAGGCATTTGCTCCGGGAGCCAACCCGATGCACCACCGCGACAGCCACGGAGCCGTTGCTTCTCTGGCTTCCGTTGCAAAGCTTCCATTTAAAGATGCACAGGATGGTATTTCCAATACCTTCTCCATCGTGCCCGGCGCGCTCGGCAAGGAAGATCAGATCTTTACCGGCGATCTGGAAGTGGATTTAGACAACATTTAAATCGAGGAAGGAAGTGCTTTTATGGCAGCCCCTGATGAAAAAAAGATTGACGATATCGTCGCCATGCTGGATGCATTTATGTCCGGCGGCGGCGGTCATATGAATATCCGCTCGGATGAAGACGGAAATGTCAGCGCGGATACCACCACTGCAAAAAACGTTACCACCATGAATTCCCTGGACTGCGCAGCCGGGAATCTGGCCTGCAGCGTGCCCACACTGTTCGAGGGTATGGACAGCGATGAGGAAGACCCGGAAAACAGTGGAACGGATTTCTCAGACAACTATTAATTTTTACCATTACAGGAGGAAAAGAACATGGCAAATACAAACATCAGCGACTCTCAGATCGATAACCTGGTTTCCCTGTTAGACGGCTACGTACAGGAAGGCGGACACCATTTAAATGTCAACGTATTTACCCGCGAGACCTTACTGGACGCCCAGAAGCATCCGGAGAACTATCCGCAGCTGACCGTGCGCGTTTCCGGCTACGCGGTTAACTTCATTAAACTTACAAAGGAACAGCAGGACGAGGTTATCTCCCGTACGTTCCACGACGCGATCTAATCCGCGTCCTTCTTCCCACATACGTTCCATCAGAAAGGCAGGCGTTTTCCTCATGACGACAGGTCAGATACATTCGATTGAAAGCTTCGGCACCGTTGACGGGCCGGGCATCCGCATGGTGGTCTTTACCAAGGGCTGTCCCATGCGCTGCCAGTACTGTCATAACCCCGACACCTGGTCTCTCCATGGAGGAACCGCCATGACGGTCTCTGAAATTCTGGACCAGTACGAGGCTTCCCGCCCCTTCTACCGGGGCGGAGGCATCACGGTGACCGGCGGAGAACCGCTTCTTCAGATGGAATTTGTGACAGAGCTCTTCGAGGAGGCGTGCCGGAGGGATATTCATACGTGTCTCGACACCTCCGGCGTCACCTTCCGCGCCTCAGATCAGGCGTATTTAGAGCAGCTGGACCGTTTACTCGCCTCCACCCGCCTTGTCATGCTGGATTTAAAGCAGATTGACGATGAAAAGCATCGCGCGCTGACCGGTCACTCGAACCGGAATATTCTGCAGTTTGCAGAGTATCTCGATCAGAAGCAGGTTCCCATGTGGATACGCCACGTGGTTGTACCGGGGCTTACGGACTCGGAAAAAGACTTATACCATCTGGGCCGTTTTATCGGAACGTTAAAATACGCAAAGGCTCTGGATGTACTTCCTTACCACGACATGGGCAAGGTAAAATATAAGAATCTCGGCATCCTCTATCCTCTGGAAGACGTGCCGCCGATGTCCAGGGAAGAGGCTGTGGGAGCAAAAAAAATAATCCTTCACGGGATTAAAGACAGAAGAGCCGGTACCCCGGATTTATTCTGCTCCTAATTTTGAACAAAAACTACATCATTTTCCACTTGAATAATTTACATTTATAGTATAGAATATAGGCAAATGTATAGAATATAAGGAGGTAATTTATTATGGCATATGTTATTAGTGATGCATGCGTAAGCTGCGGAACATGTGAAGGCGAATGTCCAGTTAGTGCGATTTCTGAGGGCGAAGGACAGTACGTAATCGACGCTGATACCTGTATCAGCTGCGGAACCTGTGCTGGTGCCTGTCCTGTAGGCGCTATTTCTGAGGAATAATTAAATACATAAAGGAGCATGGAACGATACCCGTCGGGTGTCAGACCATGCTCCTTTTTGTTTTATAAAATTCTCTTAAACAGCCTTAATTACTAAAATGTCCTTGTATCCGGATCAGAGGCGTATCCCACGCATCCCTTCAAGTCGGCTATCAGCTGAACATCCGACGCTTCCAGCTCAAAGTCGAAGACATTGGCATTCTCCTGAATCCGAGCAGGGTTAACCGACTTGGGCAGCGGCAGATACCCTCTTTGCAGGCTCCAGCGGATACAGATCTGGGCGATGGAACGCCCGTATTTCCTGGCCAGTTCCTGCATCTCGGGCACCTGGAAGATCTGGCCGGTTCCGAGGGGGCTGTAGGCCTCCAACAGAATGTTTCTGGAGCGGCAGTAATCCGCCGCTTCCTCCTGGGTCTCCCCGGGGCAAAGCTTCATCTGGTTTACCATCGGGGGAACTGTGGCAGTTTCCATCAGAGCTTCGATGTGATGCTGCCGGAAATTGCTGATGCCGATGGCGCGGACACGGCCGGCTTTGTACAGCTCCTCAAAGGCTTTCCAGGTACCGGCGTTGGCCTCCTGCCAGTGGTCACGGAAGGCGATGGGATTCGGCCAGTGAATCAGAAATAAGTCGAGATACTTAAGTCCCAGCTTTTCCATCGTCCCCTCAAACGCCGCCATGGTCTTTTCGTAGCCGTGTTCGGTGTTGTTTAACTTCGAGGTAACGAAGAGCTCCTCCCGGCTGACACCACATTCCTTTATGGCTTTGCCCACGCTGTCTTCGTTCTCATACATTTCAGCGGTATCGATGTGGCGGTATCCCGCTGCGATAGCAGCTTTCACCGATGATACGCAGACATCCCCGTCAGGTGTCTGCCACGTGCCGAAACCGATGCAGGGAATTTCCACCCCATTGGCGAGCTTGTAGCAGTCAGTTAATGATTTCATTGTTTTTCCTCCTGTTTCGTTTCTTGACAGATAATCAAATGATACTGTATGATAATCATAACTCTTAGCGTTAACGCTAAGTCAAGGCTTTTTTTCATTTGACCGTTTCATTGAACGTTTACCAGAGACAGGAGGTCCTTATATGGGATATACAATCAAACTTGCAGCAGAAAAAACACATCTCAGTCCAAACACTCTGCGATATTACGAAAAGGAGGGGCTGCTACTCAATGTCGCGCGTACAAAAAGCGGCATCCGCAGTTACTCCGACCAGGATCTGGAGCTGCTGGGATTAATTTCGTGCCTGAAAAACACGGATATGTCTATCAGGCAGATCCGCGACTTTGTTAATTTGAGCCACCAGGGACCGGAGACGCTGAAAGAGCGGTGTGAATTGCTGATCGCACACAAGTGTGAGGTAGAAAAACGCATGGAAGAAATGCAGCAGCATCTTGAGAAGGTTGCCCATAAAATCGACCACTACACAAAAGAATATGAAGAGTATCAGCTGGAAAATAAGCAATGACGAAAAAGGCCGGTACAGTCCGAAGTTACGGGCTATACCGGCATATGGGAACCTCTAAGAAATAATCGCGGCCATATTTTCAGAACTTGTTAAAACCGCCCCGCCCCGCTGTCTCCCGGAACCACCTTCCCGATTTTTTTATCGAAAGCCGGCAGTGATCCTTTATATCCACCCGGATCATGCCATAGCGGTTCTTATACGCATTCTTCCACGACCAGCAGTCAAAGGGGGCCCACAGATGGTAGCCAAAGCAGCTGCAGCCCTCCTCGATGGCCTTATGAAGCCAGATCAAGTGATCCCGTATAAATTCAATTCTGTAATCATCTTCCACGGTGCCGTCTGCACCAATAAACCGCTCCTCATCCTGCACTCCCATTCCATTCTCCGATATATACCAGGGGATGTTGCCGTAATTGTCGCGCAGATGAATGGCGATTTCATAGATGGCAGGCTCATAGATCTCCCAGCCTCTGGAAAAATTCATCTTCTGTCCCTCGTATGTGTATTCCTCGAAATACTTCTCCGGCATGAGAGGGCCTGTATATGGAGTGCTTCTTCTCGTCACCCGCCTCGGATGATAGTAATTTACGCCAAGAAAATCCACCGTATTGATGCGGATCACCTCTAAGTCCTCTTCTCTGGTCTCCGGGCAGATTCCTTCTTCTTTCAGCAGCTCCACCAGGGCTTTGGGATACTCCCCTTTTATGGAAGGGTCCAGGAATGATTTGTTAAACAGCAGGTCGGCAGTCTCCGCACTCTTTTTGTCCGCCTCATTCTCCGGCTCTCTGCAGTAGGTAGGCGTTAAATTCAGCACAATGCCGATCTGCCCGTCCCTGCCGCTCTTTTTGAACGCCTTAACCGCCAGACTGCTGGCAAGCTGGAGATGATACGATACCAGCGCCGCCCTTTTCGCATCGCAGACAGCCGGATAATGATTCTGATAGAGATAACCGCCTTCCGTGATGACAATCGGTTCATTGAAGGTAATCCACCGCTTCACCCTGTCTCCGAACAGTGCAAAGCATTGAGCCGCATACGCTGCAAATGCCTCCACCGTTTCCCGGTTTTCGAAGCCGCCCTTCTCCACCCAGTACATGGGCAGATCAAAGTGGTGAAGACACAGGATCGGCTCGATCCCCCGGCTAAGCAGTTCATCGATCACTGCATTATAAAACGCGGCGCCTTCCGGATTTACCGTTCCTTCACAATCCTTGATGAGGCGGCTCCACTGAATGGAGGTGCGGTAGGAATTCATACCGATCTCCTTCATAAGTCCGGCATACTCTTTATATTTGTGATAGAAATCCGAGGCCACGGACGGCCCGACTCCCTCGTAAAACAGCTCCGGGGCCTGTTTAAACCAGTAATCCCATTCCATCTCCGCTTTTTGGTCCCCCGGAAAGCTTCCCTCTGACTGGGGACCGGAGCTGGCCGCCCCCCATAGAAAATCCTTACTGAACTGATAGTCCATTTTGTCCTCCTGCAATCGTGTAATCCGTTTATTTCTGCTGGTTCTTTGACTTGTTTTTGCGATGCATGTGATGCATGTATGAGCGGGCCCCGCCGTTTAACCGTTATGCATATCCGGCTGTCAGATGATGGTACAACGCCCCATACAGGTTTGCCTTATTTCCAAACCGGCAGGGGACGATCTCCGGCATCAGAAAGCCGAACTCCGTATTTTCAGCCAGCCGTTCCATCCGTTGACAGATTTCCGGGATAACGAAGGGAGCTTCGCTGATCCCTCCTCCCAGTACGATCAGTTCCGTGTCAAGTGTAAACTGGATCTGGAACAGGCCGACAGCCATAGCCTCATAGAACTCCTCCACCAGACGGACGGCATCGCAGTCTCCGGCCTCCGCCAGGCGGAACAGTTCTCTGCCGTCGGCATGCCTTCCTGTCCGTTCCTCATATCTTACGGCCTGGTTCACCATGGTATAGGAACTCCACGTTCTCTTCCGGCCGCCTTCCCGGTTCACCAGATAATTGCCGAACTCGCCGGCGTTGTTGGTTCTTCCCCGGTATACCCGGCCGTCTACAACGATCGCGCCTCCGATTCCGGTTCCGCACACCACGGAAACCATATTCCGCCTGCCGGCTGCCGCCCCCTTCCACAGTTCACCGAGAGCCGCGCAATTTCCGTCATTTTCCATGGTGACAGGAATTCCGTTCAGGCGGCGGCTTACCGCCTCTGCAAGCGGAATACCATGGATATACGGGATTGCGCTGATGCCTCCCACCATGCCCGTACGGATGTCCACCGCTCCAGGAGAGCTGATTGCAGCTCCCACAATCCGCGTTCCGCAGGAGTCACCGCCGGAAGGCGCCGCCTCTGTCACTCCCGGTCCCGTCTGCACCGCCTCATATACCCGTTCCATCTCTTCAAGCATTCTCTCCATGCCTTCCCTCGGAGTTGCAAAAGCCCCGGCCGTGTCAAACGCCCCGTCTTTATCCGAAACGGCATATTTCACCGAAGTCCCTCCCAAATCAAATATCAGATAGCGATCCATCTTATCTCTGCTCCCTCAAATAGTCACCATACCACACAACAATCTCCTGAATCCTTCCAAGCTCCGATTCCCGGCTGACACTGCGGTACAGCTCCTTATAGTGGTACAGCCACACCTCCAGCCGCTCCGCCAGCTCCCAGGAATCCGGTTTCTCACCATATTTTAAACCGTAATCCCTCTCTGCGATGATCTTCCCCAGCTCGTTAAACAGACCGATTCCTTCGACAGCTACGACAAACGCCTTCACCGCCGGCCGGTTACGGCTGTCCATATGGGGCAGAAGTCCGTACAGTTCCCCGGTAACCTCCTCCAGACGGCGGTTCTTATCATCCACGCCCTCCAGGGCTTCCATGTGTCCCTGTATATACTGTCTGTGGTCCTCCTCATATTCCGGTGCAGCTCCTGTCTTAAGTTCCTTAAACCGGACCGCCGTCTCCCAGGTGAAGCCGTTAAGCGCCTGGGTCTTTGCCAGCACACCCACTAACCGCCCGGTGGAATCGCCGTATTCCATTTCCGAAATCTGTCTGTTGATCTCTTCAAAGTCCGGAATCTGCGTATTCCAGGAGAATGCAGCTCCGTAGATCATGCCCGGTATACTGAATTCCGGATGATTGATATGCAGAAAATCGCCCCAGTCTGTATTCAAAACCCCGGCAGCCTTGTACTTCCGGGCATAAGTACACATAATTTTTATATTGCTGTAGGCATCTTCAAGCAGAGGAATCAGATAATTCCAGCCGCACACGCCGGGACAGAGATACTGGATGGCTCCGGCCCCATCGAGCGCCCGGGTCTCATCCTCCCTCTGATCTTTCGCATATCCCCAGTTTAAGCAGACGGTACCAGCCGGAAGCTCCTTTAAAAGCTCCGGCGCTCCGGTAATGACGTCGCCCCAGAACATGGGCCGCTTACCGCAGGAAATCACGAACTCACATAACTCCTTTACGTAATCAATATAAAGTCTGTGAACCCCCAGCTCCTCCTTCCGTCCACTGCTCCTTCCCTTTCCCAGATCGAAGGTCTCATCGGCACAGATGTTGAATTGTCCGGAGGAGAACAGGGCTGCAAATTCCCGGATCTTTCCCTTAATAAAACCGGCGCTCTCCGGAGAAGACACATTGATGGTGTGGTGGTGCATACGTCCTCTCAGAGAAAAAGGCATGGCCTCAGAGCCCTCCAGTTCACACAGGTGGCTGTAATGCTTCGAGCCCAGCACCTTATAAAGGTGTCCGAAGGTGGACAGTGATGGAACCAGCTCTATGCCCCGCTCCAGACAGTACCGGTCCAGTTCCAGGATCTCTTCCGCAGTCAGCGGCGTGTCATCTCTCCAGATTTCACTGAAATCACGGAACAGAAATGTGTGCTCAATATAGAGCTGCATCTGGTTCAGCTTATAAAAGGCCATCCGGTCAGCCAGCTTTTTCAGCCAGGTCAGCTTCGGTACTCTTCCTCTTGTGACATCATGGTAAAATCCGCGGTTTTCGATATCCGGCTCATCGCAGATACTCATGGCCGGAAGCACGGCCCCCTGCTGCCCCGCTATCTGCAGAAGCGTCTGCATTCCGTGCCAGAGCCCCTTCTCTCCGCCGGTGATAACCACCTCTTCCGGCCGGATTTCCAGGGTATATCCCTGGCCCGGCGCATCGTTCTGACGCAGGATCATGTCCCCGCCTCTGCCCTTCCCTCTGGTCAGAGCCGGCCGGTAACCAATCACGCCTTCCAAAGCCTCCAAAAAAAGCCCTGCCTGCCTTGTCAGAAGCGGTCCGCAGGACTCTTCCAGCACAAGAAAGCTCCCATAGCCTATTGTAAACTCTCCCTCTCTTCTTTCAGCCTTTTTCGGCTGCGGTATTAGATTCATCTGTCTTCTCCTCTTCTTTTTCGGTGTTTCCATTCGCTGCTGTACTGTTTCTCAAGAAGCGGTATCCCGTATGCCCTTCCGGTCTCCTTAAGCCGCTCCACATAAGACTCCAGACGGCCTCTGCAGTGCTCCGGACCACCTTCCCGCATCACAGTCCATAAGGGATCCTGATCCGAATCTGACTGCTTCATCATCCGGTCCGTCCAGTCTAATATCATCCGCGCTCCGCGGTCACAAAGCTCCGGCCGTTCTTTAACCAGATTATACAGCTGATGGGGATCGCTGTCCAGATCAAACACCATCTCCTCCGGCAGAAGGTGATACCCGCCGTGGATGGTACGGATGTAGAGATAATGGTCAAACCGGACGCTGCGCTGGCAGACGTGGGCACACTGGGTCAGCACCGCATAAGGCTTCCCGCCGTCTTTCCCGCCGAATAGCGCTTCCTTAAAGGAGGCTCCGTCATACCGGTAATCCCCGGACGTCTCTGTACCTAAAAGATCCTTCACCGTAGGAAGTAAATCCGTGTTGTCATACAGCCCCGAAACACGGCGTCCTCCCTCTGCTCCAGGCCATTTGATAATCAGGGGGATATGGCAGACCGGCTCATCTGCCATGCCGTGTTCCCCATAGACCCCGAATTCTCCCAGATCCTCTCCGTGGTCCGCGGTAATGATAATGGCCAGATCTTCTCCGTAAAGTCCGTGTTCCTTAAGCCACGACGTGATCAGACCAATATTGTCATCGGTAAACTTAACGCTGTCATCGTAAAGGTCAATGAAATGCTTTGCCTCGTCTTTCGTCTTTAAGCTGCCCGGATGCTTTGGCCATCTGGAAAACGTCTCATCATTCCACATATTGATCTCATTAGCGCCGTGGGGGCCGATGTGGCGCAGATGCTCACAAAATATCTGATCTGTGATCCAGTCATCCGGCAGAGGCTCATCCTGAAACCTGCTTTTTTCTCCCTCCGGGGTACGGTACGGCGTATGCGGATCCCAGTAATGGACGTGAAGGAACCAGTCATCCTTCTCCCGGTTCCGCTCCAGCCACTCTATAACCTTCGGTGTAACCATCTCGGCGGATTCCCCTCCCCTAAGCCCCGGATTGTAATATTCATCCAGGCCCGAGAGAAACCACCAGGCCGAGTGGCGTTCCGCAAAACTGGAAAATGAAACCGTGTGAAATCCGGCCCTTTTAAACTGCATAAAGAGCCCGTTCTCCGACACCTGATCCGTAAAGCTCCGCGTCTCCCCCTGAAGGCGTAAATCCGCAGCCGTACCGCCATGACCCACGATCCCGCTATGGATTCCGTAGAGTCCGGTCACCATGGAGGCCCTGGAGGGAAGGCAGGGGGCATTGGGGCAGTAGTACCGCTCAAAGCACACCCCCTCCTTCGCAATCTGATCCATCACGGGCGTGGTATTCCTTCCGTAGCCATAGCAGCCCATATGATCGGCTCTGAGCGTATCGATATCAAACAGAATTACTTTCATCGCTTAAAACACCACCTTAAAAGTCTTAATCTCGTATGGCCTGATGGTAAATGCAAAGCCATTCTGCTCCATTCTGACACCACACGATCCGTCGTCCGGCTCTTCCAGCAGACTGCATTCCATGACCTTCGCCGGTGTACAAAAAAGGTTCACTTTCGCATTCACCCTCTGATTCCTGCTTTCATAGAGGCGCAGGATAACGCCGCTTCCGTCCTCGCTCCTCTTCACGGTCTCCAGGACAACGGAATCTCCCTCCACGCCCGCAAAGCTGTAAGTTTTCCCGGGCACGCCGCCGTTCACTGCGAGAAGCGGCTGATTTAAATCCGCAGCCTCCTTCTGGGTGTCCGCTTCCTTCCACGTTCCCTGATGCGGATAGAGCGAGTAGGTAAAGACGTGCTCCTCGTTATCCGTGTCAGGATTCGGTTCGATACCCGACTTGATCAGCGTCAGTTCCAGCCGGCCTCCGCGGACGGAATGGCCGTACTTGCAGTCATTCAGCAGGCTGACGCCATATCCGCCTTCCGACACGTCCATCCACTTATGGCCGCAGCTTTCAAACCGCGCCCTGTCCCAGCTGGTGTTGGTATGAGTTTTTCTCACCACATTGCCGAACTGGATGTCAAACGCCGCCTCATCCGTGTGTACATCTGCCGGGAATCCGGCCTTTAGCAGATACTGGTGCTCCCTCCAGTCCACCCATGTGACAAAATCAATTCTGGGACTGTGGGCGTAGAAGCGAATGTCCTGCGTCATGCGGGAATGCATGAAGCTGCGCTTCACCGTAATCTGAAGGCACAGCGGCCCCACAGAGGTAACTTCAACTGACGCCGGCTCATCGAGATCCCAGTATTTTTCTGTATAGAATACGTCAATATCCCAGTTATCGTAGTAAATGGGCTTATCCTCGTATACCCGCAGGCGGTTCCCCGCTTCGTTCTCTTTCAGCACCTGACGGCCGGCTGTCAGATCGAAAAGGCTTGTAAAGCTTCCATCCGCAGCCATATCCACGTTTGCAAACGGCGTGGTGATACTGAGGCCCTCTGCAGTCTTTAATACGGAGAACGGCTCTGTCTTTCCGCTGTCCGAAACGCCATGTTCCGCCGCGCCGTACACCGCGTATCCCTTGGATGGAATCTCCCCCGTAAGGGAGTACCGCACGCCCCCGATCTCCTGGCTCGGCAGCACGTCACCCTGATTCGTCAACGCCGTCACTCCGGCCGGAAGGATCGTCAGGCTGCTGCGCGGAAATCCCAGAGTATTGAATACGGTCACACCGTCTCCTGCTCCTGCCACGGCTTCCTCCCGTGCTTTCAGCAGCGCACTTCCCTCCTCTGCGATCTGTTCATACTCTCTCTTCGTCACCTCGTAGACTTCCTTAATCGAAGATCCCGGGAGAATATCGTGGAACTGGTTTAGCAGGACCATTTTCCACAGCCGTTCCAGTTCCTCCTTCGGGTAGGCCATGCCCTTTTTCTCTGCCAGCACGGACAGCAGCTCCAGATCCATGAGAAGCAGCTCGCTCTTTCTGTTGGACCGCTTGTTCCGGGCCATGGAGGTGTACGTTCCCCTGTGGTATTCAAAATAGAACTCTCCGACCCACACGGGAAGCCGTCTGCTGTCCTTCACCCGATCTTCAAGCTCCGTAAAGTAGGTAAGGGAACTTTCCTGACGCACCTTCGGGACGCCGCGGATTCCCTTTTCCATCCGCCTGCCCGTCTCCAGCATCTCCCTGGTAGGGCCGCCGCCTCCGTCGCCGTAGCCGTAGGCGATTAAAATATCGTTGTTCATCTCCTTATTCTGATAGCGCTGCCAGCCGCCCATAATGGCATCCGGATGCAGGATTCCGTTATATGTGGTAAAGAAGCGTTCCACGCTCTGTCCCACACCCAGAGTAGAGATAAAATGAGTCAATACCTTTGTCCCGTCGATCCCTTCCCACAAAAGCGTGTCGTCAGGAACCTTGTTGAACTGGTTCCAGGACAGCTTCGTCGTCATGAAATAATCGATCCCGCATTTCTTCATGATCTGCGGCAGCGCACCGGAATAGCCGAATACGTCAGGCAGCCACAGGACCCGGCTGTCCACGCCGAATTCCTCCATGAAAAACCGTTTGCCGTATAAAAACTGGCGCACCAGACTCTCTCCGCTGGTTAAATTACAGTCGGCCTCCAGCCACATGCCGCCTTCCGGCTCCCACCGTCCTTCCAGAGCCCTCCTCTGAATCTCCGCATAGAGCTCCGGATACCGTTCCTTCACAAACGTGTAGAGTACCGGCTGGCTGGACATAAACCGGTACTCCGGATATTCATCCATCAGCTTCAATACCGTGGCGAAGCTGCGGGCCGCTTTTTCCCGGGACTGGGCCACGGTCCACCACCATGCCACATCGATGTGGGTGTGTCCGATGCAGGTGGCAATCACCGTATCATCGCCCGCCAGGTCCTCATACAGCGCCTTTCCAATATAGGCCCGCGCCTCCTCCACGGAACGGTAAAATTCGTCAGAATAGACGTCCCGCAAATCCAGAAGGCTGATGGTATCATTTAATACGGTCAGGATATCAATGGCCGTCTTCCCTTTCTGGTCCATCCGGTCCATGGCCCATAACGGAACCTGTATATCGTAGTAAAGGTCTTTCACCGGTTCCGAGATTTCCTCTATATCCGCAATCAGGCGAAATTCCGGATGGAGCGTCCCCGAATACGCCTGCAGATCAACCGTCACCGTATCTCCCGCTGTCGCCGCCCGGTCAAGGAGGACCTCCCTGTGGTTCATATCGGCTCCCTGAACCGCCTCTCCGTTGATAAATACCAGAAACTGCGGATTCTTGGCGTCGTCCCACTCCTCAATCTGAGTCCTGATCCGAAGCCATAAGCCTTTTCCGCCATACTCCTCCGGAACAGTAAATACGGTCCGAAACCAGTAATGGCGGTCCGGCCCGTACCAGTGCATCAGACGGCTGTCAAACGGTTCCCAGCTTTCCGCCGCCCGGTCGGCCTCCTCCGGCCGCAAAAAAAAGCCTTCCTTTACCTGCCAGCTGTCCAGTTCGAATTTCCGGACAACCATTAATTTCTTCAGCTTGTCGGCGATTACCTCCGCCCTCTCCCTTGCAAAAATCATATGTCAATTCCTTTCTGAGCCCCGTATTCTCATCTCGGACGGGGTGGTATGGTAATATTGATTAAATTGCTGATAAAAATAATTCATATTTGTGTAACCCACGGAGGATGCGATCACTGCTATTTTCTCATCGCTGTTCACGATCTGCTCCCTGGCCATGGAAAGCCGGTAACACATTAAGTATTCTGAAAACTTCATTCCCGTTTCCTTTATAAAGATCTGACCCAGATAGGTGGAATTCATGCGGAACTTATCGGCTATGATCTTTAGTGAGATATGGCCGCCGTACTCCGCCGCCACCATCAGGACAATCTTATGGATCAGAGGCGACATGGCCTCGTACTCGATCTTTAAGATAGGGTCGCAGTTTTTCTGCTCCGCTTCCGGCAGCGTCCCGTGGAGCTGTTCCACGATCACCTTGCGGATGCACGCCTCCAGCTCCCCGGCTCCCACCGGCTTCAGCAAATAGTCCAGCGCTCCGCAGCGGAGGGCCTCTCTTACATAATGAAAATCATCGTATCCGCTCATCATGATGTAGTTGGAATGGATACCAAGGCCATTTAAGCACTCGATCAGCTCATATCCCATGTCATTGCCGATTCTGACATCCACCAGACAGATATCCGGATTCCAGTCTATGATGCGCGACATGACTTCCAGAGAGGTTTTCGCAGTCCAAATCCGCCCCACGCCTAATTTCTCCCAGTCCAGAAGACGCTTTACCCCTTCCAGGACATTGGGCTCATCATCTACAATCAGAACTGTAACCATGCGGCCTGCTCCTTTCCCGGCAGCGTTGGAAGGAAAATATCTATTTTCAGTCCGCCTGCCTCCTGATTTTCAATATTCATGGTGAAGGCCTCTCCATAAAAATAATTGAGCCTCATGTAGACATTGCGCAGCCCGATGTCAGCTCCGGGATCATCTCCGCCCTCCACCATATTTTTTCTGATTTCCAGAAGCCGGTCCTTCGGAATCCCCAGGCCGTTGTCCGACATGGTAACGAGGATTCCGCCCTCTTTCTTCACCGCCTCCAGCATCAGAAGATTAAATTCACTCTCCCGGTCCATGCCGTGGTTAAAGAAATTCTCAGCCAGAGGCTGGAGCCAGAACGCGATGGTTTCCACCTCTCCCGCCTCCTCTTCAATATCAACCCGGTATACAAAGGTATCCTTAAACCGGAGGGCCATAAGCTTTAAATACATCTCCAGAAGCCCGGCCTCTTTCTTCAGGGGTATGACCTCCGGGCAGCGGATCAGCGTCCGGTAAAGCCGGCCCAGCCCCTCGATGGCCTCGGCCGTCTCCCTGTCCTTCAAAATAAGCGCCCTGGCCCTGATGCTTTCCAGTGTATTATAGAGAAAATGCGGATTGATCTGATGGCGCAGTGCCCTCATGGCCGTCTCCTGCTGCTTCAGCTTCAGCAAATACTCCTTTCGGATGTATTCATCCAGCTTGACACTCACCTCTGACAATGCGTCGGCAATCATCGTGTACTCATTGTAATGGCCGCCCCGCTTTAAGGCCATGGTTCCCACCTCTATAAAAGAACCGTGCTCCATGGTCTTAAGCATATCCATAATATGGGAGAGGAACCGCGCCTCCCCCTGCAGATTGAAAAAGGTAATGATAACAGCCCCCGCCGCCAGCACCAGGACGGTTACCGCCAGCGTCGCGGCTCCCTCCCCGTTGGCGCGCCACAGCGAAACGATGTCCACAGCCGATATGTATTCACTGTCACCGGAGGAGTTGACGAATTCATAATAGAATACAGGCAGCCTCCCGTTCCACAGAAACCAGCCCTGAAAAGCCTCCTTTCCAGACGCAGTCAGAATCCATTCCCTCTCCCGTTCTCCCTTCACATGCTCATAAACCGTCATGTTCCCTTTCATCAGAGCCCAGTCATACGCCTGGCTGCTGCCTTTATACAGATCTTTGGAGGAGCCGTAAAAAGTCATCGTTCCGAGATTCTTCATAATGGATTCCGGATTTCTCACCTCAAAGGATTCCAGCACCGTGTCACTTTCCGGTCTGTCCAGCACCTGCCATTCTCCCTTGATCCCGTAGCTCACCCGCATATTTCCGGAATTATTGTCCAGCCATATCACCTTTAACCCCTCGGGTGACCGTATCGTGACTGCATTTACCTTTAGCTGGCTGTTTACAAACAGCTTCCGCATGTCGCCGGGCAGCCATGCGATCTGCATGCTGGAACGCGCGCTGTTTTCCTCTCTGCGGTTGGTATAATCCTGGCTGGTGATGCTTTCAAACAGAGTCTTTGTATCCTCCATCAGACTCGCCTTCGCATAGATGCCGTTCACATAATTTTCCAGCTGTTCCGCCCGGTCTCTCTTCTGCTGCTCCAGCGTCATAAAGCCGGACTGCACCTCCTGCCACCGGTTGTCCGCCCATATGGTCGTAAAAAAGCAGAGTGCAAAGATCAGGCAAAACAGGGCTATAAATATAACAGAACAGACCGTGCCTGTAAAACGCCTTCTGTATACGCTGATTTTCAAGAATGAACCCGATGTCTTTTTCATAAGCTTTTCCCTCTGTCCGTTCGTACTTGTTTTCTGTCGATCTCATTTATTATACAGTCGTTATCTGCGATTCACAAGCAGATGCCTTTATCCGCATCCGGTCTGTCCTATATTGGTCATTTAGTTATAAAATTCATTAATCTGTTTCTGGGCTTCCTGAACAACCGTGTCGAAGCCTGCGGCCTTTAATTCCTGAATCACGGCCGGAACCGCGGTCTCCGGATCGGAAGCTCCGGTTAATAAGTCGTATTTATACTTCTGCCACACGGTCAGACAGTTGGACATCTCATTCTGGATATTGGTCAAATCAAGAGAGAAGCCCAGGCAGGAGGAGGAAACCGCCTCTTCATTCTGCTTCTTTACCTGATCCCACTGATCCGGGTCCGCATCCTCCGTGATGGACATGTTGAAGAAGGTTCCCTGTGTATACGCCGCCAGCGGCCATGTATCCGTCTGCTTCTTTATCACGCCGTCTCCCACATATACAAACGTCTTATCCGGCACTCCGTATGCCAGCATATCGCGCAGTTTGGAGTCTGTATTTACAAGCTGCAGGAATTTTAAGCACTCGTCCTTATACTTGGAATTAATGGAAACGGCATTCATGGAGCCCTGGATGGTATCGGTGGAATAGAGAGGACCGAATACCTTAAACGCGTCATACTTCTCCACACCGTTTAATACCTGCCATGTCGCAACCGCGCTGGACCAGCCCTGTGCGGAAGCAAACGGGAGCTTCTTCTGCGGCTCAGTCAGAACATTGGCATCCGGATTGATGATGCCATCCTGATACCACTGGTGAAGCAGCTTTAAGTTCTCCATAATATCCGGCTGTTCCAGTGTACAGATTACCGTTCTGGTCTGATCATCCACCTTCACTCCGAGAGGCTGCAGACCGGCGGTCAGGCCGTCATACTCATTAAAGAAACCATTGAACGGGCTGCCCTGTGACATCTGAAGCGGATAAAAGCCTTTGCCCTCTCCCTCCTTCATGTCGCGGAACGGTTTATCCAGATCCTGCATCGTCCTGATATTATTAACATCAATGTGATATTTCTGCACATACTGGTCGTCAAAATACCAGAACTGTGCCATGGAGGAATCCTTATAGGTCGGTACCGAATAGACCTTGCCTCCGATGGTCACGCCCTTCCAGAGCTGTTCAGGAATCATCTCGTAAAGCTCCGGCGCCGTGGACTGCAGCTTATCGGATATATCTTCAAACGCGCCCATTTTCACAAAACGGCTGTAATTCGTGTTATTTACAAACATCATGTCGAAATACTCGCCCGAGTTGATAATGGTATTCATCTTCTTCTCATAATCGCCCCAGCCGGCCACTTTCAAATCCAGCTTTACGTGAATCTTTTCCGCCAGATACTCATTGATCGCGTCCATATCCTGGTCAAAATCGCTGGGTGTGGTTCCTCCCACCGTCCAGTATACCAGAGTCGGAATGTCTCCATCTGCCGTACCGGCCGCCGTGTCCTTTGCGGCCGCCCCGTCTTTTTGTGCAGTGTCTCCCGCAGGAGCCTCCGCTTCTTTGGTATCCGTCTTCGCTGAACAGCCGGTCATTGTGCCGACTGCCAGCAGCCCGGCTAAACCGGCCGCCGCCGCTTTTTTCCATACATCTGTTTTCTTCATAAACAATCCTCTTCTTTCCTGATTATTCTATTATCAACGGGAATCCCGCCTGATAAGCAAGTTGTAAACCTCCGGCTGCAATCACCCTTTGACGGCTCCCACCGTCAGACCGGAGATAAAGTATTTCTGGAAAAACGGATACGCACATGCGATCGGCAGTACGATGATAACCACAATCGCCATGCGGGCCGCTTCCTTCGGCATATTTGCCACCATATCCGCCATACTTGCTCCCATGGTGGCGGCATTCTGCGCCAGCATGTTGATGTTGGTCATAATGGCATTCAAAAGCGCCTGCAGGGAATAGAGACGCTGGTTGTCTATATACAGCATGGACTGGTACCAGTCGTTCCAGTAGGCAAAGCACAGAAACAGTCCAATGGTTGCAATAACCGGCAGGGAGATGGGAAGCACGATCTGAAAGAATATCTTAAACTGCGTCGCCCCATCCATTTTAGCCGATTCGATCAGTTCCTCCGGTATGGTCGTCTTGAAAAACGTCCTGCATATGACCACATTAAAGGAAGATACCGACAGGGGCAGGATCAGCGCCCACAAAGTATTCTTTAAATGCAGAAACTGGGATACGATGAAGTATGTAGAAACCAGGCCTCCGTTAAATACCATAGGAATGAAAACCAGCATGGTCAGAAATCCATTCAGTTTGTAGTCCGGTCTGGATAAAACATAACCCATCAGTGTGGTGAGAAGCGTTCCAAGGACGGTTCCCACAATCGTAACAAACAGGGACACGCCCAGCGCCCTGATGATTAACGCCCCCTGCTTCAGCAGGTAGCCGTATCCATCCAGGGATATAATCTTTGGAATCAGGCGGTAGCCGTAATCGGTAATGGACTGCTCCGCGGAGAAAGAGATCGACACCACCAGCACCGCCGGTATCACGCAGATCAGGGCCAGAATCAGAAACATGATATTCAGCAGAATATTCGCCCTTCTGGATATCCTGTTGAAATTCTGTACATCGGCTGCTTCTTTCTGTTTTTTTGACATAGTATTCCTCCTTTATCATGGCTGAGTCTTCTTGTTATACAGTCTTCCCTGCTAAATCATGGCGCTTTCCCGGTCAACATTTCGCACAACCGCATTGGCCGCAAGAATGGTGATGCAGCCGGCAACGGACTGGACGAAGGCGGCTGCCGACGCCATTCCCGTGGTGGACGACATGAGCTGTTTGTATACAAATACATCCAGTGTATACGTCACGTTATACAGGGAATTCGAGTCTCTGGGCACCTGATAGAACAGGCCGAAATCAGAGTAGAAAATACGGCCGACAGCCATAATAAACATCATGATAATGACTGTCCGCATCAGTGGAAGCGTCACCCATTTCATCTGCTGCCACACGCTGGCCCCGTCGATGCAGGCCGCCTCATAATACGTTTTATCGATTCCGGTAATGGTGGCAAGATACACGACCATGCTGTACCCCAGATTCTTCCAGAGATACATGAAAATCAAAAAGCCAGGCCACAGCTTCGGAACCATGTACCACTGTCTGGGGTCCTGACCGAGCCCTTCCATCAGGTTATTTAACATTCCTTTGTCAAAGCTTAAAAACGCCCATACCAGCGCCGTTACGACCACCCAGGACAGAAAATACGGCAGAAACATGGCCGTTTGAAATACCTTCGCCATGCGCTGGTTGTGAAGCTGTCCGATTAACAGCGCCATGGTCACGGGAACTACAATGTTTAAGATAATGAAGGTGATATTATAGAGAATAGTGTTTCTGAGTATCATCCAGATATCCCCGGACGAAAACAGGAATTTGAAGTTGTCCAGCCCGCACCAGGCGCTGGTTAGAATGCTGTGCAGAAATCCCCCGTTAATGGTATACTTTTTAAATGCAATCACAATACCAAACATGGGCAAAAACGAGAACAGTATATACCAGACTGCAGTTGGAAATGCCAGTATGGTTAACTCCGTATCGTCCCTGTTCCACTTCCGCTTTTTCCCCGGCCTCTTTTTCATATCTGCCATAAAATATGCCTCCTTTTTCTTTTTCATTGTTCTTTGTCATATCTAAAAAACATTATAATCTATGCATTTTTACTTTTCTATCTATGATTTCTTATATAGTATCCTGTAAATCTTAGGTATTATTGAAATTTTTGGATCTCACTTTTGTGCATATTGTACATATATTTTTTATTATTTCCATCCCCTCCGTGATTTTTCATCTCATCTTTTTACCGGTATATCTAACGTTTCTGAGATAGACAATCCCCTCTGTATTTTTTATACTGAACACAGAGATAAAACGAACGCAGCACCGAAAGAGAGGAAGAAAGAATAATGGATGAACGAAGACAAATGCAGTCAGACGCACGGGACAATATTCTGCTGATCACCACGGATCAGCAGCGTTTCGATACCATAAACGCCTGGGGGAACCAGAGTATTTTTACGCCGCACATAAATTATATGGCTGCCATGGGAACCAGCTTTACCAGCTGTTACGCCTCCTGCCCCATCTGCGTGCCCTCCAGGACCACCATCATGACAGGAATTGACGGATACGAAAGCGGCGTCGTATCCAACGCGGATCACCGGGCTTTTATGGAAGCGCAGACAGCAGGACGGCTGACGCTCCCGGCTGTGCTGACCGATGCCGGATATCAGACGTGTGCAAAAGGAAAGATGCACTTTGAACCGGCCAGGGCCTGCTACGGCTTCGAGCAGATGTCCCTGCCCTTAGACTACATGCGCTCCTGCGACAAAAGGGGCGACCGCATACGTCCCAAAGTCCACGGTGTCGGCGAATGTCTCATGGAGCCCGTGATTTCCACCGTCGATGTCAGGGACAGCATGACCACCTGGATTGGGGATGAGGCCATCGATTTCATCGAGACCAGAGATCCCCTGCGCCCGTTCTTCCTGTGGACCAGCTTTACAAAGCCCCATCCCCCTTTCGATCCCTGCCGGGATTTCTGGGAACTGTACCGGCAGATTCCCATGCCGGAACCGGTATACGGTGACTGGTCCCGGACTCTGGAAGGCACTCCCCAGGGATTCCTGGCCGGTTCTTATGAAAATACGGATATGCATCTCTTCGGCCCCGAACAGATCGCTGCCAGCCGCAGGGCATACTACGCTTGCATCACACAGGTGGATTACCAGCTGGGCCGCCTGTTCGGCGCGTTAAGGGAAAACGGCCTTTTGGAAAATACCTGGATTTTATTTACCTCGGATCACGGAGAAATGCTGGGAGACCATTACATGTCCCAAAAGAATCTGTTTTTTGAGGGCTCCGCCCACGTGCCGTTCATCATCGTCCCTCCGGCCGGACGTGGGATTGTCCATAACAACCGGATCGACCGTGTGATCACACTGGCAGACGTATTTCCCACTGTACTGGCCATGGCGGGACTCCCGTCTCCGAAGGAGAAACGCGGAGAAAACCTGTTGAAGTGGATCGGCGGAAAAAGACAGGATGAAAGAATTTTCTATGGGGACAGCCTTCATACAAATTTCTGTGTGATGGAAAACCGGAAAAAACTAATTTACACGAGAATCGGCAGCAGCCTGCTGCTGTTTGATCTGGAGACGGATCCCATGGAACGCCATAATCTGGCGGATGATCCGGAATACGCAAAATGCAGGGAACGGCTATGGACCTTATTAATCAGCCACGTAAAGAAAACCGCTCCCCAGGTGTTAAGGCCTGACAGCGGCACGGACACTTCCGATGCTTTTATCTCCATCCCCGCTCCCCGTTTTCCCGGAGACATGCCCGGACGATGGCTGGGATTTCATTACCATGATTATACGGTAGATACGTTTCATTAAGCAAGCGATGCGACCGTATCTTATCGATATTTTAGCACCACTCTCTGTTTGACATTTTCGCATGCAGATACTAAAATCAAAGGAGTACCAATAGAATAAGTAAGAAGAACGCGGTTCCGTCAAAGAACCGCGGGCAGATAAGAATATTGATAAAAACAAAATCAGATGAATCGAGGTATCTCCATGAAAAAACCACTGATCGGGCTTACTCCCTCACACAACACAGATAATCATGACATTCAGATGCGCCCCACCTACTTAAAGGCGGTCACAGCCGCCGGCGCCATTCCCGTGGTGCTTCCGCTGACCTCGTCTGAGGAAGATTTAAAGCAGCTTGTGGACACGTTAGACGGGTTTCTCTTTACCGGAGGCCCGGATGTCCACCCCTTCCTCTTTGGGGAAGAGACGCTGGATCACTGCGGCAGTGTTTCCACGGAAAGGGATCAGATGGAGCTTGCGCTCCTTCCCCTGGTTATGGAGACAGGCAAGCCCATTCTCGGTATCTGCCGCGGCGTACAGCTGCTAAATATCGGTCTGGGCGGTACCATCTGGCAGGATATTCCCAGCCAGGTAACCAGCGACTTCCCGCTGGCGCATACACAGCCGTTCGCCTACACGCTTCCGTCCCACACCGTGACAGTCAAACCGGGCAGCCGGCTGGCAGAGATCACGGGGGCGGAGACGCTTTCGGTCAACAGTATGCATCACCAGGCCGTAAAGGACGTGGCTCCCAGCCTCACCGCCTCGGCCTTCTCCTCCGACCGCCTGGTCGAGGCGGTGGAAATGCCGGATTATCCGTTTTTCATCGGCGTCCAGTGGCATCCGGAATACTTATGGGAGAAGAATGAAGCCGCTTCCAGGCTCTTCGCCGCGTTTGCAAAGGCCGCCGGCGCACGCTAGCGCTTCTTTCCCGCTGCCGCAATCAGCACCACGCTGAACAGAATGCAGACACAGCCTGCGATCTTTCTCGTGGTAAACAGCTCTCCTAAAACCAGGACGCCCAGAATCACACTTGTGATCGGCTCCAGGGTAGAGAGGATCGCTGCCGCCACGGCACCCGTATACCGGATTCCCAGCTGGAATAAGCTGATCGCGCCCACAGAGGTACAGAGGGACACCAGAAAGGCGAAGAACCAGGCCTGGCCGGTCAGATGGAGCGTCAGCTGTCCTGTCACTCCTCCATAGATTCCCGACAGGACAGCGCCGAACAGGCAGAGATAGAAGGACAGCTTAAAGTAGTACATGTTCTTGATCCCGGATTTATCCATGACAATCATATGAACACTGTAGAACAGGCCGGACAGAAGTGCCAGAAAGATTCCTGCGCCGCTGCCCGAGCCCGCAGAAAAATTTTCCAGAAACAACAGGGTGCCGGCGGCTCCGCAGAGCAGAGCCAGCACCTTTTTTACCGTGATCCCTTCCTTAAAAATCAGGACGCAGCCCACAGTCACCAGCACAGGATACACGAAATGGAGCGTAGTCGCCATTCCCACAGGTATGTATGAATAGGACATATAAAGCGTCACCGTAGTTGCAAAAGCCCCGAACACGCCGCATACGGACACAGGCATTCTCCACGCCTTTTCCACCCTGAGCGGAATCCCTTTTATCTTCAGGATCAGGAACAGTACGGGCAGGGACAGGAAACAGCGCAGGAATGTCATCGTGATCCCATTCGCTCCGCCGTCGTAGGAAATCCTTGCCAGAACAGGGGTAAATCCAAATATGACGGCTGATACGGCCGTGAATATGATTCCTTTATAAGTCTGATTTGCTTGTGTTAATTCCTTCATAACAATCACTCTTTTCATAGATATTATATGTTGCAGCTGCATCCGTCCCCGTATCTGCACCACACGGGTCCGCAGCCCGGCTTCATCAGATGATGGAATGGAAGCATATGTTCAGGCATTCCGACTTAATATCCCCGCAGAACACATCATAGCTCTGCGATTTCAGAAAATGTTCCACCTTTTCCGGCGATGATGCCCAATTGGAGACGATGCGGCAGAGCAGGGACAAATTCTTGTCTCCATCCCGCTTTGTCTTGATCATCACCAGTACTTTTATGATATCCTGCTCCCACAGGATAGGTGTTTTTAAGATGCAGACGTAACAGCCGGCATTCTTAAGAATCCTTCCCAGGTCCTGAATATGGGCGATCCCATTGCCCACCTCATTGGCCCGGAATGCATTTTTCCAGTCCAGCTCCGTGGCAATCAGGCCGCGGGCGGCCAGACAGCGGTATAAGTTCTCCATGACCTCTTCCCGGCTTTTCCCCTCCAGACCGAATATGCCGAATTCCGGCTTTAAATACTGTTCTATCTGTACCTGCTCCAGCTTATATTCCGCAATTGCACTGCAGACCTCACTGGTGGAATCCCCGTCCTGTATCTCATAATACGGCAGCTCTGACGGAAGACGGTAGTCACTGACGTAGATCAGATACTGGAGCTGGTTTAAATAACCGGTATTGTGGTATCTGTCCAGCCACACCAGTTCATAGCCATCCCTGGGAAGACTCTCCGAAAGCTCATTATAGTAGATCAGAGCCTCCGAGAGCCCCAAGTCACCGCAGAATCCGATCTTAAACTTCTTCCGCTTCTCATGGGTACTGATGATCATGTTGAATGCAGGCACCAGATAGGCAAACTCATTATTGTCCATCTGAACGCCAAACAGCTTTTCTATGATTCCGCTGGCCGAGTGGGCCACCTTGGTGGCAAATAAATAACGGCGCAGATTCTCAAACAGAAGCGGATTTCTGACAATCAGATGCGTTCTGAGCCTTAAGACCATAGGTTCAATGCTGGAATATAAAAAATCGAGAAACACGGGATCATTGGTAAAATCCAGTTCAAAGTTATCCTTTACCTCCCGCATGATTTCCGTCACACACTGCTTTAACGTGGCGTGCTCTCCGGAGCCCACAGGCCCGCTGTCCGGCATTTTCTTACTCAGTATATGGAGGGCAAAATACTCCCGCTCTTTCTCTGAAATCGATACGGAATAGAGTTTTTCCAGCTGATCCGCGACCTCCCCTGCCGCGTACCGCTCCCTCACATATTCCACTGTCATGGTATGGCCCGGCAGCTCCCCGATGCCGCAGCCTGCCTTCATGCGCAGCACACTGACATACATGTGACTGGCCAGATCCACGGCCAGAAACGGCGACAGCCGGATCTTATTGGCACGGCATGCCTCCCAGACGATACGGACAAGAGTGTCCCTCTGGGCATCCCAGTCATACTTCCCGCCGTCAGCCCGCCTCTGCACCATAACCTGCAGCTTATCATCGTACCGGAAGAAGTATTCTGCTATACAGAGGCGCTTATCCAGCTCATCACCGGTGACGCCGATTCCCCGGCGCAGGTTCACGTCAATTTCCAGGCGGAACTTTGCAAGAAGGGTCCGGGCGCGGTTTAAGTCCTGGGTGAGCGTCGAACGGCTGATGTAAAACGTATCCATCAGCTCCTCCGCCTTATAGTACGGCTTTCCGATCAGCAGCTTGTTGATGATATAGATCACCCTCTGAAAATTATAGCGGAACACCTCTCCCTTATGTTTCCGCAGATTGGCCCGAAGCGCCTTCGACAGCCCCTCCATGTCGGAGCCGTCTCCCACCAGCAGGCGGTAGCCGTAAGAACGTTTCGATTCGATCTCCACGCCATACTCCTTTAAGAAGCTCTGAAGCTCCTTTAAGTCATACTTTACCGTGCGCACAGAAACCCCGGCTGCTTCTGCGAGAGCAGCCGAGGTCACGTACGTTTTCCTGCCTAACATTGTTTTTATCATGATAACATATCTGGTTCTTGCCTCAACCATGAATTTCTGACCTTTCCAAACCTGCCAGGATTAAAGGATGTGAAGAAGAGAACCGATCACACCTACTGCAATAGTAATTAATAAGATTGTAGTTGATTTGCAGCCTTTTTTCAAGAGGCCAAACATCGCCAGGGTGTACAAAAGCGGAAGCAGGAGCGGGAAAATCTGATCTAAGTATCCCTGCAGTTCAAATGCCGTCTCCCCGATGGTAAAGGTAAGCGGAGTCTTCATCGCAACCATGGAGGCACTCATGGCGCCGATTACCATAAGACCGACGATTGATGCGCCCTTGGAAATCATCTTTAAGATGCCTGCGCTCTTCGTGTTGCTCATTAAGCCCGCGCCGAACTGATAGCCCAGCACAGTGCCGTAGTAACGGATCAGCAGATGCGGAACGTTGAAAATAATTAAGAACAGAATCGCACCCAGAACGCTTCCCTGCTGTGCAAGGGATAAGCCGATGCCCGCGGCGATGATTCTCAGTGTGCCCCAGAAGAAGGAATCGCCGATTCCGGCCAGCGGTCCCATGAGGCCGACCTTTACGTTATTGATGATATCCTTGTCAAAGTCCTTGTTCTCACTGGCTTCCTTTTCCATGGCTGCTGTAACGCCGCTGATGACGGATACCATATGAGGTGTGGTGTTGAAGATCGCCATATGGCGTTTTAAGGCTTCCGCCTGTCCTTCTTTTGTTTTATAGAAACGCTTGATGGCCGGCCACATCCCCACGGAGAAGCCCAGGGCCTGCTGTCTTTCGTAGTTATAGGAGGCCTCCAGCAGGAATGAATTCCAGAACAGGCCATTGACCATTTTTTTGTCTTCAGCAGACATTTTTTGCTTACTCATCGAACAAATCCTCCTCTTCCTCTGAACTTACGGCTGCCGCCGCTGTCACATTTCCTCCCGCGCCTCTTTCATAGCAGATGACAAACGCCAGCACGACACCGATGATGGTAACCGCCATGATCGGCAGATTCAAATAGGAAATCAGAATAAATCCAAATACGAAGTAAATCGCATTGCGTTTCTCCATCATCGGAAGCAGAAGCAGTGCAAAACCGACTGCCGGAAGGAGTCCGCCCGCTACAGAGAGACCATTTAAGATCACCTGCGGAATATTGTTTACAAATGCCTCAACCGCCGGTGAACCGAAGAGCAGAGCCACAAAGCCTACTACGAAATACATAAAGCACTGAAGCAGAAGTCCGCCGATATTTAAGGCGTGCATCTTCTTGATGTCCCCTGCCTCTGCCAGTTTCATGGCAAGATCCATAAACCAGCTTCGAATAATAAACACGATAACCTTCAATGACTGGGCCAGAATAGCGATTGGAAGCGCCAGTGCCAGAGCAATATCGGCGCCCTGTCCGGACTGGATTGCAAACGCCGTACCGAGTCCTGCGCCGACCAGTACGTCCGGCGGAACCGCGGCTCCGATCTGAATCGCGCCCATAAATACCAGTTCCAGAGTAGCCCCGACCATGACACCGGTCTGTAAATCTCCCAGCAGTGCGCCGATCACCGGCGACACCACGATCGGCCGGATCACCATAGGTGTACCGCCTAATTTTTCCAGGAACCACAATACTGCCATTGCGAGTCCAACTAAGATTGCTGCCTGCATAATTTCATTTCCCCCTTTTTAGAATTTCTTACGTAAGTCCGCATACTTTGCCATTGCCGTGGATGGCACTTCCTGAACCTCGATGGTATAGCCCGCGGCCGCGATCTCATCTAAGTTCCTTAAGTCCTCTTCATCCACATAGACGGCCTTGGAAAACAGCTTCTTACCGTCCGCCATCTGAATGCCTCCCAGATTAACTACCGGCTTCTCCTCCAGTTTCTTTAAAAGGCCGTTGGCATCGGCCGGACTACCACAGATTGCAAATACCTTCATATCCTTCAGTTTCGGGTTATTGATCAGTTTCGCCGCCTCTTCCACGCTTCTGGTGGCCAGCTTCACGCCTTCCGGGCAGCACATCTTGATCACGCCCTTTCGAAACTCATCTGCCGCAGCCGCGTCGCTGGCGATTACGATGGCGTTATAGCTGAGCGCCGATTTCCAGCTGTAAGCTACCTGGCCGTGCAGAAGTCTGTCATCAATTCTTAATTTTACTATCATATCGATATCTCCCTTATCTTAGAAATCAAAGTCATCTGAGGAATCGACGGCGTCTTCCATTTCCACAACCATAAGCTGTTCTCTGGCCAGAGCCACTGTGTTCTTCAGCTGATCCGCTGTGATCGGGGCGTCCCCATCCAGCAAAGTGACGAGTTCCAGCACCAGAGGCAGATTGGCCCCGGTGACGATCAGGCTGTTTTTCAGCCGTTTTCCCATGATTTTCTGGTTCACACTACCGAAAAATGCATCCGTGATCACCAGAACCTGGTCTTCCTCTCCAAGAGATGCCGCATAGTCGTCTATCTGTGTTTCCAGAGGTGTTTCCGTGACAAATGCGTTAATACAGGTGATGTCTTCCCGCTTTCCCATAATCAGGGACAGCGCGCTTTCCAGGCCATCCGCAAATCTTGCGTGGGCCGCGATGAGCATTCGTTTCATTTTATTTCCTCCTTTACTGCTCTGCCGTTATGTTTTTACCATTTTTCACTCTGTTTTACAATGTTTTTGTGATGTACTTGCTGACTACCGCGTTGACGCCTCTGTGTAAATCTCTTCCGCGGTCATCCGCCATTCGGTATGCCAGAACCTGGAACACGGTCACGTATTCCAGACCGAAGAAGTAACGGCTGGCCGGACTGATGAATAGATCCCGCTCCTCCAGCGGTTCCTCGCCTACCAGGGCACAGAAGCCGATCTGTTCCTTGATGAAGCGGGCAATCGCCTTCGCCTTCTCATCATCCTCTCCCTTGTGATGTAAAATAAGGAAGAGTGTAGCATCGTCAAAAGAGTTCTGAGGGCCGTGAATAAATTCTTCCAGCTCAAAGCTCCTGGTCATCATGGGAACCATCTCCATAATCTTAATATCCCCTTCATTTACGATTGGATACAGATCTCCGGTTCCGGCCATCATCATTTTGCTTCTTCTTAACAGTGAAAATTTGTGAGCCTGATACCAGCTCTCCGTTGCCGCTTCCACGGCGGGAAGATTCTGAATCATGGCGTCAAAATCTCTTTGATATTCTGCCTCCTCTTTGGCGGTAACCGTTCCGTTATAGACACCTGCGGCAAGTCCCAGCATCATACAGACGGCCGCCGATGTGGAAAACCCGATGGTACGGTACATGAATTCTTCCTGCCCGCATCCCATGTCCAGGTGGATATCCGCCATCTTTGCAATGGAAGCCTCCTCATCTGCAGTGATCGCCATACAGGGTCTGCCTGCATTCCGGATCTTCTCCAGAGCCTGATAAACAAGCCTGGTCTCGCCTCCCTGGGAAATCACCACATATACCGTCGATTCCAGATCCTTTGCCTCACGGCTCAGTTCCGTATCGGCTTCATAATGAACGAAAATATTGGGATACTTAAATTCCGTCTCGATCCCGCACTGATTTTTAATAAACAGCTTCGCCGTATGGGCGCTGTTGTAAGAAGAACCGCTGGCAATAAAAACAAGCCGTCCAACTTTCTTTATTCCTCTCCCTGACAGATAATCCGCAATATTCTTCGTGCGCTCCGGATAACTGTCTCTGATTCCTTTCAGACTTTTAGGAATCCTTTCAATACAATCTAATACGGTTATCATATTCTGCACCTCCCTGACAAATCACAGTATAGTCTTTTAGATAAAAGTATTCAAATTGTATTTTTGCACTATACAAAGTGCAAAAACAGGTATTGATAAAATTTAATGACAGACCGGGAAATGATCTGATAATAAAATTACAGGAATAAATACTGCCGGGCTGAACGTCCGGCAGCAAAAATCATCTGTGTTTTTCTGTCTCTTTCCCGTTGTACTCAAGCATATTATGCTCTTTTTCCTGCTTTTTCAGAAGCGTCTGGCGGATTTCGTAAATACTTCTGCTGTAATTCATAAAGTCGATATTCTGCTGCAGATTCGCCTGCTGCAGATTCGCCTGCTGCGGATCTGCAGGCTGCTGATCCGGCTGCGGCGGCATTCCGTTTACCTCTATTACTATGTGAAGCAAATTCCCCCTCCTTATCTGACGTATTTCTCGTCCATCGTGTTACATAATCGATATTATGTGATAAGGAATCGGGCCGCCTGCAGATGGACCGGACTGATATATGGCTCATAACCCAATCATAATATAAAAAAGCACACCAAAACAGAGAGAGTCTGGGTCGTCAAACAATTCCATTGGATCCGGATTCATTTTTGTGTTTTAATATGGAAGCTTCCATACAACTTGTTATTGCAAAACGCGTTCTTTTGGTTCATAATGGATTATGTAGCAGCCTGTCAGGTATGCCTGTTATCACATAATATCGATTATGTGATATTTTTTTGCGCGTTACAGGAGCAGCTTCATCCGGGACAGGGAACGGAGACATTCTTCTTCTGTCGTGGAGGTATAAATCCTGGTTGTCTCAATATTGGCATGCCCCAGAATATCCGCAAGCCTGACGATATCTTTTTCAAGCCTGTAATACGTCAGCGCAAACAGATGGCGCAGATTATGGGGAAACACTTTCTGCGGTTCAATTCCGGCATTTTTGCACAGCGCCTTCATCTCAGCCCAGATATTGCATCGGTTCAGCGGCTTTCCGCTCTTTGTGATAAAAACGGGGCCTGTCGTTATTTTTTTCTCCTTACAGTAATATTTCAGCTGCTTCTGCAGTTTTTTCGGCAGAAAGACCGCCCGTTCTTTTCCTTTACCGTCAATACAGATACTTCCGCTGCGAAGTGCCTCTACGGTTATACAGCGGTGTTCACTGACCCGGATTCCGGTACTGCAAAGAGTCTGAATCAACAGGCTGAGCCTCTCGTCCTTCTTCTCCCTGGCCGCCCGGACCAGCCGCTTATATTCCTCCACACTCATCTCCCTGCTTCGTTCCCGAAATGAGACACGCTGGACCTTTAACAGCCTGACCTGGAGATCGCGCCTTCCGCAGAAGCCGAAAAAACGGTTTAATGCCACCAGCATGCTGTTCGCACTGGTTGATTTATACTGTGCCGCCAGCTTTCTCTTATATTCAAGAACCATCTCCTTTGATACCTCGGTTTTCTCCGGCAGCCAGGTGAAAAACGCCTGTACATCTCTCCTGTATTTTTCAATGGTAGCCGCTGCACGTTCCTCATCGATCAGGAACTGTTTAAATTTTTCCAATTGGATTTCCGTATCCGTCATCATGTCTGCATAGACCGTCCTTTCTCTTTTTTAATATTATAACCAGCATTGGGGGGATTCATTTTCAAAAGCATGGTTATTGATCGGAGAACGGAAGTTTTTTGATGTCATTTGCAAGGCCGCAAAAAAGCGGCCTGACCATTGAAGTCACACCGCTTTCATACGCTTATTGCAGTTATTTTATTTTTCATCTCTGTATCTTCCTTATCACAAGCTTTATCATTCTGTTCGTTACGGTTCTTTACGGTTTTATCCTGGGATTTCTGCTGCTTTAAAGCTTCTTTCCGTTTCTCCCGAATTTCTTCTTACGGTTAAAAAACGGTATCTTCGAGGCTGCAGCCTCGGCACGCCCTTTGTTATCTTTCTGATACGACCGGAGAAGCTCGTCCAGCTGTTTGAACCGCTCTTCTTCCTTTTCATCCTTCACCCGCATCAAATATTCCAGTTCTTTTACGACCTTGTCATTTACAATACTGCTGACGTCCTGGCTCAGCTGTTCATTGTTGACCTCCAGGGCTCGTCCAATGATATGGTTCATAATTTCCTGGAACTGCTCCATTTTCTCCTGTGCGATCATTACCTGCGCCGTGTTCTGTACTTCAGCAAGTCCCGTCTCTCCGTCTCCGCTGTCCGTGACCACCGCACTCTCTTTTAAGGCCCGTGTCACTGATTCCTCCAGAAGCTCGTCCGGTATCACCGGATCTTTTCCGTCTTCCATGATTTTATCAAGCGCTGTTTTGATGGCTTTTAACTGGTATCCTTTTTCCTTCAGTTCCTTGATCTGCTGGAATAAACGGATGTGTGCTTCGGTGTAATACCGGTGTCCCATCTCATTTCTTGGAATCGCAAGCTCAAGCTCGTCCTCCCAGTAGCGAAGTACGTGGGACTCTACATCCACCTTTTTAGATGCGTCCGATATTAAGTAATGTATCTCAGCCATAGCTATATCCTCTCCTTTGGTTCGTATAGTTTCATAACTTACTATTTATATCTTATGCGGAGAGGAGAAGGATTATGATTCATTCTGAAAAATATTTTTGAAGAGCTTCATAATCTTTCTCTGCTGCATACTACATTTCTTCCCGGAGAAGCTGCAGGGCAATGGCTTCATTTGACTGGCCTTCATCTGCTGCAATCATATTCATAACCTTTCTTACATAGTCAATTTCCAGTTCCAGCGCTTCGGCTGCCTGCTCCGGAGTGTTTTGCTTTTGATATTTCCTGCGGATTAGTGCAATTACTTCGGCTTTGCCTTCCGCTTTTCCTTCCGCCCTCTCCCGGTCAATAATATCACACATAATATTGATTCCCTCCTTCTTTTCTTTGAAAAGTTTTACTCGCTTTACCAGATTGGGAAATGTATCTGTTTTGTAGTTGCTGTCTGAATTCACCATATAGGACAGCAGTTCTTGCTGCTCCGCGCTGTCGGTCTTTCCGGAAAAATTCACATACAATTCGTGAACTCCGTTGTCGATTCTTTTTCCGCTTCTTTTTACGATGCGCTCTACTTCATTAATACCTCTGTTTTCCCCGATAAAATCCCTTTCTGTGATGTAGATTAAATAGACTTCAGGTATGGTGTCATAACTCGTCCCTTTTTCTAAGAAACTCATATCAATGCTGCTTAAATGATAACGGACACGGCGGACGTGATCTTCATCTTCCTTAGGGTGCATTTCAATATTGACAATTCGCCCGGACTCATCTTCTGCCAGCACATCAAGGATGACGGAACGATTCTCCATGTTTCGTATGGAATATTGGGTTTTAACTTTTTTTACTGTTAACTTTTGTTCTGTCAGAATTTGTATTACCTCCTGACAGGCTTGAAGATCTTCCATTACTTTACTGAAAAATATATCACTGGTCAGATGAAAGAAACTAACCTTTTTTCGCTTTTCTTCGTAGTTGTCCAGTTTACTTTCTTTGTATATTTTGTTCTCCTGCATAAGTTTCCTCTCTTTCGTTTTCATTATGCAGGAACAGTGGTGCTCATATCCTGCATGGTTTTTAAATGGGATATTTGTAGCAAGATACGAGTGGGTGGGTGGTTAGATTGATGAATTAGAAATTACTGGGTGAGGTAGTATGATTTGATATGATTCTATTGTAGCATGGGGTGGGGGGAATTGCAATGGGAGGAGAGAAGGAGATTAAGGGAGGTTGGATAAGAATGGACGGGCTGGACGGGGCGTTCGCCCCATAGAAAAAGAGGTATGGCCCGCGCGGAAAACAAACTCATGGTGCGAGCTTGTTTTCCGCGCGGGCCATACCTCTTTTTCTATCCTGCTCATTGCTTGGCCATGTTTGCGAACTTCGTAAACTCCGGTCTCCATACCAGATTGACGGTTCCTATGGGACCGTTTCTCTGCTTGGCAATAATGACCTCAGCTATATTCGGCATATCTGTATCTTTATTATAATAATCGTCTCGATACAGGAACATAACAACGTCCGCATCCTGCTCAATCGCTCCTGACTCTCGTAAGTCTGACAACATCGGACGATGATCCTGCCTCGTCTCACACGCTCGGCTTAACTGCGATAACGCGATTACCGGCGCACTTAACTCCCTCGCCAGCGCTTTTAAGGATCTCGAGATCTCTGAGATCTCCTGCTGACGGTTGTCTCCGCCGCCTTTTCCGCTTCCGCTCATTAACTGTAAGTAGTCAATGATTACTACACTTAATCCATACTCTAATTTCATCTTACGGCACTTTGACCGCAGCTCCATAATCGAGATACCCGGCGTGTCATCTATGATCAGCTTTGAATTGCCAATGACTCCGATTCCTTCTACAACCGCATCCCAGTCGGAGTCGGACAGCGTTCCGGTTCGCAGCTTTTGTGAGTCTACGTTGGACTCCATCGCCAGCATACGGTTTACTAACTGCTCCTTCGACATCTCCAGACTGAATACCATGCACGGCAGCCCTTTTTTTACTGCAATATGATCGACCAGATTCAATACGAACGCCGTTTTTCCCATGGAAGGACGGGCGGCGATCAGAACAAAGTCGGAGGGCTGTAAACCCGATGTCTTGTAATCCAGATCGATAAAGCCGGTCGGGATTCCCGTTACCGTTCCCTGGTTTTTGGAGGCCTCTTCGATCTTTTCCAGAACGTTCATCGCTACCTGCCGGATGGGGACGAAATCGCCGGAATTCCGGCTCTGCAGTAAGTCGAATACCGTCTTCTCTGTCGTCGCCAGGATCGTTTCCAGCGGCTCTTTTCCTACGTAACACGTGTTGGCTATGTCCTCGTTGATCTTGATCAGTCTCCGTAAAACGGCTTTCTCCCGCACAATGTTTGCATATGATTTTACATTGGCCGATGTGGGAACTGTCGTGATGATGTCCCGCACGAAGTCGAGACTGCTGACCTCGGGCGGGACATCCTTTTCCTTTAACCGGTTCTGGAGCGTAATTAAATCCACCGGCCTGTTCTCATTGAAAAGCTCTACCATGGATTCAAACATCACACCATATTGGTGCTGGTAGAAATCATCTGCCGTTATGATCTCGGAAGCCGATATAATTGCTTCCCTGTCCATCAGCATGGAACCGATTACCGACTGCTCCGCCTCCACACTGTGAGGAAGTACCCGTTTGATCAGGGCATCATCCATGTCTTAAGCCTCCTAGCTCTCTACTACCTTGACTGCAAGCTTCCCGGTTACTTCCTTGTGAAGCTTGATCGGGACCTTATGTACTCCAAACGTCTTAAGCGGCTCCGGAAGAACCAGCTTCTTCTTGTCGATATCCAGGGAAAGCTGGCTCGCGATCGCTGATGCAATCTCCTTTGAAGAGACGGAACCAAACGCTTTTCCGCCCTCTCCCGCTTTGATGGAAACCGTGATGGAAGACTTTTCAAGCTGAGCTGCAAGCTCCTTTGCCGCAGCCAGCTGCTCTGCTGCCAGCCTGGCCTCATTTGCCTTCTGAAGCTTTAAATCATTTAAGTTCTTCGAAGTTGCTTCGATTCCCAGTTTTTTCGGGAGAATAAAATTTCTCGCGTATCCGTCATTCACCTTGACAATCTGACCTTTTTTTCCAAGTGTTTTTACATCCTCTAATAATACTACTTCCATTATGATATATCTCCCTTCTCTAACATGTCTTTGATAACTTCCTTCACGCGGTCTCTCGCTTCCTCAAGACTCATGTCCTTCAGCTGCGCTCCCGCAATGGTCCGATGGCCTCCGCCTCCCAGCTTCTCCATCATGACCTGAACATTCACCTCGTCAATGGAACGGGCGCTTAAGTAAATCGTGTTGTTGTAAAACGTCATAACAACGGATGCCTTAATTCCGGCAATATCAAGCAGCTCATTCGCCGCCTGGGCCCCAACGACTGTAGGACTTTCAATGCCCTCGGACGGACATGTGCTGATTGCAAAACAGCCCTCAAAGATCTCCGCCTCCCTGACCGCCTCCGCCTTGGCCTTGTAATCGTCAAGATCGTCGCGGAACAGCTTGCGGACACGCACGACATCGGCGCCGTTTCTCCGCAGGAATGCGGCGGCCTCGAAGGTGCGGACACCCGTCTGGTTTGTAAAATTATTGGTGTCTATGACGATACCGGCATACATCGCGTCGGCCTCCGCCGATTTGATACGGATTCCATCGGCAATGTACTGCAGAACCTCTGCAACCATCTCACACGCCGAAGACGCATACGGCTCTACATAGGAAAGCACCGCATTGTCAATGATCTCACTGCTCTGACGGTGATGATCGAGCACCACGATGGTCTTCACAAGTCTCAGAAGCTCCGGTGCATCGGTGATACTGGGGCGGTTTACATCCACCACCACCAGGATGGTGTTATTGTCCACTAATTCGGCAGCCCTGGCCCCGGTCATAAAAATGTCGTCCGGATAATCACTGTTGCCGGTAAAGCGGTCCATCATCGGCTTCACCGAGGAAGTCACTTCATTAATAATAATATTAGCCTTCTTATTCATGGCTGTGGCGATCCGGTAGATACCGACCGCTGCGCCAAAGGAGTCCACATCCGTCAGACGGTGCCCCATGATCAGAAGACGGTCCTTCGTCTCCATCAGTTCCCGGAGAGCATGAGCCTTCACACGGGCCTTCACACGGGTAGTCTTCTCCACCTGCTGCGCCTTGCCGCCAAAATACTGAATCCGCTCCCCATCCTTCACCACGGCCTGGTCGCCGCCGCGGCCCAGAGCCATATCGATGGCGATACGGGCATAGTCATAGCTCTGGCTGTAGCTCTCCCCGTTCATGCCGAGACCGATACTTAAGGTTACCGCCATCTCATTGCCGATATTCACCGTCTTCACATCTTCCAGGATCGAAAAACGGTTATCCTTTAACTCCTGAATATAACACTGCTTAATCGCAATAAAATACTTATCCTTTTCCAGTTTCTTCACAATACCGTTCATCGCGGTGATGTACTTGGTGATCTTCCGGTCGATCAATGCGGTCAAAAGAGAACGGCGTACCTCCTCCACGCTCTCCAGCGCCTCGTCGTAGTTATCGAGATAGATGAGGCCGGCCACCATCTTCTGGTCGTTGACCATCTGCTTATAAGTAAGAATCTCCGTCTCATCAAACAGATAGACCGCGATCAGCTTCTGACCCGCGTCCTCCGTACCGATGGCATCTGCTATGTCCTCGATGGAATCCTTCATATAAACGGCCTTCAACTGGACCTGGTACTTACGGTCGTCACATGTGCAGTGGAGTATCACGGAGTCTTCTTCCAAATCCAGGATTTCCCTTGTGATCTCCGGAAAAATCGATGACAGGTTTTTCCTGGTGTTTTTAAATGGTTTTTCCTCACCCAGCACTTCTGCCAGCGCAGTATTCCCCCATAACACCCGTCCGCTCTCATCTGCAATCCCGTAAGGGAGCTCCAGGTCGGTAAGCAGCTGCTTCTGCATCCAGGAATATTCCGCAGAAAACTCCACCAGGCCGTTTAAAAGCCGCTTTTTTCTGTAGGTATAGATCCACAGAGCGATCCCGATATACAGCAGCGTAAACACAGCCATAATAATCCCGGCTGTCACGCTGACCGCTCCGATTATCGCATTTGTGATAATCAGCATCGCCGACAAATACAGCGGCCACTGCATATAAGCCCTCAGCTGCCCCTTTACTTTTATTTTTTCTTTCATATCTGTCTCCTTAGAATATAGGTTCCGCAGGAAAAAGGGTTCTTTTTTCGCTATTTTAATATTATAACATAGCCACTCTGGTTCGTCTATGAGAAAGGGGCAAAAAATCAGGGACTGCCCCGCCTGACTCCTGCCTGCAATCAGTAAGAATCCGGTGCGTCAGCCCCATATTTTCTGCTGTATCCATCAATAATTACTCAAAATTGAGGCGACCTCATCCGGCTTTACACAGCCGTAAGAATCACTGTCCACCATCAGATTCGGAGCGGTCTTGCACTGCTTTAAGCATTCCTTCATCACGATTTTAAAAGCACCGGACTCTCTCGCCTCCACAGCTTTCAGAACCGCCTCAAAAACTTCCGCGGAACCCTTGTCACCACAGCGCGCCCCCGTGCAGACCGTAATACAGTGACCGTAAGGCGCCTTCTTAAAACTGGGATACAGCTTGATCAGCTGAAGGAGAAGCGTCTGTTTTACGCCTGTTGCCTCAGCCATGGCTCTGGTCTTCTCCGACGGGATATAGCCGTACAGTTCCTGTACCTCCCGCAGCATTTCCACGATATTTTCCTGGCTCCCGGCATCCCTCTGGCTGCTATAGTAGTCCACGATTTCCCGCCACTGACGCTCCTTCTTTTCTTCTTCCTCCATCTGAATTCTGAATTTATTACTGTCCATTTCATTCACCAGCCCTTTCCCGCCTGTCCGGCATTACGCTCTTATCATACCAGATTTCGTTCTATCTTTCTATCCTTTCCTGTTTCCGCCTGTCTATTCCCGGCAGACAGGTTACAGTTCACATCCTGTCCGGTGTCCCGCAGAAAGAAAGCCCGAAAACAAAACCGCCTGTAAAGAGTCCGGTAAACGCAAAAAAAACGGCTGCAGAGGCTTCCTGTCTCCTCTGCAGCCGCGTATCCTGTTGATTGTAATTCATTCACAAAGCCGCGAATCTCTCACCACGGTCAAACTTCCGTCAGTTCCATCTGTACAGCCGGATAATCGCCCATCATCATCGGAATGGAAATCCCCGCGTTCATCAGGGCGCTGCCGCTGTAAATACGGCCATTTTCCTCCAGACGGTAGCATTTCTCCGGGGCGAGGCCGCGAAGCTTAAACCAGAGATCAGGAGCGTTGGCCCTCACATGGGTGATCACCACATGAACCAGGGTCTTCGCCTTATCACCGGATACAAACTGCCACGCGGTGAAATCAGAATCTCCCTGCGGACTGACGAGCCGGTAGTAATCTCCATTGTGAATGAGGTCATAATACTTCTTATAATCTTCCACCTGCTCCTTCACCACCTCTTTTTCGTCCGGTGATAAAAGATTTAAATCCATCTCATAACCGAAGCTGCCGGCCATGGCCACCACTCCTCGCGTCTTAAGAGGAGTTTTCCGCCCCGTCTGATGGTTGGGTATGGCTGAAACGTGGGATCCGACAGCCGAAATCGGATAGAAGAAGGATGTTCCGTACTGAATCTCCAGGCGCTCAATGCCATCCGTGTCATCGCTGCACCAGATCTGCGGCGAATAATACAGGATCGCCGGATCAAAACGGCCCCCGCCTCCGCTGCAGCCCTCGAACAGAATATCCGGAAATGTCGATGTGAAGCGCTCCATCAGATCATAGACTCCCAGCACATAGCGGTGGTAAACTTCTCCCTGGCGCTCCTTCGGAAGAGCGGCGCTGTAGATATCACAGATACTGCGGTTCATATCCCATTTTACATACTCTACATTGGCGCTCTTTAAGACCGCGGAAATCGAATCAAAAATATAGTCTCTCACATCACTTCTGGACATATCGAGTACCAGCTGGTTCCTGCTTCTGCACGGCTTTCTGCCCGGAATCGTCAGGGCCCAGTCCGGATGCTCCCGGTAGAGACAGCTGTCCTCATTGACCATCTCCGGCTCGATCCAAATGCCGAATTTCATGCCAAGGCCGTTGATTCCGCGAACCAGGTCAGCCAGTCCTCCCTTCAGCTTATCTGTATTGACAAACCAGTCGCCCAGCCCCGCGTCATCGCTGTCGCGGCTGCCAAACCAGCCGTCATCCAGTACCAGCATCTCAATCCCCAGTTCCGAGGCCTGTCTGGCAATCGAAAGGATCTTTTCTTCATTAAAATCAAAATAGGTGGCCTCCCAGTTGTTGATGAGGATGGGCCTCCTGGCAAACCGGTATTTTCCTCTGCATAAATTGTGACGGATAATGGAATGGAAATTCGCCGACATGCGGCCCAGTCCGCTTCCACTGTAGGTCATCATGAGCTGGGGCGTATCAAAAGCTTCTCCCGGCTCCAGCAGATACTCAAAAGATTCCGGATTAATTCCGCAGACGAACCGGACCGAATTCATCTGATCCTGCTCGATCTCCGCCGTAAAATTGCCGCTGTAAATCAGGGACATGCCGTAGCAGTCTCCGTACTCCTCTGTCGTATCAGGGGAACATATAATCACACCCGGATTATGCTGATGACTGGAGGTTCCTCTCCGGCTTCCCACCTCCATCGTTCCATGCATGAGCGGAAGGCGTTCCAGCCTGCGTTCCATCGCGTGGCGCCCGTGGAAATGAATCACCTCCCATGCTCCGTTCGGCAGCTCCAGGCAGGCCGACATCATCTTCTCCAGCCTGACCGCGCCGTTTCCTCCGTTGGTAATTCTGGCGGAACGGGCAATGATGTCGCGTTCTGCAAACACAACGTAGTGCAGCTCCAGTTTCAGGGAAGACGCTGTATCCTCCAGGAAAACCACCAGAGTTTCTCCCTTCTCGTCCTCGTCAAACAGACAGGGCAGCCCCGGAATTTTGTGTGCTCCGTCCCGAATCTCACAGGAGACATACCGGAAATCGGCAGCCCGTGTCCCATCCGCCTGGCACACACCCACGCAAGTGTTCCGGTAATCCCCTACTCCATAAGAAGGAAACTCCTGCGGCAGCGTATCCAGCGAAAAGGTTCTGTCTTCCCCCGCATCGTAGGGATTTCCGGAAAATCCAACATCTTTTTTGTGAAGCAGGTAATCCATCGTACAGTCTTCCACCCTGGCGCCGTAATAGAGATGAAGCAGAACTCCGTAATCCCCCACTTTCATCTGATAAGTGGACCGTTTCGTCTGCAGTGTAATTACCTGCTCCGCCTGATTCATAATGATAGCCATAACCTGATCTCCTTGAATTATATTATTGTTGTCCTTTACTGTCCACTCTCCGGCTGAAGAGTGTCCGAAGCGCTTGAGCCTGCATCAGCCGTCTTAAGGTGCGGCTGAAACAGCCTCAAGTAAAACCATGCATTGCCGTAAGCCGTCAGTGAAAACCCGCACATGAGCCAGATCAGAAGATAGACCGGGAAAAGCTTCGCATCCATCATGGTAAAATACATGGGAAGGCATGTAATGGCCGCCGTGGCGATTAAGTATCCCGGCTTATGAAAAGCAAAATAAAACGCATGGCCGGCCAGCTTTCCCAGGGTATTGGAAAATGCAGCGATGACCGGAAATATATAAAGCAGCAGCACTCCCACGATCAGCCCGATACCAATCAGGCCGTAGGAAAGGAACATGGAGGAACTGCTGCCCGACAGGAGAAGCCATCTTCCTTCTATGAAAAGAAGGGCTCCCACTGCGGCCAGCACAGCCCAGATGGCTGTCGCCTGAATGAAGTTCTGCTTAAAGCTGTGAAGAAATGATTTCCAGACCGTGACATCCTCATCCTTATGCAGCTTAAGCGCCGTGTAATACATGGCCGTGGTCGAGGCCCCGATTGTCACTATGGGAAGACTCGTCACGATCCAGAGAATATTTAACGCGATCATCTTTCCCAGGAATCCGAATACCTGACCGAAAATACTGTCTTCACTCAATCCATTCATCGTTTCACACATTCCTTTCTCTCAGCCGTTATCCTGCAGTTTTCTATCCTACAGCTTTCCGCCGGAAGTTGCAATTCCCTCAATAAACTGTTTCTGGAATATCAAATAGATCACAATCATCGGCACACAGGCCAGCAGGGAGGCCGCCATCAGCTGCGGATAATTGTTTGTATACTGCCCCTGCATCTTCGCCAGCGCGGCGGACAGCGGCATCACCGTCTTGTTGCAGATCATGGGCCACATTAAGTCCTTATAGGCAAATACCGCGGTAAAGATACCGAGTGCCACCATACCGGATCGTGTCAGGGGCGCCATAATGTACAAAAAGGTCTGGCCGATATTACAGCCGTCCAGGCGCGCCGCCTCTTCCAAATCCTTGGGAAGCCCCAGATACGCCTGCCTCAGCAAAAACGTTCCGAACGCCGTCACAAGTCCCGGGAAAATCAGCGCAAATACGGTATCCAGAAGCCCCATCTTACTCACCATCAGGTACTGCGGAATGATGAAAATCTGTCCCGGCACCATCATCTGGAACAATACCAGGGAGAACATGACGTTCTTTCCCTTAAATTCCAGCCTTGCAAACGCATACGCCGCCATCGTCGCCGTGAGAACCGCGGCCGCGACACGGCCAACGATCAGCAGGATGGTGTTGACATACAGCTGCAGAAAATTCATATTATCAATAACCGTCTTAAAATTATCCGTCTGCCACACGGCCGGGAAGATGACGAACGGATTGACAGAAGTTGCTTCTGTTGATGTCTTAAATGCGGTGAGCGCCATCCAGATAAACGGCACAAGCATTGTAATGCTTACCAGGATCAAAACAACGTGAATCGATATGGCTGCCGCTTTTTTCTTTTTTTCCATGTTTCGTCTCCCCCTCTCTAATTATAATAAACCCATTTTTTCTGTGCCTTCATCTGGAATACTGTGATCACCATTATGATTGCCAGCAGTACTACAACGATGGTGGAACCGAGGCCCTTGTTATTCTGAACAAAGGAATACTGATAGAATAAGTAGACCAGGGACTGCGTCTTGGAGAGCGCCGGATTGTTTCTGTCCATTACCATGAAGATTAAGTCAAACACCTGCAGCGCGCCGATCACTCTGGTCACTGTCACGAAGAAAATGGTGGGTGACAGAAGCGGAACGGTGATATGGAAAAACTGGTAGATACCGCTTGCGCCGTCGATATTGGACGCCTCATAGTAATCCTTCGGAATCTCCTGAAGTCCCGATAAAAACAGCACCATGTTGTAGCCGATGATGGACCACACACCGATGACGCCGATCGAATAGACGGCGATATTCGGGTTGGAGATCCAGTTTATACTGGTACCGAACACATTATTTAAAAGGCCGAACTCCGAGTTAAAGAGCCATCTCCACACCATGGCGATCGCCGCGGGGGCCGCAACCATGGGGAGGAAGAAGATCGTACGGTAAGCGGCCCGCCCCTTCATCTTCCGGTTCAGCAGCACGGCCAGAACCAGTGCGATGATGATGGAAAACGGTACTTCCACGATGGCGTATTTGAAGGTATTAAGCAGCGACTGCCATACCTCCGGGTCTGTTAAGACCCTTTGGTAATTGGCCAGGCCGATGAAAATGTTGCCTTTTCCAAAATCGCCTGTCTTGAAGAAGCTCTCATAGATCGTCTTGATAATCGGATAGATGTTCAGTACAATCAGCCCGATCATCGTCGGCAGGCTAAACGCCCACCCCCATAAAAACTCGTTCTTTTCCCGGCTCGTAATCTTTCTTTTTATTTTTAACTCTGTTTCCTTCGCCACAGAAATCCCTCCTTCTCGTATGGGGCTTTACTCGTCTGCCAGCATCTGATCCATTTTTTCCGCAATCGTATTACATACCGTATCCATCTCCTGATTGCCTGACCATGCCTCTTTTAACTCGGTTGTCATCATGTTCCACCATACCAGAGTGCTTCTGGAATGCGGACGGAATACGATATCGCTGTTCATCATATCCAGATACGGCTGTAAATTGAATTTATCCGTGTTTTTTACCCAGTCATCTGAAACACCTTCGTAGGCCGCCATGGTAACGCCGAGCTGTGCCTGCTTTAACTGCATATCCTTCGTTCCCAGGAATTCGATCAGCTTCCACGCCGCTTCCGGATTCTTCGTGTTGGCGCTTGCCGCCCATCCCAGACCGTTGTATAAAGAAACACGTTTTCCCGTCTGGGCATCCTTAGGGAGAACTGCCACATCACAGTGCTGGGATATGTATTCGTTGTCCTTAAATGCAGCCACCATCCAGGAGCCCTGGGACAGCATGGCAATCTTGCCGGACCCCAGCAGTACATCAGTGCCCGTCTCTGACATAACGGCGGCCGGCGGCATTGCATTTTTTACCAGCTTATCGACGTATTCCATCGCCTTGATGGTGTTCGGGTCATCGAAACCGGATTTCTTCAGGTCTTCAGAGATAACATTTCCGCCCATGGAGTAGATCACGTTCATCCAGCCATCCTGCTCGTTGGAAGGGTTCATGGCGATTCCGTATTGGCTTCCGTCGTCCTTTGTCAGCTTCACCGCCGCGTCGTATAAATCATCCCAGGTCCAGGTATCATCCGGGTAGGCGATTCCGGCCTCATCAAACATATCCTTGTTGTACCATAAGGCAATGGTGTCGATATCCTTCGGTACCGCATAGGTCTTTCCGTCGTACTGGTACATTTCCTTAATGTCAGACGGGAACTTATCCATCTCCAGCTTTTCGCTGGCCGCCACCTTATCCGTGAGATCCAGAAGAATATCGTTGGACATATACTTGGTCGCCTCGTTGGAATGCATCCAGAATACGTCAGGCATGTCGCCGCCTGAGGCTCCCGCCTCTAACAGGGTCCAGTAGCTGTCCCACGTAATAACCTGTAAATCGGCCTCTATTCCGGTCTCCTTCGTGAAATCGGCAAGAATCTGATCCAGCCCCGGTTTCTGGCCATTATCCCAAATTGCTACATTTAATTTTCCGCCTGCATCGGCAGCCTGGGTATCTCCTGCTTCCTTATTTCCGCCTGATGAAGAATTTCCGCCGCCGCACGCCGTTAAAGATACTGCCATCGTCGCTGCCATGGTAACTGCTATACCTTTTTTCCACAATCTGCTCACTTTAATTTCCTCCTTGCAATCCTGAATCATTCTGAGTTTTCGTTATTATTACCATCTTATCTTCTTCATCGGCCAATGAATTTTTCTTTTATTTGTGCACATTATGTAGTTATGTCTTCGTTTCTGTAACTATATATTAGCACATTGCTATTCTTACCGTAAATGGAAATACCCTGATACAAATATACCAAAATGCCTCCTTGTGCGAAATATCTTGAAGTCACCTCGCATTTTGGTATATAATGTTTATAATTAATTCCCAGAATTTTCTGGAGAGGAGGTGCTTTTTTGTCTAATTTTTCGTTTGCTCTGTTCACCGATAAAAATTTCGTCGATTGTACCCTGTTTCAGTACGGTTGGGAGAAATGCGATCCGCACCACTCCTTCGGACCGGCGGCGCGCAACCATTATCTGTTTCACTATATCATTTCCGGAAAGGGGCTCTTAATTTCCACCGACAGCAGCAAAAAAGATACCGAATACCATCTTCACGCCGGCCAGGGCTTCTTAATTTCGCCCGGCCAGACCAATACGTACATCGCGGATTCCCTGGATCCATGGGAGTACGCGTGGGTGGAATTCGACGGCTTAAAGGCGCCGGAGATCATCGCTCTGTCCGGCCTGTCCTTTGATCTTCCGGTCTACAACAGCAATAATCCGGCTATGGAGCAGGTCTTAAAAGACGAGATGATCTATATCGCCGGCCATACGACGGAGTCATCCTTCCATTTGATCGGCCACCTCTATCTGGCTCTCGATGCGCTGATTAAGTCCTCCAACCGCCGTATGACAGCGGTCGGCGGTCAGTTAAAAGATTTTTATGCCAGAGAAGCCGTTTCATTTGTGGAACACAACTACCAGAATGACATCACCGTAGAGGACATCGCTGCCTTCTGCAACTTAAACCGGAGCTATTTCGGCAAAATCTTCAAGGATGTTCTTTCCGTAACGCCTCAGGAATTCCTGATCCGTTTCCGGATGGCTAAAGCATGCGAATACATGGAGACGACCAATCTTCCCATCGGGGAAATCAGTGCACGTGTGGGTTATCCCAGCCAGCTGCATTTTTCCAGGGCCTTTAAAAAAACGTATGGCCAGTCTCCACGGGAATGGAGATTGGCCAATCAACATAAGTAATGCCTGTTCTATTATAATTTCGTTTTACCTGCTTCTTTTGTTAAAATTTCTCCGGTTCTGGCCCCGGCCTCTTCTCCTACCAGATTATACGCCTCCTGCTTATAATGGAAGGAGTCCTTCATCAGCCCCCGATCGCGGAATGTTCGGAACAGCCTGGAAGTCATAATCACGTCTTCCATCTCCTCCGCGATCTCTTCCTGGGCCTCCTGCATGGGAACATAACGGTCAGGGAATTCTCTGTGGTTTCCAATCTGAATCAGGAAGATCTTATCGACTCCCAGTGACTTGACCGCCTGAAAAAATGCCTTTGTCTTTTCTTTATACTCAGCCTTTGCCATTCCATCGTCCGCATTCGTACAGCCCTGGCACCAGACCATTCCGGTCGAATGAACGGCGATCTGCCTGGACTGTACAAAGCTTAAGCATGCCTGGTACCTTGCGGCTGCATCTTTAAAGTAGGGAGTCTCCGGCTGCCATTCCTGGATTCTCGATCCCCCTTTGGAACACGATACCGCGATAATCGGACGCCCTGTTTTCCGGTAACACGCATTTACAAACGCGGCTGCCATGGAGCCGGTCTTCATCCCGGGTTCAAAGACTCCGCCCTCCCGGTTCTCATTCACACCAAAGGGTTCTGTAAGCGGCACCAGCGTATCCGGTTCCGTCACCGCCCTGTATTCGTAAGCCGCTCCCGGCAGTACCTCCGGTGCCAGTCTGTAATCACCGCGTCCGGCCATGTTGCTCTGCCCCATAAATAACAGAATATCTGCTTCCATTGCAAGTCTTCTCCTCTCGTCGTTTATGAAAGAACCTTTTCCGCGGCTTTCTCGCAGCGGTACCGGTTCAGCATATCCACAATCTGCCCTCTCGTATACGGCTTAATAATAAATCCGAATGCACGGATCTTCCATGCCTCCAGGGAAAATCCCGGTATTCCTGACAGCAGCACGACCTCCGGCGGATCCGGAAGCTGATAGATCTTGGCTGCCAGCGTGATGCCGCTGATATCCGGCATCACCACATCGGAAAACACAATGTCCACCGGATTCTCTTTCACATATTGAATCGCCGCAATTGCTTCGCCAAAGCTGCCGCAAAACTCGACGTCATCCATCTCCTTTAAGATTCTGGTAATTTTCTCCAGAAGTTCCTCTGAATTGTCCACTGCTATTACCCTGATGCTCATAACCCCTCCTGCTTTTCATCTAAAAAGAAGCCCCGAAATATCGCTATTTCAACAGCCTCCGGTAATCAAATGTATTCGCTCGTTCAAAAATACGATACCACAAAACGGCAAAGAAGTCTATCTGTATCATAAATTATCTGTTCAGTACCAATAATAAGAGGAAAATAGTTTTTATAAATGGTAAAATAAAAAGACAACCAGAAAGACGGGGAGCTCTCAAAATGGAATGGAATGAGAAATTAAAAAAAATCATCGATTATGTGGAAGATCATTTACAGCGGCGGGAAGAACCCATAGACGAAAACGTGGTGGCGGAAATCGCGGGCTGTTCCTTTGGATTCTTCCAGAAGGTATTTTCCTATATGAATGGGATCAGTTTTTCCGAGTATATCCGTTCAAGAAAACTGACCCTGGCCGGGTATGACTTAAAGAGCACGGATTTGAAGGTGGTTGATATCAGCTATAAGTATGGCTACGCCTCGCCTACCTCATTTACAAAAGCCTTTCAGCAATTCCATGGCGTCACACCCAAGGAGGCGCGGGACAAAGAAACAGAATTAAAAATTGCGCCGAAAATGCAGACGTCAAACAGACAGCAGTATTCCTGGCATATCGAACAGAGAGAGGCCTTCCGGCTTGTCGGAAAAAGCAGGACTTTTTCCTGCAGAAACGGCGAACATTACGCACAGATACCGGCCTTTTGGAATGAATGTCAAAGAGACGGTGCTCTGGCGGCACTGTCTTCGCTGGATCGCGGAAAAAATAAAGGAATCTTCGGGCTGTTTACTCATTTTGACGAACAATTAAACGAGACCACCTATTCTATTATGGTGGAATGCGATCAGGAAGCGCCTCCGGGCTTTGAAGAAACCGCGATCCGGAAAGCTTCATGGGCCGTCTTTGACTGCCGGGGAAGCATACCGCAGTCCATCCACAATGGCTGGAACTATCTTAACGAAGAATGGCTGATAAAATATCCCTTTAAGCACGCGCCCTGTCCTGAATTAGAATGGTACAGTGACGGTGATCAGACCAGCGATACTTATAAAGCACAGATATGGATACCGATTATAGAGGAACGATAAGAGCACAGAAAGGAACTGGATCATGGGTGAAACCTGTACGTATGATGACTTTTTAGTCACTGTCGAGAAAGACAATCAGGAATTAGTGAGGGAACTGCATGAGGAATTGACAAAGCTCGGCTGCAGGGCTGAGATCAGACAGGCCAAAAGCGGCTTTGTCGTTTCCTATCTTAAGAACAAAAAGACCATACTCAATTACGTATTCCGTAAAAAAGGGCTGATGGCCCGCATCTATCCCAACCACATGGCGGACTATATGGAGGTTTTCGACGATATCCCGGAGGGAGTGGCAAAGGCCATTCAGGATGCGCCTGTATGCAAGCGGATGCTGGATCCTGCCGCCTGCAATTCCCGGTGTCCCATGGGCTACGACTTTGTCTTAAAAGGGCAGCGCCTGCAAAAATGCCGCAGCAGCGCCTTCCTGTTTTTACTCAGCGAAGAAAACAGGGCATTCGTAAAAACGCTGCTGCTGAATGAGGCAAACATAACTGCTTAAATTTTAACAATAGCTTATTGGAAGGAAAGGAACTGCAATTATGAAAAATACAGAACCGCCGTTTCGAATCGAGAAAAAAGGCAGCTTCCGCGTTGTCGGCTATGGAGTGCGGACGTCCAATCAAAGAGGCCAGGGGAGAACAGTGATCCCCCGCCACTGGTCCAGCTTCAAAGCGGACGGGTATGAAAAAGCCTTATGGCCGCGCGCCAATAAAGAGCCCCATGGACTGTTTGGCATTAATATTTACAATACCGATACCACCGATCCGAGGATATTTGATTATCTGATAGCGGTCTCGAGCGATACTGAGGCGGATGGTGAATTTACGTCCTATGAAGTGCCGGCCAGAACCTGGGCGGTCTTCCCCTGCACGCTCGAAACAATTGGAAAAACGGAAGCTCAGGCAATCACAAAGTGGCTGCCGAAATTTCAATACAAACCGCTGAACAGGGGATATATCACCGGCCGAATGAAATCAAACGCGCCAGATATTGAATATTATGGAGAAAATGGCCTTGTAGAAGTCTGGATCGCCGTAGAGAAGAAATAGCTGCGTTTTCCGTTATCAGGCAACTACATTTCCGGCCGTCTTCTTTGACCCTGAAGCCTCTTCGTTCTCTGCTGTCTCATCCTTTCCGATCAGCTTCTTAATCCCTTCAAAGGCTACAATCACGCCCAGAATCAGGAGAAGCACCGCAAATACCAGCTGCAGCGCATTGCCGAAGACAAACTGACCGGAGAGCGCGGTTACCAGTTCCGTGATCTTTAAAGCCAGGGCTGTAAATGTAACGCCAAGCATGATCACCATCGGCCCCCAGAGCATGGCACCCTGGCGTTTCGTCTTCTTTAAGAATACGGCGCATGCGATCAGGGCCAGCGCGGAAAGAAGCTGGTTCGCGGAACCGAACAGCGGCCAGATACTGGCGTAACCGGCACGGGAAAGTGCATAGCAGAGCACCAGCGTCAGGATCGTGGCAAAGTATTTATTGGTCAGGATCTTATTGAGCATGGTCTGATTTTCCGGTGCAACACTGTCATCCGTAAAGAATTCCTGGAACGCGATGCGTCCCACACGGGCCACAGAATCGAGGCTTGTCAGCGCAAATGCGGAAATAGCCAGGGTAATCAGCGTATAGCAAACGGATTCCGGAAGTCCAATGCTTGTCAAAAAGATGGAAATGGCCTGTGCAAACAGCTGCGGCGGTGTTCCCGCCGGAAGCCCTTCCTGTGTGGCCACAAACCCGGCCGCAATCAGTGCCGTAATAGCCAGAAGACTCTCTAGCAGCATCGCCCCAAAGGATACCGGAAGCATATTTTTTTCATTCTTAATCTGTTTGGAAGCCGTTCCCGAGGCTACCAGGGAATGAAAGCCGGATACAGCGCCGCAGGCAATGGTAACGAACAGTGCCGGGAATAAATATGAGACGCTTCCGTTTGCCGCAGTCAGCTTGAAGGCTGTAAAGGACGGCAGATTCATGGATGGATTATACACGCAGATGCCCAGAACCGATCCCACAATCATGGCAATCAGCAGATAACTGTTTAAGTAATCCCGCGGCTGCAGGAGGGCCCAGACCGGAGTCACACAGGCAATAATCACATAGATAAATACGAAAATCAGCCAGGCGCTCTGCGGAACATAGACAGGAAATGCCAGACCCAGGCCAACGGCCAGAACGAGAAGCGCAATCGCAAACAGCGTATTAAGCATCTTGGGAAATTTCGTATACTTTAAGTAGAAGCCCAGTCCCACTGCAAATGCAATGAACAGAAGCGAGGTCGTTGCGACCGCTCCGTTGGCTGATACAGTGGCGTCATTGGCGTCAAAGCCGTTGAAGGTGCCCGCTACAATGTCAGCAAACGCCGCTACAACCAGAATGGAAAACAGCCAGGTAAACAGCAGAAACAGCCGCTTGCCGAGTTTTCCAATATAGAGTTCGATAATATAGCCGATGGAACGGCCCTTATTTTTCACAGATGCATACATGGACGCAAAATCCTGTACCGCGCCAAAGAACACGCCGCCCAGCAAAATCCAGAGCATGACCGGAAGCCAGCCGAACATCGCCGCCTGAATCGGTCCGTTGATGGGTCCCGCGCCGGCAATCGACGCAAACTGGTGACCGAATACCACGTTAGTATCAGCCGGAACGTAATCCACACCGTCCTCCATCTCATAAGCGGGCGTCCTGGAATCCGGATTGATGCCCCATTTCTTTGCAAGATATCTCCCGTAGATCAGGTACGCACCGCCCAGCACTGCAACGGCAAGTATCATCATTGTTAAACCATTCATACTCTGTCTCTCCTTTTTCATCAACCAGACAGATTCTTCTGTGTCTGGTCAGAAGCTCCGGAAAAAAATCTTTACTTTTTTCATCCAAACTTCCGATGAAATGGAGTTTATCACTTTACTGTATGAAAATCAACAAAAAGTTTATACTTTGTTTATATTTAATTTATATATCTTTTATAACTTCCGGTTATACAAAATAAAAGGGAGGCCATTGACCAGCCTCCCTTCACAATACACGCCAGTTTCTCAGTTAATCTAAAAACTGATCGCCATATCCATAATGTTCAACCACATAGTCGATATCCTTATCGCCTCTGCCGCTTAAACATACGAGAATCGATCCCTGTCTCATCTCCTTCGCCCGGCGCATCGCATAGGCAACCGCATGAGAGCTCTCGATTGCCGGAATAATCCCCTCATACCGGGACAGCTTGAAGAATGCCTCCATAGCCTGCTCGTCGCTGACGGTTTCGTATTTCACACGGCCCAGGTCATGTAAAAATGCGTGCTCCGGCCCTACCGACGGGTAATCCAGACCGCTGGCAATGGAATAAACCGGAGCCGGTTCCCCGTTTTCATCCTTCAGCATAATACTCTCAAATCCATGCATGACGCCCTTTTCCCCAAACTTCATGGAAGCCGCATGATCGCCTAACTTTTCCCCTCTGCCTAACGGCTCCACGCCAGTGATATCCACCGGGGCATCCAGGAACGGAATAAACATGCCGATGGAGTTGCTTCCGCCGCCGACGCAGGCGCAGACCTCATCGGGGAACATGCCCGTCATCTCATAAAACTGGTCTCTCGCCTCGTATCCCACGACAGACTGGAAATCACGCACCATCAGCGGGAAGGGATGAGGCCCCAGAGCAGAACCGATACAGTAGATGGAGTCCTTATAATTCTTCGCATACGACTCGAAGGCGGAATCCACCGCTTCCTTTAAGGTCTTAAGACCGTGTGTCACAGGCACCACCTTAGCACCCAGAATCTTCATTCTCGTTACATTGGGAGCCTGCTTCGCAATATCGACCTCGCCCATATGAATCTCACATTCCAGTCCAAAGAAAGCCGCCGCCGTAGCCAGAGCCACTCCGTGCTGTCCCGCTCCGGTCTCTGCAATCAGACGTTTCTTTCCCATGAACTTTGCCAGAAGCCCTTCCCCCATACAGTGGTTTAACTTGTGGGCCCCCGTGTGATTTAAATCCTCTCTCTTTAAATAAATCTGGCAGTTGCCAATACTCTTGGAGAGACGTTCACAGTGATAGACCGGCGTCGGTCTTCCCTGAAACTCCTTCCTGATTCTGCGCAGTTCGTTGATAAACTGGGAAGAATGGCAGATCGTCTGGTACGCGTCCGCAATCTCCTCAAAAGCCGGAATCAGTTCATCCGTTAAATAAGCGCCGCCATAAGGGCCAAACCGGCCGTCTTTGTCCGGGTAGTTCTTCAAATATGTCCTGTAATCCATATCCTTCTCCTCCATATCATTCCGCATTTTTACCATGTTCTTTTTAACATTCTGAAACTCAGAATATCTTTGAAAGGCACAACCGTATAACTGCAATCAATTATATCACAGACTTCCAGTTCATAAAAGACCTTATATCCCCACCTTTCTCCTGTTTTCCTGCAAGTTTTCTTTGGTTTAAGGCTGTGTCACTTTTTCTTATCCAGATTCAATTTGGCAAACGCATCCGCAAATGCCGAGTTAATCGGCGCTTCCGCCTCTTTCTTCTGCTGGTTCAAATATCTCGTCACGTCCTTTTTCGACACGCCTGCGCCCTCTTTGGCCCGGCGCTCCTTGAAAGACGACAGTTTTTCCTTATAACCGCATTTGCATACAAATATCTGGCTGTCCCCTTTTCCCCTCAGTTCCATCTTCTTATGGCAGACGGGGCAGCGCGCATTGCTGGTCCTGGCTATGGTTTCCCTGTGCCCGCACTCCCTGTCCTGACACACCAGCATCTCGCTGTTCTTGCCCTTAACGAGAAGCATCCGCTTACCACAGACGGGGCATTTGGTGTTCGTTAAATTGTCGTGGCGGAACTGGCCATCTCCGCTTTTAATCTGGGAGATCAATTCATTGGAATAGGCACGGATATCCTTCATGAAAGCGGCACGTTTCAGCTTTCCATCCGCAATTTTCGACAGCCGCATCTCCCAGTCGGCAGTCAGCTCCGGTTTTCTCAAATCCTCCGGCACCAGGGTGAGAAGCTGTTTCGCCTTGGAAGTCAGGAAGATGTCTTTCCCCCGTTTTTCCAGTAAAAAGCTGGAGAATAATTTCTCGATAATATCCGCTCTGGTGGCGACGGTTCCCAGGCCGCCGGTCTCCCCCAGCGTCTTCGCCATGGCTTTATCCTTTGATTCCATATAGGCAGTGGGATTTTCCATGGCGGAAAGCAGCGTCGCCTCATTAAACGGAGCCGGCGGCTTCGTCTTTCCCTCCGTCATCGTGACGGAAAGCTTTGGAATCCTGTCACCCCGTTTTAAATCCGGGAGCTTCTGAGCACGTATATCCAGCCGCTCAGCCGCCTCCTCGTCATCCTCGTCATCGTCCTGTCCGTCATAGACCTCCCGCCATCCGGCGTTCTTAACGATCTTGCCTTTCGCAGCAAAATTTTCACCTGCCAGTTCTACCGTGAGTTCCGTCTGCTCATACTCGAAAGGCGGATAGAGTACGGCAATGAATCTCCGGACTACAAGGTCATAGATTTTGCGTTCCTCCACTGTCATGTGATCCAGCTGCACAAACTGCTCCGTCGGTATGATGGCATGATGGTCTGAGACCTTCTTATCATCCACAAAAGACGGCTTTGCCGCAATCTTCTGATTCATCAGACGTCCCGCCAGCTTCCGGTACGGACCCACGCCGCAGGCCTCCAGACGTTCCTTGATTGACGGCACAATATCCGAGCTTAAATACCTGGAATCGGTTCTCGGATACGTCAGAACCTTATGGTTCTCATAAAGCCTCTGCATGATATTCAGCGTTTCCTTCGCCGAGTAATTAAACTTGCGGTTTGCTTCCCGCTGTAGTTCTGTCAGATCATAGAGCTGCGGCGCGTACGTCTTCTTGGGAATGCGCTTCACCTCGGTGACAAGCCCCTGGCCACTGCCGGCCTCGATCTTCTTCATAATCCCTTCCACCCGTTCTTTATCAAAGGAACGGAAGCTCTTTGATTTTTCGTCGCGCCACGTCAGGGTGAGCGGCGGTGTCTGGCTCTTAGCCGCGATTCCGTAATAGGGCTTCGGCACAAAATTCCTGATCTCCTCCTCACGGCTGGCTATGATTGCCAGAGTCGGAGTCTGGACACGGCCGCAGGACAGCTGGGCATTGTACTTGCATGTCAGCGCTCTGGTGGCGTTGATTCCCACCAGCCAGTCCGCCTCGGCCCGGCACATGGCGGCGTCATAGAGATTGTCGTATTCATGCCCGTTTTTCAGCTTCGCAAATCCATCCTTTATCGCCTTGTCAGTGACAGAGGAAATCCAGAGACGCTTGATCGGTTTCCTGCAGCCAGCCTTCTCCAAAATCAACCGGGCCACCAGTTCTCCTTCCCGGCCTGCATCTGTGGCAATAATGATTTCGCCTGTATCTTTTCTTTGAAGCTGTGCTTTTACCGCACTGAACTGCTTTCCGGTCTGTTTAATCACTTCCAGCTTAAACTGATCCGGCATCATGGGAAGGTCTTCCATCCTCCACGTCTTATATTTCGGATCGTAATCCTCCGGATCCGCCAGTGTCACAAGATGTCCCAGCCCCCAGGTCACAATATATTGATCGCCCTCCAACGCGCCGTTTAAATTTTTTCCGCAGCGAAGGACCCGGGCAATATCGCGGGCCACCGACGGTTTTTCTGCTATTACTAAAGATTTCATTCTTATTTATTCCTCCTGACTGATTCCGGTGAACCTCTGTCCTCCTATTATAAGGAAATACGGCAAAAATTGCAATGTAAGGATGAAAAGTAACATTTCAGCCTTCATCTGACCACAATATAGTTTGATTTTTCTTTTTATAGCGCAATATCGGATAACATAAAATCTTTTATCCATGCTACAATGTGATCGTGATAAAAAGTGCGTAAACTCAAGGTTTCAAGACCTGTACACGAGCACTGCGCCTGTGCGGCATATTAAAATACGAAGGAGAAGTCTGTTATGAAAAGCATTAAAAAAACGCTCGGAATTGTCCTTACCGCTGCGGCAGTGGTAACAGCCGGAAGTATCTTTGTTTCCGTAGCCGGTAACCATTACAGCGATAAGATCCGAATCAAGATGGCTCATAACCAGTCCAAGGATTCAGAGATCGCGGACTGTATCGCCAAAGTGGCGGAATTTGCAGCGGAGGATCCTTCCATGAATATGGAAATTGACATCTACCCCAGCGGCGTACTGGGAACCGAACAGTCTGCCGTCGAGATGGTCAAGGCAGGAGTTTTGGACATGGCCAAGGTCAGCTCCAGCATGCTGGGACAGTTTAACGACTGTTACTCCATCTTTTCCCTTCCCTACCTCTTCACAAGCGAGGGGCATTATTACAACGCCATGGAGAAGAGTGAAAAGGTACGGGAGCTTTTCCGTATGAATGAGGACGAAGGATTTTTGGTCATTGGATACTATGCCAATGGCTCCAGAAACATTTATTTAAAAGAAGATATTAAGGCCGACAGCCCCGCCGTTTTAAAGGGGAAAAAGATCCGCTCCATGACCAGCAGCACATCCATGCGAATGCTGGAGCTGATGGGTGCCTCCCCCACTCCCATGGCTGCCAGCGAGACTTATACAGCGCTTCAGCAGGGTGTGGTGGATGGCGCGGAGAATACCGAGCTGGCTCTCACCGTAGACAAACACGGTGAGGTGGCAAAGTCTTATACCTACACGGAACACCAGTACACGCCTGATGTCTATATTATCAGCACAAAAACCTGGAACAGGCTGACTGAAGAGCAGCAGAATTATCTGGTGGAATGCTTAAACAGAAGCAACGAAAACTTCAAGAACAAATACCGTCAGATGATGGAAGAAGCCATCGAAGAGGCAAAAGGGATGGGGATGACCATCTATTATGATATTGACAAGACCGCCTTTATCGAAGCCGTACAGCCCCTTCATGAGGAATATAAGGCTAAAGGCGCTTTCTATCAGGAACTTTACGACGATATTGAGCAGTATGCAGGGGAGGAGTAATCATGAAAACGTTAAATAAAATATTAGGTTATCTGATCGCCTTCCTGGTGGGTCTCATGGTCCTGGGATGCTGCTGGCAGGTCATCACCCGTTTTCTTTTAAATAACCCCAGTAAATACACAGAAGAATTCCTGCGGTATGCCCTGATCTGGATGACCATGCTGGGAGTTCCGTATGCTTACGGTCAGGAACGCCACATATCCATCAATATCATCACAAAAACATTTTCCCTGAAAGGATCTCTCTTCACGAAAATGGTAATCGAAATCATCGTTATGATTCTCTGTGTGACTGTATTCATCGCCGGCGGCATCATGGTAACCATGAACTCAGCAGGGCAGATTTCACCGGCACTTCAGCTCCCTATGCCGCTCTACTACGTGGGGCTTCCCATCTGCGGCGTACTCACCTTAATCTACAGCGCAGACCGTTTAATCCGGTTTGCCAGACAATTAAAGGAGGCAGCATAAATGGAACTTTCTGCAGCTTTAATGCTGGTCATCGTATTCTTTCTGATGCTGGCATATTCCGTACCCGTATCCTATAGTATCATCGCATCCGCGCTGATCACCATTATTGCATTCCTGACCCCCACCTTCGGAATGTTCGTATCCGCCCAGAAAATCGCAGGCGGCATGGACAGCTTTACACTGCTGGCCGTTCCGTTCTTCATTCTGGCAGGTCTCCTGATGAGCAGCGGCGGCATCGCCAGAAGGCTTATCAACCTGGCCATGCTGGTCTTGGGCAAGGTTCCGGGATCTCTGGCGCTTACCAACATCGCAGGCAACGCCATGTTCGGTTCCATCTCCGGCTCCGGTGTGGCTGCTGCTACGGCTATGGGCGGCGTGTTAAATCCTCTGGAAAAAGAAGAAGGCTATGACCCTGGATTTGCAGCAGCGGTTAACGTCGCCACCGCACCGGTGGGACAGCTGATTCCGCCCACCACCGCGTTCATTGTCTATTCGGCGGCCAGCGGCGGTACCAGCGTGGCAGTCCTCTTCATGGCAGGATGGATTCCCGGACTCTTATGGGCCGGCCTCTGTATGCTTGTTGCCTTCCTCTACGGCAAAAAACATCATTACGTGTATCAGACAGAAAAGCTCACCGGCAAAGTCGTATTAAAGACGGTCTGGGACGCGATCCCAAGCCTGTTCTTAATTGTCATCATCATCGGCGGCATTCTGTCCGGTTACTTCACTCCTACCGAGGCATCCGGCGTAGCAGTTGCTTACGCGTTTTTCTTATCGGTAGTACTGTATAAATCCATCAAACTGAAGGACATTCCGGGAATCCTCATGGAGACAGGCCTCATGACCACGATCGTCATGCTGATTATCGGAGCTTCCTCCGTGCTCTCCTTTGTCATGTCCTTCACCGGACTTCCGGAGGCCATCAGCCACATGGTGCTCGGCATCTCCAACAATAAGTATGTCATCCTTCTGATATTAAATATTTTCCTGCTGATCGTAGGAACCTTCATGGACATGGCTCCGGCCCTGCTCATTTTTACCCCGATCTTCCTTCCGATCGTAACGGCTCTGGGCATGACTCCGGTTCAGTTTGGCGTCATGATCGTTATGAACTTATCCGTAGGAACCATCACACCGCCGGTAGGCAACGTGCTGTTCATCGGGTGCAGTGTGGCAAAGCTGGAGGTGGAAGACGTGTTAAAACGACTGCTGCCGTTCTTCGCAGCAATCTTTGCAGCACTGCTGTTTATCACCTATGTGCCGGCATTCAGCCTTTGGCTGCCCAGCATACTTGGCCTGCTGGATTAATCCGTCCGTATCGGTTCATCGCCTGCATAAACAGCTCAACGGACCGGCATTTACGTTTCTTCCGCCGGTCCGTTGGTATATGTTACCGTATTCAATGTTTTTCGATACTTTAAGGGAGACATGGTCATATATGTTTTGAATACCTTCTCAAAATACGTGATGCTCTCATATCCAAGCTTATGAGCAATCTGCAGTACGCTCATATCGGTCTCCTCCAGCAGCCGCTTTGCCGCCCTGATGCGGTGAATATTCATATACTCACTGATGCCGTAACCTGTAATCTCCTTAAAGGTGCGGCTTAAATAATATTTACTGATAAAAAACCGGTCAGCCAGCTGATCCAGCGTAATCGCTTCATCAAAATGTACCGAGATATAATCCGCCACCGCGTAGATATTCCGGTATTTGGCGGGAGCATTTACATCGGTATCTTCCATGGCCGGCGTATGATTTTCACGCATAAAACGTATGAAATACTGGATAATATCCGTTTCAATCATTGCCCGGTAATTCCGCTTCCTGCTGTCAAATTCATCCTGAAGCCGGATATAGAGATCGATAAAATCCTTCTGCTGCTTTTCATTTAACGGAAATACCCCATAGTGCTGGTGAAAAAATCTGACAAGATTCAGGTTCGGAAACAGCTGGTCGAATTCCTTCATCTTGTCCCGCTCTATATAAAGGATAATGCGGTCATGGCCAAACTCCTGTTCACTGCCAGCCATGGTCATATGAATCGAGTTTTCATCCACCAGAATCAGAGACCCGCTCTTCACCAGATAAGAACGGTTGTCAAAGAAAAAACGCCGTTCCCCTTCCAGCAGATAGAAGATCTCATACTGGTTATGAAAATGCTTTACGTGCATATTGAAACGGCCCTTGCGTATCATGCGTTCCAGTTCGATACCATCAGTCCTGGCGTAATAGATAACGGCTTCCATACCTTGCACCTCCTGTCTGACTGCTGTTCACGCTTCGCCTGTATCATCTGGAAACATTATATAATAAAACCCATTATTTTTCTATAAGAAAGGAGTCTCCTACTCATGCAGGAACTGAAAAAAGAAGAAATCACCCGAAAGCTGGACCTGGTCGTTAACAAACTCTTGACTCTCGGCGGCCCTGAAAATGAAAAAGAACTGGAGGATGGCGGCGAAAGCATCGGCTTCTTCCGCCGCGACTTCGGAATCAGCGAATGGGACTGGCCGCAGGGCGTCGGCCTCTACGGTCTCTACAAGATTATGATGGTTGAAAAAAAGGACGAATACCGCGAGTTCCTATGCAGCTGGTTTAAGGGCAATATGGCCGACGGACTTCCCTCACGCAACATCAACACCACCACACCGCTGTTAACTCTGGTACAGTTAACCGAGCTCTGCCCCGATCCGGAATTCGAATCTCTCTGCTTAAGCTGGGCCGACTGGCTGATGCGAAACCTTCCCCGCACCGAGGAAGGCGGCTTCCAGCACGTCACCAGCGCCAACGGCGACCGCCTGGGCGTCCGTTTAAATGAAAATGAAATGTGGATCGACACCCTGTTTATGACCGTTCTCTTCTTAAACCGAATGGGCCAGAAATACAACCGCCAGGACTGGATCAGTGAATCCATCCACCAGGTTCTCTTACATATCAAATACTTATACGACAAAAAAACCGGTCTTTTCTACCATGGCTGGACCTTCAATACGCGGGATAATTTCGGAGGTGTCTTCTGGTGCCGCGGAAACAGCTGGTTTACGGTGGGAATCCTCGAGTATTTGGAAATGTTTAAGGGCAGTCTGGATGCAGGTGTCCGGGAATTTATTGTGAACACCTATAAGAGCCAGGTTCATACGTTAAAGAAGCTGCAGAGCAGCTCAGGATTGTGGCATACCGTTCTCGATGATCCGACCAGTTACGAGGAGGTGTCCGGCTCCGCTGCCATCACCGCAGGAATCTTAAAGGGAATCAAGCTTGGGATCCTCGATGATTCCTGTCTGGACTGTGCCTGGAAGGGCGTACGGGCTGTTATGAATCAGATTGACAAGGACGGGACCGTGCTGAATGTGTCAGGCGGAACCGGAATGGGGGCTGACAGGGAACATTATAAAAATATATTGATCGCGCCGATGGCTTATGGGCAGTCCCTTACGATTCTGGCGTTGATTCAGGCGTTGGATAATTTGAATTAAATCGCTTAAAGGAAGGCCTCGCCAACGCGAGGCCTTCACGCCTGTTAAAAACCGCATTTTCCTTTTAAAACCGAATCTAAAAAACCAAAAGATCCAATTGGAACACTCCATTATTTCATATGTCCCATCGCACGCTTATACTCACTCGGCGTACACCCGCAGCAAGAGCGAAAAACCTGACTGAAATAGTGTGGATTATCGCCAAAGCCAGTGGCTTCGCACAGTTCATAGACTTTGATGTCCGGCCGCTTGGCAATTAACTTTTTGGCACGGTCCATGCGTAAATCCATCACATATCTTGTGAATGCAATCCCTGTTTCTTTTTTGAAAAGTTTACCAAAATAATCCGGATGAATAAAGAGTACGGTTCCGGCTACTGCAGCGATAGAGAGTTCTTCGTCATCCAGATGGTCATGTACATACAGCATGGCTTTTCTCACGATACTGCTGAAGCTGGCCAGATTCTGTTCTGATTTACCAGTCTCCCACCGGGTTAAAAGCTGGCGAAGCATGGCCGCAAGCCCGTTAAAGTCAGTGTAGGCACTCGTCATCAGTAATTTAACAATTCCGGTTTCACGAACATGCTCGTTGGTATATTTCGCCAGGATAAGGTAGAGTCTGACGCAGTAGGTTCTTGTCTCTTCCGGAGACTTGTTTAAGAGACGCAGATCATCGATTACTTTCTCCATTTCTGTTAAAGCGGACTCTGCATTTCCCTTTTTTACAGCCTCTTCCAGCGCCTCAAAGCACGGTTCCCCTTCCGCAGATTTCATCTCTTTCTCGGATAAAATACAAAATTCATCATAGTAGAAGCGGTATGAGGATATTCTGGTCAGAAGGCTGTAGCGGTCAGACAGAATATCTCCGGGGCCAGCCAAAACCCAGGATACCGAAAATGGAAATTCGTTTTTTTCACTCCAGTCCCTGAACTCTGACAGGAGCCTGTTAAAATCCATGGTTTCCTCATTTACCGCGAATACAACGTGACCCATAAACAGTGTAACGACTGCCCCGGTATCCCTGCGGGGTCCCAGTACAATCTGCTTTATATTTTCTAACAGCAGATTAAGACCTCCCAGATTTTCTTCCTCCATGTCACAGGGAATACATTCCGCCAGAATATAGCGGGATCCCAGCAAACGGTCAATCCGGTCGTTTTCCCGTCCTCCCAGCAAGCCACATTCCAACTGCTGGGCGTCGGCGTCCCGGATCGTCTGTTTTACCGTTCCCCGAAGCATCTCTTCCTGCTGCCGCGCTTCCTTCTTTTCTTCTATCCCATGAAAAATTCTGGTGATTGTGTCACTTAAGTCTAACTGTGAAATCGGCTTTAACAGATAATCCACAACTCCATAATGGATCGCTTCCTTCGCATAGGCGAAAGAGTCATAGCCCGATAAGACTACCGTCGGGATATCCGGGTACACTTTTCTCATTTGGGAGATGAATTCCAGTCCGTCCATTTCCGGCATACGGATATCAGTGATAATCAGATCAAACCGGGATTGTTCCATTAATTCCAGTGCCTGCAGGCCGGTCATGGCCGGGACAGGCTCTATATCCAGAGTAAGCCAGATCGGCAGTCTCATGATTCCATTTACTATGATGCGCTCATCGTCTACAATCAGTGCCCGGTATTTCAACTGCATTCACCTCCTGGTTGACAGATACACAGTGTAATCCATGTTCCCCGTCCTTTTGCCGAATATATTTTTAACCCGCTCCCTGGTTCCCCCAGCATCTGAATCCGCTCTTCAATATTCAGAAGGCCGATTCCCGTATTGCCTGGTACCCTTCGTTCCCTGATCTGTGTCAATATTGGTTCCGGAATTCCGGGACCGTTATCCCAAACGCAAAGAATCAGACGGTTTCCCTTTTTTCTCGCCCGGATTTCAATCAGACACGGCTTCATCGTAACTTCTGCCGCATATTTCACCGAATTTTCCAGAATTGGCTGAAGCGAAAGTTTAGGTATCTTTAGATTCATACACTCCTCCGGAATGGAAAATGCCACTTCCAGACGTTCCTCCAGCCGTATCTTCTGAATCGTTACATAACATGATAAAAGCGCCAGTTCTTCGCTCAGAGGGATTAAATACTGCTGCTGTTTCGTCGCTTCGCGGAAGAGCGTCGCCAGAGACTGTACCATGCTTGATATCTCAGGCCGTCCGCTGTCCATGGCCAGCCAGTTAATGGCATCCAGCGTATTATAAAGAAAATGAGGATTGATCTGCGCCTGAAGAACCTTAATCTGGTATTCCTTCTCCTTAATGGTTCTTAAATAATTATCTTCCACCAGACGCCCGATCTCCCCTGTCATAAGATTAAAATTAGCCGCCAGCTCCTCAAATTCCCTGATGTCCGTATCCAGCAGCTTCCTGTCAATCTGTACCGAAAAATCCCCCTGTTCCACCGCTTTCATCTTCCTGCTCAAAAATGCTATAGGCGCAGTTATATGGTGAACCACACGGGCAGTCGCCAGAAACGACACAATCAGGATAAACAAAATAGCGGTTGTAAAAAATATCATCAGTGTGTTTGTCGATGTCATCATCTCATTGTATCTTTCATATCCCAGATAAGTAATACCGGAAAATTCAGACTCTGACTCTGCCTTAAAATACCTTCCCGAGCGCCCGCGTTTCTCTTTTCTTACAGTATCCAGCAGTTCCGGACTGCCAAAGATTCGCTTATCCCCCGCGTAAATGGGGGTCCCCTTATAAAAAATAACAATATTCCCCTTTGCAAGGCTGCCCTGACGGCTCTCCGCCATCATCTTATCCAGATTCACGCGAATCAGGATCATCCCCAGCGGATTGTGCCCTCCAAACGGAGTATCATAGATCTCCCTCCCGTAGAGCAGTTCCTGTCCATTTCCCCGTTCTATCCACACAGGCTCGGTTCGTGAGGAGCGTTCCTCCATCAGAAAACGTATTTTCTCCTGTTCTTCATCCGTCAGATTATCGTCCAGACTGCCTGTCGCATACTGGCGCCCCTCCTGATCCGTTACAATAATGGAAACAGCGTCATTGGCCACCAGGGATCCGGTAATGAGACGATAATACAAATCATCTACCAGCGGGTAACGGTCTTCCCGATCCTGGTTCACCGCCCGCAGCGCCTCCTTCACTGTTTTATCATTCATAATATTGAATGCTATATTTTCGACAAAATGCAGCGTATTCTCTATATTCGAAAAGGAGGCTTCAAATACATTAGAAGTCTCCGTTTCCATATCCTGACGGTAAATACGTTGTGACAGAATCACACCAGCCCCCGCAATCAGAAAAAATATAATGATGTCAATCCACACGAGCTGCATCATCTTATGATGCAGCCCTCTTTCCTTCTCCTTTATGACTTCCTCCTTCTGGTGTCCGCCCCAACCAGCGGTTTACACCGGCCGGGATCCATGCCGCTGTACAGCATTGCAGCCCATCTGTGCAATCTGAACCGAATGAACCGCTGAGGACCCATCAAACAAATCTTTTTTATCTTCTGGTATATCTCCTCCGTTCAACACATGAAGAAACAATTCCAGTTCCTTTCGCAGGGAGACCAGTATATACTCCGGAGGCCGTTCCTCCGGAGATCCGTATGAGATCCCTCCGTCGGTACGCGCAAAGAGCTCACAGATCGCCGCTGCGCTCTTCTCATCTTCAAACAGCGGGAATACCGTTTCTCCCGCATCGCTGACCACACGTACTTCCGCATGCTTAAAATCAATCACCGCCCCCGCTTTCGTACCGTTGATACGGATAAAATGATTTCCCACCCGGAAGCCGGAACCATACTGTAGTGTTGCAAAGGCATTCCCTCCGAAGCTGGCGGTAAGAAGGAGCACATCGTCCTCATCTCCAAACTCTGCACTGCGGTGTCCCAGATTACCACCTGCCCCGTACATTTCCGTGGGTACTCCCATAATCCACTGCATAATATCGATCTCGTGAATATGGTGAAACAGATGGCCGCCGGATTTCTCCTGCATCTTTTTCCAGCTCACTTCCGGCTTTTTCTGTTCCCAGCCGGTACGCTCGATATGCATGGTAAGAATATCACCAAAAAAGCCCTCCTGAATCATAGCCTGAACCCTGGCAATTCCATGGTAGAAATGCATAATATGCCCCACCATCAGAGTAACCTTTGCTTTCCGGCATGCTTCCACCATCTCTGCGGCCTCCCCTGCGTCAAGTGCAAACGGCTTCTCACAGAAAATATGCTTTCCCGCTTCAGCCGCCGCCAGCACATGCTGATGATGGAGATAATTAGGCGTGGCAATGATTACCGCGTCAATATCTGCATTTTCCATTATTTCGTTGACAGAAGAAGCCCGCGGACACCCCAGTTCACTGCTTAACCGCTCCGAACTCTTTCCTGGACTGTAAACTGCCGCCAGCTGAATCCCCTTCATTTCCTTTACTGCTCTGGCAAATTCCGCTCCAAAATAGCCACAGCCCAAAACACCAATTCGAATCATCCGCTCCATCTCTCCTTTTATAATACTACTTCCCGTCCTGTGGTGAGACTTTCACCTGCCGCCTCCAAAAAACGAACCACCTCCATCATCTCCTGATTCGTAACAGGACTCTGTCCGGTATCAAACATCTTAATAATCTGTTCCACCAGGCACTCGTAATACCCTCTCGTATCCCGTGAAACATCGACAAATACACTGCCTGATTCGTGATAAACCGTACCTCCAAAGTTACCGTTACCGCATCGGTTTCCCCGAATGTTTCCGATTCTCCCATCCTTCCAGACCCCAGTGATTATATCGTGCTGGCTGGTATGAATGACTGAAACCTTGCTGCAGCCGGTTCCCATGGTTCTGTACAGCATATCAGCCATGTGAACCCCATACCAGAAATATCCCGGCTGCGTAGGAGTAAACGGCATTGGGCCAAAAAAATCAGCTCCGACTACAGAATGCCACTCACACTGTTTCAATGCGGCTGTAAGGCTGTCTGCGAACCGCAGAGAGGAAGTGGATAAAACCGGAACCCTGTACTCTTCCGCCAGCTTAAGCATCGCTTTGCAGTCCTCTGTACTTAATGCAAACGGTTTATCCACATAGATTGGCTTTCCAAATCCGACCATCTCCCGAAACTGCGTGAGCCGCCTTCTCGCATCCACCTGCTCCAGAAAAACCGCATCGGAATTGTTCATCACTTCCTCAATGGATGAATATAATTTTACTCCCCAATCGTCTGTAACTTCTCTGGTAAAGTTCTCCATCCGGTCCCGGCTCATATCGAAATCCGACGATACTGGCCCCGGATATGCCGCGGTCACCGGATGACCGCCGATATGAAACGGTTCTTTCCTCCCATTCAGGATTCTTGAAAACTGGACCGCATGGGAAGAATCCAGTCCTATGATACCCAGATTCATTCTATCATTCCTCCAGTCTGACCGGCAGTCTTAATGCCATGGATTCTCTGGCCCCATCCAGTACCTTCACACAGTTTAATGCTGCGCTCCCGTCCAGCAGCGGCTCATATTCAGGCGCCGTATTACCAGTTCTAATGATATCATTAAAACACTTCAATTCCTTATAAAATATGGTGCTCATCCAGGACGACGTCTTCATCCCCGGCTTTCCAAACCCTTTTCCTGCATCCGCTTTATGTTTCCGGTATCCGTTCCTGCGTTCCTCGTCCTCTTCCTCATTTTCCTGCATGGAATACAGCTTCTCCCCCTGGTCATTTTCCAGTCGTACAACAGAGTTTTTAAAATCCAGCAGGATTCCCCCAGTCTTTCCCTGAAGCTTTACAAAATGATCTCCCAAATGGAATGCAGATCCTATCGTCAAAGATGCAAATCCGCCTCCGGAAAGCTCTATATTCAAAAATATCGCATCCTCCTCATCACCACATCCCGCTCCGTAATGAACGAGATTCTTCCCATTTGCATATACGGATACCGGAAGGCCTGCCAGCTGGCAGATTAAATCTGCCTCATGCATGTGGTGATACAGGTGGCCTCCGGAAATATCCTTCCTCTGTTTCCAGCCTGTGAATTTCTGAGGTCCTGCCCAGTCCGTATGAACAGCTTCGATCATAAGCAGCTCTCCGACAGCTCCGGAAGCCAGCAGCGCCTTCGCCGTCTGAACACCCCGAATAAAGTTTGTCGTATGGGCAGCGAAAAAATATACCCCCGCCTTCTCTGCCGTATCAATCATTTCTTTCGTATCTTCAAAACTCAGCGCCACAGGTTTTTCGCAGAACACATGCTTTCCCGCCTTTGCCGCACAGATGGCAGGTATTCTATGGCTGTTATTGGGAGTCGTGATGATTACGGCCTCCACTTCCCTGTTGCTGCACAGTTCTTCTATGGTGGAGGCAGTGTAAGCTCCCCTCTCCTGCGCAAATGCTTTCGCGCGCTCATAATCCGTATCAAACGCAGCCGCCAGCCGTGTCCCTGGCATCTTTGCCAGATTGTCGGCATGAATTCCACCTGCGTAACCGCAGCCTATGATTCCATACCCAGTCATTCTCCCATCTCCTTTCTTTTCTGCGTCCTCTATTTATCCGCCCCCGCGGTAAGTCCACCTACAATACTCTTTTGAATAATAGAGAAAAATACAATCGATGGAATAACAACCAGCACTGACGCCGCCATCATATCTCCCCACTGCAGCGTCTCCATGCCACCCTTTAAGGAGTACAGACCAACGGAAACCGTCTGCTTATCCCCACTGCTTATAATCAGAAGAGAATATAAAAATTCATTCCACGCATTAATAAATGCAAAAATAGCTGTCGCTACCAGTCCGGGCGCCACCAGAGGAAGCGCAATATGAAGAAATACTCCCGGCCTTCGCAGTCCGTCTATCATTGCCGCTTCCTCGATATCCTTTGGCACAGTCCGAAAATAACTGACCAGCAGATAGGTACAGAAGGGAACGGTAAATGACATATATGCCATTAATAATCCCGGCAGCGTATTGGCAAGCCCCAGATTCGATACCAGTATAAAATATGGGATTGCAAGCAGGATCGGCGGAAACATATAGGTCATCACAATCACTCTTGTCAGAATCTTCTGTTTTTTTCCTCCGAACCTTGTAATCGCATAGGCAGCCAGAGACGAGATCGTCATGCCAAGCACCGTAGACAGCGACGAGTAGAGAAGGCTGTTCTTCACGTAAATCAGGAAATCCGTTTTATGGAGCAGATCCTTAAACCAGTACAGTGAAAACTGTTCCGGCAGAAGGGCCGCCGTATTGCTGACAATCTCAAACTGGCCTTTAAAGGAGGCAAAGATGACAATAACGAGAGGTCCTCCCGCCAGCAATACCGCGGCGGTAAGAATTACATAGGCCAGTATGGTCCAGCTATTTTTATGCAGCCTGGTTCTCATCACGCCACCTCCTCTTCCCAGTGATCCAATATCTTAAAATAGATCAGACACGCTGCCGTCAGGAACAGCAGAAGCAGAATTGTAACGGCGGAAGACCTTCCCAGGGAATACAGCGTCCAGCCCATACGGTAGGCAAAGATGGGTACCGTCTCTGTCGACGTTCCCGGTCCGCCTCCTGTCAGAAGGAAAATCAGGTCAAAGCTGTTAAAGATCCAGATTGTCCGCAAAATGATGAGCAGCCCCACAACGACTCTCACAAACGGGAGCGTAATAAAACGAAATCTCTGAAACGGACTGGCTCCGTCAATCTGGGCCGCTTCATACAAATCCCTGGAAATCGTCTGCAGGCTGGCCAGAATATTAATGGCAAACAACGGAACTCCAAACCATACGTTGATCAGGCTTACCGTCAGCATGGCAATCTTCGGATTGGCAAGGAACTGAATCGGCTGTGCAATCAGATTCCACTGAAGCAGCTTGGCATTGACGATTCCATATAAATCATTTAAAAGATAGGACCATGTAAAAGTAACGATGATCATGGGAAATGCCCAGGGAATCAGCACCAGCGTCCGGAACAGGCCTTTGAACCGGTTGATTTTGTGGAGTGATAATGCCACAATAAACCCGAAGAACAACTGTAATGACAGCGAGATTATGGTATACACAAGGGTATTCCACAGCGCATGGTAAAAATCCGGATTCTGCAGAACCGAAACGTAATTGTTAAATCCAACGAATTTAACCGCTTTTCCCAGCAGACTCTTATTGGTAAAACTGTAATATACACTGATACATATCGGATAAGCCAGCAGCAGTATGGTCACGAGAAACGCCGGAGTAATAAACACCCCACACATATGGCGGTCCACAAAATCCGCGATCCGGTCCCCGACACTCTTTCCGGCAATTTGCCGATTCCGGTGTTGCCTCATAGAAAACCTCCTGCTCTTATTCCATTAAAATCGCTATAGCCGCATTCAGCTTGTCATTGGCTTTCTGCGCGGCTTCCTCCGCGGCAGTTCCATTCAGCACAATATCCTGCAGACACTCCTCAATAATCCCCTGGCTGGTCAGTGCTGCAGCGGCAGGTGTAAGGCCATAGTCCATACCGATAAAGGTTCCCTTTTCAATGCCCTCCTGGATATACTCAATCTCTGGCTTAAACTTCTGGATTGTCTCATCGTCATAGAATTCTGCCGAGTTTGCTGCTTCCGTCGTAGCCGGCAGCTGTCCTCCGGGAATCAGATGCAGGAAGTCAATATAGCGTTCCTTTTCAAAATGGAACTTAATGAAGTCATATACCGTTTCGGGATATTTCGTCTGGTTCCAGCCCATAAGACCAATTACAAAAGTAGTCGCTCCAAGATTCTCCCCATCCGGTCCCATAAACGGAACCGCCGCAATCTTATCCAGAAGCTCCGGAGAATTCTGTTTTACTCCATTGATATGAAATCCCGAGCCAAAGGCAAACGTCGACTTTCCCTGGAAGAATACATCATTCTGTTCGGAAAGGCCATAGTTTACAGAGCCTTCCGGAGAGCCCGCCTTATAGAGATCCGCCATCAGTTTAATTGCCTTCACTACCTTCGGATCGGTTAGATTCCCCTTGTTATCTTCTGTAATCAACGGAGCCCCCTCCGCCTTTGCGAAGCAGCTGAGAAGCTGTGCGCACATCTGATCATTTTTAGACATGGCAATGGTAAATCCATATCTGTTTGGCGGATCTGCCACCGCAGTCACTGTACTTAGCAGTTCATCCCAGTTTTTCGGAACAGACAGATTTTTTTCCTCCAGCACATCCTTGCGGTACCACATGACATAAGAATGGAGGTAATAGGGTATGCCCAGAATTGTATCCCCATCCGTAAAGTTATCCAGCGGTTTTCCAAGGAAATAATCTTCTCCCAGTGCATCGATCAGAGGATTCATGGGCAGTACTGCGCCCGCCTGATTAATCGCAAATAAGTTGTCCGGATTTACGCTGCTGACATCAGGCAACGCCCCGGCAGCCAGCCCGGCTGTCCATTTCTGAGTGAATACATTCCAGGGATATACCTCTACATTGATCGTCACATTGGGATGTTCTTTCATATATTCGGCTACCATCTCATCAATATAATCCTTACGGGCCCCTTCCGTAAATGTATGCCAGTATGTAATCGTCTTTTTCGTTCCATCATCGGTAATGGCCGCCATGGGATCCACAGTCTCGCTCTCCTGGCCTGCGGCCGCGGCAGTACTTTCCGCTGCCGGAGCCCCCGTCTCCTTCTGCCCGTTTCCTCCGCTGCATCCCGCCAAAGCTGACGCTGCAAGTGCAGCCGCCACAATCAGAGCTGTTCTTTTCTTCATAATCGCCTTCATCCTTTCTTTTCATTTGGGAAGCTTCCTCATCTGCTTCTATTTTAGCAGACGTACTTTCTCAAGTTAATTCAAAAATCAGACATAAATGGTAAAATTTCCGAAATATAAATCCGAAGCTTCCTTAATGAAACAAAAAAAGCGGAACTCCCGTTATCTTCCGGAAATTCCACTTTTACCACATTATTCACACCATACTCAGTTATCCATTGGCGAAAGCACAGACAAAAAGCCCTGAATTGACTGGTCATACAGGCAGAACTGGTTTCTGCCATTCTTTTTTGCCGAATAGAGCGCCTGATCGGCACAGTGGAACAGCACTTCGTAGTTCTCCCCGTTCTCCGGACAGCATGCCACGCCCATGCTGACGGATATCTGAAATCCCTGGAAGGAATCTGTCAGAGAACTGAAAATCCGCTCGATCTGCGGCATTACACTGCCACGGTATTCCACAAAAATCAGGAACTCATCTCCTCCAACTCTGGCCGCGATATCGTCTCTTCGGATATTCTGCCTCATCTTCTGAGAAATATATTTTAATACCTCATCCCCGAAAATGTGGCCATGCTGGTCATTGGCAGACTTGAAGTAATCCACATCGATCAGAATCACGGCATACTCTTTATTCTCGCGCTGGACGATCATATTCTCAATCATTTCCTTGGCCGCCTTATGGTTATAAAGGCCGGTGAGAGAATCCTGGGAAGCCAGGCGTTTTAAATTAGTAAGCTCCATCTGTTCCTCGTGGATATCAATGAATTTTCCGATCGTTCCCGAATATAAGGTATCCTCGTCGGAATCCCAGATCGTGCGTGCCACGACCTTGAACCACCTCGCTTTTCCATCGATGATAACCTGATAGCTTCCACTGAACACCGGCTCTCCCGGAGTTGTCGCACGAAGCTTCTTCTTTAAATCTGCGAAATCTCTCCGGTCAAATACCCGTGCAAGTTCGTCATTTTGTTCCGGATGGGCAATCAGCTCCGGTATCCTTAAGTATTTCGCTCCCCACTCAGATATTTCCAGAAGGTCTGAATGGATATTGTATTCAAACTGGACTTCCTGTGACATGGAAGCAAAGAAACGGTATTTAATCCGTTCCTGCTCTAAAAGCATAAGCGTACGATTGGAAGCACGCAGTTCATTATGAGACTTCAGCTCCGAGGCGATGCCCTCCATCTCAATGTCCGACATTCCATCGAGGGAATGTAAATCAAGCTCCTTCAGAATACGGTCTCCCACTTCCACCAGACAATCCAGCAGGAGCGGATTAAACGCCCCGCATTCCCCATTTAAGATCATCTCCATAGCCTTTTCGTGGCTGTAGGCCGACTTATAGACACGCTCGCTGGTAAGCGCATCATAGACATCCGCCACCGAAACCACCTGGGCGGCAATCGGAATTTCATCTCCCTTAAGCCCATCCGGATATCCCTTTCCATCGTACCTTTCGTGGTGCCAGCGGCAGATATCATGCGCTACCTGAATCAGCTTTTCCGTCTGACGGTTCGGTGCATTTTTCAGGATCTGTGCACCTATGGCCGCATGGGTCTTCATGATCTCAAACTCCTCCGGAGTCAGGCGGCCGGGTTTATTAAGAATTTCCTCCGGGATCGATATCTTTCCGATATCGTGCAGAGCCGATGCATTGACGATCAGAGCAATATCTGACAGTGACAGCTGAATCCGATCCGTCTTCTCCACCAGCTTTTTAAGAAGCATCTCCGTAATGACACGGATGTGCAGCACATGAAGCCCGCTCTCACCGTTACGGAACTCGACGATATTGCTCAGGATTTCAACCATCAGGAAATTATTCTTTTCCTTATCTATAATCTGCTCCGTCACCATACCTTCCAGAATCTTCTGCTTCGTATAGAGCATAAGCATATTACTCACGCGGCGCAGTACCGTCTTTTCATCAAACGGGCGGCTGATATAATCGGCCGCTCCCAGATCATAAGCATGCTCAATATAGCTGGAAGACGTCTCCGCTGAAATCGTAATCACCGGTATGCTCTGAATCCACCCGTTCCTGTTCATAATCGCCAGAACTTCAAATCCGTCCATTTCCGGCATTACGATGTCCAAAAGAATCAGCGAAAGATCGGCATGGTACTGGTTCAACAGGGAAACTGCCTCCATACCATTGGATGCTTCCATAATATCATACTCGACAGACAGGATGTCCGCCAAAAGGGAGCGGTTTATCTCCGCATCATCCACTATTAAAATTTTATTCTTCATATATCATTTTTCCTCGCGTATCTGGCGCAATTAATCGTTTTCCAGCTTTTTAATCTCCTGGACAGTCTGAGCATACTCCTCTTTCACCTGTTCGAAGAGCCGCCCTGCCTCTTCGCTCCATCCGCCGCTCCGCAGTGATTCGGTCAGCGCACTGCTGGACGCTGCAAGCCTGGTAATCGACAGGTTTAAGCAGATTCCCTTCAGCGTATGGACTGCACGGAAAGCAGTCTCATAATCCCCTTCTTCCACCGCCTTAACCAGTCCGGAGAAGCTGTCATCCCCCGGAAACTTCAGCAGAAAACGTTTTACTCTTTCTTCATTCGCCAGACGGCGAAGAACTTCCTGATAATCGGCACCTATCGCCTCGTAACAATCCTTTACCGTCATCCAGATAACCTCCTGATCCTCTATCCTTAAGTCTTTCTAACTGTTATGATAAAGCGCAACTCCTCATTTGTCAATGAAGGAACCTTTATTCGTGATTTATTTACTGATTTCACAAAAAAACTCCCGGAAAGCATCCGCCTCCCGGGAGTTCATCCTCTTATCTGTTAATTGGGACGCCAGACACCGTCTTCGTCGATCCGGTATCCGACCGTAATCACAGTGTCTCTGGCCATGCTGCCGTCACTGCTTAAATAATACCAGTTTCCGTTCCACAGAACCCACTGGTCTGCGGCCATGACACCGCCGCTTTGCAGGAAATACCACGTTCCCCGATCCAGGATCCAGGTATAGTCCGCCATGACTCCATCCTCGCCCAGATAATACCAGTGATTCTGATCCAATACCCAGCCGGCTGCCATGTATCCCTGTTCGTTGAAATAGTACCATTTCTCATTGATACGGGCCCAATCTGATACCACGTATCCACCGTCTGTGGTTTCAAACCACCAGCCATTCTCATCCTGTCTCCAATTTCCCTTTACCGTATCGGGCAGCACCGTTCTGACTGCCGAACTTCCGCCGCTGCTCCCATGACTTCCATGATCACTGTTGTAATCGTCATCCTTGTCGTGATCGTCATCCTTGTCATCATCGTCAGGGCCATCCTCATCCGCTTTTACCATAACGGTAAATTCTGCTGTTTTTCCCTGATAGAATACCGTAATTGTCTTAGTCCCGGCTACTGTCGAATCAAACCCGGCCATCTCATACCCTGTGACCACAGTCCTTGTTCCGTCCTCGTAAACGGCGGTTACTACCAATCCTGCAGCGTCAAATGATTCATTTATCCGGTACTCCGTTTTCTTCGGCTTAGCTGTTATTTCAATTTCTGTTAAATCGTTCTCTTTCGGATTGGCAATTACAAACGTGCCGGCGCTTCTTACAAAAAAGTGAAGAAATTCGCCGCTGATTTCCGGATTTACTGCCTTAATACTGCCATCATCCAATTCGCAGTAAACGATGAGATCTTTCCTGTCGAGCCCCTCCGGAATCTTTAAGGTCAGATAAAGCGGGATATCCGGCTGGAGCTCTTCTCCATTTGCCAGAAGCTTTATTTCCATAGCCGTTGCTGCTTTTGTCTGTGGGATGTCTTCAGGAAGCTTTGTTTTTGTAATTTGGGGAACCATCCTGACATTTCCCTGACCAAAGGGAGCATTCAGCAGTGTTCCTGTCACCTTCGCGCCTTCCGTCAGACTGGAATCGCCCTCAATCCGTACCGTAATATCAGGATACGCATTTTTAAGCAGTGCTTCAAGTTCAGCCATACGATCCGCCATGTCCTTTGTCAGGACCGTATGTTCCGCTCCCATGACATCGAGGAACACATTCTTAGCCGCATTAGCTGCAGAGTCCTTCTCCTCATCCGTCATATAAGCCACATATTCTTTATTTAATTTCTCTCCGGCCTCGGCTACAGACTGCTTTAGAACCGCGTTATTTAATACATCTTCACGATTTGTCACCGTAACCGTAACTACGGCCTTAAACGTCTGTTCGTCACCATTTTCATCTGTTCCCTCATGACGGATGGCTATCTTTCTGGACCCGGTACCGGTCAGTTCAGCCGTCTCATAATCGTAATCTGTGATGGTTTCCTGATAATAATCGGCATTGCTTCCGCTGGCCTTCATGATCCTCTTTACTTCCATCCCATCCGGGTCAAAGATACTTCCCGTCTCATAGACCGTCTTTTTGGGCTGTTTTGTCACTTTAATCCCCGTCTGATAGTATTCCAGTTCCTCATCATAGACGGTTACTGCCACCTGATCCTCCAGATACCGCTCCTCACCATTGCTGTCGGTCCAGCTATAGCGTATTGTTACCATCGTGTCTCCCGGCTCTGTAAAATCATCCATGACGTCGTATTCCCCGTCATCCAGGATTCTGACCTCTGCCGGTGCGGCATTGCTGGCCGTAGCCTTCATGAGAAGGCGCACTTCCATACCGTCCGGATTAAATGCTTCTCCGGTTCCATATACAGTCTGTTCCGGCTGTTTCACCACCTTAATGCTCTGAGGCTGCATGGTATCCCGGTCATACACCGTAATATCAAAGGAGGCTTCCAGCGTCTTTCCGTCTTCCGTCTCATAAGTAACCGTTACCGAAACGGTTCCCGCTTTCGATGTATCCGGCATACTTACCGTAAACTCGGCCGCTTCGAGACTCCGCACCCGGTCTCCCTCACAATAGGCACCAACTGTCAGTCCTTCGAAATCAGGTTCTTCCCCTCTCTCATAGACAGTCTTTACAGGCAGCGTATCGATCTGAATCTCGTCAATCACGCAGTCTCTCGTAACCGTAACGGTGTAATCCGCAAAGCTGGTTCCGTCCGCCGATGCGATTCCGATCTCTATAACGTTAACGCCCGGCTTTAACGGAATCACCCGATCCGTCACTTCCTGATTATTGACCTTGACAGTGACCTCATTGCTCGCCTGAACCGTCTCATACTGCAGCGTCACACTGTGCACGTCTGACGGCACGTTTCCTTCGTATTCCATGGTATTAAAATCAAATTCAGGAGTTAAAGTGATGCCCTCAATGGTAAGATTCGTTAAATATGCCAGCCCTGAGACATCCTCTTTCACCAGATTCAGCTGATAGCGCTCCTCTGTCTCCCCATCCTCCGCCAGAACAGTTATAAGGAGCGGCTCACCAGCCTCGGGTACCGGCACAGATACCGCTTCTTTTGTGGCATCCTTACCTCCCACCATAACCTTTTTAACAAAAATACTGTTGGCAGACGGCTGTACCTTTACTTCACTGCTGCCGGAGGGAATTTGCATTTCATAGATATTTTCCCCCTTCCACTCCGCCTCTTTTCCATCTACGCTGATTCCTGAGAGACCCGCGTCATTATAATCCATGGCAGGTCCGGTACAAACCTTGAAATAGTCGATCAACAGGTCTCCACCATTTGTACTGCTGGAGAAAAACTCGAACCGGTCAATATTTTTTCCCTGTGTCCGAAGCGGCTGATCTGCCAGCTTTGGAACATTCATATCATTCACATAAAAGTCAAAGGTGTTGGTATCCAGATTGATAACATTTCTGATAATATCCCATCGGCCCTTCTCATAAGGCTGAACGTTTACTGTGCTCGAAGAGCCCTTTTTATTATGCGTAATAATGTTTCCCTTAGAAAGTGCAAAGGTACCGATTGCATTAGAACTGGACGTTGGATCCCCTGTTTTAAAATCTGCTTTGTTAAACGAATACATACCAAACTGATTGGGAGACGCCGTTTCCTTTGTCCGTTTCACCCTTGCTTCAACCGTAATGATTCCATTTAAATCATATTCCTTCTTTGTGTAGGCATAGAGGTTATAGGATCCGTTTTTCGCCATCTCCAGATACTTGTTTCCATTCGCCTCCGCCTTAATCTGCAAAGATGCTTTAGCCGAATCCGCAGCGGAGATATCAGAAACCTTCCATAACTCGTTACCTCTGCTGTTATTCGTAAATGCTCCTGTATCATACTGGTCAAACAAGTCTGCAATGAGATACGTCGTTTTTCCAACTTCCCTGGAAAGAATCAGATTCACTTCCGAAACAGCTGCCGGCATTATCCTGACATCTTTTTCGGTGGCTGTCTTATATCCCTCCTTCGAAGCCGTCACCTCATATCCGGTTCCGATCTTTACGTCCGGAATTTCATAACAGCCGTCATTTCTGGTTTTGACGGTATATACCTGGTCTTCCAGCGAGACCGTCACCGTCACTCCCTGCAGAGGACCAGACGAATTAGACACGCAGCCTTTCACACTGCCCACATCAGACAGACTCTCTCCCAGCTTCAGCTGTACTCTCGTCACAGCCTTCTCTTCCACTGTAATATCCGGTGTCTCTCCGTCCAGATAAATCTCTTTGGAAATCACCGCCGTATACGATCCCGGCTTCACACCTGCTATGGCGAAAAATCCCTGTTCATTCGTCACTGCAGCATAATCCGTATCCTTTAACTTTACCGAGGCTCCCTTCATGATATTTCCATAAGGGTCTTCCACATAGCCATTTAAGATTCCGCTTCCTGCTTCTCCCTGATACTCAAAGATTCCCATATCAGGTTCCCCGTTAAATACGGGATCACCAGCAAAATCAGTTCCCGGATTTGCCGAAACAGACAGCAGGGGATCATCTTCCACCTCGATTCCGGCATTCAGAAGAGGAGATTCCGTTTTTAGACGCAGCTTTAAAAGTTCTTCTGGCCCCTCCTCTCCGGATCCTGTCAGTTCCCCTTCAAACATCGGATCCCCGCATACTGCATGGGTCTCCTGCTCCGGTGCCTGCACTCCCTTTCCATAATAGCAGTTGCTGTCATAGGAAGTAGACGTCCCTTCACCGATTCCGACACTGGTTGTGGTCTTTGCGGTATTGTAGAAAATATTATTGTTGAAATAGTGCATATTTCCCGATTTATTTAAATAAACACTGTTGCCCCCTGATGACTCGATAAACGGCAGATTAGACTTCTCAATCGTATTATAGAGGATGTTGTTGTACACGTAATTGACGCCCTTATCCCCATGTGGATTAATATACCGTTTCTGCGCATCCTTAATTACATTATAGCGGACCACGGAAGTTCCGAAAATAAAACCACAGAGGAGGATTCCATCTCCTGTATCGTGGATGTAGTTATACTGGATCAGGATATTGGTGGACGCCTTATCCGGATCTATTGCATTGGAATCGGCTCCTCCGGCTTTCACCCTGGTCTTGTAGACTTCATTCCGCTGTACGGTCACATCGTCCGCATAATACATTTCTATGCCGCACGTACCGGCTTCCTTGGAGATATTCCCCTCCACGACAGCGCCCTGTACACTGGTCAAATAAATGGTATTGCAGGCATAGTCAGAATTTTCCTGGCTTAAATAGTTGTCGCGTATGGTAACATCTGTATGCGGCTTCCAGTTTTCACAGAAATAATTATTTGCCGCATTGCCCTTTCCCTCTTCTCTGGACGCCCAGTGTTCCCCGCCGGTATCTGCGCCCTTCCACTGCTTGATAATAATACCGCCAAAGGAGTTGTTGTTGACCACGTTCCGCTCGACCGTTATATCATGAAAAACCGTCGGCTGGTCTGTGGCCGGTTCCATCACCTCGAACACGATTCCGCCCGTGCGCTTCGACTTATCCCAGCCCTGCTTCCCCAGAATTCCCGGTTTTCCATTGCTGTCACCGCTGATCCAGGCGCATACACCGGTCACATCATGCACATGTAAATCGTGCAAATAGAAATTGTTTAAATCTCCTCCGTCCTGTCCGGCAATGCGAATGCCTCTGACATCCTTTAACTTATTTCCATTCTGATCGTTCATGGCGCCGGTAAATCCGGCCGCAGTATTGGTAATCTCCAGATCTGAAATCTCCCAGTACTGCTGATTATAGAGCGACACCACTTCAGGAACCGCTGCGTTTCCCTCCAATTTGGGTTTATCCCCATCCCCGTAGGCGCCGATGACGATGGGATTACCCTCTTCACCGGATCCCTTCGGGGACAGCGTCTCCTCTTTCCATACGCTTCCGGCCTTAAGCAATATCCGGTCTCCCGGCTGAAAGGTTCTGTTATTCACCATTTTGAGGCTCTTCCACGGTTTGTCTTCCGAAGTCCCCTCATTTTCATCATTCCCGGATTCAGAATCGAGATAATAGGAAATACCCGCTCCCGCTTCTCCCCCATAATCTCTGGATACAGAAGCCTTCCCTCCTGTGACAAGGCGTTCACCATAAGCCTTCATCTCACTGTTCCCCGCCAGATCCACGATCTCCCTGCCATCGTATACGGCTGTTTTTCCTGCCGCCTCTGCCGGAACCGGGAACAGTGTGCCAAATGCCACGACCCCCGATAAGATACATGCTGTCATTCTGGTTTTCCATCGTGATAAGCTGTACAATTTGTTATCCCCCTTTATTTTTATTTATCCCTTAATTCCATCCATGGCAATTCCGTCCACCAGATACCTCTGGAAAATGATAAAGAACACCACGATTGGAATCAGTGAAATCACTGACATTGCAAACAATCCACCGTAATTATTGTAAGAGTTTGGGTCTAAATACATATTCAGTGCAAGTGGAATCGTATATTTCGTCGATGAACTCATAAAGATCAGCGGCTGAAAGAAATCCTGCCAAATCCAGTAAAAAGCAAAAATAGAGGAAGTGATAATGGCTGGTCTCACAATGGGGATCAGCACCCTGACGAGTGTCTGAATCTTACCGCACCCATCGATTTCCGCCGCTTCATCCAGTTCTTTCGGAATCCCCTGAAAAAACTGAACCATCAGAAAGATAAAAAACGCACCTCCGAAACACCACGGCAGCACAAGTGCCACACGTGTATCGATTAAATGGATTTTCTTCAAAATAATATACTGCGGAACCACCATAACCTGTGCCGGAATCATCATCGTCATCATCACACAGCCAAACCAGAAATTGGAAAACCGAAATTTAAGTCTGGAAAATGTATAAGCGGCCAGCAGAGAGGATAACACGCATGTGACCGTTCCCACCACCGTTACCACCATGGAGTTCATGAAGAACGTGCTGAAAGCCACGCCGCCGATTCCTGCAAATCCGCTGGCATAGTTCTTTGCCGCATCCCATACCTCGGGGAGCAGGGAATACGTATTGGTAAACATTGTTTCATTACTTTTAAAGGAGCTGGCCAGCAGCCACAGGAGCGGATAGATCATAAAGAATCCCAGAATACACGCCCCGGCGTGGAAAATCACTGAACTCAACTGTCTTTTTCTCTTCATTCCCATGATTTATTCCCTCCCGGCTTCATAGTAAACCCAGTTTTTCTGAGTCTTAAACAGTATTATGGTAAATACGGAGACAATTGCCACCAGCACCCACGCCAGCGCACAGCTGTATCCCATGTCAAAATACGTAAATGCACGACGGTACAGGTACAGGACGTACGATAAGGTGCTGTCCAGCGGACCGCCATCCGTAATTACATAGCTCTCTGTAAACACACGGAAACCGTTGATGATCTGAAGAATCAGATTGAAGAAAATGGTCGGTGTCAGCATCGGAATCGTTATCTTCCAGAAAGTTACAAAGCCATTTGCTCCGTCCACCTTTGCCGATTCATAGAGTGAACCCGGAATCTGCTTCAGCGCAGATAAAAAGATCAGCATGGAAGAACCAAACTGCCAGACGCCCATAAGGATAATGACATACAGCGCCGTCTTGGGATTTCCTATGAGCGACGTCTTCTGCGTGATTCCAAAGACCCCCAGCAGCGTCATGATAACGCCCTTGTTTCCAAAAATCTGTTTCCATACCACGGACACTGCGATACTTCCTCCGATAATGGAAGGAATATAGTAAAGCGTCCGGTAGAGTCCCAGTCCTCTGTGCTTCTTGTTTAACAGCATTGCCACAAACAGTGCAAACGCCAGACGCAGCGGAACTAAGAGCAGCACATATAAAAAAGTCACCTTCAGCGCCTTATAAAAGGTCTTATCCTGTGTAAACGCCCGGACATAATTGGCTGCCCCGATAAACTGCGGATCGTTCAGTAAATTGAAATCAGTAAAAGAATAGTAGATGGAGATACACATGGGGATCAGCCACATCCCGATAAAGCCCACCAGCCAGGGGGCAAGCAGCAGATACGCCACTTTATTGTCTTTATATCTTTTCTTTATCAAAATAGTCACCTCGGTCTTTTAAAAAGGGACTGTCACAATGTCTTGTGCAATCCCTTTGTCTTTGTTTCCTAAACGTGTCTGCAAATACGTTTTCCCACGTTCTAGTTATTTCTCACCAGAATAGCATTGGCCTCTTCACGGAAAGCCTTTGCGGCCTCTTCTGCCGAAACCTGGCCGTAGAATGCGCTGTAAGCCGCGTTCTTAAAAGCCTCATTGATTTCGGACATACCGATCGGGTCCGGAGCAGGCGTCTCGCCGCAGATATCTGCCGTGATGTCTAAATAATTAAACATTTCTTCCTGCTGCGGAGATAATTTACCAGTCGATTTCATGTGTTCCCTGACAGCAGACGATGCCGGGGTTCCTCTTTCCCCCATCATAATGTCATTGGCTTCCTCGGAATTTACAAACCAGTTGATAAACTCAGCCGCCTCTTTTTTGTGCGGTGACGTTTCGGAAATCGTCAAAAACATGCCCGGTTTATTCCAGAGGCCTTTATATTCGGTGTTATCAGATAATGGCAGAGAAGTAATCTTCAGCTTATCATTTACGGATGCCACCTTGTTCGCATAGTTGTTCCACTCAATCATGGTAGCGCCTTCACCTGTTACAACCGGTCCTGCTTCCTGTCCCAGTGTCTGGATTGCCGCATATTCGTCCGGATTCGGAACCGCACCTGCTGCCATCAGCTCCGACCACATATTTAAGTAATCGATACAAACCTGGTCATCGTCATAACCGAGGGATTTCTGATCATCACTGAACAAAGAAGCGCCATGCTGTCTCACCCAGTAATTAAACAGGTTGGTATCATCCACAGGTCCGGTCGCTGAGCCCAGCTTTCCCGTCTTATCTTTCACAGTCTTACATAATTCTATAAAGTCACTCCAGGTCCAGTCCATGGAAGGAACTTCCACACCGGCTTCCTCCAGGACTTCAGGATTATACCCCATTGCGAGAAGGGAACTGGAATACACGAGTCCGACTGTCTTTCCTCCAATCTCACCCGACTTCATCAGATTTTCATCGATACTGGCAGTATCGATGGTGCCATCTTCTATATACGGAGTCAGATCTGCGATGGAATTGTTCTTTGCATAGGTACTGATATAGAGATAGTCCATCTGAACGATATCCGGCATGGCTCCTGCGGCCGCCTGAGTCGCCAGCTTGTCAAAATATCCATCCCAGCCGGAGGGTACCGCTTCGAATGTTACATTTGGGTGAAGTTCCGTATACTTATCCAGAAGCTGCTGGGTCAGTTCATGTCTCGTCTGTCCGCCCCACCAGGTAAACTTCAGTGTCACATCTTCTCTATCGGAGGAAGCTGCTGCCGCGGTTGTGCCGCCTGCAGATGTGCCTTCTGTGGCTGCCGCCTGTGTTGTGTCGGCTGCACTGCCTTTCGTCTTATCCGAACTTCCGCATCCCGTTGCCGACAGTACCATCATTCCGGCGAGCCCCAGCGCCAGTAAACGTTTCATTTTTCTCATAACCATCTCTCCTTGATCTCTTTATTTTTAACTCTCAAAGGTTCGGTGCACACCTTGTTTATGGTGTTATTCTACATGATTTTAAACCAATTAAAAATGGAAAAAGCCGTCATCCCAATTGAAAAAAGCCGACTTTTTCCAATGCGAAAAAGCCGGTTTTTTTCAAATTACGCCTGTTTTTGTATATAATCTTTGTACTCGGAAGGGGACATTCCCACCGATTTTCGGAAGGTCTTGGAAAAATACTGGCCATCCGCCGGGTACCCCACTTCCTCCGCGATCTGGGAAAGCTTAATCTCCGGAAAATACCAGATCAGCCGTTTCGCCAGTTCAATTCTAACATTCAGCAGATAAGAGGAATACTTCTGTTTCATGCACTTGGAAAAGACCCGCCCGAAATAATCCTGATTCATGTACAGAACTTCCTTCGTCAGCCATTGAATGCTCAGTTCCTGTCTGCTGATATTCTGATAGATTCCCAGCAGAATATCGCGCATGCGCCGCTCTTCCTTATCTCCGCCCGGATAAAATCCCTGCTTCTCACTGATATAGTCGGCCAAAAGCTTCAAAAGCTCCCTGTCGTCCCCGGCGTTTTGGCTCCCTTCCCCGCTGCGGCCCTCTCCATTCCAAAGTTTCTCCTTCATCCCCCGTTCATTGTCCTCGTCCTCATAGAGCATGTCAAGCACATATAAAATTACCGCTTCCTTTCTTCCGGCCAGATCGCCTCTGAGCCGCATCTTTACGAACCCCAGATACAGTTCAAACAGAATGGTATCATAGGATTTTGCAGCCTTAAGAGCCCGGTAATTAATCAGCATCAATTCCTCCCGGTTGATATCCTTATAAAATCCATGCCACAAAGCGTCCGTGTCCGCCTCGATCTTTCCCATCTTTAAAAGTCCCGAGACCTCCTCATAGAGGCCGTGTATCTGCCCCCAGCTTCCGCGGCCGGAAACCGCGGTCTGTAGCGGGCTGGAATCAAACTTCTCATACTCCTTTTTCACCTTCACAATGACGGGCTGAATCTCATCAAATACACGCCCATCCAACAGAAGCAGCACATCGTTGCGGATAGACGTCACCAGAAGCACGTGACCGCTTCCCAGAAGCTCTGTTATTATGTTCGACACCACAAACTGTTCCAGATAGTCAAACCACGTTTCCTTATGAAATGCCAGAAGAAAGACCTCTTTTGAAAAGATACCGCAGCCGCCCAGATACGCCTCGAAATCCTTATGGATATCTTCCCGGTTCAGCAGCACATTGCGGAACATCTGCTCTCTGGCTCTCGGGGCAAGCCGCTTGACCTGGGTCCGCATATCAACCTCTTTCCTCTTCTTCTCTTCCCGGACCTTAAGCTCCTCCGTCACCTTACCGATCACTTCCACAATCTTCGCCTCATCACAGGGCTTCAGTATATAATGGCGCACACCCAGCTCCATGGCTCTGCTGGTATATTCATACTCCCCATAGCCGGAAAGCACAATAAATACAATATCCGGAAAGTCCTCCCTCGTCTTCCGGATCAGCTCAATACCATTCATGACAGGCATCTTAATATCTGTAATCACGATATCCGGCATCTGATTCTGGATCTCCTCATATCCCTCGACACCGTTCCATGCGGTTCCCGCCAGACTTATCCCGTACTTTTCCCACTGGATAAAATCTGCCATCCCCTCTCTCTCCACATCCTCATCGTCCACGATCAGAAGCTTATACACGTTTATTTCCCTCCATATTTCGGAATTTCAATCCTCACAACGGTTCCCTTTCCGGGCTGGCTGCTTATCTCAAATACCGCGTCGGAAAAGATCAGGTTCAGCCGTTCGCTGATATTTTTAAGCCCAATTCCGTTTCCCTTCGGCACCATGGTGAAATTCCTGACAGCCGCCAGTTCTTCCTCCGTCATACCGGGTCCGTCATCCGCCACCTCCAGAGTCATGGTCTGCGCCTCTTCATTTTCCTTAACCCGCACCAGAATCCTGCATTTATTTAAGGAGTTGTCCACACCATGGTTGATCGAGTTCTCCACCAGCGGCTGCAGAATCATCCGCGGCACGTGGTACGCCTCCAAATCGCCCTCTGCCTCCACGAGAAACTCAGCCCTTCTCCGGTACCGTACCTTCTGAATATCAATATAATGCCTTGCCAGTTCCAGTTCCTCCAAAACCGTAGCCAGCTGTTCCTTTTTAAATGCCGCCCGCAGCAAATCCCCCAGCGAGATCAGCATCTCAGACGCCTCCTCATTTTTGCCCGACCGTATCATCCAGTTAATGGAATTCAGCGTATTATATAGAAAATGAGGATTTATCTGAGCCTGAAGTGCCCGGTACTGCGTATCCTTCAGCAATATCTGCTTTTCATAATTTTCGTGGATCAGAACCATGATCTTATCCAGCATGATCTGGAACTCCTGGGTCAGAATTCCCGCCTCGTCACCGCGCTTCTCTCCCTCCAGATACTCCTTCGCCTTCTGAAACTCCCCTGCTTCCACGATCTGAATTGAATCCGTCAGTCTGTTAAGCGGTCTGGTGATGGCCGTGGAAAGCCGCTTCAGAATCAGCATCGCCGCCACAAACAGCACGAGAAATCCGCCGATCAGACAGTAGCGGACCATGGTGTTCATAAAGTAAATCGAGCTGTACGGAAACATATTCACATACGTCCAGCCCGTCTCTGCCGATGTAAGCTGACAGAGAAAATATTTTCTCCCCTGCAGATTTATGATCTCATAATCGCTCTCCGGCAGCACCTGCCTGATTTTCTCATACAGACCGTCCTCGCTCTGGTAGATCAGGCCGGAGTCGCTGGTCACGCACAGGCTGGATACATCGGTTTTCAGCTGATTTAAATGCTTCTCGATCAGCACCCGGATATCTGATACAAAAATCAGACTCCCCAGGTATTCAAGGCTGGCATCGATGTGTTTGCGTATATCCCTGCCGGAGACGAGGTAGGGAAATTCCTCCGTAGGATTCTCATAAACATAAGCCCCTTTCGCCTTGTCAAATTTCTCCAGCAGGCTGTCGTAAATCCCCACCGGCAGTTCCACATACCGTTTCCCAACCTCATATCTGGTCAGAAACTTATCCGTATAGATAAATTCCGACACCAGCTCCGCCGACAGCGCCTCCGTGGTCAGCCTGCTTCGCAGCTTCGACATCTGAAAAGAGTATTCCGCCTTGTTCTTCGCGCTTTTTATAATCGAAAGCTGATTTTGAATCTCGTAATCCATCGCCAGATCGAAAGACAGCTCCTCCACCTTTTTCAGCTCTCCATCCACCCGCTCCGTGAAGAAATTCAGTTCCTCCAGGGACTTATGGTAAAGCTGGCCGTCATAGATACTTAAGGTAACCTGCATGGCAAGCAGCGTGATACTGCACAGAATTCCGAATATGGCCACATAGACCACCATCATCTTTCTGGCAAGGCTCGTATTCCTAAACCGTTCCACCCACTGATCCCAACGCTTTCTCATCACTTTCCCGCTCCTTCATCGCCTGGTAAAGTTCCTGATCCGTCATATGATTCTCCATATTGGTAATGAGAACCACCCTCTTATCTTCCTCCGAATAGGTAACCTCCCTCTGCCACTCATAGAAATGAGGGCCGTCCCCTAAATTCCTGATATATCCCATCAGCCGTCTCAGACAGCAGGCGGTCTCCTTGACATCGCAGAGACAGTCATTTTCGTAAAATCCCTTCCACTTTCCGTGTTCCCGCTCTCTCATAGACCGGTCTGCCGCCTCATACCAGTCCGCCGCCCTGCCGAATAAATAAAACGCCTTCAGATACTGTTTACCTGCATACGCCTCATAACCGTCACAGAAGGACACAGCACCTCTCAGACAGTAAGTATGTATTTTCACCTGCAGGAGAAGGGAGTCTTCCATTAGCGGTCCCGCCTGCTCTGCCATCCGGCTGCACGCTTCCAGAAGCGGTTCAAATGCATTTTTCCCACCTGCAATCGTCTTTCGGTAATGTTCCATCTGTTCTTCCAGACTCTCTCCCGGGGCAAACCAGTTAAGCTCCGGTTCCGGTCTCCGTCCCCCATCCTTCATGATACGGCAGACAAAATCCCTGGTCACGTAATTATAAAACTGGTCTCCCGCCCGCTCGTCCTCCTCATTTCCATATGGAACCGTACAATCAAAATACGCTTCAAACAGATCCTGAAGAGGCTCCAAAAGATCGTTTCCGTCAATCCGCTGTCCATAAGCATAGTAAGACTCCATATACCGCCTTCTGTGTTCCTCTGCGGTAAGCGAATTTCCTCTCCACAGATTCCCGATAAAGTCCAGCGGATATACATGGGGTTTTACATTAGAACAGTTGACAACCCACAGACTCTTTATTCCACAATCATACGCTATTTTCAATTCTTTTTCCACAAATTCCATAGAATTTGGCAGCATAGTAATGTGATTTGCCGCCTGCAGATCGTAAAAAGAGACGTGATAATACGTTCCATGGTTCCCATCCCTCAATTCTGCGGGAGGCAGCGCCGGCACTCTGGGATTGTGGTTTCCCTGTCTTCTCGATACCATTTTCCCGTAACCGTTGTCGGCCCAGATGGTAATCACATCCTCCGGCAGAGTCAGGAATCCCTGCTGATACAGTTCCATCGTCTCCCCGTAGAGATTTGTGCAGAATACAGGATTTTCCACATACTTCTTTACCAGCTCGTACTGGCGCACCATCAGGCTGCTGATTAAATCCCCGCGCTTCTTCGGGGTGTCATACTGCGGATCATCATCCCAGAAAGGCCGGTCTCCCTGCCCACGGAATCCGATATTCCAGATAACGCGGTAATTCTTCTGCCTCTGGATTCCCTCCTCCCACAGGCCGTAGAAGAGCTCCGGATACTCCGCAAAGGAAGGCATCTTATCCGGGTAGACCCGTGCAAACATCTCGGCTCCCAGCGGTTCCGCGTGATGATGAGTGATCCAGAGCCCCATCTCTGCGGCCAGTCCCGCATAAATTTTGGAATTTGCATCGGTCCCCGGTATCACTAAATTTCCTCCCAGCCGCAGAAGTGCCTCAAATGCCATCTCCCACGGATACTCCTTACTCACGCCGCCATCCCAGCGGCTGATCAGCACCTCATCGTTTAAGAACCAGCCTCTGTATCTCACCGGATATGGAGACGAAGCGATCGTTCCTACCGGGATCTCCACAACCTCCCGCTTCTCGAATTTCTGATCATTCCAGAACCAAAACGGCAGTATCCCCATATACGCCTCGCTCAAATGCAGCAGTGCGTACACAAATCCCAGTTCATCCCCCGCACAGATGACCATCCGTTTCTCCTCAACCAGTATCCTGTACTGTTCCGGTTCCATGGATTCCTCGCAGAGCTCTATCCCGCCCCCAAAAGCCAAATCCCCGTCAACCACCATATCCAGATCCCGGTAAAACCGCTCCACCGCTCGTCTCACCGCACCTCTGTCCTTCATCGTTCCCATGTCTGCCGTAACGCTTTTATCCAATAAAAATGTTCCCATCATAGCCTCCTATACCGTGAAAAATTCTATCGTATCCCCACTCCATTATAGGGAAATACATGATAGGCGTAAATGGAAAAAAACTGGAAACACACTTGGAAATTTCCGACTTTTCTGCAAAAAAATGAGACCCCATAATTTCTTACGGAATCTCATTCGCAAAACCCTTATAAAATAAAGGTTTATTCCATTGTGTAAGGCATAAGAGCGATGTGTCTTGCTCTCTTGATTGCAACGGTAAGTGCTCTCTGATGCTTTGCACAGTTGCCTGTAATACGTCTCGGAAGGATTTTTCCTCTTTCAGAGACATATCTTTTTAATTTATTTACATCTTTATAATCGATGGTGCCGTTCTTCTCACCACAGAATACACATACTTTTTTTCTTCTGCGCATGCCGCCTCTTCTGAACTTGGCGCCATCAGCTTTATCATTCTTATTATATGCCATTGGTACTACCTCCTGTTAGATTTTGTTGTTTCTATCCCTGTAAATTTAGTTGAATGGAAGTCCTTCGTCTTCGACTCCATCCGGGATATTCATAAATCCATCACCGATTGCGGAAGACGGTGCCGGTCTGGATGTCGGCTGATAGCCGCCGCCCTCACCGGAAGCCGCGCCCTTGCTGTCGGCGAATTCCTGATCGTCTACAATGATATCAGTCGTGTAAACTTTGATACCGTCCTTATTCGTGTAACTGCCAGTCTGGATCCTTCCGGAAATCAACACTCTCATGCCCTGGCGGAAATACTTCTCGGCAAACTCACCTGCTCTGTCAAAAGCGACACAGTTGATGAAATCTGCTGTCTGCTCGTTGCCGTCCTGGTTTCTGCGGCCTCTTCTGTCAACAGCAAGCGTATATCTTGCGATGGCCATGGCGCGCTCGCCCTGGGAATATCTTACTTCTGGATCACGGGTCAATCTACCCATCAGGATTACTCTGTTCATACGATCACACTTTCTTTATCGATTATGCCTCTTGTCTTACGCATAAATATCTGATAACTGGTTCCATAATACGAACGCGTGATTCTAACTCGTTCGGTGTTGTGGAATCGCCATCAAACTGGATGAAGTAGTAGAATCCCTCTTTCATCTTCTGAATTTCGTAAGCTAATCTCTTCTTACCCCATTCGTCGATGTTGGTTACAGTACCGCCAAAACGAGTGATATAATTTGTAATCTTCTCGATGGCTGCTGCTCTCTCCTCATCTTCGAGCTTAACGTTAAGAACAACGGCTAACTCATACTTGTTCATGCTTCTTTACCTCCTTGTGGTCTCTGGCCCCTGCTTTCAGTTTCAGGAGCAAGGAATTTAATGTGTCACGGATTAATATTTTATCAGAAATTGGCAGGAAAAGCAAGTACTTTTTCCTGCTTTTCTACGATTTCACGACATTTCCAGGGCATTCTATCTCTTTTCCACCCCATCTGCTCCCTTCAGCCCTCTGGCGTTCTTCTCTACCAGCTTTCTGGGAACCATGATCATGTGTCCGCAGCCCATACATTTCAAACGAAAATCAGCGCCGACCCGCATAATTTCCCATTCGCTGCTGCCGCAGGGATGTTGTTTTTTCAGTTTTACAATATCTCCAACCTCAAAATTCATCTCATTCTCCCGTATTCAGCGTCCTTATTTTAAAATCTCGTCAATCGTTTTCAGCTCCTCTGCAGAAAACTCCAGATTATCCAGGCAGTGTACGCTGTTCTCCAGCTGTTTTACACTGCTGGCTCCGATCAGCACGGAGGTCACCGCCTTCTCCCGAAGCACCCACGCCAGCGCCATCTGTGCCAGAGACTGGTTCCTGCCCGACGCGATCTCACTCAGCCTGCGGATCTGGTCCAGCTTCTCCTCCGATAAGTATCGGTCATTAATCGTAGATCCCACCCGGGAAGCTCTCGACCCCTGAGGAATCCCATTTAAATACTTATCCGTCAGTGCGCCCTGAGCCAGCGGACTGTAACAGATACAGCCGACACCGTGCTCCCACATGGCCTTAAACAATCCGTCCTCCGGCGTTCTCTCAAACATATTATAACGGGGCTGCTCGATCAGGCAGTGTATCCCCATATCCTTCAGCAGAAGAACCGCCTTCTCCGCTTCCTGCCTTGAGTAATTGGAAAGGCCGACGTAAAGCGCCTTGCCCTGTCTCACAATATCCGCCAGCGTTCCCATCGTCTCTTCTAACGGAGTCTCCGGGTCCGGCCTGTGATGATAGAAAATATCCACATACTCCAGCCCCATCCGCTTTAAGCTCTGGTCAAGGCTGGCCATTAAATACTTTCTCGATCCCCAGTTCCCGTAAGGTCCCGGCCACATATCGTATCCGGCCTTCGTGGAAATAATCATCTCGTCTCGGTAAGCTCCCAGACCGCGTCTTAAAATCTCTCCAAAATTCTCCTCCGCCTTTCCCGGCGCCGGAAATCCGTAGTTATTCGCCAGGTCAAAATGCGTCACACCCAAATCAAAGGCCCTGCAGAGAATCGCCTCCTGGTCTTCCAACGGCTTTTCCAGGCCGAAATTCTGCCATAACCCCAGTGAAACCCTGGGAAGCCGTACCCCGCTTCTTCCACAACGCTTATATTCCATCTTCTCATATCTGTCTTCTGCTGCCTGATACATCGTTTTACGCTCCTTTACACTGTCATTTTTTCATTCTTTCTCTGCTTCCGGGCTGCCCGCAGTCCGCACTTCGCACCACGCTCACACGCCCGCTGCTTCCCCCAGTACCTCTCCCAGCTGCCCGCTGATCACCAGATCCGCCCGGCTGTCCATGGGGGTAACCGTCTTATTAATCAGAACCATCCGGTTTCCTCTATAGTAATCAATCAGTCCCGCGGCCGGATAAACCGTAAGGGATGTACCGCCGACGATCAGCATGTCCGCCCTGGTAATATATTCCACCGATCGGCTTAGCACCTCCTGATCCAGACTCTCCTCATAGAGCACCACGTCCGGTTTAATTGTCCCGCCGCAGCTGCACCGCGGAATTCCATCCGGTTCATCCATATTTAAAATATCCTCCTGACTGTAAAACTTCCCGCACCGGGTACAGTAATTCCTGTGTACCGATCCGTGAAGCTCGAGGACTTCCTTACTGCCCGCCGCCTGATGAAGACCGTCAATATTCTGAGTGATAACAGCCTTTAACTTTCCTTCCGCCTCCAGCTTTGCCAAAGCCAGGTGTGCCCGGTTCGGCTCTGCTTCCGGAAACAGCATTCTGTTTTTATAAAACCGGTAAAATTCCTGGGGATTCTGCCTGTAAAAGCTGTGGCTGATAATCGTCTCCGGCGGATACTGATACTGCTGGTGATACAGCCCGTCCACGCCTCTGAAATCCGGAATCCCGCTCTCCGTAGACATACCTGCTCCGCCAAAAAATACGATCCGGCTGCTCTCAGAGATCCACTGCTTCAACTGTTCCTGCGCTTCCATCTTTTCCGTTCTCCCTCCTGCACTGTAAAATTGCGGCTGACACAGCACTGCACAACGCAATACCGGTCCAAAACTCAAGCGGGGTGCCGCAGACCGGATTCTTCCAAATCCGCCTGCGGCACCCCGGATCGTTTCAGAGCATGTCTGAAAATGCTTTAAAGCTTCGAATATCCGTAGCCGTTTACAAGGGCATCCAGCTTGATTCCCTGCTTGCAGTATGGACACTCCCGGAAATCATACGTCTGGTAATCAGGGATATCACGTTCCCGGAACACAGAGTTCACAGGCATTCCATCCAGTTCCCCGATCGCACTGAAGATCGCCGAGATTCCCTGGAGCTTCCCTCCATAATACTGAATGCACTCGACTCCCTTGTTGATCGTCTTTCCCGTCGTAACGGAAGCCATCAGAAGAATCACATTCTTACCGGTTATCATGGGCTGAATATTATCACGGAAAATCATCTGGCTGTTACTGTTGTATTCCGGAGTCACAACGTAAATGGTCTGATGCGCGTTCCTTGACATAACTCCTGCCTTCGTCAGTTCCTCCGCCAGATAGGCGCCTACCACATCCATACCGTCCAGGCATACGATGGTATCTACAAACGTGTTATACAGGTAAAGCCCCACCAAATCACGGGCAACCTCCTGTGCCTCACTGACACGCGTCTTCAGCGTCGTCATATCAATGTAGTAATTGATATGGGAATGGTTCGTTGCAAAATGTCCCGGCACAACCTTGAGCGGTACGTTACATCCTGGAGCCTGAAGCTTAATATATCTGTTTTCCATAGAAACCTCCCCTGCTGCTGTTTTCTTTATTATACTACAGAAACACGATCGGTTACAAGGAAAATCTTCTATACTACCTCATCGAAATACACACCGTTTAACGGCCTGATTCTTTCCGCCATACTCCTCCGGTTTTCCGGTATCTGGGGCATTTTGTATCCAAAGAGCCAGGCTGTCATCTCCGCAATGCCCAGCGAGAGATGGGGTTTTACAATAGCCCCTTCCGTCATACGCGTCACCTTCGATCCATTTTTATCCAGCCTCCAGCGGAAAATACCGTCATTCTGGCGGATCTGTCCATCCGAAACCTCGATCATAAGCTCCATCTCGCTGACCTCTGAGTCCTCCTTCAGCCGGATCACAGAGACAAACTGCTCCAGATTGACGATTCGCCCCATCATGAGAGGCTTTGGCGGGGCAATCTCCTTCACAAAATCCGGATGCACGAGAAGCTCCCTCTGCTCCGTCTCTTCCCCTCCGTAATATGCAGAAATACCGGTCAGGCGTTCCTTTTCATCCCTTGTCCTCAAGAGAACCAGGTCACCGTCCGCGCTTCTTACCTCCCTGCACAGAGACCGGTAATACTCCTCGTCACGCATGGTATAGACCTCGTAATGCTTCTCAAGGTACTTTCCGGCAAATCTGGCAGCCTCCTCGCATTCCTCCGTCCGCTGTTCCATCAGGGCGCGTCCGCTCAGCCGCATCATCCCTTTTTCGCTTATGGTAAGCTGCGGCTGATCAAATATATAGGTAAATTCAAAGGGCAGATAAATAGCCGGGTTCACCGGATGCAGAAAGCAAAATCCCATCTTCTCCATATACATATCGGCAAACATTCTGGACAGCAAACGGCTCATATACCCCTGATGCCGCCACGCCGCAGCGGTTGCCACACCGGCAACATAATCGATCTTCCAGATCCGGTCCTTAACCACCACGTCGAACGGATTCCGATGGAGCATGGCTACGATCTCATTCTCCTCCTCCGCCACGAGAATCCTGTTCCGGCGGCACTTCTCCGCATAGTAAAAATCCACGAACGACTGGGAATCTTCCGTGAAGATCTCTTCCCACAGCTTCCGGCTCCTGTTCTTCTCTTCCTGTCTTAAATAGTGTATCATCCTTTAAAGTCCTTCTGTTCTATGCTGTATTTTCTGGCAAAGTCAATCGGATTATAAGACATCTTCGCTCTGCGCAGGCCTTCCATTCCCACATCGTCCTCCCGGTTGACAAGAATCATCTCCTCTGGAAATGATCTGACCAGAAACTCTCTGTTAATAAACTGGTAAAGCCCATTGATCTCCGGATTGGCCTTCTCAATGTGAATTACCGCCATCTTTTCGAATTCATTGTAGCTGCCTATCGTAAATGCCTCCAGCTTGCCATCGATATAGACTCCTGCCATCCGGACGCACAGCTGGGAACAGTTCTTCAAAATATCGTGAATTCCATTCACCTCATAATCCAGCTGGGTACCGAACTCCGCGGCCTCCACCTTGTTTTCCCACCATCGGTCCAGGAATTCCCACACATCGTCGCGGTCGGAACAGCATAAGGTCCGATACTCATACCGTCCCTCATATTCCCTCAAAAATGCATTCAAATGATTCTTTTTCTTATGCAGCTTTTTACCGGACAGAGAACGCATAGCCCCGGCATCATACAGATAATCCTTTAAATCCTCCTGTTCCTTCACCTCAAACTTCTCAGGATCCAGCTTTAAATCATTCACGGCCTCTTCGTCCGCCAGATAAATCCGCAGCGGCTTCTTCAGCACCGTATTAAAATACTCTACCATCTCATAAAAATAGTGGGACAAGTCCTCTTCCTTACACATCGGCATGGCGCTGTACGTAACGCCATCCTTTTCCATCAAAAACTGAACTGCTTTTCCATCGCTGACAGCACATTGGATATGGTAGAAATCCCTCCAGATAAAGCTGTCCAGAAACACACTGTCACACGTCTTATTGGGACGCAGTGCGAAAAACGGCGTCAGTCTCTCAATATCCTTTGCCACTACCGGCTTAAACTGTAGATCCATAATAATTCCCTTCTGTATTCATATTGTCTTTCGTCCTGTCTCCTGACTCAGCTCTTCTTAACAAAATCGGTATTGCACTTCGGACAGTGGATACTGATTTTCCCTTTTCCCCGTGGAATCCTGATCTTCTGTCCGCAGTTCGGACACTTATAGATATGGTATTCCTTCTTTTCCCGGATTCTAAACTTATATTTCCGAAACTTTTCCGTCACGGAATACCGGAGTCCTTCAAACACCTGCTCCTCCTTGTACCGTTTTCCGATATTTTTTGAAAACATCCGAAAATAGCAGAGAATCAGGCAGGCAAACGCCAGAATATCCACCCATGGTCTCCTGACAAAGATTCCAATCAGAAGAAAGAAAAGCGAAACACCGATCAGAAACTGCCCCAGGCGGTCCGCCCCGTAGCGGCCCACCATAAATCCTGCGAACTTTTCCCTCCATTTATTCATCATAAAGTTAAACGCCTCTTTTCCTCATAATGACTTAACTATAATGAAGTCACTGCAAAAAGTCAATCTCGTCATCTGATGTTTCACAATCTTTTTAGATTTTTTTCGTTCCAATACGGAAACATCCAGGAAAAAGGCAGTGGAAAAATGAAGCTGAATTAACTCCATTTTTCCACTGCCCTATCTGTATACTTCTTTCCCTCAGGCGTGAGCCGCAAATCCCATCCGCTGCCATGCGCCGGTGTGCCAGCGCCACATAAGGACAAAGGCCCGGATGCACTCATCGGCCGCCATTGCAAGCCACACGCCGATCAGTCCCCAGCCAAATCCGAAGGCGAACAGGCAGCTTAAGCCAAAAGCCACGCTCCACTGGCAGGTGATCGCTAAAAAGGTGGGAAATCTTACATCTCCCGACACCTGAAGGCTGCGGATCATCACATTGTTGACCGCCCTTCCGAACTCCAGCACAATCTCTACCAGCATAATCTGCTTTCCCAGTGCCAGAATCTCCGGGTAATCCGTAAAGATCGAAAAGATCGGACCACTCAATGCATAAAGCAGCACTGACATGACAAACGAAGCTGCCGTGGCATAACCGAGGCAGCTTCTCACTCTCTGCCTTGCATAGTCGTAATCCTGCGCTCCCGCAGCGTGACCCACAATGACCTGGACCGCCTGGGAGATGGACACGGCGAAGAGACAGGAGATATTTGCCAGGATACCCACATAGATCTTGGTGTTGACCGCATACGTCCCAAGGGAGTTCACGATGATTAAAATTCCCATCTGGGAGAGGTTGTAGGAAAGCCCCTCGCCGCCGGTCGGAAGGCCGATGGAAAGCAGCTGCCTCAGCTCCTTAAGCCCCACAGTCTTTAGGATGGAAAGCCCCACCGGAGTATGAAGCCGTTTCACGAAAAAGAAGATGAGGAAGCCCAGCCCTGCCATACGGCTTGCCGTGCTGGATAAGGCCACACCGGCCACTCCCATGGAGGGAATGAGCAGCCAGTTGCCTAAAATGTTCAGCAGGTTCATGACCACAGAGACTGCCATGGATTCCTTCATAAACGCATGGGCCTTCAAAATCGCGGAGAAGGTGACGAACAGTGCCTGCACAAAAAAGGACACTGCGATAATTCGGAAATACAGGATACAGTCAGACAGCGCCTCCCCCGGCACCCGCATCGCTGTAAACAGCGGGCGGGCAGCCAGGATAAACAGCACGCTTAAGAGAAAGCTGGCGCTGCCGTTTAAAAACAGAGACAGGGAATAAAACTGCACCGCCTTTTTTTCCTTCCCGGCCCCCAGGTACTGGGAAATCAGAATGAGGGCCGCCGAGCTTACAATGTTGAACAGAAGCAGCACAAAGGTGATAATCTGGTTGGCATTCCTATGGCCGTGACACCAACCTGTGAGAACTGGCTCATCATAAGCTGATCCACGCTTCCCACCATGATTTGCAGTACCATCTCCAGAAATACCGGCCACGTTAAATGAAACAGGGAGTAATGATACCTGGAAGTTTGATTTTTCATATGCCCGCCCCGGGATTCCCCGCCTATTGATTTTCTTCTATAACTGCTTTACGGGCCTGGTAAAAACCTTCCACGTTGGCCTTATCTACCGCGATCACGTCGTTGTAGCCCAAGCCGTCCAGTTTGGTCTTCATATCCTGCCATACAGCGTCAAATTCCTCTTTGTCCCTGGCAAATACCATCTTCCAGGAGGCTTCCTTCACAGCGGTGCCGCACTGGGAACGCTTAATATTGATATCCGAGGAGTCCACCGGACAGATATAGGGACTGCCTGGAATGATCTCCATTAAATCATTGTCCACAAGATACTGGGTCGGAAGCTCGGTTCCGAAGGTCTCGGTCCACTCGTCCATCACACGGTTTCTCTCATTTTTCACGGTAGATGTCCACAGAGCCTTGTTAAAGATCTCTCCTGTTGCCGGGTCCTTATCCAGCCAGAACGGGATACACCAGTTAAACTGGCATTTTCCATCCTTGAAATTGCCGCCGCCATACTCCTCTGGCACAGGAGCGTTTATCGTCTCCGCTGTACGTCCGTACTCCGTACGTACCGGCTTTCCATCTACCTTTTCCCAGGCCAGGCCTTCCGGTCCGCCGTAGTTTATCATCATGCTCTCCGGCGAGGAGAACCAGTCCAGAAATTCAAAGACTCTCTCCGGATTTTTGCATTTGCTTCCCATACAGATAACCAGATCATCGGTGCCGTAAGGATTATAGCCTTCCACCACAAATCGCTGATCCTCGATGGGAAGATAGGCAAATCCCACGCCCTGTTCCACACGCTCCGGCGTGTTGTAGTTGTCGATGGTGAGCCACGGCCAGAAATGGCAGAGCACCTCTCCCTCTCCTACCTTGGCCTGCATGGCGTCAAAGGTCTGCGCGCTGGAGTCAGGATCTACAAGTCCCATCTGGTTGGCCTTGAAAAAGGTCTCTAACATCTTATAATAAATACCGTTCTCATCATCCAGCTGTGTGTAATCGCTGGCATCCCCATTGGTAAACAAAAATCCGGTGTTGCTCTCAGAGTAACCGTTAAACCAGGTACAGATGGAGGCACAGCGCATCCACTTGCTGTCCCAGTCCTTAAACAGGGAGAATCCATATACCTTTTTGCCGTTCTCAGCCGTGGGGTGGGCGTCCTGCATCTGTTTCAGCAGATCCAGAAGATCATCCATATCTTTCAGCTGCGGCTTACCAAGCTCTTTATAGTAATCCCATCTGGAAAAGATCGCCATGGATGGATTCACCGCCGTCCAGGCCGGTTCCATGGGGGACAGCAGAGAAGAGCTGTTTGCAAACGCATAGATTCTGTCTGTTCCAAGAAGCTTTGAAAGATTTTCCGAGGATTTGCTGTAGTTTTTCAGGTTCTTGCTGTTCGCCACAAAATCGGTCATGTCGTAAAGCAGTCCTGCCTTGTAACAATCCTCCAGCTGATCCTTCCGGATAACGATTAGATCGCCTAAGTTGCCTGCTGCTGATCTTGTCTGGTACAGAGAATCTCCGCCCCCCGCCACGTTGGGCGCTATGATGTTGACCTCCACGTTGCAGGCGTCCTTGATCGCCTTTCCGAACCAGCCGGTCTGTACCCCCTGATAGTTGGCCGGTGCGCAGAACATGTCGATTGTCAGAAGCTCCTCTTCCTTCCCCGCTCCTCCATGGGACGGGTCTGAAGCACTCTCCGCCTTTTCACTGCTTCCGCAGCCTGCAAGGGATGCAGTTAACATCAGTGCCGCCATAAACGCTGCTGCCATTTTTCTTTTTTTCATAAGATACCTTCCTTTCTCCTAACCATTATCATATTTTATTTTGAAAGAGTAAAGCATGTAAAAACTGTTTTCTAAATTGCTGCTATCCCTTTACGGATCCGATCATCACACCCTTTACGATATATTTCTGGAAAAACGGGTAGACGCAGAGGATCGGGATCACCACGATGACCGAGACGGTCATACGCACCGATGTTGCAGTCTGTGCAGTGGCAAGGGACTGCAGCATCTGAGTGCTGGAGGTGTTTTTTATCAGGGCCGATAAGGAACTGGCCTGGTTAATATAGCGGTACAGGATAAACTGCAGGGTAAACAGCTTCTCGTTGGTCATGAGGAGCAGGGTATCCTGGAAGGAATTCCACTGTCCGACTGCAGCAAAGATGGTGATGGTGGCCAGGATCGGCTTTGTAATCGGAAGCATTACCTGCCAGAAAACCCGCAGAATTCCCGCTCCGTCAATCTCAGCCGCCTCCTGAAGCTCTTTTGGAATATTTTCTATGTAGGTCTTGACCAGTATGATGTTAAAGGGCTGTACAATGGTTGGAACCACATAGGCCAGAAAATTATTGGTAAGCCCCAGGTTATTCATGGTCAGAAACCACGGAATCAGACCGGCGTTAAAATACATGGTTACCATCACGAACCGGTACCAGAACTTGCGGGCCCACATCTTTTCCTGGGTGAACATAAACCCTAAAAATGCGGATCCCATGAGAGTACCCAGAGTTCCCAAAACGGTTCTCGCCAGTGTGACAAATGCAGCGTTTAAAAGGCCCGGAAGCTGAATGACGTCGATGTAGTTCTGAAAATGAATCTGCTTCGGTAAAAACAGGATATCTCCATTAGCACTTAAATTATTTGCACTGATCGTGTTAATAATCAGATAGTAAAACGGATAGATGCAGATCAGGGTAAATGCCCCGAAAAACACCATAAGCAGCAGATCAAATATACGGTCTCCCAAATTCTTTTTCTTTTTTTCTTTCATTCTCGGTTCATCTCCTTATATAATTGACTCCCCGCGCATTACCCTGGAAAGTCCGTTGATCGCTGCTAACAGAGTGACGCTGACCAGACTTTTCAGCATGCTGATTGCGGTGGCAAGTGAATAGCTTCCCGATCCCATTCCAAGGTTATAAACGTAGAGATCCAGCACCTGGATGTGTTCCATATTAAATGCATTGGAAAATACAAAGTACTGGTCGAGGCCATTGTTTAAGAAGTTTGCAGCGTTTAACATCAGCAGGACAAAAAAGGTGGGAATCAACTGCGGAATCGTAATATTCCATATAAGACGGAATCGTCCCGCTCCATCCACTCTGGCAGCCTCATAGAGATCATCGCTGATCCCGGCAATTGCCGCCAGATACATGATGGCTGACCAGCCGAGAGATTTCCAGGTACTCCACAGCCACATGGATAACCATGTATGGGAGTCAGACTGTAAAAACTGAATTGGCTGGCTCACGAGCCCCAGCTTCGTAAGAAGCGTATTCATCATGCCCGAACTGGAAAACAGGGCAAAGGCCATGGAATAGACCAGCACCCAGCTGACGAAATTGGGCAGGGTGGTCAGGGTCTGTACCGATTTCTTAAACCATTTGCTGCGGATCTCCGTCAGGAAAATGGCAAAGGCCATCGGCAGCCAGGATGTCAGGATTGTCAGTCCGCTCATGGCAAAGGTATTGCGAAGCACCCCTAAGAGCTGTCTGCGTTTAACGTCCGTCTCCACCAGTGAGGCAAACCATTTGAGTCCGACAAACTCCGAGTCCGACAGCTTGATGGGCGGCCGGTAATTAAAAAAAGAATAAACCCATCCGTACAGCGGATAGTAGGAAAAGATTGCGACCAGTACCAGGAATGGAAGGATTAAGAGAAAATACCGAATCCCGGTCTGCCGCCGTTTATTTATCGTGCGGCCATTTCCGGCGGGTGGTCGCTTCACAGCAGCCAGTGCCATAATAAAACCCCCTATTCTGTGCTCCCCGGCTGTGTACCGCAGCGGGGAATTTGTTTTATATGTTTTATTATAGCGTTTTACCATAAATAGAAAACCGGGCAAACCGAAGATGATTCTTGTAAAAATTAGAATTATAAAATACAATGTATAAAATTCTCAACTCCAATCTCCAATTTTTATAAGTTTCATCTTAAAAACTCCATTTTTTTCAATTTTCATTCGTTAATTGCTACAATTTTTTCTTTACATTTTCCTCTCTCCTGTGTTAAATTTCCAACTGAAAGAGTAAGGCGGCAACAAAATCATTGAACAGTAAAAAGGAGAGACGACCATGTTTCAACAATTTAAAACGGCATCCTATGCCCACGCAGAGTATTTATGCAAAACAGATTTACCAATGCTGAAAGAAAAGATTGAGGAGTTCTTAACCTGGCTTCCCCTCGACAAGGTGTATTTGGAAACCCACAGGGGAATCTACGATGTCCCCCGGGAAAAGATGGAAGCCATCAAAGAGTTGTTTGCTTCCTATGGGATAAAGACCTCCGGCGGCATTACCTCCACGCTCTCCATCGAGGGGCATGAGAAACACACGATCTTCGACGTGCTCTGTTATACAGATTCTGTCTACAGGAAGCGCTATCTGGAAATTGTAAGAGATACGGCAAAGATGTTTGATGAGATCATCCTGGATGATTTCTTCTTCACCAGCTGCCGCTGCAGTGAGTGCATCGAAGCAAAAAAGGACCGGAGCTGGCCGGAGTACCGTCTGGATCTTATGGCCGGACTGGCAGAGGAGATCGTGGCGGCCGCCAGGGAAGAAAACCCGGACTGTTTCTTTATCATCAAGTATCCCAACTGGTACGAGTCCTACCAGGACTGCGGCTATAACCCGCAGGTTCAAAGAGATATCTTCGACGGAATCTATACCGGCGTAGAGGCCAGAAATCCTCAGTACGACGCCCAGCACATCCAGCGCTATTTAAGCTACAGCCTGATCCGTTTTATGGAGCAGATCGCTCCCGGAAGAAACGGCGGCGGCTGGTTTGATGAAGGCGGAAGCAGCGACAACATGAACGCATTTGTAGAACAGGCCTCCCTGGCCCTCTTTGCGGGTGCCAGAGAGCTGACACTCTTCAATTTTGAATCCATGGCCTCCTCCCCTCTGACTGCGGTGCTGGGGCAGCAGCTGGAGCGTATGGATCAGGTTCTGGGACATTTGGGAACGCCGATGGGCGTCAGCGTCTATGAGCCATTTGACGCGGAAGGCGAGGATCAGCTGATGAACTACTTAGGCATGTGTGGAGTTCCGCTGGAGCCAACCCCGGTATTCTGTGAGGAGGCGCCTTCCATGCTCCTTACCGCCAGCTCGGCCAAGGATCCGGATGTCGTGGAGAAATTAAAGGAATATGTGCGAAAAGGCGGCCATGCCGTCATAACCTCCGGTTTTCTAAGCAGCACCATGGATAGAGGAATCCGGGATATGACCACTGCAGTCCCCACCGGCAGACGGGCCTCCGGCAATGTGTACTTCGTGGACAATTATAACCGCAATCACCGTTTCTACTGCGAGGGAAGACGCCCTGTAGATCTTCAGGTGCTGGATTACAAGACCAACGCCACCTGGTGCCAGATCGGCCTGATTACGGATGAGTGCAATTTCCCGCTCATGCTGGAGGATTTCTACGGGGAAGGAAATTTATATACCCTCAATATACCGGATGATTTCAGCCAGCTCTACCGCCTTCCGAAGGATGTGCTGACCGATATCAGCCGAGTCATGACGAGAAATCTCCCTGTATTCTTAAGTGCAGATGCAAAGTACGGCCTGTTCGAGTACGACAACAGTACCTTTGCCGTCTACTCCTTCAGACCCGTGGACGAAAATCTGGAGATCATTCTCAGAGGAGATGAGTATAAAGGCATCGTAGATCTGGAGACCGGCCGGGAGTACTATCCGCTTTTAACGGGAGTGGAGCCGCAGAAGCGATTCGATGCCGCCAAGGCAAAATCAGAGGTAAGGGAGCAGATTCTGGAAGTTCCCTTCACCGCCGGTTTCTGTCGGTTTTACCGCCTGATCGGAAAGGAGGAATAGAAGAATGTACAGAAATTTTCACATTGCAACCTACCCGCATGCAGAGTATTTATATTATGCGGATTTAGATACTGTGGAGGAGGCTATCCGCTATTTTCAAAAGCGGCTGCCTCTGACCAAGGTGTATCTGGAGACTCACAGGGGCATGTACGACATTGAGGAGAGTAAAATGAGAGCGGTGAAGGAACTGTTTCACCGGTACGGAATCGAGACCGGGGGCGCCATCGCCCCCACCCTCTCCATCCCGGGCCATGAAAAGAACACGCTCTACGATGTGATCTGCTACCAGGATCCGGTGTACCGCGAAGCATTTCTCGATATTGTGCGTTACACCGCCAGCCTGTTCGACGAGATCATACTGGATGATTTCTTCTTTACCAGCTGTAAATGCCCCCTGTGCATTGACGCCAGGGGAGACCGAACCTGGGCTGAATACCGGACGGATCTGATGCTCCAGGTTTCCAGGGATATGAAAGCGGCCGCGGCCGATGTCAATCCCGGCTGCCGGCTCATCATCAAATATCCCAACTGGTATGAGAGCTACAGACAGTGCGGCTATGCGCCGGATCTGCAGAAAGACGTGTTCGACTTTGTCTACACCGGCACGGAGGCCCGCAATCCCAAATACGATCCTCAGCACGTACAGCGCTACTTAAGCTACAGCAGCTTCAGGCGGATTACCGGCATCGTCCCCGGCCGCAACCTGGGGGCCTGGATCGATGAGGGGGGCTCCAACAACCACATTAACACCTGGGTAGAACAGGCGGCGCTCTCACTCTTTGCCGGTGCAAAGGAACTGATCGCCTGCCGCGACTGGATGTCGTTCCGCTATCCGACTCTGACGGAATGCCCGCTGCAGCCGGTTTTGGGCCAGCAGCTAAAACGCATCGACAGCCTCTTAGACAAAACCGGAACCCCCATCGGCGTCTCGGTCTATGAACCTCTGGAAGGCAGCGGAGAAGGCCAGTTAATCAACTACTTAGGCATGCTCGGCATCCCGTTTGAGCCCTCCGCCGTATTCCGGGAAGACGCTCCTGTGATCTTTTTAACGGCCAGCGCCGCAGGAGACCCGCAGATTCTAACAAAGCTCAAAAGCTATGTCAGAAACGGCGGCCATGCCGTGGCAACTCCTGCCTTCGTGGAGGCCATGTCAGACCGGGGCATCGATGAGATTACAAATGCCCAGATCACAAACCGTCGGGCCAGCGCAGAACTTTTTATCGCAGACGGCTATCACCGCAACCAGCGTATCTACTGCGAGAGCAGAGAACCTGTCACATTTCCGGTCTACACCTGCAGCGGCGGAGCCTGGCAGGCGGTGTCCATGGTCACGGAGGAAGCCGGCTTCTCCATACTCACAGAGGAATTCTATGGAGACGGAAGCTTCCTGATACTCAATATTCCCGACGATTACAGCCAGCTCTACCGGCTGCCTGAAGCGGTAGTGGCTGAGATCGCAGCCGTTCTCACCAGAGGGTTATTCGTCTCCCTGAGCGCAGCCCCCAAATACAGTCTCTTCGTGTATGACAACCAGACCTTCGGCCTGATTTCCTACCGCCCCCATGCCGGGGAAGTGGATATCTCAATACGCCTTGAAGATGCGTCGGGAATCCGGGATCTGGAAACAGGGGAGGTATTTGCACCGCTTACCGTGGATATGCATCCAGAAAAACGGTTTGACAGCGCCAAAATTCCGGAGGCGCTGACGGAGCAGCACTATAAGGTATCTATAGAAAATGGAGAATTCCGATTCTTTGAAGTCTTGAGAAAGGAACACGCATAGAAACGTCACGCATTTCCTGTTAATCCAGAAAGCCGGCCAGGCATTGAGAGCAGTCCTCCCAATGTCCGGCCGGCTTTACGTTTCACTGTCTTCCGCCTCCCTGTTCTTCCGCCCTGGCTTTCCTGTAAGCCTGCGGGCTTACTCCCACATACTTTTTAAATTTATTAGAAAAATATTCATTGCTCTGAAACCCGCATTCACTGGCTACGGAATAGATCCTGGCATCCGTCTCCAAAAGCTTCTTTGCCTTTTCGATACGCACCCGGTCGAGATAGGAGTGAAAGGACTCCCCGGTCTCCTGCTTGAACAGCTTTCCCAGATAACTGCCATTGTAGCCGAACACTTCCGCCAGAGTCTCAATCTTTAAAGGCTGCCGATAATTTTTCCCGATATAGCCGCACAGCTTTTCGATGATGTTATCGCTTCTCACCTCATGCACCATCCGGATGATGCCTGTGATATGTTCTGTCAGGAAGTTCACAATCTCCCGGAGCGTCCTGCACTTGCAGATGGCATAGATAACGAGATTGGCTCCCGTGACACGGTTTGCCGCCTCAGGATAATGCTCCTTTATCAGCATATCAATCTGCATATAGGAATTGATAAAGAGACGGATTACTGTGTCATAATTAAGCCTCTGTCTCTGGATACTGAGTTCTAAGTGCTTTAAGAACTCTGCCGCCTTGGCCGTCTGATCAGAAGAAATAAAATTATAAAGCTTATCGGCAATGACCAGGGGATCACCAAAGCCTTCCCCCGCTTTGGCCGACGGCTCCGGAATCAGACGGCACTGGATGGAGAGACCGTCCGTGCTGAAGAGGAACCGGTGTTCATAGCCTTCTCTGGCCTGGGCGGTAAGCTGGGGAATCTCAGCAGCATCAAATCCCATTCTGCTGTAGGATAAAAAAATGCCGGAATCCGAAAGCAGGGGATGGGCGGCCTGGCTGACCGCCTCTCTTCCAAGCAGCAGATAGTACTCACAGCCTCCCTCAGAGACAGAAACACTGTTTAGGGTCTGCAGCCATTTACACAGCATATCTCCCGGACCATCCGGTTTTCTGTCCTTGATAACCACCAGGAGCACCTGATAGGCATCGGCTGTTAAATCCATGGAACAGGCCAGCAGTTCCTCCCTCTTATGCTCCGCTCCGCCGTTTAAGATGTCTAAAAGCAGTTCCCGGCGCACCTGCTCCGGTGATTTTAATGCCTGATCGGATTCCCGCTTTTCCTTCTCCAGAGTTTCCTTCGCCTGTTTCACGGCATGAAGAAGTTCCTCCTCATCAATCGGCTTTAATAAATAAGAGCAGACGCCCAGACGAATAGCCGTTTTCGCATAATCAAAATCGGCATAGCCGCTCAATATAATGATCTGTCCGCCAAATCCCTCTTCTCTGACGGTCTTTAACACCTCCAGACCGTCAAGCTTTGGCAGCCTGATATCCAACAGAACCAGATCCGGATTCAGGCTACGGATCAGGCTCACCCCTTCCTCCCCATTTTTCGCCTCACCGCAGACGGTAAAACCGTACTCGGCCCAGGGAAAAATCGTCTTCAGCCCTTCCCTTACAATCTGTTCATCATCTATGATCAAAAGGTTCATTGCCTTTCATCCTCCTTTTCCTTCTCCATCTCCAGGGGGCCGTCTGTCCGGGGAAGCGGCAGACGCAGCGTGACAGCCGTCCCTTCCATCGGTCTGCTCTCAATATCCACCCCATATTCTCTGCCATAGAACAGGCGGATGCGGGAGCTGACATTTCTAAGACCGATATGACGTTCAGTTGGTACCGGATCCTCTGTATATTCCGGCTCCGGAGCTTCCACCGACTCTCTCAGAGCCTGCAGCGCCCCCTCATCCATGCCAACCCCGTTATCATGGATAACGATTGACAAATAGTCTTTTACCGGTTCAATATGTATCAGCAGAAACCCTGGTCCGTCCATGGGACTGATGCCATGAGAGATGGCGTTCTCCACCAAAGGCTGGATCAAAAGCGGCATCAGATAATAAGTATCCTGTGTGATCTCATCGCTTACCAGGATCTCGTAGCTGATTTTCTCCCGGTACCGGAAATGCTGAATCTCCAGATAACTTCTCGTATAAGCCAGTTCCTGAGCAAGGCTCACCAGCTGATCCTTAGTCTGCAGGCTGTAACGCATCATTTTCCCCAGCTGCGTAATAATATAAGCGGTGTCCGGGTCCTTATGGGTACTGGCATTCATGCGTATGGTCTCCAGCGTGTTAAACAGAAAGTGAGGATTAATCTGATTGGCCAGCATCTGAAATTCTATCATTCTCTGCTGGTTCATCAGCCTCTGGCGGTCCAGCTGGTTCTCATACAACTGCCGGTTTAAATTCTGAATATTATTGATTGTCTGCTGCATGTCCCGGAACAGAAGCCCCAGTTCATCGGTACCGTCAAACAGAGGAATGATGTCTAAATTGCCCTCCGAGATCTTATGCATCTCCCCGCGGATCACGGCAATGCGGCGGCCAAAAGAGCCGGTAAATAAAAAGATCAGAACAAACGGAATAAGGATACAAAACAAAATAATGGCCATCATAAGCACCATAGTCCGGTTAACCGCCCCAAGGGCATGGGAATCCACGGTGAGTACCTGGATAATCTGGTGGGAACGAACCGGCTGCAATGCGGAGCATCCGACCAGAAGTCCATTGTCCCGAAGTGTCCGCACCCGGGTCTCCGACAGCGCTGTCTGTGAAACCGGAAGCGGCTTCCCAAAGTAGGACGCGTTTCCCGCATAAAAAACCTCCCCCTCGTCCAGGCTGAGCAAGGTGTCTGTCTGTTCATCATTAATCATCAGTTTTAAAAAATTGCTGCTGATCCCAATGGAGATCACTGCAAAATCCCGGTTATAAAGCGGAACCTTCCGCACCAGAAAGAGATTGTCCTGTGAGTTTTCCTGCTTCTCACAGATCCAGATCGGCTCACCGGAGCTCTCTTTTGCGAGCCGGTACCACTCCGACGCCTGCACCTCTTCACCGGCATATTGAAAACGGCCGCTGCTCACCATGGTCGGATTGTTAAAATAGATACGGATAGAAGATAACTCCGTATAATTTTCCGCGAAGGAGTCCAGAAGAGGATAAGCCCGGTATGCCTCGTAAACCTGTCCGTCACTTTCATAGCTGGTACTCAAAAGCGTATTCAGGGCCGAATCGTATCCCAGAACATTAGAGATATTGGACACCAGATAGGTAACTTCAAATACAATATTATGAACCCGCTTATTCTCCGACTCCAGCTGCCCGCGGTACTGTCCGTAAAGCATACGGTGGGTATTATAGAGCATCAGGCTGCCGATCACCCCCATCGGCACCAGGCCCGCCGCACAGTAGATTAACAGTAGCTTTTTTCGTATTCCGGTGTTCATCACAGCCCGCCGGATTCTGTCAATTAACGCCCCCATTTACACAGCCCCCTTTTTCATCATTATGCCAGAATTTATCTGCTTTGTAAACAATGTAAAAAGCCCCAGGACTCTTGATTTCTCAAGGTTCCTGAGGCTCTTCTAAGAGAGGCGACAACCAGATTTGAACTGGTGATCAGGGTGTTGCAGACCCACGCCTTACCACTTGGCTATGTCGCCGTAAATATTGTAAAAAGTTGAAGTTCTAATGAATTTCAACTTTAGTGACCCCAACGAGATTCGAACTCGTGTTACCGCCGTGAAAGGGCGATGTCTTAACCGCTTGACCATGGGGCCTAAGCTTTGCATTTCGTTCTCCTCATTTATCGTTTGAGTATCACGAACTCCCCGAGTAGGACTTGAACCTACGACAGCGCGGTTAACAGCCGCGTGCTCTACCGACTGAGCTATCGAGGATTATTATACCATGAAGATAATCCTTTTGGCAAGGCATATACCCTCAAAACCACACATTGTACATATCTTTTCATCCGTTCTTATTTCCTCTTTTCCTAAACCAACTTGGTTAAGCCCTCGACCTATTAGTGACAGTCAGCTCCATACGTTACCGCACTTCCACCTCTGCCCTATCTACCTCGTCGTCTTCAAGGGGTCTTACTCTTGCGATGGGATATCTCATCTTGAGGGGGGCTTCACGCTTAGATGCCTTCAGCGTTTATCCCTTCCCGACTTGGCTACCCGGCCATGGGTTTGATACCCAACCGGTACACCAGAGGTCAGTCCATCCCGGTCCTCTCGTACTAAGGACAGCTCCTCTCAAATATCCTACGCCCACGCCGGATAGGGACCGAACTGTCTCACGACGTTCTGAACCCAGCTCGCGTACCGCTTTAATGGGCGAACAGCCCAACCCTTGGGACCTACTTCAGCCCCAGGATGCGATGAGCCGACATCGAGGTGCCAAACCACTCCGTCGATGTGAACTCTTGGGAGTGATAAGCCTGTTATCCCCAGGGTAGCTTTTATCCGTTGAGCGATGGCAATCCCACTTTATACCACCGGATCACTAAGTCCTACTTTCGTACCTGCTCGACCCGTCGGTCTCGCAGTCAAGCTCCCTTATGCCTTTGCACTCTTCGAATGGTTTCCGTCCATTCTGAGGGAACCTTTGAGCGCCTCCGATACCCTTTCGGAGGCGACCGCCCCAGTCAAACTCCCCACCTGACATTGTCCCCCGGCCAGGTCATGGCCGCAGGTTAGAAACCCAATACCGCAAGGGTGGTATCCCAACAATGGCTCCAGTAAGACTGGCGTCCTACCTTCTCTGCCTCCCACCTATCCTGTACATGCAGTACCGAATCCCAGTATCAAGCTGGAGTAAAGCTCCATGGGGTCTTTCCGTCCTGGCGCAGGTAACCAGCATCTTCACTGGTACTTCAATTTCACCGGGTGCATTGTCGAGACAGCGCTCAAATCATTACGCCTTTCGTGCGGGTCGGAACTTACCCGACAAGGAATTTCGCTACCTTAGGACCGTTATAGTTACGGCCGCCGTTTACTGGGGCTTAAATTCAAAGCTTCGGATTGCTCCTAACCTCTCCTCTTAACCTTCCAGCACCGGGCAGGCGTCAGCCCATATACCTCACCTTTCGGTTTTGCATAGACCTGTGTTTTTGCTAAACAGTTGCTTGAGCCTATTCTCTGCGGCCCACTCTCGTGGGCACCCTTTATCCCGAAGTTACAGGGTCATTTTGCCGAGTTCCTTAACAATGCTTCTCCCGCCGGCCTTAGGATTCTCTCCTCATCCACCTGTGTCGGTTTACGGTACGGGCACGTATTACACAATAGCGGCTTTTCTTGACAGCCCCTA
>CP102274.1:20000-387500 GCA_025149285.1 Hungatella hathewayi | reverse complement strand
CAATGCCACCATAGATACTGCAAGCCGGATAAATCCCCTGTAATGTCCATAGAGAACCATAGACAGCAGGTAGACCCCGGCCGCGATTGATAACCAATTTTCCATAAAATTCCTCGTTATATTTCTGTCTCAAGGACGAAGCGATATATGGCCGACGCCACTCCATCTTCGTCATTTGTGTCTGTAATATAGTCAGCCGCCTCACAGAGATCCGGTCTGCCATTTTTCATGGCAACACCAATTCCGGCTTCTAAGATCATGGAGAAATCATTTTCTCCGTCACCCATCGCCATCGTCTGCTCTCTTTTAAGCCCCAGATGTTCTGCCAGACGCCGGATGCCGCCGCCTTTTGTCGCTCCGGGAGCGTTGATTTCAAGATTCATCGGCATGGAAGAGGTGATGAGAATCCCGTCTATCGCTTCCAATGCCTCTCTTACCCGTGCACGTTCCTCGATTTCAGGAAAAAACAGATTAATCTTCTCAACCGGCTTCCGGGCAGTCTCAACAAATTCAATGATATTGGGATGAACATCCCTGGTCAGCCTCACCACCTCCTGCAGTTCCGGGGCCAGGCCATATTCTGTTAAATGCTCATAGAAACGCGGTTCTGTAATCCCCCGCCGTTCAATGTACGGATCATACATTACATGATAATGGTCAACAATTTTTAAAATATTCAGCGCAAGCTGCCATGGAATGGTGCACTCGGACAGAGTCAAATCATCTTTCATGTCCTCCACCACTGCGCCGTTCGTCGTTATGGCATAACGCACTCCCGGAAGTTCCCTGACGACCTGAGGAATCCCCGATACGGTTCTTCCGGTTGTCGGAACAATATGAATGCCTCGTCTCAGGCATTCCGTCAGCGCCTTTTTGTTACGGGACGACAGACGCTTCTGACTGTCCAGAAGCGTTCCGTCTAAATCAAGTGCAATTAATCTGATATCCACAATTCATGCTCCAATTTACTGTTTCTTTCTGCTCCCTACAGGTTAAGTTTCACGCAGAAATGATGGGGTACAGCGGTATGACCACCGCTCTCAATTAGTATATAAAATGTTCTTCTTTCAGGATCAGAAGGCCGTCCTTATCATATTTGGAAGAAAAGATTCCTTTGACACGTTTTCCAAAGGATGGTTTTTCAGCACGGTCGGCCGCTTCTTCAATCAGACCTTCTGCATTCTCTCTTGTCAGAGCCACACCGTCTTCTTCCATGATCTCAATCCGTTCATATAAAGCCAGCATGCTCTTTCCTGTTATACTGCAGTCAATTTCGTTGGCATAACGGCAGGCATATTGAGCGAACTCATCAATATCCATCTCTTCCCCGTGGCTTCCAGGACCATTGTCATTGCGGTAGGTCATGCCGTTTTCGCCGTCTTCATCTTCCTCCACGTAATAATCATCGTTTTCGTCATAGGACTCTTCCGGTTCCAGCTCCTCATATACCGGTTTTTTACGGTTGCGGAACAGACCTTTTTTCTTATTGTGCACTTTTTCCTCATTCGGAATCTCTTCATATCCTTCTTCACCATAAGAATCCGTCTCGTATGACTCTGCATTTCTGATATCCTGCTCATAAGGATCCTGTTCATAAGAATCGTGCTCATAAGAATCCTCTTCATAGGATTCTTCCGGAGGAACTGGCTGGCGTCTGACCGGTGCTTCGCCGCGTTCGGGATAAAGAGGCCTTACCGCCGCTTTTGGCGCAGCTTTCCCTGGAGCAGACACTTCAGCCCGTACCGCCTGTTTCGGCTCCCGTACCGGAGAAACGGGCTGATCATACGCTTCGCCCGGCTCATACGCTTCTCCGCTTCCAATACATTCGAATTTGCTTGCAAGGCGCGGATGGTTTCTGTGAAGATTCTCCATCTGCTTGGGATTGTCAATCAGAACCACGATCATTCCACTGGCATCGCGGTTCATCAGTGTATACAATTCTTCTAAGGCTTCCGGAGTCAAATCACCGGCCTCTTCTATCACAAGATCTTTTCCGGCCAGTTTTTCCGCGGAAGCAAGAACACCTCTTCTCGAAAGCTTCTCTCCTGTAATCTTGGCTACCGGATTTTTAATGCCTGTTTCATTATGGATCTGTTTTAATGCCTCTACGGCAATTTTCAGCCCTTTTTCCGGAGTCCTGGCTTCAATCATCAAATGATTCAATACCGGTGGTTCTTCTGCATCGTCGTCAAGGTCCTCGATCTCAAGAGCCTCTTCTTCCGGTTCCTGGCTATTCAATACCTCAGACTCAGCCGGATCGCTCTCCGGTGCGGTATATTCCGCCTCCACCGGAACATCAGCGGATTCCTCAGTCTCTGATTCCGCATATGACAATTCCGGTTCTTCATAAGCGTTCTCTCCACAGGCCGGATCATCACCGGAGGATTCCATATCTGAATAATCGCTGTAGGCCTCCTCCTCCGGATCTGCTTCACCGAAGGCAGGCTCCCCAGAAGTATTTTCTCCGTTGAACGGTTCACCGTAGGTGTTATCTTCATAGGCATTCTCTCCGTAAGCCGGATCATCATAAGCGGTTTCACCATATCCTGTATTATCATAGGCGTCTTCACCGTAAACCGGTTCGTCATAAGCGGTATTACCATAGGAAGATCCATTGTAACCGGAATTTCCGTAAGCATAGTCTTCTTCAATCACCGGCTCCGCGGCGGCTTCCTCGTCCATCTCCGGCATGCGCATCATTCCGCGCGGTCTCGGCATCGCGGAAGCGAGCCGCTCTGCATTCCCAGCCATGTAAACTGCAGAATCTGCTGCGCCGTATACAGCTCCGGCAGCTCCGGCAAACGCATTTTCTGCATATGCGGCTCCGGCAGCCGCGGTCTCCCCGGCAGCCATGGACGCATCGTGATAGACAGGACGGTTAATACGCCTGATATCATCAAGCACCCGCGTCCTGTCGTGCCTCATCGCACGCTGTGCTGCCGGCGGCTCCTCATATGACATACGGGACATCTCACGGGCCAGGCCTTCCTGAACCTCAGCCTCCTGCATTCTCGCCTGTAAATCCTCGAAATCAGGTTCCTCCGGCATATCCATCCCCTGATTTCCGTCATCATAGTATTCCTCTTCCTGATCCTGAACCTGCATCTGGTTTCCGCCGAGCCCGTATTCCTGTTCTACGGCGCGAAGCTTGGCCTCGTATTTGTCACGGTTTTCCACCAGATCCATCTGATAACTGGTCAGCGGCGCGTACTGAATTTTCAGTTCCATCGCCTTATCCACATATTTTCCAAGACCAAACATCAGCATGATCTTATCACACGTCTCTACGCATCTGTCGGCCATACCTGCTATGCTGTAAAGTTCGGCCAGCTCATACAGCCATTTCTCATCAATTTCCTGACTTGTATATGATTCAAGAGAATGGATTAACTGCTGGGCAGGCGCACCTTTGGCCTTCAAAATTAAATAGCGTAGAAGCTGCTGTCTCGGATCGTCACCGGCCAGATCACTGAATTCCCTGTAATATGCCTCAGCCTCATCAATATTGCCCTCTTTTAATGCGAGTTCTGCCAGCTTATAGAGCAGACGTTTCCCAATGGGGGCACGTTCAAACGCCAGAAGAAGAATCTCTCTGGCCTCTTCATAGTCCTCATTTTTTTCATAAACCATGGCTACCATGGACAAAAGGTTCGTGTTGCGCACACGTCTCCAGTCAATGGTATCGGCAATCTTCATGGCCGTCTCATAATCACTCTTGCCGACAAGCTTCTTTATCTGTTCAACTTTAATATTAAACTCGTACTTATCCATTCTTTTGCATCTCCTAACAAGGTTAATGAGTTACAGTTCGACCCGGCCTTCCAGGGCCCGTAACAATGTTACTTCATCTATGTATTCCAGATCTCCGCCGACGGGCACGCCGCTGGCAATGCGGGTTACCCGCACGCCGGTAGGTTTTATCAGCTTGCTTAAATACATCGCCGTGGTTTCCCCTTCAAGACTGGAATTGGTAGCGATAATCACTTCTTCCACATCACCCTGAAGGCGCTGCATCAGTTCCTTCAGCTTAATATCATTTGGTCCGATTCCCAGCATGGGAGAAATCGCCCCATGAAGCACATGGTAAACACCGTCATACTTCCCCGTTTTTTCGTAAGCCGCCAAATCCCTTGTATCCTCAACAACCATGATGACTTTATGGTTGCGTTTGTCACTTTTGCAGATCGGGCACAGCTCCTGATCTGTCAGAGTGAAACACTCCTTGCAGTAATGGACATTATGCTTCGCCTCGGTAATGGACGAGGCAAGGCTTGTTACTGATTCTTCCGGCATATTGATAATATGAAATGCCAGACGCTGCGCAGATTTGCTTCCTATTCCGGGAAGCTTGGACAGCTCTTCTATTAATTTCGTTATCTGACTGCTGTAGTAATCCATGATTAGAAAGGAAAGCCTCCGCCCATACCGCCTAAACCGCCGGTCAGCTTGGACATGGCTGCGCTGCTCTCTTCCTCCATCTGGCGGAACGCCTCGTTGGTTGCAGCCACAATTAAATCTTCCAGCATCTCGATATCATCCGGATCCACCACTTCTTCAGAAAGCTTCACCGCTGTCACTTCTTTCTTTCCGGATACGGTAACAGATACAGCTCCGCCGCCTGCTGTTGCCGTATACTCCTTCGCCTCAAGCTCCTTTGTCGTCTCTTCCATCTGACGCTGCATTCTCTGAGCCTGCTTCATTAAATTATTCATATTGCCAGGCATTCCGCCTGAAAAACCGCCACGCTTAGCCATGGTGTATGTCCTCCTGTTAATCTTCTATTATAATATCCATGTGAATATTTTCTTTTAATTCTTCATCACTGACGTAAATGGTATCGAGGCGTTCGCCTCCGCCCCGCAGTCTGGCCTTAAAATAAATTGATTTTTGATAATGCTCTTCCACATACCGCTCGATGTCTCCCAGAGTCGTCGGACGGCTGCCGATAATAAAATTACTCTGATCCGTAAATACAACGCAGAGACAACTGTCTCCCGCCGGTTCCACCACCGTATCCCGGAAGCTGGCCCGAATTGGGCCGCCCAGATCTTTTACAATCTTTCCCCATTCATTGCGGACAAGATTTAAATCCTCCAACTGAGCCTCGGGAAGCACAACGCGTTCTGCAGGCGTCAGCGGTTCAGACGGGGCACCATTGCCGCCCATTCTTCCATTGTCCCCGGCTGGTACGGAGTCCGTACCGTTTCCAGTGGCAGGCATGGTTCCCGCTACGAAAACGCCTTCTTCCAGCTGCTTCTCAATATTGCCGATTCTCTGTATGACGGAATCCAGATTCTCCTCCATCTCAGGGCGCGTCAGTTTAATGAGAGCGACCTCAATCAGCACCCTTTTCTGGGATGCGTAGCGAAGCTGGTTCGAAAGGTCGGAAAATACCCTTATAAACCGCAGAAGAGTCTCTCCGTCGATCAGACCGGCTTCTTCCTTCAGAAGATTCATATTCTCCGTCGACATATCCAGCATATTTTCCGCGTCATCCACGGATTTTACAATGAGAAGATTTCTCAGATACCAGATAAAGTCTGTTACAAACTGTCCCAGCTCACGCCCCTGGATCACCATTTCCTCCAGGCTTTGAATACAGTCCTTCGTCCGATTCTCCACCACGGCGCGAAACAGCTGGCTGAAAACCGTAATATCCACGGCTCCAAGGACATCCAGCACATTGTCATAGGTCAGTACCTCTCCATAATGGAAGGCCACGCACTGGTCAAGAAGACTCAGCGCGTCACGCATGGCCCCGTCCGCCGCTTTGGCTATATAGGCCAGCGCCTTATCCTCCACGGAAATGTGCTCGGCCTCGGTCAGCTTCTGCAAATGGGTTACAATGGTATCAACCGTAATCCGCTTAAAATCATACCGCTGACATCGTGACATGACCGTGACCGGTATTTTCTGCACTTCGGTAGTTGCCAGAATGAAGATAACATAAGACGGAGGTTCCTCCAGCGTCTTTAAAAGGGCGTTGAAGGCTCCCGTAGAAAGCATATGAACCTCATCAATAATATAAACCCGGTATTTTCCTTCTGTAGGAGGATACTGAACCTCATCCCTGATCTCACGGATATTCTCGACGCCGTTATTGGAAGCGGCGTCGATCTCCACCACGTTTAAGGAAGAACCTGCCGCGATGTTCTTACACGTCCGGCATTCTCCACAGGGACTGCCGTCCACCGGGCTCTCACAGTTAACCGCTTTTGCAAATATCTTTGCAATACTGGTCTTACCGGTACCCCTGGTACCGCAGAACAGATATGCATGTCCGATACGGTCGGATACCATCTGGTTTTTTAATGTCTGTACTACATGGTCCTGGCCTCTGACATCCTCAAAGGAAGCCGGACGCCATTTCCGGTATAATGCCGTATATGACATGCTCTATGGCTCCTTACTCATCGCCGAAGCTGATACCTATCATCTTGGCTTCCTTAATGATAGAGCTCTCAGGATCGACCGTCTTTAATTTTCCTGCAACTTCTTCCAGCGGCACCTTCACAATCTCATTGTTGATAACCGCCACCATTTTGCCGTATTCCTTATTCTTAATCAGATAAGCAGCCTCTGCGCCAAGACGCGTGGAAAGAACCCTGTCATACGGACACGGTTCGCCGCCTCTCTGCATATGGCCCGGAACAGTCACACGGACTTCCTGGCCCGTGCGCTCTGTAATCTGAGCGCCAATCTCATAAGCGACTGACGGATAGATCACTCCGCTTTTTTTCTTTTCTTTCAGTTCTTTCTTGGTGAGAGCGGCATCTTCCTTCGATATGGCGCCTTCTGCCACTGCAAGGATAGAGAAGCGTTTTCCCCTCTTTGTCCTGCTCTTTAAAGCTTCCACCACAATATCCAGATCGTAGGGAATCTCGGGAAGTAAAATTATGTCTGCGCCTCCTGCGATTCCTGCGTACAGGGTGAGCCAGCCCACTTTATGTCCCATGACTTCCACAATAAATACGCGGCCGTGGGATGCCGCCGTGGTGTGGATGCAGTCTATGGCATTGGTCGCCACGTTAATGGCGCTCTGAAAACCAAAAGTCACATCGGTTCCGTATAAATCGTTATCAATGGTCTTCGGCAGATGAATGATATTCAGCCCTTCCTCGCGAAGAAGATTCGCTGTCTTCTGGCTGCCGTTTCCTCCCAGAACAACGAGACATTCCAGCTTCAGCTTTTTATAGGTGTGCTTCATCGCTTCTACCTTGTCCAGTCCGTTCTCATCCGGCGTACGCATCAGTTTGAACGGCTGCCGTGAGGTGCCAAGGATTGTCCCGCCTTCTGTCAGAATTCCTGAAAACTCCGACTGCTTCATAACACGGTAATCTGCATAGATCAGGCCCTTGTATCCGTCCTCAAAACCAATTATTTCCACATCGTCATACATTCTGTACAGCGCCTTCGCAACACCGCGCATTGTCGCGTTTAAGCTCTGGCAGTCGCCGCCGCTTGTAAGCATTCCAACTCTCATCATCAAAGCACACCCCTTCTTAGATTCATGTTTAGGAAATAGATACTATATACCCATTTTGTACATAATTATAATACAAAGGGAAGGGTGGGGCAAGGGAAAACTTTGTTCTATCGGGAAATGTAAGAAAATTACCAGTTAAATGGTAATGATTGTAATATACCAAAGAGTCCGGCAAGCCGGCTTTGCGGCCCCTCAAAGGGAGGATTGATACACGGACGGCTTTTCCTGTGAAACAATAAGACACCGGATTTTCTTCCCCGGTGTCTTATTGTCTTCTATTCGCTGTATTTTATTTATAGTTATATTATTAATCCGTGCGTCTCACTTTGTATCGTTACCACAGGCGTTACCCTGACAGTTAACTCAGTCCAGGCTGCCTCACGGCACACAGGAGGTTCCACTTAGTGCTGCTGCATTCCTGCCCTGACACGGTTCATGAATTCCTGTTGCGTAAGACCCAAACGTCATCGCCACTTATCAGGGGCAGCCCTGCAGTAGACGATCCGAGGTGAGACATCACCCCTGCTGGAGCGGATTGCAGGTACAGGGCACCGCTATCTCCCCGGCTGCACGGAAACTTTATGACATATGTTGGTCTGTATGCTGACATTCCATCGATTAACATTACTGCACACACCTATACATCTGTTTCAATGTATAGCCAATTTAGTATACATGCAATCGGTCCATTTGTCAAGGAGTCGTCTCTTCCTGTTTTTGTTTTTTCACAGCTGCTTTCTTTTCCCTCAGCGCCTTAAAAAACTCCTTCATGAGCCGCGAACACTCTTCCTCCAGAACGCCTTTCTCCATTTCAACCTGATGATTAAACCCGTCCTCATGAAGCAGATCAAGCACAGAGCCGGCGCATCCGGCTTTGGGATTCATACAGCCGATTACAACTTTGGGAATTCTTGCCTGGACGATAGCCCCGGCACACATGGGGCACGGTTCCAGGGTCACATACATGGTACAGCCTTCCAGCCGCCAGTCACCAATCTTCTTACATGCTTTTTTTATCGCGATAATCTCTGCGTGGGACAGAACATTCTTGTCGATCGTCCTCCTGTTGTATCCCCTCGCTATAATCTTGTCCTCATAAACAATGACGCAGCCAATAGGTACCTCACCGATCGCTCCCGCCTTCCGGGCCTGTCCAATTGCAGCGCGCATATATTTTTCATCAGCATTCATGCCGGTCCCTCTTTCCACTCGTTTTAGAATATGGTATACTGGTACTGCATTGCGCAATGCAGTACCAGTATGACCCGCACGAAATGCCTTACTGGTTCGATGAGGATGATTTTTCGAGAGTGCAGACGCAAAAACGCAGGCGTAGTGGGGCTATGCTGAGGCTTTTGCGTCTGTGCTGTCGGTAAATCAGACCAGCGAAACAGTAAGGTATTTCGTGCGGATCATACTAGTATACCATGAAAATAAGGAAGCGAAAATAATGAAAATTTGCGGTCTGCAAAAAACTACTCTCCTGGATTTCCCCGGCCATGTAGCAGCCACCATATTTTTAGGCGGCTGCAATTTCCGCTGTCCCTTCTGCCACAACAGCGGGCTTCTGGGAAATGACGCCGAGGAAGCCATGACAGAGGATTCGCTCTTCACCTTCTTAAAACGGCGTACCTCGGTTCTGGAAGGGGTCTGCATCACGGGCGGAGAACCAACACTCTCAGACGATCTGGAAGAATTTATCCGCCGGATCAGGCAGATGGGGTACTTGATCAAACTGGATACCAACGGCTACAGGCCCGCCGTCTTAAAGGATCTCGCCGGGAAAGGCCTTCTCGACTATATTGCCATGGACATCAAGGCCGGCCGGGAAAATTACCCGCGCACAGCAGGCATTCCCGGCATTCAGATAAAATATATAGAGGAAAGTGCGGCATTTTTGATGAACGGCTCCATCCCGTATGAGTTCCGGACTACTGTCGTAAAGGAACTTCACGGCAGCCGGGATTTCCTGGATATCGGCCAATGGCTTAAGGGCTGTTCCCACTACTATCTCCAGAATTATGTGGACTCCGGTGAAGTCTTATGCACCGGATTTACTTCCTGCACAAAGGAGGAGCTTCTGGCATTTGCAGAAATCCTGCACCCCTATATTGCTGACGTTTCTCTGCGCGGAATCGATTACTGACGGACGGCTGACGGTATCAGTTACCAATTTTTACATCGGTATACCAGTAGCCGAAACGTCCGTCTTCCATAGGCTGGTTCTTTGACAGCACAAAATTCGGGAAACCGAACATCGACGCCATATACCGCTCATTGCTGTAATAATGGCCGGGAACCCCCAGCAGATAACGCGGAGTCCCCTCCGGGTTAAACAGCTTTGCCAGAATTAAATAACGGTAATTATAGTATCCGTGAAGCAGGAAACTGTTATTTCCGTACACCCATGTCTCTCTGGGCAGAAGGCCGATATCCTGTGGTTTAATAGTCAGGATTTCGCAGCCCTTCTCATAGTCAAAATCCAGGATTTTCGTATGTTCCCGCCTTAACTGATCCCATATCCGGTCACTGGAGTTTTCTTCCTCTTCCTCAGTCTTTAAAAGCCGTTCCAGTTCCATTGGATCGCCTGGAACAGGCTGTGCCTCCTGGGCTTTTTGGATCTCCGGCTCCTTCTGTCTTTCTACCGCTGCATGTGAGGGCGTGGCTGCTGCCCCCTCATCGGTACCATAAGATTCTGCTGCGTCTCTGTTCTCCTGTACAGACTGTGCTGCCTGATTTTCTGACGCGCTCGTTTCCGAACAATCCTGTGCGTCGTCCGCTAAATACATCTCTGGCCGTTCCTGCATGAATTCCTCCATACCGGAATCAGAACTGTTCTGCGTACCGGACGCTGTGTCTGACATCGTTGTGTCTGACATCGCTTTGTCTGGCATTGCTTTGACTGACATCGCTTTGTCTGGCATCTCTGGATTTTGCGTGTTCCCCACAGACTCTGTACCTGGTATTTTTTCTCTGTCCGCCAACAAATGAATGCCGGTTATCTCATCTGTGTTCTGAGTTTCATACCGGTCCACTTGTTCCTGCCTGTGTTCTGATGCATGGAAATCCGTCAGATTTTCATCTGCAGATTTCGGTGCTCCCATATCTGCTTCCTGCTGCGGGTACATCCTGCTTTCCGGCCGGACGGCAAATGGCCTCGATGCATCGGCCCGATAGCAAATCGTCTCGCCCTGGATCTCTTCCAGAAATTCACTCTGAATTTCCTTTTCTTCCTGGTTATACAGCATCTCCGCCGATTCCCCGGCAGACTGCCTCTCTTCCATAAACGGAGGCTGATTATTTGCTTCCGCCTCCAACATTCCTGTATGTAGTGTTGTAACAGTCTCGATATCCGGCATCAGTTCAGAAGCATATTCTACGGCCGGAACTCCGGAAAATACGGTATAGCTGCGCAGCGAATTATCCTTTTTGCCATAAGACAGTTCCGACGTGTGCGCCATTGTCAGAGGCTCCTGCTGCTGCCGTACCGGTTCCCGTATTGGAATTTCCTGCTCTGCGGCAGGCTCCTTCGTACCGTGAACATTGCGCGGCGGTTCCTCCACCGGCGCCATTTCCGGCTTCGCAGGTTCATTCACGGATTCTATGTAAGAAGCTTTTGCTCTGGACCATTCCATCCTGGCTTCCTGCTGCCGGATCCATGCCTCCGCCGTCTGCTCCGTCGTATCTGCAGACTGTTCCACCTGTTTTCTGATGCTTTCTGCAAATGCCTTCGACTGTTCTCTGGCACTTTCCGTAAATGCCTTAAGCTGCTCCCGGGACATTTTATCCTGCTTTTCACTTTCCTTTGTATCCTGTTCATTTTCTACCGGGAACTCTTCTTCGATTTCTTTTATCGCCTTTTTAATCTGCGCCTCCTGCGCCGTTTCTTCTCTTTCTTTTGTTTCGGGAAGTGTGTTGGAAAGTTCCACCTCTGCAGCGTGGGCCACTGCATCCTCCCAGATCGTCGTGTAAGACCGCCATGTATTTTCCACATCATGGACTGTCAGTCCGTAGCACTGGTCCATGGGAATTCCGGAGTGTTCCACATCGCTTACCGAAACGACCGTACGAAATTCCCCGGAACCTCCGCGGATAAAAATATTTCCCAGCAAAATTTCTTTTTCACCGGCCAGCAGATAGACACCGATATCATTGCCGCCCACATAAACCTTTTTCACATTCACCGTAATCTTGCACTGGCTGCCCCGCGTCTCTATTTTCGCGAACCCAATGTTTTTTCCTTTGATTCCGCCTTCATAGGCATAGATATATGAGATTAGTCTCCGATAATTGGACATGATATCACCCCTTTTATAAATATTTTATGCAAATAGCCATTGAAACTATGCCATAAAAATGTTATCCTAAAGCTATAAATGGAATAAAATTTTTTTTCAAGAACATGGAGGGCTATAAAATGAGACTTTACCGCGCAAAGGATTACAATGACATGAGCCGCAAAGCGGCACACATTATTTCCGCTCAGGTTATCATGAAACCAGACTGCGTACTGGGACTCGCTACAGGTTCCACACCGATCGGAACCTACAAGCAGTTGATTGAATGGTACAACAACGGTGATCTGGATTTTGCTGAAGTAAAGACTGCCAATCTGGATGAATATAAAGGACTGACAAGAGATAACGATCAAAGCTACTACTATTTTATGCATGAGAATCTGTTCAAGCATGTCAATATCAAGGAAGAGAACACCAATATCCCTGATGGCACAGAGCCGGACGCTGCAAAAGAGTGTGCGCGCTATGAAAATGTAGTCCATGAGTTAGGCGGCGTAGACCTCCAGCTTTTAGGCCTCGGCCACAACGGTCACATCGGCTTTAATGAGCCGGCCGATGAGTATCCGAAGGAAACTCATATCGTTGATTTACAGGAAAGTACCATCGAAGCAAACAAGCGTTTCTTCGCTTCCATCGATGACGTTCCGCGTCAGGCTTACACCATGGGAATCGGAACCATCATGAGTGCAAAAAAGATCCTGCTGGTAGTAAGCGGCGAGGATAAGGCTGCCATCTTACGGGAAGTGATCTGCGGTCCGGTTACTCCTCGCGTTCCTGCTTCCATTTTACAGCTGCATCCGGATGTAACAATCGTAGCAGACGAAGCTGCCCTCGCGAAACTTGGCGACTGCTGTAAATAGTAAGAGTGGTACTGACTAAACAGTACATAATTTAAGCCCCAATCGGTTTAATACCGAAAGGGGCTTTTCGTTTAACCCCAGCCTTACAGTAAGCTTAACTTTACTGATCAAATTTGGGGACAATCAAGAGGCATATTATTCTGTCAAGCGTTTTTGAAAATGTCCCAAAATAAGTGAAACATTAGCCCCGGCAAATCGCTGGGGCTTTTCTTAAGTTTCGTTTGTGTTGTTAAGCTTGAATCAGATGTGTTTCTTCATTTTTGGGTATCACAACAGAGCCCTTGATCCGTTATCCCTCGCCGGGAAGGCAGGGAAAGAAACATTGTTTCTTTCTGGCGGATAAGGGGGGGCCGTGAATCTTATGTCAAGAGACTTTCACGGAATAACAGGGCATAACCCTGTTATTCCACGGTTCTCTTGTCAACGATTCCGCTCCATTTCTAGGAAGCATATACTTTTTCGTCATCATTCCAATGATGTTCTTGTTTCCTGACAAATTTCCCGAATACGGACTTTCTCCATGGATGATTCATCGGGGGAATGTATTGTTTTTTCGGCTTAGGTTCTTTGTAATCCAAGTCCAGATCTTTTGATTTGGCTTCGTGTTCTGGAATACAGTCGAGCGCATGGATTGTCGTATCATTTACACAACAGTATTGATTGCCATCAAAAGCCTGTATAAACATAGTTTTGGTTCCTTTACGGTAGTGTACCTGTACTCCATTTTTGTCGAGCATCCTGTAGTAATGGTTATTGTGCCTGAGACAATGGCCGGTATCCACAGTACGTTCACTCAGAATAGCGAGGATCAGATTGATTTTTTCATCTGATGGTTGCACTTCGAATACGGATTTGATAGTATTAAGAGGAAGTGAGAACTTCTCATTGAATTCTTTTACTTGGAGGTTGAGGAATTCGTTGGCAGCTTCTATCGTCGTAATGCCTGCCAGACGCATTTCAATTGGCAGGCGCGACTGTAGGGTCTGGTTTAATCGTTCTACGCGCCCTTTGGCTTGTGGTATACTGCTTGACTCTAATTCGACGCCGAGTTGGTTACAAGCATAGGCAAACTGGGTATAGGTATCCTCATCGAGAGATGGGGAATTTTTCTTTTTATAGGTAAATACAGTGCGCCTGTCAGTGAAAAACTTATACGGGATGCCATAGGTGGTTAAAATCTGGTGAAAGATATGATAGTAAGCGTTTAAGGTTTCCTGCGTATCAAACCATGCAGCGACAATCCTTCCGGTTGCATCATCAATAGCGACGTGAAGATGCCATACAACGCCAGGAATCCATGCATACGGGGTGGCGTCCATTTGGATCAGCTCACCAAAATAAGCAGCTCTGGGACGTCTGGAATGGGCATCCTCCACAGCAACGAGGTTGGTTTGGATCGTATCGGCTTCCTTCTGTGGCCTGGCCGCCTTCTTCAGATCTTTTAAGTGCTTTTTGATTCGTTTTTGTTTTGCACGGGTAACTTTAGGAGAAAGAATATATTCCTCCTCCAGGATTTTAGAAACAGAGGACGGAGAAACAGAAATGCATTCATGTTTCTCAAGTAATTCCGTGTAGTGAGTAAAGTTAGCGTCATAGTACTTGCTGCGATAGAGATCAACAATAACAGACCTGGTCTCATCTTTGATTGTATTAGCGGGTTTACGTCCCTTGTTTCCATGTGAGAAGTACTCTTTACCGGATTTCTGATATCCGGCAAGCATACGGTTAATATGGCGTACGGAATAACCAAGAGTCAGGGCGGCTCTTTCTTTGCTGGAGCCTGGATGATCTGACAATCCTTTGATAACTTCATATTTCTTCTGTTCGTCCATTGATAGTATTACCTTTCTGATCGTGATGTCCTCCTTCTTAGATGTATATCCAGAGGATTATACCATACTTGGGACATTTTCCCTTGCGGTATATAAGGACATTATCATAAATGGCTCATATGGGGACAATCAAGAGGCATATTATTCTTGACTCACCTCCACTGTCATGATATGCTAAAACAAACATTTTAGAAAAAGGAGGTGGACGCCATGCATTGCATCACAATCAAGGCCACAACACTGTGGTTAAATATTGACAATGTCGCCGTTATTACGTACAAAAATGACGCTTCCGTGTATCAGTGCGCCCATTTTTGCGATAACAGCAGCGTCCTCCCTTCGTATTCATCGATTTTCCGGCTGTCTTAACGACCGGTTTTCATGATGGTTTCTCTACCCGAAGGTGCCTGCGCTTTCGGGTATTTTTATGTTCTGGGATTAGCCCCCTTTACATAAAATCTGCCCTTTTCGGAAAATGGGTTCTATTATTCCATTTTTTAGAAAGGCAGTTCTATCATGAATAAATTTAAGACATTTCTTGCCGGACATGGCTGCGGGCCCCGCGCCATTGTTTCCACTGTACTGATGTGTACAAAACAAATTTTTGACGGCGGTATCCTGTGCATCGCAGGCGGATATCTTGTTTCTGCCGTTCAGTTTGTCATGCTCGTTTTTATCTGGACCGCCCTGGACCGGGAAGGTGCCGGTTTAGGAGGCATGACATTAAATCAGCTGATGACATATACGCTGATGGCAACCGTTTTTCATCAGGAATTAAATATTATTTCACCGGCTACCTCCTCACTGTGGGAAGGTTCTGTCATTGGACGTTTTACCCGGCCGGTGCCCGTTCCGGTCAGTTTCATCGCTGAAACGATCGGACGGTGGTGGATTCCGAATTTTCTGTTTTTTGGCCTTCCTCTGCTGATCATCTCGCCGTTTTTACATGTAAATCCGGCTCCGGCAGACTCTGCCTCCGGATTGATGGCGTTCATCAGTCTGATGCTTTCGGCCTCTCTGGGATTTGCCCTCGACCTGCTGTTTGCCGCTTTTGCCATGTTCTTAAAAAATGGCTGCTGGGCAGCAGCCAGTATACGGGAGGCAGCATTTTCCCTCCTGTCAGGGGAAATGATTCCCTTTGCCCTGTTTCCATGGGGACTGGATAAGTTTTTTTCCTGTCTCCCTTTTGGCTCGATCGCCCATGCACCGCTCACCATCTATACCGGCATGGCCGCATCCCCCTTTAGAACCATTGGGCTGCAGCTTATCTGGAATGTGATTTTGTGGATTACAGCGGCCATGGTATTTAAAAAAAGCAAAGAAAGGATGATTTCTTTTGGTGGATAATTTAAAAATACTGTTTCGTCTTTACAGGCAATACACAAAAATGGACCTCCTGTGGTTTCTTCGGGACACCCGCTACTGTCTGCTTCAAATCTTTTCAGACACGGTATGCGCGGTTTGTACCATCGCAGGCGTTTTCCTGCTTTCCGAAAAATTCGGCGGCTTCGGAGGCATGAATCAGGGGGAGATACTCTTTATGATGGGCTTCTCCACTCTCGTTGACGGAATCTATATGATGTTTTTTATCGGTAATAATACGTCTATGATAAGCCGCATCATAGGACGGGGGCAGCTGGATCACATAATGATACAGCCGGTTCCCCTATGGGCAGAACTGCTGGCCCAGGGCTTTTCCCCGCTGTCTGGAAGCAGTATGCTGGTATGCGGAATCGGACTGACGGCGTATACAGTCAGACGGCTGCCCCTATCCGCCACACTGCCCTGGCTGCTTCTGCTGCTTATCTATGCGGTCAGCTCCACCATATTGGTCTTATCCGTTATGGTCCTCCTGTCCTGCGCAGCATTTTACGCACCTGCGGCAGCCGAGGAGATCGCCCAGACAGGCAGGGATTTATTTACTTCTCTGAAGACTTATCCGCTGGGCACGATGAACCATTCCGTCAAACGGCTGTTCCTGACCGTGCTTCCAGTGGGGCTGGCTGCCTGGTTTCCGTCGGAGCTGCTTTTAAAAGCAGGGAACGGCGGCTTAAGCGCTGTACTGCTTTTGCAGGCATGTTATCTGCCGGCAGCGGCATTGGCATTATCACTGTTCACAATTTATGTATTTAAGAAAGGAATGAAATATTATGCAGTCAACGGTTCGCCACGATACTCCGGCTTTGGTCATCGATAATGTTACAAAACAGTATTCCCAATGGCAGAGAAGCGGCCACGCACGGGATATCTTAAAAAATATGCTTCGCCCTCAGAAACGCATCATCACAGCACTCGATCATCTTTCCTTCGAAGTGGCTCCGGGTGAGTTTGTCGCTTACGCCGGAGCCAACGGAGCCGGCAAGAGCACAACCATTAAGATCCTCTCCGGTATCTTAAGCCCTTCAGAGGGCACGGTGTCCGTGTCCGGTTTCAATCCTGCCACAGACCGGATCGAACTCATGCGTCATGTTGGCGTACTGTTCGGACAGCGGACGGAAACCTGGTGGGATCATCCCGTCATTACCAGCTTCGAATGGAAAAAGGAGGTATGGGGAATCCCGGATGCAGTATACAAAAAAAATCTGGCACTTGTAACGGAACTGCTCGATCTGAAAGACCTCCTTCACACATTTGCCAGGGAACTGAGCCTTGGACAGCGCATGCGGGCGGATATTGCGATGCTGCTTCTGCACGATCCTTCCGTAATTTTCCTAGATGAGCCGACACTGGGCCTGGATGTGCTGGCCAAACAGCAGATGATACACTTTTTAAAGGAAATTAACCGGGAATGCGGAACCACGATTATCGTCACAAGCCATGACATGGATGATCTGGAGGAGATGGCACAGCGGATTATTCTTCTGAATAAAGGGCAGATTGCATTTGACGGAAATTTTGATGAACTCAGAAATACGGCCGGCGCCTGTTCCAGAATCGTTGTCACCATGAGAAGCCCCGGCTCTGATAAGCAGTCTGCCGCAGCTGGGGGGCTCTTAAGTGCTCCTGCAATTCCAGGATTACAGCTGCTCTCTTCCAATGGAGGGATTTACGAATACGAGTTCAACCGAAATCAGACCGCAATCCATGAGGTTCTTGGTTACCTTGCGGAATTTGAAGGTATTGAGGATGTGGAAATCAGAAGAGCGCCTATTGAAGATGTGATAGCAAGATTGTATTTTAGTTGGAAAAAATCGTAGAAAATAAATTGTTGCAGAACAGAAATACGCCGCGGGAAATACAACGTTTTTAATTGAAATATACTTTTTATTATGATAAACCATTTTATGGAACAATCGTGTTACAGGGTGGTTGACCTCCATTCTACTACATAGAATGGAGGTGATGCGGATGAAATTTGACTTTAAGGATTTAATGACTTTTGGACTGTTCATCCTGGCATTGCTGACGTTCGTATTTACGTTCTGTCGATAGTGCTTATTTAAGGCATAGAAAAACCACCCTCTATTGATATGCCCCCTGTCAAGTAGACAGGTGAAATATTTAAAACGAGGGGCTGATGAACGGCCACATTTTGTGGCCGTTTTTCTATGCACACCATTTTTCTTTATATTTTTCGATTCGCTTGTTTTTAGGAATAGGGTATTCTTCTGGATGTTCAGCAGCGATTGCCTCATTCCTTACTTCTAACGGTGTCTTACAATGATACCTGTCTTGAGGACGTTCTGCGCTATAAAACTTCATATATTCCTTTATTGCATGTCTCAATGTCGTTTCATCAGTAATTTCATACATCTGATACATTTCTGATTTTATAATTCCCCAGAAACCTTCTGTGGGGCCATTATCAATACAGTGTCCTGCTCTTGACATGGATTGTTCCATTTCATGTTCCTTTAGTTTCTTCTGAAACACTCTGCTCGTATATTGAAAACCTCTGTCACTATGAAAAATCGGCGCTGCGTTCGGATTGGAGATCACCGCCTTATCAAATGTTTTAAACACCAGTTGATTATCATTCCGGCTGCTGATTACATAGGAAACAGGGTATCGGTCATATAAATCAATGATTACACTTAGATACAGCTTCTTTTTTTCGCCCGGTATTTTAAACTCAGTTACATCTGTAGACCATTTCTGGTTTGGTGCAGACGCATAAAAATCCCTGCATAGCTTGTTTTCTGCGGTTGTTTCCGGGGGAGAAGATACATATTTTTTCTTTTTCTTTCTGATTACAGATTGAATACCCAGTTTCTTCATAATCCGATGTACCCGCTTTTTTCCATAAGCAGTATGGTTAAAGCGATTGACCCATGAAGTCATTCTTCGATAGCCTAAGATATGGCCAAAGCGTTGATCGTATTCTTTAATCAGTTCTGCCAGCTTAAGATTTTCCGATTCCTGTTTCGGAATCTCCCGGTCCAGCCATTTATAATAAGCCGCCCTTGAGATTTCAAGCTGTTTGCACATCCATGCAATGCTCCACTGCTCTGTTTCATGGAAATGTCTGATTGCTAAATATTTTGATTCGTAACGCAGCTTTCCAAGCTTCACATCCTTTCGAATTCTTTCACTTTTTTTAGTAGTTCAACAGCCTTATCCTTTTCTTCCAGCTGGCGTTTCAACCTGAGATTTTCCCGCCGTAAACGCTCCAGTTCATCCACTTCATTATCTGCTCTGTGATGGCCGCGTTTATCTGTTAAACCGTCTTCTCCATTCACATCATACTTTTTTACCCAGGAATAAACCTGGCTGTATGAAACGTTATAAATGCCTGCAGTCCCTTTATAATCATGGTTATGTTTAATACAATACTCAACGATTTCTTTGCGTTCAGCAACGGTTGTTTTTCTTCTGGCCTCTGCCATATAGACCTCCCTTTTCGGAACATAATCCTTAAGTTCTCTATTGGCATTATAACTCACAACCCATTGGCTGAGTACCCTTCTTGAAGAAATGTTATATTTAGCAGCGATATCATCTACGCTTCCATCACCAGATAAAACCGCTTCGACACACATGGTTTTAAAATCGGATGAGTAAGAAGCATTCCCCGTTTTACGAATAAATGCTCCGATTCCATGAATTCTGTATTTAGCAACCCACTCTTTCAATGTTTTACACCCGATATTATATTTAGTGGCTAAATAATTATAGGAACCCAATCCATCAAGGTATTCCTGTGACACCTTTGCACGGAATTCCGAAGTATGAGGGGATTTGGACATAAAAATACCTCCTAAGTAGATTTTGGTTATTTATCTTGTCTACTTAAGAGGTATCATATCATATACTTTGACCAGTTACTGGGTGGCATTTCTATGAATGTAACTTATTAATCGGGTTAACCACTTTGTGGGCGGTTGTTCCTTTTATGTCTTTATTATACTCAATTCGAACCTGAAATTCAAGTGTTTTTTAACCAGCTTCAATTCTTCCTAACACGCATTTACATGTTTCGTTCAACGAAGATCTTCTAGAAATGACGTCCCATTCTGCGTACTCTTCACCCCAAAAAAACTGCATACAGATGCCCCAACATCCGAAAGTGTCTTTCTGGTACCAATCTCCCGTCCGCTCATCCCCCTTGTATAAATGAGTAACGGCACGCATTCCCTCGTATGCCGGCTGTGCCCGATATTGGGATCATTACCGTGGTCTGCCATGACAACCAGGATATCTTCCGCCTCCATCTCCTCCAGCACTGCACCGATTCCCCGGTCCGCGGTCTCCAGTATCTCCCGGTAAGCCGCCGCAGATTGTGAATGACCCGCCAGATCGGTCTCCTGCACATTGGTACAGACAAAGCCCTTCTCCATGTTCTTTACCGCCTGAACCGTAAGCCGCATCACTTCCTCCGTCGGGACGCAGGAAATACTCTCACCGCCGTCATTAGCCACAATGTCAGCCACCTTCCCTATGAGCGTACAGTGAACCCCGGCATTTGTCAGTATGGTCGGCGCCTGTACCTGTTTATCCACTCCATATCCCAGATGTCTGCACTGATAACCGTGCTCATACGATTTTGATTTTGCAGATGCAATGCCGATATAATTTCCAAGCTTTATCTCTTCCGCCCTCTGCAAATCTTCCATTGTGTTGCCGGTGCCGCCAAACACGATCACACGGCCCACGGTCACTACCTCGCGGACCAGGCGGGCGATCTCCACCTCTTCCTCAAACGGCATAAAATCAAGAGGCGCCGTCACATTATAGCACATTCCCGGATCCGCCTCCAGGTTGTCTGCCACCGTGGCGTACCGATCTACAATCAGATATTTAAGCCCCTGTTTCTCGATAACATGGACATCATGCCCGTTCTGCCTCAAATACCGGCTTACCTCCTCCGCCTTCTCCAGAAATGGATGCGCCGTCGGTTTTATTGGCAGTGTTCCCATGATTTCCTGATGCCCCATAAAAGTATCCGCACCATAGTGCATCAGTTCGCATCTCCCGTAATTAGCGGAAGGGCTGAATTTCATGGCTGCGCTCTCCCTCCCGAACGCATTCATCAGCCCCAGCCGTTCCAGGACCGGCAGCTTCATGTCGGGGGAGTCCTTTAAAATACTTCCGAGCGTGTTGGCTGTTTCATCGCCCGGCCTCACGATACAGGCATCCTTCATCGCCCCGATCCCAAATCCATCCAGTATAATAACAATAAATCTCTTCTTCATTTCTCTCTGCCCGCGCTGTCATAGATTCCTTCAATCCTCGGCGCTCCCTTTCTAAGTCCGGTGACCAGCACAACATCTGAACGGGTAACAAATATCTGATACCGAAACGCCATCACCACCGTCTGGCCTACAGGGCACTCTTTTGTTAATCCGAAATGGTAATCAATACTGTCATCCGCCGGAGGAATTACCTCCACGTGCCTAGCATTTAAAAAACTGTCTCCTACCAATGCATTCTTCATATGGGATCGCCTGTAATGACCGCCTCCAAAACAGTATCCGCGGCCTTCGAAATTATGAGAAACTTCACTTATGTAAACTACACACGGTCGTTCCGGCAGTTCATGGGCGGCATGCATGGGGGTTGTTCCGGAAAAGCCATGTCCCGGCTCACCACAATTTCCCCCGTCCCGCTTCATCCGTTCAATGGTACGACAGCAGGTTGCTGAGGGAGTATTGATGATACGGCAGAGAATTCCCCGCGACTTTAAGATTGCTACCGCACGCGTTACGGTTTTTAAATTAGCCGTAGGAACGATGTCATCCAGCTGCTCATCATATAAGTAACAGGGAAAAGAGGTGACACCCGCAATTCTCACATGGGGATATGAACCAACGATACGATCCGCCAGTTCTTCCAGGGTATTTAAATGAAAACCGGCTGTCTGCCCGGAATAAATCATATCACCTTCACCATACACCCGCAGCAGAATTTCCTGTATCACGCCCAGTTCCGACGCGGCCTGATCAATCTGGTGTATTTTCTCTTCTGAGTAGACGGTGATGACCTCCGGGCGGCAGGAGACAATCTGTCTTACCTGAGCCGTCGGTATCTGTACCAGATGCCCTGCATTTCCGATCGGAATCCCATGCTCCATCATTACGGCGGCCTCTTTATAGTCAACAGCCACCGCGCCGGAATATCCCAGCCTCATCAGCTCCTTTGCCAGATAGGGATTGCGCCCCAGCTGTTTCAGCATAAAGTAAAGCTTTACGCCATTTTGCCTGGAGCACTCCAGCATTTCCTCCGCATTTTGCAAAAAGGTGTCCACATCAATGAGATAGGAATCCGGTTCTATGATTCCCTGCCTGTGGAGACTGAATGCCAGCCGGACCAGTTCCGGATTCCGTTTTACAGTTTGTTCCAGGAACATTTACACCACTCTTTCTACTGATTCTTTTATTATTCTTAAAACAGTGTCCGCTCCGGCCCGCATGGGATTGATCCGTATCATCCGATGTTCCAGTTCCGGATCTGCCTTGCGAAACGTACCGGAAATCCGGTAAAACATGGGTACCAGCTCATATTTGGATTCCGCGCCAACCGGATTCGGTGCAGCGCCCGATTTTTCGGCTTCCTCCAGTACCCGTTCCGCAATATTCTCCCTGAATTCCACCAGAAGAACCTTAGATTGGGCATTTGCCAGAAATGCCTGTTTTACCGCCGGTATCTCTCCGCTGTTCAAGCGTCTGACACATTCCTCATTGACCCTCGCAGAAAGAGCCAGGGAGACCGGCGCATAGACCATTCCGTGCAGAACATCGAGCGCCTCATGCCCCTGTACCTGCATCCCGCCGGAATAACTTTCCTTTACCAGTCTGCCGACCAGTTCCTGCTTACCGACGATGACGCCCACACCTTCCGGCCCCAGCAGCTTAAACGCGGAAAAGCAGGAAAGATCCGCACCGCACTGCACACCGATATCTTTTACTTTCATTGCTGCGTAATTGTCGTCGGTCAGTACAGGGATATCAGCGGTCTGTTTGATGACGCGTACTACCTCATGCATATCATAGCGGTCTTCCGGGAGCTGTCTCGTATATTGGACCAGCGCCCCCTTAATATCGGGATTATCCGTCAAAACCCGCCGGATTTCTTTCGAATCATTAAAATCAGCTTCCACCGCTTCTATTCCCATCATTTCGAGAGAGGCTGCCGTAGTATTATAGATGGGAGCCCGGTGTACCAGGAGCCGGTCGCCGGGCCCCATCATGGAATGAAGTCCAAAACGGATTGCGGCACTCCCCGCCCCCCGTACCAGGATACACGCCTCTGCTCCAAATACTTCGGCAATCACCTTTTCCGCTTTTCTGGTTGTCACCGGCATATTAATCCCCATGACGACCCCTAAATCTCCCCTGGTCAGTGATTCATGCCCTTCAAATACTTTTGTTATACAGTCCACTACCTGGAACTGAAGCATCGCTGCTTCTTCCACGGACATGCTCTGTAACGGATATGTCTGCATCCTTTCTCCTTTCACGGATGCTGTCTGGCTGGCTAAGAAGACACGGTATATCATCTCTTTAAACCAGACAGCACCATCATCTCAATTCTTCACAGCATCCTTCGCAAGCCTTACAATCACTGGAACCACCGTTCTCGACATGGATGGGGTAAAACCAAACGCCTTTTTCCCCGATTTCAGTGCGTCACGAATGGCATTTTCATCCGCGTCACTTACCGTCATACACGCTCCATAACCCAAAATTGCAATGGCCATCGCAAGTGCGCCTCCGCCCCCGGTCATACATGCCCCCAGATATAAGTCGGCATTTCCGCTCTTTACATCCATGGCAGCTGCCACATCATCCCGGATGGCAACCTCACATTCAGTTCCCATAGTCGTGACTATCAGATCTTTTATTTCCTCTTTTCCCATCTGTCCGCCAATTACAATTTTCATGCTGACTGCTCCTTTCACGCATCACTGCACACATTTAAACACTGTACAGACCTAAAACTGCCAGTACATTGACCAGAACTCCCACTGCGATAACAGCGATCGGGCCTACTGCCATCCGTACGATTGGTTTCTTAAAATACTCATTCATGACAAAGAATCCACCAACTACCAAAAATCCAAATCCGGGGGCCATACCTTCCGCCGCCGACATGGATCCCACTAAAATGGCAACCTCCAGAAGCCTGGTCATCGCCACACGGATACTGTCGGCCGATTTCTTAATACTTGGAACCTTATCAAACAGCTTTGCAACTACTGCCAGAGACAATGCCTCCAGAGACATGACCACTGCGCCAAATACTGCGGCAAGCACTCCGTTTGGAGCCAGAAGGCCTGCTGTTGCGGTGAAACCGAAGCCATCCGTTACAAAGGTGCCTGTCGTCAGCGAGGTCAGCGCCTTTAATGGGATAAAGGACAGCGCTCTCGCAAAGCTGATGCTGACTGCAGAAGACACATTTCCATCCTTTAATGCAACCAGAGACTGCGGACCTTCCATCAGGAGATGCATATTGCAGGCAAGTCCGTAAATGGCACCCATAATTGCAATCCAGATGATATTCTTTCTGATGTTCTTCACACGGTCTCCAAATATAGAAGCCAGATTTCCCGTCGATTCAGATTTGTCCCTGACTGCAAATACAATGATGAACACGAGGCCGGTTAATAAGGCAACACCGTCCGCGATATCTCCTTTTCCGAAAAATACCATGATCTGGCGAAGCAGAACCGAAACAACCAGTGAAACAAGACCCTTTTTCCAACCGTAATCCATGGTAATTACAACACATGGGAACGCAATAAATGCGGAAATGACAGGGCCGGAAATATTCTGCCATGCATCGAAGATATTAACCGGCAGAGCCTGCATCATATTGACAAAGCTCTGAAGCCCCGCCAGCAGAAGCACTCCGTACAGACCACCTGCCAGAACGGAAAGGCCGGCGCCGATCAGGCTTTCTTTGTCCAGGTACCATTTTTCAATGTTTTTTGCCGGAAAGAAGATACCGATAACATCGGTTCCAAGCCACAGAGAATGTACCAGTATAATGGGTGACATAATCGAATAAGGTATTCCAAATCCAATGACCAGACCAAAGCTTAAGGCAAATGTGGTTGTTGCAAATTCCAGCCTTGTCATACGTCCCTCTCTGTATTCCGGAACAACCGGCCTGACCGCATCATTAAAAACCGCAATTCCCCTGTTAGCCAAAAGTGCCCCAAACGCTCCGGCTAAAAATATAACTATATACCGCATATTTTTCCCTCCTGAATTTTAAATTTCAATACTCCTGCAGCATCTCATCCCCGTAAGCATACTCTCTACATCACGGCCTTCAAACTCATGGCATAAACAGGTTACACAGATGAACCGTCAAAAAATCTTTTTCTGTATCCGGAAATTCCAGATCTGTCTGATTCAGCATATACGTCAGAAAGTCCAATGCCTTACTATAAGCAGGTTCCTGTTTTACAGACTCCAGAATCTGGCCATCCAATGGTTTTTCCTCCTTTCCCTCTAAAATTCTCTGTCCCGCCATAGCCAGATGTGTAATAAACATAGCAGCCCTGTCGCCGTCTGCCTCCGGTTTTTGTTTTATCAGCAGCTTCACTGCTGTTTTGCAATAATCTGAAATTCTCTGTGATATGACACCACTGTTTAAAAGAATCTCAAGACGCTGATTTAACGCTTCCTCCAGGTTCATAATACTCCTTTCTTAATATACAATATTTTGTACATTGCTGTAAAAATTTCTGTCCTGACTTATTTTTTACGACACTCCACCCACTATCCCGGTTTCTTATATTCTATTCAGATTGTCAGTACGGCTGACTGGCCGATTGGCTGATGAGCCGGGAAAGCTGATGAGACCTGAAAGCTGATGAGCCGGGAAAGCCGCCGGCAGCCGTAACAGGTGTGACAAACATCTGCCAGAATTCCACTGCGGATACCTTCTGCCCACGGCTGCCCTTGATCTGCGGTCCACCGCAGAAGATAAGACGCTAATATAGCGCTTTCTCTCCGGTCAGAAGAACGGCTCCCGCCTCTTCTCTCTGACTTCAGAAAGAATTCCCAATACGCGTTCCACACTTATATATTTTTTAAGCAGTGCCTTCAGTGCTTCGTCGCCCGTCTTTATCACCAGAACTGCAGTGGAAAAGGAATTATTATAGTCCGATTCCGGCAGCGAAACCACCTTCAGTCTGTCGTGATGATTCTCCAATACATCGTCATAATTCCACACACCGGCGTCTATGGTCCCATCCATCAGAGCCCCGATGGTCTGCTGTGTCCTGATTGGAATTAAAGTTATCTCTTTTCCCTTAACGATATTATCTGTTATACGGCTCTGGTCAAGAGACTTGCTGTCGTATGCGACCTTCATACCATCACAGATACCGTCTTTTGATTCATCAGCCAGAAGAAGTACGTGTTTTGACAGAAAGCTTCCCGGCCCGAAATCAAAGGCTATCTCGATCTCTTTCCCGCAGCTGATGGACTGCTCCGCGGCATAGCGTGAACAGACGGCAAATTGATAGGTTCCCGACTCTACAAGCTCGATTCTGCCAACCGCGCCTCTCGCGTACGCCATATTAAAATTCAGCTCATCCAGTTCCGAGTAAATTGCTGTGGCAAACCCCTCATAAGTCAGTGAATACGGCAGCGGCATGATGCCCAGCAGCTCTTTTCTCATACAGTTTTCCTGAAGCTTGCGATAGTCCAGCTTTTCGATATAAGTACCCTGGTGACCGTGGTGCTCCAGTTTCACAGCGCCACACTCTTTTAAATATGTAAAAGCATTCTGGACAGTCCCTCTGGATACTCCAAACTTCTCCTGATACTCGGATATGGGCTGTATTCTGTCCCCTGCATTCTTTGACAGTAAATCTAATGCAAGGAGACTCTTGGCTAATCCGGTTTTTTGATATAAGATGCTCTTTCCAACTTCATATTCCATCTGTATACCTGCTTTTATTCGTCATTATTTCAATATTCATTATTTTGTACATTCATACAATAGCACATTACATGAGCAATGTCAACAATATTCAATACAAATCAACACGAAAACTTATCTATAATTACAGACTTTGGGACTTAGAATAGACAAACGATATGTTTCTAAACTCTGTGAGATATTCAGACAGGCCCACAAAACAGGACTCAGGCATGGCCGGGTTCTTTCACTTCAATCCAATCTAAATCAAATGACAATACTTTGTCATAAACGGACTCACTCCTTTTTGTCTTCATCCACACCATTCTTCAATATACAGTCTCTTGTAAACACCATTCCCTTTAAAGTTGCCAGAACACGCTCCTGCTCTTCAACAGAAAGTTTTCCGGACTCCTCGAGAATGATTTCCGCACGATTCTTTTCCTGATCTCTTCCTATCGACTTCAAAACTACCCCCTATGTCTTCAGCCATGCTTTTCCAAATCATTTTTATGTTTTATAAATACATGCTAACACGTTTTTTACGCATTGTCAAGGCATTCATATGTCTTTTCAATACACAATTGTATTGACAAATCATTTTTATCATGATAAGATTAGATATCAGGATTTACAAAACTATTTAAGGTCCTGTATTAATTAAAATCAAATGGCGGATCGGCGTATGTTTGCCATCGTAAAGATCATGGCACGCGTCTACGCGGAATGGAGTATCATATGGGAATAGGTGCCCGTCTCAAACAGGCCCGCAGTTCAAAAGGGTATACACAGAATTCTCTTGCCGATGCAATTGGTGTCTCCCGCGGTGTCATAACAAATATTGAACATGAAAAATCAGAACCGCAGATGCTCGTCATCCGTGGAATCTGTTACGAGCTTGGAATTAACAGTTCATGGCTTCTCCAGGGCGAAGGCCCCATGGAATCAGAAAAAGATGCGGAACGAAGTGCCCAGCTTCTGGCTGAGATCTATCATCTATCCACCCTTCTTTCAAAAGAAGAGCAGGATTATGTCCTGGATATGATTAAGACTTTCCAGAAGCACAAAGAGAATCTCTGCAGTAACAGCAATCCGGAACAAGAATCGTAGCGGAAAAACATCAGCCCTTACTGACAGGAAGTTACATCTCACACCATACATAATACAGCTATATTTGATATCACAGGAACATTTGTCCCGTATGAGATCAAACAGAGCTGCCTGCCGGCAGCTCTGCGATTAACTCACTATTTCTGTTTTACTTTAAATTCCCTTCGCATTGTTCCCACCGCTTACCGGCAGCTGCAGCTCTGTTACAAACCGGGAAGTATCATTTGTCATTCCCGCATCCACTAACGTAATCTCAATCGAATTTCCACCCAGCTCATAACCGTTCTCTGACATTTCCTTCAGCAGCATTTCATAATAGAAGGAGGACTGCGTATGAGTTCCACAGTACCTCAGTGTCAGGTACTGCCCGCCAGGAATATCCACAGCTTCTCCATCATAAGAATCCCCCGGTTCCAGCACGACAAAGATAGAACAAAATTCATCAAACTTATGGGATTTCACATGATCCATCGAAATCGACACTCCCACCTTTCCCAAGAACATGGCGGCCTCCAGTTGAGTCTGCCGTTCCAGTTGGCGGATCGGAAATTCCAGGTCATCCGTAGCGGGTATTTCAGTTCGCAGCACAGCAAGCTTTCGGTTCGGCAGCGTAACCTCCTCCACCCGATTATAAACGGTATACAGTGCATCGTGAAGCTGAGACAGGCGTTCACTGATCTTATGTTCGATACGTTCCAGCTCCCTCCGTCTTACAAATACTTCCTCCTGCTGCTCCTTTAATATTTCCATCATCTGACCGATATCCTTATTTTCAAAAAACCGCCTGATTTTAGCCAGAGGCATATCCAGTGCTCTCAGATATTTGATAGTATTAAGGCGTTCAAACTGCCCAGTAGAGTAGTAACGGTATCCTGTCATCGGGTCTGTATGTTCCGGACGAATCAGGCCTATTTCATCGTAATAACGCAGCGTTTTCGCATTAATTCCGAACAACTTCGCCATCTCACCGATGGTAAATAATTTATTCATGGGACTGCCCCTTTGCTTCATGCATTTCTTAAATCATAGCATACCGTTTTTTTAATGTCCAGCAGCACGACAGGGACCCATTGATCCGACGCAGCAGTTCAGCCTTCACTTCCGGCAGGACCGGACAGCGGCTGCCGGAAGTGAAGGCTGAACTGTCACACTCTAACTCTGTTTCTCCATTCTTCTGCCTAATACGTAAGTAACACCAAAAGCAACCGCTACTGCAAGAATCATGACTGCCATAGCCCATATCAGGTTGGACGAAGTACCATCAGGATTGATGTATGCAGGAATTGAGATAAATCCCGGAGTGGAGATCACGTACTGCGTCATACCAGCCAGACCGCCCAGCAATCCGCCGATTCCGCCTCCGGCCATGGCGCCGATCAACGGATATTTCTTAGTAAACAATACTCCATAGACTCCCGGCTCAGTAATTCCGCATAGTGCAGTAATACCCGCACCGGTAGCCACACTCCGGTCATTCACGTCCTTTGCAATCAGTGCAGCCGCCAGACAGGCTCCCCCTACAGCTACATTGGCCGGCGCCATACCGGTGCAGATCAGCGGGTCTGAGCCGACCTCCGCCAGCAGAGCAAATACGATGGGATAAGTCGCATTATTCATACCAAAGAACACCATCAGCGGCGTCGTAATTCCGATAATCATAACAGCAACAGGAGGAGCCGCGCGGTAGATGGCAAATACACCATTTGCCAGCCAGGTTCCCATCAGGTTGCCGATCGGCCCTAATACAATCAAAGTGACAGGCACTGTAATCAGCATCGTAATCAGCGGTACAAAGATCGTCCGCAGATACACGGGAACCACTCTGGAAAGAAAACGGTAAATGACCGCCATAAAGAGCACGCCCAGGATAACTGGAAATACCGTGGAATTATAACTGATCTGTTGAATAGGAATCCCGAGGAAATTAAGTCCCTCCACGTTATTAATAGTAGAAAACAGCAGGATTGCTCCCAAAAAGGCGCCTAAAAATCCGTTGGACTTCAACCTGCTTGCCGCGGAAAAACCGATGAAAATCGGAAGGAAATAAAAAGTCGCCTGATTGATTGCATAGATTACCGTATAAGTACCGGACTCTGTGGATACTCCGAACAGCGTAGTCAACAGTGTCAATACGGCGCCGGTAAGCCCCCCGGCAATTAACACCGGAATAACCGGAGAAAAGGTTCCGCCGATAAAGGACATCACGGTATTCATTACATTCCCCTTCTTCGCTTCCGTATCCTGTTTTAATGCAGCGGCATCCGCCACTTCTCCGCTTGTCTTGATCCCCTCGCGTTTGATAAATTCCGCATACAGATTTGGAACATCCTGTCCGATAACAAACTGATATTCACCATTTTGTATCACCAGGTTCAGAACACCTGGAATTTTCCCCGCTTTCTCTCTGTTTAATTTGTTTCCATCAAAAAGCTGTACGCGTAAACGAGTCATACAGTGACTGACACTGGATATATTATCTTCACCGCCACATACCGCAATGATAGAGCTGCATATTGCCGCATAATTCTTTTTCGCCATATCGGTACCCCCTCCTTCTGTTTATTCTGCCTTATCTTTGGCAAAATCACGCCACTGTGACATATCGGTTCCCCATTCCTGGCCGTTAGAACGTATTAACACAGAATACCAGTCAAACGAGTCCTTTTTTATCCGCTTCAGATCCCTTAAATCATCGTCTGTCCTGTTTACAAAGACCAGACCATAACGTTTTGCCATACCATTTCCGGTGCTGAGAAGATCCGTAAAAGACCAGGGATTAAACCCGAACACCTCTACCCCATCCTCAATTGCCAGACCTACATTATAAACATACTCTCTGAGATAATCAATACGGGCCTGGTCATGAATCTTACCATCTTCTCCCACATCCTCATGAGCACCAAAACCTGCTTCCGTGATAACCATGGGCAGATGGTAATGATCCCACAGATAACGCAGTGCATAGCGCATGCAGACAGGATCAATATGCCAGTCCCAATCCGTCACTTCTACGTATGGATTTCTGGCCAGCGCATATTCGCCCGGCAGGTTGGGATATACGAATTCACCCTTGATCCCGGATTTATTCAGACCAATTTCCTGCTTATAGCTGTCATCAGGTGCCATTCCCACATCCGACCGATAGCAGTTAACCGCGATAAAATCGATTTTCGCCTGGCCAATCAGTTCCATGTCTCCGGGACGAATGTCCGGATCAATATCATTTTCTTTCCAGTAATTTTTTACGAAACTGCTGTACTCGCGGAATACATATAAGTCATCCCATATTTTCTGTGTCAGTTCTTCCGCATTCATTGCGCCAATCTGGTCTTCAGGCCGGCAGGAGTAAGGATAAATCGGTACATATCCCGGCACCGGACCGATCTTTCCGTCTTTTACCAGCTCATGACAGGCAATAACGGCTTTGGAATGGCATAAATTCATAATGTGATTGATCTGCCACTTTTCCCTGAACCAGTCTGTGCACCCCCTGGATACGCCTAACCAGTCGCCATAGACAATCTGCATATTCTGCTCATTGATGGACAGCCAGTATTTTACACGGTCACCGAAGTTCTCAAAGCAGACATGGCAGTAATAATCGAATTCATCAATAATGGCCCGGTTATGCCAGCCGCCGTATTTCTCATCGACCCAGCAGGGCATATCATAGTGATACAGTGTGACAATGGGAGTAATCCCCGCTGCCAGCAGTTCGTTGATCAGATTGTTATAAAAGGCGATTCCCATAGGGTTTACCTTACGATCCGCTGCAGGAATAACACGGGACCAGGAAATAGAAAAACGGTAGCTGGTAAACCCGCATTCCTTCATCAGAGCCACGTCCTCTTTATAATGGTGGTAGTGATCAGATGCCACCGAATTATCTGCATAAGGCTTTTTGGTCTGAGAATTCAGATCGATAATCGCAGGAGTGCGGCCATCCTCGGCAGTCGCCCCCTCTACCTGCCATGCAGCGCTGGAGGCTCCCCACAGAAAGCCTTCTGGAAATACCGGATTCTTTGAATACTTCATAAATTATGTCCCCTTTCAAAATTTGTGTTCCGTTTTTACCTTTGTTTCATATAACCAGTGTAACAAAGGTAAGAAAACGATGGGGTGCAAGATTTGAATCCATATTTTGTTAAAATTACTGCATTTTCAGGAGATTACAAAAGAATTTATTGTGAATACCGATGACAGAATAAAAAACCTGTGATATGATTTGGCTATGAGCACAGATAAAATCCAAAACAATTTTAGTTTGAGTTATTTTAATTTGATGACATCTTTATTGGCAGTCCTGAATTCCAATGAAGATGACGACACCAATCTGGTGTTGGCAAGGTACCTGCTGGAACATTTTCATGAATTAAAAAAACTGAGTATCTATGATGTGGCAGAGGAATGTTACGTTTCCCGCAGCAGTATTCAACGATTTGCCAAGCTAATCGGCTATGAGAGTTTTACTGCGATGAAGCAGAACGCACCGATAACCCGGCAGCACATGGATGCGTTTGTTCACTACGCCTGTCATCCGGAATTTGATCAGTATCTTCGCCTGTCCATGGATGACATGATGCAGGATATGAATGAGATGTTTGCCTCTCAAAATCTGGAGGTTCTCGTCAAACGCATTCATGACAGTGAACAGGTCGTCATCCTGGCCGCAGATCTCTCAAGCTTTCCGGCAAGAGTACTGCAGCAGGGACTGGCTGCCATCGGCAAGCTGATTCGAATTGTTACCGACGCCTACCCCGATACAAATCTCCTTCGGAATCTTAAACCTGAGGATTTGGTCATTGTCACCTCCACTACCGGTAATTACGCTATCGCCACACTCACTGATCTGCAGAACGTTCACGCCCACAAAGTACTGATTACCCTCAACCATTCCGAAAAATTTGAATCCTGCTATGACAGTGTCATTTATCTCAGTCACAAATTCCATTCCAGTGACCGCATTACCGAGGGAATTCAAAATGTATATACCCGATACGGTGTCAGTTACTTTTTTGACCTGCTGTTTAATCTCTATATTGAGAAAGTTAACGATCTGCCCTCTTCCCATCCCCACTCTAGTTTGATAAAATAGAGCCAGAATAATAAAAATATAAGAAAGAAGGTACTAATATTATGAAAGATCCGAATTGCGCATACTGTATGCAGGGAGAACTGGTTGCCAAATTTGGTTATCCGGTCTGCGAAATGGAAACAGGTTTTTTATATTTATTTAAGGAACAGAGCAAACGCGGCAGAGTCATTCTCGCGTACAAAGACCATGTCAGTGAGATGATCGATATCAGCGATGACGAGCGCAGCGCATTTTTTGCAGATGTTGCAAAGGTTTCCAGGGCGGTACACAAGGTATTCCAGCCGGACAAGGTTAATTATGGCGCTTACGGCGATACCGGCTGCCATCTCCATATGCATATTGTTCCCAAGTATAATGGCGGGGATGAATGGGGCGGAACCTTTGCCATGAATCCGGACAAGGTCTACTTGACCGATGAGGAGTATGAAGATATGGCCGTTGCGATCCGCGCCGCATTATAATGATAAACGCAGAAAGAAAGTGTGAAATTCATGTTAGAAGATATCAGTAAGCAGGCGGCCGATGCCGCCGCGGAATTGTTGGAGGCAGCTCATCTGAAAGAACACGATCTTGTAGTGATCGGCTGCTCTTCCAGTGAAATTGCGGAATACCGCATCGGATCCCACTCCAGTGAAGAGATCGGCGAGGCTGTATTCACCGCTGTTTATCAGGTTATGTCGTCACACGGCATTGACGTGGCTGCCCAGTGCTGCGAACACTTAAACCGTGCCCTGATTCTGGAAGCGGAAGCTGCCGCACGCTATGGCTATGAACCGGTGAACGCAGTTCCCCAGTTAAAGGCCGGCGGTTCTTTTGCCACAGCCGCTTACCGGACGTTACGGCATCCGGTGGCAGTCGAACATATCCAGGCCGCAGCCGGCATTGATATCGGAGACACCCTGATTGGCATGCATTTAAAACCGGTGGCGGTTCCGGTGCGCATCACGACCAGGTACGTAGGTGCCGCCCGTGTCGTCTGCGCAAGAACCAGGCCTAAATTTATCGGCGGAGAGCGGGCGCATTACGATCCTGAACTCATGTGATACTATCCTTAGAGTGGGATGTACCTCCCCGAAGGCAGCATATACGACTGCAGGGCCGACATTCCCGCCAAAAGAAAAAGGTCCCGCCACAATGTCTGAATAGTGGCGGAACCCTTTCTATATTTCTGTAAATCTGCGATGTCTCTTATCTTTGATTACTCTTCCATGGTTGCGTACATAAAGTACCAGTAACCGTATGGAGAATGCCATGTTCCCTTTAACTTCGGATTCTGCAGATAGAAGTCACTGGAATATACAAGCGGAGAAACTGCTGCGTCTTCCATAATCAGATTCTCAGCAGCATGAAGCTTCTCATAGTGCTCTGCCTTATCAGCCGTGGAACGAGCTTCTTCAAGCAGCTTGTCAACTTCCGGATTGGAATACTTTCCATCGTTGTTTCCGCTGGTGCTTGCAAGTAAGTTCAGCATATTGGACGGATCATCATAGTCATATACCCAGCCGCCGCGGCAGATTTCAAAATCACCGGCACGACGGGTTGGTGTAAAGGTAGACCACTCTACGATCTTGATATCCATGGTTATGCCAAGATCTTTCCAGGCGCTCTGTAAATATTCTGCAACCGGTTTATTATATCCGGCATCATTTGTCATATACTCAATAATCGGGAAGCCTTCTCCATTCGGATATCCAGCTTCGGCAAGCAGTTCTTTTGCCTTTTCCAGGTCAGCTTCATAATTATTTACATTGAAGAAGTCTCCGCCGTTATTCTTACGTGTTACTTCTTCGAAGGAAGAACCAGCTTCTGCATCAGAGATGCCAGGGCCTACGAAGTTAGTTGCCGGGGCAACCGTGCCGATCATCAGCGTATTTGCTACATACTCACGGTCAACGGCAAGGCTCAGGGCCATACGCACTTTTGCATCATCAAACGGTGCCTTCTGTGTGTTAAAGATTGTATAAGAAGTTGCAAGACGAGGATCCAGATGGTAATCCGGACTATCCTGAAGGCTCGGAATCTCCTCCGTCGGAATATCCTTAATCATCTGCACTTCGCCAGTCTGGTAAGCGCTGTAAGCTGCGTTGGAATCTTCCATCAGAACGAACTTTAAGGAGTTTAAGGTAACTTTATCAGCGTTCCAGTAATTTTCGTTCTTTGCAAAAGTCATATGAGATCCCGGTACCCACTCGATCATCTTTAACGGTCCGTTAGAGATATAGGTCTCAGGAGCCAGAGCCCACTGATCGCCATTGGCATCTACGACATCCTTTTTCACAGGAGCCATACTTGCATGAGTGATGATTTTATCAAAGTAAACACAAGGACTGGATAATTCTACTACCAGAGTCTTTGCGTCAGGTGCAGATACCCCAAGAGCATCAATATCACCTGCTGCGGCCTCATCATATCCCTTTACCATAGACAGCATGTCTGCCGCATACGGAGCCGCAGTCATCGGATCTGCCAGACGCTTCCAGGAATAAACGAAGTCTTCCGCCGTAAAATCAGAGCCGTCGCTCCACTTTAAGCCATCCCGAAGATGGAATGTATAAGTAAGTCCGTCATCGCTCACGTCAAAAGATTCAGCCTGTCCTGGAACAATATCATTGTTCTCGTCAAAGGTAAGAAGCGTCTCAAATGCATGCAGAATGACATTAGATGCATCAATTGCTGTGTTTAAAGCCGGATCTACCGTCTCCGGATCAGGTCCGATCTGAACAGCAAGATCAAGTCCGCCGGTTGTTGTTGTAGTTGTGGTCGATGCCTGATTACCTGTTGTTTCCTTTGCCCCATTGCCGGATCCGCCGCACGCGGTCAGAACCATACCGGAAGCCAGAACAGCAGCTAATACAAGTGCCATTTTTTTCATGTTACTTTCCCTCCATATCTTTTCTCTTTGTCTGTCTGTGGCAGACAGCGCAGTCTATAGCATATCATATATTTAAGTTTCTTGCAATCCGTAAAATTCTTTCATTTTTTGGAAGATTCATGGATGTATCAAAAAAGTAATCAAAAAACCGGGAAGCAGATTTGCTCTGCTTCCCGGCATCCTGATCTAATTAACGGTATGCCGTCTGTACTGCTTTTAATAACACCTTCGGATCCTTTACGTATGGCGTAACCGGGCAGACTGCCTTATCCACATCCATCAATGTATATACCGCGATTCTGGCCGCACGTACGGAATATTCTTCTGTAAATACCATATCATCCGGAATCTCCACAAACTGGCTGATCATGGCAAAGTTAGTTGATCCCTCCGGAACCACGTTCGGACGGTCTGTCATCTTACGGGGCTGGAACTGCGCATCTACGTAAGGCATCATGCATGGAATGACATTGACCACATCAGCCATAATCTCATCCAGATGATCTTCCATATGCAGATGATGAAGAAGTTCTGTCAGCATTTCCTCACCAGTACAATCCTTCATCGGTTTCTTCACATAATCGCCCACTTGATCCGTATACAGACCGTATCCCCAGAAAATGGTCTCATCCATCGGCTGATTGATAAAATGCGGCTGCGCTGCGATAACGATACTCATCAGCCAGCTTGAATCCTTAAATGTCATCAGAGCTCCGCTTCCCGGAACGTTGCCTGTGAGATTCTCAATCATTTTTAACAGCTTATTTCCACGGCTCGTCACGGTAAAGCTCTCCCAGTTCGTCTCATGCACATCGCCAAAGAATGGTTCCGGATTCCCCAGTCCCGGTTTCTTCATTGTCACTTTACTCCAGAGTTCACCCGAAATCGGCTTTAATTCCGGTTCCGGAGCCGGTGTATGGAGATCGCCCAGAGTCGCGCTGTCCGTCATGCACGCATTGGTCATAATGCAGATATCTCCTTCCTGGAGTTCCACGGCCTTTTCCTCTCCGTTGTCATCCAGATGAAGAGTTTTTACAGTAATTCCATCGCCATCTGCAAAGTCAATATCCGTTACGGTACAGTTTTCAATAAAATGAACACCTTTGTCTCTCAAATACGTCTCCAGAGGTTTGATAACACTGTCATACTGATTTAACGGGGTTCTCGTTACGCCTTCCAGTGTCTCAATCCGGGAAAATTCCAGAATCATCCGGCGCATATAGCGGCGGAATTCAAACAGACTGCTCCATTTCTGGAATGCAAAGGTCGTCTGCCACATATACCAGAAATTCGTGGTAAAGAAATGCGGCATGTCCGCAAACCACTGCTCGATCGTCATATCATCCAGTTTATCCTCCGGTGTGTTCATCAGCTTCAGCAGAGCCATGCGCTCCTCCTGAGTAAATCCCATGCTCTTCACATCAAGGATATTGCCATCCTTATCGACCAGACGAGCCTTCGCATGCGTCGGGTGTGCATGATCAAAATTCAATATCTCCTCAGTCACGCTTCTGTCCGGGTTATTGAGTGATGGAATCGAACCAAATAACTCCCAGAAATTCTCATACGTTTCTTCATTTAACATTCTGCCGCCCCTGCAGACGAATCCGCCTTCCGGAGTGCCGATTCCGTCATTGCTGCCGCCGAGGATATGCATGCCTTCATAAATTGTGATCTGCTCTGCCGGAAACTTACAGTCACGGATTAAGTACGCCGCTCCTGCCATGCTTCCGAGACCGCCTCCAACAAAATAGGCGTTCTTTCCTTCGTAACTGCGGTTCTCCATAACCTGATCCGATACGTTCTCTACTTTCTCTTCCTGTCTCTTTTTTGAATTATCGTATGCCTTTTTTGCCGCTACACCGGCTGCCGCTGCCGCTGCGCCCCAGACAATCGCTTTTCCCAGTCCATTTTTCTTCTTCATATCCGTTTCCTTTCTTACCTCATCAATCGGTTACTGTTCATAGCCTAATATTAGCATACTTCATCTGGCCTGTCACCATACATGAATTTTTTAATGTCAAAAAAAACGACACCGTGAATATGGTGTCGCAAAACCAGACATTTTCTCTATTTTGTCTATCGATAAATCAATTCTCATCTTCTACAATAGAGTCAGATTACAGCATAAAATTATAAATACTGATTACAGGATCAGATTAGTCAGGGGGGATTGTCATGTCTGCAACCATGCAGGAACATCTAAGGGAATCCGTGTTTAAAACGGCTCTCTTCCATTTTTTAAAAAACAGCAAAAAATCACCGGAACGGACGGCCCGTAATATCGAAGAACTTTTAAACAAGTTCCATCCTTCCCCGTGTGAATGTCGTATAAAATACGATGAACTGCTCCAGCTGATCAAGACTTCCTCTATGGAAGAGTGTATCAGCTATATCATGGATAAGGTTTCTTAAAGGAGGCCCTGGCTGCGGATATAACCGATTCGCTCGGTATCCTTGGCCAGGCTTCTTAAGTGCTCCGCCACAATTTCCGGCTTAATTCTCATTCCGCTCTGGGTCCAGGAAACGATGACTCCGCATATCCCATACGCATAAAATTCAGCATCGAACTCCCTTTCCACATCATTTAAATGATTTTTCTCATCCAATCTGGCAATTGCCTCTAAGAACAGAGCCTTGGCCATCTCGAACAAGTAGCTTTCAAATGTGTGTTCCTGTTCCTTCAGCGTATTTACATAAAACGTCTTCTCTTTTTCCATAATCTGAAGCATCTCCAGGATCTTCTGATCCCAGTTATCGAAGGTAATATCCTCTGTGATCCTGGAAAAATTCTCATTATAATAGATCCAGCTGAGCAGCTCATATTTATCCTGAAAATGATAATAAAACGTCTGACGGTTTAATCCGCATACCGCGGTAATATCGGCAATTGATATCTTGTCAAACGGCTTTTCCCTGCATACCTGTTTCAACGCCGCGGCAATCGCTTTTTTTGTAATGAGTGAATCTGACATATTACCCCCTGTTGCGTGTAAAATAGTTGCTTAAATCTGCAAACTGTTTTAGCGTCAGCGCCTCCCCGCGAATCTGGGGAGTGACGCCCAGACTCTCGATAGCAGCCCCAATCTCCTCTTTGTCAAACGGCAGCTCAGGTGAATTATTCAGCCCGTTCTGCAGAGTTTTCCGCCTCTGGTTAAAAGACGCACGTATGAGCTTGAACATCAGCTTCGGATCATCCACCTCCACCGGCGGTTCCTTATGCCTTGTCAGCCTGATCACGGCAGATCCCACCCCCGGCCTTGGGATAAAGCAATTAGGCGGAACATTGGCCACGATATAGGCATCCGCATAATACTGTACTGCCAGGGACAGCGCCCCATAGTCTTTGGATCCCGGCCCTACCTGCATGCGCTCCGCCACCTCTTTCTGTACCATGACGGTAATATTATCTATGGGAACTCCGCCCTCAAAGAGCCCCATAATAATCGGTGTCGTAATATAATAAGGAAGATTGGCAACTACCTTAATCGGCCGGCCGTCATTGTAATCTTCTGTCAGTTTATTGATGTCAACCTTTAAAATATCATTGTTGATGACAGTAATATTCCCGTAATCCTTCAGTGTTTCCTCAAGGATTGGAATCAGATTCGTATCAATCTCCACCGCTATCACATGTCGTGCATGTTCCGCCAAATACTGCGTCATGGTCCCAATTCCCGGGCCAATCTCCAGCACACAGTCGTCCTCCGTCACACCAGCCGCTGCAATGATTTTCTCCAGCACATGGGTATCAATCAGGAAATTCTGTCCGAACTTCTTTTGAAATGCAAATTCATATTTCTGTATGATCTCAATCGTCTTTTGGGGGTTTCCCAGTGTCGCCATTCGCGCCCTCCATCAAAGCCTGTACATTGTTTTCGCGTTTCTGTTTGTTATCTCTATTACTTCGTCCTCCGATATCCCCTTTATACGGGCCACTTCCTCCACCACATACGGAAGATTCAAAGATGAGTTGCGTTTGCCGCGGTTTGGAACGGGTGAAAGATAAGGGCAGTCTGTCTCTAAAACCATCTGTTCCATCGGCATGTACTCCACAACCTCTTTCAGCTTTTTGGCATTTTTGAAGGTCACGACTCCGCCGATTCCGAGATAAAATCCCATATTTAAGTATTCCCGCGCCATCTCTTTCGTATAAGAAAAGCAGTGAATCACTCCGCCGATCTTCTCTGCATGAAGTGCCTTCATCATATCCAGTGTGTCTTTTGCAGCATCACGGCTGTGAATCACAACCGGAAGCTTTACTTCCCGGGCCAGCTCCAGCTGACGCTCGAACCATTTTTTCTGAATGTCGTGCCCCGGTTCATCCCAGTAATAATCGAGCCCGATTTCACCCACGGCCACGATCTTAGGAAGAGCGCACATTTCTTTCAGCCAGGCAATGCCGTCCTCCTCCAGTTCTCCCACCTCATTGGGATGGACGCCTATGGCGCCATAGACTAATGGATACTGCTCTGTCAGTCCGATCGTTCTGCGTGAAGCGGCAAGGCTGGACCCAATATTCGTAACCGCCTCCACTCCGTGTGTGTGCATGGAATTCAGGAGTTCCTCACGGTCCTCATCAAACTGCTCATCGTCATAATGAGCGTGTGTATCAAATATCATCATTCTCTTACCTCATATCTCAGAATCCTGTTACGTCCGTGCGAACCGGATCAGGCCCGTCACCTGACAACCAGGAGCTGAATCAGATATAAAACCGTTAAATGAACCGGATAGAACCAATAGAAGAAATACTTTAGATTCATCCGTCCTCTTGTACCATTATACATGCTGATTGGAATAAATGCCAGTGCCGCAGCCCCAAAAGCGATGATACTTTCTATCGCTGCCATTAATCCTCCCGCAAGCATCTGATAATATTTATTATTGTGAAATTCATACAGAATAACAATCATCACAATACCGCTGATATCATAATCGCATCTCAGCAGATACGCCGCTGCGCATCCTGCCGCTGCCACAAGCATCTTCTTAACCACATCATACTCACAGCGCTGATAGCCGGCCAGTACCACAAGTCCGATAAACAGTGTAATATAGACATTCTGATATCCCGGATAAAACCAGGTATTAAAAAATATCAGATCAAACGGAACCTCTGAGATCAAACTGAACAGAAGCAGGCGGCTTCCATACTTTTTCACATCACGTGTGTGGAGAAAGCCCTCCACTAAAAGGAAACAGAAGATTGGAAAGGCCACCCGTCCGATTATGCGCAGGCCCCTGTCCAGGTAATACAGGCGGTTAAACATTTCATTTCCATCCATGGCTCCCATATTCATACTCAGATATGGTTCCACGACTCCCGCTCCAATGTGATCAATGAGCATGGTGATTATCGCAATCATCTTCAGCGTATTTCCCGATATTCCTCCTGACCGTTGGTTGGCTCCATATTTGGGCAGCGTCTGCTCCATCCGTTCTCCTTTCAAAATCCGGGACCGGATTCCCGGAATTTAGTACAGCGTATCGGAGATTCCTGAGCTCAGAGTTCCCGATATTCACATGGGAGATGCGTCTGCAAATCAGTGGCATCGTGAATCCTGCGGCCAGATTTGCAGGTACAGTCCTGGTGTGAACAGCGGGTGCTCTATATGCATAAGAACCTGCAATACGCTGTACTAACCCTTATTATCTACTCTATTAACAGATTTCTGCTCCCGCAGGCATCGATTTCTCCGGTACCATAAGGGATAAATTGCCTTCCGCATCCTCAGCGCACAGAAGCATGCCCTCAGACAAGACTCCCGCCAGCTTTGCAGGCTTTAAGTTTACAACCACCATAACCTTCTTGCCCACCATCTCTTCCGGAGAATAGTGTGCCTTGATTCCGCTTACGATCTGCTTTACCTGACTTCCGATACGAACCTGGGAACAGAGCAGCTTTTTAGACTTCGCCACTGCCTCGCAGGCAATGATTTCGCCTACCTGGAACTGAAGCTTAGCAAAATCATCATAGGAAATCTCCGGCTTTGCCTCAATATCAATAACCTCCGGTGCGTCCGCTTCTTCACCGGCACCTTCCTGTGCTGTTCCGGCAGCCGAAGCAGACTGCATGGCTTCTACTTTCTCCATTACCTCTTTCATGTCCATACGGGCAAAAAGGATCTCCGGCTTATCCGTCACATGGTTTCCGGATGGGTAAAGCCCAAACTGATCCATCTGCTCCAAACTGCGCTTCTCTGTGTGAAGCTGCTCCAGAATCTTTGCGGAAGTATCCGGCATGAAGGATTCCAGCAGGGAAGCGCCAATGGTAATCGCTTCTGTCAGGTTATAGAGCACGGTCTCCAACCGGCCCTTTTTCGCCTCGTCCTTTGCCAGAACCCATGGCGTCGTCTCATCAATATATTTATTGCTTCTTCTGAATATATTGAAAATCTCGGTAATGGCATCGGCCACGCGAAGCTTCTCCATCTTCTCACGGGTCTTTTTCACTTCGTCCAGTACGACTGCCTTCAAATCGTCGTCCACCTCTTCCGTGTCTCCCGCATTGGCAACCACCCCGCCAAAATACTTGTTGGACATGGAAATCGTACGGTTTACCAGATTTCCAAGGATGTTGGCCAGGTCAGAGTTCATACGCTCCACCATTAACTCCCATGAGATCACGCCGTCGTTATCAAACGGCATCTCATGGAGAACAAAATACCTCACGGCATCCACGCCGAAAAAGTCTACCAGAGTATCCGCATAGAGAACATTTCCCTTGGATTTACTCATCTTGCCGTCACCCTGAAGCAGCCACGGATGGCCAAATACCTGCTTGGGAAGCGGCAGATCAAGGGCCATTAAGAAAATCGGCCAGTAAATGGTGTGGAAGCGGATGATATCCTTTCCTATCAGATGAAGGTCTGCAGGCCAGAGCTTAGCAAACTGTAACGTACTGTCTCCATCACAGTCGTATCCAATTCCCGTGATATAGTTGGTCAGCGCGTCAAGCCATACATAAGTTACGTGCTTCGGATCAAAGGTAACCGGAATACCCCAGCTAAATGTTGTTCTGGATACACAAAGGTCCTGAAGACCCGGAAGAAGGAAATTATTCATCATCTCATTCTTCCTGGAAACCGGCTGGATAAACTCCGGATGTTCATTAATATGGTTAATCAGGCGATCTGCATATTTGCTCATACGGAAGAAATACGCCTCTTCCTTCGCAGGCTTAACCTCACGGCCGCAGTCCGGACATTTGCCGTCAACCAGCTGAGACTCTGTAAAAAAGGATTCGCAGGGAGTACAGTAAAGCCCCTCATAATAGCCTTTGTAAATGTCGCCCTGATCGTACAGTTTCTTAAATATCTTCTGCACCTGAGCCTCATGGTCCTTATCTGTGGTACGTATAAATTTATCATAGGACGTGTTCATCAGATCCCAGATCGTCTTAATCTGCCCCGCGGCCTGATCCACGAATTCCTGTGGTGTTACGCCTGCTGCCGCGGCCTTTTCTTCTATTTTCTGGCCGTGTTCGTCTGTTCCTGTCTGGAAAAATACATCATACCCTTCCGCTCTCTTAAAACGGGCAATCGCATCTGCCAGCACTGCCTCATACGTATTGCCGATGTGGGGTTTTCCCGACGCATAGGCGATGGCAGTAGTAATATAATACGGTTCTTTCTTACAATCTTTACACATTGTTTTTTCCCTCCTGTACATCTTATCACAAACTACATGCAATCCTGAAAAATAAACGGTCCTGCCTGAAAGACTTTTTTTGAATCGCGGGGGACACTTCCCTATTACACAAAAAACCGCCTATAAATATCCTTTCAGGACACTTAAAGACGGAATAGTTCCCGTGTTACCACTTTAATTTGTCCGTACCTCGCGACACGGACCTCATCGGCTGCGCTCCCATCCAAAACGGGATTACAGTCTGACACGATAACGGGTGTAACCGTCAAAGCTTAAAGGCGGTAACCGCCACTTCGGCTCTGCTGCTCCAAGACCATGTTGGGAAGGACCTCAAGCTCCCTTTTCAGCTTCCGGGAGTCTCTGCACATGAAGCACTCTTCTTACTCTTCTTTTCTCTGCATTCCTATATAAACTGGATTTGTAACTCTTAGTGTAATAGTTTCCATCCGGTTTGTCAAGCAGGAAACTGGCCGGAACTTCCGTCGGAACTGAAAAATACGTTGTTTTTGGCCAAAGTTCCACTCATGAGTTCTCTTTTTCTCCATATAATTATAATAGTGAATATTGGAGGAACAACTATGACAAACAAACACGTAAAACAGGCCCGCCGTCTGCTGGCCCTTCTTCTCTCAGCCTCCATGCTGACGGCCTGCGCAGGACCAAAGACGCCTGCACCGGCGGAACCGTCTTCCGCCCAGTACGAACAGTACCAGGCGGATCATGTGAGCGTCCAGAATCAATTTGACGCTCTTACTCAGACCATTTTTAAAGAGGAACTCAGTAATTCGGGCCTGGATCTTCATTACACACTGGCCGATCCCGCCTCGCGCGGCATCACGGAAATCCCTGATACCTTTGGGGAATTCTCCCTGGGAAGCATGAAGAAAAACTATAATGAGATGCGGGATTTAAAGAAAGCACTTGGGTCCATCGATATAAAGAAACTGACGAAGGAACAGAAACTTACCTATAAAATTCTCTCCTCCTATCTGGAGACGGAATTATCCTCGGAAGGGATGGAGCTCTATGCACAGCCATTAACCAGTACCATCGGCATTCAGGCGCAGCTGCCTGTCCTGTTGGCAGAATATGCATTTTACAGCAAAAAAGACGTGGATCACTATCTGGCCCTTCTGTCCACCATCGATACATACTATGAACAGATTCTGGAATTTGAAAAAGAAAAATCAGAAGCAGGGCTTTTCATGTGCGACACAGCCGCCGACCATGTACTTCAGTCATGCGAAGCGTATCTCATTCAGCCGGATCACAGTTTTCTGGCAGAGACCTTTAACGAACGCGTTGATGCACTTACTGACGCATCACCGGAAGAAAAAGCGGCCTATAAAGAACAAAACCTGGCTGTATTAAAAGATCATTTTATCCCTGCGTATAAAAACCTGATTGACGGAATCACCGCACTGATGGGTACCGGAACGAATGAAAAAGGGTTAAGTGAATTCCCGCAGGGAAAAGAATATTTTGAATATCTGGTGAAATCCAACACTGCCACCTCCTATGACACGGTTTTAAAGCTGCAGAAAGCCATTGAGAAACAGTTAAATTCCGATTTAAAGGCATTAGGGGAAATCGTTCAGACACATCCTGAACTGGTTGACGCCCTGGATACCTATACCTTTCAGTACACTAAGCCCGATGAAATTTTAAAATCATTGAACGGGCAGATCTCCAAAGATTTCCCTGCCCTTCCTGAGTGCAGTTATAAGGTCAAATATGTTCCCAAGGCGCTGGAAGGTACCTTAAGTCCAGCATTTTACCTTGTTCCTCCGCTGGACCGCTATCAGGATAATGTCATATACATCAATGGCGGCACCAGATTTCAAAATGAAGATCTGTTCCCAACACTGGCTCATGAAGGATACCCCGGACATTTATACCAGAACGTCTACTTTACCAGCCATAATACCTGTGATCTTCGGAGAATTCTCTCCTTCTCCAGTTATTCAGAGGGCTGGGCCACCTATGTAGAGTATTATTCCTACACTCTGGATAACGGGCTCGATCCCAGCATGGGGCAGCTTTTAGCCCGCAATTCCGCCATCTCTCTTGGTCTGTATGCTTTGCTCGATATCTGTATCAATTACGATGGCTGGGACAAAGGACAGGTAAAAGATTATCTCAGCAAATTTTATAATATCGGTGACAGTGATGTGGCAGATACTATCTATTACAGTCTGGTAGAGAATCCTACCAACTATATGGAGTATTACGTAGGCTATCTGGAAATTATGGAAATGAGAAATACTGCTGAAAAGATTTTAAAGGATCAGTTTGATCTAAAAGCGTTTCATACCTTCCTTCTCGATATAGGTCCGGCTCAGTTCAGTATTATACAGCCATATTTCCGGCTGTGGCTGGCGGAACAGATGGATTAGCAGGAGAATTTGCAGGAGAATTAACAGAAGAATCATCGTTGAAACCGTAAGACTCTTTACATTCAATAAAGGTGCCGTTTAACCACCCGGAATCAGCGGTTAAACGGCACCTTTATTTATCTTCCATCTTACATCTTCTTATAATCCCTGTTGTATTCCAGATAATCATTATCTCCGTGTTCGATATGTCCGCTGGAATAATTCTTTCCGTTCACAAGCAGTTTCAGCTTGTCCAGTTCAAAATTCTCTGTAAATGTATTTCCAATGGCCGTCAGCATCAGCATCTCCCCTGATGTTCCGCTGCTCGGTACTTTCGACAGATCGAGGGTACCAACACCGTCTTTTGTGTCAAAATTAAGGACCTCAGTCCCTTCTTCTAAAACACCATATTCAATCAGCTTATCGACAAGCGACTGAGCTGTCAGTTCATCTACCGCGTCCATTGCCTGATTTAAACCGGTCGCATCTTCATTGGAACTGTATACAGATATGATCTCCATCGGTTCTACGTTCGGGTCCGGTACTTTATCGCTGGCCCCGCCGGTCGATGCCTCAACCATAGGCTCTGTTGCTGATTCTGACTGTTTTACAGGAGTTGGTGTACATGCCGCCAAAGATAATACCAGCATCGCTCCTACAAAACACATGATGAATTTTTTCATGATTAATTATAGCCTCCTTCTAGTTCTCCTCAAGGCTCCGGAACCAGGTATTCAACTTGGTCAGAGCTTTAATCAAAGCTTCTACCTCATCTCCGCTCAGCTGACCGATGACGCCATCGATCATATCCTTATGGAATCTGGCATGATGCTCGTAAGCAGCCCTTCCTTTTTCTGAAAGGAATATATAGACAACGCGGCGGTCCTCTTTTCCTCTCTGACGAGTCACATAGCCCTTCTTTACCAGACTGTTCATCGCAATCGTCAGTGTCCCGACTGTCACAGAAAGCTCTTTTGCTATAGTTGACATATTCTTCGGTTCTTCGATCCCAATGGCTTCTATGACATGCATATCATTATTCGTCAAGTCATTAAACTCAGATGTAATAATGGCCTGTTGTTCTATGTCCATAATATCGCGAAACAATCTTACCAATACTTCGTTAAGAGTCCCGTAAGTATCCACGTCAATCCCTTTCCTACGTTCCTGCCAATAAAAGCTTCCTCATGATTATACATGATAATGAATCCTAAGGCAACCACCTGAATTCTTATAAAATTCTTAAAAAACTGTTTAAATACTGGTTTTTATGCCAAAAAACGGCTCAAAACAATGCTGGCCGCCACTCCCGCAGCAGTAGCCGCCAATGCGCCTCCCATTGTATACCTGGTTTTCTTGATTTTAACAGTACCGAAATAGATACTGAGGCAGTAAAACACAGTCTCCGTACAGCTCATTAAAATAGATGTCAGCATGCCGACATAAGAATCTGTACCGTATTCCTTAAAGATATCAAGCACAAGTCCGGTTGCCGCCGAGTTCGACACAAGGCGGACCAGGATCACAGGCACCACCGGCGCCGGAAGGCAAAGCCAGCTTGCCGGATTCTTCAAAAGTTCTCCCAGGAAATCCAGAAAACCTGAAGCGCGAAGCACACCCACCGCAGTCATCAATCCGATCAACGTCGGCATAATTCCGGCAACCGTCTTCATTCCATCTTTGGCGCCATTCATAAAATCATCAAAGACCGGACGTTTAGAGAGAATTCCAAATCCTACAATATAAAAAATAATCAGCGGAACCATTGCCTCCGACAAGAATAAAATAAAGCTCATTGAAACTCCTCAAATCTATCTATTACTACATTCTATTCAAAAATCCCCTTTTCATTCAGGGCATTCCAGGATAAAATAGAGTCAAGGCCGGTTGTCCCGAGTACCAAAGGCTCCATCGTCCTAAAAGGCTTTCAATGCCTGTAGGAAATCACATTAAATATTCAGCAGTTAAATTGATTAAAAGAAAGGAATGTCTATTATGAACATATTATTTTTACAGTATCCTCCCTGCAGCACCTGTAAGCGTGCCCGCAAGTGGCTCGACGACCACCAAATCCCGTACGAAGCCCGCCACATCAAAGAACAAAATCCGTCCGTATCAGAGTTGGAAGCCTGGTACAAAAAAAGCGGACTTCCCCTGAAAAAGTTTTTTAACACAAGTGGAAATTTATACAAAGAACAGAATTTAAAAGATCGTCTTCCAGAAATGACTGAGACGGAACAGCTGGAATTGCTGGCTACAGATGGAATGCTGGTAAAACGCCCGATTGTTGTGGGGGAAGATTTTGTTTTGGTTGGGTTTAAGGAGGAGGAGTGGGGTAGCAATTTAAAAATCCGCTTTTAAAATCTGTATATAATAAATTCCCCTTGGGCTATTAAAATAAACCAAGGGGAATTTAATTTTTTTATTTGGTAATTAACACTCCATCAGTTTTAGTTGTAAGCATCTCTCTATTTCCATTAACGCTAACTAAATGGACTCCCCGCAATCTATAGTAACATTCTGCAGGCTGTCCCACTACATTAAACGATATTGCTTTAGTCATTAAATCTTCATCCGGACTATTTTCTTTATTATATGTGAATTTATAGTCCGCCACTGTAGCCCACCTCTGTTCACTCTCAATCCATCTATCTAAATAAATACCAAATACGGTTTCATCTACATCAACATGAGTTAAGGTTTGCATAAACACACCAATTTCGCCACCACCGGGATTAGATACTTCCAAAATACCGGTTGAAATAATATTCCCTCTCGGTTGTTTTGTTATATCCTGACTTGTCTTAACTGCTGCATTTGTTATTTGTTTTGAATCTGTAAAGTATATATTTTGAGCAAAAACAGGGGTTGCAAATGCAATGCAAATGACGCTACTCAAAATTATATTTAATAATCCTTTTTTCATAATATACTTCTCCTTAATAATTCAAATTTTCTATTATTTTATCAAAATTGTCTTCATCAATAATACCAGATATATAAAAATAACAACCATTCAAGTCAAATTTTGCACTATATTCAACTTTATCATTAAGTTTATTTTTTTCAATAGGTATACTAATATCTAACCATTCATTATATATTTGTTTATACACCCTCCTATCAGATACTACATTGTTAGATGAGGTTACAGGTTTCTTTGATTGAACACAGTTAAAAGCTTTATTCTCATAGAAAAATTTAATATTAGCATGATCACCAACAATTTTTAATTCATCAAATTTCATACCAAAAGGTAAGAACATAAATTTAAGTGGCTTAATATTCAGCCTTTCCTCAATTTTAAGATATATATCATTAATTTCATCTTCTTTAGTCAAAACATACTCATCATTATTCCATATAATGTCTCCGTTTCCTCTCCCTCTCTCTCTCATCCTATAATCATAAGCCTTCTTCGCCGACGTCCCCACAGAAGTCCCCCCAACGATCAAAACCACCAACAACGCAACAAACGCAGGTTTCCGCATATAATTTCCAGCTTGGCTCAGGCGTGTCTTTACTTTTATCTGTCTTTTAACAGCAGGCTTAATCCCTCTTTTTTCCATTTCGTCCAATATTTTCTGGAATTCATCTGGCGGCGCTTCGAGCGGATCAGAATCAGGTGCTATTTCCGGGTGCTCCTGCATAAAATCAAGCAACCGTGCATCCATCCTTACTTGTCGTGTAAAAAAATATTTTATTTGGTTGAAAACAGAACATTTTTTTCCATGATTCCTATCCTGGTCCACGCACACACCTCATAATTACAGGTTATCCTGAAGTTCCCACACGCTTTGGGGTTGACATTTTGTTGCTAACGTTTACTATAATAGTATATCGAAATTGGGAGGCAACGTCTTATGAAAAAAATCATTTTAACCGGCGGCGGAACCGCCGGACATGTTACCCCGAACCTTGCTCTGATTCCATCTCTGAAAGAACATGGCTACGAGATCCGTTACATTGGATCATATCAGGGAATCGAACGGAAACTGATCGAAGGAGCAGGAATTCCCTATGATGGTATCTCCTCCGGTAAACTCCGCAGGTATTTTGACATCAAAAATTTTTCTGACCCATTCCGCGTTGTTAAAGGATATGGCGAGGCCCGAAAGCTGATTAAGCTTCATCGGCCGGATGTCGTATTTTCCAAAGGCGGATTTGTTGCCGTTCCCGTAGTTCTTGCGGCAAAGCATTATAAAATTCCGGTTATTATCCATGAATCCGATATGACGCCCGGACTGGCTAATAAAATCTGTATTCCATCAGCGGCTAAAATCTGCTGTAATTTCCCGGAAACCCTGGGATACCTTCCAAAAGAAAAGGCATGCCTTACCGGATCCCCCATACGTAAAGAACTCCTGCAGGGCGATCGGCTGACTGGACTTAAACACACCGGTTTGTCTGCTAACCGCCCCATTATTCTCATTATTGGAGGCAGTCTCGGTTCCGTTACCGTTAACCGCTCTGTACGCCATATCCTTCCAAGACTGCTTGAGAGCTTCCAGGTAATACATATCTGCGGAAAAGGCAATCTGGATGAGAGTCTGAAAGCCACCCGGGGATATGTACAGTATGAGTACGTTGATGCACCCTTAAAACATTTATTTGCTGCAGCGGATCTAATGATATCAAGGGCAGGAGCCAATTCTATCTGTGAAATTCTGGCACTCCACAAACCTAACATTCTGATTCCGCTTTCTGCTGCTGCCAGCCGCGGCGATCAGATCTTAAACGCAAAATCCTTTGAAAAGCAGGGCTTCAGCTGCGTTCTGGAAGAAGAGAATCTTTCTGACGATTCCCTGTTCCAGGCCATTACTCAAACCTACCATGACCGTCAAACCTATATCAGCCGCATGGAACAGAGTGAACTGCATAATGCCGTGGATACAATCGTGGATATGATCGAATCTCTGGCTTCAAACTAAGCATTCATAACTAAGTATTCATAATTTTTAAATATCGTATTTCGGTCCGAGAATCTTTTTCAGACACATTCTTGTCCTGTAAATCCGGGAGCGGCAAACCGTTCCCGGTATCTCCAGCATTTCACAAATCTCCGGAATGGTTCTCTGCTCGAGAAAATACAAAACAGCCATCTCTTTCCATTCCTGCCTCATATTGGCAATTTCCGTAGTAATCCTCTGTATCGATTCCTCACTGATAATAATATCAATGGGATCTGTTACCACATAGGTGGTCAGCATCTCAATACATCTTATTGAATTCTCCTCATCAAGACTGACCTTTTCATAATGTCCATTCTTTCTGAGACAGTCAATTGCTTTTCCCTTTAAGATTTTCACCAGCATCGCCTTCTTAAGCGTTGGCGACCATGTTAATGAATACTTCCTAAAATAAGCAATAAACGTTTCCTGAACTACATCTTCCAGTTCCATGTTGGGAACATTCAGCGCTCTCGCAATCCGGCGGAGCGTTCCCTGATACTCTTCATAAATCGACTGTAACAACATATCTTCATCTTGTTGCATGCTCATCTCCTATGCCCCCTTTGGTTACAGGGTGCTCCTTATGGCAGCTCCTGTTTCTGTTAATTCTTCCGGGCTCACCTCTCCCGGTACCCACGAAACCATAACAGGCCCTTTCTCATAACGAGGAATAATGTGCACATGAAAATGAAATACAGTCTGTCCTGCTTCCACCCCGTTATTCTGGACTACGTTGAACCCGGCGCAATTCAAAGATTTCTTCATCGCCGTTCCTATCTTTGCTGCCAGTGGAAGGACCCTGGCCGCGACATCCTCATCCAATTCACAGATGTCACTGTAATGCTGCTTTGGAAGAATCAAAGCATGTCCTTTTGATGCCGGACCCAAATCCAGAATTACACGAAACGTCTCGTCTTCGTAAATGGTTTCTGACGGAATCTCGCCATTAGCAATTTTGCAAAAAATACAATTGTCATCCCTCACACTCTCACCTCCTTCCATTTTATCCCCATATCTCGGTATTGCGTTTTTTCCTGGGCTTGCGGTATAAAAGAATCCCCATTACAATGCCTATCAATAAACCTGCAATATGCGCGGCATTATCAACACCTGTGCTGGTAAAGCCAAAATACAGGGAACATACGATCATCACAACCAGCTGTCGGGTACTCAGGTCCTCCAACCGGCCGCGATTTATGATGACGGCGTATAAGAGTCCGCCTATCACACCAAAGATAGCTCCCGAGGCGCCGGCTGATACGACGTTTCGGTATTCCCCTAAATTCACGATCATGGAAACAATATTGGCGCCCACACCGCAAATCAGGTAGAAAAACAGATATTTTATATGGCCCAGGGCTCTTTCCAGATTGTCACCCAGGATAAAAAGAATCAACATATTGTTCATGATATGGCTGATTCCAAAATGCATAAATACAGAGGTAATCAACCGGTAATATTCACCACGTTCTATTACCAGCGGCGCGTACATGGCACCATGCGCTACCATGAATGAAGTATTCTCTGAAGAACCTGTCGCCTCCAGAAAAAGGAAGTACAGCACGTTTAGCGCGATAAGCCCGATATTCACATATGCTTTTTTTCGTCCGTACAAATCTTCCATTGTGCTCTCCTTCTAATCTTACGACCATTCTAGCACAATTTGCCGCTTTATGTAAATATAAATCCTACATTTGCAATATAAACTTCTTCTCCGGGCAATAACGGCGCGGTTTCATTCGTCTCCAGCAGCCTGCCTCCCACCATGGTGCCATTTGTCGAATTTAAGTCCGTAATTCTATACTCTTCCCCTTCTCTGTCTATTTTTGCATGAAGACGGCTGACTGTATCCCGGGATAAAACGTAATCTGCCAGCCCCTCCTGTTTTCCAATAAGAAACGGAACATACGAAATGATAATATCCGGAACTCCCGGTTCCAGACTGCGGAAACATCTGGCATTTGCTGGCTGTTCCTGCTCCGTCAGCAGGACCGTATTGCACTCTTCATTTCTGATTTTTACCTCCGGATTACCTGATACCGGGATATCACAATTAGTCTCAGGCTCTTCCTGAAATACCATCTGCCACTCATGACGTTTTTCCGTATCCCCATACCGGTCTCTATTTTTATGCTCCCTTTCAAAGAAATGCCGTTCTTCCGGATTTTCCTCATGTAACCCAAAAGCAATGGTACGGACAGCCAGAAAAAGCGCTGTCAGGACATCCACACCAGCCAGAATGGGCCAATAATGTTTCACTCCCCTTCCTCCGTATAAAAGCCAGCAGAGAACGGGACCTCCTGCTAAAATCGTGCATAATGTTAAAATATTCTGAAACAGAGTCTTCTTTTTCATCCGCCTTTCTTCTCTTTTTTCATTGCCAGCCTGCAAGATTTTTTTATTTTCAGACACTATTTTTCCGTGCTCTTTCCACTCTGGTTCACTCCGCGTCTCCATCTTCCTTCTGTTCACCGGCCGCAGAAACTCATCCCCTCCACTCTCTTCCATCTCCACGTCCTGCCAGTTATTTTCTTCCGTACTCCATTCTTCTCCCTGCCTGATTCTCCTGTCAGCCGCCTGATCCAGCCCTGTCAGTCTTAAAAGATCCGCCATTCCATAATTTTCTTTTAAACTTTCCTGGTAAAGTCCGTATGCCATCACCACGCACTCCTTGTCCTGATGATTGACCTTTCCCAGAAGATATTGCAAAAGAGCCGTCATCTCTTCCGGAAATCCCCCCTGCCGCCCCGGAATGAGACAGAGATATACTGAAAAATATTCCGGCTCCACGTAAATATACTCCGGCTCTAACAAAATCTGCCCTTCCTGCAGTAAATACGTCTCCATCCGCTCCAGAGTCCTGACAATCCCTGTAATCAGGCACCGAAGGTGCTCCGCTCCCAGACTCTGATATTCCAGAATCCGTGTCAGCGGCTGCCTCGATGTAATTTCATAGTAATAAGATTTCCTGTTGTCCACCTGCTTTACGTGAAATTTTAAGAGGCCTTCAATGCAGTTGGAGGCCAGCATCCGTATCTCATAGCTGTCGTAAAAAGCTTCTTCCGGGGTTATAATCAGATAGTTATGCTTCAGCTCTCTTTTATATGTGATTTCCATTTCATTCCTCCCGGTCTGGAAGACTGCACATTCGCAGAAAATTTTCCGGATCGTATTCATCCTGGCTAATTTCAAGGGACCAGGTTCCCGCAGTTCCCAATGCATGGATTCGATGGCCCTTCAGTACCCTTTCCGTCTGTTCTATTCTGAATTGATAGCCGCTCCATGAAAATGGTCTCCCTGCCAGACGTTCTGCATAATTCTCAGCCTCTTCTGCTGTCTTCTCCTCCCCATGGCGCAGATACTCTGCGGCTCCATGCAGTGCCATGGCCCCCACAGTCTCATCCCGCAGCCGGTAGGCCGCCTGTACAGAAAACAACACAGCCCACAGGACAAGTGCCATTACGAAGGCCGCTTCTACGGTATAACTTCCCTTCAGGCGTCTCTTCATGAAATCACCATCCAGATCCAGCCGGGAATCAGAAACGGTAAGAACGGCACCGCCATCCTGTGTATATTTCTTCCGTATTTTTTTCCATACAGGAACAGAAACAGACAAAATACGCCGCCCCACAAAATTCCGTTTAAAAGCAGCCGTATATTTTCATTCAGGCTTAGGTACAGCCCGCTAACGATGAAAAACATGCCATCACCGCTTCCGATCGCACCTGATGTCAGTCTGCCTGCGGCCAAAAGCACCACTCCCACCAACGTTCCACTTAGTATCGTGAAAACAGGACCACCGCCGATCAGCCTCATAACACCAGCTGCTGCCCCATATCCCAGATACAGCCATATGCTCACACTTTTATTCCGTAAATCCTGCCATGACGCGGCCAGCAGAAATGTCATAAAGATTACATGGCTCCATTTCATTTTTTCCATCAGAATTCTCCCTTCCCTCTCCCGCATTTTCCGTCTATTCCGCACAGTAAGAACACGGACCTAAATACTCTGCTTCTGATAACGGCACTGCCCGCACATAGGCGATAATGGAGGAACAATTCCTGTCGCTATGATAACTCTCCCCGCTTGGCATGATATAAACAGAACTTCCCTGTCCCGCCTGGCTTCCGCATCTGGCACATGGTTTATACTTCCGTCCATCAGAATTTCTCACACTCTCCACATCGGCAAAGGAAATCACGCTGATATGATTGTAAAGATAATGACAATTCCTGTCTCTGTGGTACCGTGTGCTGCTTTTGCCGACGTAGACCAGTTCATCATTCTCAGCCTGCCCGGAATTCCCATTCCCCTTTCCTCCCGTTCTTCCGATCCACGCCCTTCTGCAGCTCCTGGCAGTCATTGGCACGCTCTTTATTCGAAATACCGGAAATGGAAGATACATCTCATAGCGGAGAATTAAGTCGATGGTTTCTCCATCTTCCAGAATCCTGGAGTCCGTCAACGAAAAATGGCCTGCCTTCTCCGTGCGGATTCTGCTTCTGATCTTTCCTTCCGCATATATGCGAAAGCCCGTCTTTGTCCGATCCTCCATGAGCTCCTCCGGAATTCCTCCTTTTTCATAGTCTCCACGTTCCAGCGCAGAATCGGGAAGTACGCCTGCATACTGGCTGATTTCCGCACAGACCAGTTCCAGCTCTGACTGTATCTTTCTGCTCTCATTCATTAGAATCATGGGCATCATTAAAATCATCACCGCAAACAGAAACAGGGGCAGTGCCAGGGCGGCTTCTACCGTTATACTGACCCCCATACGCAGACAATCCAATGGCCGTACACACCAGAGACTCCGGATGGAGGCGGAAGATAATACCCTTTTTCCAGGAAGGCCGCGAAGCTCAAGGGGGATTCGTACCTGGAGAGTAACTGATCTTTTATTATTTAAATCCTTTGATAAAGGCCGCTGAAAAAAGGGCATTATCCTCCGCCTCCTGTTCTAATATGCTTTGTCTGTATGTACTTCCACGGTATAACACGGATCGCCTCCCAGCCAAAACAGATGTTTTCCGGTGCCGGTTCCCACAATCTCTGCCTGACAGGCACAGCGTTCCATGGTAAAACCCGGCTGTTTTACGGATAGATTGATCTGGACTACATCCATTACCCGATAATACAGACGCTCTGCCGGTTCCATAAACATCAGCATCTTTAAGTATTCTTCATAGTTCTTTCCCACCCCCTTCTCCTGTCCCGCTTCCACCTTTCCCTGTTCTCCCAAAGCCAGGAGTCCGTCTAAATCCAGGTTCCACGTCTCCTTTGTCTTTATAAGCGGGACCCGTTCTCCGCCCAGGAGAGCCTTTACATCTGCTGCCGATTCTCCCAGCGCCCATACTGTCATGACAAAGAATGCTACAATGCCGGTAAGCGGTGCGGTTCCGGTAACACCGGTGATTGCTGCAGCCAGCGCATGGGCTTCCTCTCTCTTCTGGCTGTCCGACAGAATGTGAATGAGATTAAGGCCTTCCCGCACCGCCAGAATCCTCGCCGCCGCAGATTTCAGATTTTCTTCATCTGTCGATTTGCCTCCCAGCACATATTCCTGCTCATAGCACACCTCCTTTTCGTCCTCCGACCGGAAACAGGTAAAAAATCTGCCTATATATTCATCGGTTAATACGCGCTCCAAAAAACTGTCTTTTAAAATATCTTCTGTATGGTGAACCGATGGGAGACTCTTTGTCTGAATGACACCTTTTGAGACCTCCTCCCCTTCAGGGAGAACCAGCATCAGCAGATTCAGTCCTGCCATTTGCTGAATCTGTTCCAGAAGATTCTGTTTATCCGCTTCCTTTAAGCCTGCCCGAAAGGAAAGCTCCGGTACCTTCACCCTGTCCCAGACGACTTCGACAGAGTCCCATAACGCCCCCTCATCCGGACCTCCGCCTTCATCCTCCTCATCCCATTCAGCGATTATCTCTTCAACCTCATAAGACCGTTCCACTGCACGGTCAATTATTGCTGTATTTCCCTCTGCTTCAGGGATTAATGCCCGGATCTCCAGCCGTTTGGCTCCATTCTCAGAGATATAGGATTCGTAGCCGGCCAGTTCCTCCTCCATAGCGCTCCGCACACCTTCACTTAAATCCTCCCACTTTTGTTTTGTCTCCTCTCTCGTTTTTTCTAAATGGGCAGCCAGGTCATCGGCATTCTTCTCATAAGTCTTTATCAGCCCCGGAAGACGTCCGCCCTCTTTTTTCAGCTGCTTTGCCGCCGTCCGGAATCCGGCCCCATCCCGGTCTGCCAGCCTGACGGCCGCCTTTTGCCTGTATTCCTCCTGACTTTCCAGTGATTTCCATATGGCTTCCAGCGCCCGCTCCATGCGGGCCGCCTCCCTTGCATGACCGCTGTAAGCCTCTGAAACGTGCTGCAGGGATTCCGCCTCTTTAAGCTCCTTCCACAGATTTTCCGCTTCTGACTCTTCCGACACGGTATCCCATATACCAAACCGCATATAGTCCTGTATCTCCTGTTTTAAATTAGCGCCGTGTTTATCTGTAATACCGGAAATCCCCTTAACTGCAGCGGACTTTATGACTGCCGGATACCAGCCGTGTTCTTCCATATACGGCTCCATATATTTCAGCCACGTACTGCCCGGTTCCTCCTCCTCTTCGTATTCCAGCAGGAAAAGCCGGTACTGTTCCCACGCCTCCCGGTGATAGCCGCTGAATACGGAATCCATGGCGGAATCTGCCGCCAACTTCAAATACCAGCCTGCTCCAGCAGTCCTGGCGGACTCCACGAGCCCGCACACCAGACTGCAGACGCACAGCAGAACCAGACTTAGAAATACGGTTATCTGTCCGCTTTTCCGCATATTAATATACCTCTTTCGACTGACTGTTAATTTCCTTGAATACATTGTTCAACAGGGTTGTAATCTGCTTTTTGAAGATGATTACAAGGCCGATTAAAACCACCAGGATCAGCACAATCTCGATCACACCCACGCCATCCTCTTCCTTCAAAAATGCCATCAGTTCTTTCTTTACCATTTCCATACCATTCACCTCCCTTCTCAATAAATAGCCAGAAACGCAGGCACCACAATCATAATCATGACAACTCCAAGCATCAGGAACAATGGAAGCAGCAGCTTGGTTCCGGCCTCTTCTCCCAGTTTTTTGGCCAGATTCTTCCTCTGTTCGAACGCCGACACCATCTCCAGCTCCAGAGCAGATTTTAGATTTTTACTTCCGGTTTTCCGGTTTTGTTCCAGCAGCGCAGCCAGTTTTACGTAGGGCTGCAGACCGCATCTCCGCCCAAACTCGCCGTATGCCCTTCCTTCAGCCATTCCGCTCTTAAGCTGGGATATGGTATGGCACATTTCTTCATAGGCAGGCCTCGCTTTCCGGTTTCCTGTCTGAACCGTCTTCTCATATCCTGCAGCAATTCGTTCCCAGGCCGTCCGTATCGTCATCCCCGCACTGATAAATACCATGAATTTTGATACAATCTCAGAATAATCCAGAAGCAGGAGCTGCTCCCGCTGTTTTTTTACATTCTGTTCGTTCATCTTTACCCGTGCCGCCCACAGGAAAGCCAGCAGAAGCCCCAGAACAGGGATTACCGTATAGTCTGTCTCACGTTCCCGGTAATAGCTCACTTTCTTCCCAGCCACCTCCTCCGGAAGAAAAAGCTGGTTATCTGTCTTCTGTACGGAATCCAGTCGGCGGCAGGCCTCCATGATCTTTTCCTGAAACAGTTCATCCCCATTGAGAACCGGCGGCATCACAGTCACCCGAATCTCGTATTCCCGCGTATGAACCCCGTCTGTTAAGGCAGCTTTTAACCAGACCGGTTCTCCCTCCTCCGGGACTCCGCTGTTAACTACCGTTCCAAAGGTATCCACCCGCTCCACATTTTCAGACTCCCAGCGGACGGTTAAGCCGTAGGGTTCCAGTACCCGGACTAAATCCAGATCGCTGCGCACCGCTTCCAGCGATTCATTCCCGCCCAGAATCCGCTCTGTCATTTCTGGAAATACGGCATCATACAGAGCTTCCGCCTCCTCATCTGAATACTGCCGTTCTCCCACGGGTATTGTAACCGGTATTTCCCGCCCTTCCTCTCCCAACTCCCGAACGATTACCTCGTAGAGAAGTTCCCCGTCTCCGTGAGCAGGCCTCTGCAGGGAAGACACGGGCATCCATTTTCCCCCCTGCCAAATCATCAGTCCTGCATACAGCAGAATTCCTGCCGCAGCACAGATTACCGAACTCTTTGGAACCGGATATTTTATGGATTTTCTCATCTTTACACCTCGATTCTCAGAATTCTTCCCGCTAAAACATACGCTGCTGCGTAAATTGCCAGACAGCCTGTCATGATCCATCTTCCGGCACCGGTCTGATACATCATATCGAAGAATCCCGGGGAAGAGACGTCCACATACAATACCAGAAAAAACGGAATCAAATTCATTATCTTCTGTTCAAACTGTTTGGCAGCTGTCATCGTGGCAATCTCCTCCTGAATCTGTATTTTGTCGCGAATCACTCCCGATGTATGATTAATAATAGAGACAAGTTCGCCGCCGCTCCGTTTCGCAGCCGCAAATACCTCTGCAAAATTCCGGACGTCATCCAGCCCGCTTCTGTCTCCAAACTCCATCAATACCTGCTCGACCGGCCGGTTCATCCGGATCTGTCCTTCCATGTGACTGAATTCTAATACCATCATACCGGAGGCACCATACATAACTGCCAGCTCCCGAATACTGGCAGAAAATGCATTTTCCACTGAATATCCTGCGCTCAGGAAGGAGGACAGAATCAAAATCCCTTCTTTAAATTCCAGATTCAGCCGCTTTAACCGCTGGTCTTTTAAATCCGCTTTTTTAATCAGGGGATAACACAGCCCGAACGGGCTTAACATGATAAATACCGGCAGACTCCGGTAAAATACGTAAGACACTGCTGCCGCAATACCGGCTCCTGCTGCGGCATATCTAAACCACTCTCCGGCGGACAGACGATATCTGTCATAATACAATCCCTGCGGCCCGCAGCTTTTCCTTGTGCTTAATTGCTCCGGTCTTCTTAAGGCAGCCGGAGACGGCCGTATCCGGCCCCTTCCCTTCTTCAACGTCTTCTTCAAACTCATACAGGGAATTGAGTTTGATTTCCCCTTCTTCATAACAATCCACCTCCACAATCGACAGTACCCGCCTGCTCCTGTCCCTCAGTCTCCCCAAGTGCACCAGAATATCCAGGGCTGATGCCAGCTGGCTGCGTATCGCCGGCAGAGGCAGTTCGGCGCCCATAAGCATCATCGTCTCCAGCCTGGACAGCATATCCTTCGGGCTGTTGCCGTGCCCTGTACTTAAACTGCCGTCATGGCCCGTATTCATGGCCATGACCATGTCCAGCGCCTCCCTTCCCCGTACCTCTCCCACAATGATTCTATCCGGATTCATACGAAGCGCCGCACGAATCAGATCCGCTATGGTGACGGCCCCCTCCCCCTCCGTGTTGGGCCCTCTGGCCTCCAGTCTGACCAGGTTCGGAACACTCCGGATCTGCAGCTCAGCGGAATCTTCAATCGTAATCAACCGTTCTTCTGCCGGAATAAAGGCAGACAGCGCATTTAAAAATGTACTCTTCCCGGAATTCGTTCCTCCGCTGATAAAAATGTTATACCCGGCAGTCACCAGGTTCTTCAAACATCCAGCTGCTTCCCCGCTGATTGAACCGAACCTGATTAATTTTTCCATAGTGATGGGCTCCGGAAATTTTCTGATCGTCACCGCAGGGCCATCCAGCGCAATGGGAGGCAGGACGATATGAACACGGGAACCATCCGGCAGCCTGGCGTCTGCTACAGGCCGTGAGACGTTCACAGTCCGGTTTACGCGGCTGACAATCTGCTGAATCATATCCTCCAGCTGTTCCGTGCTCTCGAAGCCTTTCTCCCAGGTTTCTATCCGCCCTTTCCTTTCAAGAAAGATATGATCCGGCCCATTTACCATAATCTCAGTCACCTCACGGTCATCTACCAGCTCCTGAAGCGCCCCAAGCCTGCGGAAAGAATCAAACAGGCTGCTGCGTAACTCCACCCTCTCCTTCAGAGGCAGGTACCTGGCCTGTCCATATTCCAGGATCCGTTCATCAATCAGTTCATACAGTTCTTCATCGCTGGTATGGCTCTGGCCTTCCAGAACCTCCATCAGCTCCTGACGCAGCTCCCTTCATAACTCTTTATCCATCCTTTATCCCTCCTGTTCCCTGCTGCCGGCTGATTCCTACCTCCCGTTCAGCAGCTGTCTCGTATAATCTCCCAGTTCCCCCCACAGCAGCTGCTCCAGATAGTTTTCCTTTCTCCCAAAACTGCTGTGATACGGAAGCTTGATCTTCTGAATACGCTCCTTAAGCGCTTCATGTCCCGACCGGATCAGGTATTCCTCGAATTCCTCCACCTTTGCCACAGACATGCAGTCATCCTTCACCGGCATATAAACCGTACTGCATACCTCCAGAACGGGGGCTGCCTTTTTCCCAAACTGCCCTAAGTCCACCACCACAATATCATAGGCGCTCTCCCTGGCAATCCGCGTCAATAAGTCTGCCATCTCCTCGGCGGTTATCTGGCATAAATCCTCCGGGTAACGCACCGGCGGTATGTAATCCAAATCCCCCCAGGAATAGATAACGGAACTCAGCCTTACCCAGCTGTAGTTCCCCTGTCCGTAAAAATACAGCAGATCCGACAAATCCGCTTTGTGCTCTTCCCCGAACAGTTTTTCCAGCCCGGAGCAGTCCTCAAGATTGACATAAAGCACCCTTGATTTTCTGGACAGCAGCTGACCCGCAGTCAGTGCAAAAGAGGTTTTTAAGCAGCGGTTCACAGGGGAATACACGCCTATGATATCCCCGGCATTCCCAATTACAGTCAGTGCCGGCTGAATCGTTCCCGCACAGTAGCACGCCATCACCTCCCGCATGATATTATCAGTAGCCTGATACTTATAGACGCTTGGATACTGCCCGTCAACCGGAACGGTTTCTCCGTCCGCCAATGTCACGACCCGTACCGCCCCCAAACGGTCAATCTCCGCCTTTGGCACAGAGCTGTTGATCAGCAGCAGCTCGATCTCATGGTCTGCGGCATAATTCTTAAGCCGCTCCAGCGTCGTAAAGGCCATTACGGTGAAAGGCACTTTCTCCTTCTGGTTTACAAAATCGGCAAACCGGTCGGCATAAAAAGGGTCTACATCATAGACCGCCATAATTCTGTTTGTCACACCTTCACTCCTATCCCGGCATCATGATAAAAGCCATGGTCCCAAAAAACAGACAGACTCCCAGCGGGATCACCGCCTCCGTCCCGTCCCGGGCCTTATCATAATATGCCGTTATTGTTTTCGTATGGTAAATACGCCTGATATAGGCTGCGAGATGGCAAAAACGCTCATGAAAGCTCCCTTTTACCATCATCTTCAGAAAGGACCAGAAGGCCCCGATCAGAAATCCCAGACCAATCGCCGAAGCTCCGCCGGCAAAGCCTGAGTAGCCGCAGATTAATGCAGCCAGCTTGATATCTCCCGCTCCAATCATGCGGCAGATAAACAGTGGAAAAAACAGTGCGGACACGGTCAGCATACGCGCCAGAAATAATCCGCATTCTTTTAAATACGCGGCTGGCCCCGGCGGCGCTCCTGACTCCACCATGGAAAGAAGTATTCCGCAGACCGCGGACACAGCCACCCACCAGTTGGGAATCCGGTGCTCCCGCACATCGTAATACGCTCCTGCAGCCAGCACCAACAGCAAAATCAAATTTTGGACGATAAAATCCCCTTCTTTCTGTCTTTTATTTTATCAAACCTGGGAATCATGCCGGAATATCGGCGCTATGGCCATAAAAAAAATTCTATGACCGCATGAATCATATCTGCCCACCGAGCGGGGGTAAGAATGTTTCTTAATTATGCACAATCCGGGCCAAAAAGTCAACCGGTTTTCCACAAAAATACTGTATACATTCAACCGCTTTACATAACTGGTCAGGCCTGATACAACGGCCTTTTTTCTATTCCGGAACCCGGCTTTTTCCGCCGCATTTTGTTGACGTTCTCCTCCTGAAATGGTAAAATACAATTAGTTTATTTTTTTAAACCAAAGGAGGAATTACCATGTTGGAAGCCGGCGATTTGAATAAGCTTTTCCGCGACTGCATGCCGCTGTTTATTGCGCTCGGCGACGAGGTCCGACTGTCCATCATCGGGGTTCTTGCCGGCTCCGGTCTCTACGACGATTATGAGACGGATATCGCGGTTTCACTGAACGGATACCGGCCTTCCGGCGTCCCCGGCATGAATGTAAAGGAAATTACGGAACAGACGAATCTGTCGCGGCCCGCCATTTCCCATCATTTAAAAATTTTAAAAGATGCCGGACTGGTCAATGTACGCAGGGAAGGGACTTCCAACTACTATTATCTGACGATTGCGGACAGCACAAAAGAACTGCGAAGGCTTGGGAACTGTCTCCAGGAGCTTCTGGAGCTGTATTCACCAAAAACCTCATGAATACAGGCAATTTATGAATATTATGGTATTTTCCAGATATACTATTTTTTATAAAAGAACTATTGACTCATTCTAATCTGGAGATGAAAAACGATGAAAAACATAATATTCAGAAAACGGCTGGTCCGTTCCGAGGAAGAAAAAAACCTGCGCCGGGAGATCGAGCGTTCCAAAACGGCCATCGACTCGGCAAGAAACCATTTTGAACAGGTGATCGACCCCACGCTGATCGACTGCTATATCTACGAACTAAACGCGGCACAGCTGCGTTATCAGTTCCTCCTGCGGCGATTCAAAAGCCGGGAGGTATAAACATTTCACACTGGAGGATAAGTATATGAGCAAGTGGTATGAAAAAGGGGTATTTTATCATATGTATCCCTTAGGGTTAACGGGAGCGCCGAAAGAGAATTCCGGTGCCGACGTTACAGACCGTTTTGAGGAAATGGATCAATGGATTCCTCATATCCGGTCACTTGGCTGTAACGCCATTTACATCGGGCCACTGTTTGAGTCCTCCTCACACGGGTATGACACAAGGGACTACCGCACGGTGGACCGCCGTCTGGGTGACAATGAAAGCTTTAAGAACTTTGTCTCCCTGTGTCATGAATCGGACATCAAAGTGGTGGTTGACGGAGTTTTCAACCACACAGGCCGGGAGTTCTTTGCATTTTTGGACATTGCCGCCAATCGGGAGAGCTCTCCTTACCGTGACTGGTACAGGGGTGTAAACTTCGGCTGGAACAGTCCGCTGGGAGATTCCTTTGGTTATGAGGCCTGGCAGGGTCATTATGAACTTCCCTGTCTGAATCTGTGGAATCCCGATGTTAAACAGTACTTATTTGACACGATCCGGTTCTGGATCGATACCTTCGATATCGACGGAATCCGCCTCGACTGCGCCAACGTGCTTGACTTCGGCTTCATGAAAGAGTTGAGGAGCCAGACCGCTGCCATGAAAGAGGATTTCTGGCTGATGGGCGAAGTGATTCACGGTGATTACAGCAGATGGGTGAACGATGAGATGCTTCATTCCGTCACCAATTATGAGCTGCACAAAAGCATTTACTCCGGCCACAACGACCACAATTACTTCGAAATAGCCCATAATGTTAAGCGCCTCGAAGCCATCGGCGGCAGACTCTACACTTTTGTAGACAACCACGATGAAGACCGGATCGCCAGCAAACTAAACGATCCGGATCATTTATATCCCGTTTACACACTTTTGTTCACCCTTCCCGGGATTCCTTCCATCTATTACGGAGGCGAATGGGGCGTGGAAGGCCGGCGGACAAAGACGAGCGATGATGCGCTTCGGCCCTGCATCGCAATCGCAGACAGGGAAACACTTCACTGCGGCCTGACAGATCTTATTGCCAGACTGGGAACCATTCATGATGAGAATCCGGAATTCCACGGGGGGCGGTATCAGGAACTCCTTCTCACCAACAGACAGTATGCATTTGCACGGTTCCACCAGGGACATGCCATCATTACCGCGGTAAATAACGATGGGGCGGAAACCTCCGTCACCATACCAAGCCCGGTAACCGGCACCACAGCGGTCAATCTTCTCGATGGAGAAGAGTATCCCGTTACAGATCAGAAAATCACGGTAACTCTGCCGGCAAACCGGGGGGTTATTCTAAAGATTACGGAGGGCTAAACATATGGCAGGAAGCAAAAAGGAAATTGGGACAGGATTTATCACGGAAGTGGACCGTTATCTCTTCAACAACGGCAGACATTACGAAATCTTCGAGAAGATGGGCGCACATCCGAAAAAATACAAGGGGAAAAGCGGCATGTACTTTGCCGTCTGGGCGCCTCACGCGGAGCAGATCGGCGTCGTCGGTGATTTTAACAGCTGGAACCCGGAGGCAAATCCGATGCAGCCGCTGGCGGATTCAGGAATCTGGGAGGCATTTGTCCCCGGCATTGCCACCGGCGAATTATACAAATACGCCATTACAACGAAAAGCGGCAAAATCTTATTTAAGGCGGATCCCTATGCATTCAGCGCGGAATACCGGCCCGGAACCGCTTCTGTCACCACCGATATCTCCGGCTTCCAGTGGAGTGACGATGCCTGGATGGAAAAGCGGGGGAGCGCCGATCCCCTGAACGCGCCAATGAGCATTTACGAGGTTCACCTTGGATCCTGGCGCAGGAAAAACAGACCGGAGAAAGACGGCTGCTATACATATGTGGAAGCTGCAAAGGAACTGGCGGATTACGTAACCGATATGGGATACACCCACGTCGAGTTGATGGGCATCGCGGAGCATCCTTACGACGGCTCCTGGGGATATCAGGTCACGGGCTATTTTGCCCCTACCTCCCGTTACGGGACGCCGCAGGAATTCATGTATTTCATCAATTACCTGCATAAAAAAGGCATCGGCGTCATTCTTGACTGGGTGCCGGCCCATTTTCCCAGGGACGCCCACGGCCTCTCTGAATTCGACGGGGAAGCCCTCTATGAGTACGCTGACCCCAGAAAAGGGGAACACCCGGACTGGGGAACGAAAGTATTTGATTACAGTAAATATGAGGTAGACAATTTCCTCATCGCCAACGCCATTTACTGGGTGGAAAAATACCACGTAGACGGACTGCGGGTGGATGCCGTCGCCTCCATGCTCTATCTGGATTACGGCCGGGAAAATGGAAACTGGATTCCCAACAAATACGGCGGCAATGAAAATCTGGAAGCCATTGAATTTTTCAAGCACTTAAACAGCGTGATGGCGGACCGAGGAAACGGCGCTATCGTCATCGCCGAAGAGTCCACCGCATGGCCGAAGGTGACACAGAAGCCGGAAAACGACGGTCTCGGCTTTACCTTTAAATGGAACATGGGATGGATGCACGATTTTCTGGAATATATGAAGCTGGATCCGTATTTCCGCAAATACAACCACCACAAGATGACGTTCGGACTCACCTATTTTACCAGCGAAAAATACATTTTAGTGCTGTCCCATGATGAGGTCGTCCATCTGAAATGCTCCATGATCAACAAGATGCCCGGACTTTTGGACGACAAGTTCGCCAACTTAAAAGCGGGCTACACCTTCATGCTGGGACATCCGGGCAAGAAACTGCTCTTTATGGGGCAGGATTTCGGCCAGTTCCACGAGTGGGATGAGAAGACGGCGCTGGACTGGTATCTGGCTGACGAACCGTTAAACGCAGATTTACAGAGCTATGTAAAAGATTTGCTGCAGCTCTACCGCAAATATCCGGCACTTTACGAGCTGGATTACGACTGGGACGGATTCCAGTGGATCAATGCCAACGACGGGGACCGCAGCATCTTCAGTTTTGTCCGCAGCAGCCGCGACCACAAACGGAGTCTTTTATTTGTAATCAATTTCACTCCGGTAGAGCGGCCGGATTACCGTGTAGGCGTGCCGAAACGCGGAACCTATACCCTGGTGCTGGATAACAGCCACGGCCTCTATAAACGCGGCGACAAAGCGCCTGCATTCCGTTCGGTGAAAAAAGAGTGTGACGGCCAGGATTACTCCATCGCCTTCCCGCTTCCGGCATACGGAACCGCAGTTTTCCGTTTCTGATCATATTTTTAGTTTTATGTAAATTGTATGCAAAATATTCTGAACTTTTTACCGGAATATCTGTACTTTTTATGGAATTTGTAGTAAAATAAAAGAACCAAAACTACTACATAGTTTAGACTCAAGGATGGAAGGAGAGGTTATATATGGCAGCAGAATTGATTGCAACAACAGCAACAAAAAAAGTATATCGTGACGGAGACAAGGCGATTAAGGTTTTCAACGCAGATTTCCCGAAGGCGGAAGTGTTAAATGAAGCGCTGATTACCGCGCGTGTAGAAGAAACCGGCGGAATTGACGTACCAAAGGTATTGGAAGTCGGTGTATTTGAAGGTAAGTGGTCCATTACGTTTGACTTCATTGAAGGCAAAACCCTCCAGCAGCTGATGGATGAGAACCCTGACAAGCTTGCAGAATACATGGAACAGATGGTTGATCTTCATCTGAATATTCTTTCCAAACACTGTCCTCTGTTAAACAAGCTGAAGGATAAGATGTCCAGGCAGATTCTTGAGACCGAAGAATTAAGTGATATCACACGCTACGACATGCGTACCAAGCTGGACAGCATGCCAAAGCATACCAAATTATGCCACGGTGATTTTAACCCGACCAATATCGTCGTAAGAGAAGACGGCTCCATGTGTGTTCTCGACTGGGTACACGCAACTCAGGGTAACGCCAGTGCAGATGTTGCCAGAACCTACCTTCTGTTCTGTTTGCAGGATCAGAAAAAAGCTGATATGTATATGGATATCTTCTGTAAGAAGACCGGTACAGCCAAGAAGTATGTGCAGACATGGCTGCCGATCGTAGCTGCTGCTCAGCTGTCGAAAAAGCGTCCGGAAGAAGTTGAATTACTTCAGAAATGGGCGAATGTCTGCGATTATCAGTAGAATAAGAATTGGAACCCCTCCGGGAATGTCCCGGAGGGGTTTTTGACTTTCACGGCTGCTTCCAAACGGACGCACCAACGCGTCCGTCCTGCTCATTATCCACAGGAAAAAAAACTGGAAACCATTCCGTTTATCTTCTTCCATCTCTGCCGTCTCTCACGTTCAGAATAAACAGCCTCGCAAGATAATCCCCCTGCGGCACCCCTGCCGTTCTTACACCGCTGGCCTGGTCCGACAGAATCAAACCGGAATTCATGAGCTCATCCCCATAATACGTATATGGCAGTGTCTCCAGCCCCTGTTCCCGGATCTCATATTCCCCATCTTCCAGAAGTCCCGAAAGCCTCATCCTGCAAAACCCTGTATTGACTGGCTGCAGCACTCTGAAATAAGCTGCCAGCGCCTCCCGTTTATCCGGAGAAACCACCATCCAGCCAGCCTCATTGCGTTCGTTTTCAAAAGGACTGATCAAACGGTAAAATGTCCCTTCTGCAATCAGTCTGCGGTGTTCCTTCATAAATGCCGTCTGTTTTTTCATCTGTTCCAGTTCGTCCCCGCCAATCCCGGCAACATCCATCTCATAGCCAAATGTACCAAAATACGCACAGACTGCACGGGCAGCCAACGGGACACTGCGGTGTGTCTGATGATTGGGAGCTGCGGAAACGTGGCTTCCCATGGAACTTAACGGGTACACGTAAGACGTTCCATACTGGATTTTTATACGCTCCACTCCATCCGTGTTGTCCGAGGTCCACGCCTGAGGCGCATAATAGAGCATGCCAGGATCAAATCTTGCTCCGCCGCTGGCACACGATTCAAACAGAACGTAAGGAAATTTTCGGATCAAACGTTCATACAGCCGATAGACCCCAAGAATCTGCCGGTGCAGGATGGTTCCCTGTTCGGCGGCTCCTCTTCCCGATGACCATACCTCGGTGATGCTGCGGTTCATATCCCACTTGATATAGCTTAAGTGCCCACGCTCGATGATATCCTCCATCAGTCCCCCAATATAATCGATCACCTCATCTTTCGAAAAGTCCAGAACCAGCTGATGGCGTCCCACAGAACGCGGCCTGTCCCCGCTGCCCAGCACCCAGTCCGGATGCGCATCATACAGGCGGCTGTTCTGATTGATCATCTCCGGCTCAAACCAGAGGCCGAAGGAGAGCCCCATATTCCGTATTTTCTGTGACAATCCTTCAATGCCATCCGGAAGTTTTTTCCGGTCCGCGTACCAGTCTCCAAGGGATGAAGTGTCGTCGTCCCGATTTCCAAACCACCCATCGTCCAGGACAAACAGCTCTACCCCCACCTCCTTTGCCTTTTCGGCCAGAGTCAGAATCTTTTCTTCGTTGAAGTTCATATAGGTAGCTTCCCAGTTATTGATTAAAATCGGGCGCTCCCGGTCTCTCCACCAGCCCCTGGCCAGTCTGGTCCGAAACAGCTGGTGAAACACCTGGCTCATCCCGTTTAATCCCTTATCGGAATAAATCAGCAGTGCCTCAGGGGTCTGAAAATGCTCCCCCGCTGCAAGCGGCCAGGAAAATCCCTCCGGATGAATACCGATCATGACTCTCGTTGTCCCCATGGTATCCACCTCAGCGCTGGCAAGAAAATTACCGCTGTACACAAGGGCCGCTGCGATGACCTCCCCTGCCGTCTCCCCGGTTCCCGGCCTCATCAGCGCCAGAAACGGGTTAAACTGATGGCTGCTGTGTCCTCTCATACTGTGAACCGACTGAATCCCCTGATGAAGCGGATGAAAGTCCGGATAGCGCTCCCTTCCCCAGGCGCCCGCTAAATCGAGCATCGTATAGCAGCTGTCCGGCAGATCAAGGCTCAGACTCATGGCCTGATCCAACCGGATCCCCTCACAGCCCTCCATGCATTCAAATCTTGCATGTCTGGCAATAACAGGAAAATCACGGTAGACAGTATACGTTAGCACCAGCCTTGTATGAATCAGACGGTCCTCTAAATACAACTCCAGGGAACATGCTTCCCTGTCGTTCTCCACATACACTGCAGGCAGTCCCTCAAGCGGCTTTTTCCCCTCGTAAATACGGTGTCCGGTATATGCAAAACCGGTAACTCTGCTTCCGTTATGACAGGTAATACGATAAGCCGGACAGCGCATGTCTCCCGTTCCATACACCGGATATTCCTGCCGGACATGTTCCCGGGAAAACGTATTGTCGTTCTCAAACGGACAGGGTGCCATATCTCTCACAGCATATTCCAGCATGTGACCGTAATCTTCCCTGTCACGAAGCCGTTTTCCGTAGTACAGCTGCCCGACAGACCCGTCAGGCAGAAGCTTCATAATATAACTGATTTCCCGGTTATAAAGGTGGAACTCTCCCGTTCTTTCATGAAAAGCAATCGCCATATCCTGTAATCCCCCTGTATATACTTTGCCCCAGCCGGATGCGGCGGGTTCTTTTTCCCTCTGTCACACGCATGACAGCGCATTCTCTAAATCAGCCTTTAATACCTCTGCACCTTCCAGTCCGCAGTGAATACGCAGTACATTCTGGTCCGCTCCCAGGAAACGGCATGATTCCGCATCCTGTCTCGCATGAGGCATACAGACAAGGCTCTCAAAACCGCCCCAGGAAACGCCGATCTTAAAGATTTTAAGCCGCTGTGCCACTTCCTTTGCCTGTTCCACGCTTCCTTTAATCTCAAAACTTAAAAGCCCCGTATTTCCGCCCTGCTGCCGTTTCATCAGTTCATGCTGCGGATGAGACAAAAGCCCCGGATAATAGACCTTTCTCACCTTTGGATGACTCTCTAAAAACTCCGCGATTTCCATGGCTGTTGCCTGATGCCGTTCCACGCGCACCTCCATCGTCCGCAAGCCGCGAATGATTAACCATGCCTCCATCGGACCTATGATCCCGCCAAAAAGCTCTCTCTGCTTCCTCAGCCTCGCCATGAGTTCCTCGTCCTTCACAGCCAGGACTCCTCCGATAATATCGCTGTGACCCCCCATATATTTGGAGGCGGTATGCATCACGATATCCGCGCCCAGCAAGAGCGGCTTCTGGTAAATCGGTGTACAAAAGCTGTTGTCGATATAAACGTAAGCATGGTGTTTCTTTGCAATTTCAGATACCGCATGAATATCCTGAAGGGACAGCACAACCGAAGAAGGGCTTTCCAGAATAATTAAATCCGTTTGATCTGTGACAGCATGTTCAAACTCCTCCGTATCGTCCCCTTTGACATACGTGACACTCATATCCAGGTGCTCCCTGCAGTATTCATTGAGAAACGTCTTTAAGGGTCCATAAGCACTTCGAATACAGACCACATGGCTTTTTGCCTTACAGACCGTGAGAACCGCTGTCGTCGCCGCCGCCATGCCCGAAGCAAACGCCAGAGCACCGGTCCCCTGCTCCAGAGCCGCTGCTTTATCCTCCAGAATCCGTACCGTCGGGTTCTGTACCCGCCCATAGCAGTAAACATGCTTATCCGTTTTATCGCTGTCATAGTAATCATCAACCGTCTCAAAGACATTGAGAGAATTCATAAAAATCGGAGGAACAACGGCATTGTAATAATGCTCAAATTCCTCCCCATAATGAGATGTTATCAGCTTATCATTTTTTAAATATTCCGATTGATCTGTCATCTTATCCCCCTTTTCTTCACACCTATATGCTATGTGATAGGTCTAAATGAGGGCGCATGAACCGCTTCTGTTTATGCCCCCTGAATCCATATCTGTTACCTCTGTTTTCTGATATCTCTGTAAACTGCCTCTAACAGCTTGTCATTGATAGACTGCGCTTTCCTTACATTCTTTTCACAGATCGCCTCGTAAAGTTCTTCATGGAGCGGAATACTCTCCAGAAACGGGTCCTCCATATTAAGAGGAAACTCCCAGAACTTCTCCATCACATTGTTTAAAGACAGAATCAGCTGATACATTACCTGATTATGGCAAAGCCGGTAGATGGTATAATGAAACTTTTTATCCTCCGCCGTCTGCTGCAGCCCCCGCCGGTATTTGCTCATCAGGATGTCCTTAATCTCTCCCAGTTCCTTTAACTCCTCATCGGTGATGGTATGGATCAGCATCCGTAAAATCTCCCGTTCCAGAATCTTGCGCACTTCCAGTGCTTCCAGAAGACGTTCCTTTTCCTGTGTAAAATCAATGACCTGCACACCGTCAGCATCCACCAAACCGCCCACATAGGCGCCTTTTCCATTCTGAATCTCCAGAATCCCCCTGGCTTCCAGCGTCTTCATGGCCTCCCTCAGAGAAGTCCTGCTGACCCCCATCATGGCCAGCAGGCTCTCCTGTGAAGGAAGTTTATCCCCCGGATTCAAATCATGTTCTCTGATATAATCCAGAATAAACCGTATGATCTCGGACTGGAGGGAAGTCCTCTTTATCTTATTAACCATCGTGCTCTCTCTCTTAAAAATAATATTTTTTTAACCATATCATAATAAACAGAGACTGTCAATCAATGGCCTTTTGCCTGGTTTAAAAGATGGCAGGAGACGTAATGTCCCGTCTCTATTTCCGTAAGCTGCGGAGTCACACTGCGGCATTTTTCCGTCGCGTATTTACACCGTTTTTCGAATCTGCATCCCTCACTGCAGTTGATCGGACTCCCCACCTCTCCTTCCAGCGGTATGAGCGTCTTCGATCGTTCAAACTCAGGATCCGGCACGGGAATTGCCGACAGCAGTGCCTTCGTATACGGATGCTGCGGGTTCCGGTACAGTTCCGCACTGGAAGCCAGCTCCACAATATGGCCCATATACATAACCCCCACCCGGTCCGAGATGTGTTTCACCATGGATAAATCGTGGGCAATAAAGAGGTATGTCAGTCCCAGTTCTTTCTGAAGACGCACCAGCAAATTGACCACCTGGGCCTGAATTGACACATCCAGCGCTGATATGGGTTCGTCACAGACGATAAACTTCGGGTCTACAGCAAGCGCTCTGGCAATGCCGATACGCTGTCGCTGGCCGCCGGAAAACTCGTGAGGGAACCGGTTGGCATGTTCCTTGTTAAGTCCAACCAGATTAAGCAGCTCATGGACCCGTTCCATACGCTCCTTCCCCGGATATAAATCATGGTTCTTCATACCTTCCGCGACAATATCGCCCACTGTCATACGCGGGTCCAGAGAAGCATAAGGGTCCTGAAAGATGATCTGAGCGTTCTTTTTAAACCATTTTATCTCCTCATTTGTCTTTAACCGGCCTACATCTCTTCCATCGAACTCAATGGTTCCCGATGTAGCCGGATACAGCTTTACAACCGTACGCCCGCAGGTTGTCTTGCCGCAGCCCGACTCCCCCACCAGTCCCAGAGTCTCTCCGGCACAGATATCAAAGGATACGTCGTCCACCGCTTTTAAAATCCCCTTTTTCCGTACCTGAAAATACTTTTTTAAATGTTCCACATGGACCATGGGTTTCTGATTATCTTTTTCTATCCCTGTCATGCTTCAAAAACCCTCCTTATATCATCGTAATCAAATGCCTCTCTGGCCATCGGATGATGGAGCCAGCAGGCTGCCTTGTGGGTATCTGATACCTCCGTATATTCCGGCGGCGCCTGACGGCATATTTCCATACAGTACTTGCATCTCGTTGCAAATCCGCAGCCCTTTGGCGGTGATATGAGATCCGGCGGCGTCCCTGGAATCACCTCCAGCTGCGCTTTATTCTCCACATTCAGTCTGGGAACCGCGTTTAAGAGGGCGTTGGTGTACGGGTGCTGCGGCGCGTTGAATATGTCGAAGACATTACCATATTCCACAATACAGCCCGCATACATAACCGCAATCGTATCCGCCATACCGGCCACGACTCCCAGATCGTGGGTAATCATAATAACCGAAGTATTGTTTGCTTTCTGTATCTCCTTTAAAAGGCCGATGATCTGCGCCTGTATCGTAACATCCAGCGCCGTAGTCGGTTCATCCGCAATCATCAGCTTCGGATTGCAGGCCAGCGCGATGGCGATAACCACTCTCTGGCGCATTCCGCCTGAAAATTCATAAGGATACTGATGAACTCTCTCATCCGGATTGGGAATATCCACCTTTTTAAGCAGTTCTATGGCCCTCTGCATGGCTTCCCGTTTTCCCACCTTCTGATGTTCCACAATACTTTCCATGATCTGCCGCCCGATCTTCATGGTCGGATCGAGAGATGTCATGGGATCCTGAAAAATCATGGCCGCATCCTTGCCTCTGTAATCCTGCCACTGTTTTTCCGTATACTTTAAAATATCCGTACCTTCAAACAGGATACTGCTCTCTTTCTTTACCTCACCCGGCGGTGAAGCAATTAACCCCATAACCGCCTTGGAAGTCACCGTTTTTCCGCTTCCGGACTCCCCCACGATCGCCATGGTTTTTCCGGCCTCCAGCGTAAAATCCACTCCCCGGACCGCCTGTACCTCTCCGGCATATGTATGAAATGATACCTTTAAATTTTTAACCTCAAGTAATGGTTGACTCATAGGTGATGCCTGCCTTTCCTCTATTATTCACAAACCATATTACTGGCGCAGCTTCGGATCAAACGCATCCCGGAGTCCATCGCCCAGCAGGTTAAATGCCAGCATGGTCAAGGAGATTGCCAGCGCCGGAAAAATCAGCTCATGGGGATAATAAGACATTTGCTGCTGCCCCAGAGCGGCCATAGCTCCCCAGCTTGTAAGCGGCGGCTGAATTCCCATCCCTACGAAGCTTAAAAATGCCTCGGCAAAGATAAATGATGGTATGGAAAAAGTCGTATTGATGATAATCAGGCTCAGTGTATTGGGAAGAAGGTGCGTCACAATGATCTGAAGAGGAGGCGTTCCCAGCGCCCGGGCTGCCAGAACGTATTCGCTCTCCTTCAGTTCCAGCACCTGTCCTCTCACAATTCGCGCCAGATTCGTCCAGCTAGTGATACACAGCGCAATCAGCAGGGAAGTCATACCTTTTCCCAACACCACAGACATGATAATGACCACCACCATATACGGCACTCCTACCAGGATTTCCACGATTCTCATCATAATATCATCCACAAGACCGCCGCAGTATCCGCTGATTCCGCCATACAGCACTCCAATTACAAGCGACACGATCGCCCCCACAATTCCAATGGTTAAGGAGATTCTTCCCCCCATCCAGATTCTCGCAAAGATATCGCGCCCCAGATCATCCAGCCCGAACCAGTGCTGCAGGGAAGGCGCCTGATTCGTAAACTCAATATTCTGCTCATCAAACGGGTGGGGATAAATATATGGCCCTATGGCGCACATCACCAGAATTAACAGGAGCACAACCAGGCTTACCATAGCCACCTTATTCTGTTTTAACCTCCGGACCGCGTCCTGCCAGTAGGAAATACTGGGGCGCACCACGGATTCTGATTTCTGTTCATCCACTCCGACACGCCGGAATAGATCTTTTGTAACTGTCATTTCATTTCCCTGTTCCATGGCTCTCCTCCTTACTTTCCTTCAATGATGCCCTTACGGACTCTCGGGTCGACAATTGCATATAAAATATCCATCACGACAATCGAAAGAATGAAGATGAAGGAAAAGAAGATGGTCGTGGCCAGAACCATCGGGTAATCACGGCCATTGACGCTGTCCACGTAGTAACGGCCCAGGCCCGGTATGGAGAAAATTCTCTCAATAACAAAGGATCCGGTCACAATTCCCGCCACCTGCGGCGCCACAATGGAAATAATGGGAGTGATGCTGTTGCGCAGTACATGGCGCGTTATGATTTTCCAATTCGACAGCCCCTTTGCCTTGGCCAGCAGGATATAGTCGGAGCTCAGCACATCCAGCACCGAAGACCGCATAAACCGTGAATACGTAGCCAGGCCGCCGATGGAAGCTGCCAGTGTCGGCAGCGCCGTATATCGGAAAATGTCAGGTATTTTCATTCCGGGTGATACCCAGCCGACAATCGGGAAATAGTCACCGCCGCCGTATTTCTGGAGCAGGGCGGCAAATACAAAGCTTGGGATGGATACCCCCACGATCGCAATGAATATTGTAATAAAATCAATCCAGGTTCCCCGGTGAAAGGCCGCCAGAATTCCCAGAAGCAGTCCGAGAACCAGCCCTAACACCACAGCCTGAATTCCGAGCCTTGCGGAAGCCGGGAACCTGTCCTTAATAATCTGATTTGCCGTAAGCCCCGGGGTCTTATAAGACTCTCCCAGTTCTCCATGGAGAAGATTTTTCAAATAAATGACATACCGTTCTCCTATGGGTTTATCCAGTCCCCACCGGGCCTTTAAGTTCTCCACAACCGCCTCGGGAAGCACCTTGGTGTCCGCCTGCATTGGATCGCCCGGAATAACGCTGACCAGGAAGAAGGTTATCGTCAGAATTACCCAGAGTGTAACTATCATATAACCGATCTTCTTCAAAATATATTTTACCATCTTGAACCTCCCATCCTGTTTCTGACTCATGCGTTTCCCCATAACCGATCTGGTTTCACGCACAATGCGGGGCAGTAAATACCTGCCCCGCATTGTCAAAGTCCATGTTCTGATCTCTTAATTCTATTCTACATATGCACTTTTCAGTTCGATTGCCGGGCCGCCGGCTCCATTGATATAGAAGCCCTTCACGCTGCTCTTTGCCACATTCTTGTCGTATGTAAAGGTAATCGGTGCCAGACCACAGTGTTCCACTGTTATAATCTTCTCTGCTTCCGCAAATTTTTCACCGCGCACCTTCATGTCAGATTCTGTCTTGCACGCTTCCACCAGTTCATCATACCTGGCATCGGAGAAGAATGCCGGATTGTTGCCGTCTCCTGTCATATAGCACTGCATAAATGTCATCGGATCATTATAGTCCGCGCCCCAGCCGGTCTGACATACCTGATACAGTCCCTTGGATACCTGGTTGTTAAAGGAAGAGTTGTCAGACGCCGTGTCAATCTTCACAATAACGCCCAGCTTTGTCTGCCACTGATTCTGGTAATACTCTGCCTGAACCTTCGTATCATTATCCGAGTTTTTCTGAAGGAATGTAACCGTAATCTGCTCTCCTTCTTTTCCAATCTCTTTTAAGCCCTCTTCCAGGAGTGCTTTCGGGTCCTGAGCCAGGAAGTCCTTCATCGGTTCCGGATAAACATCCCGGAACAGCTCCTCGCCAATACTCAAACCGTAAGGAATCATACCGTATGCAGCCTGATCCTTCTTCATAACGTTCTTAACCAGCGATTCTCTGTCCAGAGCGATAGAGAATGCCATACGGATTTTTTCGTTGGTAAAGATCCCATCCGGATCCTCGTTATTAAAGCAGATATAACTGTATCTCGGCTGCGGTCCCTCTAAAAGCTGTACCTCGCCTCCGTCAATTTTGGCCTTTAATGTATCCGCGTACTCACTGCGGACCTTTCTCAAAATATCGAGCTGGCCCTGATTAAACATCTGCTCTCTCGTATTCTCGTCCTGTGCCAGCACCATGTTGACTGTTTCCAGTTTTACATTTGCCGCATCCCAGTAATTCGGGTTCTTCTTCAACACAATTTTGGAACCGCGGGTCCACTCTGCCGCGTAGAATGGTCCTGAACTGCTGAGTTCCTCTGCCGTCGCACCGTAGGAAGAGTTCTTCTCGCCCTGGGTCTTGGATTCCGGAACCGGAGTCACATTGGCAAATGTCATCAGCTGTAAGAAATATGGAAGCGGTTCTGTCAGAGTGATTTCCAGAGTTTTGTCATCAATTGCTTTCGCCGCTACATCTTCCTTGCTTCCCTTTCCCGTATTAAAATCCTCTCCTCCTTTGATGCAGTAGAAGATTCCTGCATTGTGGCAGTTAACCTCCGGATCAAAGATTCTGCGAATTGAATTCACATAATCCTGTGCTGTTACAGCCGTACCGTCAGAATACTGATTGTCTCTCAGCTTAAAGGTCCATACCAGTCCGTCGTCGGAGGTCTCCCAGCTCTCGGCGCCACCCGGTGTTACCTTGCCGTCCATCAGACGGATTAACGTTTCCTGAATCTCCAGTACGATAGCATTCTTCTGCTCGTCATCGGAGCGTCCCGGATCCAGCGTATCCGGATCACTGAACATCGGAATGGTCACCACCTGTTCCACCGCACCTGCCGGTGCCTCTTCTGCCTTCGTTTCGCCTCCGGCCTTCGTCTCACTGCCTGCCGCAGCCGTCTCTGTTCCCGTTGTATCCGGCGCAGACGTCTTGGAACTGCCGCATGCAGTTAAGGATGCCGCCATCACTGTTGCCAGACATAAAGCTAACCATCTTTTTTTCATAGAATTCCTCTCCTTCTCTAACGCTTTATAAATAATGGATTCCCTTAAAGCTCTTTATATTTTTCACTCTGAATAAACTCCTCCAGATCCACATTTTCACCTTTATGGACTCTGGAATACTCTGCCGCCAGAGCAATGATATGGCTTTGTATGGAAACATCAACGCCGGTCCTTAACTGCCCCTTTGTCTCTCCCTCCACTACCGCTTCCAGAAAATCATGAATCAGGCGGTTATCGCCGCCTGCATGACCGGATAAATCACCTGCAGTCGCATTGATATCATAAATCTCCGTCTCTTTTCCAAAGTTTGTGACCTTCACAATTCCTGTATGTAAATCACCGATGATATCTCCCATAGTTCCCATAACCTTAATATCGCGGCCCCCGCTGCTGGTAAAGGCACTCATGGTGAAATTAACCGTCACACCGCCTTCAAATTCCATATTGACCACCTGATGGTCCACCACATTATTATCGCAGTGATACACACATCGGCCGTATGGGCCCGTCTTTATCTGCTCATAGATTGCCTCCTCAGTCAGCGTCTGAGAGAGTACGCAGCACGGCCACGCGTCGTCACCGGTCAGCTTCTCGTCAACCACATGACGGATTCCGGTTCCCTTATCCGTAATATAAATCTTTTCCGCATCATATGGACAGTTCTCTTTCGCCGCACACCCGTCGAGGCAGCGCATGGCACATCCTTCCGGCGCCATTGATTCTTTAAACAGATACGTAGATCCATAGGACGAAACCCGTCTGCACTTCTTTCCCAGAAGCCAAACGAAAATATCCATGTCATGACAACACTTTGCAAGGATCATAGGGCTCGTCTCCACCGAATCCCGCCAGTTACCTCTCACAAAGCTGTGAGCCTGATGCCAGTATTTTACATTCTCGAGTCCCTGGACACTGACCACATCCCCGATCTGTCCGGACTCAATCACTTCTTTTATCTTTGAGTAAAACGGAGTGTAACGGAGCACATGTCCCACCGCTACCATACGGCCATATTCATGGGCTGTTTTCTGCAATAGAAGACATTCCTCCAGACTTGGGGAAATAGGCTTTTCACAGAGAATATGATATCCCTTTTTAATTCCCTCCACTGCCTGGGCCACGTGCTGCTTGTCCTGAGTCGCAATTACCAGGACATCGGCAAGTTTCGGTTGTTTTAATAAGTCCTCCACGGTTTCAAAACAGTTTTCAGGTGCTACACCGTACTCTGCTCTGGCAGCCTCCCTCTTCTTTGCCACAGGGTCCGCGACGGCCACCACCTTCATCTCCTCCGGCGCTACAAGCTGATAATGGGCATAGATATCATTTCCCCTGTTGCCCAGACCTGCAATTGCCGCTGTTACTGGTCTTTTCATATTGATGTCCTCCTTGATATGAGCACCTGACGAATTTTACTGATCCCCGGGTGCAATACATGCCATCTCCGCTCATTCCGTCTCTTCCACTGGCAGAAAAGGGTGTGAGGGGATGGCTGATTGACATATTCTATGCACTTCTTTCCTATATCCCATATGATGATCTCATACGATAATGAATTGAATGCATGAGTGACATTTAACCGCAACCTATATGCTATATGCTGTATGATAGGTTGAGTTTAAAAAATAAAAACGAGTGGATCGTTTCCTGTCTGTTTATATTAAAAATAGCATATTACTCAATATTTGTCAATGTTTGGATGGTTTTTTAGGAATTTTGAACAATCAGCGGGCTGCAGGGTACCGGACAGGGTGTGAACTGTAACATCCGCAGTGCACAGCTCCGCTGCGCTGCGCACTGCTCTCATTCACTCCCCCTGAGCCGTATACATCTGATAATACTCCCCCTCTGCCCTCATTAATTCCTCATGATTTCCTTTCTCCACCACTTCTCCCTGCTTAATAACCAGGATCAGATCGGCGTTTCGTATGGTCGATAACCGGTGCGCAATCACGAAGCACGTCTTCCCTTCCATCAGCTTCCTCATGGCCTCCTGGATCTGAATCTCCGTCCTCGTATCCACATTGGAGGTGGCCTCGTCCAGAATCAGCATTCTTGCATCCAGAAGCATCGCACGCGCTATGGTCAGCAGCTGCTTCTGTCCCTTTGATATATTTGTCCCGTCGTCTGTCAGAATTGTTTCATAGCCATCCGGCAGACGCTTGATAAACGAGTGAATTCTGGCTGCTTTCGCCGCTGCCATGACCTCCTCCATCGTCGCCCCTTCTTTACCGTATGCCAGATTCTCATAGATACTCCCATGGAACAGCCAGGTATCCTGCAGAACCATAGCGTAAGACTTCCGAAGGCTTTTTCTTGTCACACCGCGTATCTCATGGCCATCCACCCGGATCTCTCCTGAGTTCGGATCGTAAAACCGCATCAGAAGATTGATCAGCGTCGTTTTTCCCGCGCCTGTAGGGCCCACCACCGCAATCAGCTTACCCGGATCCGCTTTCAGAGACAGATCATGCAGAATAATCCGGTCCCTGTCATACCCAAAGTCCACGTGGGACAGCTCGACCTCTCCCCTGACTTCTTCCTCTCCGCGCCCCAGTTCTATAGCGCCCGGCATATCTGCTGCCTCAGGAATCTCATCCATCAGCGCAAACACCCGCTCCGCCGCGGCCAGCGCAGACTGTAAATCACTCATGATATTGGCAGCCTCATTGATCGGGCCGGAAAACTTTCTCGAATACAACACGAAGGAAGAGATCCTGCCCACCGTCATGTACCCGGCCAGATAAAGAAGGGCTCCAAAAACACTGATTAAAGACAGTGAAAGATTGTTGATGAAATTAACCATGGGACCTACCATGCTGCCATAGTATTCCGCCCGGTAATACGTCTCCACAGCCTCCTTATTCTTCACCGCAAATTTTTGAATCACATGTTCCTCCTGGCAATAAGCCCTCAACGTCTTCTGGCCGGTTACCATCTCCTCCACAAACCCGTTTAAATTCCCCAGACTTGCCGATCTTGCCCGGAAAAGAGGACGCGTCCTGCCTGTAACGAACTTTGTAATACAGGCGGAGAGCGGCACCGTAAAGGCAAATACCAGCACCAGCCTCGGTGATATCACCACCATCATGTAAAGAGCGCCTGCTACTGTGATCACTGTGGTCAAAATCTGTATCAGGTCGCTGGACAGCGACTCATTAACCGTATCAATGTCATAGGATATGCGGCTGATGATGTCTCCCGTCTGGTGTAAGTCGTAATATCCCGCAGGAAGGGCCAGCATCTTATCGAATACATCCTTCCTCATCCGGTAGACCACCTTTCGGCTGATGGTGATCATCAGAACAGAAAGCGCATAAGACAACACCGAAGAAATCACATAAAACGCCGCCATCCACCCGGCGTAATGGAAAACCCTCGAAAAATCCACCTTTCCGATCCCCGGTTCAATGGCGTCAATCGCATACCCCGACAGCATGGGCCCTACCAAAGCCAGCAGGTTGCTCCCCACCGTCATAACAAACGCCAGAAGCAGCAGCCATTTATACTGTATCATGTAGCGGCCCAGGCGGAGTATGGTGTGCTTTCTCTGAATCAGAGAACGTCCCTGCGGCTCATTATATGCGGCATCCAGCCGCTTTTCACTTCTGCTGCGTGCAGCCATGATCCCGCCCCCTTATATTCCCATCTGGGATTTTCCGATTTCCCGATAAATTTCACATGTCTCCATGAGTTCCCGATGTGTTCCGTATCCGATCATCTGCCCATCCTCCAGAACCATAATGTGATCGGAGTTCATAATAGAGCTGATCCTCTGGGCGATAATCACACAGGTGGTTTCCGCGAAATGTTCTCTCAATTCCTTTCGAAGCGCCGCATCCGTCTTATAGTCCAGCGCACTGGAGGAATCATCCAGAATCAGAATATCCGGTCTGGCCGCCAGCGCCCTGGCAATCAGAATTCTCTGCTTCTGGCCGCCGCTTAAATTGGCCCCTTTAATATCCAGCTGTTCCGAAATTCCGCCTTTTTCCGCCACAAACTCGCTGGCTCGTCCATAAAGAACGGCTTCCATAACCGCCTCTTCACTTAAATCTCTTCCCATATTAATATTTTCCATAATGGTATCTTCAAATATCGTATCATTCTGAAATACGGCTCCGAAACGCTTCCGAAGCTCATGAAGCCCCATGGTGCGCACATCCTTCCCATCAATGCGTACCGTTCCCTGATCGGCATCGTAAAAACGCATCAGCAGGTTCACAATCGTCGTCTTCCCTGCTCCCGTGGCCCCTATAATCCCAAGCGTCTCTCCCCGCTTCAACCGGAAACTGATATTCTCCAGATTATTTTCAACCTTATTATAGGAAAAGGACACGTGATCAAATTCTACATGAACCGAATCAGCCTCCGCTTCCGCCATCGCGGCTTCCTCATTCGTCTCCAGCTCCTGAAGAACCATCTCCTGATCCGCCTCCAGCACCGTTACGATACGTGCTGCAGATGCCGCTGCCTTCGAAATCATGATAAACAGCCTGGAAATAGACATCAGCGCATTCAGAATAATCGTAAAATACGTCATGAAGGCAAGAATCTTTCCGACCTCTGACGTCCCCTGGTTCACACGGAAAGCCCCGGTAAGAATCACCGCCACAAGGCCCAGATTTAAGAGTACATTCATGACGGGATTGGTGATGCTGGTGGTCACGGTCGCCTTCCGTTCCCAGTCCACCACCTCGCGGTTCGCCTGATCAAACCTCTCCCTCTCATACGATTCCTTTGACAATGCCTTAATCACACGGATACCCGCGATATCTTCTCTAATCAGCCGGACGAACCGGTCCACCCGGTCCTGAAGGACGAAAAACATGGGAATCGTCTTCTTTGATACCACGACCACCACCAAAGTCAACAGCGGAAGAACCGCCAGCAAAATACACGCCAGAACCGGGTCCAGCGCCATGGTCATGGTAATACCGCCGATCAACAGGATGGGCGCACGAACTCCCAGCCTCTGGACTCTTCCAAGCATCTGGTGAACATTATACGTGTCACTTGTCAGCCTGGATATCAGAGACGGCCTGGTGAAGCGGTCAATCTCCGTATTGGATAAACGGCTCACCTTCTCAAACAAATCCCCCCGGATCGTTTCAATCGCGCTGCTCGCCACCCGGGAGGCCATCCGGTTCGCCGCAACACTGAACACCACTGCCAGAACCGAGCAGAAAATCATGAAAAATCCCCACAAAAATATTTCCGGCCTCTGGTTTGCCGGAATCACCGTATCGATCATATAAGCCAGTGTCCACGGAAGGAATAAATCCATCAGCGTTCCTGTAAATTTAATAAGAAAACCGACTGCCATACGCAGATAATACGGCTTCAAATAATACGAAAATATCTTCTTCATCGTTTACCTCACCCACTGACTCCATTATACAGGATTCCACCAAAACGCGCAAGAATACCAGCTGCGTCTACAGGAATCCGGCTTCTGTCCGCATTCCGTTCTGCCAGTTTCATCAGGCATTCTCTGTCCGTTCGAACGGTCAAGCCTCCCCAGCCTTGACACCGCAACCATGACACGAGAACCAGCCCCCCAAAAGATAATCAATCGAGTAGGAGGGAGTGATTAACTCCCGTCCTCTCACACCACCGTGCATACCGTTCGGTACACGGCGGTTTCAACGGTTGACATGCACGGACTGATAGGCTGTGGCTAAATCATAATAGCCACTGTTTATCAGTCTTTCTTTTGTCATTGCCATATTTACCGCTACCGTTTGTGTGGTAAACCAATAGCCTCTTCGGCTGTTCCCTGCCTTCCATGCCAATTCTTTCGGCACTCCCATTTTCAGCAGGTTCTTTACCTTCGTTTTCGGTTTCTTCCATTGTTTCCATATACACATTCGGATTCTGTGATATAGCCATTGGTTCAGTCCCTCTATTCGGTTCTTCATATCTGCTACTCCATAATAATTCAGCCAGCCCCGCATATACACCTTTATCTTTTCTAACGATGGGCGTATGCTCTGAACAGACCTTCGGGAACTAAGGTCTTTCAGTTTTGACTTCATTTTCTTCCATGACTTCCCATGAACCCGGACATAAATGCCCTTTCCGTTCTTTCCCAATGTGAAGCCAAGGAACTTAAAATTTCGGATTGCAAATACACTTACTACACGGCTTTTCTTCTGGTTCACCTGCAATTTCAGCGTCCCTTCCAGATATTTCGTGCTTGTTTCCAGAAGTCTCTTTGCGGCTCTCTCACTTTTAGCTAACAATACTATATCATCTGCGTAACGTACAAAAGCCACTCCTCGTTTCTCGTACTCCTGGTCGAACTCGTTCAGATAGACATTTGCCAGCAGCGGGGATAGATTTCCTCCTTGCGGCGATCCTTCCTCTGTCTCCATGACTATACCGTTTTCCATGACACCACTCTTTAGGTATCTCTTTATCCATTGGATAACCCTTTCGTCCTTTACATCTCTGCGCAGGATATTTAATAGCATTTCTTGGTTCAGAGTATCAAAGTATTTCGACAGGTCCAATGCAACGGCATGGGTGTATCCCTGTTCTGCATACTCTTTTACCTTTAAAATGGCGTCCCTGGCGCTTCTTCCCGGCCGATACCCATAGCTGTTCTCCGAGAACAGCGCCTCATAGACTGGCATTAACTGCTGTCCTATGGCTTGCTGGAAGATACGGTCTTTCACGGTTGGAATGCCCAGCTTTCGCATTCCTCCCTCTGGCTTGGGAATCTCTACTCGTCTTACTGGGTCGGGGGTGTATTTTCCCCTTTTGATTCTCTCTATCAGTTCCTTTTGATTTTCCCTTAGGCAGTCACCTGTTTCCTCTACGGTCATTCCGTCGATTCCCGGCGCTCCCTTATTCGCCTTTACTCTCTTAAAAGCTCTGTTTAAGTTGTCCTTATTCAGTATCTTCTCTAAGAGTTCCGGCTGTGCACTGTCTCTTTCCTTCCATATCCGGCGGAAAGAACGGTGCGCTCTCACATACCCTTCACGTTCCGCGCTGTCTCTTTGTGAGCAGCTATCTCTGTTTTCTGTACCCAATGTTCTTTCCTCCTTTCCCGGTTGTACTAAAGACTCCTGTTGATTCGGTCCTTCGTCTCTCGACTACTACGACCTCTGCTGACTTCTGTACGTTCAGCACTACCTCACGATAGTGGTTATCCCTTTCAGGACATTCCGCACAGACCTCCCCGGGTACCACACGTTTCTTTCTCTCCATCTATCTGCCACATTTACCATACATGATTCCGTGTGGTTATTGGGCTTCGACTTGTTTGGCAGCCTTACCCTCACGCATGGCCTGATGTGATTTCTGTTCGTCAGACCAGAGATTTGCCCATGGGTTAGTATGTTCCCCATATCCAGCTTCCTTCAGATTCCACCTCACGGTGGACACCCTTGCCTTCGGCTATATCCTTCCCACCACCGGGCGGATTCCGGACTTGCACCGGTTAGAAACGTGCGCCGCCGGGCGCACCAAAAACAGCGGCAGAAAGAGCTGCCAACTCTCTCTGCCGCCACCTGCGCATCTTCCTACTGCCTGTTTTCCTGTTTCGGCGGGCGGTTCACTGCCAGCGGAAGATTAATTCCCATGGGGTTTAAGATAACACCGATGGCATCCCCTGCCAGTACCTGGGAGACCTTTTCCGCCGGAACGATTACCGGCCGCAGCTGGTCTTCCCGGTTAAATTTCTGAAATTCCAGAATATCTGTAAATGCCGCCTGATAGACATCCCCATTTTTCATCTTTACAAGAGGGATTCCATTGCCTTCCTTCTGTATGGCCAGTATGAAATTGCCCTTGCGGAAATGCATCTCAATCTCTTCCTGCAGCTCCATAAGTTTGGAATTCATCTCCGGCCCCGGCTGTCTTCTCGCCTCCTGCATATAATACAGGGCAGTCAAGTGCAGCGCCGGATTCTCCACCCAGACTTTTCCTTCCTCGCCGGGCTCGTCTCCTCTCCGTCTGACAAAGTCCTCCAGCTGGATGAGTTCTTCCTTCCCGGAATCTTCAAGGGAAATCGCGTTGACCCCCATTGTGTATAAATTTGTATAGAACAAAAGCAGCTGTTTATTTTCCAGTTTTACAACGCTCACCGGAATCTTTTCCGCCGCCAGGCTCTTTGCCCTGGCTTCTGCTTCCTCCGGTTTAAAAAACACCAGCACCTCATCGTCAAATGTCTCCGGGGCACATACAACATACGGCAGCTTTGTACACGCAGAAACAATCACATACAGTTCCCTGGTGTCTCTCAGACGCCCCAGTAACGCCTGCCGGTCTGTCTGTGCCGCCTTCTTTCCTTCGTTATCCATCGGTACTTCTCCTTCTTTCAGTTAAATAATATCATTTCGCCCTGATCCCGATTAGTCTTCCTCTTTCTTCGTCATGGCTTCCCGTTCCTTCTTAAGCTCTTCGTACAGAGCATAAAAGGACCATCCGCAGTTCGTCTCTGTGACGACCGCCTTTAATTCAATCTTCGGCACACCGGCCCGCCGCAGTCCCACGAGCAGCTCATCAATACGCCGGTTCGTAAAATTCTTCATAACCAGCATCTCTTCATCGATTTCCGGAGCCACACTTCCCTCTTGCGGTTCCATCTCATCGAATCCGTCAAAACCGGCCAGATAGCCAATCGTCTGCCCGGTCTGCTCCGGTGTAATATTTTTAATTCTGACTCCCATACGAATCAGAACACCCTTTAACTTTGCCGCTTTTGATGCATTGCCGGCCTCTTTTTCTTTCGCCGGCTGATAATAAAGAACCATCTCTTTCGCCGCCATGCCTCTTCCTCCTGTTCCTACAGCAGATGTTTTCTTAATTCTTCCCCGCTCATAGAACTTAAATACGCAGGCGCAATATCAAATACCGTTTTACAGCCCGTTACGCCTTCTTTCCCCAGACGGTATGCCGCTCTCGCGTATGCTGCAATGACAGAAGCCGTAAATTCCGGGTTCGAATCCAGTTTCAGGCTGTACTCGATCACATGGCTGTGCTCATTCTCCCATCCGGTCTTTCCGGTGCATATCACAAAACCGCCGTGCGGAATCCCCTTATGATCCCTCATAAGCTCTTCTTCACTGATAAAATGGACCGTCGTATCGTAATCGGCAAAGTAGTTGGGCATCGTCACGATTTCTTCCTCAATCCGCTTTAAATCAGCCCCTTCTTCCGCCACCACAAAGCACTCTCTCGTATGCTTCTGCCTTGTAGTCAGCTCCGGGTTTTCTCCATTTCTCACAGCCTGCAGTGCAGCCTCTACCGGCACCGTATACTGTCTGGCATCCTTCACGCCTTCCACGCGGCGAATCGCATCGGAATGGCCCTGACTGACTCCCCTGCCCCAGAAAGTATAATCCTTTCCCTCCGGCAGAACTGCACTGCCGTACAGACGGTTCAGGGAAAACATTCCCGGGTCCCATCCCACTGAGATAATCCCCACATGACCGCTCTCTTTCGCCGCCGCATCCACCGCTTCAAAATGCTCCGGTATCCTGGCATGTGTATCAAAACTGTCAACGACATGAAAGTTCTTCGCAAGCTCCGGCGTCTGAACCGGAAGGTCCGTAGCGCTGCCGCCGCATAAAATCATCACATCGATCTCATCCTTCATCGACTCCGCCTCCTGGACGGAACAAACCTTCACTCCGGGCGTCAGTACTTTTAACGACGCTTTGTCTCTCCTGGTAAAGACAGCCGCCAACTCCATATCCGGATTATGCTTCACTGCACACTCCACGCCCTTACCGAGATTCCCATATCCTAATATACCAATTTTGATTGTCATATTCGTACTTCCTCTCCTTGTCATAAACTATCTAAACGCTACCCCCATTATAACCCGCCTGTCCCCCATATGTAAATTGCTTTTTTAAGCCAGCAAAGCCGCATGGCGGCCAATCGGCCCTCCATGCGGCTTCTATTCATTCAAACTTCACTTCTCTGCTGCCTGTCCCAACTCTAACGTCAGGCCATTGCTGCCTCTTCCTCCGGCAGTTCCAATGCGGTTGTCTCATATTTGTCCAGGATTACTCTCTGAATCATGTCACGGGTATTCGAATTAATCGGATGTGCGATGTCTCGGTATTCTCCGTCTGCTGCCTTCCGGCTCGGCATGGCGATAAACAATCCCTTCTCCCCTTCAATTACCTTGATATCATGGATTACAAACTCATTATCCAGTGTAATTGATACGATAGCCTTCATCTTTCCTTCTTTTTCAATACGTCTTACCCTAACATCTGTAATCTGCATGTCAAAACCCCTTCCCGTCACATTACCTATAATGTGTATCTTTCGTTTTTCTCTACGACAATTTTAATATTGTCCGGTGTACCTATGTAAGTCGTATTCGCGCGGATTGTATCCCGGCTTTCTACAATACAGTTCTCAATAACCGTGTTGTCCCCAATATAAACATCATTTAAAATGATGGAATTCTTAATCACACAGTTATTTCCAATATAGGCTTTTTTAAACAGAACGGAATTCTCAACTACACCGTTAATGATACTTCCGCTGGATACCAGGCTGTTCTTCACGACTGCGCCGGGATTATACTTTGCCGGCGGCAGATCATCGATCTTGGAATATACATCCGGATACTGGCGGAAGAAGTAATCTCTGACTTCCGGCTTTAAGAAATCCATGTTCGTTCTGTAATAGGATTCTACGGAGGCGATATTTCTCCAGTAAGAATCCATCTTATATGCATAGATCCTCTTTAAATTCTTATATCTCACCAGAATATCATTGACAAAGTCGTAGCGGTCTTCCATGGCGCAGCGCTCAATCAGCTCAATTAACTGACGTCTTCTGATAACATAGATTCCGCAGGATACGGTATTGGAGGAAGCCACCATGGGTTTCTCCTCAAAATCGGTAATTCTGCCGTCCTCGTTGGTTCCCACCAGACCGAAACGGGTTACGTCCTCTCCCTCAGGAAGATCCGTGCAGACTACGGTGATATCGGCCTTTTTCTCAATATGATACTCCAGCACCTTGCCGTAATCCAGTTTATAGATACCATCACCGGCCGAGATAACTACGTACGGTTCATGGCTGTTCTTTAAGAAAGTAAGATTCTGATATAATGCGTCGGCAGTTCCACGGTACCAGTCGCTGCTTTCCGCGGTAATGGTTGGCGTGAATACAAATAAACCGCCCTGTTTTCTTCCGAAATCCCACCATTTGGAAGAACTTAAATGGAGATGAAGAGACCTGGAATTATACTGGGTCAACACTGCCACGTTCTGAATATGGGAATTCGTCATATTACTCAGTGCAAAATCAATGCTGCGGTAGCTGCCTGCGATCGGCATGGCTGCAATCGCCCTCTTGTTGGACAATTCCCGCATTCTCTTACTGTTACCGCCTGCTAATACAATTCCTATTGCTCTCATCGCATACCACCTGCCTTTATGATGTAATCTCCGCTTGCCAGTAATCCGTCGGGATAGTCCTCTACGATCGTCTCCCCTACAATGGCGGTATTCTTTCCAACTTTGACATTGTCCGGGATAATAGAGTTTTCGCCCACGGTAACCAGGTCAAACTGGTATACCTTCGGATCATACTTGCTCGGTGCGTATTCCCCCACGCCGAGTGCGACGTTTGATCCAATCTTAACATTCTCAGCGATGACAGCCTTATCAATTGAGGAACCGGCACCAATCACACTCTCGCGCATGATGATGGAATCACGGATCACGGCGCCTTTCGCTACAGTAACACCTGCACCGATCACAGAGTTATGGACTTCACCGTATATCTCGGAGCCCTCTCCGATGATGCTCCTCTCAATCACTGCATCTTCAGACACATACTGAGGCGGAATAATATCACTCTTGGTATAAATCTTCCAGTACTCCTCATATAAATTAAATTCAGGAATAATGTCGATCAACTCCATGTTGGCTTCCCAGTAAGAACCTAACGTACCTACGTCCTTCCAGTAACCATTGTACTCATAAGCAAATATTCTCTGTCCCGCTGCGTGGCAGTACGGAATAATATGCTTGCCAAAGTCACAGCCCGGTTCTTCAGACATCTTGATTAAGGCTTCTTTTAAAACCTTCCAGCTGAATATGTAAATACCCATCGACGCCAGATTACTTCTCGGGTTCGCCGGCTTCTCCTCAAACTCCGTGATACGGTTGTTCTCATCAGTAATTACAATTCCGAAACGGCTGGCTTCCTCAATCGGAACCGGCATGGCAGCAATGGTGATATCTGCATTATTCGCTTTGTGATACTCAAGCATAACCTCATAATCCATCTTGTAGATATGGTCTCCTGAGAGGATTAACACATAGTCCGGGTTATACGTCTCCATAAACTCCAGATTCTGGTAGATCGCATTGGCTGTACCGGTATACCAGTCGCTGCCTTTGCTCTTCTCATAAGGTGGGAGAACGGTTACTCCACCCACATTACGGTCCAAATCCCACGGAATACCGATTCCGATATGGGTGTTCAAACGTAATGGCTGATACTGTGTCAAAACTCCGACCGTATCAACTCCTGAATTGATGCAGTTGCTGAGCGGGAAATCGATAATGCGGTATTTCCCGCCAAACGATACTGCTGGTTTGGCTACCTTCTGTGTCAGTACACCTAAACGGCTTCCCTGGCCGCCTGCCAAAAGCATGGCAATCATTTCTTTTTTAATCACGTTATCACCTCTTGCTGTTAGAATTTTATTGTACTAGCATTATACCACACATTTAAAAAATAGTGAACAAATATTTGAAATATTGTTATACTTTTTTGTGCATTTTCCGACATTTTTCCTTAAATATGGTTTTCTTTTACATTTCATGCCGGATATAGCGTTTTTACACAGTCTCCCCCTTGAATCGCAGCCCAAAATACAGTATAATCTTAATAAGTATGCGATCATATCAAAAGGAGAAATCATTATGGATTTAGTGACAGTAAGGCAAATATATAAGGACAGGGAACAGTATTTAAACAAAGAGATTTCCGTCGGCGGATGGGTCAGAAGCCTTCGGGATTCCAAAGCTTTCGGCTTTATCGTCTTAAGTGACGGTACTTATTTTGAGACACTTCAGGTCGTCTACCATGACACCATGGATAACTTTTCTGAAATCTCCCGGCTGAGCGTCGGAACGGCTCTGATTATCAAAGGCACGCTGGTCGCCACACCGGAAGCCAAGCAGCCATTCGAGATTCAGGCGACAGAAATCGTCATCGAAGGCGCTTCTTCGCCAGACTACCCACTGCAGAAAAAACGACACAGTTTTGAATATTTGAGGACAATCTCCCATTTACGTCCCCGTACCAATACCTTCCAGGCGGTATTTCGTGTCCGCTCCTTAATCGCCTATGCAATTCACCAGTTCTTCCAGGAACGCGATTTTGTGTATGTACACACCCCGCTGATCACGGGAAGCGACTGCGAAGGCGCCGGCGAGATGTTCCAGGTGACGACGCTTGACCTAAACGACATTCCGAAGACCGACGAGGGAAAAGTGGATTTCAGCCAGGACTTCTTCTGCAAACCGACCAACTTAACTGTAAGCGGCCAGTTAAACGCCGAGACCTATGCCATGGCCTTCCGCAATGTCTACACCTTCGGGCCAACCTTCCGTGCGGAGAATTCCAACACGACCCGCCACGCCGCCGAGTTCTGGATGATCGAGCCGGAGATGGCGTTTGCCGATTTAAACGACGATATGGAACTGGCAGAGTCCATGTTAAAATACGTGATTGGCTATGTACTGGATCACGCTCCGGAGGAGATGAACTTCTTTAACCAGTTCGTGGATAAAGGCCTTTTAGACCGTCTCCACCATGTATTAAATTCCGAATTCGCCCATGTCACCTACACCGAGGCCGTAGAGCTTTTAGAGAAGCATAACGACGAATTCGATTACAAGGTATTCTGGGGCTGCGATTTACAGACCGAGCATGAGCGCTATTTAACAGAGCAGCTTTTCAAGAAACCGGTCTTCGTAACCGACTATCCGAAGGAGATCAAGGCCTTCTACATGAAGATGAATCCGGATAACAAAACCGTGGCTGCAGTTGACTGCCTCGTTCCGGGTATCGGCGAGATCATCGGCGGAAGCCAGAGAGAGGACGATTACGACAAGCTCACAGCCCGCATGGACGAGCTGGGGTTAAAGAAAGAGGATTACCAGTTCTATCTCGATTTAAGAAAGTACGGTTCCACCCGCCACGCAGGCTTTGGTCTGGGATTTGAACGCTGTGTTATGTATTTAACCGGTATGTCCAATATCCGCGACGTTGTCCCGTTCCCAAGAACCGTAAACAACTGTGAACTCTAGAATTCTACCACAAATTCCCTACCTTTCCGGCAGGGAATTTGTGGTATCTTTACTGGGAAAGCCGGATGAAAAAAACGGCGCCGGAAACAACTGAGGGACTATGAGGTGATGACTATGAAATTCGTACATATAGCAGACGTTCACTGGGGCATGAGCCCGGACAGCGATAAGCCCTGGAGCAAGGAACGCTCCCAGGATATCAAAGATACCTTCGCGAAAGCCGTCGCACAGGCGGGACAGCTGGAAGCCGACTGCCTGTTTATTTCCGGCGATTTATTCCACCGCCAGCCGCTGGCAAGGGATTTAAAAGAAGTCAATTATCTGTTTTCTACGATACCCGGTGTTCACGTCGTCATCATCGCAGGCAATCACGACCGCATCCGGAATAATTCCGCACTCTTAAGCTTTACCTGGGCGCCCAATGTGACTTATCTGATGGACGAGGAGCTGCAGTGCGTCTATTTTGAGGAGATCAACACGGAGGTCTATGGCTTCTCCTACCATACCACGGATATTCCCGAGAACCGCCTGGACCATCTGAAGGTGCCAAACAACGGCAGAATCCACGTTCTTTTGGGGCACGGCGGCGACGCCAACCACATTCCCTTTGACAAGGGGGCCATGGGCGCACTGGATTTCTCCTACATTGCCATGGGACATATTCATAAGCCGGAGGTGCTGATCGAAAACCGTATGGCATTTTCCGGGTCACCGGAACCGCTCGACAAGACGGAGGCCGGCCAGCACGGCATGTTTGTAGGTGAGATCAACGAGGTAACCCGCATGGTAACCTCTTTAAAATTTGTTCCCCTTGCAAGGCTTCAGTACATCTCCTTAGCAGTCAACGTGACCACAGCCACCACCAACACGGAGCTGGCCATGAAAATTACCCAGGAGATTCAGAACCGGGGACCGGAGAATATTTTCCGGTTCCGCATCCGCGGCATGCGTGATCCCGACATCTCCTTTGATTTAGACATGCTGTCCACGCGTTTTAAAATAATGGAAATCATTGATGAATCCGAACCGCAGTACGATTTCTCAGCGCTGTTCGCGGAGCATCCCAGCGATATGATCGGCTTCTATATTCAGGCCCTTCAAAAGCCGGAGATGAGCCAGGTAGAAAAGAAGGCGCTGTATTACGGAATCAACGCGCTGCTGCGCACTACGGATGAAAGGAGCTGACCGAATGAAAATTCTGGATATCTATATTAACGGTTTTGGAAAATTTCACGGGCGGAACCTTTCCTTCGAGGACGGCTTGAATATCGTCTACGGCAAGAATGAGGCCGGCAAATCCACCATCCATACCTTTATCAGAGGCATGCTGTTCGGCATCGAAAAACAGCGCGGACGGGCCTCCAGAAACGATCTGTACTCCAAGTTCGAGCCGTGGGAGAACAGCGGCACCTACGAGGGACAGCTGCGGCTGGAGCATAAGGACCACATCTACCGCATTGAACGGACGTTTCAGAAGAACAAGAAAGAATTTAAGGTGGTGGATGAGACCGCGGGACGTGAGATCGAACCGACAAAGGCATTTCTCGACGACCTTTTAAGCGGTTTAAGTGAGACTGCTTACAACAACACGGTCAGCATCGGCCAGTTAAAAAGCGCTACCGATGAGGGCATGGTGTCTGAGCTTAAGAATTACATTGCCAATTTAAATACGACCGGCAATATCGCGCTTAATATCACAAAGGCAACTTCCTTTTTAAAGAGCCAGCACAAGGAGCTGGAATCCCAGATGGTTCCGGAGGCCGCCCGCACCTATACCTCTCTGCTCAGCGAGATCCGCAATACGGAAAAAGAGATTGCCTCACCTGAATATGAGAATCAGATTCAGGCTTACCAGCGCATACGCGTGGAGGTAAAGGATACGCTGGAAGTGAAGCAGAAGGAAAAGGAAGAGCTGATCCAGAAGGTGGCCAGAGGCAAACAGGTCCTGGCTAATAATCAGTTTACCGACCAGGATTCCATCACCGCCTATTCCATCAAGACACAGGGGACCTTTGACGAGTATACGGAGGCGAAGGAGGTCTGCGGCAGGAAATCGAAAAAGATCCTTTCGGTGCTCTCGCTCGTTATCGCCACCCTGCTGCTGTGCGGTGCCGGCGCAGTCTACTATCTGGGCGACAGCAATTACCTGACAGCTGCTTATGGGATGGATTCCCTGGTCTACATCGCCGCGGCGGTGGGGGCCGCCATTATCTTCTATCTGATCGGCCTTATCCTGTACCTTCGTCTGCGCCATCGCCAGAAGGACATGGAATTAAGTGCCAAGGTCCTGCAGGAGATATTTTCCAGGCATTTGGGCGACACTGCCATCTCCATGGACGCCATGCGGGCATTTCAGGCCAGAATGGCCGAATTTACACGGCTGAGTTCCGCCATTGCCAAGTCGGAAACCGCGATTGAGCAGAAGGCTGCCGAGATCACGGAACTTCAGGGGAGGCAGGAGACCTGCGGGGAAGTCATTGAGAAACAGCAGAAGACACAGTGGGAGCTGGAGAAGAAGCTGGAGCACCTCTCCGCCTGCAAGACCCAGGCAGAAGGCCTGAAGCATATCCTGGCAGAAAATGACAGAATCCGCGAGGAACTGGCCGCCATTGATCTGGCGTTAGAGACTATGACGACGCTCTCCTCTTCCATCCGGGATTCCTTCGGTCTCTATCTAAATAAGACCGCATCGGACCTGATCGCAGGGATCACAGGGGGGATTTATACCAGTTTAAGTGTGGATGAGAACCTGAATGTGTTTCTCAATACGAAGACCAAGCTGGTTCCGTTAGAGCAGGTCAGCAGCGGAACCATGGACCAGGTATACTTGGCGCTGAGACTGGCTGCCGCCAGGCTGATCATCGGGGACCACGGGGAGATGCCGCTGATCTTTGATGACAGCTTTGTCCTCTATGACGATGACAGGCTGAGGACGGCCCTGAGATGGCTCGTGAAGGCCTGTGAAGGGCAGATAATTATCTTTACATGCCATCAGAGGGAGGCGCAGATGCTGACCGCGAATCTGATCCCTTATCATCTGGTGGAGATTTGATGTGCAGACAGGGTTTTGCCGCCCATTCCAGAAGGTCCATCATGGCCCGCAGCGCTTCCCCACAGCTGGCAGCCTCCCTTGAGGTCCCGGAAGGTACAGCGCTGCTGGTGATCGAAAATATTGTCTATGACCAGTATGACGTCCCCATAGAACTAAGTATTGAATCAATATCCGGAGAAACGCACCAGTTTAGTTTTGATGTATTTAGTAATTCGTAATAGAACTGCCGGGCAAAACAAAAAACTGCTTTTTGAGAATAACCACTGGGATCCAGCCCCATGGTTTTACTCAAAAAGCAGTTTTCTTTTGTTCGCTCTGAAACGAACCAATACTCCAATTACAATCCCCACCGCCGCCGGGCTGATCCATTCCAGATTCAGGCTGTGCAGGGGAAGCAGGAGCAGCACGCGTCCCAGAGGCGTTATGCCGATTTGATACAGTGCCATTGCTACGCTCGTAATTCCGGTCAGAACGATGGAACAGACGTAAACCAACCGCCACCGCTTCCCGTCAGGGAAAAGAAACGAGAGGAGAATCAGTACGATAGCCGCAGGGTAGATTGCATTTAGCACTGGTACGGATATCTCCAAAATCCGGTTCAGTCCGGCATTGGCTATGATCAGGCTGACAACAGCAAAGATAAACGCCCACATCCGGTATCCGATCCGGGGCAGAAGCGTACAGAAATACCGGCTGCAGCAGCTAATCAGACCTATACAGGTATTGAGACAGGCGATAAAGAAAATAGCCGCCAGCATAATCAGCCCTGCCTTGCCAAACAGGAAACGCACCATCTGATTCAGGGTCTGCGCACCGTTTTCAAAAGAACCAAAGGCGCCTCCCGCGACCGCACCGATATGAGCCAGTGCGGCGTATACCAGAACCAGGATGCCGCCGGCAATCACTCCGGCCTTTATCGTTTCTTTTATGATGGAGGCTTCCGCCTTCACTCCCAGAGCGCTGATATTGAGAGAAATAATAATTCCAAAATTCAGAGCCGCTATGGTATCCATCGTTAAGTATCCTTCCAGAAATCCCTTCACAAGCGGATTCTTCTGATACATCTCAGACGGCCCCCCATAACCAGACACCGAAGCCGGCTTTAAGATGCAGCCGAAAAACAGAATCGCTATCAGAGTCAGCAGACACGGAGTCAACACTTTCCCAAGCCGGTCTGTCAGCTTATCCGGCTTTAAAGCCACCAGAAATGCAATGGCAAAGAACAGGCACGAATACAGAAGCTGAGCCCTCCCCACAGAAACGCGGCCATGCAGAAACGGGATTACAGCCATTTCAAACGAGGTACTGGCGGTTCTGGGAATTGCCAGACACGGTCCGATGGACAAATAGATCAGGAGCGTAAAAACAGACGCAAACCCGGGATGGACCCGGCCCGCCAGACCGGTAAGTCCGCCGGCCTTCGCCACTGCAATCACGCCCAGAATCGGAAATCCAATGGCCGTCACCGCAAAGCCTGCCATGGCTGTCCAGGTATTCGTCCCTGCCATAGCGCCTAAAAAGGGCGGAAAAATAAGATTTCCCGCCCCAAAAAACATGGAGAATAATGTCAGTCCTACCAGACAGACGTTCCGTTTCGACAATCGTTCCATCGATCTCCTACCTGTCACCCGCACGGTAACGGTCAAGGAGCCTGTTAATTCTCGACGTAGGATTGAGCAGCTCGCTCAAGGAAGCGTCATGATTCAGATTATCGATGATCAGTGCGATATACTTGCTCATATCCACATTGATATAATACGGTCTGGACAGCAGATCCGGTGTCTGATATACCAGATTCGTCGTCAGAATCCTGTCGATGGTTCCATTCTCATAGTATTCGTCAAATTTGGCCAGGCCGTTGGTGAATAAACCGAAGGTGGAGCAGATAAAGACTTTTCTCGCTTTACGCCGTTTCAGCTCCTTCGCCACATCCTGCATGCTCTCGCCGGAAGAGATCATGTCGTCCACAATAATTACATCTTTCCCTTCCACGCTGCTGCCCAGGAATTCATGCGCTACGATCGGATTGCGTCCATTGACAATCTGTGTATAGTCGCGGCGCTTATAGAACATACCCATGTCAAGACCAAGCACATTGGCAAAGTATACAGCACGTCCCATGCCGCCTTCATCCGGGCTGATCACCATCATATGGTCGCTGTCAATCTGCAGTTCCTTCTCTTCTCTCAGAAGATATTTGATAAACTGATAAATCGGCTGAACCGTCTCAAATCCCTTTAGCGGAATCGCATTCTGTACTCTCGGGTCGTGAGCGTCAAAGGTAATGATGTTCTCAACACCCATATTGGTCAGCTCCTGAAGTGCCAGTGCGCAGTCCAGGGATTCTCTGCTGGATCTCTTGTGCTGTCTGCTCTCATATAAGAACGGCATAATCACATTAATACGGCGGGCTTTGCCGGCCGCTGCCGCGATGATTCGTTTTAAATCCTGAAAATGGTCATCGGGAGACATGTGGTTTGTCATCCCGCAAAGGGAATAGGTCAGACTGTAGTTACACACGTCGACCATAATGTATAAATCGTCTCCGCGGACTGACTCGGAAAGCGTTCCCTTCGCCTCTCCCGTACCGAAACGCGGTGTGCTGGCCCCGATGATATAGGACTCTCTCTGATATCCGGAAAATGCAATCGTAGACTTGTGCTCGCTTTCACGCTCCCGTCTCCAGTCCACCAGATAATCGTTTACTTTGGCTCCCAGCTCCGTACAGCTCTTAAGCGGAATTAATCCCAGCGGGCCCACCGGAATCGTCTCAATCGTCTTCTCTTCGTATAACATTTCTTCTCCTCCAACGTATCCATTTGTCTTACAACGGTTCTTTTATATCATTATGCGCCGAAATAGTCAAGTTAATCAGCGCGTTTTGCTTTCTTTCGCAGGCGAATATCGTCACCATAGAGCGGAATAATCGTATATTTGCTGATCAGGCGGGAAGTCACGCGCTCGGTGTAACGGTCCCTCAGTTCATTCAGCGGATGATTCGTGGAAATAATCGTGGACTTCGATGAATTCAGCCGCTCATTGATGCAGTAAAACAGCTGGGACGAGGTAAAGCTGTTGTTGAGCTCCGTCCCCAGGTCATCGATGATCAGTAAATCACAGTCCAGAATGTACTGGTACATGCCTTTTATCTCTTCCTCCGCCTGATACTCAAAGCGGTTTTTTGAAAATACCTCGAACAGATCATTGGCCGATAAATAGATCACGGAATAATAGCGGTCGATCAGCTCTCTGGCAATGCAGTTGGTCAGAAAGGTCTTTCCAACCCCTGTAGGCCCCGTAAACAGCAGATTGCCGTGTTCCGTGGAAAAGTCGTCCACAAACCGGTGGCACGTTTCCACTACCTGTTTCATATACTGCCTCACCGTTCTTCCCAGGACGGGCAGTACCGACGAGTCATCAAAATATTCAAAAGAAAAAGTAGAAAAATTTTCAAGTGTTACAATCTCTTCAATGTTGGACTGGGCATAAAGATATTTCATCTCGGCCTGCCGGAAGCAGTGGCACTTCCTGCCCTCCGAGTAGCCGGTGTCCTGGCAGTCCGGGCACTTATAATGCATCTCCATATAGTCAGGCGAAAATCCGTATGCACGAAGCAGAACGCTCTTCTGTTCCCTCAAATCCGCAATCTCCGCCCTCAGTTCCTTTAACGCCCCCTGATCACCGTCCAGCAGCCTTCTGGCGCTCTTTACCGCACAGGAGCTTATGGAGTCGTCCAGTTCTTTTATGGCAGGTATCTTTTTATAAACTTCCGCTATTCTGTTTTCCTGCTCATGGCGGTTTTGCAGCTGCTGCTGCTGATAAGTACGCATGATGGCATCATACTGAGAATTGCTGAGCGACATGGCTCCCTCCTTAATTTTCTGTTAACTGCTGCAGCACCAGAGCATCATAATCGATCTCTCTCTGAGGAAAGTTCTGAAACTGGTTGGTACTTCGTCCGCGGCCGTTCCCGCCTCCCCTGTACTCCTGGGTGCCGGCTCCATTGCCGCTTCCCTTGCCCTTTGTGCGCCCCGCATGCTGCTCATCCAGCCGTTTCACGTCCTCTAAGGAGCACACACCGGCCTTTTTCCAGCCCGAAAGGATCTTGTCCGCATATTTGAAGCTGGGCGTGTGTGTGGCCGTCAGAGTGCGGTTACAGGCCTCCAGGACAAGCTCCCTGGTAAACCCGTAGGTCTTAAACCAGCGGTCAATCATCTCACGCTCTGCATCGCCCGGCTTTCTGTCATTTAAACCGAAGGCCTTCATCACCGCAAAGGAATCCCGGGTAAAGGAAGAAGCATATGCCTTGGCATCCTCCACCGTCTTAAGCCCGGACTCGTGCCAGTTGATTGCCACAGTCTCGATATAGCGGATACTGGTGTGGCCTCCCTGCACGCAGTACTCCACCACGTATTCCAGAAGCTCCGCCGTCATGTGCAGACCGTCATAGAGATAGGCAAACACCTCACACTCCCGCTGCGTGAAGACTTTATTCATGTATTTCTGGGCAATATATAGGAGCTGGGAAAAGTCTTCATCCCCCGCCAGACCGCTGATCTGCTCCGGGGAATAAACAGGCCTTGGCTCTGTCTTTTTAACCGGGGCCTGCGCCGAGGCAGGTTCCGGGGCAGTAAGGACGGCCTCCCTCTTCTCCGGGACAGCCGCTTCTCCGTACACAACAGTACCGGTGCCGCTTCCCTTTACCGGTCTCTCCACGTAGTCATAAGAGGACTGTACAGCCACACAGGCCTCCGGAAACACTCCATTCAGCGGAGATTCCATACTTTCCGTAATCATGCCGCCGGCGCAGGCCGTCTGAGCCGCCGCAGGCCATTTATCCACATCAGGGCCATCGACGGGGACTTTATCCACAGACGCCTCCAGAACCCCCAGCTTTTTCCAGTAAGACAACGCACGTGTTACATCTGATTCCGTGTGGTTAATGGCATCCGCGATCATGGAGACCGTCACCGCTTCCCCCTCATGGCGAAGCACAAAAAGATACTCCTTGATATACTCCCCATTGGCCGATGCCATATATGTATCAATAAACTCGTTGGCTACCAACGTCGCACTCACTTTAAAACTGCTTTTAAAATCCACCGCCATAACCTCACTTTTCATCCTGTACCCTGTACGTGAACTGCCTCACCAAGTGCTCATAGTATACCATAAGTCCCCTTAAAAAGAAATAGGGGGAGTTATCCACCAAAGTAATTGTGGATAATGTGGATAATGTGGAAACCAGGTATACATAATCTTAAAAATTATGGGGATTTGTGTCGAATGCCGCATAAATCCGTTATTTCTAAAATTGTAAGTCAATAATTTATGTTAATTAAAAAATCCACATAGCTTCTTTACATAAAATGTTGAAAACTATGTGGATAATGTGGATAACTAATTACCTAACAGCTTTTCTCCCACTTTTACAATGTCTCCGGCCCCCATAGTTATCAACAAATCACCGTGTATACAGTTTTCCAAAATAAATGTTTCTATTTCATCAAAGGACGGAATATAATGGGCTTTTACCCCCTTCGCCTCGATTCTGTCGACAATATCTTTGGAACTGATGCCTAAATTGTCGGTTTCGCGGGCGGCGTAGATATCTGCTAAGATTACTTCGTCAGCCATGGACAGGGCCTCTGCAAATTCGTCAAGAAAGGCCTTTGTCCGCGTATACGTATGGGGCTGGAATACGACCCACAGCTTCCGGTGCGGATAATTCAGCGCTGTCGCCAGAGAGGCGCTGATTTCCTGCGGATGATGGGCATAATCATCGATAATGGTGATGCCTCCCAGTTCTCCCTTCTTCTCAAAGCGGCGGTTTGTACCCGTGAATTTCCACAGTCCCTTCTTTATCATCTCCAGAGATATCCCCAGTTCCATACATACAGCAATGGCCGCCAGGGAGTTATACACATTATGTTCACCGGGAACCCCCAAAGCTACGGTATCCACTGTTTCTCCATCCACACTCAGGTCGAAGACCGGTCTTGCCAGTTCATCGAATCGGATTTGTTCCGCACGGTATTTGCTGCTCTCCTCTTTGCCGAATGTGATGACACGGCAGGGCAGCCCCTCCGTAATCTTTTCATAATCCGTTATATCGCTGTTAATGACCAGAATGCCGTCCTTCGGCAGCTTCTCTGCAAACAGGCGGAAGGAGCGGCGGATATCGTCTAAATCCTTGAAGAAATCGAGATGATCGGCCTCCACATTTAAAATCACCTCAATGGTCGGAAAAAATGACAGGAAGCTGTTGGTATATTCGCAGGCCTCCGTCACAAAAAGCTCCGGTCCGCCCACCCGGATATTGCCTCCGATGGAGTTTAAGATACCGCCTACGGAGATTGTCGGGTCTGCATCAGCAGCCAGAAGGATCTCAGTGATCATGGAGGTTGTAGTGGTCTTTCCATGGGTTCCGGATACTGCGACCGCGTTCTCATAGTTTTTCATCATCTGCCCCAGTAGTTCCGCACGGCTCAGCATCGGCAGCCCTTTTTCCATGGCCGCTGCAAATTCCGGATTGTCCGGATGGACTGCCGCAGTGTAAACGACTACATCAATCCCATCAACAATATTTTCCGCCCTCTGACCATACGCAATCCTGGCTCCCTTTGCGGCTAAATGATCCGTAAGCTCTGATTCATGAGAATCGGAGCCGGAAACAGTAAATCCCTCATCGATCAGTATTTCGGCCAGCCCGCTCATGCTGATGCCGCCGATCCCTATAAAATGTATATTCTCCGGTTTATGAAAATCAATCTGATACATCGTTTTTTCCATCCTTATTATGTTTTTAATTTTATTCCACTTACTTTTACTGCTTTTCTGCGGTAAAGTCAACTCTTTCTTATTATTATATCGAAAAAGCGGCAGAAAAGCTACGTTTTCGAGGGATAAACAAAAAAATCACCCGCAGTCTCTGTTGTCTGCGGGTAATTTTAAGAATATTTTTATGTTATTTTTTGTCCTGTTTTTTCGTTTCTTCTCCGTAGTTCCCATAATATTTGCCGTAATACTTGCCATAATACTTACCGTAGTAGTTTCCATAGTAGGAGTCGCGGTCTAAGTCCACCTTATTTAAGACAACACCCAGAATACGGCATTCGCCCTTTTCCAGCTGCTCCTTTACGTGCTGTACCATCTTATAGCTGATTGCACCGCTCTCAACGACAATAATGGTACCGTCCACGTGTCTGGCAATCAGAGCCGCATCGATAACGCTGCCCAGAGGCGGAGCGTCAATGATTACATAGTCATACTCCTCCCGGGCCTTCTGAATCAGTTCAGCAAATAAATCGCCGCTCAAAAGCTCTGTCGGATTCGGAGAAACAGGACCGGCAAAGATCATATCCATGTTGTTAATATCCGTATTGCAGATGACATCGTCAATCGTTTTCTGTCCGGATAAGTAGTGGGTCAGGCCAAATTTATTGCCCTCCGCCTTATAGCGGCCCACAAGCACAGATTTACGAATATCAGCGTCGATAAACAGGACACGGTTATCCGCTTCCGCGAAAGATATCGCCAGCTGGAATGAAAGTGAAGATTTTCCTTCATTGGGTGTCGAGCTGGTCAGTGTAATGACTCTTGTATCATGTCCGGAAAACAGGATGTTGGTACGCAGCGTTTTAAACGCCTCGTTTGCCCTGAAATCCAGCTTTTCGTGTTTACGCAATAAAACTTTCTGCATCCTGCTTACCTCCCGCTCTTCTTCCGTTTGGATTTCTTCTTTTTCGTGCCTGTCTCTCCCTCAAATACCGGTATTGTAGCGAGCGTATTGAGTCCCAGGTACCTCTCCACATCCTCAGGTGTCTTAATTGCATCATTCATCACGAACAGCACGAGTATAATCGCTCCTGCCAGGAACACGCCTGCCAGGCCGCCGATCATGGTATTCTTCGTTATGCTTGGTTTTGTCTTCTGTGTTGGCAGGTACGCCTCCTCTACAATGTTCGGCGGCGCGGAATCCATAATCTCGGCCATGCGGGCAGATGCTACCGACGCGAACTCATCTGCGATGGATTTGGCCATGTAAGGGTCTGTATCCTCCACCGAGATGGTGAGGATACGGGTATCGGTAGGGTTATCCACCTTAATTTTTCTTACTAACTGTTCATGGCTTAAATTTAAGTCCAGGTTAGTGATAACCTGAGCCGTAACGGGCCGGCTGGTTACCAGCACCTTGTAATCCTTAGTCAGCTGCGTTCCCAGCTGTAAATCCGTCAGGGAGGTCAGCGTAGTCGTCTTATTCACGATATAGAGCATCGTAGAGGACGTATAGACGGGCTTCATCACCATTGCGGTAAAAAGTCCGAAGCCGACGGCACCCACAATGCCGGTCAGAAGGATAATCCACAGTTTCCGTTTGATTACGTAAAATAGTTCCTTTAAATCAATTTCAATCTCGTCATCCTGATTGGTTCCCATAATTTTCTCCTAAATCAAAATAATTTATCCTCCAGTACCGCCATCGGATTCCCGCATAAAATCCCTTCTGCAACCGACGCAGGACAATTGTCATGTATCCACGCCGCCGCTTTTTTTATCTGCGGTTTACGATAATGAGTGCCATGGGAATCTGTTCCCAGAAAATGGATCCGCCCAGATTTGCAGAGCTTGCGTACTACCGCGCTGGCAGAATCAAACACTCCGCCAAACAGGCTTGCTCCATTTACCTGAAGGCAAATGCCCAGATCTCTCAATTCATCGAGCCGGTCATTCTCCTTATACAGGCAACGGTAACGCTCCATGTGAGCCAGTATAGGCGTATAACCGCCGGAGGCCAACTTTCGCAGCCCCCTGTACAGCTCTTCATAACGAACCGACGGCAAAAACTCCACCAGAATGTAATGACTTCCCGCCATCGTCCATGCACGGCCTTCGTCAAGGCACTCCAGAAGGCTTTCGGAATACATTAGCTCATTCCCCAGATGCAGCCTCATTTCGGCTCCGTATGTGGTCTCCTTTAAGCGCAATTTCAACTTCTCAAAGGACTCCTGCAGTTTAGAAGTGTAGCCGGCCTCGCAATCCGCTGAAAAATGAGAGGTACAGATAATATGGCGCACGCCTTCCTCATATTCCAGTTTCATGGCCTCCAGGCTTTCTTCCATTGTTTGTGACCCATCGTCTACTCCGGGAATTAAATGGCAGTGAATGTCGTATAAATCCATCCTTCTTACCGTTCCCTTTCTTTTTGTAATAATTACTGGTTGCTTACTGACTTTGTTTTTTGTTGACTTTGTTATTTGCTGTCTTTCCAGGTATGCACTGCAACCAGGACAATAATTCCGAGAAGGACTCCTATCACTCCCGTAATCATTCCGGTTCTGCACAACCCGTTACCGTATATTTTGAAAAAAAGTTCCATGTAATCCGGTGTCATCGTCGACAGTTTCTGACCGATCATGACCATTCCGACGCCAAAGGCCGCCGCAGTCAGCAGTCCGCCGACCATAAGGCCTTTCCCGCCCAGTATAACACCGCGGTATTTATAATGGTTCAGGCCAATGATAAGGGCCTGTGAAAGAATGGCAAGAAGCAGTGAAAACGGCAGAGCTATTTTTGCAAAAGAAAAAAATTCTGTTTTCATTTCTATCCACCATGCTGCAAATGGCCATTTAAGCAGAGAGGAGTACTTCTGATCCAGGCGGTTCATCAGTTCATCCAGACCTGTCTGGGCCTGCTCTGTCATGGTAACTGACTTTCCTTCCAAATACGATCTGATATCCGCCTCCAGCCGATCCGTCAGCATGGACGTATCTGCCTGATAGGCGCCCCGGCTTAAATCACTCTCTACCTGCTGCCTTGCCGCCAGAACGACGCGCTCATATGTAATAGCGCCATCCATAACGTTATCCGGGATATCCAGAAGTGCGAACGAAATGGAAGTATCGCGCCGCAGTTCCTCAAAAATCGTTCGGTAATATCCCGTATCCGCAAGTTTATTCAAAACAGCACTGTCCTGAAACGCCCCGATCCAGACGCTTACTGCCGTAAAACAAACGGCGGACAGCACACCTATTTCCGCTGCCAGTATGAATCTAAAATACTTTCTGAGCTTCCTGTTATGATGGTGTACAAAAAGCTTCTTCAAAAATGATATGGCTGTTATAATCGCTATGACTACTGCCAATATGATAAGGATATACCATAATGTCTGATAAGGTATATGGATGCGCGCCATCAGGGCATCCGTATCCTTTGATAAATACTCGTAAGACTGAGGCGGTGCCTTGTCCACAAGCTCCAGAATCGAGATTACTTCCGGAGTCGGGGGCGTTGCTGCCTGTGGCTCATCAGAGCCTGTTCCGCTCGGATCGCCGGTTCCGTCCCCACCATTCTGATCATCACCGGCTGGTTCTCCGCTTTCCGTACTCTCTCCCGGCTGATTTCCAGCTTCTGCGGTTTCGTCTGTCTCCTGGACATCTGTGTTCTTATCTCCGGCTTTGTCTTTTCCTTCAGTACCGGAATTAGGGTCCTGAGCCGGCGCCGTTGGCTGCGATTCTGTCTCCGGAGGTGCCGTCTGCCCGATTGCCTCTAAATACCCACTGTCGACACCAGTCTGTACGTTAGAATAGATCTCGGATATCACCGACTGTGCCTGCTCCGCTGTCAGATCCACATCATCCTGCTGTAAATAACTTATGGCAGAATTTATATATTCCTGACGAACCTTGTAGATAACACCGTCCTGCTCGAACTGGCCGTTGATAACGGAAACGATCGACTGCTCGTTGCCGTTAATACTGCCGGCGTAAGCAGGGATACAGAAAAATATGACAATTAGAAATGTAGAGAACAGCAGTGATAACAGACTACAGTGGTCTGCAGCCCTTGTTTTATTTTTCATAATTTGCTCCACATTGGTTTTGTTGCATGGGTTGAAAAATGGTTGTGTAATGTGTTGTGTATATTGGTTTTTGTTTTGTATTTTGCTGTAAGGTGCACTGAAAAATAGGGCGGTTCCTTTGGGAGCCACCCTATAAATGGTTGGAAATTGATTATTTTGCTAAAGAAATAGTGTAAGTTACATTAACGCCATTTACTGGTACAGTAACTGTCACGGAACTATTCTTATGATCTTTGTAAAAATCAGGTGTAACATAGTTATCTAACAAATCATCTAACTTGTCTCCCCTTAACTCATCAACGGTAAAGGATTTGCTAATTCCAGGAATAGAAACTGCCACTTTCTCAGCTCCGTCCAACTCCGAAATAGTAGTGTCAACTACACTTGCAATAGAACCTTTTACTAATTCAGCATCATCCGTATCTTTAATATCTATAACGTCAACTTTAACCTCAACTACAGCAGCATCGCCCTTCGTTACTGGATCTGAAACTTCAATACCAGCAATTACACTCTCAGCGCCTTTAATAGATTCTTTAGCTGCATTTTTCACTTCATTTACTGCACCCTCAACTTTTTCTGCCGGAGTTGCAGTGCTACCACCCCCATTGGAGCTGCTTCCACCGCCTGGCAGAGACTGATTTCCATTACCACCATAAGTAGCTGTTGAAGGTACATTTGGCTGTCCGTTTGTTGTACCATAGAGGCCAAAGTTATAAGTTGTACCATTAATAGTCATATCACCAAGGAATAAGTCACCACTTGCATTCATGTAGTAAACCTGATTGTCAACCTTGATCAAGCCAACCTGCATAACGCCATTGTATGCCAGGAAATACCATTTTCCGTCAGCATCCTGGAACCAGCCCTTCTGCATAATTCCGTTATTGTCGAAATGATACCATCTTCCGTCAACATCTCTAAACCATGTTCCTGTCTGGAATGTACCGTTATCATTCTGGTATCTCCAGTTGCTTCCCTCCTGTAACCATGCAGCTGAGGCTGTCATGACTGAACCTACGGAGAGAGCTGTTGCTAATGCCATAACAGCAAGCTTCTTCATTCTCATAATTGCATTCTCCTTTCAAAAATCCTTTTCCTAAAATTGTTTTTCCGGAATATGTAACCCGTTGAAACTATATTAACTCACCTTTCCATATTTTGCAAGCTTTTTCGGCTTAAAACATGTCTATATAATATGTTTTTAGCATATATTACGAACAATTATTTTAAATTGTATTCATAAAAAAACAGGTTCTTTAATATTTAGCAACCCTGCTATTTTATTCATATTATATAGCTAATTGCCTTGTCTGTTATTTAATGTGGATTTTATAGCAAATTATTTAAATCTTGTATAAACCAATATAACGTGACCTATATTATATATTAGGTAGTTATACAACTTGTAAATATGGTAATCTAAAAGGAGCTAAATACGTGTTGCTTATGTCTTTTCTACTATATGGTTCTATTTGCTTTATAATCTGTTGCCTTATAATTCTAATCATAATCCTCTATTGCTCAGTCCACGTTTCGACAACCTACGACAAATTATCCGATGATGATCAACAGATTAAATTTTTGCAGACTCACAATACTTTGTAATAATCCATTTACAGACGCGATAACTTCCAGCTGTTATCAAAAAAACAGCACAGCCAATCACAGTTCCAATACTGTTCATGAGAATATCGTCCACTTGAAAGTATCCTCTTTGGGTAAGTAATTGAACTGTTTCAATTGTCAAGCTGCTCATTGCGCCTACCGCAAGACATAACACGAAATTACGCATTGGACGAAAAAGAATCGCAAGTAAAAAACCATATGGGATAAACAAAAGTACATTTTCGACAACATATGCATTATTTCTGGAACCTCCCAGTGTTTCAAATAAGGTAAGGCTAATTGCTGTCCGTGAACCCGGTTCACGTTCAAACAATGTAATATGTACCAGCGCAAATAAATAGACTAAAAATATTACTTTATAAAAATTATAGAGAGGTTTACTATTTTTACGCAAAATAATTTTAAACACAAAATACACAATTATACCCAAAAACAGGGCGTATGGGAGATATTCTAATTCTTTTCCTATATCCTTTATTATGTAGCTCCACATAGCTTTATCAAGTAAATCAAACATATTAACTGCCTTTCAATAAAAATTTCTAAACCATTTATAATTAGTATCATGTATTCACTATTTTATATCCAAATAAATATATGATTTATCGCTACCGAAAAAATTTATATTCTATTAGACCATTATTTTTTGTTCTATAAATAGATTCCAGTATTTTTTGCAAAATACATTTTGTCCTCTACTATAACATAATTTTTTATTGATTGCAGTATTATATCATATTCTTATTTTTAATAACTATTTTAGCCACTCTTCTATCATACTATCTTCTGGTAAATTAATAAAATTTCTCCCATTATAATTTAACAGCACTTCTTTTTTTCTTTTTAATGATACCTCTGTATAAATCTGAGTTGTAACAATACTGCTATGCCCCAGAATATCTTGAACCGCTCTGATATCTGCTCCATTATTTAGTAGCTGGGTTGCGAAACTATGCCGTAAGTAATGAGGAGTTGCTTCAGAATTTATATGTGCCAATTCTCTATATTTATAAAAAAGATTTTCTATACTGTAAATACTTAATCGTTTTCCATATTTGTTAACAAATAATGCATCGTCCTGAAGATTAAACTCTTGCCTCGTTCTAATCCATTTCTGGAGCTTTTGATTTACGGTTATTGATGATATAAAAAGCATCCGTTCTTTATTCCCTTTACCATGAATCAAAAAGGAAGCCTCACCAGAATCATAATCTTCTATATTTAATGCTGCCACTTCTCCAATCCTCAACCCCAGGCAAAACAGTATTTCAATTATACACATATCTCTCAAGCAAAGTCTCCGGTAAAAATCAGTTGAAGCTGATTTGTATTCTTTTGAAACAGTAGCAATCAGCTGATTTACTTCCATCTTTGATAAGGTACGCGGCAGTGATTTTGGTAACTGAAACTTTCTGGACGAAAATTTCATAAAAATTTCATTCACACCTTTTTCAACATTTATATAGTGAAAGAATTGTTTAATCGAAACATACTTTCTGCGAATGGATCGTGGAGATAATTTCTTATTATTTTGCAAATAAAGAAAATAGTCAGAGATTGAATGCGGATTTATTGATTCATACTTATTTTCATTCAACCATGTAAACATACATAATAAATCACTTTTATATGCATATATGGTTTTTCCTGACAGGTTTCTTTCGAGAGATAAAGAGTTTATAAAATCTGTCAGGTATATTTTTTGTTGTTCGTAATTGTAGTTCATTGTTCGGTTCCCCCTCATTGTAAGTGTATGGTGTGTTTCGAGTTCTATTTCATTCTGAATAGTGAACAGTAGTTAGCATTTCTGTAATTTGTCCTGGACCTCTGCAATTTATTGACATATTTTTTCCCTCCCAAAGTTTAGCATTGATAAATTCATCTTTGATGCTTTGATTATTGCATAAATTGATAGGGCGATAAAGTGTCTAGTCCAAATAATAACAATTATTTGTTGGTTACTTAATGATTGTCAGCAATCAAAACAAATGAAAATATATGGGTAAGGAAACAAACAAATGAACAAAACAAACAATATTTTTTCGGAGAATAATACCGCAGATAGACCGACTAAAGTAAAGATAGTTATAGCCACACATAAGAAATATGATATGCCAAACGATATCATGTATATACCCCTTCATGTTGGTGCAGAAGGAAAGAAAGATGCATGCGGCAATGATCTGGACTTAGGATATTTAAAAGATAATACTGGGGACAATATTTCATTGTTGAATCCCGGTTTTTGTGAACTTACCGGACTTTACTGGGCCTGGAAAAATCTTGAGGCAGATTATATTGGCCTAGTACATTACCGAAGACATTTTAGTATAAAAAAAACAAAGTATCCATTTGATGGTATTTTAACATATAACGAAATCAAACCAATGCTTGGCAAAATTAAAATATTTGTTCCAGATAAGCGTAAATATTACATAGAATCACTATACAGCCATTATGCACATACACATTATTCAATTCAACTGGACGAAACAAAAAAAATATTAGAAGAAAAATATCCGGAATACATTAAAAGCTATGATACTGTAATAAATCGTTCTTATGGATACATGTTCAATATGATGATTATGGAAAAAAATCTGCTCGAAAAATACTGTATCTGGCTGTTTGATATATTATTTGAACTAAAAAAAAGGTTTGAAATGCCAGAATTATCCGATTACCAGCAAAGATACTATGGACGAATTAGTGAAATTGCTTTCAATGTGTGGTTAGATTATCAAATAAGAAAACATAATATCAGGAGAAATGAAATTAAAGAAATACACAGTATTCATTTAGAGCGTGTTAATTGGAAGACTAAAGGAATCGCATTTATGCAAGCAAAATTGTTTGGGAAAAAATATGAAGGAAGTTTTTAAACAATAGCGAAAGGAGTTCCGAATAATGCGAGAAATCAACATTGATGAATTGAAAAAAATTGAATACGATATGCTTGTTGATTTTGCGAAATTCTGTGATAAAAATAATCTTATTTATTTTCTCTCCAGCGGTACCCTTTTAGGGGCGGTAAGACATCATGATTTTATTCCTTGGGATGATGATATTGACGTAATGCTTCCTAGAAAAGATTATGAAAAATTTGTGACATCTTATAAAAATAAAGATTATTTTGTTGATGATTTGCTTATTAACAATTCTTGCTGGGGAAGATGTGGAAAATTAAAGTGCAGAAATACCATACTTGAATCTAATTTAAAAGAGAACTATAAAGAAAAAGTTTTTATAGATATATTTCCAATTGATGGAATATGTGATAATAAACTGATTCAAAAAATCAAATTATCAATAATACAACTGTTTATTAATTTTCATATGTCTACAATTACGAAATGTAAACCGACAAAAAGATATGCAGATAAAAATGCAGGGATTTTAAATTGGAAAACGGGTGTAAGAACTTTATTAAAATATTTTCTTATTTTAACAATAGGTAATACAAGACCTCAGTTTTGGACTCGGATAATAAATGGCTGGCTGAAAAAAACTGATTTTAATTCAGCTAGATATGCGGGATTTTTTGCAGGCGGGTATTATGGGACTAAAGAATTGATGCCAAAAAAAATATTCGATAAAAGAATACCTATGAAATTTGGTAAATATGATTTCTGGATACCTGAGGAATATGATTATTATTTAACAAACCTTTATGGAAATTATATGAAATTGCCACCAATTGAAAAAAGACAACCTCATCACGCATTTAAGGCATATTGGTTGGATTAAAAAGAGGGTATATGAAAGATTTAAGAGAACATCAATTATATGCTATTGAAGCATTGGAATACCTTACACAAATACTGGATCGAAATAATATCAAATATTTTTTGCTTGCGGGTTCCTGTTTAGGTGCGGTAAGACATAAAGGTTTTATACCATGGGATGATGATATTGACATAGGAATTTTTAATGAGGACTATGATAGATTTGAAACAGTACTTATTCAAGAGTTACCAAAACAGTTTACTTGGATTAATGCAAAAACCGATAATTTGTACCCACGTTTCTTTGGGAAAATATTAAATGGTACGACACCTAGCGTTGATGTATTTCGTCTTGTTAAAATGCCTCAAAATAAATATAAACAAAAACAAAAGTGGATTTTAAAAAATATATTAGTAAAGCTTTATAGCAGAAAATGTCATTGGAAATTTGAAAGTGAAAATACGGTAGTTTACTATTTTTCGTATATTCTTTCATTGTTGTTTTCAAAAGCTGCTTTATTAAAAATATGCAGGTGGAATGAAAATAGATTTGCAAGCGAACATAACTATGATTATGTAAACATGTACAGCTATTATGGGCTAAAAAGAGAATTAATTTCATACAAATTAACATTAAGTATTAGCAAAGTAGAATTTGAGGGCAAAAAATATACAACATTTAGTGATACAGATACATATCTAACAAACTTATATGGAGATTACATGACACCACCCTCTCCGGACAAAAGAAAACCTGAACACATTGCCAATAAATTCGTATAAAAATGGAGATTGATATGAAATTTGTAATCAAGATCGATAAATGCATTACAGCAGCAATTATATGCTTCTTTATTTTATTAAAACCAAGATATTTTGATTTTATATCAGTTTTGGACAATTTATTTGATATGGGCATTATCCTAATAACATTGTCTTTATTTATAATTTACTACTGTAGCTTTACTAAAAAATCAAAAGTTATCAATTTAGTCGTTATTTATCATATTTATCTAATATTAATTACTCTTTTTAATAAAGGGGATATTAAATCCATTATTAAAGATGCCTGCATATTTATCGGTCTCTCGATCCTTGTGGATATAATGATTAAAAATCGACCATGCGATTTGATTAAAGTGCTCTTGGCTATATTAGAAATAGAAGTAATAGTTAATTTATTGACGATTATTCTTGTTCCAGAGGGGCTTTATGAAACAATTTATTTTAAAAATAATTTCTTTCTGGGATATGATAATCAAAACATTAACATAGTTCTCCCATGCCTAATATTTGCTTATCTGCATCATGCATATACTTGTAGTGTTTTCACTCGAATTAATTTATTATTTGTTATTATTGTTACTGGGATTACTGAAATTATGATCTGGTCAGGAGCCTCTTTGGTAATATTAGTAATAGTTAATGTAGTTATGCTATTCAACTTATGCGACAATGTTCGATTTTTTAACGCAAAAAATTATTTGATAATAAATATTGAAGCTTTTATTTTAATGGTTTTATTAAAGCTTCAAAGAATATTCGAATTTCTGATAGTTGGAATACTGGGCAAAAATCTTACGCTTTCAGGAAGAATCTATATATGGGATAGAACTATTACACTCATTCTTCAGAATCCTTTATTTGGTTATGGTGTTGAATACAATGAAGGACGTGCATCCAAATATGCACTTCGTACATTGTATCATACAAGTTCAAAATTAGCATCATTTGCAGGATTGCATGCACATAATCGTTTCCTTGAAACAACTTATAGAGGTGGAATTATTCTTTTAGTTATATATATATTTATTTTATTCGTTGCTTTTAAATCACTAAAGAGAAATGAAAAAACCAACTGTGCTAAAGTTATTGCAATTGGCTTATTTGCATATTTAATGGGGATGTTAACAGAGTTTTATCGGCTATCTTACTTGTTTTTTCCAATGATGGTCATAGCTGAACGTGCATCTGTTTTAGATTATAAATTAAATTGGAGTAAAATAAATGAAACAAATTCTAAGAAAGTTTAACCGACTGTCCCTCCCTGCAAAGGCTTCACTAGCACTTGTATTTTCTCAATTAGTACAAAAAGGGCTTTCAATAATCACTGAACCAATTTATACAAGATTACTTAATACTTCAGAATATGGAACTGTATCATTGTTCCTTTCCTGGCATGAAATACTAGTCATATTTACTAGTCTATGCTTATCCAAGGGCGTTTTTAATAATGGAATGATGGACTACAAAAATGATAGGGATGTATTTACTCTTTCTCTTTATACATTATCTTGCATTTCAACAATTTTTATAGGTATTCCTGTTATTTTATTTTCAACTTTTATTTATAACTTTATGGATTTATCCATAGAACTCATTTTATATATGTTTATTTTACTGTTTTTTGAACAGACGCTTGCGTTGTGGACAGTAAGACAACGATTCGAATATAAATATATGGCAGTTACTGTTCTTACTATAGTACTTACAGTACTAGCACCATTATCAGGAATTGTAGGAGTACTTGTTTCAGAAAATAAAGTTTTTGCGAGAATAATTTGCGAAAAGAATATATTCATTATCAGTTATATTGGAGTACTTATTTTAATAATCAAAAAGGCAAAAGGTAAAATTAATTTATTATATTGGAAATATGCTCTTAAGTTTAATATACCCTTAATTCCTCATTATCTATCTCTTCATATATTAAATCATATGGACAGAATCCAGATTGCTTTTGTTATAGGAAAATCAGCTGCTGGAATATATAGTATAGCATATAGTGGTGCTGCAGCAATTAAAATATTTTGGCAGGCAATTAATGCTTCCCTGATTCCATGGACATATGAAAAATGTAGTAAAAAAGATTTCAAAAAGTTAAAAGATTTAACTGAAATATTAATATTGGGTTTTGGATTACTTTGCGTATTTTTCATGTTTTTAGCTCCCGAGGTAATGAAAATATTAGCACCGGTAAGCTATCATGAAGGAATTTATGTGATCCCTTCCGTAGTGGCTGGTGTCTATTTTTCTGTAATGTATTATGTTTTTGCAAATATAGTGTATTACTATAAAAAGCCTAAATATGTAATGATCGGGAGTTGTTGTTCAGCGGTTATTAATGTTATTCTTAATGCTATTTTTATTCCAATATTTGGGTATTTGGCTGCTGGCTATACCACTATGTTTGCATATGGTTTTCAAGCATTCATTGATTACTATGCACTTAGAAAAGTAATTGGCAAAGATATTTATGATAAAAAGTTTCTACTCATGACATCTAGTTTTGTTGTATTTGTAGCAATCCTATTAAATTATATATATGATAAAACTTTTATTCGGTTAGGGTTAGTAGGTGCAATATTATTATACACAATTTATTATTTCAGTAAAAACAAAGATATATTTTCAATGTTTTTCCAAAAAAAATAAATTAATCAAAATATACTATATATAAGGAGAAAATAATATGAAAGCATTAATCTTGAATTCGGGCTTGGGAAGCCGAATGGGTATTATGGCTTCTGAGCAGCCTAAATGTATGACGAAAATTTCCAATAGCGAGACAATTTTAAGCAGGCAGCTTAAACAACTTGTTGATGCAGGTATTGATGAAGTTGTAATGACTACTGGTCTATTTGATGGGGTTCTCGTCAATTACTGTCAGAGTCTTGATTTACCTGTTCATATTACATTTGTCAAAAATCCGTTCTATCAAAATACAAACTATATCTACTCAATTTACTGCGCAAGAGAATATCTGGATGATGATATTATTCTGATGCATGGTGATCTGGTATTTGAAAATGCAGTGTTTGATACGGTTTTGAGCAGTGTAAAAAGCTGCATTGTTGTGAGTTCTACAAAGGAATTACCCGAGAAGGATTTTAAGGCTGTCATCCGTAACGGACATGTCGAAAAAATTGGAATAGAATATTTTCATCATGCAATGGCGGCACAGCCGTTATATCGTTTGAGAAAAAATGATTGGAAAATTTGGCTTAATAATATTATTAAATTTTGTGAAAGTGATAATGTAAAATGCTATGCAGAAAACGCATTCAACGAGGTGTCGAATACTTGTATGATTTATCCTTTGGACATCAAGGACATGCTCTGTGGTGAAATTGATGATCTGGAAGACCTTGCGGTTGTATCTAACAAGCTAAAAGAGATTGAATCCAGAACAGTTTATATGTGTTTTTCCGCTGATATGCTACATAGTGGACATATTGCAATAATTAAAAAAGCACAACGCTTGGGTAAATTGATGATTGGCGTTCTTTCTGATGAGGCCGTTGTCAGCTATAAGCGATATCCGCTGCTCCCTTTTACAGAGCGAAAAGCAATGTTCGAAAATATTGCAGGTGTTTACAAAGTAGTGGAACAAAAAACGCTTAGTTATAAAGATAATCTAAAAAAATATCAACCAACTTATGTAGTACATGGGGATGACTGGTGTAATGGTTTCCAGAAGTTTGTCCGTGATGAAGTGGTCTCTGTACTCGCTTCATATGGAGGAATTTTGATAGAATATCCATACTCAAACGACAAAAAATATCAGTCATTGGAATATAGAGCAAGGGAAGATCTATCTTTGCCAGATATCCGCCGGGCGAGGTTAAAAAAGGCAATCGCAATGAAAGGAACTGTATCTGCCATTGAGGCACACAGCGGTATTACAGGATTGATTGCGGAAAAAACAGTAGTATATCAGAACGGAGAAGCTCATCAATTCGATGCAATGTGGGTAAGTTCTCTGTGTGATTCCACTGCCAAGGGCAAACCAGACATTGAACTTGTTGATATGACTTCTCGTTTTCGAACGATTGACGACATTATGGAGGTTACAACGAAACCAATTATATTTGATGGAGATACGGGGGGATTAACAGAACACTTTGTATATACGGTTAAAACCTTAGAGCGTATGGGTGTATCAATGATTATTATTGAGGATAAAACAGGACTAAAAAAGAACTCTCTGTTTGGTACTGCTGTAGCCCAAACACAGGATTCTATCGAAAATTTTTGTGCTAAGATTACCGCCGGGAAAAAAGCACAGAAAACACAGGATTTCATGATTTGCGCCAGAATTGAGAGTTTGATTTTAGAGAAAGGGATGGAAGATGCTTTGACAAGAGCAATTGCATTTACTAAAGCTGGAGCCGACGCAATTATGATTCATAGCAGAAAGAAAGATCCTGCAGAAATTTTTGAGTTTGTTGATAAATTCCGCAAAGAGGATAGCATTACCCCAATTGTTGTTGTGCCAACTTCCTTTAACACCGTTACAGAGGAAGAATTTAAGGCAAAGGGTATAAATGTAGTTATTTATGCAAACCAATTAACCAGAACCGGTTTCCCAGCCATGCAAAATGCCGCCAGAACAATTTTGGAAAATCATCGTGCCAAGGAATGTGATGATATGTGTATGTCGATCAAAGACATTATTACACTGATACCGGATGAAGTATAAATTCTGGAAAGGAACACGATAAATGGAACAAAAGATTATATTGACTGATTCAAGTTATACCGGATTAATAGAATATATACAGCAATACAAGTTGAAAAAAATTCTTTTGGTTTGTGAAAAAATCATTAATTTATTACAAATAGGAAATTTTTTAATCAGTAATGCGGGAAAAATAGGATTTGATATCATACTTTTTTCCGATTTTCAACCTAATCCCAGTTATGAATCAGTAGTAAAAGGGGTCAAGTTATTTCATCAAAAACACTGTGATTGTATTTTTGCAATCGGTGGCGGCAGCGCCATGGATGTGGCAAAATGTATTAAGCTTTATTCCAATATGAATCCTAATAAAAATTATTTACATCAGAAAATTATACCAAATGACGTAAAACTACTTGTAGCTCCTACAACGGCAGGAACAGGAAGCGAGGCTACCAGATTTGCAGTTATCTATTATAATGGAGAAAAACAATCTGTAACAAACGACAGCTGCATTCCTTCAGCCGTATTTATTGATGCATCTGCTTTGAAGACGCTGCCAGAATATCAGAGAAAAGCAACTATGCTGGATGCCTTTTGTCATGCAATAGAGTCTTTCTGGTCCGTTAATTCAACCGAAGAAAGCAAGCTCTTTTCAAAAGAAGCAATCACTATGATTCTTTCTAATATGGATGGGTACTTGAAGAATAAATGGGAGCAGAATGCGGCTATGCTCTGTGCTGCAAATCTGGCAGGTAAAGCCATCAATATTACGCAAACGACAGCCGGCCATGCGATGTGCTATAAACTGACAAGTATGTATGGGATTGCACATGGTCATGCAGCGGCTTTATGTGTCAGAATCCTCTGGCGTTATATGATTGATAACACTGCTCTGTGTACGGACCCACGTGGAAAAGAGTATCTGGAAAATGTATTTGCAGAGATTGCAGATGCTATGGGATGCATGGATGCTAGAGAGGCGGCAGAAAAGTTTTATAATATTTATGATGAATTAGGCCTAAAAATTCCTGATCACAGGGCCACGGATTTCGATATACTTATATCTTCTGTAAATCCGGTACGGTTAAAAAATAATCCTATTGCTCTAACGGCGGATGCTATTGAATTATTGTATTGGCAAATTCTTAGAAAGGAAAAATAAAATTATGAAAGCAAATAAATTAGCAGAAATACTCGGGGCTGATTTTTATACAGGTGTGCCGGATTCTCAGCTGAAAGCTTTATGCAATTATTTAATGGATACTTATGGAATAGATCCAAAACATCATATAATTGCAGCAAATGAGGGAAATTGTACCGCTTTAGCCGCAGGATATCACTTAGCCACCGGAAAAATACCGGTAGTATATATGCAGAATAGCGGTGAGGGCAATATAATAAATCCGGTGGCATCTCTATTAAATGATAAAGTATACGCAATTCCTGTTATCTTCATTGTGGGATGGCGTGGAGAGCCAGGAACCTACGATGAACCACAGCATATCTATCAGGGTGAAGTAACAATTAAACTACTTGAAGATATGGGCATTAAACCTTTCATTATTTTTAAAGATACAACCAATGAAGAAGTGAAATCCACTATGGAATATTTTGGAGAAATTTTGAAGTCCGGTAAAAGTGTAGCATTTGTTGTTTGTAAAGACTCAATCTCATATGATGGAAAAACAAAATACAGTAATAATAATAAAATGTCACGCGAAGAAGTTATACGGCATATTACCAAAATAACAGGCGAAGATCCAGTTATATCTACAACTGGAAAAGCAAGTCGTGAGCTATTTGAGATCCGAAAACAGGATGATCAGAGTCACAAATATGACTTCCTGACAGTAGGATCAATGGGGCACAGTTCCTCCATTGCACTAGGAATTGCAGTCAATAAACCTGATACAAAAATATGGTGCATAGATGGTGATGGTGCTGTTTTGATGCATATGGGTTCTATGGCGGTTCTAGGGAACTACAAGCCTGCAAATATGGTTCATATAATTATAAACAATGGGGCACATGAAACTGTCGGCGGAATGCCGACGGTTGCGGGATCTATTGATTTAGTAGGAATAGCAAAAAGCTGTGGATATCCCTATGCGGTATGCGTTGATAATTTTGAAAAGCTAGACGATGAATTAAATATGGCAAAAGAGCGCAATGTAATGAGCATGATTGAAGTAAAATGCTCAATTGCGTCAAGGGATAACTTAGGCAGGCCCACAACAACAGCATTTGAAAACAAGCAAAATTTTATGAACTATTTAAATTTGTTATAAATAGTTAGAAGATGTCTGAATTGTTAGCGTATTTCAAACAAGAGTCGGATGTCCAGATATTTTTCTGGACAAACTGAACTAGTGGAGGCACGGAAATCGTAAAGACGGATAATTTAAAAACTCACGTATATATTGAATATTTGCTGCCAGAGAGAGTTTCAAGTTTTGTATAAACAAGGTAAATTGATCGTAAGATATGTCATTAGTAACTATGGGCAGAAGGCAGCTTTTTGGCTTCTGCCTTTGTCTTTATTATAATGCAGAATTCGGGCATGTCAATAAGGGCTGACTGTACCAGCCCCGGTTTCTACGATTCTGTTTAGTATTGCGAGAGTCTTTCCTTGATAAAAAGTAAGCGCCAAGTGTTAAGGTATCCCAACACGACCGCCCTGGCATCAATACTTGATGTCAGGGTAGTGAGCGTTTTACTCTGATTTTTTGTTACATTCTATCCTCGCCTTCTCACTCCACGGCGCAAGATCTTTGAGTTCTGCATCGGTGGTGTCCGTTCCAGGGCGGCTGTCGAGCAGGTATTTTAGATAGTTGTATGGGTGAAGCCAGTGGGCTTTTGCCATCTCTGCCATGGTATAAACTATCATACTCGCATTTGCACCATCCTGGCTGTCACTGAACAGCCAGTTCTTACGGCCCAATGTCACCGGGCGGTGGGGATTCTCACTGGCGTTGTTACTCAGGCTGCAGCGTCCGTCTTCGAGGTAAGTCATCAAAGTGTCTTTTCGATTTTGGATATAGGTTACTGCACGATCCATGCGGCTCCCCTTTTCTGGATGCTGCCCATCGAGCCAGCGCATGAAACCTTCCACAACCGGCTTTGCATCCTTCTGGCGGCGTTTATACACCTGTGCATAGGACAGTCCTTTTGCCTTATAGCTTCGTTCGTATTCAAACAGCTTGTTACAGTAAAGAACTCCCTGTACTGCCGGATGACTGTAGTCTTTCTCTTGGCCGCTCGGGATGGCTTCCATCAGGTATCTCCGTATGTGTGCGTAACAGCAGCAGCGGCGTATCTTCTTCAACCGGTTATAACCACTGTAACCATCCACCATAACATAGGAACCTTCATCGATCCCATCCAGAAAGTCCGCTGCATTTCCCCCGGCTCTGGTTTCTGTATAATGATACAGGATAATGGGAGGGAGCCGGTCCTCTCCGGAACGCATCAGCCAGATATAAGACTTGTTCTGTGGCCGCCGGCCAGGTTCTTTCAGGACCTGGATCGGTGTTTCATCAGCCATCAGGAAGTGTCTCTTTAACAGTTCCCGGTGAAAGTAATCATATATGGGCTTCAGATAGTTCTGGGAGCAGGTGATGATCCAATTCGCCATGGTCGTTCTGTTGATACTGACTCCAAGAAGTTCAAATCCCTTCTTCTGCCGGTACAGAGGAAGCGCATCTGCATACTTTTCATACATGATATGTGATACCAGGGATGCAGAAGCATATCCGCCTGGGATAAGTGCCGGGCTCCCTTCGTCTTTCATGAACCGCGGATCCTCCGTGTCTTTACAGGCTGGACACCCACAAGTGGTGGCAATGTACACGATACGCTCCAGTTTTGCCCTGGTATAACGGAGTTCTGTCCGTATCTCTTCATGGCCGGTCGGGATCATGCCGGCTCCGCACTCAGGGCACTGCTTCTCTTCTTCGGACAACGTATTTACTTCTTCATAGTGGATTGGAAGATTTGCGAACATCTCATCATAGTCCGCTTTGGGCTTACGTTCCTGCTTGCTGGTCTTTACTTCGATGAACTCCGGCTCGCTCCGGCAATGGTTCCTCCCCTGAACCGGATCCGGAGAAAAGGCTTAACTGGCCGGGCAGATCACTGCGCCGTTCACTGGAACTGCCAAATAACTTCTGCTTGAAGTATTCAAGCTGCGCCTGCAGGTTTGAAATGATCCGGTCTTTTTCATCGTCCTTTGCATTACGCTCTTCGAGCATCTTCTGCAAAGATATGATCAGGTCATTCTGGGTACGGATCGTCATATTTAATTGTAAGATTGTATCCTTCAGCTCCCTGAACTGGATATCCTTTGCACCGGATGCCATGAGTGTCCGCTCCTTTGTTTTATTACTGGTATTTTACCAGAAAACGAAGAAAAAAGCGAATCAGTCCTGGCTGCGCTTTCGTCATAATGACGGTGGATAAACGATCCGGATATCAGATAAAAGCTGGATAAACCAGGATATTTACCGCCATGAATCCCTTGAAATACCATGAGTTCCGATGAAACAGTTATCACGCAGAGGTTATCCCGATCTGGCGAAAAAACAAAGCGGTTATCCACACGTCCAGTCGAAATGCCGCCGGAAATTTCGGCAGTTTCACGATGTTTTTTTTACTGGTCCGGATTGCTTTGGGCTGCTCGATGTCCAGTCCGCTGAGTAACCAGTCCAACTGACGCCAGGTGATTTCCTGGGCTTCGGAACTTTTCCGTGGCCAGCGGTACCGGCCCTGTGTGACGCTCAGCCTTTTATAAAGGAGAACATATCCATCTGGTTCGTGGAGCAGGATCTTAATCCGGTCACATCGTTTCCCACAGAACAGGAACAGGGAGGACTGGTCTGGGTCCATAGAAAGTTTATCCCGGATAATGCTGCAGAGACCATCGATGGACTTGCGCATATCAGTTGCGCCACACACGATATAGATGTTGTCCGCCATGGAGATATCGCCTAGCATATCGTGCCTCTTACAAGGCTTAGGACACGATCCAGTATGGCAGAATCCGCACCATTGGCAATACGGATCGTCGCACTGCCAAGCGACATCTCTATGCTTGCAGATATTTCTGGAATTCTGTATGGATCCTCTAACGCTGGCTGGACTGGAAACATGGATTCCGGCCTTTCTGCCTTTGGATTGAAATTTAAACGGACTACATCCTGGGCAGGCGATGGTGCTGCTTTGGAAATGGATTCAGGAATCTCACGGCATGCTTTCTTTCTGAGTCTGCTGACCCAGTTGTAAAAGGTCCCGGGATGAATCCCATGTTCCTTGCATCACTGAAAATCAGTGAGACCGCTGCTCCTGCATTCCATGATCAGCTGGTATTGCTTGTCAGCTGGTACTCTGGCATTGTAATTGGACATTTTTTAACACCTCCACAAATATGTAGTGAAGTGCTCGCATCTGACAATGGGATTTATTGTATTCCAGAGTAAAATGCTTGCATCTAGCTATCTACTATTATGGAGTATTTGGTAGTAAAGCGCCAGCCTCCCTAATACTTGGCGCTTACGAAAAGCGGATCACAGAGTTGGAAAAAGAAAACCTTCTTCTGCAGGAAAAGGCTACTTTCCTGACCCGCAAACTTTATGGCAGATCCACAGAGCAAACATCCTCTCTCGGCATTGAGGGACAGATGTCTCTTTTTGATGAAGCGGAATCTTCAGCCGACTCATTCGCAGTGGAACCTGATCTCAAGGATGCTGCCTCTTATCGCCGCCGGAAATTCAAAGGTCAGCGTGAGGAGCTTCTCAAAGACATCCCTCATGAAAAAAACTATGTACTCTTGCTGAGGAAGACCGCTTCTGTGAGAAATGCGGAACACCTCTGGTTTCTGTCGGTGAAGAATTCGTACGTACAGAAATAGAATTCATTCCGGCAAAAGTCCGGGTGATCGATTATTACCGTGAAACTTTCGAATGCAGGAACTGCCGGAAAGAAGGGACGGGCTTTATGAAGAAATCCCCCATGCCCTATCCTGTCATTCAGCATTCCTATGCGTCCCCGTCTACGGTAGCCTGGGTTATCTATCAGAAGTATGAGCTTGACGTACCTCTTTATCGTCAGGAAAAGGAATGGGCAGACCTTGGAGTTCCTTTAAGCCGCGCCACCATGTCATACTGGATCCTTGCCAGTTACCGCGATTGGCTTTCTCCTGTCGTCGGGCTTCTGAAGGAAAAGCTGCTGGAGCAGAATTACCTTCATATAGACGAAACGCCTGTTCAGGTACTTTTAGAACCGGGCAGAAAAAATACGACTGACTCCTACATGTAGGTGTACCGTTCTATAAAAAGCAGCAGTCATCCAATTCGGATGTTTGATTACCAGCCTGGCCGAAGCGGGACATTCCCCCAGAAGTTCCTGAAAGGCTATACGGGATATATTCATACGGATGCCTATAAGGGATATGAAAAAATAAAGGGGATCACCCGATGCTTCTGCTGGACACATCTTCGCAGATATTTTGTAGATTCACTCCCCAAAGATGTCAATAGCCCGCAGGCAACCATACCAGCACAGGCAATCCGGTATATCAACCGTCTATTTGAGCTGGAAAAAAATCTGGAGGTGTTATCCCCGGAAGGAAGAAAAGAAGAGCGTTTGATACAGGAAAAACCTGTATTAGAGGCGTTTTGGTCGTGGGCAGAAACAGCATCTGCCGGGATCCTTCCAAAATCGAAATTGGGGGAAGCCTTTACCTATGCATTCAATCAAAAAACCGGTTTGATGAATTATCTTTTGGATGGAAACTGTTCCATCTCAAACCATCTGGCGGAAAACAGCATCCGCCCATTTACCATAGGGCGCAAAAACTGGCTGTTTTCAAGAAGTCCCAAAGGAGCAGACGCCAGTGCCGGAATCTATACACTGATAGAAACAGCCAGGGTAAATGGATTGAATTCGCGAAAATATATCCAGTATATCCTTGGAGATATCCAGGATCTGCATTCCTACAGTATCCGGAATACTTGGAGGACTACCTCCCATGGAATCCAGTCATTCAAAAAATGTGTCGATAACCGCTAACTGCAAGAATAGCAGAAAGTTAACGGTTTTTCTATACACTGTCTTATTTGACGCTTACACAACACCGTCCGTTTGGGCGGTTTTCTTTTTGCCGGGTACCGGCTATGAATCACTTATGTTATCTTTCAGATACGTGCTTTATCATTTCCCTAAGTGCTGCCTTCTGTGGTGATTTTTTTTCCCTTTCCATAAAATAAACTCCAAACTGAGCAATTTTATCTTATATCAGTTTGAAGGTTTACACAATCTTTGGGATACTCCTGACAAAAGAGATGACGAATGAGCAACTGGCAGAGCTGGCACCCTGGAGCGAAAAACTCCACTCTATCAAAAATCGCATACGAATTATAGTAAAAAACTCCAACCCGCAAAAGACTGGAGTTATGTTATATCCCACCGTATTATTATTTGTCAGTTACAGTTTTACTGTATTGCAAGTGCCGAAAATAAGTCGTTTCCAGCTATTCGATTTTGCAGTATTCCGCGCTGGACGCACGGGTTTTCAGGACATCCGGATCGCTTTTTGCTGGTCGATATCAATGCCCAACATCATCCAGTCGAACTCCTTCCATGTAAGGCTGCGAACATCAGGTCGATCCCTTGACCAGCGATAGTGCCCTTGTGCAGTCAGCCGCTTGTAGATCAAGGCGATACTGTCCGGCTCTTTCATGATTGCTTTGATCCGGTCACATCTGCGGTAGCAGAACAAAAAGAGCATGGCGGTTATTCATGGAAAACTGCACCTGTATGCTTGCACATAATCCATCGATTGACTTGCACATATTGATCCTGCCGCAGATAATGTAGACTACGTGCAAGCCGGAGATATCGGCAAACATGGTTGCCCTTTCAGCAGACGGAATACAGCTACTAGAAGGCCGAAATCCGCTGAATTACTGATCTTTACGGTAATCCTGCTGCTCATAAGCTCGATCGTATGTGTATTGTCAAGGTGCGCTACAGCCCTTGGCATATCTGTTTAGGCTGTAGTGGCCTCCGGATCCGGGTCTATGTTGAACCGGACGAAATCCTGATGGGGTGTGAAATCCAGGGCATATGTGCTGTCAGACAGTGCCGTTGATACCAGGCTACCTTTCAAAGTCTGGTGACAGCATTATAAAAGCTGTTCACACAATACGTTGTCGGGCATGCCGCTCTGGTGGCAATCTGACGGATGAAATGGTATTTATCCATGATGATTTTAGGATTCGGAAAGAAGGTTTGTTTTTGATATCATTACCTATTAGTCGTGCGTAGTAATTATAAAAGCTCAATACGACTTATTTTGTTTCCTAAACTTATTGACTGATTTTTGCTTGTCAGAACCATATGTTCCCTATTTTCAACGCATTAGTTTCACTACACCAGAATCATTACACCCCATACCTTTTAATTTAACGTTTCCAAGTATTCCATAAAGTTCTGTTTGTTCTCTAATGATGTCGTAGTCGGCCTCCCCAGATCATCTCTTGCGCCGATGGCACTTTTCACTTCTATGAAACTAAGCATATTTCTTTTCTTTGCAGCTTCCAGTTCTGAATCTAACGATTTACTTGTACTTACTGATACCGCATAGGGATAACCACAGGATTTTGCTATTGTTACCATGTCGATGCCACCTGCTACTGTCGGCATACCTCCAACCGTTTCATGTGCTTCGTTATTAATGACTATATGGATCATATTATTGGGTCTGTTATTCCCTATTACAGCCATTGCTCCCATATGCATAAGAACAGCTCCATCACCATCCACACACCATATTTTTGTATTTGGCTTGTTAAGTGCAATTCCAAGTGCAATAGAAGAACTGTGTCCCATGGAACCAACCGTCAAAAAATCATACTTATGGTTTTGACCATTGGCTTCCCGGACTTCAAACAGTTCCCGGCTGGCCTTCCCTGTAGTGGAGATAATCGGATCTTCTCCACTGACCTTTACAATGTGTTGTATAATTGTTTCACGCAGCATAGTGTTATTATTTTTATACTCCGTTTTTCCATCATAGGAAATAGCTCCTTTTTTTACCACAAAAGCAACGCTTTTGCCGGCTCCCAGATCATCCTTAAAGTCTTCCATTGCTGCTTTAAGATCCTCTTCTGTCGTTTGAGAGCTGATTATAAATGGCTTAATGCTCATATCTTCCAGAAGTTTTATGGTAACCTTTCCCTGATAGACATGCTACGGTTCATCATGAATTCTCGGCTCTCCTCTCCATCCCACAATAAAAATGACCGGAATCGCATAGACCATATCATTTAAGAGAGAAGCAACGGGATTAACAATATTGCCTTCCCCACTGTTTTGCATGTATACTACTGGAATTTTACCGGTAGCGATATGATAGCCAGCTGCTAATGCAGTACAATTCCCTTCATTTGCAGCTATCATATGATGCCTGGGGTCAATCCCATAGGTATTAATAAGATAATTGCAGAGTGCTTTTAGCTGGGAATCCGGAACCCCTGTATAAAAATCCGCTCCAATAATATTTACTAAGCTTTCAACTTTCATTTTTGTTTTACCTCCTGGTCTATGATACCCGAATTTCTAGCCCTGATAAGTCAAAATTTATATCCGGAATCTACACTGCGTATCCGAAAAGATCTGATGATACAGTCTGTCCAGATCGTCTTCACTCAACTCAATCGGATTGTTTTTCAGTCTGACCGGATTAACAGAAGATTTGAGGACCTCATAATCGTTCCTGTCTTTGCTGTCAGGAGCTTCTAATTCTAAGGCCTTTAAAATATCCTGAAATGCCCTTACCGATGTATTTGTATCGCTATACCCCATCGCGTTTGCAATTTCTTCGAAAATGCCTGCAAGATAATCGTTTCCTCTGGGATCAATACAATACTCCAAATGTGTCAGCATAAAAGGCCAAAGTCTGGATACACATAATGCTGCGGCATGGCCATGCGCGATTCCATATAAGCTCGTAAGTTTATAACACATCGCATGACCGGCAGTCGTCTGTGTAAGGTTGATCGCTTTGCCGGCCAGATGAGCGGCTTTAAGCATTTGTGTATTACCTGTTTCATCATTTCCTATATATAAATCCTTGTTTTCCATAATAAGCTGTATTGCCCGTCTGGAATACTGCCGGCTTTCTTCTGAAGAATTTACCGACCAGTAAGATTCGATCGCATGGCAAAACGCATCCATCATGGTAGATTTTTTCTGATATATCGGCAGCGTTTTCAGTACGCTTGCATCCATCAGCACTGCTGAAGGAATACAGCTGTAATCAGATATCGATTGTTTTTCTCCATCAAAATATATAACGGCATAACGTGTGGCTTCACTGCCGGTTCCGGCTGTTGTAGGCACGGCAAGCAGCTTCATTGAATTTGGCACGATCGTTTGCTCAAGGTAGTTTTGTGCTGGGTCCATAGGAAAGAAAAGCTTGATACACTTGGCAACATCCATTGCGCTTCCACCCCCCACTGCCAGAATGAGGTCAGCGCCAAATTCACAAAATAATCTCACACCATCAACAACGGACTCATACAATGGATTCGGAGTAATGTCTGAAAATTTAATAACTTCAATGCCGGTTCTCTGCGTTAAGGAGTCAAAATACCTTCCGATTTTTAAAAACGGCAGCGAACCATCACAGACTAAAAAAATTCTTTTTACTTCATTTATTTTCAGATAATTGTCAAGTTCTTCATAATTGCCTCTCGCCGTCAAAATCTGTTGCTTTAACATGATGGAATCTCCTTTGTCCACGATCAAACATCCGCTGGTATCAGCGTAATAATGTCTTTAATAGGCATACATATGTCATCACACTCTTTTGCACGATGGTTCTCTAAAATCGTACGGGCCGCTTGCTGCATGGCGGGAAAACCGCTTCTGGTCAGCTGATTTGCATAGATAACGATATTTACACCACGTTGTTTGAACTCTTCCTCTGTAACGGCATTAAAAGAAGTAGGCACAACAACAAGCGGCGTTGTTTGATTTTTTGACCGAAAGTTTGCGATGAACTCAAAAATTTCAGTTGGATCTTTTTTCCGGCTATGGATCATGATTGCATCGGCTCCTGCCCCTATATATGCAAAGGCCCGCTCTAGCGCATCATCCATGCTCTGATCCAAAATCAGACTTTCAATACGTGCGCAAATCATAAAATCCTTTGTCTTCTGTGCATTCTTTCCCGCCTTAATTTTAGCACAGAAATTCTGTATGGAATCCTGTGTTTGCTTTACTTCCGTACCAAAAAGCGAATTTCTTTTAAGTCCGGTCTTATCTTCTATAATAATCATAGAAACACCCATACGTTCTAAAGTCTTAACTGTATAGACGAAATGCTCTGTCATTCCGCCAGTATCGCCGTCAAAAATAATGGGTTTTGTGGTAACCTCCATAATATCATCAATGGTGCGCAAACGGGAAGTCATGTCAACCAATTCTATATCCGGCTTGCCTTTTGCAGTAGAGTCACACAGGGAACTCACCCACATTGCATCAAATTGATGCGCTTCTCCATTCTGGTATACCACTGTTTTTTCAGCAATTAATCCAGTTATGCCACTATGCGCCTCAATGGCGGTTACCGTTCCTTTCATTTGAATGGATTTCTTTAAACGAATACGGCGGATATCAGGAAGAGATAAGTCCGCGCGCGCCCGGTTTTCCAGAATCTGATATTTCTCATCATTGGAATACGGAAACTCAACCAGCTTGCCGCCATATTCCGCCAGAGCAGAAACGACTTCATCACGCACCGGCTTTTGAAAGCCGGAAACCCAATCATCCCCATGAACTACATAGGTCGGTTTATATTTTTTGATATTTTCTTTGTAGCTTAATGTTTTTTGTCCAACAACTTTATAGACACCTAAAATATTCTCAAATATAGTCTTTCTTTCATTAAAAGGTAATAGTGGAAACCGTTTATAGCTGACGACTGCCTCATCCGATAAAACCCCTATAATCAGTTTTCCAAAGTGCTGCGCCTTTTTAATAATTGCAATATGGCCGCTATGTAGCATATCCGTGGAAAAGCAGATGTAAACCGTACGGTTTTCCACTTCTCTCAGTTTACTGGAAACTACAGCCAAATCTTCCGGATTATCGATTTCATTGCAAAGCAGGTTCTCAATATCTATCGGAGCGATCCTGCAGTGATCAGAAACTTCATTAAATGCCTGTTCGGCGTAACAGCTTACATTCTTTTGTTTACAGAATACATCAATATGATTCAGCCATATTTTCCAGTCATTTTTAAGAAGCTTGTACAATGGCTGGGCTGCGACAGCCTCATTAAAGAATTCCGTACCGATCTGTAACACCCGATTTTCCCTTACCACAGCTTTGAAATCCTTTTCCGGGAGCGGGATCGTGGAGCTTACAGCCACACAGCTTTTCGGGCTTTCCAAAATTGCATCAAAAACTAAATTTTCAAAAACCAGATCGCCATGCATCATGATAATATCATCATCCAGATATTCCCTTGCGCAATAAATGGAATAAATATAGTTTGTTTCCTGATACAGCGGGTTTTTCACAAAAGTATAATGAAGTGGTAATTCTAAGCTCTGACAATAATTTATGAGAGTGGTATCAAACATTCCTGTCGTTATGACCACCTCTTCGATGCCCGCATTCGCAATCTGTTTCAACTGACGGCTGATAATTGTCTCCCTGGAAGATATTTCTGACATACATTTCGGGTGTTCCGAAGTCAGACTGCCCATACGTTTTCCTAGTCCTGAATTTAAAATTAATGCTTTCATGTTGTTTTCTCCTCTCGTTATAACCTATAGTATATACGTTAGTCAATGAGAACATCCCACAGCGAGTAACACAATACCATCATTAGCTACTGCCTCCATTTCTACTATATAACCATTTCTCTATCCTTATATATCATCCTGTTCTAGTATCTTCTGAACTTATTAATTAATCATATTTCTAACCATTTTTATCTTATGTTCCACTGGCAAATGAACTGTTTAATATCCTTAAGATACAATACAACCAAAGCTAACATTAATATTACAATCAAAATACATCGGATAAGTATTTGACTATTAAATAAATACGAAAAAAGTGCACCTGTAAAAAATAATGTTATTGTTAAACATGTTTTTATTGGATTTTCTACTACTTTGTAATATCTTTCTCCTATAAACGATTTCACAAATAGCATTACTATTGATGATATAGCAACGGCAAAAGATGCCCCAAGATTTCCAAACCTCGGTACCCAAAAATAACAGAAGACTAAGTTAGATATTAACGCTACGGAAGTTGTGACAATATTCCAATAAGTCTTCTTCTTTATATTGATACCAATGCCGACGGTTTCTCCAATGGTATAGTAAATTGGTGAACATAGAAGGAAACCATAAAATGCCTGACTCATACGATATTTATTTCCCAATAAACAATATATTATGTCTTGAGTTGCCAAAAGACCAAGCCCGCAAAATACAATAGCAAATGTTATTACAAGATGCATGGACTGAATTAAACGTTGTTGACTTTTATAATTTTCAAACACAAAAGGTCCCCAAAATACATTAATCCCGGCCTGAATCAATGTAATAATACTCACAAGTGTCAAACATCCCGTATACACCCCTACAAAACCAGCATCAAAATACGCATTTAAAAATATTTTAGGTAATGATGTATTAACATTAGCGAGAAACATTACAGGAATTGTTGGAAGTGCATATATAAATATTGCGTTTTTAGTCTCTTTAGGTATATGAGATATACTTATAAATATCTGTTTTCTATTTAATATCAGGCAAATACTCATCAGTACTCCGACCATAAATATCAAAACCCATAGCGAGTAATAAACATCTTTTGTAACAAGTAGACTTAAATAGCATAATTTTATACTCAATGATTCTAATACTACTAACACGGTATAACTCATTACATTTCCATACATTCTGGGCCTAGTCTTGCTGATTGCAATAAAGCCAGTAATAAATATATATAGTGCCATTAACACCCATATATGATTGCTTTGTTCTCCCATTATTGACTCAGTAAAATTTTTGTTAAAAATCAAACATATAATGGCAGCAATTCCCGCTCCGCAAGTGGAGCACTTAACCGCAAACGCAAATAAATTATCTTTAGTTATCCCTTCTAAATTATCTGCAAAAAATCTCATATATGCTTGATGCATCCCCAAGGTTGAGGCATATACAAGCATGGTGCAAAATGTCACAAATAAGTCTATTTTTCCTAAATCTGAAGGTTCAATAACACGTGTAATAACAGGCATTAGAATAAAATTGATTATTGCATTTATCCATGCCGACATAGAAAAACCAACTAATAATTTTAATATTTTTTTAACAGGAGTTTGATTCATTATCCCTACTTTTCCTTTCCAGATACCAAAATATTAAATAGCTGGTTACAGGCCGTACCCTTATCTTGGCACCCAGTTCTATCAAAATAAGATTCAATACGTTTTTCAGATGTTTCATTTTCATAAGAATTAATCAGTTTAATTAAATCTTCGTTATTCACTGCGTAAGGATAAACCCACTGATCTATAGGGTGGCTTTTAGGTATGTTATAACTATACTGCTCTAAATCCGGCGTATATAGGAACCCTGGCCTTTTTTGTAATGCGAAATCCCACATTGTAGATGAATAATCTGTAATCAAATAATCCGCAACTAAAATTAATTCCTGCATATCCGGATAATCAGATACATTAATACATTCATCAGATAAATTCGTAGGCATTGTGTCATGGTGCGCCCGAAACAGCATGACATGTTTTTTGTTAAATTTTTTATTAAATGCTTGTATGACCCTTGCTACATCAAGAATTTCAAATCCATATCCGTTAATATCTGTTTGCTTTTTGTCACTTCCTCTGTACGTAGGTGCATATAGTATCAGTCCAACTTCATCATCCAGAGATAACCTTTTTTTAATACTTTTTATCAGGGTCTCATTATGTTTAAAAAAAATATCATTCCTCGGATATCCAATAGCAATTATTTTATTTCTATCTAAAGCAGATCTTTTTTCTACATAATCAGCCTCTAATAAACTTGTAACAAGATAATAATCTTCTTCTTTTGCACAAATATTTAAAATTTTACGTCCTGCTGTCGATTGTAAATATGACATATCGCCTACTTTGTAAACACTATGCCCATGATGTGTATAGACATAAGCTTGTCCTTTTCTATATGGAAAATATTTTGTGTAATCACTAGAATTAACAAGAATATATTTACATGACATCAGCAAATAAATGTGTTTTAATGATCCAAAATCTACGCGTTTTATTCCGTTTTTGACTTTTACATCACTATCTTTTTTAAGAGCAAAATATACTTCATATCCGCTCTTAGTAAGCATATATTCGGCAAAATACTTTGGATTACACGAATATCTTCGTCCTGCAAATGAAGTCAATATAATACTATTTTCTTTTAATGGAACAATCCATAATATTCTTAGTAATAATCTTAATAATAATATCAAATAATATTTAAACATTTCTTATCCCCTTCCTATTCCTACGTAATCCCAGGCATATTCCTAAAGCGATTCCAGATGTATAATCGGTTAGATAGCTGCCACTAATCGTCGACTTAAATAAAAACGTTATAACATACGCGTAAAATAAAATTTTTATATAACCGTTATCATTCTTAATAACTTGGTTCCAAGTCCTGATAAGCAAAAATAATAATCCGATAACAATTATGGATCCGAAAATTGCACCATATTGGTATAAAATTTCTAAAAATAAGTTGTGAGGGTAGGATACCTTATCAACCGAAACTCCCAACGCAATTGATAAAGCGATTCGATCCGCAAACAAGCCATGTGGAAGTATTGTAATACCTCTTACAATAATTTCCTGAATGGTATTTCTCCCACCGCCAGTCCATAATTCTCCCGATGCAATAATCGATAATGTTCTAGAATATCCAAATTTGTTTAACATATAAATAGCTATACTTTGTAAGTTACTAGCTATTCCAAACGCTGAAATAGAGGTAACCACTATTATTATAATTTTTTTCATGGTTAACTTTGAAGAAAACAAAAAATAGAGGGCAACTGCTACAATACCAGTAGCTAATGCTCCTCTTGCACCCCAAAAAGAGATTGGTATCAATGAAATAACTCCTGTTATAAAATATACAGGATTTTTAAATTCGTACCCATATATTGTGTATACGACACATGGAATTATCAAACAGTATGAAAACCCCATATAATTTTCATTAGTACCAACAGATATAAATAGTATTATATATAGCCATACAAGTGGTAAGTATCGTAATTGTATTCGAATAGCTCTTTCGTAATCAGTTAAATAAGTGAATAAAAAGGCACCTGTTAGGACTCGCATCAAAAAAACAATAATATCATCCATTAAAAATTGTCCTATTTCAGGATGCGCCATTAAGCTAGTTGCTAAAACTAATAGGATAAAGCCCAAAATAGAAATAAGTTTTTTCTTAACTCCTTTATAACAAACTGAAAATATAACATAGGCAGCTGACATTGCATAAATCATATTGCGAATAAAATCGATGGAATTCGCCAGATTTGGAACTATTTTTAGCGATAGCATCCGTAAAATATCTACTATTAATGATGAATTTAAAAATAGGCCTAAAAACAAATAAAATCCTGGGACTTCGTCGTATTTAGATGCTTTCTTTAATCTAATTTTAATTTTCATAAAGCTCACATCCCTTCCCCGATAGGCGTAATTGTTTTTTTAGCTATTTCAAGATAAGAAAATTTATTGCGGCCTTTTGATTCAGCGGCAATTTTCATTTCTATATATAAGTTATGATCATAATATACCTTGGAAATATTGTTTCTAATTGTTTCAACATCTGCATTTTCCATCCATAGACAGTTTCCACCAATATCAATATGAGTCATTCCTCTACGATATTTGAATATACCCGGTATTCCGCATGCAACAGCCTGTTCCCACAAAACAGAGTGTCCTCCTGGAAAACAAGCTATATCAGAAGCAAAAAAATATCTATATATTAAGTCGGACTTTACCCAGCCCACATTTAAGACATGTATACTGTTTATACATGCTTTCTTATATGTCTCCACAAAATTCGCAGCTGGTTTCCCAAAAACTATGAGTTTAACATGGATAGGCATATCCTTTAACGCATCAATTAGCTCAACTATTTTTTTATCGCTGTCAATCTTACCACCAGTAATTATAACGAAGTCATCTTCATTTATATTCAATTTATCTCGTATTTCATTTCTTATTTTTTCCCTTTCATTGTAAGGAATGTTTGTGTCATCTATCCCCATCGGTAAAAATTGTATTTTTTCTTCTGGAACACCATATACATGATTTAGAAACTCGCACCTTATTGGCAGAGTACCCCAAAAAATTTCTACATAAGGATTTATTCGTGAACACAAATATTTATATATACCTTTATGTAAAACATGATACGATAGCCAGTTTCTTCCACTATTAAAGTAATCGTTATGATTATCAACCATAATTCTTACAGCCGGAGTTAACTTGGCATATTTTATGATTTGTAATAGTGATAACGAATTAACTTCATGGATAAAAATGAGATCTGGTTTTACTTTTTTTAAAGTATTAAATACATTTCTATGAATATGAAGTTTATTTTCTATAAAATATGGAATTTTAACAGGTTGCAATCTGATTATATCCACTCCATTATTCATTGTATATTTGCCTGGAGCTACCTCATATCTTTCCATTCCAGCTCGATCTATGATAGTCCCTGTAATAACGACAACATCATGACCCAACTTTTTTTGCATATAGGGAAGAATATTTTCCTGGTAAGCCATATCATCTACATACTCAAATGACAGGCAACAATGAGCAATCTTCATTAATAATCTATTCCTTTCTCCAACAATAACAACTTTGCATCATATTTTTTAACTGCAATGGGATATACAATGACACTTTCCAGCTTTGCTACATTACAAATCACAAAATAGCCATATTGCATTAACCTGCAGGGCCAAAAATCTTTTTTCATTTCAATCACCTTTTTTATTGATAAATCACTGAACTCCAGGCTTATTAGTTTTGCGTATTCACTTTTAATTCCAGGGCTTCTGTGGTAATCAATCCAGGAACGCCATCCCATAATTCTCTCATCATTTTCAACTGTCGTAGAAAAAAAGCCTCTGACACCATCTGACATCCCGCTTAGACAGCTACCACTTAACTCAGCAACTTTCGCTACCGACACTGTCTTATCAGCAATCCTTTTACACACCATTATATAGTTATCTTTTAATGCGGTATCTGTAGCATAAACAAAAATATTTTTATTAATTGGAAAAAGTTCCACTGATCTATATTCTTGGCTTCCGACTAATAATGGCAAAACAGTATTAAAGTCATCTTCAGTAACCCATATTCCAGATTCATTATCTAAATCACCCGTTAAAATATAAACACAATTATTGCAATAATCCGGAACAATATTATGTATATGTCTTATTTTTCCAATAGGAAAACTATACTTTTTCCTCCATTCCGCAGTTCTACTATCTCTTGCATAGATTTCAACACTAAAACGTTCGTTTGTTTTCCCTATATATTCACCATACAATATGCAATCTGTAAAACCTTTCATACCAGCTATTTTAGTAAAGGAATACGGATTGTTCATGTTTTTTCTAAAAGTATGTTCTTTTACGATTTTACCGTTTTCCAAATTTATATTATAAATAGCACCAAGCCTTGAGACCAGTATATTTGTGTCTGACAATTCTACGGCTGCCTTTACCTCATACCGTAGCAGTCTTTCAAAAAAACGGGTTTTTGATAATATCTTTCCAATAGGTTTCAATGGCAGAGTGCAAATATTTTTTACTTGTCCTTTTTCTAAATTCATTGAACATATTTTGTTTTTATGATAAGAAATAATAAGTTCTCCATGAACGATCAAAGGTTTATGTCTTTTAGCAATTATTCTCATGTCCACCCCAATATTCTTTTTCTAAGACATCTGCAATCCTTTTGCATGCAAATCCATCCCCATATGGATTGCTTGCCTTTGCCATCTTATTATACTCTTCCCGGCTTTCCAGAAGAAATTTAAAGTTTTGGTATATATTCTCTTCATTGGTTCCCACTAATTTCAAGGTTCCTGCTACAATACCTTCAGGCCGTTCTGTCGTATCGCGCATAACCAGTACGGGTTTTCCTAATGAAGGAGCCTCTTCCTGAATTCCACCAGAGTCAGTTAAAATCAAGTAACTTCTATTTAAAAAGTTGTGAAAATCAATCACATCTAATGGTTCAATAATGCGAACACGATCGCCATTACCTAAAATACGATCAGCAATTTCTCTTACTACTGGGTTCATATGAATAGGGTATATAGCTTTAACATCTGTATGCGTATCCATCACCCGTTTAATTGCTTTAAACATATTTTTCATTGGCTCACCAAGATTCTCACGACGATGTGCAGTAATCATAATTAGTCTGCTATCAGAAGCCCATTCTAGCACAGGATGAGTATAATCATCCCTGACAGTAGTTTTTAAAGCATCAATAGCTGTATTTCCCGTTACATAGATTGTCTCTGCTTTTTTTCCTTCCTTTAAAAGGTTATTCTTTGCAAATTCAGTTGGTGCAAAATGAAACTGACTGATAATACCGACGGCTTGGCGATTAAATTCTTCAGGATAAGGGCTATGAATATCAAAAGTACGTAATCCAGCCTCTATGTGCCCCACTGGAATCTGTAAATAAAAGCAAGCAAGTGCTGTAGCAAAAGTAGTACTAGTATCTCCATGAACGAGAACTACCTCTGGACTTTCATTTTCAAGTACCTCTTTAATTCTGATTAGAATACTGGTAGTTACGTCAAATAAGGTCTGGCGGTCCTTCATGATTGAAAGATCATAATCTGGTATCACATCAAACGTAGACAAGACCATATCCAACATTTGTCTATGTTGTCCAGTTACGCATACAACTGTCTGTATATTTTTTCTGGTTTTTAATTCATTCACTAATGGACACATTTTAATTGCTTCCGGCCGTGTCCCAAACACCAGCATTACTTTTTTCATATTATGTAACTCCTCTGTTAGGAACCTATAATCTCCAAAATTTTATTCCAGATTCTTTGAGTTTGTTAAGATCATATAACCCCTTAACATCGATAAAAACTCGTTCCTCATCAGGAACATTTTTGTACATATTCTTTATTGTATCTAAGCTTAACAACTTAAATTCATGATGTGCAACAGCTACAATTATACAGTCAACGTCAGAAACCTCACTGAGCTTCGTCAATTCAAGATTGTATTCTTTTTTAGCATCTTGCTCATTGGCCCATGGATCCACAATAAGTGGAGAAATCCCATAACTATTTAGTTTTTTAACAATGTCTTCTACCTTGCTATTTCGGATATCAGGGCAATTCTCTTTAAATGTCAATCCCAAAATAACTACTTTTGATTTTTTGGGGGCTTGACCTGCCTCAATCATAAGCCTTACTGCTGCATCTGCGATATACCCGCCCATACTGTCATTGACTATCCTTCCGTTAAGTATGATCTGGCTATGGTATCCCATCTTTTCTGCTTCATAAGTAAAATAGTAAGGATCAACACCTATACAATGTCCACCTACTAATCCCGGGCGAAAGCCAAGAGCATTCCATTTTGTATTCATTCCATCAACAACTTCATTTGTGTCAATATCCATTCGATCAAACACCATTGCCAGTTCATTCATAAATGCAATATTAATATCCCGCTGACTATTTTCAACAACCTTAATAGCCTCTGCTGTCCTTAGATTTGATACAGGGAATGTTCCTGCTTCTATGACAAAGTCATAAATGCTTTTAATTTCATACAAAGATTCCGAATCCATACCAGAAACAATTTTACGTATATTCTCAAGACGATGAACCTTATCACCAGGATTAATTCGTTCCGGACTATAGCCTATTTTAAAATCTTCCCCGCATTTCATCCCGGATTCTTTTTCTAAAATTGTAGCACAAATATCCTCGGTACAGCCTGGATAAACAGTAGATTCATAAACAATAATACTGTCCTTTGTCAGATTTCTGCCAATTATTTTGGAGGCGTTAATGACAGGGCTTAAATCAGGGGTATGATCAGTATTAACTGGTGTTGGCACGGCAACAATAATAAATTTTGCTTCTTGTATTTTTTTTTCATCCGAAGTAAATTCAACTGCTGTATTTTTAATTACATCATCTCCAACCTCTTTTGTAGGGTCAATTCCTTTTTTATACAGATCAATTTTAGCCTCATTCAAATCAAATCCTATAACCTTAATCCCTTTGTTAGCAAACGCTACCGCCATCGGCATTCCTACATAGCCCAACCCTACTAATGCCAACTTTTTATTACCATTAATAAGTTCTTTATATAAAGACATTTTTATTCCTCCAGTTATTCATAATCAGTCCAATTCAATATGGTTTTCCCATCCAAAAGCAGCGTTAAAAGCAAAGCAATCATTTTTATTAATATTACCAAGCTTTTTATTCCAATTAGGATTGTTGCTTCCTACAGATATGTTATCAGGAATTACTTCATTATTTAAAGTATAATTAGTTAATCCAAATCCATTATTAATAGAAGGGATTTTTTTGTAATCAAATCCCATTAATCTACTCATTACAACATCACCTAACAGAGGACTAAAAGCGATACCAACCATTCCGCATACCTTAGGTTCCGGCGACATTGGGCCATTTTTTTCACCCGCAACTATCGCGTCTATGATAGAAATACACTTACGTTTTGGCTTATTATGCATAATTCCATTCTCATCTGAATATACAAGTATCTTATTCAAATCTAATATTGCCCTCCACAAAGTATCATTACCATACCAATGACCATTTCGAACTACTTCTAAAGGTTTACCCACAAACGGAGTAACTATTTTTTTGGCAAAAGCTATTAAATAACCGACTACTGGGATATCTTTTCTTAATATATCCATTGCTATCCCTCTTATTTTTTTATCAGTAGTTGTCTTCGCATTAACAAAAGGGTAAGCGTCCCCATCTGTTTCAGGAGTCCCTAGCGTATGATGTGGAATACAGTTTTTTTCTCCTATGATACCAATTGCATTTTTCAAGCAGCATGTCATCCCGCCAATTTTATGGGTTTTTAACTTTGGCATATTGATATAAACATCACTTAAAAGTACAGATTTAGATACTATATATGAGTTGTTTTTTGAATTGTGATAAGTTTTTGCGTGTTCTTGGTTATAATCTGCGCCGTAATAATCTTTATTCCTTTTGTTGCAGAAAGAACTGCTGTTTCCTAAATCCACCTTGACATATCCGTTAGGATCTCCATCTTGCTTCTTACGTTTGACAATTACTCCATTACAAGATTTTTTTTCTTCTGTCCTAATATCAACACATTCTATACATACTTCTGTTTGTTTTTGTACTTCTTGTATTATTCTCAGCAAATTTGTATTTTTCAAAATCATTTTAAAGTTGGAATCTTCTTGTGGGGCATCCAGTACAAAAATATGCCCTGAATTATCTAAACGCAAAATTACCGCTTCAAGAACGGCCTTAATAAGCAAAGGATTTGTAATAACGTGCTCCCATTTACTTGTTTTTAAACTACATTGTCTAACTAGGTTTGGTTTTATAACTACATGATCTCCAGGTTTCACTTCTGATACTGCATCTAATATCAAACGTTTCAGCGAATCATCTATATTTTGATATCCTTGTTTTTCCTGTTGCTGGTAAACAAATACATCGTACCTATTCAAATCCATTCATCGATCTTCTTTCATATGCTCGACGTTATTCGAGCTTAATATGTTGCTCTACTATTTGATATTTTCCATTTTGGGGAACAGAAAGGTGGTCTACAATCTTCAAAGTAAATTCTATCTTATGATTCGTTTTACTTTCTAATAGTTCCTTTATTTTTATTTGATCTTCTTCGAGATATAGATTAGATACTTGTATTAACATTTCAACTTTTCCAATTTCATATTGAACGAGTTTGTACCTAATTATCTTATCAAACGCATCGGAGTGGATATTTAAAGCTGTGAGTGATACATAAGCTTTGTCAATATTTACCAGCATATCCTGATGCCATCTCCCAGTTATTTTTTGAAGTCTTTTATAGCATCTACCGCATTTACACGTAGGCGTCTGGCTCCATGATGCCATATCTCCTGTTTTATATCTTATTAGTGGCATGTCATTATTTAAAAAGCCAGTCGCTACTATTTCTCCAAATTGTGAAGCAGCGCCTTGTTCGTCAATTATCTCACAATATCCATACAAAGGTTCAACGTGGTATTCTGTACTGTATTCACATTCACCAGCAATAACTAACCTTTCAGAATGACCATAAAAAGAAAATACTTTTGTATTAAATATTTTTTCTACATATTCCTTTTGTTCATCTATGACATTTTCGCTAGTCGCTAAAATAGCTTTAAAATGGTGTTTTATATTTATATTGTTCTGATCTATGTATTTTGCTAACATCAAAATTGCCGACATATAGCCATGTATAAACTCAGGTCTATATTTTTCTACTGCTTGACAATAAACATCCATAGTTTCTTCACGCATGTCAAATATATTGCAACTAAGTTCTCTTCTTAAAGGATCATAATAATAGTTCTGTTTCTCGCCTGCAGGATGCAGCTTTTTTCCTCTCAATACCAGTCTACTGGAATTTGGCCGATATCCAACTCTTTCCCAAATTTGAATCGTATATGCCCACTCTTGCATCGTTATATTGTCCGGTTGGAAAAAACCTAAGGGGGTTCCTGTAGAGCCAGATGTCGTTACATAAATCAGTTTTTTCTTTTTCGAGTCATTTGCTATCAATTTGTCAGAATATTTTTTTACGATATCTCTGTCGATAAATGGTAACTTATTTATATCTTTAACTCCATGAATCGAACTGATATTAACTCCATAAGTATCATAATACTCCCGGTAAAACGGAACTTGCTCATAGGCATGTCTAACTGTAAATACAAAGTGTTCATCTACTAACTTATCCAGATCTGCCTGTGCCAAATATTCTACTTCTTGAATTTTTTTTAATGTTCCAGAAAACACATTACCATATCTTACTCTTTCTGGAATCATGTAATAGACTATGCCACCAGCCTTTAATAACCAATCCGGAAGCTGATAATAGCATGTCTTAGCTATATTAAATAAAGACATTTATAATCCCTCATTATGTTAACTTAAATATGGTATACTCCTGGAAGTTTAATAATATTATGACAGTCAAGCACTACTTTATTAGAGAGCTTATTTAAGTTTTCTTTTATCTCATCATGTTTCACCATTATTACTACCATGTCTATATTTTCGAGAAAGCTATCAAGATCGTAATATTGATTGGAAACCACTTCTTTAGTGATAAAAGGATCATACACTTTTAATCCTGTTGCAAGATGACGCTCTTGACTTTCCAGGAGCTGAAGGGTAGGCGACTCCCTCATATCATCCACATTTTCCTTATATGTAAGTCCATAAAGCCCTACCCGATTAGTATCTATCATAGAAACAAACTATCCAGCATTTACAGTACCTAGAGGGTTCAAATGTAGGAATAATCGAGAAATAAACGACACCCACACAAACTTAACCACCTCTATCTACTGTTCAAAACCGTCTTCAATTATATCACCCGTAGAATCCAAAAGAACCGAGTTGCGGGCTTTACGATAGATGGTTTGTCCCTGAATTGTTTTACCGGAACTGTCTTTGATTGGGTTTCCGCTTGAGTCTTCGATGTTATCTAAGAACACGAACTCGTTAGGATATCCTGCGAAAGCCGTTCCGGTAATAATTGTACCATCTGCTTTGTGTGCGGTATAGCCCTTCAACAAAGCTTCTTCCGTAACAGTATCGCCGGTAAGGTCGATCAAAACTTTATTGCCGAATACGACTTTATTCGCAGCCATTTGACAAAACCTCCTTATCCGATCGTAACAGTCTTCCCTCCGGCAGAGTTGTCGGTTTCTACATACGGGATTGCCTTAACTGTAACCTGAGATAAGCAGTTGTACTCTTCATCCGGCATGATCGTCTGAGCTTCTTTGGACGGTGTTACTTCCTTGCTCTGTGGCTTCATATCCTCAGAACCAGACATGGCACCCTCAACGCCAAGAATCGTCACACCCTCACGAATGTTAGTAGCAATAAGCTTTGCCTGTTCGGTGGCGTCAATAGACACCTTACCAGAGCCATCATGATAGCCTTGCGGTACTGTATATTCTCCAGCCACAGTTGAGATGATACCCTTGACAGCGCCGTTGTTCTTCATAGTACCTGTAAGCTTACTTCCACGGGCGTGCGCAGTCTTTCCTACGAGAATCTCAGCGACAGCCGCAGTATCTTCGGAAGTATCGCTGTCGAATGTACAGGTACCCGTGATCTTTGCACCACTCTTATCATGAGCAGTAATACCTTTGAGGACCTTATCTGCACTGACGGAATCGCCAGTAAGATCGATAAGGACATCCCCCCCCCCGTAAATGACTTTGTTTACATTCATATTTGCCATAATGTTTAGTCCTCCATGACACTTTCATTATTTTTCTTTATCAGCAGTCTTGTTGTACTGGGATGTACTGATTCCAAGGATAACGCCAAGGAAAGTATCAACCGCAGTGATGGTTCCGACTACCTGCTCTCCATACGGGAGACCCCAGATTCCAGCCAGTGCAAAATATAATGTACCAGCAGCCGGAAGCAGATACATAGCAATCCACTTAAGGATGTCGTATGTCTTGTTACTCATGCTCATTGTGCTCTTCCTCCTTCTCTATAAATTTATGAATCGGGAGTTTGTCCACCTCCTGCATAATTCGCTTTGCTGAACCATTCCCGCCCATACGTTCGTAGGGTTCATAGAGATACACTCTCAGATTCTCATATTCATCCTGGGTTACACACCCACGGTCAATATACGACATTCCAAGATACATGATCCTGTCATGTGCCAATCCAATAAGCATCTCTGTTTTTACATCTTTTTGCTCGCTTTTCTTTTGCAAATAGGCCCACAGCCCAGAAGATGCAAGAACTGAGCTAAAGATCGTAAGTACAACCTGAAACCATGGTTCCATCGTTTTCCTCCTTCTTTATGTGCAATCATGCAGACCTATCAGAAACAATCAGCTTCTTGTTGACTATTGTGATTTCCTTACTAAATAGGTCTTCGTAAAGCTGTATTAAATTCTTTCGTTGTTCTCTGGATAAGAGTTTATAATGTCCTCCCATCCAACCGCGAAACATATTTTCGACATTGTCGTAATCCGCTTCTTCATTTTCAACCTTAACGGCAAGTTTTTTGAGTTTTCTACGCATTGCGGTAACTCGATCCGGGTTTATTCGTTTGATGACTTTACCTGTATCCGTAAGTGTGTACTTGATTTGCAAGAATTTGTATTTGCTCGAAATCTTAACGATTCTGGTTTTCTTACGATTGATATGGATTCCAAGTTCGGCTGCTATTTTACAGACGTTTTCGAGCAAGTTTTCAAGCTCTTCTTTACTGGGATTCATGATGTACCAATCGTCCATATACCTTCCATAAAATTTCTGCTGACGCACATACTTGACGTAATTGTCAATCGGATATGGATAATAAATTCCAATGACTTGTGAAAGTTGATCCCCAATATTGACGGACTTCTCCATCCACTTTTCGCCAGTGAGCTTCTCTTTTGGAATATTCCGATACTCCAGTTTATTGAAAGTATCGATCATACAGGTCTCGTATTCCTCGTCAGACATATACGAAACATCGATCTGGAAACCCTTAAATATCAACGTTAAAAGCCAGTCAATAAACTCATCGTCATTGAACAGCTTCAACAATTCTCGTTTAGCAATCTCATGGATAATATTGTCATAGAACTTTGAAAAGTCACCGAATAGAATATAACCGTCATTTCCGTATAATTGGTAGTATTTGTGGAGATGGATTTCGAATCGTTTTCTCTGTTGTGAAATTCCGCGCCCCTTGATAGATGCGCAGTTATCATAAATGATATGTTTTCTAACTTCTGGAAGTAAAACCTCATCGCACAGAGAATGTCGGACAATGCGATCGCGGATTTGAATGCTTGTAATAGGTCTTATTCGGCCTCTTTCGTGCAGCTCGAATTCCTGTGTCGGTCCATTTTGAAGTGTCCGATTTATTAGATCGTCTTGGATTTCAAATATATACCGCAGGAAATTCATCATAAATTTTTGCGTCGATTCTTTCCACTTGCTGCTCTTCACAGAGACCTTATAAGCCCTATACAAGTTATTGGCGTCACAGACAATCTCCTCGTAGTTCATAACCTATTCACCGTTATAACAATACTTACCGTAGTAAATTGTATTAGGCTTTATTATTTATCCTTGCGGAACGGATAGCATCTCCTTCTTCGTTGGTTAATCGAAGAATCCGGACGAACTCCATTAGAGTTCGAAGCGTTGTTGTAGTTCGTATTGCCATTGTTGTTCACATTGGCAAAGTTAGCCGAAGAAACGACGCAATTTTTAGATGTTACCCTTTTTCTAACCGCGACTTAATCGCCATGTCTCTTTGACGCCACCTTTTTATCAATCCGATTTCTCGGTCGATAGCTTTAACATACCGGTTGTATAAATTCAGATCTACATCGAATATTTCAACAACCCGCTGCAACTCGTTAATGAGCTGCTCGCAATTTACAATGGCCGCATTCTGGTAATCTCTCCTGGTCTCGTACTCGTGCATTGACCGTGGGTAAATGGTATTTGCCGCTCTAACATTGCTCGTTATTAAGGAAGCACACTGATTTACTTTCGATTTGAAACTCCGCATCAGTTCTCTGTACTTAGCAAAGTTTTCTTCCGAAATTTCTCCATACGCATACTTCTTCCGAACAAAGCTGTCCACATCCTTAACACCAAATCCCCTTTGCATAAGGAGTATCAGCATATCATGCAACTCGATCGAGTACGTAATCGCTTCGAATTTTGACTCTTTCCTGTCGCCTAACAGAACACTCATTCGTAATCTTTACCAGTGATCTCGGCGAACTCCTCTTTGGTGATCCAGCCCATCTTCACCGCATTACGAACTCTGGTCTCATTCCACATTTTCATGCTGTGCCAAAGCTTTACTTTACTGTAATTCTTGCTATGTTCCATGGTGATCTCCCTTCTTAAAGCTCTACATTGGACATCATTGCAATGTAGGCGATGTCAGACTGCATTTTGGTTCTGGCAAATTCCTCCTCAGAAATATCTCTAAGGACAAACCAGTATTCCCCGGGAACCTGCTCAACGATCTGAACCAGTTCCATGTTTGGATGAACAGTCTCAGTTGTTCCGTCGCTGATAGTAACCGGAGAGCAGTTATCTGCAAATACGGATTCCTCGATCTTTTCTGTGGAAATGAAATTGTTTCCGTTCAACTTAAGATTGGAAATCTCAGTTCCATCACCGAGGGTAATTTTATAGATTTTTTCTTCCATGATTAGAAGCTCCTTTCAAAAATATAAACGGGACACAAGGCCCCGCGATCTTAATTAACCAACCGGGAAGACCGGACGAACTCCATGAGAGTCCGAAGCGCCGTGGTAGTCCGTAATGCCATGGCCGTACACAGTGGCAAAGTAAGCCGAAGAAACGACGTCTCTTAACCACTGGTTGTAAGATCTGTTTACGATGAATTTAGGGCACACCATGAACAACGCCAGCTGAGTCTTGCTGATTGTGTAGATGCTCGGAACAGTAGAACCGTCAGAAGTTGGACTGAAATGAAGATGCCCATACATCATAGGTTCATTCGGGAGCTCAACGCTAGAATCGAACCATGCTCCACCAGACGGTCTTCCGTTTGCAACCGCATTGCACAGGTATTCTCTGTGAGTAAGAACAGAACCCTGGAAAGCCGCATTAACGATTGTCTTTGCGTTCTCCAGGTTCTTTTTATACATCTCAGAACCAACGTATCCACCAGTTGTAACATTGGTAGTATTCATCTGTGCATTGTAAAGTGCTTCATCCGGCATGATAACAAGATGATGGCTGGTAAATGCAGTGTCACCGCAGTTGTACCAGTAATCCATATCAACGATACGCCAGATGCGGCCTCCGATATTCCAATAATCGCCAAGGAACATTCCTTTAAAGGAAGCATCCTTAATAGCAGCTTTCTGTACCGCTGTCAGAGCTGTTCCGAGATTCTTACCTCTGAAGATAACCCGGCGAAGCTCCACTGGAGCAAAGCTGTCCAGCATAGCAAAGAGTGCATCTTCAGCGGCGATAGCCTTGTTTCCGTCCGTAGTCCCGACGAGTAATTTGTTACCGGTTACCAGCTTGTTGATCTGGGTGAGTTCGGAAAGATTTACTCCTCCGATAAAATCTTTGGAACTTAAAAGACCGATTAGCGCCTTTGCTAAAGCATCTGCCGCGATGGTCTTTGTCCCGTTAGGTCCGTCAAGCAGGAAAATATTACTTGCTGCTAACTCCTGGACCTTTTCGTAGTCTGTGATTTTCATTTAATGAATCCTCCTTTATTTGATGACAAAAATAGCCCGACCTTCGATAACATCACCATTGCTGTCACGGAGAAGATCACTGGAATATGTACGTCCAATGACCGTATCCAAATTGCTGTCAGTAATGGGTGCGTCCGAAGAATCGAGCACGTCTCCGTAAGTACGGTATCCATTGTCGTAAAGCTTCTGATATACCGTGTATTCGTTTTCAAGGTTGGAACTGAACTGATTGAGAACGTCTACCTGCTCCTGCAACTCCAGCAGCTTCTTAGCAAGGCTTGCCGCCGTATTGCTATCTAACAGTGCCTGTAACTGATCAAACCATTCTCGAAATTCTGTTTCTGACTTCTGTTTCCAGTCAGCCATTTCCGCAGTATTGATGCTTGTGTATTCGTTGAACCACGCCTCCCATTTTTCTTTCCAATAGGTACTTGTGGCTTCCATATCTGCTGTATGCTCCGAGTACCAAATATTCCACTGAGCTTCCCATGTCAAATATGCCGACTGAATCTCCTCAGTCTGTGCCAGAAACCAGGTAGACCACTGCTCTTTCCAAAACTTATTTGTTTCTTCCATATCAGTAGTCTGCTTTTCGTAGAACTCTTTCCACTGGTCCTGCCATTGAGCAATCAAATCATCGATTTCGACCTTGTCCAATGGGGCCGTTACGAATGGACACTCTGAAGTTCCAACGCAGTTCGTGATATTTGCCTGTCGAATAGAAGTGACTCCGGCGCCGACATAAATATACGCCAGTGGATATTGCCAGCGATCATTTGTCTTCACCATCGTAGGTTTCATTGGATTCGATGCTGGGGTTCCTTTAATGATTTTGATGTCATTTGCTCTGACGGCCTCTCTCGAATCCACTTCAAGTACAACGGCATCATATCGGTTCAGCAGAATCTCGGACTGTGGAACTACTAACGGTAACAGAGCGTCATTCAGCGTCCAAGTGTGATTGAACCAGGCTCGTCCGATACCAACGTTGATAATCATTGCTTCCGATTCTTTTACAACCATTGCAGTTCCGACATGCTGCAAGATTCCGTCCTGAATGATTCCATCGAAAATACTGGACATCTGAATAGCATCGTAGCGCCGATCTCCTTCTTTTGAATTATAAAATCCAAATGTTACACTCACTTCTTCATCACGCTCCTTCCTGTTCTATAGTCTTAAAAGTCGGATAGACGGAATAACCGTCCTTATCTTCTGAGCGAACAATTTCAAGAATACGAGCTTTTGTCTCGTGTCCGTATTCGTTCGCAATCTGTACAATGTCCCCGTTAAAGAAATCTTTTCCATACTGGAACATGATGGTTGTTTCTGTTTCTCCCTCAAACGAGGTAATGCTCACATTTTCTGCAAGTTTTTCTTTTCCTCTTTGCTGCAACTGAGCCATATACTCAGCGTCGGTCAACGCGTCATCGCTTCCAACATTTGAAGAGATGTCACGAGCGTCCGTAAACAGTTCCCTACGATTCAAACCAGAACCACCGCCAACTGTAGTATATCTTCGTCCAGCACCCTCGCCTTCTCCGCCAACCAAAGTCACGGTTTTCAACGAAGCTTTAGATTCGATATAGTTACTGTTGATGATATTCTCAAATTTCGGAGAGAATATAACATATGGATTCTCTGTCTGATCGTATGACCTGTCGGAACCGGCATACAGCTCAAAGACAAACTGCTTTTCATCATTCAGAGTAATCTTGAAACCGATACCTTGCTCCTCGCAAATTTTCTGAATGACATCGTACAGATTATCGCCTGTATACTGAGCTTCCAGTTTCAACTTTGTGATTGCCGAGTCGGTTGATTCTTTGAAAATAAAGTTTGAAATTTTTCGATTACTGTCTGACGGAGAAATTACATTCTCATTGAGCAATGTTTTAATTCCATTTTGAAGATTTCCGCTTAATAGCTTCTGTCCCCAGACGATTCGCCTATCGAGGATAGATTCTAATGAGCGTCCAGTAACCGTTACATGGTTACCGTCTTCGGTATCGGAAGTAATCTGAATTTTTTCTACGATCATCACATGTTCAGATTCCTTGCTCTGCAAATAGTAGTCCTGTTTGATATAATCAAGAAGACCATCTCGCATTGCTTCATACAGCTCAAAGTCACCATAGGCATAATACCGATCGGTCCAAATGAACGACTCGTACGTATCCACGATAGCGACAGCATCCAGGTCAGTGTTTAAAATCGTCACATCCATAGTGCTTATACCCCCTCGTAGACAATACGGTTCTCAATCTTAAACTGTAAGTTTGTACTTCCGTACTCAGCTGTATAAGCAAATATGTTGTCGCCCTTCGCAAGCTGGAACCAATCTGCATTTTTATCCAGACAGTTCAAGATGTTTGTAGTCTTTCCATTCCTAAGAAGCGTAATCGACTTGTTTCCTTTTACGGTGCAGATGATAATTTCGTCACCTGCTATAATTCCAGAGCCAGTGAATTTCTCCAATTTATCGGTATCGATCCGCATCACTTCACGAGTACCGGTATTATAGATTGTGATATTGCTGACTTCACCGATTGCATGAATCGTAATAGTTACACCGATTTCAGCGTCGCCATTATATGCAACCACCTGCTCTGTTTCATTTTTGATTTCTCCCATTTCCAGCAACGGGTCCTGAAGAGATTCGTTACTGAAAGGAAACTCAAACAGTGCCTCTACGCCATAGAAGATGGTCGTATTGAGTCCGTCCTTTCCGGCAGAATAAAAGAAAGGATTCGGACACACGATTGAGATATCCGAACCCTCGTCTTTACTAAATATTGTTGGATCGTTTGATTCGACGTATCCTTCAATCTCTGCCTGCCTGTTATCGGTTTCGATAAGCATGGTAAGTTTCTTTTTAATAGGAAAATACTTGTATGAAAGCTGTCTTACGTCTTCAATGGAATCCTTCCACATATACGCAAGAGAAATAACAATGTTTCGGCTTGGCATCCTTGAGGAATTGAACAGGCTTCCATCGTTTGTAGCAATTTCTGTCGTATTGATGTTCGCTTTTCCTGGTCCCAAGCCAGTTACAGACTTGATGATGAAACCGGATTCCTCCGGTCTCGCCAAATCAAGTCGGATACTATCGCCAAGATAGTTTGTAAACGTGACTGCTCGAATCAAGTTTCCACCATCCTTTCCATCGCCGAGAACTGATTCTTCGTCTGCCGATAAATCTCTGTTCTCGACAGTGCCTTAGGCGAATAGTTATTCTGTGTAAAGTTATAAGAGTTTCCTGTATTCGGATTGGTATCTTCATTTTGAAGATCCTGTCCACGAGATGCTGCAATTCCTGTGCTAACCGTCAATGCCTGTGATCTACTGAACAGTGTATTCAGTCGATGACTCTTCTCCTCAACGTCTGACAGATCCAGAATCGGTCGAATCGTAGGCTGAGTATCAACACCGTTGTCGATCATGTCCTTTACCTTTGCGATTGCGTTTCCAAGACCTGTTTTGGCTGATTTAGCCATGTCCGCACTTGCGTTATATGCCTTTACTGCATAGGTTCCGATTGCATTGACAAACCCCAATCCAAAGAAGTCACCGATATGGTATCCGACTCTGGAAGGTGAATGCTCGTCTAGTTCATCTTCTGCTGCTTCTGCCGCAGCCCTTGCCATTGCTCTGGCTTTCGCTTCTGCACGATATGTGTTCTCACTGATTCCATCGGCAAAGCCCTCTACCAGGTAAGCACCAGCCTGTTTAAACTGTTCATGGTAGTCCCGGATAGCCGTTACAGAAGCATTAAGATTTCCAGTGAAGGCAGTTTTTACCTCTTCGGCTTTTTCCTTAATGCCGGCAATGAACTTAATCATGCACTGCATTCCTGCATTTTGAAATTCCGGATACTTGTTCGCAATAGCTGTAAGGCACGAACTTAAAATGTTTACAAACGCATTTCTAGTCTCGTAATCTTTCGATTTGATTCCGGCAATGAGCTTGATCATGAGGTTTGAACCAGCTGTATTGAACTGGATTTGCTTGTTGTTTATAGCAGTAACACAACCGCTAATAATATTGGTAATTGCGGTTTTGGTATTTCCGTCCTGAGATTTGATTCCGGTGATGAATTTCGTCATCAATGTAGAGCCAGCCGTATTGAACTGGGTTTGATAGTTTGTAAGGGTCGTAAGTACAGCCTGCATCATGGTCGTAAACGTAGATGTCATATTGCTCTTTTGCGCATTAGCAGCATTGATGAATGTTGTCAACATAGATGTTGCGGTTGATGTCACTCTTCCGCTCGCATCTGTAAATGCGTTAATAAAGCTGTCGATTCCGTTATTTCCAAGCTGTGTAAGTGCTGTACTGAAACCGCTCATACCACTCGTATCCAACTCAGCCATTCCCTTAGCCATCTCAACAAGGCGATTTACCTGTGTGATTACGCTCGACATGATTCCGGTATCAATTCCAGAAATAGAATCTGAATAACTCTTAATTCCACTTCCAAACTGAACCAGACTGTCACCGAAACTGCCAAGATCGTTGTCGCCGGTAAACCAGCTTACAAGTCCTCCGGTATTCGGAATTGTATTGGCAAGTTCTACAAGAGCTTTACCAGCTGTTGCCGAATTCGTAACAGCCGCAGAATCCATACCCATAATAGCTTCGGAATATGCCTTCATAGCCTCACCAAATGGTACAAGCTTTTCGCCGAAAGTATTAACATCGTTGTTTCCGGTAAAGAATGCTACGACGCCACCAGTATTCGGAACCGTATCAGCAAGCTCGACCAAAGCCTTACCTGCTGTTGCAGAATTGACGATTGCATCTGCTTCCAATCCACGGACCGCGTCACCAAAGGCTTTCATGGCTTCACCGAATGGTACAAGCTGTTTTCCGAACTCGCCCATATCGTTTTCACCAGCAAAGAATCCCACAACACCACCAGAATTCGGAATGGTTGTTGCCATCTCTGCCATGGCCTTACCGGCGATCGCCGCTTCTGTAACGGCATTTGAGTCGAGTCCAGTAATTGCGTCCCCGAACTGTTTCATAGCTTCGCCGAATGGTACAAGCTGCTTTCCAAAGGCAGTCATATCGTTTTCTCCTGCGAAGAACGACACTAATCCGCCAGTATTTGGAATTATGGCTGCCATTTCAGCTAATGCTTTACCAGCTGTTGCTGCATTTGCCACGATTTCTCCGTCCATGTTTCCGATAGCCAGCGAGAAATCTCGCATAGCCTCGCCAAACGGTACAAGTTCCTCTCCGAACTTAGACAAAGACGAACCTCCTGTAAGCCAAGAAGTCAATCCCTGTAAAATATCAGCCGCCGTCAAAATAAGCACTGTCTCGGCTAATGCCTTTACCCCGTCCATCATAGATGGCTGAATCTGACTTGCTCCTTGTAAGAACGGCTGAACATTATTCATAAAAGCGGATAAATCAGCCCCAATCTGTGGGAACTGACTCGAAACCCCGCTCATAAATCCGCCGACAATTCCACCAACGAACTGACCGATTGCTGTTCCGATACCCTGTAAAAGCTTTCCACCTTCTCCAATAAGCCAAGAAAGTCCCGGAAGTTTCGACAAGAGCCCGACAGCTGCAAGCACCAATGCCATTTCAGCGACAACTGCTCCCATTCCAAGAATTCCAACCATGGCACCAGGAACAAGCGCCGCTGTTGCACTAAGAGCAAGCATAATAGCCGATAACAGACCGATTCCAGCAATTCCTTTCAGTAAAGCCCCAGTATCGATTCCGCTTAACGCATCGACAATACCAGCAAAGAATGCCATAAGAACATCGATTCCAGCTTTAATCAATGATGGCAGATTACTAGCAATACCCTCTAAAATTCCAATAAGAAACTTGAAAGCTAGATCTACGATTTGAGGCGTGTAAGTAACAAGTGCTTCTAATACACCGACCACTAATCGCAAAGCTCCGTCTGCCAGTTGTGGTACACAGGATACGAAAACATCAATCAGAGTTAAGATTACTGATTTTACGGCTTCGCCAATAGCCGGAGCTCCAGCAGCAATAACTTTGCAGATTGCTATAAGCCCTTCTCCAACTTTTGTAAGGACCGCCGGAATTAAGCTAGCGATACCAGTAACGATAACAGTCAGTGCTGCTACGATTGCTGTTGCTCCAGCGGCACCGGCAGTTGCCAGCGCTGTGAATCCGATAGCGAGTGCTGAAAGTCCCGTACCGGCCGCAAGTAAACCAGCTCCGATTGTAAGAACCCCAACGCCAATCAACGCAAATGCTCCTGATAACGCCAGAATGGTCGGAACCAACGGTGTAAGAACTGCGCCTGCTACGCCGATAATCGTGAATGCTCCTGCAATGGAAATAAGTCCTTTCGCAATCGCTTCCCACGATAATGCTCCCAATATACTGAGCACCGGTGCAAGAACAGCTAGGGCTGCGGATGCAACCAATAATGCCGCCGATCCGCCAAGTGTACCCTTCATAAAGTTGAGACTGATGGCCAGCTCAGCTAAAGCCCCACCCATGACAGTAAGACCTCTACCGATTTCTTCCCACTGCATACCTCCGAATTTACTCATACAGTTTGCAATAATTTCAAGTGCTCCGCCGACGATAACAAGACCCGTTCCAATGCCAATCATATTTTTCGGCATCAGATTAACAGCGATAGCTACCTCTGCAAGTGCGCCGCCCATAGCAGTTAAACCTCTGCCGAGTTCATCCCACTGTAATTGAGCAAAATCTTTTACAGCGGAAGCAAAGATTTTCATTGCAGCGCCAATAGCAGTTAAAGCTACGCCAGTAGACATTACGTGTTTTGCATTTCCGGCCAAATTTGTGAAGACTGCAAGTTCAGCAAGTAATCCACCAATTCCAGCTAATCCTTTTCCAATCTCGCTCCACTCCATCTGACCAAAGTCTTTACAAGCAGATGCCAGAACTTTCATTGCCGCAGCCAGAATAACAATTCCAGTCGCGGTGCTAATCATTTTTCCGTTGAATTTTGCAACTCTAAGGAATACGGCAATCTCGCCAAATAGAACTCCTACACCAGTCAGACCTCGTCCGAGTTCATCCCACTGTAATTTTGATAAGTCCTTACATGCTGAAGCCAGAATTTTGATAGCCGCTCCAAATATAATTAAGCTGGTAGCGCCTTTCATAACCTGCTTCTGACCGCTTGCCATGGCTTTAGATGATGCAACAACAATAGTCGTAAGACCAGCGATTCCAATCAAGCCTCTTGCAAGCTCACCCCAATCAAGGTCCGAAACTTTCTTCAAAGCTCCTGCCAGAATAGATACTGCAACTGACATGGCAATCATCGCTGTACATGCTTTAGATACTTTTCCGGTATCACTGCTGATTTTATTGAAAATCGCCATCGCCCCGAGCAGATTAGCAAAGAGCACCGTGATAGCTCCAAGAGAAGCTGACAGTTTATCGCTATCGATCAGAGAAATCGCAACGATAGAACCCGCAAGCAAAGCGATTGCTGCTCCAATTTTAAGCAACGTTCCGGCTTTAAGATTTGTCTGATATGCCTCAAAACAACCTCTAACACCGTCAAGAATTCCAGTTACTCCTTCGAGAACCCCATTCAACCCCTCAAGCGGTTCTGTTACACTCTTTAAGAATTTGGAAATCGATACTGCGATTCCACCGACAGCAATGCTGTTAAGAATGTCAAGAACTCCGCTGAAATCTGCATTTCCGAGTTTCTCAGCGAGTGTTCCCATCATAGTTCCGACTGCATCGGCAATACCGCCAGCAATTACTTTCACGGCGGTCCACAATGCTTCCATAACTTTGAGAAATTTACATTTTTCAAGTGCTTCTCCCATCATCTCGAAAGCAACGATGACTCCGCTCTTCATTTTTCCAGCACCATCACCAATCTGAGCCATACGATCATGTACTCGTTCAAGGAATGAGTGGAATAATTCAAATCCAGGAAAATCAAACTTCTCCCCGGCAGTTTTTCCAAATTCTTTTACTTTTTCTCCGGCAGTTTTAACAAACGTAATAGCTATCTTTACGATATCAACAACAGTCGAAACTGCTTTGCCAAAGACATCTGTCTTCTTTACCGTTTCATCAAGCTTAACAAGATACTCACCGAAACTTCCAGTAAGTGATAACACTCCGTTTCCAGCCGGTAAGAAAAGACCAATCAATTCGCCGACACCACCGGCAACAGCTTTGAAAGCTTGTCCGACGATATCAAGCACTGCAAATACGCCTTTAAACGTATTCTTCAGATTCTTTGAACTTTCTTCCCCCATTTTGAATTTTGCTGTCAGATCACGGATACGCTCTGTGATTTCAGCTAACTGTTTTCCAGTCATTGGCGGGAAGATTTCGTTGAATGCCTCCCGAACCGGCTTGGCAACGCTAACCAGTCCCTCGAAAACATTCTTTACTGCTTCGATCATCATGGTACGACCGCCAAGGTCTTTCCAATCCTGAAGCATTTTATTTCTCGCATCGGCAGAAGCATTGATTACGGCACTGAACGTATCGCTCACCTCAGTAAGTAATTCTTTTGCCTCTTCAAAGTCGCCGACGATAATTTCCCAGCTTTGTGTCCATCCTGACTGGGCAGCCTCTTTCAACGTGTCGAACAGCTGAGTAAAAGTCTTTACTTTTGTTGCTGCATCGTTCGCTGTTTTACCCATCTCCATAATGGATTTGATCTGATCATCGGTATATCCCATGGTCCGAAGCTGATCTTCGTTGAGATCACCTGTAAATTTTGCCAAGGTTTCAGTCAAGATGTCAGAGGTAAGCCATCCTTTACTAAGGGTCTCTCTGAATGAGCCCTCATCTTTGATCATTTCGTCAATGGCAATTCCATGAACTTTAGCCGTTTCTTTCAGCGCATCCTGGAATACCTGACCGCCCATACCAGCGTTTACCACTGAGTTCCAGTCCTGCAATTTTACTGTTCCTGCCGCTAATGCCTGTGAAAGCTGATACATAGCGGTACTTGCCTGCTGAGAGTTGGAACCTGATACGGCTGCAAGGTTCGCAATACCCTTGATAGCTGCTACAGATGTGTCCAGATCCACGCCAGCCGCGGTGAACGTACCAATGTTACGGGTCATCTCCGTAAAATTGTAAATGGTCATATCTGCGTAATGATTTAATTCATCTAACGCATTATTTACCTGGTCAAGAGTTGTTCCTTTTGAAGATGTATTCGCAAGGATTGTCTGAACGGCATTGATCTGGGTCTCATACTCCTCAAAACCGGTTTTAATCGGATCGATGGTAAAAGCAGAGACAAGATTTTTTCCAGCAGCAAGCGCAGAATTGGTAATGTTCTGTAAAGCGGTAATTGCCATTACTTCCAATGCGGAAAATCGCACTCGTACAGTCTCAACTGCATTACTCAGCGGTGACATATTTCCACTGCATTTATTTGCGGCATCGTTTACGGTTTCTAAGCCTTTTGCTGCCCCTTCGAGGTTAAGACTCTTCTTCAACTTATCGAGGCTTGATAAACTGGTCTGAATATTTTGCTCAAACTGTTTGTTATCAAACCGCATTTCGACGACACGTTCGTCAACGGTTGTACTCATAGCTTAGTAACCTCCTTCCATGCCGCATCTGCAATTTTGTCAAAAATAGGCTGGATAGCAGGATTGATGTAGTCTCGCCCCTGTACCCAGCCGCCGTTTCTTGTTGCGTGTCCGTACTGCAAAATGACTGCAATAGGGACTCCATTTTGAATATTTGTGTTATAAAAGCTGATTGACACGGAACCTTGCTTCTGCTCGATCTTGTAGTGCCACGAATTTGCTGTCCGTCCTGTATCAACTGGTGTTGCAGACGCAAGGGCGGCTACGCCCTCTCGACCATACTTATCGAGGTCACCGAGACGAACCGATTCCTTTGCTCGCTCTAAGAATCGAGTCAGCTTAGAAAAATCACCCTTTTGTCTGAACGTGATCATATGAATCTCCTACTTTGCTAAGTAAGCACTGGATGAGAAGCCAGTATACTGCACACCGTCAAGTACAAACTGGATGTACAGCCACTTAACTCCGTTTGCCATTGTGTAGTAGCCATAGCATTTAACCTTAGTGCCAGCCGGGATTTTACAAATAGCTTTCTTATTGGTTCCGGCATCATTACGGCAATAAAGAACTGCCGTTGTTTTATATTCACCAGCACAGGTTTTGTTAAACTGCTTGGCAGAACAGGTAGCCACCACTTTCTTTGAAACTGACTGGTTCTGATCCTGTTTGGTGTTGGACGGTGTTACCGCCGATCCATTCAGAATCTGATTAACCATGTTCTGAACTTCAGAGTAGCTGTATCCGTACTCAGTAAGCAATTTCTTACGATTCTCGCCGCTTCCCCACAGTCCAACGATAACCTCATGAGCGATGGTTTTGATGTCTTTACCCTTGCTTAATCCAGGAGCGGCAACAGTATTGTCGTCGTACTTTGGTGTGATGAAGCCGCGGATAAATTTTCCGTTAATAGACAGCGTTCTCTTCTTGACCGCATTACTGTAGTTGCCCTCTTCGATAACCATGTAACCGGATTCCTTATGCACCTCGATTACGGTACCGACATGATCCGGATTGCCAGAGTTGTCACCGAATCCGTTATCCTGCCAGTCATACAAAATCGCATCTCCAGGACTCGGAACATAAGCATCGTTCTCCTGCCAACATCCCATTTTCTTTGCCGCTTCAATGAGGTAATAGCAGGAAATTTCCATAGGCATAATGCTCTCATATCGGAGAGCTGCCGCTAATGCAGACCAGGTGCAAGCGCACCAAGCCCAGTCATAGCGCATACGAATGCCACGAGGAAATTTGCCAGCGCAGATCTTCTCAAAGAAGTCGTTATATAAATCGATAATGCTTTTATGTGAGCCGTTCGATTCTTTCTTTCCATCCCAAGATTCGACAAGATTAACAACGGCCTGTCTTGATTTCGCCATTTTTATCACTATCCTTTCGAATTAAATTTCTTTCTGTTTGCGGCATTTACTTCCGCATGATGTCTGTATAAATCTCGTTTGCTTCTCTTCTTCGGGGGCTTATTTTCCGCATTGCAAATCCGGATAAGCATTAACAAACGATTCAAATGCCATTTCTGACACTCAAATGGAATATGATATGCGGTCATCCAGTAATAGATAAGTTCACTGGTTATCTGCTGCCTGTTTATTGGACCACCTTTTTCTTCCTTAACAGTCGAAGCCGTCATAGGCTCTTCAATATAGGCGTTTACCGCATCAATGTGAGAATTGGTAATGCATCGATAGACCAGCGGGTCAACATTCTGTGTGAGTGTCATACAGCGTATATAGTCAATGGTTTCTTCATAGGTCTTCTGCTCTTTAGATAAGAAGACTTTGCACCATTTACTTTCCCATTTTGAAAGTGAAACGAGCGAATGCTCCAAACGCAACTTCTGTTCCTTTACAGGGATAAATCGCTGATTCCGCTCATCCCACAGATCAGTTCTTGGTATCGTAAGTTCAAGCATTCGAGCTCACCTCTTTAGTTCATGGTGGCAACCACAGGAGCAATCTCCGGATTTTCCGAATGCTTCTTGATATCTACAACTTTCGGAATTACATGGTTTACGAATTCAGCGGCTTTGCTGTCATCTGTAGCAAGTTCCATAAACAGAAGATTGTAGAACTGAGTGCAGGCAAACTTTCTGGAAATCTCTTCGGACTTCTCGAAATATGTGCCGTCAGCACTCTTCTCTCCGTATGCCTTTAAGATAAATTCCTTAAAGAACTTGATAATGGTCGGCTGATCTTTTGCATCTACGATGCGCTGAAGCATCTCAGCAACTCCACCAGCTGTGCCCAATTCCATCTCCATAACCTCTGTTTCGGTAAGGTTGAAGAGCTTTGTTTCGGTGCGCTCAACACCATTAAAATCTTTATAAGTCTTTGTTACTGCATACATAATTTTGTTCTCCTTTCAAATAAAAAGGAGTCGCCAGCTTTCCTGAATACGACTCCATCTGTGGTTTGTGTATTATTTTTTTCTTAACCTTCTGCGGTCATAATCTTAATTACTTCATCCGGAAGCGGAAGTCTCGGTTCAACACCATCGTCTGCTTCGGCAGAAGAAGGATCTTTACCATACAGGATCTCTTCAAGAGCAGCCAGTTTCTTAGCATCGACCTTGGTAGAATCGAAGGTGAGAATAGAAGTAGGCTTCAGCTTCTTTCCATCGATTAAGGTTGCAATCTCGACTGGTGTGGTGCTGAACTCCCAGGATAAGGTAATAGCTTCCGGGCTGTCATTTACAGTGGAATAACCCTTCTCAGAAGGAGAAGCTAAGCAACCATAAACGAGATGAAGCTTATAGCCGTAATCATTGGAATCAACATCGTTACCGAGAAGTGTCTTGTAAGATAAGCCGAACATCTTACGGTTCTGCTGTCCTGCAAACACTCCAGGGGCGATTTCTTTGGAACCATCGCACTCTGCGAACTCATCCGGTGCCATATAAGCTTCGATTGTGCCGCCAAATTCCTCTGCAGACATAAGGTTCAGATACTTGATGTTGTCTGCATAAATTGCAGTAGGTTCTGCTCCAGACGGGCTCTCTGTTACGGTGCTAAGACCGTTCCATGCGGTACCAGAGTTATATACGCCACCGGTCTGAATCGGGTAAAGGACGCCCTGGCTGACACCGGTCTCATACAGGCGCTCGCCAGTCTTGTCCCAAACGAGTTTCTTTTTCATAGAATTTGTCCTCCTTAAAAGAATATTTCAAAGACATCATGGTTTAAGTTGTCTTTCGTATAATGCCGATTGAATCGACTTGTCGGCATAGATGCTACTTTGCCAACGAGAGAACTATCCGGATCGCTGTCGATGACTGTTACTGAATACTTTCTCGCAGACAAATAAACCCCGTCATTCGCAAACGTATTCTCGATATCGTCGAGAGCGTAAACGATGGCGGGGTATTTCATTTTTACCGATGACGGTGGTTGAAAATAAGCACGACACTCCGGTCCTTTGTTTGGACACGAGAGGATGTCGCATAAAGCATTATGCAGTTTCAGTCGTCTGCTCATTGTAAACACCTCCAACGGTCAATATTAAACGAGGATACTGAACTTCAACATTTGAAATTTTCCATTTAGCCCCCATATACTCGATAAATCTCATCGAATGAAAATTCGCATAAGCAAACGGATCGGCTACGATGCTGAACTCATTCGACACATTGAGATTGTCGTTGAGGTTATCCGAACTCTGATACTGTCGAGTATTCCGAATAACGTCTCCGTAGTAGTCACGAACTGTAATCTTCTCTCCCCAGACACCAGGTCGAATTTCCTCTGTTACGGAATAGCCGATTGCTCCGTAAAATTTACTCATTTTGAATTTTCTCCTTTAAGACTTTAGACTGTGTGATCCTCGGAACCGGAAGAAGCAGTTGTTACATCCTCTTCGATTGCGATTGCAGAGTATACACGAGTAAGAGCACCAGAGCATCTGGTCTCAAGCAGGGATTTCTCCTGGTTAAAGTCGATATCGAACTGAGTGAAGTGAGTAACCTCTCCACCCTTGGTTGCACCGAGGGAGTAATCAGCCAGATTTGCGATAATGGCAACCAGCTTCTTCTTTTTGCTGTCGGAAGTGGCTCTGGTCTTACCCTCAAACTGCTCCGCAGTATTGATACTGCCAACATTCAGTGCAGTGGCAAGTTCGGTCTTGGAAGAGTAAATACGTCTTCCGTTGATGTCTCTTGCCAGGAGCATCTGATTCAGCATATGAGGAGTAATGAACAGATCCGGGGTACCGGTGCCCTTATAATCCTCTCTTGCATACAGAACGGTATTGATCATGGCCTCTGCGATGATGTAGTTCTCACCAAAGTTAGCCGCGGTATTGGTTCCCTGAAGTTCTTTCTTAGCAGCTGCGACATCGAGATCAACGTGAATGGTGTACAGATCATCATCCAGCCAAATCGGTCTGATGTGATCCGGAGAAATCTTGCCTTCATCTCCGTCGTCTCTGCCATCACCCAGCATGATTGCAGTTGCCAGCTCTTCATTGAGCATCAGGCGGTCGATGTTGTACAGGTATGCCACATAGTCGAAATCGGTGATGTCGATGATATCATCTCTATGCAGCGCACTCTTTACGTACACAGTCTGAGGGTCGGTAGTTCTGCGAACCAGCTTGAAGTTGCCAGTCTGCTTCTTCTGTTTTCCCTTAGTATAGCCTTTAGCCTTAAGAGCATCGATGTTACGGATATCTACCTGGCTAGTTCTGATTCTGGAAATCGGACTCTTATGAACTTTGTTCATTACAGTTGTGATCCAACCCTGGTCGTTAGTAATCAGCTCCGGTGCACCAGGACGTACATCCTTGTATTCCGGGAACAGAAGTGTTACATTGCCATCTCCTGTCTGAGCAAATCCGCTTGCAAGAGCATCATGCTGAAGTGCATTCTCATTAGCATAGATCTCCAGTGCGGTCTGGAATGTTCCTACCTGGCTTGTCTTTGCCAGCTTAAGGATTTCCTCCTGGTCTGCGTGAGACAGAAAGCTCTTATCATCGCGCTTGTCAGTGTCAAAAACGTTGTGTTTCATATTGTCATCTCCTCCTTTAGATTCATCATCCTCTTTTTTAGGATTTTCTTTGTCTACGAATTCAGCCATCATGGCGAAAACGGCTGTCTGCTGTTTCGCGTTCATGGATTTAAAAATGTCTTCGATAGTCTCAACCTTATCGTCTTTTTTCTCTCCATTATCTGATTTGTCATTAGGCTCGATTTTTTCTTCTTCCTTCTTTTTATCCAGCTCATCTGCGGAATGCTCCAACCGACCCATGATCATTTCATTATAGCCAATGACAATACCGGTTTCCCCATCGCCATGCATCACCACATCATCGATAAATGCTCCTGGATTTGCACCGGCTAATACCAGACTTACTTCTCTGATAATGCCATGAACAACATCGTGTCCGGCCTGTTTAAGCTGATTGGCAAAGATAGAAAGAGACTGTACGTCGCCATGTTTTACAAGTTCCCGTGCAGTCTTTCCTGATTCTGTATCATTAAATTCACAGAACGCATAAACTCCTTCATCTCTATTTTCGAGATGAGCTAATCCAAGCACATTCGCCGGATCAGCATGATTATGCATCCATACTAACGGGACAGTCTGCCCGTTCTGTCCTTTGAAAGCGTCTTTTTTAATGACTCTTCCATCGGCACACTGAAGATCATTTCTAGTGGCCCAGCCACCAAAGTCATACTTCATTTTGATTTTCCTCCTATTTTCTGATATAGTACGATAACGGATGCGATGTCTTCTTTGATGAGCTGGAAGACTTTTTCTTTGATTTCTTGACCTTCTTGTACTCTGACTGAATCTTGTCAAATTCATCCTGATAGGTTTGTTCATATGACGAATCAAGGTCAGCTTTAGCCGCTTTGTAAGCTTCTCTAACTGACTTAACCGCTGCTTTAAGCTCGGAGCTAACTTTTGCTCTTTCACTTTTAGCATTAGCCTGGTTCTCAGCTTTTTCTTCCTTGGTATCGGACGATACTTTCACTTTCTTGTTTGTCGCATCTGTTCGAACACTAGCCTTGTCCGTTTTGGCATCGCTACTGATTTTTGCTTTATCTGATTTTGCATCGTTTCTAAGCTTTGCAATCTTTGCGGTTCTTTCAGCAACACGCTTAGATCTCTCAGCCTTAGATAATCCTGATGGAATTTCTATTGCCATCAAACGCTCGATTTCGGCATCCTTTTTATTATCGATTCGTTCCTTCTGGCTAGATGATTCCTTTTCAATTTCTTCCAAATCAGAATCTTTATCAGTATCGATGCTTTTCTTCCTATCGGAAGCATTTTGGGTTAAGGCCTCATTCAGTTCTTTCAAACGAGAAGATATCTGTTCCTTCGTTGCTTCTGCTTTTTCACGAAGTTCCGTAATTTTCTGATCTCGCTTTTCCTGCTCTTCTTTGACCTTTGCTGCCTTTTCAGATTTGATATTATTTTTTGTATAAGACCAAATCTTCTTTCCCTCATCATTCAGCGATGTGGTAGAACGGCCTTTTAACTCTCTGGTACGCATATAGTATTCATGCGCTTTCTGAGGATCGTAATAGGGCGATGCATAATGTCTAAGAACCGCAACTTTAGGTTCATCCATTAAGAATCATCTCCCTCCTTATCATCGCCAGACGTATAATTGCCGATGATGTCATCGATTTGTGCAGAAATGCTGTCAAGAACTTCATTAACCAGAGCATCGTAATCACTGGTATCGCTGGATTCTGTTTCTTCACCGCTCGTCGTAGCATCTGTTACGGAACTACCACCAGGCTCACTTAAATTGCTGTTTCTCAATTCATCAGCCTTAGGATCAGCGGATGGCTTCCAACCAATTACCTGTCTGATTTCGTTTGATGTAGCAATTTCATTTCTGGTAAACTTATCAGAAATTTCAGCAAGATCAGCTACCGGAACAAGCTTGAATGGATCTCTAAAGAACATGATTGACTTGTTTTGGGCTCTGGCAGTCTTCGTTAAGAATTTTCTCTTCATTTCATCAACGATTGCGGAAATGATCGGTTCGATTGTCCGGTTGTAATAATTCAGCATAGTCTTCTCGTCTGCGGTACCATCTAAGATGCTCTGAGTGATTCCTAACTGGCTGTAAAGCATACTCGTTAAGTATTCAATCTGCTTCATTAGATTGTTTTCCAACGAACGATTCAACTGTGTGATTCGCTCTGTTCCGTCAGTATAAGCAATGCCATACTTAGAACCGGACAACTGCTGCTCGATATCTTTACGCCGCTTCTCTGCCTGCTGACGCCTTGCCTCTGATTTAATTACATAAGGTAGCTGAATGATCAAATCCAACTTGCCGGAGCTGCTCTGTTCATCGACAGCATCTAACAAATTCAATTTTCGAATAAGCCTCTGCATCGTCGAATTCGGTTCGTTAATTACCGCATACAGTGGATTTTCTACGATAGAAACCGTATCTTTCGGAACAACAATTTCTTGTTTTCGCCCAGTATTTTCGTTATATACCTCAACACGGACGTGACGAGGATACCAGTCACGAATTCGACCAACTCGCATCGAAAGAATCTGATATCCTTTTGTGTCATCTGGATCATCATCGGTATCCACAGGAATGATTGCTACACAGCCTTCATCCATCATGGACATAACAACATCTTGGATAAATGCCCTACCAGTCTGATCAAGATTGGCTTCCAACGACAAACATTCGTTTAAACCGCTTTTTATAACATTTAAAAACCGCCCTTCATCATCCAACTGAACGTGCTGAATGTTGATGGCGGCTACGTCTAAAGCGATTCTATTGTATACGGACGTGACTATCGATCTTTCGTTTCCTCTGGTAAGGCGAAAACGATCAGGACGATATGAATAACCCGAACCGATATTCTGTGACATCATGGTAGGGGCTCTATTGCGAAAAGCATTCCAGGCATTTTTAAACCTGGAACTTAATGATAAATCCATTTTGAATTCTCACCTCCTAAAAATAGGCAAAAAAAAGACCCCTTTTCTTAAGAGGTCTCCAGTAATTTTACACCGGTATTTTGTTCAGTATAGATTCGCATATGATTCCGTTACTATCGGGATTATAATGCTCGTCTAAACACTTCAGTGTCAGGAAATTCCCAACCTTTTCTTCTATGTCTGCCCAATATTCATCGGTCTCAGATAAACCGTTAAAATTGCAGTCCAATCCGAGTGACTGCATAAGGTTTATTTCTTCTTCACTGAACATATGCTCATCCTTTCTTTAAATATTTACGCTTTGTTCTACTTCCTGTACACCAAGTGGTTGTTATGGTTCCATTTTCAGGATTCACTGCTACTGTCGCAGATTTCCCTATAAACTGCTGACTTGGTCGTCCAAGGTTATCGGTTTTTGTTTTAATGCTACCATGATTCAACGGATTTTTCAATGCATCCAAAATTCCTTCAACGGTTACCGGTCTTGATTCTGTTTGTGTCCTATCAAGGGCATGATCTGAAAAGCGTGTAACCAATATTCCGTTTGAAGCTTTTACAGGTGTTCGCAACTTACTATTCATTCTTGCCTGGATAGAGCTTCTATCATGAGCTAATTGTTCTTTCGTTCTCCGAACTCCCCATTTCATACCTTTTATTCCATAATGCATCAAATTATCATTTGATTCGATACGAGCTACTTTTCTGATGGTGTAGGGTCGTAATACAGAAGAGCAATCAATTAACTTTGCTATTAGCATCTTTATACCCCCTACTCGAATGCTTCCCGATTCGCCTTGAATGCGATGTACGCATCCATCATTGCGGCGACGGCATCGATTTTTTGCTCATACCGCTTTTTCAGCAATTTACGGTTCCCGTTAGTATCTTCCAGAGTAATACAGTTTCCCATAGCAAATGTCATCAAATCCTCATCAAACAGGAGCATTCGCTCTTCTGAAAGTTTCTTCAATTCGCCAAGTGGGACAGATTCTGTCTTTGCACCCTGGATAACTTTTTCTATTCCGAATGGTCCATTTTCACTTGCCCAACGTTCAACAAATTCCTTTGCATTGTATGGGTCATAACCAAAGCATCGTACATCATAACCGCATTCAATAATATGGTTATCCAAATCCTCATATACTTCCATCATGTCAAGAACCGTCCCTTCCAACACAATAAGACTTCCCTCTTTCATAAACTGATCGTATTTAATTCTCATTGCTGCTGGGAGTTTCATCAGAGTCGATGAGGAAATGTAGTTTCTGGTTTTGATGCCGAATGATCCGTTCGACAATGGGAATAAAAATGTGAATGCACAGAAATCGTCGCCTTGTGATAAATCAGCTCCCAAAGAACATGGCATCTGCCAATAATCTCGATGGCGATGTGGGAGAGTTTCTTCATATGTAAAGTAATATGTGTATCCCTCCATAGGAAGTCCGAAGCGCTTAGCCAAAATATCGTTTCGAGCTGCCGGAGCCTTTTCTGCTCTCTCAACGTCCAGCTGATAGGTTTCATAAGAAACAGTCTTTCCAAGGTTCGGATTTGCTTTCAACCATTTATCCGGATCGGCAACCTCATCGATAGAATCCAGCTTATACCACCAGATCGATACGTGCGGATTGATATAATCCCCTTTTAGAATATCCATCAATTCCATTTTGATTGTATCGCCAGCACCGTTACGGACAGTACCCTCTGAACTGATCGCAACGATAAGGTAGTCGTTGACCTTCGATGCACCCTGTTCGATTGCTCCGATTACATCTTCTCGAATATCACCAGAAAGCCACTCGTCAACCGTCGCCACTTTAAGCTGAAGTCCCTGAAGTTTGTCGATTCTCATTGGACGAATTTCAAGAAGCGATCCAGTAAGGAAGTTTTCAATTCCTTTCTTAGTGGATGCCAATTTCATTCTATTCGCCTTTGATCCGGTCGTGTTCTGCAACGATCCTTCTGTGAGGAACTTATAGAAAGGTCCTCTTGATCTGGTAATAGCGGTTCGAATCGGTGACAACACCTCTTCTGCCTGCTTCATCGTCGGAGCTGTGGTTATCTGATGTGTCGTTGTGACGTCAACATTTAAGAAGAAATTCTGCAAGCATGAACCATACATTGACTTTGCGGCACCTCTGGCCACTATGAGATATTGCTTATTAACTAACCTTTTTCGGATAGACTTGGTGACGTAATGTCCGCCATGACCATCCTCATAAGGTTCGTATACACTTCTCTCAACAAAATAGTACCAGCCGAAAATCTGCTCAGCCCAAACTTTAAATGTGTCAAGCAGTTTCAAATCTGAACCGTCAGTTAAAGTAAGCTCATTTTCGCAATAGCTGATAAAGCCTTCTACTGCTTGGTCATCGTAATAAATTCCCGGATTCGCAATGAGATCATCGATTCGGTTCATCTCCATCTCGATTTCTCGACATACCGGAATTTCGCCACGAATTACGGCATCACGAAACATGCCGTAGTATTTCGGGACGGCAGTGTTCGATAACGCCATTATTTTCTTCTCCTACTTCTTCTTATTTGGGTTTGCAGCAATGTACTGTGCAGCCTCTTTAAGATTGAATTCCTTTGTCATTGCAGTCTTGACGGCATAAGTCATTGCTCCGGCCGCAGCCATAGTCAACGCTTTCTTTCCGGATGCAGAAAGAATTTCTGACACATACTTTCTGCCAGGTGCGATGTCGTCTTCTGTAAGATTCTTAAACTCGCGTTCTAATTTAAGTCTCTCAATTCTCATCTTCAGATCGGAATCGGACATTGTTCGCCGATTCTTAACAGCAACCTTACGTGCTGCTACCTCATTCTTATCGTCTGAGGGCTTGGAAGAGTGTCCCCTAGCTCTGGCAAGCTGTGCCTCCGATCTTCGAACTCCCCATTTCATTCCAAGAATTCCATGGTGTGCTAAATAGGCGTTATTCATTTTGAATCTCCCTCCTTTGCGATGTAACTGGTAACACCTCCACTGGCATTGGATGTCTGATAATACGGAACTTCATGAATCACAAGGTCTTCACTAAGCACTTTTCCAGACGTATCCAAAGTTTGAGTCCGATGCGCCTTTGGTGTAACTTCATATGATCCGGAATAATGCTCAGGCTCATCTGGATCGGCGTCATCGTTTTCCGCAGCAACATTTAAACGCCATTCGTACTCGCTGATTTGTGTTTTATAACACTCCAGAACGGCCGAACTAAGCGGCGGATCAAAAAGAAGTTTAACCTTCAAATGCATATAAGATTTGACAAGCATGTATTTGGATTCATCAGAAATGAAATCGTTCCATGTTGCATTCTTATCTTCGATCATGAAACCTTTGGATGGGCCGACACCAAGCTGTGTAAGAATCGAGAACACAGAATTGATGTGCATGATCAAATCCGCATCGAAATGTTCATACTCCTCTGCGATTCCGAGTAATTTCTTGATTGATGTCAGTACACTATCTGTAATATTCATGATCGCACCCCCGTCTAACAGAGTTTTATAAACTCGCTCATACAATACCCAATGATACCGTCTCCGGTCTTAACTTTATAAAAACCAGAAACAGACTCCTCATCACAAACCGTTACAACTGTATCCGAACCGATAATGCCTAATGATCTTGATGCCTGCGTCGGATCTTTGCGAATGTTCAAATTCGTACAATTTACCACTACACCAATAAGTGGCTTCTTGTTTCCTTCCATAATTTTCCTCCTAATGCCTCCATGGGCATGTATCATTTTTTCGTCGTTCATTTGGAACTGTTAAAAGTAGTTTCTCATCTCCATAATGTATAGCATTGTGGGTCGATAAAGTTGTTGCGATCAGATACTCTGGATTCAGAACCAAATCAGTCCGCAACAATATGTCCTGCTGCCTTATTGGGTTCATATGATGAATAAGAATCTTTCCACGAATCTCATAACCATCCAATCCGAGATCACATCCATTATCACGAATAATAATTTTTCTCCGAATGTCCTTCCATTCTTGAGAATTGTAAAATATCTGATTAAGATACCTATCAAATCCGAATGTCTCTTCACCAACCACTCCATCCAAACGAAGATACTCGTATCGTTCCTTAAAGGTTGTAAGTCGCAAGAGTTCTGAATAACATTTAAGCATCATCCACCTCATCTCCATGACCGCTATAACCACGAAATGCCTTTAATGCATCAGCATACAGCTTTTCCGAATTTTCAATGGATTTCAGATTCTGAGTCTTCGCCTCTATCAGTTCCTTCTGTTTTTCCAAAATCTCTTTTTCAATTCTTTCTTTCGTTGAACCGAGCTTCAAATAGTGAGTAATCACCTGCGACGAGGCTGTTCCCTCTCGTAACTGCTTTTCAGCCAAGTCAACCGCCAATGAAACAAGCTGATTTTCTCTCGCTTCTGGCGTTAATGCTGGACGCATCATCCTAGAAGACTCGGATTGCTTTGCTTTCCTCAAAGTTGATGCCTCCTTCCATTTAGTTGTTCGTTATTTCTGTGATAGTTCTCACATACTTTTCCAGTATTTAAAAGGACCTACAAATCATGACAATGCTACTCAACGAAAGGAGAACTAACTTTGAGCCGATCCCACAGAAACCGTTGTCAAATATCATGAGTTATAGACCCTTGTAAACACTGGAACAGCTGAAAAGGCTCCCTAAAAATGCCCTCCGGGGAAATTTTAAAGACCGCCGCGATATGGGTGGGGGTATGTTTTTTAGACACCCCCCTATACCCCTTTTAGTTATGCACGGTGGTTTCGGCTTTTGATATGCCGACGAAATCACTTTTAGGAAGCTTTTTCTTTATGTTCATTTGTTTCTGATTTACTTGTAATCTTTCGATAGATGTTCTGAAAATCATAACGGATTATCTCATCAATAGCTCGCTCTACTTCCTTATTGTTCTCTTCATCTGATAATTGATCCGATGTTCGAGCAATTCGACCAAGGTAAGCAGTTGTGTGATAACCTTTTTCTTCATCGAACATGAACCATTGAGTGAACTGTTCAAACGGATCATAAGGATTATCAAAAGTTGTAAGCGCAAATCTCATCTTACTTAGTTCACTCCTTTCCATTCAAATACTTAGAAACTGTCGAAGAAGAAACCCCAAGAGCTTCCGCAATCTCTGAAGTGCTGTAGCCAGATGCGCTAAGTGCAGCGATACGATTCTGTTTAGCTGTGCTCAGAGCAGTGCTTGCACGAGGAGTCGCTCTCTGACGAATAGTATCGGTATTCGTGTTATTCAGAATTTGCGTAAGCTTGTTCTCAGAAATTGCTCCGGCCTGAATGGCTTCCCATTCTTTATCCGTAATTTCGATGTTAGATCTCTTAGCCCCAACAGAACTCCTTGCCTGTGCCAGAGCCTGCTGACTTGCCTTCTTAACTTCTGCTTTTGTCATATCCGGATTGTCTTTTCTCTTAGCCGCAACAGTAGCATTCGCCATTGTCTGAGCCTGCCTCTCTCTAGGAGCATTTGCCAAAGCCAAATCCAGCTTAGCATTTAAAGAGTTTACTTCTTCAGAATAAGTTGCCTTAGCAGACGCAGAATAAGCAATTTTACCTGTACTCATCATCTCCCTACGAGCCTGGTTAGCTAAAGACTTCATAGAATTTGCATAATCGGCATAAGCTTCTTCCTGGGGGGTACCTGAAGAAAGTGTACGGGCATCTTTTGTTTCAGCCATCTTTGTACTCTTCTGAGTTCTCACCTGAATTTTTCCATTCTTATCGACATACTCTTCCTTAACAGACTTGTATGACAAAGAACCATCTTCATTGATTGTCGGGGAACCTTTTCTCTTAAGAACCTGTGTCTCAGATTTTGCTCTTGAAATGAGGGTAGATGCACCTTCATGGTAACGACCTTCTGAATCCACATTTCCCTGATACTTCTTCTTAAGAGAAGCGATACCGTTATCGATTTCACTCTGCTTATAATCCAGTTTGTGTTTCTCGGCATCAATTACAACCATACTGTGACGAACTGCTCTCGCTAATTCATCCTGTGTGGCTCCCTTCAGAGTCATATCAGTAATCAGATTCGATACTTTACCCATTTCTGTCTGAGTATTTCTCATAATCTTATACTCTTTACCATTACGATAATAATGATCTACACCATCAGCATCCTTCTTAACTGTTCCACCATAAGCATCCTTGGTATCAAAACCTTCCAAACCTTTTAATGGAGAAGTGGAGGTAATCTTTACCTTACTCTTGGTGGAGTTGCAAGGAATTACCATTACGGTATCACCATCAAAGTCCGCTCCAGATAAACGGTCCGCATTCTTCTTATTGATACCAATCGCATCTGCCGGTGTGTTTCCGAGAACGCTCTTTCCTTCAGCCAGCTTATTGTTGACCTTCAGAATAGGAATCTCAAAAGTTCCACCATGCGGGTATCGAATCAACGCAACTGTTTCTCCATCTTTGTAGTTCGGAGCATATACCTCATTGTCTTTGATTGTTGTTAATGGGAGAATTACCTGGTACTTCTGACGAGGTAACGCCGCTGCCTGCAAATGTACGGCGGCCGCATCGCAATCGTCAGCAAATGATTTTAACAGAGCCTTCTTTACAGTGGGGTTTGTTAATGAACAGATTTCATCATATTCTGCCTGCTTATCAGCTTTTGCCAAACCTAACTGCTTTTTGATAAGTGTCAAACTCTGCTTAGAAAGAAACTGTGACGGAAGTGTCTTACTCCATTCACCCCAATCGCCTTCTTCTGCTCTCTTATTGATCAGAGAAAGAGACTGTTTTTTTCCGGTTACAGGATCTGTATACTTACCCTTTGGATCATCGTAATAGCTCTGACCTCCATGCTCCTTAATCAGGGAACCAAACGGATTATCTGGATCATCCTTAATTTTCTTGAGAACATCTTTTGTAGGAGTGCCAGACTTTTTATTAGTGTTGAAAATCACATCAACGCCATCCGGCATATTATCAGAGTAAACAGCCATACCTTTAAGGTAGTGAGTTCCGTCAACCATAATACGGACCTGTGCATAATGAGAATCACCTAAAGACAGGTCTTTCACGCCTCTACGGAGTTCAATTACACCATCCTTATCAACACCACCTTGATCGGCATAGCGGATCTGCAAGCGCTTTGAATCCATGCTGGCCGGATACTCAAAAGATTTTCTGAAAGACTCCCCATTGTCATAGGAGATGTAGTCTCTTACAGAATGGACATTCTCGAAGTCATAAATATCTTTGTGCTCGGTTCCCGGTGGACAAATGACCTTGATATTGGTCTGCTTTCCAGGATTGGTAACCTGTGGAACGCCGCCGCCATAAATCGGATAACCTTCCAATTCCAGCATATAAAGAGCCTGGTTTAGTTTTTCTTTTGACACGCCAAGTTCTCTTTCAACGCCGGTTCCGACATCGATCATTCCCTTTTCTTCAATGAGTTTTCGCAGAACATCCGCAGTGGCCTTAGCCTGGTTCATTCTGTTTTCCGAAGTTTCGTTCAATAAAGAGCGGACAGACGAGTCATTAGCAAATCCCATCTTATCGGCAATTTCATTTAAACTGTAACCTTTTTCACGAAGACCCTTTGCTGTTGCTACCTGAAGAGCACGACGTTCATCTTTAGCGAGGCTCATCTGAGTACGAAGCTGTGTGGTAGTCAAACCCATATTCTTAGCAATGTCTGTTTCGCTCATTCCGGATTTTTTTAATTCCTGAACACGACTAAGAAAATCACCGCTATGCTGATATGGATTCTCTCCAGAACCATAAGGGTAACGCCCAGAACGCCGTGGCATACCATAATGCATTAAAATATCTTCCACAATGGAATTCATAGCTTACCCCTCCTGTTCTCTGATTTTCTTAATCACCTTATCAAAAGTAATAATTCGGTCCATGATTGGAACAATATCTTCAGCCGTTGGGTTATGATACAGAATTTCATTGTTCTGATAGATTCTCAATTCCATTTCAATATCCCCAGGCTTCACTTTATATTCCAAACAAAAAAGAGCGGCATATATTTCAAGCTGCTCCATGTGCGCCGGAATCTTTCCGGTCTTCAAATCGTGAATTCTTAAGAAGTTATTCCGAAACAAAATCGCATCGGCTGTACCAAAACAATTATCGGAATAGTAAAGGATCTGCTCCGGTGTCATCTTAAAGCCGATGGCATCATTCACATACATATTTAATGTCTGCTTCGATTTTGGTAATTTCTGATTGAGCATGATGCACTGTGCTGCAAATGCATGTAATACGGTTCCTTTTTGTGTGGCAAGGAAATTTCGATATGCTTCCGCAACTTTATCCTCACCATAATTTATCCAGTGATATTTACTGGCACCAAGAAAGGCGTGTTGTCCTTCAAGGTTCGAATGATTGTTGAAGTTCATCCAGTACCTCCTCTTTATTCTCTGGACATATAAATCTTGAAAACGACATCTGATTCATACGATCCACATAATATTCCTGATTCGGCTGCTTCTTTGCGCCAGCGCTTTTTTTACATTCTAAGGAAGCCCATTTGTCTTTGTGAAGAACCAGCAAATCTGGAATGCCCTGAATGTAGGTCGGGTCATTTTTCATCACGATACAACCCGGAAATCTTTCTTTCAGTTCCTTGATCAAATTTGCCTGGAACTTATTTTCCAACATAATGGAGTCTCCTTTCAATTTTCTAAAAACTCAAAAGAGGATGTGGTATTTAATAAAAATGCCTATTTATCCTCTCTCTTCATAAAAGGGCATGTTTTTTTCGCGCGCAAAAAAGAGCATAAAAAAAGACAGAGACACGATTAAGCATCTCTGTCCAAATATGTAGTTGTCAGCTGTTATTTCTTAAATACCGGATCAGTATCCAAATCAACCATAAGCCACCGGTACACAATGTAAGAATCACATCAAGGATTAACCCAGCCGTGCTACGCTTTTTCTTTCCACCTTTACTCATCTATCGTTTCTCCTTTCTCAGCTTCTATAGCTTTTCGATCTTTCTTAAATATCTTTCCTAAACCACTCTTAGCAGAATCCATAGTTTCAGAAACACTTTCTTTCAAACGTTCTTTCTTCTCCTGCTTCTCAGCGGCCTTCTGTTCTTTAGCCTCCTGTTTAATACGAACGTCATCATCAAATATCTTTTGGCTCTCCTCGATAACTTCAGCCGTTATGTATCTCAGACAAACAGTTGTACCGACTTTCACCTTAGCGCCCTGCTTAGGATTTGAGTCTATGACTTGGGTATCCTCGTAATCTCGATACTTTGGATCTGCTTCTTTCATACGAAGCTTACTCTTTGAAACTTTCAAGCCACGTTCGGTTAATAATTCTTCAGCCTGTTCCAGGTCTATCGGAAATCCCTTACGATATAATTCTGGAATGATAACTTTCGTATCTATTTTTTCAGTCGGTTTATTCTGTGCGTTATCTATTGCTTTTTCAACCAAAGGTGTAACCGCAGTAATCAAACCACCAACAGCTCCGATTGCTCCTATGACACCCGAAATGTTTTTATTTGATTTCGTTCCCATATAATCACCCTTTCCATACTCAAGTAGGAATTTAGGGCAAATAAAAAGTGCGCCCCAATTTGAGAGACGCACCGAAAAAGTGCATCTCTTATTGTTGCCACACAATCTCTTCGCCGTTCAAGGGTACGAGTAAAAGAGAATACACTTTTTACCAAAGTTATTCCCTCGAACGCGATTTCATTATTAGATTGTGTGGCTCTTATAGTATAGCATGAAGCACACAAAATGGAAAGCGGATTCTGTAGCCAGATCCTAGGCTGCAAGCATCTTAGCTCGCTTTACCATATCATCATAAACCACCTTGGTTCCGTCTGCTAAATATACGATAATGCTCATGTAGTTGTACGGACGGTAATCCTGGGCTTCTTTCGATAACCGCGGATACACCGATTTGAAATTATTGAAAATATCTTTCCATGTTACCTTTCTCTTTACATTCACGGCAAACCTCCTATCGGATACAATCCACCAAATGGATATCCACAATACGAAGCTCCGGCACCTGAATAAAAATCCCTAGGAATGGTATAACCGAACATCACATCTTCAAAAGATTGATACGGCGGATTATCAACCCATAGCCATTCTTGTGATATGGCGATTTCATTTTTCATCGTCACATGTGCACCATTCGGAATATCTTTATTCACTCGTAAATGATACGGAAAATGTTCGCACAACCAATCCTCGACCAATTTCTTATCGTAAGTCATAAAATCACCTCTTTCTTGCTTCTGGTCAAAAACCCACTTTTATTCGCCTATTACTATATATTTTTAAACTTTCTATCATAATAGTTTAGTATTAAAAGTGGGAAAGTGGGCAGAAAGCCCGCAAACCCGCATAAATACTGGGTTTTTGCTGGTCAAATCCGGGTTTTTGAAAGTGGGCAAAACCGGGCAAATGGCCAGAAATTTGACCAAAATTCATAAATTTTCTCCAAATTGACACCGATTTTTCAGTTCTGGTCAAAAATATCCGGGATTTGGTCAAATCCTAAAACCAAAAAGTGGGCAGAAAAATGACCTGTTACTACAAAGATTTTTAACCTAGATTAGCTGAAATCGGTCAGAAATTCCGTCTCTGATAGGGCAAATTGCGCTTCACAACAGGCTTATAATTGTACGTAGACATCTTAGAATCCGGCACACGCCTTACAGATTTAAGCTTCCGACCAGTGCGAATTTTACGATTCTCTTCCTCAGAAGCATACATACGTCCGAAGGCTTCACTCAAATCTTTAGCCAGTTTCTCCATCGGCTCCAAAACTTTGTTCCACGCCTCTGCCAAAGTTTCGCACGCTTTCTGTAATTCTTCCATAGTCATCATAAACTCTCCTTTACGTCATAAACGCGGTTTAATGATACTTTGGTGATTTTGCCGTCCTTTTGAACCATTGCATAGTCACCGCTCCAAAATCCAGTTCCGACCTGCAATAATTCATAAGTATCGGTATTCGATTTACATCTACTGCAATCATCAACCACGTTGAACATTTCCTGAGTAGCTATACAAGCAGAACAGGTTGAATAGTTGGGTCTCACCTTGCAGATTTTCATCTCGCCTACCTCCAAACCTTTCCAGTTCTTTTATCCTTCAATACAACTCGTCCCTCGATATGGAAATCCGCCAATTCGCAAAGTGAAAACAGGGTATTCAGTAACTGATGAAATCTCATGTCATCCTTGTCCTGTTCCTGCTCCACATTCTTAATCGCATTGTAAGCTGTCGGATCATTGTAACCCTCTGCATTTTTTCTGTCGTCCTTAGCTGTCATCTCTACCTCCCCATCTCATAGAATCGTCCATCCACATTGCAGCATTCATAACAGACAGAACTATATATCCGCCGAAAATAAGAATAGCTGTCAGAACGATAATTCCTAAAATTAAATATCCCATTTACTTGCCCTCCACTTCTTCTAATCGCACACCGCCGTACACCCATAGATCCTCTTTGAGCTTGTCTATATCCAACTCATCGTTTTGCCACTTTTCATAATATTCGAGAACATACTCTGTAAACTCTGGAATCCGCTTTGCATATGACTTCGGCCAATAATGATCCATCAACACTTCAAGCGGCAGAGTAAGCAGAAGAATCATCGCCTGATTGATAGCATCATTTGTAGCCTCCTGCTTAACTCTATCCAGTTCACCAGATATCTTTTCTCGAACCAGGGCATCTAACTGAGCTCTTGTCAGATTGTATGTAGCGGTCTTAGCTTTCTGCTCACACTTCTGTGCTCTTCTCCTTTCAGCCCGGCCCATACCGCCGCCTCCTTAATCCATAATGCAGTTTTCTCTTGATGCAAAGAGCAAAATACCTACCATCAAGGCAAATAAAAAGAACGTTGCATCCCACTCAATCGGGATTGTCAACGCTCCAAGTACGATAAATATAATTCCGTATATCTTATTCTTAATCAAGTCTCTTCTCAACATTGCGCTTCTCCTCTTTTGATTTTGCGATACCAGCTGCTACATCATCCATTTTCATTGTGGCTCCGGCTTCTCTGAACCGTCCGTATGCTCTTGCTGTAGCACAGTGTTCGATACACTTCATAACCCTGTCGATCAATGCGTACAAGCATACGTAGCCGATAAGAAACATGATAATAATCTGAATAACTGTAAAATGCATAAATTTAATCCTCCTCATCCGTAACATAAACGACGACGGTATTCTCAATATTTTCATCGTTTTCAATACCTGTGACTGTCATATTCAGAATTTCTTCTGATAAGCTTCCGACCATAAAATCATTTCTGAGTAAACAGATTTCCTCATCCTGGTCTTTTATGATTTGAGCATCATTCCACTGAATAAGTGGCAGAATATCTCGTACTTTAACCATTACTATCACCCCCAATATTTTTATATTCCGTATAAACATGATTTTGGCAGTAATATAGATTGTAGTCATTCTGCTCTATATACCACCACAACTTTTTATGACCGGCTTTCAAATAGTCATGGCAGTAGTATGTTTCTCGATAATGATTATCCACCATTTGACGAAAACTTAATTCGTCGATATCCTCCGAATTGGCGCAGAACACAGCGATACGATTTATCATATCTTCGGTAAAATCCTCGGTAACTACAAATACAATTCTAACGATAGAACAGTTTTCACGTTTAATGCTATATAATTGCTCTAAACTATGTAAGTGATAAACAACCCTGTCAAAATGACTATAAGATACTCCTTGAACGGCGTGTAAGCTAGTATGCAATTCCGTATTCACATGAGCTGCATCTACGATTTCAAAGAATTTCTCGTACCAATCTTTGTGTTGCTCATACTTCCATAGAGGATCTCCTCCGCCAGATAAAGAGACCCAATTACAACGGTTTTTCACAATTTCCGAAAACAGATTATTCAACCCATGAATTGTAGTTTTGGGAATATTCAGATGATTATTCTTAACGATGCAATACGGGCAGGAATAATGGCAACCAAAATTTGTTATCACACTGAGGTATTTATCGTTCATCTTTTACCTCCAGTAATCAACTCCGAATACGGAAGCTCTTCAATCCATTTGCAGAAGTTCCGCCACTCGTCCAGTTTGTGATCCTTACGGGACTTATAGATGTTTGCCAGAACTTCATAATTCATCATGACATTTCTGGTCTGGTTATAGCTGCTCGGAAGAAGTTGAATCATCTGCCACCAATCTCGCTTATTACCGGGAGAAAAGAACTGATCCCCTACTGTAAAGTATTTCCTAGCATTATTAAGATCGTCGATTATCCTTCTCATCTGTTCCAAATAACCACCCATAAGATGCTCACAACTGAAATCATCCATCGTGAATTCCTTAGCCTGGATTTTATGCATGGTACTACAGCTGTTAGCAACTGTGCCAACCTTATAAGTATCAAATTCCTTCCACCAATATAAAGGTGCTGTGATTCGTACGTACACCGGCAGCATTCTCATAAACTTTCTATGGTCTGTTCCAGCGTTGGATAATCGTTGCATGAGTGAGTGATCATTTTCTCCTAAACAGTAGTTGTTTTTATGTTCACATTCCATACAAAACGCCCCATCTTGTCTACAGGTACGGCTATCGCTCTTCTCCCATGAGTTCATCGGGTTTCTCATGCCTTCAATAATAAATTTCATCTGTTCCGGACTAGCCAGAACCACATGCTCTAATTTAATCATTTTTATTCTCCTTTCAGAATATCCAGATCCCCACCAATCTGGATTATTATGCTCCTGTGTTCAGCATAGCCCACGGTTTTAATTACTCTTCTTCCTTCTCATAAGGAATCTGGATCACATCTCCACCAGGAACCGTGACAGACTGCATAAGCTGACCGGTTTCCTCATCGAAGTAAATGTTATCCATTGCGTGATCCCACTCTTCGAACTGCTCAGCGATGTTTCTGCCTTTTTCCTTACGCATGTTGATAAGCTCGTCATGCACCACACGTCTCCAGGATCTTGCGATTTCCATACGACTCTGTGCAAGGATGTTGTACAGACCATTCTCAGTCACAAAGTTGACGGAACGTCTCTGGCCTGCTACTACTAAAGGTAGTTTCAGCTTCTCATCCTCTTCGCACATTTCGAGCATTCTCCACTCGTTACCGCTACTGTAGCCAATAGCATGACTAATATCTTTTGCCTTGAACAGCGGAGCGTCCAGATCTCCATATACATTAAGGCGCTTTCCTCCAAACGAAATACTTCCGGCAATTTTAATCTCTTTACTCATCTCTGTTTATTCCTTTCTCTTTGTAATTTAACGTCCATAGCTTTTTGTAACTCTTCTGGTGTAATATTAAAAATGGACTTAAGGAATTCCAGGCAAATATAAGCATCCGCCATCTCTTCCAAAAGTCCAATTCTATTATCATACCCACGAATCTGTTTACTGATTGCCTGTGTAAGTTCCGCAAACTCTTCCATGGCAATCGTACACTTTAATTTCCATGGCTGACTCTCAACACTTCTTCTGATAATTCTCCGCCGCTCTTTATCCGACAACTCGATGTTGCTTTTCATGCACTGGATAAATCTATTTCGATCCATCGGTTGCCTCCATCCGAGCTTTAGCAGCTTCCTTTCGCTCCTTGTACTCCGCTTCGTCGATTTCAGCAAAGCCGTTCGGAGCTTCTTTAAAATATCTGTTAATTGCTACCTTGTCCATGGACGGAGTGATTACGTATAGAATTCCGACGGTATCATAATCACCTTTCGCCGGATCTACAAGGAAATCCTCCGTATAAATCTTAAAGGCTCTATCAGCCGGCATATAAGGCATAGTGATCGGATACAGTTCGTCCATAACAGTATCAATCAGTCCACTGTGATATGGATCATCCGGACAGTTGATGTTCACGCCATGATAGCGATCAACGTCTCTGTACTTAACCGTGCCATCAGCATACACGTACTTAAACAAGGAAGACATGCGTTTGCACTGATAGTTACGCTCTTCCCCCTTCAGACCACTCATATCAGAAATATCACTCCATACCTCGTCAGTATCCTCAATTGGAAGAAGTGGCTTGTTGTTGATCAGACGGTTCAGAATAGCCTTAGTCAGACCAATACTGAAACCAGAATGACCGTCCTCACACAGAGATCCAAAGGCCTTCAATGCGCTCTCATAGCAAGCACAACCGTAATCCCATTCTCCGTCTTTCCGGTCCGGCTTTTCTCTACGACACGCAATAGCTACTTCATTTTCAGCCCAGCGTTCGAGATTTGATCTCTCGCGGCAAGAACCGATAGAGCGATTTCTGTCATCTATGTACTCATTTGCAAATATCTTTCTGCAATTTCCACCAAATGCTTCCACGATTTCCGGAAGGTTATCATTTACAGCATCAAAGATCAGTCCGTACTTTTTACACCACTCTACAGCCTTTTTTGTCTGCTCTTCATTTCTGGATGTCCAGAGAATCAGCTTTTCTCCGTTGGCCTGTCTCTTTTTTAGATACTCGATGAGCTCCTCGTTCGGCATACCAATCTCCGGCCACTTGTTCTCGCATAAAGTTCCGTCAAAATCTACTGCAATAATATTCTGTTTCATTTATTTTCTCCTTTCTTAGTGCCATCATGAACCCCATTCAACTGTGCTAAGTAATCACTTTGCTCATCGCAAAATATGATCTCATCTGGCTGGACTCTCTTCACGCAATCAGCGAACTCTACAATACCAAATACTTGCGAGCCGATCTCAGTAGGTATAAGCCTTAATTCATCTATTATTGGACGTGTATACTGCTCTTCCCATAAATGAAAAATCCCGTATTTGCCATTCACTTTACAAAGTCGAGTTTCGTGTTTAATCTCGATTTCTGCATTCACCACAGTTTCGTTTCCTTTCATGATTTGTCTTTAATAATCCCGATAAATTCCACTCGCTCTTCTGCCAGACTTACGAAATACCTTTTTCCCTTATAATCGACGATGTCACCCTCGTACTTATAATTCTTGTCCGGCTCCGAAGCATACGCTAAGATGTTTATTTTTGTCGTTCTATTCATAGCTCCTCCAAATATCAAGCTCCAGGTTGCATGGCTGATTGATCCGCATACTGCAATGCCTGAAGTTTTTTCTTCATATTGTCTAAAATATACTCGACTGTGATTTTCGTTGTCTGCGCCAGTTTTATATACTTAGAATGTTCCTCGTACCACTTGAATATCTCATAGAGATTTCCACTCTGCCAACTGAATGACCACCAATCGCAAATCATCTCGATGATGTAATCGTATGGCATTTCCAAAACGGTCTCCAGTTCGCCATCTTCCATATCATCATGAATAAGAATCCAGTGCTGCCAATGATGAGGATTTCTGTGAATATGAAGTAACCATGCTCGCTGATATCGCTGTACAACCTCATAAGAGCGATTATTTCCATAGAAATATGCATCGTATGCCTCATACTCATCCGGTTCGTTTTTAGACTGATCATGAGCAAATTCTGTATTCCACCCGGCGGTTAGGGTGTTTGTCATAAGTCCCGGTAAATTTTTAGAAAGCCAGTCGAACCCCCTTTTCACATTAGCTCGATGCCTAGCTAAATATTGATCGTATTGAAAACTCACTTTTGACCCTCCTTCTTTTTCTTTGTTACCAGCTTTTCATAAAGTTCTCTCGCTTCATCTCCCTGGAAAGCATTGATAATCTCGACAGACTGATTCATTCGTTTTCTTCCTACAACCATTACTCCAGTGTCATTTTTGTTTGAAAAATCAACACTAACTAAAATACTATCTACCATTTTCAGCCTCCTTCCAGTAAATAGGTTTATCCGAATTTACGTTCATCGGTTCTGCCAAACAGTCATTACAAGGATCAAATTTTTCTTCGAGATCCTTATGTTCGCAGGTTTTGCAATAGGTTTTGAAATCAACCTCTTTGTAAATATTTTCCATTGGACACCTCACATGTAATATCTTAACAAAATTGCATATAATCTTTGTTGATAGTCACACTCTATTAGCAGACTGTAAAAATCTTCCGCAGACATACTTTTCAACTTGATAGATAAAATTTTTAAAAATATCCACAGATTATAAATCATTGTCTCCACTTAACAAACCTCGTTTCATTAAATGTTTTCTTGTCCTTCAATGCTTTACTGATGGCAAGATCAATACCAGACCTGGATTTCAAATGGTAGTAATACAGATCCGTATATGGTGTATTCATCCTGTCTATTCGACCAGCAGACTGTGCCATGATCTTATACGAATAATTCTGAGAATAGAATATAATTGTGTCTGTTGTAATACAGTTCCATCCTTCAGCCCCGGCATTGTACTGAACTAAATATACCCATGCATCGCTAGTCGGCACAGGCTGATGTTTGTGACCATTCCATTCCCTGACTTCGTAGCCAGAGAATATTTCCTTCAGAAGCTCAAGCTCGTAATCAAAATTGTAGAATATAATCGCTTTCGGATGCTTCTCCACAATTTCGAGTAAAGCTATTTGTCTGGACTGATCGGTGTTTACAATTTTTCTCCATACATAGCACAGACCAGCAGCATTGATAATTGGTTCTTTTTTAAACGGGTCCCATCTGGTTTTTCCGACATCTTTATACCTTTCGATATTGTACTTGACATAAATATCCTCATGGTGCGAAACCGTCTGGCGTTTGAAATCCATATTCACCAAGATTTTGTTTCGCAATCGAATCAATCTACCAGTATTCAAATATCGGTCAACTTTAGGAAATTTGCTAAATCGGCTATAGACTATATGCTCTCTTGTGAATTCGCTTCGGTTTTTATAAAATCCGTTAGCCACAAACACCGGAATATAATCCTGCCACGTATCGCCAGGAGTTGCGGATAGTAATATCCACTCATTTACCTTGGCGATTTTCAAGAATGCTTTAACCCATGTTCCAGAGCCTATGACACGCTGCTCATCGAATATAAAGAAAGCATCTTTGACATCTGCATACTTCTTGATGTTGTTCCAAGAATCAATCACAACCTTATTGGTATATAAATTTTCTTTCTTATTGGTCGATAGCAGAAATGGTGAGAGCTCCTCTTCCCATTCAAATGTATCCCGTTTCCTAGCAGTTGTGATTATGTACAAATCCTTAATATTCACATCGTCCATAGGAACATATTCATTTGTTCCGAGCTCACCACCGTTTCGAACATAATAGTAGGCCAGCGAAGTTCTTGATTTTCCACTACCAACACCGCCACAAAGTATGCAACCGTTTCGCATTTGCCGTACAGCATCTTCCTGATAGTCCCGTAATTCTACGCCAGCCATTACACACCTTTCGTGACAAATCCATCTTCTACCTCGACTTCGTAGCCATCGCCATCCAGATCTGCTTTGGGACCATACAAGAGCATACAGGTTGTTATGGTTTCATCGCTCTGATTCTCTGAATGATAGAACTTATATAAGCAGTCCAGCACTTTTTTAGTGATAGATAATTTACGGCAATCGTATACAGCTTTGCTTACATTAGAAATCCCAATGATTTTAGCAACGTTGTCATAAAGCTCGCTGATGCCGCACGTACACTGCTCTTTTGGAATAGAATATCTTTTCTTCATTCGTCATCACCCTTTCCAAATAACTTGTTAATCTGACGGAGCATTCTTCTTGTACTCCATACATCTGAGAAATACATAGGTGTATACCAATATTTTTCAGATGAATCGTCCGTAGATATTGGGTCAGTTATCGAGTTACCTATTTTTATAAATCCAGCCAATCCGAGAAGCGAGATTTGGATATAACACATCAGACCAACGATTTCATCAACGTCCTGTGCAACTACTAAGATATGGTTCTGGTAGTTTCTCGGTGGTTCACAATGCTCCAGCTGTTTTCGGATTACATGCACACCAGCAATCAACGTCGCTCCAGCACCGCAGCATGGATCGTTAATCGAAATATAACCATACTGCTCTATCTTTTCTAAAGCATTGGTAGCCACCACTTCAGCCATAAGTTCACACACATGATATGGCGTGAAGAATTGACCAGCCGAACGATTTCCCAGATCTAACCGCATAAACATTTTTCCGAGAAAATCCTGCTCTTGATTCCGATCCAGGGCCATGGTTGTATATGCTGCTAATTCTGGAAATATAGCTTGCTCTTCTTTTGAATACTGATGAATAATTTTTAGATACAGCTTCTCTCTTTGGTCGTAGTTGTCCTTGTCCAAAACATTCGAGATTGAACATGCATGAAGTAAAATATAATCTCTCCACACATCCCATGCCCGACGTCTATATGTAAGTTTCTGAAAAGATTTTAAAAATTTATCTTCCCAGTCAATTTTTGGTTCGGATTTCGTAGTTACTTCCGGTGGTTTCTCACCCTTCTTTTTCGTTTCGCCGAAAGTTGGTTGCCACTTAGGTGGCGGTTCTTTTGCTTTGAATGTTTTAGGTACCGTAGTCTTAATCTGTGGTTTCGACTTCGGTTTTTTCTTATTCCAAAACATAATTTTTCTCCTTTCATAAAGTAAGAGTGCCGGCTTTGACACCGACACCCTCAAAATATGATTTATGCGAACGGCGGTTCCTCTTCATCCGCATATTTCTCAGCAAACACGTCCTCTTCAATCGTGACGTACATGGTCTTCAGATATGCCTTGATGCCAGATTTTCCATTCACTTCCCACTTTGACGGGCTGATGACCAGATCAACATTTCTGATTTCAGCATAGTCAAGAGAAGATACAGACTCCTCATCCAGCTTTGTTTTAGCTCTTCTGGTAACCATGTATACATTCGGCGGAATGTTATCGAATCGAACTGCTACCTGAATATAGTGAAGAGGCGCTTCATCCTCGTCTCTCGGCGGAAGGATTCTCACATTCCATCCATCTTCGCCGAGTTTCTGTGCCTGGTCGGCATCCGGAATTACAACGCAAAAGTTACGGTTACCTGCTCTGTTGTACTTTGTCTCTTCTCCTCTGAAATTTCTGAACATAATACGAGCATTCTCAATAATCAGCTCATTTACTCTTGCCATGATTAAATTCTCCTTTATTTTTTTTTAATTTTCCGGCGGATTCATTGCGTGCTTCATCACAATATCTGCAATATCATAATCAAGATTGCAATCCATATGGAAGTTATCATTGTTGAAATGCGGGCAGTCGAAGCATGTCCGATACTTATCCTCTCCGCAAGGCATCGCCCATGGAACAACACAATCAACATCAGCGTCATTTGCGCCAAGCTCTGGAATATACGGATCGTCAGACACAAACCACTCGAAGTCACCGTACTGCGAAATAGTTTTTACAGCCTCATCAACCAGCTTGTCGTAGTAGGATCGGTCAATACCATCTTCCTTGCCAAGTTCTTTGACCATTTCCGATTCCATCCAACGATAACCTTTGGAACCAGTTGCAGCATAGTAACGACCGTCTTTTTCTCTCATCAGAAGTCCAGCTCCGTATCCATCTTTCATCGGACAGAACTGACCAACCTTTCCAATAAAGTGATAGTCGTGTCCTTTTTCGATCAATGGAGTAAGCTTCTGGCATGTGGATTCAAAAGTTGTATCGGATAACAGTCCTTTCTTATAGTCACTCTCTGCCTTGCTGAATTCTTTTTCTTCCTTGCTGACATCCGGTAACTCCTCATTCAAATCCAAATATAAAGAGCTGCTCACAGATTTAGTCTCGCACATATCTTCAAATGCGATGTCTTCTCTGCTGAACAGCTTCTTAAATACATATGGAATCTGGAACTGAGTACCTGTTGCCGTCCATTTTCCACCTTTCTTTTTGTTGTCGCCAGGGACATAACCATAGATCTTCTGGCATTCTTCTGCTGATTTGTACTTTGCGATATATACAGCATCATTGACCAAGCACATCCGATCGTACGTAGCCTCGTGCTCAAACGTGTATCCATATCTCTCACCAAAGTCCATGACAAACTGAATGATCTCCGGTGTAGCATCTGGAATCTTAATAGAGTCTGTCTTAATGTGAGCAACCTGGAACCCACGCTTCAGGACCTCATTCTTAAGGTCAATCATAAATAATGCTCCACGTTTCGCTACAATGTTGTCGATGTTTCTCGGATCACGGAACGGATTATCAAAGGATGCAGATGTGAGACCGTATACTGAATTGATAGCCGTCTTCAGTGCATTGGCAAGATCTTTTGATGTCATCTCGCCGTCAATAACTCTCTGAATATACGGAGTAAGCTTGCCGTCCAGCATGGTATTAACAATATCCCAAGCCTCATGTTTAATGCTTACACGACCCTCAACAATATCACGGAACGCCTTCGTAAATCTCGGTCCAAACAGAACCTCAGCAATAGCACTATGCGGATGCATTGAAGAAATATCCAGGAGTGCTACATTTCCATACATTCCGGGTACGCCCTGTGCAAATCCGCCCTCGCCTACTTCTTCTCCACGATATGTAGATTTTCCATGGTCGAATACATACCCAGGGAAATATGGAAGAATGCTGTGAGATTCAAATGGAACTTCGTTCTTATCGTTGTACTTCCAACCATAGTGAGGCTCCTCCATCATCTTCGGGCAGGCTTCCTTAAGGAAATCCATACTCTCCTTATCCAGCGACTCTACCGGTTCTGCCAGATTTCTGTAATGGAACTCTGACTGGGGTTTCCGGTTGTTTCCGAATATAATTCTGGTTGTAAGTGAGTTCGTTGTATCATTAACGGTCATCTCTGCTAAATCTGCCAGAATCTGTCGCGCCGTCCAGTCAGCCTCAAGATAATTAAAGGCCGCCTCAGTAGCAATAACATCGTTATCACAATACTCAGCGACCTTAATCCAAAGCTCTTCCGGAACCGGTTGATCCCATGGAAGACCAAGCTCCTGGTGATGCGTTCCTGCCTTGATAATTCTTATTTTTTCATCGGAGAATCCTTTTTTCTTGAGATCGTCATCGGTGAGGTTTCCCATCTCGATTTCCAATTTCTTAAGACTCTTCTTATTACCAGCCGAAGCGAAGTCATACACATCCGTATAGGATACATTATACGCTTCTCCAAAGAAACAGTTCGGACTTCCGTTAATGATCTTCTGCGAAAGGTTGTAGAGCTGTTCGTTTGTATAACCCATCAACCTTGCGTACAGAATATGGTTATCATATCTCCGACAGTTAAAGCCAACCAGTCTGAACCGCATCAGATCCTCGATCTCACTCGGAGACGGGTTAATCATTCTTACAACAGGCTTTCCCTCACCCTCGATTTTCCAGTTCACAAGGAATAAGTTTGGGAAAACCTCAATATCATAGAATACCAGCTTTGCATCATCGTTTTTCACCGCTGTGGACGGATCTGCGGACTTAAACTGCATTTTGTTGACCAACTTAATACAGTAATCCGCTTGATGAGTACTATTCGCTGCAAATGCTAATACTGCATTGCGCATGTCTGTGACGTCGTACTTCAAATCGCTTTCATACGCATCTTCCAGTATCTTGTAGATAAAATCGATACTGGGCTTAGTTCCCGGATGTATCTCTTTGTTAAGATTCCGTTTGATCAGTGTTCTAAGCCCTTTCTCGCTCTTAATCGCTTCAAAATTTACCATTTTTTGTTCTCCTTTCAGCGGTAAACCGGAGCTAATTGTTGCGATAGGCAAATTATTACACTTTGACAGCATACGCCGTAAAGAGCTTTTGCCCGTGAACACCTTAACTTCAACATGGTCGTCATATACTCTGCTAAGCTGCGTCGGATCGCCGGTATAAATATAATGAAGATGTATACCTTGTCCTGATTTACTAAGCTCGGCATAGGTAGGCGGCCACTTACTTGCTTCTGCTAAATTCTTTTCAAATGACTTATTTCCAGATTCGTCTGGAATATCAAAGTCAATCACAATATGATTCTCCGGAACTTTCACATAATGAAGTTTTTTCGTATCAATTCCAGATAATTTCGTGCGGACAGAATCCCATTTTTTCTGAGGTGTTTCGTTTTCCGAAGCATACTGTGCAGGGCATTCCGAACACACATCATCAAATATAGATTCAGTGCTATCGAATTGGATCAGTGCCGGTTTGACTACTTCCGCCTTTTCCTCTACAGTTTCTTCTTCAAATTTTTCTGTTCTGAACCCGATGTAATAACTTCTAACGCGAGTTCCATCATCAAGATTGAAGCGTTCCTGAAAATCATGAAAATAGTTTTTAAGTTCCTCTTTGAATACCCTCTGTGAAAACGGGAACCCAACTTTGGCGTCGTCACAGTAGGTTTTGTACATCTCCCATGCGGCTTTCAGAGTTGTCCCGTTTTCTTTCTTAAATACATGGTACGAATCGATAATGAAGTTATAGAAATCATTAGATGCACCAAGCATCGTAATCGGAATATAATCGTCATAACGACCAGGATTGTTCGAATATACCTCCTGGCAGTGGTAAGCGATAGCTCCCAACTCAAATTCCACTTGCTTCACAATCGTTTTGTACTCTTTTGGATTCAGCTTATTTCCAGATGGCGATACATCGATCAATCGTCGAATCAGACCGGACTTTGCATCCGTAATCTTGACCGGCTTATTTGTTCCCATAAACAGGAAACATTTGAACCGGTTTGAGTACGTAGACTTGAATTTTTCGTTCACAGTCATCAGCTCATGAGATACCAAGCTGTTCAATCTGGTATTATCCTCAATTCTCGATAAATCGCCATCGTGCTGAATGGCAACCAGAGGGTTTGTTTTAAATGCTTCCAATGCAAATGAATTGCTGGAAGATCCAAGTGCTTTTGCGTCAAATACAGAATAGTATCCGTCGAAAAGCTGCTGAATAATGTTAAGAACTGTGGATTTACCTGTTCCAGCAGCTCCGTATAAAACCATAAATTTTTGCAGTTTTTTGGATTCTCCAGATACGATTGACCCTATAGCCCACTCAATTTTTGTCCGCTCTTCTTCCGAATATAAAGTAGACATCAATTTCTCATAGGCAGACAAATCGCCAGCTTCAAGCGGATAATTCAACTTTTTGCTGGCATAGTCTTTTTTATTAGTTTCTGTATTGGAAAATATAAGTTTGTCATCCAACGTATGAAAGCTGTCCCTCATCTGCTTCTGACAATACTTATGCCATGAGTCGATCATACCCGACTCGGCATCCCACATATGCAGGACTTTAATATCGGAGTTAAAACGCTGGCGGTTCTCCTCAGCATATCTATCCAGTTCGCGGTCAATGAGCTGCAAGGCATCTTGCTCGTCCGTAGACCATAAACCACGTTCCTCAATCCAGATAGCATAGAAATCACCACCTCGAATCATTAGATCGGTGCTTTTTTTAATAATGAACTTTGGATAGATTTCTATTACTCCACGTTTCGTTGAACGTGTTGAAATCACCATAAAGTCGATCATCGCATTTTTTACTCTCCTTCCGGACGCTTAAGTTCCTCGATTTCCTTTTCCAGTTTTCTGATACGCAGTGCCTGGTCCTTCTGCTCGATTTTCATAACAACAAAGTTTGCAGTTGTCATGACAGCAAAGATTGTGAGCTGCTTATTGAAGCTCCGCTGTTTACTGACCGCTCTTGTAACAACGTCCAATCTTTTCTCAGATGACCGTAAGCTGCTAAAAATATAAGTAAGCATTTCGCCCATTACTTTTTACCTCCTCTTAATCCGTTCATGAAGCTCTCAACAGTCTCAAACCGCCAATTTCCTTCGTTGTTGAACGTAAATATAAATTCCTGATGGTTCTTCTGACGGATGCGAATACTGTTCTTTCCGTTCTGGAACCAGGTTTCCACATTATCCCCAGCGTACTGCGGAAAATATAACTCGAACCACTTGTATACCTCACTATGGCTCATAACGCCCTCCTATCTGATATTGTCGAGATACCAGTTGGCCTGATACCAAATCTCGATATCTCTCATATCGTATCTGCAATGCTCGATTGTGAATAATCCACCCTTGCCATCCCGTCCGTAGTCACGATTCAGGAATCGCCGAATAACATCGATGGCATGAGCCTTGTCAAATTTGGAATCATCCATAGAACCCAACCCAAGGCTCACAATCATATCCCAAAACCACTGGCCCGTCCGATTACCGATGTCCGGATCATCCATGATGTGCTCTTCTAAGCGTATAGCAAGGGCAATAATCATTTCTAAAACACTGCACGGACGATTATCCAAATAACTTGCAATCATACTATCCCGGTATCCCTGCTCATTTCCGAATCTGTACCGAAGATCGATTCCATCGTCATAACGATTACCATCAAGGGCAATCGTAAACGTAAAATCTGTATCATGAAGCAAATATAAAAGCTTACGATACGACAATCCTCGTGAATACTCATCATCACATACAAGCTGGTACATCCAGTCAAAATATGCATTGTTCAGCTCATCCCGTGTCATCATACCTCCATCTGATGCGGCATATCTTCAGCTACCTCGGAATAGGTTCTCTGATCAAGGAGAATCTCGTAGTCGCATTTTCTTGCGTCATTACGGACAAAGACGGAGTCGTCCTCATACTCTCCAAAATGATTCAAAGAATCAATTCCAACAGCATCTTCCACATCCTCAATTACTTCATCATTTTCATCAGCAAGCACGCCGTCTGCATAGTAGGTAAGGCTGATCTGCTCATACTCTTCATCGTCACCAAACTGCTCCGGCGGAATCACATACGGACCGGCTTCAGAAACAGGCTTTTCTTCCTCGTCCGAACCGAAATCAGAATATCGTGTGTAACCCTCTTTTTTCAGACGTTCCGCATACTCTTTAAGATCTGGTTTTTCTTTGTCCGCATCTTTAATACCTTCAGCAACGGTTTTCTTTACGGACTGATCCTTTAATTCCTGCTCACGTCTTAAGAAAACCTCTTTTACAGAATCAATTTCCTCCTGAGCGAGCGCTTCGTATTTATCCTTAAGCAGGTACCATGTCGCTACTGATCCAGTCGCAGCACCAATGATAAATGTCAAAGAAAACAGAGATTTGTTACTCATCTTCGTCCTCCTCGTTCTGAATTGTCATAACGGTAAGCGCAAGCCCACCGAAAAGTAAAGAGGCACTCAACAGAATGCCCCCTGTGATATGTCTTTTTCTTTTGGTATCCAATATGTAATCCATCATGGATATAAAATTTCCAATGCCATCCATCAGTGATGCTCCTTTCCGCCCATAAGAACGGCCAGACCACTAACAAAGCAAATACCAGCAAATGCTGAAAATGTTAATCCCATAAAACCTGTCATAATTCAGGACTCCTTTCTATTCATAGCTCGAAAAATAATGGTTACCTACTTGAAACATCGGTCTTCCGTATTTTCCATATTCACCAGCCGTGAAGAATATCGTATCTACATTAGTTCTGGATTGCAGTTCCTCTTCAACTAACTGGCAAATATCATCGTCTACAAAGCACTTATCAACTCTCCCATTCCACATGGATGAAAACTGATTTGCTTGATATACAACACCGTACACTGTATCCGGGAAATATACGGAATCAACACGATTTAATATGGTGTCGATCACTAATCGCTTTCCTTCCTCGCATTCGCCCTCAGCTTCTGCCATAGTTACAAGAGCAATCAGCTCAATATCTTCCCGTGGCAATAGTGTATCCTCCACATACTCTTCGATTTCAACTGCCGACACCGTTTCCTCTAAGGGTTGCTCAGAAATAATTACAATAGGATCAATAGGTTCAGCTTTTAAAGTCGGCTGTATTTCGATATATTCATACCGGTTTACCTGTTCTGCCGAGCAGACAAAACCTGTGCAAATAATCGCAAATATGCAAAGAGCAGGAAGGACCACCATACGAATATAATTTCGCATATGTATCCTCCTCAAAAAAATTAGATCAGATCGAGAATCGGTCCGTCTACATTGAACTCCATTAGAATTGCTTTCTCGTAACCACCATCCTCGGTTTCACGGTTGGTCTCCAGAATCCCGAAATCAACGAAGTTGTCGCCATTTTCATTTCCTTCCGGTTTATAAACCCAACCAACAATCTGGCTCATTTTGGTACGCTTAATGCCAAGCTGATCGTATACATCGCTGAGGAATAAATATCCATTAGCTTTAAGTTTGTCGTTTGCCAGATTCTGCTGAGAGCGCAGATACATAAGGTTGTAATCCATATTGGATTCATATGCCTCGCAGGACTCATCAAAGAAACGGGCGTAATCGTTCGTAGAAGGTGCCGCCACATCTACGGTGGACTTCACCTTTTTTTCTTTACCGCTGTCCGGATCAGTTACAGTTTCCTCAAATTTCTTTGCCTTGATGTTGTAGCGAAGTTCTTTATCAACCTCCGCACCAAAGCGTTCAACGACTCGATTTCTGTATTCCTTGAAAGTCTTATCCACCGTCGCATAGGCTGCTGCCAGTGCTACATTTCTCTTCTTGAGAATATTGTGAGACGCAACAATACTTGCGATGGATAAAGTTCCAAGGGCAACAGCAGGAGCATAGAGCTTAGCAACTTTTACGCCAGCCTGTACATAAACAATAGCCAAATCTTTCTTTGCATCGTCCTTAGAATACTCCGTCGCCAGTTCCTCATTTTCAGCACATTTGTGAATAGCATCAATATCTTTCTTGGACTTCTCCAATACGCTGTCTAACTTAGTTGTTGCATGGCAAGCCATAACAGCACTTGCAACGGTACCAACAACACCAGCCACTATCAGAATCTCAGGGCTATGCTTCTTAAGTTTCACACTTACTTTGCTGAAGGTCGTGGAAACGTTCTTCATGATTTCTTCTTTCTTCATATCAGTTATTCTCCTCTTCAATTTTTTCTTTCTTCTCTAAATGATCGATCAAGTGCTGCGTGTACCACATGATCTTTTTCAAATCCTGAATGCCGTTTTTATTTTTCCAGCGGCACGCATACTTGATAATGTTACCAGTATCGGTTGCTTCGATACCTTTTAAATCGAAAGTGAATGCCTCAATAACATCGATCACTTCCAAACCTGTTTCTGACTGATAATGGCTCGGATGAGACACCATTTTATCGTCTGATTCATACATAAATATCCCTCCTAGTTCAACGGTAATGCCTTCGGAAGTTTAATCATGTATCCGTCTCTCACACGAATTACAGATGCATTCCGAATATCAGTCCAGCCGTATTTATTGTCTGTATAGTTGCCAGAAACGCCAACCAGATCATAGAAATCGGCGACACTAACTACCTGGTATGTGGCAATAAGCTCGTCCATTCTTTCCAGGACATCTTCCGCCTCGCCACGAGATTCCAGAATAATATCATCATAATCGTATCCAGTTCGTGTTCTTGATACGTTTCCCGAATCTCGTCGATCCCGATCGTCATAATACTTACGGTAAGAGATCTTGGATGACGTTGACGATCTCCCTCCCCTTGAGTTTCCGCTAACACCAAGGAATGCTCTGACAGCATCCAAGATAATGTCTTTTACGGCTGGAACCACGATGTCTTCAAAAATATAGCTTTTTACATCGTCTACATCTTCCGGAACAAATACGTTCGTAATCTTCTGAAGACCATTCTTTTTCTTTGATTTGACAGAACCACTGACAACCTTTTCAACTCTTTTCTCCGGAATATCATCATTCTGGTTCTGTCGTGATTTATGGGAATTGGATTTGTATTCCTCCATCTCTAAATCTCCTTTCAATTAACCGTTACCACTTTTCCGGGGAGGGTTATCCTCGTACTTGGAATACGGTTTGTTTTCTTCTTAAACTGATACACCAGATTACTCCTGGCTTTCTTTTCAGACGCCGCGTATGTAGAACCCTGCCATCTATTTGCAACGCAGGTATCAAACTCCATAACCGGTCCGTCGTACATATACTGATTCATAGGACACCTCCCTTAAAAAGCAAAAGGGAAAGCACCCTGTTATAGGTACTCTCCCTCTGTCTGAATCATCGATTCAATTCTTATTCAGAATCCTCTTCTGTCTCTTCATCGATATCCGTAAACTCTCCGTCGACGATATCGCCCTTCGGCTGAGTTACAACCGTCTTACGATTCTCACGCCAGTTCTTGAATTTTGCTGTGGCCGGAACGACTACAAATTTGTAGGTTAATGCACCTGCAATCATAGCCAATCCGATAGTTGTCGCTTTCTTCATACCGCCGTTAGAAGCCGCCTTCACGATCTCCTCAGTAGTTGTTTCGATAACCTCTTCGTTGTTGTTCATGATTTCGTTGTTCTCCATAATATGTTCTCCTTTCAGATTTGAAATATGTGGTTCTTCCATAATAGTGTTTGTAAATTCTGCGAACCTTACATTAAGTTGCGGAAGTCGTATCTTGGACCATATCCATAGTCGATAACAAGACAAGGTGTTCCGTCCGTAGCAAGCTGAGAACTGAATCTCAGATCGATATATCCATTATCAATATTCCAGCCAAGATCATCACCAAGCTTAATAGGCTCTAATCCAACCTCATAATAGAAATCATTAAGTGAAATATACATTTCATCTCGCATTTGACGATTTAATTCATTCTCGGCCTTTTTCAATTTGTCGATGTCTGACTTAAAATATCTTCCGGACACAGCATCAAAACATAAAGTATCGCCTTTTGCTGTGACGATGACCTCCTTATTTTCAACAGGATTTTTCTCAAGGCGTTCCTTAGCAACCGCGTCCCTCACAGTCTGTTCCTTTTTCTCGCCGATTGTCTCTACTACCTTTTTTTGATAATCTCTCAACGTTGATTCGGAAATGGTGTACGCTGCGGTCAGTGCCGCATTTCTTCTGGCATTAACGGAACTTGCCCCGATAAGACAAGCTACTGATACTGTTCCAGTAACTGCCGCGGGAATATAACATTTCCAAGCAGTTTTAACGACGTCCATCGGCTCCAGTTTATCTGCCTGCTGACGTCGCTTTTCCTCATCCAATAATTGGATTGCTTTAGGAGTAGCTCGTACTGCCATTACGGTAGTCGTAATCATTCCGGCAATTCCAACTCCAGTGAGGATTTCAGGACTATGCTTTACTGTAGCTGTTTTTACATTTCTACAGATCTTAGTCAAATTAGGTTTCTGCATTTCAGTCTATCCTCCATAAAATATAAACGGGGCACAAGGCCCCGCGATTTATCTAACCAACCAGAATTCCGGACGAACCCCATAAGAGTTCGAAGCGTAGTCGTAGCCCGTAAAGCCAATGCCGTCCACAAAGGCACAGGTAGCCGAAGAAAATTCCTTTTTAGTAGCATTGCGGAGCCAGCCGAACTCACAATCGTTTTTGTAATAAGCAACGCGGTTTCTTCTCTGTTTCATAAGAGGAAGCTGCTCATCGCCATCCGCTTCGATGTGATCTCGATCCCATTTATCGGCCCAGCCACAAATCTCTCCGAGAGTCGGGATTGATAAACCGGTCATTCTCTGCTTAAGAACCGCAGGGAACATATTGTACAGCTCGCTATCGATCCACTTTTTCAGATCGGACTGAGAATATCCGCCAGCATTGCCACCATCTTCATTCATCGGGCGTTTGGCAACATAATCGTCGAAAATGAATAGCACCTTATTGTTCGTAACTTTCTGAACTGTTGCTGTAAAGTTTCCGAGCTTTCCTAAAGGAACCATCATTTTATCGCCAACTTTAATGTCTGCTGGAAGGGTAGAATACGGATTATGTACCGTATCTCTAAATAAATTCAAGGTCGCCTCAACATCAGCTCTGCAATAGCGAACTGTATCGCCAATATCAAATGTCGGAAATAACGGTCCCAAATCAATCGCATAACAACCCTCTGATTTTCCCTTTTCGTCAAGATCGATGTACTTTCTATACATCCTCTCTACCGTCGGAACATCGATGCCTCTTTTGGTTAAGTTGATAATTTCTTCTCCTAATGTCATTTCTCTTGTACACATAGTACGTTCTCCTTTCAGAATATAAAATTTTTATTTGGTAACTACGAAATTAGCAGGTCAATAATCCACTCAAGCATATCTTTCGCACAAGAAAAAACATAACTTGTTCGTGGATTCACACATGAATATGAATCACATTCATCTCGAAATGATTCAATCACGATCAGCGGTGGTATCTCTGGGTGTTTGCAGAGTCGTATTAACACTTCTCTTCCAGCCCATCTCATATAACTCGCCTGCTCAAAGTTATATCCACGCTGAACCACGGGCATTGTTGCGATAGCATAACGTACAGTATAAATGGCTCTTTCAGTCGGCGATTCCATTTGTCTCCTCCAAAAAGAAAAAGCGAAAGAGCCTTGTTAGGACTCCTCCGCTTCATCTTTGTCTCTCCGGGCAAGTGCTTCACTGACCTTTTCTTCAATTTTCTCGTCCATTTTCTGTTCATTCACCCAATCGGTAATAAGGTTTACGCCTACACCAATCACGGTTGCTGCTACTCCAATAGCCTTAATCCATTTACTTTTATTGCTAATAATGACACTCTCCTTTCATAATACAGCTTGTAATTTCTGCGAATGACCAGATTTATTCAGAATCCCAGCCGGCATCCGGAACCCAATCCATATCGATAACCAATACTTCAAGTCCATCATCCAGTGTTACTTTGGAATGGTTAAAATCGATCCAGTATATTCCTGTATCAATACTCCATCCAACCGTATCTCCTCCTTCTAAAGGCTCAAGACCAAGCAGTTGATAAAAATGATTCGCCGGTAAATATCCGCTGATGACAAAATCACGGTTCAAATGATATTCCGCCTGAATAACTCTGTTGATGGAACTTTCGAAATATCGATTGGAATAGGCATCGTAGAATAACCTTTCGTCATTCGGATCATGCTCATCAAAATCAAGTGAACTGTTTCTAACTAATCCAGTTGAAGTAATATACACGTCCTTAGCCTTTTCCGCTGCGATAGCATCAACTATCTTCTGGTTAGCCTCTTCGCCGTACAATTCCTTTAGCTTATCCTTATAGTTGTTATAGGAATCATTCAGCAACGCATAAGCGCTGGTAAGTGCTGCCTGTTGGCGTTTACTCAACACATTGGCACCGAAGATGCAGAATATCGTTGCCGTACCGCTAATTGCTGCCGGAATATAGCAGACCCATGCTGATTTAACAGCTTCAAGTTTGCTATAAGCCTCTGGATCACCGTCGTGATTTGTCTTACTATCCGCTCTGATTTTACGAAGAGCTTTTGGTGTCGCACGTACAGCTAATACCGACGTTACAATAACCCCAGCCGCACCAAGACCAGACAATATTGTCGGTGATGCTTTTCTCAGATAGATTTTCGACCTCTGAGCGAGTCTTTGAAGATTTGGTTTCTTCATCATGTTCTCCTTTCGTTTTTATTTCATAGCATGTAATAAATCCAGGACATCTGTGGATATGTCCGCTGCTACTGAAAACATAAAATTGTTATCCGGATTGATTTTTGAAAACTGATTCATTATTCGCCGGAAGTCACCAACAAATGTGATGAAATCTTCAACCGATCCAGATTTCTTTGGATAAAGTCTACCGACGATGTATCTTTTCAACTCATCAATAGCCCATACCGAATAGCTCGATTTTTCAAGCTCTTTCTTCCATTTCCAACCGAATGGAAACCACGCATCCATCTGATACGTATCGCATAACAATAAGTCAAGTTGTTCGATAGACATCCGTTCTCTCCTTTCTGCAAAAATAAAAGAGAAACAGGATGGACTCGAACCATCGACTTCGGGACTTTAATCGTCTCGCGCTCTACCAACTGAGCTACTGTCTCTCATAATATGCCTTGTAAATTTTGCGAAGTAAAAGGAAAGAGGCGTTGTATGCGCCCCTCTCGGTTAATTTAAACCAATGCTCTTCAAGATACTCATCAGCTCGTCTTTATCGAGTTCTGCATCTACATCAAGGTGAAGATGAGTCTTTCCATCGTTTATAGTAGTAATAGCCTCGTTCAACTGAATATCAATGTTGTATCCCGTTTTCTTACGTATTACCATCTTTATTGCTTTGGAAATGATTCCTCTCGTGAATTTCGATACTATTCTCATTTCATCCATGCTCCTTTTACTCCTTTCAAAGCTTCAGTTTTTCATAAAAGGAACTGTTATTTTGGCGAAAAAGAAGAGACGTTGTTAGCGTCTCCGTCTCTTTTGGGTATGTAACTCATAAATTCCCAAGGTCAATACAATGGTTGCTATTACTATACCTACGATGGCAACAATCATACCAACAGCACTCCAAAATATCCACGCCGTCAAAGCTCCAATAATACTAATCAGTAAAATCGAACTAGCCGTAGCGAAATACTTAAGAACACCAATCGCATAATCAGTTACTTTTCCGATAGATACATAAGTTTCAATCATTTTTCTTTCTCCTTTATGTGAAATTATTTAGTTCCTTTTCCATAAAAGTCTTTGTAAAAAATGCGCTCAAATCTCACGTCTATCGAAACACGTTTCCCATCGCTGACGCTGTATTGGTTTCATTTTTAACGCCCACATTATTTGTCTTATAGTGACCGTTGGATACAATCCTTCCGTACACTCTCCGGATCGGCTGTCGAAATATTCCTTGAATTTTGGATGTAAATATAAAGAGTCTGTCAGCCATGAATCGACCTCTGTCCAATATGTACTTTTTGTATCTGCACTAAATCGCTGCTGGATCACTGCCAGACCTTTATTCCCTATCGTAAATAGAGTGCAGCGATCATACACAGGATGATTGCAAATGTAAAGTTCGCCGTACATTGACAAATAAATGTCTGGCTTTTGATAATGGTACCGCATTTCTATCTCCTCATAGCAAAAAGAAAAGAGCCTTAGATTTCTCTAAGACCCTCTCCCATTTAGCTTATGTTTTTAATAGTCTGAATCTTCCTCGGAATCATCATTCGCAATGCCCAATACTTCTTCTCTGGTTGGGTATAAGTTCTCATATTCTTCATTTCCTTCGCGGCCGTAATCATCTAAATCTATACTGTGGCCGCAGTGGGGACACACCAGCGTATCTTCCCACTCATCCTCGAACTCCATTAAATGCCCACACTCATGACAGATATACTCTCTGCTGAACATTGCTTTAATTTGCTCCTCGTTAAAAATACTCATAGCTAAATATCTCCTTTCGTACTGTCCAGCTCCCATACATATAGTATACAAGCTGTTGTCTGTAGTTCAAGAGATAAAGCTTTATTCTCTCATAATAGCCCTTGCATTTTTCACGAGAAAAAAACGAAGAGGACATGCGTTACACACGTCCCCAACGTTTCAGAATTTCCTCTCTACTTCTTCGTAGGTCTAAAACGGTTGATTAACCCTTTGAATGTTGAAGATGTGAAGGTTCCAGTTTCTTCAAACTTAAATCCTTTATTCATCCAGATGCCATAACACATCAACGGAATCAATAATTCTGCCGCTGCAATACCAACTCTGAAATATCGATCCTTAACCTGCTCTGCGATCTGCCGATCTTTGAAGTCGCCATCTTTCGTAACAGACTCTTCGTCCATCATACGCCGATTGTACTTCTCATCAGCATCCCACACACTCTTGTTCTCTTCGATTCTCAGCTTGTAAAGCTTTGTCAGATCATCAATCGCTGTTGATTTTTCTTTGCTTCCGGACTGCAAATCAGATAAAGCCTCAATCTGTGCTGCAATCTCCTCACTTAATAATTCTTCGATGTTTTTCTCTTCCATTTCGTTCTCCTTTCAAATAATTATTAGGTTCATTCCATAATAGAGAGTGTTATTTGTGCGAAATATAATTTTTCAGCTCCACTCGCAAACGTACGTAACGCTGCTTATAAATTGCATCCGCGCCAGACCGATCTAATTCGAGAAATAAATAAGGTCCGCTATCTGGATCTGATTCATCGACCCTAAGCGAACCAACCGGTTTTTCCCTGAATATAAATCGAGACAATAACACCCCAACCATTATTCCGATCAGTAATCCAATCATCAAGCTCACTTCTGCTCCTCCTTCCAAAATGTTTTTCTGAAAAATACCACCCGGCAATTTTTCAAATATCAAAATAACATGTTTCACGGTAACCTACGTACGGTATCTAACCTAGAATAAAAAGAAAGAGCCATTGCTGGCTCAATCTCCTTTACGATAAGATCTGTAACTAACGCTTCGATTCTTTCGATCGTTTTTAAGATCATTTGTTACGGTAAACATCCCCACTATAAAAAGCAATACCCCGCTTTCAAACGCGATCAATACCGACAACAAATAAATGATAACATTCTTTAAATTAGACATAGTAGTCACTCTCCTTTCATAAAGGGAGTTGTAATTATTGCGTGTTCTCACCTTCGTACACCGTTTTCTTCCGAAGATCAGACCATGTAATATAACGGTCCTTCTTGCATACTGGGCAAAAGAATTTGCTAATCTTCCCACCGATATCCTCAAATTCCTTACTCTCGCCCTCAAGTCGGCTCTGGCAATTTGGACAGTTGAACCGGTATACCTTCTTCACAGCTTTATCGACAATCTTCATATCATTTCCGCTCCTTGTTAAGTAACCAGAAAAATCGTCTGTACAATTCGTAGTAGACATCCTTACAACATGGAATTTCTAATCTAGCTTTAAGAATGTCATAAGACCATCCCTCTGTTACAGCTTTTAAAATATACTCTGCCAGTTCTCGATCAGTCTGCTCTGCAACCCTCTCGACCATATCCGTACGTTCGGAATAATATGTCTTAGCCATAGCGCATTTTGCAGTTGGATCACCAAGTGTACTGGTGATCACGAATGATGCTGAATCTTTTGGTGGATTAGCATACCCGTCAAGAACCGAATAAGCTTTTCTCCAGATCGGATACTGAAGACAAAAATGCTTCAATTCGTAATAACGGTGTTTTTCTATCCAATAAGGATTCTTTTCAGATAGCTCCGGACGTATTGTTGTTCCCATTAGCGCTTCTCCCCTTTCCACACATAACCAGTCTCCTCGTACAAGCGCTTCGGTGAAATATAAAAATTGATACGTCCGTACTTAGAATTCATGTCCTCAATTTTTGTCACTAACTGACCATTCCTTGTGGCTTTTCCGATTGGCAACCATCCAGATATAATACCGGCCCTAACCCATGACGCGTCTTTGCCGTAAATTCGTGCCGCAACCATTACCGGAACCGAGCCAGTTGCAAATTCATTTTCATTCATTGGCTGCTACCTCCTTTCAACGGCTATTCTAGGTTAGGAACAGCATTTAGTAAAAACAACCTCGGTGGATATGAGCAAAAAGAAAGAGGCTTTGCTAAGCCCCTGTTCTCATTTTGTTAAACCGTAGTTTCTGTAACCGAATACGCATTACAGTCAATTCCTTTCCGATGTTTTCCTGCTGACGATAATCCTTACTTCTCAAAAGCATATCCTCGAAAAATCGAATTTTATTCAGCAGATGTCTTTCTTCTACACTCATATCGCACCTCCGTAAATATGTATTCTATTCATAAAAGCAGTTGCGATTTATGCGCCTTCCAACGTATCATAGTCATCTCACATGGATAATCTTCATATCCAAAAGTCTCGCAAGTGATCAGTCCCTCTATAACACCGGCTATTATTTCCGATTCGTATTGCTTGTATGGGTAAATATAATCTGGGAGATACCGATGTATACATCCGCATTCGGAGCATTGATACCTCGGAATATTCACCCATTTGCTCACACGACCTTTCGTCCGTACAATTCTTCTAACTTTGTCATAGTATTTCAATTTTCCACCGCAGTCCTGGCAGGTTGATGTATTGTTACTGATCATATACCTAACCCTTTCTATCCTAGGTTAAAATATAAAAAATTAGTGTAGGAGTTGACAATTCCTACACTATGATATATGATTACTAACGATAAATCAACAATCCAACATAAAATCTCGGTTCATTATCATGAGGAGGGATTTAATATGCTGATACAATGCCCGGAGTGCGACTTACAGGTAAGCGATAAAGCAAATACCTGTCCGCATTGTGGATACCCGCTGAAACCAGACGCAAAGCCCAAATCGTCTCGTAAACCAAATAAGCGCAGGCGGCTTCCAAACGGTTTCGGTCAAATAAGTGAGATTAAAGGTAGAAATTTAAGGAACCCTTTCCGTGCAATGGTTACGGTTGGAAAGGACAAGAATGGCAAACCAATATGTAAGCCGTTGAAACCGGAGTCATACTTTCCAACATACAATGATGCATACACAGCTCTTGTGGAATTTAATAAGAATCCGTATGACCTGGAACCGTCTATCACAGTCAAGGAACTGTACGACAAATGGACACCGGAATATTTCAAGACTCTGAAGAGCGACGACAGCGCCAGAGCTACTACATCGGCTTGGCAATACTGCTCTGCTGTTTACGATATGCGAGTCATGGATGTTCGAGCAAGGCACATAAAAGGCTGCATGGAAGAAGGTGTTGCTACCGTAAGAGGCCAAGAGCAGACACCAAGCGCATCAATGAAGAATAAGATAAAGACGCTCTTCAATCAGATGCTCGACTATGCTGTTGAATACGAACTTGTAGATCGGAACTATTCGAGAACATTCAAGCTTACAGACGATACCATTAAAGAAATACAGACTGTCAAGAAAGAACACATTCCATTCTCTGATGATGAGATGGCTCTTCTGTGGAAGAATCTCGGACATAAATATGGGATTGAGTTCATGATTATTCAATGCTATTCTGGATGGAGACCCCAGGAGTTAGGTCTGATAGAATTAGCAGATGTTGATTTATCGAACTGGACATTTAAAGGTGGAATTAAAACCGATGCTGGTGAAAACAGAGTTGTACCGATTCATCCTCGGATAAGGGACTTGGTTTCTAAATCATACGAAGAGGCTGATCAACTTGGGAGCAAATATCTTTTCAATTATACAGATGAAGATCGCCGCGGTAAGAATACCAAGTTGACATACAATCGGTATAGCAAAATATTCAATCGCATTCGGGACGAGCTTAAACTCAACCCGGATCATAGACCTCACGACGGCAGAAAGCATTTCGTAACCAAATGCAAAGATGCTAAAGTCGATGAATACGCTATCAAATATATGGTCGGACATAAGATTTCAGATATCACCGAAAAGGTGTATACAGCCAGAGAATTTGAATGGCTCAGAACTGAAATAGAAAAAATAAAATGACTTGTATTTGACGCTCAAATATAGGAATAGCGGTATAGGAGTAGTGCAGGAATAATGTATGAATTACCTACATTTTCCCACTTTTTACTACTCTTAACCGCTTCATAATTCCTTGATTTTACTGGATTTTCTCGGTATAAGCCACCTAACAAGTTTCTATTTTACCTTTTTCTTTCATAATTTCGTATATTCTATTAAGAACAAAGTCTGGCATCCCATCATTGGTCCTCATAGATTCATCAATGACCTTTGCAAGACTAGGGTAATCACCAACCAAAAACCATGGGTCTACAGATATGCAATGACCTCCAACGCCGGGACCTGGTTGTAAAATATTGACTCTAGGATGCATATTACATATTTTGATAATCTCATAAACATCCATATTATCGTGACGGCATATTTTTGCCAACTCGTTCGCAAATGCGATATTCACAGCGCGGTACGTATTTTCAACAACCTTAGTCATCTCTGCAGTTTTAATATCCGTAACAACAATTTCGCCCTGACAGAATTGCGCATAAAGGGCCTTAATTCTTTCACCAATAGCTTGGTCATCTGCGCCAATTGTTCTATTATTATGGAGTAGCTCGTATACCATATTCCCCGGAATAATACGTTCAGGTGCATGTACCAGATAGATATCTTTATTAAGTTTGAAACCATTTTTTTCAATAACAGGCCTTATTTGTTTATCAATTGTACCAGGAGACACTGTTGATTCAATTACTACAGTTGCTCCGTTTGGACAAACATTCATTATACTTTTTATGGCTGCTATTACGTAATAGGCATCTATTTTTTTACTAAACTTATCATATGGTGTAGGAACAGATACAATATATGTGTCAGTAACTTGGTACTCTGTACTAAATTCTATTCCTGCGCTAACTGCGTCTGCAAAAAGTTTATCCAGACCATTTTCTTGAAATGTGGTTTTTCCAGCATTTAAAGTATTAATTAATTCATTACTATAGTCCGTGCCTATAACTTTGACTCCGTGAGAAGCCAACATCAGCGCTGTAGGTAATCCTATATAACCTAAACCAATTACATTGACCATTTCTTCTCTCCCTCATATTGATGTATTAAAATATATATTAGTCACAATCTTTTCTTCTAAATTAAATGTACTATTTATTTCTAAACAAATGGAGTTCTCTTTCATACCAAAGTTTGAGGCTACTTTACATCTGGCGATTTCTATTGCATTTGAACTCGTTATCTTATAAATCTTATCTATAATAACTTCATTTTCATCTAACCGTACTACTTCACGACCTGGAGTAAGATGGTATCTAACGACTGCCTCATGTTTCCCCTTTCCCTTTAGATAGTCAGAAATCTTTATTCTTCCATTAATCTTATCAATCTCTAACTTTCTGATATGAGAAACAGGCTTATCTAGTATATTTTCATATCCATCATGTAATGCGGTAAATTCATCATCTGTATCACTGCACCTTGAATTAATCAATATTCCATGGGACCTTATAGCCACTCGAAATGCCGACCAGATTTCCGAACTATTTCTACCATCTATTTCTACCGTGTTATGTGCTTTCGTACTTCTACAATAATTTCGTTCATTGCCAGGTTCGTAGGTAAATACCCCACTATCTGCAAATATCTGCGTTTCTTCGGTAGCCCATAATACACTTAAGGAATCTGCATGCGCATGCCCCAAGTTTTCATCAGGTCCACAATTTCCGACATCAAAATAAATTGAATGTTTTATGCCATTATACTCAAACAGGTCATGTACATAACCTGTGTCTTTATATATAGTTACGGGATTCCAATCTGGTTTTCTCGTTAAAACTTTTATTTCCTCCCATCTACTGCTATAGAAACCAATTTTTCCTTTAGGCGCAGCATCATTGAAAATGACCTTGCTGGTTCCGAGAAAATCAGCTGCACCAAACGGATAGTCATATGACGCATCATTAACTAATGGAATATGTCCGTCGCTGCTTATCATTCCATTAAGAAATGTATATGCATTACATAGAACATCTGCAAATCTGCTATCAAGAATCTCTTTTCTCCATACCATTAAAACAGTTGCTTCAAACAGCTGCTGTAAAGACTCTACGTGGTAAGATATGCTCCTTTCATAATGACCTCCGTCCGGAAGGAACTGTAACGCCGCTTCCTTAATTAACAGTTTTTTTCCGTACTTATAAAAGACGGGATTATTTAAAAATGCCCCTGCATACATTAACGCTTTTCCTTCACTAAGCAGATGATTAGCGCCTAATTGATATTCAACAGAACTTTTTAATTCTTTAGCTTGACTCCATATTGAACTTGTATATTTACCTGTACTTTTTTGCACTTGATGTGCATTTTCTGATATGAATCCAATCCAATTCATTAATCTTTCGGCAATTACATATGGATTCCATTTATCTCCCGTAATATAATCACTATTTTGTTGAATCCAATCCTCGATTAGATCGAAGCCTTTATTTAAGTATTTAATTTGTCCTGTCTGTTTAAATGCATCAGATAAGGATAATAAATATTTAAAATCATTGATTCTAAAACATTTCAAACGATACGTAACACCAGTGCAATCCCAATCAATCTTATTGTCAAATGAAATAGTCTGTCCTGATACAGTAGGAAATACGCCATTTAAAATACCATCGGCTTCTTCTAAAAAACCAGTTTTGGGTATCCCCTTTTTATATATGTATGGAATTTTAGTAATCACTATTTTAGTTGTTCTAATTTTTGTTTTTCGCTTAAAAGGCCTTCTTGCAATGTAATACAGTCGATATATCCACTGTCGAGGAGTCATGTATTTCACTGTATTCCAAATGCGTTCTGCATTACTTATTGTACTCACAATTATTCCCTTACCTGCTCCATAATTTCCATATAATCTTTCGCGAGTTTCCTTCTTGAATAATGTTCTTTTACAGTTTTTTTTCCATTCTGCCCCATAATTTGAATTTTCCTATTCCAGTCACGATCACTGAAGAAATCATCAAGAGTTTTTAAATCTTCCTCTAAAGTACCAGTTAGTGTTAGTCCCGCTTGATAATTATTAATAATATCCGCTGCTTCACCCGCTGGACCAATATACATAACTGCAATTCCTCGCCCCATAACTTGAAATAGCTTGGAAGGTATAGTATATTTAAAATCATCTGTTTTTTGTAATGTAATAACAGATAATTCTGTTAACTTGTAATATTTTTCTAACTCTTGTGAACTCATTCCTGAAAATTGCCTTATAAAATCATATTTTTGCAGCCTTATATGTTCTTCTATTCTATTTTTTTGAGCGCCCTCTCCAATTAAAAGATATTCAAAATTATCACAGTGCTTTTTAATCTTTTGTGCGTAATCAAAGGTCCCTATTATGTTTTGCGAAAGTCCTAATGTCCCGAAATAGCTAAGCACAAACTTGTTTTCTAATTCTCTTTTAGTATTCTCTTCCGTAATGTCAACACCATTTGATATTACAAAAATTTTTTGAGGATCAATACCATCCTTTTGGAGAACATTTTTGAATCCATTAGTTACGACAATTACACTTTTCGCCTTGCGACAGAGAAAGAGTTCCAGCGCTTTCATTCCTTTAACGGCCAAACTATTTGCTGAGTGCCCCGTGGCCTGTAGCTGTTTATAGGATATATCTCTAATTTCTAGTACGAAAGTAGTTTTGTATATCTTAGCGCCACCCCACGCCAGCAAAGCAGTAAAAATAACTCCTGATGTACCCAGTATTAGATCCCAGTTCTTTCCAATTTTTCTTTTATTGAAAAGTAAATTAACGATTCCAAAGAACAGAAAACTAATTGCATTTTCAAGCCTTCTAAACGTTGTAGTATTAGGTTTAGCAACAAGTTTGCTTCGTATTACTCTAACTCCATTAATTGTTTCATCATTCATTAACCGAGGAGTATAACCATCAAAAATCTTTCCCGCAGGATAGTTAGGATAACCAGTGAATACGGTTACATCATGTCCCATTTCTGTCCAGAACTTAGAATTATCAATTGCTCTGAAAGCAGGCGCTATAGATTCTGGGGCATAAAACTGCGAAAAATATAACAGTTTCATTATAATTCTCCTATCTAAGTATTATTTGTTATAATTAAGTTACAAACTATTTTTATGCTTCTATATTTTCGCTTGAACATCGATGTCTTTCTGAAGGAGGCTCAATAATCGTGCCCCTGTTTGGTATAAGCGTATTCAAAATATGTTCGTATGTTGTAATAAGTCGATATAAATATTAAGTTTTATATAAGACCAAATAACCATATTTCCCATTCCAAATAGCCATAAATTCTTTGATCAAGATAAGTAAAGGCTTGCATATATAATATAAATACCTTGAATAAGAATACATATATTAGCCTCGAATAAATTGACAAAAATTTAGAAGTTGTGGTAGAGAACACTTTATAAATAATCACTATCGTCATACCATTTTGTTAATAAGTATTTTGAGTATATTATTTATGACTAGCCAGTCGGAATAGTTTTTCCAGTTATTAAGCAGTTCAATAAAATTATTAATACTAAAGAAATAAAAGCAGAAACTAATTTTTTCAAAGTAAGCAGGCCAAGATCCCGCAATAAATCCAGAAAATTGAGTCTTTATTTGTAATAGACTTTAAAAAATATGACTTTCCGGTAATGCTAGTAATATAAACAGTGTTATAAGCATGATTATATGAAAACTAATGTTTACCTGTCTCAAGGCATTTATATCCCTTTTAACCAACAAATAATTGTTATTATTTACAGTTCATATTCTAAAACTTATTACACTTATCTATCTAATCCCCTACATCGCCCCACTCTTCCCAAACACCACCCCCACAGTTCTCATCACAATCTTCACATCCAGCCCCAAACTCCACTTGGTAATATACTCCTTATCCAACCTCACAACCTCTTCAAAGTCCGTAATATCACTTCTCCCGCTCACCTGCCACATTCCGGTTATTCCGGGCTTTATGGCCAGCCTTACGCGGTGGTGCAGTTCATACTTGTCCCATTCATCGATGGTCGGCGGTCTCGTACCTACCAGGCTCATATCGCCTTTCAGCACATTCCAGAACTGAGGGAACTCATCGATCGAATACTTTCTGATAAAACCTCCGATCCCTTTATCACCACCAATAATCCTGGGATCGTGATCCAGCTTGAACATCATTCCGTCTTTCACACGATTCTGTGCCATCAGCTCTTTCTTGCGCTTCTCCGCATCCATATACATGCTGCGGAACTTATAAAGCTTGAATTTCTTACCGTTTTTACCTACCCTGATCTGTGAAAAAAAGACAGGTCCCGGTGATTTTATGTAAATGCACGGTGCCACAATCAAATACAAAATTCCAGTAATGATACATCCAATCAGGCCGCCGGCAATGTCCATCGCCCGCTTATAAAGCGCCTGCTTCCAGGAAGCCATATTAATACTGCTCGTTAAAACGGTGTAGCTTCCCAACCGCTCTACCCGCTGAACCTCACCTTCCAGCTTTGCCATCTCAATCAGTTTTAAATGAATGGTGATTCCCATCTCAATAAAATCATTGATCAGATCTCTTGGAAGCGGAACCTCTTTGGGCAAATCAAGAAATACCTCATCCACCCATTCTCTGCAGACATATTCTTCCACATTCTCCAAAGTAGCCACTACCGGCACATCATTGATCCTCTCTCCTACCCGGTCCGCATCAAGAAGGCTAATTCCCTTAATTTGAAAGCCTTCATAATTGTTGTTACGAATGGTATCAATCACTGTATCCATCATTTCTTCTGATGTTATAATTAACAACGACCGGTTCCCTTTGCCTAAAACACCTTTAGTTTTTAAATATTTTTTCCAGAGAATTCTGGCTATGTAACTGATAACCGCATATATAATACCGGTCAGAACCAGCGTAATTCTGGAATATCCCTCGCCGGTCTGCGTTGCAAATAAATAAAATACTGCAATTAAAATAATCTGGCATACGTGCTTAAACGTAGCTGTAAACTCCTTGTAATATCCTCTCTTCAAAACATTTTTGAAGCTCTCGCCAAAGAAAGTGACGCAGACTTGAATTAAGAAGAGTACAAAGGCCATATTCCGATACAGCTTATTCTCATATGCCAAATGAACCCCATGTCGAATAAAATAAGCGCTTATAAATGCCACTTGCAGACAAATTAAATCCAGGATCATAAAATCCCAGTGTTTCAGCCAGCCCAGGGTAGCTTTTTTATACATTTTTTATCCTCACCCTTTTAGTACCATCTAATCCATTCTCAACAGAATGTCGATTTTTGGCACTTCATCATCTGTTCGCCTTAGAAACAGGTGCATGATATACGTTTAAAACTTACTATTATTATACCCTCAAAACAGGTGTTGTCAACCTTAATGAACCATATAATAATTTTATATACGGTAATTTCTGGAAAGTGAGGCTTATGAATTGGCAGGATATAATCGAATTGCTGCAGGGGAAAGAATCAGAAACAGACGGATGATCATGGGATTAACCCAGGAAGAGCTTGCGGAAAAAATCGGCCGTGCTTATAAATACTGTCAGGATATTGAACGCGGTACCTGCGGTATGTCCATTGATACAATGCTTAGCATTGCAGCCTGCCTCAATATTTCGCTGGATTACTTAATCTACGGAAATAACGAGGATTCTACCGAATTTGCAGACCTGGATACAGAGCAACAGGCAGTTATCGAAATTCTGGGAAATTGCAGCCATAAGAAAAAAAGATATGCTTTGGATTTGTTAAAATTATTTATGAAGGCTTGTGATGAGCGCTAAAGTAACAAAAATATTTGTCATGACCACAGTCATATTTTTATAAATGAAACAACAGTTATGATTTAAAATACTGCGCTTCCTGGCTTTTACTGAGAATTCGCACATATTTGCGGCCATTTTTTAATAGTTATTCAAATACGATTCAATTACATCAGCACTGCTCTTATAAACTAATTATAATACAATTATATAGAAGAAACTAATCAAAAAAACAGCCTGCTGGTTTCCGTCTTTCCCTTTTGTCTGTCTATCAGGCAAAGGCATTCCACCAGCAGGCTGTATTTCAATCGTGATTACGCAAGGTTTTTCTTTCCAAACATAATCTGTCTGTATTTATAAAGAATCCCCATTAATAGATTTCCCAGAACACCAATAGCCAGAACCTCACCAATCCCTACGGTTATCATTGCATACAAAATCATATCTTCCGAGCCATACGCAAAACGCAATACCCACGGAATCACAATCGTATTCGCCAGAATGGGGGGAAGGCAGACTGCCCACTTGTTTTTGCGGAGCATCCAGGAACCCAACGCACCAATCAGCGTAGCCAGACTTCCAAAAATGATGTCCAGTGCTGCGGCGCCGCACAGTAAATTGGACAGCAGGCAGCCGATAAACAGACCTGGAACTGCGGCCGGGGTGAAAAATGGCAGGATACAAAGCGCTTCCGATATTCGGAATTGAACCGGACCGAAACTTATCGGTGCAAACACCATCGTAAGTACGGTGTAGATGGCAGCAATCGCCGCCGCATAAACCATAAAATAGGTTCTGCTTGAAGATTTTTGTAACATATTCAGTTCTCCTTTAGTTTTGTTTTAGGTGTGGAAGGTTTCGAACACACCATATATTTGCTATTTTGCCTGCGTCACAAGGCAAATCAGCGTTCTTACTATAGCATAAAAACAGAGCAAACGCAAGATCTATCCCACCCTCAGAACTTACCAGATTTTCACCCATTTCTCAGGCGCCACATACATGCCGTCTCCTTCTTTTAAATCAGGGTAAACCTTATAAAATGCTTCCGTAGAGCTCAAAACTGCATTCACTCTCACCTTTGCCGGAGAATAAACATCCGTATTCAGCCTGTGAATCATACTTTCCTCCGTATATTTAGACGCCCAGATACGGGCATACTGCCTGAAAAGAGAATCCAGCGCTTCCGTATCATCTCCTGCAATAGAGGTCACACAGGCCAGCGCCCCCAGATCGGCAATATTCTCATTTAACGTTTGTTGCCCATTTACGTAACGTCCTTTTACCGCCTCCTGGTCATTGTAGTACTCTGTCACTCGGAGTGTCAGTTCCTGAAATTTCTTTAAATCTTCTTCTGTCCACCACATATTATAATTTCCATTTTCATCGTAACAGGAGCCGGAGGAATCAAATGCATGGCTGATTTCATGGGCAATTACCATACCGATTCCGCCTAAATTTGCAGCACGGCCGGCCTCTGGATCGTAAAATGGAGGCTGAAGGATTGCCGCCGGAAAAACGATTTCATTGTTTAATGGGTTGTAATATGCATTGACAGTCTGAGGTGTCATTCCCCACTGCCCCCGGTCTACCGGCTTCTTTATTTCTTCTTTTTCAAAAGATCTGAGCGAACGGTATATCGTTATCATATTGTCAATCAAACTGCCACGGCCTTCTGGAAGAATCACTGCATTTTCGTAATAATCCGGCCAGTTGTCCGGATAGCCGATTTTAAGGGTCATATGATCCAGTTTCCGGATAGCTTTTTCTTTTGTTGTCTCTCCCATCCATTCCAGACCATTGATCCGTTCTTTATAGGCAGACAAAATCTGGTGAACCAGCGTTTCTACAGCCTTCTTGTCTTCCTCCGAAAAATACTTTTCTGTATAAAGCCTGCCGAATTCAAATCCAAATGTGTTCTGGACAAGTTCAGCGGCCAGCTTTTTATCCGTTTTTTTTCCTTGAACGCCCTTTTGCGTATTGTTCCATGCGATCGTACTGTCACGTATTTCCGGGGTCAAAAAGGGACTGAAATCTTTTACCAGACAAAAAATGGAGTACTCCTTTAACAGAGGAAGATGATCTTCTGTCAAATAACTGTTTATTTTTTTAGCCTGTCCGGGATCGTTTACCACCCAGGAATGAAAACCATCTGCCCCGGCCGCTTTTAAGTAGGCTTCAATATCAATATTGGAGTATAATGTACGGAGTTCCTCCAGGGACAGGGGATTATAAGTTTTTTCCGGATCATTCTGGTCAGACAAGGGGAGCGTTGCGGCTGCTAAATCAGTCTGGAATTTATAAATGTCTGAGGCTGTCTCTTCCGCTTTTTTCCAGCTGATGCCTGTGGATTCCATGATATTTTTTATATAATTTCTATATGCTTCTAATAAAACTGACTGTGTTTTATCTTCCAGAGTCTCTTTTCCAGGTCCCAGATCCGCACTGCCCAGATAACAGCCGTAATTTTGGGAATTTTTCATATCTTCAAAATAAGCCAGGGCAATCAGGCTGGAAAATCCCAGGTCATTGTTTACCGCTCCCACCGCTTCTATATATTCCTGAATATCAGCTGCGCCGCGGATACTGTCGAGATATGGCTGTAAGGCACCAAATCCGGCCCTTTTTCTCTCTTCCATATCCATTGCAGTCTGATATAAGTCGACAATTTTCTGTTCTGGTGATCCCTCGGCTAAATTTGAGCGCTGATTGATAACTTCATCAAGCAGTTCACTTAAATTATGATAAGACTCCTGTCCTAATTCATAAAAATAACTCCAGCTTTCAGAATCCTCAGGGATTTGTTTTCCTGCCAAAAGTTTTTGGTTTACATAATTGTAATAATCATCTTCCGCCCTAACACTGCCTGTCTCTGCCTTTCCTGCCGTTCTGACTGCGTCCTCTATATTCTGCTCATCTTCCGGAGTCTGCCCCTTCTCTGTACTTTGCAGTGCTCCGTCACGTCCGACAACAGAATCCTCAGCCATTGCCATAGAAGAAGATTCCGTTTCCTTAATCTCAGACACTCGTTCTCTTAGACCTCTGCATCCGGATAACATCAATGATGCCAGGCATAATACTGTAAGGCAACCTTTCACTCGTTTTCTCATATCTATTTCTCTTTCTTCTGATGGTAGTGTCAAAGACTACCTCATTTTTTATAAAAAGCCTTGATTTTATAGAAGATTGAAATAAAAAGAGCATTGACCTCCCTTTTTTGGTATAATGTCAATCGCCAAACCAACCTTATACAAAGGAGACAATGCTCATGAACATTATACTTTATTGACTTCAGTTAATTCAAGACTTTTATCAGCAAAACTGCTGGCTGATTCTATGCAGGACTGGAACTGGCTGGATCTCATTTCCCACTCCTGCGCTCCCCGCTCCCTCATCCACCACAACACTATTACTATGGCTATTTTTATCTTTTTCATGCCGCCTACCCAAAACTTGCGCAGATTCCCCGTTGAATGCCCTTTCAGGATAAGCTATAATAAAATCATCATGATTTCCCCGGCACGCATATCTACAGCAAATCCCATATCCGGCAGGCAGTAACCGGGCGCCAGGGAATCTTTATGGAAAGAGAGGGAAAGCCATTGAATGAAAACAGCGCTTATGTTCTTCCCAAAGATAAACGAGTCAAAGAAATCTCTGAAAAGCCTATTGAAAATGTATCCGATTATATTTCCAAAATAAAGGAATATATCGAATCCCGAAAAGGCGAAAATTACAGTTATGTGTACCGCGGAGAGCCTCAGATTTATCCGACTTCCTGCCGCGCCAACATCTTCCGAAGAGGAGTCATGGATGGCAATCCTTTTTTTGAAAAGAGCCTCTTTGACGCCATGAGGCAAAACCGGCTGACGGGTGAGAAACGGTATCTGGACAACGCGATTGACGCCCAGCACGGGGAGTTTCCCAGCCGGCTTCTGGATGTGTCCTATAACTGCCTGACTGCCCTGTATTTTGCAGTCACGCCGTACTACCGCAAAGACGTTGATTCGCTGGATCACGAGGACGGAATGGTATTCGTATTTTTCATCGACGAGATATTCAGCCCCAGCGCGGAGAACACCAATGCCAATTACGATGCCATCATCAACCGGGACAGAGAGTGGCACCGGGATAAAATTATATTTGAGAAAAATCACAAATTCATTGACCACACAAAACTGAATAACCGGATCGTGGCTCAGCAGGGCGCTTTCATACTGTTTCAGGGCAACGATGCCGCCGATTTACCGGCATGGATGACGTATGGCATCCGAATTCCGAAGGAAGCCAAACCCCTGATCCGAAAAGAGTTAAAGGAATTTTTCGGAATCCATACCGGAAGTATTTATCCGGAGATTGTCAATCTGGTAGATGAAATCAGCAATAAAAGCCGGAAACTGAACACAGAGAAATTCTGCTGCAGCAATGAACTGATGTATGCCGTCAGAATGCTGGAAAAGGAGCTGGATTACTATTTTGACTATATTTTAGATAACCGGAAGGATTTGGATACGGATGAAATTCTGGTCTACGTGGAAAATATGATTAACAGCTACCGGATCGGTCTGCTGGACTTTACCCAGAATCTGGAAGAGACCATACAGAAAGTATACTTATCAGAAGATGAACTGAATACCATTGTAAACCGGTATAACCAGTTAATTCTGGAATTTTCCAAAGAGTTAAATCAGCACGGCGTCCATAAATTTTCAGGGGGCCAGCTGCTAATCAGTATGGAAAGGACAAATGATTATGAGCGAAAATCGGATGAGAGCCAGGAGAATCGAAAATTATAAGGAATATATCAGAAATATTTTAAGCAACCGTGATATCGACTGTGACGAGACCTGGTGGGACAGCGAGGAGGCTCATAAGGCGCTGAATCTCCTGGTTCGTGCGGAGAAATGGGAAGTCACCTCTTCCGTCCAAATGGGCATTGACAGCAGCGAAAATTTTCTTTTTCTCAAGTTTACAGAGGACAGCGGCGGCCTGCTGCAGTCTCTGGAAGAGCAGGCCCGAATTCTGGCAAAGCTGCCGGAATCCGCGGAAAAAAATATCTATATCATCTGCCTCGTGGACAATATGAAAAGCCGGGTTTTTCTGGAAAGACTTTTTCTGTCTGCGGAAGGTAAGGCGATGAAGAAAAATATCCGGAAAGAGATGAAGCCCTGGAAAGGCACCGTAAATTTTCTCTATATTCTCGACAACAGCTACCATGAACAGGACATTAAACTGACCAGTGTAAACCGGTTTGAGTTTATTCAGATGCCGCCTATGAAATGCCATATCAACTGGGAAAACGAGGATAGGACAGAGGTATCTAACCGCGGCTATGTGACCTCCGTCCATCTGTATCAGCTGGTTGAGATCTACAACAGAATCGGAGACAAGCTGTTTAAGCGCAATGTCCGGTACGGTCTGAACGAACAACTGGGTGTTGACCGGGCTATCAAGGAGACGCTGAGAAACAGCCCCGGTGAATTCTGGTTTAAGAATAACGGCATTACCATTCTGGTAGAGCGGCCCGATTTTAAACTGGACCGCGTGGAGGAGGTCCTTCTGGAACATATATCCGAATACGGAGAGCTCCATTTCTCCGTCATCAACGGAGCCCAGACCATTACCGCCTCTGCCCAGTGCCTTTATGAAATGGAATACGATTTAAAAGAGCTCCAAAAAAATGGTGAAGCAGAGGAAGCCGCAAAACTTGAAGAGAGAATCCGGAAGTCTAAAAATGCCAAGGTACTGCTTCGGATCATACATATCTCGCACTCTGCACAGACTGCCGAATCCGAAGCGGATTCAACCCGGGAGGTAAACGAGATCAGCGTGGCTTTAAACCGGCAGAAACCCATTAAGGCGGAAGATATTGCTTTTGCATCCCCGTTTGTGGTAAAGCTGGCCGCATTTCTGGAGCGGGAACAGATCAATGGGAAACGGTATTTCAGGCTGGTTAAGCGCGGGGAAGGAAACATCGCCAGACGCACGGTCGACCTCGTCGATTTTGCGAGAGCCCGGAAAGCATGCGCCGGTTACCCGGGAGACGCGCGCAGCAAGGGTACCAATTTTCTGCTGAGTACCAGAAATGAGACCGGGGGCGAATACAGTTTTCAGGATAAAACCATTTTCGTGCCTGAATGGCTGGAAGCGGAGGACGAACAGGAAGCAGGCATTTTTGCAAAATATTACGGCGCGGTATATTTTGCAGTGAGAGTGGCTGATTTTTACGGAAAAAACGCAAAGAAAATCATCACAGATAATCCCTTAAAAGCTGCTGTTCTGCAAAACGGAAAATGGTACTTTACCACATATATGGTTCAGCTCTTTAACGGATACCGAAGCGATTTCTCCCAGTTTACAGATTGTTTCGAGCTGATCCGGGATAAATTAAAGGACTTAATGGAACTTTTTGCGGAATTGTGCGGCGAAGCAGCACAGCAGTCGGGCAACTATCCGGTTCTGGACTCTAATACATTTAAAAAAGACGAACTGTACATCCTGACCCGTAACGAGGCAGACGCGAACCGCTTTGCGCAGATCATAAACGATAACCTGGATGACGACGAAAAGATCGACCTTGTAAGTTACCGCGAGGTGACAGGCGGTAACCGGCAGCCATCTTCAGATACAGACAGCCTGGCACAAAAAACACCCAACGGCAAAGCCAAATTCATTAAATTGAACAACGGGCCGGTCGAACGGGTCAACAGCACCGCCCACGCCATGGTAAAGACGGTTCAGTTTGTTCTCGACAACTATCCCGGCCATGAGGAAGAGCTTCTTATAAGCGGCACGGACTGGTTCACGGATGACCGGACAAGGGCGGAAGAGGGCTACGGCTATTTGAGAAGAAGCGTCGAAGTGGCGGGCAGTGACGGAAAGACCTATTGGGTGGGGACCCACTCGAACAGTGTTGTAAAGTATAATCAGATCGACTTATTATGCAGCCTTCTCCATGTAAAAAAGCACAGCATCAGCTGGATGGCACTTGACGGGAAAACACCGTTGTTTTCCTGGTAGCGGTCTGAGAGATGCCATGATAAAAGAGTGCAATGAAAGTCTTAATTGTACTTTCATTGCACTCTTTTGGGGTTGTATCTTTTACTGTTTCTATGTCAGTTAGTCACTCTCGTTGCTAAAAACGTTTCTATCTCCTTTCGATCCGGCATGGACGGCGCCGTTCCAATCTTTTGTACCGAAAGTGCCGCTGTCGCGTTGGCAAACACTACAGCCTCTTTCCTTTCTTTACCTTCCGCTAAAGCCGCCAACAGTCCTCCGCAAAACGCGTCCCCCGCGCCGGTAGTGTCCACGGCATCTACAGAAAATGCTGGAACAAACTCCCGTATCCCGGAAGAAGACGACAGATATGCCCCCTGATCTGCCATCGTAATGATCACATCTGCGATTCCCCGGCTATGAAACCAGTCAGCTGCCTTCGCCGCATCTGCCTCAGAGTGAACAGGGATCCCGGTATAGTACTCCGCCTCTACCTCGTTAGGAGTAATCACATCGATCCGTCCCCACAGGCCTTCTGGCAAATCAGCCGCGGGAGCCGGGTTTAAGAGCACTTTTGTCCCACTCCGCGCCGCGTATTCTGCAACCCGCTCCACTGCATCCAGATTCGTTTCAAGCTGCATCAGAACAAATTCACATTCCTGAATCAATTCTTTTAACGAGTCCACTTCCTTCTCCGTTATGGTGAGACTGGCTCCCGGCACTACCACAATCTCATTCTGGCTGCTGTCTTCCCCCACCAGGATCAGTGCACACCCCGTGTCCTTCCGTTCAGTCCGAAAGATTCGTCTGGTATCCATCCCCAATTTTTCCATGGTGTTCAGCGCAATTTCAGAAAAAGAATCCATTCCCAGTTTGGTTGCCAGAGTGACCTCTGCCCCTGCTTTAAAGGTCGCTACAGCCTGGTTAAATCCCTTTCCCCCAGGACCCATCTTGAATTCGCTTCCCTTAACCGTTTCTCCCGGGACAGGAAGATGCGGCGTACGGGCCATAAGATCCACGACAAAACTTCCGAAAACCAGTGTTTTTCTTCCCATATACAATCTCCTGTTTTTATCTAATTACCGATCCGGCAGAATAACTCCTCTCCGCACCGATTACCCTTCCAGCAGTATGATGCCATTTCCCGCACCGATTCTGTCGGCTCCTGCTTCTATCATGGCCTTCGCCTGCCCACAGGTACGGATTCCACCACTGGCCTTCACCTTTACTGAATCTCCCACTGTCTCTCTCATCAGATGAACCGCTTCTACAGTAGCACCTCCGGTCGAAAATCCAGTTGAAGTTTTTACAAATCCCGCACCGGCCTTCACAGCACAGCGGCATGTTTCCACGATCTCTTCTCTGGTCAGCAGACATGTTTCCAGTATTACCTTCACCACAGCACCGCCGCTGGCTTCCACGACTGCACGGATATCCTCCTCCACACGATCGTAATTTCCGTCTTTTACAGCACCGATATTGACAACCATGTCGATCTCTTCCGCCCCGTCTTCCACTGCAATCCGCGCCTCACAGGCCTTGGCGCGGGTACTCATTGCCCCCAGTGGAAATCCCACAACGCAGCATACCTTTACGTCACTTTCCTTCAGCATTTCAGCCACCAGCGGAACGTGGCATGTATTGACGCATACCGATGCAAAATGGTATTGAACAGCTTCCCGGCAGTATCGTTTTACCTCATCCTCTCTCGCGTCTGCGCGCAGTATGGTGTGGTCAATCTTTTCTGCAATATTCATGTTGTCCTCCATCTCTATCCCTTGATTCCCCCCTGCGCTACCGCGGTTACAATATATTTTCTCGCAAAGAAAAACAGTACAACCATGGGGATTACTACAATAAACGCTGCCGCCATCAGCCTTTCATAACGGATTCCCGCAGACTGCACAAATGAAGTCAATCCTACAGTCACAGTTCTCATCCTTGACTCATTCGTCACCAGCATGGGCCATAAGAATGAGTTCCAGCTGTCAATACTGTTAAGAAGAATGATTGTGATGATCGCCGGTTTGGCGATTGGAACCATGATTCTCCATAGAAATTTCCAGTTGGATGCCCCATCTACCCGAGCTGCGTTGTAAAGTGAGCCCGGAATCTCCAGAAAGAAGTTCCTTAATATAAAGATATAGAGTATATTAGCGGTATACGGAACGATCAACGCCTTGTACGTATCGATCTGATGAAGCTTCACAATGGTAACGTAATTGGTGATGGCAAGCAATTCAAACGGTACCATCATAAATCCCAGAAACAGCGAAAAAATAATATCTCTCCCCGGAAATTTGAGTCTTGAAAATGCAAAGGCAGTCAAAATACTGACCGTAGTCGTGAGTATCACAGATGAGACTGTGACAAACAGTGAATTTATAATATACCTTGCAAACTCCCCCGAACTCAGCACATACTTAAAATTATCCAGCAAAAATGACGGCGGCCACCAGATCGGCGGCATCTGCGTCACCTGCTCCGGCGTTTTAAACGCAGTAATGATCATCCAGTAAAACGGCAGAACCATCATTACCGCACCGGCCGACAGGATCACGTAGGAAATGATCTTTACAATTAGATGTCTATTTTTCATCTCAATTCTCCTTTTTACCTGCTGACCCATTTTTTCTGAATCGTCATCTGCAGCATGGTCATGATAAACACAATTAAAAATAATACCAGAGCAGCCGCACAGGCAATGGAAACATTCATCTTATGATAAAAATTCTCATATATGTAGAACACCACAGTATAAAGGGAGTATCCAGGCCCCGGCTTTCCGTTGAACAGTGCAAAGACTTCATTAAACACCTTCGAAGTATTGATAATGTTGATAATCAATACCAGCGCAATCGTAGGCGATAAAAGCGGAAGCGTAATACGGAACAGAATCTTTGCAGGTTTCGCCCCATCCACTTTTGCCGCCGTATAATACTGTTCGCCAATGGTCTGAAGACCGGACAGGAACAGAATGATTGTAAACGGGAGTTTTGTCCAGATCCCATAGATAATCAGCGCTGCCAGAGCCATCCTCGGATTCTCCATCCATTTGACCGGTTCTATCCCAATTATCCCCAGTACGTAATTGATAATTCCGTAATCGTAATGATACATCCATTTCCAAACAATTCCGACGGCAATCGTTGCCGTAACCATCGGCAAAAAATATACGAACTGAAAGAATGAGCTTCCTTTCAGCTTCTGGTTTAAAAGAATGGCCACAGTCAAAGCAATCACCGTAGACACTGGTACGACAAATGCTACGTAAAGGAATGTATTTTTCAGAGACAGTAAAAACTCTTTATCGGAAAAAAGCGCCGCAAAATTCCCCATCCCCATTCCGGTATAAGTGTTGGCCAAATAATCATAATTTTCCAGAAATGCATTTAGGAAGACTGTGATAATCGGAAAAACCATAAACACACTCACTACAAGAATAAATGGAAGCAGATAGATGAGGGGTTCCGTAAATGTCCTGACCGTGATTTTTTCATCACTTTTCACTTTAACCAATCTTTTCCTCTGTTTCAGAATCATAGATATGAACCCCCTTCTTTTTCAAACGAACCGATATCTTTCCTCCAATTTCATAGGTCTGTCCGCTTTCCAGCGTACTTCTGAATTCTTTTCCACCAATTTCCAGAAGATACAGGGTTTCCTTTCCATTTAAAAATACGTTTTTTACGGTTGCAGGTGTCTCATAGACCCCCTCCGCCGCGGCCTCAAATGCCTCGCTCCGGATTCCCAGCTTCACCTTTCTTCCTGATTGGATACCTTTCAACCCGGCAATAAAGAATCCCGTATGATCCTCCTGCAGTACCACGCGGTCTCCATCGACCATGCCGTCGTACAAATTTATCGGCGGATTTCCCAGGAAGTCCGCCACAAAGGGATTGCACGGTTCATCATACAGCTCCTGAGGCAGCCCGTATTGCTGAACCCGGCCCTTTTTCAGAAGCAGAATACGATCTGAAATACTGAGCGCTTCCTCCTGGTCGTGTGTTACAAAAATGGTAGTAATCCCCGTCTCCAGCTGAAGACGCCGGATCTCCTCCCGCATTTCCAGGCGAAGTCTGGCATCTAAGTTAGACAACGGTTCGTCGAGTAGTAAAATCTCCGGTTCCTTTGCCAGGGCTCTGGCAATAGCTACACGCTGCTGCTGCCCCCCTGAAAGCTGGGATGGTTTACGGGTAAAATAATCTTCAATTCGAAGCAGTTTGGCAAACTCCTCCGCCCGCTCCAGTCGTTCTTTTTTTGAAACTTTTTTAATTTCCAACGGGAATGCAATATTCTCCCCCACTGTCATGTGGGGATACAGCGCATAATTCTGAAATACCAGGCCGATATTTCTCTTATCCGGAGACAGAGATGTTACATCCCTGTCTCCGAAAAAAATCGATCCTGAAGTAGGCGGCAGAATTCCCGATATTAAATTAAGCAGGGTACTCTTTCCGCATCCGCTTGGCCCCAAAAGCGTGGTCAGTTTCCCATCGCAAAATTCCAGGGATAAATCATCAAGGGCCACCGTTTCCCCAAATCTCTTTCTGATATTCTGTAATTTAATCTTCATGGCTCACCTTTTCAACTGATTGGACTATTTACGGATTGCCGCTTCTGCCGACTTCCTGGCCTCTGCAAGTGCTGTATCCATGTCACTGATATCCAGCATAATTTCCTCCAACGCCTTATCCAGGCTTGTGCGAAGTTCATACCAGCCCGCAATGGTCGGCATATATCCGTAGCAGTCTCTCTGCTCATAAACCGCAGCTGCCACAGGATTTACTTTCAGGAAATCCTGGTATACGCTCTGGTTCATTGCCGCAGTGGATGCCGGAAGTGCGCCAAATACCGTTCCGCACTCCGCATTTACTTCCGGGCTCAGTAAGTATTTTAAGAACAGCCAGCTGGCCAGTTCCTCTTCCGGACTGGTCTTCGCAATGGCAAATACCGGCTCAGACAGGCTGACAAACTTCTTGGGGCCTTCCTGAGGAAGCGGTGCCGCTCCCAGTTCGAACTTGTCTCCAACTGCGGTAGCAAGATATCCGTAGTTCCCGGATAATGCAACGTAGCATCCGACATCCCCGTTAGCAAATGGATTCGTAAAGTGTTTGTCATCTCCTACTAACCGTGCAACTTTTTTATCAATCAAATCTTTGTACCACGTGATTTTCTCTCTGGCTGTCTCAGAATCGAAGCCGACGGTCTTATTATCCAGGTCAATGACTTCTCCTCCGGCCTGGGTCAGAACCTCCATATAACCATCCACTAAAATCTGAAATCCAAAACCGGGCTTGCCGATCTTATCGCTGACCGCGGTCGCTACCGCCTCTACCTCAGACCAGGTCTTTGGCGCTTCTATTCCAAGCTCCTCAAACATGGTCTTATTGTAAAAGAAAACATTCCCCCCCAGGAACAGAGGCATGGCATAGCGTTTATTGCCCCACGGCACATACATCTGATTCAGTCCTGAGTTAATATCTTCATCGAAGTTTTCATATCCCACCGCAGAATCATAAATGTAATCATCCAGATTCACCAGCGCACCCTCATTGATATAGCTGGTCATATTGGCCGCCGCAGAGTGTACCATGCTGGGCAGATCGTCGGCTTTTGCCGCCGCCATAACCTTTGCCTCGTACTGATCAGCAGGCTGATATTGAAGCTTAACCGTAATGTCCGGATTTTTCGCATGGAATTCGTCCGCTACCTTCTGGAACCACACCTCATACTGGTCAGAATACTGATGCCATATGGTTATCTCCACCGGTCCCGTAATCTCCGTCGCGATGGCCGCGGCCGTCTCTGCTTCCGTCGCCGCCTCCGTCCCGTTTGTACCCTCGTTCTTTGCCTGGCCTTCTTCTGCCTTCGTCTCTTCTGCCTTTGTCTCCTCTGCCTTCTCCGGCGCCGCCACCTTCTGTGGTACACAGCCCCCCAGTAATACCGCTGTAAGTCCCAATGCCGCAATACGTCTTAATTTACTCATTCTGAAACCTCCCTGTTCTTCTCCTTTTGTTTTTACCGGTTCCCCTGTTTACTCTTCACCCAGTTCGATGTTCTCCCTGGTATACTGCTTTAAGATCTCCTTTAATTCCGGATCGTACTGATCCATAAATGGTGTAACATCTGTAAAATGCTCCAGAAAATCCAGATACGTTCTTCCTCCCTCTCTTCCCTTTTTTGTATGCCAGTCATAGATATCATACTCTGTGGGAAGCTTGGCGTACTCCCCTCTCTTATACTCCTCGATTACGATTGTCTTAATCGTATCACTGGAGCGTTCCTTTTTACATTTACACAGATAACGGATCGCCTGGAACAGGAACAATGCCCTGCTGCCGCTTAAAGAATATGGAAACTCCTCTCTCATGTTCTTAAGGGTCTGGATCAGAATGGGAGCAGTCGGCTCCCCGAATCCGATGTCTTCCACACTGATAACAGAAAGGCGTCTCCAGAGATAGTTCTCCAGTTCCATACTGGTAACATACATCTCATATCCGCACCGGATGGCGGTATCCTCATCCGCGTGGCGAATGCTTTTCTGCAGTGCGGAAATCACCTCATCAGCGTGCAGTCCGTTCCTCGTCATAACATTCTCAAACGGATCGTACTGTGGTTTGTAGCTGTAGCGATTGTCATGTTTCATTGTTGTTTTCCCCCTTGTAGTAAAGTAGATATCTATTTTATTTTTGATTCTCAGCTAACTTTATATTGGTTGGAAGGATGATCTCACGGCTCCTTTTGTTCTTTCCGCCGTTATGAATCCGTTCCCACAACAGTTCAAATGCCATCTCCCCCATCTCCCTCATAGGACGCTCGATTGTGGACAGTTGAAGTCCGAAATCCGGAAATGTACCGATATCATCGAAGCCAAAAAGGCAGACATCCCTGCCGATCCGGTATCCGGTTTCGTTTAAGTATTTCACACATCCGATCAATTCCGAGCTGGAAAACGCCACAATCGCGGTGGGACTGTTCTCCATCTCCATCAGGCGCTTACAAGCTTCATATCCGCTCTCAACACTCAGTTCTCCCTCGATCACCCAGTCCGGGCAGACCTCCAGTTCATGCTTCTTCATGCATTCCAGAAAACCGTCCTGCCGTCTCGCACCCACTCTGGAAAAATCAGGGCTGGTGACGGCCGCAATCTTCGTATGCCCCGCCTGGATCAGCTGTTCTGTAGCCTTATAAATAGCCCCCTTGTTATCAATAAATACCGCATCAAAATCCCCGCCCTCTGTATCACGGTCGATGAGGACCACGGGAATCCCGGCCCGTTCCACTGCTTCTAACATCTTTCTGGTGGCGGAGGTCTGATAGAGACTTGGAGTTATCAGAATCCCTTTTACATTCTGAGCCTTCAGCTGCTTTAAGATTTCTCCCTGCTTCTTCTCATCATCACCCGTTTTATAAAAAAGAACCGTAATATTCTCCTCATCCGCCTTTCGGGTTACACCGTCATATACCTTTACGAAGAATGGATTAACCCGCTCCGGCATCACCAGGCCGATCATATCAGACGCCTGGGTGATCAGGCTTCTTGCCGCCGCATTCGGACAGTAATTCGATTCCTGGATAATTTCCTCGATATTTTTTTTGTTCTTTTCGCTCACGTAGCCGGATCCGTTGATCACTCTCGATACCGTAGCTACGGATACACCTGCTTTTTCAGCAATATCCTTTATCGTAAGACTCATTTCACACCCCATTTCTCCTGCAGTCACGTTATGCGGCCATTATTTGGTAATGTGTAATCGTTTACACATATCTTCAAAAAAATTTGCAATCGCTTAAAGATATTTAAATTTATAAAATCTTTTAAAATCAATAGTTGCTGTATAAAAAAGTTGTTGTGCATTATCATAATATGTAATCGTTTACATATTTGTATCTTATCATCTTTTATACAGATTGTAAAGTACATTATGAAAAATAATAGACATTTTATATAAAAAATTGCCCTTATCATCTTTTAATCATTTATTTCTTAATCAAGACAGTCAAACAGCTGTCCCGGATAATTTCAAGGGACAGCTGCCGCCTTTAAAAAACAATGATGTTATTTTAAAGCATCAGAATAGCTGACAACTTTGCCATCCCCTGCCCGCTCAGCCAGATAGTCCACGCAACCCCCTTTCTCTTCCCGCAGCGAACGTATTACCGTCTCCCCGTTCTCCTCTCCCAGAACATACAGTGCTGTCGAAAGCATATCTGCATAAACGGCTTTGTCACAGATTACCGTCACACTGGTAAATTCAGATTCCACCGGTTTACCGGAAGCCGGATCGATCAGGTGCCCATATACTCTGCCATTACATTCAAAATAGTGTTCATACCAGGAAGATGTTGAAACGGCCCGGTCCTTTACAGGCACAACTGCCATCATTTTTTCCGGATCTTCCGGCTGGCGCACACCGATTCTGTATGTATTCCCCATAACATACAAATTACCACCGAAATCAAGACACGCCTGCTCCACGTGATTGTTTTTTAAATAGTGTACGATATAATCAATTGCCAGCCCCTTTCCAACGGCACCCGGATCTACAGTAACTCCTTCGATATCTATCATCGCGGCTCGTTTACCCGGAAGCAGCCTGATATGATGGTATCCGGTCCTGTTTATAAGACTGGTCAGTTCCTTTTCGTCGATTATCCGCTCCTCCCCTGAACCGATTCTCCATTTCTTAACTAATGCTCCAACCGTGGGGTCAAAGGCTCCTTTGCTAAGTCTCGCCATGTTTAAACTGATATCCAGAAAATCATATAAAAGTGCGGATACCTCATACGGCTGTCCCGGCCGGTAATCCCGGCACATCACCGACAGCTCGGAATCTTCGTCATACATGTTTAATGTCTGCTCCACTTGAAGTGCAAGATCGCGGCAGCCGGCCAGGAGCGTGCCAGCCTCCGGTCTTTCCTCCAGCCGAACCATGCAGTATGTCTCATACGCATAGAAATTCACTTCGCGCATCTTCGCTTTTTTCATTTCCGGATCTCCCTCTCTGCTCTCCCCTTTTCTCTTTTATCTCTTATCCCTCCGGTCAGCACTTTGACACTTCTTCCTATATTCATTGGGTGACATGCCAGTCTTCTCTTTAAACACCTTGGTAAAATAAGCAAAATTATCGTAGCCTGCCTGCGATGATATAACACTCACCGGCGTTCTGGTCGTAGAGAGCAGTTCTTTCGCCAGATCAATCCGTTTTTGTATCAGATAACTGCTGATGGACAGCCCCATCTCCTTCTTAAACAAGCGGGACAAATAATCAGGATTTAAAAATACCAGACGGCTCAAATCATCCCGCGATAAGTTTTCCTGAAAATGATGATCCATATAGTCCCTGATCGTATCTACAATCGTATGGGGACGTTCTACCACATCTTTATATTCCATTGCCTTGGACAGAAGGTACTCCAGATACTGCAGCATATTATGGGAGGAGAGTGCTACTCTACCGTAGATCTTATTGTTTTCCTCATTGTCAAACAGCATGTGGGCATATATATTCATAGATCCCAGCCAGGAATATACCATCTGGGTGAGATCCAGTCCCAGCTGCTGCAAATTTCTGGAACTGAGCTTCTGCTGTCCGGCCAGAATATCCAGGTAACGCTCCACCGCGTCCTTCAGTTCTCCTGTCTGTCCATATTTCATCATGTCCCACCAGTTTTTAAGATCCGGGACCTCATACATCATGCTGACAGGCTGGTACTCCTGAAGGTACATAACCTTCTTTTTATTTCGAGGCGATTCATACATCATGGTATAAATACAGTTCACGTCTTCATAAACAAGGTTTGCAGTACTCCACATACCCACTCCGCAGAGCACATTCAATTCCGCCTTCCCTATACCTTCCATAAATAAATCCATAAAGCGTTCCACGTCACGCCTCAATGCATCGGGATCCGAATTCATCCTGGCTCTCAGCATAAGAAAATACGTGTGATCCGATATTTTTGCATGAAATTCATATGCCTCCACGCCATCATCTGTATTATCTTCCAGACAATTCGTACACAAAGCATCTACCGCATCCGCCAGTCCTGCATAGGATTCTGCTACGTCGCAGACCATCTGTATTACAATTGGAAGAAACACCTTTCCGCGAATGTAATCGAGGCCGCATTCCTCTATTTTGCAGTTTAACTCCTCCTCGTCTGAGGGAGCGTTCCTTGCCAGCACGCCAGTCCAGAAATACTCCACAACATTCTGACGGTTCTGCTCCCAGTACCGGCTGCTCTCTTTAAACACCTCATTCTGCCTGCTCTTTAAGGACCGCTCTGCCGCCAGGACTACTGCCTTTTCCAACTGACCGTAGTCTACGGGTTTTAGTATATATTCCAGACTTTCAAGCTTAATCGCCCTCTGTGCATACTCAAACTTGGCATAGCTGGTGAGAAAGATCGCCTGTACCGGATATCCCTCCTCCCTGATCCATTCCAACAGGTCAAGCCCTGTCTCCTGGGGCATCTCAATGTCGCAGATCATGACATCGATCTGATTGGCAGACAGCGACTTCTTCGCCGCCGGAACACCCAGCGCCTGGAAAGCGTGGTCGATAGGAAGCAGCTCCCAGTCCAAATTACGTTTGATCCCCTCAATCACATGGAGATCATCATCCACAATCAGCAGATTCATCCGGCTCATCCCCCTTTTCTAAAGCCGCTTTTACGGTATATGGAATATGAATATCGACAACCGCGCCCTTTACCGGTCCATTATAGAAACTGATACTTGCCCGGTCACCGTAAGTATAGTACAGACGTTTAATCGTGTTCGATATGCCGATATGCCCTGTTTCCTCCTCCATATATTTCTTCTGGTCCGCCAGCTGCTCCAGTATCTGCGTCGAAAATCCCGGCCCGCTGTCTGTAATACAGATATTGGTATAGGGATTCCCGTTCATTTCCTCCGAAAATACGGTAACCGTAATCTGTAAAACGGAATCCAAGTCGACAGCATACTTTATACAATTCTCTACAAACGTCTGGATCACCAGCGGCGGTATTCTGGCCTCCCTCGTCTCCTCCTCCTGCTCCAGATAGTAATCAAACGCGTGCTCAAATCTCAGCTTCTGAATTTCTAAGTAATGGCCGATATGCTCCAGTTCTTCCCAGATGCACACAAAATCCCGGCCATTATTAAATAAATACCTCATATATTCGGCTGTCATGACAGACATCCTGCTGGCCTGGGTGTATTTGCCCAAATCGATTGTATTGTAGATAAAGTTTAGGCAGTTCAAATAAAAATGCGGTTCAATCTGAAGCTTTAAGTACTCCATATACATCAGCTGTTTTTTTATTTCCCCTTCGTACACCTCCTCCTGCAGCATGCTGATCTTCTGCAGTAATTGCCGGAATTCTGCATTGGCCTGCTCCAGTTCTGACAGCTCACTGCTGCTTATCTCCTCCAGCCCTGTCTTGCCCCGGCTTAACCGCTCCAGATTATTGGAAAACTTTTTGATAGGTTTTAACACTTTATTATACAAAAAATAAATACTGCACAGTGTAACAAAAAGCATGGCCAGCGCCAGAAAGACGAGCCCCATCTGCATCAGAAATGTCTTTTGAAACAGACCGTAATCATGAACGGTCAGACGCACAGAAAACGGCAGATTGCTGAACCGCCGTTCGATCGTGATCGTATCCGGCTCCATGGTACGTTCCCCTGCAATGCATCGGTTATTCTGGTCAAAGAGAAGCGCTGTCGTTTTTCCGTCCTTTACCGCATTTTCCAGCGGCGCGATAAGGTCGGCCGGCCGGATCCAGCACCCAACATAGACTTCCCTGATACTGTAAAATTTTATAATATAATTGCAGCCGCCGCTTCCCTCCACAAACTGCCAGTACTGGCTCCCGGAATTGGGAATCAGTGTCTCCCTCTCCAGCTTATGTGTGATATCATCCCGGTACTGCTCCCAGACCTCCTGCCCCAGTTTATCATTCGCATTGGCCCCAACATACTGCTTCCCTTCCGGGAAAAAGGCAAAAAACTGATACTCGCTTCCATACTCCATGGAGTACATGCGAAAGGCATCCCGCAGTTTTCCAATAAAGTAATTCCGGAAGGCGATGTTATCAGTTGTTTTAATACTGTTGATATAGGAATTCAGTTCGATCTCCGTCTCTCCTTCCCCCAGGATCAGCATGCTCATACGCCGGTTGATGTTTGTAACTGTGGTCTCAATCTTATCGATATAGAAGTCCACAAATGTCTCTGCATAACTCACAATCTGCTTCTTAAAGTAATAAGTGCTGACCACGCTGATACCGATATAAAGGGCAGAAAGAGGCACGAGAATCGTCATCAGCCGCCTTAAACGGCTGGATATTGAATTCCCGGTCCTCTTTTCTGTCCTCATAGAAAGTCCTCCCTCTGACGCATCGCATCATCTTCTAACCTCTCAGCCTTTGACAGCCCCCATCGCAATACCCTTGGAAAAATATTTTTGCAGAAATGGAAACAATACCAAAATCGGAATCATGGCCACAAATGCAATTGCCATCCGGACAGAAACCGTTGGAAGTTTAGCCAGAATATCTGAATTTGAGCCAACCTGGCTGGAGTTTAAATACTGAATATCTGTCACCACTTTATTCAGGAAATTCTGAATACTATAGAGTTTTTCTCCATCATATCCAGTCAGGTAATAAAGTCCATTGGTCCAGTCATTCCAATAGCTGAGGCCTGAAAACAGCGCCATGGTTACCGCTATTGGTTTTCCCAGCGGCAGAATAATACTGCCAAATATCTTAAACTGACTCGCTCCATCAATTTCCGATGCCTCAAACAGTTCCGCAGGAATACTGGTGCTGTAATACGTCCTCATCAAAAGCACATTCATCGTGTGCATCAGGAGATTGGGAACAATCAGGGCGAAAATAGTATTCTTCACGTTAAAAGCCGAGGTATACATCAAATACGTCGGTACCAGCCCACCGTTAAACAGCAGTGTAAATACCACGTAAAAGGTAAAGATCCGTTTCCCCGGCAGATCCTTTAAGGAAAGTGGATATGCCAGCATGGCTGAGATCATCACGTTGATACTTGTACCAACCACCGTAACAAACAAGGTAACCGCATACGCCCTGAATATCTTTTTTCCCTTCATTACAATGTATTCATAGGCATACAGACTGAATTTCTCCGGAAAAAAGGAGTATCCATTCAGTACCAGCGTATTCTCCTCTGTTATGGAGGAGAGAAACACGAGCACAAAGGGGAGTACCGCCATGACGGTAACAAGAATCATAACGGTATGGGAAATTAAGTTAAACACTTTCTGGTCTTTTGATCTCATGTATTTCCCTCCCCCTAAAATAATGCGCTGTCCCGGTCTATTTTTCTCACAATAAAGTTGCAGATTAAAATCAGCGTAAACCCAACCAGAGACTGATAGAAGCCCGCGGCTGATGCCATGCCGATATTTCCCAGTTGAAGCAGGCTTCTGTATACATACGTATCAATCGTATTCGTCACGTCAAACAAGGCGCCCGAATTCATTGGGATCTGGTAAAACAGCCCGAAATCTGAGTAAAAAATTCTTCCGATATTCAACAGTACCAGAGTAATAATTGTAGTCTTCATACATGGCAGTGTTATGTATTTGATCTGCTGCCACTTTGTCGCCCCGTCCAACTGAGCCGCTTCGTAATACCCCGGTGAGATTCCGGCCATGCCTGCAATAAATACCAGGCAGTTATATCCCACTCCCTTCCAGGCATTTACCAGAATCAGGATAAATGGCCAGTACTTCGGCTCCATATACCAGGAAACAGGGGATTTCCCCATTGGTTTTAATATACTGTTGTTAATCATTCCCTTGTCCGGGCTTAACAGTGCATAGACGATATAACCGATGATAACAACGGACATCAGGTAAGGAAGCAGCACCGCTGACTGATAGATCTTCTTGCAATACTTATTTTTCATATCGTTAATAAAAATCGCAAATGTCAGGCTCAGGCTGGTATTAATCGCAATGAATGCCACATTGTACAGCAGTGTGTTTCGTGTAATAATAAAGGCATCCGGTGTCTTAAATAAATAGGTAAAATTTGAAAGCCCCGCCCATGGGCTATTCATGATACCCTCACGGAAATCCACCTTTTTAAAGGCAATTACCAGCCCGAATATGGGGATATAATTATTGATAAACAGATAAATCAGCCCTGGTGACATCATAACAAATATAGGAATCCATTTTTTCCACCGGAACTTTCTTTTTCTCACTTTTTCATCCATGGTATCTTCCTATTGAGCCGCAAGCCACTCGTCAAACTGTTTCTGTTTCTCCTCGATCAGCTTATCCAGTCCCGCCTGCTTTAAGGCTTCTTCGTACTGAGGAAGATATTCAGCTGGATCCACAGCGCCGGTTTCCAGTGAAATACGGTATTTCTCCTGCACATTTTTCAGTGCCGTAAGCTCTGTCTCCACGGACTCTGTATTATAGGCAAAGCCAAATCCCTTCGATTTCTTCCCCTCTTTATTAAACTTTAACATCTGCTCAAATACATCTGGATCCCATACGCCTTCCCAGCTGCTGGCCATAAACTGATTGGGAAGAGCCCAGGACAGCTGCGCATGATACGTTGCATTATTGGAGTCCACACCTTCCGGCCAGCTGACCACATTCTGTTCTTTGTCGACGTATACCCAGTCTTTCCCTTCTTCACCCCAGTTTAACAGCTGTGCAACCTCTTCACTTCCATATAAGTAATCCAGAAGCTGCATGGCTTTATCCGGGTTCTGGGAATTAGTGGCGATTCCGTAATCTGCGTTGCTGGTAGCTCCCGATAATGCTCTGTGTTCCCCTAAAAACGCATAAGCCATATCTACGCCGCCAAACTGTTTGGGAGACATGGGATGCCAGACCATGATTGCGGAAAACGTGCTGCCCGCCTTAAACGCAGATTCAAACTGGACCGTAGTAGTTGCCGCATCCTGATTGATGTATCCGGCCTGGTACCATTTATGGAACAGCTCACACTTCTCCTTATAGGCCTCACTCTGGGTAACCGGTATAATTGTAGTGGTATTCTGTCCGCTGTTATCCAGAACGGCGATTCCGTCGATCAGAGGATCAATCACGCTGAGCTGGCGTGAAATCGGCGGCTGGTCCGCACAGATATGAACGGGCGTCATAGTCGGCTCTTTTTCCTTAATCATGGCAAGCACCGGCTCCAGATCCTCAAGAGATTTAATGCTCTCTACATCAATATTATACTTTTCTACCATGTCTTTTCTCATTCCGATTGCCGGAATATTACCGACTTCGTTCAAATTTGGAACGCCGAACACAAAACCACCTATGTTGGCAGACTTCGCCTCATCCCCCCAGTATTTCTTAATATTGGTTCCATACTTATCAATAAGATCACTCAAATCTATAATCTGGCCATTATTCATGAAACCAATTGCCGAGGAAGCATCCAGGTAAACGAGATCCAGGGGTTCCCCGCTGGTCAGCATCAGCTGTCTCTGCTGATTTATGCTGCCATACGGCGCTACCAAAAGATTCAGCTTCATATTCAGATCTCTGACCAGAATCTCATTTACCTTCTCCATAATTCTCGGAAGATCCTCCTGCTGCTCCCCCTGAGTCAGCATGGTAACCACATATGGTTCTTCCTTTTCCTCTCCCTTCGTCTGCGCGATTGCTGCCTCGCCTGCTGCCGGCTGGCTCTCTGCCTGTTTCCCACCGCCGCATCCGGAAAGCAGGCTCACGGTCATCATACTGCTAAGTGTAAAGCTGGCGATTCTCTTCAGGGTTCTTTTTTTCATATCGTTTCCCCTTCCTTTCTTTCGTTGTATATTCAGTATAAGCAGATGGAAGGCCACTATTCTATAACTTTTTTGACTTAATTTTCTACTTTTATGACATTATAACATAATATCGCCCTATATGTCAGAATATTTATAATTCAAGTCAGTTCAGTTATAGAATTTCAATTTTTTCTGGATTATGCTCAATACAAACGAGAAATACTCAAGAAAAAAAGGAGGATTTTTTAATGAAACAACGGGAAAAAACAGTATCTATTTTAGATCGCCTGTCCTGGAGCGTACAGCCACCAAAAGGATTAATCAAGGGCTGCTACTATAGGGAAGAAGCCAGATTCTCTTCTTGCTTTAACGGCGATCTCGGGCACTTAGGCGTCCTCGAAGTGGTGGTAGATGACGGGCGCATCGTCATGGTAGAATTCAATGAGCAGTGCAGCCCCACCTACTATATGAGACATTTTCAAAATGTGGACAAGCGCCTGTCTGACTACAGTTTCTTCCAGGCTTCCAAAGAGCGTACCGCCGTCACAGGGGTCGTTCTGGTCAATGGAATCACAAGTGTGGAAAAACAGATGGTAGCTGCAAACCGTCTGACCGGAGACTTTGATCTGGTAGCCGGCGCCTCCAACAGTATTAAGCGTTCCATGCTGCCTCTTGCTGAAAAGATAGCTGCCCGCATGTCGGTTCCCAGCCCGGCTAGGTATTACGGTCTGTCTAAAGAGCTGGAGCCGGGTGTGACCGGAAGACTTCAGATTGTGACTGAAGCAGGTAAAATTGTGTGGCTCTTTTATGATGAGATATTTGCAGACACGCAGGAAGAGATTTCGGATCCGGAACTAAAGCAGTATTACAGACAGTCAAAATATCATTGTCCCGACTATATTTCTACCAGCGGTGCTGGATTTAATAACTTATCCGATCTTATTACCGTGAGCGTTTTAAAGCATCAGAATTTGCTCGGCTTAATTGACCTGCCCTATACAGAGGAAGACAACAGGGCTCCCGAATGGGATCGGTACTTATCCCTGGCCCGTCCGCTTCAGGAGGAGATGGTAAAAGATGGCGTATGGAAGCCGGCTGATTACCTACCCGTACTCGATTCCACGGTTTTATCCGTGCATGTGATGACGGCCAATGACGGCCGCCCGCTTCACTTACTTGAACTGGAATACCCGGATTTTACTTATAAGCCTGGGCAGTTTGTTATGATCCAGAATCAGGGGGACGGTTTTCACTGGTCTTATCCATACATGATTTACGAAGGAACTGACCGTGGTCTAAAGGTGATCGCTGCAAAGAACTCTTCACTCTTTCCTCTCGCTACCGGCGCTGGGACTGCCATATGGGGAGCTAACGGAATTGGCTGTACCCCCGGCACAAACGCCGTGTTTGTGGCAGAACCTGCTACGATTCATTTACTGGCTCCGCTCATCCATTTCTGCGCCTCACCAACTTTGATCCTGATTGGTTCTGAAAGCGCTGTTCCCAAAGAACTGCTTCCTTCCGTTACCCACTTCGTATCCGATGGATCCCAGGCGCTGAAACATCTGACGGACGGCCCCGATGCCGTATATATGGCTCTCAACGTACCGGTGCTCGAATCCATTATGAACTGCGCTGATGATTCCTTAAAGGAACGTACAACGGTATTTGCCAGTACCCGGATCGGATGCGGGATCGGCGCCTGTAAGTCCTGCTACTTACACAGCCCCGATATCCAGATGGGCATCCCTGTATGCTGCAACGGACCGTATCTGCCATTTAACATGATCGATTTTGAAAAAGACCGGAAATGTTTTCAGACTTTTAAATAGGAGGGACCACTGATTATGAATTTAAATGTAACAATCCCATCTTCCATAGGAGATATCCACTTAAAAAATCCGCTTATGCCCGCTGCGGCTACGCTGGGAAACTTAATCGAACACGCAAGATACTTTGATTTGAATGAACTGGGCGCCATGATGCCAAACTCCATGTTCATAGACAGCGGATCACCAACCATGGCAAAAAAAATATGTAAGACCAATAATGGATTTATCAGCGCTCTATCTAAAAACAACATGAGTATTTTTGAATTCGAAAAAGAGATACTGCCACATCTTCCCTGCGAAACCACACCACTTATTATTGACATGAAAGCCGTCGATAAATATCAAATGGAAGAACTGGCCGCCTCTATTGAACAGATGGACCGGATCATGGGCATTGAAATCAACTTGAACTGTCCCTACGGACCAGGAACCCCCTACTGGAAGAACCCGGATGAATTAAAAGATCTTGTAGCCCGTGTCCGTGCGGCGGCCCCACACAAATGGCTGATCGCTAAGGTGCCCGGAGGGGATATTCCTGTAGAGGAAATATCGGTGGCCTGTCAGGAGGGAGGCGCCGATGCCATAACCAGCTACAGCAGCTTAAACGGGTCCTGTATTGATATCCGGACCGGAACATACCGCTGCGGCGGAGGCGGCTCCGGCGGATTTTCCGGCCCGGCCTTTAAACCGGTGGGAATCCTGATGTGCCGCAGAGCGGCAACGGCCGTAGATATACCCGTCATTGGAATCGGTGGTATTTCATGTGCAGAGGATGTGATCGAATACATTATGGCAGGAGCCTATGCGGTACAGGTTGGCTCCGCCAATCTTTCCAGACCAGACTTTATGCATCGCCTGTTGAAGGATTTAGAAGCGCTGGCCGGGCAAATGGGAATCTCATCCCTCGAAGAGATCCGTGGTACCGCCAGAATCGAATAATCGCACTGGAAAAGAGGGGAATAAAAAGTCTGACTCATTTAGTTTATGACTTTTTATTCCCCTCTTATTCCGTTTCCATTCTATCTCCCGGTCTGCGCCTTATACTTCCACCCAAACACCCCCAACGCCCCAATCCCCATCACCGTAAGCGCCATCCACACCAGAAACACGCTGTTCCACCCCAGCCCCAGCTGGATAACCAGCCCAGAAAACACCGAGGACAGACCGGCGGCCACATAGGAGCAGAAATCCAGGAGCCCTGATACGAAGCTGGCCCGATTGGCCCTTGCGAAGTGAAGCGGAAATACTCCCAGCAAAATCGTATTCACGCCGTACATCACGGCGCTGACGCCGCCTAATAAAAGTACCCCGGCAGTCAGCGATTTCCCCATAAAGACGCGGAGGGAAGCCAGGATAAACACGGAAAGTACCATCATGATCACCACCAGCATTTCTTCCTCCAGAAGCCGTTTTCTCTGAATCATTCCCACCAGGGTGATGCCCATAAAATTCATCACCGGTATAAACAACAGCAGGAATGAGGCCGTGCCGGCGTCCACGCCATAGATATCCTGTATCATGGTCGGTCCCCACAGCCCGATTCCATCCTTGATCACCCCCTGCGCCAGACAGGCGAGTATAATCCAGATCAGACCTGAAGCCAGTATAAACTTCCCAAGCCGGTTTCCGATGCCTGACGAGGAGTCCGCATGTTCCAGAAATGCCGCGGACGGTTTCACCACCCGAACGCTCTGAAAATCCGTAAATCCGGCTTCCACCGCCGTATTTTTTACATACGTCTTCCACAAAAATGCAAACAGAATCAGGGCGAAGCCAGGTATTAAAAATACCCACTGCCAGGATGCCGCCCGGATAATAAAGCCGCAGATCCCCCATCCGGCCAGCGTTCCTCCCACCATGGAGGTGGACAGCCACACCGCGGCTCCCGCGTGCTGTTCTTCGTAAAACCAGTGGGCAATCAGACTGATCATATTACACCAGATGGCGCTCTGCGCGAATCCGTTCACCGCCCATAAAAGGATGATGATCCATATGTTGTGGACGAACCCGATAGCCACATTTGCAGCTCCAGACACCATCAGTCCGAAAAACACCTGATGCCTGTTGTCCAGATAATCCCCCGCATAACCGTTGACCAGCTTTCCCACCGCATAGACCCAGAAAAACACACTCCCGGTCAGGCCGATCACCGCGGCGCCGCTGGCAAATTCCAGCGCCATGGCGTTCATTGCCACGGATAAATTCAGCCGTCCGAAATACGTCAGGAAATAACCGGTCCAGCAGAACAGAAACACTTCCTTCTGCTTTCTCCTTAAACACGCCCCCATTTCCATGATCAGAATCCCACCGTCATACCATCATATGCCACCACGAATCCGTCCTCGCGGACACAGTCCACGATCTCTTCGTGCATCAGCTTTCCATTGTGGGAGAAATGATTGATCACAAACACTGTGTTCTCTCCGGCGCATCCCTCACGAATCATGCGTGCTTTTACATAACGGTTGTCAGGCAGCCCCATGTGGTAATTTCCATCAGGTGCCTCTATATTGGTACAGTCGAAGCTGGCAAGGCCGATCATTTTTCCTCTCAGATAATCCCACGTCTCTTCCGGATAGTTTCCCGAATCATGACCATAAAACAGGCGTTTGCCATCCTTTTCCAGAAGGTATACGAGACAGTTTTCGTCTTTTGCATGGTTGGCAGCCAGCGGCGTCACCACATATCCGCCGGGAAGACCGACCGGTTCGAAGGGTCTTACCCGCTTGAAATCCAGCTGAGCGTGAAGCGTAGGACTGTCGTTCATTTCCATTGCCAGCCGGTATGCCGCTTCCACCTTATCATTTCCATAAACCGTCAGAACCGGCGCACCTGGCCGGTGTGCGTACGGCTCGCCCCGCATCAGCAGCTCCATGGGATAGAAATGGTCCTGATGGGAATGGGTAATCAACACCGATTCAATCGTGTCAATCTCCATGCCCTCCCGAAGGACGTGAAGATATGTATCGGGCGGAAGGTCGATCAGCACTGTATTGTCTACAACAGCCTGAGAACGGGTCCTGATGTTTTTTCCTCCCAGCTTTCTCGCCCTTTTACAAGCCTCGCAGGTACAAAACACGGCCGGCCACCCTTCTGCGGCGGCTGTACCAAGATATTTGATTTCCATATCGGTCTCCTTTCGCACTCAGCCTTTGACCGCGCCCGTGGTCAGCCCCTGAATAATATATTTCTGTGCAAACACATAGACAACCATTACCGGCAGCATGGAAAGCAGAAATGACGCAAAGGCCAGATTATAGTCAAAGGAATACGTGGTCTTAAAATTATACTGAAACAGCTGCAGTGTCCAGCTGTCCTTGGATTTATTTAGCAGAAGCAGCGGAAGCATGAAGTCGTTCCATACGGAAAGCCCATTTAAAATCATGATTGTCGCAGTCATGGGCTTTACCAGAGGAAACACAATCCGGATATACGTCTGAACCACTCCGGCTCCGTCGATAAACGCACTCTCCTCCAGTTCCCGCGGCACGCTGTCCATATAAGCTACAAAAAGGAACACGCCGTCGCGCAGTGCAAACACCAGGTTTAAGACAATCAGTCCCCAGATATTGGACATGTGAAAGGAACTGGCGATCTTCACCAACGGAATCATAACTACCTGGAAGGGCACGAAGAGGCCGATGACCAGATAGATATAGGAGAAACGGTAGAATTTTGACCGTCTCATGTTCCGTGACAGCGCGTAAGACAGCGAGGGAATGACAAGCGCCATTAAGATCAGGGAACAGACCGTAATAATAACGGTATTTCCTAAATAACGGAAATAGTTCTGTTTTTCAATAATTTCGCGAAAATTTCCCAAATAGAACTGACTGGGAAAGGAGAAGAAATTAACCGTCGATTCCTCTCTCGTCTTAAATGCAGTAATAATCGTCACATACAGGGGCGCGGCTATCACCAGACAGCCCAGGACCAGGAACAGATACTTAAGGATACCGGAGGGCCGCAGCCGGCTTTTCTTTTTTTCATTCATGGTCAGTCCTCCTTCCTCGTCGTCCTGAACTGGAAATACGATACGACGCACACCAGAACAAAGATAACGACAGACTGGGTGATCGCATAACTGAATTTCTGGTTCATGAAGGCATTTTCATAGATCAGGAACGCTATGGACTGCGTAGATCCCGCCGGCCCGCCGCTGGTCATGACTGTGATATAATCAAAGACCGTCAGACCTTCTTTTGTCACCAGGATGATACAGACGCTTAATACCGGCATCAGAAGAGGCAGCGTGATGCGGAAGAAGCGCTGAATTCCATTGGCTCCATCGATGGCAGCCGCCTCGTACAAATCACCGGAGATATTCTGCATTCCCGCAATCAGCAGCACCATGGGGATGGACACACTTCTCCAGATATGGACAATGAGAATGCCCCACATGGCCGTGGAGGAGCTGGACAAAATATTTTTGCTCAGAAAACCAATATTGAAACTCTTTCCGATCAGCGGAATTACCCGGTAATAGATCTCATTAAAAACCAGGCCTATGGTCACGAGACTCAGCGTAGCCGGGAAAAAGAAGGCAGCCCGGAAAAAGGTCTGCTGCTTTATCTTTGAACACAGAATAACCGCCAGAATCAGCGCAATCGTGATAACTCCCACCACAAGAATTGCACTGTATTCAACCGTAAAGACCAGCGCACGTTTGAAAACCCGGTCTGAAAACAGCCTTGTGTAGTTGTTGATACCGACAAATTTATACTCCTTCGCATATCCGTTCCAGTTCGTAAAACTGTAGTAGATTCCATAGATTACTGAAAACACGAAAAAGACCGTATATAAAATAATTGCCGGCAGTGTAAATGCCATATAGGCAGCCCGGCCCGCCTTCGGCCGTTTTGGTTTGTTTTTCACGGTCCATCACCCTTTCTGAACGATTCTTTTCTTCTGATAGAAAGAGGGTGAAATCAGCGCATGCAAGATTCTCACCCTCTCGTAAAATCTTAGTTATTATAGGTATCCATAATCAACTGATTTAAGTTGTCAAGCCACTGGTCTACATCCTTAGTATCAATCAATTCCTGGCAGATATTGCCGTACTCACCACCGAATGACGGCGGCCAGCTGTTGGATGGAACACTCATGGTCTTACCGGTCTGGATATAATCCTTAAACATGGACTCAAACTCACTCTTATTGAAGTTGACACCCTTGATCGCCGACGGAGTTCCATCGTAATCGGAGAACTGCTGCGCATTTTCAGGGCTGGTACAGTACTCTACGAAACGTTTTGCCGCTTCCGGATATTTTGTCGATGCGGAGATACTGAATGCCGTATCAATGTTGACACCCAGACGGTCGATGCTGCTTCCATTAAATGACGGGTAACGGAACATGGCAAACGGAAGATCCGGATTACTCTTTACAATCTCCGGGTACGCAAAGGTCCCTGAGAAGAACATGGCTGCCTTGCCGTTTGCAAAATCTGCGATGGCCTGCTCCTGGCCGGTTCCCAGGTTATCCTCCTGGCCGTACTGGCGCAGCTTTACGATAGTCTCGCCCATCTGGCGGAGTTCCCTGGAATCAGCAGCTGTCGTCTTTCCTGCTGCAATGTCTTCAAACAGTCCTACCGGATCTTCCAGCATGGTAACGCTGGCACGGTCACAGAACTGGCGGACTGTCCATACATCCTTATCCGGGAACGTAAACGGTGTGATGTCGGCTGCTTTTAACGTATCACAGACCTTGTATAAGTCTTCAATGGTTGTGGGAATCTCAACTCCTGCCTTATCAAATAAATCTTTGTTGTAGTAAACGCCCAGCATGTTTAAGGATACCGGAACAGAATACGATTTGCCGTCGATGAGGCTGATATCCAGAATATCATCCGCCACATTTTCAAGCATTGTTTCCCCGGTTAAATCCATCATGTAACCGGCCTTTACCTGCTCCCGGAAGGAAGCATCCAGCGGGAAATGGGTAAATACATCCGGAACCTGGTCAGAAGCCATTCTCGTCATCAGAACCGTCTCTGCGTCCGGAACATTGGTATACTCGATCTTGATATCCGGGTTCTGTGCCTCAAATTCCTTGATCAGCGCTGTGTAATAGTCGGTTCCTTCGTCCTTCATCTGGAAGAACTCAATCGTTGTCACCTCTCCTGACGATGCGGCCTCTTTCGTGTCGGCTGCCGTTGTCTCCTCCGTTTTCTCTGTGGCTGCCGCCGGTGCCGCTGTCGTGGTCTCCGCGGTTTTGCCGGCTGATCCGCATCCTGCCATGGACACTACCATTACTGCCGCCATTGCTGCACTCAATACTTTTTTCATAGACATCCTCCTTATCATGCGAAAAATATGGGTATAAGTCACTTGTATCTTATACCCATATTATAGTGTTTATTTTTACGAATCATATTGCAAAACTGACATCAGAACATATAAATTATATTACTTTTTCGTTATTATGCATTAATTTTACATTTATATTACACGTTCTTTTTTATATTTTTACATTAACGCAGCTCAGGCTTATTTCTCTGTGTTCCAGGAGTTCGGCCGAAATATTTCTTAAAGTTCTGAATAAAATATGAGGGACTGGTATATCCCACCATGAGCGCCACCTCATTGATATTCATATCTCCGTTCTCTAAAAGTTCTTCCGCCTTTTTCATGCGCAGTCCCAACAGATATTTAGAAAATCCCATTCCGGTCCGTGCCTTAAAGAGACGGCTCAAATAGTTGGGGTTCATAAAATACTTCGTGGCGGCCAGTTCGTTTAAAGAGATCTCGCAATAATAATTATCTTCCAGGAATGCCTGAATCTCATCGATGATATCCCCTTCATTTACGGTTCGGTCCGTTTCCCCGCTGCAGCACGCCATACTGCAGATATAATCCAGAAGTCCGTTCATGTCATCAAAGTCCCAGAGAGGCCGGTAAATCGCTTCCATATCCATAGTGAAACAGATGCCCAGCAGCGCCTGATATGACTGTTCCAACTGCAGAACCGTCGTCATATCCGGCTGGATCAGCTTTTTTAAGCAGAACTCTTTTGCTTCCTTTACCCGTTTTGCATTCAGGTGATTTCTGATTAAATGCAGGTCTTCCTTTGAGAGCAGTTCTTTTCCCCTGTCGTTATCAAATCGGTATAATCCCCGTTCCGGGTCCTGGAGCCGCAGACAACAGGCCCTTCTCGCCTGAGAATAAGCCTCCCTTATGGAATCCGGTCCGGTGAGCAGCATACTGACCCCGACAGCAGCCGGATGCCCCTCCTTCCTCTCCTGTTCCGCCAATGTGCCCAATGCCCGGATTTTCTTATCATATACCGCCACAGCACGTTCTTCCCCGCAGGAAACAATAACTCCCGCACCAGAGTGCAGGATGTCCTCAAATATCAAGTCTCTGCTAAAGGACAGATCACGAAGCCGTATCGACAGCTCCTCAAACTTCACGCCTTTCACCATAATCTGAGCCGCAAAAAAGCAGCCGTTTTTTAGCCCTGTCATCTCCCTGGGCAGCACATCCTCAGGGCGCTCTTCCCCGGATAAATACCGGAGCAGCAAAAAGCTTCCGGCACGCTTTTGTACCTCACGGAGCAGGTCTTCCTGCCTTTTTTCCTCCGCGCGCGCTTTCTTTATCGCATCCAGGGTATGAAACAGATCTTCTCTTTTCAGCGGTTTTAAGAGATAATCCCGCACTCCGTTGTGAAGGGCGGCCCTGGCGTAATCAAAGGTAGCGTAACCGCTTACCAAAACCACATCCACCGATGGAAAACGCTGGCGCACCACTTCGGATAAGGCGATTCCATTCAGTCCCGGCATACGGATATCCGTAACCAGCACATCCACCTTCTGATCTTCCAGAACCTTTAAAACCTCATCCCCATTGTCACAGGAGCAGCAGACTGTACTGTCCCGGTCCCATTCCAGTATTAATTTTTCCACAGCCTTTCTGGCCAAAAGAACATCATCCGCAACTGCAAACCTCATGACCTCACCTGCTTCCTATGACTATTTTTCACCCTCAGGTATCCTGATGGTAATCTTTGTTCCCCGTCCCTCTTCACTCTCCAGGATCAAACCATACTCTTCTCCATAATAATTCTTCAAACGAAAATTCACATTCAGCAGTCCGATGGAGTCGGTCTCTTCTTTATCCAGGCACAGAGCTCCCTGCTCCCGGCACTTTTCCTTCAGCTGCTTAAGCCGGGCTCCCGACATTCCTGAGCCGTTGTCCTCTACCGTCAGTGTTACGACACCTTCCTGTGAGGAAGCTGAAATCTCAATCCGGCCATCCCTCTTATCCCGGGAAAAACCGTGTTCAAAACAATTCTCAACCAGCGGCTGAAGCAGGAACTTAAGGATTTTCTTCCCTCTTACCTCTTCCGGGACATCAAAAACAGCTTCGATCTGTCCTGCCATACACAGCTTCTGAATATTGGTGTAACGCTCGATCTGCGTGATCTCATCCATCACGGTCACCAGGCTTCCTCCGCTGATGTTATAACGGAACATATCCCCCAGCCCGGTCGCCAGTTCGGATATCTCCGGTACGTCCTCCAGTATGGCAATGGAATTGATCACATTTAACGTATTATACAGAAAATGAGGATTAATCTGGCTCTCCAGCATCATGATCTGCGCCTTTTTCTGTAAATTTTTTGATTCATACTCCCTCAAAATACTTTCCTTCAGCCTTGCCGTCATGTTGTTAAAACCGTGAATCAGTCGGCCCAAATCATCCTGGCGGTTCAGCTCCTGCGTGATAGGGACCAGTTTCCCATTTTCTACCTGATGCATGCCCTCCTCCAGCACCCGGATAGGCCGCGTCAGTTTTACACTCAACAGGATACTGACGCCGATAAAGACTGCGGTCATAATCACGACAATGATGATATAGGATGCCATTCCCTGCATCATATGAAGCTTCAGCACCCGCCCCGCCGCCATACTGATGATGGTTAAATCCAGCGCTTCATTATATGTAGCCACCAGCCGCCAGTCTTCCCCGGAAAGACTCAAGTCCATCACCTGGTTTTTATTGGCTGCAAACTCTTCCTTTTTCTCAGAAAGCGCCTGCCTTACACCGGCTGCCATGGCATCCGTCACGCGCGGTCCCTGATAAATGACGTAATCCCCCTGCACCGCCATGGTATCCATGCTTCCATCTTCTGTAAAGACCATGAAACTCTGCCCGAACTGTTTTAAATCCAGGTTGATAAAGGCATCCCCCACCGGTTCAAACGTATACGTATCCACCAGCGAAAAGCCGTAGGTGATCGTCTTCACACTCTGCTGGTTGATTACTGTCTCATAGACCGGGGACAACATATTTTTTATCTTTTCCGCCTTCATGGTCCCGGCAAAGCTTTCAATCCGCTTCATATAAGTCTCATTATATCCGGCACCGCTGTAGGCGTTGTTCCCGTTGGATAAATAGGTAATGCTGGAGACGTAGGGATTGATTTTCGCGGACATTACATTTTTTCTCAGTTCCCTTAAAGTGGTAATGTATTCCGGCCGGTCCATATTAAAATCATTTTTTACAAACTGTATAATATCCGGATAGACCAGATACATGGCGGATGTGGTCTTCAAATGGTTCACAATGGTTTCCAGCCTGTCATCGATCATCTCGTTTGCCTGAGTCATATTTACCGTACTTCTGTCAATCTCCTCGTCCATGCTTCTTCTCAGAATGAGACTGACCAGTATGGTCAATGGAACCAGGATTACAACGAGACAGGCAGCCAGAATCTTTCTCTGCATCGGAATGTGTTTATACCAGTTCATCCTCCCACCTCTCTATACCGATTCCCGGAGGCATACTTCGCAGGGCACAACCACGGTCGGTTCATACGCTTCATTTCCCAGAATATCCGCCAGCATTCTGGCGGCCAGAAACCCCTTGTATTTCTGATTCTGACGTATCGTTGACAGCTTGGGCCTGGCATACTCACTGCTTAACAGTCCGTCGAATCCAAACACGGAAACCTGCTTCGGAATCTTGATATGCTGTCCGCGCAGGGCATTGATCACTCCCAGAGCCATTAAATCGCTGGCGCAAAAGAATCCGTCAATTTTCGGTTCCTTTTCCATGAGCCGGACCGCCTGCTCATGAGCCATATCATAGCGGAAATCCCCCTTTACAATCCATTCCGGCTTAACCGTAAGCCCCGCCTGACGGAGTGCCTGCATATATCCCTCTTCCCGCTCCTTTTCCACGATGGAATGCCCGCTGCCGGTAATCATGGCAATGCGTTTTCTGCCCCGTTTCACCATGTGTTCCACAGCTAGTCTCGAGTAATAGGCGTTGTTGACGATGACGCATCCCTTTCTCTCCCCTGTATACGGAATATCTATAAAGACACAGGGAAAATTCCCTTCAGCCACCTTCTTAACCGCCGATTCATCGTAATCCGCGTTCATCAGGATCATTCCGCCCGCGCCCCTCTGCCTGCAGTACGTCTCAAAGCACTCCGGACTTTTCTCCATCATATATACCACGGTCTCATATCCATTCTGATTGGCAAATGAATTCACTCCCTGCATAATGCCAAAGAAAAAGGAGGAATTCTCCGTCTGCTCACTGACCCCGGTTACCACCACCGCCAGCTGCATCGGCGTCTTCGCAGACAGTGTCTGTGCCGTGAGATTTTTCACGTAACCCATGGCCGCGGCCGTCTGACTCACGCGCCGTTTCGTCTCCTCGCTGACATCCTGCCTTCCGTTAAGCGCCCGGCTCGTCTGTGACACCGACAGACCGCAGGCCCTTGCTACATCCACCAGTTTTACCATACCGCACCTCCTTATGATCCACCGTCAGTTCCATCCTTTCGCCTTTCCAGACGAACGAAAATGACACGCTCCTCCAGGATTTCGGCAGATGGGGCTCTACAGACAGACGCCCGTCCTTTACCGATACGCCGGCAAAGCCCAGAACGATGCACTGCCAGATTCCTCCCATCGCCGCCGCATGAATTCCCTCTGCCGAGGTCAGTCCACTGTTTAAATCCACTTCGGCCGCCTTCCGGAACAACCGAAAGCTTTCCTCTTCCATTCCAAGGCGGGCTGCCGCCATGCTGTGCACATTAAAGCTTAAGGAGGAATCATGTACACATCGTTCTTCGTAGTACTGGTAATTTTTAAGAATAATATCCTCAGGAAACAGATCCGGCATTGAGGACAGCAGCATTACTACGTCCGCCTGTTTTAACACCTGATATCCGCAGAGCTGTTCTACATTGTAATGCTCCAGTATCTTTTTCCCACCCTTTCGAAAGGGCGTTAAATCCAATTCCGGAAGACTTAAAAACGCCTCGTCCTGAGGAATAATTCCTCTGGAATCCGGTTGTGGAAGCGTCAGCTTCTCTGCCCGTTCCCGCATCCATTCCTCCCTGGTAACAGCCCCTGTCTTTTGTTCCAGAGCCGCTAAAAGGTCTTCTCTTCCGGTCTGTCTGAGCCTTTCCAAAATCCGGAGTGCTTCATGGATATTCCATGACGCCATATAATTCGTGTATGCATTATTGGATACATGCTCGCTGTATTCATCCGGCCCGATCACGCCGTTTATATCATACTGTTTTCTTTCTTCGTTCCACTCTGCGCGGGAAGCCCAATAAAGCGCGGTTTCCAGAATCATCTCAAAGCCGCATTCTTCCATGAATGCCTGATCATCTGTCGCCTCAAAATACCGGTGGACCGCATACGCAATATCTGCATTGACATGGATCTCCTGGATGCCGGTATAGATAGGAATCGGCTTTCCCGTCACCACATCGGGCGCGCCTTCTGACGGCGTCACCTCTCCGTCTGTAATCCAGGCGCTCTCCCATGGAAATAATGCGCCCTCACAGCCATATTTAGCCACCTTTTCCTTCGCCTTCGGCAGCGTGAGATAACGGTAACGGAGCAGCCGTCTGGCCACTTCCGGCTCTGTGTACAGCCAGGAAGAGAAAAGAAACATCTCCGTATCCCAGAACGTATGGCACTTATAGGCCTCCCCGGACAGCCCTTTGGCGCCAATATTCATCCGCTCGTCATGCACCGGCGTCATGATCCGCAGGTGGTAAAGGGCAAATCTGGCCGCGCAGGAATCGAATACATCGTCGCTGTCAATCCGGATATCATGTAAGTCCCAGTATTTTTGCCACGCCTCGCCGCTCTCGTTCAGCGAATAGCCGAATCCTGCATTGGCGGCTTCGGCCGCCAGTGCGTTGGCATCTTCCACTATGGAAGGGCTCTTATATTTCCCACATGCGGATTCTTTGAAAGGTGTATCTGCAAAAGGGCTTTCACCGTCCCAATACTCGATATCTCTGGAAGTATAAATAGCGGCCGCATTTTCAAGTACGATCTCCTCCCCCTTTTTTGCAAAAATCTGGTAGAGCGTCCCAATCCTGCGCCGGTCCATATCGATGGAAGCGCGGTATGATCCTGCACTCAGCCTCGGAGCGCAGGCAGCGGCAAAGCGCACACCTGAATCCCATGCCTGAAATACCAGTTCCTCCCGCTCTCCCGGAATGCAGTGCCTCGTACCTTCCGTAAAATGCTGGGCTCCGCTGTTACTCACCTGTCCGTTGATTCCGGTCCTGATCTCCAGTTCCGCCGGTTCCTCCAAAATTAAAGACAGTCTCTGCATCAGCAGGTGGCGGTTCTTTAACGACACAAAGCGCTCCATCTTTACCTTTACCCGTTTTCCCTGTTCCGTTTTATAGGTAAAGCGCCTTTCTGCCAGTCCGTTATCCAGATGAAGCATGACGCAGTAATCCTCATGATTTCTTTCGCTCAGCTGGAGCAGCTCCCCGTCAATGGTAATCTCCTTTCCCATCACATCCGGAAGATTCGGAAGTTCAGAAACCTCTCCAAAACAGGAATCATACGTCCCTGCGATAAACGTATCGCGTTTCTGTCCGGGAACCGGCTCATCCACCGCGTATCGTACCCCCAGATACCCGTTTCCCTGGCAGAACAGCGATTCCATCTGGGGCTGCCACGCCCGGTCCCACCGGGGCACTGACACGCTCCATTCTCCCAATTCTATTTTTTCCATTAAAGCACCTCACTTCTCCAAAACGTTTGCGGAACTAATCTGATTCTATTATTACAATATTGCACGTAAAAGTCAAATATTTTATATATAATATTTACTTCTTTTCCAAATATGAATGAAAACGTTTGTGGAATCAGTCATCTCATGCTACAATAGCGTTAAAAGGAGGGGATTTCAATGAAAGAAACCTGGTGGAAAGAGGCGGTTGTCTATCAGATTTATCCGAGAAGCTTTATGGATTCCAACGGGGATGGAATCGGAGACCTGGGGGGAATTATCCGGAAACTGGATTATTTAAAAGAGCTGGGTGTGAACGTGATCTGGCTTTCCCCCATCTACCGTTCTCCCAATGACGATAATGGATATGACATCAGTGACTACTGCGAAATCATGGAAGAGTTTGGGACCATGGAGGAATTTGACCGGCTGCTTAATGCAATGCACGAGAAAGGGCTAAAACTGATGATGGATCTGGTAGTCAACCATACCTCTGACGAGCATCCCTGGTTCCAGGCTGCGTTAAAGGACAAAAACGGCCCCTACCGGGATTATTACTTCTTTCGGGATGGGAAACCGGGAGGTCTGCCGCCTAACAACTGGTGCAGTCATTTCGGATTTTCTGCTTGGGAAAAGGAACCGGAGGGTGATCAGTATTTTCTGCACCTGTATACAAAAAAACAGCCTGATCTGAACTGGGATAATCCGTCTGTGCGGGAAGAGGTGTACCGCATCATGCAGTTCTGGACGGATAAAGGAATCGACGGCTTCCGCATGGATGTAATCAACTACATCTCCAAGGTCGCGGAGCTTCCGGATATGCCTGAGGATGGCCCCTATCTGGCTACACCTTACTTTGCCAACGGCCCGCACGTCCACGAATATCTCCAGGAAATGAACCGGCGCATCCTGAGCCAGCGGGATTTCATCACAGTCGGCGAGATGGTCTCCGTCACCACGGACCAGGCGCGCCTCTATACTCACGAAGACCGCCATGAATTAAACATGGTCTTCACCTTCGAGCACATGTACCTCGATGCGGTCGGTGAAGACAAATGGCAGATCCGCCAATGGAAGCTGTCTGAACTGAAAGCCGTATTCGGGAAATGGCAGACCAGCCTGGCGGATGGCTGCTGGAACAGTCTGTACTTAAATAACCATGATCAGGCACGAATGGTAAGCCGCTTTGGAGATGATGGAAAATACCGCGTGGAAAGTGCCAAGATGCTGGCCACATTTCTCCATACACTCCAGGGAACTCCTTATATCTATCAGGGCGAGGAGCTGGGTATGACCAACATCCGGTTTGACTCCATCGACCAGTACAAAGACATCGACACGCTCAACCATTATGCCGAGGCAGTCACGGTATTTCACGAGGATCCGGAACACGTTATGGAAGCGATCTACGCCAAAGGGCGCGACAATGCCCGGACGCCTATGCAGTGGGATGCCTCCCCGAATGCCGGATTCACCGACGCAGTCCCATGGATTCCCGTCAATCCAAACTACACGGAGATAAACGCGGAAGCGGCCATCCGTGACAGGGAAAGTATCTATCATTACTATCAGGATCTGATCCGTATCCGCAGAAATCATAAAGTAGTTGTCTATGGAGACTACAATCCGGTATGCGAAGAACATCCGTCCATTTATGCCTACACACGGCGCTATCAGGGGCAGAAGCTCCTGGTGGTTCTTAACTTTTTCTCAGATCCGGCTGTCATTGACCTTCCAAAAGAGTGCCTTCCTGAAAACGGGATCCGGCTGATTGGGAATTATGAAGATGCTCCGGCCTGCGAGGTGCATATGAAACTTCGGGCGTTTGAGGCTGTGGTATTCCTCGGAGGGGATGAGGTTGAGCAGATAACGATATAAGAATATTTCAAGGAATTGTAATATTTTATTTAAAAGGGTATTTGAAAAATACAAGTACCCAGTATATAATGTAACTAGATGTAATCAAGGGCTAACAAGAAACCGATGATTGCCGATCAAGCAAACAGTAATTTTAAGTTACCGGGCTATCCTCTGGCCAGAGAGGATAGCTCATTTTCTATTCTGGTGATTATCCAGATATGTAAGTACCGTTAATATCACTATGATTAACGGTAATATTTCCAGCTTACGAGACACTTAAAATTGAATCCTGAGATTGCACCATCTGCAACAGAATAAAGAAAAGCTGCCAAATTAGATTTTGGGAGATGTTATGCCATAAAAACGGCGGGGTTTCCTGTATATTCCATGACCGTCTTGTTTTCTGCCTGCCATAAAAAAATCCGGGCATAACGTACACGCCAAATACAGGTGCGTTCGCTATGTCCGGATTTTGTCTGGACAAATTCTATCTACATTATTTTAAAGATGAAAAGCTGTTTTCCACATTTCATTCAGATTTGTGAACTAAGATTCATTTGCAGGCAAACACTACAGCTCCAATTCTCCAATAATCTTCTTTAACTCTTCTGCCGAATACACCAGTTTTCCCATCTCCATTAAGTCCAGCGGAATATCCAGCACCTTTTCCGCTCCTTCCTGGCCGACTACCGTCGGAATACTTAAGCAAATATCGTGAAGTCCATAAAGCCCGTCTAAGTAAACCGATATCGGCATGATGGAATGTTCATTCCGGATCACAGACTCAGCGATTCTGCAGACCGCCATAGCCACACCGTAGTAGGTGGCCCCCTTTTTCTCTATAATTTCATATGCGCTGTCCCGGACGCTTTGGTAAATGCGGTCCATGGACTCCATATGATCGAAATATCCCCTCAGTTCACAAAAATGATTCAGCGGGATCCCTGATACGTTAGCCGCACTCCACACAGCCAGCTCACTGTCGCCGTGCTCCCCGATGATAAATGCATGAATACTTCTGCTGTCCACGTCGAGATGACGGCTCAACAAGTATTTCAGCCTGGCCGTATCCAGAACGGTTCCGGAGCCGATCACTTTATGGCGGGGATAACCGGAAAGCTTAAGCGCCACATACGTCATGATATCCACCGGATTAGAGACGATGAGAAGCGTCGCCTCCTGGTTCTTCTCCACAATCTTCGGTATAATGCTCTTGTAAATCTCCACATTTTTATGGACCAGGTCGAGCCGTGTCTCTCCAGGCTTCTGATTCGCACCTGCCGTGATGATGATCATGGCACAGTCGGCGATATCCTCATAGCTTCCGGCCCTGATCTCCATAGGCTTCGTAAACGGAAGTCCATGGCTTAGATCCATCGCCTCCCCTTCCGCCTTTTTCTCATTGGCGTCAATCAGAACCAGTTCCGAAAAAATCCCCTTCTGTACAAGGGAAAATGCAATTGATGTTCCTACAAATCCGCAGCCGATAATGGCCGCCTTCTGAATATTTATCATGATAAACTCCTCCTCTAACCAGGTTTATTTTATGCTGCCGTCCGGCATGGCATGACTGTGCAGCCTCATGAACCGGAAAACAGAGTGCCGCAAAGGCACCCTGTCATATGGAAAATGCAATATCCTGTTTTATAGTTCAATGACAATCTGCCTTTGCATGATTTACTCAATGGTAACGGCCGTGATATTTCCAGCCATTTCCATCTGGTTACAGTATAGCAGAGTCTTCCTCTCTTTGCAATAGTGATAATGATAATTATTTTTATTTAGTTCTGTTATTTCGTTCCAGCACATACGCGGATAAGAATGAAGTCACCGGAACGCACAGGATAACAGCCAGACTGCCTGACAGACTGTGAGCCGCCTCAATCGCAATATAATCCGAATTCATCAGCTGCTCCGGCTGAACACCGTATGAGATCAGTACCAGCATCATGGTAAGGGCCGTCCCGGTAAATGCGAGGACCAGAGTCGCGCACATGGTGCCGATCATATCTCTTCCAATGGCGTACCCGGCTTTGACAATCGCTTTAAAATCCATGGAAGGATTCTGATTTTTCATCTCAAAAAGAGAGGCCGCAATGGACATACACATATCCATAACCGCTCCCAGAGAGGCGATCAGGATTCCTGCGAAAAGAATATACCGGATTTTCAGCCCTGTATTTTCGGAAATCAGCAAAAGCTCCTCCGCCTGACTTTCGTTATAGCCGTCGAGATGCAGAACCGCAGTTATGACCGCAAACGCCCCTGCTGCCACCAGCACTCCCGTCATGGTAGAGGCGATAGCCGTCAGTGTCTTCGCGCTGTACCCGTTCAGAAGCAGCATGGAGACAGCCGTGGAGACAAGAATCGTAAGAATGCTCAAAAGTACGGGGGAATAGCCCCTGTATATCATGGGAAGCAGAAACGCTATGATAAAAAACATGGTAAATGCCAGGCTAAGAATACTTTTTACTCCTTTTCCCCGCCCTACCAGCACCATACACGCCAGAAAGACAATGCCGGTCATCATAAGTCCTGTAGTTCTGTCGTAATTATAGACAGAATAAAACGGTTCCACCCCCTCAGGGCAATCCGCCTTGATAATTAATGACTGCCCCTTTTTGGCATAAACATTATGGGTCGTACTCAGGTAATTGGTTACAGTAATGATTTCCCCGGAATGGCCCTTGTTAAGAAGCTCCACCTTCAGTTCCTGGATTCCCAGCCAGCGTCCCTCTGCTTCCTCCACCGGCTCCAGCTGCTGATCCGTCACTTCCAGCACCCTTGCCTTTACGTAATTGATGGTCCCATTTTCATACATGGTATAAGTAATAGGGTTTGCCTTATTATAAATACAAATGGCCGCAATCATCAATACTACTGCAGCGGCCAGGCCAATCTCCATACGCTTCTTCTTTATCCAGTCCATCACTTATTTCCTCCCTGTTTCCGCGTCAGCCGGAAATCGAGTAGGAGGGAGTGATTAACTCCCGTCCTCTCACACCACCGTGCATACCGTTCGGTACACGGCGGTTTCAACGGTTGACGTGCACGGACTGATAGGCTGTGGCTAAATCATAATAGCCACTGTTTATCAGTCTTTCTTTTGTCATTGCCATATTTACCGCTACCGTTTGTGTGGTAAACCAATAGCCTCTTCGGCTGTTCCCTGCCTTCCATGCCAATTCTTTCGGCACTCCCATTTTCAGCAGGTTCTTTACCTTCGTTTTCGGTTTCTTCCATTGTTTCCATATACACATTCGGATTCTGTGATATAGCCATTGGTTCAGTCCCTCTATTCGGTTCTTCATATCTGCTACTCCATAATAATTCAGCCAGCCCCGCATATACACCTTTATCTTTTCTAACGATGGGCGTATGCTCTGAACAGACCTTCGGGAACTAAGGTCTTTCAGTTTTGACTTCATTTTCTTCCATGACTTCCCATGAACCCGGACATAAATGCCCTTTCCGTTCTTTCCCAATGTGAAGCCAGGGAACTTAAAATTTCGGATTGCAAATACACTTACTACACGGCTTTTCTTCTGGTTCACCTGCAATTTCAGCGTCCCTTCCAGATATTTCGTGCTTGTTTCCAGAAGTCTCTTTGCGGCTCTCTCACTTTTAGCTAACAATACTATATCATCTGCGTAACGTACAAAAGCCACTCCTCGTTTCTCGTACTCCTGGTCGAACTCGTTCAGATAGACATTTGCCAGCAGCGGGGATAGATTTCCTCCTTGCGGCGATCCTTCCTCTGTCTCCATGACTATACCGTTTTCCATGACACCACTCTTTAGGTATCTCTTTATCCATTGGATAACCCTTTCGTCCTTTACATCTCTGCGCAGGATATTTAATAGCATTTCTTGGTTCAGAGTATCAAAGTATTTCGACAGGTCCAATGCAACGGCATGGGTGTATCCCTGTTCTGCATACTCTTTTACCTTTAAAATGGCGTCCCTGGCGCTTCTTCCCGGCCGATACCCATAGCTGTTCTCCGAGAACAGCGCCTCATAGACTGGCATTAACTGCTGTCCTATGGCTTGCTGGAAGATACGGTCTTTCACGGTTGGAATGCCCAGCTTTCGCATTCCTCCCTCTGGCTTGGGAATCTCTACTCGTCTTACTGGGTCGGGGGTGTATTTTCCCCTTTTGATTCTCTCTATCAGTTCCTTTTGATTTTCCCTTAGGCAGTCACCTGTTTCCTCTACGGTCATTCCGTCGATTCCCGGCGCTCCCTTATTCGCCTTTACTCTCTTAAAAGCTCTGTTTAAGTTGTCCTTATTCAGTATCTTCTCTAAGAGTTCCGGCTGTGCACTGTCTCTTTCCTTCCATATCCGGCGGAAAGAACGGTGCGATCTCACATACCCTTCACGTTTCGCGCTGTCTCTTTGTGAGCAGCTATCTCTGTTTTCTGTACCCAATGTTCTTTCCTCCTTTCCCGGTTGTACTAAAGACTCCTGTTGATTCGGTCCTTCGTCTCTCGACTACTACGACCTCTGCTGACTTCTGTACGTTCAGCACTACCTCACGATAGTGGTTATCCCTTTCAGGACATTCCGCACAGACCTCCCCGGGTACCACACGTTTCTTTCTCTCCATCTATCTGCCACATTTACCATACATGATTCCGTGTGGTTATTGGGCTTCGACTTGTTTGGCAGCCTTACCCTCACGCATGGCCTGATGTGATTTCTGTTCGTCAGACCAGAGATTTGCCCATGGGTTAGTATGTTCCCCATATCCAGCTTCCTTCAGATTCCACCTCACGATGGACACCCTTGCCTTCGGCTATATCCTTCCCACCACCGGGCGGATTCCGGACTTGCACCGGTTAGAAACGTGCGCCGCCGGGCGCACCAATCATAAAACTCCCGGACCGGCTGGCCGATCCGGAAGTCTGCTTTTAACAAATATTACGGGTTAATACACGCACCAGATTCGTCGAACCGGTACTCTGTCCCTTTATAGTGAACCGGTGCAGTGGCCATCGCCCCATCCTGGTTAAAGTAATACCATTTATCCTGATACAATACCCAGTCTGAAGCCACCATGGCCCCTGACGGCTGTAGATAGTACCATACGCCATTCACCTGAATCCATCCGGTCTGCATATAGCCGGCCTGGTCAAAATGATACCAGATTCCCTGTATGGACACCCAGGTATTGACCGGATACGTCTTATTCTGATACTGATACCACCAGCCAGTCTGGTCTTTAATCCATGACCCCTGCACACTGCTGGAAGATCCATTACCGGAAGACCCATTATCTGAAGACCCATTGTCCGAAGACCCACTGTCCGAAGGCCCATTGTCCGAAGGCCCATTATCCGAAGATCCGTCATCAGAACCATCCCCGCCATCATCCGGTTTATCCGCCTCCGCTTTTTCCGCAAGTACAAACGGGCTCAACGCATTAACAACAAAACTGATCGCTCCATCTTTTACTGTAAATTTCACGTCTTCATATGCTCCATTGGTGTAATGCATCAGCACCAGCCTGTTTAGATCAATGTCCTCCGGCGCGTCAATGGTAATCCTAACCGGAACCTTCGGCTGGATATTCCCGCCTGACACCTCCGGATCATCACTTATAATGTCCAGCCGAATATCCAGTGCGATAACATCTTCCGTCTCAAATCCCAGCGCCTCCGGCAGTTCCATATCGCTAACCTTCAGTACAGACACCGCTTTGACACCCGCCTTTAACGGAACACTGAGCACCGCACCTTCCACCGTTACACCGGTTACCTTTTTGGATTGCACATCGGTTTCAGCTGCCAGTTCGCTGTAGCCTGCCAGAACCATATCTTCCAGTTTTTTGATTTCATCCATTTCGGATTCATCCATTGTATTAGGATCATAGGAGAGTGCTTCGGCCGCCTCTGCCGCTTTCTTTAGAATTTCCTGCCTCTCTCCCTCTGTCTCCGCCTGTTCCAGAGCCTGATCCAGACTTTCCAGAATCTCTGCTACTGTATCGCCCGTCACATCAGGCTGCGGCTTCGGAGCTTCTGTCCTGTAAATTGTAAAATGGTCTACTTCCGACATATCCGTCGTGCGATAGGTTGTAATCGCAAAAGAATTGTCCGTCACCTCTACGTTTGTGATATTTGGAGTGCTTTCCTGATTCATCACCGCCGCATAAGGGAAATCTTTATTATGGATTGAATAATACTTACTGCCGCTGGCGGAGTTGGCCGTCACATAAAGCACTTCCCCTTCCGCCGGGTCGGTCACACTCTCCGGCACTGTACCATCCGCAGGAACCACCGGATCATTCCCATTCATCATATAGCTTCTGGTATAGACATGGTCATGGCCCATCAGCACCACATCGATTCCCAGCTCCGTAAATACAGGAGAGAGTTCCGCCCGCCTCTGGATAATATCATTGTCCGACTCGTGGCTGGCCGTGCTGTAGATCGAATGATGGAATGTTACCACCGTCCAGTCCGCATCGGCTCCGTTCTCGTCAAGCACCTGCTTCATGAACGCTCTGTGCTCCGCCGTACTCATATTGTTGGAATTGAGAGACATAAAGAGCACATTGTTATACGTATACCAGTAGTCTCCTCCGAATTTTCCGGTCTTCTCTGTCATTCCCAGGCTGCTGACATTCGGTACCTGGAAATGCTGGCTGTAGGCGCTGCTTCCCGCATCATGATTTCCCACGTTAACCGCTGCCGGCAGAGACAGCAGCTCCTTCGGACTTAAGTATCCGGCATACTGCGTCTCATTGCTTGCCGTGTTGACCTGATCTCCCGCACTGATTAAGAAGCTGGTCTCCGGAAATGCCTTCATGGCCGTCTCCATGGTGTTCTGCCAGCCTTTAATATCCGTATCCGTGCTTCCTGCCCCGATCTGCGGATCGCCTGCAAGCAGGAAATTAAATCCATTCTCATAATCCTGAACCGTTAAGTCATACACATCTGACCAGGCAGTTCCGTCTCCAACCCGGTAAGCATATTCTGTAGCGGATTCCAAACCGCGGATCACTGCCTGATTCGTGAAAAACCCTTCCTCATTAGCACTCTCCTTCTCTGCTGCAAACTCTGCCGCTGTCTCCGGAAATACACCGTTGGCCAGATCACTCTTCTTTACAAGCTGTACCTTTCCCGGCAGCTTTGAATCAGAATACCAGGTAACCATAGTCTCTGACTCGTCCGCACCTACTCCGAGAGAAACCGATTTAATAACAGATTCCGGAGGCTGGTAGCCATCCTTATAAATTGCAAAGGTATCCACTACAGACATATCCTTAGTACGGTAAGTAGTAATCGCAAAAGACTTATCCGTCACCTCCACGTTTGTGATATTCGGAGTGCTCTCCTGATTCATCACTGCCGCATAAGGGAAATCTTTATTATGGATCGAATAATACTTACTGCCGCTGGCAGAGTTGGCCGTCACATAAAGCACTTCTCCTTCCGCCGGGTCCGTTACACTTTCCGGCACTGTTCCATCCTCAGGAATGATCGGATCCGTTCCGTTCATCATGTAACTTCTGGTATAGACATGGTCATGGCCCATCAGCACCACATCAATTCCCAGTTCCGTAAATACCGGAGAGAGCTCTGCCCGCCTCTGGATAATATCATTGTCCGACTCATGGCTGGCCGTGCTGTAGATTGAATGATGGAATGTTACCACCGTCCAGTCCGAATCAGCCCCATTCTCATCGAGAACTGCTTTCATAAACTCCCGGTGTTCCGCCGTACTCATATTATTGGAGTTAAGAGACATAAAGAGCACATTGTTATATGTATACCAGTAGTCTCCTCCGAATTTCCCGGTCTTCTCGGTCATGCCCATACTGCTGACATTCGGCACCTGGAAATGCTGGCTGTAGGCGCTGCTTCCCGCGTCATGATTTCCTACATTTACTGCTGTCGGCAGAGACAGCAGTTCCTTCGGGCTTAAGTATCCCGCATACTGCGCCTCATTGCTGGCCGTGTTGACCTGATCTCCCGCACTGATTAAGAAGCTGGTCTCCGGAAATGCCTTCATGGCCGTTTTCAGGGTATTCTGCCACCCTTCTGTATCCGTATCTGTGCTTCCCGCGCCAATCTGCGGATCGCCTGCAAGCAGAAAGTTAAATCCATTCTCATAATCCCGGGTTGTAAATTCATAAATATCGGACCAGGTTTCCCCGGCGCCGACCTGGTAAACATAATCGGTATCCGGCTCCAGCCCTGTCATGACTGCCTGGAAGCTGTAGAATCCGGCGTCATTTGCCTCCGCTCTTTCCGCTGCAAACTGGAAAGCCTGTTCCGGAAACGAATCCCCGTCCATGTCCGCCTTCTCTGCGATTCTCACTTTGCCGTCTTCCCCGATTGAGGAATACCAGGTAACAGCCGTCTGTGTCTCATCATTCCACACTCCCAGAGAAATCGCCTTAAATGGCTTCGGCTGTGCAGCTTTCAGGGAAATGAAATCAAAGTAAATGTCAGAACTGCCCGCCCTGTCCTGATGAAGCTCTACCGCAATTGTATTTACCCCATCTCTCAGCATAGAAACGTCATTGATTGTAATAGTATCATGGCTTGGAGCTGACAACCCATTGGCCGAACCGTATGCCAGGTTCTTGTCATAGCCCCCCTCCGGTACCTGCCCCTCATAGACATTCTTTCCATTGATGTACACGATCACCGCATCATCATAGGCGATTTCCGCCTCCAGCGCTTCCAGATCGGAGACATCGTTGAGATAGATGTCTGTTCGGAAAAAATATGCGGGCACCGCCGTTTTTGTATCGTCAATGTAGTGCTTTAACAGCGTATCCGGAATATATCCGCCTCCAAGGTCCGCAATCGCGCCTTTCTTGGCTCCGAAGCTTCCCTTTCCGGACTTCCACTGTTCATCCGCAAACTCCGGATACGTCCATACAGTCCGGTCCTCACTTCCTTCCGCCGGATCGGTGTTGTTCTCCAGGTAATTCCAAACCGTGCCCTCTGTCGTGATGAATTCATCCGATTCCGAGGCAGGCGTCCCTATTTCCAGAGAGCAGAAATCAAAATAGATATCCGAGCTGTTGGCTCTGCCCTGATGAAGTTCTACCGATACGGTGTTGCTCCCCTCTTTTAACATGGATAAGTCTGTGATCTGGAACTTATTGTTAATCGGCGTTCCCGCATTTGTCCCTCCATACTCCAGATTCTGTGTGTAACCGCCTTCCGGAACACCGGCCCTGTGAACTTCCTCGCCATTGATGTAGATTATGGCCGCGTCATCATAGAAGATCTCGCCGTTTAAGGCACTGATGCTGTCGATGTCTTCCAGTTCGATTGTGGTACGGAAGAAATAGGCCGGAATATCCGTATCTTCCGCCACATCCGGCCCTTCTATATACTGGGCCAACAGAGTATAGGGTATCAGGCCGTCTCCCAGATCTGCAATCTCACCTTTCTTCGCCCCAAAGCTTCCTCTCGCCTCTTTCCAGCCGGAATCATCGTAATCCGCACTGGTCCAGACCAGTCTGCCGGTCTTCGACGATGCTTTGTTTTTGCCCGCAGCAAAACGATAAAATCCATATTTTGCCGACGCATTGGACGGCGATGCGTCAGAAGGTGATGCGTTGCTGGGGCTCCCCGGCGTTTCCTCCTTCGTGTCATCCGCTGCCGCCGGATCCGTATTATCGTCCAGATATCTCCATACCGTTTCTTCTGTGGATATCAGCCTGCTCGTCCGTACCCTCGCCCCTGGTTCCGGATCCTGCTGTACAGGCGCGCCAAATGCAGTCGTTATATTGCCCGCTGCCAGACATGCGCTCAGTAAAAGAGCTGTTAACCTTTTTAGTTTCACACTCATCATTTCCTCCTTAAAAGTTTTTTTCATACTTATGTTAGCAGGAAATTAACTGAGTAAATACCTTATTGTTGTAAATGGTTTGTAAATTATTTGTATAGACTAAAACTTCGCAGCAAAGAGTCTGACTTGTCAAACTCCCAGAAAACCCAAAATGGCCGGGGCACTTCCTAGCCCCGGCCGCAATTCCTTTTATTTTACCGTACTATGATCTGTCCTGAAGCTTCATTCCCGCCTTAATCATCCGGAATGCCCGCTCCGCCGCACCGGCGTACAGCTCTTCCGCCCGTTCCAGCGCCTCATCGAGCCCCATGGCCCCGTTAATGGTAGTGATAATGCTGTCAATCCCATGATCGAATATCATCTCCGCCTTATCGCCCATGCCGCCGACAATGGCTATAGCCGGGATTCCCTTCTTGCGGCAGCGATTGCCGATTCCGCTGGGAACCTTTCCAAAGGCAGACTGCCAGTCGATTCTTCCCTCACCGGTTATGACCAGATCCACCCCTTCCAGTAGTTCATCAAAATGAATCAGATCCAGCACCGTCTCAATTCCCGACTTCATCTCCGCTTTGAGAAATACGCTGAATGCCGCTCCCAGCCCCCCGGCCGCGCCGGAGCCTGGTATCTGGTCCACATCGATCCCCATTTTCTCCCGGATCAGGGCCGCATAATGAATCATTCCCTGTTCCAGTTCGTCTAAGATCTTCGGAGTGCCGCCTTTTTGCATTCCAAAGGTATAGGTCGCTCCGTCAGGACCCGTTAATGGGTTGTTTACGTCGCACATGATGGTAAACTTCGCATCCTTCACTGCACCGTGAAGTCCTCTGATATCAATGTCCGCCACCCGGGCCAGGTCGTTTCCGCATCCGGAAAGCTCCTCTCCGTTCTCATCCAGAAATCGTATCCCCAGCGCACGCATGGCGCCCATACCTCCGTCGTTGGTGGCGCTGCCGCCGATCGCAATCGTGATGTCACGGCAGCCGCGGTCAAGGGCGGTCTTAATCAGTTCACCGGTTCCATACGAGGTCGTCACTCGGGGATCTCTTTTATTTACTGGTACCATGGGCAGACCCGAAGACACTGCCATCTCAATGACCGCCGCCCCATCTCCCGACTCTCCATAATAGCTGACCACCTCTTCCATTAATGGACCGTGTGCATTTACCTCATGAACTGATCCATGGAGTACGGATATGACGGCGTCAATTGTACCTTCCCCTCCATCGGCCACAGGAATTCCCACAGTCTCGCAGTCTGGAAATACTTTTTTTGCAGCTTCAGTCAGAAGAGCGATAATCTGTTCTGAAGTCAGCGTTCCTTTGAATGAGTCTGAAGCAAATAAAAATTTCATTACCACCTCTCCTGTCATAGCAAATTTTATTTTGAGAATAAATTCTATCAGATAACCAGGCTAACCCCCGAAATGATCAATAACAAATAGGTCAAGTGCACAAACCGTTCCTGTTTTATCTTATTATGCAGATAATTTCCCAGAACCAGTGCAAGAATAACAGGAATCATACACATTCCGGTAAGGCGCAGGGTATGAAATGTAATTCTTCCAAACCAGATATCCTGAAGCAAAATTATGGTATTCAACATTAACCATACTGGCGCAAGCGTAGCGCGGATTACACCTTTCTCCTTTATTACCGCAGTAACATAGACTACAAGCAGTGCCCCTCCGGAAAGAAACAGACCGTGAATAATCCCTGCCGCCAACACAATTATGATCAATATCCCAGCCGGCAGCTCCATTCTTTTTTTTGATGCCAGCCCGTTCACTGCAACAGCAATAATGAGAACACCATAACAGACTGACAGAAGCTTAACAGGAAGAACAGCAAACAGATACAGACCGATGACCATCCCCAACATCATGAGCGAGGTAATTTTTACCAGCTCTTTTCTGTTGATTTTTTTATAAGTTTTAACTGCAATCGTACTGCTTACCATGAGTGCAACCATGTTTAGAATAACTTTTGCCTCCTCAGCCCCAATCAGCATCATAGATGCAGGCATTGCAAGCATGGTTCCGGCAAATCCTGTAATTCCTTCTATAATATTAGCAAAAAGAACGATAGTAATAAATAGATATTCCCTTATATTTCCAGACATTTCTTCTCCTGTCCCTAAAGAAAGAGAGGCTCTCCGGACCATCAGCCTTTACCGGAGAGCTCCCGCATATCCATATAATCCTCTCTCTGCTTACTGGGCCGCCTTCTGTTCTGTTTCATCATCCAGGGAGTAATAAAGTTCTCCCTTCCTGTAGTCATAGGTCTTCTTGCCCCATACGCCGGTAACAAGCATTGCTGCCATAAATGCAACGCCAACTCCTATTAAAGACACAAACAATGCCGTCGTCGAAATTTCTCCGGCTGAATAAGCAATAACCGCGGGCATAACAACGTAACAGGCCGGTACATTAATTACATTCATTGGACCCATTTCTTCCAAAACTGTAGTTTTCCGATCCGGATCTACCATTCGAACTAATGCCTGTCCTGTAGCATTGGTTCCCGTCATTGCTCCCCATACACCGAGAGAACGCTCGAATCCATATTTTCCTCCCATTCTTTCTCCAAAATAACGGGTAATGATATAGGTGAAAACCGTTGTAATCAGTACGAGGATCAGAATCGGAACCAGCCATTTTCCTACTACTTCAAGAGATATGGCCATAAACGCACTTGTTACCATCATGTCAATACAAAATCCTGACAGATGAATCTGTGTTCCCCTGTCCAGATACTTTGACAGCCCCAGTTTTCCAATAATCCATCTGATTACATATCCGCAAAGCATACTGTTCAGATATAAAAATCCGGAAAATAATGTTCCTATGTACCCCGGTACCAGCGCCCAAAGTTTACCGATATACATACCGCCTACCCAGGCAATACCAACTAAAGCCACATGGAAAGCAAGTGTATCCACATTTCCGGGATGTGTTGTCTGTTTCCCGTAGAATTCCTGTTCATCCGGCTCGTATAACCCCTTTAACATACTTTCGCCGATCTTACCGCTGTATGGTGCAAGCCCTTTTTTAATTCCTTTTTTTGCATAAGGCACCCCAATCAGAAATGCAACCAGAAATCCCATTGCCGCAAAAGTGACACCTACCTGCACAGCATCCGCTACTCCATTTGCTTCCATCATTCCGCCATAGTTAACCGACTGTCCTGGTCCCTGCGCAAATGCAAAGGGAAGCTGCAGACCGTGAATCGCAGGCATACCAAAGTATTTTCCAATCACCTGCAGTACAAGAAATCCGATAAGACCTGAAAACGCATACGGAATGACCCAGATAAATCCCATTCCGCAGATACCGGAAAACTGGCTGTTCGCAAGCTTTTGTCTGAATGACTGGCCATCTTCAGTTTTCACAGTCTCCTTTTTCGCCGCCAGAGTAACGCCCATATTGGCAAATGTAAAGATCCACAACAGGTTAGCAATATCCCCAAATTCACCAACCGTACAGTCCGTAATAAATCCCAGATTCATTACTATAAAGCCTATAACACCACCAATTACACTTGCAGGTACCAGATTATTGCGTAAAAAAGGTACTTTCGCCCTCAATACCACTCCCGCTATAATCATAATTCCGGTCCATGCCAATGCCGCCATACTGATCATAAGTAAATCCCCCATTCATTTTAAAATACAATCTTCGCCCGTTGCTTTGCTACTTCATTTGCCTCCGCCTTCTGTGGTTCTCCGGATGCGCTGGGATGGCAGGTAATCATACGGTACATGTTATCTGCCGCTTTCAGCATTTCCTCCGTATTTGCTTTGATTTTCTCATTTGCAGGTGCGCCATGTTCCCTGACATCTTCTAAGTATTTTTCTTCCAGCTGTCTCTGAACAGTTCTCCACTGCCCAATGTACTTTGGATAATCCTGTTCCATCGCATACTGCATTCGTTCAAACTGCCACCATGCAGAATTTTCCGTGTAACACTGCTCCGCATGGGAAATAATTTCAGGAAGCTCTGACTCTACGGTATACGGTGCAAAAATTGACATACAAGGTACAGAAAAACAATTCCACCAGACAGGCGTCTCTCCTTTTGCAAGCTCTATATGAGCGGCAGCGGCAGTTCTGCTGGCTTTCTCATTGATTGCATGCATACAGATACTCACGTGAAGACCATCAGCCGGGCTCCATCTCGGTTCAATAATTTCCCCCTCAAAATGGTCTCTCTGTATCATTCTGATCACGTTTAAATCAATACTGCCCTTATGCTGGTTCAACAGTTTATTGAGTCTCGCATATCTTGGATGGGCCGCCCGATGCTTTAATCCCATCGCACTATATACCTTTGCAAAATTAAACGGAACATCACGGCTGACCCAGCCATTCTCATATGCGTATTCTTTCACATCACCTGAGTCTTCATCCCATTGCTCTTCCGTACTGTAGCAATTGGAAATTCCCGCGACGTCCTTAACTCTGCGCGCTACCCATCTTCGGCCGCATGTATCCAGAATCCATGCTTCATGATCATCTGCAATCAGAAACGCATTATTGTATCTGTGTTCCATGCCCAGCGCTGCATTTCCCCCCTGTCCATACTGTTTCAAGAGTCCTGTAATAACATGAAGCGCTTCATATGCAGTTCTTCCCCGCTCTAATCCCAATCTGAGAAGGTCCATCCCCAGCAGACCGTCTTCTTTTTCTTCCGGCTCTCTCGCCCATACCGCTTCGTTGCCGATCACCACGTGGTGCTCATTCATACCGTGCTCAAATCCCCATATCCAAAATGGTTTTGATCCCAGTACCCGGTAAGTGTGAGCAGCCTGTGGTATCTTAATATACGTACATTGAACCATTTCATCCGGCTTATGATCACCTGCCGGATATACCACCAGCGGCTGGGCTTCTGTCAGCGGTCTGTCACTGTTTTTCGCAAAGATTAAATTTCCGCTTTTTGTACTGTTTCCCAGGGCAACCATTGTATCACAGGAAAAAACCTCCATATCTTCTCCCCCTCCATTTTTTTGATATATTTAGTATAGCGAAAATAAATTCTTCTGTCATCGTTACCGAAAACGAAAAAAGCTGCCGCATATTTGTTATAAGCGACAGCATATCTTGTATTTTATTTATTTTTCTATACTATTTGCACAATTAAAAGGAATAAAAAAACTTGATAGCAGTTTGATACAGTCCCGCACATGACAGACTTCTTGGGTCGTACCCCGTTATGGAGGCAAGCTTCTTCAGTTGATACTGCAGAGTGTTTTTGTGAATAAACAGTTCGCTGGCAGTCTCTGTTATCGAACCTTCACATCGGTAAAATACTTCCAGAAGGCTTACCCACTTTGCAATTTCTTCATCCGATATAAACGCAAATATACGTTTAACATACTCTTCCCTTGTGGCCCTCGATACCTCATCAACGAAAAGTCCCAGAGTCAGCTGATTGTAGCAGACCAGCCATCGGTCGTTAGAAGCCATTGCGACCAATAAACTTTTACATGCCTTTGTATATCCGCTTCTTATATCTGCACCCGAATACAACGACTCATCCAGGCCGGCTTTTATCTCGATTCCTTCCGGCAGAGTAATCCTCTTCCTGATATCTTCTGCCGTTCTTTTTACCTCTTCACTGTCTTTTCCCGGTATAAAGATACTGAGCTGTGTCAGTTCTCTGTAAACCAGTATCTGTTTCGCTTCTGCCTGATATTCATGTACTTTCTTTTCTGCCATATCAAGATATTCATAAATTTGTTTTGGCCGCTCTCCCCTGCTCCCATCTTTAAAGGACACAGTCAGACATGCCCGGGCTAAAACCGCATCAATGCCTATAGAAAAACCATATTGATAAAATTGTTCCGGGATCCTGTCAAACTCTTCAAACAACAGTTTATAAACGTACTCTCGTCTGGAAGCTTCATCATGCAACTCTCTGTTTTTCAAATATGATTCCATCAATAAGATTTCTGTGGCCTTCCGTATCAACTGAACATACTGGCTGATCTGATCCCACTCTCCAGTAATTCCAATCACTCCGACAATTCCACCCTGAAAATAGATGGGCATATTAATTCCCATTCTGGAGCCGGAATACTCCTGGTCCGTATAAATAGTTAAACAATCCAGTTTTTCCTCTACAATTTTCTGTGCCCCCCGATGAAACGTTCCAACCCGGTCAGAAGCTGTGCTGGCAATAATTCTTCCGGTTTCGTCCATTAAATTAACATTCTTATTAATTGTATTACTGATTTCATTAACAATTGTCTTTGCCACATCCTGGGTAATTCTCATCCTGTGCTCCCCCTCTCCTTTTGCCGGTCCGGATATCACGTTCTGAGTCCATACATATCTGTCAGCATTTCCCTTAACTTATCAACCGTCTGTCCCGCGTCCAGCCCCGTCTCATCCACAGTAATATCCGCGTATCTCTCATAGTACGGCACACGCTCCTCATAGAGATCCCGAAGCGTCATTCCATCCTTTAACACGACTCCCCGGTCCACCAGGTTCCCCAGCCTGGCTTCTACCGCCTCGTAACTGAGCTTTAAATAGACCACCGTACTGATCTCCTTTAAATGTTCCATGGCTTCCTTCCCATAAATCACGCTGCCGCCCGGGGCTATGATACTTTTATGTACGGAAAGTCCGGCATTTACCCGGTTTTCCACTTCCATAAAGCCGTTTAATCCTTCTTCGGCTATGATTTCCTTTAACAGCCGACCTTCCTTTTCCTGTATGACGATATCCACGTCCACAAAGGAATAACCGAGACGTTTTGCAAGAAGTACACCTACTGTGCTCTTTCCCGATGCCGGCATTCCGACCAGTGTGATATTATCAAGTTTCTGCATCATTTGCTCTTCCTCCTGTTACCCCCTGAGCGTTTTGCTCCCGTGCCTTTTACGGAAGCATGTTTCTGATTGTCACGTTTACTTCCGATATTCGTCTTCTCCGCAGAACCGCTTTTCTTCCCGTTTCCCGTCTTCTTCACCGAATACCCGAAGCTTCCCAGTTTTTTCCCCAGTTCAAAGTACTCACCGTGAGAATATGCCACCAGCCCGGTACTGTTTAAAAGGAACTTCCCATTCTCATCCATAAAGTTCTCATTCACGGAAACGCCCACCACTTCCGCCAGAAATAAATCATGGGTGCCCAGTTTCTTAACTTCCGTCACCCGGCACTCCAGGTTTACGGGACTCTCCCCGATTCCCGGTGTCTTTACAAACTTTGAAGGCGACGGAGTCAGTTTCATCTCTTTATATTTATCCACATCACGCCCGGACTTCACACCGCAGTAGTCCGCGGCGAACACCAGATCCTTTGTAACCAGATTCACCACAAATTCCTTCGTCTCCATCAGGATTGCGTGGGAGTACCGTTCAGGACGGACAGAGATGGACAGCATGGCCGGTGATGAACAAACCGTCCCTGCCCACGCAACCGTGATAATATTAGGCGTTTCGCCCTCCCGCCCACAGCTTACCATAACCGCAGGAACCGGATACAGCATATTACCCGGTTTAAAATATTGTCTCGCCATCATAATTCCTTTCCAGCCGCAGCTTCCTTTCCGTCTGTGGCCTAAGCCTGTACTGCCAGCATGATGCCTGGAATCAGCTGTTTCTTCCTGGATACCACGCCGGGTAGGCTGACCACGTGATCTTTAACGCCCATGCCCTCTTCCGAGTAAGTGCGGAAGGCGCCGGCAATCATCTGCTCTGCGCCCTGGCCTTCACAGAGAAGCTCTGTGGACTCGGTCAGAATATTGGTCAGCATGAAGAACATCATATCCATTCCATGTTCTTCCCTGGCCTTCGCCATATACGGCAGCATACGGCCCTTTAACTCCTCCAGTTCTCCGGCATTTAAGGAGCTGATCTGACCAACACCGAAGGATACCTTTCCAACAGAAAACTTCTTGAAATCCTGATAGAATATTTCGACATCGGTTTTCCCTTTCAAATTGCTTCCGGCTGCAAACATGGCGGACGCATAAGTCTCCACCTCCACTCCGGCGATTTCAGCCAGATGAAGCGCCGCCCTCTTATCCACATCGGTACATGTCGGCGACCGGAACAGCAGCGTATCGGAAATAATCGCGCTGCACAGCAGACCCGCAACCCACGGTTCAATCTCCACACGATTTTCCTGATACATCTGATAGACGATGGTCGCAGTACAGCCAACCGGCTGATTGCGGAAAAATACCGGCGCAATCGTTTCCACCGTTCCCAGCCTGTGGTGGTCGATGATTTCCAGAATCTCGGCGCTCTCCATGCCTTCCACCGCCTGGCTCCTCTCATTATGGTCCACCAGAATGATCCGTTTGCCCTTGGCTCCCAACAGGTTCCGGCGTGAAATCATGCCGCGGTATCTGCCGTTCTTATCGAGAATCGGGAAATCGCGGTGACGTTTGCTTGCCATAACATCCTTGATATCATCGATATAGTCATCCATCTCAAATGTAATCAGCGCCTCTGTCTTCATAAAATAGCTGATAGGCATGCTCTGATTGACAAGGCGGGCCGCCGTAAATGTGTCATACGGCGTCGTCATAACCGTGCATCCGTGTTCCTGTGCCAGCTTCTTTATGGTCATGGAGACAGCCGCTCCCTCGCACACAATGATGCAGGCGGCATCCATCTCGATTGCACAGAGCTGGGATTCATAGCGGTTGCCAAGAATGACCAAGTCCCCCCTGGAAATATAATACTCCATCATATCCGGATTGGCCGCGGCAATGAGGACCTTTCCCTCGCTGAAATACGACGTCTCATCCCCCACGACCATGGCGCCCTCCAGGGTCTCCACGATATTGGCATACTGCGTATTGGCCTTGGACAGAATACTGCTGTCGTAGACGTTCATATAGGATTTGGCGATATCACCTACTGTGATGAGTCCTTCCAGCAGCCCCTCCTCGGTGACAGCCGGAATGGTGACGACGTTCGCCTCCTGCATGAGATTCCAGGCCTTCTTTAGCGACAGATTCTTTTTTACGCCTGCCGTCTCCCTGATTTCAATATCGCGTACCTGTGTTTTCACGTTTTCCACAAATTCCGGGGCTTCCACATTAAAATGCTTTAAGACAAACTGTGTTTCTTCGTTGACTGCTCCGGCCCGGCCCGGCTGATAATTCTCCCCTGTAATGCACCGTTTTAAATTGGCATAACAGATGGCCGAACAGATCGAATCTGTATCCGGATTCTTGTGACCGATAACAATTGTTTTTCTGCTTATTTTCTCTCCCATGAAGCCTCCTTATATTTTTCATAATCTGTTTACATGAAGTTCATATTTTATTCATATGTATTTTTTATACTAAATGCATAGGAAATCATTTATGCGAATTGATTATATCGTCAAATTGCACATAGATTTTTCATAATTGCCCCGGTTGCTCGTCGACCGGGGTCTCCTCATTTATATGAGGATTTTTTTGTTTAAATTCACAGCCCCTGTCCGGTCCGGTCGTTTTCAAAGAGGCACGCAAACCTGCGGCCCGCGTGTTCATTATAGCATAAAGTATCATTAAAATCACAGGGTTTCTGCCATCTTCTGCAGATGCACAATCAATTGGATTATAGTATACCATATCCTCAAAAATTGTAAACATCCGGAGACTGGGCAAATACAAAATTTAAAACGGCACTGCAAACCGGACGAAAGTGTTGAACTTTCCTGTTTGCAGTGCCGTTTCTCTTCAGAGCAGATTTTATTTACAGGCTGTGATAAACCGGCTCCATATTTGAAAAGGTGTTAAACGTCTGATACCCCATTTCCTTCAACACCTGTTTCACTTCCGCAATATGGTCACCGAGATGCACCGTCTCATGAGTATCGGACCCGATGGTCAGTATCGTCCCTCCCAGCTCCCGGTAGCGTCTCAATATGGCGCGGCTCGGCATCAGATCCTTTAAGCCGTATTTAAAGCTTGATGTATTGACTTCAATGCCTTTTCCGTCAGCAATCACCTGACTCAGAATCCGGTCCACCATCCCCATGATCCGGTCGTCCGGATAATCTCCGAAACGGTCATACCTCTTTATCATGTCCAGATGCCCCAGCACGGAATACTCCTTATACTGCCGGATCACATCGTAAATCGCCTCGTAGTAGGCCGTCTGATACTCTTCCTGGCTCTTTCCCTCCTGGAACGCATAGTTCCAGAATTCCCTGTCTCCCACCTGATGGTTGCTCAGGATTACGAACTCGAATGGATACCATTTAAAATCACGGCGGAACAAAGGAATGGTGTGGCTCTGCACCCCGAATTCTATCCCCGCCTTTATAGTGATCCTGTCCCGGTATCTCTCCTTAAGCCTGTCTGTCTCTTCAAAATATGCCTCATAGTCACAATTCAAATCCGTCTTCACACCGTAATCCACGTGCTCTGTAAAGGCAATCTCATCAAGTCCGATGGCCACAGCCTTCCTGACCATTTCCTCCATGGGACACTCAGAATCATCGCTGTAATACGTGTGTGTATGGTAATCTGCCAGCATTTTTCCATCTCCTTTTTATTTCTGCAGCGGGATTTCTGTCTCTGCATACCCGCTGAGAACCGTTTCCTCCCTGGTCAGATTTCTGACCCACTGATATTTTTTATAATGACGGTAAACCGCCGGAAGCTTCACAAATTCATCCAGATTCAGCAGAAAATAGACCGCCAGCACCGGGAGCTTAAAGACAAACGCAGCCAGCAATCCGACTGGCACGATAATGATCCACATGGTGACCGTATCACACAAAAAACCAAACTTCGTATCACCGCCTGCGCAGAAGATCCCCGCCACAACCGTCATATTAGCCGACTTCGCAATCAGATAATACGCACACATAAGCAGCATCCCCTGCAGATAAGCCTGCGCCTGTGGGCTTAAGTTAGCGGCATACCGCATGATCCAGGGACTGAACGCCAGCAAAATAACACCTGACACAGCTCCCATCACCAGGGACAGGCGGCAGAGCCGCCCTCCGTACTCTCTGGCGCGAACGAGATTTCCGCTCCCCAGCTCATTTCCCACGATAATACCGCTTCCGGAACCAATACCGATGCATAAGCAGGATATCAGGTTTTTTACAATTCCGGCTATGGAGTTGGCCGCCACGGCATCGCTCCCCAGATGACCCATAATAACGGTAAACATCGTAAAACCGCAGCCCCATACCAATTCATTCGCCATAACAGGTGTCGTGTATTTCACAAAATCTTTCCTCAGTACGGCGTGTGATTCTTTCAGAAGGCTCCAGCGAATCCGGACCACATCGTCTCTGCGGTTTTCCCACATTGCCAGAATCAGCTCTGCCGCTCTGGCCGTCACGGTTGCCACGGCCGCCCCGCTGATCCCCAGCTTTGGAAACCCCAACAGCCCGAAGATCAAAATTCCATTCAAAAAAATATTTAAAACCATGGAAACAGAGCCAAACACCGTACTCTTAAGAGTTCTGCCGCTGTTTCTCATGATACACAGATAGATCTGCGAGATTCCCGCCAGCAGATAAGACCAGCTGACAATCCTCAAATATTCGGCCCCCAGCGCGATCAGCGTCTCATCATTCGTAAAGATATGCATCAGCACACGCGGACAGAGCGCCGCCGCCGCGAAAAACAGAAACGATATCACAAAAGAATACTTCAGGACAATCGCAAGAATCTTTTCCACAGACAGCCTGTCGTTCTTTCCCCAGTACTGCGCCGCCAGAATGGTCGTCCCGATGGTCAAAGCTGCCCAGAACAGGCTCAGTACAAACTGCACCTGTGCCGCCAGCGATACCGCCGATAAGGAATCCTGGTTCACCATACCGAGCATCATGGCATCAGAAGCGCTGACCAGGGCCGACATCAGATTTTGGAATGCAATCGGAAGAACCAGTACAAATAAATTCTTATAAAAGTGTTTATCATTTTCTCTCATTGGAACTCCTTAAAATCGTTACTGTTTGCTCCCTGCCTGGAGCGCCGCATTCCGGTTTGGCTCTGCCTGTTCCCCCGGCCGTTCCAGTTCCGGTTTCGGGCATAAGCACTTCTAAACGTGCAGGATTTTTCTAAAAGCCAGGGAAAACGCCCAAACTCGCTGCGCTCAAACAGGTGGGCATTTTCCCTGAACGAAAAATTCTGCGCGTTAAGAATTGCTAATGTCCTGCAAAGTCACAGGAACGGCCGGGGGAACAGGCAGAGCCAAACCGGAATGCGGCGCTCCAGGCGGGGAGCAAACAGTAACTTAAAAGTAATAGCTAAGTTATCGCTGTTAAATCACATTTTATAATTATATTACTTGAAGTGCGGCTCCAATATCTGTATAATCGTTTTATATTATAACAATCATATTTTATTTCGTGGTTTTATAAAATGAATCCCGACCGCCAATGCCCTGAAATCAGAACCTCCGCCGCCTTCACCAAATGAAAGGGTCAAAAATATGCTGAATAACGAGGAAAAAATAAACGTTGATATCATGCAGGACGCTTCCGAAATCGTCCGTTACGACGAGACAGGCATACCGCTCTACATACAGACAGGCGAATTGTCCCGGTATCCGGACAGGAAAGCACTGTGCCACTGGCACGATGATCTGGAATTTATCAGAATTGTACATGGTGAGATGAATTATTATATTAATGGGAAGAATCTTGTTCTGAAAGAACACGACGGGATCATGGTCAACACGAGGCAGATGCATTACGGTTCCTCCATTAACCAGAACGATTGTTCTTTTCTCTGTATTCTTGTTCATCCTGCGCTGTTTTCATCAAACAGGCTGATTTATCAGAAGTATCTGCTGCCGCTTCTGGAAGACCGCGAGACTGAATTTGTATATCTGGATTCCGGCCGACCCGATCACGGATTTATACTGGACTGCCTGATGGAAATGACACAACTGAAAGAACACGGTGAGTATGGATATGAACTGGAGATCATCGGATTATTCTATCTCATATGGAGACATCTGGCCCGGCAGTTCAAGGCCGGTAAAACTGCCGCTCCGGGCATTGAAGACATGGATACGAAAGTTCAGAAAGATATGGTTTCCTTTATTTACCAGCATTACACGGAAAAGCTGACACTCTCAGCCATAGCCGCCTCCGGCGGAGTGTGCCGGAGCAAATGCTGTCAGATATTCAAAAAATACTTATGCCAGTCACCGATTGATTTTTTAAATTCCTACCGGCTGGAGGTAAGTTCCCATCTTCTTAAAAAGACGGATAAAAGCATTACAGAGATCGCAACAGAATGTGGATTTAACCACTTAAGCTACTATTCCGAGCTGTTTATGCGCCATTATGGATGCACGCCCAGACAGTTTCGCAGTCAGCATCCTGCAGACAGCTGACAAGCCGGTATGGGGGAAGGTAATCGCTGCCGGATTGTCAGCACAGTTCAACGGTTCGTTAAAACGAACGGAATGCAGGTTTATCTCGCATTTTTAATAGGCACTCCACCCCCCGTCTATCGTCAGCGTCTCACCGTTGATGAAGGAAGCAGCGTCAGAAGCCAGGAACACCGCCGCGGTGGCAACTTCATCTGCGGATCCGTTGCGGTGACGGCCGGCATTGCCCGTTACCGCCTTCGTAAAGCCCAGCTTGCTGGGTTCCCGCATTCCGCTTCCGATGTTGCTCTCGATCGCGCCGGGACACAGGGCGTTGCAGCGGATTCCCGCATCAGAATACATGAACGCCACATTCTTTGTCAGACCTACTACGGCAAATTTCGAGGTCGTGTAGGCCAGACCGCCGCGGCCGGCACAGAGTCCGCTTAAGGATGCCGTATTGATGATGGTGCCCTCGCGGTTTTCTTTCAGGAAATACTGAACCGCTTTTCGGCATGCGTACATAACGCTGTTTAAGTTAATGTTCATGATTCTCTCCCACATGTCGTCCGGCATCTCGGCAATCGGAAGAAGATTATCCATAATACCGGCATTGTTGATGACCACGTCCACTTTGCCAAAGGCCTCGATGGTATAGTCAATCATAGCTTCTACTTCCTCTTTACTCGACACATTCACCCTGCGAATCTTAAGCTTATCTCCATACTCCGGCTCCAGTTCTTCCTGAAGTACTTTCAGGCTCTCTTCGTTGATATCCGCAGCCACCACGGAGGCGCCCTCCGCCAGATACCGCTCCACCATAGCTTTTCCGATTCCGGAACCTCCGCCAGTGATTACAGCGGCTTTCCCCTTTAACGCCCCGATCATACATTTTGTCATACTGATATACCTCCTCTAAACTTATCTGACCCTGTCAGAATTTTGCCTCAGTATAAAATAATTTTAGAGGAGTGTCAATACAGCCGTTTTTTTCGTTTATTTTTTGACAAATCCGGTTAAAAGCTGGAACAGTCTATTACTTTTCCATGTTTCCGGCAGAGAACCATAATTCGCATCATAAGCGAAAACTGCATTTTTCCGCCGTAGCAGTCCGTCGATTCATTTTCCTTCAAAAGCCGGTCCCACAGCCGCTCCACGCGGCTTCCATATTCCTGGTCCAGCCGGTAAACAGAAGGGTTTTCTTCAAAAACCGGCACCGGACGGTGGTACGGAGGTATGGCAAACAAAAACAGCATCGCCCCCATATTCATCACGCATTCTTCCCCTTCCAGCTCACCGCCTTCCTCCGCCTGCATCTTCCAGATATGAAACGGATAAAGAATAAATACCATGCCTGGCTCCAGCGGATAAATCCGGTTGTTTAAGTACATGCGCCCTCTTCCCTTCCGTATGGACAGCACGGTCACATCCTCCCTGTTTTCAAAGGCCCCCTCCCCTTTGAAGCGAAAGGAGTGCGCCTTCAGCCTTTCCGGCAGTAATTCCGGTGAAAAATACTGTTTTCCGCGAAACCCGGAGTCTTCTCTCGTCTCCAGTGAACATTCCATATTTCTTCCCTCCTGTCACCTTATCTGCTTTCATAACCGCCATGTACGGAAAAACGCCGGTACTCTCCGGGCGTCATTCCGTGACGCTCGGAAAAGATTCTGATAAACGTATGAGAACTGTTATACCCGCACGCAAATGCAACATCAATCACCGGCATCCGGCTGTTTTCCAGCAGCGACTCCGAATACGTCATTCGAAGCTCTGTGAGAATCCCGCTGTGATCCAGACCAAAGTTTTCCTTCAAAAGGGGATTTACAGAATTCTTCTCCATGTATAAAGCTTTTGCCGTGTCCTGCGTGGTCAGAGGTTCCCGGTAATGGCCAAACAGATGGTTAAGGATCAGCAGCGCCCGCACGTCAATATGAGCCGCCTCGTTACCGCCTTCCGGAAGGACGGCCTTCTGGTACTCCTGAGGCGTCATCCCCATCACCTGTTTAAAGGATCTGTAAAAAGAAGTCTCTGAATGGTATCCCACATAGCGCGCGATATACTGCATTGTCAGGCCTCCAAAATGCATCATATCACAGGCCCGGTCCACCCTCGCACGGTTTAACAGGCTTGCAAAGCTCTGTCCTGCCACAAGATTTAACTGGCAGCTGACCACCCGGTCCGTGACACCATAGGCAGACGCAAGCTTTTCCCTCGTCAGATTCTCATTGCTGTAGGTAAAAATATGCTGAAGCAGCTTCCAGGCCAGACTTCGCTCAAACCTGTTTTCCTTCCCTTCCTGCCGCTCATACTCCCTCGCTGAATACCGGAGAAACAGCGTGACGATCTCCAGAAACAGCGAGTATCCATGTACGATATCTGCTGCTTCGCTCCCGGATCCCTCCTCGATCAATTCTTCCATCAGTGATCTGACATATTCCTCATTTTCCCCGCGCAGCATCACCACAGGGGAACTCTCTGTCAGGACAGTCATCGTAATTTTCAAACTGTTCCGATAGGCGATATAAGAGGCTGACGCATAATCAAATGGACAGCAGAACAGCTCCAGAACCTCCCCCCAGTCCGGTTCGAACCGATAGATATGGTACGTGTGAAGCCAGCCAAAGCTCCCTTTTTTAAGTTTCAGCTTTACTCCGTTTACATGAAGAATACCGCTGCCGGAGGCAGTAAAAAAAATCAGGGATTCACACGCAAATACAGGCGGAGACTTCTCTGTAATGACTCGTTTTTCGGGATTGAATCCAAACTTCATGACGTCCCTCCTTTTTCCACGTTTCTTTCACTCCAGACCGGAGTTATCCACTTTGTAAGTCTTTTTCCACTTTTTATACCTGTTATTTTACTTACAAATACAGGTTATGTCCATACTATTGTAAATTTTTCCCACTTATTCTTCCTGTTTGTTAACAATCAAACGGGTTTGCCCACAAATTATCTATAAATTTTTGAGATTACAACATAGCCGGATGCAAAAAAACAGCGCCTGAGGCGATCTGCTTCAAGCGCTGTTTCTACCTTTTAACTGCTCATGCCTTCCATAATCCATGCAGATTACAGTACGCATATACCTCTAAGACCTCATCATCCTCGCTGATCATGAACTCTGCCTGAGGCTCCTGGCCCGGTTTCAGTTCTTTCCTCTGATTGCCCTGCTTTGTCGCCAGCGCAATCCATTCGATATAATGCTCTTCAAGCATCGGATGGCTGGTGGAACCTACCGTTACAGTTACCTTCTGACCATCTGTATGTATCACGGGGACATGTTTTTCAACCGCGGCATCCGTGGTATTAGGAACCAGTTCCTTCATGGCTTCCCCACAGCAGACGACAGGAACACCGCTGTTTTTTACATATGCGATAATATTTCCGCAGTGACTGCAAACATAAAATTTCATAAGAATACCCCTTTCGTTATGTAATATCTATAGTTTGAGTTTACCACATTTATTCCTGATTACAAGTCTTTACGGGCATATTAACGGAAAATTAGCAAATTAATCCAGGATCTGTCTGGCTGCCCCATAGATACCGGCGTCATTGCCCAGCGTAGCCAGCACGATTCCGCTCTTATTCTTGGAAATAGGGGTATACTGATCGTAATGCTTATAGATGGTATCAATCAGGAACTGTCCCGCCCTTGACACGCCGCCTCCGATTACAAACACTTCCGGATCCACTACCATGGAGATCTGTGCCAGTGCAAGCCCCAGATAATGGCCTACCACCTCCATCGTCTCAAGCGCCAGTGCATCGCCGGCCTTCGCGGCATCCAGCACGTTCTTCGCGGTAATGCGGTCGCCAAATTTCCTCATTGCAGACGGCGCATCCGATGCCGCCATCTTTCTTCTGGCCTCCCGCGCAATGCCCGTAGCGCTGGAAATCTGCTCCACACAGCCTACGCCGCCGCAGTTGCAGTGCTCCGTCTCCTCGTCGCGGATATGAATGTGGCCGATCTCTCCGGCCAGCCCATGCTTTCCGGCAACGATCTTCTGTCCGATGATAACACCGCCGCCAACACCGGTTCCCAGGGTGACCATGACGATATCATCAAAACCCTTACCGCCGCCCTGCCACATCTCTCCAAGAGCAGCCACATTGGCATCATTGCCGCTCTTTACCGGCATTCCGCCGAGGAGCCCGCTTAACTCTTTTCCGGGATTTACATTACGCCAGCCTAAGTTTACGCATACTTCCACAGAGCCGTCCGGCATAACCGGTCCGGGAACTCCCAGTCCGGCACCGACCACCTCTTCCATCGGGATCTGCTTCTCCTCCAGAGTCTTTAAGATAGAGGCCGCCACATCACCGATGATATACTTTCCGCCCTCTTCTTTTCTCGTTGGAACTTCCCACTTTAACAGAAGGTCACCTGTCGTTTCGAATAACCCGATCTTTACACTGGTTCCGCCTACATCAATGCCAATACATTTCTTTCCCATTTTGAACGATACTCCTTTTCCCTTTTGTATTATCCGGCGGCGCATTCGGTTTTCCTCCTGCGCCGCATCACATTTTACTGTCTATAAGGATCTTGCAACCTCAGCCACATGATCGGCCGTAAAGCCAAAATGCTCAAACAGCTGGTTTGCCGGACCGCTTGCTCCGAATCCGGTCATGGTCACGCAGGCGCCGTCCAGTCCTACGTATCTGCCCCATCCAAAGTCACTTAAGGCTTCCACTGCCACACGCTTCCGAACAGACTTCGGAAGTACGGATTCTTTATATTCTGCGGACTGTTCCTCGAATAAATCCATACACGGCATGGAAACGACGCGGACCTTTCTGTCAGAAAGAAGCTTCTTCGCATTGACAGCCAGTTCTACCTCGGAACCGCTGGCAATGAGAATCAGATCCGGCGTGCCTTCACAGTCGTCAATTACGTAACCGCCCTTTAACGCCTCTTTGCTGCTGCCTTCCATCGGCGTTAAGTTCTGTCTCGTCAGAACCAGTGCCGTAGGTGTCTTTTTGGAGGTCAGTGCAGAATACCATGCGCACTCGGTCTCAGTCTCATCACAGGGACGGAACACATGGAAATTCGGCATGGCGCGAAGCATGGCCATCTGCTCAATCGGTTCGTGGGTCGGTCCGTCTTCACCGACGCCGATACTGTCATGTGTAAACACATACGTCAACGGTACTCCCATCAGTGAGGAAAGACGCGCCATCGGCTTTGTATAATCGCTGAATACGAAGAATGTGGCAATAAACACGCGCAGTCCGCCGTGAAGCATCATTCCGTTGCCGATCGCCGTCATCGCCAGCTCACGGACACCAAAATGCAGGTTGCGGCCGCCGCGGTTATCTCTGGAGAAATCTCCCAGATCCGACATGTTCGTCTTGTTGGACGGAGCCAGGTCAGCAGAACCTCCGATCAGATTCGGCATATATGTCTTAATTTTATTTAAAATCTTTCCTGATATATTTCTTGTGGCATCGGCCTTTTCCGGTTTGCTCCAGAAGCCTGCACACGCTTCGATGGCTTTTTCACCTGCATTCTCATCGTGATAGGCGTTCCACAGCTCTTCCATCTCCGGATATTCCTCGCAGTAGGCTGTAAACATGACGTTCCATGCGGCTTCCGTCTCCGCCTTTTCCTCTGCAATGCGGGCATAGTGCTCATAGACTTCATCCGGAACGTAGAACGGCTCCATGGATGGCCAGCCCAGGTTCTCTTTCATTGCCAGTACGTTTTCTTCGCCCAGAGGCTCGCCGTGAGCACTGGCCTTGCCCTGCTTGGCCGGACAGCCGAAACCGATCTGTGTCTTAATGGTGATAAAGGACGGATGCTCTGTATCTTCTTTGGCTTCCTCGATGGCTCGTCCGATTGCTTCCAGATCGTTGCCATCTTCCACGGTAATCGTCTGGAAACCAAACGCTTCCATACGCTTCTGAACATTTTCCGTAAATGCGATATCGGTGCTTCCTTCGATGGAAATTTGATTGGAGTCATAAAGGACGATCAGCTTGGAGAGTCCCAGCGTTCCTGCCAGTGAGAACGCCTCGGAGGAAATTCCCTCCATCATACAGCCGTCTCCGCCCAACACGTACGTATAGTGGTCTACAACCGGGTAATCCTCTTTATTAAAGACCTCCGCCAGATGAGTCTCCGCAGCTGCCATACCGACAGCCATCGCCATACCGGCGCCCAGCGGTCCTGTGGTGGCTTCAATTCCAACTGTGTGGCCATACTCCGGATGGCCCGGTGTCAAGGAACCCAGCTGTCTGAAATTCATGATATCTTCTTTGGATAAGTCTCCGTAACCAAATAAATGAAGCAGGGAATACAGCAGCATGGAACCGTGGCCGCCGGATAAGATAAAGCGGTCTCTGTTGGCCCAGTTCGGGTCTGCCGGGTTGTGGTTCATGTGATTTGCCCATAACTCATAGGCAGCCGAAGCACAGCCCAGAGGAAGGCCGGGATGACCGGATTTCGCTTTCTGTATGGCGTCGGCGGAAAGAACGCGAATTGCATTGACTGACATGGTTTCGATCTTACTCATTGGTATTATTCCTCCTGGTCTATTTTAATCTTATCTCTTTCATGTTCTGAGGTCCGGTTACCAGCAGCGTATTGGGAAATCTGCCGTTCCGGATCTTGGATACGGGAAAATCAAATGTTCCTTCAAACTTCAGTCGTCCGGACATATTATAAACCCTGCACGAGTCTTCATTATACAAAATTACATGCTCTCCGTCAATATCGGCCTGGGTGTACTGATAACGAAACGCCTCCGAAAATACGAGGTTTCCGTCAGGACTGTAGACGTCCATCCGGTCCGGATTCTCGCCTTCCGCATTATTTACAATAATCCCCACGTACTTATTCGAATAGAAGACCGCCCTGATCTCCTCCTCCACCACAACCTGCTTAAGCAGCTCCGGCGACAGCGCGTTCTTTGTCGAATAAAAGGATACGCTGTTATCTGCAAATGCACAGGAATAAGTGTCATCGAGGAAATGGACCCGCGCCACCAGAGAAGACTCGTAAGGCTCGTCAAATCCGCCTACCACTCGATCCGGCACGCTTTTTCCGATTTCCGCAAAATTGTGGAACGCGACACGGCCGTTCAGCGCACCGTTCTTTAAATAGGCGTACGCTCCTATCAGCTGGGTTCCATCCGGGGAAAGGCTGATATCCACGGGGTAGCCGGTCTCTCCGTTTAGCAGCGCCTTGATCTTTACATCCAGAACGCTTCCGTCATTCTTATAAAAATAGATGTAGTTTGAGGTTGAGTCCTCCAGGATCGCCGCGACTACACCGTGAGCGGAGACCGTGGCCTTAATGATGGGAAGCAGCGTAGTCGCCGTCCCCGTAGGCCCCGACTTATCAAATATGTAGATGCTGTTGCCCTGCTGATCCGCCACCGCCGCATAATTTCCGTTGACACACGCAGTGGGCGACTTCATCTCAAAGCTCTGGACCCAGATCTCTTTTCCCTGGTTATCAATGTAGGAGGCTCCATCCTTGCTGTATTTTAAGACGTTGCCGCCAAAATCCATATAACCCACAAAGCTGCCTTCCTTTAACTCTTTTTCCCACACGACGTCATAACTCGTATACTGGTAGAGCCGGAAATACTGGAACAGGCCGATTCCCGCGGCGATTAAGATCACTCCAATAATCAGAATAATCTTAAGCCGTTTCCTTCTGACGCGCTTTCGGGCTTTCCGTACGATTTCCTCACTGTCTTCTTCCTGAGGGGCTGGGGGCGGAACAATCTGCCGTCTCAGCTGCCTTTTTTTAATTTCTCTGTTCATAGAGTCTAAATCACTCATTATGTTTTCTCCTAAAATGCCGTAACTGGTTTGATTGTAGTATACATCATTTCCGGGAGAAACGCATTATTTTTTTCTTTCCGCGAGTTTGCGGCCTTTAGGGAAGCAGAAGCTTCTGGCCGGATACTATTTTATTTTCATCCTCCAGCCCGTTTAACTCACAGATTTCCTTTAATTTATTTACATCATGATATTCCGATATACAGATCCCATACAGTGTTTCTCCATCCTGAACCACATGAACTCTCTGGGTACCACCGGCCGCAGCCTGGGAGGCACCGCCGGATGAACTCTGGCTTCCGGCCCCCTCTTCTTTAGACGCCCCCTTATTTCCTCCCTGCGTCTGGGCAGACTCCTGACTGTTTCCGCCATCCTGGCCGTTTCCGCTGTTCTGACTGCTTTCGCCGTTCTGACCGCCTCCGCTATTCTGGCCGTTTCCGCTGCTCTGGACGTCTCCGCTATCCTGAGTATTTTCACTCTTCTGGCCGCTTCCAGCCGCCTGGCCGTCTCCGCCATTTTGACCTTCCCCGCCGTTTTGACTGCCCGGCTGGGTTTCTGACATGGTTTCCTTTGTCACCGCCGCCGTCGTCGGATAGACTCCGCCATCCGCCTCTTCCACGACCACATGGGATTCCGGTTTATCCTTCACCGCCGCGTTATCCTTTCCCATCAGCGCCGACTCCACCCGTTCCGGAATAGCGGATGCGATCACGCTCTCCATCTCCTGCATCCGCTCATAATTATTAAACATTACGATTCCGCCTGCCAGGATCACGATAGACATGGCCATGCACATACCACGTAAAAGCCCAAGAGTCTGGTGCCTGTCCGTCACCTCGTCCTTGTGCTCATCCATCCGCTTTCTGAATTCCTGAATAACCTTCTCATCCGATCCGGACTCAATTCTCCTCACATCCTTCCGGAGAACCATATAATCCTGCATCATCTGATTTCTTTCATAATAAATGCTGTAGCCGCAGAGCTTGTAGAATCCGTCTTCCGACGTTATGTAAACTGATTCGTCTCCTTCCACTCCGCTGCTTAAATACATCAGCTTATTAGGTCCCTGAAAATACTGAACATGCTGCTTCCAGTAATTAAGCGGACTTAAATCATTTCCCGGCGCTCCACACAGAAACCAGCCCAGAACGGACCGTTTCGGAAACAGCTGCTCCACGCTCTGATACGCCTTTTTCCACGCGAGTTCTGAAAAGACCACTTTCTGACCCTGTTCTGTTACATCTTCCATTTCCATGGCGCCGTCAATAAAGATATACGGCGTCCCATCGTTCATCTCCACGCTTCCGAGCAGTAGGCCGACCCGTAGGTCCTGTCCACCCGCCGGATACAGACGTCTCAAATACGTATTCACGTAATCTTCCACATACAATTTTACGATTGCGTCACGCTCCCCGATCTGCCGTATATTCTTCGGCAGCTTCGGGAACGGATTGTACAATTCTCCCATAGGCTCACCCCGCTATTCATATTAATCCAATGAATCATAGCACAGGATGAGCGCAAAACCTGTCAAAGAAGGGAAGCATTTTCCCATAACTTTTCGACAAGATAAATGCTTCTGCTGATGCAGTCCGCCATCCGCATGACGACAGACAGCCGGATGCTCTGGAGCATTAAGGGATCGAAGCTGCCGCAGCTTCCGACAATACCCGTGATAAAAATGTCGCCTACCGCCTTCAGTTCCTTGCTGACTCCAAGTCCCGGCTTCAGCGAGCCTTTTCCAAGCGTCACATACCCGATATGCTCCATGTTCCCCACGGAGGCATCCACTGCCACCACCACGTGATCCGGGTACTGAAATTTTAAAATTGCCTGGTAGGTCTCTAAATTCATGGCGTGTACAGGGCGTTCCAGTGTCCCCAGAATTTCCACCCGCTCCAGCCGTTTTTCCTTCAGCTTGTACCCGATTAACGGTCCTAAGCTGTCACCCGTGGAACGGTCTGTCCCGATACACAGAAACACAACCCCCGCCGTTTTTCCGTTTTCCTGTTCCATACAGATCAAATCATAAAGCCTCGAAGCAAACTCTTCCGCCTCAAAGGACTGTTTTGTGTCATAATAATAAACTTCCCGATTGCCGCGGATTGCGATGCGTTCCCATAGTCTCATAATATCCTGCCTTGATGTCCTTCTTATTCTCTGTTCTATTATAAGCCGCGATTTCGGGAATTATTCACTATGATCCGGAAGTCGGCACTTCCTTTTTTCGGTACGGAAAACACCGCACTCAATTCTGTATCTGGCGCTCACGCGGAAAGCTTAAAAATATACACGTTCCCCTTTCCTCTCTGCTGTATAACTTCAAATCTGCCCTCTCTCCAAAGCTTCTTTTCAGTATATAATAAATATTAGGCAGTCCAATCTCCGTATGAGGCGCCTTCGAATCCTCATTCAGCCATATGTCGGTCTCCTTCATTGCATCGAGAAGCTGCTGCTGCTTTTCACGGCTGATACCGATGCTGTTGTCACAGACCGCTATTTTGATCATATCCCCCCGCTGTTTGCAGCTCACCAATATTTTAACCCTCTTAACAGATTTGGAAACCCCGTGCACAATAATGTTTTCTATTAAAGGATGCAGTAAAAAGCTGGGCACCATACACTCCTGCAGCTCCGGACTGATCCTGTACTCGGTATCGATCCGGTTGGGATATGCCAGCTCATAGAATCTCATACACAGCTTCACATACTCCAGTTCATCCTCCAGCGTAACAAACTGGTGGATCCGCCTTACATTCGCCCGGAACAGCGCTGCGCATTCACAAACCGCATTGCTGACCTCGGCCGCTCCATATAAGAGCGCCATACTGCTGATGGTTTCCAGTGCATTATAGATAAAGTGAGGATTCATCTGGGATTGTACCGCATAATAGCGCAGCTGAAGCATCTGAACCTCCATCTCTTTTTTCTGCTTTTCTTCCGCCACCGTATTTTCCAGAAGCTGCTCAATCTGTTTCCCCAAAATGTTTAACCTGCATCGAATCTTGTCAATCTCATCTCTGCGTTCCGATTGATATTCCGTATGAAACTCTCCGTCTGCAATCCGGTCCATCTGTCCGATGACCCCTTCGATCCTTGCAGATAAATTCCTGGAAAACTTTGAAATCAGCAAAATGGCGACTGCAACTGCACAGCCACCTATCAGGATGGATATCATAATACTGGTTTTCCAGCCGTCGGTAAACACATTCCCCGGTATCAGGTTCACAATCTGCCAGCTGCCCGTCCCGCCCATCAGCGCCTGCATCAGATAGACCGTTCCATCATGGAACAGATACTTCTCCTGATATCCCTCCTCATAAAGGATCTTAGGCGAGATATCGCTCCAGCGGGGGACCCCTTCTGATTCCGTGTAGGTATAACATTTCCCCGTGTCTGACAGCAAATAACAGTAATTCATGGAATTGCGGGGCAGACCTATCAGTTCATTGAAATAATTCTGATTGATATTTAATACAATGGTCCCGAGTCTTTCCATGGTAGTAACGTTAAAGATCTCCCGTTCCACATAGATTTCCCCATCTTCTATCTCCCAGATACACTTCCCCGTCTGAGCTTTCAGCCTCTCCCCGTTTTCACTGTCCCACTGCCTGATAAAATCAAGCCCGGAGGAGCCGCCAGAACCGTACCATATCCCCTGTAAATCTTTTACCACAACAAAGTCGATAAAATGGTAGAAATGGCACATCTGTTCCAACTCGGTTCTTATTCCGTCTCTCGAAAACACATCCAGCGGTTCCGTCCCTGCCTCCGCCAGCAGCTGCTGAAGCCTTTTATTCTGCATCAGTGCAAATATCTGTCCTTCCAGATGCGGAATGTTGCTGTTCACGGTATGGTACTGCTCCTCCGTCAGCTGACGGGCAATTTTCTCGATATTCTGCGTGGATTTTTCCAGGTTTAAGAAAAAACAGAACAGAAACGTCAGCAGAACCGCCGCCGACACGATGGCAGAGTTTATCATGATAATCTCTTTTTTAATACCAATATCGGAGTACCGTTCTTTTAGGTAATTCTTAATCTTTTCTCTCATAGGCTCACCTTCACCTGCATTCTCTGGGCGACATTCCCGTTGCTTTTTTAAATGCCTTGTAAAAGCTGATGTAATTCGTATATCCTATTTTCTCTCCGATCTCCTCGATTGAATACTCCGGATGCTTTAACAGTTCCTTTGCCGCATTAATTTTTTCCTGCAGCACGATCTGATTATAATTGATTCCGGTTTCTTTCTTTACCAGACCACTTAAATATCCGGAAGATACATTAAAGTACCGCGCAGTCCTTTCAAGCGAAATATCGCCGTAAACGTTGCCTCTGACATACTGCAGAACGGCCAAAACCAGAGCAGAATACTTTTTATCCTCCCCTGATCGCTGTTTTAAACATTCCCTGTATATCGCATGAAGCTGTTCCTTCGCCTGTTTAATGTTCATGACGGTGTTGAACCCGTTCATCAGTCCGTGGGCGCCCGTCTCCCCATATTCCATACCGTCAAAGGCCCTCACCAGCAAAACAGAAAAACCATTGAGCGCCGTCCGTATCAGAACAAGATCAGGCGTATAGAACTGTGATATCTCTTCCACCAGTTTATCGAGCGCCAGAACCCCATCTTCATATTTAATGGTCTTTACATTCGTAATTACCGTCTCAAAATACGTCATGATGTGGCTCTCACTGAACTTTAACTGATCTCCGGCAACTGTCTCATATAAAAAATACATGCGTTCCTCTAACTGTAATATCAGCTTTTCATATCGGTCCTGCATCCTGTAAAAATGATTGTCCGCGCAGGTTACCGAGAGAAGGTATTCTTTCTGATCCCCAAAATCACGCAAAATATTTCTCATCTTTTCTTCCGCATATGAGATTTTATCTTTCCTCATGTATTTTTTATACAAAACCAGTGTTATAAAGTAACTGCTGTTTACAAAGGAAACGATCTGGATCAGCGGCGCGATATCTCTGTATTTTTCCATCTCGCTTTCGATCACTGCGGAATCTTTTTCAATGATAGACTTTTGATCGGCGGGCATAACAAAAATCGTATACCCGCCGTCATAGCATTCGTGCTTCTCCGTCTGTTTATCAATCCACGCCTGATCGCAGCAGGGAAGAGTTAATAATAATTGAAACATGCGTTTTCTCTGTTCCCGCTCATAGTTTCTCTTATTTAAATCCAGCTTTTTCTGTAAGCTGATAAAGTTGTTGTTCCGCTCTTCTTCTTTCTTAAACTCTTCCCCGATTGCTGACAGGGCGCACTGCAGATCATGTAAGGAAACTGGTTTCAGCAGTATTTGATTTACTTTTAACTGAAGCGCCTTCTGTGCATATTCAAACTTATCATAACCTGTGATAATCAAAATTTTACTGCCTGGACACTCCTTGCGGATGGCTTCCACCATGGTTAATCCATCCATTTCGGGCATACTGATATCGGTGATAATAATATCCGGTCTGAGCTCCTCTATCATCTTTTTTCCGCTGATCCCATCATACGCCACCCCTTCCAGACAACAGTCAGTTTCATTCCAGGGGCCGTTTTTTTTCAGGGATTCCAAAAAAATCTCATTATCATCGATCAGTACAACCTTATACATAATCTCTCCTATTTAATGTATCCACATTCTTTCAATGTAGATTCCGCAGCCGCTTTATAGGTGCTCAAATGATACGTGTCCTCTAATGTTTTCAGGAAATCATCGAACTCATCCATGTCCCTCTTACCATAGATAAAATTCACCAGTTCCTGCTGCTCGTAGCTTCTTAGATCAACAATGTTGAACTTATCCGGAATCTGAATCAAATTTGTATACACATTGATGCGGTCCAAACCGTAAGCAAAATCCCGGTACTCCGTGAGCGTCGGATATTTTACCCCGTAATAAGGAACATCATCTCTTCCAACCAGCTGGTAATTATAGGACCATGTGATATCAGACATTGCCGGCAGAGCGGTAATCTGATCTCCCTCCTTCTTATAATGGACGCCCTCCACACCGTAGCATACGAGATCAAGTCCCTCGCCGCTTGCAATATAATCCATCAGTTTTAACACCTGATCCCTTTTTTCCGGCGCTATATCCTTCGGCATCGCATACCGGTTCGGAGTGTCGCCCAGATCGATAAAACCGTCATAGGAACCTCCCGGGCCTGCCGGCGGTTCAATCTGGATCCATTCCGCATCCGGATTTACTGCCTTCATCTGTTCCTGAAGGTTGCCCTTTACCATATCCGTCCACGCGATATAGATGATGCCTGCCTCCCCGCGAAATGCCTTATCCCGCTCTGAAAAGTTCTTATTCACCACCAGCTCCGGATCAACGGACCCCGTTGCAATGAAGGATCTGATAAATTCAATCGCATCACGGAATGCAGGGTCTTCCGTGGAATAAACCGCTTTTCCGTCTTTCACATAAAACTGGCCCTCCTGAGTCGTTCCAAACGCCCCAAAGACAGGAGATAAACCAAACAGACCCTGAGAACCGGCCGCCGTCATGCCGGGCGCGGTGAAGCCATACGTGTCATCTACCCCGTTTCCATCAGGATCCTGTTTGGTAAATGCAACCGATACATTCACCAGATCCTCAAGCGTCTTTGGTACTTCCAGCCCCAGCGCATCCAGCCAGTCCTTCCTGACCCAGAGAGAATGCAGCTTGATAAACGGCCTCTTGCTCAGGGCAACGATTTTTCCGTTCACCATTCCCTTCACCCAGTCCTCCTGCTTCAGAACTTCCTGCACATGGGGCATCTGATCCAGATAAGGAGTCCAGTCCAGCAGAAGATCCTGCTCCGCGTAGGTATGCATCTGCTCGTAATTCAGTGAAAACAGATCCGGAGGGTTTCCTCCCGCCACACGGACATTCAACTGGTTGCTGTATTCATTTTGAACAACGGAAAAATTCATATCCATGTTCAGCCGTTCATTCAAAGCATCCAGGATAGGATCTTCATCCGATGACGCCGGCATTCCGGCGCCTTCAACCAATACTTCTAATTTTACCTTATCCGCGTTTTCCTGTCCAATCTCTTTTGTTTCCTTTTTTTGGCATCCGGACAGCAGCGTCATCCCCGCCAGTCCCAGTAAAACCGCAGCCAATCCATATTTCATCTGTTTTTTCATTCAATTTTCCCTCCTGCACACACTCATCCTTTTACCGCTCCGGACAGCATCCCTTTTTCAATATGCTTTTGAAGCAGAAAATACACAATTAAAACCGGAAATATAACTACTACAACCGCCGCCATCTGTATCGTCAGCGTAGGAACATTAATTTCCGTACTCGCCATCGTAGAAACATCAATAATATTGCGGAGAACTACCTGCAATGGGTTCAGCTTCACATCTGTAATGTAATAAACCGCATTAAAAAATTCATTCCAGTGGTTAACCGCATAATACATTCCAACCGTTGTCACTGCCGGTTTCGACAATGGCAGCACAATATGCCACAGCACCTGAAATTCCCCCGCTCCATCTAACATTGCAGACTCCGCCAGACTTTCCGGCACCCCTTCAAAAAACGTTTTTAATATAATGGTATTATACCCCGTTACCGCCAAAGGAATAATCATCGCCCAAACCGAGTTTAACAATCCTGTTGCTTTTACAACCAGGTAAGTGGGAATAATACTGGCCCCAAAGATCATTGGAAAGAGTACAAATAAGAGCCAGAACTTTCTTCCCGGTAAATCTTTTTTGCTCAGCGGATACGCTAAAGTAACAGTCAGAAGCAGATTAATAAAGGTTCCCACCGCTGTTATAAACACGGTGATCATAAAAGCCCTGGGTATTCCTGAATTTCTGAAAATTTCTTTATATCCCTGCAGCGTAATCCTCTTAGGGATCAATACAAACCCTCCATTTTTAAGCACTTCAGAGTAAGGAGTGAGCGACACTGCAATTACATAAATCAGCGGAAATATATAAATGAATCCTATGACCAGCAAAATCGTATGTACAATAAAATCGACTGATTTATCTGATATTTTACTCACCACATTGACTCCCCCCATCTTTTTGATACCTTATTGGCCGCTACTACCAGGATAAAGCTGATGACAGACTTGAAAAGACCTGCCGCCGCCGCAAGGCTGAAATTCATCTGCTGCAGTCCAACTCTGTATACCCAGGTATCCAGAATATCAGCCACCGGGTAAACCGGAACGCTGTACATGATGAAGACCTGTTCAAACCCGGCATCCATAATTGTTCCCAGCTTTAAAATCAGCATCATGATAATCACATTTTTTATGCATGGCAGCGTAATACTTATGATCATGCGGAGACGTCCTGCCCCATCCACTCTGGCTGCTTCGTATAGCGCCGGGTCGATACCCGCCATGGCCGCAATGTAAATGATGGAAGACCAGCCGGCCTCTTTCCATACATCTGTCATGATCAGGATAAAACGGAACCATTTATCCGAAGATAAAAAGGGAATGGTTTCTCCGGTTGACTGACGTATTGCATGATTAATCAATCCTGTTGACTGGCTGAAAAACACCTGGGAAATACTGTAGATAACCACCCAGGATAAAAAGTACGGCAGAAAAGAAGCCGTCTGGACAGTCTGTCTCAACCGTTTCTTCCTGGCTTCATTTAACAGTAAAGCCAGGCTGATTCCTCCAAACGTAACAAAAACCAATTTATAAAAACTTATAATCGCCGTATTGGTCAGCAGCTGCCTGAAATTGGGGGATTCAAAAAACATCTTAAAGTATTTATTTAACGGTTCCGCCCAGTTACTGCGAAAAATTCCGGCCTGAATGTTATAATCCTTCAGTGCAATTATATTTCCAAAAATTGGAGCATAACGATAGACCACGTAGTAGCAGATGCTTACACTCATCATTACGTATAAGGATATATACCGTTTATAATTTTTTTTCTTCACTGGTATTCTTTCCATCTTCCCATCCCCATTTCTTCTCCAGTGAGTGATTATCAAAACGTCAGCCCCTGCCGTTTCAGCTCCTGATGCAATTTTTCATATTCCAGTTCTGCAGGTATTGTATCATATTTTATACATAAGCCCGCCGCAGCGCCTGCCGCCTGACCAAACCACATGCATGGGATCATATTCCTCGTAAAGCTGTCGATCATGTGACTGACAGAAAGGCTTCTTCCTGCAACCAGAAGATTTCTGATATTCTGCGGAATAAGGCATCGGAACGGAAGCTGGTACTCATGGTGTTCCATCGGTACTCTTTCAGGATATTTTTCCAGCCAGTCTTTATCGGAACCCTCAATCGGCTCCGGCATGTGAACATCCAGATCCTTCGGCAGAGGCCGCTTTACCAGATTCCCACTTAAAAACAGAATAGGATCCTCAAACGTGGCATCTCCATATGCGTCTTCATCAGTTAGTGTGTAAACGCCCTTTATCCGGCGGGTTTCACGCACTCCCAGCCTGGAAGATATATCAATTACAAATGCATTTTCGAATCCGGGAACGTATTTCCGGGCAAATTCCAGGAGCTTATCAATCTGACGGCGGCATATGATCTCTGCTTTTGTTAAATCATCCGCATCTGTTCCATCCAGAAAGTAGGCTCTTGCGGTATTACAAATAACAGTTCCCCGGCTGGCCCACAGGTTTTCCAGTCTGAAATAATGACATTCCGGGAAAAGACCGCCTTCCTCTTTTGCCTGTTCCACAAGCTTGTAGAATCCGCTTAGCCTCTGAACCACGTCTTCTTCTCCTGCCTTCAGTATTCCTCCATTCCGGTACTGCGGCTGTATTTCTTCCGGATTCTCTTCCAGGTACTTTAGTGTTTTATATACGTCTACGCCGCCCATCCGTGCCAGGAGAGACAGCGGACGCATCTTTCCATCCTCCTCTCGTCCTTTTACACAGGGAGCTCCTGCCCGATAAGCCAAGTCGGCGTCCCCCGTGCAGTCGATCACCTGTCTGGCCAGTATTGCCTGCCTGCCATTCTTATTTTCAATGATAAATCCTCGAATTTCATCTCCCACTACAATGGGCTCTGTTACAATGGTATAAAACAATACAGAGGCGCCCGACTCCATCAGCATCTGTAATGCGCAGGTTTTAAACGTTTCCGGATCAAATGGTATTGTATTTACATTTTTTTCCGGTGAAAGCAGGGGAGCTCCATTCCTTTCTCCCATTCTCTTAATCAATTCTTCTGAAATCCCATTGGCTCTCTTTGCATCCACCAGGGCTGCCATCATTGTTGACGTAGCCACACCCCCTAAAAATGACTGACTCTCAACCAGTAACGTATCTGCCCCCGTTCTGGCTGAAGCAATTGCCGCGGCCAAACCGGACGGCCCGCCCCCTGCAATTGCCACATCACAATTCCTGGCAACAGGAATCTCTTTTTTTTCTTCCCACAGACTTCCATTTACAAATTCAAATTTCGGCTTCATTTTCATCTTCCCTTCGTATTTTTAGTATATGGAAAGTATATATTTCTTAATCAAGTTGTACAATATACCGAATTTCATATTTTATATACTTTTTTTATTCATATAATTATTACTTTATCTAGTTTATTTTGTATTCCATTGTGCATGTTTTATATCAATCTATGACGCCAGCCTTATTTACAGTGCTTGCGGTAATTCCGGCTCCTAATGAGTACTACTAAAAAACCGCCGAGCGGAAGATTTTTTAATCCATCCGTTCGGCGGTTTTTAAAGTCTGTCTAATATTGAATTACCGGTTCCTGTCAGCCTACCCTTTCATACTCCTGTAAAGCGCCTCCGCCTCACTGATGGTAGTCGCCTTCCCCATCCGGATAAAATCGGCCAGTTCATCTAACTTCTCCGGTACCATAAATTCCGTTCCGAGGTACGACTCATAGTTATCCGTAATGAAAAGCGTCTGCTCTTTTACCTTCACCTCGGCTTCCTTCGCCTCTTCCGAAGCCCGGAGCAGTTCTTCCTCCAGCCGTTCTATCTTCTCTCTGCTGGCGCCTGCGATCTCATCAGATATGATTGTCTTCGTCACCTTTTCAAAGGTATTAAGCGCTTCCTTCTTCTTGCTGGTGATATCACTTAAGTCCTGCTCGATCTGGGCAATCTCATCATCGTACTTCTCTAAATCATACACGGCCTCATCCCGGTCACGCCTGATGGAATTGGTAATGACACGGATTTTTTTATGATTCGTGCGCATCAGATCGCGGATCTTTCGGCCCTGTTTTAACGCCTCCTGATGGCGTACCTTCGTCTTATTATTAATCAGAATATAGATACCGCCAAAGACAACAACCACGGCAAAATATATCCCTATCAGATAATACGTGGACTTCTCCGGAAGCAGCATATAGATCCCGTACGGAACAGCCAGAAAACAGATGAGGATCGTAACCAGCAAGATAAGAAATTCCGAAAATCCTCTCGTAAAATACAGAGAATAGTACCATGTAGATTTACAGAAGCGGGGGACCCGGTCCTTCTGAAACGTTGTCTTCATCTGCAGCTTCAATTCCCGGTTATCATCGTGCAGTTCCTTCGTCTCTTCCGCGATCCGTTCCTTAATTCCCTGGCTCTTCGCCTTTTCCCGTTTGCTCCGAACACGCTTTAAACGGTCCTGACCTTTTGCAATCTCCTTGTCATAGGAACCGTTAATCTCTTCCATACGCTTCTTCACAGTCAGGCTGATCGCATCCGCCACGGCCTTCTTTTCCGCCTCCAGATCCTTCTCCAGCCGCTTTTCATCCAAACGGATTTTATCCAGTGAATTTTTACTCGCAGACAGTTCCTGTACGGCTCTGCACGCCTCAGACAGGAATCCGACCTGGTCTGTTATCGGTTGTGCCATTCGTTGTCGTCCTCCTTCGGTTTTATCCGATTCTTTTCCACAAAAAACGCTAACTTGATTCTATCATATTCTAATCATTTTTACAAATTTTTAATCTCATGTTTTGGGTGATAAATAATAAATCCCTTGCGCCGCTTCCGGCCTTAATGATATAATCAACATCGTATTCATTTTATCGCAGCCACAGGTATACGGAAGGAGGAAAAATCTATGTTTCGCATGTGGGGAAAGATTGTTAAGGACACGAGACTCGTCCGGGATACCGTTATCTGCATCTCAGATTATTCAATGTCCAGGACTGCCATGGTATTTCAGGCTCTTGATGATATCTGCTACGAGTTCGACTTAGGCAAGCCGATCTGGCTGGACGCCACGATACATGAATTTAAAGTTCATGACAAGGCCCGTTTCTTACAGGATAATTTTATCGAGCATATTGATTTCGATTTTCTGGAAATTCAGGTCATTGAAGAATAAATATTAAGGAAAAAGAAATACTTCCCTCCCTGTCATCTGTTAAAATTAAATCAGACAAGGAGGGATTTTTATGATACAAAAAAGCACACGTTACTTAAGACTACTGCCTGCTGTAAGTCTTTTTACTCTCTCTTCTTTTATCAGGCTGTTCTTCGGGAAACAGTGAAAGAAAGCTTGCAGACGCCGCAGACGCCATAAATGCCGCCATTGAACAGGATCTATCCATGGACAGCTATGAATTCACGATCAGTGACGGCACTTATTTGAATGATACAAAATATGAGCTCCAGACCACTGCCTACATCTGCGTTTCTGAAGACGGCGGCCGGAATTACTACATGGCAGGCATACCTTCGGATAAGACTTCCTCATTTACCGTTGAACATAAGATTATCGGAGACAGCCACTATCACCGGATTTTTGATAAGAATAAAGGGGAATACCATATCTCAGCTGATTTGACCAGCCAGTCAGCAGCGCAGACAGAACCTCCGGTAAACGGCTGGATGCTGGAATCCTCCGGAGACCAGAAAGGAAATGAATCCTACAAGGGCAGACTCTGGATTTATAACCATCGTATCTCCCCTGAAGATTTCACAGAAGTATCCAGAAAAAAGGAAGACGGCAAAACCGTCATTACCCTTATACGCAGCACGGAACAGCCCGGCTATCTTCCTCTTCCCCTTCAATTAGTCCGGGATGAGCGGCTTAAGTGGCATGAGCAGGAGTTAGAATCCCCGCCTTATACTGACGGAAACCGAAAGTATACAGCAGAAACGCTGGAGGCCGCCATCGACTCTACAGGCCGGCTTTTAACCATTGAGTATAAACTCACTTATGAAACAGCTGATGGAACACCGATCACGACACTCGAGGATAGCGAAATAAATTCCATGACAAAATATAATTATGTAAACTTAAAGCGATTCAATGACGCTTCTATCACCATTCCTGAATAGCCCGCGGGAATAAACGGCAGGCATGCCAGATGAATTCCCACCTGACATGCCTGCCGTTATCTTCATAATAAAAAAATGTGTTTAATTTCTTACTGCTGTACTCCCATTGCTGCGGGATCAACTTCCTGATAGCCGTCAAGACTCGGCGCAGCCAGTGTAACCTCCTGGCCCGGGTTGCGGTAGACAGCGTCTGTATCCATATCGATGCTGATGGTTTCCCCCTGCACTTCCATATCCATAAGCATCTTAATCTTCATGCTTGAGAAGTATCCATCTTTATTCACAACCGCTTCACCGCTGGCTTCCTTAATCTTATAGGTAACGCCTTCCATACCGGCGGCAGCTGTTCCCATGCTGCTCATAATGTCCTGCACATACGCATCCATCTTTTCAGCATCAGCCGTAAATGTGAGGCGCTGGTTCTCTCCGTCCTTCTTTGCCGTGATCTCCTTCATGTAGGAAGATTCCATATTTGCACCTTCCGTACTCTGCTTCACCTGTTCCATAAGCTGATTTAAATCCATGGCGTACTTGATCTTCTGTCCCATCGTCTCCATATAGTAATAGCCGCCCTCATAATACATCGACATATCGATGTCCTGGCCCGCCATGGAGGTCTTTCCCGTCGCCAGATATCTCATGTCTTCCGTATTGGCTCCGGTCATCTGAATATCCATAGCGGTTGTCACGTCGATGGTCTGATCCCCCTGAGACATCGTCATGGCAACGTTCGTAGTAAGATCCATATCCTTCAGCTCTGAAGTCTTCTTAGAAGCTTCATCATAAATTGTTCTGGCGTCTTTTCCACCGCCGCATCCGGCCATGGACAGTACCATGGCGGCACTCAAAAGAAGTGCTAAAACTTTTTTCATAGATTCCTCCTTGAAATATATAATATGATCTAGTATACTATACCCCACTTATTAATTCCAGATCATTATTCTTAAATAAATCTGACGAAAAACGAATTACGGCCGTGTACAAACAGTAAACCGCTTAATTATCAAAAGAGGCGGCCTTAATCTCTGCAATCCTGTCCTGAATTTCTGCCATTTTTTCCTTAGTCAGAGGATAGAATTTCATGGCCACAAGGTTGCACAGCCAGCCGATAATCGGTACGAGACAGAAGCTGATGATACCGACCCAGAACAGTCCGGGAGTCAGAGGCGTGGTCTGATCCGGCTGTACCTTTGCGAAGCCAACGGCGGCCAGCTCCAGAGCCACGATCGTGGTTCCCAGTGAGGAAATCAGCTTGTCCACAAAGCTGAAGAGTGTTCCCATCAGGCCCGGAACATACTTACCGGAACGGTAGGTCTCATAGTCGGCGCAGTCGGCCGTCATGGGAATTACCAGTGTTCCCGCCATGCCGGAGCACGCCTTCTCCAGAATCCAAAGGGTACAGAGCGCGACCGTAAAAAATGTGATGCGGGAGAATCCGAAGTCTTTCGGATTGCCGAATATAAACAGCAGCGCCATGCAGGAAGCGCAGATGATGGCTCCGATGGAACCGGTCCACAGCGCCTTTCTCTGTCCCATTTTAGCAGCAATCTTTCGAATACCAAAACCACAGAGAAGAATCTGAGGCACAATAATGAGCATGCTCATGGTGCCATAGCTGCCATAATCTCCGCAGATGATACCAAAGACGATAACGAGAACAATACTGTTAGTCATAATATTCTGAAACAGCTTATCCGTAGACGCCGCCACCACCAGCATCTGAATCGCGCGGTTATGCTTTAAGATCTCCCAGTAATCGCGGATTAGGATCTGCTGAGGAACGCCCAGTCCGTAATACTGCGGTCTGTCCTTTCTCCACAATCCAACGATTGACAAAGCCGCCAAAAGAAGCGACAGGCCCGCAAAAATCAGCCAGAATTCATGGAACATGGCAGGATTGCGGAAACCGGAAATCCCATCGACCGTATATTTAGGAACAAGATACTTAGAGACCAGCATGCCGGTTCCGGCAAACATTAATCCGCCGTATGCGGCATCAAAGACTGCAAACGTGGGTCTCTGCTCAGGATCATTCGTCATACACGACTGTGCCGACTTTGTGACAACGCACTGGCATGTGTATCCAATGATGTAAACAGCATAGATCAGCACAAAGAAACCAAGCCTCAATCCGTAATTGTCCGGCAGCTTATGACCGAAATGGTAAAGGATATAAGTTGTAATAATCATAATTACATTGCCGATTACGATAAACGGGCGGTTTTTCCCAAACCTGCCGTTGGTCTTATCCACAACAAAGCCGATGACGGGATCCGTGACGCCGTCCCACACCCGCATAACCGTAAGCAGTGTTCCGACCAGAACCGCAGCCACGCCCATCAGCCCTGATACGTAGTAAGAAACGTATCCCATCAGCATCGCATAGAGATTTGTCGACGTATTGTTCAGCGCATACAGCCCAATTTCCCACGTATGAGCCCGGTGAATTCCATTAACTTTCGTGTTATTCTGACTCTTCATATTTTCTTCCCCTTCTTCTTTCAGCAGCTGCATCTCTTTTCTCTTTCATGAATGTACTTAGATTTTACAGCTATTTTCGGAGAAGCATGAGTAAATATCTTGTTAATATTTCATTTTATCTTGTATATTTACTAATTCTATAAATTTTTCTTGTATACGCTGGGAGGCATCCCTGTCATCTTTTTAAACAGCTTGCTGAAGTAATTCAAATCGGTAATCCCCACGGCAAGAGCAATCTCCTGAATCTGCATGTCGGTCGAATTAAGATACAGAATCGCCTGTTTTATACGCTGCTCCGCAATATAGGCGGTAATGGACTGCCCCATCTCTTTCTTAAACAGCGTGGACAGATAGCTGGCATTGACGCAATACTCTTCCGAAAGCCTCTTTAGCGATAAATCGTGAGCCAGATTTAAATCAATATGATTTACGATCTTCTGTATTACGGCAGAATGGCCTTTCAGAGAAAAGTTGCGCACCAGAAGGCAGTATTTGCGTACCATCTCAAGGGCCAGCCGGCTGGCTTCCCTTTCTGTGCAGACCGTCTCGATTTTCTTGGCAAATCCGGACGAAAGCCGGTCTATATGAACCGGATGTACACACCCATTTTCAGCGGCCTTCCGGTATATGGCGTTGGAAGTAATCAGGATATTGCGCCGGTCGCGGTTCGGATCCTTAAAACGCCGGGAAACTGAGGTACTGGAAAATTTCCGGCAGATCCTCAGAGCAGTATCCGCATCCCCAGATGCAATTGCATGTAAAAGTTCATTCTCCATTCGGTACCGGTCTTCCAGCATTTTTGTGTGCACCAGGGTATCCTCCGGCAGATCTTCCTTCCAGCCCATGCTCTCATCCTCTTTCAGCTCAACAAGGCGTTTTTTAATCTCCTGGCCGTCATAACACATGCGGACAATGGAAAGCAGCAGCTCATCCCAGGAGCCGCTGTCCATCACAATGGGAACCTCACAGAAGTAATCTCTCAGCCCGGAGGTCAGACTAATGGGAAGCCCGCATTTTTGAATCAGCCGGTTTAGCCGGAAGTCATCCATATACTCTTTCCGGTACGGCCCGATCAAAATATAGTCACCGCAGGATCTCATGTCCTCCGGAAGTGCAAACAGATCGTATTCCGAGTCGTACCGGTCAATCACATGGTGCAGTATGAAAGGTCCGCATCCCGCATAAATATTGTGGAGAACATCGTTTGGGCGGCCGCATTTTAAGATATTCTCCCGCAGTCCTAAGTCAAAGCAGTTTTTCTCATCCTCGGGCGATTTCACGATGGATAAATTGATATGAAAACTGGCTGTCACACATTCGATCATGCTGATTAAATCAACTTCCTTCATCACGCCTCCTCCTCCCACAGGGTCAAAAAGCAGACAATCAGGATTTCCTGATTGTCTGCAGAACGGCATTCAGCCGTGTCATAACCTGTTTCATAGAGGGCTTCACACTGTTTTCTTCCCCGGATGCCTTATCGATCATCTTCTGGAGATCTTCCAGTGTGTTATCCCCCATCATGCTGAGCATGCTTTTCTTAAACTTCATGCCGGAGGATGAGTACATGGCTCCGACGACTGCCTCCATCGCCTCATTGCATCCGAGTAATTCCCGGATTCTGTCTTTCACGGAAAAATACTGCGGATCGAACGTCATTTCCGGAGGAGTCTCCACGATCAGGTTTGTAAACCAGTTAGCCGCCCCGTCTCCCTGGGCCGCTTCCTCGTCCACGAGAATATACGGCTCCCACGGCTCAGTGACCCGTTCCAGAGTGATACAGTCTTCGCAGTCCTGCCCCACGGCCCGGACAAAATGAATCCCCTCCGTCCACGGAATCTCCTGAAATTCAAATACCTTATCCCCCATCCGGTCCGCGATCCTGATACCGTCCAGAAACAGCGTCACATCCGGCAGGTTGGAATATACCTTAACACTCAGAAAATCTCCGGTCCGCCTCGCGAATCTCCTTCCGCAGATATGAACAAACGGTTCTCTGCTCCAGTATGCTTTATAGATATAAAAAGCGTCTTTTTTTATGGTTCGGTCCAGCGTGACAAGCCCCTTGTTGTTGCGCCCTTTTACACCGCCCTCGTCTCTGGCGTCGCAGCCGAAATCGAACATGTTCCACACATGGGTCGCCCAGATGTACGGCCGGCGGCTGATAACCTCAGCCAGGTGCTCATGATACAGAGCCTGGTATTCCTCACTGTAATCCCGGCATCTCGGTTCGGAACTGTGGTACGTGATGTTGGCCTCCGCTCCGTACTCGGATATCCCTACCGGGCGGTTCGGATGCGCCTCATGGAACTTGTCCATCCAGGCCTCCGTCCCTGTCAGCTTGCCGCCATACCAGCCAAAATAGTGGTTATAGCTCATCACATCCGTGAGATACACCTGCTCATTATCCGGCTCCAGCATCGAGATGTGAGCCATGGTTGTGAGCCGCGTGGAGTCCATGGCGTGAGCCAGATCGTTCAGTTCTCTTAAATTCCGGTGAAGCTGCGGGCTGTCGCCGCCAATCGTAATCTCGTTGGAGATTCCCCAGAAGCAGATCGACGGATGGTTATAGTTCTGTAAAATCAGTTCCTTCAGCTGCAGAATACAGTTTTCATGGGCGGCCGGATTGCCGCTCATACGCGAAATAAACGGGATTTCCGCCCATACAACAAATCCCATGGCGTCACACGCCTCATAGAAATCCTGGCTGTGCTGGTAGTGGGCCAGACGAACTGTATTGGCGCCAATCTCCCGGATCAATGCGGCATCCTCAAGATTCTGCTCTCTTGTCAGCGCGCTCCCGACACAGAGTCTGTCCTGATGACGGGAAACGCCGCGCAGCGGGGTAGGGATACCATTTAAAAGAAATCCCTTTTCAGGGTCAACAGAAAATTCCCTGATTCCCATTTTAACGTTTACACAGTCGATTCTCTCATTCCGGCGTACAAGCTCTGCCCTTACGGTATACAGATAAGGATCTAAAACTCCCTGCCATACATGAGGAGATGTCAGGCAGAGCACCGTACTGCTGCACGCTTCCGCCGGAGTATAGCCCTGAGCCGCTGTGATGCCCTGGCTGTCCAGAATCGTAAAGCAGACGCTGTCTCCCGTTTCCGGAGCCGTGACCCAGGCCTTCAGTTCCACGGCCGCAGTTTCTCCCTCTGTCTTTGCAGTGTATGCAAGACCCGGTGCGCCATAATAGTCCAGGTTAAAATGAGTTTCCGGTACTATTATCAGGTTTACATTCCGGTAGAGACCTCCATAAAACGTAAAATCCGCCATCTGCGGATAAATCCGGTCATTTACTCCGTTGTCCACAGATACACAGATCAAGTTCTCTCCGACCCGCAGATGGTCTGTGATATCCGCGCGGAAGGTCGAATATCCGCCTTCATGGCTGCACACATTGGTTCCATTTACATATACGGACGCCGCCATCGCCGCCCCTTCAAATTCCAGATAGCTTCTCAGCCCGTCAGTCCCGCAAGGCTGGTAAAGGGACCTCGCATACCAGCAGATCCCCCTGTAATAATCATTGCCTCCATCCTGACCGTCTGCCGCATTCCACGTATGGGGCAAATTTACTTTTTCCCAGCCGGCAGGCAGAGCGTCGGGAAGTACTCCGCATGTCTTTGAAAAGAACCAGTTTTCATTTATACATACCGTTTTTCTCATTCCGTAATGTCCTCTCTGTATTGATTATGGTACCATTATAGAACAGAGAAGGGAAAACAGAGAGGATAATTTCATGTATTTTTGAATTTTAGCCAATATTTTTACTAATTCTTACTTTGCTCTGGCATAAAAAGGAAAAAAGGCATTCCATGGCCGTTCCCGGCTGCTGAATACCTTTTTCTTTTTCTGATCATCACATATTTGATTGTTTTACATATCGATCCACCGCATCTCCATGGGATCCATGTCAAGACGGCATTTCAACACGCCTTCCACATACAATTCCGTCGTCTTCGGCTCCTTTGAATTGTTGATCACTACAATCTTCTTTGTCTTCTCATATGCAGCGACCTCCGTATCTACGTTGGTTACATAATATTTCTTCATTTCCTCTTCTTTATGAGCCGCGTAGTATATGGCGCGAAGCAGGATTCGGCAGTTCTGGGGAGAATAAGGAAGACCGGTAAAGTAGACGCTGCGGCCCTGACCGTATTCATTTACAACGAGACGGCTGTATTCTCCGTCCTTGTTGAGAATCTGATAGTGGTCGCCCTGAGCGTAGATCCGGCTCTTGCTCTCACCGAAGTCAATTTCGCCTTCGATATCTTCCAGAATAAAATGCTCCTGATTCAACTCATTGTACTTGTCAGTACTTAAAGAGAATCCCATCTCGCGGTCAACTCCCAGTACATCGCTCAGCTGGAAGTAACGTCCCTGATGCTGGCAGGCGGTCGGCTCTCCCACTCCGATCAATCCGCCTCCCTGATCTACGAAGCGGCGGACAGCCGTCACGACCTTCTCATCCTTCCAGTTGTCTCCTCCGCTCCACGCAGTGTAAGCGTCGCCGGAATTGATGATGACCTTAATGTCTGGGTCGATTCCCTCTCTGAGCTGGTCGAAGTCAATAAATTCCACATCGATCGGCATACCGCTTAAGCACTCCAGAACACCGACATAGGAATAGATCTCCCTGTGATAAATGGCGTGGTGAACCTCATTGGCCATAAAGCCTCTCAGCGCGCCCCAGCAGTTTAAGACAGCCACTTTAAACGGCGCCATATGAGAACGGCTTCCAGCCATATTTTCCTGAATCTGGCGGAACTCTCCCACCACTTTCTGGATTTCTTCAATAAAGCCCGGCCACTCGATCGCCAGCTTTAAGTAACCGCCGTATCCGATACGGTCCAGCGGGGAACGCAGCATGGCTCTTCTGGCCTTCATCCAGTTGTCTTCCGCCTCTCCAATCGGATCTCCTCCTTCGCAGAATACATCCGGGAAGAAATAGGGAAGCAGCCGGCCCTCCGTATATTCCACACCTTTGATATCTGATATCATGCGCATGGTTACACCATCGCCTACGGAACCAACGACAGAATCAAGGCCTATCCCCGCAAAATATTTGCCAAAGGGCTCTGTTCCAATCCAGTGGTCTCCCAGGAACATCATGGCTTCCTTGCCATAGCTGTGGACGATATCCACCATCTCTTTGGCCAGCCTGCTTACCTCAATCTGCTGGAATTCAATAAAATCGCGGAATTCTTTCGACGGTACACGGAAGCAGGAGTTATGATATCCCTGATCCACGATGTATTCCGGACGGAACTTATAACCGGCCCATTTCTCGAACTGCTCCAGAATATAGGGGCTGACACTGGCACTGTAGCCAAACCACTCCACGTATTTCTCTCGTTTTTTATCATCAAAGGTTAAGGTAAACTGATGGAAGAAGGTAGTAAAACGGACTACATCCACATCCGGATTCTCCTCGCACCAGCGTTTTAACTTATTCTTAACGAAGACCTGAGTCTTTGGCTGCCGGACGTCAAAAGTCATCTGATGCTCGGCATCTTTCCAGTCATTGGTGATGAAGTTGTACATATGTACCGGATCCCAGATCAAAAAAGCCAGGAAGCTTACCGTATACTCGTGATATGGTATCGTCTTAATCCCGACCTCTCCGGAAGCCTCGTCGTACTCCCAGTCGGTCACAGGAACCACTTCACCGGTTGTCCGGTCGATTACTTCCCACCAGCGCTTTGGATCATCGATGGTGTTGACCTTTAACTGCTCGGTGTGGAAGCCGTGCATCAGTTCGATGCGAAGCGTCTCCCCCCGTGCCGTGATCCGGTCGCTGATTAAATATTCCTGCTGAACCTCCTCCGGATTCTGCATGGCCCAGTCATTATCTTTTCTCGTTGTATAATAGGTGGCGTAAATCTTGCCGTCCAGTTTTAACAGCTCCTCCGGCATATTCGTTCCGTCACAGTCACGAAGGGCGTCGGCCCCCAGCAGATTTTTCAGTCGGATTGTCTCATCTACCATGTCCACATCCGTAGGCAGGGTAAGTCTTCCGGTAATCTCATTCATAGTCAGTTTTGTCCTCTCTCAAAATCTTTCAGTTTCAGTATTAACCCTTTAATCCACCCATGCTCAGACCTGACGTCAGTTTCTTCTGTACCATCAGATAGAAGATCATGGTCGGAATCATAACAATCACCATAGCGGCAAACAATGCACCCCAGTCTGTCGCAAATCTTGCCTGCTCCATAATGTTTTTAAGACCTACCGGCAGAGTCTTCTTGGTATCATCCCGCAGGAACTGAAGGGCCAGAATGTACTCATTCCAGTATTCCATAAAAGAGAACATCAGCATCGTTGCAACACCCGGTTTACACATGGGGAAAACCACGCTCACCATGGTCCGGAAATGGCTGGCGCCGTCGATCCCGGCAGCCTCCACATATGCATTATCGATCCCTTCCATAAATCCGGACATCAGGAAGATATAGAACGGGAGCGTTGTGCAGGCATAAACAATACACATGGCCACACGGCTGTTTAACATATTAAAGCTTAACAGCTGTAAGAACAGCGGCACTACCAGATAGTTCTTCTGAATAAACATACCGGCCATAAACAGCGCTTTCACCGGCGTCAGGATCTTGCCTTTATATCTGCCCAGCGCATAGGAAGCCGGAACCACCATGACGAGTGACAGCACCATGGAAAACACCGTAATAAAAATAGAATTTAAGAAGTTCTTGCCGATATCCGCGTTGGTCCAGGCCCTTGCAAAGTTATTCCACTGAAGCTTTTTCGGAAGACGCATGGGGAACTGGGAGATCTCATTATTATCCTTTAAGGCAGATATAAATGTCCAGATTAAAGGCAGGATAACCAGTACAACGGCTACGAACAGCAGGATTCGGAGCAACAGTCTGACGACTTTACTTTTTTGTTCTTTACTCATTCTGATTCCTCCCTTCAATTAACTGTCTTTCCTGGCAGTCAGCGCCTGAGCGATGAGTGACAGGATAAAGGAAAACAGGAAAACAACGACGGAAACGGACATTGCATATCCAAAGTTTGCGTTGCTGAAGGCCTGCTTGTTGACATAGGATAAGAGCACCTCGGAATGGCCCTGAGGTTCTCCGTTGGTCATAACTGTAACGAACTGGAAACTCATGTTCATGGTGGACAGAATAAAGAATACCAGTGTCGTACGGACTGTCGGCCAGATAAGCGGAAGTGTGATCTTGAAAAATTCCTGAATTTTATTGGCGCCTTCCAGTTCAGATACCTCATAAAGCTCCGCGGAAACACCATCCATTCCGGCTATGTACATAACCATGTAGTAACCAACCGCCTGCCAGATCATGGCCAGGGCAATTACCCACAGTACATACTTACTGTCTCCCAGCCAGTTAGGCAGATTGGCCTTTCCCATGGCTGATAAAAAGGAATTGACAATACCGGTCAGGGGGTTAAACAGATTTTTAAAAATAATACCGATTACAACAATAGAAAGGACATTCGGGAAGAATAATACAATTCTATATAAATTTGCCTCTTTTAATTTACCCCTGCTGATAATTGCCGCAAAAAACAGGGACAGCGCCATGGTAACAATTGTAACAAATACCATGAGAAACAGCGTATTTACAAATGCAAGCCAGAATTTATCACTTGTAAACAGTGTCACAAAGTTATTAATACCTATAAAGGTCTTTTTTCCAGTACCGCCGCTCCATTTATATAACGACATCCGGAACACCTGAAATGCCGGATAGAGTATAAACAGGCAGAACCCTATCAATGCAGGAGCTACACAGCAGGCCAGGAATCGTTTCTCTTTTTTCTTCCTCTGGGCTAATCCGTTCATCTGCACCTCACCTTTCTATTATGATTATCTCTTATCATTTACCTCTTATTGATTAGTGCCTGACTGTCAGGGACAATTCAGGCACTAAAATTATGCTTTATTCAGTTATTGCTTTCCTTATTCAGCTGTAACGAGAGAATCTCTTACCGTGTCAGAAAGCTTATCGCAGGCTGCAACCCAGTCATCAACTGTTTCTTTTCCATCAACGACTGCATTTACATGGCCGTAGAATTCTGACTTCGGTACTACTTCGCTGTCAACTGCTGCAAATCCGCCAATGTATGGCTTGTAGCCGTTGTCGAAGGACTGGAATGTGGAAAGAATCATCGGATCAAGGATGTCTTTTGTTAAATCTGTAGCGCCAACGACTGGCGGAATTCCACCGGTCTTCTCAGCATTCAGCTTGATCGCTTCATCGCTGTATAAGAATGCAAGGAAATCCTTTGCTGCATCAACATTCTCACTTGCTGCCGGAATGTAAACTTCTTCTACAGAAGACATTAAGTACTTGTCAGTTGTTCCATCCATAGCCGGAACAGGAGCGAAGCCCCATGCAAACGGCTTACCGTTAATTTCTTCGCCTGTGATGTCAGCCATCTCGCCAACGATCCAGGAACCACACGGAACGAATAATGCAGAACCGTTCATAACAGCAGTCTGAGCTGTCGTATGGTCAATACCGGTTGTATTCGGAAGTAAGTATCCGCCGCTTCCCAGTTTGGCAACCAGGTCAAATACTTCTTTTACGCCTTCTTTGTCCCATGCTCCCTCTTTGTAGGTAAAGCAGTCGTTCATGCCTTCTACGCCTAATTTAGCGGTCAGCAGAGGAATGATAACGGTCTCCATGTATCCCGGTGCGTTTCCGCCCTGGTATGTAAATAAGGAACGGTCGCTCTTACCGGCGATATCTTTGCCCTTGATCTCATCGCCAAGTGCGAAGAATTCATCCCAGGTTGTCGGTACATTCAGCCCGGCTTCTTCAAATAAGGTTGCATTGTAGAATAAGCCGTTCGCTGTGTAGTACAGAGGAGCCAGATACACTTTTCCATCGCCGTACGGCTGGGAAAGAGAAGTGTCCAGGAAACCGTCTAAGATTTTACCTTTTAAAGGTCCTTCAAATACGTCTGTCAAATCTGCAAGCGCCTGATCCTTGATCAGTCTCTGTGCAAGGCCGGACGGATTGCTGCTCGGGCAGTAGATGAAATCCGGAATGTCGCCGGCCAGCATGGAGGAGTTAACCTTCTCACCGATGGACGGGTCTGCATCGATCTCAAATGTTACGTTCGGATTAGCTTTTGTGTAGGCGTCTGTCACTGCTGTCCAGAATGCGTCGCCGTATCCGCCTTTAAAAATTGCCAGCTTTAAGGTAACCGGATCACCGGTGCTCTCTGCTGCGTCTGCTGTGGTCTCTTCTGTCTTAGCGGCATCTGCTGCCGTAGTCGTCTCTTCTGCCTTCGGGGCAGCGGTTGTCTCTGCAGGCTTGGAGCCGCAGCCGGCAAGTGTGGCTGCTACCATGGAAGCTGCCAGCAGAATGGATAATGTCTTTCTCATAAATATCCTCCTTATCATTCCTTGTCATATTGCACAAGAACCGTTTGTTGTAGTTACAGTATATTGTATTGTTCCCCCAGTTTCAACGTTATTCTTGCTTCATTTTTTATATATCTTGCTTTAAGAACAATAAAATACTTTTCTTTTCCACACATATCACCTATAATAAACAATATAAACGGGATATATCCGGTATTTTCACGTATTTTAAACAACTCTTTTATTACTATTTTGCTTTTTTTATGTAAAATAGGTAAAAAACCCTTAAAAACAAAGAGGTGCCTCTATGAGTAATGAACGATTGAATTTTGACAAGAATCTCGAAACGCTCCAAAAACTGAATTTCCAGCTTCTGTATGCCTCTACCTCCAAATACGAAGGCGACTGGCAGAGTCTTCCCCACACCCATCACTTCACCGAGCTGTTCTATGTCATCAGCGGCCTGGGAAAATTCCTGGTAGAAGACCAGCTGATCACGGTTAAGGAACACGACATGGTCATCGTTAATCCCAACGTGGAACACACGGAAAAATCCATGGATTCCAAACCGCTGGAGTACATCGTATTCGGCGTTGAGGGACTGACCTTCTCCTTCGGCAGTCCGGAGGCCCCGCAAAACTACGGTTACTATAATTATTCCGCTGAAAAAAAGCATCTGCTGAACTTTTCCCAGCTGATGCTTCGCGAAATCAAAGAGAAAAAGAATGGTTACGAACAGGTATGCCATGACCTTCTGGAGGTGCTTCTCATCTATATCACGAGAAACGACCAGTTTGGCATCATCTCCACGGACACCTCCCGCATGCCCAAGGAATGTGCCAGCGCCAAACGGTATCTGGATGCGAATTATGCGCAGCCGATTACCCTGGACTCTCTGGCGGCGGCCACCCATATCAACAAGTTTTATTTGTCGCATACCTTCTCCAAATATCTGGGGATGTCGCCCATCACCTATCTGATCCAGCGCCGCCTTCAGACCAGCAAGGACTTACTCACCCAGACAGATTACTCGATCGCAGAGATCGCGTCCAGCACGGGATTCGCCTCACAGTCGTATTTCTCACAGATATTTAAAAAGTTTACGGGGATGAGTCCGAATCAGTACAGGAAACAGAATACGGTACATCAATAAAAGCTGATACAAAGGCCCATGCCTGCAATCCTCATCAGATTACAGGCATGGGCCCCATATTTACAATGAATCCGCAGACTTCATCTGTTTCTTCATCTCATACATATTATGATCCGCGCGGGACAGCAGTTCGCTGAAGTTTTCCTTACTGCCCGGGTCTGAGCCTGCATATCCCCAGGCGATTCCCGCCTTAAAGCCATTTTCTTTTCCGTAAGCCTCCACCTGGCCGGCTAACAGACGGCTGCATTCTTCCGGAGAATTCTCAGATACTCCCTCAATTACAGCGGCAAATTCATCACCGCCGATGCGGTATATCCATGCATCCTTCAGGGCTCCGGAGATCGCTCTGGCTGAAAAACGGATATACTTATCGCCTGTTTCGTGCCCGAACTCGTCGTTTACCCCTTTGAGGCAGTTCAAATCGAACATCAGGACGGTCAGCGGTTTTCCAAGCTCCAGCATTCCCTCCCATTTCTGCTGCCTGTGTTCGAATGCTTTTCTGTTCAGCACCCTTGTGAGGCCATCCAGGTCATTTTCTGCTCGGAGCGACTGGGTCTTAAGAACCTCCTCTGTGACATCCTCCACGACTCCGCTCTTTTTCTCGCCGTCCTCCCGGAGCGTTAAACGGATCCAGCGTTTTCCTTCCTGCTGTTCCAGACAGAATATATTTTCATCCTCTGTAGGCTTCTCACAAATCTTCTTTAAAAACGCCTGAAATTCATTACGACTCCTGCAAAAAGTCCGTTCCTGATCCTTCGATAATCCCAGGAGCCGCGGAATCTGGTTCGTCATGTAAACCCGATTGCCTTTGGCCCCCATCTCAAAGACCCCCACCGGGACCTCGGAGAGTTCCAGAAGTCGTGAATAACGGGTAAACCACCGGCTGATCAGCACCGCGATTCCTGCGCCGGCGCAAAGCGAAACAAGAAACGAATAGAACAGGATCTCCTGGATTCGATGCGGATACTGCAAAAGCGCATCTTCCTCCATTAAGCCAATCAGATACCACTCTTCTCCCGAAAACGGGGTATTGTTGTAATACATTCCCATCTGTTCCAGACATGCATAGACCGCACCGTTTCCATTGTGATTTCCCAATAGAAAAATACCATTCTCAGAGTCTTTTGCCTTAAGCTCCATCGGGCTCTCAGCCTGCAGGATACGTTTCTGAAGAGCACCGTGTGTGACAAGCGGACGGATCCCATCGTTCTCTCCGGAACGGATTCCGATCACATAACCGTAGGAATCCACCGCCAGCAGGTCAGACGGAGGCAGATACTTATACAGATAATTCAGCGATATCTCAACACCGAATACACCGACCGCCCTTCCCCGCTGGTCTACCAGGGGTATCGAATAGGTAACCACCTCCTCGCCGCCTTCATAAAGGCGAAACGGCGGACACCAGTAGCCCAGCAGTTTTTCATCACCTGCCAGTCCCACACTGCTGAATGGCTTTTCATAAAACGCACGGCTGGCATCCGTCAGTTCCAGCCGGTACTTCCACGCAGCATCCGTCACTACCTGAGTCTCCTGAGCCACATCCCAGGGGCCTGCCAGAAGATAGGTATTGGAATTGCGTTCATCAACCCGGTTCGGATTGGCATTCCTGAAGTAGAGGGCCGGATAACTCTCGGTTTCCTCCGTCCCCCTGTCTAAAATCAAAAATGCCCCCGTTGTTTTTGTATAGTACAGCGCATTCAGTACCGTAGGGGCGACCGCCTTAAGCAGATCTTCCTTTTCCAGCAGTTCCCCGTTCTCATCTCTTTCAGCTTCCGTAAAATACCGGCTCAGTTCATCCGTATAAAGTTCAAAATTCGTCCAGACATTTTTCATCTCCCCTTCAATGGTTACCGAACGGTTTTTCACTTTCTCCGAAAAAATCTGGTACGCATTCTCCCGGGACTGCCCGATCACACCGCCCAGACTCAGAAGAGCCGTCATCAACAGACTCTGAATCACAACCGACGCCACAAATGTGAGCGCCAGTTTAAAGGCGATCGAATCACTTCTCACCTTTTTATTCATTTATTTCTCCATTAATCTCTCCATTTATTTCTCTCATTAAGTTCTGATACCATGCTTCAAAATTCCCGTCGTCCATAAACCCGGATATCACCGTCCCTCTGTCTTCACCATTCTCCACCCGGTTCTGAAGCTCATTTAAATCAAGCTCCACCTTCTTCTCCAGAGAGCGTGAAAACAGTTCATTCACTTCATAGGAATTCTCAAACGGCCTTCTGGCATAAAACTTCCCTTCCTGCATCGCCTCAAGGGCCGCCGTCACACTCTTTTTTACCGCCTCCGCGTTATCACTCTTCTGTACAAATTTTTCCAGCTCTTCTATGGATGACAATGCCGCATTTTCCACCGGAATATATCCGATCGACGCGGTAAACTCGATGTTCCGTTCAGAATCCGTAAACCATTTCAGGAATTCGGCAGACGCATACTCTGCTGCCTCCCCGGAACGGAATATTCCCATATCCGCCCCCCTCTGGGACATATACCCGTGTCCCCCCTCAAACGTAGGGTAAGGCCGCACGCTGCACTCTATGGGATACTGATTCTCTCCATCCACGATCACCTCTTTTGGAAAGTAACCGGCGCCGGCAGACGAGCCTATGTAGGCAAGCAGGCTTCCGCTCTTAACCCCATCCTGATTAAATACGCTGCTTTTATACCACCCCATCATATGGGGAACGTAATAAGCATCCCACGCCTTCCTCGCTGTCTCTTTCGAATAGGCAAACGAAACGCTTTTCCCATCTGTGGGGAAGGGATCCGCTCCATCCTGAATCGCTGTCAGCACAGAAAAATCATTAAAACTGTTCATTCCCAGAAACGGCTGTCCACCGGACCATCTGTAATACGCCTCCGCCGCCGAAACCAGCCCCTCCCATGTGCCAAGCGCCTCATCCGTAAACCCTGTATCTGAACAAAACTTCCTCCATCCGGTCTCGTTGACAAATAAAAGTTCTGTCGATTTCGCCACAGGGATCAGTTTATGCCCGCCTTCTTCTCCCCAGACGCCCTCGCTTAAGAACTCTGGCCGGTATCGCTCCAGCTCTTCCGCACTGAAATACTCCTCCATCTCTACCAGGGGCGCCAGCTGATCCAGCCGGTATGCGCTGTCCGGATATACCGTAAACACATTGGGAAGCGGGTCAGATCCAATAATCTTATTGGCGGAGTTAAACAAAGCATCGTCCAGTTCACCACTCGAACCATAACCGTAGGCATCCACCACGATTCCCAGTTCCAGCCCTTTCGTCTCGTTAAATTCCGTTACTTTTTCATCAAATTTCGTCTTTGCAAAAGCATTGTATGCATGCCAGACTGTAATAACAGTCGGTTTTTTCGGATCCAGCCCATGCTTTTTCCCCTGCGCACAACCGGATACTGCGCAGGCAAGAGTCAGGGACAGCACTACTGCCTTCCATATTTTTTTCCTTTTCATGAGATCCGCCCCTCCACTTCTCTTCCCTTGATCCACAAATATCAACCATTCCTATAGATCCGTCATGATCCGTCATGCTTGCTGACTGCACCGGAGTCACAGATCCCAATCGTCTGCAGATACTCCGCCAGTTCTGATGTATGCTTTTATTATATCATACACTTATTTAATGAACATATTAATTTTTTTGTATAATCAGGGAAAAATATGGATATAGAAAAGGACCCGCACTCCGCAACTGCTCACCCAGCTGTGGAATACGGGTCCTGACTATCTATTCATACCCTATTCAGTTTTCGTCCTATAATCTCTTTAACAATTCTTCTCTTTCCTTCTCATATCCAGGCTTGCCAAGAAGAGCGAACATATTCTTCTTATAGCTCTCCACGCCTGGCTGGTTGAACGGATTGACCCCCAGAATATAACCGCTGACGCCGCACGCATACTCAAAGAAATAGAATAACTGACCCAGGCAGTATTCGTCCTGTTCCGGGATCTTTACCATCAGGTTCGGTACATCGCCGTCCGTATGGGCTAAGATCGTGCCGTTCATGGCACTCTTGTTGACGAAATCTACACTTTTGCCTGCCAGATAGTTCATGCCGTCCGTGTCCACTTCTTCCTTCTGAAGCAGAATCTCGGCCGGGGATTCTTCGACATTCAGCACGGTCTCAAACATCACACGGGAACCGTCCTGGATGAACTGGCCCATGGAATGTAAATCCGTGGTTAAATCAACGGCTGCCGGGAAAATACCTCTGCGGTCTTTTCCTTCGCTCTCACCAAATAACTGTTTCCACCACTCGGAAACGTAATGAAGGCTCGGCTCATAATTAGCCACAATCTCAACTGCCTTGCCTTTTCTATGTAAGATGTTGCGCACCGCTGCATACTGTAATGCGGAGTTGGACTCATAAGGAGTCTCCAGAGCCGCCTTTCTCGCTGCTGCAGCACCTTCCATTAATTTATCAATATCAGCGCCTGATACGGCAATCGGAAGCAGTCCGACCGCTGTCAGGACCGAGAAACGTCCGCCTACGTCATCCGGCACGACAAAGGACTCATATCCCTCTTCTGTCGCCAGATTCTTAAGTGCTCCCCTGGCCTTGTCCGTCGTAGCGTAAATTCTCTTATTCGCCTCTTCACGGCCATACTTTTCGATCAGCATCTCCTTGAAGACACGGAATGCAATTGCCGGTTCTGTCGTTGTACCGGACTTGGATATGATATTAACGGAGAAATCTTTTCCTTCCAGCACATCCTTCAAATCCTGGATGTATTTGCTGCTGATGCTGTTGCCTAAGAAATAAATCTCCGGAGTTTTGCGTTTTCCCTTCGGCAATGCATTATAGAAACTGTGGGATAAGAACTCAATGGCCGCTCTGGCACCTAAATAGGAGCCGCCGATACCTACTACCAGAAGTACGTCAGAATCATTCTGAATCTTCGCCGCCGCTTTTTTAATTCTCTCAAATTCTTCCTTATCATAGTCTACAGGAAGATCAATCCAACCTAAGAAATCATTCCCGGCGCCGGACCCCGCCATCAGCACATCTCTTGCACACATCACTGTGGCTTTCATATTATCCATCTCTTCTGCTGAGACAAAGCCTGCCGCTCTGGAATAATCAAATACAACTTCTTTTCCCATCTCTATCATTCTCCTTTTCCTTTTGTTTCAGGTTTTAGAATGCCTGTTCAGGAACAGTATACCATAAATCCCCTCCAATTGCGATATAATTTTCCTTTCCCTTCCAAATGTTCACGTGAGATATTCATGCAGAATTTCTCCGATCAGCTTCAATTCCTCGGGGTTCAAATCCTTCAGCCAGTCCTCCTGCTGTTTTACGGTTCTTCCCCGTTCGCGGCTGGCCGCTATCTGTTCCAGACTCTTCTTTAAATAGTCCACATCCCGTATGGATCCTTCCATTTCTGACGGCCCGCTGCCGCTCCGTACCATTTCCGGCACCATATTCTGATTCCCGGCTCCCAGCTGCATCTCATCAGCTGCCGGGCTCATACCGGACTCTGTACTTATCGTTTCCTGTATGATACCACCCTGTCTTCCATCTCTCTGCCTTCCGTCGGACCGGCCGCTGTTCTGTCTGCGAGCCTGCGATTCCGCCTTCAGCTGGTTTTTCATGCGCTCCGTCCTGTTTCTCTGTTTTCCCCGCACACTTTCCTGTTTCTCCGGCTCTTCTGCCTGTCCTGCCGCAGGACCTGCTGCCACTGGATAGATCGACCGGATATTTTCACGGGTTTCCATATGAGGCCCCGATATTGCCTGTGTTTCATCTCGTTCCTGATCCAAACGGTAGATCAGCGTATTTTCCAGATAATTATCGAGTGCGGTAAACAGCTGCTGTTTCTTGTCCGCGACTCCTGCTCCGTGGTCCACAAGGATTGTAAAGAGCCCTGCCAGAATTCCCATGGAGCCGTACAGTACTATGTAATAAGGATCGGTACGATACCAGTATGCGCCGAACGCCGCCGCCCCTCCTGCGAGGAAACAAAGAAGCGTCATCTGATTGGAAAAAGTGTTCCATCCGTTAAGCGTCATGCCCATAAATCTGAAATCATACATCTGCCTCTCTAAGTAAGGCCTGATTTTCGGAATCCCCTGATTCATCTGATAGCTGCTTTCTGTCTTCTGCTTAAATGCACGAAGATTCTTATTCTTCGTCAGTGACATGTTGTCCGTTTCTTTAATTAATCTTTTGTAGAGGTTACGTGTCAGCCATCTGGTCACGACCCCAAGGCCGCATACGGCTGCAAGCACGTACAGCGCTTTGCCTGTCTGTAAAAATTCCAGCATAATAATAGCTCCCCTTTCTTCCCGGTTGTTCCGGTGATAGGATTATTATAACCACCGAAACTTCCTTTGGGAAGATGAGAGAGCCTAGAATCGTTCGTCAAATCCCGTCAGGATTCGATTCTTAACTTAACATGAATACCTTTCTGCAATGGCTAAAATCAGATTTACGGAATGGCGTACCGCCCTGGCCTCAAACTCGCTGTAGTCCATGGTTGCGCTGTTGTCAGCCTTGTCTGAGATGGCCCTGATGATTAAGAATGGAACGTGGTTTAAGTATGCCGCCTGAGCGATGGCCGCGCCTTCCATCTCCGTACAGTATCCACCGAAATTTTCCGCAATCCAGTCTTTTTTAACCTGATCGGAAATAAACTGATCCCCGGAAACAATCCTTCCGGTAAAAACTCCAATGTCAGGATTCACTTCCTTACAGCACTTTAAAGCCAGATTCCGAAGCGTTTCATCGGCCGGAAATGAGAACACTTCCATCTGCGGAATCTGTCCCACCGGATACCCGAATCCGGACGCATCCATATCGTGATGCACCGTATCGGTAGAGAGCACCACATCGCCGATCTCGATCTCATTTTTTAAAGATCCGGCAATCCCCGTGTTGATAACCGCATCCACTCCATAGTGATCCACCAGAATCTGCGTACACACCGCCGCGTTTACCTTACCGATTCCGGAACGGACGACCACCGCCTCTTTTCCCTTCAGTGTTCCTTTATAAAACTCCATGCCGGCCATGGTCTTTACTTCCACACCCTGCATTGCTTCCTTTACTTCCGCCACTTCCACATCCATGGCTCCGATAATTCCTAACATACAGCGCCTCCTTTTCCTGTTCCCTTCCGGGATACTTTGCATATATTGATTATTATAACTGTTTTCGCCCTGTTTGCAAGAGGGTTTCCGTGTCGTCCGCTATTGACAATCTGTTCCCTTATTCTGTATAATTGTAAAAATGCAGAAACCGATAACAAGGCAGAAAACAAATAAAAGTATAGAAGAAATGTGGAGGAATGATACATGATTTATAAAACACACGGCGTATGTTCACAGGAAATTAATTTTGAAGTTCAGGACAACAAGCTTACCAATGTTCGCTTTGTTGGCGGATGTTCCGGTAATACCCAGGGTCTTGGCCGTCTGATTGAAGGAATGGACGTAGATGAGGCCATCAAACGTCTCGACGGAATCCACTGCGGTCCCAGACCTACCTCCTGCCCGGATCAGCTGGCCAAAGCTCTGAAGCAGTATAAGGAATCCCTCTCCTGACAGGAATCCGGCGGAACAGACCTCTGAGGTTTACATAAGCAGCTGAAATACAGAAAACAGAATCAAACCAAAAAGTCTGTACGGTGATGATACAAGCCGCGGCTCCGGTTATCCGTTTATAGGATAACAGCCGCGGCCTGTTTCTTTTCCGGTCTCATCCTGTTCTTCATAAATTTTTAAGAAATGGCACGTTATTGCACTGCAGCTTTTTCTGTGATACCATATATCTTCGAAAGAAAGGAGTTTTTATCTATGGCAATACCCAAAAAAAGTTCCATCCTGCCGGTGGTTCAGGACCGGATACGGAAAAATCTGAAATTCGCCACTCTGTCATTTCTGTTTATTATCGCTTACGTCAATGTGTTTCAGAAACTGTTTGGAGCAGAAAATTCCATCGTTGGAGTCATCTTTACGATCATGATGTCGGCCTCCATGGCCCGCGATCTAACTTCTACCCCCTTAAAGCATCTGTTTGCACAGGCCGCCGTGCTGGTGCTGATGGCAGTCTCCGCCTGCCTGGTCTCCACCTTAAATCCGTGGGCCGCTCTGCCAGTCAACTTTGCAGTGATTTATTTTATTCTGTATACATATACCTATGAATATTCCGGACATCTGTATTTTCCATATATTCTGTCCTACTTATTTCTGGTATTCATCTCCCCCTCCAGCCCGGAACAGCTTTCGAAGCGGATTATGGCCATGGTGACGGGAGCCGTCTGCATCATTCTGTACCAGCTTGTGATGGGGCGAAACCGGGCCGAAGAAACGGTTACCGATGTGCTTCTCACTCTGATCCGGGAGGCAAAGCAGTACATATCCTGTCTCTTATCCGGCAGCGCTGCACCGGAAGGTCTGGAGGATATCAGAAAGAATGTACGCCGCTTAAGCTGTATGGTATATGACCGAAGACGGCGGGAACTGTGCATCTCCGATGCCAGCTTTGCCTTAGTGGATTCCGGACGCGGTCTGGAACACCTTCTCATTCTGCTGTCCCAGACAGAGCATCCGGAGGACTGCCGGGATATGCTGGAAAAGACGCTCACTCAGCTGAGCCACTTTGAGTCATATGTCAATAAGAAGACCACAGCCCCTCATCTCATTGCGCGGACTGATTTTATTACAGATCCAGAAGACCTGCGCCAGGAGGAGTTTTACAACAGCCTGGAATATATCAGGAACCATCTTGTCCATATGGCAGATCCTGAAAAAAAATCCCACTATCGCCCTACCCTGCTTTCCCTTTCCATCCGGATTCAGGCTGCTTTAAAAGTAAGCAGAGTGCGTGTGATTTACGCCCTGCGCGTCGCGCTCCTGCTTTCACTCGCCACACTGCTGGTCCAGAGCCTGAAACTCCCCCACGGAAAGTGGCTTCTGTTCACCCTTGCTTCTGTCTCGCTTCCATACGCGGATGACGTTGGGCAGAAGGCCGGAAAACGTCTCTTTGCTACTGCAGCCGGAGGTATCTTCAGTGTGATTCTCTATTCTCTGGTTCCGTCTCCGACTGGCAGAACCGCCATTATGATGCTGTCGGGCTATCTGAGCTTTTATTTTACCGATTATAAGGGTACCTTTACCTGTTCCACGGTCGGCGCACTGGGCGGGGCTGTGTTTATGAGCGCATTCGGATGGGCGCCGGTCAGCCGTATGCTGCTTATCCGTCTGGCATATGTAATTGCCGGGATCGTAATTGCCTACGCCGCCAACTGCCTGCTCTTTCCTTATCACCGCAGTACCGCCGCCGAGACTCTGCTGAAAAAATACGATTTTGCATCAAAGCTGCTGTCAAAGCTCTGCAGCCAGGGTGTAACCGATACACAGTTTTATTACCACCTGGTCATTCAGTCCCAGCTTATTGAAGAAAAACTGTACCAGATTACCTCCGGTGAAGAGCAAAAGCTCCTGCATGACAAAATCTGCGAATGCCGTTCACTGGTAAGGGCGGCTCACCGGAACAATCCGCAGGCGGAAATGTAATATAAAAAGTATTTGACAAAGTCAACTATCAAGAATATAATTGACTAAGTCAAATACTTTTTTGTTTACAGAGAAAGGAGCGTCACCCCATGCCGGATTTTCTTGCTTACTATATTACAGCCCTGAGAAAAGATTTAAATGCCTATTCTGATGCACGGCTTAAACAGTACGGCCTTACAGACGGGCTGTTCTATTATATTATTTATATTGGTAAAAATCCCGGATGTTCACTCAGCGAGACAGCCCGTTTTCTAAAAGCAGACAACGGACACGTAACCCGTTGTATAGGAAAACTGGAGCAGCTGGGCTACGCAGTCCGTACCCGTGACACTGCGGATCACCGCCATTACCACTTAACGCTTACCGCGCAGGGGGAGACCATTTTCAAAGAACTCCATACCCTGCTTTATGACTGGGATCAGGCCGTCTGTAAAAACTTAAGCGATATCCAGAGAGAACAGCTTTTGGAACTGCTTCGTCTTGTTACTGATAGCCGGGAAGACCGTAAGGAGGGAAGCGAACCATGTACGAGACCATAAACAGCCCCTTTACCATCGGGAGCGTGACATTAAAAAACAGAATTATTTTTGCCCCCACCTCCATGGGCTTAAAGGAAGAGGAGTACTTGGAAAAACTGGGCGCCATTGCCCGCGGCGGCACCGCCATGATTATCATCGGGGATGTGCCCGTTCTGAAGAGTCCGTTTCTGTCCCTGTACAGCAGAAAAGGATTTCTCCGTTACCGCAGGATCACGGAAACCCTCCACCAAAACGGCGCCCTGGCCGCCGCCCAGCTGCATATGTCAGACTCGCAGTTCAGCCGCCTGATTAAATATCTGCCCGGCATGATTACCGGAAAAATCAAGCCGGATGAGCTGAGAATTCTTTTAAACAATACGGTATCCGATTATATTACCGGTCTGACAGACAAAAGAATCTCTGAAATCATCCGGGGCTTTGGCAAGGCTGCGGTCTTAGCAAAAGAAGCCGGATTCGATGTCATTCAAATCCATGGCGACCGGATGTGCGGAAGCTTTTCTTCCTCCATATACAACCGCCGGAAAGACCGGTACGGGGGAAGTCCAAAAAACAGAGCCCGCTTTGCCTGCGAGGCCGTCGCCGCAGTCCGCAGAGCCCTTCCGGATATAACCATTGATTTTAAGCTTGCGGTCCGCCAGGAAAATCCCCATTACGGGAATGCCGGAATTCTGATGGAAGAGCTTCCGGTCTTTGTTCCCCTTCTGGAGCAGGCAGGTGTAAACAGCTTTCATGTCACCCTGGCCAATCATTCTGACTTAAGTGACACCATCCCGCCGGCTTCACACCCGTATTTTCATGGGGAAGGCTGCTTCTTATCCTACTGTGATGAGGTCCGCCGCCTGACTGATCTGCCCGTCTGCGGCGTAGGCCGCCTCTGTTCTCCGGATTTCGTGGAAGAACAGCTGAAATCAGGGAGAATTCAGCTGGCCGCCATGAGCCGCCAGCTGATTGCAGATCCGGAATGGGTGAAGAAAACCGCTTCCGGCTCCGTCTCCAAGCTATTCAAATGTACCGGCTGCAACCGGGAATGCCTGGGAGGCATGCAGGCCCATAAAGGCGTACACTGCATCCGGGATCACATACAAACAAAGAACAAATCACTCAGCCACGAAAGGAAGGTTGTATCATGAAGCATTCAAAGCTCTATGCCTGTCTCTCCTATTTAAGTATCCTGATTATCATTCCGGCTCTTATTCCCGGAAAAGATTCATTTGTCCGATTTCATTTAAACCAGGGACTGGTTCTGCTGATCGCAAATATCGTGTTCGGCTGTATCTCTTTTATTCCGCACATGACCTTAATCGGCGATCTTTTAAACTGTGTCGTCCTGATTTTTGCCATTATGGGAATCGTATCTGTCATTCAGGGACAGAAGCGGGAACTTCCTGTTATTGGAAAAATCAGGCTGATACGATAACCGAAATCAGAAAAAAGGACCGGCCTTCATAGGAAAGCCGGTCTTTCAAGTTACAGATTCTCTGCAAAGGTTCTTACCTGGGCGAGTGCAGCGGACTGATAGATACTCCCCTTCTCCACCATACCAGGTGCCGTAAACGCGCCTTTATTCTCCCAGTTTAAGTAATCGCAGATGTCCTTTAACTGGGCCTGAGCCGCATTATACACCCCCGGCGATCCGGAATCCAGCAGCATGGCGGCTGAAGTGATGTGAAACCCTGTTTTGGCACACGCATACAGCCGGTCGATGAAGCATTTCATCTGTGCGGAAATATCAAACCAGTAGATGGGCGATGCCAGCACCAGCATATCTGCTTTATGTACATCCTGTAAAATCTCGTTCATAGCGTCATCCTGCACGCAGACGCCGCCGTGAGTAAAACAGTACTCGCAGGCCAGACAGGGGCCTACCTTCAGCCGGCTTAATTTTCGTACGGCCACCTCGTGGCCGCTCTCCTTCGCAGCCTGGGCAAACGCATCTGCCAGTATCTCCGTGTTACCGCCTTTTCTTGGGCTTCCTGTTACTACTAAAATGTTCATATTCCAGCCTCCTCTTCTGCTGACCCGACACGATGTTTATATGATTAGTATAGGTTGATTGGGGCTGATTTTCAAGTGTTTTTGATTGTCTTATTTATTCATTTCCCGACACAGGACCTTCCCCAAAATAATATTTCCCGGAGGACCCTATTGTTCTCATAAACGATCTTATATAGCTGGTCAGTTCCTTCTCCACGCCCATGCAAAGATGCATATAATCTACCTCGGAATTATCATTTAGCTGCTTCTCAATCGACCGGCTTCCTATACCAAATGCATCCGTGCACACATTGATTTTATTAATCCCACATGCTACAGCTTTCTTTAAATTCTCTTCGCCTGCTCCTGAACCGCCATGCAGTACAAGAGGCATGTTAAGAATTTTCTTTAAAAGACGTATTCTTTCAAAATCCAGTTTAGGCGTCTTTCCTTTCGGATAATTTCCATGCGCTGTACCTACTGCCACTGCAAGCGCATCGACACCGGTTCTGTCTGCAAACTCCTTCGCCTGACCAGGCTCCGTATAAAGCCCGTCGTTTTCGTCGTCACCGTCCGCGGCCTGGCCGACATGGCCCAGCTCTCCTTCTACACAGATTCCTAATGGATGCGCCATTTCACAAACCAGACGGGTCCTTGCTACATTCTCTTCATACGGAAGCGCGGATGCATCTATCATAATGCTCGAAAATCCCTGCTTCATACACTCGCAGATAAAGGTAAAATCCTGTCCGTGATCCAGATTTAAAGCTACAGGTACCAAAGCACGCTCCGCCAGCCGTCGGATCATAGGCACCATATCTTCCGGATGTGCATGATTTTTCATCTGTCCCATTCCAATGTTAATGATAACTGCAGAATGTTCTGCCTGAGCGGCATTTACTGCGGCCCGAACCATCTCCATATTGATACTGTTCATCGCCATAACCGCGTATCCATGAATATGAGCATGCTCTAATACAGGTTTCATTGATACATACATAGTTTATCTCGCCTTTCTTCTGTCATTTTTCCCCACATAACAGCCGGATTCCACGCAATACGTCCACACACTGCTATCCGGCCCGTTTAACCGCTCACCCGCCTCTTTCTTTATCGCTTCCATCTCCTGATAAGTACCGATTTTACTCACGGTATCATAAGATTCCATACATCTAAGAGCAGTAAACGCAGCCATATCAAGTGCCTTTTCCGGCGTACAGCCCCGTTTAAATGAGTTTAAAAATCCGGCTATCGCCGTATCGCCTGCGCCTGTAGCAGAACGAATCTTTTCAGGCTTGTAAGGCGTGCACCACAATTCTCTGCCGTTCCATGATTCCCCCCAGGGACAGTGATCTCCCGTTTTTAAGACCATACCTCTTTTCCCGCATTTTAACAAAACTGCCTTTGTCCCCATTTCCAGCGCACGGTCCGCAATGGTAAGAATAAACGCCTCACTCAACACTTCCGTCATATCTCTTCCCCGATATCGCGCCGCCATCTCCTGGTATTCCCGGTGCATAAACAGAAATACTGCCTCTTCTATACTCGGCATAAAAATATCGATATACGGGAGCGCCTTCTCCAGAATAGGCAGCCAATCCGTCTTACCAGCATCCGTATTTAAATCAGGAAGACTCATGTCAACCGATATTCCCAGACCATACTGTTTCACCTTTTCCAGCATCCGAATCAATTCTTCTCCATTCCGATCATACAGAGTTTTCATAGAGGTAGGATATCCAAAATGAAACCAGTCCGCATCCTTCAGTAACTCCCCCTGTATATCATCTGCCACAAAGGTCTGGGAGGCCCCTCTGCTGTGAATCGTACTTTTATCTCTTCCCGGAACCGCCAAAGCGATACTCGCGGTGGAAGAGATACCCTCTGTCTCCATAATAAGTGAGGGAACGCCTTCCTTTTTCATCATCTCCCGAATCAGGAATCCTGCTCCGTCGTTCCCAGTCTTACTTATGAGAAACACCGGTTCCCCCAGCCGGTACAGAGCAAGTCCCGTATTCCCCACTTCTCCTCCCATGTAGATACGCATCCCCTGGCACTCCGTTACCTTTCCCTCTGCCAGCAGCATATCAGATGTTACAGCGTGCGGAAATACCGGCAGAATATCCAGTACAAGAGATCCGGCAACCACAGTTTTTTTCATCCCTTAACACCTCCTGCCGACAGACCTTCCACAAACTGATTCTGGTTGAACAGAAATATAATGACCAGCGGTATCAGCGCACATACTGCTCCTGGAATCAGGAATTCATAATTATTTCCATAAGAGCTGATTAAAGAAGCAAGCCCCACGGGAAGTGTGTAGGCAGAATCCGTGGTAAACACAATGAGAGGCCACAGAAATGCGTTCCAGTTGCGCAATGCCAGCAGAATAGTCATTGCACCAAAGGCCGGGCGCATCAAAGGAGTCATAATCTTAAAATAGATGCCAAACTCAGTACAGCCGTCTACTCGGGCTGCATCCATATAATCCTTACTGATTCCGGATACGAACTGCTGGAAAAAAAACATGGCTGTAGGCTGAATCAGAAAAGGGAGAATGGAACCAGTCTTTGTATTGATCAGCTTCATGTTTATAATCATACGATATAACGGGATAAGAAGAATTTCCAACGGTATCATCATGACAATCATAGTAAGTGTAAACAGAAACTTTTTCCCCTTAAACTTATACGCTCCCAGTGCGTACCCGCCCATAGATGAGAAGAATAAGGAGAGCACCGTCGATACTGCCATAACCAAAATACTGTTCCCATACCACTTTAAGTAAATTCCAGACTTAGTTGTCACGGTATAGATATAATTCTGTATAGAGAGATTATCAAACTGCCAGACCATGGCGATTCCATTTTTAAAAAGTGCACTGGTAGGCTTTAAAGAAGCAATCACCATAAAATATATGGGAAAAAGCATCATCACTGCCAGCAGGAGAAACAAAATTCTCACCACAAACCGTATTATCGTTTTTTTCATTTTCAATCCCCCTAATCGTCGTCTCTAAAAAGTCCAAATCCTTTAAGCTGTATGAGGTTTATTACAAGCACAATACCAAGCAGGACGAATCCGATTGCAGAACCGAATCCCAGATCTCCATACGTAAAGCCCTGCTGGTATAAATATCTGACAATTGTCATCCCCAGGTTTCCCGGCATGGATTCTTTCCAGAATACGTAGCTCTCCCCGAAGGTACGGTACCCTTCAAAGATCAGTATGGTAAAGACGTAGATAATAATTGGTTTTAGAAGGGGAATCGTAATGTAAAGCAGTTTCTTAAATTCACCGGCCCCGTCAATCTCAGCCGACTCATAGACATCTCTTGGAATTGTCTGGAGGCCAGACAGGAAATAGATCATATACAGCCCGGCGCTCTTCCAGGTGCTTAAGACCACCATCAGGATAATACTCCATTTATAATTGAGCATGAAGTTCTGTGACTCGATTCCAAACACATTTAACAGTGAGTTCATAAACGCATTGCCGGAGTCGGAAAACAGCATTCGGAATACGATACCTGCCACAATCGTCGAGGCCAGCGTCGGAATAAAAAATACAGCTCTGAAAAAATTTTTCCGTTTAAAAAGTCCTGTATTCAGTACAACTGCCAGAATTAACGGAAACACAGTAAGCACAACACATTCGACGGCCGTCACAAGTGTTGTTGTCTTAACCGCCGTGAAAAAGTCTTTATTCCATAAGTTTTTATAATTGTTCAGTCCTACCCAGGTAAAGCTGTTAAATCCCTTCAGTTTCTGAAAGCTCATTAAAAAGGAGCTGATAATCGGATATAAATTAAAGATCAGGAACGACAGAATAAATGGGGTAAGAAATATGTAAGGTGCCGCTTTTTTGCTGTATGCAAGCTTTTTTAAGTATTTCACAACATCATCTCCTTTTAGAAACGGGTACCGCCAGTCAAGTCAGACGGTACCCGCCCGGATACTTTACTTTTGGGAATTCAGCGTGTCAGCAGCCCTGTCCAGAGCCTCTTTCGGCGTCGATGTTCCGGCTTCAAAAACAGAATACATTACATCGGAGGATACAATGTCAAAGGCTTTTGGAACCATTGGATTATTGTGGATTGCATTGGAGTTTTTTAATGAAGCCGCCACATTGCCAAATACATTCTCGTTATTGAAGAATTCCCGGTTTACGGAAAGGGCCTCATCCTCCCATACATCGCTTCTGAATGGCGCGAACCCCAGCTGCAGATAACACTCCTTGTTCGCATCATAGCTCAATTTGCAGAAATATAAAAACTCTTTTGCCAATTCCTGATTTTCGCACTGATTGGTAATAACGGTTCCCGTTCCGCCGGTACAAGCGCTGGTATACTGCTGCCCCTCTTCCCATACAGGCATTGGTCTTACGGCCAAATGACCGCTTAAGTCAGGCATATACTCTTCAAGCCTTGTCATATACCACAGAGGCATAATCAGGGCTCCCATACCATCATTGTTAAAAAATTCGTAGAAGTTCTCCGAAGTATTGGAGCCTCCCGGCATCGTAACTGCAATTCCATCATCCAGCCAGGACTTTAAATACTCCAGAATCTCCACATTGGTCTCATTATTAATGGTGACGTTTCCTTCTGCGTCGAAGAAATCGGATCCTTTCTGAAGTACCATAGACTGGAATGGGTACATATCTGTAGTTTCAACAGCCGTCATTGGCTTTCCAGTCTTTTGTACCACGGTCTCCCCGGCCTTAACAAAATCGTCCCATGTTACAATGGAGTCGATATCCACACCTGCTTCTTCCATAATTTTTGTATTGTAAAATACAACATTGGCACCAGCCTGTGTCGGAGATCCGTATAGCTCCCCATTATAAGAGTACATATCCAGCTTACTCTTAATAAATTTGTCCTCCTCATCCTTCACCAGATCTGTAAGAGACACAAACGGTATTTCATCAAAATCATAATACACACCAAAGTGAATGATATTAACGTCACAGAAATCGGGTGCCCCCTGCCCCGTCTGCAGCGCTACCAGAAGCTTACTCTGCCGGTCTGACCCACCGACACTGACCAGATCCACATTAACAGGTTTATCCGGATTTTCTTTATTCCACGCGTCTATCCGGGATCTGTAAAATGCCTCATGAGCAGATATACACCAGAAACTGAAATCGACGGGCTCTGCCTCCATTTTAGCCGTTTCTGCTTTTGTTTCTCCTCCTGCCTCCTGAGTTGTCTCCTTCGCAGCTTCAGCTGTCGTCGGTTCCACCGCCTTTTCCTGGCTCCCACATCCGCTTAGGATTCCTGCTGCCAGCATTGCTCCGCACACCAGTGTCATTAATTTTTTCATATCTCCTTCTCCTTTCATTTATTGTATACATTATTGGATATTTTAATTATTATCATATTTACACAAGTTTGTCAAATGTATTTTAATATTTTTATACATTTATTCTATCACACTTCATTATTTAGCGGTAATTCCAAATAATGGAAAGAATTTCTCTTGCTTTTTTTTCATCAATGCTATATGATTATTAATCATGAGGATATATGTTGTATACATTGTTGTTTTTTATTTTAATCTTTTAACAGCCACTAAGTGCTCATAACAAGGAGGGAAACATGAAAACTGAACGTTCAGAAAGCGTAAATGGCCGAAGCACATTAAAATACAGCACTTACGAATTTATCAAAAACAAGATTATCTGTTGTGAATATGAACCGGGAACATTTCTGAATGAGGAGATACTCTGTGAAGAAACCGGGGTCAGCAGAACCCCTGTCAGAGACGCGCTCGGAAGACTGGAACAGGAAGGGCTCGTTAAAATACTTCCCAAAAAGGGAGTTATGATCTCTAATTTGTCCATTAATGACATGAACATGACATATGAATTCCGTCTTCTTTTGGAACCATATATCCTAAAGAATTACGGAAATACCCTGGATACGAATGAGACGCTGCGCTACTATCAGCTTTTTTCTGATACAAAGCTTTTAGAAGATAAGTCCCTCTCCGCTACGGCAGATGACGATTTTCATATGTGGATTGTGAACGCCTGCCCCAACACTTATTTTAAAAACAGCTATATTGCTATTCACAATCAAAATCTTCGCTACCGTACCCTGTCTGGTATTCGTTCGAGAGAGAAGGCAGCGGATGAGCAGACCGACCATTTGACAATTTTAAGCGAATGTCTGAAGGGCAACTGGAATGAGGCTGCAGAAGCCATGCGCCGGCACATTTTAAATTCCAAAGAGACATCATTCCGCCTCTTATTCAGCCAGAATCTGGGAGGAACCTTATGAGCACGCTGCGCAACCCACTGCTGCCAGGCTTTTATCCGGACCCCTCGGTATGCAGAAAAGGGGACGACTATTATCTCGTCACCTCATCCTTTGAATATTTTCCGGGAATTCCAATCTTTCATTCCAGAGATTTTGTCCATTGGCATCAGATTGGGCATGTCCTTACCAGAAAGAGTCAGGCAAATTTAGACGGGCTTTGCCCCTCCCGAGGGATCTATGCTGCTACCATACGCTACAGTGAAGAGACAGATACATTCTATGTGGTGACTACCCTGGTGGGCAATGCCCCTTATTATGACAATATTAATTTCTATGTCACCGCCTCCGATCCAACAGGTCCCTGGTCTGATCCTGTGATCATAAAGGGCGCGGAAGGAATCGATCCGACACTTGTATTTGATGGAGATGAAGTCTATTATCTTGGCAACAAAAGGCCAAATCCAGACATCCCTGAATGCGAGAGCCGTCATATCTGGCTTCAACGCCTGGATCTTCCGACAGGAACACTCGTTGGAGAACGAGTCACACTTCTGGAGCACGGAGCCCTGTATGATGCCGTGGCTCCCGAAGGGCCGCATCTGTATCACATAAAAGACTGGTATTATCTGATCATTGCCGAAGGGGGTACTGACCATAATCACTGCAGCACCGTATTCCGCAGCCGCTCCATCTTTGGACCTTATGAATGCAACCCTCGCAATCCCCTGATCACTCATCGGAACTTAAAACGCGATTATCCAATTAACAGTACTGGTCATGCTGATATTTTGGAACTGAACGACGGATCATGGTGGGCTGTTCTTTTGGCCTCGCGTCCAGATGGCGGCGATTACCGTAATCTGGGACGTGAAACTTTTGCGGTTCCTATGGTATGGGAAGACGACTGGCCCGTATTCAGTCCTCAGACAGGCTGTGTGGAATTCTCCTATTCAGGGCCTGATCTTCCGGAATGTATCTGGGAGCCGGAACCGGCATGCGATCATTTTCTCACACAGGAGTTAGGGATGTGTTGGAATATACTGAGAACTCCGGATTATAAAACCTTCAGCCTGAACGATCGGCCCGGTTTCTTAAGGCTGTACCTCAACTGCCACACACTGGCAGAGGTCTCCAGTCCAGCGTTTATAGGAAGACGTCAGCAGCATATGTGCTTTACCGCGAGAACCTATATGGAATTTATTCCAGCCGCTAAAGGCGAAGCCGCAGGAATTACCATGTTTTATAATAACCAGTATTTTTATTCCCTGATGCTCCAAAGCACAGAGACCGGAATCTCCATTGTCCTGACATGCCAGATCTGCGGTGACAATACCAGACTGTATTCAGCTCCTTACGAAAACAACGGCATTTATTTCAAAATCCGTATGAGATATCAATCCATTGATTTTTATTTTTCTCAAGATGGTCAGACATGGATACAGGCCGGAACTACCGTATCCGGTACAATCTTAAATAAAGAGACTGCCGGGGGATTTACCGGAACCTATATCGCGCTGTATGCAACAGCAGATGGGAAAGAATCTCAAAACTATGCTGATTTTGACTGGTTTGAATATACCGGAGAAATAAACTGAAAGCCGGCAGGCAGTGACGTACATTCCTGTACTTCACTGCCCTGCCGGCTTTCATTCCCTATATTAAGCAGGATGCGTCTTATGCCGTCAGAATCTCCACCAACGCCCCCTTAATCTCCCCATCAATCTCCATTGCCTGCAGCTCCGAAAGAAAGACCTTCAAACTCTTTCCTTCCCTGATCCGCCTAAACAACATCTCCTTTATCTCAAACTCGATCTCCGCCTGATTCAGAAACTCAAAAACAAGTTTCTCCACCGGGTTTTCAGAAAGCTTCATGCTCGTCTCAAACCTTACAACCAGCGTTTTTGCAGTACTAACCTGATCGATCTCCAGGGTCAGGGTTCTGCTGTCCGCGTCATAAGACTTTCTGCATGCGGTTTTCCCGCCATTCAGCGTCACACTGCATTCTGCATCCGTCACAGCAGCAAACTCCAGAATATAATTCCTTTTCTCCGGTATCAACTCCACTGCCCCCACCGCCGAAGCGATTGTAAAGGACTGTTTTTCCCCTTCCCAGTCGAACTTCATATCGGTAGTCACGCAAACACCCTGCTCATAATTACAGGTTTCATTGTCATCCTCATACAAGGTAAATGCACCGTCCGCACCCCCGAAGATCCGAATTCGCAGCGTCTTCGGGTTTGCCGTCACATCAGCTGCTCCAATATCGTCTGTCATGGGAATTACGCCTCCGGCCTTCACCAGCACCGGAATCGTTTCCAGCGGCCTGTAGAGTTCCATGACTCTCCCGCCTTCATACACCATGTGGCTAAAGAAATCAACGCAGGTCCCTTCCGGAATCCACACACGCACCTTTGCCTCATTTATCTGCCCGATTCTTGGCGCCGTAACAGGAGCCACGATCATCTCACTGCCGAAATAGTACTGGTTTGCCACCTCATAAGCCTCCACCGCTTCCGGATGCTTATAGTACATCGGCATGATTAACGGTTCCGCCATACAGCTTGCTCTGAAATTCATCGTATATAAATAAGGCATCAGCCGGTGGCGCAGCCGCAGGAAATCTCCCATGACAGCCTCTGTCTCCTTCTTAAACCGCCACGGTTCTTTCCCGTTAAACTCACTGCAGGAACTGTGGAGCCGCATAATCGGAGAAAACACGCCAAACTGCGTCCACCGCGCCTCCATTTCGTCATCCTTATAGCCTCTCATATGGCCTCCGATGTCGTGGCTCCACCAGCCATAACCGATATTAGAGGCATTCGCAGTAAAATACGGCTGAAATTCGAGAGAGTCCCATGTTGTGATCGTATCGCCGGAAAATCCCACCGGATACCGGTGGCTTCCCGGTCCCGCATACCGCGAAAACGTCATTGGCCTCTTTCCGTCTCTCCCGCTGTCCAGAAAATGGTAATGGTTCAGCATCCACAAAGGATCCAGTCCGGGAATTCTGCTGTTCCCCCCCTGCTGCCAGTCAATCCACCAGAAATCCACTCCCATTTTTTCATAAGGATGATGAAGGTACTGAAAATACGCTTCGAGAAAATCAGGATCCGTAATATTAAAGCGCACCGGATCTTCATGCTCCCAGTCTACTCCCAGATCTTTAGCCATATCCTCATACATCTCTTCATAAGCCTGAACCCCATCCGCCGGGTGGACATTTAACGTCGTCCTCATGCCACGCCTGTGGAGCGTCTGCAGAAAACGCTCCGGATCGGGAAAGAATTCCCTGTTCCATGTATAACCGGTCCATCCGCTGCCATATTTCGGGTCAACATCAACCAGATGCCAGTCCATGTCGATGACTGCCACGGTAAACGGAATCGCTTCCTGCTCAAACCGGTCCATTAACGCCAGATAAGATTCTTCGGTATACTTATAGTATCGGCTCCACCAGTTTCCGAGAGCAAACCTCGGAAGCATGGGAGTTCTTCCGGTGAGGTAATAAAAATCCTTTAAGCAGTCCAGGTAATCATGGCCGTAGCCAAAGAAATACAAGTCCTCCCCTTCCCCCTTCCGAGCCTCTACCCAGCCGTCTTCCGTCAGTACCATGCTCCTGCTGTCATCAATAACGGAATACCCGAATCTCGAAAGTACGCCGCTTTCCAGTTCTGTCTTCCCGTCCACCTCATCCAGCGTTCTGGCCGTTCCCTTCAAATCATGGATATCTTCAGAATAATGCCAGATGCTGTGATAGGCGCTCAAGTTTCCCAATACCTGAATACTTAAACCGTGCCGTGAAAATTCCTGTTCATTATAAATGATATGAACCCGTTTTGTTATGATTTCGATTCCGTCTTCCGTTTTTATCAGACGGTAACCCGCCGGTTTAAAATCCCGGTTCCACGCCATCTGCGTGGGGCGGTCCTCAAAGCAGCCGTCTTTCCTGTATTCCAGACGAATCAGCCCTTCCGTCAATACACTGATGCGGTAACAGGTACCCGCTATTACATTTTCCCCGGTCGCTGCTGGGTTCGTCTTAACCTTGAAAATATCTCTCATCACCGTTTTCTCCTTCTGTCTTTACCCCTTTACTGCCGATGCGGCGATTCCTGCGATAAACTGTTTCTGGAAGAACAGATAGACCGCCAGAACCGGTATAATAGATATCGTGGTTGCGGCAAACAGCGCGCCGTAATCCGTCGAATACTGTCCGTTAAACATCTTTAATCCTACAGACAAAAGCTGTTTTTTGCTGTCGTCAATCACCAGGTACGGCCACAGGAAGTCCTCCCACGCCCATAAGAACTGAAAAATTGCAATGCTTGAGATTCCGTTCTTCGCCATCGGAATGACAATCTTGTGAAAAATATAAAACTCATTGGCTCCGTCAATCCTGGCCGCTTCCAGGATTTCATCCGGTACGGATGCAATATGCTGCTTCATCATAAAGATTCCAAAGCCGGAAAATGACGCCGGTACAATTAACGCGGCATAAGAATTCATCCAGCCAAACGCCTTGATCATGGAATATCTCGGTATAATTGTGACACACCACGGAATCATCATGGTAGCCAGCACAAGGCCAAACAGCGCGTCCCTGCCCTTAAACCTGTATTTACTGAGTACAAAACCGCACAGTGTACTGGTGTAAATCACGATCACCGTAATGGCCAGCGTGATAAAAATACTGTTTGCAAAAAACCGCATGAAGTTAAAATGCGAATTCATGGATATGTAATTGGAGACCGTGAACAGCTTCGGCAGAAACGTCTGATGCAGAGCCACAATCTCACTGTTCTTCTTAAAAGACGAAGCCAGCATCCATAAAAACGGATAGACGGTCACAACGCCCAGCACCAGAAGCACCATGTTTAAAACAATACTGCTAACCCTTTTTCTCATGATAGTTCCCCCTTATTCCGAATCCCCGGATACCCGGAACGACAGCCAGGTAAATACCGCGGTGATGACAAACAGTACAAAGGACATTGCTGAGGCATATCCGAAATTATATTTCACAAACGCCTCGTTATAGATGATATAGGAGGATAAGTACGTAGCCGTTCCCGGTCCGCCCTCAGTTAAGATCAGCACCTGAACATACGCCTGAATATAGGAAATAATGGATGTAATCACAACAAATAATGTCATGGGCTTCAGCAGCGGAAGCGTTAAATATTTAAAAGTCTGCCAGGAGGACGCACCATCCACCTTTGCCGCCTCCATGGCATCGCTGGGGAGAGAATAGAGTCCCGCCATAAACATGACGACCGCATATCCGAAATCTTTCCATATCGTCATAACCATAATTGCGATTAAAGCTGTCTTCGGATTCATCAGCCAGTTGATATCCAGCCCCAGAATCTGGTTGATAGAGCCAATCTGTGGATTGTACAGGAATTTCCATACAAAAGCCACCGCTACCATAGGCGTAACAACAGGCATGTAATAAACAGCGCGGAAAAAGCTCTTATGTTTGACCAGAGTCGAATAGATGGCCACTGCTATGGCGAGTCCTAAGCCCACCCGGAAAAAGATAACCACAACCGAAAAGATCAGGGTATTGAGCATGGCTTTTCCAAAGAGTGCGCTGGTAAATACATTCACATAATTTTCTATGCCGGTAAAGCGGTAAATACCGCTGAGCGGATTCCATTCATGGAAGCTTCCGGCAAAGGCAATTCCTATAGGCACCAGCAGAAATACCACGTAAAAAATGATCATGCCGGTTACCGTGAGATTGCGGAGCAGAATTTCACTCTTGCTCTGCAGGGGATTTGATTTTCGGAACATGGTTTTCCCTCCTTCATGCGGGGATGCAGCTTTTAAGCTTTCATTTGGCAGCATCCCCGCCGGCCGCTTCCTACTCTGCGAATTTATAAAGATCTTCTACGGATTCAAAACTGCTGTTTTTCATATCATTGTGGATCGTCTCCTCCGCCTCGGCCAGCGCGTCGTCGACGGACATTCCATTGAAGAAGATATTCTCTCCCGCCGTCTTCAGCGAAGTTTCCATGGTGGCAGGCATCGGACCCGGCCAGATGTAGCGGTCAATGTGGTCTGCCAGTACGGCCATGGATGGATTTGCTAAAATATCCGCATCATCAGCCAGGGATTTCTTAGCCGGGAACGTGCTCATGGCAATATTGAATTTCTTCTGGATCTCATCATCGGCCAGGAAATACTTTACAATATCCTGTGCAACCGCCTGCTGGTCTGCCGGCGCGTTCTTGTTAATTCCGAAGGTTGATTCCCCGTTATAACGGTTATAAGCGTACGGATTCTCTGTAAATACCGGAATCTCAAAGACGCCGAAATTGATATCCGGGAAATTTGTCTTCAGTGTATTATTGAAGTGCCCCCACTGAATGGTCATGGCTGACTGGCCCTGTCCGAAGCTGTCCGCGCCCTCGGCTCCAAAGTCTTTCGAACCGACCCCGTCAACCTCATACAAATCTACCAGAAGCTGCATAACCTTCTTCATCGCGTCATTATTGACTGTAGCAGTCTTTTTATCCTCTTCAAACAGATTCTGACCCAGCTGATAGTTCAGTCCAAGAAGGTAGTTCTGGTGGAAGGTTCCGTTGAAGTTAAGCCCCGCCTGTACAAAACTGTTTCCCTCCTTGACTGTCAGCTTTTTCGCCACTTCCCGCATCTCGTCCCAGGTCTTTGGAATATCCGCGTCCGTAAGTCCGGCCGCCTCCCACATGTCCTTATTATAATAGACGGAACCGGTCATAATTCCATAGTCAATATAGTATACATCTCCGTCAATCACATGGGCGCTTACCCCGTTAAAATCAGCGTCTAAATCTTCCTGTGAAATCTCATAGGGAGCCATATAATGAATCAGGTTTTCGTGCTGGCTGTTATGTACATTAAAGATAGCCGGGCCATTGGTGCCGCCGAGAGACAGGGGGAGCTTTGTCCAGTAATCGTCCCATGGATTATTGACAAGCTTGATGGATACGTTGGGATGGATCGCCGTATAACCGTCAATCAGCTCCTGAAACAGGTTGTCACTGCCCCATTCCCAGAATTCTACGGAAATGTCTTTTCCGTCGTTGACCGGCTGAGCCGGATCATACTTTACAGTATCTCCAAACGGCTCTGTCGGCACAGAAACAGCCGCGCTCCCGGCATCTTTTCCATTTCCCGAATCTGCTCCGCTGCATCCCATAAGGCCTGTCACCGCCACTGCCGCTGTCACTGCCAAAACAGCCGTTCTACAACTTCTCCAACACTTCTTCATTTCAAACTCCTCCTTATTCTTTTTCCATGACCACTCTCTTTTTTTAAAGAAAACGGCTTACGTTTGGTTTCGCGCTATAGTTTAGCGCTAAATCTGATAAGAGAATACCACCACGCGAAAGCAATGTCAACATTATTTTCTTATTTTGTCATGTTTAAATAGTTTAATCCACATTAAACTAGGCAATATTACTAACAGTCATAAAAATAAGATTGCATTTTTTCTTTTAATCGTGTATAATATATTTATCGTTAAACCATTTTGATAAAAGGGGAATTTGACATGACTTTAAAAGATATTGCAGAAAAAGCCGGCGTCAGCATGATGACTGTATCCAACGTTATTAATGGGAAACACAGTCGTGTATCCGCTGCAACCATAGAGAAAGTAAATACAATTATAAAAGAGTACAATTACGTCCCGAATCTGTCCGCCAGAAGCCTGACTGTAAAATCATCTCACATTATCGGCGTCATCGTGCCTTTAGATTCCGAGGAATCCCCTGTCAGTTATTTTGACAACCCTTATGTCAGCTCCATGATCGGAGTGATTGAACGGGAACTGCGCAATAATGGATATTTCGTCATGATCCGTTCTGTTCAGACCCAGGAAGATTTATCCGTACTGATGCGCAACTGGAACGTTGACGGCGTTATCTTTCTCTATCCCCTGCTGGGTGAATGTTTTGAGGACTCTGTCAATGCCATTATTGAAGAAACCCATTTACCCGTTGTACTCTTTGACGCCCGGATCACCAATCCTGAGGTTATAAACGTATACTCTGATGACAAAAAAGGCTGTTATCTCTCAACACGCTACCTTATCAGCCGCGGGCATAAAAAAATTGCCTTCGCTGCATACTGCGAAGACAATCCGCTGTTAACTGACCGCTTTAACGGCTACCGGGCCGCCATGGAGGAGAGTGGGTTGGGATGTGATCCCGACTGCATCTTTTCCTATTCTCCCTCCTATGATGACGGTATTGCTGTCGGCAAAGCCATTGCCGGCAGCAGCCATAAGATTACCGCTGTTGTCACGACCGCTGATATCTGTGCGATCGGTGTTATGGAAGGCGCCAGACTCGCCGGCCTTCGAATCCCCACTGATCTGTCCGTCATCGGTTACGATAATCTGTCCGTTTCCACCTATACGACGCCGAAGCTGACCACGATTTCACAAAATGTAACGAAAAAAGCGGAGACGGCCATGAAGCTGCTTTTAGAAAAACTCCGAACTGGTCATGTGGAACAGCCGCATGTACAGCTGGATGTGGAACTGATTGAGCGGCAGTCTACTGTCTCGCTGCTGTAATACTGCAGGTCAGCGGTCCATCAGCCTGCAGTATATCACACCTACGATTGTTGAGATCAGGGTAGCAACAAGGGCAGGCCCCACCACCGCAGCCGGATTTAAGCTGCCGTACTGACTTCTGTATGCGATCATATTTACAGGAATAAGCTGCAGCGATGAGATATTAATAATCAGGAATGTACACATCTCATTGCTGGCGGTTCCCGGCGGCATAGCGCGTGGTCTTTTCTTCACCTGACGCTTTTTAGAGCTCTCCAGACTGTTTTTATCCAATCCCGTCTGTTCTTCCTCTCTCCGCTCCTCCTCCAGCTCCTGTAGGGATTCCATGGCCTTTAAGCCGGCTGGCGTAGCGGCCCATCCCAGGCCCAGGATATTGGCAATGATATTGGTTGCAATGTGGTCCATGGCAGGATGGTCTTTCGGAATTCTTGGAAACAGGAAGCGGAGCACTGGGCCCATCCGGTGAGACAGCCGTTCAATAAGCCCCGACTTCTGACCGATTTCCATAATTCCACTCCAAAATGACATAACCCCCAGCATGGTAATACAAAGCATTACCGCTTCTTTTGCAGAAGAGAGAGCGCCATCGGTAACCGCGCTTAAATTCCCATGAAATGCCGCCCACAAAACACCTGCCACCATCATAAACGCCCAAAGATAATTTAACATACCATTTTAACCGCCGTGATGATTTTAATAATATTTTATGATTGCGGAAATTTATTTATACCATCAGCTAATTTAGAATCCGGCATCTGGTATATGAAGCTGTTTTTTGTATAACTCTAAAATTACTCAAAAAAGGCCGTAGAAAGAAAGTATATTTCCTCTCTGCGGCCTTATATTCTCAATCTGAAAAACCAGTTCTTCTCTCTTACTCACCCAGCAGTGATTCCATTACCTCATCCACCGTCTCAATCCGCTCCGCCCGGAACGCATTGCTCCCGCAGAACACCAGACCGTCCTCCGTATGCCCCTCGGCGGAATTTACCAGCGCTTTGGTAATACAGTAAGGAATCGTCTTTTTATCACATTTCTCGAGACACTGGTAACAGTGCTCCAGCTTAAACGGAGTCTGGCCGACACCGCTTAAAAAGGCGTTATGAATTGCCCGCCCCGGCATGCCCACAGGGCTTTTTGTAATCACGATATCTTCTTTGGAGGACCGGATATAAGCCTGCTTGAATTCCTCGGGCGCGTCGCACTCTACAGTAGTTACAAAGCGGGTCGCTACCTGGACGCCGTCGGCTCCTAAATCAATCTGGTGCATCACATCCTCATGGCTGTAGATGCCTCCCGCCGTCACCACAGGAATCTTTGTCTGATACTTCTCCGCGTATTCCCCTACCAGACGGATAATCCCCCTGATTTCCTCATCATAGGCATCCTGGTGATAGGTGTGCTCCACATCCGGCGTATCCACTCCCAGCTCAGTTAAGGATTCTCGTGAAAATCCCAGGTGGCCTCCGGCTAACGGTCCCTCAATCACCACCAGATCCGGCACACGTCCAAACTTGCGGTCCCACATCTTTAAAATAACCATGGCTGACTTGACAGATGATACAATCGGTGCGATTTTTGTCTTTACCGTCTCTCCAAGCCCGGCCGATTTCATTTCTGCCGCCGCTTCGGCTAAATATGCCGGAAGACTGACAGGAAGCCCCGCTCCCGAGATAATAATATCCGCACCGGCCTTTATCGCCTCTTTGACATACATGGCATAATTTTTCGTTGCCACCATGATGTTAAATCCAATCACGCCTTCCGGGGCAATCTCCCTGGCCTTCTTAAATTCTTTACCAATCGCTCTTAAGTTTGCTTCCAGCGAATGATCCGCAAAATCCGGTTCCTTAAAACCGATCTGTGCGGTAGAAATGATTCCCATGCCGCCTGCTTTTGCCACTGCGCCTGCCAGGGATGAGAGGCTGATTCCAACTCCCATTCCGCCCTGAATAACCGGCTTCGGAACTACGAGTTCTCCTATTACCAATGGTTTTAAATTTCCCATTACATTCTCCTAAATCTGTCATACCGCCCGGAGGCGATTTCTTCTTTCTTCATGGCTGCGTATTTATCGAAAAATGCCTCCATGGCGGTCTCCATCTCCCCGGCTAAAGTTGTCAGGTTCTCTGCCGAAGCCGGCTCCTCTTCTGCAATAATTCTCTCGATCAGTCCCAGCTCCATTAAATCCCTGGCGGTAATCTTCATAACGCGCGCCGCGTCGCTGGCCTTCTTGCTGTCTTTATAAAGGATGGAGGCAAACCCTTCCGGAGACAGGATCGAATAAATAGAATTTTCCAGCATCCAGACTTCATTGGCCACCGCCATTGCCAGCGCGCCGCCGCTTCCGCCCTCGCCGATTACGATAGAAAGTATTGGAACGGTGATATCGGCCATTTCAAACAGGTTCCGGGCAATCGCCTCTCCCTGGCCCCGCTCTTCTGCCTCCAGTCCGCAGAACGCACCTGGCGTATCCACAAAACAGATGATGGGGCGCCCAAAGGTCTCCGCCTGCTTCATCAGGCGCAGCGCTTTTCTGTATCCTTCGGGGGATGGCATTCCGAAATTGCGCCTGATATTGTCCTTTGTATTCTTTCCCTTTTCCTGTCCGATGACGGTCACGGGCATGCCGTGGAAGGAGGCGATGCCGCCCACGATGGCTCCATCGTCACCAAAGTAACGGTCTCCATGGAATTCCATAAAATCATCAAATACTGCATTGATATAATCGCTGGCTACTGGGCGTTCCGCGCTTCTGGAAAGCTGTACGGTATCCCATGGCGTCTTTTTATTCCTGCGGTTTTTCGCCTTTTTATCTTTTCCACTGAATGCTTCTGGTTTTAAACAGTTATCCACAGGGGAAAATGATTTTTCACCGTTTTGTGCCCATGTATGTGGATGATGATGCTTTAAAATGGCGGCAATTGTGGATTTCATGTCCTCGCGCTTTACGATTTTATCCACAAAGCCGTGGTCCTGTAAGAACTCGGAACGCTGGAAGCCCTCCGGCAGCTTCTGGCCAATGGTCTGCTCGATAACCCTGGGACCCGCAAAGCCGATTAACGCCCCCGGCTCCGCCAGAATGATATCGCCCAGCATCGCAAAGCTGGCCGTCACGCCGCCTGTCGTCGGATCAGTCAGAACACTGATAAACAGCTGTCCCGCGTTGTGATGGCGCTTTAATGCCGCAGAGGTCTTCGCCATCTGCATCAGGGACACGATTCCCTCCTGCATTCTGGCGCCGCCGGAACAGGCAAATATGATAACAGGGAGCTGTTCCTTTGTGGCACGCTCCACCGCCCTTGCAATCTTTTCACCGACCACATGCCCCATGCTGCTCATGATGAATCTGGCATCACAGACGCCTAAGACCGCAGGCTCGCCGCCTATGGTACATTTTCCGGTTACAATGGCTTCGTTTAATTTCGTCTTCTCCCTGGCCGCCTCGATTTTCTTTTCGTAACCGGGAAAATCCAGAGGATTGGCAAATTCCATTTCTTTATCCCATTCCTCGAAGCTGCCTGCATCCGCAGTCATCTCGATTCTGCGGTAAGCGTGGACACGGAAATAACCTTTACATTTCGGACAAATATAAAAATTGTTTTTGACATCCTCTGCGTAAATAGGCTGACCGCATTTGTTGCACTTTCTCCACAGACCGGCCGGGATGTTCGGTTCGTCTGCCTTGTCGGGCGTTTTATATTTGCTGTCGATAAGTGTGTAGGTTTTTTTGAACATGTCTCTTAACATGGTTTTTGCTCCTTTAAGAAAGAAAAATGAGGATTAGGGAGAGGCAGCTGTGAGGTGATTAGGATGATACATCCGCAGTGGACAGCCATGGAACGCCTTTGGCGTCCCATGGCTGTCGGGCATTCGCCCCATACCCAGATGAAACTCCGCATTCTCAGATACATACGAGCTTGCATCTGAGAATACGAAATTTCATCTGGGTGCACTGCTCATTGCTTACGCAAAGTATTTCGGTATGAAATCTGTATCTATATCTCCAGCCTGATACGCTTCGTGACTCAGGATATCGAACTGAAAGTCTACATTTGTCTCAATTCCCTCTATAATCAATTCTCCCAGCGCGCTTCGCATCTTGGCAATCGCCTCTGTACGGTCTTTTCCATGGACGATCAGCTTCATCAGCATGGAATCGTAGTTTGCCGGGACTTTATAATCATTATAAATGTGGGTGTCTACACGGACTCCATTGCCTCCCGGTACGTGGACATTCGTAATTAGTCCAGGGCACGGCATAAAGTTCTTTTCCGGATTTTCTGCATTAATTCTGCATTCGATGGCATGGCCCGTGAGTTTTATGTCATCCTGGGACACACTTAACGGTTCTCCTGCCGCCACACGAATCTGCTCTTTTATTAAGTCCAGTCCGGATACCAGCTCCGTTACCGGATGCTCCACCTGGATTCTTGTATTCATTTCCATAAAATAAAAGTTCTTATGCTTATCCAGCAGAAATTCTATGGTTCCGGCATTCTCATAACCTACAGCCTTCGCCGCGCGGACCGCCGTATCTCCCATCCGCTTCCGCAGTTCTTCAGAAATAGCAGCGGACGGAGATTCCTCCAGCACCTTCTGGTGGCGTCTCTGAATGGAACAGTCACGTTCTCCCAAATGGACGACATTTCCATACTTATCTGCCATAATCTGAAACTCGATATGCCTTGGCTTCTCAATATACTTTTCAATATACATCGTATCGTCAGAAAATCCCTTAACAGACTCCATCTGGGCATTCTGGAAATTTGCATCGAAATCTTCCGGACCTCTGGAGATACGCATGCCCTTTCCTCCGCCGCCTGACGATGCCTTGATCATCACCGGATATCCGATTTTTTCCGCTACGAGACGGGCCTCCTCCACTTCGTGGACAGCCTCCTTGCCGCCTGGAACGACCGGAACTCCGGCTTCCATCATGGTTTTTCTCGCCTCGGATTTATTGCCCATCTTATTGATAATCTCAGCGGATGGACCGATAAATGTAATATTGCATTTTTCACACAGTTCGGCAAATCTGGCATTCTCCGAGAGAAAACCAAATCCCGGATGGATGGCATCCGCCTTCATCGCCACCGTGGCAGTCAGAATCCGCTCCATATTTAAGTAACTCTGGGTGGATGGCGCCGGGCCGATGCAGATGGCCTCATCTGCCAGAAGCGTATGCAGACAATCACGGTCCGCTTCAGAATAGACCGCTACCGTCTTGATTCCCATTTCCCGGCATGCCCGGATAATACGCACCGCGATCTCGCCGCGGTTTGCGATCAATATTTTATCAAACATATGACGTCCACCTATCCAATCATAAATGTCAGTTCCGCGGAAGCGGCGATTTTACCGTCAACCGTTGCTACAGCCCTGCCAACGCCTACCGGCCCCTTGCGCTTGATGATTTCGCATTCCAGACGCATGCGGTCGCCCGGAACTACTTTATACTTGAACTTCGCTTTGTCGATTCCGCCAAAAAATACCAGTTTTCCCTTATTTGCCTCTTCACTTAAGATAGCAACTGCTCCTACCTGTGCCAGCGCCTCAATTCTCAGTACACCCGGCATAACCGGCTCCTGCGGAAAATGCCCCTGGAAATACGGTTCATCAAACGTAACACATTTATATCCCACGGCACGGACGCCCGGTTCCAGCTCTTCAATGCAGTCTACCAGCAAAAACGGATGCCTGTGAGGAATAATTTCCTCGATTTCCTTAATACCTAACATAACGTTCCCTCTTTTCAACTTTTCTTTCCTGTCAGTAACGGTCTTATATGTCCCTTTACCGGATTCTGAACAGCGGCTGGCCGTATTCCACCACATTTTCATTGGAGACGAGGATGGCTTCTACAACGCCGTCATACTCGCTCTCGATTTCGTTCATCAGCTTCATGGCCTCGATGATTCCAAGGGTCTGCCCTTTCTTTACCGTATCTCCAACCTTGACAAACGGCTCGGCATCCGGTGAAGAGGAATTATAAAAGGTTCCAACCAGCGGTGACGCCACGATTTTATCAGAATCAATGGCCTCCGTTATGCTTCCTGCAGTCTGCGCACCTTCACTTCCGCCTGCTGCCGCCGATGCAAAAATCTCTGCTGCCGGAAGCGCTGCCATCTCCAAAGCCGCACCTGCTGCCGGTACCATCTGCTGCACCGTGCTGTTTCCCGCTACGGTTATAATCTGTTCTTTTTCTTTCCTGATGGAAAGCTTTAAATTGCCTTCCTCTATTTTAAAGCTGGTCAGGCCATTCTCTGAAACCGCCTGCATCAGTCTGATGATATCATTGATCTCCATATCCGGCCTCCTACTGCTCGAACTTCTTCACTAAAATACTGGCATTATGACCGCCAAATCCAAGAGAGTTGCTGATTGCCACATTTACTTCACAGGAAACGCCCTCGCCCTTCGTGTAGTCTAAGTCGCAGCCTTCTCCCTCCGTCTCAAGACCGGCCGTTGCGTGAACAAAACCATCCTGAATCGATTTTACACAGGCAATGAATTCCACGCCGCCTGCAGCACCCAGCAGATGGCCGATCATGGACTTGGTTGAGTTGATCTTCACCTGTTTTGCATGGTCTCCAAGCGCCGATTTGATTGCCATGGTCTCAAATAAATCGTTGTGATGCGTGCTGGTTCCGTGTGCGTTGACATAATCCACGTCCTCCGGTCTGATACCGCCGTCATTTATGGCATTCACCATCGCTCTGGCAGCTCCGCTTCCGTCCTCTGCAGGAGATGTGATATGGTAAGCGTCACAGGTTGATCCGTATCCGATCACCTCAGCATAAATGGCCGCATTTCTTGCAAGAGCGTGCTCTAAAGACTCCAGAACGACAACACCGGCACCCTCTCCCATAACAAAACCACTTCTGTCCTGATCGAAAGGAATGGAAGCGCGCAGCGGGTCTGTCACCGTAGTAAGAGCAGTCAGAGAGGTAAAACCAGCCACGCCGATCGGTGCAATACTGGCTTCCGTTCCTCCGGCAACCATGACGTCCGCCTCCCCATACTGAATGGAGCGGAATGCTTCACCGATGGAATGAGTTCCTGTGGCACAGGCCGTTACCACGTTAAAACATTTTCCCTTTAATCCGAACTGGATTGCCACATTTCCTGCTGCCATATTGCAGATCATCATCGGTACCAGGAGCGGATTCACACGGCCCGGCCCCTTTTCCAGAAGCTTTTTGTGCTCCCGTTCCATAGCCTGAAGACTTCCGATACCGGATCCCAGACAGACGCCTACGCGGTACGGGTCCTCCTGTTCCATATCAATGCCGGAATTCTCCAAAGCTTCCTTTGAGGCAGCTACTGCAAACTGGGAGAAACGCTCCATACGTTTTGCGGCCTTCGGGTCCATATAGTTCTTAGCATCAAAATCCTTTACTTCGGCCGCAAGCTTTGCCTTGTAATCCGTTGTATCAAACTGGGTAATCGGTCCAATTCCCACTTTTTTTTCTTTCAGTCCGTTCCAGAAACTCTCTACATCATTTCCGATCGGTGTAATTGCACCCATACCGGTAACTACAACTCTTGTCTTCATATCGCTCTCTCCTTATTACATTATAACTCTCGCCCTACCGTGCATCTTCTTGTTTTCAAAATACATGAAAACAAGAAGCTCGGGCGTTCCGCCCTATGTCAGATTGTACGGAAATGTGCTTATACATGCGAGCTTGTAACACACATTTCCGTACAACCTGACGCACTGCCGAATAGTTACGTTACATCGCCATTCCGCCGTCCACGCAGATCACCTGTCCGGTAATGTAGCCAGCCGCACCGGATGCCAAAAATGCTACCGCACCGGCAATATCCTCAGTGGTTCCAAAATGTTTCATCGGGATCTGTTCTGTCGCTCCTGCCTTAACCGCATCGGACAGAACCTCCGTCATTTCCGTCTCAATAAATCCGGGAGCCACCGCATTCACCGTAATTCCCCTGCTGGCCACTTCCCTGGCAAAGGATTTTGTCAGTCCGATCACACCGGCCTTGGCCGCACAGTAATTGGCCTGCCCCGCATTGCCGAGCACACCGGAAACGGAAGAAATATTGATGATTCTGCCGCCTCTCTGCTTAATCATCTGCCGTGCCACATGCTTCATGCAGTTAAACACGCCCTTCAAATTGGTATCGATCACTGCGTCAAAATCCTCTTCCGACATTTTCATCAGAAGGTTATCCTTTGTAATTCCGGCGTTATTTACCAGAATATCAATGGAGCCATACTTCTTAATGACGCCGTCCATCATGGCCGCAACGCTTTCGAAATCAGATACGCTGCACTGGATCGCTTCCGCTTTCCCCCCGCCTGCCGTAATCTCATTTACTACCTCTTCCGCACGTTTCGCGGAACCATTATAATTTACAATGACGGTCGCGCCTTCCGCAGCCAGACGAAGCGCGATCGCCCGCCCGATTCCTCTTCCGGCACCGGTCACAACAGCTGTTTTTCCTTCTAACATTCCGGCATCCTCCCAATATCTTCGAGTTTTTCTATATTAATGACTTTTACATCTCTTGTTATCTTTCTCATAAACCCGGCCAGTGTCTTTCCCGGCCCGATTTCTATAAATGTGTCCACTCCATCCTGCAGCATGGCTTCCACGCTCTGCTGCCATCTGACGGAGGAAGACACCTGTTTCTCTAAAAGCGGTCTCACATCCTCTGCCTTCGTCACGTACTGAGCCGTAACGTTGGCGACATACGGAATAACCGGAGTATGGATCGTCACACCGGCCAGTACCTGACCCAGCTTTCTGCCGGCTTCCGCGAGCATGGCGGAATGAAATGGTCCGCTGACATTTAACATGACGGCACGCTTTGCTCCCGCCTCCAGCAGCTTTGCATTAGCCTCTTCCACAGCCTCTTTCCGTCCCGATATGACGATCTGGCCCGGACAGTTATAGTTGGCGATGGAAACATCGTCAATACCGCTTAATACCTCTTCTATTTTAGATGCATCCAGTGCCAGGATGGCGGCCATGGCTCCGATTCCCACCGGAACCGCCTCCTGCATGAGGATTCCTCTCTGTCTTACGGTACGGATCGCATCCGCGTCGCTCATCACGCCCGCGGCAGCAAGTGCAGGGTATTCTCCCAGGCTCAGTCCTGCAGCCACATCCGGCCTCACGCCTTTTGTCTCTTCCAGAACACGCATCATGGCGATGCTGGCAGTTACCATGGCGGCCTGTGTGTATTCCGTGATATCCAGCCTGTCGTTCTTCTCAAAGCACAGCTCCGGCACAGAAAATCCAAGCAGCTCTGACGCCATGTCAAAGATCGCTTTTCCAGTCTTTGTATTCTCGTAAAAATCCTGGCCCATTCCACAGTACTGTGCACCCTGTCCCGGGAAAATAAATGCAGTCTTGCTCATAATCCGTAACTCCTTTTTTCAATTGCTGGTCCGGCAGTTTCTGATCCGTACCATCATTTTCACTTACCTGACCGGCAGTTTCCATGTCCGTTCCGCCGTTTTTAATTAGCGGTTCAGCAGTTTCTCTGCCTGTTCCATCATCTCATCAATCATTTCCTTACAGGTCTGAGTCTTGCTGATCATACCTGCAATCTGGCCTGCCATGACGGTACCGTTTGTGATATCGCCCTCCTGTACGGCCTCCCTCAGCTTTCCGAGAGTTAAGTACTCCAGTTCCTCGAAGCTCTTGCCTTCCTGCTCCAGCTTTACGTATTCCCTGGTCATCTGATTTCTTAAACATCTGACCGGATGGCCGTGGGAACGTCCCGTAACCGCCAAATCGATGTCCTTTGCCTTGATAATGCGCTGCTTATAATTCTCATGTACAATGGACTCGTCAGAAACTACAAATCTCGTGCCGATCTGTACCGCCTCCGCGCCAAGCATAAATGCCGCCGCAATTCCGCGTCCGTCTCCAATTCCGCCTGCCGCGATAACCGGTATGGAAACAGCATCCGCGACCTGAGGCACCAGTGTCATGGTAGTCTGCTCGCCGATATGGCCGCCGGATTCACATCCTTCTGCTACAACCGCATCTGCGCCATACCGTTCCATTCTCTTAGCCAGTGCCACAGAAGCCACAACCGGAATAATTTTAACTCCGGCAGCCTTCCACATCTCAATATACTTCTCCGGGTTTCCGGCTCCGGTGGTTACCACACCGATTCCTTCTTCCACAACAACCTTTGCCACCTCATCGGCATGAGGGCTCAGCAGCATGACATTGACGCCAATCGGCTTGTCTGTCAGCGCTTTCGCCTTGCGGATCTCTTCTCTGACCACTTCGGCCGGAGCATTGGCTCCGCCGATCAGTCCCAGCCCGCCGGCTTCCGATACAGCAGCAGCCAGATGATGTTCCGCAACCCAGGCCATTCCACCCTGAATAATCGGGTGTTTAATTCCTAAAAGTTCCGTTATTCTGGTTTTCATCAGCCTTCCACGCCCTTTGCTTTTAAATAGTCCATAACCGCACCTACAGTTGTCAGCTTCTCTAAATCTTCAGAAGGGATCTCTACAGAGTACTCATCCTCCAATGCCATAACAAGTTCGAATAAGTCCAGGGAATCTGCTCCTAAATCCTCTTTAAAGGAAGATTCTGCTGTAACGGCCTCTGCGTCTACATTTAACTGCTCTGCGATAATTTCTTTCATCTTCTCTAACATGGTTTCATTCTCCTCTTCACTTTTCCATCTTTTATTTCATTCATCTTTTTAATATTTATCTAATTACTTTGATTTTCAAAGTATTAGTCTTTTTAATTACCACTCCAGAAGAGTGGTTCCCCAGGTTAACCCTGCACCAAAACCGGCTAAAAGCAATTTATCGCCCGGCTTCAATTTTCCTTCGCGGTTCAGCTCATCTAAAAGGATGGGCACCGACGCTCCGGAAGTATTACCATACCGCTCTAAATTCGCTGGAAACTTATCCATCGGTAATTTAAGTCTTTTCGCTATGGATTCGGAAATCCGGTAATTGGACTGATGCAGAATAAAATATTTAATTTCCTCTAATTCGGTTCCGCTTCCGGCAAGTGTCTTTTTGATCGCCTCCGGTACGGTCTTAACCGCAAATCTGAAAACTTCCTGGCCATCCATGGACATATAGCCTAATTCCGGTTTCTTTCCTGTCAGGAAATTTCCCGTAGTGCGTCCGCCGCATTTTAAAACATCGCCTTTCGTTCCGTCCGCCCCCATAGTCAGTCCTATGACTCCGGTGTCCTCTGCCCTTACGACAGCCGCTCCCGCCCCGTCTCCGAAGAGAACGCAGGTGCTCCGGTCATTCCAGTCCACCAGTTTACTGAGTGTATCCGCTCCGATCACAAGCCCCGTCCGGTAGATCCCCGCAGACAGAAAGCTATGTACCGTGTTTAATGCAAAAACAAATCCCGAACACGCAGCACTTATATCAAACGCCACCGCATTGACCGCGCCGACCGCGGCCTGTACCTCGCAGGCACCATTTGGAAAACAGCAGTCACCCGAGGAAGTCGCAAGTACGATAATGTCCAGCTCTTCGGGCTTAATCCCGGACTGCTCAATCGCCATTCTCGCCGCCTCTGCTGCCAGATCGGTCGTTCCCGATTCCGCCGCTGCAATCCGTCTTTCCCGGATTCCGGTTCTCGGCCTGATCCATTCGTCGCTGGTATCCACGATCTTTGCCAGATCGTCATTAGTTACCACCTGTTTCGGCACAGCCGAACCTGTTCCTATAATTCTAGTCGTCATAATTTCCCCCATTCGTGCTGTGATACACACATCCAGGTAAATGGGAAAACCCGTGGTTTTCACCTGTCTCTGATATTTTTCGTTTCAAATATTTTGATATTCAAACCAATTCTATACAATCCCAATTCGTTTGTCAAGAAAAATTTTTGAGTAGCGGCTGCGGATTACTACTATTCCAGGTCAGCCCGGCACCTCACCGCCCACTTTGGCTCTGGCGCTTTCCCCGGCCATTCCTGTTCCGGTTTCGGGCATAAGCAGAGGCTATTTTAGTTAAAAAAATCAATTTCTCTTGCTTTTCACTCTAAAATGAAGTATTATATATTGTAAATTGATGTATTCAGTCACACCCTGAAGTTATTTCGTTTTTATCTAATTTTTTCAACAAAATAAGCGAGGATTCCCCCACCGCTACAGGTGGAGGGCTGAATCGCCAAAAGCAAACTTATCGGCAGTGGTGGACATATAAACCCCACTGACATGAGGTCAAGACTATCCGGCACCGGATAAAAAGCAGCAAAGCTGCTGTGTCATTTTGAATGATATAAGGGTTCAAAATGTAGATTGAAATAATTCCGGCACTTCGCCAATGAAATCCAAAGCAACGTAAAACTATTAAAAGTAAATAATAACAAAAGGAAGAGTAAAAAGAGCTCCAACACTTGTATTTTACGTAGATGCCCTCTATAATTATGGTATGGAATTCTTCTCTTCCTGCGTAAAATTGAAAGCGGGAGTACATGTGTATGGGAAAAAAGGATATTGCCCTGGCCAGATATTTTGAAGATGAGGACCGATATGCGGATCTGATTAACGGATACGTGTTTTCCGGGGAACAGGTGGTATCCGGCTCAGATATTTTAGAAAAAAATATCTTGGTGACCGGTGTTTTGGGGACAGTGAGAAAGTGGTTTGCAGTCCAGAAATACCGTGATGCGGTAAAGCGGGTAGTCATGGGGATGAACTTTGCGGTTATCGCTCTGGAGCATCAGGACCTGGTTCATTATGGGATGCCGGTCCGGGTCATGCTCGAGGATGCCGCCGGATACGACGAACAGATGCGGAGAATCCAGAAAAAGAATCGAAAGGCCAGGGGCCTGTCGAGAGGGGAGTTTCTCGGCGGTTTTCGGAAAGAAGACCGGTTAAACGCAATTTTTACCATCGTTCTGTACTACGGTGCAGAACCGTGGGATGGCGCAGGGGATTTGTATTCGCTTATCAATTTTGAGGAGATACCGGAAGGTCTGAAGAATCTGTTTAACAACTACAGGCTGCATGTTCTGGAGGTCAAACGTTTTAAAGATACCGATCTCTTTCAGACCGATCTGCGGGAAGTATTTGGGTTTATAGGTTTTTCCGGGGATAAGGAAGCAGAGCGCAGTTATGTGTTTGGACACCGGGAAAGCTTTGAGCAGCTGAGTGAAGATGCATACGATGTAATTACTGTGATGTCCGGATCGAAGGAACTGGAAGCAGTAAAGGAAACATACAGAGAGAAAGGAGAAAAAATCAACATGTGCGAAGCGATACGGGGAATGATTGAGGATGGAAGGATAGAAGGAAGACTGGAAGGAAAATTAGAGGCGGAGCAGATTATGGCGAAAAATATGTATTTACGGGGTATGACAGAAGAAGATGTGGCCGGCTTGTGTGAGGAGGATATCGAACTGGTGAGGGGCTGGTTCCGTGATTGGAAAAAAGTGAAAAACTGAAATGCTGTTACGGAAAAAGAGAGACACCTGACTGCAGATAAGGAATCTCCCTTTTCTGTATCCTGCAATATGCCACATCGTTCAAGAAATTTCGCCGGACAAGTGGTAAAATAAAGCAACAAACAGAAAAGGAAGTAATACAAATGGATTTGCAGAATGAAAAATGTGTAATGGTCATCGATGAGACACTCCCCGCCGGCCTGATCGCCAACACGGCCGGAATTATGGGAATCACGCTTGGCAAAGAGATGCCGGATACCGTGGGACCTGACGTCACGGACAAGACCGGCTGCTCCCACCGGGGAATCATTCAGTTTCCGGTACCTGTTTTGAAGGCTGACGGTGCGAAGATACGGGAATTGAGGGAACAGCTTTACCGTCCGGAATACGCTGATCTGACCGTGGTAGATTTCTCCGATACGGCACAGAGCTGTAAGACTTATGATGAATTTATCGATAAGGCCGCTGCCACCGAGGAAAAATCATTTACCTATCTCGGAATTGCAATCTGTGGACCAAAAAAAACCGTGAATAAGCTGACAGGATATCTTCCTCTGCTTCGCTAGATACAACGGTATTGCACCATCTGACCAATATATGAAAAGCCGGATCTTCTCGATCCGGCCCTTTATACGAAACCAGCAGTTCCATGATCCCCTTTTACTTCATCAGCTGCTGATAGACATCCCTTTTACTGATTCCCCGGTCCTTTGCCACCATGCGCATGGCTTCTTTTCGCTCTATTCCCTGTTTCTCATACAACTCCATATGTTCTTCCAAAGACATCTCCTCAAACGTTTTCATCCGCTCTTCCCTGATTTCACTGATGCTCTTTCCTTCGATTACAACAACGCACTCGCCTCTCGGCTCCTCAGTCTCATAGACCGCCAGTGCCTCTTCAAACGTAGTCTGAAATGCCGTTTCATACCGTTTCGTCAATTCCCGGCATATCGTAATTCTCCTGTTTCCCAGGGCCTCCCTCAGCTCCTCCAGCGTTCTGACCAGCCGGTGAGGCGCTTCATATAGAATAATGGTTCTCGTCTCCCGTTTCAGTTCCTCCAGAATCCACTGTTTTTCCTTCTTATCCGAAGGGAGAAATGCCTCAAAGCAAAAACGCCTTGTAGCCAGTCCCGATATCGTCAGAGCCGTGATACAGGCCGCTGGCCCAGGCAGAGATGTAAGCGGTACTCCCGCCTCATAGCACTGTCTCACCAGTTCTTCGCCTGGATCAGAGATCCCGGGCGTTCCCGCATCTGTAATCAATGCAATCGAAACCCCATTTTTCATCTGCTCCACCAGATACTTAGCCTTGTCCACTTTATTATATTCATGATAACTTGTCATAGGCGTCTTAATATGAAAGTGGTTTAACAGCTTAATGCTGTGCCGGGTGTCCTCCGCCGCAATCAAATCCACTTCCTTTAATGTATTCAAAACCCGTAAAGTAATATCATCTAAATTACCAATGGGCGTCGCACATAAATACAGCTTTCCTGTTTTCTGATTTTCCATCTGCTTAACCAACTTTTCCATTATAATAGCTTTACCAGCCCCACTAATCCAGCCCTTCAATACCCATAAATGTCATAAATCTCCTGCGTATATACCCCCGGCTCCTGATAAACCACAATCGGCGCCTCCACCTTAATCATGGATTTTCCTCCGCGTACAGCCTCGATCAGAACCATATTGGCGTCCTTCTCCACAAACGGATGAACCATCTTCATCCGCTTCGGCTCCAGCTTATACTTCGTAAGTGCGGTAATAATCTCAATCAGCCGGTGCGGCCTGTGCACCATATAAAATCTCCCGCCCGGCCGCAGCAGTCTCGCGGCCTCCCTCGTCACATCATCCAGTGTGCAGAGCACTTCATGCCGGGAAATCGCCTTTGGCAGGTCCGGATTTTTCAGTCCATGGGCATCGTTCATATAGGGCGGATTCGATGTCACCACGTCAAAGGAAGCCGCACCAAACAACCGGCTGGCTTCCTTGATATCACCTTTTACGATCGAGACCTTCTCTTCTAAGTGATTGAGCGCCACACTGCGCGCGGCCATGTCCGCCATCTCATCCTGAATCTCCAGCCCCGTATAATGTTCGCCTTCATATTTCGCTTCCAGAAGAATCGGGATAATCCCTGTTCCGGTTCCCAGATCAATGGCCTTCTCCCCTTGCTTCACCCTCGCAAAGCCTGACAAAAGCACTGCATCCATACCAAAACAGAACCCGTTCTTCTTCTGAATGATCTGATAACCATTCCTCTGTAAATCATCAAGCCGTTCATCACTTTTTAGCTCAATTATCATCTAACTTGGATTTCCCTTCCTTTTTCTCCAGGGCCTCCAGAGCCTTCAGCTCCGCATCCGCTACAGAGCCTTTATCCTTGCGCCGCCTCGGTTTAAACTTCAGCTGGTCCACACGGTATTCTCTGATTTCCTTCTCATCCTTTGTGATAACGATGACCTTCACCAGCTGGCGAAGTACGCTGACTGAATGGACTTCGCCCTTCAGACCGTCGTCTGTAGTCACGTAATCGCCTACATTGGGAAGCTTGCTGTTTAATTCCTCATACGTCTCTTCCTCATTCTTCAGACAACACATAAGCCTGCCGCAGACACCGGATATCTTCGTGGGATTCAACGATAAATTCTGTTCCTTTGCCATCTTAATCGAAACAGGTATAAACTCCGATAAGTAAGAGTGACAGCACAGCGGTCTTCCACAGATACCGATTCCTCCCACAATCTTCGTCTCGTCCCTGACGCCGACCTGGCGGAGCTCAATTCTGGTCTTAAATACCGATGCCAGATCCTTTACCAGTTCACGAAAATCGATTCTTCCATCCGCAGTAAAATAAAACAGCACCTTGTTATTGTCAAAGGTATATTCCGCATCGATCAGCTTCATCTGAAGTCCGTGTTTTCGGATCTTTTCCTTACAGATACGGAACGCTTCCTTTTCCTTCTCGTGGTTCTTTAACTCCACTTCCTCGTCTTCCTTCGATGCCATCCGGATTACAGACTTAAGCGGCTGAACAACCTTGTCATCCGGCACCTCTCTGCTTCCCAGCACCACATAACCGTATTCAATCCCTCTTGCCGTCTCCACGATCACATGGTCACCCGTATGAATCTCTCTGCCGGCCGGATCGAAATAATAGATTTTACCCGCATTGCGGAATCTTACACCAATCACTTTTATCATCTATCAGTTCTCCTTCATTACCAGTAACATGAGCTCCATGGCCAGTTCCATGTTAACATTGGCATTCAGCCGTATTCCTGCCTTGTCAATAGACTGAAGAATCTTCTCAACTCCATCGTAGGCGCAGGCGGCGCTCATTTCCTTAATTGTATTATATTCTTCCTTAAAAACCAGAAGATTAATATCCTGTGTCACCTTATACATCAACACATCCCGATACCACAACTGCATAAAATCAAGGCATTCATAAATATCCAGATTCTCATCCTTTAACTTCTTAATATAGTCCAAAAGCTCTGTAATATCCATATCTTTCAGATGCTTCAGCATATGAAGAAGCTCCGTATACATCAGCTGAAAATCCTCTGAGGATGCCAGATGAATGGCTTTCCCTAAGTTCCCCCTTGCAAACGCGGCGTAGATTTCCGCCTTCACCTCGGAAATCCCCTGGGATTCCATCAGATACGTCTTCACAACACTGTCCTGAAGCGGCTTAAGCTTTAACTGCACACATCGGGATAATATGGTTGGAAGAAATGCCTCCTGATTCGTCGTCAGCAGCATGATAATCGCATAGGACGGCGGCTCCTCGATGGTCTTAAGCAGCGCGTTCTGCGCCTGCGCCGTCATCTTTTCCGCCTCATCCACGATGTAAATCTTATAGTAGCTGCTGTAAGGCCGTATCATAATCGTATCATTGATCTGTTCCCTGATATCGTCAACGCCGATGCTGTTCGGTTTCTCATGACTTACAAAAATCAAATCCGGGTGGCTGCCGCTCATTACCTGTTTGCATGCATGACACTGCATACACGGTTCTTTCTTCCCTTTCTCACAGAGAAGCGTCATGGCAAATGCGTTTGCCAGCGATTTACGCCCCATTCCCGCCTCACCTGTCAGAATATACGCATGAGATACGTGATTCGTCTCTATCGCCTTCTTAAAATGCTCTTTTATCATCTCATGACCGATAATATCATTAAATCCCGGCATGGGGCACCTCCGTCTCGCATCTGCTTAATCGCAATTATCTGCCGTCCATACAGCTTATGGACCGTAAATATCAGAAAATATACGATTTATTATAGCATATAAAATACATACTCACAAGAAATAAGTGCTGGGAATTCCCATAAGCGGGAAGCAGGAGTTGCTGTTTACTGCCAGCCCGGCGCCTCACAGCCCGCAGCCCTTTTACCACTCCATCATGTCCCGGACAGGAGCTTCCTCTCTCCCGCCTTTAAGCAGTAGGAGTTGTCATCTTTATCAAAATAAACATCTGTACTGGTTGGATTATATACAGTCAGCCCATCCACACTGAACAGCAGTCTGTCATAGGCTGTCACATAATCATATAATTCCAGATTCGTTGCATACCAGATCTCATCCCTGTTTCCGGTATACGCGGCAAACTCCTCAATTACATTCCAGTTCTCATCCGCCTCAAACTCGTAGCTGTGCCCCCATAGATAAAACAGCCAGGAACCGTATTTCGGCGTATCTTCCACGAACTTTTTCGCCAGTTCCTTAAGCCTCCCGTCCTTATGGTGACATGTGGCCGTCAGGCGGAGCCAGTCAGAGGGAAGCCTAAAATCCCCTGTTGAAACCGTCGTTCTGGCATAGGCAATCCCCGACTGCATAAGCGTATTTACCACCATATCACTGGTAGTTCCGAAGGGATATGCCATACCTCTTACAATCGTTTGAAACTGCTTCTCCAAATTCTCCCTGTCTTTTATCACCTCCGCCGTGCAGAGATTTACCGGCAGCTGCTCCAGAAACGGATGCGTCAGCCCGTGAACAGCTACTTCCATACCGCTGCTTCCGTAGACCTCCGTCGCCATCTTCTCCGTCATTCTCCTGTGTACCGTTCCGGGCGGATATACCGTTCCCTCTTCTGCATAAAGCCCGCTGTTTAAATTAAAGGTCCCTTTTAAACCATTCTTCTTCATAAGTTCAATCAGGTAAATATCCTGCTCCACCCCGTCATCGTAGCTTAAAGTAAGCGCCTTCTTTTTTCCTCCCGGATACCTCATAAACATACTTCCCATACTTTTCCTCTCCATCCTTCCTTTCGTACTCTACGTTCCTGTAACCGCCCTTATATCCCGGCAAATCTCCTCTATGCACACGTCCAGATCATCATTCCTGTATCTTCTTCTAATCCCGCATCTCGTCAGATTCTCTTCCTTAAAATCTTCTTCATCCGCCAGAAACCTTCGGCAGAGTTCTTTATACTTCGGCTCCTTCTGTCCCTTCTCCCGCTGCAGCGCCCGTTCCAGCCGCACACCGTCATCCACCTCGATATAGACGGGCACAAGCCCATTTTCACCAAAATATCCTCTCATCTTCTCATAAGATTCCAGCGTCCCGATCATCAGATAAGAATCCTTCCTATCCAGACAGATCTGCCCGTCATCCACCGTAAAATAACTCCACGGCCCATACACCGTCTGATACGTCCGTTCCTCAATCAGCCTTTTCTCCCTGCGAAAATCACCGAGCCGTTCAGCCGTCGTAAAATGGTATTCCACCCCCTCCGTCTCCCCGTCCCGGATCGGCCTCGTTGTATAAAGGACCACCGTCTTTAATTCCGGAATCCGTTCCCGCAGTTCTTTATATATTGTATCCTTACCGGATGCACTTTTTCCCATCACATAAAATATCTTTCCCATGCTCTATCCCTCAATTTTCCCTGTTTCATTCACCATATTTTCCCGATCCGCCACAGTCAGAACCGCTTCCACCTCCGGGTCCGCGGTCCCCTGAACAGGAAGCCCCTTCCGCTTATACTTCCGGATCTCATCTACCAGCTCCGGTTTTAATACTTCCCCCGGCGCCACAATCGGTATTCCCGGCGGATAGATATAGATAAACTCTTTAGAAACCAGCCCCTCACAATCATCGAGCGGAACAGGCTGTCCCGGAGCGTCCATCGCCTGGGCAATCGTCATGGCAATCTCCGGCCATCCACAAACACGTTCCTTTTCCATCTCGTTATCCACAATTCCACTGCTTCTTTCCCCGGCGTTATCCCCGTTTCTCCCCACACAGCTTCCGGCAGAATTCTCACAGCCCTCCGCAGACCGCTTCCGATCAAGATCAATCTCCATAAACGCCCTGCACAATCGTTCCAGCCCTTCATCCGTGTCAGCCACCGTTGTAATCGCCGTCACATAATCCGGCCCGCACATCTCCATCTCCAGCCGGTACTCTCTCCGAAGCCGTTCTTGAAGCTCCGGACCGGTCAGACCGCTTTTACCCACAGAAACCACAATTTTAGACCGGTCCACATCAAAAACATGGCACCGGCCTTTCACACCGTCAACAATGGTCAGACACTCCATCTCCATAAGCTGCTGCCGAATACGGTCCAGTCTGCCGTCAAAAGCCATCATCTCATGTCTCCCCGCTTCATCCATCCACCGGATACAATTTTCAATGGAAGCCATCAGCACATACGACGGACTGCTGCTCTGAAACATGTGGACATACCGGTCAATCCCGTCTAAATCCGCAAAGCCCGCTTTTACATGCATAACTGCAGTCTGAGTCAGGGATGGCAGCGTCTTGTGTAAACTCTGTATCACCACATCCGCACCAAGCCCCAGCGCCGAAACAGGAAATCCCGCCTCCTTCCCAAAAGAAAAATGCGCCCCGTGGGCCTCGTCCACAATCAAAGGAATTCCCCTCTCATGGACAATACCTGCAATTGCTTCAATATCCGAGACAATTCCATCATACGTCGGCGACACCACCAGCACGGCCTCCGTCTCCGGATGGTTTATCAACATCCGTCTGACATCCTCCGGCGCTAATCCACCCTGGATACCAAATTCCGGAATCGTCTGTGGATAAATATATTCCGCCTTTAAGTGACTGAAAAAAACGCCATGATACGCCGATTTATGGCAGTTCCGGCTCATGAGAATAGTCCCTCCATGGGAAACAGAACCGCATATTGCACTCAAAATTCCGCAGCTGCTTCCATTCACCAGATAATACGTCCTGTCAGCCCCATAGACTTTCCCTGCCCATTCCATGGATTCCTTCAAAATCCCATCCGGATGATGAAGATTGTCAAACCCGTCGATCTCCGTTATATCCACAGAAAACGGATTGGGAAAGTTCTCTACAAATCCGCTATCCGTCCGCCTCTTATGTCCCGGCATATGAAACGGATAGACGTCAGACTTTCCATATTCGATTAATCGGCTCAGCAGATCCTTTTTCATCTTCATCCTCCAGATAATTTTCTTCCAGATTAGCAGATTGAAGATAAAATGTCAAATTCCCATTCCCTCATTTCTAAAAGACTGTTCCGCCTTTTCAAAGGAAAGATTCCATGTTCTGAAATCTGAGGAACGCACCTGGTAGTTTCTTGAGACCGCCCAGTCATAATACTCCGCTAAAAACTTCTTTTTCCCGCCGGAATAAAACCGCTCCAAAACGGCATCATCCTCCAGCGCTTTAAGCACAACCGGTACCGCATCTGCCGAAAGTACCTGTGTCATATACTGAAAATCGCTGTCACTCCATTCCTTCACATGATTCACATTATACTCTGCAATGACCCGCTCCGGCCTCATAAATGAAAACCCCACAAAAAATACGGATATCAGCACGAGACACCAGCTAAACAGCGGAAATCTGTTCTTATAGATTAAAATTACCACTCCGGCCATCAGACACGCCAGTAAAAGCAGAAACCACAGCACGAGAACCCGCAGATACGTCAGGTGATACTCCCGGACATACAGAATCATCCGGTACGCCGCAGATGCGATCATCACATAGGTGCATCCGCAGATCACAGTCAACACACCATTCAGCAAACGGCTCTTCCTAAAAAATTTAAGATTCATAAGCACCATGACCAGATTCATAACCGCCACGAACAACAGCTGAAAAAATCCCTGTCTCGCATAGGAAGAGTATGTCACGCCCTCCGGCAGACTTCCTTTCCCAAGAAAAAGGTAAATAACCTGTATTCCACAAAAAAACAGATACAGCAGTGCAATCGCGCTCATACAGGTGACAGCAGTAACCGGCTCATGAGTTCTCACCATCTTTTCTTCACCGGATATCTGATCCATGCACGCTCCACAGATCAGACAGTAAACGCCAAAAGTCCCAAATGCCGTCATGACTATCATAATAAGAATGGTCCATACATTCAGAATCTTTTCCAGCCAATGAACAACAATAGCACCAAACACCGCATCCGCCTGCCCCAGCAGCATTCCGGCTGCCAACAGAATCGGCAGAGCCGCTGCCAGCCCCAGAGCCACCTTAGAAACTGTCTTATACTTCTTTAAATTTGCCTTCCTGAAAAATTCTTTTCCCTGAAAAAACGGATAGACTGCGGCTGCAATCACACAGCAGAGGTAGACTGCCATTGAAGACAAATACTTTCCGATACTCCACTCCCTGTCATCATAAAACTGGTGCATTACAAAGATAACCGCCAGCAGAAATTCTGCGGTCTTAATCATCATAATAAGCAGGGAATCAGCAGTCCTGCAGGCCGCAATTCCCAGCAAAACCGCTGCAGATGCCAAAAACCATGAGCCCCGCTTCCATTCGATGGAGAGCCGTTTCAGCATCCAGAACAGAACACCGTAAACACCCACAATCATAACAGGATACGTAATCCCATTGGGATTTTGATACATACAAAAGGTATACAGTATTCCAAATCCAAGGGCCGCCCCCATAAACAATAAAAACTGCTGTGTCATTACCTCCTGTTTTCCCTTCTTCCATGCCGGAACCGGCTCCATGGAACTCATCGGCTCCACCGAATTCATCGAATTCATCTCACTCATATTTCAAACCTCCTTCTTATCATCCAATACTGCTCTTTCCTGTAACATACCATAGTCTATATCAATTTTCAATATTTATTTATTGATATTCAATAATTTAATATTGTATTATAATAAAACGTAAGATTTTCTTTCGTTTTTCCTTTCTTTACTTTTTTTGACCCTCGTCTTATAATAGATATCGAGATCAACCCTCACAGGAATAAAAAGGAGAAAAGTTATCATGAGAACGATAGAATTTAAGATGGAACGCCCGGGACTTGTCAAGGCAGGCGATGAAGTATCCATAATCGAAAGAGAAGGAACCAGCAGTTACAGCTATATCATCGATCCGGCGGTCGCCATGTCCGGCTGCTATACCGGCCGCGACCGCATCAAGTCCGACCATGGAATCGTAAAAGAAGTAAAGCATAATGACAGAGGTTACTATGTGATTGTAGAATTTGACGAATAGTCAAAAGGATCCGGGACGCGAAGTCTCCAGATCCTTTTTTACTGTAATTATTATTTAAACTGATTTTTCTCCGTGTTCCACAGCCGTATCCTTCTCATCCCATTTTTCCCTCATGAGCCAGTAAACGCCATAAGCCGGTATTTGCACCCCTTTCGCTTCCAGCCTCCGCCCCGAGATCAGATCCTTATACATCCCATCCTCCTCGTTGATCCATGCGACTTTATCGAATTCACTGAAATTAAACAGGGCAATCAGCTTTTCTTCCCCAGACCTCCTCACAAGCCCCAGAACAGCGTCATCCCACGTATCAATGGTCCACACTTCAGCATCCGTACAGAACACAGGAAACTGTGCCCGGATTGACTCCAGCTTCTTAATCCCTTCAAAAATCGTTTCCTGAAGGCTGCCCTTTACGCTGCGTTTCTTCTCAAGATCCCAACGGAAACTGCCCCGGTGCAGATATCTGGAATCATCCCATTTTTTCGGATTCTCATGGTAAGTATAATCATTCTCCTGACCGATCTCATCGCCGCTGTAGATCACCGGAATCCCCGACTGCGACAGCATGTATGCATGAAGCATCAGATCCAGCCTTACCGCCTTTTTAAGGGCTTCCTCATCCCTCTCGTACGCTGCTTTTTCTATCCCGCATAATGACGCCGTCGTTCCGCATAACCTTGCATCCCCTGACTCAGGATCTGAATTGTATAATTCTCCCCGTCCAAAAGATCCCGGATACTGTCCCGTCAGGAAATCATTCAAATACTTTTTATGGCTGACCTCATCGATCCCAAACTGTTTGAGCCACGGATAATCAAGCCCCCATCCGATATCATCATGACAGCGCAGATAATTTAAGAAAACGTAATCCTTCGGCAGACTGCTCACCACATTCATCTGCTGGCGAAGCAGCCTGATATCCTTTGTAGCCACGCTGTTCCATGTGGCCGCCATGGTTGTCACATTATAAAGCATATGGCACTCCGGCTTCTCCACGCTGCCGAAATACGGAACCACCTTATCCGGTTCCATCACCACCTCTCCAAGTAAAAGAACCCCGGGACACACAATCTCACAGATAATTCTCATAATCCGCACAATGCTGTGCACCTGCGGCAGATTCCTGCAGTTTGTGCCAAGCTGCTTCCAGATATAGGGAACTGCGTCAATGCGGATCACGTCAATCCCCCGGTTCACCAGATTCAGCATATTGCCGACCATCTCGTTTAAGACAACAGGATTCCAGTAATTCAAATCCCACTGATAGGGATAAAATGTAGTCATTACGTATTTCCCTGCATCTGCTACCCAGGTAAAATTCCCCGGAGCCGTAGTCGGAAATACCTCCGGAACCGTCCTCTCAAACTGCGCCGGGAGATCGTAATTATCGTAAAAGAAGTACCGGCTCTGGTATTCCGGATCCCCCATCCTCGCCTTTTTTGCCCATTCGTGATCCTCCGATGTGTGATTCATCACAAAGTCGAGGCAGATGCTCACATCCCGCTTATGACACTCCGCAGCCAGACACTCTAAATCCTCCATCGTTCCCAGATCGGGCCTCACCTTCCGAAAATCAGAAACAGCGTATCCGCCGTCGCTCCTTCCCTCCGGTGTATCCAGAAGCGGCATCAGGTGCAGATAATTGACCCCGCACTCCTCAATATAATTCAGATGCTTTAAAACCCCCTTCAAGTCCCCTGCAAAGGCATCTGTATACATCATCATACCGACCATCCGGTTTCCTTTATACCACTGCGGGTTCTTCGCCCGTTCCCGGTCCATCCTCTTAAGAGCCGCCTTCCTCTCTGTATAAAACCGGTACATCTGTCCGCACAGCTGTTCCAGCGCCTCATCCTGATTCTTATATAACTCGCAGTACAGCCATTTCAATTCATCATAATATTGATTAAACCGTGCCTCATATTCCTTACAATAATCCATTTCACCCTGTCTCCCTGATTGTATATAACTTTATCTTATTTGCCGTCAATATCTCATTTCCAACTCCATATACCACATTTGAAATAACGTACTCACCATCATTTACAAAAACCTCAATCAGATTCGCATCCACCAGAATCTCCACATGACCGCCATTTTTAATCTCCGGCGTCTCAAACTGCATTCTGCCATCTCTGTCATTTCCCGCAGTCAGGCTTCGGTCCGTACAGATCCGGTTTCCCTTTCGGTAAATCAGGTATCCGCCGATCTCAATCCGATCGCCCTCCTCTAAGTCCGCTGCAATCAGATACCCTGCTTCGGCAGCCTCATCCGGCCGGTCAATTTTCCTGGTATAAGCCCCTCTGACTGCCGGATGCATCCGAAAATAAATATGGCCGTCTTCCACTTCTGCCACTCTGGGGCTGCACATCATACCGATCCATTCCCCATCCGCTGCTTCCGGCATACGGACCCATGCAGCCATCACTCTCCGTCCATCCTCATCCACCGTACTCTGTGCCGCATAGAGATCCAGGCCATAATCCAGAAACTGATATTGTTCCGGCATCCTCATGGTACAGCTTTCTTCCTCAAAATCCACCACCATGCAGATATTCTGATTCTCTTCCCGGTACCCATCCTTTAAAAATCCCATAGGTGAAAATGACAGAACCTTTCCGCCCTTTGTCTCATAATAGTCAGGGCATTCCCACATCCATCCCAAACCGCTTTTCGACACCGCATTCACATATGACCAGTTTTCCAGATCGGCACTGCGGTAAAAAAGCAGCCTGCCATTTGAGTCGCTTCCATGGGTTCCCAAAACCATATACCAGGCATCTGATCCCCGCCATACCTTGGGATCCCTCGTATGGGCAGCGTCTCCCCTTTCCCTGTCCTCCAAAGGTGCGATGATCTCTCTTTTATCCCTTATATTGTCAAAATGAACGCCATCCTCCGACGTAATCATCATCTGTGCCGAGATAAACTTCTCATTCAGGCAGAGATTCGTATCCTCCGGATCCTCTTCCAGATAACGGACGCCGGTATAGTACAAATACAGCTTTCCCTCATGCTCCACCGCGCTTCCGGAAAAGCATCCGTCCCGGTCCCCGTGTTTGCTCGGAAACAATGCGATTCCCTTATGCTCCCAGTGCACCAGATCCTCGCTCACCGCGTGCCCCCAGTGCATTCTTCCCCATCTAGTATCAAAAGGAAAACACTGGTAAAACATATGGTACTTTCCCCTGTAATAAATAAATCCATTGGGATCATTCATCCAGCATCCCGGCGCTTTTATATGTATTGTATTTTCAGTCATCGTATGCAGCCTCTCCTTCTGTCATTACTGCGCCGGACTGTGTTCCGACGCAGGCCCCGTCTCTCCCGGCTTATTTTACCGCTCCGGCCACCACACCGCTGATAATCTGCTTCTGAAGGGCGATATACAGGATTAACACCGGTACCACACACAACAGCAGCCCAGCCATGATCGTCCCGTAATCTGCCGAATACGTGCCGTAAAAGCTGTATGTGGAAAGAGGCAGAGTCAGCAGCTTCTTATCCGACAGCACCAGCGACGGCAACAGAAAATCATTCCAGAACGCCAGTGAATTTAAGATTACCATTGTGGAAATAATCGGTTTCAGCAGTGGAAAAACAATTCGGAAAAATGTCTGAGCATGGGTACAGCCATCAATATTAGCGGCCTCCTCCAGTGCAACCGGAACATTTCCCTTAATAAATCCATGGAACATAAACACAGACATTGCCATGGAAAAACCCGTATGCATAAACACCAGCGTGCTTCTGTGGTTCAGCACATTCAGCTTGCCGCCATAGATACTCACCAGAGGAATCATAATCGCCTGGAACGGAATAATCATAGAAGCCACCATCAAAACAAAGGCAATCCTGGAAACCGCATTATTATTCCGCACAATATAATAGGCCAGCATAGCCGCCAGAAGTGTAACGAGTGCCGTTGCAAATACCGTTACAATCAAGGAATTCTTAAACGCGTTTAAAAAATCCATCTGAACAAAAGCCTTCACGAAGTTATCAAACGACAGCCCTTTAATCGTATACAGCCAGGAAAATGGGCTCTTGATAATATCCCGTTTCTGTTTCAGGGAATTGATCACCACCATGTAGAATGGGAACATGTAAAGAATAAATATAACAATCAATCCTGCTGTAGCCACAAGATCTGATTTTTTTCTCTTCTTACCGCTTCCTGCCTTCTCTCCTGCCATTATGCTTCCACCTCCTTCTTCTTGGTTAAATAAACCTGAATTCCGCTGATACAGGCCACAATCACGAACAGAATCAGCGCCTCCGCCTGGCCCACGCCAAATCTCCTCGATGTAAATGCCTTTTCATATACATGCATGGCCGCCATCTCCGTCGTCCCATAGGGCGCTCCCGCCGTTAAAGAAAGGTTTACATCATATACCATAAAGGCTCTGGACAGCGTCAGAAACAGGCATATCGTAATGGAGGACATCATAAGGGGCAGGATAATACTCTTCATCTTCGTCCAGCCAGAAGCGCCGTCAATCGTAGCAGCTTCCATCACATCATCACTCAGCCCCATAAATCCGGCCACATAGATCAGAATCATATACCCGGACAGCTGCCACACCGTAACAATCACCAGTGCGATAAATGCCTTCGTCGGTTCTGACAGCCACGACGCCTCAAACAGCCCCCAGCCCGTAGCATCACCGATTCCCACAAAGACTCTTGAAAATACGAACTGCCAGATATACCCCAGAACGATGCCTCCGATCAGATTCGGTGTAAAAAATCCGGCCCGGAAAAAGTTCTGTCCCTTAATCCCTCTGGTCAGCAGATAGGCGATCATAAACGCCAGCACATTTACAAACACTACCACTACGATCACATACTTAAAGGTCAGGAGCAGAGATGACCAGAACTGTCCGTCCTTCATAACCCCGGCAAAATTTTGCAGACCGATAAAATTTTTCACATCCGAAACGCCGTTCCAGTCCGTCATTGTCAAATAGACACCGTAGATAAACGGAACAATCACGACTGCAAAAAAACAGAATAATCCGGGCAATGCAAAAATACAGAAATCTTTCCCTTTACTCTTTGATTTCATCCTGGACACCTCTCTCCTATCTCTGTTCTTCCCAATAGTTCTCGATCGACTGAATCAATTCTTCCCGGCTGCTCCTGCCCGCCAGATACTTCTGCATGGATGCTCCCAGAACCGCCCAGTGGTCATTTGGAACGATCGCAGATGCGTTAAATGCTCTCTCTTCATGGACCCGGTTGTAGATATCCCGACTCAGCGGATCCGCAGGCTCGTAAGGATTATTCTGAAATGGCGGGATCAGATTACACGTCTTTACAATCATCTGCTGACCGATCTCACTAAATACAATCCAGTTTAAAAACTCCCTGGCCGCCGCCCTCTCCTGATCTGAGACAATCCGTCCATCTATCATAATCTGTTTAGACGGAGACGCCTGGATCTGCTGATTGGCAAAATCCCCTGGATCATGATTCAAAAAGTATGGAAGGAAGCCATACTCATCTGAATTCTCCGCACCGGCCTCCGAAAGATTGGGCCATGCCCAGTTGCCATTAAACCAGAAAGCAGTCTTTCCATCCACCAGATCAATAGCCATCTCATCATAATCGGCCCCTAGCGGATCTTTTTTTGCCACGTTATACTCCCTTAAGACATCAAACATATTTAAAAACTGATTCATGCGGTCATAAGAATTTAAATCCAGTGTCCCTTCCTTAATCTTCTCGATAACCTCCTGCGCTCCCTCAGAAGTTCCATTATACGTCTCGTAAATGTACTGAAGCTGGTGCGCTCCCAGAGACCAGTCTTCCTTTGCCACAGATACAGGACGTTTCATGCCCGCCTCCGTCAGCTGATCCAGAAGTGCCGTAAACTCATCCAGGGTCGTAACAGATAAAGGATCGAATTCCCTGCCCAGTGTTTCTTCAATCACCGAACGATTATAAATAAGTCCCCGTCCCTCAATACAGAGCGGGAAGCTATATATCTTTCCGTTTACCTCTGTCAGATAATCCTCCGCCTCAGCGGTCCAGGGCTCTCCCGTCAGATCAACCGCTTTTTCCTCCGCCAGAGCAATGACATCAGTGGTATCAAGAATAGCCATAGTAGGCGGCGTTCCTGAATTGTACATACTGACCACCCTGGTATAAGGAGAGTCCCCATCCGTAACCGGCATGACCTCCACATGTACTCCCGATTTTTTCTCATACTCCTCCGCCATCTTCGTCAAGGCCACCTGAATCTCCGCCTTGGAATTCAAAAGCGTAATCTTCGTACCGGAAAGAGAAGCATCATACTCAAACGTATCCACCGACGTATCAATCGGCTCTTCCTGTACCACCTCGTTCGGATCATCCGGATCGCTGGCAAACCCAAATCTGCATCCTGTCAGCATCAGGACCGCTGCCGCCATCAGAACCATAACTTTAATGGCCTTCGTACCAATACTTTTCATCATCCTCATTCCTCCTTTATCACTGTTCTCTTATACCATCCAATGTCGCTCTCTATATAACCGGTTAAGTAACCGGTTACTTTATGTTTTAATCATAACATCTCTTTCGTCATTATGTCAATAATCAAATGACTTTTCGTGAATTTGCCTATTTACAGCCTTATAATTTGTATGATCTTAACAAAACCGGTTACTTAACCGATTACTCTTGAACCATTATTCTATTTTTGCTATACTAAAAGCGGAACATACACCTTACAAATTGAAAAGAGGCATCAGGATGGCACAGAAAAAGAATATAACCTTCGACGATATTGCACAATACACTCATTTTTCCAAAACAACGATATCCAGATACTTTAATAATCCGGACTCTCTCACGCTGGAGAACCAGCAGATTATATCCGACGCTCTGGTAAAGCTTAACTATAAAGAAAACAAGGTCGCCCGCATCCTTGCCAACGGCAAGACAGAATTTGTCGGTATTCTGATACCTAATCTTTATCTGCATTACTACTCCGAAATGCTGAATCAGATTCTTTCTACATACGAGACGTACGGATATAAATTTCTGGTATTCATCGGCCATGAGAATGCTGAAACGGAACGTCAATATATTCAGGAACTTCTGGCCTATAAGATAGAGGGACTCATTGTCCTGAGCCACACGCTGTCCTCCCGGGAGCTGGCAGATCTTCAGATTCCCATTGTCACCATTGAACGGGAAGATCAGTACGTCTCCAGTATCAATACCGATAATTATATGGGGGCCATCCAGGCCACCAGTCTTCTGGCCAGACATCACTGCGACATACTGATCCATATCAATACGCCCACTGCAGAGAATATTCCAGCCTATGGAAGAATTCAAGGATTTATGGATTTCTGCAGAGAAAACAATATGAACCATAAAATTTTCTGCCACAGAACAGAGAATACCTATGATTCCTCTCTTCAGTATTTAAAAGACATATTAGAAGAGCTGGAGACAAGCTATACCGGAATGCGAAAAGGAATCTTTGTATTCAACGATACCCATGCCAATATCCTGTTAAATTTAATCGTCCGCAAATACGGCAGGCTGCCCGATGACTATTACATCATTGGTTTTGATGACTCCCCGGTTGCCCGGGAAGCGGTTATCCCGATCAGTACAATAGGACAGCAGATTGACCTTATTGCCAACGAAGCAGTAAGTCTCCTTGTCAGCCAGATGAATGAGCGTAAAAAGCGAAAACCGGCTCCCCTGAAGGAACCGGTCCATAAAACAATCACTCCCATTTTAATCCGACGCGAAACCACAGAAAAAGAAGATGAGCCAAAAAACCGATAATCCGGTTCTCTGGCTCATCTTTTATGACAATACCTCCACTCTGTTCCTTCCATTTTTCTTAGCCTGGTACAATGCCTTATCTGATAAACGAATCAGATCGTCCATCTGCACCTTCCCTTCACCATGCCATGTATACACACCAATGCTGATCGTAACCGCTCCTTCTTCTTCATTGATTTTAAAGCGGCATTCTGCAATTCTCTTTCTTATTTTCTCCGCCATCTCTACTGCCTCATCCTGATTCCACTGAAACAGACAGATAAAAAATTCCTCTCCACCATACCGGATCGCTGCCACATTTTGATCCTGACAGCATTCCCGAATCATCTCGGCAATCTTTTTCAGACATATATCACCTGAAATATGGCCATACCGATCGTTAAACTGCTTGAAATAATCGATATCCAGCATCATGCAGGAAATTGTACCGGTTTTCTCCTCCAGAATCTTAATTTTTTCACCGATAAACCATTCCATGTATCTTCGGTTATTCATCTCTGTCAATTCATCAACCATAGCCTGACGGCTTAAAATTTCATTTACCCTGGTAATCTCCTCATACTGCTTTCGAATCGTCATTTCCTGTTTCGTAACGATCACCTTATTTCTGTAAAGCGTATAAGAAATTGCCGTAGAAATGCCCGCTATGGAAAAGCTGTTTATAATATTACTGAACATGTTATTCTCAATAGTCTGAATTCCCGGAAGACATAAGTTCAGAAAAACAAACGCCGACATAAAAATAACTACTGCCTTCACCGGCTCTAAAAAACCGAGTGCCGCCACAGACAGCATCGTATATGTAAATACACTTAAATCATTGCCCCCCAGCTGATCATTCAGGGTAACGCAGCATCCCCAAAAACAGATAAACGCTGCATAAACTATTTCCGCATTAAGATAACGATGGTAATTTTTATTTTCCCTCTTCCAAAATCTCTGGTTCAGAATCATGGCAATTCCCGTAACCAAAAGCAAAACCAAATAGAGAAAGCAGTAAACAGTCCTCCTCTGCGTCTTAAACGGTCCTCCCGGCTTGACTGCCATCAGTATCAGCATCAGAAATTGAAACGCCATTACGAAAACACTGATAATCTTCCATGCACGGTTCACGCTCTCGGCCAGTTTCTTTTTAATTTCAGCCTGGTACTTGTCTTCCATTGACAGTCCTCCTTTTCACACTCTCATAAGACGTTATATATATATATCGTAAAATGCAACAAACCGATAATAAAAAGCCTTGAAACAATTTATGTTTCAAGGCTTCATTTTACTGAGACACCGGGGACTCGAACCCCGGACAACTTGATTAAAAGTCAAGTGCTCTACCACCTGAGCTAGTATCCCATAATGCCCAAAGTCGGAATCGAACCAACGACACGAGGATTTTCAGTCCTCTGCTCTACCAACTGAGCTATCTGGGCATGTCCATCTGTAAGTACACTTAAAGTTCTCACAAAAAATTGCGGGGGCAGGATTTGAACCTGCGACCTTCGGGTTATGAGCCCGACGAGCTTCCAGACTGCTCCACCCCGCGTTATTAAATTATATTCGACATACTCCTTTATTAGAAGTATATCTAGTGGATGGTGGTGGATTCGAACCACCGAAGCAATTTGCAGCAGATTTACAGTCTGTCCCCTTTGGCCACTCGGGAAACCATCCATATTATTTACTATTTAGTTTTATTTGACTCATGCAAGCCGATGATCGGACTCGAACCGATAACCTGCTGATTACAAATCAGCTGCTCTGCCAATTGAGCCACATCGGCGAATTACTCATTCGGACTTTACATAATGAATGGGACCTACAGGGCTCGAACCTGTGACCCTCTGCTTGTAAGGCAGATGCTCTCCCAGCTGAGCTAAGATCCCACATACGAAATATTCTGTTTAAACGACCCGGATGGGATTCGAACCCACGACCTCCGCCGTGACAGGGCGGCGCTCTAACCAGCTGAGCCACCAGGCCAAACCTTTATTGAAGGCTTTACATATACCCTCAAAACCACACATTGTACATATCTTTTCATCCGTTCTTATTTCCTCTTTTTCCTAAACCAACTTGGTTAAGCCCTCGACCTATTAGTGACAGTCAGCTCCATACGTTACCGCACTTCCACCTCTGCCCTATCTACCTCGTCGTCTTCAAGGGGTCTTACTCTTGCGATGGGATATCTCATCTTGAGGGGGGCTTCACGCTTAGATGCCTTCAGCGTTTATCCCTTCCCGACTTGGCTACCCGGCCATGGGTTTGATACCCAACCGGTACACCAGAGGTCAGTCCATCCCGGTCCTCTCGTACTAAGGACAGCTCCTCTCAAATATCCTACGCCCACGCCGGATAGGGACCGAACTGTCTCACGACGTTCTGAACCCAGCTCGCGTACCGCTTTAATGGGCGAACAGCCCAACCCTTGGGACCTACTTCAGCCCCAGGATGCGATGAGCCGACATCGAGGTGCCAAACCACTCCGTCGATGTGAACTCTTGGGAGTGATAAGCCTGTTATCCCCAGGGTAGCTTTTATCCGTTGAGCGATGGCAATCCCACTTTATACCACCGGATCACTAAGTCCTACTTTCGTACCTGCTCGACCCGTCGGTCTCGCAGTCAAGCTCCCTTATGCCTTTGCACTCTTCGAATGGTTTCCGTCCATTCTGAGGGAACCTTTGAGCGCCTCCGATACCCTTTCGGAGGCGACCGCCCCAGTCAAACTCCCCACCTGACATTGTCCCCCGGCCAGGTCATGGCCGCAGGTTAGAAACCCAATACCGCAAGGGTGGTATCCCAACAATGGCTCCAGTAAGACTGGCGTCCTACCTTCTCTGCCTCCCACCTATCCTGTACATGCAGTACCGAATCCCAGTATCAAGCTGGAGTAAAGCTCCATGGGGTCTTTCCGTCCTGGCGCAGGTAACCAGCATCTTCACTGGTACTTCAATTTCACCGGGTGCATTGTCGAGACAGCGCTCAAATCATTACGCCTTTCGTGCGGGTCGGAACTTACCCGACAAGGAATTTCGCTACCTTAGGACCGTTATAGTTACGGCCGCCGTTTACTGGGGCTTAAATTCAAAGCTTCGGATTGCTCCTAACCTCTCCTCTTAACCTTCCAGCACCGGGCAGGCGTCAGCCCATATACCTCACCTTTCGGTTTTGCATAGACCTGTGTTTTTGCTAAACAGTTGCTTGAGCCTATTCTCTGCGGCCCACTCTCGTGGGCACCCTTTATCCCGAAGTTACAGGGTCATTTTGCCGAGTTCCTTAACAATGCTTCTCCCGCCGGCCTTAGGATTCTCTCCTCATCCACCTGTGTCGGTTTACGGTACGGGCACGTATTACACAATAGCGGCTTTTCTTGACAGCCCCTATACCAACTTCCCTACTTTTGTTCGGTACGCGTCACGCTTTCCTGTTGTTAAACGGATTTTCCAGTCTAACCAGTCCGGCGCTTGCCCCGGTCTTTTCATTCCCGGGTTTGGCTTCGGTTCTGTGTCCCCACAGTTCTGATAATACGCGGTACAGGAATTTCAACCTGTTGTCCATCGACTACGTCTTTCGACCTCGCCTTAGGCCCCGACTTACCCAGAGCAGATCAGCTTTACTCTGGAAACCTTAGATATTCGGCCTGGAGGATTCCCACCTCCATCTCGCTACTCATTCCGGCATTCTCTCTTCTTAACGCTCCACGCCTCCTTACGGTAACGCTTCGCCGCAGTTAAGAATGCTCCTCTACCAATTGACCATAAGTCAATTCCACAGCTTCGGTGTCGTGTTTCAGCCCCGGACATTTTCGGCGCAGGACCTCTCGACTAGTGAGCTATTACGCACTCTTTGAATGTGTGGCTGCTTCTGAGCCAACATCCTAGTTGTCTTCGAAATCCCACATCCTTTTCCACTTAACACGCACTTTGGGACCTTAGCTGGTGGTCTGGGCTCTTTCCCTTTTGACTGCCCAACTTATCTCGTGCAGTCTGACTCCCGTACATCATTTATGCGGCATTCGGAGTTTGATATCTCTTGGTAAGCTTTGACGCCCCCTTAAGAATTCA
>CP102274.1:0-15000 GCA_025149285.1 Hungatella hathewayi | reverse complement strand
TGCCAGTGCAGTGATGCTGCCGCCGAGTCCTCCCGGACCGATTCCAAGACTGTTAATCTTTTCGAGAAGTTCCGTCTCAAGTTCTCCGACATAGCCGGAAGAGGGCTGCTCATCCAAGTTTCTGGTCAGGGCATGTTTTGCCATCTCCGCACATTTTTCAAAGGTTCCTCCGATCCCTACTCCGATTACCATGGGGGGACAGGCATTCGGACCTGCATCCCGAACCGCAGTGAGCACGGCTTCCTTAATTCCATCAATTCCATCCGCCGGTTTTAACATGAAGATACGGCTCATGTTTTCACTTCCAAATCCCTTAGGGGCCACGGTTATATCGATCTGGTCTCCATCCGTGATCTCATAATGGATGACTGCCGGAGTATTGTCTTTTGTGTTAATCCTTTTTACCGGCTCTACGACTGATTTACGGAGATATCCTTCCACATATCCGTCATGTACTCCCTGATTAACCGCATCGGCCAGACTGCCGCCTTCTATATGTACATCCTGTCCTATTTTCAGGAAAATGACCGCCATACCGGTATCCTGGCAAATGGGAATCATGTCTTCCCCGGCGATTTTTAAATTTTCCTCCAACTGTGATAAAATCTGTCTTCCCAGTGGTGACCGCTCCTTCCCCACCGCGTCGCAGAATACCTTCTTCATATCATCCGACAGTACATGGTTTGCTTCTATGCACATTTCTTTAATATTTCTTGTTATTTCCTCGCTCTGAATGGTTCTTATCATACGATTCCTCCATATAAATGATGAAGCCATCACTCTCTTTTACTAATCATAAGGGATTGATCCGTCGAAATCAAGTATAATCATGCGTTATTTCTTTTGCAATTGCTATTGACAAAGAATGGATCGAGATGTATTATTGTATTAAGTAATTAGTACAGCAATACAATAGGAGGTGAGCAAATGACATGGCATTTTGAAAATGACAGACCGATCTATACACAGCTGTTAGAGCAGATACGTCTTCGCATTATATCCGGCATCTACGCGGCTGGCAGCCGCCTTCCTTCAGTCAGGGAACTGGCCGGAGAAGCTTCTGTCAATCCCAATACGATGCAAAAGGCATTATCGGAACTGGAACAAAGCGGCATTATCTATTCTCAAAGAACATCGGGGCGATTTGTCACGGAGGACACGGCAATGATTGAACACGTAAAAGAAGAAATTGCAGAAGAGAAAATCAGAGATTTTTTTAAGGTCATGAACAGTCTGGGCCTGAAACCGGGGGATACATTAAAATTAGTAGAAAAAGCAGCAAAGGAGATGAGTCAATGAATTCCATACTACAGTGCAGCCATATCACAAAAAAATTTGGCTCTTTGACGGCTCTCGATGATGTAAATTTCACCATCGAACCAGGAAGAATCGTAGGGCTGCTTGGCCCTAACGGAAGCGGTAAGTCCACATTTATCAAACTGGCCACAGGCCTTTTGACTCCAACAAGCGGAACAATCACGATCTGCGATCTTCCGGTAAGTGTGGAGACAAAACGGAGAGTCTCTTATCTGCCTGATAAGAATTACTTAAATGACGGGCTGAGAATTAACCAGATTCTCGATTATTTTCACGACTTTTATGATAATTTCGATTTAAATAAGGCTTACGAAATGTTAAAACGTCTGAACATCGATCCAAAGAGCCGGTTGAAAACGCTCTCCAAAGGAACGAAGGAAAAAGTTCAGCTGATTCTGGTCATGAGCCGTAACGCCGATCTTTATCTTCTCGATGAACCCATCGGCGGTGTCGATCCGGCCGCCAGGGATTATATATTAAACACGATCTTATCGAATTACAATGAACAGGGTTCCATCATTATATCGACCCATTTAATTTCCGATATTGAGCCGGTCCTGGATGACATCATCTTTATCAAAGATGGAAAAATTGTTTTGACCAGTTCCGTAGATGCGATCCGGGAAGAAAACGGAAAATCCGTAGACGCTCTGTTCAGGGAGGTGTTCAAATGCTAGGAAAAGTATTCAAACATGAAATGAAATCTACATCCAGATTATTTTTGCCGCTGATGATTGGTTTCATCGCGATTACACTTTTATGTAAATTTGCATTTGAGAGCAGTTACAGTGCGTTTCTGGGAAACAGCCGGCTGATGGAAACGATTACAGTCATCTTTTTTGTCCTGTATTTCATCTATATTATCGCCCTGTTTGTCATGACTTCTGTATTTATCGTCATGCACTTTTATAAGACCATGGTGAGTGACCAGGGATATTTAACCAATACGCTTCCAGTAAAGATGGGAACCTTAATCAATGCGAAGCTGTTATCGGCTGTTCTGTGGGAAATCTTAGCCGGCCTTTTGTTTATCTTATCCATCTTCATCTTTTTTACCGGCCATCTCCATCTGACAGATCTCCAGCAGATATTCCGCGATATCGGGACACTCTATCAGGAAGTATCAAAATACTTAAATATGCCTGTATTCCTGATTGAAGTTACCATCACTTGTATTGCCGGGCTGATCTCCGGCCCCCTGATGCTGTATGCCGCCATTGCCCTGGGCCATTTATTTAAGAAACACAGAGTTCTCTGGGCTATTATTTCCTACTTTGCCATCTATGTGGTAATGCAGATTATCAGCAGCATTTATTTCTCCATATGCGGTTACTCCTCTCCTGTGATCAGCAATTCGGAGTATGCCGTTCAGACCGTTAAGAACTACATGCTGTTCACCACCATCTTCAGCGTGGCCTGTACAGCGGGATTTTATGCCATAACAGATTATGTGTTTACAAAGAAGCTTAATCTGGAGTAATCTCATTCGGGTGAAAAGATTATAAATAAAAAACGTGGAAATTCCGATTAGAATATTTTCTCCAATCGGAATTTTCACGTTTTTCTATCCTGTTCTGCTTCCGTCTTCTCACCGGCAGAACTTTTCAAAATCTAGCTCTTAAATATCTTCGCTTCAATGGAAGCAATGGTAATGCTTTCTAGCCGCTTTCTGCACAATTCGTCGAGATCTGCATAGATTTCATCCATGATGGCCGCCATACCGGATGCAATCATACAATCCATTTCCTTATCTCCTGATTTCCATGAAGCCGATACAAAATCGACCTCCAATGCGTCGCATACCTGCCTTAAATTTACGCAGGATGAGTCTTTTTCAAAATGGTATCCGCCTTCCAGACCTTCTTTGGTTGAAATGATCCCGGCTTTTTTTAATTTGGCCATAACCTTTCTCACCCTGGCCGGATTGGTACATACGTTGGAAGCCAGTGCCTCACTGGATACTGTCTGCTGACGGTGATTCAAATACACCAAGGCGTGGACCGCTATTGCAAATTCACTTGTCACGTGATTCGCCCCCTGTCTGATTCATACTCTTTTTCTGAAACATAGATCTGTAATTATTATTGTTTCAGTTTATGATGTAATACTATCAGTTACAGTTTTTTTTGTCAAGTCCAAAGCCAAATTATTTCGAAACAAAATTATTTTAAGATTTTACCCATAATGATAACACAGCCCATAATGATCAGGATGGATACAAAGATTCCTCCCATGCCTTTTCCCATGATCTCCAGAGCGATTAATAAATTTTCCATCATTGTCTCAACCTCCTATAAGAACCTGGTTACCAGACTGATAACAAGTCCTCCTGCAATCACGGAGGCAATCTGTCCGGATACATTTGCACCGACTGCATGCATCAGAATAATATTTCCCGGTTCCTCTTTCTGTGCCATTTTCTGCACTACTCTGGCCGACATGGGGAATGCGGATATTCCTGCGGCCCCAATCATCGGGTTAATCTTTTCTTTTCGGAACAGATTTAACAGTTTGGCAAACAGCACGCCTCCTATGGTATCAAATACGAATGCAATCAGACCGATTCCCATAATCATCAGTGTGTCGATTCTCACAAATGCGTCCGCACGCATACTGAAGGAGATCGTAATTCCCAGAAGCAGGGTAATCAGATTGGCAAGACCATTCTGAGCCGTATCAGAAAGATTGCTGAGAACTCCGCACTCCCTCAGAAGATTACCAAACATTAAAAATCCCACGAGGGCCACCGACATGGGGGCAATCATGCCTACAATTATGGTTACGACAATTGGAAATGCAATTCGCATCGTCTTCGATACAGCCGCCGGTTTATACTCCATATGGATGGTTCTCTCCTTCTTCGTCGTAACCAGTTTAATGGCAAACGGCTGGACGATCGGCACCAGGGCCATATAGGAATAGGCGGCCACCGCGATGGCTCCAATATACTTTGAATGCAGAATCTGAGACACAAGGATGGATGTGGGCCCATCCGCCGCGCCGATTATGCCGATGGACGCCGCATCCTTTAAGTCAAATCCAAGAAGTACTGCCGCACAGATTGCAATGAAAATTCCCAGCTGAGCCGCCGCACCAAATAAGAACATCACCGGCTGGGACAGCAGAGGACCAAAATCGATCATGGCTCCGATTCCGATGAACAGAAGGATGGGAAGCGCTTCTGATGCTTCGATCCCCACATGAAACAGCCATTCAATAATTCCGTTTGTGTCACCGACACCGGACAATACCTGATTGATAACCCCTGTGTTCGGCAGATTTACAAGAATTGCGCCAAACCCCATGGGCAGAAGCAGGGCCGGCTCATACTCTTTCTTAATCGCAAGCCATATCAGGATGATTCCCACCAGATACATAAGTATCTGCTGCCATGTAACCGACATAATTCCTTCTAATAAGAATTCCATTTTCAGCCTCCTGTTTCCTTTTCTCGATTCAGTTCCAGTTTTACGGTTTTAATGACCTTTTCATTCATTTTGAGAATGGTATAATGAATTCCATCCTCATACAATTCTATCGGCATCTGCTTCTCATTGGGTATGTATCCAAGGCGTTCGATCAGATAGCCCGACAGAGTATCACAGGAGCTTTCAATCTCCTCATGGAGAACCTCATTTAAGTCATACAGGAGGATGCTTCCGGCTGCCTGATAGACGTGAGGTTCCAGTTCTGTGATCTCCGGCTCCACGTCCTCATATTCATCGTGTAAATCGCCCACAATCTCTTCAATTAAATCTTCCATGGTCACAATGCCTGACACACCGCCGTACTCGTCAACGAGAACCGCCATCTTAAGCTTGTTTTTCTGCATTTCCTGAAATAATTTATCCGTCTTTCTGTTTTCAGGAATAAAGTATGGTTTCTGCATGATTGCGCGAATATCAATTTCCCTGACAGGCTTTTTATTCGCTTCTATGATAAAATCCTTCATAAACAGGATTCCCACTATATTGTCAATCTCATCCTCGTAAACCGGAATTCTGGAGTGTCTGCTGTTTAAGATTTCATCCATGCTGGACAGCAGCGGCGTGCTTAAATCCACAGCAATCATATCCTGACGCGGAGTCATGATCTCCCTTGCTTTCTTATCGTCAAATAAAAAGATGGAGGTAATCATATCCTGTTCAATTTCATTAAATACTCCGCTTTCCCGGCCGGTTTGAAGCATGGAGCGGATTTCTTCTTCGGAAACCTCCTCTTCCAGATTCTCCGTTTTCAGCCCCAGAAGCCTTAATACTCCGTTGGTAGATACGGACAACAATGCAATAAACGGGGCCATAATCCTGGAAATGATGGCAATCGGCTTCACGGCAAACAGACTGAATGCCTCCGCCTTCTGCAGTGCAACCCGTTTCGGTACCAGTTCACCAAACACCAGATTAAAGTAAGACAGGATGATCGTAACCAGCACCATGGCGATACTCTGGCTGTAAGGAATTCCTGACTGCGCCATGCGGTTCCCCAATATCTGCGATATACCTGTCGCGGCGGATGCACTGGAAAAAAATCCGGCAAATGTGATTGCCACCTGGATGGTTGACAGAAATCCTGTAGAATTTTCTGACAGTTTTTGAATCAGGGCCGCTTTTTTATTGCCGTTATCAGCAAGCATCCGGATCCTGTTTTTGTTGACAGATACTACTGCCATTTCCGCCCCTGCAAAAAATGCGTTCATCATTGTAAGGGCTGTTAATAATAAAATCTGTGCGGCTATCGTGGCCGCGCCTGGGTCACTGTCCAAGCGTAATTCCTCCTTTATTCAGGTTGGGTATCCGGCATTTCCTGATAAATAAAAAGACTTTTATTGCAGCATGAATATTCCATACTGCAATAAAAGTCTTGCCATTTCAATTCCCAGCGGATTATTTCAATCCACGCCCGGTAATCCAACAGAGTGAGACTGCGGCTTATGAAAAGCCATTCACTTGTTTTATGAAAGCGTTCATTAATCGTACTGACGCACGGGAATCCATAAGGTTATGCCGGCTACTCCCCTTTATTGATGTTATCATTATAATATAAAGAGAGCAGAATTTCTATTAAAAAAATGTTAAGTTTTTCGCTGCCGCCTCTTATTCTTCTGTTTCCGTTTCAGTCTCAACATCATCCAGATCCAGGTCTTCCAGCCCTTCTCCTTCTGACTTGCTTCCGTCATCACGTACTTTGGCAATACTGGCCACACGTATATCAGATTCCTGATCGATGTTCATGAGCTTCACTCCGGAGGTGTTGCGTCCGATCACGGAGATGTCTTCCACGGAAATTCTGATTACAATTCCCTCATTGGTGATAATCATAATATCATGATCGTCATGCACCAGCTTCGCACCCACGATCTTACCGGTCTTCTCTGTAATCTTATAACAGAGCACGCCCTTTCCGCCTCTCTTCTGCGGGGTAAATTCGTCGATCGGGGTTCGTTTTCCCATACCGTTTTCCGATACGATCAAAAGCTTCTCTCCCTGAGTATCCATCTGCATGCCAACAACTTCATCATCGTCGTTGAGCTTCATACCGATTACACCCATGGATACGCGCCCTGTTACGCGGACGTCAGTCTCATTGAAGCGGATACACTGGCCCATCTTCGTAATCAGGAAAATATCCTTTGAATTATCGGTAGCCTTTACCTCGATCAGTTCATCATCCTCGCGGAGTACAATAGCCTGAAGTCCGTTCTTTCTGACATTGGCGTATTCCATCATCGGGGTCTTCTTCACCATACCGTTCTTTGTAGCCATAAACAGGAATTTATCGTCATCGTATTCCTTCATCGGAATAATGGCGGTAATACTTTCACCCGGAAGCAGCTGAAGCAGATTGATGATCGCCGTGCCTCTGGCCGTCCTGCTTCCTTCCGGAATGGCATACGTCTTAAGCCTGTAAACACGTCCCGTATTGGTAAAGAACATGATATAGTGGTGGTTGGTCGTCATGATCAGATCTTCGATATAATCCTGATCAATGGTCTGCATTCCCTTGATTCCCTTACCGCCTCTGTTCTGACTCTTGAAGTTGTCTACAGACATTCTCTTGATATAGCCAAGCTTTGTCATGGCAACGATGGTGTTTTCATCCGGAATTAAGTCTTCCATGGACATGTCGAATTCATCAAAGCCGATGGAGGTTCTTCTGTCATCCCCGTATTTATCAGAGATCAGCATGATCTCTTCCCGGATTACGCCGAGAAGCTTCTTCTCATCTGCCAGAATGGCTCTCAACTCCTCTATCTTTGCTTCCAGTTCTTTAAATTCATTCTCCAGCTTCTCTCTTTCCAGACCGGTAAGAGCACGAAGACGCATATCCACGATCGCCTGGGCCTGAGCATCGCTTAAGCCGAAGCGCTCCATGAGTTCTGCCTTCGCAATCTGAACATTCTGAGAATTGCGGATGATCTTGATGACCTCATCGATATTATCGAGAGCGATCAGCAAGCCCTGTAAAATATGAGCACGCTCTTCCGCCTTGTTTAAGTCGTACTGGGTCCTTCTGGTTACAACTTCCTTCTGATGCTCTAAATACAGCTTGAGCATCTGCATCAGGTTTAAGACCCGAGGCTCATTATTGACAAGCGCCAGCATGATGACGCCGAATGTATCCTGCAGCTGGGTATGTTTTAAAAGCTGGTTTAATATAACATTGGCATTGACGTCACGGCGAAGTTCGATGACGATTCTCATACCGGAACGGTCAGACTCATCTCGTAAATCTGTGATTCCATCGATCTTCTTCTCTTTAGCAAGTTCGGCCATCTTTTCAATCAGACGGGCCTTGTTTACCATGTAAGGAAGTTCCGTTACGATGATACGGCTCTTTCCGTTTGGAAGCGTTTCAATATCTGTCACAGCGCGGACTCTGATCTTTCCGCGGCCTGTGCGGTAAGCTTCCTCGATTCCCATTTTGCCCAGGATGGTTGCCCCTGTGGGGAAATCCGGCCCCTTGATAATTTCAAGGACCTCTTCCATCTCGGTCTCTCTGTTTTCCTCAACGTGATTGTCAATAATTTTAACAACCGCGCCGATTACCTCTCTTAAGTTATGAGGCGGAATGTTGGTCGCCATACCTACGGCGATTCCTGATGTTCCGTTGACCAGAAGATTGGGGAATCTGGCGGGAAGAACCACCGGTTCTTTCTCTGTCTCATCAAAGTTCGGTGTGAAATCAACCGTATTCTTACCGATGTCGGCCAGCATTTCCATGGAGACCTTGCTCAAGCGCGCCTCCGTATAACGCATGGCTGCCGCTCCGTCACCATCGACAGAACCAAAGTTGCCATGGCCATCCACCAGCGGATATCTGGTGGACCACTCCTGCGCCATATTAACCAAAGCTCCGTAGATGGAGCTGTCTCCGTGAGGATGGTATTTACCCATGGTATCACCGACGATACGGGCACATTTACGATGGGGTTTATCTGGTCCGTTATTTAATTCGATCATTGAGAATAAGACTCTTCGCTGTACCGGCTTAAGACCATCCCTTACATCAGGAAGCGCACGGGCAGCGATAACACTCATGGCGTAATCGATGTACGATTTTTCCATGGTCTTTTTCAAATCTACCTCATGAACCTTATCAAAGATATTTGGTTCCATAATTCTTCTCCTTCATAACGCAATATTAATTGTTTTTTAGATATCCAGATTGCCGTACTTGGCGTTGGCCTCGATGAATTCACGTCTCGGCTCTACCTGGTCTCCCATCAGTGTCGTAAATGTCAGATCAATCTCCGATGCGGTCTCCTCGTCAAAGGCGACACGAAGCAGAATCCTGCGCTCCGGATCCATGGTCGTCTCCCAGAGCTGCTCGGCATCCATCTCTCCCAGACCTTTGTAACGCTGAATCTTATTATTGGTGTCACGTCCGATTTCCTTCAGGATGTTGTTTAACTCTTCGTCACTGTAAGCATACCACACCTTTTTGTTCTTCTCCACCTTGTATAACGGCGGCTGAGCCAGATAGACGTGGCCCTGCTTGATTAGCTCCGGCATGAAACGGTAGAGGAAGGTCAGAAGAAGCGTACTGATATGCGCTCCATCCACATCGGCATCGGTCATGATGATAATCTTGTTATAGCGAAGCTTCGAGATATCGAAATCCTCGTGAATTCCGGTACCGAATGCTGTGATCATTGCTTTTATCTCCGCATTGGAGTAGATACGGTCCAGTCTGGCCTTCTCCACATTTAAAATCTTGCCTCGAAGTGGAAGGATGGCCTGGGTATCTCTGGAACGGGCCGTCTTGGCAGAGCCGCCGGCGGAATCTCCCTCGACGATATAAATCTCGCAGTTTTCTGGGTTTTTGTCAGAACAGTCCGCCAGCTTGCCCGGAAGAGCCATACCCTCGAGAGCCGTCTTTCTTCTCGTCAAATCTCTGGCCTTTCTGGCGGCCGCACGGGCCCGCTGAGCCATTATGGACTTGTCACAGATTGTCTTGGCTACAGACGGATTCTGTTCCAGGAAATACGTAAACTGTTCCCTCAAAATGTTATCCACGGCGCCTCTCGCCTCACTGTTGCCCAGTTTCTGCTTTGTCTGCCCCTCAAACTGAGGTTCCTCAATCTTAACGCTGATAATAGCGGTTAAGCCCTCCCGGATGTCCTCACCGGAAAGATTGGCCTCGTTTTCTTTCAACAGCTTATTGTTTCTCGCATAGTCATTGAGTGTATTGGTAAGGGCGTTTTTAAATCCGGATAAATGGGTTCCGCCCTCGGGTGTATTGATATTATTTACAAAGCTGTAGATATTCTCCGTATAGGAATCGTTGTGCTGCATGGAAACTTCCACATAAACACCATCCTTGGAGCCCTCACAGTAAAATACCTGATCGTAAAGCGGAGTTTTCCCGCGGTTTAAGTAAGTGACAAACTCCTTGATTCCGCCTTCATAATGGAATACGTGCTCGTGCTTCTCTTCCCGGTTGTCTCTCAATACAATTTTTAAATTCTTTGTCAGGAATGCGGTCTCCCTCAGACGAATCTTCAGCGTATCATAATCAAATACGGTTTCTTCAAAAATGGTCTCATCCGGAAGGAAAGTAACCTTCGTACCGTGTTCATCCGGTCCCGCTTCTCTGATAACCTTAAGCGGATACATGGTCTTTCCTTTTTCGTAGCGCTGCTTATAGGTCTTTCCATCCTGAGTAATTTCTACTTCCAGCCAGTTGGACAATGCGTTTACTACGGATGCGCCAACACCGTGAAGGCCGCCGGATACCTTGTATCCCCCGCCTCCGAACTTACCGCCTGCGTGGAGGATGGTAAATGCTACCTCTACCGCTGGTATTCCGGCTTTTTTCTGGATGCCTACCGGAATTCCCCGGCCGTCATCGACTACGGTAATGGAATTGTCTTCATTAATCGTCACATCAATCATATCACAGTATCCGGCCAGAGCCTCATCCACCGCATTATCGACAATCTCATATACAAGGTGATGGAGTCCCCTTACGGAAGTACTGCCAATGTACATACCAGGTCTCTTTCTGACCGCCTCAAGCCCCTCTAATATCTGGATTTGATCTGCACCATATTCTTCGCTCATATTTTCCTCCTAATTCTCACTGTAAACTTCACCACTCACAACCTTAAAGATCTTATCGATCCGGAACCGGTTATTGACAAAATCCTCCAGCCCCGTACAGGTGATCATGGTCTGTATATGATTAATTCCCGATAACAAGTGATTCTGTCTGCTGCCATCCAGCTCAGATAACACATCATCCAGCAAAAGGATTGGATAATCATTTACTATTTTTTTGACGAGTTCTATTTCTGCAAGCTTTAAGGACAGAGCAGCCGTTCTCTGCTGTCCCTGGGAACCAAACCTTCTGATATCGATATCATTGATGATAAAGCTTAAATCATCTCTGTGGGGTCCCGTTAACGTCGTCCTCTGCTTTAAATCCGAAGGCCTGCTTTTTCTTAATGTATCTTCAAACATATCGGCCGTGACATTTGGCTCATAGCAGATATGTAAAGACTCTTTTTCTCCTGACAGCTGCCGGTGGATGGTTCCGATTAAGTCGTTTAACTGGCTTACAAAGGCCTCCCGGCACCGGATTACCTCCCGTCCGTACTGAACCAGCTGCATATCCCAGATATCCAGTGTCTCCTCATAGTCCGGGCGGAACATGATGTCCTTCAGCAGCTTATTTCTCTGAGTAATAATTTTATTGTACTGAACCAGAGAATGGACATACAGCTTATTAAGTTGACATAACTCCAAGTCAATAAACCGCCGTCGTTCGGCAGGGCCGTTTTTTATGAGATTTAAGTCTTCCGGAGAAAAAAATACAACATTGACAATTCCAAACAGTTCGCTGGCCTTCTTGATTGGAACGCCGTTGACCGCCACGCCTTTAGCTCTGTTTTTCTTTAAATGCATGTCGATTCTGTATGGAACATCTCTTTTTCTGACGTTTAATTTGATATGCGACTCATCCCTGTCAAACTGTATGATTTCCTTATCTTTGCTTCCCCTGTGGGATTTTGTCGTAGCACAGACATAGATTGCTTCTAAGATATTGGTTTTCCCCTGGGCATTATCCCCGTACAGGATGTTGGTCCCATGACTGAAATCCATATGTAGTTTATCGTAATTCCTGTAATTTTTAAGCTCTATCGACTCGATAATCATGGACTTCTCTTATTCCTCGATTTTAATCGTCTTTCCGTCGTACTCGACGATGTCTCCGGCTCTCAGTTTTTTACCGCGCTGAAGCTCTGTCCTGCCGTTTACTTTGACCAGGGCTTCTTCTATTACGTATTTTGCATCCACGCCGGAGCCGACCAGACCCGCTGCTTTCAGGGCCTGGCCAAGCTTGATGTATTCATCTCTTAACTTGATTATTTCCAATTTTTTCTCCTTTTTTCATCCCGTTATCCTAAACGGATGCGGCGTTGAAGTTGACCGGAAGAATTAAATAGATATATTTTCCTTCTTCATCCCTGATGAAGCATGGGGATTTCGGATTCAGCATATAAAGAGTTACTTCTTCGTCATCGATGATTCTGAGCGCATCTATCAGGAACTTTGGATTAAAGCCGATCATGATATCGCTTCCTGTCTTATGAGCCGCCACTTCGGCGTTCATGGATCCAAAACTGGAATTCATCTTAAGCTGCAGCTCCTGATCCACCACATTGATGATTAACGGCTTCTTGTCATTCTCACGGATCAGGATGGTTGCTCTCTCAATGGAATCTAACAGTTCCCGCTTATTGACTGTGATCTTGGTCTCGTAATCACTGGAAAGCATCTGGTCGATCCGGAAATACTCGCCCTCAATCAGACGGGATACCACAATCGTATCGTCAAATTCAAATAAAATATGGTTGCTGCTGAAGAATATCAGCACTTCTTTCTCGTTGTCGCCGCCCAGAATCTTGCTGACCTCACTGAGAGTCTTGCCAGGAACGATGACTTTTATATCATGGTACGTATCTTTTAATTCTACATTCCGGATGGAAATGCGGTGGCCATCCAGAGAAACGACCTTTAACTGGCTTCCCGATACCTGGAATAATTCACCGGTCATCATCTTATTGCTGTCGTTGGGAGCAATGGAGAAAATAGTCTGGCGAATTACTTCCTTCAGTGTAAACTGGGAAAGGCAGATGTAGTTATCTCTTTCTATATAGGGAAGGTATGCAAATTCCTCACCGTCACGTCCCTGAATATGGAACACGGATTTTTCGCAGGAAATCGTAGTGGTGAATTTTTCATCGCTTTCAATGGTAACGACAGAGTCACCTGCAGATGAAAGCTTTCGAACGATTTCGGATAACAGCTTGGCATCCAGAGCGATTTTTCCCCGTTCATGGATGGTTCCTTCTACCTTAGTTTCAATACCGAGTTCCATATCGTTGGCTGTCAGTTTAATCTCGGAACCACTGGCATCAATGAAGATACATTCTAAGATCGACATGGTTGTCTTGGATGGAACTGCTTTTAAAACGATGTTGATGCCGTTTAAAATGGCATCCTGTTGAAATGTCAGCTTCATAATTGTTGATAACTCCTTTTCAGTAAATTCACGAATTATATTGATAAATAAATAGATAAATTCCGTCGTATTAGTAGTAGGGGCTGTGGGTATGTGTAAAAGCCTTAAAACCGTCGAAGGGGACAGGCTTTTCCTTGTGAATAAGAGTGTGAATAACGTCCACAATCCTTAAGGAAAACTCTCAGGTTATCCACATGAGCCTGAGAAGGGAAAAGAACCTCATAGTTATCCACAGGCAATCAACATCCAATTCACATGAATTTGTGGATGAAGCTACTGTGGACTGAGTTTTTTCTTGAGGATATCAAGAGTGTTTATTAAGTTGGAATCATTCTTGACAACATCGGCCTTTATCTTCTCGATTCCGTGAATAATCGTCGTGTGATCGCGTCCGCCTAAATACTTACCGATAGACTGCAGCGGTGTTCCCACGATCTCGCGGCATAGGTACATGACGATCTGGCGCGGATAGACGATTTCCTTGTTCCGCTTCTGGGAACAGATATCGAGGGGGGTGATCCCGTAATGGTCGGCCACCACCTGGATGACTAACTCAGGAGTCACTTCCCGCTTGTCGTTGGGAGAGATGATATCCTTTAAGGCTTCTTCAGCCAGTTCTACGGTAATTTCCTTATTATCCAGCCTGGATAGAGCGACGATTTTTGTCAGGGCGCCTTCTAACTCACGGATGTTGGACTTAATGTTAGTGGCAATGTATTTAATTACCTCGTTATCGATGTTGTAGCCCTCCATCTCTTCCTTTTTCCGGAGGATGGCCATCCTTGTCTCGTAGTCCGGAGACTGGATGTCTACGGTTAAACCCCATTCAAACCGGGAACGGAGACGTTCTTCCAGAGTCTCAATTTCTTTTGGTGGTTTATCTGAGGAGATAATAATCTGTTTTTTGGATTCATATAATGCATTAAACGTGTGGAAGAATTCTTCCTGTGTACTTTCCTTGCCGATAATAAACTGAATATCATCGATCAGCAGGACGTCGTTGGTCCTGTATTTGTCGCGGAATTCAGTAGGAGAGAAGTTGTTCTTATTACGGATGGCATCGATCAGCTCGTTGGTAAATTTCTCACTCGTTACATAAAGAACCTTTGCATTCGGGTTATTTTTCAAAATAAAATGACCGATGGAATGCATCAGATGCGTTTTTCCGAGTCCCACGCCTCCATAGATAAAAAGCGGGTTGTAGATTTCTCCGGGGGATTCGGCAACCGCCAACGATGCAGCATGGGCCAGATTGTTGTTGGCACCGACTACAAAGGTATCGAATGTATATTTCGGATTTAAATTGGCGTTTATGATGGCCGACTGGCTGACCGTGTTCATCGCGTTGTTAATCAGCGTGTTTCCGGTCTGGGCCTTGGGAACTTCTTCCTGCGGAACCTGGTTTTCCACAACGAAGTCTACGTTACATTCAAATCCCGTTACCTCTTCAATGGTAATTTTTAAAAGGAATCCGTATTTTTTACGGATATACCCTAAAAATTCCACGTCCGGGACAGTAACTGTTACGGTGTCTCCGTTTATGGAATGTACTTTCAGTGGGAGAAGCCAGGTTTTGAAGGAAACGTCGGTAATTTCGTGCTCTTCCTTCAAATTCAGTAAGATTTCGTCCCATTTTTCTTTTAACTTTTCTAACAT